>NZ_CP026386.1:0-2965000 GCF_002934345.1 Pseudomonas sp. PONIH3
GCACCTGGCGCTGCTCGCCGAAACCGCCGAGCAGTTGCCGGCGGATTTCCCCAGCGTGCGCCTGGCCAACCCGATGCAGGTGCAGAACCACGCCTCGGTCGACCTGTATGTCGACCAGGTGCTGCGCCATGCCAAGGTGATCCTGGTGTCGCTGCATGGCGGCGTTGGTTACTGGCGCTACGGTGTCGAACAACTGGTGGCGTTGGCGGCGCAGGGCGTGCAATTGATCCTGGTCCCCGGCGACGACCGGCCCGACCCGGAGCTTACCGGGCTGGGCACGGTACGCGGCGAACAGGCCGAGCGCCTCTGGCACTACTTGCGCCAGGGCGGCAAGGCCAATGCACTGAACCTGTTCAACTGCCTGGCCAGCCAGTGGCTGGGGCGCGCCTACCCCTGGGACGAACCGCAGCCTTTGCCGCGCACGGTGGTCTACCACCCGGCCAAGTCCAGCGCACGGCTCGAGGACTGGTACACCGAATGGCACCCGGAGTACCCGGTGGCGCCGCTGCTGTTCTACCGCTCTCACCTGCAGGCGGCCAACACCGCGTTCATCGATGTGTTCTGCCTGCGCCTGCAGGCTTGCGGCCTGAATCCGTTACCGATCGCCGTGGCCAGCCTCAAGGAACGCGCTTGCCTGGACCAGGTCGAGGCCTGGCTTGACGAAGTGCAGGCCGAGGTGGTGATCAACACCACCGGCTTCGCTCTGTCCAGCCCCGAACAGCCCAATCTGCGCCCGCTGCGTCGCGACGTGCCGGTGTTGCAGGCGATCTGCGCCCAGGACAACCAGCCCGGCTGGGAGCAGAGCGAGCAGGGCCTCGGCGCCCGCGACCTGGCGATGCACATCGCCTTGCCCGAGCTGGACGGGCGCATCATCACCCGGCCGGTGAGTTTCAAGGACCTGGCCTGGCGCAGCGAGCGCAGCCAGTCCGACGTGGTCTGCTACCGCGCCCACCCCGAACGCATGGATTTCGTCGCCGAACTGGCGCGGCGCTGGGTGACCCTGGCGCGCCTGGACAACCAGGAGAAGCGCGTGGCCCTGGTGCTGGCCAACTATCCGACCCGCGACGGGCGCATCGGCAACGGAGTCGGCCTCGACACCCCAGGCGCGGCATTGAATATCCTCAAGGCCCTGCAGGCGCAGGGTTATCCGGTAGCCGGCCTGCCCGACAGCGGCACCGAGTTGATCCACCAGTTGCTTGGCGGTGTGACCAACGACCTCGATCATCTTGACCAGCGCCCTTGCGCCCAGAGCCTGGCCCTGGCCGACTACCACAGCGCCTTCGCCGCGTTGCCCGAGGCCAACCAGCGCGCGGTGCTGGAGCGCTGGGGGCCGCCTGAGCAGGATCCGATGTTCCGCAGCGGGCGCATGATGGTCGCTGGCCTGCGCTACGGCCTGACCTTCGTCGGCATCCAGCCGGCGCGGGGCTACCAGGTGGACCACAGCGCCGTATACCACGACCCGGACCTGGTGCCGCCGCACGGCTACCTGGCGTTTCACTTCTGGTTGCGCAACGGCTACGCCGCCGATGCGTTGATCCATGTCGGCAAGCACGGCAACCTGGAATGGCTGCCGGGCAAGGGCGTGGGGCTGTCCGCCGAATGTTGGCCGGATGCGTTGCTCGGGCCGTTGCCCAACATCTATCCATTTATCGTCAATGACCCAGGCGAGGGTGCCCAGGCCAAGCGACGTACCCAGGCGGTGATCATCGACCACCTGATGCCGCCATTGACCCGCGCCGAGACCTACGGCCCGCTGCGCCACCTGGAACAGCTGGCCGACGAGTACTACGAAGCGCAGTTGCTCGATCCACGTCGCGCCAACGAGTTGCAGCGCGACATCCTCGCACTGGTCAAGGCCAACCACATCGACCGCGAACTGCAGCTTGAAGGGCAGCTGGAGGATGCTGCGGTGTGGTTGCCGCGCTTGGATACCTACCTGTGCGACCTCAAGGAGTCGCAGATCCGCGATGGCCTGCATGTATTCGGCCAGTCGCCCCAGGGGCGCCTGCGCAGCGACACGCTGCTGGCCCTGGTGCGGGTGGCTCGGGGAGATGGCAAGGGCGGCAATGCCAGCCTGATTCGCGTGCTGGCCAAGGCCTTGGCGTTGGGCTTCGATCCGTTGGACTGCGACCTGGGGCAGGCCTGGGACGGGCCGAGCCCGGGCCTGCTGCTGCAACTTGACAACAGCGCATGGCGCACCTGTGGTGATACCCGTGAGCGTCTGGAGTGCCTCGCGCTGACATTGATCGAGCAGGCATTGCAAGGGGCTGTGGCGTTGCCGGATGAAGACGGCTGGGCACCGGTGCGCGAGGTCTTGCAGGCACTGGTCGAACGGGTCGCGCCGGACCTGGACGCCTGTGGCGCCGCCGAGATGGACGGCCTGCTGGCCGCACTGGCCGGGCGTTTCGTCCCGGCAGGGCCCAGTGGCGCACCCAGCCGTGGCCGCCTGGACGTACTGCCCACCGGGCGCAACTTCTACACCGTCGATGTGCGTAACCTGCCGACCACCACGGCCTGGCGCCTGGGGTTTGCCTCGGCCAACCTGATCCTCGAGCGCCACCTGCAGGATCACGGCGACCACTTGCGTCAGCTGGGCCTGTCGGTGTGGGGCACGGCGACCATGCGCACCGGCGGCGACGACATCGCCCAGGCCCTGGCGCTGATGGGCGTGCGCCCGGTGTGGGCCACCGGCAGCCAGCGGGTCGACGACTTCGAGATCCTGCCATTGAGCCTGCTCGACCGGCCGCGGGTGGATGTGACGCTGCGAGTGTCGGGTTTCTTCCGCGACGCCTTCGGCAACCTGATCCGCCTTTTCGACGCCGCCGTGCAGGCGGTGGCCGCGCTGGACGAGCCGGACGACCTGAACCCCCTGGCCGCACGGGTGCGCGCCGAGCGTGAAGTGTTGCTCGGCGCCGGCATGGAGCTGGAGCAGGCGGCGCGGCAGGCCGGCTGGCGGGTATTCGGAGCCAAGCCGGGGGCGTATGGCGCTGGCGTGCAGAACGCCATCGACGGCCGGCTGTGGCACAGCCGCGACGACTTGGCCGAGGTCTATCTCAACCATGGTGGCTACGCCTACGGCGCCAGCGACGAGGGCACACCGGCCCGCGCCGCGTTCGCCCAGCGCCTGGCGCAGGTGCAGGCCGTGCTGCAGAACCAGGACAACCAAGAGCACGACCTGCTCGACTCCAACGACTACTACCAATTCCAGGGCGGCATGCTGGCGGCGGCCGAAACCCTGGCCGGTACCGCGCGAGCCAGCTACCACGGCGATCACAGCCAGGCTGACCGGCCGCGGGTGCGGACCCTGAAGGAAGAACTCAACCGAGTGATTCGTGCCCGCGCGCTCAATCCGAAATGGATCGACGGCGCCAAGCGTCATGGCTATAAAGGTGCGTTCGAGCTGGCGGCGACGGTCGACAACCTGTTTGCCTTCGACGCCACCACCCACCTGATCGACGATCATCATTACCAGGGCCTGGCCGACGCCTATGTGCTCGACCCGGCCACCCGTGACTTCATGCGCGAGCACAACCCCGAAGCCCTGCGCGACCTTACCGAGCGTTTGCTGGAAGCCCAGCAGCGCGGGTTGTGGCAAGAACCGGGCGACTATCGCGAGAGCCTCGAGCAGCAGTTGCTCGCCGGCGAGGAAGACAGCTGAACATGAGCGAACCCGTACAATTCCCCCTGGCCGCCGTGGTCGGCGCCGACGACCTCAAGCTTGCGCTGTGCCTGACGGCGATAGACCCGAAGATCGGTGGCGTGCTGATCGAAGGCCCCCGGGGCATGGCCAAGAGCACCCTGGCAAGGGGCCTGGCCGATTTACTGGGCGACGGCCCGTTCGTGACCCTCCCACTGGGGGCGACCGAGGAGCGGCTGGTCGGCACCCTCGACCTCGATGCCGCGTTGAGCCAAGGCCAGGCGCGGTTCTCGCCGGGTGTGCTGGCCCATGCCGACGGCGGCGTACTGTACGTCGACGAAGTCAACCTGCTGCCCGACCCCTTGGTGGACCTGCTGCTGGACGTGGCGGCCAGTGGTACCAACCGTATCGAGCGCGATGGCATCTCCCATCGGCACGCCGCCCGGTTCGTGCTGATCGGCACGATGAACCCGGAGGAGGGCGAGCTGCGGCCGCAACTGCTCGACCGGTTTGGCCTGAACGTGGCCTTGGAGGGCCTGCCCGCGCCCGAAGCACGGCAGCAGATCATCCGCCGCCGCCTGGCCTTCGACAGCGACCCACAGGCATTCTGTGCCCAGTGGGCGCCTCAGCAGGCCGCACTGCGCCAGCGTTGCCAGGCCGCGCGTGAGCAATTGTCGTCGATCGCCCTGGATGACCAGGCCCTGGCCTGGATCACCGAGCGGTGTTTTGCCGCCGGGGTGGACGGCATGCGTGCGGATCTGGTGTGGCTGCGGGCTGCACGGGCTCACGCCGCCTGGCGTGGCAATGCAGTGATCGAGGAAGCGGATGTGGAAGCGGTTGCCGAATTCGCCTTGCGCCATCGTCGTCGCGCTCACGCACCGCAGGCGCAGGCCGCCACGGCGGGCGAGCCACCTCGGCCGCAGCAAGCGCAAGGCGGGCAGGGTGACTGGGGCGCCTTGCCGCCCCAGCCGATGGCGACGGGCGCACGCCGCGAGGTGCCGAACTGGGCAAAAAAGCCCTGAGCATCCGCTCGCGCCATGCCCAGGCGGCGGATGCCAAGCCCCGTGTCGGCAATTTGACAGGTAGTGCCCGGGGCCGCCCGCGTACGGCCGAGACCGGCCGCATCGCTTGGCTGACGACCTTGCTCAAGGGGCGCCCGCGCCAGCATCGCGACCTGTGCTGGCAACAGCGCCAGGCCCAAGCGCCGGAGCTTTGGCTGGTGATCGTCGATGCATCGGCTTCCACCCGCCGCAACCAGGCACTGACACAAGCCAAAGGCCTGCTGGCCGGATTGTTCGATGAAGCCTATCGGCAACGGGCGCGCCTGGCCTTGCTCACCGTCAGTGGCGACAAGCCGCAATGGCAGCTGCATGGTCTCAAGGCCTCGGCGGCACTGCAGCCGTGGTTGCAGGGGCTGGGGGCTGGCGGTGGCACGCCGTTACCAACAGCGCTCGAGGAGGCGCGCCAGTGGTTGCTGGCGCGGAGCAAGCGCCTGCCCCTGGAGACCCAGCGCTGCCTGGTACTGACCGATGGCCGCCTGCTGCAGGAAGCCCCAATGCAGCCGTTACCGTGCAGCACGTTGTTGGTGGACATGGAACGGGCGGCGGTGCGAGTAGGCCGCGCACGACAACTTGCCGAACAACTGCATGCCGAATACCGGCATATCGAGCAGTTCAGCGTGGTCGATTGAGCATGTAACTGCGACAGGATGTCGCAATTGAAAAGTTATATTCGTGGTCTCTGAAAGTTGACCAAGTGCGTGGTAGCCACGCACTTGTTACAGGCTGCCTTGTTTATTTGGGCATCGACCAGGGTTGCAGGTCGTACCCTTTGCCGGACAGTTCGGCTCGCACTTCCTCGATCAGGCTGGCCCATTGCGCAGGGTCCGAGTAGACCCGCGAGGACACTTGCTTGCTGCCGATACGGGTGCTGGTCCGGTCGACCACTGCCAGGCTCAGTTCACCAGTACCGTTGGGGGCATCCCAGGCTACGCACTGGAAGGGTTCGAAGGCGTGGTCGGCGATCAGCAGTGCTTCGTTGACACGGAGCGGGGCGTTCATGGTTCGGTCTCTCTCATGGTCCCAAACAGCGAAATATTGTTCCGCGGTGTTATTCCTCAACAGGTTACAACGCGGGGTTATTTGTACTGATGCTCCAGGTCAGGGTTCAAGTCACAAGGCCGGTGATTTTTTTTATTGACGATCATTCGTCCTTGCGTGCCGCTGCGCCTATGACGCGCAAGGATGGAGATAATTCCCGAGTGGGCAGAGTGCGCGGCAGGCGGGCTGACCAACGGTAGTGGGGAGCGTCAAGTTAATTGCTACTGTTAATTCGGGCGTCGCAACTGTCTGTTTATAGGTAAAAAACCAATAACTGGCGCCAAGGAAAGGTCATGCTTGAACCTGCATCCCATCGCCGCCTGCTGATCGTCGACCCCTGCGACGATTGCCACCGCCTGTTGCCAGGCTTGCGCAGTGTCGGCTGGGATGTCCGAAGTTGCACGCTCGAGGCGGCGCTGGAGCAACCCTGCGATGTTGGCCTGGTGCGCTTGCAAGCCTCGCACCTGCTGCACCCCGAGGCGGTCAAGGACCTGATCAAGCGCAGCAATACCGAGTGGATCGCCGTGCTCAGCGCCGAGGAACTGCGCCTGCAGAATGTCGGCGATTTCGTCTGCGAGTGGTTTTTTGACTTCCATACGCTGCCGTTCGATGTATCCCGGGTGCAGGTCACCCTGGGGCGTGCCTTTGGCATGGCACGCCTGCGCGGCAAGGGCACGGTGCGCGTCGATGAGCCCGAGCACGAGCTGCTGGGTGAAAGCCGGCCGATCCGCGAGTTGCGCAAGCTGCTCGGCAAGCTGGCGCCGACCGAGTCACCGGTGCTCATCCGTGGCGAAAGCGGAACCGGCAAGGAACTGGTGGCGCGCACCCTGCACCGGCAATCACATCGCCGCGACAAACCTTTTATTGCCATCAATTGCGGGGCGATCCCGGAACACCTGATCCAGTCCGAGCTGTTCGGCCATGAAAAGGGCGCTTTCACCGGAGCCCACCAGCGCAAGGTGGGGCGCATCGAAGCGGCCAATGGCGGCACCCTGTTTCTCGACGAAATCGGTGACCTGCCCTTGGAGTTGCAGGCCAATCTGTTGCGCTTTCTCCAGGAAAAGCACATCGAACGGGTGGGCGGTAATCAGCCCATCGCGGTCGACGTCAGGGTTCTGGCGGCCACCCATGTGGACCTGGAAAAAGCCATTGCCTTGGCGCGATTTCGCGAAGACCTTTACTACCGCCTGAATGTCCTGCAAGTGGTGACCGCGCCGCTGCGTGACCGGCATGGTGACCTGTCGATGCTGGCCAGCCATTTCTCGCAGTTTTACAGCGCGGAGACGGGCAGGCGGCCCCGCTCGTTCAGCGACGGTGCCCTGGCGGCAATGGGACGGCACGATTGGCCGGGCAATGTGCGCGAGTTGGCCAACCGGGTGCGACGTGGCCTGGTGCTGGCCGAGGGACGGCAGATCGAGGCCCAGGACCTGGGACTGCAGGACCTGCAGGAGCAGGACCAGCCGCTGGGCACGCTCGAGGACTACAAGCATCGCGCAGAGCGGCAGGCGTTGTGCGATGTGCTGAACCGGCACAGTGACAACCTGAGCATCGCGGCCAAGGTGCTGGGTGTGTCGCGGCCGACGTTCTACCGGTTGTTGCACAAGCACCAGATTCGTTGAGCAACCACGCTGTCGATCGCGGGGCCTCAGCTCGATTGGGCAAGATGGCCGTCCGCCAGTTCCTCCACCGTCTCTGGCTCATCGGGCAGCGCGGTGATCACGCTGAAGTCGCTGACCTCCACTTCGCCGCCGCCATACCCCAACAGGTGGAAGGAAAACGCCTTGCGCACGGTGGGGTTGTCGAAATCGAACTGCATTTCCAGCGGCTCATCGGCCGTTACTCGAATCTCTTCGGGCAAGCCAAGCTGCACATCCTGCTCAAGCTCCTTGGCCTTGAGCCGGATGTACGCGGCGTGGCGCGGATCCAGCGCTCGTACCTTGAGACGTACCCGGGTGCGGGTGCCTTCGGGCATCTCCAGGTATTGCGCGCCGATCAGGTTGTCGGCCCAGTCATCCCTGATGCGCTCAGCCAGGGCGATGGGGGAGGGGCCGCCGAACTGGTAGCGCAGGTTGAGCGGAGTCTGCAGCAACGACTGGTCGAGGCCGGTGGCCAGCAGGCCGATCTGCGCTCCTAGGCCGTCGTCTCCACGGCCAACGAATTTGGCCTGGTCGGCAATGAAACCGGGGCTGGCATAGCGTCGGCAGCGCTGCTGGAAATCGCACTCGCTGAGGGTGCCCTGGCCATCGTGGTAGCGCAGCATGCCGTTGGTGTAGGAAATCATCTCGCGGCCACTGTCATAGTCGCGGTACAGCGAGCGCCCGGCCAACGCCGCAGGGATCGGCAGGGCGAAATAGTCGAGCAGGGAGGTGCTCAGGTCGACGTGGCCGTAGGTGCCCTGCTTGAGCCTGGGCAGTTGGGCCTGCTCCGGCGCGAGCGTGAGGTTGAAGCCCCAGGCCGAAGCCAGGCGCACGCCATCGATGCCGTGGGATTCGTCGGAGGTGACGATCACCAAAGTGTCTTCCAGCACGCCCTGGCGCTCGAGACCGTCGAGAAAACTGCCCAAGGCATCGTCCAGGTAGGCCACCGCAGCTTGCTTGGGCGTATCGAAGCGTTGCAGATAGGACTCCGGCGCCGAATACGGCTGGTGAGTGCCGACCGTGAGCAGGGTGAGCATCCAGGGTTTTGGTTGCTTGCGCAGCTCACCAACATAGTCGAGCGCACCCTCGAAGAACGCGCGGTCGTCCTTGCCCCAGGGGAATTCCAGGTAGTTGTCGTTAGCGAACCACTCCAGCCCATGCACCGTGTCGAAGCCGATGTGCGGCATGATCCGGTCCTTGGCCATGAAACGCAGCCCGGCGCCTTGCAGGTAATGGGTGGCGAAGCCGGCTTCGCGCAGCTGGGCAGGCAGGCAGGCCTGGTTGCGTTGCTGCTGGGTCAGCAGCTCGACCCCCTTGGGCGTGCCGTTGGCCAGCTTGTCATAGTCGCCGCAGAGCATCGCGTACAGGCCGCGAATGGTCTGGTGCGTGTGCAATACATAGTCGGGGGTGTTCATGCCGCGCTCGGCCCACTGGCTCAGACGCGGCATCAGGTCCTGCTGGTAGTGGCTGCCCAGTGCCTCGCGGTTGGGGCGCAGGTAAGCGCCGGGGATGCCCTCGACGGTGATGATCAGCAGGTTGCGCGCCTTGCCCGGTGCGTCGAGCAGCTTGACGCCATTGAGGTCGGACTGGGTCAGGCCGGCGCTGGACAGCGCCGTGACTGCCGGCACCCGGCCCATACGGCTCAAGGCCTGATGCTGGACCTTGCCCACCGCCGTCGACAGCGCCTGGTGGGTGAGGCCGTATTGGCGCCATTGGTCGGCGTCCGAAGGGGCCAGCTGCTGGCCGCCCCAGTGCAGGCCGAACAGCGCCAGGGGCACGGCCCAGAGTCGCCGTGGCAATGGCGCGCCGGCTGGCGATCGCCATACGCTTGCCAGCCAGGCGCCGAGGCCGGCGACCAGCAGGACGGGGAGCCAGGCATGGGCCAGTCCGCCGCCGGTGGAGTTTTCCATGAACTGCGGGTCGATCAGGTAGGCCAGGTCGTCGACCGTGGGCAGCCTGCCGACGGCGCTGACCAGCTCGGCGGATGCCACCCACAGGCCGCCCCAGGCCAATAGCAGCGGCAGGGCCAGCCACCAGGGGCGCCGCTGCAGGAGCAGGACCAACAGGCTGCCGATGGCGAGGTCAGACAGGTAGCCGAAGGGGTTGGACCAGCCCAGCAGCGCGCGCGCGGTCAGGGGTATCACCAGCACCAGGATTGCCAGGGTGGCAAGGCGGGCGCGAGGGGGACCGAGCAGGTTGTTCACGAAACTTTCCTTAATGCCATTAAACCGTCACAAAAGTGTGCCGGATGATAACAGGCTGGTGCCGGGAAAGTCGGGCGCTACAAAACCGGTAACCAAATGCCGGGCCCGTGCGCGGGCCCGGAGTGGTCAGAAGTAGTAGGGGAATTTCAGGCTGAACGAGAAGTCTGGCGAGTCTTCGGTCAGGCCGATGGAGAGGTTGGGCACGATGGTCAGGTTGTCGGTGGCAGCGAAGGTCAGGCCGACGTTGAAGTTGGCGGCGTTGTAGTCGCTGTTGGTGATCGACTGCCAGTCGCCGCCGTCGCGTTTGATCTTGCTTTTGCTGGCGAATTGGTCGGTGACCGAGAATGACATGCTCATCCGCTCGTTCAGGGCAAAGGCGATCCCCCCACCGATCTGCCAGGAATCTCCGAGTTTCACGTCGCCTGGGACCTTGCTGTTGACTTCCGGGCTGATGTCGCTGAACGAGTCCTGCATGTTGTAGGTGTAAGACAGGCTGGCGAAGAGAACGGCTGGGTCGAACGTCTTGACCAGCGAAATCCCTGGGGTGATCGACCAGACACCATTGCCGGTGGGCAGGCTTTCAGGCACCGCCAGGTTGTCGTTGGCCGTATCCCTGATCAGCTTGATGCCGTAAGGGTCCTTGCCGGTGGGGGCCTTGACCCGCAGTGTCGCGACCGCGTCGGGCCAGTTTTCCGACTCGTCGAGGAACTTGTAGGCTACCCCCACGTTGATATCGCCGATGGTGGGGTCTCGGGTTACCGTGGCATCCGAGGCGGTGGAGCCGACGCCGCTTACCCCGCCGGAAGAATAGGTCGACTCCCGGTACACGATTGGCACGTTTATGTCGAACTGCCAGCGCTGGTCCAGGTTGTAGCGGGCTGTCAGGTCCAGTGTCCAGTTATCGGCCTTGATGCGGTCGAGGTTGATGTTGCCAAGGAAGATCGAGTCCAGGGCGAGGAAACCGTTGAGGGTCAGGGCGCGAGTGTCGTAGTGGGTATAGGTCACGCCGGTCTCGACGCTGAACTTGCCGCCGCCGAAGAAGCCGCTGGCTTCGTCATACAGGTTGGAAACACTTTGCGCAGGCTCGGAGTCGTCCTTGAGCGATTGACCATAGGAGCTGCCTGCATTGCCCGGAGTGCCAGACGCAACCGTCTGGGCGCCTTTGGCCGGTTCCGAGGGGGACCTTGTCAGGCGCCTGGGCGGCGGCGCCGCCGGGGTCTCTTCTACTTGCCGCACGCGCTGCTCGAGCACCATCAGGGCATTCTGCTGGGCTTCGTAGCGTTGCTTCAGCTCCCGCAACTCCTGCTTCAGTGCCTCGACCTGAGGGTCCGGTGCTGCGTAGAGCAATGTCGCGGGTGCCAAGGTACTCAGACAGACTACAGCTCTGAACGTCAACGATCGGTGCATGGGTTAGCCGTCCCTTCAGACTACATACGATGAGAGTCAGCGTAGATCAGTATCCGAGAGCGCGAAGGCCTTTGAGCTGGTCAAGATTGCCGTTCAGCGCGGCGTCAGGCACGTTGTCGCGCAGCACGACGTTGAGGGACGTCAGGTTGCTGACCTGGTTGCCGTTGCCGAGCAATGTCGCGTTCTGCATCAACCCACCCTGGGCGATGCGTTGCAGGGCACTGCCCTGGTTGTTGTTGGCCACCACGTCGAGCTGCACGCCGGTGCCGCTGGCCGATACGCTCAGCGAGCCGGCGCCGTTGCTGCCAACCAGTGTGGAACCTGCGGCCAGTACCTGGCCCTGCTGTGGCGTATCGGGTGCCTGGTTGGCCTTGGTGACGTTGATATCGACGTTGTTGTAGGCGGTATTGTTGTCCCCGGCGGCGCGCACTACCTGGGTGACACCGTCGGTCGTGTTCAGGCCCGCGCCGCCCGTGACGCTGCCGGTGCCTTGCGCGTTGCCCGAGCCGGAGCCTTTCTTGTCGATCATCGACACGTAGAATTGCGGTTTGATGGTCGACTGCTGGACCTGCATCGAGGTCTTGGCGCCGATGACATCGCCACTGGCGTTTTGCCAGGTGCTGGTCATTACCACGCCAAAACTGATGATCCGCCCCGGCATTACATAGCGCCCGCGCAGGTTCGCCAACTCCTGGTCCTTCAGTTCAATGGGCTTGAAGGTCTCTGCCTGGATGGGCAGGGCGGCTGCCAGACAGATCAGGGTGAGCCATGCTGGAGTCTTCATGGGATGCTCCCGGAGCGTCGTGCTTGATTGTCATTAGAAGAAGTCGCTGCGGATGAAGCCAAAGTCCATCAGGTCAGCGTCCTTGACCGGGGTAAAGTTGTTGATCCGGCCCTTGGCGCTCAGCGGCAGAGGAGGGTCGAGCAAAGCATTGGTCTTGTCGTAACCCTGGCCGATCACGGCGAAGATGATGCCGTTCCAGCCCTTGAGGAAGTCCTCGACCTTGTAGCGCTTGTGCCCCAGGACCGGATCGCCGATATAGACCCAGCCCTTGTCGACCCGCTGCATGACCACGAAGTGCTTGTAGCCGCGGATGTCCATCAGCACCACCACGGGGATACGCACGCTATTCAGGGTTTCGGCGGCGACCCGGTAGCCGCGGGCACGCATGCCCAGGCTTTCCACGTAGCGTTTCATGTCGAGCATGGAGAAGCCCTGCACCCGCACCAGGTCCTGGTCGGCGTGAGCCAGCATGCCTTCGATGATGTGTTGTTCGTCCACATCCAGCCAGTAGGCCTGGCGCAGGATGGTTGCCAGCGCCGCGGCGCCGCAACTGAAATCGGTCTTCTGTTGCACCAGGTCGGCGAACTTGCGCTCACGGATGCTCTGGATGGGCTTGTAGATCACCGCACCCCCCGGCAAAACCGAAAGCGGCATCTGCGCCGCTTCGCTGTAACTGGCCATGCACAGCAAAAACGCCAAGGCGATCATCCGCATGGTCTTGCCCCCTGGTCCTGTTGAAGAAAGGCCCCCCGAAGGGGGCCTTACGGTTACAGCGCTCAGAACGAGGTGTTGGAGATGGCCAGCGAGTTGCTCTGCTGGTTGCCCACACCGGCGGCGACGTTGACGCCGAGGTTGCCGCTGCCACCGTTCACCGAGCCACTGAGGGTTGCGGTGTTGGTCACAGGGTTGGCCCAACCGGTAGGGGTCAGCACCTGGAACGACACGGTGTTGCTCAGGTCGTACGAGCTGGACTCGCTGTAGCTCTTCGAGCCGGACTTCGACGATTCGTTGGAGGCGCTGCCCGACTTCTCATAGGAGGAGTCGTAGGCTTTCTCGAACGCAGAGTCGCGAGCTTTTTCGTACGAGGAGCTGGAAGACTTCTCGTGCGACTTGTCATACGACGCGTCGATCGAGGCGGTCAGCGAAGCATCGAACGAGTCGGTGCGGCTGCGCTCGTGGCGGCCGAAGTCCTGGGTCTGGGTCACGCTGCCGCTTGCCGAGGCATCCAGCGAAGCGTTCAGAGAACCGCTTGCCGAGGAGCTCGAATCATGGCTACGCGAACCACTGGCGCTGGAGCTGTTGGAGCCACTGGCGTTCCAGCTGTTGGAGCCGGCGGCGTCCCAGCTCGACGAGGCGCTGCTGTCCTTGCTGTAGCTGGAATCCTTGTCGTACGAGGCGCTGCCACTTTTCGTGGTGGTGAGGGTCAGCGTATCGACCCGGTAGGTGCGGTCGGCGCTGTTGTTCACTACCAGGCCTGGGCCATTCTGGTCGGCAGAGGCGGTGGCGGTGGCATTGCCCAGTGGCGCATTGGAGTTGGCAATGGCCATGGTGTTTTTCTGTTGGTTCAGGTCGCCACCGGCAATGTTGATGCCCATGTTGCCGCTGCCGTTGTTGCCCGAGCCGCTCATGACGCCGGAGTTGGTGACACCGTAGTTGTTGACGCGGTTATTGTTGCTGTACTGACGTACGTTGGCGGTGGCCAAGGCGGAGCCGAACACGAAGCTGTTGTCCAGGCTCGAATCGGCGCCGGCGTTGGCGATGGCGGCGGCGTTGTCCTGTTGGTTGCCGGCGCCGGCCGCGACGTTGACACCGACGTTGCCGCTGGTGCCGGAGGCCGAGCTGCTCATTTCGGCTTCGTTCACCGTGCCTTCATTGTTGATGCGGTTGTTGGTGCTGCTTTGCTTGTCCCAGGCATTGGCGGTGGCATATACCGGGATCTTGGTAGGAGGAGGGGTGTGATGACCGTTGTTGTGGCCATTGTTGTGGCCATTGTTATGGCCGTTGTTGTGGCCGCCACGTGGATCATTCTGCCCAGCTTGTACAGCCACAGCCATGATCGCAGCAATTGCGAAAACCAGAGGCTTGAGTGCCATCGAGGGTTTCATGGTGGTTCTCCGTACTTTGTTTTAGGTTAAGTGTTGTTGTTACCTGTTTGGGTCAATCTGCGACCCGGATGCTCAGGGTGTTGGCCGTTCGGTTTCCCACCCCTGCACTCTGATTCAACTGCACCACGCCACGGCTACCGGTGAATGCCTGGTCGCTGGTGCTGACCTGGCGATGGCCGGGTGTCTGGGCAGTTGAGTCCGAGCTGTTGATCAGCGCCACGTTCTGTTGCAGAAGGACGCTGTCATCGATGCTTTGCGGTTGGGCACTGACGCTGATGCGCAGTGCGTTGGCTTGCTGGTTGCTGGCGCCGGCGCTCTGGTTCACGCCCAGTACGCCGTTGCCGTGGCTGAAGGCGTCGCCCTGGATGCTGGCCCGAGCATCTATCGAGGGGTCGACAGGCGTGCGCAAGCGTTGGCGGATCTGGGTGCTGGCGTTGGCGTCATGGCCGATGGCGATAGCCCGGGCGTTGACCTGCTGTTGTTGGTCCCCGGCCGCCTGGTTGACACCCAGGTTGCCTTGGTACTGTGCGCCTGAACTGTCGATGGTGGCGTTGTTGATCACGGGGGATTGGGCAAAGGCCGGTGCACTGCATAACGTGGCCAGGATCAGCAGCGTATGCTTCATGTCACTGACCCCCGTTGAGGATCTTCAGGGCGCCCAGACCTTGCTGGACGTTCGAATTGACCATGTTGGCAATGCCATTGCCCGAGCCTGAGGCTCGCCCACCGGCAATGTTCGGCAGTTGCGTCTGGGTGCCGATATTGGCCCCGATGTTGTTGGTCTGTTGGGTGATCAGCGTGTTGATGCCTGCGCCGCTGCTGATACTGGCGAAGTCGCCGTCGCTCAGTTCGTTGGTCTGCTTGAGGATGTGCGCGGACGGGTTGGTGTTGACGGTGACAGGATTGGGATCGGGCACAAGCGGGGCGCGGGTGGCAATGCGCGGTTGCACATCACGGGTAATGATGACGAGCCCGTTATCGGCCTGGGCTGGCAGGCTGAAGCTAGAACCCAGTGCGCATCCGATCAGCAGGAGACGACAGACGTTGCCTTTATCAAGTTTCCCCACGATGGCAATTCCTTCTTCGGCGTGTTGGGCCTGGGCCGCGTTGCCAGAAGGAGAGCAGAAGCTGTGCCGGTTTTTGTTATTGCTTTTGAATCAGGTAGTTGAGGGGCTGGAGCTGGCGCGTCAAAGGATTGGTGTATCAGTGCTGAGACAGAGAGGCGACCCAGGAGCTGCCGGGCCCATTGAAGTCGGGCGCTGACAGGTTTTCGTCGAGGGTGTTTCACGGGTGTGACACTACCCCCGGATCTGGCGCAATACGCGCAAATCCGGGGGGCATGGCCCCACAGGGTGTATCAGCGGCTTAACATTCGGTGGGGCAGGTGGGGGATTTGCCGTCGAGCAGGCGCTGTACAACGCTCAACACCTTGGCGCTGCGTTGCGACCAGTCGCCATCGATCACCTGCACGTTCTGCCGGTTGCGTTGCAACCAGGCCAGGCTGTCGTCGAAGAACACCTGGCGCTCTTCCAGCCGGGGCTGGCAGCGCAGCCCGTCCCCGACCCATTCGACGCCCTCAGGGCGCAGCAGCAGGTGCAGGTCGTAATGGCGCGCCTGGATGGCCTGTTCCAGCCACTCGGGGCAATCGCCGAACAGTGCCCGGCTCCACAGGATATTGCTAAGCAGGTGGGTGTCGAGAATCAGCAGCTCCGGTGCCTGCGCCCGGCCCTGGTCTTCCCAGGCGAGTTGCCCACGGGCGATGGTGGGGATATCGGCGTAGCAGGTATCGCGCTGCTCGCGCTCCATGAAGTGGCGGACGTACTCACCCACCAGCACGCCACCGAAATGCGCCTGGATCTCTCCGCTCAGCCAGCTCTTGCCACTGGACTCCGGGCCGCACAGCACCAGGACCTTCATGCGCTGGCCAGCGCCGGGTCGCGGCGCCACTCCAGCCAGCCGCGCACGGCAATCAGGGTGAACAGGGCATACAACGCGGCGGTGAGGTAGAGGCCCTTGTAGAGGAACAGGCCGACGAAGACCACATCCACCACCACCCACAGCGCCCAGCACTGCAGGCGCTTCTGTGCCATCCACAGCTGGGCCACCAGGCTGAAGCCGGTAAGCGCGGCGTCGAGCCAGGGCTGGGCGGCGTCGGTCCAGTGGGCCATGGCGGCGCCCAGCAGCAGGCTGGCCAGCAGGCCGATCGACAGGCCCTTGAGCATCGTCACGGGTGCCAGGCTGGTCACCCGGCGGGCGTCCTCGACCCGGTCCGGGCGGGTCCACTGCCACCAGCCGTACAGCTGCAGCACGGCGTAGACCAGTTGCAGGAGCATGTCCGAGTACAGCTTCACCTCGTAGAAGATCCAGCTATACAGCACCACCATCACCAGGCCGATCGGCCAGCACCAGGGATTCTGCTTGACGGTGAGCCAGACAGCGATGACGCCGAGCGCGGCGGCGAAGAGTTCGAGGCCGGACATCGGCGATCCTTGGACGGGGAAAGGGCGCGATGCTAACCGCTTCGAGCGACCGGCTTCAAGCGGCGGGCAGCATCCGAGCTACCCGCCGCCTGGCCCTGCTAGACCCTGAACTGGCGCAGCAACTGTTCCAGTTCATCGCTCAAGCGGGCAAGCGCCACCCCAGCGTCGCTGGACTGGCGGGCGGCCTCGGCGGTCTGTTGCGACAGGTCGGCGGTTTCGGTGACGTTGCGGTTGATTTCCTCGACCACATGCGACTGCTGCAAGGTGGCGCTGGCGATGGAGGCATTCAGCGCCCCCAGGTTGCCCAGTGCCTGGTTGATGGCGTCCAGGCTGCTACCGGCCTCGCGGGCCTGTTCGACGGTCTGGCGCGAGGCTTCGCTGCTGGTATCGATGGCCCGCACCGCGGCTTCGGACTGCCCCTGCAGATGCTCGATCATGGTCTGGATCTCGGCAGTCGACTGCGCCGAGCGCTGGGCCAGCAGGCGTACTTCGTCGGCGACCACGGCGAAGCCGCGTCCCTGTTCACCGGCGCGTGCGGCCTCGATGGCGGCATTGAGCGCAAGCAGGTTGGTCTGCTCGGCGATCGAGCGGATGACTTCGAGTACGCCGCCGATTTTCGTACTGTGGCTGGCCAGGTCGCGGATCACCTGTACCGCCTGGTCGATGGTCGCCGAGAGCCGGTCGATCTGTTGCAGGCTGCCGTGGATCGCCTGTTGGCCGTGGCCAACCTGCGTCTGGGCGTTGCGCATTTCGCTGGAGGCCTGCTCGGCGTGCTTGGCCACGTCATGCACGGCGTAGGAAACTTCGTTGATGGCGGTGGCCACCTGGTCCATCTGCAGCGATTGCTGGGCGCTGCGGGCCTGGGCGGAGCCTGCGTTGTCACCGACATGGCCGGCCGACTCGGCAAGGGCATGGGCTGCGCCCTGCAACTGGCCGATCACGCCCTGCAACTTACCGTTGAAGCGGTTGAAGTGTTCACCCAGCTGGGTGATCTCGTCGCGGCCGTGGGTGTCCAGGCGCCGGCTCAGGTCGCTTTCGCCACTGGCGATGTTGCCCATGGCCTGCACGGCCTCCTGCAGTGGCCGGGCGATGCTGCGGGCGATCAGCATCACCAGCAGGGCCATCAGCAGGGCAATGCCCAGGCCCAGCAGCGAGGCATCGCGCAACTGCCTGGCGAACTCGGCCTGCACGTCGTCGATGTAGACGCCCGAACCGATGATCCAGCCCCAGGGTTTGAACAGCTGGATATAAGAGGTTTTCGCCACCGGTTCGCTGGCGCCGGGCTTGGGCCAGCGATAGTCGACGGGCCCCGCGCCCTGGCTGCGGGCCAGGGCGACCATCTCGTTGAACACGGCGAAGCCGTCGGGGTCACGGATGGCGGAGAGGTCCTGGCCATCGAGCTTGGGGTTGGCCGGGTGCATGACCATCTTCGGTTGCAGGTCGTTGATCCAGAAATAGTCGTTCTGGTCGTAGCGCAGCCCGCGCACCACTTGCAGGGCCTGCTGCTGAGCGGCCTCGCGGGTCAACGTGCCGGCGGCCTCCAGGCCTTGGTAATGGGCCAGCACGCCGGCGGCGGTCTGTACCACGTGGCGGGTCTTCTCGGCCTTGGCCTGGTACAGGCCGTCATGGATCTGGCGCAGCATCAGCAGGCCCAGCAGCAGCAGCATGGCCACGGCCACCAGCAGGATCAGCCACAGGCGGCGGCTGATCGACATCGACCTCAGGGTCTTCATGATGCGTTACTCCAGTCTTGTTCTTTTTATCCAGGGCATCCAAGCGTGCTTTGTCGCGGGCCCCCACTCGACCAACGGCTAATGCGTCGTTCTTGACATCCTCAGTTGCAGGTAACGCAAGCCTTGAAACATAGGCTCTGCTAGGATTTCGGCCGCGCCAGATGAAACCTTTAGGCGGCTGGTCTTTTCAGCTGGCTTTGGTGGTCCTTGCGCTGTAAAAAGCACGCGCCGCGTGCGGTATCAATTGTGTCAATCAAAACAAGCGGCCTGCCACGCGTAGCGTCGCACTTGGGGGAAAGATGGATTTGTGGAGTGCCTTGCAGGCGGTCATTCTGGGCGTGGTCGAGGGGCTGACGGAGTTCCTGCCCATTTCGAGCACCGGGCACCAGATCATTGTCGCCGACCTGATCAATTTTGGCGGCGATCGCGCCATGGCGTTCAACATCATTATCCAATTGGGTGCCATCCTGGCGGTGGTGTGGGAATTCCGGCGCAAGATCTTCGACGTGGTACTGGGCTTGCCCACGCAGGCGCCGGCACGGCGTTTCACCACCAACCTGCTGATTGCTTTCATTCCTGCCGTGATCTTGGGCGTGCTGTTTGCCGACCTGATTCATGAATACTTGTTCAACCCTATCACGGTCGCCGCCGCGTTGGTGGTCGGCGGGGTGATCATGTTATGGGCCGAGCGTCGTCAGCATCGGGTGGAGGTCGATCATGTTGACGAAATGCGCTGGAGTCATGCGTTGAAGATCGGTCTGGTGCAGTGCCTGGCGATGATTCCAGGTACCTCGCGCTCGGGGTCGACCATTATCGGTGGCTTGCTGTTCGGCCTTTCGCGCAAGGCAGCGACCGAATTTTCGTTCTTCCTGGCAATGCCCACCATGGTCGGCGCGGCGGTGTATTCGGGGTACAAGTACCGTGATCTGTTCCAGCCAGGCGATTTGCCGGTGTTCGCGATTGGTTTCGTGGTCTCGTTCATCTTTGCCATGATTGCCGTGCGCGGGTTGCTCAAGTTCATCGCCAACCACAGCTATGCGGTGTTTGCCTGGTACCGAATCGCCTTTGGTCTGCTGATCCTGGCGACTTGGGAATTCGGTTGGGTCGATTGGTCGACGGCGCATGGTTGAGAGGGCCCGTTCGCAGCGTGCGCCCCGGCGTGAGGAGGGCGTGCGCAATGCACGCCTGAAGGGGCTGGTACTTGTGGTGCTGTGCCTGTTGCCGGTGCTCGGCGGCCTGCGGATGGGGTTGAGTGGCGGGAACTGGTTGCCGTTGGCGATGTATCCGGTGGTGAGTCTTGTCAGCCTGTTGTTGTACTGGCAGGACAAGCAGCAGGCGCGGACTCAGGCTTGGCGTACTCCGGAGAAAGTGCTGCATGCCAGCGAGCTGCTGGGGGGCTGGCCGGGGGCTTTGCTGGCGCAGCAGGTGTTTCGGCACAAGACTCGGAAGGTTTCCTATCAGGTTGTGTGTTGGGGGATTGTTCTGGTACATCAGGTGTTCTGGGTTGATTATTTGTTTTTGGCGGGGCGGTGGGGGGCTTTGATCTGACGGTTGTAGTTTTGGTTTTGGTTTTGGTTTTGGTTTTGAAAGTTGTATGCGCATTCATTTGTGATGTCGACGCTTATTCACCTTTCCGCCCTTACGGCGGGTCCCTTTTTGAAGGATCAAAAAGGGACCAAAAAATCCTCGCTCCATTCATCCGGCCCTCCGCTTCGCTCCGGGTTCCCTCACTCCGGCCTTGCTCCCGGGAGGACCGCGCTGAACGCCCCATCCTGGGGCGCAGCGCTTGACGGGCATCCATGCCCGTCACCTCCCTCCGCAAGACCTCCGTTCGGCCTCCTGAAGTCGCGAAGTTACGGGCGGCGCCTGCACTAACGCAGCTAGTCGCTAGTTGCCAGCGTGGGAACTCTAGATCAACATCGCGGGGCAAGCCCGCTCCCAACATAGTTTGACTACGTGATTCAACGTGGGAGCGGGCTTGCCCCGCGATAGCGTAATGAAGAACAACATAAAAGCCACTAACAAAACCAACATATCTGCTCTTGATCTGCTCTTGATCTGCTCTTGATCTGCTCTTGATCTGCTCTTGATCTGCTCTTGATCTTGCTTCTAAGTGCGCGATAGTTCAGGCGCCACCAATTGCGACTTCAGGAGGCCGAGTGGAGTTCTTGCGTAGTGGGGCGACGGCCATGGATGGCCGTCGAGCGCTGCGCCCCAGGATGGGGCGTACAGCGCGGTACCCACGGGAGCAAGAACGGAGCGAGGGAACCCCGTAGCGAAGCGTAGGGGCCGTATGAACGGAGCCGAACGGTTTTGCCTACTTTTGTCAAGACAAAAGTAGGTCGCCGTAAAGGCGAAAGGGTGACTAAATGTCGACATCTTCCACGAATGCGCCTACAAAAAACAAAACAATCGCCCCGAACCCGAACCCAAAGAAAAAAGGAACCGCAGCGCCAGGGGAGAACCAACGCCACGGTCCAAGGGGAAACCCGTCACTGCTGGGTAACAGTCGCCATATTGGCATTCCCGAACTGCGTAATGGTGGCCGTCTGACTAGCCCCACTCTGGTCGACAAATGCCTGGTTCCCATTCCCCCCCTGGGTAACGTAGGCGAGATTGACCCCATCGGTCTGCTTGATGGTCGCCTCGTTGCCACTGCCATACAGCTGATAGGTGTAGCTCTGGTTACCGCTGCCCGATTGATCGAGGGTAATGCTGCCACCGTTGCCCGCCGCCAGGCCCTCGGCGTAGTTGGCGGTGCCGCGCTGGTCGGCGATGAGCAGGTTGTCGCTGCCGTTCTGCTCGAAGTACAGCTCGTTGTTGCTGTCGGCCTGGCGGGTCTCCATCTGGTTGCGGTTGCCATCCTGGTTCAGCCGGGCGATCTGGCTGTTGCCTTCCTGGGTGAGATTGACCCCGTTGCCATTGCCCGCCTGGTTGATCTGCGCCTGCTGACCAACACCGAACTGCCCGCCAGACTTCTCGCCCTTCCAGTTGCTGGCCATGATCTTGTTGGCGTTGCCCACCGTGCTGATGGTCAGGCTGTGGTTGTCACCGGTCTGGTAGGTGAAGTGCAGGTTGGTGTTGCCCACCTGGGAAATGCTGGTCACCGCCTGGTTGGTCTCGAACTGGTCCGACCAGCTGGCATTGCCGCGACCGGTCTGGCTCAGGCCCGCGCTGTTGGCCTGGCCGAAACTCTGGTCGATATAGCCTTCGTTGCTCTGGCCGTTCTGGTAGACACTGGCCTGGCTGGCGGCCTGGTTGTCTTGCCACACCTCCACCGAGTTGCCGGTGCCGTACTGGTTGATGCCGATGGTGCCGCCCAAACCGTCGCGCTGGTCACCGTAGGCCCAGTTCTGCCGGCCTTCCTGGTAGATGGCGATATCACCGTTCTGGTGGGTCATGTGCTCGGCGGCCGCCTGGTTGTCGCTGCCTCCCTGTATGATCACGCTCTTGTTGTTGCTGCCACCGAACAGTTGCTCGATCGTGGCGTCGTTGCCATGGCCGGACTGCAAGGTGGTGGCCTGGCTGCCGTATTGGGTGTCTTGCCAGATGACCGAACGGTTGCCGCTGCCTTGCTGGACCTGCAGGGCTTCGTTGTTCTCGCCCACCGACTGGCTGGCGAAGGCGTCGTTGAGGCTGCCGCCGGCCTGTTGGTTGATGTGGCTGCCGTTCTCGAACAACTGCTCGGCGTAGCCGGCGTTGAACGAACCGGTGGCGCTCTGCTGGATATGGCTGGTGCTGTTGTCCTGCAGCGCCATGTGGTTGTGGTCGTGGCCAGCCTGGGTCTGTGTGGCTGAGGCGAACGGCGCCTGGGTCTGTTTGACCTCGGCGATGTTCTGGTTGCCCTGTTGGGACTGGGTCGAAGTGCTGTCGTCGGCCATGGCCTGGCCGGCCAGGGCCAGGACGATGGCAGCGCTCAGGGGGGCTAGCTTGTGCATGGTATTGCCTCCAAATCTGACGATGAGGGCCTAGCGGTACTGGGTGATGTGAACCTGCTGGCCGTTGCCGGCCTGGGTCACGGCGCTGTTGAGCCCCGTGCCGCGCTGGTCGATGGTCGCGCTGTTGTAGTTGCCGATCTGCTCGATGGCGGCGCTGTTGCCGCTGCCGCTCTGGCGGATCGTCGCGTCGTTGCCCTGGCCCTGCTGGCTGATCGCGGCCGTCAGGTCGCTGCCTTCCTGCAGGATGTAAGCCTCCTGCGCGCCCCCGGCCTGGACGATGCGGCCCAGCAGGGCCTGGCCGTTCTGGTCGAGGGCGGCGCGGTTGCCGCTGCCCAGTTGCTCGATCACCGCGACCTGGCCGGCGCCGTTTGGCAGCAGGCGCAGCACCAGTGGCTCGCCCAGGTCGCTGCCGGCGGCGAGGTCGGCGTTGTCCATCAGGTCGTCGGCCCAGGCCTGGCCCCCGAGGGCCAGGCAAAGCAGCAGTGGAAACAGGGCGTTCATGGCATCCTCCCGGCGCTACTGCACGACCACGTTGGTGGTGCGAGTGGTGCCCTGGCTGCTGGTCACGGTCGCGGTTGGCGCGGCGGTCGGTATCAGCGTGGTGCTGTTGCTCACCGTCAGGCGCCAGCGGCCGGTGACCGGCACGGTGGTGGTACCCAGGGTCTGCACGCCGCTGGTGGTGGTCACCCGCACTGTGATGGTGTTACCGGTGGTCACCGAGGACGTGCCGCTGATGTCCCAGTTGAAGCGGTTGTTGGAGCGCGCCGTGACCGTCGCCGCGGTCACCGCGAAGGTCTCCTGGGCCGGTCGTGGCGATACCTGCACCGTGACCGTACCAGGCGTCGAGGTGGCGCCGATCGCGTCACGGGCGACGTAGGTGAAGCTGGTGGTAAACGCCGCGGTGACCGTCGCCGGTGGCGTGTAGGTGATCACGTTGCCGTCGGTGCTCACCGTACCGCGCCCGGCCGGGGTCGGCTGGGTGACGCTGGCGATGGTCAGTGGCAGGTTGCCTTCCGGGTCGGTGTCGTTGGCCAGGGCGTTGATGGTCAGGGGCACACCGAGGGTGGCGACGCTGTCGGCCACCGCGGTCGGTGGACGGTTCGGCGCGACGTTGACGGTTACGCTGGTGACTGGCGACTTCAAGCCCTTGGCATCCTGGGCGCGGTAGCTGAAGGTCGCCACCAGCGGGGAGGTGGCCCCGGCCGGTGGGGTATAGGTCACCGCCGTGGTGCCGTTCATCACCACGCCGCCCAGGCCGGTGCCCGGTTGGGTGAGGTCGGTGATGCTCAGCGGCACGTTGCCGTCCGGGTCGCTGTCGTTGGCCAACAGATTGAGGGTGATCGGTATGCCGACACTGGTACTGGCGCTGTCGGCCTGGGCTACGGGGGCTTGGTTTTCGGCCTGTACCGGAGCATTGCCGACCACCACCACCGGCTCCACGTCGAAACCGCCGTGAGCCGACTTGACCGTGATGCTGGCAGGTGGCTGGGACAGGTCGTTGACCGTGAGACTTTGCTGGACTCCGGACTTGGACATCCGCCCGAAACCCTGGACCAGCAAGTCCGGCACTGCGACTTCGTCGCTGGAACGGGCCTCGATCAGCAACTGCTTGGCGTTCCAGTCATAGCGCGCCGTGCCCACCTTGACCACATCGCTGAGCTTGCTTGACAGCGAAGTCGGTCGGGTAGTGCCGGCTGGGCTGCTGGCGGTGACCACCACCACCGAGGGGGGCACTGCCTGGCTCAGTTGCTGGCTGAAGAACAACCCGTTGTTGTCGGCGAGCATGCTGAACTGGCAGGGTGAAGGCGGC
Organism: Pseudomonas sp. PONIH3; assembly: GCF_002934345.1. Lineage (NCBI taxonomy): Bacteria > Pseudomonadati > Pseudomonadota > Gammaproteobacteria > Pseudomonadales > Pseudomonadaceae > Pseudomonas > Pseudomonas sp. PONIH3. The sequence continues at coordinate 23,835 of NZ_CP026386.1, forward strand.
GAGCCAACCAGCGCCAGGCCGTTGCGCAGGCATAGGCTGGCGCTGTTCGGCGCCTTGGCAAAGACTTCGACGCGAGTGCCGGTGGCGTTGCGCTGATAGGTGGCGCGCTCCAGTGTTGCTGGAGTTTGCTGGCGTGGGTCGAGCACCTTGCCAGAGACGCTGAAGACGTTGGTCTGGATGGTGCCCGCCGGGCCCTGGATGCGCACGAAGTTGGTGTTGTTCGGGCTGCCCGTCACCGCTTCGGTGATGTTAGGGTCGCCAACAAAGGTCTCGCTGGCGCCGGTGTCCGGGTTGACTTCGGTGTAGGGGCCGCCGACACCGCGCAGGAACGGTCCGAGGTTACCGTTCAGCGCGCCGCTGAAGTTGCCGGGCGCACCGATGCCGATGTCGCGAGTGATATTGATCGCCCGCCGGCCTGCCGTGGTTACGTTGACCGTCTCCACGCCATAGGGGTGGGTGATGGTGTAGGTGCCGGCGCTCGGCACCGAGGCGCGGATGCGGATGCGAGCGAAGCTCTGCTGGTCGCCGTTGACCGGGTTTTCTGCGGCGAAGGCCGCTTCCAGGCCGGCGACGTAGACTTCCAGCTCGTAGCCGCTGTTGCCTACCTGCGGAATCGAGGTCTCGGCCAGGAACCAGAACATCTCCGGTGGCCAGTTGTCCGGGAATACCAGCGGCAGGGCATCGTCATACACCCCTGGCTCGGGCAGCAAGGTGCACATGTAGGCCGGAGCGCCTGGAGCGCCCGGTGACCGGGTGCTGGTGGCGCGTGACTGGCACAGCTCAAGTGCGAGGTTGTTGGTGTCCTTGTACCACATGGGGTAGCCCCCGGTGGCGAAGGTGTAGGGGCCGGGGTCGACCTCCGACAGCGCGGCCCAGGCCGCGCTGCTGAGGGTGAGAGTGAAACCTGCGGCGCAGAGCGCGCGACGCGACCAAGTATTCATGCTGCCTCCTTGAAGGCGTGTCCTGTTCATGGCACCAGCACCACGTCTTCGCTGTCGCTGCCGCCATGGGCGCTGGTGACTTGCACCGTCGCTGGGGGGATCGGTGACAGCCCAGTGGTCAGGGTCTTGACCGCGCCGTTGCCGCTCAGGCTGCCGATCAACGCACCGTTGCCGGTGTGGGCTGTGAGAGACGGCGGGCTGGTCTCGTCGCTGCTGCTGGCCACCAGGGTCAGTTGGCCGCTGCCCAGGCTGTATTCGGCGCGGCTGATGGTCACCAGGTCGGTCAGCGGCATCGGTGCGCTGGTCGGGGTGCTGGTGGCGATGGCCAGGCTGTTGTCGGCGGTTACCTGCAAGGTCAGCGGCAAGGTCGGGTTAAGTGGCGACTGGGCGTACCAGGCACCGGTGCCGTTGGCCTCGCCGAGGGGCAGGGTGGGGGTCTGGCTGGTCAGGGTGACCGTGGCGGGCGCCGGCGGCGCCATCACGAACACATCCTGCTGGGCGCGCAGGTCGCCATTCACGGTATGTCGCGAATAGGTGCTGCGCAGCGGGATCAGCGGCGTCGGGCGGTTGACCGTGGACAGCTTGCCGGAGATGGCGAACAGCTCGGTACGCAGGTCGATGCCATTGGGCCCTTCGATGCGTACGAAGTTGGTGTTGAACGGGCTGCCGGTGACCGGCTCTTCCAGATTCGGGTCGCCGATGAAGCGTTCGCTGGCGCCAGTGCCTGGGTTGGTTTCGGTATAGGGTCCGTTGACGCTGCGCAGGAACGGCCCGACGTCGCCCCTGAGTGCGCCGCTGTAGTCGCCTGGCGAGCCGATGCCGATGTCGCGCGTCATGTTGATCGCCCGGCGTCCGCCGGCAGCCACCTCGAACACATCGACACCGTAAGGGTGGGTGATGGTGTACGTACCGGCCACCGGCACATCGACGCGGATGCGCACCCGGGCAAAGCTGACCTGGTCGCCATCCACCGGTTCCTCGGCACTGAACGCGGCTTCGATGGCCGAACCGTAGCTCAGGTCGACGCCGCGGGCGGCATCGACGATGGCGGCGTCGGCAGTGAACCAGAACGCTTCGTCGGGGAAGTTGCTGGGGAAGACCACTGGCTGGGTGTCGTCGAACACGCCGGGCGTGGGCAGCAGCGTGCACATGTACGAGGGCGCGCCAGGAGTACCGGCAACCCGTGAACTCACCGCCTTGGACAGGCACAGGTCGAGCACCCGGCCGTGGCTGTCCTGGTACCAGGCAGGGAACTTGCCGGTGGGCAGGGTATAGGGGCCGGTGTCGACCGCATACAGCGCAGCCTGGGCCGGGAGCTGGAGCAGGCCGGCGAAGATCGCCACGGCCAGCGGGTGGGGTGTCGGTCGGTGCATGAGTTGCTTCCTCCTGCAAACGGGCCCATGGGTTGGGGCGTCTGGGGAGGAATCGGCAACTGTTGTGCCAAGTTTTTGCGGAGGGGCGTCCAGGGCCTTTGCGACGAGGGTTTCAACCTACCGGCAACGATCTGGCGAGGTAGCCATGGTGGGCGGGTGGCCCCAGCATTGGGGAATGGGGTGAGGCTCGGTGTCTGTCGTGGCTGATGACTGCCAGTCAATTCTGAAGCACACTGCCGAAAAATCCGATGCCCGTTGCCCCGCCTGAGCGAGGCACACCAGGAGCACGCAATGGCGCGACAACTTCCAACAACAACCGCCAATGACCCCTTGCAGCAATCTCGCCTGGTCCGCCTCAAGCTTGCCAGCGAAGGCGAACTGCCCTGCGGCATGCTGCGCGACGAGATCGACGCCTCCTGGCGGCGCAGCCTTGGCCATGGCCTGGACTGCCTGCAGGGCGAGCAGGTCGGGCTGGGTATTCGCCACGGCCTGGACCTGAACACGCTGCTGGAACACAACCGCCTGCTGATCGACGCGGCCACTCCCGAGCTGGACTACCTGATCAAGCGCCAGGGCAAGAGCGGCATCGTCATCCTCGGTGACGCCCAGGCCAACGTGCTGACGATCGACGGGCAGAAACACGTCCTACAGCGCGAGGGCCTGCGCGACCTGCACCCCGGCAGTTGCTGGAGCGAGGCCCTGCGCGGCACCAATGCCATCGGCACGGCAGTGGTCGAGGGCCAGGCGACCCTGATCAACTGCGGCGAGCATTACCTGGACCGGCTCAGCCCGTTCTCCTGCACCTCGGTGCCGCTGCGTGATCCGCGTGGCGAAGTGATCGGCGTGCTCGACGTGACCCGTGAAGGGGTCATGGCCCAGCCCCAGGACAGCCTGTCCACGTTGCTGCTCGCCGCCGGCAATATCGAAGGCCGGTTGTTCGGGCTCTACCATCCCGAGCATCTGGTGCTGGCCTTCCACAGCCGCCCGCAATACCTGGCCAGCGCCTGGCAGGGCCTGCTGGCGCTGAGCCTGGAGGGCGAGGTGCTGGCAGCCAACGACAATGCCTGCCAACTGTTGCAGATGCCACGCCAGGCGCTGCTCGGGCGGCGCAGCAGCGACCTGTTGGGCGAGCGCTCGCCGGCGTTCATCGCGCGCCTGTGGCAGGGCGGTGTCAGCAGCGTGCAGACGGCTGCGGGCGAGTTCTTTTTCCGGGCGCTGCAACTGCCACGGCATGCTCGCATCAGTGGCCCGTCCCCGGACGCCAAACCAGCAGCGCCGAAGGCCCAGGCACTGCAAGCGCTGGCCGGGGGCGATGCGCGGCTGGCGCGTGCCTTGCGCATGGCCCGCCAAGGCCTGGCGAACGGGCTGCCGGTGCTGCTGCTGGGCGAAACCGGCACCGGCAAGGAGGTGGTTGCCCGTGCCCTGCACCAGGCCGGTCCGCGTGCCGACAAGCGATTCGTGGCGGTCAACTGCGCGGCGATTCCCGAGGGGCTGATCGAGTCCGAGCTGTTCGGCTACCGCGACGGCGCCTTCACCGGCTCGCGCCGGGGCGGCATGGTCGGGCGGCTGATGCAGGCCCATGGCGGCACGCTGTTCCTCGACGAGATCGGCGACATGCCGCTGGCCCTGCAGGCGCGCCTGCTGCGTGTGCTGCAGGAGCGCCGCGTGGCGCCCCTTGGCGCCGGCGACGAGCAGGACATCGACGTGGCGCTGATCTGCGCCACCCATCGCGACCTCAAACGTCGAGTCGCCGACCAGCACTTCCGCGAAGACCTCTACTACCGGGTCAACGGCGTGTCCCTGCGCCTGCCGGCACTGCGCGAGCGCGACGACCTGGCAACGATCATCCAGGGCCTGCTGGACAAAGCCGGGGCCCGCGCTGTCAGCCTTGACCCGGCACTGGTTGCGCTGCTGGAGAACTTCGACTGGCCGGGCAACATCCGCCAGCTGGAAATGGTGGTGCGCACCGCCCTGGCAATGCGTGAGGAGGGTGAGCAGGTGCTGACCCTCGACCACCTCACCGACTGCCTGCTCGATGAACTGGCCAGTGGCGCCGCGCCGTCCGGCAGCCTGCGCGACAACGAACTGGAACTGATCCGCGCCGCGCTGGCCCGGCACCAGGGCAATGTCTCGGCCGCGGCGGAGGCCCTGGGCATCAGCCGGGCGACGCTGTACCGCAAGCTCAAGCAGTTGCGTGGTTGAGCCATGGGCGGACTGTTTTCCCGATTGATCGAATCCAGCGACCCGCAGTTGATGCGCCAGGCCCTGGCGTGGCTCTACGGCTTCGTGCGCCCGCAGCGTGGCGCCATCGGCGTGCTCCTGGGGTTGTCCCTGGGCGCCTCGCTGCTGGCCCTGGCGCAACCCTGGCTGGTCAAGACGCTGATCGACGAGGGCCTGCTGGCCAAGGATTACCAGACCCTCTGGCACATGGCGGTGATCATGATCGTCGCTGGCCTGCTCGGCACGCTGCTGGCAGGGATCAACCGCTACCTGCACACGCGCCTGTCCGGGCGCATCCTGTTCGCCCTGCGCGACGACTTGTACCGTCATCTGCAACAACTTTCGCCGACCTTCTACGGGCGGCGGCGCACCGGTGACATCCTGTCGCGGCTCGATGGCGATGTCGCCGAGATCCAGCGCTTTGCCGTGGACTCGCTGTTCTCGGCGGTGTCGGCGCTGATCGGCCTGGTCGGCGCGGTGGCCTTGATGCTGATGCTGTCCTGGCAGCTGTCGCTGCTGCTGGCGTTGCTGATTCCGCTCGAAGTGCTGTGGCTGCGCTGGATGCGACGCAAGGTCGAGCGGGAGGTGCGCAGCCTGCGCGAACGCTCGGCGGACGTGTCGTCGTTCCTGGTCGAGACGCTGCCGGCGATGAAGTTCATCCAGGCCGCCGGCCAGCAGCGGCGTGAGGCCGAGCGCCTCGATCAGTTGGGGCAGGGCTACATGGGGCAACTGCTCAGGGTGCAGGTCACCGAGTTCTTTACCCAGGCGGTGCCCGGCACGCTGACTTCCTGGTGCCGGGCCTGCGCATTCCTGGTCGGTGGCTGGTGGGTGATCCAGGGCACCTGGCAACTGGGCGCGCTGATCGCCTTTTCCACCTACATGGGTATGGCCGTCGGTCCGGTGCAGAGCCTGCTGGGCCTGTACGTCGCGGTGCAACGGATGGCCGTGAGCCTGGGACGGGTGATGGAGCTCAAGCGAGAAGCGCTAGCGGTGCGTGAGGTGGACGATCCCCGGCCCATGCCACAAGGGGCCGGGGAGTTGCGACTGGACGGCGTATCTTTCGCCCACGATGGGCGCCAGGGTATGGTGCTGGAGCAGGTGCAGGCCTGTCTGCCCGGCGGCGCCAAGATCGCCATCAGTGGCGCTTCCGGCGTCGGCAAGTCGACCCTGATCGACCTGCTGCAACGCTTCTACGACCCGGATGGCGGGCGCATCCTGCTCGACGGCGTCGACCTGCGCGAGCTTGACCTGCAGGCCCTGCGGCGGCGCATCGCGGTGGTCAGCCAGGACATCGTGCTGTTTCGCGGCACCCTGGCGCAGAACCTGGCCTACAGCACGCCCCAGGCCAGCCGTGAGGAGATCGAGCAGGTGGTGCGCCTGACCCGCCTGGACAGCCTGGTGCAGAGCCTGCCGCTGGGGCTCGATGGTCTGCTGGGCGAACGCGGCCAGCAGTTGTCCGGTGGCCAGAAGCAACGTATCGCCATCGCCCGGGCGCTGCTGCAGCAACCGGCGATCCTGGTGCTCGATGAGGCCACCTCGGCGGTGGACGAAGCCACCGAGCGTGAAGTGATAGCCGCCATCGACCAGCTGTTCGCCGGGCGTACGCGGATCCTGATCAGCCATCGTGCCTCGACCCTCGCCGATGCCGACTTGCACCTGGAACTGCGTGACGGGCAATTGCGCAGCAAGGAGCCCGCCGACCATGGCCGCTGACCCGTGTATTGGCGTGATCGACAGTGGCTGCTCGGCGCAGCAGGCCGATAGCCTGCTCGGCGCGCGGCGCTTCTGGCTTGAGGACGGCGTGTTGTGCGAGGGCGAGCCGCTGCCGGATGCCCTGGGCCACGGCAGCGCGGTGCTGGCGCGGCTGCGGGCCGAGTCCGGCGACCAGCCGGTGCTGCTGGCCCAGGTGTTCGCCGGGCAGGGCAGCACCAGCGCCTTGCAGGTGGCCGCTGGCCTGTTGTGGCTGGTGGAAGCGGGCGCGACCGTGGTCAACCTGAGCCTGGGCCTGCGCCAGGATCGCCCGGTGCTGCGCCTGGCCTGCGCCGAGGCCGTGGCCGCTGGCGTGCTGCTGTGCGCCTCCAGTCCGGCGCGGGGCGAGCCGGTGTATCCAGCCAGTTATCCCGGGGTTATTCGCGTCACTGGCGATGCCCGCTGCGCCGCTGGGCAATGGTCGTGGCTGGACACTCCTCAGGCCGACTTCGGCGCGGCGGTTGGCGCCGCCGGGGTGGCCGGCGCCAGTCTGGCCTGTGCCGCGTTCACTGGACGGGTGGCGGCCCTCCTGCGCGAGGAGCCCGGCATGACGCGGCAGGCACTGTTGCACTGGCTGGAGCAGCATGCGGCGTTCGTCGGCCCTGAGCGCAAGGAGTCGACCGATGTCTGAGCCGAGCATCCTGGTACTCGGTGCCGGACCTGCGGGGGCCACTACTGCCCTGGGTCTGCGGCGGATGGGCTACGCCGTCACCGTGGTGTCCGACTGGCGCCGTTTCGCCGCGGTGGAAGGTGTTTCGCAACGTGTGCTGGAGGGCTTGCGCCATGCGGGCCTGGGCGCTGCCCTGGCCGAAGCGACCACGCCGGCCACGCGGCAAGTGCACTGGAACGGCGAGCGGCTGCAACCGAACCAGGAGTGGCTGCTGGATCGCCAGCGCTTCGACCAGGCACTGCGTGATGACTTGAATCGTGCTGGTGTCGAGCTCGTCGAAGGGCGTGTGCGAGAGGTGGAACAGGGGCAGGGGTACCGGGTCCAGTTGGACGACGGGCGCGCCTTGCACGGCGATTTCCTGGTCGAGGCCCGTGGTCGTCAGGCCCCGTTGAGCGAAGGTCGCCTGCGCGGGCCGGAAACCGTCAGCCTGCTCAACCTCTGGCAAGCCGAGCCCGGCACGCTGGCCTCGGCAGTGGAGAGCCTGGACGACGGCTGGGCCTGGATGGCGCGGCTGGCCGATGGCCGCTGCTACTGGCAGGTGACGCTGGACGTGATGGCGGCGCGGCTGCCGGGCAAGACGGCGTTACCCGAATACTGTGCCGGGCGCCGCCGTGGCTCGGCGCTGGTGGCGCAACTGTTTGGCGAGCAGGCCTTTGCCCCTGCCCAGGTGCATGCACGCAGCAGCACCGCGATTCTTGTCGGCAACTGCGCAGGTCCTGATTGGCTGCGGGTTGGCGATGCGGCGATGGCGGTCGATCCGTTGTCGGGCAATGGCATCTTCCAGTCCTTGTCCTCGGCGCTGCAGGCGCCCGTGGTGATCAATACCCTGCTGCAGCGGCCCGGGCAGGCGGCCTTGGCGCAGCGTTTCCATCAAACGCGGATCGAACAGCTGTTCCTGCGTTTCGCCCGGATCGGGCGCGACTTCTACGCCCAGGAAGCGCAGCGTGGCACGCAGCCGTTCTGGGCTCGCCGCCGAGGCTGGCCGGATGCGCAACCGCTGCACGCGGCGGCAAACTGGCAGGCGGTGCGGGTGGAGCGCCGCCCGGTGCTGCGTGATGGTTGGGTGGAGGAGGCCGAAGTGGTGGTGACGGCTGATCAGCCGCTGGGGGTGTGGCACCTGCAGGGTGTCGAGCTGGCGCCGGTGGTGCGCGGGGTGCAGGCGGGCACCGGCCTGGAGCGCCTGGTGACACAGGCGCACCAGCCGATGGTCGAGCGCTGGTTACGCGAACAGGGCTTTTGATTTAGAAGAATGTCCCCACCACCAGTTGTAGGTAGGCACCGCTATCCCGGCCACCCAACTGCACGCCGCCATCCTGCGCACTGCGCTGCGGGGTGTAGAACCCCACCAGCGGGCTGATCAGCCAATGCTCGTCGACCATCCACTCCACATACAGGTCCACCTCGCGCCCACCCAGGTTGCCCTGGTCGGTGCTGAGCGGGTCGAAGTCGAAGTACAGCGCGCCCAGGGTCAGCCCCTCCCGTGGCGTGGCCTTGAGCGCCACATGGTGCACCTGGGTATTGCTGTTGAATGGCCCGGCGTAGTTGGCCGCCACCTCGCCCTGGAACCAGGTGCCATAGCCCCGGCTCAGGCCATAGAACAGCGGGTCGAAGTGCTCCGAGAAGCGGCTGTAGCGGTAGGTGGCGGTGGGCGACCAGGGCAGCCCGGAGAAGGTCCAGTTGCCCTCCAGGTACCAAGCGTTCTCGCGCCCGTCGGTGCGATCCTGGGTGACATACTCGGCGGCCAGTTCGAGGTCTTTCACTCCCAGGTTGCCACGCCCGCGCAGGCTCACCGTGTCCATGCCGTCGCGGTGTTCCAGGCCAAGGATCTCGGCATAGCGGCGGTCGACATCCAGGCCGCGGATCCAGCTCAGGCCCAGGGTGCCCGCGTCGGCGACATGCTCGAGGTTGGCCACCGCCATGGAGGTGTCGGCCTGGAACGGGTTGTCGGACTTGAGCCACATCAGGTCGCCGCGCCAACCCTGCTTGCCGCCCAGACGCAACACGGCGGTGCGGTCGAACGCCTTGCGCGCCGCCAGGTAGTAGGCGCCGCCACGGTCGAAATCGGCGCCCAGGTCGACGTTGCCGGCATTGACCGGGTCGCCCTGGATCAGGAAACCGTCGCCGAGGGTGATGACCTGGCGCCCGCCGGAGAGATCGATGCCGTCTTCGCCAAGCGCCGGAAACAGGGTACCCGAGCGCCATCCAAGGTAAGCGTCCTCGATGCCGGTGCGACGTTCGTCACCGAGCGTGAAACCCGCGGCGTCGCCATCGCCCCAGGTGGCCGAACTGAGCAGGCTGAAGGCGCCGTAAAGCGTGCCGTTGCCGGTCAGCGCCTGGCTGGCGCTCAGGCCGTACTTGACGTAGCCCTCGCGCCAGTTGCTGCTACCGGCCTGGCGGTTGCCGAACTGGTCGAAGCTTTCGTCGCTGTGGAACACGCCGAACAGCGCTTCGAGGTTGGCGTCCAGGGTGGTGCCGGCGTGGTTGTAGAGTTCTTGGGCCTGGGTGAGGGGAGAGGCCAGCAGCAGGGCCAACGTGCAGGCGAGCTTGTGCGTCATGGTGTGCTCCATGTTTTTGTTGTTTTCTGGTTTTTTCATTGCCTGGCCGGGTCACATCGCCGGTCAGGCGATGAGGCCGGCACAGGTGAATCAGAGCTTGATCAGCACCGACTTCAGCTCGGTGTAGTGCTCGATCGCCGCCGCGCCCATCTCGCGGCCGACGCCGGAGAGCTTGTAGCCACCGAACGGCAGCGCCGGGTCCAGCGCGCTGTGACAGTTCACCCACACCGACCCGGACTTGATCCGCGGAATCATCCGGTGCACCGCGGCCAGGTCGTTGGACCAGATGCTCGCGCCCAGACCGTAGGGGTTGTCGTTGGCCAGGCCCACCACCTCGTCGAGGTCGTCGAATGGCATGGCCACCAGCACCGGGCCGAAGATTTCCTCCTGCACCAGGCGGTGGCGCTGGTCGACATCGACGATCACCGTCGGCTTGACGAAGTAGCCCGGGCCGAAGCCTTCGCCGCCGCAGGCGATGGTCGCGCCCAACTCGCGACCCAGGTCAATGTAGCCGGTCACCCGCTCCTGCTGCCGGGCCGAGATCAGCGGGCCCATCTGCACGCTAGGGTCCAGGCCGTTGCCCAGTTTCATCGCATTGGCGATGCCGGCGATATCGGCCACCACGTTGTCGAAGTGCTTGCGCTGCACATACAGCCGGGAGCCGGCGCAGCACACCTGGCCCTGGTTGAAGAAGATCGCCGTGGCGGCTCCGGCGGCGGCCTCCTGCAGGTTGGCGTCGGGCAGGACGATGGTCGGCGACTTGCCGCCCAGTTCGAGGGTGACGCGGGTCATGTTGTCCATGGCGGCCTTGCCGATCAGCTTGCCGACTTCGGTGGAGCCGGTGAAGGTCAGCTTGTCCACGCCCGGGTGGCGGCTCAGCGCGGCACCGGCGTTCAGCCCGGTGCCGGTGATCACGTTGAACACGCCGTCCGGATAGCCGGCCTCGCTTACCAGTTCGGCGAGCTTGAGGGCGGTCAGCGGGGTTTCGTCGGCAGGCTTGAGCACCACCGTGCAGCCGGTGGCCAGCGCCGGGCCGAGCTTCCAACAGGCCAGCAGCAGCGGGAAATTCCAGGCGACGATGGCACCGACCACGCCCACCGCCTCGCGGCGCACGAACGCGTGGAAGTCGTCATTGGGCATCAGCGGCAGCGACGGCTCGACCGTGCTGCCTTCGAGCTTGGTCGCCCAACCGGCCATGTAGCGCAGGAAGTCGATGGCCAGTTGCACGTCCATCACTTGGGCCACGGCGGCACTCTTGCCGTTGTTCAGGCATTCCAGCTCGGCCAGCTCCTGGGCATCGCGCTGCATCAGGTCGGCCAGGCGCCACAGCAGGTTCTGTCGCTCGCGCGGACGCATCCGGCTCCAGGCCGAGTGTTCGAACGCCTGGCGGGCGGCCTGCACGGCCCGGTCGACATCCTGTGCCTCGGCCGCGGGCACCTCGGCGAGGACCTCGCCACTGGCCGGGTTGCGCAAGGTCATGGTGCGGCCGCTGGCGGCGTCCTGCCAGTCGGCGCCAATGCGCATCTTCAGCTGGCGTGCGAGGAAGGCACGGGTGGCGGGCAGGATCGGCAGTTCGGAATGCATGGGGCGGTGCCTCTTGTCATGGTTGTGACCAGGGCAGGGCAATGGGCGTGCCAAGCCGTTCAACGCGTTCACAACCCTTGATACATGTGGTTTTCGCATTACATGGCATGCAGTCAGGGAGGCTTGACCTGTTGCACATTGAGACTGTGTGAGACGCAGATGAAACGGACCGCTGTGCGGGCCAATCGCCGGCAAGCCGGCTCCCACAGGCGGCGTTGCTCTCGAAGCTGGCTAGATCCCTGTGGGAGCTTGCTTGCCAGCGATGGCATGCGCAGCACGCCCCGTGTCTCAAGGTGAAACACCTCGTCGCGAAATGGCACGTTCGGCCACAGCCTGCGCTGCTGGGGTTTGCCCCTGCTCAGCGTTCAAATCGTTGATGCACAACATATTTGCCGCAATTGGCACACTTCCTGTATCGCTACTGTCAGATGCACACCGCAGCGTGCGAATAACGATAAGAACGATACCGTGGAGGTCTGACCTTGAAGACGACTCGACTCCGGCGGCAGGCGGGCACACTGGCGCTGGTCGCCACCGCACTGCTGTCCGCCCAGGCCATGGCGGCCGAGCAGGGCCCGAGCCTGTTGCAGAACAAGTGCATGGGGTGCCATATCCCCGAAGGCAACGACAGCTACAGCCGCATCAGCCACCAGCGCAAGACCCCCGAGGGCTGGCTGATGAGCATCGCCCGCATGCAGGTGATGCATGGCCTTTCGATCAGCGACGACGACCGCCGTACCCTGGTCAAGTACCTGGCCGACAAGCAGGGCCTGGCGCCCAGCGAGACCGACGGTGTGCGCTATGCCATGGAGCGCCGGCTCAATACCGTCGAACACTTCGACGACCAGCTCAGCCAGATGTGCGGGCGTTGCCACTCCGGCGCCCGGGTCGCCCTGCAACGGCGCCCGGCCAAGGAGTGGGAGCACCTGGTCAACTTCCACCTCGGCCAATGGCCGTCCCTCGAATACCAGGCCCAGGCCCGCGACCGCGACTGGCTGGACATCGCCCTCAAGCAGATGGTGCCCGACCTGGCCAAGCGCTTCCCCCTCGACAACCCGGCCTGGGCCGAGTGGCTCAAGGCCCGGCCCGAGTCCAAGGTCCTGGCCGGGCAATGGGCGTTCAGCGGCCATATGCTGGCCAAGGGTGACGTGCGTGGGGTGATGACGGTGAGCGCCGAGCAGGGCGACACCTTCAAGGTCGAGGTCAAGGGCGCCTACGCCGACGGCACGCCGTTCAATGGCAGCGGCTCGGCGATCCTCTACAACGGCTACGAATGGCGCGGCAATGTCAAGGTCGGCGAGGCCAACCTGCGCCAGGTGTTCGCCGCCATCGACGGGCAGATGAAGGGCCGCATGTTCGAGGCCGAGCACGACGAGCGCGGCCTGGACTTCAGTGCGGCGAAGGCCGGGCAGGGGCGCCTGCTGGCGGTGCAGCCGGCGTTCATCAAGACCGGCAGCGACAGCGAGATCACCCTGGTGGGCAGCGACCTTTCCGGCAAGCCCGACCTGGGCGCGGGCGTGCAGGTGACCGAAGTGCTGGAGTCGACGCCGACGCTGATCCGGGTCAAGGCACGGGCCGCCAAGGATGCCGCCGCCGGCCCCCGCGAGGTGGCGGTGGGCGCGCTCAAGGGCGTGCAACTGGCGGTGTACGACAAGGTCGATAAGGTCAAGGTGGTGCCGGCGTTCTCCATTGCCCGCATCGGCGAGAACGGCGCCTCGGTGCCGAAGGTGCAAGGTCGCTTCGAGGCTGAAGCCTGGGGCAAGGACGCCAGTGGCCAGCCGCTGCGCATCGGTTACCTGCCGGCCACCTGGAAAGTCGAGCCGTTCAACGAACGGGCGGTCGAGGACGAGGACGTCAGGTTCGCCGGGCAGATGCAGGCCGACGGCGTGTTCGTGCCGGGCGGGGCAGGGCCCAACCCCGAGCGCAAGATGATGACCAACAACGCCGGCAACCTGAAGGTGATCGCCACCCTCGCCGACGGTGGCCAGCAGGGCGAGGGCCACATGATCGTCACCGTGCAGCGCTGGAACAATCCGCCGCTGCCATAGGCATCAACCTGACCAATTGCTTATCGGGAGGTCGCCATGGGCGCACTACTGAACCTGGTCGAACGCAACCTGCACGAAGTGCAGGTCGATGCCGACCGCATGCTGTTCCATATCCCCAGCAGTTCGCTGTTCGCCACCGACGCGGTGACCGGCGGCATCATCGACACCCTGCGCCGCCAGGGCTGCTCCGCCGAGGAGCTGCTGCAGCAGCTCGGCCAGCAGTTCGACGGCCAGGACATCGAGGAAACCCTGCGCGAGCTGATCGCCCTGGAAGTGGTCAGCGACGGCTCGCCGCTGACCCCGGAAATCGCCCTGAAACAGGTCGAGCGCACCGCGCTGAACACCGTGGTGCTCAACGTCAACACCGGCTGCAACCTCAGCTGCACGTACTGCTACAAGGAGGACCTCGACAAGCCCTCCGCCGGCAAGAAGATGAACAGCGCCACCGCCGAAGCCTCGGTGGAGATGCTGCTCAAGGAGTCGCCGAACGAGGAGCGCTACAGCGTGGTGTTCTTCGGCGGCGAGCCGCTGTCCAACCGGGCGTTGATCGAGCACATGGTGGCGTACTGCGAGCGACGCTTCGCCGAGGCGGGCAAGCAGGTCGAGTTCATCATGACCACCAATGCCACGCTGCTCACCGAAGAGATCATCGACTGGCTCGATGCCCACCGCTTCGGCCTGTCGATCAGCATCGACGGGCCCAAGACCGTGCACGACCGCAACCGCATCACCGTGGGCGGGCAGGGCACCTACGACGTGGTGCGGCGCAAGGCCGACATGCTGCTGTCGCGCTACCGCAGCCGGCCGGTGGGGGCGCGGGTGACGCTGACCCGTGGCATCACCGATGTCGAGACCATCTGGAACCACCTGTTCAACGAGATGGGCTTCGCCGAGGTGGGGTTCGCCCCGGTGACCTCCGGTGACATGGCCGACTTCAACCTCAGCGGCGACGAGCTGGTACAGGTGTTCGCCAACATGAAGGCCCTCGGCCGGCGTTATCTGGAGGCGGCGCTGGCGCACCGCAACATCGGTTTCTCCAACCTGCACCAGCTGATCACCGACATTCACGAAGGCCACAAGAAGGCCCTGCCATGCGGTGCCGGGTTGAAGATGCTGGCAGTGGACCACGAGGGCGAGTTGAACCTGTGCCACCGCTTCACCGGCTCCAGCCTGCCGACCTTCGGCAATGTGCACCAGGGCGTGAAGCAGGCGCAGCTCAACGATTTTCTCTCGCAGCGCCTGGACCGCAGCGGCACCGGCTGCGACAGCTGCCGCATCCGCAACCTGTGTTCCGGCGGTTGCTACCACGAAAGCTACGCCCGCTACGGCGACCCGCAGCATCCGACCTACCACTATTGCGAGCTGATGCGCGACTGGGTCGACTTCGGCATCGAGGTCTACAGCCGCATCATGGCCGCCAACCCGGCCTTCATCGATCGCTATATCACTCCCCGGAAGGCGCACTGACATGAAGCACCTCAAACCGCTGAACAACAAGGCGCGCATCCTCGAGCAGGCGGCCGCCGAAGATCGCGTCGAGGACGTGCTGGCGATGAGCGCCGTGGCCGGCTGCACCGCCACCACCGACCCGGGCTGGGAAGTGGACGCCTTCGGTGGCGTCAGCTCGCTGTGCCAGCCGATGGAGGCCGATCTTTACGGTTGCTCCGACCCTTGCTGGTGGCCAGCCCAGGTGCCGGACATGATGAGCACCTACCAGGACTGGAACGCCCAGGCGACCAACTCCGCCGAAGACTGGCGCAACCTCGGCACCGTATTCCCGAAAGACAAATAGAACGACAAGGGGAAACCGCATGAAACCTGGATTCTGCGCGCAACTCGCGCTCACCGTCGCCGCCACTGTCTGCGCCTGGGCGGCCCAGGCCGACGACGCAGGCAAGGCCCTGAAGGCCGGCCATGAATACCTGATCGCCACCAACTACCCGAATAACCTGCACGTGGTCGAGGTGGCCAGCGACACGCTGTACAAGACCTGCCGCATGCCCGATTCGTTCGGCCCCGGCACGGCGATGATGGCGCCGGACAACCGCACCGCCTACGTGCTCAACAACCACTTCGCCGATATCTATGGCATCGACCTGGACAGCTGCAAGACCACCTTCCACGCCAACCTGTCCAGCGTGCCGGGCGAGGTCGGCAAGGCCATGTACTCCTTCGCCATCAGCCCCGACGGCAAGGAGGTGTACGCCACGGTCAACCCCAGCCAGCGCCTGAACGACCACTATGTGGTCAAGCCGCCGCGCCTGGAGGTGTTCCGCACCGGCGACGGCCTGGATGCCAAGCCCGTGCGCAGCTTCCCGATGCCGCGCCAGGTGTACCTGATGCGCGCCGCCGCCGACGGCAGTCTCTATGTGGCCGGGCCGGACATCTACAAGCTGGACGTCAACACCGGCAAATACACCGTCGCACTGCCGCTGCGCAGCTGGAACCGCCCGGGCTACAGCGCGCCGGACGTGCTGTACTTCTGGCCGCACCAGAGCTCGTTGCACGAGTTCTCGATGCTCTACACCATCGCCAGGTTCAAGGATGCCAAGCAGGACCCGGCCACCGCCGAGCCGCTGTACGGCTACCTGAGTATCGACCTGAAGACCGGTAAGGCCCATACCCAGGAGTTCGCCGAGCTGACCGAGCTGTACTTCACCGGCCTGCGCTCGCCGAAGGACCCGAATCAGATGTACGGCGTGCTCAATCGCCTGGCCCGCTACGACATCGCGCAGAAGAAGCTGGTCAAGGCCGCCAACCTGGACCATACCTACTACTGCGTGACCTTCGACAAGGCCGGCGACAAGCTCTACCTGGGCGGAACGTTCAACGACCTGGCGGTGTTCGACCCCAATACACTGGAGAAGGTGGGAAACATCAAACTGCCCGGTGGCGACATGTCGACCACCACGCCGCAGGTGTTCGTTCGCTAACGCCATCGCGGGGCAAGCCCGCTCCCACGCCGACCACACTGGACCGGTGGGAGCGGGCTTGGCCCGCGATAGGGCCACGTCAGGCAAAACAAAGACACGAGACAGCCCATGCCACAGCCCAGCCACACCGTAGGCAGCAACGCCATTCCCTTGCTCAACTTGTGCATCGGCGACGCCTTCGACACCACCGTCGCCCGCTTCCCCGACCGCGAGGCGCTGATCGTCCGCCATCAGCAGTTGCGCTACACCTGGCGGCAGCTGGCCGATGCGGTCAACCAGCACGCCCGCGCGCTGATGGCCCTGGGCGTGCAGGTCGGCGACCGCTTAGGGATCTGGGCGCCCAACTGCGCCGAATGGTGCATCACCCAGTTCGCCAGCGCCAAGATCGGTGCGATCCTGGTCAACATCAACCCGGCCTACCGCAGCAGCGAACTGGAATACGCCCTGGGCCAGTCGGCCTGCCAGTGGGTGATCTGCGCCGACGCCTTCAAGACCTCTGACTACCACGCCATGCTGCTGGATCTGGTGCCCGAACTTCGCGCCTGCCGAGCGGGCGAGCTGCAAAGCGCGCGCCTGCCAGCGTTACGCGGGGTCATCAGCCTGGCGGCCACGCCACCTGGTGGCTTGCTGGCCTGGTCGGCGTTGCAGGCCCGTGCCGGTGAAACCGCCCCCGGGCAACTCGCCACGCGCCAGGCCAGCCTGCACCAGCACGCGCCGATCAACATCCAGTACACCTCCGGCACTACCGGGTTTCCCAAGGGCGCGACCCTCAGCCACCACAACATCCTCAATAACGGCTACATGGTCGGTGAAAGCCTCGGATTGACCGAGCATGACCGGCTGGTGGTACCGGTGCCGCTGTACCACTGCTTTGGCATGGTCATGGCCAACCTCGGCTGCATGACCCACGGCAGCACCCTGATCTACCCCAATGACGCCTTCGATCCGCTGCTCACCCTGCAGGCCGTGGCCGAAGAACGCGCCACTGCCCTGTACGGCGTGCCGACCATGTTCATCGCCGAACTCGACCACCCGCGTCGCCATGAATTCGACCTGTCCAGCCTGCGCACCGGGATCATGGCTGGCGCCACCTGCCCGATCGAGGTGATGCGCCGGGTGATCGACGAAATGCACATGGGCGAGGTGCAGATCGCCTACGGCATGACCGAGACCAGCCCGGTGTCGTTGCAGACCGGCGCCGCCGACGACCTGGAGCGCCGGGTGACCAGTGTTGGCCGCACCCAGCCGTGGCTGCAGAGCAAGGTGATCGACAGCGTAGGCACCACCCTGGCACGCGGCGAGATCGGCGAGCTGTGCACCCGCGGCTACAGTGTGATGCTCGGCTACTGGGACAACCCCAAGGCCACCGCCGAGAGCATCGACGCCGAGGGCTGGATGCACACCGGCGACCTGGCGGTGATGGACGAACAGGGCTACGTGTGCATCGTCGGGCGCAGCAAGGACATGATCATCCGCGGTGGCGAAAACATCTATCCGCGGGAGCTGGAGGAGTTCTTCTTCACCCACCCGGCGGTGGCCGACGTGCAGGTGATCGGCATCCCCTGCAGCCGCTATGGCGAGGAGATCGTCGCCTGGATTCGCCTGCACCCGGGGCAGGCCCTGGGCGAGGAAGAACTGCGTGAATGGGCGCGGGCGCGCATCGCGCATTTCAAGGTGCCACGCCATTTCCGCTTCGTCGATGAATTCCCCATGACGGTGACCGGCAAGGTGCAGAAGTTCAGGATGCGCGAGATCAGCATCGAGGCGCTGGCGGGCGAGCAGGGGCGGTAGACGCCCTCAGCTTCAGGCCTGGGCCCGCGCGCCATTGAGGAATAGCTGCTCCAAGGTCTGCGCGGTGTTGGCGCTGGCGGCGCGGCCGCGGCGCTCGGCATCGACCATGCCGTAGATCATGGTCATGAACATTTCGGTGAACACCGCCGCGCTGATGTCGATGCGCAGCACGCCCAGTTGCTGGGCACGCAGGAAGAACGCGTCCATGGCCTGGGTGTAGGCCTGCCAGCGCAAGTCCTCGGCGTTGTTGAGCAGAGTGCCGGGGCGGTACTGGAACATCAGGAACACCAGCATTTCGCGGTGCTTGAGGTGTTCGGCGATCAGGTGGCGAATGCCGACCAAGGGTTCGGTGCGCTCCAGGTCCGCTTCCTGGATGACCTGGTTGAGTACGTGCTCGCCGTGGTCCTCGAGCAGGTTCACCAGATTTTCGCGGGTGCCGCAGAAGCGGTGCAGGGTGGCCTTGCTGACCCCGGCGGTTTCCGCCAGCTCTTTCAAGGTGGCGCGGGGATGGACGACAATGGCATGGGCCAGCGCCTTGAGCAGGCGTTCTTCTTGGAGGGATCTGCGCATAGGGACCTCAGTCGGGGTTCGGCTGTCGGGCAGGCGAAAAGAGACGAAAGATCCATCACTGTATCATATGAGACGAATAAATCTCATGGATTGAATCATTCATCGTCGGTCAAGCCTGCTCCACCGTGGAGCGGGCTTGACCGACGATGGGTACGTCAGATCGGATAATGCTTCAGTTCACGGGCGATCAGCATGCGCTGGATCTCGCTGGACCCCTCGTATATCTGGGTGATCCGCGCATCCCGATAGTACTTCTCCACCGGGTAGTCTTCGAGGTAGCCGTAGCCGCCATGCACCTGGATCGCCATCGAGCAGACCCGCTCGGCCATCTCGGAGGCGAACAGCTTGGCCTGGGAGGCCTCCGACAGGCAAGGCTTGCCCGCGCTGCGCAGACGCGCGGCGTGCAGGATCAGCAGGCGGCTGGCGTTGATCTGCACCTGCATGTCGGCCAGCAGGTTGGCGATGCTCTGGTGCTCGTTGATCGGCTTGCCGAACTGGATGCGCTCGCGGGAGTAGGTCAGTGCCGCCTCGAAGGCTGCGCGGGCGATACCCAGGGCCTGGGCGGCGATGCCGATGCGCCCGCCTTCGAGGTTGGACAGGGCGATGGCCAGGCCCTTGCCGCGTTCGCCGAGCAGGTTGGCGGCCGGGATGCGGCAGTTGTCCAGGGTCACCGCGCAGGTGTCGGAGGCGCGGATGCCCATCTTGTGTTCGCTGCGGTCGACCTTGAACCCAGGGTTGTCGGTGGGCACCAGGAACGCCGAGAGGCCTTTCTTGCCCAGCTCCGGGTCGGTCACGGCGAAGACGATGGCCAGCTTGGCGCGGCGGGCATTGCTGACGAACTGCTTGGCGCCATTGATCACCCACTGGCCATCGACCAGTTCGGCGCGGGTGCGCAGGTTGTGGGCCTCGGAGCCGGCCTGGGGCTCGGTCAGGCAGAAGCAGCCGATCACCTCGCCGCTGGCCAGTGGCGGCAGCCAGGCCTGCTGTTGTTCGGGCGTGCCGTAGGCCAGCAACGGGCCACAGCCCACCGAGTTGTGGATGCTCATCAGCGCCCCGATGGCGCCGTCGCCGGCGGCGATCTCCTCGACTGCCAGGGCATAGGCGACGTAGTCGGTGTAGCTGCCGCCGAAGTCCTCCGGCACCACCATGCCGAGCAGGCCCAGCTCGCCCATCTTGCGTACCACGTCGTCATCGATCCAGGCGGCTTTCTCCCAGGCTTGGGCATGGGGGGCGATCTCGCCGCGGGCGAAATCGCGCGCCATGTCGCGGATCATGATCTGTTCTTCGCTCAGTTCCAGGTCTTGCATCTGTGTACTCCCGGGCTCACAGGCCTTCGAAGAATTGGTCGACGCGCTGCGCGGTGAGTTCGCCCAGGGTCGGCGGGTTCCAGCGCGGCTGCTTGTCCTTGTCGATGATCAGGGCGCGCACGCCCTCGATGATGTCGCCGTACTCGAACCACTGGCGGTCGATGTGCAGTTCCATGGCGAAACAGTCTTCCAGGCTCAGGTGGCGGCCACGGCGCAGCAGCTCCAGGGTCACGGCCATGGCCAGCGGCGAGCGGGTTTCCAGCAGGGCGGCAGTCTCCAGCGCCCACGGGTGGCTGTCGCCGATGGTCACGGCGCGCAGCTGTTCGATGATGCTGGGCAAGTCGGGCAGGGCGAAGAAGTGGTCAATCACCGGGCGCAGGCGCGCCAGCGGGGCGTCTTCGAGCACCTGGGTGCCGAGCTTGGCCAGCAGGCCCTGCAGGTCCTTGAGCGGGTGCTCGCCGAACACCAGGCGGTCCAGGCCGTCATCCAGCGCGGCCAGCCTGGCGCTGTCCAGGTACCAGTCGGCGAGGCCGCAGTACAGGGCGTCGGCGGCCTTGATTTGCGTGCCGCTGACACCCAGGTAGATGCCCAGCTCGCCGGGCACGCGGGACAGGAAGTAGCTGCCGCCGACGTCCGGGAAGTAGCCGATACCCACCTCCGGCATTCCCAGGCGGCTGCGCTCGGTGACGATGCGCAGGTCGCAGCCCTGGGCCAGGCCCATGCCGCCGCCGAGGGTGAAGCCGTCCATCAATACCAGCACCGGCTTGCGGTAGCGGTGCAGGCACAGGTCCAGGGCATACTCCTCGACGAAGAACTCCTCGTGCAGTTTTTCGCCGGCCTTGAAGCTGTCGTGCAGCGAGCGGATGTCGCCGCCGGCGCAGAAACCCTTGGGGCCCTCGCCACGCAGCATCACGGCCTGCACCTGCGGATCCTGCGCCCATTGGTCGAGGTGATGCTGCAGGCTGCGCACCATGTCCAGGGTCAGGGCGTTGAGGCCGGCGGGACGGTTGAGGGTGAGGTGGCCAATGTGGTTGCGGACCTCGGCCAGTACCTGATCCGTTGCCGAGGATTGAGCGTGCGCGGTCATCGCGGTCTCCCTGCTTTGTTATTGATTTTCCAAGTGAAGTCCTGGAGTGCGCGAGCGGATCGGTCGATCCTGTCATGCAAATTTACCTTGCACAATTGGCAAATCTGCAGGGCTGCCGTGCATTTTTGTCGTCACGCGCGCTCTTGGTCGAGGCAGCCACTGTAGCAACTACCGGTTACCTGTAGGAGCGGAGCTTGCCACGCGATGGCGTCGCTACAGGTTGAACGACGGTCGCCTCTCACCCCGAAGGGTGATAGCCGCCTCCGTCCCCCCATGAAACAATCCCGGCCAGCACTCACCCTGGCGGGGAAGACAATAATGAGCAATGCCCAGCTGAATTCGCCCGACTGGTATGCGCAGATGGCCCGTGTGGTCGACGCCATCGGCACCCCAGGCTTCGTCGAGGCACTGTTCGCCGCGCTCAACCAGCTGCAGCGTGCCAGGCCATCACCGTGTTCCTGTATCCGCGCAAGGGCCTGCCGTCGGCGCTGTTCGCCAAGGACGACGAGGGGCCCTGGCTGCCCGAGGGCAACGTGCAGAAGTACCTCGAAGGCTACTACCTGTTGTGCCCGTTCTACCGCGCCTGCATGGACGGAGTGCCCGCCGGTTGCTATCGCCTGAGCGATGTCGCCCCCGACCACTTCAAGCGCAGCGAGTACTACACCTCGTTCTACCAGCACGCGCACCTGGAGGACGAACTCAACTACCTGGTGCCGCTGGACGCCCAACTGACCATCGCAGTGGCCCTGGGCAGTACCCGACGCCTGGGCAGTCGCCAGGTGGCCGAGCTCAAGTGCGTCGCCGCCTGGGTGGTGGCGGTGGTGCGCCGCCACTGGGGGCAGCTGGATGCCGACGCCCTGGGCGGGCGCTTCGAAAGCGCGCTGGGGCGGCAGATCAACGCCGCGCTGAACAACTTCGGCTCGTCCTTGCTCACCGAGCGTGAGTGCCATATTGCCCAGTACCTGCTGCGCGGCCATTCCACGCGTTCGCTGGCCGAGCGCCTGGGCATCAGCGAAGACACGGTCAAGACCCACCGCAAGAACCTCTACGCCAAGCTCGATATCGCCACCCAGGCCGAGCTGTTCTCGCTGTTCATCGCCTCGCTGACCCAGGCCCAGGAAGGCTTGAGCAAGGACCCGCTGGAACGCTACCTGCGACGGCGCTGACCACCGCTTCACCTCATCCAGACAACGACAATCACCGGCCCGCGTGTGGCCGGAGGGGAGACCTGCGTGCATACGAAAAGCGATTGGCTGCAGCGCGCCGCGCGGCAAAGCTTCATCACCACCGCGTTGATCGACGGACGCCCGGTGGTGGCCCGCGACGGCGCCACCTTCGCCGCCATCAACCCGGCGACCGAGCAGTGCCTGGCCCAGGTCGCCGCCTGCGCCGACAGCGAGATCGACCAGGCGGTGCGCGCCGCCCGCCGTGCCTTCGAGCATGGACCCTGGGCGCGCATGGCGCCGGCCGAGCGCAAGCGCGTGCTGCTGCGCCTGGCCGAGTTGATGCTGGCCCACCGCGAGGAACTGGCGCTGCTCGACTCGCTGAACATGGGCAAGCCGGTGATGGATGCCTACAGCATCGATGTGCCCGGCGCGGCCCAGGTGTTCGCCTGGTATGGCGAGGCGCTGGACAAGCTCTATGACCAGGTCGCGCCGACCGCCGCCAGCGCGGTGGCGATGATCAGCCGCGAGGCGTTGGGCGTGGTCGGTGCGGTGGTGCCGTGGAACTTCCCGCTGGACATGGCCGCCTGGAAGGTCGCCCCGGCGCTCGCCGCAGGTAACAGCGTGGTGCTCAAGCCCGCCGAGCAGTCGCCGTTCTCGGCCCTGCGCCTGGCCGAGCTGGCCCTGGAGGCCGGGTTGCCGGAGGGGGTGCTCAACGTGGTACCGGGCCTGGGCGAAACCGCTGGCCGGGCTTTGGGCCTGCACCCGGACGTGGACTGCCTGGTGTTCACCGGCTCCACCCAGGTGGGCAAGTACTTCATGCAGTATTCGGCGCAGTCGAACCTCAAGCAGGTGTGGCTCGAATGCGGCGGCAAGAGCCCGAACCTGGTGTTCGACGACTGCCGCGACCTCGACCTGGCGGCGCAGAAGGCCGCGTTCGGCATCTTCTTCAACCAGGGCGAGGTGTGCTCGGCCAATTCGCGGCTGTATGTGCAGCGCTCGATCCACGACGAATTCGTCGAGCGTCTGCTGCGCCAGGCCCGCGAATGGCTACCGGGCGACCCGCTGGACCCGGCCAGCCGTGCCGGCGCCATCGTCGATGCCACGCAGACCGCGCGAGTCGAGGCCGCCATCGGCCAGGCCCGGGAGCAGGGCGCGCGTCTGCGCTGCGGCGGCGAGCGCCTGAGCGTGAACGGCTCGCGCAACTTCATCACGCCGACGATCTTCAGCGACGTACGCCAGGACATGGCCCTGGCCCGCGACGAAATCTTCGGCCCGGTGCTGGCGGTCAGCGCCTTTGACGATGAGGAAGAGGCCATCGCCCTTGCCAACGACAGCGTCTATGGCCTGGCCGCGTCGGTGTGGAGCGACGATCTCAACCGCGCCCACCGCGTGGCCAGGCGGCTCAGGGCCGGCACGGTGTCGGTCAACACCGTCGACGCCCTGGACGTGACCGTGCCCTTCGGCGGCGGGCGCCAGTCCGGTTTCGGCCGCGACCTCTCGTTGCATTCGTTCGACAAGTACACCCAGCTCAAGACCACCTGGATCCAGCTGCGCTGACATTCACCCGAGGAGAACAACAATGAACGCACCCATCACCCCGACGACCGGCAAACGCGATACCCGCGACTACCAGGCTGGCGACGCCGCCCACCACATCCACGCCTTCCTCGACCAGAAGGCGCTCAACGCCGAGGGACCAAGGGTCATCATTCGCGGCGAGGGCCTGTACCTGTGGGACAACGACGGCCGCCGCTACCTGGACGGCATGTCCGGCCTGTGGTGCACCCAGCTCGGCTATGGCCGCAAGGACCTGACCGCCGCCGCCGCCGCACAGATGGACCAGCTGCCGTACTACAACATGTTCTTCCACACCACCCACCCAGCGGTGATCGAGCTGTCCGAGCTGCTGTTCAGCCTGCTGCCCGGCCACTACAGCCACGCCATCTACACCAACTCCGGCTCCGAGGCCAACGAGGTGCTGATTCGCACCGTGCGTCGCTACTGGCAGGTGGTCGGCCAGCCGCGCAAGAAGATCATGATCGGCCGCTGGAACGGCTACCACGGCTCGACCCTGGCGGCCACGGCGCTGGGCGGCATGAAGTTCATGCACGAGATGGGCGGGTTGATCCCGGATGTGGCGCATATCGATGAACCGTACTGGTTCGCCGCCGGTGGCGAGCTGACTCCGGCGGAATTCGGCCGCCGTTGCGCCTTGCAACTGGAAGAGAAGATCCTCGAACTGGGCGCCGAGAATGTCGCAGGTTTCATCGCCGAGCCGTTCCAGGGCGCCGGCGGCATGATTTTCCCGCCCGAGAGCTACTGGCCGGAGATCCAGCGCATCTGCCGCCAGTACGACGTGCTGCTGTGCGCCGACGAGGTTATCGGTGGGTTCGGCCGCACCGGCGAATGGTTCGCCCACCAGCACTTCGGCTTCGAGCCGGATACCCTGTCCATCGCCAAGGGCCTGACCAGCGGCTACGTGCCCATGGGCGGTTTGGTGCTGAGCAAGCGTATCGCCGAGGCTTTGGTGGAGCGGGGCGGGGTGTTCGCCCACGGCCTGACCTATTCCGGCCACCCGGTGGCGGCGGCGGTGGCCATCGCCAACCTCAAGGCCCTGCGCGACGAGGGTATCGTGCGCCGGGTCAAGGACGACACCGGCCCGTACCTGCAGCGTATCCTGCGCGAGGTGTTCGCCGATCACCCGTTGATCGGTGAAGTACAGGGCACCGGCCTGGTGGCAGCCTTACAGTTCGCCGAGGACAAGGCCACGCGCAAGCGCTTCGCCAACGAGAACGACCTGGCCTGGCAGTGCCGCACCTTTGGTTTCGAGGAAGGAGTGATCATCCGCTCCACTTTGGGGCGAATGATCATGGCCCCGGCCCTGGTGGCCAGCCGTGGCGAGCTGGACGAACTGGTGGAAAAGACGCGTATCGCGGTGGACCGTGTGGCGCGATCGGTGGGCCGCGGCTGAAACCCGGGGCCCATCGCCGGCAAGCCGGCTCCCACAGGGGTCGCGCAATTCGTGAGCTCTGCGCTGTACCTGTGGGAGCCGGCTTGCCGGCGATGGGTTGCGTAGCAGCCCCAGTGACGCGAACTGACAGACATTACCCTTTCGCCCGTGATGGTTTCAGCGACGTTCGCGCTGGCGCAGCACCGTCACCGTCGCGCCAGCGACGGGCGAGCTGGAAGCCCAGGGTGCCTTTACCTGCCTGGGCGACTTTCTCGCCACCACCACCCTGGTGCGTCACGGCGGCCGCCTGATGCAGGCCTACCGGTTCACCGTGCAGGACGCCCTGGACAGCGGCGAGCTGGTGGAGGTGCTGGCCGGATATGGCGGCACGTCGCGGCCGTTCATGCTGGTGTATCCCCAGGCCCGGCACATGCCGCTTAACGTCCGCGTGTTCATCGACTTCCTGGTGGCCGAGGTGGGTCTACCGTTGGGCTGAAGCCCTGTGGCGGCGACCTTGGCGGACTATGCTCTGTGCTGCGTCGGCCAACTGGCCGGCGGATGTTCCGGCAGTCAGGTTGTTTCCCAGGAGAACACTCCATGAAATCCATGACACTGCTAGTGATCACTTGCGTACTGAGCTTCGCCGCCCACGCCGAGGATGACCCGGCCACCAACTGCGATGCCAAGATCAAGGACCTGGAATACATCAGCAAGAGCGATGGCCAGGCCTTGCATGGCGGCATGGCCGCCGATTACCACAAGCTGCTCGAGCAGGCCAAGGCCGCCCAGGCCAAAGGCGACATGACCACTTGCCAGGCCTCGGCCGACCGTGCCAAGACGATCTACAACAAGGCGCGGGGCAAGTAGGCGCTGTCGAGACCTCTCGGGGACAAGTCCGCTCCAGCAGGAGCGGGCTTGGAGGCCAGCCCCGGCAATCGGCCGGTTGGGCCTCTCATGGGCTCTGGTGTAAGCTCTCCCGGTCCTTCTAACGAGCCCCGCCGCATGACCTCGCCCAGTCCGCGCCTGGACAGCCTGCTCACCGGCAGCGCCCGGCCATTCACCCGCCCAGGTTCCCTCAGCGCCATCGACAAGCAACCCCGCCAGGGCCCCTTGCAGGTGACCTTGCTCGGTATCGTCGGTGACGAGCAGGGCGATCTGCGCGTGCACGGCGGCGTTGAGAAGGCCATCCACCATTATCCCCGCGATCACTACCCTGACTGGGTCGCTGAACTCGGCGAACATCCCTTGCTGACCCGGCCCGGTGCCTTCGGCGAGAACTTCAGCAGCAGCGGCTGGCGCGAGACCGATGTGTGCCTGGGCGACCGTATCCGCGTTGGCACGGTGTTGCTGGAAGTCTCCCAGGGGCGCATGCCGTGCTGGAAGCTCAACGACCGTTTCGACGTGGCGCAGATGGCGCTGCGGGTGCAGCAGAGCGGGCGCACCGGCTGGTACTACCGGGTGCTGGAGGAGGGCGAGGTACAGGCGGGCGATGCCCTGCAACTGGTCGAGCGGCCCTATGGCCAGTGGTCGGTGGCGCGGCTTTCGGCGGTGCTGTTCGACAAGCAGCTGGAGCCCGGCCTGTTGCGTGAATGCCTGGAACTGCCGCTGGTGCCGAACTGGCGTCGCACCCTGGAAAAACGCCTGGAGCAACGCCAGGTCGAGGACTGGACTTCACGCCTGCAAGGCCGCAGCGAAAGCTGAACGGCATTGCGCACAACATTTACCCACACAAGGAATGCCCCATGGCCTTCGAACTGGATGATCGCCTGGTCATCGGTGTCGCTTCCAGCGCCGTGTTCGACCTGAGCGAGTCGGACGCCGTGTTCCGTCGCGACGGCGAGGCGCAATACCGCAAGTACCAGGAGCAGCACCTGGACGTGCCGCTGGGCAAGGGCATCGCCTATCCCTTCATCAAGCGCCTGCTGGCACTTAATGACCTGCGCGGTGATCCAGAGGACCCGCTGGTGGAGGTGGTGTTGCTGTCGCAGAACGACCCGGACACCGGAATGCGGGTGATGAAGACCATCGGTCACTACGGCCTGAACATGACCCGGGCAATCTTCACCCAAGGCCGTTCGCCGTATGAGTACATCCCGGCGTTGAACATCGCGTTGTTCCTGTCCGCCGACAAGCAGCACGTGGACGCCGCGATCAAGGCCGGCTACCCCGCGGGGCAGGTGTTGGATTCGAAGTTCGACGACGATGAAAGCGACGACAATCTGCGCATAGCCTTCGACTTCGACGGTGTGCTGGCCGGCGATGAGTCCGAGGCAGTGATGCAGTCGGGCGGCCTGGGCAGTTTCCACGCCCATGAAGTGATCAATGTCACCCAGCCGCACAATCCCGGCCCGCTCAAGGAGTTCTTCGTGCGCATTGCCCGCATCCAGGCGGCCGAGGAACAGCACAAGCTGGCCAATCCCAGTTACGAGAACCGCCTGCGGGTGTCGATCGTCACCGCGCGCAACGCGCCTTCACACGAGCGGGCGCTCAATACCCTGAAAAGCTGGGGGGTGATGGCCAACGACGCGTTTTTCCTGGGCGGCATCGAGAAGCGCAGGGTATTGCAGGTGCTCAAGCCGCACATCTTCTTCGATGACCAGTCCGGGCACCTTAAGAGGACCAGCACGGTGGTGCCGTCGGTGCATATCCCGTTCGGCGTGACCAACCGGGCGGGCTGACCATTGGCGCCGCGCAAGCGGCGCCAGGTCGCCCTGGTCCGTCAGTGATCCGCCAACCTGTCATCCTGCGACAGCAACGCTTGGGCCAGCTCTTCGTCACTGGCCTGCAGCCCCGGATTGGCCCGGCGCACCTCGGCCAGCGCCGCTTCCAGATAGGCCCCGCGAATGGCACCGCCGCTGGCGACAAAGGCCGACAGCTCGTCGCGGGCCGGGATGATCCGTTTGTCGTCCTTGAAGGTCGAGTACAGCGAGGCGGAAACCCCCGCCGAGGTCGCGACGTCCCCGGCATCGACGCGGGCCAGGGCGGCACCGGCAGGGAGCAGGAGCAGCAGCGAGGGAACGAGCAGTAAGTGGCGCATGGCGAGTCCTCCGGAAAGGTGATGCCCAAGGGTGTTACTGCATGATGTTAAGAACCCTGCTGTGGGATGAGAGTTCAATCGGTGGGCTCGGGTATGACAACGAGAGGCAGGCTACTACGCAGAAAGCGTCTGCAATCAACTGCTGCCAGGAGTCGTCCTGGGCTCACCCTTGAAGTAGGTAGTTAGGTCGTCGCTGTCAGCAGCCTGGCGCAAGAGCTCCGCTCCTCTTGCGAGGTAGGTCTCATTAATGCTCTCAAGATGCTTGATAGTGCTTTCTACTGTGGGGATGTCGACACGCATTTTTGATGAAAGCGCGAATTTCAAGGATGCAATTTGCTGCATGTTTATGTCAAAGTTAAGCCTGTCGATGCTCTTTAAATACCTTGGGGCTCCCTGATTCGCGAATGCTGATTGCAGTTCGATAACCTCATGGCTGAATGTGCTTTTTGGCTGCCATGTGTGGAGTTTGAACTTGTTTTTCCCCACAGGTACTACGGTGGTTTGTGGTTGGCGTTTTATTATCTTGAACCGTTCTATTAGAAGGGTCCTTGAGTGTCCGGTCTTGTCTGAAGCGTTTACGGGGTCGGCCTCGCAATATCCATAGGTGTTGATTCCTCCCCTGGAGAATGGGCTGAGGTCATCGGGTGAAACAAAACGCATCAGGAGGGTGCTGTAGAATCGGTATCCATTGCCGAGCGAGTACAAGCCATTAGGCTCACGTGCTTGCCCACTGAAGCCTAGCTGCGAGGAGTGCAAGACGGCGATTGGATCATAGCCATAAACTGAGTACGCCAACCTATGAATATCCTGCACGGTCTGATTGCACAAGATCGAACCTAGCGCATCAGTAGCGAGCATTGCTCGCATGACTCGGATGGTTTCTGGTTTTTTCATCAGCGCGCCTAAAGGGAACGTGTCGATATGACCTTGCCTTCGTCGCGGCTGATTGGCAACTAGCAGAATTGACAGGTAAGACATTCAGGATTGCGTGTGTGAAAGAATGCGGATGGCTAGCTGTCTCGATGGATGAAAAAAAGCGGTAGGCTGCAATTCTCATTGAGGGGTGATAACTTGCCCAATGGGTGTTACCTGAAGCTGACTAGCCCTTTTATCGCCGTACCTTCTTAGCCTGCGTCAGCCACCAATTAAAGGAATCTAGGAGTACTCCATGGCCGAATATACGCTCCACTGCTTTGCCGAGTCGGGAAATGCCTACAAGGCCGCGCTGATGCTGCAACTCACCGGCCAGGACTGGGTGCCGGTGTTCGTCGATTTCTTCCATGGCCAGACCCGCGGGCAAGACTGGCGTGACGCGGTCAACGAGCAAGGGGAGGTGCCGGTGCTGGAACATGCCGGCGAGAAGCTTACCCAATCGGCCCTGATCCTCGACTACCTGGCCGAGCGCACCGGCCAGTTCGGCCCGCGTGACGATCACGAAAAGCGCGAGATCTGGCGCTGGATGCTGTTCGACAACCACAAGTTCACCAGCTACTACGCGGCGTTGCGCTTTATCTACTGCCTGAAGCAGATGGGCGAGTCGGATGTCACCCGCTTTCTGCGCGAGCGGGCCAGGGCGGCGTACCAGATCGTCGATGCGCACCTGGCGAAGACGCCGTTCATGGTGGGTGGGCGACTGACCATCGCCGATCTGTCCCTGGCGGGCTATGTGTACATGCCCGAGGACACCGGCCTGGCGGTTGCCGAGTTCGGGCATATCGAAGCCTGGAAGCAGCGAATCCAGGACATGCCAGGGTGGAAACACCCCTATGACCTGATGCCGAATGCCGCTGGTTGAGGCAACGCGACCCTAGCTGTGCGGGATGTTCCTGGGCTGCTGCACTCCGGCATACCGGTCTTTCAAATGTCCCTGCTCATCCAGCAGGTAGGCATCCATCACCTCGCGCACCACCGGTCCCGCTACGCGGCCACCGGCCTCGCCGTTCTCGATCATCACCGCCACCACCAGCGCCGGATGATCGGCCGGGGCAAAACCGACGAACAGGGCGTTGTCGCGGTGGCGCTCGAGGGTCTTGTTGCGGTTGTAGCGCTCACCCTGCTTGATCGCCACCACTTGCGCGGTGCCGCTCTTGCCGGCGATGCGGTACTGGGCGCCGGCGGCGGATGCGCGGGCGATGCCACGCGGGTCGTGCATGACCATCTGCATGCCCTGGCTGACCTGGTCCCAGGCATGCTTGTCATGCAGCACGATATCTGCCATCGGATGCGGGTCGACCGGCGCCTGGCCACCGATGGTCAGGGCCAGGTGCGGGCGGTGCCACACGCCCTTGCTGGCCAGCAGGCTGGTGGCCTGGGCCAGCTGCAGCGGGGTCACCTGCATGTAGCCCTGGCCAATGCCGAGAATCAGCGTTTCGCCGGGGAACCAGGCCTGGCGCCGGGTGGCGCGTTTCCACGCCTGGGACGGCATCAGCCCCGGCGCTTCCTCGAACATGTCCAGCGAGACCTTCTGGCCGAGGCCGAACTCGGCCATGTAGTCGTGCAGGCGGTCGATGCCCAGCTTGTGCGCCAGGTCGTAGAAGTAGGTGTCGTTGGAGCGCATGATCGCGCTGTACAGGTCGACCCAGCCATCGCCCGTGCGGTTCCAGTTGCGGTACTTGTGCTCGTAGTTGGGCAGCTCGTAGTAGCCGGGGTCGAACACCCGGCTGCCGGGGGTGATCACGCCGCTGTCGAGGCCGGCGATGGCCACCTCGGGCTTGACCGTCGAGCCTGGGGCGTACAGCCCGCGCAGCACGCGGTTGAACAGTGGCCGGTCGATGGAGTCGCGCAGGGCGGCGTACTGCTTGAAGCTGATGCCCTTGACGAACAGGTTGGGGTCGAACGCCGGGTTGCTGACCATCGCCAGCACGTCGCCGTTGTCCGGGTCGAGCACCACCACCGCGCCGCGCCGATCGCCCAGGGCTTTCTCGGCGGCTTGCTGCAGGTGGGCGTCGAGGCTCAGCACGATGTCCTTGCCGGGCACCGGGTCGTGATGATTGAGCACGCGCATCACCCGGCCCTGGGCGTTGGTCTCGACTTCCTCGTAGCCTACCTGGCCATGCAGCTGGTCCTCGTAGAACCGCTCGATGCCGGTCTTGCCGATGGACTGGGTGCCGCGGTAGGCGGTGCTGTCGAGGCTCTTGGCTTCCTTCTCGTTGATGCGTCCGACGTAGCCGACCGAATGGGCGAAGTGTTCGGCCAAGGGGTACTCGCGAATGAATTGCGGCTCCACCTCCAACCCCGGCAGGCGGAACTGGTTGACCGCGATCAGGGCGATCTGCTCCTCGCTCAGGCCGACCAGCAGGGTCACCGGCTCGAACGGCTTGCGGCCGCGGCGCAGGTCCTTGTCGAACTGCTGGCGGTCGTCCTCGGACAGTCCCAGGACCTGCGCCAGGTTGTCGAGCACCTTCTTCGAATCGCCGGCCCGCTCGCGGGTCATGGTCAGGTTGAAGCTGGGCTTGTTGTCGGCCAGTACCACACCGTTGCGATCGTAGATCAGGCCGCGTTCGGGCGGGATCGGCAGCACGTGCACGCGGTTGTTTTCCGATACCGCCGACTGCTGGTCGTGCTGCAACACCTGGAGCACGTAGAGCCGGCCTACCAGTACCGCCACCAGGCCGAGCACCAGCAGGGCGCAGGCCAGTAGCCGGCGGTTGACCAGGTGCTTTTCCTTTTCGTGGTCCTTGAGGGGAATGGGTTGCGGCATGAGCACAGGGGAGCGGCGGGTGGGGCGGCGATGCTACGCGGGCAGGCGGTGAGGCTCAAGGCGCAGCGCCCCGCGCAATGCTGGCCAGGCATTGCTCTGGCCCGCAGGCAGGGGCTCTGCGGCAATCATGAAGCTTCTTTCATGTGGGCACAGGCCTAGGCGATGAACTCCGATTCTCTTGCCGGCTGAGCAACCGCATCCTGGCGAATGCTGAGCATCACGGCGCCTGCGCACAAGCCCAGCAGCCCGACACTGGCCACCACGATATCCCCCATCCCCATGCCGGCGAGCATTAGCACCAGGCTGATACGAAACAGAGCGGTCATGACTATCTCCAGGGCAGGGCGAGCGAAGTCCGAAGTATCACCATACCGCTCCGAAGGCCGAGGTACAGGGCAGGAGGGAGGGTTTGGCAGTGTATGCGCCTGCTTTGGCACAAAGCTCGCCACTTGACGGCATGGATCATCCCTGATTTCATTGAAACCGGTTTCATCAACCCTGCACAAACACCTACAAGAAGGGCTCAGGGGTGGATAAAGACGCAGTTCCTGTCCGCGGGCGGGTCACTATCAGCGAGGTCGCGAAGGCGGCCGGCGTCTCCAAGGCAACCGTCTCGCGCTATATGGGCGAGGATCGGCAACTGCTCGCCGAGGCGACCGCGCAGCGGATCGAAGCCGTCGTCGAGCGCCTGGGCTATCGCCCCAACCGCATGGC
Source organism: Pseudomonas sp. PONIH3 (assembly GCF_002934345.1). Taxonomy (NCBI): domain Bacteria; kingdom Pseudomonadati; phylum Pseudomonadota; class Gammaproteobacteria; order Pseudomonadales; family Pseudomonadaceae; genus Pseudomonas; species Pseudomonas sp. PONIH3. The sequence continues at coordinate 56,230 of NZ_CP026386.1, forward strand.
CAGTGCCCTCAAGCGCGGTCGCACCGGGCTGATCGGCATGCTCCTGGCGGATATCCGCAACCCCTATTCCGTGGCGGTGATGCACGCTGTCGAGACGGCCTGTCGCCAGCACGGCTACAGCCTGGTGGTGTGCAACACCGACTGTGACGACGCCCAGGAGCGCAGCCAGCTGCAGGCCCTGCAGGCGTACAACGTCGACGGCCTGATCGTCAACACCCTGGGCCACCGCGCCGGGGAGCTGGCCAGCCTGGTCCGCGACCTGCCCATGGTATTGGTCGACCGGCAACTGGCGGGCCTGCCGGTCGATCTGGTGGGCCTGGACAACAGCGACGCCGTCGAGCAGGCGCTGGATCACCTTGAACACAACGGTTATCGCGACATCCTCGCCGTCACCGAGCCACTTGATGGCACCAGCTCGCGGCAGGAGCGCGTGGATGCCTTCCAGGCCTCCATCGCCCGGCGTCGTGGGTTGCGCGGGCAGGTGCTGGAGGTAGGCCCGGGCCTCACCGAGCAGCTGGGCGCGTTCATCGCCGGGGCAGGGCACGGCCCGCAGGCGCTGTTCAGTTGCAATGGTGTCGCCACCCTGGAGCTGGTGCGGGTGCTGCACGCCAGGGGCGAGCCGCTGTTCCAGGACCTGGGCCTGCTGGCGCTGGACGACCTGGATTGGTACCCGCTGGTGGGCAACGGCATCAGCGCGTTGGCGCAACCCACCGGGCGCATCGGCGCGGCGGCGTTCCAGTGCCTGCTGGAGCGCCTGCAAGGCAGCCCACTGCCGGCCCGGCGCCTGGATCTGCGCGCGCAGCTCATTGCGCGAGGCTCTACCCGATCACAACACTGACGGCGTCGCGGACGCCGTTGTTGCCGGAGAAAAATGAAACCGGTTTCATCCACAAGAACAAGGATTACCACGATGCGCACGCACACTGTTTCCATCAGCTTGTCGAGTTTCGGTGCCGATGCCGTAAGGCGGTTGGGCCAGGCCAGCTACCTGCCGTTGCTCGCTGCGGCAGGGGCACGGCGGGTGGAATGGCGCGAGGAGCTGTTCGACGCTGCGCCTGATGCCGCTACCCTGGCCAACCTGGCCGCCGAGCATGGCCTGCAGAGTCTCTACTCCACGCCACTGGAACTGTGGCGCGAGGATGGCAGCCTGGAGCCCGCGATTGCCCAGCGGCTGCAACTGGCGAGCGAGATCGGCGCGGTGGCACTCAAGGTGTCGCTGGGTCATTACCAGGATGGCTGCGATTTACTGGCGCTGGCACCACTGTTGCAACACAAGACGGCGCTGTACGTGGAAAACGACCAGACGCCCTACGGTGGGCGGCTGCCGACCTTGGTGAAGTTTTTCCGCGAGGCCCAGGCGCAAGGCGTGGCGCCGGGCATGACCTTCGACATCGGCAACTGGTACTGGCACGACGAGTCGCCGCTGCTGGCCGCGCAATTGCTGGGGCGTTGGGTGCGCTACGTGCACTGCAAGGCGGTGGCGCGCCGCGCCGACGGGCGCCTGGTAGCCGTGGTGCCCGAGGACCTCGACCTGGCCCAGTGGCGCGAATTGATGACGCATTTCGCCCCGGGCCTGCCGCGTGCCATCGAGTACCCCCTGGCCGGCGAGGACCTGCTGGCACTGACGGCGCGCCAGGTCGCGCAACTGGCCGAGCTGGAAGGGCAGGTGTGCCATGGCTGAGCATGACGTGCTGTGCTTCGGTGAAACCATGGCCATGTTCGTGGCGGCGCAGCCGGGCGACCTGGCCCAGGTCGAGGGCTTTGGCAAACGCATCGCCGGTGCCGACAGCAACGTGGCCATCGGCCTGTCACGCCTGGGCCTGCGGGTGCAATGGCTGAGCCGGGTCGGTGACGACTCGCTCGGTGCCTTCGTGCTCGACAGCCTGCGCCGCGAAGGCCTGGACTGTTCCAGTGTCGAGGTCGATGCCGGGCACCCCACGGGGTTCCAGCTCAAGGAGCGCTGCGACGATGGCAGCGATCCGAAAGTCGAGTATTTCCGCCGTGGCTCGGCGGCCAGTCGGCTGTCGCCCGCGCTGGTGCGGCCGGCGTTGTTGCAGGCCCGGCACCTGCATGCCACGGGCATTCCGGCGGCGCTTTCAGGCAGTTGCCGCGAACTGTGTCACCAGTTGCTGGACGGCATGCGAGCCAATGGCCGCAGCATTTCCTTCGACCCCAACCTGCGTCCGTCACTGTGGCCCGACCGCCAGACCATGGTGCGCGAGGTCAACGCCCTGGCGGCCAAGGCCGACTGGGTGCTGCCAGGGCTGGAGGAGGGGCGCCTGCTCACCGGCCGGCAGGCGCCGCAGGCCATCGCCGAGTTCTACCTAGAGCAGGGCGCGCAGTACGTGGCGATCAAGCTGGGGGCCGAAGGCGCCTACTGGCGCGATGCCCAGGGTGCCCATGGCGTGGTGCCCGGCCAGCCGGTCGCGCGGGTAGTGGACACCGTGGGCGCGGGCGATGCCTTCGCCGTCGGGGTGATCAGCGCCTTGCTCGAAGGCTTGCCGCTGCGCCGCGCCGTGGCCCGCGGCAACTGGTGCGGCAGCCGCGCGGTGCAGAGCCGCGGCGACATGGAAGGCCTGCCGCAACGTCATGAACTGGACCACCACGAAAGCCCTGAGCGCGAAGCACGCTGAAGCGCCGGCCTGTACGCAACCTGATGTGACAAGAACAACAAGACCAGGAGAACACCCATGCAGATCGATCGACTCGCACCCAGACGCTGGTGGTACATCATGCCCATCGTCTTCATCACCTACAGCCTGGCCTACCTCGACCGGGCCAACTACGGCTTCGCCGCGGCCTCGGGCATGGCCGACGACCTGAAGATCACCCCGGCGCTGTCGTCGCTGCTCGGCGCGCTGTTCTTCCTTGGCTACTTCTTCTTCCAGGTGCCCGGCGCCCTGTACGCGCAGAAGCGCAGCGTGAAGAAGCTGATCTTCGCCAGCCTGATCCTCTGGGGCGGGCTGGCCACGCTGACCGGGATCGTCCACGACGTCTATTGGCTGATCGCCATCCGCTTTCTCCTGGGCGTGGTCGAGGCGGCGGTGATGCCGGCCATGCTCATCTACCTGTGTCACTGGTTCACCCGCGCCGAGCGCTCGCGGGCCAACACCTTCCTGATCCTCGGCAACCCGGTGACCATCCTGTGGATGTCGGTGGTCTCGGGCTACCTGGTGCAGCAGTTCGACTGGCGCTGGATGTTCATCATCGAGGGCGCGCCGGCCATTCTCTGGGCGTTCATCTGGTGGCGCCTGGTCGATGACCGACCGGAGCAGGCCAAGTGGCTCGATGCCCGGGAGAAGGCCGCGCTGCGCCAAGCGCTGGACGCCGAGCAGCAGGGCATCAAGCCGGTGAAGAACTATGCCGAGGCATTCCGCTCGCCCACGGTGATCATCCTGTCGTTGCAGTACTTCTGCTGGAGCATCGGCGTGTATGGCTTCGTCCTCTGGCTGCCGTCGATCCTCAAGCAGGCCGCCGCGCTGGACATCGTCACCGCCGGCTGGCTGTCGGCGGTGCCGTACCTGGGGGCGGTGCTGGCCATGCTCGGGGTGTCGTGGGCCTCGGACCGCCTGCAGAAGCGCAAGCGCTTCGTCTGGCCGCCGTTGCTGATCGCCGCGCTGGCGTTCTACGGCTCCTATGCCCTGGGTACCGAGCACTTCTGGTGGTCATACGCCTTGCTGGTGATCGCCGGCGCCTGCATGTACGCGCCCTACGGGCCGTTTTTCGCGATCGTTCCCGAACTGTTGCCGGCCAACGTCGCCGGGGGCGCCATGGCGCTGATCAACAGCATGGGCGCGCTGGGCTCGTTCTCGGGCTCGTACCTGGTCGGCTACCTCAATGGTGTCACCGGCGGCCCCGGCGCTTCGTACCTGTTCATGTGCGGTGCACTGCTGTTGGCCGTGGCCCTGACCGCCGTCCTCAACCCCTTGCAACAGGCGCGCCGGCAAAGCCTGGCGCCGAGCCGATAGGAGCCTCAGCATGAAAAAGCGCATCGTCGCCTACAAACGCCTGTCCGATGAACTGATGGCGCGCCTGCACGCGCAGGCCGAGGTGATCCTGGTCGAGGCGCCGGCCGCCGATGGCCTGGCGCGCTTGCGCGCGGCGCTGCCGGGCGCCCATGGCCTGCTGGGCGCCAGCCTGCGCCTGGACCGCGCGCTGCTCGACCTGGCGCCGCAGCTGGAGGTGATCTCCAGCGTGTCGGTGGGCGTGGACAACTACGATATCGAGGCGCTGGATCAGCGTGGGGTGCTGCTGACAAACACTCCCGACGTGCTCACCGAAACCACCGCCGACACCGGTTTCGCGCTGATCCTGGCCTGTGCCCGGCGCGTGGTCGAGCTCGATGGCTGGATTCGCGCCGGCCACTGGCGGGCCGGGATCGGGCCGGCGCAGTTCGGCTGCGACGTGCAGGGCAAGACCCTGGGCATCGTCGGCATGGGCCGTATCGGCGAGGCCCTGGCCCGACGCGCGCATGCCGGTTTCGGCATGCGCGTGCTGTACCACACCCGTCAGCCGCGGCCCGAAGTGGAGGCGCGGTTCGCCGCCGCGCATCGCAGCCTGGAGGCATTGCTGGCCGAGTCCGATTTCGTCTGCCTGTGCCTGCCGTTGACCGCCGCGACCGAGAACCTGATCGGCGCGCCACAGCTGGCGCTGATGAAGCCATCTGCGATCCTGGTGAACATCTCCCGTGGCCGAGTGCTGGACGAGGCGGCTTTGCTCCAGGCCCTGGCCGAGCGGCGCATTCGCGGCGCCGGGCTGGACGTGTTCGTGCAGGAGCCGCTGGCGGCCGATTCGCCGCTGCTGCAACTAGACAACCTGGTGGTCACCCCGCATATCGGCTCGGCCACGCTGGAGACCCGCGAAGCCATGGCCCGCTGCGCGGTGGACAACCTGCTGGCCGCGCTGGCCGGCGAGCGGCCGGCGAACCTGGTCAACCCGAGGGCGTGGGAGTTGCGTATGCGTTGAACCTGGCAAGCGTTTCGTTTGCCTGATAACAACAGCTCTTGTGTGATTTCGAGGAGTGGGGCCGCTGCGCAGCCCTGGCCCCACCCACCAAAGGAGCGACGATTCCCGTATGACCTGATCAACAGAGAGACATCCTCATGTCCAAGGACCAACCCGCCTCCGTGCAACCGGCGCGCCGGGCGTTCCTGCGCCAATCCCTGACCCTGATCCCGGTGGCGACCCTCGCCAGCACGGGACTGGGCGGTGCAGTGCTCGCCGACAGCGCCACCCCGGCAGCCGCCGAACCGGCCCGGCCGGTCACCGCGCGCGCCTACCAGCCGACCTTCTTCACCCAGGAGGAGTGGGCCTTCGTCAGCGCCGCCGTGGCCGTGCTCATCCCCACTGATGCCCTGGGCGCGGGCGCGGCCGATGCCGGCGTGCCCGAGTTCATCGACCGCCAGCTCAACACCCGCTACGGCAGTGGCGGGCTGTGGTACATGCAGGGGCCATTCCACCCCGACGCCCCCAGCGAGCTGGGCTACCAGCTCAAGCTCAACCCCCAGGAGATCTACCGGCTGGGCATCGCCGAGACCGACGCCTGGTGCAAGGCGCAGTTCGGCAAGGCGTTCGCCCAGCTCGATCTTGCGCGCCAGCAGCAGGTACTGGAGGCCCTGGACGGCGGTACGGTGACATTTGCCTCGTTGCCGGCGGCCACCTTCTTCAACATGCTCTGGCTCAACACCCGCGAAGGCTTTTTCAGTGAGGCAACCAGGGGTTGGTCGGCTGGAAGCTGGTGGGCTTCCCAGGCGCCCGCGCCGATTTCATGGACTGGGTGGAGCGCGACGAGCGTTATCCGTTCCCGCCGGTCTCCATCAGCGGCGAGCGGGGTTGAAGCATGAGCCAGATGAAGAAAGTCGATGTAGTCATCGTCGGTTTCGGCTGGGCCGGGGCGATCATGGCCAAGGAGCTGACAGAGGCCGGCCTGCAGGTGCTCGCCTTGGAGCGTGGCCCGGCCCGGGACACCTACCCGGATGGCGTCTACCCGCAGACCATGGACGAGCTGACCTACAACTCGCGCAAGAAGCTGTTCATGGACATCTCCCGCGAGACCGTGACCCTGCGCCACAGCGTCAACGACGTGGCCGTGCCGTATCGCCAGTTCGGCGCCTTCCTGCCCGGCACCGGCACGGGTGGGGCGGGGCTGCACTGGTCCGGCGTGCATTTTCGCGTCGACCCGGTGGAGCTGCGCCTGCGCAGCCACTACGAGGAGCGCTACGGCAAGGCCTTCATCCCCGAAGGCATGACCATCCAGGACTTCGGCGTGAGCTACGAAGAGCTGGAGCCGTACTTCGATTTCGCCGAGAAGGTGTTCGGTACCTCCGGCACGGCCTGGTCGATCAAGGGCCAGGTGGTGGGCCGCGACAAGGGCGGCAACCCGTTCGCCGCCGACCGCTCCAGCGACTTCCCGCTGGTGGCGCAGAAGAACACCGTGTCGGCGCAACTGTTCGAGAAGGCCGCCCGTGAAGTCGGCTATCACCCCTACAACCTGCCGTCGGCCAACACCTCGGGGCCTTACACCAACCCGTACGGTGCGCAGATGGGACCGTGCAACTTCTGTGGTTACTGCAGCGGCTATGCCTGCTACATGTACTCCAAGGCCTCGCCCAACGTGAATATCCTGCCAGCCCTGCGCCAGGTGCCGAACTTCGAGTTGCGCAACAATGCCCATGTGCTGCGGGTCAACCTGACCGAGGACAAACGCCTGGCCACCGGCGTGACCTATGTCGACAGCCAGGGGCGCGAGGTCGAGCAACCGGCCGACCTGGTGATCCTCGGCGCCTTCCAGTACAACAACGTGCGCCTGATGCTGCTCTCGGGCATTGGCAAACCCTACGATCCGGTCAGCAACCAAGGCGTGGTGGGGCGCAACTTCGCCTACCAGAACATCTCCACCGTGACCGCGTTCTTTGATCGCGACAGCCACCATACCAACCCCTTCATCGGTGCCGGCGGCAACGGTGTGGCGGTGGACGATTTCAACGCCGATAACTTCGACCATGGCCCCCACGGTTTCGTCGGCGGCTCGCCGTTCTGGGTCAACCAGGCGGGCGCCAAGCCGATCTCCGGTACCAAGGTGCCACCGGGCACGCCGAAATGGGGCAGTGGCTGGAAGGCCGCGGTGGCCGACAGCTACCGGCATATGCTGTCGATGGACGCCCACGGCGCGCACCAGTCCTATCGCGACAACTACCTCGACCTGGACCCGGTGTACAAGGACGCCTACGGCCAGCCGTTGCTGCGCATGACCTTCGACTGGAAGGACAACGACGTGAAGATGAACCGCTTCATGGTCGAGCGCATGGGCAAGATCGCCGAAGCCATGGGGCCCAAGGCGATCAGCGCGGGGAAAAAGGCCTTCGGCCAGCACTTCGATGCCTCCACCTACCAGACCACTCACCTCAATGGCGGCGCAATCATGGGCACCGACCCGAAGACCAGCGCGCTCAACCGCTACCTGCAATGCTGGGACGTGCACAACGTGTTCGTGCCCGGCGCCTCGGCCTTCCCCCAGGGCCTGGGCTACAACCCCACCGGGCTGGTGGCGGCGTTGACCTACTGGTCGGCGCGGGCGATCCGCGAACGCTACCTGAAGAACCCCGGCCCACTGGTGCAGGCATGAGGAGGCCGGTCATGAAACTCAAGACACTGTTCATCGCCATGCTCGGCCTGGGTGCGAGCACCTTGCTGCACGCCGCCGACGGCGTCGATCCAGCCTTGGTCAAGCAGGGCGAGTACCTGGCCCGTGCCGGCGACTGCGTGGCCTGCCACACCGCCAAGGGCGGCAAGCCCTTCGCCGGCGGGCTGCCGATGGAGACGCCGATCGGCACCCTCTATTCGACCAATATCACCCCGCACGCCAGCGGCATCGGCCAGTATCGCTACGAAGACTTCGAGCGCGCCGTGCGCCAGGGCATCGGCAAGGATGGCAGTACGCTGTATCCGGCCATGCCATACCCGTCCTATGCCCGGGTCAGCGATCAGGACATGCAGGCGCTGTATGCCTACTTCATGCACGGCGTGCAGCCGGTGGCGCAGCAGAACAAGGCCAGCGACATCCCTTGGCCATTGAGCATGCGCTGGCCGCTGGCGTTCTGGCGTGGGTTGTTCGCGCCCGAGGTCAAGCCGTTCGAAGCCGCAGGGCGTGATCCGGTGGTGGCGCGGGGTGCCTACCTGGTCGAAGGGCTGGGCCATTGCGGCGCCTGTCATACGCCACGGGCGATCACCATGCAGGAAAAGGCATTGGATACCAACGACGGCGACGCCTTCCTGGCCGGCAGCGCACCGCTTGAGGGCTGGATCGCCAAGAGCCTGCGCGGCGACCACAAGGACGGCCTGGGCAGTTGGAACGAGGCGCAGATCGTCGCCTTCCTCAAGACCGGCCGCAACGAGCGCACCGCGGTGTTCGGCGGCATGAGCGACGTGGTCGAGCACAGCATGCAGTACATGAGCGATGCCGACCTGACGGCCATTGCCCGCTACCTGAAGACCTTGCCGCCGAGCAACCCGGACGACCAGCCGTTCCAGGCGGACCCCAGCGCGGCCCTGGCGCTGTGGCAAGGCAATGACGGCAAGACGGGCGCGGCGTTGTACGTGGACAACTGCGGGGCTTGCCACCGTACCAACGGCCAAGGCTATGCCCGGGTGTTCCCGGCGCTGGCAGGCAATCCAGTGGTGCAGGGGCAGGATGCCACCTCGCTGATCCACATCGTGCTGGAAGGCGCGACCCTACCGGCCACGGCGAGCGCGCCGTCGACGTTCAGCATGCCCGGCTTCGGCTGGCGGCTGTCGGACCAGCAGGTGGCCGATGTGGTCAACTTCATTCGCAGCAGCTGGGGCAACCAGGCCGCGGCGGTGACCGCGGGGCAGGTGGCGGCGCTACGCAAGGCAGCACCGGTGCCGCTCAAGGCTCAGACGCTGATCGGTGATACCACGGGGATTGTGGAGCCTTGATCGACAGGCTCGATTGACAGGGAGGTGTTGTGGGAGGGGGCTTGTTCCGCGATGGCCGCTTGGCCAGATCGCGGGGCAAGCCCGCTCCCACCGGTTGCCGATTACGCCGCCGAATACCTCGAAATCACTTCAGCATGTTCTAATAAAATACATTTGATATAACTCATAACTATTTGAATTATATGAATTAATTTTTAGCGACTGCATGCTGGGCGCATTGCTCGTAATACGTCTGCTTGATCGCCGCAGGCTTCAGCCGCGAGCGACTGTTATACGTCTGCTCGGTGATCCCGAACGCCGTCATGCGCATCCATGGCTTGGCGAACTTGCGTGCCTGCAGCTTCTTGCGCGTGGCATACAGGGTCACCCCGGAAAGCTTGGCCTGTTGCGCCTCGGCGGCGATCTGCGCGCCCCAGCCGCACACCTGGCGATCGTTCTGGCTCAGGGCCCGGGCCTGGGCGCCAAAGGCGGTCGTGGCCAGCAGGCAGCCAGCCACGGTTGCTAGAATTACGCGCATGTTGCTGTCCTAAGCATCTGAAGGAAAACGAAGTTTGCCCGCGCTTTCGACGCCTGGGGGCCAGCAGTTTGCCGTCAGGCGATGGCCATTTGCAGGCCATCGCGCGAACGCCAGCGCAACGATTGCAGGGCCAGGGCGGCAACCCACAACACGCTGATGCCGTAGTTGAGGCGCTGGTACAGGCCGAACAGTTCACCGCCTTGCGCGGCTTTGGCCATCAGCACCACGGTGATCATCGCCAGCACCGAGCACAGTAGCGACCACCTTCCCAGCCAGGGGGAACCTGCCACGCGTTTGCCCAGCCAGATCCACAACACGCTGGCCAGGGTCAGCGAGAGGAACATCAGCAGGCCGCTGAGGTTGTGCATCTGTTGCGAGAATGACGGCTCCAGCGGCGCGCAGCCCTGGTCGCAGGGGAACCAGCCGGTACCCAGGCTGCCGACAGCGTGCAGCAGCACCAGCCCCGCGCTCAACCGAGCCAGACCCGAGTACTGCCAGCGCCGCGCCAGGCCCCAGCCGAACAGGCCGAAGAGCAACGCCAAGGGGAAGTTGTTGACCCAGGGCGAGAAGCCATGGGTCGGCGCGCCGACCGCGCCGAGCTGGCTCATGGCCTGTTGCAGATGGTCGTAGCCGGGATAGGCCAGGGCGGTCAGGCCAACGCCCGACAACAGCCAGAGCGGAATGAGCAGGCCAGTGGCGAGCAGCAGGCGATCGAACGTCTTCATGCGGTTTCCTTCCTTGGAGAGAGCAGGTCGCAGCCTACAGCGCGGGCATGTCCCATGGCCAGGCTCAATCGCCAACGAGCAGCATCACCAGCAGTACGCAGGCCAGCAGCGCCAGGTAGGCCCGGGCATGCACGTGGTCGGGGATGCGCCCCAGCAACGGCGCGGCCAGGTGCATGCCCAGCCAGGCACCGACGGTCATAACCAGGGCGGCGCGCAGGTCGATCAGCCCGAGCACGCCGGAGCCCAGGTCAGCCTGACTGCTCGGCACCAGGGCATAGACCAGCGTGGCCGCCAGGGCCATGGGCAGCGACAGCGGATTGGCCATGGCAGTGGCGGTGCGCATACTGGCGCCGCGGCGGCGCATCAGCGGCACGGTCATCACGCTGCCACCGACGCCAAGCAGCGCCGCCAGCGCGCCGATGGGCAGGCCGGCGAGGGTTGCGCCGGTACGGCTCATTTCAGCCAGTGCCTGCCCGCTTGTGCGGACGAAGCCCGGGCGCAGCCAGGCATCGAGCAGGCTGAGCAGGAGATAGGCGATGAACAACCCGCGCAGCCAGGCGCTGGTCACGTACAGGGCGGCCCAGGCGCCGAGCAGCGCCCCTATGGCTATGGCCGGCGCCAGGGGCCGCACCAGGTCCCAGCGCAGGCTGCCGGCTCGGTGGTGGCGCCAGGTGGCCAGGGCGCTGCTGAAGATCATCACCGTGGCCGAGGTGGCCACGGCGATCTGCATGGCATGCTCCGCCACGGCCGTGCCTGCGCCGTGGCTGGTCAGCAGCAGGGCATAGAGCAGCGGCACGGCGAAGAACCCGCCGCCGAAGCCGAACAGCAAGGTGGTGACGCCGGCACACAAGCCGAACAAGCCAAGCAGGGGGTAGAGCATGGGAACAGCCTCAGGGCCAGGACAGGGGCTCCCAGCGTAGGCCCCTGCCTCTTGGCCGGCTTGCGCCAATTGGCCAATAATCATCGCATCACGGCCAGAGCCTGTTGTCATGCGCAATGTTCCCCTGTCCCAAGTCGATGCCACCCCCCGTGCGGTACTGGCCATCGCCACCGATTACCCGCCCGACACCCTGTTGCCCAGGCACGTCCATCGCCGGGCGCAATTTCTGTACGGGATGAGCGGGCTGATGGAGGTGTTGACCGACGATGGCGCCTGGGTCATTCCACCCGGCAGCGGCGTGTGGATTCCTCCCGGCAAGCCGCACCAGGTGCGCATGCGCGGCGTGAGTACCCGCAGCCTCTACATCGAGCCGACAGCACTGCCTCGCCCGGGGCCGCTATGCGAGGCATTGCGTGTCCAACCGCTGCTGCACCAGCTATTGCTGGCCAGCGCCGAAGTGCCGGCACTGCATGACGAGGCGGGGCGCGACGGCCTGCTGCTGGGGCTGCTGCTGCACGAACTGGGCCAGGCCGAGCGCCTGCCGCTGTTCGCGCCGATGCCGACGGAGCCACGTTTGGCGGCCCTGTGCCAGGCGTTCCTGGCGCAGCCGTTGATCCATGCCCGGGCCGAGGCCTGGGCGCGTCAACTCAACTGCAGCCCGCGCACCTTCAGCCGGCGTTTTCGCGAGCAGACCGGGCTGTCGTTCGGCCAATGGCGCCAGCAGGCCTGCCTGATGGCGGCGGTGACACGCCTGGCGGCAGGCGAGGCGGTGACGGCCATCGCCCTGGACCTGGGCTACGAGAGCCCCAGCGCATTCTCCAGCCTGTACCGCAAGGTCATGGGCCACACGCCCTCGGCGGCGCGCCACGGCGCATGAAAACCCGCCCGGACGTATGTGATCGTACAACTGCTTGCGCTATCATCGCGCCTGTCTTCCACAACCAGACAGACAGGGCATGACAGAGCAGCAGGTACAGGCACGGACCCGGCGCAAGCCACGCAGTCTGGCCCAGGAACTGGTCACGGTGCTGACCGAGCGCATTCGCAGCGGCCAGCTCAAACGCGGCGACAAGCTGCCCACCGAATCGCAGATCATGGCCGAGGAAGGGGTCAGCCGCACGGTGGTGCGTGAGGCCATCTCGCGGCTGCAGGCCGCAGGCCAGGTCGAGACCCGCCACGGTATCGGCACCTTCGTGCTGGACACCCCAAGTACCGGGGGTTTTCGTATCGACCCGGCGACCATCGTCACCCTGCGCGAGGTGCTGGCGGTGCTGGAGTTGCGCATTGCCCTGGAGATCGAGTCGGCGGGCCTTGCGGCCGAGCGTCGCAGCGACGAGCAACTGGCCGGCATGCGCGCCGCGCTGGACGAGCTCAACGAGGGCGCGGCCCATGCCTCGGATGCGGTGTCGGCGGACTTCCAGTTCCACCTGCGCATTGCCCAGGCCAGCGGCAATCACTACTTCGCCGACATCATCAATCACCTGGGCACCAGCATCATCCCGCGTACCCGGCTCAACTCGGCGCGCCTGGCCCATGACGACCAGGCGCATTACATGAGCCGGTTGATGCACGAGCACGAAGCGATCTACGAGGCGATCGCCCGGCGCGACAGCGAAGGCGCCAAGATGGCCATGCGCATGCACCTGAGCAACAGCCGCGAACGCCTGCGCCAGGCCCATGAAGAGGCCGAGGCGCAGCGGGGCTGACGTCCGAGGTGGTCAAACGCGTGGGAGCCCGGTATCAGGCCTGCTCCCACGTCGTTTCCAATCGCGTTTCCAGGTAGTCAGACTGCCCCTTCGCTCCACTGTCCATTCACCAGCCGCCGCAGCCCCAACGGGTTGCCATCGCGCAACGCCTCCGGCAGCAAAGCCTGCGGGTAGTTCTGGTAGCACACCGGCCGCAGGAAGCGATCGATCGCCAGCGTTCCCACCGAAGTGCCACGGGCATCCGAGGTCGCCGGGTAAGGCCCGCCATGGACCATGGCGTCGCACACCTCGACCCCGGTCGGGTAGCCATTGACCAGGATGCGCCCGACCTTCTCTTCGAGCAGCGGCACCAGCCAGGCAAAGGCCTCGAGGTCGTCCGGCTCGCCGATCAGCGTGGCGGTGAGCTGGCCGCGCAGGCCGAGCAGGGCGGCGCGCAACTGTGCCTCGTCGGCGACCTCCACGGCCACCGTGGCCGGGCCGAACACCTCCTCCTGCAGCAGCGGGTCGGCCTCTGCCAGCAGGCGGGCATCGGCCTTGAACAGCTGGGCCCGGGCCTGATCGCCTAGCTGCGGCTGCCCCGCCAGATGCTGGATGCCGGCGTGGGCCTGCAGATGCTCCAGGCCGCCGACATAACTGCACAGACCGCCGGCATTGAGCAACGTCTGGCCGGCCTGCTGATCCAGGTGCTGGCCCAACTCGCCCAGCAGTTGGCTGAAGCCTGGGGACTGCAAGCCGATCACCATCCCGGGATTGGTGCAGAACTGACCGGCGCCCAGGCACACCGAGCCTGCCAGTTCGCGGGCGATGGCCTCGCCGCGCTTGGCCAGGGCGCCGGGCAGGACGATCACCGGGTTGATGCTGGACATCTCGGCGAACACCGGAATTGGTTGCGGCCGCTCGGCGGCCATGCGGCACAGCGCGTCGCCGCCTTTAAGCGAGCCGGTGAAGCCGACGGCCTGGATGGCCGGGTGCTTGACCAGCCATTCGCCGACACCACCGCCGAACACCATGTTGAACACGCCCTTGGGCATGCCGGTGCGGTCGGCGGCGCGCAGGATGGCACAGGCCACCAGGTCGGCGGTGGCCATATGGCCGCTGTGGGCCTTGAATACCACCGGGCAGCCGGCGGCCAGGGCCGCAGCGGTGTCGCCACCTGCGGTGGAGAAGGCCAGCGGGAAGTTGCTGGCACCGAACACCGCCACCGGGCCGACCCCGATGCGCATCTGGCGGATGTCCACCCGTGGCAGCGGCTGACGCTCGGGCAGCGCCAGGTCGATGCGCGCGCCGAGGTAGTCGCCGCGACGCAGCACCTGGGCGAACAGGCGCATCTGGCCGCTGGTGCGGCCGCGCTCGCCCTGGATGCGCGCGGCGGGGAGGGCGGTTTCACGGCAGACGATGGCGACGAAGTGCTCGTCGAGTTCGTCCAGTTCGGCGGCGATGGCTTCGAGGAACTCGGCGCGGCGGGCCGGGGGCAGTTGGCGGAACGCGCTGAAGGCGTCGGCGGCGGCGCGGGCGGCACGGTCGACTTCGCCCTCGGTGGCCTGGACGAAGCTGTAGGGCAGCGCTTCGCCGCTGGTGGCGTCGAGGCTGTACAGGCGTTGCGGGCCAAGGGCGCTGCGCTGGCCGGCGATGAAGTTGTGGCCGAGGATATTGGGCATGGAAACTCCAGGATGAGTGATGAGCCAATGCGTGGGAGCGGGCTTGTCCCGCGATTGCATCATCGCGGGGCAGGTCCGCTCCCACGCCACCTGTGTCGTTCAGGTAATAGGGGCTGGGTTGAACAAGGTGATGTCGTTGTGCAGCCGGTGCTGTTCGGCCCAGGTCTGCCTGCGGCCGCTGGCCACGTCCAGGTAGTAATGGAACAGCTCCCAGCCCAGCTCCTCGATGCTCGCCCGGCCGCTGGCGATGCGCCCGGCGTCGATGTCGATGAGGTCCGGCCAGCGCTGGGCCAGCTCGCTGCGGGTGCACACCTTGACCACCGGCGCCATGGCCAGGCCATAGGGCGTGCCGCGACCAGTGGTGAACACGTGCAGGTTCATCCCGGCCGCCAGTTGCAAGGTGCCGCAGACGAAGTCGCTGGCCGGGGTGGCGCAGAAGATCAGGCCCTTGCGCGTTACCCGCTCGCCGGGCCCGAGTACGCCCTGGATCGCGCCGCTGCCGGACTTGACGATCGAGCCCAGGGCTTTTTCGACGATGTTTGACAAGCCACCTTTCTTGTTGCCCGGCGTGGTGTTGGCGCTGCGATCGGCGGCGCCCTGCTGCAGGTAGCGGTCGTACCAGTCCATTTCGCGCACCAATGCTTCGGCGACCTCCGGCGTTTCGGCGCGGGAGGTGAGCATGTAGATGGCGTCGCGCACCTCGGTAACTTCAGAGAACAGCACCGTCGCGCCGGCGCGCACCAGCAGGTCGGCGGCATAGCCCAGCGCCGGGTTGGCGGTGATGCCGGAGAAGGCGTCGCTGCCGCCGCACTGCATGCCGAGGATCAGTTCGCTGGCCGGCACGCTCTCGCGACGGCGCTGGTCGAGCTTTTTCAGGCGGGTCTCGGCCAGGGCCATGATCTGCTCGATCATCTCGCCGAAGCCCAAGGTTGCATCCTGCAGGCGGTACAGCCACGGCTCGCTGAGGTCCACGGACGGATCGCCGTCGTGCATCACCTGGCCGGCCTGGAGTTTTTCGCAGCCCAGGCTGATGACCAGCGCCTCGCCGCCAAGGTTGGGGTTGCGCGCCAGGTTGCGCACGGTGCGGATCGGGATGTAGGCGTCGCGGGCGTTGATCGCCACGCCGCAGCCGTAGCTGTGGGTGAGGGCGACCACATCGTCGACATTGGGGTAGCGGGGCAGCAGTTCGGCGCGGATACGCTTGACCGCATGGTCGAGCACGCCGGTCACGCACTGCACGGTGGTGGTGATGCCGAGGATATTGCGGGTGCCGACGCTGCCGTCGGCGTTGCGGTAGCCCTCGAAGGTGAAGCCGTCGAGTGGCGGCAGGGGGGCGGGTACGGCGTCGCAGCGTGGCAGGCTGGCAAGCTCGGGCGCGGCCGGCATCGCCAGTTGATCTTCCTTGACCCAACTGCCCTGGCGCAGGTCTGCCAGGGCATGGCCGATGACCTGGCCATAGCGGCGCACCGCCTCGCCCTTGCGGATGTCCACGGTGGCGACCTTGTGGCTCTGCGGCACGCTCTCGACCAGGGTCAGGCCATCGGCAAAGCGCGCGCCTTCGCCCAGGCCGCCGTCGTTGACCACCACCACGACGTTGTCGTCGGGGTGCAGGCGCACGTAGCGGGGCGACTCGGAATGTTCGATCAGCTGCATGGTTCAGGCCCTTCTTGTCTTGTCTCTCAGGCGTGGTGCTGTCGCCGGCGCCGTTGGGCGCCGACGTGTCCGGCTTACTGGCGGGCCAGTTCCGCATCGGGCGCAGGTTCGTGCTTGGGCGGCTCCTTGAGCTCGATGCGCTTGATCGGGCCGACGATCACCAGGTAGCTGAACACCGCCACCAGGGCGTTGGCGCCCACATACATCAGAGCCCATTTGAACGAACCGGTGGCGCTGATGATGTAGCCGATGACGATCGGCGTGGTGATCGAGGCGATGTTGCCGAAGGTGTTGAACAGCCCGCCCGACAGGCCGGCGATCTGCTTGGGCGAGGTGTCGGCGACCACCGCCCAGCCCAGGGCGCCGATGCCCTTGCCGAAGAACGCCAGGGTCATGAAGCCGACCACCATCCATTCGGCCTCGACGTAGTTGCAGAACACCATGGTGGTCGACAGCAGCAGGCCGCAGACGATTGGCAGCTTGCGCGAGAAGGTCAGCGAGTTGCCGCGGCGCAGCAGCCAGTCCGATAGCACCCCGCCGAGTACCCCGCCGATGAAGCCGCATACCGCCGGCAGCGAAGCGATGAAGCCGGCCTTGAGGATGGTCATGCCGCGCTCCTGTACCAGGTACACCGGGAACCAGGTGAGGAAGAAGTAGGTGATGGCGTTGATGCAGTACTGGCCGAGGTAGACGCCCAGCAGCATGCGGCTGGTCAGCAGCTGCTTGATGTAGCCCCATTTCGGGCCGTCGCCGCCGCGTTTCTGGTCCATGTCCACCAGGCCGCCGTGCTGTTCGATATGGTCGAGTTCGGCCTGGCCTATGCGTGGGTGCTGGCGCGGGTTGTAGATAGTCTTCATCCACACCGCCGAGAACACGATACCCAGTACGCCCATGACCACGAACACATGTTCCCAGCCGAAGGTGAAGACGATCCAGCCCATGATCGGGGCGAACAGCGCGGTGGCGAAGTACTGCGCCGAGTTGAAGATCGCCGAGGCGGTGCCGCGCTCCTGGGTGGGGAACCAGGCCGCGACGATCCGCGCGTTGCCGGGGAACGACGGCGCTTCGGCGAAGCCGACCAGGAAGCGCAGGGTGAACAGCGTGACCACCGCCCAGGCCACCGGCAGCCCGCCGACGAAGCCCTGCAGCAGGGTGAACAGCGACCAGGTGAAGATGCTGAAGGCGTAGACGTTCTTCGAGCCGAAGCGGTCGAGCAGCCAGCCGCCGGGGATCTGCCCGGCCACGTAGGCCCAGCCGAAGGCGGAGAAGATGTAGCCGAGGGTGACCGCGTCGATGCCCAGGTCTTTCTGCAGGCTGGAGCCGGCGATGGCGATGGTGGCGCGGTCGGCGTAGTTGATGGTGGTCACCAGGAACAGCATCAACAGGATCAGGTAGCGTACATGCGTCTTTTGCGTCGCTTGCATGCTGGTTACTCCCACTCGTTATTTTTATACGGGGATTGGTTGTAGGCCGGAGCGGGGCGTCCCTGCTCCGGCGGCGGCTTTGGCAGGCCGCGGGGTGCTCGCTTATTGCGGGCCCATCTTGTCCATCAGCGCCGCGAGCATCTCGTACTCCTGCGCGGTGAGGTCGGTCAGCGGCGTGCGCACGGGGCCCGCGTCATGACCGGCGAGCTTCGCCCCGGCCTTGACGATGCTCACGGCGTAACCGGCCTTGCGGTTGCGGATGTCCAGGTACGGCAGGAAGAAGTCGTCGATCAGCTTGGCCACGGTGGCGTGATCGTCGCGGGCGATGGCGTGGTAGAAGTCCATCGCGGTCTTGGGCACGAAGTTGAACACCGCCGACGAATACACCGGCACTCCGAGCGCCTTGTACGCCGCAGCATACACCTCGGCGGTGGGCAGGCCACCCAGGTAGCTGAAACGATCGCCCAGGCGGCGACGAATCGACACCATCAGCTCAATGTCGCCCAGGCCGTCTTTGTAGCCGATCAGGTTCGGGCAGCGCTCGGCCAAGCGTTCCAGCAGGTCGGCGTTCAGCCGGCAGACGTTGCGGTTGTAGACCACCACGCCGATGTTCACCGCCTTGCACACCGCCTCGACATGGGCGGCGACGCCGTCCTGGCTGGCTTCGGTGAGGTAGTGGGGCAGCAGCAGCAGGCCCTTGGCGCCCAGGCGTTCAGCCTCTTTGGCGTATTCGATGGCCTGGCGGGTCGAGCCACCGACGCCGGCGAGGATCGGTACCGAGGTGGCGCAGGTGTCGACGGCGGTCTTGATCACCTGGCTGTACTCGCTGGCGGCCAGGGAGAAGAACTCGCCAGTGCCACCGGCGGCGAACAGCGCGCTTGCGCCATACGGGGCGAGCCATTCCAGGCGTTTGACATAGCCTGCGGGGTTGAAGTCGCCGGCCGCGTCGAAGTCGGTGACGGGGAACGACAGCAGGCCGTGGGAGAGGATGGATTGCAGTTCTTGTGGATTCATTGTTGTAGGCATCCTGTGGCGCTTGGAAGGAGGGGTACCAAGGTGAGAGGTAAGTTATCGTACAACTTGTTCTATGACTAGCCCTGTTCATGGATTTTCTGCGGGGGTACTGATCAGATCTGGCCTTAGCGCGTGGGGCAGCCCGCGCCTATAGTCATGAGGTGACAGGTCTGCCGGGCTGCGGGAGCGGGCTTGCGCTGCGATAGGGGCGGCAAGACGACACGAGACCTTACGAGTCATCGTATCTCTATGAGGGAGAGAGGAAAAAAGATCGCGGAGACAGGCACAAGCCCGCCGCCCGCTTCCACGGGAGATGTTCTGGGACCAGCAGAGGGTGACCGTGGGAAACGGGGGCGACCTTGCGCCGCCCCGCGATCAAAGCTAACGAAGCTTCAGAGGGTCAGGCGGCCTGGTTGCGCTTGACCTGGGACTTGCGGACCTGGGCGCGGCAGGCGTCGCCGAAGGCCTGGAACATCTTGATCGAATCGGGGTTCTTCGCCGCCTGCCACTCCGGGTGCCATTGCACCGCGAACAGGAAGGGCGAGATGCTCGGGGCGTGGATCGCCTCGACCAGGCCATCCTCGGCATGGGCGATCGGCTCGATGCCGGCGCCCAGGTTGCGCAGGCCCTGGCCGTGCAGCGAGTTGACGCGAATTTCGTCGCTGCCGAGGGTGTCGCGCAGCCAGCTGCCCGGCTTGATCTTCACGCCGTGCACCTGGGCGTACTGGACCTCGACCGGATCTTCGGGGTTTTCCCGGTGGTCGTTGAAGCCTGGCTCGGCGTAGACCTTCTGGTAGATGTCGCCACCGAGGGCCACGTTGATTTCCTGCATGCCGCGGCAGATGCCGAAGATCGGCAGGCCACGCTTGATCGCCGCCTTGACCAGCGGGATGTCGAACAGGTCGCGGTCCTTGTCCTGGCCCTTGCCGGGCGTCTGGTTGTCCTGGCCGTAGAGGGCCGGGTCGATGTTGCTGCCGGCACCGGTCAGGTACACGCCGTCGGCCATGTCCAGGTAGGTCTCGAGGTCTTCAACGCCGCAGCAGGTGGGCACCAGGACCGGAACACAACCGGAGAACTCGACCAGCGGGGAGATGTATTTGTGTGTCATGACCTGATAGTCATGGCCTTTGCGCTCTTGGCTGCCCATGGTCATGAGGACGACGGGTTTGCGCAGGGAAGGTTGCTTGTTGCCAATGTTGCTGTTGGACATATGTCACCTTGAGACAGGTCATGCCTGTCGTTGTTGTGCAGGCGCACGGCCGGAGCCTTGAGTGCTGCCTGAAGCCCCGAGCACTGCCGGCTCGCCCTGCAGGCGATGTCGGTCGGGGCCTGACTCATAGCTTGCCAGAGCCGTTCGATATGTCAAACGAGTGACGAACCCTCAAGCCGCCATTTTTCGGGGGCTGTAGGCGGTCGGAGCCTTGGGCGACAAGGGTTTGGCGCAAGCTAGGTCAATAATATTTAACGACGCAGTCGGCTCTTTGCACCAATGCAATGTCATGCAGGCATGTTCCGCAAAATCATTACGCCCAGCCCAGCCCAGCCCAGCCCAGCTTTTGCCTTTGCCTTTGCCCTTGCTGTTGCTTCTAAGCGCGCGATAGTTCAGGCGACACAAATTGCGACTTCAAGAGGCCGAACGGAGGGCTTGCGCAGGGAGGTGACGGGCATGGATGCCCGTCAAGCGCCGATCAGGCCATGGATGGCCCGTCGGCGCGTCCTCCAGGAGCAAGCCCGGAGTGAGGGGACCCCGGAGCGAAGCGTAGGGGCCGTATGAACGGAGCCGAACGGTTTTGCCTCCTTTTCCCAAGAGAAAAGGAGGTCGCCGTAAAGGCGAAAAGGTGAGTATGCGTCGACATGGCGAATGAATGCGTATATAACTTTCAAAACACACGCTGTGTAAGTCAAAGTCAAAGTCAAATGCGATCGGCGTGGGTTTTCACAGTTTTAAGCGCATTCATTTGCTATAATGACGCATAGTCACGGCGGCGGCAAAAACTGAGTGCAACACCTGACCTTTCCGGTACGGTGCTGCCACTATGTCTTATACCGAACTCAGCGTTGAAGAGCGCGCCACCATTCAAATCGGTCGTACTCAAGGCTTCAGCCTGCGTAGGATTGCCTGCTTGATCAACCGATCCCCTTCGACCATCAGCCGGGAGCTGCGCCGCAATCGAGATGTCTGTGGCGGCTACTCGGCCCACGCGGCCCAGCAGCAGATGCAGGCTCGCCGCCAGGTGTGTCGACCGAAGCGAAAGCTGTTGCCGGGTGGTGAGCGCTTCGAGTTGGTGGCGCATATGCTCCGTGAGCGTTTGTCTCCCGAGCAGATTGCCGGCAAGCTGCGCAGCATGAACATTCCCAGCCTCAGAGATGCCTACGTCTGTCGCGAGACGATCTATAACGCGATCTATGCCCTGCCGGTCGGTGAACTGCGCAAGGAGCTGATCATCTGCCTGCGGCAAAGCAAGACGACACGCCGACCGCGCTCTGGTGGTGTGGATCGGCGCGGCCAGATCCCCGAGATGGTCAGTATTCATGTGCGCCCGCCGGAGATTGAAGACAGGCAGATGCCGGGGCATTGGGAAGGCGACCTCATCAAGGGTAAGGCCAACGCCTCGTCCGTCGGTACGCTGGTGGAACGCACCAGTGGCTACCTGATGCTGGTAAAGATGAACGACGCGACGGCGACTTCGGCGCTGGAAGGCTTCAGCGCCGCGCTCAATGGCATGCCGCTGGAGATGCGAAAGAGCATGACTTACGACCAGGGCCGGGAGATGGCGCGACACGCCGAGATCACCCAAAGAACCGGCGTGGCGATCTACTTCTGCGACCCGCACAGCCCTTGGCAGCGCGGTAGCAACGAAAACATCAATGGCCTGATCCGCCAGTACCTGCCCAAAGGCACAGACCTGTCGGTACACAGCCAGGAAGAACTGAATGCCATCGCACTGCAACTGAACATGCGTCCGCGTAAGCGCTTCGACTTCAAATGCCCAATCGAAGTTATGGGCGAGGTGATGCAGAAGGCCATGGCTATGCGGCATGATGCTCCAGTTTCAATTCAATGACCGTGTTGCACTCAGCTCCTGCAACCGCCCACCTTTTCGCCAACGGCGAGTCACTTTTTGTCAAACGCGACAAAAAGTAACCAAAAAACGCTGCGCTCCATTCATCCGGCCCTCCGCTTCGCTCCGGGTTCCCTCACTCCGGCCTTGCTCCCGGGAGGACCGCGCTGAACGCCCCATCCTGGGGCGCAGCGCTTGACGGGCATCCATGCCCGTCACCTCCCTCCGCAAGACCTGCGTTCGGCCTCCTGAAGTCGCGAAGTTACGGGTGGCGCCTGGACTAACGCAGCTAGTCGCTAGTTGCCAGCGTGGGAACTCTAGATCAACATCGCGGGGCAAGCCCGCTCCCAAAATAGTTTGACTACGTGATTCAACGTGGGAGCGGGCTTGCCCCGCGATAGCGTAATGAAGAACAACATATCAGCCACCAACAAAACCAACATATCTGCTCTTGATCTGCTCTTGATCTGCTCTTGATCTGCTCCTGATCTGCTTTTGATTTTGCTTCTAAGTGCGCGATAGTTCAGGCGCCACCAATTGCGACTTCAGGAGGCCGAGTGGAGTTCTTGCGTAGTGGGGCGACGGCCATGGATGGCCGTCGAGCGCTGCGCCCCAGGATGGGGCGTACAGCGCGGTACCCACGGGAGCAAGAACGGAGCGAGGGAACCCCGTAGCGAAGCGTAGGGGCCGTATGAACGGAGCCGAACGGTTTTGCCTACTTTTGTCAAGACAAAAGTAGGTCGCCGTAAGGGCGAAAAGGTGGGCGGTTGCAGGAGCTGAGTGCAACACGGTCATTGAATTGAAACTGGAGCATCATGCCGCATAGCCATGGCCTTCTGCATCACCTCGCCCATAACTTCGATTGGGCATTTGAAGTCGAAGCGCTTACGCGGACGCATGTTCAGTTGCAGTGCGATGGCATTCAGTTCTTCCTGGCTGTGTACCGACAGGTCTGTGCCTTTGGGCAGGTACTGGCGGATCAGGCCATTGATGTTTTCGTTGCTACCGCGCTGCCAAGGGCTGTGCGGGTCGCAGAAGTAGATCGCCACGCCGGTTCTTTGGGTGATCTCGGCGTGTCGCGCCATCTCCCGGCCCTGGTCGTAAGTCATGCTCTTTCGCATCTCCAGCGGCATGCCATTGAGCGCGGCGCTGAAGCCTTCCAGCGCCGAAGTCGCCGTCGCGTCGTTCATCTTTACCAGCATCAGGTAGCCACTGGTGCGTTCCACCAGCGTACCGACGGACGAGGCGTTGGCCTTACCCTTGATGAGGTCGCCTTCCCAATGCCCCGGCATCTGCCTGTCTTCAATCTCCGGCGGGCGCACATGAATACTGACCATCTCGGGGATCTGGCCGCGCCGATCCACACCACCAGAGCGCGGTCGGCGTGTCGTCTTGCTTTGCCGCAGGCAGATGATCAGCTCCTTGCGCAGTTCACCGACCGGCAGGGCATAGATCGCGTTATAGATCGTCTCGCGACAGACGTAGGCATCTCTGAGGCTGGGAATGTTCATGCTGCGCAGCTTGCCGGCAATCTGCTCGGGAGACAAACGCTCACGGAGCATATGCGCCACCAACTCGAAGCGCTCACCACCCGGCAACAGCTTTCGCTTCGGTCGACACACCTGGCGGCGAGCCTGCATCTGCTGCTGGGCCGCGTGGGCCGAGTAGCCGCCACAGACATCTCGATTGCGGCGCAGCTCCCGGCTGATGGTCGAAGGGGATCGGTTGATCAAGCAGGCAATCCTACGCAGGCTGAAGCCTTGAGTACGACCGATTTGAATGGTGGCGCGCTCTTCAACGCTGAGTTCGGTATAAGACATAGTGGCAGCACCGTACCGGAAAGGTCAGGTGTTGCACTCAGTTTTTGCCGCCGCCGTGACTAAATGTCGACATCTTCTACGAATGCGCAAACAAAAATCAAAACAATCACTTCCGACCCCGACCCCGACCCCGACCCCGACCCCGACCCCGACCCCGACCCCCTCGAAACCACCCCCTCTGATGAACCTTTCATGACAAAACTTCGGTAGCAATCCGCCACCCCCGTCAAAGCCATGGACACCAACAAGGCACCTGGCCATCAGGCCAATCAAGCCTTGAGAACCGGCCTGGGAGCGGGGCAATGGGCACTATGGAACGCTACACGAAAGTGGGAATGCAGGAGCTCGACCAGCGTCTGGCCAAGATCGTCGAGGCCGCCCGCAAGCAGCCCGTCTCGGTCTACCGCTACGGCGCCCCCTGGGTATGGATCGTCTCCCAGGACGACTGGCAGGGCGCCCTGCGCGAGGTGGCCAGCTGCGTGCCGCCCGGCCATTCGCTGGCGCTGCTCAAGCCGCGCATAGAGGCATTGCTGGACGCGCACCAGCCCGCGCTGGCGCTGCTGGCCGAGCAGCAGGGCATGATCATCGCCCCGCGCACGCTGATGCATGTGCTGCTCCTGCAGCTGCTGTATTCGGTGCCCAGCGAGAAGCAGCTCTACGAGCAGCTCAACTACAACCTGCTGTTCCGCTGGTTCACCGGTCTGGAGCTGAAATCGCGGGTGTGGAACTTCAGCCTGTTCAGCCATGACCTCGGCGTGCTGCTGGGCAGTGCCATGGCCGTTTCCCTGCTGCAGCGCATGGTCGACGAAGTGCTCGGCGCGAGCCTGCAGGCCATGCCCGAGTTCAGCCTCAACCTGGCCCTGTTGCACAGCTGGCTGGCCCGCCACCAAGGCCAGCCCGCAACCAGCGACAACCACTAGCAAACCAACGAATTCCTGGCGCTCAAGGGGGCGGTGTGGAGCATTTTTTCTTCAAGCGATGCGGCATGGGCGCAGGGGCGCTGCTGTGCCTGCTGGCGGTCGAGGTGGCCGCGGACGAGGCGCAGCGCCGGGTCGAGATCAATGAATACGTGGTGCGCGGCAACACCGTGCTCGACGCCCAGGCCATCGAAGAGGCGGTCTATCCCTACCTGGGGCCGGACAAGACCCTGGCTGACCTCGAAGGCGCCCGCGAGGCGTTGCAGAAAAGCTATCAGGCCCGGGGCTACCAGTCGGTGTTCGTCGAGCTGCCCGAGCAGAAGGTCGAAGGCGGCGTGGTCTACCTGCAGGTGAGCGAAACCAAGGTCGGCCGCGTGCGGGTGGTGGGCGCCAAGCATTATTCGCCGCTGGAGATCCGTGAACAGGTGCCGGCGTTGGAGGAGGGCAAGGTCCCCGATTTCGCCCAGGTACAGAACGAGCTGGCCACGCTCAACCGTGCCCCGGGGCGGCAGGTCATGCCGCTGGTGCGCGAAGGCCAGCGCCCGGGCACCATGGACGTCGACCTGCAGGTCGAGGACAAGCAACCCTGGAACCTGAGCCTGGGCTTGAACAACGACCACAGCGCCGACACCGAGAAGCTGCGCAGTGTCGTCAGCCTGGGCTACAACAACCTCTGGCAGGCCGGCCACAGCGTCTCGCTGACCTGGTTCACCGCGCCCCAGGACCGTGACAACGCCGAGGTCTGGTCCGGGTCCTACGCCGCGCCGCTGAGCGAGCGCTGGACCGTGCAGTTCTCCGGCTACCACTCCGACAGCAATGTCGCCACGGTGGGCGGCACCAATGTGCTGGGCAAGGGCCATTCCTACGGTGTTTCGGCGATCTACAACCTGCCGGGCGTCGGCGCCTGGGCCAACGCCCTGTCGATCGGCGTGGACTTCAAGGACTTCGACGAACAGGTCGGCCTGGGTGGCAGCAGCGACAAGGTCCCGCTCAAGTACGCCCCGATCACCTTGGGCTATACCGGCTACCGCTTCACCGAACAGGACCAGCTGAGCCTCGGCCTGAGCCTCGGCCTGAGCCTGGTGGCCGGGACGCGCAGCCTGCTGGGCTATGGCAGCGACGATACCGAGTTCGATTACAAGCGCTACCGCGCCGACTCCAGCTTCGCCGCGCTCAAGGGCGACGGCAGCTACACCTTCGACTTCGCCGGCGCCTGGCAGAGCGCTTCCAAGCTGGCGTTCCAGCTGGCCTCGGGGCCGCTGGTGTCGAACGAGCAGTTCGCCGCCGGTGGCGCCACCTCGGTGCGCGGCTATCTCGCCGCCGAACGCACCGGGGACGACGGCCTGCTGTTCTCCCAGGAACTGCGCACCCCATCCATTGGCCGCTACGTCGGCAGCTACATCAGCGACTGGCGCTTCTACCTGTTCGCCGAGGGCGCCCAGTTGCGCCTGCAGGACGCACTGCCCGAACAGGATGACAGCTACAGCCTGGCCAGCGTCGGCGTCGGCACCCGCGCCACGCTCAACGACTGGTTGTCCGGCAGCCTCGACTGGGCCGTGCCGCTCAAGGACGGCCCCAACACCGACAAGAACGCTTCCCGCGTGCACTTCAGCGTGCAGGCGACTTTCTGAACGATTGACCTACTGACCGGCATCGGCCTGGAGACCTCTCATGCAACGCCTGATATTGACCTTGCTGCTGTGCCTGGGCTTCGCCCTGCCGGGCAGCGCCAGCGCCTGGTGGCAGGACGACTGGATGTACCGCAAGCAGATCGCCGTGGACACCACGCCCCAGGGCGCCGGCCTGACCCAGGCGCTGGGCCGCACCGCGCTGCTGGTGCGTCTGCACACCGGCAACTTCAGCTTCGACGGCGTCAGCGAAACCGGCGCGGACATCCGCTTCGTCGCTGCCGACGACAAGACCGTGCTCAACCATCATGTCGAGCAGTTCGATCCGCTGATGGGCATGGCGCTGATCTGGGTCGACGTACCCCGTATAGAAGCCGGCCAGCGCCAGGACCTGTGGATGTACTACGGCAACCCCAAGGCCCAGGCACCCGCCGGGCAGCCGAGCTTCGACGCCGACTACACCGCGCTCTACCACTTCGACGGTGCCACCGCCCGTGACGCCAGCCCTTATGGCAACCAGCTGCAAGGGCCGACGGTCAGCGTCGATGGTGTGATCGGCCGGGCCATCCAGCTCGGTGGCCAAGCCTTGCTACTGCCCGCCAGCGCCTCGCTGCAGCTGCCGGCGGGCGCGGCGTTCAGCTTCAGTACCTGGCTGCGCCAGGACCAGGCGGTGGGTGAGCAACTGCTGCTGGCGCGCCGCGAGGCCGGCCACAGCCTGCTGCTCGGCCTGGCCGAAGGCGTGCCCTTCATCGAGGTGGACGGCCAGCGCGCCGCGGCCAACCAGGCGCTCGGCGCCGGCCAATGGCAGCACCTGGCGCTGGTGGGCGAGGGCGGTAACCTCACGCTGCTGGTCGAAGGCCAGCCGGTCGCGCGACTGGCCGCGAGCCTGGCGGCCTTCAGCGGCGCCATCGGCATCGGTGGCGACCTGCCAGCGGCTGGGGGCGAGGCCGCCGGCCACTACGCGACCTTTGTCGGCGCCCTGGACGAGCTGCGTGTTTCCCGCGTCGCCCGCAGCCAGGCCAGCCTGCAGGCCGACGTGCTGGCCCAGGGTGCCGAGTCGCGCCTGGTGGTCTATGGCGTCGACGAGGAACAATCCGGTTTTGGCTTCGGCGGCCTGGGCTTCCTGCTCAAGGCGGTGCCGGTGGACGCCTGGGTGATCATCGCTGTCCTGGTGCTGATGATGGTGCAGTCGTGGGTGATCATGCTGCGCAAGCAGCGCACGCTCAATCGCGTCACCGCCGCCAATACGCGCTTTCGCGAGCGTTTCGCCACGGTCGGCACGCGCCTCGAGCAGTTCGCCGACGATCGCGAACTGCATGACCGGCTGACCGACTCCTCGCTGTGGCGCCTGTACCTGGTGGCGGTGCAGGAAATCCGCACCCGCCGCGCCCAGGGCGCCGACACCAGTGAAGTGTCCGCGGCCACCATCGAGGCCATTCGCTGCTCCATGGACGGCGTGCGCACCCGCGAGAACCAGGCGCTGTCCTCGAAACTGTCGACCCTGTCCAACGCCATCGCCGGCGGCCCCTACATCGGCCTGCTGGGCACGGTGCTGGGGATCATGGTGGTGTTCCTCGGCACCGCCATGGCCGGCGACGTCAACATCAATGCCATCGCCCCGGGCATGGCCGCGGCGCTGCTGGCCACCGCCATGGGCCTGTTCGTCGCCATCCCCGCGCTGTTCGGCTACAACCGCCTGACCACGCGCAACCGCGAAGTCAGTGCTGACATGCGGGTGTTCGTCGACGAGTTCATCACCCGCCTGGCCGAGCTGCACGGCGAGGGCCAGGCCGGTGAAGCGGCGCTGCGTCCGGCCGGGCGCAGCGTCAACCCGTCGATCCCGGCGTGAGGAGGCAGCCATGGCATCCGTGAACAACGCCCAAGACGACGACGCCGACGCCGCGGTCGACAGCATCAACATCACCCCGCTGGTGGATGTGCTGATGGTGGTGCTGGTGATGTTCATCCTCACCGCCACCGCGCAGGTCTCCGGGATCCAGGTGCAACTGCCCAAGGCCAGCGCCACGGTGTCGCTGGCCCAGCCCAAGACCAAGGCGATCTCGATCAACGATGCCGGCCAGGTATTCCTCGATGCCTATCCGGTGACGCTGCAGGAGCTGGAGGACCGCCTGCGCAGCGAAAAGGCGCGCAGCCCGGATTTCCCGTTGATCGTGCGCGGTGACGCGGGCGTGCAGTACCAGAAGGTGGTCGAGGTGCTCGACCTGCTGCGCCGTCTCGAACTGGCCCAGGTCGGGCTGGTCACCGGCAAGCCGAACCAGGGGTGAGGGCAGGCATGGAACCTAAAGCCAACTTCCGCCGCCTGCTGACCTGGGCCGTGCTCGCCGTCGCTGGCGCGGGCCTGGCCTGGCTGCTGTGGCAGTGGGCCAACGACATGGCCGGGGTGCGCCGCGAGGCGCCCAAGGTGCCGGCGATCATCCCGCTGCCGCCACCTCCACCGCCGCCTCCGCCCGAGCCGCCCAAGGAGCCCGAACCGCCGGTCGAGGAAAAGATCGTCGAGCCGCAGCCGGTGCCCGAGGCCGAGGAGGTCAAGCCCGCCGAGGACGCGCCGGACCCGGCCCAGGACCTGGCCGACCCCATGCAGATGGACGGCGACGCCCAAGCGGGCGGCGACAGCTTCAACGTCGGGGCCGGCAAGGGCGGCGGCATGGCCGGTGGCGGCGGTGGCGGCCTGGGCAGCGGCACCTACAGCCAGTACCTGGCCTATGCCTTCCAGCGCCTGCTGCGCGACAACCCCGAGCTGCGCAACCTGGTGTTCAACCTGCAGGCCGAAATCTGGCTCAGCGCCGCCGGCGAGATCACCCGGGTCGAGCTGCTGCGCGGCAGCGGCGAGCCGGAGGTGGACGCCCAGGTGCTCGCCGCCCTGCGCGGCGCCCGCGCCCTCGACCAGCGCCCGCCGGCCAATCTGACCTTGCCGGTGAAGATCGCCCTGCAGGGGCGCCGGCCATGAACAACGAAGCACGACTGACCCACAGGAGCTGCAAACCCATGAAGTGCCCAGTCAACCGATTGACCCTGGCGCTCGGCCTGCTGGCCGCCGCCACCGCGGTCGGTCCGGCCGTCGCCCACGCCGCGCCGTCGGAGAACGCGACCGTCAACCTGATCCGCCTGCTGGTGGAGCAGGGCGTGCTCAAGCAGGACAAAGCCGACGCGCTGATTGCCCAGGCCGAGCGCGAGGCCCAACAGGCGCGGGCTGTCAGCGCCGCGCCGATCGTCGCCCAGGCCCCCGCGGCCAACGGCGAAGTGCGCGTGCAGTATGTGCCGGCCATCGTCCGCCAGCAGATCCGCGACGAGATCAAGGCCGAGGTGATGAACACCGCCAAACAGGAAAACTGGGCAGCGCCCAACACCTTCCCCGACTGGGCCTCGCGCATCAGCTTCGACGGTGACCTGCGCCTGCGCTACGAATCGCGCGGCTACGCCGACGGCAACAGCAACGAGATCGTCGACTTCGCCAAGCTCAACGACAAGGGCCCGTACGACGTCAACGCCAACAGCGGCTCGAACCTGCCGCCGCTGCTCAACACCCGCGAGGACCGCGACAGCCTCCTGCGCCTGCGCGCGCGCTTCGGCCTCAAGGCCCAGCTGGCGGACAACTGGGTGGCCGGCATCCGCGTCGCCACCGGCTCCAACAACAACCCGGTGTCGACCACCCAGAACCTCGGTGGCGGCTTCGGCAAGAAGGACATCTGGCTCGACCAGGGCTATGTCACCTGGACGCCCAGCGAGCGGCTGACGTTGACCGGCGGGCGCATCGCCAATCCGTTCATGTCCACCGATATCCTCTATTCCCACGACCTCAACTTCGATGGCGTGGCGGCGATCTTCGACCAGCCGCTGAACCGCGACCTCAGCCTGTTCGGCACCGTCGGCGCGTTCCCTGTGCAGTACAGCGACGACAGCGCCAGCAGCAACGGCCTGGACAAGGAGGACAGCGACAACAAGTGGCTGTACGGCGCGCAGCTGGGCGCGAAATGGGCGCTCAACGACCATCACCGCCTCAAGGGCGCGATGGCCTACTACCGCTTCGACGACATCGCCGGCGAGCGCTCCAGCCCCTGCGCGCCCTGGGATGGCCAGCCGGCCTGCGACAGCGACGAAACCCGGCCGACCTTCATGCAGAAGGGCAACACGGTGTTCCTGCTGCGCGATATCACGCCCAATCCGGCCAACCCGGCGGCCACGCCGCAGCCGCAGTTCGTCGGCATCGCCTCGGAGTTCGAACTGCTCGACCTGAACCTGGTGTGGGACGCCGACCTGCCCCATGACTTCAAGCTGCGCAGCCAGGCCAACTACATCCACAACCTGGCCTACGACGAGGGCGACATGCGCAAGCGTTCGGCCGGCCAGCTGGCCAACAACATCGACGAGAACGGCAACATCAAGAGCGGCGGCGACGCCTGGATGTTGCAGTTCACCCTGGGCAACGCCCTGGACATGCGCAAGGCCGGCGACTGGAACCTGTTCGCCGGCTACAAGCGCATCGAGCCTGACGCGCTGCCGGACGGGTTCAACGACTCGAGCTTCCACCTCGGCGGCACCAACGCCAAGGGCTATTTCCTCGGTGGCAACTACGGCCTGGCCGACAACGTCTACGCTACAGCCCGTTGGTTGAGCAGCGAGGCAGTCTACGGCGCGCCGTTTGACATCGATGTGCTACAACTTGAAGTCAACACGCGGTTCTAGGGAAGGAGCACGGGCATGAACAAGGGAGTCTATCGCCATCGTTGCGCCTGGTTGATGCTGGCGCTGGGCGCAAGCCTGGCCGCCTCGGCGTCGGCCGAAACCCTCGAAGAGCGCCTGCGCACCCAGCTGCGCAGCACCACGCAACAGCTGCAGGCCCTGCAGAGCGAGCAGGCCCAGGCCAGCGCCGCCCGCCAGGCGGCGGAACAGCAACGCGACGCGGCCCTGAGCCAGGTGCGCGAGCTGACCGCGCAACTGGCCAGGGCGCGCGGCCAGAGCGAACAGCTCGCCGGCCAGCAGCAGGCCGTGCACAGCCAGGCCCAGGCGCTGGTGGCCAGCAGCAACGAACAACTGCACAAGTACAAGCAGGCCTATGACGAACTGCTGGGCATGGCGCGCGCCAAGGAAAGCGAGCGTGCCGGCCTGCAGGCACAACTGGCCGAGCGCGATGGCCAGGTGCAGCAGTGCCAGGCGCGCAACCAGCAGATGTACGGGGTGGCCAAGGAGATGCTGGCCGCCTTTGAGAAGGTCGATATCGCCGATGTGATGAAGATGCGCCAGCCCTTTGCCGGCTCGGCCCGGGTCCGCTTCGAGGAGCTGGCCCAGGCCTATGGCGACAGACTCTACGAAAGCCAGTTCGACGCCCCCACGGGCGTGACCCAGTGACGTTTTCTCAACGCAAGGAAGTAAGCACATGACCGAAGTCACCCTGATCGAAACCGTTAGCGCCGACTCCCTGACCAAGCTGCTGCAGGATGCCGGCTGCCGGGTCAATCGCACCGAGCAGAATGCCGTGGTGCAGTTGCTCAGCGCCAGCCAGGGCGTGGGTTACGCCGTACGTTTCGGCAACCGGGCGCTGAACCAGGAAGGCGAGTTCCTCGATTTCACCTTCAGTTGCGCGCTGCGTATCCAGGGCGAGCTGCCCGCGGGCCTGGCCGAGCGCTGGAACGCCACGCGGCGTTTCGCCCGCCTGTCGGTGCAGGGCGAGTTCCTGGTGATGGAGAAGGACGTGGTGGTCGCCGACGGCGTCAGCGAGAAACACCTGCTTGGCAGCCTGTTGCTGTGGGATCGCTTGCTGCAGGAGTTCATCGTCTACCTGCGCGACTACAGCCGCAATGTCGCCGAAACGGCGCCCGAGCAGGTGGCCAGCGATGCGGTGAGCGCTTCGTGACGGCGCGAACCCTGTGGGCCGGCGCTGGCGCGCTGGCCGTTGTCGCAGTGGCGGTCGCCCTGGCCTTGCGCCCGGGCGACCAGCCGGTGGCGGCGGCGCGCCCGGCTTCGCCCGCCACCCTGGTGGCCACCGACAACGGCCCGGTGCTGGCGCGCCTGGGCGAGCAACAGGTGGGCAGCGGCGAGCTCAAGGCGCTGTTCGCCCAGTTGCCCGAAGAGTCCCGCGCCAGCCTGCGCGGCGACCGGCCAGCACTGGAGGCCTGGATCCGCGCCCGCTTGGCGGAAAAGGCCCTGTACCAGCAGGCCGAGGCCCAAGGCTGGCTGCAGCGTCCGGAGATCCAGGTGCAGACCCGCGCGGCCACCGAGCAGATCGTCTTGCGCGACTACCTCGACTCGGTGAGCAAGGTACCCGACGACTACCCCACCGAAGCCGAGCTCAAGCAGGCCTACGAGGCAGGCAAGGCTGGTTTGCAACTGCCGGCACGCTATCGCCTGAGCCAGATCTTCCTGCGGGTGGAGAACCCCAAGGATGACGAGGCCGTGCGCAAGCAGGCCGTGGCCCTGGCCAAGCAGGCCCAGGCCGCGGATGCGGACTTTGGCGCATTGGCCCGCGAGCATTCGCAGGATGCCGGCACCGCCGCCAACGGCGGGGATACCGGCCTGCAGGCCTTGGCGCAACTGTTGCCGGAGGTGCGCGGGGTGTTGCCGAAACTCAAGGTGGGCAGCGTCAGCGAACCGGTGCAGAGCGCGGCGGGCTATCACATCATCAAGCTGGTGGAACAGCAGCCGGCCCGGGCGGCGACCTTCGACGAGGTGGCCCCGCGCCTGCGCCAGGTGCTGCGTGCCCAGCGCCAGGAGCAGGTGGCCAAGGCCTATGTCGAGGGCATGTTCGACACTGCCACCCTCAGCATCGACGGCGCGGCGCTCAACCAGGTGCTGGAAAGCAGCCGCTAGTCGCCTACAACCATGGAAGAAGCGGGCCTGCCAAGGCGGGCCTGCGGGAGGCGAGGGATGCCTATCGATCTGTCCCGGGGG
This sequence comes from Pseudomonas sp. PONIH3, assembly GCF_002934345.1. Lineage (NCBI taxonomy): Bacteria > Pseudomonadati > Pseudomonadota > Gammaproteobacteria > Pseudomonadales > Pseudomonadaceae > Pseudomonas > Pseudomonas sp. PONIH3. Next base: position 89,095 of record NZ_CP026386.1, read on the forward strand.
CGAGCCCCGGATACCAGCGTGCCCGTCGTTCGCCCCCAGGTGCCGCTGGCCCTGGACGAACAGACCCTGAACTGTTTTCTGGTCACCGCGCGCTGCGGTTGTTTCATGCAGGCGGCGCGGCGGCTCAACCTCAAGCCGGTGGCCCTGCGCAAGCGCCTGGCGGCGCTGGAGGCACGCCTGGGCTACAGCCTGTTCGTCAACCGCAACAACAACCCGGTGCTCAGCCAGCAGGGCGAGCGCCTGCAGCAGGTGCTCCAGGCCCGCGAACCAGTGGTGCCAGCGCCGCGGGAAGCCAGCGCCAGTGTGCGCCTGGCCGTGGCCGAACCACTGTTGCAGGACCTGCTGGGCCGCAACCTGATCAACTTCGTGCGCCAGCATGCCGGCATGCGCCTGGAGGTGGCCACGCTCGATGGTCGCCAGGTACCCGAGCAGGCCGCGGATGTGGCGCTATGGCTGGGCGACCTTGACCAGGGCGCCCGCAGCGGCTGTTTTGCCGACACCACCGCCGAAGCCCTGGCCACCCTCGAGTATCTGCCGCATATCGCCAAGCGTTATGCCCGCGAAGCCAACCGCCCGACCAGCCTGGCGCACCTGCAGGACTACATGCTGGTGCAATGGCAAGGCGAGGTCGGCGTGCAGGCGCTGATGCCCTGGCAGGCGCTGTTGAATTCCCGCTCGGCCGGCGTGACGCAGATCCAGGACTACGAGATGTACTGCCAGCTGATCAAGTGCAGCGCCAGTGTCGGTTTGCTGCCGCACTACGCGGCGCATCTGGATCGTGGTCTGCTGGCCTTGCCGGGGTTGTTTCGCGAGCCGATGCGCCGGCGCGTGTGGCTGGCGGTCGATGAGCGCACCGAAGCCGACCCGTTGGTGCAGGTGATGGTCGGGGCGATCCGCGCCGCGTTCGAGGAACGCCGGGAATGGTTTGCCGGCCGTTAGGGTCAGCCGGCCTTGCGCAGCGTCAGGTTGATCCGCCGTTCGCCCATGCGCGGATGCACGCCAGGCTTGATCGGCAGCACGCCATGAAAGCGCAGGCGGTCCTCGCCGCCCCACACCAGCACGTCGCCGTGGTTCAGCGGGATGCGCCGGGTACGGTCTGAGCGTTGCAGCCCGCCGAACAGGAACACTGCGGGCAGGCCCAGCGAGATCGAGACGATCGGATGGGCGTAGTCCTGCTCGTCGCGGTCCTGATGCAGGCTCAGGCGGGTACCCGGCAGGTAGTGGTTGATCAGGCAGGCATCCGCCACGAAGCCGTCGAAACCGGCCTGGGCGGCGGCGCGCGAGGCCAGCTCGACCAGCACCCGGGGCAGGGCGGGCCAAGGCTTGCCACTGACCGGGTCGGTGGCGGAGTAACGATAGCCGCTTGCGTCGCTGACCCAACCCAGCGCGCCGCAATTGCTCAGCGCCACGGCCATGCGCAGGCCGCCGGGGGTCTGCATGTGGCGAAACGGCGCCGCGCGCAGCACCGGGCGCAAGGCATCGAGCAGGGGCTCGAGCTCCGCCAGGGCGAAACCTGGCAGCAGCGTGGTGCGCGCGGCCAGCTGCTGGGGGTTTGCGTCGAACAGATCGAGATCGGACTGGATCATGCCAGGGGCTGCTTGGGTGGTGTCCGCACAGTGTATCGCGATGCCCCGGTGCGTGGGGCATCGCGAGCCACTGCGTCGGCCTCAGAGGCTGAGCGTCAGGCTGACACTGACATTGCGCGGCTCGCCCGGCAGCACCCATGAACTGTTGTATGAGCGCTCGTAGTACTTGCGATCGAACAGGTTGTTGAGGTTCAGGCCCACGGTGACCTGCTCGCTGGCCTTGTAGTGCGCCAGCAGGTCGACCGTGCTGTACGAGGGCAGGGTGAAGGCACTGCCGGCCTGGCCGGAGCGCTCGCCGACATAGTTGAACGCCGCGCCCAGGTCCGAACCGCGCAGGGCGCCATTCTGGAACTCATACACGCCCATCACGCTGCCGCTGTTACGGGCAATGCCCAGCAGGTCGCTGCCCTTGGGCAGGCTGGCATCGCCCTTGGTGACCTCGGCATCGATGTAGGCATAGGCGCCGATCACCCGCACCGCCTCGCTGAGCTGGCCGCTGAACTGCAGGTCCAGGCCCTGGCTGCGCGCCTTGCCGGCCGCGATGCTCTCGCCCAGGGCATCGGTGGTGATGACGTTCTCCTTGTCGATATGGAACAGCGCCACCGTGGCGCCCAGGCGGCTGTCGAACAGGTCGAGCTTCAGGCCGGTCTCGTAGCCGATGCCTTTCTCGGGCTTGTACACCTGCCCCTGGGTGCCGATGGTGTTGGGCTTGAACGAGGTCGAGGCGTTGGCGAACACGCCGACCTGTGGCGTCAGCTGGTACAGCAGGCCGACGCGGGGCGTGGCGACATCCTTGGCCTGGCTGTTGCTTATGCCGCTGCTGCGGTTCTGCGAGGTCTGCTCGATGCGCTCCAGGCGTACCCCGAGCAGGCCGCGCAGGCGTTCGCTGAAGGCGATCTGGTCCTGCAGGTTGAGGGCATGGCTTTCGGTGCGCTCGAAGAAGTCATTGGCGCGGGTGAGGGCCGGCTTGGGCTTGCCGTATACCGGGTTGCGGATGTCCAGGCCGTAGCTGGCCAGGGTCGCGCTCTGCGGGTACTTCTGGCTGTTGCGGTAGTTCTCGTATTCCAGGCCGATCAGGCTCTGGTGCTGCCAGCCGAGCAGCTCGAACTGGCCGTGCAGTTCGGCTTGGGTGATGTTGTCGTTCCACTCGAAGTCGCGCTCGCGGTAGAAGCGCGTGAGCGTGTTTCCGACCAGGGCCTGGGGCTCGGAGCTGTTGCCCTTCAGTGTGCCCTGGGTGTAGTGGTTGGCCAGGCGCAGCTTCCAGTTGTCGTCAAGGAAGTGCTCCAGGGCCAGGTCGACGGTCTGGTTGTCGTTGCGGATCTTGCCGTCGTTGGGCTCGCCCATGAACGCCGAACGCGGCACCGAGCCCATCTGGCCATTGACCACCGGGATGCCACGGTCGAACACCGATTCGGTGCGGGAGAACTCGGTGTCCAGCAGCAGGCGGGTGTCGGGCGACAGCTGCCAGCTCAGCGACGGGCTGACGATCCGTCGCTCGCTGTTGACGTGATCGCGGAAGCTGCCATTGTCTTCCACCGCCAGGTTGACCCGGCCCAGCAGGTTGCCTTGGCTGTCCAGCGGCGCGTTGGCGTCCAGCGTGCCGCGGTAGCGGTCCCAACTGCCGGCGCTCAGGTTCACGGTGCTGAACGTCTCGGCCTGGGGGCGCTTGCTGACGATGTTGACCAGCCCGCCGGGATCGCCGCGCCCATAGAGGCTCGCGGCCGGGCCCTTGAGCACCTCGATGCGCTCGATGCTGGAGGTGTCGGGCGCGCTGTAGCTGCCGCGGTTGACGGCAAAGCCGTTCTTGTACAGCTCCCCCGTGGTGAAGCCGCGCACGCTGTAGTTGAGAAAGGTCAGGCCGCCGAAGTTGTTCTGCCGCGACACGCCGCCGGCAAAGTCCAGGGCGCGGTCGATGCGGGTGCTGTTGAGGTCCTTGAGTACCTGGGCCGGCACCACTTCGATGCTCTGCGGGGTGTCGCGGATATCGGTGTCGGTGCGCGTGGCGGTGGCCGAGCGGGTGGCCCGATAACCCTGGACCGGGCCGTCGGCGCGCTCTTCGAGGTAGGCGTCGGTGATCGAGGTTTCGTCCAGCACCAGGGGTTGGGCGGCAGCGAGCGGTTGACCGAACAGGCCCAGGGTCAGGCCGGCCAGAAGGGGAGCGCGAGGGTTCAAGGGGGATCTCCGTTAAATATGTAATAACATTACATTATCGCTCCAGTCATCGCCAGAAGAAGGTGTGACAGGGCAGTTGCGCGATGAGAATGATTTACGTTAATGTTATGTTATTACGTATCTGGAGGTTCTCATGCAAGTACTGTCCTCACTCAAGCAGGCCAAGCGCCGTCATCGTGACTGCCAGGTGGTCAAACGCCGTGGTCGGATCTATGTGATCTGCAAGTCCAATCCGCGGTTCAAGGCCAGGCAGGGCGGGGTGAAGAAAAAGCGCGGGTAGCCGTCAATGGCTGTCAGTCAGGCGAAAGGGGCTGCACAGCAGCCCCAATGACGCTACCGAAGAGTCCTGCGCAGGCGTCGCCAGCCCAGTACCACACCACTGAGGGCTATCACCAGGCCGCCGCTACTCAGGCCGATGATCAACCCTTCGCGCAACAGCGGCCGCGCCAGCAGCGGTTGCCAATCCCAACTGTGCAACAGGTTGAACAACCAGCGCCCGGCACGTTGCGCTCGGTCGTGGCTGGCCACCAGCGTGCCGCTGGCAGGGTCCAGGTAGGCCCAGGTGCCCGCCGCGTCGGCGAAGCGCAGGCGCAGCACGGGCAGTGGGCGCGCTTGGGATCCGTACATGCTCTGTGGCTCGCGGGCGAAGTAGTGGAAGTCGTAGGCGCTCTGCCAGTCATCCTCCACCGACACCCCGGGAGCCATCGCTTGCGCGGCCGCCAGCAGCCTTTCCCGGCTGAAGGTACGCGCCGGCGGGGTGTGTGCTTCAAGGATGCGGCTGTCGCCGTCGGCGCTGCGGGCCACGGCATAGGTGACGCCGGCCAGACGTTGCCACTGCAGCTCCACTGCATCGAACCCTGTTTCGTCGCGCAAGCGGGCCAGGGCCGTGGTAATCGGCAACTGCAGGTCGGCGGCGCGCAGCGGCGCTTGCTGCAAGGCGATCTGCGAGCGGCTGTCGGTCACGCCCCAGGGGCGCATCGACATCAACCCGCTGAACACCCACAGCACCAGCACCCCACCGAACAGCAGCCCGCCGATGTGGTGCCAGCGCAACCAGCCGCCGGGGTAGGGGCTGCACGATCCGCTACGGTAAGGCTTGCGCAGCCGCAGGCGCAGGATGCCCACCGCGATGCCCATGAGCGCCATCAGCGTGCCGAGCAGTGACAGGCCGATCACCAGGGTGCGCCAGCCATTGTCGAAGCCCAGGCCGCCGCGCAACGGATAGAGCCAGTGCAACCAGGCGCCGACCCAGTTCCAGGCGCGCTCACGGCCGCTCGCATCGCGCACCACCTCGCCGGTGCGCCCGGACAGGTACAGCCAGGTGCCGGCCGCATCGTCCACTTGCACCCGGTGCAAGGGGCGATCGCTGTCCAGGGCCCGGGAGTGGGTCCACATGTCCTCGTCCAGTGTGCCCTGGTAAGCCAATGCCGCGCTGCCGGCGTACTGCCGGGCATTGGCCAGGGCCCAGGCCGCGTCGGCGATGGCCAGGGGCTCGCCGTTGGCGGCATCGAGGGTGACGCGGCGACCGTCCGCCAGCTCCAGCAAATAGTACGGTTGCCCGCCCAGGCTGGTCAGGCGCAGCGCCTTCACCGGCTGCTCAGCCCATTGCGCCGGCAACTCGGCGCAGCATCCCGCCGGCAAGGCCGGCAGGTGGGCCAGGCGCTCGGCCGTGGTCAGCTTGGGGTAGCCGACATACAGCATGACCACCCCGGAGACGAACCACAGCGCCATGAACAGGCAGGCGACGATGCCCAGCCAGCGATGCCACAGGTACAGCTGGCGTTTCAGGCCCATCAGTAGCGCCACCGCACAGCGACTTCCAGGCTGCGCGGCTCACCCAGGTAGTACTGGGTGTTGGTCTGGTGGATGAAGCGGGCGTAGACCTCGTCGGTGAGGTTGCGCAGGCGGGCGCTGAGTTGCACGTGCTGGTCCAGGTCGTGGGTCATCGACAGCCCGTAGACGGTGTACGAAGGCACCCACTGGGTGTTGGCGGTGTTGGCGTATACCGCCGAGACGTAGCGGGCGTCGGCGCCGACCTGCCAGCCCGGCGCCAGGTCGTAGGTCAGCCAGAGGTTGGCCACCCGGTCCGGGATGTTCACCGGGGTCTTGCCCTTGCGCGAGTACACCACGCCGCTGATGGTCTCGTTGAACTCGTCGTATTCGGCGTTGACCCAGCTGAAGTTGCCCGCTGCCAGCAGCTTGGGCGTGACCTTGAACGACGCCGCCAGCTCGATGCCGGTGGAGGTCTGCTGGCCGGCCTGCTCGGTGGTGTTGGGCACGGTCGAGGAGGGCACCGAGATGTTCTTGCGCACGATGCGGTAGGCCGCCGCGGTGGCCGAGCCGCGCCCGTCGAGGAAGTCGAACTTGCTGCCCACTTCCACCTGCCTGCCGGTGCTCAGGTCGAAGTCGCCGACCTGGCTGATCGACGCGCCGGTGAGCGAGCCGCCTGGCGGTTCGGCCGAGGTGCTGTACTGGGTATACAGGCTGATATTGGAGGTCAGGTCGTAGACCAGCCCCAGGCGCCCGGTGAAGGCATCCCAGCGCCGATTCAGCTTGGCCCGGGTCACGTGGTCGACCACGTCGAAGTCGATATGGTCATAGCGCAGCGCGGTGACCAGCGACAGCTGGTCGGTCAGGCGGGTACGGTTCTCGACGAAGCCCGCAGTGGTGTCGGTGGTGGTGCTGCGGCCCTTGGCGCGTGGCGCGTCCATGCCAGGAATGTCGAGGAAGTGGCCGGGCTGGAAACCGTTGGGGTCGATGCTGTCGAACGCGCCCTTGGACAACGGGTAGGCGGTCTGCTGGTTGCGGTTGTAGTCCACGCCGAACGCCCAGTCGCTGGCCAGGCCGAACAGCTGGCCCTGGTGGGTCAGCTCGACGCGGTTGCCGTTGACCTCCTGGTCGTGGCGCTGGCGGTAGCCGCCGGAGCGGGCGATGGCGGTGTTGCCGGGGTTGTAGCGGTACACCTCGAGGTTGCGGTAATCGCGCTGGCCGTTGTAGTGGTAGAAGGTGTTGCGCAACTGGTTGCTGTCGTCGATGCGGTAGTCGGTGATCGAGCGCAGCCAGCGGGTGCGCTGCTCGTAGCGGCCGTCCTCGACGTTGTAGTTGTTGAAGCGATTGTGCTTGTCGATGTGCAAGGTGCCGACCGCCGGCTGCAGAACCGGCGTGCCCCAGTACGGACTGTTCTCTTTTTCTTCCAGGTACTCGATGGCCAGGGTGTGCGACAGCTGGTCGTTGATGTCGCTGAGCAGCGAGAAGGCCAGGTTGCCGGCCCCGTTCTCCTGGCGGTCGATATAGCCATTGGTGCTGGTGCGGCTGTAGTCGAGCCGCGCGTAGTGGCGCGGGCCGTCACCGCTGTTGAGCGCCTTGTTGAAGCCGACCGAGGTTTCCATCGTGTCGTAGCGCCCATAGCTGACGCGGCCCTCGAAGGTGTCCTCGTCGCGGTTGGCCAGTTTGGTGATCATGTTCAGGCTGCCGCCGACGGCGCCGCTGCCGTTGAGGAACGACGACGGCCCGCCGAGCAGTTCGACACGGATCGTAGATCCATGCCCCGACCGGGCGCCCGGCGGCGCCATACTGCAGGTTGATGCCGTTGAACAGCTGGCTGACCTGGGCGCCGTTGAAGCCGCGATACGACACGTAGCCACCCCAGCCGGGCGGTGCCGAGGCGTTGACCCCGGGCAGCGCGTTGGCGGCGTCCTGGAAGTTGCGCGCGCCGATGCGCTGCATGGTCTTGCGGTCGGCGACGCTGATCGAGGCGGGGTTCTCGCGGGCGCTGAGGTTCAGGCGTGAGCCGCTTTCGATGGGCCGGTCGAGGTCGAGGCTGGTCGCCTCCTTGGGTTGCTCGGCGGTGGCCGTGACGTTGCTGGCGGGCAGGGTGAGGGTGTCGTCCTGCGCCCAGGCGCAGGTTGCGCTGCCAACGAGCAGCGCCAGAGTGGTCATGCGGAACATGCAAGGCTTCCTGGCTGAAATCAATGAGCGCACGCCCGCTGCCGATCAGGCAGTTCGAGGGCGTGGCGATGTCAGAACGCGAGAAGCGAAGCGGGGGAGGCGCGGGGGTTGACCAGTGGCCAGCGCTGCTTGGGCAGCCGTGGCGCGGGTTGTCTGGGTAAGGGTTTGCTCGACTCCCCGGCGAGCAGGGCCAGCAAGCCGAAGAACACCGCCAGCAGGATGGCGCTGAACAGGCTGGCGATCACGCAGTCGCCGCCGGCGGGCAGCACCGGGTCGGTGATGTCCTGGTCGCCCTTGAACACGCCGCTGCTGTCGGCCGCGCACCAGGCGGCGTCGTCGAGGCCGGCCAGGCGCAGCCCGGCCATCTGCCCATGGCCCATGGCGCACAGCAACGAGCCGAACAGGATGCTGAAATACAGCACCCAGGCGACTTGCGATCGTGTGTGGCGGGCCAGCTTCATCGGCAAAGCTCGAAGGGAATGGAATAGTTTAGGCGTGCGGATTCTACAACTTTTGACACATCTGCCTAGAGTGAACGGCCGATAAAAAACATTCGAAACGATTCACCGGTCGTTGCTTGACGCTCTTTGTCCCCAGGTGTTCAGATGCGGACCATTTTGTTTGGCACGGGGCCGCGCGCAACGAGGCAGACAGGAAAATGGAGCAGTGGGTGCAAAGGCATCTGCAGGGCGGAAGGACCGCCGAACGACTGTTGATCGAGGGAGGGGGCGTGTGATGCGTAGAACCTTGCTGCTGTCGCTGGCCTTGTGCTGTGGCACACCGGCCCTGGCGGACAGCTATCGCAACTGCGGGCAGGACTGGCAACGGCCTGCTGCGGCGCCTGCGCGTATCGTCGCCCTCAACCAGCACGCGGCCGACCTGCTGCTCGCCCTCGGCGCGGGGCCGTCGATGGTCGGGGTGGCCTACCTGGACGACAACGGCGCCGCCTACAAGCAGGGCCGCTACCAGGGTGTGCCGGTGATCGCCCGGGAGTATCCGGCCAGCGAAGTGTTGTACGCGCAAAGGCCGGATCTGGTGGTCGGTGGATTCGCCACGGCCTTTGGCGATGGGATCACCTCGCGCAGCAGATTGGCCGGCAACGGGATTGTCACCTACCTGCTCGAGTCGGCCTGTAACGGCCACTCGCTGGACTACTATGGCCATGTCCGGCGTGACCTGACTGTGCTCGGCGAGCTGTTGGGCAGACAGGCGAGGGCGCAGGCATTGATCGAGGCGATGGAGACCGACCTGGCGCAGGCCAGGGCGATCGCACCCAGCGGCAAGCCACTGTCGGTGTTCTACCTCGACAGCGAGGTGCGGGGCCTGGACAGCGAGGGCGGACGTGGGTTCGTCACGCCGCTGCTGGCCGCCGCCGGGGCGCGCAATGTGCTTGCCGGGATCGACCAGTACCGCGTGACGATCAACCGTGAGGCATTGCTGAGCAGCGACCCCGACGTGATCCTGCTGGCCGACGCCCTGTGGTCGCCGGCCAGCCGCAAGCGTCAGCTGCTGACCCGCGACCCGGTGCTTTCGAGCCTGCGGGCGGTGCGCGAGAATCGCATGATCGATATCCCGTTCACCCAGCTGATGCCCACGCCGGCCAGTGGGCGCGTGGCCCTGGAACTGGCGCGGCAGCTCAGGGGGATGGCTGTTCCATAGCCGGCCTACTCGCCGATGACCAACTGACGCGCCAACTGGTTATGACGCTGCAGCACTTTTGGCAGGTCGACGGTAGTGATGCGCCCGTCCTGAACCACCACACGTCCGTTGATCACACTGGTGTCGACGTGGGTCGGGGTGCAGAACACCAGCGCCGCCAGCGGGTCGTGGAGGGCGCCGGCGTAGGCCACATGGCCAAGGTCGAAGGCGACGAAGTCGGCGACCATGCCCGGTGCCAGGGCACCGATATCGTCACGGTTGAGCACCTTGGCACCACCCAGGGTGGCGGTTTCCAGTGCTTCGCGGGCGGTCATCGCATCCGGGCCGAAGCCGACCCGTTGCAGCAGCAAGGCCTGGCGTACCTCGCCGATCATGCTGGCGCCGTCGTTGGATGCCGAACCATCGACCCCCAGCCCCACCGGCACGCCGTGGTCGCGCATCTTGCGGATCGGCGCGATGCCCGAGGCCAGGCGCATGTTCGAGCACGGGCAGTGGGCGACCCCGGTGCCGGTGCGGGCGAACAGCTCGATGCCGTGCTGGTCGAGTTGCACGCAGTGGGCATGCCACACATCGTGGCCGACCCAGCCCAGGTCCTCGGCGTATTCGGCCGGAGTCATGCCGAACTTCTCGCGGCTGTAGGCGATGTCGTTGACGTTCTCGGCCAGGTGGGTGTGCAGCGACACGCCGTACTCGCGGGCCAGGACCGCTGCTTCGCGCATCAGGTCGCGGCTCACCGAGAACGGCGAGCAGGGCGCCACCACCACGCGCCGCATCGAGCCATGGCTGGCGTCGTGGTAGTCCTCGATCAGGCGCTGGGATTCCTTGAGGATGTCGCTTTCCTTTTCCACCACCGAGTCCGGCGGCAGGCCGCCCTGGCTGCGGCCGACGCTCATGCTGCCGCGGGCGGCGTGGAAGCGCATGCCGATTTCCTCGGCGGCGTGGATGCTGTCGTCGAGCTTGCAGCCATTGGGGTAGATGTACAGGTGGTCGCTGGAGGTGGTGCAGCCCGAGAGGATCAGCTCGGCCATGGCCGTCTGGGTCGAGACCGCGATCATCTCCGGGGTCAGCCGCGCCCAGATCGGATAGAGGTTGGTCAGCCAGTTGAACAGCTCGCCGTCCTGGGCCGCCGGCACCACGCGGGTAAGGCTCTGGTACATGTGGTGGTGGGTGTTGACCAGGCCCGGGATGACCACCTTGCCGGTCATGTCGAGGATCACGTCGGCGTTTTGCGGCAGCGTTTCACTGGGGCCGACCTGGCGGATCACGTTGTCTTCGATGTACAGGCCGCCGCGTTTGATTTCGCGGCGTTCGCCGTCCATGGTCACCAGCAGTTCGGCGTTCTTGACCAGTAGGGTCTTGGGCATGTGTGTCCCCTCCCGTTTGGGATGTGTTTTCTGATTGTAGAGAGGCGCCTGGTGCATGGGCCGGGCGCACCAGGGCCGTCAGGCGCCGCGGCGTGGCCGGGCGTCGATGACAGGGGCGAACGGTTCACCGCGCACGTGCCAAGGCTGCGCCATGGCGGGCGCATCGGGCAGGTGGGCAGACGGTGACAGGGCGAATGCGGCAAGTGGCATTCGCGAAGGATGCCCGGTGAAGGCGGGCGGCAGTGGATGTCGCATGGCTTGAGCCTGTCGCAATACGCAACGGCGATGACCGTTGTCGTAGGCGCGAGGCAGTGTAAACAGAATTCGCTTGTTTTGTATACGATGGAATGTCTCGGCAAACCGCGGCCTGCAATCGCTTCGAAAAAGTGCATGCAGTCTTATATGGCGTCGTGCCACTATCGGGTTGTCTCGCTGCCAGCGGATATCTCGGGCCGGCACGTTCGCATGGGCTGATTACACTGTGGAAATCGCCACACGGGGGAGTACCTGGGATGGGCTGCGTGTTGAGAGGGCAGGCTGGACGGGCGTCCGCTCGAGGTAGACGGCGATGAACAACCGTGGCCGGAGCATTTCCCTGCAATGGCTGGTGGCATTGGCGATCATGCTGGGCATGCTGGCGCTGGGCGCGGCCCTGGCCTGGCAAGCCTACCTGGGCGTGCGCCAGGCCCTGGTGGCCGCCGCCGGCGATGCCGCCCAGCAGGTGGGCCGGACCATCGACGAGCGCGCCCGACGCCTGGTTGACCCGGTGCAGAGCAGCATTCGTCTGCTGGCCTTCAGCCCTGCGTCGGATACGTTGGCCAAGCGTCTCGAGCAATTGCCGCAACTGGCCGAGAGTCTGCGTGCCAACCGCATGCTCAGCGCTGCCTACGTCGGTTATCCCAACGGTGAATTCCTGCTGGTCCGCCGTTTGCGCGACCCGCAATTATTGCAGCGCTTCGCTGCTCCGGCAGACACGGCGTTCCTGGTCCAGACCGTCACCCAAGGCGAAGATGGCACGATGCAGGGGGAGTGGCGCTTCTATGACGCGGAACTGACCCTGTTGCAGCGCCAGAGCAAGTCAGACTATCAATACGATCCGCGCCAACGTCCCTGGTTCATCGAAGCGAGCGCGCAGCCTGAAACCGTGCTCACTCGCCCCTACGTGTTCTTCACCACCCGCGAGATCGGCCTGACCATGGCCCAGCGCAGTGCCCAGGGCACGGCAGTGATCGGCATGGATGTCTCGGTCAGCGACCTGGCCAGCGAGAGCCGCGACCTGCGCATTACCGCAGGTACCGAGATCGCCGTGGTCGACGACCAGGGCAACGTGGTGGCCTATCCGGACCTGCAACGGGTGGTCGTGCGCGAGGGTGAGAGCGTGCGCCTGTCGCGCATTGGCGAGCTGGGCATCGGCAGCCTTGCGCATATCTACGCCGACATGCCCCAGGGCGCGAGCCCGCAGCCGTACCAAGTCGAGGGGCAGACCTGGTACGGCATGCGCGTGCCGCTTACCTCCATGGCCGGACAGCACCTGCAGGTGCTGATCGCCGTGCCGGCCCACGAACTGCTGGCCGGCGCGCGCAAGGTGCTGCTCGAGCAATTGCTCTGGGCGGTGGCACTGGCCGCCGTGTTGCTGTTGCTCGGCGGGTTGCTTGGCCGGCGCATCGGCCGTCCGTTGCGCCGGCTGACCGAGCAGGTGCAGGGCCTGGCCAGTTTCGATTTCAGCCGTGAGGTGGGCGTTGTCTCGCGGGTTTCCGAAGTACGTGAGTTGAGTCGGGTGCTGAGCCGCATGTCCGGCACCATCCGCAACTTCCAGGCGATCACCCTTACGTTGAGCCGCGAGACCCAACTTGAAGGCATGCTCGACGGCGTGCTCAATCACCTGGTGGCGGCAGCGGGCGTCAGCGCCGGTGCGGTGTATCTGTACGACGACAACACCCGGTTGCGCCTGGCCGCCGCCAGTCGCGGCCACGACTACCCTGAGGAACTTGCGGTGCCTGAAGGCGAGCGGCAAGACCTGGCCAGCGCGGTGACCCAGGCCCTCGCATGGCAAGGGCGGAGCCTGGCGGTGGTGCTCAATGACCGCGGCCAGGCGCTGCTCGGCATCCTGGTGCTGCAACTCGCCGATGCGAACGCGGCCCTGGGCCAGCCGTTCCAGCGCTTCGTCGAGGAACTGTCCGGAGCCGCCGCCGTGGCCATCGAGACCCGCCAGCTGGTCGAGGCCCAGCAGCGCCTGCTGGACGCCATGATCAAGTTGCTGGCCGACGCCATCGACGCCAAGAGCCCCTATACCGGCGGCCATTGCGAACGGGTGCCGCAACTGGCGCAGATGCTCCTGGACCAAGCCGTGCAGGCTGACAGCGGCCCCTATGCCGACTTCAGCATGAGCGAGGCCGAGCGCTACGAATTCCGCGTGGCCGCCTGGCTGCACGACTGCGGCAAGATCACCAGCCCCGAATACGTGGTGGACAAGGCGACCAAGCTGGAGACCTTGTACAACCGCATCCACGAGGTGCGCATGCGCTTCGAGGTGCTCTGGCGCGATGCCGAGGTCGCCTACTGGCAAGGCGTGGCCAACGGCGATGACGAGCCGGCGCTGCGGCGCACGCTGGAGGCATGCCGGGCAACCTTGCAGGAGGAGTTCGCCTTCGTCGCCAACGCCAACATCGGTGGCGAGTTCATGCAGGAGGCCGATATCGAGCGCCTGCGCACTATCGGCCAGCGCCGCTGGCGGCGGCACTTCGACAACCGCCTGGGCATCTCCCGCGATGAGGCGGAGCGGTTCACCGACATCTCGGCGGCAACCTTGCCGGTGGACGAGCCCCTGCTTGCCGACCGCGATGAGCACCGGGTGCCCTGGGGCGATCGTACGCCGCCGGTGGCCAAGGACGACCCGCGCAACCACTGGGGTTTCGACATGCGCCTGCCGGCCCATGCCAGCAACCACGGCGAGCTGTACAACCTGTCGATCCGCCGCGGCACGCTCAACGACGAAGAGCGCTTCAAGATCAACGAGCACATCGTGCAGACCATCATCATGCTCAGCGCGCTGCCGTTCCCGCGCCAGCTCAGGCGCGTGCCGTCTATCGCCGGCAACCACCACGAGAAGATGGACGGCAGCGGCTACCCGCGCAGGCTCGGCCAGGAGGCGTTGAGCATCCCCGAGCGGGTGATGGCGATCGCCGACATCTTCGAGGCGCTGACCGCGGCGGACCGGCCCTACAAGGCGCCGAAGACCTTGTCCGAGTCGGTGCAGATCCTGGTGTTCATGGCGCGGGACAAGCATGTCGACGGGCAGTTGCTGCGCTTGTTCCTGAGTAGCGGGGTGTACCGGCAATATGCCGAGCTCTTCCTGCGCCCCGAGCAGATCGACGAACTGGACGTGGCGTACTGGTTGGAGCAGTTGCAGGGTTTCACGCCAGAGCAATCCACCTACACTTCTTGAGACCTGTTCGGCGGGATCTCTGGAGGCACCCGATGGAAGCATTCTGGCAAGCCTTTTTGGCGGCGTTGCAGACCGAATTCGCCGATGTCGCCGACGCGCGCGAGGTCTCGCGGATCCTAATTCGCCTGTTGATGGCGGCCCTGCTGGGGGCTGTACTGGGCTTCGAGCGCGAGAGCAAGGGCAAGTCGGCCGGCGTGCGCACGCACATGCTGGTGTCCATGGGCGCGGCCTTGTTCGTCCTCGCACCGAGCATGGCCGGGGCGGACGAGCAAGCGTTGAGCCGGGTGATCCAGGGCATCGTCGCCGGGATCGGCTTTCTCGGCGCGGGCACGATTCTCAAGGGCAATGGCCGCGACACCAGTCACGTCAAGGGCCTGACCACCGCGGCCGGGTTATGGATGACCGCCGCCATCGGCACGGCCGCCGGCATGGGGCGCGAGGCCACGGCGCTGGTCAGCACGGTGCTGGCGCTGCTGGTGCTGGCGAGCATGCCGTTGCTGGTGGAAAAGGTCGAAGGCGAGCATGAGGACAAGCGCGAGGAGGAGGAGGGCAGGAAGCACTGAGGGGAGCCGAAGCTCCCCTCATAAGCGTTGTTGCCTGCTCTTTTCTTATTATTGGAGACTGGCCTGTTGTTGTTTTTGTCGGCTGTCGTCTCTGCACTGCGGGGCCCCCAACCGGGGCCAAGAGCAAACGTATTTTTTTGAGCGCTGACCTGCGTTCATCCAACGTGATCCAACCTTGACTGCCGCTACCTCGGAGGTAGTTTTATTGTTCTTGCCAGGTTGCGGGGCCGGAACCCCTGGAATGCACGTCGACTCCAAAAAAATCTGCTTGCTACGCCTCTGCCGTGTTGTTCTTGTTATGTCAGAGCCGTTTACTGTTGTTTTTATTGGGTATCGCGTTTTTTGTTCTTGTTATGCTTAAAGATATAGCAGGTGGCGTGCCAACTTTTGAAAGCCCTTTAAAATCAATGACTTGTTGATTTTTCAGAGTAGATTGGCACGTGAAAATCTGTCGAATTGTTTCCCTGTTACCCGATTTTCTTCTGCGCAGCGTGTAGGCGGTAACACTCCACCCACACCTGTGTGACAAGCGTGTGACTCAGCGAACGCCGCGGGCCTTCGCCACCCGCGAACCGGTGGCGCGCCCAAGCACTTCGCTGATACGCAGGCCCGCGGCGATCAGCCGGTTCAGGTCAATGCCGGTTTCGATGCCCAGCCCTTGCAGCAGGTACACCACATCTTCGCTGGCGACGTTACCGGTGGCACCCTTGGCGTAGGGGCAGCCGCCCAGGCCGGCCACCGAGCTGTCGAACACGCTGATGCCCTCGAGCAGGCTGGCATAGACGTTGGCCAGCGCCTGGCCGTAGGTGTCGTGGAAGTGCCCGGCCAGCTGCGCGCGGGGCACTTGGGCCGAGACCACCTCGAACAGGCGGCGGGTGTCACCGGCGGTGCCGGTGCCGATGGTGTCGCCCAGCGACACTTCATAGCAGCCCATGTCATGCAGGGCCTTGGCCACCGGTGCCACCTGCTCGGCGCTGATGCGTCCCTCGTAGGGGCAGCCGAGCACGCAGGAGACATAGCCGCGCACCCGCACACCCTGGCTGCGGGCAGACTCCATGATTGGCTCGAAACGCTTGAGGCTGTCACTGATCGAGCAATTGATGTTGCGCTGGGAGAACGCCTCGGACGCCGCCGCGAACACCGCCACTTCCTTCACCCCGGCGGCCAGGGCATCCTCGAAACCGCGCAGGTTGGGCGCCAGCGCCGCATAGGTGACGCCCTCGCGCTGACGGATACCGGCGAACACTTCGCCGGAGCCGGCCATTTGCGGGACCCATTTGGGCGAAACGAAGCTGCCCACTTCTATGTAGGCGAGCCCGGCGTCGGTGAGGTCATCCACCAGGCGCACCTTGTCGGCGACGCTGATGGGCTGGGCTTCGTTCTGCAGGCCGTCGCGCGGGCCGACTTCGACCAGGCGGACATTCTTGGGCAATGACATGGCGGGCTTCCTGTGGCGGATCAACGGTGGGTGTGCGGCGGGTTCAGGGTGGCGGCCAGGGCCTGCTCGCAACGCTCCTGGGCGGTGTCCAGCTCCAGGTGCATCTGCTGGATGTCGAGCATCTGCTGTTCGAGCTGGGCGCGGCGTTCGGCGATCTTCGCCAGCATGCTGGTGAGCTGTTTCTGGTTGCCGCCGGAGGGGTCGTAGAGTTCGATCAGTTCACGGCATTCGGCCAGCGAGAAACCGATGCGCTTGCCGCGCAGGATCAGTTTGAGCGTGACCTTGTCGCGGGCCGAGTAGATGCGTTCCAGGCCGCGTCGTTCAGGGCTGAGCAGACCCTGCTCCTCATAGAAGCGGATGGCGCGGGTGGTGATGTCCAGTTCGCGGGACAGGTCGGAGATGCTGTAGGTCTGGCTGCTCATGCTTGCGCTCGGGGGAGGGAATGCGAGTAACCTAATGCCAGGTTGACGTATACGTCAAGCAAGCGCTGTTCTTGCAGCCCCGCTCAGACACTCACGGATTTGCGGTATGCCTTGGGCGTCTGCCCGTCGAGCCGTTTGAAGAACCGTGCAAAGTAGGTCGGGTCGCTGAACCCCAGGCTGTCGGACAACTGGCTGATGCTCATGCGCGTGTAGGCAAGATTGCGCCGTGCTTCGAGCAGCAGGCGCTGGTGGATCACCTGCAACGCCGATTGCCCGGCCAGCGCCCGGCACAGCTGGTTCAACAGCAGGCTGGTAATGCCCAGGCGCGCGGCGAAATCGTCCACGGCAAGGTGCTCGCGGTAATGCGCCTCGACCAGGCGCAGGTAACGGCCGAGCAACTGCTGGTCCCGTTCGTCCTGGCTGCGCGCTGGCAAGGCGGCTTGTTGGCGGTTGATCCACACCATCAGCGCGGTGACCAATGCCTGCAGCATGGGGCCGCGGGCCGGGGCGCTGCCCTGGTACTCCTGCTGCAGCGTGTCGATCAGGCCGTGCAGGCGCATGCGGTCCTTGCCCAGCGGGTAGCACCGTGCCGCCGCCAGCACGCTCAGGGGCGCGCCCAGGCGCTTTTCCAGATCGACCACCAAGGCCGTGCCGAACGTCAGCACATGCCCCTGGATATCGGCGCTGAAGCGAAAGCCATGGACAGTCAGCGGCGGCACCACCTGGATCGCCGCCTCGCGAATCACCCGGCGTTCGCCCTCGATCTCCACCTGTGCCTCGCCGCGCTGCACATAGAGCAGCTGGAACAGTTCGGCGTGCCGGTGCGGCTTGATCTCCCAGTGGTGCAGACGGCTGCGCGCCGGGATCGACTCGCAGTGCAGCAGGTCGGTATCCGGCCAGGCGCGGTGCTCGCCATACAGCTGGAACAACGGGATGCCGGGAAGGGGGCTGTGCATGGGGTAGGGTCTGTCCGTTAATCGAACGAATTTCAAGAAAGTGCAGTTTTCAAAACGGATTTCGCACGTTCTGCACATTTTTCAGCAGTAAAAATACAGGTGCAAACCCTAACAGCAGATGCGCGGCCTTTGCCAGTGCAAAGCCGGCATCGTCATCGTGAGACAACAACAATGAAGACTCAGGTTGCAATCATCGGCGCCGGCCCGTCCGGCCTGCTGCTCGGCCAGCTGCTGCACAACGCCGGCATCGATACGCTGATCGTCGAGCGCCAGACCCCGGACTATGTGCTGGGGCGCATCCGTGCCGGCGTGCTCGAACAGGGCACGGTCGAGTTGCTGCGCGAAGCCGGCGTGGCCCAGCGCATGGATCGCGAAGGGTTGGTCCATGAAGGGGTCGAGTTGTTGGTCGGTGGTCATCGCCAGCGTCTTGACCTCAAGGCACTGACCGCTGGCAAGACGGTGATGGTCTACGGCCAGACCGAGGTCACCCGCGACCTGATGCAGGCTCGCGAGCTGAGTGGGGCGCCGATCATCTATGCGGCCAACAATGTCCAGCCCCATGACATCGAGGGGCCGCGGCCTTACCTGACGTTCGACAAGGACGGTCGCCAGCACCGGGTCGAGTGCGATTACGTCGCCGGCTGCGATGGCTTCCATGGCGTGGCCAGGCAGAGCATCCCGGCCAGCGTGCTGAAGGTGTACGAGCGGGTCTATCCGTTCGGCTGGCTGGGACTGCTGGCCGATACCCCGCCGGTCAACCATGAGCTGATCTACGCCCATCACGAACGCGGTTTCGTGCTGTGCAGCCAGCGCTCGCAGACGCGCAGCCGCTACTACCTGCAGGTGCCGCTGCAAGAGCGGGTCGAGGACTGGTCCGACGAGCGCTTCTGGACCGAACTCAAGGCGCGCCTGCCACAGGCGGTGGCCGAACAACTGGTGACCGGGCCTGCGCTGGAGAAGAGCATCGCGCCGCTGCGCAGCCTGGTGGTCGAGCCGATGCAGCATGGCCGCCTGTTCCTGGTCGGCGACGCCGCCCACATCGTGCCGCCCACCGGCGCCAAGGGCCTGAACCTGGCAGCCTCGGACGTCAACTACCTGTACCGGATCCTGGTCAAGGTCTACCGCGAGGGGCGCACCGACCTGCTGGCGCAGTATTCGCCCATGGCGTTGCGGCGGGTATGGAAGGGTGAGCGCTTCAGTTGGTTCATGACCCAGCTGCTGCATGACTTCGGCGAACACCAGGATGACTGGGACCGCAAGATGCAGGCGGCCGATCGCGAGTACTACCTGGGGTCAGCGGCGGGGCTGGCGAATATCGCCGAGAACTATGTGGGTCTGCCGTTCGAAGCTGTGGAATAACTGCCGCGTCAGCGGCGCTTGGGGCTTTCCAGCAAGGTGACCATTTCGCGATAACCGCGTTGGCGCGCATGCTCCAGCGCAGTCACGCCGTCCTTGTCGGCAATTAGCGGGTCCGCCCCGGCCGCCAGCAACTGGCGCACGATTTCCACATGCCGCGGGCCGCCATCGCCGAGGATCACCGCCTCGAGCAACGCGGTCCAGTGCAGGCGGTTGAGGTGGTTCACATCGACACCGGCCGCGATCAGCAACTGCACGGTGCTCACATGCCCGCGTTCGGCGGCCGGGATCAGCGCGGTACCACCGTAGCGGTTGGTGCTCTTCAGGTCGGCGCCATGGGCCAGGGTCAGGCGCAGGATGTCGTCCAGCCCCCGTGCGCCCGCGTACAGGTAGGGGCTGTCGTTGATATTGTCCTTGGCGTTGACGTCGGCGCCGGCCTCGATCAGTACCTTGGCGGCTTCCACTTCATTGGCGTGGGTGGCCACCAGCAACGCGGTCTGGCCCTGGTCGTTGCGGCTATCGGCCTGCGCGCCCCGATCGAGCAGTTGGCGCACGGCAGGGGCATCGCCGCGGCGAGCGGCATCGAGCAACGCAGTGTTCATGGCAGGGATCTCGGCATGGCTGGCAAGGCTGGTGAACAGGGTCAGCAGCAAGGCGGTGAACGGCAGGCGCATGGTGGTCGGCTCCTGATAGGACGAGGGGCCATGCTAGGCGGCCTGTGTTTGTAGCAGAAGTGAATAATCTGGATGGATCCCAGTGTATTTGCGCATGTTGCCGGGTATTGGTACCCGTGGTAGAAGTCAGGCTTGTCATTCAGAAGTTGAATACCAAGATGTCTGCCAGCGTAAAACCAAATAGGGCCCTGTTCGACCTCGACCTGCTGCGCGCCATCGTCGTGGTGGCTGACTGCGGCAGTTTCACCACCGCCGCGGCGCGCCTGCATTCCACGCAGTCGACCATCAGCCAGAAGGTCCGCCGCCTCGAGGACATGGTCGGCCACCGCCTGCTTGTGCGTGGCAACCGCGATGTGCTGCCCACTGATGCCGGGCAGACCCTGCTCGGTTATGCGCGGCACATGCTGGCCCTCAATGACCAGATGCTCGAGGCGTTGGCTGGGGCCATGGTCGGGGTAACCGTGCGCCTGGGCGTGCCGGAGGATTTCGTCGGCGGGCGCACCACCAATGCGTTGTCCGCGTTCAGCCGGCAGCACCCCCAGGTCAAGCTGGAAGTCACCAGCGGGCTATGCCGCGATCTCAGCCAGGCCTATGACAATGGCGAGCTCGACCTGGTATTGCTCAAGCAGCGGCGCAACAGCCGCGAGGGCGTGGCCTGCTGGCCGGAGCGCCTGCAATGGATCGACAGCGTGCGCATGCCGTCTTTCGATCTCGACCCGATTCCCTTGGTGACTTTTCCGCCCCGCGGGCTGTACCGCGATGACATGATCAGCGCGATCGAAGGCATGGGCCGGCGCTGGCGCATCAGCTTCACCAGCTCGAGCCTCAGCGGTATCCAGGCGGCGGTGGCCGACGGCATGGGTATCAGCCTGCTGCCGCCGCGGGCAGCGCTGCTCGAGCACCGGGTGCTGGGCATCGAGCAGGGGCTGCCGGAGGTGGACAGCTACGAGATCGTCATCGTGCATCGTCCCACGGCAGATGTGATGGTCAAGGCACTGGCCGAGGTCTTGACAGAGTTGCTGGCGGTGCAGGCGATCTGACCTGCCGGAAACTCACTCCTTGCAGCAGTGCGGCTTGCCACTGGCACCTTCATAGCGATCATGATGCCGCACCCAGTCCATAGTCCCGTCCTCGTTGCGCCCCAGGGGCGCGAGGTCGAGGAAGTTGTACGCATTGACCAGGATGTCCAGCCCTCGGGCATAGGTGGAGTAGGTGTGGTACAGGCTGCCGTCGCTATCGCGGTAGAACGCGCTGAGCCCGGGCAGCTCTGTTTCGTCGCCGGTGTAGGGTTCGTAGTTGTACTGGGCGCTGCCATCGGTGGCGACAGTGACGCCGAAATCCTGGTTGAAGCGGCTGCCGTGCGAGGAGAACCATGGGAAGTGCCAGCCCATGCGCTTGCGGAACGCCTGGAACTCGGCATAGGGCGCCTGCGAAACCGCCACCAGGGAAACATCGTGGTGGGCCAGGTGCAGGTTGGCGCCGTCGAAGTGGTCGGCCAGGAACGAGCAGCCCGGGCAGCCTTCGTGCCAGCCGTCGGCGAACATGAAGTGATAGACCAGCAACTGGCTGCGCTCGGCGAACAGCTCAACCAGGCCCAGCTCACCGTCCGGGCCCTGGAAACGGTAGTCCTGCTCCACCGCTACCCAGGGCAGGGCGCGGCGGGCGGCGGCGAGCTCGTCGCGTTGATGGGTGAAGGCCTTCTCGTGCAGCCAGAGCTGGTGGCGGGCGGCGAGCCATTGGCTGCGGGTTGCCACGGGGTGTTTGGGGGCTGGATGGCTCATGGGCGTGACTCCACGCTTCGGGGTTCATCCCGTAGTCGGATGGCCTTTAGGTAATTCGACAGTTTGTATCCGTTATCGACGAATGGTTGATCCGGAACCGGGAGTTTGCATTTACCGTTGATCACGAGCAGTTTGCTCTCGCTCTCGCTCTCGCTCTCGCTCTCGCTCTCGCTCTCGCTCTCGCTCTCGCTCTGCTTTTGCTTCTAAGCGCGCGATAGTTCAGGCGACACAAATTGCGACTTCAGGAGGCCGAACGCAGGTCTTGCGGAGGGAGGTGACGGGCATGGATGCCCGTCAAGCGCTGCGCCCCAGGATGGGGCGTTCAGCGCGGTCCTCCCGGGAGCAAGGCCGGAGTGAGGGGACCCCGGAGCGAAGCGTAGGGGCCGGATGAATGGAGCGAGCATTTTTTGGTTCCTTTTTGATGCTTCAAAAAGGGACCCGCCGTAAGGGCGGAAAGGTGATTATGCGTCACCGTCGGAAATGAATGCGCATATAAATTTCAAAACACACACTGTGTAAGTCAAAGTCAAAGTCAAAGTCAAAGTCAAAGTCAAAGTCAAAGTCAAAGTCAAAGTCAAAGTCAAAGTCAAAGTCAAAGTCAAAGTCAAAGTCAAAGTCAAAGTCAAAGTCAAAGTCAAAGTCAAAGTCAAAGTCAAAGTCAAAGTCAAAGTCAAAGACAATCGGCATCGGTTTTTATAGTGGTAAGTGCATTCATTTACGATGTCGACGCACAGTCACCTTTTCGCCTTTACGGCGAGTTCCTTTTTGTCGTGGCAAAAAGGAACCAAAAACCGTGCGCTCCATTCATCCGGCCCTCCGCTTCGCTCCGGGTTCCCTCACTCCGGCCTTGCTCCCGGGAGGACCGCGCTGAACGCCCCATCCTGGGGCGCAGCGCTTGACGGGCATCCATGCCCGTCACCTCCCTCCGCAAGACCTCCGTTCGGCCTCCTGAAGTCGCGAAGTTACGGGCGGCGCCTGGGCTGACGCAGCTGTCGCTAGCTGGGTAGGGCGCTAGACTCCTGATCGGCAACGGCAACGGCAACGGCAACGGCAACGGCAACGGCAACAATTCGAACGTTTGCAAAACTCAGGTCGACCTGCCGGTGGAAAAAGCCATGAGGTGTCAGTTGATCAGGCCGTCTCTTGCATCCGTCCGATCACATCCCACAACCGCGGATCGTCATAGTCTTCGATCACCAGCCGCGCCCCGGCTTCCAGCAGTCGTTCGGCCGGCTGGGTAGTGGCCAGGCCCACGGTGAAGATGCCGGCATCGACAGCCGCCTTGACGCCAGGCAGCGAGTCCTCGAAGGCCAGCGCCTGCCCGGCCTGGGCCTGCAGGCACTGCAGCCCGGTGAGGTAGGGCAGGGGATCGGGCTTGGGCCGTGCCAGCTCATCGGCGACCAGCACATGGCCGAAACGCTCGCCAAGGCCCATGGCCCCGAGCATGTGCTCGGCGTTCAGGCGCGGCGCGTTGGTCACCACGCACATGCCGATGCCGTGCTGCTCGGCATGTGCCAGCAGATGCAGCAGGCCGGGCATTGGTGTCAGGGTTGGCGACAGTTCGCGGAACAACGCCTCCTTGCGCTCGGCCAGGACCTGGCGGTGGGTGGCATCGGCCTGGGGAAACAGCTCGGCGAACAACAGACCGTTGGAGCGTCCGCTGACCTGGGTGTTGAACTGCTCCTGAGTCAGCTCGCGGCCATCGTAGTCGTACAGCAGCTTGCGGAAGGCTTGCAAGTGCAGCGTGTCGGTATCGGTGAGGGTCCCATCGAGATCGAACAGCAGGGCGGTCAGCATCGGGCATCCTTAAGGGGGAGAAACCATTCAGCAGCATCTTATGCCATCAGCATTGGAAAGTGCAGTTGGCCGGTTCTTTCGCGTTTTCGGCACAAGTCTCACAGGCAGTGGGGCTGCCGAGCAAACGCTCCAGCCCCAAGAGACCCTGAACGGTTACTATCGGCTGCCAGGCATCCACTGCACGGAGCACCCACCCCATGCCTTTCGTCACCACCCGCAAGATCCTGTTCGGCGATTGCGACCCCGCCGGGATCGTCTACACGCCGCGTATCAGTTACTTCGTCATCGAGGCGATCCACGAGTTTCTTTCCCACCAGCTGGGCGGCGAAGGCCTGCGCAAGCTGTTCGCCATGGGTGTCATGCCGCCGGCAAGGGCATTGTCCATCGAGTTCCTGGCGCCGATGGCCTGGGACGACCTGATCCGCGTGCACGTCAGCAGCGGGCCGCTCGGCCGCACATCGTTCAGTTTCAATGTGGAAGGGGTAGGAGCCAGTGGCGAGTCATGTTTCCGCGCCAGCATGACCCAGGTATGCGTCTGCTCCGATAGCAAGCAACCGGTTGATCTGCCCGAGGCACTGCGCCGGGCACTGAGCAGCACCACAGACTGATGTGCATCACTACGGATAGATATGTCATCAACCAACAAACGTTTCAGCATCAATTGGATATAAAGTCCAAACGTGACCGGTTATTCAGTTGCGTTTTTCCGTTTAATTGAGGCTGTTGCCACTGGTTGCTCCTGTTGAAAGCTGTTAGCTTTCGCCCCGCTCCGGAATTAAACAAGCAGGCCTGCAACGCGCCGCTTGCGGCCACCCGAAAAAACAACGGGTGACCGAACAGGGAACGATAATAAAAATCCTAGGGAGGGATAACTGGATGAATCTCTACATCCGTCTGTTGCTGGCTATTCTGCGCGGTTTCTTCAAGCCGCCGATGGCCCTGACCGAAACGCTGCAGCGTACGCTGCGGGTCTGGCCGAACGATATAGACATCAATAAACACATGAACAACGGCCGTTACATGACGATTGTCGATCTGTTCATGCTGGAACTTTGCCTGCGTGCGAAGATCCTTATTCCTGCCTTCAAGTTGGGTTGGAAACCCATGCTCGGCGGTAATCTGGTCGTCTATAAAAAGCAACTTTCCATGTTCGAACAATACACCGCCGAGTTCAGCATCTGCTGCCTCGACGAGAGCTGGACCTACTTCCAGTACACCTTCTTCAACCGTGCCGGTGAAGTGGTGGTGACTGGTTATTCCAAGGGCGCCTGGGTCGGTCGCAAAGGCCTGGTCGCCAACGCGGTGATCGCCGAAAAGCTCAAGGTCGAACCCACTACCGCGCCGATGCCCGAAGCCATCAGGAAATGGCTTGAGGCTGAGGCCCACGTGCTCGGCAAGGCCTGAGCCAGGTCGCGTCTCGGCCCACTTGGCAAACACCACACCCACGTAATCCGTCCATTGCTCCACGGCACCGGGCCTCTGGCCTGGCGCCGCGCGCGGCAGGCTTTGCCGTGCCCGCCATTCGCGCCTGGCCCACGTCGATCCATGAATGAGTAGGGAAACACCTCATGCCGAACACCTTGTTGTTGATGTTGGTTCTTTTCGCGGTCTTGCTGCTGGTCGCCGAGCTGTTCAGGCGCTACCGCCTGGTGGGCCTGACCTTCTTCGTGCTGGCGCTGCCGGCGTTACTGGTGCCGCACGCCAACCTGTTCATGCGCATCAAGACCATCAGCGTGCTGCTGCCCATGTGCTTCCTGGCTTACGCCAGGTACAGGCCGAAAATCGAAGGTTTCATCTACAAGCTCATCTACCTGGTGATCGTGCTCAACATCATCGAAGCCTCAGTGATCGACTGGCAAACCGGCAACGTCCTCAACATCGTCGCCGCCGTGGGCCTGATCCTGTGCCTGCCGTACTCGCGCCAACACTGGGAGATCTCAGGCCGCCACAGTGATTTCGTGGTGCGCGTCCCGGCCTACTGGCCCTACCTGTACACCACCTGGAACCTGTGTTTCCTGTACTCGGCGCGGATCACCACCTTCGGCTACGCACTGCCGCTGTTGCTGGCGCCGGTGGCCTACGCCTTGCTCCTGCGCCGCTCCGACCTGTACTTCCAGGCCCGCGCCTACACCTTCGGCTTCTACCTGTTCGTGCGCACTATCGCCGGCGACGCCCCGCTGATGAACCTGCCGGCCTTCGATCTGACGACTTGGTACAGCCCCGACGCCGCGCTCATCTGGAGCGTCGTCAACGTGATTTTCACAGGCGCCTGCCTGTACAGCTACGGCGCAAGCCGCAAGAAGAACAAAGCGATCGAACAAGGAGTTTGAAGCATGCTGGAAGTTATCCTGCTGGCGTTTTTCATCACCGCCAGCCCGGTGATCCTGTTGATGAGCAAGACCCGGGCCGAGCCATTGAAGCATGTGTACATCGGCCTGTATTACGTAAAGTTCGTACCGTTGCTGTTGTCGCTGTACGCGATCAATCTCAGCGCCAGTTTCCTGGCCTGGAAGTGGGTGCAGTTGAAATGGCTGCTGCCGCGCTACTTCGGCTACCGCCACTACAACCGCGACTCCATCTCGATGGAGAGCACGGCGATCCCGGGCACTGACTACCACATGGGCTACATCCCCAAGAAACTGCCCGCCGAACTGGTCTATCGCTGGAGAAAAGACAAGGTCTACCATAACTACATCCAGTCGATCATCAAGGCCAACCGCGACTACTACAAAGTACCGCTGGGCCAGTTCCCGCAACCGACGGCGATTTCCGACGAGGACCTGAAAGTCTTCCTGATGTCGTCGCAGATCACCCATTACCTGCAGACGGTCGATGGCGTATCGACCTTCGACATGCGTGATTTCACCCGCGAGATCCGCCTGTCCAGCTCGGTGTTCGACGTGGCCAGCATTTCCATCGCCCAGGACTTCGCCACCGACAGCATGCGCATCACCCTGCGCGACGGCTTCAGCGTCGGCCCGGGCGAGCCGCACTGGGACCTGGCCAAGGTCTACTTCATGTCGAACACCATGGTGTTCTTCATCCTCGGCGCGCACCTGCACCATCACCTGTTCTTCGCCGAAATGGGAGCGGCGTTCCTGTTCAACCTGGTGCCCAAGGGCTCCAACTTCCACAAGCTGATGGACCCGCACACCGCCTATATCCTGATGCTCAACCACCAGTTCAAGGAATCGCCGCTGTCGCTGCGCGAAACCACAGGCATCGCCGACAAGTTCCTCTACAGCTGCATCGGCTACTACTCGGCGCAGACCTTCTACAAGGTCGGCTATGAAAACGCCCTGAACATGTACAACAAGCGCGACACCGAAGACCAGGCGCTGACCCAGAAATTCGAGATCAAGTTCGCCATCCCGTTCGACCAGTACCTCAATGGCCAGCACGCACTCAACGCCCAGTACCGCGACTACTACGCGGCGGTGCTGAAGTTCGTCACGGCCAGTTACGACGACCTGCTGCGCGACGGCTCCGAGCCCTACATCAACAACTGGGTCGCCGAGCTGTGCCGCTATGTCAACCTGCCGTGCCAGGCCAATGACAAGGCCTTCAACATCGAAGTGATCGCCACCTATATCTGGTACGTATCGTTCGTCCACTCCCTGGAGCACTACCAGTTCCACAAGTACAAGATGAACTACTGCCTGCTGACCCGGCTGCCGTTCGCGGTCGCCAAGCACTTGCCCGCGGAACAGGTGTTCAGCCAGTACGACATCTGGAAGTCCAAGCACATCGTGCACACCTTCGGCAAGAACCACCTCAATGCCGGTGTCTCGGAGAGCTATGCCGACCTGGACTACAAGTTCCGCGACCTGCCGCTGATCGACAAGCAGGCGCAACTGAAGAAGGACGTACTCGCGCTACTGGAGAAACACCAGACGCCAAACGAGGCGATCGCTTTGTCCATTCGCTACTGAGCCTGGGCGCGGAAGGCCGGCGACGAAGGGGTCTGTTCAGTTTTCGCAGAAAGGAGTACAAATGTGCTCCATGGACAATTTATCCCCCAAACGCCGCGCCATCCTCGAATTCATCCGCGAGCGCATCACCGATCAAGGCCAGCCGCCGTCGCTGGCCGACATCGCCGAGCGCTTCGGTTTCGCTTCGCGCAGCGTGGCGCGCAAGCACATCACCGCCCTGAGCCAGGGCGGCTTCATCGACGTCACCCCCAACCAGGCGCGGGGCATCCGCCTGGCCGAGCCGCTGCGCCGGCCCGAGATCCTCGAAGTGCCGGTGCTCGGCCAGGTCGCCGCCGGTGCGCCGATCGGGCCCGACCTCGATATCCACGAGCAGTTGCTGCTCGACCCCAGCCTGTTCCGGCGTACCCCTGACTACCTGCTCAAGGTGCGCGGCGACTCGATGGTCGACGACGGCATCTTCGACGGTGACCTGGTCGGCATTCGCCAGCAGGGCGAGGCCCGCGACGGGCAGATCGTGGTCGCCCGGCTCGACGGCGAGGTGACCATCAAACGCCTGCAGCGCATCCGCGGCGGTTATCGCCTGCTGCCGCGCAACCCGGCCTATGCCCCCATCGATGTGAGCCCCGAGCGCGAGTTCTTCATCGAAGGCGTGTTCTGCGGCTTGCTGAGGCGTGACTGATGGGCGCGGTGGTCGAACTCGACCGGCTGCTCGACCAGCGCCAGGTATGGCGCGGGCGGCAGGCCCGGGCGCGCCCGCAGGGCCTGCAGCCCACCGGGCATGCCACCCTCGATGGTCGGCTGCCGGAAGGCGGTTGGCCGGCGGCGTCGCTCAGCGAGCTGCTGCTGGCCAGCCCCGGCTGCGGTGAGTTGCAGTTGCTCTGGCCCACGCTTGCCCGGCTGAGTGGGGACGGGCAGCGGGTGGTGCTGGTGGCGCCGCCGTTCATCCCTTATGCACCGGCCTGGCAGGCTGCCGGAGTCGACCTGCGCTGGCTGGTGCAGGTCGACGCCGAGGCCGGCGATGCCCTGTGGGCGGCCGAGCAGTGCCTGCGCTCGGGCAGTTGCGCCGCGGTGTTGTGCTGGCCGGAGCGTGCCGATGATCGGGCGCTGCGGCGTTTGCAAGTGGCCGCGGAAACCGGCAACGCGTTGGCGTTTGCCTGCCGCCCGCGACAGGCCGCGCTGAACCCTTCGCCCGCCGCCCTGCGCATTGCCCTCGACCTGCGCCCGGCACAGTGGCGCGTGCTCAAGTGCCGGGGTGGCCTGCCGCCTGCCGCACCCATCGCCTGCCCAGGGCAGGGGTGATGCGCCATGCTCTGGGCCTGCATCCTGTTTCCCCAGCTGGCGCTGGACACTGTCCTGCGCGAACGCGACGACCCCGAGGCACCGCTGGTGCTGCTTGGCGGGCCGCCCCAGCGCCGCGTGCTGCGGGCGGTCAACCCGGCAGCCAGTGCGCTGGGCCTGCGCGCCGGCCAGGCATTGACCGCCGCCCGTGCCCTGGCCGACGGTTTCGCCTGCGTCGATGTCGAACCGGCGCGTATCGAGCAACTGCAACAGTTGCTCGCGGCCTGGGCCTACCGTTTCAGCGCCCAGGTCAGCCTGCACTATCCCCGTGCGTTGTTGCTGGAAGTGGGCTCGAGCCTGCAACTGTTCGGCCCGTGGCCGTCGTTCGAGGCGCGTCTGCGCGAGGAACTGGCGGCACTCGGCTTGCGCCAGCGCATCGTGCTGGCCAGCAACCCGGTGGCGGCGAGAATGCTCGCCAACGGCCATGATGGCCTGGCGCTGAACTGCCCGCAGGCAACCCGCGACGCCTTGCTCGACATGCCCGTGGAGCGTGTCGGCCTGCCCAGCGAGGCAGCCGAAGCCTTCGCCCGCATGGGCCTGCGCCGCCTCGGGCAGGTACTGGCGTTACCCCGGGATGCCCTGGCCAGGCGTTTCAGCGCCCAGGTGCAGTTGCACTTGGACCAACTGCTCGGCCTGCGTAGCCTGGGGCTGGATTTCTACCAGCCGCCCGACCGTTTCGAGGCGCGGCTGGAGCTGAACTTCGACGTCGAGTCGCACCAGGCGCTGCTGTTCCCCCTGCGTCGTCTTATCCACGATCTGGCGGCTTTCCTCGCCGGGCGTGACTGTGGCGTGCAGCGGTTCGAGTTGCACCTGGAGCATGCCGAAGGCGCCGACACCGTGCTCAAGGTCGGCCTGCTGGCCGCCGAGCGCGACGCCTCGCTGTTGTTCGAGCTTGCCCGTGGCCGCCTGGAGCCGCTGCGCATCCCGGCGCCGGTGCGCAACCTGCGGCTGCTGGCCGCCGACCTGCCACCGTTCGTGCCTCAGCACCAGGCGCTGTTCGACCCGCGTGCGCAGCAGGCCCAGCCTTGGGACCAACTGCGCGAGCGCCTGCGCGCGCGGCTGGGCGATGACGCGGTCAAGGGCTTGCGCGCCGAGGCCGATCATCGCCCCGAGTGCGCCTGGCAAGGAGTGGAGCAGGGTGGGCAGGGCCATTTGGTGATGGCCCCTGGTCGACGCCCCGGCTGGTTGCTGCCGGTGCCTCAGGTGCTGTCCGAGACCGGCCTGCAACTGCTCGGACAGGCCGAGCGTATCGAGTCCGGCTGGTGGGACGGTGGTGATGTGCGGCGCGACTACTACCGCATCGAAACCCGTGATGGCCTGCGCGGCTGGGCCTTCCGCGACCTCGCGGCCCCGGGGCCGTTGTGGCTGCAAGGCTGGTTCGCATGAGCGCCCCCGGCTACGCCGAGCTGCACTGCCTGTCGAACTTCAGTTTCCAGCGTGGCGCCTCCAGTGCCGACGAGCTGTTCCGCCGCGCCCGCGAGCAGGGTTACCAGGCCCTGGCGATCACCGACGAATGCACCCTGGCAGGCATCGTCCGGGCCTGGCAGGCGGCAAAGCAGCATCAGGTGCGGTTGATCGTCGGCAGCGAGGTGCGGGTGCACCAGGGGCCGAAGCTGGTCCTGCTGGCACAGGACCTTGCCGGCTACCAGAGCCTCTGCGCCTTGATCACCCGCGCCCGGCGGCGTTCGCAGAAGGGCAGCTACCAGTTGCTCGTCGAGGACCTCGAGGCCCATCACCAGGGCTTGCTGGCGCTGTGGGTGGCCGAGCCAGGCGACAGCGCCGGGGCCTGGCTGCAGCCGCTGTTCGCCGGGCGCCTGTGGCTGGCGCTGCACCTGCACCGCGGGGCCGACGACGCCCAGCGCCTGGCTTACCTGCGCGCGCTAGGGGCACGGCTCGATATTCCGCTGGTGGCCTGCGGCGATGTGCACATGCACGTGCGTGGCCGGCGGGCGCTGCAGGACTGCATGACCGCCATCCGCGAACATTGCGCGGTCGCCGAGGCGGGGCGGTACCTGTTCGCCAATGGCGAGCGTCACCTGAGGTCGCTCGAGCAGTTGCGCGAGCTGTACTCCGACGATCTGCTCGCGCAGACCACGCAGGTCGCGGCGCGGTGCACGTTCGACCTGTCGCAGTTGCAATACCGATACCCGCGTGAGCTGGTGCCCGAGGGGCAGACCCCGGCCAGCTGGCTGCGCGAGCTGTGCCGCCGAGGGTTGCCCGAGCGCTGGCCCCAGGGCCCGAGCGACAAGGTGCGCATGGTGCTGGAGCAGGAGCTGGCGCTGATCGAGGAACTGGGCTACGAGAGCTACTTCCTCACCGTCCACGACATCGTCGCCTTCGCCCGCCGCCAGCGCATCCTCTGCCAAGGGCGCGGCTCGGCGGCCAACTCGGTGGTGTGCTTCGTCCTCGGCATCACCGAACTCGACCCGATGGAGCACCGCCTGCTGTTCGAACGCTTCCTTTCCCGCGAGCGCAACGAGCCGCCGGACATCGACGTGGATTTCGAGCATGAGCGCCGCGAAGAGGTGATCCAGTACGTGTTCCAGCGCTACGGCCGGCACCGGGCGGCGCTCACCGCGGTGGTCAGCAGCTACCACGCCGCCGGCGCGGTGCGCGATGTGGCGCGGGTGCTCGGCCTGCCGGCCGACCAGGTGGACGCCCTGGCCAAGTGCTGCGGGCGCTGGAGCGACCGCATCCCGGATGCCGCCCGCCTGTCCGAGGCCGGGTTCGATGCGCACAGCCCGTCGCTGCGGCGCATCCTGGTGCTGGCGGGGGAGCTGATCGGCTTTCCCCGGCACCTGTCGCAACACCCGGGAGGCTTCGTCATCTCCGAGCAGCCGCTGGACCA
Organism: Pseudomonas sp. PONIH3; assembly: GCF_002934345.1. Taxonomy (NCBI): domain Bacteria; kingdom Pseudomonadati; phylum Pseudomonadota; class Gammaproteobacteria; order Pseudomonadales; family Pseudomonadaceae; genus Pseudomonas; species Pseudomonas sp. PONIH3. The sequence goes on from NZ_CP026386.1 coordinate 120,374, forward strand.
GCTGGTACCGGTGGAGAACGCGGCGATGGCCGAGCGCACGGTGATCCAGTGGGACAAGGACGACCTGGACATGGTCGGCCTGCTCAAGGTCGACGTGCTGGCGCTGGGCATGCTCAGCGCGCTGCGCCGCTGCTTCGACCTGATCGCCCGGCACCGGGGCCGCGAGTACACGCTGGCGACCCTGCCCAAGGAAGACCCGGCCACCTACGCCATGATCGGCCGCGCCGAGACCATGGGCGTGTTCCAGATCGAGTCGCGGGCGCAGATGGCCATGCTGCCCCGGCTCAAACCGGTGAAGTTCTACGACCTGGTGATCGAGGTGGCCATCGTCCGTCCGGGGCCGATCCAGGGCGACATGGTTCATCCATATCTGCGCCGCAGGTTGAAGCAGGAGCCGGTCACCTACCCATCGGAAAAGCTCAAGGCCGTCTTCGAGCGCACCCTGGGCGTGCCGCTGTTCCAGGAGCAGGTGATGGAGCTGGCCATGGTCGCCGCCGACTACAGCCCCGGCGAGGCCGACCAGTTGCGCCGCAGCATGGCCGCCTGGAAGCGCCATGGCGGCCTGGAGCCGCACCGCGAGCGGCTGATCGCGGGCATGCTCCGTAATGGCTACGAGCTGGCCTTTGCCGAGCGTATCTTCGAGCAGATCAAGGGCTTTGGCAGCTACGGTTTCCCCGAGTCCCACGCCGCCAGCTTTGCCCTTTTGTGCTACGCCAGCAGCTGGCTCAAGTGCCATGAGCCGGCAATCTTCACCTGCGCGCTGGTCAACAGCTGGCCGATGGGCTTCTACAGCCCCGACCAGTTGCTGCAGGAGGCGCGCCGCCAGGGCATCGAGGTGCGCCCGGTGGATGTGTTCCACAGCGAGTGGGATTGCACCCTGGAGGCACTGGGCGAGAACGAACTGGCCATCCGCCTGGGCCTGCGCCAGATCCGCGGCTTCAGCGAGGTCGATGCCCGGCGCCTGGAGCAGGCGAGGGCGCAGCGCCCCTGGCGGGATGTCGAGGACCTGTGCCTGCGCGCCCGGCTCGATGGCCGGGCCCGGGCGCGCCTGGCCGATGCCGGGGCACTGCGCGGGCTGGCTGGCGACCGCCACCAGGCGCGCTGGCAGGTGGCGGCGGTGCAGGCGCAACTGCCGTTGTTCGCCGAGGTTGAATCGACACTTGAACAGGCGGTGGCCTTGCCTGCACCCAGCATTGCCGAAGACCTGGCCGCCGACTACGACACCCTGGGCACCACCCTCGGGCCGCACCCCCTGACCCTGTTGCGGACACGCTTGCGCGCGCTGGGGTGTCGCAGTTCAAGGGAGCTGGCAGGGGTCGAGCATGGCGACAGCATCGCCGTCGCCGGCATCGTGGTCGGGCGCCAGCGACCACAGACCGCCAGTGGCGTGACCTTCGTCACCCTCGAGGACGAGCATGGCATGGTCAACGTAGTGGTCTGGCGCGACCTGGCAGAGCGCCAACGGCGCGAGCTGGTAGGTTCGAAGTTGCTCAAGGTGAGCGGGCGGCTGGAGCAGGAGAGCGGGGTGCGGCACCTGATCGCCCGGCGCCTGGAAGACATCAGCCCGCTGTTGCAGGGGCTTGATGTGCGCAGCCGGGACTTTCATTAAGCCTCAGACCATCGCCAGTCGCTGCTTGCGTGTCGGAGCCGGGAACGCCTGCTCGATGGCTTGCAGGTCCTCTTCGGCAAGCACCAGGTCGGCCGCCGCCGCATTCAAGCGCACATGCTGCGGATCCACCGCCTTGGGAATCGCGATCACCCCATCATTGCGCGTGACCCAGGCCAGGCTCACCTGGGCCGGCGTGGCGCCATGGCGCTCGGCGATCTGCGTCAGCACCGGGTGACCCAGCAAGCGCCCGGCCTGGGCCAACGGGCAGTAGGCCATGGTTGGCAAGCCCTGCTCGCGGCTCCACGGCAGCAGGTCGAATTCGATGCCACGCTCGGCCGGGTTGTACAGCACCTGGTTGGTGGCGCAGGCCCTGTTATCCAGTTCGCGCAGGTCGTCGAGGTCGAAATTGGACACGCCCCAGCGGCGAATCTTGCCCTGCTCGATCAGCCGCTCGAAGGCTTCCACCGTCTCGTCCAGCGGGTACTGGCCGCGCCAGTGCAGCAGGTACAGGTCGATGCAGTCGGTGCCCAGGCGCTGGAGGCTGCGCTCGCAGGCGGCCGGCACACCGCGTCGGCTGGCATTGTGCGGATAGACCTTGCTGACCAAAAACACCTGGTCCCGGCGCCCAGCGATGGCCTGGCCGACCACCTGTTCGGCGCCGCCCTCGGCGTACATTTCAGCAGTGTCGATCAGGCCCAGGCCCAGGTCGATGCCTTGTTGCAGCGCCGCCACTTCGGCGGCCCTGTGGCCCGGGTCCTCGCCCATGTACCAGGTACCCTGGCCGATGGCCGGAACGCGGGAGCCCGCCAGATTCACGTAACGCATGTCACCTCCTGTGGATGGGTATGGGTCAGCAGCACATCGAGCAGCGCCTCGGCGGCCTTGGACAGCTTGTGATCGCCCAGGGCGATCACGCCGATGCGCCGCTCCACGGTGGGATCGACCAGCGGCACGCAACGGGCGCCGAGCTCCTGCATCTGCTCGATGCACAGCGCCGGTACCGCGCTGACTCCCAGACCACTGGCGACCATGCGGCCGATGGTCGACAACTGATGGCTCTCGAAGGCCACCGCCAGCTTGCCATGGTTGGCGGCCAGGTGCTGTTCGAGCAGCAGGCGCACCGCAGATGGCCGCTGCAGGGCGATGAAGTCCTCGGCCAGCAGCTCCTGCCAACGCACCTGGGGCTGCTGGGCAAGGGGCGAGTCGGCCGGCACCACGGCGACGAAGCGATCCATGTACAGCGGGTGGAAACGCAGCGCCTCGCTGCTTTCCGGCTCGAAACCGATGCCCAGTTCGACGCGGCGATGGCGCACTAGTTCCAGCACCTGCTCGTTGATCACGTCGTGCACGGTGACATTGACCTTGGGGTAGCGCTGGCGAAACACCTTCAGCGACCGTGGCAGCAGATTGCCGGCGAACGCCGGCATTGCCGCCACCGACACCCGGCCCAGTTGCAGGGTGAAGCGCTGGCGCAACATTTCCTCGGTATCGTCCCAATCGGCGAGCAGGCGCCTGGCCAGGGGCAGCAGCACCTCGCCCTCGGGGGTCAGGCTGACGCTGCGGGTGGTGCGGGTGAGCAGGGCGCCGCCGAGGTTGTCCTCCAGGGCCTTGATGGTCAGGCTCAGGGCCGGTTGCGACACGTGCAGGTGCTCGCCGGCCTGGGCGAAGCTCTGGTACTTGGCCACGGTGACGAAGGCCCGCAGTTGCTTGACGTTCATGAGGGGTTGACCCTTTGTTTTGGAAAAGTTATCAATCGATGACGAAAACAAAATTAACAAATCAGTCGGCTACAGTGAAGATGACCATACGGTTCCAACAACTACAAAAGGCGACTGAGCATGGCCGGACTGGACAAGCGTGTAGCAACTTATGAAGAGGCCCTGGCGGGCCTGACCGACGACATGACCGTGCTGGCCGGCGGCTTTGGCCTGTGCGGCATCCCCGAGAACCTCATCGCCGAAATCAAGCGCCGTGGCGTCAAGGGCCTGACCGTGGTCTCCAACAACTGCGGCGTCGACGGCTTTGGCCTGGGCGTGCTGCTCGAGGACCGGCAGATCCGCAAGATGATCGCCTCCTACGTCGGCGAGAACGCCGAGTTCGAACGCCAGCTGCTCAGCGGCGAACTGGAAGTGGAGCTCACTCCGCAAGGCACCCTGGCCGAGAAGATGCGCGCCGGCGGCGCCGGCATCCCGGCCTTCTTCACCGCTACCGGCTATGGCACCCCGGTTGCCGAAGGCAAGGAAGTACGCGAGTTCAACGGTCGCAAGTACATCCTCGAAGAATCCATCACCGGCGACTTCGCCATCGTCAAAGGCTGGAAGGCCGACCACTACGGCAACGTGGTGTACCGCAACACCGCGCAGAACTTCAACCCGCTGGCCGCCACCGCCGGCAAGATCACCGTGGTCGAGGTCGAAGAGGTCGTCGAGCCCGGCGTGCTGCTGCCCAGCGAGATCCACACCCCGGGCATCTATGTCGACCGGGTCATCGTCGGCACCTTCGAGAAGCGCATCGAAAAGCGCACCGTCAAGGCCTGAGCGCCGCCCTCAAGAACAACAAAGAGATCCTGACCATGGCATTGACCCGCGAACAAATGGCGCAACGCGTCGCCCGTGAACTCAAGGACGGCTACTACGTCAACCTCGGCATCGGCATCCCCACCCTGGTGGCCAACTACGTGCCCGACGGCATGGAAGTGATGCTGCAGTCGGAGAACGGCCTGCTGGGCATGGGCGAGTTCCCCACCGAAGCCACCATCGACGCCGACATGATCAACGCCGGCAAGCAGACCGTCACCGCCCGCCGTGGCGCGTCGATCTTCGATTCGGCGCAATCCTTCGCCATGATCCGTGGCGGCCATGTCGACCTCACCGTGCTCGGAGCCTTCGAGGTGGACGTGCAGGGCAACATCGCCTCGTGGATGATCCCCGGCAAGCTGGTCAAGGGCATGGGCGGCGCCATGGACCTGGTGGCCGGCGCCGACAACATCATCGTCACCATGACCCATGCCTCCAAGGACGGCGAGTCCAAGCTGCTGCCCATGTGCAGCCTGCCGCTGACCGGTGCCGGCTGCATCCGCAAGGTGCTGACCGACCTGGCCTACCTGGAGATCGAAAACGGCGCCTTCATCCTGCGCGAGACCGCGCCGGGCGTGAGTGTCGAGGAAATCGTCGCGAAGACTGCCGGCAAGCTGATCGTGCCGGACGATGTCGAGGAAATGACCTTCTAATCAACATTCCCCTGAGGGGGCTTGTGGGAGCGCGCTTGCCCCGCGATGACGTCAGCCCAGGTGCCACGATCGCCTGGTCGGGCGCTGTCGCGGGGCGAGCCCGTTCCACGCTTGCGCTTCCATAGGGCTTTGCCTTGTCTGTTGCAAAATCCACCAATAAAACCAAAAAAGGAAAACATCGTGGCCGCTGATATCCAAGACAGCCGCTCCGCCCGCTTTGCCCTGCGCTGCTCCAACTGGGCCGAACGCTGGTTCCCCGATTCCTGGGTGTTCGCCGCCCTGGCCGTGATGCTGGTGGCCCTCGGCGCCCTGGCCATGGGCGGCAAGCCCACCGACACCGCCAAGGCCTTCGGTGACGGCTTCTGGAGCCTGATCCCGTTCACCATGCAGATGGCCTTCGTGGTCATCGGTGGCTATGTGGTGGCTAGCTCGCCACCCGCCGCCCGGCTGATCGACCGCCTGGCGCGGCTGCCGAAGAACGGCCGCTCGGCGGTGTGCTGGGTGGCGCTGATCTCGATGCTCGCCTCCTTGCTCAACTGGGGCCTGTCGCTGGTGTTCGGCGGCCTGCTGGTGCGCGCCCTGGCGCGCCGCACCGACCTGAAGATGGACTACCGCGCCGCCGGCGCCGCCGCCTACCTGGGCCTGGGCGCGGTGTGGGCGCTGGGCCTGTCGTCGTCGGCCGCGCAGTTGCAGGCCAACCCGGCCAGCCTGCCGCCGTCGATCCTGTCGATCACCGGGGTGATCCCGTTCACCGAGACCATCTTCCTCTGGCAGTCCGGGGTGATGCTCGCCGCCCTGGTGATCGTCTCGCTGATCGTCGCCTATGCCACCGCGCCCGGCCCGAACAGCGCCCGCAGCGCGCAGGATTGTGGAGTGGACCCGAGCTTCAGCGCACCACCTTCGCCCCAGCGCACGCGTCCGGGTGAGTGGCTGGAATACAGCCCGATCCTGATCCTGCTGCTGGTGGCCCTGGCCGCTGGCTGGCTGTACCAGGAGTTCGCCACCAAGCCGGCGATCACCGCGATTTCCGGGCTGAACACCTACAACCTGTTGTTCATCATGCTCGGTGCCTTGCTGCACTGGCGCCCGCGCAGCTTCCTCGATGCCGTGGCTCGCGCCGTGCCGACCACCACCGGGGTGCTGATCCAGTTCCCGCTGTACGGCTCGATCGCCGCCATTCTCACCCAGGTCAAGGGCGCGGACGCCCAGACCCTGGCCCACCATATCTCGCTGTTCTTCACCCAGATCGCCACCCATGACACCTACGCCTTGCTGATGGGCGTGTACTCGGCGGTGCTTGGCTTCTTCATTCCGTCCGGCGGTGGCAAGTGGATCATCGAGGCGCCGTACGTGATGCTGGTAGCCAACGACCTGCAATACCACCTGGGCTGGGCGGTGCAGATCTACAACGCCGCCGAGGCGCTGCCGAACCTGATCAACCCGTTCTACATGCTGCCGCTGCTGGGGGTGTTGGGGCTCAAGGCGCGTGACCTGATCGGCTTCTCGTTCGTGCAGTTGCTGGTGCATGTACCGCTGGTGCTGGTGTTGCTGTGGGCGCTGGGCACCACGTTGCAATATGTCCCGCCTGTAATGCCCTGATCAGGCAGATTCATCAGACGCCTGCCTGGAAGGGAGTCTGATGAGCGCACAAGCGCTATGGATCGGCGCTTGTGCAGCTTCCTACCGGAGTCTCCGAAAAAGCTGACTGATGGCAAATTGACGCCAATATGCTGGCCACTTACTATGCGCGCCACTTTGCGTTGATCACCAGGGACAGGTATGCCGGTACGTCTTCACTCAGCGCGCAATTATGCGCGCTTCGCATTTGTTGCAACACTGTGCAGCCCGTTGGCCTGGGCCGTTTCACCGGGTGACCAGGACCTGATCCGTGAACGCCAGAACCGCCTGCTCGAAGAGCAGCAACGGCGCCTCGAGGACCTGCGCAACCTGCCCGGCGAAAGCGCGCAACCTACCCAGCAGCAACGGCCCGAAGATACCCGCTGTTTCGATATCCACACCATCGAGCTCAAGGGCGCCGACAGCCTGTCCGCCGCCGACCGCGACAGCCTGCTCAAGCCTTTCATCGACCAGTGCCTGGGCGTCACCCAGCTCAATGCCTTGCTCAAGGCGATCACCGACCATTACCTAGGCCGTGGCCTGGTCACCAGCCGCGCCTACCTCCCGCAGCAGGACCTGTCTTCGGGCCACCTGCAGGTGCTGGTGGTGGAAGGGCGCCTGGAAGGGCTGCGCCCGGACCCGGCCAGCGGCCTGAGCGAGCGCGAGCTGGCCATGGTTTTCCCCGGTGAAGTCGAGCAGCGTCTGAACCTGCGCGAAGTCGAGCAGATGGTCGATCAGCTCAACCGCCTGCCGTCGAACAAGGCGCAGATGGAGCTGACCCCCGGCAAGGCCGTCGGCGGTAGCGAAGTGCTGGTGCGCAACACCCAGCAGAAACCCTGGCGCGCCTCGCTGTCGCGCAACAATGAAGGCCAGCGCAGCACCGGGGAACAGATGCTCAACCTCGGCCTGGAATGGGACAGCCCGCTGGGCCTGGCCGACCAGCTCATGCTGCGCGGTGGCCACGACGTGGTCAGCGACCACACCCAGGGTTCGAAGAACGGCGTGCTGTACTACAACCTGCCGTGGGGCTGGTGGAACTTCACCTACAGCTACAGCGAGAGCGAGTACCGCTCCCTGGCCCAGGCCAACGGCTTTGCCTTCAAGCAGACCGGCGACAGCCAGAACCACCAGCTGCGCGCCGAGCGCGTGGTGCACCGTGATGCCACCAGCAAGACCTCGCTGAATGCCGGCATGGCCCACCTGCGCACCAACAACTACATCGAGGACAGCCGCCTGGAGGGCAGCAGCAACCGCCTGAGCGAGGCGCAGTTCGGCATCAACCACGGCCGCCGCCTGGGCAATGCCTTCGTCAACATCGACCTGGGCACTCAGGAAGGCATCGGCGCCTTCGACGCCCAGGACAATGCCCACCCGCGCCCCGGCCAACCAGTGGCGCGCTACCGCAAGTACAGCGCCACCGTCAGCTATGTACAGGGCTTTGAAGTGCTCGGCGAGCGCCTGAGCTTCAGCAGCCTGGCCACCGGCCAGCGCAGCGAGGACGTATTGTTCAGCCCGCAGCGCATCAGCCTTGGTGGTCTGTCGTCGGTACGCGGCCTGAAGGACCAGTCGCTGTCCGGCGACAGCGGCGGCTACTGGCGCAACGACCTGCGCTGGACCCGCCCGGTGAGCTGGCCGCTGCTGCAGCCGCTGGTGGCCGAGTACGGCCTGGGCCTGGGCTACGACCTGGGCGTGATCCGCAACGACCGCTACAACGGCCAGTACCACGGCCGTGCCAGCAGCCACTCGCTGGAGCTGTTCGCCCGCGGCCAGCATATGGCTGCCAGCGTGACCTTCGCCCACAGCCTGGAACGCCCCGACGTGCTGACCGAAAAGGAACGCCCGGTCTACTTCCGCCTCGACTTTTTCATCTGATCACCTGATTGACGAGATTTGACATGGATGTTCGCCTGTTTGCCTTCCTGGCCCGCCAACGCTCGGCCAAAATTCAGCCGCGCGAGCAGTTCTGCGGGTTGCCCAAGCGCGGTCTGGCGCTGCTGCTGGCCAACGCCATGTTCTGGCAGCCGCTTTGGGCACAGGCCGCCGAAGGCGTGGTGGTCAGCGGGCCGGGCACCAGCCTGGGGCAGGCGGGCAACGGCGTGCCCATCGTCAACATCGCCGCGCCCAACGGCAGCGGCCTGTCGCACAACCAGTTCAGCGACTACAACGTCGGCCAGCAGGGGCTGATCCTCAACAACGCCACCGACCGCACCCAGGCCACCCAGCTGGGTGGCATCATCCTCGGCAACCCCAACCTGCAGGGCACCGCGGCCAACGTCATCCTCAACGAGGTCAACGGCGCCAACGCCAGCCAGCTGCGCGGCTACACCGAAGTGGCCGGGCGCGGGGCGCATGTCATCGTCGCCAACCCCCACGGCATCACCTGCGATGGCTGCGGCTTCATCAACACGCCACAGGCCACGCTCAGCACCGGCAAGCCGGTGCTCGAGAACGGCCAGCTGAGCCGTTACCAGGTCGACCAGGGCCATATCGCCATCGAAGGGGCGGGGCTCAACGCCAGCAACGTCGACAGCTTCGAGCTGATTGCCCGCAGCACGAAAATCAACGCCGAGATCCAGGCGCGCAACCTGGCCATCGTCGCCGGGCGCAACGATGTCGATGCCAGCACCCTGGCGGCCACGGCACGCCAGGATGACGGCAGTGCCAAGCCGAGCCTGGCCATCGACTCCAGCGCCTTGGGCGGCATGTATGCCGGCGCGGTCAGGCTGGTGGGCACCGAGGCCGGGGTGGGCGTGCGCCTGGACGGGCGGATGATCGCCAGCGGCGGCGATATCCAGCTCGAGGCCAACGGCCAGTTGCACATGGCCCAGGCCAGCGCCAGCGGCGACGTACGCCTGCAGGCGGCGGCTATCGATGCGCAGGGCCCGGTGCATGCCGGCCAGCAACTGCAGCTGGACAGCCGCGGCGAGCTGGTCAACCGCCAGGGGCTGACCGCCGGGGGCCAGGTACAGTTGAACGCTGGCGGCCAACTGAGCAACCTTGGCGGTATCCAGGCGGGTATCAACATCGATGGTCAGCGCGTGGCCGGCGCCGACCTGAAGATCAGCGCCGGTGCGGTGGACAACCGCAACCAGCGCCTGATCGCCAGCGGCGACCTGACCCTCTCCACCGGCACCCACCTGGACAACCAGGGCGGTAGCCTCAGCGCCGGGCGCGACCTCAGCGTCAATGCCGCGACCCTGGATAACCGTCAGCAGGGCGCGCTGAACGCCACCTGGGCCCATCTGGACAACCAGGCCGGCGAACTGTCCAGCCTCGATACCCTGGCCCTGAACCTCGGCAGCCTGGACAACCGCACTGGCAAGGTCCTGGCCAACCGCGGCATCACCGTCACCAGCCAGGGGCTGGTCGACAACCGCAGCGGCCGGATCGCCAGCCAGGCCACCCTCGAACTGAGCGTCCAGGCCCTGAACAACCAGGGCGGCGTGGTCACCAGCAAGGCCGGCCTGGCATTGGTCGCGGGCGCAGCCATCGACAACCGCCACGGCGAGATCTCCAGCGCCGGCACCACTCAGGTAGAAGCCGCCAGCCTCGACAACCGCGAGCAAGGCAAGCTGCTCAGCGATGGCACGCTCACCGCCAAGGTCAGCGGGCTGCTGGACAACCAAGCCAAGGGCCTGGTGAACGGCGTGGGCGCCACCCATATCGACGCGGGGCAGTTGGACAACCGCGGTGGCCGCCTGGTGGGTAAGGACCTGCTGACCTTGCAGGGCCAGCGCTGGGACAATCGCGGCGGCAAGATCGAGGCCGACGGCGCACTGACACTGACCATCGACCACCTCGACAACCGCGACCAGGGCCTGGTCAGCGGCCAGGCCGGGGCCCGCTACAGCGGCAGCGAGCTGCTCAACCAGCTCAGCATCCTGGGCGCCAAGGGCAACCTCGACCTGGTCGCCGCGCACCTGGACAACAGCGGTGGCAGCCTGACCAGCGGCGGCGATCTCGATGGCCAGGTCACGCGCCTGGAGCAGCTGAGCGGCAAGCTGTCCGCCGACGGCAAGCTGACCCTCAAGGGCAGCGCACTGGTCAACCGCCAGGGCGCCGTGATCGGCGCCGGGCAGGGCATGCGCCTGACCGTGGACAGCGTCGACAACCGCGGCGGCGAACTGTCCGCGGCCAAGGCGCTCAGCCTCACCGGGCAGCGCCTGGACAACACCGGCGGCCAGGTCCTGGCCGATACCGACCTGGCGCTGACGGTGGCCGAGGTCATCAACCAGGCCCAGGGCCTGTTGCGCGGCAAGGGCCAACTGACCCTCGACGGCCAGACCCTGGACAACCGCGACGGGCGTGTTTCCGCCGAGCAGGGCGCACGCTTGCGCCTGAGCCAGGCGCTGGACAACGGCAAGGGGCTGCTGACCAGCGAGGGTGACCTCGACATCGGCGCCGCCAGCCTGGACAACAGCGACGCCGAGCTGAGCAGCGCCGGCAAGCTGACCCTGGCCACCACCGGCAAGGTCGACAACCAGCGCGGCTCGATCACCGCCGACGGCGCCCTCGACCTGCGCAGTGCCAGCCTCGACAACCGCGCCGGCGAGGTCGGCGCCCAGGGGGCCATGGACATCGTCACCGGCACCCTCGACAACCGCGACAGCGGCCATGTGGTCGGCAACGACCGCCTGACCCTCAAGGCCGGCCAGGTCAACAACGCGGGCAGCGACAGCCGCATCGACAGCGATGGCGCCATGCACCTGACCGCCAGCGGTTTCGACCAGCAGGCCGGACGGATGCTGAGCAAGGCCTCGATCACCCTCGACCTGGGCCAGGGCGCGCTGGTCAACCACGGCCTGATCAAGGCCCCGGTGCTGGTACTGAACAACCTCTGCAGCGTCGACAACCAGAACGGCGAAATCACCAGCCCGCAAGGCTTCACCCTGGCGGCCAATACCCTGGACAACCGCCAGGGCAAGCTGCTCAGTGAGCAGGCCTTGACGGTGCGTATCGCCCAGGCGCTGGACAACACCAAGGGCCTGGTCTCGGCCAAGGGCCTGGACCTGCATGCCGCCAGCCTCGACAACCGCGAGGGCACCGTCAGCAGCCGCGCCGGCCTGGTGCTGACCGTCGACGGTCGCCTGGACAACCGCCAGGGCACCCTGGTGGGCGACACCGCCCTGAACCTTGTGGCCGGGACGCTGGACAACAGCAAGGGCAAGGTCTCGGGCAAAGGCCAGGGCGAGATCCAGGCCGACACCTTGCTCAACCACGCCGGTTCGCTGGTCAGCCTCGAGCAACTGCGGATACAGGGTGGTGAGCTGGACAACCGTGAGGCGGGGCTGCTCGGCAGCAATGGCGCGCTGACCCTGGAGGTCGACCGCATCGACAACCGTGGCGGCGAGATCACCGGCAAGGCCGCTGTCGCGGTCACCGGCACCTCGCTGGACAACAGCGACGGCGGCCTGCTGGTCGCTGGCACCGGCATGACCCTGGCGTTGCAATCGCTGCTCAACCGCAACAAGGCGCGCCTCGAGGCCCAGACCGGCCTGACCCTGACCGGCCTGAGCCTGGACAACGACGGCGGCCGCCTGGACCAGCCAGCGGGACATGACCCTGACCTTGACCGGCGCGGCCCTCAACCGCCTCGGTCTGCTCAGCGCCGAGGGCCAACTGGTACTGGCCGCGCACAGCCTGGACAACAGCACCGGCAAACTGGACAGCGCCGGCAGCCTGAAACTGACCACGGGCGGCGCGCTGCTCAACCAGGGCGGCGAGCTGCTCAGCGACAGCGACATCACCCTGGCCAGCGCCAGCCTGGACAACACCGACAAAGGCGCGCTGGCCAGCAAGGGCCAGCTGACCCTCAGCACCGGCCACCTGGACAACAGCCGCCAGGGCAGCATCAGCAGCAACCGCACCCTCGACGTGCACGCCGGCCAGCTCGATAACCGCGACGGCGGCCGCGTGGGCAGCCGCGAAGCACTCACCGCCACGGTCACCGGCCTCGACCAGCAGGGCGGCAAGCTGTTCAGCGACACCTCGGTAAAACTCGACCTGGGCCATGGCCACCTGGACAACCGTGGCGGCCTGATCAATGCGCCGTCGCTGCAACTGGACAACCTCAAGACCGTGGCCAACCAGGGCGGCGAGATGTCCAGCGCCCAGGCCTTCACCGTCGCTGCCGAGCAACTGGACAACGGCAACGGCCGCCTGCTCAGCGACCAGCGCCTGCTGCTGCGGGTCAGCCAGCGCCTGGACAACCTCAAGGGCCTGATCGGCGCCCAGTCGCTGGAGATTCATGCCGGCGCGCTGAGCAACCGCGACGGCGGCCGCATCGAAGCCAAGGACGCGCTCGCCCTCACCAGCCAGGGCCTGGACAACCACGCCGGCAAGCTGCTCGGCAGCAGCCTCGCGCTGGACCTCGGCGGCGCCGACCTGGACAACGGCGCGGGCCTGATCACCACCGCCGGGCCGCTGACCCTGGTCAACCTGGCCAAACTGGACAACCAGGGCGGCGAGATCTCCACCGCCCAGGCCCTGCAGTTGGACGTCAGCGAGCTGGACAACCGTGACGGCAAGCTGATCAGCGAACAGACGCTGGCCATCACCAGCGGCGCCATCGACAACCGCAACGGCCTGGTCTCGGGCTGGCAGGGCCTGACCGTGAGCGGCCAGAGCCTGGACAACCGCCAGCAGGGCACCCTGTCGAGCCGCTCCGGCGCCGTGCAGGCGACCGTGACCGACGCGCTGCGCAACAGCGACGGCGGCGCGCTGGTCGCCCAGCAGCGCCTGGACGTCAAGGCCGCCAGCCTGGACAACAGCGCCAAGGGCATCCTCTCCAGCGGCAGCGGCCAGCAACTGACCATCACGGCGGCACTGGACAACCATGACGGCGGCCTGATCGATGCCGGGGAAAAACTGGTCATCAGCGCCGGTGCTCTCGACAACCACGGCGGCCGCGTGGCCAGCCGCCAGGACCTGGACCTGACCGCCGCGAGCCTGAACAACACCGACGGCAGCCTCGCCGCCCAGGGCGCGCTGACCCTCGACCTGCTCGGCGAACTGCTTAACCGCCAGGGCAAGCTGTTCGCCGGCAAGGACCTGCTGATCCAGCGCGCCGGCCTGGTCGACAACCAGGCTGGCCAGATCGCCAGCCAGGGCCTGCTCAAGGTGCTGGCCGCCAGCGTCGACAACAGCCAGCGCGGCACCCTGGCCGCCAATGGCCCGCTCACGCTCGACAGCCGCGGGGCGCTCAACAACTCAGGCGATGGCCTGATCTACAGCCAGCAGGGCGACGCAGGTCTGCAGGCGGCCAGCCTGAACAACGCCAAGGGCACCGTGCAGGCCAAGGGCGCGATCACCGCGCAGACCTCCGGCGTGCTCGACAACCAGGGCGGCAAGCTGATCGCCCAGGATGGCGCTCTGACCGTGACCGCCGACACCCTCGACAACCGCGGTGGCATCCTCGCCAGCCTCAAGCAGGCGCTGGGCGTGCGCACCACCGGCGTGCTGCGCAACGGCAGCTACACCACTGGCCAGCGCGGCATCCTCCAGGCGCTGAGCCTGGACGTGCAGAGCGCCAGCCTCGACAACCACGGTGGGCGCATCGCCGCGCTCGGCGGTGATACCGTGATCCGCACCGGGCAGCTGGACAACCGCGATGGCGGCATTTCCGCCAGTGGCCTGCTCAAGGTCACCGGCGCCAGCCTGCTCAACGGCGGCGACGCGCGCGGCGAGATGGTCGGTCAGCGTATCGACCTTGGGCTGAGCGGCGCGCTGGATAACCGCTCCGGCATCATCGAAAGCGCCAGTACCCTCGCCATCACGGCCGCCACCCTGGACAACCAGGCGGGCCAACTGCGTGCACTGGGCACCAGCGGCACTACACGATTCCAGATCGGCGGGCTGCTGGACAACCGCAACGGGACCCTGGAAACCGCCAACACCGATCTTGCCCTGGTCATTGGCGATCTGCTGAATGCCGGGGGCAGCATCACTCACCTCGGCAATGGTGATTTCGGTGTCAGCAGCCAGCAGGTCATGGCGGCGGGAGGCCGCCTGTTGACGCACGGCACCCTGAATCTCAGTGCCGACGACTGGGTCAACAGCAGCGTGCTGCAAGCCGGCACGCTCAACCTCGATGTCAAGAACTTCACCCAGACCTCCAGTGGGCAACTGCTGGCGACGAAGGCGTTGCTGGGCAAGGGCGGCAACTGGCTCAATGATGGGTTGATTGCCAGCGACGGCACGCTGAGCCTGACCTTGGGTGGTACCTATTCGGGCAACGGCCGACTGACCAGCCTGGGGAACATGACCCTGTCTGCGGCGCAGATGAGCCTGGGCACCGCCACAAGCATTGCCGGTGGCGACAACATCGTTGTCAACGTCGGCAACCAGCTGAGCAACATTGGGCGCTTGTCGGCGGTCAACGACCTGACGATCCACGCCGGCAGCCTGTCCAATTACGGGGCATTGGCCGCGTCGGGCAACCTGAACCTGATTGCCCAGTCCGTCCACAACGACCAGGCCGCCGATGGCAGTCGAGGCTTGCTGTTCAGTGGCCGGGACATGTCGATCCACACGGCGGATTTCAGCAACCGTTATGCGGACGTCTACAGCCTGGGCAATCTGCTGGTCGCCGGCGTCACCGCAGGCAGTACTGCGGCAACCTTCCTGAACAGCTCCGGGACTGTCGAGGCGGCCGGCGACATCAACCTGCAGGCAGCCAGCTTCGTCAACAAACGCGATAAGTTCAGCGCCAGCCAGCAGATCACCGACGGCTACATGACCATCTACTGCGTCCAGCATTGCAAAGGGTCGCGGTGGGTGAGGGGGCCGGTGCACATCTACAAGACCCAGGAAACCGTGGTGCTGGAGGATTCGCCAACGGCAACCCTGGCTGCCGGGCGTGACCTGACCATTGGTGGGGGCAGCGTTCTCAATTCTCGCAGCGTGATCTCGGCGGGCAATGATCTCACCATCACGGCCAGCAGCATTACCAACGAGGGGGAGCGTTCCAGGTCGGGAACCGTTGGCAAAGAGGTGGGGTCTGGAACCAAGGTCCCCACGGCGTACTTCTTCCAGTTGATCAACGAGGTAAACGCCTACAACCAGGCCCACCCGCGTTCTGGACCGTTCGATGAAGCAGCCTTCAAGGCCCTGGTCGCGAAGTTCGACCCCGGGATGTTTTATGGCATCAATGAAGCACTCACGCTCAAGGACGATAATCAATTCATTGCTCCGGCGCTGATCCAGGCTGCAGGCACGGCGAAGCTCACCGCGGCAGGCGACGTCAACAATATCGTTGTGCGCAGGGCGCCGGAGGCGACCAGCAGTCGTGCGTTCGATACCCAGGTAGCCAGCGCGACGCAGCCTACGGTGGTCAACCTGAATGCGCAGTTGCCACCCGATCTGGCCCAGCGACAGGTAGACCCGACCACCCTGCCAGGCTTCAGCCTACCGGCGGGGCAGAATGGCCTGTTCCGCTTGAGTGGCAAAGGCAGCGATGCGGCAACCGGGCCCACTCAGGGCTGGACATTGGGCAACGCCACCGTAGGCTCACATGAGCGCCAGGGGCTGGCCAGCACCCGGCCGGGCACGATCCAGGCAGTGGATGCAGCCGCGTCCAGGGTGAGCGAGCAGGCCATCGATCGCATTGCCCACCAGCGTGTCGAGTCGGCGGCCAAGGCCAGTGCCATCGGGGTCAACGCGCCTGTGGCCGAGGCAGTGGATAGCGACGTTCGATCGCCGAACCCAGGTGCGCAGGCACATGAACTGAGCGCGCAGGATGCCGGAGTCAGTGCCCCGCCACGGATACCGGGCATCACCCGCCTGCCCGACAGCCAATATACGAGCAAGCCGCACAAGTACCTGATTGAAACCAATCCGGTGCTGACCGACCTCAAGCAGTTCATGAGCTCCGACTATCTGCTCGGCAATCTGGGCTATGACCCGGACAAGAGCTGGAAGCGCCTTGGTGACGGCTTCTACGAGCAGCGCCTGATTCAGCAGGCGGTGGTGGCGCGTACCGGCCAGCAGTTCATCGATGGCCAAACCTCTGGCGAGCAGTTGTACAAGCACCTGATGGACAATGCCATCCGCAGTAAGGATGCGCTTGGCCTGAGTGTTGGCGTCGGCCTGAGCTCTGCGCAAGTGGCGGCGTTGACGCACGACATCGTCTGGCTCGAAGAGCGTGAGGTCAATGGTGAGCAGGTACTTGCACCTGTGCTGTACCTGGCCCATGCCAACGGCCGCCTGGCGCCTGACGGCGCGTTGATTGCCGGGCAGGATGTTCAGCTGATTGCCGGGGAAAACCTCAACAACATTGGTACGCTCCGTGCCTCACGCAACCTCAGTGCCACTGCAGGCAAGGACCTTACGAACAGCGGCCTGATCCAGGCAGGTGGTCGCCTGGACCTGTTGGCCGGCAACAGCCTGGTCAACAGTGCCGGCGGCATCATCAGCGGGCGCGATGTGAGCCTGACCGCCGTCAATGGTGACCTGATCAATCAACGAGACCTGACGCGCACGGACAACGACTACGGTAGCGTGCGTGAGCAGAGGGACCATCTCGACAGCGCGGCCCGCATCGAAGCCAGCAACAGCCTCAGCCTCAAGGCGGGCCAGGACATCAAGAACGTCGCCAGCGTGATCCAGAGCGGCGGCGACTTGTCGCTCAGTGCCGGGCGTGATGTGAGCTTGCTGTCGGTCGAAGAGCGTCACGGCTTCTACACCGAGCGCCAGCGCAGCAACACGGTGCAGCAGCACGGCGCCACGGTCACTGCCGGCCGCGACCTGAGCCTCGTCTCCGGCCGCGATCTCACCGCCGTGGCCAGCCAGATCGACGCGGGCCGCAATCTCACCCTGGCCGCAGGCGAAGACCTGAACCTGAGCTCCGCCGCCAACGAAGCCCACAGCTTCAGCCGCAGCAAAAAGGTCACCCAGTCCAATGACCAGGTCACCCAGGTGTCGACCACGGCCAAGGCCGGCGGCGATGTGTCGCTGTCCGCGCGCCAGGACATGGCCATCGTCGCCAGCCAGGTCAAGGGCAAGGGCGATGTCCACATCGACGCCGAGCGCGACCTGACCATCGCCTCCGACCAGAACGAGAGTGCTTCGTACTACCTGAAGAAGAGCAAGGGTTCGTTCGGTCGCGGTAGTTCCAAGCAGCAGGAGAGCTACCACAGCACCAACGTCGCCTCGGTGATCGAGGCCGGTGGCGACCTGACCGTCAACGTCAGCAAGAAGGACGATGGCGGCATATCCCTGGACGGCGGCCGCGATGTGACCGTGATCGGCAGCCAACTCAAGGCCGGCGGCGATGTCATGCTCGGTGCCACGGGCGATGTGGCGGTACTGTCCGGTGTCGAGGAGCACGGCGAGTACAGCAAGAAGAGCAAGTCCGGTTTCCTTGGCCTGTCGAAAAGCGGCAAGAGCCAGTTGCAGACCCACGCCACGCAGGTCGGCAGTGAACTGGATGCCGGCAACGACATCGTGGTTGCGGCAGGCAGCGATGTGCGCCTGCGCGCCAGCGAGGCGAATGCCGGCAAGGACGTCGAGCTGCGCGCGGGGTTGCTGGACAAGGAGGGTGACATCAACCTGGTGTCGGCCAACGACACGGCCTACAGTCACAGCGACTCGTACAAGAAAAAGATCGGCATGTCGGTTGCCCCCGGCATCGTCGTCGTCCCGTCCGTTTCGGTAGCCTCGGCGAAGAAAGCCGGGCAGGAAGCACGCAGCAGCTCCAGCGTCGGCAGCCAGGTCCTTGCCGTGCGTGATGCCTCGCTCCAGGCCGAGCGCGATATCAACGTGCTCGGCAGCGGTGTCAATGCCGGTCGCAATGTCAGCTTGAACGCGGGACGTGATGTCAACGTCGCCGCCGCCGAGAACCAGAGCGACAGCAAGACCTGGTCGAAAACCTCGAAGATCGGTTTGAGTACCAGTGCCGACGACAACGGGATCAAGGTGTTCGCGGGCGTCGAGAAGGAATTGGCCAAGGATCGCCTGCGCGAACAGTTGGCCTCTGCCAGCCAGATCAAGGCCGGCCAGGACCTGGACGTCAAGGCGGGGCGTGATATCAATCAGACCGGCTCGGACTTGATAGCAGGCCACGATATCAGCCTGGGCGCGGGCCGCGACATCAACATCGACGCGGCGCGTGAAACCCGAATCCACGAGCAGGAGCGGGAGTATGCGACCCAGGGTGCCGGAGCTTCGATCAACCACAACTTCGGGCGCACCAAGGACGCGGTGAGCAACGCCGGCAAGGGCGAGAATGGCGTGAGCAAGGTCGCCAGCACCCTGCAGGCCATCGACGGCATCAACCAGTTCCTTGCCGGGCCAACCGGCGACCTCAAGATCGGCAACAGTTCGCAGAAGAACCAGCAGACCAGCATCGAGCAAAGCAACCGTGGCTCCAGCCTGGAGGCCGGCAACGATATCAAGCTGCAGGCCGGCAACGACGTCAATGTCAAGGGCAGCCAGGTGCAGGCCGGGCGGGACATCGACGTCAAGGGACGTGACATCAACATTGATGTCGCCCACGGCAGCAGCACCCAGAAGACCCGTGAGTCGCAGAACTGGGCCGGCATTCACGGTGGTACCAGTGGCGGCATCAAGGTCGGCATCGGCGCCAGCCATGGCGCTGCGGGTGCCGATGGCACCCAGGGCAACTCGACGCCGAGCCAGCTCGACGCGGGGCGCGATATCAAGCTCGACGCCAGCCACGACCTGAACATCGTCGGTTCGCAGGTCAAGGCCGGGCGTGACATCGACTTGGCCGCAGGCAATGACCTGAACATCCGCGCCGCGCAGAACGACTCGCACTACGAACAGAACCGTCGCAGCGGCGGTGGTGAAGTCGGGTTGGCGTTCGGCTCGGAAGGGGTGGGGATCTACGCCAGTGTCAACCTGGGCAAGGGCAAGCTGGAACGCGACGCACAGCGACACCAGGAAGCCTACGTCTACGCAGGCGACCAGCTGAAGTTCGCCAGTGGCAAGGACACCAACATCAAAGGCGCCCAGGTACGCGGCGACGAAGTCATCGGCCGTGTGGGCGGCGACCTGAATGTGGCCTCGGCCATCGATACCGGCAAGGTCAAGGGCAAAGAGTTCGACCTGAGCGCCACCGTTACGGTAGGCCCGGGCTCGGGTATCAGCGGCTCGGTCGGCAAAGGCAAGACCACGGGCGAAACCGAGTGGGTGGAAAACCAGACCCGCATCACCGCTCGGGACAAGGTCGACATCCGCACCGAAAACCACACCCAGCTCGATGGTGCCCTGATCGCCTCCGACAACGGCAACCTCAAGCTCGATACCGGCACGCTGGGCCACAGTGATATTGCCGGCAAGGACCAGGAACGCGGCTATTACCTGAACGTCGGTGGTACCTGGAAAAAAGGGACTGCAGCAACACAGCAGGACAGCAGCCAGACGGGCAAGGGTGACAAAGGCGAGAACGGCTGGAGCGTCAGTGGCTGGACGTACGAGAAGGACCGCGAGCAGATCGTCCGTGCCACCGTGGGGGCGGGTGATATCACTGTGCGCGAGGATGCGGAGACGGGGAAGGACTCCACTGTCGGGTTGAATCGGGATCTGGACAAGGCTTACGAGATCACGCGGGATCATGAGTCGCGCACCGATCTGTACTTGAGTGATTCTTCGGTTAACGGCGCAATCCATCCTGTAGAGACGCTGAGCGGATGGACAAATGAGCTGCGTAACTATGACAAGGCCGCACTCAAGAACTACGAGCAGGTTGGAAATGCTGTCAATGTCCTGGTCAACCGATTTGAACGCTTGCAAGGCCGTCAGCTGGATGCCAATGCGGTAGCCGTTGGCGGGGTGAAACTCGCAGAGGACACCTATGAAGCCTTGCTGATGGCGAACTTCAAGCCCGATGAAGCCAAGGCGCTTATGCGCACGCCGAGCTTCCAGCAAGAGGTGCTGGCACGACTGAACCAGATCGAACATGTGTTCGATAAACATCAGGAGTCCACGAAAGAACTTGTACGTGTGCTGGGGGAGCTTGACCCCTCGCATATCAGTGAGTCACGTGGTCCGGTCCAGATGGCGCTCAGCTATGCCTCGCTCATCAATGAGTATCTGGAGTCAGACCCAGAGCGAGGTCAGAAAGTGGCTTTGGCGCTGGCGATGATCCAGGGGCCCAAGGCAGTCATGCAGCTAGCGGTATCGACAGCCATTGGGCAGACGGAGCTTGGTCAAGACCTCAATGAACAGTACGACCGTGCCATGACCCGAGTCGGCACGATGCTTGCCGAGCACATGGAAGGCGGCGGTGTTGTCCTGAATGGGGAATCTGAGAGCGACAAATTCCTGGTGGGGGGCGGTAAGCTCATCAGCAGCATGATTCTGGGGGTTGCTTCGGGGCGCAAAGGGGGTGGTGGGAATGAGGCCAAAAAGCCTGCGACTACTCCTGTGGAGTTGCCAGGGGGCGGGAAGGGTGTCATAGATGGTGCAAAAGGAACTGGGGCTGTTGTAGATGACACGATCAAGGCATTACCAGCTCCAAGGCAAATAGATGCATCGTGGAGTGCGAGCACTTACAAAAAAGGCGGTCTGATGACAGGTATTGAGCATGTGTTCTATCGCCATGGACCTGACTCAGGATTTGCGAATGTTAGTAAGTTTTCGCAAGGGACATCTGTTAAAGATGTCTCCAGTTATGTTGATAGCGCATTGAGATATGGGAAGGTAACTCCCAATGGTCCTGGTGGGCACGTTATTGAGTACAACGCAGGTAAGGTGATTGGGACAAGCGTCTCAGGTGCGCCAACATCGACAATTAAAATAAATGTTCGGGATGGTGTAATCCAAACTGCATTCCCGTACTAGTTAGGAGTGGTTATGAATAGTGGGGGTACGCTAATAGAACGATTTGTCGTCCAAGAGTTGGACGACAGCGTCCGCTCTATTTTGAAAGGTGCCTTTGATGAACGGATGTGTTCAGAGAAGGTTCTGCTGAGGGAGTTCGAATTTAATTGCTTTGACGTTTCTCTGGATTTTGAAAAAGGCATTGTTACATTGCAAGATGCTCTTTCCGCTGGCGAGGGTAGCTCTCTTGATATATCTATGCGTGACTTTGCCTCTGCTTGCGGCTTGAATGTCTTTTGTCGGTTGTAGAAGCCTAGGGAGGCGCTGATTGATTAAATTTTTTGCGCTCGAAACCCCGGTAGGCCCTGATTTGTCAGGAGTGTCATAGGGATTGAGTAAAGAAAAAGGGGGCAGATTTATTTTTCTACTCTGAAAGATAAAGGGGACGGATTTATTTTCCTACTCTAATTTCTGTCTTTGCATTGCCGAGACGACGTTGAAGCCCGTTGCTTAAGGTGTCTGTGAGGAAATAACGTGCTGGAAGCCGGGGCGTCAAAATTAGAGTATGGAAAATAATTTTGTCCCCTTTTTGATGGGCTCACTGCCAGCTACGGCAGTTCTCCGGAAGCCAAAGCCTATCGGGCGAAGCAAGAGGAACTGTTGCAGGAGGGGCAGTTGAAGGATGCTATCCAGACGGATGTGGATGACCTCCGCTCTCGTTTTGGCAGCAAATATGATGCGGTGATCGAACAGATGTTAAAGTACGCGAAAACTCTGGATCCCAACGATTTCATCAAAAGGTGATGGCATGAATTTCACGTATAGTTCGAAAGATGGGTTTGATGTATTTGCTGGGGTGCGTGGGCGCGATGAAGTCCGGGCCAAGTTAAAGCTCCCCTACAAGGTGTTTGCCAAGACTGCTTTCTCCGAGAATTCGACGGATGTCTTTGGTGACGCTCTGATGAAGGCATGGTATGACCTGCACGATAGCTTGAGCGGGGTGCAACTTTACTATCCTGAAGCATCTCTGGACTTTCAGGGGCAGACACTTCTCGGGGTTTCGGCCGATTTGCTGGAGCGATTTTTCCAACGGATGCATGTAAATTATGAATTCGAGGACGATGGCTCCGGTATGAAATTGCTGACGGATGGTCTCGAGATCGGGCTCTATGCTCCAGATTTGGAAAGTGGCAAGAATGCGATAGTAGAAGCTGTCTATGTACCTATCCCAGTACCGGTATGAAAAGGGGCGAGTTGCCACTTTTACATGTAGTAGAAAAGGGGGCGGATTTATTTTTCTACTCTAATTTCTACTTTTGCATGCCAAAGCGAAGGTGAAGCCTTTAGGTATCGGTGGGGCGTCGAGTGCTGGGAACTGGGCATGTCGAAATTAGAGTATGAAAAATAAATCTGTCCCCTTTGTGTTAGGGTGTCAGAGTTAAGGCTAATTGAAGGCAGCAATAACGGGGTTGGTGGGGTTTTTGAATGGATTGTTGATGAAGGCAACGTGACTCATCGGCGCTTTTTCCCCGCCAAGTAACTGGCCTGGCTAACCAAATTCCGAAAAATAAGGAGAAGGTAATGTCCCCGCTTGGTGTATTGATTAGTTTAGGTTTGGCTTGTTGGGCAACCATTTTTTTGGGATATAGAAAGCGCTGGATAGGGCGAGAAGATATTTTTGAATTTGCCATGAGTCAGCTTTTAAATGGTTGCGAAAGCGAGCGCGTTGCCATCATTGCTGGAGGCGAATATTTAAACGATGAAGAACTTCTTGAGGTTGTCTCAAAGCAAATGGAGATGACGGATCTTGTTGCCGAAATTGAAAAGTGGCGTTTAGCTTTTCTGCTTTGTATTGATGCGTCGAATGACAGTGACGAAGATAAAATAAATAGACTTCAGGACGTCTATGCGTACTTTAATTATCCGGAGGATATGGCTTCGTGCAGTATTTACTCTCAGGATAGTGTCGGCCCGCTTGTCGCAATGAGCCAAGTTGTGGAAAAACTAAGAGGAAGGTTTTTGCTCCGATAATTCGAAGGCGGCGGTGAAGCCTGGTGCTTTAAGGTGTCGGTAAGGGCGTAGTGAAGGTTTAGAAAAAAGGAGGACAAAAGGGGCAGCTTGTTTGTTCTGCTCTAATGTTTTACTGTCGTACGGCCGGGTGGGTGGTAAGTTTACTGGGTTTAGATAAGTGAGATTGTGACCAGTTTGGTGTTTGAGAAGGTTGGCGATGTAAATAGTAACTTTCCTTATCTGTGCGTATACAAGGAGGGGAATGAGGGGCCGTTTATGGAGATTTCCGTAAATTCAGACATGGAGTTGGAGTTTGTTTTTTACTCAAATGCCAATGGTGTTTCACTCACGGCCGAGGAATGGCGGGAAATTTTTGTGCGCGGGGAGGAATTTCATCCAGAGGCATTAGAGAGTGGTGATTGAGTTGGTGAAGTGGAAGATAGTGACAGAAGAGTGACTGACAGAAAAGGGCAAAAAAGGGGAAATATTTATTTTCTACTCTAATTTCTGCCTTTGCATGGCCAAGACGACGAAGAAGCTTGATGCTTAATATGTCAGTGAGGACGTCTGGCGCGGGAAGCGGGGCAAGTCGAAATTAGAATAAATAATAAATCTGTTCCCTTTTTCGGTCTTTTTCGATGTAGGGGCCTCCGAATGCATGGTGAAGTCTTATTCGTGCAGCTCGGGGGTGTTGCGCAGCTGCCGGCCCCCAAATCGATAACTATTCGAGGCCAAACCGTTGAACTCTATACGTTGGTGGGGGCTGATGGCGTTCAAATGAACTTGCGCAATGGCTCAAGTTTCTACTGCAGAGTCTGGTGCTCTATGGGCGCTTGATATCATCGGACATTCAGGGGCGAAAGCTCCAAAGCTGGAGGTGAAATTAAAATGCTTTTGTGCTGTCGAGATTCCGAAGAATTCAAGGAAATCGTGGAGTGGAGTCAAGGCTTAGCAGTTGACGCGCTGTGGCTGAGCGTCTGCAAGACATTTTCTTGTGAGGGTTACAACGACCGTAAGCGTATTTTTTTGCAGGTGCTGGCTGAGCTGATTCTTGAGGGTAGGGTGTTTCTCGCTAATGGGGACCGATTGAAAGGGGATGTTGTTGAACAAATAGCTGCATTTGATTCGGCTTGGCCTGCAGAACAAGATACTGACGAAGCGCTATTTTGGATCACAAAAGATGGAGTTAGTTGGGTGCCGGGAGGCCTCGTTTGGGTTTACAAGGACGGTACGGAAGTTTGGACATGAGCAATGCCTGTAACATTGTTGCGGAAAAGTGAAGAAAAAAGGGCTGGCGGAAAGGGGACAGATTTGTTTGTCCTACTCCATTGTCTGCTGATGCATCACCAAGACGAAGAAATCTAGTGCTTAAGGCTCCGTTGAGGACGTCGAGCGCAGGAGGTGGGGCACGTCCAAATTAGAGCTATAGAAAATGAATCTGTCACCTTTAATCTGTAGCCGGAACGTAGCTGATCTAGAGCGGTATACCAATTCAGGAACGCCCGTTATTGCACGGATTTTTGACAACACGAACGGTACGCGTTTTTCCCATTTTGTTGTTGTGGACGGTGTTACCACGAGAAACGGTGTTGCGGTGGTAGCCATACGTGACCCGCATGGTGTTCAATATTTCAGTCCAGTGAGAACGTTCGAGAAGAATTTCTCTGGTGAAGTTGTCGTGCCAAGGAGCGCGTTGAAAAAATGATTTTGACGATTTGTTTTGAGCAAGACCTTATAAGTCAAAGGTTGCTGGAGCTGCGATATCTCCCCTGCCTTTGTAGAGTTTCGGAGACTTTTGAGATCGAGTTTTTCGATCCTTTGCCAGTCGTCAGCGGAACGGTAACGGAGTGGGACAGGACGGCTCTTGAACAGCGGGTTATCCCAGGGACAGGTGGAGAGTACTCTCACTATGCGCTCTCAGAAATCAGCCTGGCGCCGCTGGAGCGAGAACGTTATCTGATAGTCGATCTGAAAATGTTTCATCGGTATTTTGGTTGGTGTGAGGTCCTAAAGGACGGCGCTTATGTAACGCCGGGAAATTTTTGGGATGAAGAATGAGTTGGGTGCGGTGCAAATGTACATCAAGTGACATTTAATCGAGGGGGTAAGTCTTGGCCTAAAATATGCACTTTAGGACCTTGGCAGAGGGAGTGAGTATGAGTGAGGTGGCGCTGCCTTATGTTAGTCTGATGGAAAAGTATTTATCGGACAAATGTACCTTGGGCCAGTTTGTTGAGGTGTTTTTTGGGCGGTTCAAGAATGAGTCGCGGGTGTTGCCCGAGGATGTCTATCTTGTGCTGGACGAACTGTTCGGCAATCTTGACGCTTTTACAGAAAATGAGGATTTATTGCGCGACGATCCCGATTATTATCTCAACGCGGAGCAGGTGGGTCATTGCATTCGGTGCGCTTGCGAATCTCTTAAGAAGTAAATATTTTGCAAATACTCCTCATAGGCCGAAAGGGGACTGTCGTGTACGAAGTCATGCTGGAACGCGTGCCGGACGTGGCGTTGCAAGCTGTCCTCAAGGTAATCGTGGCTTCGGCGAAAACGCATTCTGATCTTTCGCTGTCGGCAGACTCCGAAGTTCAAGGAGGGGAGAGCCTGGAGGCGGTGACGCAGCGATTGCACGGTAGTGGTGAGTCGGTATGTCTGAGCCTGCGGCTCTGGGAATTCAATGTATCCAATAAGGTGAGCCTGCCGTTGGTGCTGCTGCGAGTCATCAAGTGGGAAGATCGCCTCGATATTGAACTCTCCTTCAACAGTACGCCTGCTGACGACCTGAGCGATATCATGCAGGCGCTGCATGCATATGTGTCGGGCTTGGCGGGTCGTTTCTCGATACCTGTATTTTATGGCGGGATGGAGCCCGCGATTGATAAGGATACGCGGTACTTTACTAACGAAACGCTTGGCCCCCTTTAAACTGGTCGGGCGGCACAAGGCCGCTCCTTGCAGGCTTATTCTTCTGCCTGGCGTGACAGATACACCGGCGGCACCTGGTCTACCAGCCAGACACCGTTGTCCGCTTGATAGAACACTGCTCCCGCTGCGCACATGGCCTGGGTATCGACCGTGAGCAGCACCGGCTGGCCATAGCGCTTGCCCACCGCCAACGCAGTCTGTGGATCCTCGCTCAGGTGCACATGATGGCGGCTGCCCGGGATCAAGCCCTGGGCTTCGATGGAGGCCAGGAAGCGGCTGGCGGTGCCGTGATAGAGCAGGGCGGGTGGCGCCTTGGCGACGTGGCGTACTTCGACCTGGCTGCTGCTGTGGCCTTGGGCGGCGCGGATGCGGCGGCCATCGTCGGAGAGGGTGAAACGGCGCTTGTCATTGGTCTCGACCACTTCACGCAAGGCGTGCAGGTCGAAGGCGTGACCTTGCCTGCCGGCGCCGTGGATCAGCGCGTCGACATCGGCCCAGCCGTCGCGGTCGAGGGACAATTCGATGGATTCGGGGGCGTGGCGCAGTACGTAGCTGAGGAACTTGCTGAGGGTGTCGCGTTGTTTCTGGTTCACTGGAAAGATCCTTTTCCATGGCTTCTGGTCGTTTGGGTCGGGGGCATTCTCCGGATTCGGGGTCGAGTTCTCAAGTGTGTAGAGTACCTGTGGGAGCGGACTCCCACAGGTATGTCGCTGATATCAGCCCTGACGCAATGCGTCGAGCAGCGTCTTCAGTTTGTCGCGGCCCTCGGCATCCAGCCCGAACACCGGCCGCCGTGGCTCGCCTACCGGCAACCCGGTCATCTCAAGGCCAGCCTTGATGGTCGCCGGCAAGCCGCCCTTGAGAATGAAGTCGAGCAACGGCAACTGGCGGTAGAACAGCGCCTTGGCCTGTTCCAGCTCACCGTTCTGCACCGCCTGGTACAGCCGCAGGTTCAGTTCGGGAATCAGGTTGGCCGCCGCCGTGCACCAGCCCGTGGCACCGGCAACGAAGGCTTCCAGCGCCAGCGGGTTGCAGCCGTTGTAGAACGGCACCTGGCCTTCGCCGAGCAGTTGCAGCTTGTGCATGCGCTGGATGTCGCCAGTGCTTTCCTTGACCATGGTCACGTTGTCCACCTCGCGCACGATGCGCAGGATCAGCTCCACCGGCATGTCGGTGCCGCTGGTGGCCGGGTTGTTGTAGAGCATGATCGGCAAATCGATGGCCGCGCCGATGGCGCGGTAGTGCTGGACGATCTCGGCTTCGCTGAGTTTCCAGTAGGCCGCCGGCAGCACCATCACCGCGTCGGCGCCGTGCTGCTGGGCAAAGCGGGCGCGGCGCACGGCGCCGGCGGTGGTCAGGTCGGAGACGCTGACGATGCTCGGCACGCGCTTGGCAATGCGCTCCAGGCTGTACTGGGCGACCTGCTGCCATTCGCTGTCGCTCAGATAAGCGCCTTCGCCGGTGCTGCCCAGCGGGGCGATGGCGTGGGAGCCGTCTGCGATCAGGCGGTCGATGGACTGGCCCAGCGCGGGCAGGTCGAGCTGTTCGCCGTCGGCGCTGAACGGGGTGATGGTGTAGCCGATGATGCCGTGGAATTGATTAGTCATTGTGCAAGGCTCCGCAAGCAAGGCGTAAAGGGATCAGTTCAGGCAATCGGCGTGGCTGCGCAGGGCCTGCCGGGCGTAGTAGTTGAAGGCGGCGCCGTGGCGCTTGGGCCGGTCGATCCAGTCGTGGGCGTCGCGGCCCAGCTCCGGGGCGATCGGCTTGATGGTGCCGGCGGCCATCGCCAGCAGTTGCAGGCGCGCGGCGCGTTCAATCAGCTGGGCGTAGACGCAGGCCTGCTCGATGCTGGTACCTGTGGACAGCTGGCCGTGGTGCGAGAGCAGGATGGCGCGCTTGTCGCCCAGGGCGGCGCTGATGATCTCGCCTTCCTCGTTACCCACCGGCACGCCTGGCCAGGCTTCGAGGAATGCGCAGTCTTCGTAGAGCGGACACAGGTCCATGTGCGAGACCTGCAGCGGCACTTCCAGCATCGACAGCGCGGCGACATGGGTAGGGTGGGTGTGGATGATGCAGTTGACGTCGGGGCGGGCGCGGTACACCCAGCTGTGGAAGCGGTTGGCCGGGTTGGGCATGCCTTCGCCTTCCAGCACTTCGAGGTCTTCGTTGACCAGCAGCAGGTTGCTGGCGGTGATTTCGTCGAAACCCAGGCCCAGTTGCTGGGTGTAGAAGGTGCCCGGTTGCGCGCCACGGGCGCTGATCTGCCCGGCCAGGCCCGAGTCGTGGCCGTTATCGAAGAGAATTCGGCAGGTCAGGGCCAGCTTTTCGCGCACAGTCCACGTATTATCGGCAAGCGAGCCTTGCATCTGTGTCAGTGCCTTTTGCACCAGCTGGTCTTTGCTGAGGGTAAGGGTATTGGCCATGGGGATCTTTCCTCTGTGGCGTGATGACGGATGTCAGGGCTGGCTCGCCCCCGAGCTTTGGACGGTGAGGGGGCGAACCATCAGATGACACAAATAATCCTATATGACACAAAGTGTCATGCGCAAGTGCGTTTGTTCGGGAAACCCGCTTCACATGTCTATCCGACTGAAACTGCTGAGAAAGAAACTGGGCATCACCCTTGAGCAGCTGGCCGAGAAATCCGGCATGACCAAGAGCTACCTGTCCAAGGTCGAGCGTGGCCTCAACACGCCGTCGATCGCTGCGGCGCTGAAGCTGGCGCGGGCGTTGAACGTCAATGTCGAGGAACTGTTCGACGGCGAGCATGACGGCCAGGCGCGCTACAGCCTGGTGCGCCGCGGCGAGCGCCAGGCGCTGGTGGGCGGCGGCGAGGGGCCTGGGTATGCGGTGCTGACTTCGCAGGTTGGCCAGCGCAGCCTGTTGCCGTTTTTGATCCAGCCGCCGACCGAATTCAGTGACCCGACCTTCAAGGAACACGAGGGCGAGGAGTTCCTGTTCGTCCACGAAGGGCAGGTGGAGGTGGACTTCATGAGCGAGCGGGTGCTGCTGGAGGCCGGCGACGCCTTGCATTTCAATGCCCAGACCCCGCACCGCCTGCGTTCGGTCGGCGAGCGCCAGGCGCAGTTGCTGGTGGTGGTGCAGGGCGGCGAAGGGTGAGGGTGGGGCGATGATCGAGGTCTCGAGGTTCTGGCGTGATCCGGCATTGCCCTTCGTCGAGGCACGTCTGGTCGGGGATGGCCGCCAGGTGTGCTACACCGCGCATTCCCACGCGAGCTTTTCCATCGGCGTGATCACCGGCGGGCGCAGCACATACCTGACCGGTGATGCACGGCATGAGGTGGCCGTGGGGACCACGGTGCTCATGAACCCAGGGGTGGTGCACACCTGCAACCCCCTCCAGGGCGAGCCTTGGTCCTACCTGATGCTGTTCGTTGATTTGCCGTGGTTGCAGGCCCGAGGGTTCGAACTGCCGGCCGCGACATTGAGCACGTCGACCGCGCTGTACGGGCGGTTGCTCGACCTGTTCGCCGGGCTGCTCGACAGCGAGGCGCTGGACAAGGCCGAGCGGCTGGCGACGTTCTTCGCAGAGCTGCCAGGTTATCTCGAGGGCGGCGCGGCGCGTCACCCACAGTCGCATCCACGCCTGGAGATGGCCGCCGCGTTCATTCGCACCCACCGTCTGGATCCGCTGACACTTGAGGACATCTGCGCTGCGGCGGGCTTGTCACGGGCCTACCTGATCCGCGCATTCGGCAAGCGCTTCGGGCTATCGCCGCACGCCTACCTGCTCGACCAGCGGGTGCAGCATGCCCGGGCGCAGTTGCGCGCAGGCAGGGCCATCGCCGAGGTGGCGCTGGAAGCCGGCTTTGCCGATCAGGCGCATCTGCAGCGGGCCTTCAAGCGACACCTGGCGACCACGCCGGGGCGCTATCGCAATGCCTGAAAAGCACGTGGGAGCGGGCTTGCCCCGCGATAGGGCACTAACCGTCAACCTCATACCATCAGGTACACCGCGCTCGCCACCAGCAACCCCGCCAGCACCCGATTGAGCAGACGCATCCGCCAAGGCTCGGCCAGGTACTGGCGGATCACGCTGCCGGCCCAGGCCCAACTGGCCACGGAGACGAAGCAGATCGGCCCGTAGATCCAGGTGAACAGCCACAACAGCTGCTGCTCGCCGCCGGTATAGGCGCCGATGCCGGCCACGGCCGCCAGCCAGGCCTTGGGGCTCAGCCACTGCATGGCCGCGCCGTGCCAGGCGCTTGGCGCCCGCTTGCCATCCTCGGCGCCCAGCGCGCCGTCGTCGCTGGCCAGCTTCCATGCCATGTACAGCAAGAACAGTACGCCGCCCCAATGCAACAGCTGCCCCAGCAGCGGCCAGCGCAGCAGCAGCTCATGCACGCCCAGCCCCACCAGCACCAGCAGCAGGCAGAAGCCCAGGGTGGCGCCCGCCGCATGCCCGATGCTGGCCCGCAGGCCATGGCGCGCGCCGCTGCCGAGGGCGACGATGTTGACCGGGCCGGGGGAGATGGAGGCGGCCAGGGCGAAGGCCGCCATGGACAGTGTCAGGCTCATCGGGCGTTTCCTTGTGGCGAGGATAGTGCGGCTATCCTGCCCGAGGCCGCGGCGCGGGTATTGAACAAAAATGCCCAAGGAGCCTATCAGCTGGAGGGTGTGTTGGCGTTGTCCTGGGTCTGCCGGGCTTGCTGCTGGGCGGGCGACTGGGCGTCACCCTTGGCGATCTGCTCGGCCTGCTGGCGTTGCAGCGCCCATTGGTCGCTGCGTTCCTTGAGGCGGTCGGCGCCGCCTTCGGCAAAGGCCGAGGTGGCCGAGATCGTTGCCAGCAGGGCGAGTGCACAGGTTAGGGTTTTCATCACTGGGGTCTCCATCGATTGACCTGAAAAACGGCCGCCAGGCGGCCGGGTTGAGGCAAGGATGGCGTGCGCAGATTTTCCCAGGATTAACACCCTGATCAGTTGGCCAGCAGTTGCTCGTGCACCCATCCGTGGTCCGTGAGCACCATGGCGCGGGTTTCCTCCAGCGGCTTGGCAGCACTGGCGGCCGCCTGGCCGAGGCCTGCGATGCCGGCCTGGACCGCCGCGTCGCTGGCCCAGGTCGGCAGTTCGTTCACCTGGTAGCTGTAGCTCACCTGCGACTGCTTGCGCCCATCCTGTTCGGTAGGCTTGCCGACGCTGTTGATGGCGGTGACCTGGGCCTTGCCGAAGCACAGCCCGCCGGTGCTGGTGCCGTTCGCTTTGCGCCTTGCATCGGCCTTGTAGTAGCGGCGGCCCTCGTCGGTGAGGTCGTAGGCGTAGTAGATGTCGGTGCGTGCCGGCTGCCACAGGCGCTCAGGGACTTCGGTACGGGCAACTTCCCGTTCGCTGACCACGCCGACCTGGGCCAGGGCGTGCAGGGCCTGGTTGGTGCCTTCGACATCGAAGTCACGGGTGCGGGTGGGGAAGGCACTGATCACGAAACAGTGCGGGTACTGGCTGTCGAGGTAGGCTTGGGCAGCCTGGCGCAGGTCGGCTTCGCGGGGCTGCTGGTTGTCCGAGCAGCCGACCAGGGTCGCCAGCAACGCCAGCGGTATGATCTTCCTGTCCATTGTAAGGCTTCCTTGTATTGCCAATTGCTGGGTGGAGCGCAGGCCAGGATTAGAACCCGCGGGCCAGAGCGGCCGCAATCGTGGCACGACGACATATCGCCCGTGCTGTGCGCTGTTTGGCAAAGCCTGCCTTTGGCACCGACTGGCGGCCAACCGGCAAACGGTGGGTGTTCAGCCATACTCTGCTGGTTCCGCCCCGGCGCCGTCGGACCCGTCGCTTACTGCGCCTCCCGGGTATCGATGCTCACCACCACCGACATCCCTGGCCGCAGATGCCTGGCCTCGGGCTGGTCGCCATCGACGGTGATCCGCACCGGGATGCGCTGGGCGATCTTGACGAAGTTGCCGGTGGCGTTGTCGGCCTGCAACAAGGCGAACTCGGAGCCAGTGGCCGGCGAGATCTGCTGCACGTGACCGCGCAGTTTCAGATGATCGAGCGCATCGACGGTGAAGATCGCCGGCTGGCCGATGCGCACGTTGGCCATCTGCGTCTCCTTCAGGTTGGCGATCACCCACAGGGTGTCCGGCACCAGTGCCATCAACTGCGCACCGGGGTTGACGTAGGCGCCCAGGCGGGTGCCGATCTGCCC
This sequence comes from Pseudomonas sp. PONIH3, assembly GCF_002934345.1. NCBI lineage: Bacteria > Pseudomonadati > Pseudomonadota > Gammaproteobacteria > Pseudomonadales > Pseudomonadaceae > Pseudomonas > Pseudomonas sp. PONIH3. The sequence goes on from NZ_CP026386.1 coordinate 152,705, forward strand.
CAGCTGGCCGTCGCGCGGCGCCTTGACCCGGGTGTTGTCCAGGTCGATGCGGGCCAGCTCCACCGCGGCCTTGGCGTTTTCCACCGAAGCTTCCAGCGCAGCGCGATTGACGACCACCGTTTCGCGGTCCTGGCGGGCGATTTCCAGTGCGGCCCTGGCCTGGGCCAGGCTGGCGACGGCGGCGGCCTGGCTGGCGCGGCTCAGGTCCAGTTCACGGCGTGATACCGAGCCGTCGCTTACCAGCGCCTGGTTGCGTTGCAGGTCGGCGCGGGCCTTGTCGGCCTGGGCGGCGGCGTCGGCGATCGCGGCCTGGCGCTGGGCAATGGTGGCCTCGGCGCTGTTGCGCTGCTGCAGGTTGTTGGCCAGCGCCGCCTGTTGCTGCTTGAGCTGGGCAACGGCCTGGGCCAGGCGTTGGGTGTAGATGCGGTCGTCCAGGCGCACCAGCAGGTCGCCCTGTTTGACGAACTGGAAGTCGTGCACCGGCACCTCGACGATGTAGCCGCCCAGCTGAGGGCCGATGATGGTCACCTGGCCGCGCACCAGCGCGTTCTCGGTGCTTTCGATGGCGCTGCTGAATGGCGGCAGGCGCCAGGCGTAGAGCACCAGCAGGATGCCGGCCAGGGCCACGGCGGCGAAGCTCAGCGATGACAGCAGGCGTACCCGCCGGGTACGCGCCGGGCTGGTCGGCTCGCTCGGGGGCGCGCTGCCTTCCGGGGTTTCGGCGATGGCGGTGGTGGTGGTCGTTGGCGTTTCCTGGGTCATCGGTTGGAGGCACCGCTGGTGGAGTGGGTGTAGCGCAGGTACAGGCTGCGGATGAAGATCCAGATCATGGTCAGGATAGCGATGGCGCCGATCAGCATGAACACATCGTTGTAGGCCAGCACATTGGCCTCGCGGGTCGCGGCGTTGGCCAGCAGGCGCATGCCGGCCTCGTTGCGCAGCGCAGGGTCGGCCAGCACCCCGGCATAACCGGCGCCCCCCCCCTGGACCCGGGCGCTGACCAGGGGTTCCAGGGCACTCAGGCGGTCCATCAGCTGGCTGGAGTGGAATTTCTCCCGCACCGTCTGGAAGGTGCCCAGCAGTGCCGAGCCGATCAGCCCGCCGAGGTTGTTGCAGATGCCGAACAGCACCGAGAAGCTCACCAGGTTGCGCGGGTTGGCGCGCACATGGCTGATGCCCAGCGCCATCGACGGGCCGACGAAGAAGGTGCTGCCGAAGGCCAGCAGGAACTGGCTGAGGTACATCTGTGCCGGGCGGGTCAGGTTGGTGGAGCCGCTGTCCATGAACGCGCCGGTGGCCATTGCGGCCAGGGAGATGAACAGCGGCAGTACCAGGTGCGTGGGGTTGATGGTCAACGCGCTGGTGGCAAGGCCGGTGATCGCGCCCAGCAGCATCACCGCGTACAGCGCGCGCATCTGCTCGTTGCCCATGTTCAGCGCCTGGAGGAAGCCCACCGCGCCGGTGGACTGCTCGGAAATCACCATGCGGATCAGGATCACGCACAGTGCCAGGCGAATGATCGCGCCGCTGCCCAGCCAGCGGGTCATCAGCAACGGGTTGCTGCGGTTGTGCTCGATGGCCAGGCCCGAGAGGATCAGGGCAATGGCGCCGGCCAGGGCGACGCCGATCCACGGCGCGTCCAGCCACCAGTCGATACGCCCCAGCGACAGCGCCGCGCAGAGCAGGGCAGTGCCGCTGGCCATCAGGGTGAAGGTGAGAAAATCCAGCGGCTCGAAGGTCTTGAAGCGATCGCCCGGCGGTAGCTTGAGCAACAGCACGCAGCCCAGCGCGGCCAGGGCCAGGCCCAGCTCGAACAGGTACAGCCCGCGCCACTCGGCGATCTGCAGCAGGTCTTCGGAAAACACCCGGGCCAAGGGTACGGCCAACTGCGAGGCGCCCAGCCCGAGGACCATCGCCTTGAGCCGCCACTGCGCGGGGAAGGCCTGGATCATGTAGTAAAGCCCCAGCGAACTCAGCGCGGCACCGACCATGCCATGGGCGGCGCGCACGGCGATGGCCGAGTTGAGGTCGTTGACGAACAGGTGGGCGAGGGTGACCAGCGCGTAGAGCACCAGGAACACTTCGGTGAAGGCGCGCAGGCCGAACTCCTGGCGAAACTTCACCAGCAACAGGTTCATCGACACGTTGGTCATCACGTAGGCCGCCGGTAGCCAGGCCATCTCCGCGCTGGTGGCACCGAGGGCGCCCTGCAGAAATGGCAGGTTGGCCACCACCAGGGCGTTGCCCAGGCCGCCGGTGATGGCCACCAGCAGACCGACCACGCCGAAGGCCAGGCGCTTGGCCGGGGCGTGCAGCGGTGTCGAGGGCGAACCGGGCAGGCTGGGCTTTTCGTGTGGCAGCCACTGGCGGGGGGCGTACTTGTCCATCGTGTTGTCCGTTACCGCGGGTGTTCAGACTCTACGTGAATGGCCGGGGGGATGAAAACAGGGCTCAGGCGTCGAGCGGCAGGCGCATGGCGCACCGCTGGTCCAGGCCATGGGCCAGCTCGCTGGCGAGAATTGCGCGCAGGCGGGCGTCCAAGCGTGTCGCAGGGATGGGCTCGAAGCCGTAGCGCGCGTAGAACGGGGCATTCCAGGGGACATCGTCGAAGGTGGTCAGGGTCAGCCAGGCCAGGCCCTTGAGGCGAGCGGCATGCCGTGCCTGGTCTAGCAGGCGCCGGCCCAAGCCGCGGCCCTGGGCCTCTTGCCGCACGGACAGCTCATGGATGTGCAAGGCGTCGTCGGCAATGCTGGCGCAGAGAAAACCCAGTGCCTGGTCCTGGTCATCCACGGCGACCCAGCTGCAACCTTCGCTCACGAATGCGAGGTGTTCGGCTTCATTCATCACGTCGCTGTCGGCCAGCCAGGCGAGGTGCGGCAATTGCCGGAATGCCTGGGCGGCGGAGCGTTCCAAGGCAGGGAGCGCTGGAACATCATCGGTGAGAGTAGGGCGGACAGGCATGGGGGACACAAGACCTTCAGGCACGGGCGTTGACGCGCAGTAACGTGCAGTTTGCCAGATCGACGCGGGAAGGTGTTGCAATGTAATTGTTATAACGTAACATTTGCATTTTTCCTCCCAGGCAGGACCCTCACCGTGATCCGCAGAAACCCCTCCGGCCATCTTCCGCAAATCGCCGAATCGGCCTATATCGACCACACCGCCATCATCTGCGGCAAGGTGATCATCCACGACAACGTGTTCGTTGGCCCTTATGCGGTCATCCGCGCCGACGAGGTGGACGCCAGCGGCGACATGCAGCCAATCGTCATCGGTGCCAACTCCAATATCCAGGATGGCGTGGTGATCCATTCCAAATCCGGCGCGGCGGTGCGCATCGGCCAGTACAGCTCGATCGCCCACCGCTCCATCGTCCACGGTCCGTGCGAAGTCGGCGACCGGGTGTTCATCGGCTTCAACAGCGTGCTGTTCAACTGCAAGGTCGGTGATGGCAGCGTGGTGCGGCACAACTCGGTGGTCGACGGCCGCGACTTGCCGCCGCGCTTCTACGTGCCGCCCACCGAGCACATCGGCCCGCATACCGACCTGGAGCGCTACCCGCCGGTCAGCGTGTCTGCCTCGGAGTTCTCCGAGGATGTAGCGCGCACCAATATCGACCTGGTCCAGGGCTACAAGGCCTTGCAGAACGAGTTCTGAGCATGGACACGCTATTGGTGCGCAATGCGCGGCTGGTCAACGAGGGGCGTGAATTCGAAGCCGACCTGCTGGTGCGCCATGGGCGCATAGAACGGATCGCCGGCAGCCTCGACAACGCCCGGGCGGCACTGGAGATCGATGCCAAGGGCGCCTGGTTGCTGCCAGGGATGATCGACGACCAGGTGCATTTTCGCGAGCCGGGGGCGCCGCACAAGGGCAGTATTGCCAGCGAGTCGCGGGCGGCGGTGGCCGGGGGCATCACCAGCTACATGGACATGCCCAACACCAACCCGCCGACGTTGACCCTGGAGGCGCTGGCCGACAAGAAGCGCCGGGCGGCGGCAGGCTCACGGGCCAACTATGGTTTTCACTTCGGGGTGAGCCGCGACAACCTCGACACCATTGCCGCCCTCGACCCCCGCGAAGTGGCCGGGATCAAGGTGTTCATGGGCGCGTCCACTGGCGACATGCTGGTGGATGATCCGCAGGTGCTGGAAAAACTCTTTGTCTATGCGCCGACCATCGTCCTGGCCCATTGCGAGCACACGCCCAGCATTGTGCAGAACGAGGGGTGGTGGCGGGCGCGCCACGGCGAATTCATCCCTCCGGCCGCGCACCCGCTGATCCGCGATGCCGACGCCTGCTACCGCTCCTCGAGCCTGGCCGTGCATCTGGCCCGGCGCTTCGGCACGCGCCTGCATGTGCTGCACCTGACCACGGTGCGCGAGCTGGCGTTGTTCACGTCCGGCCCGGTGAGCGGCAAGCGCATCACCGCTGAGGTGTGCCTGCACCACCTGCTGTTCGACGACAGCGACTACGCCAGCCTCGGCCACTTGATCAAGTGCAATCCGGCGATCAAGACCGGCACCGACCGCGATGCCCTGCGCAACGCCCTGGCCCGCGACCGTATCGATGTGATCGGTACCGACCACGCGCCGCATACGCTGGAAGAAAAGCGGCGGGTGTATACCCGCGCACCGTCAGGCCTGCCGCTGGTGCAGCACGCCCTGCCGGCGGCGCTGGAGCTGGTCAGCGAAGGGGTGCTGAGCATGGCCCAGGTGGTGACCAAGACCAGCCACGCGGTGGCCGAGCTGTTCGCCATTCGCGAGCGCGGTTTCCTGCGCGAGGGATACTGGGCGGACTTCGCCATCGTCGAGCGCCTGGCCAGGCCACGGGCCGTGGCGGACGACCCGATCCTGGCGCGCTGCGGCTGGACGCCGTTCCAGCAGCGCGCCTTCCACCATGTGGTACGTAGCACGGTGGTGTCGGGGCAACTGGCCTGGCACCAGGGCCAAGTGTGCGACCCGTGCCAGGGATTGCCCTTGATGTTCGACCGTTGATTTGAGCTGGGGGCCGCTGCGCAGCCCCTGTGGGAGCTGGCTTGCCAGCGAAAGGGGCGCGGCGCGCGCCCAGCATTTCGGAACCTTGCCATGACTGAAGAGCAATTGTTGCAACAACCTGCAGCCGCCTACATGAACGAGCCGCAGCGGCAATTCTTCCGTAACCTGCTGCTGGCCCAGCGCGGCGAGCTGCAGGGCCGTATCGAACAGGAGTTCCGCGCCCTGCGTGAGCAGGAGGTGCACAGCGACCTCGCCGACATCGGCAGCGCCGAAGAAGAGCGCCACTGGCAACTGCGCTCGCTGGAGCGGGAGAAGAAACTGCTGGACAAGATCGACCAGGCGCTGGAGCGCCTGGCCCGGGGCGACTACGGCTGGTGTGAGGAAACCGGTGAGCCGATCGGTCTGCGCCGCCTGCTACTGCGGCCCACCGCGACTTTGTGCGTCGAGGCCAAGGAGCGCCAGGAACTGCGCGAGCGGCATGTGCGTGACGACGTCTAGTCAGAGGCCAGCCCCTGAACCTGCAATTGCCAGCGCACCGAGCTGACGCCTTTCTCCAGGCTTACCCGGCCGACCAGGCGCTCCAACTGGGTTGGCGCCTGCGGCGTGCCGAGCAGTTCGGCGCGTACCTCCAGCCGTGTTGGGTCGGCCAGGTCTTCGCTGTGCAGCGACTGCAAGCGCAGGCCCGGGTCGCTGAGGCTGTGCAGCATCAGGCTGCGTACCTGGATCTCGTCCTCGGCGCGGCAGACGATGCGCACCTCGTAGCGCTGCTCGACTTCGCTGGCCGGCAGCACGTCCTGGCGGTCGAGGCGCTGGGCGAGGTCGCGCAGCAGGATGTTTGCGCACAGCACCACCAGGCTGCCCAGCGACGCCTCCAGCAACAGCCCGAGGCTGCACAGCACGCCAACCGCGGCGGTGCACCAGAGGGTAGCGGCGGTATTCAGGCCCCGCACGTTGAAGCCGTCGCGCATGATCACGCCGCCGCCGAGAAAGCCGATGCCCGACACCACGTAGGCGGCGATGCGCGAGGCATCGGTGGGCGCCATGCCTGGCACGGCCTGGGTCATCAGCACGAACAGGCAGGCACCGGTGCTGACCAGGGCGTTGGTGCGCAGGCCCGTCAGGCGCTGGCGCAGTTGACGCTCGGCGCCGATCAGGGCACCGAGCAGCAGGGCCACGCTGACGCGCAGCAGGAAGATTTTCCAATCCATAGCGAACTCCGTTCTGCGGGCGATGGCCCGCATGGGCGCCGACTTGAGACGGCGCGATTGCAAACGAGGAATGCGCAGGACCACGCGCCTTGCCGGAGGCAGGGCTGGGAAACTAAGGAGGAATGTTCAGCCAGGGAGGGCCGAAGGGAACCACCGTCTACCGAGTACGGCGAGACAGTGGCAGGAACGCTGCCGGACTAGCTCGCCGTGTGGGCCTGTCGCAATCGACTGGGGCTACTGTCCAATGCAGGGGTCTCCTGGGTGAGGGATGCTTGAATGCGCGGCGGACCATACGCCTCGATCCGCGCTGGGTCAAGGCGTGGGGCATGACAATTGTGTTACGTCAAGCGCCGGCAGGTGCCGGCCTGGGTACATTCTTCATGGAAAATCCCTCTGAATGACCTGGCGGCAATGGTACGCTTGCGCCTTTCGTTGCCAACCCCCCCGGACCGATACATGTTGTTCAATCTCGCCGTGCTGTTCGGCACCCTGGTGGCCATGGAGGGCGTCGGCACGCTGGCCCACAAGTACGTCATGCACGGCTGGGGCTGGTGGCTGCACCGCTCGCATCACGAGCCGCAACTGGGCATGCTGGAAACCAACGACCTCTACCTGCTGGCGCTCGGGCTTATCGCCGCTGCCCTGGTGATGCTGGGCAAGGCCGGGCACGCGCCGCTGCAATGGGTTGGTGGCGGCGTGGCGGGCTATGGGCTGGCCTACGTGCTGGCCCATGACGGATTCTTCCACCGCCATTGGCCGAGGGCGCCGAAACCGGTCAACCGCTACCTCAAGCGTCTGTACCGGGCTCATCGCCTGCACCATGCGGTGAAGGGCCGCCAGGGCAGCGTGTCGTTCGGATTCTTCTATGCGCCGCCGTTGCGGGTGTTGAAGCAGCAGCTGAAACGGCGACGGGGTTGATTGCTTGGCGCCTCATTTGCCTGTTGGACCGGATACGGCTCAACCGTGCCGCTCGAGGGGCTGCGACGATGACGTTCTGCTGGCCGACCCGGCTCATTGCACCGGCAGGAAATTCATCAACAGCAGGCTTTGCGCGTAGTTCAGGCCGATCCGTCGATAGCGCTCGTCAAGCATCTGCGCCAGCAGGTCGAGGCGGGCGACGACCTTGCCGAACTCCACCGCGAAGCTGAGGTTGCTGCCTTGCTCGGAGATTTCGTTGGAAAACAGCAGGAGCACGCCATTGGCATCCTGGCGCTGGCCGAGCATCCAGGTGGCCTTCTCGATGTTGCGCGCGGCATTGTGGATGAACAACGGGTCGAGGGTGTCGGTCATGTAGAACTCGGTGCGCCCGCCATGGGCGGTGACCAGCATGCTGCCGATGGCATAGATGAACGCGCCTACCCGGTCGCCGCGAAACTCCGGGCTCAGGGCGTAGCTCAAGGCCGCCAGGTCGCGGCGCTCGCCCAACTGCGCCAGGGGCTGGCGCTGTTCGATGGCGATGCGGATCTGCCGTGCCGCGGTGGTGGCGTCGAGGTAGCCCGATTGCCGCCACTGGTTGGGGTTGCGCAGGTACAGCTTGTTCATCAGCAGATACAGGCTTTGCAGGTTGTCGCGCATGGCCAGGGTGGCCATGCGGTCGACGCTGGTCTGGAACAGCTCGTCGGGCTTGCCGTTGCCGAACTGGGTGAGCATGTCACGGCCCTGCTGCTGGGTGCAGGCAACCAGGCACGCCAGGCTGCCGGCCATCAGCAGTAGGCGAGGAAACGGAAAGCGTCTTCGTACGGCCATCGGCACCGGTTGGAAAAGGCGGTCCCACCGGGGATCGGTGGGACCTGGCCATGCATAGAGCGCACAAACGCGAAAAAGTGCGATATCGGCCTGCGCCGGCGGCCGGCCAAGGTCGATCAGGCTACATCGACCAGCACGATTTCGCTGTCTTCCAGCGCCGTCACCTTGAGCAGCGTTTCCTGCTCGATCGCCACCCCGTCACGGGCCTTGGCTTGCAAGCCGTTCACTTCAATCCGTCCCTTGGCAGGTACCAGGTAGCCGCGGCGGCCCTCATCGAGGCGGTACTCGGCGCTTTCACCGGCGCGCAGGGTCGCGGCCACCAGGCGCGCGTCGGTGCGGATGCGCAGGCTGTCGTCATCGCCTTCGCGGCCGCTGGCCAGGGTCACGAAGCCTTCGCCACGTTCGCCCTTGGGGAAGGGGCGGCTACCCCAGGAGGGCGCATCACCGACCTTTTCCGGGATGATCCAGATCTGGAAGATCCGCGTGTCGACCTTCTCCAGGTTGTACTCGCTGTGGACGATGCCGCTGCCAGCGCTCATGACCTGCACGTCGCCAGCTTCAGTGCGGCCCTTGTTGCCCAGGCTGTCCTGATGGGTGATGGCGCCTTCGCGAACGTAGGTGATGATCTCCATGTCACGGTGCGGGTGCGGCGGGAAGCCAGCACCGGCCGCGATCAGGTCGTCGTTCCACACGCGCAGGTTGCCCCAGTGCATGCGTGCCGGGTCATGGTACTCGGCGAAGGAGAAGTGATGATGGGCGTCGAGCCAGCCGTGGTTGGCGTGGCCAAGGCTTTCGAAGGGTCGCAGTTGCAGCATGGTGGCGCTCCTATGAGTCGGTGGAATGAGGTCATTATGCGTGTTTAAAATATCGATAAAAAGCGTAAATATCGGCTAAATACAATCGTTAAATTCGATAATTTAGTTTGCGACTCTGCATGCGCTTCATCGCCTAATCCACTGATCCATAAGCATTCGCTGGCACTTTTGCGCGGATGAGGCGAACATGCCGGCTGTTCTGATTTTCAACGGAGTGACCGTGCCGCACGAGCATCCCCGGGCCCCGGCCGACCTGACCCCTCCCGCCCAGTTGCCCTGGTTGCGTCGCCTGGTCGCGCGCCTGTTGGGCCGCGGTTTGTCGCGCCTGCAGGCGCAGCATCGCGACTCCTGGTTCCTCGGCCACGCCACGGGGCAGCGCAACGGCCATGCCGATGGCTTGCGTGAGGGCTACGAGCAAGGCCGGGTCGATGGCTATGAGGCCGGGCGCCAGGTCCTGGTGATCCGCGATACCCGCCCGGACCAGGCTGCGACGCCGGGACGTGATGACAACCTGTTCGACGACTGGCGCCTGCCGGTGACCGCCGAGCTGAAAAGGCGCTTCAAGGCTGATGTCGCCAAGCGGTTGCCTGGCGAGGCACAACCGAGCGCGGCGCAATGGAAGTTGATTTTCAGCGACACGCCCTCGACCTGCGTGGTGGCCGGCGCCGGCGCCGGCAAGTCGACGTCTTTGGTGCTGCGCATCCTGCTGCTGCGCCACTACCTGGGCTTCGAGCTCGATGCCCTGACCGTGGTGACCTTCACCCGCGAGTCGCGCCGTGACTTCATCCAGCGCCTGCTGCAGGTGTTCGCCCTGTGGCAGCTCGAATTGTCGCCTGCCCAGGGGCGAGAGCTCGTGCGTACATTCCATTCGCGCATCCTGCCGTTGGTGCGCAGCCTGCCGGGTTTTGCCCAGGTGCGGGCGTTCGAGACCCTGGGCAACGAAATGCCCGCAGGCGGCGAGGCGAACGCTGACAGCAACCCGTTCGACCTGCGCCTGAACGATGCCCAACGCCAGCAGCTCAACCAGTGCTACAGCGACCTGCTGGGCCAGAGCCCGCGTTTCGTCCAGCTGGTCGGCGCGTTGCGCCAGGAGGCGCTGCTGCTCAAGCCGCTGGACCCGGACCACCCGGATGTGCAGAAGCGTGTACAGGTAACCCAGCTGGCCGCCCAGCGCGACGAGGAATTGTGCGATGTGATCGAGGACCTGTGGTTTACCGCCGGTGCCTGGCCAATCAAGGGTATCGAGCCGTGCCGGGACACGGTGCAGATCCGCGGCAGCCGCTTTCATGTCCATGGCCGTCTGGAAGGGCTGGACGCCTGGGTGGTATTGGGCTTCGACCCGTCTGAAAGCGCCCAGTACCAGCGGCCGGGCGCCAAGCTGGCGGTGCGCGCGGAATGGGCGGTAAAGCGCACCCTATTTCAAGCTTTCTGCGATAAGCCATTGATATGGCTCGATAATTATGCGGCGGCAAAACGACTTGCGACGTCCTTGGCGGGTGATGCCGTGGCCGGTCCGGGCTTCGAGTACAAGGTGAAGGGCGAGCTGGCTCCGGCGCCCTTGCTCGACGCCTTCGTCAGCGCCGCCAGCTTCATTGAGAACCTCGGCCTGGACGTCAACACCGCCGTGGCCGCCATGAACTTCCCGTCCGGCGACAGCGACGCGGCATTCTTCGAGGCCCTCGCGCTGTTCTGGAAAGCACTGGAAGCACACCTGCTGGCGCAGTCGCCGCCGGTGATGACCTACAACCGCATGTTTGCCCTGTTTGGCGAGAACAATCCGGAGAACCTCGGGTTGCTCCCCGATCCCTTGCTACGCCCATTGGCGCATCTGATGATCGACGAGTTCCAGGACGTCTCGCCGCAGATCGTCAGTTGGCTGCGTGCCTGCCTCGCCGAAATCCGTCGCCGTGGGCCGGCCATGCACAGCGGGCGGGTGGCGCAACATTCATCGCTGATGTGCGTGGGCGATGACTGGCAGTCGATCTACGGCTGGCGCGGCAGCTCGCCGAAATACTTCATGGAGTTCACCAAGGCCTTCCCGTCACCGGCCAACACGCGGGTGATGCTGGTGGAAAACTACCGCAGCCAGCAGTACATCATCGAGGCCGCCGAGCATCTGGTCAAAGGCGCCTCGGCCATCACCGGCAAGAAGGCCAGGGCCAGTGGGCTGGCGGCCGAGCTGCCGCTGTCGCCGGTGAAGGTCTTCGACCGGGACGAGGCCGCACTGGCCGAAACGGTGATCGAGCATTACCAGCGCGGTGAAACGGTACTAATGCTGTTTCGAAAAACAAGCGATAAGTTATTGATTGAAAAGCATTTGTCGCAAATAGCTAAAGTAGATTCTAGCTTGCCGCCCAGCCAGCGCCGCCTGCGCCAGTTGACCTATCACAGTGCCAAGGGACTACAGGCTGACACGGTGTTCATGCTTGGCGATTGCCAATACCTGACCAGCTCGCCCTATAAGAACCAGGTCTATCGCCTGGCCGGCCTGGGCAAACCAGCAGACGCCCAGGCATTCGATACGGCGCAGAAAGAAGAGGTACAGCGCCTGGCCTACGTGGCGGTGACGCGGGCGGTCCGGCAATGCTATTGGCACGTGGAGAAAGCCAGCGGCGAGGCTGCCGGGCAGGCACGTGCGTCGAGCCAAGTCCTGGGGCAGGAGGCCTTTTTCGAAGACCTGCGCGGCCAGTAGGCTCAGTTGTTGGGGTCGCGGCGGCGGGTCAGGCGCAGGTAGAGAGCATCTTCTTCCTCTTCAAGGCCCAGGGCCATGCGGTTCATCCCCTCGACGTAACCCTCGCTGGCGATGGGTTCACGCAGGGGCTGGCCATCCTCGCCCAGCGGGCTGCGACCCAAGGCCTGGGTCAGCGCTTCGATCACCGGTGCTTCGAGCGCGCCGTCGAGGTCGTTGCCCTCAAGGTAGTCCATGCCGGTGTCCCAGCGTTTTCTGAGCATCTCGAACCGGGCTCTGTTCTCCTGGCGCAGCAGGCGTCGCCAACTTGGTTGCCGGGCGATCCACTGGCGGCGAGCCTCGGCGTCCCGGTCCCGGGCGTCGACTTCCTCCAACACCGCTTCCTCGGTCCACGGCGAGATTTCGGCCGTGTGGCGGTACAACATCGCCTGCTGGGGCTCGGGGAAGTCCAGGCGCCTGGCCAGGCCGGTACGCAGGGCCAAGCGTATCTCGATCAGGTCCAGGCCTTCACCGACGCCATTGTGCAGCACGTCGTCGGACAAGGTGTCAAAGCGATGCAGGGCTGGCAGCACGGGCCTGGCGCCACGCTCGGCCAGCGGCCGGGTGGCCCAGGCATCCCGAGCGCGCAGGGCATCTCGCCGAGCTACGCGGGCGTTGAACAGGTCCTGGGCCAAGGTGTTCACCTGGTCACGCCGGAACAGGCGCCGGAAGAACTGGAACAGTGGTGGGGTGGCGACTTCCGCGCCTGCGGACTCATCGTAGGCCATCACTTCGATCTGCAAGGTGCCGAAACCATCGGCGCCTGCATCGCCACAGCTCACCGGGAACTCATCGGCCACGTCGTCCAGGCGTGCACGAAGGCGAGTACTGGCGCTTGCGCGCTCGAGCAGTGCCCATACCTGGCGGGCAAATGCTCGGGGATGGCGATGGGCACTGGCCGACAGGCCCGCCTGTTCGACGACTTGGCGCAGGCTGGCATGCTCGTCTGCGTCGAATAGCGCTGCCCACATTGCCCGCTGTTGCTGGCTGGCGCTTTGCAACCAGTCGATTCGGCATGGTGACACGGTGCCGTCGATCCCCTCGACACGTTGTTCGACCGAAGCGCCGGCAATCTGCAGGCTTTCGCGGGTTGTCTCGTCCAACGGGTTGTCGTTGAACCGCCAGCGGTATGACGCACGCCTGGCCAACAGTTCACCCAGGAAGGGAGAGGACAACAGGGCGGGCAGCCCCGGTACCTGTTCGATGCCGTTATTGCTCAGGTCCACCACCCGCAGCATGCAAGGATTGCGCTGCATCAGGCTGCTCAACCCAGTAGGCCACAGGCGCAGTCGGCTGCTATCCAGGCGCAAGGTCGCGAGGTTGTCCAGGCCGGTCAGGTTGGGACTGGTGGCGAGGGGGTTGTTGCTCAGGAGCAAGTGGCGCAGTGGTCGCATCGAACTGAATAAATCCGCTGTGTCGGCATCCAGCGCAATACGATTGGCGCGTAGGTCCAGCGTTTCCAGCGGCAGTCCGGTGAGCATCCGCAGGTCAGGCAAGGTGAGCGTCAACTGGTGATGTGGCATTTCCAGGATGCGCAGGTCCTGCAAGGTGGGGAGTACCTCATGGGCCACGGCGGGCAGCGCGCCCAGGCGCGTGCCACTCAAGCGAAGCTCCTGCAACCGTGGGGCGTGTCGCAATGCCTGCAGCACCGAGCTGGCGCTCAACTGGGAGCTGTTTCGCACATCGACGCGCCTGAGTGCCGGGAAGGCCTGCAGGAAGTCGGCCGGCATCTCGATCACATTGAGATTCTCCAGCGACAGCGTGGTGATATGGTCGAAGCGTGCCGTGAGTATCGGCAGGGCGTCGAGGGCGACATTGGAAAGACTCAGCATGTCGCCGTCCAGACGTTGCCAGGCCCGCACGAGCAGGTCTGCGGTCCTGGCGTAGCCCGCACCGACTTCGTCACCCCAGTCTTGGGTGCCTCTGTCGGTCCAGGCGTGCAGCTGTTCGCGCAGCGAGGACAGCTGGATGCGCAGCGCCTGTATCTGTTCGGCCACACCTGCGCGGACGCGCAGGGTGGCCAGTAACTGGCGCACCTCGCGACCGTTGAGCCCCGGGTACAGGGCATGCAGCTCGCGCTCTGCCCGCGTGGCGAACAAACCGGGGCTCAGTGGATAGCCGTAACGCCCGTCGCTCAGGCGCAAAGGTGAGTGCCAGCCCGGTTGTGACGGTTGCTGGCCGAGCATGCGTGCGGTCGCTGGGCGGTTGGCCAGGGCTGCGTGATAGCACTGTTCGGGCGTCCATTGCGGGTGTGCGGCCAACAGGCTGTCGCTGATCAGCCGGCTGTCGGCATTGGCCAGGCTGGGGCGATACAAGCCCAGGATCGCCCTGTCCAGCCGGCACCGGGCTTGCAACAGCCGCGCCTCTTCGGCCAACCGCAGGGGGACCCGCCCGCTGAGAAGGGCTTGCCGTTCGGCGCCGTTGGCGGTGGCCACCAGCTCTTCCAGTGCTTGCATGGGCAGTCCGGAGAACACGCGCCCGATCGTCAGCGCCGCAGCGCAACCCGGCGGGGCCGGGACTTGATGGAGGCTGTCGGCCTTGAGTCGCCGCAAGGCGTCCTCCAGTAGCGCGGGGGCGCGCCGGCCGTTGACGTGCATCTGCTCGAGCACGCCGCGCTCCAGGCCGGTGCTGTCGAGTGCCGCAATCAGCTCCTCGTCGGTCAGCCCGTCGCCAAGCGGTCCCAGCCGGCGCATCAGTTTTGCCCGCTCCCAGTCTTGTGGTCGCTCGTGCGCCATGCGCCAGGCACCGCTGCCATTGCCGTACAGCGCTGGCTGATAGGCGCGAGGGTCGGCAGGGTGTACAACGCGCCATTGTCCCTCGAGGCCGCGGCGGATTTCGTGGAGCGTACCGTCCAGGTCGACGAAATGCCGGTCATCATGGTGAAAGATGCCTTGCTCGTCGGGCTCAAGGCCCGCCGGTAACTCCACCGGGCTGCGGTAATGCTCGAGTTCAGGGTGCCATAGCAGTTCCTGGCCCTCCAGCCACAGGCTTTGCATCCAATCGACGAACCCACAGGCCTGGGCCAGCTTGGTAACACCGGCGATGGCGGTCACGCTGCCCAGGTTGATCAGAAGCGACTCGACCTGGTTCACCGCTTGCGCGTTGTCACCTTCGGACCAGGCTTCGAAGCCGTGGAAAATACTTGCCATGACCTGGCCTGCGCCCACGGCCAGCATGGCGACATCCAGTCCGGGAACGAACATGGCCGCCACGCCGAGCACATTCAGGCCACGCTCGCGCCACAAAGCCAGGCGCTCACGCCGGGCCTTGGCATCGACGTCCTCCGTTGGCACCGCGATGCAGCGGGCGTCCTCCCGCAGGCGGTGTACGTGGTCATTGAACAGCTTCGGCCATACGGGGAAGCCGACAGCGACTTCATGGATCGCCAGTGCGGGGAAGCGGATGGGAGCGGGCGGATCCTGCTGCTGTAGCAAGGGGGTGGCCGGCAGGCCTTGCCAGGGATGTAGGCCTGGCTCGGTTTCGGCGAAAGCGGGAGACGGCGTTTCCAGCGGGCGCATGCCGCTCGCAGTGGCTCCGAACAGTCTGGCCCTGAGCTTGCTCGCCATGCCTGGGCGGTCCTTAAGGGCAACATGCTCCAGGAAGCGTTCGCGATAGGCGGGCGCCAGCAAGCGACGACGCAAGTACCTGCCGAAGGCCAGCAGGTTGTCGAACTCCTGCACCGGTCGCGCATGGTCAAAAGGCAAGTAGGCGATGCACGACGGCGTGGACTGGCCGCTCGATGTCAACACCAACAGATCGTGCAACTGGGTATCGAGCATGCGCAACACCGCTACCCTGGCCGGTGCACCTCGGTAGCGCGGCATCGAACCGGTGCTACTGAGCTGTCGCACGGCCTGGAGGCCGTCGTCGGTCAGGTGTCCGCGCATCCGTGCGATCAACGCCTGTACGGTGAGCTCATGGCACCGGGCCTGACTCCACAGGGCGCACAACAGCGTTCTACGCTGACCGCCGTAGATATCCTGCAGGTGCTCCTGGTAGCGCCGGCCCAGGTCGAGCAGACGGCAATGGGTGACAAACGCGGCAGTGCTCAGGCCGGGTAGAGCACTGCTGTCGTCGGCACTGACTTGCAGGCTGCTGTAAGGGCCGACCTCGGCCACGCCCTCGAAATTGTGCAGGGCCGCTTCGAGCAGGCTGGTGAGACTGGCGGTGCCCGCCGGTTCCTCGATCGTGGCCGGAGTGCTTGGGGCATGATGGGACGCGTCCGGGTCGGGGAATTCGCCACCCAGGCTCGACGTGAACGGCTGATGCCTGAACCGGGCCTGTGTCAGCGCCACCTGACTGCCCAGTCGTGCCTGCAGCAGCGGCTCGCAGAACTCGGTGATACCGCGCAAGTCTTGCAGTGCCTTGGCCAGAGCCAAGTGGCTCGTCGCGCGCTGCTTGATGGCCTGGCGCAACTCGGCCTGGCGGGCGGCCGGGGCCTGGGCGAACCAGGGGGCTGGCTGCCCGTCTTGCTGGATATGCTCGCGGTGGGCGCGCCGCAGCAGTCTGCTGACGTGGTGGGGGTGCAGGTGCCTGGTCCAGCCCGGCAGGCTGCGCAGGATCTGTTCCTGGTGGTAGGGCGGTTCGCTGTGGTGCATGGTCGCATTCCAAAAGTGGGAGCGGCCATTCAAGGGCAGTTAGCGGCGCCTGGAGCGGTACATGATTGCTGCTGCCACCAGGGCAATGGCTGACACGCCCACGGTCTTTTGCCCCACAAAGGCTGTGCTGTACCCACCGTCGGTCATTGACGCCAATGGCCTAGGGTGTCTTCGCAGGTCGGCTGCTATGGTCTAGGCAAAGCCTGATCGTGGAGCTTCGCCATGCCAGCTTTCGCCATACTACGCATCGACCATGTCGTCCTGCGCGTCAGCGACCTGACCCGCAGCCTGGCTTTCTATCACGAGCTGCTCGGCTGCCCGGTGCGCAAGCGTCGGGACACACTGGGGATGATCCACCTTGGCGCCGGTGACGGCCTGATCGACCTGGTGGCGGTCGACGGCCCGCTGGGGCGCCAGGGCGGCGAGGCGCCCGGCCAGTGTGGGCATAATGTCGATCATGTCTGCCTGCGCATCGAGCCGTTCGAGGAACAGGCGCTGAGCGCGCTGTTGCACGAGGCCGGTGTCAGGGTGGAGGCTGCCGAGAAGCGTTACGGAGCCGAAGGTGAGGGCATGTCGCTGTACTGCTTCGACCCGGACGGCAACCGGATCGAGCTCAAAGGGCCGCCATTACCGGGTTGAAGCCTAGGCGTCCGCCGTCCCCAGCAGTAACCCAACCTGCTGGCGCCTGGGCAAGCGTCGCACCACCAGTTGGTGCGAGCGGCGCAGCAGGTCGCTCAGCTCGTCGCGGCCCATGGGATAGGGCGGCAGCATGCTGATCCACTTTGCCCGTGCCAGGTACGGGGCCGGGCGGATTCCGGGGCGGTCGCAATAACCCAGGAACAGCTCGTCGGCCACCTTGAACGACAGGCCCGCGCCGCCCAGGTCCTGCACGGCGAACATCTTGTTGCCGGCCACCGAGAACACACGGATGCCACCCCACTTGTAGTCTTCCTGAGCGCCCGGCAGGGCCAGGCACAGCGCCGCCACTTGCTCCTCGGTCATCCTTTTCTCAGACATAACGCTCTCCACAGGCCTCGAACGAGGTTGCCAGGTGATCGATCCATGCGCGTACTGCTGGAAGCAGGCCGCGCCGATGCGGATAGACCGCCTGCAGGTAGCCGCCAGGCAGCGACCAGTCTGGCAGCAGGCGCACCAGTTCGCCACGGGCCAGTTCCTCCTCGCAGAACATCGACGGCAGGGCGGTAAAGCCCAGGCCGGCGCGTACCGCGGCATTGCGCACGACGAAGTCGTCGATGGCCAGGCGCGGCTCCAGGGCGACTTCCTCCTGCCGCCCGTTGGGGCCATGCAGGCGAAAATGCACCAGCCGGTCAGCCTCGGCAGCGCCCAGCACCGGCAGGGTCGCCAGTTGTGCAGGCTCGCGGATATGGTCGGCAAACCCTGGTGCGGCCACCAGTTGCATCTGCGCCTGGCGCAGGCGTCGGGTGACCAAGGCTGGGTCCTCATCGCCCAGGTCGCGCACGCGCAGGGCCACGTCGATGCCTTCGGAGATCAGGTCGACCCGGCGGTTGAGCAGCACCATGTCCAGTTGCACCAAGGGGTACTGGGCGAGGAAGCGGCTGATGATATCTGGCAGGAATGCATGGGCCAGGGCCACGGGGCACGAGACGCGCAGCCGGCCGCGGGGCTCGCTGGACATGCTGGCCACCACTTCATCGGCCATCTCCGCCTCCAGCAGCATGGCCTGGCAATGGTTCAGGTAACGCTCGCCCACGGCGGTCAGCTTGAGTTGCCGGGTGGTGCGCTGCAGCAGACGCGTGCCAAGACGCTCTTCCAGCTCGGCGATGCGCCGCGACAGGCGCGACTTGGGAATGCCCAGCTGGCGCCCGGCAGCAGCGAAGCCACCGGCTTCGACCACCCGGGCGAAGTAGAAGAGATCGTTGAGGTCTTGCATTTGATAGTCTCATTGTTCCATCAGTGGAACAAACTAACGCGTTTTTGCCGACTTATCAGCTATTCGATGTGCCGATAGGATTCTCTACATCGTGATCGCCCACCGCCGCGGTCTTCATTCACAGGAGAGTCCCATGAAACTGTTGCATATCGATTCGAGCATCCTGGGCGACAATTCCGCCTCCCGCCAGCTGAGCCGCGAAGTGGTCGAGGCCTGGAAGGCCGCCGACCCGAGCATCGAGGTGGTCTACCGTGACTTGGCCAACGATGCCATCAGCCACTTCTCCGCCGCCACCCTCGTGGCCGCCGGCACCCCCGAGGAAATGCGCGATGCCGCACAGGCTCATGAAGCCAAGCTCAGTGCGGAAACACTGGCAGAGTTCCTCGCCGCCGACGCGGTGGTGATCGGTGCGCCGATGTACAACTTCACCGTGCCGACCCAGCTCAAGGCCTGGATCGACCGCGTGGCGGTGGCCGGCCAGACCTTCCGCTACACCGAAGCCGGCCCGCAAGGCCTGTGCGGTGACAAGAAAGTGATCCTGGTGTCCACCGCCGGAGGCCTGCACCAGGGCCAGCCGACCGGTGTCGGCCATGAGGACTTCCTCAAGGTGTTCCTCGGCTTCATCGGCATCACCGACCTGGAAATCGTCCGCGCCCACGGCCTGGCCTATGGCCCTGAGCACCGCGCCAAGGCCATTGATGCCGCCCAGGCGCAGATCGCAGGTGAGCTGTTCGCCGCTGCCTGATTGTTGCCACCGATTCAAAGCCGGCTGTCGCCTCGTGCGCCAGCCGGCTTTTTTCATCCAGTTTTCATGTGCCGCCAGCGCACCGGGTTCTATGCTGGCATCCATACCCGTGTACCGCGCAGTGCCTTGAACCTGGGAGCGCCCTGCGATGAAGCGAAGCAGCCTGCTGATGGCGCTATTCCTGCTGGGCGGCCTGTTGGCCCGCGCCGATGCAGCGCCGTGGGTGGCCGGATTGCACCGGCTGACCCTGGTCGACCCGGTGGACGCAAAGCCCATGCATGCCCTGGCATTCTACCCCTCCAGCGGCGAGGCGCGCCCGGTACGCATCGAGGGCTACCAGACCCGTGTCGCCGAAGAGGCACCGGTAGCCATGGGCCAGTTCCCGCTGCTGGTGATCTCCCATGGAAACACCGGCAGCCCGATGGCCCTGCATGACCTGGCCAACGGCCTGGCCCGACAGGGCTTCGTGGTGGTGGCGGTGGTCCATCCCGGCGACAACAACCGCGACCATAGCCGCCTGGGCACCCTCAGCAACCTCTATGGCCGGCCGCTGCAGATCAGCGCCGCGATCACAGCGGCGCGAAACGACAGACTGCTCGCGCCGTACCTGAATGATGGCAAGGTCGGGGTGATTGGCTATTCCGCCGGTGGCGAGACCGCGCTGATACTTTCTGGCGCGCGGCCCGACCTTGAACGCCTGCGCCGCTACTGCGAGCAACGCCCAGGTGACGCCGACGCCTGCAAGACCCATGGCGTGCTGATCGCCGACCACAGTGAACTGGCGCCCCGCGCCGACGCCAGGGTGGGCGCGGTGATGCTGATGGCGCCGCTGAGCCTGATGTTCGGTCGCCACGCCCTGGCCGGTGTGCAGGTGCCGGCGCTGATCTACAGCGGCGACAACGACCAATTACTGGCCCTGGAGCACAACGCTGATGCCCTGGCGCGCAAGCTGCCGGTAACACCTGACTACCGCCTGCTGGCCGGTGCCGGGCACTTCGTGTTCATGGCCCCCTGCGACGACGAGCAACACCTGCGCATGCCGGTACTGTGCAAGGACGCCGAGGGTGTCGACCGTCGACATATCCATCGCTCGCTGCGCAGCGAGACTACCGCCTTCTTCAGCCAGGCACTGGGCGCACCGGAGCCCGCCGAACGTTCAGCCGCGGCGGGCCAGCAACAGGGTCAGGCCCACCCCTGACAGGGCGAGCAGGGCGGCGACGGCGAAGATCGAGGCATACCCCAGGTGTACTGCCACCGCGCCCATCACCGGGCCGGCGACGGCCAGCGCCAGGTCGAAGAACACCGCGTAGGCGCCCAGCCCGGCGCCACGGCTGCTGCTGGGTACCTGGCGGATTGCCTCGACTCCCAGGGCCGGGTACACCAGCGACAGGCCGAAGCCAGTCAGCCCGGCGCCGAGCATCGCCCACAGCGGCGAGGGCGCCAGCCACAGCATGGTCAAGCCCAGGACCTCGGTGGCCATGCAGGCGATGGCCACGTTGTAGCCGCCGAAGCGGTTGACCGCGTTGACGAACAGCAGCCGCGACAGGATGAAGCACAGGCCGAAGGCGCTCAGGCACCAGGCTGCGCCGACCCAGCCGCGCTCCAGATAGTACAGGGTGACGAAGGTGGTCAGGGTGCCGTAGCCGATCGATGCCAGGGTCAGCCCCAGGCCGCAAGGCGCCACCCGCCCGAACGCCGACCAGAACGGCAACCGTTCCCCGCCGGCTACCACGACCTCGGGGCGCGTGCGCAGCACCAGCAGGGCCGATAGCGCCAGCAGCAACAGCGCCGGGCCGAGCACGGCGAAGCTCAGGCTTTCCACCAGCAGCACGCCGGCCGGCGCTCCTACCGCGATGGCGCCATAGGAGGCGATGCCGTTCCAGGAAATGACCCGGGCGGTATGTTCCGGCCCCACCTGGCCGATCCCCCAGCTCAAGGTCGCGACGCCGATCAGCCCCTGGGCGATCCCCAGCAGCAGTCGGCCGCCCAACAGCAGCGCCAGGCTCAGCCAGGGCAGGGCGAGGGTCCAGGCTGAAAGCAGGGTCAGCACGCCGCAACCGGCGATGCCGTACAGGCCATAGCGGATGGCGCGCTTGCCGCCTAGGGTGTCCGCTACCCGCCCTGCAAAAGGCCGGCTGAGCAGGGTGGACAGGTACTGCAGGCCGATGGTCAGGCCGGCGATCACCGCGCCGAAGCCCAGTTGATCGTGCACATGGCCAGGCAGCACCGCGATCGGCAGGCCGATGCAGAGGAAGGCGATGAAGGTGTAGAAGACGATCGAGAGGATCTGCAGGGTGACACTGGAAGCGTGAGGGGCTGTCATGGGCTCGTTCGCGGGCGGGCGGTGGGGCTGTGCCCATCATGGCTGCGGCGCGAGGGAAAAGAAAGCAGGCTAACTAATTAAACGCAGCGCGGGGCAAGCCCGCTCCTGCGAATGCCGCGAAGGCATTGCAGGAGCGGGCTTGCCCCGCGATGTAGATGACTCAGAGCTGGATCAGACCACCACACCCTGGCTGCGCAGGTAGTCGTCATAGGTGCCGCTGAAGTCCACCACGCCCTCGGGCGTCAGCTCGATGATGCGGGTGGCCAGCGACGACACGAATTCACGGTCGTGGCTGACGAACAGCAGGGTGCCCGGGTAGTTTTCCAGCGCCAGGTTCAGCGCCTCGATCGATTCCATGTCCAGGTGGTTGGTCGGTTCGTCCATCACCAGTACGTTGGGCTTTTGCAGGATCAGCTTGCCGAACAGCATGCGGCCCTGTTCACCACCGGAGATCACCTTCACCGACTTGAGGATCTCGTCGTTGGAGAACAGCATGCGCCCCAGGGTGCCGCGGATCACTTGCTCGCCGCTGGTCCACTGGCCCATCCAGTCGAACAGCGTCACGTCGTCCTCGAAATCGTGGGCGTGGTCCTGGGCGTAGTAGCCCACTTCGGCGCTGTCGGTCCACTTCACCGCGCCAGCGTCCGGCTTCATCTCGCCGACCAGGGTGCGCAGCAGGGTGGTCTTGCCGATACCGTTTGGGCCGATGATCGCCACGCGCTCGCCGGCTTCGATGGTGAAGCTGAAGTCCTTGAACAGCACCTTGTCGTCGAAGGCCTTGGCCATTTTCTCGACGATCACCGCCTGGCGGTGCAGCTTTTTCGTCTGCTCGAAGCGGATGAACGGGCTGACACGGCTCGATGGCTTGACCTCGGCCAGCTGGATCTTGTCGATCTGCTTGGCGCGCGAGGTGGCCTGCTTGGCCTTGGAGGCGTTGGCCGAGAAGCGGCTGACGAAGGTCTGCAGCTCGGCGATCTGGGCTTTCTTCTTGGCGTTGTCCGACAGCAGTTGCTCGCGCGACTGGGTGGCCGCGGTCATGTATTCGTCGTAGTTGCCCGGGAACAGGCGCAGTTCACCGTAGTCCAGGTCGGCCATGTGGGTGCAGACGCTGTTGAGGAAGTGACGGTCGTGGGAAATGATGATCATGGTGCTGTTACGCGCCGTGAGGATCGTTTCCAGCCAGCGAATGGTGTTGATGTCCAGGTGGTTGGTCGGCTCGTCGAGCAGCAGCACGTCCGGGTCGGAGAACAGCGCCTGGGCCAGCAGCACGCGCAGTTTCCAGCCTGGCGCCACTTCGCTCATCGGGCCGAAGTGCTGTTCCAGGGGAATGCCCAGGCCCAGCAGCAGTTCGCCGGCGCGGGATTCGGCGGTGTAGCCGTCCATCTCGGCGAACTCGGTTTCCAGCTCGGCGACGGCCATGCCGTCTTCCTCGGTCATTTCCGGCAGCGAGTAGATGCGATCGCGCTCGGCCTTGACCTTCCACAGCTGCTCGTGGCCCATGATCACGGTGTCGATCACGGTGAATTCTTCATAGGCGAACTGGTCCTGGCGCAGCTTGCCCAGGCGGGTGTTGGGCTCGAGCATCACCTGGCCGCCGGACGGCTCAAGGTCGCCGCCGAGGATCTTCATGAAGGTCGACTTGCCGCAACCGTTGGCGCCGATCAGGCCATAGCGGTTGCCGTTGTTGAATTTGACCGAGACGTTTTCGAACAGGGGCTTGGAGCCGAACTGCATGGTGATATTGGCGGTAGAAATCAAGTGCTTGTCCTGCGGGGGTTCCAGAGGTGTATTTAGGCCCTGTCATCAGTCTTGGGCCAATCTTGGGCCAGTTCGACTCGGGGCAGCAGCTTCTCCAGCTCCCTCCAGTCCGAGGAGGAGCTGATCCATTTCGCGTAGGTAGAGGGCAACATCTCGACGCCATGGCCGAGCTGGTTCGCGATGAACGCATAGGTCCATCCCAGCCATCAGGCACAGGGTTGCGTAGGTGTGGCGGGTGTCGTACTGCCGGCGCTCACGGATATCCAGCGCCATGAGCGCTGATTTGAATCGGCGGATTGTAACACTTGGCTCGTTGATCCACAGCCCACCTTTGCTTGGCTGGAACATAAATGGGCATAAAGGGTAGGCCGACTTAGAAGCCATTCGCCTCAAGTTGGCCAAGCACCGCGCCTGTCTCAAGGCGTTGAGCGCTCGGTCAATCAGCAACACCACCCGGTGATACTTTGTCTTCGTCCGGTCTGCAGGCGGGTGGTCTGCGATGATTCGCTGGATCGTTGCGGTGCGCTCCAGGAGGCTGCGCCGGGACCAGTGCGCGGCAAGCTGTTCCGCGATTGCAGGCTGGATGCCGAGCGCTTCGCCGCGCTGGACCAGCTCAAGGGTCTGGAGCCTTTGGCGGTTGAGCGAGTGGGTTTGGATTGATCAATCACGCAGGTACGGTATCGTATGACTCCCCGCAAGGAGACGCGCATGCTGACTGTAACAAGATCCAGGGAATACTTGACCGATAGCTTTGTTGGCACGCACGAAGGGTGCGGAATCTTCATCCCTGCAAATCGTATGCTGTATCAATTCGTGAGCGATAACCCCAGCAACACTGACCGAGACCAGATTGCATCCAAGGCGTTGATCATTGGCAGGAGCCTCGCAGCTTCCGCTGAACGTCGAACCATCAAAGGCGAGCGTTTGTCGTCTGCAGACTTCTTCCATGGATTGGCAGATGCTATTTCCAAGTCAGGCTTGGAGGAGGTGCTGGATTTTCTTCCTCAAGACGGTACCATTTCGCGCTCGACCTCCACAGAAGTACACAAGGCGCACGCTTTCCTCTGCAGCGCGATTACCGGTACACCCAGAGAGATTGCAGCAGCTTCGCTTCAAAGTACCTTCACTTTCACAGGCCTAACCACTTTCCAATGATGGATTCTCGAGCACGTACTGCGCTGAAGTGGGTGGCGGAAGAGGAAGGATGGGTATTTGCGTTCACCACCTCCAGATCCGCGAAAAATTATCCTGAGTACGTACGCATCTATCTCAACGCAAAGGATGTGTTCGAAGCCGATCTGGGAAGACCTCTAAGTCTCCGTCAGATGGATAACATTCTGTTGAATAGATACGACAACTACATCTAGGCTCTGCGCTACAAGCCTTGATCCGTGTTCATGCTGCATTGAAAATCAGGTAGCAGCGGTCGCTGGATGTGTGTCTATCGACACGGATAGAGAGCTGGCGTCGGCCTGCGATCAGGCCCGAACAGGTGGCCTGATTTACAAGGTACTCAGGGAGCTCGGGGCGACCATATTTTAAAAAACCTTTATAAATCAATGGCTGTGTGGTTTCATTTTCTGTTTTGAGGAATGAAGCCGCATGTTGAATCGTATGGGAGCTCTAGCTGGGATTGCACTGCTCTCCATCTGCATGGGGACAGCAGTCGCTGCTTCCTCCTCTGACCTGGTTGAAAAGCCAGAGTGGAAAGATTTCTTCGACGCGCAAGACACCGTTGGAACCATGGTGGTGAAAGATATGCGGGGGCGAGGGGCTGTAACCTATGTTTATAACCCGGATCGCTCTGATGTTAGGTTCACACCGGCCTCGACATTCAAGATTCCCCACACCCTCTTTGCGCTTGATGCCGGCGCCGTTTCGGACGAGTTTCAGGTTTTCAAGTGGGACGGAACGGTAAATGAGATTCCTACCCACAATGCTGATCAGAATCTAAGATCGGCAATGAGAAACTCAGCGGTCTGGGTTTATAGAGGATTTGCGGAAAAAATAGGTTCGAGAGAAGCGGCGCGATATCTCAGCCTCATTCACTACGGCAATGCGGATCCTACTGTCAAACAGCGCGACTATTGGATCAATGGCGGTCTCAAGGTTTCGGCTCGGGAGCAAGTCCACTTCCTGGAAAGCCTTTATCGAAACCAACTGCCGTTCAAGTTGGAACATCAGTTGCTGACAAAGGATGTCCTTATCGTGGGTGCCGGTCGAGACTGGATCATGCGGGCGAAAACCGGGCTGGGAGGCCAGATCGGATGGTGGGTAGGCTGGGTTGAGTTCCCTGACGGCCCTGTAATCTTTGCCCTGAACATCGATACCCCGAAGAGGATGGCCGATGCTCCCAAGAGAGAGGCGATAGGCAGGCAGGTTCTGGAGTCAATGGGGGCGCTGCCCGAGCACAGAAACTAAGCCAAACTGAAACCGCAGGGCGACCTTTTTCGTCTGAAAGACATCCCCCGGGGAGTACAGTCGTCCGGCGGTCAACTGCGCGTACGCATCCATTCATCCGCGACATCCCCCATGGTGGAGGGTGCTCCGCTCTTGATCCAGGCCATGAAGGTCCGATCGAACTTGAACGCCGCGCCGCATTCACCGAGCAGGAACTGCCGGACCTTCTGCGTATTACGGTAGTTCTTGTCGAGCAGGGTCGTGCGGGTGATAGGTCCAGCGTGCCAGTCGAAGCTCATTTCCACTACCTTGGGTGGCCAGGTTCGCTGGAGCCTAGCATCACTTATTGTTTGGCGCTTTTGCGGCGGCCGTGCCGGTTTCGCAATTCTGGATCCATCGTCACAACTCGACGCATTCAATTCGCTGGGCGGCAGGTGTACATGCAACTGCCGACGGCGCTGCTGGACGATTTTCTGGATGCGTCTCATCGGGGCACACCTCGATTGGCATCCTTGCGTAGAGCCGGAGTAAGTGATCAGTAAGCGCCTTTTTGCGCGATAGACCCTCCACGTCTGACCAATGGACATGGTCTTGAAGCGGGCAGGCTGGAATGGGAGTTGCTTGAGTCAAGCAAACCCACCAGGCGGGAGTGCAGACATGTTCCAGGATGACCTCTATTTCATGAGCTTCGTGGTGGCCGCCGTGCTGGCCTTGGATGTGGTGGCGGTTTTCGTATTCTTACAGGCCAGTGCCTGATCCCACGCTTGGGGACACGTCCCCAGAATCGGGGCCGGGCACAGAGTGCTCGGGAATTCGTCTGGGCGGGAGATCGGGCATCTGTGAGGATTGCATTCGTTCGGGGGGCTATTTTTGTTTGCGTGCTCGTTCGCGTGCTCCGCTTGTCCGCCAGCAGCGCCGACTTGCCGGGCGCTTGTAGACTCACCAGTGCTGTACGTAAATCTTACTCATAAGGAGCATGAGTCATGACACAGCAACAGGCTTTCAAAGAGGAACTGGCCGCCGATGTCCAGGTACCCCCAGGCTATACCTACCTGAGCAGCGGTCGTTGCGATGTTAAGGGCAAGGAAGGTGAGCGGGCCGGCGCTAACTTCGTCGAAGCGCAGATCCAGCAGTACAAATCCTTCATCCTCAGGACCACTGTCGGCGCGGGCACCTTCATGGTTCGCCTGGACTATTCCGGTGGCAGTGACAAGAACCTGCAGTACGTCAGCATCGATGACAGCTACTCCACCCAGGAGACCTTCAACATTCGCAGCGTTTCGATGAACAATCTGCGCGGTTTGTTCGCCGCGGGCAAGAGCTCGGCCAACCTGAGCTTCTATGTGTTCGGCAAACCTTGATCGCGATTGATTGACCTGTCCGGGCTCCGGTCGATTGAGGGCCGGAGTTCCGCGGTCATGCGCATGTGCTAGATTCCCATGCCTCACTGGCATCGCAAGGCGATGTCGGTCATGTCTGGTAGAAGGGAGCTGCGCCTTACCCATGTTCATCGAGACTCCTCGTCTTGTCCTGCGCCCTTGGGCAGAGCGGGACATCGAAGCCTTTGCCCTCGTCAACGCCGACCCCGAAGTCAGGCGCTACTACTACCCGGCAATACTGACGCCCGCTGAAACCTGCACGATGCTTGCCGAGTGCGATCGGCACCTGCAAACGCACGGTTTCGGCTTTGTCGCGGTCGAGCGCAAGGAGGATGGCGCGTTTATCGGCGGGCTTGGCTTGTCCTCGACCGGGGACGAGATACCGGGCGGCCCGCATGTCGAAATCGGCTGGATCCTCGGGCGTGAACACTGGCGCAAGGGCTACGCATTCGAGGCGGCCAGCGCGTGCCTGGCCTACGCGTGGTCGACCCTTGGGTTGCTTCAGGTCATCGGTTACACCTCGAGCATCAACACACCCTCCAGGGCATTGATGCAGAGGCTGGGCATGCGTTCGGATCCGCAGGAGGACTTCCTCGACGTGACGGTGCCTGAAGGCAATCCGTTGCGACCCCACGTGCTCTACCGGATCGACCGGCCCACCCAGGCGATATAGCGAACCGGCATACCGCACCCGTCACTCCGGGGCTAGGCTTGTAGATCGTAAGCAGACTATTAAAAAGGGTGGTGGCTGTGTGACTCTGTCCAGGGCATCCTGCTGGGGTGGTTGGAGTCTGTATGAATCGCTTGATGATGGCATTGGCCGCCAGCCTGCTGCTGGCCGGTTGCGCGCATGATCCCGATATCCGGGCCGGGCGCGACAACACCTTCGGCGTGACCGCGAAAGCCCCGCCGGATTACCTGAACTGCGTCAAGGCCGAGCTTCCCGCAAACGCGACGACCTTTATCGTGCAGAACCAGGACGCCCTCGAGCTGTTTGTCGCCAGCCTTGATCCGAACAAGGCCGACGGCCTGGTGAAGGTCCAGGGCTCCCCTGGGCGGCAACAATACTCCGCCTATCAACGCGATGCCTGGTATGACAAGGGGCGCCTGCTCGATGCCGCGCTGATGTGTTCGAGGGTATGATCGGCGCTTCGCGGGACGCTGCCGTTTGCCTCGTCCCGCGAAACGCTCTTGTCCTACTTCACTTCGGACGATTCTCATGTTGAACGGATTCAACCATCTCACCCTGGCCGTCTCCAACCTCGCCGACAGCATCGTGTTCTACCAGCAGGTACTGGGCTTCAGGCTCAGTGCTCGGTGGGAGCGGGGTGCCTATCTGAGCCTGGGCGAGCTGTGGCTGTGCCTGTCGGTCGATCAGGTAGAGGCGGGCGACCTGCAGCGCACGTACACGCACTACGCGTTTTCCATTTGCCAGGGCGACTTCGCGGCCTTCGCCCAGCGCTTGCGCGAGCACGACGTGCGCCTGTGGAAGCAGGACAGCAGCGAGGGAGACTCGCTGTACTTTCTCGACCCGGATGGCCACCAGCTCGAAGCGCATGTCGGCGATCTGCAATCGCGGCTGGCGGCCTGCCGGGTGAAACCTTATGCAGGCATGGTGTTCAACGACTGACGCAACCGCGCCATGCACAGCGCGTCGACAAACACCCCATCGCGCACACCGTAGTCGCGCAACCGGCCTTCGACCTCGAAGCCGAACTTGCGATACAGCGCCAGTGCCGGTTCGTTGTCGGCGTAGACGGTGAGCTGGACCCGGCGCAGGTTCATCCAGTTGTCGGCAATGTCGAGGATGGCCGTCATCAGCCGTGAGCCGACGCCCTTGCCTTGCCAGGCCTGGGCAACGCCCATCAGCAGTTCGCCCAGGTGCGCCTGGCGGATGCGTGTGCTCTGGTCGAGGCCGATATTGCCGATCACCTGGCCTTGGTGCACCGCCACCAGGCGGATTTGTCGGTCATGGTAGGCGGCCAGGCGCTCGCGCCACACTTCGACGCCCTGATAGGGCATCTGCAGCACCTGGCGGCACACCGCGGGTTCGTTGTAGAGCGCGGTGATACCGTGCAGGTGCTGCTCGGCAAAGCGTTCGATGACGATGTCGGGCGAGGCGTCGTTCACTGTGTTTCCGTCCTTTGAAAAACGAGTGGCGCCTCAGTGTACGGGGCGGCGCTGCGGACTGGCCAGTGGCGATGGCTGGGCAAGAAAGCGGATGCGTGGCCGCGCCGCGATGGGTACAGTGCAGCGAACGTCATCCTGCCGGAGCCTGCCATGTCCTGTGCCTTCACCCTCATGCAATCGCCTGTCGGCACCCTGACCCTGGTGGCGCGGGGCGAGCGGCTGGCCGCCGTGCTGTGGGAGCATGAGCGGGACAACCGGGTACGCCTCGGCGAGCTGCACCGCGACGACCAGCACGGCGTGCTGCGCGAGACCGCCCGCCAGCTGGGCGAGTACTTCGCCGGGCAACGCCAGCGCTTCGAGCTGGACCTGGACTTTGCCGGGACCGCGTTCCAGCGTGAGGTGTGGGCGGCGCTGTTGAGCATTCCCTTCGGCGAGACCCGTAGCTACGGCCAGATCGCCCGGCAGATCGGCAAGCCCGATGCGGTTCGGGCGGTGGGCGCGGCCAACGGCCGCAACCCGATCTCGATCATCGCGCCCTGCCACCGGGTGATCGGGGCCTCGGGCAGTCTCACTGGTTTCGCCGGTGGCTTGCCGGCCAAGCAGTATCTGCTGGCGCTGGAGGGGCGCCAGAGCCTAGGCGTCAGCTGAGCCAGGCACAGAATACCGTCAACACCAGCGCCAGCACGGTGCCGGCAAACAGGCTGTAGTGGCGGTGGGCGCGGCGGGCGTGGGCTTCGACTTCGCGCAGGTACTGCCCCGCAGGCGGGGCGTCCGGGCGATGGCGCAGGCCTTCGGCGATATCGGCCAGGCGCCCGCGAATCAGGGTGCCCACCAGGTACCAGACGCTGGCATAGCTGGCCAGGATCACCAGCGCATACTTCATGCGCCCAGCTCCAGCGGCCATGCCTGGGCAGTGCCAGTCGCCGTGTCGAGCAGCAGCAGGCCTGGCGCTGCATCACCGAGGCAGGCCAGCAGGTTGCCTTCGGCATCCCAGGCTGCGGACTGCCCGGCCCCCACGTAAATGTCCGCAGGGCCGACGCAGTTACTCATGATCACCGGCATGCGCAGCCGCCGGGCAACCTGCGGGTAGTGCGCAGCCCCTGCGCGGATGCCTTCCTCGGTCTTGACCACGCTGACCAGATAAAGGTCGGCGCCCTGGGCCTGGGCGTGCGCGGCGTGCTCGAGGAACATCGATTCATAGCAGATGGCCGGCGCCACCTGGTGGCTGCCGGCGGCGAACACCAGCGAGGTGCTGCCGGGCACGAAGTAGTCCAGTTCGTCGTCATGCAGGCGCTGCTTGGCATACACCAGCGGCGCCAGCCTCGGGCGCAATACCAGCATGCCGATGCGCACGCGGGCCATGGTCGGCATCGGCAGGCCGACCGCCGCCGTTACGCCGAAGCGATCGCACGCGGCTTGCAGCGGTACCAGTTGCGGCGAGTCGGCGGGCATGGCCAGTTGCCGGGCCAGCGTTGGTTCGTAGCCGGTCAAGGACAGTTCGGGGAACACCAGCAGTTCGGCGCCCAGGGCCGCGGCCTGTTCGATGGCGTGCAAATGATGGGCGATATTGGCGGCCACATCGCCTTTGCTCAAAGCCAGCTGTACTGCGCAGCTCTTCATGGAGTATCCGTCCTTGGCATGTCGTCGGCAGTCGAGGATACAATCGACGGCCGTTCCCTCCCAGTACCGATGTGTCGATTTCATGGACGAAAACACAATGACCCACGCCGCCACCATACCCGCCGACTCGCTGATCGCAGCGCATGCTGCTAAGGCGGGTTTTCGCCATTGCCGGGCGATTGAAATTGCGGACGACGGGCGGCCCGCCATGGCGCACTTCCTACGCCTGATGACAAGCATGCCCGGCTGGATCGACACGCTGATGGTGCTGCGCAACCGCCTGGTCGCGCTGCTCGGTCTCAAGGACCTGGGACGCTTGACCGCCATAGACCCGGCCCGCGCCCCGGGCAGCTACCAGCCCGGAGAGCGGGTGGGGATTTTCACCCTGGTTGCCAACACCGAGGATGAGGTGCTGCTGGTCGACCGCGACCAGCACCTGGACGTGCACATCGCCCTGCTGCGACGCCCGACGGCCGAGGGCCGTTGCGAGGTGCTGGTGAGCACCGTGGTGCGCACGCACAATCGGCTTGGCCGCCTGTACATGCTGCCGGTGGCACCGTTCCATCGGCTGATCGCACCCATCGCCTTGCGCCGTCTGGCGTGGTGACGCTCAAGAGGGCGGCTGGGCGAAGCGCTGGCGAAACCAGTCGCCGAGCATGGCCTTCTCCGCATACAGCCGGTCGTTGTTGCCCAGGCGGCCTGGGCGGCTGAGGTACATCTTGTCGCTCAGGTGCTCCTGGGCCTTGAGCGCGGGCTGGCCGGGCTGCTGCAGGGTGTAGTCGAGGTCGATGCTGGGCCAGGTGACTTCGCGCATGAAGCGCACATCGTAGGCCTGGCTGTGCCAGGGCTCGAACTGGCCGGCCAGGTCGATGTCGCGGATGTCGATGACCAGTTGCTGGCCGGGCCGCAAGTAGCGCTGGCCGAGTTTCTGCAGGTGCAGGGTGAGGACTTTCAGCACCTGCGGGTCGGCGCTGCGAGGGTAGGCCCGATTGTCGAGGCTGGCATCGCGGAATTTCTCGGGGTGCTCGAAACGCACCTCGACCTGCGCGGTCGAGGCGCCCTGTGCCATGCTGTCTAGTGCCAGCACCATCAGCACGGCACTGGCCAGGGTGGTTCGCATGATGCACCTCCGGGTTCGGGCGGTTTACCCGCTTATTTTACGCCGGTGCCGGAAAGAAGCAGAGGAATGATGCAATGACTGCGTTCAGGCGGATCGCCGCCAACAGCCGTGGCCGTGACCTGGCCGTGGGCGATATCCATGGGCATTTCAAGCGTTTGCGTGAATGCCTGGAGGCGGTCGGTTTCGATCCGCTGGTCGACCGTTTGTTCAGCGTCGGCGACCTGGTCGACCGTGGGCCGGGCAGCGCACAGGCGCTGCAATGGCTGGCCGAGCCCTGGTTCCATGCGGTGCAGGGCAACCACGAGTCGCTGGCGGTCAATCACCTGCGCGGCGGCCGGGTCGACCTGGACATGTACCGGGCGGCCGGCGGCGGATGGTTCCTCGATTTGCCAAAGGCCGAGCAGGTGCGTTTCGTCGAGGTGTTCGAACGCCTGCCGATCGCTTTGCAGGTCGACACGGCGGGCGGGCCGGTCGGCCTGCTGCATGCCGACAGCCCGTTCGACGACTGGGCGCAGCTGTATGCGAGCCTGCAGGCCGGGGATGACCTGCAGGTGCGCGAGGTGTGCCAGTGGTCGCGCCGGCGCCTCAAGGAGGGCGACAGCCGCCCGGTCAAGGGCCTGCGCGCCTTGCTGGTAGGCCATACACCGGTGCTGGAGATCAAGGTGCTGGGCAACGTCTGGCACCTGGACACCGGCGGCTGGAGCCGTGGTCACTTCAGCCTGCTCGAACTGGATGGCCTTAAGCCGCTCAGCGCCAAGCCAGGTGCGTGAGAACAGCGCCGGCCAGCAGGATCAACATCAAGCCCGAGGCGCGCTCGAGCCAGGGCAGGGCGCGGGCGAAGCGGCGCAGTACCCGCGGGTTGCCGATGGCCACGGCAACCGCGAGGTCCCAGGCCAGGACGATGGCGAACATCCAGATGCCATAGCCCAGCTTGGCCCAGGTACCGCTGCTGGCGATCATGCTCGCCAGGCTTGCATAGAACAGTGCGTTCTTCGGGTTGAGGATGCCCGAGGCGAAGCCCATGCCCAAACTGTTCAGCCAGCCACGCGCAGACCTTGCCACGCCAGGTTCGCGGGGCGTCAGGGTTGCTTGCCCGGCATGGCGCAGGAACAGTTGGCCGAGGTAGAGCAGGTAGCCACAGCCAGCCAGCTGGAGGGTGACGAACAGAGGGCCGCCATCGCGTAAAAAGGACACCCCGGTAAACGCCGCACAGATGAACATGCCGTTGGCCAGGGCGATCCCGGCACAGGCGCCACTGGCGAGCCGCCAGCCGGCGCTGGCCGAGGTGCGGGCCACCAGGAAAAAGTCCGGGCCGGGTGAGAGCAGGGCGAGGAAGTGGGCGGTGGCGACGAGCATGAACAGTTGCATGGGGGCGGGCTTCCTGGTGGAGGTAGCCGCAGTCTGTTGCTGGTGATGGGTGGAGTATTGAAGATTATTGCAGGGGGCCGCTGTGCGGTGATGTCAGTGCTTCAGTGCCGCCCGGTAGGCCCCAGGCGTCACCCCGACATGCGCCTTGAACACCCGCTGGAAGTGGCTCTGGTCGGCAAAGCCCAGGTTATAGGCCACCTCCGCCAGCGCCTGGCCCTGGCGCAGCAGACACCGGGCTTTGTTCACCCGCGCGTTGAGCAGGCAGGCGTGAGGGGTCATGCCGGTAGCGACGCTGAACGCCCGTATTAACTGGTAGCGCCCCATGCCGGCTTGGCGCGCCAGGCGCTCCAGGCTCAGTTCGGCCAGGTCCTGCTCCTGTGCGTGGTCCAACAGTTCGCGCAGTGTCGACGGCGGCAATGGTGGCGCCGCCAGCAAGGCCGGGTGCATGGAGAAATCATGTTCGCCGATGAAGGCCACCAACGCAGCCTCTTTCTCGAAGGTTGCCGCCGGTGAAAACAGCAACCTGTTCAGCGCGCAGAACTGCAGGTACAGCGCCTGTGAGCGAGTGACCCGGGCCACGGCACCGGGCTCGCCTGCGGCAACGCCGGATTCGAGGCGTAGCTGACGCAGCCACTCGGCATCCAGGTGCAGCATCTGGTAACTCCAGGCCTGACCCGGTTGCGGGTTGCAGGCATGCACCCGCTGCGCCGGCACGAACACCAGGGTACCCGGCGTCAAGCGCTCCTCACCGCTGGCGGCGCCGGTGAAGCGGCTGCTGCCGGCATCCACTGCGCCGATGGAAAAGCTGGGGTGGCTATGAGCCTTGTAGCAGGCGCGGCTATGGCAAGCGCGCCGGCTCTCGACGTACGGCATGGCCGGGTCGTACCAGATTTCGCTGCTCGGGCGGGTCATGGCGAGGTGCCTTGAGACGGACGGAGGGCGCCAGTCTAGCGTCTGGTCGCTGTTACGGCCATTTGCCGCGCCACTGTGCTTGACGGGCCTGCCCGCCAGGCGCGACGCTGCACCGGTCCCTGCCGGAGAACAAGAATGGACCTGTCGAGCCTGCTGCTGTTCATCCCCGCCTGTTTCGCTCTGAACATGGCGCCGGGCCCCAACAACCTGCTGTCCCTGCACAATGCCAGCCGCTATGGCCTGCGCACCGCTTGTGTGGCCGGTGCCGGGCGCCTGCTCGCCTTCAGCGGCATGATCGCCCTGGCCGCGATGGGCCTGGCCGTGGTGCTGCACACCAGCGAGTACCTGTTCCTGGCGATCAAGGTGCTGGGCGCGGCTTACCTGTTCTATATCGCCTGGCAGCTGTGGCGGGCACCGGTTGGCGAGGCGGCGGTGGCCGGCGAGCAACCTCGCGGCACCTGGAAACTGGCGCGCCAGGAGTTCTGGGTGGCGGCGGGCAATCCCAAGGCAATACTCATCTTCACCGCGTTCCTGCCGCAGTTCGTCACCGTGGGCAGCGCCACCCCGGTCAGTGAACAGTTCCTGCGCCTGGGCGTGCTGTTCCTGTTGCTGGAGTGGGCGGCCATCGCCATCTATGCCGGGCTTGGCGCGTACCTGCAGCGCTGGTTCGCACGGCCCGGGCCACGGCGCATGTTCAACCGGGTCAGCGCCTCGCTGCTGGGGTGCGCGGGGCTTGGCCTGCTGGCGGCCCGTCGCTGATCCGCTGTTTTCCATCGCAGCTGAGTATTGCCGCGCTTTGCGCTTGCTGAGACCTTTCCATGTTTCTGCCCGGAGCTTTTTCGCCGGGTGACAGGCGGTGGGTCTATCCCGGGAGCGTGGTGTGAAGTGGTGGAGCAAGGCAGGTCGGCAAGACCCGCGGATCAAGGAGCTGAACGTCGCCCTGGAGCATTCCCGTTCACAGTTGGCGGCATCTGAGCAGCGCGTCCGCGAGGCGGAATCGAGGGCTGAGGAACTGGCGCGAGAGAACCAGGTGCTCGGGCACCTGGCCGGCAACCTCTCGGCGTTCTCGCATTCCCTGGAAATGACCCAGACGTCGTTCGCCAGCCTCGCCCACAGCATGGAGCAGGAAAGACAGTACGCCATCCGCATCCAGGGCATTGCCAGCAGCAACCAGGCCAGCATTGATGCCATCGCGACCAACCTCGAGCAGCTGGCCGATGCCTCCGGCGAGGCGTCGGAGAAGGTCGGCAGGCTCGATCATCAGGCCCAGCAGGTTGGCGGTGTGCTGGAGATCATCCGCGAGGTGGCAGACCAGACCAACCTGCTGGCCCTGAACGCGGCCATCGAG
Source organism: Pseudomonas sp. PONIH3 (assembly GCF_002934345.1). Lineage (NCBI taxonomy): Bacteria > Pseudomonadati > Pseudomonadota > Gammaproteobacteria > Pseudomonadales > Pseudomonadaceae > Pseudomonas > Pseudomonas sp. PONIH3. Next base: position 187,812 of record NZ_CP026386.1, read on the forward strand.
GCGGCGCGGGCGGGCGATGCCGGGCGCGGCTTTGCCGTGGTGGCCGATGAGGTCAGGACCCTGGCCAGGCGCACAGCCGACGCCACCGCCGAGATCGGCACGCTGGTCTCGGCCATTCGTGCCGACAGTGCGCAAAGCCGAGGACATATCGCCAGCCTGGCCGAGCATTCGTCGTCATACAGCGGGGTCGGCCAGTCCGCGGCCAGTACCATGCGCCAGTTGCTCGACATGTCAACGGTGGCCGAAGGATCGGCATCGGTGTCGGCGCTGCGCAGCTTCTGCGAGCTGGCCAAGCTCGATCACCTGATCTACAAGTTCCGCGTCTACAAGGTGCTGTTCGGCGTTTCGCAGGAGCGCGGTTCGGACTTTACCGACCATACCCACTGTCGCCTGGGCAAGTGGTATCGCGAGGGGGACGGGGCGCTGCACTATGCGCATCTTGCCGGGTACAAGGATATCGACGCGCCCCATGCCGCCGTGCACCGCTGCGCATTCGACGCCATCGATGCCCATGCCAGCGGCGATACCGCAGCAATGCTCAAGGCGGTGGCCGAGATGGAAAGTGCCAGCCTTGCCGTGCAGGAGGGTTTGGAGCGCGTGGTCGCCAGTGGCGAGCAATCGCCTGCGTTGTTGCAGAGACGGCGCGAGAGCGAGGCTCAGTCGCGATAGAACGTTTGCACCAGGTGATAGCCGAACTTGCTCTTGATCGGTCCGTGTACCACCCGCAGGGGCTTCTTGAAGATCACCTGGTCGATGGCGCCGACCATCTGCCCCGGACGTATTTCACCCAGGTCGCCGCCGCGCTTGCCGGACGGGCAGGTGGAAAATTTCTTCGCCAGCACGTCGAAAGCCTCGCCGTTGGCGATGCGCTGCTTGAGCTTTTCGGCTTCGTCAGCGGTCTTGACCAGGATGTGGCGGGCTTGGGCTTTCATCGGGTTACCTGTGCTTCGGGGCAAAAGGGCGACATTATGCCTGATGTCGCCCTCAGCGTAACGCCGGGCGGTCGCGGAACTGCTCCAGCGCCTCGGGGTTGGCCAGCGCGTCGGTGTTCTTCACCGGCCGGCCATGCACCACGTCGCGGATCGCCAGCTCCACCAGCTTGCCGCTGAGGGTGCGCGGGATGTCGCTGACCTGGACGATCACCGCCGGCACATGGCGCGGTGTGGTGAACTGGCGAATCACCTGACGGATACGCAGGCTGAGCGCCTCGTCGAGCTGCAGACCGTCGCGCAGGCGCACGAACAGCACCACGCGCACATCGTTATTCCAGTCCTGGCCGATGGCCACGCTCTCCAGTACCTCCTCGACCTTTTCCACCTGGCGGTAGATCTCGGCGGTGCCGATACGCACGCCGCCGGGATTGAGCACGGCGTCGGAGCGGCCATGGATGATCAGCCCGCTGCCAGGCACCTGCTCGGCGTAGTCGCCCTGGCACCAGACACCTTCGAACTGGCTGAAGTAGGCGTCACGGTAGCGCTGGCCGTCAGCGTCGCCCCAGAAGCCGAGCGGCATCGAGGGGAAGGGATGGATGCAGACCAGCTCGCCTTTCGCGCCGCTGACCGGCTGGCGTTGTTCATCCCAGACTTCCACCGCCATGCCCAGGCCCTTGCCGGAGATCTCGCCACGACGCACCGGCAGCAGCGGGTTGCCGGCCACGAAGCAGGCGACGATATCGGTGCCACCGGACATCGAGGCCAGGCACACGTCGGCCTTTATCTTGGCGTAGACATAGTCGTAGCTGTGGGGCGACAACGGCGAGCCGGTGCAGAGGATCAGGCGCAGGCTGCCCAGGCCATGGGATTTCGCCGGCTCCACAGCGGCCTGCTCCAGGGCGGCGAGGTACTTGGGGCTGGTGCCGAAGGCGCGGATGCCTTCGGCATCGATCAGGTCGAGCAAACGCTCGGGCCCGGGGTGAAGCGGCGAGCCGTCATACAGCACCAGGGTAGCGCCGACCGCCAGTCCGCTGGCCAGCCAGTTCCACATCATCCAGCCACAGGTGGTGTAGTAGAACAGCACATCGTCGGCCTTGAGGTCGTTGTGCAGGCCGTGTTCCTTGAGGTGCTGCAACAGCACGCCGCCAGCGCGGTGGACGATGCACTTGGGCACGCCGGTGGTGCCGCTGGAATACAGGATATACAGCGGATGATCGAAGGGCTGCGCGGCGAAGGTCGGCGTCCCGCCGGGCGTAAAGTAATCGGCCCACAGGGCCGTCGGCTTGCCGGTGAACTCATCGGCGCGGGTCTGCGGCCGGGTATGCGGCACCACCAGCAACTGCTCGATGCTCGGTAGCTGGGCCACGACCTGGTTGATCTTCTCCACCTGGTCGATGACCTTGCCGGCATATTGATAACCGGCGCAAACCACCAGCAGCCGAGGGGCGATCTGGCCGAAGCGGTCGATGATGCCGTGGCTGCCAAAGTCCGGCGAGCAGCTGGACCAGACCGCGCCGAGGCTGGTGGCGGCGAGCATGGCCACCAGGGTTTCCCAGGTGTTGGGCATGACCGCGGCGATACGATCGCCCGGCGCGATGCCGGCCTGGCGAAAAGCCTGCTGCAAGCCGGCGACCTGCGCGGCCAGTTGATTGTGGGTGAGGCTGTGGCGGCCGCCGTCCTCGCGCACGGCCACCACGGCCGGACGGTCATCGCGGCGCTGCAGCAGGTGTTCGGCGAAATTCAGGGTGGCGCCGCGGAACCAGCGCGCGTCGGCCATGTGTTCGCCTTCCTCGAGGATGCTCGATGGCGGCGTGTGCCACTGCACATGGAAGTACTCGGCGAGGGTCTGCCAGAACTGCGGGCGCTGCTCGATGCTCCAGCGGTGCAGGGCGGCGTAGTCGTCGAGCTGAAGGTTGAAACGCCGGTTGACGCGACGACGGAAGGCGTCCATCCGGCTGGCTTCGATCTGGGTGGTGGTGGGGCGCCAGAGTACGTCTTTCATGCGGAAGTCTCGGTCAGGGCTGAGAGTCTTGTCGCGGTGCGAGCCCGCTCCGCTACAGGAACGGGCTTGTCTTGTTCCACTCTAGCCTTTACTGGGCGAGCCAACCGCCATCGACGTTCCAGGCGGCGCCACGGACCTGGCTGCCGGCCTCGCTGCACAGGAACAGCACCAGTTCGCCGAGGTGGCGAGGGGTGACGAAGGCGAGGGAGGGCTGCTTCTCGGCCAGCAGGTCGTGTTGCGCCTGCTGCGCATCGCCACTGCCGGCGGCGCGGTCGTCAATCTGCTTCTGCACCAGCGGCGTCAGTACCCACCCCGGGCAGATGGCGTTGCAGGTGACGTTGCTGGTGGCGGTCTCCAGGCCGATCACCTTGGTCAGGCCGACCACGCCATGCTTGGCGGCCACGTAGGCGGCCTTGCCGGTGGAACCGACCAGGCCGTGCACCGAGGCGATATTGACGATCCGCCCCCAGCCACGCGCGCGCATGCCCGGCAACACCAGGCGGCTGCCATGGAACACCGCCGAGAGGTTCAGGGCGATGATCTTGTCCCAGGCCTCCACCGGAAACTGCTCGACCGGTGCCACATGCTGGATGCCGGCATTGTTGACGAGGATGTCGACCGCGCCGAACTCGCGCTCGGCCAGGGCGAACATTTGCTCGATTTGTGCGACGTCGGACAGATCGGCCGGATGATGGGCGACCTTGACCCCGAACCGCCTGATCTCGGCGATGGCCGCGGCCGGGTCGCCGAAACCGTTGAGCAGGATATCGGCGCCGGCCTCGGCCAGCACTTGGGCTATTCCCAAGCCGATGCCGCTGGTGGAACCGGTGACCAGTGCGGTCTTGCCTTTGAGCGTCATGCTTTTCTCCTTCATACGATGCCGGTGGCGTAGAACGTGGCGATGACCACGAACACGGCCAGGGTCTTGATCAGGGTAATACCGAAAATGTCCTTGTAGGCTTCGCGGTGGGTCAACCCGGTGACCGCCAGCAAGGTGATCACCGCGCCGTTGTGCGGTAGGGTGTCCATGCCGCCGCTGGCCATGGCGGCGACCCGGTGCAGCACCTCCAGCGGGATGTTGGCGGCGTTGGCGGCGGCGATGAAACTGTCGCTCATGGCTGCCAGGGCGATGCTCATGCCGCCGGAGGCGGAGCCGGTGATGCCGGCAAGCAGGGTGACGGTGATGGCTTCGTTGACCAGCGGGTTGGGGATGCCGCGCAGGGCGTCGGCCAGTACCAGGAAACCAGGCAGCGAGGCGATCACGGCGCCGAAGCCGTATTCCGAGGCCGTGTTCATCGCTGCCAGCAAGGCGCCGCTCACCGCGCTCTTGGTGCCTTCGGCCAGGCGCTGGCGAATGGTGCCGAAGGCGCACACCAGCACCATCAGGATGCCCACCAGCAACGCCGCCTGCACCGCCCAGATCGCCGTGAGCTTGGCCACGTCGCTCTGCACCGGCGCGGCCATGCCCGGCAGTTGCAGGGTGTGGCTGGTGCCGTACCAATGCGGGATCCAGTGGGTGAACAGCAGGTTCATCACGCCTACCAGAAGCAGCGGCGCCAGGGCCAGCCAGGGATTGGGCAGGGCGATGTCGTCGGCGGTCTCCGGTTCGTTGCGCAGGTTGCTGCCATAACCTTCGCCCTTGCGCTGGGCCTTGTTGCGCTGGCGTTGCAGGTAGAGCATGCCGGCGCTGAACACGAACAACGTGCCGATCAGGCCCAGCCAGGGCGCGGCCCAGGCGGTGGTGTTGAAGAATGTGCTGGGGATGATGTTCTGGATCTGCGGAGTGCCGGGCAGGGCGTCCATGGTGAAGGAGAACGCGCCCAGGGCGATGGTCGCCGGGATCAGCCGCTTGGGGATGTCGCTCTGGCGGAACATCTCGGCGGCGAATGGGTATACCGCGAACACCACAACGAACAGCGACACGCCGCCGTAGGTGAGCAGGGCGCAGACCAGCACGATCACCAGCATGGCCTGGCGGGTGCCGAGCAGGCGGATGGCGGCGGCGACGATCGAGCGCGAGAAGCCCGACAGCTCGATCAGCTTTCCGAACACCGCGCCTAGCAGGAACACCGGGAAGTAGAGCTTGATGAAGCCGACCATTTTCTCCATGAACACCCCGGTGAAGGCCGGGGCCACGGCGGCGGGGTCGGTGAGCAGCACCGCGCCGAGGGCGGCGATGGGGGCGAAGAGGATCACGCTGTAGCCGCGGTATGCAGCGAGCATCAGCAGGGCCAGGGCGGCCAGGGCGATGAGCACGGTCATCCTAAGGGGATCTCCAACTGTTGTTTTTATGGTTGGAATGCAGATAGCGGAAATCGTGCCAAGTTACTAAGTCATTGAATTTATTGAGTTTTATTATTTATCTGAAGCTCAGTGTCTCTGATTTGAGAAAGTGGGGTCGCGCCGCGATCCATCGCCGGCTTCCACAGTTGATCGCGGTACGCCCCTGTGGGAGCCGGCTTGCCGGCGAAAGAGGGCGCAGCCCTGGACGGATCTCGGTAATGAGATGCGAGTCTCGTTATTGAGACTCGATTTCCAGAATCGCCATCTTCTTGTACAGCGTGGACCGTCCCAAGCCCAATGCCTGCGCCGCCTCCGGCACGTTTCCGGCGCTGCGCGCCAAGGCATCGATAATCAATCCTCGCTCGAACTGGGCACATGCCTGGCGGTAATCCAGCGCTGGCGCGGCCAATGCCACCGGGCTCAACGGCCCCAGTGCGTTCGCCAGGTCATGCACGCCCAGTCGCGGCTGGTCCGCCAGCAGGGTCGCCCGCTCCAGCACGTTGCGCAGCTCACGGATATTTCCTGGCCAGGCATGGCGCCGCAACAACGCCTGGGCCTCGGCCTCCAGCTCGTACTGGCTGCCCAGTTCGGCGAGGATCGCCTCGCACAGCGCCGGCAGGTCCTCCAGGCGTTCGCGCAGCGGCGGCACCTGAACCGGCAGCACGTTCAGCCGGTAGTACAGGTCGGCGCGGAACGCACCCCGGGCCATGGCCGCCTGCAGGTCGATGGAGGTAGCGGCGATGATCCGCACGTCGCTGCGCAGCATCTGGTTGCTGCCCACCGGCTCGTATTCCTTTTCCTGCAGCACGCGCAACAGCTTGCTTTGCAGGGTCAGCGGCATGTCGCCGATCTCGTCGAGGAACAGCGTGCCACCCTCGGCCAGTTGCAGCTTGCCGCTGCGCCCCTTGCGGTCGGCGCCGGTGAAGGCGCCTGGGGCGGTGCCGAAGAACTCGGCTTCGAGCAACGCTTCGGGGATCGCCGCGCTGTTGATGCTGACAAAGGCCTTGTGCGCGCGGGCCGAGGCGGCATGGATGGCGTGGGCCAGCAGTTCCTTGCCGGTGCCGGTCTCGCCCAGCAACAGTACCGGCGAGTCGCTGCCGGCCCCACGCCGGGCGCGGCGCTTGGCCTCGAGGCAGGCGGGGCTGCTGCCGACGAACTGGGCGAAGCTGTAGCGGGCCTGGCGCGCGCGCAGTTGCGAGCGGGTCGAGGCCAGCTCCTGCTGCATGCTGGCGTAGCGCTTGAGCAGCGGCGACAGGCTGCGCAGCTCGTCGAACAGGGCGAAGCCGATGGCGCCGATCAGCGCGCCCTGGTCGTCGTGGATCGGCAGGCGCATCACCACCAGCGGTTCGTTCGGCGTGTCGAGCATGTCCAGCAGGATCGGCTTGCCGTTGCTCACCACCTCGCGCATCAGGCTACCGGGGATCACCGTCTCGCACGGTTTGCCGATGGCGCTGGCGGCGTCCTCCAGGCCGAAGCGGCGGGCATAGCGCTCGTTCATCCAGACGATGCGCGCCTGGCGGTCGACGATCACCGTGCCTTCGCTGGACTGCTCGATGATCTCGAACAGCGAGCGTATGGCCAGTTGGCGAACCTGGGGGTAGTCCTTGAGGTTGTCGTGCATGTATTGGCCTTGGGTTGGACGTGAAGGCCTCATCGCCGGCAAGCCGGCTCCAGAGATAGCGCGAACCCTGTGGGAGCCGGCTTGCCGGCGATGAGGCCGGTACAAGCGATCACCTGCGCGGGTCGAACGCCTCGCGCAGCGCATCGCCGATGAATACCAGCAACGACAGGATCAGCGCCAGGGCAAAGAATGCGGTGAAACCTAGCCACGGCGCCTCGAGGTGCTGCTTGCCCTGGGTCACCAGCTCGCCCAGCGAGGCGCTGCCGGCGGGCATGCCGAAGCCGAGGAAGTCCAGCGCGGTCAGGGTGGTGATCGCCCCGGTGAGCATGAACGGCACGTAGGTCAGGGTCGCGTTGAGGGCGTTGGGCAGGATATGCCGCAGCATCACCTGGGTATCGGAAAGCCCCAGTGCGCGAGCGGCCTTGACGTATTCCAGGTTGCGCCCACGCAGGAACTCGGCGCGTACCACATCCACCAGGGTCAGCCAGGAGAACAGCGCCATGATCCCCAGCAACCACCAGAAATCCGGCTCGACGAACCCCGACAGGATGATCAGCAGGTACAGCACCGGCAACCCCGACCACACCTCCAGCAGGCGCTGGCCGAGCAGGTCGACCCAGCCGCCGTGGTAGCCCTGCAGGGCGCCGGCCGTGACGCCGATCAGCACGCTGAGCAGGGTCAGGGCGAAAGCGAACAGCAGCGAGACCCGCGTGCCGTACAGCACCCGCGCCAGCACGTCGCGGCCCTGGTCGTCGGTACCCAGCCAGTTGCTCGTGCTGGGCGGGCTGGGGGTGGGCACCTGCAGGTCGTAGTTGGGCGTGTCGGCGCTGAACGGGATCGGCGCGAAGAGCATCCAGCCGCCCTGGCCCTCGATCAGCTGACGCACGTATTGGCTGCGGTAGTCGGGCTGGAACGGCAGTTGCCCGCCGAACTGCTGCTCGGTGTAGCGCTTGAGCGCCGGGGTGTACAGCTCGCCCTGGTAGCCGAGCAGCAAGGGCTTGTCATTGGCCACCAGCTCCGCCCCCAGGCTCAGCAGCAACAGCCCGGCGAACAGCCACAGCGAGATCCAGCCGCGGCGGTTGTCGCGAAAGCGGCGCAGCCGGCGCCGGGCGATGGGCGAGAACATCAGTGGCCCCTCGCGTCGAAGTCGATGCGCGGGTCGAGCACCGTGTAGCACAGGTCGCCCAGCAGGCGGATCAACAGCCCGGCCAGGGTAAAGATGAACAGGGTGCCAAACACCACCGGGTAGTCCCGCGACACCGCTGCCTCGTAGCTCATACGCCCGAGGCCATCGAGGGAGAAGATCACCTCGATCAGCAGGGAGCCCGCGAAGAACACCGTGATCAGCGCCTGGGGTAGCCCAGCCACCACCAGCAACATGGCGTTGCGCAGCACATGGCCGTATAACACGCGCCGTTCGCTCAGGCCCTTGGCCCGGGCGGTGACCACGTACTGGCGCGCGATCTCGTCGAGGAAGGCGTTCTTGGTCAGCAGGGTCAGGGTAGCGAAGCCGCCGATCACCAGGGCGCCGACCGGCAGCACCAGGTGCCAGAAGTAGTCGGCGACCTTGCCCAGCAGGCTGAGCTGGTCGAAATCGTCGGAGACCAGGCCGCGCACCGGGAACCAGTTGAGTGAGGTACCGCCAGCGAACAGCACGATCAGCAGCAGGGCGAACAGGAACGATGGCAAGGCGTAGCCGATCACGATCAGCGCGCTGCTCCAGGCATCGAAGCGGCTGCCATGGCGTACCGCCTTGCGGATGCCCAGCGGGATCGACACCAGGTAGGTGATCAGCGTGGCCCAGAAGCCCAGCGACAGGGTCACCGGCAGTTTCTGCACGATCAGGTCGGTGACTTTGGCGCCGCGGAAGAAACTCTGCCCGAAGTCCAATCGGGCGTACTGTCCGAGCATCAGCCACAGGCGTTCGGGCGCGGACTTGTCGAAGCCGTACTGGCGCTTGATCTCCTCGATCAGCTTGGGGTCCAGGCCACGGGTGGCGCGGGACCCGCCTTGCACCGCCTCGACCCGTGCACCAGGCGCGCCGCCGCCGATACCCTGCAGGCGCGCCACGGCCTGTTCCACCGGCCCGCCGGGCGCGGCCTGGACGATGGCGAAGTTCACCAGCAGGATCGCCAGCAGGGTGGGAATGATCAGCAGCAGGCGGCGCAGGATGTAGGTGGTCATGGCCCTTTCCTTAGGCGCTCGGCCATCTGTTGGGTGGTCAGTGCCCGTGGGCTGACTTCCCACCAGGTGTCCAGGCCTTCGTCATAGGCCGCCTGCACTTTGGGCAGGCCGAAGCGGTTCCACCACACCGTCGAGCTGCCAGGCGGGTAGTAGTTGGGGATCCAGTAGTAGTTCCATTGCAGCACCCGGTCCAGGGCGCGGGCGTGACGCAGCATGTCAGCCTGGCTGTTGGCGCGCACCAGACCGTCGAGCAGGCGGTCCACCGCCGGGTCCTTGAGCACCATCAGATTGTTCGAGCCGGGGTCGTTGGCCGCTGCGGAACCGAAGTAGTTGTACTGCTCGCTGCCCGGCGACAGGGTCACCGGGTAGCCGGTGACGATCATGTCGTAGTCGCGGGCCATCACGCGGTTGACGTACTGGGCGGCGTCGACGTTGCGGATGTTCAGCTCGACGCCGATCTGCGCCAGGTTGCGCTTCCACGGCAGCAGCAGGCGCTCCAGGCCCGACTGGCCATTGAGGAAGGTGAAGCTCAGCGGCTGGCCCTGGGCGTTGACCAGTCGATCGCCCTGGGGATGCCAGCCGGCTTCCTGCAGCAAGGCCAGCGCCTGCAACTGCTGCTGGCGGATGATGCCGGAGCCGTCGGTGACTGGCGCATTGAACACCTGGCTGAACACTTCGTCCGGCACCTGGCCGCGCAGCGGCTCGAGCAGCTTGAGTTCCTCTGCGTCGGGCAGGGCGCGGGCGGCCAGCGGCGTGTTGGCGTACAGGCTCTGTTGGCGGATGTACATGTTGCGCATCATCTGCCGGTTGCTCCACTCGAAATCCCAGAGCATGGCCAGGGCCTGGCGCACGCGGCGGTCCTTGAACTGCGGCTGGTCCAGGTTGAACACGAAGCCCTGGGCGATCTGCGGCTTGGCCGGGCCCAGGTGGGCACGGCGCAGGCGCCCGTCATCCAGGGCCGCGCCGTTGTAGCCGAGGGTGTAGGCGGTGGCGGAGTACTCGCGGTTGTAGTCGTAGCCACCGCCCTTGAGTACCTGGCGGGCCACTTCGGTGTCGCCGAAGAATTCGACGCTAATGCGGGCGAAGTTGTACAGCCCGCGTGCGACCGGCAGGTCCCGCGCCCACCAGTTCGCATCGCGCTCGAAGGTGATGCTGCGGCCGTTGTCGATCCTGCCGATGCGATAGGGGCCGCTGCCAACGGGTTTGTCGAAGCCGGCGCCGTTGGCGAAGTCGCGCTGGCGCCAGTCATGCTCGGGCAGCACCGGCAGGCCGGCCAGCTCCAGCGGCAGGGTGCGGCCATGGGGCTGCTTGAAGTCGAAGCGCACCTGGCGCGGGCCTTCGACGGTGACCCCGGCGACGTCGGCAAACTGGGTGCGGAACTTGAGGCTGCCCTGGCTCATCAGCAGGTCGTAGCTGAAGCGCACATCCTCGGCGCGCACCGGATTGCCGTCGGCGAAAGTGGCGCGCGGGTCGAGGTAGAAGCGCAACCAGGCGTCGTCGGGGCCGCGCTCCAGGCGCTGGGCGATCAGGCCGTAGACGGTGTAGGGCTCGTCGAGCGAGCGTATGGCCAGCGGCGCATATAACCAGCCGTCGACCTGGCTGACGCCGATGCCCTTGTCGATATAAGGCAGGATATGGTCGAACTGGCCGATCTCGATGGCCGAGCGGCGCAGGCTGCCGCCCTTGGGGGCGCCAGGGTTGACGTAGTCGAAGTGGTGGAAGTTCGCGGGATAGCGGGGGGCTTCACCGTAGACGGTGAGGGCGTGGGTGGGGGCGGCCTGTAGTGAAAACGGCAGGATCAGGCACACGCAACTTGCAACCACACAGCGCATGATCATGTCGAAACGGCTTTTGTGGGAGCGGGGCAAGCCCGCTCCCACAACGTTCGCTCCTACAGGAACGAGCACGGCAATGCCGGATCAGTCCTGGCGGCTGGTCACTTCCAGCAGGTGGTAGCCGAACTGGGTCTTCACCGGGCCCTGGACGACGTTCAGCGGCGCGCTGAAGACCACGGTATCGAACTCGCGAACCATCTGGCCCGGGCCGAACGAGCCCAGGTCGCCGCCCTGGCGGCTGGATGGGCAGGTAGAGTTGGCCTTGGCGACTTCGGCGAAGTCGGCGCCAGCTTCGATCTGCGCTTTGAGTTCGTTGCACTTGTCTTCGCTGGCAACCAGGATGTGGCGGGCGGTGGCTCGGGCCATGGGTACTGCTCCTTAGGTTCGAAAAGGCAAGCCTAGCGCACTTGCTCGTGCCCTGTCTCGCCAGGCTTGCCGCAGAGACTCACAGGCGCGCGGCGGCGTCGCGCAGCAGTGCTTGCGTTGCGTCCCAGCCCAGGCAGCCGTCGGTGATCGACACGCCGTACTTCAGCGCGCCTTTGCCGAGAGTCTGGCAGCCGTCGAACAGGTGGCCCTCGAGCATCACCCCGAGCAGCGAGCGGTCACCGCCCAGGCGCTGGGCCAGCACGTCCTCGAACACCGCCGGCTGGCGCGCCGGATCCTTGCCGCTGTTGGCGTGGCTGCAGTCGACCATGATGCGTGGCGCCAGACCTGCCTTGGCCAGACCCTGACGCGCCAGGGCGACGCTCTGGGCGTCGTAGTTCGGGCCCTTGTGCCCGCCGCGCAGCACCAGGTGGGTGTCGGGGTTGCCCAGGGTCTCGATGATCGCCGGGTGGCCCTGCGTGTCCATGCCGAAGTGACGATGCGGGTGGGCGGCGCTGCGCATGGCGTCGCAGGCGATGCCGATACCGCCGTCGGTGCCGTTCTTGAAGCCGACCGGCAGCTCCAGGCCACTGACCATCTCGCGGTGAATCTGCGACTCGGTGGTGCGCGCGCCGATGGCGGCCCAGCCCAGCAGGTCGTCGAAGTAGCCGGCAGCCATCGGCTGCAGCAGCTCGGTGGCGATCGGCAGGCCGCGCTCGAGCATGCCCAGCATCAGGCCGCGGGACAGGGCGATGCCGGCGTGCATGTCATCGCTGCCGTCGAGGTGCGGATCGTAGGCCAGGCCTTTCCAGCCCACGGTGGTGCGCGGTTTTTCCACGTAGGCGCGCATCACCAGCAGCAGCTTGTCGTCGACCTCGCGGCTGAGCGCGGCCAGGCGGTCGGCGTACTCGAGGGCAGAGCGCGGATCATGGATCGAGCAGGGGCCGACCACCACCAGCAGGCGTTCGTCGCGGCCTTCGAGAATGGCGCGGATCGCCTGGCGCTGGGCATGGACTTGCTGGGTGAGTTCGCTGGACAGCGGCATCTGCTGCTTGAGCAGGTGCGGGCTGGGCAGGCGCTGGCTGACGGTGGTGTTGGCTGCGTGCGGCTGGGTCAGGGGCAGGGCGAGATTCGAGGCTTGCATGGCGTTTTTTCCCTGGGCGGACGGCGGGTTCTGGCCCGCGCGGTCGGCCCTATAGAGGTGTTCGACTGATCGTCAAATGGGGTGTCTGTGCGGCATTGCCACCGGAAATCGACCGAACGGAGGCGGCAGGCTGGCCCGAACGGAACTGGCTAAATCGCCATGCATAGGTGCGGTAGTAGGTGGTGTGGTTCATGACGCTGTCCTCAAGGTAATCGGTATGTTTCGTGGGCCCGGAAAAGCAAAACCCCCGGTCGGGGAGCCGACCGGGGGTTTGAGTATTCTCATGTTCGGCGGCCCCTCGAAGGTGGGCGCCGGATGGGTAATCGGCGCCTAGTGGCTAAACCAATACCCAAAATAAAAGCTGGCAACGGCGTTACGACCGGCAACGGCCAGCACGCGGTGCGCGGAGCGACCGGTGTGGTTGGCGTGGTTGCGGGTTTGTTTCGACATGTTGCTCTCCAGTGATTGGGACCGAGCTTACTGCACCTTTGCTCGGGTGTTCAATCACTAAATGCTATCGAGGCGATTGACCCGGCTTCAGCCCTTTAGCCTGCGCTCCAATGCGGCCCCCAATTAAGGGGGAAAATGCCCAGTTCATCCTTCTCCATCTCGCAAATATCTGATTAACAACGACTAAATTCATGGCATAAGCCTTGCTCACCTCCCCGCAGTATCCCTGTGTCCCCGGAGGTGCCCCATGTCGACCCCTCGCAAAGGCCTGGTCCTGTCCACCTTGCTGCTGGCCTTGCTGGGCTGGCAGGTCTCCAGCGAGGCCGCCGTGCAGTGCCAGCGCACGCTGGTGGCCAACGTGGTGGCGCTGGATCAGCCACTGATGTTCAACCGCCTGGGCGCGCAGAACGCCAATGGCATGATCTTCGCCCTGCGCCAGGACGTGGTGGATGAGCGCCGCGTACCCTTGAGCAACGGCGGCGCCGCCGTGCCAGGCAAGGTCACCCTGCGCCCGGACAAGCGCCCGCGGCCGATTGTGCTGCGAGTGGCGGCCGGTGATTGCCTGACTGTCAACCTGACCAACCTGCTGGCTTATCAGGCCAATCCCAACAAGCACGGCATCGGTCACGACGAGAACGAAGTTGAAGGCGAGGAAGCAGAGGGCGCCGTACTCGACGAGCAGGGCAACGAAAATCTTGTTGCTGATGAACAGGTGACCGACCGCCACGTCGGCTTCCAGGTCAACGGCATGCAGGCGGTCAACAGTATCGGCGACATTTCGGCTAACACCGGTCGCAACGCCAACTTCCTGGTGACACCCGGCAGCACCCGCAGCTATACGTTGTACGCCGAGCGCGAAGGTGCCTTTGCGGTCTCCAGCCGCGGTGCGCCATTCGGCGGCGAGGGCAATGCCGGGAACGTCGCCAACGGCCTGTTCGGTCAGGTGGTGGTGGTGCCCAAGGCCGGTCGCACTTACCGCAACACCCTGACCGAAGAGGAGATGCGCCTGGCCACCACCGGCCGCACCGCCACCGGTCAGCCGGTGATCGACTACCAGGCGCGCTATCCGCAAGTCCAGCCATGGATCGCCGAAGGCAAGGCTGGCAAGCCGATCATCGCCATGGTCGACGGCGAGGAGATCCTTAATAGCGAGACCGATGCCATTGTCATGGGGCCCAACCCCGACGGCAGTTTCCCGAAAGCCACCTACCCACTGGAAAGCGTCGGCAAGCGCAACCCGGCGCTGCCCAACCGGCTGGAAGCCTTCCGCGACTTCGCCTCGCAGTTCGCTGACGAAGTGGCTGGCACCCAGGCTTTCCCCGGCTATTGGGCGGACCCGGTCATGGGCCATGTGCTGGAGCCGACCCGCGACTCCTTCATGATCAACTACGGCTCTGGCGGCATGGGCGCCGAGGTGGTGGCCAACCGTCTCGGCGTGGGGCCAATGCACGACTGCTTGTCGTGCGCCTATGAGGAATTTTTCCTCAGCGCCCACACGGTGGGCGATATCGGCACCCTGGTGGACATTCCGGCCAACGTCGGGCTGGAGCATATGCGCCCGGGCGAAACGCCGCCAGCCAGCGCTACCGGGGTCAAGGCGACCATGGCCTTGTTCCCGGCGGAGCCGGCCAACGTCCACCACAGCTACATCGGTGACTTCACCAAGTTCCGCAACACCCACAATGGCCACGAGCAGCACATCTTCCACCTGCACGGGCACCAGTGGCTGTTCAACCCCAACGACGACAACTCCGACTACATCGACGCTCAGGGCATAGGCCCAGGCGTGGGCTACACCTACGAAATTGCCAACGGCGGCTCCGGCAACCGCAACCGGGTGGCGGGCGATGCAATTTACCACTGCCATTTCTACCCGCATTTCGCCCAGGGCATGTGGGCCATGTGGCGGGTACATGATGTGTTCGAGCCGGGCACGCGCCTGGCGGTCAGCGGCGAGGGCGAGAACGGCTTCCACACCACGCCGTTCGCCCTGCGCAATGGCAAGCCGGCCCCGGGTGCCCGGGCGCTGCCCGACGGCGAGATCATCGCCGGCACGCCGATCCCGGCCATCGTGCCGCTGCCCGGCAAGGCCATGGCGCCGATGCCGGGCAAGGTCACGGTGGTGCCCAAGCTGGCCGAGGCCCTGGTCGCCGAACATGACGATGAAGAAGAAGAGCAGGGCGACGATCACCCCGACGAGCCCGCCACGCCGCGTGCGGTTGGCTCCCTCGCGCTGGTCGATCGCAGCGAGACCAATCGCAACGCTGACGGCAGCCTGAAAAACCCCGGCTACCCGTTCTGGATCGGCGGCATGGAGAGCAGCGTCGGCCAGCGTCCGCCGACTCCGCCGCTGGACATGCTCGACCCGGCCATGGCCCGGCAGCTCAAGGACAGCGGCAAGGCGCTGTGGGCCAACCTCGATCCCAACCAGGTCGACGGTTGGGACGGCGGCCTTGGCCGGCACACCCTCGACGGCGTGTCTGCCGGTGGCGACGCCGTGACCACCACCACCAAGCTGGACTTCTCCAAGGTGGTGCACAAGGCCAAGCCGATCTACCTACCCGAAGAGGGCACAGAGGTCGAACAGGCGGCCATGCAGTTCCACGCCAAGGCCGAGCACCAAAGCTTCGCCCTGATCCCCGGCGGCGCGCCGGTGGCCAAGGCCTTCCGCACCAACGGCGCCTTGCCGACGGCGGGCGCGCCGTACTATGAGCCGTGCATGGACGACCGTGGCAAGCGCCTGACCCAGTCTGCGGGCGTTGGCGAGTTCTTCAGCGGCGAAAACCTCACCGGCATGAGTTTCCGCGGTTCGTCCACCTTCACCGCCGACCGGCCGCGTATGTACAAGGCGGCCAACATCCAGTTCGACGCGGTGTACAACAAGGTCGGCTACCACTTCCCGCAGGCGCGCATCCTCGCCCTGTGGGAAGACGCCTGGCCGGTGATCACCAAACAGCGCCCACCAGAGCCCTTGGTGATGCGCATGAACACCTTCGACTGCACCCAGTACGTGCACACCAACCTGATCCCGTCGTTCTATGAAATGGACGACTACCAGGTACGCACCCCGACCGACGTGATCGGCCAGCATATCCACCTGCCCAAATGGGACCTGACCGCCGCCGACGGCTCGGCCAACGGCTGGAACTACGAGGACGGCATCCTCTCGCCCGGCAGCGTGGTCGAGCGCGTGCAGGCCATTCGCAGCTTCAACAACTGCACCGAGGGTGACACCCGCGACGGCACCGCCGCCTGCCCGAAAGCCAAGCAGCATCCGTACTTCGGGCGCTTTGGCCGGGCCGACTGGCTCGGCGCGCGCAGCGCGATGCAACGCTGGTTCGCCGACCCCCTGGTAAACGTGCACAACGTCGACCGTGGCCTGGGTACCATCTTCACCCATGACCACCTCGGCCCATCGACCCACCAGCAGCTCGGGCTGTACGCCACCGTGCTGGCCGAGCCCGCAGGCTCTACCTGGTACCACGCCGAGACCGGCGAACAGCTGTACAACCCGGCGACCCGCCAGGATGGCGGCCCGACCTCGTGGCAGGCGGTGATCCAGACCGGCGATCACGACGGCGATGGCAAGAACGACAGCTACCGCGAGTTCTTCCTCGAGTACAGCGACTTCCAGCATGCCTATGAAGCCGGCGTGTATGTCGGCGCCGGTCCCAACGGGGTGCCCGATGGCCAGGCGTATCCGGCCACCGCCGACAGCTTCCGCTACGCCATCAACCCGCCAGTGCGCGGCAAGGCTTCCACCCTGCTTGAGGCGATCGTCGAGGAACGCGGCGGCATCAACCCTGGCTGCCCGAGCAGGCCATGCCCGCAGGCGATCTCGGTGGACGATCCCGGCATGTTCGTTGTCAACTACCGCAACGAACCGCTGGCCCTGCGTGTGTTCGATCCCAACAAGGTCGGCCCCGACGGCAAGCGCGGCATGCAGGCCGACGGCCCCGGCGGCGATCTGGGTTACGCCTTGCAGTCCCGGACCGACCGCGCCATACCCGCGATGAACCTGGCGCCGTCGGCGATTACCCAGGCGGTCGGCCCGACGGGGGGCACCACACTGTTCCCACCGCACGTCAACAAATCCGGCAGCGAACCGGGCGACCCGTTCACGCCGATGCTGCGCACCTATTCGGGCGATAACGTGCGCCTGCGCATGCACGCCGGTGGACATGAGGAAGAGCACAACGTCACTCTCCATGGGGTCAAGTGGCTGCAGAACGGCTCCGGCTTCGGCAACAGCTCCAACTCGGGGTGGAAGTCGTCGCAGATGATCGGCATCTCCGAGCAACTGGGCTTCATGGCGCCGGTGTCGATGATCTCCAGCTCCGCCGCCACCAACGGTGACTACCTGTACTCCCTGGATGCGGCGCTGGAAGGTTACTGGAACGGCATCTGGGGCATCATGCGCAACTACACCGCCCAGCGCGCCGACCTGTTCCCGCTGCCCAATAATCCGCAGCCTGTGGCCATGCGCAATACCGTCAACTTCGATGGTATCTGCCCGAAAACCACCAGCAACCCCAACGGCATCGGCACTCGTCCCACGGTCAAGCGCAGCTACGAAGTTGTCGCGGCGCTGGCGAACGATATACTCGAAAATCGCAACAACGTGGCCATCAATGACCCCAACGGCTCCGGCCAGCATGTCGGCGGCCCGCTCAAGGTTAACGGCGGCACGCTGGTGTTCAACAGCCGGCGCACCAGCATCCCGCTGGTGAGCGGCATCGACCCGGAGGATGGCGAGACCTTCACCATCGGCGGCCACAGCGCGCCGCTGCATGACCCGACCGCGATCCTCTATGTGCGTAAGGCCGATCTTGACCCGAACACCGGCAAGCTCAAGGCCGGGGTGCCGGTGGAGCCGCTGATCCTGCGGGCCAATGCGGGCGACTGCATCAGTGTCACCCTGGAAAACCGCCTGCCCCTGGTCATGCCCGACTTGCCCAGCACCGCCGTGATGCATAACGTGGTCAAGCGCGACCGCTTTGACGCAGAAGGCGCCACGGCCTTCGCCAACAACCTGATGCGCCCGTCCAGCCACGTGGGCCTGCACGCGCAGCTGCTGGCCTACGACATCACCAAGTCGGACGGTGTCAATGTCGGGCTCAACCCGGTACAGACAGTGCCGCCTCGCGTTGGCAGCAGCGGCGC
Source organism: Pseudomonas sp. PONIH3 (assembly GCF_002934345.1). Classification (NCBI taxonomy): domain Bacteria; kingdom Pseudomonadati; phylum Pseudomonadota; class Gammaproteobacteria; order Pseudomonadales; family Pseudomonadaceae; genus Pseudomonas; species Pseudomonas sp. PONIH3. The sequence goes on from NZ_CP026386.1 coordinate 205,789, forward strand.
GTATCCGACCAAGGTGTACCAGTACTATGCCGGGCATCTGGAACGCGAAGGCAAGCCGACCCTGCAATTGGGTCGCACGGTGGACAACATCAACACCACCGCCATCGAGTTCGGCGGCCTCAACCTGACCCCGGCGGATGTGATCAAGCAGCCGCAGAAAGGCCTGGTGGGCGCCATGAGCATCCTGCCGCAGAACGCCACCTGGACCGAGGATAGCGCCAGCCGCGCCCAAGCCACAGTGAAAGTCAGTGGCCAGGCTGACTACCGCGATTTCGTCACGGTGTGGCAGCGGGCGCTGAACATGCGCTGGGCCGACGGCGCGCCTGTGGCGGGGATCAATACCGAGGGCAACGGCGCGGCAGGTGATCCGCAGGACAACGGCAACATGGCGCTCAACTACAAGACCGAGCCGCTGTGGCTGCGCTTCAACATGGCGCCGACTCGCCGTTCGGTCATGCCAACGGGCTGGGCTTCGCCGACATACCCAATGCCCACATGGCCTACAGCAATGCCCTGGTTGGCGGTGATCCGCTGACACCGGTGCTATACGCCAAGCCTGGCCAGCCAGTACGCAACCACGTCGTCATGCCAAGCGGCGGGAGCCGAGGCATGACCTACCAGCTGGACGGGCACCTGTGGCCAGTGCACAACTACCAGGCCGAAAAAAGCGATGTGGACGGCTATCCCATGGGGGTACCGGGTATCGGCTCGGTGCGCTTCGGCTACAACCCGATGGCAATGTACGTGGGTGCACAGGAAAGCGTGCTGCCGGCGGCCCACTTCAGCTTCATGCTGCCCAGCGCGGGTGGTGCCAACGCGGTGCCCGGGGATTACCTGTTCCGCGACTATGCGGCATATGGCAACACATCCGGGCTGTGGGGGATCCTGCGGGTGACCAACGAGCAACCGCCGGCGGTGGCGCCTGCGCAGTAAAGGGGCCTGGCGGCCTGACCGGGAAGTGGTCAGGCCGCCAGGCATTCGCCGACAGGACTGCAATCGCGTCGGTAAACAACAAGCCATCAAAATTTGCGGCTTTATCGCCTTGCCGCTGACTCACCTTGAATGCCGACCTAGCTGGAATGTACGCCGTATCAAAGCCCCACCCAGCGAACTCTGCCAGCCAACGGCACCACCTCGCCCCCTGCCGTGGGCAGTGCCCGCCCCAGCAGCCCCATGCCTTCGCTGACCAACACCCCATCGCGCACCAGGCACAGGTTGGACGGGGTATCCAGGCCTTGGGCAAGCACCGTCACCTGCTCGGTCTGCAGGTTGCAGTGCAGGAGCCTGCCTGAGAAACGGGTGAAGCCGCCATGCCGCGCCTCACCTTGCCAGTCAGGCGTCAAAGGTTGCTGCACGCTGTCGCAGAGCTCCAGCACCAGCAGGTTGCCGCTGCGATCCAGGGCCAGGCCGGTGGGCAGCTGCAAACCCTGGACAACTACCTCGATGCGTCCATCGGCTGGCCAGACCCGGATGACCTGTCCGGCCCTGTCGGCAAAGTCGATGCCCTTGCGCAGCGGGTCACCGTGCAGCTCGCCGGAGAACAGACTGATCAGCACTGCGTCCGTGTCAGGTTCGTACACCAGTGTGACGGGCACGGCCTCCTGGCCTTGCTCCAGTTCGGGCAGCTGCGCCAGCACGCGCTCCTGCTGGTCATCGACGAACTCCACCAACTGGTTGCTATCGGGCTTGACCGCCAGCCAACTGCGCCGGGATGGATGAAAGCACAGTGCGTTGAGGTTGCCGCGACTGTGAAACACCGGCTCGGGCGGGTTGAACTGCAGGTCGAGCAACCTCGAGCCCTCGACATAGTCGGTCTGGCTGGCCAGGCAGCGTCCGTCACCGCAGGCGATGTCCGACAACCCCATGATTTCGTCGCGCAACATGCGCGCTTGCATGTTCATGGTGCGAAAACCCTGTGCCAGGGTTTCCCCGGGCAAGTAGGCGCCGGGTGAGGTCGGGTCCGGTCGCAGTCGACTGATCCGGCCGCTGAAGGGCTGCTCGGGCAGGCCGGACCCGGCCTCGGCCAGCAGCAGGCTGCCATCGGCCTGCAGACAGATGCCGCGTGGGTTGAGCAGACCCTCGGCGATGAGGGTGCTGGGGCGCAGCGTTGCGCGTGGATGTGTGGGGATATGAATAGTTGCAGACATCGGCTTCTCTCCGTGAGCGAACAGGGGTAGCGGCTACTGCGGTGGCTGCCACGGCTCGCCGGTGAGGTAGGCGCGCAGCAGCGCCCGCTGACTCGGCGACATCGAACGCACCACCGGCATGAACAGCGTGGTGCCTTTGTAGGCATCGGCGGTGCGGGCGAGGATCGGCCCCTTCGCCGCCATGATCGCGTCGGGCTGGTTCAGCGGCACGTACCGGGACATGGCGGGGAAGGCCAGGTAGTGAAAGCGCAGGACATTCGGGTACACCTGCTGCCAAGTGATGGTGCTGCCCGTGGCGATGCCGAAGTCGGTGCTGGCGAACTTGCGGAAGTTGGTGAAAAAACTGCCAGCGGCCAGGCCATTGACGGAGTAGCTCAGGGTGACGAACCCGGCCTGTGCGTCGGTACCGGGCTTGACCTTGACCGGGAGGCTGACCGCGAGCTGGCCGGCCTCGACGACCAAGGTATCGGGCACGTCGAGAAAGTCCCAGTTTTCCGGCGCTCCGTAGACCGGGCCGGAAGGGCCGGTGCCGAGCGCTATCTTGCTCAGGGTGGTTACCGGGCCACCCAGGTAGCGGACCTGCAGGGTGATCGACAGGCCGTCGGGGTAGTCCTCGGTATAGACATTGCGCTGGTCGGCGTAGACCCGATAGACCGACTCGCAGGCATGCAACAGGGTGCCGGCGACGGCGCCGGGGGCGTCGACGTGCAGTACTGAGGTTTTCGTCGCCTGCTGCTGGCTGGGGTCGAGCGGCAAGTCGACCAGGCCGCCATACACGTAGTAGTTGCGCATCAGGTCGCTGTTCGGATCGAGCGTGGCCAGGGGTACGGTACCGGCAGTGAAGGTGACCGGCCCGTAGTTGGCGTTGGGCCCGATGGGGCTGGTGATGTCGTCGCGCACGGTCCTGAAGGTCTGCTTGGGTATCAGGTTGACCATGTCGACGCTCAGCAGGCCGCTGCCGGCGAGCTCGGCGTAGGCGGTGCCGCCGGTGCTCTGGTTGACCAGCTGTCGTCCGGGCTGGCAGTTGGCGGGTTCGTTGGCAAAAGCCGGGGCCAGGGTGCCGATGACCCGACCGATGCTCGGGTTCGGGGTATATCGGCCCGCGGCGTAGTCGGCGTCCAGTTGCGCGGTGGTCATCGCCGGGCACATCTCGAACATCACGAAGCGCAACACGATCCCGGTCGCCCCGGGCGCCTGGATGATCGCGCGCAGCCCGGGGCTGTCGCGGTTCCAGCTGACGATGCTGGCGAGCGGGAAGGTCAGCTGGAAGGTGCCGCTCAGGCGGAACGAGCCCGGCGCGTCCATCGACGCGGGCAGCAGCACGCGCTTCTTCACATCAAGGCTGCTGCAGACGGTGTCGCAGCGGATCAGCAGCTGGGTATCGCTGTTGCCACCGATCTGCAGGCCGCCGACGAAGATCTGCGTGGTGGTCGTCGAGGTCGGGTCCAGGTCCACCATCATCGGGCCGGAGTTGGTTGGCTGGCCGGTCGCCGGGTCCAGCGAGCCAAGCAGGTACACCGGTTGCCCCACCAGGTCACCGCTGGTGCCGACGCTGCCGGGGCAGCCCTGCGAGCTGATCATGGCGTTCTGCAGATCGACCAGGTGCTGCCCGTAGTGGTTCCAGCCACCGGCGGTGTAGTAGTCACCCGTCGGCGCATTGAGCATGGCGTTCAACTGGTCGTCGGTGAAGGACTGGGCGCCCGGCGCCAGGGTCGAGGTGGTCAGGTCGAAGATCGGCCACTCGTCGTTGCCATCGTAGGGGATGGTCGGCGAGTTGTTCGGCAGGCTGACATCGGTGCGGATGCCACCCCAGAAATTAAGGCGTGGGCCATTCAGGATGCTCATGGTTCAATCCTCGTCCTTGATGGTTTTGCCCAGGGGCGCATGGGCGAATTTGAACAGGTAGGAGAAGTCGGACTTGTACGGGCTCCTCACCGCCGTGGCCATGGAGTGGCAGTTCATGCAGCTGCTGTTGGGCTGGATGTAGCTTTCCATGGTGACGTTGGCTGACAGTGAGGGCGTCGGCTGGCCCAGCGGATTACCGGGGTTGTCGGGCATCAGCGGGCGCTGGGTGGTGACCAGATGGTAGTACTTGAGCACGCTGCGTTGCAGCCCAGGGTCGGCGCGGTAGGCAGCGTTGACCTGTTGGGTGACATCGGCGATCGGGGTGACTCGGTTCAGCGGGTTGGGGGTCTGGAAGGTGGTGCCGGGCTTGGGCACGCAGACCAGTTGCGTGCCCTGGGTCTGCCAGTCGCAGGGCGACTGGTTGAGGCTCGCGGCGGGCGCGTCGGCGTTGAAGTAGGAATAAGCGGTGCCGGATGCCGGCTGGTCGACCCACTGGCCGCCCACCAGCGCTTTGGGCGGCACGTTGTCGATCTGCTCGAAGGTCGACCAGATCCACTGCGGATAGCCCTTGGCCTTGGTGATCACATGCAGGCCCACCAGGCCGAGGAAGGCCTCGGTCACGCCGTTGCGCCGACCCTGGTCATCGAAGGTGGCCACCCGCGCCAGCATGGTCAGGTAGCGGCTGGCGTTGTCACGGGGGCCGAGGATGCGCCAGCTCGACTTGATCTCGATGACGCCATAAGGGAACTGGATGTTGGCTGCCCTGGACACCACATCGGCGTTGTAGAACTGGTTGGCGACGATGTAGTCGTAGGATGCCTCGTTGGCCGAGATATCGTAGTAGGTCGGGTTGCCGGCCTGGTCGATCAGCCAGCCGCCAACCGCCTGGTCGATGGCGTTGACCAGCGAGCTGTTCTTCAGCGCGGCGATGTTGATGATGCCCAGGCTCCTGGCGCCCTGCGGGGTGTTCCAGGGGCCGGGATTGGCGCCACCGGGCAGGAAGATCTCATCGACGCTCTTGTAGGTCTGCCAGACGGTGTAGCCGGCGTCCCCAGGCTGCCGGGTGCAGTCCGGGTTGCCGCGCTGGCGGTCCTGGGCCGGCCAGTTCAAGGCGATGAACAGCTGCCAGCTGTAGCGATCGAACTGGTCCTGGCTGGCGTTGGCGGCCGGCGCGCTGCTGGGTGGCTGGCAATCGAGCTGGGTGGCCTGGGACGAGGGCAAGGCCTGTTCCCTGGCCAATGCCGGCAGGCTGGCCAGGCCCAGGGTTATCACGGATAAACGCAGTATGGCTTTCATGGCGATCCTTCGTCGTGGCTCAGGGTTTGCGCTGCATCAGTTTGTTCCACTGCGCCTTGTGCCCGTTGCTCTGGCCGGTTGGCGGCTCGAACAGCTGGCAGGGCGGCGGGTTCGATGGGCACATGGCGGCGACCTGCGCCCAGGTCTGGGCCGGGTCGGGCTTGGCAATGCGAAAGCCGGTGTAGTTCTGGCTGACGATCGGTGCGTTGGCGATGCTGGCATCCCCGGAAAAGTAGAACGACTGCGGTTGCCGGTAGGGCGGCTGGCCCGAGGCCTTGTTGTAGAAGGCATAGCCGAACAGGATCGGTCCCTGCGGCGAGTCCAGGTCCAGTGCATAGGCCTGCACGCTGGCGTCCAGGTGCTGGCTGCGGGTGGCGCTGTAGGGCAGGTGCTTGATGAAATCCTGCCGAGGCGGGTGGTTCATCGGCGAGAACATGCAGCAGGCCGGCATGTCCTTGGGCCGGTCCTGCGGGTAGGTGAGGAAGTAGGCCTTGTTGCCCAGGGACACGAACGAGCAGGTGTAGTTGTTGTTCTTGATCGGGAAGATCGGCAGGCAGTACTTCTCGTAGTGCTCCATCATGGCGCCGAAGCCGTCGCCATCGGCTGGAATGTAGGTGGTGTCGTAGTAGCTGGTGCCACGGGACACGGTGTAGTCGGCCGGGGCCAGGGTGGCCGGTGGGTTGCTGTAGGGCGGCGGATTCTTCTGGTAGTTGTGCATCACCCGGTACATCGTCCAGTCGCTGATCCAGTAGGCCGGAAAGAACGGATCGGACGGGTCGCTCGGTGCGCGTTTGGCGATGCAGTTGCCGTTGCTTGCATCGCAGCCCAGGGTGTTGTGCACGCCCATGGTGAAGTAGACGGCGCTGTCGTCGGCCTGGGCGACCAGCGAGGGGCACAGCAGCAGGACAAGCAGCAACAGTCGGTAGAGGATGCGGGTTTTCATGGGACACTCCTGTGAAGTGTGCCGGGTGACAGCCTCGTCACCCGGCAGTCCTGCCGGTCAGCCTTGCGGGAAGTCGCTCATGCTCAGCGGGATGGGGGGGTAGTTGCGTTTCACCAGGGCCTGGGCCCAGAGCTCCAGCACCGCCCGGCGGCTTTGCGGCATGTCCCGAGTGATGGGCATCGCCAGGGTGCTTTCCTCCTGGTACTCCTTGCTGATCAGCACGATCAGCTGGTCGACCGCGCCTTCTATGCGCGCCAGGGAGTTCAGCGGCATGTACTTGTTCATGATCGGGTACATGTAGAAGAACGGCTGCAGGATGAACGGGTAGATGAAGCTTTCCCAGATCAGCTGGCCGGCGTTCTGCTGCTTGTAGACCTGGTTCCAGGCATCGACGAATGCCTGCTGTATCTCCGGCTCCTGCGGCAACACGCGCAGCGGCGCGAGGAAGTCGGTGTAGGTTTGCATCAATTTGAAGCTGAACGGGATCTGCGGCGGCTGCTTGTCCTCATGCACGAAGAAGCGCAAGGTCGGGAAGCCCGGCGCCACGGCCTTGACAGTCAGCAGGGCAACCCCGTTGGCGTCGGTGGTGATCTGCGTGGTGCTGAACTGCACGTTGCCCTTCGGCTCATCCTTCAGTGTGCCCTGGCCCTGGACGGGGTTGGCGAATGCCAGGCTGGGGCTCAGGGCCACCGAACCTGGCGTGGGCAGGTACTGCTGGTAGCTAACCGCTTTCATGTCGGTGGTCGGGCCGGCGGGGTGGACCGCCGTGAGCCTACGGCCCGTGCCTTCGCTCAACTGGCGGGTGAGCGACGGGGTACCGACGAACTGCGGCAGGTTGGGGGTGTTGTTGGCGGGATTGTCCGGGTCCTCCAGGAACAGCGTGAAGTCGGCCGGGTTGCTGAACGCCAGGTAATAGTCGGTGGTGCACATCATGTAGGCGTTGTTGTATTCGGCCACCGTCAGCACGGTACCGGCCGGCGCGGGCAGGCCGTCGTACTGCACCATGATCTGCAAGGTCTTGCTGTCGCCGACGTCGATGAAGCTGGCGCTCTCGACCACTTCGGCGGTCCACATCTGCTGGGTCGCCGCCTGCACGGGGGTGGCGCCTTGCTGCTGCAGCTCCAGCGCTCCGCTTTGCAGCTGTTTCTGCGCCTCGGCGCTCAACGGCAGGTCGAGGATCCCCGAACGTTTGTCGAAGGCTGCCTGCTGATAGTCGTCGTAGCCGAAACCGGCCAAAGGCGTGAACTGCTCGCCCTGGCGTATCCCCAGCTGGTAGCTGCCGGCGTCGAACTTCGCCGCCACCGGTATCTTGGCCTTCGGGTCGAGCGAATAGCTGGGGAACCCATTGAGCAGGTCCAGCGACAGGGTGTCGTCATGCACCTGCGCCGAGATGACCCCCAATGTCATGGATTTGAAGTTCACACCGTCCTTCTGCAACTGTACCGGATCAGCAGGGACCAGCCGTCGCCCGGCCGGTGCCGTGGGGAACTCGTCGTCGAACCACAGGCCCAGGGTGCCGGCGGTGCGGCTGTAGGCGGGGTTGAAGAAGATGCTGCCGACATTGTCCAGGCCTTTCTGGTACATCGCCTGCACATTGGCCAGGATCTTCGAGTCGACGGTGTGGGTGATGATGGGCGGTTGGTCGTTGAAAATGCCGTTCATGTCGTAGCAGGTCAGGTAGGTAGAGAAACGGAACATCAGCCCTTTGGCCTTCTGCTGCTCCATCTGTTGCTGCAGGTTCTGCAGCAGTTGCGAGTTGCCGAGGGCCCAGCTCAGGTTCTCTTTGGGGAAGCACGTCTGCCAGGTGGTGGTCACATAGATCAGGCCACCGAGGGTCGCCCAGTTGAAGTTGAGGAAGCGGTCGAGCATGCGGTGCTCGCGCTTGAGCGTCAGGCCGCACTGGGCGTCGCCAAGTACCAGCCGGTCGAAGTACAGCGCGGTGAAGGTGTTCTGCCAGGGGCTGACGTCGACGAAGCGCGCCGGGGTGGGGGCGTCACTGCCGAACGGGTTGCCGAGCAGGTTGTAGGTCTGGTTGATCAGCGGGTCCTGGCTGACATAGCCGCCACCGGGCAGCTCGCCGCCGGTGATGATGGAGGCGGTCGCCGGGATCGTGGGGTCTGCTGGCGTGTAGTTGACGGTGCCGCAGGCATTGTCGCCAAACAGGTTCCACTCGCCGGGGATCATCACGCTGGGATTCTGCGAGACGTTGCCCGGCACCTGGGTCACATAGGTTGGCGCTTCGAGCAGCACTTGCGGGGCGATGACCCATGGCATCAACTTGCTGCTGGCATTCGCCGGGTTGATTCCGTAGTACTCGAGGAAACGCCAGTTCAGACGCATCTTCGAGGCATCGTAGAGCGGGAACATGTCGTTGTTGTTGGCGGTCGGCGGGCTCCAGAACATATGGCCGCCGAGATAGATGCGCGGGAAGTTCAGTACGCTCATGTCATGCTCCTTAGCGTTGCCACTGGGCGCGTTTCAGCGACCAGACAAAGTCCAGTTTGTTGTACCCGGCGAACTCGGACGCCGGCACTTCGGCAGTCGGATAGACAATCCCGCCTTGCTGCTTCTGGGCGAAATTGAAATAGCCCTTGGTCTTGGAGTAGGCCGCCGTGCCATGGCAGGCGAAGCACGAGGACTGGCTCTGGAAGGCCGACTCGAGCTGGGAGTTGGCCAGCAACTTCGGATTGGTCTCGGACTGAGTGCCGATCAGCTCGTACTGCGCCAGCGCCGGGTACATGGCCTGGAAGGTGGTGTTGGCGGTCTGCGCCGCCGGGGTCGGCCCGGTGCTGTTGCTCATCGGGGTCGGGGGAATCGCGTTGGTCACGGTGTACTTGCCGTTGTTGCGATTCTCGAAGGTGGTCCAGACCCATTGCGGGTTCAGCTTGTTGACCACGTGCAGGCCACTGAGCGCGGCGTAGCCGACCTGGTACTGGCCGTTGTCCTGCTGGTAGTAGGCCTGGGCGATGTAGTAGCCATCGCCTTGCAGTTGCTGCTGATAATCCGGGTCATTGCCGATCCACAGCCAGGCGGCCTTGAGCTCCCAGGCGGTGGAGGGAAAGGCCAGGTTGCTGGTCAAGGCGGCCTGGCCGTTCACGTTGTACACCTGCTTTTGCACGATGTAGTCGAAGGTGTCCTCGCCCATCAACAGCTGGAAACGCACCGGTTGCCCCTGTTGCGCGGTGGGTACCGCGCCGCCCATTTCCAGTATCAGGCCGTCCACCTGCTGCACGGCGTTGAGGTTGTGGAACGTGCGATCGGGGTTCAGGCCCTGGGCCTGGGCGGCCTGCAGCACCGCGGCCGGCACCGGCTCGCTCTGGCCCCAGGGCAGCGGTGCGGCGCCATTGCTCAGGTAGACCTGGTCCGAAGGCTTGAGGGTTTCCCAGACCCGATTGGGGCTGTTCGACTCGACCGGCTGGTTCAGGCAGACGAACCAGTTCCAGCTCATGCTTTCCGGCCCTTGGGCGAAGGTCTGCCGGGCTTGGTCGACGTTGCCGCCAAACTGCATGAACTGGTTGCAATCGAAGGGGGTAGAGCCCTCGGCCTGGGCCAGTCCGGCCAGTGCGCTGAGGACGGTTATTGAGATGGCTCGCCGCATGTAAGCTCCTTGGCTTTGGCCAGGTCGGTGTATGAGTGCCCCAGGAAATGCTGCAGGAGCAGTTGCTTCACCGCGGTCGCCGGCAGGCTGCCCGGCAACGGCAGATCACAATCGGTAATGAGCAGTGGCCCGGTCTGCGCGCTGGCGGGCAGACGGCCGTGGCTGCCACGCACCATCGAGGTGTCGAGCGGGATCAGGTCCATGTAGTAGCGAAAGCCGAGCTTCTTCTGCAGCAGGCGCCGCGCCACTTTCAGCCTGGGGAAGCGGATGGTGGGGTCGATGAACAGCTCCAGCGGGTCGTAGCCGGGCTTGCGGTGGATGTCCACGGTGCGGGCGAAGTCCGGTGCCTTGCGATCGTCGAGCCAGTAGCGGTAGTCGAACCAATTATCGGCGGCGGCTATGGCGACCAGTTCGCCACTGCGCGCGTGGTTCAGCTGCCAGGCCTGCTGCTCGGTCCTGTCCAGCACCCGCTCGATGCCGGGCTGGCCTTGCAACAGGGCTTTGACCCGAGGGATGTCGCGGGCCTGGCGGACGTAGACATGGGCAATCTGGTGGTCGACGACGGCGAAGGCAGCGCTGGCGCCGGGGTCGAGCAGTTCCCAGGTCAGTGACTGGCGCACCTGCAGCAGACCTTCAGCGCGCAGCAGGCGATTGATGGACACCGATTGACTGACTGCCTCGATGCCGTATTCCGACAGCAGCATCACGGCCGCGCCTTGCGTCTTGGCGAAGCCCAGCAGGCGGCCGACCTCGGCGTCGATGGCCTGCACTTCGTGGACGATAGACGGGTGCCCTGGCCCGAGGCGCTGCAGGCAGTAGTCGAGATGGGGCAGGTAGACCAGCTGCAGGTCCGGGCGATCGAGCTGGAACTCGGCCATGGCGCAATCGACGATCCAGCGGCTGGAGGCGATGCCGGCGGCCGGCCCCCAGAACGCCGGGAACGGAAACGCGCCGATCTGCTCTTCGATCCGCGCATGCAGGTTTGCCGGGGACGAGTACAGGCCGAACAGCTTGCGGCCATCGGCCGGATAGTGCGGGCGCGGGGTGATGGCGGCATCGACGTCGGCGTACATGTTGTACCACCAGAACAACTGGCTGCAGCGAAAGCCCGGCAGTTCGCGCTTGAGCGTCTGCCAGACCTTCTCGCCCTGGATCAGGGCGTTGGGTTGCAGCCAGAAACGCACTTCGGCCAGGTCGCGAAAGTACCAGCCATTGCCGACGATGCCGTGCCCGGCCGGTGGCAGGCCGGTGAGGATCGAGGCCTGCACCGTGGAGGTGACGGCAGGGAACACCGGTTGCAGGCTGGCCATCCTGGCGTTTTGCAACAGCCGGTTGATGTGCGGCGTCGCCGAGCCCAGCAGCGCAGGCGTCAGCCCGACCACGTTGATCAGCAGCAGCGGTTGGCGGGGCTGTTCAGAGGGCATCGGCGCAGACCTCCTGTGGGTTGGGTTGCAGCAGGCGACGCTGGCGCAACTGCTCCTCGACCCAACGCAACTCGTCGCTGATGCCCTGTTGCTGCGCAGCGGCGGTGGTGGGTCGCAGTTGCGCAGGCAGAACGCCCCAGCTGTAGGTTTCCACTTCCAGGACGGGGCGGATGTCTTCGTGCGCCGCGAGAAAATCGAAGGTCTGCGCCAGGGCGGCCTGGCTGGCGCCAAGCTCCGGCAGCAGCAGGTGTTCGCTGAACAGCGGGATGTGGAAGTGAACCCGCAACTCCCGGTAGCGCCCGGGCTCCGCCAGGCAGGCAGCGAGCGCAGCAGGCAGGTCCGCCCAGGCGCACAGATGGCCTTGGCTGTCGCGCGCCTGTACCTGGTGCAGATAGGTGGCTTCGGCAAAGCCGCCCAGCACCTCGAGTACCTGGGCGCAACGGCGAATGTCCTGGGCCGGCAGGCGGCAGATCATCGCATTGGAAAGCTGGATCTTGCCGATGGGCACCCCGGCCTGGCGCAGCCTTTCCAGGGACTGCCGGCAGTCTTCGAACATCACCGCCTGGTGGCAGACGTCGAAGCACAGTGCCAGGTATTCATGGTGTGGGTCGCTGGCCTGCCAGTGGTGGAAGAAGGCGACGGCCTGGTCGGTAGTTTGCAGCACGCAGTCCGGCTCCATTTCCAGGCATACGATGATCTTCTTGCCGGTTTCCTGGTGCAGACGGGCCAGCGCCGAGGTGAGCTGGCGCAGCTGTTCCTCGGCACGCTGCTGCAGCGCCGGGCTCCAGTGGGCGGCATAGCCCAGCGGCACGCTGGAAATCACCCCTTGCCGGCAGTCCGGCGGCAGCGCTTCGGCCAGCAGCCGTGCCAGCTCCAGGCTGTACGCCAGCCGTTGCTGCTCGGCCCAGCTGGGCAGGTAGACGGCAGCCTTCACCGCGCCCTCATGGAACTGCCCGTAGGGGAAGCCGTTGAGCGAGGTCAGGCGCAGCCCGCTGCGTCGCAGCAGGTCGAGAAACGCCTGCCGTGCCGGCGCCTGGCGCAACTCGGAAGCGGCGCGGGCGCTGATCCACAGCCCGCTGTCTTGCACGTCGAGCCCGCGCAGTCTGCGCACGCCCTGGAAGTGTTGCTCGATGGAGGCGCGCAGCGCGGCCAGGTCAGGTGCCGGGTGCACGTTGCCGCAGTAGCCGAGCTGCGAGGCGCTCCAACCCCGGCCAGCGCTCATTTGACCACCGGATCCTGGCCGCGCAGGGCCGAGTTTTCCTGCCACTGGCGACGCTGGTCGATGGGCAGCGGGGTGCTGACCAGGGTCTTGTCCAGCTGGCCACTCTGGGCAAAGAAATCCACCGGGTTGTGGAACAGCACCTGTTCGACCTGGGCCTCGCTGAAGCCTGCGGCCAGCATCGCCTGGCCGGTCTTTGGCACCTTGAGCGGGTCACTGATGCCCCAGTCGGCGGCACTGTTGACCACCATTTTTTCCGTACCGTACTGCTGCAGCAGCGCGACCATGCGTTGCTCGGACATCTTGGTGTTGGGGTAGATCGAATGGCCGCGCCAGCAATCGCTGTCGAGCACCAGCGGCAGGGTCAGTTCGTTGAGGTGGTCGATGATCACCAGGTGCTCGGCGATGCCGACTTCGCGGATCACCGCCAGGGTGCGCTTGGTGCCGCCGATCTTGTCGCGGTGTGGGGTGTGCACCAGCACCGGCAGGTTGAATTGCCTGGCAAGCTCAAGTTGCGCGGCGAGAAAGCGGTCTTCCTCGGGGGTGATGTCGTCGTAGCCGATTTCACCCACCGCCACCACGCCGTCCTTGACCAGGTAGCGCGGCAGGACCTCGAGTACCTCATAGGCGATCGACAGGTCGTTGGCCTCCTTGGGGTTGAGGCCGATGGTGCAGAAGTGATGGATGCCGAACATGCTGGCGCGAAAACGCTCCCAGCCCAGCAGGGTGTCGAAGTAGTCGACGAAGCTGCCGAGGCTGGTCCTGGCCTGGCCCTGCCAGAACGCGGGTTCGATCACCCCGGTGATGCCGGCGGCAGCCATGTTCTGATAGTCGTCGGTGGTGCGGCTGACCATATGGATATGCGGGTCGAAGTACTTGGGCATGGTGAATCCTCGTCAGGGAGAAGGCATCGTCGGGTATCAGGTGGCCAGGTGCTCATGCCAGCCGCGGGGCAGACATTGCTGGCGGCAGAGGCCGAGCAGCCGCTGGTGCTGCGCCGGGCTGAGCAGGTTGAAGGCAATCGCCAGGTACAGACCGCCGGAGACCGGGCGCGCGGCAGCCAGCTGCTCATCCAGCAGATCAAGGGCCAGTTGGTTGAGGGTGACGCCCTGACGCTCGCTCAGGCCGCGCAGGCGGCTCACGTCCAGCCCCATGCCGAGCGCTTTGAGCACCAGCTGGTGGAACGCACGCTCCGGGTAATGGCGGGACGGGTAGAGGGTGTCGAGGGCGAGGGCGGCGAACACCTGGCTGTTGCTGGTGCGCCCGGCCTGCAAGGCCAGCTCCAGGCACGCGCCACGGCTGTCGAGCCAGTCCAGGGCCTTGAGCAGGGCGACCTTTTCCTGGTCGTCGCCCCACAGGAACAACTGGCGCAGCAAAGGCAGCTGCCCGGCCTCGGGTTGCTGGTCGAGGACCTGCGCCAGCAGCAGCGCGCGTGCCAGTTGCAACTGGCTCCAGCCCTCATCGTCGGGCATGGCCCGGTCGCCGATGCGGCGCTTGCACTGGCTGCTCAGCAGGGCGGCGGTGTTGGCGTCCGGCGACTGCCCGAGGCGTTCCTGCGCCTGGTGCCACCACTGCAACTCGGCCTGATCGAGTTGCACGATCAAGGCCTGCTGCCGTTCGGCCAGGCAGTCGTGGCGCATGTCCAGCGCCGCCGTTGGCGACGAAGCGATATGACTGTTCATGTCGGTTTGATCCAGCGTTGGAGGTGTGGAAGCAGGAAGAACACCAGGACGCACAGCAGGCTGCCCAGGGGCTGGTCGGCCACCGCCAGCACCAGGGCATCGAACAGCGGCAGGGCCGCCAGCCCCGCGCCGATGAAGGCACGTACTTGCCGGCGCCGCGGATCGGCGAGGTGCAGCCAGTAATGCCAGCCCAACCAGCCCAGCCACAGCAGCAACACCGGCCAGAACCACAGGGTGTCGGCGTAGGCCGCCAGGGCCAGCGGGCTGAGCATCAGCAGCAGGGGCAGGCGGCTGAGCAACTGGTTGAGGTGCTCCTGGCGTGCCAGGTAGGTCAGGCCGCTGATGTACACGCCCAGCAGGATCGCGCACAGCCAGATGGGCTGCGCCGGTACCGCCAGGCTGGCTGCCGCGGTGAGGTACAGTGCCGAGCGGCACGCGCCCATCAACCAGACGCTGTGGACGTGGGTCTTGTGCAGCAGGTTGTAGCCGAGAATGCAGCCCACCAGCAGGGTGACGCTGCCCAGCAGCCAGTGCGGCTGTTCGACCAGGCGGCTCAGGCCGAGCGCCGCGGTCGCGGCCAGCAGCAGCAACCCGTAGATGGCCAGGCGCACCTGCCGCCGGCTGACCAGCCCGAGGGTGATGGGGCGGGCGTTGCTGTGCTGTTGGTCCCAATCGGCGTCCAGCAGGTCGTTCAGCAGCATGCCGGCCAGGTACAGCAGCGACAGCATGGCCAGCAGCAGTAGCCACACCAGCGACGAGGGTGGCGCCAGGGCGCCGGCGCTGCTGGCCAGCAGGGCGGCGGCCAGGGTGTTGGTCCACACCGTGGGCAGGTTGGAGACCCGGCCAACGGTCAGCCAGGTTTTCAGGTCCGGGGCGATCGGGTTCATTGCGCGCAGCCCTCGCCCAGGGTGAGGGGCGCGCGCTGGCTGACCAGCCGCAGCAGCGCCTGTTCCATCAGGGCGTCATCGATCTCGTGCAGGTCGACCGATGTGCCGATGCAGCTCAGCATGGGGATGGACAGCTGCCCGCCCAGGTGCTGGCGAAACTCCTCGAGCCGAAGCAACACTCGCGAACGTCCATGCGCATCTTTCAGGCTCAGCTCCGGCGGGCACAGGTTGAAGCCAAGCCTGAGCAACAAGCTGATGACGCGCTCGCTGTCGGCATCGCTCAACAGACCCAGGGCATTGGCATAGAGCCCGTCGAGGGCCATGCCCACCGCCACCGCTTCACCGTGGCGCAGGCGGTGCTGGCTGAGGTTTTCCAGCTTGTGCGCCGCCCAGTGGCCGTAGTCCAGGGGGCGCCCGTTGCCGCGTTCGAAGGGGTCGCCAGCGCCGGTGATGTGCCCCAGGTGCAGCTCGGCGCAACGGCGGATGGCGTAACGGCTGGCCGGATGATCGAAGTGGGCGAGGGCGTCGGCCTCCCGCTCCATCCACTCGAAGAAGGCGCGGTCCTTGATCAGCGCCACCTTGACCGCCTCGGCCAGGCCGGCAATGCGGTCGCGGTGGGCAAGCGTGGTGAGCAGCTGGAAGTCATTGATCACTGCGCAGGCAGGGTAGAAGGCGCCGAGCAGGTTCTTCTGGCCGAAGGCGTTGATGCCGTTCTTCACGCCGATGCCGGCGTCGTTCTGTGCCAGTACCGTGCTGGGGATGCGGATCAGGCGCATGCCCCGGTGAAAGGTGGCGCAGGCGTAGCCCACCGCGTCCAGCACGGCGCCGCCGCCCAGGGCCAGGACGAAGCAATGGCGGTCCAGCCCATGGCTCAGCATGTCGCTGTACAGCTGTTGCAATACCTGTGCGTCCTTGCTCAGCTCACCGGCCGGCACGGCGATGGGCGCGGCTTTCAGGTTCAGGTCCGCGGCATGGGCGGCAAAGTAGGCGTCGATCTGGCCCGGCAGGTGCGGTGCGCAACGCAGCAGCTGTTCGTCGGCGAACACCAGCACTGTTACCCGACCACGCTGCTGTGCGGTGAGCTGGCGATGCAGGCAGGTGTTGAGCGGATCGAACAGGTGCTCGGTGAACACCACGGGGTAGTCGTAACTGACCGTGAAACGCCCGCGCAGTGGTTCACCCTTGCGCAAGGCCTTGAACAGGCTGTACCCGGCAATGAACAACGCGGGCAGGACCATGCCGGCGAGCAGGGTCACCAGCAGCGCGTTCTGCGCGACCAGGAAGCTGCCGATGGCGCTGTAGGCCAGTGCCAGGCCGGCATTGGCCAAGGTGGTGACCAGGATGAAGGCGCGCAACGGATAGCGCTGCATGCCGGCCGCCACCACCGAGGTTTCCGCCAGCACCGGCACGCCGCGCAGGCAGATCAACGACAGCGTGCCCAGCCGATACGCCAGTTGCCCCGGCTGGCGCTGGTGCAGGCCCAGGCGGCTGGACAGCAGGCGAAAATACCCCGCCCCCAGCGCATACCCCAGCCCGGCACCCAGGCACAGGCCGATGAAGATCACCAGGTAGCCGCCAACGCTGCCAAGCGTCGCCACCGCAAACAGCGCGACCATGCTCGACGGCACGGGTAGTACCACGTCCAGCGCCAGCAAGCCGATCAGCAGCACCGCCAGGGTAAGCATCTGGGCGGGGGTCGAAGGCAGGAAGTGTTCGAGGTGGGAAAGGAAGTTCTGGATCTGTTGTTCGAATAATACAAAGCTGGCGATCACCAGGCCTGAGAAGCACAGTACTGACAACCAGAAATGTTTGCCCGGCCCTCTTTGCGAGAGCGCACGATACCCGCGGTTGCGCTTCATCAAGCGTCCCTCTTGTTATTTGACTGATTTCCGTTTCAGCAATCGAACGTCACGCCAATGGGCGCAAGGACATGGACTCCTCTGAACTTATTGGCGAGGGAGTTGTATTTATGATGTTGGCGAAGACAAACACAAAACTAGTCGGCCGCTTCGCTTTTGCAAGGAAATGTGGGGCGAAGGGTTAGATGAAACACGTGATTTTTATGAGTGCATTAGAATGCTTGCGAATTATTAATCCTGACTATATATAAATAATTAATCTTGAAGCTTGTATGGTTTGGCTGGTGAATGATAATCAATTAATTTGGTCATTATTCTTCGCCTTGCAAGTTCGTAGCTGAAGTCAAGTTAGATAGTCTTCTAACTAGTACGCAGCTATTTAAAATGACGCGTGCTGAGTGAAGGCTCTTTACTCACCAACGGTAATCCTCGCATATACGTCCATGGAGAACATCTGTACTCCAGCTGGCAGGACGCCGCCTCGATGCTGAGTTGAGGTAATATCGCCGCCTCGCCACCGGCAGCCCAACGCGCCAGACAAAGGATTGCATGCCCGCCACCCCGTCCCTGCGTCATCTGTTCTTCTGTGTCGTGCTCGGCGCGCTCGCCGGCTGCCGGCCTGAGCCCGCACTGCCGCTCGACCAGCAGCTCTATATCTGGCAACGCCAATGGCAACCCGCCCATGAGCAAGCCCTGGCGGACAGCCGCGCCGACTTTTCGACCTTGCGCGTACTGGCCTTGCAAGCGCAGCCCAAAGCCGGGTGGAGCAGGGCGCTGGTCGACCTGCCACGGCTCAAGGCCGATGGCCGGCCAGTGATCGCCGTGGTGCGCCTGGACGGCCAGTTGCCGGCGCTCGACCTGCAGGAGGCAGGCCCACAGATGGCGCGCCTGCTGGCGGACTGGCAGGCCGCGGGTGTGGCCCTGGAGGGGTTGGAGATCGACCATGACAGCGGCAGTGCTCGCCTTGCAGGCTATGGCGAATTTCTCCTGAAACTGCGCGCACAACTGCCGCCGGGCCTGAAGCTGAGCATCACCGCATTGCCCGCCTGGCTCGACAGCCCGCAGCTGCCGGCGCTGTTGCAGGCGGTGGACAGCAGTGTGTTGCAGGTGCACGCAGTGAGCGACCCGCGGCGCGGCCTGTTCGATCCGGCACAGGCCAGGCAATGGGCCCAACGCTGGAGTCGCGTCGGCGACAAGCCGTTCTACCTGGCCTTGCCCGCCTATGGCGTCGCGTTGCTGCCTGATACCGGTGGCGCGCCCGTTGTGGAAAGCGAAACACCGTTGAGTCGTGGCGGCGAACGCCGCGAACTGCTGGCCGATCCAAAGCAATTGGCGGACCTGGGCAGACAATTGCGCCACCAGCCACCTGCGCACCTGGCCGGGCTGATCTGGTTCCGCCTACCGTTGCCCGGCGACCGCCGCGCCTGGAGCCTGACCACCTTGAAGGCAGTGGCGCGAGGCGACGCGCTCGCCAGCCACTGGCGGGTCGAACTGTCCGGGCAGGCGGGGCTGCGCGACATCAATCTGGTCAACGTCGGCAATCTCGACCTGCCGATACCTGCGCGGGTGGAGCTGAACGTCGCATCCTGTGACGCCGCCGACGGGCTCAACGGCTACCGCTTGCAGCAATCCCCGCAACACCTCATCTTCAACCGCCAGTCCAGCGCGCGTCTCGCCGCTGGCGGCCGGCGCGTCCTCGGCTGGGCGCGCTGCCATGGAATCGATCAAGGAGCATGGAATGTCTACCCGTAACTGGCCCCGGCGCCTGCTGTACCTGTCCCTGAGCGTGCCGGCCGTTCCGGCGCTGGCCTGTGGCCCGGACTTCCCGATGCAGTTGCTCGGCGATCGGGCGCATACCCTGGCCGAGTTGCCGGAGGGCAATTTCGGCTTCGAGGTGAATCGCCTCGGCGAGCAGATCGCAGGCCTCAAGCCCGCCACCGATGTGACCCTGACTCCTTACTGGGACAGTGACGACAACGACCGACCTTACCGTGAGCAGCGCAGCCGTATCGAGGCAAGCGAGCTACCGCAATCGCTGCGCGAAAAGGTCGCGCAACTGCGTGCCCTGGCGGATCCGCAACAAGTGCTGGAGCAGGGCGCCGAATTGCCGGATGAACTGCGCCTGTACATTGCCGGCGCGGTGGCTTTCGACACCGGCGACCACGCCCTGGCCGCGGATTATTTTGCCAAGGTGCTGGCCCTGCCAGCTGAACAACGCAAGCTGCGCAGCACCTGGGCAGCCTACTCGCTGGGGCGGGCCTTGATGGCCCGCAGCTTCGCGGCCAGTGATGATCCGCAACAGACCCCGCAGGCCCTGCAAGCCCAGGCGCGCGAGGCTTTCCAGCAAGCCCGCGCGCTCAGCGCCGAAGGCTTCAGCGACCCATTGGAACTGGGGGTTGCCAGCCTTGGCGAGGAGGCCCGCCTGGCCAAGCTCGCCGGCGACTGGAACAGCGCCATCCGCTTGTATGCCAGCCAGAGCCGTCTGGGCTCGGGCAGTGGCTACAGCTCGCTCAGGCAACTTGCCAACGAACTGGTGAGCCTGCCGGATGAACAGCTGAAGACGCAGTTGGCGCAACCGATGCCACGCAAGCTGCTCACCGCCTATCTGCTCAGCCATGTCGGTTGGGACTACGACGGCCAGCCGCCAACCCAGGCCCGGCGCCTGCCCGGGTTGCTGCAGGCCAGTGTCGGCGACAAGCTGGAAGACGCCGACCGCCTGGCTGCATTGACCTACCAGCAAGGCAACTATGCCGCGACCAGGAGCTATCTGCAGCAGGCCGGCGATACCGGCCTTGCCTGGTGGCTGCGCGCCAAGCTGGCCTTGCGCGATGGCGACAAGGCCCAGGCAGCCGCTGCCTATGCCAAGGCCGCCGCCGCGTTCCCCCGCGAAGAGTCGTGGGGCTCCAGACAGACACCCGATTGGGACTACGAAAGCGTCAAGCCCGGCTGCCGGGTCGAAGGCGAGGGCGCGATCCTGGCGCTGGAGCGCGGCGACTACCTGCAGGCCTTCGACCTGCTGTATCGCAGCCAGGACATCTACTGGCAGGATACGGCCAACGTGGCCGACCGCGTGCTGACCCTGGACGAGCTCAAGGGCTATGTCGATGCCCATGTGCCGGCGCCACCGGCCCCCAAGGTGGAAGAGGGCGGCTATGTGCCGCGACCGGTGGCGACGCAGCTGCGCGAGTTGCTGGGCCGACGTCTGCTGCGTGAGGGCCGTTATGACGAGGCGCCCGGCTACTTCGCCACGGCGCAGTTGCAGGCCGATGCCAAGGCCTACGGCCAGCATCGCCAGGAGGCCGCCTCGCGCTGGACGGCCACGGGCCGCGCCGAGGCGCTGTTCGCCGCGGCCACCTTGGCACGCGGTGCCGGCATGGAAATCCTCGGCTACGAAATGGCACCGGACTATGCCTGGCTGGGTGGCAGCTTCAGCCTGGGCAGCGCCACCCTGCAGCCCGGGCCGTTCATCGGTGCCGGCGAAGTGCAGCGCCAGTTGGCGACCGAGGCCAAGCCCGACCAGCGTTACCACTATCGTTATGTCGCCGCCGACCTGGCCAACCAGGCCGCGGACCAGTTGCCGCGCAGCAGCCAAGCCTTCGCCGCGGTGCTGTGCACGGCGGCGGGCTGGGTGCCGGGCACCGAGCAGGAAAGCGCGCTGTACAAGCGCTACGTCCAGCAGGGGCCGTTCGTGCAGTGGGCAGAGGATTTCGGCAACCAGTGCGAAGCGCCCCGGTTCGACCAGGCCAACAAACGCTATGTGACAGAGAAGCTGGATGCCGCGCGGGCGGCGTTGCGGCCGTACAAGGCGCAGGCGCTACCGGTGGGGTTGGTGGTATTGGCGGGGGTTGCCTGGATGTGGTTGCGACGGCGCAAGGCCAAGGTGTGAAACGAAAAGGGGCGGCCATCAGCCGCCCCCTGACCTTCACTTCTGTGCAGTCGTCACCCCTGCATCCAGCTTCACCGTTTCCTCGAGCGTGAAACGGCCCAACGGGTTCTGCAGGAAGTTCTGGATATTGCTACGCGAGATGTTGATGTACGGGCTGTAGTACAGGTCGATCCAGTGCACGTCCTGCTTGGCCAGCTTCTGCAGGTCCTGGTACATCTGCCCGCGCTTGACCGGGTCGGTCTCCACCCGGGCCGCGGCCACCAGGTCCTTGACCTTGTCGTTGTGGTAGCGGGTCATGTAGTTCTGGTTGGTGTCGTGGCCGAGCACGAAGGTGGTCTTCTGGTCCGGGTCGAGCACGTCGTTGGTCCAGTACATCACCGACAGGTCGTAGTCGCCATCGACCAGCATCTGCCAGCTCTGGGTCGGGTCGACCTTCTGCAGGTTGGCGGTGATGCCGACATCGGCCAGCTGCTTCTGTACCAGCACGGCGATCTGCTCGTCGGCCTCGTTGCCGGCGTTGACCACGTAGTTGACCTTGAGCCCCTCGGCACCGGCCTTCTTCAGCAGTTCACGGGCCTTGGCCGGGTCGAACGGGCGTTGCGGGTTGTTGGCATTGTGGTACAGCGCGCCTTTTGGAATGTACGAGTAGGCCGCTTCGCCATGGCCGAAGGTCACGGTTTCCACCAGCGCCTTCTTGTCGATCGCCAGGTCGATGGCCTCGCGCACCTCGACCTTGCCCAGCAGGCCTTTCTCATGGTTGATGAGCAGGTGGTCCTCGCGGGTCGACGGGTCGATGTGGATGGTCAGGCTCTTGTCTTTCTGCAGCGCGTCAACGCGGGAGAACGGCACGAAGATCGCCGAGTCCAGTTCGCCGGCCTGGACCTTGAGCATGCGCGTGTTGTCGTCGGGGATCGAGATCCACTCCACGCCGTCCAGGCTGACCTTGTCGGCTTCCCAGAAGTAGGGGTTTTTCTCCAGGATCACGCGGTCGCCGCGCAGCCACTCCTTGACCTTGAACGCGCCGGAGGTCACCGGTTCCTGGGCGTAGGCCTCTTCGCCGATGGCGTCCATGGCCTTTTTCGACAGGATCGACACGTTGGCGGTGGCCAGCTGCGCGAGGAACGGCACCGACTTGTTCTTCAGGGTCACCACCAGGGTGCGGTCATCCGGTGCTTCGGCCTTGTCGATGATCTTGTAGGAGTCGGACCACAGTGAGCCGGGGTTGTCGCGAATGCGCAGCAGGGAGAACGCCGCATCGCTGGCAGTCAGCGGCGAGCCATCGGAGAACTTGGCTTCGCGAACCTTGAAGGTGTAGGTCAGGCCGTCGTCGGAGACTTTCCAGCTTTCGGCCAGGCCCGGCAGCAGCTTGGTGCCGCTGTTGTCGACGCGCACCAGTACGTCGTAGACGTTGGCGAAGACCCAGCTGTCGCGGTTCTGCGCGCTCTTGATCGGGTCGAAGGTGGTGCTCTCCTCGCGGCAGCCGATGGTCAGCACGCCGGCGGCCTGGGCCATGCCACCGGCCAGGGTGCTGGCGGCCAGCACGGCGGCGGTGAGTAACTTCAATGCAGTGGGTTTCATGCTCAAGCTCCGTTTGATGGTCATGTGGGGTGGGTCAGCACGGCAGTCGCGGGTGGACGCAGGCATGGTAGCGGCCACCTTCTGCGTGGCTGGGGGGAATATCTGCGCCGCACTCGGGCAACGCGTGGCGACAACGTGGGTGAAAGGCGCAGCCGGACGGTGGCTGCAGCGGGCTCGGCGGCTCGCCGGCCAGCGGGTGCTGCGGCAGGCGCCGGGCCGGGTCGATGTCGGCGATGGACTGCACCAGCGCGGCGGTGTAGGGATGGCGCGGGTCGTCGAAGACCTCGGCCACCGGGCCTTCCTCGACGATCCGGCCCAGGTACATCACCGCCACCCGGTCGCACAGGTGGCGTACCACGCCCAGGTCGTGGGTGATGAACAGCAGGGCCAGGCCCATGCGCTGGCGCAGTTCCAGCAGCAGGTTGATGATCTGCCCCTGGATCGACACGTCGAGGGCGGCGACGCACTCGTCGGCGACGATCAGCCGGGGCTCGACGGCCAGCGCCCGGGCGATGCCGACCCGCTGGCACTGGCCGCCACTGAGCGAACCGGGCTTGCGCTCGGCGAGTTCCGCGCGCAGGCCGACCAGGCCGAGCAGTTCGGCGACCCGGGCGGGGATCTGCGCGGCGGGCACCTTGCGCTGCACCTGCAGCACCTCGGCGAGGATCTGGCCGATGCGCTGGCGTGGATTGAGCGCGCTGTACGGGTCCTGGAAGATCATCGCGGTCTCGCGGCGCAGGCGCTCGATATCCAGGCGGTTGCCCTGGCGCATGTCGCTGCTGTCGAACAGCACCTGGCCGCTGCTGGCCGGGGTCAGTTGCAGGATGGCCCGGGCCAGGGTGCTCTTGCCGCAACCCGACTCGCCCACCAGGCCCAGGGCCTGGCCGGCGGCGAGGCTCAGCGACGCGCCGTTGACGGCGTTGACCTTGCGTGGGCGCAGGTTTAACAGGCCGCCGCCCGAGGCGGGGAACTGCACATGCAGGTCGTTGACCTGCAACAGCGTGGTCATGACAGGCCTCCGGCCAGCAGCGGGGTATGGCAGGCCAGGCGATGGCCGGGGGCGATCACCCGCAGTTCCGGCAATTGTGCCCGGCAGTCCGGCGTGGCCTGCGGGCAGCGCGGTTCGAAGCGGCACCCTGCGGGCAGGGCGTCGAGCAGCGGCGGTTGCCCGGCAATGGTGTTCATCAGTCCCGCGTGCCGCCGCGTCGCGGGATGGCAGGCCAGCAGTCCGGCGCTGTAGGGGTGGCGCGGCTGGCTCAGCAGGGCCTGCTTGGCGCCGTGTTCACACAGGCGCCCGGCGTACATCACGGCGATGCTGTCGCAGGTCTGCGCGACCACGCCGAGGTCGTGGCTGATCAGGATCATCGACAGGCCGCGGCGGTCGCGCAGCTCCAGCAGCAGGCGCAGGATCTGCGCCTGCACGGTGACGTCCAGCGCCGTGGTCGGCTCGTCGGCGATCAGCACCTTGGGGTTGCAGCCCAGGGCCACGGCGATCATCGCCCGTTGCCGCATGCCGCCGGAGAACTCGTGGGGATAGCTGTCGACGCGGGTTTTCGGGTCGGGGATGCCGACTTGGCGCAGCACCTCGATGGCCTCGGCCCGCGCTTCGCGCCGCGAGGCGCCCTGGTGCAGGCGGATGCCCTCGGCGATCTGCGCGCCGATACGCATCAGCGGGTCGAGGTGGCTGCTGGGGTTCTGGAAGATCATGCCCAGCTCGCGACCGCGCATACGGCGCATGCCGGCCTCGTCCAGGCGCAGCAGGTCGTTGCCGGCCAGGCGCACGGCCTGGCCTTCGAGGCGCAGGTTCGGCGACGGCAGCAGGCGCATCAGGCCGCGACAAGCCAGGGTCTTGCCCGAGCCGCTTTCGCCCACCAGGCCGAGGATCTCGCCCTGGCCGAGGTCGAACGACAGGCGATCGACCAGGGTGATATCGCGTTGGCCAGCGCGGGCGATGACGCTCAGTTCGCGGACCTGGAGCAGGGCAGGGCTCATGTACGGTCTCCCAGCAGCTCGGCGACGCCGTCGGCCAGCAAGCTGAAGCCCATGGCCAGGGTCACCACGGCCAGGCCCGGGAAGGTGCAGATCCACCAGGCGCTGGTGATGAAACTCTGCCCCTCGGCCACCATGGTGCCCCATTCCGGGGTGGGCGGCTGCACGCCGAGGCCCAGGTAGCTGACGGCCGCGCCATTGAGCAGCACCAGCACGGCATCCGACATGCAGAACACCACCGAGCCGAACAGGGCGTTGGGCAGCAGGTGGCCGAACAGCACGCGTCGGTGGCTGAACCCCAGGCTCCTGGCGGCCAGGGCGAAATCGCCTTGCTTGAGCACCAGGATCTGCGAGCGGATCAGCCGCGCATAGGACACCCAGCCGACCAGGGCCATGGCGATGTAGAAGCTGCCCAGGCCCGGGCCGAGGATGGCCATGATCGCCAGCATCAGCACCAGGAACGGGAAGGCCAGGACGATATCGACCAGGCGCATGCAGATGTTGTCCAGCAACCCGCCGACATAGCCGGAAACCGCGCCGATGCAGGTGCCGAGCAGGAATGGAAAGATCACCCCGATCAGCGCCATCTGCAGGTCGATGCGCGCGCCCCAGATCACCCGCGAAAGGATGTCGCGGCCAAAGTTGTCGGTGCCGAACGGGTGACCAAGGCTGGGCGCGGCCAGGCGCAGGTCGGCGTTCTGCGCCAGCGGGTCGAACGGCGCTATCCATGGCGCGCAAAGCGCCAGCAGGCACCAGCCGAGGACGATCGCCAGGCCGCAGTACAGCGCCAGGCGGCCATTGCCCAAGTGCCAGGCCAGGCGCCAGCGTAGCGCCAGTGCGGGGCTCTGGCTCATTGGATGGTCACCCGCGGGTCGAGGGCGGTAGTCACCACGTCGGCGATGAAGTTCACTGCCACCGTGGCGCAGGCCAGCACCATGGCCACGCCCTGGACCACCATGTAGTCGCGGGTGAAGATGCCGCGCACGAGCAACTGGCCGACACCGGGCAGCGAGAACAGGCTTTCGATCACCACGGTGCCGCTGATCAGCCAGCCGATGTTGACCGCCAGCAGGTTGATGGTCGGCAGCATGGCGTTGGGCAGGACGTGCCGGCGCAGGATCGCCCCTTCGCCCAGGCCGCGTGCGCGGGCGGCGGTGACGTGGTCGGCCTGTAGCTCCAGGAGGATGCTCGCGCGCAGGTTGCGCACCAGCACCGCCGAGAGCGCCAGGGCGATGGTCAGGCACGGCAATACCAGGTGGTGCAGTTTGTCTGCCCAGGTGCGGCCATAGCCGGATACCGGGAACAACCCCCAGTGCACGCTGAACAGCAGGATCAGCATGAGCCCCAGCCAGAAGGCCGGCAGGCCGAGCCCGGCGGTGGTGAACAGGCGGATCAGGTTGTCGGCCCAGCCGCCCTTGTGCCGCGCGGCGAGGGTGGCCAGCGGCACGGCGATCAGCAACGCCAGCAGCACGCTGCCCAGCACCAGCAACACAGTCGGCTCGATGCGCCCGGCAATCAGCGGCAGGGCGTCGACCTTGTACAGCAGCGACTTGCCCAGGTCGCCGTTGAGCAGGTTCTTCAGGAAGTACAGGTACTGCACCAAGATCGGCTCGTCGAGGCCGAACTGGGCGCGAATCTTCGCGATCGCGTCCGGCGTGCTGCGCGCGCCCAGCAGCACCCGCGCCGGGTCGCCGGGGATCGAGCGCACCAGCACGAAGGTGATGATGCTGATGCCCAGCAGTACCGGCAGCAGTTGCAACGGGCGAATCAGGACGAACCGGTAACGTGCCAGGCTCATCGGTCAGCCCCGGTTGCGTTGCAGGAAGTCCAGCAACACCGGGAAATAGGCCTGGGGTTCTTCGTAGAACGGCATGTGGCTGCTGTTGGGGAACACGTGCAGCTCGGCGCGGCCGTGCAGGGCCAGGTTCATGCGCATGGCGCAGGCGGGGGTCAGTTCATCATGCTGGCCGGTGGTGATCAGCACCGGCATGCGGAACTCGCCCATTTGCTCGAGGCGGTTCCAGTCCTTGAGGTTGCCGATATAAAGGAACTCGTTGGGGCCCTGCATGGTGCTGTACGGGCCCATGTTCCAGTCGCCCAGCGAGCGCTGGATCGGCGCCGGCCACTGCTCGAGGCGGCAGACGTGGCGGTAGTTGAGCAGGGTGATGGCCGCCTGGTACTGGGGATGATCGAGGGTGCCCAGGGCCTCGTGGCGCTGCATCATCGCCACGGTCTCGCTGCCCAGCGCGCCGCGCAGGCGCTCAAGCTCGGTGATCAGGTGCGGAATGTCGCCGACAGTGTTCTCGAGAATCAGACTTTTCAGCGACTGCGGGTGATGAATGGCGTACTCGATCGCCAGCCAGCCGCCCCAGGAGTGCCCCAGCATGTGCACGCGACCCAGGTCCAGGGCCTGGCGCACGCGTTCGACCTCGGCCACGTAGCGGGTGATGTTCCACAGGCTGTCGTCATCCGGGCGGTCGGAGGCGCCGGTGCCCAGCTGGTCGAAGGCGACCACGCGGATACCCTTGTCCTTGAGCCAGGCATGGGCGTCACGCAGGTAGTCGCAGGGCAGCCCCGGCCCGCCATTGAGGCACAACAGCACCTCGTCACCTTCGCCAAAGCTGTACACCACGACGTTGTGGCCATCGACCTCTACGTCGAACCGCTGGTCAGGTTGCATCTCACGCCACATCGCTACTCTCCTGTTGGCCATGGCTTGGGGCTATAACTAGCGCAGGAGAATTCGTCGCCTACAAGCTAGTGTTTCCTATAGGTTTTGTATGGCAGTCCCGCGCCAAGCCGTGGCATTCTACGTGCCGGACTTCGGGATGGAAATCCAAAAGGAATCACAGGGAGTGTCAGGTATGCAGGCCAAGGTGGCTGAACTCAATGCCCGTCTGGCGTCGGACAAGAGCCTGGACGAACAGATGGACAGCGTCGCCGAACTGGCGGCAGAACTGGGCTTTGATGCCCTCGTGTACGACTACAGCCCGGTGCCGCTGGATCATGTCGGCGAGCTGATCACCCCGAGCGTGGTCCGACTGCGCCAGACCCCGAAGGACTGGCAGGACCTGTGGTGTTCCGAGGGTTTCTACCAGATCGACCCGGTACAGCAGGTTGCCGTGTCCTCCATCGCGCCCTTCGTCTGGTCGTACCTGCCCAAGGGCGAGACCATCCTGCAGCGCCACATCGACCGTCGCCACGCCCCGGTGGTCGGCTACCTGCACGATGCGCAGCTGACCTGCGGCGTGACTGTGCCGATCCACCTGCCACGGGGCGGGCTGGCGACCCTGACCGGCCTGCGCCCCCAGGCCAGCCAGCGCGACCTGGACGACGCCCGGGAGCACCTGGGCGATTTCAGTCAGATTGCCCACGCTTTGCAGGAGGCGGCCTATCCCTTGCTGGCCAAGGAGTCCTCTACCCGCGCCATCCGTCTGACCCGCCGCGAAGTCGAGTGCCTGCGCTGGGCCGCCGAAGGCCTGACGGCAGGGGAGATCGCCGACAAGCTCAACCGCTCGCTGGCGACGATTTCCCTGCACCTGACCTCGGCGATGCACAAGCTCGGGGCCAAGAACCGCGTCCAGGCGGTCGCCCGGGCGGTGCATTACCGCCTGCTCGACCCGTGAAAAGGGCAAAAAAAACCGAAAACCTAGCAAATTCTCTAGTTATGCCGCGTTGCAGATAGGGATATCGTGTGTTCCATGATTCACATGGAGCCGGATGAAATGGAACTCACCCAATCGCGTGAAGGTTTTGCCCCCTTTGGCGAATACCAGACCTGGTACCGCGTCACCGGCGACCTGGCCTGTGGCCGCACCCCGCTCGTCATCCTGCACGGCGGCCCGGGCTGCACCTACGACTATGTCGATGCCTATAAAGATGTCGCCGCCGGTGGCTACCCGGTCATCCACTACGACCAGCTGGGCAACGGCCGTTCCACCCACCTGCCGCAGATGCCGCCGTCGTTCTGGACGGTGAAGCTGTTCCTGGATGAGCTCGACAACCTGCTTGAGCACCTGGGCATCAGCGAGCGCTACGCACTGCTGGGCCAGTCCTGGGGCGGTATGCTCGCCAGCGAACACGCGGTGCGCCAGCCCAGGGGCCTGCGCTGCCTGGTGATCGCCAACTCGCCGGCCGACATGCGCACCTGGGTGCGCGAGGCCAACCGCCTGCGCGAAGAGCTGCCCAAGGACGTCCAGGAAACCCTGCTGCGCCACGAAGCCGTGGGCGACTACACCGCGGCCGACTACATCGCCGCCACCCAGGTGTTCTACGACCGCCACGTGTGCCGGCTCAAGCCCTGGCCGGAAGAGGTGGCACGCACCTTCGCCCAGGTGGAGGCCGACCCGACCGTGTACCACGCGATGACCGGGCCCAACGAATTTCACATCATCGGCAGCACCAAGGACTGGACCATCGTCGACCGCCTGCCGCGGATCAACGTGCCGAGCCTGCTGATCTCCGGGCGCTATGACGAGGCCACGCCGCTGGTAGTCAAGCCGTACCTGGACCTGATCCCCGGGATCCGCTGGGCGTTGTTCGAGAACTCCAGCCACATGCCGCATGTGGAGGAGCGGGTGGCGTGCATGGGCACCGTGGTCAAGTTCCTCGACGAGAGTCTGTAGCTTCAAGGGCCGCCAGCCGGCCGACAGTTTCCCTTCCTCAGGCCTGTCCGGGTTCAACCCGGCGGCCTGAGTTTTATCTCCTCCCAGGTGACGAGCACCAGCACGTTCCCACGCGGTGATTAACAACCCGACGCCCCAGCGCTATCCTTAATCCAGTTCCCCAAGGAACCTCACCATGCGCCGGCTGCTACTGCTGTTACTGATCACCGTCATCCCAGGCTGCCAAACCCCATTGCCCGCCGCCAACCCGCAGATGGCCTGGGTCGACCTGTCGCTGCCATTCCCCAACGACCGCGTCCTGCTGGCCGAACGCCTGGACAAGCAACGCCTGGACGAAGGCCGCTTCTTCCAGGTCAGCCCTGGCAGCCACGAATTGGTGGTGCGCTTTGACTATGAAACGAACGGCGGAGGAGGCATGAGCATGCTCGGCGGCACCACCGTCCGCCAATGCTACCTCACCCTCGATTACGCCCATTTCCAGGGCGGCCAGCGCTATGTGCTGGAAGCCCGCTCCATGGCCCTGACACCCGAGGCGAGGCTGTACAATGCCGCCCGGGAGATCGTCGCAGAGGTCAGCGAGTTCTACTGCCTGATGTGACCGAGCCCGGTTCATTGACTGTTCGTGAAGGAATTCAAC
Source organism: Pseudomonas sp. PONIH3 (assembly GCF_002934345.1). Taxonomy (NCBI): domain Bacteria; kingdom Pseudomonadati; phylum Pseudomonadota; class Gammaproteobacteria; order Pseudomonadales; family Pseudomonadaceae; genus Pseudomonas; species Pseudomonas sp. PONIH3. Next base: position 235,404 of record NZ_CP026386.1, read on the forward strand.
CGTTGTGTGAAGCATGAGTCGTTCGCTGTTCATTTCCCTCGATGGCCCCAAGGGCACCGGCAAGACCACGCTGCTGGAAGCCGTCACCAAAGCGCTGAGGGCGGACAACAGGAAAGTGATCCGCATCTGCGAGAAGAAAAGCGATCCCTACCGGGGCGAAACCATGGTCCTGGTCAACCAGTTCGTCAGGAAACCCTGCCGGGACCTGGAAATGAAGGTTTGTGAGCGCCTGGCGGACAGCCGTGCCTGGATTTCCCGGCATGTGCTGGCCAAGCAACCGGCGGACAGCATCATCCTGATCGATCGCTGGTACCCGTCCGATGCGGCGTTTCGCCGACTGGTGCCGTTTGCCGAGATCCTTCGCTTGAACCTCGAACGCAACGTGCGGGTGCCGGACCTGCATGTGGGCGTTATCACCGACCCTGAACTCTCGTGGAAGAGGGCAGCGGCGCGGTCGCGCGGATTGAGCAGTACCGTGATGCACGCGCTGGAGGAGCATGTCGCTTGCACCGAAGCGTTCGAGCGAGTGGTTGCCGATCAAGGGTGGGTTTTATGTCGCAACGAAGGAACGCTTGAAGAGGCGACAAGCGCGTTGGTATCTGAGATCCGTCGCCTGCTTTGATGGTCCTGATTTTCACTCCATCGGTGAAAGTGTTCACGCGCACGGCCGGTTTTTCCCAGGTGCCGGGCACGCCAGACTGGCTGGCAATCAACTGACCAGGAGCGTGACGTGAACACACAAGACCTTCCCCTCGTTTCCCTTGCCATCCTCAAGGCCAAGCCAGGCCAGGCAGCAGCGCTGAAAGAGGCCTTGCTGGCCCTGATCGAGCCGACCCGGGCCGAGCCCGGCAATCGTGACTACATGTTGTTCGAGCGCAGCGACGAGCCCGGGACGTTTTACATGCGCGAAGCGTTCGACCATCAACAGGCCCTGGACACCCACCTGGCCACCGAACACTTTCAGTATTTTGCCGAGCAGGCTGACCAGCTGCTGGCAGAGCCATTGCAACTGATCTTCCTTGACCCAGTATCCAGTGTCGTTGCGCCCTATCCCTGACACCCCTGCAAGTCACCAGGGAATTTGCCTTCCGTCCCAGGCCCAGAAGGTACCGGTCTGTGATGGTCCATGCCGGCCGATGAGTTCGAGGATGCAACCGGCGGCAAAAGCAGGCGAGAACAGTTTGTCGATTGGCACATTGCCCTGGAAGGGGCGCGAGAGCTGGGTGTCGGTGGTCCCAGGGTGCAGGGCAAGGACCGTCGAAGCGGGGTTGAGCCGCTTGAGTTCGATGCTGGCCGTGCGCAACAGCTGGTTGAGCGCGGCCTTGCTGGCGCGATAGCTGTACCAGCCGCCAAGGTGGTTGTCGCCGATCGAGCCGACCCGGGCCGACAAGGCGGCGTAGGTGACCGGTTGCTGGCGCAGCAAAGGCAGCAGGTGCCTGAGCAGCAGGATAGGGGCGAAGCAATTGGTCACGAAGCTGGCCTGCAACCCCGCGATGTCCAGTTGCGCCAGGGACTTCTCGGGGCGAGCCGGGGGGGCGTGGAGTACGCCAAGGGTACTGATGACCAGATTCAACTGCGCACAGCTGGCCTGGACCTGCGCCGTCAGTGCTTGCAACGCCCGTTCATCCCGAGCATCGCAATCGATGCGCATCAACCTGCGGCCGTGCGTCAGGGCCAGCGCATCGAGCGACGTGCTGCGGGTTGCCTGGCGCGACACGGCGATCAGCAGGCCCACGTCTTCGCGTGCCAGCAGTTGTTCGCACAGGGCAAGCCCGATGCCTTGGCTGGCGCCGCAGACCAACACGTTTGCGGGGCTGTGGAGGTTGGTGATGACACTCATCCGAAGTGCTCCCTGGTATGAATCGAGCTGCCCTTAATTTCTATACAACATTGAAAATTATCTGTACAAAGCCATAATCTTGTACAGGATTTGTCTTCTGTACAGGTTTTTCATGGTTTGCTCCGGACGATTAGCCTGCCTCTGTCTGCTGCTGATTTCGCTCACTTCGGTCGGCGCGGATTGGCGAGCCACGCTTGTGACGGCTCAACGGCTGGGTGAAGGGGAATTCACCTGGTTCGGCCTGCGTCTGTACAGCGCCCGTTTGTGGGCCGAGGGACCGGTGCTGGACTGGAGCCGGCCATTCGCCCTGGAGCTGAGCTACCACCGGTCGTTGTCCCGGGAAACGCTGGTCAAGGCAAGCTTGGAGGAGATGCGCCGTCTTGGCGCCGGCACCGTCACCACGCAACAGTTCGACGCATGGGCCCGTGAAATGCAGGCGGCATTCGTGGATGTGCGCCCCGGTATGCGCATCACCGGGGTGTTCCTTCCGCAAACAGGTTGCCGCTTCTACGTCGATGGCCGACTGCGCCATGAAGTGGCCGATGTGGCTTTCGCCCGGGCCTTCTTTGCCATTTGGCTTGACCCGCGCACCCGGGATCCACAATTGCGCCAGCGCCTGCTCGGCCTGGCCGGTAACGATCGAGGACACTGAATATGTACAAAGCTTTGTTGTTGACCATGTGCCTGTTGCTCGGCAGCTGTGGCAACGTCGGCGTCGAGCACTACGCCGGCGAGCAACCCAAGCTGGACCTGGCGGCCTTCTTCGCGCGTCCGGTGCAGGCCTGGGGCATGTTCCAGAAGCGCTCAGGCGAGGTCGTGAAGCGTTTCCATGTGCGTATCGATAGTCACCGCGAGGGCGAGCGGCTGATCCTTGACGAGCGGTTTCTCTACAGCGACGGTACTCGACAGCGGCGCACCTGGACGCTGGAGCCCGATGGCCCCGGTCGCTGGCGTGGCACCGCGGGCGACGTGATCGGCGAAGCCCGCGGCGAGGTGGCTGGCAATGCGCTGCGCTGGCGTTACCAACTGGACCTGCCGGTTGACGGGCGGCACTGGCAGGTGGACCTGGACGACTGGATGTACCTGATGGACGACGACACCCTGATCAACCGCTCGCGCATGAGCAAGCTGGGCGTGGAGATCGGCCAGATCACCCTGTTCTTTCGCCGCCTGCCGGAGGGCACGCCATGAATCTCAATACACTCTTCGAGCAGGTCGCTGCCGGCCAGGTGCAGGCATTGGAACTGCTGTCGCTGGAGGGCGGTTTCTACCTGCTGCGGGCGATGGCCAATGCGGGGCCGGTCACACTGAGCGACGATCAGGGGCAGGCCGTTCGTTTTCACTCCATCACTCAATTGCGCCAGACGCTGGCCGGTTTGCAGCCGGTGCCGTGCATGCTGGTCCAGCAAGTGGTGCACGATGAAATGTGTGGGCAGCGTGACGGCCCTGTTGCGCCGCTGCGGGTGCCGGTGACGTTGGACGAGCAGTGGTAGCTTCGGCGATGCGTCTGGGCCTGGTGCTGGGCGACCAGCTGTCGTTCGACCTGGCCAGTCTCGCCGCGCTTGACCCGGCCCGCGATGCGATTCTGATGGCCGAAGTGGAAGGTGAGGCGCGCTATGTGCCGCATCATCCGCAAAAAATCGTGCTTGTCTTCAGCGCCATGCGTCATTTCGCCCAGGCGCTCAGGGCACGTGGCTGGCAGGTGCACTACGTCGAATTGGACGCCGACGGCAACAGTGCCAGCATTGCCGGCGAACTGCGGCGCTGGCAGCAGGCTCTGGGCGCCAGCGAGGTTCACTTGACCGAGTGCGGTGAGTGGCGCCTGGAACAGACGCTCCGCGAGGCGGGGCTACCGTTGGTGTGGCACCGCGACACCCGTTTCCTGTGCTCGCGAGAGGCGTTCGCGCGCTGGGCCCAGGACCGTACCCAACTGCGCATGGAGCATTTCTACCGCGGCATGCGCAAGCGCTGCGGCCTGCTCCTGGAGCCCGACGGCAGCCCGGCGGGGGGCGCATGGAATTTCGATAACGACAATCGCAAGCCGTTGGCGCGCGGCCTGCGCGGCCCGTTCCCGGCGCATTTCGCACAGGATGCCATAACCCGTGGCGTGGTGGCCCTGGTACGCCAGCGTTTCAGCGACCACTACGGCGAACTCGACGGTTTCGACTATCCCGTGACCCATACCGAAGCTCAACAGCTCTGGCAGCATTTTCTCGACTTCGGCCTGGCGGCGTTCGGCGACTACCAGGACGCAATGGCTGAAGGCGAGCCTTACCTGTTCCATGCGCGCATCAGCGCGGCGCTGAACATAGGGCTACTGGATGTGCGCTGCCTGTGTGAAGACGTGGAAAGCGCCTGGCGCCAGGGCCGGGTACCGCTCAATGCCGCAGAGGGCTTCATCCGCCAGTTGATCGGCTGGCGCGAGTATGTGCGTGGCATTTACTGGCTGCGTATGCCCGAGTACGCCAGGCTCAACCACCTGGGCAACACCCGCGGCCTGCCGGGCTTCTACTGGAGTGGGCAGACGCGCATGCGCTGCATGGCGCAGGCGATCGGACAGACCTTGCGCCTCGGTTACGCACATCACATCCAGCGGCTGATGGTCACCGGCAACTTTGCCCTGCTAGCCGGCATCGCGCCGCCCGCGATCTGCCAATGGTACCTGGCCGTGTACATCGATGCGTTCGATTGGGTAGAACTGCCCAATACCCTGGGCATGGTGATGCACGCCGATGGTGGCTACCTGGGTTCCAAACCCTACTGCGCCAGTGGTCGTTACATCCAGCGCATGTCCGATCACTGCCAGGCCTGCAGCTTCAGGGTGGATCAGGCGGTTGGTGAAGACGCGTGCCCGTTCAATGCGTTGTACTGGCATTTTCTCATTCGCCACCGCGCCCAGCTTTCAGGCAACCCCCGCCTGGCCTTGGTGTATCGCAGCCTGGACGGCATGGCGCCTGCCCATCGCGAGGGTGTGTGGCAACGCGGTGAAACGCTGCTGGCGCGGCTCGATGCCGGCCAGGACCTATGAAGAAGCAGCATCTCCCGAGCAAAATATGCGCGGTGTGCGGCCAGCCTTTCGCCTGGCGCAAGCGCTGGGCGCGGTGCTGGGCGCAGGTGCGCTATTGTTCTGAACGCTGCCGCCGCTCAGCGCCGCGCGGCGAGACGCACCAGCAAGGGGAGGGCCAGGGCCCAGATCGGCACCAGCAGCAAACTTGTCACCACCGCCCCCAGGGGCAAGGTGACATCAGCTAGCCTGGCGCCGCCCAGGTACGCCAGCGGGCCTCCCAGCGCGCCCACTGACGCGCCGCGCCAGAACGGCCAGCCCGCCCACGCCAGGCTGTGGCGAAGGCCGCTGGCCAGTACCAGCCACAGCAATACCAGCCACAATGGCAGTGGCCATGCTTCAAAACGAAACAAGCCGATCGCCCCCAGCAGGCTATCAAGCACGCAACCGGCCAAGGTCACGCGCAACAGTGCGCGAACTTCGCTGCCGCGAGCCGCGCACAGTGTCAGGTGCACCGCCATCCCCAGCGGCACCAACAACAGTAGCCAGGGAACCTTGGCGCCCAGCACGCAGGCCCACCAGCCAACCTGCAGCCATAGCGCATTGGCGATCAGCCAGGCGCGGGGCATCGTCATTGCCCGGGCAACGGCGCCCGCCGCGCCTGGGGCGCCGCCCACAGCAACTGGGCCACGCCGATGGCACGTTCCTCGAAGCCGCCCTGGCAGTAGCACAGGTAGAATTCCCACAAACGCTGAAAGGTCTCGTCGTAGCCCAGGTCCGCCAGCGTGCCACGTGCCTGGCGCAGATTGTCGCGCCAATGCCCCAGGGTGATGGCGTAATCGACGCCAAAATCCTCCAGGTGCACGAGGTTGAGCGCGGTGCGCCGGCTGGCGGTGTCCAGCAACACACTCAGCGAGGGCAGGGCGCCGCCGGGGAAGATGTAGCGCTGGATGAAATCCACCGAGCGGCGCGCCCGGGCGTAGCGTTGGTCACGAATGGTGATGGCCTGCAGCAACATCAGCCCGTCAGGCTTGAGCAGTGACGCGCACTGGCGGAAGTACACGGGCAAGTAGCGGTGCCCCACCGCTTCTATCATCTCGATGGAGACCAGTTTGTCGAAAGTCCCCGTCAGGTCGCGGTAATCGTCACACAGCACGGTCACCCGTTGCTCCAGCCCAAGGTCCTTCACCCGTTGCAGGGTGTAGGTGTACTGCGCGTGCGACAGTGTCGTGGTGGTCACCCGGCAACCGTGGCGGGTGGCGGCGTGAATTGCCAGGCTGCCCCAGCCACAGCCGATTTCCAGCAGGTGATCCTGCGCGCTGAGCTCAAGCTTTTGGCAGATGCGCTCCAGCTTATGCTGCTGCGCCTGCTCCAGCGATTGCCCGGGGTATTCGAACTGCGCGGCCGAATACATCATGGTCGGGTCCAGCAGTTGCTCGAACAGGGTATTGCCCAGGTCGTAATGGGCCAGGATGTTGCGTCGAGCGCCGCTGCGGTTGTTGCGGTTTAGCCGGTGCAGCAGCCGCAGGGCAGGGCGTCCCAGGCGCGCCAGGCCGCCCTCGAGGGCGTCGAGCACATCGAGGTTGGCCACGAACAGACGGGTGACCAACGCCAGGTCCGGGCTGCGCCAGTAACCATGGATATAGGCTTCGCCCGCGCCAATCGAGCCATTGCCGGCGATCAGGCTCCAGGCGGCATCCTCGAGTATCTCTATCTCGACCTGCAGGGCGCTGCCAGGGTCGCCGAAGGTCCACTGGCGACCGTGGCAGAGCAGGCGCAGATGGCCGTGACGCAGTTTGCCCAGCTGGGCGAGCACGGCGTTGCGCGCCAGGCTGCCAAGCAGCGGCGCCAAGCCCGCAGACTTGCTAACACTCAGGGTCGGATTGGACATGATCGGGGTCCTCGCAGGGGTGGCCGAGTGCCAGGTCGCCCCGGCTGGCGCTGTGGTCGTGTATGGGGGTGCGTTTGATGAACAGGCGCAGGGCTTGCCAGTAGATGGCCCAGACGGTGCGCAGGCTCATCCAGGGGAAGGTCAGGACGTAGGCGCGTATGTCCTTGCCATCCAGGGGGCGGCGTTTCAGGGCCAGGTCGGCTTCGAAGACCTTCTGCTCGCCTTGCCAGTTCTCCATGTGAATGCGTACCTGCGCCTGGTCCAGGTGAAAACGCAGCCGATAGTCCATGTCCAGGGGCAGGAACGGCGATACATGAAAGGCCTTGGCCATGGCGAATGGCCTGGTCAGATCACCTTGTACCGGTAGCACATAGTGGAAACGCTCACGCCACGGGGTGTTGCGCACTTCCAGCAGGATTGCCGCCAGGTGTCCGTCGCGGTCATGGCAGAAATAGAAGCTCACCGGATTGAACGACAGCCCCCAGCAACGCAGTTGGGTCAGCAGGTACACGCGCCCGTCAGGCACTTGCCCGGTGGCCTGGCTCACCAGCAGTCGCGCGGCTTGGGCCAGCGGCAGACCTTGGCGGGTGAGGCTCGGCAGGTAGTCGGCTTCGCGCCAGCACAGCGGGGCCAGGCGCCAACGCCCCAGCCAACGAGACAGCCCCAGCCAGCCAGCCTGTTCATCCAGATCCAGGTAGAACATGCCGATCCTGTAACGAAAGGCATGGGCCCGTGGGCTCAGGCGCCGGTGGCTGATCCAACCCTGGCATAGGCCACTGTTCACAGTTGCTCTCCGAAATGCCTGGCGACCTGCAACGCACTGACCACTCCGTCCTCGTGGAAGCCATTGCCCCAGTAGGCGCCGCAGAAGTAGCTGTGTTGCTGGCCTTGCAATTGCATTTGCCGAGCCTGCGCGGCGGACGCCGCCAGGCTGTACTGCGGGTGGGCGTAGCTGAACCGCGCGAGGATCTGCGCGGGGTCGATCAGCGCGGTCTGATTCAGGCTGACGCAAAAGGTCGTCGGCGCTTCAATGCCCTGCAGGATGTTCATGTTGTAGGTCACCGCAGCTGGCGCCTGTTCGGGGCCGCCGAGGCGGTAATTCCAGCTGGCCCAGGCGTTGCGACGGCGTGGCAGCAGGCGGCTGTCGGTGTGCAGCACCACGTCGTTCTCGGCATAGCCGATGGCGCCCAGCACTGAACGTTCGTGCACGCTCGGCGCTTCCAGCAGCGCCAGGGCCTGGTCGCTGTGGCAGGCGAACACCACATTGTCGAAGCGCTCGGTACCGGCGTCGCTGATCAGGGTAACCCCGCCTTCGTCGCGACCGACCCGGTGCACCCGGCAGCCCAAGCGGATGCGCTCGGCGAAGGGGCGGCACAGCGGGGCGACATAACTGCGCGAGCCGCCCGCCACGACACGCCACTGCGGGCGCTGGTTCACTGACAGCAAGCCGTGGTTGCGACAGAAACGCACGAAGAATGCCAGCGGGAAACCGAGCATGTCGGCTCGCGACATCGACCAGATCGCAGAGCCCATGGGCACGATGTAATGCTCGATGAAACGCTGGCCGTAACCTCCTTCATCAAGGTACGCGCCCAATGTGGTGGTGGGCTCGATCCGCTGCTGTTCCAGGTCGGCGAGAGACTGCCGGTTGAAACGCAGGATATCGCGCAGCATTCCCCAGAACCCTGGTGACAGCAGGTTGCGGCGCTGGGCAAACAACGTGTTCAGATCGTGCCCGTTATACTCCAGGCCGCTGAGCGGATCATGCACGGAAAAACTCATCTGCGTCGGCTGCGAAGCGACCCCGAGTTGTTCGAGCAAACGAATGAAATGGGGATAGGTCCAGTCGTTGAACACGATGAACCCCGTGTCGATGGCATGGCGCTCACCGCGCCACACCACGTCGACGGTGTGGGTGTGGCCACCGACCCAGCCGGCGGCCTCGAAAACCGTTACTTCGTGCTTGCGCGACAACAGGTAGGCGCAGGTCAGGCCGGCGATGCCGCTGCCGATGATGGCTATACGCATGATTGATCAGTCCGTTTCTTGACGAGCCAGGCGCCGGCCCAATGCCAGGCGCGCTTGCGCCGGCAGCGCTCCGAGCAGGCGCAACCCCCAGGTGAACAGGCGCGGGAAGTTTATTTCCAGCGGCCGACGCGGCAGCCGTCTGACGATGTGCCGGGCGGCGCGCTGGGCTGACCACAGCTGAGGCATCGGGAAGTCGTTGCGACGCGTCAGCGGTGTGTCGACGAAGCCTGGATTGATCAGCGTGACGTCGATGCCGGCTTGCGCCAGATCGATGCGCTGCGACTCCACCAGGTAGCGCACAGCGGCCTTGGATGCGCCATAAGCGCCGGCGCGGGGCAAGGCCAGCCAGGTTACCGAGCTGCCCATGACCACCAGGTGCGGGCCGATACCGGCACGCAGCAGGGGCAGGGCGACCGCCAGGCAGTGGCTGAGGCTCAGCACATTGGTGCGGATAACGCGCTCGACCAGCGCCGGGTCGAACCGGCCGGGTTCCAGGTACTCGCAGGTACCGGCGTTGAAAATCGCCATGTCCAGGGCGCCCCAGGCCTGGCGAATGCGGTCTGCTATCTGCGCGACCTGCTCGGGATCGTCCAGATCGCCGTTGGCCAGCAGCACCTGCCCGGGAAAGCGCTCGGCAAAGGGCACCAGTTGCTCGACCCGGCGACCGCCCAGGGCAACCTGATGGCCTTGTTCCAGCAGGCACTGCGCGAGCGCCGCACCGATGCCGCTGCTGGCACCGGTCAACCAGCAGCGGCTCATGCCAACCGCCCCTTGAGCCAGCGAATCGCCCCCCCCATCAGCGGAATGTGTTCGTAGAGCAGCGCGCCGGCGTCGAAGAAATCCTGGTGGTAATGCACCCGGTCATGCCATTGCAGGTAACTGCAGCCTTGCAGGGAAACCGGGCGACCGCCTGCAAGCCGCGGATGACGAAATTGCAGGGTCCAACGCAGGTACCCTTGCCCGGTCCTCACCTCGTCGGCACCGGAGAATACGTAGCGGATGTCATGGGCGTTGGCGTACAGCTGGGCAAAATACGCCCGCAGCTCGCTCAGCCCGTCAATCCGATGCAGCGGGTCGCGGAAGGTGACGTTCTCGCTGTACAGGTTCTCTAGCGCTTCGAGGTGCTGCCCATCGAGCTGGGCGAAGCGCTCGGCGAAATTCTGCAGGTACGTTGACATGCTCGGCTCCGACAAATCCTGTACAAACAAATTTTTTGTACAGGTATAGAAGAAGCCTACGTTTAAATCTGTACAAGTCAACGTTCTTGTACAGATATTTTGCTCAGTGTCCGACCGCTGCCAGCTGGCGGCGCAGGTCGGCGACCTCGACCTCCAGCTCGCGCACCCTTTCTTCGGCAGCGATCTGCGCCGAGACATCGTGTTGAATGCCGATGTAATAGGTCAGCTGGTCTGCCTCGTTATGTACCGGGGTGATGGACAATTCGTTCCAGAACGAGCTGCCGTCCTTGCGATAATTGCGCAGCACCTGACGGCAGGGCTGGCCCGTGCGGATCGCCTCGCGGATCACCGCGATACCCGGCTGCTGCTGATCCTGGCCCTGGAGGAAGCGGCAGTCCTGGTAGAGGATATCGTCCCCGCAGTAGCCGGTGAGGCGTTCAAAGGCGGGGTTGACGTAGATCAGGATGCTGTCGCGGCCTTCCTGCTCGGCAACGACAATGCCATCGTTGGAGTGCTCGACCATCAGTTGCAGGAGTTTTGCGTTGATCATTGGGGACACCCATGAAAAGCTGAGCTGTATGGCGGGCGCAACAATACGAAGCGCCGGCGCGATTCTGTACATAATGGCCTATCTGAGCTCGCCGCAGAAAGAGCGTATGGGTTTAGAATGGGCCATCTTTCTGATGATTCCTCCTGATGACCGAAGTCACCTCACCCGATTTACTGCCCATGCGCGATGTGGTCAGCCTGACTGGCATCAATCCGGTGACCTTGCGCGCCTGGGAGCGACGTCACGGCCTGATCAGCCCGCAACGTACCGACGGTGGTCATCGCCTGTACACGCCCAGCGACGTGCAGCGCATTCGCGACATCCTGCACTGGACAGCCAACGGCCTGCCGATCAGCAAGGTCGGCGAAATGCTCGCCGCTCAGCGTCACACGCCGGTGCAGCAGGATTCGGCCTTCCAAGACTGGCGCGCGGCCCTGAAACGCGCGGCAATGGCGTTCGATACGCGCGGGTTGGAGGGTGTCCATGGCCAGTTGTTCACGCTCCTGCCCAAGGCCACCGTGCTGCGCGAAGTGCTGCTGCCGGTCTGGCAGGCGATGGGCGCGGGCAGGGCCTTCGGTGAGCGCAGTCAGTGGCTGTTCCTTGACACCTTCCTGCGCGCACGCCTGTTGCTGCGCCTGCAGATGAACCAGGCCGATGCGCCAAGGGTGCTGCTGGCCGGTACCGAAGGGGCTGCAGAACTGCCGTTGCTGTGTACCGGCCTGTTGCTCAGCAGCGAGCAACAGCGCGTCGACGTGCTCGGCTGCTGGCAGCCGTTGGAGGAACTCGCCCTGGTGTGCGCGGCGACTCAGCCAGCGGCGTTGGTGATTGCCGTGCAAGGCCCGGTGAACGCCGGGCTGGCCAAGCGGCTGCGGGCCTTGCAGCTGGAGATTGCCTGCCCGCTGGCCCTCACCGGGGTAGCTGGACCGCAAGCCGCGTTGCAAGGCATCCCGCTGCGTGTGCTGGACGAGCAGGGGGACGATGTGGCGGGGATGCTCAACGCGTTGCTCCGGGGAGCCCTGGATCTCTGAGAGCAGGGCCGCTGCGCCGATTAGGTCAACGCCAAAATGGATTGAATTTTGCTCTGCATTGCCGGTTCTACCGCATCAAGCTCCTCGATTTCTTACATGCACGGAGCTTGATTGCAGGAGAGCCGTGTGCCTCGAATCATCACCCCATCGACCCCCGAACACGAAATCACCGAGCACAACGCCAGGATGTTCGGTTCGCCCAAGGAGCGTCTGGACTTCTATCGGCGCGAGATCCAGTACGAAACCAGCATCCTGGCCAATCGTACCGACGCCTATCTGGCCGCCCAGTCGTTTCTGGTTATCGCTTTCGTCTCGTCCATGGGCAACCTCAATCAAGGGTGGGGGGAGATGTTCACCCTGATCGTGCCCGCGTTCCTTGCTTTGCTTGGCGTGCTGAGTTCGCTCAATGCCTGGCCAGGTATTCGCGCGGCGTACAACATCATCGATCACTGGCAACTCAAGCAGAGCCACTTGCTGCGCAGCGAGCCCTTGATGGGGCTGGCCTATGACGAATCGCCCCTGTTCTGCGAGGCCGAAACATCACGTGCGGGGCATCGCAAGTCTTTGCTCTTTTCCCTGCGTACTCCGTGGATCTTTCTGGTGTTCTGGGTGCTGCTGGGGAGTTACTCGGTGTATATCCAATTGGCCTGATTAGGTTGTCATGCTGGGAAGCATGGCCCCCGACCGCTGGCGCGGGGCAGGGGCCGTGCGGCAATGTCAGCGCCCCAGCGCAGCGATCAACTGTTCGTTGAACGCCGGGATATCGTCCGGCGTACGGCTGCTGATCAGGTTACCATCCACCACCACCGCTTCATCGATCCAGCTGCCGCCGGCGTTGCGGATGTCGTCCTGCAACGTCTTGTAGCTGGTCATTCGCTTGCCCTTGACCAGGCCAGTCGAGACCAGCAGCCATCCACCGTGGCAGATCACCGCCAACGGTTTGCCTGCAGAGTCATGGCTTTTGACCAATTCCTGGGCGCCGGGTATCAGACGAATGGTGTCGGAGTTCTGCACGCCGCCGGGCAGCACGAGGGCATCGTACAGATCGAGCCGGGCACTTTCGAACGTGGCATCCACCGGGAATTCGTCGGCGGGCTGGTCGTGATTCCAGCCGCGTACAGTCCCATCCTTTTCGCTCAGGATATCGACCACCGCGCCCAGCTTTTGCAGGGCTTCACGAGGGCCGGTCAACTCCACCTGTTCAAACCCGTCGGTGACCAGAAAGGCCACGCGCTTGCCATTCAATTGTGCACTCATCGTCGTGTTTCCTTTATTGATAGGCTTGATAGGGCAGGCCCCGGGCATGCGGCGAAGTTCCAACGGATTGCCGGAAGGCCTCGCCGCGCACCGGACATCAGTGCTTGCCAGGTAACAGCGTCCCCAGGACCTGCTTGGCCGTCTGCACGATTACCCCTGCCTCGTCAGGGTCGCCCTTGAGCAGGGTGCTGGCGAACTGCTTCGCTTGTTCCAGCTTGATGTGCGGGGGGAGCGGCGGCACGTTGGGGTCGGTCTTGAATTCGATCAGCACCGGGCGGTCGGCGGCCAGGGCCCGATCCCAGGCGCTGGCGACCTCGTCTTCGCGCTCGACGAAGATGCCCTGCAGGCCGATGGAAATGGCAAACAGGTGGTAGGGCACATCGGGTATGGACTGGGACGCCTCGAACTTCGGGTCGCCTTCCATGACCCGCTGCTCCCAGGTGACCTGGTTGAGGTCCTCGTTGTTGAACACGGCGCAGATCCATTTGGGGTTTTCCCATTGCTGCCAGTACTTGGCCACGGTGATCAGCTCGGCCAGGTTGTTCATCTGCATCGCACCGTCGCCCACCAGGGCAATCACCGGGCGCTGCGGGTGCGCAAACTTGGCGGCGATCGCATAGGGCACGGCGGCGCCCATGCACGCCAGGCCGCCGGACAACGAACACTGCATGCCCTGGCGGATCATCAGGTCACGCGCGAACCAGTTGGCGCAGGAGCCGGAGTCACTGGTGACGATGGCCGCATCCGGCAGGCGCGGGGAGAGCTCGTGCACCACCCGCTGCGGGTTGATCGGGTCGGCCTTGGCCAGGGCGCGTTTTTCCAGGGTCTTGTCCCAGCGCGCGCGCCAGCCTTCGATCTTCTTGCGCCAGCGCCGGTCGGGCTTGTGCTCGAGCAATGGCAAGAGCGCCTGCAGGGTTTCGCCGGCGTCACCGACCAGGTTGACCTCCATCGGATAACGCAGGCTGAGCATGTCAGGTTGCAGGTCGATCTGCACGCCGCGAGCCTGGCCTTCCTTGGGCAGGAATTCGGAATAGGGAAAACCCGAACCGATCATCAGCAAGGTGTCGCACTCAGTCATCAGCTTGTAGCTGGGCTCGGTGCCGAGCAGGCCGATGGACCCTGTGACCCAGGGCAGGGTATCCGGCAGCACGGCTTTGCCCAACAGTGCCTTGGCAACGCCCGCCCCGAGCTTTTCGGCCACCGCCTCCACCTGTTCGCTCGCCTGCAGAGCGCCAGCACCGACCAGGATGGCCACCTTGCGACCGGCATTGAGCACATCGGCGGCCTGCTGAAGGTCAGACGTGTAGGGCAGCACCTTCGGCTTGCTGTAGCCGACGCCGGAGTGCACGGTGCCGTGGGCCCTGGCGGGCGCCTCATAGGGCAGGTCCTGCAGGTCATTGGGCAGGATGATGGCGGTTACCCGGCGCTCGCCCACGGCCGTGCGCACGGCGCGGTCGAGCAGGTGGCGTACCTGGGCAGGGGTGGACGCCTGCTGCACGAACGCCCCGGCCACATCCTTGAACATCGACAGCAAGTCCAGCTCCTGCTGATAGTGCCCGCCCAGCGCCGCTCGTGCCTGCTGGCCAACGATGGCCAGCACCGGCTGGTGATCCATGCGCGCATCGTACAGGCCGGTAAGCAGGTGCGAGGCACCTGGGCCCGAGGTAGCGATGCATACGCCCAGCTCACCGGTGAACTTGGCGTGGGCGCTGGCCATGAACGCGGCCATCTCCTCATGGCGGGCCTGAATGAATTCGATCTTGCCGTTGGCCCGGTTCAACGCGCCGAACACACCGTTGATGCCGTCGCCCGGGTAACCATAGATACGCCGCACGCCCCACTGGTACAAACGCTCGACCAGGAAGTCACCTACCGTCGTTGTCATCGTCGTGTCCCTGTCAGTGATGGATAGGGTCTGGACTGGATCGCGCAGGCGAAAGTTTCACTGGGTGTAGCTGGTCGCCCGGCATGAACCTCGAAGCTGGCTCGTATTCTCAAGGGTATTGCCCAACTTCATCGCGAGGCCCTCATGTTTACCCTCGACAGCACCACCCAACCGCAGAGGACGCTGCATTTCGCCGATGACGGCGCGACGCCGAACAGCCGCTTCGCCGTATTGCTCTACCGCCTGCGCCTTGCACCGGCCGATGACAACGCCAGCGCGTTCGAGGCGTTGTTCGCCGCCCACCAATGGACGCCGTTGTGGCGCGACGGCATTTTTGAGTACCAGCATTTCCACCCCAATGCCCATGAGGTGCTGGGTGTCGCAAGCGGGCAGGCGCGGGTGACACTGGGCGGCGCGGGCGGCCAGACGTTGACCGTGAAAGCGGGCAATGTCCTGGTCCTGCCGGCTGGCACTGGCCATTGCTGTGTCGAGCACAGCGATGACTTCCTGGTGGTGGGGGCTTACCCGCTGGGGCAGGAGCAGTACGCCATCCAACGACCCGAGGATGGCGCGCACGACCAGGCGCTGGCGCGCATCGCCGCCGTGCCCAGGCCAGCGCAAGATCCGGTGACCGGCGCACGAGGCGCCCTGATGACGCTATGGCGCTGATCACCAGCCAACGGCATTCAGGCCTCTTTGAAGCGCAGCATGTCTTCCTGGGGTAGCGCGGTGACCTTGATCGCCCGCACCGGCACGGCAAACTTCGCACCGATCCTGGAGAACCGCTCCAGCAGGTGGAAATTGATCGCCTGCTGGATATCCATGTACAGGTTGTAGCCGGGGTCCTTGACGATATACACGCACTCGAACTCCAGCGCCTCCTTGCCGAAGCCACGCAGGTGGGCGCGATCGAAGCGCGCCTGGCCCTGTGCCTTGATCGCCTCCTCGATGATGCCCGGTGCCTTCTTCACGGCATCGGTGGGGGTGTCGTAGGACAAGCCGAACTCGAACACGATGCGTCGCTCCTGCAGGCGCTTGTAGTTCTGGATGGTGCTGCTGATCATGCTGGCATTGGCCATGACGATCTGCTCGCCGCCCAGGCTGCGGATGCGCGTGGTCTTCAGCCCGACATGCTCCACGGTGCCGGCCAGGGGGCCGACGACGATGAAGTCGCCCACCTCGAAGGGCTTGTCCACGGCGATCGACAGCGAGGCGAACAGGTCGCCGAGGATGTTCTGCACCGCCAGCGCCACGGCGATGCCACCCACCCCGAGGCTGGCGACGAAGGCGGTGATGTTCACCCCCAGGTTGGACAGCATGGCCAGCACCACCACCGACCACAACAGCACCCGCGCGCCCCAGGCGGACAGGGTGGCCAGCGCGCTCCCCTGGTTCAGCCCGTCGCCGCCGTGCCGAGCGAAATAGCGGCGCAGGCCCAGGGCGATGGCGCGGTTGGCCCACAGGCCGATCTGCAGCGCCGCCACCACGAACCACAGGCTGCCCACCCGGGCTAGCCAACGCTCGGGCAAATCGAGCATGCCCAGGCCCACCAGCAGCGAGGCGAGCAGCAGCAAGGCATTGCTGGTGCCGTCGAGCACCTTGGCCAGCACTTGGCTGAACGCGCCGTCGTGTTCCGACCAGCGCCGTACCCGCCGCTGCACGAAGCTGATCGCCGCCCGCGCCGCGACAAAGGTCAGGGTGGCGACGCCCAACGCCAGCAGCAGGTTGAGGATTGAGATACCGAATAGTGCGGTATCGGTGAACAGTTCAATGATGCGGTCATTCATGAGTGGCTCGCCTCCTGGTTGCCCTCGGGGGATGTGCAGCGTCCTTTCATGGGACGTCGAGGTGCGGCCAGAGGTCGATCGGATTTTCACCGCCGGGTTTTCGGAACGTCTTGACCCCGCCGCCACTCCACCGCTTCACAGCGCCTGACAGGAGCAAGCGGATGATTTATCTAGGCTGTGCCGGCTGGAGCATTTCGCGACCTTATGTCGACGCGTTTCCCGCGCAAGGCAGCCACCTGCAGCGCTATGCGCGGCGGCTGAACGCGGTCGAGATCAACAGCGCGTTCTACCGCCCGCACCGCCCTGAAACCTATGCGCGATGGGCCGCCTCGGTGCCGACGACATTTCGCTTTTCCGTCAAGCTGCCCAGGACCATCACCCATGAACAGCGCCTGCACGCCTGCGGACCGCTGCTCGATGGGTTTCTCGCCCAGTGCGGCCAGCTGGGGGAGCGCCTCGGTTGCCTGCTGGTCCAGTTGCCACCTTCGTTGGCCTACGACGCCCAAATGGCGCGTCGCTTCTTCGAAGCGTTGCGCGAACGCCATGCCGGACCAGTGGCGGTCGAGCCGCGCCACGCTTCGTGGCATGCGGCGCAGTCAATGCTCGTCGCGCTGCGCATCGCCCAGGTGGCCGCCAGCCCGCCGCGCCTGGTCAGCGATGCCGAGCCCGGCGGGTGGCCAGGGCTGGAGTATTGGCGCCTGCATGGCGAGCCGCGTGTCTACTACAGCGCTTATTCCGACCATTACCTGCAGGCTTTGGCGGCGCGGCTGCGGGCGAGTGCTGCCAGCCAGACAGATATCTGGTGCATATTCGACAATACCGCCGCCGGCGCCGCCTTGGGCAATGCCCTGGCAACCTGGGATCAGTTGTGCTGATGCAGTCGGATCAAACTTTCCCAGGCGGCCGGTACTCTTCTGAAAGACAGTCATCCGCCACGGGACCCTTTCATGAAACAGCCTGAATCCAAACCCGCTGACAAGACCCCACGCCCCATTTCCTCGGAAGAGGCCCAAAAAGGGCAGCCTGCGCCGGATCCGATGCTCGAGCGCCCGGATCCGGATACAGAGGCGGTCGACAAGGTGATAACGCCGACTTCAATCAAAGAGCAGGAAGAGCAGACCCGTGCGATCGAGAAGCGCCTGCGCGACGTTGACGACAAAGCCTGATAAAGACGTGCCAGCGAGGGATGAGCTTGTTTGAGCACGCCGATGCGGCTGCGGCGCTGCTGGCCGCGCGGGCTCAATTCGCCATCACCATTGGTCTTCATATTGTCCTTGCCGCCTTCAGCATTGGCCTGGCGCAGTGGTTGATGGCCTTGGAAGCCTGGTGGCTGTGGCGCCGACAGCCAGCCGTGTTGGCGCTGTACCGCTACTGGCTGAAAGTGTTTGCCTTGACCGTGGCCGCCGGGACCGCCTTCGGCCTGGTCATGGAGTATCAGTTCGGTCTGAATTGGGCACGGCTGTCGCTGGCAGTCGGCGAGATCATCGGTCCATTGATGCTCTATGAGGTACTGGTGGCATTCTTTCTGAAAGCGGGTTTTCTCGGGGTGATGTTGTTCGGCCAGAACAAGGTCGGGCCGAAGCTGCATTTTTTCGCGACCTGCGCGGTGGCCTGTGCACTGGCGCTGGTGCTGGTGCTGGGTTACTCATGGCTGGGTGCCTGCTGGCTGTACTGGCGATGCGAAGGCCCGCTGCAACGTCGGGCGGCCAGCCAGGCCAAGGTGCTCTGCGGCCTTGCCCTGGCGGCGCTGGCTGGTGTGCTGGCGTTGACGTTGCAACTCGATACGCAGTATTGGCATCGCCTCGGTCAGCCCTGGCTGCTCATAGGCGCCGGGGGAGCGAGCGTTGGATTGCTGGTGGGGTTCGCTCGCGCCTGGCGCTGTGCACACCACTGGCTGCCGCTGTCTTGCGCCCTGGGCATGATCGTCGTGGCATTCACCCTCATGCTGGTAGCGCTCTTTCCCAATGCCATCCCGCCGGCACTGACACTCGAACAGGCGGCGGCAAGCGCTGCCACTCAAGTGTTTGTACTGGTTGGCTTTGCCCTGGTTGTGCCTGTCACGCTGGGCTACAACACCTGGGGCTTCAGGGTGTTTTCGGGGAAGGTCAGGGCCTCGGACAGGCAGGGGACGACGCCTGGCCAATGAATGCGCCACGCCATTCGTCCGACATTCAGGAAATGTGCTGAACGCCTGGCAGGGTAAATGCCCTTATGCAAGTCAAACAGGCGCTATTCAACTCCCAATAAAAATACGGCCAGAGGCCTCTGCATAATGACGACTCCCCCGACCGACCTGGATGTGGCAATGGAAATTGGCATCAGCGAAACCGAGGTCAAGCGCTATCGGGGCGATACCTTTCTGCTGGGTGACGGCGCATGGCTTGTCCACTTCGGATACACCATGCCCAAGGAGCTGCGTTCGCGCCTGACCGGCAGCTTTACGCTTATCTTCAAGCCGCACATGTCACTAGGTGACAGACGAAGACCAGGGTAGGGCGCACGCGCTCCTGGTACGCCTAATGGCGCCTGCGCTCAAGTGCCGCCAGCACCCAGCCCGCCACGAATCCCAGGGCCAAGGCGGTTGCCAGGATGGCTGCGGGGTGGCGTTGCAGGCGCTCGACACCCGCCACCAGACGCCGTCCCTGCGTCGCTGTGAAGGCTGGAACTTCAGGTACTGATGGCCGCTGTCCAGGCTGTTCGACTTCACTGCCCCCCTCGTCGGGAGGCCAGTGTTCAAGGCGCGACACTGCCAGGGAAGTGCCATCCGCCAAGGTCAGCACCAGGTCCTTGATCTCGCCGGCGAAGCGGTTGGCGAACACCGGCTCGCCCGTGGCATCGAGGTTGTCATAGATGAATCGCCGCCCCTCCAGCCACCCCACGGCGGTCAGCAGCTCCGGCCCCAGATAGTACTTGCCGTCGAGGAAGAAGCCGGTGAACGGATGCACTCGCTCGAGGTTTTCCACGGTATAGCGTTCTCCCGGCTTCATACCGGTGGCGGGATCGATCATGGCTGCACGCTCCGTGTGGCGATAGTGCGAAACACACAGCCGTGCCTGCTCAGGACGAGCGGATCCGCAAGCATTTCGATACGGACATCGCCGGTACCGTGACAGATCAAAGGCCTCATGGGTTGGTTCTCCTGTACGCTGTGGGGATGGTCTATTCAGGGGAAGCCAGGAAGCGCGTTAAAGTTCAAGCGCAGATCACCAGTGGCATTTGCGTCGCGCCGACCGTCCAGGCGGCTGGAGGGAACCTCGTGCGACGCACAGGCATCTTCCGTCAAAGAAAGCAGGGCGGTCCGAGATGAATGCCTTCAGCGACCCGATGACCCCGGCGCAATGCCGGCTGGCAGCGATCAACCACAGGTTCGACACCTACGACAACCAGGCCCTGCGCCGGCACTGTCCAAGCACCTATCACGATGAACTCCTGCGCCAGGCCGACGAGATGGACCGGCTGCGGTTGATCGACTGGACTGAGTGGCGCGACCTGCGCCGGCTTGCTGATCGAGCGTTTGTGAAGGCGGTGGCCGGCGCGGACTACCACCTTGTGTAGCTGCTTGGGCACTGCCGACCATTCGTCCAGCCGATCGCACTTCGTCAGCGGCAATGGCTTCAACCGTTCAGCCGAACCCACTCAGGAGTGAGCGACATGCCCCGTGGAGACAAAGACAAGTACACCGAGAAACAGAAGCGCAAGGCCGAACACATCGAGCAAAGCTACGAGCACAAGGGCCTGTCCAAGGACGAGGCCGAGTCCCGTGCCTGGGCTACCGTCAACAAGCAGTCCGGCGGCGGCGACAAGTCCGGCGGATCGGGCAGCAAGACGTCGTCGAGCGAAAAGAAGACCGCACGTTCAGATTCGGCCAAGCGGGCCGCGAAAACCCGTCAGGGCCATGGACGTCAATCTGGCACCTCACTGGAGACGCAGACCAAGGAAAGCCTGATGAAAGAGGCGCGCAGCAAGGATATCAAGGGGCGTTCGCGCATGACCAAGGCGCAACTGGTCGAGGCGTTGCGCAGGAAAGGCTGATGCGGCGCTGACCGGCCAGTGACGGTTCTAGGCTTGGAGAAGGGCAGCCATGCCTGATCCACCGGCGTTACTCAACGCGCCTCCGTTATGGTCGCTGCGGCCACTTCGGCCAGCCAGGCCAACAGTGCCTTCATGTGTGGCTGCCGTTCCCGGCCCGGTACGCAGACCGCCATGTAGCGCGGCCCCGGCAGGCTGACGTCGGGCCGGAAGGCCGCCAGTTCGCCACGTTGCACGCTATCGGCCACCAGTACGTTGCTTGCGAGCACCAGGCCGTGGCCTGCAACGGCGGCGCTCAAGGCAAAATGCTCGTCATCGAATTCGCGCATGCGTGCACGCTCAAGCCAGTCTTGGCAGCCCGCCGCCTCACACCAAAGCTGCCAGCTGATCGAACAGCCTTGCGGGACCTGCCAGCGCAGGTCGATCAACTGGAGCTGTTCAACCGTCATGGCGGCGAGCACCGCAGGCGCGGCATAGACCGCGAAACGCTCCTCCATCAACGGCAGGTTGAACAGCTTCGGGTCGGTGTGGCTGACGGCTCGAATTGCCAGGTCGATGCTGGAATCGCGCAGCAGGTCGACCAGTTCGTTGCCGGTGTCGATGCGCAGGTTGAACGCCTCGAAAGCACGGTAGAAATCGCCCAACCTCGGAATCAGCCAGGCGGCGGCCAGCCCGGGCGTAGTGGACAGGGTCAGGGACTGTGATGCGGTGCCGGGCAGGAAGTGCTCCAGGCTACGACTGATATCCAGGAGTGCGCCATGGGTCTGCCGATAGAGCCGCTCGCCTTGCTCGGTGAGCCTCACGCCCTGCGCGCTGCGCTCGAACAGCAGAGTGCCAAGCCGGGTCTCCAGCACCTTCACCTGGTGGGAAATGGCCCCGGGCGTGACCGAAAGCTCCTCGGCCGCGGCCTTGAAGCTGGTGAGGCGCGCCGCGGCCTCGAAGCTGCGCAACGCGTTGAGCGGAAGCGAAGAGAACACCGACCACCTCGAGGGATGAATTGGATTGATGCCCGCTCAATGTATCTCATTTTTCGTGGCGGTCACCGAGCGCTAACGTGGCGGCATCCGCTTTCACCGCCCACAGGTGCACCGCCATGCAAGGTCCCGCCCGCAAGATCGTCCAGGCCGTTCTTTACGAGGCGATCGCCGTCGCCGTGCTGTCACCGGCCATCGCCATGGTCTACGACAACGGTTTGGCGCATGCCGGTGCCCTGTCGTTGATGCTGTCCGCCAGCGCGCTGGCCTGGAACGTGGTGTACAACTACCTGTTCGAGTTTTGGGAGCGCCGTCAGCCGAACCGTGCCCGCACCCTCGGCAGGCGCTTGCTGCACTCGGCGGGGTTCGAAGGTGGGTTGGTACTGCTGCTGGTGCCACTGGTGGCCTGGTGGCTGCAGATTTCCTGGTGGGCGGCGCTGGTGACCGACCTGGGGTTGTTCGTGTTCTTCTTCTTTTATGCGCTGGTGTTTCAGTGGGCGTTCGACCGCGTGTTCGATGTGCCTGTTTCGGCGCAGGGCGAGGTATCGGCCGAGGCTTGTGCGGGGCGAGGGTAGGGCGGCTGCGAGGCGAGGTGCCGAGCCGCCCGGATGCGTCAGTCCTTGCTGGCGTTGAGCTTGCGCAGCTCTTCGTAGGTGGCCGACTGGACGAACCAGAAGCCGGAGACGATGCACCAGCCGAGGCTGCCGACCACGAACACACCCAGGGCTGGCAGGAATCCGCCGGTGAACAGGGTGATGAGGGCGAACAGCCAGATAACGGCCAGGGAGACGTAGAGGACGATGTTGTTGACGCTGATGACGAAGTCTTTCACGAAGCGTATTCCTTGCGGGATATCAAAAGATTGCCCCTCCAGAGGCGCGCAGATGCTATCACATTGCTGCTATCGAGGGCTTGACCCGCGACCGATGCCTGCTGTTGAATATGCGCCCTCAAATCCCCGCAACCTTTTGCCAAAGTGGTGAAGCCAGTGCCCTGCGCCATCAAACACGCCTGATACCGACGACGGTCCATCGTGCCTGATGGCTGCCCGTGCTTGCGCGCGGCGGCGCTTCATCCTCGTACCTGCCTGATCCTGTCGTCGGTTTTTCCCTATTTCCAAGGAGAAACCCATGAACATGGATTTTCGTGCCGACGCACATTCCCTCGAACTGCTCAAATACCCCCGCACAGCACATCTGCAAGGCTCGCGCCTGCAGGACGGCGACAGCGATGCCGGCCAGGTGGCCTATGGCTCGCTGGCCGGCCAATGGTTGGTTGTGGAAGAGAAACTCGACGGCGCCAACGCCGGCATCAGCTTCACCAACGGTGGCGAGCTACGCCTGCAATCGCGTGGCCATTACCTTAGCGGTGGCGGCCGCGAGCGCCAGTTCAACCTGTTCAAGCAATGGGCCGTGGCCCACGAGCACTGGTTGCTGGAGCGTCTTGAAGACCGCTTCGTGCTGTATGGCGAGTGGCTGCACAAGAAGCACTCGGTGTTCTACGACCACCTGCCGCATTTCTTCTGCGAGTTCGACGTGTGGGACCGCGCCACAGGCCAGTTCCTGACCACTGCGGCGCGCCGACGCCTGCTCGCGGACGGCCCGGTGCTGTCGGTGCCGGTGCTGTACGAAGGCCCGGCACCGCGCCGCTACGCCGACTTGATGGCGTTGCTCGGCGACTCGCTGGCCAAGACCGCGCGCTGGCGCGAAGTGTTCGAGCAGGTGGTACGCCGCGAAGGCCTCGACCTGGCCCGCGCCTGGCGCCAATGCGACCGCTCGAGCCGCATGGAGGGCCTGTACCTGAAGCTCGAAGACGAGCGCCAGACCCTGGGCCGGCTCAAGTGGGTGCGCCAGGACTTCGTCCAGGCCATCCTCGACGCCGACCAGCACCATGCCAACCAACCGTTCATACCCAATCAACTGGCCGCAGGCGTCGATCTCTACGCACCGCGCCTGTCCCTGGACTGGCACGGCGAACGCCGCGGCTACTGAAGGAGCTTCCCGAAATGGATATTCGCCAACTGCAACAACTGGTGCCCGACCCCGGGCACGACATGGACAGCGCCGCTTGCCTCGCGGCCATCCCGGCCCTGGCACGCCTGGCCGACACCCCGCAGGATCCGACCTATCACGCCGAGGGCGATGTGTGGGTCCATACCCGCCTGGTGGTCGAAGCGTTGCTGGCGCAGGGCGCCTACCGCGACGCCAGCGCCGAGCAGCGCTTCGTGCTGTTCTTCGCAGCCCTGCTGCATGACATCGCCAAGCCCGACACCACGGTGATCGACCCGCAGACCGGGCGCATCGGCCAACCCGGCCACTCGCGCCGAGGCGCGGTGGATGCACGCCTGCTGCTGTGGCGCGCTGGCGTGCCGTTCGCGCTGCGCGAACAGATCTGCCGGATCATCACTGTGCATCAATTGCCGTTCTTTGCCCTGCAGGGTGACCGCAGCGGACGCAGCGCGGAGTTTCTGCTGCACAAGCTGTCCTGGGAGCTGCCGGTGTGGATGCTCTGCGCGGTGGCCGAGGCCGACATGCAGGGTCGTTACTATGCCGGCAAGGCCGAAGTGTTGACCGCCATCGAACTGTGGCGCGAGCTGGCGGCAGAGGAGGGGTGCTTGTACGGCCCGCGAGTGTTTGCCGACGACTACACACGCATTCAGTACCTGCGTGGCGCCCGTGTGCATCCGGATTATGCGCTGCACGAACCCCAGGGCTCCCAGGTGGTGATGCTCTCCGGCCTGCCGGCCAGCGGCAAGGATACCTGGACCGCCCGACACCACCCGGACCTGCCGGTGGTGTCGTTCGACGACGCGCGCCAGGCCCTGGGCCTGCGCCACGGCCAGAACGAAGGCGCGGCCGCGCACTACGCCATCGACCGGGCCAAGGCGCTGTTGCGCGAGCGCAGGCCCTTCGTGTGGAACTCGACGCACCTGTCGGCGCAGATGCGCAGCCGTACGCTGGACTTGCTGTACGGCTACGGGGCGCAGGTGGAGATCGTCTACCTGGAGCGGCCGGAGGACGAGATCATGCGGCGCAACCAGCGCCGCGATACGTCGCTGCGCAATGACGATATACGGCGGATGATGTTCAAGTGGGAGGTGCCGTTGCCGACCGAGGCGCATCGGGTGAGGTATGAGGTGGTGACGGGCTGAGCATCGATCAGAAGAATATTGACAAGTTTCGGACTCTTCTGACTTTAGTGCGCCTTTTCGATCTGACGGGCTTGTTCGGAGTTGCCTTAACGGCGAAAAGCGATCAGTTGGCAATTTGTCCGCTCTAGTGGGAAAACCGCCACAGGCGGGATATATCGGTCAGGTATTATTTAACACGGGCGTAGCGCTGACTAAGTGCCCTCGCGGTAGCTGCTAAACAAAGGAACGTGAATATGCGGCACTGGTTTGACTCAGGAGTGGCGAAAAGAATCTTCACTGTCTCGTTTCCGTTGATGGGAACGATGGTCGGCAATTTACTGATGATGCTGGTCGACAGACTATGCCTGGCGCACTACTCACAAGATACGCTGGCCGCGTCTGGCCCTGCGGTATTCACAAGCATGGCGATCATCGCGTTTTTCTGTAGCACGGTGGGGGTGGCACGTTCCTTTATTGCGCAGGCGCATGGTCGATCAGGGCCCAGTGCAGCTTCGCGTGAAGCTGCACTGGGGCTGCTCCTCGGTATGGCCTGTGGGGCCCTGCTGTTCATCGCAGCCCCGCTGATCGCGATGATCCCACAGCTCAGCTCTCGACCAGCGCAGATTGTCAACCTGGAGTCGCGGTATATGCTCTGGGCGGCGCTCTTCGGTGGCGTAATGACGATCGACACGGCGCTGTCCTCGTTTTTCAACGGTGTTGGTCGCACCCGCGAAACACTTATAGTGGGAATCATCGGTCAAGTAATCGACTCGATCTTCACTGTCGGCCTGGTCTTCGGCAAGTTCGGGCTGCCCGAAATGGGCATGACTGGGGCCGCTGTCGGTACATTGATCGGCACGCTGTCCATGCTGGCATGCTATGCCGTAATGCTGCCTCGAGAAGTCTGGCTTGAGGTGATGAACATCTTCATTGCCCGCAGCGAGCACCTAGTGCCGCAGCTGTTTTTCCGGTTGCGTAGAGGTGTTCCCGGTGGCCTATCCGCCGGAGTGGATCAGCTAGGAAACACTGCGTTCATCTGGATTGTGGCGGTACTGGGCGCCAGTGCACTAGCGGCAAACAACGTTAACCTAACCGTGAATTACCTAGGCATCATCCCAATCATTGGGTTAGGCATTGGTTGCAGTATTTTGTGTGCCACTGCAGTGGGCAAGGGGCGCTACACCGAGTTGGCAATGATCCTGCGGGTCACGGTGATCATTGAACTGCTCTACGTCCTGCTGGTTTCCACCGTTCAAATCACAGTGCCGCAAGTCTTGCTCAGGGCGTTTGGTGATCTGGGACAAAACGCGCAGACGATGGCCCTGGCCATCGATACACAACGCGTGCTGTGGACATTCTCCACTGCCTTTGTCTTCTCGATGACCGGGGCCGCCGTCCTGGAGAGTATTGGCATGGCCCGATTTTCACTGGTCGTGCGCCTGACGCTGATGTGGTGCATGAGCATTCCGTTGATCTATTGCGTCGCCATGAGCAATCGTGACGCCCCGTCGTCGCTAATAACATGCTGGGTTATTGGTTCGGTGTTCGAACTTTTGATTGGCTTAATTTACTTCTGGCGAATCGCCAAAGCCATTCGGGGGGCCGAAAACCGTCTTCACCTGGAGTCTCATTCAGCTAGCGAGAACGCTTTGTGAACCTGAATGCGAGCATCGAAGACACTCCTCAGCTGAGTATCAGCCGTCCTCCTGTGACATGCGCCCTACCTGTCGTTCACTCGGATGCAAACGACGGTCGCTCGGCGAACCATGCCACCGCCAGCTCCTTGAACGCCTCGGCCGAAGGCGTCAGCGGGTAGCGCTGGTCATGCGCCAGTACGATGCTATGGGTTGGCAGTTTCTCCTGAGTCGGCCGACACACCAGCGCCTGGCCATCATAACTATGGTCACCAAATGGCCGGGTATAAATCAGCGCCACGCCAAAACCATTGGCGACGAGGCTGCGCTGCAACTCAAAGGTGCGCACACGGTGCACAACCGCGGGTGAAATGTCGTAAAAGCTGAACAGATCCAGCACATGCTGCCAACTGTGGACCTGATCGGTGACGACCAGGGTGTATTCGGCCAGCGCCTTGAGGCTGACGCGCGGTGCCTTGGCCAATGGGTGATCGGCCGACAGCAGCACCTGGGCAGTCAGCTGACACAGCTGGGTGCATTGAGTGTTTGGCGGTAAACCCAGGTCATAGGTGATGGCCAGCTCTATCGCGCCCTCACTGAGTCGCTTGCCAACATAATCGAAGCTGCCATCGCGCATATCGACCGTGACCCGTGGGCAGGACTGCTGCATCCGTCGCACGATCTGCGGCAGGCAATAGGGCGCCAGATCTTCAAAACAGCCCACCACCAGTTCCCCGACACACTCGCCTGCATCGGCATTGATCTCGGCAAAGGTCTGGGCCTCTGCCAGCACGCGACGCGCTTGCACCATGACGGTACGACCGAAGGGAGTCAGCGATATGCCAAGACCACGCTGGCGTATGAAGATTGCCTGGCCCAGCACTTCCTCCAGTTCGGTGATGGCCGCCGAGATGGAAGGCTGTGATACATGAAGCTCCATGGCGGCAGTGGTCAGGTTTCCGTGCTTGGCCGCTGCGAGCGCGTAGCGAAGCTGCCTGAGTGTGAACTTCATAGGTTTTTCCGTGGTGATGCATCAGGAGTTATTATTTTATCCTTTTTTATCGTTGTGAAATATTTCTCCTGCGCAGTGATCATCTTGTTTGGGAGCGTCACAATGACAATTACAAAAGCTCTGCTGTCCACGACATTTTCCATAGGGCTCTTGGCGTGCGCTGGCGCCAGCCAGGCCGCCGGCTGGTGCGAGTCTGGCAAGCCGGTGAAATTCGCCGGTCTGAACTGGGAAAGCGGGATGCTGCTCACTGAGGTGATGCAGTTCGTGCTGAAAAATGGCTATGGCTGTGACACCGACAGCCTGCCGGGTAACTCCATCTCCATGGAGAACACCCTGAGCAGCAACGATATCCAGGTGTTCGCCGAGGAGTGGGTAGGGCGCAGCGAGGTCTGGAACAAGGCGCAGGCCGCCGGCAAGGTCGTCGGTGTCGGCTCGCCAGTGGTTGGCGCGGTCGAAGGCTGGTATGTGCCGCGTTATGTGATCGAAGGCGATGCCAAGCGCAAACTCGAAGCCAAGGCACCGAACCTCAAGAGCATTGCCGACCTGGGGCAATACGCCCAGGTATTCAAGGACCCGGAAGAACCGGACAAGGGGCGCTTCTACAATTGCCCGGCTGGCTGGACCTGCGAGCTGGACAACAGCCAGATGCTCAAGAGCTATGGCTTGGAAAACAGCTACACCAACTTCCGCCCGGGCACCGGCCCGGCACTGGATGCCGCCGTGCTCTCGAGCTACAAGCGTGGCGAGCCGATCCTCTTCTACTACTGGTCGCCAACCCCGCTGATGGGCCAGGCCGACCTGGTCAAGCTGGACGAAAAGCCAGGCGTGGACAAATCCGTGACCATCAAGGTGGGTGTGTCGAAGACCTTCCACGAGCAGGCGCCGGAACTGGTGGCGGTGCTGGAAAAGGTCAACCTGCCGATCGATCTGCTGAACCAGAACCTGGCGCGCATGACCAGGGACCGCATCGAGTCGGCGGAACTGGCGAAGGCGTTCCTCAAGGAGCACCCCGAAGTCTGGCACAGCTGGGTCAGCGAAGACGCAGCCAAAAAGGTAGACGCGGCACTCTGAAGGGTGTGGGCCGGTCCGGCGCCTGCCGGGCATGCCACACAGCAGTCCGCTTCACGCACTTGCTCGAGAGAACTCCATGTTTCCCAAAGACTTCACGTTTTCCATTGCCGACTGGGTCAATGGTTGGGTCGATGCGCTGGTCACCAACTACGGTGACGTGTTCCGGCACATTTCCGACACCCTGCTGTGGGCCATCGTCAATCTTGAAGGTTTACTGCGCGCAACACCCTGGTGGCTGATGCTGGCCGTCGTCGGCGGTATTGCCTGGCACGCCACCCGCAGAATCGTACCCACCGCGGTGATCGTCGGCTTGCTGTTCCTGGTCGGTGCGGTAGGGCTCTGGGACAAGCTGATGCAGACCCTGGCGCTGATGCTGGTGGCCACGCTGATCTCAGTCCTGGTCGGCATCCCGCTGGGTATCCTGTCGGCGCGCAACGATCGCCTGCGGGCAGTGTTGATGCCGCTGCTCGACATCATGCAGACCATGCCCAGCTTCGTGTACCTGATCCCGGTACTGATGCTGTTCGGCCTGGGCAAGGTGCCGGCGATCTTTGCCACCGTCATCTATGCCGCGCCGCCGCTGATTCGCCTGACCGACCTGGGCATTCGCCAGGTGGATGGCGAGGTCATGGAGGCGATCAACGCGTTCGGTGCCAATCGCCTGCAACAACTGTTCGGCGTGCAGTTGCCACTGGCGTTGCCGAGCATCATGGCCGGTATCAACCAGACCACCATGATGGCCCTGTCGATGGTGGTCATCGCCTCGATGATCGGTGCCCGTGGCCTGGGTGAAGACGTCCTGGTCGGCATCCAGACCCTGAACGTGGGCCGCGGCCTCGAAGCGGGCCTGGCCATTGTGATTCTGGCGGTTGTGATCGACCGCATTACCCAGGCCTATGGCCGGCCACGGCATGGGGTGGGCAAATGAGCGCCAAGCAGACGATGAACAAGATCGAAGTCAAAAACGTCTTCAAGATCTTCGGTGCGCGTGCCGAAGATGCCCTGAAATTGATCCGCCAGAGCAAAAGCAAAGAGCAGGTCCTGGCCGAAACCGGTTGTGTGGTGGGGGTAAACGATCTGTCGTTGTCCATCGGCAGCGGCGAGATTTTCGTGATCATGGGGTTGTCGGGCTCGGGCAAGTCGACCCTGGTGCGTCACTTCAACCGCCTGATCGACCCCACCAGCGGCCAGATCCTGGTCGATGGCGAGGACATTCTGCAGTACGACATGCAGGCCCTGCGCGAATTCCGCCGGCGCAAGATCAGCATGGTGTTCCAGAGCTTCGGCCTGTTGCCGCACCGCACCGTGCTGGACAACGTCGCCTACGGCCTGAAAGTCCGTGGCGAGAGCAAAGCCCTGTGCACGCAGCGTGCCCTGCACTGGATCAATACCGTGGGCCTGAAGGGTTACGAAAAATCGTACCCGCACCAGTTGTCGGGCGGCATGCGCCAACGTGTGGGCCTGGCGCGTGCGTTGGCTGCCGACACCGACATCATCCTGATGGACGAAGCCTTCAGTGCGCTCGACCCGCTGATCCGCGCCGAAATGCAGGACCAGTTGCTGGAACTGCAAAAGACCCTGCACAAGACCATCGTCTTCATCACCCACGACCTGGACGAAGCGGTGCGCATCGGCAACCGCATTGCCATCCTCAAGGACGGCCGCCTGATCCAGGTTGGCACGCCGAAAGAAATCCTCTACCAGCCTGCGGACGAATACGTCGATCGTTTCGTGCAGCGTCGCGTAGCTTCGCTATAAGGACCCGCGTGTATGTCGTTTGCCGAAAAGATCATCATCGCCGACACGCCCGTTCGCTGGCAGGACGTGGTGGCTGTGGCCCGGCATGGCGCGAAGCTTGAGCTGGCCCCATCGGCTTGGGCGCGGATCGAGAACGCCCAGGCGATTGTCCAGCGCATCGTTTCCAGCGGTGACCGCGCCTATGGCGTCAACACCGGGCTTGGCGCCTTGTGCAATGTCTCGTTGCAGGACGAACAGCTCAGCCAGCTGTCGCACAACACCTTGCTCAGCCATGCCTGCGGCGTGGGTACTGCGCTGTCGGACGAGCAGACCCGGGCGATCATGTGCGCGGCGATCATCAACTTCTGCCAGGGCCGTTCCGGCCTTCAGCGCAAGGTGGTCGAGGCGCTGCTGACTTTGCTCAACCAGCACATCACCCCGCAGGTGCCGAAACAGGGGTCGGTGGGGTACCTGACCCACATGGCCCATATCAGCATCAGCTTGCTGGGCGTCGGCCAGGTCAGCTATCGCGGCCAGATCGTGCCGGCGCAGCAAGCCTTGGCCGAGGTCGGCCTGGCGCCGATCAAGCTGGGGGCCAAGGATGGCCTGTGCCTGGTCAACGGTACCCCTTGCATGACCGGCCTTAGCTGCCTGTCTTTGGACGATGCCACTCGGCTGAGCCAATGGGCGGATGTTATCGGCGCCATGAGCTTCGAAGCCCTGCGCGGCCAGCTCGATGCCTTCGACCCTGAAATCATCGCGCTGAAACCGCACCCGGGCATGCAGCGCGTGGGCAGGAATCTGCGGTGCCTGCTCGAGGGCAGCGAAATCATTGCCAGCAGCCATGGCATTCGCACCCAGGACGCCTTGAGCATTCGCTCGATCCCGCAGGTGCATGGCGCCGCGCGCGATCAGCTGGAACACGCGGCGCGGCAGATCGAGACCGAACTCAACTCCACCACCGACAACCCGATGTTGCTGGGCACACCCGAGTCGTATCGGGTGGTTTCCCAGGCCAATCCCCACGGCCAGTCCGTGGCCATGGCGGCCGACCTGCTGGCGATTGCGGTGGCCGAGATCGGGGCGATTGCCGAGCGTCGTCTCGATCGCCTGATCAACCCGTTGGTCAGCGGTTTGCCAGCCTTCCTGGTCAGTCAGCCGGGGGTGAACTCGGGCATGATGATCGTCCAGTACGTGGCCGCTTCCCTGTGTGCCGAAAACCGTCAGCTGGCTCAACCGGCCGTCATCGACAACTACGTCACCTCCGGCCTGCAGGAGGATCACCTGAGCATGGGCACCAATGCCGGGCTGAAGCTGCACCGCGCCCTGGAGAACTGCACGCAGATCCTCGCCATCGAGTACCTGTTGGCGGCCCAGGCCTTCGAGTTTCTCAAGGAGCAGCGCTTTGGCGCCGGTACCAGCATTGCCTGGCGGTTGTTGCGCGAGCGGGTTCCGGCCTATGCCCAGGACCGTTGGCTGGCACCGGATATCGCCAGCAGTGCATCGATCCTGAAAGATCCCGGCCTGCTTGGAGTGGCCTTCCCCGAACTGCAATGAGCGATGCAGGCAGCAGGAGCGGCGGTCAGAAGGCTGGTATGTAATTGAGGGCCTTATCGCCGGGCTCTCAATGCATCTTGTCATTTGCAATGGCTTAGGGCAGGGTCGATGCCAAGGACAACTCTGCCAAAGGAGCCACACCATGTCGAAGATTTATCCCGGTATCGATCCCGAGGGGCTGGTCGAGTATTCGGTGGTCTACACGGACCGCTCGCTCAACCACATGTCCCAGTCGTTTCAAGGTGTGATGAAGAACATTTCAACCACCCTGAAACAGGTCTACAACGCCCAGTCGGTTGCGGTGGTCCCGGGCAGTGGCACGTTCGGCATGGAAGCGGTAGCCCGGCAGTTTGCCACCGGCCAGCAATGCCTGGTGCTACGCAACGGCTGGTTCAGTTATCGCTGGAGCCAGATCCTTGAGATGGGCAATATCCCGGCGGCCACAACGGTGCTCAAAGCCCGCCCGGTTGAAGCGGGGCGCCAGGCGGCCTACGCCCCGGCCCCTCTGGAAGAAGTGTTGGCGGCCATTGAGTCGCAGAAACCGCAGATTGTCTTCGCCCCCCACGTTGAAACGTCATCAGGGATCATCCTGCCCGATGAGTACCTGCGGGCCGTGGGCGACGCCGTGCATGCGGTGGGTGGCCTGTTCGTGCTGGACTGCATCGCCTCAGGCGCGATCTGGGTTGATATGGACAAATGCGCAGTCGACCTGCTGATCAGCGCACCGCAGAAAGGCTGGAGCGCCTCACCTTGCTGCGCCCTGGTGATGCTCAGCGCGTTGGCCCTAGAGCGCATCGAATCGACGCAAAGCACCAGCTTCGCCTGCGACTTGAAGAAGTGGCTGCAGATCATGCAGGCCTATGAGCAGGGCGGCCACGCCTACCATGCGACCATGCCCAGCGATGCCCTGGCGCGATTCAACGAAGTGATGAAAGAGACGCAGGCCTACGGTTTCGACAAGGTCTGCGACGAACAACAGGCCCTGGGTGATCGGGTGCGCGCAATGATGACCCGCAAAGGCATCAAGAGCGTGGCCGCAGCAGGCTTCCAGGCCCCTGGCGTGGTGGTGAGCTACACCGATGATGCCGATATCAAGAGTGGTAAGAAGTTCGCCAGCCACGGCCTGCAGATCGCCGCTGGCGTGCCGTTGCAATGCGACGAGCCGGCCGACTTCCAGACCTTCCGCATCGGGCTGTTCGGGCTCGAAAAGCTGCACAATATCGAGCGTACGATCAGCACCCTTGAGCAGGCGCTGGACGAGGTGATGGTTAAATAAGCGCACGGTTGGAGAACCTGCCATGACAGCAGAGGATGCGAGGTCGCGATTCGAAGCCAAGCTTCTGCGTCCGGCAAAGCCCGGTGATGGCAGGTTGTGGGCGTTCGTAGTGCTTCCAAGGGACGCGAGTGAACGGCTTCCGAGGCGGGGAAGGGCGACTGTTGACGGGACGATCAATGGGCATCCTTTTCGGGCAACCCTTGAGCCCGATGGTCAGCTGAGCCATTGGTTGAAGGTCGGTAGCGAGTTGCTCGATGCAGCGGGTGTGGCCTGTGGCGATATCGTCACCCTCGAACTGATCCCGGTGAAGAAGGAGCCCGAGCCTGATATCCCAGCGGATTTCGAGAAAGCCTTGGCAAGCAGGCCTGAGGCTCAAAAGGTTTGGAGCACAACGACGACCCTCGCGCGGGTGGACTGGATCCACTGGATTACTTCAGCGAAGCAACTCAATACGCGTGAAAAGCGAATTGGGGATGCCTGCGAGATGCTTGCGGCCGGTAAGAAGGCGGTTTGCTGTTTCGACTCGTCTGGTTACTACAGCAAAGCATTTCGGGCGCCTGATGCGGAAAATTGACCTGTGGTTCAGCTTGGGAACATCCAGTGGCGCAACCAGCACTTTGATGCCTTATATGTGCTGTGAATCGGATTTTCCCTCTTCTCTGTAGTCCGTTTCCGAAACATACTCCCACCGCCTTCCAGTCATTGCAGCAGCCCCATCAGCCATCTAGTCTCGCCAAGTCGCCGCAAATTCGACGACACGGTTTTGACAGACCGTCCCCTGATATACGGATCATGCGCAACGCTCTATGGCGGCTGTGCGTGGGGCACTTCGGTGCGCCGAGTTCCGATATCCTCGGTCTGTCAACCCACGTACCGCTGCCACCCATTTGTTTGACAGCAGAGATGTGGTAGCTCCAGTCAGATATCGGAGCTTTATCATGTTAAAGATCGTCCCCGATCCACCGCTACACGACAAATACACCACCCACACCCTTGAAGACCTTCTGGTCCAGATATCTGAATACCTTGTCTGCGCGCTGACCGTCAGCCAGCAGACCGTCCTGCTGCACGCCAAACCGCCAGGCCAGGTCCTGACTCTCGCCGCCATGCATGAAATCGACAGCGCCCGCACCTTGGTGGAAGTGGCGTTGAGCCGCGTGCAATCCCGGCATTGACCTGGTGAGCCTGGGCTCACATTTGATGTTCACCGATCAGGCCCCGTGCAGTTCGCGGGGCCGCAGGAGGAATGGTATGGATAAGGAATTGCAAACCCCAAGCATCAGGAAGCTCGCCACCACTGGCGTCGGGCATTTCGGCGAGGCTGGAGAGGAGGGTGGTCAAGACCCGCTGTTCCGTGTTGTGGCGGGCCATTCGATGGACCATGCGGTTGAACAGGCAACCGTGCTGATGTGTGCAGTGCACAAGATCAGCGATCTGGCGATGGTGGAGACGGATCATTTGCCGACGTTGCTGACTGCCGTGCATTACCTCAGTGGCATGGCCAAGGCGCTGGCACAGGATGTGAACCATGGGTTGATGGTGGGTCGGAGGGCTGAGTAGGAATGCGATGGTCGCTCTGGCTGGCGTCAGCCTGTTAGACCTCAGGGCCGCTTTGCGGCCCATCGCCGGCAAGCCGGGTCCCACACCAACCACGCGGCTCTTAAGCAGACATGCGCCGCTCACGGCACCCGGTCCGTTCACGGTGTGAGTGCAAATAGCTATTCCACAGGCAGTGAAGCATCAGACACCGCTGACTTCGTGACGGCTTTATGATTTCACTCCGGTTACGCTCATTCTCAGCAGAGAAGAGGTGCATTGAGCCAGTGTGATTTGGGCTTTCGTTGTAGGGCGTTGCGATACCTATTCCTGGGTGCTCAGCCAGTGACTGCGCTCTCACGCTCGTAGAGTTATTCTTCACCCTTGTGCTCAGGCCGTTCGAGAGGGTGCTATGCGTAAAGGTGAGATACCGACCGAGCTCTCATTGCTCGCGTTTGACTTCTTCTACTGGTTTTCACGGTTTGAGTTCTGTCTCAAAGAGAACGGTTACCTAAAATCCGAAATCCCTGGACAGAAAGCTGAACCAGGTTGGGACAAATTTGTAGAGCGCCATGCCGAAACCTACGTGCTGACAGCTGAAGCGGCAGAGCTGCTTGCTGCTCCACCTGATCGGCAAGTGGTTGGGGCCGGGTTGGTTTTGGAGTGGGCACCAGTTGGATTTCAAGACTGTAGATCTGACCTAGCAAAGGTTGTCCGAACGGTGAAAACAGTTCGCAACAATCTATTCCATGGTGGCAAGCATGGCGCCGCGGGCTGGGATAGCCCTCAGCGTACGCAGTCTCTCCTCACATCGAGTGCAGCTGTGCTGGAGGGTTTGGTGGAGCTCGGTGATTTCCGAGGCGACTACGAAAGGTTTTATTGACTTGTGATCATCAGCAGGGGCAAGTGAGCCAGCTCGAGCCTTACAAATGCACTCCAAAGAACTTATGAAGACTCATTACACCCTTCTCGCTCATTGAGTCGGTGTGGCTTTAAGCGCTCTTTTGATTGAGATTAACACTGTGTAGCGATCCATACATCTCTCCTGTGCAGCTTGTGAGCCGTCGCTGGTGTCTTCGAAGTATCAGCTCATGAGATCTGCTTGATGCACCACACGACACCAGACGGTCGCTATTTCGTAGTGAAAGGTCAGCTATGGCGCTGCAGCAATCCCGTGCTATCTGATGAACAGCGCCA
This sequence comes from Pseudomonas sp. PONIH3, assembly GCF_002934345.1. Lineage (NCBI taxonomy): Bacteria > Pseudomonadati > Pseudomonadota > Gammaproteobacteria > Pseudomonadales > Pseudomonadaceae > Pseudomonas > Pseudomonas sp. PONIH3. The sequence continues at coordinate 271,005 of NZ_CP026386.1, forward strand.
GCACATCGTGCTCCTACTGATGGAGGCGCGGAGAGCCGTCAAAGAAGCGAGGGCAACAAATGATGCAGATCAGATGCGTACCGCTCGAGCAGCTGTAGATAAGGTGAAAAGGGCACTAGGGGAGAGGGGCCCGGTGTGGTGAAGCGACGGCAGTCCGGACTACAACCGCCACAAGGCTACTAACACGCCCTACGCTGAGTGGTACCGCACACTGCCCGAATGCGCGCAGGGGCACTGATGTGAGCTTGATGCTCGCTGCTACTAGTTCCGCGATACCTTGCCGCACGGTTTCGATGTTGTCGTAGAGGGTCGTCAAAGCACCATTCACATTTCCAACCACAGTGCTTGCTCCTCGCTCACCGACCCATTTGGTTAGCTCTTCGACGGCGGCGCGTAACGCATCCTGGTTATGGCTGAAGCGCTCAAGGACTTCAGCGGCTGTCCGTAGTTCTTTCATGATTAGCGTGTCCTGGTGAGGTCGGCAGCAGACCTTGTACCACGGTTTCCCTCGGCGCCGGGTTGTCGACGGCTCGATTCGCGATGTCGTTCTTAACATTTATACTCCTCTGCTGAAGGCGTCGAATTTCTGTACGTCGATGAAAAAAAGCAGCGTTTCCCACATGAACTCCAAAGAGCAAGAGGCGGGCATGGGAGTAGGTTTCCTAGAAAGGCTCGTGAATGATCCCAAAATCTATAACTTAGGGGATCCAACTGTTTTCGTGCCAGTTGGTCGCTATTCGAGCACTCCTGGCTGGTGTTTCCTCCCCTGGAAGGGTATTGAAGGCGAATACAGGTGGGGATTTAAAGCCCGTACTGAGGTTAGTGATTACCTCTCGGTGCTCAGTGGGCTGCAGGCAGCGTTCCTGACTGATGAAAGTGAGGCCTTTTGGGTCATAAAGAATGGAAAGAGGGCTAGGGAAACCCAGCGTAGAGCTCGATGGCGGGATGCAGGTGCCAAACCAAACCTTTTGAAACCATGGGGGTGGCTCGAAGTGCAATTCGAGAAGCTCGAAAGCCTTGGTCAGGATCACCTCAAAGGAGCCGCGTTGGATCTCACCGCAACGGGTTTCGAGGGCGGTGAACACTTTACCGTTCGTCCGAGTCGAGCTCGGAATTTTCAGAGCTATTTCAGCTTGGCTACTTTCGCTCTGTGGGGTAAGCGCTGTGCCATCACGGGTTCCGCTTTAACGCTGGAAGCAGCACACATCAAACCGGTGGCGAGCTGCGAAGCTGATGATCCAGCTTTGACTGATCCATATAACGGCATCGTTCTAACGGCGTCGCTACACCGGTTGTTGGATGACGGCCTTTTTGGTTTTGACCCTAATGGCAACGTGGTAGTGGATCCCAGACTGTGCAAGAAAGAGCGCGAGATCCATCAAATAGCCACCTCACACAAGGTCGATTTTAAATTAGAAGCAGAGAAGTACCTGCAATACCGTATCGTGGGGAATATTGTAGGATCCAAGTCGTGAGCGAATAAGGTAACCGACTTTGATTCAAACAATTAAATTGTCGCCACCCGCACCCTTAAGGGAGTCGGAAAACCCCCGTATAAAGCTTTACAAACACCAATCGGTGAAAATTCGCATGGCATCCTAAATCCGGACGAGATGAGCGTTTTAGCAATTTCCTGTTGAAAATTACTTATTAAAAACATAGCTAAATACTATGTTAATTGTCCTCGGCGACCGAAAGCATCCATGCTCGACTATTTCTTTTAGAGGTGTAAGCGCAGGGCGGCGATTTTGGTAGCCCCGTGCGTACAGCATCTGTCCAGTTGTATGATTCTAGTCTTTTTATCTCAGCTCTCCAGAACACTTTCCTTCAGCCTTCGCTGAGGTTGATCTACCCTTGCGCATGGCCCTTTGATATCATTGCGGAAAACGCCCCGCATCAAGCGCGCAACGTTGGTGATACGATGATTCTTGAAAACAAGCAAAGGAGCGGATCGATGGTAAGTCATGAATACGTGCGTGAGGCGATCATCGATAAGTTGCAAATCCATGGATAACATAGCTATAAAAGCTCGGCATTTCTTGATATCAACAAATAGAGACCAAGGCACGTGAAAGTAAGACTTCCAGCTCCGGACAACTGGCAAGACTTTGAGCAGATATGCCAAAGGCTTTGGAAAGAAATTTGGTGCGACGCTAATGCTCAGCTGAACGGCCGAAGTGGGCAGCCTCAAAGCGGCGTTGATGTTTATGGCAGGCCAATATACACAGAGCTCTGGGCGGGGGTTCAGTGCAAGGATAAGGACGCTAATCTAGGAAGCAAATTAAAACCATCGGAACTCAGTATCGAGTGCAATAAGGCCGTATCATTTGAGCCAAAACTTAAAAGTTTTTCCGTGGCGACGACTGCCGCCAGAGACAAATCAATACAAGAGCACGCTAGAGTGTTGAATGCGAACAACATCTATCCATTTGATGTTCATGTTTGGTCTTGGGATGATATTGCGGCAGAAATCTTAGCTCGCCCAAGCCTCCTCAAGAGCTTTTACAGTGGACTACCAATTTACCATGAGCTAGATGGACATCAAAGTACCACCATTGCTATAAGCTCTCCGAAAGATCAATTCAGGGCTTTTTTCTCCCGTCCTGCATTTCATAATGTTCTTGGAGAGAGAATTAAAGAGTCTATTTCGCAGGTGTCGTACGAGCTGAGTGACAATGCCTTCACTCACGGAAGAGCAAGGCACGTAAATCTCACGCTGTCCGGGAACGTTTTTACAATTGAGGATGATGGGGTAGAGTTTAATCCTCTTGCACAACTGGATCCAGATAAAGCTTCCGCACGAAGCCATCTCGGCTCTCTTATGTTCTCGGCTTTTCAAGATGATTACCGAGGGGAGATTGGCATAACGTATGAAAGGATAAATAAAGACGGCATATGGAAAAATAAAATTTCCATTTCGTTAAGCAGTGGAGTTCACCTGCTACCACCATCCGAAATAATTGATATCCAAGTGGATCTGCATGAGATTTTTAGTAGGCGAGCATCTGAGCAATACGCCCAATCATTGGTGATTCCTGCCGGGGTGAAAGAAGTAGTCCTCACAGTAGGCAAAAGTCCAAACGGTAGCGGATGCTTCGGTTTTTTCCTCAGTATGCGCGAGCGGTTGCCTGCGCATGTGAAAATGACTGTATCTCACCCAAGAGGTGATATTATTGAAAAGTTCGGGCATTTACTTGGGGATCATGACATAATGTTTCAAGCAAGATAGCAGCCTTCTCCCAGGGCTTACATTTTTCGTAAGTCCTGGGTTGCTGTATGCGGACAGTAAAAACCGATGCTTCACCATGAATGAACAGCAAGGACGCAGCAATAATGAAATCCGAGATGTCAGAATTTTCCTACGACTTCGTCTTCACCAACGAGCTGATCACAGGGCCTGGTACTCATATAGTGGCTGCCCCCGAGTTTCCTTCACTATAGAAGGAGGGAAAACCGGGTGGTGGCTACGACGTCAGTTGCAAGCTATTCTCGGAGATCTTGGCTTTTAGCAGTAAATACCTAAGCCAACACTGCTGCCAGATCTCTAGCTACTCCGGTCACTGCCTTCATGGAAGGCTAGGCACTCTTTCTATCGCGCGGGCCACTTTTGATTATCGGTACCTGCCCGTTTCAGGGTTTGACCAGTGTCAGTTCACCTTCTTCAGCCAGCGGATTCACATAGAGCTGAGGGATATGAGCCTCACCGGGGTACTTCATCTCTAGCTGCGTGACAGCCCTATCAAATGCCTGGTGAACGTCCTGTCCAAAGCCGATCGATGCATAGAATCGCGCCGCGAAGTCTTTTGCTGCCACATCGGCGATAGCGCCATCCATGCCAATAGCTGCGAGAAGGTGCTCGGAACATTGTTCAGCCAGTTCACGGGAGTAACAGCAGTTGAACAGAGCGACCTTTAAGTATCGCTTGCTGCCTGCCACCGCGCGAAGCATCCCTTGCAACGGTACCACGTGGGGCTCACCAGTCGGCGTTTCCACCGCTAAGTGTCCTCCAGGGGTGCCATGTCCACTGAAGTGAATGACAGCAGGCTCGCTCTCGTCCAGAGCTTGAAGGATGTCCTCAGCCTGCACTGCCCAGTGCGAATCAACCTTCAGCGCGTCTCGATGTTTCGAGGCGCGAATATGGGCGTTTACCTGACGGATCTCATTTTGCAGATCCAACGCTTTCTCAGATTTGCGACCAGGGTCAGCACCAAAGAACAGAATCTGAATTTGCTCAGGTGGTTCCTTAAGCTTTGCCAGCTCCCGTTCGAGCTCATCTGCACGAGCCACTTGATAGGCGAGTCCGACTTGAAGAGAACCAAGCTGGCGACTCTTCGCCTGGGCATCCTGAAGTGCTTTTCTTTGTAATCGCTCCTGCTCAGCCTTGAGCTTACGGGCCTCGTTAATCTGCGCACGCTCCAGGGCTTTGTCTAGCCGCTGCTGATCGGCAGTGAGGCGAACCATTTCGCGGTTAATATCAGCGATGATTTTTGCAGCATCTGTCTCTGCCTTGGCTCGCAAACCGTCGTACCGCTGAGCCTGCTGTTGCTTTGTTCTGGCGGTCGCAGCAGACTGAGCCCGGGTTGCCTCCGCTGCGGCCTTTTGTGCGGCTTCACCATGCTTTGCCGCTTCATGGATCTTTCGCGAGTGCGACTCTCTCAGACGAGCAATTCGCTGCTGATGGCCGCGCACCAAACTGCGATAGTGATTTGAGCTCATGACTTCCCCTCAGCTTCCATGGCGTAGTAGCGGGAGCTTGGCTTATCAACGCTTCGCTTTACCAGTAGTTTTGAGAATCGCCGACCTTCAAATTGAAGACGGCCAGACGGACACCATCATGGACGACACCCTGGCTTACCTGAAAGACCGCTACAAGGATGAACAGGCCCGGTTCGACCACTTCGAGAACAAATGCGCTAAGTTCCTAACCGCCGTTTCGGTGGTGATCGCCGCATTGACGGCGCTCGCCAGCGCCAAGGGGAGGGTGCTTTTCGCCCTTAGCGGCCCGTGGGACGTCATTGCGCTTGGGTGCTTTTTGGCTGCAGCTTTCTGTGTGGTGTGCTCGTGGGGTCATGCCCTGAGCGCTCTGAGAATTCGGGACTGCCCAACGCTGCCGTACAGTCGCCAGACTGTAGAATGGATGAAAGCGGCTGATGCACCAGATCACCAGCAGCATGTCTACAACTGCTATATAGACACATTGGAAAAACTGAAGTCAGCCATCGACGAGAAATCCATACCTCTAGATTTTGCCTACAGCGAGATGGTCTACGCCGCCTGGGCGTTGTCGTTGTTAGCAGTAATCAACATCGGCAAGGAGCTATTTGCATGAGCAACGATCAGAAACCCAAGAATCAGGAAAACAAGACACCGCCGCCGCCGACCACTGAGTATCACCGACGCTCTGAGGAGCGCCCGGTGAACCGAAAAGATCAGCCAGACCGACGTTGATCCATAGTTCCCGTTGAATCAGAGGCTGTAGGCCAATGGATGTGATTACGCGCACCACCATGCCTGCAGCCTCGGATGACTCCCAATTATTAGAGTGGCCGGCAGGTTGTTATGCAACTGACCCAGGCAAATACGTCCCTTGCCTGCGACCGCAAGCGGAGCGCGCAGGCGTGAGGATGGAAGTCCCCAGGGACAAGACGCACGCCCAGCGGGCGGCTTGATTCACGACAGCCGTGCTCCCAGAGCCACGCTCATACAAGCTCTTTTTGTGCAAGGAAAGGTAAGGAGAGGAGGGGAAGCGATAGTCCAATCACTAACTCACCTAGGAAATTGTCAAGGCACGCGTCGACCGACGTACTTGGCTGAACGTTAACTGCTCGATTTTCAGGGCGGTTTCTATGGCATTCGGAAGCATTCTGTCGCCCCTTGCAGCATCAGCAATTGCGCCACGTAGCTGTCGAATCATTGCCTGGGCAGTTCCTGTCGGCATTCCTTTCGATTTTCCGGCAGCGTATAAGCATCAGGTAGCATCTCCCTGATCGAAATCCCTCGTGATTGAACGTAGTGTTTCAGGATCAAAACGAATTGAAGGCATAACGGCCTCTGGGTTTCCAGAGGGGCTCCAGGGTTATCGATCGAAGGCGAATGGCACGCTTCGGACGTCGTTTGTCGGCAGGCAAAATGCTCCCGATGGGAGGCGCTTGATGGTGCGCCAGTCGCGAATTAAGTGGAAAGCCCCATGTCAATGGCCATTAATTTTGACCCACTTTTGGCCAATAGAATTGACCCACTTGCTCACCGCTAACCGCCGGTTTTCTGCTTCAAACGATAGCTCTCACCTCCCAGCATAAAGATGTGTGAATGGTGGATCACGCGGTCGATGATGGGCACGGCCACGTTGTCGTCATGGAAGAACTCGCCCCAGCTGGTGAAGTCCTTGTTGGTGGTCAGGATGACCGAGCGGTACTCGTACAGGTTGTTGATTAACTGGAACAGGTTGTACCGGGCTTGGCGCGTCATCGGCAGGTAGCCCAGCTCATCGATGATCAGCACGTCGTATTTGCTCAGCTGATTAAGGCGCTTCTTCAGCTCGCCCTTCATTTCCGCCAGCTCCAGATCCTCGACCAACGCCAGAGCCGTGCGGAACAGCACCTTGTAGCCCGCCTGAACCGCCTTGTGGCCAATCCCAATGGCCAAGTGGGTCTTGCCCACACCCGGTGGTCCGATGAACACCAGGTTGTCGCGGTTGTCGATAAAGCTGAAGTCCAGCAAGGTGCTGACCTGGCGCTTGGTGATGGTGGTCTGGTGCCGGTAATCGAAGGCCTCCAGATGCTTCTCCGAGGGGAACTGCGCCTGCTTGAGGTTGCGGCTTACGCGGCTACTGGAGCGGGCGTTAAGCTCATGCTCGACCAGTGACTGGGCGAAGCTCAGGTAGGACAGTTCATTGGCTTCGGCTCTGGCCAGCAGGGTGGCCAGCTCACCCGCGGTCGCGCTGAGGCGCAGGCTTCGGTACTGCGCGATAGTGCTGTCGAGCAGGCTCATTGGGTCACCCCGTGGCCAGTCGACTGGCCAATGCGGGCATAAGCGTTCAGGTCGGCGTGACTAACCTGGCTACCGGCCTCTGGCGCATAGTCATGGTCGCCGATGATCCGGCCCCGCGCCTTGGCTTGCTGCCATGCTTCGAGGTAGCGCTTGAGCCCGGTGGCGGTCAGTTCACTGCGCTCGCACAACTCGCCGAGCAACGCCGTATCAACCGGCGCATGGGCCATGAGCAGGTCGCGTGCAGCAACCAGCTGATCCTTGTAGATACGCGGCGAAGTACGCTTGAGCAGTTGGCACAGGGTTGCCCCAAGGGCATCGGGCAGGATCGAGTCGATGCCGCGCTCCAGGTCGGTAATGCGCTGGGCATGGTCTCGGTAATGGTTGTTGTTCTTGATCATCCGGCCCTTGGCCTTGCACAGGTCATGGGTGGCTATGAGTTCACCGCTCTCCAGGTCATGGATCAGCAACTGGTTGTCCTGTGCGCTGACACCGACACGGGCTTGCTGCCAGGCCATGGGTACCGAGTACTTGTTGGCCTGCCATGAGATCAAGCCGGTCTTGTCGACCTTGCGGGTCTCCCTTGTCGGCGCCACGTGCAGCAGGTTCTGCGGGACGAGATAGGGCTTGAGCTGACTACGCTCCAGTGCCTCGAAATGCGCTCTTGGATGCTGCCCCGTCGTGCCGTGCACGCGTGCGTTGGCGACAGTCTCGAGCCAATCATTCAGGTGCTGTCGGACGGCGGCCTCGTCCTGGAAGTGCTCGCCGTAGAAGCAGTCACGCTTGACGTACTTGACCCCGGCCTCCACCTTGCCCTTGCTCTCCGGGTCATAGCCCTCGCAGGCATGGATGCGGTACCCGACGGTAGTCGCATACTGGTGGAAGCGCTGGTTCAGCGTCAGCTCACGGTACTGCTCGTTGATCACCACCATCTTGGTCTGATCGTAGATGCACTCCTCGGTGACGCCGCCGAAGTAGCGGAAGGCCTCGTCGTGCATCTGGATAAACCGTTCGGTATCCAGCGGCCGGAAGTTCAGACCGACATACATCAGCCGTGAACAGGACAGCACAAACACCACAAAATGAACGACACGCTCCAGGCCGCCAATCATGACGCCTCGCAGCTCACCGGGGTCGACCTGACACTGCACGCCAGGCACTGACTCAACGACCGGCTCGTAATAGCGCAACTGGCCACTGGCAACCTGCTGCTTGAGCGCTTGCACATAGCGGCGAATGCTCCGGTCTGACACCGCCAGCTCGGTGGTGCGCTCCCTCAGGCGACGGGCCAGCTTGACTGCGCTCAGGGCTGGAAACTGACCCAACTGATTAATCAGATAATCGCGGTGCTCGTCGAGCACCTTGGTGCGTGAAGGGTCAGCAATGGTAGCGCTGATCTGCATCTCATCCAGGTGGAGATACTTGCGTACGGTGTTCCGGGAAATCCCCAGCTCACGACTGATGGCACGGACCGACAGGCCTCGGCCCTGGTCATACAACCCCTTGATCTTGTGAATCACAACCCACTCCTTCAATGATCTGTCCCCGGCCTGTGCATAAGGCGGGTGACGCTACATGGTCGGTGGCCAATGCCACTATGGGTGGGTCAAAATTGTTGGCCAGAGGTGGGTCAGTTTAATTGGCCATTAACACCCCAAAGCCCCGTATTTCCCAGGCCAAACCGAGCTCTTCGATAAATTAGTGGAATCTTCTATGGTTTTTCCACCAAAGAAACAAAATAAATCGTGATTTTCCACTAATTGTTTCTGCCAGATTCGTGACTTTCCACTAATTGTTTAAAATGATTTTCGAACCAATAGATATGTAAATCGGGCGAGATTTTCAGGGGGGACGAGACGAGGTAAGGCGGCGCACTGCCGCATACTTCCCTCAAGGCCTTACGCGGCCTGCTACAAATACTGTTTTACAAGCACGAGGAGGAGGTGAGAGCAGTCATTGAACTTCAATTCAGTCGCGATGAAAGTACGAGAACGGCACCACGACGAATGCCTTGGATGAGGAAGCCAGCTACCACAAACTGCTGACTTCGTTCGGCGAGTTGAGTGCCATCAAGGAAGTCATCATTGGCCCGCTTTGCTCATGGAGCCTCGAACAGGTTCAGGTGAAGTCTTCGTCAGGACGAGGCAGTTATCGTTCGGCAGTCCGTCGATATGAATGCGGGGCGGTTCACTCCACCCCGAATCCAAGTCTGGATGATCTATGGGCTGGTGCGTGATTTGAAGAAAGATAGACCTCTGTCGCGAGTTCTTGCAGCATTTCCCTGTACGGGCGATTGCTGACCTTCAGGTTGAGAGCGAAGTGGTTTACACCTGCCTCTTGTGCGTTCAGCAGATACACTCTGAACGCCTTGGCACCTGCCCTGAGTCCGCCGTGGGTGCGTCGCAGGGGAGCGTCTGAATCCTCAGCCAGATCCACGAGTACTCCCACTCCAAATGGTTTAAACGCCGTGGCTTCTTTCTCGATTAGCGCACCTTTCTACTGGCCTGCAACACTGATCAGATCCGTAGGTTCCGGTGCGGAGCGTATCAGGCCATCCATGTGCTCCGCGATCCACGGTAAAGACTGTTGTGCCTGTTAGCACTCTTCGAGCGCATCCAGCGGAGATAAAATATCCTCCTTGATTAGCCCAAGATTCGCGTTCTTCAGGAAGAAATAGAACGTGGAATCAACGACCTTCAACTGACGAGAGTTTGAATCGTACGCGAGCACTGGTGGATTGATACCCTTGCCGGACTGCATGCCGGTGAGACCGGTAAGCGCATTCGTGAGATGCGCGATCTTTAGGTTCTCAGCACGGTGGTGAACTCGCTTGATCGCTGGCAGCATCGCATCGGCGCTGAGTCCACCGTTAAACCCGTCAAAGCCAACCTCAAGGATGTGCATGATGACGTAGTAGCTTAGGAAGTAGGGGATAGGCTTCGATTTATCTACCGTCGCTGCATTACCGCAGGCGATAGCTTCTAGATTCTTGAGATGTCGTCCAGAATAGTCGCTCGTTTTTTTGTCGATGGCTCTGGCCAGGGCCTTCGGATCATCCATAAACTTGTTGGCGACCTGATAACCTTTGACACCGTGCTCCAAACATGTGTACTTGATGAGTTCCTGGAAAACCCCGACACTGCTGAACGCACTGTCAATGCACTCTTCCACCAGCGCAGTCGCCATCTTCACGTTGAGCAGATCCTCGCCTTTCTTGACGATTCGACGGAAGTCCTCATCGCTCCATGGCTCAACCGGCACCTCGGCCAGGCGATCCTGCAGTTCGCCATTGAACTGGTTGAGTCTGTTGGCCTCTTTCCAGACACCCAAAATGATGAATTTTATTTTGAGGTCGTGAAAGCTCCGCAAATCAAATGCGAACTCTCTCTGGACTTCCTCTGAAAGGTAGTGGAAGTTTTCTAAGATGATTGGCTTGGCCGTCCCGTGCTCCCTTATCAGGCTAGCAACATCATCTGGTAGGTCAAGGTTGTATTCGATGCGGTCGTACTTGAGCTCAAGCTTGCTGGAGTGTTCAACATCCGCCGCAATTTCTCCGCGCCCACGAATCACGGCAATCGTGCCCTGAATCGATGCTTTGCCACGAATTTTAGAGGCATCTCCCGTACCTTCCGTATAGGAAGCAAGCAATGGCACGTCGTATTTCCTGACAATTGCCTGGTAAATATTCCGGAGCGTAGTCTTAGGGGAAAGAGTGATTACGATGCTGTCATCGTAGTTGATATGCTTCTTGACCAAAGCAGTTTTGCCTTGCTTTGACGCTCCGTAGACCACGATTTGCTGGTCGGTGTGGAGGGCCGCTAAGAATGCATCATCGACATGATCCCGTTCTACATAGCTGGCTACATCATTACCGCTGACACCAAAAACGTCTTCCACCGTTAACGCTGAAACCACAGCTGCCTCCCTTCGTAAGCGTAACCTTTCAATGTGATGCCGATTTGACATCAATAGTTTCACCTTGGGAAGCTTTTTTGCATGCGATGCGTGCTCCAAAGGGCCGGTTTAGAACGCTGAGCACGAGCTGGTAGCTAACATGGGCTTTGAGTCAGGGACACGCGTTAGGTAGCAACCAACTCATCGGGGTTTTGCAATGCATCAATCGATGCGGCTTGCCTTTCTGATGTGTTCAACTTCTTGGATTTTGGTAAATGATGCGGGCCTCTTACGTCTCGGGCGCTGGGAGCTCGGAATGTCCACTTAAATCTTCAAATGGCGCTGGAGCCCTTGTCCTGCAAGGCTTTCAGGGTTGGTGGGGTTTCGCAGCGTCAAAACCGATTCCACTAATTTCTCCTTGGCCGAGAGAGCTATTCCATTTGGAGTGCATTTTTAAAAAGCTATGCAGATCAATGCTTTACGATTTTTTGGCGGAAGAATTTTTCCACTTATTTCGTTAAAAAATCCGGCCGAATCGCGGCGCCTGGTGTGCTGAAGGCCCCGGAATACAAGGGCTTGAGGGTGTTGGCGGGGGACATTCCACTCAAAACGCGATTGGTGCAGATGGATCGTGAAGAAGAGTATGGGGATTACGACTTGCGACTTCGAAAATTCGAGACTCTCAAAATTTGAAACTCAGCATTTGAAATGGATTCATCGTATTTAACAACCACGCCTAAGCATTTTCGCTGAGCTATTAATCCATTCTGGAATAAATAATATATTTTTATTCTTATAAAATATAGCGATGCGCTATCTGTCGCCCATAATCCCTCTCTAATTGTGAAACTATCGAGTGCATGTGCAATTTTGAAACTTCGTAACTTGTTGATTTCAATGGCATTATTCAAAAAGGTAGGCAATGGACCCACTCTCCCATCCTTCAAGACCAGCGGGCGCTCCAGAATTCGTGGTGTTCAGTCATAAGCAAAACGAGAAGGTCAGCTTGTTCTGCCGACCCACTCTATGGCGATTCGCCGAGGTGGAGTTTGATCCTTGGGTGAGCGATTTGACCGTGAACCAGCGTTTCATCGAATTGGACAAAGTTCGAATCCCGGTCGCGCTCGCTTTTGAGAATAGCCACGCGTCACTCATTGTGGTGTCCAAGTCATGCCTGGGTTCCAGCACGAGCGTTGAAGTCCAGAATTATGCCGACGATAACGGCTTTCTCTGCGAAATTTTAGATACTGATTTCCTGAAATCTGAACGTACCCGCTACGAAAACTACCTACTCATGCTTTCCTATATCAACAAGCAGAGAGATGCACTGACTGAGCGCAATCTTCGCGAAGTGATGAGACTCCTCCCAAGGCATGGACTTACGGTGAGCAGCGCTATGCAGGCGGTTGAGCAGGATTTTGGCGAGAAGGGCGCAGCTTTGGTGTTCGAGTTGGTCAGAAAGGGCCGATTAAACGTCAAGAATTTGAGTTCGACTAAATTGAGTGGGGCATCCCAATTAGGCCATGGAGATGCCCAGGATGAGTGATCAACGATTTTCTAGGTCCGAACGCGAACGAGAAGGCTATGATTGTGACAAGTGGCGTGCGGTTGACTTAACGGTCTTGCCGGACGCCCTTCGAGGTCCGACGGAGAATCGTATTAAAGCTATCCGGGCGTTCTTGAAGGAAGGCGCATCGCTAGAGGAAATTCAAGAAAAATATGGGATACCTCGCTCAACGCTTTATCGAGTCATCGACAAATGCGAAGCACTAGACAAGTCCGGAAGTCCCGCTGGCTGGGTGGCTGCAATACCTTATAAGCGCAGTGGTGAAAAAAAATACAATCGGAAAGCGCAGCCCGGCTCATCCGCTACGCAAGGCTATTCCGGCGCTTTTACGCATTTCGTTGAGCAACATCCAGATGTGGATGAGTGGCTGAAAGCTCAAGCCCGTAGATATAGACCCCGAAAATCTGGCGGCGACTACTTTATAGCGATTCATAAAGCGTTCGTGCGCAGGTGCATTGAGGCTGGAGTTGCCAGACATCAATACCCATTAAATCAAAAAACCGAAGGTATAAGCGGGCTTAGGAGGTGGTTGCAGGATAAACACCGAGAATTGAAAGCGGAGCAAGAACTGAAGTCCTCACAAGCTAACGAGAGCGTCCGAGATATTGATCCATCGGACATCTTGGAGCAAGTTGAAGCAGATGGACACAAATTGGATCTTCGCTTGGTTATTCGCGAAAGGGATGCCTATGGGGAGCCTGTTGAATATGAAATTCTCAGGGTCTGGTTAATTTGTCTAATCGAAAAATTTTCAAGGTGTGTGTTGGGGTATTCATTGGCACTGGGCCACCAGTATGATCAAGTAGACTTGCTTACGGCGATTTATAGAGCCCTGAGCCCGCACGTTCGTCCACCGCTGAATATTCCTGATACCCGTTATCGCGATGAAGGGGGATTCCCCTCAGAAAGTTCGGGGGCGTGGCAAACGTGGTCCACATTAAAACTGGGCGGTTGCAGGAGCTGAGTGCAACACGGTCATTGAATTGAAACTGGAGCATCATGCCGCATAGCCATGGCCTTCTGCATCACCTCGCCCATAACTTCGATTGGGCATTTGAAGTCGAAGCGCTTACGCGGACGCATGTTCAGTTGCAGTGCGATGGCATTCAGTTCTTCCTGGCTGTGTACCGACAGGTCTGTGCCTTTGGGCAGGTACTGGCGGATCAGGCCATTGATGTTTTCGTTGCTACCGCGCTGCCAAGGGCTGTGCGGGTCGCAGAAGTAGATCGCCACGCCGGTTCTTTGGGTGATCTCGGCGTGTCGCGCCATCTCCCGGCCCTGGTCGTAAGTCATGCTCTTTCGCATCTCCAGCGGCATGCCATTGAGCGCGGCGCTGAAGCCTTCCAGCGCCGAAGTCGCCGTCGCGTCGTTCATCTTTACCAGCATCAGGTAGCCACTGGTGCGTTCCACCAGCGTACCGACGGACGAGGCGTTGGCCTTACCCTTGATGAGGTCGCCTTCCCAATGCCCCGGCATCTGCCTGTCTTCAATCTCCGGCGGGCGCACATGAATACTGACCATCTCGGGGATCTGGCCGCGCCGATCCACACCACCAGAGCGCGGTCGGCGTGTCGTCTTGCTTTGCCGCAGGCAGATGATCAGCTCCTTGCGCAGTTCACCGACCGGCAGGGCATAGATCGCGTTATAGATCGTCTCGCGACAGACGTAGGCATCTCTGAGGCTGGGAATGTTCATGCTGCGCAGCTTGCCGGCAATCTGCTCGGGAGACAAACGCTCACGGAGCATATGCGCCACCAACTCGAAGCGCTCACCACCCGGCAACAGCTTTCGCTTCGGTCGACACACCTGGCGGCGAGCCTGCATCTGCTGCTGGGCCGCGTGGGCCGAGTAGCCGCCACAGACATCTCGATTGCGGCGCAGCTCCCGGCTGATGGTCGAAGGGGATCGGTTGATCAAGCAGGCAATCCTACGCAGGCTGAAGCCTTGAGTACGACCGATTTGAATGGTGGCGCGCTCTTCAACGCTGAGTTCGGTATAAGACATAGTGGCAGCACCGTACCGGAAAGGTCAGGTGTTGCACTCAGTTTTTGCCGCCGCCCTGGATAATGCTTGGGCGCATAAGGCGAAGCATGTGATTGAGGTGCTAAATGATAGGCTTGGCTGTGTGGTGGAGTTCGGTAGACCGTACACCCCCAATGATCGCCCTATTGTGGAGCGTTTTTTTCTCTATTTGGTGCAAAACTTTTCTCACAAAATAATTGGTACCACGGGGAGTGAATCCACAGATGAGATCAAGGCACGTTTATCGCCAAAGTCCAAAAACCCTTTGAAGATGTTGCTGTCTCTAGAAGAGTTGGAAAGTTCCGTAGACATTGTGATCTCTGACTATAATGGTCGTCCGCACGCGTCAATCCAAGGCCACACCCCATTGGACTTGTTCCTCATGCGTATGGAGGCAAGGGCATTGCCGCCGAACACACTGCCTACCCGTTATCAAAATGAGGCAGCGTTTACGCGAATTCGCGAGCCAAAGATCGTTCAGTCAAATGCCAAATACGGGGGCGCGTTCATTAACTTTGCTTACCAGAAATACCGAAATCCGGATGTATTGCGGAGTAATTCGGCAGGACGGAAAATGATCATCGAGTATTCTCGTAGAGATGTATCTTCGATCAATTTGCTTGATGAGTCTGGTGCATTTGTTGGTGTGCTAACACCACCGCCACCCTACTCAAACACGCCACACAGCTACAGATTGCAGACTGAGATTTCAAAGGCCGTGAAGGACGGACAATTCCGCTTTACGGAAAATGAGTCATTCATTGAAGCTGTCCGTAGGTTTCAATTGAAAGGTAACAAAATGACTCGAGAGAGAGCGACTAGTCTCTACAAAAATACTGGCATGACTTCAGTAGGTTCGTCTGTCGAGGAAGAAACGTCTCCTCCGACATCGGAATCACAAGTCGACAGAGTAAAGCTGTTTAAAGTTTTCACTTTTTGAATAGAGGGTGCAAATGGACATCCAGGATACGCGACCCGTCGAGGTTGATCTTCATCCTGTCTGCAATCAGCGGTATTTGATCCCGACATTTTCGATCGGTGAGACTTACGCGCTTGTGCTTAAGGTTATTCGTCGCAGAGACTCTGGTTTAGTGATCTGGGGGCATACCCGTTACGGTAAGACTTGGGCAATGCTTTATTGTCAGCAATGCCTTGCACAAGATTTTCCTGATTTTCCTGTTGTTATTTACAATGCGAAGCGAGAAATATCAGCCACGAAAGGTAATTTTTATAACTCACTGCTGGCGGTTGTCGGTCACAAGCAGTGGAATGACAATGTTAGCCTCTCAAAAAAACATCTTCGGTTAGTGAATTTCATGGAGCAAGCGGCGCGCAGGGATTCACGGCAGGTCTTTATTCTATTCATGGATGAAGCTCAGCGGCTTCAGCAGCAGCATTTTGACTGGGTCAAGGATATCTATAATGACCTGCGGCTAAAGGGTGTGACATTGCTTCCCATCCTGGTAGGACAGCAGCAACTGCTTGATCAGAAGGAAGCCTTCCTCAAAACCGGGGTGGAGGGGGAGGCTATTGTTAATAGGTTCATGCTTTACGAGCACCCTTTCCGCGGCATACGCGAAAAAGAAGATTTCGCGACCTGCCTTGGCTTTTTTGACAGTACCCCTTATCCGGCCAATTCCACATGGACTTTCACCAAATTTTTTGTCCCACAGGCATATGCCAATGGCTTTAGGCTGGCGCAAGTGAAAGACATACTGTGGGATGCCTTTTGTGATGCTTACAAGGAATTAAAGCTAAAAAGCAAAATGGAAATACCGATGCAGTATTTCAGCAAAACGATAGAAATTATTTTGCGCGATAGTGTTGACATGGATCACCCAGGCTACACGATTACCAGGGAGTTCAGCTTGCGATCTATCCGTGAATCTTGGTTTCAAGCCGCAACGCGCAATAGTAAAGCTGCTGATCCGAGCGCCTGATGATGATAATCGTCCCGGATACTAAAACGATGAGCATCAATCCCAGGTATTGTCCGGTGGCCCCACTGTACATGGCTTACGAATCTGCGTATTCGATTCTAAGCCGGTTTGCACTTTATAACGTCATCCACGGAGATACACTGGTTAAAATCTTTGCGCCATCACAGAGAGAGGGTAATGGTAAGCGTAGCCGATTCCCAAACCTCGCCCACAGCGCGGCTGTGAATCCGGTAGCGATTCGCGAATGCTTTACCCTTGATAGAGCGCAACAAGATGCACTTTTCTTAGTACCTTCAGCTGTACCGAGCAATGATCACATTGCAGCCAATTTAAGAGTTTGTCCCGTATGCATGGTGCGTGGTGTGCACTACTCCCTATTTCAATACCTACTCATCAAGAAGTGCCCGATCCATCAGGTCGAGTTGAGCCAAGCGTGTCAGACCTGCGGCGGGGCGATGGATTACTCGTTAAACAGCAGGTTGTTCCGTGAACCATACGGCTGCAACTATTGTGGCCATCTGCTGCGACTCAAGGGAAGTCAAAGTGGCCGGTCCTATTTGAATAGATCCGGGCTGAACCGGCTGATTTTAGCCCATCGAATTTTTGAGCGCGGCAGGGATCGTCAGGTGTTTTTTGATATCAATCAGCCGACCAATATTTACTTTGATAATGCCGCTCAGTTTTCCTCGGCTATCACCGATTTTGCGGTGCATCAGCGTGCGCTGTTCAATGAGGTTCAGGCTAGGGCGGCATCAGGTCAGGGTGATAAAAAAGTGGGCTTTTACAGAATCAGTAACATCAGTCGTTGCTCGACAGTGAAAAGCTCGGTAATAGAGCTGACAGTCAATGACCTACTTCCGATTTTGAAGTGTATCTTCCGAAAAATTAGAAAGTGTTTTCTTCCTGAAATCAAACTGAGCAAGAAAAATCTTGCCGGAATTTGGCGAAGTATTGAGGAGTGTGATGTGCCCAGGCAAGGCTATCAACTCGTCGGCTATCTTGACTGGCTATGTTTTTGGTACGGAGTTAAAACGCCATCCGACTTGTGCGCGAAAGCAAGGTCATGTGTCAAAAAAAAACTGGGAGCCTGGCTTGAATCGAAACGGACGCACGAAGTATTTGCTTCACTCAAAGGGGAGCGCGAAAAAAATTGGCTGATGACGAAAATACTAGCTCATGAAATTATTTTTTTCATGACCAGGCAGATACGCCGGCTATCCGAATCGGATCTAACCTGCTCTAGGCTCTGTACGTAAAGTATTGTCGCAAGCACCGCATAGCGCAGGCCAATGAGACCATCGCCGCAAAACTTGTTGCGAGCTTGTCGAAGCGCGTCACGATGCGACGGTTCTCCTTCAGCCAGCCAAACATGCGTTCGATGATGTTGCGCTGCCGATATTTGGGGCGATCAAAAAGTCGAGGCAATCCTGGCTTGGTTTTGCGCTTCATGCTTCGCAACGGAATGACTGGCTGCATGCGATAACGATCACAATACTGGCGCAGCGCTTCAGCGTCGTAACCCTTGTCAGCCAGCAACCAGCGGCAACGCTTGCGTGGGCGACCGCGCAGGCTGGGTATGCAAGCCTGATCGAGTAGCGGTTGGGCATAGGCTATATCGCTGGCTTGTCCGCCTGACAACAGGAAACGCAGAGGCACACCATTGGCGTCGCACAGCATGTGAATCTTGGTCGTCAGGCCACCCCGGCTGCGCCCGAGCGCGTGGTCTTGCGGTTCTTCAAATCCCCTTTTTTCCCGGCACCTGATGAGGCCCGGGTTGCTCGTACGGCAGTGGAGTCGATCATCCATGTTTCCAAGTCAATCAAACCCTGCTCATTCAATCGGATATGAAGACGCTTGAGCATCTGATCAAAAGCTCCGCAATCACGCCATCCCCGGAACCGTTGATAGATCGTTGACCAAGGGCCGAATCGTTCGGGCATGTCTCGCCAGGCTGCGCCAGAGCAAAGCACCCAGAGAATACCGTTTAGCATCAGGCGATCATCGGCCCGAGGGCGCCCGGTGCGCTGATTTTTGGTGAAGATATCTGCAACCAGATCCCAGGCTGCGTCGGGGAGTTCATACCGCTTTGCCATCTTGGCCTCCTGGCTTTAATGGCGGTGTATTTTACAGAAAATCGTATTTCTTGGGTTTACGTACAGAGCCTAGGACGACCCCCAGTCAAGTGGTCTATCGCCGGTGGGTAGGGCCCGCTGCGTGGGCGCTGATTGTCCTTCCCCAGCAGTCCGCTTGTGAATTCCATTTTACAGCCCGCTCCGTTTTCGCTGAACTCGGTCGGTCAAAGGTGAGCAAACCGGCGCAGCGAGAGACGTATGCGTCGCTGTCACAGTAATAAGCGATTAGTCTACGCCCCAATTGGCCCAGGCCGCTTCATCGATGCCTTCCCCGGCAATCAGCACGCGCTTCTGTCGCAGGTTGGCATTTTGCGTCTCGGCAGGTCTTTCAGTGGCGTGTAAATCCTCCGGCTCTGTCAATGCTAGTCGAGAGTTACGAATCGCAGCGTCCCAATCTTCGTAAAAGTATTGGTCTTCTGAGGCTGCTGAGGTGGGGCGCTCAAGTGCTTTATCAAAGTCGGCCGTAAATTGGAGGTTGACGGCCTTGTGGATTTTTCCAAGGTGTGGAGTGGGTGCGGCACGTTCACTGACAAATCCTTCCGGGAAGGGCGTGGCGACAGGGTCGTAAAGATTGGCAACCGATAGGCAGTTCACACTGCTCAGCATTAGCGCAAAGCGGTAGCGGCGTTCCAATACGACTTCTACCTCGTGGGCACTCATCTCGAACTCGACCCCAACGTCTCCCATGCTGAACAATTGTTGGTGACCAGCGCGATATTTCTCCAAATGATGATGTCGGCCGAGTAACACCTGCAGGAGGGTCGCGCTCCCTTCGCTGAGGCAGATCTTCTTATCCTTGCCGAATTGGAAATACCACTCATCATTGTATCCGTAAAGAAGATCGGTGCATTTTGCTTTGGCCAGATCCGATGTGGTGCATCCTGTTTCTTGTAACAAACGAAGCATCGCGAGATCCCTCACCCAGTGCTCCACACCTCTGCAGGTTCCGCAAATCAGTTCCAGGCTTTCGCCTGAGTACAGTTTTGTGTGTGCTGTGAGTTCAGTAGCATGGGCAAAGCGAGTGGCTTGACGGTAGAGCTTCTTCATCTGGGAACGCAGGGGGTCCAGATTTTCGCCGAAGCGATGTTCCTGCCAGTTCATGGCCGCGGCGATTCTGGAAGCGGCCTGGCGATTGCTCAGTCGACCCAAGCCTTTCAGTTCACGCTGGATGAGCAAGTCATCAATGTAGACTGGAAGGTAGTAATTCCTGGGCTCTGTGGGTTCTGCCGGTCCGGGGTATACAGTGATATGTGAAAGATAAAAATACACATAGGCCTCTAGCGGCAGCAGGCTATCACTGAGCGACTTGTACTGTGTGTGGCGCAACCATAAGTCGACATGCTGAAGGTAACGCGCCACTTTACGCCGTCTACGTAGGGGTACGGTTTGCAACAGAAAATCGGTGATTTCCTGACCGAGACAGGGGATGAAATAGAGAGTTTGCAGTAGTGCCATGGGCTGCTCCGACAGGCAATCATCACTGATGAGTCGTGCACGGGGGGCTTTCAGTTGCACAGATTCGCACGTCGCGGATCAAGCGAAGCGTATTGCAGCAGGGTTTCTTTGAAACCATGGACTTATGAACGGTCGTGCTCACAGGGCGGTCGTTGCGGTCCAGAAGCACACTAATCCTAGGCCTGCTGACTGGATACCCCGAGGCAGCGGCGCACGATGTGCTAAGTGGTGATCATTGAGTGCGTTAGCGCTCATGCTAAATCCCTGCGTTGCGCCTGACTGAGATCTAGTTCTAGCCTAGCAAACGGAAGAAATCACGCAACGTGCAAGCCGCCCGCTGTCACATCATCTTCAAGCGATAAGCAACGATGCACTGGTACATTCGCCAACTATGTCTGTTCGTACTTTCGCTTTACGGGCAGTTGCCGTAAGGCTGAGGATCCGTTTCGCTGGTTTCCTTAGCGCGTCTACTCTCCCGTAGGCGAGAGTGCCTCAAAAAATGGAAGATCTCGCTATCATCAGATTTGCTTTTTACATCGTCTCGGGCACATCAGCCAAGGGCCTGAACTGAGTTGGCCAGTCTTTTCTCTTGTCCGAATTGGGTGGTATAGAACCGTTGTTCAATGCCATAAATAAGGAGTTTCAGTTCATTGTCTGTCGAAATTTCGAACTGACCACTGTTGGCATTAAAGACGAGTTGTTGGCCGCAGTAGCCATCAATGTAGGTCAGCATTCCTGCTTTATCTTGTTCGGGTAACGCCTCTAATGTCGCCATCGCCAAAGCAATACGCTTGCGATTCGGTTTGGAAACCTTCTCCGCTGCAAAATCGTTGGATAAGGTGATAAATGGTTTATCAAGGAACTGCTCAACCTCCTCTTGCGTTGCTTCTTTGTACAGTTCATCGATCCCGGGGAAAATACTGGAAATAGTGGCTAGGTTTTTGAAGATAAGGGTGTCAGAAGCTCTGAGGTAGACAGCATCTGGCTGAGCATTAATCACTAAGCGGCTCTGGGACTCTTCAATCTCCGCAACCTCGCCGAAGACTACAGTCTTCCGTTTAAGAAAAAGTGAAGGTGTGACTTTCTGAAAATAAAAATCTTCCCCTTGGCTCGCCACTAGGTAAGAGATGTCATTAAACTGTCGCTTGGCCAGATCGTCATACACTTTTGCGTCAAAATCGCCCTTCAGCATCTCCACACAAAATGTTTGTGCGGAAAACTCCTCAACTTTGAACCAAGAATCCTCGTCCAGATTGTGATCAGGACAGTAATTTACACAAGCGGCGGGATCAATGCCCAAGTCGTCGAAAAGCGTGTAATCAGAAATCAACTTGAAGAATGGTTTTTTTCTGAGTTTTTTCACCTTTACCAGTACGCAATCCATATGCTCAGCCTTTTTCTATGAATGTGTAGTTATTGATTCTATAAGCTTTTTCGATCACGACGTCATCCGGTAACTTGTACCCGGCTCGTGAGATTAGGAAAATTGACGCGCGCGCTGTAGTGGTTATGTTATAAAATTCGTAGCCATACAATAAAAACAGCGGATTGAAATACAGTGCTTGCGAGCGGTAGGTGAAAACAAACAAAACGCCGTATACAAAGAGCAGGGTTTCCCAATTTGGAACGCTGAGCGCCACGAAAAAATATCCGAGATAGCTCGGTAAAAAACTATTATTAGCATGATCAATGGAGTCAACTTGGCCTGGCTTGAACTCATCCTTGCCCAGCGATGGACTTAGCACCAAGCTTAAGCCTGTGAGCAGCACGGGGACGCAGAGATAGAGGCCGTACGACACGAAATTGGGAAGCGCAACAACAAGGCCATGCTCAGGAAAAAAAGACCCCAGCACGTAGCCCTTCTGAACCAAAAATACGATTACTAGGAGAGACGTCGCATTGAAGGTCAGTAGCAACCGGAAAGGAACGTTAAGGTCGAGTTTCGGCCACTCCATGGCATCTCCAGTGCGTGACGCCGACTGTGGATGTCGACAGGTGCGAGATAGGGCTCTGGACGATATCAAATAGCCACGCTTCACGTCCACAACGAATACTTCACCAAGTGCGGCTGCGCGAACCATAAACGCGCGGTCTCGGGAGAGACAACAAGGTTCTGGTGACCACCTTTCTAGCGCAGGGTCTGAGTCTAAGATTGTCCAAACGGCAGTAGTGGGCAATCCTGCAGGGCTCGTCGAGCATTGCTGTGACACGACGCATCACGATCTCTAAATGGTCGGAGGCGATACAGGCAATTGCTCGATTCATGACTGTGATCGCTTCTATCCTAGCGGCAGCGTCCGTCAGTTCCATCCGCGATACGGTGTAACGACGATTCTTGTGTAGGTCATTCGGCTTTCCGGGCGACCACTATTTGTGGTCAGCCTTGCTTACCTACAGTGGCAAACAACAGATGCTCGCTTGGTGCCAAAAGAGCAGCGCCGTGTTATTTTCCGTGTTCTGAAAAGTAAGCGATTACCCGGTGCCAGCGCTGGCGTCTCACGGGAGAGATCATGGTGTTGCAATGGATTCGCAAGTGGTTCTCCACGGTCGCTGCGGGTGCACCTTCGGAAGAAGGCGTCAGTCGCGCTGGCCGCTTTGATCTGTATGTCAACGGAGCTGCACCACTTCCGTTCGGCCGGTTTGCGTCGTTGAAACAGGCCGAGGTCTTGGCTCAGCGCAGTTTCAAGGGCCAGCACTACCGGATTGTGGATACTTACACCGGGGACGCCGTAGTCTTCAACTACAAGAAAACTGCACTGCTTCCGGAGCCGTTCCTCCAAGGAATTGACATTACAGGTCAGGTGACGCCTACGCCGGCGTTCATCCGGGAGCTGCACGCCAGGAAGCCGATGCTCACTCAGCCCACTTTCTGTTGGCAAAACTGTTTGCTCACCATCCTGAGTCTTCAGGCCTCACATCCGCAGCTTCGTTATGCACTGTCACTCATTCATCACCCGGAGGCAGGGGTCGAGGGGCATGCACTGATCGAGCACGCAGGGCAGTTTCACGATCCCACCCTGGAGCATCAGTCTTTACTCCGTCCGCTGGTCACCTACCGGCTCCTGGAAGTACTGGAGCCCGATCAGCTATTTGGGCAGATTCTCGCGCGATTTGGTGAGGACGGCCTCAAGGAAATGCGCCAAGGACGGCGGGCGTGGTCAAATTTCCGCGTGGATGCTGGCGGTTCGCGGATCTTCGACCTTTGAATTCCGCGTAATTTTTGGAAGCCACTGCGTTGGCGCTGCAGGATGAGCTGCCGCAGGCGTACAACTGCCAGCGCGGCGGCGTCTCGTCGAGATGGCGCGTCATACCGACAATCGATGGGGATTGGCCGGCGGCGGCCATCAGCTTTGCAGCTTACCTTTAAAGGGAGAAGGCATGAGTCACTACTTTGATCATGCGAGTCAGGAACTCAACAGCAAGATCGCCCAGGCCAAGGTGTACATCACCCGGCACAACCCGACCACTGGCGCACTGGCCGAAGCGGTGCTTCGCCAGTTCCTCAAAGACCACCTGCCGGGGGCGGTCAGCGTGGAGCAGGGCTTCATCATCGACAGTGCGGGCGGTTTATCCAAGCAGTGCGACATTCTGATTTACGACTCGCACCGGTATGCCCCGTTCTATCGAGTAGAGGGTGTGGTTGTGGTGCCGGCGGAGGCGGTGATTGCTATTATCGAAGTAAAAACCTCGATCAACCGAGCCGGATTTCATGAGGTGATTCGCTATTTCCAGAGTTTCCAGAACCTGCGATTGGCGGCGAGGACGTACTTGTTCATGTTCAACGCTCCGACGTTGGGGACTGTCAGCAGGCACTTTCATTCATTTCGACACCCAGGCAGCTATCAGGAGTTCGATCATGATACTTTCCAGTTCCTCCCGGACGAAATCACCGGCCTAGATCATTCCTACCATTTGCATAGAGACATGGTTATCCACGACCGCGATGCCATGGGCTATCTCTCGTACTTCTACGAGGATCACGAAGGTACCGCGATCAACGCACTGGAGCGGTTCTTCCTCTCTGTGTATGCCTGCGTCGAACGCCACTTGAGAAGTAGTCTGCCCGTGGGTGTGTTGGTGCCGCGAGTGTCCTATCACAACAGTACTCCCAGCAAAACTATTTTCGCCATTGACTTGTTCCCCATGTAACCTCAGGTATGCGCTGCACTTGCTTACATCGTTCAGTGGCACAACCGCTTCAGTGTTTCGCGTTTGTCATGGTTGAGACGCAGAAGGCGCCCCCCCCTTTTGACCTGGCTGCTTATTCTGGTGGGGGTTCGCTCGCGCCCGGTGTCGATCCGAGCAGCTTACTGGCCCGACTGTCAAGCAGGGCGCCCGCCTGGAAGTAGCCCATCACCGTGCTCACACTGCGGTGCTCGGTCATTGCCATCACCTCACCGAGCGGCACGCCCTGGCGTCCTGCCTCGGTGACGAAGCCTGAGCGCAGACTGTGCGCTGCCCAGTCCCCATCAAGACCTGCCATCGCCGCGCGGCGTTTGACTATCCGCGCGACTTGGTCGCCGGACAGTCCATGCGGTGCGACCCGGCCACCTTTGTACAGGCGGCGAAACAGCGGGCCGCGGCAGGCCGGTGCTGCTTCCAGCCAGGCACTCAGTGCCTGCGCCGCCGGCCCCTGCAGCGGTTTTTCTCGGCGTACGCCGCCAGTGTCGGTCTTGGTCGCCCCAAGTGTGTACAGCCAGGTGTCGGCATCCAGCCGGCGCAGGTCTTCGATCTGCAGGCCGATCACCTCCGAGCGGCGTCGGCCGCCACCGCTCCAGGCCAACAGCAGTAGGGCGCGATCGCGCACGCCGCGTACGCCGTCGCTGCAGGTGGCGAGCATTGCCTGCAATGGCTCCAGGACCACGGCAGTTTTCTTGCGCTGTGCCACCCCCTGGCGCACTTGGGCCTTGCGCGCTTCCCGCAGCAAGGTCTTCACCGCCGGCGTCTCGGTTGGGTTGTCCCATTGCTTCAACCGGTGCCACTTGGCCAGCACGGCGAGACGATGACTGACCGTACTGAACGCGAGTGCTCCCAACTTGCCCTTGACTCCCATTGCGACCAGGGCGGCATCGAGGTCTGCGGGCAGCAGGTGGCTCCAGCCGCCGTCAGCGCCCGGGCGGGCAAGGTGATCAACGATGAATTGCACTGCGACCTCCGGCGGCAAGGCAGCGTCGCCGAGCGCGCGCCGGTAACGCAGGCGCAGCCAGGCTGACCAGTAGGCGAGGGCGCTCTGGTAGCTGCGCACCGTGTTGGCGGCGGTGCCGGCGGCGATGAACGCCTCGGCGGCGGCGCGGGTGCTGGCCGCCAACTCGTGCGGCGCCAGTGGCGTGTCAATCGATGGCTGCAATGATTCTGTATTATTCATTACGTTCTACGTATTATTAATTTAGATTCAATCTAATAAGGTCGGATAATCATTCATTATCAGACCTAATATAGCGGAGGGCAGGGCATGGCGGTAGGCGTACCGGAAAGCGAGGTGTTTGCCGCGGCAGACGCGGTGCTGGCCCGTGGCGAGCGGCCGACGGTAGAACGGGTGCGCCTGGAACTGGGTCGCGGCAGCCCGGCGCGGGTCGGCGCCTTGCTCGACCAATGGTGGGAACAGTTGGCCGGCCGCCTGCGCGGTGAAACGCGGTTGCCCGGACTGCCGGCGGAAGTGGCCCAGGCCTTTGTCGCTATCTGGCAGCAGGCGACCACCTTGGCTCAAGGCGTGGTCGAGCAGTCACTGGCCAGCCAGCGGCAGGTGCTCGCGGAGGAAAGAGAGGAGCTCCTAGCATTGGATACCCGCGCCCGGCTGGACGTTGCTCAGGCGCGACAGCAGACGGCAGAGGCAATATCTGTGCGGCAGAGCGCTGAAACCCGCCTGACCGATCTAGAGCTACTGCTGGCCCAGCGTCAGGCGCAGATTAAGGATCTGCAGGAACAACGTGGCGCCTTGCAATTGGCCTGCGACACCTTGCAACAGCAGTTGCATGGTCTGCAGGCCGAACAGCACGACACCCTGCATCAAGTCGAGCAGGCTCGGCTGGCACAAGAAGCCTACGTGCGCGGTGTCGAGGAGCGCGCCTACCGCGAAATTGACCGAGCGCGCGAGGAGAGCAAAACACGCCAGGTTGAACGCCGAGAGCTCCAGCGCCAGTTCGACCAACTTCAGCAACGATCGGAGCAAGACCGTCACGTCTTGAGCGAGACGCAGCGCCAGGCAGCCACCCAGCAGGCGCGGGCCGAAGTGGCGGCGGAGCAGGGCGAGCAGCAGCGGCAAGCTCTGGAAGGCCGCTTACATGCCATGCAGCAAATGCTTGACGAGGTGCGACATACGGCCGCGGCCCAGCAGGCGCGTGCTGACACGCTGGAGCAGCAACTGGTCCAGCAGCAGGCGCCGAAGCTGCGTAAGTCCAGAATCAAGGAGCGGTGATGGGTCGGGGAGGAGCACCGCAAGCGGTCGCAATACCATGTCTAGAGTGCAACAGGGCTGCGCGACTGACGCGAGGCGTGGTGTCGGCGATCCGTACAAGGTGCGTCGAAGGCCTTGCACCCGCGCCTGCCCTGTAGCCCGCAGCACCTAACCCTCGCTTGAAATCTGTATCGTGAGACTGGCGTAGCATAATCTCAGCTGCTCGGTCGCGTTGTTGATATCCTTTGTCTTGAGAAACCTCATGCGGTTGAGCCAATACCTGACTGAATACGATGAAGACCTCAGTGGCGACAGCCAGATTGATCCGTTGGGTGTACTGACCATCTGGTCTGCCTTTGGCCAGGAAATCTTTCGCAACCGGGTCAATTCGGTTTCGAACGACGTACGAAACTACACGCTCAATCTGCTGCATCATGCAGTGATTAAGGACCTGTTCGACGATGTTGATACCGGCCCGAGCAAAGCATTGCGTGAGCAGTCAGGAGGACGTCATGGGCTGGCGCTGTGCCAGGCTTGTCTAGTCTATCTGGAGAACATATTCACGTATGCCATGGTGACTGCTGCGCCCGATACCGGCGTTGACAGTCAAGGCGTGCTGGGCGCCAGCAAGGCTCGTGCACGTCTGGAGGTCGACAGTAACCCATTTCTGCGCTTCACCCATCAACCAGCCGGACACCTGTTGGTGCGTCAGTTGGGCTTGGGTGTGAGTGGGCGCTATAAGACACCGTTCATGCAGATAGGCTTCTTCAACGACCGCTACAACTACCACCACAGTCAAGAAGCAGGACTGTTGTGGGTGAAAGTTAAGGGGATGATTCAAACTCACGAGCCGTTTCACAGGTTGTTCCAAGAAGCGCGCATGCATTTGCAGGGGATTTTCCTGCGCTTCAAAGCAGGTGGCGGAAGCGCGCTCAAGCAAGTACCGGGCAGTCTGATCAAGGCCTACCGAAGAGCACTGCCGAACTCCGCGCAAGTAGGCGCTGCCACGCGCGACTTCTGGCTAGCCTTGACTGGCCTCGACACGGGCGCTGCGGGTGCACTGCTGCGGGTGATGGATGATCAAGTTCAACACAATCCAGACGGCCACCTGCCGATCCAGCAGTTGTTCGCCCTGGCCGAAAAAAACTGCAGCGAAACGCCCGAGCGACGCAAGCTCGTGCACGTGCAGCAGGTCGAACCACTCCTTGCTCAGGTCGATCTGCTGTTTACCCTGGCCTGTCATGGCCGGCACCAGAGCCTTGGCGAAATCGAGGCGCACTGGCAAGGGCTGGGGCGCGATGCCGCAACCTTGCCGGCGGCCGCCGCGCGTATCGATGCGCATTCAGAACTGCTCGGCATTCTTTCGCACACCGGCCGCCGACGGCTGGAGCGACTCATGAGCTTGGCGCGTCAGGAACGCTTCAGTGACCAGTTTCTCGGCATGGTGGACTACCACGCGACGGTGATGCGCGAGCGTGGCCAGATACCCTGGGTTCAAATCGACCAGGCCGAGAAGGTCAAGCTCAGTGCTCGTACCAGGGCATTGCCTGAGGCGCAGGATACGCCCATGCAGCGCTGGGTGAACACGTACTACATTCCCCAGTTTGACCATTTGGTGACCGGTTATCGGGGCGGCCAGGCATGAAACTGCATTCAGCATTCAGCGAGCAAGTGAAGGCCTGCGGCCGGTTGCGCAGGGTTTGGCTTACCAGCTTCAACATCGATATCGAATTCATCGAAACCTATGTGTTGCCAACCGTACTGGGTGCCGAGACTCCCCGCACACGCATGGAGTACGAGGCGCTTCAGTTGGCGCTGACGGAGCAGCAAATCGACCTCAGGGTCTTTTGTGACCGGCGTTTCATCGGTGCCGACCAGAACAAGCGCACGGCGCTCCAGGTGCACGGTGTCTGTACTGCGCAAAAAACGGAATGGAGCTACCCAGGTGTTGGCGAAGACAGCTTGTTGCATGCAAAGGTGATCTATCTGGAAGGTGAGCAGGGGCGCGTGCTCGGCGCGGGCAGTGCCAACCTCACACTTAGCGGATGGGCGCGCAATCAGGAGGTATTCCACTTCCAGCCGATCAATGCGCTTTCGCTTTACCAGTCCGTTAAAGCGTTCTTCCAGGCACTGTTCACAAATGTGGGCGTACCGTGCCCCTTGGAAAATAGGCGCAGTAGCTCGTTCGCCAGCGCTGAGTCAGCCGTGCGGTTCTGCCACAGTTTTCAGAGGCAACCGTTTCTCGTCCAGTTGCTGGGCGAGCGTGCTTGCCATCACCTGGCAGTCTGGTCCCCTTATCTGCCGAAGGATCTGGCTCTGTTCGTCAGCCACCTGAGGAGCAGCTACGAGCAGGCGCGCATGAAGGTCAGCCTGGTGCCGGACCGGCTCGATGGGCAGTTCCTGCGTACCGGTTGGACCGAGGCGCTTGGAGACCTGCTGGCAAACGATGAGTTGCGCTTGCGGCACAACCCGACCACGGTCGATGAGCGCACACCGATGACCCATGCCAAGCTTTGGAAAACCTCCACGCACCTGGCCATCGGCTCGTGGAACTTCACTCGGGCGGGCAGCAATTCGCTGCTCGACTCACGGGGTAAAAGGCTACCCGGCAACAACATCGAGGCGGGCTTTATCTTGCCGAACAACAGTGCAGTGGAAAGCGTCCTCGGCGCCACGATGGACACCAGCCCGGCATTGTTCTTGAGCGACGAAGCATTACAGGCGCAAGCGTTGAAAATCCCGCAGAACCTTCCCTTTGACATCGTGGTGGAGTTCGACTGGGCGGAGCAGGTTTACCAACTGCGCGGCCAATGGCATATAGGGCAAGAACCGGATCAGGGATATAGGATCAAGTTGCCGGATATCGACGCTGCATTCGCGCTCGACTGGAAACCACGAAGCCACGGATTGAAGGCGTGCAGAGTGCCGGTGGCGCACGTGCATGCACTGTTGTTCGATCACAGCTTCCAGGTGCTCAAGGACGGCCGGGAGTGCTTCGTCGGCATGTTGCTGGAGACTACCCCCGAGTTCCGACGCGCGCAGCGGTACGACGACTTGGTTGGCCTGGTCGACGCCATGGCGCAAATCGATATTGTGCCCAATCAGGATGATGTCGGATTTCGTGTCCGCGAATCTGCAACGGGTGAGCCACAGGTTGATGGGCTGAGCGCCGACCTAGGCGCCGTGGCAAGCGAGCAAGACGGTTCAGACTCTGCGCATATCAGCTACTTTCGGTTATTCACGGCCAGCTACCAATTCGCGGCCCGGTTGCGTGGGGTTGAACGATTGTCAGTGCTTGAACACTGGGTGTTCGTGCGACCGGGATGCCTGCAGGAATGGGTAGACAAGACCCGCCAGCGACTTCGTGGATCTACGCCCAATGTTTTCGACTGGTTCCTGGTCCAGGAGGTTAACGCGCTCTGCAAGTTGGCGCTGGCACTCCGTCAACGCTTGCCCAAGGATGACAGCAGGATTGCCTTGTCGCGTTGGCGGACACTGAAGGTCGATATGCCACCGTTACCTGCCGAGACCAATGATGATTTTCGGCAAATGCTTGAGCAGGAGCTCGGCGGATTGGAAAGCAAGTGGGGTGGGACATGAGTCGATTTGAAGAGGGTGTGCTCATCCCTGAAACCGTATCCCAGTGGATCAACTTCAAAGGGCGTAAGGATTCCAACTGGACCTATCAGGCAGATGATCGCGAATCCATGGCGGCCAAGCAGACCGAAGGGGTGGC
Organism: Pseudomonas sp. PONIH3; assembly: GCF_002934345.1. Lineage (NCBI taxonomy): Bacteria > Pseudomonadati > Pseudomonadota > Gammaproteobacteria > Pseudomonadales > Pseudomonadaceae > Pseudomonas > Pseudomonas sp. PONIH3. Next base: position 301,132 of record NZ_CP026386.1, read on the forward strand.
CTACCTGTGGAACCTGTTGGTAGCGGGCAAAGTGGCGCTACTGGCGGATGAAGTCGGCATGGGCAAGACCTTCCAGGCGTTGGGTGTGGCTGCATGGCTGTGGAAAAACAAGCCTGATGCCAAGGTGCTGGTAATGGCGCCCAATCGACATTTGTGCGGGCATTGGCGCAGGGAGTTCGAAGGCTTCATTCGTGAGCACATTCGCCAAGCCGATGACCGAGTTAAAACCGAAGATGGCATGCCCGTAGCCACGGTCTGTGAGTGCTACCAGCTGGAGCACCTGGTGCAGTCGGTGCAAAACAATGAGGGGCAGCTTTACCTCACCACGGTCTACGCGCTCAGTGGCTTGCTCGGCCCCGAGCGGCGCGCGGAAGGCCCCGAGGGCGCAGGCAGTATCGCGGCCAATTGCCATCATCGATTAAAGCAGCACTTGGGGCCCTCGGGCTTTGACCTGATCATCGTCGATGAGGCGCATTACCTGCGCAACGTCTCGGGTGGATCGCAGCGTGTGAGTGCCGCAAAAGCGCTGTTTGGCAACGCTGACAGCCGGCTGGGTGTCTGGAACCTATTGCTCACTGCGACGCCCAGCCATACCCGGTTGGATGATGTGCAGAACATCCTGGGTTATTTTACCCAGCTCGATCGTGATCCTGCCCTTGAAGCCATGAGCGGCGCCGAGCGCACGCGTCAGTTGCTGCAACGGTATGCCTTGCGGCGTCTGCGGTTGATGGAGGGACAGGGCGGTTTGTACGGCAAGCGGCACTACCGCCACGAAAAAGCCGTACCTGCGAGCTTCGATGGGCGTCCGGATGCCGAGATGTTTTTTGCTCTGTATCAGAAGCGGCTGGTGGCCGACCTGGGCCGGCAGAAGGAGAACAAGAGTCTCACTTATGGCTACCTGGAAGGGTTCGAGTCGTTTGGCTGGAAACCGCAGATCGATTCTGGTGCCGATGCGGATTATCAGGATGCGGTCGAAGACCGGATGGTGGAGGATTTCTCAAAGGCTACCGATACCGAGCTGTTGCGCGACCTTACCCGTCGCTATCGCGACCAGTTTCACACCTTCCCGGATCACCCCAAGTACGGCTTGATGATCGACCAGTGCGTGCCGAAGGCGGCTGATGGCCTCGGCACTGCGCTCGAGGACTTGAAGCACCTGATTTTCGTTCGGCGTATACCTTCTGTTCGTGAACTGACCCAGCGCATCAACGAGCGCTACGACGAGTTGTTGGCCGGAATGATCGTCAATGCATGGGGCAAGCAAGCGGACGATCCCGCAGTCAGGCATTGGCGTCATCAGGGTTGGTCACGCGATGGCTATGCCCAGTTTCATGAAGGCGTGAAGCACTCGCTTGCCGAAGTGGACGCGCACGAGGAGGCAGGGCAAGACGAGGGCGAGGGGGAGGGTACGCAGTTGGCATCGCGCATCGCCGAGCTGTTCGTGGTCAAGAAAGGCTCAGGTGGGCAAACCGATTGCGCCAATGTGCGCCTGCGCTTCAGCAAGCCGGAAAGCGTCTTTGCACTGTTCCTCGAGCCGGCATCGGACTACCTGACTGGCGGTTACTCCGCGTTCTACGCCAAGGCGGAGACAGGTCGGATCGACTATGCCAATGCCGCCAAGTACGTACGCTTGCACGGTTGGGACGTGCCGGGGGTCCACGATGCCGCCGCCCGCATGCGAGGTGCACCGCGCGACCGCCTGGAACATCCGCTCCACAGCGTCTGGTCGCTGTTGGTACCGCGCCTGCCGCCGGCGTTGTATCGCAAGCTCGAAGGCTGGGCGCGCGACAACAAGGCGATTGCGGAGAACTTCGCGAACTACATCAAGGCCGGGTTTCTTTATGCGAGCCCTGTCGTCGTCGAGCTCTACGCCTGGTTTGTCGAATACCGGCAGCAGACCCGCGAGCGTGAGGTGCAGCGTGCGTACCGTGGTTTTCATGACTGGGTAAGCCTACGGGTCGATGGCTCGTTGATGCTGCGCTATTTCACCGCCGCGTTGGAAACGTTTGACACGCTATGCGGCAAGATCATCGACCATGGCCTGGATCAATGGGACGAGGAGTGGCGCAGCCTCAAGCGCCTCACCAGCCCATGCTGGTACGCCAGTGGAGACAACAGCGAAGGTCGTCAGCGTCTCATCCTCGGCTTCAATAGCCCGTTCTATCCCAACGTGTTGGTGTCCACTTCGGTACTCCAGGAAGGGGTCAACCTGCATTTGCAGTGCCACCAGATCCATCACTACGGCCTAGCCGGCTCACCCGGTGACAATGAGCAGCGCGTGGGCCGGTTGGATCGCCTGTTTGGCTGCGTGAACCAGCGGCTGCAGCGGTCAGGTAACGCGGAGTTGAGCATTCACTATCCGTTTCTGCAGGGATCGGTTGATGAAGACCAGGTTGCTTCGTTCATCGAGCGCAAGCATCAGGTGGAAGAGCAAATGGATGCGTGCGTACAGGTGCACTTCGACAAACAGCTAAGGATCAGTGACGCGCAGCAGTGGCGTAGCTTTCTGCGCAGACCGCTACCCATCAGCGATGAGCGTTTGCAGGATCCTTATGGTGCCGTGTTTACCAAGCTGGGCCAACAGTAGCTGCAAGCACATGAGGATCTGATTGTGTGCGCCTGAAACCTGATGCATGACCGTGCGTTGGTTGTGGGTATGGCAGAAAGCCTCTAACATAAGGCTTGCAATGCGCTTGCCCGAACTCCACCACAGTAGTGGGGTGAATGAATCATCCTTCTGCCAATCCAGCACAAGCCCAATGCGGCTTGCGTGAGGATTGAAAAGTGCGTTTTAGTACTTTTCACAACCGTACATTGCGGAGGGCAAATGCGAGTCGATAGCCGTTAGCGGATGCTGAAGGCCCGAGTGCGAAAACCGCACCGGCAGTCCACAACATGATGCGATGATGCGGATGGCAATCTTTATCAGCCTTCAATGGACGGAGACGCTGCTTGCTCGATTTTCTTTCACGATTACTGAACGCGTTTGAGCCGTCTCTATCGGGGCGTAATTCTCAACCGGAGCGCACGCATCGCGCGGCTTCCCCCTCACGTCCTCCCAAGGGGCCGAGTACTTCGCTTGGTGCGGAGAACTGTGGAAGGATCGTTGCAGGTAGCGTTGTCAAGATCTTGCCGAAATCTGTATTGATACAGTACCAAGACACGACCGTACTGATTCCTCAACATGAATTGTTGAGCCCAAACGCCAAGTTCGAGAACCCGGTCAGTCTATTCAGCGTAGGCGACAATGTGGAGTTCGTGCTGACCAGCCGGGACCAGAGGGGCTGGCGGGGCAGCGTTCACGCGCTGACCGAGGCCCGGCTGCGTAACGCTTTGGGCAACCTGCAGCCAGGCACGGCAGTGCGTGCGCGGGTCGAGCGTTTTGATGATCGAGGCGCCTGGCTGTTGGCTGGCGCGCTTGTGCTCCGGGTGCCATTGGCCGAGATCAGTTGGAGCTGGATAGATCATCCTTCAGAGGTGCTGGACCTTGCTCAAGAATACATTGTGCAGATCAGTACTATTTTGCTTGAGGAAAATTGGCTGACGGAGAAGCGTGCTCGCAACGGGCGTGTTACTGCCAGCATCAAGGCTTGCTTGCCACAGCCTGAGTCGCCACGAATCACGTTGTATTTCAAAGCAACCGAGTTTCAGGTGCGCACGTTCGCGCGGGTCCCCAGACGCTGCGACGCGGTTGCACTGTTCGCACTTGAGGCGTTGAACCAGCATTTGAGCGTGAGTGAAATCGCCGAACTGACTGGCCTTCCGTTGGTTTCAATCCAGGAGATTGTGGCGTTGCTTGGAGAAGAGGGGCTGGCGGCCGGTGAGACCATCACTCAATCAGGCGAGCGATTATTAGCAGGCGTGGCTACTTCAAAACTGCTCAATGACTCTGGCGTCGCTGGATTGTTTGCAAGCGCGGCACCTGCAGAGCAGCAAGTTCATCCCATTGACGCTGTGGCTCAAACGTACCCTCGACATTTGCCCACCCCAGTATTCAGCCACAAACAACAGAGCCGTTTCATGCGATTGAGGGGGGACGAGTTGCCTGATGGTCTGCTGCTCCGCGCTCAGATCGGCGAGGTGCAACGTGAACAGCTTACGGCCATGCTCCGCAACCCCCATGTCCACTTGTTCCTGTCGCATACCCCCAACTGGAGAGCCTTGAAACTTGAGGTATCCCAGCATTGGGTGCTCGCAGGGCTGTGGAAGAGTTTTCACGCTGTAGGGCGACCACCGTTCAGGCCACCTCCCAAGGAGAGAGGGTGTGACGCGTTGCTCATGGTGCGTTATCGGGATTCAGCGCAACAGCTCTACTGGGAGCCTGCAACGGGCACGCTCTGGGCGCCGCGCGAGGGCGGCGTCAAGGCCCAGGAGGCTTCAGTGTGTGCGGAGGATTTCATTCAACACATGCCTGACGACATCGCTCAGCGCTTGGCAAAGGCAGGCCCTGGTACATGGTGTTGGGTTCAGCTTTGACGTGGAAGGACTATGGGCACTCAGTTACCAAGGCATGCGTTCTACTTTACAAAAACCTTCATCTCGGCGGCCAGTCGACATGGCATTGCGGGAGGCCTGAAGAAAGCCACTGCAGGCGCCAACCCGGTGCTCATGAGCATTGAAGCAGCATCAGCGGTACTCGGGGCGATCGACTCCTACTTGACTTTACGCCAAGCCCAGGTGCACCGCGACGGCTTGAAGGCTCTGATCCCCAAGGAGGAAAAGCGTCTGGAGCTTGAGCGTGAGGCACTTGCCCAGGATATTGATCTGGCGCGAAGGGAGATGACACAAGCAGCCGCTGTTCGTCAGGTTGTGGGGCGGATGACGCTGCGTTGCGTTCAACTGACCCGCCATTGCCTGGATGAATTGGCGCTGATCAGGAAAGGCGACCTGCCTGATGTTCAGTCATTTGAAACGGCTCTGGAGCGGTTAATGGAGGCTGATCAAGGCTTGCGTCGTAGCGTGGAATACTTCAACACCAGTGTTGCTTGACCGGAGTCTCAACCATGACCAATGAACGATTCAAACTACCCGCCAGTCTTGCCAAGGCTACACCCCGCAGCAAGTCCACCAACGGGGGCAATGATGCCCTCGACCTGGCCAAGGAGCAGACGCGCCAGGCGCGGATCAAGCGTGATACCGCCATGAGTGGCGATCGCGCCCAAGTGCTTACCGAGGGTATTGGTCTACTTCGTGATCTGGTTGGTGTATTGCATTCGGCGGTGGAACTGCACAAAACCTCTATTGAATGGAAGGGACGCGTAAGCCTGGCCGAGGCGCAAGTGCAACATGCACAAAAAGAGCTCGAAAAAATCCAGGCGCAGAATGCGCCCGAGCTTCAGCGGTTGAACCAAGTTGACGATGTGCTCAAGCCCCTTCTGAGAGTATTCGAGAAGCTTGAAGCCGTCATGGATCCGTCCTTGATCAACGATGATCACCAGCGCGAGGTGCGGGCGAGCATGGAGGTTCTGGTAGGTCGCCTGGTCGAATTAGTCCAACCAGGGAAACGCTGATCAATGTTCATGCTACTGCTGGCTGGCATCACTCTGACTTCCACTGCCATCAGTTGGTGGAATGGGAAACGTCTGGATGATGTAAATACTGAGATTGAAGCATTAGAAGCTGAACTGGCTGCTATTCATGGTGCACATGAACGCAAAACTGCTGCGCTGATTCGTCCCTACCTGGTTCAACTCGTGAAGATGTTTGAAAGAGAGTTGGCGATGCGGTCCGAAATCGCCAGTGAGTTGGAACGGGCGCACGCACGGGCCAGACAGATACTGAAAGCCCGCTTTGGCGCGCGTGAATCAGCTAGCTTCCGTCAGATGATGCTTGAAATTGAGCTTGCCCGGGGGCGCGTCACAGCCGAACGCGCCTACCTTCAAACCACCGCGCAGTATATTCGCACCTTATTTGGTGAGGTGCCCGCACAGTTGCCGACCGTTGCCTGGCTGGAAATGCCTGCGGACTACCCTTGCGAGGGCGCCGTGATTTCGTTGCCACACGGTCTACGCGGGCGTCTGCAGAATTATACCGTCGAGGCCGAAGCGTTTGATGGTCGAGGAGTATTCTATGCGGTTGATCATGAAGCACGCTTCGCCCGCATTGGCAGTGCCAAAGTGAAATTGTTGGATGCAGCAAGAGGCAGCAGTGGCGAGCCGTTGACAGCGACAGTCGTGCGCCTGGATAACAATGAGGCCCAGTTGCAGATGCAGGATGCCACCTTGCGTTTGCCACTTGGCAGGCAGGAAGGGCAATGGATTAAACCAGGCGCGGAGTTGGAAGTATTTGCGGACGGCTGGACGCTCACCGACGTGCTCGGTGATTCGCGGTCCCACAGTTTGCCGGTGAGATTGCACCCTCGTATCTCAGGCCTGGAAGAGTATTGGTGGCCAGTCGCCCTGGGCATCTGTGATGAGCACATCCCCCTGATCCATCAGATGTGGGACTATTTTCAAACACCGGCAATCCAGGATAGGCCTTGGCACATTTATGAGAATGATGACGGCCGTCTTGTCTTTCAGTTGGGCCGTTATGCCCTAGTCACTGAGGCCGATGCCGAGCAGCGATGTTTTCGGTTGCTGGACGCGCTTGAGGCTCGTGAGTCGCCTGAAGACGTTTTGCGGTGCTACGTGGCCCTTACCCCCGTCCTCATAGGGAGTACGGATGAAGAGTTGGCCAACCGCAATCGTTTCCAGTCCTTTGTGTGTGCCTTGAATGAAGAGCGCCTTGGCCAGCGCGAGGCTGCCCGTCAACGACAGGTTGCCCTGCATTTACGCAAACTCTCGTTGGTGTACCGTGAGCAGCAGCTCTACCTGGAGCAAAGTGCAAGCTGTGGTTTTCTTCCCGGCCAGGTCGAGGAAAACGGGCGTAAGGTGACAGGCTTGCTCGGTTCCCAAGGTGTTCCTGGCTGGTTGAAGGACGCGTTGGGCGAGCAAGGCTCACCTCGCCTACGAGCAGTCGGGCGAGATCGTGTATGGCCTCTGCAGTCGTTCAAGCTTTTGGATGCCCAACTTGGTATTTGCGAATTCATCCTGGACACGCATAAGCGGATGAGCGAAGCCGAGATCAACCCTTTCGATTTGTTTCGGCTTGAATTGGTCAGGGAGGGCAATCAAAAAGAAACGCTATCCAAAGCTCTTGAGAAAGCGATCACTGGTGATTTTGTGGCACCCTCGGTTCACAACGCCATCTTTACACTCAGCCCGGAGCCTGGCGAGACGTTGAATCTGGGGCAGGACGCTGTGCTTCAAGTATTGGCGTCGCGCGAGCCCGTAGTGGCGGTGTGGGGACCTCCAGGTGCCGGGAAGACAACCACGCTGGTTCAGTGGCTCAAGACACTGTTCCCGGAACAAGCTCCCCACCTCTGGCCGCGTATCCTGATTACCGGCCCTACTCACGTCGCGGTGACCAAGCTGATCGAGGATCTGCTTGAGGCAGCAGAGTATTTGCGGCCAGTTACAGTGCGTTACGGAAAACAGGACAAGATTAGTGAAGCGCTTGAGCCCAATTGGCATCAAATTAAAGTCGATGCTTTGAGCGCGGGAGATGCAGAAATCAGTCCTCAATTGCACGAAGCTTGGCTGTCTCTGCTGAAGTCGCGCAAGGGGCGTGAGGCTGCTAGCCGCTGGACATTCCGTGACAAATTGATCCACGGTGCTACCTGCACGGGCATGGCGCGTACTGATTTCGCCTTGTTGAAGGAACCTTTCGATTGCGTGATTGTGGACGAAGCAGGCAAGGCCTTTGCTGCCGAACTGATGATCCCGGCGGCCATTGCTCGGCGGGTAGTCCTGGTCGGGGATCACAACCAGTTGCCGCCAACGGTGACCACTGATGTGCTGGATGAGCGCATCGGGTATACGTTGCCGCTGGCGGAGGTCGAAACCCTGCTGCGCAAGAACTTTTTCCAGGAACTGTATGAGGGGCTAGGACCGCAAGCCAAGGGCATGCTAACCGTGCAATACCGGATGCATGAAAACATTGGTGACCTAGTCAGTACTCTGTTTTACCAGAAGCAACTGACGTCTCATCGCAAAGCGGGGAACTGGTCCCTGACCGATGCCCGCGCACTGTTTGTAGATTTCTCCAAGATGCAGAATTACCGGCATAGGAAGGCAGGTACGGGAGACACGCCTAACTCGTTGGTCAACTCCACAGAGCGCGCCGCGCTCTATCAATTGCTCAATGCTCTGCACAAAAGGGTTAGTGCAGCGAGAGTCTCCTTGAAGCTGTTGGTTATCTGCCCATACAAGGGGCAACTGGAAATTGTCACGCGTGATACGGCGGATAAGCACTATGCGTTCCAGTTGTCCGTTGCAACTGTCGATGCTGTACAGGGGGGAGAAGCTGACATGGTGATCCTGTTGATGACCAGAGCAAGTGGGGACACCCAGTTTCTCTTGGATCGCCATCGATTGAATGTGGCGCTCTCCAGAGCGCGTGACTCAGTCATCATCCTGGGGCACCTAGACTGTCTGGCAGCCGGCGGCGCGGGACCGATGGCAGAACTGATCGCGGCGGGGCGCGCCAAGAACAGCCTGAAGGTCATCTCGCTTCCCGACGGAGCAAAGTTTTCGAAGGATCTGGTGCCGGCGGTGTTCCCAGTGTCAACGGCTTCGGCGATTTGATGTAGCCGTTCGGCCAACACACTTTCCGATGCCCCCGTCGAAGGCCATGGTATTGCCTATTGGGGACTCATTATATGGTCTGGGGAGGTCTGCGAAACCCAGGGGCTATTCGCCCTGATCAAAGCGCGGACACTGCTGGAGCATGTCGAACAGTTCCGGCTGGCCGCAGGGGAGGCGGACCGAGCAGCACGATGTCGTGCAGCAGCGCTCGTTGCGTTGCGAGGTCGGCCTGGCTGGCGCTAGTGAGCAGTGTGCTGCTGGCTGTACACGTGCCGACACGCTTGCTGAGCAATTCGAACGTTGCCCATCGCTTTGGCGGGTAGGTGCTTCGCGTCCGCCTCGTCAAGCTGGGGCGAAAGCCCTGTGGGCGGCGGAGTGAGAACGCTGGGCAATTACCGCTTGGTGCGGCAGCTCTGGGTTGCGTTCAAGATCTGGATGAGGCGTGCCTCAGGATGGCCTTGGTCGGGGCGGTCGATCGGGCTGATTCCGGCGCTACCCTTATCGTCTCGGCAATGGGGCAGGAGAATGGTTGCTCCATTCTGCATACAGGCGAACTCGGTGCCGGTAATGTCAGTTTGCCTGTACGCCTCTTCATAAAATGGCGGGGGCGGTGTAGGATCGGACCTCGTGCGGCAGTGACCCGTATTCCCCCTCGACGCGCGGTGCTTTTGGCGTCTGTGCGCATTACTTTTGAGGGCGGCAGAAGCGAAACAGCATGGCTTGTATTTCGCCTACCTCGTTGAGATAAACTCCAAGCAGGGATGCAACAGTATGCCAACCGGCAGTGCGATTATTATTGGAGTTAATCCGAGAGAAGCGAATCTCAAGCGAAAAGTGCGAGAGCATTTGCACCAGCTAGGTTTCACTAAAACCCAGGAAGGTGCTCTTTGCCCACCTGGAAATGGCAAAGAGGCGATCCGCGCATTGCATGGGGCCCAACGAGAAGAACGGCTCTCCGCCAGTGAAGCCTTCGTTGTACGCAGCGGCGCCAAGCTAATGCAGTACTTTGCCGATGGCCGAGAGGTGGTGCCAGAAAAAATTTCCCCTGTTCTTGAGCGCGTCTCGTCAGGTACGTGGCAGAGCGAACTCTTTCGGCTCGCATCGTTGTCGTGGTCTGTGCCCGTGTCCAATGGTTTTGGCAGGCGCTTGCGTTACCTAGTCTGGGACCAGGCGAATGGCAAACTGATGGGGTTGATCGCCATAGGGGATCCGGTTTTCAACCTTGGCGTAAGAGACAAATTCATCGGCTGGAATACTAATGACCGAGCTGCCCGACTGGTCAACCTGATGGATGCATATGTCCTTGGCGCGATCCCACCCTATAACGCCTTGCTGGGCGGTAAGCTGATTGCTTGTCTCCTTCGCAGTCGGGACATTTATGATGATTTTGCCAGTGCCTACGGCGGGTCCACCGGCATTATCTCGCAGGCGGAAAAAAATGCGCGTCTGTTGGCGGTCGTGACGACCTCATCCATGGGGCGCTCCGCGGTCTACAACCGATTGAAGCTGGGTGGCACGCAATACCTCAAGTCCATTGGCTTTACCGGCGGCTGGGGCCATTTCCATATACCCGACTGGTTGTTTGTTGAGCTTCGAGATTATCTCCGAGATCTCGATCATCAATATGCAGACCAGCACGCCTTTGGCCAAGGTCCTAACTGGCGGTTGCGCACCACGCGAGCGGCGCTTAAGGCGCTAGGATTCAAGGACGACCTCATGCGCCACGGCATCCAGCGTGAAGTATTTATTTGTCAATTGGCAACCAACGCCGCGAAGCTTCTCCACAGCGGCAGCGGAAAGCCGGATACCCAATCACTGTTGTCAGTCCGTGAAATCGGTGAGTTAGCACTGAATCGGTGGTTGATCCCGCGTTCAATGAACAGGCCTGACTTTCGCTGTTGGAAATCTACGGATCTCATCCACCTCTACGGCCATCAGGCACGGCTTTTCGCGGCTCACGGTCATTTAGCCACTGAGCCGCGGCGTATTATCAGTTTGCGCGGATGAATGCGAAGGGTATGAGCGATGGATTACGCCATAGATCGAGTGACGAATAAACCGGTTACCGCAGATTTAGCGACACGCTCCGGATATTATATTTGTTCTTTCTGCCGCATGCGGGTGGGGCTTCGCTCAGGGCCATCGCGGAAAAACTACTTCGCCCACTGGCGTGGCGTGTCCTCCAGTTCCTGCGCTTATTTCATGTCCGGGCCACTGAGCCATGTCAACTCTGATAAGGCTCAACCAGCATCGATGCGGCAGATGGATCTGCGCTTGATGATAAAAAAAGGTGAGAACGCAGGGGCGTGGTGGATTGAATTAGTCTTGCCTCCCTGTCGTACATGTCACGCTTACATCAACCTCGATGTCGGCGGCAGGGTGCAGAAGCTTAATATGCGCGGGATGGGCTCAGGTTTCAGGGTAACCGCAGAGCCCACAGCAAACGACTACAAAATCATTTCCTTCGAAGGCAAGCCGGACCCTTTGTTCGTATCAGGCGTTGCCAGGACATGCCCAGGCCTATCTGCGGTGGGTGCAGCCGTGTTCACCGCCATTGGTCGGGATGGCGACAGCGGCTTCCCCCGCGCGCAGGTGTTAAGTCGCTCCGAGACTTATGCCCTGTTATGGTCAGTACCGGCGACACCAGTCTTCCCTGAGGAACTGCTGGTGGACAGGTTCAAGTCAAGGCATGGATGGCAGTTGGCCCTGGTAACGGTTCCGGATACCCCGTCAGAGGCCTGCATAAAGTGGTTGGAAGAATTTACCCAACTGAGCGTTATGCCTGCGACACCCTCGATCACAACCATTTGGCCGTTCCTTACCCGTTACTCCAGCATCAATACGGTTGAATACATCGAGTCTGAAGCGGTCATCCTCGCCGCTCACCGGATGCCGGGAGGAGCACACGACGGCGGGCCAACCTTGCAAGCCGTTAACCAGAATGATCGCATTTCTGTAACGGCGCCCGATCGGTCACCTGCGCTATTCACTGTGATACGCGAAGGAAGCGATGATTTCAGGATCGGAAAAACCGGGCATCCGGATGTCGATAAGTATTTTTCCAAGAATAATTCGCTGGCGCGAAGCTACAAACACCCTACGGTAGACTTGGTTTTCATTGACGATAAAGGGGAACGTGTTGTTGCCCCATTGCACCGCAGGGGATGCCAAACCTATGTCATGGCGACGAGAGCACAGGAACTGTGTTTCGATTCTCTGGCAATGCCGATGGGCACCAGGGGAAGGCTAGAGGCTATTTCACCTAATGGGCATAGGGAGAGCCGGCACCTTGTGTCTAGCGACGTGACGGATGACCACACCTCGCAGAAATGCCAGTTGTCCCCTGCGTTGAATAGCCTGCTCAAACTTTATATCACCGACCCCAAATACCAGATCTACCTGGATTTCGGCGGGTTCGGACGGTTGTCCATCGGCGCTACGCAGCCGATGGACAACCCAACAACCGTACTGCTTTCGCTTGGGCGGTCTTTAAGATTGCGCCTGCGTTGTTTTCTATCTCAGCTACACGCTGGCGGAGCGATTGCACTCTCTGGCAGTGACCAAGGGTTGGTCAACGCCTTCTTGGCCGCGCGTCCCAATCCGGGACTGGTACCGAATTATCGGCAATTGGCGGCTGATGTGCGTGCACGTGGATTTGATATTCGATCTTCAGGAGATGGGGTCTCGCGATGAGTTACCTGTACAGCCAAGAGGCAAGAGAGCGGATCTCGGCGCTCGGAACAATGATGATTACCGAGTTCATCGAAGAGGTACCCCATGCCTTTCGCAAGTCGTTCTTTGATCGTCAAGCCTCAATTCCCGGCTTTAGGCGAGGATCCCCACCTGAATTCAAGGAAAAGCAGAGGCGCTTGATCGGGCATCTGGCGCATCCACAGCCCGGACATAAAAGCGAGGCTGACTGGCAAGCCTTCGCTAGCCTGTGGGTAGCGTGGGCCAAAAGCCGCTTGGACAGTGCCTTTCCCACCGCAGACACCTCCCCCCAATTGGCGGATGCGGGTGCTGGCTTCTTCAAGCGCTTAGCCGAGTTGTATCCTGATGCCTCAAGGGAAACGGTAGAGCGGCTGGCGACGTACAGTGGTTTCGCCGAAGATCCTGCCATGCAGGCCGCCCTGAATAGCTTTCATCCGGCTTCCACCCTCGCCAGGGATCGGATGATTGATGGTTTGCCGGGCCGTTTGGATAAAATTGAGGGTTATTTTGACTTAGCTGAAACGGCGGCCGAGGAAATCGCCGAGCGCATTGACCAACTTGAACTGACGGCGACAGTAACCACCGAAGCGGTTGAGCAGATGACGGCCAACCTCAGTGGTGTTCACAAGGATATCGCTGAGTGGCGTACCGCACTGCAAAGCGTCGATCTGCGCTTGGAGCAGGTAAGCGAACTGGCTCAGTCAACGGGTAGCGCGCAGCAGGAGGCGTCGACAGCACTGGCTGACTCAGACGTGCGCGGCGAGCTCATTTCGGAGAGGGTAAGCGCCCTAGCTGCCCAGGTAGAGAACTTGGTTGCCGAGCGTGCGCGGGTTTTAGTGCTCGAGGAAGCACTGGCGATCCTCAACGCCCGGGGTCTCGACTGGGATGCCGCGGCAGCCAACCTTGCTTCACTGCACGCGCGCGTCAACACCCAGGAGTCTCGAGTCGTCGGACCGAGCCATGAAGTCGGGGGTCAATCACGCGTCCGCTTGATCGAGAACGAAGCAACAGGTCCGTTCGTCGAAATAAACTCCATAGAAGTTGCCTGCCAGGTCATTGCCAACAACCTTCAGGCAAGCGGCGTAGTGAAGCGCGAGGCCAACAGCTACGCGCGGCATATTTTGGCGGCAATCATCTGCGGCCAACTTATTCAGTTCAAAGGTTCAACCGCGGATTTAATCGCAGATGCGGTCGCAGCAGCGGTAGGAGGGGCGATCTTCCATGAGTGGCGAGTTCCCGTAGGGCTAGTATCAGAGGACGCAGCGACAGATTGCCTCGAAGTGGTAGCCGAGTCGTCTGGATGCTTGTTGCTCAAAGGCGCGAACAGGTCGGCATTCGAGGTGTATGGCAGTGCCATTCGCGATGTTGTGGCACGTCGTCAGTTCGCCACGAGTGTTAACAGTCGCTTGGTTCTGATTGCGTCTTGGACCCACGGCCCTGCGGCGTTTCCGGACGGCGGGACGCTGTCAGAACTCGGGCCGGTGTTTGATACGGACGAGTTTGCTATGCGTGGGTTATCGGCGCAGATGCCGTTAATGCAGTTCGGCCAACTGACCGTGGATGATTGGAAAGCCCTGCACAACCAGGCTGAAAACACTCCATTGGCACTGCTAAGCACGCTGAGGGAGCGTCTAGGGCAGGTGGACTTTGCTCCAGGGAACCTGTGGCTCAGGATCGCTGACCGAGCGTACGCTCAATTGCGACTAGTATTGCAAGGTCCTTCTGAGCGAGCGCTTCACACCGTGATGAAGCAATGGGCACTGCCATGGGCTCAATCACTCGGGGGGCCAGTAGAGGCGCTTACCCGCAGCACGACCGAGTTACTGAGCGACATCGACGCGGACGCCGTGCACGCGGAGAGTGTTGAGTGAAGTGGGTGGGGGTTAATCGCGACGCCACCCGGAAAACCTTGGCCGCCGCTTTGGGCTGCAGAAACGACGGTGAAGGATTAAGGGTCGCAGCAGTAGCGGAGTGCTTGCGGGCTGCATCCTATCTTTGTTCCGCGCCCAGGAATGACCGGGAAGCTTGGGTGCCTGCGACCACGCTCAGTTTGACAAGTATAGTCCGCCAGCGTTTGACGCCTCTGTGGCCGACTCTCGACGACGAACACGCTGCTGAACCAGGTATCAAGGCGATTCTGTACAGTCTGGGTGACCTTGGGGATTTGGTGCGACTCGACGGCGGACGTTGGTTAACGCCTTCACCCCAGGCGGTCAGACTTGGGGACAAGCAGGCAGTGATCATCGGCGGGGGGCCCGCACAAACCTTTCCCTGGCCAATCGCGATGCGCGGGGCAGGGCGGGTCAGACTAGTCAACGTCGATGCCTGCGCGGAACGGATTGACCTCTGGGAGCCAAACGAATGGATTGGCTCCCCCATCGAAGGATTGCAGGCGTGGTCGACCCAGTTGTTAACCAGCGCCAAAGAGCAACTGGCGCCCGCGACGACTGAATTAGCGGACATTTCAATTCGGACCAGTGGTAAATGGATCGCGCTGTCTGCTTGCGCGACCGCCGAAGGGCTCTTCCTCGCCAGATGCCGTACAGGTCTACGGTTTGAGTATTTTGTGGTCCAGGTGTCGCGGGGGTGTCTGCGGCAACTGACGGGACTGCGACCGCAACAGGCGAGGCGCTTGCAGTTTTATTTCGACGTGCAAGCCGGTCATCCCATGAAGGTTGAAGCGCATGTGTCGCAAGTACATGTTCGACTGCGCCTGCATCGTTACCTGCCACGGGAAGAGACAAAAGCGCTGCTACTGGGCTGGCAACTGCCGTCACTCGGCGGCGGCGTAGGGACGACCGACTATGTGATACCACGTGAGCTGTTTCCGCTCGTGCGCCAAGCACTTGCAGGGTTGAGCGTGGAAGTGGCTGAGCGCCAGTTTGCCGAGGGAAGTTAATAATGGGTGGGATTTCTATGAATGAAGCATCTGGTGTTCATGAGACTGCGAAAAGCCTGGCGGATAGTCTTCGACAATATATCGAAGCTCAATACCATATTCGCGATGAAGGGCTCGTGAGAGAGCGCCACGCTCTTCTCCTAAGTTCTGAAACGATTGTCCAGACGCCTTATGTGGAAGCGACCTCAGTCTACAAAATTGGAGATCCGTTCAACCGACTTCCCATTCCCAAGGTCGCCGCCGATATGCTCACCCAGTTGTCGCTCATGGGGCTCGGGCTTTACCCTCGGCCCTACGAGCACCAATCGCAAGCGCTAACTGCGTTTCTAGGTGACGAGGCTGCAGATTTAGTTGTCGCAACAGGTACCGGTTCCGGCAAAACCGAAAGCTTTCTTATGCCAATTATTGGTCAATTAGCCATTGAGGGACAGGAACGGCCCGACTCGGCGCAACTGCCGGGTTGTCGGGCACTGTTGCTTTATCCGATGAACGCCTTGGTTAATGATCAATTGGCGCGAATCCGTCGCCTAGTAGGAAACACTGACGCATCGTCGATCTTAACGCAGACTCGTTCCCACCCGATCCGCTTCGGCAGTTATACCGGGCGCACCCCCTACCCGGGAGAGCGCTCCAAAGAGCGTGACGAGCGCTTCATAGAGCCGCTGTTTGAAGAGTTTTATAACAAAGTCGCCGAAAAGCCTGCCGTGAAAGGTGAGCTCGTGAGGATTGGGCGCTGGCCAAGCAAGGATTTGGTAGGTTTCTATGGCGCTGCAGCCATCGAAACGAAGACCTACGGATCGGGTAAGAAAAAAGGCGACAATTTCACCAAAAAAAACTGGACCGGTCGGCTTCAAACCCAGCCTGGCGACCGCGAAATGATGACTCGCCATGAAATGCAAGCACGTTGTCCCGAGTTATTGATTACTAACTACTCCATGCTCGAATACATGCTCATGCGGCCTATCGAGCGCGACATCTTTGATCAGACGAAGGCATGGCTCAAAGCGGACTCGCGTAACGAGTTTATCCTCGTGCTGGATGAGGCACATATGTACAGGGGGGCCGGGGGGGCCGAGGTGGCCCTGCTGATCCGACGTCTCTGCGCTCGGCTCGATATTCCACGAGAACGCATGCGCTGCATTATGACCAGTGCGAGTCTGGGACCTGCTGAAACTGCGGCAGTCGATGGCGAGCGCTTTGCGCGGGACTTGACCGGTTTGGCTGATACATCACCACGGCGCGTCAGGGTAATCCAGGGGACGCCGGAGGAACGTTCCGCATCACAGGCAGCGCCAGCAGAACAACTCAATGCGCTGGCGGATTTCAATTTGGCGGACTTCCAGCGCTCGGCCGATGACCTCGTCGCGGCCACCGAGGCCGCAGCGCAACTGGCACGACGGTTGGGCTGGAGCCAACCGCCGAGTCAGGACCATGCCGCGTTTCGCAACTGGTTGTTTGAACGTCTCACGGGGTTCGAACCGCTGGAAAACTTGATTACCGCTGTATCGGGTCGCGCAGTTCGCTTAGATGAGTTAAGTGATCTCCTGTTTGGCAATTACCCAGCGGTCGACGCACAAAAAGCTACCGACACGCTTTTGGCGCTGGGGAGTTACGCACAGCGGAGCACGGATGGCCGGGTCTTGCTGCCGACTCGCCTGCACCTCTTCCATCGGGGGTTGCCAGGGTTGTTCGCTTGCGTGAACCCTACTTGCTCCAAGCGCTTAGGTGATCACGACGGGCCCACGATTCTCGGCCGCCTGTATACGAAACCCTCGACCCAGTGCGGTTGTAAGTCCAATGGACGTGTGTATGAACTGCTTACGCATCGTGATTGCGGGGCAGCTTTCTTGCGTGGTTTTGTGAACGAGGAGCAGAACTTCGTTTGGCACCAGCCCAGCGGTCCATTTTCAGATGGTGCGATTTCTGCGCTGATGCCGATAGAGTTGTGCGTTGAGGATGCCACTCATCCCCGCAGTCGTCACATCGATAAATGGTTACACATGGCCAGCGGCATCCTCACGGATGATCAGCCGAGAGACGAAACCGGGTTCCGTAGGGTCCGCGTACCGGACAAGGCGGCAGACGCAGGTGATCTGACTTTTGATCATTGCCCTGTCTGCACGCGTAAGATTAGAAATACCAAAGATGATCCATCGAAAATCATGGATCACCTTACCAAAGGGGAGGCTCCGTTCACTGCGCTCGTTAGGACGCAAATGGCGAAGCAGCCTGCCAGTCGAGCCAAAGATGCCCGGCATCCCAATGCAGGGCGAAAGGTTTTGATTTTCTCGGATGGTCGACAAAAGGCCGCTCGACTAGCGCGTGACATTCCGCGCGACATTGAACTTGACGTGTTTCGGCAGGCTGTCGCCTTGGCATGTCAGAAACTGAAGGACTTAGACAAACCCGCCAAACCCGCCGGCTTGCTTTACTTGGCATTTCTTTCCGTGTTGACCAAGCATGACCTCCCTATGTTCGATGGCGGTGATTCAAGACGAGTTGAGAGCGCACGCAAGTTATTTGATGACAATTATGACTCTGACTTGGCGGAAGCCATTGAGGCGAATTTTTCACTACAAGAGATTCCGGCGCGCTACCAAATTGCCCTTCTTAAATTGCTTTGTGGCAACTACTACTCACTGTCCGGAACCATGGTCGGTTTCGTTGAGCCAACGCCTCTGAAACTTAGAAAGTTGAGGCAGCACCTGGTGAATGCCGAGCTTGCGATAAGCGAAGCGAACGTCCGCGAGTTGGCCGTAGGTTGGATAGACTCGATGCTGCAAGAGTACGCATTCGATAGATCGATTGAGTCAGCCTACCGCTACAAGGCTGCGGGCTACTCGAAACCGGCATGGGGCAGCAACGGTCAATTTGGTAAATCGCTGAAAGAGAGCCTGATCAACCATTTCGGTTGGTCGAGTGAGGTGGTTCAGCGCGTTGAAGCGATCTTCCGAGATCAGTTGGCAGAGGAGGACGATGGTCACTGGTTCCTGGTGCCTGACTCCCTAGCCATTGTCGTCGACTTGGCGCATTGTTGGGCGCAATGCGCTGACTGCACAGCCCTGATGCCCTTCGCTTTGGCAGGTAAGGTTTGCCTGGCGTGCGGCAGCGACGCGGCGTCCTCCATCGATCCGATAAACAGCGATTACGTCACGGCTCGCAAAGAGTTCTGGCGACTTCCGGTGGCGCGCGCCCTAACACCAGGTGCAGAGCTATCCAACATGAGCGTCGAGGAACACACGGCGCAGTTGTCGAACCGTGACCGCAGTCGAGTGCATGCCACCACCGAACTCTACGAAATGCGATTCCAGGACGTGCTTATTGAGGATCGGGACCGCCCGATTGACGTGCTCAGTTGCACAACGACGATGGAGGTAGGGGTCGACATTGGCTCGCTGGTAGCGGTGGCGCTGAGGAACGTTCCTCCGCAGCGGGAAAATTACCAGCAACGCGCCGGCCGGGCAGGGCGGCGCGGTTCGTCGGTATCCACCGTCGTAACCTATTCACAGAATGGACCACATGACAGCCACTACTTCTTGAACCCAGCGCGTATCGTGGCGGGCCCCCCACGTACACCGGAGGTCAAGATAGACAATGCGAAAATCGCGCGCCGGCATCTTCACGCGTACCTGATCCAGACTTTCTTCCATGAAATCATGGCGCAAGGCACTGGCGCGTCGACTGAAAAAACCTCGTCGTTGCTCAAAGCGCTTGGTCCGACCGAGGATTTCTTCTGCAGTTCCGACCAATCCGGCCCGAACTTGAAGAGCTTTGAGGCTTGGGTGACACGTCGGGTGCTCGCCAGCGACGGCGATCTCCGAGAGTCAATTGTGGCTTGGCTACCGCCGGGGTTGGATACCCGCGGCCTTTCGTTGATGGAGTGGTTAGCCGCGACCAGTCAACGCTTACTCGTGGAACTTAAGAAGCTTGGTTCAACCATCCAGGTGAATGCCACGCATGAGGAAATCGCTGGACAAGAAGCCCAGGACATTGAAAATCCCTCATCAAGTATCGAACAGGCGGAGCTTCTGGAGTTTCTGTTCTATCACGGATTGCTCCCCAGCTACGCGTTTCCGACCAGCTTATGCAGCTTCCTAGTAGAAAAGCTGACTAAAAACGCGCGAGATCGTTGGGACGTGCGCACGGTGCAACGACCGCAGCAGTCGATTATCAAAGCGTTAAGCGAGTATGCCCCGGGGCGCCTCATCGTTATTGACAAGAAAACCTACCGTTCGGGAGGCGTCTTTGCAGATCTACCGCCGGGAGTTGTGAATCGTGCGGGCCCGCTCTTCGAGAACGCCAAACCGCATACACACTGTAAAGCCTGCTCGTTTGTGCGTGACCCCAATCGGTCAGCGAAGGAACAAACGGGTTGTCCCGTCTGCGGCCAACAGTTGATAACTGAACTGATGATTGTGCCAGAAGTTTTCGGGCCGGAGAGCGCCGCTGACTTGCCAGATAATGACCGTGAGCAAGAAATCACCTACGCGACGATGGCCCAGTTGCCACAACCCGTTGATCCGGAGATTTTCAGTTTTTCCGCATGTGGTCCCTACGCGAGCTTTACCCATGCGGTAGACCGCACGCTCGTCACCGTCAACCGAGGCAAGGAAGGCACAGGCGAGGGTGGCTTTTCAGTCTGCATGGAATGCGGCAATGCCTCGGTCTTCGATCAGGAGGCAAACGCGGGGGCCCATGAACGTCCATACAAACAACTCGGTCCAAAAGGAACACCGCCGAAGTGCTCTGGTAAATTCGCACGCGTGTTGCTAGGCCATGACTTCGATACGGACCTTCTCCTGTTACGCCTCAAAATCGCCTCGCCAATTGTTACCGATACGGTCAACGGGGTGGTGTTGCGCATTCTCGAAGATGCCTTGCATTCGCTTGCAGAAGCGCTGCGGCTAGCGGCCAGTCGGCATCGGCAATTAGATCTGGACCCTGCCGAATTCGGCTCTGGCTTTAGGATTGAACCCGCGCTGCTGGATGAGGCTCGCATCCTGGATGTATTTTTGTATGACACGTTGTCAGGGGGGGCAGGGTACGCAGAGATTGCAGCTCGACACATGGAGGAGGTTTTGGACGCGACTCTTGAGCTGTTAGAGAACTGTACATGTGAGAGCTCCTGCACAGAATGCCTCAATCACTTCCATAACCAACATCTTCAACACCGCCTTGATAGACATTTGGCTTCGATGCTCTTGCGGTACGCCATACGAGGAGAGGAGCCGGCATGTTTGCCGGCGACGGGGCAGATGGTGAAACTGGCCCAGCTTCGAGCCAGCCTTGAGTTAGCAGGGTATGCCTGTAGGGTTGGCTCGATTCCCTCTGCTCCCTTGCTGGTTGACCGAGAGGGTAAAACGGTAGCGGTGGGCTGCTACCCGGGGCTCATCGATAGTCTGGAGCGCCAGCAACCCATTGGCGGCACTGCAGGAGTTCACGCAGTGATCGGGCTCAACGAGTACCTGCTACGCTCGGATCTGGCGAACGCCCAATTGAAGGTACAATCGCTGTTTAAATCGTAGGTGGATCTGTTCTAGTTTTGAAGTTCAGTTGCCCGGCCAGTCACTCCCCGTGACTGGCCGGGTCGTTTTGAGCGTACGCTCAACCGCCAGTTCTGGCCCTCACGGCTTGTTGGCGATCGTTACGGAGGTCTTTTCTGCAGTCTCATTCATCGCGCCATACTGGCTCGACAACTGCTGCTGGAACGCAATGTTTGCGCCCAGGACGAGCAAGCTGTCTCGCGGTTAGGGACAGTTGTTTCCGGATAGGCAGGATCCAGCTACAGAGCGCATCTGAAGCAGGTGGACGATCAAGAGAAAGCTGCCAACACCGACCAGATCTGCTAGCAAATTGCTATAGGCGGACGTGAAAGGGACCCCGTTGCTGATCGGATCAATGACTACCTCATTGGCGATCGAGAAAACCACTGTCCAGCACCCACCTGCCCATGGGCTCCACGGAATTCCTTGCTGCAGGTCACGGCGAATACCCTGGATGCAGGTAGTGGCAGGCGTCGTAGCTAAGTCGGATCAGATCGACGCCGAAACGTTGGACCAGTACGAACACCGCGCATACCAACAGGAACGCGGTGATCGGAATACCCGCGTACTGAATCGCCCCTGGTTTCCTAGACACCTCCAAGCCTCATAATTGCCCAAATAGGAGGAGCCATGAGTCGTCAATGCCCGGTGCGCATCAGAGAGTTAAGGCATTACTTGAAGGAAGCACACCCCTGAAGCGCTCATGAGATCATAAGGATCAGGCTCAGCTGACTACCTTAGAGGTGGTCAGTTGAATCTCATTAAACGTAGCATCCTTTCTTGCCGACCGAAGCAATCGCGGATCGCGTGCGTCAGGCCCGTTTAGCATGCGTGTCGCTGTCACTCGTGCAATGAAGACGGCGACTATTTTGATGCCGACTGGGCGAAATCGCTGCCCGTTGATTTGAACGCAAGAGGACTCATCAGTTGGAGATGCCGCCAGGGATCATCGCGTCATTACTGATGTGCGACTGATCGGACGTTGCGGCCCGCTAAGCTAGAGTGAAAAACAAAAGGCTCAGTAGCAACGACCCCGCCTTCTTTGTCTGGCGGACAATGTGGAACGGGTTTCAGGTGAGTGCAAAACAGCGCTGGTTGATCAAGGTTGGACCTATAGCTCGCTGGTGATACTCCGATTCATCGGTTTCGAAATAAAGCGCGAGTTCGATCCTGCCCAATGTCCTGCGCGCGCTCTTTTCATGTATTCACCAGAGACCTCGAAACTGATTGATATCTGCTGTTTGTGAATAACGATACTCCTCAGGTGAAAAGCGTCCCTGTGGACCAAACAGTAAATCGGCCGTTAGATTTTCGAGATAGGTGATCGCCGCCGGTTGCGCATATCGCATAAAGTACTCGCGCTGTTCCGCAGATAGACAAGCTCGGTGTTTCAGACATGTTCTCACCATTTCCGCCAGTACATAGCCGCGTATGTCGTATCGCTCATCCATGGCGCAAAGGATGGTTCGATAGCATAAGTGATAGTTCGGTTTCTGGCCGGTCTGTAGGTAGGCGTCGTTACTCATCCTTGGCTCCCGGCCTGCCAGGAGGCCAGAAATTGCAGCACCTGCTCAGCTTGGCCCTGACTGACCAGTTGTTCCGCAGTTCGCCCTTCGAAAGTTAACAATTGATCTTGGCGGAACCAGCCAATGGCTTGCTCGACAGTAACTCCGGTCTCAGTCACCGTCAGAACCACCCGTAGGACATCTGTTATGAAGCGTAGCGCTGCTTCGGAGTCAGGCATGGTTGCACCATCTGACTGGCTTTGGCGATAAGTAGTGAGGTAAACGTCAAACTCAGCTGGGTTGAGGCCAAAGACCTTGGCGTAACGCTCCCCTGGAGAGGTTGTCCCTTTCGTGTTGCATAGGTAATCAGCCAGTTCTGCAGCCGACAGCGCGGTTAACTGAAATGCCTCTTGGTTCATGACTTGTTCCCCTCGCGACCTTTCGTTAACAGCATGCCCCCAAATCAACAGTAAGCAAAGCCATAGCTTTGTGGTTTTTATGGTCGACGTGGCAAGGGCGGTCGTTCAGCGGAATCGTATGTACGTCACGGATGTGGAGCTTTCAAGCAACGGCTTGGAATCCCCCAATGACACAGTAGACACAGAAAGGGCCAGGTTGAACGACTAAGGCCGCGTGATGGCGGTGGGCGGCCTGGAACTAATGTTTAGGGAATGTGCGGCAGGGTCGATTTGGGGGATTGACTTACCGCTTTTTGGTCTTTTCAGTTCTGATCACTAGTAGTGGTGCGCAGCGCCGGTTCGCAAGATACCGGAGACCGGCAGGTCCATGAAGTCGTGGTAGAACGACATACCGGTCATGGACCCCGAAACGACTGAGCAGCCGTGGTAACCGCGATCACGGGAAATGATCTTTTTCTTCTTCGGCAGACCACGCAGGTTGTTGTAGTACCACACCAGCTTGGCTTGGGTTTCGTTGGCGTCGGAGCCCGACAGGCCGTAAAACACCTTGCTCATCTTGCCCGGGGCCATTTTTACCAGCCGATCGGACAGCCGCGCCAACTCGTCGGTGGTGTGCGCGGCATAGGTATGGTAGTACGCGAGCTTGTGGGCCTGGCGGGAGATGGCTTCGGCTACCTCGGTGCGGCCGTAGCCGACGTTCATGCAATACAAGCCGGCGAAGCCGTCGATGTACTCACGGCCGGTCGCGTCTGTGATGGTGATACCTTTGCCGGTCTCGACGATTGTTGGGTCTCCCAGTTTCCCGGAAGCGAAGTCCTTCAGGTGGGTGAACGGGTGCAGTACCGCGCCACGATCCTGGGCCGAAATGAGGTCGATCTTTTGCTTGTCCATGGTTGTTCTCCTGTTATTTGATCAAAGGCCGCCGACGCAGACGTATTTGAGTTCCATGTACTCGGCCAGGCCATGTTTTGAGCCTTCCCGGCCCAGGCCGGACTGTTTCCAGCCACCGAAAGGAATCGGTGCGCCGGTGAATTTCGGCGTGTTGAGCGCGACCATGCCGTACTCCAACTGCTCGGATACTTGATCGACAAGAAGACCGCACTGGCCAACTGGCCAACAACATCACCACCCTGGAACAGTTGAAAGATCCGAAGGTCGCCGCGTTGTTCGGCTCCAGTGGCAAGGCCGAGCTGACCAGCTGCGACCCGGCGTGGAGCTGTGGCAAGGTGATCGACTACCAGATGAAGGCGTTCGAACTGACCGGCACGGTGCGCCAGGTGCGTGGCAAGTACGAGGCGCTGATGGCCGACGTGGTGACCAAGGTCAAGGGCGGCAAACCGGTGTTCTTCTATGCCTGGAGCCCGTCGTGGGTGACCAATGCGCTGGTACCGGGTAGCGACGTGCTGTGGCTGCCTACGCCCAAGGACGCGCTGCCCCCGGACATTCCCAACGACGGCTCGGCGCTGGTCAAGGACGTCGAGGGCTGCGCCGGCGATGCCAACCCGTGCCGTATGGCCATGGGCTCGTGGAACTACCACACGGTGGCGAACAAGCAGTTCCTCGCCGACAACCCGGCGATCCGGCAACTGATGCAGCAGGTGCATTTCCCCACTGCCGTGTGGTCGCAGTGGGAGGCAGCGATCGGTAAGGAGGGCGGCTCGCCGGAAATGATCCGCAAGCTCGCCGACCAGTGGATCGGCGCCAACCAGGCGCAGTTCGATCAGTGGATCGCCGCGGCCAAGTGACAGTCACGCCGGGGCGGCTGGCGCCCCGGCACTTATCCAGTATCGAAACGGAGAACCTTGCATGAATCAGGAACTGTTTGAACGCGGGCTGCAGACCCGTCGTGAAGTGTTGGGCGACGCCTACGTGGACGCCGCCCTGGCCAACGCCGATGAGTTCGGCATGCCGATGCAGGAACTGGTGTCGCAATACTGCTGGGGCGATGTATGGAACCGGCCGGGCCTGGACCGGCGCACCCGCAGCCTGCTTAACCTGGCGTTCATGACTGCGCTCAACCGGCCCCACGAGCTCAAGCTTCACATTCGTGGCGCGCTGAACAACGGGGTGAGCAAGGACGAGATCCGCGAGGTGTTCCTGCAGGCGGCGATCTACGCTGGGGTGCCGGCGGCAGTGGACAGCTTCCGCTGTGCCCGTGAGGTGTTCCAGCAGGGTTGATGCCCTGGCACGGGGCTCTCGCGTCAGCGCTATCGCGAGTTCGCCCCGTGACTCAGCCGCTGCAGGCACACTTCCAACCCTCCCCACGGTGATATTCATGGACTACCGCTACTTGGGCCACAGCGCCCTGAAGGTCTCCCCCTTGTGCCTGGGTACCATGATGTTCGGCGGCGCGACCGACGAACCGACCGCCCAGCGCATCATTGCCCACGCCCATGCCCAGGGTGTCAACTTCATCGACACCGCCGACGTTTACACCGGCGGTGCCGCCGAGTGTATCGTCGGCCGGGGCATCGCCTCCCAGCGCGACGACTGGGTGCTGGCCAGCAAGTTCGGCTCACCCGTCGATACTGCCCCGAACCGCCAGGGTCAGTCGCGCAAATGGATCAACCAAGTCGTCGAAGCGAGCCTCAAGCGCCTCGGCACCGACTACCTCGACATCCTTTACTTCCACCGTGCCGTTCCCGGTGTGACCTTGGAAGAAGGCGTGCGCGCCGTCGGCGACCTGATCCGCCAGGGGAAGGTACGTTATTTCGGGGTGTCAAACTTCCGCAGTTGGTACATTGCCGAAGTGGTGCGTCTGGCCGACGATATGGGCCTGGACCGGCCGGTGGCCAGCCAGCCGCTGTATAACCTGGTCAACCGCAGCGTTGAGGTCGAGCATTTGCCTGCCGCCCATCACTACGGTTTGGGTGTTGTGCCTTACAGCCCGCTGGCGCGGGGTGTTCTGACCGGCAAGTACGCTCCAGACGGCCCGCCACCGTCGGACAGCCGGGCAGGGCGCGGCGACCAGCGCATCCGCCAAACCGAATGGCGGCGCGAATCCCTGCACATTGCCCAATCGGTCGCCGCCCACGCCGCCTCGCGCGGCACCAGCAGCGCTGCCTTTGCTC
This sequence comes from Pseudomonas sp. PONIH3, assembly GCF_002934345.1. Classification (NCBI taxonomy): domain Bacteria; kingdom Pseudomonadati; phylum Pseudomonadota; class Gammaproteobacteria; order Pseudomonadales; family Pseudomonadaceae; genus Pseudomonas; species Pseudomonas sp. PONIH3. Next base: position 326,907 of record NZ_CP026386.1, read on the forward strand.
TGGCCTGGGTCCTCAACAACCGCTGCGTGAGCTCGGTCATCGCCGGGCCTCGCACCGAGGCGCAGTGGTACGGTTACCTAGAAGCATTGCAGGTGCGTATCGAGGAGCAGGACGAGTGCTTCGTCGACAGCCTGGTACCGCCCGGGCATTGCTCCACGCCGCACTACACTGACCCTAGCTACCCGGTCGAGGGGCGTTTCAGTTCTCCCTTGCCTCGGCGGTAATGTCCCGCCGATCGTAAGCTTCACTTGGATGGCGAGCAGACCAACTTGCTGGCGCTCAATGCCGATATTGACGCTACCCGGCCAGGCCACCGAGGCCGGGGTATGAGGCGAAGTAGGGCAGCAAACAGGCGATTGGCCAGCGGGCTGTGGTGGTAACGTTCAACCCTGCAGCGTTGCCATTGAAAGGTCAGAAAGCGTGCTCGCCAAAGTATCCATGTCTTCTCCACAGCGGATACCCATTCAAATACCCTTTCCGCACAAATCATTTGCCAGTCGGGTGGTTTTCAGCGCGCCCCCGAAAGGCCAGCATGACCTCGTCGGTCCTTCCAGATGCAAAGGGGAACGGGCCATGTTCTGACTCTGTTCGGTCCATTGTACTGGTCTTCAACCTCTGGGTGGCTCAGGTTTTTAGACTGGTCGCGGGTCGCAACACCTTAGACTGAGGTTCATATGCCCGCTGCTTTCGCCATGCTCATCGGTGCACAACTGCTGGGGGAAATTGCCCGGCGCCTGTTCCATCTGCCGTTACCTGGGCCAGTGATTGGTATGTTCCTGCTCGCAGTGGCACTGGTCACTTTTGCCAACCATTGGATTGTCCCAAGTGATGGGGCACCGGCGCCGTTGACGCAAGTGGCGCAGTCGCTGATCGGTAACATGGGATTGCTGTTTGTACCGGCTGGCGTAGGTATTGTGGCCGAGTTGGGTGTACTCGAGCGAGACTGGATACCGATTGCGGTCGGCCTTCTAGTTTCTACACTGCTTGGCCTGGTGGTCACTGGCTTGGTGATGCATCACCTGACGCGTCTGGCTGAACGGCGTCAAGCATCGGCGAGTGAAGAGGATCGGGCATGATTAGTTCATTGCTTGCGTTATGGACACCATTGGCAGTCTCTCCTCTGTTATGGCTGTCGCTGTCGTTGTTAGCCTTCGTGGTCGGTCAACAGGTGCAACGTCGATGTGCAGGGGCCGCCTGGGCGAATCCCGTGTTGATAGCCATCGTATTGATGGTCGTGGTACTGCAAGCGACCGGGACCGGTTACGACACCTACTATTCTGGTGCGCAATTCATCAATTTCCTCTTGGGACCAGCAACTGTCGCACTTGCGGTACCACTCGCACTTAACCTCAGCCATGTGAGGCGCAGCTTGAGTGGGGTAGGGTTGGCCCTCCTGGCCGGTTCGCTCACCACGACGCTCAGCGGTGTTGTGCTGGTCTGGTTACTGGGAGGGGATCGGAGTGTGGCGCTTTCTATGGCACCCAAATCGGTCACTACGCCAATCGCCATGGCATTGTCGGAGGAGGTTGGTGGAGTCCCCGCACTGACCGCCAGCCTGGCCATTGCCGGGGGAATCGTAGCCGCAGTCTTGGGGCGGAGTGTGTTGGGTTGGCTACGTGTCGACGACTGGCGTGCCCATGGGCTGGCTGCTGGGGTCGCCGGCAGTGGGGTAGCCGCCGCGCAGATTGCTCCGCTCAGTGGGTTGGGGGCTGCGTTCGCGGCGGTCGGCATTGGCCTTAATGGACTGTTGACCGCAGTGATCGTCCCCCTGATCAGTTCCCTGTGGCCTGCCTGAGTGTTGCTTTACCCCTATACGGGGTAATGCGCCGGGTATGGCAGGCGGGCAACGCCTGACTCGACTGCAGCCTTGGCAACTGCGCTCGAAATCGCTACCAGCAAGCGGGCATCCATCGGTTTGGGCAAGATGTAATCCCGGCCAAATGCCAGACTGTCCAGTTGATAGGCCTGCAGTACGTCACTTGGGACCGGGGTTTTGGCCAACTGTCGCAGTGCCTCTACCGCCGCAATTTTCATCGCTTCATTGATATGTCGAGCCCTCACATCCAGGGCACCACGGAAGATGAATGGGAAGCCCAGCACGTTATTCACTTGGTTGGGGTAGTCAGATCGACCGGTGGCGATGATCAGATCGTCACGCACGGATTTGGCCAACTCAGGGCTAATCTCTGGGTCAGGGTTGGAGCAGGCAAACAGGATTGGCCTCGCTGCCATATTGCCGAGTGCCTCAGGGGTCAACAGGTTCGCACCAGAAAGACCCAAGAATACATCGGCGCCTTGCAAGGCCTCGTCCAGGGTGCGTGCTCCTGAGTCATTGGCGAATGCCAACTTGTGCGGATCGAGACCTTCACGACCAGAGTGGATCACGCCTTGACGGTCCAGCATATACAGCTTGTCGCGACGGGCGCCGAGTGCAACCAGCAGGTTCATGCAAGCGGTTGCTGCCGCACCGGCACCAAGACAAACGATGCGAGCGTCCTCTAAGCGCTTGTCCTGGATTTCTAGCGCATTGAGTAGACCGGCCGCAGTCACGATCGCCGTACCATGTTGGTCGTCGTGGAAGACAGGGATGTCGCACAGCTCAATCAATTTCTGCTCAATCTCGAAGCAGTCCGGCGCCTTGATATCTTCAAGGTTGATGCCACCGAACGTGTCGGCTATGCGTGCCACGGTATCGATAAACGTCTCGGGCGTCGTGGCCTTGACCTCGATATCTACCGAATCGATGTCCGCAAAGCGCTTGAAGAGCAGTGCTTTACCCTCCATCACTGGCTTACTGGCCAGCGGGCCGAGGTTGCCGAGGCCGAGGATCGCCGAACCGTTGCTGATAACGGCGACCAAGTTGCCCTTGCTGGTATAGCGGTACGCATCATCTGGGCAGGCAGCGATAGCCCTTACTGGCTCGGCGACGCCTGGGCTGTAAGCCAAGGCAAGATCGTTGGCGGTGTTGGCCGGCTTACTCAGTTCGATACGGATTTTCCCTGGCGTGGGATGTTCATGATAGTCCAGGGCTGCTTGCTTGAAATTGGAGGTCATGGGTTCTCACCGATCATGATTGGGGTGGAAAGGCGCCGGTGAACCCGGCGCCCGGTGGGTATCAGTGCACCAGCATGCCGGTGAACACGTATGCCTGGGACAGGGTGATCAGACCGATGATGGCGGCAAAGATCAGGCTGTGCTTCAAGGTGAAGCGGAACAGATCCGACTCCTTGCCGACGATGCTGGTGGCAGCACATGCCACAGCGATCGACTGCGGCGAGATCATCTTGCCGGTTACGCCGCCACTGGTATTGGCAGCGACCAGCAGGGTGTCGCTGACGCCAATCTGGTGCGCGGTGGTGGCTTGCAGCGAGCCGAACAGGGCATTGGACGAGGTGTCGGAGCCGGTCAGGAATACCCCCAGCCAGCCCAGGAACGGCGAGAAGAACGGGAACGCCGCGCCAGTACCGGCCAGCACCAGCGCCAAGGTGGTAGACATACCGGAATAGTTGGTGACGAAGGCGAAAGCCAGCACCATGCCGATGGACAGGATCGGTAGCTTGAGTTCGACCAGGGTCTCCTTAAAGCTGACCAGTCCGGTCTTCCAGTTGATGCGCAGGACAAACATCGAGACCAGCGCCGACAGTAAGATTGCACTACCACCCGCCGACACCAAGTCGAACTTATACACCGCCGCCATTGGGGTGGGTTGGGCGACGATGGGTGCGGCCTTCATCACCAGTTGGTCCAGGTGCGGAATCTTGAACATCAGCACCAACTGCTCGAGCGCGCCACCTGGGGCGAACATCGCCTTGAATGGTTTGAGCGTCCAGATGGTTACCAGCACAGTGAGGATCAGGAACGGCGACCAAGCCTTGAGGATCTGCCCGAAGCTGTACGGCGACGGCGTACCGCCGCGAGGGCCGGAGAAGCCGCCCATGACCGCCGCACCGCCGGACACGCTGACCACCTCACGATCGGCGGCACGGGTCGGCTGCCAGACCTTGAGGAACAGCGTCAGCGAGACGATACTGACCAGCGCCGAGGTGATGTCCGGCAGTTCCGGGCCGATGTAATTCGAGGTCAGGTACTGGGTGATGGCAAAGCTCGCGCCGGCCACCAGCGCGGCAGGCCAGGTTTCTTTGACGCCGCGCCAACCGTCCATGATCGCTACCAGCCAGAACGGTACGATGACCGAGAGCAGCGGCAGTTGGCGTCCGGCCATGGCGCCAATCTTGAACGCGTCGATGCCAGTCACTTGCCCAGCGACGATAATCGGCACACCCAAAGCACCGAAGGCCACCGGTGCGGTGTTGGCGATCAGGCACAGCCCTGCGGCGTACAGCGGATTGAAACCCAGCCCCACAAGCAAGGCACCGGTGATCGCCACTGGCGCGCCGAAGCCGGCCGCACCTTCGAGGAAAGCCCCGAAGGAGAAGCCGATCAGCAGTACCTGCAGGCGCTGGTCATCGGTGATCGACAGCACCGAGCTGCGAATCACCTCGAACTGACCGCTTTTGACCGTAAGCTTGTAGAGAAATACGGCCGCGACAATGATCCAGGCGATTGGCCACAGACCATAAGCGAAGCCGTAACCGGCAGCGGCAAAGGCCATGTCCAAGGGCATGTCGTAGGCCAGGGTGGCGACTAGGATCGACAACACCAAGGTAATGGTGCCGGCGATATAGCCTTTCATGCGAAAGACGGCGAGAGCAATAAAGAAGAAAATGATCGGGATCAGCGCGACCAAGGCTGACAAGCCCAGGCTGCCGAGGGGAGTGTACATCTGTTCCCAAGTTTGCATGTTAAAAGCCTCTTTTTATTGTTGATAGCTTGTAAGGGTGATGCGGATGTTTCGACGGGGTTAGCTGGTCGAATGTGTATGACGGTGAGCAATGCCTCCTCGCTGGCAAGCCAGATCCTGTCGGCACTGGATGCTGCGAAAACGTTATTTGGGATCTCCCACAGACGCGGTGCAGTCATGTGGGAGTGAGCTCATCAGCGACGGGCAGGTACGGGTTCAGCGAGCCTGTTTGAAGCGTAACCGCCAGGCATGGAGCAGCGGCTCTGTGTAGCCACTTGGCTGCTCACGTCCCTTGAACACCAGGTCACAGGCGGCGCGGAAGGCATGGCTGCTTTCAAAGTCCGGCGCCATCGGGCGGTAGGCTTGGTCCCCAGCATTCTGCCCATCGACCACCTGAGCCATGCGCTCCAGCGCTGCACGGACTTGGCCAGTGCTAACCACACGATGGTGCAGCCAGTTCGCAATATGCTGGGCGGAGATACGCAGGGTGGCGCGGTCTTCCATCAAACCTACGTCGTGGATATCGAGCACTTTGGAACAACCAACGCCCTGTTCGATCCAGCGCACTACATAGCCAAGGATGCTCTGGCAGTTGTTATCCAGTTCTGCCTGGATCTCGGCCGGGCTCCAGTTGCGATCGACACTGACCGGCACACTGAGCAGGCCTTGCAGCAACTCGGCGCGCTGGCTGTCCAGGTCGATGCGTTCCAACTCTTGTTGCACTTGACGCACGTCTACTTGGTGGTAATGCAGCGCATGCAGCGTCGCGGCGGTAGGCGAAGGTACCCACGCAGTGTTGGCGCCGGCCTTGGGGTGAGCAATTTTCTGTTCAAGCATGGCTGCCATCAGGTCCGGCATGGCCCACATGCCCTTGCCGATTTGCGCCCGTCCACGCAGGCCACAGTCCAGCCCCACCAGTACGTTGTTGCGCTCATAGGACTGGATCCAGGGAGTCGACTTCATGTCGCCCTTGCGCAGCATGGCGCCGGCTTCCATGGTCGAGTGCATCTCGTCGCCCGTACGGTCGAGGAACCCGGTATTGATGAACACCACTCGGTTGGCGGCTTCGGCGATGCACGCCTTGAGGTTGATGCTGGTGCGGCGCTCCTCGTCCATGATGCCCATCTTCAAGGTATGAGGGGCCAGGCCAAGAAGATCCTCAACTCGACCAAACAGCCTGTTGGCAAATGCTACCTCAGCAGGGCCGTGCATCTTGGGCTTCACGATATAGACGCTGCCGCTACGCGAGTTGCCGCGGCGGCGCAGGTCGTGAACGGCTGCAAGGCTAGTGATTACGGCATCGAGAATTCCTTCGGGAATCTCCTGACCTTCCTGATCGAGGATGGTTGGGGTGCTCATCAGATGACCAACGTTGCGCACGAACAGCAGCGAGCGCCCCGGCAGGGTTACTGGTTTACCGTCGCGGCCCTGGTAGGTGCGGTCAGGGTTCAGGGTACGCGTGAATGCCTTCCCGTTCTTGCTCACGGTTTCAGTCAGGTCGCCCTTCATCAGGCCCAGCCAGTTACGGTAGACAGCCACCTTGTCATCGGCATCGACCGCGGCCACTGAATCTTCGCAGTCCATGATGGTGGTCAAGGCCGACTCCAGCACCAGGTCCTTGACGCCAGCGGCATCGGTGCTGCCGACTGGGCTGGTCGGGTCGATCTGGATCTCCACGTGCAAGTCACGATGCACGAGCAGTACGACGGTCGGTGACAATGCTTCGCCCTGGTGACCAACGAATTGATCCGATTGGGCCAAACCGATCGCTTCACCGCTATGCAGCGATACCCGCAATTGACCATCCACTACCTGGTAGGCGCTGGCATCGACGTGAGAACCGCCCTGCAGGGGGAAGGCCTGGTCGAGGAAGGCGCGGGCGAACGCAATGACTCGAGCGCCACGCACCGGATTGTATCCAGGCCCCTTGCTGGCGCCGCCGTCTTCGGCGATGGCGTCGGTGCCATACAGGGCATCGTACAACGAGCCCCAACGGGCATTAGCGGCGTTGAGCGCATAGCGTGCGTTCATCACCGGCACCACCAACTGCGGGCCGGCCTGCACTGCTACCTCACGGTCGACATGGTCCGTGCCGACCTTAACCTTTTCAGGTTGTGGCAGCAGATAACCGATGCAGCCAAGGAAGCGCTGATAGGCCTCCATGTCCGTTACCGGCCCGGGGTGGGCGCGGTGCCAGGTATCCAATTCGCCCTGCAAGTGAACACGCTCGGCCAGCAAAGCGCGGTTGCGCGGCGCCAGATCGTGCACCAGGGCATCGAGCCCCCTCCAGAAATGATCCGACGTAATCTCGGTGCCGGGGAGCACCTCATCCTCGATGAAGTGCTTGAAGTTCTCAGCCACCTGCAAACGCTGGCATGGCACGCGCTCGGTCATTCTCGTCTCTCCTATCGCTTGGTTCATCTGTTCTTGAAGCCGCGCTCAGAGCGCAGCGATCCCGGCTGCAGCCACTTGGGCATCCTGTTCGGCCTTCACTCCGGAAACGCCCACGGCAGCAACCACTTGCCCGTCCACCCGCAGCGGAAGGCCCCCTTCGAGCGATGTCAGCAGCGGTGCGCTGACAAACGCGGTGCGCCCGCCGTTGACCATTTCCTCGTAACCCTTGGTGTCGCGTCGGCCGAGCGCTGCGCTGCGAGCCTTTTCGGTGGCGATGTAAGCAGCGATGGGGGCGCAACCATCGAGGCGCTCGAGGGCCAGCGGGTGGCCGCCGTCATCGACTACGGCGATACACACCGCCCACTGGTTACGCTGCGCCTCTTCGCGTGCGGCAGCGAGGATGCGGGCGACTTCGGCTTGTTCGAGCACAGCTTTGCGTTGCATGGTGTTCTCCTGGCTAGTGCTTCTTGCATACTGCTATGCGTTGCATGGCACTAGGTTTTCTGTGGCTATCAGTCTGGATGAGGCTTGTTAGCGGCAGAACACTTGGAAAGCGTTTTCTGCCGATACAAAAGGTATCGAATGGCACTTCGGGAACTCCCACGGACGGAACGTAGCGCCGTGGGAGATCATCGGAGTCACCTAAACGAGTGCTTCTTCCACCAGTTCAATCCAATGGCGCACAGGTGTGCGTCCAGCGCCGTCGAGGTGGGTCTGGCAGCCGATGTTGGCGGTGACGATAACTTCCGGATTGCCGCTTTCCAGGGCGTTGAGCTTGTTGTCGCGCAGTTGAAATGACAGTTCCGGCTGAGTCAGCGAATAGGTGCCTGCCGAACCGCAACACAGGTGACTGTCAGGCACGGCGGTTAGGCTGAAGCCCAGTCGCTCAAGCACACCTTCAACAGCGCCACCGAGCTTTTGTGCATGTTGCAGAGTGCAGGGGCAGTGGAAGGCCAAGCGACGATCGCCGTGGATACCCAGCCGTTCCAATGGCTCGTCGCGCAACACCTCGACCAAGTCACGAGCCAGAGTACTGACCCGCGCGGCCTTTTCGGCGTATGCAGGGTCGTCTTCGAGCAGATGGCCGTAGTCGCGCACAAAAGCGCCGCAGCCACTGGCCGTCTGTACGATGGCTTCGGCACCTGCCTCGATAGCTGGCCACCAGGCATCGATATTGCGCCGGGCGCGTTCCAAGCCCTTTTCTTGAGCATTGAGGTGGTAGTCCACTGCACCACAGCAACCGGCTTCGCGGGCCGCAGTCACAGAAATGCCCAAGCGGTCAAGCACACGTGCTGCCGCCGCATTTGTGTTGGGCGAGAGGGCAGGTTGCACGCAGCCTTCGAGCATTAGCACACGACGTGCATGCAACAGTTGAGGACGAGGCTTAGCCGGGTGCGGATGGCGCGGTAGCTTGGCTTGTAGGGTTTGCGGCAGCAACGGACGGAAGGCTTTGGCGGTGCTGGTCAAGGCCCTGAACAGTGCAGGACGCGGTACCACTGCACGCAGGCCCTCACGCAGTAGCCGCTGGCCCAGCGGGCGAGGCACCTGTTGCTCAACCACGGCGCGGCCGATGTCGAGCAGGTTGTGGTACTGAACTCCGGACGGACAGGTGGTTTCACAGTTGCGGCAGGTCAGGCAGCGGTCCAGGTGAGCTTGGGTCTTGGCCGTGACCGGCTGGCCTTCGAGCACCTGCTTGATCAGGTAAATGCGTCCGCGTGGACTATCCAACTCATCGCCCAGCAGTTGGTAGGTGGGGCAGGTGGCCGTGCAGAACCCGCAATGCACGCAGGAGCGCAGAATACGTTCGGCTTCCTCTGCACGGGGAAGACTTTTGGCTTGTTCGCTCAGATTAGTTTGCATGGTGCACTCTCAGACTTCGGCGTACAGGCGGCCCGGGTTGAAGATGCCCTGGGGATCGAGTTGCAACTTGAGATTGCGGTGGTAGCGCAGCAGCGGTGCCACCAGCGGATGGAACGACGCCGGATCTGATTCATAAAGAGTCGCATGACCGCCGATGCGGGCTACCGCCTGGCGAATCAGTTCTGCGGGGACGTCGGACTTCAACCAGCGCTGTGCGCCCCCCCAGTCCAGCAACTGCCTGCCTGGCAATTCGATCGGCGCGCTGTTGTGTGGCAGCGAAAGGCGCCACAGCGGTTGAGGGGCCTCGAAAAAGCCCAGGCGTTGCTCACGCAGGTCAGTCCAATAACTACCATCGAGGTCCTCACCTCCCAGACGCTCGACCGCGGAGGCCACCGAGCCTTCGCCGCCTTCCAGGCGCAGGTGCAGGGCATGCCCGTCGTAGGAGGCTGCACTGATCGGTATCGGTTGCTGGCCCCATTCGGCCAGCTCGCCCAAGGCCTGGTGCAGGTCCATTTCCAAGCGCAGGCTCTGGCACTTGCGCGGCTTGGGTAGCACCTTCAGCGACACTTCGGTCAACACCCCCAGGCACCCGAAACTACCCGCCATCAGCCGCGAGAGATCGTAGCCAGCGACGTTCTTCATTACTTCACCACCGAAGCGCAGCAGTTTGCCGTGACCGGTGATAACGCGGGTGCCCAGTACATAGTCCCGTACCGAGCCGGCCCAAGGGCGGCGTGGGCCGGAAAGTCCGGCGGCGACCATGCCGCCGAGGGTGGCTCCAGGGCCAAAATGCGGTGGCTCGAAAGGCAGCATCTGGCCGGCGGCGTCGAGCGCGGCCTCGATGTCCACCAACGGCGTACCGGCGCGGGCGGTTAGTACCAACTCGGTGGGGTCATAGCTGACAATCCCGCGGTGGCTGCGGGTATCAAGCACCTCGCCCGTGACCGGACGGCCAAGCATATTCTTGCTGTTGCTGCCCTGAATGCGCAGAGGCGTGCGTTCGTTGAGCGCCTGATTGACCTGCTCCAGCAGGGCAGCGCTAGCGTCGTGATCGTGTCGCATCAGAAGCGCTCCAGTTCAGGGAAGGGCAACTTGCCGTGGTGCACGTGCATCGAGCCAAATTCGGCGCAGCGGTGCAGGGTAGGGATATTCTTGCCGGGGTTGAGCAGGCCCTGCGGGTCGAAGGCGTGCTTGACGGCGTGGAACAGGGTCAGCTCATCGCTGTTGAATTGCGCGCACATCTGGTTGATTTTCTCGCGGCCCACACCGTGCTCACCGGTGATGCTGCCACCGACTGCCACGCACAGCTCGAGGATCTTCCCGCCCAACGCCTCGGCACGCTCCAGTTCACCAGGCTGGTTGGCATCGAAGAGAATCAGCGGATGCATATTGCCGTCGCCGGCATGGAATACGTTGGCGACACGCAAACCGTATTGTTCCGAAAGCTCCGTGATGCCATTGAGCACGCCCGGCAACTCACGGCGTGGAATGGTGCCGTCCATGCAGTAATAGTCTGGAGAGATGCGCCCCACCGCCGGGAAGGCGTTCTTGCGTCCGGCCCAGAAGCGCGCGCGCTCGGCTTCATCGCAGGCCAGACGCACGTCGGTCGCGCCCGCAGCCCGAAGCACTGCCTCGACGCATTCGCAGTCCTCCTGCACGTCGGACTCTACGCCGTCAAGCTCGCACAACAGGATGGCAGCAGCGTCCACGGGGTAACCGGCGTGAATGAAGTCCTCCGTGGCGCGGATAGACAGGTTGTCCATCATCTCCAGCCCCCCGGGGATGATGCCGGCGGCGATGATATCGCCAACTGCGCGCCCGGCTTTTTCCACCGAGTCGAAGCTAGCCAGCAAAACGCGTGCGACCTGGGGCTTGGGCAACAGTTTGACAGTCACCTCAGTGACAATGCCCAACATGCCTTCAGAACCAGTAAACAGCGCCAACAGGTCAAACCCTGGGGCGTCTAGCGCATCGCTGCCCAAGGTCATGTACTCGCCTTCGATGGTGAGAATCTCAACCTTGAGCAGGTTGTGTACGGTTAAACCGTACTTCAGACAATGCACGCCACCTGCGTTCTCGGCGACGTTGCCGCCGATTGAGCAAGCGATCTGTGAGGAAGGATCAGGTGCGTAGTACAACCCATGAGGCGCAGCCGCCTGAGAAATCGCCAGGTTACGAACACCGGGCTGAACCCGTGCGTAACGACCTTCGGGATTGACCTCAATGATTCGGTTGAAGCGGGCCATTACCAACAGAATGCCTTGCTCCAGTGGCAGGGCGCCTCCGGATAGACCTGTGCCAGCGCCGCGTGCGACCACCGGGACCTGACGGGCATGACAAATCTTTAAAAGGGCTTGGACGTGCTCGATCCGCTTAGGCAGTACCACCAACAGCGGAACCACACGGTAGGCGGAAAGACCATCACACTCGTAGGGAAGGAGATCTTCTTGGCTGTGGAGGATTTCCAGATCTGGAAGGGACTCTTGTAGCTCAAAAAGCAGGGCAGCCTTGTCGACCCGCGGCAGGGCACCGTCGACTCGCTCATCGTAGAGAATATTCATAAGGCTCACTTGTATTTTTGTTGTTTTTTGGCGTGGCCGGGGCGCCTGGGGGGATCACCCATACGACGCTGGCTCACCAGACCGAAGTCGAGATTAGGCTGCTCGTTCTATCGCGGGGAGTCGATGAGCACGCCAACTGGTAGGACCACTTTTTTGCCGCATGGCTAAAATGAATGTGGTGGTAGAGAGGTTTTTGCGTGAAAATCTTTCTCTAACGAGATAACAATAAGAAGCTGGTCCTACCAGTTGAGAGGTGGCAATGAACACCGTGGTTTCGCAGAAGCATGAAAAAGTACAGATCGCCGATCAAGTGGCCGAACGTATCGAAAAGCTGATCGTCGATGGTGTACTCAAGGTTGGCCAGGCATTGCCTTCTGAGCGACGTCTGGTGGAGAAGCTGGGATGCTCGCGATCAGCATTACGGGAAGGTTTGCGAGTGCTACGTGGCAGAGGCATTGTTGAGACCGAACAAGGGCGGGGTTCATTCGTTGCAGATTTGAGTAGGACAGGTAATGCGACCCCTTTGATGCACCTTTTTAGCTCACAACCGCGGACGCTGTTCGACCTGCTGGAAGTGCGAGCACTTCTTGAAGCAGAGTCGGCCAGACTGGCCGCACTACGTGCGACTGATATTGATCGGGTGCTGATCAAACGTCGCTACGACGAGATGGTAGACGCCCATGAGAATCCAGAATCCCATGACCCACGTGAGCACGCCCGGCGCGACCATGCCTTCCACAGAGCGATTAGTGAGGCTTCGCATAACCCGGTCTTAGTGCACACCTTGCAGTCACTCAGCGATTTGACGCTCAGCACGGTGTTTGCTTCCGTCAATAATCTCTACTGTCGGCCAGCGCAGAAACGGCAGATCGATCGCCAGCACTCTCGGCTCTACCATGCGGTGATGGAGCAGTTACCCGAACAGGCCCAACGAGCTGCTCGAGAACACATCACTAGCGTCCGTGACAACCTGCAAGAGATTGAGCAAGAAGAACAACGCCTGGTTCGAGCGACTATGCGCCTGGAAGGTTGGAAATAAAAACAGGCGCTTGTAAGCGCCTGTGCTCGGGACTATGGCCTGAGGGTCCTAGCTCATGGGAATTTGTTCTATGCGTAACGTGTTGGTGCTGCCAAGGCGTCCAAACGGCATACCGGCGGTTATGACAACCGTGTCGCCGGGCTTGGCCATTTCCAGCAATTGCACTTGAGAGAGTGCTGTACTCGTAACATCCTCGACCTTCCGCAACCGTTGATTGACGACCGAATAGACGCCCCAGGCGACGCTCAGACGTCGACCTGTGTTCAGATTTGGTGTCAGGTTGAGGATAGGAGCTCTCGGGCGCTCACGGGCGGCACGCAGGGTCGACGCCCCTGATTCGCTATAATTCACCAGCACCGCCACCGGCAGAATGCCGCTGATCCGGCGGATCGCACAACTGATCGCATCCGAGACAGTGGCCTCGGCCTGAGGCCGTCCAACGTCTAACTGCACCTGGTAATCCGGGCCCGCTTCAACCTGGCGGATGATCTTACTCATCATCTGCACCGCTTCCAGTGGGTAGTCACCCGAGGCAGTCTCGGCCGACAACATCACCGCGTCCGCACCTTCGGCCACGGCGTTGGCTACGTCCGTGACCTCAGCGCGGGTCGGGGCAGGGGAGAATCGCATGGACTCGAGCATCTGGGTCGCAACGACCACCGGGCGGCCCAACTGGCGGCAGATGGTGATGATGCTCTTCTGGATCTGCGGCACGCTTTCGGCCGGCACTTCCACACCTAGGTCACCACGGGCGACCATGATCGCGTCGCTCAGTTCGGCGATCTCGCGCAGTTGGGTAACGGCCGACGGTTTCTCGATCTTGGCCATGAGGAAGGCACGGTCGCCGATCAGTTGGCGCGCCTCGACGATGTCCTGCGGGCGCTGCACGAACGACAGCGCCACCCAGTCCACGCCCAGTTCCAGGCCGAAGGTCAGGTCGCGGCGGTCTTTCTCGGTGAGCGGAGAGAGGTCGAGCACCGCCTGCGGCACGTTCACGCCCTTGCGGTCGGACAGCTCGCCACCATTGAGCACCTCGGTGTCGATAGCATCAGCGTGCTTGGCGGTCACCCGCAGGCGCAACTTGCCATCGTCCAGTAGCAGATCCATGCCCAGCTCCAGGGCGGCGATGATCTCAGGGTGCGGCAGATTAACTCGACGCTCATCGCCCGGCGTGCCATCCAAGTCCAGGCGTAGAGACTGGCCACGTTGCAGATGGACCTTGCCTTCGGCAAAGCGGCCAACGCGCAGTTTCGGACCTTGCAGGTCCATGAGGATGCCCAGTGGGTAGTTCAGTTGGCTTTCCACTTCGCGGATCCACTTGAAACGCATCGCATGGTCGGCGTGCTCGCCGTGGCTGAAGTTGAGGCGGAAGATGTTCACCCCGGCCTCGACCAACTGGCGTACGTCGTCGATGCCCTTGATCGCAGGGCCCAGGGTGGCAAGGATCTTTACTTTTTTATCAGGCGTCATGTTGGGCAGTCTCGAGGATCAGGATGGCGCGGAAATCGTTGACGTTGGTGCGGGTCGGCTCGGTGACGATCAGCGCATCCAGCGCGGCGAAGTAGCCGTAGCCGTTGTTGTTGTCCAGCTCGTCGGCGGCCGACAGGCCCAGGGCCTGGGCGCGGGCGTAGCTGTCGGGGGTCATGATCGCCCCGGCGTTCTCTTCCGAACCGTCGATGCCGTCGGTGTCACCGGCCAGGGCGTAGACGCCCGGCAGGCCCTTGAGGCTTTCGGTCAGGCTCAGCAGGAACTCGGCGTTGCGCCCGCCACGGCCGTTGCCGCGCACGGTCACGGTGGTCTCGCCGCCGGAAAGGATCACGCAGGGCGCGGCCAGCGGCTGGCCATGCAGGCGGATCTGCCGGGCGATGCCGGCGTGCACCTTGGCCACTTCACGCGACTCGCCTTCCAGGTCGCCAAGGATCAACGGGCTGAAGCCGTGCTTGCGGGCGATCACGGCGGCGGCGTCCAGCGACTGCTGGGGCTTGGCGATCAACTGGAAGTGGCTGCGGGCCAGGGCCGGGTCGTTTTCCTTGACGGTTTCCGAAGCCGGGTTGTTCAGCCAGTCGATCACCGCTTTTGGTGCGGCGATGTTGTAGCGCTTGATGATCGCCAGGGCTTCGGCGCTGGTGCTCGGGTCGGCCACGGTGGGGCCGGAGGCGATGACCGTGGCGAGGTCGCCCGGTACATCGGAAATCGCATAGGTGTAGACCGTGGCCGGCCAGCAGGCCTTGGCCAGGCGGCCGCCCTTGATCGCCGAGAGGTGCTTGCGCACGCAGTTCATCTCGCCGATGGTGGCGCCGGACTTGAGCAGCGCCTTGTTGATCTGCTGCTTGTCGGCCAGGGTCAGGCCTTCGGCGGGCAGGGCCAGCAGGGCAGAGCCACCGCCGGAAAGCAGGAAGATGACACGGTCGTCTTCGGTGAGGTTGCTGACCATCTCCAGCACGCGCTTGGCAACGGCCAGGCCCGCGGCGTCCGGTACCGGGTGGGCGGCTTCGACCACCTCGATCTTCGAGCAGTTGGCGCCGTGGCCGTAGCGGGTGACCACCAGGCCCGAGACGTCGCCTTGCCAACTGCGCTCGACCACTTCGGCCATGGCTGCGGCGGCTTTGCCAGCGCCGATGACGATGACGCGGCCGGTGCGGTCGCTGGGCAGATGGGCTTCGAGCACCTGGCGGGGATGCGCGGCGTTGATGGCTGTATCGAACAGCTTGCGAAGGATTTTTTGCGGATCGACCGACATGGCAGGCTCCCAAAATTCTTGTTGTTCTGCAGAATCGAAAACGCCCCTGGAACTGCCTCCGTGCAGGCCGAACCAAGGGCGGGTATTGCTCATTGCCGCTGCCTGACCCGTGGTCGCAAGTCAGACAGTGCTGGACGCTTTGCGAACTTCCAGCGAAGAAACCGCTGTAGTCGCTAGGGAATCACTTCTCGTCGCGGATCGAGAAGTTGGCCATGTGCTCAAGGCCTTTGATCAGTGCGGAGTGGTCCCAGTTGCTGCCACCGATGGCCGCGCAGGTGCTGAACACCTGTTGCGCGTTGGCAGTGTTGGGCAGGTTGATGTTCAGTTCCTTGGCGCCTTGCAGGGCCAGGTTCAGGTCCTTCTGGTGCAGGCTGATGCGGAAGCCTGGGTCGAAGGTGCCCTTGATCATGCGCTCGCCGTGCACTTCGAGGATCTTCGAGGAGGCGAAGCCGCCCATCAGTGCTTCACGTACCTTGGCAGGATCTGCGCCGTTCTTGGCGGCGAACAGCAGCGCTTCGGCGACGGCCTGGATGTTCAGGGCGACGATGATCTGGTTGGCGACCTTGGCGGTCTGGCCGTCACCGTTACCACCGACGCGGGTGATGTTCTTGCCCATGGCCTGGAACAGCGGCAGAGCGCGTTCGAAGGCGTTCGGGCAGCCACCGACCATGATGCTCAGGGTCGCGGCTTTGGCACCGACTTCGCCGCCGGACACTGGGGCGTCGAGGTAGGCAGCGCCGGTGGCCTTGACCTTCTCGGCGAAAACCTTGGTGGCGGTTGGTGAGATCGAACTCATGTCGATCACCACCTTGCCTTCGCCCACGCCCTCGATTACACCGTTTTGACGAAACAGAACATCCTCAACGTGAGGGGTGTCGGGCACCATGACGATGATGAACTCAACTGCTTCGGCCACCGCTTTTGGGCTGGGCAGTGGTGTGGCGATGAGGTCGGCGGGCACCGGGTCATGGTGGGTAGAAACGAACAGTTCATGACCTGCTTTTTGCAGGTTTTGGGCCATGGGCTTGCCCATGATACCAGTGCCGATGAAACCGATTTTAGCCATGAGAAATTGCCTCTTTTCTATTTATTGACCCCATACAGTTACGTGTCACGGAACTGTATGGGGGCTTTGGTCTCGATCAGGCCTTGAGCCAGCCGAGCCCCGCTTTGGTTGTTGTCAGTGGCTTGTATTCCGCGCCCACCCAGCCTTGGTAGCCAATGCGGTCCAGGTGTTCGAACAGGAACGCATAATTGATCTCGCCAGTGCCGGGCTCGTTGCGCCCAGGATTGTCGGCCAACTGGATGTGGTTGATCGCAGCGAGGTTGGCTGCCATCGTGCGTGCCAGGTCCCCTTCCATGATCTGCATGTGGTAGATGTCGTACTGCAGGAACAGGTTTGGGCTGCCGACCTGTTCACGAATCTCCAGCGCTTGCTTCGTGGTGTTCAGGTAGAAACCGGGGATGTCACGGGTATTGATCATCTCCATCACCAGCTTGATGCCCACCGCTTCGAGGCGGTCGGCAGCGTACTCGAGGTTGTCGAGCAGGGTGTTTTGCACCATGAACGGGTCTACACCCTGCGGCGTGATGCCAGCCAGACAGTTAACCTGGGTGTTACCCAGCACCTTGGCGTATTCAATGGCAATGTCGACGCCGGCACGGAACTCCTCGACCCGTTCCGGCAGGCAGGCGATACCACGCTCACCCTTAGCCCAGTCGCCAGCGGGCAGATTGAAGAGCACCTGTTGCAGTTGGTTGGCATCCAGGCGGGCGCGGATCTCCTCTACGGGGTAATCGTAGGGGAACAGGTACTCGACACCACGGAATCCGGCCTGGGCGGCGGCTTTAAAACGGTCCAGGAAGTCCACCTCGGTGAACAGCATGGACAGGTTAGCGGCAAAACGAGGCATGATCGGCTCCGGGTCAGTCCAGTGGCAGGATGGAAGTAGGGGCGTCGGCTCGACTGGTAGCCAGCGCCTCAAATTCGTTAATGGCGTTGATCTCAGTACCCATGGCGATGTTCGTGACGCGCTCCAGGATTACCTCGACCACCACCGGTACGCGGAAGGTTTCCATCAGTTCGCGGGCCTGGGCGAAGGCGGCGGGCAACTGGTTCGCGTCGAATACACGGATGGCCTTGCAGCCTAAGCCCTCAACCACGGTCACGTGGTCCACGCCGTAGCTACCCAGTTCTGGCGCGTTGACGTTTTCGAACGACAGCTGCACGCAGTAGTCGATGTCAAAACCACGCTGGGCTTGGCGAATCAGACCGAGGTAGGCGTTATTCACCAGCACGTGGATGTACGGCAGGTTGAACTGTGCGCCCACCGCCAGTTCCTCGATCATGAACTGGAAGTCGTAGTCACCAGACAACGCGACGACCTGGCGCTCTGGATCGGCTTTCACCACGCCGAGAGCAGCGGGGATGGTCCAACCCAACGGCCCCGCCTGGCCGCAGTTGATCCAGTGACGCGGCTTGTACACGTGCAGGAACTGGGCGCCGGCAATCTGCGACAGACCGATGGTACTGACGTAGCAAGTATCCTTGCCGAAGAAACGATTCATTTCCTCGTATACCCGTTGCGGCTTGACCGGCACTTCGTCGAAGTGGGTCTTGCGTTGCAGGGTGCGTTTGCGTTCACGGCAGGCTTCAGCCCAGGCTTTGCGGTCCTTGAGCTTGCCAGCGGCCTGCCACTCGCGAGCTACCTCGAGGAATACATCGAGGGCGGCGCCTGCGTCGGAGACGATGCCGAGGTCCGGGGTGAACACACGACCGATCTGGGTCGGTTCGATGTCCACGTGCACAAACGTGCGGCCTTCGGTGTAGACGTCGACAGAGCCAGTATGGCGGTTGGCCCAGCGATTGCCGATGCCGAACACCAGATCCGACTCGAGCAGGGTAGCGTTGCCGTAGCGGTGCGAGGTCTGCAGGCCACACATGCCCGCCATCAACGGGTGGTCATCGGGCAGGGTTCCCCAGCCCATCAGGGTAGGGATTACCGGCACGCCGGTCAGTTCGGCGAAGGCCACCAGCTTGTCACTGGCGTCGGCGTTGATGATACCGCCACCGGCGACGATCAGCGGGCGCTCAGCGGCATTGAGCATGGCAAGAGCCTTCTCGGCCTGAACGCGACTGGCTTGGGGCTTGTGCACCGGTAGCGGCTCGTAGGCGTCGATGTCAAACTCGATCTCGGCCATCTGCACGTCAAATGGCAGGTCGATCAGTACTGGGCCGGGCCGGCCACTGCGCATTTCGTAAAAAGCTTTCTGGAAGGCATAGGGCACCTGACCCGGCTCCAGCACAGTAGTGGCCCACTTGGTCACCGGTTTGACAATGCTGGTGATGTCGACGGCCTGGAAGTCTTCCTTGTGCAGTCGAGCTCGAGGGGCTTGCCCTGTGATGCAGAGAATCGGAATGGAATCTGCCGAGGCGCTGTACAGGCCAGTGACCATGTCGGTGCCAGCCGGGCCGGATGTGCCGATGCACAGGCCGATATTACCTGCGTGGGTACGGGTGTAGCCCTCGGCCATGTGCGAGGCACCCTCGACATGGCGGGCCAATACATGGTCGATTCCACCAATTTTTTTCAAGGCAGCGTAGAACGGATTGATTGCGGCTCCGGGGATACCGAATGCGGTATCGATACCTTCACGGCGCAGCACCAGAACGGCGGCCTCGATTGCTCTCATTTTGGCCATTGTGTACTCCTTCGCACGGGTCGATAATTTTTGTAGTGGAGGTCAGTCTGTATTAGGCTTGCGTGCGTTAGAACACCTGAAAAATGTTTTCTGTCGATATGAAAGGTATCGAATGGCACGGTACACAGAGCTACATAGCTTCGTTCAGGTTGCCCAGAAGGGCAGCTTCGCTTCTGCCGCGCTGAGCGAAGGGGTGACCCCGGCAATACTCGGTAGGCGACTAGATGCATTGGAGAAACGCTTGGGCGTGAAACTGATGCACCGATCGACTCGGGGTTTGCGCCTGACCGAACTTGGGGAGCAATTGCTGGAGCGCGCTAGGTTACTGCTGCGTGATTTTGACGACATGGAGGCCGATATCAGTGGCTGCGGCTCTATGGTCAAAGGCAACCTGATGGTTTCGGCGCCCGCTTCTTTTGGCAGAGTTCACGTTGCCCCGCACGCATTGGGGTTTCACCAAGAGTTTCCCAACTTGAAGCTCTCGTTCAACCTCACCGACAGCCTCGTCGATCTGGTTAGCGAGGGCTACGACATGAGCATCCGCATTGGCGGGGTAACCGACCCGAACTATGTAGCGGTCAAGTTGTTCAGCAATCGTCGGGTAGTTTGTGGCACTCCTGAATACTTTGCCCGGAATGGCCGTCCGACCACCCTGGAGGACCTGGCCGACCACAATTGCTTGGCATTTACTTTGCAGGGCGGCCAGCAACGGGGCTGGGTATTCCAGCGGAATGGCCGACAGGTAGCGATGCGGGTCAGCGGCAGTCTCGCGTGTAACGATGGCGAACTGCTGTTCTCATGGATGCGCCAAGGCTTGGGGATCGGCTGGCGCTCGACGTGGGAGATTCAGAAGGAGTTGCTAAGCGGCGAACTGGTCACGGTTCTGGATGACTTTGCCCTCGATGACTACGATATCCAAGCGGTGTATCCACAGCAGCGCTTCTTGCCAGCCAAGGTGCGGCATTTTATTGAGTACCTGAAGCTGGTGTACCAGAGCCCCGGATATTGGGAACAGTGATGGGGGCAGCGATGCACCCTATGGATGCTATAGAGGTCGGGGTTTGGATTATTTCAGTGCTTTGAATGCCTTCGTCGAGGCGGCGCGGCAGAGCAACTTCTCACGGGCGGCAGAACGACTGGAGGTGAAGGCCTCAACTATTTCTCGGTACGTAAGAGACTTAGAGACGGACCTGGGTATTGCTTTGTTTAATCGCTCAACCCGCGCGCTGAGGCTGACAGAGGGCGGGAGAACATTCCTGGTACATGCTCAGCGCGTGCTGGATGAACTGGAAGTCGCGCGCGCCGCAGCCTCTTCGTTGAATGACGAGCCCCGTGGCGTGCTCCAACTTAACGCACCACCGGCGTTTGCCCGGCACCACATCGTGCCGGCGCTGAGCGAGTTCAGGGCGCGATTTCCACAAATCCAAGTCGATCTCACCTGTGAGGAGAGTCAGGTCAATCTCATCGACGCCGGAGCCGACTTAGCAATACGTCTCGGTTGCTTGCCGGACTCCTCGCTTAAAGCCAGGAAGATTGCTGACGAGCAGTGGGTGCTGTGCGCCGCGCCCTCATTGTGGCATGAGCCGAGCGGACCAGAGCATCCAGAGGCCCTGGCGGATCAAGGCTTCATTGCGTCCAGCCAACGTCTGGACCTGTATTGGAGCCACGCTGGCGAGACAGTCCGGCAAAGTCACACGGTTACGTTGCGAACCAACGACCTTGAGGCTCAGCTAGTCGCCGCGCAGGCGGGGCAGGGCCCCGTCCTGCTGCCGGCTTGGCTGGTCGCTACGGCGATCCGCCAAGGCACGTTGGTGCGCTGGTTATCAGCATGGCAGTGCCAGCCTGGAGAGGTAGGTACCTCGCTGTGGTTTATCTATCCGCCGAAACGGATCGTTTCCTCTAAGGTGCGCAGCTTCATCGACTTCATGGTGCAACGCATTGGCGAGGCTCCATACTGGCGTCTTTGAGTGCCGGCCACAGTACTCAACTGAAACGGATATCTAAGGCGCGCAACCAGGTCTGCAGCCCTGCGTCCTGGATCGGGATCAGCAGCGCCTCACGATCGGAAGTATTGTAGTGGGCATGCCAGTAACCGGGCGGGGTGACGAAAGCCAGGCCTGGGGTCCAGTCGACCCGAGTCGGGTTAACGATTTCACCGGCTTCGTCGAGTTGTGTACCGACCAGACTGTAGCAACCTGGCGGGCAGTCGACGATAAAGTCCAGCGCGAGGGACTGGTGTCGGTGGGGTTTCTGCACGGCACCAGCCGGGACCAGGCCATACATCGCCCAAAGCACGTGGGTGACGGTGCGAGTTTGCGGGAAGTTACGATTACCGAGCAGAATGCTGACTCGGCTGCGGTCCTTGGCCCGCGGGTCGGCGGCGGCTTGGCGCAAGTGGGCGTTGGCGACCTCGCTGGCATACAGCGTCGGTGCAAAACGGTCCTCACTGCGTGTGGCGCCCAGGTAACGAAGCAGCGGTTCGTCGTGCACATAGTAGAATCGGCTGTCGCTAGACGCCTGAAGGATGCTCGCATGCATGGCCGGCAGCGCAACGAAGCAGCCTTTATGCCACTCGAAGGTGGATTTGTCATAGGTCAACCGACCCTCACCCTCGATGACGTAGAGCACTTGCGAGGTGGCGTTAGGAGCTAGATGCAAGCTGTCGCCAGCAAGTACTCGTACGAAGTTAGCGCACAGCCCCGGCCCCGTGGCAGGTCCTTCGCAACCCAGTGCTTGGCTTAAGTCCAGTGGTATGACTCGAGACTCGCCCTCCTGACATAGGGACGCCGGAAACGTATGGTACGGCACCCGAGAGATCAGCTTCGCGCCAATGGGATTGGCAGCTTTGCTGTACTCGAAGAATTCGGCTTCGGCTAAGTAGCTCGGACGTGCTGAGATGATCTGCTCGTTCAGGGGTTTGTTCACGGTATGACCTCTTGATAAACGATGAAAGCGGTGGTGCGAGGTCACTGTACAAACGTGGGGGAGGAGGATTAAGCCCCCAAAGAGCATAGGTGTTGTGCCAGTAGGGGATGTGAACAGCCGTACCATCATTGGATAATGACACCCCCACATATTGGACGGCACCTTCGTATGCAGACGAGGCCGTGCTCTTGCTCGATGGCGAAGGATTCAAAAACAGCTATAGCGCCGTATGCCTTTGTCAGCCCCCGGAACCAGTGAGGATCAAGCCCAAGTATGTATGCGCCATCTTCGAAGGTTGTACCTTCAACCTATTGCACTGAGCTTTGGGCTGTGAGGACCTGCAAAAACGAATACCAGTTCCGGTGTTACCAATCCGGATTTTTTTGCTGTAAAAGCGCGGATATCACTCGTTTCCGTAGCGACGTCGCCGTTACCCTTCTTCATTAGTGGATTTGTCTATGCAGGGCTTTCCTGGCCAGGAGATCGATGCAATGGCGCCAGAGCGTGGCGCGTTCAACGATCTGCTTTTGCGCTTCATCTGCCTCATCACCCTGGCGATCTTCATTGTCGACACTCTGACTTCGTTCGAGATCGCCGTTGCCGTCCTCTACGTACTGGTCATCATGATCGCCACGACCCGTCTTTCGGTGAGGGGCATACGTCTGCTAGCAGCGATTTGTAGTTGCCTGACGTTGGCGGCTTTCCTGCTTTCGCACCACAACCAGTTCTTCAGTGAGGCTTTGGCCCGCTGCCTAGTCAGCCTTGTTGCCATTGCAGTCGCTGGCTGGCTTGCCGTGAAAAGTCGGAAGGTCACCGACCGTTTACGAGAGCAGTTTGCACTGCTGTCGCAGACCCATGATGCGATTATCGTCTGTACGTTTGACAGCCGTATTCGCAGTTGGAATTCCGGTGCCGAGGCACTCTACGGCTGGACCGCCGATGAAGTAATCGGACGAGACTGCTGGGATTTGCTCTGCAGTCGTTCATCACAGGCACCGCAGGCAATCAAGGCCGAGCTGTTGGAAAAAGGTGTTTGGGAAGGCGAACTGATCGAGACAACACGCGCCGGCAAAGAGGTCACAATCCTCAGCCGATGGTCGCTACACCGAGACCAACTTGGCAATCCCAGGGCGATTCTGGCCAGTAACAACGATGTGACCGACCGGCGCCTAGCCGAGGTCGCACTACATCGCTCCCAGGCTGAACTGGCCCACGTAAGCAGAGTCAGCATGTTGGGCGAGTTGGGCACCTCAATAGCTCATGAAGTTAACCAGTCACTGGCTGCCATCGTAACCAATGCCGAAGCGGCCCAACGTTGGCTGGACCGTGCCGACGCACATGAAGCGCGCGTGGCAATTGGCAGGGTGGCCAGCAATGCCCGACGGGCGAGCGATGTGATACAGCGGATTCGCGAACATACCCGCAAGGCCGAGCCACGGCATGAATGCCTGGATATAGAGAGTGTTGTGAGCGAATCCCTGACCCTCCTTGAGCGGGATATCCAGCATCGCCGGATACAACTCTTTCGAAGCCCGGTCCGTCGTCTGACGGTACGCGGTGACCGGATTCAGCTGCAACAGGTCATGATCAACCTGTTGATTAACGGCATCGACGCTATCGACGAGCGTGAAGGCTCAGCTCGCCATTTGTACATCGAGGTTTGTGAGCAGGATCAGCAGGTGCAGGTCACGGTCAGAGACAGTGGTACAGGTATAGAGGAAGAGCACCTCGACATGTTGTTCAACGCATTCTTCACCACCAAGGATGAGGGGATCGGTATTGGCCTGCCCATCTGCCGCTCAATCATCGAGGTGCATGGCGGTCGCATCTGGGCCGACAGCCGAGCGGGAGAAGGCGCGACATTGTCGTTTGTACTGCCTAGAGTCTGCGAGGAGGTAATAGCATGAAAAACACCTGCATCTACATGGTGGACGATGATCACGACCTGTGCGAGGCCGTAGTTGGGCTTCTGCGTTCGGTTGATCTGGCCGTGAAAACCTTCGCTTCGCCGAATGAGTTCCTCCAGTTTCCGCGTCCGGAGGTTCCTAGTTGTTTGATTCTCGATGTGCGCCTCAAAGGCGCTAGCGGCCTGGACTTCCAAGCTCGTATGGACGATTTGCGGGTGAACATTCCAGTAATCATGATGACTGCCTACGGGGATATCCCAATGAGCGTCAGGGCCATGAAGGCCGGCGCCTTGGGCTTTCTCACCAAACCATTTCGCGATCAGGATCTACTCGATGCTGTAGTAGAGGCTCTTGAGCATGATCGTCAACGCCGAGTGAGCGAGGAAGGCATCATCGAGTTGCGTGAGCGCCACAACCGCCTAAGCACACGTGAGCAGGAGGTGATGGCCATGGCCACGACTGGCCTGTTGAACAAGCAAATTGCAGCCGAGCTAGGGATTAGCGAGGTCACGGTGAAGATTCATCGAGGCAGTGCGATGCGCAAGATGAACGCCGGCTCGTTCGCCGAATTAGTGCGCATGGCTCAAGCGTTATCAGTGCAATGGCAAGCACAAGGTCAAGCCTAGGGGC
This sequence comes from Pseudomonas sp. PONIH3, assembly GCF_002934345.1. NCBI lineage: Bacteria > Pseudomonadati > Pseudomonadota > Gammaproteobacteria > Pseudomonadales > Pseudomonadaceae > Pseudomonas > Pseudomonas sp. PONIH3. The sequence goes on from NZ_CP026386.1 coordinate 351,466, forward strand.
ATACCAGAGCATGATTTGCAGCAGGCCAAGTGCAGCATAGTCTAAAGCTCGGTCTTTGGCTTTTCAGGTAGTACGTCTTGTCTCCCTACCATATTTGTATCGTCGATGACGATGAAAGCGTCAGGATGGCGCTCGATGGGCTGGTCCGTTCGATGGGCCATTGCGCTGACACCTTTGGGTCGGCAACTGAATTCCTGGCGTCGCAAGCATTGCACACCTGCGATTGCCTAATCCTTGATGTGCAGATGCCCGGGCTGTCCGGGCTCGAGCTGCAACAGCAGCTACTGACCTTGGGCGTATGCCTGCCGCTAATTTTCATTACCGCGTTTCCTGAGGCTCGCTGGCGTGAGCAGGCTCTGGCCGCCGGGGCTCTGGAGTTCCTTGGCAAACCCTTTGATGGTCGCACGTTGGTAAGCCTGATCGAGCGGGCGGGCCGACTTGGACGCGGGCGTTAATACCAAGGTATGAGTCGTTAGCACCATGATATGACGCCGGCTCGTCCAAGGTGTGGCAGGCGTGATCGTGACGTTGCTCCATCATTGAGACTCATCCGGAGATGGCATCTGGCTATCTCACGGCAGAAGAGTAGGAGAGGTATCTCCTGGGTTTATCTGGATGGGGGTCGCAGTGCTTTTGAGCAATCTTACGATAGGCAAGCGTGCGGCCTTGGGCTTCGCGGTGGTCACACTAATCTTCCTGCTCACTGGAATCTTCAGCTTGTCGCGCATGGCCGAGCTAAATCGAGTAGCACGACATGTGAATGATACTTGGATGTCGGGAATGAGCATCCTGCAAACCTTCAGTGCTCAGGTTGCCGTTATGCGAATTGAGAGCGTGCGCATTCGGTCGACATCTGATCCACAGGCCTTGGTTCGCAGTGAAGACTTGATCATCTCTGCCCGGCAGCGGCTGACCGAAGAGCTAGCGCGATACAAGAACCGCGGGATTTCGGCGCTAGAGAAACAAATGGTCGAGATGCTAGAGGTAGAGCTAGCAAATTACGTGGGCAATCTGGACCGGTTGCTTCGGCTCTTGCAGGTTGGCACCCCAGATGCTTCGCAACAGGCGGAAATCAATGCGGCCCTGGCACAAAGTGGGAGCCTGATCGGCGAACAGATCGACGCACTTGTTTCGCAGAACCAAGCAGGGGGGGCGAAGGCCATCACTCAGGCCCAAGCGCTGTACGAACGAGTGGTCGTGGTCGTCGCCTCTGCCTTGTGTGCCTCGATTGCGGCCACCGTACTGCTTGCGTTGCTACTCACCCGCAGCATCGTCAGGCCGTTGCATACCGCGCTGCAGGCGGCACGTGCCATCGCTGACGGTCACCTAGACAGGCCGATCGTACCCTCCGGCAAGGATGAGCCCGCGCAGTTGCTGCATGCGATGGCGGAAATGCAACATAGCCTGCGCACAACTATCTGCCTGATCAGTGACTCTGCCGGTCAATTGGCCACCGCCTCGGAGCAGATGAGCACGGCGATGGACGAGAGTACTCGAGGCCTTCAACAGCAAAGCGAGGAAATCGAACAGGCCGCGACCGCGATCACCCAGATGAGCAGCGCCGTGGATGAGGTGGCGGGCAATGCTGTTTCCACCTCCGAGTTGTCCCGCGAGTCGGACGAGGAGATGCGCAATGGTCACAGCCAGGTCGCCAACATCGTTGACCAGATTCAGGTTCTAGCCGAGGGCATCACGCGTTCCTCGGGGCAGGCAAGTGGACTGTCGGATCAGGTACGAGACATCAGCATGGTTATGGAGGTCATCCGTGGCATTGCCGAGCAGACTAATCTACTGGCCTTGAACGCCGCGATCGAGGCAGCCCGCGCCGGAGAGGCGGGGAGAGGCTTCGCGGTAGTAGCCGACGAGGTTCGCTCACTGGCTCAGCGTACGCAGAGTTCAACTCTGGAGATTGAGAGCATCATCACTGCGATCCAGCAGGGCACAGTCGTCACAGTTGAGGCCTTGCAGATGAGTGTTGGTCAAGTGGCTCAGACCCTTGAGAGGGCCCAGGCTGTGAGCGGTTCGTTACAGCGAACTACGGAGGCCGTTTCAATGATCAACGAACGCAATTTGGTCATTGCCAGCGCCTCCGAACAACAGGCCCTCGTGGCCCGTGAGCTCGACCGCAACCTGGTCAGCATCCGCACCTTGTCCAACCATTGCGCCACGAGTGCGACCCAGACGTCTGTGGCAAGCCTGCAGTTGTCACAACTGGCGGTCCAGCTCAAGGGTATGATTTCGCGTTTTTCGGTGTAACCCCATGATTTCGACCCGTGACAGCGCACGCTCGGCACTACAAACATGGCGTGGACATCTGTGGAAGGTATTCGGCTGCGGTCTGTTCGTGCTGCTCGCAGCCCTCTTGGTGGTGGCTTACCGACAGACAGAGCGTCAGGCGCGGCTGGATGTTCGCAATCTGGGGCTCGCACTAGAGGCGCGGCTTGATTCTGGCTTGCTACAACCTCTACACGCCAATCTGCGTACTCTGGCTACCCGGCTATCGGGCGGGGAGGTAAGTAACCACGGTTTGGATGCCACGTTGATCAGGCGCTTTCACGAAGAGGCGGCTAGCCTGCCAAGCCAGATGCCCTTCGAACTGATCGACGAAAAGGGGCGCCTGGTTGCTAGCAGCTTCGATGGCACCGCCGCGCCTTCCTTCGACCAACTTCGATACTGGTCACTGCTTGCTCGGCAAGCGCAAGACGGTGACTCGCTGGTGATCGAGCAAGATCCTAATCAACCGCGGCTGCACTTCGCCATACCTATCTTTGATCGCTTGGGAAGCAGGCAGGGTTGGGTCGCCACGTCGCTAAATTTGGCAACGGTGCTCGAACTGTTCCACGAGGTAGACGTCGGGCTCCACGGCGTCATCAGTGTACGTCGAGTGGATCGGCCGGAAAGCGTGCTGCGCGATCCCCCCCTGGCCAATCCTCTTGATCCTCAGGAACGCGTCGCCCTGGACGAGCAGCATGTGAGCGGACGCCGTGACGGTGACTTCTATATGCGTTCACCGCTGGATGGCATTGAGCGCCTGTATGGCTTTAAACGTATAGGCGAGTATCCGCTGGCATTAACTATCGGCCTTGCCACCGACGATTACCGAAAGGAATGGCACTACACCTTCGGTTGGGCCTGTGCGCTCAGCGCCGTGTTCTTTTTGGTGATCATCTCTCTGGACCGTCGTCTGCATCGTGCGCAACGGCGTGAGTCACGAGCGACAGCCGACCTCGCATTTATGGCGTACCACGATGCCCTGACCGGGCTGCCGAACCGGCATCGCATCAGTGAGCGCATTGAAGAAGCCATTGTCGACGCAGAAGGTTTCCACCTGCTGTACCTCGATCTGGACAATTTCAAGACCATCAACGATTCCCTCGGTCATGTGGCCGGAGACCAGGTGCTGTGCGAACTGGCGCAGCGTCTTACAAGTCTGCAGGGCATCGATACTACTGCCCGCTTGGGGGGAGATGAGTATCTGATGTTGGTCAGAGCCACGACCAGAAAACAGTTGGAGCAGTTGCTGCGCGACCTTGACAGTCGTCTGCGAGAGCCTTGGCTGGTACATAACTGCTTGTTGGAGGTGCGGACTTCCATTGGTATTGCCTGTCATCCTGATCACGGGACGAGCTTTGACGACTTATTCAAGGCTGCAGACATTGCGCTGAATCAAGCAAAGAAATGCGGTCGGGCCCGGCATACCTTCTACACCCCTGCGATGGGGGAGCGCGCGCTGAAGTCACTACAACTGCAAGTTGAGTTGCGGGCTGCACTACACAACGATGAGTTCGAGCTGCACTACCAGCCGCAGGTGAATCTAGACAGCGGTGAGGTAGTCGGAGCAGAGGCATTATTGCGCTGGCGCCACCCTTCTCGAGGAATGATATACCCGGGGGAGTTCATTGCTGAAGCGGAGTCCAGTGGATTAATCGTGCCCATCGGGCGTTGGTTGCTTACCACTGCATGCGAACAGGCCGTGGCTTGGCAACGCATGGGCCTTGGAGCACTCATAGTCGCGGTGAACTGCTCTGCTATTGAGTTCAAACAAGGCGATTATGTCGATAGTGTCGCCCTGGCATTAAGCACATCCGGTTTAGAGTCATCTTTATTGGAGCTAGAGCTCACCGAGTCGATTCTCATCGAGGACACAGAGAGGATGATCGCTTGTTTCGGGCGGTTGAAGGCTATGGGCGTACGGTTGGCAATCGATGATTTCGGTACCGGCTATTCGAGTATGGCTTACCTCAAACATCTGACGATTGATCGGCTGAAGATCGATCGCTCATTCGTCCAGAATCTGGCCGACAATGCCGATGACAGAGCTATCGTCGGCACAATGGTGACCTTGGCGCACAATCTTAATTTGCAGATCGTCGCGGAGGGTGTGGAAAGCGACAATGTATTACCCATATTGAGTCGTATGGGGTGCGACGAAGCTCAGGGCTATTACTTCTCTCTACCAGTGCCGGTGAAGGAATTCGAGTTGTTCATGTCATCTGCTTTGGGAACAGTCTAATCAACCATGTCCAAGAGAGAAGCATGTTGCTCCATGTTGCTCATAGAGCAGCCGCGCGAACTTTGATGTCGTCAGCATCTTCTAACTGCTGTGACGTCTAGGTACGTAAAAATTAGCGTTGCTAGTGACGTATTACGTTTGCTGGTGCTGGACTGATTTACAATGACAATCTGTTACGTGCAACGTGTTGCGTGTGCCCAGTTGTTTTTTTTAGTGCAAAAATATCCCTTCAAATTCTTATAAAAACCTGCGCACTGAAATTCTTGACTTAAATAAATACCTACCGTCGCCGCAAGGATACGTACAGCGCTGTCCTCGCGGCGGATTGTTTCATATGCGCTTTTTTGAACGTATTGGGCATCAAAACCCAGTCGACATAGGCAACGCACTGCTTCCGCTGGAGGTATTGTTGTTCAATTGGAATGGAGTAACTTGTAGTCTATTCATAATGAGCTCAAGGATTAATTTGGTTACAGATTCATTGGGTGCTATGCATTTTTAGCTTCCTGATGATAGCACTATGGTTAATCTGTTTTTTGGCCAGATCATAATGAGAATAGAGGTAGCCTGATATGCGTGTAAATTTGCCCATTACCGAGCGCGAAAGAACGTTCTCCAATGAGCAGCGGCTGATCTCGACCACCGACCTCGACAGCCGGATCACCTACTGTAATGATGCATTTGTAGCAATTAGCGGGTTCACTTATGAAGAACTGATAGGGCAAACCCACAATTTGGTTCGCCACCCGGATATGCCACCCATTGTGTTTGCTCATATGTGGGAGACGATCAAGCAAGGAAAACCTTGGATGGGGGTGGTCAAAAATCGCTCGAAGAATGGCGACTTCTATTGGGTCAGTGCCTATGTCACCGCCATCTATGAAGACGGTCGCATCAGTGGTTATGAATCGGTTCGTTCGCTACCTAGTCGCGCCCAGATTCGTCGCGCGACGGCGCTTTACGCGCGGCTGCGATCCGGTAAAGCGGCTATATCCCTAGGGACGCGAGTTTTGGGAACACTACAGTTCGGTTGGCCACTGCTGATGTTGGGAGGTCTGTCCGCGACTAGTGCTGTCTGGCTGCCACAGACTGCGGCCCTTACGATTTCGGGGGCGAGTCTCTTGAGTGCCTGGTACTTATTCGAGTCGCGCCAGCGTAAAACCATCGAGCGCATTTTGGCGGAGCACCCGAAAGCGTTTACAAGTCCATTGGTCGCTCTCACTTATAGCGATAACCCCGGAGCCCAAGGGCAACTGGAAATGGCCATGATCAGTGAGGAAGCACGCCTGCAAACGGCTCTGACCCGTTTGGTCGATGCTGGGATTAGTGTTAAGTCCAAGGCAGCACACTCATCTGAACTGTCCGGTTCGCAAGCGCAGTCACTCGAACGCCAACGCAGTGAAACTGATCGCTCAGCCGCCGCAATCTCTCAGATGTCGGCAACGATTCAGGAGATCACGCATAACGTGCAGAATACTGCGCATGCAGCATCTGAGGCTGACCGATTGGCCATGCAGGGCAGCGATTTGGCTCAGAAAAGCTTGGTTTCCATGGGAAACATGAGCCAGGCAGTCAATGAAATTGGTCAGGCGGTCGATGCGTTAGCAAGTCAGACCGAGTCTATCGGTAGCGTAGTGGATGTCATCACTTCAATTGCCGAGCAGACCAACTTGCTGGCGCTCAATGCTGCTATTGAGGCTGCCCGGGCAGGCGAGCAGGGTCGGGGTTTTGCTGTCGTCGCTGAGGAAGTGCGCGCTCTGGCTCAGCGTACACGAACTTCGACCGAAGAGATCCATGGAATCATTGCTTCATTACATGTTGGTACAGAAAGAGCAGTGGCGACTGCGAGCAGAGGGGAGGAGATTTCCCGCGACAGCATGCAGAGTGTTGAGGCGGTTCAATCGGCGCTTGTTGGCATCAGCGAAGCGGTTAGCCGCATTACGGGTATGAGCCAACAGATGGCGTCGGCATCATCTGCGCAAAGTCATGTAGCTGAAGACATCAATCAACAGATTACGCGCATTGCGCAATTGTGCGATCACAGCGCCGGGAAGGCCATGCAAGGTGCAGAAATTAGCCAGGATCTAGAACGAATGGCGGAATATCTGCATAGCTTGGCTGAGCGCTTCAACCGATAGACGTTAGCTTCGATTGAGTACCCACAAGGATGTGGGACTGTCATCATCGGAGGTGATCTGCTCTAAATATTGACCGATCGCTCAGTAGGCTTGTTCTTAACTGGCAGTTGATATGCGGTTCCACCCTTAACCTTGCTCGGCTGTAGGCCGAACTGCAGAAGTGCCGATCTCCTTACTCCTGCCAGCGCGCCTCAATGGGTAAATCAACTGGCTGTTGCAGCATGAGCACATGCTCTGGCACGCGCTCGCGGTCAGGATCCATTGCAGCCCGAAACGTCTGGATTACGTACTTGGCAAGGGAGGCTCGTACATTGAATACCATCGCCGCTGTCCCCCCCATGTACTCTTCGCGCACCATGCGAGCCTGCTCGGCGGAAAGGTCTCGATGGGGTACCAAGCGTATTGGGACGATACGCTGCCAGTGTCGGTCCTGCTCTGCTCCAGGTAGCAGCAGGGCGTCGGCCAGGCTAACCGCTGATATCCGACCTAGGTTGAAATCACGAAACTCTCCGGCCTTCTCGCAGTATGCCCGTACATGCCATCGTGGTCCGGCTTGAATCAGTGAGTGAGGGCGGATAAGCCGTTCATGAGCTTGGGGGGTGCTCATGGAGCGATAGGTCACCCTCACACAAAGCCCAAGCCGCATAGCTCGATGCAGTCGCGAGAACGGGGCAGGGCGAATCGCCGTTGCATCGAATTGCGTACTTTCGAAAGGTACTCCAATGGAGATGGTTTCCAGAGAGCCTGAGGCACCGACAAGCCGTTGATATTCGGTGAATACGCCGCGGCTTAGGATTGGTTCGAGTTGTGGAGTGCTGCTGTAGCTTTTGCTGGCGGAATCAGGCTCGCAGGCTTCGGGGTATCGTACCCGAAAGCTCGCGATGTCCCGACTGGCTAGCGTTTCATGGATGTTGAACAAATCCAGCAAGCGCGATCGTGAGATTCTTCCTTCCCAGAGAAGCAGTATCTCGATCGCTTCAAAACGTTCTTGCGGGGCTGAGTTGCGACGTGGCATGGAATGATCACTGTTGAAGGGTTTTCATAGCATAGATGCATCAATAGATCTATGCTACGGTCAATGCAATGGCCACACGGACTTTGGTATGGAACCTAATATACCGCCGCTGTTCGAGCATTTGCCCAAGGAGCTTTTTCGCCCTTTGGCCGCCGCCAACAACCTGCGCTATTGGGATGTGCTCTGTCGGCTTATGGCGGCCATGTGGGGAGAGGGTGGCCGCTCACCCGGGGAAGAAGCGCCCAAGTCACTGGTCCTTCGAACGATCGAATCGTTTCTAGTAGCCGATGACCCTTGGGAGGATATGGACAGCTCCCTTACGGTGACCGGAAGGGCTCATCTGATCTTCACCTCGCTCCATGCCAGCGGGTGGCTAAGTCAACGGCGCAAAGGCGTAGTAGAACAGGTCACGGTCAGGCCTGTTGTGGCACGGTTTTTTGGTCACCTGGTGGAGTTTGCCAATCAGACCCCTGAGTTCCTCGGGATTAGGTTCCACTCGATCTACGTCTCCCTGCGTGAAGTGCGCGATGCAAACGCGCACGGTCTTTATCATGAGGCGGCACGTCAGGCCAAACAGTGCATGGCACACATCACCAATACGAGTTGCCGCATTCAGGATCTGATGGGGAAACTCTCGGCGAAGGAAACCATGGGCGAGTTCGTTCGTGGCTTTTTCGAAGAGTACATCGAGAACGTTTTCATTGCCGACTATAGCGACCTGCGTACTCACAACCATCCGTTGCAGTTTCGCTCACAGATTATCGCTCTGGTTCGCCAACTCCAGTGTGACGATCAGCAGCGCCAGGGATTGATCGGTTGGTATGCCCAGATGAAGACCGACGACGACTTCCTACGCGCTGAGTTGCTCTACGAACGGGATACCCATCAGTTGCTGCGCCTTCGCGAAGTCGAAGAGCACTTGCAGAGATTGGATGAAGAGGTGCGTGACGCCAATCAGATGGCCATTGCGCTCTTTGAGTACAAGCTGCGCTCGCCTGGCAATTTCGACAAACTGATCGCGAGGGCCCTCAATGCCGTGGAGATCCTGGGGGAGGGGCATGCCTCGCTTCCGGGTAGGTCAGGCTTCTATCACGCTTCCGAGGTCGGCCTGTCCAAACCTCGTGTAACTCCGCGGGTTCACGAGCCAACACTGGTCGAAACCTACAGTCCGACAACTGAGGAGCTTGCAATGGAAGCCCTTCGACAACGGATGAATGCCAATCGGCACGTTACGCCGCTGAAGCTGGCGGAGTACGTCACGCGACACGTCGGCTCTGATCTGCGCGTGACCTCGAGCCAACTGTCAATCGAATCGGTCATAGATCTGTGCTGCTACCAAAGGCTGTTATTGATCGCCTCGCGCGAGGCATGCCCTCCAGGAAAACGCAGAGATGATGTCCACCTGCAGTTGGTCCCTGGGATACGTGTCGAATTTGTCCCCGAAGCCATGACTCGCAACGCGTACATGGAACACCAAGAGTTCATGATTCATGTGAGGATGCCGTGATGGTCAACTGGGAGCGATTGGCAGAACAGTCAGAGGTAAGTTATGTCAGTGCCGACTTCGAGAGAGCGGCTTACCGGCTAATGGTTGAGCAGATCCTTTATGCCAATGACAAGTTCAGCCGGGTGGCCTATCACTTGATCGTCAAGCATCTCGCGGCGTTTCGGGAGGTGATGTCCTTGCTAGGGGTTCACCTGATTCACAATGCCCATCACGCTTATGTCGCGGCCATCCCTAGCCACCCAGTGGCCGAGAAAATGCGCCTTAGTGAGACACGTTTGGCGCTTGTTCTACGCCGCATCTATGACGACCGTATGCAGTCGGCAGAGATCGCTGACGGAGAAGCGTTCGTGTCACTTGAAGAGTTGGAGCGTGCCTACAAGGAATGGCTCAAACGTGAGCTCCCCGAGCGGGGCGAACTGCGCGAGTTGGCTCAGGCCATGAAGCGCTACGGGTTGGTGCGGGTTTCAGAGGCCGACGACGGGCAACCCTACAAGATTGTCATCCGTCCTGGGATCGTCGATGTGCTGAGCGAGGGGGCGTTGCACCAATTGGCAGCGCACGCGCCAATGAAGGATGAGGAGGCCGGCGATGGTCTTGCTTGAACGGGTTAACCTGATTCAGTTTTTCCTTTACGAGGCCCGGGATGTCGATATCGGGAGAAATACGGCCTTCCTAGGGCCTAATGGAACCGGAAAAACGGCGCTTCTGGATGCAATTCAGGTAGTCATGTTAGCGGCCGATGGCAACCGCATAAACTTCAACGCAGCGAGTGACAGCAAGAAAAAGCGTTCTCGCAGCATGCGTGATTACTGCCTCGGCTCGATTGTACCTGGTGGCAGTTCCTACCAGCGGACCTCCGCGAACACATACGTGGGATTGGTTTTCCGCAATACCATTACAGGCGTTCCGTTCACTGCCGGCGTTTCACTACAAGCTCATATCGAGGACGCCAAAGCGGAGGTGAATGGATACTTCATATTGCCCGGTGTCGAACTGTCGGCTAAGCAATATTTGCAGACCGACGGCGCACGCGAAACCGTGATGCCCTGGCGAGCCTTTCAGCATGTAGTCGCTGATTTGTGTCGCTTGGAGGCAAACAGTACCCCTTATATAACGCCTCACAATCGCGACGACTTTATTCGACGCCTCTTGATCGATCATCTGGCCGGTCCAGGCGACAAACCGAACTCACAGGCATTTCGGGCTGCGTTTTCTCGTTCTCTGAAGCTCAATGAAGACATCGTTGATCTTAATGAGACGTTACGACAGCATCTCATCGAGCCGATGCCAATCCGGATTACCGAGTTCCGCGAGCGCCTAAACGAGGTTCGTGACATGCGTGACCTTATTAGGCGACTGAGAGGGCGCATTACCCAAGCCTCAGAAGTGGCTGACACTATGCCCAAGTGCTGCAGGCTCGAACCTCCGAGGCGAACCTGACGGCCTTGAAGCATGTCTACGCAACCGAACGCAGCGCAGAAGCAGTGGATGCTATTCAGATCAAGCAAGAAGCGCTAGAGGAGGCGCTTACCAGAGCGCAGCGAGAACTCGGAAGGGCATGTGCCCAAGCGCAGTTGGCCAATGCCGCCCGAGATCTGGCCCTGACTGCGCTGACTTCCAGCCCTGACTTTCAACAGCAAGCAGGTCATGCCGGCGAGCTCTTGCTGTTGGAGAAGCAATTTGATGAGAAACAAGCGCAACTCCGCACGCAATTGCACGCGATGCAGCGTGCTCTTTCCGACGCCAGCGGCCTAGCTGAAATCGCATCCAGTAGAGACCTCTTTGACAGCGGGCTCGAGCAATTGCAAAGCTTGGAGAAACGGCTGGAATCAGATGACATGCCATCATCTGAATCACTCCAGCGTACGCTTCAAGCGGTAAGCCAAGCCTTCGAAGTGCTGCGTCGGGCAATGGCGGAGACAGAAGGCAAAGCGGAAAAGGCAGCCAACCATCTGCGTGACGCTGAGATGGCAAGTGCCCGGGCTGGCCAAGGCCTTGCGAAACTGAGCGATAACACCACCGCATTGTTGCGTATCCTCGCGAATGCGGGTATCGACGCGACTCCCATCTGCGACCTGGTAAGTGTCGCAGATGTAGCATGGCAAGCAGCGATCGAGTCATGGCTGGGGCGCCATGTAGAGGCTTTACTTATTCCAGAAGATCGGGAGTTGGAGGCCATTAAGGTCTATCGCAGCGCAGCGGCAGACGGCGTTTATCGCGTGAAGTTAGCTCTTCCTTCACGTATCCGGGACTGGCACGGATACGATACTGAGCCTTACGCAGCTCAGTTGGTCCAAGGGCAGAACCTACTTGCCGTGCGCTACCTACAGGGCGCGCTTGGGCGAACGATACTAGCCGAATCCAACGAGCAACTGCGCGTTGGTGTCAAAGCGCTATCCAAGGACGGCATGGTCAGTTCAGGTGCGGCCGTGGAGCGACAATCCTTACCTAAACCCTCAGAGCTTAGGTTGGGCCGTAAAGACGTCGATGCCATGCGCCAACAGGCAGAACAGGCGTTGCAGATTGCGCAGGCACAATCCAGGCAACACGAGGAGGCGGTCATTCGGCTTCGCAACGGCTTGCAGAATCTCACCCCGTTTGCCAACACCGAGACGCTGCAGACCAGCCTTGAAAGCATCTTTATGGCGAAGGTGCAGGCAAACGCCCATGCCGCGCATTTGCGCGAGCGGTTGGCGCGTACACAAACTGCTGGTTTGGTTGAACTGGAGGCAAGGAAACAGCTTGCCGACGAGGCGGCCCACACCGCCAATGAGTTGGTTCTTCGATGGACTAAGGATGAGGCCAGCTTCGTCGAGCAACTTAAGCTATTGGGCGAACAGCTCGGCGTGCTGACCAAGCAGTTGGAAGTAGAAAGCGCCCGGGAAAGAGAGAGTCGGCAGCACCCGCTTTACAATGCGAATGAAGTCGATCGGCATCGCAAACGATCGGATGAGCGCCATGGCGACGATGCGAGCGCGAAGGTTATTGCTTTGGAGCAGGCGATCGTAACGGTTAACGGAGTGGCTGGCAGCAAAGACCGCGAAGCCTGGAACCTGTTCGCGAATTACCTGAAGGACTATAACCTGCAGAACACGGATATCTGCAGCAATGATTGGAAGGGCGCTTACGGCTTCATACTGGAGGACCAGCAGCGACTAGTGAATCTTGAACTGGTCGAGCAAGAAGAGAAAGCTGAAGAAGCCTACCAGGCTGCCGTGAAGGTTTTTCGCTCCGATGTCGCTCAGGCACTGCTTGCAGGTTTTGATCGCATCGAGGAGCAGATCGCGGGCCTCACCTCAATTCTCGAAAACGCACCGATGTTCTCCAACAACGAACGCTATGAGTTTAAGTTCAAGGTGGTCGAAGAGCATCGAAGCCTGTATGAGTTCTTGCTACGCGTGCGTACCCATGGGACAGAGGACGACCTTTTTGGCGGACCAGGTGAGGTGCCGGAGGAGTTTCGCGCGCTTGTCGAAGGCGACAGCAACTCACCGCTGCTGAACGAGGCCAGCCCCCTGAATGACCACCGCCGCTTCTTCAGCTACGACGTAGAGGTCTATCAAATGTCGGAGAGTCTGGGCTTGCTGAGCAGGCGCTTCGAGCAGGCCTCTGGAGGAGAGCATAGAACACCGGTCTACCTCATATTCGGTGCCGCTTTGGCGGCCTGTTACGGGAAGTCGAAGGACAGTCTCAGTGGCGGCGGTATCATGCTGTTGGATGAGGCGTTCGAAAAGATGGATCCTCAGAATATCCGAGCCACCGTGCAATTCTTGAATGCCCTTGGCCTGCAATTGATCCTGGCGGGGCCGGAATCTGACCAAGCCAAACTCAGTTCTTTCCTGAATATCTACTATGACATGTCCCGCTTCGGAACCCGAAATGTGCAGATGAAGAAGAATGTCGTCCACGATGCTGCTCGTGAATTGCTGCAAAGTGACAACTACTTGCTCAATCCAGTGTTGTTGCAGCAGGAAATCAACCGTTTGAAGGAAGAACAGAATGAGCCTGGATGACGCAACCCTTGATCGACTGCTGGTTCGTGCCGAGCGCGCTCGTCTAAGCGGCAGTACCCGAACTATCCGTGAGTCCTTCAAGTCGCTAACCTCGCCATACTGGCAGCTCAGTCTGGACGAGCGTGACCGCATGTTAATGGCCAATTAAACTGACCCACCTCTGGCCAACAATTTTGACCCACCCATAGTGGCATTGGCCACCGACCATGTAGCGTCACCCGCCTTATGCACAGGCCGGGGACAGATCATTGAAGGAGTGGGTTGTGATTCACAAGATCAAGGGGTTGTATGACCAGGGCCGAGGCCTGTCGGTCCGTGCCATCAGTCGTGAGCTGGGGATTTCCCGGAACACCGTACGCAAGTATCTCCACCTGGATGAGATGCAGATCAGCGCTACCATTGCTGACCCTTCACGCACCAAGGTGCTCGACGAGCACCGCGATTATCTGATTAATCAGTTGGGTCAGTTTCCAGCCCTGAGCGCAGTCAAGCTGGCCCGTCGCCTGAGGGAGCGCACCACCGAGCTGGCGGTGTCAGACCGGAGCATTCGCCGCTATGTGCAAGCGCTCAAGCAGCAGGTTGCCAGTGGCCAGTTGCGCTATTACGAGCCGGTCGTTGAGTCAGTGCCTGGCGTGCAGTGTCAGGTCGACCCCGGTGAGCTGCGAGGCGTCATGATTGGCGGCCTGGAGCGTGTCGTTCATTTTGTGGTGTTTGTGCTGTCCTGTTCACGGCTGATGTATGTCGGTCTGAACTTCCGGCCGCTGGATACCGAACGGTTTATCCAGATGCACGACGAGGCCTTCCGCTACTTCGGCGGCGTCACCGAGGAGTGCATCTACGATCAGACCAAGATGGTGGTGATCAACGAGCAGTACCGTGAGCTGACGCTGAACCAGCGCTTCCACCAGTATGCGACTACCGTCGGGTACCGCATCCATGCCTGCGAGGGCTATGACCCGGAGAGCAAGGGCAAGGTGGAGGCCGGGGTCAAGTACGTCAAGCGTGACTGCTTCTACGGCGAGCACTTCCAGGACGAGGCCGCCGTCCGACAGCACCTGAATGATTGGCTCGAGACTGTCGCCAACGCACGCGTGCACGGCACGACGGGGCAGCATCCAAGAGCGCATTTCGAGGCACTGGAGCGTAGTCAGCTCAAGCCCTATCTCGTCCCGCAGAACCTGCTGCACGTGGCGCCGACAAGGGAGACCCGCAAGGTCGACAAGACCGGCTTGATCTCATGGCAGGCCAACAAGTACTCGGTACCCATGGCCTGGCAGCAAGCCCGTGTCGGTGTCAGCGCACAGGACAACCAGTTGCTGATCCATGACCTGGAGAGCGGTGAACTCATAGCCACCCATGACCTGTGCAAGGCCAAGGGCCGGATGATCAAGAACAACAACCATTACCGAGACCATGCCCAGCGCATTACCGACCTGGAGCGCGGCATCGACTCGATCCTGCCCGATGCCCTTGGGGCAACCCTGTGCCAACTGCTCAAGCGTACTTCGCCGCGTATCTACAAGGATCAGCTGGTTGCTGCACGCGACCTGCTCATGGCCCATGCGCCGGTTGATACGGCGTTGCTCGGCGAGTTGTGCGAGCGCAGTGAACTGACCGCCACCGGGCTCAAGCGCTACCTCGAAGCATGGCAGCAAGCCAAGGCGCGGGGCCGGATCATCGGCGACCATGACTATGCGCCAGAGGCCGGTAGCCAGGTTAGTCACGCCGACCTGAACGCTTATGCCCGCATTGGCCAGTCGACTGGCCACGGGGTGACCCAATGAGCCTGCTCGACAGCACTATCGCGCAGTACCGAAGCCTGCGCCTCAGCGCGACCGCGGGTGAGCTGGCCACCCTGCTGGCCAGAGCCGAAGCCAATGAACTGTCCTACCTGAGCTTCGCCCAGTCACTGGTCGAGCATGAGCTTAACGCCCGCTCCAGTAGCCGCGTAAGCCGCAACCTCAAGCAGGCGCAGTTCCCCTCGGAGAAGCATCTGGAGGCCTTCGATTACCGGCACCAGACCACCATCACCAAGCGCCAGGTCAGCACCTTGCTGGACTTCAGCTTTATCGACAACCGCGACAACCTGGTGTTCATCGGACCACCGGGTGTGGGCAAGACCCACTTGGCCATTGGGATTGGCCACAAGGCGGTTCAGGCGGGCTACAAGGTGCTGTTCCGCACGGCTCTGGCGTTGGTCGAGGATCTGGAGCTGGCGGAAATGAAGGGCGAGCTGAAGAAGCGCCTTAATCAGCTGAGCAAATACGACGTGCTGATCATCGATGAGCTGGGCTACCTGCCGATGACGCGCCAAGCCCGGTACAACCTGTTCCAGTTAATCAACAACCTGTACGAGTACCGCTCGGTCATCCTGACCACCAACAAGGACTTCACCAGCTGGGGCGAGTTCTTCCATGACGACAACGTGGCCGTGCCCATCATCGACCGCGTGATCCACCATTCACACATCTTTATGCTGGGAGGTGAGAGCTATCGTTTGAAGCAGAAAACCGGCGGTTAGCGGTGAGCAAGTGGGTCAATTCTATTGGCCAAAAGTGGGTCAAAATTAATGGCCATTGACACCGCATGCACGAACGAATGCGGGCAGCGGCGTCAGCTGGCGCGATTAAGCTGGAGTGGGCCAGGCAAGGAGGGGGGGATCGTCCATTGGATGCGGTAGTTCTTCAGGATCTCGATCGACTCGCCGACCATCTGCAGCGTCCCACCTCCAGTGCAATCCTTGGCCAGGCGGCTGCACTACTGGCGCCTTGGCACGGACAGGGACAGGTGGACGAGTTGCTTGCATGCTGGGCCCAGCTCAAGCAGGTGAGGCTCCTGGGACCTGGTTCGGCTGCTGATTTCGCTGATGCGTTGCGGGCGCTCGATGCGATGGCCGGAACCAAGGAGGATCGCATCGTCCGCCAACTCAGTACTCAGCTTTTCGGCGACTCCAAGCGTCTGGAAGCCCTGAGCAAGCATTTGGATCTGCTCACCGCGGAAACCCTGAATGCGCCGGCCCGACATTGGAGTGAAGTTTTCGGAGCGATCGGACTCATCAAAGAGCCTCAACCTTTTCTCGTGGCGGGTATGGGCAAGCTCCGGCTGACCGACCAGGATGACTGCACAGTCATTCGGCCGTATTTGGGTGTCGCCAATACCGTGATCCAAGGTTACATGGGTGCGCCTGCTTGGTTATTGACGATAGAGAATCTCACAACCTTCCACCAGGCAGCGCGGGAACTAAGCAAGAATCCGTCGGGAGTGATTATCTACACGGCAGGTATGCCATCGCCAAGTTGGGGGCAAGCTTACGTTCGAATCTTATCCTCGCTTGAGCACAAGCCTCCAATTTACCACTGGGGCGATCA
The DNA here is from genome assembly GCF_002934345.1 of Pseudomonas sp. PONIH3. Lineage (NCBI taxonomy): Bacteria > Pseudomonadati > Pseudomonadota > Gammaproteobacteria > Pseudomonadales > Pseudomonadaceae > Pseudomonas > Pseudomonas sp. PONIH3. The sequence goes on from NZ_CP026386.1 coordinate 368,020, forward strand.
TGATGAAGGGGGCTTTCGTATCGCCGCTCGAATCGCCCAGTTCGCCACCCAGTCAGGGTTTCGATTGCAGCCATGGTCTATGCAGGCTTCACGCTGGCCTGATCGCGGTCAAGAGGCCAAAGCTGAGCAGCATCGTGCGATGAAGAGAAATGCTGCCCGCGCAGGCTGGGCGGAATTGGCCGATCAACTTGCCCCTGTACTGTTCGAGCAGGAAGGACAACCTTTGAATCTTCCTACCTAGTTAGAGCGTATGCCAGGACAGATCGCTGCCGAGCGCTAGGAGTGGCGGAGAAAAGGGAGGTAAACAGCGCGGACTAATGGTGGTCTTGGTTGAACGCTAGGTGGCGGAATCGCGAAGGGCAGGGAGCCAAGCCGGACTAGCTGCCCTGCTTCTGTTGGAGGCTGTGCATATTGCTTACGACGCCAAGGAAACCATATCCCTTACACGGATACCCGGCACCTGACAGGCGACTCCAGCCCCCAGCAAGCTGGGCACCATTCAGTCCTCTCTGCCATCCTTGGGCATTTAAGGCATATTAGAGTCATCGATTCAGCATCGGGGCCCTCCGCCTGGTGCAATCGGCCTCGAACTGCGAAGGGATTGAGAATGACTGCGAGTAGCAAAAGCCAATCAACCTCCACAGAGTTGACAGGTGGGGCAGGGTTCAACTACGAAGACTTGGTGGTGGCTTACTACCTCGCTGCCTTGCTGCTTGAAGGGCATGCCGCCGGGTGCACTGGAGTAGTCGAGTCGGTTGCAATACAGCAAGCGGCTGATCACCCGATGGACGACCTTGTCGTGGAAATTAGGGATGAAGCCGGAAAGCGGAACCTCGGGCTGCAGGTGAAGCGTTCCCTTCGACTCACGGCCGCGCCCAGCAACTCAGACTTTCTAAGCATAATGGCCGCCGCGGCCGTGACACGACGCTTGCCAGCATTCCAGGTCGGCCGCGATGCCTTCGGCTTTGTGACTGAGCATGTCGCAGTAGATAGCTTACGTTCACTCAATCGGCTGATTGAATGGGCCCGGGCAGATGTTTGTGGGGCGGATTTCAACCGACGCTTCGAGACTGGAGGGTCTGCTGCGGCGGCAGAGCGCACAATGCGCACAGTATTACAGCCACTGACTGAGACGCAAACCAACGATGAAGAACTGGACTTCTATCAACACCTTGTCGCGTTGCGAATCGATGGGCTAGGTGAGAGAGGAACTTTTAGGGGGGCAGTCATTACTCAGTTGAAGGGCGTGCTTGCCAGTGACCAAGATGGCCAAGCCGAGTTGCTGTTCAACCGGTTGTGCCAGATCGCCAGTGATGGTGCGGGTAATGCGAGAAAATGGACCCGAACCACGCTTGTCCAGCAGTTGCAAGGCGCTATGCGGCTGCGATGCGCCCCAAGCTACAGCGCTGATCTGGAGTTAATTCAGCGCTACTCCTCAGCCAATATGGCCGATATTCTGGAGACGATTGGCGACTTCCGGATCGCACGTCCCCGTATCAACAAGCAAATTCAAGCCTCACTGGGCACGTTCCGCCTGGTCAACCTCACAGGGTTGCCCGGCTGTGGGAAATCCGTGGCTTTAAAAGGTGAAGCAGAAGAAGCATTCGACAAAGGACCAATTCTGTTCCTGAAATCAGATCGGTTGCTCGGCAACAGTTGGTCCGCATTTTCTGCAGCACTGGGCTTGCGCCATAGTGCAGAAGAGATTCTTACCGAAATAGGTAGCACCGGCACACCAGTTCTCTTTATCGATGGTATTGACCGCGTTCCATTGGATCAGAAGGGCATCATCACCGATTTGTTGAAGGTGATTGAGAGCCACGGAACCCTCCGCAACTGGAAAGTCCTGGCGACTTCCCGGGATCAAGGCCTGGAACCTTACCGCGCGTGGTTCCCCAGCAGCTTCTACCGAGAACACGGTATTGGCGATGTTGTCGTCGATCCGTTTAACGATGCAGAGGCAGCCGAACTCGCCGAACAGGTTCCTGCTCTGCGCTCGCTGCTAAGCATATCGTCTGCTGTGAAGGAAGTGGCACGCCGACCGTTCTTTGCTGCGGTCTTGGCGAGAAACAGTGCTGCGATGCAAACCTCAGCGCTTCACACGGAAACTGATTTGATTGCAGCCTGGTGGTCGCGGGCGGGCTACGACGCAGTATCCGAATCAGCGGAGGTGAGGCGACGGGCCATTCTCGATTTGGCAGAGAAGGGAGTAGGGGAGCTAGGTAGACGAATTCGGATCCGAAGGCTGGATAGTAATACCGTGCCCCAATTGGCAGCGCTGAAAGCCGACTTGATAATTCGCGACCATGATGATGGCGCGGCCGTCTCTTTTACCCACGATATCTTCTTCGAATGGGCATTTTACCGGGTATTAATTGATCTCGATTCCGACTGGCACGGCGCGATCTTGGACGCAGGGGAGCCGCCGTTGCTTGGGCGAGTAGTGGGACTACTGGCGCAGAGGAGCCTAAGCACCCCCGGTAGATGGACAACCGGTTATCGACTGCTGGAGAGCAAGCCTCTTAGACCGCAATGGCGTAGAACCTGGCTGACCGCTCCTCCGTTCACCACTGCTTTCACCGATGCAGGCCCATGGGCAGAGTTTACTGCTGTGTTGCAGGAACAGGACTTTCGACTCCTGGAAAAGCTATTGGTGTGGTTTCAGGCAGAGCACACGATCCCAAACCCCGTCGTTTTGGGCCGTGCAGCGAGCACTGACGACGGGGAAAAATCCATCCGCGTTGCACATCTACTGGGGTGGCCGTCTGACGTCAGGACTTGGGGACGACTGATCGATTGGTTGCTATCCGTCGCAGATACGGTAGGCGGCGGCAAAAACTGAGTGCAACACCTGACCTTTCCGGTACGGTGCTGCCCCTATGTCATATACCGAACTCAGCGTTGAAGAACGCGCCACCATCCAAATCGGCCACGCCCAGGGCTTCAGCCTGCGCAGGATTGCTCGCCTGATCAATAGGTCTCCTTCGACCATCAGTCGAGAGCTGCGCCGCAATCGAGATGTCTGTGGCAGCTACTCGGCCCGCGCGGCCCAGGAGCAGATGAAGGCCCGCCGCCAAGTCTGTCGACCGAGCCGAAAGCTGCTGCCGGGGAGCGAGCGCTTCGAACTGGTGGTTCATATGCTGCGTGAGCGTTTGTCTCCCGAACAGATTGCCGGCAAGCTGCGCCACATGAACATACCTAGCCTCAGAGATGCCTACGTCTGTCGCGAGACGATCTACAACGCGATCTATGCCCTGCCAGTGGGTGAGCTGCGTAAGGAGCTGATCATCTGTCTGCGCCAAGGCAAGACGACGCGCCGGCCGCGCTCTGGTGGCGTGGATCGGCGCGGCCAGATCCCCGAGATGGTCAGTATTCATGTGCGCCCGCCGGAGATTGAAGACAGGCTGATGCCGGGGCATTGGGAAGGCGACCTCATCAAGGGTAAGGCCAACGCCTCGTCCGTCGGTACGCTGGTGGAACGTACCAGTGGCTACCTGATGCTGGTAAAGATGAACGACGCGACGGCGACCTCGGCGATGGAAGGCTTCAGTGCAGCGCTCAATGGCATGCCGCTGGCGATGCGCAAGAGCATGACCTACGACCAGGGCCGAGAAATGGCGCGGCATGCTGAAATCACCCAGCAGACCGGGGTGGCAATTTACTTCTGCGACCCGCATAGCCCTTGGCAACGCGGCAGCAACGAAAACATAAATGGCCTGATCCGCCAGTATCTGCCCAAGGGCACGGACTTGTCGGTACACAGCCAAGAAGAACTCGACGCTATTGCACTGCAACTGAACATGCGACCGCGTAAGCGCTTCGACTTCAAGTGCCCCATCGAAGTTATGGGTGAGGTGATGCAGAAGGCCATGACTATGCGGCATGATGCTCCAGCTTCAATTCAATGACCGTGTTGCACTCAGCTCCTGCAACCGCCGTGCCTGGACGTCTAGTTCCGCATGCCGCGGACGTTTTCGAAGTGTGGCTAAACATGTGGGGGCACAATGCAATCCAACGTACAGGCAATATCGTAGCCCAGAGCGTCCGTTGGCTGAATGATCTTGAAAATGCCAAACGTGTCGAGTCGACCGGTAACAAATGGAAGGAACTTGGACGCGATGCGCGCGAGCAACTGGCGATGTCTCTGCGCCGGGCAATTCTGCGGTGCGCACCGGCGTTCCCGGACCCAGCGATTAAACTCTACCAACACGCAGTAGCCGCCGAGCACCTACGGGATGCTAATTACGGTACGCTCATGGCATATGCACACGTCATGGCAACCGTCGCGCCCGACGCTGTCATTGAGCTGGCCAAATCAGAACTCCTTCAAGAGTTGCCTGGTACCCGCTTTGCTAGGGAGGAGGAGGAGAGGCGAAGAAGCGCGGAGCGCAGGAAAGCCATTCGCGAAATTCCAGAAGCTGAGCGAACGCCCAGACAGCAACAGCAGTTGGACCAGATGTTCTATCCCTTGGGTCGGGAGTTTCCGGAGCTTGATGAAGTCGGCATCAACAAATACCACCATTATTACACCGACGTCTCAGCGCTTCACGAACCGTTCGCTAGCCTCTTTGCCCATGCGCCCGATCACGCACTCAAGCTTATCAATGAGATGGCGAATCATGCAGTGACAGGTTGGCGGCAAGTACACGCCCTTCGAGCCGACACAAAAAAACCTTTTCCCGTTGTAGTGGATTTCCCCTGGGGCGAGCAGACATTCTGGGGGGACTGGACAGTTTATAGCTGGTCCCAAGGCCAATTGGGTGCAGCACCACTGGAGTGCGCATTTCTTGCCCAAAGCTACTGGGCATTCCAGCAGTTGGAGAATGGTCGCCCGACAGATGAAGTCATTCGTGTGGTGGTCGAACAGTCTGAATGTATTGCTGCACTTGGATTAGCCCTGCTCATAGCGCTCGAATCGCTTCACGTGTCAGAAACAACAATGGCTTTGGTCGGGTGCCAAAGACTCTGGGAGCATGACCTGAAACGTGTCATACAAACACCCACTCTAGAGCTTGGTGTCCTGGGTTTCAGCCTAGATTCGCGCCTTACGGATGATCAGTGCCAAGCCCAGGCATTCTTAAGAACGCGGACAAGCCGTAAACGCAATGTGCGTCAGCTTGCCATGGCTTTCGCCGTTTCGACAGACGATCAGTTGCGCGCTCGGTGCAAGGCGATACTGGCAGCATTCCCCGACAGGCTTCCATTCGAATTTGAAGAAGACGCCAGCAATAGTTCAATTGCCAGCCGCTTGAAGTCGTTGGCAGAGCAATGGGCAGGCCAAGGCGATGTCGACAACTATCGCGCCGTGGCTACCAAGTCGGGTCATCAAGCCATTTCCTATGAATCGCCGGTTCCCTTCGACGCTCAACAACAGTTGCGATTTGATGAAGCAGAGGCTTTTCTTCACGCATCGAACGTTCTCGCTTGGGCTACCCAGTCACTGGAACAAAACATTCTGCAGCCTCACATGAAGCTGGCCAGCGCGGTGGCATTTGCTAAGCAGCAAGATTCGGACGACATGTTCAAGGTGCGATTTGATGTAGGAGATCATGCGGTACAAAGCGCAATCTCCTGCATCGCTGCGTGTGTCATCCGTTTTAGTCAGGATGAGAGTGATGATCTTGACTGGGCCTGGGAAGTGATGGAGCGTGTTTGGAACATGCAGGAGCGCCCATTGAACGGCTCACACGTACCATGGCATCCGTTCAACCACCTCATTGCAGCGTTGGTGCAGCAACGCGTCAACAACAATCAGGATACTGATGCAGTCGCTATGCTGCTTGAACTGGCTGACCATCCGCAGGAGGACGTTTCGGCGTTGGCGGTTGCCGGTTTACTGCGAGACGACGACTTGGCAGTCACCTGGGTGGCCGCTTTACTCGTCATGAGGCGGGCCATTCGCTGGCGCTCAACCTGGACGCCCGATCGGGGCCACGATCATTCCAGAGACCGAGCCAGCCGCGAGCAGGCACTGCGTCTCGCTCTGGACGAGTTGGCCGAAGGGCACCCGGCGCAGTTCCCGCCCATGCCGGTGGCCTGGGTGCAGCTACCGGGTGGCGAGGAGGAAGATTGGGATGACGGTAGCGATCGGTATCTGCGTGATCCAGACCCGTTCTTTGATTGGCACTTCGCTGCAGGGATTTTCAGGTTTTTCCCAGTTGAGCGGTGGTGCACTTCCACAACCTACAAAAGCCACTGGCAATCGGCGCTCGATGAGCTTTGCACATGGACTGCATCACGCTTGTTTCCACCGAGATCGGCAGATAAAAAACAACACCACCCAGATGGGTACGAGTGGCATGACACGTTAAGCCGCCTGATTGCACGATCGGCGCCCCTGCTCGACGAAGAGTGGTTCATAGAGATCTGCTTGCAGCCATTCTTGTCAGCGGAGAGGAACTCATTGCAGATGCTGAGTCGCATTGTCCGGTCATTGACTATCCACCATGTAGTCGACGCCGTCCGCATCGATACACATATGCTACGGCTTCTAGACATGTGTGCGGAGCGCCTAATCAATGATCAAGCCTTCTCAGAAAAAAGCGACGGCGCAGTTCACGACAACGCATTGGCCCGTCTCGTCGAGGCGCTCCTTTTCGTGGCCGTAACAGATGCGCCGCAGGCGACCCGATTTGCGAATGGTGACTGGTCACAGGTGGCGGCGATCATGCCGATGATCACTCGCATTATGGCCAAAATTGGCTGGTCATCAGACGTGATGAGCAAGTTCTTGACCCTCTGCGAGCGAGCCGCCGATGCCTATCCAATTCGGGCATTCTCACAGCAGGTTGCAGCCGCACTGGAATCCATTCATCTGTCGCAGGGTAGTTGGACAGGAACCACACTGCCCGCACGTATCGCCGCTACGATTCAGCGCCTTACGGATAAGCACTATCCGCTCGAGCAAGATCAGGCCCTGGTGTTACTGCGTATCCTCGACGCGTTGATAGACTTGGGTGATCGCCGTAGCTCAGCCCTAGAGCAAAGTGAGGCATTCAGGGAAGTTCGCAAAACAGCTTAAGGTGGTGCGGTTGCGTCATTCGTCTTGGCAACGGCTCCAGCAAGCTGGTACCCAAGTAGGCTTAGCCTTGACTGCCCTGTTGTATCTTGGAAAAGCCGGGGTAAATGAGCAAGCCGCCGGCAAGATCCTTAGCTCGCTTAGCGCTGAGGAATTCAGCAAGCTCATGGCCTGCAAGATGCCTAAGTGGGTGCGGAAGGTATTGGCCGATTTTGCTTAGTTTGGCCCTGGCTTCTTGAATTAATTGCGCCTTTAGCTTCCATTTCGAGGTTCTGACCTTGGGCCTTCCCTTCATAGCTCCTCTGTCATCGCCGCTCTGGAAGCAGTTTTGCATCCGGCCCGAGAGTCGCACGCTCTATCCGACTCTCTTGGACGGAGGCTACCTATCGCCGCAGGTCACGCACATCCGAAAACAAGATGCTAAAGGGGGCCAAACTCTTATCAAGATCGTCTCTCAGTGAATAGACGGTCCCGCTGGCCACCTGGTAGACGAGAAAGTACGACCCGTCTTGGGGATCTGCTGCAATCCCTGCCATCGTCAGTGGTTCCATAAGCCAGGTGGATTGGCTGTTGACGTGAGGAGGTGTCACCAACTGAACCTGTTCAACCCACATACGGTTCGACTGGGCATCGACGAGCTGTTTGAGTTCATGAGCATGGTACATCATGAGCATGCTGGCGAAATTTTCACGCCCCGACCTATGCACCACTTGTAGATAAAACCACGGCAACATCAGTTCCTGCTCAACGAAGCTCCACACCCTTTGCCCGGCTGGAGACGCTGGCTCATCGGGCAGGTCAAACGCTATTTCGGCACGCGGATAGGTAGTAAACATGGCACCCCCTAAAATGAACACTATAGATTGTAGCCCTATAGGGCTCGATAGCGCTTCATCGTTCCTTTTGTGGGAACGGAAAATTGGAACTCAACATCGCCTTCGGCCAGGCGCTCAAAAAGGTTCGAGCCAGTAAAAACCTCACGCAAGAGGATTTTTCTACAGTGAGCAGCCGTACGTATCTCAGCTCGCTGGAACGAGGCCTGAAAAGCCCTACGCTGGAGAAAATCAATCAACTCGCTGGAGCCCTTAAGGTGCATCCCCTCACGATCCTCGTCGCTACCTACATCGGTAGAGACGACCATCAAGACGTTGAACGTCTTTTTCAGACGATCAGGGATGAACTGGCCGAGGTAACCTCTCTTGAACACCTATCCAAACGAAGCTAAAGCGCCGCTAAGTGAGCAAGTGGGGAAGGGTAGAGGGAGGGCACCGTCGACACGATGCTTCCACAACACTTCTCTAGCACCAACAAAAGCATAGAAAGGCCTACTGGTAGATCCCAAACTCGACTCGTCCCAAGTAGTCTTCGATTACTCTAAATCCAACTGGGTTATCTACCAGAGTGAGAGGAATGTAACCGTCCGGCCAACTCACCTTCCTGACCCCGACGCCAAAGGCGATGGTGTCCACCTAATTTAAGTGGACACCATTTCTAGCCTTTTAAGCGGGTCTTTCCATGCAGTCACAACGCCGTTCCTATTCAAAATCCTTCAAGGCCCAAGTTGTCCAAGAGTGCGCCCAGCCCGGCGCATCGATTGCCAGCGTCGCGCAGAAGCACAGCCTTAACGCGAACCTCGTACATAAATGGATTAGGGTACTCACGAACAAAACTATGGCGCTGCAACCTGCTTTCATTCCAGTGCCCTTGCCGCTAGCCGGAGGACATTCGCAGGCAGCTTCATCAAGTATCTGCATTGAAATCCAGCACCCGCGTGGCACCGTCAAAGTGAACTGGCCGACCGAAAGCGCTGTCGCCTGTGCCACCTTTCTGCGAGACCTGTTGGAATGATTCGGATCGATGCCATCTGGCTTGCCACCGAGCCTATGGACATGCGCGCCGGTACCGAGACCGCGCTGGCCAGGGTGATCGCGGTGTTCGGTGTGGCGAAGCCGCACTGCGCATACCTCTTCGCTAATCGCCGTGCCAACCGAATGAAAGTCTTGGTGCATGACGGTGTGGGCATTTGGCTGGCAGCGCGACGATTGAACCAAGGCAAGTTTCATTGGCCCGGCATCCGTCACGGATCGGAAGTCGAACTCGATAACGAGCAACTTCAAGCCTTGGTACTGGGTTTGCCGTGGCAGCGGGTCGGCGCAGGCAGCGCGATCACAGTGCTTTAGCCCCTGCCATTAGCCCATCGGTTTATCGCTGTTGACGACCTGCTCTGACACAATCAGCGGCATGACTTCCTCGCCCAATCTCGACCAGATGACACCGGAACAGCTGCGCGGCTTGGCCGAACAGGCTATGCAGTTGCTGTCCCAGGTCGACTCCATGAGCCAGAAAATCCAACGCCTCGAAACGGTCAACGAGCAACTGGCTCATGAAATCGCCATCCTCAAGCGACACAAGTTCGCCAAGCGCAGCGAGCAACTGAGCCCCGACCAAGGCAGTCTGCTTGATGATCTGCTCGATACCGATATCGCAGCTATCGAAGCCGAGCTGAAGGCAGCCAATCCGCCGGCCGCACCGGCCGAGCCACGTCATAAGCCCAAGCGTGCACCACTGCCGCCGCAGTTTCCGCGAACCGTGATCCGTCACGAACCAGAGAATACTCAGTGCGTGTGCGGCTGCCAGCTTCAGCGAATCGGCGAAGACGTCAGCGAGAAGCTCGATTACACTCCGGGCGTGTTCACAGTTGAGCGGCATGTGCGTGGAAAATGGACGTGCCGTCAGTGTGAAACACTGATCCAGGCGCCTGTACCGGCCCAAGTGATCGACAAGGGCATCCCGACCGCAGGCCTTTTGGCCCACGTGATGGTGGCGAAGTTCGCCGACCATTTACCGCTGTACCGGCAGGAGAAGATTTTTGGTCGGGCCGGACTGCCCATCGCCCGTTCGACACTGGCGCAATGGATCGGACAGACCGGTGTGCAGCTCCAGCCTCTGGTCGATGCGCTGCGTGAGCATGTGTTGGCCCAGGGCGTGATCCACGCCGATGAGACCCCGGTTCAGATGCTCGCACCAGGCGAAAAGAAAACCCACCGCGCTTACGTGTGGGCCTATAGCACCACGCCTTTCTCGGCCCTAAAGGCCGTGGTCTACGACTTCAGCCCCAGCCGTGCCGGCGAACATGCGCGTAACTTCCTGGGCACGTGGAACGGTAAGCTGGTCTGCGATGACTTCGCCGGCTACAAGGCCAGCTTCGAGCTGGGCATCACCGAAATCGGCTGCATGGCCCATGCACGCCGCAAATTCTTCGACCTGCATGCAGCCAATAAAAGCCAGTTGGCGGAGCAGGCGCTTCACTCGATTGGCGGGTTGTATGAAGTCGAGCGACACGCCAAGGAAATGAGCGACGAAGCCCGCTGGCGATTACGTCAGGAAACAGCGGTGCCCATCGCTGAAAAACTGCATGAGTGGATGTTGGCCCAACGCGAACTTGTGCCCGAGGGTTCGGCCACGGCCAAGGCCCTGGATTACAGCCTTAAACGCTGGGTAGCGCTGACGCGCTACCTGGAAGATGGTGCTGTGCCCATCGACAATAACCAGATCGAGAATTTGATCCGGCCGTGGGCGCTTGGGCGCTCGAACTGGTTATTTGCCGGGTCGCTGCGCAGTGGAAAAAGGGCGGCGGCAATCATGAGCCTGATCCAGTCGGCGCGTATGAATGGGCACGATCCGTATGCCTATCTCAAGGATGTACTGATGCGGCTTCCGACACAGCGGGCGAGCGAAATCACGCAATTACTCCCGCAGCATTGGATGCTTGCCTGAGGCAGGCTAAGTGGACTTCGCCAAATAGTCAGCTCAAAGGCTGATTGGCATCAACAATTCGGAAGCGACTTTTCTCAGCATGTAGGTTTCGCGCAGAATTGACTGCCCCATCGAAGACTCGTGACGCTGCATGACGGCTTCATTGTGTGCGATGGCTTCATGCAGGTTGATCCAGACAGGCCGCATACCATTAGCGATTTCGTGGCTTTCCATTCTCACCGGCTCTAGCTGGGGCGCTACTTCGCATTGATAAAAATGCGAGGTCATGTGCATCAGATCGTACTGTGGCTTTTGGTAGGGCCGGTACTCCTCGATGTAACCGTAGTGCTGGAGCACCTGTATTTCACGAGCACCAGTCTCTTCCTCAAGCTCACGCTTCAGGCCTGCGACAATGTCCTCGTCACCATCAAGGCCGCCTCCAGGAAAGCTGAAATCGTTATAGCGCTCGGTGAACAGCAACAGGATCTGTTCACCCCGCATCACGATGCCGCGAGCTGCATGTCGACGGAATACTCTGCCCTGCTTGGATTTCAGCTCGGGGTGAACAATTTCAGTTATGAGTTGCATGTGGTCTCGTAGCGGCAAGATCAGTTAGTCATCGTCCAGGGTGGCCACGGTATTTCCTCAGTTCTGGAAATACTGTGGCCAGTGGAACTGGCTCAGCGAAGCAGCAATAAGGGTACAGTGGATGTACGCAGCATCGTCGTGGTCGTGCTGCCTATCAGAAACTGCCTGATGCGTGAGTGCCCGTACGCCCCCATGACCAAGAGGTCAATGCCGTGCTCTGCCTGATACGCATGCAGTGTGGACTCTACTTCGCCTGGGCGGATCTCGGAATGCACCAGCGAGCCGGAAGACGCAAGCGTGGTTCGTGCCTTCTCCAGCGCGTTCTGGTTGTCTTCAGAATCCGTTCCAACCATGACGATATGAATTGGCAGGCCTTCGCACAGCGGGCTTGAAGCAAGCATCTGTAAGGTCTTGTGGCCTGTTGCGCTGCCGTCAAATGCCACCATGACCGTTTCAGGTTTCCTGAAATGGCTGGTTGTAATCAGGGTGGGGCGGTGGATAGTTCGGACTATCGCTTCAATCTGGCTGCCAAGACTTTGGGCACTGCGCGTGCTGTCCTCACCGACTCTTCCAATCACCAGTAACCGAATATCGTCTTGGAGATCGCTCAGGCTCTCGACGAGATGGCCATGGCGCTGCTTCATATCAGGTGACATGGCGCCAGAGTGAACTGTTCGCTCGCGAGCTTTTTCAAGCATGTGCTGCCCATGCTCCAACGCCAGTTTTGCCCGCTGCGCATCCAGCATGGCCAACTCTTCCAGCAGATGTTCTCTGCTACCGAGACCGATATTGCCGCTGAGGTCAGCGGATGCAGGATATTTCTCCTTATCCAGCACATGAAGCAAGGTCAGGGGAGCGCTGAGTCGTTGCGAGGCCCATGCTGCGTAATCGCAGACCGCCAATGAGGATTGTGAGTTATCAATGCATGCCATTACGCGGGTCATTGTCGTTCTCCTTAGTGGCTCATGAGCTTGTCGATGGCACCGGGTTTGTCATGCACGCCGAAGCGGTCAACGATTGTCGCGCTGGCTTCATTGAGACCGAGCACTTCAACCTCAGCGCCTTCGCGTCGGAACTTGATCACGACCTTATCCAGCGCTGCGACGGCGGTGATATCCCAGAAATGCGCCTGTGTGAGATCGATGGTGACCTTGTTGAGCGCCTCCTTGAAGTCAAAAACCTCAGTGAACTTGTCCGCAGAGCTAAAGAACACCTGGCCCACGACGCGGTAAGTCCGATGCGATTTCGTCTCTTCAAGAGTGCTCTTGATATCCAGGTAGTGCCCGACCTTGTTTGCGAAGAACAGGGAGGCCAGCAGCACACCTACCAGTACGCCGTAAGCCAGATTGTGAGTGGCCACGACGACCACGACGGTCGCCACCATGACGAGGTTGGTCGACAGCGGATGCTCTTTCAGATTACGCAAGGAATCCCAGCTAAAGGTGCCGATGGACACCATGATCATCACAGCCACGAGTGCCGCCATAGGGATTTTGGAGAGCCACTCGCCAAGAAATACCACCATCAGCAGCAGGAAAACGCCGGCACACAATGTCGAGAGACGGGTGCGGCCACCAGATTTCACGTTGATGATCGACTGGCCGATCATGGCGCAACCTGCCATGCCGCCAAGCATGCCGGCAGCGATGTTGGCCACACCCTGGCCTTTGCACTCGCGGTTTTTGTTGCTGGTGGTGTCGGTAAGGTCGTCGACGATGGTCGCGGTCATCATTGATTCGAGTAGACCCACTACTGCCAACGCAGCCGAGTACGGGAAAATGATGCGCAGGGTTTCAAAATTCAGCGGAACTTCAGGCCAGAGGAAGATCGGGAGCGTATCAGGCAGTTGGCCCATGTCACCGACGGTGCGGATATCCAAACCGAGGTAAATGGCGATGGCAGTCAGCGTCAGAATGCACACCAATGGAGAGGGAATCACCTTGCCGATTTTCGGTACATACGGGAACAGGTAGATGATTCCCAGGCCCGCAGCGGTCATGGCATAGACATGCCAGGTGACATTGGTCAGCTCAGGCAATTGCGCCATAAAAATCAGAATCGCTAATGCGTTTACGAAGCCGGTGACTACCGAGCGTGAAACAAAGCGCATCAACGAGCCGAGCTTCAGGTAGCCGGCAAGGATTTGAAGTACGCCACATAGTAGCGTCGCGGCCAGCAGGTACTGGAGTCCATGCTCTTTTACCAGCGTAACCATCAGCAGTGCCATGGCGCCTGTCGCCGCCGAGATCATTCCGGGGCGCCCGCCGACAAAGGCGATGACAGCACAGATACAGAAGGAGGCGTAGAGACCGACTTTGGGATCTACCCCGGCGATGATGGAAAAGGCGATGGCTTCCGGGATCAGCGCGAGTGCGACCACCGGCCCCGCGAGCACGTCGGCACGGACGTTGGAAAACCACGTTTGTCTAAGTTTTTGCAGCATATAAATATCCAAGGCAAAGCATCGCGCACGCCAAGGGAGTGGCGAGCGAATCGATACAAATTCAAATTTTGAGGATTTTTTGCTGTGTGCTTAAGGTGTAAAACCAGGCGTACAGCAGTGAGCACCCGCGAGCGAGGCTAGCGGAAGCAGGTTGTTGCGAGGGGGCGTAGCGCTAAGGCGGCGTAGGCTGCCAGTAGATCGTTTGGAGTACAGTCATGCTGATGTTCCTGTAGCTCAAGGGGTATGCGGAGCCGAAGTATACAATGAAGCCATCGTCGATTGCGACCCGCTGGCAGGCTCTGCATGACCTACGTCAGATACAGGCTTATTCAATGGGTATACCTGCGGGCAAGGCTTTGTTTTCCACCCGTTCTTGTCCGAGCTGGTCTGTGTGCTGAGGGGTGAGTTGGCCAGACGGTTACAGAGGAATCAGATCTGCCAAGTGCCTGCAGGGTTTTTGAAGCCATTCTTCGGCAAGCTGCAGACTGCCAAAAACCGTCGTTGCGTGCTCGAGAACCCTGGCGAACTGAAAAGCTACAGCACTTTGGAAAGCATTGAGGCGAAAGGCTCCATCATCATTCTTGCCGATTTTTTTATGCCTCGGCTTGCCAACGATCCGTTCGATGACCTTCGACGATGCATAGAGCTTGGAGGTCGAGACCATGGCACGGACGTCTTGGAGCGTGAAACCTTCTTTCGCCAGCAAGAAAATGCTGAACTGGCTTAGCTCATCGATTCTGGCTTGAGTCAGATACTCGGTTGGTTTTCGGACCTGGTGGCCTGACGCAGGCATTTGCGCATCATGAGAATCCATAGGGTTCACTTGTGACGTTGGGTGACGGATGAAGACTAGGTCTAGTCAATTCTAGATGGATTCAACGTGCAAGACATAAGGGCTGAAAGCAGCCCCTAGGGCGAGGAAATTTCAAAATTGAGAATTTTAGGGCGAGGCTGTTCTAGATTTCTACGAATTAGGCGTGGGTGCGTGCGAGTTTCGCAAGGAAAGTCTCGAATTTCCGCATTCGCGAGTACGAAACGCTGACACAGGAGGTCACCTCCCGCAATACGTCATTTAACATAATATACATTATGCGTAGGTTCGTATTGAGCAGTACGCCCAGAGGGAGGCCAGATTCCAGCCTCCACCAAGCCCATTTCCAATCCACTCACTCGAATCTCAATCCTTTCGGCACTTCATACCGGCCGCCGTCATAATTCAGGCTGAACCTTTTCGTCTGCGTGGCACGCTCGATTTCCTGACAGTCATCAGCGCCCTTGGGAACACTTTGGCTCCCGGTCGATATCTCGGTAACCCGCAATTTGCTGAAACCGTCCTTGCCGGGTTTTCCCATTGCCAGCGTCCGTTTGATCTCACCGAATTCTCCAGCGCAGACACCATCCCATTCGCCGTGACTCTCGCTCACAACCAAGTGCCTCATGATCTGCCGCAGTTGCGAACCGTCGTTCACGTACAGGCTCAGGGTTTCACTGCTGAACGGATTGACCCGTGACGATCCTGTGTGACGAATGCGCACGCCAAATGCTCGTAAGCCTGGTGCTAGCTGATAGCGCGCAGTGTCCAGCGTCAGGCCTGAAAACTGCACCGCATCGGAGACGATCGCCGCCTCCTGGTAATGATGGGCAATGATCTTGCCGCTGCTGGCATCGGCCACCAGTACATCCAGGCTGTAATCGCCTTGCCCGTATTCATCAACGTTCACCTTCAACGGCAAGGCTGCCAAGACCTGGCTGGTATCTGCCGGATTGACCTTGCAGACTGCAAAGTCGCTGGCTAGCGACAGTGTCGGGTGCAAGGCCTGGGCCCAGGTTTGCAGGTTCTTCGTGCAGTCGCCCCAGGCGATCATGGGGGCAAACAACAGCGGTAAAGCGGTGAATCTACGCATGGTCGATGTCTCATTCCTTTGAGGATAAGTGAGCTGGATGCACACTACACAGGGTCTCTGGCGTCAGCAAACGTTCGTACGCCCTGCCCGACTTTTTTATGGCATAAACATATAACTCAACTAAATATTCATTTAGTTGAGTTATATGAGGCATCTCCTCACCGCACCTCAGCGCCGTTCTTTTCCCCCTGCGAAATACCTCCAACCATCTATGCTCACCAAACCCACCCCACGGAGCCTGTTCGAAAATGGACATTCGCCAGAAAACCATCGGGTTCGGTCTTGTCAGCATCCTCGCCGCCCTGTTGCTTGGCGGCAGCGGCCTGCTCGCCGAGCATGACCAGAACCAGGCGTTGCAGCGCAGCGAGGCCAGCATGGCCGCCCTGCGCAACCACATGGAAGGCGACATGATGCATGATGCGCTGCGCGCCGATGTGCTGGCCGCCCTGCTGGTCAAGCCGGGCGATACTGACAACGCCAACCAGGTGCTGGCCGACCTCGACGAACACGCAAAGTGGTTCCGCAGTGTCGTGCAAAGCAACCTGGAACTGCCCCTGGACGCCGACCTGCACCAGGCCATCAATGACCTCGGCCCCCTCCTCGACCACTACATCGCCAGCGCCACGTCGATCATCCAGCTGGCATTGCAGTCGCCTGAACAGGCCCAGGCGCAGCTGCCGGCCTTCGTCGCCGCCTTCAAGGAACTGGAGCAACGCAACAGCACCCTGAGCGACCTGATCGCCGGCAATGCCGACAAAAGCCGCGAACAGAGCACCGCCACCCTGCACCGGGGCATCAGCGTGCTGGTGGGCGGGATGATTTTGGCCACGCTGGCGTTGGCGCTGTGCACCTTCCTGCTGCTGCGCTCCATCCTGCGGCCGTTGAGCCAGACCATGGCGGTTGCCGAGCGTATCGCCCAGGGCGACCTCACCACCGCGATCGAGGTCCACGACCGTGACGAAACCGGGCATCTGTTGCGTTCGCTGGCGGACATGCGTGACAGCCTGGGCAACATGATCAAGGCCATCCATGAAGAGAACCTGCTGCTGCGCGAAGTGGCCGATGAACTGGGCCAGGCTTCCAGCAGCCTGGTGCAGCGCACCAGCCAGCAGTCCGACAGCGCCGTGAGCATGGCCTCGGCCACCGAGCAGATGATTGCCAACCTGGCGCGGATCGCCGACCACGCCCGCGATGCGCAGGCCATCTCCGGGCAGTCCGAGCGCCTGGCCAGCGACGGCGGCGAGGTCATCCTCAACGTGGTCGGCGGCATGCAGGGGATCGACGAGGCGGTCAACCGCTCCTCTGAAACCATCACCGTGCTGGGGCAAAGCTCGGAAGAAATCCACTCGATCATCCAGGTAATCAACACCATCGCCGAGCAGACCAACCTGCTGGCCTTGAACGCGGCCATCGAAGCCGCCCGTGCCGGCGAGGCCGGGCGCGGCTTTGCCGTGGTCGCCGATGAAGTACGCGGCTTGGCCGGGCGCACGGCGCAGTCGACCCGGGAGATCACCGGCATGATCGAACGCATCCGGCAGAGCACGGGCAACGCCGTCGACAGCATGCAGACCGGCGTCACCCGGGTGCGTGCCGGCGTGGAGCTGGCCACCCAGGCCGGAGCGTCGATCCAGCAGATTCGTGAAGGCGCGCGCCGCGCCGCGTCGGTGGTCGAAGAAATCTCGCAGACCATCGGCGAGCAGACCCGGGCCAGCCAGGATGTCGCCCATCAGGTAGAACTGATCGCCCGCATGTCGCGGGACAGCACCGACACCACGCGGCAGCTAGCCTCGGCGGCGCAGCGCCTGGGCGAGATTGCCCAGGGCATGCAGGCGAGCGTGTCGCGGTTTCGCGTGTGACTGGGCAGGCGCTTGCCGGCGCCCTGCCCTCGCCCGGCGTTACTGGCTCAGCGCCTTGGCCACCGCGTTGACGAACACCGCCTGCTCGTCATACAGCGAGCCGGGGCTTTCGGCGTTCTTCCAGGTCGACCACTGCACCACCACCAGGCGCTCCGCCGGATTGATGGCGATGCTCTGGCCGAAGATGCCCAGGGCCCAGAACGTCTGGTCGCTGGTGTCGGTGCGTTTGGGTTCGGCATCGCTGTCCGGGGCCGGGGCGTTGTACCACCACTGGTAGCCGTATTGACCTTTGGGCGCGGCGGCTGTCACTGAGCCCTTGGCTTGGGTCCAGTGGGTGGAGCGCGCGATCCAGTCGTCCGGGAGCAGCTTTTCACCCTGCGGCAATTGTCCGCCACTCAGCACGAACTGGCCGAACCGCCCCCAGTCACGCAACGTGGCATTGAAACCGTGGCCGCCCATGTCCACCTTGCCGGGCACCAGCGCATGCCAGACCCCGGCCTGCTGCATGCCGTAGCGGCTCCACACGCGGCTCTGCAGGTACTCGGCGATGGTCATGCCGGTGGCGTTTTCCAGCACCCGGCCCACCAGCCAGGCACCGCCGGTGTTGTACGACCAGACCTCGCCCGGCTTGACCCCGGGCTTGCGCTTGACCGAACGCACCAGGTCGAGCACGCAGTGATAGGGATCGGCGGTGGCCTCGCACTGGGTCATGTGCGAGAAGTCCGAATCCTTCGAGGCGTAGTTCTCGTCCCAGACGACGCCCGAGGTGTGCTGCAACAGCTGCTGCAGGGTTACGTGCTGCCACTCGGAACCTTCCAGCTCCGGGACATAGCGGCTGATCCTGTCATCCAGCGAGTGGATCTTGCCTTCCTTGACGGCGATGCCCACCAGCACGCTGACCACCGACTTGGCCACCGAGCGCGATGTCCACAAGGTCTGCGGGGTGTTGCCCTTGCCGTAGTGTTCATAAGCGATCTTGCCATCCTTGAGCACCAGCAGGCCGGTCACGCTCTGGTTGGCCAGGTAGTCCGCCAGGTTATGGGGCTTGCCGGCCAACTGGTACTGCACGTCGCTCAGTTTGTGACTGGCCTGCGGCAATGGGTATGGCATGGCGCCGCGCGGGGCGAAGACATCGCCGCCGTACAGGCGATAAGTGTTGCGAAAGCCCACGACCCGGGTGTCCTGGTCCCAGGTGAGCATGTCCTTGGCCGCCGGCAGCACCTTGTCGAAAGGCTGCGGGCAAGGCTCAAGCCCCGGCACGCCGCAGGCCCCCTGGCTGTCGGCCGCCTGGGCCGCGCCGGCCAGTGCGGCGAGTGCCAGTGCCAGGATGGAAAGACCGTTGAACGACTTCTTTATTGTTATTGGCCGCATCGGAGGGCTCCTCGAAAAGCGCGGAAATACGCTGCCCCGAGTGTCTGCAACTTGAGCCAGCGGGAAAAGCACAATAAATTTGCCTTCACTATTAAAAAAACTAACAACCAAGGAATGCCCATGGCCGAAGATCGCCTGCCCCCGCTCAACGCCGTGCGCGCGTTCGAGGCCGCTGCCCGCCTGGGCAGCTATGTCGCGGCTTCCCAGGCGCTGCACGTGACCCAGCCGGCGATCGGCCGGCATGTGAAAAACCTCGAGGACTGGCTGGGTGTACGCTTGCTCGAGCGCTCCCCGCGCGGGGTGACCCTTACCCTGCCCGGCGCC
The DNA here is from genome assembly GCF_002934345.1 of Pseudomonas sp. PONIH3. Classification (NCBI taxonomy): domain Bacteria; kingdom Pseudomonadati; phylum Pseudomonadota; class Gammaproteobacteria; order Pseudomonadales; family Pseudomonadaceae; genus Pseudomonas; species Pseudomonas sp. PONIH3. The sequence goes on from NZ_CP026386.1 coordinate 387,280, forward strand.
CATTACTACAAGGCCGCAGCGCAGGCGCTGCAGATCCTCGCCGACGCCGGTGCGCGCCTGGGGCAACGTGGTGAAGAGCGCTGGCTGCGCATCCTCTGTGTGCCAGCGTTCGCCTCACGCTGGCTGACACCGCGCATCGACACCTTGCGCAGCCTGCGCCCGGACCTGAGGATCGCCATCGAGCCCAATGCCACGTTCACCAGCGTGGATGCCCGCCAGGCGGACCTGGGCATCGCCTTCGGCCTGCCGGGTGAGCTGAGCGGTGTACGCGAGGTGTTGATCCGCCCGAAGGTGTTCGCGGTCTGCGCGCCGAGCTACCTGGCGCAGTTGCCCGCAGGGTTGAGCGCTGCCGACCTGCCCGCCTTGCGGCTGATCCATGTCGATGACGGCACCTGGTGGAACAGCTGGTTCGCCGCCAATGGCCTGAGGGTGCGGGTCAAGGCCGATACTTCGCATATCAGCAACGATATCGTCCTGAACCTGGCCCAGCGCGGCCACGGCATCGCCTTGGCCACCGAGGTGCTGGTCGGACGTGAACTGCGCGAAGGCAGCCTGGTGCGTTGCGTGGAGCAGGCCGTGGCGCTGGAGAGCTATCAGTTGCTGACGCCACCCCAGCCGCCGAGTGCCGATGCGTTGTGGTTCATGGATTGGCTGGGGAGCAGCCTGCGCGAAGAGTTTCCGGACGCACTGTGAGCGTGGCACCGGCCGCGCCGGTGGTCGCGGGGCAAGTCGCATCGGCTCACCGCCGCTCCCACGCAGCCAGTGTGGAGTTGGCTAGAAATCCACCGAGGTGGAGAACAACAACGACCGCGGCGTGCCCAGCCCACCGGACAGGCCGCTGCCGTCGCCGCCGTTCCACGAGCCGATCCAGTAGGCCTTGTTGGTCACGTTCTGCACGGTGGCACGCAAGGTTACCGGTTTGTCCGAGAGCTTCAGGGTATACCGGGCCCCGAGATCGAAAATCGTGTAGGACGGCAGCGACAGGTTATTGGCATCGGTGGCATAGCGTCGGCCGGCATAGTTGGCGTTGCCGGTCAGGGTCAGCCCGGGCATCTCGCGCAGGTCGTACTCGACGCCGAGCTTGGCCAGCACCTTGGGCACGCCGGTGGCCTGGTTGCCTTCATTTTCCTTGCGTATCGATTTGCTCAGCTCGGCCTTGGTGTAGGATGCACCGCCCAGCAGGCGCAGGTCCGGCTCGAGCTCGCCGAAGAACGACCATTCCAGGCCACGGTTGCGCTGTTCGCCGTACACGCCGTAGATCTGCGTCAGCGGATCGGTATAGGCGCTGGGCTTTTTCACCTGGTAGACACTTACCGTGTGCGCGAAGGTGCCCAGGTCGAGCTTGGCGCCCAGTTCGTACTGCTTGGTCTGGTACGGCGCCATGATCGCGCCGGCGTTGCGCGCGTTGTCCGGGGCGATGCCGCCCTGGCTCAGGCCTTCGATGTAGTTGCCGTACAGCGACAGTCCGTCGGTGACCTTGACCAGCAAGGCCGTGGCCGGCGAAACCCGGCTTTCATCGTAGGCCTTGGAAGTACGCTGGTGGTTGCCGTCGTAGTTCGACGCGCGCACGTTCTGGTGGCGAGCGCCGACGGTCCACTGCACCTTGTCATCGAGGAACGACATCGTGTCGAGCAAGGCTTCGCTGCTCAGTCGGGCGCGCATGCGCGACGTGACGTTGCCGTACTCGCCGATCTCCGGGCGCGGGCCATAGTCCAGGTTGTAGTAGTTGGTGAGGATGCGTGTCGGCAGGCGCTTATCCTTGAAACTGTTCTCGGAGTCGTAGCGGGTGGCCGCCAGCGACCAGGCGTGGTCGACCGGGCCAGTGGCGAAGCGCCCGCGCAGGCCGACTTCGCCGGACTTCTGCTCGCCATCTCGAGCCGAGCGGATCGGTGTGGCGGAGATGTCGCCGGCATCATTGAGCAGCATACCGCTGGTCATCAGCGCGTTGTAGCCCCCTTCCCTATGGCCCCAGCCGGCGAATGCGGTGAGCGAGTCGTTGAGGTCGTACTCACCGCGCAGCACCACGGTATCGGTGCCGTTGACGGTGTAGCCCCACTCCGGGGCCAGCGAGTGATCGCCCTTCTTGGCCTTGGGCAGGTGGGTCACGCCGGGGCTGATCGAGGCAATGCCGAAATAGTTGACCCCGTCCATGCGTTCGCGCTGGTGGTAGTAGTCCAGCGACGCCCTCGCCCGCTCGCCGCGCCAGTCCAGGGCCAGCGACGACAGCTGCATGCGGTGCTGCTGGTCGTCCACCGGGGTGTCGCCGTCGCGGTAGACGCCATTGAAGCGCACGCCGAACTGTTTCTGGTCGCCGAAGCGGCGGCCGATATCGGCATGCATGCCGGCCAGGCCATCGGACTCGTAGGAGGCGGTCAACCGGGCCAGGGGCTCGTCGCCGGCACGCTTGGGCACGATATTGATGCTGCCGCCGACGCTGCCGTCTGGCGGCATGCCGTTGAGCAGCGCCGACGGGCCCTTGAGCACCTCGATGCGCTCGGCAAGCTCGGTGGAGCCGCGCATGTTCGGCGCCATGCTCGGCAGGCCGTTGAAGGTGATGTCGTTGCCGGTGCTGTACAGGCCGCGGATAAAGAAAGTCTCGAAGATGCCGCGCTTGCTCGGCACGTAGACCGACGGATCGGTGGCACCGATCACCGAGCCGATGTCCTGGGCCTGGCGGTTCTCGATGTATTCCTTGGTGTAGCTGATGGCGTTGAACGGGGTTTCGCTGAAGTCCTTGTTGCCCATCAGCCCTACCCGGCTGCCCGAGCCAACCTGGCCCCCGGCATATTCCGGTGGCGGGGCGCCGAGTGCGTCACGGGTTTCCTGCACCAGGGTTTCCGGCAGGGTCAGGCCCTCTTCCTTCACATCGGGGGTTTGCTGCTGTGCCGAGGAGGTGCTGCGTGGCGGTTGTGCGAAGGCGTTGCCGGCGATGGCGGCCATGCCCAGCAGCACGGCCATGCGCAAGACCCTGCGGGGCAACTTCGGTGCCTGGGGATGTTGCAGTGGAGGCATGAGGGATTCCTTTAGGGAAAGAATGGTAATGTTTCTCATTAGTCATTCCGTACGAGTCGGCGAATCCCTCAACAGAAATTACAGTCACTTGGCCACTATCGGCTTAACCACCACAGGGACCAAAGCGGGGGCTCAGCGCTGATAACCCTTCACCACCTCGTCCGCTACCCGCTCCAGGCAGGTCACGCTGGCGGTGCATAGGTACCAGGTCTGCGGATCGACGAACACCACCTGGCCGTTCTTCCACGCCTTGGTCTGGCGCAGCAGCGGGTTGTCCAGGGTCTCGCGGTCCAGCGCGGCGCGGCGCTCCATCACCGCGGTGCGGTCGATCACGTAGAGGATGTCTGGGGCGGCCTGGTAGATGAACTCATTGGAGATCGGCTGGCCGTGCAGGCCGGCCTGCATATCGTCGCTGGCCGGCTTGACCCCGAGGGTGTCGAAGATGAAGCCGTAGCGCGAACGCACACCGTAGGCGGTGAACGCGCCGTTGTTGTGCAGCACCACCAGCGCCTTTTCCGGGCGCCCGTCGGTCACCTTGCGCACCTGGGCCACCTTGGCATCGATGCGCGCGGCGGTTTCCCGGGCCAAGTCTTGCTTGCCGAGAATTTGCCCGACGGTCAGCAGGTGCTGCTTGGCGGTGTCGATGACATTGCCCTGGCGGTTGTCCATGTCGATGTCGTAGTGCACCGTCGGCGCGATCTGGCTCAGTTCCTGGTAGCTCTGCGCCTGCAGCGGCGAGATCAGGATCAGGTCGGGCTTGAGCGCATGCAGGCGTTCGAGGTTGGGCTGGATGGTGGTGCCAACGTCCGCCACCTTGGGGTCATCGCGGTATTTGGCCAGGAAGCCCGCCACATAGTCCTTGGCGATGCCGACCACCGGCGCGCCGAGCTGGTCAAGGGTGTCCAGCTCGCTCATGTCGAAGGCCACCACGCGTTGCGGCTGGTGCTCGACCAGCGTGGTGCCCAGGGCGTGCTCGACCTTCACCGGGGCGTAGTCGGCGCTGGCGGCGCGCGCCTGCTCCTGCGGGGCCTGGTCGCAGCCCGGCAACGCGGCCGCCACGGCGGCGGCCAGGAGTATCTTGCAGATTCCGTTCATACCAGCTGTCTCGATAGTGATGGGTTGAAGTAGTTGCAGACGAAACCCTGCGCGCTCGGCAGGATCTCGAACGCCAGGCCGAACAACGCGCGCAGGTTGGCCTCGGTGACCACCTCGGCGACCGGCCCGTGGCTGTGCACCGCGCCCTGCTTCATGGCGACGATGTGGTCGGAGTAATTAGCGGCGAAGTTGATGTCATGCACCACCAGGATCACCGTACGGCCCTGCTCGTCGCAGAGCCTGCGGATCGCCTGCATGATCTGCACCGCGTGCTTCATGTCGAGGTTGTTCAGCGGCTCGTCGAGCAGCAACAGATCGGTGCGCTGGGCGATGGTCATGGCCAGGAAGGCCATCTGCCGCTGGCCGCCGCTGAGTTCGTCGAGGTAGGCGCGGCGCAGCGCTTGCAGCCCCAGGAAATCCAGGGATTCGTCGATTACCTGATGGTCGTCGGCGGTCAGCACGCCGCGGCTGTAGGGGAAGCGGCCGAAGGCGACCAGTTCCTCGACGGTCAGGCGCAGGTTGAAGTCCAGTACCTGGCGCAGGGTGGCCACGCGGCGGGCGAAGTCGGCGATGGCGATGCGGCCGATGTCCTGGCCGTCGAGCAGGATGCGCCCGCGGCTTGCCGGCAGCAGTCGGGCCATGCACATCAGCAAGGTGCTCTTGCCGGCGCCGTTGGGGCCGATCAGCGAGGTAACCTGGCCAGCCGGGAAAGCCAGGCTCACGTCTTCGAGCACGGTCTTGTCGCCATAGGCCTTGTGCAGGTGTTCGAGGGTGATCATGGGGTGCCTCGGGTACGGACCATCAGCGCGAGGAAGTACGCGCCGCACACCAGGTTGACGAGGATGCTCACGCTGGTCCGGTAGTTGAACAGATGCTCGACCAGCAGTTGGGCGAGCAGGAACATGCCGATGGCCACGGCGCAGGCCAGTGGCAGGGTCACCTGGTGCCGGGCGCTACGTGCCAGGGCGTAGGCGATGTTGGCGACGAACACCCCCATGAACGCGGTCGGCCCCACCAGACTGGTCGACACCGCCACCAGCACGGCGATCAGCGCCATCTGCAGGCGCAGGCAGCGGCCATGGTCCAGGCCCAGGGCAATGGCTTGGTCGCGGCCCAGCGCCAGCACGTCGAGCACCCGCGTGCCGCGCGCCACCAGCACTGCCACTGCCGCCACCAGCAGGCCCGAGTACAGCACCTGGGCCGGCTGGGCGCGGTTGAAGCTGGTATAGCCCAGGCTCTGCAGAATCGAGAACTCCCCCGGGCTGGTCTTGAGCTGGATGAACTGGGTGAAGGTGCCCAGCACCATGGTCAGCACCAGCCCCAGCAGCAACAGGCGGTAGACATCCCCGCGCCCCTCGCGCAGCAGCCAGCGCTGCAGCAGCCACGAGTAGCCGAGCATCAACGCCATCGACAGCAGCGCGTTGCCCTGCGCGCCGAGCAGCGCCACGCTGCCGGTGCCCAGCCACAGCACCAGCACCGCCTGGAACAGCAGGTAGATGCCTTCGTAGCCCATGATCGCCGGGGTCAGCACACGGTTGCCGGCCAGGGTCTGGAAGATCACCGAGGACAAGGCGATGCACACCCCGGCCACCACGATCGCGCCCAGGCGCACCAGGCGCTTGGGGATTACGTAGCTGAAGTCCAGGCCCGAGCCCAGCAACAGGAACGCCAGCACCAGGGCCGGCAGCAACAACCAGGCGGCGCGGCGCATCATTTGCACTTCCACAGGATCAGCACCAGGAACAGCACACCGCCGACACTGCCGGCGGTCAGGCCAATGGGCACTTCGTAGGGATGGATCAGCAGCCGGCCGAGGATGTCGCAGGCCAGCAGCAGCGCCGCGCCGCACATGGCGACGATGGGCAAGGTGCGCTTGAGGTTCTCGCCGTAGCGCAGCGCCACCAGGTTCGGCACCACCAGGCCGACGAAGGGGATCGCGCCCACGGTTATCACCGTGGCCGACACCGTTACCGCCACCAGCACCAGGCCGAGGATCGCGGTGGCCGCATAGTTCAGGCCGAGGCTGGTAGCCATGCCCTCGCCCATGCCCAGCACGGTGAAGCGCTGGGCATATAGATAGGTGAGCACGACGATCGGCAGGATCAGGTAGATGATCTCGTAGTTGCCCTCGATCACCCGCGAGAAGTCGCCCAGCAGCCAGCCCTGCATGCTCTGCAGGATGTTGTGGCGATAGGCATGGAACTCGGCGATGGCGCTGAGCACGCTGCCGTACATCAGGCCGATCACTGGCACCAGCACCAGGTTGGTGAAGCGTATGCGGCGAATGATCGCCACATACGCCAGGCTCGCCAGCAGGCAGAACACCAGGGCGAACAGCATGCGCCCGGTGGCCCCGGCACCCGGCAGCACGGTCAGGGCCACCAGGATGCCCAGCTTGGCCGCGTCGAGTCCGCCGCAGGTGGCCGGCTCGACAAAGCGGTTGCGCACGATCTGCTGCAGGATCACCCCGCAGATCGACAGGCCGACACCCGTCAGCACCAGTGCCGCCAGGCGTGGCAGGCGGCTGGCGGTGAGGGTCAGCCAGGCATCGTCGGAGGCCGACAGCAAGGCCGACCAGGACATCTCGCTGGCCCCGACCATCAGTGAAACGCCACACAGCAGCGACAACAGTGTTGGCAGCAACAACCGACTCAAGCGGTCACTCCATCGCCTGCGGCCTCACCGATGCGCCAACCCTTGGCGGCCCGGCGCTGCTCGAGGAAGTGCGCGTACACGCCACCCTCGGCAGCCAGCTGGGCATGGGCGCCCTGTTCTCGGACACGCCCTTCGTCCAGCACCACGATCTGGTCGGCCATGGCCACCGTCGACAGCTGGTGGGCAATGACGATCAGCGTGCGCTTGCCGCGCAACCGCGCCAGCGCTTCGGCGATGGCCGCCTGGTTCTCGGCGTCCAGCGCCGCGGTGGCCTCGTCGATCAGCAGGATCGGCGCGTCCTTGATCAGCGCGCGGGCAATCGAAATGCGCTGGCGTTCGCCGCCGGACAGACGCGCACCGCCCTCGCCCACTGGCGTGTGCAAGCCTTCGGGCAGACGTTCGAGGATCTCCTGCACCCCGGCCAGCCGCGCCGCCTCGAGCACTTCGGCCTCGCTGGCGTCGGGTTTGCCCAGGCGGATGTTGTCGGCAATGCTGCCCTGGAACAGGTAGGCGTCCTGGAAGATCTGGCTGATCTGCCCGGCCAGCTGTTCGGCGGACATCTGCCGCACATCCACCCCGCCGACCTTGACCCGGCCCTGGGTGACGTCGAAGAAACGGGCGATCAGGCGCACCAGGGTAGTCTTGCCCGAACCCGATGCGCCGACCAGCGCCGTCATGCTGCCGGGCGCGATGTCCAGGCTGACCTCGCGCAGCACCTCGGGCTGGTCGTCGCCGTAGCGGAATCCGACCTGCTCCAGCTGCACCGAACCGTCGGCCGGCGGCTGCGGTGCGGCGGGCTCGGGCAGCGGCTCGACGGCCAGCAGCTCGGCCACCGCCTGCAACTGGCCGCGGGTGCCGCGCAGTACTTCGCTGTAGCCGGCCACATCCAGCAGCGGGTCGATGAAACGGGTCGCCAGCACCAGCGCAACCAGGGTGGCGATCACCGTTGCGTTGTCGAAGCCTGCGCCGGCCTGCTCGCCGAGCCACAGCGTGGCGACCACCAGCAACGCGGCGAAGCTGGCCTGCACCGCCCAGACGTTGAGCACCGACGACAACGCCGACAGCTGGATCAGCTTGCGCGCCGCCTGTTGTTGCTGGGCCACGGCCTGCTCCAGGAAGCGCGTTCCGCCCTGCTCGCCATTGAAGGCACGCAGCACCGACTGCGCCTGGGCGAACTCGACCATGCGCTGGCTGGTCTGCGCGGTGTCGCGCTGGTAGCGCTGGTCGGCGCGCTGGCCAAGGCGCATTGTCGCCAGCATTACCAGGGCCAGCAGCGGCAGGCTGACCAGGGCAACCAGGCCCAGGCGCAGGTCGACCAGCAACAGCGCAACGAGGATCACCAACGGCGTCACCACTCCGGTGAACAGCGGCGTGAACACATGGGCCGGCAGTTGCGCGATCTCCATCATGCCCTGGGTGGTGACATGGCTCAGGCGCGCGGTGTTGGCGGCATTGAACCAGCCCACCGGCAGCGTGCCGACATGCTCGCCCAGGCGCTGGCGGCCACCGCGCAGCACGGCAATGCCCACGGCGATGCCGGCCTTCTCCACCCGGCGCCGCAGGTACCAGCACACCACCACGCCCAGGGCCAGCAGGGCCAGCCACTGGCCGGCGGCTTCCAGCTGGTTGCCCAGCAGGTGACGCAGGATCGGCACCAGGGTGACGATGGTCAGCCCGCACAGCACGCCATACACCAGCGCGAGGCGGATGTAGCGGCGCAGGAACACGGCGTCGTCGCCGAGCAGTCGAACGAAAGTCCCCAACATGATCAGTGCTCCTCCACCTGCGCGGTCGCCCGCGTCTTCGCATAGCCGCCGGCGGCCCACAGGCGGGCATACAGCCCGCGACGGGCCAGCAGTTCGTCGTGATTGCCGCGCTCGGCGACGGTGCCCTGGTCCAGCACCAGGATCTGGTCGGCGTGCATCACCGTGTCCAGGCGATGGGCGATCACCAGCAGCGTGCGCCCCCGGGCGAAGCGCGACAGTGCCTGTTGCAGCTTGACTTCGTTCTCGGCGTCGGCCGCCGCGGTGGCCTCGTCGAGCACCAGCACCGGCGGGTCGAGCAGCACCGCGCGGGCAATGCTCAGCCGTTGCAGCTCGCCGCCGGAGAACTGCACGTCCTCGCCGATCACCGCGTCGTAGCCACGCGGCTGGGCGAGGATGCGCTCGTGGATATTGGCAATCCGCGCCGCCGCCTCGATCTGCTCCTGGCTCGCCGAAGGCCGGCCCAGGGCAATGTTCTCGCGCACACTGGCATGGATCAGGCGCACTTCCTGCAGGACAAAGCCGATGCGCCGGTACAGTTGCGCGCTGTCGATCTGACGCAGGTCGACGCCGCCCAGGGTGATACGCCCGGCACTGGGGTCGAAGAAGCGCAGCAACAGGCGCGCCAGGGTCGACTTGCCGGCGCCCGAGGCGCCGACCACCGCAGTGACCGTGCCCGGTTCCAGGGTGAACGACACCTCGCTCAGCACCGGGTTGCGAGGGTCGTAGTGATAGCCCAGGCCCTGCACCTCGATGCGCGCATCGGCCGGCGGCTTGCCGGCGCCCTGGCCGTCGGTCTCCAGCACCGCCGTGTTCAGCAGCGCCTGCACGCGCTGGGCGGCACCGGTGGCGTTGTTCAGGTCGTGGGTGATATAGGCCAGCAACAGCAGCGGCGCACAGATGCCCGGCGCCACCAGGGCGAACGGCAGCACCTGCACCGGGGTGATCCAGCCCAGGCCGACGAACAGCGTGCCGAACGCCAGCACCACGCCCAGTACCGACACCGGCGCGATCATCGCGTTGGCATTGGCCATGGCGCTGACCAGCGGCCGGGTGAAGTCGGTGAAGGCCGCGGCGAAGGCGTCCACCGCCTCGCGGTAGCTGCCATGCGCCTTGCGCTGCCCGCCGAAGGCCTTGACCACCGGGATGCCGTTGACGAATTCGACCACCGCCTGGTTGATCCGCCCCATGCCAGCGCCGAAGGCCTGCATGTTGCGGGCGCTGGCCTGGTGGGCACGGGCGAAGAACAGGAAGAACAGCGGGAACGGCAGCATCGACACCAGCGCCATGCGCCAGTCCATGGCGAACAGGTAGACGATCGACGCCAGCACTGCCCCGGCGCTGCGCCCGAGGGTGGTGTAGAAGTGCGCGGTGAGGCTGTGCAGGATGCCGATATCGTCCTGCATGGCCTGCTTCACCTCGCCGGAGGCGCGGCTGGTGAACCAGCCCAGCGGTACCCGTGCCAGGCGGCGGATGATTGCCAGGCGCAGGGTGCCGGTGATTTGGTTGTCGGCCAGGTGGGCCACCAGGTCGCCCAGCGAAATCAAAGCCATGCCGACGAACAGGCAGCCCAGCCCCAGCACGATCACCGGCCAGGCCTGCGCGACGCCCTGCCCTTCGGCGAACGCCAGCCGGGCGACCTCGGCGATCGCGGCCAGGGGCGCCAGGCTGAGCATGGCGCCCAGCGCGGCGAGCAACCCGGCGACGATCAAGCGCCCGCGAATCGGCGCCAGCACTGCGGCGACCGGCCCCTTGGCGGGCTGCTGCACCGCCACCCCTTGTTCAACACTCATGAATGCTCCTTTTCAGCACGAAGAGCAGGCCGGGCAGCCACTTGGGCGCCCAGCCCGCCAGTCCTTCTCAACCTGTATTCCGCACGAGGCGGGCAAACCCGCAAAAAACAATGCCCACGCTCAGGCGCCACTGCCGGTGCGATAGCGCCTGCAGGTGCGCACGCCGGCGGCGATGTACTTCTCGACCGAGGACACCGATACCCGCAACTCGGCGGCGATGGCGCGATGGGCCATGCCGTCGAGCCGGCACAGCAGCAGGGCCTGGCGGGCCTTGGGCGAATGCCGTTGCAGGGCGCTGTCGATCGCGCCCAGGGCCTCGACCACCAGCGCCCGCGCCTCTTCCGACGGCACCCGGGGCTCGGGCTGCAGGCCATGGTCCTCGAGGTAGCGGGTTTCACGTTGGCGGCGGCGGTACAGGTCGATGACCTTGCCGTTGGCGATCTGCGTCAGGTGGCAGCGCGATTGTTCCGCCGTCGGCACCTGGCCCTTGTTCATCAGGTGCAGGTAGATATCGTGGGCCAGGTCCGCCGCGTCCACCGCGTTGCCCAGCTTGCGGCGCAGCAGCTCGCACAACCAGCCGTGATGATCCTGATACAGCTGTTGCAGCTGTTGACGAAGCGCGAACGTTCCGTTGTCCACGGTACCTCTCCCTGAGCGTGGTGCATTCCAGACGGCTTCCTTTGACGTGCGCCAATCTAGATGATAATTATTTGCATCTTTCTCACCATAACGAATCCTCGGGATTCACGCAATGCACCCCGGTGGTGCAAACCCTCTGCGCGGCCACTCACCGCGATCCACGGATGGCAGTGAAGGCCGACGCGGGCCTTGATCGATCGAACAGCAGGAAGCTAACCATGTTGGAACGCAACACCACCCTACCCTCGCCCCAGGCCCTGGATGAACACGAAGAACTCGCCTGGTTCGCCCAGCAGCAGCAACCCGAGCAGTTGCACCGGCAACTGGGCGCCTGGCGCCTTGGGCCCACGGCCGACCTGTCATTGCTGGCCCTGGCCGTGCAGGCGGTGGTCGAAGCCTCGCCGGCCCTGAACAGCCGCTACCACTTCAGCGACGACGGCGACCTGTACAAGACCCAGGAACCCGGCTGGTACCCGTGCCTGCGTATCGAACGGAGCGCGGCCGAGGGTCTGGACGCCCTGCTGCGGGCGCGCCAGGCGGCGCCCTGGGATTCCACCACGCAGCCGCCATTCGAGGCCCTGCTGCTGGCCGGCGATCACCAGGCTGCGCTCGGTCTGCTCTGCCATGCGGTGCTGCGTCAGTCGCCGCAAGCCCTGCTCGAACGCATCCGCGCCGCCTATGACGCCCAGGCCGGCGACCAGCCACTGATGCTCGAACCGTTATCGCAGGCGCCTTCGACGGACATCGCGCAACGCATCCTCGACGCGTTCCGCCAGGCATTGGCGGAGCCTGGCATGACCCTGGACGATGACTTCTTCGACATGGGCGGCCACTCGCTGCTGGCCACCCGGATCATCGGGCGCTTGCAGGGCGAGCATGGCATCGAACTGCGCTTCAGCGACTTCTTCGCCTCGCCCAGCGCATCGGCGCTGGCCAGCCGCGCCAAGCTGAGCCAAGGGCGAGCCAGCCAGGCCAGCGATCAGGCCAGGGATATCCAGCAAGCGCCGATGGCCCTAGCCCAGGCGTCGTTGTGGCGCGCCTGCGCGGCCTTCGACTACGGCACCATCTTCAATCTGCCGTTTGCCCTGGACTTCCACGACCCGGTGGACGAGGCGCTACTGCAGCAGGCCTTCACTGACCTGCTGGAGCGCCATGCCAGCCTGCGTACCACCTACCATGGCGAGGGCGACGACGCCTGCCAGCGCATCGTGCCGCTGGCCGAGCTGGGCCGTTTCAAGTGGTTCTGGAACAGCGCCGAAAGCGCCGGCGCGAGCCTGGCCGGCGAGGCGAAGCACCGCTTCGACCTGGCCCGCGAACTGCCACTCAGGTTGCGCATGCTGCGTGACCCGCACAGTGGCCACCAGGTGCTGTCGTTCCTGGTCCACCACATGGCCATCGACGAGTGGTCGCTGAACGTGATCATGGCCGAACTGGCCGAGGCCTACCTGGCCCGCGCCCAGGACCGGGCGCCGCAATGGCCCGCGGCGGCGCGCACCTTCCACGAATTCGCCCTGGCCCAGAGTGCCCAGGGCCCGAATCCACGCCACCTGGCGTACTGGACCGAGCTGCTGCGCGACGCCACCCGCGGCCTTGCCCTGCCCGCCTGCGATGACGCCACACTGCTGCCCGCCGACCAGGCGACCACACGTGCGCGCTGGCTGGAGCTGCGCCCCGAACCCGGCATGCTGGAACAACTGGGCGCCAGTGCCCGGCTGCATCAGTCATCGCTGTTCAGCGTGATCTACACCGCCATCGCCCTGTCGCTGCACAAGCTCGGCAACCTCTCGGACCTGGTGATCGGTACCTCGGCGTCCGGGCGCACCGACCCTGCGTATTTCGACACCGTCGGCTACTTCACCACCATGGTTGCCCACCGCGTGCAGTTCGCCCCCGAACAGTCGCTGGCCGGGTTGCTGGGCGATGTGACGCGGATGATCAACGACTCGATGGCCTATGCCGACGTGCCCATGGAGACCATCCAGCAGGCGCTTGGCATGACCCCCGCCGAGGGCCTGATGTTCGATGTGTATGTGCAGATCCACGCCAACAACGCCCTCAATGGCGCGCTGCAGGCACCCGATGGCCGGTCTATCCGCTACAAGCAGATAGACCCGGACAAGAGCGAGTCGATGTTCGGCCTGCAGTTCGAGATCATGGAAGATGTGTTCGATGGCCAGCGCTCGCTGCGCCTGGTGATCACCTACCGCAGCGATCGCTACAGCGGTGCTCAGGTCGAGCGCCTGTGCGCGATGATTTCGGCGGCGTTCGGTGTGTTGGCCGAGGTGGATGGCGGCCGGCGGGCTTTGGCTTCGATCAGCTTGGCCTGACGCGCCCATCGCGGGCTTGACCCGCTCCCACTCAAGCATGGGAGCCGATCAAGCCCGTGGTTGCGCCCTCTCAGGTCTCCGGCAACCCGTAGCGCTGGAACGACGAGCGCTGCGGCACCCGGTACTGCGCCCGGCCCAGCAACTGGTTGACGATCACCGCATTGCGCACCGGCCCCAGCCCCAGGTCCGGCGAGCCGACACCATGCTGGAAGATCTCGGCGTTCTGCACGAACACCCGGCCACTGCCGCCATCGCAACGCTGCGCGGTGAAGTCCTCGCCGACGATGCAGTCGCCGTGCGCGTCGGTGGCCAGCACCGAACCCTTGAGCTGCTCGAACCACTGCGGCCAGGCATGGGCATAGCCGGTCGCCGCGACGATCGCGTCGGCGTCCAGCGTTGCCCGTTGCTCCAGCTGGCTATGCCGGAAGGTCATGCGCAGTCCCGCCGAGCCCAGGTCCTCGACCGTCTCCACGTCACAGCTGGACAGCAGCGTCAGCCCAGGCTCGCGCCCGCCGATGGAGCGTTCGTAGATCAGGTCGTAGATCGCGCCGATGGTCGAGAAGCTGATGCCTTTGTACAACAGGCCCTGCTGGGCGACGATCTCCCGGCGTTTGTCCCGCGCCAGGGTGTGGAAGTAGTTCATGTACGCCGGAGTGAAACACTCCTGGCCGAGCTTGGAGTACTCCATGGGGTGGAAGCCTCCCGAGCGGGTGATCCAGTGGATCGACGCCCCCGCCTCCACCTGCTCCGGGGTCAGCGCGTTGAACAGCGCCAGCACGCACTCCGCGGCGCTCTGTCCGGAGCCGACCACCACCACGCGCCGGCACTGCTCCAGCTCGCCCTGACGCTTGCCGAACTCCGCCGAGTGCAGCAACGGCGCCTGGGTGCGGGTTTGCGCCCAGGCCGGCAACCACGGCCGGGTACCGAGGCCGATGGCCAGGTCGCGGCTGCTGTAGCGTCGCTCCAGGCCCGACACCGACACGCTGTCGATGACAAAGCGTTCGCTGGCGTTGTCGTAGCGCACGCCCGTGACCTCCTCGCCGAAATGGCAGCCCGGCAGTTGGCCCGCCGCCCAGCGGCAATAGTGGTCGTACTCGCGCCGGGGCACCTGGAAGTGGTCGTAGTAGTAGAACTGGAACAGGCGGTCGTGCTGGTGCAGGTAGTTGAGGTAGCTCAGCGGGTGACACGGGTCGGCCAGGGTCACCAGGTCGGCCAGGAACGGCACCTGCAAGGTGGTGCCGGGCAGCAGCAGGCCCTCGTGCCAGCGGAACTGCGCCTTGCGCTCGAGGAACGCGCAGCTCAGGTGCGGGTGGCGTGACAGCAGCGCGGCCAGGCCCAGGTTGAAAGGTCCGATGCCGATGCCGGCGATATCCAGGTGTGCGATGTCCATATGCTCGATGATTTCCCAAGAACGATGATTGGCGCCCCGGGCCAGGCCCAGGACGATTGATTCAGGCCGGTGGTTTCACACGGGGGCGTTGACGAGCAGGCGCTCGACCTCTTCCACCGTGCGACATGGCAGCAACTGCGCGGGCGAAAGGCGCACCGCGAAGGCTTCGCCCAGGCGCGCCGCCAGCGGCTTGAGGTGCTGCGGCCGCAGGCCCATGGCCAGGAAATCCCTGGCCGGCTGCGTGGCGCCGAGCACCTGCTGGTAGATCGCCAGCACCTGGGCATGACGCTGCGGGTCGCTGGGCACAGCCGCCGGTATTGGCGCCTGCCCGGTGTCACCTTCAAGCAAGGCGCGGGCGAGCCTGCGGTCCGGCTTGCCGTTGGCGGTCAACGGCAAGGCGTCGACCTCGACGAACCGCGTGGGTACATGGGACTGCGCCAGCAAGGCCCGGGCATGCTCACGCAACGCCACGGCGCCGGGCGGCGCACCGTTGCGCCTTACATACAGCGCGCCGATGCAGGCCTCGCCCTGTTGCGTGTCGCCATAGTCCACCACCAGCACCTGCTGCACCGCCGGATGGCGGATCAGCTCGATCTCGATGTCCGGCAGCGACACCCGCACGCCGCGCACCTTCACGTAACCGTTGACCCGGCTGTCGAACAGCAGCACGCCGTCCTCGCGGTAGCGGCCACGGTCACCGGTACGGAAGGCACGCACTGGCGCGCCGTGATCGTCGAGCACATCGACGAAGTCGCTCTGCACCAGTTCGCCGTCCTCCAGGTAGCCCAAGGCCAGGCCCACCCCACTGGTGTGGATACGCCCGGCGACGCCCTGCGGGCAATGCGCGCCGTGCTCGTCCAGCAGCCAGTAGCGGTTGCCCGGCAGTGGCCGGCCATAGGGCACCCTGGCGCGGTCCTGTGCACCGATTTCGTGCCAGATGCTCCAGATGGTGGTCTCGGTCGGGCCACCCAGGGACACCAGCCGCGCCTCGGGCAGTTGCTCGCGTAGTTCGGCGATCACCGCCGGCTTGATGTAGTCGCCGCCCTGGGCCAGCAGGCGCAGGCTGCGCAGACCATCACCCTGACGGCAGGCCAGGAGCATTTCGAGGATGGCCGGGACCGAGCACCAGAGGCTCACGCCGTGCTGCCTGACCAACTGGTTCCAGCGCAGCGCATCCTTTTCCTCGCCGGGCTCGGGCAGCACCAGCGCCGCCCCGGCGCACAGGCTGCCGAACACGTCGAACAGCGACATGTCGTGGTGCAGCGGGGTCACCGAGATGAACACATCGTCGCGGCTGACCTGCCACTGCGCCAAGGTGCTGCCGATGACATTGGCGGTGGCGCGGTTGTTCAGCACCACGCACTTGGGCTTGCCGGTGGTGCCGGAGGTGTACAGGTAGTAGGCCGGCGCGGTGCTCGCCGACAAGGCCGCCAGAGCCGTCAGGTCCAGGGCTGCCGGAGGGCTGGCCAGCAGTGGCGCGACGGCGTCGACCACCAGCGCCGGCTGACAGTTGTCCAGCAGATAGCGCAGGCGCTCCTCGGGCGCGGCCGCGTCGATCGGTACCCAGACCAGCCCGCTCAGGGCGCAGGCCAGGGTCGTCATGGTGTGCTCAGGACCGCGTGGCAGGCAGATGGCGACCACCTGACCGGGGCGCAGCCCGCGGGCCTGGAATGCCCCGGCAATGCGCTTCACACCCTCCCCCAGTTCGGCATAGCTGATGCGCCGCTCGCCATGCAGCAAGGCGATGCGTCCATTGTCCGGGCCGAACAGGTTGTGGGCGATGCGCCCAAGGAAATCGACTGGTTCGGCCTGCGCCTCGCTGCTGTTCAGGCGGTAGTGGCCAAGGTCGATGAACTGCCGTGCGTGGACTTCGAATGCAACCTGCCCGGCCAATTGCGCCACCGCCTGGTTCAAGACCACGAGCAGCTGTCCGACCCAGCGGCCATCGATTGCTTCGCGGGCATAGTCGATCTCGAACGCCAACCCGCCCTCGGCGGTGTTGCAGAAACGGATGTCCATGGCCACCTGCGGCGTCTGGGTCAGGCCCGCGCTCAGGTACATCGGGCCATCGACCGCGCCCACCGGCCAGGACAGGCCGTTGGTCAGCACCACCGGTAGCGCCGGGCCCGGGCCGTTGCTGTCGTACAGCAGGCGGGCCAGGTCCACGCCGGAGAACACCAGATGCTGCAAGCCTTCCAGCACATCGGCCTGCAGTCGCTTGGCGCGCTCGGCCAGGCTGGGCAGGCCGCGCTGCCAATCGACGGCGATGAAGCTGGAGCGGTTGGCAAATGCGCCGTCCTGGGGCGGCGCCACCGGCACCGCCACGCACAGGCTGCCTTCGTCGAGCCAGTGGCCGAGCACTTCCAGCACCACGGCCATGATCGTCGAGTTCTTGAACAGCCCCTCACGCGCACCTGCGCGGCTCAATGCCTTGAACGCCTGGGCGGAGATTACCTGGCGCTGGCGGGCGTACCGGGCCACGCCGACCTTGTCCAAGGCTTGGCGCCACGGCAGCCTTGGCGCGCCGTCGACCTCAGCCAGCTTTGCCTTCCAATACTCGGCATCGGCCTTGCGCACCTCGCTCTGGTCGATGCCAGCCGCCGTGGGCTCGCTGGCCGTCAGCGGCTGGCAGTGGCCGTCGAACAGCTCGACCATCAAGGTCGCGATGGAGCGTCCATCAAGAATCAACGCATCGAAGCGCACGAACACCACCAACTCGCCTTGTGGCAACTGGAAGGCGGTGACATTCCAGGGCGGCCCGGCCAGATCGAACAGCGCATGGGCATAGTCCTCGCGACGGACCTCGAGCTGCGCCTGAACCTGCTCGGCCGTCAACCCGTGCAGGTCGATCACCTCCAGGTTGACCTGCACCTGGTCGCTTATCGACTGGGTCAATGCCTGGGCATCGATGCGGGTGCGCAGGCTGTCGTGGCGGCGCACCATGTCCGTGAGGCGGCGGCGCAACAGCGCCAGGTCCATGCGCCCGCGATACTCGCGGAATTCCTGCATGGCCACGCCGCCCAGCGGCAGATGCTCGCCACGCCCCAGCAGGTAGGCCTGTTGCAGAGTGTTCAGTGGTCGATCCCGGCTCGCCGCAATCGCCAATGGCTGGTGCAGCGCGCCCGTGTCGGCAGCCACCGCCTCAGCCAGGGCGATGAAGCGCTCGAACAGTGCCTGGACCCAGTCAGCGGGCAATGCGTCCAGGCGCACGTCCCAATTGATCAGCAGGCCACCGTCGGCCCGCGCCACCTGTGCGTCCAGGGCCACCTGCGGGCCCTGGGAGATCACCCAGTCCATCGGCCCGAACACCCGGTTCACCCGCTCGGAGAACAGCTCGCCGCCAGGCAGGTCCAGCCCTGCGGTGAACACCACCGGTGCCAGTTGCGGCGTACCGTGATGGCGCGACAGGTCGCGCATCAGGTCCACGCCCGGATAGGCGCTGTGCGCCAGGCGCTCCACCAGCTGCCGATGCAGGTCCCGGCACAGCGCGGCAAGGCTGGCGATACCCGTGAAGTCGACGTCCACCAGCACCAGGTTGGCGAACTCGCCAACGATGCGCTGTACAGGTTCCAGCAGTGGTTCGCGCCAGAATACCGGGACGTTCAGGCGCAAGCGCCGATCGCCGGTGTGCTCACCCAAGGCGGTGGCGAACAGCCCGAGCATCAACGCCGACGAGGTGATCCGCTGTGCGCGCGCCGCGTGCTGCAAGGCACGATACTGCGCAGGTTCAAGGCGAGCGGCAAAGCGCTCGCTGCGTGCCGCCCCCGCAGGGAGCAAGGGCAGCGAGGGCGCTGGGGCGATCTGCGCCAGGCGTGCTCGCCACCATGCCCGGTCGCGGCTGCGGGCGGCACGCAGGTCGGCATCGGCACGCACCTGGTCCAGCCAGTCGAAGTAGTTCGGCGTGGTCGGCAGAACGCTTTCAGGCGAATCGTACAGGCGAGCCAGGTCTTCCATCAGCACCCGGAAGCTCGACGGGTCCACCGCGATCATGTCGGTGTCCACGTGCAACCGGCTGGCATTGCCCGGCAGCAGGCTCAGGCCGAAGCGCGCACCCTGGCCAGCACCCAGGTCCAGGCGCTGGTGGCTCCACTGGCGACGTTTCTCCAGCAGGCGCCGCTCCACGGCTGGACCATCCAGATCGCTGAAATCCTCCAGCTCCAGATGGGCGCGCTGTGCTTCGTCGATGGCCTGCAGCCCCTGCCCGTCGATGCGCAGGCTCAGCATCGGATGCGCCCGGTACAGCGCCTCAAGTGCGCCGGCAAGGCGCGCCACATCGATGGCCCGGCCATCGAACTCGGCGTACAGGTGCGCGCTGACGCCACCCAGTGCCGCATGTGCATCCCGCCCGATCCAACAGGCGGCCTGCATCGAAGTTAACTCTCTCATCGCTTACCCGCGTAGTTGACAAATCCATGTGTTTCGCGTCCTCATATTTACTAACGAGAATGATTATATTTCAAGGTTTTCTTTCTCACCCATCGCCAAGGAGGCAACTCATGAAGACAGGCACCCTGCGTTTGCAAGACAGGGACACCATGCCGCTCAACCAAGAGGATTCGAGCTTTTCATTCACATCCGGCGAGCGCGAGCTGAGCGTCAGCGGCCTGAGCGAACGCATCGACACCGCGGCCCACGGCAGCCACTTGGCCGGTGGCGCACTGCGGCGCAGCATCGACCAGGCCTTCGAACGCGCCCGCCAGGCCGGGCAGGAAAATCCCATCGTGGTCGGCGCTATCCCGTTCGACACCACCCAGGCTTCCAGCCTGTACATTCCCGAGGCCTATACCTGGCAGGCGCGCGCCGCGGCTCCTGTACAGCCCGGCTCGCTGCCTGCTCTGCTCAACCAGGCCAACATCCCCGACGAACACGGTTTCAAGCGCGCCGTGCGCCACGCCATCGTCAACTTCCAGCACAGCGATGTGCGCAAGGCCGTGCTCTCGGTGCAGCGCGAACTGCACTTTGCCGCGCCCGTGGACACGGCCCAGGTGCAGGCCAACCTCAAGGCACTGAACCGCGAGGGCTACCACTTCCGCGTGCCCCTGGCCGACGGTTCCACCCTGCTGGGGGTGAGCCCGGAACTGCTGGTGCACAAGCAAGGCAGCGCCTTCGTCAGCAATCCGCTGGCCGGCTCCGTGCGACGCATGGCCGACCCCGAGGCCGACCGCGCCAATGCGCAATGGCTGGCGGCGTCGGAGAAGGACCACTACGAGCACCGCCTGGTCACCGAGGACATCGCCCAGCGCGTCGGCGAGCTGTGCAGCCGCCTGCAGGTCCCCGAACGGCCCTCGCTGATCAGCACCGCCGCGTTGTGGCACCTGTCCACGCGCATCGAGGGCGAACTGGCCTCGGCCGATATCGACGCCCTGCAACTGGCCTGCCGCCTGCACCCGACCCCCGCCGTATGCGGTTACCCCACCGAGCGCGCCCGCCAGCTGATCCGCTTCGTCGAGCCCTTCGAGCGTGGCCTGTTCACCGGCATGGTCGGTTGGTGCGACGCCCAGGGCAACGGCGAGTGGGTGGTGACCATCCGCTGCGGCACCTTCAACGGCCAGCGCGTTCGCCTGTTCGCCGGCGCCGGCATCGTCGAGGCCTCCAGCCCCGACAGCGAATGGAACGAAGTACAGACCAAGCTCGGCACCATGCTGCGCGCCTGCGGCCTGGACCATTGACCTCAAACCCGCTTTCCGAGATGCCCATGACCATCGAATTCACCCCCTGGCCCGCGGACCGGGCGCAGCGCTATCGCGCCGCCGGCTACTGGAACGACCAGCCGCTCAGCCAGTTGCTGATCGCCCGCGCCGCCGTGCAGCCGCAAGCCCCGGCGATCCTCTGCGGCGAGCGCCGCATCAGCTACGGCGAACTGGATCGCCGTGCCTCCAACCTGGCATCGCGCCTGGCCGCCCACGGCCTGGGCCAGGGCGACACTGCGCTGGTGCAGCTGCCCAACGTCGCCGAGTTCTACATCGTGCTGTTCGCCCTGCTCAAGGCCGGCATCGCCCCGGTCAATGCGCTGTACAGCCACCGCCAGCACGAGCTGGGCGCCTTTGCCCGGCAGATCCAGCCGGCCCTGCTGATCGCTTCGGCGGAGCATGAGGTATTCCGCAATGACGCGTTCCTCGACGACCTGGCCAAGGAAGGCCTGCGCCCGAAGCTGACGCTGATGCTCGATGCCCTCGACGACTGGAGCGCCAGCGCCGATGTGCGCGGCACCCACTACGCGCCCAGCCCGTGCGGCGAGGTGGCGTTGTTCCAGCTGTCCGGCGGCAGCACCGGCACCCCCAAACTGATCCCGCGCACCCACAACGACTACGCCTACAGCGTGCGGGCCAGCGCGCAGATCTGCGCCCTCGACAGCGACACGCGCTTCCTCTGCGCGCTGCCGGCGGCGCACAACTACACCCTCAGTTCCCCCGGTGGCCTGGGCGTGCTGCACGCCGGCGGCTGCATCGTCATGGCGGCCAACCCGGAGCCGTTGCACTGCTTCGCCCTGATCGAACGCCACGCCGTGACCATGGCCGCCCTGGTGCCCAGCGCCGTGGCCCTGTGGCTGCAGGCCGCCCCCGGGCACGCCGCCAAGCTGCGCAGCCTGCGCCTGCTGCAGGTCGGTGGCGCCAGTTTCGCCGAGGCCTTGGCGCGCCAGGTTCCC
This sequence comes from Pseudomonas sp. PONIH3, assembly GCF_002934345.1. Taxonomy (NCBI): domain Bacteria; kingdom Pseudomonadati; phylum Pseudomonadota; class Gammaproteobacteria; order Pseudomonadales; family Pseudomonadaceae; genus Pseudomonas; species Pseudomonas sp. PONIH3. The sequence continues at coordinate 408,600 of NZ_CP026386.1, forward strand.
GAGGTGCTGGGCTGCAAGCTGCAGCAGGTATTCGGCATGGCCGAGGGCCTGGTCAACTACACCCGTCTGGATGATAGCGACGAACAGGTATTCACCACCCAGGGCCGGCCGATCAGCGAACTGGACGAGGTGCGCATCCTCGACGAACAGGGCCAGCCGGTCGCCGACGGCGAGCCGGGCATGCTCGCCACCCGTGGCCCCTATACCTTCTGCGGCTACTACAAGAGCCCCGAGCACAACGCCCAGGTGTTCGACCAGGACGGTTTCTACCACTCCGGCGATATCGTCCAGCGCAGCGCCGACGGCAACCTGCGGGTCGTCGGGCGGGTCAAGGACCAGATCAACCGCGGCGGCGAGAAGGTCGCTTCGGAGGAGATCGAGAACCTGATCGTCATGCACCCCGACGTGACCCACGCCGCCCTGGTGGCGCTGCCCGATGAACTGCTCGGCGAGAAGAGCTGCGCCTTCATCGTCTCGCGCAACCCGCAACTCAAGCCGATCGCCTTGCGCCGCCACCTCATGGGCCTGGGCATCGCCGAATACAAGCTCCCGGACCGGATCCGGCTGATCGACGCCATGCCGCTGACCGCGGTGGGCAAGATCGACAAGAAGCAACTGCGCGCGCTGCTCGCCGTTGCCCCGACCACCTGACCGTCCAAGGACCCGACACGACCATTCCAACCATCCACGACTACCCCATGCCGCAACCGGCCAGCTACCCGGCCAACAAGACCACCTGGCAACCCGACCCGGCCCGCGCCGTGCTGCTGATCCACGACATGCAGCGCTATTTCCTGCGCTTCTACCAGCCTGACGGCGCCCTGCTCACCGCGCTGGTGGACAACCTGTCGCGGCTGATCCAGTGGGCTCGCGCGCAGGGCATCCCGGTGGTCTACACCGCCCAGCCCCATGAACAGCCGCCCGAGGATCGCGCCCTGCTCAACGCCATGTGGGGCCCGGGGCTGCCCGCGGCCAGCCCCGAACAGCAACCGATCATCGACGCGCTTTCGCCGCAGCCGGGCGATACCGTGCTGACCAAGTGGCGCTACAGCGCCTTCCAGCGCTCCGACCTGCTCGAACGCATGCGCGGCTGGCAGCGGGACCAACTGCTGATCGGCGGCGTGTACGCCCATATCGGCTGCATGATCACCGCCGCCGACGCCTTCATGAACGATATCCAGGCCTTCCTGGTGGGCGACGCGGTGGCCGATTTCTCCGAGGAGGAGCACCGCCTGGCCCTGAAGTACGTGGCCACCCGCTGCGGCCATGTCACCGACACCGCCACCCTGCTGACCCAGCCGGCGGGCGTGACTACCCGTGACTGGCTGCACGGCCGGGTGCGCCAGATGATCGAGGACGACAGCGAGCTCGACCCCCAGGAAAGCCTGATCTTCTACGGCCTCGACTCGCTGCAGGTGATGAAACTGGCCGCCGAGCTCAAGCAGCGCGGCATCGCCGTCAGCTTCGAGGAGCTGGCCAACACGCCGACGCTGGATGGCTGGTGGTCGCTGGTGCAAGCGCGGGGGGCCGCCTGATGGCCATGGCCCGCTTCACTGGCCGGCGCGTGCTGGTCACCGGTGCCGCCAGCGGCATCGGCCGCTGCGTGGCGCAGCGCTTTGTCGAGGAAGGCGCCGAGGTCATCGGCCTGGATTGCGAGGAGGCCGACGTGCCGTTCCCGCTGCTGCATGTCGACCTGACCGACCCGGCCGACGTGCAACGGGTCTGCGACCGGCTCAAGGAACAGGCGCAGTATCTCGATGTGCTGGTCAATGTGGCCGGCGTGCTGCGGCTCGGGCTCAGCGACGAGGTGTCCTGCGAAGACTGGCAGCGCTGCCTCGACGTCAATGCCAGCGCGCCGTTCTACCTGATGCGCCAGTGGACCCCGGTGTTCCGCCGCCAGCGCCGCGGCGCCATCGTCAACGTCGCTTCCAATGCAGCCCATGTGCCGCGGCTGAACATGGCCGCCTACTGCGCCTCCAAGGCCGCGCTGGTCAGCCTCAGCCACTGCGTGGGCCTCGAGCTTGCGCCCTATGGCGTGCGCTGCAACGTGGTCTCGCCGGGCTCGACGCGCACGCCGATGCTGGCCGGCATGCTGGGCGATCCGGCGGCAGAACGGCAGTTGATCGACGGCCTGCCACAGCAGTTCAAGCTCGGCGTGCCCCTGGGCAAGATCGCCACGCCCGACGATATCGCTCATGTGGTGCTGTTCCTCGCCTCCGAGCAGGCCGGCCACGTGACCCTGCAGGACATCGTGGTCGACGGCGGCGCCACCCTGGCCGCCTGAGCCCGACACGGCCACCGACAAGGACTTTCACCCGCAACGCGCCCGGCCCTGGTCGGCCGGGCGCGCTCCATGGAGCTGGACATGACATTCTCACCTGCCGACCACACACGTCTCGAGGCGTTCTGGCGCTACTGCCTCACCCACCAGTACTTCAATGTCGGCTACCCCGAATCCGCCGACTTCGACTACAGCCTGCTGCACCGTTTCATGCGCTTTTCCATCAACAACTGCGGCGACTGGAACGAGTACAGCAACTACCTGCTCAATTCCTTCGATTTCGAGCGCGAGGTGATGCGCTTCTTCGCCGAACTGTTCCACATCCCCTTCGAGGACAGCTGGGGCTACGTCACCAACGGCGGCACCGAAGGCAACATGTTCGGCTGCTACCTGGCCCGCGAGCTGTTCCCCGACGCCGCGCTCTACTACTCCCAGGACACCCACTACTCGGTGGCCAAGATCGTCCGCCTGCTGCGCATCAAGGCCCAGGTGGTGGCGTCCCAGGCCAATGGCGAGATGGACTACGACGACCTGATCGCACGGATCGCGGCCGACGGCGAGCACCACCCGATCATCTTCGCCAACATCGGCACCACCCTGCGCGGCGCCACTGACAACATCGCCACCATCCAGCAGCGCCTGGCCCAGGCCGGCATCCGCCGGGAGGACTACTACCTGCATGCCGACGCGGCACTCAGCGGCATGATCCTGCCCTTCGTCGACGCTCCCGAGCCCTACTCGTTCGCCGACGGCATCGACTCGATCTGCGTCTCGGGGCACAAGATGATCGGCTCGCCGATGCCCTGCGGCATCGTCGTGGCACGGCGCGCCAACGTCGAACGCATCTCGGTGGAGGTCGACTACATCAGCGCCCGCGACCAGACCATCAGCGGCTCGCGCAACGGCCACACGCCGCTGATGATGTGGGCCGCCCTGCGCAGCCGCTCCATGGACGACTGGCGTGAACGTATCCAACGCTGCCTGGACCTGGCCCAGCATGCGGTGGACCGGCTGCGGGCCGCGGGGATCGACGCCTGGCGCAATCCCAATTCGATCACCGTGGTGTTCCCCTGCCCCTCGGCCAACGTATGGAAACGCCATTGCCTGGCCACCTCGGGCGACACCGCGCACCTGATCACCACCGCCCACCACCGGGACAGTACGCAGATCGATGCCTTAGTCGACGAGGTGATTGCCGATCTCAAGGCCCGTGGCAAGCCACCGGCCAGGCAACCGTTGCAAGGTATCCTGGTCGACGGGCTGGCCACTCGCACCCAGGTCTACAGCACTGCCAGCCAGCCTCTGAGGGTGCCTGCGCCGGACCTGGGAAAAGCCGAACCGCAACGCATCATCGCCCATCCCAAGGGCAGCGATAGCTGAACGCCGAGTCGTCATTCCGGGCGTTTGCATGTAAGCCTGTGCCTACAACGCGCGCCCCTGCAAGCTGGCGTGCCGAAAAACCGGGGGCGGGCTGATCCGCCCCTTGGCCGCCCCGCAGAGACCACCGCGCAGGCGACCCTCCGTGTGCGTTTGACAGCCCATGGCGTGGCTCTATAGTCCGTGTCCTGGCAACGGGAAGGATTTCTGTTTGCCTCGGACAAGAACCCCGCCATGTACAGGAGTTGCGTAATGGCCATGCTCACGGATGACGCTCCGTTCAAACCCGCCCTGCCTTGCCTTTTGCTCGCCCCCGCCTGCTTCGCCGTCAACCGACGACATTCCCGCCACTGACCGCAGCGCCAAAACCGACACCTGCCCGTGACCTGCCCTGGGCGGTCACTGCCTTCGTTCGCCTTCAATAAAGACAAAAGGTGCGTCATGACTGCGACCCGTTCGCCGCAAACGGCCGTTGCGCCGTTGCCGGAAACCGAAACACTGCGCTATCGCCCGGCCAACCCCGCCGATATCGAAGCCCTCGCCGCGCTGTTCCAGCAGGTCTATGGGCAGACCACCCACCCCTGCCAGAGTGCGTCCTACATCCGCCACTCGATGAGCAGCGGGCAACAGCAGTGGTTCGTCGCCGAGGCCGAGGGCAACCTGGCCGGTTGCTGCTGCATCGCCCGCCGCCCGTGGAACCAGTCGTGGGAGGTGTGCCACGGTGTGATTCACCCTGACGCGCGCAGGTCCGGCGCCATCTCCAGCCTGGTCCGCCTCGGTTTCGAGACGCACCGGCCAGCGCCCATGGAGCTGGGCTTCTACATTACCCGCAACATCGCCAGCCACGGTGTCATGAAGAAGATCCGCCCCGCCGTGCTGGTGGGCCATGACGGCGGCCCGGACAAGGTCGATGGCCTGCGCGAGTATCACCTGACCGCCATCCACCCTGTACCCCAGGCCGGCTTCGCGCACGTCGCCCCCTGGTACGTGACCACCCGCGCCGCCGACTATATCCGCAGGCTGCTCTACCCCGCCCTGCAGCTTGCCGTTGCCCCCGGCAGCTACCCGGACACCTACCTCAGCGGCCCGACCGGCGCCGAACGCCATGGCCAGCTCAGCTACAGCCACGACCCGCAGGCCGCCGCGCTGATGCTGTCGGGCCAATGCGGCCGCTATGGCTCGACCCATGCCGTGCTGACCGAGCTGGGCGCGCTGCTGCGTCAGTATTCCCAGGCCGAGTACGTCGGCCTGGTGATCCTCGCCGACAAGCTGGAGCTGCTGGCCAGCCTGCGCCGCCTGGGCTTTGCGATCACCGCCTACCTGCCGGCCTGGCACCTGGAGAACGGCAGCCGCTACGACTGCATCCAGCTGGTGTTCCAGGACTTTGCCGTGGCGCCGCGCAGCCACGGTTTCGATGACGACATCGCCCGCTTCGACCTGGCCTACGCGCACCTGGCCAACAACCTCTGCAGCCTTCCCGCGGCCCCGGTTTCCCGGGCCGCCAGCTAACCGATCGGAGTTTCAGCAAGTGACCAAGGACCAATGGCTTAGTGTAAGAAAACAGATCCCCGACGGCGCCCGGGAACCCTGGACCGTGATGTTGTGGGTCGCCGACCTGCTGCTGCTGGCGGTGGCCTGGAACCTGTGGCTCGCCGACTCCACCGCCCTGCAGTTGCTGGGCCTGGCGCTGGCAGGTCTGGCCACCGTGCAGCTCTACCTGATCATGCACGAGGCGACCCACGGCGCCGCCTCGGCCAACCGCCGGCTCAACGATTTCATCGGCCACTGCAACGGCTGGCTGATCGCCCTGCCGTTCCTGGTCCGCCGGCGCTTCCACATGGCCCACCACACCTGGACTGCGCACCCGCTGAACGACCCGGAGAACCGCGGCATGATCGAGCGCTTCTCGGTGATGACCAAGAAGCAGGAGCGCACCCTGGAGTTCGTCTGGAAGCACTGGATTCCGATGATCGCCGCCAACCACTTCCTGCTCAACTGGCGCGCGCCATTCATCGCCAAGGCCAAGGGCGACAGTTCGCCACGGATCCTCAAGGAGATCCGCTTCGCCCGCCTGTACCTGGCCGGCTACCTGGCGGCGGCCGTGCTGGCCTGGAGCCTGGGGCACCTGCTGGACCTGGTGCTGTTCTACCTGATCACCTGGGTGTTCCTGTTCTTCATGGTCGAGCTGCTCAACCTGCCGCACCACGCCGAGGCCCCGCTGCTCGCCCGCGATGCCGATCGCCTGCAGTTCTGGGAGCAGGACGGCGTGTCCCACGACTGCAAGAGCCTGCCGCTGTGGTCGCGCTTCGTGATCCTCAACTTCAACCTGCACATCGTCCACCATGCCTTCCCCTCGGTGCCCTGGTACCGCCTGGCCAAGGTGCAGAAGTTGCTGGGCGAGCATGAGCTCGGCCATGCGCCGTCGCAGACGCATGAATGGGAGTTCGCGGTGAAGAACCGACGCCGGCCGTTGTTGCAGCTGATGGGGCATTTCTTCGATCAGCGTGGCTGAGAACGTCACCCTCCCCTGTAGGCACGGGCAAGACCGTTCCTACAGGGCACCACCTGTCAAGCAAGCCCACCAAAGCGCTTGAAGTAACTCTCGTTGGCATCCGGCAACGGCCCATCTGCCGTCTCCAGCGCACTGGCCAGGTACTCCTCCGCCCTGCCCTGCACCAGCCGGTACAGGTTGCGGCACAGCTGCCGCGCCGCGCGGCCTTCCCAATCCCCCGGCAACAGCTCGTCCGGCAACTGCGGATCACGCAGCAGCAGGCGGCGGTACTCGTGGATCAGCAGCGTGCGCGCCAGGAAGCAGTCCTGCGGGCTTGGCGCGTCCAGGTCCTTCATCGCCTGCCACAACGGGCGGAACAGGCGGATGAACTCGCTGTAGTGCTGGCCCAGTTCCTCGATGTTCCAGCTTTCCCGCACCTGGGCGCGCAGGGCCTTGGAGGCCAGCACTTCCTGGGCGTGGGTCTCGAAGACGATGCAGTCGTCCTCGGCATCCTGCTCGCGCAGGGTCGCAGCGAGGTCGGCACGGTCGGTGCGCGGGCAGCCCAGCAGGTTCGCGCCCATGACGCCGAAGCCTTGCCACTCGAGCTCTTCACGCACGGCCTTGCGCTTGGTGGCATCGAGCTGGGCCAGCAGCACCAGGGTCCAGGCGCCGTTCCAGGCCGGCAGGCTGGCGCTGTAGACGCGCTTGAAGGCTTTTTCGAAGCGCCGCCGGCCGGTGCCGGTGAGGCTGTAATAGCTGCGCCGACCGACCTTTTCGGCGGTCAGCCAGCCTTCCTTGGTCAGGCGGAAGATCGAGGTGCGGATCAGCCGCTCGTTGATGCCCATCGGCTCCAGCAGGTTGATCAGGCTGCCCAGCCAGACCGTGCCGCCATGGGGTTCGATGGCATCGCCGTAGAGAGTGATGATCAGGGAGCTGGCGCGGATCGGCGTCTGCTCCTGGAAACGGGTGATCAGGTGATTCAGGGGGGCAAGGCTGCTCATGGGGGAACGAGGCGCGGCTAAAGCCTCGACTATACCTGCCTGCCGCGACCGCGCAAGGCTCATGCACCGCCCTCGGCCTTGGGCCTGAAGCCGGAGTCGCCCATGCGCGGGCGGTCCTGCTCCGGCGCGGTCAATGGCGGGCATTCCACCAGCGCGCTCAGGCAACGCCGGGCGAGGCTGTGGTATTCGGCGGTACCGCGCTGTTTCCAGGCCAGTTCCTGGTCGCTGAGCGGGCGCTTGGCCACGGCCGGCGCGCCGACCACCAGGTGTTGCTGCGGGCATTCGAAGCCGGCCTTGACGAAGGCCGTGGCGGCGACGATGCAGCGCGGGGCGATATGCGCGGCGTCCATGACCACCGCGTTCATGCCGACCAGGGCATCCTCGCCGATCCGGCAGCCGTGCAGCACGGCGCCATGGCCGATATGGCCGTTGCGCTCGACCACCGTGTCGCCGCCGGGAAAACCGTGCATCACGCAGGTGTCCTGCAGGTTGGCGCCCTCTTCCAGGATGATTCGCCCGAAATCGCCGCGCAGCGAGGCCAAGGGGCCGATGTAGCAGTTTGCGCCGACCAGCACGTCGCCGATCAGCACGGCGCTGGGGTGTACATAGGCGCTGGGATGGACCACGGGGGTCAGGCCGTCGAGGCGGTAGCAGGGCATGGGTCTGGCTCTCGATATGATTCGGAAGACTTGTTGATCCTGTATCAGATCAAATCACTTAGTCAATGCCTTGCTGGTGTATCGCTTTCTTAACCAAGCTTCAGACCTGTGAAGACTTCATCGCTGGGCAAGCCAGCTCCTTCGGATGATAGTAAGAGCGAGGGTGCGTGGGAGCGGGCTTGCCCCGCGATAGCGTAATTCGCCTCACATCAAGATACGTAATTACAATTTCTATATTGATTTTATGTATCGTATTGAACATATACTGGCCCCAGCACCACGAACAACTCCAAGAAAAGCCGGCCCCAGCCGGCGCCGAACGTGCAGCCCGAGGTACCCCATGCCAAGCAACCTCATCGTGCAGGCCCCGGCGGACGGTGTCCGCCTGATCACCCTGCACCGCCCGCAAGCCCTGAACGCCCTGAACACAGCGCTGCTGGAAGAGCTGGCCGCAGAACTGCATGCCGCCGACCAGGATCCGCAGATCCGTGCCGTGGTCATCACCGGCAGCCGCAAGGCCTTCGCCGCCGGCGCCGATATCAACGAAATGGCCGAGCGCGACCTGGTCGGCATCCTCGACGACCCACGCGTGGCCCACTGGCAAAGCATCACCGGTTTCGGCAAACCCCTGATCGCCGCGGTCAACGGCTTCGCCCTCGGCGGCGGCTGCGAACTGGTGATGTGCGCCGATATCGTCATCGCTGGCAGCGACGCCCGTTTCGGCCAGCCGGAAATCAACCTCGGCATCCTCCCCGGCGCCGGCGGCACCCAGCGCCTGCTGCGCGCCGTGGGCAAGCCGCTGGCCATGCAGATGGTCCTCGGCGGCGAGGCCATCGGCGCCCGCCATGCCCTGCAGGCCGGCCTGGTCAGTGAAGTCACCGAGCCCGAACTCACCGTCGAGCGTGCCCTGCAGGTAGCCGTCGCCATCGCCGCCAAGGCGCCGCTGGCGGTGCGCCTAGCCAAGGAGGCGCTGCTCAAGGCCCAGGACATGGACCTGGCGAGCGGCCTGCGCTTCGAGCGCCACGCCTTCACCCTGCTGGCCGGCACCGCCGACCGCAACGAAGGCATCCGCGCCTTCCAGGAAAAACGCCCGGCCCGATTCCAAGGGCTGTAAGCCTTCCACCGACTGACGGAGCGAGCCAGTCATGTCTTTCCAGCACATCCTGTTTTCCATCGGCGACGACGGCGTTGCCCTCCTCTCGCTCAACCGGCCCGAGCAGCTCAACAGCTTCAATACCGCGATGCACCTGGAGGTGCGCGAGGCCTTGAAGCAGGTACGCCACAGCGAACGCGCCCGGGTACTGCTGCTGACCGGCGAAGGCCGTGGCTTCTGCGCAGGCCAGGACCTGGCCGACCGCAATGTCGCGCCCGGCGCCGAGCTGCCCGACCTTGGCCAGTCCATCGAGCAGTTCTACAACCCGCTGGTGCGCAGCCTGCGCGACCTGCCGCTGCCGGTGATCTGCGCGGTCAACGGCGTGGCCGCCGGTGCCGGGGCCAACCTGCCACTGGCCTGCGACCTGGTGCTGGCGGCACGCTCGGCGAGCTTCATCCAGGCGTTCTGCAAGATTGGCCTGGTGCCGGACTCCGGCGGCACCTGGTTGCTGCCCAGGCTGGTCGGCATGGCCCGGGCCAAGGCGCTGGCCTTGCTGGGCGAGCGCCTGAGCGCCGAGCAGGCCGAGCAATGGGGGCTGATCCACCGGGTGGTGGACGATGCCGTGCTGCGCGACGAAGCACTTGGCCTGGCCCGTCACCTGGCGGCCCAGCCCACCTACGGCCTGGCCTTGATCAAGCGCGCCCTCAACCAGAGCTTCGACAACCGCTTCGATGAGCAGCTGGAGCTCGAGCGCGACCTCCAGCGCCTGGCCGGGCGCAGCGAGGACTACCGCGAGGGCGTCAGCGCCTTCATGAACAAACGTACACCTGTGTTCAAGGGGCGCTGATCATGGCCGCACTCGACAATGACGCCCTGGTGGCAGTGATCGGCGCAGGCGCCATGGGGGCCGGCATCGCCCAGGTGGCGGCCCAGGCCGGCCATCCCGTGCGCCTCTACGATACGCGCCCCGGCGCCGCCGAGCAGGCGATCGAAGGCATCGATCGCCTGCTCGGCCGGCAGGTGGAAAAAGGCAAGCTTGCGCCTGACAGCCGCAGCGTGATCCGCGACCGGCTGCAACCGGTGGATACCCTCGACGCCCTGGCCGACGCCCATCTGGTGATCGAAGCCATCGTCGAACAACTGCCTGTCAAACAGGACCTGCTGCGTCGGCTTGAAGGCCTGTGCGCCACGGACTGCATCCTGGCCAGCAACACTTCCTCGCTGTCGATCACCAGCCTCGCCGCCGGGCTCAAACACCCGGAGCGGGTCATTGGCATGCACTTCTTCAACCCGGCGCCCTTGATGGCGCTGGTGGAGGTCGTCTCCGGGCTGGCCACCGCGCCGAGCCTGGCGGCCACGCTTTACGACACCGCCCGCGCCTGGGGCAAGCAACCGGTGCATGCCCGTTCGACGCCGGGCTTTATCGTCAACCGCGTGGCCCGGCCCTTCTATGCCGAAAGCCTGCGCCTGCTGCAGGAAGGCGCCGCCGACTGCGCCACCCTCGATGCCCTGCTGCGCGATGCCGGGGGCTTTCGCATGGGCGCATTCGAACTCACCGACTTGATCGGCCACGACGTCAACTACGCGGTGACCTGCTCGGTGTTCGAAGCCTTCTATGGCGATTTCCGCTTTCAGCCGTCGCTGGTGCAGAAAGAGCTGGTCGACGCAGGACGGCTCGGGCGCAAGACCGGCCAAGGCTTCTACAGCTACACCGAAGGTACCGAGCGGCCAGAGCCCGCAACGCTCACCAGTCAGACGTCTGTCAAACGCTGCACGGTGGAGGGTGACCTGGGTGCCCTGCAGCCCCTGGTCGAGCGCTTGCGCGCCAATGGTGTCGGCGTCACCGAACGCGCCGGCACCGGCCTGCTCCGTGTGGGAGATGCCACCCTGGCGTTGTCCGATGGCCGCCTGGCCAGCCAGCGCGCCCGCGAGGACGGCTTGCGCAACCTGGTGCTGCTGGACCTGGCCCTGGACTACGCCAGCGCCCCGCGCCTGGCCATCAGCCACGGCGCCGAATGCAGCGCCGTGGCCCTGGACCAGGCCGTCGCCCTGCTTGCCCGGGCCGGCCTGAGCGCCTGCCAGGTGGCCGACCTGCCCGGCCTGGTGGTGCTGCGCACCGTGGCCATGCTCGCCAACGAAGCCGCCGACGCCGTGCTGCAAGGCGTCGCCACCCCCGGCGACATCGACCTGGCGATGCGCGCCGGGGTCAACTACCCGCGCGGCCCGCTGGCCTGGGCCGACCAGCTGGGCATCGGCTACACCCTGAACGTGCTCGACAACCTGCAACGCAGCTACGGCGAGGAACGTTACCGGCCGTCCCTGTTGCTGCGCCGCACCCACGCCGAAGGAGGCCGCCTGCATGGCTGATCAATCCACACACGCTTTGGCCCGCGCCTGCGCCGAGGCCATGTTCGGCCGTGACGCCGCCAGCCAGGGCCTGGGCATCGAGCTGCTCGAAGCCGGCCCCGGCAGCGCCCGCCTGGGCATGACCGTGCGCGCCGACATGATCCAGGGCTACGGCACCTGCCATGGCGGCTACCTGTTCGCCCTGGCCGATTCGGCCTTCGCCTTCGCCTGCAACAGCTACGATGAAGCGGCCGTGGCCCTGGGTTGCAGCATCGACTATGTGGCCCCGGCGCGGCTCGGCGACCGCCTGCAGGCCAGCGCCAGCGAACAAAGCCGCAAAGGCCGCACCGGCAACTACGACGTGCGCATCGAGAACCAGCAGGGCGAGCTGATCGCCCTGTTCCACGGCAAATCCTACAAAGTGCGCGGCACCGTGCTGTCGCCGGAGACTTCAAATGACTGACGCCAGCCTGCCCCACGCGCTGATCATCGATGCCGTGCGCACCCCCATCGGCCGCTACGGCGGCGCCCTGTCGAGCGTGCGCCCCGACGACCTTGCCGCGGTGCCGATCAAGGCGCTGATGGCGCGCCATCCCGGCCTGGACTGGGCGGCGCTGGACGATGTGATCCTCGGGTGCGCCAACCAGGCCGGCGAAGACAACCGCAACGTCGCGCGCATGGCCGCCCTGCTGGCCGGGCTGCCGATCGAGGTGTCCGGCACCACGATCAACCGCCTGTGTGGCTCGGGCCTCGACGCCATCGGCAACGCTGCCCGCGCCCTGCGCTGCGGCGAAGCCGGGCTGATGCTGGCCGGCGGCGTCGAGTCGATGTCGCGGGCACCCTTCGTCATGGGCAAGTCGGAACAGGCCTTTGGCCGCAGCGCGCAACTGTTCGACACCACCATCGGCTGGCGCTTCGTCAACCCTTCGATGCAGGCGCAATACGGCATCGATTCGATGCCCGAAACCGCCGAGAACGTCGCCGAGCGCTTCGACATCTCCCGCGAAGACCAGGATGCCTTCGCCCTGCGCAGCCAGCTCAAGGCCGCCGCCGCCCAGGCCAATGGCCGTCTGGCCCAGGAGATCGTCGCGGTGGAGATCCCGCAGCGCAAAGGCCCGCCCAAACGCGTCGAGCATGATGAACATCCACGAGGCGACACCACCCTGGAACAACTGGCGCGCCTGGGCACGCCGTTCCGTGAGGGCGGCAGCGTCACCGCCGGCAATGCCTCGGGGGTCAATGACGGCGCCTGCGCCCTGCTGCTGGCCAGCCCACGGGCCGCGCAACGCCACGGCCTCAAGGCCCGTGGCCGGGTGCTCGGCCTGGCGGTGGCGGGCGTCGAGCCACGCCTCATGGGCATCGGCCCGGTGCCGGCGACCCACAAGGTACTGGAGCTGACCGGCCTGGCGCTGGCCGACATGGACGTGATCGAGCTCAACGAAGCCTTTGCCGCCCAGGGCCTGGCCGTGCTGCGCGAGCTGGGCCTGGCCGACGACGATCCGCGGGTCAACCCCAACGGTGGCGCCATCGCCCTGGGCCACCCGCTGGGCATGAGCGGCGCACGTCTGGTCACAACCGCCCTGCACCAGCTGGAGCAGACCGGTGGCCGTTACGCCCTGTGCACCATGTGCATCGGCGTCGGCCAGGGCATCGCCCTGGTGATCGAGCGCCTCTGATCAGCCGCCAGAGACGCCACGCGACGCGGGCAGTATGCTGCCTGCCATGACACTCAGGGCCCCTGCCCACGACAAGAACAACTCGAGTGAAACCATGAATCTCTACCACGATGCCGACCGCGCCCTGCTCGACCCGATGGAAACCGCCAGCCTCGACGCACTGCGCCAGCACCAGCTGGAGCGCCTGCGCTGGAGCCTGAACCACGCCTACGCCAATGTGCCGCTGTACCGCCAGCGCTTCGACGCCTGTGGCGCCCATCCCGACGACCTGAAATCGCTGGAGGACCTGGCCCGCTTCCCCTTCACCGGCAAGAACGACCTGCGCGACAACTACCCCTACGGCATGTTTGCCGTGCCCCAGGACCAGGTGGTGCGCCTGCACGCCTCCAGCGGCACCACCGGCAAGCCGACGGTGGTCGGCTACACCCAGAACGACATCGACACCTGGGCCAACGTGGTGGCGCGCTCGATTCGCGCCGCCGGCGGGCGCCGCGGCGACAAGGTGCATGTCTCCTACGGCTACGGCCTGTTCACCGGCGGCCTGGGCGCGCACTACGGCGCCGAGCGCCTGGGCTGCACGGTGATCCCCATGTCCGGCGGCCAGACCGAGAAGCAGGTGCAGCTGATCCGCGACTTCCAGCCGGACATCATCATGGTCACCCCCTCGTACATGCTCAACCTCGCCGACGAGATCGAGCGCCAGGGCATCGACCCGCACGACCTCAAGCTGCGCCTGGGCATCTTCGGCGCCGAACCCTGGACCGACGAACTGCGCCGCGCCATCGAGCAGCGCTTGGGCATCGACGCCCTGGATATCTACGGGCTCTCGGAAATCATGGGCCCGGGCGTGGCCATGGAGTGCATCGAGACCAAGGACGGCCCGACCATCTGGGAAGACCATTTCTACCCCGAGATCATCGACCCGGTCACAGGCCAGGTGCTGCCGGACGGCCAGCTCGGCGAGCTGGTGTTCACCTCGCTGAGCAAGGAGGCGTTGCCGATGGTGCGCTACCGCACCCGCGACCTCACCCGCCTGCTGCCGGGCACGGCGCGGCCGATGCGGCGCATCGGCAAGATCACCGGGCGCAGCGACGACATGCTGATCATTCGCGGGGTCAATGTGTTCCCGACGCAGATCGAGGAACAGGTACTCAAGATAAAACAGCTTTCCGAGCTATATGAGATCCACCTGTATCGTAATGGAAATCTCGACAGCGTCGAGGTGCATGTTGAACTGCGCAGCGACAGCCAGTACCTCGACGAGGGCCAGCGCAAGCAAGTGGTGGGTGAACTGGCGAAGCAGATCAAGACCTACATCGGCATCAGCACGCAGATCCAGTTGCAGCCGTGCGGCACGCTGAAACGCTCGGAAGGCAAGGCCTGTCATGTGTATGACAAGCGCCTGGCCAGCTGACCGATAGCGGTTACTGGAAAGCCCCGGCCAAGTTCCGGGGCTTTTTTTCGCCTGGCCGAACGTTATCGCGGGGCAAGCCCGCTGCCACGCCCGGCCAACTCATGCGAAAGCGATACACAAATCTTATTTGATACATCAAATACTGTTTGATGTTGTGTTTTGTATCGCTTATAAATGACCCACGCCCCAAGCAGCCCATCAGCGGGAGCACGACCATGTACGCACAGCTCGTAGAAACCGGCGTCAAGCGCCTGAAGACCCTGGAAGAGATGTCGCCCGAAGAGCGCGCCTTCCAGGAGAAGATCGACGCCGAGATCAAGATCGAAGCCAAGAACTGGATGCCCGAGGCCTACCGCCAGACGCTCATCCGCCAGATTTCCCAGCACGCCCATTCCGAGATCGTCGGCATGCTCCCGGAAGGCAACTGGGTCACTCGCGCCCCTTCGCTCAAGCGCAAGCTGCAGTTGATGGCCAAGATCCAGGACGAGGCCGGCCACGGCCTGTACCTGTACAGCGCCATGGAAACCCTTGGCGCCGACCGCGACCAAGAGATCGCCAAGCTGCACAGCGGCAAGGCCAAGTACTCGAGCATCTTCAACTACCCGACCCTGAGCTGGGCCGACATGGGCGCGGTCGGCTGGCTGGTGGACGGCGCGGCGATCGTCAACCAGGTGGTGCTGCAGCGCACCTCCTACGGCCCCTACTCCCGCGCCATGATCCGCATCTGCAAGGAAGAAAGCTTCCACCAGCGCCAGGGCTACGAACTGCTGCTGACCATGATGCGCCACGGTACCCAGGCGCAGAAGGACATGGTCCAGGACGCCATCGACCGCCTGTGGTGGCCGGCGCTGATGATGTTCGGCCCCAGCGACGAACATTCGCCCAATAGCGCGCAATCCATGGCCTGGAAGATCAAGCGCCAGAGCAACGACGAACTGCGCCAGCGCTTCATCGACCAGACCGTGCCGCAGCTGGAACTGCTCGGCTGCACCGCTCCCGACCCTGAGCTCAGGTGGAACGCCGAACGCGGCCATTACGACTTCGGCCAGATCCAGTGGGAAGAGTTCTACGAGGTGCTCAAGGGCAACGGCCCATGCAACCAGGAGCGCGTCGCCACCCGCCGCAAGGCCATCGAAGACGGCGCCTGGGTACGCGAGGCCGCCGTGGCCTATGCGCGCAAGCAACACAACAAGAACGCCGCCTGAAGCGGCCATCGATGCGGAGATCGAGCATGTCTGACTGGACCCTCTACGAAGTATTCGTGCGCAGCAAGCACGGCCTGAACCACAAGCACGTCGGCAGCGTGCATGCCGCCGACGCCGCCATGGCCATCGAGAACGCCCGCGAGCTGTACACCCGCCGCAGCGAAGGCGTGAGCCTGTGGGTGGTGCCCTCGGCGCTGATCACCGCCTCTTCGCCCGACGAGAAGGACCCGCTGTTTGCCCCGGCGGACGACAAGGTCTACCGCCATGCCAGCTTCTACGAGCTGCCCGCCGAAGTCGGACACATGTGAGGCCCGTCATGCACAAGCAAGCACTCATCCAATACCTGCTGCTGCTCGGCGACAGTGCCCTGGTCCAGGGCCAGCGCCTGTGCGAGTGGTGCGGCAAGGCGCCGGCGCTGGAAGAAGAACTGGCGCTGATGAACGTCGGCCTCGACCTGGTGGGCCAGGCGCGCAACTGGCTGGACTATGCCGCCGAATTGCTGGACGACGGCCGCGACGCCGATGCCCTGGCGTTCCGCCGCGACGAGCGCGCCTACCGCAACCTGCTGCTGGTCGAGCAACCCAACGGCGACTACGCCGTAACTATGCTCAAGCAGTTCCTGTACGACGCCTGGCACCACGCCACGCTTGAAGCGCTCGGCGCCTCGCGCGATGAACGCATCGCCGGCATCGCCGCCAAGGCCCTGAAAGAAGTCACCTACCACCTGCGCCGCTCCGGCGAATGGGTGCAGCGCCTGGGCGGCGGCACTGATGAAAGCCGTCGGCGCATGCTCGAAGCCATCCCGACACTGTGGCGCTTCACGGTCGAATTGAGCGTGGCCAACGACGGCGAAGTCCAGCTGGCCAATGCCGGTGTCGGCGCCGATCCGGCGCGGATCGCCCAGCACTGGCTGAACACCGTCACGGCCATCTTCGCCTCGGTCGACCTGCCCCTGCCCAAGGCCGCCAGCCACTTCTACCTGGACGGGCGCAAGGGCCTGCACAGCGAACACCTCGGCCTGCTGCTGGCTGAAATGCAGTGCCTGCCGCGAGCCTACCCCGATGCGACCTGGTGAGCTGATCGCCGGCGACCGCGGCGCCAGGGCCTTGCGCGATGGCGACCTGAGCCGAGCCTGGGCGGTGCTGGCCGAGGTGATGGACCCGGAAGTACCGGTAGTCAGCGTGGTCGACCTGGGTATCGTGCGCGACCTCGACTGGCGCGCCGGCCACCTGCACCTGGTGGTCACCCCGACCTACTCCGGCTGCCCGGCCACCGAGGTGATCGAGAGTGACATTCGCCAGGCTTTGGAACAGGCCGGCTTCGCCGAGCCTGCACTGGAGCGTCGTCTCACCCCGGCGTGGAGCACCGACTGGATCAGTGCGCAAGGCCGTGAGCGGCTGCGCGCCTACGGCATCGCCCCACCCGAGGGCAGCGCCAACCTGCGCGGTGCGGCACCCAGCGTGTGTTGCCCGCAGTGCGGCAGCGCCGATACCGAACTGCTCAGCCAGTTCGGCTCCACCGCCTGCAAGGCCCTGTACCGCTGCCGCGCCTGCCTGGAACCGTTCGACTATTTCAAATGCCTTTGAGCCGTGGAGAATGCCATGAGCCAGTTTCACAGCCTGACCATCAAGCAAGTGCGCCAGGAGACCCGCGACGCGGTGTCCATCGCCTTCGACGTGCCCGCGCACCTGCGCGATGAGTTCCGTTTCACCCAGGGCCAGTACCTGGTCATGCGTACCCAGCTCGACGACGAGGAAGTGCGCCGCTCCTATTCGATCTGCAGCGCAGTGCAGGATGGCGAGCTGCGCGTGGCGGTCAAGCGCGTGCCGGGCGGTCGTTTCTCGGCCTTCGCCAACGAAGTGCTCAAGGCCGGCCAGCAATTGGAGGTGATGCCACCGTCGGGCAACTTCTTCGTGCCACTGGAGCCGACGCGCCGGGGCAACTACCTGGGCGTGGCCGCAGGCAGCGGCATCACTCCGCTCCTGTCGCTGGTCGCCACCACACTGGCCACTGAACCAGACAGCCGCTTCACCTTGCTGTACGGCAACCGCGCCAGCAACAGCGCGCTGTTCCGCGACCGCCTCGAGGACCTGAAGAACCAGTACCTCGAGCGCCTCAACCTGATCTTCGTGTTCAGCCGCGAGCAACAGGACGTCGACCTGTACAACGGCCGCATCGACGCCGACAAGTGCGGCCAGCTGTTCTCCCGCTGGCTCGACGTGACCTCACTCGATGCCGCCTTCATCTGCGGCCCCCAGGCCATGACCGAAACCGTGCGCGACAGCCTGCAGGCCAACGGCATGGACAAGGCGCGCATCCACTATGAACTGTTCGCCGCCACCGGCAGCGAAGCCCGCCGCGAGGCCCGTGAAGCGGCCCGCGAGCTGGATTCGGCAGTCAGCCAGGTGACCGTGATCAGCGATGGCCGCGCCCTGGCCTTCGACCTGCCGCGCAACACCCGCAGCGTGCTCGACGCCGGCAATGCCATCGGCGCCGAGCTGCCGTACTCGTGCAAGGCCGGGGTGTGCTCGACCTGCAAGTGCAAGGTGATCGAGGGCGAGGTGGAGATGGACAGCAACCATGCCCTGGAAGACTACGAAGTGGCCGCCGGGTATGTGCTGTCGTGCCAGACCTACCCGCTGAGCGACAAGGTGGTGCTCGACTTCGATCAGCTTTGAGACCGCATTGCCTTCATCGCTGGCTTGCCAGCGATGAAGCCCTCGGCAACACCCGCGTGACCTGAAAAACAATTACAACAGCCAGAGAGAACGCTCCCATGACACCCGAACACATCGAAACCATCAGCAACCACCCCGCCTTCGTGCAACTGATCAAGCGCAAGCGCCGCCTCAACGGCAGCCTGACCCTGACCATGTTTGTCGCCTATTACGGCTTCGTCCTGCTGGTGGCCTTCGCCCCGGGCGTGCTCGGCCAGTCCCTCAGCGGCGGGGTGACCAGCGTCGGCATGCTGGTGGGCGTGTTGATGGTGCTGCTGTCCTTCGCCCTCACCGGCATCTACATGCACCGCGCCAACCGCGTCATCGACCCGCTCAACGAAGTGGTCAAGCAGGAGTGCGCGCGATGAACTGGACCGCCATCTCGATGTTCCTGGTGTTCGTCTGCTTCACCTTGCTGGTGACCCGCTGGGCCGCCCTGCGCACCCGCTCGGCCAGCGACTTCTACACCGCCGGCGGCGGCCTCACCGGCATGCAGAACGGCCTGGCAATCGCCGGCGACATGATCAGCGCCGCATCCTTCCTGGGCATCTCGGCAATGATGTTCATGAACGGCTACGACGGCCTGCTGTATGCCCTGGGCGTGCTCGCCGGTTGGCCGATCATCCTGTTCCTGATCGCCGAGCGCCTGCGCAACCTGGGCAAGTACACTTTCGCCGACGTGGTCTCCTACCGCCTGGCCCAGGCCCCGGTGCGCCTGACCTCGGCCTTCGGCACCCTGGCCGTGGCGCTGATGTACCTGGTGGCGCAGATGGTCGGCGCCGGCAAGCTGATCGAGCTGCTGTTCGGCATCAACTACCTGTACGCGGTGATGCTGGTGGGTGCGCTGATGGTGCTGTACGTCACCTTCGGCGGCATGCTCGCCACCACCTGGGTGCAGATCATCAAGGCGGTGATGCTGCTCTCCGGCACCACCTTCATGGCGTTCATGGTGCTCAGGCATTTCGGCTTCAGCAGCGAGGCAATGTTCGCCAGCGCCGTGGCCGTGCACGCCAAGGGCCAGGCGATCATGGCGCCGGGCGCGCTGCTGTCCAACCCGGTGGATGCCATTTCCCTGGGCCTGGGCATGATGTTCGGCACTGCCGGCCTGCCGCATATCCTCATGCGCTTCTTCACCGTCAGCGACGCCAAGGAAGCGCGCAAGAGCGTGTTCTACGCCACCGGCTTCATCGGCTACTTCTATCTGCTGCTGATCGTCATCGGCTTCGGCGCCATCGTCATGGTCGGTACCGAGCCGTCCTACCGCGACGCCACCGGGGCGATCATCGGCGGCGGCAACATGGTCGCCGTGCACCTGGCCCAGGCGGTGGGCGGCAACCTGTTCCTCGGCTTCATCTCGGCGGTGGCCTTCGCCACCATCCTCGCCGTGGTCGCCGGCCTTGCGCTGTCCGGCGCCTCGGCGGTATCCCACGACCTGTACGCCTGCGTGGTGCGCAAGGGCCAGGCCAGCGAGCAGGAAGAAATGCGCGTATCGCGCCTGGCCACCTTGGGGATCGGCCTGTTCGCGGTGCTGCTGGGGCTGCTGTTCGAGTCGCAGAACATCGCCTTCCTCTCCGGCCTGGTGCTGGCGGTGGCCGCCTCGGTCAACTTCCCGGTGCTTCTGCTCTCGATGTTCTGGAAGGGCCTGACCACCCGTGGCGCGGTGGGCGGCAGCCTGGCCGGGCTGGTCTCGGCGATCGTACTGGTGGTGCTGGGCCCGGCGGTGTGGGTCAACGTGCTGCACAACGAACGGGCGCTGTTCCCCTACAGCAACCCGGCACTGTTCTCCATGTCGCTGGCCTTCCTCGCGGCCTGGGCCTTCTCGGTCACCGACGGCTCGCAGCGGGCACACGAAGAGCGTGGGCGCTACCTGGCCCAATTCATCCGTTCGATGACCGGTATCGGCGCCGCCGGTGCCAGCAAGCACTGACTTCAAGAACAATAACAATGTCGGGTACAACAACAATGAACCGCACGCACCTCAAGTCAGCCGCCTGGCTGGCCACCCTCGCCCTGCCCTTGCCGGCCATGGCGGACTATATCGCTGACAGTCACGCCCGCCTCGAACTGCGCAACCACTACATCAACCGCGACTTCCGCCAGAGCAACGCCCCGCAGAGCAAGGCCGAGGAATGGGGCCAGGGCTTCACCGCCCGCTTCGAGTCGGGTTTCACCGAGGGGCCGGTTGGTGTCGGGGTGGACGCCATGGGCCAACTGGGCATCAAGCTCGACTCTAGCCGCGACCGACGCAACACCGGCCTGCTGCCCTACGGGCCAAACAGTCTGGAGCCAGTGGACGACTACAGCGAGCTGGGTCTGACCGCCAAGCTGCGGGTCTCCAAGAGCACCCTGCGCCTTGGCACGTTGCAGCCGATCCTGCCGGTGGTGGTGTACAACGATACCCGCCTGCTGGCTTCGACCTTCCAGGGTGGCCTGCTGACCAGCCAGGAGCTGGACGGCTTGACCTTCAACGGCGGGCGCCTGACCAAGGCCAACCTGCGCGACTCGTCCGGGCGCGATGATATCGGCTACGGCGCCGCCAGCAGCGATCACTTCGACTTCGGCGGCGGCAGCTACGCCATCACCCCGCAGGCCAGCGTCAGCTACTACTACGCCAAGCTCGAAGACATCTACCGCCAGCAATACGTCGGTTTTTTGCATACCCAACCCTTGGCGGAGGGCATCAGCCTGCGCAGCGACCTGCGCTACTTCGACAGCCGCGGCGACGGCGCCGAGCGCGCGGGCAACATCGACAACCGCAACTTCAACGCCATGTTCACCTTGGGCGTGAAGGCCCACAAGTTCACCGCCACCTGGCAGCAGATGTCCGGCGACAGCGCCTTCCCGTTCCTCAACGGCGGTGATCCGTACACCGTCAACCTGGTCACCTACAACACCTTCACCCGCGCCGGGCTCGACTCCTGGCAGCTGCGCTACGACTACGACTTCGTGGCCATGGGCATCCCCGGGCTGAGCTTCATGACCCGCTACACCGACGGCCGCCACGCCGAAACCGCCACGCTCAGCAATGGCCGCGAGCGCGAACGCGACACCGACATCACCTACGTGATCCAGAGCGGCCCGTTCAAGGACGTCAGCCTGCGCTGGCGCAACGTCACCTTCCGTTCCGGCAATGGCCTGACCAATGCCGTTGACGAAAACCGCCTGATCATCGGCTACACCCTGGCGCTCTGGTAAGCGCGCCCCCTGTCTATCAGAACAGCAAGGAGAACAGCATGTCCGCCGCCCCTACCCTGCAAAGCTTCATCGCCGGTCGCTGGATCGGCCAGCACGGCGCCCAGGCCCTGCGCAGCGCCCTCGACGGCCACGTCCTGGCCTACAGCCACGAGGAACGCCCGGACTTCGCCGAGGCCGTGGACTTTGCCCGCGTCCAGGGCCTGAAGCAGCTGCTGGCCATGGATTTCCAGCAGCGCGCCGCCCGCCTCAAGGCCCTGGCGCTGTACCTGGCCGAGCGCAAGGAGCAGCTCTACGCCCTGTCCCATCACAGCGGCGCCACCCGCGCCGACAGCTGGATCGACATCGAAGGCGGCAACGCCACGCTGTTCGCCTATTCGAGCATGGGCCGCCGCGAGCTGCCCTCGGGCAACCTGGTACACGAAGGCCCGGCGACCCCCCTGGGCAAGCAAGGCCATTTCGCCGGCAGCCATATCTTGGTGCCGCGTGCGGGCGTGGCCGTGCATATCAACGCCTTCAACTTCCCGATCTGGGGGATGCTGGAGAAATTCGCCCCGACCTTCCTGGCCGGCATGCCGTGCATCGTCAAGCCTGCCACGTCCACCAGCTACCTGACCGAGGCCGTGGTACGGCTGATGAACGAATCGGGCCTGTTGCCGGCCGGCAGCCTGCAACTGGTGATCGGCAGCACCGGTGACCTGCTCGAGCGCCTGCAGGGGCAGGATGTGGTGACCTTTACCGGCTCCGCCGACACCGCAGCCAAGCTGCGCGTCACCCCGAACCTGATCCGCAACTCGGTGCCGTTCAACGCCGAGGCCGACTCGCTGAATTGCGCCATCCTTGGTCCGGACGTGAGCCCTGACAGCGAGGAGTTCGAGCTGTACATCAAGGAAGTGGCGCGGGAAATGACCACCAAGGCCGGGCAGAAATGCACGGCGATCCGCCGCGCCATCGTCCCGGCCAGGCACATCGACGCGGTGGCCACTCGTCTGCGCGAACGCCTGCGCAAGGTGGTGGTGGGCGATCCTTCGGTGGAAGGCGTGCGCATGGGGGCGCTGGCCTCCCATGACCAGCAGCGTGATGTCACCGAGCGCGTGCGCCAGTTGCTGGCCACCTGCGAGCAACTGCTGGGCGCCAGTGACGGTTTCACCCCGGTCGGCGATGGCGTGGCCGAGGGCGCGTTCTTTGCCCCGACCCTGCTGCTGGCCCGCGACCCGCATGCCGAGGGCGGTCCCCATCATATCGAGGCGTTCGGCCCGGTCAGCACGCTGATGGCCTACGGGGACCTCGACGAGGCCTTGGCCCTGGCCGCCCGCGGCAAGGGCAGCCTGGTGGCGAGCCTGGTCACCGCCGACCGCGCCGTGGCGGCCAAGGCCATCCCGGTGGCGGCGGCCTGGCACGGGCGGCTGCTGGTACTCGACAGCGAGGCGGCCAAGGAGTCCACCGGGCATGGTTCGCCATTGCCGCAGCTCAAGCACGGCGGCCCCGGTCGTGCCGGCGGCGGCGAGGAGCTGGGCGGCCTGCGTGCGGTCAAGCACTACCTGCAGCGCGCCGCGGTGCAAGGTTCGCCGAGCATGCTGATGGCAGTGACCGGCGAGTATGTGCGCGGCGCCGAGGTGATCGAAACCGAAGTACACCCGTTCCGCCGCCATTTCGACGACCTGCGCATCGGCGAGTCGCTGCTGACCCACCGCCGCACGGTGACCGAGGCCGACCTGGTCAACTTCGGCTGCCTGTCGGGCGATCATTTCTACATGCACTTCGACGAGATCGCCGCCAGACAGTCGCAGTTCGGCAAGCGCATCGCCCACGGTTACTTCGTGCTGTCGGCGGCCGCCGGGTTGTTCGTCAGCCCCGGCGAGGGGCCGGTGCTGGCCAACTACGGGCTGGACACGCTGCGTTTCATCACCCCGGTGGGCATCGGCGACACCATCCAGGCGCGCCTGACCTGCAAGCGCAAGATCGACCAGGGCAAGACCAGCCCGCAGGGGCAGCCACAAGGGGTGGTGGCCTGGGATGTGGAGGTGACCAACCAGCTGGGTGAGCTGGTGGCCAGTTATGACATTTTGACCTTGGTGCTCAAGCGCTGACTGCCAGTGGGCGGCGAGATGCCTGCATGCAGTCAGGTGGCAGGCATCCCGCAACCCAATCAAGGCAAAATGCCACCTCGGACATCCGCCCTACATCGCGCAACGCCGCCTCAGCGCTATAGTCGGCCCAGCGTCCCACCGCCAGCCCCCTTCCTGGCGGCGCGGGCGCGGTACCGAGAACAATGCCAAGGAAGCAACGCGATGATCCTCAAGTCCTTCCCTTTCAAGTCCCTCGTCCTGCTCGCCGGCCTGGCCGCCGTGGCCGGCTGCCAGACCGCCAGCCCCAGCGCCGACACCCTCAAGCAACGCACCGAGGTCACCCTCGGCGTGCCCGTGAGCAAGGTCAGCAACCTGCGCAGCGACTCCAACACCACCTACTTCACCGCCAGCACCAGCAAGGGCCAGTACGACTGCCAGGTGCCCAGCGGCGGCCTGGTGGCCGTGGCCGGCATGGGTATCTACACGCCATCCCCCACCTGCTGGAAAGAAGGCCAGGCGCCGGTCTTCCAGTGATGGTCGAGGGCGCCGGCCTAGACCACCGGTGCTGCCACGCTCTCACGCAAACCCCGCAGCGCCGCACGCAGCTCCGCCGGTCGCACCGGCTTGGCCAGTACCGCGATACCCCGTGCCTGCAGGGCGCCCTGCAGCCTGTCGATATCATGGCCGGTCATGATCAGCGCCGGCACTTCGGCGCCGCGTTGCGCGCGCAACTGGTCGATGCAGTCGATGCCGGTGGCCTGTGGGCCCAGGTCGTAGTCGGCAACGATCACATCGCAGTCACTGGCCAGGCCAAAGGGCGAGCTCTCGGTCTGCACCTCGCACCCCCAGCGTTGCAGCAAGGCACTGGTGGCCTGCAGGACGTTGTGGTCATCCTCCACCAGGCACACCCGCAAACCGGTGAGCATGCCGGCCTGCACGGCCTGGTCGGCAACGGCCCGTGGCACTTGTGCCGGCACCTTGGGCAACCCTTGCAAGGTCAGCGTGGTGCCATGCCCCTGGCGCGAGCGCAGGCTGACCGCCAAACCCATCAGTTGCCCCAGGCGTTTGACGATGGCCAGCCCCAGGCCGACGCCCTCGACGTCCTTGTCACGTGCCTCGCGCACCCGGTAGAACTCTTCGAACACGTGACCCTGGTGCTCCTCGGCAATGCCCCGGCCCTGGTCGCAGACGACGATGGCCAGCCCCTCGCCGCGTGGCCGCACGCCGATCAGCAACGGGCGCCCGGCGGCGTACTTGAAGCTGTTGGACAGCACGTTCTGCACCATGGTCGCGAGCATCCCCGGGTCGGCGCGTGTCCAGTGGCGGCTGGGCACCAGGCGCATCTCGACTCCGGCCCAGCGCGCCGCCTCGCTGTTCTGGCGCAACAACTCGCGCAGGAAGCCGTCCACGGCGAAGGTTTCCCACTTCGGCTGTACGCGGCCGTTGTCCAGGGTGTACAGGTCGAGGATCGAGCGGAACAACTGCGAGACGTTGAGCAGCGAGCGGTCGATGCTGTCCACCAGGCGCCGCTCTTCCTCGCCCAGCCGCGCTTCGCGCAGGCAGGCGGTGAACAGGCCGATGGAATGGATCGGCTGGCGCAGGTCGTGGCTGGCCTGGGCCAGGAAGCGCGACTTCTCGCGGGTCGCCGCCTCGGCCAGGGCCGTGGCCTTGCGCGTGCGCTCGAGCAGCAGGTGGGCATAAAACGGAATCAGGGTGCTGGTGGTCAGCAGCATCGGCAGCAGGAACGGCTGTTCCTGCCAATAGGGGGTCAGCTGCCACACCACAACCAGCGCGGCCAGGGCCAGCACGGTGGCGATGGCCAGGTAGCGCGAGCCGAAGCGCATGCCGTTGCCCAGGTTGATCCAGACCATCACCGCATACAGCGGCAGCGCGGTTTCACCGCCGACCACCAGGCCGAAGCTGGTGCCGGTGTAATCGCCCAGCATGCCGAAGATGCGCCGCGCCGGGTAGTGCCCGGGCCAGCGCTTGATCGCCTGGCGCATGCCGATCGACACCACGACGAATCCCGCGTAGTAGAGCAGCACCGGCAGGTAGGTGGCAGGCGAGCGGCCCGGCAGGAAACCCAGCAACGCCACGTAGCTGATCGCACAGGAGGCGACGATGATGCGCAGGTTGGCCTGGTCCAGCTCGTTGTTCTTCTCGAACTTCATGGGTAACGTCCTTGTGCGCCAGTCGGCATTTGCGGCACGCTGCGTGGGAAAAAACCGCAGGTGACTGCTAAATTAGCATGTGTCGGCTGACAGGGAGTTCCACGACGTGAGTTGCCGCATCATCGTGGCGGATGACCATCCGCTGTTCAGGGAAGCCATGGTCAACACCGTGCGGCGCATCCTGCCCGAGGCGCGCCTGGAGGAAGCCGGCAGCCTGGCCGATGTGCTCAGGCTGGCCAGCATGGGCGAGACGCCCGACACCCTGATACTCGACCTGCGCTTCCCCGGCCTCACCTGCATCGGCCGCCTCGCCGAACTGCGCCGCCAACTGCAGCGCACCACGCTGATCGTCGTGTCGATGGTCGACGACCCGGAGGTGATCTGCGCAGTCATGGCCGCCGGCGTCGATGGTTTCATCGGCAAGAGCGTCAGCCCCGAAGCCATCGGCGCGGCCATCCTCGCCATTCGCGACGGCGAAGTGGTGGTCGACTACGCGCCCAGCGGGTTGCTACCGCAACTGGAAGCCCCCAGCGAGCTGGAACAGCTCACCCACCGCCAGCAGGACGTACTGCGCCTGATCGCCCAGGGCAAGACCAACAAGGAGATCGCCCGGGCACTGGACATCTCGCCATTCACCGTGCGCATCCATGTGTCGTCGCTGCTCAAGACCCTCAATGTGCCGACCCGCACGGCCGCCGCGGTGAAATATTCCGGAAACTGAGCGACCGCTGGTCGGCGCACCGTGGCATGCAATCGACCCTTCAAGCGCTTTGCAACCTCCCAATCCATGAGGGTGGCGATGTTCACGCCTGTGTTCGGCCTGCCCGAGCGTGGGCCGTTTTTTCACTCTGAGGAGAGGATGACGACATGAGCACTCAACACTGGATGGGCGGTGGCGATGTGCAGAGCGACTGGCCGGAACTCGAGCCAGACCGCCGCAATGATCAGGCCGACGACCCGGATGCCGACCCGAACCTGACCGAGGAAGAGAACCGCCCTGGGGTACCGGCCAGCGACCCGGAGTCAGGCGCCTGAGTGTGCATGGCAGTGAAAGAGCGGGCCAAGCCCGCTCTTTCACTGAAGTCTATTAGCTGGCCAGGTCCACGCCGGTTCACACCCTCCAGCGCACCTCGGTTATCCCATGCCGTTCGGCCATGGGCCGGCTGACTTTCTTGATGCGCTCGCGTCCGAACTTCGGAATGATCCCCAAACCCGCGTCGCAACTCGCCCAATGCCAGGCCTCGGCATTGTCCATGTGTTCCTGGCGGATGATGAAACGTCGTGGCTGACCGTGCAGCAGGTATTCGATGGTAAACAGCTGGGGACTTGGCATTGACGCAGGCCCTCCTCTTCTCCATGGATGACTTTCTGACAGATCACGTCGTTCCATGAAAATTCAAAAAATGTCCACAACAGCAAGGGAGGGCCCGCAAGGTCACGAACCGCTGGTGCTCCCGTGGCTGTTGCGACCACCCTTGCGGCCGGCCTCGGAGGCGCGGGCGCGGTCATTGGCGAAGTTGCCGCCAGAGTTGCGGCCACCCTTCTGGCCCGCCCGCGAGGCCCTTTCACGGTCGTTGGCGAAGTTGCCGGGGTTGGTTTCCTTGGTGCCGCCGCGTTGTCCGGTCTGATCCTGGTCACGAGCCATGACGTTTCTCCTTTACGCTGGATTGGACGTGCCGCGCGAAGATGCCGTGCACTTAATTACGAACAGGGGCGCAAGCCAACGGCTCATTTGTTGTACCGAGGTTCTGACCGACGGCACTTATCCGCCTGGCCAAGGGTCACAGCTCTGACTACTGACGGTGGACGAAGGAGACGCCCCCATGCACCGTGCTTGCCGACCGCTTACCCTCGTATACCGGCCCTTGCTTGGCGCCAACCGCTCGTCGGCGGGATGAACAGCAGCCTATAATCTGCGCCCAGTGCCCGACCAAGCGGGCCATTTCCAGGTCCGTACAAGGCTGATGCCATGAAGTCCTCCAGCAAAACGTCCCTCGCCTCGCCGCACAATCCGGCACTCAGCCCGAGCCACCTGGATTTCCCCGTGGTCGGCATCGGCGCCTCGGCCGGCGGCCTGGAAGCAATCCGCACCTTTTTCCGCCACACCCCGCAGGACTGCGACATGGCGTTCGTGGTGGTGCTGCACCTGTCGCCGGACCACCAGAGCCAGGCCGACCGGATCATCCAGGCGGTGACCAGCATGCCTGTGCGCCAGGTCAGCGAACCAGTACCGATCGAGCGCAATCATGTCTATGTGATTTCGCCGGCCAATCGCCTGTCGACCAACGACGGTTACCTGCGCGTCAGCCCGGCCAAGCGCAGCCGTGGCGACCATGTGGCCATCGACCTGTTCTTCCGCGACCTGGCCGATGTGCACAAGGATCATGCATTCTGCGTGGTGCTGTCGGGCACCGGCAGCGACGGCGCCGTGGGCCTGTCGCGGATCAAGGAACAGGGCGGCGTGACCCTGGTGCAAGCCCCCGAGGATGCCGAATACCCCGAGATGCCCCGGGCGGCGCTGGCCACCGGCATGGTCGACCTGGTGCTGCCGGTGGCCGAGATGCCCGCCCGCCTGGTCGAGATGTGGCGCACCGCCCGCCAGGTGAAGTTGCCGCGCATCGACGACGACAGCCTGCCGCCCGCGCTGGGCGAGCGCGAGGGCGACCCGGCGGCGTGCGACCCGCTGCTCGACGAAATCCTGTTGTCGCTGCAGGACAACACCGGCCACGACTTCAGCCATTACAAGCGCGCCACCGTGCTGCGCCGCCTGGAGCGGCGCCTGCACGTGACCGGCCAGACCGACCTGGCCGGCTATCGCGACTACCTGCAATGCCATCCGGACGAATCACGGGCGCTGCTGGCCGACATGCTCATCGGCGTGACCAACTTCTTCCGTGACCGCGAGGCCTTCGAGGCCCTGCAGCGCCATGTGATGCCAGGCCTGGTGAACCGCGAAGGCAACGAAGAGCCGGCCAGCGAGGTGCGTGTTTGGTCGGCTGGCTGCTCGACCGGCGAGGAGGCCTACAGCCTGGCCATGCTGGTAAGCGAACAGCTGGCGATCGAACGACGCAGTGCCCAGGTGCAGATCTTCGCCACCGACCTTGACGACCGCGCCATCGGCATCGGTCGCTGCGGGCAGTATCCGGACGCCATCGCCACCGATGTGTCGCCGGCCCGGCTGCGCCAGTTCTTCCTCAAGGAGGACCAGCATTACCGGGTGCGCAAGGAAATCCGCGAAAAAGTCCTGTTCGCCCGCCACAACCTGCTGTCCGACCCGCCGTTCTCGCAACTGGACCTGATCGTCTGCCGCAACCTGCTGATCTACCTCGACCGGGAGGTGCAGCGCGATATCCTGCGCCTGTTCCACTTCGCGCTGCGCCCGGGCGGCTATCTGTTCCTGGGCAGCTCCGAATCCACCGACCTTGCGGCCGACCTGTTCGTCGCCGTGGACAAGCGCAACCGCATCTTCCGCGCCCGTGAAGTGGCGGCCGTGCGTCATCCGGCGCGCCTGCAAGCCCCCGAGCCTGCGCTCGCTCCGGCGCCGGCCCGGGCACGCGCCGCCCGCAAACTGTCCTATGCCGAAATCCATCACCGAGCCCTCGCCCGCTGCACGCCGCCGAGCCTGGTGGTCGATACCGAGGGCAATATCTTGCACATGAGCGAGGGCGTGGGGCGCTATCTGCGCCATGCCGGCGGCGAGCTCAGCCACAACCTGCTCAACCTGGTCCTCACGCCGCTGCGTCCGGCCCTGCGCAGTACCTTGCTGCAGGCCCAGGGCAGCGGCCAGGCGGTAACGTCGCGCACAGTTTCCCTCGACCTCGACGAGCATACCGAAGGGGTACGCATCCTGGTCCAACCGCACCAGGACGAACCCAGTGGCAGCGAGTGCCTGCTGGTGGTTTTCCAGAGCGGCGAAGCCGACAACGCGATCACCCGGGCACCCGGCGTCGAACAGACCGAAGGGATGCTGTTGGGCAACCTGGAGCGCGAACTGCACCGCACGCGCCTGCAGTTGCAGGAAACCATCGAGCAGTCGGAGTTTTCCAGCCAGGAGCTGACCGCCTCCAACGAAGAGATGCAGGCGATCAACGAGGAGCTGCGCTCGGCCAGCGAGGAGCTGGAAACCAGCAAGGAAGAGCTGCAGTCGATCAACGAAGAACTGCTGACGGTCAACTACGAACTCAAGATCAAGGTCGAGGAAACCGACAAGGTCAACGACTACCTGAGCAACCTCATCGCGTCCACCGACATCGCCACGGTGTTCGTCGACCGCAACCTGTGCATCCGCTGGTTCACCCCGCGCGCCACCGATATCTTCAGCATGCTGCCGGTGGACACCGGGCGCTCGCTGCTCGACATCACCCATCGCCTCGACTATCCGGGCCTGGCCGACGACGCCCGGGCGGTGGTCGAGCGCGAGACCACCATCGAGCGCGAAGTGGTCGGCCACAACCAGCACTGGTACCTGGCCCGCCTGCTGCCGTATCGGGCCAGCGAGCGCAACGTCGACGGCACCGTGCTGACCTTCATCGACATCAGCCAGAGCCGCGCCGCCGAGGAACGCCTGCGCCAGGGCGAGGAGCGCATGCGCCTGGTCGCCGAGAGTACCCATGATTTCGCCATCATCCTGCTTGATGAGCAGGGCCTGATCACCGACTGGAACACCGGCGCCGCGCTGATCTTCGGCTATGGCAAGGATGAGGTGCTCGGCCATCATTACCAACTGATCTTCACCGAGCAGGACCGGGCCAGTGGCTTGCCCGAGCGCGAACTGCGCAGTGCCCGCCTGCACGGTCGTGGCCAGGACGAGCGCTGGCATGTGCGCAAGGACGGCAGCCGCTTCTACTGCAGCGGTGAAGTGTCGCGCCTCAAGGGCAGCAGCCTGCGCGGCTACGTCAAGATTGCCCGCGACCTGACGGGGCACAAGCGTCTGCACGATGAACAAAGCAAACAGCTCGCTGAATCGCAGAACACCAGCCACATGAAGGACGAGTTCTTCGCGGTCATGTCCCACGAGCTCAAGCACCCGCTCAACCTGATTCAGCTCAATGCCGAAATCCTGCGCCGGTCCCCGTCGGTAAAGGGCAACGGTGTCGCCAGCAAGGCGGTCGGCACTATCTGTGAGGCGGTCTCGAGCCAAGCGCGAATCATCGATGACCTGCTCGATGTCGCGCGTATCCGCACCGGCAAGCTCAAGCTCAAGACCCAGGTGCTCGACCTGTGCGCGGTGCTGCAGGCCATCCAGGCCGTGCTGGCCAACGAGCAGCACGCCTGCGAGGTGCGCCTGGCGCTGCCCGCCGACGGCGCACCGGTGTACGTCGAGGCCGACAGCACCCGGCTCGAGCAGATCGTCTGGAACCTGCTCAACAATGCGCTGAAATTCAGCCCCGCCGGCAGCGAGATCCGCCTGGCGCTGGCCCGCCATGGCAACCAGGCGCGCCTGGAGGTCATCGACCAGGGTATCGGCCTGACCGACGAAAGCCTGGAAAGCGTCTTCGACCTGTTTTCCCAAGCCGCGCCACAAGCCTCCGGCAACCACCGCGACGGGCTCGGTATCGGCCTGTCGCTGGTGCGCCAGCTGGTGGAAGCGCATGGCGGCACGGTCAGCGCGACGTCCGCCGGCCTGGGTTGCGGCGCCACCTTCACGGTGTGCCTGCCGTTGTCCGACCCCGGACAGCAGGCCCAGCCGGATACCAGCGACGACAACATCGAGGGCCGCTTGAACGGGGTCAGGGTGTTGCTGGTGGACGACTCGGTGGAAATCCTCGAGGTGATGCAGCAACTGCTGGAAATGGAAAGCGCCGAAGTCGAGGCCTACAGCAACCCGCAGGCCGCACTCGAGGCGGCCGCCCATGGCCGCTATGACATCATCCTCTCGGATATCGGCATGCCGGTCATGGACGGCCACGCCCTGATCAAGGCCCTGCGGGGCCTGGAGCACCTGCGCTATACCCCGGCCATCGCCCTGACCGGCTACGGGGCCAGCGCCGACCAGTACCGCTCGCGCCAGTCGGGCTTCGACCGGCACCTGAACAAGCCGGTGGGCTACGACGAGCTGATCGAGGCGATCGAGGGTCTGAGCGGCTCGCTACCCTACTGACGCCCTACCCGCCCCGGCCTGCCTGTGGCCGGGGCGCCGTCGTGCCTCAGGCATGGACGCTCCACTGCACGGCAGCGGCCTCGATCGGCAGTTCGTCCACTGCGTGGATCATCCCGCTGTCGAGCGCTTCCTGGGGGCCCAGGATCCGTGGATAGGCCATCAGGTAGCGCGGCACATCGAGCCGCTCGCTCGCACCCTCGGTGCGCTCGGCGACAATCTGCGCATACAGGCGCAGGTCATAGTCCAGGCTCATCGCGTACTCGGCCATCCGTGAGTGGTCCACCGAGCCGTGCAGGGTCCAGTGGAACGGGTGGAACAGGAATTTGCTGTAGGCGCAGGCGGTACGGTGGCTGCCGGCCAGGAACAGGATGTTGCCCATCGATTCGACCGTGCCCAGGTTGTGGGTGTGCACCGGCACCGGCAGTGAGCGCAGGAAGTTGTACAGGGTGAAACCGTAGCTGCATTCGCCGCCCATGGTGGCAATGTTGATCTGCAACACCTCGGCGCCCTGCTGCAAGGCCTTGGAACAGGTGTTGATGAGGTTGCCGCAAGTCGCGGAATTGATCGGGCCGGTGTAGTGGATGATGTGTCTGGCCATGCCGTCCTCCAGGGTCAGTCAAGGGTGTCCTTGGCCGGTGCGTCGTTGCCCGGCGCCGCTTGGTCGTGCTCGCCCAGTTGCTGGTACTGCTTGCGCAGCGCATGCAGTTCGGCCGGGCCCATGTCCTCGAGGTCGAGCAGGGCCTTGTGCGCCCGCTGGGTGGTGCGCAGCAGTTCGTCGATCTTGATGTGCAGTTCGTCGTTGTCGCGGTTCTGGGTGTTCTGGATCAGGAACACCATGAGGAAGGTGATGATGGTGGTCGAGGTGTTGATCACCAGTTGCCAGGTGTCGTTGAAATGGAAGAGCGGCCCGCTCACGCCCCAGGCGATGATCAGCATCAATGCGATGACGAAGCTCGCCGGGCGCCCGCTGCGGTTGGCCAGCCATTGGGCGAAACGATCGAATTTCATGGCTAGCGCTCCCTCAGGCCGGCTGCCGGGTTTCTCCGGGCAGGCCCTTGATGTCAGGGTCGTCCGGCAGCACCTCGGGTTCTTCATCGTCTGCCTCGGTCGGTGCTGGCGGCGCCTGCACGTCTCCCGGTTCTGTCTCGCTGTTCATCGGCGTTGCCTCCATTGGCTGCTTCCCTCTGTGGTGGAGGGCCGGATGGCAGGCAAAGTTCCGGGTTTTGCGCCACCGGCCACTCGTCATTCCTGCTGAACCCTGACGCCGCGATGCCGGTCGCTAGTCAAGAGTGCACGAACGAAAGGGAGCCCTCGTGAGCGAGATCCGCATTGGCATATCCGGTTGGCGCTATGGCCCATGGCGCAAGGACTTCTACCCCAAGGGGCTGCGCCAGGACGATGAGCTGGCGTTCGCCTCGCGGGCGGTGAACAGCATCGAGATCAATGGCTCGTTCTACGCGTTGCAGACCCCCGAGCGCTACCGACAGTGGCGCGATGAAACACCGGAAGGCTTCGTCTTTTCGGTGAAGGCGCCGCGCTACATCACCCATGTGCGACGGCTGCGCGACATCGACGAGCCGCTGGCCAACTTCTTTGCCTCGGGGCCATTGCTGCTGGGTGACAAGCTGGGGCCGTTCCTCTGGCAGTTTCCCCCGAACATGAAGTTCGACGCTGAGCGCATCAGCGATTTTCTCGCCCTGCTGCCCCGCGACCGTAAGGCCGCGCGCGCCTGTGCCCGGCAGGCCGCAGAACGCTTGCAGGACAACGGTGGTAGCGCCATCCGCGGCAATGCGCGCTTGCGCCATGCCGTGGAGATCCGCCATCCGAGCTTCCTCTGCGACACCTTCATCAACCTGCTGCGCAAGCACAAGGTCGCGCTGGTGGTCGCCGACAGCGCCGGCAAATGGCCTTATGTCGAGGAAGTCACGGCCGATTTCGTCTACCTGCGCCTGCACGGCGATGTCGAGCTCTACAGCAGCGGCTACACCGCCAGCGCCCTGCGCCGCTGGCGCCTGCGCATCCAGGCCTGGGCCGCGGGCGGCCAGCCGGAGGATGCCCAGCGCATCATCCGGCGCGCTCCGGCGAAACGCGCCTCGCGGGATGTGTATTGCTACTTCGACAATGACCAGAAGGTACATGCCCCCTACGATGCCCGCCGCCTGCTGGGTAAGCTGGGCCTGGACGGCGAGCTGGTGACCGAACCCGGCGTCGAGCCGCAGGAGTCGCTATGAACGGCACCCTGCCCGCCCCCGACCGCATCATCGACAACGTCACGGCCGTAAACCGTCTGACGGTGCTTACCCTTAACGTGCACAAGGGCTTCACCCTGTTCAACCGCCGTTTCATCCTGCCCGAGCTGCGCGAGGCGGTGCGTGCCACCGGCGCCGACCTGGTGTTCCTGCAGGAGGTGCACGGCAGCCATCAGCGCCATGCCGAGCGCCATCCGACCTGGCCGCAGACTCCGCAGTACGAGTTCCTCGCCGACAGCATGTGGCCGCAGTTCGCCTACGGGCGCAATGCGGTCTATCCCCATGGCGACCATGGCAACGCGCTGCTCTCCAAGTTCCCCATCCGCGCCTACGACAACCTCGATGTGTCCATCCATGGGAACGAGGAGCGCGGCCTGTTGCACTGCCAGCTCGAAGTGCCCGGCCATGAGCAGGTGCATGCGATCTGTGTGCACCTGGGCCTGCGCGAGGAGCACCGCCAGCGTCAGGTCGACTTGTTGCTGGCCTTGCTTGAGCGCCTGCCGCCGGAGGAGCCGGTCATCGTCGCCGGTGACTTCAACGACTGGCGCCTGAAGGCCGATGCGCGGCTGTCGGTATCGCTGAGCGAAGCCTTCGGCACGCCGGCGCGCAGTTTTCCCGCGCGCCTGCCGCTGCTGCGCCTGGACCGCATCTACCTGCGCAATGCCCAGGCGTGCGAGGCACGGGTGTTGTCCAGGTACCCATGGTCGCACCTCTCGGACCATGCTCCGCTGGTAGCGCAGGTGACGCTATGAAGCAGGCCTGGAGCGACGGCAACCACGTCGAACTGCTGATCAACGGCGAGCAGTACTACCCGCGTGTGTTCGAGGCGATAGCCCAAGCCCGGGAGGAGATCCTCCTGGAAACCTTCATCATCTACGACGACAAGGTCGGCCAGCCGCTGCGCCTGGCGCTGATCGACGCGGCGCGCCGTGGCGTGCGGGTGGAGGTGGCGGTTGATGGCTACGGCACCGCCGACCTGCCTGACGAGTTCATTGCCTCGATGACCGAGGCCGGGGTGCGCTTCCATGCATTCGACCCGCAACCGCGCCTGGCTGGCATGCGTACCAACCTGTTCCGGCGCCTGCACCGCAAGATCCTGGTGATCGATGGCCAGCGCGCGTTCATTGGCGGTATCAACTACAGCGCCGACCATCTCGGCGACTTCGGCCCGCAGGCCAAGCAGGACTACGCCGTGGAAGTCACAGGCCCGGTGCTGGCCCAGGTGCACGCTTCCAGCTGCCGCATGCTCGCCCCCGTGCTGGGCGGGCCAAGCGCAGTGGTGCCGGGCGGTGACGTCGCAGGTTCGATCAGCGCCGTGCTGGTGGAACGCGACAATCGTCGCCATCGCACCGACATCGAGGCGTGCTACCTGCAAGTCTTCCGTGAAGCCCGGCAACGCATCGTCGTGGCCAACGCCTATTTCTTCCCCGGCTACCGATTGCTGCGCGAGCTGCGCAACGCTGCCCGGCGTGGCGTGGCGGTGACCCTGATTCTCCAGGGGCAACCGGACATGCGCTGGGTACGCGCATTGTCGCGCCTGCTCTACAACTATCTGTTGCGCGACAATGTGCAGATCCATGAGTACTGCCAGCGCCCGTTGCACGGCAAGGTGGCGCTGGTGGACGACGAATGGTCCACCGTGGGATCGAGTAACCTCGACCCGCTGAGCTTGTCGTTCAACCTCGAAGCCAACCTGATGATCCGCGATCGTGCCTTCAACGAGGGGCTGTACCGGCATTTAAGCGAACTGAGTGCCGCGCACTGCAAGCGTGTGACCTTGGAGCGTATGGTGCGTGGCTACTGGTGGCGCGCGCCGTTGATCTTCCTGGGCTTCCACATCACCCGCTACTTCCCGCGCATCGCCGGCTGGTTCCCCGCGCACCGGCAGCGTCTGCAGTCGCTGCAGGCGGACAACCAAGCGCCGGTGGACTTCAACGGGGGCAAGACCTGATGGCCAAGCCACGCTGGAAGACCTGGGGCATGCGGCTGCTCACCCTGCTATTCCTGGTATTGATACCGGTGCTGCTGTTCACCCTGGCACGCAACCTGGACTGGAACGAAGTCCGCCAGTCGCTGCTGGCCTACCGGCCCTCTACCCTGGCCCTGGGGCTGTTGCTGGCCCTGTGCAGCTACCTGGTGTTTGCCAGCTACGATCTGCTCGCTCGCGCCTACACCGGCCACCGCTTGCCGGCCCGCCAGGTGCTGCCGGTGGCCTTCGTCTGCTATGCGTTCAACCTCAACTTCACCACCTGGGTCGGCGGCGTGGCCCTGCGCTACCGCCTGTATAGCCGGCTGGGGCTGGACACCGCGACAATCACCCGCATTCTCACCCTGGGGCTGTTGACCAACTGGATGGGCTATCTGCTGCTGGCCGGCACGGTGTTCGCCCTGGGCTTGGTCAAGCTGCCGGCAAGCTGGGCGGTGGGCGCCGGCGGCCTGCGCCTGATCGGTGTGCTGATGGTGGCGGTTGCAGCCGCCTACCTGCTCGCCTGTGCCTTCGCCAAGCGACGTACCTGGCATCTGCGCGGACATGAAGTGACCCTGCCGAGCCTGCGCCTGGCGTTGTGCCAGGTGGCGCTGGGCGCGAGCAACTGGGCGTTGATGGCGGCGCTGATCCACCTGCTGCTGCCGCCGGAGCTGTTCTATCCGTCGGTACTTGGGGTGTTGCTGATCAGCTGCGTGGCAGGGGTGGTGGCGCATATTCCTGCCGGGCTGGGGGTGCTGGAGGCAGTGTTCCTTGCCCTGCTGCACGGGCAATTGGGCCAGGGCACGCTGGTGGCCGCATTGCTGGGGTATCGGACGCTGTACTACCTGATCCCGCTGTTGCTGGCGGTGATCACTTACCTGGTTCTGGAGAAGCGCGCCAAGGCCCTGCGCCGACAGGCCGGGCCAGCCCTGGACAAGCGTTGAGGGCCCTATCGGCCCGGGAGGTTCGTCATGCGGTTCATTCTGTGTGTGGCATTGCTGGGCAGCCTGCTCAGCGGGCAGGTGCTGGCCGAAGGTTGCGACGTGGTCACCCGCTCGTCCAGCGAGGCGGTCAAGCCGGTGCAGCAGCATACCTGCTACAGCTACGGCAACATGCCTGCCGAAGCGATTGCCTGGTCGTGCAGCAACGAGAGCAAGGAGATGCTCAACAGCCAGAAACGCAAGGTCGAGCGTTGCGCCGATGGCAGCGTGGGCAGCTGCATCGCACCGCTGACCCAGGAGACCCTGGCCAATCCTGATGCCGCAGGGCGCGGCGAGCCCTCGACACGGCCGGCTGTGCCCAAGGATGCGCGGATCATCACCTACTACTACGACACCCCAAGCCTGGGGCAGGCGCGCAGTGATTGCGAACGCAACAATGGGATCTGGCAGACGCATTGACGCGAACGCGTGGGGCCGTCGCCGTTGCCGTTGCCGTTGCCGTTGCCGATCAGAAGTCTAGCGCCATACCCAGCTAGCGACAGCTGCGTCAGCCCAGGCGCCGCCCGTAACTTCGCGACTTCAGGAGGCCGAACGGAGGTCTTGCGGAGGGAGGTGACGGGCATGGATGCCCGTCAAGCGCTGCGCCCCAGGATGGGGCGTTCAGCGCGGTCCTCCCGGGAGCAAGGCCGGAGTGAGGGGACCCGGAGCGAAGCGGAGGGCCGGATGATTGGAGCGCATGTACGGATCACCCACATGGGTTACACAAAAGTTCACTCACATAGGTGACAACACCTTGAGTGTTACATAACCATCAGTGGCATCCCGCACATC
This sequence comes from Pseudomonas sp. PONIH3, assembly GCF_002934345.1. NCBI lineage: Bacteria > Pseudomonadati > Pseudomonadota > Gammaproteobacteria > Pseudomonadales > Pseudomonadaceae > Pseudomonas > Pseudomonas sp. PONIH3. Next base: position 446,379 of record NZ_CP026386.1, read on the forward strand.
GACTCTGCCAAGGATGATGGGACCGAAAATAACATCCCAGACGCCATCCCCAACCTGCTCCAGTCCAATGGTCTGGTGCTTGAGCACATAACCTACGTAGATCCTCAAGCCCCGGCGATTGATGATGCCGGAGCTATCAGCCGGCAAGCTCTCGATATGACTGGGATAGGTCATTTCGGGGAGCTTTTCAGGGAATGGGCGTGGAGATGGCTGGTAGCAAGACGCCGGTGTTTTCTGCTTCAGCGCTTCATGCAAGCGCTCGTGATTGTAGTGCTGCCGAAAGCGATCAAAGTGCCGTTGTTGAGCCTCCCAGGCCACTGCCGGCGGCGATGGGGGCGTGCTTTTGAGCGTTCGATGCATGCGCTCGTGGCGGCCATTTTGTTCAGGCCGACCAGGCGCAATGCGCTCGGGAATGATGCCTAGACGCAGCCACCAGATCGACAGCTGAGAAAGTCCCGCACGCCCCTTACTGGCAAACGGCACACCGTTATCGGTACGAATCCGCTCAGGCAAACCATTCTCTCGGAACACTTGGGTGAAAACGGCCTGGGTTTCCAGCAGGTTGGTATTGGGCATGCTGTGGCAGGCGAGCAGGAAACGACTGGCGTGATCCATGATCGTCAGCGGATAGCACCAGACGCCTGCACCTGTCAGAAATTGACCTTTGTAGTCCGCACTGAACAGCTGGTTAGGCGACTCGGCCTTCTCCAGGGGCTTGGGATAGACCGCTACACGCTGACGTAAGCGGCGTGGTTTGACCAATTGGGCTTTCTTGAGGATGTTGTAGATCGCTGTCTTCGAGGGCGGCGCCTGATCAGGGAAACGCTCCTGCAGCGCAGCCTGGATCTTTTTCGGCCCCGGTTCCGTTTCGCCTCGGCTGCGCAATTCGATGATGGCTTCGCGAACTGCGGCGGGTACGACCCAATCCTGGTTCAACCGGCGGCGGCTGCGTTCTTCCAGCCCCGAAGGCCCCTCTTTCTCATATCGCTCGACCCATTTGTAGCCGGTCTTTCGGCTGATCTCGTAGGCCTGGCACAGGGCGCTGAAGCTGGGCGGCCCCTGCAGGTAATCCGCAATGAAAAGCATTTTAAGGTCCATAGGTTTCAGCTCTCGCCAAGGCATGGTCAGATCCTCGAAAACCGACCCTGCCAGTTAAAGACTGTTACCTATGTGCGTGAACTGATTTGTAACCCATGTGGGTGAGTCATACCCGCAGCGTTTTTTGGTTACTTTTTGTCGCGTTTGACAAAAAGTGACTCGCCGTTGAACTGACCCCCGAAAGTTGGACAGGTAGCGCTATGCGGCCAGCGCTTGGGTTCGGAATTCTACCGGACTCAAGCCATTCAGTCTGAGACTGATGCGTTCTTCGTTGTAGTAGGCGATGTAATCCTCTAGTCCTGATGCCAGTTGCTCAACACTCTCAAACGACTCCAGGTAAAAAAACTCGCTCTTGAGCGTGCCGAAAAAGCTTTCCATGGCGGCGTTGTCCAGGCAATTGCCCTTACGCGACATGCTCTGCTCGATATTCTTCCCAGCCAGCATATGCCGGTAAGTTGGCTGTTGATACTGCCAGCCTTGATCGGAATGCAGTATCGGTGTGTCACCTGGATTCAGCCGCTCGAAGGCTTGCTCCAGCATTGTCGAAACCATCTTGAACTCAGGACGCCGGTTGATCTGATAAGCAAGGATCTCGCCGTTGTACAGGTCCATCACAGGCGAGAGAAACAGCTTCTGCCCCTTTACCTTGAACTCTGTCACGTCGGTTGCCCATTTCTGATTGGGGGCTTCTGCCTTGAATTTGCGTTTGAGTAGATCAGATGCAACAACCCCCTCGGAGCCTCGGTACGAGCGATATTTCTTAACTTTTACCAGAGATTTGAGGTCCATCAACTGCATCAGTCGCTGCACCTTCTTGTGGTTGACCACCTCGCCATTGTGCCCGAGGGCCGCAGTGATGCGACGATAGCCGTACCGCCCCTTATTTCCGTGATAGAGGCTGTTGATGCGCTCTTTGAGAGCAGCATGCTTGTCAGCCACCAGCACTTTGCTTTGGTAATAAAAGGTACTGCGTGCCAGCCCTGCAGCACGTAGCAGCAGAGCAAGTCGATGCCCGCGCCTCAATCCTTGGATAGCCTGCGTTTTCTTGCCTGCGCAGTTCGAGGGTCCGCTTGGATCAAGGCATCGAGCTTTTTTAGATAAGCATTCTCCGCGCGCAGGTATTCCAGCTCTTCGAGCATTTGCTTTGGTGTCAGCTCGCTGTCCGTTGGAGTGGGCGGGCTTGTGCTGGACTGTTTTGATGGTTTGCGGGGCATGCTGAACTCTCGGGTACGGCGCGGGTGAAGGGCTTCTACTCCGCCTTTATCGTACAACCTTTTCCATGGCCTGATGCTACTCGGGCCGCGGATATCAAACTGCACGCAAGCTTGCTGAGCGGACAGTCCGTCTTGCTCAATGCACTGCAAAACCTTCAATTTGAACTGCGCGTCGTAGTGGCTGTACTTGGCAATCAAACCGGCTGCACCGTGTTGCTCGTAGCCCTTTACCCAGCGGCGTAACAGCGATGGACTCAGTGTCAATGGCCATTAATTTTGACCCACTTTTGGCCAATAGAATTGACCCACTTGCTCACCGCTAACCGCCGGTTTTCTGCTTCAAACGATAGCTCTCACCTCCCAGCATAAAGATGTGTGAATGGTGGATCACGCGGTCGATGATGGGCACGGCCACGTTGTCGTCATGGAAGAACTCGCCCCAGCTGGTGAAGTCCTTGTTGGTGGTCAGGATGACCGAGCGGTACTCGTACAGGTTGTTGATTAACTGGAACAGGTTGTACCGGGCTTGGCGCGTCATCGGCAGGTAGCCCAGCTCATCGATGATCAGCACGTCGTATTTGCTCAGCTGATTAAGGCGCTTCTTCAGCTCGCCCTTCATTTCCGCCAGCTCCAGATCCTCGACCAACGCCAGAGCCGTGCGGAACAGCACCTTGTAGCCCGCCTGAACCGCCTTGTGGCCAATCCCAATGGCCAAGTGGGTCTTGCCCACACCCGGTGGTCCGATGAACACCAGGTTGTCGCGGTTGTCGATAAAGCTGAAGTCCAGCAAGGTGCTGACCTGGCGCTTGGTGATGGTGGTCTGGTGCCGGTAATCGAAGGCCTCCAGATGCTTCTCCGAGGGGAACTGCGCCTGCTTGAGGTTGCGGCTTACGCGGCTACTGGAGCGGGCGTTAAGCTCATGCTCGACCAGTGACTGGGCGAAGCTCAGGTAGGACAGTTCATTGGCTTCGGCTCTGGCCAGCAGGGTGGCCAGCTCACCCGCGGTCGCGCTGAGGCGCAGGCTTCGGTACTGCGCGATAGTGCTGTCGAGCAGGCTCATTGGGTCACCCCGTGGCCAGTCGACTGGCCAATGCGGGCATAAGCGTTCAGGTCGGCGTGACTAACCTGGCTACCGGCCTCTGGCGCATAGTCATGGTCGCCGATGATCCGGCCCCGCGCCTTGGCTTGCTGCCATGCTTCGAGGTAGCGCTTGAGCCCGGTGGCGGTCAGTTCACTGCGCTCGCACAACTCGCCGAGCAACGCCGTATCAACCGGCGCATGGGCCATGAGCAGGTCGCGTGCAGCAACCAGCTGATCCTTGTAGATACGCGGCGAAGTACGCTTGAGCAGTTGGCACAGGGTTGCCCCAAGGGCATCGGGCAGGATCGAGTCGATGCCGCGCTCCAGGTCGGTAATGCGCTGGGCATGGTCTCGGTAATGGTTGTTGTTCTTGATCATCCGGCCCTTGGCCTTGCACAGGTCATGGGTGGCTATGAGTTCACCGCTCTCCAGGTCATGGATCAGCAACTGGTTGTCCTGTGCGCTGACACCGACACGGGCTTGCTGCCAGGCCATGGGTACCGAGTACTTGTTGGCCTGCCATGAGATCAAGCCGGTCTTGTCGACCTTGCGGGTCTCCCTTGTCGGCGCCACGTGCAGCAGGTTCTGCGGGACGAGATAGGGCTTGAGCTGACTACGCTCCAGTGCCTCGAAATGCGCTCTTGGATGCTGCCCCGTCGTGCCGTGCACGCGTGCGTTGGCGACAGTCTCGAGCCAATCATTCAGGTGCTGTCGGACGGCGGCCTCGTCCTGGAAGTGCTCGCCGTAGAAGCAGTCACGCTTGACGTACTTGACCCCGGCCTCCACCTTGCCCTTGCTCTCCGGGTCATAGCCCTCGCAGGCATGGATGCGGTACCCGACGGTAGTCGCATACTGGTGGAAGCGCTGGTTCAGCGTCAGCTCACGGTACTGCTCGTTGATCACCACCATCTTGGTCTGATCGTAGATGCACTCCTCGGTGACGCCGCCGAAGTAGCGGAAGGCCTCGTCGTGCATCTGGATAAACCGTTCGGTATCCAGCGGCCGGAAGTTCAGACCGACATACATCAGCCGTGAACAGGACAGCACAAACACCACAAAATGAACGACACGCTCCAGGCCGCCAATCATGACGCCTCGCAGCTCACCGGGGTCGACCTGACACTGCACGCCAGGCACTGACTCAACGACCGGCTCGTAATAGCGCAACTGGCCACTGGCAACCTGCTGCTTGAGCGCTTGCACATAGCGGCGAATGCTCCGGTCTGACACCGCCAGCTCGGTGGTGCGCTCCCTCAGGCGACGGGCCAGCTTGACTGCGCTCAGGGCTGGAAACTGACCCAACTGATTAATCAGATAATCGCGGTGCTCGTCGAGCACCTTGGTGCGTGAAGGGTCAGCAATGGTAGCGCTGATCTGCATCTCATCCAGGTGGAGATACTTGCGTACGGTGTTCCGGGAAATCCCCAGCTCACGACTGATGGCACGGACCGACAGGCCTCGGCCCTGGTCATACAACCCCTTGATCTTGTGAATCACAACCCACTCCTTCAATGATCTGTCCCCGGCCTGTGCATAAGGCGGGTGACGCTACATGGTCGGTGGCCAATGCCACTATGGGTGGGTCAAAATTGTTGGCCAGAGGTGGGTCAGTTTAATTGGCCATTAACACTCAGGTCATGCTTGAGCGCCACCTCATGAACACTGCGGGCAGAAAGGCACTCTTCGATGAGTATCTGCTTGAGTGCCAGGTTGTATTTCGTCATGGAACACCCTCCGGTTGGGGATCAGGTGTCCAACTTTCGGGGGTCAGTTCACGTAAGGGCGAAAAGGTGACTATGCGTCAGTATAGCCAATGAATGCGCTTACAACTGTAAAAACCCACACCAACCGCATTTGACTTTGACTTTGACTTTGACTTTGACTTTGACTTTGACTTTGACTTTGACTTTGACTTTGACTTTGACTTTGACTTTGACTTTGACTTTGACTTTGACTTACACAGTGTGTGTTTTGAAAGTTATATGCGCATTCAGTTGCGATGGTGACGCATAATCACCTTTCCGCCCTTACGGCGGGTCCCTTTTTGAAGGATCAAAAAGGAACCAAAAAATCCTCGCGGTATGACTCACCCACATGGGTTACAAATCAGTTCACGCACATAGGTAACAGTCTTTAACTGGCAGGGTCGGTTTTCGAGGATCTGACCATGCCTTGGCGAGAGCTGAAACCTATGGACCTTAAAATGCTTTTCATTGCGGATTACCTGCAGGGGCCGCCCAGCTTCAGCGCCCTGTGCCAGGCCTACGAGATCAGCCGAAAGACCGGCTACAAATGGGTCGAGCGATATGAGAAAGAGGGGCCTTCGGGGCTGGAAGAACGCAGCCGCCGCCGGTTGAACCAGGATTGGGTCGTACCCGCCGCAGTTCGCGAAGCCATCATCGAATTGCGCAGCCGAGGCGAAACGGAACCGGGGCCGAAAAAGATCCAGGCTGCGCTGCAGGAGCGTTTCCCTGATCAGGCGCCGCCCTCGAAGACAGCGATCTACAACATCCTCAAGAAAGCCCAATTGGTCAAACCACGCCGCTTACGTCAGCGTGTAGCGGTCTATCCCAAGCCCCTGGAGAAGGCCGAGTCGCCTAACCAGCTGTTCAGTGCGGACTACAAAGGTCAATTTCTGACAGGTGCAGGCGTCTGGTGCTATCCGCTGACGATCATGGATCACGCCAGTCGTTTCCTGCTCGCCTGCCACAGCATGCCCAATACCAACCTGCTGGAAACCCAGGCCGTTTTCACCCAAGTGTTCCGAGAGAATGGTTTGCCTGAGCGGATTCGTACCGATAACGGTGTGCCGTTTGCCAGTAAGGGGCGTGCGGGACTTTCTCAGCTGTCGATCTGGTGGCTGCGTCTAGGCATCATTCCCGAGCGCATTGCGCCTGGTCGGCCTGAACAAAATGGCCGCCACGAGCGCATGCATCGAACGCTCAAAAGCACGCTCCCATCGCCGCCGGCAGTGGCCTGGGAGGCTCAACAACGGCACTTTGATCGCTTTCGGCAGCACTACAATCACGAGCGCTTGCATGAAGCGCTGAAGCAGAAAACACCGGCGTCTTGCTACCAGCCATCTCCACGCCCATTCCCTGAAAAGCTCCCCGAAATGACCTATCCCAGTCATATCGAGAGCTTGCCGGCTGATAGCTCCGGCATCATCAATCGCCGGGGCTTGAGGATCTACGTAGGTTATGTGCTCAAGCACCAGACCATTGGACTGGAGCAGGTTGGGGATGGCGTCTGGGATGTTATTTTCGGTCCCATCATCCTTGGCAGAGTCGATGTGCGGGATGCCACTGATGGTTATGTAACACTCAAGGTGTCGTCACCTATGTGAGTGAACTTTTGTGTAACCCATGTGGGTGATCCGTACATCGCTCCATTCATCCGGCCCCTACGCTTCGCTCCGGGGTCCCCTCACTCCGGCCTTGCTCCCGGGAGGACCGCGCTGAACGCCCCATCCTGGGGCGCAGCGCTTGACGGGCATCCATGCCCGTCACCTCCATCCGCAAGACCTGCGTTCGGCCTCCTGAAGTCGCAATTTGTGTCGCCTGAACTATCGCGCACTTAGAAGCAAAAGCAGAGCAAGAGCAAGAGCAAGAGCAAGAGCAAGAGCAAGAGCGGAAGGTTTTAGTGTGGATTAAGGCATGTGATTTTATTGAGCAGCAGCCCTATCCTCGTATTAATTAGCGACAGGGCTACTGTATAAAAAAATATCAAGGCAAACTAGGATCACTCGCCGGGAAAGTTTCATCCAACGCGTTATCGACATTACTCTCCTTCGGCTGACTCACCTCCCCACATTTGCAATCACCCATGCGACAAGGCTCACCATTACGGTGTCCCGTCGCACACGCTTCGCAGCAGTAAGCCTTGCCATCCTGGACCACGGCATTGGCATCCACGGTGCAGGAACAGTGGTTGCAGGAACAACGTTGATCGTTCATCAGCGTTCTCTCCGCTCGTCTTCAGGGGTGACCTCGTCGGTCCACGGCTCGCCGTCCAACGGCGCCGAGCGGGCCAGTTCGGCCTCGTCCAGGCCAATGCCGCCACCAATCTCGTGGGCCTCGACATGACGCAGGGTCTGGTCCGCCGGACCGCCCGCCATGCCCGGCTCATCCGGATCGCGGGCACCGGTCTCGTCCAGCAGCGTGTCAGGGCTCAGGTCATCGAGGGTGACATTGTCCTCGTGCAGGCTGTCACTCAGCGCCTCGCCACCGGTCATGCCACTTTCGGCAACGCGTCTCGGTGGATACTCCTCCTCCACCTCCCGCGCCGGTCGCTCGTCGCCAATACGGCCCCGGCGCTCATCGCGGCGTTCGCTGAAATCCAGCTCATGGACACTGCCCATGCGGTCTTGCGTGTCGTCGATCTCGACCGTCGGCTTGGGGTCTTCGGGGATGGGCATGATCGCTCTCCGATTTGTGGGCTCATCCAGTCGACTGCCCCGGCCAGCCAATGATTCAGAGTTTCTGCAGATAGCACCTGCCAACGCTTTTTTTGAACTCCGCCCAGCCCCCTCGCCTCCCACACTAGAGACCCCGCGAACCGTCCGGAGCCCGCCATGCCCAAGCCCCTGCAGGAGTACCAGCGCAAGCGCGACTTCAACGCCACGCCCGAACCTGCCGGCAAACGCGGCCGCACGGGCAAAGCCCATGCCTTGCAGTTCTGCATCCAGAAACACGACGCCAGCCACCTGCACTACGACTTTCGCCTGGAGCTCGATGGCACCTTGAAAAGCTGGGCCATCCCCAAGGGCCCCTCGCTCGACCCCAAGGTTCGCCGCCTGGCAGTGCATGTGGAGGATCACCCGCTGGACTACGCCGATTTCGAAGGCAATATCCCCGAAGGCCACTACGGCGCCGGTGACGTGATCGTCTGGGATCGTGGTATCTGGGAGCCCGAGGGCGACCCGCGCGTGGCTTACGCCAAGGGCAAGCTGCGTTTTCGCCTGCAGGGCGAGAAGCTGTCAGGTGTCTGGAACCTGTTCCGCACTCACCTGGCCGGCAAGAAGGAGCAGTGGATGCTGGTCAAGTCCCACGACGCGCAGGCCCGCAGCGAAACCGACTACAGCATCGTCGAAGCCTTGCCGAACAGCGTGCTTAGCGACCGTACCCTGCTGCCGCGCCAGCCTGCGAAAACAGCAACTGCCAACAAACGCAAGGCCAAGGCCAGCCCCTCCGCCCTGCCGGACCAGCTCCAGCCGCAACTGGCCACCCTGGTCGATTCGCCGCCCGGTGGTGATTGGCACTACGAGGTCAAGTTCGACGGCTACCGCATCCTCGCCCGCATCGAAGGCGCGGATGTGCGGCTGTTCACCCGCAATGGCCACGACTGGAGTGCGAAGATGCCGCGTCAGGTCGAGGCCTTGAAAGCGCTGGGGCTTGATTCGGCGTGGCTTGACGGCGAGATGGTGGTGGTCGACGACCAGGGTGTGGCCGACTTCCAGGCCTTGCAGAACGCCTTCGACACCGAGCACGACGAACGCATCACCTATTACCTGTTCGACCTGCCCTACCTGGGTGGCGAGGATCTGCGCCAGCTACCGCTGCAGGCGCGACGTGCCACCCTGGCCCGGCTGCTGGAAAACACGCCCTCGGACCTCCTCAAGTTCTCCGCCGACTTCAACGAGCCGGTCGACTCGCTGCTCGACAGCGCCTGCCGCCTGAAGCTCGAAGGCCTGATCGGCAAGCGCGCCGACAGCCCCTACGTGGGCCGGCGCAGCAGTGACTGGATCAAGCTCAAGTGCAAGCAGCGCCAGGAGTTCGTGATCGTCGGTTACACCGACCCGAAAGGCAGCCGCAATGCCTTCGGCGCCCTGCTGCTGGCCCTGCACGACACCGACAGCGGCCAGCTGCGCTATGCCGGCAAGGTCGGCACCGGTTTCAGCGCCACCACGCTGGACAGCCTGCATGCGCGCCTCAAGCCCCTGGAAGTCGACAAGCCGGCCTTGCCCAAGCCGCCCCGTGGCGCCGAGGCCCGTGGCGTGCACTGGCTCAAGCCGCAACTGCTGGCCGAAGTCGCCTACGCCCAGATGACCCGCGAAGGCATCGTGCGCCACTCGGTGTTCCACGGCCTGCGCGACGACAAACCCGCCACCGCCATCGACCTGGAGCGTGCCATGCCCGCCAAGCGCGCCGCGCAGACACCCGCCGAGCCCCTCGGCAGCCTGCGCCTGACCCACCCCGACCGCGTGGTCGACGCCAGCACCGGCAGCACCAAGCGCCAGGTCGCCGAGTACTACGCCCAGGTCGCCGACTGGTTGCTGCCGCAACTCAAGGACCGCCCCGTGGCGCTGGTACGCGCACCGGACGGACTGGGTGGCGAGCTGTTCTTCCAGAAGAACGCCGGCCAGCTGCACATCCCCGCGGTGCGCAGCTACAGCAAGGCGCAAGCCGGCCAGGCGGCGATGGTGCTCAACCGCGCCGACAGCCTGCTGGGCGCGGTGCAGATGAACATGCTCGAACTGCACACCTGGAATGCCACCGACAAGGATTTCGACAAGCCCGACCGCTTCGTCCTCGACCTCGACCCAGATCCGGCACTGCCCTGGAAAGCCATGCTCGAAGCGACCCAACTGACCCTCACCCTGCTCGATGAACTGGGCCTGAAGGTGTTTCTCAAGACCAGCGGCGGCAAGGGCATGCACCTGGTGGTGCCACTGACGCGTCGCGCCGGTTGGGATGAAGTGAAAGACTTCAGTCATGCCCTCGTCGAGCATATGGCGGGCCTGTTCCCGGATCGGCTCAGTGCCGTCTCCGGGCCCAGGAACCGGGTCGGGCGGATCTTCATCGACTACCTGCGCAACAGCAAGGGCGCGACCACGGTCGCGGCGTATTCGCTGCGTGCCCGTGAAGGCCTGCCGGTTTCGGTGCCGATCTGGCGCGAAGAGCTGACCCAGCTCAAGGGCGCCAACCAGTGGCACATCGGTAACCTGCAGGCGCGGCTGGCCGAGGTGGACGACCCTTGGGCGGACATGGCCAAGACCCGGCAGTCCATCACCGTGCGCATGCGCAAGCAGCTGGGAATCGCCTGATGGAGCGCGTGCTCGACCTGTTGCAATGGCCCGCCATGCTGCTGACCGTGGTGGCAGCCTGGTGCATCGGCTCGCAACGCCCGCGCCGGCGCCGCATCGGCTTCTGCTGCTTCATCGCCAGCAACCTGCTGTGGACGCTGTGGGGTTGGTACATCCAGGCCTGGGCGCTGATCGTCCTGCAATTCTGCCTTTGCGCCATGAACCTGCGTGGCTGGAAGAAAAACCTCCAAGGGGAGCCAAGTTGATGAGCATCGTCCAGGACTTCGACCTGACCAATCTCGACCGCCTGCTGCGCCGCTTCGGCGCCCGCCCGCAGGCCATCGACCTCGACACCTTGCTGCCGGAGCTGCTGCAGGCCATGCAGGCCGACCACCTCGACCTGTTGCCCCTGCCCGGCCAGGGCCAGACCCTCAAGCGCTGGCAGACGCTCGCGCGGGTCGCCGGTTGCGACCTGACCCTGGCCAAGCTCTATGAAGGCCATACCGATGCCTTGGCGATCCTCGCCGAATGCGGCGCCGCCCATCATGCCCAGGAGGGGATCTGGGGCGTGTGGGCCGCCGAGCCGCCGGATGCCCGTGCCCGCATCGTCGAGCGGCACGACGGGCAGGTGCGCCTGCAAGGGCGCAAGGCCTGGTGCTCGGGTGCGCTGCAGATCGACCGGGCACTGATCACTGCCTGGGAGAATGACCAGCCGCAGCTGGTGGCCATCGAGTTGTCGCACCCCAGCCAGCGCATCCAGGCCGACCAGTGGCAGGCGGTGGGCATGGCCACCACCACCAGCGTCAGCATCGAATTCGACGACACGCCCGGGCTGGCCATCGGACTGCCCGGCCAGTACCTCGCTCGTCCCGGATTCTGGCATGGCGGCGCCGGTATAGCCGCCTGCTGGTATGGCGCGGCCGAGGCCCTGGCCGACTACCTGCGCGAGCATTGCCGCATGCCTCGGCCCGACCCACACGCCGATGCCCATCTGGGGGCGGTGGACGCCGCCTTGTACGGCGCCCGTGCCGCCCTTCGCGAATGCGCCGCCTGGATCGACCAGCAGCCCCATGCCGACGCCAGCTTCGAAGTGCGCCGCGCCCGCGCCCAGGTCGAACAGGCCGTCGAGCAGGTGATCCGCCATGTCGGCAGGGCGCTGGGGGCCACGCCCTTCTGCCGCAGCAGCCATTTCGCCCGGCTCAGCGCCGACTTGCCGGTGTACCTGCGACAGAGCCATGCCGAACGCGACCTGGCCGAACTCGGCAGGCAGGTGACCGGCATGCCGGCGGGAGCCTGGCAGCTATGAGCGAGAACCGTATCCAGGCGGCTGCCGGCACCCCTTGGCGCGAATGGCAACAATCCGCGCACCTGGCCCGCGCCAGGTGGCTCAAGCCCGAACAGCTCTGTCCCCCCGGCCGGCGCCTGGTATTGCTGGCTCCCCACCCGGACGATGAAATCCTCATGGCCGGCGGACTGCTGGCCGGTTTCCATGGGCGCGAGCAGGACCTGCTGCTGATTTCCGCCACCAACGGCGAAGGCAGCCATCCCCATTCCGCCCACTGGACCGAGCACCGCCTGCGCCACCAGCGCCCCCAGGAAAGCCGGCACGCCCTGCAACAGCTGGATTTGGACCTCAACCGCCTGGACTGGCGGCGCCTGAACCTCAAGGACGGCGCCCTGCCCCGCGACGAAGCGTTTTTGGCCAACTACCTGGAGCAACTGCTTGAACCGGACGACCTATTGCTGACTACCTGGCGCGGTGACGGCCACTGCGACCACGAAGCGGCCGGCCGCGCCGCTGCCCAGGCGGCTCAGGCCCGCCGGGTGCAACTGGCCGAGGCGCCGGTGTGGGCGTGGCATTGGGCGACGCCCGATGACCCGCGCCTGCCCTGGCCCCAGGCCCATCGGGTACAGCTCGACGACACCCGCCTGGCGCGCAAACGCCAGGCCCTGGCCGCCCACGCCAGCCAGTTGCAGCCAGACGGCGAGCACCCTCCGGTGCTGCCCGTCACCCTGCAGACCTGCCTGTTGCAGCCTTTCGAACTGATCTTCCTGTAATGGAGTTGCCATGAGCCTCGACGCGCAGTATTTCGCCGACCTGTATGCCGGCAACGACGATCCATGGGCCTTTCGCACCCGCTGGTACGAACGCCGCAAGCGCGACCTGGTGATGGCCAGCCTGCCCAGCCAGTGCTACGGCCGGGTGTTCGAGCCGGCCTGCGCCAATGGCGAACTGAGCGTGCTGCTGGCCGAGCGCTGCGCCAGCCTGCTGTGCCAGGACATCGACGCCACTGCCGTGAGGCTGGCCCGACAACGCCTGGCGGGGGTCGACCATGCCCGCGTCGAACAGGGGCACCTGCCGGGCGATTGGCCGGGCGGGCAGTTCGACCTGATCGTGCTCAGCGAGATCGGCTACTACCTAGACCCCACCGACTGGTTGCAGGTGATCGAACAGTCCGTGGCCTGCCTGGCCAGCGACGGCGGACTGCTGGCCTGTCACTGGCGCCATCCGATTGCCGGTTGCCCGCAGGACGGCGGCCAAGTGCACGCCCTGCTGGCCAGGCACCTGCCGCTGTATCCGCAGTTGCGCCATGAGGAGGCGGACTTCCTGCTCGAGTACTGGTCGTGCCAGCCCCGGGTGGTCGACCTGGACGAGACCTGCCCATGATCGCGGTGATCATTCCCGCCCATAACGAGGCCCGGCGCCTCGGGCACTGCCTGAAGGCCGTGCGGGTGGCAGCTGCGCGGGCCGAAGCCGCGGGCCTGGAGGTCGAAGTGCTGGTGGTGCTCGATCGCTGTACCGACGCCAGCGCGCGCATCGCCAGGCGCCATGGCGTGCACACGCTGGCGCTGGAAGCCGGCAATGTCGGCATTGCCCGCCGCCTGGGGGCGGCCTGGATGATCGAGCGCGGCGCCCAGTGGCTGGCGTTCACCGACGCCGACAGCCGCGTGCCTGGCCACTGGCTGCTGTCGCAGTTGCAATGGCATGCCGACGCGGTGTGCGGCACGGTGCATATCGAGCGCTGGCAACCCTGGCAGGGTGCCGCCTTGCGTCAGCTATACCACAGCCGCTACCAGGCAACGGAAGGCCATCGGCATATCCACGGCGCCAACCTTGGGGTGTGCGCCAAGGCCTATGCCAAGGTCGGCGGTTTTCAGCCGCTGCCGGCCCACGAGGATGTGCAACTGGTGCTGGCGCTGGAAGCCATCGGCGCGCAGATCGTCTGGACCGCCAGGCACAGCGTGGCGACCAGCAGCCGCAGGGACAGCCGGGCGCGGCAGGGATTCGGGGATTACCTCAGTGGCCTGGAAGGCCAGATCCCATAGAGACCTGGACACTCCGCAGGATCACGACGCCTTGCGTGGGCGTTTCGGTGCAGGCTTTTTCGCCTTGCTCTTGCCACCGCCACCCAGGCTGCGCTTGAGCAGCTCGGTAAGGTCGATGATGTCCGCGCCCTTCTCCGTCGTGGCGCCCTCGCCTTTTTCCACGGTCTCGATCTTGCCCTTGCTGGCCTTCTCCTCGACCAGATCAAGGATGGTCTGGCGGAACGCGTCGTGGTAGTCATCGGGCTTCCACGGCCCGCTCATGTCCTCGACCAGGCGCTTGGCCATGTCCAGCTCGCGCTTGTCGACCTTGCTGTCGGTCACGCTCTTGTCCAGCTCCAAGGTCTCCAGCCCTCGCACCTCCTCCGGCCAGCGCAGGGTGATCATCACCAGCGCTTCGTCGAGCGGGCGCAGCAGCGCAAGGTGCTGGCGGGTGTGCAGCACCACCGTGGCCAGGGCCACCTTGCCGGTGCTGGCCAGGGTTTCGCGCAGCAAGGCGTAGACCTTGCCGCCCCGGCGGTCCGGGCTCAGGTAATACGGCGTATCGAACTGTTGCAGGGGGATTTCCCCGGCTTCGACGAACGAGAAGATATCGATTGTCTGGGTCGCCTCGGGTCGGGCCTTGCGGATTTCCTCCTCGCTGATCACCACGTAGCGGCCCTTCTCGTACTCCACGCCCTTGACGATGTTTTCCTTGTCGATTTCCTTGCCGGTGACCTTGTTCACCCGCTTGTAGCCGACCGGCTCCATGCTGCGCTTGTCCAGCCAGTCGAAATCCACTCGCTCACTGCGCACGGCGGTGTTGAGGGACACCGGGATGTGTACGAGCCCGAAACTGATAGCGCCTTTCCAGATAGCCCTGGCCATGGCTGGCTCCTATGCGTTCGAGGACAGGCCGGGCTGGCTGTAGCGCAACGCGCCACAGCGTTCGCAGCACTGGCATTGCAGACCGGCGACTTCACGGATCAACTGGCTGCGCCATTGGCAGCCACGCAGCAGGCAGACGAGTTTCATCAGCCACCTCCCTGGCCCACTTCGACGGGGCGCTTACTAGAACTGACTGCGCGGCGCGCGGAAGGTTTATTCGGCTTTGCCCTACGGCAGCGGATTGCCCCCGGTGACGCCAAAAATCTCGCCGGTGATGTAGCTCGACTCCTGGCTGGCCAACAGCACGTACAACGGCGCGCACTCGGCGGGCTGGCCCGGGCGCTTCATCGGCGTGTGCCCGCCGAAGTCGGGGATCTTCTCCGGTGGCTGGCCGCCACTGGGCTGCAGCACGGTCCAGATTGGCCCGGGGGCCACCGCGTTGACCCGGATGCCGCGCTCGATCACCTGCTTGGCCAGGGCCTTGGTGAAGGCGACGATGGCGGCCTTGGTGGTCGCGTAGTCGAGCAGCGTGGCCGATGGCTGATAGGACTGGATCGACGCGGTATTGATGATGGTCGCCCCGGCCGGCATCAACGGCACGGCGGCCTGGCAAAGCCAGAACAGCGCGTAGACGTTGGTCTTGAGCGTATGGTCGAATTGCTCGTGGCTGATCTGGCCGATGTCCTTGCGCGCTTCCTGCTTGCCGGCGACGTTGACCAGGATGTCGAGTCCGCCGAGCCGCTCGTGGGCCTGGTCGACCAACTGGCTGCAGAAGCGTGGATCCTTCAGGTCGCCGGGCAACGCCACGGCTTTGCGCCCTTCGGCCTCGATAAGCTGCACCACTTCGCGGGCATCACGCTCCTCGGTCGGCAAATAATTGAGGGCGATGTCGGCGCCCTCCCGGGCGAAGGCAATGGCCACGGCCCGGCCGATGCCCGAATCGGCGCCGGTGATCAGTGCGCGCCGGCCGGCCAGACGGCCAAAGCCCTTGTAGGTGGTTTCGCCGTGGTCGGGCTTGGGTTGCATGTGTGCATCCAGGCCTGGAGCGGGTTGATGCTGGGTGGGGAAAGGCGGATGCGGATATTGGGTCAGGGGGTTCTGTAGGGTGAACTGGTCCTGGGGCTTGCGGGGCATCGGCTGGACTCCTTCGGGTGATGTCTGCGTAATGTCTGGCGCGGGGCAAGCCCGCATACAGGTCCTGTTCTTCACGTGGAAGCCGTCTGGCACCGCACGAGGACCACACAAGTTTCGAGGCAACCGGCTGATGGATTGTTTGCTCAAGCTGGGCCCGTTGCCGACAGAAGGTCGTCCATCACCTGCCGGACCACGCTGCGCTTTGCCAAACGCTCATCCAGGCCTTGCTCGCGCGCCAACCCATAGGCTTGGCGCTGACGATCGGCACTGCTGCCGTCGCGCAGGATGCGCCGGGCGTGCAGGAAAGAGCGCTCGGCATCGGCAGTGTCGGCCGGGCATTGCGCCTGCAATTGTGTCAGCCAGACTTCGGCACTCACCGGTTGCTGTTCATGCACGCCAATGAAGGTGGCAAGGCGTCCATGACGCATGGCGCGCCAGTAGTTCTCCTGGGTGATCCAGCGCATTTCCCGGCTGGCGGCGCCAGCGTGCCGCCCCAGCGCATGCTCGACGAGATGGCGAAACAGGCCGGCAATGGCCAAGGCATCCTCCAGCCGCGGGCAGCCGTCGCAGATGCGCAGTTCGACGGTCGGAAAGCGCCGCGAAGGTCTGATCGCCCACCAGAAGTCGCCGTCCTCGGCCAATGTGCCGGTGCGTTGCAACAGCGCCCGATAACGCTCATAGGCGCTCCAGTCCGGCAGCGGTTCCGGCAGGCCCATATGCGGCCATTCCCCGCACACCACGCGGCGGTAGCTCATGTAGCCGGTGTCCTGGCCACCCCAGTAGGGCGACGAAGTGCTGAGCGACAACAGCAAAGGCAACCAGTACAGCACTCGGTTGATCACCTGCATGCGATCCAGGCCCGGTGGCACCCCGACATGCACGTGCAGACCGTTCAACAAGCTGCGCCGGGCCACTAGCCGGTAGTCGTCGAACAACTGGCGAAAGTGCGGCGTATCGCGTGGATGCTGGCGCAACCACTGGGCGCAGGGGTGGCTTGCTGCGCAATACAGGCCCGCTCCCTCGGCGGCCAGCGCCTGACTCAGGCGCTGGCGTTGCTCGTTGAGGAAAGCGCGGGCTTGGTGCAGCGTCTCGAATACCGGCGAGGCCAGCTCGATCTGGCTGCGGAACATCTCTTCGGCGAAACACGCCCCCAGCACCTTACGGCACAGGCGGGTCAGTGCCGCCGACGGCGAGGACAGCACCCGCCCGCTGTCCAGCGCCACCAGCAGGTATTCTTCCTCGATGCCGAACGTGCAGGGCCGCCCCATGCGCTCATCCGCCGCGGCGGGTGACGGTCAGGGCCACGGCGGCAATGCGCTCGACCTGTTCATAGCCGGGCTCGAGCAACTGCTCGCCGAACACATCCGGGTCCAGCTCCCGGTAGTGCCAGCTCAAGTCAGGGCCGGCCAGGCGCAGGCGGACCGCTTCGAGCAACGCATCGCGCCCTTCGACGATCGCCACCCCGGTGTACAGCAGCAATGTGCCGCCCGGTGTCAGGCGCTCACAGGCCTGGTCGACGATTCGCAGCGACAAGTCGGCGCCGAGCGTCCCGCCGCCGTGGCGGTAGACGCGCTGGCAGGCATCGAGCATGTAGGGCGGGTTGGCGACGATCAGGTCGAAGGTGCCGGTGATGCCCGTGAGCAGGTCGCTGGGCTCGACCGACACATTGGCCAGCCCGGCCAGGGCGGCGTTGACGGCGGTGTAGCGCAGCGCCAGCGGATTTATGTCCAGCGCGCTGACCTGGGCATGGCGCGCGGCGCGGGCAATCAGCAAAGCGCCGATGCCGCTGCCGCAGCCAATATCGACAGCGTGCTGCACGCGCCGAGGGCTGAGCCGCAGGTGATCCTCGATCAGCTGGGCGAAGCGGTAGCTGTCCGGCCCGAAGAATACCGCGTCGCTGCTGTCCGTCGGCCAGGCCGAATGCACCAGCAACAGGTCACCCAGGCTCGACCAACGCACCCGGCTGCGCCACAGCTCGCCGTGCGCCTCCAGCACGTCGGCCGCGCCCAGTTGTTCCAGCTCGTCGGCACTGATCAGCGAAGCCGGGAACGGCCGGCTCCAGCCGAACACATCCCGCAGCGTGCACGCGCGCCGGGCCTGAGGTCGGGCATTGACCCGCGCCTGGGTCGCCGGGGTGACGCAGGTGAAACGGTAGCCGTCGGCATGCAGCCTGCGGCCGAGTTGCAACAAAGCCTCGTCGGCACGGGTCTGCTTCTGGTCGAGTTGCATCATCGCGGCCCTCCCTGAAACAGCCCGGTGGCAGCGATGTAGTCGCGTGTGGCACGCAGGCCCGTGGGTTCGGCGTGCCGGTTACCGGCCATGGCCTCGATCAACGTGGCGATCTCCGAGCCCTGAGCCCGGCCGGGCGCCTCCGCCTGCAGGGCCAACGCCTGTTCCCATTGCCCGGGCGGCACGCGGCGAGGCAGAGGCCCTTGCCAGGTTCCGGCGATCCAATCGTGCCAAAGCTGTTTCTCGTAGGCGCTGAACACGCCGAACATTGCCGCGCCGGGGCCGTCGATCAGTGTCCAGAAACGGCTCTGCGCCGGGTCACTGTCACGCTTGATCCACCCCTGGGTCTGCAGGGCCTCGAGGAACCCGGCCATCGCTCCCGGCTCGGCAAGCCATTGGTTGATGGTGCGTCCTTGCAAACGGCAGCGATCGGAGTGCATGCACTGCCCGAACACGCGCTTGCGCTCCAGCGCGCAGAGCAGTTCGCCCTGCAGGTCGAAGCTGGCGATCAGCGAAGGCGTGTCCATGCCCAGGTCGTTAAGCCGGTAGCCGTGCCTGACACGCGCATAGAAATCTTCATCCCCTGCCGGCGCCAACAGCCGCAGGCTTTCCAGCGAACGCCGGGCATGGCCGCTGGCGGCGTTGTCGATGGTCACGTGCAACTGGAAGTAATGGGCGTCGATACCCAGTTCGGCCAGCTCATGGGTAGTGATCAGCAGGTGCAGCGGCGGCTGCTCATATCCCAGGTTGTAACCGATTACCTCGGGCAGGAAGCGCTCGCAGTGCTGACCGAGAGCCAATTGCACCGAGCCCTGCACGAAACGCGAGGGCTCCAATGGCAGCCCTTGCAGGCACCCCAGGCGGCTGAGCAGGCGCTGGTAGATCAGCACATGGTTGCAGCGTGGGTCACCGTCACCCAGTTCTTCGAGAAAGGTGCGGATCAACCCGTGGTAACGCGGGTCGCGCCAGTGCCGCAAGGTCCCGTGCAACCAGGCGCCGTCGACCACTTTGGTCGGCGCGACCTGTTGCAGGAACCACAACGCCTGGGCGCGAGTGGCGAAGTAGCGCCGGGGCGCGCCCTCGCGCCGCTGACGCAGGTAATGCGCATGGTCGTCAGCGACCTCTGCCGCATGGTGTTCAGCCCATTGGGATAACAGGTCAGGGTCTTCCGGAAGGTCATCCTCGCGGTCGCGCACGCGGCTTAGTTGCGTCTCCAACCAATCCTCGGCGGTGGCATCGTGTCCCGCCAGCAACGCCTGGTAGCGACGCGTCGCATCATCAGTCATGTCGTGTTTGGTTTGCGAACGCACGCTGTCGCGGATCATCGCCACCATGCCGGTTACCTCGCGCTAGGGATTCTGTGGCTTGGTTTCTGGGGTCGGGTTGGCAGTCGGTGGATTGGGTTGCTGCATCTGCAGCGAGGGCTTGCTGGGGTCGGCGTCTTTAGCCGGATGGTCGTTGTCGCGGTCGAAGCAACCGGCCAGCAGGCCCAGGCTACCCAACAGGCAAATCAGCGGTGCGATACGCATGGAAACCTCCTGGTGGGGTGTGCGCGGTGCCAGGCGAACCCGGCACCGCGTGCCCTCACTTACGAGCGACCGCCCTTATGGCCGGACTCGCTCTGGCGATTGCCGCCACCGGAGCTCTGCCCGCCCTTGCGACCGGCTTCGGACGCTTTTTCGCGGTCATTGGCGAAATTGCCTGGGTTCTTCGTTCCACCCTGGCTGCCGGTCTTGTTGGCGTCCTGCTTGTTGGTGTCCTGACGACCGGTCATGTTGCTGTCTTTGTTGGCCATGGTTGCAAAAACCTCGTGTGGCTAAGGGTTGCACGGCGAGGTGCCGTACATGGATTGGGAGTACGGCGATAAAGAGGGATTCGGATTATTCCGAGCGGATCGGACCGGTGGCGCTAAACAAGCGGCGACGGTGTATTTGGGGCGCAAGCGGATCCCCGCTGGGCAGACTTTGCGTTGACCCCCTGCGGATATCTGGCATACTTCGCCGACCTACCGGTCGGTAGGTTATTATTTTGCTCGCACGGACTTTCGCTTATGCCCGCTTCACATTTGCGCTTCGCCGCCTCACTAGCCCTGATCGGCGCCCTTGGCCCGTCTGCCATCGACATGTACCTGGCCAGCCTGCCGCAGATGGCCCGCGACTTCGCCACCGGCTATACCCAGGTTCAGCTGACGCTGACCGTATTCCTGCTGGCCATGGGCGCCGGGCAACTGCTGTTCGGGCCACTGGTGGATGCCTGGGGGCGGCGTCGCCCGCTGCTCGCCGGCCTGCTGGTGTTCTGCATCGCCTCCCTGGCCGCTGCGGGCGCACCGTCGCTGGACACGCTGCTGCTGGCGCGCCTGGTGCAGGGCCTGGCCAGCGCGCTGACGCTGGTGGTGATCATGAGCATGGTCCGCGACAGCGCCGATGGCGCACGGGCTGCGCAGATCTTCGCCCTGCTGATGACCATCGAGGGCCTGGCGCCGATCCTCGCCCCGGCCCTGGGCGGGGTAATCGACGCCGCGTACGGCTGGCGGGCGATCATGCTGGTGCTGGCCGGCCTCGGCCTGCTGACCCTGGTCAATTCGGCCATGACCCTCGGTGAGACCCTGCCGCCAGCGCATCGGGTGCGCCTGGCACCGGCCACGGTATGGCGTACCTACGGCCGTATCGCCGCCGACGGCGCGTTCCTGCGCCCGGCCCTGGCCCTGTCGGCGGTGTTCTTCTTCCTGTTCGCCTACATCGCCGGCTCGGCTTATGTGTACCAGCAGCACTTCGGCCTCTCCAGCACGCACTTTGGCCTGCTGTTCGGCGGCTGCGGCGTTGCCATCCTGCTCGGCGCGGCGCTTTCCGGCTATTGCGTCAGCCGGCACGGCGTGGCCCAGGTGGCCTGGTGGGGGGCGCTGTGCATGGGTGCCGGTGCAGCACTGGCGGTGATTGCCGGCCTGTCTGGCGCAGGCCTGCCGCTGCTGCTGGCGGGCGTGGTACTGGCGCTGTTCGGCCTGGGGGTTTGCGAGGCCACCTTGATGGCCCTGGCGATGTCATCGCAGCAGCGCGATGTCGGCTCGACGGCGGCCCTGCTCGGCGCGCTGCAACTGGTGATCTCGTCCAGCGCCACGCCCCTGGCCGGACACTTGGCCACCCTGGGCCCGCTGGCCTGGGCCTGGTTGCTGGCGGCGGCGGCCGTGGTCATCGTCGGTTTGACCCGCGCCGCCGTGGCAAAGACAATCAGCGCCTCGTCCTGCAGCGTCAACCCGGAGTAACCGCCTTGAAAGCCCTGACCCCATCCGCCGCGCGCATCTGCGAGCATGCCGTGGAGCATTTCGCCGAGCACGGCTACGACGGCTCGTCGCTGAGCGAGATCGCCGCCCTGGCGGGCATGCGCAAGGCCTCGCTGTACGCGCACTTCGCCAACAAGGACGCGTTGTTCGTCTGCGCCTTCGAACGGGCCCTGGCCGACGAGACCGCCTACGTCGAGGCGGGCTTCGGTCATGAAGCGGCGGGCCGCGAGGCGCCGGGGCACTGGCATCCGCTGCACCTGGCCGAGCGCTACGCGGCCTCGGCCAATCTGCGCTTCGTACTGCGCAGTGCCTTCCTGCCGCCGGTGCCGATCCGCTCGATCGTCACCAGCGGCTTCGAGGCGTACCTGGAGCGGATCCGCCTGGGCTTCTGCCAGGCCCTGGGCGACCGGCATGCCTGGGCCCGCAGTGATGGCAACAAGCTGGAGCTGTATGGCGATGCCTACCTGGGGATCATCGACAGCCTGCATGTGGAGCTGCTGTACGCGCCCCCGGCGGTGTATGCGCGGCGGGCAGCGTCGTTGCTGAAGATTCTCGATGATTCGCTGCAGTTGGCCGGACAGTAGACCATGGGGGCCGCTGTGCGGCCCCATTGATTTCAGGGCCTGACCTTCTTCAGCTCGTTCAACAACCCCATCAACTGCTCCAGCTTGTCCGCGCCGAACTGGCGCTGAATCTCCTGGTAGTTGCGCTCCATCTCCTCGCTCATCGCCAGAAACGCCTGCTGCCCACGCACGGTCAGGCTGATGAAGATGCGCCGCTGGTCTTCCGGCGACTTGCGCCGCGCCACCAGGCCGTCGCGCTCCAGGCGCTTGAGCACGCCGCTCATGCTCGGTTTGAGGATGCAGGCCTGGTCGGCCAACTGGTGGCTTTCCAGCTCGCCCTGCTGGCGCAGGATACGGATCACCCGCCATTGCTGCTCGGTCAGGTCGTGGGCATTCAGGGCCGGGCGAAAGAACGCCATGGTCGCTTCGCGGGCCTGCAGCAGGGTCAAGGTCAGGGAGGGTCTTGGCTGGGTCATCAGGATCAAGGGCTGTTTTATTAAGATATTAATAAAGTGAAATACATTTTCCCCCGGGCTGTCCAGCCCTGTGAAAAGTACCAGCGCTCCTGGCAATCACCCATTCCCGCGTTACCTTCCCCATAGCACGATCTGCAGACAGCCAGCCGCCCGGAGCCCGTCGCCGCATGTCAACGCAACCCCGCCTGGCGCTGGCGATACTCACCCGGCGTCATCTGCGCATGGCGCTGGAAGAAGCGGCTGAAGTACGCCGGGTCCTTGAACCCCAGGCGGTAGCAGATCTCGTTGGCCGAGCCGCCGGTGTACAGCAGCAAGCGCCGCGCCTCCTGCATCAGCCGCTCGAACACCAGGCGCTTGGACGGCAGGTCGGCCATGCGCCGGCATACATCGTTCAGGCGCGCCTCAGTCACGCCCAAGGCTGCCGCGTAGGCCGGCAGGGTCCAGTGGTCGAGGTAGTGACGCTCGATCAATTCGTTGAAACGGTGAAACAGCTGCAGGTCCTCGTGCCGCGCGGGCGTCGCCTCCAGCGAATTGGCGCACAGGCGCAGCAGGCTGATCATCACCAGGCGCGCCAGATCCTGCACCGCAGTGCCCTGCCCGGCCTGGCCATGGCCCAGTTCACCGCCCAGCAAGTCGAACAGCTGCTCCAGGCGCCGCACCTCTTCGGCCGCCGCTCCCTGCAGATGACCGAGCGCGACACACGCCGGCTGCAGGCGCGGCGTGAGCGCCAGCCCAGGCTCGGCCTGCAGCAGTTGCCAGACCAGTTGCTGGCGCACGGTCAGCACATGGCCGTCGGCGTCAGGCTCGGTGACGAAGGCATGGGGAATGGTCGGCGGGGTAAGGAAGAACATCGGCCCCGACTCGTGGTAACGCTGCTCGTCCAGATACACCCGCACGCTGCCGGTCTTCACATAGTGCACCTGGAAGAAGCGGTCGTGGCGGTGCACCGGCATGTTGCGGCCGAAGAAACCGGCCAGGTTGCCCAATCGGTCGTAATGCACCTCGCTGTCGCTGTAGCGCTGGTCGTAGACCTGACCGATGTTGATGTTGGGGATCGGCTGTGGTTCTTTCATTGTTGTTCTCGCAGCGGTGAAACGCGCCGGGGGAAATCATCCTAGCACCACCGGCCAGCGGCGAATGCCTTGACGATCGTTAACATATTAAATATAACGTTAACACATTAACAAAAACACCCCGAAGCGCCCCGCTCGCTTCGCCCACCGCAGGAGAAATGCATGAGCCGTGCCTTGCACGAGGTCGCCAGCGGCAGCCTGTTCGGCGTCGCCCTGAACTACCAGGGCCTGCTGCAACAGCATCTGGCGTCTTTCCACGAAGCGCCGTACCAGCAGCCGCCGGTCAAACCGGTGTTGTTTATCAAGACGCCCAATACCCGCAATGGGCACGCCCAGCCGGTGACCTACCCATCGGCAGTCCAACGCCTGCAAGCGGGCCCTGCCCTGGGCGTGGTCATTGGTAAAGACGCCAGCCGCGTCAGCCTGGACAACGCGCTGGAGCACGTGGCGGGCTACACCATCGTCAACGAGTTCAGCCTGCCCGAAGACAGCTACTACCGTCCGGCGGTCAAGGCCAAGTGCCGCGACGGCTTCTGCCCGTTCGGCCCGCATCTGGTACCGGCCGCGCAGGTCGGCAACCCCGACGCGCTGGGCATTCGCCTGTGGGTCAACGGTGAGCTGCGCCAGCACAACAACACCGCCAACTGCGTGCGCGGCGTAGCACGGCTGATCGCCGAGATCAGCGAGTTCATGACCCTGCATGCCGGCGACGTGCTGATCACCGGCACCCCGGAAGGCCGAGTCGATGTGCTGCCCGGCGACCAGGTGACGGTCGAGATCGACGGCCTCGGCCAGCTGACCAACCCCATTGTCGCTGAACAAGGACTCGTCCCATGAAGCACGCCCGTATCCAGTTCGACGGCCAGGTCCACACCGTCACCGTCGAAAACGACCAGCGACTGCGCCTGGCCGATGGCCGTGTGGTCGACGCCGACCAGGTCACCTGGCTGCCGCCGGCCACCGGCAGCATGTTCGCCCTGGGCCTGAACTACGCCGACCATGCCGCCGAGCTGGCCTTCACCCCGCCCACCGAGCCGCTGGCCTTCGTCAAGTCGCCCGGCACCTACACCGGGCACAACCAGGTCACCTGGCGCCCGGACAACGTCAAGTACATGCACTACGAGTGCGAACTGGTGGCGGTGATCGGCAAGCCGGCGCGCAACGTCAAGCGCGAGGACGCCCTCGACTACCTGGCCGGCTACACGGTGTGCAACGACTACGCCATCCGCGACTACCTGGAGAACTACTACCGCCCCAACCTGCGGGTGAAGAACCGTGACGCCACCACCCCGGTGGGTCCTTGGATAGTCGACACCGCCGTTGTGCCGGATCCGTCGAACCTGACCCTGCGCACCTGGATCAACGGCGAGCTGAAACAGCAAGGCACCACGGCCGACATGATCTTCGACATCCCCTACCTGATCGAATACTTCTCCAGCTTCATGACCCTGCAACCCGGCGACATGATCGCCACCGGCACCCCGGAAGGCCTGGCCGACGTGGTCCCGGGCGACGAGGTGGTGGTGGAAGTGGAAGGCGTCGGCCGCCTGGTCAACCGGATCGTCAGCGAAGCCGAGTTCTTCGCCCGCAACGCACAAGAGGCAACAGCATGATCAAGCACTGGATCGATGGCCGCGAAGTCGAGAGCCGCGACACCTTCGTCAACTACAACCCGGCCACCGGCGAGGCCATCTGCGAAGTCGCCAGCGGCGGCGCCGAGGAAGTCGCCCTGGCCGTGGCCGCGGCCAAGCAAGCCTTCCCGAAATGGGCCAATACACCGGCGAAGGAACGCGCGCGCCTGATGCGCCGCCTGGGTGAGCTGATCGAGCAGAACGTGCCGCAGCTGGCCGAGCTGGAAACCCTGGACACCGGCCTGCCGATCCACCAGACGCGCAATGTGCTGATTCCCCGCGCTTCGCACAATTTCGACTTCTTCGCCGAGGTGTGCACGCGCATGGACGGCCACAGCTACCCGGTGGACGACCAGATGCTCAACTACACCTTGTACCAGCCGGTAGGCGTGTGCGCACTGGTGTCGCCGTGGAACGTACCGTTCATGACCGCCACCTGGAAGACCGCGCCGTGCCTGGCCCTGGGCAATACCGCGGTGCTGAAGATGAGCGAGCTGTCGCCGCTGACCGCCAATGAGCTGGGGCGCCTGGCGGTCGAGGCCGGCATCCCCAATGGCGTACTCAATGTCATCCAGGGCTACGGCGCCACAGCCGGCGATGCCCTGGTGCGTCACCCGGACGTGCGCGCCATCTCCTTCACCGGTGGCACCGCCACCGGCAGGAAGATCATGCAGACGGCAGGCCTGAAGAAGTACTCGATGGAGCTGGGCGGCAAGTCGCCGGTACTGATCTTCGAGGACGCCGACCTCGAGCGTGCGTTGGATGCCGCCTTGTTCACCATCTTCTCGCTCAACGGCGAGCGCTGCACCGCCGGCAGCCGCATCTTCATCCAGGAGAGCGTGTACCCGCAGTTCGTCGCCGAGTTCGCCGCCCGCGCCAAACGCCTGATCGTCGGTGACCCCACCGACCCGAAGACCCAGGTCGGCTCGATGATCACCCAGCAGCACTACGACAAGGTCACCGGCTATATCCGCATCGGCCTGGAAGAAGGCGCGCGCCTGCTGGCCGGTGGCCTGGAGCGCCCGGTTGGATTGCCGGAGCACCTGGCCAAGGGGCAGTTCATCCAGCCGACGGTGTTCGCCGATGTGAACAACAAGATGCGCATCGCCCAGGAAGAGATCTTCGGCCCGGTGGTGTGCCTGATCCCGTTCAAGGACGAGGCCGAGGCGCTGCAACTGGCCAACGACACCGAGTACGGCCTGGCTTCTTACATCTGGACCCAGGACATCGGCAAGGCCCATCGCCTGGCCCGTGGCATCGAGGCGGGGATGGTGTTCATCAACAGCCAGAACGTGCGCGACCTGCGCCAACCGTTCGGCGGCGTCAAGGGCTCGGGCACCGGCCGCGAAGGCGGGCAATACAGCTTCGAGGTCTTCGCCGAGATCAAGAACGTGTGTATATCCATGGGTAGCCATCACATTCCGCGCTGGGGGGTGTAGCGCGGGGCTGCTGGGCAGCCCATCGCCGGCAAGCCGGCTCCCACAGGGATCACCGCACACTGTGGGAGCCGGCTTGCCGGCGAAACGAGGGCGAAGCCCTCGCCATGGATACATAACAACAACCCGTTACCGGAGATTCCCATGGGCACACTCGCTCTCGCCGCCAAGATCACCCACGTGCCGTCGATGTACCTGTCCGAACTGCCCGGCCCGCGCCAGGGCTTTCGCCAGGCGGCCATCGACGGCCACCTCGAGATTGGCCGGCGCTGCCGCGAACTGGGCGTCGACACCCTCGTCGTGTTCGACACCCACTGGCTGGTCAACGCCAACTACCACATCAACTGCGCCGCGCACTTCGAAGGCCTGTACACCAGCAACGAATTGCCGCACTTCATCGCCAACATGAACTACGGCTTCCCCGGCAACCCCGAGCTGGGGCGAATCCTCGCGCAAGAATGCAATCGCCTGGGCGTGGAAACCATGGCCCACGACGCCACCACGCTGGCGCCTGAATACGGCACCCTTGTGCCGATGCGCTACATGAACACCGACCAGCACTTCAAGGTGATCTCGGTCTCGGCGCTGTGCACCTCGCACTACCTCAACGACAGCGCCCGCCTGGGCTGGGCCATGCGCAAGGCGGTCGAGGAGCACTACGACGGCAGCGTGGCGTTCCTGGCCAGCGGCTCGCTGTCCCACCGTTTCGCCCAGAACGGCCAGGCCCCGGAGTTTGCCACCAAGGTCTGGAGCCCGTTCCTGGAAACCCTCGACCACCGCGTGGTGCGCATGTGGCAGGACGGGGACTGGGCCGACTTCTGCGCGATGCTGCCCGAGTACGCGGTCAAGGGCCATGGCGAAGGCTTCATGCACGACACCGCCATGTTGCTCGGCGCGCTTGGCTGGTCGCGATACGACGGCAAGGCCGAGGTGGTGACGCCTTATTTCGGTTCCTCCGGCACCGGCCAGATCAACGCGATTTTCCCGGTCACCCCGCAGGAGGGCAGCACGATCCCCGCCGCCCAGGCCTCGAACCCGGCCGGGGTCACCTCCACAAGCCGCCTGTAAGGAGCACCACCATGCCCCATCTGGTCCTGCTCTACAGCCCGGATATCGAAGCCGACGCCAATATGCCCGGCCTGTGCCGCGCCCTGGCCGACTGCATGCTCGCCCAGCACGACGAACACCATCGCCAGGTGTTCCCCACCGGCGGCACCCGTGTGCTGGCCTACCCCGCAGCCCATGCGGCAATCGCCGATGGCCGCGGCGCCTACGGTTTCGTCTACGCCAACCTGCGCATGGGCGGCGGACGCAGCGCCGCGGTGCACCAGCAGGTCGGTGACGCGCTGCTGGCGGTGTTGCGCCGGCACCTGGATATGCTGCTGGAACGTCGCCCGGTGGGCGTGACCCTGCAGATCGACGAAAGCCAGGCCCAGGTGTACGACGCCAAGCACAGCAGCCTGCACCCTCTGTTCACCCGCCAGCCCTGAGGTCTCCATGCTCGACGCCCGCATCATCCAGCAAGCCGCCGCCCGCCTCGACCAGGCCGAGCGGACCCGCGAACAGGTCGGCCAGTTTTCCCTGGAACACCCCTCGATCGGTATCGAGGACGCATACGCCATCCAGCGTGCCTGGGTGGCACAGAAGATCGAGGACGGCCGCCAACTGGTCGGCCACAAGATCGGCCTGACCTCCCGGGCCATGCAGGTCTCGTCGAACATCAGCGAGCCGGACTACGGCGCACTGCTCGACGACATGCTGTTCGACGAGGGCAGCGACATCCCCTTCGAGCGTTTCATCGTGCCGCGGGTCGAGGTGGAACTGGCGTTCATCCTCGGCAAGCCGCTCAAGGGGCCGAACGTGACCCTGTTCGACGTGCTCGACGCCACCGAGTGGGTGATCCCGGCGCTGGAAATCATCGATGCACGCATCCAACAGGTCGACCCGCTCAGCGGTGCTACCCGCAAGGTGTTCGACACCATCTCCGACAACGCCGCCAACGCTGGCGTGGTAATGGGCGGGCGTGCTGTGCGCCCGGGCGACATCGACCTGCGCAAGGTGCCGGCGGTGCTGTACCGCAACGGTGTGATTGAGGAGTCCGGGGTGTCGGCCGCAGTGCTTAATCACCCGGCCAAAGGTGTGGCCTGGCTGGCCAACAAGCTGGCCGCGCATGACGTGAGTCTGCTGGCCGGGCAGATCATTCTCGGCGGCTCGTTCACCCGCCCGGTGGCAGCTCGCCGCGGCGACACCTTCCACGTCGACTACGATCAACTGGGCTCGATCGCCTGCCGTTTCGTCTGAGGAGCGCCCATGGACATGCCCATCAACACCTTCAAGCAACGCCTGCGCAGCGGCCAGGCGCAGATCGGCCTGTGGCTTGGCCTGGCCGACCCGTATTGCGCGGAGCTGGCGGCCAACGCCGGCTTCGACTGGCTGCTGCTCGACGGCGAGCACGCGCCCAACGACCTGCGCAGCCTGCTCGCCCAGTTGCAGGCCGTGGCACCCTACCCGGCCCAGCCCATCGTGCGCCCGGTGATCGGCGATACCGCGCTGATCAAGCAGTTGCTCGATATCGGCGCACAGACCCTGCTGGTACCCATGGTCGAAAGCGCCGAGCAGGCGCGCCAGCTGGTGCGGGCGATGCGCTACCCGCCCCACGGCGTGCGCGGTGTCGGCAGCGCTTTGGCGCGGGCATCGCGCTGGAACAGCATCCCCGACTACCTGGACCAGGCCGACGACCAGATGTGCCTGCTGGTGCAGGTGGAGAACTGCGAAGGCCTGGCCAACCTCGATGCAATCTGCGCCGTCGAAGGCGTCGATGGCGTGTTCATAGGCCCCGCCGACCTCAGCGCCGCCATGGGCCAACGCGGCAATCCGGGGCATCCCGAGGTGCAGGCGGCCATCGAGGAGGCCATCGTGCGCATCACCCGCGCCGGCAAGGCAGCGGGCATCCTCAGCGCCGATGAGACGCTGGCACGACGCTATATCGAACTGGGCGCGGCGTTCGTCGCGGTCGGCGTCGACACCACCGTGTTGATGCGCGGCTTGCAGGTCCTGGCGGGCACCTTCAAGGAACGGATCGCCGCCATTGCCCAGGGCGGTGTCTACTAGACTGACCTTGTAGCGCTTAAGCTCGATGTTGAGGCGATCAAAGCATTGCTGGCCGGCTCGGCAGCACCATGCTAGCCTCCGCGCGCCCCGCCCTGCGGGGTCGCGACTACGTCGAATCAAGGAGTCAGGCAATGGACCTGCAGTTTCTGGGCACCTCTTCCGGGGTGCCCACCAAGGCCCGCAACGTCAGCGCGACCGCGGTCATCGAAGCCACCGGCAACGGGTGGTACCTGGTCGATTGCGGCGAAGGCACCCAACACCAGCTGCTGCGCAGCCCGCTGTCAGTGCGCGATCTGCGCGCCATCTTCATCACCCATGTGCACGGCGATCACTGCTTCGGCCTGCCGGGGCTGCTGGCCAGCGCCGGTATGTCCGGGCGCAAGGAGCCGTTGCAGCTGGTCATGCCGGCCGACCTGCATCCCTGGGTGCGGCAGAGCCTGGTGGTGAGCGACACCTACCTGCCCTTCGAGTTGCAGATGCAGGCGCTGGAGACCTTCGGTGGCTTGGACCACGGCAATATCCAGGTAGGCGTGGTCGAGCTGTCGCACCGGGTACCCTCCTACGGCTTCGTGTTCGAGGAACGCGATCCGCAACCGCACCTCGACACCGAGCGCCTGCGCGCCGACGGCATCCCGGCCGGGCCGCTGTGGGGGCAGATCGCCCGTGGCCGGACAGTCGAGCACGAAGGTCGCCAGATCGACCCCCAGGCCTATCTGCAACCGACGCGTCCGGCGCAACGGATCATCGTCTGCGGTGACAACGACCGTCCTGAGCTGTTGAGCGAGCTGGCCGCCAACGTGGACGTGCTGGTCCACGAAGCCACCTTCACCCAACCGGTGGTCGAACGCACCCAGGCCAGCTTCGGTCACAGCACCGCCGCTGCGGTGGCGCGCTTCGCCGAAATGGCGGCGGTGAAGAACCTGGTGCTGACGCACTTCAGCGCCCGCTACCAGTCAGGCGGTGGGCGCGGCGGTTCCATCGAGGAGGTACGCGAAGAGGCACTGGCACACTACAAGGGGCACCTGACCCTGGCCCGGGACCTGGCGCGCTTTCGAATTAGCCGTGACGGAGTGCTGGTCGAGGTGGAGTAACGTCGCACCTTGCTGGCATGACAGCCCTCGAGCGATGCCTTCAATGCGCCGGATGCTGCTCCACACTGGCCGCCAGGCAGTAGCGATCGCGCCCCTGCCGCTTGGCCTGGTAGAGCGCCGCGTCCGCCGCCGCCATCAGGTTCTCCGGAGTGACCGTCGCCAACTTCGGCGCACCCACAGCGATGCCGGCGCTGGCCGTGACATGGCCGAACGGACTGCCACCGTGCTCGATGGCCTGCCGGCGCAGCAACTGCAGGATCTCCTGCACGATCTGGCTGGCCCCTGCGGCATCGGTGTCGGGCAGCAACAAGGTGAACTCCTCGCCACCATAACGCACCGCCAGGTCGCCCGGGCGTTTCAGCGCCTGGCGCAACAGCTCGCCGAAGCGGCGCAGGCACTGGTCGCCGGCTGGATGCCCGTAGCGGTCGTTGTAGGCCTTGAAACAGTCCAGGTCGAGCATCACCAGCGCCAACGCGTAGCCCTGGCGCCGCGCCCGACGTATCTCCGGTTCCAGCACCGCATCCAGCCGCCGGCGGTTGCCCAGCCCGGTCAGGCTGTCGGTCAGGGCCAGCGCCTTGAGGGTCTGGTGGGCCTGGTGCAGCGCACGCTCGATGGCGATGCGCTCGCGTAACTGGCGCAGGACGATCCAGCCAAACCCAGCCACGCCGACAAGCAGCAGCACCAGCACGGCCAGCGACTTGAGCATGTCGTGGCGCCACGGCGCGATGATCGACTCGCGCGACAAGCCTGCCTCCACCACCAGTGGATAGCTGCTCAGTGAGCGAAACCCGTACAGGCGCGGCGTGCCATCGACCACCGCCACGGCCTCGGCCACTCCTTCGCTGGCATGGGGCAGGTACTCGCGGAAGATGTCGCTGGCCGCAAGGCTGCGGCCAATCACCTGCTCGACGAACGGCCGACGCACGAGGATGGTGCCGTCGCGCTTGGCCAGCACCAGCGCGCCACGCTCGTCGATCTTGAAGTCGCCGTAGTAGCCCACGAACCAATCGACCTTGATGGTGCCCAGCAATACCCCGGCAAAGCCGCCGTCGGCATTGTCCAGGCGCCGCGAGATGGGGATGATCAGGTCGCCGGTGGAGCGGCTGCGCACCACCGAGCCAATGCGCACCTGGCGGTCGGGATGGGTGCGGTGATAGATGAAATAGTCGCGGTCGGCATTGTTGGCGCCTGCTGGCACATCGTCCTTGTCGGTGACGATCCAGCCACCGTCCGGGCCATAGACGAACAGCCCGTGCAACTGCGGCATGATCTGCGCCTGCTGCTTGAGCAATGCATGCAGGCGCGGGCGGTCGACATGGTCGAAACCATCGCCTTCCAGGCGCTCGGCCAGCGCTGCGGTGATGGCGTCAACCTGGCGGATGGCATCCTCGGCATGCTGGGCAGTTGCGCGGGCCAGGTTGCTGACGGCGTTCTCGGCATTGGCAAACACTTGTCGGTAGTCGCGCCAGATCCGCCAGCCTTCGACCAAGACGAAAGCCAGCATCACCACCGCCATGAAACTGAGCATCAGGCGGAACAGCGACACTGCGCGGCCTTCTCCGGTCACCGGGAAAAGGCCGTCCTCGGTCTGCTTCCTGACTACGCGCATTGAAATCCCTTGTCATCGAGCCTTGGCCGCCAATGACTATAGTTCAGCGCCGCTTGCGTGTGCCGAGACTGATCCACACTGGCGCATGGTCGCTGGCGTGGGCCTCGTTGCGCACCCAGGCGTCGACCCCTGCGTCCTTCAGGTAAGGCGCCAGGGCCGGGTTGAGCAGCAGGTGGTCGATGCGCAGCCCGGCGTTGCGCGGCCAGTGGTTACGGAAATAGTCCCAGAAGGTGTAGACCCGCTCGTGCGGGTACAACTGCCGCAACGCATCGCTCCAGCCCTGCTCCAGCAAACGCTGGTAGCAGGCGCGTGACTCGGGCTGCAGCAGCGCGTCCTTGAGCCACGACTTCGGGTTGTAGATGTCCTGGTCGGTGGGCACCACATTGAAGTCCCCCGCCAGCAACACTGGGTGATCGGCGCCGCGCAGGGTGTCGGCATGGGCGATCAGGCTTTCGAACCAGCGCAGCTTGTAGGCGAACTTCGGGCCCGGTTGCGGGTTGCCATTGGGCAGGTACAGGCAGGCCACCTGAACGCCGTGCACCGCCGCCTCGACATAGCGGCTCTGGCTGTCGTCCTCCATGCCCGGCAAGCCACGGCGCACCTCCAGGGGCTGACTGTCGCGGGCGAGGATGGCGACACCGTTCCATGACGCCTGGCCGAAATGCAGACAGCCGTAGCCGGCAGCCTCGATGGCCTCGCGGGGGAACTGCGCGTCGCTGGCCTTGAGTTCCTGCAGGCAGACGATGTCGGGTTGCTCGCGCGCCAGCCAGGCCAGCAGGTTGTCGAGGCGACTGCGGATGCCGTTGACATTGAACGTGGTGATCTTCAGCGCTTTCATGCGTTGGGGTCGTCCACGCGGGCCTGCACCGCGTCTTGCAGTGCCCCCAGGTGGGCCTGGTCTGCCAGTTCCTTGAGCCTGAGCCAGTCGTCCCAGTCGATCGCGCCATCATCGCGCAGCGCCTCGGCCGTGCGCAGCAGCTCATGGTGATAAGCGTCGGGCGATTCGCGGCGATAGCTGGCATCGTCGTACTGGGCGTACCAGGCCTCGAGTTCGGGAATGCTGCGTTCGATGCTCATGGTCGGGTTCCTCTGCACCTTTGAAGGTGTGAGCCTTGGTGGTCAGCATCGGTTCAAAACGCGCAGAAAAATTAAACCTTTGCCCGCCGCCTGCTCTCAACCGTACGCGACACTGACGTCGCGCCAACGGATAAGGAGTCACACATGAGCAATCTGTTCCTCAAGCGGGTCGGGTTTTCCATGGTGCTGGGCATGGCCTCGCTACAGGCCCTGGCCGCCTCGTCGGATGACTTCGTCGACGCCGCCACCGAAGCCGGCATCGCCGAAGTGGTGACCGGCAAGCTGGCGCTGGACAAGAGCAAGGACCCGCAAATCAAGACCTTCGCCCAGCAGATGGTCACCGACCATACCCAGGCCAACCAGAAGCTCGGCGACATCGCCCGCAAACTGGACATCAGCGTGCCCGATGAAGCGGCGCTGACCGACAAGGTCAAGAAGATGATCCTGGAATGGCGCGACGAGTCGTTCGACCGCTCCTACGTCAACAACCAGGTCGAGGCCCACGAGAAAGCCGTGGAACTGTTCAGGAAAGAGGCCGCCTCGTCCGACAAGGCCGAACTCAAGGCCTTCGCCGGCGAGACCTTGCCCAAGCTCGAAGAGCACCTGAAGCATGCCAAGGAACTGCAGGCCAAGCACGGCCAGTAACCCGCCCCACTGACAAAGCGAGGCTCCCATGAGCAATGATGCACTGCGTTCGGAAGTCCTGACCCGCCTGTTGCACGCCCACCCGCAAGGGTTGGGCAAGGAAGTGCTGGACAACTACCGCGGCGAGAAAGCCGTGGCCGGCATGCTCAAGACCCTGCAGGAGCAAGGCTTGATCCACGATGGCAGCGTGAATGTCGAAGCCGGCCACACGCTCAGCGTCAACTACCCGATCAAGCTGTCGTCCGCCGGTGTCGAGGCCGCCAGACAAGCCGAAAGCTGATACCGCTCCGCCCTGTGGCAATGGCTCGGCCAGCTGCCACGGGGCGCACTAGCGCAGGCCTTCGATGATCGCCTCCATCAACGCCCTTACCCGCCGTGGCTGCACCCGCGTCGGCGGGTAGACGATCTGCAGGGCCACCTGGCCGGCGCTGAAGTCTGCCAGCACTTCGACCAACCGGCCGTTGTCGAGGTCGTCGCGCACATCGCGAAGCGATTTCAGGCACAGCCCGTGTCCGTCCAACGCCCAGCGGCGCACCTGCTCGCCGTTGTTGGCAATCCGCCGTCCGCGCACGCTCACCGGGTAGGCCACGCCGTCCAGGCGAAATGGCCAGACCCGTTCGGCGTGGATGCCGAAGCGCATGACGATGCAATCGTGGCGCGCCAGATCGTCCGGGTGCAGTGGCGTGCCGTGGCGGCGCAGGTAGTCGGGCGCGGCGCACACCACCCGGCGGTTGTCGCCCAGGGACCGTGCGCGCAGGGAACTGTCGGCCAAGGTGCCGTAGCGAATGGCGAAATCGATGCCCTGCCCCACCAGGTCGACGTAGCCATCGGTCAGGTCCAGGTCGATCGAGACTTGCGGATGTTCGGCCAGGAAGCGGTCGAGCAGCGGCACGATGCGGTGCTGGCCGAGGTCCACCGGCGCGCTCAGGCGCACCAGTCCGGAGATCTTCTGCTGGCCGTCCCTGAGACGGCTTTCCAGCTCGTCGGCCTCGGCCAGCAGGCGCCGTGCGCCCTCGGCGAGTTGCCGGCCGGCGTCGGTGAGGCTCAGCGAACGAGTGCTGCGGGTCAGCAGCGCCACCCCGTAGTGCGCCTCCAGCGCCGCCAGGCGCTCGGACACCGTGGCCGGTGACAAGCCGCGCTCGCGGCCCGCCGCCGACAGGCTGCCTTTTTCGATGATGGTCAGGAACAACGCCAGGT
This sequence comes from Pseudomonas sp. PONIH3, assembly GCF_002934345.1. Taxonomy (NCBI): domain Bacteria; kingdom Pseudomonadati; phylum Pseudomonadota; class Gammaproteobacteria; order Pseudomonadales; family Pseudomonadaceae; genus Pseudomonas; species Pseudomonas sp. PONIH3. The sequence continues at coordinate 481,535 of NZ_CP026386.1, forward strand.
TATCCAGCATGCTTTTCGATTTTTCCGAAATATGATTTTGGATTTCGCCCGATTATTGGTGATTTCCTCGCTAATTACACTGCCCGGCATCGACACCCGCACAGGAACAACCCGATGACCAGCAGAAGAGATTTCATGAAAGGCACCCTCGCCGGCGGCATCGCCGTCGCGGCAGGCGCGGTACTGGCGCAAGAGCCGGGCAGCAGCACCGGGGCGCCGCCCGATAGCGCCGGTGGCAAAGGGTTCTGGCCCAATGGCGCGCAACTGGTGATTTCCGTGTCGTTGCAATTCGAGTCCGGTGGCCAGCCGGAACACGCCGAAAGCCCCTTCCCGCCTCTGGATTCACGCTACCCCGACACCATCGCCCCCAGCTGGTACCGCTACGGCCCGCTGGAAGGCGTGCCGCGCCTGCTCGCGCTGTTCGACCGGCACGGCATCAAGGTCACCTCGCACATGGTCGGCAAGGCTGTGGAGGCTTACCCGGAGCTGGCGGCCGAGGTGGTCAGGCGCGGCCACGAAGCCGCCGGCCATGGCCTGCACTGGGCGCCGCAGTACAGCTTGACGCCTGCAGAGGAGCGTCGCCAGTACGAGCAGGCCAGCGCCATCATCGAACGCGTCACCGGCCAACGCCCGGTAGGTTTCAACGCGTTCTGGATGCGTCATTCCCGCGAGACCCTGAACATCCTCCAGGACCTCGGCTTTCTCTACCACATCGACGACCTGGCCCGCGACGAACCCTCGATCACCCCGGTGCGCGGCAAGCCGTTCGCGGTGGTGCCCTACACCCTGCGCAACAACGACATCGGCCGCATCGCCGGGTCCACGGCGATGACCGGCGCCGCGCTGTTGCAGGAGCTCAAGGACGAGTTCGACGTGCTCTATGCCGAAGGCCGCCAACGGCGCCGGTTGATGTCGCTGTCGGCGCATGACCGCATCGGCGGCACGCCTACCGTCGTGCGCGCGCTGGATCAGTTCTTCGCCTATGCCCGCGGCCATGCCGGCGTATCGTTCATGCGCAAGGACGAGATTGCCCGTTGGGCCCTGACCCAGGCCGATACACCTGTCAATCCGCCACGTGTGTTCGATTGACCGAACGGGGACGCTTCGCGCCCTTTCGCCGGCAAGCCGGCGATGAGGCCAGTCCTGGTAACCCTGGATCAAGACCAGCCCGTGTGTTCAGCGCCCCACCAACCCCGCCTGGCGCATGAACGCAAGGTTGTCCTCCAGATGCCAGTCCTCGGCGATCCGGCCCTCGGCGACACGGTAGATATCCATGGCGATGAAATCGATGGCCTGGCCCTGCCCCTGGTGCTCGCCCAGCTTGCCGCTGAAGTGCCCGGTGAAACGCAGCGCCGCGGTGACCCGGTCGCCTGCGACGATCATCTGCAGGACCTCGCAGCGCAGGTCCGGCACCGCTGCGCGGAATGCCCTGGAAGCGCTCAATGGCCCTTCCACGCCCTGTGGTCGTCCCGGCGGCAGGGTGTTGTCGCGAAAGTCGCTGGCCAGCGCGGCGCGGGCCATGGCCTCGTCGCCGGTGTTCCAGAAGGTGTCGTAGCGGCGGGCGGCGAGGATCTGCTGCTCCAGCTGGGCCTTGGGCAGGCTCTGGTCCACGACCGGGGTGGCCGGAGCCACCAGCTCGCCGGCATTGCCCGGATTGGCCGCCGCGCTCAGCAGCAGCAGGGTGATCCAGCGGCCAGCACGCAGCGCCGAAGCCTTGGGTTCGGTGTTCATCTCAATTTCCTTCAGTGCATTCAACGGGAGGGTATGGCGCGGCCGCGAACCATGGATAAAAGCCTAACCAGTCCCGCCCAGGCGCTCAAGAAGGCACTTTTCACTCACCTGATTACCTCGGAGTAACCCATGGCCCATTACCGCGAATGCCCCGCCTACGACGTATTCGCCCCGAACTGCCCGGCCCGCCTGGTGCTCGAGCGCCTCGCCGACAAGTGGGTGCTGTTGCTCATCGACCGCCTCAGCGCCGGTGAGCGGGTGCGTTTCAACCAGCTGCGCCGGGATATGGCCGGCGTCTCGCAGAAGGTGCTGTCGCAAACCCTGAAGCGGCTCGAACGCGACGGCCTGGTGGAGCGCCAGGTGTATCCGACCGTGCCGCCCACAGTCGAATACGCCCTCACCGAGCTGGGCGCGACACTGGGCGGCACGGTGGAGCGCCTGGCGCAGTGGGCGGAGTCGAACATGCCGGCAATTCTGCTGGCGCGCCAGCTATACGACCAATACAGCGAATGATTCAGCCCTCTTTTTCGACATCCCTCGGTGGCTTTGCCGGCCCCTGGGGATCAACCTGCGGGTCATCGACATCCGGCGAGTCCGGGTCGAAGCCGAGGTCATCGGGTTCGGTGGCCTGCTCGGATGAGTGCGGGCCCTGCTTGGCCGGCGAATGGCGTGGATCTGACATGGTGATTTCTCCTGGTTGTGTTAATGGGAGATACCGCCACGGCTGCAAAGTTTGATTTGCTTTGAATGCCGACTGCAGGGAGCATCCGCGGACCATATGCCCCGTAGGTCGCTACTGCTGCTGGTACTGACTCAGGTACTTGTCCAACACCGCCTTGTCCCCCACTCCATCCCCGGCCACCTGCCACAGCCGCCGCTCGATGCCCTGCGCCAGCAGGTGGCCCACCGCGGCTTCGATGGCCGACAGCACGCACAGTTGCGCCGGTTCGTTGGTGGTGTAGCCGACCTCGGCCTCGAGCAGCTTCTTGAACTCGATGAACTTGAACACCCCGGCGTTCTGCCCGACCGAGTAGATGGTCTTGCTGGTCATCACGTTGGCCAGCACCTGCCCGGTGCGTACGTCCACCGCCCGCAGGTTGACCGTGACCTGGTCGACCCGGTACTCGCGGGACAGGCCGATGCCCAGGTAGCGGGCGCCCTCGCCGCCGCTGCGCACGTTGGTGTCGTAGGCGATGATGCCACCTTCGAGCATCAGGTTGGCCGCCTGCAACGGCGGCAGTTCGCCCTGGATGTTCTCGGCGACGTCAGGCTTCTTCTGCGAGGCGCGGATGATCTTGCGCTCGGTCAGCAGGTTCTGCAGGCCTTCGCGCTCGAGCACCACGAACCAGCCACTGGCGCTGAGGGCGTCCATCAGCATGCTCGCCGCCCCCTGGGTGACGCTGGTTGAGAACGAGCTGGCCGGGGTCGGCTTGTACTGCCCGGTCTGGTCGCGGAAGCCGTATACCACCGCCATCAGCCGACCACGTGGCCGCGGCATGTTGACCAGGTCGTAGTAGGTCGAGGCCCGCGGCGTCAGCGTCGGGGTCTCGGAGTCTTGCTCCGCGGGCATCGGCTCGCGCAGGCCGCAGCCTTGCAGGCCAGCCAGGGCGGTGAGGATCAGCAGTGTGCTCAGCAGGCGTTTCATGGCGTTCTCTCCCCAGTAAAGACCCGTCCCTCTCAGGGGTTCAGGCCGCTGACCTCGATGATCGAGACTTCCCCGGTCGCCCGGTCGGTGACCTTGATGCTCAGCGCCCCGGAATCGTCGATCACGTCGATCAGGAAGGCGTCGGTGGACATGCTGCCGGTGTTGCCGTTGCTGATGTTGTCCAGCAACTGCCCGAGCAGGCGCGACTCGAGCTGGTTGCTGAAGCGCTCCAGGGCCGAGGTGCCGGCGAATGCCGAACTGCGGTCCTTGAGGTCGGGGTCGTCGTAGTCGTTCTGCGCCTGGGCGTTGTTCAGCAGCCAGGCGCCATTGATCGGGTTGCCGCCGAAGGACGGGTTGACCGGGGTGTACACCAGCTCCGTGGCCAGGGCCTGGCCACCGAGGCCGGCGGCCAGCAGGCAGGCGGCGATGCGTCGTGCAAGGTGGTTGCTCATAGCTCGTCCCTCTCCAGATCGGTTGTGTCCTGCAGCAGCCGTTGCAATTTGCGCTGGATGATCTGCTGGCGGACCAGGTCGGCGGCCGCGATGGCCTCGTCGTTGAGTTGCGTGGTGTTGGGCGGCAGGAAGCGCCGGTACAGCACCTCGCGTTCGTACTCCACCGTCACCAGGCTGCCCCAGCGGGCATCCGGGCGTTCGCGCACCACCAGGTTGAAATCCAGCCGGCTGGTGGCGCGCAGCCGGTCGCTGAAGGCGTGATAGAAGTCGTGGCCGATGTGCGAGATGGTGTTGTCGACGATGAAGCCCATCATCTCGTCCTCGGCCCCGGCCTGCGCCTGGCCATGCAACAGGGCCAGGCACAGGCACACCCACGCGGCCAAGCGTTTCATGGCGCCTCTCCCAGGCCGGCGTGTGGACGGGCGCCTGCGGCGCTTTCGGCGAAGGCCTGCTCGGCGACGAACTGCCAGTCGCTGTAGTGCTCCAGCCCCTCGAAGGCACTCCACTGAGCGTCGAAACCGCTGCGCTTGAGCGGTGCGGCGTCGGAGCGGCTGTACACCCCGGTGATGCGGCCATCGACCGCGCGCAGCAGGCCCCATTCCTCGCCGCCGCCGACAGGGTCCGGGTAGAGCCGGCGCAGGTGGCGCTGCGGCGACGGGAAACGGTTGTCTTCCACCAGTTCCCCAAGGTCCTGCGGGTACTGGGCCAGGCCCGGCGAGGCGCGGTAGTAGCTGCGCAGCGCCTGGGCGTACTGGCCGCCCACCCACAGCAGCTGGCGCTCGCGCTCGCGCTGCAGGCTGGTGGCCCACAGGGTGCCGGTGGCCGCCAGGGCCACGCTGCTGACGGCGATCAGCAGCAGCACGCCCAGGTAGGTGAAGCCGGCTTCACCATTCGGCATAGAGGCTGCCATCGCGCGCCCTCCCGGTTGCTCCGCTCTTGATGTCGGCCACCGCGCCGGCCACGCCCTCGGGCGGCGGCACCAGCTGCCAGGCATCGCGCCGCTCGGTGATCGGATCGACCGGGGTGTTGCGCAGGTAGCGCTGCTCCACCAACTGGTCGATCGAATCGGGGTAGTGCCCGGTGTCGCCGTAGTAGTGATCCAGGGCCTCGCGCAGCACCGCCAGGCTCTGGCGCAAGGTGGCCTCGCGGGAGGCCTCCAGGCTGTTGAAGTAGCGCGGCATGGCGATGGTCATCAGGGTGGCGATGATCGCCATCACCACCAGCAATTCGATGAGGGTGAAGCCTCTGCTCGCTTTCATCGCCGTCACCATTGCCCGTAGGGCACGTTGTTCAGGCCCTTGCCGCTGGCCTTGGAATACACGTCGAACACATCCTCGCCTTCGCGTGGGCTGTCGGCCGCACTGTCATAGGCGCGCAGGCCCCAGCCACCCTGGTCGTCGTCCTTGGCGGTGCGCAGCGGGTCGTGGGGGATGCGGCGCAGGAAATAGAACTTCGCGCCTTTGGCGCTGCGCACATCGCGCACGCCATCCACCAGCACCTGCAGGCTCGGCGGATAACCGCTGGCGTTCAGGCGCTTCTCGATGTAGCCGGCGTCGAAGGCACGCTTGTAGGCATCGATGGCGTCGCGGATCTGGTACAGCGCCTCGCGCAGCTGCTGCTCCTTGCCCCGGCGCACCACGGTCTCGGTCAGGGGCGCGGCCATGCTGGCGAGCAAGCCGAGCAGCGCCAGGGTCAGCACCACCTCGATCAGGCTGAAACCCTGCTGGCGGCGTGTCATGGCCGTGGCCTCGCGGCTGCTGGCACCACGGCCATCTGCCCCTCGACCAGCGGTGCGGCGGCCGGCTCGTCAGCCGGGGCGTCGGCGGGCAGCGCGCTGGCCGGTGCCGGTTGCGCCAGCTGGCGCACCTGCAGGGCCGATTCGGTGCCGGTGGCGAACTCCATGTCCGACGGGCTCTGGTACGGCAGGTTGCGCACGATGCGCGGGGTGATCGCCAGCACCAGTTCGGACTTGCTCATGTCGTCCTTGTTGCTGCCGAACAGCCGGCCCAGGCCGGGAATGTCGCCCAGCCCCGGGATCTTGTTGCCGCTGGCGTTGTGATCGTTGCGCACCAGGCCGGCCAGTACCTGGGTCTCGCCATCGTGCAGGCGCAGGCTGGTCTGGGCGTTGCGGGTATCGACCTGGACCGGGATGGTGCCCTGGCGGGTGGCCTCCAGGGGCGTGGCGTTGCTCACTTCCAGGGCCACCTTGATCGCCACCTCGTTGTTCAGGTGCACGGTGGGCTGCACTTCGAGCTTGAGGCCGACATCCAGGTAGGTGACGCTTTCGGTGATCACCGGGCCTTGGGTCGAGGGCACCGAGGTGGCGCTGATGATCGGCACCCGCTGGCCGATGTGGATGCGCGCCTGTTCGCGGTTGCTGACCCGGATCACCGGGCTTGCCAGGGTGTTGATGTCCTTGTCCTGGGCATTGATCTTGGCCTGCGGCGCCGGCGAGATGCTGATGCGGCTGGAGTCGATGCCACGCAACTGGTCGAGCACGCTGACCGACTTGCCGTCGCTGGTCAGCACGCCGAAGGTGTTGGGCCATTGCAGGCCGAGGTCGAGGATGCGCGAGGTGGCCACTTCCATCACTTCCACTTCCAGCACCACCTCGGGGTTGGACTGGTCCTGGGACTGCAGCAGCTTCTCGGCCATGCGTACGGCGTCGGGGGTGTCGCGCATGGTCAGGGTGTTGAGGCGCTCGTCGACGAACACGTCGCGGGTCTTGAGCATGGTCTTGACCATGTTCAGCGCGGTGTTGGCGTCGATGCTGGTCAGGTAGAAGGTGCGCATGACCAGTTCCTGGTAGTCCTTGGTCTTCTGCGGCGAGTCCGGGTAGAGCAGCAAGGTGTTGTCGTTGACGATCTTCTGGCGCAGCTGGTTCTGCTCCAGCAGCAGGGCCACGGCGTCCTCGATGCGCACCTCGCGCACGAAGATGGTGGCCTTCATGTCCGGGCGCAGGTCCTTGTCGAAGATGAAGTTGATCCCGGCGACCTGGGCCAGCACCTCGAAGATGGTCTTCAGGTCGGCATCGCGAAACTCCAGGGTGACCGGGCGCTCCAGCTTGCTGCGCAGTTGCGGGTACGGCGTGGCGGTACGGGCCTGGACGTTCTCGATGTCGCTGCGCAGCATCTGGCCCTTCTGGTTTTGCGGGTCGAGGCGCAGCACCTCGCGCATGTAGCGCTCGGCGCCGAACAGGTCGCCCTGGCGCAGTGCCGCCTGGCCAAGGGCGACACGGTCGTCGAGGGTGCGGATCAGCTCCAGCTGGCGGATGCCCTCCTGGGCGCGGCGGTTGTTCGCCTCGATGGTCAGCACCCGGCCGTAGCCCATGCGCGCGCCGGCGAAGTCATGGCGCACGCGGTCGCTGTCGGCCTGGGTCAGCAGCGCCTCGACCGCGGCCTGGCGGCCGTGGGCCAGGGCGATGTTCAGCTCGGTGTCGCGCGGATCTTCGCGCAGGGCTTCTTCCAGGCGAGCGATGCCGGCCTCGTACTGACCCTCTTTGATCAGTTCCTGGCTGTCCTTGCGCACGGCGCTGGTGCCGCATCCGGCGATGGCCACGCACAGGGCCAGGAGCACGAACGGCGCAGGCTTGCACAACTTCGACGGTTTCATGGTGCGCTCCCGACAGACAGGGTCTGTGGCTGATGCAGTGGCAGGTAGACCAGGCTCAACTCGGTGGCCGAAACACGGTCCAGACGGTAGGTGTCGTCGATCACATCACCCTGGCGCACGACGTAGAGCTTCTCGCCGCTCTGCAGGAAGATCTGCAGGTCGTCGCGCTCACCCATGCGACCGATGAAACGAAACGGCAGCGTCGGGGCGGCAGCTGCGGCGGGCTCCGGGGTGGTGACCACGGGTTGTTCGGTGACGGTGGCCAGGGCCTGGGGTGGGGTCCATTGCTGGCTGGGGAACAGGTCGCGTGAAAGGCTTTTGGCTTCATCGCGAGGCAAGCTCGCTGCCACGTTCGTGGGTGTCGGGTGTGGGCGGGTTTTCTCCGCGACAGGGCCTGCCAGCTCATTCTCCCCCACGCCGAACCAGTGCCCCGGCGCCCACGCCAGCGCCGCGCTCAACCCCAGGAAACCGGCCCACATCACCGCACGCTGAGTGTTCATCACGACCTCGACAGGTAAAGGGTCATGCGCACACGACCGGTCAGTTCCCGGTCACCGATCCGCTTGCGTTGCAGTTCCAGGTCTTCCAGCACCAGCGTCGGCAACTGGCCGAGCAGCGCCTTGAGGAAGCCACGGATCTGCGGGTAGCTGCCGCGCACCGGCAGGACGATCTGGTAGCGCGCCAGCTGGGTCTTCGGGTCCACGCCCAGGGCGTACTCGCCACGGGCCAAGCTGATGCGCTCGGCACTGGCCAGGTGGTACAGGCGCTCGATCAGCTCGCTGGCCTGGGGCTGGCCGGGCAGTTGTTGGCGCAGGTCGTCCAGCGCCTGCTGCTCGGGCTTGGCCTGCACCTTGAGCTCGCCACGCGCCAGGCGCTGCACCTGGGCACTGGCATCGGCTTCGTTGGCACGCAGTTCGCGGACCGCCTGCCACTGGGGCAGCACCCCGGCCAGGGCGACCGCCAGGGCCAGGCCGCCGACCAGCACCGCGGCCAGCCCTGCCCGGCCCAGGCGCCGCAGCGCTTCATGGACGATCAGGCTACGGACGCGCATGGCCGGTCTCCCAGGTAGCGGTGAGGTTGAAGCGCACCGGATGCTCGACCTGCCCGGCCACCACCTCGTGGTTGAGTAGCGACACGTCTGACAGCTCGGCGCTGCGCTCCAGGCGCTGGTGGTACTGCAGCATGGCCTCGAGGTTGCGCGCCTCGGCACTGATGCGTACCTGGCCCTTGCGGGCATCGGGGGTCAGGCTGAGCAGCGCCACGTCCTCCTGCGGCATCGCCTCGAGCATGGCGAACAGCTGCTGCCATGGCCGCTGCAACTGCTGCGAGACGCTGCGCATCTGCGCCAGGCGCTCGGCCTGCTCGCGGATCACCGCGCTGCTCTGCACCGCGGCGGTGGCCGGGCGCCGGCCGAGCTTGAGTTCGAGTTGGTGCACGCGGCTTTCCAGGTGCACCTGCTCGCTCACCAGTTGCTGCTGGGCCAGCACCAGCACAGCCAGCACGGCGCCGCCGAGGGCGAGCAACGACCAGGCCAGGGGGCTGCTGTGACGGGGTTGGAATTCCAGGTCGAGGCGGCGCATGTCAGGCCACCGCTCGCCACATGGCGCACAACGGATCGGATTCGGCACTGGCGGCGCACAGCTGTACCGCGGCCATTTGCGAGGCCGCCGTGCGCCCCGGGGCATGCAGGTACACCCGAGGCAGCTGCTCGCCATACAGTTCGCAGGTACGCTCGATCAGCGCCTGCAGCGCCTGGTCGTTATCGGCGCAGCCCTGGGCCAGCACCTGCTGCCAGGCACCGCCTGAAGCCAGCAGCAGTACGCTGCGGCGCGGCTCGGCCAGCACGAAGAGGAAGTCGCCTTGGGTCAGTTGCGCCGAGCAGCGGTTGTAGGCGGCCATCAGGTACGGCTGCACCGAGCGCAGGCTCAGGCGATTTTCCCGCCCCAGGGCCTGCAGGCCTTGAAGCAAAGCTTCGGGCAGCGCGGTGGCGATGCGCGCAGCGCCCGCAGGCTCCGGCGAAAGCACAATGCGCCAGTCATCCAGAGGCTGCCCGTAGAGGTTCTCGAAGCAGGCCCGTGCATAGGCGTCGAGTTCGCTCGGTGTACCAATGGCATCACTCCAGGGCACCAGGCAGAAGCGGCTGTAGCGGGCCGAGAGCAGCACGCGCAACTGCGCGCCGCGTGCCGGATGCTCACCCAGCAGCCCGGCCAGAGCCTGCAGTGCCGGGGCCCAGGCCGGCTGGGCGGCGTCGCAGGCAAACGCGCGACTGCCCAGCCATTGATGCTGCCGGCCGTGCCAATGGCCCAGGCCGACACCCTCGGCGCCCAGCACCGCGCAATACCGATCAGGCGATAAATGTGACACGGTTGATCTCCTCGAGTGTGGTACGGCCATCGCGGACCAGGTCCAGGGCCGAGGCGCGCAGCAGGCGCAGGCCACGTTGGCAGGCCAGCTGCTTGATCTGCGAGAGCGGGCGACGTTCGACGATCATCTGCCGCAGGTCGTCGTCCAGGTGCAGCAGTTCGGCAATCGCGCTGCGCCCGCGGTAGCCGCTGCCACGGCACTGGCCGCAACCCTGGGCACGCACGAAGCGCCAGCCGGCCACCGCGTCACGGGCCAGGCCCGAGGCGGCCAGCAAGTCGTCATCCGGCTCGCTGGCCTGCGCGCAGTGCGGGCAGGCCAGGCGCACCAGGCGTTGGGCCAGCACGGCATTGAGCGCCGAGACGAAGCTATAGGGATCGACCTGCATCTGGCTGAAGCGGCCGATCACGTCGAATACGTTGTTGGCGTGGATGGTGGTGAACACCAGGTGTCCGGTGAGCGCCGATTGCACGGCGATCTGGGCGGTGTCCGGGTCGCGGATCTCGCCGACCAGGATCTTGTCCGGGTCGTGGCGCAGGATTGAGCGCAGGCCACGGGCGAAGGTCAGGCCCTTCTTCTCGTTGACCGGGATCTGCAACACGCCGGGCAGCTGGTACTCGACCGGGTCTTCGATGGTGATGATCTTGTCCATGCCATGGTTGATCTCGCTGAGCATGGCGTAGAGGGTGGTGGTCTTGCCGCTGCCGGTGGGGCCGGTGACCAGGATCATGCCATAGGGCTCGGCGGCCAGCCGGCGCAGGGCCTGCAAGGTTTGCGTCTCGAAGCCCAGGGCCTGCAGCTGCACGCCGCTGACCTGGTCGGACAGGTCCTGCTTGTCCAGCACCCGCAGCACCGCGTCCTCGCCGAAGATGCTCGGCATGATCGAGACGCGGAAATCGATCTGCCGCTCGCCGATGGCCACCTTGAAGCGACCGTCCTGGGGCACGCGTTTCTCGCCGATGTCCAGCTCGGCCATCACCTTGATCCGCGAGATCACCTGTTCGGCGAAGGCGCTGCCGCTGGCCTTGCCGGCACCGTTGAGCACGCCGTCGATGCGGTACTTGATGGTCAGGCCCTGGCCGGTCATGCCTAAGTGGATGTCGCTGGCGTGCAGCTTGAGGGCGTCGTACAGGGTGGAGTTGACCAGCTTGACCACGCGGCTCTGGTCTTCGCTGATGCTGGTCAGCGACAGGCGCTGCAGCGGGTCGGCCTCGTTGCCGGGTTCAGCCTCGTGACCGAGGGCATCGACGGCGTGGAAGCTTTCCTCGTGGCGGGCCAGGAACGCGGCCAGGTCGGCGGCGTGGGCCAGGTACAGCGGCGCGCCCTGAAGACAATCGTCAATCCAGGCCAGGCGAGCGCTGTCGAAGGGGTCGGCGAACACACCGACCCGCTCGCCGTCGTGTTCGACCAGGGCGAATTCGTGTTTCAGGCACTGCGCCAGGCTGACCCGGTCAAAGGCCGGGGCGCAGGCGAACAGGGCCTGGGTGGCGAGCACCGGGTAATGCAGGGTGGTGGCCAGGCGCTGGGTGAAAGTGGCCGGGGTGTCGCTGGACAGGTGTTCCAGGAAGGCCAGCAGGCGCTCTTGGCCGGCTTGCTGGCGGGCCTGGGCCAGGAGGTCGCGGGAGTATGGAAGATAAAGGGTCGCCTGTTCCGGATTGCCGGCGACGAGGCCTTTACTGCTTGCATCGAATGCCTGGGACATGGCCTGCGACTCCGCTCAGGGGCGGCGCCGCGGGCTTGGGGGCCTTGGGCGCCGCTATTCCCCGGTGAGCAGTTGTTCGTCGTCAGGTTCGGTGGGCTTGCCGCCATTGCGTCGGCGGTCGGCCAGGACCCAGCTGCCATCGTACAACTGCAAGGGGAACGACTCGTTCCTGTTCTGGCGTCGTTCGACGTACCCTTCGGCCGGCTGGTCGGTGCTTCTGCGCTGGCGCTCGATGCCCATCAGGTCGAAGACGGCGCGGGCCAGTTCCATCAGCGGGAACGGCTTGAACAGGACATGGGTCACACCCAGTTCGGCGGCCCGCTCACGGACCTCGGCGGTCGGGTGGGCGGTGATCAGCACGAAATGGCATTGCCTGTTCCTGCGCACGGTCTCCAGGACCTGAAACCCCTCCATGTCGGGCAAGCGGTAATCCAGCACGATCACGTCCGGTGCCTGTCTCTCGGCCTCTTCGATACCCGTGGCACCGTCGTGGGCGAGATGGACCTCCAGGCCTTGCGCCTGCAGATAAGCTTGCAGGTTCTGCGCAAGGGTCTGTTCGTCATCGACTACCAATACTCTGTTCACCAAGGTCCACTCCCATGAACTGCCCGGTTTCCCGGTCTGCGAAGTGCGGCCTTGTAGAGGCTTGAGCAGGCTTCGTGCCAGGCATGAAAAATCAGTGCTTACCGCTTTCAAGTCGTTGATATCGTTGAAGCTTGTCTGTCACCTCAGAGCTTGCGGGCTGGTCGTTCCCCATATCCGGGGAAGATGATGGCACATTGCCCGGAGGCGTTTCCCCCAACAATGGGGAATGCCCTGCCCGCCCCCTCAGTCGGCGCGCTCCACTGTAGCGGAATCACGCAAACGTTGGCGTACGGCTTGCCGGGCCTGACCCTGGAGTTGTGCGACGAGCGCGTCCCTGGCCAGGCGCAGGCCGTGTTCTGGTAGGACAGAAGTATTATCACTTTGGTTCTGCATTCCTTGCAGTCTTTGCCAGTTGGCCTGATGGAAGGCTGCAACTTCGGCGCTGCTGGGTTCTTCGACCGCGCTCAGCCGGGCGAAAACCTGCTGTGCGGCCATCTCATGTCGAGTGTAGTCAGCGAAGCCTGCCCGATCGAAGCCGGCTTGCGCCAGGCGCTGCTCGAACACCGCAGGGCTGCCGAAGGCCGCCTCGACCTCGCCGACCCGCGCCGTCACCTGCGCATCGCTGATGTCTATGCCCTGGCGCTGGGCCTCCTGCCAGAGCAGTTCCTTGTCGATCAGTTCATCCAGGGCCTGCGCGCGCAGGCGCTGGTAAAGGTTGGGGTTGCGGATGCTCGCCACCGCCCGCCCCTGGGCCTGGAGGTATTCGCTGAAGTAGCGCTCCAGGCGCAGCACCCCGATCTCCACGCCATTGACCCGCGCCGCTGGGGTGTCGGCGTGGCTGGCCAGGGCGAGCAGCGACAACAGGCAGGCAATCAGGGTGCGCATGGTGATCTTCTCCTGAATCTCAAAGGCTGTCCGGCACCGCTCGGTATGGTGCCACTTCAGTGAAACCAGGGCCCGGCAGGCTTACCTCCACCACATGTGCACCTGTCATGCCCTGGCGGCGTCCGGGACCGAAACCCAGCAACGGCGTGAGGCCGGTATCGATGTCATGCAACTGCTCCAGGGCGACCAACAACTGCTCACGGCTGGCGTCGCGTCCGATCTGCTTCAAGGCTTCGACCAGCAGCTGCCAGGCGCACAGGGTACTGACCTGCAACGACGCCTGGCGTGGCTCCAGCCCCTGGCGCAACTGCACCCCGGCAAGGGTCGCCCGGCCTTGCGCGGTCCAGTCGCCGGGTACGAAGGGATAGGCCAGCAGCACCCGCCGCGACCATGATGGTGGCAATCCCGGCACGGCGCCGGCCACTTGGCCCGAGGCGGCGAACAGGTAGGGGTTGCGCCCGCTCGCCTGCAGGCTCGACGCCAGCGCGGTGAATGCCTGGGCGTGACCGAGGAAGAGGATGCCCTCGCCATCCGGGGCCTGGCCCATGAACGCCAGGGGCGGCGCGGTAGCGAACCCCAGTTGACGCAAACGCTGCTGCAGCACCTGCGCCGCATCGGCCTGCTCTGCGCCGGCATACACCACCCGCAAGGCTGCGGGCGCCAGGCCAAGGGCATCACGGGCATGCAGCGCCACGCTGAGCAATTGCCCGGGCACGCCCGGCAAGGGATCGAACACCTGCCCGTTGCCACCGCTACGTGGCGTGGCACCGATCAGCGGCAGGCCGGCCCGCTCCAGCTGGCGGCTGTCGAGCAGTGGCGCCAGGGGCGCGACCAGGGCGAACACCCGTTCTCGTTGCATCAGCGTGTCCAATGCCTGTGCGGTGCTGACCGGGTCCTGCCCTGGGTCCAGCGCGACCAGCTGCAGGCGTCGCCCATGGATACCCCCCTGCTGGTTCAACTGCGCGACGCCATCCTCCAGCACTGCCCGCACCGTCCGCCCGGCCTCGGCCAGCGGCCCCTGCTCGGGCAGCAAGGTGCCCAGGCGCAAGGTGCCCTCCTCCACCCCGGGGTCACGGTCCTCGCCCAGGCGCTTGAGGTAGGCGGTGAGATTGCGTTGGTCGGCCAGGCTCAGGTCGAAGCGTGGCATTGCCGGGTCGAGGCGATTGCCGGCGGGGTCGGTGCCACTGCGGATGACCCGCGCCAGGCTGGCATCGGTGTAGGCCGGGTAGCGTCGGTTGTTGGCCTCGCGGTTGCCAGGGCCAAGGGCCAGGCGCTGCCAGTCCAGGCTCGGTGGGCGCACTCCGCCTTCGCTGCGGCCGCGCCCGTCGTTGCCATGGCAACCGGCGCAAGGCAGCACGCTGGCCGGGACACTCATGTCGCCGGGGCCGACCCGGGCCAGCAACTGGGCGTCGCTGCTGGAGACGCCTTCGCGGTAGAGGTGTTTGCCGGCGAGTTCCTGTTCGCTAAGTTGCACCGCCCCGCTCAGGCACCAACACAACATGAGCAGGACCAACTTGAGAGCGGCGGTCATGATGTCAGCGCCCCGCCAACGGCTGTACCAGCAGTTGCATGCGCTGGGCGATCGCTGCAGGCGGCGCGTCCGGGCGAATCTTGCTCCAGCGCTTGCCCGCCACGTCACCGGCAATCAACTGCGTCGAGTGCTGCTCGGGGCTGGGCAGGAACTGGCCCAACCGCCCCAGTACCAGATCGACACTGGCCTTGTCGCCGGTCAGGAACAGCCAGTTCGGCCCATCCACCCCCTGCTTCTGCGCAAACGCCTTGAGCACCTCTGGCGTGTCGTTCAGAGGGTCGCTGCTCAGCGACACGAACGTCACTTGCGCCGCCAGTGCCGGCCCCATGGCCTCGCGCACCTCGCGCAATTTGCGAGTGATCAGCGGGCAGGCATCGTTGCAGTGGGTGAAGATCACGTTGAGCATCACCACCTTGTTCTTGAGCACATCGCTGTAGAAACGCAGCTCGCGGCCATCCTGGTCCTTGAGCACGGTGTCGGTGAACCAGGTCTGCGCATCGCGGGTGCCACCGCCGCTGGTCATGGTCTGCGGCGCCGGTTGTGGCGTCGGCGCATGGCCTTCGTGGGCGAACGCCACCGAGGCGAGGATCCACAGGCAGACGCCGAGCACCAGCCAGTCGAGACTGCGCATGCTGGCATGGCGGGAAGTGTGGGCGCTCATGGCTGTGCCTCCTGGCCGGCGATGGCCGTGCTCTTGGCATGCACCCGGCGCGCGCTCAGGCGGTTGACCTCGCCGATCAGCACGCTGGGGTCAGTGAAGCCGTAGAAACGCGTCCAGTGCCCGCTGCGCCCGTCACCCACCAGGATCAATGGCGGGTGTTCGCTGAGGTTGGCGCTGAAACTGCCGAGCCCCTTGAGCGTTTCGCTGATGGCGTAGGGTGAACCGGTCAGCCAGCTCCACCCCGGCCCGTGCTGGAATGCCCGGGCGTAGCCGGCCAGGCGCCTGGAGTCGTCACGCTGTGGATCGACGCTGATCGACACCAGGCGGATCTCTTCGCCCACTCGCCCGCCCAGTTGCTGCTGGACCTTGCTCATGATCGAAGACACCACCGGGCACACCGTGGTGCAACTGGTGTAGATGAAACCCATGACCACCAGATGATCGCCAACCAAGTCCTTTTCCAGGCGCACCGGCATGCCATCCTGGTCGAGCAGCGCCACATCGGCGAAGCGCACGCTGGCTTTCTCCTGGTGAGCGGCCGGCGGTTGCTCGGGAGCGCCGCCGTGATCGTGGCCGGCGTGGGCCAGCGCCAGGTTGCTGGCCAGCAGCAGGCTCAGGCCCAGCAGTTTTCCACCATGCAGACGGTTCATCGCACACTCCTGGGTTCCCCTTGGGAAGCGGTGGGCTCTGCTGCGGCCGGCAGGACGCGCAGGCTGGTGTAGTTTTCTTCGGTGAAGGCACGCCCTAGGCTCGGCGACTGCACGTGCAGGTACCAGGCGCCGGCCTCGGCAAGCTCCAGCGGCGCCTGGTAGAGCCCCTCGCCCACTTCGACCAGCGCCACGTTGCGCGGCAGCGACGAAGGCGCCAGGAAGTAGCGCAGGCTCAGGTCGCCAAGCCCCAGGCGCGGCTTGCCGTCCTCGCCGACAATACGCACCCTGGCCAGGTACGGGGTGTGCTGCAGCAGCGGCTGGTCGGTGCCGATGAACTCGGCGTGGGCCCGCTTGGCCCTTCCCGACTGCGGCAACGCCGCGACATCGGTGCTGAAGCAGTGGATGATCTGCGGCTGGTTGAGCAGGAACGCCACATCGAAGGTGCCGGAGGCCGGCAGCTTCACCGTCGAGCCGTACACGCCGGGCGCCAGCTCGCGCAGGCTGCGGTCGATGACCAGCGCGGCGCGGGCCTGGTGGCCGCGGTTGTTATAGCCCGACATCGGCGCGTTCATGCCCTCGGCATAGAAGTAGGTAGTGTTGTCCACCGGGTTGACCACGAACACCGCATTGTCGTCGCGGGAAATGCTCACCCCCTGGGCCAACGGCAGGTCGCCGGCCTGGCGCGGCGCCGCCGGGCCAGCCTCGAAGCCCTGGACAATCGGCTCGCGCCCCTGCCCGAGGCTCGCCAGGTTGATCATGCTCACCTTCGGCGAAGCCAGCCCACGCACATAGGCGTAGGCTTTGGTGAAGGTCAGTTGGTACGGCTCGGCTGCCACCGGGATGCGATGGAGCAGCTGATCGGTACTGGCATCGATCACCAGCGCCTGGTTCTCCAGGGTGTTGAGCACCACGCCGTAACGACCATCCTGGCTGAAGCGCATCGGCCCCAGGCCCTGTTCGGCCTTGACCATGTGGCGCAGGGTGTGGCTGCGGGCGTCGATCACCCGCACCGTGCCCTCCTGGCCATCGACCACGTACACCGCCTGCGACAGCGGCGAATAGGCCACCGACAACGGGTGCGGGCCGACCTCGAGGGTCTTCACCAGGCGCATCTGCGCGGTGTCGATGACGCTCAGGGTGCCGCCATCGCGGTTGCTGACGAAGACAAAGCGCGAGTCGGCGCTGAAGGCGATCTCGTGGTGGCCGGAGCCGGTGGCGAACGACTTGAGCGTGGTGCGGCTGGGCACATCGATCACCGTCACCCCGCCCTTGGCCGGGTCATGGCTGTTGTTGCCCACCCACAGCAGGCGCTGGTCCGGTTGCAGCGCCACCCGCAGCGGCTGCTCGCCGGCCTCGAGGGTGGCCACGCGGGTAAATGTCTCGGTGTCGATCAAGGCCACCTGGTTACGCTCGGGCATGGACACGAACACCTGCTTGTCATCGCCGCTGGCCACCCAGTCCATGGGGCGCCCCGGAAGGTCGATGCGCGCCAGCGTGCTGGTGACCCCACCCACCGACACGGTCGGGTCGATCACCGTCAGGCTGGCATCCTTGTTCAGCACCAGCAGGAAGTAGCTGTTCAGGTCGAGCAAAGGGCGAGCGCCGATGCTGCTCTTGAGAAACAGTGCCACGCGCGCCTTGCAGCTGCTGTCGCGGTCACCGACCGGTGCCGACTGCGCAGGGTCGAGCCAGGCGCCGGGGGCCATGCCCGACAGCGGCTGGCCACTGCTCTGGTCGCTGACCTTGAAACGGATATTGGCAAAGTCGCCCTCGCGCAGTTCGCCGCCGACCAGGGGCCGCGCCTCGAACTCCACGGTGACGCCGTCGCGGCTGAGGGTGTGCAGGGCCTGGGGATCGGCGGCTTCCTGCAGCAGTTCGCGGGGGTCGCACCAGAGCTTTTCGTAGGCCACGCCGAGGCCGATCAGCGCGGTGCCCAGCAGCAAGCCCAGGTATGCAGGGCGAAGCTTGCGGTTCATGCCGGCACGCATGGGGTAGCGCCTTCGAGGGGAATGATCATGCTGCACCTCCACAGGACTCACGGGTTCTGTGGAGGGTGGAAGCAAGCGTTATGCCATCAATAAAATTGTTTGGAATCAGAGTGTTGGAGAAACAAGTGGAAGATATTGGGGAGGCTGCCCCAAACACGGGGGCGCTTTGCGCCCCCTCTTTCAGGCCAGTACCAGCATAGAGCCGGGAGACCGGTTAAGTCTGATGTTTCAGGGTGGGAATGACCGCGTCAGGGCAGCCAGATGTAAGACGACAGTTTTGCAGCGCTCTCGAGACCGAGCGCCGCGCGGGCGGCGCTCGGTCTCATAGGCGCTGCAAGGGTTCATGCGAACACTTGGTGCCCACCACGCGCTCTCTGTCTCCGGGCAACCAAATTACGTACCACGTAGTATGTAATTATTGCTAATTCACCACTAATGTAGACATACACAGGACCCTCGACTCTCCACACTCATCCGCCGCAAACACACCATTCACCGATCAGCCGTGCAGCCTCCTCCGAAGAGATCAAGGCAGTGTCGACTGTAAACGGCTCCTCTTCCCACGACTCGTACTCATGATTCACCACCGACGCCCAGGTCGGAGGCGTCAAGCCCGGAATATCGGGCTCACGGCGCTCGACTCTGCGCCGGTGCTCAACCTTATCGGAACAAATCACCAGGACATCCACCAACCGAACGCCTGCCCGTGTCGCCACATCGCGCCAGGCCGCCCGGCTCTCGGCCACGGGATTGACACAGTCGGCGATCACCGTGCGACCAAGTCGCAGGTTGTCGAGCGCCAGTTCAAAGGCCGCAAGGTAGCCGCTACGCCCGACCTCCCCGGCTAGCTCGCCGTAACGTCGAAGGGCTTGCTCGAGGGTGTCGATACGTAGATAGACCGCACCGAACCTTGCGGCCAGGTGCTTGGCGATGGTGCTTTTCCCGGTAGCGGGCAAGCCGCTGAAGACGATGAGCATTGACTGTCCTTGAATGAGTGGATGCCGGGCGACCATGTCCCTGTCGAGATGGGCGGGGTACCCGTGGTATTCCTGATCGGCGTACTGGCCTCGCTCGCGGCGATGCTGGCCGCGCCCTGCGCCTATCGCAACGCGATCGATACCCCCCGGCCCAGATGCTCGCGCAACCACTGATGCGCAGGATCGCGGTGCACCCGCTCCGGCCACAGCATCAGCATCTCGAAGCCCGGCACCGCCAGGGGTGCCTCCACCACCGCGAGAGCCGGGTTCCCGGCCACCAGGCGCTGCGGCAGCATGGCCACCAGGTCGCTATCGACCAGCATGGCCGCAAGACCCGAGAAACGCGGTACCGACAGCACTACGTTGCGCGCCAGGCCCTGTTTGGCCAGGGCGTCGTCGGTGGGGCCGCTGAAGCCACCGCCATCGGGTGAGACGATCACATGCTCCAGCGCGCAGAACTGCTTGAGCGTCGGCCTGCGCCTGAGTCGCGGATGATCGGCGCGCCCGGCCAGCACGTAGCGGTCAGCGAACAACGGGCGCTGGCGCAAACCGGGCGGCGCATCGATGGCTATGTGGAAAGCCAGGTCCAGCTCGCCCTGCTCGGCCTTGCGCACCAGCGTCGGCGGGTTCATGTCGACGATCGCCAGGCGCGTGCCGGGGGCGGCCGCACGCAGTGGGCCCAGCGCAGGGCGCAAGATGGTCGCTTCGGTGTAATCGGTCGCGGCCACCCGCCAGGTCAGTTGTGCCTGGGACGGGTCGAATGGTCGCTCGGCGGCGATGGCCAGGCGTAGCGCCTCCAGGGCCTGGCTCAACGGCCCACGAAGCGCCAGGGCGCGGGCGGTCGGGCGCATGCCGCGGGCACCCGGCAACAGCAACGGATCGCCCAGCGCATCACGCAGTCGTGCCAGCTGCACGCTGACCGTCGGTTGGGCGAGGTGCAGGCGTTCGGCGGCGCGGGTGACGTTGAGCTCGGCGAGCAACGCGTCGAGGGTAACCAGCAGGTTCAGGTCCAGACTTCGCAAGGAATCATGCATGGCAATACCTGCAATTCAATCTATTCATTTCAACAATATGCAGGGTATCCGCATGCTTTGACCATCCCCTACCGGAGCCCGACCATGAACATCCTGATCGTCTACGCCCATCCCGAACCCCGCTCGCTCAATGCCGCCCTCAAGGACTTCGCCGTCCGCCACCTCGAAGGCCAGGGTCACCATGTCCAGGTCTCGGACCTCTATGCCATGAAGTTCAAGGCTGTGCTGGACGCCGACGACAGCGTTGAACACCCCGCCGGCGAGCGCTTCAACCCCTCCGACGCCTCGCGCCGGGCGTTCGCCGAAGGCACCCAGGCGGCCGACATCGTCGCCGAGCAGGCCAAGCTGCAGTGGGCCGACGCGGTGATCCTGCAGTTTCCTCTCTGGTGGTTCGGCCTGCCAGCGATCCTCAAGGGCTGGGTCGAGCGCGTGTACGCCTATGGCTTCGCCTACGGCGTCGGCGAGCACTCCGACCGGCACTGGGGAGATCGCTATGGCGAGGGCCGGATGGCGGGCAAGCGCGCCATGCTGATGGTCAGCATGGGCGGTTGGGCCTCGCATTACAGCGAGCGCGGCATCAACGGCCCGCTCGACGACATCCTGTTTCCCATCCAGCACGGCATCCTGTTCTACCCGGGGTTCGAGGTGCTGCCGCCGTTTGCGGTGTATCGCACCAGCCGGGTCGACGACTCGGGCTTCGCGGCAGCCTGTGGGGCGCTGGGCCAGCGGCTCGATGGCTTGTGGAGTGATGCGCCCATCCCGTTCCGGCGGCAGAACGGCGGGGATTATGCGATTCCGGCGTTGACCCTGCGGCCAGAGCTTGCACCTGGTCGGGACGGATTAGGCGTGCATGTTGCCGACGACGTACTGGCAACAGCGGTCTAGCGAGAGACACCAGGTGTCCGCCGCAG
This sequence comes from Pseudomonas sp. PONIH3, assembly GCF_002934345.1. NCBI lineage: Bacteria > Pseudomonadati > Pseudomonadota > Gammaproteobacteria > Pseudomonadales > Pseudomonadaceae > Pseudomonas > Pseudomonas sp. PONIH3. The sequence continues at coordinate 502,260 of NZ_CP026386.1, forward strand.
CTCTGACGCCGAACACCTGGTTGCCCGGCTCCCGATAGCGCTTGAGCATCATCAGCCAGTCGCACCGACACAATTATTTTCACTGTATTGCATAATGAAATATTTAATGTCATGTTCTTCTCCGTGCCCAGGCCCCTCCCAAGCAAGGCCCTGGACGGTACGCCCCACCCACCGGAGTCAAGAACATGAACAAGACAGGACTTCTCGGCGCGCTGGCACTCTGTGCCTGCAGCGCCTTCGCCCAGGCCGACGACGCCAGCCTGCGCATCGGCATCGAGGCCGCCTACCCGCCCTTCTCCTACCGCACCCCAGAAGGTGAGCTCGCCGGCTTTGACTACGACATCGGCAACGCGCTGTGCGCGCAGATGCAGGTCAAGTGTCAGTGGGTGATCCAGGAGTTCGACGGCATGATCCCGTCGCTGAAGGTACGCAAGATAGACGCCGTGCTGTCGTCGATGTCGATCACCGAGGATCGCTTGAAATCGGTCGATTTCACCGACAAGTACTACCACACCCCCGGCAAGTTCGCGATGAAGGCCGGCAGCCGCCTGGACACCCCGGCGGTGGACCTCAAGGGCCGCAAAGTGGGCGTGCAGCGCGCCTCGACCTACGACCGCTTCGCCACCGAACAACTGGAACCGGCGGGCGTCGAGATCGTGCGCTACGCCTCGCAGAACGAAGCCTTCCTCGACCTGGTTTCCGGGCGCCTGGACGCCACCCTCGCCGATATCGTCAACACCGAGGAGAGCTTCATCAAGACCCCGGCGGGCCAAGGCTTCGCCCTGGTCGGCCCGGACATCGGAGACCCGCACTATTTCGGCCGCGGCGCCGGGATTGCCGTGCGCAAGGGCGACAGCGCCAACCTCGCGCGGCTCAACGCCGCCATCGCCGCGATCCGCGCCAACGGCACCTACCAGCAGGTGCAGCGCAAGTACTTCCCGTTCGACATCTACGGCCAGTAACGCCGGCTGACGAGGGTTTTCATCATGCTTCATGGCTATGGATCGAGCATTCTCGATGGAGCCTGGCTGAGCGTCAGCCTGGCACTGCTGGCGATGGCATTGGCCATCGGCCTGGGCCTGTTCGGTGCGGCCTGCCGCTTGTCACCGTTGCGATGGCTGGCGGGACTGGGGGAGGTCTATGCCACGGTGGTACGCGGCATCCCCGACCTGGTGCTGATCCTGCTGGTGTTCTATGGCGGCCAGGACCTGGTCAATCGCCTGGCACTGGCGCTGGGCTACCAACAGTACATCGACATCAACCCGTTTGTTGCCGGGGTATGCACCATGGGCTTCATCTTCGGCGCCTACCTCTCGGAGACCTTTCGCGGCGCCTTCCTGGCGATCCCCAAGGGCCAGGCCGAGGCCGGCGCCGCCTACGGCATGAGCGGCCTGCAAGTGTTCTGGCGGATCAGCCTGCCGCAGATGGTGCGCCTGGCGTTGCCGGGCTTCACCAACAACTGGCTGGTGCTGACCAAGTCCACCGCGCTGATCTCGGTGATTGGCCTGCAGGACATGATGTTCAAGGCCAAGAACGCCGCCGACGCCACCCACCAGCCGTTCACCTTCTTCCTCGCCGTGGCCGCGCTGTACCTGCTGCTGACCAGTGTGTCGCTGCTGCTGTTGCGCGGCGTGGAACAACGTTACTCGGTCGGCTTCAAAGCCGCCGAACTCTAGGGGAGCTGCCCGATGACGCTCGACTATCAACTGATCTGGCAGAACCTGCCGCTGTACCTGAACGGCGTTGCCCTGACCCTCAAGGTGCTGCTGATTTCGCTGGCCTGCGGCCTGGCGCTGGCGATCCCCCTGGCGCTGATGCGTGTCTCGCGCACCTGCCTGCTGCGCTACCCCGCCTGGCTCTACACCTACGTGATCCGCGGCACGCCGATGCTGGTGCAGCTGTTCCTGGTGTACTACGGCCTGGCCCAGTTCGAGGCCGTGCGCCAGAGCCCGCTGTGGCCGTATCTGTCCAGCGCGACCTTCTGCACCTGCCTTGCCTTCGCCATCAACACCAGCGCCTACAGCGCCGAGCTGCTGGCAGGGAGCCTGCGCTCGACGCCCCGGGGCGAGGTCGAGGCCGCCCGTGCCATGGGCATGTCACGCCTGACGCTGTACCGGCGCATCCTGCTGCCTTCGGCCTTGCGCCGCGCCCTGCCGCAGTACAGCAACGAGGTGCTGATGATGCTGCAGACCACCAGCCTGGCGTCGATCGTCACCCTGGTGGACATCACCGGCGCGGCAAAGACCTTCAACGCACGCTACTACCTGCCTTTCGAGGCCTTCATCACCGCCGGGCTGATCTACCTGGCCCTGACGTTCATGCTGGTGCGCCTGTTCAAGCTGGCCGAGCGCCACTGGCTGGCATACCTGGCCCCGCGCAAGCACTAAGGAGCTTTCATGCAGCACATTGACCATACCCTGCCCTGGAGCGCCTGCGGCACCGAGCGTTCGCTGCGCGTGCTGCGCTTTGGCAGCGGCCCGCGCAAGGCCTATATCCAGGCTTCGCTGCACGCCGATGAACTGCCCGGGATGCGCGTGGCCATCGAACTCAAGCGCAGGTTGCTGGAGCTCGAGGCGCAGGGCCGGCTGGACGCGGTGATCGAACTGGTGCCCCTGGCCAACCCGATCGGTATCGGCCAGATGTTCCAGGCCACCCACCAGGGCCGTTTCGAGTTCAACAGCGGCAAGAACTTCAATCGCGATTTCCCGGCGCTGACCGAAGCGCTGGCCGCGCACCTGGAAGGCCGCCTGGGCGGCGATGCCCAGGCCAACGTCACGACCATCCGCCAGGCCATGCTCGAACTCCTCGACGAACTGCCCGCGCCGCACTCGGAGCTCGATGGCCTGCGCCGCCTGCTGCTGCGCCACGCCTGCGACGCCGACCTGGTGCTGGACCTGCACTGCGATTTCGAATCGGTGATGCTGCTGTACGCCATGCCGCAGCACTGGGCGCAGTTGCGTCCGTTGGCGGCCCGCCTCGGCGCGCAAGCGGCGCTGCTGGCCGAAGGCGCCGGTGGCGATGCTTTCGACGAAGCCTGCGCCGCGCCCTGGCTGCACCTGCGCGAGTACTTCCCCGAGGCCGAGATTCCCCTGGCCTGCGTGGCGACCACCATCGAGTTGCGCGGCATGGCCGACACCGAACGCGAGCAATGCCAGGCCAGCGCCGAGCAGATCCTCGGCTACCTCGCCGACCAGGGGATGATCCGCGGCCCGTGGCCGGCCGCTCCGGAAAACTGCTGCCAACCCACGCCCTTCGCCGGCGCGCAATACGCCTACGCCGAGCACCCGGGCGTGGTCAGCTACCTGCAGCCACTGGGCGCGCAGGTGCGCGTGGGCGATCCGCTGTTCGAAGTGCTCGACCCGCTCAGCGACCGCCACAGCGTGGTCAGGGCCACCACCGACGGCATCCTCTACGCCCGTGAACGCCTGCGCTTCGCCCAGCCCGGCCTGTGGCTGGCCAAGGTCGCCGGCAGCACCTCCATCCGCCAAGGTCGCCTGCTCAGCGACTGAACCCTGCGAGTACCGTCTGATGAACAAACTGCATATCCACGAGTTGCACAAAAGCTACGGCAACCACCAGGTGCTCAAGGGCGTTTCGTTGCAGGCCGATGCTGGCGACGTGATCAGCATCATCGGCTCCAGCGGCTCGGGCAAGAGCACCTTCCTGCGCTGCATCAATCTGCTCGAACAACCCAGCGCCGGACAGATCCTGGTCAACGGCGAACAGCTCAAGCTGCGCGAGTGTCCCCGCGGCGGGCTGCGGGCGGCGGACCCACGCCAGTTGCAGCGCCTGCGGGCGCGGCTGAGCATGGTCTTCCAGCACTTCAACCTGTGGGCGCACATGAGCGCCCTGGACAACGTCATGGAAGCCCCGGTGCACGTGCTCGGCATGAACCGCAAGGAGGCCCGCGAGAAAGCCGAGCACTACCTGGCCAAGGTCGGCGTCAGCCACCGCCGCGACGCCTACCCGGCGCACATGTCCGGAGGCGAGCAGCAGCGCGTGGCCATTGCCCGGGCACTGGCCATGGAGCCCGAGGTGATGCTGTTCGACGAGCCGACTTCGGCGCTCGACCCGGAACTGGTCGGCGATGTGCTCAAGGTCATGCAGGACCTGGCCCAGGAGGGCCGGACCATGGTCGTGGTCACTCACGAGATGGGCTTTGCCCGCGAGGTGTCCAACCAGCTGCTGTTCCTCCACCAGGGCCTGGCCGAGGAACGCGGCGACCCACGCGAGGTGCTGGCGCGGCCGCAGTCCGAGCGCCTGCGCCAGTTCCTCGCCGGCAGCTTGAAGTAACCCCAAGGCGCTCCGCGGAGCGCCTTCGGATACACTAGGGTGTTTCACAAATAACGACCATAACTCGCGGCGCTTTTTGCACTCATGCGGCGTTGTCGCTCCTCGCCTGAGCGCAAAAATCGCTCGCGAGTTATTGGTCGTATTTGCAAAACACCACACTAGCGGCAATTCACAGGGAGCTTCGCGCCGGATGTCGAGCCATACCAAGAACACCACCGTCTACGCCGCGCCGGTCATGCGCAAGCTGTCGGAGAGCCTGGCCGAACTGCCACCGTCGCTGCGCAAGGTCGCCGAGTACATCCTGCGCCACCCGCTGAAGGCCGCGACGCTGACCATCGAGGACATGGCCCAGGCCACCGCGACCTCGCCGGCGGCGGTCAATCGCCTGGCCAAGGCCCTGGACCTGGGCGGTTACAGCGGCATGAAGGCCGAGCTGGTGAGCACCCTGCAACAGATGGTTTCGCCGGTGGACAAGCTGCGTAACGAACTTGCCCTGCGCCCAGCCGGCGACTTTGGCCTGCACGAACAGATCCAGTGCGCCAGCAGCAACCTGGCGACCACCGCCAGCAACAACCAGGCCGACACCTTCGAGGCGTTCGTCGGCTGCCTGCTCGAAGCGCGCAAGGTCTATGTGCTGGGCTTCGGCAACAGCGTCTACCTGGCCGGGCTGGCCGCCTCGACCCTGGTGCCGTTCTGCAGGGACACCTGTGCCATCAGCATGGAAGGTGGCAACGAGAATGCCGCCTACCGCCTGGCGGCGATCACCGAGCAGGACGTGCTGCTGGCCATCGCCCTGCCCCGCTATTCGCAGGACACCCTGCAGCTGTCGCGGTTCGCCCAGGAACGCAACGCCACGGTACTGGCGATCACCGACTCACCCGCCTCGCCGCTGGCGCCCATGGCCCACCATGTGTTGTACGCACCCGCCGATCATCCGGTGCTGACCAGCTCCAACATGGCGGTGCTCGCATTGATCGAAGGGCTGGTGGCCGGGGTCATGGCACGCAACAAGGAGGCGGTGAAACTGGCCACGGAGCTGACCGAAAGCGTGATGTCCTACCTGCACGTGCCAAGCGGCAAGACGCTGAAACCGTAGTCGCCTAGAAGTCCACCTTGCCGCGCCCTGCCTTGATCGAACCGCGCCTGGATTTCGTGTCGAGGCGCCGGGTCTTCGAGCCCAGGGTCGGCTTGGTCGGCCGGCGCTTCTTCTCGACCTTGGCGGCGCCGATGATCAGCTCGGCCAGGCGCGCCAGGGCGTCCGCGCGGTTCTGTTCCTGGGTGCGGTACTGCTGGGCCTTGATGATCAGCACGCCGTCGGCGGTGATGCGGCTGTCACGCAATGCCAGCAGCCGCTCCTTGTAGAATGCCGGCAGTGACGATGCCTGGATGTCGAAGCGCAAGTGCACGGCGCTGGAGACCTTGTTGACGTTCTGGCCACCGGCGCCCTGCGCGCGAATGTAGCTCAGCTCGATCTCGGCATCCGGCAGATGAACGTTGTTGGAGATGGTCAGCATGGTGTGCCTCTTGTGATTGCCCGGCCATTATCACATCTCCTTGCCTTTACTGCCGCGCCATGTGCCGCCGGTACTGCCTGGCACGGGCGGCGTCACTCAATTGCTGGCGCAGCAGCGCCCACCAGGGCGCCACCTGGGGATCGGGCGCCTTGGCTTCGCTCAGCCTGCGCAGCTGGAACTTGACCATGGCCATGTTGCCCAGCGAGGCCAGCGCCTTGTTCTTCCAGGTGATCGGGCGCAGTTCCGGCACCGCCTCCTCCCCCGCCTGCCAGTCACGGGGCAAGGCCGGCGCAATGGCCAGCGCGGTCCCGATACCGACCATGTCGACGCCGCTGTGCACCACCTGCTCGGCGACTGGTCGGCGGCGGATGCCGCCAGTGACCATTACCGGCATCTTCGCCACCGTGCGGATGTCCCGGGCAAATTCAAGGAAGTACGCCTCCCGCGCCAGCGTGCGGCCATCCCGGGCCTGGCCCTGCATCGCCGGGGCTTCGTAGCTGCCACCGGACAGCTCCACCAGGTCGACCGCCAGCTCATTGAGCAGGACCACCACCTGCCGCGCATCGTCTGCGCTGAAGCCGCCACGCTGGAAGTCCGCCGAGTTGAGCTTGACGGCCACCGCGAAGCCGGGTGACACCACTGCACGCACCGCCTTGACCACCTCCAGCAGCAGTCGCGCACGATTTTCCAAAGTGCCGCCCCACTGGTCGGTGCGCTGGTTGCTCAGGGGCGAAAGGAACTGGCTGATCAGGTAGCCATGGGCCGCGTGGATTTCCACCCCACTGAAGCCCGCCTGCTCCCCCAGCCGCGCGGTGTTGGCGAAGCGGCGGATCACATCCTCGATCACTTCGTGGGTCATCGCCCGCGGCGTGGAAAAATGCCTGGACATACTGCCCAGGTCCAGCGCCACGGCCGACGGGCCCCAGGTTTCCTGGCCCAGACTCGCGGGCATCTGCCGGCCGGGGTGGTTGATCTGCAACCAGAACTGCGCGCCCTTCGAGCGGCCGATGGCGGCCCACTGGCGAAAACGCTCCAGGTGCCGGTCATCTTCCAGCACCACACCACCGGGGCCGGTCATGGCGCGGTTGTCGACCATGACGTTGCCGCTGATGAGCAGGCCGGCGCCACCCTGCGCCCATGCCTCGTACAAGCGCATCAGTCGGTCGGAGGGCGCATGGTTGGCGTCGGCCATGTTTTCTTCCATGGCAGCCTTGGCGATGCGGTTGGGGATGACCGCGCCATTGGGCAGGGTCAGGGGGGAGAACACGTCCATCGGCGTTACCTCAACAAAGTTCGTGCCGCAGACGTTAGCTTTAAAGTCAACTTTAAGGTCAAGCCCTGAACCGGCCAAAAAATCGGCATTGACTCTCAAGTTGGGTTGAACGTTAGGGTGATTACGCAGCCCCGACATCATCCACCCTGGAGATACCGCACCGTGAACCTCGGAACCGCCACCGCCCTGGCCGGCGCCCTGCTGATGCCCGTCACCCACGCCGCCAACGGCCTTCCTGAGCAAGCCGCCACCACGCAGATTGACATCGCCGGGCACCCGGTGCCGGTGCTCAAGGGCGGGCTGTACGACCGCTACCGCTCCAACCCGCCGCTGGCGGTGATCCAGGCCGAGGCGCCGGACATTGACCTGAGCTGGTTCAAGAGCCTGGAGAAAACCCGGGTCGACATGGGGTTCGAGTCGTACTCGCCAAACTTCTACTACCGCAACAGCCGTGTCACCGCCGTCTACACCGCCGATCTCGAACGCCTGCGGGCGCTGATGCCCGCCGCCGTGCTGGAGCAGGTGCAGCCCCTGCAGGTCTGGCCTGGGCGCGGCCTGGTGGCGTTCACTGCCTACACCTACGACTACTGCGACAACGACAGCTACAACGAGGTTGCCGTGTCGATCATTACCAACAAACCCGGCAAGGCGAACCTCGGGCCCTTCTCTCTGGTCGGGCAGTCGATGGCCAAGGATTTCTGGGGCTATGTGCTCAAGTTGCCGGTCAACACCGAGCTGGCACGGGTGCGCGGCGTGGTGGGCTACAACCTGCCCAAGTGGCTGACCGGGATCGACCGGCGCGAGGACGCCCAGGCTGTGACCTACGATATCGTCGATGCGAGGTCCGGCAAGGTGGACGTAGTGTTCAGGGCCAGGAAGCTCGACGGGCTGTCCCACGAGCCAGGCCTTGTGACCAACAGCTTCACCAACCTCGATCACCAGGGCCGCCTGGCCTTTGGCTACGCCACCTCGCGGCAGGTCAGCCATGCCTCGAGCATGCAGGCTGATTCAGCGGAACTGGTACTGGGTGATGGCGAGCTGTCGCGCTATATCCATGAGCTGCAGCTGGGACGGATGGTCAAGTATGAGTATGTGCCCGAGTTCCAGAGCGCGCTGTATGCGCCCAAACCATTGGCGGCGCTTGATTGAAACGACGCAGGCACCCTGTGGCAGCGGCGCTGCTACAGGTCCGCTCCCCGCCGCGCCTTTTCCTGGACCATTTCCTCACGCAGCCGCTCCAGCACCCGCTGCGAGTTGTCCACGCACTGCATGCCTTCGGGCTTGCTCTCGATGCCCTCGATCACCAGCAGCAGCTGCGCCTTGTTGCGTGCCAGACGCTCCTGCAGGCGCTCGATCTCCTCGACCTTGCGCCTGAGCCCGCCCAGCAGTTCATCGTGCTGCCAGCCCTTGGCCTTGGCCGGCAGCAAGCGGCGGATCTCCTCCAGCGAAAACCCGGCAGCCTGGGCGTTGGTGATCATCTCCAGCACCCATACGGCATCGGCATCGTAGTCGCGGTAGCCATTGGCCTTGCGCTCGACCGAGCTGATCAGCCCACTGGCCTCGTAGAAGCGGATACGCGACGGGGCCAGGCCCGTGAGCTTGGCCAGCTCTCCTATTCTCATGCAGCACCTTTGCAATTGCATTGACCTTGAAGTGCACTTTAATCCTAGAGTTGTCCGGTGGCCAGTGAACCCTCAATGGCCCGCCTTCGCCGCAAAGCTCGTTCCACACCCTAGAATCAGGAGACGCGAAATGGCATACGTCACAACCCCGGAAGGACTCGAGATCTTCTACAAGGACTGGGGCCCCCGGGACGCCCAGGTGATCTTCTTCCATCACGGCTGGCCGCTCAGCGCCGACGACTGGGACGCGCAACTGCTGTTCTTCGTCGCCGAAGGCTACCGCGTGGTCGCCCATGACCGCCGTGGCCATGGCCGTTCGAGCCAGGTCTGGGACGGCCACGACATGGACCACTACGCCGACGACGTGGCGGCGGTGGTCAAGCACCTGGGGGTCGAGGGGGCGTTCCATGTCGGGCACTCCACTGGCGGTGGCGAGGTGATCCACTACATGGCTCGCCATCCCGAGGACAAGGTGCCCAAGGCCGCCATCATCGCCGCCGTGCCGCCGTTGATGGTCCAGACCGACAGCAACCCCGGCGGGCTGCCCAAATCGGTGTTCGACGACCTCCAGGCCCAGCTCAAGGTCAACCGCGCGCAGTTCTACCAAGATATCCCGGCGGGGCCGTTCTACGGCTACAACCGTCCCGGTGCCAAGGCGGACCAGGGGGTGATCCTCAACTGGTGGCGCCAGGGCATGATGGGCGGCGCCCTGGCGCACTACGACGGCATCGTCGCGTTCTCCCAGACCGACTTCACCGAGTCGCTGAAAAAGGTAACGGTGCCGGTGCTGGTGATGCATGGCGACGATGACCAGATCGTGCCCTACGACAATTCGGGGCCACTGTCGGCCAAGTTGCTGGCCAAAGGCACCCTGAAGACCTACAAGGGCTACCCCCATGGCATGCCCACCACCCACGCTGACGTGATCAACCAAGACCTGCTCGCCTTCTTCCGTAGCTGACAGGCCGGGCCGGCGCTCAGCCCTGGCGCCGGCCCTTGCCGCGCGCGGTCTTCTGCGCCGTCGAGTCATGCCGGGTGTCGGTGGAGCCGTCTGGCCGATGGGCGTCGTTGTCGCGCTCGGCTTCGCCCGCAGATTCGCGCGGGCGACGATCCTCCTGCTGTTTCATGCGTTTCTCCTAACCTTTGCTGTGTTCGGGTGAAGTCGGTCCGGTGCCACGCTTGATGCCTCGCGGACCGGCGACACCCCAGATGGCCAGCCCGACCACGGGGAACACCACCAGCAGCAGCGACCACAAGACCTTCACGCCATCGGACTTGTCGCTGCGAAACACGCTGATGATCGCCCACAGGTCGACCAGCAGGAGGATCGCCACCAAGGCAATCCAGAAATACGTCACGGGGTCACTCATGATCGATCCTCTTCCTGACGCCGATCCGGAGATGGACACGGCGGCCTTGAACAGAGGAATTCCCGGGCGCCGACAAAGTTCAGCGCGGATCCCGCGCCGTAGATGGACGGGCGCCGCGCAGTGGCGCTGAACCAAACCGCAGGCGTAGGCGTCCATCACTCAACAGCTCAGTGAGTCATGCCGATGCGACAAGACCCGGTGCACGCCGCCCTCGCCTATCTCAAGCAGAATCACCTTCTACTGACCACCGCCGAATCCTGCACCGCAGGCGCCATGGTGGCGTTACTGGCCGGGGTGCCCGGCACCGGGGAGGTACTGGAGAGCGGCTACGTGGTCTACTCTGCGCACGCCAAGCAGCGGCTGCTCGGGGTCGACCCGCAGACCATCGAACGATTCGGCTTGACCAGCGAGGCGGTGGCCTGGGAAATGGCCCGCGGCGCACTGCGCGACAGCCAGGCCAGTGTCGCCATCGCCACCACCGGGGTTGCCGGCCCCTCCCCCGAATCCGGTATATCCCCAGGCACCCTGTGTTTTGCCTGGGCCTTTGCCGGCGAACCGATGGCGGTGTTCACCTGCACCCAACGCTTCTTTGGCGAGCGCCCCGACGTGATGCGCCAAGGCGCGCTGCATGGCCTGGCGCGACTGGCGCATTACCACCAACGCTGGCTGCGCGGCGAGCGCGCTTGAGGACCTTCTGCAATGACCTCGCCCGGCACACGAGTCAGGCTGCGGAATGCCCGGCTCCGAGCAGTTTCTTGTGCGCCTGCATGGCCTGCCCCATCTCATCCAGCGCCTGTTTGCCAAGCAGTTTTCTTGCGGTCGGGAACAGCTCGCTCTCTTCTTCCTCGATATGGTGCTCGAGCAACTCCTTCATCACCTTGACCCGTCCGGCGAACTCGACCGTGTCGGTTGCAGTGCCGAGCAGGTCGGGCAGGACCAACGCGTCCACCGTGCGGTGTTCCTCCTTGGCCTCGTGGTACATTTTCTCCTCCTCCCGGCCACCGGCCTGCTTGATGGCCGGGTAGAGGATGCGCTCCTCGAGCTCGGTATGGACCTTCAACTCCTGCTCGATGCGCGCAAGCAGCTCACCACGCGTCTTCACCGCGCGCTCGGTGGTGGCCGACAGCTCGTCGAGCAGCTTTTTCACGGTCTTGTGGTCTTGTACCAGCAATTCGATTGCATTCATGGCGGGCCTCGTCGGTTATGAATTCAGCATTGCCTCCAGTGGAGCCACGCTTTGACGCGGTGTTCGACGGCGACGATGAACGGTTACGAAGCGGCAAAGTGATTGCAACGAACAATGAACCTGCCACGCCTTGCCAGGCTCTGAGCTGTTAACCCCCTCGGCCAAGGTGAGCCATGGAGCTGATCGTCGCGCGTCCCGAAGGGCTTTATTGCCCACCCGGTGATTTCTACATCGACCCCTGGCGGCCGGTCGACCGGGCGGTGATCACCCACGCCCACGGCGACCATGCCCGGCGCGGCAATCGCCACTACCTCGCCGCGACGCCCGGCGCCGGGATACTGCGCGCCCGCCTGGGCGAGGACATCGACCTGCAGACCCTGCCCTACGGCACGCCGCTGGAGCACCACGGCGTAACCCTGAGCTTTCACCCCGCCGGCCATGTGCTCGGCTCGGCCCAGGTACGCCTGGCATACCGCGGCGAGGTGTGGGTCGCCTCCGGCGACTACAAGGTCGGGCCGGACGGCACCTGCGAAGCCTTCGAACCGGTGCGCTGCCACACCTTCATCAGCGAATCGACCTTCGGCCTGCCGATCTACCGTTGGCAAGACCAGGCCTGCATTTTCGCCGACATCGACGCCTGGTGGCGCGCCAATGCCGCCGCCGGGCGTCCAAGCGTGCTGTTCGCCTATGCCTTCGGCAAGGCCCAGCGGATTCTCCATGGCATAGATGCCAGCATCGGCCCGGTGCTGGTGCACGGCGCGGTGGAGCCGCTGAACCAGGTCTACCGTGCCGCCGGTGTGCGCCTGCCGGAAACCCTGCCCGCCACGGCGACCAGCAAGGGCGACCCATTGCTGCGCCAGGCGCTGGTCCTCGCCCCGCCCTCGGCGGGGGGCAGCACCTGGATGCGCCGCTTCGGCGACTACAGTGACGCCTTCGCCAGCGGCTGGATGCTGCTGCGTGGGGCGCGGCGTCGGCGCGGCGTCGATCGCGGCTTCGTGCTCTCCGACCACGCCGACTGGCCCGGCCTGCTCTGGGCCATCGAGCAGAGCGGCGCCGAGCGGGTGATGGTCACTCACGGCCAGGTCAATGTGCTGGTTCGCTACCTGACCGAACGCGGCCTTGATGCCCGAGCCTTCCAGACCGAGTACGGCGAGGAAGACGATAGCCTGGAGCCGACCAACTGATGAGAGCCTTCGCCGAACTCTACGCCCGGCTCGATGCCACCACCTCGAGCAATGCCAAGCTTGCCGCGCTGCAGGACTACCTGGCCGACGCACCACCAGCCGATGCCGCCTGGGCGGTGTACTTCCTCGCTGGCGGGCGCCCCCGCCAAGTAGTGCCGACCCGTGTGCTGCGCGACCTGGCGATCCGCCTGTGCGGCCTGCCCGAGTGGTTGTTCGAGGAGAGCTACCAGGCCGTCGGCGATTTCGCCGAAACCCTTTCGCTGTTGCTGCCAGAGTCGACCCAGGTCGCGGATGAAAGTTTGCAGTGGTGGCTGGAGCAACTGCTGCCGTTGCGCGGCCTGCCCCCCGAGGAACTGGCGCCGCGTTTGCAGGCGCTGTGGACGCGGCTCGACCGGCAAAGCCTGATGGTCAGCCTCAAGCTGCTCACCGGTGGTTTTCGCGTCGGCGTCTCGAAGCTGCTGGTGACCCGCGCCCTGGCCGCGTTGGCCGGGGTCGACGCCAAGCGCGTGGCGCAGCGCATGGTCGGCTACACCGACCTTGCGCACCAGCCGACGCCCCAGCGCTACCTGGCGTTGATCGCCCAGGAGTCGGCCGAGGAACATGCCCAGCGCGGCGGCCAGCCCTACCCGTTCTTCCTGGCGCACCCGCTGCAGGAGCCGCTCGAGCGCTTCGACGCGGTGCTCGGCCCGCCCCAGCAGTGGCTGGTGGAATGGAAGTGGGACGGTATCCGCGCCCAGCTGGTGAAACGCGATGGGCGTGCCTGGCTGTGGTCGCGGGGGGAGGAGCTGATCACCGAGCGCTTTCCCGAGCTTGCGCAACTCGCCGCCGCGCTGCCCGACGGCACCGTGCTCGATGGCGAGCTGGTGATCTGGAAGGCGCCACCCGACAGCGACGAACAGGCATTTGGCGTCCAGCCGTTCGCCCTGCTGCAGCAACGCATCGGCCGCAAGACCTTGGGCAAGAAGCTGCTGGACGAGTTGCCGGCGGCGCTGCTGGCCTACGACCTGCTGGAGTGGCAAGGCGAAGACTGGCGCAGCCGCAGCCAGGACCAGCGTCGGGCACAGCTCGAGGCGCTGGTCGGTAGCATCGGCGATGCGCGCCTGCGCCTGTCGCCGCGCGTGACCGGCGACGACTGGCAGGCGCTCGCCCGCCAGCGCGAGGCCTCGCGCCAGCTGGGTGTCGAGGGCATGATGCTCAAGCGCCGTGACTCGCTGTACGGCGTGGGCCGTACCCGAGACCTGGGGCTGTGGTGGAAATGGAAGATCGACCCGTTCAGCATCGATGCGGTGCTGATCTATGCCCAGCGCGGCCATGGCCGGCGTGCCAGCCTGTACAGCGACTACACCTTCGCGGTATGGGACGATAGTGCCCCCGGCGAGCGGGTGCTGGTGCCCTTCGCCAAGGCCTACTCCGGCCTCACCGACGAAGAGATGCGCAAGGTCGACGCCATCGTGCGCAGGACCACGGTGGACAAGTTCGGCCCGGTACGCAGCGTCACGCCGACCCTGGTGTTCGAACTGGGCTTCGAAGGCATCGCCCTGTCCAAGCGCCACAAGAGCGGCATCGCGGTGCGTTTCCCACGCATGCTGCGCTGGCGCACCGACAAGACCATCGAGCAGGCCGACACGCTGGCCACCTTGCAGGGGCTGCTTTGATGGTCAAGCGCCGCCAGCCCTCCAGCCGCTGGTTCGCCGAGCGCGGCTGGAAGCCGTTCAGCTTCCAGAAGGCCGTCTGGCAAGCCGTGGCCGACGGCGAATCGGGGCTGCTGCACGCCGCCACCGGCGCCGGCAAGACCTATGCCGTGTGGTTCGCCGCGCTGGATCGTTTTGCCGGGCAGTGTGCCTCCCTGCCCACGTCAGCAGGTCGCGGCAAGCCTGCAATGGCGCCGCTGACCGTGCTGTGGATCACCCCCATGCGTGCCCTGGCCACCGATACGGCCAGGGCGCTGCAGGCCCCCCTGGATGACCTGGGGATCGCCTGGAGCATCGGCCTGCGCACTGGTGACACCGGCAGCGCCGAACGCGCCCGCCAGGCACGGCGCCTGCCCAGCGCCCTGGTCACCACACCGGAAAGCCTGACCCTGCTGCTGACCCAGGCCAATGCGCGCGAGGCGTTCGCCGGCCTGCGCATGCTGGTGGTGGACGAATGGCACGAGTTGCTCGGCAACAAACGGGGCGTGCAGTTGCAACTGGCCCTCGCCCGCCTGCGCTCTTGGCAGCCGTCGCTTATGGTCTGGGCGCTTTCGGCCACGCTGGGCAACCTGGAACATGCCCGGCAAGTGCTGATGCCGGCGGGCCGCCTGGTGCAGGGGCATGACGCCAAGGACCTGCGCATCGACACCTTGCTGCCGGCCGCCATCGAACGCTTCCCCTGGGCCGGGCACCTGGGCCTGCGCATGCTCGGGCAAGTCGTCGAACAACTGGAGGGCAGCGCCACCACGCTGGTGTTCACCAACACCCGCTCGCAGGCGGAGACCTGGTACCAGGCACTGCTGCAGGCGCGGCCCGACTGGGCCGGGCTGCTGGCACTGCACCATGGCTCGCTGTCACGCGAGGTGCGCGACTGGGTGGAGCTGGCCTTGAAGAAAGGCCAGCTGAAGGCAGTGGTGTGCACTTCAAGTCTGGACCTTGGCGTGGACTTCCTGCCCGTGGAGCGTGTACTGCAGGTCGGTTCGGCCAAGGGGGTGGCGCGCCTGATGCAGCGCGCCGGGCGCTCCGGCCACGCCCCGGGCCGGCCCTCGCGTGCCACGCTGGTACCGACCCACAGCCTTGAGCTGCTGGAGGCGGCGGCGGCACGCAGGGCGGTGGCGCAAGGCAAGGTCGAGGCGCGCCAGGCCCCCGAGCGGCCACTGGATGTGCTGGTCCAGCACCTGGTGAGCATGGCCCTCGGCGATGGCTTTGATGCCCAGGACATGCTCGCCGAAGTGCGCAGCGCCTGGTCGTACCGCGACCTGAGCGAGACGCAATGGGCATGGGCTCTGGCGTTCAACCGCCACGGCGGTCTCTCGCTCACGGCCTACCCCGATTTCCGCCGCGCCGAGCCGGACGCCGAAGGCCGCTGGCGGGTGCCCGACGCACGCCTGGCACGCCGTCACCGCATGAGCATCGGCACCCTGGTCAGCGATGCCAGCCTGACCGTGAAGTTCTGGGCCCGCGGCGGCAGCGGATCGCTGGGCAGCGTCGAGGAAGGCTTCATCGCCCGCCTGCGCCCGGGCGACCACTTCCTGTTCGCTGGCCGCACGCTTGAGCTGGTGGAAGTGCGCGACATGACCGTCTACGTGCGCCGCGCCAGCGACCGCAAGGCCGCGATCCCGCGCTGGAACGGCGGGCGCATGCCGCTCTCGGGCGAACTGGCCGAAGCGATGCTGGCCGAGCTGGACGCGGCGGACCAAGGGATGTACCAAGGCCCGGAAATGCGCCTGCTGCGCCCGTTGCTGGAGGTGCAGAAAGCCTGGTCGGCGCTGCCCGGCAAAAACGTCCTGCTGGCCGAGACCCTGAAGTCCCGCGAGGGCTGGCACCTGTTTCTCTATCCATTCGCCGGGCGCTCGGTGCACTTGGGCCTGGCCAGCTTGCTGGCCTGGCGCCTGGCCCGGGATACGCCGCTGAGTTTCTCCATCGCGGTCAACGACTACGGCCTGGAACTGCTGTGCGCCAGCGCCATCGACTACGCCGGTGCCCTGACCCCGGCGCTGTTCGACAGCCAAGACCTGCTGCCCGAGGTACTGGCCAGCCTCAATGCCGGCGAGTTGGCGCGCCGGCGCTTTCGCGAGATCGCCCGGATCGCCGGGCTGGTGTTCACC
The DNA here is from genome assembly GCF_002934345.1 of Pseudomonas sp. PONIH3. NCBI lineage: Bacteria > Pseudomonadati > Pseudomonadota > Gammaproteobacteria > Pseudomonadales > Pseudomonadaceae > Pseudomonas > Pseudomonas sp. PONIH3. Next base: position 518,501 of record NZ_CP026386.1, read on the forward strand.
GGCTACCCCGGTGCGCCGAAGAGCACGCGCCAGTTGCAGGCTTCCAGCGGGCTGTACTTCGATGTGTTCAGGCAGCACGACCCGGACAACCTGCTGCTGACCCAGGCCCGCCAGGAGGTGCTGAGCCAGGAACTGGATGTGCAACGCCTGCGCCAGACCCTGCAGCGCTTGCAGCCTCTGCCGCTGCAACTGCGGAGCATCAGGCGCGCCACACCGTTCGCCTTTCCGCTGATGGTCGAGCGCTTTCGCGAGAGCCTCAGCTCGGAAAAACTCGCCGACCGGATCCGGCGCATGGTCAGCGACCTGGAGCAGGCCGCAGGTGCCGGGGCACAGGAGCCTGCGCCGCTGACCACGCTGATGGTCGAGGATGACACGCGTGAACCTGGCCGCGCGCGCAAGGCCAGGCGCAGCAAGGACGGCCGGCCACGCCCGGCCAGGCAGCGGTCCTGAGGCCATGGCCAGCCCCCCTCCTTCGCACATCAGCGTAAAGGTGGCCGGCACCGAACTCTGCCTGCTGGCGGAAAAAGCCCTATGGTGGTCAGAGCGGCGGACCCTGCTGATCGCCGACCTGCATCTGGGCAAGGCCGCCGGCTACCGGGCACTGGGCCAGCCGGTGCCCAGTGGCACCACCGCCTGCAACCTGCAGCGCCTGGATGCCCTGCTGCAGCGCTTTGCCTGCCAGCACCTGGTATTTCTCGGCGACTTCCTGCACAGCGCCAAAGGCAGGACCCCGCAAACCCTGGCGGCCCTTGCCGAGTGGCGCACCCGCCATGCGGCGCTGCCCATCACTTTGGTGCGTGGCAACCATGACCGGCATGCCGGTGATCCGCCGGCCGGGCTGGGCATCGAGGTGGTGGCCGAGCCGCTGGCGCTCGGCCCGTTCGCCCTGCACCACGAGCCCTGCACGCACCCGCAGCGGCATGTACTGGCGGGCCATGTGCATCCGGCGTACCGCCTGCGCGGCCGTGGCCGCCAACAGGTGCGCCTGCCTTGTTTCCTGGTCGGCGAGCACCTGACCTTGTTGCCGTCGTTCGGCAGCTTCACCGGCGCGATGACGCTGCAGCCGGGAACGGGTCAGCGGGTCTATGTCATCGGTGATGGAGGGATCTGGGAAGTGCCCGAACAATTGAAGTGATACGAACAATTAACCGCATGCAAATTTAAATATATTTACACATTCGATACAGCTGCTTACACCTGCTCATGGCCCATTAAAATTGTTTCACCAAAAACCTGCATAACCGTCCCAACAGTTAATTGAAATAACCCTCGCCCCGCCAGACAATAACTCGCCGCCCTGCTCTTCGCCGCTATCTGCCTGCGCGGTGCAGGGCCATGATTCCCATGCGACGCGCTTTCCGAGGTGATATCGGCTCACGCCATGTTTATCAAAAACCCAATAGCTCCGGACTTGAATTAGTCGCACGAGCAAACTTTTCACGTAACTTTCACACCCATTCCAAAGAATGAAGCACTGGCAAATTACTTGCCGAGGAAACCTATGAACACCCCCGCCATTCATACGCCCACCCTCCCGTGTCCAGCCCAGGAGCGTATTCTGCTGACCGGTGCCACAGGTTTTCTCGGTGGCGCCGTCGCCGCACAGATGATCGCCGAAGGGCATGCCGAGGCCCTGTGCTTCCTCGTTCGCGCCGACAACCCGGCGCAGGGCCTGCAACGCCTGCGCGACAACCTGCGCCAGCACGGTGTCGGCGACAGCCAGAGCCAGGCCCTGAGCGAAGCGCAGATCCTCTGCGGCGACTTCCTCGACACTGCCTGGCTGGCTCGCGAGACCCCGCGCCTGATGCAGGTCGACCGGGTGATCAACTGCGCCGCCGTGGCCTCGTTCTCGAAGAACCCCAATATCTGGCCGGTAAACGTCGAGGGCACCTACGCCTTTGCCCAGGTGCTGAGCCGCTCAAGTCGTCTCAAGCGTTTCCTCCACGTCGGCACCGCCATGTGCTGCGGCCCGCAGCGCGAGTCGCCGATCAGCGAATCGTGGGAGTTCCCCGAGGCCGCGCAGCAACTGGTGGACTACACCGCCTCGAAGGCAGAGATCGAACGGCGCATGCGTGAAGAGCTGCCCAGCCTGCCGCTGGTGGTGGCGCGGCCATCCATCGTGGTCGGCCACCGCAGCCTCGGCTGCCAGGCCTCGGGCAGCATCTTCTGGGTGTTCCGCATGGGCTTCGCCCTGGAAAGCTTCACCTGCGGCCTGGACGAGCAGATCGACGTGATCCCGGTGGACTACTGCGCCGAGGCGCTGATCGGCCTGGCGCTCAAGCCACTCCTGGGTCATGACCTCTACCATATCTCCGCCGGCCATCATTCGGCCTGCACTTTCGCCGAGATCGACCAGGCCTTCGCCTTGGCCAATGGCGCGGAGCCGGTGGGCGAGCGCTATCGCAAGGTCGAGGCGGACGACCTCAAATCGCTCGCCAGCCATTTCGAAACCCGCATCGGCCCGGCCAACCCACGGCTGGTGCTGCGCGCACTGCGCCTGTACAGCGGCTTCGCCGACCTCAACTACCTGTTCGACAACAGCCGCCTGCTGGAAGAAGGCATTGCCATGCCGCCACGCTTCACCGACTACCTGGACGTCTGCGTCAAGTCGTCCAGCGGTGTGAGCATCGCCACGCAGATGCAGTGGGATTTCAAGTAAGCGCCATTTGGCGTCTACAGGCAAGCAACCACAGAGGGTGATTTACTTAACATATTCATGAGGCGCATGATCACCACTTCTCCCGTGGAGGTCATGCTGCCGCCGTATGCCTACGGTGTTGGACGCGATGGACAACTTGGCAGCCTGAAGCAAAACCCTGGCAGTCCCAGGCAAGACACCTACCTGTCGTTAGGTGCTCAATACCTGCAACCGCCAGCGCTTGTGCAAGCCGTGCTGTCCAACAATTCCAACTGTCCAGGCTGCGCCATGATCAACATCGAAACGCCGACGTACTACACCGCCACCAAGAAGTACAACCTCAGCTTCCCCACCCTGGAAAGCGACATCGAAGCCGATGTCGTGGTGATCGGCGGCGGTTTCTCGGGCATCAACACCGCCCTGGAACTGGCCGAGCAAGGCATCACCAATGTCGTCGTGCTCGAGGCCCGCTACCTGGGCTTCGGCGGCACCGGGCGCAATGGCGGGCAGATCATGGCCGGCATCGGCCACGACCTGGAGAAGATCAAGAGCAGTGTGGGCGATCAAGGCCTGCGCGAGATCTTCGAGATCAGCGAGCTGGGCGCCGGCATCATCAAGGCGCGCATCGCCCGCTACCAGATCGACGCCGACTTCTGCCACGGCTACGGCTACATGGGCTTCAACGCCCGCCAGGAAAAGACCCTGCGCGCTTGGGAGAAAGACTTCAAAGCCATCAACGGCAAGGACGAGATCCGCTTCCTCGGCGGCTCGGAGGTCAGGCAGATCATCGGCTCCGACGCCTACAGCAGCGCCCTGCTGCACATGGGCGGAGGCCACGTGCATTCGCTGAACCTGCTGCTTGGCGAGGCCCAGGCCCTGGTCGGCCACGGTGCGCGGATCTTCGAGCACAGCCCGGCGCTGGAGGTGCACTACGGCGAGCGCATCACCGTGCGCACCGGGCGCGGCTCGGTCAAGGCCAGCAAGCTGCTGTGGGCCTGCGACAGCTTCCTCAACAAGCTCGAACCCGAACTGCATGCGCGCACCGTCAACACCTATGCCTTCCAGTTGATGACCGAGCCACTATCGGACGAGCTCATCCAGCGCATCAGCCCGATCCGCGGCGCCTACAGCGATATCCGCCCGGTGATCGACTACTACCGCGTCACCCGCGAGAACCGCCTGCTGTTCGGTGCCGCCACGCCGTTCGTGGAGCACATCCCCAAGGACCTCAAGGCCTGGAATCGCAACCTGATGCTGAAGATCTTCCCCTACCTCAAGGACGTGCGCATCGACCTGGCCTGGGGCGGACCGATGGCCACCAGCGCCAACCTGTTCCCGCAGATCGGCACCCTGAGCAACCGCCCCAACGCGTTCTACGTGCAGGGCTACTCGGGCTTTGGCGTCACCCCCAGTCACATCATCTGCAAGATCCTCGCCGAGGGCATGAGCGAAGGCTCGGCCCGCTACGACCTGATCAGTTCGGTCAAGCACGCGCGCATCCTCGGCAAGGACCATATCCGCCCTCTGCTGCTGACCGCAGGCAAGACCGTGCATCAGCTGTCGGGCTTCTTCAACGGCCGCCGTTGATTCCTTTTGAACAAGACCAGGAGAACCACCATGACCCTCACCGCCGTCCGCCAGGGTGTGCAGCTGTCCGAACTCGACGCCTGGGGCACCGTTGCCGACCTTGGCTCGACCATCCTCGAAGGCGAGGTCAAGTGCTACGGCAAGATGACCCACGGCGCCCCGACCGACCCGGTCAGCAGTGCCTATTTCGGCACCACCCAGGGCAAGTTCCGCATGGTCTATCCGTTCAGCGAGCAGGCGGTGATCGTGACCGGCGAGATTCAGCTGACCGATGAATCCACCGGGCAGGTGACGCGCTACAAAGCGGGTGATGCCTGGTTCGTGACCAAGGGCACGCCGGTGCTGTGGGAGGTGCTGAGCGAGACCTTTGTGAAGCATTACCTTGCGCTAGCCTGATTACATCCTCGCGACCGCTTCGCCGGCAAGCTGGCTTCCACAGGGAACGCATAACCTGTGGGAGCCGGCTTGCCGGCGATGCTTTTAGCGCCCTGCCGTCAACGCCATGGCCCTGAAATCCTTCGGCGACTGTTCGAACTGCTTCTTGAACGCCCGGCTGAAATGCGCCGAGTCGGTGAAGCCCCACTTGTAGGCGATCGAGGTGATCGACTCGCGCTTGAGGAACGGGTTGGACAGATCATCGGCGCTGCGCTTGAGCCGCGAGCGCTGGATATACCGACACACGCTATCGCCCTCCTCTTCGAACAACCGGTACAGGTGGCGCACCGAAATGCTCAGGCGCTCCGCCAGGTTCGCCGGGGTCAACCCAGGCTGGCCCAGCGACTCGTCGATGACCTTCTGCACATAGCCGCGCAGGCTGACACCGCCGAGCCCGGCCAGCGAGCCGGGGTTGTCATCAGCGTGCTCGAAGCCCGGCTCCAGCAGGGCGATGAACGCGGCCTGCAGCGCCTCGCCCTGGGTTGCCCCGGCCTCGTCGCCTTCACGGCACAGCTGGTCCATCAGCAGGTGCAGCATGCGCCCGCAGGCGTTGGTCGAAGAGATCTTGCCGAAGGTCGCGCCCTGCTTCGCAAGATGCTTGCGCACCTGCTCGCGGGACAGTGACAGCGAAATATGCTCGATCAGGCCGAATGGAGTGATCTCGCACGGGCCCACCGAATCCATCAACAGCAGCTCGCCTGGCGAAAGCTGGATGCTCGCGCCGCCCTGGGTGATTTGCGAGTAGCCCATGCGCTGGCTGACCAGGAAGCAATGCTGGTCGTCGTCACGGTCGGGGTTGTCGCCCAGGCGGCGGATATTGCCAGCGTTGGTGCGCAGGTTGGCCAGGGCCAGACCGGCGCGGTTGAAGGTGGTGATCTCGCCGATGAACAGCGAGCGGTTGAAGGCAAGTTCGGTCTGGAACTGGCCGCAGACTTTCTGCATGGCCGTCGTCCAGCGCTCCAGGCCGTCCTGGGCCGGGCTTGCGCTGTGCACTGAAGCGGGCTGGGGCATGGCGACCTCCACAGCAACGGTTGTTGTTATGGAGCAATTGTTAACATGTTATCAATGAACGTACAACTGTCATCTCTTGCAGGAGCGGCTTCAGCCGCGATGCAGGTGTCGCGGTGCCTGGCACCCGCTTTGCGGGTGATCGCGGCTAAAGCCGCTCCTACAGGATTCAGAGGTCGCGCAGGGTGTACGCCAACCCGTCGAACGCCAGCCAGAGATGGTGGCGCTGTTCGGTTGTGAGGGGAATGTAACGGCGCAGCGCCGGCATCCGGTTGACCACCTCGCTGGCGCCCATGTGCTCCAGGGTCACCCGCCACTGGCCGTCATTGCAGTCGATGGCCAATCGCTTGAAGTCCAAGGGCATCAGGACGGTCTGCACCTCTGCCAGGCGCGCCTCGAGCGCTTTGAACAATAGCGGATCACCGCCGCGCAGGCGACAGCCCAGCCCGCTGCGCCGCAGCATGCCGGTGTGGTGCAGTTCGGCGCGCAGCGTGCCCTGGCCACTGGCTGGCACGCGCAGGATGAATTCGCACATCACCAGGTGCATCAGCAGGTGGCTTTCGGTGCGCTCACGCACCTCGATACGCGGACCATCCTCGCGGTAGGTAAAGGATGCTGCGGATTGCAAATCCGCCAATCCGAGGTTGCGCCCCAGACGCGCCAGGGTCGCCCCAGGCCGATACCCTGCCGGAGCGCGTGGCCCGCTCAGGCGCTCAAGCCAGCTTGCCGACATGGCGCACCTGCTCGCTATGAGGTTGACCGGGCTCAGCGGCGAATTCCTTCTCCAGCACATCCTCGACCCTGGCAGGCCGGAACGGGTTGACCTTCTTCACGCACAACGTCCAGAACAGCGCGTAGACGGCGGTGGCGCCAAGCATCACGGCGAACGGCACATACACATCGGCCGGGTTCATGCCCGGCGGGGTGATGAACCACATGCCCAGCAGGATGCCGATGCTGGAGACGATCTGCGGCAGCGGGAACAGCGGCGAGCGATAGGCCCGCGGCAGGTCCGGGCGACGGATGCGCAGGATCACCACCGACAGGGTCACCAGCAGGTACGCGGTGCTCCAGGCGCATACCGCCGCCAACACCAGGTGCAGAATGTTGTCGGTGTTGCCCCCCAGGTACCAGGCATGCAGGCAGGGGATCAGCGCCACTACCAGGATGCACAGCAGCGGGGTCTTGAAGCGCGGGTGCAGGTAGGTGAACACCTTGGGCAATGCCCCATCCACCGCCATGCCGTAGAGAATCCGCGGCACCCCGGCCATCAGCGTGTTGATGGTGGCAGCGCCGGCGAAGAGGAAGCCGATGCCCAGCCACACCGGGCCGATATCGCCCATCACCTGCTCGGCGAAACGCGGGATGGCCATGGGGGTGTCCAGCAGGTGCACGCCGCTGGCGGCATCGAGCACCACGTTTTCCACCTGCCGCTTCATCGCCGCGCCATAGATGAACATGCAACTGGCCACGCCGAACAACCCCAGCGCCATGGCCTTGGGCATCACCCAGGCCGAACGGCGCAATTCCGGGGCCAAGGGGGTGACGAACTCGCAACCGACGAACATGAACATGGCCATGCCCACCAGCGACAGGATGGTCATCAGGTTGGTGCCGACCAGCGACACGCCGAACGGCCCTTCCAGCTCGACGGCGGGCGCGGCGATCAGGCCGAGCACGCCGAACACCATCAGCGTGGTCCACATGCCGAAGGTCAGCACCACCTCGGCGCGACCGAAGGCGCTCACGCCAAAGGCGTTGAGCACGCCGAACACCAGCACGAAACCCACCCCCAGCAGCCAGGAGCCGCCGGCCGACTCGGCCAGGGTGTTGAGATGTTCGAAGTTCACCAGGGCCATGACCCCGGAAAGGATGGTCTCGGCGGTGCCGGCGAATACATGCACGATCAGGTACGCCGACAGGGTGCCGGTGATGGCGAAGAAGCGGCCCAGGCCGCAGTTGATGTAGTCGTAGACGGAGCCGGTGGTGGGCAGGATCGCCGCCGCCTCGGCGAAGGTGGTCGATTGCGCCAGCATCATCACTGCGGCGATCAGCATGGCCACGGCGAAGGCGCTGCCGCCGATGCCGAACCCCATGGTCGCGGTGAGGATCACCGGGCTGGCCATGATCAGGCCGACGGTGCTGGCCAGCGCGGTGGGGAAGCCGACGCTGCCGCGGTTCAGGTGCTCGGTGAGCTTATTATTGGTTGTCATGGGTGGGCCCTGGGTGGACGAGAGAAAGATGACCGCTTACCCGGCGCGCCGCAAGTGCTGGCGTGCGCCGGGTCTGCCCCGTCACTTTGCGGCCTCCACCCAGGCAGGTCTTGCCACTGCCTGCCGCTAACCTTGATCCGTGTTGCCAGGTGCCAGGCGATAGCCTTGCAGCGCTCGATTTCGAGGCACTGCAACACTGGCGTCGAACACCTCGACGCAGTTACCCCTGCACGCAGCGATCCATCAGCTCATGCGGCAGGACCCTGGAATAGGCGCCTTGGTGATAGAGCAGCGGCGGCCCCCCGAGGTCGTCGAAGGCTAGCACCCGGCCAATGAGAATCCAGTGGTCACCGCCATCGATCTGCTGGAACTTTTCGCAGCGAAAACGCGCCGAGCAACCTGGCAACAATGGCGCGCCGCCCTCGCCGGTCTCGTGCTCTATTCCGGCAAAGCGGTCTTCGCTGGGGCGGGCGAAGGTGTTGGACAGGTCGACCTGGTCGGCTGCCAGCACATTCACGGCAAAGTGCCCGGCAGCCTCGAACACCGCATGGCTGCTGGAGCGCTTGTCGATGCTCCAGAGCACCAGCGGTGGTTCGAGGGAAACCGAATTGAAGCTGTTGGCGGTGACCCCGACCTTGCGCCCCGAGGGGTCGCTGGCGGTGATCACGGTTACGCCGGTGGCGAAGTTGCCCAGGGCGCGGCGAAAGGCGCGGCTATCGAAGGGAATGGACATGCAAGGCTCCATCATGGTTGTTGGGCTGGGTCGCACCCACAGTGCTCCAGCGATGTTCATCGGTTGAAGCTCAGGTCATCGCCGGATCCGGCTCCAGCCCCATCAGCTCACGGCCAAGGATCTGCGCGCAGACGTCATAGTCGGTGTAGGCATGCGCCCCGGTCATGTGCGCATCGCGGAACAGCCGCTGCAGCTCGTTACCCTCAAACCAGGCGCCACCACCGGCCGCCTCCATCAGCCGATCCACGGCCTGGATGCACAGCTTTACCGCGTAGCCCTGGTTGGTGCGCCAGTAGGCCAGCTCCGTGCGCGTCGGGTACTGACGGCGGGTGCTGTACTCGGCGATCTGCTCCCAGCTTTTTTCCAGCAGCGCCCGCGCTGCGGCCACCTGGTGGGTGGACTCGGCCAGGCGCATCAGCGCCGGGGTGGCCGCGCCGACGGCGGCGCCGGTATAGGCGCGTACGCGGTTGCGGGTCTTGTCCCTGAAGACCACGAGCATGCGCTCGGCGATGCCCAGGCTGACCGTGGAGAAGCCGCTGGCGAAGTACGGTCGGTACGGGTTGAAGTAGATCGCACTGTCCGGGTACAGCCCGAAGCCCGCCGACTGGCCCTCCATCATGTCCCGGGCCTTCTGGATGCGGTGTTCGGGCACGAAGGCGCGCTCGACGATCAGCGTGCGGCTACCACTGGCGCGCATGCCGGCGGCAAACCAGTCGTCGCGGATCTGGTAGTCGCTGCGCGGCAGCACGGCGAAGCAGTAGTCCTGGCCGCCTTCAGGGTTGCTCCGGCGAAAGCCCATGATCGCCCACTCGGCGTGGTCGCAGCCGCTGCTCCAGCCCATCTTGCCACTGAACAGCACGCCGCCCTCGACTTCCTCGGTACGCCCGAACGGGGCGATGCTGCTACTGGCGGTGGCGTCCGGATCGTGGCCCCAGATCTCGTCCTGCAGGCGTGCCGGGAACATCGCCAGCTGGTGGCTGTGGGTGCACAGCAGGCTCATCGCCCAGGCGGTGCTGGCACAGGCGCCGGCCAGCGCGGCGATGCATTCGGCGAACTGCGGCAGGCTGATTTCCAGGCCGCCGTAATGTCTGGGCAGGAATGCCTTGTGCAGGCCGATGGCCTTGAGCGCGGCGATGTTTTCGGCGGGCACGCTGCGCTCGCGCTCGGCCTGGTCGGCGCGGGCGGCGATGGCCGGCAACAGGGGCTTGAGGTCTTCGAGCAGGGAGTTTGGCTTTTTCATGGTCTGGCTCATTGTTATTGGACCCTGGCGAACGGTGCCTGGAAGCGGGAGTTCGCTGATGAATGCCGGGTCAGTATGGGAGCGGTGGACGAGGCGGAAAATGCAACTTCCGCACCTCGGATTGCACTTTTCATGGGCCTGGCAGGCTGCGTCATGGTGGCTGGCATGGGCAGACAAGAACGCCGGTTTGCCGCGCTCTAACCTGCGCAAATCGGGCCGCTGCGGCCCATCCGGAGCCCTGTCATGAGCGATATCCCCCTCCTCCCCAGCGTCAGCGCCTTCCTCGCCCGTGACCACGGCCTGTACATCCACGGCGCAACGGTGACCAGCCAATCCGGTGCCCGCATCACCGTGCACTACCCGGCCAACGGCGAAGCCATCGCCCAGGTCGCCGACGCCAACCTGGCCGATGTCGAGCGCGCCGTCGCATCGTCACGTCAGGGGTTTGCCAGCTGGTCGCGCACCAGTCCCGCCGCCCGCGCCACAGTGCTGTTGCGCCTGGCCGACCTGCTGGAGGCCAACCGCGAGGAGCTGGCCCAGCTGGAAACCCTGCAATCGGGCAAGCTGATCGGCATCGCCCGCGCCTTCGAGGTGGAGCAGGCCGCGCACTTCCTGCGCTATTACGCCGGCTGGGCCACCAAGATCACCGGCCAGACCATCACCCCATCGCTGCCCTCCTTCGCCGGCGAGCGCTACAGCGCCTTTACCCTGCGCGAGCCGGTGGGGGTGGTGGTGGGCATCGTGCCGTGGAACTTCGCCACCATGATCGCCCTGTGGAAGCTGGCCTCGGCATTGACCACCGGCTGCAGCATCGTGCTCAAGCCCAGCGAGTTCACCCCGCTGACCCTGCTGCGCATCGCCGAAATGGCCAGCGAGGCCGGCCTGCCTCCGGGCGCCCTCAACGTACTGACCGGCGGTGGCCAGGTGGGCAAGGCGCTGGTCGAGCACCCAGGCACCGACAAGGTGTCGTTCACCGGCTCAGTGCCCACCGGCATCGCCGTCGGCCAGGCGGCCATGGGCGCCCGGCTGACCCGGGCTACCCTGGAACTGGGCGGCAAGAACGCCGTGGCGTTCCTGCCCGATGTCGTCGTCGACAAGGCGGTGGACGGCATCATCGAGGCCGGCTTCCTGCATTCCGGGCAGATCTGCGCCGCAGGTGAGCGTTTCTACGTGCACCGCTCACGCCTTGACCCGTTGCTCGAGGCCCTGTCCCAACGCCTGGGCCAACTGAAGATAGGTTCGCCCCTGGACGAAACCACCCAGTTCGGCCCTGTAGCCAACAAACCGCACCAGCAGAAGCTTGGCGAGCTGTTCGCCACCGCCCGCGCCGAAGGTAACCGCATCGTCCATGGCGGCCGCCTTGGCGAAGGCCCGGGCTGCTTCGTCGAGCCCACTGTCATTCTCGCCAACAGCGCGAGCGACACCCTGCTCAACCAGGAAACCTTCGGCCCGGTGGCGACCTTCCTGCCCTATGACCATGAGGACGAACTGATCCACCTGATGAACGCCTCGCCCTACGGCCTGAGCGCAAGCCTGTGGACCAACGACCTGGGCAAGGCCATGCGCCTGATCCCGGAAATCCAGGCCGGTACCCTGTGGGTCAACATGCACACCCTGCTCGACCCGGCGGTGCCGTTCGGCGGCATCAAGGCGTCCGGCATCGGCCGCGAGTTCGGCTCGGCCTTCATCGACGACTTCACCGAGCTGAAGTCGGTGATGATCCGCTACTGACCATCACCAGCGCCAACCACGACCTAGGCCGCTACTGCCTGCAGGTGCCCGGCGTAGCTGGCGGCGTTCTACCGCGTCAATGCCGGGCAGCATCCCAACACAGGAGTCAACGACATGCCGAAGCAAACCGACTGGATCACCGTGGGCGCCCTCGCCGAAGGCTTCGCACCCGAGGCCTTCATCCTGCCGCAACTGGCCGACCTGTCCGGGCGCTCGCTCACCCTGCACTTCGCCAATGGCTGGATCATCGAGCACCGCTTCGACAGCGAGCGCCTGCACTGGCACGCGGCGGACGGCCACAGCAGCGGCAGCGCCGACTACCGAGCCACTTCGGTGCGCCCCGGTATCTACCTGGTCGACTTCATCAAGCACGAGGCCGGCCAGGCCTGGTCGGTGTCGCTGGTGCTCGACACTCTCGAGCAGGCCTTCACCGCCGTGCTCGGCCGCCTGCCCGACCAGGCCCGCACCCAGCGCGGCTTGTACGCCCTGGCCTTGGCCGGCGAAGCACTGACCGGCGTCGAAGCCAGCTTCCTGCACGGCAGCATCGACCGCCCCTGGCAGGCTGGCGCCTGCCCCCACGCGCCGACCACCGAGCTGGTTGGCCTGCGTAACCACTACCGCTACAGCCCCACCGAGGAGTACGAGCACATCTACCTCAATGCCGACTACTACAGCTGGCAGTGCCTCAAGGGTGTCGAACAGGGCCTGTGCGACACCGACCGGGCGTACTACTACAAGATCGCCGAGCAGCTGTACCTGTTCGTCTGGTGCGAGAAGATCGTGCCCACCCTGGGCCTGGTGATGATCGACCTGGCGCGGCACCGCAGCGACGGCAAGATCTTCGGCTACCAGGGCGGCGGCTTCGATGCGCTGGCCAACTTCCCGGTGTCGTCCCACTGCCGGGTGCTCAACCGCACGGAGCATGCGCAGTGAGCCGCAGCGTGCTGGTCACCGGGGCCGGCAGCGGCATCGGAGAAGCCTGCGCCCTGCGCCTGGCCCGCCAGGGCTGGCAGGTGGCACTGGTGGGCCGCCGCCGTGAGGTACTGGAGCGCGTCGCGCAGCAGTGCGATGGCCTGGTGCTGGCCGGCGATGCCGCGGACAGTGGCAACTGGGTGGGGTTCATCGAGCAGGTACGCGCGCGGTTCGGCGGCCTCGATGCGGTGATAGCCTGCGCTGGCGGCCACGGCTTGGGCGCGGCCGAGCAGACCAGCGACAGCGCCTGGCGCGAGGCTATGCGCAGCAACCTCGACAGCGCCTTCCACACCGCCCGGGCGTGCCTGCCGTTGCTGCGCGAGCGGCGTGGCAGCCTGGTGCTGCTGGGCTCCATCGCCGCGCTGGGCGCCGGGCCCGAGGTGTGCGGCTACACCACCGCCAAGCATGCCCTGGTCGGACTAACCCGCTCACTGGCCCGCGACTACGGACCGTTCGGCGTGCGAGTCAACTGCGTCTGCCCGGGCTGGGTGCGCACGCCCATGGCGGATAAGGAAATGCAGGCGTTGATGGACCACCACCAGGAGGACCTTGATGCCGCCTACCGCCGGGTCACCGCCGACGTACCGCTGCGCCGCCCGGCCAGCAGTGATGAAATAGCCGCCGTGTGCCAGTTCCTGGTCGGCGCCGAGGCCAGCATCGTCACCGGCGCGGTGATCGCCGCCGACGGCGGCTCGACCGTGGTCGACGTGCCGACCCTGGCCTTCACCCACCTGGAGCCGTCGGCATGAACGCGCGCTACGACTTTGAGGGTCGCACCGTGCTGGTCACCGGCGCGGCGGGCGGGATCGGTCAGGCCATCGTCGAGGGTTTCGCCCGGGGCGGTGCCCAGGTGCTGGCCGTGGACCTCGATTCGCCAGCACTCAGGCGCCTGGTGGACGCACAACGGGCCCTGGGTCACGACGTGCGGGGGGAAACGCTGGACCTGGCCGACCCCGTTGCGATCAACACCTTGCTAGCCAAGCTGGAACGCCTGGATGTGCTGGTGCACAACGCCGCGTACTTCCCGCTCACCACGTTCGCCGAGATCGACCCGGCGCTGCTGCAACGGACCCTGGCGGTGAACCTGGGGGCGTTGTTCTGGCTCACTCAAGGCGCCTTGCCGCTATTCCGCCGCCAAGGTGGCGGCTGCGTGCTGGCTACCTCCTCGGTGACCGGCCCGCGGGTGGCCTATCCGGGCCTGAGCCATTACGCCGCGTCCAAGGCCGGGGTCAACGGCTTCATCCGCAACGCCGCACTGGAACTGGCGCAGTTCAATGTACGGGTCAACGGCGTGGAACCGGGGATGGTGCGCACCCCGGCCATGGGCAACCTCGGCGATACCCAGTTAAACGCCCGGATCGCCGCGGGCGTGCCCTTGGGGCGACTGGGGGAACCCGCCGATATCGCTGCCGCGATGCTGTTCCTGGCCTCCGACGCCGCCCGCTACATCACCGGCCAGACCCTTGTGGTCGACGGTGGCGCCACCCTGCCGGAGACCGCCGCGCGCCTGTGATGGCGGCGACATGCAAGAGCGCTGGCAGCCACGGGCAAGACCACCGCCAGCGTTCCACGCGCTAATAGCCCGTCACCTTTCGACACTGCCTCCACAACAACGCGGCACTCAAGACCGCACACAAAAAAACGAGGATCGATCCATGCGTCTCACTCCACGTCGCACCGCAATGGCCACGGCACTGACCCTGCTGGTCCATGGCCAGGCCAGCCCGGCCTACGAACTGTATGCCGACGACGACAGCCACCTGAACGCCGATCTGCTCGCGGTCTGGGGCATGTTCAACAGCCGCCACAACTACGATGGCACCCCCGGTGGCTCGACATGGCGCGAAGGTTTCATCAAGTACGGCCTCAGCGGCGACCAGGGCCTGGCCGGCAACGGCAGCCTGTATGGCGCCCTCAACTGGGTCAGCTCAGGCGCCTGGGGCGACGGCGACGCCGGCGGCAACCAGGACGGCTCCGAACGCACCACCAAGATCGAGGACGCCTACCTGGGCTGGCGCTCGGGCGACCTGTTCCCGTTGCTGGGCAAGGATGGCGTGGACCTGTCCGGCGGCCGCCAGGTGATCCGCCTGGGCAGCGGCTTCCTGATCAACGACGACGGCCCCAACCTGGGCAAGGGCCCGGCCGACGGCCAGCTCAACCGTGGCGGCGGCTTCTATCTGGGCGCGCGCCACGCCTTCGACCGCACCGCGGTGCTGCGCCTGGGCGGCCAGGAGGGGCTGCATGGCAGTGTGCTGTGGCTCAAGTCCGACAACCGCGCACAGGCCGAAACCGAGCTGGCGGCCGGCACCCTGGACTACACCCATGACCTGGGTACCCTGGGCCTGACCTATATCCACGGCATCGACGTGACCGACCAGTGGGCCAGCGAGTTCCAGAAGGCCCGCGAAGGCATGGATGTATACAGCCTGCGGGGTGAAGGCAGTGCGGGCCTGGCGAACACCCGGCTGGCCTTCGAATATGCCTGGCAGGACAAGCGCGGCGGGCATGAGACGGCCTGGTACGGCGAAGCGGCCTACACCTTCGCCGACACCCCTTGGGCGCCGCAGCTGACCTACCGCTACACCCGCTACTCCGCAGGCTGGGACCTGCTGTTCACAGGGCTTTCCAGCGGCTATGGCACCTGGATCCAGGGCGAGGTCGCCGGCAACTACGCCGGGCCTTTCAACACCAACAGCGGCATCCACCATGTCGGTCTGAAGGCCACACCACGGGACAATCTGACCCTCGGCGCGCTGTTCTTCGACTTCGACACAGTGCGTAGCCGCGACACCTTGAACCTCGATGCGCAGGAGCTGGACCTGTATGTGGAATGGGCGGTCAACGAGCACCTGATCGTCACCCCGCTGCTGGGGCTGTTCAAACCGCGCAAGGATGAAAGCAATGGCGGCAACCAGGTGGGCAGCGGGACCAACGTCTACAGCCAGCTGACGGTGGCGGTGCCGTTCTGAGTCATCGCGGGGCAAGCCCACGCTGATGGGCATCAGGCCCGAGACGTGGAAGCAGGCTTGCCCCGCGATGAGGACCTGTCAGCCCAGCAACAGACGCAGGTCTGCGCCCTGATCACCCAGCGGCGGGCACCAGTAATACCCGCCACTCAACGGCCGGCTGAAGCGGTACAGGCCATCGACCACGCCATCCTCCAGCCCGCTCATGCGCCGCAGCTGCACCTCGAAGGCGTCCAGCGAGAAGCCCAGGGCGACGAACGCCAGGCCCGCGCCGCGCTCATCGGTCCAGGCCACCGAGCGCCGCACCACGAACGCTTCGGGCGCGAAGCTCTCCTGGGCGGTGCGCTTGACGTGGGCGGATTCGGGCGCGTCGTCGAGCTCTTCGTTGTCGCTCAGGCGGCGACCGATGATGTTGTCCTGCTCGGCCTGGGGCAGCGACTTGAAGTAGCCCAGGTCGTGCTTCCACAGCTGGAAGGCGGCGAAGCTCGAACCCGACAGGCCGGGGATGTCGCCCGGCACAATGGCGGCGGCGACGGCGTCTGCGTCCACCGGGTTCTCGGTGCCGTCTTCGTAGCCGGTCAGGTCATGGCCGCCGCGGTGCAGGAAGCCGTCGACGCTGTCGACCAGGCGCAGGGCCGGCGCCAGCGTCTGCTGCAGTGCCTGGGCGCGCAGGAACAGCTCGCCGCGCTCGGCACCGCGCAGCCACAGCCACAGGGCGTGCTGGGTCGCCGGGTTCTCCACCACCGCGTCCAGTTGCGGGAAACTGCGCAGGCCCGGCACCTCACGACCCAGGGCCTTGGCCAGCGGCGCGCCGACGGCCAGGATCAGGCTGTGGCCATCGACTTGCGGCAACAGTTGGTCAAGTACGGCGGGCAGCGCTTCCAGGGAATCGAGGGCAAAGAACAGGTGACGGGCGTGGGCCGGCACCGGGGTGGCAAGCAGACCTTGCTGGAACGGCATGACGGGCTAATCCTCGGCAAAAGCGCGAATGCTACTGCCACAGGCCCGGCATCGCAACGCGACATGGCGTCATCAGGCCAGTAACAAACGGTTACCAAGATCGTCCAGACACGATTAGCTATCATTGCGCACCCACCTACACTCCTCGGGATCCTTCGCCCAAGAGACCGCCCATGACCGCCTCCCCCTTGCTCACCGCCCTCCTGCCGCTGGCCCTGGGCATCATCATGCTCGGCCTGGGGCTTTCGCTGACCCTCGCCGACTTCGCCCGGGTGGTGAAGTACCCCAAGCCGGTGGTGATCGGCCTGGCCTGCCAGATCCTGCTGCTGCCACTGGTGTGCTTCCTGATAGCCAACGGCTTTGGCCTTGAGTCGGCATTGGCGGTGGGCCTGATGCTGCTGGCCGCCTCGCCCGGCGGCACCACGGCCAACCTGTTCAGCCACCTGGCCCACGGCGACGTGGCGCTGAACATCACCCTCACCGCGGTCAACTCGCTGATCGCCATCCTCACCATGCCGCTGCTGGTGAACCTGTCGCTGATGTGGTTCATGGCATCGGACCAGGCCATTCCCCTGCAATTCGCCAAGGTCATGCAGGTGTTCGCCATCGTCCTGCTGCCGGTGGCCCTGGGCATGCTGATCCGTTACTGGGCGCCGCGCTTCTCCGCGCGAATGCAGAAGCCGATGAAGATCGTCGCGGCGCTGTTCCTGGCTTTCACCATCGTCCTGGCCCTGGCCAAGGACTGGCAGACCGTAGTCGAGTACGCGCCGATCGTCGGTGGCGCCGCGTTGCTGTTCAACCTGCTCAGCCTTGGCGTGGGTTACTGGGTGCCACGCCTGTTGAACATCCCGAAACGCCAGGCGATCGCCATCGGCATGGAGATCGGCATCCACAACGGCACCCTGGCCATCGCGCTGGCCCTGAGCCCGTCGCTGCTGAACAACGCGACCATGGCGGTGCCGGCGGCGATCTACAGCCTGATCATGTTCTTCACCGCGGCGGGGTTCGGCTGGTGGGTCAGCCGCGGGTAAGCACTGGAGAACGTGGCAGAGCAGCCATCGTGAGTCGAGCGCTGCCCTGCGCCTTCTGCAGCTGGAGGTCGAAGGTTTCCTCTCCAGGTCGGAGTGCTCTCCGTTTTATGTACTGTCGCCCCGTAGCTTGTTGCGTGTGTCTGACGGCGACTGGCCGTCAGCTGGGCCGTTAGGTGCACCAGCGTGGGGGGCGGCAGGCACGGAAGGGGCCGTCACTTGGTCTGGCACGGACGGTGTTGGGCGCAGCCAGTCATATACCCAATAGACGGGAGCAACAGGCCCGTACTTGATTGCCATCTTGCCGGTTTGCTTGACTACAGCCCACCGGTTCGACCAGGTCGGTTTTTTGAGCACCTCTACAAACAGTTTTGCAAAGGTGGTGGCATCCTCGACCAGCGCCAGTTTTTTGCGTACGAATTTCTTCACTAACAGCCATCCGCCAGTCGGGTTACGCTTTTTCCCAGGCGCATGCCCCGAAGGGTCGACGCTGTTGATCGGGTCACCCGCACAGTAAGCATAGGCGTTCAAACCACCCTCACCAAACGGGCTCAAGCCGTCTGGCGAGGTGAAGCGCAGCAGTGTCGGACTGTATGTCCGATAGCCATTACCCAGCAGATAGTTGCCGGACAACTTCTCTGGGGCCTGGCCATTGAAGCGCAGGAACGGACTGACCGGCCGAGTCCTGGCATCATGGCCGTGCACGGTATAGGCCAGCACCGACTGACCTGTTTCACCTTGGGCGCGCAACACCGAGCCATGGGCATCCGTGTACAGCAATCGAGAGTGGGGCACGGCCTGTCCTCTGCCGGAAAGCCACAGCGTCCTGCTTCTGGCGACCGACCACAACTGACATTTTTGCCAGGTGGGCGCCGCACGCTAGGTGACAGCCAACGCTGCGCCGGCCTTAGGAACTCTCGCGCACCATCAGCTCGAACCCCAGGTCCTGCTGACCGGTAGCCACCCGCTTGCCATCGAGCAACGCCAGCAGCGCCTGAGCAGCACCACGCCCGACCGCCGCGCGCGGGGTGCGGATCGAGGTCAGGCGTGGGACCATGTGCGCCGAGGCCGGCAGGTCGTTGAAACCGACCATAGCCACCCGGCCCGGCACTTCGATGCCTTCGCGCAACGCCTGCAGCACCGCGCCCTGGGCCAGGTCGTCGTTGCAGAAGAAGATGCCGTCGACATCCGGCGCCTTCGCCAGCAGGCGGCTGAACAGCGTGCCGCCCAGACCGATGGACGAGGGTTGCGGGTCGAGCACTTCGAGCTCGGGGGCTTGCAGACCGGCCTCGGCGAGGGCCTGACGGAAGCCTTCGGCGCGCTGCATTACCCGAGGGTCGAGTTGCGCGGCGATGAACCCCAGGCGTCGGCGGCCACGCTCGATCAGGTGCCGCGCCGCGGCGCGTCCGGCCGCATGCTGGGAGAATCCTACCGACAAGGCATCGCCCTCGCCGCCCAGCTCCATCATGTGCACGCACGGTACCTGGCTCGCGGCCAGCATCTGCCGCGAGGCCTCGCTGCGCTCGAAGCCGGTGAGCAGCACGCCGCAGGGCTGGTAGGCCAGGTAGTTGCGGATCAGGTTCGCTTCCTCGGCGATATCGTAGTGATAGTTGCCAATGAGCACTTCCAGGCCGCGGGGGCGCATCACCTCGTGAATGGCCTCGAGGGTGTCGATGAACAGCTGGTTGGACAACGAGGGGATCAACACCACCACCGACTGGCTGCGCGCCGACGCCAGCGCGCGGGCCGCCGGGTTGGCGACATAGCCAAGGCTCGCCGCCGCGGCCATGACCTTCTGCGCCAGCTCCGGTGCGACCGTACTGACGCCACGCAGGGCGCGGGAGGCGGTGATGGGGGAAACCCCGGAAAGCCTGGCGACTTCAGCCAGGGTGGGACGACCGGTAGTACGCGAGCCAGTACGGGACATGAGTATTGTAATTTTACTGCTTGCAGGAATGGGGAACGGTCACTAAGGTAGCGCTGTCTCTGGATGCAGGCAATGCAATCTTGGTAGCAGGCATGCGTTCAGCGTCCATACTGCCAAAGACAAGATCAATAACACCCGGGAGGGTGGCGCAGGATTTTCGGCTCGTCCCGACCGAGACAGCGCTATCTCACCCAGCAGGAGGTACAGATGAACACTTCCCTGTCCGCGATCGTGGTCATGGGCGTGGCCGGCTGCGGTAAAAGCAGCGTCGGCGCCGCCATTGCCACCCGCAGCGGCGGCCGCCTGATCGAAGGCGATGCCTTCCACCCCGCCGCCAACATCGCCAAGATGAGCGCCGGCATTCCCCTGAACGACGACGACCGTGCCGGTTGGCTGGTGCGCCTGGGCGAGGAGCTGCAGGCCAGCCTCGCTGCGGGTGAACGCCCGATCCTCACCTGCTCGGCCCTCAAGCGCCGCTATCGGGACACCCTGCGCCTGGCCGTGCCCGAGCTGTGCTTCGTGTTTCTCGAGCTGACCCCGCAAGAAGCCGAGAAACGCGTCCTGGCGCGCCCCGGTCACTTCATGCCGGCCAGCCTGATCGACAGCCAGTTCGCAGCGCTGGAGCCGCCGCACGCAGAGCCCCTGACCCTGGCCCTGGACGCCACCCGCCCGCTGCCTACGCTGGCCGAGGACGTGCACCAGTGGCTAAAGCCTTGCGGTGAGCAGGCGCTGGCGCGGACTGCCTGATCCGGCGGTTTTTCCGGCTCACCAAAGACAGCGCTGTCTCCATGCCTTCGCAGGCGCAATGACGCAAGACACGCGATACCAAAACAACAACGAAAAGACCGAGGTTCACGAACCATGTTCGGACTGGCTACCGATACCTTCCTGCTGCTTGACGCGCTGGTCACCATCGTCGGGCTCATCCTGCTGATCACCCATTTCAAGGTCCACCCCTTCGTCGCCCTCACCATAGCCGCGGGCTTTCTCGGCCTGACCTCCGGCATGCCGGTGGCCAAGGTGATGAAGTCGTTCCAGGACGGCTTCGGCGGCGTGCTCGGCTTCGTCGGCATCGTCCTGGCCCTGGGCACCATGCTCGGCAAGCTGATGGCCGACTCCGGCGGCGCCGACCAGATCGCCCAGACCCTGATCCGCGCCTTCGGCAAGCAGAAGGTGCATTGGGCAATGATGTTCGCCGCCTTCCTGGTGGGCATCCCGCTGTTCTTCGAGATCGGCTTCGTACTGCTGATCCCGCTGGTGTTCATCGTCGCCCGCCGCTCCGGCGTGTCGCTGGTGAAGATCGGCATCCCGCTGCTGGCGGGCCTGTCGGTGGTGCACGGCCTGGTGCCACCGCACCCGGGGCCGTTGCTGGCGATCGGCATCTTCCATGCCGACATCGGCAAGACCATCTTCTATGGCCTGCTGGTGGCCCTGCCCACTGCGGTGATTGCCGGCCCGCTGTTCGGTAATTTCATCTCGCGCTATATCCCTGGCAACCCGTCCCAGGAGCTGATGGACCAGATCGCTCGCGAGTCGAACCAGCAGAACCTGCCCAGCTTCAGCGTGACCCTGATCACCGTGCTGCTGCCGGTGGTGCTGATGCTGCTCAAGACCTTCGCCGACGTGGTACTGCCAGCCGAGCACATCGTGCGCCAGTGGATGGACCTGATCGGCCACCCTATCACCGCCCTGCTCGCTGCCCTGCTGCTGGCCTTCTACACCTTCGGTTCGGCCCGTGGCTTCAACCGCCAGCAGATCATGAAGATGCTCGACCAGAGCCTGGCCCCCACCGCCGCCATCGTGCTGATCGTCGGCGCCGGCGGCGGCTTCAAGCAGATGCTGGTGGACACCGGCGTGGGCAACGTGATCGGACAGATGGCGGTGCAGGCTGAGATCTCGCCGATCATGCTGGCCTGGCTGGTGGCGGCGGTGATCCGCATCGCCACTGGCTCGGCCACGGTGGCCACCATCACCGGTGCCGGCATCGTCGCCCCGGTGATCGACCTGGTGCCGGGGGTCAACCGCGAACTGCTGGTGCTGGCCACCGGCGCCGGCTCGTTGATCCTGTCCCACGTCAACGACGCCGGTTTCTGGCTGGTCAAGCAGTACTTCAACATGACCGTGGCCGAGACCTTCAAGACCTGGAGCATGATGGAAACCATCCTCTCGGTGGTCGGCATCATCTTCATCATGTTGCTGTCGATGGTGGTGTGACCGTTGGTCGCCGTGATGGCACCTTGCTGATGGGGTCATGGCCCAAATGAGAACAAGGCCCTGCGCAGGCAGGGCCGACTTCTTGTCATCGCAAAGGAGCTTGCCCGCATGAAACATTCCTTCCTGCTTGCCGCCCTGCTCGCCTCGCCCCTGGCCTTCGCCGCCGGTACCGGCGCCACCTACCCTGACGACCCGCACAACCCGGCGCCCAAGCCCGGCGTGGATAGCACCCTCAACCCGATTGAAAAGCCCATGCCACGGGATACCGACCCGCGGATCAAGGGCAATGACCCGGACAGCCCGCCGGCCGAGCAGAACAATGATCGCGACCTGCCGGGGATGGGGGACAGCGGCTCGGAGGGGATGGGGCGTGAAGGCGGAGGGTCGGGCAACGGCGGTAAGCCCTAAGCTTTGTGAAACCAGGCGTTACTCAGCACAGTACGATCCAGCCGGCTCCCACAGGGACCGCGCAATTGCTGAATTCTGCGCTGTACCTGTGGGAGCCGGCTTGCCGGCGATGGGCTGCATGGCAGCCCCACAAACGCGAAACTGACAGGCAATCAGCCCGCCCGCTCACCACTGCCGTTTGTCCGGCCGGGTCAACCCAAGCTTCTCGATCTTGTAGCGCAACATGTCCCTCGACAGCCCCAACAGCCGTGCCGACTTGGTGACGTTCCAGTCGGTGCGGTCGAGGGTGCGGCAGACCATGTCGCGCTCCATGTCCGGCAGGCTGGCCGCTGCCGCTGGCTCATGGCGTGGCGCCTCGAATGCCAGCACCTGCGCCGGCTGCGCCAGCGGTTCGTCGACCAAGGTCATGCACAGGTTCAACTGGTGGGCGCTGATCACCTCGCTGGGCGCCAGCAACACCGTCTGCTCGAGCATGTTGCGCAATTCGCGGACGTTGCCAGGCCAGCTGTAACCCAGCATCAGCGCCTCGGCCTCGGCCGAGAAGCGCAGGTTGGGCTTACCGTAGCGCCGCCCGTGGTGGGCCAGGAAGTGCCGGGCCAGGCGCAAGATGTCCTGGCCACGGGCAAACAGGCGCGGCACCTTGAGGGCAATGATGCGCAGGCGGAAGAACAGGTCGCGGCGGAACTTGCCCTGCTGGACCATCTGCTCCAGGTTGCAGTTGGTGGCGCTGATCACCCGCAGGTCGACCTTACGCTCCTTGACCGCGCCGATACGGCGAATGGTGCGGTCCTCCAGCAGCTTGAGCAGCTTGGCCTGCAGCACCAGGTCCATCTCGCCGATCTCGTCGAGGAACAGGGTGCCACCGTCGGCCGCCTCGACCAGGCCCACGCGACGCTCCTTGGCATCGGTGAAGGCGCCTTTCTCATGCCCGAACAGCTCGGCCTCCAGCAGGTTGGCCGGAATCGAGGCGCAGTTGAACTCGATGAACGGCCCCTTGGCCCGGCTGCCATCGAAATGCAGGGCGCGCGCCACCAGCTCCTTGCCGGTGCCGGTCTCGCCTTCGACCAGTACCGGCGGCAGGTCGCCGCTGACCATGCGCCGCTCGGCATCGAGCAGCTGCTGCAAGGTGTGCTTGAGTTCGAGCATGGCCGGCGACTCGCCGATCAAGGCCTGCAACCCGGATTTCTGCGCCTCGCGCTCCTGGTAGAACGACAGCGTGCGCTCCATGCGCTCGGCGGCCAGGGCCTTGTCCAGCATCAGCTTGAGCTCGGCCAGCACCACCGGCTTGGTGAGGTAGTGGAACGCACCCTCCTTCATGGCCAGCACGGCGTCCTCGACGTTGCCGGAGGGTCATCATGATCACCTTGAGCTCCGGTGCCTGCGCCACCAGCGTGCGCAACAGCTCGTGGCCGCTCATGCCAGGCAGCGAATTGTCGGTCAGCACGGCGTCGGGCCGGGCGCGCTTGATCTGCTCCAGCGCCAGTTCCGCGCTGTGGCACACCGTGACCTCGAAGCCTTTGAGGTTCAGGTAGGTGCGAATGTTGTCGGCAAGGATTTCATCATCCTCGACCACCAGGATGCTGTGCTCCATGGTCCCCTCCCGCTGCAATATTGAAAGTCAGGCTGACGCGGGTTCCTTCCTCTTCGCGGCTGGTCAGTTCAACCGCGCCGCCAAAGCGCTCCATGATCCTTTTGACCAGGGCCAGGCCAACACCCAGGCCGCCTTGCTTGGTGGTGAAGAACGGCTTGAACACCATGCGCCGCTGCTGCTCGCTCATGCCCTTGCCGGTATCGCTGAGCTGCAGTTGCGCCTGCTGCCCCTCCAGCTGGCGCACCTCGGCGCGCAGCTCGCCACCCTGGGGCATGGCCTCCAGGGCGTTGGCAAACAGGCTGTTGAGGATCTGCGTCAGTTGCAACGGCTGGCTGGCCACCCATTGCGTCGCTGGCCCGTGGAAGGCGAAGCGCACGTTGTTGCGCTCGATCTGCGGGGCGAAGGCCTGCCGCGCATCCTCGACAGCCGCCACCAGGTCGACCGACTCGGCTTCGTCGCTGGTCGGGCGCAGCGACACCAGCAGGTCGCGGACCCAGCGCGACATGCGGTCGACCTGGGTGATGATGTCGCCGATGTTCTTCTGCGCCGCCGGGCTGGCGATGTCCTGGGCCAGTTCTGCGCTGGAGCGGATATTGGCCAGCGGGTTGCGCAGGCTGTGGGCCAGCGCGGAGGACATCTCGCCCAGGGCCACATAGGTTTCGCTGGCCACCAGGCGGTCTTGCTGGTGATGCAGCAGGCTGGCGGCGCGGCGCACGATCCAGAACAGCCCGAAGTAGATCAGCGCCCCTCCGACCAGTGTGGAGGCCCAGATCAGCACATAACCGCGATGGATGCGCCGCACCAGGTCATGCGGCTCCTTGTAGATCTCGACCATCGCCAGCACCTGCTCGCCCTGGCTGTCGAACAAGGGGATGTAGTTCTCGATGAACAGGTGCCGGGGCTCGCGCTGGAACTTCTGTTCTTCGCGCTCCTCGTCGGCCTTGTGATAGCTGGCCGACACCGACTTTCGCGAGCGGAAAGCGTGCTCCAGGTCGTCATCTTCATCGATGCGCTGGCCGATCAGCTGCGGGTTGGTCGACCACGCCACCGTACGGTCGCGGGCATAGACATTGGCTAGCAAGGTGTCGGGGAGGTGCGCGACGTGGTCAAGGAACTCTACCCTTGTCGACTCGGCCTGTTGAGGGGTGAACTGCAGGTGCTGCTGGTCGAGGCGCGGATCGAGCAATTCACCCATGGTGATACCCGGCGGCAGCTGCGAGTGCCGCACCTCGGCCTGCGCCATGGCCTGGATGAACTGGGCGGTGAGCATGGCATCGCGCTCCACGCTGTCGCGCACCACGAAACGGGTCGAAACGTAGCCCAGGCCACCGGCCACCGAGGCGATGATCAGCAGACTGACCAGCGAGAACCAGCGTAGCAGGTTGAACTCCTGCAACGGTGTGGCCAACTCGCTAGCGGGCGGCGCGGCCTTGTCGGGGGCACTGTTTTCGAGCGTCTGCATCGCGTCGTCCCACCTGGAGGCCGATGAGGCTCACCGGCATGCTGCTCTGCTACTGGCAGTAGCAAAGTGAATCCACCGAGCCCCTGCCGAAAGTTTCAGCGCGGGCTGAAAGAGTGACAGCAAAAACCTGGCCAATAACGGTGTACTGGTTTTTTCTTTTTAGATCATTGGCTTGTAACGTTTTCTTGATTTCACTCTTTGGGTAAACCCCCACTGTTGGGTATAGGTTACCCAATTGATAACAATTACATATAAATCAATATCTTATGAAAGGAATTTAATGTTAGAGATTAAATACCTGTCACCTTGAAATTCAATATTACCCGGGTCCCCGCCCCCTCACGACTGCTCAACCGAACCGAGCCGCCGAAGCGCTCCATGATCCTCTTGACCAGCATCAGCCCCACCCCAACGCCGCCTTGCTTGGTGGTGAAAAATGGCCGGAACGCCAGGCGCTGCTGTTGTTCATTCATGCCCTTGCCAGTGTCCGAAAGCCGCAGGCTCAGGCTGCGGCGGTCGTGGCGTACCACTTCGACCCGTAGCTCGCCACCGGCCTCCATGGACTCCAGAGCGTTGACGATCAGGCAACTGAAGATCTGCCCAAGCAGCACCGGTTGGCCCAGCACCTTGACGCTCGGCAGCTCAGGCACAAGCAAGCGCACGCCGCCGCGCTCAAGCGCCTGGGTGAACGCCTGCAGGCTGTCGCGCAGGCTCTGCGCCACATCCACCGGCACGGCCTCGTCACCGAGCGGTCGCAACGACTGCAACAGCTCACGCACCCACTGCGACATTCGGTCGACCTGGCTGATGATGTCGCTGATGTTCTTCTGCGCCGGGCCATCGTCGAAAGCCTGGGCCAGTTCGGCGCTGGAGCGAATGCTGGCCAGCGGGTTGCGCAGACTGTGGGCCACCGCCGACGACACCTCGCCCAGGGCCACGAAGGTTTCGTTGCCGATCAGCCGCTGCTGCTGCACCGCCATCAGCCGCGCGGCGCGGCGCATGATGCCGTACAGGCCGACATACACCAGGCCCGCACCCACGGCGATGGCCAGCCAGATCAGCAGCAGGCCGTGCTCGATGCGCGCGATCAGGTCGTGGGGTTCCTTGTAGATTTCGACCATCGCCATGACGTTTTCGCCGTCGGCGTCGAACAAGGGGATGTAGTTCTCGATGAACAGTTGCTCGGGCGGGGTGACGAACTTCTGCTCGCTGCGCGCCTGCTCGAAGTCATGGTAGCTGGCCGACACGCGCATCTTGTACTCGAAGGCCCGGTCGAGGTCGTCATCCGATGCGATCAGCTTGCCGATCAGCGCCGGGTTGCTCGACCAGATCACCGTGCGGTCGGGTGCGTAGATATTGGCCAGGAGCATGTCCGGCAAGTGCGCAATATGGTCGAGGAACTCGCCACGGGCTCGGCGCCGCGCCTCGGGATCGACATCGGGCAAGGCATGGTCGGTACGTGGGTCGAGCAATTCGCCCATGGTGCGCACATTGGGGATCGCGACATGACGCACTTCGGCGTCAGCGATGGAGGTAATGAACTGGGCGGTGAGCAAGGCATCGCGCTCCACGCTCTCGTCAATGATGAAGCGGCTGGAGATCACGCCCAGGCCGCCCCCCACCGACAG
The DNA here is from genome assembly GCF_002934345.1 of Pseudomonas sp. PONIH3. Classification (NCBI taxonomy): domain Bacteria; kingdom Pseudomonadati; phylum Pseudomonadota; class Gammaproteobacteria; order Pseudomonadales; family Pseudomonadaceae; genus Pseudomonas; species Pseudomonas sp. PONIH3. The sequence continues at coordinate 545,242 of NZ_CP026386.1, forward strand.
GATGATCGCCAGGCTGACCCAGGCGTACCAACGCAGCATGTGGAATGGCTTGCGCGCCGGGCCGGCTTCACTCGGCTGCAGCGTGTCGTGACGGGGGGCGAGGTCCATGGCGGGCTCCACGACTGGGCACCTTTACAGGTTATAGCCCAAAGTTGGGGAAAGCATGGCTCAGGTGAGGCTATTGAGCGCGTGAGGGCCGGCAGGTGCTCACCGCGTCCCTTGCAGACGCTGCAAGGATCACGGAGCCCCCCTCAAAGCGGCGCATCCCCAGCCAGCCCGCGCAGCAGGCGATAGTCACGCAACACATTCGGCACGTAGCGCTGGGTCTCGGCGAACGGCGGTACCACCCGCCCACGGCTGAGAACCGCCTCAGGCCCCGCGTTATAGGCCGCCACGGCCAAGGTGATGTCGTTGTCGAACAACGTGAGCATGCGCTTGAGGTAGCGCGCCCCACCCTGCACGTTGGCCTGTGGATCGAGTACATCCTTGACACCCATCTCCTTCGCCGTGTCCGGCATCAGTTGCATCAGCCCCGCCGCACCTTTGGCCGAGCGAGCCTTGGGGTTATAGCCGGACTCGGCCTTGATCAGCGCATGCAGCAACGCCTGGGGTACACCGTGGGCCAGCGCGGCGGCCGCCACCAGGTCGGCGTAGGGTCGCCCGGTGATCAGTTGCGCATTGACCGGCCCGCCCGCTGTCGGGCGTTCGCTGATGACCCGGTCGTAGTGCCGGCCAGGCCGGTGCACGTTGGACAGCACGAAGCCGCCCTTGCCATCGCTCGAGACATAGATGTCGGCCTGGGCGGCGAATGCCATCAGCCCCGCCACCAGCCCCAGGATCAGTCCTCGCATGTCGTTCGCCTCCCGCCGCAAATAACCCAAGCGTGCCCCCCGAAGTGGGGGAGATGCCCCGTTAACCCGGGCTTTGCGACTACGACGCAAGCCGCGTGCCGCCTCTGCGGCCCATGGCGCAAGGGCCCGGGGCAGACGTGCACGGCTGTTGCATGGCTGGGGTAAATGCACCGGAGGGTTTCACCATGCAACGCAGCATCCGTACCCAACGCGGCTTCACCCTGCTTGAACTGTTGGTGGTGCTGGTGGTGCTGGGCCTGTTGGCCGGCATCGTCGCGCCCAAGTACTTCAGCCAGCTGGGCCGCTCCGAGGCCAAGGTGGCCCGGGCGCAGATCGAGGGGCTGGGCAAGGCCCTGGACCTCTATCGCCTGGAGGTCGGCCACTACCCCAGCAGCGAGCAGGGCCTGCAGGCCCTGGTGGTCGCGCCAGGTGGCGAAGCGCGCTGGTCGGGCCCCTACCTGCAGAAGGCCGTGCCACAGGACCCTTGGGGCCGCCCCTACATCTACAAGCAGCCCGGCGAGAACGGCAGCGAGTACGACCTGCTGTCGATGGGCAAGGACGGCCAACCCGGTGGTGACGGCGAAAACGCCGAAATCACCAGCTGGCAATGAGGAACCCGGCCATGCGCTATCAGCTCAAGGCCCTGGGCAGCCAGGGCGTGGTGCAATTGCAGGTGGAGGCCGAGGACAGCGACCAGGCCCGGCGCCAGGCCGAGGACCAGGGGCTGCGCGTGCTCAGCGTGCGCAGCCAGGGGCTGGCCCTGCGACGACGCGTGGCGGCGTTCGACCTGATGCTGTTCAGCCAGGAGCTGACCACCTTGCTCGGCGCCGGCCTGCCGCTGATCGACGCCCTCGAGAGCCTGACCGAGAAAGCCCCGGGCGGCGCGACGCGCAAGACCCTGGAGCAACTGGTGCGCCAACTCTATGAGGGGCGCTCGCTGTCCCAGGCCCTGGCCCAGCAGCCGCGGGTGTTCCCCACCCTGTACGTGGCCCTGGTGCAGTCCAGCGAGCGCACCGGCGCATTGGGCGATGCCCTCACCCGCTACATCAGCTATCGCCAGCGGCTGGATCTGGTCCGCCAGAAGCTGGTCGGTGCCTCGGTCTACCCGCTACTGCTGTTGCTGGTGGGCGGCGGCGTGGTGCTGTTCCTGCTGGGGTACGTGGTGCCCCGCTTCAGCCTGGTGTTCGAGGGCATGGGGACCGAACTGCCGTGGCTGTCGCGAGTGCTGATGCAGATCGGTCTGTTCCTGCATGCCCAGCAGTTGCCGCTGGGGCTGGGTACGCTTGTCGGCGTCGGCACCCTCGTCGCCCTGCGCCGCCACCCGGCCGTGCGCCGTGGCGCCGGCCGCCTGCTGCTCCGACTGCCCGCGCTGCACCAGCGCCTGATGATGTATGAGCTGGCGCGCTTCTACCGGTCGCTGGGGATCTTGCTGCAAGGGGGCATTCCCATCCTCACCGCGCTGGGCATGGCCCGCGGCCTGCTGGGCAGCACTGCGGCCGAGGGTCTGGAGCAGGCCAGCCAACGGGTTGCCGAGGGCCTGCCGTTGTCCGATGCGCTGCAGGCCGGCCAACTGGTGACCCCCGTCTCGTTGCGCCTGCTGCGTGCCGGCGAACAATCGGGCAACCTGGGTGAGATGCTCGAGCGTTGCGCCGACTTCCACGACCAGGAAATCGGCCGCTGGGTAGAGTGGTTCGTGAAATTGTTCGAGCCGCTGTTGATGACCTTTATCGGCCTGCTGATCGGGCTGATCGTGATCCTGATGTACATGCCGATCTTCGAACTGGCATCAAGCATTCACTAATGCTTGCAGGCAAATGCAGTGATCAGTAGTCGAAGCGCTCCACCGCCCTGCGTCGCTCGTTGTCGTCGCGTCGGTCATACCCGGCGGTGGTCTGGATATTGGCGTGGTGCGCAAGCTTCTGCGCGATCGACAGGTCGTGTTCCTCGATCACCCGGGTGATAAATGCCCGGCGAAAATCATGGGGCATGATCTTGGCGCCCACCTGTGCCCCGCGCTGGCGGGCGATGTAGTAGATGGCGTGCTTGGTGATGCGCGCGCGGGTGATGTGGCTGCCACGGCGGATGCGGTTGAACAGGAAGCTGTCGTCACGCTCGCCGGCCGGCAGGTGCTGGCGACGCAGGTCGAGCCAGGCCTGCAACTTGTCGAAGGCCCAGGCCGGGGCATACTTGACCAACTGACGGTTGCCCTTGGCCAGCACTTGCACGCTGCGCTCCTGGAAATCCACCTGGTCAAGGTTCACATCGACCGATTCCGATTTGCGCATCCCGGTGCCGTAGAGCAACGCCAGGATGGCTGCGTCTCGCACACCCTGTGGGCGCGGGTCGGCGGCGCACACGTCCATCAGCTCGCGGATCAGGCTGCGCCGCAAGTTGCGCCCCGGTGGCAGGCGGCTACCAGCTGCTGGCTTGACCTCGCGGATCATCAACAACTGCTCGTGCTCGATCAAACCCTGGCGCCAGGCTTCGTTCATCACTCCACGCACGGCATTGACGTACAACGACGATGTGTTGGGCGCGTAACCATCGGCACGCAGCGCAGCGACCAGGGCGATCACATGGCCAGGCTCGAGGCGGTGCCAGGGCACCTCGGCGATATCGCAGTCGGCAAACCCGAGGCGGTCGGCGGCGTCCTGAAGGATGTAGCGCATGGTCAGCTGGCTGGACGGGGCCAGACGGGCGAGGTACTGCAGCAGTGGATTGCGCAGGAGGTCGGTCACAACGGGGATCCTGTAGCAAAGCCGCCCTGGTTATCGAGGCAAGGCGAAGCAAAGCGAGTCATTTAAACCATGACAAAGGTCAAAAAGACTACATCATAAAGAAGTCATAATAACTACAAATAGTGCCATCACCTTGATATTCAAGGCTTTTGAACGCTGGCATGGTTCGTGATGGTACCCCATTCAACCATTTCGATCGAACCAAGGTCCTCGCCATGCTCGTCCAGCCGATCACCGCCCGCCCCCGCCAGGCTCTCTGGGCCCTGGGTTTTCGACCCTTCTTCCTCGGCGGCAGCCTGTTCGCCCTGGTTGCCCTGCTGTTGTGGTCCGGCGTGCTCGTCGGCATATACGAGCTCGAACCGGCCGGCGGAATGCTCGCCTGGCACCGTCACGAAATGCTGTTTGGCTTCGCTGTGGCCATAGTCGCCGGCTTCCTGCTCACGGCGGTGCAGAACTGGAGTGGCATCCCGGGTCTCAGTGGCCGACCGCTGCAGGGACTGTTCCTGCTCTGGCTGCTGGGCCGGGCAAGTTGGTTCCTGCCCTTGCCCGCCTGGCTCCTGGTGCTGATAGAGGGCGCGTTCCTGCCCCTGGTGGCGCTGGCCCTGGCGCGACCGATCATCCAGCGACGGCTGCGCAACAACTACCCCATCATCGGCCTGGTATTGCTCATCGCGGCTTGCCAGTGGCTGACCCTCATAGGCTGGCTGCGCGACGACCCGCTGTGGCAACGGCGAGGCGTACTCGCCGGGCTGTGGCTGGTGGCGGCGATGATGAGTGTGATAGGTGGCAGGGTCATCCCGTTCTTCACCCGCCGTGGCTTGGGCATCATGAGCCCGACGCCGGCCCGGCCATGGCTGGACCGCGCCTGCCTGCTGGGCAGCGTGGCGCTGCCGCTGACCTATGTGCTTGGACTCAACGACGCATCACACCCCCTGATGGCCGTGCTGTTCGCCGCCCTGGCCGTGCTGCATGGTGTGCGCCTGGTGCTGTGGCACGACCGTGGCCTGTGGCATATGCCGCTGCTGTGGTCGCTGCACCTGGCCTACGCCTGGCTGATTCCCGCCTGCCTGGGGTTGGCGCTGTGGCATGCCGGGGTGCCGATCAACCCTAGCCTGGCCGCCCATGCACTGACGGTCGGCGCCATGACCGGGCTGATCGTGGCGATGATGGCGCGGGTCAGCCTGGGGCATACCGGACGCCCTCTTCAGGTACCCCGCAGCATGAGTTGGGCATTCGCACTGATCCAGCTGGCGGCACTGGCGCGCGTGATCGTAGCGCCGTTCACGCCGCTGGGGCTGGGGTTGTCGGTATTGTTCGCCAGCGCGGCGCTGCTGCTGTTCCTCTGGCACTACCTGCCGATCCTGCTGCGTGCGCGGGTGGACGGCATGCCGGGCTAGCGGGCTGGCCCCGCGACAGGGCCGCATCTGGTCTACAGTTGAAGTCACGTTCAACCGCCAAGGGACCGCATGGCCTTCCACCACCTCACTCGCACCCACCCGCGCCTGAGCATTGCCACCCTGGCCGGCCTGCTCGGCGGCTGGCTGATCCCCGCCGGCGATACCGTGCAGCATATCCTCGTCGGCTGGAACCTCGGCGTCTGGCTTTACCTGGCCATGGTCCTGTGGCTGAGCCTGCGGGCCAATGCCGAGCGGGTGCGCAAGGTCGCCCGCATCGAAGATGAAAACGCCGGCCTGGTGCTGATCACCGTGTGCGTCTCGGCCATCGCCAGCCTGGCGGCGGTCACCCTGCAACTGGTGTCCAGCCGCGGCCTGGAAGGCAGTGCCCTGGCCTTGCACTACCTGTACACCGGGCTGACGGTGGCGGGTTCCTGGTTGCTGATCGGCTGCATCTTCAGCCTGCACTACGCCCGACTGTTCTACACCGGTGACCGCCATGAGCCCCCGCTGCGCTTTGCCGATGGCGAGCGCAACCCGGACTACTGGGACTTTCACTACTTCTCGTTCACCATCAATGTCGCCGTGCAAACCTCGGACATCGGCGTCGGCGGGCGGGCCATGCGTCGGGTGGTGCTGGCCCACTCACTGGTAGGCTTCGTGTTCAATACGGCGATCCTGGGGTTCACCATCAATATCGCGGCCGGGCTGCTCGGCCAGGGCGCGTGAGGCACAGTTGCGGATGCGCTGGCATACCTGTGCCAGCACCTGCGCCGCGAGCACCAATCCCAGCCGCACATGCCCCGCCGCGCTGGGCCCGAAGCCATCACCCGGCAACAGTGCCACGCCCTCTTCGTTCAACAGACGCTGGGCGAACGCCTGGGCGCTGAGCCCGGTACCACGTATATCGAGCATCACGAACATGCCCCCGGCTGGCTGATGCGCATGGATGCCGGGGCAATCCTCAAGCGAGGCGCACACCCGGTCGCGCCGCGCCCGGTACACCTCGCGCATCCGCCGTACCTCATCTCCAGCCTGATCCAGGGCCACGCAGGCCGCCTGCATGACAAACTCCGGCAGGCCGAACAGCATGCTCATCACCAGGTTGCCGAGGTGTCGGGCGAATTCCGGCGGCCCGATCACCCAGCCGACGCGCCAGCCACTCATGGCGTGGGACTTGGACAGGCTGCCGATCGACACACAGCGCTCGGTCATGCCCGGCAGGCCCAGTGGATTCGCTGCCTCGCCGTCGTAAAGCAGTGAGTGGTAGACATCGTCGCAGATCAGCCACAAGTCGTATTCCTGGCACAACCGCGCCAGGCACTTCAGATCAGCCAGGCCGATTGCCGTCCCCGTGGGGTTGTGCGGGCTGTTGAGCAGAAGCGCGCGAGTGCGCGGCGTGATCGCCCGGGCCACTTCCGCTGGGTCCAGGCGGAACCCCTGCTCCGGCCGCACCGGCACCTGCACGGCGCGCGCGCCGCAGGCACCGAAAACCGTCTGATAGGTGACGTACATGGGCTCGGCGACGATCACCTCGTCATCCGCCTCGAACAGGCACTGGCAGGTCGCGAACAGCCCGCACTGGGCCCCGGCGGTCACCACCACACGCTCGGGGTCGGCCAGCTGACAGTGGCGCGCCACAGCCTGGCGCAGGGCGAGGCTGCCGCGTACATCGCTGTAATGGGTTTCGCCTCGACGCAGGCTGGCAACAGCCGCCTCGACCACCGGGGCTGGCGTGTCGAAGTCTGGATCGCCCACCGACAGCAGGAAGATCTCGCGCCCCTGACGGCGCTGCTCAAGGGCCTGATAGTGGATGTCCCAAGCCGCAGCTGCGTGACCGGCGATGCGTTGGGTGAGCGTGGAATACCGCATGACTGTCTCCCTGTCTGCCGGCCGGCACCGCTGGTCCGAAAAGCGCTGAGGGTAAACATAGCAGAGCGCTGCTGGCTGCCGGGCGCCACCCACGGGGAAAACGTTTGCCTGGCCCCTGCGAAACCACCGTTCATCGTGACAGGACTGTGAAGGCCGTCATGCATTAGTACATTTGCCATATTTTCCTGCGAATACTGACATGGCAGGTGCTAAGGTTAGAGTCCTGACGGCCAGGACGGTGTACCCTGATACGGCTTTGCAATCACCACGTTCACGAACAAGGAGGCTGGCATGAACAAGATGACGTTCCCCAACGCCTGCCAGGTGATGCGTTGGCATTTTCATCCGCTTGGTTTCGAGGCCAGCATGGACGCTCCGCGCAGCATGGTCGCCCGGCTGTTCGACCGTGCCACCGGCGAGACGCTGCTGGCCATTGCCGGCATTCCCTGCGCAACCATCATGCACGCCACCGATGTCGAGCGGATCATCGAGGCCGTGGAGGCCGAGATGGAGACCTTCGACCTGCTCGCCAGCCCACTGCGCAGCGCTGTCTAGCCTACCTGAGCCTGACGCGCATTGAGCGCCTGCAATCCTTTCATGAACTGGTCGGGCGGTACCGGCTGGCCAAGCAGATAACCTTGCAGCGAATCGCAACCCAGGCGGGTGAGGAATTCCTGCTGGCCGTCGGTTTCGACGCCTTCGGCGACAATGCGCAAGCCCAGTGCCTGGCCCAGGGCGACGATGGCCGAGACGATCGCTGCGTCATCGCTATCCTGCTCCAGGTCGCGCACGAAACCGCGGTCGATTTTCAGTTCGTTAGCCGGCAGGCGCTTGAGGTACATCAGGCTGGAATAGCCGGTACCGAAATCATCGATGGACAGGTCCACGCCCATGTCCGAGAGGCGCTGAAGCACCTGGAGACTGGCGTCGGCATCGCGCATGGCAGTGGTTTCGGTGATTTCCAGGGTCAGGCGATTGGCCGGCAGGTCGTTTTCCTCCAGCGCCCGCGCCACGCTGTCGACTAACCCGACATGGCAGAACTGGATGGCCGACAGGTTCACCGCAATTCGCCATTGCTCATTGCCTTGGCCCAGCCACTGGCGCATCTGCCGACAGGCTTCACCCAACACCCATTCGCCGATCGGTATGATCAGCCCGGTCTTTTCCGCCAGGCCGATAAAACGGTCCGGCAGCATCAGCCCATGTTGCGGGTGTTCCCAGCGCAGCAGGGCCTCGGCACCGATGGGCAGACGCTGCGCGGCATCGAACTTGGGGATGTAAGCCGGAACCCCAGAAATTTCCGTCACCCTAGTTGGGTGGGCTCAACACTCGTGTCACCAGCTACCTTCTGGAGAATCGAGCTCGGCCATCCCTCCCTGGACGGGCATCGCTCGACGATGTTCAACGGCTCCCTCACGGGGCCGTCGTTTTGTGGGGGCTATTCCATCCACAAGTCGTCGAGGTTCTTGAAGTTCCAGAGCGTCGGGTCTTCGGGGCCAGTGATACTGTCCTTGCAACTCGTGGCCGCCAGGTCGATGGTCTGCATCGGGATCGGCTCTCTCGAGCGTAGCGAGAAGAACACGCGAACCTTGGGAGTCAGCAGTGATTCCATTCCCGGCTCAACGACAACGGCCAGACGCTGAGAGGACAGGCGAACCAAGGAGCCGACGGGGTAGATGCCCACGGCCTTGACGAAGGCGTGGAAGATGCGTTTGTCGAAATGGCCCTCCCACTTGGCCATCTGCCGCATCGCCGCGGACGGGTCCCACGGCTTTTTGTAGGCTCGCTCCGACGTCACGGCATCATAGACGTCGCAGATTGCGCCCATGCGGGCCAGGAGTGAAATGGCGTCACCGGCCAAGCGATCCGGGTAGCCGGTTCCGTCGATCTTCTCGTGATGGTGCAGGGCAATGTCCACCACCCCGGGCTCGGCCCCGCCTGCGCGCAGCATCTTTGCGCCCTCCACAGGGTGGCGCTTCATGATGGCGAACTCGGCATCGGTGAGCTTGCCTGGTTTGTTAAGCACTTCCAGCGGCATCGCGGCCTTGCCTAGGTCGTGCATCAGTCCGCCGATGCCAGCCAGGCGCGTTTGCTCCTCGTCTAGATCGAGATGCCGGGCCAGCGATAGCATCAGGGCGCAGACGGCAACCGAGTGCAGGTAGGTGTAATCGTCGTGCGTTTTGATGCGTGCGACGCTGATGAGGGCATGAGGTTGGCGCAGCACCGAGGCAGCGATTTCTCCGACCAGCGGCAACGTCGTGCTTGGGTCGACGGCCTTGCCAAGCCGGGCTTCCTGGAACATGTCCATGACTTGGGACTTGGCCGCAAGACAGAGTTTCCGTGCATAACACATTTCGCTCTCCATTGAGGTTGCGCCGTCACTTTTCTTGCTTAGTGGACTAGACGGCAGAGATTGCTCCTCCGACAATTCTCTGGGCTCTGGGCTCTGGGCTCTGGGCTCTGGGCTCTGGGCTCTGGGCTCTGGGCTCTGGGCTCTGGGCTCTGGGCTCTGGGCTCTCTGGGCTCTCTGGGTCGACTTGGCTTTTGGCCAAGTCGACCCAGACCTCCCCGACGCCACATTCTCGAATGGCAGAGAGATCCTGAGGCTCGGTCAGCAGGAAGCTGCCGCGCCAGAATGGGTGTCGAACCCAAGAGCAGGCGAGCTTGTGGATGTACATGCCGAGACGAAGCTCGGATACGGGAATGCGTTTTACCAACTTATTTTCCTTTCTGAGTTGGGTGGTTAGGCGTGCGCCGAGGCTGGCACCCAGCGGTAGAGCGGAGGTAAGGTCACGCCAAGATTCTTGGATCAGCCGGAACCGCCGAAATTTCCGTCAGCCGATCAACATGGCTTTGTCTCGCGCTCGGTCGATGCGTTCCTGCATCGCCTGCATGACTTCTTCGTGGGTGTACGACTTGGCGTTGGGGTCGTCGGCCTCTCGGAGAGCTTCCTCGACCTCGCGGGTCATCCGCGCATATTCTTCCGGCCACAGCGCTTGCTCCATGCGCAGCGACGCCTGCCCAAGCAGGTGCAGCAGGCCGAACAGCCGCATGTCATTGGTGGCGACGACGTGCTCTCGAATCCGCTCCTGGATCACCTCGCAGGCCCGATGCGCCTCTGGCGTCGCCGTGCCCTCGTAGCCGGCTGGGAGTTCTGCTTCTTCAGCGATTCGCGCCCAAGCGATAGCCAGCGCCTCGATGGTGGACAGGTTCATTTGCTCATCCACTTGCGCAGCAGACGCTTTTTCAGGGAGGCGCGCTCTTGCGGATTGCGTCCCTTGTGGTTGGCAATGCGATCCGCCGTGGCGGCCTGGCGCTTGATGGGCCAGTAGGAGCGGCCATCCTTACCCATCGACCAGACGTTGCTGACCTGGTTTTCCAGTAGAGGCAGATGGGCGCATAGAGCTTCCGGCGACGCGCTGGCCAGCGCGGTGCGCTCGTGGGTTCGCCAGCGCTGATGCCAGAGTTTCTTGTCCTCGCGCTCGCTACGGCAGGTCGTGTGCCCAACGATGGGCGTTTTGCGGCGGCTGCGGCTCATGATGTGGTTGTCTCCAAGAACATTCAGGACAGGCTTTCTGGGTAGAGCGCCGTCACCGGGACAGGGTTTCTTGCACTTGTTCCAGCGAGGTCATCAGATGATCAACCTGATCCTGAAGATCCACGGCGAGATCAAATAGCTCAGCCACTCGGCTGCGTGATCCCTCGTTGAACGCGGCCATTGCCAGTTGATGCAGCTTCAACAGGTCGGTGCGCAGTTGCGGAGGTGCGCCGTCTGCGCTGTCATTCAAATCGCCGCGCAGCACGTCCACGGCATCGACTGCACGCAGCAGTGCCGTGGTATCGAAATTCTCGGGAGTCAGTTCGTCCCATTCGTCGTCGGTGATGCGGGCTGCCATCAGGAGAGCTCCGATTAAGCGGTTGCGAGCGTTAGATGCCCGATCGGCTCGGCTGCTGGCCGTACCTTGATTTCGATGTCGTAGCCGAGGCGATTCAGACAATCCATCAGCTTGCGTTCGGATAGATTGGTGAAGTCGCCGCGCATCATGCCCGACACCTTCGGTTGCGGGATGCCCATGCGTTTGGCCGCCGCTTGTTGAGTCAGCCCAAGGGCGCGCATGGCCCTCCTGATCTCGACCACCAGGCCGGTCTTGATCTTGAGCTTTTCAGCGTCAGGCAGTCCAAGGTCGGCAAAGACGTTGCCCGAGCTGCGCTGAACCTCGACGCCTTCAATGATTCGTTTTTGCATTTCGTAGCTCCTGTGCCAATACCTCGGCCACCTTCAGCCGAGCGCGGATGATGTCCATGTCGGCCTTTGGCGTGGCGATTCCGCTCTTGCTCTTCTTCTGGAAGCAGTGCAGGACGAACACCGCTTCCGCAAACTTGACCGTGTATACCGCTCGATAGGTGCCGCCGGCATCGTCTTCGACGACCTCCAGCACGCCGGCACCACCGAACCCCTTGAGCACCTTTGCTGCGTCATCCTGATCGCCTATCTGCGCCAACGAGAGCGCGTAACCGAAACGGCGACGCACGTCGGACGGCAACGCCATCAAATCCTTGTGGCTGCTCGCGATCCATTCGAGCGGTTTTTCTTTGTTTGTCATGACGGAATTTTATACCTGTTCAGGTAATGATGTAAACGCGGCAACCTCAAGGAGGTGTCGTAAAACATTTGTTTTGCGACAGGCTGTCAGCCGCCGCTGTGCTACCTGTGCAACACCCCCTCAAAAATGTACGGAAAACTCTATCGCTATTCACTATTATGCGGAAACCTGTTTTTGATGGTTATCCGCCTATGTTGGTTGGCTACATGCGCGTGTCGTCGGACTCCGACCGCCAGAGCACGGACTTGCAGCGCGACGCGCTGCTCGCCGCCGGCGTCGATCCGCGTCACCTGTTTGAGGATCGTGCCTCTGGCGCGAAGGATGACCGTGCCGGCTTGGCGCGGGCGCTTGAGTTCGTTCGAGCCGGCGATGTGCTGGTGGTGTGGAAACTCGACCGGCTCGGTCGCTCGCTGTCGCACCTGCTCGCCATTGTGACTTCGCTCAAGGACAAGCGGGTGGCGTTCCGCTCGCTGACAGAGAACCTGGACACTACGACGCCCTCGGGCGAATTCCTGTTCCAGGTGTTCGGTGCGCTCGCGCAGTACGAGCGCGCCTTGATTCAGGAGCGCGTCGTCGCGGGCTTGGCCGCCGCACGCAAACGCGGCCGGATCGGCGGCCGGCCGCAGGCGATCACTGGTGAGAAGCTGGACGCCATCGTCGCCGCGCTCGATGGCGGCATGTCTAAGGCGGCGGTGTGCCGCAACTTCAATGTCAAGCGCACTACGTTGATCGAAACATTGACGCGAGCAGGTTGGCGTGGTGCGGGAAGGACGGTCGATGAGCAACAAGAATAAGCTACTCACCGTCTTTTCTGACGCAGAGCAGGAAGCCTTGTACGGCCTACCGGACTTCGACGATGCTCAGCGGCTGGAATACCTGGCGTTGGCCGAATCTGAACTGGCGTTCGCCAGCAGCCGGCCTAGCCTGCAGGCCCAAGTCTATTGCGTCTTGCAGATCGGCTACTTCAAGGCCAAGCATGCTTTCTTCCGCTTCGATTGGCATGAGGTCGAGGACGATTGCGCCTTCGTGCTGAGTCGCTATTTCCACGGCGAAGCGTTCGAACGCAAGGCGATCACCAAGCATGAGCACTACAGCCAGAGGGGTCAGATCGCCGAACTGTTCGGCTACCGGTCGTGGGCGGCTAGCTTCCTGCCGCAACTGGCACAGCAGGCTGAACAGATCGTGCGGCGCGACGTAATGCCAGGATTCGTGGCCGCCGAACTGATCGTTTGGCTCAGCGAGCACAAAATCATCCGGCCCGGCCACACCACCTTACAAGAGCTGGTCAGTGAAGCCCTGTCCACCGAACGCAGGCGCTTGGGCGGCTTGCTGGCAGAAGTGTTGGACGAATCGGCCAAAGCTGCGCTGGGCCAGCTCCTGGTGCGTGACGACACCCTGTCTCAACTGGCAGCGCTCAAGCAGGACGCTAAAGATTTCGGCTGGCGTCAGATGGCAGGGGAGCGCGAGAAGCGCGCCACGCTGAAGTCCTTGCACGGGATCGCCAAGGCGCTGCTGCCCAAGCTCGGCATCTCGCAGCAGAACCTGCTGTACTACGCGAGCCTGGCGAACTTCTATACCGTCCATGACCTGCGCCACCTGAAGGCGGAGCAGACCCGGCTCTACCTGCTGTGCTATGCCTGGGTACGTTACCGGCAGCTCACCGACAACCTGGTCGACGCGATGGCCTTCCACATGAAAAAACTTGAGGACGAGAGCCGCACGGGTGCGAAACAGTCCTTTGTCGCCGAACAGCTGCGACGCCATCAGGAAACGCCGCAGGTTGGCCGCCTGCTGTCGCTGTACGTGGACGACAGCGTGGCCGATCCGACGCCGTTCGGCGAGGTGCGCCAACGCGCCTACAAAATCATGTCCAGGGAATTGCTGCAAAACACGGCGCAGCGCATGAGCGTCAAGCCACTGAACAAACTGGCGCTGCACTGGCAGGCGGTGGACGGCCTGGCCGAACGCATTCGACGCCATCTACGGCCGCTGTACGTCGCGCTCGACTTCGCCGGCACGGCCCCCGATAACCCATGGCTCGCGGCGCTGACTTGGGCCAAGAGCGTGTTCGCCAAGCAGCAGCGCCTATCACAACGGCCACTCGACGAATGTCCGGCGGCAACGCTGCCGAAACGCTTGCGTCCGTACCTGCTGATGTTCGATGCCGAAGGCACGCCGACAGGCCTGCATGCCGATCGTTACGAATTCTGGCTTTACCGTCAGGTCAGGAAACGCTTCCAGGCGGGCGAGCTCTACATTGACGATAGCTTGCAGCACCGGCATTTGTCCGACGAGTTGGTTTCGATGGACGAGAAAGCCGCCGTGCTCGCGCAGATGGACATCCCCTTCCTGCGGCAGCCGGTCAGTGCCCAGCTCGATGCACTGGCGACCGAGTTGCGTGCGCAATGGGTGGCGTTCAATCGCGAGCTGAAACAGGGCAAGCTGACGCACCTGGAATACGACAAGGACACGCAGAGACTGACCTGGCGCAAGCCCAAGGGGGAGAACCAGAAGGCGCGCGAGCAAGCTCTCTACGAGCAACTGCCATACTGCGATGTCGCCGACGTGTTTCGCTTCGTCAACGGCCAGTGCCAGTTCCTGTCGGCGCTGACACCATTGCAGCCACGCTATGCGAAGAAGGTAGCCGACGCCGACAGTCTGATGGCGGTGATCATTGCCCAAGCCATGAACCACGGCAACCAGGTTATGGCACGTACCAGCGACATCCCGTACCACGTCCTGGAGAGTACCTACCAGCAGTACCTGCGCCAGGCGACGCTACATGTGGCCAACGATTGCATCAGCAACGCCATCGCCGCACTGCCGATCTTCCCGCATTACTCGTTCGACCTCGATTCGTTGTACGGTGCCGTTGATGGGCAGAAATTCGGCGTCGAGCGACCAACTGTGAAGGCGCGCTACTCGCGCAAATATTTCGGCCGCGGCAAGGGCGTCGTCGCCTACACGCTGCTGTGCAATCACGTGCCGTTGAACGGCTACCTGATAGGCGCACACGAGTACGAGGCTCACCACGTGTTCGACATCTGGTACCGCAACACGTCGGACATCGTGCCGAGCGCGATCACCGGCGACATGCACAGCATCAACAAGGCCAACTTCGCCATCCTGCACTGGTTCGGACTTCGTTTCGAGCCGCGCTTCACCGACCTCGACGACCAGTTGCAGGAGCTGTATTGCGCCGATGATTTGGCATTGTACGAGAAATGCCTGATCCGGCCGGCTGGCCAGATCGACCGGCAACTCATCGTCGGTGAGAAGGCGAACATCGACCGAATCGTCGCCACACTGGGCCTGAAGGAAATGACGCAGGGCACGCTGATCCGCAAGCTGTGCACCTATACGGCGCCGAACCCGACGCGGCGCGCAATCTTCGAGTTCGACAAGCTCATCCGCAGTATCTACACACTGCGCTACCTGCGCGACCCGCAACTGGAGCGTAATGTTCACCGCTCGCAGAACCGCATTGAGTCCTATCACCAGCTACGCTCGACCATCGCCCAAGTCGGTGGGAAGAAGGAATTGACCGGCCGCACCGACATCGAAATCGAGATCAGCAACCAGTGCGCCAGGCTGATCGGCAACGCGATCATCTTCTACAACTCGGCGATCCTGTCCCTGCTGCTGACGAAGTACGAGGCAGCTGGCAATGCCAAGGCGCTGGCGTTGATCACGCAGATGTCGCCAGCGGCCTGGCGGCACATCCTGCTGAACGGGCATTACACCTTCCAGACTGACGGCAAGTTCATCGACCTGGATGCGCTCGTGGCGGGACTGGAGCTGGGCTGACGGAAATTTCTGGGATTCCGGCGTACAACCCCGGATTACCCCGGTCTTGAAGGCTTCGGGGTTGAGCGGGCCGTAGTCGATGATCATCGGCAACGCCGCTTGCAGTTTGGCATCGATGGCCTCGTTGACGAATTTCATGGCGGCCACCTTGTGCGGCGAGCCTTTGAGGACGCACAACGAGTTGGTTTCCAGCACACCCTGGTTGTAGTCGAATGCCACGGGTGCGCCGGCGGCCTGTACGGCGGTGATACGGCCGTTCCAGGCCTGGATCATGTCCACTTCGCCGTCGCTGATCAGCTGCGCCGACTGCCCGCCGGACGTCCACCAGGTGGCGATGTCGGGCTTGATCTGCTCAAGCTTGCGGAAGGCGCGATCGACGTCCAGCGGATAGAGCTTGTCCATCGGCACGCCATCGGCCAGCAGCGCGATTTCCAGGGTTGGACGTGGCAGGTTACGTAGGGAGCGCTGGCCCGGGTATTTTTTGGTGTCCCAGAAGTCGGCCCAGGTCTTGGGTACGTCCGCGCCTTTGAACGCGTCCGTGCGATACGCCAGCACCGTGGAGTAGCTGATGTAGCCGACGCTGTATTCGTCCTTGAGGCTGTCGGGTATTTGCGCGGCATTGGGAATCAGCGCAAGGTCGAGCTTCTCGAACAGCCCTTCGGCTTCGCCACGGATGCAGTCGCCAGTGGGCAGGTCCACCACGTCCCAGGTGACCTTGCCGCTCTCGACCTGGGTCTTGATGATCGGGTAGGCCTTGGGCGAGCTGTCCTGTTTGAGCGTCAGACCGAGCTTTTTCGCCGCAGGCTCCAGGATCGCCTTGCTCTGGGCTTCCTGATAAGCACCGCCCTGGGATACGAACGTGATGTCCTCGGCCATGGCCTGGGTGGCGCTACCGATGAACAGGGCCAGACTCGCGAGTTGGAAAGCTGTAGTGCGCAATGTGCTCATGGAAAGACTCCGAATGGTTGGCAGATTTTCTTGGGCGAGCTGTAGGTTTTGTTGTCGGTCGCTCTGCGGGACCATGGAGGTCTAATGTACCGGCTTGTCCGTGAACGAAGCGGCTACAAATGCGCGGATGAAAAGTGGTTTATTGCGAAAATGCGAACGGGCACAGTATTTCGTGCGTCGGGTGCGGGCTTGCGCGCCTGTCGCGAGCAGCCCCGAAGCCCCCGGTAGGAGCGAGCATGCTCGCGATGGCGGTGTGTTGGGTGAGTCATAGCCAAGTCATTCAGCCCACCGTCATCCGCCTCACCACGCGCCGAATCATCGGCGCCGCCAGCACCACCACCGGCAACATCGATACCCACGACAGCGCCCACGCGTTCAACCAGCGGCCGGCAAAGGCCAGGTCGAGCGCATGGGGTGTGGTGGCGATGGCGGCCGCGACCGCGCAGGTCAGGCCGGATTGAACGACGCCGAAAACGAAATGCTCATAACGGGCGGGGATTTTCATCGGGGGTTCTCGAGAAAGAGCGGGGGGGCGCGATGCCCGGCCGCTCGGGCACGATCAAGCCGGTTGCAGTTGCGCGATAGTCTCTTCGGTGGTCCACAACCCGTGGGCGAGGAAGCGGTAATTGATGATGGCCGCCAGGTAGCCGTCGCCATCCGGCAGGCGCGGGCCGGCGGTGGCGTCGCGTACCACGACTATTTCAAAGCCCTGTTCGAGCAGTTCGCGCAGGTGTGATTCCACGCAAAGGTTGGCCGCCATGCCGGCGAGGATGATCTGCGACACGCCTTTCTTGCGCAATTGCAGCGCCAGGTCGTTGGTTTCCGGGCCGTAGACCTTGTGCGGCGAGGCGATGATGGTCTCGCCGTCGAGAATGTACGGCTTGTAGATCTCGAGGAAATCGGCGCCGGAGCCTTCGAAGTTTTCCAGGGTGTTCGGTCCCTTGCGATCGAACATGCAGATGCTGTGCATGACCTTTTCCAGCGGACCGCCAAAATGCCAGTCGTGGTCGTGCGGGTAGTAATAGTGTGGCGACACGGCCACGGGCAGGTCGTGAGCCTTGAAGGCCTTGAACAGTTTTTCCAGGTTTTCGACGGTGTTGTTCTCGACGATGCTCTCACCGAACACCGCCCAACTGGCGCCGGCAGGGCTGAGGAAGTCGTTCTGTGGGTCGATGACCACCAGGGCGGCTTTGCTCAGGTCGAGCTTGAAACCAGTGGCAGGCAGTGCGGGTTCGGCGGGGTCGGCGTACAGATGGCTCATGACGATTTACCTCTTGGGTGCTTGCGTGGATGAGACGTGAATGTTGCTTTATATAAATGACCAGTCGTCTTATTAATGAGGAAAAAAAACTCACTCCAATAGCCGAGGCAAGACCATCGATACGAAACGCTGCAGAGGTGCACCGTCGCGCAGGACCTTGCCGCGCATGACCGCACCTTCCCAGCCTTCGACGATGACACTGGCCAGCGCTTCGGCGTCGTGAGTTTCAGAGAGTTCGCGGCGCTGCTGCGCTTCACGCAGGCAGCTCGCGAGCAAACCTTCCCAGCGCGCCAGCACATCGGCCAGACGCTTGCGGGTTTGTTCGCTGCCATTGGACATTTCCAGGGACAGGTTGCCAATCAGGCAACCCAGGCTGTATTCATGCTCGCCGTGCTCGAGCACCAGGGCCTGGAAGAACTGGCCGATGCGCTCCAGCGGCTTGACCCGGGCGTCGTAGAAGATCGGCCCGTGGCGGGTTTCGATCGAGGTCCAGTATTCCTCGAGGATCTCTGCCGCGAAGTCTTCCTTGCTGGCGAAGTAGTTGTAGAAAGAGCCCTTGGGAATCTCGGCAGCGGCGGTGATGTCCTGGACGCCGCAGCCGTTGAAGCCACGGTTGTGAACCACCTGGCGGCCAATCGACAGCAAACGGGATCTGACTTCGAGGTTGACCGGGCGAGCCATGACAGAGACATCCAGTGATGAGAAAGTTTTAATAAACTAACTGGTCATCTATGTTTCGTCAACAGTCGAATTGACTGCCAATCAGTCCGCCTGCGCCATCTCGATGTACTCGAGCATCTTCTCGTTGCCATCGAGAATGTCACGGCAGATGGCCGCCCGTGCCGCCGCGCCATCGCGGCGCTTGAGTGCGTCGAGCACTTCCCAGTGATGGTCGATGGCCATGCGCTCGTTGAAGTTGCCATAGGCACGGGCGATCAGTGGGCCGGTGCGCATCCACAGGCTATCGAGCAAACCCGCCAGCACCGGCATGCGCGCGATGGTGGTCAGCGCGTAGTGAAATTGCTGATTGCACTTGAGAGCGGCTTGCAAGTCCTGGGCGTTGATCGCGGCGATGTTGTTTTCGATGCAGGCTTGCAGGTCTGCGAGTTCGCTGTCGGTCACCAGCGCGGCGGCCGTCTCCGCAGCCAGGCCTTCAAGCGCCAGGCGGATGCTGCGGATCTCGCCGTATTGCGCGGCGGTGAGGATGGGTACGCGGATGTCACGCGGGGTCTTGAGGATCAGCGCCTGTTCCTTGGCCAGTTGCAGGATCGCGTCGCGCACCGGTGTGACGCTGGTGCCCAGTTGTTCGGCCAGGTCGCGGATGCGCAGGCGGTCATCGGGCTGGAAACGCCCGGTGATCAGTGCCTCGCGCAGCAACTCGTAGATGCCACTGCCCAGGTAAGAGTGATTGAGGGTTTGAATAGGGTAGGGGTTGCTCATTGATCGCTCATCTGCGGCGGATGCCCGGCCCGAATGATGGAAGTTTCCGGCCGGGATTTCCAGATTATTTCAGACGTGCTGACCACCGTTGACATGAATCTCCGAACCGTTGATGTACGACGCGCCTCGGGTGCAGAGGAAATGCACCAGGGATGCGACTTCTTCCGGCTTGCCCAAGCGGTGCATGGGGATCTGCTGATCGACGATCAGTTCGGTCCCGGCAGACAGGATCGACGTCTCGATCTCACCCGGTGCAATCGCATTGACGGGGTTTGGGGAGCAATGGAACCAAAAACCAACGTAAGCTCTGAATCCCACCGTAAAGGGGCTTTCCGATCTCCAGCTCACCCGCCAGGCATTACTCTCTGATCAGTGCCTCGATGATCGGGCAGATCGTTCCGCCGTCTCCCGCATCACATTGCTGCACCAGTTCGCCTAACAGTTGCTGCATGACGACCAAGTCGGCCATCTTCTGCTCGATCAACGCGAGCTTGCGTGCAGCCCGTGCTCGCGTTTCGGCACAGGCGCACGACTCATCCAGCGTCAGCAGTCCACCGACTTCCGAGAGCGTGAAACCCAGCGCCTGAGCCCGCTTGATGAAACGCAGTCGCTTCACCATGTCCACCGGATAGCGCCGATGGCCACCCAAGGGTTTGGCTGGTTCATCCAGCAGCCCGCGTCGCTGGTAGTAGCGGATCGTCTCGACGTTCACCCCGGCGGCGTCTGCCAGCTTGCCAATGGTCAGCTCTGTGGCCATCACTTTCTCCTTGATTCCGTACTTTGGTACGGAGTTTAGAATAGCACCTAGGCAATCAGGCTCAGGAGATGGGAATGGGGATGCAACTCACCGGGAAAGGCTCGCTGGTCGCGAGTTCGCTGACCGCCATCGGTGCGTCGGTGTGCTGTGTCGGGCCACTGGTGCTGTTGGCACTCGGTGTCGGCGGTACGTGGGTGGGCGCTCTGACCATGATGGAGCCACTACGCCCCCTCTTCATCGGGTTGACTCTACTGTTCCTGGGATTGGCATTCCGCAAGCTCTACCTGGTGCCACAGGTTTGTACGCCAGGTACACCCTGCGCCGATCCGCGCACGCTCGTGCGACAGCGACTCGTGTTCTGGATCGTCAGCGTGCTGCTGCTCGGCCTATTGGCCGTGCCGTGGCTCGCCCCGCTGTTCTACTGAAGGAGATTAACCATGCGCAAACTGCTGATCGCCGTGCTTTTCGCCTTGCCCTTCGTGGCGCTGGCGGCTCCCCCGAAAACCGTCACGCTCGACGTGCAGAACATGACGTGCGGACTCTGTCCGATCACGGTCAAGAAGTCGCTGGAGAAGGTGTCCGGCGTGAGTGACGTCCAGGTCAATTTCGACCAGAAGACGGCGACCGTCACCTACGATCCCGATAAGGCCCAGCCCGAGGCACTGACTGAGGCGACCGCGAACGCGGGATACCCCTCCACAGTGCAGAAGTGAGGTCACGATGAGCGCCATTGTCCTTGAGTCCGTGCTGACTTGCCCGCGCTGCGGCTTCGCCAAGCCGGAAACCATGCCCACGGACGCCTGCCAGTTCTATTACGAGTGCAGCAACTGCAAGGCGCTGCTGCGCCCCAACCCAGGGGATTGCTGCGTTTTCTGTTCGTTCGGCTCGGTGAAGTGCCCGCCGATCCAGCAGCAGCTTGGGTGTTGCTCATAGCGTTTAGGGGGATCACAGGTCGTCGTCTGGATTACGCAGTGGCCGCAGCTCGCCGCGCGCAACTTCTTCCGGTACCGCAAAGGAATACCGCCCGAGCATGTTGATGTGCTCGTAGATCAGCGGCGATAGCCGGGCCAAATCCTCTTCCAGCACTGGATAGCCGTGCTGCTTGAGCCGTTCCACGGCCGCCGTCATGTAGAGGGTGTTCCACAGCACGATGATGTTCACCACCAGGCCCAGAGCACCGAGCTGGTCTTCCTGGCCTTCGCGGTAGCGCTGGCGGAGCTCGCCGCGTTTGCCGTGGAACACGGCGCGGGCCAGGCTGTGCCGGCCTTCGCCTCGGTTCAACTGGGTCAGGGTGGCGCGGCGCTTGGACTCGTCGTCGATATAGGTCAACGTGTGCAGAGTCTTTTCGATCCGCCCGAATTCGGCCAGCGCCTGGGCCAGCCGGGTGGGTCTATCTCCCGTTTGCAGCGTGCGCATGATGCCAGTCGCCGGCACCCGGCCGAGTTTGAGCGAGCCGGCCAGGCGCAGCAGGTCGTCCCAGTGCTCGGCGATCAGGTCGAGTTTGACCGACTGGCGGGCCAGCCCGTTGAGCTTGCCGTAGTCCGCGTCCGGGCGCGTGCGCCAGAAGCGGGTACCGCCGACATCGGCCAGCCGCGGACTGAAGTGGTAGCCAAGTAGGCGGAAGAGCCCGAACACCACATCGCTGTAGGCCCCGGTGTCGGTCATGATTTGCGTCGGCTGCAACTCGGTCTGCTGTTCCAGCACGACCGCCAGCAACACCAGGCTGTCGCGCAGCGTGCCGGGCACGGTGATGGCGTTGAGGCCGGAGAATTGGTCGGAAATCAGGTTGTACCAGGTGACACCCCGGCCGGTGCCGAAATACTTCGGATTGGGGCCGGCATGCACGGTGCGCACCGGTACGACGAAGCGCATGCCATCGGCGGAGGCGACCTCGCCGCCACCCCAGACTTGGGCCAGTTCCAGTTGGCTTTGCGCTCCGACCAGGATGGCGTTAGCCGCTGACAGGGTGTCGTCGCGGATATAATTCTGGCTGACCCAGGACAGCCGGTCACGGCGCAGCGCCGGGTTGTCGGTGCGGATCAAGGGCTCCAGGCCGGTGTTGCAGGCCCCGCCCAACAGCACCGCGCAGAGGCTGGTGACCAGGTTGTCGGCGCGTGCATTGCGTTCGGAGACATGGGTGAAGGCCTCGGAAAAGCCAGTGCGGGCGGCGATTTTCAAGAGGATTTCCGGCAGATCGACACGCGGCATCAGGTCAGACACGGCCGCCCGCAGTTGCAGCAACGAGCAGGGCTCGTCCAGCTTGTCCAGCGCCCCGAGCGACAGTTCGGTCTTGCCCTCGGTGTTCTCGCTCAGTTGAATCGCCGGGTTGTCGGGCAGGCGCGCGGCTACTGCCAGCCAGGTTGCATCCAGCTCGACGGACAAGGCGTCCAGGGTGGTTTTGGCGTCGATGGTCAGGCCCAGTGACCGGCAGATGATCGGTCGCGCCGCCAGCCATTCGGCACCGTCGAGCAGGCCAAGGCGCGGGTCGGCATAGCGCCAACTGGGCGAGACGAAGACATCGCGGCGGCGCAGGGCCGTGCGCAGCGCATCGAGCGTGCAGAACACATAGGCACCCATGTCGAGGGAGCCATCTTCGCGGGTGATGTGCTTCTGCCAAGCCTTGGCCACGATCTCCTGCGGCGCGTCATCCTCTGGCTTCCGGCGCGGCAGGTTCAGTTGCAGCCACTCCAGACTAGCCGCCACGCCCTTGCCGGCCGGGCTGAAGCCGAAGCGGATGTGCTTGAGCAGGTCGGGCAGGAAGCGGCGCACGCTGCGGTAGCGCGCTTCCAATGCAAGAAAATAGACGTCATCTACCGGGCGGATCAGCGCGTTGACCTCTTCCAGGGCCTTTTCCAGGGTGGTCCTCGGCAGGTCGTTGAACAGCCGGGCGCGCACGTTGTCATCGCTGATCGAGCTGTCCAGCACGACCTTGCACGCGGCGGCGAGCGTCGCGGCCGACCGATCCAGGTCTTTCAGGCTGCGCATGCGGGCTTTCTTGTCGGCCTTCTCCGCGTTGCTGAACAGGTCGCGCAGCAAGGCCTCCAGGACTTCCAGTGCGTCGTCGTGCGCAGTCGCCTCCAGGCAGAGTGCGAAGGCCACCAGTGTCGCCATCCGCCGCGACGCCGGCAGCCGATTAATCGCGGTGACCTTGGCCGTGTTGGCGAAGCGGGCCAGGGCGGCGATACGGCTGGGAGGGATGTGCGCCGCCGCCGGCAAGGTGATGCCGATGCCGCGCACGTCATCGAGCCGGCGCAGTGCCCGAATCAACGCGGGGCCACTGACCATGACCGGGCCGGAGCGCAATTGATCCAGCCGGGAGCTGCGGTTGCCTTCGGCCACCGTCAGCAAGTCTTGCAGTTGCAATCGCTGTTCCTCAGTCACGCTGCGGCCCAGCGTAAACCAGAGGCGTTCTTCGACCCGACTGCGCAACTGGGCGATAAAGCGCTCTAGTTGAGACACACCAGGCAGGAGGACTTTCTGTGTGAACAGCCACGAGGTGGCTCGCTCAAACAGCACTCCCGGCCGGTCGGTGCCCGTCCAGCAGAGGGCATACAGCCAGCGGCTCAAGCGAAAGCCGATGCCCGGATCGGTGAAATGACGATAGCCAAAGCGGTTCTGAATATCGGTGGCATGTATCCAGCGGCGATGATCGCTATAGCGCTGGAGGCAGTCGGGGTCTGGAATCGCCAGTTGTCGGCAAAGCACCTGCAGGACTTCCACCGGCACGGCGGCGGGCTTGTCCGGCAGAACGCCAACGAAGCGGACGGTGGTCAGCAGAACGGCATAACCCAGACGGTTATGGCTACCCCGCAGCACCTGGATGGCTTCACGGTCTTCATCGCTCAGGTGGAAGTAACGTTCCAGCTCTTCACGGCTGGGCGAATCAACATAGCGGCCAAAACCGTCGCGTTGCTCTTGAGTCAGAAAACCGACCGGCATTGATCACAGCACCTCGACGCAGAACACGGCGGGCGTGACGATCCGCGTGCGTTCGATGTGCCCGCGTTGCAGCAGGCCGGCGCGGCGATCACCGGTTACCAGGTAGTCCGCATCGCCCGCCAAGGCCATGGCCAGCAAAAACGAGTCATCCGGATCATCGGCTTCGACCTCGATGGTCAGGCGCTCCAGTACCACAGCCCGTTGCAGGTTATTGATCATGGCGCCCACCTTGGCGGGCTGTAGGATGGCCTGAAGCTTGGGATAGCGGCTGGCTCGACGAATTTCATCGAGTTGCATCCGCGAGGTCACCACCTCGAAACGCGCCGCCCGCCAGGCACGGTAGATCGCATCGGGCGCGCCATGTGGCGAGATCAGGGCGCTGAACAGGATGTTGGTATCCAACACGACCCGCATCAGCGCTTACGTGCCCAGTCGAGCGCTTCGTCAACCGCGTTGGTCAATTCTGCCTCACTCAGATGGGCGTTAGCGGCCTTGGCCTGCTCAGCGCTCAGCTCCAGGATGTGTGCCCGTACCGCTTCTTCGATGAAGCGCGACAGGTCGCCCTTACGGCCGCCGCCCTGGCTGGCCAGAAACATCCGAAGCGACTGGTCGGTGTCGGCCGAGACGGCGACATTCCAGCGAATGGTATTCATAGCGTTCTCCGCTAATAGGTGTTTGTGTGTTTATACGCCAATCACAAAGGGCGATGCAATGGTTCGACAAAACGAACGTATATGTGACAGGTACGACATGCTGATAGGCTACATGCGGGTATCGAAGGCGGACGGCTCCCAGGCTACCGATTTGCAGCGCGACGCGCTGATTGCCGCCGGGGTCGATCCAGTACATCTTTACGAGGACCAGGCATCCGGCATGCGCGAGGATCGGCCCGGCTTGACGAGCTGCCTGAAGGCGTTGCGAACTGGCGACACACTGGTCGTGTGGAAACTGGATCGGCTCGGACGCGACCTGCGACATCTCATCAACACCGTGCACGACCTGACTGGGCGCGGCATCGGCTTGAAGGTATTAACCGGGCACGGCGCGGCCATCGACACCACGACCGCCGCCGGCAAGCTGGTCTTTGGCATCTTCGCCGCCCTGGCCGAGTTCGAGCGCGAGTTGATCGCGGAGCGCACGATTGCCGGCCTAGCCTCGGCCCGCGCGCGCGGGCGGAAAGGCGGCCGGCCGTTCAAGATGACCGCCGCCAAGCTGCGGCTGGCGATGGCGGCAATGGGTCAGCCAGAGACCAAGGTCGGCGACCTGTGCCAGGAACTTGGCGTCACGCGGCAGACCCTGTATCGGCATGTTTCACCCAAGGGTGAGCTACGTCCAGATGGCGAGAAGCTACTCAGCCGAATTTGATGCCGGCATGAGGCAACGTAGCGACAGCGTGGTTTGTCTCAATGGGAAGCGCTCATGATCGATCTTTGAAGGCCCGCAGCAGTCGTGTCACAGACAGGACGAACAAACCGGTCAGCGTGAGGGCTGCGATACCCCAGTACTCTCCGATGAACGCGCCGGCCGTCGTGCCGGCCAGCACAATGGCGAGAATCGGCAAATGGCAGGGACAGGTGAGCACGGCCAGCGCGCCCCACAGGTAGCCGGTGATCGGTTTGTGCGTCTCGGACGGCAAGCGCTCGGGGCTGTTCATGGCAGACTCTCCGCGTGCTGTGCCGGCTCGGTCGGCATGGTGGCCAACTGCACCTCCAGATCGGCCAACGCTTCGCGCCGACGCTCGACGAACTGGCGCAGAACGGCAAGCTGCGCGGCCGCTTCATCGCCGTCCGCAGCATCCAGCGCCCGGCACAGCCGCGCCAGCGCGTCCAGGCCGATGCCCGCCTCGAAGGCCGCCCGCACGAAGCACAGCCGTTGCAAGGCGGCATCATCGAACAGGCCATAGCCGCCCGGGGTGCACGCCACCGGACGCAGCAATCCGCGCAGCAGGTAGTCGCGCACGATATGCACGCTCACCCCGGCATCAAGGGCCAGCCGGGACACGGTGTAGGCGCTCATTGAAAACCTCCTTTTTTTATCCAGCGCAGCAGGAAAGCTGCTTCACGTCCTTGTTGAAGGTCTGCGCCGCAAGCTTCAACCCCTCGACCATTGTCAGGTAGGGGAACAACTGGTCGGCCAGTTCCTGCACCGTCATGCGGTTGCGGATGGCGAGCACCGCCGTCTGGATCAGTTCGCCCGCTTCCGGGGCCACCGCCTGCACGCCGATGAGCCGTCCGCTACCTTCCTCGATGACCAGCTTGATGAAGCCGCGTGTGTCGAAGTTGGCAAGCGCTCGCGGAACGTTGTCGAGTGTCAGCGTGCGACTGTCGGTCTCGATGCCATCGTGGTGCGCTTCCGCCTCGCTGTAGCCCACGGTGGCGACTTGCGGGTCGGTGAACACCACTGCCGGCATCGCGGTCAGATTGAGGGCTGCGTCGCCGCCGGTCATGTTGATCGCGGCACGGGTGCCGGCGGCCGCTGCCACGTAGACGAACTGCGGCTGGTCGGTGCAGTCGCCGGCCGCGTAGATGTTCGGGTTGCTCGTGCGCATGCCTTGGTCGATAACGATGGCCCCTTGCGCATTGACAGTGACCCCCGCCGCGTCCAGCGCGAGGCTGCGCGTATTCGGTGCCCGACCGGTGGCAACCAGCAACTTGTCAGCGCGCAATTCACCGTGTCCGGTGGTCAGCACGAATTCGCCGTTCACATGGGCGACCTGGCTGGCTTGCGTGTGCTCCAGCACCTCGATGCCCTCGGCGCGGAAAGCGGCTGTCACGGCCTCGCCGATGGCCGGGTCTTCCCGGAAGAACAAGGTGCTGCGTGCCAGGATCGTGACCTGGCTGCCGAGCCGGGCAAAGGCTTGCGCCAGTTCCAACGCCACCACCGACGAACCGATCACGGCCAGGCGTGCGGGAATGGTGTCGCTGACAAGCGCTTCGGTGGAAGTCCAGTAGGGTGACTCTTTCAGGCCCGGAATCGGCGGCACGGCCGGACTGGCACCGGTGGCGACCAGGCAGCGGTCGAACGTTACCTCGCGCTCGCCACCCTCGTTCAAACGGACGACCAGGCTCTGGTCGTCCTTGAAACGCGCTTCACCGTGCAAAACGGTGATGGCTGGATTGCCGTCCAGGATGCCTTCGTATTTGGCGTGCCGCAGTTCATCGACACGGGCCTGCTGCTGGGCCAGCAGTTTGCTGCGGTCAATCGCAGGCACAGTTGCCGCAATACCGCCGTCGAACGGACTTTCCCGGCGCAGATGGGCAATATGGGCAGCGCGGATCATGATCTTGGACGGCACACAGCCGATATTGACGCAGGTGCCGCCGATGGTGCCGCGTTCGATCAGCGTGACCGTCGCGCCTTGCTCGACGGCCTTCAGCGCCGCCGCCATCGCGGCCCCGCCGCTGCCAATGATGGCGATATGCAAACCGGCGCCCTCAAGTGCATCACGGATTTTTGGTTCATCTTTGAAATCACCAACCCGGATCGAGCCTTGATAACCCAATGCGGCGATGGCGGCCAGCAGTTGGTTGTGGCTCACGGCGGTGTCTGCCATGACTTGCGCGCGGCTTTCTGGATAGGACACCACAGCGGCATTCACGCCGGGAATCTTTTCCAAAGCATCTTTGACATGGGTGGCGCAGGATGTGCAGGTCATGCCATTCACGGTGATTTCGGTCATTTTTTTACTCCATTGAATTTCGGGGTGCAGCAGGCATCGGCTTGGCGTTTTCGTTGGATGGCGTAGATGGTCAAGCCGATGAAAATCGCCAGCGCAGGCAGCAGCACATAGTCCAGATAGCCGGTCAGCGCGGACAAGCCGACCACACCGAGCAAAATGACCAGAACAGGGGTGAAGCAACACAGCGCCACGAGGGTTGTGCCAATGATGCTGACCCGCAGCAGTGTCTTCGGGTCTTTCATGATCAGTTCTTGACTGATGATGGGTAGCCCGCATCCTCGGTAGCCTTGGTCAGTTTCTGCACGCTGGTCTTGGCATCATCGAAGGTGACCACCGCTTCGCGCGTCTCGAAGGTCACGTCAACTTTACTGACGCCATCGACCTTGGAAATCGCCTTCTTGACAGTGATCGGACAGGCCGAGCAGGTCATGCCCGGTACGGACAGCGTAACGGTCTGGGTGGCGGCCCACACGGGGGCAACAACGGCAGCGAGGGCAAGGGCGGAAAGCAGCTTTTTCATGGTGAACTCCTGTGATCAATAGAAAAATGGCACGACGTAGGGAAATCCGAGCGCGACCAAAACCAGCACGGCCACGCCCCAGAAAATGAGCTTGTAAGTAGCTCGCACTTGGGGAATCGCGCAAACCTCACCCGGTTTGCAGGCGGCTGACGGCCGGTAGATGCGCCGCCAGGCGAAGAACAACGCCACCAGCGCCACGCCGATAAAGATGGGGCGATAGGGTTCCAACACCGTCAAGTTGCCGATCCAAGCGCCGCTGAACCCCAAGGCGATCAGAACCAGCGGCCCGAGGCAGCAAGCCGAGGCGAGGATGGCGGCCAGCCCGCCAGTGAAGAGCGCGCCGCGCCCGTTTTGAGGTTCAGACATACGTTTGTCCTTTCGAATCTGAATTGGATAGCTTAAGCTTACTTCCGTAGTTATGTACGGAGTCAAGCGATATGGAAAACAATTTGGAGAACCTGACCATTGGCGTTTTCGCCAGGACGGCCGGGGTCAATGTGGAGACCATCCGGTTCTATCAGCGCAAGGGCTTGCTCCCGGAACCGGACAAGCCTTACGGCAGCATTCGCCGCTATGGCGAGACGGATGTAACGCGGGTGCGCTTCGTGAAATCAGCCCAGCGGTTGGGCTTCAGCCTGGATGAGATCGCCGAGCTGCTGCGGCTGGAGGATGGCACCCATTGCGAGGAAGCCAGCAGCCTGGCCGAGCACAAGCTCAAGGACGTGCGCGAGAGGATGGCTGACCTGGCGCGCATGGAGGCCGTGCTGTCTGATTTGGTGTGCGCCTGCCATGCGCGGAAGGGGAACGTTTCCTGCCCGCTGATTGCGTCACTGCAAGGGAAGAAAGAACCGCGCAGTGCGGACGCGGTGTAGCCCGAGGGAACTACGCCTTAGCGTGCTTTATTTTCCGTTTTCTGAGGCGACTCCTTCATCGACCTATGTAAAACGACTCCTTTATCGAAATAGTGCACTCATCGCTCTCCACGGCGATCCCTTCATCGCGAATTGCACCGCCCAAGACGATCTGCACTGAAATCAATACTTTCTGATGCCTCTTGATTAGAGATGCCAGCCATAATCATCTCATCGCCAACGCATACGGCGTTCGGCAGCCAACACACTCTCACTCACTACTGGAAGCTCAGACATGAAAACCATAGGCATTGAAAACTCGAAGTCCAGCGTACAGGCCCACTTAACGCTTGGAACCAAAACTATGGGGCTAGGTATCTATGGCGCGTACTTGGCTCTCGCTATTATTTACTTCTGGTTCGGCGGCATGAAATTTACCCACTACGAGGCCGAGGGCCTGGTTCCACTGGTGAGCAACAGCCCGCTTTTGGGATGGGTGTATAGCATTTTTTCGGTCGACATGTTCTCCAGCCTGCTCGGCATACTAGAGATTTCGATCGGCACTCTGATCGCAGGCCGCATGCTGTCGCCCAAACTATCCGTGGTAGGAGGCGCTCTGTCTGCAGGCCTGTTCTTCACAACCCTTAGCTTTATGTTTTCCACTCCGGGCGTCATTGAGCCTAGTTTAGGGTTTCCGGCGATTTCCGTTGCGCCAGGTCAGTTTCTGCTTAAAGACTTAGGGTTGCTTGCTGTTTCGATATTTGTGGCAGGCCATTCGCTGGTTGAACTGGAAAAACGTAAAATTAATGCATAATTTTTTCAATGGCTTAAGGCAGTAATGCCTTAGGCCTTTTTGCCATCATTTTCCCCCGCCAGATCTTTCAACCAGTCACGAGGGCTCAACCCCGTCTTGCGTCTAAATGCGCGAGACAGCGCCGAAGGACTTTCGTAGCCGACTTGAGCTGCAATCAGCGTAATCGAGCGCCCTTCTCGCATCAGCTTCTGAGCCAGGCTAACTCGCCAACTCAACAAATAATCAGCAGGCGTCTGTCCGATGACACTCTTGAAATGCACGGCATACGCAGCGCGTGACATATTTGACTCACTGGCCAGCTCTGCTATTGACCAGGCATGTTCCGGGGAGTTGTGCATCTGTAAAAGCGATCGGGCAAGCCGCATGTCGGCCAGTCCAGCCATCATTCCGGTGCGCAACTGGTGATGATCGAGCAGGTAACGGAGCAACAGAATGATTAGGAGCTCAAATAAGCGCTCAAGCGCGGCTTCCCTTCCACAATGCACATTTGCCGCCTCGGCAAACATCCACTCCAACGTGTCTGCCAGCATGGGCAGATCATCGAGTGCGAGCACCAAACAGTCCGGTAATGAAGCCGACAAAGGATTATCAATTCCGCCCTCAAACTCCATGGAAGCACACAACAACTTTGCGCCATCGGACTCACCCGCAAACAATTGATGCTTGGCGGGGCGTGGCATAAAAATCAAGCTAGGGCGAGTGAGCTGCAAATCCTTGCGATCGGGACCAAGCAACGTCACGCTGCCGGCCTGAAGCAGATGGATATAACCTCGCCGCTCGGCGCCATCGTAAGATGCAGAGCCGCATAGGTCGCCGTCATAGAACAGATTGGCCCGCACGCCGAACCGCGAGAGCAAATTAGACAAACGATCCATTGGCCGATCCTTGACGAGTCAGAACGCACAGACCATACCATCTGCGTTGTCGTTCAGTGCCTGTAGCGAACATGCCGGCGTAAATCAGCCAACGGATAAAGTGATCACTGAGCAGCTCAGCCTCCCTTTCCAGTTCGGCTGTTAAAAAAACAACACCGTTGTTTGAAAGCACCAGCAAATCAAGTGCTCACTCTTCTATTTTACGGGGTTGTACGCCGGAATCCCAGAAATTTCCGTCAGCCCAGCTCCAGTCCCGCCACGAGCGCATCCAGGTCGATGAACTTGCCGTCAGTCTGGAAGGTGTAATGCCCGTTCAGCAGGATGTGCCGCCAGGCCGCTGGCGACATCTGCGTGATCAACGCCAGCGCCTTGGCATTGCCAGCTGCCTCGTACTTCGTCAGCAGCAGGGACAGGATCGCCGAGTTGTAGAAGATGATCGCGTTGCCGATCAGCCTGGCGCACTGGTTGCTGATCTCGATTTCGATGTCGGTGCGGCCGGTCAATTCCTTCTTCCCACCGACTTGGGCGATGGTCGAGCGTAGCTGGTGATAGGACTCAATGCGGTTCTGCGAGCGGTGAACATTACGCTCCAGTTGCGGGTCGCGCAGGTAGCGCAGTGTGTAGATACTGCGGATGAGCTTGTCGAACTCGAAGATTGCGCGCCGCGTCGGGTTCGGCGCCGTATAGGTGCACAGCTTGCGGATCAGCGTGCCCTGCGTCATTTCCTTCAGGCCCAGTGTGGCGACGATTCGGTCGATGTTCGCCTTCTCACCGACGATGAGTTGCCGGTCGATCTGGCCAGCCGGCCGGATCAGGCATTTCTCGTACAATGCCAGATCATCGGCGCAATACAGCTCCTGCAACTGGTCGTCGAGGTCGGTGAAGCGCGGCTCGAAACGAAGTCCGAACCAGTGCAGGATGGCGAAGTTGGCCTTGTTGATGCTGTGCATGTCGCCGGTGATCGCGCTCGGCACGATGTCCGACGTGTTGCGGTACCAGATGTCGAACACGTGGTGAGCCTCGTACTCGTGTGCGCCTATCAGGTAGCCGTTCAACGGCACGTGATTGCACAGCAGCGTGTAGGCGACGACGCCCTTGCCGCGGCCGAAATATTTGCGCGAGTAGCGCGCCTTCACAGTTGGTCGCTCGACGCCGAATTTCTGCCCATCAACGGCACCGTACAACGAATCGAGGTCGAACGAGTAATGCGGGAAGATCGGCAGTGCGGCGATGGCGTTGCTGATGCAATCGTTGGCCACATGTAGCGTCGCCTGGCGCAGGTACTGCTGGTAGGTACTCTCCAGGACGTGGTACGGGATGTCGCTGGTACGTGCCATAACCTGGTTGCCGTGGTTCATGGCTTGGGCAATGATCACCGCCATCAGACTGTCGGCGTCGGCTACCTTCTTCGCATAGCGTGGCTGCAATGGTGTCAGCGCCGACAGGAACTGGCACTGGCCGTTGACGAAGCGAAACACGTCGGCGACATCGCAGTATGGCAGTTGCTCGTAGAGAGCTTGCTCGCGCGCCTTCTGGTTCTCCCCCTTGGGCTTGCGCCAGGTCAGTCTCTGCGTGTCCTTGTCGTATTCCAGGTGCGTCAGCTTGCCCTGTTTCAGCTCGCGATTGAACGCCACCCATTGCGCACGCAACTCGGTCGCCAGTGCATCGAGCTGGGCACTGACCGGCTGCCGCAGGAAGGGGATGTCCATCTGCGCGAGCACGGCGGCTTTCTCGTCCATCGAAACCAACTCGTCGGACAAATGCCGGTGCTGCAAGCTATCGTCAATGTAGAGCTCGCCCGCCTGGAAGCGTTTCCTGACCTGACGGTAAAGCCAGAATTCGTAACGATCGGCATGCAGGCCTGTCGGCGTGCCTTCGGCATCGAACATCAGCAGGTACGGACGCAAGCGTTTCGGCAGCGTTGCCGCCGGACATTCGTCGAGTGGCCGTTGTGATAG
The DNA here is from genome assembly GCF_002934345.1 of Pseudomonas sp. PONIH3. NCBI lineage: Bacteria > Pseudomonadati > Pseudomonadota > Gammaproteobacteria > Pseudomonadales > Pseudomonadaceae > Pseudomonas > Pseudomonas sp. PONIH3. Next base: position 577,550 of record NZ_CP026386.1, read on the forward strand.
GCGCTGCTGCTTGGCGAACACGCTCTTGGCCCAAGTCAGCGCCGCGAGCCATGGGTTATCGGGGGCCGTGCCGGCGAAGTCGAGCGCGACGTACAGCGGCCGTAGATGGCGTCGAATGCGTTCGGCCAGGCCGTCCACCGCCTGCCAGTGCAGCGCCAGTTTGTTCAGTGGCTTGACGCTCATGCGCTGCGCCGTGTTTTGCAGCAATTCCCTGGACATGATTTTGTAGGCGCGTTGGCGCACCTCGCCGAACGGCGTCGGATCGGCCACGCTGTCGTCCACGTACAGCGACAGCAGGCGGCCAACCTGCGGCGTTTCCTGATGGCGTCGCAGCTGTTCGGCGACAAAGGACTGTTTCGCACCCGTGCGGCTCTCGTCCTCAAGTTTTTTCATGTGGAAGGCCATCGCGTCGACCAGGTTGTCGGTGAGCTGCCGGTAACGTACCCAGGCATAGCACAGCAGGTAGAGCCGGGTCTGCTCCGCCTTCAGGTGGCGCAGGTCATGGACGGTATAGAAGTTCGCCAGGCTCGCGTAGTACAGCAGGTTCTGCTGCGAGATGCCGAGCTTGGGCAGCAGCGCCTTGGCGATCCCGTGCAAGGACTTCAGCGTGGCGCGCTTCTCGCGCTCCCCTGCCATCTGACGCCAGCCGAAATCTTTAGCGTCCTGCTTGAGCGCTGCCAGTTGAGACAGGGTGTCGTCACGCACCAGGAGCTGGCCCAGCGCAGCTTTGGCCGATTCGTCCAACACTTCTGCCAGCAAGCCGCCCAAGCGCCTGCGTTCGGTGGACAGGGCTTCACTGACCAGCTCTTGTAAGGTGGTGTGGCCGGGCCGGATGATTTTGTGCTCGCTGAGCCAAACGATCAGTTCGGCGGCCACGAATCCTGGCATTACGTCGCGCCGCACGATCTGTTCAGCCTGCTGTGCCAGTTGCGGCAGGAAGCTAGCCGCCCACGACCGGTAGCCGAACAGTTCGGCGATCTGACCCCTCTGGCTGTAGTGCTCATGCTTGGTGATCGCCTTGCGTTCGAACGCTTCGCCGTGGAAATAGCGACTCAGCACGAAGGCGCAATCGTCCTCGACCTCATGCCAATCGAAGCGGAAGAAAGCATGCTTGGCCTTGAAGTAGCCGATCTGCAAGACGCAATAGACTTGGGCCTGCAGGCTAGGCCGGCTGCTGGCGAACGCCAGTTCAGATTCGGCCAACGCCAGGTATTCCAGCCGCTGAGCATCGTCGAAGTCCGGTAGGCCGTACAAGGCTTCCTGCTCTGCGTCAGAAAAGACGGTGAGTAGCTTATTCTTGTTGCTCATCGACCGTCCTTCCCGCACCACGCCAACCTGCTCGCGTCAATGTTTCGATCAACGTAGTGCGCTTGACATTGAAGTTGCGGCACACCGCCGCCTTAGACATGCCGCCATCGAGCGCGGCGACGATGGCGTCCAGCTTCTCACCAGTGATCGCCTGCGGCCGGCCGCCGATCCGGCCGCGTTTGCGTGCGGCGGCCAAGCCCGCGACGACGCGCTCCTGAATCAAGGCGCGCTCGTACTGCGCGAGCGCACCGAACACCTGGAACAGGAATTCGCCCGAGGGCGTCGTAGTGTCCAGGTTCTCTGTCAGCGAGCGGAACGCCACCCGCTTGTCCTTGAGCGAAGTCACAATGGCGAGCAGGTGCGACAGCGAGCGACCGAGCCGGTCGAGTTTCCACACCACCAGCACATCGCCGGCTCGAACGAACTCAAGCGCCCGCGCCAAGCCGGCACGGTCATCCTTCGCGCCAGAGGCACGATCCTCAAACAGGTGACGCGGATCGACGCCGGCGGCGAGCAGCGCGTCGCGCTGCAAGTCCGTGCTCTGGCGGTCGGAGTCCGACGACACGCGCATGTAGCCAACCAACATAGGCGGATAACCATCAAAAACAGGTTTCCGCATAATAGTGAATAGCGATAGAGTTTTCCGTACATTTTTGAGGGGGTGTTGCACAGGTAGCACAGCGGCGGCTGACAGCCTGTCGCAAAACAAATGTTTTACGACACCTCCTTGAGGTTGCCGCGTTTACATCATTACCTGAACAGGTATAAAATTCCGTCATGACAAACAAAGAAAAACCGCTCGAATGGATCGCGAGCAGCCACAAGGATTTGATGGCGTTGCCGTCCGACGTGCGTCGCCGTTTCGGTTACGCGCTCTCGTTGGCGCAGATAGGCGATCAGGATGACGCAGCAAAGGTGCTCAAGGGGTTCGGTGGTGCCGGCGTGCTGGAGGTCGTCGAAGACGATGCCGGCGGCACCTATCGAGCGGTATACACGGTCAAGTTTGCGGAAGCGGTGTTCGTCCTGCACTGCTTCCAGAAGAAGAGCAAGAGCGGAATCGCCACGCCAAAGGCCGACATGGACATCATCCGCGCTCGGCTGAAGGTGGCCGAGGTATTGGCACAGGAGCTACGAAATGCAAAAACGAATCATTGAAGGCGTCGAGGTTCAGCGCAGCTCGGGCAACGTCTTTGCCGACCTTGGACTGCCTGACGCTGAAAAGCTCAAGATCAAGACCGGCCTGGTGGTCGAGATCAGGAGGGCCATGCGCGCCCTTGGGCTGACTCAACAAGCGGCGGCCAAACGCATGGGCATCCCGCAACCGAAGGTGTCGGGCATGATGCGCGGCGACTTCACCAATCTATCCGAACGCAAGCTGATGGATTGTCTGAATCGCCTCGGCTACGACATCGAAATCAAGGTACGGCCAGCAGCCGAGCCGATCGGGCATCTAACGCTCGCAACCGCTTAATCGGAGCTCTCCTGATGGCAGCCCGCATCACCGACGACGAATGGGACGAACTGACTCCCGAGAATTTCGATACCACGGCACTGCTGCGTGCAGTCGATGCCGTGGACGTGCTGCGCGGCGATTTGAATGACAGCGCAGACGGCGCACCTCCGCAACTGCGCACCGACCTGTTGAAGCTGCATCAACTGGCAATGGCCGCGTTCAACGAGGGATCACGCAGCCGAGTGGCTGAGCTATTTGATCTCGCCGTGGATCTTCAGGATCAGGTTGATCATCTGATGACCTCGCTGGAACAAGTGCAAGAAACCCTGTCCCGGTGACGGCGCTCTACCCAGAAAGCCTGTCCTGAATGTTCTTGGAGACAACCACATCATGAGCCGCAGCCGCCGCAAAACGCCCATCGTTGGGCACACGACCTGCCGTAGCGAGCGCGAGGACAAGAAACTCTGGCATCAGCGCTGGCGAACCCACGAGCGCACCGCGCTGGCCAGCGCGTCGCCGGAAGCTCTATGCGCCCATCTGCCTCTACTGGAAAACCAGGTCAGCAACGTCTGGTCGATGGGTAAGGATGGCCGCTCCTACTGGCCCATCAAGCGCCAGGCCGCCACGGCGGATCGCATTGCCAACCACAAGGGACGCAATCCGCAAGAGCGCGCCTCCCTGAAAAAGCGTCTGCTGCGCAAGTGGATGAGCAAATGAACCTGTCCACCATCGAGGCGCTGGCTATCGCTTGGGCGCGAATCGCTGAAGAAGCAGAACTCCCAGCCGGCTACGAGGGCACGGCGACGCCAGAGGCGCATCGGGCCTGCGAGGTGATCCAGGAGCGGATTCGAGAGCACGTCGTCGCCACCAATGACATGCGGCTGTTCGGCCTGCTGCACCTGCTTGGGCAGGCGTCGCTGCGCATGGAGCAAGCGCTGTGGCCGGAAGAATATGCGCGGATGACCCGCGAGGTCGAGGAAGCTCTCCGAGAGGCCGACGACCCCAACGCCAAGTCGTACACCCACGAAGAAGTCATGCAGGCGATGCAGGAACGCATCGACCGAGCGCGAGACAAAGCCATGTTGATCGGCTGACGGAAATTTCGGCGGTTCCGGCTGATCCAAGAATCTTGGCGTGACCTTACCTCCGCTCTACCGCTGGGTGCCAGCCTCGGCGCACGCCTAACCACCCAACTCAGAAAGGAAAATAAGTTGGTAAAACGCATTCCCGTATCCGAGCTTCGTCTCGGCATGTACATCCACAAGCTCGCCTGCTCTTGGGTTCGACACCCATTCTGGCGCGGCAGCTTCCTGCTGACCGAGCCTCAGGATCTCTCTGCCATTCGAGAATGTGGCGTCGGGGAGGTCTGGGTCGACTTGGCCAAAAGCCAAGTCGACCCAGAGAGCCCAGAGAGCCCAGAGCCCAGAGCCCAGAGCCCAGAGCCCAGAGCCCAGAGCCCAGAGCCCAGAGCCCAGAGCCCAGAGCCCAGAGCCCAGAGCCCAGAGAATTGTCGGAGGAGCAATCTCTGCCGTCTAGTCCACTAAGCAAGAAAAGTGACGGCGCAACCTCAATGGAGAGCGAAATGTGTTATGCACGGAAACTCTGTCTTGCGGCCAAGTCCCAAGTCATGGACATGTTCCAGGAAGCCCGGCTTGGCAAGGCCGTCGACCCAAGCACGACGTTGCCGCTGGTCGGAGAAATCGCTGCCTCGGTGCTGCGCCAACCTCATGCCCTCATCAGCGTCGCACGCATCAAAACGCACGACGATTACACCTACCTGCACTCGGTTGCCGTCTGCGCCCTGATGCTATCGCTGGCCCGGCATCTCGATCTAGACGAGGAGCAAACGCGCCTGGCTGGCATCGGCGGACTGATGCACGACCTAGGCAAGGCCGCGATGCCGCTGGAAGTGCTTAACAAACCAGGCAAGCTCACCGATGCCGAGTTCGCCATCATGAAGCGCCACCCTGTGGAGGGCGCAAAGATGCTGCGCGCAGGCGGGGCCGAGCCCGGGGTGGTGGACATTGCCCTGCACCATCACGAGAAGATCGACGGAACCGGCTACCCGGATCGCTTGGCCGGTGACGCCATTTCACTCCTGGCCCGCATGGGCGCAATCTGCGACGTCTATGATGCCGTGACGTCGGAGCGAGCCTACAAAAAGCCGTGGGACCCGTCCGCGGCGATGCGGCAGATGGCCAAGTGGGAGGGCCATTTCGACAAACGCATCTTCCACGCCTTCGTCAAGGCCGTGGGCATCTACCCCGTCGGCTCCTTGGTTCGCCTGTCCTCTCAGCGTCTGGCCGTTGTCGTTGAGCCGGGAATGGAATCACTGCTGACTCCCAAGGTTCGCGTGTTCTTCTCGCTACGCTCGAGAGAGCCGATCCCGATGCAGACCATCGACCTGGCGGCCACGAGTTGCAAGGACAGTATCACTGGCCCCGAAGACCCGACGCTCTGGAACTTCAAGAACCTCGACGACTTGTGGATGGAATAGCCCCCACAAAACGACGGCCCCGTGAGGGAGCCGTTGAACATCGTCGAGCGATGCCCGTCCAGGGAGGGATGGCCGAGCTCGATTCTCCAGAAGGTAGCTGGTGACACGAGTGTTGAGCCCACCCAACTAGGGTGACGGAAATTTCTGGGGTTCCGGCTTACATCCCCAACTTGGGCTGATAGTGCAGGCGGAACTGGCCATGGTCCAGGGCCGTGCGCAGATCCTGCAGCAGCTGCAGTTGCTGGCGCGCATTGCTGTTCATCGAACCATCGAAAAAGCTGTAACCGTTCTTGCCGGCGCTCTTGGCGTGGTACATGGCGGCGTCGGCGTTGCGCAGCAGTTCGTGCTGGTCCAGGCCGTTGCCGGGATACATCACGATGCCCAGGCTCGCCGACAACTGCAGGTCATGCTCGGCCACACGGAACGGCTTGGACATCAGGTTGACTTGCTTGGCCGCGACATTCATGGCGTCATCGGGCTCGTCCAACTCCACCAGCAGCACGAATTCGTCACCGCCGATGCGCGCCAGGGTGTCCTGGCTATGCAGGTGGCCGCGCAACCGCGCCGCCACCGCCTTGAGCAGCAAGTCGCCGACATGGTGGCCGAAGGCGTCGTTGACCGGTTTGAAGCCGTCCAGGTCGATGAACATCAGCGCGAAACAGCCCCCCTGCTCTGCAACGCGGCCGATGGCCTGGTCGATCCGGTCGGCCAGCAGCGTGCGGTTGGGCAGCCCGGTCAGGGTGTCGTGCAAGGCCAACTGGGTCAGTTCCTGGTTGGCCAGGGTCAGCGAGCGTGCCAGTTCTGCCGTACGCGCTTCCAGCCGGGCATCGAGCACCGAAGTCAGCAAGGCCACCGCCAGCACTGCCAAGGTAGTGATCAGCACCAGGTAATCCAGGCCGTCCCCCGCCAATCCCGTGGTCAATGCCCCGCAGAAACTGCCCGCAGGGAAGTTGGCCGCCGCCATGCCGGTGTAGTGCATGCCGACGATGGCGATCCCCATCACCACCGCCGCCACGCCACGGATCTGCCGTACATAGGGCGTGTGCTGGCGCAGGCGGAAGGCTATCCAAAGCGCCGCCGCCGAAGCCCCCACCGCGATGGCCAGGGAGGCGCCGAACAACGTCGGATCGTAGTCGATGCCCGGTTGCATGCGCAGAGCGGCCATGCCCATGTAGTGCATGCAGGCGATGCCGGTGCCCATGATCAAGGCACCGAAGGCCAGTTGTAGCCAAGGTAGCTTTGGCTGGCTCACCAGCCACAGGGCGAAACCCGACGAAGCCACCGCGATCAGCAGCGACAGGCCGGTCAGCGCAGTGTCGTAACCCAGCTCGATGGGCAGGCTGAACGCCAGCATGCCGATGAAGTGCATCGACCAGATGCCGATGCCCATGGCCAATGCCCCGCCGCCCATCCACAGGTACACCGCCCGGCCCTTGGCCGTGGCGATGCGCCCGGTCAGGTCCAGGGCCGTGTAGGAGGCAAGGATGGCCACGCACAGCGAGATCAACACCAGCGAGGAGGAGTAGCTACCGATCAGCATTCGCACTTCCAGGAACGAACCCGGCAGGCCGGGGAAAAGCCGATGATTGTACTCAAGCTTTGCTGAAACGCACGGGCTTTTCGCGCTTCTCGATGGATCCAAAATCCGCTCGCAAGCCCTGCAGTGAAGGGGTTAGAGCCTTTGCGCGAGTAACTGGAGGCATAATGCCACTTGTCGTTTGCTTCTGCTCATGGCATCGACCGCGGGCAAACCCATCGATCTGGCATCCCTGACCACGAGAAACACCAAGCCAAGCGAAGCGACTCCGGCTAAGCTCAACACACCACCACGCCGTTCCCGGAGCCTGCAATGGCCACCCTGCCCCGGCATGCAGTGCGCCTCGCCCTGCTCGCCATCACCTTGTTCGTCTCGACCGGTTGTTCGAACAAGCACGCCAGCACCCGCTACGCCGCCCAAGGCTCCAACTGCTATGCCAAGGCGCTGCCCAGCAGCGGCGAAGGCGGCCTGGCATTCGGTCCGACACTGGCCATGGCGAGCAGGAAGTCGCTGGACAGTTGCATGCGCTACGCCGGCAGGTCCGGGGGCACGCCGCGGACCTGCCAGGTCGTCGTGGCCAAGTGCAAGAGCTGAGCTAGCGTGACAGCGCCGCGTCAGCCCGATTCACTTTCCGGCCTGTTGACGCTGCCAGCGCTCCAGGTTTTCGGCCACCAGTTGTTCGGGCAAGGGCCCTGCCACCAGCTCCCGCATCTTGCGCGCCAGCTGTTCGCGCAGTGCCGGCTGGTTGCAACCCGACTTGTGCGATAGCGCCAGGTACAGCCCTTCGCTGGACACCGGCGGCTCAAGTACCTCCAGCTCCTTTTCCTTGCCCAACGTGCGCGCCAGGGCCATGCCGGGATACTGCTCGAAGATCACGTAGTCGCTGCGCCTGAACAGCAACTTCTGGAAGGCCTGGGTGGCGCTGGGCACTGCTTCGAGGTGGAGCTGCGCCCGGGCGTAGTCGTCGAACGCCTGGCCATGGCTATTGTTGACCAGCGTTCCGCCGCGTCGCCCCTTGAGGTCGGACCAGTCGCTGTAGGCGAAGCCCTCGCCCTTGCGCACCCAGACCACGCTGGAATTGAACAGAAATGGCGGGCTGATGAAGTCGGTCAACAGTTCGCGCGCCTGGGTACGAAAGTAGCCGGCGAGCATGTCGATGCGCCCGCTGCTCACTTCCTCCTGCGCCCTGGACCACGGCCCGACATACACCACATCCACCACCAGGCCGAGGTCCTTGGCCACCTCCTTCAGCAGGTCGGCATTGGCCCCGATAAGTTGCTCGGGGTTATGCGGGTCGCGCCAGAGATAAGGTGGGTACTCCGGGTTGCCGGTGGCGGTGAGGTGCTTGCAGCTGTCTGTGGCCAGGCCGTGCAGTGGAATAACTGCCAGCAGGCACGACAACCACACAGACAAGCCCAGACAACGTCCGCTCATGGCGTTCCTCGTGCAATGGATTGTGCCACCGACGAGGTGGCTTTACCCAGTTTGCACGAGAAATGGCCAAACGCCACGCGCCATCTGGCTATCTGAGATGCGGTACAGCGTCACGGGCCAAGTCGCCAACAGCAGGTCACTGCTCGGCCAACTGCGTGCGAGCATCCCAGCCACCGCCAAGCGCCGCGATCAACTGCACGCTCGCCACCAGCCGCCCCTGCAACAGGGTCAACACGCTGCGTTCGCTGCTCAGCGCCGTGGTCTGCACGTTCACCACGTCCAGGTAACCGATCAACCCGGCCTTGTACTGGTTCTCGGTCAAGCGCAACGACTCCCGCGCCGCCTCGAGCGCTTCCTGCCGGACAACGGCTTCGTCCCCATACACCTTGAGCTGCACCAGGTAGTTCTCGACCTCCTTGAACCCATCCAGCACGGCCTGCCGGTACTGCGCCACGGTCTGGTCGTACACCGCCACGCTGCGGTCCACCTCGGCGCTACGCTTGCCGGCATCGAACAACGTCAACGCCAACTGCGGGCCGACGGACCAGTAACGGTTGGGAAGCTCGATCCAGTTGTTGAAACTGCTGCTGGAGTACCCGCCATTCATGCTCAGGGACAGGTCGGGGAAGTACGCCGCCCGGGAGACGCCGATGTTGGCGTTGGCCGCCATGACCTTGCGTTCGGCTGAAGCGATGTCGGGCCTGCGCTCGAGCAACTGCGAAGGGAGCGACACCGGCACCTGCGGCAATGCCGGAATGTCGCCGCTCGCGGCCAGGGCGAAGTCGGCCGGGGCCTTGCCCATCAGCACGGCAATGGCGTTTTCGTACTGCGCGCGTTGCCAGGCCAGGTCGATCAGGTCGGCCTGGGTGCTCTTGAGCTGGGTACGTGCCTGGGCTACGGCATCCGGCCCGGCAACCCCGGCGCGATACTGGTTCTCGTTCATCTTCAACGACCGTTCATAGGCCGCTACCGTGGCCTCGAGCAAGCGTTTCTGCGCGTCGATGACCCGCAGTTGCAGGTAGTTCTGCACCAGCTCCGACTGCTGGCTCAGGCGAATGGCCGCCATATCGGCGAAGCTGGCCTCGGCACTGGCCTCGTTGGCGTTCATGGCTTCACGCAGCTTGCCCCACAGGTCGATTTCCCAGCTCACGCCGAGTTGCGCGTTGTAGGTATCGCGGATGCCACTGCTGTTGTTCGACAGGCTCGAGCTGGAGCTCCCGGTGCCCTGGGCCGAACGGTTCTTCCCAACGGTGAGGTTCAATGAGGGGAACAGCGCGGCGCGGCTGCTGCGCACCAGCGCCTGGGCCTGACGATACTGCGCTTCGTACTGCGCCACCGTCTGGTTGCTGCGGTTGAGCTCTTCCACCAGGGCGTCGAGCTGCTTGTCGCCATACAGCTCCCACCATGCCCCGCGGGCGACGGCATCGGACGGGTTGGCCTGGGTCCAGCCCTCGGCCTGCTTGAACTGCGCCGGGGTGCTGATCTCCGGGCGGTGATAGTCCGGACTCAAGGTACAGGCGCTGAGCATGGCCACGCACAACCCGGCGCTGACCAGGCGCGAGCCGCGCCCTTGGGTCAGCAGCCTGAGGGCACGATGGATTCGGGTGTGGGCAAAGTTCATAGCGGGGTATCCAGGGCAGCGTCGGTGCGCACGCCGCGCCAGCGGTTGAACCGGTGGCGCAGGCGGTCGAGGTACAGGTAGACCACAGGCGTGGTGTAGAGGGTGAGGATCTGGCTGAACACCAGGCCGCCGATGATGGTCAGGCCCAACGGCTGGCGCATCTCGGCGCCCTCGGCGCGGCTGAGCAGCAGCGGCAGCGCGCCGAGGATCGCGGCCAGGGTTGTCATCAGGATCGGCCGCAGGCGCAGCAGGCAGGCACGGCGGATCGACGCCTCCGGTGACAAGCCTTCATGGCGCTCGAGTTGCAGGGCCAAGTCGATCATCAGAATGGCGTTCTTCTTCACCACGCCGATCAGCAGGAACAGACCGAGCAACGAGATCAGGCTGAATTCGCCACCGGTCAGGTACAGCGCCAGCAAGGCGCCGACCCCGGCCGAGGGCAGTGTGGAGAGGATCGTCAGCGGGTGGATGTAGCTCTCGTAGAGAATGCCCAGCACCAGATACACCAGCACCAGGGCGCCGAGGATCATGAACGGCTGGCCTTGGGCGGTCTTGGTGAACGCGTCCGCGTCGCCACCGAGCTTGGCGATCACCGATTCGGGCAGGCCAAGCCTGGCCACCGCCCGCTCCAGCGCGGCCAGGGCCTGGTCGGGGCTGTAGCCTTCGGCAACATCGAACGAGATGTCCTCGGAGGCAAACTGCCCTTCGTGGCTGACGCGGTCGTTGGCCAGGCTGTTCTCGTAGCGGGCAAAGGCGGACAGCGGCACCCGGGCGCCGTCGGCGGTGATCACCTGCACCTGCTCCAGGGTACTCGGGTCCCAGGCGTATTTCGGGTTGATCTCAAGCACCACCTGGTACTGGTTGAGGCTGTCGTAGATGGTCGAGATCTGTCGCTGGCTGTAGGCGTTGTTGAGCACCGCGGTGACCATGTCCATGTCGATGCCCAGGCGCTTGGCCTGGTCACGGTCGACCACCAGGGTCACCTGCTGGGTGCCAGCACCGTCACGGGCGTCGATGGCGGTCAGCTCGGGCAGTTTGCGCAGCTCGGCGGCGACCTTGGGGAACCATTCGCGCAAAGCGGCCAGATCGCCGCTCTGCAAGGTGTACAGGTACTGGGAGGTGGTCTGGTCGCGCCCGCCGCCACCGAGTTGCAGGTCCTGGTCGGCCATCAGGTACAGACGCCCGCCGGGTATCTTCGGCAGGTCCTTGCGCAAGCGGTCGATGACTTTCTGCGCATTCTCCTTGCGCTCGGCGATCGGTTTCAGTCGTACTAGCACGAACGCATTATTGGTACCACTGTTGCCGCCAATGAAGCCGGCGACACTCTCCACGGCCGGGTCCGCGAGCAGGGCGCGGCGGTAGATTTCCATCTTTGGTTGCATGACCGTGAACGACAGCCCGTCATCGCCGCGGATGAAACCTTGCAATTGGCCGGTGTCCTGCTGCGGCATCAGGGTCTTGGGCACCACCACGTACAGCGCGATGTTGAGTACGATGGTGGCCAGCAGGCTGAGCAGGGTCAGGCGCCTGTGGCGCAGCGCCCAGCCCAGGCTCTTGTCGTAGCCGGCGACCATGCGCTGGTGAATACGGTCGCTCCAGCGTTGCAGGCGGGTCTGCTGCTGCGGGCCATGGATCTTGAGCCAGCGCGAGCAGAGCATCGGCGTGAGGGTCAGCGACACCACCAGCGAGACGATGATTGCCGCCGCCAGGGTGATCGAGAATTCCTTGAACAGCCCGCGAACGATCCCCCCCATGAACAGGATGGAGACGAACACCGCCACCAGCGAGACGTTCATCGACAGCAGGGTGAAACCGACCTCCTGCGCGCCTTTGTAGGCCGCGCGCATCGGGCTCTCGCCCTTCTCGATGTGTCGGGAGATGTTCTCCAGCACCACGATGGCATCGTCCACCACCAGGCCGGTGGCAAGGATCAGCGCCATCAGCGACAGATTGTTCAGCGAGAACCCACACAGGTACATCACGGCGAAGGTACCCACCAGCGACACCGGTACCGCCAGGCTCGGGATCAGCGAGGCGCGGAAGTTGCCGAGGAACAGGTACACCACCAGGATCACCAGCACCACCGCGATCAGCAAGGTGTGCTCGGCCTCCTTCAAGGTGGCCTTGATCACCGGCGAGCGGTCCATGGCTACGTTGAGCTTGACGCTGGCCGGCAACAGCGACTGCAGTGCCGGCAGCTCGGCCTTGATCTGGTCGACGGTCTGGATGATGTTGGCGTTGGCCTGGCGGTTGACCACCAGCAGCACAGCGCTCTCGTCGTTGAAGAAGCCACTGTTGTAACGGTTTTCCACGCCATCACTGACCTTGGCCACATCCGACAGCCGCAGGATCGAACCATTCTGCTGGCGGATGATGATAGGCTTGTAGTCTTCGGCCTGCTCCAACTGGTCGTTGGCGCGCACTTGCCAGTTGCGCTCGCTGTCCTCGACAAAGCCCATGGGCCGGCGCTGGTTCGCGTTGGCCACCGCGGCGCGCACATCGTCCAGGGACAGGCCGTACTGGTTGAGCAGTTGCGGCTCGAGCTCGATGCGCACCGCCGGCAGCGAACTGCCGCCGATCTGTACTTCCCCTACCCCGCTGACCTGTGACAGGCTCTGGGACAGGATGGTGTCGGCCAGGTCGTAGAGCTTGCCCTTGGACAGCACCTGCGAGGTCAGCGACAGCACCATGATCGGCGCCTGGGAAGGGTTGATCTTCTTGTAGGTGGGCATGCTGCGCATGCCGCTGGGCAGCAGGTTGCGGGTAGCGTTGATCGCGGCCTGCACCTCGCGTGCCGCACCATCAATGTCGCGGCCCAGTTCAAAGCCGATGATCACCCGGGTCGAGCCCTGGTTGGAACTGCTGGTCAGGGTGGTGACGCCGGCAATGGCGCCAAGCTTGCGCTCCAGCGGCGTGGCGACGGTGGACGCCATGACCTCGGGGCTGGCTCCAGGCAGGCTGGCCTGTACCACGATCACCGGGAAATCCATCTGCGGCAACGGCGACACCGGCAGCAGGCCGAAACTCACCCCGCCCAGCAACATGATCGCCAGGCTGAGCAGCATGGTGGCCACAGGCCGGCGGATGAAAGGTGCGGAGAGGTTCATGCTTCGGCCTGCCGCGGATCGTCAAGCGGGCGCCAGCGACGAGCCAGGCGATCGAAGTACAGGTAGATGACCGGTGTGGTGAACAGGGTCAGCACCTGACTCACCAGCAGGCCGCCAACCATCACCAGGCCCAGCGGCTGACGCAGCTCGGCGCCGGAACCGGTGGCGAGCATCAGCGGCACGGCACCGAACAGCGCGGCCAGGGTGGTCATCAGGATCGGCCGGAAGCGCAGCAACGCAGCCTGATAGATCGCATCACTCGGGCTCATGCCCTGATGGCGCTCGGCTTCCAGGGCGAAGTCGATCATCATGATCGCGTTCTTCTTGACGATGCCGATCAGCAGGATGATGCCGATAATGGCGATCATGCCCAGGTCGTTGCCGCTCAGCAACAGCGCCAGCAAGGCCCCCACCGCCGCCGAAGGCAACGTCGAGAGGATGGTCACCGGGTGGATGTAGCTCTCGTAGAGCACGCCGAGCACGATGTACATGGTCACCACGGCGGCGAGGATCAGTAGCAAGGTACTCGACAGCGAGGCCTGGAACGCCTCGGCAGCGCCCTGGAAGCGGGTCTGCACGCCGATCGGCATGCCGATGTCCTGCTGCACCTGCTCGATCACCTTGACCGCCTCGCCCAGGGACGCGCCATGGGCCAGGTTGAACGACATCATCACCGCCGGGAACTGGCCGATGTGCGAGATGGCCAACTGGGCCTGGCGCTGCTCGATGCGCGCCAGGGCCGACAGGCGCACCTGGCCGCCGTCGGCGGCCTTGACGTGGACCGCCTCAAGCGCCTGCGGACCGAGGCTGGCCGCAGTCTGCGACTGCAGCACAACGCGGTACTGGCTGGCCTGGGTGTAGATGGTCGAGATCTGCCGCTGACCGAAGGCGTCGTACAGGGCGTTGGTGATCTGCGCCACGGTGATGCCGAGACGGCTGGCCATGTCGCGGTCGATCACCAGGTACACCTGCAGGCCCTTGTCCTGCAGATCGCTGGCCACGTCCTGGAGTTCCGGGCGGTCCTTCAGTGCCTGCACCAGCTTGCCGCTCCACTCGGCAAGCATGTCGGCATCCGGCGAGCTGAGGCTGAACTGGTACTGGGTGCGGCTGACCCGGTCCTCGATGCTCAGGTCCTGCACCGGCTGCATGAACAGGCGGATGCCGACCAGCTTGTCGAGCTGCGGCTGCAAGCGGCTGATCACCTCGGCTGCCGTCACGTCGCGCTCGCCATGGGGCTTGAGGTTGATCAGCAGGCGGCCGCTGTTTAGGGTGGCGTTGTCGCCATCCACGCCGATGTACGACGACAGGCTCTGCACCGCCGGGTCCTGCAGGATCACCTCGGTCAGGGCCTGCTGGCGTTGACTCATGGCGGCGAACGAAGTCGACTGCGGTGCCTCGGAAATACCCTGGATCACCCCGGTGTCCTGGGCCGGGAAGAAGCCCTTGGGCACCATCAGGTAAAGCACCACGGTCAACGCCAAGGTGGCCACGGCCACCAGCAACGTCAACGGCTGGCGCTTGAGCACCCAGGTCAGGGCACTGGCGTAGTGCTTGATCAGCCAGTCGATCCAGGCACCGCTGGCCCGGTAGAAGCGGCCTTGCTCCTCTTCCTTTGGTTCACGCTTGAGCAGGCGGGCGCACATCATCGGCGTCAGCGTCAGTGACACCACCAGGGAAATCAGGATGGCCACCGCCAGGGTGATGGCGAACTCGCGGAATAGCCGCCCGACCACGTCGGCCATGAACAGCAGCGGGATCAATACCGCGATCAGCGAGAAGGTCAGCGAGATCAGGGTGAAACCGATCTGTTTAGCGCCCTTGAGCGCGGCCTGCAGCGGTGTCTCGCCCTCTTCTATATGCCGGGAGATGTTCTCCAGCATGACGATGGCATCGTCCACCACGAAACCGGTGGCGATGGTCAGGGCCATCAGCGTGAGGTTGTTGACCGAGAAACCGGCCAGGTACATCACCCCGAAGGTGCCGATCAGCGACAGCGGCACGGCGATCGACGGGATGATCGTGGCCGACGCCCGGCGCAGGAACAGGAAGGTCACCATCACCACCAGGGCAATGGCGAACAGCAACTCGTGCTGCACGTCGCGCACGGCGGCACGGATGGTCTGGGTACGGTCGGTGAGCACGCTCACGTCCAGACCCGCCGGCAGGTTATCGGTGATCGACGGCAGCAGTTCCTTGATCCGGTCGACCACCTCGATGACGTTGGCGCCGGGTTGGCGCTGGATGTTCAGCAGGACCGCCTCGTTCTGGTTGGCCCAGGCGGCAAGGCGCTCGTTCTCGGCGCCGTCGACGATCTCGGCGACGTCCTTCAGGCGCAGCGGTGCGCCATTGTTGTACTTGAGGATGAGATTGGCGTACTCGGCCGGCGAGCGCAACTGGTCATTGGCGTCGAGCATCGACACCCGGGTCGGGCCATCGAAGTTGCCCTTGGGCTGGTTGACGTTGGAGGCACCGATCAGGGTGCGCACGTCGTCCAGGTTCAGGCCGTTGGCCGCCAGGGCGTCGACGTTGACCTTGATCCGCACCGCCTGGCGCTGGCCGCCGGCGATGCTGACCATGCCGACGCCACTGATCTGGGCGATTTTCTGCGCTACGCGGGTGTCGACCAGGTCGTTGAGCTTGGGCAGCGGCATGGTCTTGGACGAGATGGCCAAGGTCAGCACCGGCGTGTCGGCCGGGTTGACCTTGTTGTACACCGGCGGTGCCGGCAGGTCGCTGGGCAGCAGGTTGCTGGCGGCGTTGATCGCGGCCTGTACCTGCTGCTCGGCGACATCCATGTTCATGTCGAGGTTGAAACGCAGGGTCAGCACCGAAGCGCCGCCGGAGCTGGTCGAGGCCATCTGCTCGAGGCCCGGCATCTGGCCGAACTGACGCTCCAGTGGCGCGGTGACGGCGCTGGTCATCACCTGGGGGCTGGCGCCGGGGTACAGGGTCATGACGCGGATGGTCGGGTAGTCGACCTGGGGCAAGGCCGCCACCGGTAGCAGCTTGTAGGCGATCAGGCCGGCCAGGACGATGGCCAGCATGCTCAGCGTGGTGGCGACCGGCCGCAGGATGAACAGGCGCGAGAGGTTCATGCGCCCGCCTTGGAGCCTGGTTCACCAGTCTGCGCCGAGCCCTTGGCGCCCTGCCCCTGCAGATGCTGGCCCGGGGTGGTCGGCACTTGCGAGCTGTCTTCGACCACCTCGACCTTGGAGCCTTCGCGCAGGCGGTCGGTGCCTTCCAGCACCAGGCGGTCACCGGCGGCCAGGCCCTCGACGATCACACTGTTCTCACCATCGCTCGCACCGACCTTGAGGGGGCGGATGTTGATGGTGTTCTCGGCGTTGACCACGTAGGCGAAGGTGCCGTCATTGCCGAACTGGATGGCCGCGGTCGGCGCCAGTACCACCTGTTTCAGGGTGTCGGCCAACAGGCGCACATTGACGAATTGGTTGGGAAACAGGGCGTGGTCGGTGTTCTGGAAGGTGCCCTTGAACTTCAGGGTGCCGGTGGCGGTGTCGATCTGGTTGTCGAGGCTGCCCAACACGCCGGTGGACTGCAGCTTCTGATCGCCACGGTCCCATGCTTCGACCGGCAGGCTGGCACCGCTGCGGTAGCGGGCGAGCACGGTGTCGAGCTGGGTTTCCGGCAAGGTGAAGGCGACGCTGATCGGTTCGGTCTGGGTAATGACCACCAGCGCCGTGGTGTCGTTGGCGGCGACCAGGTTGCCCAGGTCCAGCTGGCGCAGGCCAAGGCGACCGCTGATCGGCGCACGGATCTGGGTGAACGCCAGGTTCAGGCGGGCATCGTTGACCTGCGCCTGGTTGGTCTTGACCAGCCCCTGGAATTGCCCGACCTGTGCCTCGGCGGTGTCCAGGGTCTGCTTGGCGATGCTGTCTTCGGCATACAGGCCTTTATAACGGGCCAGGTCGACCTGGGCATTCTTCAGTTGCGCCTGGTTTTGCGCCAGGGTGCCTTCGGCCTGCTGCAGGGCGATGCGGTAGCTGCGCGGGTCGATCTCGGCGAGCAGGTCACCGGCCTTGACCTGCTGGCCTTCCTTGAAGTGGATCTTGACCAGCTCGCCGGCCACCCGGCTGCGCACGTTGACCGTGTTGGTCGCGGTCACGGTGCCAAGGGCCTTGTAGTACAGCGGGAAGTCACCCACCCGCGCAGGCTCGACGCGCACCGGCACCGCTTCGGTGGAGGCGCCAAAACCCGGCCGGCCGCCCATGCCTTTGCCTGGGCGATGCCCGCCACCCTCTTTATGGGCGGTCGTTGCGGGCCACAGCCACCAGGCCAACAGGGCCACCAGCAGCAGGATCAGCAGGCCGAACAGCCAGCGACGAGGGGAACGGGAATTGGAGGCTTGCATGGGTTGAACGAACCTTGTTCAGAGAATGACGGTGTGGCGAGCGTGAACGATAAGCACTGGCATCGTTTTAGCAAAGGGGCTTTACCAGTGCTTTACCTTCGGCTGACGTTGGCAAAGGGGTGAACTTTAAATGAAAACGGCCTGGAACAGGGTCCAGGCCGTAACAGGGTGTAACCCGCCAGTGAGAGCGGGCTAGCATCGCAATGGCGTCGTATCAGGCTATGACGTCTGCCTTCAACGTGCAATCGCGGGTCAAGCCCGCTCCCACGCCGCCCAAACGGGCGCGTGGCGTTACTTCAAGACAGCCAGTGCCGCATCGTAGTTCGGCTCGTCGGCGATTTCGCCCACCAGCTCGCTGTGCAGCACCTTGTCGTTTTCGTCCAGCACCACCACGGCGCGAGCGGCCAGGCCGGCCAGCGGGCCATCGACGATGGCCACGCCGTAGTTTTCCAGGAACTCGCGGCCACGCAGGGTCGACAGGTTCTTCACGTTCTCCAGGCCTTCAGCGCCGCAGAAGCGCGCCTGGGCGAACGGCAGGTCGGCGGAGATGCACAGCACCACGGTGTTGGCCACGTCGTTGGCCTGAGCGTTGAACTTGCGCACCGAGGTGGCGCAGGTCGGGGTATCGACGCTTGGGAAGATGTTCAGCACCTTGCGCTTGCCGGCAAAGTCTTTCAGCGACGTATCGGCCAGGTTGCCAGCCACCAGGGAGAAGGCAGGTGCCTGGGCGCCAGCTTTCGGCAGCTCGCCTTTGACTTGAACCGGGTTGCCTTTGAGAGTCACTTGAGCCATGACGGAAATCCTTTGCGGGTTTGGAAAAAGACCTCGAGTTAAGCATGAAGACGCGCAAGTGCCTATAACCAAACATGAAATTGTTGCATTGCCAGACAATTCTTGTGGACAAAAAAATGCCCGGATCGCGACAAGCCACCCGGGCACACCGCATTCAGAAATGCATCAGGCCAGCAGGCCGTAAACCACCGAGGTCAAGGCCACCAGGCCGACCACCACCACGAACACGTTGGACAGCGCACCGCTGTACTTGCGCATCGACGGCACGCGGCGGATGGCATACATCGGCATCAGGAACAGCAGCACGGCGATGATCGGACCGCCGAGCGATTCAATCATGCCCAGGATGCTCGGGTTGAGGGTGGCGACGATCCAGCACACCACCAGCATCAGTGCGGCGACGATGCGGTCCAGGGCCTTGGCGCCCGGGCGCATGCCGGTCTTGACGATCATGCCCTTGAGGCCTTCGCTGGCACCGATGTAGTGGCCCAGGAACGACTTGGCGATGGCGATGAAGGCGATCAGTGGCGCGGCGAAAGCGATGGCCGGCTGCTCGAAGTGGTTGGCCAGGTAGGACAGGATCGACAGGTTCTGCGCCTTGGCTTCAGCCAGCTGGGCGCTGCTCAGGGTCAGCACGCAGCTGAACACGAAGAACAGCACCATCAGCACCATCAGCAGGTGGGCGCGGCGCAGGATCTGGCCGCTGCGCTCGTCGGCGTGCTCGGCGTAGCGGCGCTTCTGATCAACGGCAAAGGCCGAGATGATCGGCGAGTGGTTGAACGAGAACACCATCACCGGAATGGCCAGCCACACGGTGTGCAGGAAGGCCGAGCCGGACGGCACCTGGGTAGCGGTGTCAAGGATGCCGCCGGTCCAGTGCGGCACCAGGTAGAGGGCCAGCAAAGCCAGGGCGACGATGAACGGATACACCAGCAGGCTCATGACCTTGACCGTGGCCTGTTCGCCGCAGCGCACGATGGCCAGCAGGCCGAGGATCAGCACGAACGACAGGATTGCCCGCGGCGGCGGCGCGATATGCAGCTGGTGCTCCATGAAGCTGCTGACGGTGTTGGTCAGCGCCACGCTGTAGATCAGCAGGATCGGGAAGATGGCGAAGAAGTACAAGACGGTGATCAGCGCACCGGCGGTGATGCCGAAATGTTCCTCGACCACGTCGGTGATATCACCGCCCTTGCTGCCCGACAGCACGAAACGGGTCAGCCCGCGATGAGCGAAGTAGGTCATGGGGAAAGCCAGCAAAGCCAGGACCAGCAGCGGCCAGAAACCGCCAAGGCCGGCGTTGATGGGCAGGAACAGGGTTCCGGCGCCGATGGCCGTGCCGAACAGGCCCAGCATCCAGGTGGTGTCTTGACGCGACCAGCTGCCGAGGGTGGCGGGGGTCGATTCTGCAAAGCGTTGTTCAACGCTTGGGGCCTGCTCATTCATTCCGGGTGAAGCTCCACTCGCAAGACTGCAACAGGCTGAGAATGGCGAAATAGACGATTCGCCCAACTCAACCGGGGAAGAGGGGCGCGATTGTGCATGCAAAGGTTGCACTTGGGGAAGCCCCGCCCGAGGGACGGTTGCACTTGTATGTACAAGAAAGCAGGATTTCGGGTTGCAAAAACTACCGCGGGGCAAGTCGCTTCGGTGCGCCGATGCGACTTGCCCCGCGGTAAAGCCAGTTCGGCCAGCGCCGATGTCAGCCCTTGTGCACGGCGGCAAATGCCTCGGCCACTTGACGCAGGTTGGCCGGGCGCAGCCCGGACATGCATACCCGGCCGCTGTCGATCAGGTACACGCCAAACTCTTCACGCAGCCGACGCACTTGTTCCACGCTGAAACCGGTATAGCTGAACATGCCCCGCTGGCGCAGGAAGAACTGGAAGTCCTGGCCTGGCAGCAGCTCGCCGAGCAGGTCGACCAGGCCCTGGCGCATGTCGAGGATGCGCTTGCGCATTACCTCCACCTCTGCGGCCCATTGCGCGTTGAGCGCAGCGTCACCTAGCACGCCGGCCACCAGCTGGGCGCCGAAAGCGGGCGGGCTGGAGTAGTTGCGGCGCACAGTGGCCTTGAGCTGGCCAAGCACGCTGGAAGCGGTGGCGGCATCATCACAGACCACCGACAGGCCCCCTACCCGCTCGCCGTACAGCGAGAAGATCTTCGAGAACGAGTTGCTGACCAGGCAAGGCACGCCGGCACGGGCCATTTCGCGGATCGCATAGGCGTCTTCGACCAGGCCTTCGCCGAAGCCCTGGTAGGCGATATCGAGGAACGGGATCAACTGGCGCGCCTTGACCACCTCTACCACCTGTTGCCACTGCTGCTGGTCCAGGTCGACGCCGGTGGGGTTGTGGCAGCACGGATGCAGCAGGACCACGCTGTTCTGCGGCAAGGCCTGCAGGCTGGCCAGCATGCCGGCGAAGTCGAGGCCGCGGGTGTCCGGGTCGAAGTACGGGTAGGTGTGCACCTTGAAGCCCGCGCCTTCGAAGATTGCCCGGTGGTTGTCCCAGGTCGGGTTGCTCACCCACACCTCGGAGCCTGGGAAGTAACGCTTGAGGAAGTCGGCACCGACTTTCAGCGCGCCCGAGCCGCCGACGGTCTGCACGGTGGCCACGCGGCCAGCGGCGACGGCCGGGTGCTCGGCGCCGAACAGCAGCGCCTGGATCGCCTGGCGGTAGGCGGCCAGGCCTTCCATCGGCAGGTACAGCGAGGCTTCATGGGGCTGGCCGGCCAGGCGTTTCTCCACCTCGGCCACCGCCGCCAGCTGCGGCACCACGCCGGCTTCGTCGTAGTACAGGCCGATACTCAGGTTGACCTTGGCGGCCCGCGGGTCGGCCTTGAAGGTTTCCATCAACGAGAGGATCGGGTCGCCGGCATAGGCATCGACATGTTTGAACACAGCGTGCAGCTCCTTGGAAATCAGGACAGTTCAGGAAAGGCTCAGGCGAGGATACCCGCAGAGCGCCACGAGGAACATCACCGAAATGCAAGCAGTCCCTGCACGCTTGCAAAGCACGCCGACAGCACACAGCTTGTCCACGTGCTGCTGAACCTGCAACTCGGCGCTGCCCCGGGATCGTACCCTGATCATTGCATTTGCTACCTGTCTGCCCCAAGCTCTGCGATACCGCCACCACGGACCGCGAGATGCCCAGACACCGCCTCCTCCTGATCGCCCTGTTACTTCTGCTTGTACTGCCCGTTGCGATCGGCTATCTGTGGCGTGACCGGCAACCCGCACCGCCCAGCCTGCCACCCCACAGTTACGCCAAGGCCCTGCGCCAGGCACATGATGGCCTGCCGGGCGCCGCGCGGGTGTTGTACCAGCAGTTGCAACGCGACGACCTGCCCCCCATCCGCCGCGCCGCGTTGTATGCCGAATTGCCCAACTACCCTTCGCCACAGGCCTTGAAACTGGCCAGCATGGGCCTCGAGCACGCCGATCCGTTGGTACGTCGGGCTGCCATCGGCAGCATCCGTCGCCTGTTGCCGGCCGCCCAGCGCAGCCTGGTTCTGGGGCCGTTATTGGAGGATGACGAGCAGAGTGTGCGCTTCGCCGCGGTGGATGCGCTGCTGGGCCTGGACCCGGACGCCATCGGCCTGTACTTCGGGCCCTTGCAGACGGCTCTGGAACAGTACGAACAGGCCCTGGAACAACAGCCTGACGACGCCGCCGCACAGCTGCACCTAGCCCGGCTCTACATGCACGAACAAGCCTATGACGCCGCCACACAGGCCCTGCGGCGCAGCCTGGCTGTGGCCCCAGAAGGCCTGGACGCCCTGGCCACGCAAGTCCGCTTGCTGGAGCAGCAGGGCCAGCATGACGCCTCCCGCGAGGTACTCGCCAAGGCGCTGGCGCTACGCCCTGACTCCGCCTTCTTGCAGTATGAACTGGGGCTGTGGCTGACCCGCCACGAACAACAGGAATATGCCCTGCTGGCACTTTCCCGGGCGGTCGAACTGGAACCGGAAAACACCGAGTACCGTTATACGCTGGCCATCACTCTGCATCAGTTGGACCAGCTCGATGCCGCGCAGAAACAGCTGGAGACCGTGCTCAACCGTCAACCCGCCAACCGCCAGGCCCGGGTACTACTGATCGAGTACTGGAAGGAAACCGGACAGTTGCAGAATGTCCAGGTGCTGCTGGCCGAACTTGAGCGGCAGAACCCGGACGACCCCTACTTGCAGCAGGGGCTGTGATCGCCGGCTTCAGGCCTGCAACATCCTCTGAATCTGCTCTACCAGCATCTGCAACGAAAACGGCTTGAACATCAATGCCGTGCCCGGTTCGTCAAGCAGGGACTGTTCCACCGGCTCGGCGGTATACCCGGTGATGAACAGGATCTTCTGTTCTGGCTTCATCATGCGCAGTGCCCTGGCTACCTGACGACCGCTGAACCCACCCGGCAGGCCGATATCGGTTATCACCAGGTCGAACGGGCCGCCATGCCTGAATTGCCCTAACGCGCTGTTGGCATCAGGCACGTCGCACACCTCGAAACCGTAATCAACCAGCGCCTCCTTCATCAGGCCACGCAGGTTGCTTTCATCATCGACCAGCAACAACCGTTCACTCTGCATCTGTCGCGGCGTCGCATCATGAGCGATGCTGTCCGGCAACGTCCCCTGATAGCGGGGGAACATCATGACGACCCTGGTACCCTGGTCGATCGCCGACTCAATCCACATCTGGCCGCCGGACTGCTGTACGAAACCATGCACCATAGGTAGCCCCAGGCCGGCTCCCTGCCCCAAGGGCTTGGTGGTGTAGAACGGCTCAAACACCCTTGCCAGGTCCTGACGACTCATGCCATGCCCATCGTCCTCGACCTGCAGCGTGACGTAGTCCCCCGGCGGCAAGGCTTCCGGCCCTTCGCTGGGCATCTCCAGCCGCTCGTTGGCGGTATGGATCGTCAGGTTGCCTTCACCCAGGCAGGCATCGCGTGCATTACTGCACAAGTGCAGAAGCGCGTTACGCAAGGTATCCGGATCGACCTGCAAGGGCCAAGGCGCCACATCCAGTTGCATATTCAAGGTCATCTCGGCGCCCAAGGTCTGGCGTAGTATGGGCTCCGCTTCCTCCAACAGCCGGTTGATGCTCAGCGGATTCGGCGCCAATGGCTGGCTCCGGGCAAACGCCAGCAAGTTCTGGGTCAGGCCAATAGCGCGCTGGGCACACTCCCGTGCCATTCGCACATATTCATCCACCCGTTCCATTCGTCCCTGGGCGAGGCGTCGTTCGAGCAGCTCCAGGCTACTGCCGACTCCCGACAGTACGTTATTCATTTCGTGTGCCAGCCCACCCGCCACCTTCACAACCCCTTCCATGCGCTGGCTATCACGCACCGCCGCCTCAGCCAGACGCTGGACCTCATGGCGGTCAGCGGTGATGTTCCTCCCCACCAGCGTCGGCAACAGCTGGTGGGCACTGCCAGTCCAACGGAACCAGCAGTAATGACCGTCGCTATGGCGAACCCGACCCTCGAAGGGCGGCGCGGCGTGTCCCTGCACAAGCGCCATCAGCGTCAACTGCGCTTCGGTACGGTCCGCGGGATGGAACAGGTCGGGGAGCGCCATTTGCATCGGCGCAGCCTCATCCCAACCCAGCAGCCGATGCCAAGCAGGGTTGGCCGTGCGCACGCGCAGGTCGGCGTCGAGCATCAGCATCACATCAGGCGACAGCTGCCAGGTATGTTCAGGATCGGCCAGGTACTGCGCCAGGCGCGCATCGAAGGATTGCGCCAGCTCGCGCCATTCGTGGCAGGCCCCGACACTGGCAGTGGTCTCGAACAGCGCGTGGAGAAACCCGGCAACCGCACCACCGTCGTCACGAATAGGCGAGAAGCAGCCAGAGACCCAGGCCTTGCCAGTGATACCCTCTCGATACACTGCCAACGGGGCATCCTCGATCAGGCTGCCCTGGCCCTGCAACACCTTGAATACGCTTGCCCCCATACTCTCCCATGACTGCTCCCAGAGCGCGTCGAAGGCACGCCCCTGGTGGTCGGCTGCGCCGCCCAGCAAGACCCGATAGGCGTCATTGTGGATGACCGTCAGGGCAGAGCCCCATGCCAGCGCACAGGGAAAGGGAGACATCAGTACCATGTCTACAGCGATGCGCAGGGTAGGCGGCCAGGAGGTCAACGCCCCCAACGGCGTCGCGCTCCAGTCGAAGCCGGCGATGGGCCTGCCCACCTCGGCCAGAGAAGACGACGGTGGTGCCAGGTGGATTACCTGGATATCTGCGCCTTGGGTGTGCAGGTCAGCGGCCAATATCTTCGTTCCACAGCTCTGGGTTGGCTTCGATGAACCGGCGCATCAGCGCCTTGCAGGTTTCATCGTCATGCACCTCGAGGCGCACGCCACGGTCGCCGAGCAACTGCTCTTCGCCCATGAAGGTGACGTTCTCGCCGATGATCACATGCTTGATGCCGTACAGCAGGATTGCGCCGCTGCACATGGCACAGGGCGACAAGGTGGTATAGAGGGTGGCCTGCTGGTAAACCCGGGCTGGCTGCCGACCGGCATTCTCCAGGGCATCCATCTCGCCATGCAGGATGGCACTGCCCTGCTGTACGCGGCGATTGTGGCCACGGCCGATGATCCTGCCCTCGTGCACCAGTACCGAGCCGATCGGAATGCCGCCCTCCTCGAGTCCCTTGCGGGCCTCGTCGATGGCGGCCTGCATAAATATGGAAGTGTCCTGATCCATGGCATCTCCCGGTAGTACGTCGACTTTTGCAGCAGCCTAGCACAGCGCCCGTGCCCATGGCGCATTGCGTGGCGAGGGCTATGCTCAAATGGCTTTTGATCTTGCTGGCCAAACGTTTTCCCATGGATTCGACGGGCATGCGCACATGAACAAGAAACTCCTGATCGTGCTGACCAATACCGCCAAGTATCCCGATATCAAGCGCGCCACAGGATTGTGGCTGGGAGAGGCCGTGCACTTTGTCGACGCAGTGCAAAAAGCGGGTTTTACCGTCGACTATGTCAGCCCGGCGGGCGGCTATGTACCGATCGACCCCCACAGCCTGCAGATGGCGCCGGACCTGGACTGGCAATGGTACAACGACAAGGCGTTCATGAACCGCCTTGGCGCCACCTTGAGCCCCGGCCAGGTCAAGGCCGACCAGTACAGCGCGATCTACTACACCGGTGGCCACGGCGTGATGTGGGACTTCCCCGACAACCAGCCATTGCAGGAGCTGACACGGCGGATCCATGAGCGCGGCGGCGCGGTCGCCGCGGTGTGCCATGGAGTAGTGGGACTGCTCAATATCAAGCTCGGCGACAACAGCTTGCTGCTCAAAGGGCGCAGGGTCACCGGCTTTTCCAATACCGAAGAAAAACTGGTTGAGCTGGACAAGGTGGTGCCGTTTCTCACCGAGAACGAACTGGGTGCTCGCGGTGGCGAGTACAGCAAGGCGGATGACCCGTGGGCGCCCTATGTGGTGGAGGACGGTAGCTTGATCACCGGGCAGAATCCGGCATCAAGCACCAAGGTAGCCGAAGCGGTGATCCGCTACCTGAACAGGCAACAATGAACGTTCGCCACAACTTAGCGCGGGGCAAGCCCGCTCCCGCCACCTTCCGGTGTGGAAGCGGGCTTGCCCCGCGATGGTGTGCTCGGCCGATTACTCGGTGCTCAACACGCCGCGACGCACCTGGTCACGCTCGATCGACTCGAACAGCGCCTTGAAGTTGCCTTCACCGAAGCCGTCGTCACCCTTGCGCTGGATGAACTCAAAGAACACCGGGCCCAGCAGCGTCTCGGAGAAGATCTGCAGCAACAGCCGCTTGTCGCCAGCCTCGGAAGCACCGTCCAGCAGGATGCCACGGGCCTGCAACTGATCGACCGGCTCGCCATGCCCTGGCAGGCGCTCCTCGAGCATCTCGTAGTAGGTCTGCGGCGGCGCCGTCATGAAGCGCATGCCGAAACCTTTTAGCGCGTCCCAGGTCTTGAGCAGGTCGTCGGTGAGGAAGGCAACGTGCTGGATACCCTCACCGTTGAATTGCATCAGGAACTCTTCGATCTGCCCCGCCCCTTTGGACGATTCCTCGTTGAGCGGGATGCGGATCATGCCGTCTGGGGCGGTCATCGCCTTGGAGGTCAGGCCGGTGTACTCGCCCTTGATATCGAAGTAACGGATCTCGCGGAAGTTGAACAGCTTCTCGTAGAAGCCAGCCCAGTAAGCCATGCGCCCGCGATAGACGTTATGGGTGAGGTGATCGATGATCTTCAGGCCCGCGCCGACCGGATTGCGGTCTACACCTTCGATGAACTTGAAGTCGATGTCATAAATCGAACTGCCCTCTTCATAACGGTCGATCAGGTACAGCGGCGCGCCACCGATACCTTTGATCGCCGGCAGGCGCAGCTCCATCGGGCCGGTCTCGATTTCCACTGGTTGGGCACCCAGCTCCAGCGCGCGAGCATAGGCTTCATGGGCGTTGCGAACGCGGAAGGCCATGCCGCACACCGAGGGACCATGCTCGGCGGCGAAATACGAGGCTACGCTCTTCGGTTCGTTGTTCAGTATCAGGTTGATACCGCCCTGACGATACAGGTGCACATCCTTTGAACGGTGGGTAGCCACCTTGGTGAAACCGAGGATCTGGAATACTGGCTCCAGCACGCCGGGGGTCGGCGAGGCGAGCTCAATGAATTCAAAGCCTTCCAGGCCCATCGGGTTTTCGAAGATATCTGCCATTTTGGTGTCCTCATCTGCAGCGAAAAACGGTTGATTACAGGCTTGCGATGTGGAGATGGCGTGGTGGTGAGCATGGGATCCCGCGCACGCTGCGGGCCAGGAAGTCACCAATGATCAGCTTGAACCCATGGTATGTCATATGGACCCATTCTCGGCGGGCTTGATTCCCCGGGAGGCGGAGAACCTTATTGTTGTATTCGTAACTCAATTCTACAGTGCGTAAATTTGTTTGTCGCGCTTTAGTTCGCAGGTTGTTCCGACAAACGGCTATCCTTTGCCTCACCATACCGTTGCATAGAAGGTCCCCACGCGCCATGCCCTTGACCGCCAAACGCCCTGCCCGCTGGAGCTGGCGCGCCCTGCTGCCCTGGGGGGTGGGTGTGGTGCCGCTCCTCTGTGGGCTGGCCGTGATGCGCTGGCAGACCGACCAGGAACTGCAGGCCGATAGCCTGGCCACGGCCAAGGAAGTAGCCAGCCATATTGAAGAGATCCTGGACAGCCTGGCCACAACCGCACATCGGTTGCTCCCCAAGGCCGGACAACCTTGCGACGAGGTGCAACTGGAACTGCGCATCGAGCTTACCCGCAATGCTTTCGTGCGTTCGACCAACCTGTTCGATCACAACCGGTTGTATTGCACCTCGCTATACGGTGATTTCGACGAACCAGTGAATGCCAGGGACTACACCAACGGGCAGCTATGGCTGATGAATGGCAACTCGGTCACCCCGGGGCATGCACTGCTGGTCTATCGGGCCAGCCAGCAGGAACACGGCGATCGGGGAGCGATTACCACAGTCGATGGCCGGCACCTGCTGACCGCGCTACACCTGATCGGCGCGGACAACCAGGTCAAGGTGCATGTTGGCAATCACTGGATTGGCAGTGATGGCCAGGTTCACAACGGCAAGCCGCCGGTCGCGGCCATCGCCGCTACCCAGTATGCGTCCACTCGCTATCCATTCGACGTGCACGCTGGATATGACGTGGGCAAGCGAGCCGCATTGATGCGCTCGCGCTACCCCGCTCTGCTGAGCCTGTTGCTGATACTGGGCGTGGCGGCAGGCGCGTCCTGTCGTTGGCAGATCCGCCGCGCCAGCTCATCGCGCAGCGAACTGGACCGGGCCTTGGACGCCGAAGAGTTCCTGCCCTACTTCCAGCCGGTGGTGCGCAAGGGTGATTACCGATGGGCCGGTGTCGAGGTCCTGATGCGCTGGCAACACCCACGCGAGGGCCTGGTGCGCCCCGACCTGTTCATACCCTACGCCGAGCACAGCGGCCAGATCGTCGCCATGACCCGCAGCTTGATGCTGCGCACGGCCCAGACCCTGGCTCCGCATGCGGCGTTGCTCGAGGACGGGTTTCACATCGGCATCAACATCACCGCCGACCACTGCCGTGACCTGGGCCTGCTCGATGACTGTCAGACCTTCCTCCAGCACTTCCCGCCTGGCCGCGTGGTGCTGACCCTGGAACTGACCGAGCGCAAGCTGATCGAGCCCACCCCGGTCACCCTCGACCTGTTCGAAAAACTGCACGCAATGGGGGTGATGATCGCCCTGGACGATTTCGGTACTGGTCAGTCAAGCCTCAACTACTTGCGCCAGTTCAATGTCGACTACCTGAAGATCGACCAGAGCTTCGTCGCCATGATCGGAGGTGACGCCCTGTCGCAGCACATTCTCGACACCATCATCGAGCTGTCCGCCAAGCTGGCCCTGGGCATCGTCGCCGAAGGTGTCGAAACCGAGGTGCAGCGCGACTATCTGGCGCGCCATGGCGTGGACTTCCAGCAAGGTTACCTGTTCGCCCGGCCCATGCCCGCCAGCGAGCTGCTGCTGGCCCTGGCCGCTCCTGTTGCCGCAACGCGGTCCCCCTGAGATCATGCGCGGCTGATCTACCCGCTCACTTACCCGTTTTCGAGGCATTCGTGTCAAAAGGCATTGTTTCGTCGGTCATGGCGTCCTGTCTGTTCGCCGTGATGTACTTCTATACCTCCTTCCTGAAGCCCCTGGATGGCGAGGAAATCTTCGGCTGGCGGACCCTACTGACTCTGCCCTGCCTGACGCAGTTCATGCTGGCATCCAGGGACTGGCAGCGGGTCGGTGAGCTGTTCGGGCGGGTGCGCCGCACACCATTGCTGTTGCTCGGCATGGTCGGCACATCGTGGTTGATGGGCGTGCAGTTGTGGCTGTTCCTCTGGGCCCCGCTGCACGGGCGCAGCCTGGAGGTATCGATGGGCTACTTCCTGCTGCCGCTGGCCATGGT
The DNA here is from genome assembly GCF_002934345.1 of Pseudomonas sp. PONIH3. Lineage (NCBI taxonomy): Bacteria > Pseudomonadati > Pseudomonadota > Gammaproteobacteria > Pseudomonadales > Pseudomonadaceae > Pseudomonas > Pseudomonas sp. PONIH3. The sequence goes on from NZ_CP026386.1 coordinate 606,659, forward strand.
GCTGACCGGGCGGGTGGTCTATGGCGAACGCCTGTCGCGCCTGCAGAAGGTCGCAGTGAGCTTTGCCGCGCTGGGAGTTGGCCACGAACTTTACCAGCACGGCAGCTTCGCCTGGGAAACCCTGCTGGTGATGATCGGCTACCCGATCTATTTCGTCCTGCGGCGGCGTTGCCGCACCGACCACCTGGGCGGCCTGTGGTGCGACATGTGCCTTCTACTTCCCTGGGCCTTGTATTTCGTCGTCCAGGGCCCGCTATCGACAACCGATCTGGCCGAACATCCAGGGCTGTACGGCCTGATCCCGTTGCTCGGGGCGATCAGCGCCTGCGCCCTGATCGCCTACGTACTGGCTAGCCGCCTGCTGCCGTTCAGCCTGTTCGGCCTGCTCAGCTACGTCGAGCCGGTGTTGCTGGTCGGCGTGGCCTTGTTACTGGGCGAGACCATCGGCCCCGACCAGTGGCTGACCTACCTGCCGATCTGGGCCGCCGTGCTGGTGCTGGTGCTCGAAGGCTTCAAGCACCTGCTGCGCCAGCGTCGCCGTTCGGTGTAAGGCGAACCTGCCGGACCCGGCGCTCCTCCACCGCCACCACGGTCATGGTCCAGCCATTCCAGGCCAGGTGATCACCCACCACCGGCAAGCGGTCCAGCAGGCTCATGACCAGGCCCGCCAGGGTCTGGTAATCCTCGGTGGCACGGGCGGCAAAACCGGTGCGCGCCTGGACCTGGGCCAGGTTCAAGGCGCCGCTGACAACAAAGCTGCCTGCCTCCTCGATCACCCCCGGTCCTTCCACCTCGCTCGCGTCCGGCAGCTCGCCGGCAATCGACTCGAGAATGTCGGTCATGGTCAACACCCCGGTGAAGTCACCGAACTCGTTGACCACGAAGGCAATGTGCGTCGACTGCCCGCGCATCTGCTCCAGGGCGTTGAGAATGCTGAAGCTTTCCAACAGGTTCAGTGGCGCGCGAGCCAAGGCTTGCAGGTCGGGCTGGCTACCGGACAGCAGTTCCTTGAGGAGCTCTTTCTTGTGCACGAAGCCCAGCGGTTCCTCGATATGGCCGTCACGGATCAGTGGCAGGCGCGAGTATGGCGAATTGACCAATGCCTGGGTAATCGCCTCGGCCGGCTGTGACAGGTCGATGGCATCGACCTTGGCGCGTGCCGTCATCACCGTGCGGATCGGCCGCTCGGCCAGGTTCAGCACACCGCTGATCATCACCCGCTCACGACGGTCGAACACCACCTGTTCTTCGCCACCCTCGACCAGGTCGGCGATTTCCTCGCCCACCTCGTCAGCCTCGACCCGGCGCCCGCCCATCAGGCGCAGCACGGCATGGGCGGTACGCTCACGCAGCGGCCGGTGCTGCTGCACGCTGCGCTTGCGGCGGGCACGGGCCAGCTGATTGAACAGCTCGATCAGCAACGAGAAGCCGATGGCCGCGTACAGGTAGCCTTTGGGGATATGGAAGCCCAGGCCTTCGGCGGTGAGGCTGAAGCCGATCATCATCAGGAAGCCCAGGCACAGCATGATCACTGTCGGGTGGGCGTTGACGAAACGGGTCAACGGCTTGCTGGCAACGATCATGATGCCGATGGAGAAGATCACCGCGATCATCATCACCGACAGATGCTCGACCATGCCCACGGCCGTGATCACCGCATCCAGAGAGAACACCGCATCCAGCACGACGATCTGCGCCACGATCGGCCAGAACGCGGCATGGCGGGTCACGCCGCCGCTCTGGGCAACATGGCCCTCGAGGCGTTCGTGCAGCTCCATGGTGGCCTTGAACAACAGGAACACACCACCGAACAGCATGATCAGGTCGCGGCCGGAGAAGGTCTTGCCAAACACCTCGATCAGCGGCGCGGTAAGGGTCACCATCCACGAGATGCTGGCCAGCAGGCCAAGGCGCATGATCAGCGCCAGCGACAGGCCGATCACCCGCGCACGGTCGCGCTGGTGTGGCGGCAGCTTGTCGGCAAGGATGGCGATGAACACCAGGTTGTCGATACCCAGCACCAGCTCGAGGACGATAAGCGTCAACAGGCCCAGCCAGGCCGTGGGGTCGGCTAGCCATTCCATTAGCAGGTACTCACTGGGGATGCGTCACGAGGACGGGGGAAGGATGGCCGGGACGGCCAAGGACTGGGGGGCTCCGCGAAGGTGCTCATAGGGACCTTGATAACAATTAGGGACGACGATCCTACAATCGAAGCAGAATTTTCCGATAGCGCAAAACTATTACAAAAGCTGTAAGGGGTATGACTCAGGCTTCAGGCACCCGCGGCGAGGCTTCGGCCTGCGCAGTCTTGGCCTTGGCCGGTGGCGTCAGGCGCAGCACCCGGTCGCGGCCGCCCTCGGCGAGCAGGTATCCGCCCTTGCCATCCGGGACGATGGCCTGCGGCGCCTTCAAGTAGCTGAGAACCGTGCGGCGCGTACCGTCACCATCGATACGCAACAGCCGCGCACGATGGCTCGAATCCTCGCTGATCCACAGCCCGCGCTGGTCGCAGAGCAGGAAGGTCGGGTTGCGCAGACCTTCGATCACCACCGGGTCATTTCCGCCTTCGCTCAGCGCACGAATCTTGCCGGTGGCCTTTTCGGTATACAGCAGGCGCCCGTCGGCGCAACGGGTCAGGCCCTCGGTTTCGGTAAGCCCCGAACGCAACACATCAAGCTCGCCGCTCTGCCAGTCATAACGCATCAATCGGCCATCCCCCTTGCGGTCCTCAATGGCGTAGAGGTGCAGGCCATCGTTATACAACCCCTGCACATTGTTACCGTCGAACAGCTGACTGACCTGGCCATCGCGCGACATGCTGACCGGTGCCCCGCCGACCTCCTGGCTGAACGCCCAGCCACCGTCGACGGCGACCATGCCGTCCGGCTTGGACAAGCCTTCGAGCACTACCATCCGGTCCCCCTCGGCAGTAATGCGCAGGATGCTGCCCTTGCCGCCGTTGAGCTCGCGGCTGACCAGCAGGCTGCCGTCGGCCTGAGGCAGCAGCGAAGCGGCCCGGGTCACCGAGTTGTGCAGTACCTGCACGTTCCAGCCCTCGGCGGCCTGCACCGGGTAGAAGGTCTGCCAGGCGAAAAAGCCCAAGGCACAGGCCACCAGGCCCGTGGAGGACGCCAGGGCGAGGCGAACACCGCGTTTGCGTAGCACATGCATCATCAAGTCGGCTCCTGGAAAGTGCGGGCGATGCTAGCAAGGTGATGTGAAAAAAATGTCGACGCCACGATTTCCAGGCGATTCTCTACACATGTCATTCAAGAAATGGATACCGTGTATTTCAACATTTAATTTGTGGATGACAGCGCTCGCCCCCTATGCTGTCCCGGCATCCCCTGCACGCACCGGCCGGTGTGGTCCAAGGCATGGGGAGAGAACAACAAAGTCGAGACCGTTCATGTCGAAACCTTCCTACTTCGCCCCCCACGGTGGGCACCCGGCTCAGACCGAGCTGCTGACTGACCGTGCCATGTTCACTGAAGCCTATGCCGTGATCCCCAAGGGCGTGATGCGTGACATCGTCACCAGCCACTTGCCGTTCTGGGACAAGATGCGCATGTGGGTAATCGCCCGCCCACTGACCGGTTTCGCCGAGACCTTCTCTCAGTACATCGTCGAAGTCGCCCCCGAAGGCGGCAGCGAGCGTCCTGAACTGGACCCGAACGCCGAAGCGGTGCTGTTCGTGGTCGAAGGCGAGATCGACGTAACCGTCGAAGGCAAGCACCACACCCTCGTGCCGGGCGGCTATGCCTTCCTCGCACCCGGCGCCGACTGGAGCCTGCGCAACAACAGCAAGGCCAACGTCACCTTCCACTGGCTGCGCAAGCACTACCAGAAAGTCGAGGGCCTGCCGGTACCCGAGTCTTTCGTCACCCACCGCGACAATGCCACCGTCATCGAGATGCCGGGCACCGAAGGCGCGTGGAAGACCACCCGTTTCGTCGACATGGCCGACATGCGCCACGACATGCACGTGAACATCGTGACCTTCCAGCCCGGCGGCGTGATCCCGTTCGCCGAGACCCACGTCATGGAACACGGCCTGTACGTTCTGGAAGGCAAGGCGGTGTACCGCCTGAACCAGGACTGGGTCGAGGTCGAGGCCGGTGACTTCATGTGGCTGCGCGCCTTCTGCCCGCAAGCTTGCTACTCCGGCGGCCCGGGCCCGTTCAGCTACCTGCTGTACAAGGACGTCAACCGTCACGTGCACCTGACGCTCAACCCGCAGCGTTGATGACCTTGCAGGAGCGGCAGCCCGCCGCTCCTGCAGTCTTGAGCCATACTGAGCGGACCGCCCCTTCCCGGCCTCCCGCCATGACCTTCCATCGCCCTCTACTTGCCCTGCTGCTCCTGTTGCCGGGCGCGTTGCCGTGGGCAGACGACTGGCAACTCGCGCATCAGGAAAACGGCATCGATGTCTACCTGGCAAGCGTCAACGGTTCGGCCTACCAGCAATTTCGCGGCGTCGCCCGGATCAAGGCTAGCGTCCGTACCTTGAGCGACCTGCAGGAAAACCTGCGCGTGGCCTGCAAATGGCTGTACGCCTGCGCCGACATGCGTCTGCTGGAAGTGGACGGCGATACCACCTGGGTCTACCTGACCACCGCCCTGCCCTGGCCGGCCAAGCCCAGGGACATGGTGCTCAAGGTGCGTACCGAGCGCCTGGACGACGACTCCCTGGTGCGCCACCTGAGCGCCGAGCCCGGGCGGGTGCCGACCGAACCCGGGCTGATCCGTGTGCGCCGGCTCAGCGGCGAATGGATCATGCGCCCCTTGGGCGAGCGCGATACCGAGGTCACCTACCAGCTGCGTGCCGACCCGGCCGGTGATGTGCCGGGTTGGCTGGCCAACCGCTTCGTGGTGGATGCGCCGATGGTCACCCTGCGCACCCTGCGCGCCGTGGCCGAACGCCAGCCGTAAAGCTCACCGGCTGCGCAGCAGCAGCGACGCTGCGGCGCAGGCCAGCAGCGCCACACACGACAGGTAGAACGCATCCGAATAGGCCATCAGGTACGCCTGCTCGCGCACGCTCTGGTCTATCAACGCCAGGGTCTGCATGACCTGCGGCGACTGCGGGTCGACCATGCCACCCGGCAGGCGCTGTTGCAGCGCGCCGTCGAACAGCGTCAGCCCTTCGCCGACCCGCACCGAATGAAAACGCTCGCGCTGCGACACCAGTTGCGTCAGCAACGCCGTGCCCAGCGCGCCGCCGAGGTTGCGCAGCATCGAGATCAGCGCCGAGGCCGAGCCGGCCTGGGCCTTGTCCAGGCCCTTCACCGCGAGCACCGACAGCGCCACCATGATCAACGGCTGGCCGATGCCACGCACCACGGTCGAGGGGATGATCACATTACTGCCCGAGTCCACTGTCAGCGTCGATCCCAGCCAACAGCCCAGGGCCATGATGGCGAAGCCGCTGGCCACCAGCAGCTTGGCGTTGAGCCAGCGCATCAGGCGCGGCAGCAGCGGCGCCAGCAGTAGCTGGACCATGCCGTAGGCGATCAGGCTCTTGCCGATCTCGCTGGCGCTGTAGCCCTGCACCAGCGACAGGTAGTTGGGCACCAGGAACACCAGGCCGAAGGTGGCCGCGCCGAACACCGCCATGGCCAGGCTCGCCACGCCGAAGTTGTAGCTGCCCAACAAACGCAGGTTGATGAACGGCCGTCCCCCCCACAGCTGACGCTGAATGAACAGGCCCAGGGCGATGACAGCAACGATGCTGAAAGCGACGATGAAGCGCGATTCGAACCAATCCTTGCGCCCACCCTCCTCCAGCACCACCTGTAATGCCCCCAGCCCCAGCGCCATGGCTGCGATACCCAGCCAGTCGGCCTGGCGCAGGGCGCTACGGTCACCGGCCTGGCCCTTGATCGACCAGGCCACCGCCGCCAGCAGCGCCACCCCTGGAGGCAACTGCAGCAGGAAGATCCAGCGCCAGGAATACATGTCGGTGAGCCAGCCTCCGATCGACGGGCCGGCGGCCTGGGCCACGCTGTTGGACAGGCTGAACAGCGCCATCCCCAAGGCCAAGCGGCTGGCCGGCAGCTCGGTAATGATCAGTTGCATCGACAACGGGATCAGCACCGCGCCCGAGGCGCCCTGGATCACCCGCAAGGCGATCATCGCCTCCAGGCTGCCGGCCATGGCGCAGCTCACCGAGCTGACCAGGAACACCGCTGAGCCCACCAGCATCACCCGGCGCAGCGAGAACACCTGCACCAGCCAGGCGGTCAGCGGGATCATGCTGATCTCGGCCACCAGGTAGGCGGTGGAGATCCAGGACCCTTCCTCGAAGCTGGCTCCCAGCGCACCCTCGATCTCGGGCAAGGCAGCGCTGGTGACATGCACGTTCATGCCAGCCATGAAGCAGCCGAACAAGCCGCCGATCACCGCCACCCAGGCCCGCAGGGAGACTTTGTCCTCAGCGCTCATGGCGGGCCTGCCGGGTGTCGACGGTAGCGATCACCGACATGCCGGGCAGCAACCGTGGGCTGTCATCGCCCTCTGGGTCGAGTTGGATACGCACCGGGAAGCGCTGGACGATCTTGGTGAAGTTGCCGGTGGCGTTGTCCGGCGGCAGCAAGGCGAACACGGCGCCGGAGCCTGGCGAGACGCTGTCCACGGTGCCGCGCCAGTGTTGGCCGAAGGTATCGACCTCCAGCGTCACCGCCTGGCCGGGACGCATGTGCGCCAGCTGGGTTTCCTTGAAGTTGGCGACCACGTACGCCTGCGCTACCGGCACCACGGCCAGCAACGGCAGGCCGGGGGTGACGTACTGCTGCTGGCGCACCTTGCGCTGGCCTACCACACCATCGAAGGGCGCGCGAATCTCGGTGTCGGCCAGGGCGCTGCGGGCCAGGTCGGCCTCGGCGGCAGCCTGGTCGAGGTCGGCCTGGCGCTGCAGCAACTCGGCCTCCAGCTGCTTGCCCTGCTGCTCCAGCATCGCCTTGCGTGCGTGCTGGCGGGCCAGTTCGGCATCGGCGGCGCGCTGCAGCGCCTGAGACTGGATGCGGGTGGCGCGGGCCTGCTCCATCCGCTGCACACTGACCGCTTGCCATTGCGCCAGGTGCTGGTAACGCTGCCAGTCGGCCTCGGCCCGCTGCGCCTCGCCTCGGCTACCACCGCGTTCGGCATCGGCGCGGGCGATGGCGTGGGTCTGCTCTTCTTGCTCGGCGACGAAAGCGCGCAGGCGCATACGCTGCACCTGCAACGCCGCCTCACTCACCGCCAGGTGCGCCTCGGCCTTGCGCAGGCGGTCGCGAAAATCGCGCGCGTCCAGGCGTACCAGCAGGTCGCCGGCCTTGACCGTGGCGTTGTCCGCCACTGCCACCTCGGCCACGTAGCCACTGACCCGGGCACTGATCGGCGCCCAGTCAGCGCGCACGTAGGCATCGTCGGTCTGCTCCAGGAAACGCCCGTCGAGCCACCAGTAGGCGCCATAGGCCGCCACCAGCAAACCCAGGCCCCCGGCCAGGCCGAAGCGCAGCAGGCGCTGGCGGCGCCGGGCGCGAATTTGCTCGAGGGTGTGCTGGGGATCTGGGCTGACCGCCTGGTTCATGCTGGGCTCCATCCGGTGGGGGGAGCGCCAGATTACGGAATCTGAGATTGTCGTTCGCTCGCGAACAGACCTTCAATCGTCGCAAAATGGACAGCAGATCAGCCCTGCGAGCGGACCACTTTCAATGCTGCAGGAAAGCGACCACCTGTTCTGTGGCCGTTACCGGATCTTCCTGCATGAAACAGTGTCCCCCCGCTACCTGCTGCGCGCTCACCTGGCCATTGAGCGCCACCAGGCGCTGCACCGAGTGCGGCACGAACGGATAGGTGTGCTCGCCGTACAGGATCCGCGTCGGCGTCTGGATACGGCTCAATTGCTGCCACATGCGCTCAGGGAACGAGCTGAAGATCTCCACCTCGCGGCTGGGCCGGCACTTGAGCACCACTCCCTCCCCGCAATCGCCGATGGCATGTTCCACATAAGCCTGCAAGGCCGCATCGGTCCAGCCCTTGAAGATACCGCGCCCCTGCAGCGAGGCCTGGGCCGCCTCACGGTCGGGCCAATGACTGCGGCGGGTGGCCGCCTTGCGCGCCAGGGCATGACGGCGATGCAAGCCGACCATGGCGGCGGCCCCCATCACCCCGATCATGCGCCGGCTGAACAGGACCGGATCCAGCAACACCGCACGCTGGAAGAGCTGCGGCTCGGCGGCCAGGATCAAGCCGGTGAGCACGCCGCCGAAACTATGGCCCAAGGCGAAGCGCGGCACGTCGCCGTATTCGCCACGCCCGGCCTCGAAGGCTTCCACCGCCAGTGCTGCGGTGCGGTTCCAGCCAAGGAACACGCCACCATGGTCGCTGTCGCCATGGCCTTGGACATCGCTCAGCCACAGGTCGAAATGTTCACCCAGGCGCATCAGCATGGGCTGGTAGGCCAGGCTGCAGAAGCCGTTGCCATGCAGAAAATGCAACAGCGGCCTGCCGCTGGCGGGGGTTCGCCATCCGCGCAGGGTGAAGCCTTCGGCGCATTCATGGGACCAGGGAATCAACTCCATCGACTGCACTCATCGGCTCTAGGAAAACGCCGATTCTACAAACAGCAGCGGATACAGTGAAATCACCAGCAGCACGGCCATCAGGACATTGAACAGCACCACCGCGCGCGGATTGCGCAGCAGGTTGCGCAAGGCACTGCCGAACATCACCCAGATGCCGACGCTGGGCAGGTTCACCAGGGCGAACACCGTGGCGATGACGATCACGTTGAATACGTAGCCCTGGGCCGGGGTGTAGGTGGTAATCGCCCCGATCGCCATCACCCAGGCCTTCGGGTTGACCCACTGGAACGCCGCGGCACCCCAGAACCCGAGCGGTTTGCGGCTGCCATCGGTGTCGCCGGACATCGGCCCGGAGGTGGCGATCTTCCAGGCCAGGTATAACAGGTAGGCCGCGCCCGCGTAGCGCAGGATGCTGTACAACGGTGGCCAGGCCTTGAACACCTCGCCAAGCCCGAGACCAACCGCCAGCACCATCACCATGAAGCCGACGCTGATGCCCAGCGCGTGGGGAATCGTCCGACGCACGCCGAAGTTGACTCCCGAGGCCAGCAGCATGGTGTTGTTCGGACCGGGGGTGATGGAAGAGACAAAGGCGAACAGGACGAACGCGCTGAGCAGATCGAGCGAGGCAAGCATGGCGGCGGTTTCCGGCTTTTCTGATTATCGAAATGCCACGGTAGCGGAGGCTTGTAGGAAATGACCGGTACAGTTAAGCGAAATTGAATGAATACACATTTCTGTTTCACTCAATTGCGTGCCTCCACGCCATCGTCACAGCAAAGCGCGGCAAATCTTCCGCCAGACACCTGGCGGCCTCCCCTCGTCCTACCTGACACTACTGAAGCCTGCCCAACCTATCCCGCACAAGGAAGCCCCATCATGCCCGTGACCATCCGCCCCGCAGTCCTTGCCGACGCTGCCCAGATCCTGGCCTTCATCACCGAGCTGGCCGACTACGAACGCGCCCGTCACGAAGTGGTGGCGACCCTCGCCGACATCAAGCACAGCCTGTTCGACGCAGGCAGCACGGTGCGTAGCCTGATTTGCGAGCGCGACGGCCAGGCCATCGGGTTCGCCGTTTATTTCTACAGCTACTCCACCTGGCTGGGGCGCAACGGTATCTACCTCGAGGATCTCTACGTCACCCCGCAGCAACGCGGTGACGGCGCGGGGCGCAAGCTGCTGCGGCATATCGCCCGCGAAGCTGTCGAAAACGGCTGTGGGCGAATGGAGTGGAGCGTGCTGGACTGGAACGAGCCGGCCATCGGTTTTTACCAGTCTCTGGGCGCCGAGCCGCAGGACGAGTGGATCCGCTATCGTCTCGACGGCGAACGCTTGCGTCAGTTCGCCGAAGGCTGAGGCGCCTCGCCCGGAAACGCCGTCTGGGCCAGTACCGGCACCTCGACGCGGCTGCGCTGGCCGCCGCGCTCGATCACCAGGCCGCGCCTCTCGATAGCCACCAGGCGCACCCCGCGAGCCAGCTCCTCGCCACTGCGCACGGCGCGTGCCGGGCCGCCGTCAAGGCTGACGATGGCCACGGCGCCTTGGCTGCCGGCCATCACCCCGCTGACCTGGATCTGCACCTGCAGGGGAATATCGGCAAACCATCGCCCGGCCGCTGTTTCGGCCACTACCGGGGCGTCGGCAGCCCGGGCCGTGGCCTGTCCCGCCGCTGGCGGCCACAACAGTTGCCCCCAGGTCGCCAGCCCGGCCATGGCGACCAGCAACCCCAGCGCCTGCAACAACAGCCCGAGTGACAAGTTGGGACGAACGATACGCATGGTCACGCGCTCCTTGTGTGCCTGCGCCCAAGCATACCGGGTGATTCTCACGGTTTTGTTTCACACGCCGATCATCTTGCTCGGGCAAGCTGCCTTGCCAGGACAAGGAGCGCGCCGTGAACGGACAACGTGGTTTCACCTTGATAGAACTGATGGTGGTGTTGGTGATCGTCGGTATCGCCAGTGCCGCCATCAGCCTGAACATCCGCCCCGATCCGGGCAAGCAGTTGCGCGCAGACGGCGAGCGCCTGGCGCGCTTGCTGGAGTTGGCGCAAAGCGAAGCCCAGGCCGACGGTCAGCCGCTGCGCTGGCAGAGCGACCGCGACGGCTACCGCTTCGTACGCGCCGATGGCCAGGTGCTGGCGGAGGGACCACTCAAGCCGCGCCGCTGGCAGGCCGAGACAGTGAAGGTGCAGGCCGAGCCCCGTGGCGCGGTATGGCTCGATGGCGAGTGGATCGGCGCCCCCCTGACACTGCGCCTGCACAGCGGCACGCTGCGTCTGGAACTGGCGCGCAACGCCGCCGGGCAGGTGCGGGTGAGCCAGCCATGACCCGCCAACGCGGTTTTACCTTGATCGAAGTGATGATCGCCATCCTGCTGATGGCGGTGGTCAGCCTGATCGCCTGGCGTGGCCTGGACAGCGTCAGCCGCGCCGACCGGCATCTGCGCCAGGCCAGCGATGAGCATCAGGCGGTGATGCGTGTGCTGCAGCAGTTGGAGCGCGACCTGGCCTTGCGTGCCACGGTGGAACTGGTCGAGCCGGTGTTGCCCGGCCACGAGCCGCCGGGCAAGCCCTTGCTGCCCGCCATGCGTGCCCGCGCCGAGCGCCTGGAGCTGGTGCGCGCCGGTGCCGTGGCTGGCAGCGGCCTGCAGCGGGTGCGTTGGTATGTGCGCGGCAGCACCTTGTACCGCGCCGCCGCGCCACTGCGCGAAGGCTTCCCATTGCCCGCGCCGAAAGCCGCGGTGGCGGTGCTGGACAACGTCAGCGCATTCAGCCTGCGCACCTGGCAGGCCAAGGGCGGCTGGCGCTCCCCGGCCAGCGAGGCCGACGACAACCCCGTCGGGCTCGAGGTGCGCCTGAACCGGCGCGGTCCCCAGGGCGAGGAACACTACCGCCAGGTGCTGGGGCCATTCAACTGACCAGCACCACCCCGCCGGGCAGTTCCAGGCAGCGCGCGCCATAGGCGACGCGGATCAGTTCGGCGGCCTGGCGCAACTGATCGAAACTGAACCGCGCCTGCACCCGGCGGCGCCCCAGTGACGGGTTGAGCAGTACCAGGCGCCCGGGGCGGTAGCGGTTGATCTCGTCGATTACCTGGGTCAATGGTGCATCACGGAACACCAGCATGCGCTCGCGCCAGGCCGTCACCTGGCCAATGTCGAAGGCCTCGGGCACGCCGACGCCTTGCGCGCCATAACGTAACTGGCGGCCGGCCGGCAGCGCCTCGAGCCGGCCCTGGGCAAAGATGCGCAGCTCGCCACTCAGGCAGGTGACGCAGACGCCATCGTCGTCCTCGCGCACATTGAATCGAGCCTGTTCGGTACTGATCACCCCCTCCTGCGCCCGCACCTGCATGGGCTGGTGGGCCTGCACTTCGATCTCGCCCGCCAGCAGGGCGATACCCTGTGCCTCGCGGCTGACGCGCGTGCGCACGTTCAGTTCCAGCTTGATCCCTGGCGCCAGCTCCACCCGTTGCTGCTCATCCACCTGGGTGGCGAACGCCGCAGGCGGCGCCATGGCCTCGTCCAGCCAGCCGCCACGCCAGGCAACCACCGCCAGCGACGCGGCCAGCGCCCCGCCCAGCAGTGCCCGACGCCCGAGCTGCGGCGCCGATGGCGCCTGGCTGACCTGTTGCGCCGCAGGCCCGAGCAAACACCAGAGCTGACGCGCCTGGGCGAACGCCTCGGCGTGCGCGGGGCTGCGCGCGCACCACTGGTGCAGGGCCCGGGCATCGGCCTGGGTGGCCTGGCCGGAGGTCAGCCGCAACAGCCAGCCCTGGGCCTGGCGCTGCAAGTCGGGATCGGGCGGAATCTGGGGCATGGTGCTCACATGAAGAGGTCGACTATCGTTCAAGACGGTTTTCCCGCGCCAGGACCGAAGCGCTGAAACACTTTTCTGTCCAGACGCATCGCGCAATGCCCCAGTGCCGCCTTGAGTTCCTTTTCCACGGTGCGTGTGGAGATGCCGAAACGCTGGGAGATTTCCTGGTGCGAGGCCTCCTCCAGCCGCGCGGCGATGAAGATCCGCCGGCGCCGGGCTGGCAACTCGTAGAGCGCGCCCAGCAGGTTCTGGATCTCGCGCTGGCCACCGACGATGCGAGCCGGGTCCTGGTCCTCGGCCACCTGCAGCAGCGTTTCGATCTCGGCGCCAGTGAGCAGCCGGGCATCGGCCTCGCGGCGGTCGGCGGCGACGTTCAAGGCCATGCGGTACAGGTAGGCACCGGGTTTGTGCAGGTCGTGCGCGGCGTCCATGCGATCCACCCGCAGGTAGGTTTCCTGCAGCACGTCGTTGGCCAGGTCATCCGAGCCAAGCCGGCGCCTCAGGCGGACCCTGAAGGTGTCGTAGGAGGTCAGAAACAGCTTGACCAGCGCACTGTCCCGAGGTTTTTTCATGCCGCCACAGCTCCTTGCTAAAGAGGGCAATCCATAGGTTCCGGGCGCAGCAACAGGGTCAGCGGCTGTGCCAGTGAAGTCGGCGGCGCCTGCTCCAGGCGTACCGCCTGCAAGCGCTCGACCAGCGCGGCATCGCGGGCGAAGTCGCCGGTGGAGGCCAACAGCCGGCTCTGCACCAGTTGCCCGCTGGCATCGATCCAGACCTGCATGGCCGCCCGGTAGCTGCCCGGGCGGGTCGACGGCCAAGCGCACAGGGCGCGCTCCACCGCGTGTTGCAATGCCACCGCATAACTGCCCGACGCCGGGCCTTCACTGCGTCCACGCCCGGGCGTTGTGCGCAGGCGCAACGGTTGCAGGGTGAATCCACCGCTGCCGTGACGCGCCTGCAGGCCGGTTCCTTGCAACAAGCGCTGCAAACCCTCGCGCGCCGTGTAGCGGCCGCGCAGCAGGCTGGAGCGCTGGCCGGCGAGCAACGCCTGGTCGACCAGCACCGCCAGGCCACTCTGCCGGCCGAAGGTGTCCAGCGCCCGGTCCAGCGCCTGCGCCGGTATGTCGAAGGTCAGTAACGGCTGGCCACGCGCCCCTGGCGCCGCCACCAGCCAAGCCAGTATCAGCGCGCCGACTACAAGCAATGCACGCACGGGAGATCAGGCCTCCTTGCTGGCCGCCGTCGCCGGGGAAACGTCATCCTGAGGCCTGTGTATGACGCTGTGGTGACAGGCCGCGGCAATCAAAGCTTCACCCCGTCCCATGCCGGCAGCGGATAGACTGGCGCAAGGAATAACTGCACGGAGAAGCATCATGGCCCGACTGTCGCTGATCACTTTGCCCCTGCTGCTGGCCTGCGCCCTGCCGGCGCTGGCCGAACCGCCCAAGGGCTGCATCGACGTGCAGGTCGGGCAGGCGCGGGCACTGGCCTACGACTGTCTGACCCGACAGTTGCAAGGGGCCGATCCGCGCGCCGCCAAGGGCCTGCGCGATCAGCTCGACCCGGTCAAGCAGATGCAGCGCAGGGCACCAAACCAGATGGGCTTGGCGACACCGGCGGCGACCTCGACGCGCATGGGCAGCAGCTTTGGCAGTTCGGTGGTGCCACAGCGGCCTTGAAGTGCCTGACAGGCGTTTCGAATCACCTGCCCCGGGTTACTCTTCACGACGCAGCAGATAGGTATCCATGATCCACCCCTTGCGCCGCCGCGCCTCATCGCGCAACTCGAGGATGCGCGCCTTCACCGCCTGCAACGGCCCGCTCACCAGCAGCTCGTCCGGCGTGCCCAGGTAGGCGCCCCAGTAGATCACCAGTTGCGGATCATCCAGGGCGGCGAACGCGCACTGGCCGTCGAGCATCACCAGCACATTGTCGATCCGCGACTGTTCGCCCAGGCGTCGGCCCGGCAGCACGGTCAGAGGCTCGCCGATACGGTTGAGCGGGATCTGGTGACGGGCGGCCAGCACCTGGATGCTGCTGATGCCGGGAATCACCTGCAAGGCCAGCGCCAGGCCGCGTTCGCGGACCAGGTCGAGAATTCGCAGGGTGCTGTCATACAGCGCCGGCTCGCCCCATAGCAGGAACGCGCCGATATCATCGCTGCCCAGCTCATCCTCGATCAGCCGGGCGTACAACGCGGCGCGCTGGGCATGCCAGTCCTGCACGGCGCCAACATAGTCCGGCGCCTGGCCGTCTCGGCGCGGGTCCTCGACTTGCACCAGACGATAACCGCCCTCGGGCAGGTAGCGCTCCAGGATGGCCCGGCGCAGGTGCACCAGTTCGTCCTTGTCGCTGCCCTTGTCGAGGACGAAAAACACCGTGGCGCGCCGCAGCGCCTCCACCGCCTCGTAGGTGACCTGGCGAGGATCACCCGGTCCGATGCCGATCAGTAGAAGCTGTTTCATCGCCTGCCCTGCCTGGTTGCCGGTGGTCATTGTCGACCGACCACCGGCCGTTTGGCAAAGCGGGTCAGAAGATCGAGAAGTTGTAGCTGACAATGACCCGGGTTTCGTCCATGTCACGCGCCCACTTCTCGTAGTTGCTGCGGTAGGTGGAGTTGCGCAGGCGCACGCTGACGTCCTTGAAGGTGCCGCTCTGCACCTGGTACTTCAGCTCGCTGTCGCGTTCCCATTCCTTGCCTTCGGCGTTGCTGCCAGGGACCTTCACATTGGCGCCATTGATGTAGCGGGTGAAGAAGGTCAGGCCGGGCACGCCCAGGGCCTTGAAATCGTAGTCGTAGCGCACCTGCCAGGAGCGCTCCTGGGCGGCGGCGAAGTCGTTGACCTGGGCATAGTTGACCAGGTAGGGGTTTGTGCCGTCTAAGTACGGCATGGCGCTGTCGCCGTACATGCGCTGCCAGCCGGCGCTTAGCTTGTGCCCACCCAGGCTGTAGCCAAGCATGCCGCTGAAGGCGCGGTGGTCGATGCGCCCGGCACGGGCATTACCGATGTCGTCGCTCTTGATCACCCGCAGGTCCGCCGACAGCGTTCCGACTTCCAGTGGCTGGCTGGCGACCAGCCCGAGGAAGTGCTGGCGGTAGATGTTTTCAAGCTTGGACACCTGGTACTGCGCGCTGACACGGTCGTTGAAGCGGTAGTCGACGCCGGCCAGGTCGAAGTGGTCGGCCTCGATATCGCAGGCATAGCGCTTGTTCTTGCAGTGCACGCGGATGTCCTGGCGGTCGGTGGAGTCCCGTGCGGTGTACTGGTTCAAACGCGCCAGGGTGAACTTCAGGTCGCGAACTTCCTCGGAGGTCAGCCAGGCACCATGGAACATGGTCGGCAGCAGGCGTCCGTCGTTGTACTTCAACAGGGGCACATCTGGCATCATCGAGCCGTACTTGAGCACGGTATTGGAGACCTTCACCTTGCCGGCGACGCCCATCTTGGCGTACTGGTCGGCGGAGTGGCGTGGATCATGCCCGGACGACGGCAATAGCCCGCTATTGCTGTCGGCGGGACTGGAGTCGAGCTTGAAACCGAGCATGCCCAGCGCATCCACGCCGAATCCGACCGGGCCTTGGGTATAGCCGGACTGGACATTGAGAATAAAACCCTGCGCCCACTCTTCGCGCTTCGACGCGCCTTGCTTGGAAGTGGTGTGGCCGTCACGGAAATCTCGGTTGAAATAGACATTGCGTGCTTCGACCTTGGCACTGCTGTCTTCAAGAAAACCGGCGGCCTGGGCGTTGACACCGGCACACAGGAAGAACAAGCCGGCAACTCGGCGCCCGGGGGCGAGGGGGAAAGGGGCAAACATGCGAGGGAACATCCAGAAGAAAGACGAAAAACCATCCGGGCAGTCATCTGCACCGGCACTACGCGAAAGCCGAATACATCTCGACCATCATCGGTAATTTTCCACCAAAGGCTCTAGTCCAGGCCATGGGACGATGGTCTAAGGCCTTGTGCCGGGCCCCGTCGAACACCGCGCGAGAAACCTGCAAAGTTCCCGGCTAATGCATTAAAAGTTTGCTGTTTACCCTCGTGCAGTCGACTACTACACTCACAATCAACGAACAGCTATACCCATCCACGTGGCCGGCGTTTAGTCCAGGTTTATGTTCGTCACGCCAAGCCACGGCACTTACAGGAGTGATGACAGTGTCCAGACTTGCAGAGTTTCGTGCTGCCGAAAAAGCGCTCAAGGAACAAATGGCACAACTGGAAGCGCTAAAAAAGGATGCCGGCCTTAAACGCGAAATCGAATTCGAGCAGAAACTAGTCGGCCTGATGAAGAGCTATGACAAGAGCCTGCGCGATATCATCGCCATTCTCGATCCGAAAGCCGTGACCCGTGCACCGACCGCCGTCAAGCAGCAACGCCGCCCACGGGTCGTGAAGGTGTACGAGAACCCCCACACTGGCGAGTTGATCGAGACCAAAGGCGGCAACCACCGCGGGCTGAAGGCTTGGAAGGAACAGTACGGGGCACAGACGGTGGAAAGTTGGGTGCGCTGATGAAACCTCTACACCCGCTTCACACTTTTTTCACACCCGCAGGCCCAGTATCGAACCAGCTAAAGGACTAGCGACCCCATCACGCGCCCGCACATGCGGGCCTCTAATTCTGGCGCCCCGCACTCGTGCGGGGCGCTTTCATTTGCGCTGCCGGTTGACTTCCGTATCATGGCAAACCTGTTCAAGGCCCTGATTCCGGAGTTCCCATGAGCCTGCACGATCTGCAAACCCTGCCCGGCGTTACCGCCCAACCCGATACCGCCACCGCCCAATTCGTGTTCAACCACACCATGTTGCGGGTGAAGGACATCGAGAAGTCCCTGGATTTCTACACGCGCGTGCTGGGCTTTCGCCTGGTAGACAAGCGCGACTTCCCGGAAGCGGCTTTCAGCCTGTATTTCCTGGCCCTGGTCGACCCGGCGCAGATTCCTGCCGATGACGCCGAGCGTCATCAGTGGATGAAATCGATCCCCGGCGTACTCGAGCTGACTCACAACCACGGCACCGAGAACGACCCCGAGTTCGCCTACCACAATGGCAACACCGACCCACGCGGTTTCGGCCACATCTGCATTTCGGTACCGGACGTACGTGTTGCCTGCGCCCGCTTCGAGGCGCTGGACGTCCCGTTCCAGAAGCGCCTGCAGGATGGCCGCATGAACCACCTGGCCTTCGTCAAGGACCCGGACGGCTACTGGGTCGAAGTCATCCAGCCGACCGAACTCAAGGGCTGATACCCACAGGTGCGCTCGTCGGGCCGGGAACTCCCGGCCCCTCGCTGTGGTATATGGAAGTAACTCCTGTTCCAAGCCACAGCGAGGTAAGGACGATGCAAACCCTTCACTGTGAATACCGCGACCACACCATCACCGCCAGCGTGATGCCCCACCCCGACTCGCCCCTGCCCTATGCTGCAGGCTGCGTGATCACCGACCCTGCCGGCCACAGCAGCAGGCGACTATCGATGCCGATGAAGTTCTTTGCCGACCTGGAGAATGCCCAGCACGTGTCCCTGGCCCATGGCCGGGCGCTGGTTGACCAGCAGCTGGATGACAAGGATCAGCGGGTGTTCTGATAACCCTACGCCAGCAGCCAGCAGCCAGCACCCACAGAGATTGCGCTTCGCTCACAGGCGAAGCGAACAGTGTGGGAGCCGGCTTGCCGGCGATACGGCACCCTTCTATACCCAATCAACCTTCACGGGCATACGCCACGGCAGCCGCCACCTGTTCGGCTGTCGGCCGAACCCCGGTGTACAACACGAACTGCTCCAGCGCCTGTAGCGCGATGACGTCGAGACCGGTGATCACCGGTTTGCCCAGCGCCTCGGCGGCGCGGATCAGCGGTGTGCGTGCCGGCAGGGCAACCACATCGAATACCCGCTCGGCCGCCGCGATGGCGGTTTCGCTGAAGGCCAGCTGGTCGGCCTCAGGGCCCCCGGCCATGCCGATCGGCGTGACATTGATCAGCATCGGCGGGCAACGGTCCTGCAGTTCAGGCAGCCAGCGATAGCCGCAGACATCCGCCAATTGCCGCCCGGCCTGCTCGTTACGGGCGACAATGATGCCGTCGCCAAAGCCCGCGTCGCGCAGCGCGCTGGCCACCGCCTTGGCCATGCCACCGCTGCCGCGCAGGGCGAAGCCGGTCGCCGGGTCGATCCGCCGCTCGGCCAGCAGTTGCCGTACCGCCAGGTAGTCGGTGTTGTAGGCCTTCAGATGGCCTGCGCTATTGACCAGGGTGTTCACCGAGTCGATGGCCGCCGCCGAGGGGTCGACCTCGTCCACCAGGGCCAGGCAGGCTTCCTTGTAGGGCATCGATACGCCACAACCGCGAATACCCAGGGCGCGGATGCCGGCCACGGCGGCCGGCAGATCCTGGGTGGTCATGGCCTTGTAGTAATAGTCCAGGCCCAACTGCTGATACAGATGGTTGTGAAAGCGCACGCCGAACGTACCGGGGCGCCCGGCCAGGGAAATGCACAACACGGTGTCCCTGCTCGGTGAATGGCTCATCGCGGTTCCTCTGTCATGGCTGAATCGATTGCGCCAGCGTACCAGACCCTGCCGCCGGTCGCCCCTTACACAACCTTTACCCTTTGCCAGGGCGCAGTTGACCGAGGCTGCGGTCATAGTAGACAGACCCCGAACGTGGGGTTGTCTTGCGAGGTGTCACCATGAAGCGTTTCATTCCCGGAATCGCCCTGCTGGTCGGCGCGCTGGCCATCAGCGGGCAAGCCTCGGCCCATGGTGGCGGCTGGTACGGCCCGGGGCCGGTAATCGGCGCGGCCGTGGTGGGCGCGGTGGTCGGGGCGGCCGTATCGGGCGGCCACGACCGCACCGTCTACGTCGAACGCCAGCCGGCCTACTATCCACCGCCACCGGTCTATGTACAGGCGCCGCCACCGCCGGTGTATTACCAGCCCTACGTGGTCGAGCGCTATGTGCCCGCCCCGCCGCCGGTGTACTACGGCCCGCCGCGCTGGTAAGCGGCATAGTTGATAAAAGCAATGACCACTATCGAGGACATTGATTTCAAACCCCGAAGGCGCCTGGGTAAGGTAGGGCCATGTTCGAGAGGAGATCCACCATGGCCCCGATCCAGATCATGTCCGTTGTCGGCAGCGCAGTCCCCAGCAGCCTGCGCCAACAAGGTCTTTTGGCCTGCTGGTACCTGCTGCGCGACGGTGAAGCCATCAGTGGCCCGTTGACCAGCCGCCGCTGCGCCGAGACCCTGGCCGGCCGCTTGCTAGACCAGACCTTCGTCGCCTGACCCCGAATTTGTTGTGTGTTGCTCCCTAAGCCCTTGTAGCCCGCCACCCGGCGGGCTTTTTTTGCTCGCCAACCAGCCGCCTACAGATGCCCCGCCCACATGGCAAGTGGCAGTGGCGGTTGCTGGTCGAGGATACGGCGCCAGATCAAGCCCAACCGCTCGCCATCGAACAGGGAGGCGGCACCGCCACCAACCCAGCCCCTGGGCTGGATCACCGCCCATCGCCCCGCGGCGTCACGTCGGGCCATCTCGAAACGGAAACTGTAGTTGCCCGGCATGCCCATGCGCAGGTCGGTGACCACCAGCGAGTCACCAATGACGTCGTAGCGCAGCCAGTCGTCGGTGAACCAGCGCAGACGCTCGTACAGCGGTGCGCCCGCAAGCACCTTGGCTACCTGCAGATTGCGCGACTGCTTCAGCATCTCCGGAGGTTCGCGATCGAACCCGCTGCTCACGCCCTCGTAGTAATCGCCGTCTTGGGTTTTCGCCAGCACCCGCCAGATCAGGCTGTTGAAAGCGATGGGCACCGCCCGGACCTCACTGGCCTCGATCCCCTGCGCCTGCAAGGCCAGGTGGAAACGTTGCTCGGCGGCCATGCGCCCGGCCAGGCCAAAACCCAGGTACAGCGTGCTGAATCCCAGTGCCAGGCACAACATCGCGGTCGCCCTGCCCTTCAGGCCCCTGATCGCCGCATAGCCCACCGCCAGCAGCAACGGCACGGTATACACCGGGTCGATGATGAACACCGCCGCCCAGCTCTCCGGCGTCAGGTGCAGGGGCCAGAACAACTGGGTGCCGTAGACGGTAAAGGCATCGAGCACCGGGTGGGTGACCAGCGCCAGCCAGAAGGCCAGGAACAGCCTGCCAGGGGTATAGCCTCGGCCTGGCCAACGCCAGGTGACCAGCCAGGCCAGCAACAGGGCCAGGCCGGTCAGGACGAAGATCGAATGGGAAAAGCCACGGTGGAAGGTCATCTGCGACACCGGATCGGCATAGCGGATCACTACATCCAGGTCGGGCAATGTCCCCAGGGCGGCGCCGTAGATCAGCGAACGGCGGCCCTGGATACGGCCCAGGACGGCGCCTTGTAGGGCGGCGCCGAGCACGGCTTGGGTGATTGAGTCCACGGCAAACGTCTCGTGCAGGGGCTATCAGATGGCGTGACGCAACATCGCCAGTACCTGCGCATGCAACGCCGGATCGCCACACGCCACCACGCAGCCGCCGTCCTGGGCCGAGCCGCCATCCCAGGAGGTGATGACCCCGCCCGCGCCTTCGATGATCGGCATCAACGCCTGCACGTCGTAGGGCTGCAGGCTGGCCTCGACGATCACATCGACGAATCCGCACGCGAGCATGCAGTAGGCATAGCAATCACCGCCATAACGCATCAGCCGGGCCTTGCTGGCGACCGCCTCGAACGCCGCCTTGCGCGCCGGGGTGTCGAACATGTCGGGGGTAGTGCACATCAGCGTGGCCGACGCCAGGTCGGCGCAGGCGCGGGTCTTCAGCGGCGTATCATTGCGCCAGGCGCCGTGCGGGGTGCCGATGAAGCGTTCGCCGGTGAACGGCTGGTTCATCACCCCGAGCACCGGGCGGGTGCCGTCGTTGAGGGCGATCAGCGTGCCCCAAAGCGGCAGGCCGGTAATGAAGGCGCGGGTGCCATCGATCGGGTCGAGCACCCAGGTCAAAGGGCTGCTGCCCAATGCCGCGCCCTGCTCTTCACCCAGTATGCCGTGGGTGGGATAGCGGGCCTGGATCAGCGCGCGCATCGCCTCTTCGGCGGCCTTGTCGGCGATGGTCACCGGGTCGTACAGGCGCCCCCCCTTGTCCTCGACATCCAGGCTGGCGCGAAAGTACGGCTGGATCGCCGCCGCGGCGGCATCGGCCAGTTGCTCGGAGAAAGAGCGGAATTCGCCGATCTGTTCAGCGCTCAGGGACATGGGGCGGTCTCGTTGTTGGATGGGATGCGCATCATACCCGAGTCGTGCCTTGACACACCTCTGGCGTCACCCATGATATTGTTATGCCATTATCGCCGCTTCATTTAACCGTCACTGATTCCTTGTACTAGGATAGCTAGCAGCCCAATGGCCCGGCCGACAGTCAAGGATGCTGGTTGCTGGCGCAAGGGCCTCCGTTCCACCGCCTATCATGGATGACACGATGAATTCGCACCTGCTCTTTCCGCAGATCGGCAAAGTCATAGCCAGTACCGGCAGCCGCCATTTCCCCCGGCACCTGCACGACCTGATCCAGACCCACCTGACCATCGATGCCACGCATATCCGCCAACTGCGCATCGACCCGGCTTGCGCCAGCCAGCCAGACGCGACCTTGATCAGCGAGACGGTGTTCAGCGCCGGCGATACGGGTGACGGCTTCGACGATCCGGCGCGCCTGCACCTGGCCCGGCGCAAGGATGGTTTCCGCTACGAAATCACCGTATTGCGGGCCGACACCCGCGCTGGCTTCTCAGCAACCGATCGCAGCCGGCTGGAGGACATTTCGCCCTTGCTGCTGCCCATGCTGGAAAAACACATCAATGCCCTGCAGCCTGCCGCGCCGCTACCCGCAGACCCCGACAGCCTCGAACAGCGCTTTCTCGAGCGCCTGCGTCAGACCGGCATCCGCCTGTCCGAGCGCGAAATGCAGGTGTGCGAGGGTTTGCTGGCCGGGCGCACGGCGCCGCAGCAGGCCGAGCATCTGCGGCTCAAGGTCAATACGGTGGAAAGTTACCTGCGCCGGGCGGCGATCAAGCTGGGCATCAGCGGACGCCACTCGCTGATGCGCTGGATGTATGCCGAAATCTAGTCTCCCGCAGGACACTTGGGAGCGAGCGCCATGCATATAGCGCTCGCCTTCAGGCCTAATCCCGCGCCAATGCCTCGATAGGGTCCAGCCGCGCCGCGTTGCGCGCCGGCACGAAGCCGAACACGATGCCGATCAAGGTCGAGCAGACGAACGCCGTGACCACCGACCCCAGTGAAAACACCATCTCCCACTGCTTGACGAAAAGCGCGAACAGATAGCCGATCCCGTACGACAACCCGATCCCGATTACGCCGCCGATCAGGCAGACCATCACCGCCTCCACCAGGAACTGCTGGCGAATATCCGACTGCCGTGCCCCCACCGCCATGCGGATGCCGATCTCGCGGGTGCGCTCGGTGACCGACACCAGCATGATGTTCATCACCCCGATCCCCCCCACCACCAACGAAATCACTGCGATCAGCGACAGCAGCAAGGTCAGCGAGCGGCTGGTCTTCTGCACGGTCTGCATGATGCTGTCGAGGTTGTTGGTGAAGAAATCCTTGGTGCCGTGGCGCTGCAGCATCAGTTTGTTGACCTCCTCCTCCACCCGCTTGCTCGGCATGCCGTCCTTGATCCGCACGCTGATGCTGTCCAGGTGGCGCTGGCCAAGCACACGCCCGGCGGCAGTCTCGTAGGGCATCCACACGTTCAGGGTGTTGCCGGCGACGAAAAGGTTCTTGTTCTCGGCGGTCACGCCGATTACCGTGCACGGCAAGTTGCCGACCAGGATCACCTGCCCGAGCGGGTTGACGCCGTCGCCGAACAGGCGCTTGCGCGTGTTGTGGTCGATCACCACTACCTGGGCCTGGCGCCGGGCATCGTCCGCGCTGAACACGATCCCCGCGGCCAGGGGGATGTTGCGCACCTGGAAGTACTGCTCGCTGACGCCGTTGAGCTGCACGTCGGCGTCGATGTTGCGGTAGCGCACCAGCGAACTCTGGCCGATCACCGGGGTGGCGCTGTCGACATAATAGAGTTCGTTGAGCGCGATCACGTCGGCCGGCACCAGGGTCTCGATGGCCTTGGCCCGACTGTCGCCGAAACTGGTGCCGGAGTAGATGTCGATGGTGTTGCTGCCGATCGCCTGGATATCCTTGAGCACGTAGCCCTTGGCGCCCTCGCCGATGGCCGAGATCGACACCACGGAAGTAATGCCGATGATGATCCCGAGCATGGTCAGCAAGGTGCGCATGCGGTGCGAGACCAGGGCGATCCAGGCCATCTTGAAGGCCTCGCGAAACAACCCGAGGCTGGCCACCAGCCGCCGTGGCGCCTGCTCGCGGGCCGGCGCCGCCTCGGCGATCGGCGCGGGCGGCTCGGCGCCGGTGCGCCGGTCACTGACGATCTGCCCATCGCTGACCTCGATGATCCGCTCGGCATGGGCGGCGACCTTGGGGTCGTGGGTCACCAGGATCACCGTGTGCCCGGCGCCGTGCAGTTCCAGCAGGATGTTCATCACTTCCTTGCCGCTGGCGGTATCGAGGGCTCCGGTCGGCTCGTCGGCGAGGATCACCTCGCCGCCGTTCATCAGCGCCCGACAGATACTGACTCGCTGCTGCTGGCCCCCCGACAGCTGGCTGGGCCGGTGCGCCAGGTGTCCGCCCAGGCCCAGGCGGCCCAGCAGCTCCCGCGCCCGGGCATGACGCCCGGCCTGCGCCACGCCGGCGTACACCGCCGGGATCTCGACATTGCGCAGGGCATCCAGGTGCGGCAACAGGTGGTAGCGCTGGAAGATGAAACCGAAGTGGTCACGGCGCAGCGCAGCCAGGGCGTCGTCGTCGAGATCGCGGGTTTCCTTGCCGCTGACCTGGTAGCTGCCGGCGCTGGCGTGGTCCAGGCAACCGAGGATGTTCATCAGCGTCGACTTGCCCGAACCCGAAGCGCCGATGATTGCCACCAGCTCGCCGGCATGGATCTCCAGGTCGATGCCCTTGAGAGCCAGGAACTCGCGGTCGCCCGCCATGAAGCTGCGGCTGACCCCGTCCAGGCGCAGCAGCGGCTGGTCCTCGAGCGCCGACACCGCCCGTGCCGGCGACAGTTCCACGTTCATGTTCATGCTCACGCCCCCGCCTCGCCCGACACCGGCTCGCCGATCACCACGCGGTCACCTTCGGCCAGGCCGTCCTTGACCTGCACCTTGACGTTGTTGTTGATCCCCGCCTGGACCTTGCGCACCTGGGCGAAGCCCTTGCCGTCGAGCACCCGCACCGGGAAGCTGCCGTCGGCATCGCGCGGCCCCAGCGCCGCCACCGGCACGGTGAGCACGCCCAGGGCGGTGTCGAGGACGATACGCACCTGGGCGGTCATCGAGATGCGCAGGCGGTGCTCGGGGTTGGGCACCTCGAACAGCGCGTTGTAGAACACCGCGCTGGCCTGCTTGGCGGCGCCGCCGCTCTTGTCGCTGCTTTCCAGGTAGTTCTGCGGCGCGGGCTCGGTGCCGCGCAGCTTGGCGTAGTAACGTTTGTCGTCACCGAGGATGGTGAAGTACACCTGCTGGCCGGGGCTGATATGAATCACATCGGCTTCGGACACCTGGGCCTTGATGGTCATGGTGTCGAGGTCGGCGAGCTTGAGGATTACCGGCGCCAGCTGGTTGGAGATCACCGTCTGCCCTTCCTGGGTGACGATACCCACCACATGGCCATCGATCGGCGCGACGATGCGGGTGTAGCCGAGGTTGACCCGCGCCGTATCGATCTGCACCTGGGCGCTCTTGATCTGCGCGTCCAGCGAGCGCAGGTTGGCCTGCTGCACCTCGAATTCGGACTCGGCGTTCTCGAAGTCCTGGCGCGAGATCGACTCGTCGGCCTGGAGCACGTCGTAGCGTTCGTAGACCCGCTTGGCCTGCTTGAGCTTGGCCTGCACCGAGCGCCGCTCGGCCTGCAGCTTCTCGGCGTCGACCTCGGCCTGGCGCAGCGAGTTGCGCGGCACCAGCGGGTCGATTTCGGCCAACCACTGGCCTTCGGTGACCTTGTCGCCAAGCTTGACCTTGAGCGACTTGAGCTGCCCCGAAACCTGGGCACCGACGTCGACCTGGCGGATACCTTCCAGGGTGCCGGTAGCCAGCACCGCGTTTTCGATATCGCCACGCTCGACCGTGGCGGTGATGTACTGCGGCGGCTTGGCTGGGGCCTGTACCGCGTAGAGCACGATGCCGGCGACCAGGGCCACGGCGACACCGAGGGTGATCTTGCGAAACTTCGTCTTTTCCATGAAACCGTTCTTCCTGAAGCTGATGAGGTCCCGTGGGAGCGGGCTTGCCCCGCGATAACGCCACTCCAAGGTGA
Source organism: Pseudomonas sp. PONIH3 (assembly GCF_002934345.1). NCBI lineage: Bacteria > Pseudomonadati > Pseudomonadota > Gammaproteobacteria > Pseudomonadales > Pseudomonadaceae > Pseudomonas > Pseudomonas sp. PONIH3. The sequence goes on from NZ_CP026386.1 coordinate 632,445, forward strand.
CGCCATCGCTTTGCAAGCCCGCTCTCACGACGGTGTTACTGCTTCACCCTGCTGTGATACAGGGCCTGCCCGTCATGCCACCACGCCGCCAGGCTGAACACATCCGGCACCTTGAGGATGCTGAAGTGGTTGCCCGGCCCCTGCCACACCTCCAACTGCGGCAGCCATTCACGCCAACCGTCTTCCATCGCCTGCTGCTCGCATTGGTTGCCGGCGGCGTCCAAGCTCGGATCGGCCACCAGCACCAGCCGCGCCAAGCCATTGAAGCCACCCTCGGGGCGATACACCGTGCGCAGCGCCGTGGCGAAGGTGCGCACCACGCCTTCAAGTGCCTGCGGCGAAGAGCGCGACGGCATCAGGCCGACCCGTACCATCGCCGCGTGCAACTGGCGCAGCTGCTCCTGATCGTCGGCTTCGGCGAAGGCTACAGGCTCGATGCCCAACGTCTTGCCGGTGGACAGTTGCAACGACTCGATAAGCCGCTGCAGGGCCTGGGTATAGGTGTACGGCTTGCCGCAACTGCCCCCCGCGCCCGGCGCCTCGCTGTCGATCAGGGTCAGGGAGCGCACCTCGCGCCCCTTGGCCTGCAGGCGTATCGCCATGGCATGGGCCACCCAGCCTCCGAACGAGTGCCCGACCAGGTTCAACGGCCCTTCGGGGTACAGCGCCTCGATGGCCTGGACATGGCACGCCGCAGCCACCTCGACCGAGCAATGGGGCACTTCACCCGCAGCCAGGCCGCGCGCCTGCAGGCCATGCACCGGCCAGTCCGGCCCCAGCGCCTCGGCCAGGCCGACGAAGCTGGTCACGCTGTCGCCGGCGCCCGGCACGCAGAACACCGGCACATGGCCCGGCACGCCGCTCTGGATTGCCAGTAGCGGCTGGTGCGCCGCCGGCGCGAGCGCCGACGCGGCCTGCATCGCCTGGGCGATGGCCTGGCCGAGCACGGCGGCTTGCGGGTCCTGCACCATGCTCTGGTGATCGCCCGGCACGCTCTGGCACTTCAGCTCCTGCCCAGGCAAGGCCTCGGCCCAGCCCAGGCTCGGGCTGTCGGTGACGATACCGGCGCTGCGCTGTTCGGCGACGAACAGGTGCAGCGGCACCGGCAACGGCGCCAGGCGATAGTGAGCCAGGGCATGGCCATGGGCCAGGTGACGTTCGAAGAAGTGGCGCAACTGTCCATCGCTGGCCTGGGCCAGGCCCGGCACCAGCAACTGTCGCTCACGGCAGAGGGCAAGCAGTGCCTCGAAGGGCAATGCGCCCGGCTGCAACGCCTCGATCTCGGCCAGTTGCATAGCCCCCGCCTCGCCCTGCGCCTGCCAGTGCACGCGGCAATGCAGCAGCAACTGCGCTTGCACCAGGTGCGGCCCTTGCCAGCGCGCCTTGCCCTGGTCGCTCAGGCGCGGCACGTAGGTGTCGATCAGGCCGACGAAGGCCACCGGCTCGTCCGCGCCCAGCAATTGCGCCGCCACCTCGTAGGCCAGCACACCACCGAACGACCAGCCGGCCAGGCGATACGGCCCGTGTGGCTGCACGGCGCGAATCTGCCGCACCAGGCGCGCCGCCAGGCACTCCATGGTGTTCAGTTGCGCCTGCCCAACGGCGACGCCGGCCAGCCCATAGACAGGGAAATCACCTTCGATATGCCGCCCCAGGACCGGGAAATACAGGTCCAGGCCACTGAACTCATGGATCAGGAACAGTGCAGGCTGGCTGCCGGCGGCACGCACCGTGACCAGGCCTTGCGCCTCGTCCTCGGCCGCCACCTCGTCGAGCAGCGGCGCCAGGGCGGCGATGGTCGGGTGCTGGAACAGCTGGGCGAGGGTCGTGTGCAGGCCGGCCTGGCGCATCTCGCCCACCAGGCGGATCGCCGACAGCGAATGCCCGCCCAGTTCGAAGAAGTTGTCATGCCGCCCAACCCGCTCGACCTCGAGCACCTGCGCCCACAGCGCGGCCAACGCCAGCTCCACCGGCGTAACCGCCGCCTCGAACACCGCCACGGCCAGGTCTTGCGCGCCCGGCAGCGGCAGCGCCCGCCGGTCGACCTTGCCATTGTTGGTCAACGGCAACGCCTCGAGCACAACGAATGCCGCCGGCAGCATGTACTCCGGCAGCCGTTCGCGCAGGAAGCCGCGCAGCGCCACACCGTCGAGTGCCGCGTCGGTGCGGGTGTACCAGGCCACCAAACGCAGCGGGCCCTGTTCCAGGCGCAAGGCCATGACCACGACTTCATCCACGCCCGGGCACTGGGCCAGCTGCTGCTCGATCTCGCCCAGCTCGATGCGGAAACCACGGATCTTCACCTGGTCGTCACTGCGCCCCAGGCACTCCAGCTGGCCATCCTCGCGCCAACGGGCCAGGTCACCGGTGCGGTACAGCCTGGCGCCGGGCCCGGTGCCGAACGGATCGTCGAGAAAGCGTTCGGCTGTCAACTGCGGACGATTCAGGTAGCCGAGGGCGACGCCGTCGCCACCGATGTACAGCTCGCCGGTGACGCCCTCGGGCAGCAAGCGCCCGTGGCAATCGAGGACATAGGCCGTGGTGTTGCCGATCGGGCCGCCGATCGGCACATGCTCGGTGCCGTCGACTACCGCCCGCACAGTGCTGGCGGTGGCGAAGGTGGTGGTCTCGGTAGGCCCGTAGCAGTGCACCAGGCGCAACTGCGGCGCCCGGGCCAACAAGGCGCGGAAGCTGGCGGGCTCGCCGCGCTCGCCGCCGCACAGCAGGATGCGCAGCCCGGCCAGGGCTTCGGGGATCAGCTGCACATACTGGTTGAACAGCGCCGTGGTGACGAACATCACGCTGGCGCCGCCCTGGCGCAGGGCGGCGGCGAACTGCGCCGGCTCGACCAGGGTCTGGTGGTCGATCACCAGCACCTGGCCGCCGTTGAGCAGGCCGCCCCAGACATCCATGGTCGCGGCGTCGAACGCCGGGTTGGCGACGAAGGCGAAACGGTCCGTGGCGTTGAAGTCGGCATAGCCGTTGTTCAGCACCAGCCGGGCGATGCCGCGATGAGTCACCCTCACGCCTTTCGGCGTGCCGGTGGAACCGGAGGTGTACATCACGTAGGCCACCGCGTCGGCCTCCAGGGCCAGGCCCGGGTTGTGCGCGGGCTGCTCGTCCAGCGCCAGGCAGTCCAGGTCGATGCGCCGCGTCTCGCAATCCGCCGCCAGGCTGCCGAGGGTCAGCAGCATCACCGCCTGGCAGTCCTGGACCATGAACGCCTGGCGCTCGGCCGGGGCGTTGATGTCCAGCGGCACGTAGATCGCCGAACACTTGAGCACGGCCAACTGCGCGACCAGCAAAGGCAGCGAGCGTGGCAGCAGGATCGCCACATGAGCGCCGGCCGCCACCCCCTCGCCGATCAGCCAGTGCGCCAGGCGGTTGGCCTGCTCATTGAGCTCGGCGTAACTCAGCTGGCGCTCATCATGCAGCGCCGCCAGCGCCAACGGATGGCGCGCCACCTGTTGCTCGAACAGGCGGTGCACGGGCACCGACCTGGGGTAGTCGCGCTGCGTGGCGTTGTAGCCGAGCAATCGGCGGCGCTCCTCGGCCGGCAAGATGTCCAGCCGCTCCAGGCCTTGCTCGGGATCATGCGCCAGGGCCTCGATCAGGTGTGCGAGAGCCTGCTCGAGGTAACCGCACAGCCGCCGGGCGTCCAGGCCCGCCGCGCACTGCGCGGTCAGACTGAAGCGCTCCCCGAGGTCGTCGATGCTCAGGGCCAGCGGGTAGTTGCTGCGTTCCTGCGCATGCAGCAGCTCGATGCCCTGCCAGGCACGCCCACTGGCAGTGTCATGGGCCAGCGCGGCGGCACTGTGGCGGTAGTTGAGCAAGGCGCTGAACAGCGCCGCGCCGGGCGGCAACGCACTGCAGCGCTGGGCCAGGGCCAGTTGCGCATGCTCATGCACCAACAGCCCGGTCAGCCGGCGATGGGTGTCCAGCAGCGCCTCGCGCACCGGCAGGCGGCCCACGTCCAGGCGCAACGGCAAGGTGTTGATGAACACACCCAAGGCCCGCTCCATGCCTTCACCGCCCTGCAGGCGACCGAGCAGCACGGTGCCGAACACCACGCTGTCGCGCCCCGACAACTGCCCCAGCACCAAGCCCCAGGCCAGGTGCATCAGGCTGGCCGCGCCGACACCCAGCAGCCGCGCCTGTTCGCGGGCCCGCCGCGCCAGCCCGTCGTCGAGCCAGTGCTGGGCTTCGGCCACGGCGTCGGCGTGGGCCAGTGGATGCGGACCGTAGGCCAGGGTTGGCTCGTCGATATCGCCCAACTGCTCGCGGAAGTACGCCTCATGCTCGGCCTCGCCGGCACCCTGCAGCACCTGGGCGATGTAGTTGCGGTACGGCACCGGCGGCGGCAAGCGCAGCTGCTCGCCGAGCAGGCAGCCCTGCAATTCGGCGCGCAACACGTCCTGGGCCACGTGGTCCATGACCAGGTGGTGGAACAGCAAGGTGGCGGTGATCCGCCCGCTGCACGGGTCCTCGCGGTGTACCAGGCGCAGCAGCGGCGCGCGGGTCAGGTCCAGGCGCAAGCTGATCGGCTCATCCGCGGCCAGTTCCTGCACGGGCAACGCCGCCTGGCGCCATACCACCTGCACCGGCTGCGCCAGACCTTCCCAGTACAACGAAGAGCGCAGGATGTCGTGCCGGGCGATCACCTGGTCCAGCGCCTGGCGCAATGCCTCCAACCGAGCCTGGTCGGCCACCGCGAAACGCGCCTGCAGCAGGTAGGGGTCGTCACCCTCGCTGGCCAAGTGGTGATAGAGGATCCCCGCCTGCAACGGTCCCAGCGGGTAGATGTCCTGTAGATTGGCGGCACCGCCAGGCACCTGGTCGACGATCCGCTCGATGTGCGACTGCTCCAGCGCCACCAACGGCAGCAAGTCCGGCGTGATGCGCCGGCAATCGGCGCCGATGCGGTTGGCCGGCACCCGGCTTGCGCCATGCTGGCCCAGGGTCGCGGCCACGGCGGCCAGGGTCGGTTCGGCGAACAGCACGCGGATGTCCGCGTCCAGGCCCTCGGCGCGCAAGCGGGCGATCAGGGTCACGGCCAGCAGCGAGTGGCCACCGAGCTCGAAGAAATGATCCTGGCGCCCTACCCTCGGCACGTTGAGCAACTCGGCCCATAGCGCCGCCAGATGGCGCTCGGCCTCGCCTTGCGGCGCCTCGTAGGCACGGCTGAGCACCGCGTCGGCACCGGGGTCGGGCAACCGCTGGCGGTCGAGCTTGCCATTGGCCGTCAACGGCATGGCCGGCAGTGCCACGTAGGCCGACGGCACCATATAGTCCGGCAACCGTGCCTGGGCATGCTTGCGCAATGCCGCCACGCCCGGCGCGCCATCGTCGGCCGTGAACCAGGCGACCAGGCGCTCGTCGCGCAGCAGCACCGCCACTTCGCGCACGTGCGGATGGCTGGCCAGGCAGGCCTCGATCTCGCCCAGCTCGATACGCAGACCATGCAGTTTCACCTGGAAATCGTTGCGGCCAAGGAACTCCAGCTCGCCATCGGCGCGACGACGCACCAGGTCGCCGCTGCGATACAGGCGCTCATCGACCACGAACGGGCTGGCACCGAAACGTTCGTCCTCCAGCGCCGGCAGGCCCAGGTAGCCACGCGCCACGCCGACGCCGCCGATGTACAGCTCGCCCACCACGCCCCGCGGTACCGGCAGGCCATGGCTGTCGAGCACATACAGCCGGGTGTTGGCGATCGGCCGACCGATCGGTGGCGCCCCTTCGGGCACGGGTTGCCGGGGCTCGAGGGTCCAGACGCTGCAGTCGACGGTGGCCTCGGTGGGACCGTAGACGTTGTGCAGCCGCACCAGCGGCAGGCGCTCACGCAGTTGGCGCAGCAACGCCGAAGTCAGCTCGCCACCGCCACAGACCACATCGGTGAGGCTGTCGCAGGCCGCGCTGGCCTCCAGGGCGAGGAACTGCTGCAGCAGCGCGGGCACGAACTGCACCACGCTGACCCGCTGGCGCTGGATCAACGCCGCCAGGTAGTCCGGGTCGCGCTGGCCATCCGGGCGCGCCAGCACCAGGCGCAGGCCGGCACACAACGGCCAGAACAGCTCCCAAACCGACGCATCGAAGCTCACCGGGGTCTTGTGCAGCAGCGCGCCTGCGGCGCTCGGGGCGATCAGTCGCGAGCTCCAGTGCACCAGGTTGCACAGGCTGCGGTGCTCGACCATCACCCCTTTCGGCGTGCCGGTCGAGCCGGAGGTGTAGATCACGTAGGCCAGGTGGCGGGCGCCAAGGCCCGGCACCTGTGGATTGTCCGGCGACTGCTCGGTCCAGTCCGGCTGGTCGAGGTCCAGCCGCGCCACCGGGCTGTCGCTGAAGCGCCGGTTGCTGGCGGCATCCACCAGTAACGCCAGCGGCGCGCTGTCTTCGAGCATGTACGCCAGGCGCTCATCCGGGTAGCCCGGATCCAGCGGCACGTAGGCGCCACCGGCCTTGAGCACCGCCAGCAGCCCGACCAGCAACCCTGGCCCTCGCGCCAGGCACACGGCGACGCGGCTGTCGGCGATCACGCCCTGTTCGATCAGGCGGTGGGCCAAGCGGTTGGCCGCCGCATTCAGTTCGGCATAGGTCAGTTGCCCGTCCTCGGCCTGCACCGCGACGGCCTGCGGCGTACGCGCCACCTGCGCCTCGAACAGCGCATGCAGTGGTTGCTGCAGGCCGCCGATCCGCTCGCTGGCGTTGCAGGCCACCAGTTCCTGGCGACGTTCGGCGGCGCCGAGCAACTCGACTTTCGCCGGCACGGCCTGGTCGCTGCCCGCCATCGCCCACAGCAGTTGCTCCAGGTAACCCAGGTGCCGCTCGATGGTCGCCCGGTCGAACAGCGCGGTGGCGAACTCCAGGGCGCCGCCGTAGCCATCGGCGGTCTCGCCCAGGCTCAGGGTCAGGTCGAACTTAGCGAAGGTCTGCGCGCCGCCCAGCGCCTCCAGTTGCAGCTCACCCAGGCGCAGGGCCTCGCCCGGCACGCCGTTCCACGCCAGCGATACCTGGTACAGCGGTGTGTGGGCCAGGCTGCGCGGCGGGTGCAAGCGTTCCACTACCTGTTCGAACGGCAGGTCCTGATGGTCCTGGGCCTGGCTCACGCAGGCCTTGACCCGGGCCAGCAGCGCGCCGACATCGGGGCTGCCGGCGGTATCGATGCGCAGCGCCAGGGAGTTGACGAACAAGCCGATCAGCCCCTCGACCTCGGCTTGCCGGCGGTTGGCCACGGGGGTGCCGATCACCACCTCGGCCTGGCCGGACAGGCGCGCCAGCAGCACCGCCCAGGCGCCGGCGAAAAGCATGAACGGAGTGACTCCATGACGCAGGCACAGCGCTCGTAGATCTTCGCTCAGGCGCCGGTCCAGGCGCACTTCGACGCGGTCGCCCAGGTAGTCCTGACGGGCCGGTCGTGGCCGGTCGGTGGGCAGGGTCAGCAGCACCGGCGCGCCGGCCAGGGCTTGGTTCCAGTAGTCGCCCTGGCGCTGCAAGGCGTCACCGCTCAGCCAGCGACGCTGCCACAGGGCGTAGTCGCCGTACTGGATCGCCAGTGCCGGCAACGGGTCGTCGCGGCCTTCGCTGAAGGCCTGGTACAACGCCGCCAGCTCCTGGGTGAACACCCCCATCGACCAGCCGTCGGCAACGATGTGGTGCAAGGTCAGCAGCAGCACATGGTGCTCCGCCGCCAGGCACAGCAGGCGGCCGCGCACCGGCAGCTGGTGCGCCAGGTCGAATGGCAGCAACGCCTCGGCCTGCATCAGCTCGGGCAACTGCTGCGCCGCGCTGCGCAGGTCATGCCAGGCCAGGGCGAAGCCGCCCCGTCCGGGCGCCACCCGCACCCGTGCCTCGGCGCCTGCTTGGGTGAAGTGGCTGCGCAGGCTCTCGTGGCGTTCGACGATGCGCTCCAGCGCCCGCTCCAGGGCGGCACGGTCCAGCGGGCCGCGCAAGGCCAGGCCCAGGGGGATATGGTAGGCGGCGCTGGCATCGTCCATCTGTGCCAGGAACCACAGCCGTTGCTGGGCGAACGACAGTGGCAGGGACTGGCCGCGCGGCGCCGGCTCGATGGCCGGCAGTACGTCATGGCGATCCTCGGCCACGGTCGCCGCCACCGCCAGCAGGCGGTCGTCGGCGAACAGCTCGCCCAGCGACAACTCCAGGCCCAGCCGCGTGCGCACCTGGCCAACCATGCGCATGGCCAGCAGCGAATGGCCGCCCAATTCGAAGAAGCGGTCCTGACGGCCTATCCGTTCCAACTGCAGCAACTCGCACCACAGCTCGGCCAAGGCAACCTCCAAGGCCCCAGCCGGGGCCTCGTAGGCCTGGCTGTGCGCCTCGCGCTCGGGTAACGGCAGGGCCTTGCGGTCGACCTTGCCATTGGCGGTCAACGGCCAGGCATCCAGCCGTACCCAGGCTGCCGGCACCATGTAGGCGGGCAGGCGCTGTTGCAGCGCGGCGCGTAGGGTACCCACCGGCTGCGCCTCGGCGCCGGCAATGTAGTAGGCCACCAGCCGCGGCTGCCCGGGCTGGTCCTCGCGGGCCAGCACCAGCGCTTCGGCGACACTCTCCAGGGCGAGCAACTGCGCCTCGATTTCGCCCAGTTCGATGCGCAGGCCGCGCACCTTCACCTGGTCGTCGTTGCGGCCCAGGTAGTCCAGGGTACCGTCGGCATTCCAGCGCGCCAGGTCGCCGGTGCGGTACATGCGTGCGCCGGGCACCTCGCTGAACGGATCGTCGAGGAAGCGCTCGGCGCTCAGCTCTGCGCGGTTCAGGTAGCCCCGCGCCACGCCGGCGCCACCCACGTAGAGTTCGCCGGCCACACCGCACGGCACCAGCTGCCGCGCATCATCCAGCAGGTACACGCGGGTATTGGCGATCGGCCGGCCGATGTCCAGCACGCCGCCCGGCAGCACCAGGCCCGAGGTGGCGACCACGGTCGCCTCGGTAGGGCCGTAGTTGTTGACCACGACAAAGCCGGGATCGCTGTTGAACTGGCGCAGACGGTCGCCACCGATCAGCAAGGTGCGCAGGGTCGGGTGGCGCAGCCCCTGGGCGAAGGCGTACTCGGCGACCGGGGTCGGCAGGAACGCCACCTTCAGGGGTTGCTCCAGCCACCAGGCCAGCAGACCGTCGAGCTGCTCGTTGCCCAACTGCGCCGGTGGCAGGTGCAGCACCGCCCCGGCGCACAGGGCCGGCCATACTTCCCAGGCCATGGCGTCGAAACCGAAGCCGGCGACACTGGCGGTATGATCCCCGGCGCCGAGTTCGAAGGCCTTGCAGTGCCAGTGCACCAGGTTGGCCAGGGTACGGTGCTCGACCATCACGCCCTTGGGCTGGCCGGTGGAGCCAGAGGTGTAGATCACGTAGGCCAGGTGGCCGGCCTGCAGGCCGGGGACCTCGGGGTTTTCCGCACGCTCCGGCCAGTGCGGCCTGTCCAGTGCCTGCGCCGCCACGCCCAGTCCTGCAAGACGCGGCAACAATGCCTGCTGTGCCAGCACCACCACCGGAGCGCTGTCCTCGAGCAGATAGCGCAGCCGCTCGTCCGGGTGCGCCGGGTCCACCGGCACATAGGCGCCGCCGGCCTTGAGCACCGCCAGCAACGCCACCAGGGTGTCGAGGCCCCGGCGGGCCACCACCCCCACCCGCTCGTCGGGGCCGACACCCTGCCCGAGCAGGTACTGGGCCAGGGCGTTGGCGCGCTGGTTCAACTCGCCATAGGACAGGGACATTTCGCCTTGGCTGGCGGCCAGTGCCTGCGGTGTACGGGCCGCCTGGGCCTCGACCAGGCCATGCACGGTCTGCCCGTTCGGGAACGCCAGGGCACTGCGATTGAAGGTATCCAGCAGGCGCTTGCGCTCGGCCTCGCCCACCAGTTCGACCTCGGCCAGCGGCGCCTGGTCATTGGCCAGCATGGCGCGCAGCATACTGTCGAAATACCCGGCGAAGCGGCGCACGGTGCTTTCATCGAACAGCGCTGTGGCGTACTCGAGGCTCCCGACCAGTGCCTCGCCCTGCTCGCCCATGCTCAGCGACAGGTCGAACTTGGCTACCTGGCCGACCTGTTCCACGCCTTCCAGCCGCAGCCCCGCCAGGGTCGGCGCGGCGCCCTCGGTGGCCAGCCAGTTGAGGGTGGTCTGGAACAACGGGGTATGGCCGAGGCTGCGCGCCGGCCGGACGATCTCCACCACCTGTTCGAAAGGCAGGTCCTGGTGCGCCTGGGCGTCGAGCAGGCGCGCCTTGACCTGCGCCAGCAGGCGCTCGGTGCTTGGCGCGCCGGCGGTATCGATACGCAGGGCCAGGGTATTGACGAACAGGCCGACCAACGGCTCCAGTTCGGCGCGCCCGCGCCCGGCCACCGGGCAGCCCACCACCACCTCGGCCTGCCCGCAAAGCCGCGCCAGGGTAGCGGCCCAGGCGCCGAGCAGGACCATGTACAGGGTCACCTGGTGCCGCTGCGCCAGGGCCCGCAGGCCGGCCCCCAGGCGCGCATCCAGCTGCAGCGCCAGGCTGGCGCCGCTGAAATCCTGGCGCGTCGGTCGTGGACGGTCGCTGGGCAGGCTCAGCAAGGTCGGCGCGCCGTCCAAGGCCTGGCGCCAATAGTCGGCCTGGCGTTGCAGTTGCTCACCGGCCAGCCAGCGCCGCTGCCACACGGCGTAGTCGGCGTACTGGATGGCCAGCGCCGGCAACGGGTCGTCCTTGCCCTCGCGCAGCGCCGGATACAGCGCGCTCAGTTCGCGGGTCAGCACGCCGAGGGACCAGCCATCGGCGACGATATGGTGCACGGTGAGCAGCAGCACATGGTGCGCCTCACCCAGGCGCAGCAGGCTGGCCCGCAGCAATGGCCCCGTTGTCAGGTCGAAGGGCGCGGCGGCCTCGTCGCGCAGGTGCCCGGCCAATGCCTGCGGCGCCAGCGTCCGGCGCTGCAGCCAGCCGGATTGCGGGGTCGCGGCGATGATCACCTCGGCACTGTCGCCGCAGGGTACGAAGCGACTGCGCAGGCTCTCATGGCGCGCGACGATGCGCAGCAAGGCGGCCTCCAGCGCATCGGCATCCAGTGCTCCGCGCAGGCCCAGCGCCAGCGGCACATTGTAGGCCTGGCTGCCGCCTTCCAGCTGAGCGAGGAACCACAGGCGCTGCTGGGCAAACGACAGCGGCAAGGGTTGCTCACGGGACACCGCGACCAGCGCTGGCAGCTCGCTGCGCCCGGCGCCGGCCAGCACCTGGGCCACCGCCGCCAGCTCGGGGTTGGCGAACAGGTCGGCCAGGGCCAGTTCCACGCCGAGGCGCAAGCGCACCTGGGAAACCATACGCATGGCCAGCAGCGAATGCCCGCCCAGCGAGAAGAAGTGGTCATGCCGACCAACCCGCTCCACGTGCAGCAGCTCGCCCCACACCTGCGCCAGGGCCTCTTCCAGCTCACCCTCGGGGGCCACGTAGGTACGCTCGAACAGGGCCGAGCGTTCCGGCGCTGGCAGCGCACGGCGGTCGAGCTTGCCGTTGGCGGTCAGGGGCAGTGTGTCCAGCGACACATATGCCACCGGCACCATGTACTCCGGCAGATGGGCCAGCAACTGCGCGCGCAGCTGCTCAGGCTGGGCCGGCTCCAGGCCCGCCTGGGCGGTGAAGTAGGCCACCAGCCGCGGTTGGCCGGGCTGGTCCTCGCGGGCCACCACCACCGCCTCACCGATGCCCGGCAGGCCGTTCAGGCGGCTTTCGATCTCGCCCAGCTCGATGCGCACGCCGCGAATCTTCACCTGGTCGTCGTTGCGGCCCAGGTAATCGAGGGTGCCGTCGGCCAGCCACCGCACCAGGTCGCCGGTACGGTACATGCGTGCACCGGGTGTCGCGCTGAACGGGTCGTCGAGGAAGCGTTCGCGGGTCAGTTGCGCGCGGTCCAGGTAGCCACGGGCGACCCCGGCGCCGCCGATGTAGAGCTCGCCGGGCACCCCCAGGGGCACGGGCTGCAGGTACGCATCGAGCACGTACAAGCGGGCGTTGTCCACTGCGCCGCCGATGTGCAGGGTGCCGCCCGCCTCCACCACGCCAGAGCTGGCCACCACGGTGGTCTCGGTGGGGCCGTAGTTGTTGACCACGGCGAAGGTCTGGGTGCGGTTGAACTGGCGCAGGCGATCGCCGCCGATCAGCAAGGTGCGCAGGGTCGGGTGTTCGAGCTGGTGGCTGAAGGCATACTCGGCCACCGGCGTGGGCAGGAAACTGACATCCAGCGGCTGGGTACGCCACCAGGCCAGCAGCGCGTCGAGGTCTTCATGGCCTTCGCTGGACGGGGCCAGGTGCAGGGTCGCCCCCGCGCACAGCGCCGGCCAGACTTCCCAGGCCATGGCGTCAAAACCGAAGCCGGCCAGGCTCGAGGTGTGGCGCCCCTGGCACAGGTCGAACGCGCGGCAGTGCCAGTCCACCAGGTTGTTCAGGTTGCGGTGTTCGACCATCACCCCTTTGGGCTGGCCGGTGGAGCCTGAGGTATAGATCACATAGGCCAGGTGCGCCGGGCCCAGGCCGCTCACCTGGGGATCGTCGTGGCGCGCTGGCCAGTCCGGCTGGTCGAGTGCCAGCACCGGCGTCGCGCGCGTGCCCAGGCGACCGCGCAGCGCCTGCTGGGTCAGCACGGCCACTGGCGCGCTGTCATCCAGCAGGTAGCGCACGCGCTCGTCGGGGTGTGCCGGGTCCACCGGCACGTAGGCGGCGCCGGCCTTGAGCACCGCGAGCAGGCCGACCAAGGTGTCCAGGCCGCGCCGGGCGAACACCGCCACCCGGTCGTCGGGGCGCACGCCCAGGCCGATCAGTTGATGGGCCAGGGCGTTGGCGAGCTGATTCAACTGCTGGTAGCTCAGCGACTGGTCGTCGCAGGTGGCGGCCAGGGCCTGCGGATGGGCCTGGGCCACGGCTTCGATACGCTGGTGCAACGGCCCATGAGCATCCGTGGCGCCAGGGGTCTGGTTGAAGGTTTGCAGTATGTGCTCGCGCTCTTCGTCCGGCAGCATCGGCAACGCGCGGACTGCAACCCCGGGTGCCTGGTTCAAGGCTGCAAGCAGGCTGCGCAGGGTCTGCTGCAGATAGGCGCAGACGCGTTGCGCCGGCACCTCGGGGCTGGCCAGCAAGGTCAGGCGGAAGGCTTCGCCGAAGTCGTCGACACTCAAGGTCAGCGGGTAGTTGGTGGCCTCGGCGGCATGCACGATCTCGATACCTGCCCAGCCTGCCCGGCGCACCGCCTCGGAGCCTGAGGGCGCGCTGTGGCGGTAGTTGAGCAAGGCGTTGAACAGCGGGGTCGGCGCCGCCACGCCGCTGCAGCGCTGGGCCAGGGCCAAGGGCGCATGCTCGTGGCGCATCAGCGTGCTCAGACGCTGGTGGGTGGCCTTGATCGCCGTGGCCAGGTTTGCGGCATCCAGGTCGACCCGCAGCGGCAAGGTATTGATGAAGATGCCCAGCGCCCGGTCGGTGGCCTCGGCGCCTTGCAGGCGCCCCATCAGCACGGTGCCGAACACCACCTGCTCGCGCCCGGTCAGGCCACCCAGCACCCGCGCCCAGGCCAGGTGGAACAGGCTGGCGACGCTCACCCCCTGGCTGCGCGCCTGGCTGCGCAGGTCGCGGCACAACGCCAGGTCGAGATCCAGGGCGTGCTCGTTCAGCGCCGCGCCGTCACCCTGCACATCGCCCAGGCCATAGGCCAGGGTCGGCCCGTCGACAGCACCGAGCATGTCGCGGAAGAACGCCTCGTGCTCGGCCTCGCTCACGCCCAGCAGGGCCTGGGCCACGTGGTTGCGAAACGGCACCGGCCGGCCCAGATGGGCACTCTCGCCGAGCAGGAAGGCGAGCATCTCGTGGCGCACCACTTCCAGGGCGCTGTGGTCCATGGCCACGTGGTGGAACTGCAGGGTGGCGTGGACCTGCCCGCCGGGCTCCGGCGCCTGGCACTGCAGGCGGATCAGCGGGGCCTGGGTCAGGTCGAAGCCGGTGTCGGGCAACGCGCCGGGAGCCAGTTGCACGACACGCAGCCGGGCCTGGCGCCAGACCACCTGCAGCGGCGTTTCCAGGGTCTTCCAGTGCACCGAGGTGCGCAAGATGTCGTGGCGTTCGATCACTCCTTGCAGCGCCTGGGCGAAGGCCTCGACCCGGCTGCTGTCGGAAAACACGAAGCGCGCCTGCATCACATAGGGATCATGCTCGCCGGCACTGGCGTGGTGGAACAGCATGCCCTGTTGCAGCGGCACCAGCGGGTAGATGTCCTGCACGTTGGCCGCCCCGCCGGGGATGGCCGCGACCACCTGGTCGAGGCTGTCCTGGTCGAGTTCGGCCAGGCTGAGCATGGCGCAGGTGATGCGCTCGCAATCGGCGGGGATGCGGTTTTCCGGCACTTCGACGCTACCCTGGCGCGCCGCCACGTATTCGCCGCGCTCCAGCAGGGCGACCAGCGCCGGCTTGTGCTCGCGCAAGCGTGCCACCAGGGCTGCGTCGGTCAAGGCCTGGCGATTGCCCTGGACCACCAGCTGGCCATCCTTGAGGGCCAGCTGGACATTGTTGGCGGTCAGTGTCGCCAGTAGTTCGTTGATGCTCACAGGACGATCTCCATTCTGTCTGTGATGGCGGCATAGCCTGCCAGCGTCGGGTGTTCGAACAGGCTGCGCACGTCGGCCTCCAGGCCCGCTTCGCGCAGGCGCGAGGTGAGGGTCACCGCCAGCAGCGAATGGCCGCCCAGTTCGAAGAAGTTGTCATGGCGCCCTACCCGCTCCACGCCCAGCAGCTCGCTCCAGATCCGCGCCAGCAGCTGTTCGGTGTCGCCGGCCGGCGCCTCGTAGTCGCGGGTCGGCAGGTCCGCTGCCGGCAGGGCCTTGCGGTCGAGCTTGCCGTTGGCGGTCAGCGGCAGGGCCGGCAGCGGAATGAACAGTGCGGGCACCATGTATTCCGGCAGTTGCCCGAGCAACGCTTCGCGCAATGCCTCGGCCAGCGGCACGTCGCCGGTGACATAAGCCACCAGGCGCGGGCCGGCCGGCTGGGCGTCGTGCACCAGCACCACGGCTTCGCGCACCCCGGCCACACGGGTGAGGCAGGCTTCGATCTCGCCCGGCTCGATACGCAGGCCGCGCAGCTTGATCTGGTGGTCGGTGCGGCCGAGGAACTCCAGTACGCCGTCGTGGCGCTGGCGTACCAGGTCGCCACTGCGGTACAGACGCTCACCGTCAACGAACGGGCTGGCGATGAAACGCTCGGCCTGTTGCTCCGGCAAGCCCAGGTAGCCCCGCGTCACTCCGGCTCCGCCGATGTGCAACTGACCGGCAACGCCGAACGGCACGGGCTGGTCGTGGGCGTCGAGGACGTACAGGCGGGTGTTGTCGATCGGCCGGCCGATCGGCAGCGCGCCGGACGGCAGCGGATCTTGTGGTTCCAAGGTCCAGACGCTGCAATCCACCGTGGTCTCGGTGGGGCCATAGACGTTGTGCAGGCGCACCTGTGGCAAGCGCTCGCGTACCTGGCGGGCCAGCGCTTCGGTGAGCTCGCCACCACCGCAGACGATGTCGGTGAGGCTGGCGCAGGCGGCACTGGCGTTCTCGTCGAGGAACTGCTGCAGCAAGGCCGGCACGAACTGCACCACGTTCACCTGCTGCCGTTCGATCAGTTCCACCAGGTACTGCGGGTCGCGCTGGCCATCCGGGCGCGCCAGCACCAGGCGCAACCCGCTGCACAGCGGCCAGAACAGCTCCCACACCGAGGCGTCGAAGCTCACCGGGGTCTTGTGCAGCACCGCACCTTCGTTCGGGAACAGCCCGGCGCTCCAGTGCACCAGGTTGACCACGTTGCGGTGCTCGACCATCACGCCCTTGGGCAGGCCAGTAGAACCTGAGGTGTAGATCACATAGGCCAGGTGCTCCGAGGTCAGGCCAGGCACCTGCGGATTGCTGTCCGGCAGCTCGCCCCAAGTCGGCTGATCGAGGTCGACCAATGTCGCCGACGAACCCACCAGGGCGCGGGTGGCCTGTTGCACCAGCAACGCCCGCGGCTGGCTGTCGGCGAGCATGTGGCCGAGGCGCTCGGCCGGATAGTCCGGGTCGAGCGGCACGTAGGCGCCACCGGCCTTGAGGATCGCCAGCAGGCCGACCAGCAGCGGCAGGCCGCGCTCGACGCAGATCGCCACCCGGTCGTCGGGCTGCACGCCCAGCGCGATCAGGTGATGGGCCAGGCGGTTGGCCTCGGCATTGAGCTGGGCATAACTCAGCTCACCCTGCTCCGCGCAGATGGCCACGGCCTCGGGCGTACGCAGGGCCTGGGCCTCGAACAGCGCCTGGAGGGTCTGGGTCAGGTCGTGAGGCCGCGCCGTGCGGTTGCAGTCGTGCAGCAGCTGACGGCGCTCATCGAGCGACAGCACCGGCAGTTGCAGCAACGCCTGGCGTGGCTCGCGTGCCAGCGCTTCGACCATGGCCTGCAGCACCTGCCGCAGCTGCTCACAGACCCGCGCGGCGCCGACCGCCGCCGGGGCCAGGGCTACCAGACGGAAGCTGGCGCCGATGTCGTCCACGCTCAGGCTCAGCGGATAGTTGCTGCGCTCGTTGCTCTGCAGGGTCTCGATACCCTGCAGCGCCAGGCGCTGGGCCTCGTCCGCCTGGCTGCCGTGACGGTAGTTGAGCATCGCGCTGAACAGCGGCGCCGGTGCCGGCACGCCGCTGCAGCGCTGGGCCAGGGCCAGCGAAGCATGCTCGTGGGCGAGCAAGGCACTGAGGCGCTGCTGGGTCTGATGCACCGCCTCCTGCAGGGTCGCGGCCTGCAGGTCCAGGCGCAACGGCAGGGTGTTGATGAACATGCCCAAGGCCTGTTCGGCGCCCTCGCCAGCTTCCAGCCGGCCCAGCAGCACGGTGCCGAACACCACGCTGTCGCGGCCGCTGGTCGCTGCCAGCAGACGGCCGTAGGCCAGGTGGAACAGGCTGGCGACGCTGACGCCCAACTGCCGGGCCTGTTGCCGCAGGTCTGCGCACAGGGCCGCGTCCAGCCACAGCTGGGCCTCCTCGATACCCTGGCCATCGACCTGCACGTCCCCCAGGCCGTAAGGCAAGGTCGGCTCGTCGATATCGCCCAGTTGCTCGCGGAAGAACGCCTCGTGCTCGGCCTGGCTGACGCCCAGGCGCGCCTGGGCCACGTAGTTGCGGTATGGCGCGCCCTGCCCGGCGGGCACCGCTGCACCCTGCAGGTAACCGACCAGCTCGCGGCCCAGTACATCCAGGGCGGTATGGTCGAGGACGATATGGTGGAACTGCAACGCGGCCAGCAACCCTGAACCTTGCGGGTCCGGCCAGTGGTACAGACGCACCAACGGGGCCTGTTCCAGGGCCAGGGCGTGCGGCACCGCGGCTTCATCCGCCACCTCGAACACCGCCAGAGCGGCCTGGCGCCAGACCACCTGCACCGCCTGCGGCAGGCCGTCCCACAGCACCGAGGTGCGCAGCACGTCGTGGCGGGCGATCACCTTGCCCAGGGCATCGACAAAGGCGTGCAGGCGTTCGTGGCTGGCGAACGCCATGCGCGAGGCCAGCACGTAGGGGTCGTGCTCCGGCGAGCTGAGGTGGTGATAAAGGATGCCTTCCTGCAACGGCGCCAGCGGGTAGATGTCCTGCACGTTGGCCGCGCCCCCCGGCACCGTGGCGACGATACGTTCGATGGCGGCCGGCTCCAGCTCCACCAGCGGCAGCATGTCCGGGGTGATCCGGGTGCAGCCGGCCGGGATCCGGTTGGCCGGGACCTCGACCTGACGGCCCTGGCCCAGGGTCGCCGCCAGCGCCGCCACCGTCGGCTGGCCGAACAAGGTGCGTACGTCGGCCTGCAGTCCGGCCTGTCGCAGGCGCGCGGTCAGGCTCACCGCCAGCAACGAGTGGCCGCCGAGTTCGAAGAAGTTGTCGTGGCGACCAACCTGCTCGATACCCAGCACCTCGGCCCAGATCGCGGCTATTGCCACCTCGGAAGCACCGCTCGGCGCGACATAGACTTGGCGAACCAGGGCCGAGGGGTCGGGATCCGGCAGCGCCTTGCGATCCAGCTTGCCGTGGCTAGTCAGTGGCAGTGCGTCCAGGCGGACCAAGGCTTGCGGCAGCAGATGCGCCGGCAGGCTGGCCTGCAAGCCCTCGCGCAGGCGCTCGATATCGACCGCTGCCGCTTCGGTCAACCACGCCAGCAGGCGCTCGTCACGCACCAGCACCACGGCATCGGCGATGCCCGGCTGGGCCTTGAGCGCGGCCTCGATCTCGCCCAGCTCGACCCGCACACCGCGGATCTTCACCTGGTCGTCGTTGCGCCCCTGGTAGTCCAGGGTGCCGTCGGCGTTCCAGCGCACTAGGTCGCCGGTGCGATACATCCGGCCAGCAGCGAACGGGTCGTCAAGGAAACGCTCGGCGGTAAGGTCGGGGCGGTTGAAGTAACCGCGTGCCACCTGCGCGCCACCGATGTACAGCTCGCCGGTCACGCCGACCGGCACCGGTTGGAGCTGCGCATCCAGCACATAGACACGGGTGTTGGCGGTCGGCTTGCCGATATGCAGCGCGCCGCCCGGCTGAAGTTGACCGGACGTTGCGACCACCGTGGTCTCGGTCGGGCCGTAGTTGTTGACCAGCACGAAGCCCGGATCGCGGTCGAACTGGCGCAGGCGGTCGCCGCCCACCAGCAAGGTGCGCAGGGTCGGGTGCTGGCGTTCGCGGCGCAGCGCCTGCTCGGCCACCGGGGTCGGCAGGAAGCTCACTTGCAGCGGCTGTTCCAGCCACCAGTCGAGCAATTCATCGACATGCTCGCCGCCAATCTGCACCGGCGGCAGGTGCAGCACCGCCCCGGCGCACAGCGCCGGCCAGGCCTCCCAGGCCATGGCGTCGAAGCCGAAGCCGGCGACGCTGGAGGTGTGGCTGCCGGCGCCCAGGTCGAAGGCCTGGCAATGCCTGTGGACCAGGTTGGCCAGGGTACGGTGCTCGACCATCACCCCCTTGGGCTGGCCGGTGGAGCCGGAGGTGTAGATCACATAGGCCAGCTGATCCGCATCCAGACCGGCGACGACGGGGTTGCTGTCGGCTTCATGAGCCCAGTCATCGCCATCCAGCGCAACCTTGGCCACCTCGCCCACCAGCGACTCAGTGCCCGATTCGACCAGCACCAGCGTCGGCGCACTGTCACTGAGCAGATAGGCAATGCGCTCCGCCGGATAGCCCGGATCGACCGGCACATAGGCCGCGCCGGCCTTGAGCACGGCCAGCATCGCCACCAGCCGCTGCGGACCGCGCGGCAGGCACAGCGCGACACGGTCGCCCAGCGCCACGCCACGCTTGATCAGGTAATGGGCCAGGCGATTGGCGCGCTGGTTCAGCTCGCCATGGCTCAGGCTCACCTCGCCCTGCACCACGGCCAGCGCCTCGGGTGCCTGGGCCTCGACCAGCGCGTGCACGGTGTGCCCCTGCGGGTAGCTCGCAGCCGTGGCATTGAAGCCTTCGAGCACTTGGCCCAGCGCTGTGTGATCGAGGATGGGCAATGTGTTGACCTGCACCGCGCCACCTTGCTCCAACGCCTGGATCAGCCCGGCCACAGCCGAGCTCATCCAGCCCGCGACCCGCTCGGCGCCGATCCCCAACAGGGCCAGCACGCTCAGGGTGAAGCCTTCGCCGTGGTCGTCCACGCTCAGGGTAAGTGGGTAGTTGCTGCGTTCCTCGCCGCCTAACTGGTGCATGCCCTGGAAGCTGTCGCCAGCTGCTGCGGCGACATCAACCGGGCTGTGACGGTAGTTGAGCAAGGCGCTGAACAGTGGCGACGAGGCCGCCACCCCACTGCAACGCTGAGCCAGCGCCAGCGATGCATGTTCGTGGCCAAGCAGCGCCGACAGCCGCTGGTGGGTAAGCCGTACTGCGTCACTGGCCCCCTTGGCCGTGTCGATGCGCAACGGCAAGGTATTGATGAACACGCCCAACGCACGGTCGGCGCCCTCGCCGCCCTGCAGGCGGCCCATCAGCACGGTGCCGAACACCACGTCGTGACGTCCCGCCAGCACTCCGACCACGCGGGCCCAGGCCAGGTGCATCAGGCTCGCGGCGCTGACACCCTGCGCCCGCGCCTGTTCGCGCACCCGGCGCGACAAGGCCAGGTCCAGCGGCAGGCGGGCTTCCTCGATATCACGCCCATCGCCCTGCACATCGGCCAGGCCCATGGGCAGGGTCGGCTCGTCGACATCGCCGAGCATGTCGCGGAAGAACGCCTCGTGCCCCGCCTCGGCGGCGCCCAGGCGCACCTGGGCCACGTAGGTGCGGTACGGCACGGCTGCGCTCAGCAGGTGCTGGCTCCCAGACAACAACGCCTGCATTTCATGGACAATGACCTCCATCGCCGTGTGGTCCAGGGCCAGGTGATGGAAGTGCAGCACCGCGACCACGCGCTGCCCGGCCGGGTCCATGGCGTAGGTCAGGCGCAGCAGTGGCGCCTGGGTCAGGTCCAGGCGCTGCGAGCGTGCGTCGAAATGATCGTGCAGGCGCTCGATCACCGCCTCCTCGCCCAGCCCAGTAACTTCGTGCACGTCCAGGCGGGCTTGGCGCCAGACCACCTGCACCGGCTCCGCCAAACCTTCCCAGACCACCGAAGTGCGCAGGATATCGTGGCGGTCGATGACCTGCTGCAAGGCACCGGCACAGGCTTGCAGCCGTTCCAGGCTGTCGAAGGCCAGGCGGGTCTGCAGCAGATAGGGATCACCCTGCTCCGCACTCAGGTGGTGATAGAGGATGCCTTCCTGCAACGGCGCCAGCGGGTAGATCTCCTGCACATTGGCGGCGCCGCCCGGCACGCTGGCGACGATGCGGTCGATGCTGGCCTGGTCGAGATCAATCAGGCTGAGCATCTCTGGCGTGATCCGGGTCGCATCGTGGGGGACACGGTTCTCGGGTACGGCTACCTCTCGTCCAGAACCCACCGCCGCCGCCAGCGCGGCCAGGGTCGGCTGGGCGAACAGCACGCGCACGTCGGCAGCCAGGCCGGCCTGGCGCATGCGCTCGACCAGGCTCACCGCCAGCAGCGAGTGGCCGCCCAGCTCGAAGAAGTGGTCGTGGCGACCGACCTGCTCGACCTTGAGCACTTCGGCCCAGATCGCGGCCAGTGCCGTCTCCACCTCGCCCTGCGGCGCCTCGAAGGCGCGGCTGACCACGGCCTCGCTGCCCGGCTGCGGCAACGCACGGCGGTCGAGCTTGCCGTTGGCGGTCAATGGCAAGGCTTCAAGTCGCACATAAGCCGATGGCAGCATGTAGTCCGGCAGTACGCCTTGCAGGCGCTCGTGCAGTTCGCCGATGGCCGCCACGTCACCGGTGAAGTACGCCACCAGGCGTTTGTCGCCCGGCGCGTCCTCACGCACGATCACCGCCGCGTCGCGCACGCCCGGGCATTCGCCCAGGCGCGCCTCGATTTCGCCCAGTTCGATGCGGAAACCGCGCAGCTTGATCTGCTGGTCGGCACGGCCCAGGTAACGCAGGGTGCCGTCGGCCTGCCAACTGACCAGGTCACCGCTGCGGTACATGGTGCCGCCATTGAACGGATCCGGCAGGAAGCGCTCGGCCGTCAGCTCCGGCTGGCCCAGGTAACCCAGGGCCACGCCGTCGCCGGCGATGTACAACTCGCCTACCGCCCCTACCGGCAGCAGTTGCTGGCGGACGTCGAGCACGTAACAGCGGCTGTTGCCGATCGGTTTGCCGATCGGGATGCTGCCCTCGCCCACCGCGGTGATTTCGTGGGTGGTGCTGAAGGTGGTGGCCTCGGTCGGGCCGTAGCCATTGAGCAGGTGTTGCGGCGCGCCGTCACGCAGTACCCGGGCAATCACCGCCGGGTCCAGCACATCGCCGCCGACCATCAGGTAACGCAGGCCACGCAACGCCGGCAGCAGGTCGTCAGCGAACTGGTGGAACAGGCCGGCGGTCAGCCATAGCACGGTGACGCCCTGATCCAGCAGCACTTCGCGCAGGCCCTGGCGCGACAGCACCTGGTCCTGGTCGATCACCACGACCGCGCCACCGTTGAGCAGCGGCGCCCAGACTTCCAGGGTGCTGGCGTCGAACGCCGGGTTGGAGGCGAAGGCCACGCGGTCCTGGTGGTTGAAGTCGGCAAAACCGTTGTTGATCACCAGGCGCACGATGGCCCGGTGCGGCACCTGCACGCCCTTCGGCGTGCCGGTGGAGCCGGAGGTGTACATGATGTACGCCGCGCCGCCGGCGTCCACCGCCAGGCCCAGCGGCGCAGCCGCATAGGTGCTCAGGTCGAGCCGGTCGAGTTCGACCCGGCGCGGGCCCGCCACTTCGGGCTGGTCGCTATGGGTCAGCAGCAACGCCGCCCCGCTGTCACCGACCATGAACGCCTGGCGCTCGGCCGGGGCATTGCCGTCCAGCGGCACGTACACTGCCGCGCACTTGCTCACCGCCAGTTGGGCCGCCAACAGGTCGAAGGTGCGTGGCAGCAACAAGGCCACTCGATCACCGGCGCGCACGCCCAGTTCCAGCAGATACCCGGCCAGCCGATTGGCCTGCCGGTCGAGGGCCTGGTAACTCCAGCGCCTTGTGCCATGGGCCACCGCCAGCGCATCCGGGCTGGCCTTGGCCTGCGCCTCGAACAACACATGCACGGGCAGATCACGCGGGTAGTCGCGCCCGGTGGCGTTGAATTGGCGCAACATTCGCTCGCGCTCGGCTGCCGGCAAGCCATGCAGCCGGCTCAGTGGCGTTGCCGGCGTATGCGCCAATGCTTCGACCAAGCGGGCCACGGCCTCCTGCAACAGCTGGCAGACCAAGCCGCCGTCCACGGCCGCCACCGCTTGCACTGTCAGGGCGAAGCCATCCCCCAGGTCGTCGACGCTGACCACCAGCGGGTAGTTGCTGCGCTCATGGGCGGCCAGCAGTTCGATCCCCTGCCAGGCCTGGGCCTGCTCCGTGCCGCCAGCCGCGCTGTGGCGGTAGTTCAGCAGGCTGGTGAACAGTGCCTGTGAGGCCGGCACGCCGCTGCAGCGCTGGGCCAGGGCCAGGGAGGCCTGTTCATGGGCCAGCAGGCGCGCCAGGCGCTGATGGGTCAGGCGCACGCCCTCGACCACGTCCATGTCGCCCACGCTGACCCGCAACGGCAAGGTGTTGATGAACATGCCCAGCGCCCGTTCGGCACCCTCGCCGCCCTGCAGGCGGCCGAGCAGCACGGTGCCGAACACCACCTCCTCACGGCCGGACAACTGCGCCAGCACCTGCCCCCAGGCCTGGTGCACCAGGCTGGCGACACTGATCCCCAGCGCCCGCGCCTGACCGCGCAAGCGTTGCGCCAGGCTGTCGTCCAGGTACTGGCGATGGTCGAGCACATGACTGCCATCGCCCAGCGCGTCACGCAGACCGAACACCTCGGTCGGCGCATCGATATCGCCCAGCAGCTGGCGGAACATCGCCTCCTGCGCCTGACTGTCGTCGCGCAATCGCGCATGGGCCACATAGTTGCGGTACGGCACGCTGTCGCCCTGAGGCTCGCGGCCCAGCAGCACATCGCCGACCTCCGCCACCAGCAGCTCCATGGCGGCATGGTCGAGGAGGATATGGTGCAGCAGCAGGGTCGCCTGCAGGCGGCCATGCTCCACACTGCTGCTCAGGTGCATCAGGGGGGCGCGCCCCAGGTCCAGGCGCACGCTGTCCAGCGCCGGCCGGATGTCCAGGCGCGCTTCGCGCCAGACCACCTGCACGGCCTCATCGAGCCCCTGCCAGTGCACGCTGGTGCGCAGGATGTCGTGACGGGCGATGATCTGGTTCAGCGCGGCGACGAAGGCGTCCAGCTCGGCTTGGCCGGCGAAGGCGAAGCCCAGTTGCAGCACATAGGGGTCGATCTCGGCGCTGGCCAGGTGGTGGTAGAGAATGCCCTGCTGCAACGGCGCCAAGGCATAGAGGTCCTGGACATTCGCCGCGCCGCCGGGGATCTGCCGCACGACCTGGTCGAGCGCCGCCTGGTCCAGTTTCGCCAGTGGCAGCATATCGACGGTGATGCGCTGGCAGTCGGCCGGGATGCGATTGGCCGGCACCTCCACCATCACTTCGCCGCCCACCGCCGCCGCCAGCGCCGCCAGGGTCGGCTGGCCGAACAGCACCCGCACATCCGCCGCGAGGCCCGCCTGGCGCATGCGCGCGGTCAGGGTCACGGCCAGCAGCGAATGGCCGCCGAGCTCGAAGAAGTTGTCGTGGCGACCGACCTGTTCGACACCCAGCAACTCACGCCAGAGTTGCGCCAACAGCGTCTCGACCTCGCCTTGCGGCGCCTCGTAGACCTGCTGCGTCGCCTCTGGCTGCGGCAGCGCCTTGCGGTCCAGCTTGCCGTTGGGGCTCAGCGGCAGCGCCTCGAGGTAGGTGAACGAGGCTGGCACCATGAACTCCGGCAATTGGCCGAGCAGTGCCGCGCGCAAAGCCTCCGGCGCCTGCCGGGCACCGGTGTAGTAGGCCAGCAGGCGCTGCTCGCGGGCCAGTACCACCGCCTCCTTGACCCCTTCGACGCGGGTCAGGCAGGCCTGGATCTCGCCCAGTTCGATGCGCAGGCCGCGCAGCTTCACCTGGTCGTCGTTGCGCCCCAGGTACTCCAGGTTGCCGTCGGGCAGATGCCGGGCCAGGTCGCCCGTGCGGTACAGGCGACCACCGGCCTGGCTGGCGAACGGATCGTCAAGGAAGCGTTCGGTCGTCAGTTGCTCGCGGTTGAGGTAGCCACGCGCCACCTGCACGCCGCCGATATACAGCTCGCCGGCCACGCCGCGCGGCACGGGCTGGCCGTGGGCATCGAGCACGTACAGCGTGGTATTGGCGATCGGCTTGCCGATCGGCGTGTTGTCCGGCGCCGTCACACAGTGCCAGGCGCTGACGTCCACCGCCGCTTCGGTCGGGCCGTACAGGTTGTGCAGCTCGACCGTCGGCAGCTGTGCCTGGAAGCGCCGCACCAGCGCGCCGGGCAAGGCTTCGCCGCTGCACAGCACGCGCTTGAGGCGGTGCGGCAGGACATCGCCATAGGCGAGAAACACATCGAGCATGGACGGCACGAAGTGCAAGGTGCTGACCTGCTCGGCGCGGATCACCTCGCGCAGGTACTCGGGGTCGCGGTGCCCGCCAGGGCGCGCCATCACCAGCCGTGCCCCGGTCTGCAGCGGCCAGAGGAACTCCCACACCGACACGTCGAAACTGAACGGGGTCTTCTGCAGTACCACGTCGTCAACGCCCAGCTGATAGGCGTCCTGCATCCACAGCAGGCGGTTGACCACCGCGGCGTGCTCGTTCATCACCCCCTTGGGCAGGCCGGTGGAACCGGAGGTGTAGATCACGTAGGCCAGGTGGCGCGGGGTCAACCCTGCCACCTGCGGCGCCTGTGCCGGTTGCTCCAGCCAAGTCGGCAGGTCGAGGTCGATCACCGGCACCGCGCTGGCCTGCGGCACATGGCGTGTGGCGGCGTGCACCAGCACCGCCAGCGGGGCGCTGTCGCCAAGCATGTGGCGGATGCGCTCGGCCGGGTACTCCGGGTCCACCGGCACATAGGCGCCGCCCGCCTTGAGGATGGCCAGCAGGCCGACCACCATCGCCAGGCCCCGCTCGACGCAGATCGCCACCCGGTCGTCGGGCTTCACGCCCAGGTCGATCAGGTGATGGGCCAGGCGGTTGGCCTGGTCATCCAGCTGGCGATAGCTCAGCTCGCCCTCCTCTGCCTTTACCGCCACGGCATCAGGGGTGCGCCACACCTGGGCCTCGATCATTCCGTGCAGGGTCTGGTCAAGGTCGTAGGCCTGGATCGTGTCGTTGAAATCGCCCAGCACCTGACGCCGTTCATCAGTGCTCAGTACGGGCAGGCGCTCCAGTTGCTCCTCGGGGTGCTGTTCAAGCGCCAGCAGCAGA
Organism: Pseudomonas sp. PONIH3; assembly: GCF_002934345.1. NCBI lineage: Bacteria > Pseudomonadati > Pseudomonadota > Gammaproteobacteria > Pseudomonadales > Pseudomonadaceae > Pseudomonas > Pseudomonas sp. PONIH3. The sequence goes on from NZ_CP026386.1 coordinate 658,328, forward strand.
CCGTCGAGCACCTGCAGCATCTGCGCGCAGACTCTTTGCGCGCCGACTTGGGCAGACACCTGCACGCCCAGGCGCAGGCCGTCGCCGAAATCATCCACGTTAAGGCTCAGCGGATAGTTGGTGCGCCCCTCGCTGCCCAGCGCCTCGATACCTTCCCAGGCTTGCGCCTGCGGCGCAGCCCGGCTGCTCTGGCGGTAGTTGAGCAAGGCGCTGAACAGCGGCAGCGGCGCCGCCACCTGGCTGCAGCGCTGGGCCAGGGCCAGCGAGGCGTGCTCGTGGAGCAACAGCGCCGAAAGCTCGCGGTGCGTTGCCAGCACGCCTTCGCGAACGCCGAGCCCACCCAGGTCGACCCGCAGCGGCAAGGTGTTGATGAACATGCCCAGCGCCCGTTCGCTGCCCTCGCCGCCCTGCAGACGGCCCAACAGCACGGTGCCGAACACCACCTGGTCCTTGGCGCAGGCACTGCCCAGCAGGCGCGCCCAGGCCAGGTGCACCAGGCTCGCAGTGCTCACCCCCAGCTGGCGGGCCTGGTCACGCAGGCGGCCATAGCGGGCCCCCTCGAAATCGACCTCGGCCTCATCGAGGGCCAGCCCCTCGCCTTGCACCTCGCGCAGGCCGAACGGCAGGCTCGGCTCGTCGATATCGCCCAGGCGGGCGCGGAAGAAGGCCTCATGCTCGGCCTCGCTGACGCCCTGGCGCGCCTGCACCACGTAGTTGCGGTACGGCACCGACGGTGGCGGCGGCTCGTCGTGGCCCGACAGGTAGCCGCGCAGCTCGGCCTGCACCGCCTGCATGGCGATATGGTCGAGCACGATATGGTGGAACTGCAGCACCGCCTCGATCCGCTGACTGCCCGGCACGGCGCGGTGCAGCAGCCTGATCAGCGGCGCCTGGCCCAGATCCAGGCGTGCCAGGTGCTGCGCGTCGAGCGGCGCCAGTTGCAGCGGCGCCTGGCGCCAGACCACCTGCACCGGTTGCGCCAGGCCCTCCCAGAGCACCGCGGTGCGCAGGATGTCATGCCGGGCGATGACCTGCTCCAGGGCCTGGGCGAACGCCTGCAGGCGCGCCGGGCTGTCGAAGCGCAATTGCGCGCGCAAGGCATACGGATCGGCGTCCGTGCTGCTCAGGTGCAGGTAGAGAATGCCTTCCTGCAACGGTGCCAGTGGGTAGATGTCCTGCACGTTGGCCGCGCCGCCCGGCACCGTGGCAACGATGCGTTCGATGTCGGCCTGCTCCAGCGCCACCAACGGCAGCATGTCCGGGGTGATGCGGGTGCAATCGGCCGGGATCAGGTTGGCCGCAACCGGCACCTGGCGGCTGTGCCCCAGGGTGGTTGCCAGCGCCGCCACCGTCGGCTGGCCGAACAGCGTGCGCACGTCGGCTTGCAGGCCAGCCTGGCGCAGCCGCGCGGTCAGGCTTACGGCCAGCAGCGAATGGCCGCCCAGTTCGAAGAAGTTGTCGTGACGCCCTACGCGCTCGACACCCAGCAACTGCGCCCAGATTTCGGCCAGCAGGGTTTCCGTGTCGCCCTGTGGTGCTTCGTAGCCGCCCGCCTGCAGATCCGGCAGCGGCAGTGCCTTGCGCTCCAGCTTGCCGTTCGGGGTCAGTGGCCAGCTGTCGAGATGGATGAACAGCGCCGGCACCATGTACTCCGGCAGCTGTGCCAGCAAGGCCCGGCGCAGCGCGTCGGCCTGTTGCGGTTCACCCCGGTGATAGGCGACCAGGCGCGCCCCGCTGTGCGGATGCTCGTGCACCAGCACCAGCGCCTCACGCACACCCGCGATCCGGTTCAGGCAGGTCTCGATCTCGCCCGGCTCGATACGCAGGCCGCGCAGCTTGATCTGGTGGTCGGTGCGGCCGAGGAACTCCAGTACGCCGTCGTGGCGCTGGCGCACCAGGTCGCCACTGCGGTACAGACGCTCACCGTCAACGAACGGGCTGGCGATGAAACGCTCGGCCTGTTGTTCCGGCAAGCCCAGGTAGCCCCGCGTCACCCCGGCCCCGCCGATGTGCAACTGACCGGCAACGCCGAACGGCACGAGCTGGTCGTGAGTGTCGAGGACGTACAGGCGGGTGTTGTCGATCGGCCGGCCGATCGGCAATGCGCCCGCCGGCAGCGGATCCCGCGCTTCCAAGGTCCAGACGCTGCAATCCACCGTGGTCTCGGTGGGGCCATAGACGTTGTGCAGGCGCACCTGTGGCAAGCGCTCGCGCACCTGGCGGGCCAGGGCTTCGGTCAGCTCGCCACCGCCGCAGACGATGTCGGTGAGGCTGGCGCAGGCGGCACTGGCGTTCTCGTCGAGGAACTGCTGCAGCAACGCCGGCACGAACTGCACGACGCCGACTTGCTGCCGCTCAATCAGCTCAGCCAGATACTGCGGGTCGCGCTGGCCATCCGGACGCGCCAGCACCAGGCGCAGTCCGCTGCACAGCGGCCAGAACAGCTCCCACACCGAGGCGTCGAAGCTCACCGGGGTCTTGTGCAGCACCGCGCCTTCGCTCGGGAACAGCCCGGCGCTCCAGTGCACCAGGTTGACCACGTTGCGGTGCTCGACCATCACGCCCTTGGGCAGGCCAGTAGAGCCGGAGGTATAGATCACATAGGCCAGGTGCTCCGAGGTCAGGCCAGGCACCTGCGGATTGCTGTCCGGCAGGTCGCCCCAGGTCGGCTGATCGAGGTCGACCAATGTCGCCGACGAACCCACCAGGGCGCGGGTCGCCTGTTGCACCAGCAACGCCCGCGGCTGGCTGTCGGCGAGCATGTGGCCGAGGCGCTCGGCCGGATAGTCCGGGTCGAGCGGCACGTAGGCGCCACCGGCCTTGAGGATCGCCAACAGGCCGACCAGCAGCGGCAGGCCGCGCTCGACGCAGATCGCCACCCGGTCGTCGGGTTTCACACCCAGTTCGATCAGGTAATGGGCCAGGCAATTAGCCTGGGCGTTGAGCTCGCGGTAGCTCAGTTGCCCCGCTTCGGCGTACACCGCAATCGCTTCCGGGGCGCGTGCTGCCTGCCGCTCGAACAGCGCCTGGATCGGCTGCTCGGAATCATTGGCCCGCGCTGTCGCGTTGCAGTGCTGCAACAGGTAGGCGCGTTCCTCGTCCTGCAGCACAGGCAGTTGCAGCACCGTCTGCCCGGATTGTGCCTCCAGGCCTTCGACCAACGCCAGCAGCACCTGTCGCAGCTGCCCGCAGACCCGCTGGGCACCAACCGTCGCCGGGGTCATGGCCACCAGGCGGAACCCTTGGCCCATGTCGTCCACGCTGAGGCTCAGCGGGTAGTTGCTGCGCTCCTGGCCGCTGAGGAACTCGATGCCCTGCCAGTCCAGGCGCCGGGCTTCGCTGACCTCCTGGCCGTGGCGGTAGTTGAGCATGGCGCTGAACAGCGGCGCCGGCGCCGGTACGCCGCTGCAACGCTGGGCCAAGGCCAGCGACGCATGCTCGTGGACCAGCAAGGCGCTCAGACGCTGCTGGGTCTGACGCACCGCCTCGGGCAGGGCCGCGCCCTGCAGGTCCAGGCGCAGCGGCAAGGTATTGATGAACATGCCCAGCGCCCGCTCGGCCCCCTCGCCGGCCTCCAGCCGGCCCAGCAGCACGGTGCCGAACACCACGCTGTCGCGGCCACTGGTGGCGGCCAGCAGGCGGGCGAAGGCCAGGTGGAACAGGCTGGCGGGGCTGGTGCCCAGTTGCCGGGCCTGCTGGCGCAGGCGCGCGGCCAGGGTTTCGTCCAGCCACAGCTGGGCTTCCTCGATAGCCTGGCCATCGCCCTGCACGTCGCTCAGGCCGTAGGGCAGCGTCGGCTCGTCGATATCACCCAGCAGCTCGCGGAAGAACGCCTCGTGCTCGGCCTGGCGGACGCCCAGGCGCGCCTGGGCCACGTAGTTGCGGTAAGGCACCGGGGCCTGCAGCGGTGCCGTGGTGCCTTGCAGGTAGCCCAGCAGTTCCGCGCCGATGATCTCCAGGGCGGTGTGGTCGAGGACGATATGGTGGAACTGCAGTAGTGCTTCGACCCGCTGGCTGCCGGTATCGGCGCTGTACAGCAGGCGAATCAGCGGTGCCTGGCTCAGCTCCAGGCGTTGCAGGTCCTGCCCTTCCAGCGGTGCGACCAGCAGCGGCGCCTCGCGCCAGACCACCTGCAGCGGTTGCGCCAGGCCCTCCCAGAGCACGGCGGTACGCAGCACATCGTGGCGTGCGATGGCCTGGCGCAACGCAGCGGCGAAGGCCTCGAGCCGCGCCAGGCTGTCGAAGGCCATGGGCGACTGCAGCACATAGGGGTCGTGCTCCAGCGAGCTGAGGTGGTGATAAAGGATGCCTTCCTGCAACGGCGCCAGCGGGTAGATGTCCTGCACGTTGGTCGCGCCCCCCGGCACCGTGACTACGATGCGTTCGATGGCGGCAGGTTCAAGATCCACCAGTGGCAGCATGTCCGGGGTGATCCGGGTACAGCCGGCCGGGATCCGGTTGGCCGGGACCTCGACCTGACGGCCCTGGCCCAGGGTCGCCGCCAGCGCCGCCACCGTCGGCTGGCCGAACAAGGTGCGTACGTCGGCCTGCAGGCCGGCCTGGCGCAGACGCGCGGTGAGGTTGACCGCCAGCAGCGAGTGGCCGCCTAGCTCGAAGAAGTTGTCGTGGCGACCAACCCGCTCGATACCCAGCACTTCGGCCCAGAGCGCAGCAATGGCAGTTTCCACAGGACCTTGCGGCATGACGTAGTCCTGGGCGGCGAGCATGGCCGGTTGCGGCAGCGCCTTGCGGTCCAGCTTGCCGTGGCTAGTCAGTGGCAGTGCGTCCAGGCGGACCAAGGCTTGCGGCAGCAGATGCGCCGGCAGGCTGGCCTGCAAGCCCTCGCGCAGGCGCTCGATATCGACCGCTGCCGCTTCGGTAAACCACGCCAGCAGGCGCTCGTCACGCACCAGCACCACGGCATCGGCGATGCCCGGCTGGGCCTTGAGCGCCCCCTCGATCTCGCCCAGCTCGACCCGCACACCGCGGATCTTCACCTGGTCGTCGTTGCGCCCCTGGTAGTCCAGGGTGCCGTCGGCGTTCCAGCGCACCAGGTCGCCAGTGCGATACATCCGGCCACCAGCGAACGGGTCGTCAAGGAAACGCTCGGCGCTAAGGTCGGGGCGGTTGAAGTAACCGCGTGCCACCTGCGCGCCACCGATGTACAGCTCGCCGGTCACGCCGACCGGCACCGGTTGGAGCTGCGCATCCAGCACATAGACACGGGTGTTGGCGGTCGGCTTGCCGATATGCAGCGCGCCGCCCGGCTGAAGTTGACCGGACGTTGCGACCACCGTGGTCTCGGTCGGGCCGTAGTTGTTGACCAGCACGAAGCCCGGATCGCGGTCGAACTGGCGCAGGCGGTCGCCGCCCACCAGCAAGGTGCGCAGGGTCGGGTGCTGGCGTTCGCGGCGCAGCGCCTGCTCGGCCACCGGGGTCGGCAGGAAGCTGACCTGCAGCGGCTGCTGCAGCCACCAGTCGAGCAGTTCGTCCACGTGCTCGCCGCCAATCTGCGCCGGCGGCAGGTGCAGCACCGCTCCAGCACACAGCGCCGGCCAGGCTTCCCAGGCCATGGCGTCGAAGCCGAAGCCGGCGACACTGGAGGTGTGGCTGCCACCGCCCAGGTCGAAGGCCTGGCAATGCCAGTGGACCAGGTTGGCCAGGGTGCGATGCTCGACCATTACCCCCTTGGGCTGGCCGGTGGAACCGGAGGTGTAGATCACATAGGCCAGCTGATTCGCATCCAGACCGGTAACGACGGGGTCGCTGTCGGCTTCATAAGCCCAGTCATAGCCATCCAGCGCAACCTTGGCCACCTCGCCCACCAGCGACTCAGTGCCCGACTCGACCAGCACCAGCGTCGGCGCACTGTCACTGAGCAGATAGGCAATGCGCTCCGCCGGATAACCCGGATCGACCGGCACATAGGCCGCGCCGGCCTTGAGCACGGCCAGCATCGCCACCAGCCGCTGCGGACCGCGCGGCAGGCACAGCGCGACACGGTCGCCCAGCACCACGCCACGCTTGATCAGGTAATGGGCCAGGCGATTGGCGCGCTGGTTCAGCTCGCCATGGCTCAGGCTCACCTCGCCCTGCACCACGGCCAGCGCCTCGGGCGCCTGGGCCTCGACCAGCGCATGCACGGTGTGCCCTTGCGGATAATTGACGGTTGTGGCGTTGAAGCCCTCCACCACCTGGCGCAAAGCCTCGTCATCCAGCATCGGCAGATGATCGAGTCCCTGGCCCGGCGCCCGCTCCAGCGCCTGCAACAGTTGGCCTATCGTATTGACCATCCACGCGCCGACCTGCGCCGCAGGCAACCCCTCGGCGGCCAGCACGCTCAGCGAGAAACCCTCGCCCAGGTCATCGACGCTCAGGGTCAACGGGTAGTTGCTGCGCTCCTCGCCGCCCAGCAGGCGCACACCCTGCCAGATACCTTCACCGTCCCGGGCCGCCTCGGCGCTATGCCGGTAGTTGAGCAAGGCACTGAACAACGGCGCCGAAGCCGCCACGCCGCTGCAACGCTGGGCCAGTGCCAAGGGCGCATGCTCGTGACCGAGCAGGGCCGACAAGCGCTGATGAGTGACGCGCACGGCCTGCTCCACCGGCAGCGCGGTGTCCACCCGCAGTGGCAAGGTGTTGATGAACATGCCCAGGGCGCGGTCGGCGCCTTCGCCGGCTTGCAGGCGGCCCATCAATACGGTGCCGAACACCACATCGCGACGCCCTGCCAGCACGCCCACCACCCGCGCCCAGGCCAGGTGCACCAGGCTCGCGACGCTGACGCCACGCTGCCGGGCCTGCTCGCGCAGGCCTTGGGCCAGGGCGTCAGGCAGCCTCAGGGCAGCATGCTCGACCCGCCCGCCATCGCCCTGCACATCGGCCAGGCCAAAGGGCAGGGTCGGTTCTTCGACATCCCCCAACTGGGCGCGGAAGAACGCCTCATGGCTGGCCTGATCGTCGCCCAGGCAGACCTGGGCGAGATAATTGCGATACGGCACCGCGGCAGGCAGCGTGGCGCCACGCCCGTCCAGCAGCACCTGCATCTCCTCGCCGACCACGGCCATGGCGGCGTGGTCGAGGGTCAGGTGGTGGAACTGCAGCAGCGCCACCCACTCGCCCTGGCGCGGATCCTCGGCATAGACCAGCCGCAGCAAGGGCGCCCGAGTCAGGTCCAGACGCTGCTGGCGGGCATCGAAACGCGCCAGCAACTGCTCGATCACGGACGCCTCACCCAGGCCGGTGACTTCGCTGAGCGCCAGGTCGGCCTGGCGCCAGACCACCTGCACCGGCTCCGCCAGGCCTTCCCAGACCACCGAAGTGCGCAGGATATCGTGGCGGTCGATGACCTGTTGCAAGGCCGCTGCCCAGTTAAGCAGGCGCTCGAGGCTGTCAAAGGCAAGGCGCGACTGCAACAGGTACGGATCGCCCTGCTCCGCGCTCAGGTGGTGATAGAGGATGCCCGCCTGCAACGGCGCCAGCGGGTAGATCTCCTGCACATTGGCGGCGCCGCCCGGCACGCTGGCGACGATGCGGTCGATGCTGGCCTGGTCGAGATCAATCAGGCTGAGCATCTCTGGCGTGATCCGGGTCGCATCGTGGAGGACACGGTTCTCGGGTACGGCTACCTCTCGTCCAGAACCCACCGCCGCCGCCAGCGCGGCCAGGGTCGGCTGGGCGAACAGCACGCGCACGTCGGCAGCCAGGCCGGCCTTGCGCATGCGCTCGACCAGGCTCACCGCCAGCAGCGAGTGGCCGCCCAGCTCGAAGAAGTGGTCGTGGCGACCGATCTGCTCGACCTTGAGCACCTCGGCCCAGATTGCGGCCAGTGCCGTCTCCACCTCGCCCTGCGGCGCCTCGAAGGCGCGGCTGACCACGGCCTCGCTGCCCGGCTGCGGCAACGCACGGCGGTCGAGCTTGCCGTTGGCGGTCAATGGCAAGGCTTCAAGTCGCACATAAGCCGACGGCAGCATGTAGTCCGGCAGTACACCTTGCAGACGCTCGTGCAGTTCGCCGATGGCCGGGGTCTCGCCGGTGAAGTACGCCACCAGGCGTTTGTCGCCCGGCGCGTCCTCACGCACGATCACCGCCGCGTCGCGCACGCCCGGGCATTCGCCCAGGCGCGCCTCGATTTCGCCCAGTTCGATGCGGAAGCCGCGCAGCTTGATTTGCTGGTCGGCACGGCCCAGGTAGCGCAGGGTGCCGTCGGCCTGCCAACTGACCAGGTCACCACTGCGATACATCGTGCCGCCGTTGAACGGATCGGGCAGGAAGCGCTCGGCCGTCAGCTCTGGCTGGCCCAGGTAACCCAGGGCCACGCCGTCGCCGGCGATGTACAACTCGCCCACCGCCCCCACCGGCAGCAGTTGCTGGCGGGCATCGAGCACGTAGCAGCGGCTGTTGCCGATCGGTGTGCCGATCGGGATGCTGCCCTCGCCCACCGCGGTGATTTCGTGGGTGGTGCTGAAGGTGGTGGCCTCGGTCGGGCCGTAGCCATTGAGCAGGTGTTGCGGCGCGCCGTCACGCAGTACCCGGGCAATCACCGCCGGGTCCAGCACATCGCCGCCGACCATCAGGTAACGCAGGCCACGCAACGCCGGCAGCAGGTCGTCAGCGAACTGGTGGAACAGGCCGGCGGTCAGCCATAGCACGGTGACGCCCTGATCCAGCAGCACTTCGCGCAGGCCCTGGCGCGACAGCACCTGGTCCTGGTCGATCACCACGACCGCGCCACCGTTGAGCAGCGGCGCCCAGACTTCCAGGGTGCTGGCGTCGAACGCCGGGTTGGAGGCGAAGGCCACGCGGTCCTGGTGGTTGAAGTCGGCAAAACCGTTGTTGATCACCAGGCGCACGATGGCCCGGTGCGGCACCTGCACGCCCTTCGGCGTGCCGGTGGAGCCGGAGGTGTACATGATGTACGCCGCGCTGCCGGCGTCCACCGCCAGGCCCAGCGGCGCAGCCGTATAGGTGCTCAGGTCGAGCCGGTCGAGTTCGACCCGGCGCGGGCCCGCCACTTCGGGCTGGTCGCTATGGGTCAGCAGCAACGCCGCCCCGCTGTCACCGACCATGAACGCCTGGCGCTCGACCGGGGCATTGCCGTCAAGCGGTACGAACACTGCCGCGCACTTGCTTACCGCCAGCTGGGCCGCCAACAGGTCGAAAGAGCGTGGCAGCAACAAGGCCACGCGATCACCGGCGCGCACGCCCTGCTCGAGCAAGTAGACGGCCAGGCGGTTGGCCTGGTCATCGAGCTGGGCATAGCTCCACTGGCGTTCACCGTGGATCACCGCGAGTGCCTCGGGCGTACTCGCGGCGTGGGCTTCGAACAGGCGGTGGGCGGCCAGGTCGCGCGGGTAGTCGCGTGCCGTGGCATTGAAGCGACCCAGCACGCAGTCGCGCTCGACCATGGGCAACCCATGCAGGCTGTGCAGCGCGACCTGCGGCGCCTGCTCCAGCGCCGTGACCAACTGCGTCAAGGCCCACTGCAGCAAGCGGCAGACGCGCTCGCCATCGACCGACGCCACGGCCTGCACCGTCAACCGGAAATCATCCCCATAGTCGTCGACGCTGACCACCAGCGGGTAGTTGCTGCGCTCCTGCGCGGTCAACAGTTCAATCCCCTGCCAGACGGGCCCCTGCGCAGGCTGGCCAGCACTGTGGCGATAGTTCAGCAGGCTGCTGAACAGCGCCTGCGAGGCCGGCACGCCGCTGCAGCGCTGGGCCAGGGCCAGGGAGGCCTGTTCATGGGCCAGCAGGCGCGCCAGGCGCTGGTGGGTCAGGCGCACGCCCTCGGCCACGCCCGCAGCCCCCACGCTGACCCGCAGTGGCAAGGTATTGATGAACATGCCCAGCGCCCGGTCGGCGCCCTCGCCGCCCTGCAGGCGACCGAGCAGCACGGTGCCGAACACCACCTCTTCGCGTCCGGACATCTGCGCCAGCACCTGCCCCCAGGCCTGGTGCACCAGGCTGGCGACACTGACCCCCAGCGCCCTGGCCTGCCCGCGCAGGCGTGCGACCAGCGCCGGCTCCAATGGCCAGCGGCTTTCACCCACCGAATGGGCTTCGGCCATCGCCTCGCGCAGGCCGAACGCTTCGGTCGGTTCGTCGATATCGCCCAGCAGCTCGCGGAACAGTGCCTCGTCGGCCTGAGGGTCCGCGCCAAGGCGTGCCTGGGCCACGTAGTTGCGATACGGGATGCTGGCCGGCAGCTCTGCGGGGCCTTGCAACAGTGCCCCCACTTCGAGCATCAGCTGCTCCACGGCGGTGTGGTCGACAAGAATATGATGCAGCAGCAGGGTCGCCTCCAGGCGTCCGTCCTGCCGCTGGCTGCTCAGGCGCAACAAGGGCGCCTGGCCGAGGTCGAGCCGTGGCGTTTCGAGCGCCGGGCTCAGCAGCAGCGGCGCCTCGCGCCAGACCACCTGCACTGCCTCGTCCAGGCCCTGCCAATGCAGGCTGGTGCGCAGGATGTCGTGACGCGCAATGACCTGGTTCAGCGCGGCGACGAAGGCGTCCAGCTCGGCCTGCCCGGCAAAGGCGAAACGCGCCTGCACCACATAGGGGTCGGCGCCTTCGCTGGCCAGGTGATGGTAGAGGATGCCCTGCTGCAACGGCGCCAGGCCGTAGATATCCTGGATATTGGCCACGCCACCGGGGATCTGCCGCAGCAGTGTGTCGATGGCGTCCTGATTGAGATCGGCCAGGGGCAGCATGTCCGGGGTGATCAGCGTGCAACCTGCCGGAATGCGGTTGGCCGGCACCTCGACAGCGGCCCGGCCACCCACCGACGCCGCCAGCGCGGCCAGCGTGGGCTGGCTGAACAGCACCCGCACATCGGCCGCCAGCGCCTGCTGGCGCATGCGTTCCACCAGGCGCACCGCCAGCAGCGAGTGGCCGCCCAGCTCGAAGAAGTTGTCGTCACGCCCCACTGGCCCGACACCCAGCAGGTCCGCCCAGATCGCCGCCAGGGCGGTCTCGATCGGGCCCTGGGGCGCCTGGTACTGGCGCACCGGTGCTTCGGGCGCCGGCAGGGCCTTGCGGTCGACCTTGCCGTTGGGCGTCAGCGGCATGCCATCGAGGTGGATGAACAGTGCCGGCACCATGTACTCGGGCAACTGCTCCAGCAGACGCTCGCGCAGGTACTGCGCGGCGTGATCCTGGCCAGTGTGGTAGGCGACCAGGCGCTGGCCGCTGTGCGGGTGTTCGTGGACCAGCACCAGCGCCTCGCGCACGCCGTCCACGCGGCTCAGGCAGGCTTCGATCTCGCCCGGTTCGATACGCAGGCCGCGCAGCTTGACCTGGTGATCGTTGCGACCGAGGAACTGCAACGAACCGTCAGCGCGCTGGCGCACCAGGTCACCGCTGCGGTACAGGCGCTCGCCGCGCACGAACGGGCTGTCGATGAAGCGTTCGGCCTGTTGCCCGGCCAGGCCCAGGTAGCCACGCGCTACCCCCACGCCGCCGATATGCAGGTGCCCGGCCACGCCCCACGGCAGCGGCTGGTCCGCGCCGTCCAGGACGTAAAGGCGGGTGTTGTCGATCGGCCGGCCGATCGGCAGCGCGCCGTCCGGCACGGGCTGATCGGGCTCCAGGGTGCAGACGCTGCAATCGACCGTGGTTTCGGTGGGGCCGTAGACGTTGTGCAGGCGCACTTGCGGCAAGCGCTCGCGCACCTGGCGCACCAGGGCTTCGGTCAGCTCGCCACCGCCGCAGACGATGTCGGTGAGGCTGCCGCACTGTGCGCTGCGCGCCTGTTCGAGGAACTGCTGCAACAGCGCCGGCACGAACTGCACCACGTTGACCCTGGACTCGATGATCCGCCGCGCCACATAGTCCGCGTCACGCTGGCCGTCCGGCCGCGCCAGCACCAGGCGCAGGCCGCTGCCCAGCGGCCAGAACAGCTCCCACACCGAGGCGTCGAAACTGATCGGGGTCTTGTGCAGCACGGCGGCGCCCGCCTTCGCGGGGCACAGCCCGGCGCTCCAGTGCACCAGGTTGACCACGCTGCGGTGCTCGACCATCACGCCCTTGGGCAGCCCGGTGGAGCCGGAGGTGTAGATCACATAGGCGAGGTGGCGCGAGGTCAACCCGACCACCCGTGGGTCGGTCGCCGGCAGGCTTTCCCAGCCCGCCTGGTCGAGGTCGACACGCGGCACCGCCAGTTGGCCCGGCACCTCGCGGGTGGCCGCGTGCACCAGCACCGCCAACGGCGCGCTGTCGACGAGCATGTGGCGGATGCGCTCGGCCGGGTAGCTCGGGTCCACTGGCACATAGGCGCCACCGGCCTTGAGGATAGCCAGCAGGCCGACCACCATCGACGGGCCACGCTCGACGCAGATCGCCACCCGGTCGTCGGGGCGCACGCCCAGGGCGATCAGGTGGTGGGCCAGGCGGTTGGCCTGTTCGTTGAGCTGCCGATAGGTCAGCTGTCCACCTTCCGCCTCGATGGCCACCGCCTGTGGATGCAGCAGCGCCTGGCGCTCGAACAACGCGTGCAGCGGCTGGTCGAGATCGTGTTCGGCGGCCGTGGTGTTGCAGCCGGTCAGCAGTTGATGGCGCTCCTCGGGCGTCAGCACCGGCAGCGCCAGCACGGGCAGGTCGGGGGCGCGCTCGAGCGCCTCCACCAGCCCCTCGAACACCTGTCGCAGTTGTCCGCACAGCCGCTCGGCCCCCCATTCGGCAAGGGCCTGTACCGTCAGGCGCAGGTCGTCACCCAGATCGTCGACCGCCAGGTTCAAGGGGTAGTTGGTACGCTCTTCGGTGCCGACCACATCGATGCCCGGCGCCACCGCGATCACCGCGGCGGCGTCATCTGCCGCGCTATGGCGATAGTTGAGCATGCTGTTGAACAACGGCATCGGCGCCACCACACCGCTGCAACGCTGGGCCAGGGCCAGTGGTGCCTGTTCGTGGCCGAGCAGTGCGGTCAATTGGCGGTGGGTCAGCAACAGTGCATCCCGCACACCCTGCCGCTGCAGGTCGACCCGCAGCGGCAAGGTATTGATGAACATCCCGAGGGCGTGTTCGCCGCCCTCGCCCGCCGCCATGCGCCCCAGCAGCACGCTGCCGAACACCACCGACTCGCGCCCGGACCACGCGCCCAGCAGGCGCGCGAGCCCCAGGTGCATGATGCTGGCCGGGCTGACCCCGAGCGACCGGGCCTGGGCGCGCAGGCGTTGGCTGAGGCCGGGCGCCAGGGTGATCCGGGCCTCCTCCATGGCTTGGCCGGCCACCTCCTGGACGCCGAAGGCCAGGGTCGGTGCGTCGATATCGGCCAGCATGGCGCCGAAGAATGCTTCATGGGCCTGGTCGTCCTGGGCCCGGCGGCTCCTGGCCAGCAGGTCACGGAACGGCACCGGGGGTGGCAGACGCTCGCTGTCACCCGCGAGATACGCGTGGATCTCGCGGCGCACGATGTCCAGGCCGGTGTGGTCCATGACCGTGTGATGGAAAAGCAGCAGGCCCAGCACCCGGCCATCGCGATCCTGGCCATGTACCAGGCGCAGCAAGGGGGCCTGGGCCAGGTCCATGCGGTAATGACGCGAGTCGAAACGGGCGCGCAGTTGCTCCAGCGGCTCGTCACCGTCCAGGTTCCCGACTGCCTCGCACGCCAGCGGCGCCTTGCGCCACACCACCTGCAGCGGCTGGTCCAGGTATTCCCAGGCCAGTGCCGTGCGCAGGATGTCATGGCGCTGGATCACCCAGTCGAGCGCCTCGGCGAACGCCTGCAGGTGCGCCGGGCTGGCGAAACGCAGCTGGGCCTGCAGCACATAGGGGTCGCCCTCGGCGGCCGTGAGGTGGTGGTAGAGCATGCCCTCCTGCAGCGGCGCCAGCGGGTAGATGTCCTGCAGATTCGCCGCGCCCCCAGGCAGCGTGGCGACGATGCGGTCGATGGCGGCCTGGTCGAGCCCGGCCAGGGGCAGCATGTCGGGGGTTATGCGCAGCGCCGGGCTCAGCCAGCCATCCTCCAGGCCCGCGAGCATCTCCAGCAGCGCTGGCTTGTGCGTCGCCAATGCGTCCCACAACACCTCATCGAGCGTGTCGTCATCGCCCTCGACGATCAGGTCGGCCTCCTCGCGCTGGAGTCGGATCGCACGGGTGGAAAGCGCTGCCATGAGTTCGCTGAAGAGCATTGGTAAGCATCCTGCTTTTGCCAGTCGGAAATGCTCGGAACGCTAATGGATCGCGGGGGGGCGGGCTGACATGGGAAGGGGGGACAACGGCAGGAGCAGCGGGGCTCAACACCAGGGAGGCGCAGCGCTCACGGTGTGAGCAGAGTGCGGTGGAAGGCCGGACACCGGTGCGAAGCAGGTCCGCACCGGTACCCTGAACAATGGAACTTGGGTTCAGCCAGCGAGTGTTTGCAACTCGGCCAGCTCCCGTTCGGACAATCCCACGCCTTCGCGCAGTGCCACTTCACGCTCACGGTAGCGCCGTTCTCCCGGCATGCGCGTCAGCCCCGCTTCCTGCATCTGCTCCACCAGTTCACGGCTGCGCTGGGCAAAACGCTGGCCTTGCGCCTTGGCCGGGTCGATCACGATCAGCAATTGCCCGGTCCATGGGGTCTTTGCTCCCGGATGCCCGGACCAGTCGAACTCCCAGGAAAAATGGCCCCCCGTCAGCGCCGCCGCCAGCAGTTCGACCATCATCGACAGCGCCGAGCCTTTGTGGCCGCCGAACGGCAGCAAGGCGCCGCCTTCGAGAATCGCCTTGGGGTCAGTAGTCGGCTGGCCGGCGGCATCCACGCCCATGCCCGACGGCAGCTGTTCGCCGGCCCGGGCGGCGATCTGCACGTCGCCATGGGCCATGGCACTGGTGGCCATGTCGAAGACGATCGGGTCGTGCCCCGCACAAGGCGCGGCGAAGGCGATGGGGTTGGTGCCGAACAGCGGTTTGCGCGCACCGTGGGGCACCACGCAGGTCATGCTGTTGACCACGCTCAGGGCCACCAGGCCTTCATCGGCGAATGGCTCGACATCCGGCCACAGCGCGGCGAAATGGTGCGAATTGTGGATCGCCAGCACCGCGATGCCGGCCGTGCGCGCCTTCGCCACCAACAGCGCGCGGGCCGCGGCCAGGGCCGGCTGGGCAAAACCGCCCTTGGCATCGACCTGCACATAAGCCGGTGCCAGGTCGGTTACCTGTGGCTCGGCGCGGCCATCGACCCAACCGCTGGCCAGGGTCGAGACATAACCGGGAATACGGAACACCCCGTGGCTGTGGGCACCGTCACGCTGGGCGCTGGCGCAGTTGTCGGCGAGTACGGCGGCCACTGCCGCGCTGCAGCCATGCCGCGCGAAGATTGCCTGGAGCAATGCCTGCAGTTCGTTAAAAGGCACGCGCACGACAGGGCCGGTGGAAGGTGAAGACATCTGGAGCTCCTTTCTTGGAATTGGAATCGCTACAGCGCAACTGCACAGACTTTCCCGCCAATGACAGCTATCTGTCAAATATTGACTTGATGACAGAAAACAGCCATTTTGGCTTCCACGCCAGAAATCAACCGGAACCGACCATGAGCCAATCGATCAAGCAACGCCTGGAAAGCAGCCTGCACAGCGCTGCCGCCTCGGGCCGCCAGATCGCCAGCTACATGCTCGCCAACCTCCACGAACTGCCCTTCCAGACCTCGGCCAGCATCGCCGCCAAGCTGGGCGTGAGCGAATCGAGCGTCGGCCGCTTCTGCCGCGCCCTGGGCTATGCCCACCTCAAGGCTCTCAAGCAGGACCTGCAGAACGACCTGGGCGACGGCCCGTGGCTGGCCGGCGACCGCCTGCAGGCGTTTCGCCAGCAACCCGAGGACGACCAGCGCTCAGGCAGCCTGGAGCTGGAAATGGCCGCGCTGGTGCGCGTGCACGAGTACAGCCGCGGCGAGACCTGGCAACAGGTCGCCCGCCGCCTGGCCGATAAACCCCGGATATTCGTCGCCGGCTTTCAGACCGAGCGTGGCGTGGCCATGTGCATGAGCCACCTGTTGCAGTACCTGCGCGACGGCGTGCAACTGGTCGATGGCAGCGCCGGGCATTTCGGCGAGGTATTGCTGGGGCGCCCGCAGGACTGCGCGCTGGTGGTGTTCGAAGCACGCCGTTATTCACGCCACGCCCTGCAGCTGTGCCACAAGGCCCGTGCGCTGGGCATCCCGGTGACCCTGGTCACCGACACTTTCTGTGACTGGGCCGATGCCGAAGCCGACGAGGTGTTCCGCATCCCCACCGAATTCAACCTGTTCTGGGAATCCACCGCGACCATGCTGTCGTGGGTGCACCTGATGGTCAACGAGGTCTGCAAGCAGCTCGGACCGGATGTTGAAAAACGCTTGGAAGCAACTGCCGCTCTACATAACGAGTTCGTCGGCTACACCTCGTGGCCGGCGGGCAAACAACAATAGCAAGAGTGCGATGACCGAGGTGCGAGATGAAAGGAACCATGGCTGTGGTGGGTGCGTGCGCCCTGCTGCTGGCGGGCCACGCCAGTGCCGAGACCCTGCGCTTTGCCACTGAAGGCGCATATCCCCCCTTCAACTACGTCGACGCCGACAACAAGCTGCACGGCTTCGACATCGACATCACCCATGCCCTGTGCGAACAGATGAAGGTCGAGTGCACCCTGGTGGCCCAGGACTGGGAAGGCATCATTCCGGCACTGATGGCGCGCAAGTACGACGCGGTGGTGGCCTCGATGATCGACACCGAGGAACGGCGCCGGAAGATCGCCTTCACCGACCACTACTACCGCACCCCACTGACCGTGGCCGTCGCCAAGGACAGCCCGATCAGCGACGCGCAGACCGACTTCAAGGGCTACACGGTCGGCGCGCAATCCGCCTCGACCCAGGCGATCTACGCCGAGGATGTATACGGCAAGGCCGGCGCGGACGTGAAGCTGTACCCGACCCTTGACGAAGCCAACGCAGACCTTGCCGCCGGGCGCCTGGACGGGGTGATCGCCGACAAGTTCCCGCTGCACGAATGGCTGAACAAGAATGGCAAGGACTGCTGCAAGATCCTCGGCGACGTCGACGGCACCAAGGCCGACGCGGCGATTGCCGTACGCAAGGACGACCAGGCCCTGCGCACCCGGCTGAACGAGGCGCTGGCGGCGATCGTGGCCAATGGCACCTACCAGAAGATCGCGAGCAAGTACTTCGCCTTCGACATCTACCAGTAATCTCGTGGAGGCCGGCCTGCCGCGCGATGGCGCCTGATCAGTGAACCACGCCATCGCGGGGCAAGCCCGCTCCCACCAGGGCAACTGTTTCCTGGGGGTTAGCCATGCTCGATCAACTCTCCCTGCTTTCCTTCGCCAGCGGCGGCTGGGGCCAGGCGTTGCTGGCCGGCGCGCTGGTGACCGTGTCGCTGGCCCTGGCCTGCCTGCCCATCGGCCTGCCACTGGGCTTGCTGGTGGCGCTCGCCGCGCGTTCTCGCAAACGCCTGCCGCGGGCCTGGGCCACCCTCTTCTCCACGGTGTTTCGCGGCCTGCCAGAACTGCTCACCCTGCTGATCATCTACTACGGCTGCCAGATCGCCGCGCAGAAGCTCCTCGCCGCGCTGGGCTATGAAGGCGAGGTGCTGATCAACACCTTCCTCGCCGCCATGGCCGCCTTCAGCCTGGTGTTCGCCGCATTCTCCAGCGAGATCTGGCTGATGGCCTTCAAGACCCTGCCCAAGGGCCAGCTGGAGGCCTGCTCGGCCCTGGGCCTGGGCAAGCGCACCGGGTTCTTCAAGGTGGTGCTGCCGCAACTAACGCGCATCGCCCTGCCGGGCCTGTCGAACAACTGGCTGAGCCTGCTCAAGGACACCTCGCTGGTTTCGACCATCTCGCTGATCGACCTGATGCGCCAGACCAACCTCGCGGTCAGCGTGACCAAGGAGCCGATGCTGTTCTACAGCGTCGCCTGCCTGGTCTACCTGCTGTTCTCGGCGCTGTCGGGCAGGGTCTTCGCCCTGCTCGAGCGGCGCAGCAACCGCCATTTGCAAGGAGCCCGCCCATGAGCCTGGAGCAACTGCTGGCCTACGTGCTCGACCCGGACTTGCTGGACCGTTACGGCGCGCGTTTCGTCGATGGCCTGCTGGTCACCGCCAAGCTGGTGGCGATTTCGTTCACCCTCGGCGCGCTGCTGGGCATGCTCCTGGCGCTGGTGCGCATGTCACCCAGCTGCGTGCCGCGGCGCCTGGCGGCTGGCTACGTGTATTTCTTCCGCGGTTCACCGCTGCTGGCCCAGCTGTTCCTGCTGTACTACGGGCTGGGTTCGCTCAAGGGTTTCTGGCAGGAGATGGGCCTCTGGTGGTTCTTCCGCGAGGCCTGGTATTGCGCCCTGCTCGCCTTCACCCTCAACACGGCGGCCTATCAGGCCGAGATCTTCCGCGCCAGTCTGATGGCGGTCGCGCCGGGTCAGTACGAGGCGGCCAAGGCACTCAACCTCAAGCGCTCGACCACCTTCTTCAAGGTGGTCCTGCCGCAGTCGCTGCTGGTGGCCATCGGCCCGCTGGGCAACGAGCTGATCATGATGATCAAGGCCAGCGCGATTGCCTCGCTGGTGACGATCTACGACTTGATGGGGGTGACCAAGCTGGCCTTCTCGCGCAGCTTCGACTTCCAGATCTACCTGTGGGCGGCAGTGCTCTACCTGCTGATCGTCGAGGCGGTCCGGCGCACCTTGAAACACCTGGAAGCCCGCCTGGGCCGCCACCTGAACTGACTGAAGGAAACCTTCCATGCATTGCCAGACCATCGTCCTGGGCGCCGGCATCGTCGGCGTCAGCACCGCCCTGCACCTGCAGGCCCGCGGACGCCAGGTGATCCTCATCGACCGCGACGAGCCAGGCAGCGGCACCAGCCATGGCAACGCCGGGCTGATCGAGCGCTCCAGCGTGATCCCCTATGCCTTCCCGCGCCAGTACAGCGCCCTGCTGCGCTATGGCCTGAACCGCCAGCCCGACGTGCGCTACAGCCTCGCCCACCTGCCCAAGGCCGCGCCGTGGCTGCTCAGCTACTGGCGCCAGTCCGCCCCCGGACGCCTGGCCAAGGCCGCCGCCGACATGCTGCCGCTGGTGCAGCGCAGCGTCGAGGAACACGATGCGCTGATCGAAGCCGCCGGCCTGCAAGGGCTGGTGCAGGCCAAGGGTTGGATCGAGGTGTACCGCGACGCCACGCTGTTCGCCCAGGCCAAGCACGACCTTCAAGGCCTGGCCCGCTATGGCCTGCGCTACGAGATCCTCGAGCGCGAGCAACTGCAGGCCCGCGAGCAGCAACTGGACGGTGGGGTGATCGGTGGCATCCACTGGCTTGACCCGAAGACCGTGAGCAACCCCGGCGGCTTGACCCGTGGCTATGCCGCGCTGTTCGTCCAGCGTGGCGGGCAGTTCCTCCACGGCGATGCGCGTAGCCTGCGCCAGGTCGAGAGTGGCTGGCAGGTTGACAGCCGCCGCGGCACGGTCACCGCCGACGAGGTGGTGGCCTGCCTCGGCCCGCAGTCGGCCGACCTCTATGAACGGCTGGGCTACCGCTTTCCGCTGGGGATCAAGCGCGGCTACCACATGCACTACGCGACCCGCGACGGCGCCGAACTGGGCCACTCGATCTGCGACACCCAGGGCGGCTATGTCCTGGCGCCGATGGCGCGGGGCGTGCGCCTGACTACCGGCATCGAATTCGCCGCCAGCGATGCCCCGGCCAATGAGATCCAGCTGCGCCGCTGCGAGGCCCTGGCGCGCAAGCTGTTCCCGGCCCTGGGCGAGCGCCTGGACGACAAGCCCTGGCTGGGCCGCCGCCCGTGCCTGCCGGACATGCGCCCGGTGATCGGCCCGGCGCCGCTGCACAAGCAGCTGTGGTTCAACTTCGGCCATGCCCATCATGGCCTGACGCTGGGCCCGGTCAGCGGCCGCCTGCTGGCGGAGCTGATGACCGGCGAGCGCCCCTTCACCGACCCTGCGCCCTACAGCGCCGCACGCTTCGCCTGAACCTTGAGCGGGAGAACAACAAGATGACCGCACCCTTGAGCCTTGCCAGCCGGCACCCTGCCCCCGACCCGCGCCCGGAGCTGATCCGTATCGAGGGCCTGAACAAGCATTACGGCGCGTTCCATGTGCTGCACGATATCGACCTGTCGGTACGCGAGGGCGAACGGATCGTGCTCTGCGGCCCCTCGGGCTCGGGCAAGTCGACGTTGATCCGCTGCATCAACCGCCTGGAGATCGCCCAGCAGGGCAGCATTCGCGTGGCCGGCACCGACCTTGCCAGCACTGGCCGCGAGGCCGCCAAGGTGCGCAGCGAGATCGGCATGGTGTTCCAGCACTTCAACCTGTTCCCGCACATGAGCGTGCTCGACAATTGCCTGCTGGCACCGATGAGCGTGCGCGGCCTGTCGCGGCGGGACGCCGAGGAACGGGCGCGCTCGTACCTGAGCAAGGTCGGTATCGAAAGCCAGGCGAACAAGTACCCCAGCCAGCTCTCTGGCGGCCAGCAGCAGCGGGTGGCGATCGCCCGGGCGTTGTGCATGAAGCCGAGGATCATGCTGTTCGACGAGCCGACCTCGGCGCTCGACCCGGAGATGGTGGCCGAAGTTTTGGACGTTCTTGTGCAATTGGCCGGTACCGGCATGACCATGCTCTGCGTGACCCACGAGATGGGCTTTGCACGACAGGTGGCAGAGCGGGTGTTGTTTCTCGAAGGTGGGCAAATCATCGAGGACTCTTCACCGGAAGTGTTCTTCGGGCAGCCCAGGACGGCGCGGGCACAGGCGTTTTTGAAGCAGATTCTGCATTAATGGTTCGTGGTCCTGTGCAGATACACGCAACCCTGGCCGCCCCCTGCAAAACAGCGATGCAATATATGAAGATTTGATCTTGATCTTGATCTTGATCTTGATCTTGATCTTGATCTCAAGATTAGTTTCAAACTCACTAGCGACAGCTGCGGCAGTGTAGGCGCCGCCCGTAACTTCGCGACTTCAGGAGGCCGAACGCAGGCCTTGCGGAGGGAGGTGACGGGCATGGATGCCCGTCAAGCGCTGCGCCCCAGGATGGGGCGTTCAGCGCGGTCCTCCCGGGAGCAAGGCTGGAGTGAGGGGACCCGGAGCGAAGCGGAGGGCCGGATGAATGGAGCGCAGTGTACGGATCACCCACATGGGTTACACAAAAGTTCACTCACATAGGTGACGACACCTTGAGTGTTACATAACCATCAGTGGCATCCCGCACATCGACTCTGCCAAGGATGATGGGACCGAAAATAACATCCCAGACGCCATCCCCAACCTGCTCCAGTCCAATGGTCTGGTGCTTGAGCACATAACCTACGTAGATCCTCAAGCCCCGGCGATTGATGATGCCGGAGCTATCAGCCGGCAAGCTCTCGATATGACTGGGATAGGTCATTTCGGGGAGCTTTTCAGGGAATGGGCGTGGAGATGGCTGGTAGCAAGACGCCGGTGTTTTCTGCTTCAGCGCTTCATGCAAGCGCTCGTGATTGTAGTGCTGCCGAAAGCGATCAAAGTGCCGTTGTTGAGCCTCCCAGGCCACTGCCGGCGGCGATGGGAGCGTGCTTTTGAGCGTTCGATGCATGCGCTCGTGGCGGCCATTTTGTTCAGGCCGACCAGGCGCAATGCGCTCGGGAATGATGCCTAGACGCAGCCACCAGATCGACAGCTGAGAAAGTCCCGCACGCCCCTTACTGGCAAACGGCACACCGTTATCGGTACGAATCCGCTCAGGCAAACCATTCTCTCGGAACACTTGGGTGAAAACGGCCTGGGTTTCCAGCAGGTTGGTATTGGGCATGCTGTGGCAGGCGAGCAGGAAACGACTGGCGTGATCCATGATCGTCAGCGGATAGCACCAGACGCCTGCACCTGTCAGAAATTGACCTTTGTAGTCCGCACTGAACAGCTGGTTAGGCGACTCGGCCTTCTCCAGGGGCTTGGGATAGACCGCTACACGCTGACGTAAGCGGCGTGGTTTGACCAATTGGGCTTTCTTGAGGATGTTGTAGATCGCTGTCTTCGAGGGCGGCGCCTGATCAGGGAAACGCTCCTGCAGCGCAGCCTGGATCTTTTTCGGCCCCGGTTCCGTTTCGCCTCGGCTGCGCAATTCGATGATGGCTTCGCGAACTGCGGCGGGTACGACCCAATCCTGGTTCAACCGGCGGCGGCTGCGTTCTTCCAGCCCCGAAGGCCCCTCTTTCTCATATCGCTCGACCCATTTGTAGCCGGTCTTTCGGCTGATCTCGTAGGCCTGGCACAGGGCGCTGAAGCTGGGCGGCCCCTGCAGGTAATCCGCAATGAAAAGCATTTTAAGGTCCATAGGTTTCAGCTCTCGCCAAGGCATGGTCAGATCCTCGAAAACCGACCCTGCCAGTTAAAGACTGTTACCTATGTGCGTGAACTGATTTGTAACCCATGTGGGTGAGTCATACCCGCAGCGTTTTTTGGTTACTTTTTGTCGCGTTTGACAAAAAGTGACTCGCCGTAAGGGCGAAAAGGTGACGATGCGTCGTTATAGCAAATGAATGCGCTTACAACTGTGGAAACCCACGCCGATCGCATTTGACTTTGACTTTGACTTTGACTTACACAGCGTGCGTCTCGAAAGTTATATGCGCATTCATTTACGATGGTGACGCACAATCACCTTTCCGCCCTTACGGCGGGTCCCTTTTTGAAGGATCAAAAAGGAACCAAAAAATCCTCGCTCCATTCATCCGGCCCCTACGCTTCGCTCCGGGGTCCCCTCACTCCGGCCTTGCTCCCGGGAGGACCGCGCTGAACGCCCCATCCTGGGGCGCAGCGCTTGACGGGCATCCATGCCCGTCACCTCCCTCCGCAAGACCTGCGTTCGGCCTCCTGAAGTCGCAATTTGTGTCGCCTGAACTATCGCGCATATAGAAGCAAAAGCAGAGCAAGAGCAAGAGCAAGAAGTACAGATTTTTTGCTTGGAAATTTAGTATTAAAAAATACTTCAGCCACCACATTAACTCAACACCACATACACCTCGCGCAAGTTAACTACATGACTCACCGCTTGCGCGCACAAATACCGAAGGCGACATCGCCGATATAGATATCCTGCGACCGCCGCCGCTCGACATCCAACCGCGCCTGCAATGTGTCGATCCCAACCTGCCGCGCCGTGGCCACGCCATTGGCGATGATCCGCGGCAGGCAAGCGCGGATGATCTCACCCAGCGGGTAGGCGTTGTCGGGCGTCTGCACCAGGCATTCGGCACGCAGGTCCTCGACCGTCAGCCCCGCCTCGCTGAACACACGGTGCAGGTTGAAGCCGATCTGCAGGTCCGCCCCCTCATGGGCAAGCATGCGCCTCAACCATTGCTGGGCCCTGTGGTGCAACGGGAATGACGCCTGGCTCGGCGCGGCCATGCTGCCATCATGCTCCTGGAAGATCATCAGCCCGCCAGGCAGCAGGTGCCGAGCCAACGCGCGCAATGCCTTGACCGGATCCGCCTGGTACATCAGCACCCGCCGTCCGACGATGGCGTCGAACAACCCCAGGGTCGCGGGCAACGCGCACAGTTCGGCAGCCACGAACTCAGGTACCGCCGCCCCTTTGCGGCTTTCACGCTGGCGCGCGATCTCCAGGGCGCCAGCCGCCCGGTCGATACCCACCACCGCGCCGTCGTCACCTACCAGGCCGGCCAGCAGCCAGCTAACATCGCCACTGCCACACCCGACATCGAGCACGCGCATGCCGGGGCCGATACCCGCGTCAACCAGCAGGCGCGTGGTGAAATCCGCTTTCGCAAGTGCCATGCCATGCTCCTTCCCAGAAGCGCCAGTGTGCAGAGCAAAGGGGCACGCGCACAAGACTGGTTTATGCTACAGCCACCCTAGACCCCGAGCATTACCATGGTTACCGACCCACTGCTGGACAGCTGGCAGCACAACGCCCAGGCCTGGATCGAAGCCGTTCGCTCCGGCGCCATCGAGTCCCGCCGCCAGGTCACCGATCAGGCGATACTCCTGGCCGTGCTCGGCCGCCAGCCCTGTCGGGTGCTGGATATGGGCTGCGGCGAGGGTTGGCTGCTCCGTGCATTGGCCGCAAGGGGCATCGAAGCGGTCGGAGTGGATGGCGATGCGACCCTGGTCGCCGCCGCACGGGAAGCGGGTTCGGCGCAGGTCCACCTGGCCAGCTACGAACAAGTGATCGCAGGCGTGCCGGGCATCGGCCACGATCATGAGCTGATCTGCGCCAACTTCTCCCTGCTGCAGCAAGACATCATTCCCCTGCTCATCACCATGCGGGATCTGCTGCGGCCCGACGGCACACTGCTGATCCAGACACTGCACCCCTGGACGGCAGCCGCCGGCATTTACCAGGATGGCTGGCGCGAGGAGTCATTCGTCGGGTTCGCCGGCGACTGGCGCCCGATGCCATGGTACTTCCGCACCCTCGGCAGCTGGCTGAAGGCACTGGAGCTGGCGGGTTTCAACCTGGTCGAACTGCAGGAGCCGCAACATCCGCAGAGCCAGGTGCCGCAATCCCTGCTGCTGGTCGCGCGCAACACAGCCTGACCCCTGCGGCCTCTCGTCGCAGCCTTTTCCCTCTTGGCAAATCCTGTACAGGCCTTAAAATCCCGCCTCCTTTTCGCCCGTCGCCCCAACCGGTGGCAAGCCCCCGCAAAGACCGCGTCCGTGCCTCACACATCGCGCATGTGCCACAGGCTCAACCGCCCCGCCAGGCCTTCACCCAACAGGCCCCGCGGTTGACTCTTGCCAAGCTCGCATCCCGCCCAGGCCGCACTGTACGTCGCTGTCCGCCACGTGCAGCCGAAAAGGTGCTTCTGAGCTCTTTTCAACCTTGAGGTAACTATGTCTGTGCGTTTGCTGGCGATGGCGCTGGCACCCCTGCTCGGCCTGTTCATCATTGCCCTGGGCAATGGCGTGCTGTCTTCCCTGACCACCCTGCGCCTGGGCGCCGCCGGCGAATCGGCGACCATGATCGGCGTGGTGTCGTCGGCCTACTTCATCGGCCTGACCCTGGGCGCGATCTTCAACGACCGGCTGATCTTGCGCATCGGCCACATCCGCGCCTACAGCAGTTTCGCCGCCTTGATCGGCGCGACCATCCTGCTGCAAGGCCTGTTCTACGACACCACCTGGTGGTTCGTACTGCGGCTGATCAACGGCTGGGCGGCGGTCGGCGTGTTCCTGGTGATCGAGAGTTGGCTGCTGCTGGCCGGTGACGCGAAGATCCGTGGGCGCCTGCTGGCGCTGTACATGATCGCCTTCTATGGCGCGGGGGTAATCGCCCAGGCCGCCTTGGGCGAGGTCACTGGCTGGGGCGAGACCGCGCCGTTCATGGTCGCCGGCATGCTCGCCACGCTGTCGGTGCTGCCGATCGTGATCCTGCCCCGGGTATCGCCACTGCTGGATCAGGTCGAGCCGCTCAAACCGCGGCAACTGTTGGGCGTGGCGCCGACCGGGCTGGTCGGCTGCTTCGGCTCGGGGGTCGCCATCGCCGGCATCTATGCCTTGCTGCCGCTGTACCTGCAACGCATCGGCCTGGACGTCGGCGAGACCGGCGACATGATGGCCTGGGTGATCCTCGGAGCCATGCTGCTGCAATATCCGGTCGGGCGCTGGTCCGACCGCAAGGATCGCCAGGACGTGCTGATCGCCCTGGCCGCCCTGTGTACCGTGCTGTCGGTATTGATTGTGCTGCTGCCAGCCGATACCGTGCTGCTGCCGGCGCTGCTGTTCCTGCTCGGCGGCGGCGTGTTCGCGCTGTACCCGGTGGCTGTCAGCAGCGCCGCCGACCGTGCTCCGGCCGACGCGCTGGTGCCGATGATCCAGGGGCTGCTGCTGATCAACTCGCTGGGCTCGGCCATGGCCCCGCTGGCCATTTCGCCGATGATGACCGCCTACGGCGAAGTCGGGCTGTTCTGGGCCTTCGCCGTGATCAACCTGGTCATGGTCGGGTTCTTCCTGTGGCGTCGCGGCAAGCGCCCGGCACCGGAGCACCCGGCGCCGTTCGCGCCGACCGCCACCTTCTCGCCGACCGGCGCGGAGCTGCGGGTGACCGAAGACCTGATGCACGCGGCGCAGGAGCACCCGACGCTGGAAGCGATGGATGTCATGCCGGGCCAACAGGCGCCTCGTCCTGACGCCCACTGACGCCTGACGCCAAGGACCGTCCGTCGCTTGACGGGCACCTTGGCGCCGCCGTGATAGCCCAACCATGACAGTCATCCGACAGGAGATTCACCATGGTCAATCCACGTCCCCTCGCCTTGCTGCTGGCCCTGATGCTGGGCAGCACCGCCCCCCTCGCCCTCGCGGCCACCGACATGAACGGCAGCGGCACGCACAAAGAGCACACTACCGAGCAAGGCAAGACCGCCGGTGAAGGCAGCAGCGTAAACACCCCCGGTGGCAAGGATAACGACAGCAGTGACACCGGTACCGACTCTGACGCCGCCGACGGTGCCGCTGGCGGCTCCAACAGTACCGGCGAAGCCACCGGCAGCGGCGCCGGGGCTTCAGGTGGCAGCGCCGAAGATCAGGACAGCCGGTGACCCGCGAAGCGAACGGCCTTCACCGCCAGTATCGAGGCTCGTCCACCACGCGCTGGTGCTCGGCAAACAACAACGGCAGCTGCTCCTTGAGAAAGTCCAGCCAGGTACGCACCTTGGCGTCCAGGTAATGCCGTGACGGATAGATCGCATAGATCTCGCGCTGGCGCAGCCGATGCGGCGCCAGCAAGCGGCACAGGCGCCCCTCCTGCATGGCTTGACTCGCCGAGTAGTAGGGCAGCAGGCCGACCCCCATGCCCAACTCGGTGGCCTTGAGCATGGCGTCCGCGACGTTGGTGAGGAAAGTGTCCTGGGGCACGATCACGCAATTGTCGGGTTGGCCTTCGAACGACCAGTCCTCCTCGAACAGCGGGTCCACGGTGCGCAAGCAGACGTGTCTGTGCAAATCCTCGGGGCGCTCGGGTATACCGTGGCGGGCAAGGTAATCCGGGGAGGCGCACAGGATGCTGTGGATGCTACCCAGCGGGATGGCGATCAGTTGCGAGTCCGGCAGGCCCTGGCCGATGGTGATCACTACGTCATGCCCCTCGGCCAGCGGGTCTGGGTTGCGCTGTGACAGAGTCAGTTCCATCACCACTTCCGGGCATGTGGCGTTGTAGCGCGCCACCAGCGGCATCATCAACAGCCCCAGGCCATGGCTACAGTGGAAGCGCAGGCGGCCACGGGGCGTGAGGTGGGCGCCGCGCGCCTCGTCCACCGCCTCTTCGGTGAGCAGCATGATCTGCCGGGTGCGCTCGAGAAAGCGCTCGCCCGCCTCGCTCATGCGCAGGCGCCGGGTGGTGCGGTGCAACAGGCGGGTCTGCAGCTGATTCTCGAGCTCGGCGACGATTCGCGACACCTGCGCGGCGGAAATATCCAGGGCCTGGGCCGCGCCGGCGAAACTGCCGCACTCCACTACCCGGGCGAAGGTACGCATCGCATGCAGCATGTCCATGGGCAGGCACTCTCATTCATACATGAAAGGCAGGAATCTATCACGGGATAGCCCATTTATTGTGAAACACAAATGAATGGATCATTAGCTATCCGCAATGAATGAGGTACCTGTCATGAAAAGTTCGA
The DNA here is from genome assembly GCF_002934345.1 of Pseudomonas sp. PONIH3. Classification (NCBI taxonomy): domain Bacteria; kingdom Pseudomonadati; phylum Pseudomonadota; class Gammaproteobacteria; order Pseudomonadales; family Pseudomonadaceae; genus Pseudomonas; species Pseudomonas sp. PONIH3. Next base: position 685,931 of record NZ_CP026386.1, read on the forward strand.
TTGCCCTGCTCGCCCTCAGCGCCACTCTCGCCTCGTTCGGCGCCTTCGCTGACAACAGCCCCAGCACCTACGAATACGGCATGCCGCTGGACATCGCCAAGGTCGTTTCGATTACTCCGGCCAGCAACGACGCCGATTGCCAAGTTGGCACCGCGCACATGGTCTACGTCGACCATCAGGGCCAGACCCGCGAAGTCGACTACCGCCAGATGGGCAACTGCTCGCAGCTATAACCCCGTGGCAAAAATACCAGCCATCTTGCTGAAAGTGCATTTGCCCGTCTCATACGGCGCCGCATGATCTGCCGGGACAACAACAAGAACGTCCCGGACCATGAATACGATCGATACCTCCACGGCGCCGTCCGTGCGCGCCTGCGACGCAACCCACGCCCGCATCACCTGGCGTCTGATGCCGCTGTTGCTGGTGTGCTACCTGTTCGCCCACCTGGACCGCATCAACATCGGCTTCGCCAAGATGCAGATGAGCGCCGACCTCGGCTTTTCCGACACTGTCTACGGCCTGGGCGCCGGCCTGTTCTTCATCGCCTATGCGCTGTTCGGCGTGCCCAGCAACCTGGCCCTGGAGCGGGTCGGCCCGCGGCGCTGGATCGCCACCTTGATGGTGGTCTGGGGATTGTTGTCCACCGCCATGATGTGGGTACAGGACGCTGCCGGGTTCTACACGCTGCGCTTTCTGTTGGGGGTGGCCGAAGCTGGTTTCTTCCCTGGCATCCTCGTAGTGCTCAACCGCTGGTACCCGGCCCGGCGCCGTGCCCAGATCACCGCGTTGTTCGCCATCGCAGTGCCCTTGGCCGGGGTGGTCGGCGGGCCGTTGTCCGGCGGCATCCTGCAGGCGTTTCACGATCAGGGCGGCATGAGGGGCTGGCAGTGGATGTTCCTGATCGAGGGGCTACCGGTGGTGTTGCTAGGGCTGGTGGTGCTCAAGGCCCTGCCGGACAACTTCGAGCAGGTGGCTTGGCTCACCGCCGATCAGAAGCGTGCAATGCGCGAGGAAATGGCCCGCGAGGAACGGCACAAGCCGATCGACTCGATGCGCGGGCTGCTGAGCGACGCCCATGCCTGGTTGCTGGTGACGATCTATTTCGCGGTGATGCTGGCAGTCAACACCCTGGCCTTCTGGATGCCCAGCCTGATTCACGGCGCCGGCATCGGCAGCGATGGCCAGGTCGGCCTGCTCAGCGCCATCCCTTATCTGGCCGGATGCCTGTTCATGCTCGGCTGCGGCCGCTCGTCCGACCGTCACCGCGAACGCCGCTGGCATCTGTGCGGGCCGTTGCTGATGGCCGCCGCCGGCATCGCCCTGGCCGGATGGGCGCCGGACGACGCCTGGCTGGTGATGAGCGGGCTGGTGGTCGCCGGCATGGGCGCCAGCGCCGCGCTGCCGATGTTCTGGCAACTGCCGCCGGCGTTCCTCGCGGGCGGCGCCCAGGCCGCCGGTATCGCCATGATCAGCTCGTTCGGCAGTATCGCCTCGTTCGCCGCGCCTTACCTGATCGGCTGGATGCGCGACAGCACCGCCAACCCGGGCCTGGCCTTGCAGGTACTGGCCGTGGCCATCGTAATGGGCGCCGTGCTGGTGCTGAAGGTGCCAGCCAGCGTAGTCAATCCAAGGTGAGGCGCTTCACGCCAGCAACTCGGTAATCCACTGCGCCTGACGGGTGATATCGCGCACCTTTTCCTCGGGCACTGGCTGGCGCGCCCGGGCGAAGTTGGCCAGGGTCTGGTGTTTCTGACGCAGCATGCGTTGCCACTTGAACAGGAACGCCGGGCTGCGTGCCTGCATCAGCAGTGGGCCGAAGTACAGCTGCTCGGCGCTGTAGCTGACCGACTCGGCACGTTCGGCGACGATGATTTCGTAGTCGAAACGGTTTTCCCGCAGCACTTCCTCGCAGATGATCCTATAGTCGTTGTCCATCAGCCAATGGCGCAGTGCCTGTTCACCGCCGTTGGGTTGCAGGACCAAGCGCTCATGACCGCCCAGGAGTTGCTTGCCGGCCTCGAGGATGTCGCGAATGGTCTCGCCGCCCATGCCGCAGATACTGACTGCGGTGATGCCATCATTTGGCACGATGGCTGCCAGGCCACTGGCATGGCGCACGGTGATGCGGTCTTCCAGGCCGTTGTCGCGCACGGTGCGCTGCGCGGCCTGGTACGGCGTCAGCGCCACTTCGCCGGCCACGGCCGCGATAATCGCGCCCCGACGCGCCAGCGCCACCGGCAGGTAGCCATGGTCCGAGCCGATATCGGCCAGGCGCGCGCCCGCCGGCACATGGGCTGCCACGCGCTCCAGGCGCATGGACAATGTGTGTTCGTTCAACAAAAGCCTCTTTTCACGACCAGGGCCCGGCGCCTGTGGCCGGGTGGAGCGCGATTCTGCCGGTCCCGGCCAGGTATTTCAAATGCCCGCGACCGACCGTCCTGCCTCGACCTGCCCTGCCCGCTCGCGTAGGCTTGGCGGTTTCCTTCCGTTGCAAGGCGAAACCTCATGGCACACAGCGACATCATCTACACCCCCGACCCGGACGCCGACTCGATCTCCTCGGACGTTGCCGAGTACAACGGCATCCTGGTCAGCACCCAGATCCCCGTGCAGGCCGACGGCAGCCTCGAGCTGGGCGACATCACCACCCAGTGCGAATGTACCCTGCAGGCTTTGAAAGTTGCCCTGGAGCGCGCCGGCAGCTCGATGGACCGGGTGTTGCACCTGACCATCTACCTGACTGACATGGCCGACCGGGCGGCGTTCAACGAGGTGTACCAGCGGTTCTTCAAAAAACCATGGCCGGTGCGGGCTGCAGTGGGTGTGGCTTCCCTGGCGTTTGAGGGAATGCGGGTCGAGGTAACGGCGATGGCGGCCAAGGGCTGAGGTGCGCCAGTTCCCGCAGCGTAGCCTGCTCGGCTTCGACTGCGGGGATGACCATAATCAAGGATCCATCTGGAACGGTTACTTACTGACAAACTCAGGTTTCATCACCCCCCGCTACCATGATTAACCAAGAGTTGATCCGGCCCGCCCAACCGCCTGATTTCTATGTTTTTCGCTCGAGTAAGATACCCGTCATACTTCTTCCCTATCCCCTTGACAGATTTATCAGAATAATACGAAATCGCTGCAGCAAGTACACCACCTATGAGTATCTCGGACTTTTGCTCATCCGAAATGTTTTTATTCTGGCCTCCAGCGCGCGCGTCATTATACGAAGCCGCCAAACTAATATAAGCCGCAAAGTAAGCCCCCGCACTTGTCGCTGCCGCCACGCCAAGCTTTAACACATCCCACTTCGAAACGTCCGGCAAACTACTAGCGTCCTCCGGAGAATTTTTAATCAGTCGTTTTTTGACCACAGCGTATTCAACTATACTCATTGTCGATTCTATATGCTTTGGCAGTCTAGTAGCCGTCGACGCTTCCATGATGGGCAAGGCAAATTGCAAATTCTTCACTTCAAACAACCACGACCAACTCGAAGTAGCAGTCGAATCCAGAGCAGGTGTCACGCTTGAAACAGTGGGGGCTCTCCCATCACGATCATGATAATTAACCGGATCTCCCTGACAGTAGGCATAGGTATTTATCCCGCCTTTGCCGAACGGACTCAACCGGTCAGATGAGCAGAAACGCATCAACCGCGGATTGAAAACCCGATGCCCGTTTCCCAGGTGATAAGTACCTGTCCCCGGTTCGCGCATCTGCCCGCAATAAGCCAATCGATGTCCGATTACCAGGGTCAACGCCCCATAGGGCGGATAGGCCCTGGTATCGCCAAGCACTGACAGCTGTCTGTCGGCCCTGCTCAGATGTGTGTGAACCATGGCGCCCTCGCGGCCGGTCGGTATCGTTTGACGTTAACAGCGATGCGCCGTGGGCAACACTGACAGAATTACCAGGTGTACTGCGCTATCGAACCCGGTAGTCGCACCTGGCCAGGCGGATTCATCAGTTAAAGATGCTGCCACTCCATTTCACCGCTACAATGCCCGCCTTACCGTGACAGCCCGAACCTATAACGACATGTCCCTTCCAAAGCACCACCTGGAACTGCTCAGCCCTGCCCGTGACGTGAGCATCGCCCGCGAGGCGATCCTGCACGGCGCCGACGCCATCTATATCGGCGGCCCGAGCTTCGGCGCGCGCCACAACGCCTGCAACGAGGTCAGCGATATCGCCGAGCTGGTCGAGTTCGCCCGGCGCTACCATGCCCGCGTGTTCACCACCATCAATACCATCCTCCACGACAACGAGCTGGAGTCAGCACGCAAGCTGATCCACCAGCTATACGATGCCGGTGTCGATGCACTGATCGTGCAGGACCTGGGGGTGATGGAGCTGGATATCCCGCCGATCGAGCTGCATGCCAGCACCCAAACCGATATCCGCACCCTGGAGCGGGCCAAGTTCCTCGACCAGGCCGGCTTTTCCCAGCTGGTGCTGGCCCGCGAGCTGAACCTGCAGCAGATCCGCAGCATCGCCGCCGAGACCGACGCCGCCATCGAGTTCTTCATCCATGGCGCGCTGTGCGTGGCCTTCTCCGGCCAATGCAACATCTCCCACGCCCAGACCGGGCGTAGTGCGAATCGCGGCGATTGCTCCCAGGCCTGCCGCCTGCCGTATACCCTCAAGGACGACCAGGGACGCGTGGTCGCTTTCGAGAAGCACCTGCTGTCGATGAAGGACAACAACCAGACCGCCAACCTGCGCGACCTGGTCGATGCCGGTGTGCGCTCGTTCAAGATCGAAGGTCGTTACAAGGACATGGGCTATGTGAAGAACATCACCGCCCACTACCGCAAGGAGCTCGACGCCATCCTCGAGGACCGCCCCGAGCTGGCTCGCGCCTCCAGTGGCCGCACCGAACACTTCTTCGTGCCAGACCCGGACAAAACCTTCCACCGTGGCAGCACCGACTACTTCGTCAGCGACCGCAAGATCGACATCGGCGCCTTCGACTCTCCAACCTTCACTGGCCTGCCAGTGGGCGTGGTCGAGAAAGTCGGCAAGCGCGACCTGCTGGTGACCACCGATGTCCCGCTGACCAACGGCGACGGCCTCAACGTGCTGGTCAAACGCGAGGTGGTGGGCTTCCGCGCCAACATCGCCGAGCTGAGAAGCGAATCCGAGGAGGACGGCCAGAAGCGCTACCGCTACCGAGTCGAGCCCAACGAGATGCCCGAGGGCTTGTACAAGCTACGCCCAAACCATCCGCTTTCGCGCAACCTCGACCACAACTGGCAACAGGCGTTGCAGCGTACGTCGTCCGAGCGCCGGGTGGCTGTCGAATGGCATGCCGTGCTGCGTGAGCAGCGTTTGCTGCTGACCCTCGGCAGCGAGGAAGGGGTCAGCGTGCAGGTCGCGCTGGACGGTCCGTTCGGTACCGCCAACAAGCCGGAACAGGCGCTCGAGCAACTGCACGACCTGCTCGGCCAGTTGGGCACCACGATGTACCACGCCGACGCCATCGAAATCGATGCGCCCCAGGCGTTCTTCATTCCCAACTCGCAGCTCAAGGCGCTGCGTCGCGAGGCCATCGAGGCACTGACAGAAGCGCGGATCAAGGCCCATCCCCGTGGCGGGCGTAAGGCCGAGACCACGCCACCGCCGGTGTACCCAGAGTCGCACCTGTCGTTCCTGGCCAACGTCTACAACCAGAAGGCCCGCGACTTCTACCATCGCCATGGTGTGCAACTCATCGATGCGGCGTACGAGGCCCATGAGGAGCACGGCGAAGTGCCGGTGATGATCACCAAGCACTGCCTGCGCTTCTCCTTCAACCTGTGCCCCAAGCAGGCCAAGGGTGTGACCGGCGTGCGCACCAAGGTGGCGCCGATGCAACTGATCCAGGGCGATGAAGTGCTCACCCTGAAGTTCGACTGCAAACCCTGCGAGATGCATGTGATCGGCAAGATGAAGAGCCATATCATCGACCTGCCGACCCCAGGTAGCGCGGTGGCCCAGGTGGTCGGACACATCAGCCCGGAAGACCTGCTCAAGACCATCCCGCGCGCGCCGCACTGAGGCATGACCCGTCGTCGCTCCAGCGGACGTCACCGGCGGCGGGTCTAGACTGAACAGGGGGCAGCCACACGTGGAGGTGTGAGATGAGCCAGTTCAAGCGATTGTTGGTCATGCTCGGCCCGCAGATGCGCCATACGCCTGCCCTGCAGCGCGCCGCGGCGCTGGCCGAGTCCAGTGGGGCCCTGCTGGACCTCAACGTTTTCGTCGACGATATCGACACCTTCGGCCTGATGAGCGACAGCCGTGAGCGCGAGCGCCTGCTCGAGGACAACCGCCAATGGCTGGCCGACGAGGCCGAGCAACTGCGTAATGCCGGCCTGGATGTCTCTACCGAACTGCTGCTGAGCCGTGATCCACTGGGCAGCGTGCTTGAACAGGTCGAGCGGCTGGGCTGCGACCTGCTGGTCAAGGACGTGCAGCACGAACCCATCCTCAAGCGCCTGCTGGTCACTCCGCTGGACTGGCAACTGCTCAAGGACAGCCCGGTGGCGGTGCACCTGGTCAGCGATATCCGCCTGCCCCTGCCCCGACAGATCGCCGCGGCGGTCGACCTCAACAGCCATGGCGCCGGCGAGCACCTGGACGATGCGGTATTCCGCAGCGCTCATGCCCTGGCCCTGCAGTGCAACGCTGAGCTGCATCTGTTGCATGTGTGCGATGCGACCAGGAGCCATATCGCCGACTTCGGCGCCGGCACCGTGACCATGCCCGGCTTCGACACCAGCCTGCGCACGGCCCAGCGCGCGGCATTCAACCGCCTGGGCGATCACTACCAGATCGACCTGGAACGCCGCCACTTCCTCGAAGGGCCGGCGGTCAAGGCGATCACCCACTACATCGCCACCCATCGGGTCGATGTGATCGTCATGGGTAACCACCGTCACGATGCGTTGCAGGCGTTTCTCGGTGGCACCACAGCGCATGTGTTGGAGCATCCGCTGTGTAATGTGCTGGCGATAAAGGCTGTGCGCTGAATGCCATCGTGGGGCAAACCTGCTCCCACAGTGCGGGAGCAGGCTCGCCCTACAATCAGTAGCCTGCGGGAACTCAGAACGCCTTGCTGTAGAACAGCGAGTACGACTCGATCCCGTCGTTTGGCTGTTTAAGCCCGGCATTGGAATAATGAATGGCGCGAATGCCGACCTTCTGCTCCGCCGGCAACTTGAGGCCAAAACCGATCCGGTCCTCGAAGTTCACCGACGAGCCCAGGCGCTGGTCGCCCACGTCGGTCTTGGAGAACGCCGCCAGGCCGATACCCGCCTCGATGAACGGGGTGTAGGTGAAGCCACTGAATTCATAGACGAACACCGGGCTGATCGACAGCGAATGGGCCCCACTGGCCTCACCGCCTTCCCAGTAGGTGTAGGCTGCATCCCAGTATCCGGTCAGATGGCCGGTGCCGCTCTCAAGCCATTTCTTGTCCCAGTCGAAGGACAGGCCGATGCGGTAGGTCATATCGCCTTGGCCGGTAGCACCCACGGCAGCGGACACCTGTGCGGCCTGGGCCAGGTTGGCGCCGGCGAACGCCAGCACGGCCGCGGCCAACGTTGTGGCGAGACGGGTTTTCATCAATGACTTTCTCCTGATGGTCTTCACGGGCAGGGCCGCGAAATGCGCGTCCCTGCGTCAATGGAGGCTAAGCCTCTCGTTCTTCCTGCGTTGGCAACCCCAGACTATACAAGGGTTACAAGCGGTAATACTTCTTTGATTATTGCCAGAATGTACTGAGAGTGGGAAGTGATTTGCCACTATTGGCTAAGGGACATTAGGCGCTTGCCATTGGTGCAGCCATATTCCGCCTCCTCGTGCTTTACCAGCTATCAACCTTGCCTGGGCGTCACTCGCCCTGGGACAGGAACCTTACCGCCAGTTGAGATCAACCCGCACCGGTGCCTTGCCGTCCACCAGCACCTGCTGCTGCACCGTCTGGCCCTCGGCATTGCCGACCACACGGTATTGCCCAGTGGGCAATTGCACGAAGATCAACGGGCCGACATCCTGCAACATCAGTACTGACTGCCCTTGGACCGACTGTATATCCACCGTGGCACCACTCTGAAACTTGCCTTCGGCACCGGTCGAGAGGGTGATGTGCAGATCGTAGCCGGGGGTGCGGCGCAGGGCATCGGCTTCATCCTGGCCGATACCGCCCTGCAGATAACGTATGCCGTTCTGTTGCTGGGGCTGCAATTGCACGCCCTGCGGATCGATGGGGGTATTCAGGCCGGTGGCCGCTGCGAGGCTCCAAGGCATGGCCAGTGTCAGCAACAGCGCGGCGCAAAGGCCGTAATGATGAGTGCGCATGGTGCATTCCTCCCTCCATGGGATGGTCTACACAGTTTGGAGGGCTTTCCGCGGCTCGGGTTCGCCTGTCGACGCACCGTTAATCCGGGTGACGCTGCCCTTCAAGCCGAGGGCAGCTCACGACGTTCTTCGAGCAACTTGATGAACATGCTCAAGCTGCGCGACACCGTGCCCCGCCGCCACACCAGCCAAGTCTTGAGATAGCGGAAGTCCTCGGCCATCGGCCAGGCACTGACCGTGCTGCACCCCGGCATGTTGTCGAGCATGCTGCGCGGCAGCATCGCCAGGCCTGCGCCTGCACTGACGCAGGCGAGCATGCCGTGGTAAGACTCCATCTCGTGGATCTTGCCCGGCACCGCCTGGTCATGGACGAACCAGCTTTCGAAGTGGTGGCGGTACGAGCAGTTGGCGCGAAAAGCGTAGATGCTCGAGCCATTGACGTCACGGGCACGGGTCACGGGCGGGTGGTTGAGCGGCGCGATGACCATCATCTCCTCCTCGAACACCGGCATGCCTTCCAGCGTCGGGTGCAGCACCGGTCCATCGACGAAAGCCGCCACCAGGCGCCCGGACAACACCCCTTCGAGCATGGTCCCCGACGGCCCGGTGGACAGGTCCAGGTCGACCTTCGGATAACGCTGGTTGTAGGCCGCCAGCAAGGCCGGGATACGTACTGCGGCAGTGCTTTCCAGCGAACCAAGGGCAAAAGTGCCCTGCGGGTCCTCCCCCGCCACGGTCAGGCGCGCCTCGTGTACCAGGTCGAGGATACGCCGGGTGTACTCGAGGAAGTTCCAGCCGGCCGGCGACAGGCGCAGGCGGCTCTTCTCACGGATGAACAGCTCGACGCCCAGGTCCTCCTCCAATTGCTTGATACGGGTGGTCAGGTTCGACGGCACCCGATGGATCTGCTGGGCGGCGGCGCTGATGCTGCCGTGCTCGGCCACGGCCTTGAACATCTCGAGTTGCACCAGGTCCACAGTCATTCTCCAAACGTGAATGTTTCGCTCATTATTATTCAGTTTTCATTAAAGCGCGCCACCACTAGTCTGCGCTCACCCCATCAGAACAATGAGAGTCCTGCCATGAGCGAGATCAGCAGCCTGACCCACGCCATCTCCGTCGACCCCTACAGCGGCGAACGGATCGGCCATTACGCCTTCGACACCGACGCCGCACTGGACGCGGCGCTGCAACGCGCCAAGGCAGGCTACAGCCAGTGGCGCCAAGTGTCGCTGGGTCAGCGCAGCGAGTACCTGGTCGCGCTCGGGCAGGCCCTGCAAGCCAACGCCGAGGCCTTCGCGCAGATGATCGCCCGCGAGATCGGCAAGCCGATCAGCCAGGCCCGCGGTGAAGTCAGCAAGTGTGTCGGCCTGTGCCAGTGGTACGCCGAACATGGCCCGGCCATGCTGGCGCCGGAGCCGACCCAGATCGACAAGGCCCGTATCGAATACCGACCGCTGGGCCCGATCCTCGCCGTGATGCCGTGGAACTTCCCGGTCTGGCAAGTGCTGCGCGGCGCGGTGCCGGCGCTGCTGGCGGGCAACACCTACGTGCTCAAGCACGCGCCCAACGTGATGGGCAGCGCCTACCTGCTGGCCGACCTGTTCAAACGCGCCGGTCTGCCTGAAGGCGTGTTCGAGGTGCTCAATGTCACTCCGGACGGCGTCACCCGCGCCATCAACGACCCGCGCATCGCCGCCATCACCCTGACCGGCAGCGTGCGCGCCGGCATGGCCATCGGTGCGCAAGCGGGCGCGGCGCTGAAGAAGTGCGTGCTGGAGCTGGGCGGCTCCGATCCGTTCATCGTACTGGCCGATGCCGACCTCGATGCCGCGGTGAAGGCCGCCGTGATCGGTCGCTACCAGAACACCGGCCAAGTCTGCGCCGCCGCCAAGCGCCTGATTGTCGAAGAAAGCATTGTCGAGGCGTTCACCCACAAGTTCGTCGAGGCCACCCGTGCGTTGACCTTGGGCAATCCGCTGGACGACGCCACCTACATCGGCCCGATGGCCCGCTACGACCTGCGCGATGAACTCGACGGGCAGGTCCAGGCGACCCTCGCCGAAGGCGCCACCCTGCTGCTGGGGGGTAAGAAGGTCGAAGGCGCGGCCAACTTCTACGAACCAACAGTATTCGCTAACGTCACCCCGGACATGACCGCGTTCAAGCAGGAGCTGTTCGGCCCGGTGGCGGCGATCATCAGCGCCCGCGACGCCGACCACGCCGTGGCGCTGGCCAACGACAGCGAATTCGGCCTGGCCGCGACCATCTACACCGCCGACTATGCCTTGGCCGAGCGCATGACCGCCGTGCTGGACACCGGCGGCGTGTTCATCAACGGCTACTGCGCATCCGACCCCCGTGTGGCGTTCGGTGGCGTGAAGAAAAGTGGCTTTGGCCGCGAGCTGTCGCACTTCGGCGTGCGCGAGTTCACCAATGCCCAGACGGTATGGCTGGATCGCAACTGATCTGCCAGCTTGCCCCTGCAACCAGGCAGGGGCAAGCAAGCTGAGGCAACGGGCGCAGATTTTCACCCACGAAGGGCTCGACTTCCATCAGCTCTTGCAGCGCCGAAGCGTCTCGCTCGGCAGTTCGCGAAACAGCTGCCGGTAGCTTTCGGAAAACCGCCCCAGGTGCCAGAACGACCAGCGCATCGCCACCTCGGCCACGGTTGCGTCACCCACCAGCAGGTCACGCCGCGCGCCGTTCAGGCGACGCAGGCGCAACCAATGCGCCGGTGGCAGGTTGGTGAAACCCTTGAAGGCTTGCTGCAACTGACGCACGGAAACCCCGGCGACCTTGGCCAGCTGCAGCAGGTTGAGGGTTTCGTCAGGGCAGTCGGCGGCCCACTCGCTGACCCGACGCATGATCGCCCGCTCCTCGTCGCGCCGCCCCAGCGCATCCCCCTGCAGATGCTGCCCGGCGTTGTCGAGGATGAACAGGCAGTCCTCCAGCAACTGCTCGCGCAACGCCCCGCCCTCCAGCGGGCAATCGGCCTGGCCCAGCTGGGTGAGCGTGGCACTCAGCCAGTTGCCGAACAAGGCGTTCTGCTGGCAGGTCAACGGCACCATGAACAAGCCGCGCAGGCGTTCCAGGTCGAGGCCGTGGCTGGCCAAAAACGGCTGCTCGAACACCACCGCCACCTCCTGGTAGTTCTCCGGGGTGATCCAGATATTGCGGCTGTCTTCATTGAGCAGGTAGAGGCTGTTTTCGCTGCGGTCGAAGCAGAACGCCAGGGCGCCGCTGGGGGCGCGAAAGAACTGCTCGACCCGGGTGTTCAGGCGCTCTTCGTACACCTCCACGCCATCAAGGCCCAGCCAGCGCAACTGACCGTTGAAATGCCCGGGGGACATCTGTCGGTATTGCTGCTGCCAGCCGGGGGTGGCGCGGGTCTGTTCGGTCACATCGGTGGTGCGGTAATGCTGGACCTGCAAGGCGGTTGGCGTTGTCACGCGCTGTCCTAGTTGCACTCTTTTGGTGCATTCGTTGCCGAAGAAAGTGGATAGATCGCCCTGGGGCGCAGCGACCAAGATAGTCCTCAGCGTCACCTGTGGGAAGTGCCCTCGGCACTCAACGCCTTGCGTCCCACCACAACTACCCAACCAAGAGGTTTGTATGAACGCCCCCTTCGATCAGCTGTCCACCTGGCTGAAAGAACACCGGATCACCGAAGTCGAATGCGTGATCAGCGACCTGACCGGCATCGCTCGCGGCAAGATCGCCCCGACCGCCAAGTTCCTCCACGAGCGCGGCATGCGCCTGCCCGAAAGCGTGCTGCTGCAGACTGTCACTGGCGACTATGTCGATGACGACATCTACTACAGCCTGCTCGACGCCGCCGACATCGACATGGTCTGCCGCCCCGACCCCACGGCGGTGTACCAGATCCCCTGGGCCATCGAACCGACCGCGATCGTCATCCACGACACCTTCGACAAGCAGGGCAACCCGATCGAGCTGTCGCCGCGCAACGTGCTGAAGAAAGTCCTCAAGCTGTATGCCGACAAGGGCTGGCAGCCGATCGTCGCGCCGGAGATGGAGTTCTACCTGACCCAGCGCTGCGAGGACCCTGACCTGCCGCTGCAAGTGCCGCTGGGCCGTTCGGGCCGCGCCGAAAGTGGCCGTCAGTCGTTTTCCATCGATGCCGCCAACGAATTCGACCCGTTGTTCGAGGACGTCTACGACTGGTGCGAAATCCAGGGCCTGGACCTCGACACGCTGATCCATGAAGACGGCCCGGCGCAGATGGAGATCAACTTCCGCCACGGCGACGCTCTGGACCTGGCCGACCAGATCACCGTATTCAAGCGCACGATGCGCGAGGCGGCGCTCAAGCACAACGTCACCGCCACCTTCATGGCCAAGCCGATCACCGACGAGCCGGGCAGCGCCATGCACCTGCACCAGAGCGTGGTCGACATCGCCACCGGCAAGCCGATCTTCGCCAATGACAACGGCAGCATGAGCGAGCTGTTCCTGCACCATATCGGCGGCCTGCAGAAGTACATCCCCAAGCTGCTGCCGATGTTCGCGCCGAACGTCAACTCGTTCCGCCGCTTCCTGCCCGACACCTCGGCGCCGGTGAACGTCGAATGGGGTGAGGAAAACCGTACCGCCGGCCTGCGCGTGCCAACCTCGAGCCCCGAAGCGATGCGCGTGGAAAACCGTTTGCCCGGCGCCGACGCCAACCCCTACCTGGCCATCGCCGCGAGCCTGTTGTGCGGTTACATCGGCATGGTCGAGAAACTCGAGCCCAGCGCCCCGGTACAGGGCCGCGCCTATGAGCGGCGCAACCTGCGCCTGCCGATCACCATCGAGGACGCGTTGCAGCACATGGAAGACTGCGAAAAGGTGCAGCAGTACCTCGGGCAGCAGTTCGTCCAGGGCTACGTCGCGGTCAAGCGCGCCGAACACGAGAACTTCAAGCGCGTGATCAGCTCGTGGGAGCGCGAATTCCTGCTGCTCAGCGTGTGATCCGCTTTGGGGCTGCACAGCAGCCCCTACACCACCGAACTCCAAGAACAAGACCAACGAGGTGTCGACATGCGTCATCCGCAAGCTTTGATCCCCGCAACCTTCGCCCTGCTGTTCGGCGCAGCCGTCCAGGCCCAGCCGACGGTGAGCGTGTACAACTGGACCGACTATATCGGTGACACCACCCTGGCCGACTTCCAGGCCAGCAGCGGGATCAAGGTGGTCTATGACGTGTTCGACTCCAACGAAACCCTGGAGGGCAAGCTGCTTGCCGGGCGCACCGGCTACGACGTGGTCGTGCCCTCCAACCATTTCCTCGCGCGCCAGGCCCAGGCCGGCGCGTTCCTGCCGCTGGACCGCAGCAAGCTGCCGAACTGGCGGCACCTGGACCCGAAACTGCTCAAGCAATTGGAGCAGAACGACCCGGGCAACCAGTACGCCGTACCGTACCTCTGGGGGACCAACGGCATCGGCTACAACGTCGACAAGGTCAAGGCGGTGCTGGGCATCGACAGGATCGACTCCTGGGCCGTGCTGTTCGAAGCCGAGAACCTGAAGAAGCTCAAGCAGTGCGGCGTGGCGTTCATGGACTCGCCCGACGAGCTCTACCCCGCCATGCTCAACTACCTGGGAATGAACCCGCGCAGCGAGAAGGCCGATGACTACAAAAAAGCCGAGGCCCGCCTGCTGGAGCTGCGCCCGTACATCACCTACTTCCATTCCTCCAAGTACGTATCGGACCTGGCCAATGGCGATGTCTGCATCGCCTTCGGCTACTCCGGCGACGTACTGCAGGCCGCGCACCGCGCCGAAGAGGCCGGCAACGGCGTCAAGGTCGCCTACAGCATTCCCAAGGAAGGCAGCAACCTGTGGTTCGACCTGCTGGCCATCCCCAAGGACGCCAAGAACCCCGAGCAGGCCCTGGCCTTCATCAACTACCTGCTCGACCCCAAGGTGATCGCCAAGGTCAGTGCCACGGTCGGCTATGCCAACGCCAACCCTGACGCCAAGGCCGACATGGACCCGGCGCTGGTCGACAACCCCGAGATCTACCCGCCCCAGGAGGTGCTGGACAAACTGTATGTCTCGAGCATGCAGAGCCCGCCGATCCTGCGGCAGATGACCCGCTCCTGGAGCAAGATCAAGTCCAATCGCTGAGCCGAGCACACCCATGACTCACATGACTGAACACACTGCCTCCTACTACGCCGCCTCGGCGCGCCAGGCGGCGACCTACCCCGCGCTCGACCAGGACCTGCAGGCCGATGTCTGCGTGGTCGGCGGTGGCCTGACCGGGGTCAACGCAGCCCTGGAGCTGGCCGAACGCGGCCTCTCGGTGATCCTGCTGGAGGCTCGCCGCATCGGTTGGGGCGCCAGCGGGCGCAATGGCGGGCAACTGATCCGCGGCATCGGCCATGACGTCTCGGGCTTTGCCCGGCACGTCGGCCAGGACGGCGTGCGTTACCTCAAGCAGGCCGGGATCGACTCGGTGGCGCTGGTCGCCCGCCGTATCGCGCAATATGGCATCGACTGCGACCTGCGCTGGGGGTTCTGCGAGCTGGCCAACACCCCTGCCCAGTTCTCCGCATTCGAGGACGAGCAACGCGACCTCGCCGAACTGGGCTACCCGCACGAGACCCGCCTGGTCGGCCCTGAGCGCATGCACGAGATCGTCGCCAGCGACCTGTACGCCGGCGGCCTGGTCGACATGGGCTCGGGCCATCTGCACCCGCTCGACCTGGTCCAGGGCGAAGCCCGCGCCGCCCATGGCCTGGGAGTGCGCATCTTCGAGCAGAGCCCGGTACTGCGCATAGAACATGGTAGTACGGTCACCCTGCACACCGCCCGCGGCCAGGTGCGCGCGCAGAGCCTGGTACTCGGCTGCAACGCCCACCTTGACGAACTAGAGCCACGCTTGACTGGCAAGGTGCTGCCGGCGGGCAGCTACGTGGTGGCGACCGAGCCGCTGCCCGAAGACCTGGCGCGTACACTGATCCCGCAGAACATGGCGCTGTGCGACCAGAAAGTGGGCCTGGACTACTACCGCCTGACCGCCGACAACCGCCTGCTGTTCGGTGGCGCCTGCCACTATTCCGGCCGTGACCCCAAGGACATCGGTGCCTACATGCGGCCCAAGGTGCTCAAGGTGTTCCCGCAACTGGCCGAGGTGCGCCTGGACTACCAGTGGGGCGGCATGATCGGCATCACCGCCAACCGCTTCCCCCAGGTCGGCCGGCTCAGCCAGCACCCCAACGTGTTCTATGCCCAGGGCTACTCCGGGCATGGCCTGAACGTCACCCACTGGACCGCGAAACTGCTCGCCGAAGCCATCGCCACCGAGCAAAGCCACGGCTTCGATGTGTTCCGCGCGGTGCCGCACCTGACCTTCCCCGGCGGCAAGGCACTGCGCTCGCCGCTGCTGGCGCTGGGGATGCTGTGGTATCGCTTGCGCGAGGCGCTGGGATGACGGCCCTGTAATGCCTGTGATTCAGCGTCACTTGGGGTTACTACACAGCCCATCAAAGACCCGGAAACTGGCCTTCGGCCCACCACCTGCTAGCGTTGTTCTGGCCCCTTCCCTCATGGACCTCGTCATCATGAAGCACCTGCCTCGCACTACCCTGCTGTGCGCTGCTCTGCTGGCCCTGGTTGCCTGCTCCAGCAACCGGGTCGATCCCAAGGACTACTCCGGGTTTCTCAAGGACTACAGCCGCCTGAAGCCGGCCGAAAGCATCTCCGGGGCGCCGGTCATGCGCTGGATCGACCCGGACGTGAAGGCCAGCCAGTACACCAAGGTGTTCATAGAACCGAGCCAGTTCTACCCAAAGCCGCAGCCGACCAACGTGATCTCGGCGCAGACCCTGCAAGAGATCACCCGCTACTTCAACGAAGCGATGCGTCGCGAACTGGGCAGCGTGCTTACCCTGGTCAAGGAGCCCGGCCCGAATACCATCGTGGTGCGCCCGGCGATCACTGCGGTCTCTACCAGCACCGAAGGCCTCAAGCCCTATGAAGTGATCCCCATCGCCCTGGTCGCCGCAGCGGTCAATACCGCCGCCGGAGGCCGCGACCAGGCCGTGGACATCGCCGTGGAAGCGGCCTTCCTCGATGGCGCCAGCCAGAATGTGCTGGCCCAGGTGGTGCGCAAGGGCAGTGGCAAGGACCTGGAGAACGACACCACGCAGCTGACCCTGAACGACGTCAAACCGGTGCTCGATGGCTGGGCCAGCGACATGCGCCGCAGCTTCGTGGCCCTGCAGCAGAAAGCCAAGTAAGTGACCAAATGGTCAATGCGCGACCGCCCGTCGGCCATGCTGTAAAAATGCCATCACTGCCTGGCCGGCCTGCTTAACTCAAGCGGGCTGCCAGGCAGGCGGCACCGCGTACCAGGGATGGCTGCACAAGCCGGCTGCCAACAGCTGCTCGCACCGGGCAAGCCTGTTCTCCCCGCCCGGTCTCCCACCTCCTCCGCCGCTTCGCCCGCCTGCGCCGCAATGGCTATTGGTTTTTCATTCATCGAATGCAACGGAGGCAATCATGTCTGAATCGCTGCTCGCACCGTCGGAAGGTCTTTTCCCGGTGTCCTACCTCATTGGTACCAACGCGCCAGGTGCCCCGCGCCTGCAGCTCGACCTGCTGGTCTACACGCCAGACCGCAGCGTCAACGGCCACGCGCTGATCACCCAGACCACCAATCCACCGCTGGATCTGGCGCTGGATGTCTGGGGCACCTATTAGCTACCTCACCGTGCAGCCGCCAAGCGAAGGCAAGATCCTGCTGACGGTGAGTGGCAACCATGGCGGCCCACACGCCAACTCGCCGGAACAGTTCGAACTGCGCGCGCTGCTCGACCAGGACTGGCAGAAAGGCACGGCCAGCTACCGCTACTACAACGGCCAGCGCTGGATCGAGGTGGACAACGTACCCGTCGTGCTGGAGCTCAAGCGCATCCAGCCCCTGGCGAACGTCGACCTGACGGCCGAACTGCACAACGCCACCGTGGAGGCAGTGATCGCCACCGGTGATGTCGCGCAAATCAAGCATCTGACCAGCGGTGCCGTGGGCAAAGCCCTGGACCAGGCCCTCGCCTCGACCAAAAGCCCGGCCGCCAAGGCCGCCAAGAAAGCCTGAGCAGACAAGGAGAATCAGCATGTCCTTCGGACTTTTTCATACCCGCCTGAACGTCAGCAACGGGCTGCTCGGCGCACCGATCCTGACCCTCGACCTGCTGGTGAATACCGTGCAGAAGAAGGTTACAGGCAGGGCTTCCATCATCCGGGCCACGCATCCGGTTCAGGTGTTCCAGGCCAAGGTGTGGGGTGGCTACAGCGAACTGCCGTTCGCGCCCGCGGGTAGCCCGTCGATTGTCCTGCACCTGGATGGCAGCCCAAGCGGCCCACTCAGCCAGATTGCCCAGACCTTCCACCTGCAGGGTTTGCTCGACCAGGGCTGGAATGCCGGCACCGCCAGCTACCGCTACTTCATCAACGGCCATTGGGTCGACCAGCATGGCCGCGTGCGCAAGGCGCCGGACATCACCCACCAGGATCAACCGCAACCAGCGGAGCGCCTGAAGGCCGCGATCAGGCACCTGGAAAGCGTCTGATCTGAACGGTCCGCGGGGCAAGTCCTCCCCCCCACGCGTTCACGTGGGAGCGGGCTTGCCCCGCGTCTTAGGTCAGGCCATGAAGCTGTAGGCGATCGCCGACAGCGTGATCAAGCCGATCAGCACCACGAACACATTGGACAGCTTGCCCGAGTACTGGCGCAACGCCGGTACCTTCTGTACCGCGTACATCGGCATCAGGAACAGCAGGCAGGCGATCACCGGCCCACCGAGGCTCTCGATCAGCCCGAGGATGCTCGGGTTCATGGTCGCCACCGCCCAGCAGGTCACCAGCATGAACAACGCGGTGGCGCGCTCCAGGCGCTTGGCCGGCCAGGTCTTGCCGCGCCCGCGCAGGCTCTTGACGATCATGCCCTGGAAGCCTTCGCTGGCACCGATGTAGTGGCCGAGGAAAGACTTGGTGATTGCCACCAGCGCGATCAGTGGCGCGACGAAGGCGATCACCGGGGTCTGGAAGTGGTTGGCCAGGTACGACAGGATCGAGATGTTCTGCGCCTTGGCCGCAGCCAGGTCCGCCGGGCTCAGGGCCAGCACGCAGCTGAAGCAGAAGAACATCACTGTCAGCACCATCATCACATGGGCCGTGGCCAAGGTCCGGCCACTCTTGCGGTCGGCATCATGGCCATAGCGGTGCTTCTGGTCGACGGCGAAGGCCGAGATGATCGGCGAATGGTTGAACGAGAACACCATCACCGGAATCGCCAGCCACAAGGTCAGCAACAGCTTCGAGGCGCTGATGCCCTCGTTGGCCTGGGCGAAGAAAGCGCCGTTCCAGTTGGGGATCAGGCTCAGCGCCAGCAGCAGCAAGGAGGCGACGAAGGGATACACCAGCACGCTCATGGCCTTGACGATGATCTGCTGGCCGCAGCGCACCACGATCATCAACCCGCAGATCAGCAGTAATGCCAACAGCGCTCGGGGCGGCGCGCCGATGTGCAGCTGGTGCTCGAAGAAGCTGGTCAGGGTATTGGTCAATGCCACGCTGTAGACCAGCAGGATCGGGAAGATGGCGAAGAAGTACAGCAAGGTGATGAGCTTGCCGGCACCCACGCCGAAATGCTCCTCCACCACCTCGGTGATGTCCTCGTTGCCACCTTTGCGCCCGGACAGCACGAAGCGCGTCAGGGCGCGGTGGGCGAAGAAGGTCATGGGGAAGGCCAGCAGTGCCAGGATCAGCAACGGCCAGAAGCCTCCGACCCCGGCATTGATCGGCAGGAACAGGGTGCCGGCGCCGATCGCCGTGCCGTACAGGCCCAGGGCCCAGGTAGTGTCGTGGCGGTTCCAGGTGGTCGAGCCACTGGCCGAAGCCGGGGCAGCCGAATGCGCACGAACGCTCGTGGTGCTTTGTACATCAGTCATGGGTATCGCCTTGTAGTTGTTTTTGTCGCAGGTACAGCGGGTGTTGCAGGTTCAATCAGGTTTTGCGGCACGTTGTGGGAGCACGCCCGCCTCCACGCAGTCAGCGCTTGTTTTTCAGCACTCGACGAACGCGACGGCCAGGCCGCCGCGGGAGGTTTCCTTGTAGTTGGCGTGCATGTCCGCGCCGGTATCGCGCATGGTGCGGATCACCCGGTCGAGGGAGATGAAGTGCTCGCCGTCGCCACGCAAGGCCATCTGCACGGCGTTGATGGCCTTCACCGCGGCAATCGCATTGCGCTCGATGCACGGGATCTGCACCAACCCCCCCACCGGGTCGCAGGTCAGCCCGAGGTTGTGCTCCAAAGCGATCTCAGCGGCGTTTTCCAGTTGCGGCGGGGTCGCGCCAAGCACCTCGGCGAGCCCTGCGGCAGCCATCGAGCAGGCCGAGCCCACTTCACCCTGGCAACCGACTTCGGCGCCGGAAATCGAAGCGTTCTTCTTGCACAGGATGCCCACTGCGGCAGCGGCCAGGAGAAACGCCACCACATCGTCGTCACAGGCGCCGGGGTTGAATTTCATGTAGTAGTGCAGCACCGCCGGGATGATGCCGGCTGCGCCGTTGGTGGGCGCGGTGACCATGCGCCCGCCGGCGGCGTTCTCTTCGTTGACCGCCAGGGCGAACAGGTTGACCCACTCCATGGCGCTGAGGGTCGAGCCGATCACGTTCGGCTTGCCCACCTCCTGCAGGCTGCGGTGCAGGCGCGCCGCCCGGCGCTTGACCTTGAGCCCGCCCGGCAGGATGCCTTCGTTGCGCAGGCCGTTGTCGACGCACTCGCCCATCGCCGCCCAGATCTTCAACAGGCCTTCGCGGACTTCATTTTCCGGGCGCCAGGCGCACTCGTTGGCCAGCATCAACTGACTGACGCTGAGGTTGTGGGCCTTGCACAGGGCCAGTAGTTCGGCACCGCTGGAAAACTCGTAAGGCAGTTCGACCAGGCCTTCGTCGCTCGAAGGCGCATCGATCTCAGCTTGTTCGACGATGAAGCCGCCGCCCACTGAAAAATAGGTCTGGCTGAACTGGCTGCCCTGCTCGTCGAAGCTTTCCAGGGTCATCGCATTGGGATGGTAGGCCAGGCTTTCGTCCAGCAGGCGCATGTCGCGGCTGAACTGGAAGTCGACCGGATGACTGCCGTCGAGCATCAGGCATTGCTCCTGCATCAGCTGGTCGATGCGTGGCTCGATGCTGTGCGGGTCGATCCGGTCCGGCCACTGGCCCATCAGCCCCAACAGGCAGGCACGGTCGGTGGCATGCCCGACCCCGGTGGCCGACAGCGAGCCATAAAGACGTACTTCGACCCGCCGAACCTGGGCCAGCAAGCTGCGCTCGCGCAGGGCCTGGGCAAAGGTCGCCGCGGCGCGCATGGGGCCGACGGTGTGGGAGCTGGACGGGCCGATGCCAATCTTGAAAAGGTCGAAAACACTGATAGCCATGCTAATGCCTGACCGTGGCGGCGATCTGCGACACGCCACGGCTCTCCAAAAAATTTGAGCGGTATTGCCAAGTTGCGCGATACTGCCGCGCTCAGGCCAGCTTGACCAACGAAACTTCCTACACAAGCCTTTAGCAGGACTAAACAATGAAAGGGCCATTGAATGGCCAGGTGTTCGTCTGGCTGCACGTGTTCTCCTGTGCGGCGCGACACCTGTCGTTCACCCGCTGCGCCGAAGAGCTGCACATCACCCCCGGAGCGGTCAGCCAGCAGATGCGGCAGCTCGAGGAGCGCCTGGGCTTTCGTCTGTTCCTGCGCCGTGCTCGCGGCGTCGAGTTGTCCGCCGAAGGCCAACGCCTGGCGCAGACCGTGGCCGAAGCCTACGGCAGCATCGAGGCCGAGCTGTTGCGCCTGGATGCCGGCGAGATCCGCGGCACCTTGCGCCTGCGTTCGATTCCCTCGTTCCTGGCCAAGTGGCTGACCCCGCGCCTGCCGCGCTTCCAGCAACGCTATCCGGACATCGAACTGCGCCTGGTGGCCGAGGACAGCAACCAGGCGCTGCACCCGGAAGACTTCGACCTGGCCATCGACCTCAACGATGGCAGCTATCCGGGGATGCTCTCCACGCCTCTGCTCGACGAGCAGATCTTCCCGGTGTGCTCACCTGCCCTGCTGCGTGGTCGCCCGCCCCTGCACGGGCCGGCCGGCCTGGCCCACTACCCGCTGCTGCATGACATCACCGCCTGGCGCGGCAGCTCGGAATACGCCGAATGGGAGTTCTACCTCGACGGCATCGGCGCCAGTGGGCTGGACGTGCGCCGTGGGCACACGTTCAACCGCAACCACTTGACCATCGAGGCCGCCATCGCCGGTGTCGGCGTGGCCATCGCCCGGCGCACCCTGCTCAACGACGAACTGGAGCGCGGCGCGCTGATCGTGCCGTTCGGGGTGCCGATCGCCAACCACAAGCGTTATGTGCTGCTGTATCCCCCGGGCGGGTTGAGCCAGCCTGGGGCGCGGGCGGTGCATGACTGGTTGGTGGAAGAGGCGCAGAGCTTTCGCGCCATGCACCCACTGGCACTGCCGGCGACTTAAGACCAACACCTCCTGGAATGATAACGATTAGCATTGAGGTTTTACCTTTCTGATTCGGAATCCCTAGTGAATGCCTTCACTTACTTGCGAATCGAAAGGAATCCAGCATGTCGCAACAACGTGTCAGCCCGGCGCAGCAGCCGGCTGTGCCCCACTTCGACCTCAATCGCACTTTCACCGCCGTGCACATGGCCTTGCTGCTTGGCCTGGGCGGCGTGTCCATGGACGTGACTGCGGCGCAGACCGAGGAAGTGGAAAAATCCCGACAGGGCCAGACCAACGGCAGCTTGGAGCTGACTGAGACGCGAATCGAGGGCAGCCTGGACGCCCCCAGTGCATTGCCGCCGGTCTACGCCGGTGGCCAGGTGGCCTCGGGCGGCCGGGTCGGGCTGCTGGGCAACAAGGACTTCATGGAGACGCCGTTCAGCACCATCAGCTACACCGAGAAGTACATCGAGGACACCCAGGCCCAGACCATCACCGATGTGATCGCCGCCACCGATCCGTCGGTGTTCAGCAACGGCCTCAAGGGCACCTACAGCGAGAACTACTCGATCCGCGGCTTCAACTCCAACATCAGTGACGTGAGCATCGGTGGCCTGTACGGCATGGCGCCCTACTACCGGATCTCGCCCGAGATGTTCGAGCGCGTCGAGGTGCTCAAGGGCCCGTCCGCCCTGCTCAACGGCATGCCGCCAGGCGGTTCGGTGGCCGGCAGCATCAATCTGGTGCCCAAACGCGCGGGCGCCGAACCGCTGACGCGGATCACCGGCACCTACATGTCGGACGCGCAGTTCGGCGGGCATCTGGACGTCGGCCGTCGCTTCGGGGAGGAACAACAGTTCGGCGTGCGCTTCAACAGCGTCTACCGCGACGGCGACACCGCCACCGCCCACCAGCGCATGAAGGCCGAGCTCAATGCCCTGGGCCTGGACTGGCGTGGCGAGCGCGCGCGGCTGTCCGCCGACCTGTACGAAAGCGAGGACCGGGTCAGGGGCCAGAACCGCGGCATCGGCCTGGCCGCAGGCGTGCCCGTGCCCAGGCCGCCAAAGTCCGACACCTTGCTCAACCCGGACTGGGGGTTCGTCCAGACCCGCGACAAGGGCGTGATCGTGCGCGGTGAATATGACCTCAACGACAACCTCATGGCCTATGCCGCGGCCGGCACCAGCAAGACCGACTACAAGTACAGCGGCACCATGCTCGCAGAAGTGCTCAACACCGCCGGCGACTTCGAGACGCGCATGGGCCAGTTGAAGATCGACCTGGAGAAGACCTCGGGCGAAGCCGGCCTGCGCGGCCATTTCGACACTTTCGGCGTCGGCCACCAGTGGTCGCTCAATGCCACGCACTACTCGGACAAGCAGCGCGACTATGGCCGGCGCAACGTTCCGGGGGCCGAGTGGATCACCAACATCTACCACCCGGTCTGGGGCCCGGAGGCCGCCAGGAGCTACCCCGCCATCGCCCACACCGAATCACGCCTGCGCAGCTACGGCCTGGCCGACACCCTGTCGTTCTTCGACGAGCGCCTGCAACTCACCCTGGGCGTGCGCCGCCAGCAGGTGCTGACCGACAGCTTCAATGTCGACACCGGCGCGCAAACCAGTCGCTACAACGAAAGCGCCACCACCCCGGCGGCGGCGGTGCTGGTCAAGGTCACCAACGAGGTGTCACTGTACGCCAACTACATCGAAGGCCTGAGCAAAGGCGCCGTCGCCCCGCTTACCGCGCCCAACGCCGGCCAGGTGTTCGCCCCGTACAAGTCCAAGCAGAAGGAAGTCGGCATCAAGCTCGACCTCGGTGACTTCGCCCACACCTTGAGCCTGTACCAGATCGAACGCCCCAGCAGCTTCACCAACCCGGTAACCAAAGTGTTCTCCTTCGGCGGCGAGCAACGTAACCGCGGGCTCGAGTGGAGCTTCTTCGGCACACCGGTGGCCGATGTGCGCCTGATGGGCGGCGTGGCCCGTCTCGATCCCAAGGTGACCAAGGCCGAGAACCCCGCCGAGCAAGGCAAGACCGCCACCGGCCAGCCAAAACTGCAGGGCAAGCTGGGCGTGGAATGGGATACCCCGGTACTCGAAGGCCTGACCCTGACCGCCAACGCCACGGCCGTGTCCAAGCAGTACATCAGCGACGACAACAGCCAGTCGACTCCCGGCTACACCATCTACGACGTCGGTGCCCGCTACCGGCTGCAGGTGGCCGACCACCCGGTGACTTTGCGTGGCACGGTGGAGAACGTGACCAACAAGGCCTACTGGGGCATGCCGCTGCTCACCAGCCTGGGCCTGGGCGCGCCGCGCACCGTGCAGCTGTCCGCAAGCATCGACTTCTGACGTCAGTCCGCCTTGCCTACCGGCATCGGTTGCCCCGCCAGGACACTGGCGGGGGTGACCACCTGGCCCAGGTCGATGTGACGGAAATCCGGCTTAGCCCCCAGGCGCGCATTGAAGCGCACGTTGAAGGTGAACGGATCGTCGGTCGGCATGTCCAGCGACTGCCCGTAGAGCGCGCTGACCGCCTTGTCGTCGTAGCCCATCAGCTTCAGCATTGTGGGGAACAGGTTGTAATGGCTGGAGGCATTACGGTTCACCGCCAGGTTGCCTTCCCAATCCAGTGTCCTGAGGCCCTGCCCCTGGATCACCACCAGCGGTACCAGGCCCTCCTCCGGCACCGGGTCACTGTCGCAATGAGTGTTCAGCCCTGGGTTGCCGCGCTCATGCAGGTCCTGGCCATGGTCGGAGGTGTACAACACCACGGCCTGACTGAGGTCGGCCTCGGCGAACAGGCGGCGGAAGAATTCGCCGACACTCCACAGCACGGTGTTCTGGTAGGCATTGCGGTACAGCACCCAGTCCTGCGGGCGGCCATCGAAACCGTCGCGGGTGCCGGTGTCAGCGATATCGACGTAGTGGCCCCGGGGCAACGCGGGCTGGTATTTGAGGAAGTCGTCCGGATATTTGTCGTGCACCGGGAAGTGGGCGCCGACCTTGTTCACCACGATCAGGTGCGGCTTGGCATCCTTGAGCAGCACAACCAGCCGATCGAGCGCCGCCATGTCGCGCTGCACAACGGGGGTGTCGTCGAACTGGATGAACTGGTCGATATCGCGCTTCTCGGTTTCGGTCATCAGGTTCTGCAAATTGCCACCCGTGCGCTGCCCGTCGATGTACACCGTCTCCAGGCCCGCGCGCTTGGCGTACTGCCAGATCGATGGCAGTGTCGAGTTGATGCGCAGGTAGTCGGCGCGGGTGCCGCCATAGCGCAGGGTGACATTGGTGTCGGCGCTGCAGTTGGCAATGGAGGCGGCGTAGCCGAAATTGACGATCTGCACGCCGGGCTGGGCCTGGGCCAGATGGCTGGGGACCCCGGCCGGGGTGTTCAGGTCCAGGTAGTTGCCCGAGATGCTCTCGTCGATCAGCAGCACGATGTCCCGCGCCATCGGCCGGCCTGACTGGGCAAGGGTCACGGGCTGGCGTGGCCCGACATGGTCCTGCAGGGTCTCGTAGGTGAACAGGCTCAGGTAGGCCAGCGGCGTGTACATCACCGGCAGCCCGCGGGCCCCCTCACCGGCCCGCACGAACAGGATGGCGACCAGCGCCAGCAAGGCCAGTGCCGGCGCCAGTGGTGGCAGCAGGCGCGGCAGCTTCGGCGTCGGCCCGGGGCGCAGGCCAATGCCCAGCAGCAACAGCAGCGCCCGTGCCGCTGCAAGGGTTATGGCGTAATGATATTGCTGCAGCGCCTCTTGCACGAAACCACCCGCATAGACCATGGAGACGAAGGCGCTATAGGTCAGGTACGAATCGGTGATGCGGTCATAAGCATCAAGGAAGATCGCGCTGATCGTGAACGCCAAGGCCAAGCCCCAGCGCAGCCACCCTGGGCGAGTGAACGCCGCCAGCAGCAACGCCACGGCCAGTACCGCGAACACGCCCAAGTACAACACTAGCGGCACGCCAATACCCAACGCTTCTATGCGCTCACGGTAATAGGCATGAAAGCTGGCCAGATAGACCAACAGCAGTAAAAACTTGATCCATCCGCGCATGTTTCGGCCACTCCGGTCATGGAATTCTTCTCAAACCGTAGCAGCTGTGAAACAAACCACAACGCAGAAAAGTCAAAATTCCGACGACATACCGACACCGGAATCTGGCACCTCTCGCAACCTGTTGTTGATTATCTCTATCGTCCACAACCCGCTTATTACGCTGGATTGGACCGTTCATCGGTTCGCCGAACGGCCAATTGCCACTAGCTATGTTCGCTAACACACGGATTGGAAACGGGTTGATGGCAGATGGCCCGTTTGCTTGGCGTCTGTAAATGCGACGAAACATGCCATTGCTTTGACGCAATTCCACCGAGCTGAGCTATACCCAATTCACACCACTGTTTCATCTCCCTTACTCATCCATTCGAGGCACCGCGCATGGACGTGAGCGTTTTTGGCACCGGTTATGTCGGACTGGTACAGGCAGCAGCCCTGGCGGACGTAGGTCACCGGGTACTGTGCGTGGATGTCGATACCCACAAGATCAACCAGTTACGTCAGGGCGTGCCGCCGATCAGCGAGCCAGGCCTGTCGGACCTGCTCGAGGACAACATCAAGGAAGGTCGCCTGCTGTTCAGCACCCAGGCCAGTGACGCCGTCAGCCATGCCGAGCTGATCTTCATCGCCGTCGGCACGCCACCCGACGAGGACGGTTCGGCCGACCTGACCCATGTGCTCAATGTCACCCGGCAGATCGCCGCGCTGATGGAAACCGACCACACCCTGATCATCAAGTCCACCGTGCCGGTGGGCACCGCCGACCAGGTCATGGCGCTGGCCCGCGACGAGTTACAGCGCCTGGGCAAGGGGCAACTGCAAGTGCGCGTGGTATCCAACCCTGAGTTTCTCAAGGAAGGCAGTGCGCTGGCCGACTGCATGCGCCCGGACCGCATCATCGTCGGCACCCTCGACGAAGTTGCCCATGACCAGCTGGCCGAACTGTACGCGCCGTTCTGCCGCAACCACGAAAAACTGATGTTCATGGACAACCGCAGCGCCGAACTGACCAAGTACGCCGCCAACGCCATGCTCGCCACCCGCATCAGCTTCATGAACGAGCTGGCCAACCTCAGCGAACACTTGGGTGCCGACATCGAGGCGGTACGCCGCGGCATCGGCTCCGACCCGCGCATCGGCTACCACTTCATCTACCCCGGTTGCGGCTTCGGCGGTTCGTGTTTCCCCAAGGACATCAAGGCCCTGCTTCACACCGCGGCCCACAGCGGCATGCCGCTACGCCTGCTGCAGAGTGTCAGCGAGGTCAACGACCAGCAACGGCGCATCCTTTTCGCCAAGCTCAAGCAACGCCTCGGCGGCCTGGCGGGCAAATCCATCGCCCTGTGGGGCCTGGCTTTCAAGCCCAACACCGACGATATGCGCGAAGCGCCCAGCCGCTACCTGATGGAAGCACTGTGGGCCGAAGACGCCACGGTGCGCGCCTATGACCCCGAAGCCATGGATGAATGCCGGCGCCTGTACGGCTACCGCGACGACTTGCAATTGTGCGCCACCCGCGATGACACGCTGCAGGACGCCGACGCCCTGGTGATCTGCACCGAGTGGAAGAACTTCCGCGTAGTGGACTTCTCGATGCTGGCCAGCAAGCTGCGCGCGCGGGTGATCATCGATGGTCGCAACTTGTACAACCCCGAGCAGGTGGCCGCCCACGGCCTCCACTACAGCGGCATCGGCCTGCGTCAGGTTCGTCCGCAGGCGGATGCGCCATGAAAGTGCTGGTCACCGGCGCGGCCGGTTTCATCGGTGCCCACACCTGCCGCCAGCTGTTGCTTGAAGGGCACCAAGTGGTGGGGCTGGACAACTTCAACGACTACTACGAGCCGTCGCTCAAGCATGCCCGCGTGCACTGGGTACGCCAGACGGCGGGCGATTTCCCGCTGCACTGCCTGGAACTGGGCGACCGCGACGGCATGGCCCGGCTGTTCGCCAGCGAACGCCCGGACGTCGTGGTGCATCTGGCGGCCCAGGCCGGGGTGCGCTACTCGCTGCAGAACCCGCAGGCCTACCTGGACAGCAATCTGGCCGGTTTCCTCAACGTGCTCGAAGGCTGCCGCCGGCACCCGGTCCAGCACCTGCTGTACGCCTCGTCCAGTTCGGTGTACGGCGCAAACCAGCAAACGCCGTATCGGGTCGAAGACGCCGTGGACCACCCGCTGTCGTTGTATGCCGCCACAAAGAAGGCCAACGAGGCCATGGCCCACAGCTACAGCCACCTGTACGCAATTCCCTGCAGCGGCCTGCGCTTCTTTACCGTGTACGGCCCCTGGGGCCGCCCGGACATGTCGCCGATGCAGTTCGCCAGGGCGATCAGCGAAGGGCGGCCGATCCAGCTGTTCAACCATGGCCGCCACCAGCGCGACTTCACCTATATCGACGACATCGTCGAGAGCCTGGTACGGCTGATCCCCCTGCCCCCGGCCGCCGACCCGCAGTGGGATGCGTTCGCTGCGGACCCGGCCAGCAGCCACGCACCGTGGCGGCTGTACAACATCGGCGGGCAGCGTCCGGTGGAGCTGCTCGACTACCTGGCGCTGCTGGAGAAGCACCTGCAGCGCAACGCGGTGATCGAACTGCTGCCGCTGCAACCAGGAGATGTCCTGGCCACCTGCGCCGATGCCAGCGCCCTGGCCAGGGTAACCGGATTCACCCCACAGATAGGCCTCGATGAGGGGCTCAGGCGCTTCGTCGCCTGGTTCAAGAGCTACTACTCGCCCGCCGCCAGCGAAGCGGCGCCCACGGGCGAGCAGCCAGATCAACGGAGGGCGGTATGACAGGACAACCCAAGAGCGCGCAACTGCAGGCGCTATACCAGGACAAACGCATGGACCCGGCGCACCGGCAGCGCATCGATGCCGCCATCCACATGCAGGGCCGCGGCTGGATCACCGGCCGCGTCGGTGGCCGCCCCTGGACCCTGTCACGCACCAACCGCGTGCTGTCGTGCCTGGCCGCGTTGACCCTGCTGCTGCTGCTGTCGCCGCTGTTCCTGGTGCTGGCGCTGCTGATCAAGCAGTCCAGCCCGGGCCCGGTGTTCTTCGTGCAGAAACGTACCGGCTACCGCGGCCGCGCCTTCGGCATGTTCAAGTTCCGCACCATGGTGGCCAACGCCGAAGCGTTGAAGGATTCGGTACGCCACCTCAACAAGCATGGCGCCGATGCCATCGACTTCAAGATCGACAAGGACCCGCGCATCACCTCGGTCGGCGGCTGGTTGCGCAGAAGCAGCCTGGACGAACTGCCGAACCTGATCAACGTGGTCACCGGCGACATGCGTCTGGTGGGCCCGCGCCCCACTTCCTTCAACGCCTACCGCTACCACGACAACCACCTGGCGCGGCTGTCGATCTACCCGGGCATGACTGGCCTGTGGCAGATCTCCGGGCGCAGCGATATCGATTTCGACCAACGTGTGGAGCTGGACCTGAGTTACATCAACGAACAGAGCCTGATGCTGGACCTGAAGATCCTGCTCAAGACCCCGTTCAAAGTTTTCACTGGCCACGGAGCAAGCTGAGATGGACGGTTCATCCTCGAGAAGCCTGACTATCGCTACCCCAAGCGAGACCAACCTGACCGCCACCGTGCTCGACCTCGACCAGCGCACCTTGCTGCTGACCGCGGCCAACACCGGCAGTGGCACCAGCACCAGCGCCCTGGCCTTCGCCAGCCAACTGGCCCTCATGAGCGCGGGCAACGTGCTGTTGATCGATGCCAGCCTGGCGCCTGGCGGCCTCAGCCAGCAGCTGGGGCTGGCCAAACTGCGCGGCTACAGTGACCTGCTGTTCAATCAGGACACCCCACCGCTAGCCCAGGACTGCATCGTGCGCCTGTCCGATCAGCCGTTCGACGTGCTGCCGGTGGGCACGTGGAAACGCGGCCGCGACCGTCTCGACCCAGAGCAGTTGCGCGTGCTGCTGCACCAATTAAGCAACCAGTACCGCTTCGTCGTGATCGACGGCGAGGCCATCTACGCCAGCGCCGACAGCCTGGTGATCGGCACCCTGGTCGACGGCGTGATCCTGGTGGTGTGCGCCGAGGAGACCCGCTGGGAGGTGGCCCAGGCCGCCAGCCAGCGCCTGACCCAGGCCGGCGCGCGGCTGATCGGCAGCGTGTTCAACAAGCGCAAGTACTACATGCCCAAGTGGCTGTACGAAAATCTCTGAGAGGCCGCACAGGATGAACGCCATGAGATATCCCTCGATTGCCCTGTGCGTACTGGCCCTGGCCGGCTGCGCCAGCCAGGAAAACCGCGAGATGCCGGTGCAGATCCTCACCGCGCCTCCCGCCGAAAGCCAGGCCACCGAAGTCGCCCGCCGCGAGCAGGTACTGCGCCCGCAGGACGTGCTGGAAGTGATCTTCCACGTCAGCAACCGTTCGGCCGGGGTCTACCGGATCCAGTCCGGTGACACCCTGGACCTGAACTTCATGGCCGCCAGCGGCCTGAACGGCAACCAACTGGTGCAGCCTGATGGCACCATCACCCTGCCCAGCACCAACGCCGCGGTGCGCGTCGAGGGCATGACCCCGGGCGAAGCCGAGAGCGCCATCCGCCAGGCCTACCAGGACAAGCGGGTGTTCAAGCCCAACCGTGACCAGGTCACCGTGCGCGTGATCAGCCCGATGACCGACGAGGTCAACCTGAAGAACGCCCTCAGTCACCCCGGCACCGGCATGAGCCGCGACATCACCGTGGGCAACGACGGCCGCGCCACCTTCCCGGAAATCGGCTCGGTGCCGCTGCAGGGCATGACCGTCAACCAGCTGCGCGACTACCTCAACGAGCGCTACGCCACGTTGCCAGGGCGCATGAGCGTGGACGTGCTGCTCAAGTCCACCGCCGCCAACGAGATCTACGTGCTCGGCGAAGTCGGCCAGCCCGGCGCCTTCCAGATCCGCCGCCCCATCTCTGTGCTCGAGGCACTGACCCTGGCCCGCGGCCCGACCCTCAAGGCCAAGCTCGGCTCGGTGGTGATCATGCGTCGCGAGGGCAATACCGTGCATGCGGTCAACTACGACGTCGACCAGGCGCTCTCCGGCGGCAGCCAGAAGCTCGCCTACCTGCAGCCCGAGGACATGCTCTACGTACCCAAGACCAAGCTGGCCAGCGCCGCCGAGCTGTCCCGGCAACTGGCCGACGTGGTGCTGTTCCAGGGCTTCGGCTTCAGCTTCAGCTACCGCGTCGACAATAAAGAAAGCAACAACTGACCGGGGGACGGACCATGACCACGCAACCGAAAGAAAACTATGTGCATGAGTTCTTCCGCATCTTCTTCGCCAACCGCCAGTTGGTGAAACGGGTGTTCCTGGTGTTCGCGGTGATCGCCGTGCTGTTGCCGCTGGTGCTCAAGCAGAGCTACGACATCACCGCCGAAGTCATCGTGCAGTCCAAGAAACTCTCGCAGAGTGACACCACCTCGGCGCTCAGCCAGCAGGCCGACCAGTTCATCCCGCCGTCGCTGGCCGACATGGAGACCGAGAGCAACATCCTCCGCTCGCCAACCCTGATCCGCCAGACCATCGGCGAGCTGCGCAAGGAAGGCCACTATCCGGACGAGCCCGGCCTGTTGCGGCGCACCGTGCTCGACCCGCTGCGTCACGCAGTGATCGAGCCCCTGCACCAGCTGTTCGGCAACACCGTGGCAGACGATCGCGACACCCAGCTCGACACCCTCACCGACCAGGCGGTCAAGGACCTCAAGGTCGAGACCCTGCCCGGCTCCAACGTGATCTCCATCACCTACAGCGCCAATGACGCGAAGCTTGGCACGCTGTTCGTCAGCCGCCTGCTGGAGAACTTCCTGGCCAACCGCCAGGACCTGCAGTCCAATGAACTGCCCGAGGCCTTCTACGAGCAGAAGAAGCTGCACTACCAGGCCCGCCTGGGCGACCTGGAAAGCCAGCGCCTGGGGCTGCTCACTGCCATCGGCTCTTCGGATCCCAAAGAGGAGATCACCTTCCGCCTCAACGCCATCAACACCGAAGAGCAGGCGCTCAACCTGCAACGTGACCGCCAGCTGCAGAATCAGAAGTGGCTGGATTACCTGCAAAGCAGCCTGGCCGCGGCCAACAAGGCGAAGATGGCCGACTACGCCTTCCCCTACACCTTCACCACCACGGTCGACAACGTCGCCTTCGAAGACCGCGAGATCAAGCAACTCGGTGAGCAACTGACCACCCAGCTGGCGCGCTACAACGGAGACGCCACGGTGTTCCAGCCAGGCTCCGACCAGATGGTGATGGCCCGCCAACAGATTGCCCAGTTGCGCGCGCAGTTCCTCAAGATCGTCGAGAACCGCATTCGTGAACGCCAGCAGGACCTGGCCGTGACTCAACAGGTGATCGAGCAGAAGACCCAGCGCATCGCCGACTACAGCAAGCGCATCCTCCAGTTGCGCGAGACCCAGAGCAAGACGCGTCAGCTGGATACCGAGATCGACGCCCTGCACAAGGCCTTCTCCACCTACGCCCAGCGCTACGAGGAAAGCCGCGGCCAAGGCCTGCTCGATGGCAGCCAGTCCAACGCGCGCATCCTCAGCGCCCCCTACGAGCCCACCGCGGCGAGCTTCCCGAAACCCGGCCTGATCATCCCGTTCGGCCTGGTCACCGGCCTGCTGCTGGCCATTGCCGTGGTCTACGTCAGGGAGTTCTTCGACCACCGCTTCAAGCATCCGGCACAAATCAACCACGAGCTGGGCCTGCCAGTGTTGCTGGTGATCAACGATCAGGTTCCGGCGCTGCCCAACCCGCATAAAAGCTGGTCGCTGCCACGCCTGTGGCACTGGGTGCGCAATTGAACGCCGCGCTGCACGCCGGCCGGCCGATCCTGCACCTGCTGAGCAGCGGCGGATTCTACGGCGCCGAGCGCATGCTCCTGGACCACTGCCAGGCGACCCCGGGGCGGCATCGGGTGCTGTTTCTCGATGCCCCGGCCGAACTGGTAGCGCGCTTTCGCGAGGCGGGTGTCGAGTGCGACACCTGCCAGGGCCTGGGGGCGGTGCTCAAGGCGCTTGGCGCGCAGCGCGGCGAACGTCCGCTGGTCAACAGTCATAACTTCAAGGGGCAGCTGTTCGGCTGGATCGGCGCCAGCCTGTTGCGCCTGCCGATGGTCAGCACCCAGCATGGATTTACCCCGCGCAGCCGCAAGCAGCGCTTCTACACCTGGCTGAGCCTGCAACTGTGCCGCACGCCGAGGGTGGAGACGGTGGTGTGCGTGGCCGAGAGCATCGCCCGCATCCATCGCGATGCCGGGGTGCCAGCGGCCAAGCTGCAGGTGATACCCAACGGGCTGCCCGAGATCTATGAAGCGCAGGCAAAGGATGGCGTGGGCGCGGCACAGCCAGGCGGCGCTCCCTGGCTCGCTGCCTACGTCGGCCGGCTCTCCAGCGAAAAAGGCCCCGACCTGTTCCTCGACACGCTGATCCCGGTGTGCCAGCGCCACCCACAGGTCCACGCCGTGATGCTTGGCGAAGGCCCTGAGCGCGAAGCCCTGCAGCAGCGTATCAACGCTGCCGGTCTGGGCGAACGCATCACCCTGCCGGGCTTCCAGCGCGACATGCGCGGCTGGATGAAACGCCTGGATGCGCTGGTCATCAGCTCGCGCACCGAAGGCACGCCGATGATCCTGCTCGAAGCCATGCAAGATGGCGTGCCGGTGGTGGCCTTCGGCGTTGGCGGTGTCCCCGACGTGATCGAGCACGGCCACAACGGCCTGCTTGCCCGTCCCTTGGCCACGACCGAACTGGGCGAGCATCTAGAAGCGCTACTGCAAGACCCCGAGCAGGCCGCCGAACTGGTTGCCCGAGCCCGCCAGACTCAACGCCAACACTACCACCTGCCGACCCTGGCACAACGCTGGGCCCGAGTGTATCGGGGCACGGCCGAGGAGGTTGTCGCATGATCATTCCCCTGTCGCTGGTGGCCGTAGTGGCCTTGCTCAGCCTGGGTCTGCTGGCCAGCCCTTATCCGTTCCTGGCCCCCGGCGGCGTGATCGGCCTGGCCGGCGTGCTGGCGCTGTACCGCAAGCCGGCCTGGGGCCTGCTGGCGATCGCTACCCTGGTGCCGCTGGAGGGCCTGCTCAAGGACGGCCTGGTGTCCGGCGCCAAGCTGGTGGGCATCGGCCTGGTGCTGATCCTCAGCCTGCAACTGGCGGTGCGCCAACTCCCCGGCGAGCGCCTGCGCAGTAATCAATGGCGTCTGTTGCTGCCGTTCATGGCCTTGTACCTGATGAGCCTATGGACCAGCGACGACATGGGCCTGTCGGGCGGGCACCTGCGTGAACTGCTGGTGGGCCTGGTGGTGTTCGTCATCACCCTGCTGGTCGGCCGTGACCTCAACCTGCCAATGCTGGCACGGCTGATCACCGTCAGCGTGTGCGTGACCTGTCTGTTCGCGATCTTCTCCACCAAGTACCAGGAGCAGGGCCGCGCTTCGGCCATGCTCGACCCCAACGCATTCGCCCTGCTGATCACCATCGCCATGCCCCTGGGCCTGTGGCTGGCGATCAAGGCGCGGCAGATCCCGGTCAAGCTGTTCTGGGCCGGTTGCTGCCTGTTGCTGCTGGTGGGCATGACCAAGACCGAGTCGCGCTCGGGGCTGGTAGTACTGCTGATCAGCCTGGGCATCGTTCTGCACAACTACCGCGAGCAGCTGACGCGCATCCGCCCACGCCACCTGGGCTTCGCCATGCTCGGCCTGGCCATTGTCCTGCCCTTGGGCGTGGCCCTGATGCCCGCTGGCTACGCCGACCGCATCCAGTCACTGATGCTGCTCAAGTCCGGGGTCAACGCGCACCAGGACGAATCGCTGGGGCGGCGCGCCTCCTACCTCGTCGTAGGCAAGGAAATGATCAGCCATAGCCCGCTGCTGGGCACCGGCCCGGGTACCTTCCCACTGCACTATGCCGACACCGGTTTCTCCAAGGCCTTCGCCCCGGTAAACAGCAAGACCACCGACCTCTACCGCCGCGCCCACAACACCTACCTGGAGCTGTTCAGCGAGGTCGGGCTGCCGGCGGGCCTGCTGTTCGTCGGCATGATCGTGCTGGCCCTGCGCAATTTCTGGCAGGCGCGCGCGGCCTTCCGCGAGGCCGGCGACCCGGATCGCGCCGACCTGATGACCCACCTGACCATGAGCATGCTGGCGATCGGCCTGTTCCTGATGTTCCTCAGCGCCCCGAGCCACAAGTACCTGTGGCTGATGCTGGCGCTGTCCAGCGTGCTGCTCGGCCAGTCACGTGAGCAGCAGCCCGTGGAGGTGGCCCGATGAGCCGGGTGAGTATCGTCATCCCGATGTTCAACGAAGCCCGCCATATCGGCCGCACCCTCGACGCCGCAAGGCGCTCGGCCAGCGCGGCGGGGCTGGCCTGCGAGCTGATCGTGGTCGACAACGGCTCCAACGACGACGGCCCGGCGATCGCCCGCGCCCATGGCGCCCAGGTGCTGAGCGTGCCGGGCGTGGCCATCGGCGCCCTGCGCAATGCCGGCGTGAACGCCAGCCAAGGCGACTGGCTGGCCTTCCTCGATGCCGACATCGAGGTCCCGGAACACTGGCTGGACCTGCTGCTGGACCTGCAACGCCGTGGCGAGGGCGATGTCTTCGCCCTCGACTGCGACACCCCGCGCCACGCGCCGTGGTTCGCCCAGGCCTGGCAACGGCGCACCCTGCGCACCGGCCAGACGGTGCAGGACTGCACATGGCTGCCCACCCCCAACCTGTTGATGCGGCGCAGTTGGTTCGAGCAGGTCGGCGGCTTCGACGAGCGCCTGCGTACCGGCGAAGACAAGGACTTCACCTTGCGCCTGCACGAGTCCGGGGCGCGCCTGCGGGTACTGCGCCAGCCTGCGGTGCTGCACTGGGGCTACGAGGCCAACTGGCGCGAATGGCTGGGCAAGGAGATGTGGCGCCAGGGCAGCCACCTGCAATTGCTGCGCAGCCATGGCGTGAGCCTGCGCCTGCTGCGTTTCCCGATACTTTCGATAGGCGCCTGGGTGCTGGACGCCGTGGCCCTGTCGGCGCTGCTCGACGGCTTCCCCCATGTCGCCCTGTTCTTCCTGCTGGTCAGCGCCATGCCCGCGCTGCTCCTCAGCCTGCGCCAGAGCCGCAGGCAGCGCGACCCGCTGCTCACGCTGCAGCTCTGGGGCCTGCACTGGCTGCGCCTGCACCTCGCCGGCGCGGCCTTCATCCTCAGCCTGTTCAACCGCACCGCAAGGAGGCCCGCCCGTGGCTGAGTTCATTTTCTGGCTATGCCTGCTGCTGCCGTTATATGCCTGGGTCGGATACCCCCTGCTGCTGACCCTGGCCGCACCGTTCTTTGCCCGCCGCACCCATTCACCATTGCCGCCGCAGCGAGTGAGCGTGGTGATCGCCGCGCACAACGAAGAGCGGCATGTCGAAGCCAAGCTCGCCAGCGTGCTGGCCCAGGATTATCCGGCCGCCGCACTGCAGGTGGTCGTGGCCAGCGACGGCTCGAGCGACCGCACCGTGGCGCTAGCCCTAGCCCTGGGCGACCCCCGCGTGCAGGTGCTGGACCTGCCGCGCCTGGGCAAGGCCGAGGCGCTGAACCGAGCCGTGCAGGTGTGCACCGGCGACCTGCTGGTTTTCACTGACGCCGACAACCAGTGGTCGACCGACACCCTCGGCCTGCTGCTGGCCCCTTTCGCCGACGCCGCAGTCGGCGGCACCGCAGGCCATATGATCATCCCCGACCCGGGCAAAGGCCTGAGCATCGGCGACAGCCTGTACCGCCACTACGAAGCTTGGGTGCGCAAGGTTGAGAACCGTACCGGCTGCATGGTCTCGGCCGACGGCGCCCTGCTCGCACTGCGTCGGGGGCTGTACCAGCCGATTCCGAAACAGGTCAACGACGATTTCTTCATCAGCACCTGCGCGCCCGCTGCCGGCTTGCGCATTGTCTACGTGCCGGAGGCGGTGGTCCTCGACCAGGGCGTGGACGAAGCCGACAAGCAGTTCCGTCGCCGTCAGCGCGTCACCGTCGGTGGCCTGCTGAGCCTGGCCGCCCGCCGCGAACTGCTCAATCCGGCGCGCCACGGCCTGTACGCCATTGCCCTGATCAGCCACAAGCTGCTCCGGCGTCTGGCCCCGGTACTGCTGCTGCCGTTGCTGCTGGCCAACCTGTGGCTGGCCGCCGAGCCCGGTTTCTACCGCCTGACCCTGGCCCTGCAACTGCTCGGCTACGCCGCTGCCATCGCCGGCCTGCTCGACGCCCGTCGGCGCCTGCCCCGCCCGTTCCGCCTTGCCGCCTTCGTGCTGGTCACCCTCGCCGGCATGAGCGTGGGCCTGTGGCAATTCCTGCGCGGGCACAGCTACAGCCAATGGAACCCCGACCAGAATCGATGAGCGACGGACATGCCGATCAAGACCCCTATCAAGCAGGCCAGCGGCTGGTTCTATTTCAATTCGCCACGCGGACGCGCCGAACTGCGCGGCGCCGGGGTGATCCTCATGCTGCACCGGGTGCTGGCCGATGACGCCAGCGCCGCGTTGCCCCACCGCAACGAGCTGTGCGTCGGCCCGCGGGCCTTCGAGGGCTTGTTGCGCTGGCTGCCCCGGCATTTCGATTGCGTCAGCCTCATGGACCTGCTGCAGAGCCACAAGGCCCCCCGCGGCGACTGCCGCCCCAAGGTGGCCCTGACCTTCGACGATGGCTGGCGCGACAACGCCGTCAACGCCTTCCCCCTGCTGCAGCGCCACCAGGTGCCGGCAAGTATCTTTTTGTCCACCGACTACATCGGCAGCCGCCAGCGTTTCTGGTGGGAAAGCGTCGGCGAGACCCTGTGGGGCAGCCATGGCGAAGAGGCCCGGCGGCAACTGATCGAACGCCTGCGCAAGCTCGGCCGCCCGCTACCGGCGGCCTACTTCATGCACGACCACAGCAAGGCCCGCAGCCTGGTGCTGGCACGCTACCTGCAAACCCTCAAGAGCCTCAGCCCCCAGGCCTTGCACGTCCTGACCGACGCCTGCCCCACGGAATCGCTGCCCCAGGCCATGGACTGGCAGCAAGTGCGCGCCCTGGAGGACTCCGGCCTGGTGCGCTTCGGCCCGCATGGCGCCAGCCATGCCCTGTTGCCCTACCTGGACGACCATCGCCTCAACGAAGAACTGACCCGCAGCCATGCGGCACTCAACGAAGGCTGCCGCGCGCCGCTGCCGGTGTACTGCTATCCCAACGGCGACCACGACGAACGCGTGCGCGCCCAGGTCGCCGCGCATCGTTACCCCTACGCCCTGAGCACCCGCCCGGGCATCTGCCAGGGCCACGACGACCCCCTGGCGCTGCCGCGCATCGGCGTCAGCCAGCGCAATGCCAGCCGGCCCTCGCTGCTGGCCTGGCGCATCAGTCGCGGAGAACGAGGATGAACCGCAACAGCTACCTGCGCCATCTGGCGCTGAGCATGGGAACAAAACTTGCGATGATCGCCCTGCGCCTGCTGCGCAACGTGCTGCTGGCGCGCATCCTCGGGCCCAGCGAGCGTGGCCTGTTCGCCCTGCTCAGTACCCTGCCCGACCTGATCAGCGCCGCCACCAGCGGTGGGCTCAACAGCGCGGTCGGCTACCAGGCCGCCAAGCAGCGCGACATGGGCCTGCTGCTGACCCAAGTACTGGTCTACGGTTGCCTGCTGGCCGGCGTGCTGACCCTGGCCTGCGTGTTCCTGGTGCGCGAGTTCGGCGCCGACCTTGAGGTTACTGTGCAACTGGGCCTGCTGGCCTGGCTGTTGCTGCTGGCGGTACCTATGACCGTGCTCAAGAGCGGCCTGCTGACCCTGCACAACGCCAGCGGCGGCGTCGGCGCCTTCAACGCCCTGCGCCTGACCGAATCGCTGGCACCGCTGCTGCTGTTCCTCGGGTTGTTCTGGATGTGGCGCGACGAAGCGCTGGAGGCGGCGCTGATCAGTTGGTTGTGCGGCATCGCCCTGGTCCTGGCGCTCGGTTTGTG
The DNA here is from genome assembly GCF_002934345.1 of Pseudomonas sp. PONIH3. Taxonomy (NCBI): domain Bacteria; kingdom Pseudomonadati; phylum Pseudomonadota; class Gammaproteobacteria; order Pseudomonadales; family Pseudomonadaceae; genus Pseudomonas; species Pseudomonas sp. PONIH3. The sequence continues at coordinate 724,847 of NZ_CP026386.1, forward strand.
GTGGCTGCGCCGTCAGCACCCGCTGGCGCTGCGCTGGGACCGTGGCGGCCAACGCGAGCTGCTCAGCTACAGCGCCAAGAGCCATCCCGACCTGTTGTTCCAGCAGTTGATCCTGCGCTCGGACTACCTGTTCATCGGCGCGCTGCTCGGCAGCACCGCCCTGGGCCACTACGCCATGGCCAGCGCCGCCGCCGAACTGCTGCTGATCGTTCCCGAGGCGGTGACCACGCCGCTGATGAAGCGCCTGCTGCAGCAGGATGCCGGCATGGAGCGCATCACCCCCCTGGCCCTGCGCCTGACCGCCACGGTGATGCTCGGTGCTTGCCTGGGTATGGCGCTGATCGGCCACTGGTTGATCGTCACCTTGTTCGGCGCCGACTACGCCCCGGCCTACCCGGCCTTGCTGGCGTTGCTGCCGGGCCTGCTGGGCCTGTGTTATGCCAGCATCCTGCGCCTGGACCTGCTGGGCAAGAACCGCCCCGGCACGGTATCGCTGATGATGGGCGCCGGTGCTGCGCTGAATCTGGTGCTCAACATCCTGCTCATCCCGGCCTGGGGCATCGTCGGCGCGGCCGCGGCCTCCTCCATTGCTTACCTGGCGGTCACCGTGGCCATGCTGGTGCTGTACTGCCGCCTGAGCGGCGTGCCGCTGGGCCAGACCCTGGTCATCCTGCCCGCCGACCTGGCACCGCTGCGGCAGATGCTGCAACGGAGGGCGGCATGAAAGCGGCATTGCTGTGCGGCGCGCTGCTGGCCCAAGGTGCGTTCGCCGCACCTGTGCAGTGGGGGGATCTGCGCGACGGCAGCTTGTACCTGCTGCCAGCACGCGCCGATGAACTGCGCATCCAGTGGCGTCCGGCCTGGCAGGCCGACGCCAACGCTGAACGCCTGTATCTGCTGGACGGCCACGGCCGCCTGGCCGGCGAACGGCGCATCGAAGCCGGCCAGGTACGCGGCGAACAACGCTGGCCATTGCCCGCGAACGGCGGCACCTATCGGTTGGAGGTGCCCGGCTATAGTTTCCGCGACTACCGCATCCAGCACGATGCCAGCACCCGCGCGCTGTTCACTCCGGCGAAGGTGCACTTCTGCGCCGAAGTCGGGCCAGGTGTCGAGCTGTATTTCCGGGTCAAGGCCGGCGAGCAGGCGGTGTTGGCCGGCAAGCACCATGGCGGGGTTCATGGCCTGTTCGCCGAACGCCTCAGCGACGGCCGTCGCATCCAGCTGCCGCTCAAGCCCTACCGCGCCTACTGGCGCTTCGATCAACAGGCGTTGCCCACCAGCGGCCGCGACGAGACCTGGCGTCTGGGCCTGCAGGGCAGTGGCAAGGCAGCGTTCTGGCTCGACGGCAGCGCCAACCTGTTCGCCCAACGCCCCGCAGACCTGGGCGAGCTGCCGCAACTTCCCGGTCAGGTCACCCTTGCCCTGGGTGACAAGGTGCTCGGCCCCACCCCACGCTTAGGGGTTGCCCTGCCCTACGTGCTGCCACCAGCCTCGAGCTTCGCCGCGCTGGACGCCCTGCGCCCCCAGGCCGCCGGCTTCTACAGTTTCGTCGACGTACTGCAACGCCAGCCAGACTTCGAGAACGCCTGGCGCAAGCTCTATCAGGAGCGCTTCGGCATCCTCCAGGACATCACCCTGCTGGCCGGCAGCGCCCGAGTCGCCGACCTCAGGAGCGACCGCACCAGCACCGATGGGTTGAGTGCCTGGCTCGAGGCGACCAAGGCACTCGGCGGCAAAGGCACCCACTACCTGGCCTTCGCCGACGAGCCGAACCTCAACTATCGCGACTACGCCAGCTACCGCGATTTCTTCCAGGCCATGGCCAAGCGCGTGCGCGACTACCCCGGCGCCCGCGACGCTGGCGTACGCATCGCCATGCCGGCCTCCTCGCGCCTGCTCGGCGGGCCCTTCAGCGACGACGGCAAACAGCGCCGCGGCATCGACTGGGCACGACGCCTGCTGGCCGAGCAAGGCGCGCAGATCGATGCCCTGGCCTGGCACGAATGGATGGTCCGCGACCTGCTCGCCACCCGCAGCTACCGCGACAGCGTGCGCCAAGCTGCCGACCTGGTGGGCCTGGACGGCCAGGGCCGGCCACGCAAGGCGCTGCTGCTGGACCAGACCAACCTGTCCAGCGGTTCGAGCCTCAGCCCTTACGAACAGGACACCCATTACGCCGGCCTGTGGTGGACCTCGGTGGTGATCAATGCCGCCAGTGACGGCCTGCTTGACATGCTCAACTGGTTCCACGTCGCCGATGAGCCCGAATGGCCCAAGGGCATGTTGCGCGATGCCGGCGGCCAACGCTACGAACTGAAGCCGGTGGGCCTGGCCCAGCAGTTCATCCAGCGCCACTGGCTGGACCAGGTTCTGGCCCTGGACAACGACGCCTTCGAGGTCGATGCCCTGGCCATGGCCCGCCAGCATCAGCGCAGCGTGCTGGGGGTGAACAAGGCCGAGCGCCTGCAGCAGGTGGCGCTGAGCCTCGACGGTTGCCCCGACGGCCAGCTTGAACTGTTCGGTCCCGACAACCAGAGCCGCCGCGCCAGCTTCAGCTGCAGGGAGGGCCAGGTTCGTTTTCAACTGCCAGGGCAGACCGTATTCGCCCTGACCTGGAGCGCGTCATGAGACGCACTACGTTCAGCCATGCCCAGGAGGCACCATGACTGCATTCACCAAGATCCAGGACCGTATCAAGCGCAAGGGACTGCGTGACACCTTCCGTAGCGCCTTCCGGCATTACGTCTTCTATCATTGGGAACTGTTGTGGATGGAACGCGACCTGGACAGCCCGGTGCCGCCGCACCGGCTAAAACCCTATGGCGAGCTGCGGGTCGAGCACATCACCGTGCACAACGTGCGTGCCTTCGCCCGCCACTTCGGCGATCGGGTCGAGACCATGCGCGAGCTGGCCGCCGAAGGCCATACCGGGCTGATGTTCCTCAACGATGACAACGACGCCGTGGCCTTCATCTGGGGCAGTAGCCGCCATTACCACGACCGCCACTACTATGGTTGCTGGTTCCCGGTCGGCCCGGGGGAGTTCTTCGAGTTCGGCGGCGAGCTGATCCGCAAGTATTGGGGTACCGAGCTGTCGGTGGACCTGCAGCTGGAGCTGTGGAAGGCCATGGCCGCCCAAGGTTGCACCAAGGTGGTGGACGTGTGCGAACAGCACAACATCCCGGCGCTCAAGTTGCACCTGCGCATGGGCTATCAGGAGCAAGGACGGATCATGAACGTTTACTGCCTGTTTGGTCGCTGGAAATTCTTCCGCGAAAGCCACTACATCACCTCGCGTCTGGAGCCGTTGCGCAAGCCGGAGGCTCCGGCTTCTTCGGCCACGGCAGGGTGAGCCCATGGGCCTGCAACTGAAATGGTGCGCCTCGCTTGGCGCCGGCGACTTTCCCGCCGCCGACTACGAGGCGCTGCGCAGGCGCCTGCCCGGCAGTACGCCTTTCAACCATCTCGGCTGGCTGCGCGCCGCCGAGGCCGCCTTGCTGCCAGGCCAATGCCTGCAGGTGCTGCTCGGCTATCAGGACGAGCGTCTGTGCCTGTGCCTGCCGCTGATACGCGCGCGCGAACCCTTCGGCCCGCTGTTCGCCCCAGTGGTGCGCCACCTGGGGTACCCACTGAGCGACCGCATTGCCCTGCTCATCGACCTGCCGGCGCTATATGCCGAGCAGGTCCTGCAGGCCATACGCAAGCGGCTACCGCATGCCTTGCTGCAATTGAGCGAGGTACCGGACAACACCGAGCACGATGGCTGGCTGCGCCAGTGGGCCGGCGCCAGCTCGACCTGGCAGCAGCGCCTGACCTGCCGGGTGCCGGTGCACCGCATCAACGAGCAGGACCGCCAGGAAGTCAGCGGCGACCCGCGCTACAAGCTGCGCCGCGCGCGCAAACGCATCAAGGCCTGCGGTGCCAGCGTGCGCCGGGTCGTCGCCACTCCCGAGAACATGGGTGAACTGCTCGACGCCATCAGCGCCGTCGAAGCGACCAGCTGGAAAGGCGACGACGAGGTCGGCATCTTCTCCGGCCCCCTGCGTCGCCCATGGATGTACAAGGCCTTCACCGCCCTGGCCGGAGAGGGCCTGGTGTGCCTGGTACTGCTGGAACTGGAGGGGCGCTGCATCAGTTACCGCCTGGGCCTGTTGGAGCGCGGCCGAATCTACGACTACAACCTAGCCTTCGTCCCCGAACACCGTGACCTGGGCAGCGGCCGCGTGCTGCTCGAGGAATGGATCCACTGGGGCCTGGACGAAGACTGGAAGTGGGTCGACGCCTCGCGGGTCAGCCTGGACAACTCCAGCCACCAGTTGCACGAGCGCATGACCGGTCAGGTCGAACAGTGGCGTCTGAGCAGCTACAGCTGGCGCCCCGACGGCGTGCTACTGGGCCTGGCGCTTCGCTGCTGGCACTGGCTCAAACCCCGCTTGCGCAGACAGCCGCCACACCCCGCAGCCGACATTGTCGCCCCCACCCCGCCACAGGAGCGCCCGGATGCCATCCCAGGTCATAGTCAACGCTGACGATTTCGGCCTCAGCGCCCACACCAACGCAGTCATCCTTCATGCCTTCCAGGCCGGGCTGATCAGCTCTGCCACCGCCATGGCCAACATGCCGGCCTTCGCTAGCGCCTGCTCGCTGGCCCAGCAACCAACGCTCAAAGGACGCGTGGGATTGCACTTCAACCTCACCTATGGCCGCCCGCTGAGCAAGGCGATCCTCGCCGAGCCGCGCCTGTGCACGCCCCATGGCGAATTCGACCTGCGCCTTAAACAACGCACCCTGCGCTTGTCGCGACGCGAGCGGGCCGCCGTGCAAGCAGAGCTGCAGGCCCAGTGGCAACACTGCCTTGACCATGGCCTGATGCCCAGCCACCTGGATTCCCACCAACACGTGCACAACATCTGGCCGGTGGGCGTCATTGTCGCCCGTTTCGCCCGCGCCCAAGGGGTTCCGATCCGGCTGGCGCGCAATGTGGGGCACAACATCGGGCCGGCCAAGCGCCTGTTCAAGAGCCTGCTCAACCGCCGCCTGCGCCAGCTCGCCGGGAGCACCGCCGATTTCGTCTGCACCCCGGCCGACCTCAAGGCCGGATTGGCCCCCTCGCACGGCGTGCTGGAGGTCGTAGCCCATCCCAGCGCGCTGGGCGGGCACGACTTCGGTGATGCCTACCTGGCCAGCGGCGAATCGCTGCTGGCGTTGGTCGAGCAGCGCCTGGGGCAAGTGCCGCGGGTGGGCTATGCGAGCCTGGGCATGCAGGAGGAGATGAGTTGATGGCCGCCGGGTGTCCGACGTCAGAAGTGCTGCGCCTGTGAAACCGAGCGGCAAACCTGTGTCGACGGAAACCCTATCGCTACCGCCCCGGCGGCCGATGCCGGCGCTCGTGGTTCTCGGCCAGCCAACCGCGCAACGCCTCGGCCGGCATCGGCCGCCCGAGCAGGAAACCCTGCCCCTGGTCGCAACCGGCGTGGCGCAGGAAGTCGTACTGCTCTTGGGTCTCGATGCCTTCGGCGGTGATGCGAAACCCCAGGGCATGCCCGAGATCGATGATCGCCCGGGCGATGGCCACCGCGTCGTCGTCCCCGGGCAGGTCCTTGATGAAGGCGCGGTCGATCTTCAGGTGGTCGATTGGCAGCGCGCGCAGGTAGGCCAGTGACGAATAGCCGGTACCGAAGTCGTCCACCGCCGTTGCCACGCCCATGGCCTGCAGCTGCGCCAGCACCGCGCAAGCCTGTTGCTGGCTCTCCATCAACAGGCTCTCGGTGATTTCCACTTCCAGCAGGTTGGCTGGCAGACCATGGCGCTCCAGCGCCGAGGCGAGGCTGGTCACATAGTCGCTGCGCTCGATCTGCAGGGCCGCAACGTTGATCGCCAGCGGCCCGGGCAAGCCGTCATCGGCACGCCATTCGGCCAACTGGGCGCAGGCAAGCTCCAGCACGCGCTCTCCGAGAGGGATGATCAGGCCGGTGCGCTCAGCCAGGGGAATGAACGCCCCGGGCGAGACCAGGCCATGCTCCGGGTCGCGCCAACGCAACAGGGCCTCGACGCCTTCTAGCTGCCCGCTGAACAGATCGACCTTGGGCTGATACCACAGCTCGAACTCGTTGTGCTCCAGCGCCCGGCGCAGATTGCGCTCCAGCTCCAGACGCTGCTGCAGGCGCTCGGTCATGTCCGGGTGATAAGGCCGCCAGGCATCGCGGCCGGCTTCCTTGGCGGCGTACATGGCCGTGTCGGCATGGCGCAACAAGCTATCGGCGTCCTCGCCATGTTGCGGGCACCAGGCCAGACCGATGCTGCCGGTGACCAAGGCGGCGTTGCCATTGAGGTCGAATGGCCGCTGCAGGCACCGCAGCAAGGCGCGAACCTGCTGGTTCACCTGCCCCTGGGCACCTTGCAGCATGAACACGAACTCGTCGCCGCCCAGGCGGCAGAGCCGGTCCTGGCTGTCCAGTTCCTGGAGGAAGCGCGCGGTCGCCTGCTGCAACAGCAGGTCGCCCATCGGGTGCCCCAGGCTATCGTTGACCTGCTTGAATCCGTCGATGTCGAGCATCAGCACCGCCAGGCCATGGCCCTGCAGGATGGCTGTACTGAGTTGCTGCTGGAACAGGATGCGATTGGGCAGCCCGGTGATGGTGTCGTAGTGGGCCAGGCGTTCAAGCTGGGCCTGGTAGCGGTGCAGCTCGCGGTTACGTTGTTCGAGCAGCCGCTGCTTGCGGTTGAGCTGCGCGACGAACAGGCTGAACACACCTGTGCAGCCCAAGGCAAACAAGAACAGCGGCGAGCCGAACAAGTCCAGGCCCGACCAGCCACCGCGTGGCGCGGCGACCAGTTGCCAGAGCCCACCCGGCACCTCCACCGTCGTTTTCACCTGCGGGTCGTCGAACAGCCGTGAATCGCCCCAGATCAGCGTACCTTCGGCGCCCTTGCCGTCGCCTCCGCGCACGGCCAGCTCGAACTCGGTATCCGGGCGCAATCCGGCGGTAAGCAGCAAACGGTCGATATCGGCAACGATCGACACATTGCCCCAATAGAACCGCACACCCCGTTTGCCGGTGACGAACACCGGCCGTCGGTAGATCAGCGCCCGCCCGCCCTGATACAGCTGCAGCGGCCCGGCCAGCACCGGATGGGCTTGGTCGCGGGCCGCGCGCAGCAGGGGAAACTGGTCCGGCAGCTGACGGTAGTCCAGCCCAATCAGCCGCTCGTTGCCGGCCAACGGGTAGACGTCGCTGATCACATCTCCCGGCGCCAGCGCGATATGGCGCATGTAGCGCACCGACTGCAAGGCATCGCGGGCCATTCCATGAAAGTGCGCGGGGCTGATGCCGCCGTCGGCACTGATCAGTTGGGCGATACCTTCAGCCTCGCCGAACGCCGCGCCCAACTGTGCCTCCAACGCACCGCGCATCCCCGCCAGGTGGGCCGCAAGGTTGCCCAGTTGCTCACTGCGTTCGCGCTGCGCGTCAAGGTGGCCCAGGGCGACCGACAGGCCAATGCCCACCAGCGCCAGGCCGACCGGCAGCAGGCGGTTTAGCGTACGACGCAAGGTTCCGGATGGAAGGTGCGTCGGTTCAGAAGGGTTCTGGGGAATGGTCATAGGCAGGCGATGGCAGTCGATTTAGGGGTTATCGGCGTTGCGCGGCCATTATTGAGCCCCGTTTTGCCAGGCCGCGGTCCGGGATGCATATGCACCACCGACGCTGGCACCGCGACAGCTTTGATGTGCGTTTTGCGAGGAGCCGAACATGACAGTGGATACCCCCAACCCGCACCAGCACATCCTTGAGCGCCGCCTGCCGGCCTGGACACGGAAGGCCACGCCGGAACACTGGCAGCGGCTGCACGAAAGCATCCTGCCTTCCCAGGGCCTGCCCGACAGCGAGGCGGCCTGGTTCGCCAACGCCGCGCCGCATCTGCGCGAAGCAGTCGAGGTCAGCCAGGCTAGCCTGATGCGCAGCCAACGCACATTAGCCAGGCATCTGCGGGGTTTGCAGAACATCACCGAATTCGCCGAACCTCTGCTCACCGAACGCCTGCGCATGCAGCACGGCTTGATCACGCCGCTGCGCAGTACATCACTGATCGTGGTCAAGCGACTCTATACCTTCCAGGTCTATACCACGCGCCACGAACACCGTGGCCTGCTGCAGGCCGCCCTGCAGAACTTCGCTGAAACCTTCACCTTTGATCGCCACAGCGCGCTGGCCCTGGAAGGCGATTGGCAAGTGCGCGAGGGCCTCGTCACCGGTAAGACCACGCTGGGCGACAGCGACACCGAAGTCGATATCGAGTTGCCCAGCGAACAGGTCCGGATCAAGCCGCTTGCCCTGTCACCAGCGGCCTTTGCCACCACCTGCCGTGAACTGGATATCGGCCAGCGTTACCAGGCCCATCTCGATGCCTTGTTCACGCCCCCGCCCGTTCACCAGGCGGCGGGCGCCGTTCATAAGGCCCGCCTGCGCCTGGCGGCAGACTTGGCGCGCCTACGCAATCAGCTGGACGGTAAAGGTTGGGACGCGGTACAGGCGTTGCTCGACGATGGGAAGGCGCTGGCCTGCAGTCAACTGAGCCTGCTCGGCATCACCCTGCACGAGGCAATCCTGATCGATGCCGGTACAGCGGGCATGCTGCTCTTTCTACCGGGTCACGTCGACAGCCTGCGCGGCTTCGACAACCTCGATGCCTTGCACCGGCAACTGCACAGCGAACTGCAGCAGCCGTCGTTTCGCCAAGGCTTCATGGACTATGTGCCCCGCGAGGCGCAAGGCCCCTTTGCCAGCCGGCTGCGACAGAATGCCGGGGGCGACCTGCACATGCGCCGCGTACCGATCAATGCCAACCTGTATGAGTTTCTTCACGATGATCACGTGTCACGCTTGAAGCACGAAGCCCTGCAAGTGGCAGTGCCCACCGCACTGGCCGACGAGCAGGCCCGCAAAGCGCGCGAGGCACTCTGGGACAGCGCCGGCCTCGACATGCTGATGATCGCCGGCCTGTTCGTCCCCATGCTGGGTACGATCATGACCGCAGTGGTGGCCTATCAACTGCTGGATGAAGCCTACGAAGGCTATGAGGCATGGCAGGTCGGTGACCGGGAACAAGCCTTCGGCCATCTCAAGTCGGTAGCCCTCAACCTGGCGGTGATCGGCGGGCTGCACATGACGGGCAAAGCGCTGAGCCGCCTGGCAACCAGCCCGTTGCTGGAGAGCCTTGACCCGGTCATGCTCGAAGACGGCAGCCAACGCCTGTGGCGACCCGACCTGACCCACTACCGCAGTGCGGTGGTGCTGCCGGCGGAACTCGAAGCCAATGCACAGGGGCAGTTCCTGCACCAGGGCCGGCACTTCATGCGCATGGATGGACACCTCTACGAGCAGCGCCTGGATATTCGCCAGGCACAATGGCGCATCGTGCACCCCGAAGACGGCGCCGCCTTCCAGCCGCCCCTCAAGCACAATGGCGCCGGCGCCTGGCGCGGCAGCCATGAGCAACCCCGCGACTGGGCGCTGGCGACCTTGGTCCGGCGCCTGGACAGCCGCCTGCAACACTTACCGGACGCGGCGCTCGAAGGCGCTGCCAGGGCCAATGGCCTGAACACCGCAGCTCTACGCCAGTTGCACCTGGCAAACAACCCACCCCCCACCGCACTGCGCGCGACACTCGAACGCCTGCCCCATGCCAAGGCCAGTGAAGGCGTCGAGCAAGCCGCACTGGAAGGCCTGCACATTCCCGAGCTGGCCAACGTGCACAGTGAGCGTTTGATCGTGATGGCCATGGCCGATCTACCGGGCTGGCCCACCGAACTGCGCCTCGAGCTACGCGCAGCGTCCCCCGCAGGGCCTGTGCTGCTTAGCGCCGGAGCCGAAAATGCCAGCCGTACCTGCATTGTGCTCAAGACAGGTGACGGTTACGAAGCCTACCTGGGCGAGCGCCCTGTCGCGCTCAGGCAAGACACCGATTTGTGTCGAGCGATCTTGCAAGCGTTGTCTTCGGTTGACCGCCAGGCCCTGGGCATGGCCGCCAGCGGAGTCGATGAACTGCGCCGACGGATTCACCGCCTGGTCCTGGCCGAGCCCGCCGCGGCCAGACGCCTGCTGGGCAGTCATTTGCCTGGATGGGGCAAGCGCGGCCGGTTACCTGGCGGCATGGAGGAGCCAGCGCTTGAGCCCCCCCGCATCGAAGTCGGCGCGCTCTTTCGCCGCTACCGACAGCTGTACCCTGAGGCCGCGGACTACCAGGTCAACGAACAGTTGAGCCAGTGGCTCGAGGCCGGCCTGAGTCCGGAACGGCAACTTGGAGATTTAGAACAACAGTTGCGGGAGTTCCGTGACCAGATGCGCGATTGGGCCGGCAATGACCCATTGCGCCATGCCGCCGGGCGAAGGTTGGTCAGCAACTGGCAGCGCATGACGGAGTTTTCCCAAGAGGAACGGCTTGCCATTCACCAGATCAGCCTGGTCGACCTGGCACTGACCAACGAGGACCTGGCGGCCCTGGCATTGCCAGACCGTTTTACCCATATCGAGCGAGTCGACCTGGGCGCGAACCCCGGCTTGAGCCAATTGCCTGCCGAGTTTCTGGAACGGTTCCCAAGGTTGCAACGTATGCATCTGGTCGGTTGCGGTTTCGAGCAGTTGCCAGCAATTGCCGTGCCGCAGACATTGGAGTGGCTCGACATGCAGGGTAACAACCTGGTCTGGAACGACGCGAACCAAGCCGCTCTGGATCGTCTTGGCGCGCTTCGAATGCTGGACTTGTCGCACAACCCGCTGGCCCGCAGCCCCGACCTCAACCGCCTGCGCGAACTGGATGTGCTCAACCTCAACAGTTGCGAACTCGTCGATTGGCCCAACGGTATTCGTAGCGATGAAGATTGGCGACCCGTCGTCTTCGACCTGCGAGACAACCGCTTCGCCAGCTTGCCGCAGGATCTTCAGCTATCGAGGGTGGCGGCCCAGAACCTGTGGCTGGAAAGCCCCGACCTCAGCGAGCGGGTCAGCCAGCAGATCCAGGCCTATTACGTACAGCATGGTATCGACTTGCTGGTAGCCGACGCCGACTACGAGGAAATGCTGGAGCATACCGATGCCGGCGACTGGACCATCTGGAACGCACTGCCGCTGCAATACCGGCGCGAGCTACGTGGACTGCAGGATCAGCCGGACTATGATCAAGCCCGATTGTGGCAGCGGCTGCGCACTTTTGCAGATCCGCGAGTCATGGATTATGGCCTGGCGATCGGTGCCATGAGGCTGCTGGAGGCCGAGACGTTCCCGCCGCCGTTCGAGGAATGATCGGCAACGACGGCTCCAGGCTGGTAATTTGATGATGGTCGGCGCATGCTCGCAAGCTGAAGCGTTTCATCATCCGGATTTGAGAGGTGCATTACCCATGGACCGTCTGCTCGACTCGCTGTTCCCCACCCTCGAGGATATCCCCGAAGCCTGGCGCCTTGGCTCGCCCCTGGAGCAACGTGACTATCTGGTCAACGGTGAGCTGCGGCACTGGGACGGCCCCTTGGCCACCGTGCGCAGCCCGGTCTGGCTCAAGGAAGGCGGCAGTGAGCGCCAGGTCATCCTCGGCAGCGCCCCCCTGCTCGACGCCGAAACGGCGCTCACCGCCCTCGACGCGGCCGTGGCCGCCTACGACAAGGGCCGCGGTGCCTGGCCGAACATGCGCGTGGCCGAGCGTATCGGGCATGTCGAAACCTTCCTGGCGCGCATGCGCGAGCAGCGCACGGCGGTGGTCAAACTGCTTATGTGGGAGATCGGCAAGAACCTCAAGGATTCGGAGAAGGAGTTCGACCGCACCTGCGACTACATCGTCGACACCATCGAGGCGCTCAAGGACCTCGACCGTCGCTCCAGCCGCTTCGAGCTCGAACAGGGCACCCTTGGCCAGATCCGCCGCGCCCCGCTGGGCGTGGCGCTGTGCATGGGCCCGTACAACTACCCGCTCAACGAAACCTTCACCACGCTGATCCCGGCGCTGATCATGGGCAACACCGTGGTGTTCAAGCCGGCCAAGTTCGGCGTGCTGCTGATCCGCCCATTGCTCGAAGCCTTCCGTGACAGCTTCCCGCCCGGGGTGATCAACGTCATCTACGGGCGCGGCCGCGAGACCGTCAGTGCGCTGATGGCCAGCGGCAAGGTCGACGTGTTCGCTTTCATCGGCACCCACAAGGCCGCCAGCGACTTGAAGAAGCTCCACCCACGCCCGCACCGCCTGCGCGCGGCGCTGGGCCTGGACGCCAAGAACCCCGGCATCGTCCTGCCCCAGGTCGACCTCGACAACGCCGTCGAAGAGGCCGTCACCGGCGCCCTGTCGTTCAACGGCCAGCGTTGCACCGCGTTGAAGATCCTGTTCGTCCACGAGGACGTGGTCGAGGCATTCCTCGACAAGTTTCAGCGCAAGCTCGCCGCCCTCAAGCCCGGCATGCCCTGGGAGCCCGACGTGGCGCTGACGCCGCTGCCGGAACCCGGCAAGCTCGACTACCTCGACAGCCTGGTGGCCGATGCCACCGCCAAGGGTGCCAGGGTGCTCAATGAAGGGGGTGGGCAAAGCCGAGGCTCGTTCTTCTACCCCGCCCTGCTCTACCCTGTCAGCCAGGACATGCGCGTCTACCACGAGGAGCAGTTCGGCCCGCTGGTACCAGTGGTGCCCTACCGTGACCTGCAGACTGTGATCGACTACGTGCTCGACTCCGACTACGGCCAGCAGCTAAGCCTGTTCGGCAACGACCCGCAGACCATCGGCGCGCTGGTCGATACCTTCGCCAATCAGGTCGGCCGGATCAACCTCAACGCCCAGTGCCAGCGTGGGCCGGATACCTATCCGTTCAACGGCCGCAAGAACAGCGCCGAAGGGACCTTGTCGGTGCATGACGCATTGCGCGTGTTCTCCATTCGCACCTTGGTCGCTACCAAGTTCCAGGAAGCGAACAAGGAGTTGATCAGCGAGATTATCCGCAACCGGCAGTCGAGCTTCCTGACCACCGACTACATCTTCTGAACAATTCGCCTGATCGGGGCTGCTGCGCAGCCCATTGTTTTTATAGAGAATCGATATAAAGCAAGTGTCGATTTTCCAGGCTCATGAGCGACTCTAATCACCACGGCGTTGCAACCCACCCCACGTGAAAGGAGATTACGCAAATGGCAGCCAAGCCCATCCCCGAAGGCCAGCACAGCCTGACCCCGTATCTCGGCATCAAGGACGCCGCCAAGGCCATCGAGTTCTACAAGAAGGCCTTTGGCGCCGTCGAGATGTTCCGCCTCGAAGGCCCTGACGGCAGCATAGGCCATGCCGAGTTGAAAATCGGCGACTCCTCGCTGATGCTCGGCTCGCCCTGCGACATGGAGGGCGGCCTCAAGCCCAGCGAGACCATCGAGACTCCCGCAGTCGGTCTGCACCTGTATGTCGAGGACTGCGACAAAGTCTATGCCCAGGCCTTGAGCGCTGGCGCGATAGCAATACGTGAAGTCCAGGACCAGTTCTACGGCGACCGCAGCGGCACCCTGAAGGATCCGTTCAACAACATGTGGTTCGTCTCCACCCACAAGGAAGACCTCAGCCCCGAGGAAATCCGTGCCCGTGCCGCCAAACTGTTCGGCGGCCAGTGAGCGGCGGGCTCCAGGCCGCAAGCTTCAAGTTGAAAGCCGCCGCGCTTTGCTTGAAGCTTGAGGCTTGTAGCTTGGAGCTGCCCCTCAATGCGAATCATCGAAAAATCCGGCGCCCTGGTGCGCAGCCTGACCCCGGCAGAGGACGAACTGCTGGTGGACTTTGCCCGTGGCACCCTCACCGGCCCGCGCCTGTTGCAGGCTAACCAATGGCTGATGAAGATACGCAGCGCCAACCAATGGCTGGCCTGCGACTGCCGCAAGGATGCCCTGCCGGTGCTCAACGTCTCGTTGAACGGCAGCACCGGCACCCTGTTCCTGCGCAACAACCCCGAAACTCCCGAGCACACCCCAGGCTGCCCGTTCAGCAAGGATGAACGTGAGGCCGGCGAACGCGCCGATGAAAACGCCGCCCCGGCCGCCTGGCTGGCGCCGGATGCGCCACTGCGCCTGCTCGGCGACTATCGCCGCGCCAGTGACGGCGAGGCACCCGCAACGCCGCGCGAGCCCGGCGAGCGCCGCGAACAGCAGCGCCTGCTGTCGCTGCTGCTGACCTGGATCGAGGCCAGCGGCCTGAACGTCTACGCCACCCACCTGAAAAAGGACCTCACCGCGCAGTTCGCCGACCTGCGCACTGTCGCCAGCCGCTACCCGCTGCTGGAGCGGGTGCCCGCCAGCAACTACCTGGAAACCCGCCTGGACATGAAGCACATGATGATGCTCAAGGCGCGCCTGCGCGAGGCCACGGTGTTCGGCAACCACCGTCGGCACGGCCTGCTGCTCGACTGCGTGGACCAAGTCAAGGGGCGCAAGTTGTTCAACAACCGCAGCGAGGATGGCTTCGACTTCCAGGGCCACCACCAGTACTGGGGCGGTAACCGCGCCAGCGGGCCACTGCTGGCCCTTGCGCTGTACTCTCCGGCCACCGCCGGCAGCCATTTCTACGAATTGATCCACGTCGCCAGCGTGCCGGTGCTATCGCGCGGGCATCTGTTCCCGGTGTACCGCGATGAAGAACGCGAGCCGCTCAAGGCGCTGGTGTCGCTGATCGACTGGATGGCCGGCAAGGGCGTCAAGGTGCTGATGCGCCGCCCGGTGATCGGCGGCCAGGTGATGGATGAACTGGTGCTGACGTCGGACCAGGACCGGGTACTGTCGGTGTCGCTGCTGGAGCAGCCGATCGGGCCCGAGCCGGATGCCGAGAATTTCAAGCGCTATGCCGACTTCAAGAGCCTGGACACCTTCCGCAAGTATGTGGCCGGGTTCTTCATGCGCGAACGCTGAAGGGAAGTCCCACAAGAGCCAGCCCTCGCGGCCCTTGTGGGAGCGGGCCTGCCCCGCGATGACTCGACCAGGCCAGGCTCTGTGCGAAATGCATCTGCACTCGCCCATACTGCATTGAAACGGGGCTCGGAATGCTCATGTACTCCAGTACAGTCGGGCGCGACCCCGGCCGTTCCTCCCCCGTTTCGCCTTGTCTGGCCTTCGCGCAGACACATTTCGTACAGCCCCTAGAACGCCGCCTTGAAGATCGTTTCGATCTCCACCTGGCTGGCCACCCGTGGATTGGTCAGCCCGCAGGCATCCTTCAACGCATTGGCCGCCAGCACCGGTACATCCTCGACCTTGGCCCCCAGTTCCGCCAGCCCGGCCGGGATGCCGATGGCCGCCGCCAGGTGCTCGATGGCCGAAATCGCAGCGCCGGCCCCCTGCTCGGCGTCCAGCGCGCAGACCTTCACCCCCATGGCCTTGGCCACATCACGCAGGCGCGCGGCGCTGACCTTGGCATTGAAGCGCTGCACATGGGGTAGCAGCACCGCGTTGCACACGCCATGGGGCAAGTCGTAGAAGCCACCCAGCTGGTGGGCCATGGCATGTACATAGCCCAGCGAGGCATTGTTGAACGCCATGCCCGCGAGGAACTGGGCGTAGGCCATGTTCTCCCGCGCCACCAGGTCACCGCCGTCGGCAACCGCCTGGCGCAGGTTGGCACTGACCAGACTGATGGCCTTCAGCGCGCAGGCATCGGTGATCGGCGTGGCGGCGGTGGACACATAGGCCTCGATGGCGTGGGTCAAGGCATCCATGCCCGTGGCCGCGGTGAGCCCCTTGGGCATGCCGACCATCAGCGCCGGATCGTTCACCGACAGGATCGGCGTGACGTTGCGGTCGACGATGGCCATTTTCACGTGGCGCGCCTCGTCGGTGATGATGCAGAAGCGGGTCATCTCGCTGGCGGTGCCCGCCGTGGTGTTGATCGCGATCAGCGGCAGCTGCGGCTTGCTCGAGCGGTCAACGCCCTCATAGTCGCTGATATGCCCGCCGTTGGTGGCGCACAGCGCGATGCCCTTGGCGCAGTCGTGGGGCGAGCCACCGCCCAGGGAGATCACGCAGTCGCAGCCCTCGCGACGCAGCATCGCCAGGCCCGTCTCGACGTTGGCGATGCTCGGGTTGGGCTTGGCGCCGTCGAAGACCCGCGAATCGATGTCGCGCATGGCCAGCATGCCGGCTATGCGCTCGGCCACACCGGCCTTGGCCAGCCCGACGTCGGTGACGATCAGCGCCTTGCGCAGGCCGTAGCCGGCAATCGCCGCCATCGCCTCTTCCAGGCAGTCGATGCCCATGATGTTTACGGCGGGGATGAAGAACGTGCTGCTCATGGCCGGGGTCCTCTCAGGCTGACGGTAGGTTGTCAGCATCCGCCGGAATGGACAGGTGGGCATTGATCCAGCGCAAGCCGGCCTACCCCATGAACAACCGATACGCCGGGTTCTCCGTCTCGTCCCAGTACTGGTACCCCATCTCGTCCAGTGCCCGTGGCAGCCCGGCCAGCTCGTCCTCGGGCACTTCCAGCCCGGCGAACACCCGCGCTTGTGCCGCGCCGTGGTTGCGGTAGTGGAACAGGCTGATGTTCCAGCGCTTGCCCAAGCGTTCGAGGAACCCCAGCAATGCGCCCGGGCGCTCGGGGAACTCGAAGCGCAGCACGCGCTCGCCGGCGCCGGGTGCCGCGTGGCCGCCGACGGTGTGGCGCACATGCAGCTTGGCCAGTTCGTTGTCGGTCAGGTCGAGCACCTGGTAGCCCTGTTCGCCCAGGCTGGCCAGCAACTGTTGCCGCGGATCCTGCTGCGGGTGGGTCTGCACGCCGACGAACAGGCGCGCCTCCTTGCCAGGGTAGTAGCGATAGTTGAACTCGGTGATCTGGCGCTTGCCCAGGGCCAGGCAGAACGCGCGGAAACTGCCGGGACGCTCGGGGATGGTCACGGCGATGATCGCCTCGCGCTGCTCGCCCAGTTCGGCGCGCTCGGCCACGTGGCGCAGGCGGTCGAAGTTGACGTTGGCGCCCGAGTCGATGGCCACCAGGGTCTGCCCTTGCAGCCCTTCGCGGGCCACGTAGCGTTTGATGCCGGCCACTGCCAGGGCCCCGGAAGGCTCGGTGATCGAGCGGGTGTCGTCGTAGATGTCCTTGATCGCGGCACACAGTTCATCGCTGCCGACCGTCACCACCTCGTCGACGAAGTGGCGACACAGCTCGAAGCAGTGCGCCCCCACCTGCGCCACCGCCACCCCGTCGGCAAAGGTGCCGACCTGCGGCAGGACCACCCGCTCGCCTGCGGCCATTGCGGCCTGCAGGCAGTTGGAGTCTTGCGGTTCGACGCCGATCACCTTGACCTCCGGGCGCAGGTACTTGACGTAGGCGGCGATCCCGGCGACCAGGCCACCGCCGCCGACGGGGACGAAGATCGCATGCAACGGGCCCGGGTGCTGGCGCAGGATCTCCATGGCCACGGTACCCTGGCCGGCGATGACGTCGGGATCGTCGAACGGCGGTACGAAGGTGGCGCCGTCGCGATCGGCCAGTTGCAGGGCATGGGCCAATGCGTGCGGGAAGCTCTCGCCGTGCAGCACCACATGGCCACCCCGTGAGCGCACGCCTTCGACCTTGAGCGAAGGGGTGGTGGTCGGCATGACGATGGTGGCCTTGATGCCCAGGTGCGACGCGGCCAGGGCCACACCCTGGGCATGGTTGCCGGCCGAAGCGGTGATCACGCCGCGGGCGCGCTGTTCGGGAGTCAGGCGTGACAGACGGGTGTAGGCGCCGCGGATCTTGAAGGAGAACGTCGGTTGCAGGTCTTCGCGCTTGAGCAGGACCTGGTTGCCCAGGCTGGCCGACAGGGCCGGCGCCGCTTGCAAGGGGGTTTCGATGGCCAGGTCGTAGACCGGCGCCGAGAGAATCCGGCGCACTTGCTCGGACAGCAGTTGCCGGGGGGTTGCCGGGGTGCGAGGGGTGGCGCTGAAACTGGTCATCGATGACTCCTGGTTTTTTTGTCGTGCCCAGGAGTCAGAGAGAAGAAACCCGCCTCCAGGGCGGGTTCAGTGCATGTGTGCGCTAGCCCGCCAATCTGATAATGGCGGTAATAATGCTGAGGGCGCTGTACTGCGGGAATAGGTTCATGGGCTTGGAAACTAGCGTGTGGCGCGAGAAAAAGTCAAGGCTTGGCGCTACCGCCCTTGTCGACGCTCACGAAGTGCCTGCCCAGTCGCAGATGAAATCCAACCGCAGATACGACGAAAAACTGCACAATTGATAGTCATTCGCCATTAACTCGTTCTCGGAACCCCCCGCCCGGAGGTAGAATGCCGCAAAACCGGGAGCCGCGATGAACCACGACCGCCACATTCCAAGCGAAGACGATGCAATCACCGATGCCGCCGCGCATTGGTGCATGCGCCTGCACGCCGACGATTGCACGGCGGTCGAGCGCGAGGCGTTCGGCCAGTGGTTGGCGGCCGACCCGCGGCATGCCGAGGAATACCAGGCGATGCTGGAGATCTGGGACACCGCCGACCTGCTGCCGCGCAGCGCCCAGGTGGTCCCGCTGCCCGTGCGGCGCCCGGTGGCGACGCGCCAGTGGCGCCCGTTCGCCTCCGCCGCAGCTGTCGCCCTGCTCGCCCTGCCGCTGGCCGGCTGGGTCGGCTGGGAACAGGGTTGGCTGCCCAACAGCTACCAGCATTTCGAAGCCAGCGACCACCTGCGGCAGGTGCGCCTGAGCGACGGCAGCAGCGTCGAGCTGAATCTCCACAGCGAGCTGCGCTTCCTGAACTTCAAGGATGAGCGCCAAGTCACCCTGATCAAGGGCGAGGCGTTCTTCAAGGTCACCCACGACAGCAGCCACCCGTTCATCGTCCACGCCGCAAACGGCCAGACCCGGGTCACCGGGACCCAGTTCAACGTGTGGAAATACGAAGACCAGGTCAAGGTGACGCTGGTGGAAGGTTCGGTGCTGGTCAGCAGCGGTGGCAACGCCGGCGGCTATCGCCTTGGCCCAGGCATGCAGGCCAGCTACCACAAGGGCGATTTCGAGCCCGAGCTGAACCAGAGCGACGACTACGCCAACAGCCTGGCCTGGCGCAGTGGCAGGCTGGTACTGGACAACCTCAGCCTCGGCCAGGCGTTGCCAGTGATCAATCGCTACCTGGACAAGCCGCTGATGCTGGCCGACGACAGCACCGCGAGCATTCGCATCAGTGGCGTCTACAGCACCCGCGAGGTCGAACGCCTGGTCGACACGCTGCCCAAGGTGCTGCCGGTGTACCTGACCCGCAGCAAGGACGGCAGTACCGTCCTCAACCGCATCGTGCCAGCGCCGACCCGCGGCTGATCAGAGGCCGCCTGTGCTCCCCTGGTGCGCGTGGGAGCGATGCGTCATATGGCACCGGCTTCGCCGGTGATCGCGGGGCTAGCCCGCTCCCACGCTGGCCCCTCGGAATCAGAGCGTCATCGCCGCAAACCAACCAAACGCCAGCAGCGGCAGGTTGTAGTGCAGGAACGTCGGCACCACGGTGTCCCAGATATGGTGGTGCTGGCCATCCACGTTCAGCCCGGAGGTCGGCCCCAGGGTCGAGTCCGAAGCCGGAGAACCGGCATCGCCCAGGGCACCGGCAGTACCGACGATGCACACGGTGGCCAGCGGATCGAAGCCCAGCTGCACGCACAGCGGCACGAAGATCGCCGACAGGATCGGCACGGTGGAGAACGACGAGCCGATACCCATCGTCACCAGCAGCCCCACCAGCAGCATCAACAAGGCACCAATGCCCTTGCTGTGGTCGATCCACTGCGCCGAGGTCTCCACCAGGCTTTTCACCTCGCCGGTGGCCTTCATCACTTCGGCGAAACCGGAAGCGGCGATCATGATGAAGCCGATCATCGCCATCATCTTCATGCCTTCGGTGAACAGGTCGTCGGTGTCCTTCCAGCGCACGATGCCCGACAGCGAGAAGATCAGGAAGCCGACCATCGCGCCGATGATCATCGAGTCCAGCCACAGCTGGATGATGAATGCAGCGGCGATCGCCACCCCGGCCACCAGCAGGGTCACCGGGTTGTACTGCACGCTGACTTGCTCGACCTGCTCGATCCGCGCCAGGTCGTAGTCACGTTTCTTTCGGTAGCTGAAGAACACCGCCAGCAACAGGCCGGCGAGCATGCCTGCGGCGGGAATGGCCATGGCGTGGGTGACATTGACCCCGCTCACGTCGACACCGGCGCGGGCGACGTTGGCCAGCAGGATCTCGTTGAGGAAGATGTTGCCGAAACCGACCGGCAGGAACATGTACGGGGTGATCAGGCCGAAGGTGATCACGCAGGCGATCAGCCGGCGGTCGATGCGCAGACGGGTCAGCACGTACAGCAGCGGCGGCACCAGCAACGGGATGAAGGCGATGTGGATCGGCAGGATGTTCTGCGACGACACCGCCACCACCAGCATCAGGCCGATCAGCAGCCACTTGACCTTGCCACCGTCGGCATGGCCCTGGCGATCGATCATCGCCAGCGCCCGATCGGCCAGGGCATGGGCCAGGCCCGACTTGGCGATGGCCACCGCGAAGGCGCCGAGCAACGCATACGACAAAGCCACCGTGGCACCGCCACCCAGGCCACCATTGAAGGCCTTGAGCGTGCCCTCGATACCCAGCCCACCGACCAGGCCTCCGGCCAGGGCGCCGATGATCAGGGCGATGACCACATGCACGCGGGACAGGCTCAGGATCAGCATGAGCCCGACCGCGGCAATCACTGCATTCATGGTGTGCAAACCTCGTTACGACAGACAAAAAGCGGGTATTCCGGCGACAGACTGCGCGCAGGCAGTGGCCGGACCAGGGGATGTTGTTATGAAGGGCGCACACTCTGAAGCACAGACCGGCAGAAGTCAAAAGCGTCTGCGCCGCGGCCCTATGTAGGAAATAGACGAAAGTCGCAGGGTTTAATTGAACGTTTGAATAAAGAAAAATCCGAGCACGCCGACACAGTCGGCAGCATCAAACCTATTACAAGGGATTTTCCCCATGCCTTTGCTGCGACAACTCTCCATCCAATGGAAGATCACCCTGCTGGCGGGCCTGTGCCTGGCGGCCATCGTCACCCTCCTCGTCGGCCTTTCGCTGTACCGCATGGACCACAGTTCGGACCTGGTCAAAGCCAGCAGCATGCGCATGCTCTCCGACTCGGCGCAGTCGCGCATCGAGTCCCAGGGCGAGGTCCAGGCCCTGAACATCCGCCGTCAGTTCATGGACGCCTACCAGTACGGCACCGGTTTCGCCCGTCAGGTGCTGTTCCTGCGTGAACAGGCCGAGAAACGCTTCCTCGACGCCTACGACCTGCGCCAGGACATGACCGCCCAGGTGCGTGCCGCGCTGCAGGCCAACCCCGACCTGCTCGGCCTGTCGCTGGTGTTCGAACCGGGCGCGCTGGATGGCAAGGACAAGCTGTTCGCCGGCCAGGGCGAACTGGGCAGCAACGAGACCGGGCGCTTCGCCCTGTACTGGTCGCAGCCGCGGGTCGGCCAGCTGACCTCGATGGCGCTGCCCGAGCACGACATGGCCAACACCGAGATCGGCCCCAGTGGCCAGCCGGCCAACACCTGGTGGGTGTGCCCGCGCAGTACCGGCACCGTGTGCGTGGTCGAGCCGTACTTCTATGACATCGACGGCCAGCGCGTGCTGATGACCAGCATCGTCTTCCCGCTCAAGGCCGGCGACAAGGTCATCGCCACCCTGTCCATCGACATCAACCTCAATAGCCTGCAGGCGTTGAGCCAGACCGCCAGCCGCAGCCTCTACGAGGGCCAGACCACGGTCGGCATCCTCAGCCCCGTGGGCCTGCTGGCCGGCTACAGCGCCGATGCCGGCAAGCTGGCCCAGCGCTTCGATCAGGTCGACCGGACCCAGGGCGCGGAACTGGTGCGCAAGCTCGCCGAAGGCAAACTGCAGATCCTCCACGATCAGCAGCGCCTGAAAGTGCTGGCTGCGTTCGAGCCGATCCCTGGCGGCAAGCCCTGGGGCGTGCTGCTGGACGTGCCGGAAAGTGCCCTGACCGGGCCGGCCGAGGCGCTCAAGGTTGAACTCGACGCCCTCAACACCAGCGGCACCCTGCTCGAACTGGGCCTGGGCCTGGCCGCCGCCATCACCGGCCTGCTGCTGGTGTGGCTGATGGCCCGCGGCGTGACCCGGCCGATTCTTGGCGTGGCAGCCATGCTCAAGGACATCGCCAGCGGCGAGGGCGACCTGACCCGCCGCCTGCAATACGACAAGCAGGACGAGCTTGGCGAGCTGGCCGGCTGGTTCAACCGCTTCCTCGACAAGCTGCAGCCGACCATCGCCGAGGTCAAGCGCTCGGTCCAGGCCGCGCGCGGCACCGCCGACCAGTCCGCGGCCATCGCCGCCGAAACCAGCGCCGGCATGGAGCAGCAATACCGCCAGGTCGACCAGGTGGCCACCGCCTCCCACGAGATGAGCGCCACCGCCCAGGATGTCGCCCGCAGCGCCGCCCAGGCCGCCCAGGCCGCGCGTGAAGCCGACCAGGCCACCCGCGAAGGCCTGGCGGTGATCGACCGCACCACCACCAGCATCGACACCCTGGCCGCCGACATGAGCGGCGCCATGGCCCAGGTCGAGGGCCTGGCACGCAACAGCGAGAAGATCGGTTCGGTGCTCGAGGTAATCCGCTCGATCGCCGAGCAGACCAACCTGTTGGCGCTCAACGCCGCGATCGAAGCGGCCCGCGCCGGCGAGGCTGGCCGCGGTTTCGCCGTGGTCGCCGACGAAGTGCGCAACCTGGCGCGCCGCACCCAGGAGTCGGTAGAGGAAACCCGCCAGGTGATCGAGGCCCTGCAGGCCGGCACCCAGGAAGTGGTGGGCGCCATGGACAGCAGCCATCGCCAGGCCCAGGGCGGTGTTGAACAGGTCGGCCAGGCCGTTACCGCGCTGCAGCGCATCGGCCAGGCGGTGACCGTGATCACCGACATGAACCTGCAGATCGCCAGCGCCGCCGAGGAACAGAGCGCGGTGGCCGAGGAGATCAACAGCAACGTCGCCACCATCCGTGACGTGACCGAGTCGCTGAGCGGCCAGGCCAACGAATCGGCGCGGGTCAGCCAATCGCTCAACAGCCTGGCCAACCAGCAGCAGGGGTTGATGGATCAGTTCCGCGTTTAAGCCTTTAGAGTTGCAGTGCCTGTCAGACCGAACGCCGCGCGGGCGGCGCTCGATTTGACAGGCACTACAAAGCTATCGCCACACCCCGCAGCCCATCGCCCATAGCTGAAAAACCTCGTCGTCTACACTCTTGCCGGAACCCACGGACCGGCACCGACGAGGCCCCGATGAAGAAAGTTCCTACCCTGCTGGCCAGCCTGCTCCTTGCCTTCGGCCTGGCCAGCACCGACTCCGCCGCTGCGGCCGAGCAACCCATCCACTTCGGCGCCATCGGCTGGGAAAGCGGTGCACTGACCACCGAGATCCTGCGCCTGATCGTCGAACGTGGCTACGGCTACCCCACCGACACCCTGCCCGGCAGCACCGTGAGCATGGAAGTGGCCCTGGCGCGCAACGACCTGCAAGTGATCGCCGAGGAATGGGCCGGGCGCAGCCCCGCCTGGGTCAAGGCCGAGCAGGCCGGCCAGGTGTTCGCCCTGGGCGACACGGTAAAGAACGCGCAGGAAGGCTGGTGGGTACCGGCCTACGTCATCAAGGGCGACCCGGCACGCAACCTCGAACCGCTAGCGCCGGACCTGCGCAGCGTCGACGACCTCAAGCGCTACCCCCAGGTATTCAAAGACCCCGAGGCGCCCGACAAGGGCCGCTTCCTCAACAGCCCCAGCGGCTGGACTTCCGAGACCGTCAACAGCCAGAAACTCAAGGCCTATGGCCTGGACAGGCTGTACAACAACTTCCGCAGCGGCACCGGCGCGGCGCTCGACGCCGAGATCGCCGCCAAGATCAAGCTCGGCAAGCCCGTGCTGTTCTACTACTGGAGCCCTACTCCGCTGATGGGCCGCTACGACCTGGTACGCCTCGAAGAACCTCCGTTCGATGCAGCCGCCTGGGCCACCCTCACAGATCCCGCCAATCCTGCTCCCAAAGGCAGCCAATCGCTGCCGGCCAAGCTCTCCATCGGTGTGTCCAAGGCGTTTCGTGACGCCCACCCGGAACTGGTCGCCGTGTTCGAGAAGGTCGACCTGCCCATCGACACCCTGAACAAGGCACTCGCCCGCATGAGCGAAACCCGGCAGAAACCCCGCGACGCGGCGATCGCCTTCCTGCGTGACAACCCTGCGGTGTGGAAGGCCTGGCTGCCCGCCGAACACGCCGCCAAGGTCGAGGCCGGCCTGTGAGCGGTGGTTTTCCCGAAGCCCTGCAATTCTCTTTCGCCGCCTGGGTCAACCGCCTGGTCGACTGGTTGGTACTGCACTATGGCGATCATCTGCGCACCGTCTCCGACCAGTTGCTGCAACTGCTGCTAGGCCTGGAAAACCTGCTGCGGCTGCTGCCCTGGTGGCTGCTGCTGGTGCTGGTCGGCCTGCTGGCCTGGCATGCCAGCCGCAGCCTGGCCCGGGCGTTGATGCTGCCACTGCTGCTGGCGCTGATCGGCATGCTCGGGCTGTGGGACAAGCTACTGCAGACCCTCGCCCTGGTGCTGGTCAGCACCGGCCTGTGCGTACTGATCGGGGTGCCGCTGGGCATCCTGCTGGCCACCCGCCCGCTGGCCCGGCGCCTGATCCTGCCGGTGCTCGACGTGATGCAGACCCTGCCGGCCTTCGTCTACCTGATTCCTGTGCTGATGCTGTTCGGCCTGGGCAAGGTGCCGGCGGTGTTCGCCACGCTGATCTACGCCCTGCCGCCGCTGGTGCGCCTGACCGAACTGGGCCTGGCGCAGATCGACCCGTCGCTGCTGCAGGCCGCCCATGGCCTGGGCGCCAGCCGCTGGCAACGGCTGCGGCGCATCGCCCTGCCGCTGGCCCTGCCGAGCATCATGGCCGGGCTCAACCAGTCGGTGATGATGGCCCTGTCGATGGTGGTGGTAGCTTCGATGATCGGCGCCCGCGGGCTGGGCGAGGACGTGCTGGCCGGTATCCAGACCCTGAACGTTGGCCAGGGCGTCGAGGCGGGCCTGGCGATCGTCGCGCTGGCCATGGTGATCGACCGCATCAGCCAGGCATACGGACGCCCCGGGCGTTGAGGCGCGCATTCGCGTATCGTAGCGCCCTCGACAAGGTGAGCCTGCCACGTCAAGAACCGGAGCCCCGCGTGTCCCTCAAAGCCCTGCGCACCCTGGTCACCATCGCCCGCCATGGCACCTTCGCCCGCGCCGCCGACCTGCTGAGCCTGACGCCCTCGGCGGTGAGCCTGCACATCAAGACCCTGGAAGACGAATTGCAGGTCGCCCTGTTCGACCGCAGCCGCCGCCAGGTGATGCTGACCGAGGCGGGTCAGCTGGCGGTGGCCCGCGCCGAAGGCATCCTGGCTGCCTACGACGAACTGGCCGACACCCTGGCCAGCGGCCCGAGCCTGCGCGGTCGCCTGCGTATCGGGGCGATCCACACCGTGCTCGCCCGGCGCCTGCCCAGGGCTCTGGTGTGGATCAAGGCTCACCACCCCGAGCTGCATGTCAGCGTGGTGTCGGGCATGTCTGCGGACCTCGCCCGGCGGGTCGAAGATGGCGAGCTGGACGCGGCAATCACCACCGAACCGGTCAGCCCCTACCCGCAAAGCCTGCAGTACACGCCGCTGTTCGAGGACCGTTTCTGGGCCATCGCCAGCCCGGATCTGGCGGGCCAGAGCCTGTCGGCGCTGCTCGCCAGCCAGCCGTTCCTGCGCTTCGACAAACGCGCCTGGGCCGGCCGCCAGATCGAACAGGAACTGCGCCGTCAGCGCCTGCAGGTCAACGAGCAGATGGAGCTGGACAGCCAGGAGGCCCTGGCGCGTATGGCGGCCATGGGGCTCGGGGTGGCGGTGATCCCCATGAGCGACGACGACCTCGAACGGCTGCCAGCCGCCACCGTGCTGCCCTTCGGTGAACCGCAACTGACCCGGCGCATGGTGCTGCTGGAACATGAAAAGAGCCAGCGGCGGCACCTGAGTGCGGTATTGAAGACCGCACTCTAGACATGAACGCTGGCGAAAGTGCTGCGCAGCTGTCATGGACAATGCATTTTTTCTCAACGGTCACTCAAGAAAACACCGTTTTTTCTGCTCACTCAACTCCGCTAGTCTGTGCCCGTACCCGGCCACGGACCACCCGCCATGCTCCACCTGCTGCTCACTACGCTCGTCCCGATCATCCTGCTCATCGCCCTGGGCACCTGGCTGCGGGTCCGTGGCTTTCTCGCCGAAACCTTCTGGCCCGGCGCCGAACGCCTGAGCTATTACGTACTGCTGCCGTCGTTGTTCCTGCACGGCCTGGCCACCGCCAACCTCGACGGCGTGCCGGTACTGGGCATGGTCGGCGTGCTGATGCTCTCGACCCTTCTCGGCGCCCTGCTGCTGGTGCTCTACCAGGCCGTCGCCAGCCATGACGGCGGCGACTTCACCTCGGTGTTCCAAGGTGGCGTGCGCTTCAACAACTACATCGGTGCAACCCTGGCCGCCGGCCTCTACGGCGCTGCCGGCATCGCCCTCGCGGCGGTGGCCAACGCGGCCATCGTGCCGCTGGTCAACCTGCTCTGCGTACTGGTGTTCGCCCGCTTCAGCGCACGCCACAGCTCACCGACCACGGTGCTCAAGGCGATCTTCGCCAACCCGTTGATCATCGGTTGCGCGGCTGGCCTGTTGCTGCGGGTAACCGGCCTCGGCCTGCCGGCCGGCCTGGAGCCCACGGTCAAGGCCCTGGGCCAGGCAGCGTTGCCGCTGGGCCTGCTGTGCGTGGGCGCGGCGCTCGGCGGGGCGCGGCTGGGGCAGCAGCTCAGGCCGGTGCTGGCCGCGTCGCTGTTCAAGTTCCTGATCATGCCGGTGGCCACCTGGGGCCTGTGCCGGTTGCTCGGGCTGAGTGGCCAGGCCGCGGTGGTGGCGGTGCTGTTCCAGGCGCTGCCCACCGCGTCGTCGTCCTATGTGATGGCCCGGCAGATGGGCGGCAACGCCCCGTTGATGGCCACCATCATCGCCCTGCAGACCATCGCCGCCGCCGCGACCCTGCCCCTGGTGCTGAGCCTGACACTGAATTGAAGCCGAACGGCTAAACTGTGGACAGCCCTCTCGCGGAGTCTCGATCATGCGCCTTGCGTGGATGCTGTTCGGTCTGTCCCTGACCCTGTTTGCAGGCCCCCTCCTCGCCGCCGACAGCCAACAGGCCGCGGTTGCCGAAGACAAGGCGCAGGTGCTCGAGGAGAAGGTGGTCGAGGATGCCCCACCTCCCAAAAAACAGGAAACCCTGACCCCCGGTGAAGTCCAGGCCGTCGACCCGGCAGGCCAGGCGCCGATGGACGACAGCATCACCTGCCTGGCCCGCACCATCTACTGGGAAGCCAAGGGCGCCGACGCCGAGGACATGAGCGCGGTGGCCAGCGTGGTGCTCAATCGCCTCGGCCACGAAGGCTTTCCCGACAGCATCTGCGCGGTGGTCAAGCAGGGGGTGGAGAGCAAGAGCTGCCAGTTTTCCTGGTGGTGCGACGGGCGCCCCGACCAGGTCGAAGAAGCGGAGCGCTACGCGGTGGCCAAGGAAATCGCCCGCAAGGCACTCAACCAGCAGCTCAAGGACCCCACCGGCGGCGCCCTGTATTTCCATGACCGCAGCGTCCGCCCCGACTGGGCCAAGGCCTATCGCAAGACGGCCCAGACCACGCATTTCCTGTTCTACAAACCGAACCAGGCCCTGGCCCGCTAGACATTAGAACCCGACCGTCGCCGATACCAGCCAGGTGCGTGGCGTCGACAAGGTCAGGCCAGTGGCGGTGCCTTCCGGCACGTTCGCCGAAGCCCAGTACGTCTTGTCGAGCACATTTTCCACGCTGGCGCGCAAGGTGACCGCCTTGCCGCCCAGTTTCAGCGCATAGCGCGCGCCCAGGTCATAGCGCTGCCAGGCATCGATCTTCTGCTGGTTGGCCGCATCCAGGTATTGGTTGCCGGTGTGGATCACCCGGGCGCCGAGCGTCAACCCGGCCACCGCCGGCAGGTCCCACTCCACGCCCAGGTTGGCGTTGACGATCGGCGCGCCGATGGCCCGGTTGCCATCGTTGCGCCCGTCGGCGGTGCGGGTCTGTTCGGCGTCCAGCAGCATCGCCCCGCCGAGCAGGCGCACGCCGGCCAGGGGTTCGCCGAACAAGTTCAGTTCCAGCCCTTGGTTGCGTTGCTCGCCATCGGCCCGCAGGTTGTTCTGCGCATCGGTGTAGTAGGCCGGCTTGTCGATACGGAACAGGCTCAGGGTGGTGCTGAAGCTGCCGGCGTCGTACTTGGCGCCCACCTCCACCTGCTTGCTGCGATAGGGCGCGAACACCTTGCCGGCGTTGTTCGCCGTCTCCGGCGCCACCTGGCCCTGGGTCAGCCCCTCCATGTAGTTCAGATACAGCGACAACCGCTCGCTGCTGCGCCACACCAGCCCCAGGGCCGGCGAGGTGGCATGTTCGTCGTAACGCTGGTCGGGCTCGCCAGGCTCGGAACTGTCGACCTCGACCCGCTGCAGCCGGGCGCCGAGGGTGAGCAGCACGCGGTCTTCGGCCAGGCTCAGGGTGTCGGCCAGAGCCAGGCTGGAGAGCAGCGTCTTGGTGTGGGTCGGGTTGTCCAGCGCCGTCGTAGTGCCGGGCGCAGCCAGGGCCACCGGGTCGAACAGATTGCTCACACCTGCGGCATAGCGCGCGCCGCTATTGTCGAAGGTCATGTCGAAGCGATTGAGGCTGATGTTCAGGGTATGGCCGACCGCGCCGGTATCGAACCAGCCCCGCACCCCGACAGTACCGGTGATCACTTTTTCCTCGCGCTGGAATGCCCGAGGGCTGACGCTGAAGCGCCCGGCATCATTGGTGACCTGCACCGCGTGGCGCAGGAAGTCGTAGTCACCTTTGCGCGCCCCCAGCGCGCCATGGACCATCCAGTTATCGCTGACATCGTATTCGCCGCGCACCGCGCCGAAAGTGTCCTCGGCCCGCGAGTAGCTCCAAGGTTGGGCGAAGTTGTGGTGGATGGCCTTGGCGTGCGGCACATTGACCCCAGGATTCAGGCCAACCCGCTCCATAGGCGCGTCGACATCGCGCTGCTGATGCCCGACATCCAGCGACAGGCGCAGGCGCTCGCCGCGCACATCGAAGCCCAGCACCGAGGCCTCGCGCTCCAGGCGCTGGTGCTCCCATTCTGTATCGCCGGCCTGACGCACCGCATTCAGACGCAGGCCCACACGCTGCCCTTCGCCGAAACGCCGGCCGATGTCCACATGCCCTCCCCCCTGACCGGCCGAGGCATACAGCGCGGTGAACTCGGTCAGCGGCGTCTCGCCCGCGCGCTTGGGTTCTATGTTGACTCCTCCGCCAACGCTGCCATTGGGTGCCAGCCCGCCCAGCAAGGCACCGGGCCCTTTGAGGATATCGACGCGGTCGACCATTTCCATGTCGATGGAGTAGGTGGGCAGCACCCCATACAGGCCACCGTAGGCGACATCACTGTTGTACAGGCTGAAGCCGCGCACCGAGAACTGCTCGAAGCGCCCGGCGGACGGGTTGGTGGTGCGTACGGACGGGTCGTTGGCCACCGCGTCGGCCAGGGTCCGCGCCTGCTGGTTCTGTAACAGCTCGCTGGTGTAGGAGGTGATGTTGAAAGGCGTGTCCATGTAGTCTCGCTCGCCCAGCAGGCCCTGGCTGCCGCGCCGCGACACCTGGCCGCCCGCGTAGGAATCACTGGCCGAGCCGATGCCCTGGCCATTGATAGTGGTACTGGGCAGCTCATGGGCGCCGTCACCCGGCGCTATCTGGCGCATCAGGGTGTAGCCGCCCTGCCCGGCGGGCACCAGGTGCAGGCCCGAGCCCCGCAGCAATGCCGTGAAGCCCTCTTCGACAGCGTACTCGCCGGCAAGCCCATTGCTGCCGTGCCCGGCCACCAGCGCCGGGTCTACCGAGAGGTTGACCCCGGCCTGGCCGGCAAATCGAGTCAGCGCAGCGGCCAGGCTGCCTGCCGGGATCTGGTAGCTGCGCCGTGGCGCGTCATCGGCCCAGGACATCTCCGGCAAACCCAGGGCAAGCAACAGCACAGGCGTGGACAAGGGGCGAATCAGAGGGTTCAGGGACATCCGCAATGCTCTTGTTGGAGGGTGATGCCCTGAATGACCGGTGAGCAGGAAAAAAGGGACAGCCGTCAGGCAGTATTTTCGCGCGGTGTCAGCGACACCCAGTAACGAGTGCGGTAATGCACCACCAACGGCAGGCTCGCGGCCAGCAATGCAAGGATGCGGTCGGTGTCGTCCAACTGGAAGGTGCCGGTCACCGCAAGGCGCTCCAACGCCGGGTCCCAACGCAGCAAACCAGGGCGATAGCGGCGAAGCTCACGCAACAACTCGCCCAGCCGCTGGTTGTTGGCCAGCAGCAATCCCTGCTGCCAGCCTGGCAACTGCGCATCGAATGGCTGTAAGGCACCGATGCCGCTGGCCCCGAGCAGCGCACGCTGTCCGGCATCCACCCGCGCGCCTGGGCCGGACAACGGATGCAGATCGACCTGGCCACGGCTGACCGAAACGGCGCAACCCCGCCCGCCCAGGCGCACGCAGAAGCTCGCCCCCCCTGCGCGCAACAAGCCCTGCCGGGTCTGTACCTGCAGCGAGCCGGCGCTGTCCACGGCGATCTCGCCGGCGACCAGTTGCACCTGCTGCCGACCGAGGCTGAAATCGAGGTTCACCGCGCTGGCCGTATTCAACTGCAAGCGGCTGCCATCAGGCAACGTCAGGCCGCGACGCTCGCCGGTGGCGGTGCGCAGGTCGGCACGCCAGCTATCGACCGGCAATTGCCGATAACCCAACCACCCCAGTGGCACCAGGGTGCCCACGGCAAGGGCCTGCCCCAACAAGCGACGGCGGTCTGGATCGGGGCGGTCCAGGCAGGTCGCCGCCAACGGTGCCGGCACCTGGCTGAAGCGCTCGCGCAGCGCCTCGGCCTTCTGCCACAGCGCCTCATGGGCAGCACTGCGCTCACGCCAGCGACTCAGGCTGTCGCGCTGCTCGGCACTCAAGCCACCGGCATCCTGCAAGGCCAGCCATTGCGCCGCCTCGCGAGCCAGGCGCCGCGCCGCGTCATCGGTGCGCGCGTTCACAGCGCCACCAGCAAGCAATGCTCGTAGGCCCTGACCATGTAGCGCTTGACCGTGCGCTCACTGACCCGCAGGCGGGTGGCGATACTGGCGTAGTCCAGGCCCTCCAGCTGTGACCAGATAAACGCCTGGCGCACCGGGCGGGGCAAGCCATCCAGCAGTTCATCGAGGGCCTGCAGGGTCTCTAAGAGCACCCAGCGCTGCTCAGGTGATGGCGCCAGCGCCTCGGGCAACTGGCGCAGCGCCTCGAGATAGGCATGCTCAAGCGAACGTCGTCGAAAGTGGTTGACCAATAGCCGACGGCCTACGGTGAGCAGATACGCCCTGGGCTCGCGCAGGCTGGCCAGGGTCTGGGACTGCTGAGCGGCCAGCACGCGCAGGAAGGTGTCCTGGGTCAGGTCGGCAGCCGTCCAGGTGTCGCCCAGGCGTCGCAGGAGCCAGCCGTGCAGCCAACCGCGATGTGCCCGATAAAGAGCGCTTAGCGAGGGTTCAGGGGCCGCGGTGGACTCAGTCATCAATGGCACGCTGCTGCAGGTGTAAATGATATTTATTCTAATTGACCTCAATGCATTGGCCAATAGCATCGCGCTGGCCGGGCATAGGGCTGGATTCACCGCAGGTCGGGTATTTCACAAGGCGGTCCGCGCCACGCTTTATCAATCGAATTCAGCAGGCGGCTGGCAGTCGCCTGTAGAAGTGCGGGCGGTCCTGCCCGGGCATGCGCTTGATCCCATGTCACCAATAAACGGGGCGTCAACCGGCAGGCTTTTTGCCGCCATGCTGCTTTGGATGAGCGCTGGGGTGCCCTTTGGAGAGCCCGCCGGTTGGCTGCCATAAGCCATCTGGGTCAAGCTTGCGGCTGCCAGCGACGCGACCAGTACGATCTTTTTCATACAGTGTCCTTTCAGTGATTTCCCGGTTTGATTTGCACAGGCGAAGCGCTCCTCCTGCAGCCCGGTTGACTCTATCTTCTGTTCCTGCCAGGCAGCGTTAGGAAGAAGTCACTTCGCCACGTGAAAGCGCTTCATTAACTCGTAGGAAATCGTCCTTGAGGACGTACTGGCACCCAGGTGAAGCGCCGCAACCGTTAACGCAGCGCGGTGTGGGCTGCGCTCGGTCTCATGGCTAGCGCGCAACCCCCAGCATCCCGCGCTCGACAATGAAATCGATCACTGCCTGCAGCCCCTCGCCTTTCTTCAGGTTGCTGAACGTCCACGGCCGCTCCGGGCGCATGCGCCGGGTGTCACGTTCCATCACCTCCAGCGACGCCCCCACATAGGGCGCGAGGTCGGTCTTGTTGATCACCAGGAAGTCCGACTTGGTGATGCCCGGTCCGCCCTTGCGCGGGATCTTCTCGCCCTCGGCGACATCGATCACATAGATGGTCAGGTCGGCCAGCTCCGGGCTGAAGGTGGCGCTCAGATTGTCACCGCCACTCTCGACGAAGATCACCTCGAGGTTGCCAAACTGGCGCGCCAACGCCTCGACGGCCGCCAGGTTCATCGAGGCGTCCTCGCGGATCGCCGTGTGCGGGCAACCGCCGGTCTCGACGCCGACGATGCGCTCAGGCTCCAGGGCCCCGGCTTCGGTAAGGATGCGCTGGTCTTCCTTGGTGTAGATGTCATTGGTCACCACGGCGATCTGGTAGTGATCCCGCATGGCCTTGCACAGGGCTTCAAGCAGCGCGGTCTTGCCGGAACCGACCGGGCCGCCGACGCCGACACGCAGGGGTTGCTGATAGTTTTGCATCGTGGCTGTCCTCAGGAACGGAACAAACGGGTGTATTGGGTTTCATGGCGCGATGAAGCGATGGCCAGCAGCGGCAGGCCGCCGCCGAGCTGGTCGTCGTCAAGGCCCAGAGCATGATCAAGCACGGCAGGCAGTTCCTCGCCCAAGTCGCGTAGCAGGGTTTGCGCGGCCTGCTGGCCGAAGGGCACCAGCTTCACCCCCGCCATCACCGCACCCTCGAGCCAGGCGAAGCCATGGCCCAGGGCGAGCTGACGCAACGGGATCGACCAGTGCGCCCCGAGCCAGGCCATGCCGCCCAGCTGGCTGAGCTCGAGGCTGGCGCGCCAGGCTGGCTCCTGCCCCAATTGCCAGCCATCGAGCAGACGCGCCAGGGCGCTGCCGCGCTGCCGTTCTTCCAGGCGCAGTTCGGCGGTCTCGCGGTTGGCCAAAAGAAACTGGCTCCAGTGCGCGAAGGCGTCGGCATCTTCGGCCTGGCAGGCCTTGTACAGGCGCGCCAGCAATGGCCAGTCGAGGTGGCCGAGGGTGTCGTGCAACTGCTCGCGCTGCCAGGCGGCGAAGCCTTTGGCATCCTTCACCCAACCGGCTTCCACGGCCCACTCCAGGCCTTGCGAGTAGGTGAAGCCGCCCACCGGCAAACCCGGGCTGGCCAACTGCAGCAAGCGCAGCAGCGCCAGATCAGTGTGCATCAGCCGGCCAGCACCAGCGCGGCGCCCACCAGCAGGCCGCCGCCGAAAGCCTTCTGCAGGGCGGCATGGCGCCGCAGCAGGCAGCCTACGCCAAAGCCCGCCGCCAGTAGCAGGCCGCTGACCGTTACAAAACCGGCACTGAATTGCCAGAACGCGCTAGGGGTGGCTTCCACGCCATGGGCCCAACCGTGGAACAGGGCGAACACCGGCATGATCAGCGACAGCAGCAACTGACGACTCGGCACCAACATGGCCGCGGCCGCCACCAGCAGCGAGCCGAGGATCATCTGCTCCATGCCGACCACATCGCCGAACAGATGGCCGCAGACCGCGCCGCCGAACATCGCCGCCAGGGTCGCCAATGGCAAGGTCAGGCTGCGCCCCGTCAGGGCGGCCAGCACACCCGTGCCGAGCAGCATCAGCAAGTGATCGAGGCCGGTCAGCGGGTGCAGCAGGCCATCCTGCAACGGATTGCTGTCGTGTCCAGGATGGGCGAAGGCCGGCAAGGCCACCATCAGCAAAACCAGGGCGAAAGTCTTTTTCATTGTGGGCTCCGGGATGAAGTCAGGAATGGGCAGGAAGACGCACGAACGGGTGATCGTGGCCATGGGAATGGCTGTGGGGGGCGCTCTGGTAGGCACCGGCCTCGGGCTCGAATGGCGCCTGTTCGGCGATCACTTCCAGCCCCAGGCCACGCAGCATGTCGTCGAGCACATGGTCGTGCTGGAAGCGCAACAGACCCGGCTCGATCTGCAACGGCACATGGCGATTGCCCAGGTGATAGGCGGCGCGGGCCAGCAGGTGAGGATCGGCGCAGCGCACAGTCGAGACCGCCTCGGGGGCGGCAAGCACGCGAATGACCTGTTGGCCATCGGCATCGGCCAGCAATTCGCCGCCGCGCAGCAGGTGGCCGCGTTCGAGCATCAGCCCGGCCTCGCGG
The DNA here is from genome assembly GCF_002934345.1 of Pseudomonas sp. PONIH3. NCBI lineage: Bacteria > Pseudomonadati > Pseudomonadota > Gammaproteobacteria > Pseudomonadales > Pseudomonadaceae > Pseudomonas > Pseudomonas sp. PONIH3. The sequence goes on from NZ_CP026386.1 coordinate 759,409, forward strand.
CCGTCGTCGAGGGTGACGCGCAGGCGGCTCTTGATGCGGCTGTCGACATTCAGGGTGACGCTGCCGGTGATGGCTTGGGCTGCAGTGATCCGGCGTGTGAGGACAATCATGTTCGCTCCTTCAGAACAGGAAATAACGCTGTGCCAGCGGCAACTCGTGCGCCGGCTCGCACACCAACAGCTCGCCGTCGGCACGCACCTGGTAGGTCTGGGCGTCGACCTCGATCAGCGGTTGCAGGGTGTTGTGGACCATGTCGGCCTTGCGCACCTGCCGGCAACCGTGGGCCAGGCCGATCAGGCTCTGCAGTTTCAGCTCTGCGGGCAGGCCTCGGTCCAGGGCGGCCTGGGGCAGGAAGGTCATGCGCGTGGCATGCCGCGCCGCCCCCAGGGCGCCGAACATCGGCCGGTAATGCACCGGCTGCGGGGTTGGAATGGAGCCATTGATATCTCCCATCGGCGCCGTGGCGATCATGCCGCCCTTTACCACCAGCGCCGGCTTGACCGCGAAGAACGCCGGTGCCCACAGCACCAGGTCGGCCAGTTTACCCACCTCCACCGAGCCGACCTCGTGGGCGATGCCGTGGGTCAGCGCCGGGTTGATCGTGTACTTGGCGATGTAGCGCTTGACCCGAAAGTTGTCGCTGTAGGCGCTGTCCGGGGCCAGCGGGCCGCGGCGCAGCTTCATCTGGTGCGCAACCTGCCAGGTGCGCAGCACCACCTCGCCGACCCGGCCCATGGCCTGGGAGTCGGACGAGGTCATGGCGAAGGCGCCCATGTCGTGGAGGATGTCCTCGGCGGCGATGGTCTCGCGACGGATGCGCGACTCGGCGAAGGCGACGTCCTCGGCGATGCTCGGGTCCAGGTGGTGGCAGACCATGAGCATGTCGAGGTGCTCGTCTACCGTATTCACGGTGTAGGGCAGCGTCGGGTTGGTCGAGGATGGCAGCACATTGGCCTGGCCGGCCGCGCGGATGATGTCCGGCGCATGGCCACCGCCCGCCCCTTCGGTGTGGAAGGTATGGATGGTGCGCTCGCCGATGGCCGCCAGGGTGTCCTCGATGCAGCCCGACTCGTTGAGGGTATCGGTGTGGATCGCCACCTGGATGTCCATGTCCTCGGCCACCCCCAGGCAACAGTCGATGGCCGCTGGTGTCGAGCCCCAGTCCTCGTGCAACTTGAGGCCCACGGCGCCGGCGGCAATCTGCTCGCGCAGGGCTTCGGGCCGCGAGGCATTGCCCTTGCCCAGCAGGCCGATGTTGATCGGCAGGCAGTCGGCGGCCTGGAGCATGCGCGCCAGGTACCAGGGCCCTGGGGTGCAGGTGGTGGCGTTGGTGCCGGTGGCCGGGCCGGTGCCGCCGCCGATGAAGGTGGTTACCCCGCTGGTCAGCGCCTCCTCCACCTGCTGCGGGCAGATGAAGTGGATATGCGAGTCGATGCCGCCAGCGGTGACGATCTTGCCTTCGGCGGCGATGACCTCGGTGCCCGGCCCCACCGGTACCGTGACGCCGGGCTGCACATCAGGATTGCCGGCCTTGCCGATGGCGGCGATACGGCCATGCTTGACACCGATATCGGCCTTGACGATGCCCCAGTGATCGATGATCAGCGCGTTGGTCAGCACCAGATCCATGGCCTCGGCGGCGAGCATCTGGCCTTGGCCCATGCCGTCGCGGATCACTTTACCGCCGCCGAACTTGACCTCCTCGCCATAGATCGTGAAGTCCTTCTCGACCTCCACCCACAGCGCGGTATCGGCCAGGCGCACGCGGTCACCAACGGTAGGCCCGAACATATCAGCGTAGGCCTGGCGGGAAATGCGGCTCATGCCCTTTCCTCCAGCACGCCCATCACCTTGCCCTGAAAGCCGTGCACCTCGCGCTTGCCGGCATAAGCCACCAACTGCACGGTGCGTGATTGCCCGGGCTCGAAGCGCACCGCGGTGCCGGCCGGGATGTCCAGGCGAAAGCCTCGGGTCGGCCCGCGCTCGAACACCAGGGCATCGTTGACTTCGTAGAAGTGGTAGTGCGAGCCCACCTGTACCGGGCGATCGCCATGGTTGGCCACGCTGACGCTGACGCTCAGGCGACCGACATTTAGCTCGATGTCGCCTGCGGCGACCTGGACTTCTCCTGGAATCATGCCGGCCTCCTCAAACGATGGGTTCATGCACGGTCACCAGCTTGGTGCCGTCGGGGAAGGTCGCCTCGACCTGAACGTCGTGCAGCATTTCCGGCACGCCGGCCATCACCTGCTCGCGCACCAGCACCTCGCGACCGAGGCTCATCAGCTCGGCCACTGTGCGGCCATCGCGGGCGCCTTCGAGCACTGCGGCGCTGATCAGCGCCACCGCCTCCGGGTAGTTCAGTTTCAGGCCACGGGCCAGTCGTCGCTCGGCCAGCAAGGCGGCGGTGAACAGCAGCAATTTGTCTTTCTCTCGCGGGGTCAGCTCCATGGCGGCTCTCTCAGGTGGCCCAAATGCGCGGCGGGCACGGTGCCAGGCCGAGCACGGCCGGGCGCAGCAAGTGCCAGAGGCGCTGCAGGTTGCGTTGCAGGTGTTGGTTGTCGTGGTCGAGCAGGCGGATCACCAGCAGCGGGCCGAGCAGCGTCGCGCCGGCTGGGGTTTCGAGTTCGTCGAGGATCTGCCGCGCCCGCTCCAGCACCGTCTGGTCGGCGGGTACTGCGCAGAAGGTGGCGAGCAACGGATGCCCGGCGACCTTGTCCAGCAGCCCACCCTCGATGCGCAGGCGCTCGTGCAGGCCCGGCTCGCCGGGCAGTTCGATGCGCAGGCGGCTGTCCAGCGCGCCCTCTTCGAAGCGCTCGTTCATCGCCGGACGGCCCAGGCACAGCGTCTCCCAGGCCAGCAGGCGCGCGCCGGGTTCAAGGCTGAAACGGCTGTCGAGGCCAGCGCGGGCGCCGTTGAAAAAGATACTGTCCTGCGGCAGCCATTCCAGGGTGCTGCCGGCGGCGAGGTGAAAGCGCTGGCCCAGCCGCGCTGGTGGGCCGATGCTGCGGTAGAACTTGCTTGCGCCAGGCATGGTGAGCAAGGCATGGCTGCCGGGCTCAAGGTGGACGTCAAGCTCGAGACGGTCGCCGGCGACGATGCCCCCTGGAGGGTGCAGCACATAGACATGGCATGGTGCTCCCTCCGGATAGAAAGGCCGCTGCACCAAAAGAGGTCCGACATGATGGCGCGCACCAAGCCGGGTCACGCCGTCACGCTGGACGAAGCGCAACCGCAGGTGGGCGCGCCAGCCTGTCTCTGCCTGTAGCGGGTCGATCTGTTGCGCCGACGACATCCTCAAACCCCTGAAATCCATGGCCTGACGGCCGGATGAGGGCCCTACGCGGGGCGCTTGCAGGCGCGCCGGGCTGACCACTCGATCAATATTCGCTGGAGGGATATAGCAGGGAGCGGGCCAACTGCGCAGATGAACGATGATGAAACTTTCGGACCGTCAGCCATGCCGCAAGGCTGCGGGCCAGAGCGGCTACGCCCGGACGCGCGATTCAAGTGCCTGCCGGCGTGGCGAAGTAGGCTAAAGTGACCACCCTGCCCCTTTTCGAGCCAAGGACGCCCCCATGCAATTCGCACCCGCCATTCCGATCCTGCGGATCTTCTCGGTCGACAAGGCCCGGGAGTTCTACCTCGATTTCCTGGGCTTCCAGCTCGACTGGGAACACCGCTTCGCCCCGGACCTGCCGCTGTACATGCAGATCCACCGCGACGGCTTGATCCTGCACCTGTCCGAACACCACGGCGACGCCACGCCGGGCTCGGCGGTGTTTGCCCGGGTCGAGGACCTCAAGGCGCTGGAGTGCGAACTGCTGGCCAAGCGCTACGGCTACGCCCGCCCGCAGGCCGAGGCGGTCGACTGGGGCCTGGAAATGCAGGTGGCCGACCCGTTCGGCAACCGCCTGCGCTTCTGCCAGCAGATCGACAACGTCTGATGGCCAGCGGCAAGCGCGCCCTGGCGCGCCTGGAGCGGGAGATGGTCGCCTGCTTGACCGAAGCCTGCGCCACTGCCCAGGGCGAGATCGTCGGTTTCGCCTGGCTCACCCACCAGGTGGACCTCGACGACTTCCCCGCCAGCCTGCGCATCACCTGGGTGTTCACCGATGACACCGACAAGGCCCGCGCGCTGGCCGGCGCGGACAAGGCGCGGATGATCGCGCTGACGGCCCAGGCGCTGCGTGACGCAGGCATCGAACTGGACCATGTCGCCTGGCATGTGCGCTTCGACAGCGAGGAGGCATGTTGGCGCGATCATGGCGGGGACTGGAACCGGCGCTTGCGTTGAACCATGTGCCCCGCTCCTACAGATGTCCTACAGTTCCCGATCCGCGCCGGATGTATTAAGGTGGCGGGGTGCGCATATAAAAGCAGCCCGCCGTGTTCGGGCAAGAGCAATGAGGGTGTCATGAGTAACGAAAGCATTAACTGGGACAAGCTGGGTTTCGACTACATCAAGACCGACAAGCGTTACCTGTCCGTATGGCGTAACGGCGAGTGGGACAAGGGCACCCTGACCGAAGACAACGTGCTGCACATCAGTGAAGGCTCCACCGCCCTGCACTATGGCCAGCAGTGCTTCGAAGGCCTGAAGGCCTACCGCTGCAAGGATGGCTCGATCAACCTGTTCCGCCCGGACCAGAATGCCGCGCGCATGCAGCGCAGCTGCGACCGTCTGCTGATGCCACGGGTGTCGACCGAACAGTTCATCGAAGCCTGCAAACAGGTGGTCAAGGCCAACGAGAAGTTTGTCCCACCGCACGGCAAAGGCGCCCTGTACCTGCGCCCATTCGTGATCGGCACCGGCGACAACATCGGCGTGCGCACCGCCCCTGAATTCATCTTCTCGGTCTTCGCCATCCCGGTCGGCTCGTACTTCAAGGGCGGCATGACCCCGCACAAATTCCTCATCTCCGACTTCGACCGTGCCGCCCCGCAGGGCACCGGCGCGGCCAAGGTCGGCGGCAACTACGCGGCCAGCCTGCAGCCGGGCTATGAAGCCAAGAAAGCCGGCTTCGCCGACTGCATCTACCTTGACCCGCTGACCCACAAGAAAATCGAGGAAGTCGGGTCGGCCAACTTCTTCGGCATCACCGCCAACAACGAATTCGTCACGCCGAAGTCGGTCTCGGTGCTGCCGGGCATCACCCGCTTGTCGCTGATGGAACTGGCCGAATCGCGCCTGGGCCTGAAGGTCATCGAAGGCGACGTGGAAATCGACAAGCTCGACCGTTTCGTCGAAGCCGGTGCCTGCGGTACCGCTGCGGTGATCACGCCAATCGGCGGCATCCAGTACAACGGCAAGCTGCACGTATTCCACAGCGAAACCGAAGTCGGCCCCGTGACGCAGAAGCTGTATGCCGAGCTGACCGGCATCCAGAGCGGTGATGTCGAGGCGCCAGCGGGCTGGATCGTCAAGGTCGTTTAAGCCCGTGCCGTCATGAGAAGGGGCGTGCCAGCAATGGCACGCCCCTTTCTTTTTACTGCTGCGCCATCTGAGCGTCAGCCGCGGCAGTATTGCCTAGATGAATTTTTCTTAAATCGCCGGTTGTCTATTCTTTGGCACAATCAGGTCTCCACTCGCCGCCCAGGAACCAGCATGCCTCGCGTACTGACTATCGAAGACGACGCTGTCACCGCCCAGGAAATCGTCGCCGAACTGTCCAGCCACGGTCTGGAAGTCGACTGGGCAGACAATGGCCGTGAAGGCCTGGCCAAGGCCATCGCCGGCGGCTACGACCTGATCACCCTGGACCGCATGCTGCCCGAGGTCGACGGCCTGACCATCGTCACCACCCTGCGCAACCTGAAGATCGCCACGCCGATCCTGATGATCAGCGCGCTGTCGGACGTCGACGAGCGCGTGCGCGGCCTGCGCGCCGGCGGTGACGACTACCTGACCAAACCGTTCGCCTCCGACGAAATGGCCGCCCGGGTCGAGGTGCTGCTGCGCCGCAACAGCGTGCCGATGACCCAGACCCGCCTGCAGGTCGCCGACCTCGAGCTTGACCTGATCAGCCACGAAGCCCGCCGCGGCGAACAGGCGCTGAACCTGCTGCCCACCGAATACAAGCTGCTCGAGTACCTGATGCGCCACTCCGGCCAGGTGATCACCCGGATGATGATCTTCGAGGAGGTGTGGGGCTACCACTTCGACCCCGGCACCAACCTGATCGACGTGCACATCGGCCGCCTGCGCAAGAAGATCGACTCGCCCGGCCAGAACCCGCTGATTCGCACCGTGCGGGGCTCCGGCTATGCCATTGCCGAACCCGTCTAAGGGCTGGAGCTCCTCCACCAGCCGTCTGCTGGCGCTATACAGTTTCCTGTTCGTGGCCTGGAGCAGCATCCTCATGGGGGTGCTGTACTTCGAGGTCACCAGCTACCTGAACAAGCTCACCCGCCACTCGATGCTGCAACGCCAGCACCTGTTCGCCCACATGAGCGGCAAGCAGCTGGACGACGCGTTGGTCGCCAGCCAGGCCTTCGAGGAGCGCAGCTTCGACGCCTACGGCCTGTTCGATACCCAGCTCAACCCGATCGGCGGGCGCATCCGTGCAATTCCCTCGGAGCTGGGCCTGGACGGCAAGGTCCATGAGCTCAAGCGTTGCCTGGACGCCGACGATCCCCATCTGCCCCGCGACAGCTGCGATGCCGTGGCGATCAAGGTGCAGGACGGTCGCTGGCTGGTGCTGGTGCGCGACAACGGCTCGCTGTTCGTGGTGACGAGGATCATCCTCGACGCTCTGCTCTGGGGTATCTCGCTGACCTTGATCCCGGGCTTCGCCGGCTGGTACCTGCTACGGCGCAGGCCGCTCAAGCGCATCCGCGCGATCCAGGCCCAAGCCGAGCTGATCGTCGCCGGCGACCTCACCCACCGCCTGCCCCTGTCGGCCCGGCGCGATGAACTGGACATGCTCGCCGCCATCGTCAACGCCATGCTTGACCGCATCGAGCGGCTGATGCACGAGGTCAAGGGCGTCTGTGACAATATCGCCCACGACCTGCGCACCCCGCTGACGCGCCTGCGTGCCCAGCTCTACCGCATCCGCCAGCAAAGCGGCAGCGACTCCGCCGAAGGCGCGGCGCTGGACCAGGCGATCGGCGAGACCGACACGCTGATGGCCCGCTTTCGCGGGCTGCTACGCATCAGCGAACTGGAAGACCGCCAGCGCCGCGCCGGATTCGTCCGGCTCGACCCGCAAGGGTTGCTGGCGGAGCTTCATGACTTCTACCTGCCGCTGGCCGAGGATGGCGGCATCCGTCTGCACCTGGAGCAGCCTGCGCAGCTGGCGGCGCTACATGGCGACCGGGAACTGCTCTTCGAAGCACTGGCCAACCTGGTGGGCAACGCGATCAAGTTCACCCCCGAGGGCGGACAGGTGCGTATCGTCGCCAGCGAGGACGAGGCCGGCGTGCATATTGCTGTCGAGGACAGTGGGCCGGGGATTCCGGCGGATGAGCGCGAGGCCGTGTTGAAGCGCTTCTACCGCAGTGAGGAAGGCCATCGCCACGCAGGGTTCGGGCTGGGGCTGTCGATCGTCGCGGCGATCGTCGACCTGCACGGCTTCGGGCTGGAGGTGGCCAGCAGTGCGCTGGGTGGGGCAAGGCTGGTGCTGCATTGCCCGCTGGCGGGGCCGGTAAAGTAGCAGCCTGAAAAGCATCGCGGGGCAAGCCCGCTCCCACGTTGGCACCCGATTGCAGATGCGTCGACGTGGGAGCGGGCTTGCCCCGCGATTGGGCCGCACAACGGCCCCGGTTGCAGTATCAGTCAGCCAGGCGCCAGGTAGTGGTGCCCTTGCTGTCTTCCAGCACCACGCCCATGGCGGCCAGCTGGTCGCGGATGCGGTCGGATTCAGCCCAGTTCTTGTCGCTGCGCGCCTGCAGACGCGCCTGGATCAGCGCCTCCACTTCAGCGGCATCGACCTTGCCCTCGGCGCCGGCGCGCAGGAAGTCATCGGCTTCCAGCTGCAGCACACCCAACACATCCCCCAACTCGCGCAGACGACCTGCCAGGCCGGCGGCGGCCTCGGGGTCGCTGTCACGCAGGCGGTTGATCTCGCGCACCAGGTCGAACAGCACGGCGCAGGCCTCAGGCGTGCCGAAGTCGTCGTTCATCGCCACGGTGAAACGCTCGACGAATGCCTCGCCACCCTGAGCAGCCACGCGCGGCAGGCCACGCAGCGCATGGTAGAAGCGCTCGAGCGCGCCCTTGGCGTCGCGCAGGCTGTCCTCGGAGTAGTTGATCGCGCTGCGGTAGTGGCTGGCCACCAGCAGGTAACGCACCACTTCCGGGTGATACTTGTCGAGCACATCGCGGATGGTGAAGAAGTTGTTCAATGACTTGGACATCTTCTCGCCGTTGATACGGATCATGCCGCAATGCATCCAGGCGTTGGCGTACTGCTTGCCGGTGGCCGCCTCGCTCTGGGCGATCTCGTTCTCGTGGTGCGGGAACTCCAGGTCGCTGCCGCCACCGTGGATGTCGAAGCTCTCGCCCAGGCAGCAGGTGGACATTACCGAGCACTCGATGTGCCAGCCCGGACGGCCCGGGCCCCACGGTGAATCCCAGTAGGGTTCGCCGGGCTTGACGCCCTTCCACAGCACGAAGTCGAGCGGGTCCTGCTTGGCCTCGTCCACTTCGATGCGCGCGCCGATGCGCAGGTCTTCGATCTTCTTGCGCGACAGCTTGCCGTAGCCGACGAACTTGCCGACCCGGTAGTACACGTCGCCATTGCCCGGCGCGTAGGCGTAGCCCTTGTCGATCAGGGTCTGGATCATCGCGTGCATGCCGGGGATATGGTCGGTGGCACGCGGCTCCAGGTCCGGCTTGAGGATGCTCAGGCGGCGCTCGTCCTCGTGCATCGCGTCGATCATGCGGGCGGTCAGCGCGTCGAACGACTCGCCGTTCTCGTTGGCCCGGTTGATGATCTTGTCGTCGATGTCGGTGATGTTGCGCACATAGGTCAGCTCATAGCCGCTCTTGCGCAGCCAGCGGGTGACCAGGTCGAAGGCCACCATGCTGCGACCGTGGCCCAGGTGGCAGTAGTCGTACACGGTCATGCCGCACACGTACATGCGCACCTTGTTGCCGTCCAGCGGCTTGAAAACTTCCTTGGTCTTGCTCAGCGTGTTGTAGATGGTAAGCACGAAGGTTCCTCAGCTGCCCCACGAATCGCGCAGGGTCACGGTGCGGTTGAACACCGGGCGACCCGGCTGGGAGTCTTTCAGGTCGGCGCAGAAGTAACCTTCGCGCTCGAACTGGAAGCGGTCTTCCGGTTGGGCCTGGCCCAGGGAAGGTTCCGCACGACAACCACTGAGCACCTGCAGCGAATCGGGATTGATGTTGTCGAGGAACGTGCCGCCGTCTTCGGTCTTCTCCGGGTTGGCCGAGCGGAACAGGCGGTCGTACAGGCGCACTTCGCACTCGATGCTGCCCTCGGCCGGCACCCAGTGGATCACGCCCTTGACCTTGCGGCCCTCGGGGTTCTTGCCCAGGGTGTCCGGGTCGTACGAGCAGCGCAGCTCGACGATGTTGCCGTCTGCGTCCTTGATCGCCTCGTCAGCACGGATCACGTAGCTGCCGCGCAGGCGCACTTCACCGGCCGGCTCCAGGCGCTTGTAGCCCTTGGGCGGCTCTTCCATGAAGTCGTCGCGGTCGATGTACAGCTCGCGGGCGAACGGCAGCACGCGCACGCCCATGTCTTCCTTCGGGTGGCGCGGCAGTTCGAGCTGCTCGACCTGACCCTCGGGATAGTTGGTGATGACCACCTTGAGCGGGCGCAGCACGCACATGGCGCGTGGCGCGGTGCGGTCCAGGTCGTCACGGATGCTGAACTCGAGCATCGCCATGTCGACCACGCCGTCGGAACGGTTGGTGCCGATCATCTCGCAGAAGTTGCGGATCGAGGCCGGGGTGTAACCGCGGCGGCGGTAGCCCGACAGGGTCGACATGCGCGGATCGTCCCAGGCCTCGACGTGGCCTTCGTCCACCAACTGCTTGAGCTTGCGCTTGGAGGTGATGGTGTAGTTCAGGTTCAGACGGCTGAACTCGTACTGGCGCGGGTGCGCCGGCACCGGCAGCTTGTCGAGGAACCAGTCGTACAGCGGGCGGTGGCTCTCGAACTCCAGGGTGCAGATCGAGTGGGTGATGCCTTCGATAGCGTCCGACTGACCGTGGGTGAAGTCATAGTTAGGGTAGATGCACCACTTGTCACCGGTCTGATGGTGATGGGCATGGCGGATGCGGTACAGGATCGGGTCGCGCAGGTTCATGTTCGGCGAGGCCATGTCGATCTTGGCGCGCAGCACGCGCTCGCCGTCCTTGAACTCGCCGGCTTTCATGCGGGCGAACAGGTCCAGGTTGTCCTCGACGCTGCGCTCGCGGAACGGGCTGTTCTTGCCTGGCTCGGTCAGGCTGCCGCGGTATTCCTTGGCCTGCTCGGGGGTCAGGTCGCAGACGTAGGCGTTGCCCGACTTGATCAGCTCCACGGCCCAGGCGTGCAACTGGTCGAAGTAGTCCGAGGCGTAGCGCACCGGGCCTGCCCATTCGAAGCCCAGCCACTTGACGTCACGCTGGATGGAGTCGATGTACTCCTGGTCTTCCTTGGCCGGGTTGGTGTCGTCGAAACGCAGGTGGCAGACGCCGCCGAATTCCTTGGCCAGGCCGAAGTTGACGCAGATCGACTTGGCGTGGCCGATGTGCAGATAGCCGTTGGGCTCCGGCGGGAAACGGGTGACGATGCTCTGGTGCTTGCCCGCGTCCAGGTCGGCCTGGACGATCGGCCGCAGGAAGTTCACAGGGACGGCGGGGGCGCCTTTGGCAGCGGCGTTTGGCGCGTTGTCGGCAGTGGGCTTGCTCATAGTGTCCTTGAATGCAGGTAGCCGGCCGGGTAGGCCGATTGAATCAAAGGGCCTATCATAGCCGAAGCAGTCAAGCTGCTGACAGCCGGAGCACCGACAAAGTGGCGCGTTTTGTCGCCGCAGCGGTCTACAATCCGGCACAATGGCGCCCCAGTGGCCTGTGCCGCGGCTGCCTGATCCTGCGTCAGGTTGTCCGAGCGCAGCGCGCACCCTATTTCCCGAATGCCTTGAAAGAGCGAATTTCAGCATGTCCAAAGTCAAACTGAGCACCAACCATGGCGATATCGTCCTGCAACTGAACGCCGAGAAAGCCCCGCTGACCACCGAGAACTTCGTTCAGTACGTCAAGGAAGGCCACTACGACGGCACCGTGTTCCACCGCGTGATCAAGGGCTTCATGATCCAGGGTGGTGGTTTCGAGGCTGGCATGAGCCAGAAGAAAACCCGCGCCAGCATCCAGAACGAAGCCGACAACGGCCTGAAGAACACCAAGTACAGCATTGCCATGGCCCGTACCATGGAGCCGCACTCGGCCTCCGCGCAGTTCTTCATCAACGCCTCCGACAACGACTTCCTCAACCACAGCGGCAAGAACGTCCAGGGCTGGGGCTACGCGGTGTTCGGTGAAGTGATCGAAGGCCAGGAAATCGTCGACGCCATCGAAAAAGTCGCCACCGGCTCCAAAGCCGGCCACCAGGACGTGCCGAAAGACGACGTGATCATCGAGAAAGCCGAGATCATTGAGTGATACTGCTGATCTCCGATCTGCACCTGCAAGAAGAACGCCCGGACATTACCCGGGCGTTTCTTGATCTGCTCGACGGCCGCGCCCGCCACGCCAAGGCGCTGTACATCCTCGGCGATTTCTTCGAGGCCTGGATCGGCGACGATGCCATGACGCCCTTCCAGCAGTCGATCTGCCAGGCTCTGCGCCGGTTGAGCGACAGCGGCACGGCCGTGTACCTGATGCACGGCAACCGTGACTTTCTCATTGGCCAGGCGTTCTGCGACGCCGCCGGCTGCACCCTGCTGGCCGACCCCAGCGTGGTCGAGCTCGGTGGCGAGGCGGTGCTGCTGATGCATGGCGACACCCTGTGTACCCGTGACGTGGCCTACATGAAGCTGCGCCGCTACCTGCGCAACCCGCTTAGCCTGTGGATCCTGCGGCACCTGCCGCTGGGCACGCGGCACAAGCTGGCACGCAAGCTGCGTAGCGAAAGCCGCTCGCAGACACGCATGAAGAGCACCGAAATCGTCGATGTCACCCCCGAGGAAGTGCCCAAGGTGATGGCCGCCCACGGCGTACGTACCCTGGTCCACGGCCACACCCATCGACCGGCGCTGCACAAGCTGGTGGTCGACGGCCAGCCGGCACGGCGCATCGTGCTGGGCGACTGGGATCGGCGTGGCTGGGCCTTGCAGGTGGATGAACAGGGTTTCCAACTGGCCCCGTTCGACTTCTCCTGAAACTGCGCGGGGCAAGCCCGCTCCCACGATTCACGTAGGAGCGGGCTTGCCCCGCGCTGCCACCGACGGTGCTATTTGGCGCTGACCACCTGACCCTTGTCCCGCTCGCTGATCACATACTGCTGATACTGCGGATCAGCCTTGATCTGCGCCTCGGTGAACGGAATCGGCGCCAGTTGCTTGGCCGCGAAGGCCCGCGTCTGGTCGGCGGCATGCGCTGACGCCCGCTCGCTCGACAGCGAGAACGCCAACAGCCCTTGGGCTTGCGGGCCCTGCTCGGTGAAGCTGACCACCTGCAGATAGCTCGAACCACTGACCACCAGGCGCTTGCCCGGCCCTACCGGCACACTGACCATCGCGTTGTAGACGCCCAAGGCCTGCGGCCCGCCGGGCACCGGCGTGCCATCGGCGGCCTGCTGGATCTGCCCCCACCGCTGGTCGGCGGCGATACCGGCCTCGGTCACCTGCGCAAGCGAGCCCAGCGCCGCCTCGTGCAGCAGCTTGCGCACGGCGGCCTGCTCCACCGCCAGGCCACGAGGTGTGTGCAACGGGTCGGCCGGATCGAACGGCACGCGCCAGCTTTGCGGACGCTCGGCCAGCGTGGCGGCGATGTTCATGAAATGAACCAGGCCGATACCGCTGTCCTGATCGGCTTTGCCGTTCCATGCCTGCAGGCTGGCACATACCGACTGAATGTCCGCCTCCACGCCCTTGCACCATTGCAGCAGGTCCGGCATCAGCAGGCTGGCCTGGTACACCTCGTCATCGAAGACCATGTGCTGGAGCTCGGCGCTGCCCAGCTTGCCCTTGCCCTGCAGGCGCTGCAGGGCAAAGCGGCTGCGCAGGCCCAGGGGCTGGTCGGCACGGCTGACCAGGGGCGAGAAGCCGGTCAACGGCTGGGCCGGGTTGACCATCCACGCCGAGTCGTTGGCGTGCTGTACATAATCGCGCCGCTCCAGGCTCGGCAGCAGGTTGGCCGGGAAGATCCCTGACTGGGCCGCCTGCGCATCCACCTTCCATTGACAGGCACTGCGCGAGCCGTCGAGCACCACCAGCGGGCCAGACGCGCCGGGGGTGCTGCACTGCTCCAGCATCCCCTGGTCGACATAGGGCACCACCGACTGATTGAGGTACAAGGCCTGGCCAGCAGCGTCCACTGCCAAGGTATTGACCCAGGGGATGCCCTGCAGCTCACCCACCGACGCCTTCAGCGCTTGCAGGCTGTCGGCACGGTTGATCCGGTACCACTGCTGCAATACCCGGGTATTGTCCAGGTTTGCATCGCGCAGACTGTAGGCGGCGTGCTTGTCCCAATCCAGACGGCCGGGCCATTGCACCACAGGGCCGAACTTCGACAGGTGAATCGTGCGTTCGACCTGGCTGAGCGTACCGTCCTCCCCCTTCACCGTGACCTTGAGCAGCTTGCGCTCCAGCGGCAGCGACTGGCCGTCATACAGATAGCGGGTGGCGTCCCTGGGATCCAGTTGCAGGCGATAGAGGGTGAAGTGCTTGGAGGTGTCGACCGTGTGGGTCCAGGCCAGTTGCCGGTTGAAACCGATATTTACCACTGGCAGGCCCGGCAACGCCGCTCCCATCACATCCAGTTGCCCGGGGATGGTCAACTGCATCTGGTAAAAACGCATCCCGCCAATCCACGGGAAATGCGGGTTGGCCAGCAGCAGCCCACGGCCATTGGCCGAACGCTCGGCGCCCACGGCCACGGCATTGCTGCCACGCTCGGCGGCGAACTGCGCCTGTCGCGCCAAGGCCACGCTGTAGTCGACCTCCGGGCGTTGCGCCGCCAGCTCGGGAGGCGTCGCGGCGACCACGGCCTCGACGAATTGCCCTACGCCGCCCTCGGCCAGCAAGCGCCGGGTCAGCTTGACCAGATCGCGGCTGGTGATCGGCCGTAGCCACTCCCCTGCCCCGCACTCGGCCGGTAGCCCCTCGATCCGTCGTTCACCCAGGGCACGGTTGTAGCCGTTGGCATACCCATCAAGCAGATCACGCACCGCCACCGGCTGCGCCGTGAGGAAACTGTCTACCGCCGCAGGTTCGTTGAGCCAGGTAAAGAACAGGTCACTGGAGAGGTTGTCACGCTGCTCGACCGTCTTGCCGTCGGCACCGAAATACCGGGAGCGCTCGCCATTGACCGTCAGCACCTCGCCGGCCAGCAGGCACAGGTTGTCCTGGGCGTAGGCGTAGCCGATGCCGTAGCCCAGGCCGCGCTCGTCCTTGGCCAGGATGTGTGGCACGCCGAAACTGGTGCGACGGATCTGCGCGGACGCCTCGCCATCGGCCTCGCGCGCCTGCAGGGTCAGGCTGGCAGCGACCAGGGCGGCGGCAAGGCCCAGGCGAAACAGGGGAAGAGGGATCACAGGCACTCCTCGTGCTTATCGGGGTCATCCCGAACAGACGAATGGCCAGATGAAAATTTTACGTTCAACGCGGTGCTGCAACGTTCTCAACAGAACATGTCAGATTTTTTTCACCGGGGGTTGCAGTTTTGTCGAGCTCAAACGTCTTTAGATGTGAGGCACCCATGATTTCGGGACAGTCCACGAAAAGGAGCATTCACATGTACAACCCGCAACAATCGCTAGCGGCGCAGCCTGCGCCCAGTCAGGCCGCCGCCCCCCAGGAAGAACGCGTGGGCAACGAGCAAATCCGCGAGCTGCTGCGCGCCTACGGCCTGCGCACCAGCCTGATCCGCCTTAAGGTCATCGACGCCCTGCACACCGCCGGCCGCAGTGGCCGCAGCATTGGTGTGCGTGGCGTGCATGCGCAACTGGAGCAACTGGACATCCCGCTGTCGTTCCTGAGCGTGCGAGAGGTGCTCAAGCGCTTGTGCAGCGAAGGCGTGATCAGCCTGGGCAGTGACAAATGCTACAGCCTCAACCCCCAGGCCCGAGCCGTGCTCGAGCAACCCGCCTCGCGCTGAGCGCATGGCCGGCAAGGATATGCCGGCCCGCCTGCTTCAGGGTTTCACCTTGCGCCGCAGGATCCCGTTGATCACCACCACGACCACCGCAATGGCGATGGCGACGTACTGGAATGTCTGCTCGCTGATAGTGCCCTGCTTCTGCAGGTAACTCAGACCGAGCATGATCCCCAGCACCACCAGGATGATCAGGATCGAATATTTCAGGCGCTGCACATGTGTCATCGGAGGTTCCTTGCGACATCGGGGACATGAGGCTCCAACGGAGCCGCCGCCATGATACCTCGGCTGCTTTCCCCTCGCTGCAGTTCCTGCCTGATCCTCACACGACAATCTCCCAGTTCGGTCACAGCCTGGCGAGCGCATCGAGATACGCCCGTGGTTGCATGTCTAGGTAAGCTACCCAATTCGCCATCATGGAACCCTTTCTCTAGATGGTTTAGGGCCTGTAGCGCAAGGGTGAAGGCATTTCCCACTTCAAGACACCCGATTGCCCGCAAATGACAGACAAGGACGACTACAAGCCCCGGTCCGCTTCGCGCCTAGCGACCCTTTCCGTCGCTGTTCGAAAATCCGCCTACGCCACGCGGGCCATCCCGTGGCAACCCTCGCCGCAGCCGGTCCGAGCCTCGGCGTCGGCCAAACCCAATGACGGAAGGAACCATTACGTGGAAATGCCAGACCTGAGCAACATCGACCTCACCCAACTGCCTCATTCGCTGCAGGCGCTGATCGAATGCATCGGTCTGGACAGCGCCTACCGGCTGACGCATGCCTTTGGCGGGCGCCCGAAGTACATCCCCAAACATCGCCGACGCACCAAATTGGCCGATGTGCTGCCGCCAGAAGCGCTGGACGCGCTGATCCAGCGCTTCGCCGGCCTTGCCCTGGAGATTCCCAAGTCCGACCACTTCCAGCGCCAGCTGCGCAACCAGCAGATCCAGCGGGAGAGCGCCAGCGGGCTGTCACGCAGCCTGCTCGCCGACAAGTATGGATTGAGCCTGCGACAGATTGGCAACATCCGTAGACAGGCGTAGCCAGCACCGCCCTGGACTTGGCCGAAGCGGGTGACGCCGGAACCTGCCAGTGGCGCTGAGGAGGCGCTGGACCAATTTGTCGCAATCGACCGTCTGAAGATCAGACACGGATCAAGTCGATGCAACAGCGACCTCGGTCTACTTTTCGCCTTCCTCGAGCGGTGTGCTCCACAGCACCAGCTCAAGCGCCGCGGCGATCTGGATACGGTGGTCGGCAAATGGAATGGGCAGCAGGTCCTGGGCGCGTTCCAGGCGCCGCAGCAAGGTATTGCGATGCGTACCCAATACTTCGGCGGTCTGGGTGATATTGCAGCCATGGGCCAGGAATGCCCGCAACGAATACTGCAGCACCACCGGCTCTGAAGCCAGGCGCCCCAAGGTACTCAAGACAAACTGCCTGGCCGCCCGGGCGTCCTGTGTCATCAGCGACACCATCCTCACCTGATCGATACTGGCCACAGGCGGCGCGCCCGCCAGGCGCCCCATCAGCCCCTGGGTGGTCAAGGCTTCCAGGTGGGAGCGACGGAAACCGTTGAGCCCCGCCGCAGGGGCGCCCAGTGCCGCACGAACGCCTGGGTACTGACGAACCACGCCTTGCAGCGCATTGAGGTCCAGAGGCCTTGTCGCAGCACTCCAGCCCCATAAGGTCGCAGGCCCGGCGAACACCACCAGCGGCGCCCCCGCCCCCGTGAGGCTTGCCAGCGCGCGCGCCATGTCCTCTAGCGGACGAATGTGTGCTTCGGGCGTCTCGCTCCACACCAGAAAGGCCTGGTGCTTCTGCGCAAGGCCGTAGCCCAGGCGCCTGGCGAACTGCTCGGCGTCGACATCGCGGCCGTCGAGCAGGCGACTGACCAGGCTGCGTTTGTCGATGTGCTCATCATGAGCCTGGGCGTGCTTTTCCTCGAGGATGATCCGGGTGATCACTCGCATGTTGCTGTCGATGAACTCCGAGATCGAGCGCGAGGAGACGTCCAGTAACTCCTCGAGCAGCGCCGGGTCCTGGGTCAGGCCGAACGCCATCTTCATCCATAGTTCCCAGGCGGTGTTCTGTGTCGACCTGGCGACATTCATCAGCAGTTCAGACAGCCCGCGATGGGCGAGCTCCCGTGCCGTATCCACCATGTCAGCCGATACATAGGGTTCCACCGGCTCGCCTGGGCGCTGCATGTTGGCGTTGGCCCAATGCAACAACTCTGCTCGATTGGCGCGCCGACACGCGGCCAGGATAACCGGGTCCTCCAGCAACCTTGCGTCTTCCGGAGACGCGAAAAGCGCCTGGTTGAGCCGCTCGACCCACTCCGGCGGCAGGGCCTGGGCACGTTCGGCGCCTTTGCGGATCAGTTCACGCACCGCTTCGGACGGGCGTGGCCAAGGGGAGGGAGGAAGGCTCATAGAGAGTGCAAAATGCTCAAAAAAATGAGGGAAAATGGTGCTTTTTGTACCTTGGCCACAGGTCGGTGGAAACATAGCATGAAGCCACTGCCTGAGCAAAAAGCACAAGGAAGGCATCTGCCACGCCATGTCCCTTGTTCGGGTTGGGCGCCCTGCCAACCGGCCAGCGCGACAATGCCTTTGAATCGGAGTGTCAACATGTCAGTCCCCGAAAAGAATCCTCCACTACTACCCAGCGTAACCCGCTCGACTTCGCCTGAAGAGATCGTGCAACTCAGCGATCAGGTCGGCGCGGTCATCATCCGCAACTTCATGACCCCCGAACAGGTAAAGCGGATCAACCAGGAGGTCGACGCCCCACTCAAGGCCTTGGACGCAGGTTCCAAGCACGAACACGAGCTGATCGTCGAGTTCCATGGCCGACAGACCAAACGGCTGACCAACCTGGTAACCCACAGCAAGACCTTCCGCGAGGAAATCCTCGATGACGACCTGTTCCACGAATTAGGGCGCGTGCTCTATCAGTCGGACGCTGGCGACTGGTGGCTGACCACCGCGCAACTGATTGAAATCGGCCCGGGCAACAAAGCACAGATGCTGCACCGTGACATGGCCCAGTACTACCCCTACGTTGCCATGAACAAGCATGCGCCGCGGGCCATCGCCAACCTGATGCTGGCACTGACCGACTTCACCGAAGAAAACGGCGCTACGCGTCTCATCCCCGGGAGCCAGGATTGGGATGATTTCGGAAACGTCGGCACCCCGGAAATGACCATCCCTGCGGTGTTGAACGCAGGCGATGCGGTACTGTTCGGCGGCAAGGTCGTCCATGGTGGTGGCGCCAACGTGACCGCCGGTGAGTTCCGCCGGGGCCTGACCATTCCACTGCAGGCTTCGATCCTCACCCCGGAAGAGGCTTATCCGTTGATCGTGCCGCTGGAGGTGGTCAGGACGCTTTCTGCGCGCGTGCAGAAGATCATCGGCTTCCGCTCACAGTATCCTGCGGGCAGCCCAGGCCTGTGGCAGCATAACTACGCTGACCTGGCGGACCATCTGCAGCTGTAACGCGATTGATCGATTCGGGGGACGGACCACCTGCCCCCGGATATGCCTGCTTGGTCAGTAATGCCCTGCCCACTGCTCGACCGCGTCCTACCCTCTCTCAAGTGGTTGATGATTGGCATTCGGCCTGGGTCGTTCTGCGACCCAAGCCATGATCAGTTCGTCGGTTAACGCCTCACTTCTGGTACGGCATCACGCCACGGCGCGAGAACAGCACAGGCGTACCCTGTGCATCGAGCAGCACCGCCGTCAGCGACAAGTCATCCGCCGACTGCTTTTCCTGGAAATGCCGCCCGCCATCCTCGCTCAGCATCATCAGCCCATCCAGCCCGACCACCAGCACTCGGGAACCCGCTACCGCCATTGCGGTGACGGAACCTTTACCGTGGGTAGGCAATCTGCGCCATCCCTTCCCTTCCTTTGTACCCTGCAGCAACGTGCCTCGCTGACCGCCGAGCAAGAGGCTGCCGTCATCCAGGACAGCCCCCGACCACAAGCTGCCTGCGTAGCCGGTATCCAGGTAACCCCAGCTTTTGCCTTGGTCCTCGGAGTGCAGTAGCTGCCCATGCTCGGCGGTGGCGTACAGCGTGCCGTGGCTGCCGGCAAACAGCCCCATCAGGTTGAGATCGGCCTTCCTGGCACCCGGGGGCGGCGGCAACGATTGCTCGGTCCAGGTCTTGCCACCATCTTCGGTGATCAGCAGCAACGACCACAGCCCCACGGCAACGCCCTGTTGGGCGTTGAAGAAATGCACGTCGAACAGCGGTCGATCTACGTCGCTGGACAAGCGCTGGATTTGCCACGACTCGCCACCGTCGGCGGTGGCCAGGATCGCCCCCCAATGGCCAACCGCCCAGCCACGCTGGGCGTCGACGAAAGACACACCTGTCAGTTGGGTCGACACCGGTACCGAACGTGCCTGGCGAAAGCGCTTGCCCTGATCGTCCGACAGCAAGACCACGCCGTGGTCGCCGACCGCGACCACGCGCTCCCCGGCCCACACGGCATCCAGCATGGTCGCTTGCGTGGCATTGCTCGCCTGCACGGCAGGCACTGTCTGCAAGGGCTCGGCCCGAGCAGACAGCAACGGCAATGTCGCGGCGAGCACCGCCGCGATCAATGAACCCCTGAATCGCATGTTTCTCTCCTCAGTGCAGCAGCGCGCCGATCATGCGCACGGGGCGCTTGCGCGGGAATACCCGCTCCAGCCAGACCGCGAATGCCGGCAGTACGGTCATGGCCATGACCATGTTGACGATGAACATGAAGGCCAGCAGCTTGCCCATGTCCGCCTGGAACTTCAGGTCGGAGAACGCCCAGGTGGCCACGCCCACCGCCAGGGTGATCGCGGTGAAGATGGTGGCCACGCCCACTTCGAGCAACGCGTGCTCGACCGCTTTGGTGATCGACTGGCCATGGGCCAGGTGCAACTGCAGGCGGTTGTAGATGTAGAAGGCGTAGTCGACGCCGATGCCCACGGCCAACACCATCACCGGCAAGGTGGCGATGGTCAGGCCGATCTGCAGCTCCTTCATGAACCAGTAGCCAATGAATGTACCGATGGTCAACGGCAGGCAGCACACCAGCACCGCGCGCAGGTCGCGGTAGACCGCGAATACCAGCAACGCGATCGCGGCATAGACATACAGCAGCATGGGCGTCTCGCTCTTCTCCACCTCCTCGTTGATGGCCGCCAGGACACCGGCGTTACCCGAGGCGAGGCGGATCGCCAGGCCCGGTTGCGAATACTCGCTACGAAACGCCTTGACCGCCTCCACCACCCGGTTGATCGTCGTGGCCTTGTGATCAGCCAGGTACAGGTGCACGGCGGACATGCTGCAATCGGTACGCACCAGTCCAGGGGTGCGCGCCACCTCGGTAGCCAGCGCCGCGTAGTTCATCGGGTCGATGGGCACCACGGCCATCTTCGGGTTGCCTTCGTTGTAGCCCTCGTTGAACTGGCGCAGGTTGCTGGAGAACGACGCTACCGACAGCACGCCAGGCACGCCCTGCATGGCCCAGACGAAACGGTCCTGGTACTGGCCCGCAGCGACATCCTCGCACGTCGCCGGCACGCCTTCGCCAGCCTCCCCCGGTTTGGCTTCGAACACCACGCTGAGCCAATCCAGCCCGATGTCATAGTTGTTGGCGATGGACACGGCGTCGCGGTTGAAGCGCGAATCCTCGCGCAACTCCGGGGCCCCGGCCTGCAACGAGCCGACGACACGGTCATGGCTTTGCCAGATCGCCACCAGAAAGATCACCAGCGCCACGCCCAGGACCCACTGCGCGTTGCGCCACTCGGCCAGCCGCGACAGGCCACGCAGCCAGCGGGTACGGCGCTGCCGGGAAATTTCCTGGGCCGCCGCGTACTCGTCGTCGACCCGCAGCATGGACGCCAGCAAAGGCAGCATCAGCAGGTTGGTGATGATCTTGTAGGCCACTCCGAGCGATGCGGTGATCGCCAGTTCCCGCACCATCGGGATCGGGATCAGCAGCAGCGTCACGAAAGACACCAGTGCAGTCACCAGTGCCAGCGTTCCCGGGATCAGCAAGCCGGTGAAGCTCGAGCGTGCCGCCGCTTCGGCGCTCTTGCCGGTGGCGATCTCGCGGACAATGAAGTTGATCTGCTGCACGCCATGGGACACCCCGATGGCAAACACCAGGAACGGCACCAGCACCGCCAGCGGGTCGAGGCCATAGCCCAGCAAGCGCAGACTGCCGAATTGCCAGACCAACGAGGCCAGAGAACACACCAGCGCCAGCAAGGTGAAGCGCAGTGAATGGCAATACCAGTACACCGCCGCCGCGGTCAGCAGCAGCGCCAGCAAGCAGAACTCCAGCACCGCCGAAGCGCCGTCGGCGATGTCGCCGATCTGCTTGGCGAAGCCGATGATCTGCACTTCGAAATCGCCATCTTCGAACTGCTGGCGTAGCTCTTTTTCCAGGCGGTGATTGAACGCGACATAGTCCAGATGCGTCCCATCGGCCTCGTACTCGTTGAGCTCCGCGGTGATCATCGCGCTGCTCTGGTCACGCGACACCAGGGTGCCGATGAAGCCCCCTTGCGCGGTGGAGTTGGCGATCGAGGCGATGACCTGGTCGTTCAGGTGCTCGGGCGAAACCGTGCCCGGCACCAGCGGATCGGCGCGAAAGCCTTCTTCGGTAATCTCGTTGACGAAGGCATTGGGCGTCCACAACGAGCGCACGCTGCTGCGCGAGATCCCCGGCAGGAAGCTGATCGCCTGGGTCACCTCATACAGTCGCTTCAGCCCAGGGGCGCTCCAGATATCACCTTTGCGAGCCTTGACCACGATGGTCAGGCGATTGGCGCCCATCAGGTCGTTGCGGTACGTCTCGAAGGTCTGGATGTATTCATGGCCGACCGGCAACTGTTTTTCGAAGCCGGCGTCCATACGCAACTGCACCGCGAACCAGGCCATGACCAGGGTGAACACGGCCAGGCCCGCCAGCACCAGCCGCCGATGTCCGAACAAGACCCGCTCGACGCGTGGCAACACGCCACGCGCCTGGATCCCTGTCAGTTTTACAGAACCGTTCACAGGAGGCCTCACAAGGTACGGGAGATCGCGATGCCGACATAATCGCGGTCACGATACAGCTGGTCGTAAGGGGTATCCCCGCCCATGAACTTGGCGTAGTTCAGGGACACCTGCCAGCTGGCCGGGTTGCGCACGAAATTCAGGTAGAAGTTCATGCTGCTAGCGTCCTTGGTAAAGGTGGCCGTGAGGTTCGGTGTACGCCCGCTCAGCGAGCGTGCGTAGAACACCCCCGGGGTGACCTGCCAGCCCGGCAGCAAGGTGCCGTCATAGGTCATGCTGAAGTCCAGGTTGATGCCCGACGAGGTCTTGTCGCCACGCGACTTCGGCGCGGTCGCAGGGTCCAGCTGCCAGGCATTGAGGCCGGCGGCGAGCGGCTCGCCGTTGACCTGGTCATGTAGCCCCGGGTACTTGATGACCACAAGTTCGGTGAGCAAGGTACCAGTGCTTGCGCCAGTGAAATCCAGCAGCGTCGGCGAGTTGGACGGCGTGAAGCTGTAAAGGCCGGTCAGGTGCCACTGGAACTTCTTCTCGTCCTTCCAGCATTTGCCGCCATTGCTCGAACACAGGTCGACGACCGGGTTGAGCATCACCGAATCCTTAGGCCGGTAGGACAGCTCGGTACCGACGGCCCAGTCGCCGATCGGCATGTTGGCGCTGACGCCATACATCATCCGGTCTTCCTGGTAGCGCCAGGAGGGTGCGGCGGCAAAGGTGTCCGGGTCGAGAATATCCACGCGCAACGACGGCGTCTTGTCGTGGTAGCGCATCACGTAGAAGCCATAGTTGACGTCGCTGTCCTCCGGTTGCCAGCGCAGCGAAAGGCCCCACTGGCCGCTGTCCCGGGCTTTGTTCTCGGAGAACCCGTACTCGCCCCTGCCCTCGCCGAGCGCGTTGGTGGTGGACCAGTAGCTGCCCACCGGCGGCAGCTCGCTCTTGTTCCAGCGGAATTGATAGTAGGCCTCGACGTTGACCCCCGAGCCCAGTCCGGAGGCGACACTGAGCATCGGCGCCGGCAGCACGGCCTCCTTGAGCTGCACCCCCGGACGGGCCAGGGCTTGATAGTCGTAGGCGTTGGTATTGTTGATACCCCCAGCCACGAACAGGCTCTCGCCCCAGTTGATCACCTGGTTACCCAGGCGCGCCCGGACACGCTGCTCGCCCACGTCAAAGCCTTTGCTCACCCACAGATCGAGCAGGCGAGCCTTGAAGGCGAGATCGTCGCGAGCATCTTTGCCAAGGCCGCTGCTGCCGATGCTTTCAGGGGTGTTGAACGAGCGCGTGCCAGTGGTATCGGTGGCCGCGAAGTCACGGATCCAGGTACCGCGCGCCATGAAGGTGACGTCCTCGGGCATCTTCAGCAACAGCTCGTGGGTACCCTTGAGATAGTTGGTGAACATGTCGCCGCGGTCGTAGTTCAGGTCGCCCTGATCCGCAACGCCCGAGCTCTGCGCCAGGCAGCCGGACGGCACATTGTGCCCGGTGGCCCCCTGGTTGATCAGGTTGCAGCCGCGCGACTCCGTACGTACGCCCATGCCGGCGGTGATGGTGGAGTCGAACGAACCATTGAGGGTTTCGGTTTCGAAGGTGAACCCCATTGCCAGTGGGGTGGTGCACACGATGACAAGGCCTGATGCTTTGCTAATTATTCTTTTCATTCTGGCTCTCGATCTGACGTCGTTCTTTAGCGTTCGCTGATGGCTCGCAGGTTATCGGAGGTGTAGAAATCGCGTTTCAGGCGTGGGCTGCTACCTTCATCGGTGAGCCAGCGGATATCGTTCTTGCCAGCTCCGACCGAGGTCATGTCGAACAGGTAGCGGCCATTGACCAGGTTGTACTGGACCTGGGCCTGCACATCGCAAGTGCCGGTTTCGTACACGGGGATCGAGAAGCCTTCACGCACTTTCCAGATCTGTCCTTGCTTGTCGTAATCGACAGCCAGCAGCGGGTTCCAGCTATCCTCGTCGATGTAGAACATGCGTTTTGGCGCCTGGTGGCGCATGCCCTGGCGCACATTGGCTTCGACCACCCAGACCCGATGCAACTCGTAGCGGCGCGCCTGCGGCGCGATTGAATCGTTGCCGGCGAACGCCTCCACCTTGGCGGCGGTGTCATAGGCACCGAAGGCGTTGTAAGGCACCAAAAGCTCCTGTTTACCGACCAGTTTCCAGTCAAAGCGGTCCATGGTGCCGAAGAAGACGTTCGCCTCATCGACGTTGTACTGGTTGTCCAACCCGATCTGCGGCGCGTCGTAGGAATACGACGGCATGCGCCGCACGCGACGCTGGCCAGGGAAGTAGTAGAACGTCGTGGCCTGCTCGCCGGCGACAGCCGTCTGCACCCCTGCCTGCCCAGCCAGCGCCGCTGGCTCCCGATAACTGGAGAACGTGGCATTTTCCAAACGGCCAGTTGCGGAAAAGAGTTCACTGCCTTTCTTTCCCCACGGCGTGAAGAAGAAGGTATCCGACGACTGGCGTAACCACTCCCCGCCCTTGCGCGGCGAGATGCCTGAAATGCTTTTTGGAATTTCTACACCAAGGCCGCGATAGCGCATCTTCATGTTCCACATCACCTCAGCACCAGTGCTGGGCAGAGGGAACGGGATGCCGGGTACGTGAGCCTCTACGAGGGCAACCCCTGAAGGGTCGAGCTTGGCGAAGCCAAGGTTCTGCCGTGTGTTATCCGCCACGAAGTCCGGCACGCCGCAGCTGCGTCGGGTCGGATAGACCTCCATGCGGTAGCCCGGAATCTTCTTGAACAGTTCAAGCTGACCCGGGGACAGCTTGCTCGCGTACTGCGCCACGTTGCTCGCATCGATGCTGTAAAGGGGCTTATCGCTCCTGAACTTCCAGTGCTCGGCGCGCATCTGGCCGTAACTCCAGCCCTCCCCTTGTGGCCCCGGCGTGGACCACGCCGGAATATCCCCGCTTGAATTGGCGGCCACCTCACCGCCCAGTGGCGTCAGTTCGGAACCCAGCTTCTGGGCGCCCTGAGACGCGGCCTGCACCGAGCAAATCGCGCCCGATACAGCAAGGGTAATCAGCAACTGCCTGAACATTCGGCGGGTAGAAACATCGCGTTCACGCACTGTGGATACTTTTTTCATAATAGGCTCCTCGGAAAAGGGCCTGCACCGGCAACCCAACCTTTGACAAGGAATTCGGCACCTATCGCAAGCTGATCAACTGACATGATCATATGACCATGTCGGTTGATCATGAAGCAAAGCATATGCCAGAACTCTTCACGCCATCATTAGTTGATATAAATCAGCCAGTTAGTCACAACACGCTTTAGATAAGCTACGAACACCTGCCCTTTAATGGGAAATAAAGGAACAAGTGTTACCAGTGCACGCCCATTCCTGGCGCATTTAAGGCACCGCTTGCAGCCACCAGCCCTATGTCCAAGCGCGCCCTAAACATAAATTTACGCCAAAAAAAACCGCCCCTAGAGGCGGTTGAAACGGCAGGCTCCTGGCCCGCCATGGAGTAACTTCATAGACTGAAACAGCCGAATAAACACGGTCTACTCAAAGCGCGCAAGATGCCGCCTTAGTTGGATTTTACTGGCGCGCTCAAGCGCACCATAGGCATAGAATGACTGCACGATCGAGTACGACCACGTCAGAAAAGCCAGCGTCATGAAAACCATCTTTGTGTCATCGCCCGCAATCGGGAAGAAATCATAGCGCAATGCTATCGTCAATCCCGCCACACCACTCAAAGTGGTGGCCAGCGCATGCAGAAGCTCACCGGCACGACACAGCCGCCAGACAAAATAGGCCAGGTAGGTCGTGTAGACCAACCACATCCCTACATAAAAATAAGGGAGGAAGGCCTTGAACGAGGCCGACATAAAGTAAATGGCCGCGACCACGAAGCCAGCCAGGAATAGCAAAATGTCACTCACCGGAGACGGCTTGTAGTCATGCGTAACCGACATCAAACCGAGCGTTGCAATCACAGGAATCCCAACACCTCGAGAAAAGGCATCAAGAAACATGGCGACGTTATAATTAGCCTGCCAACCGGTAACGATAAAGACCGCGAAATTTGTCGCCGATATTCCTACAATCAAAAACTCTCCACCGATTAGATAGTTTCCTCTCCCGAAAAATGCCACCCCATAGAACAGACCGCAGATAATTAGCAGTACACATGAGACCAGGATGCCCACTTCTATCAGTTGCACGAAAACAACCTCTTAATCTGGAGGGCGACACCATATTGTCATTCGACAGAGTTCCGTAGGTCAATGGACACCATGGGCCACCTGGAAAATGCTGGCTAAGTTACTGACCTGCTCCAGCAACTGCATTTATAGGGGCAGGTCAGCCAACCGTTAGTTGACCAGGGCCCTCAGGTCACTATCAATTTCCTTTAGCACTTCTGGCGAAATCAATCCGCCAGAGTATTTCGCCGCTGTCACCAAGGCAAAGCCGCGGGCCATGCCAATTTGCGGATGCTTACTGATACCGGGCACGTGCTTTTCAAGTACCTGGCTCGTATTGTTGTTATCCAGCAATTCGCCTACTTTCGAGTCGATTGAAAACGCCATGGTCTTATCTCCTTGGTTGCGCCCTGTCGGGCAGAAATTCAATACGCAGCCAGCCGTGCAAGCCCAAGCACTCAGAAGTCTTTCCCTGGTTCGGAAAAGGCAGGCATGCCCAGGAGCTCCTGCGGGTCACGCATCTGACCATCGATTTCCACCCAGCCCAGCAGCGTAGAGCTCACACTCCAACCCAGAAGGCGCTGCATTTCTGCAGGAAGTTGGCGAATCCGTTCAATGGGGATGGAAAGGAAGTGATTCTCTTCAAGGCGCAGGATGGCCAAGTCGTAGGCCATGGTCAGGCCAGTCCGAGGAGACGACGTGGTATTGGCGCCACCGCCGTGATAGACCGAGCCCAGCCACAGCAGCGCAGAGCCTGCCTTCATCTCAGCGGCGATGGTTTCTTCCTGGGTCGGCATGCGCTCGTCATCCCATTGATGACTACCCGGAATCACTCGCGTCGCCCCGTTTTCTTCGCTGAAATCCGAGATGGCCAGCATCATCTGCAGGCGGGCCTCGCGTCCGAACTGGGGATGTCGCCACAGCGAAGTGGCGTCGTCTCGATGCAAGGGCTGCAGGCCTTGGCCTGGCCCGATTTGAATGGCCTGGGTAATGCTGAGTTGAATGTCAGGCGCCATTTCGATGCGGTCGCTGCCCACCCATACATGGGTTGGTGTCTGAAGAATCTGCCTGGCCGCGCCGATGAACAATGGGTTTAGTGCAACCTCCACCGCGATGTCGCTTCGACCGATGATGCGACCGACACGGCGCGTCTGCGTACCGGCGAAATAGGGGTCTTCTCCGCAGGGCGTGACATTCAAGTAGGTGTCCAGCTCCTCGGCGAGGCACTTGAGCGTCTCTGGCGAGACGAAATCGGAAATGATGACCCCGCCGTCACGCCGGATGATTTCCACCACCTGTTCAACCGACGAGTCACCACTGACCGTCGAGAGTTTTCGTGTATCCATCTGCCTTCTACCTGTCCGGTTTTGTCATTGTTCTGTCCAGCGAGCCCGGGCAACGGCGTCGTCTCACCGGAGCCGCCAGCACAGTCACCTCTTGCGCCACTACCGAAGCCCTTGATCACCTGCTCGGCGTTGCCATGATTATTTAATATAGTCATTTGATCAAGTCATTTGATCTAGGTTTTTTGTAACCCTCCCGCGGCCGCCTCGACCTCAGTGAAATCCAGCGCTCGGCATTCGTTACTGGCAATGACCACATACCGGCCGCCAAGGTGCGGACACAAACGGCTCCATCCACCCATCTCATGGAACAGGCAATGACTTTGCGATAGCATTCGTCACCGCCGACGCCGGCACCGGCGGTTGGCGCAATGCCGACAAGGGAGAACGCTGAATGGCTCGGATAGGCGCAGAAGAACGCAGACAGGATTTCATTGAAGCGACCATCAAGGTGATCGCGGAACATGGCATAGCCAACGCCACGACGCGGCGCATCGCGGCAGCTGCGGATTCACCGCTGGCATCGCTGCATTATGTTTTTCACACCAAGGAGGAGTTGTTCTATTCGGTCTACGAGTCTTTGATCAACATGCCACAGCAATCGCTGCAGGCGCCGGCAGACGCCCTCCCCGCCGACTCGGTGGGAGATATGCTGCGCCAACTGGTCAAGTGGTTCATCGCGCACCCCGAACGGGCCATCACACAATTCGAGCTCTTCTTCTGGAACCTGCGTAACGATCCGCAGATGGCAGCCAAGATCTATATCGTTTCCCTCGAAGCGACTCAGCAGGCCATCCAGAAGGCAACCGGCGATGCGCTGGACCATGCCGCACGGACCACTGTCAGTCGGCTACTGATCAACCTCTTCGATGGCTTACTGCTCTCCTGGACCGCCCACGGCGACCCCGAACGCCTGGAAGCGGAGACAGAAACGGCCTGCAAGGCGGTCAGGCTGCTGGTGGAAAGCTACTGAGAGGCCATCCAGAGATGCCGTGCTCCGGTGCGACGCGGCAATCCTGGATACATAGGGCCCGATAGATAGAACCACAGGGGCTTCTTGCAGCATTAGCAGTCCCCTTCTCCCAGAACGACTCCCCCCACGCGTTGGCCGGCGCCCTCGCAGTCACTCAAAGTTCAAATCATCCCAAAAAAAAGACTTCGCGGTGCATTTTGCACCTTGTACCGGGCAATCGGCCACCTCATCATGGTCAAATGATCAAGTCAAAAGATCAGTCTCTACAACACTAGAATAGGAGGCGACATGTCCTCGCACACTGCTCTTCCGGTTGAGCCGCTCGACATTTTGATCATTGGAGCCGGTGTGTCTGGCATCGGCGCGGCGGCCTATCTGCGACGCCAGCAACCCGACAGGACGTTCGCAATTCTCGAGTCCCGCGAACGCATGGGCGGCACCTGGGACCTGTTCCGTTATCCCGGCATCCGCTCCGACTCGGACCTCTACACCTTCGGTTTCGACTTCAAGCCCTGGACCAAGGCGAAATCCCTGGCGGATGCCGCGGACATTCTCGAGTACCTGCGCGAAGCCATCGACGAGTACCAGCTGGAGCCGTTCATCCAGTACCAGCAGAAAGTCGTCTCGGCCAACTGGCAAAGCGACAGAGGCCTGTGGGCAGTGCGCATCGAGGAAGGCCAGACGGCTCAGGTGCGTACGGTCGAATGCCGCTGGCTATTCAGTGCCGGTGGCTACTATCGCTATGATCAGGGCTTCACCCCCCGCTTCGAGGGCACCGAGCAGTTCAAGGGCCAGATCGTTCACCCGCAACACTGGCCGGAGAACCTCGACTATGCGGGCAAGCGCGTGGTCGTCATCGGCAGTGGCGCGACCGCGGTAACGCTGATTCCGGCCATGGCAGACAAGGTCGCCAGCATCACCATGCTGCAGCGCACGCCTTCCTACATCATCAATCAGCCGGCCACCGACGGGGTTGCCGCGTTCCTGCGCAAGGTCCTGCCGGCGCAAACCGCCTATTCCCTGACGCGCTACAAGAACGCCAAGATCACCTTGGCGTTCTGGGGCTTCTGCCAGCGTTTCCCCAAGCTCTCGAAAAAACTGCTGCTGTGGCTGACCCGCAAGGAGTTGCCGAAGGACTACCCGGTCGACGTGCACTTCAACCCACCCTACAACCCGTGGGACCAGCGTCTGTGCTCGGTGCCCGAGGGCGACCTGTTCAAAGCCATCAGTACCGGCAAGGCCGACATCGTCACCGACCATATCGAGCGCTTCACCGAGTCCGGCGTATTGCTCAAATCGGGCAGGACGCTGGAGGCCGACATCATCGTCACGGCCACCGGGCTCAACGTACAAATGTTCGGTGGCATCACCCTGCACAAGGACGGCAAGCCGGTGGTGCTCAACGAGACCCTGGCCTACAAAGGCATGATGCTCTCCGGCGTGCCCAACTTCGCTTTCGCGGTGGGCTACACCAACTCGTCCTGGACCTTGAAGGTCTGCCTGCTGTGCGACCACTTCTGCCGCCTGCTCGGTTTCATGGCGCGCGAAGGCTACAACGTCTGCGAGCCAAAGGCGCCGGCCGGGATCGAAACCCGCCCTCTGCTGGACTTTGGTGCCGGCTATGTGCAGCGCGCGCTCGACAGCGTGCCGCGGCAGGGGCCGTGTGAGCCCTGGGTGATGTCGATGGACTACTTCCGCGATATCAAACTGCTGCGCCGCGGCACAGTGGCGGAAAAGTGCCTCAGCTTCAGCAGCGTACCGAACGTGCCGGTGCATGCCGGCGTCGAACTGCAACAGCCAGGTAGCCGCCGATGAGCCGTGATCGCTTCTGCGAGCTACCGGGCAAAGGCAAGCTCTGCTATCGCAGCTACGGTGTCGAGGGTGCCCCGGCGGTCCTGCTCATCGTCGGCCTCGGGCTGCAGCTTACCTACTGGCCGCAAGCGCTGATCGCCGGGCTGGTCGAGCAAGGGCTGCAGGTCATCACGCTGGACAACCGTGACTCGGGCAGGTCGTTCTTCACCGACGTGACGCCCCCCACGACCCTGCAGCAATTCCTGCGCAAGCGCACCGCCGGCTATGACCTGGCCGACATGGCCAACGACGTCATCGGCTTGATGGACGGCTTGCAGCTGCAAACAGCGCATGTCGTGGGAATGTCGATGGGCGGCATGATCGCGCAGACCCTCGCGGCACGTTATCCGCAGCGGGTCAGGACCCTCACATCGATCTTTTCCACCACGGGTTCCCTGCGCGTCGGCCAGCCGGCGCTCAAGGCCCTTCTGCAGTTGCTGCGCCGCCCGCCGCGCAGCGAGAAGGAAAGCGTTCGCGACTACGTGGACATCATGCGCGTGATCGGCTCCACCCTCGAGTGGAACGAGCCGGCCTTGCGTGAGTATGCCCAGCTGGCCTGGGAGCGAGGCGGTGGCGAGGCGAGCAACCTCGGTACCGCCAGGCAGATCGGCGCAATCATCAACTCCGCCGACCGTACCGAGGAGCTGCAGCGGATTCGTTGCCGCACCTTGGTCATCCATGGGGAAAAAGACCTCATGGTCGCCACCAGCGGTGGCTACGCCACGGCGGCGGCGATCCGTGGCTCCAGCCTGGTGTTGCTGCCCGGGATGGGGCATGACTTTCCGGCTTGCCTGTCCACCACGCTGCTGTCCCTGCTGACGGGGCACTTGCGTTAACAACAATTTTCTTTAGGGGCGTGCAGCTTGGCCGCCCCTCTTTTTATTCCGCTGGAGGCCTTTAGCGACACGTTGCAACACCACCCAAAACAACAACATACCGGCTTGCGCCAAAGCGCCAGGCCACACATCACACGCCTGAGCGGCCGACCGCGACCAGGCGCGGGTGCTCCTCCACTGCCCTTTCGACAATGACAACAATTGAGCAAGAGGTACGTATGGAATTCAAATTCTTACTCCCCAGCAAGATCGTGATGGAACCTGGCCTGCGCGAGCGCACCGGTGAACATCTCCAGGGCCTTGGCCTGGCGCGGGTGCTGATCGTGACTGATGCCGGGGTCAAGGCTGCGGGGCTGCTGGACAGCATCTATGCCAGCCTGGACAGGGCAGAAATTGCTTACGAAGAAGTCGCGGACATCAAGGCCAATCCACGCAGCGAAGACATCAACCGGACGGCGCAGCAATATCGGGGCAAAGGCATCGACGGCCTGCTGGCGGTGGGTGGCGGCAGCGCGATGGACGCGGCCAAGGCCATCAGCCTGCTGCTTACCCACGACGGGCGGATCGAGGACTACGAAGGGTCGTTCACCCTCAAGCACGCCATACCGCCGATCATCGCCATCCCGACCACCGCAGGTACCGGCAGCGAAGTGACGTGCTTCTCGGTGATCACCGACACTGCCCGCCATTTCAAGATGAGCGTCCATGATTACCGCGTCGGCCCCGTGTTGGCGCTGCTCGACTCCCGTATCCTCGACACCCTGCCCGCGTCGATTGCCGCCGCCACCGGCATGGATGCCCTGACCCATGCCATCGAGGCGTACACCTGCCGCGTTTCGAACCCGATCAGTGATGGCCTGGCATTGCATGCCATCCGCCTGATCAGCCAGCACCTCAAGGCGGTCGTACTGGAGCCAGACAATCAAGAGGCGCGCGAGCAGATGTTGGTGGCCAGCCTGATCGCCGGCATGGCATTCGGCAACGCTGACGTCGGCAGCGTGCACTGCATCTCCGAGTCAATTGGCGGCATGTACGACACCCCGCACGGCGTCGGCAACGCGATCTTCCTGCCCTTCGTCTTTGGCCACAACCGCGATGCCGACATCCTGCGCCACGCCCAGGTGGCCTACGCCCTGGGGATCGACCCGACGCTGGCGCCGGCCGCCGCCGCCGAGGCCGCCGTGGATCATCTGTTCCAGATGAGCAAGGACCTGGGCATCCCCTCCTTCGCCGAGGTCAAGGGCGTGCGCGAGGAGGACTTCCAGGCCATCGCCGAAAAATCCAAGCAGAACTTCTCGGACGCCAGCAATGCCAAGGCGATGTCCGTCGAGGCTTATCACGACATCATCACCACCGCTTACCACTTCGTCGCGTAGGAGGGCTGCGTCATGAGTCATTCAACCTCCAGCGCCTCGTTGAGGCGCACCTTGGGGCCGTTCTCGGTGCTGCTGTTCGGCCTGGCGTTCCTTGCCCCGCTGATCGTCTTCGGCACCTACGGCGTGATCACCCAGGCCAGCGGCAACACCACGGCGATGGCCTACCTGATCGCGGCGACCGGGGTGGTGTTCACCGCGTTGAGCTACGGGCGGCTGGTCAGGGTATTCCCGGTAGCCGGTTCGGCCTATACCTACACCCGCAAGATGCTCAATGCCAATCTCGGGTTCATGGTGGGCTGGGCCGCCCTGCTCGATTACTTCTTCATCCCGATGCTGATCTGGCTGCTCGGTGCCAGCTACCTCAACATGGCCTTTCCAGAGGTCCCGCAGTGGGTGTGGATCAGCGGCTTCATCGTTTCCACTTCACTGCTCAATGTCCTTGGCATCCAGGTCGCCAACCGCTTCAACGTGCTGTTGATGGCGGCGCAACTGGCGATCATCGTCGTGTTCCTGGGCCTGTGCATGCACTACATCGTGGCGGCGAACGGCCCTGGCGGGCTGCTGTCGGCCAAGCCGTTCTTCAATCAGGACGTGCCCTTCGCCACCAGCATGGCCGGCGCCGCCATTGCCGCCTACTCGTTCCTGGGCTTCGACGCGCTGTCCACGCTGAGCGAGGAGACCCGAGAGCCGGGCCGGACGCTGCCACGCGCCATCCTGCTGGTCGCGTTGATCGGCGGCTCGGTGTACGTGGGCTCCTCGTACTTCATGTACCTGGCCCATCCCTCCCCCAGCTTCGAGCAGGTGGACGGAGCCGCCTTCGAGATCGCCCGGATGATCGGCGGCGATGTGTTCTTCGCCGTGGTGCTGGCGGGGATCATCATCGCCCACTTTGCCGCGGGCATGTCGTTCCAGGCCAGCGTGGGACGGCTGCTCTATGCCCTCGGCCGGGACAACCAGCTGCCGCGCAAGGTGTTCGGTGTCCTGCATCCGCGCTTCAAGACCCCGGCCTTCAACATCCTGCTCTGCGGCGTTTTCGGCACGGCGGGTTTTGCCTTGACGATCGCCACCGCGACGTCGCTGGTCAACTTCGGCGCGTTTGTCGCTTTCACCGCCGTCAATCTGTGTGCATTGCGGCTCACCTTCGATGCCCGGGTCAAGGATGGCGCCGGCCTGCTGCGGGGCGTGCTGTTCCCGCTCATCGGCTTGGTCACGGCCGGGTGGATGCTGATCAGCCTGGATAAAGACGCGCTGATCATGGGCAGTTGCTGGCTTGGCCTGGGGTTGATCTACCTCGCCTGCCGCACCAGCTTCTTCCGCAGCCCGGTACCTGAGGCATTGGTGTAGCGACGCCGTTCCAATCGAGTGCTCTGACGACAATCACAAGGCCGGCCTTTGGCCGCGCCGTTAAATGGCGAGAATCGACATGCAAAGCAAACTTCTGATCAATGGTGCCCTGGTAGCCGGCGAAGGCGACGAGCTGGCCGTGTACAACCCCTCCCTGGGCAGCGTCCTGGTGCAAACCAACGAGGCCAGCCAAGCCCAGGTCGATGCCGCGGTGCACAGCGCCGATGCGGCCTTCGAAGCCTGGTCGCAAACCCCGCCCAAGGACCGCGCAGCCCTGCTGCTCAAGCTCGCCGACAGCATCGATGCCCAGGCACCGGAGTTCGCGCGCCTGGAAGTCGACAACTGCGGCAAGCCTTACACCGCCGTGCTGCAGGACGAGCTGCCGGCGGTGTCGGACGTGTTCCGCTTCTTCGCCGGCGCCGTGCGCTGCCTGCAAGGTTCGGCCGGGGGCGAGTACATCCCGGGGCACACCTCGATGATTCGTCGCGATGCGGTCGGCGTGGTCGCCTCCATCGCGCCGTGGAACTATCCCTTGCTGATGGCGGCCTGGAAACTCGGCCCGGCCTTGGCCGGCGGCAACACCGTGGTGCTGAAACCCTCGGAGCACACGCCGATGACCACTTTGAAACTCGGCGAACTGCTGGCCGAGATCTTCCCTGCCGGCGTGGTCAACATCGTCCATGGTCGGGGGGCCACGGTCGGTGAGCCGCTGACCAGCCATGCCAAGGTGCGCATGGTGTCGCTGACCGGCTCCGTACGTACCGGCAGCCGGATCATCGAGGGCACCGCCGACAGCGTCAAACGCATGCACATGGAATTGGGTGGCAAGGCCCCCGTGCTGATCTTCGACGATGCCGATATCGACGCGGCCGTCGAAGGCATTCGTGCCTTTGGCTTCTACAACGCAGGCCAGGACTGTACCGCCGCCTGCCGCCTGTATGTGCAGAAGTCGGTCTACCCCGAGTTCGTGCGCAAGCTCGGTGAGGCCGTGGCCAGCATCAAGTGCGGGCTGCAGGATGATCCCTCGACCGAGATGGGGCCATTGATCACCGAAGAGCACCTGGGTCGCGTCGAAGGCTTCGTCAAGCGTGCCCGGGAAGTGCCTCATATCGAGGTCGTCACTGGTGGCAAGCGCGCCGCAGGTAGCGGGTTCTTCTTCGAACCGACGGTCCTGGCCGGTGCCCGCCAGGATGACGAGGTGGTGTGCCGGGAGATCTTCGGCCCGGTGGTGACAGTCTCGTCGTTCGAGGACGAAGCCCAGGCGCTGGCCTGGGCCAATGACTCCGACTACGGCCTGGCCTCTTCGGTGTGGACCGCCGATGTCGGCCGCGCCCATCGCCTGGCCGCGCGCCTGCAATACGGCTGCACCTGGGTCAATACCCATTTCATGCTGGTGAGCGAGATGCCCCATGGCGGCGTGAAGCTGTCCGGCTACGGCAAGGACCTGTCCATGTATGGCCTGGAAGACTACACCGTGGTGCGCCACGTGATGTTCAAGCACTGATAGCGCCAAGCAAATGTTGCCCGATCACTTCAAGAGGTTATGCATGAACAACATCGAGACATTCGAACGGCTCGAGTCCAACGTGCGGATGTATTGCCGCGATCTGCCGCTGGTCTTCGATACTGCCCAGGGCAGCAAGATCCGCGGCGAGGATGGCCGCGAGTACCTGGACTTCTTTGCCGGCGCCGGTGCCCTGAACTACGGCCACAACGACCCGCGCATGCGCGATGCGCTGATCGCGTACCTGTCGGCCAACGGCGTGACCCATGCCCTGGACCTGCACACCACCACCAAGCGGCAGTTCCTCGAGTCGCTGGAACGCGACCTCTTCAAGCCGCGCGGCTGGGACTACAAGGTGCAGTTCACCGGCCCGACCGGCGCCGATGCCGTCGAGGCGGCATTGAAGCTGGCGCGCAAGGCGACCGGGCGGAGCAAGATCGTGTCGTTCTATGGTGCCTACCACGGCATGACGGCTGGTGCGCTGGCGGTCACTGGCAACCGCACCCGGCGCGGTCCGGGGCTGTCCACCGACGTGGTGTTCGTGCCCTACGAAGACAGCCCTTACGGCGCCTTCGACAGCATCGGCTTCCTCGAGCGCCTGGCCAACGACCAGGGCAGCGGCTCGGAGCTGCCAGCGGCGGTGATCGTCGAATCGGTGCAGATCCAGGCCGGCGTCTACCCCGCCTCCAATCAGTGGTTGCAAGCCTTGCGCCAATGGACCCGTGCACACGGGGTGTTGCTCATCTGCGACGAGATCCAGGCTGGCTGCGGCCGCACCGGTGACTTCTTCGGCTTCGAGCGCTCCGGGGTGGTCCCTGACCTGATCACCTGCGCCAAATCGATCGGTGGCTACGGCCTGCCCATGGCCATCGTGTTGATCGGCGCCGGGCTGGATGTCTGGGAGCCGGGCGATCATATCGGCACCTTCCGCGGCAACCAGTTGGCGTTCCTTACCGCCCAGATTGCCCTCGGCTATTGGCGCGACGAGCAGTTCCTGAAGTTGCTGGCCGCCAACTGCGCGGCCATGGAACGCGCGGTCGCCGGCTACGCCGAGATTCCAGGGGTCGCCTCGGCGCGCTGCCGCGGCATGATCGCCGGCATCGATTTCGGCCGCAGCAACGTAGCCTTGGCCAAGGATGCCCAGCAGCGCGTGCTGCAGGCGGGCGTGCTGGTCGACCGCTGCGGGCCGAACGGCGAGATCATCAAGCTGATGCCACCGGTGAACACCCCGACCGAGCAGCTCGAACAGGGTCTCAAGGCGTTCGGCGAAGCGGTCGCGGCAGCGCTTGGTCAGTAACCGCAGGATCCTGCCGTGCGTCCCGTGACGATCCACGGGGCGCAGGCAACCTGCTCACTTGCGGGCGATCGAAGCCTGCGACAGGAACATGGACCAATGAACACGCTCACTGCGACCGCGCGCAACGATCTGGCAGCACTCATTCACCCCAACACCAACCTGGCCCAGCATCAGGAAATCGGGCCGTTGGTCATCACCGCAGGCGACGGTGTGCAGGTCTTCGACGAACAGGGCAATGCCTATATCGAAGCCATGTCGGGCCTGTGGAGCGTTGCCCTGGGTTTCAGCGAACAGCGCCTGGTCGACGCCGCCGTCGAGCAGCTCAGGCAACTGCCCTACTACCACAGCTTCAGCCACAAGACCAACGCCCCGGCCGCGGCGCTCGCCGCCAAGCTGGCGGAGCTTGCGCCCGGCGATCTGAACCATGTGTTCTTCACCAACTCAGGGTCCGAGGCCAACGACTCGGTGGTGAAGATGGTCTGGTACGTGAACAACGCACTGGGCAAGCCCGCCAAGAAGAAGTTCATCTCCCGCCAGCAGGCCTATCACGGCGCCACCGTCGCCTGCGCCAGC
The DNA here is from genome assembly GCF_002934345.1 of Pseudomonas sp. PONIH3. Lineage (NCBI taxonomy): Bacteria > Pseudomonadati > Pseudomonadota > Gammaproteobacteria > Pseudomonadales > Pseudomonadaceae > Pseudomonas > Pseudomonas sp. PONIH3. The sequence continues at coordinate 797,013 of NZ_CP026386.1, forward strand.
TTGAGCGGCATCCCGTCGATGCACCGTGATTTCGATCTGCCGGCCATCCCGGTGCATCACCTGACCTGCCCGAACTTCTATCGATTCGGCCGGCCTGGCGAGACCGAGGAAGCCTTTTCGGCGCGCCTGGCGGACGAGCTGGAGCATTACATCCTCGACGAGGGCCCGGAAACCATCGCCGCGTTCATCGGCGAACCGGTGATGGCCGCAGGCGGCGTGATTCCGCCTCCCCAAGGCTACTGGGCAGCGATCCAGGCGGTGTGCAGACGCTACGACATCCTTGTGGTGATCGACGAGATCATCACCGGCTTCGGCAGGCTTGGCACGATGTTCGGCGCCGAGCTGTACGGGATCCAGCCCGATATCATGGTGCTGTCCAAGCAGCTCACCTCGTCCTATCAGCCCCTGGCCGCCGTGCTGGTGTCCGATGCCATTCATGACGTCCTGCTCAGCCAGAGCCAGCGTTTGGGAGCCTTCGCCCATGGCCTGACCTGCACGGGTCATCCCGTCGCCACTGCGGTGGCGCTGGAAAATATCCGCATCATCGAAGAGCGCGACCTGGTGGGCCAGGTCCAGCGCCTGGCCCCTGAATTCCAGCGCCGTCTGCGCGAATTCGCCGACCATCCGCTGGTGGGCGATGTGCGCGGTATCGGGCTGGTGGGCGCCATCGAACTGGTGGCGAACAAGGCCACCGGCCAACCCTTCGCCCAGCCCGGCACCTTGGGTGGCTATGTGTTCAGACAGGCGCACAAGCACGGGCTGATCATTCGCGCCATCTACGACACGATCGCCTTCTGTCCGCCGTTGATCTGCACCCAGGCCGATATCGAGGCGATCTTCAGCGCCTTCGAACGCACGCTGGTCGACGCGACTGACTGGGCCCGCGCACAGAACCTGTTGTAGGCGAAAGACTGCGCCCGCGTCCTGGATACCTAAAACAAAAATCATGAGGGTTGGAATGTGAGCACGCAAAATGAGCAGCGCCTCGACGTCGATGTATCGGTAGTCGGGCTCGGCGCCATGGGCACGATCATGGCCCATGCATTTCTCAAGCAAGGCAAACGCGTGGCGGTGTGGAACCGTTCGCCTGGCAAAGCGGCGGCGCTGGTCGCCGCTGGTGCTCAGCTGTGCGACTCGGCTCACGCCGCGCTCAGCGCAAGCCCGGTCACGGTCTTCGTGCTGCTGGACGACCAGGCGACCCATGGCGTGCTTGGCAGGCCGGGGGTGATGGCGGCACTCGCAGGTCGCACAGTGATCGATTACACCACCAACGGCCGCGACGAGGGCCTGGCGCTTCAGGCGCTGGTCAACGCCGCTGGTGGCCTGTACGTCAAAGGGATGATCGTGGCCTACCCGCGCAACGTCGGTCATCGCCAGAGCCACACCCTGCATACCGGCGATCATGAGGGTTTCGAGCAGCATCGGGCGCTGCTCGAAGCGCTGGCCGGTCAAACGATGTTCCTGCCTTGGGACGAAGCACTGGCCTTTGCCACCGTGCTCCACGCCCAGGCATTCGCCACGATGATGGCGTTCTTCGAGGCCGTGGGCGCGAGCGAGCGTTTCGGCCTGCCGGTGGCGGAGACGGCCAGGCTGCTGCTCGACACGTCACGGTTTTTCATCAGCGACGCGCTCGAAGAAGCGGTACGCCGGCTGGAAGCGCAGGATTTCGCAGGCGATCAGGCCAGGCTCGATGTGCATGCCGGCGCCTTCGCTCACATCGCCCAGGCGCTGCACGCGCAAGGGGCCTGGACGCCGGTCTTCGACGCCGTATGCGGGGTCGTGCAAAGGGCTGAATCCATGGGCCATGGCGATCAGGACATCGTGGCGGCCACCCAGGTATTCGCAGCGGCCAACCCTCCCGAAACAGCCGCACAAAGGCCCATTTAATGGCGCACTTTATCAAGCTTTAGCCAACGCCACGGGCCAGACTCGAAGATAACTACAAAAACAAAAGCTGGAGGTTCCCATGCGTATCTTTGCTTTTCTGGTGGCCAGCGTGACACTTGCCCTGTTCCTGACGGCGGTCTACGCCCCTCAGTCTTCCATAGCCAGTCGATCCGTGGCACAAACGGCGCACGCGGCGCACCCTATCGCGAGCATTGGCGATATATTCCGGGGTTACTAGCGAAGGGCCGACACCCTCTAGGGGCGCGTACGTCCGCGCCCCAGCAGACGCGGCTGGCGCTTGATGCCGTGGGCCTTCTGCCAGCTCAACGGGCTCATCTGAAACCAGCGATGAAAGGCTCGGCAAAATCCACCGGTGTCGGAATAGCCGAGCAGCGCGGCCAGCTCGCCGATGTTGGCCGAAGGCCTGGCAAGGTAGGCCTGGGCCATGGACTGACGTACCTCCTCGAGCAATTGCTGGAACGTCAGCCCTTCCTGCGTCATGGCCTGACGCAACTCGTTCGGCGTCAGCGCCATGATGCTGGCCACTTTCTGCGCCGTGGCCCGCCCACTGGGCAGCAGGTGATGCAGCAACTGCTTGATCTGGATGGCCAGCTCGTCGCCGGACAGCCGCTCCAGGCGCTGCATCCTCCTGACCACCAGTTGGTGCAACGCCTCATCACACAGGACACAGGGCTGCGCCAACAGCGATGATTCGAACACCAGGGCGACACAACGCGCATTGAAGGTGGGCGGCATGCCGAGCGCCTGGGCATACAAGGCGACATCGGTACTGGGCGAATGGTTGAGCCAGAGGGCGCTAGGTAGCCAGTGCGGGCCTGCCAGTGCGCGCATCAGTGCGATGCCCACGGCACCGGCCAGCTCCTCTGCCTGGCCCACGCCGGGCGCGTGGGAGGGGCGAACATGATAGCTGAGGATGGTCAGGCCGTTTTCGCTGTCCAGCCCGACTTCGGCCGCACCATTGTACAGGGCGTAATGGTTGCGCAATTCCACCAGCGCATCACCGACCGTGCGCGCATTGCGCAGCAGGTGGAGCAAGTCACCCAACACATCGGAGGCCTGGAACAGACCATATTCCAGGCCGAACAGCGCATTGCCCGAATGCCGACTGCAGGCCTCGAGCAAAGCACAGTATTGCTGGTAGGGGAGCAGATCGTCCTCGTCTTGAAGGCCCTGGCCCGGCAGGCCGACGTGCTTGAGCATCTGCTCGGGATCAAGCCCCTGCCCGGCGGCGAAGGCATGAAACCCGGTGAGGCTGATTGCCCGGACAAAGGGAACGTCAGCCATGTCGACCACGCCCGCTTTCGGCATCAGGCGCCTGGCGTAGCTGGCGCTTCCATTGTTGCGGGCTGAGGCCATGCCAGCGGCTGAACGCCCTGGAAAACGCGGCAAGCTGGGTGTATCCCAGCAACTCTGCCACCTGCGTCAGGTTGATCGTCGCATCTCGTAGCAAGCGGGTGGCCATCGCCTGGCGGGTCCCGTCCAGCAATGCCTGGAAACTCGTGCCTTGGGTCAGCAGGTAGCGCTGCAGGCTGCGCGAGCTGATCTTAAGATCCATGGCAATCTGTTCGACCGTGACACGCCCCTGGGGCATGTGATTGCGCATAAGCTTTTGTACGTGCATGGGCAACGACTCCAGCGTGATATCCGCCAGCTCGTCGTGGAACTGCCGGGTCAGTTGCAGGATGCGTTGATCCTTTGCGCCAAGCTGTGCGTCCAGCAGCGCAGGGTCGAACACCCAGGCGTTTTCCGTGCTGGAAAAACGCGGCGCCACCCCCAGCAGACGCCGGTATGCCGAAGGCTCCGCCCCCGCGCCATGGCACAGCAGCAGGGCCTGCGGGCGCCAGAGGTGCTTGAGCAAACTGTGCATGAGCTGCGCGCTCATTCCCATCGCCCACTCCACGGTCTGTCTTACACAGGGCAGATCCGCATCGGTGACCTGACAGCTCAAGCGTGCATTGCCGAGATGCCGCTCCAGGCGAAACTCCACTGCCGTGCCGAGCACATGGGCGTACCGGACCAATGCCCTCAGCACCTCACCGACTGTGTCCGCGCTCTGAATGACATGCAGCAGGGTCCCCATCCCCCGCATGCCATGTTCAAGCCCGAACTGCAGAGCGAACAGGCGATTACCCGAACGGTGCGCAGCCAACGCCAGTAGCGCGTTGAACGGGCGGGTTTCGATTGCGCCATCGGGCTCGCCAAGGGCAAGCGAAACCTCTGCAAGCAGCGCATGAGGCTCGAGCCTCTGGGCCAGAGCGAAGTCGTCGAATCCAAGTAACGCGGTCCCCAGGATATAGGACGTCATCAGAGAAGATCCGGCTCATGAATGTCGGTTCACAGGCAGGTAGATGCCTACCTGTATTTTGGCGGATAGTGTGAAGCTTTTCCTCCGTTCGATATAGCAGACTTGAGCGAGCCGGCGGCCGATCGGGAGGGTGACCACGCATCACCCTTCCGGCCGGTCACTGGCTGCAGCCGCCTGGCGAGCCCATTCGCGCAGGACGAATTTCTGGATCTTGCCGGTGGCCGTCTTCGGCAACGCCACCAACGACACATGCCGCGGCGCCTTGAAGTGCGCCAGGCGCTCGCGACACCAGCGGATCAGCTCTTCGCCGGTGATATCCCCCTGGGCCTCGGCACACAGGGTGACGAAGGCATGCGGGGTTTCGCCCCAGCGCGAATCGGGCCGCGCCACCACGGCGGCCTCGAGCACCTCAGGATGCTGGTAGAGCACCTCCTCGATCTCCAGCGAACTGATGTTCTCGCCGCCGGAAATGATGATGTCCTTGGCCCGGTCCTTGATCTCCACATAGCCATCAGGGTGCAGCACGGCCAGGTCGCCGGTGTGCAGCCAGCCGCCAGCCAGGGCGCTGCGGGTGGCTTCGGGGTTGTGCAGGTAGCCTTTCATCACCGTGTTGCCGCGCACCACCAGCTCGCCCAGCGTCGCCCCGTCGGCGGGCACCGGCTGGCCGGTTTCGCTATCCAGGACCGTGGCGTCCTCGAGCATCGGATGGGCCACGCCCTGGCGGCTCATGAACCGCGCGCGAGCCTCCAGCGGCAGCTCGTCGACGCCTGGCTGCCACAGGCACAAGGTACTAGGGCCATAGCTTTCGGTCATGCCATAGGCATGGGTGATGCTGAAACCGCGCGCCTCCATGGCGGCGATCACCGCGCTGGGCGGTGCGGCGCCACCGGTGATCACCGACACCGCCTGGGACGGCGCGGCGCCTGCCGGAGCATGGATCAGCATCGACATCACCACCGGCGCGGCGCTCAGGTGGGTCACGCCATACGCGGCGATGGCGGCGTGAATCGCCTCGGGCTGCACCTTGCGCAGGCACACGTGGCTGCCCCCCGACAGGGTCACTGCCCAGGTATGGCTCCAGCCGTTGCAGTGGAACATCGGCAGGGTCCACAAGTAGACGCTGCGCGGACCGAGCTGGAAGATCAGCGCCCCGGCGCAGGCATTGAGGTAGGCGCCACGGTGATGCAGCACCACGCCCTTGGGATCGCCGGTGGTGCCGGAGGTGTAGTTGATGGCGATCGACTGCCATTCGTTGTGCGGCGCGCTCAACGGCCGGTTGCCATCGCCCTGGGCCAGGAAGCTTTCGTAGTCCAGGTCCGGCGCCAGGTCGGCGCCCTCGGCCTGGGCATCATCGATGCCCACCAGCAGCGGTGGCGTGTCCAGCATCGCCAGCGCCTTGTGGACCACCGCGCCGAACTCGCGATCGCACAACAGTACCCTGGCCGCGCAATGGCGCAGGATGAAGGCGATGCTGCGCGCCTCCAGGCGGATATTGATGCACACCAGCACGGCACCCGCGCCGGGCACGCCATAGTGCGCCTCGAGCATCTCGGGGATGTTCGGCGCCAGGATCGCCACACGCTCGCCCGGCTGCACGCCGACCCGCTCCAGGGCGCTGGCCAGGGCCCGGCTGCGCTGGTGCAACTGCTGGTAGGTGTAGCGACGGTCGCCGTACACCACCGCGTCGCGCTGGGGATAGACCTGCGCGGCGCGCTTGAGGAACGACAGTGGTGACAGCGGCACGTGGTTGGCCGCATTCGGGGCCAGTTCGTGTTCCAGGCTCGGGTTCATCATGACGGGTCCTTCGTCCATGGGCAGTTCAACGGTTGCAGGCACATAACTACCTCTGTTTCTTGTTGTTCTTGACCGGCACGGCCGGTGCCATTCATCACGGGGGTTGCAAGGCTGGGCGGTGTCTCTACAGGCTGCTGCACAGGTGGCCGCCATCGACCACGATCTCGCTGCCGCTCATGCCGCGGCCGGCGTCACTGGCGAGCAGCAGCAAGGCGCCGTCCAGGTCCGCCGGCTGGCTGTAGCGCCGGCTCGGAATACGCGAACGCAATCTCTGCCCCGCGTCACTGGCCAGGAACGCCTCGTTCAGGTCGGTCATCACGTATCCCGGCGCCAGGGCGTTCACGCGAATGCCATGGCGCGCCAGCTCCAGGGCCATGGCGCGGGTCAGGTGCGCCAGGCCGGCCTTGGCCGCCAGATAAGGGGCGACGGCGCCGGCCACCCGGCTGGCGAGGATCGAGGTGACGTTGATCAGGCTGCCGCCCTGCCCTGCGGCAACCATGCGCCGCGCGCTTTCCTGGGCCACCGTCCAGGCGCCCTTGAGGTTGGTGTCGAGTACGCGGTCCCAACTGCCATCATCGCAGTCGAGCAGCGCCTGGCTGTCGCTCACGCCGGCGTTGTTGACCAGCACATCCAGGGGGCCGGCGGCATCGAGCACCCGGCAGACATCGTCCCGGCGGGTCACATCGAGGGCAAAGGCGCGGGCCCGGCCGCCGCTGGCCTGGATGGTCTCGACCAGGGCCTGCAACGGCGCCTCGCGCCGGGCGGTGACCAGCACCTCGGCGCCGGCGGCCGCCAGGGTTTGGGCAAAGTGCCGGCCCAGGCCACTGGAGGCCCCGGTCACCAGGGCGCGACGGCCATCAAGAGAGAACAGTCGAGCAAGTTGCGGCTGCATCAGTGACCTCCCGGGCGCTGGTCGAGGAGTTTCTTCGCCAGGCTCATGCGGTGCACTTCGCTCGGACCGTCATAGATGCGGAACGGCCGGATATCGCGGAAGATCCGCTCCACCACCGTGTCCCCGGTCACCCCGCGCCCGCCCAGCACCTGCATCGAGCGATCAACCACCCGCCACAGCGCCTCGGAGCTGATCACCTTGGCCATGCTCGAGTCGACATTGCCCCGCTCGCCCTGGTCGAGTACCCAGGCGCAGTGCCATACCGCCAGGCGCACCACATGCAGGTCCATCTGGTTGTCGGCGAGCATGAAGCCGACACCTTGGTGCTCGCCCAGCGATTTGCCGAAGGCGTCGCGGGTGCGCGCATGATCGCAGGCGATGTCGTGGGCACGACGCGCGGCGCCGAGCCAGCGCATGCAGTGGGTCAGCCGTGCCGGCGCCAGACGCACCTGGGCGTAGCGGAAGCCCTTGCCGATCTCGCCGAGCACATCGCTCGCCGGGATGCGCAGGTTGTCGAAACGCAGTTGCCCGTGGCCACCGGTGAAGCAGCTGTCCAGCGAGTCCAGCTGCCGTTCGTGGACGATGCCCTCACGCCGCATGTCGCTGAGGAACATGGTCGCCGTGCCGTCCTCCATGCGCGCCATGATGATCGCGAAATCGGCGCCGTCAGCGCCGGTGATCAACCACTTGCGGCCGTTGATCAGGTAATCGTCGCCATCGCGGGTGGCCGTGGTGCGCAGCATCGACGGATCCGAGCCTGAGCCCGGCGCAGGCTCGGTCATGGCGAAGCACGAGCGCGCCCGACCCTGGACCAGCGGGCGCAGCCAGCGGTCCTTCTGCGCCTCGGTGGCGACCACGTCCATCAGGTGGATATTGCCTTCGTCGGGTGCGTGGATGTTCAGCGCCACCGGCCCCAAGGGTGAATAGCCGGCCTCTTCGAAGACGATCGCCTTGGCCACATGGCTCAGGCCCATGCCGCCCATCTCGGGGCTGGCATGCGGGGTCAGCAACCCGGCGATGCGGGCCTTTTCCAGCAGGTCCTGACGCAAGTCGTCGCTGGGGCCGTGGCGGTCCTGGCGCGGGTCTTTCTCAAACGGAATCACGTGATTGGCAATGAAGTCGCGCGTTTTCGCCTGCAAGGTCAGCAGGTCGTCCGACAGGGTGAAGTTCATGGTTGTCCTTCTATGCGTTTTCAGTCTTGGAAATCGGGCAGTGGCCACCGGCGTTCAGGGCATGGCCTTGGGGTTGCTGATCGCCAGACGGTCAAGCGTCGTCTGGCGCAGCGCCTCGACCAGGGCGCGACGTGCCTGCGGCGCGTCGTGGCGACCTTCGCGGATGGTCTGGGCCAAATGCTGTCTCGTGCCGGCCAGGGTCGCTGGCGGCGCCTCGAGCACGGCGCCCAGACGTGCGTGCTCCTGGACCTCCAGCTCGCCTTGCAGGCGGCTTTCACGCGCAGCGATGGCCATGGCGTTGGCGATCATCAGCGCCGGGTAGCGCAGCTCGCCGGACAGCTCGGGCAACACCTGCTCCAGCAAGGTCTGGCGAGCGATATCGAGCAGTTGCGCGGCATTCGGTTGGGTCATGGCGCCTCGGCTCCGGTCATGTTCAAGATGTCGAGCTCCAGCTCCGGCAGCAGGCGCGCGGTCAGAGCCAGTTCGAGGGAAGGTTCTTCGCCGGACAGGTGGCGTTGTCCTTGCTGCAGGGCGATAACCGCCCAGCGCAGGGTGGCCATGACCTGCCAGTAGTGCAGTTGGCTAGGTTCGATGGCCAGGCTGGACACTTCGTGATAGCCGCGCAGGAAGTCCTCGAGCAGGCCGATGCCGCCCGCCTCCAGGTCGGGGCGGGTGAAACGCCAGCAACGGGCGCTGAACCAACCCAGGTCCTCGCAGGGGTCGCCCCAGCCACTGAATTCCCAGTCGAGCACCGCCTCCAGCCCCTGTTCGCTGGCCAGGTAGTTGCCGGTGCGGTAGTCGCGGTGCAGCAGGCACAGGGCCTGACTGCGCGGCACATGCAGCTCGCACCAGCGCAGGCCCCACTCCAGGGCCGGGTAGGCCTGGTCGAGGGTGTCGAGGTAGCGCCGGTAGGCCGTGAGGGTGGCCAGGGCGGGTGAGCCCTGAGGTATTGGCAAAAAGTCCAGCGCCGCACACGGGGGGCGCACCTGATGCAGGCGCGCCAGGTTGGCGCCCAACTGCGCCGCCAGCCCGCCCTGCCCTTGCGCACCGGCCTGGGCGCTGAGCAGGCGCCCGGCGGCGATGCCCGGCACGTATTCCATGAGGAAGAACACCCGCCCATGCACCCGCGTGTCACGGCACAGCCAGAGCGGTCGCGGTACCTTGACCCCGGCCTGGTAGACCACCTGCAGCACGGCGAACTCCTGTTCGCGGCCGAGGCTGGCCGGCAGCGTCGACAGTGCGTCACTGCGCAGGACCCAGCGCCGGTCACCGGCCCAGGGACCACCCTCGATCAACAGGTCGAGCCGCCAGTTTTCCTGGATGGCACCACCGCTCAAGCGCTTGCGCGCGGTGATGAGCACCCGCTCGGCGGCGGCGCGTTCGCGAATGAAGTCGACCAACTGCTGGTCGTTGTCGCTGGCCGCGATCGGATCGCTGGCCAGAGACGTCGTGGAGGAACTGCTCATGGGTCGATGGGCCCTGCCTTCGCTGGTGAATTGGCAACAGGGCCAGAGCAAAGCCTGGGCCAACTGTCGACCATCCACCTACAAGCCCCATGACGCCTGGGTTTTGGCATGTCCTGGCAGTGCCCGGTTGGACAATCTTCATTTCACTTGTGCAAGGCATTCATTCACTATTGAAACATTGCAACCATGAACAGGGTCCGCCATGCACTCCTCCGCCTCCAAGGTCGTCGTGCTGATCAGCCACCTGCAACGCCCTCGGCAGCGCAGCCGTCTCGCCCAGGTCGTGAGCGGGCTCACGGCGGATTACCCCGACACCCGTATCGAGGTGCTCGACACCTCGGTAGCCGAAGCGCTGCAGACCGCCCGCGAGCTGGAGCAGCGCGGCGAAGTCGATGTGTTCGTCTGCGCAGGGGCCACCGCCGCCTACCTGCGCAAGCACCTGGCCCGGCCAGTACTGGCAATGCGCGTCGGCGGCGGCGACTTGCTGCGCGCCCTGGGGCAGGCCAAGGCCCACGGCACGCAAGTGGCCGTGCTCAGCTACGACCACATCAACCAGGACCTGCAGGCATTGGCGGCGCTGTTCACCGTGCAGGTGCACCAGGCCGCCTATACCTCGCTTGAGCAAGCCCGCCACGCCGTCGATTACGCCGCCCGGCTGGGCTGTGGCAGCATCATCGGCTCGTCTACCGTGGTGGAGCTGGCCGAGCAGGCCGGGCTGCAGGGCGTGCTGTCGCTGAGCGAGGACACCGTGCGCAAGGCGCTCGAAGAGGCCCTTGGCATCCTCGACAGCCAGCGCATCGAAATCGCCAAGCGCCGCCACCTCGATGCCGTGCTACAACATATCCCCACCGGGGTCGCGGCCGTCGACAACCAAGGCCTGGTGCAGTCGCTCAACCCGGCACTGGCACAGTTGCTGGGATTGCCGGCCAGCGCGGCGCTCGGCCGCCCATTGCAAGCCCTTTGCCCCGAGCTGGACCTGCAGCAGGCCTTGCAGGACGGCACGGGCGAGGACAACCGTGTCATCCGCCTGGGCGCGCAAGCCGTGGTCAGCAACCTGCTGCCGATCCTGGAGAACGGCGAGCGCACCGGCCTGGTGCTGACCTGCCAGGATATCAGCGCCGTGCAGCGAGCCGACCAGCGCATCCGCTCCAGCCGTCGCCCCGGCGCCTTCACCGCGCGCTACCGGCTGGAACAACTGAGCGGCAACAGCAGGGCCAACCGCGAGATGCTGCAGTTGGCCGAGCGCTTCGCCGCCAGCCACTCGACCATCCTGATCACCGGCGAGAGCGGCACCGGCAAGGAACTGCTGGCCCAGGGCATCCACAATGCAAGCCCGCGCCGGCAGGGCCCTTTCGTCGCCATCAACTGCGCGGCATTTCCCGAAACACTGCTGGAGAGCGAACTGTTCGGCTACGAGGAAGGCGCCTTCAGCGGTTCGCGCAAGGGCGGCAAGCCCGGTCTGTTCGAGGCCGCGCACCGCGGCACGCTGTTCCTCGACGAAATTGGTGACATGCCGGTGTCGTTGCAGACCCGCCTGCTGCGGGTGCTGCAGGAGCGCGAAGTGCTGCGCCTGGGCAGTACTGAACCGATTGCCATCGACGTGCGGATCATCGCCGCCACCCACCAGGACCTGGGCACGGCCATCGACCAGGGCAGTTTCCGCACCGACTTGTACTACCGACTGAACATCCTGCGGCTGCAGACCACGCCCCTGCGCGAACGCCCCGAGGACATCGCCCTGATCTGCCAGAGCATCGGCCAGCGCCTGCTGGTCCAGGGGCAGCCAACAGGCGCTGCACAGGTAATGACGGCGCTATTGCCCTACCTGGTGCGCCATGCCTGGCCGGGCAATGTCCGTGAACTGGAGAACGTGATCGAGCGGGCGATGCTGTCGGCCCGCGAACTGCTGCGCGACGAAGGGGTGGACGAGCAGTACCTGGCGCGGGTGCTGCCCGAGCTGTGCCAAAGCCAGTTGCCATCCCGGCGCGCCAAGGCGCCGCAAGCGTCCGATCTGCAAACGGTGGGCAAGGCCGCGCAGCTGCGCCATGTACGCGAAACCCTGGACAGTTGCCAGGGCGACCTCGACGAAGCCGCGCGCCGCCTCGGCATCAGCCGCACCACCTTGTGGCGGCGTCTGCGGGCTGCGCGTTGAGCCGTGCCATCCGCCACCGGCCAGCGCTGGCCGGGGCGGATAAAGGACAGATCAGAAATCGCGCTTGTAGAAGATATCCAGCGAGCTGGCCAGGCCGCTGGCGGCTTCCAGGTAGACCTTCTTGCTGAGCTTGTAGCGCAAGGCGATGGTGTTGGCCGGCTCGAACACGCCTACGCCGTAGCGCAGGCTCAGGCGCTCGGTGAGGTTGCCGCTGGCCACCACGCTGGTCTTGTTGCCCGTACCTTGGGTGTCAAGCTGGAAGTCGTCGATGCCCAGGTTCGAAGCCAGGCCGCCGGTCAGGCCGGCGCTGCCCATCAAGCCCAGCCCCAGCGCCGCCTCGGCAAGCATGTTGCTGTCCTCGCCGGAGCTGTTCAGCGGCCGGCCCAGCACCAGGTAGGACAACGCCTGCTCCTGGCTCATCGCCGGCTCCGAGAACACCTTGGTGGTCGGCTGTTCGGCGCTGCCACTCAGGCGAATACCGGCAATCACGTCGTCGACCTTTCGGATCGCCTCGATATCCAGGTACGGCTGGTCGATGGGACCGGCGAAAAGCAGCCGCGCGCGGCGAATGGTCAGCTTCTGCCCGTAAGCGCGGTAACGCCCATCGGCCAGGCTCAGCTCGCCCCGGGTGTCGAGGTTGTCGCCGATATGCACGTGCCCCAGCAGGTTGGCGGTCAGGCCGAAGCCCTTGAACGACAGTTTTTCGCTGCCGACATCGACATCGATGTCCATCGCCACCGCCACCGGCGGCTTGCCCTGTTCGGTCTGGTGGCCAACGATCACCGTGTCGTCCGAGACCTTGACCGTCGACGGCGGCAGCTCGCGCACGGTGATCTTGCCCTTGGGCACCTGCACCTTGCCGGTCACCGCCAGTTTGTCGTCCAGCAGGCGAATGCTCAGGTCGGGCGCCATTTCCAGCGCCGCGTAGGGCTCGACGCTGACCGGCAGCTGCTGGCCTTGCAGGCGCAGGTCCATGCCCAGCGCCTGACCCCAGGTCAGGTGTCCGGTCAGTTGCCCACGCCCTGCCGCGCCACTGCGCCAGTTGCCGTTCAATTGCACCTGCTCACCGGCGATCAGCGCCTGCAGCGACAGGCCCTCCAGGCTCACCGGCAACTCCGCGCCGCTGACCTCGCCACCGCTCAAGGCCAGGCTGCCATTGACCTGGGGCGCAATCAGGCTGCCGGACAGACGCCCGCTGCCGTTGAGCTGGCCAGCCAGGCGCTCGACCATCGGCAGGAACGGCCGAATGACCGACAGCTCAAGCCCGGCCAGGCGGAAATCACCGGACAACGGCTTGTTGCGGCCCAGCGGATCAAGGCGGGTGTTCACATTCAGCTCACCCAGGCGCTCGCCACGGAAGTCCAGGCGGGTGTCGACCCGGCGTGGCGCCAGGGTGCTGTCCAGGCGCAGCACCTGATAGGGGAAGTCGACCCAGCGGTCCTTGTCGCGTACCCGCAAGGTGCCGCCGCCGGCATCGACGCGGATGCTGCCCTTGGGCCCGCTGGCCGGGATGTCGAGGTTGATGTCGGCGTTGAGCAGGCCCTGCCAGGCGAAGTCCTTGGGCAACCACTGCGCCAGACTGTCCAGCGGGAACTGCTTGAGGTGATAGCGCAGGCGCGGCTCCGGCGCCAGGCGCTGGTCCTCGCCGCACAGGCTGGCCTGGCCGGAGCGCCAGCAATGGGCGCCGAAATCGAGCTGGCCGCTGGCCAGACGCTGCAGGCGCGCCGGCGCCTGCAACTGCCAGTCCTGGCCTCCGGCCTGGATGCGCCCGCTCGCCAGGCGACCGCGCCAGTCGCCCTTGGCCAGGGCGCCATCCAGCGCCAGGTCAAGCTTGAGTTGCGGGCCGTCGAGGGCCAGGGTGGCGGCCTGCTGGCGAAGATCGCCCTTGCCTTGCACATCAAGGCTGCCCAGGGAGGTATCACCCACCCGGATACCGCCGGCCTTGAGCGTCACCTGGCCGCGCTGGGCATTGTCCAGCCGGGCATCCATGTCCAGCCGCTGCACGCGGTTGTCCGCCTGGCCCAGCTGTTGCCCCTGCAGGGTCAGGGTGCCTTGCGGCGCGGCCAGGGTGCCGGCCAGGTCCAGGCGCCCCTTGGCCTGCCCTTGCAGTTGCGGCCAGAGCTGGCCCAGGCGCGGCAGGTCGAGGTCGACACGTCCGGCAAGGCGTTGCTGTACGCTGGCGCTGCCATTGATGCGGTTGTCGCCCAGCTGCACCGCCAGGCTGCCCAGGGTCCAACGCTCGCCCGCGCCTTCAGCGTCGACCTTGACCAGCGCCGGCTGGCCGCGCAGGCGCCCTTTGAGGTCCAACTGAGCCTTGAGCGTCAGTTGCTCGTGCTTCAATTCGCCCTGGCTGCGCAGCGGGCCGGCCAGGGTGCCGGGCAGCTCCGCCAGCCAGTAGGCCGGGTCCAGGGCCGACAGTTGCAGGTCGACATCCCAGGCCAGGGTGTGGGCAAAACGCAGGGCGACACTGCCGGCGGCCTTGCCCTGCCCGGCATTGAGCACCAGCTGCGGCAGGCGTACCTGGCCCAGGTCGCCGTCGAACGGGCTGGCCAGGCTGAAGGCGCCGGCCGGGCCATCCAGGTCGCCGTTGAACACCCCCTTGTAGCTGCCGTCGCGGTACTGCACCTGGGCGTTCAAGCGCTTGAGCGTGACCTGGGGCGCCGTCTCCAGCGGGTACAAGCGCAACCAGGGGAAGTCCAGCCAGTCGAGGCTGGCATCGGCGCTCAGGCCCTGCTGCCAGTCGGCGCTGGCCTGCAGCTTGAGGCGCTGCTGGTCGCTGGCGTTCAGGTCCAGGGCGTCGAGCCGGGCGCCCTTGGCATCGACCTTGCCGGCCAGCACCAGGCCGATCGGCCCTTGCTCGGCGGGCAGCGTGGCCGAGCCGGACAGCTGATAACCCTTGAGCAAGTCACCCTGGGCATCGAGCCGCAGCTGGTCGAGTTGCAGGGTGTCGGGCAGCTCGGCTGCGGGCTTGAAACTGTCCGCGCGAATGCTCAGGTGGGCCGGCAGGTGCTCAGCCAGGGCCTGCAGCTCACCGCTCAGGCGTGCGTCCAGGTAGCCACTGCTGGTGGCATCGATGGCAAGGGATTTCTGCAACTCGCCCTTGGCGTTCAAGGCCAGTTGCCAGGGTTTGCCATCGACCGCCGGCAGTTGCAGCGTGCCTTGCAGCTGCAGCGGCCAGTCGCCCTGGGGTACCAGGTCGCCCTGCACGTCCAGCCGCAGGTCGTCGCGGCGCAGTTGCAGGCTATCCACGCGCAGCCCGCTCGCGGTCCAGTGCGCGGCCAGGCTGAGGTCGCCCAGCAGGTCGCTGCCATCCAGGCGCAGTTGGCCCAGCTTGACCTCGCCCAGCTCGATGGCCAACGGCAGATTCAGCGCCGGCAGTTGCAGCGGGCCGCCATCGGGCTTGTCCTCGCCCGGGGCGAAGGCCATGTCGATACGCTCGGCCTGCAGACGCTCGACGCACAAGGTGGCGCGCAGCAGGCAGGTTGGCGACCAGTCCAGTTGCGGGGCCTGCACCTCGACACGGTCTTCGCCCGCCGTCCAGCGCAGTTGGCTGGCCTGCCAGCTGCCGCCGAGGCGTCCGGAGAAATCGCTGACTTGCAGCCCCGGCACCAGGCTCAGCACCCAACGACTGCCGCCCTGGGTGCCCAGCACCAGGCCCAACGCCAGGACGATCAGCAACAGCAGGCCCAGCAATGCCAGCAGGATGGGTTTGACTACACGCGTCACAGCTCAGGCCCCATGGAGAAGTGCAAACGAAAACCACCGTCGTCATCCAGGGCGCGGGCCAGGTCCAGGCGCAGCGGCCCCACCGGCGACACCCAGCGCACGCCGATGCCGACGCCGGTCTTGAGGCTGGGCAGTTCCAGCGAGTTGAACGAATTGCCCTGGTCGATGAAGGTCGCCAGGCGCCATTTCTCGGCAATCGAGTACTGGTACTCGGCGCTGCCGGCCACCAGGTAGCGCCCACCGATGCGGTCGCCCTGGTTGTTCTTCGGCGACAGCGACTGGTAGTCGTAGCCGCGCACGCTTTGGTCGCCACCGGCGAAGAAGCGCAGTGACGGCGGGATGTTCTGCTGGTAGCCATTGGTGGCACTGCCGCCGAACTGCACGCGGCCAAGGAAACGATGGTTCTGGCCCAGGGTGGTCAAGCCCTTAAGCAGCACGTTGCCGTGGATCAGGTTGGTGTCCGAGCCCAGGCCTTCCTTGGCCGCCTGCAGGTCGAACTGCAGGCGGTAGCCATTGTGCGGGTCGATGCGGTTGTCGCTGCGCAGGTAGGAAAAGCTGACGCCCGGCATCAGCAGGTTGCTCAGCCCCGAGTCGTCGCCCAGGCGATATTCCTCGCGCTGGTACTTGAGCGAAATCACCCGCTGCCAGCCGCTGGGCAGCTTGCTGTGCCACTCCGGGCCGACCGTCAGCAGCTTGCTCAGGGTGTCGGTGCCGGAAATCTCTTCGTTCTGGTAGCCGCCGGCGAAGCGCAGCTTGTCGGTGAGCGGCGGATCCAGCGGGATGTCGTACCACAAGCCGACGTTCTGCCGGGGCGCCGACAGCTCGGTTTCCCAGCCGTAGCTGTGCCCTTGCGGGTTGACCCAGTGGCGGGTCCAGTTGGCCTTGCCGCGTGGCCCGACGTCGGTGGAGAAACCCAGGCCCAGGCCGAGGGTGCGTGGCTTGCGGGTGTCGAGGTGGACGTCCACGGGGATATCCTCGCCCACTGCGGCGGTGGGCGCTGCGTCCACCCGAACGCTGTCGAAGTAGCCACTGGACTGCAGGTCGTTGTTGAGCTCGGCGATCAGTTCCGAGTCGTACGGGGTACCGGGCTTGAACCCCACCATGCGCTGCAGCAGGTCGTTGTCCAACGGTGCATCGCCGCCAAAGCTCACCTCGCCAAGGCGGTAGCGCGGGCCGCTCTGGTAGACCAGCTCGATATCGGCCACACCGGCCTGCGGATCGACCGCCAGGCGCTGGCGCTCGAAGCGCCCGGCGAAGAAGCCGTAGCGCGAGGCCTGGTTCTGGATCAGCCGCTTGGCATCCTCGTAGGTGCCATGGTTGAGCTGCTCGCCTGGGCGCAACGCCTTGCTGTCGGGAATGCGGAACACCCTGAGTTCGCTGGCCGGCCCTTCGATGCGCACGGTCACATTGCGCAGCCGAATCGGCTCGCCGGGCTCGACCTGGATGATCAGTTGTGGTGGCTTGTCTTTTTCGGCCGGCGCCTTGACCTCGGTCTCGACCCGCGCCTGGTAATAGCCCAGGGCCTGGGCCGCTTTGCGCGCCTGCTCCTCGGCGCCCCGACTGAAGCGCTGCAAGGCCTCTTCGTCGCGGTCACCCAGGCTGCCGATATACCCTTCAATATTGGACTTGAGCGCCTTGTTGGCGGGTTTGACCCGTACCAGCAATTCGCTCTGCGCCCATGCCATGGAGCTGGCGGCCAGCAACAGCAGGCCCCAGCCAAGTCTTCCTGAATACGTCATGCGCGGCATGCTACCAGAGCGCAACGGCCAAGGGGCTTTCAGAAAACGCCTGTCACAGGTTCGCTACCCTCGACGAGCGCGGGTTGGGGTGGAAGAACACCCGCTCACGGATTGGCCCCACGGCGATCTCGCCGATCTCTTCATAACCCTGGCGCTGGTAGAACGCCAGGTAATGCGCATTGCCGGTGTCCAGCACCACGCCGTCGGTACCGGCGTCTTCCGCGCACCAGTCATGCACGGCCTGCAGCAGTTGCTCGCCGTAGTGCTGGCCCTGGAACTGCGGGTGCACGCCCAACAGCGGCAGCACATGCACCTTGTCCCCTGGCAGGCACCCGGCCAGCGCGGCCTGGTAATCCAGGTAGCGGCGGGTGCAGCGCAGGCCAGTGCCGAGGATCATGCGCAGGCGCCAGGCCCAGCTGTCGGCCACGCCAAGCCGGCGTTGCGGCGGCACGATCAGCGCCAGGCCGATCAGGCGATCCTCCAGCAACAGGCCGATCGCCGGCAATTGCAGGTAAAAGTGCTGGCGCACCCACTCGCGCACCATCACCCGCAGGCGGCGCTCGTACCCGGGGCGCTGGGCCTCGAACAGCCAGGCGAAGGTCGGTTCGTGGCGGTAGGCATGGTAGAGCAGCGAACGCGCCTCGCGGGCGTAGCCGGCGTCTAGCAGGCAGATCCGGGCCGGGGCGGCGATGTCGTCGGGCATTGCGGGCAGTCCTCCTGGAATGGGCGTACAGGGCCTTGGAACCAGATTCCGGCGCTGGGTTCACCTCCTCCAGCACGTTAGCAGCGCCTGCCGCGCGGCGCCATGCTGGCCGTGGCCGGCGATGTCGGCTAGCATCCGTGGCTTTTACCAGGATCGTCTTTCCATGAAGATCGTCTCGTTCAACATCAACGGCCTGCGCGCCCGCCCGCACCAGCTGGCGGCGCTGATCGACAAACACCAGCCGGACGTGATCGGCCTGCAGGAAACCAAGGTCAGCGACGATCAGTTCCCGTTGGCCGACGTCGAGGCACTCGGCTACCACGTGCACTACCACGGCCAGAAGGGCCACTATGGCGTCGCCCTGCTCTCGCGGGAAAAACCGCTGTCGCTGTCCAAGGGCTTCGCCAGTGACGAGGAGGACGCCCAGCGCCGCTTCATCTGGGGCACCTTCGCCGATGCCGACGGTACGCCGATCACCATCATGAACGGCTACTTCCCCCAAGGCGAAAGCCGCGACCACCCCACCAAGTTCCCGGCCAAGCAGCGCTTCTACAGCGACCTGCAGGCCCTGCTCGAAGGGCAGTTCAAGAACGACCAGCCTGTGGTGGTGATGGGTGACCTGAACATCTCGCCCCAGGACTGTGATATCGGCATTGGCCCGGACAACGCCAAGCGCTGGCTGAAGACCGGCAAGTGCAGCTTCCTGCCCGAAGAGCGCGAGTGGATGGAGCGTCTCAAGGGCTGGGGCCTGGTCGACAGCTTCCGCCACCTGTACCCTGACGTGGCCGACCGTTTCAGCTGGTTCGACTACCGCAGCCGCGGTTTCGAGGACGAGCCCAAGCGCGGCCTGCGCATCGACCTGATCATGGCCTCCCATGGGCTGCTGCCGCGGGTCAGGGCCGCCGGGGTCGACTATGAGCTGCGCGGGATGGAAAAGCCTTCGGATCATGCACCGATCTGGCTTGAACTGAGTTGATTGCGTACGGGCTGCGCGCTCACAGGCGCAGCCCTACCACACCTGGATACAAATCCCCCTTAAACATCGCCTCGTTCAGTTCGTCCAACAGCACGAACTCCCGCTGTCTGCCCAGCAACCCTGAACAAGGCTTCCCCATGACCGCACCCCTGAACCGCCTCACCCTGGCCGCCCTGCTGGTCGCCTGCAGCCTGCCGGCCCTGGCCGCGGCGCCCGCGCACAAACCTGGCAGCGTGTTCCGCGACTGCGCCAAGACCTGCCCGGAAATGGTGGTGCTGCCCGCCGGCAGCTTCATGATGGGCACCCCGGATGACGAAAAGGGCCGCCAGGACGACGAAGGCCCGATGCACCAGGTCACGTTCAAAAAAGCCTTTGCCGTGAGCCAATATCAGATCACCAACGGGGAGTGGAAGGCCTACCTCAAGGCCACCGGCTACAAGGTGCCCAACGGCGATACCCGTCCGGGCCGCGAGTGCATCGCCGGCGTGCCGCGCTACCAGCAAGGCGACCGCCAGCCCGCCGTGTGCCTGAACTTCCACGAAGCCGAGGCCTATGCCAGTTGGCTGTCGAAGAAGACCGGCAAGGTCTACAAGGTCCTCAGCGAATCCCAGCGCGAGTACGCCGTGCGTGGCGGCAGCACCGGGCCGTTCCCCTTCCCGCTCGATGACAGCGACGAGCAGAAGTACCAGATCTCCAAGCACGCCAATACCTATGGCCCTACCGACGGCTTCTCCTTCACCTCGCCGGTCGGCAGCTTCCCGCCCAATGCCTTTGGCGTCTACGACGGCCACGGCAATGTCTACGAATGGACCCGCGACTGCTACGTCGACAGCTACGCCAGCGCCCCCACCGACGGCAGCCCGCAGACCAACAGCAGCGAATGCGAGGATCGCCGGGTGATCCGCGGCAACGACTACACCGAGGCGCCGATCTTCTCGCGCTCGGGCAACCGCAACGAGCGCAGCTCCACCCTGCGCGGCGACTGGATCGGCTTCCGCGTCGCCCGCGAGCTGTAAGCCCTGCCCCGCCCCGGCGCCCTCGGCGCCGGGCGACTAAATCCGCGCAAAACCCTCTCGTCTACCAAGATCAGGACCTGCTCCTGCCCGGCGCCAACGAATACTCACGAGATGCCCCCATGACGCTCAAGACACCCAGCCTCGCCCAGGAAACCCTGCGCATACTCAAGCCGTTCTGGATGCTGGTCGCGCTTTCGGCGGCCCTTGGCGTGGTCAGCGGCCTGAGCGTCACCGCCCTGCTGGCCACCATCAACAGCGCGATGAATGCCGCCGGCGGGCCGGACACCCATACCGCCCTGCTGTTCGGCGGCCTGTGCGTGCTGACCCTGGCCTGCTCCACCGGCTCGAACCTGCTGACCAACTACGTGGGCCAGAAGGTGGTGGCGCGGCTGCGCCGCGAGTTGTCCGCCAAGGTGCTGGTGGCGCCGATCGCGCAACTGGAGCGCTACCGTGCCCACCGCCTGATCCCGGTGCTGCTCAACGATGTCAGCACCATCAGCGCCTTCGCCCTGTCCGTGGCACCCATGGTCATTGCCTTTACCGTCACCTTGGGCTGCCTCGCCTACCTGGCGCTGCTGTCCTGGCAGATACTGCTGATCACCGCCCTGACCGTGGTGATCGGCACTGGCGCGCAGTTCCTCGCCCACCGCTTCGGCATGAAGAACATCCTCACCGCGCGCAACGGCGAGGACGAGCTGCAGAAGCACTACCAGGCCCTCTCCGGCGGCGCCAAGGAACTGCGTATCCAGCGCAAGCGCCGCCAGTACATGCATGACCAGCTGATCCACGGCGCCACCGAGCGCATCTGCAAGGCCAACATCCGCGCGGCGAACATCTTCGTCAGCGCCGAAACCTTCGGTTCGATGCTGTTCTTCGCCGTCATCGGCGTGGCCATCGCCTTCCAGGCGCTTTGGCCGAGCACCGAGCGCACCGTGCTTGGTGGTTTCGTGCTGGTGATGCTGTACATGAAGGGGCCGCTGGAGCAGTTGATCACCAACCTGCCGAGCATCAGCCGCGCGCAGATCGCCCTGCGCCGCATCGCCGAGCTGTCGGCGCGCTTCTCGTCGCCCGAGCCGCACCTGCTGGTGAGCGACCGCGCACCCGCCGTGTCCAGCGTCGAGTCCATCGAGCTGCGCCAGCTGCGCTATGACTACCCGCAGGTCGAGGGCAGCCAGCCGTTCCACCTGGGGCCGGTGAACCTGAGCATCCGCCAGGGCGACATCGTCTTCATCGTCGGCGAGAACGGCTGCGGCAAGACCACCCTGATCAAGCTGCTGCTGGGCCTGTACAGCCCGCAACAGGGCGAAGTTCGGCTCAATGGCGAAACGGTCACCCCGCAGCGCCTGGACGACTACCGCCAGCTGTTCACCACCATCTTCGCCGACTACTACCTGTTCGACGAGCCGCTGCCCGGCCAGGCCGAACTGCCGCCCGAGGCCGGCAAGTATCTGGAACGCCTGGATATCGCCCACAAGGTGAGCATCCGCGACGGCAGCTTCACCACCACCGACCTGTCCACCGGCCAGCGCAAGCGCCTGGCGCTGATCAATGCCTGGCTCGACCAGCGCCCGGTGCTGGTGTTCGACGAGTGGGCCGCCGACCAGGACCCGGCCTTCCGCCGCGTGTTCTACACCGAGCTGCTGCCGGAGCTGAAACAGCAGGGCAAGACCATCATCGTCATCTCCCACGACGACCGCTACTTCCCGGTTGCCGACCAACTGGTGCGCATGCACGGCGGCCAGATCGTCGTCGAGCGCAACCAGGAACCCGCCCTGCCCGCCTGACTCCGCCTCACGGGCGGTGGATCCTCGCCACCGCCCGCACTTTGTAAATTCCCCGCCGCATCGCTCGTTCCCCTATTGCCGCACGCTGAATCAACCCTGCCCACAGGGAAGTCGCAGGTCAGGCCTCTGCCAACCGTAAATATTTTTCCGGTTTTGGCATGCGCATGCGTCCTACTCGCAACGGAATAATTTTCATTTACTTTGCGTACCTTGAGCCAGAGCATAAAAATGCCAATACCAGCCAACACACTGACCCCTTTGAGCAAGGCGCTGATGCTGCGCCGGATGCTGCGTTCCTCGCCGGCCATGGCCACCCTCGGACTCGCCCTGGCCCTGCCGCTGGCAGCGCAAGTGCAGGCCCAGGAGCAGGATTACGACATCCCGGCGCAATCGCTGAGCAGCGCGCTGCAAGAGCTGGGTCGCCAGGGCAACCTGCAGGTGCTGTTCAGCCCCGAGACCGTACAGGGCCTGCGCAGCAGCCCGGTCAAGGGTCGTTTCTCGCCAACCCAGGCAGCTGGGGAGCTGCTGAAGAACAGCGGGATTCGCTACAGCGTGCAGGACAACACCCTGATCATCAGCGGCGCGGCTGAATCCGGTTCGGCCATGACCCTGGACGCCACCACCATCAATGGCCAGGTGCTGGGTGCCACCACCGAGGGCAGCAACTCCTACACCACTGGCGCGGTGACCATCGGCAAGACCGCGCAATCGCTGCGTGAGACCCCACAGTCGGTCACCGTGGTCACCCGCAAGCTGATGGACGACAAGAACCTGGTCTCGCTGGACCAGGTGATGGCCCAGACCACCGGTATCACCCGCGCCAACCGCGGCTATGGCAACCACCACTTCAGTTCCCGTGGCTTCGACCTCACCGACGAAAGCTACATGGTCGACGGCGTGCCAGGCCAGGCCTACGCCTACACCGGCTGGATGACCCCGGACATGGCGATCTTCGACCGCGTCGAAGTGCTGCGCGGCGCCTCCGGCCTGCTGGTGGGCGCGGGCAATCCGGGCGGCGCGGTGAACCTGGTGCGCAAGCGCCCGACCGCCGACCCGCGTTTCTCCGTCATCACCCGCGCCGGCTCCTGGGACAACTACCGCCTGGACCTGGATGCCAGCGGCCGCCTCAACCCCCAGGGCACCCTGCGCGGACGCATGGTTGCCTCCTATGAAGACCGTGGCTACTTCACCGACGTCACCAAGTCCAAGCGGCCGCTGCTGTACGGCATCGTCGAGGCCGACCTCAACGATGCCACCACGGTCGCTGTCGGCCTGCGCCGCCAGACCTCGCGCATCGACGGCTACAGCGTGCTGGGTATCCCCAACAACCCCGACGGCAGCAACCCGCACCTGAAGCGCTCGACCTACCTCGGGCAGGACTGGACCAAGCTGCAGACCAACATGGACGAGGTGTTCGCCGACCTCACCCACCGATTCAACGACAACTGGACCGGCAAGCTGGCGCTGTCTCACTCCGAAGGCGGCTACAACCGTAGCGCCATCGAGTGGGGCGCGCGCGAGACGCTGGAGTACAACGCCCCAGGTGGACCGACGGTCAACACCGTCAGCTACCACAAGTTCGATGTGACCTCCAATGCCGTCGACGGCCACCTGGACGGCACGTTCGAGGCCTTTGGCCTGACCCACCAGCTGACGCTCGGTGCCAACTGGTCCAAGCGCAAGATGAACGACAAGGACAACACCATAGCGCTGCCCAGCCCTATCCCGCTCAATGTCTTTGATCCCGACCATAGCAATATCCCCGAATTGCAGCGCAATGGCTGGAAGTCCATGGATGACACCATCGACACCCGCTACGGCACCTACCTGAGCGCCCGCCTGCACGCCACCGAAGACCTGAGCTTCGTCCTCGGTGGTCGCCTGAGCTGGTACAAGAACGAAGCCTGGAACGGCCCGAAGGTGACCACCAGCCGGCAGGACGAGGAATTCACACCCTTCGTCGGTGCGATCTACGACCTGAACGACCAGTGGTCCTGGTACGCCAGCTACGCCGACATCTTCCTGCCGCAGTCCAACTACCGCACCGTCAGCGGCAGCGTGCTCGACCCGTCGGTCGGTTCGAACTACGAGACCGGGATCAAGGGTGAGCTGTTCGACAAACGCTTGAACGTGTCCTTCGCCGTGTTCTACATCGAGCAGGAAGACGTCGCCCAGCAAGATGCAGCCAACCGTGGCAATTGCCCGAGCGATCCGGCCGGCCGCTGCTGGGTCAACGGCGACGGCATCAACCGCAGCAAGGGCTTCGAAGCCGAGGCCACCGGCGAACTGCTGCCGGGCCTGCAAGTGGCGGCTGGCTACACCTACAACACCACCAGCTCCTCCGAAGGTGGCCCGATCTCGGCGCAGACCCCGAAACACATGGTGCGCGTGAACACCAACTACACCTTCCCGGGCGAGTGGAACCGCCTGAGCGTAGGTGGTGGCGTTTCGGCGCAGAACTCCTACGTCGATGCCTACAACGAGGCGTACAACAGCGGCCGAGCTATCTTCGACGCGCGTGCCGCCTACAAGCTCGACGAGCACTGGACCGTGGGCGTGGACGTCGAGAACCTGTTCGACCGCAAGTACTTCGACTCGATGGGCTACTGGACCCGTGGCACCACCTACGGTACTCCGCGTAGCTACATGTTCACCCTGCGCGGCGACTTCTAGACCCCGCACGGCAACAACCGGCGCCCCCTCTCGAGGGGGCGCTGTGTTTTCAGCGGCATCCAACGCCCTGTTGTCTTTCCCCCCGCCCCACCGCACACTCGACCCCGCCAGCCAGGAAGCGGAGTCCGCAGTGCCCACGCCACGCCAATTCAGCAAGAAGACCAGCACCAGCAACATGCTGCGGCTCAAGTCCGGCGACGCCGGCAACCAGCGCCCCTATCGCGTCGACTTCGTCCTGCTCGAGCACTTCTCCATGGCCAGCTTCACCGTGGCGATGGACGTGCTGGTCACCGCCAACCTGCTGCGCGTCGACAGTTTCACCTCCACCCCGCTGTCACTGGGCGGCGATCGCGTGCTCAGCGACCTGGGCCTGGAACTGATCGCCAGCCCACTCGATCCCCGCAGCCTGCACGACCTCGACCTGCTGGTGGTGTGCGGCGGCCTGCGCACGCCGTTGAAATACCCCGACCTCGACCGCCTGCTGGACGGCTGCGCCAGCCACGGCATGACCCTCGGCGGGCTATGGAACGGCGCCTGGTTCCTCGGCCGCGCCGGGGTGCTCGACGACTACGGCTGCAGCGTGCACCCCGAGCAGCGCGCCAGCCTGGCCGAGATCAGCCCGCAGACGCGCATCACCCCGGCCAGCTTCACCCTGGACCGTGACCGCCTCAGCGCCGCCAGCCCCAATGGCGCCATGGAGCTGATGCTCGGCCTGGTACGGCGCCTGTACGGCGATGCCCTGGCCGAAGGCGTGGAAGAGATCCTGTCGTTCTCCGGCGCACGCTATCGCCAGGTCGGGCCCGGAGCGAAGAAGTCCATGAGCCTGCACCTGCGCACCATCGTCGAGCTGATGGAAAACAACCTCGAAGAAACCCTCAGCCTCGACCAGCTGGCCGCCTACTCCGGGCGCTCGCGCCGACAGATCGACCGCTTGTTCCAGGCCCAGCTGGGCACCTCGCCCAGGCGCTACTACATGGAGCTGCGCATCACCAAGAGTCGGCGGCTGTTGCAGTATTCGGACCTGTCGGTGATGGAGGTCGCGGTGGCCTGCGGCTTCGTTTCGGTATCGCATTTCAGCAAGTGCTATGCGGCGTACTTCGGTTATCCGCCGTCGCGGGAGCAGCGGCTCGGCGAATGATGTCGCCTGGGGTTGCCCCGCGATAGGGCCGGAACTGTCAACGGATCAGCCCTGCTCATCGAGCAATGCCTGGATCACCCGCTCCTGCCCCGCATAATCGCCTTCGCCAAAGTGCACATGGCGCACCTGCCCCTTGCGGTCGACGAAGTAGTGCGCAGGCCAGAACTGGTTGCCCCAGGCGTTCCAGATCCGGTAGCCGTTATCGACCGCCACCGGATAGGCAATGCCCAACTGCTGCACCTGCGCCCGGACACTGCCGATGTCATGCTCGTAGTCGTACTCCGGCGTATGCACCCCGACCACCACCAACCCCTGCTCGCCATAGCGCCGCGCCCAGTCGTTGACATGCGGCAGGCTGCGCCGGCAGTTGATGCAGTCGTAGGTCCAGAAATCCACCAGCACTACCTTGCCCTTGAGGGCCGGGCCGGCCAGCGGCGGCGAGTTGAGCCACTGCTCGGCGCCGGCCAGCGAAGGCATGGGGCCATAGCTGTCGCGGGCCAGCAGGTGGCCGGCCAGGCCCAACCCGAGCAGGGCCAGGGCCACGCCGCCGGCCTTGAGCAGGCGGCGCTTGCCGCGCGCCTCAGTTGTCATGGCAGCCACTGGTGGCGTAGGAACGGTACTCGACGCTCTGCGGCTTGCCCTGGGAGTCGAGGTAGTCCATGCGGGTGTTGACCACGCCGCAGGTGTTGCTGCGGTCATCCTTCACCGACAGCACCTTCTTCACATCCAGCTTGTCGCCGTAGCGGTACTGCATCACGCTGGCCTCGTTGAGCGAGGTGCTGCTGGCCTGGGCGGTGATGGCGCCGAGGCCGAGGACGGCGAACAAGGCGGCGCTGGCGAGGGTCTTGATAGTCATGGTGGTTCTCCTGATGCGAGGTCTTGGCATTGGGGAGACGTCGCTCCCCGGTAGAGCCATTTCACTCCCGCCAGGTATCGCGCTTGTGTCCACCCAGGCTGTGACGTGCTTCCTCCTGTATCCACGGCAGTGCCAGATACACTGCAATACAAAGCGTGGCAGGCAAGCCCGGATTCGCTCGGTACACTGCGCCCAACCCTCACTCACAAGGACACCCCGATGGAGCATGTCGATCACATCCTGGTCGTCGACGACGACCGCGAAATCCGCGAACTGGTCGGCAACTACCTGAAGAAGAACGGCCTGCGCACGAGCATCGTCGCCGATGGCCGACAGATGCGCGCCTTCCTGGAAAACAACACGGTCGACCTGATCGTCCTCGACATCATGATGCCCGGCGACGACGGCCTGCTGCTGTGCCGCGAACTGCGCGCCGGCAAGCACCGCAATACGCCGGTGCTGATGCTGACCGCGCGCAACGACGAGACCGACCGCATCATCGGCCTGGAAATGGGCGCCGACGACTACCTGACCAAGCCTTTCTCCGCCCGCGAGCTGCTGGCGCGGATCAACGCCGTGCTGCGCCGCACGCGCATGCTGCCGCCCAACCTGACCATCAGCGAAAGCGGGCGCCTGATCGCCTTCGGCCCCTGGCGCCTGGACACCACCGCGCGCCACCTCCTCGACAGCGAGGGCACCCTGGTGGCGCTGTCCGGCGCCGAGTACCGCCTGCTGCGGGTATTCCTCGACCACCCGCAGCGGGTGCTCAGCCGTGAACAGCTGCTCAACCTCACCCAGGGCCGCGAGGCGGACATCTTCGACCGCTCCATCGATCTGCTGGTCAGCCGCCTGCGCCAGCGCCTGGGCGACGACGCCCGCGAACCCACCTGCATCAAGACCGTGCGCAGCGAAGGCTATGTATTCTCGCTGCCGGTGCAATTGCTGGAGTCGCCGGCGTGAAGTGGCCGCGGACCCTGGCCTCGCGCCTGGCGCTGATCTTCTTCACAGGATTGGTGCTGGCCTACGGCCTGTCGTTCAGCCTGCAGGCGTATGAGCGCTATGTCAGCAGCCGCTCGATGATGCTCAGCAACCTGGAGCTGGACGTCTCGACCTCTGTCGCCATCCTCGACCGACTGCCCGCCGCAGAGCGCCCGGCCTGGCTGCCACGCCTGGAACGGCGCACCTACCGCTACCAGCTGGACGAGGGGCTGTCCGGCGAAGCCATGCCCAGCGAGAACCCGCCGATGGCCGCCGACTCCATCGTCAAGGCCATCGGCGACCGCTACCGCCTGACCTTCCAGGAAATCCCCGGCCCCAATGCGCATTTCCAGGCCCACCTGCGCCTGGCCGACGGCGCGCCGTTGACCATCGACGTCACCCCGGCCCCGGTGCCGGTGGCCACCTGGCTGCCAGTAGTGCTGCTGATCCAGCTGGCGGTGCTGCTGGCCTGCACCTGGCTCGCCGTGCGCCTGGCCATCGGCCCGCTGACCCGGCTGGTCCAGGCCGTGGACAACCTTGACCCGAACAGCCCCGGCCCGCTGCTCGACGAAAGCGGCCCACGCGAGGTGCGCTACGCCGCCGTAGCCTTCAATGCGCTGCAGGCGCGCATCGCTGCCTACCTCAAGGAACGCATGCAATTGCTGGCCGCCATCTCCCACGACCTGCAGACGCCGATCACGCGCATGAAGCTGCGCGTCGAGCAGATGGACGACGGGCTGGAGAAGGACAAGCTGTGGCACGACCTCGACGCCATGGAGCACCTGGTGCGCGAGGGCGTGGCCTATGCCCGCAGCATGGACAGCGGCACCGAGGCGCCGTGCCGGGTCAACCTCGACGCCTTCCTCGACAGCCTGGTGTTCGACTACCAGGACAGCGGCGCGCAGGTGAATCGCAGCGGCAGCGCCCAGGCCACCCTGGAAACCCGCCCCCACGCCTTGCGCCGGGTACTGGTGAACCTGGTGGACAATGCGCTGAAGTTCTCCGGTGCCGCGCAGCTGGAAGTCGGCTGCGAGAACGGCGTGACGCTGATCCGCGTGCTCGACGATGGCCCCGGGATCCCCGAGGCGGAGCTCGACGACGTGCTCAAGCCGTTCTACCGGGTCGAAAGCTCGCGCAACCGCAGTACAGGCGGCACCGGGCTGGGGCTGGCCATCGCCCAGCAGCTGACCCAGGCCATGGGCGGCAGCCTGACCTTGCGCAACCGCGCCGAAGGTGGGCTGTGCGCCCAGGTCGAGTTGCGTTGAAGTAAAGGGCAAGCCCGCTGCTCAAGCCTGAGCGAGCGGGCTTGCCCTATTGACGCGGCCAGCAAAGGCGACAACAAAGCAAGATCGTTCAAGCCACCCTCTGGCCTGTCTGGCATGCTTGTCTGCCCTGTCGATTCGTTGCCGCTTCCATGCCCAGCCCACCCCTCGCCCGCCAAGCGTTCCTCCACGGCGCCATCGCCATCCTGCCACTGTCCGTGGCCGTTGCCCCCTGGGGCCTGCTCGCCGGCAGCATGGCCATCGAAGCCAACCTCAGCGCCTGGCAAGGCCAGGGCCTGTCGGCCATCGTATTCGCCGGCGCCGCGCAACTGGTGGCCATCGGCATGCTCAAGGGTGGCGCCAACCTGTTCTCGATCCTGCTCACCACCCTGCTGCTGACCTCCCAGCACCTGCTCTACGGGCTGTCGATGCGCCCGGTGCTGTCGGGGCTGCCGACCCGCTGGCGGTTGGGCCTGGGCTTCCTGCTCACCGATGAGTTCTTCGCCCTCACCAGTCACCACGACCAGCAGCAGTTCAACCGCTGGTACGCCTTGGGCGTGGGCCTGACCTTCTACGTGGCGTGGAACCTGTTCACCCTGGCCGGCATCGTCCTCGGCCAGAACATTCCGCACCTGGACCAGCTGGGCCTGGACTTCTCCATCGTCGCCACCTTCGTCGCACTGATCGCGCCGCTGGTGCGCAACCTGCCGACCGTGGTGTGCGTGGCGGTGTCGCTGTTCTGCTCGGTGCTGTTCAGTTACTGGCACTGGGAGACCGCCCTGGTCGCCGCCGGTCTGCTGGGCATGGCCGCCGGGTTCGTCTGCCAGAAGTTTTCCGGAGGCCGCTTATGATCTGGCTGCTGATCTTCGCCATGGGCACGGTGGTGTTCCTCAACCGCTACGCCTTCCTCGAACCGCGCCTGCCCCTGCGCCTGAGCTCCAATGCGCGGCAGTTCCTCGGCTTTGCCGTGCCCGGAATGCTCACCGCGATCTGCGGGCCGATCATCTTCCTGCCCGAGCACCAGCTCGACCTGAGCCCGCTGAACCCCTACCTGCTCGGTTCGCTGGTGGCCATCGCCCTGGTGCTGTTGACCCGCAGCGTATTGCTGAGCATGCTGGCGAGCATGCTGATCTTCTTCCTCCTGCGCAGCTGGCTGGCATGAGCACGCCACTGCGCGAACAGGCCCACCTGTGGCAGGCGCCCGCCCTGGGCGATGTCGAGATGCTGCACGCCCGCTATATCCAGCAGCGCTTCGCCCCGCACGTGCACGAAGGCTATGTGTTCACCGTGATCGAGTCTGGCGCCCAGCGCTTCTGGCACCGAGGCAGCGAGCACCTGGCGCCGGTGGGCAGCATGGTGCTGATCAACCCCGACGAGCTGCACACCGGCGCCACCGCCCACGAGGCCGGCTGGCGCTACCGTGGTTTCTACCCCGAGCATGAACGGGTCACCGGCGTGCTCGACGAACTGGAGCTGGGCCGCCATGGCCTGCCCCGGTTCAAGGACAGCGTGATCCAGGACCCGGCCCTGGCCGCCACGTTCAGCCACCTGCATCGGCTTTCGGAGTCCTGCGCCAGCGCCCTGGAGCAACAGACCGCCTGGCGCCAGGCGGTGCTGGCCCTGGTGCAGCGCCATGGCCATTGCGCCGAGCCCGTCGCCCCCGGCAACGAACCGCTGGCCGTGGCCCGCGCCCGCGAGCTGCTGGAGAGCCAGCTGGCCGATCCGCCGTCGCTGGAAGCCTTGGCGGCCGCGGTGAACCTTTCGCCATTCCACTTCGCCCGGGTATTCCGCCAGGCCACCGGCCTGCCGCCCCATGCCTGGCTCAAGCAGCGCCGCCTGGCCCGCGCCCGGGAACTGCTCAAATGCGGTCAATCAGTCCTCGAAGTCGCCTTTACCCTGGGTTTTGCCGACCAGAGCCACCTGAGCCGGCAGTTCAAGCAGGCCTATGGCGTGCCGCCTGGCGCCTATCGCCAGGCCTGTCTCAACCTGGCGTAGCGGCACGACTCCAGGCGCCCGGCGTCAGCCCGGTCATGCCGCGGAAAAACGCGATGAAGGCGCTGTCGCTGGCGAAGCCCAGCTCATCGGCGATCTCGCCCAGCGGCACGTTCAGCGCCAGGCGCTCGACCGCCCTCAGCAATCGCCACTGCTGGCGCCATTGCTGGTAACTCATCCCGGTGTCGCGACGCATCAGGCGGCCAATGGTCTTTTCACTGGCCCCGGCTTGCCGCGCCAACTCGCCCAGTGCTGGCGGCAAGCGATCGAGGCCGTCCACCAGGCGCGCCAGGCGTCGGTCGCGCGGCAGCGGCAGCAGCATTGGCTGGCGCTGCGCGCTCTGCAGTTCGGCACGACACAAGCCCAGCAGATGATGATTGGCCCCATGCCGCCAATCGCTGTCGAAGGGTGCCTGGGCAATCCGCTCGAGCAGCTCGCGCAGCAATGGATTGACGTCGAGGATGGTCACCTGCTCCGGTAGCCCCTGCGCCGCCGTCGCATCCAGGTACACCGAGCGGTAATCCACCGTCTCGCGCATCCGCGCACGATGCGCCAGGCCGCCCGGTATCCACGCCGCGCGGCTCGGCGGCAACAGGCACAGCAGCCCCGGCGAGTCGATACGCACGCAGCCCTGGCGGGTGAACAGCACCTGGCCTCGGACATGCCAGTGGTTGCCGGAATCATGGTCGCCCAAGGCCGAGCAGATGCCGATCACCGGTGCTGGGTGGGCGTCCGGGTCAAAGGCGCTATCGGGTGCGAGCCATGCCATTGCAGCTTGTCCTGTTTCATTGATTTCCTGGCTTGATCACGATAATGGATCATAGCTTGCCAACCCTACCATGGGCCTCCGATCAACTGCAGAGGACAAGCCCATGCAAAATCGTTATTGGCTGGCTTTCGCCACTGCCATGCTCATGTTCCCGCAAATAGCCGAAACCCTGTACAGCCCGGCTCTGGTGTCGCTGGCCGAAGGCTTCGCGGTTTCCGCTGCGCACGCCTCGTTGACCCTGTCGTTGTACTTCGTCGCCTTCGCGGTCGGCGTGCTGTTCTGGGGGCGGTTGTGCGATATCAAGGGCCGGCGGCCGACCATGCTCGCGGGCCTTGCGCTGTATACCCTGGCAGCACTGGCGGCACTGCTGGCCAGCGATTTCAGCCAGTTGCTGGCGGCGCGGATGGTCGCCGCCTTCGCCGCCGCAGTCGGTTCGGTGGTCACCCAGACTGCACTGCGCGACCGCTACAACGGCGCGGAACTGGCCCGGGTGTTCTCGCTGATCGGCGCATGCCTGGCCATAAGCCCCGCACTGGGCATGCTCGGTGGCGGCTGGCTGGACCAGGCGTTCGGCTATCGCGGCGTGCTGGCCGCGCAATTGATCCTGGCATCGGCACTGCTGGCCTGGGGCTGGCAGGCGATGCCCGAGACCCAGGCCGCCGCGCCCGCGCTGACACCGTTGCGCCAGGTGCTGATGCGCCTGCTGGCGGACCGCCGGGTGCTGCTGGCCAGCGCGCTGGTGGCCTTGTTCAACATTGCCGTGTTCGCCTGGTACAGCCTGGCGCCGTTCGTCTTCGAACGCCTGGGACAGGCACAGTGGATGGGCTATTCGGGCGTGGGCCTGGCCCTCGGCTCGCTGGCTGGCGCCAGGCTCAATGCTCTGCTGCTGGGGCGCGCAGTCGCGGCCGCCACCCTGATGAAGGGTGCCGCGCTGCTGCTCGTGGTCGGCGCCCTGGGCATGACGGCAATCGGTGAATCACCGTGGATCGTCGCGCCAATGGCCTTGGTGATGATCGCGTTCGCCATGGCCATCCCCTTGCTGCTCGGCTCGGCACTGGTGGCCTACGCCGATTGCCGGGGTACGGCGGCAGCCTTGTTCGGCCTGCTGTATTACCTGCAGATCGGCGCGGGGCTGATGGTAGTCGGCATGCTGCAGATGCTGGCGCCTGGGTTGCTGCTGATCGCGCTCGCCATCTGCGCGCTGAGCCTGGGCTATTTGCGCTATCTGCGCGGCTGACACCGTCGGCTGCAGCCGCTGCTACACTCACAAGGCTGAACGGAGGAACCCGCCATGTCCGAACGAGAAATCACCACGCTCCTGTCGCTGATGAGCCAGCGTCAGGTCTGCCTGAGCAGCGCCTGCAAGGAGATCGCCGACTGGATCGACCGCCAGGGCGACGTGCCCGCCGCCGGCAAGATCCGCGCCAGCCTCAAGGCACTCGAGGCCGAAGACGCCCAGGTGCGCAAGACGCTGACCTCGCTGAACATCGAACGGCCGCTGCCACGTTTTCGCAGCTGACCGCTGAAAACCATCGCGGGGGAGCAGGCTCGTCGGAGCGCCGCATCGCCCGCGATGGGTGCTGCATCAGTGGTTCATGTGCATATGGTCGTGGCCGGCGCCGGCCTCGGCGTTGAGCGCACGCACCGGAGCCTGCACCTGCAGGGTTTCCTTCGCGCCCTTGGCATCCTCGATGGTCAGGGTCAGCGGTACCTGCTCACCCTCCTTCACCTGCTGGTTCAGGCCCATCAGCATCACGTGGAAGCCGTTCGGGTCCAGCTTCACCGCCTTGCCAGCCGGCAACTCGACCGCCTTCACTTCACGCATGCCCATCACGTCGCCGTTCATGGTCATCTCGTGCACCTGCACGGTCTTGGCCACGGGCGAGGCGACGCTGACCAGCTTGCTGTCGCTGCTCGCGGTCAGGGTCATGAAGGCCCCGGTGGCGTGCTGGTGCGGCACGCTGGCGCGTACCCAGGCGTCGCTCACGGTGGTCTGGGCCAGGGCCGGCAGGGCCAGGCTCATCAGTGCCAGGGCGGCCAGGCCGCGCTTGATCGGTTGCATCGACATTCAGCAGATCTCCATCAGGGTGACCAGGTCTTCGGCGCATTCCTGGGCGTTCAGGGAATGGCCCAGGCTCAGGCGCAGGGTGCCACGGGTATCGTAGACGTAGCTGGTGGACGAGTGAGAGATGGTGTAGGTATCGCCGGCCGGGACCTTCTCGTAGAACACCTTGAACTCACGGGCCACCGCGTCGATTTCCTCGGGGGTGCCGGTCAGGGCGACGATCGACGGGTCGAAGGCCTTGACGTAGGCATCGAGCACCTCGGGGGTATCGCGTTCCGGGTCCAGGGTGATGAACACCGGCTGGAACAGGTCGCGGTCGCGGCCACGCAGGATCTTGCGGATCTGCGCCACACGCGCCATGGCGGTCGGGCAGACGGCCGGGCACTGGGTGAAGCCGAAGAAGATCATCGGCATCGAGCCGTAGAAGCTCGACAAGGTGCGCTCGTTGCCTTGCGGGTCCTTGAGCTTGAACTTACGCCCGAGGATCTCGTTGCTCATGTTCTTGCCGTACTTGAAGTCCAGGCCACGGGCCGGGCTGCAGCCCGCCAGCAGGCCAAGCCCCAGTACGCCCATCCCGGCGACAACTGCGCGCCGGGTCAACAGATCATTCATGGAACCATCCTTTACAGGGAAGGTGCCGACCCCTGGGATGGGCCGGCCAGAAAACCGGGGCATTCTGTCACGCCCCCCCCCGTACCATCCACCCGACATCCGGCTGATCGGGCTGCAGCCCTTTGTTTACGGGGCGCGACCGGTTGTCGCAGGGGTTGAATCCGTAACACTTTGTTGCTAGTGATCAATGCACAAAGCCTGAAAAGCATCGCGGGGCAAGCCCGCTCCCACAACCTGTGGAAGCGGGCTTGCCCCGCGATGGCGTCACCACTGCGATCAGTAGTACGCGTTTTCCTTCTGGCTGTGGTCGGTCACGTCACGCACGCCCTTGAGCTCGGGAATACGCTCGAGCAAGGTGCGCTCGATGCCTTCCTTGAGGGTCACGTCGGCCTGGCCGCAGCCCTGGCAACCACCGCCGAACTGCAGCACGGCGATGCCGTCGTCGACCACGTCCACCAGGCTCACGGCGCCGCCGTGGCTGGCCAGGCCCGGGTTGATCTCGGTCTGCAGGTAATAGTTGATCCGCTCGTTGATCGGGCTGTCTTCGTTGACCATCGGCACCTTGGCGTTCGGCGCCTTGATGGTCAGCTGGCCACCCATGCGGTCGGTGGCGTAGTCGACCAGCGCGTCCTCCAGGAACGGCACGCTGACCGCATCGAGGTAGGCGGTGAAGCTCTTCAGGCCCACCGGCTGGTCGTCGGGCTTCTCTTCGCCCGGCTTGCAGTACGCAATGCAGGTCTCGGCGTAGGTTGTGCCCGGCTGGGTAATGAAAATACGGATGCCGATGCCAGGCGTGTTCTGCTTGGAGAGCAGATCGGCCAGGTAATCATGGGCGGCGTCGGTAATGGTTATAGCGCTCATGGAAGTTCCTCACAGACTTGCCGGCAGTGTACGCCAACCCGGCGTGCGAACAAAGTCCTAGTATTTGACTCGGGAAAGCGCCAGCGCCGGTTCCTGCGCCGTTCGCGCCGTGAACACGGCCTTGAGCCGCCAGTACAGGCCGCGCTCCAGCCATTGGTAGCTGAGCCACGACATTAGTCCGATTGACGGCACGCACAGGGCAAATACCAGGTAAGGGTTCAGGCGCAGCCCCTCGCTGATGAATAGACCGGCGTACAGCACCAGCACATGCACCAGATACACCGAGTAGGAACAGTCCCCCAGGGCCTTGAGAACCTGATTGCCCTTGAAGTAGCGCTCCAGGGCGATGAACGCCAGCACCACCAGGGCGCTCGGCAGGCCCCAGTGCAGCAGGCGCTGCGAAGCGTCGAGGTGATAGAGCGCCAACCCCGCCAGACCGAGCAATCCCAACGGCAACCACAGCCCTTCGCGGATCAACCCGCGTCGATACAGCACACCCAGGCCGATGCCCAACAGGAACTCGTAGACGATATCGTTGTTGTAGAAGCGGCTCAGCACACCCAGGCGCCCCAGCACTTCGCTCGCCAGCAGCAATGCTGCCGTCACCAGCCACAGGTGATGACGCTGGCGCACCAGGAAGGCCAGGCCGAACAGCAGGTAGAAGAACATCTCGAAGTTCAGCGTCCAGCCGACGTTGAGCGTTGGATACAGCCCATAGCCACCGGGGTTTTCCGCCGGGATGAACAACAGCGACAGCAGCAGGTGCTGCCATTCGAACACCTGGTGCGGCATCCAGCGGCTGGCCGCCAGCATCAGCACGGCCATCAGCAGGGTGTAGAACCAATACGCGGGCACGATGCGCAAGGCACGGTTGAGCAGGAACTGTCCTGGGGCGATGGCCTTGTCGCGGGTCGACAGGTAGATCACCAGGCCACTGATGACAAAGAAGATGTCCACCCCCACCGCGCCGCGATCAGCGAGCAGTTGGCCGATGGGGCCGGTGGCGTGGAAGTCGAAGAAGATCTGCCGGAAGTGGTGGCAGACCACCAGCCAGGCGGCGAATGCCCGTAGAGCCTGAAGCGAATACAGCATGAAATACCCTGTGATCGGCGGTGCATTGAGGCCCGGCGAGCCGGCTCCCACAGGGTTCGCGCACTTCTGTGGGAGCCGGCTTGCCGGCGATGGGCTGCAGCGCAGCCCAGGGCCTACCTACCGATTCCGACCGCAGGATGCCGGGAAAGTCCCGGCCAACCGATCAGAGGTTCTCGTAGCGGTTCATGTCCAGCACCCCGGCCTCCACCGGCTGGGTCTCCTTGATGTAGCTGTTCAGGTCATGGAAGTAGCGCCAGAACTCAGGATGGCTGCGGCGCACACCCCAGCGCATGACGATGCGCTCGAACTTGTCGGTGTCGTCACGCGCCGCCTCCATGTCCTCGACGAACTCCGGCACATCGGCCGTCGGGATGTTGAAGATGAAGTTGGGGTAGCTGCTGAGCACGCCCGGATACAAGGTCAGGGTGTCGAGCCCCGGCTGGTAGCGATAGGCCTCGCCAAGCAGGAACGCCACGTTGCTGTGCGCGCGGTTGCGCAGCAGGCTGTAGACCTGGCGCTGGCCGCCCTGCCCTTCGATGCGCAGCATGCTCGCCTCGGGCAGTTGGCCGATCACCTTGAGCCCCGCCGCCGGGCGCGACACCAGGCGGCTCAGCGATTGCTCGGCGTCACGGAACTCCGCGGACAGCCCGGGCCGCGAGCAATAGGCGCCCTGGCAGCGGTTGATCGGGTCCGGCGCGGCGTTCAGGCTGCCGGTGCGTTGCAGCAGCTTGAGGCCGAAGTCGCGCTTGGGGTCGTGCTTGTCCAGTTTCAGCGCGCTCGGAGTGCTGGTGTCGATGTCCTCGTAGTCCATCCACATCTTCACCTTGCCGCTGTTCTGGTACCAGTCGCCGAGGATCTCGCCGCGCTTGCCGGCCGGCATCAGGCGCAGGAAGTTGATCTCGGCGCCGTTGCGGATCAGGTCGAAGTACAGCCGCGTCTGCAACTGGTGCGAAACATTGCCAAACACGTCGAAGTTCACCGCCAGCTGGTAGTAGGTGCGCTCGAACAGCGGATAATCGAACAGCCACATGGTCAGCGGCACGTCACCGATCAGGCCCTTGGTCACCGAGGCGCTGTCGAAGTGGCGGAAGATGCTCAAAAGTGCGTTGTCGTTGCCCGCCCACAGCGTCGACCAGCTGGGCGCCGGCTGTTCGGCATAGGCCTCACGGCGCAGGGCTTCGTACTCGTTGCGCTTGTCACGGTAGGCGTGCCACAGGCTCAGCACGCTGCCCACGTCGTCGATCTGCCCCGGCATGGCCAGCAGCGGCGTGGCCTCGCCCCGGTACTGGGCGTCGGTGATGTACAGGTCGTGGGCCGGCTCCTGGAACAGCGCCCAGAAGTTGTCGCGGATCACGTCGGTGGCGATCTGCCCGCGGCACACCGGGCCACGGATGAAGGTACGGACGAAGTACTCGGCGTTGTCCAGCATGAACTGGTAGCGGGCCACCGCCGGGATCGCCTCGAAGGTCTCGAACGGGTTGGACCGGTGCCGCGGCCCATAGCCCGGCAGTGCGCTGGCGTGCCAGTCGCCGCTGTAGAACAGCTGCTTGACCCGCTTGAGCTTCTGCGGCCCCATCGGGTAGGTGATGTGGGTCTTGTGCACGATCACGCCCTGCACCGGGATCAACCGATAGTAGAAGTCGGTGCCCGGCGGGTCGTTGGGGCGGCGGGTGGCGATCAGGTCCACCGGCTGGCCGCTCGGGGTGCGCGAGCGCACCCACTGGAAGAAGTGACCCTGCTCGCCACCGACGAAATAGATGTGCGCCAGGAACAGGTGCTCGTACAGCCAACGGCCGACCAGCGCCTCGGTGGAGCCGGGGCGATTGAGCAGTTCTTCCCAGTCGGCGATCTGCTTCGCCTCTGCCGCGCTGGGCTGGATCGGGGTCTTTTCCACCGGCGCGCCAGCGGCCAGCCAGCGCTGCAGGGTCTGGTACTGCTGGTCGGTCAGCCCGGTGACCGCCAGCGGCATGCCCTCCTTGGGATGGGCACCGGCGTAGGCGTCGAATTCGTGGGGCAACGGGCACATGTTGTTGCGGTTGAGCCCCAGCACGATCTCTTCGGGCAGTTTGGCGTTGGGCGTGAGCGGGGTCTTGTGACCCAGTTCGAGCATGCGCGCCATCAGCGCCGCCTGGCTGCCCTGCTTGTCCAGCACCGAATAGAAGCCCTGCTTGCGCCAGCCCGCTTCGTCGCGGGCGTCGTAGAACAGCCGCGTGGTGGGCACCGCCTGGCTGCGCTCGCCCTGATAGACCGGCACCTTCGAGGCTCCGCGCTCGGCGCCCTCGGCGCTGCCCAGGTTGAGCTGGCAGGCAGCGTCGTTACAGGCGTGGCAGGCCACGCACTTCTCGGTGAAGATCGGTTGGATATCCCGGGTGTATGAGATCGTCGGGCTCGATTGGGGGGCCTGCCCGAACGCCGCGCCACTGATGAGCAAGGCGAAGGCGCTGGCAAGTATGCGATGCAGCATGTGCCGAATGTCCTGGTTCTTGAAAGCCATCACGATGTGCCTGGCGGGTCCTGAGGTGTTGGAGGGTCGCACTAACATGAGGGAAATTCATGCGAATGGGCGATGCGCCTAAAATCCGTGCAGCTTTGTTATTATTCGGCACCTTCTGTTATTTGCCCGACCAGGTAGTCCTATGTCCGACCGCAGCGCTCGTTTACAAGCACTCCAGAACGCACTCAAAGAGCGCATCCTGATCCTCGACGGCGGCATGGGTACTATGATCCAGAGTTACCGCCTAGAGGAACACGACTATCGTGGCACGCGCTTTGCCGATTGGCCAAGCGATGTCAAAGGCAACAACGATCTTTTGCTGCTCAGCCGCCCCGACGTGATCGCCGCGATCGAGAAAGCCTACCTGGACGCCGGCGCCGATATCCTCGAGACCAACACGTTCAACGCCACGCAGATATCCCAGGCCGACTACGGCATGGAAGCGCTGGTTTACGAGCTCAACGTCGAGGGCGCGCGTATCGCCCGCCAGGTGGCCGACGCCAAGACCCTGGAAACCCCGGACAAGCCACGCTTCGTCGCCGGCGTGCTCGGCCCTACCAGCCGCACCTGTTCGATCTCCCCGGACGTCAACGACCCCGGCTACCGCAACGTCACCTTCGACGAGTTGGTGGAGAACTACACCGAGGCCACCCGCGGCCTGATCGAGGGCGGCGCCGACCTGATCCTGATCGAGACCATCTTCGACACCCTCAACGCCAAGGCGGCGATCTTCGCCGTGCAGCAAGTGTTCGAGGAAGACCAGGTGGAACTGCCGATCATGATCTCCGGCACCATCACCGACGCCTCCGGGCGCACCCTGTCGGGCCAGACCACCGAAGCGTTCTGGAACTCGGTTCGCCACGCCAACCCGATTTCCGTGGGCCTGAACTGCGCCCTCGGTGCCAAGGACCTGCGTCCGTACCTGGAAGAACTCTCGACCAAGGCCGACACCCACGTGTCC
Organism: Pseudomonas sp. PONIH3; assembly: GCF_002934345.1. Classification (NCBI taxonomy): domain Bacteria; kingdom Pseudomonadati; phylum Pseudomonadota; class Gammaproteobacteria; order Pseudomonadales; family Pseudomonadaceae; genus Pseudomonas; species Pseudomonas sp. PONIH3. Next base: position 836,399 of record NZ_CP026386.1, read on the forward strand.
GCCCACCCCAACGCCGGCCTGCCCAACGCCTTCGGCGAATACGACGAGACCCCGGCCGAGATGGCTGCGGTTGTCGAGGAGTTTGCCGCCAGCGGTTTCCTCAACATTATCGGCGGCTGCTGCGGCACCACCCCGCCGCACATCCAGGCCATCGCCGAGGCCGTAGCCAAGTACAAGCCACGGACGATCCCGGACATCCCCAAGGCCTGCCGCCTGTCGGGCCTTGAGCCGTTCACCATCGATCGCCAGTCGCTGTTCGTCAACGTCGGCGAGCGCACCAACATCACCGGCTCCGCCAAGTTCGCCCGGCTGATCCGCGAGGAAAACTACACCGAGGCGCTGGAAGTCGCCCTGCAGCAGGTCGAGGCCGGCGCCCAGGTGATCGACATCAACATGGACGAAGGGATGCTCGACTCCCAGGCCGCCATGGTCCGCTTCCTCAACCTGATCGCCGGCGAGCCGGATATCTCCCGGGTGCCGATCATGATCGACTCCTCCAAGTGGGAGGTGATCGAGGCGGGCCTGAAGTGCATCCAGGGCAAGGGCATCGTCAACTCGATTTCGATGAAGGAAGGCGTCGAGCAGTTCAAGCACCACGCCCGCCTGTGCAAGCGCTACGGCGCCGCCGTGGTGGTGATGGCCTTCGACGAGGTCGGCCAGGCCGACACCGCCGCGCGCAAGCGCGAGATCTGCCAGCGCAGCTACGACATCCTGGTCAACGAAGTCGGCTTCCCGCCGGAAGACATCATCTTCGACCCGAACATCTTCGCCGTCGCCACCGGCATCGAGGAGCACAACAACTACGCCGTCGACTTCATCGAGGCCTGCGCCTACATCCGCGACCACCTGCCCTATGCCCTGACTTCGGGCGGCGTGTCCAACGTGTCGTTCTCGTTCCGCGGCAACAACCCGGTGCGCGAGGCCATCCACTCGGTGTTCCTCTACCACGCGATCAAGAACGGCCTGACCATGGGTATCGTCAACGCCGGCCAGCTGGAGATCTACGACGAGATCCCCGCCGCCCTGCGCGAAAAGGTCGAGGACGTGGTGCTCAACCGCACCGCGCATGGCACCGACGCCCTGCTGGCCATCGCCGATGACTACAAGGGCGGCGGCGCCACCAAGGAAGTCGAGAACGAAGAATGGCGCTCTATGCCGGTCGACAAGCGCCTGGAGCATGCGCTGGTCAAGGGCATCACCGCCTATATCGTCGAAGATACCGAAGAGTGCCGCCAGCAATCGGCGCGCCCCATCGAGGTCATCGAAGGCCCGCTGATGAGCGGCATGAACGTGGTCGGCGACCTGTTCGGCGCCGGCAAGATGTTCCTGCCCCAGGTGGTGAAGTCCGCCCGCGTGATGAAACAGGCCGTGGCCCACCTGATCCCGTTCATCGAAGCCGAGAAAGGCGACAAACCCGAAGCCAAGGGCAAGATCCTCATGGCCACGGTCAAAGGCGACGTGCACGACATCGGCAAGAACATCGTCGGCGTGGTGCTCGGTTGCAACGGCTATGACATCGTCGACATGGGCGTGATGGTCCCGGCCGAGAAGATCCTGCAGACCGCCCGCGAGCAGAAGTGCGACATCATCGGCCTGTCCGGTCTGATCACCCCGTCGCTGGACGAGATGGTCCATGTCGCCCGCGAGATGCAGCGCCAGGACTTCCACCTGCCGCTGATGATCGGCGGCGCGACCACCTCCAAGGCGCACACGGCGGTGAAGATCGAACCCAAGTACTCCAACGATGCGGTGATCTACGTCACCGACGCCTCGCGGGCCGTGGGCGTGGCCACGCAACTGCTGTCCAAGGAACTCAAGAGCGGTTTCGTCGAGAAGACCCGCCAGGAATACGTCGAGGTGCGCGAGCGCACCGCCAACCGCAGCGCCCGCACCGAGCGCCTGAGCTACGCCCAGGCCATCGCCGCCAAGCCGCAGTACGATTGGGCCACCTACCGGGCCGCGGTGCCCAGCTTCACAGGCGTCAAGGTGCTGGAGAACATCGACCTGCGCACCCTGGCCGAGTACATCGACTGGACGCCGTTCTTCATCTCCTGGGACCTGGCCGGCAAGTTCCCGCGCATCCTCACCGACGAAGTGGTCGGCGAGGCCGCCACGGCGCTGTACAAGGACGCCCGCGAGATGCTCGACAAGCTGATCGACGAGCAACTGATCAGCGCCCGCGCGGTGTTCGGCTTCTGGCCGGCCAACCAGGTGGCCGATGACGATATCGAGGTGTACGGCGACGCCGGCGAGACCCTGGCCACCCTGCACCACCTGCGCCAGCAGACCATCAAGCCCGACGGCAAGCCGAACTGGTCGCTGGCCGACTTCGTCGCGCCCAAGGCCAGCGGCGTGACCGACTATGTCGGCGGCTTCATCACCACCGCCGGCATCGGCGCCGAGGAAGTGGCCAAGGCCTACCAGGACAAGGGCGACGACTACAGCTCGATCATGGTCAAGGCCCTGGCCGACCGCCTGGCCGAGGCCTGCGCCGAGTGGCTGCACGAGCAGGTGCGCAAGGAGCACTGGGGCTATGCCAAGGACGAACACCTGGACAACGAGGCGCTGATCAAGGAGCAGTACAGTGGTATCCGCCCGGCGCCTGGCTACCCGGCGTGCCCGGACCACACCGAGAAGGAAACCCTGTTCCGCCTGCTCGACGGCAGCGCGATTGGCGAGACCGGCCCCAGCGGCGTGTTCCTCACCGAGCACTTCGCCATGTTCCCGGCGGCGGCAGTCAGCGGCTGGTACTTCGCCCACCCGCAGGCGCAGTACTTCGCCGTGGGCAAGGTCGACAAGGACCAGATCGAACAGTACAGCGCGCGCAAGGGCCAGGACATTGCCGTGAGCGAGCGCTGGCTGGCGCCGAACCTCGGCTACGACGCCTGACCCCTCCGGGGCTGCCTTGCCGGCGATGGGCCGCAGGGCGGCCCCGCGTTCCCCCGACACATGCACAAGGCCCCCAGCATGTCTCCCCGAATCCTGGTGATCGGCGCCTACGGCAACTTCGGCCGTATCATCTGCCGCCACCTGAACCAGATGCCCGCCGTGCAACTGGTGATCGCCGGCCGCAATGCCGACAGCCTCTCGCAACTGGCTGCACAGTTGAACGGCAGCGAAAGCTGGTGCGGCGATGCGATGGCCCCCGGCTTTGCCGATGCCCTGCGCGCGCTGCGCATCGACTGGGTGATCCACACCGGCGGCCCGTTCCAGGGCCAGCCCTACCGCGTGGCCGAGGCCTGCATCGAAGCCGGCGCGCACTACTGCGACCTGTCCGACTGCCGGCTGTTCGTCAATGGCATCGCCCAACTGAACGATCGTGCCCGCCAAGCCCAGGTCACCCTGCTCAGTGGCTGCAGTTCGGTGCCGAGCCTGTCGTCCGCGATTCTCGACGAGCAGCGCCATCACTTCAGCCGTATCGACCGCATCGAGCACGGCATTTCTTCCTCGGCGAAGATGCCCGGCCTGTCTACCATCGAAGGCGTGCTGGCCTATGCCGGCAGGCCGATCCGCCAGTGGCGCGACGGCCGCCCGTGCAACGTGGACGGCTGGCTCGGCCTGCAGCTGCGCCATCTGCCCGGGCTCGGCTGGCGCCTGTTGAACGACGTCGACGTGCCGGACATGGACATCTTCGCCACACGCTACGGCGCCCGTGACCTGGCGTTCAAGGCCGGCTCCGGGCTGATGCTCGGCGGCCTGGCCAATGCCGCGCTGGCGTTGCTGGTCAAGTACGGCCTGGTGCACGACCCGCTGCCCTGGGCGCGACGCCTGCATCGGCTGGGCAGCCGTTTCGAACGCTGGGGCGATGGCAAGAGCGCGATGTACCTCGACGTTCGCGGCCTGGACCTGCAAGGCCAGCCACTGCGCCTGCAGGCCCAGGTCAGCGCCAGCGACGACAAGGGCCCGGAGATCCCCAGCTGCGCGGCAGTGGCGCTGATGGCCAGGGTCGTCGAAGGCTACCAGCCTGAACCGGGCGCCCGCCCCTGCGTCGGCGAGATCAGCGTCGAACGGTACCTGGCGGCCATCGGTGAGCCGGACAAGGTGCGCTACAGCGTCAGTTTCCAGCACGGACGAGGCTGAGATGAGCTACCTGCTGCTCAAGTACCTGCACATCATCGCCGCAGTGTTTCTCTTCGGCTTCGGCATGGGCTCGTACCTGTACCTGATCGCCGCCAACCGCAGCGGCGACCCGCGGGTGATCGCCGCGGTGGCGCGGATGGTGGTGCGCTTCGACGCCTGGATTACCACCCCGGCGGGCGTGCTGCAGCTGCTGACCGGCTACGCCATGGTCAGCATGACCGGCATGCCCTGGTCCGCCGACTGGCTGCGCGCCGCGCTGCTGATCTTCTTTGCGGTCGGCGCCTTGTGGCTGCCAGTGCTGCTGTTGCAGGCGCGCATGCAGCGCCTCGCCGCCCAGGCAGCCGGCAACGGCACGGCGCTGGGCGAGGACTACCAGCAGATGTACCGTCCGTGGCTGTGGATGGGGGTGGCGGGGTTCACCGGGATGTTCCTGATCGTGCTGGTGATGGTCACCAAGCAGGCGCCATGGCAGTGGCTTTGATACACAAAAAAATTTTCTACCTCCAAGCAAAAATCTAGTAGAAGTTTTTCCCGAAATCCCCGCAAGTTGGCAAAATTGGAAAACATTCATATCACCATTTCCCTAGCATGAGTCCATGGATGCCGACAGGCGGCGTCCACCCACGGACCCGCCCACGATCATGCCCCGCACCCCGCTCTACTTCGATTACGCCGCCACCACACCGGTCGATGACCAGGTCATCGCCGCCATGCTCACCTGCCTGGGCCGTGAGGCGAACTTCGGCAACCCCGCCTCAAGCGGCCATTTCCACGGCCAGGCGGCCCGCGAAGCCGTCGAGCATGCCCGCCAGCAGGTGGCCGAGCAGGTTGGCGCGCAGCCCGACGAGCTGGTCTGGACCTCCGGCGCAACCGAATCCAACAACCTCGCGCTCAAGGGCATCGCCCAGGGCTGCGCGCAGCCGGGGCATGTGATCACCAGCCAGATCGAGCACAAGGCCATCCTCGACACCGCCGCCGAGCTGGAGCGCCTGGGCTGGGCAGTGACCCGCCTGGCCCCGGATGCTCGAGGGTTGATCCAGCCCGAAGCGGTCCAGGCCGCGCTGCGTCCGGACACACGCCTGGTGTCGCTGATGGCGGTGAACAACGAACTGGGCACGGTGACCGACTTTGCCGCCATCGGTGCAACCGTCCGCGAGCACGGTGCGCTTCTGCACGTGGACGCGGCGCAGGCAGTGGGCAAGGTTCGGATCGACCTGGCGCAGCACGCGGTCGACCTGATGTCGTTCTCGGCGCACAAGGTCTACGGCCCCAAGGGCATCGGTGCCCTCTACGTCGGCCCTCGCGCCCGCCCGGCGATGCGTGCGCAGATGCACGGCGGCGGCCATGAGCGCGGCTTGCGCTCTGGCACCCTGGCCACCCACCAGATCGTCGGCATGGGCAGTGCCTTCGCCCTGGCCGGCCAGCCCGGCGCGGCGGAGTACCAGCGCCTGGAGCAACTCGCCCGGCGCTTGCGCGACGGCCTGCTGGCAATGCCCGGGGTCACGCTCAACGGCTGCGCGGAGCATCGCATTCCCCATACCCTCAACCTGTGCATCGATGCCAAGGGTTTCAACAGCCTGGCCCTGGCGGGCGAGCTGGCGCTGTCGAGCACTTCGGCGTGCAACTCGGCGAGCAATGCGGCGTCCCACGTGCTGCTGGCCCTCGGCCTCGACGAGCGCCAGGCGCGCAACAGCGTGCGCCTGAGCGTCGGGCGCTACACCCGCGAAGAGGACGTGGACACGGCGCTGGCGGTGTTTGGCCGGGTGATTGGCGCGGCGGCAGTGGCCCTCTGGTAGGGCGCGCCGCAGGCCGGATTGGCGCCGCTAGCGCGCCGCTGCCGCTTGCTCCGCAATAATCCACAGGCATCCCTCTGACCAATTGCGGATCAGGCACCCGCCCCTGGCGGACGCACATTCGTTCTTGTCCCTCAGGTTCTCCACGTTGGCCCATAGGTCACCGCCTTCTTCTGCCCATTGAAGTGATACCCCGCCGAAGTCGAAACGGCTCGATGTCGGCAGGCCCAGGCGCCCTCAGCGTCCGGCGTTGAGGCGGTGGCATCCAGCGTGATGGCGCCGTCTGTACCATACGCCTTGACGACAACGGAACAGCACAGTGCAAGAAGGGTCGACTGATACGGACAGGCACGTGCCACGGACCGCTCCCGGGCGATGGCCAAGGCCCGCCTGGAAACGCCCGAGGTGACTGAGTAGTGTTTCTAGCCGATAGTGCGAATTATTACCAATGAACCGCACTTTCTTGCCAACCAGCGGTCTATCCCCTCTTTTGCCGCCTGCAATGGTTTACCCAGGCTTGGTTTTTCACACCGCACAGGGCCGGGCCAAATGCCTTGCGCTTGTGTAGGATGGGCAGCGCAGATCCAGACGCTGCCAGTTACAGGGAGATCCACATGCGCGTCCCATCCGTTGCCTGCCTCGGCCTGACGCTGGGCCTGCTTGCCGCGACCGGCACCCCGGCGTATGCCGGCGAAGAGGCGCAACTGATCGATACGATCAACGTCTACCGCAGCCAGGCCCAGCGCTGTGGCGGCGAGGCCTCGCTGGAGCTGCCGCCGCTCAACAGCGACACGCGCCTGGCCCTTTCGCCGGAGGGCACCCGCGACCTGCAGCAAGCCATGACCCGCGCGGCATACCCGATGGTCAACGTGCAGGCCATCAGTCTATCGGGCCCACGGGATGCCAAGGCGGCGATGAAAGCCATCGAGGAGAGCTTCTGCCAGGTGGTACTCGACCCGCAGTTCGTCGATATCGGGGTCAGCCAGGAGGGCCGCGACTGGCGCATCGTCCTGGCCCGCCCGCTGCTCAGCGGGCGCCTGGGCGACTGGCAGGCCGAAGGGCAGAAGCTGTTGCAGGAGATCAACGCCGCACGCAACCTGCCGCGCCAGTGCGGCGGCCAGCCCTACCCCGCCGCCCCCGCGCTTGCCTGGAACGCAACCCTGGCCGGCGTGGCCGCCAACCACACCCGGGCCATGGCCAACCAGAACTTCTTCGACCATATCGACCGCGACGGCCGCACCCCGGGCGACCGCGCGGAACTGGCCGGCTACCTGTACCGGCAGATCGGCGAGAACATCGCTGCTGGGCGCGATACCGCGCGCAAGGTGGTCGACGGCTGGCTGGCCAGCCCCGGGCACTGCGCCACGCTGATGAACGCGGACTTCAGCGAACTGGGGGCGGCATATGCGGTGGACCCGAAGAGCGACGCTGGGATCTACTGGACGGGATTGTTCGGTACGCCACAGTAAACCCACATCCCGAAGCCCACTCCCACACCACTGTGATCTGCGGGTCAGACCGTGGGAGCGGGCTTGCCCCGCGATGAGTCCAGTTCGGACTTGCGCAACACCAGTGCCGTACAACCGAAGCGCCGCCGCACCCACTTGCCCAGGTAACTGGCATCGCCCATGCCCACTTCATCGGCGATCTGCGCCAGGCTGTGGCTGGAGTTGAGCAACCGCCAGCGCGCCTGCTGCAGGCGCAGCTCCTGCCACCAGGCCTTGGCGCTCATGCCATGGCAGGCCTGGAACTGGCGGTCGAGCTGGCGCCGGCTGATCCCCAGCTCCGCCGCCAGCGCCTCCACCGGCAGCCGCGCCGCCAGGTGATGGCGCATCAGCGCCGTGGCCCGTTGCACCTGGCGCCGCTCCCCGGCGCCGGCCTCCAGCGAGCGCAAGGCATGGCGACTGTCGCGGCTTTCATCCACCAGCATGTCGGCCAGGCCCTTGAGCGCCCGGGCACGGCCGCTGGCGCGGGCGATCAGCTCCACCGCCAGGTCGATGGCCGCCGTGCCGCCAGCGCAGGTGATACGGCTGCCGTCGAAGCAATACAACTGCCCGGTCAGCAGTCGCACACGGGGAAACGCCACGCGAAACTCCGCCTCATGACGCCAGTGCACCACCACCTGATGACCGTCCAACAGGCCACAGGCCGCCAGCAGGAAGGCCGCGTTGTCGACGCAGACCAGCTTCACCCCCGCCTTGGCCGCCTGTTTCAGCAAGGCCCGGTAGCGCGGCGCCAAGGCTGCCGTGGCGCTGGCATTGCGCCCGCCGAACAGCACCAGATGGTCGTAGGCGCTCCAATCGACCTGCGCAGGCGTCGCCTCCACCTGCACCATGGCCCCGCTACTGCAAGGCACAGGCGCCAGGTCGAGGCCGATCACGGTCCAGCGGCAGTAGCGCTGGCGGCTGTAGTCCTCGTCGTCGGCGGAAAAGCGCAGCTTGTCGAGGAAGGCGCCGAAGGGCAGCAAGGCGAATTCCGGCAGCGGCAGGATGAGCAGGCGCAGGTCGGGTGCCATGGCAATGTCCGAATGTGACCATCAGTTGTCCGAATACTACCCTGGATTCGCGCAACCCTGTCCTACACTGGCGCCCTCACTTCCGACAAGGCACACCCATGGCACTCGACACCTGGCTCATCTACCTGCTCGCCAGCATCGGCCTGTCACTGACCCCAGGCCCCAACAGCCTGTTGGCCCTGACCCATGGCGCGCTGTACGGCGCCCGCCGCACGCTGTTCACCATCTGCGGCGGGGTGTTCGGTTTCAGCGCCCTGATCGCCCTGACCATGTTCGGCCTGAGCGCCCTGCTGCAGGCCTCGGCCTCGGTGCTGACGGTGCTCAAGTGGGTGGGCGGGGCCTATCTGGTCTGGCTGGGGATCCAGCTGTGGCGCACCCCGGCCCTGCACCTCGAGTTGCCCTGCGGCAGTACCGCGCTGGGCAATGCCGGGCTGTTCCGCCAGGGCTGCCTGTCGGCGCTGGCCAACCCCAAGGTGCTGTTGTTCTATGGCGCGTTCCTGCCGCAATTCATCGACCCGCAGCGCGGCCTGCTGCTGCAGTTCGTGGTGATGGCGGCGACCTTCGCCAGTGTCGAGTGCCTGGTGGAGTACCAGCTGGCGCGCCTGGCATTTCGCATCCGGCCATGGCTTGCCAAGGGTGGCCGGGGGTTCAACCGCGCTTGTGGCGGCCTGTTTGCGCTGATCGGCGTGGCCCTCCCGCTGGGACGATAAACACCCGGGCTCAGCGCCGGGAAACGATCAGGAACACCACCAGCGCCACCGCTGGCAATCCCGCCCCCAACAGCGCCACCCCCTGCCAGCCGAACTGCGCATACACCCCGCTGGCCAGCGCCGAGCCCACGGCGCCGCCGAGGAAGATGCTGGTCATGTACAGGGCATTCAAGCGACCACGGCTGGCCGGATCCAGCGCGTACACCTCGCGCTGGCCGATGACCAGGTTCATCTGCACGGCAAAATCCAGCAGCACCCCGGTCAGCCCCAGGCCGATCACGCTCATGCCCGCGCTACTCAGGCCGCCGAGCATTGCCAGCGGCGCCAGGCTCATCGCCAGCAACGAAGCGCGCCGTCCATGTCCGGCATCGGCCAGCCGCCCGGCCAACGGCGCCGCCACCGCGCCCACCGCCCCGACCAGGGCGAACAGCGCGATCTGGCTCTGCGACAGGTCATGTTCAGCGGCCAGCGCCAGCGGCACCGCCGTCCAGTACAGGCTGAACGCCGCGAACATCAGCGCCTGGTACAACGCCCGCTGGCGCAACACCGGATAACGGCGCAACAGCACCAGCAAAGAGGCCATCAACCCGGCATAGCTGGCCTTGTGCTCGGGGACTCGGCGCGGCAGGGTCGACGCCAGCAGCAGGATGATCGCCAGCATCAACCCGGCGGCACCGACGAACACAGCACGCCAGCCGAAATGATCCGCCACCAGGCTTGCCAGTGGACGCGCCAGGAGGATCCCCAGCAGCAACCCACCCATGATGTTGCCGACCACCCTGCCACGCTCGCGCTCCGGCGCCAGATGCGCCGCCAGCGGTATCAGCATCTGCACCGCCACCGAACTGAAGCCGATCAGCAGTGCGTACAGCAGGAACACCTCGCCCTGCCCATGGCCGCTGGTGCCGGCCAGCAACAGGCTACCGGCGGCCAGCACCGCCGTGGCGACCATCAGCCGGCGGTTCTCCAGCAGGTCGGCCAGCGGCACCAGGAACAACAGGCCCAGGGCGTAGCCGATCTGGGTCAGGGACACGATCAGGCCGGCCCGCTCGGTGGACAGGCCAACGTCCGGGGCGATCAGGCCGACGATGGGTTGGGCGTAGTAGATGTTGGCGACGATGGCGCCGCAGCAGAAGGCCAGCAACGTCACCAGCGCCCGGCTCAGGCCTGGGACCGCAGGCTGGGCAACGGCGAGGGAGGGATTCATTCGAGGGTACCTCGGCTTGCGAAAGGATGTGCGCGAAGGGTGACGGACATTCGCCCCGGCGAGAATCCATCGCCCGCGCAACAGGCCTTTGCGCGGCACGCAACGCCTCAGTCCGCCAGCAGCCCCTCACAGAAGGCAACGAACGCCATCACCCGTCGCGAACCACGGTGATTGGGCAAGTACAAGGCGTTGATGCTGGCGCTGGCATTGCCCGGACTCACCGTCCAGTCGGCGAACAGCCGTTGCAGGCGTCCGGCCTCGACATCCTCACGCACCAGCCAGTCGGCCAGCAGCGCCACCCCGCTGCCAGCGATCGCGGCCTCGCGCAGCAGGTCGGCATTGGCGCTGCGCAGCGGGCCGCTGTTGTCCAGTTCCAGGCATTGCTCGCCCTGGGTCAGGCGCCAGGGCCGCGCCGACTGGCCGTAACGAAAACGCAGGCAGGCGTGATCGGCCAGTTGTCGCGGTTCACCGAGCGGCGGGTGCTGGCGCAGGTACGCGGGGCTTGCCACCAGCCAACGCTCGAAGCGGCCCAGCGGCCGGCACACCAGTTCATCGCCGGGCGCCGGTTCGCCCAGGCGAATGGTCAGGTCGTAGCGCCCGTCGAGCAGGTCGTCGAAGCGGTCGCTGAGGTCGATGTCCAGCTCCAGGGCCGGGTGACGGGCGAGAAACGTCCCCAGGTGCGGAGCAATCACCCGCCGGCCGAACTCCACCGGCAGACACAGGCGCAGCACCCCCACCGGCTCCTCGCCACGGTCGGCGACGCTGGCGTCGGCTTCGGCCAACGCCTCGAGGATCTCGCGGGCGCGCTGGTAGTAGCTGGCGCCGGCCTCGGTCAGGCTGACCTGACGGGTGGAGCGGTTGAGCAGGCTGGCCCCGAGCGCCTGTTCGAGGGCATCGACCTGGCGGGTCACCGAAGACGTCGCCACCCCCAGTCGGCGCGCGGCGGCGGAAAAGCCCCCGGTCTCGGCGGTGGCCATGAACACCTTGATCGCCAGCAGCTTGTCCATCGTGGTTTTCCGTGGGGCAAAAGCCAAAACCTTCCTACAATTGCCCCTCTGCAATCAACCTCTCGCGAGCCGTCCCATGCCAGACAACCTGTTTACCGCCCTGCCGCCGCTGGCCCCCGAGGCCGATGAGCAGTTCACCGAGCTGCTGCGCCGCCCGGGCCTGCGCATCGAACGCATCGTCTCCAGCGGCCAGGCCAGCCCTGAGGGGTTCTGGTACGACCAAGCCGAAGGCGAATGGGTACTGGTGCTCAGCGGCAGCGCCGGGCTGCGCCTGGAGCACGAGGCGCACACCCGCGTACTACGCGCAGGCGACCACCTGGACATCCCGCCCCGCTGCCGCCACCGCGTGGAGTGGACCGAGCCCGGCGTGGCCACGGTGTGGCTGGCGGTGTTCTATCAGGGCTGAACCAGCGCCGCGGTGAGCGGCCTGGCCTGCAGGCGATAGAAACGCCACGGCAGCAGCACCGCCGACACGGCCAGGCCACAGGCGAAGCCCACCCACACACCCACCGGGCCCAGCGCGGAATGGAAGGCCAGCCAGTAGCTCATCGGCAGCGCCAGCAACCAGTAGCTGAGCAAGGTCACCCCCACCGGCCAGCGGTAGTCCTGCAGGCCACGCAAGGCGCCCAGCGCGGTGGATTGCAGGCCGTCGGCCACCTGCATCGCCGCCACCACCACGAACATCGGCACGGCGATGGCGATTACCTGCGGGTCGTCGCTCATGGCTTCGGCGATGCGCCGCCCGAACAGCGCCAGCAGCACGGTGGCCACCAGCATCCAGGCGGTGACGCTGGCGAAGGTGGCGCTGCCGATGGCGCGGATGCGCGCTGTCTCGCCGCGGCCCTGGGCCTGGCTGATGCGAATGCTCACCGCCGCGGCCATGCCTAGCGGCAGCATGTACAGCAGCGCCCCGATCGACTGCACCACCTGGTTGGCGGCCAGTGCGGCATTGCCCAGCCAGCCGAGCATCCACGCCGCGATCACCACCGCGCCGGCCTCGGCCAGATAGCCCAGCCCCAGTGGCCAGCCCTCGCCAAGCAGCGTGCGCCAGGACAAGTGCGGCCCGTGCGGCGCCTGGCGGTAACGTGCCAATGACGGCGCCAGGTGCCAATAGGCAAAGGCCAGCAGCACCGCCAGCGACTCGGCGATCACCCCGGCGATGCCCGCACCCAGCAACCCCAGCGCCGGCAAGCCGAAATGCCCGTGGATCAGGCCATAGCTCAGCGGCAGGTTGAACAGCACCGCGCTCATCACCAGCAGTACGGCCACCCACGGCCGGCCGATGGCCTCCAGCACGTCCTTGAACACCACCGCCAGGCAGTACGGAATCAGGAACACCGCCATGGCCTGCCAGTACGGCGTCAGCAGGGCCACGTCCGGCAGTGGCACGCCCAGCCATTGCACCAGCGGCAACGTGACCAGCATGGCCAGGCAACCGAGGATGCCGACCAGCAACCCATAGCCGAGGCCGCCACGCAGCGTGCGCGCCACTTCGCCCGGATCTTCGGCGCCGAAGGCGTGGCCGACGCGCACGCTGAGGGTGGCGAGCATGCCGTACAGCCCGGCATGGAAAATCAGCCCGGCACTGCTGGTCAGCGCGACACAGGCCAGCACCAGCGTGCCCAGCGAAGCCAGCAGCACGGTGTCGGTCAGGCTGATCAGCTCGGCCGCCGACAGGCCCAGCACCAGCGGCAGCGCCAGGCGCAGCAGGCCTGGCAGCTCGCCCAGCCAGGCAGTGGGTTTACGCGAAACGAGGGCAGACACGGTGACAACCTCCAATTGACATACGCCGCGTATGCTAATGCCATTTATTGACATACGCAACGTATGCTAATTTGCGCGCATCGCCTCTTGTCATCGGAGCCTCAATGCCCACCCCTCGCCGCAGCCGCGCCGCCATGAGCGCGGACACCACCGAACGGCTGATCGCCGTTGCCCGCCGCCAGTTCGCCGAAAAAGGCTTTGCCGCCGTGGTGATGGACGAACTGTGCGCTGAAGCCGACCTCACCCGAGGCGCCCTGCACCACCACTTCGGCGGCAAGGCCGGGCTGTTCACCGCGGTGGTGCAGCACCTGCTCGACGAGATCAACCAGGCCATCGATGCCCGCTACGCCACCCACGCCGATCCGTGGGAGGGCTATATCGACACCTGCCTGTACTACTACGACCTGCTGCATGAACCAGCGCTGCGGCGCATCCTGTTGCAGGATGCGCCCGGCGTGCTCGGCCCGCGCCTGCGCGAGATGGAAGAGGCCAGCTACATCGGCCCCATGGCCCAGGGCCTGGTCGAGCTGCAGCAGGCCGGCAGGTTGCGCGCCTTCGATGCCGTGGCCATGGCCCACCTGCTCAACGGCGCCATGGGCGACAGCGGTATCTGGGTGATCGCCCAGGACGATCCGCAGGCGGCCGCCGAGCGCGTGAAAGGGGCGTTGCGCTGCCTGATGGAAGGGTTGCAGGCCTGAGTTCATTTTGGCGCGTGGCTGCGAGGGAGCGGCTGATGAATCGGCTGCTCGACCTGCGACAATCGGTCCCGATTTAAAATGTACTAACTTGTTAATTAGCTTGCTAAGGGATTAAACTGCCGGTATTCCACCTGCGAGATCCCTGGCATGAAAGACTCACCCCGCGCCACTGGCGCCTCAACCTTCATCCTGGTCGGCCTGGGCGTTGTCATCGCCCTGCTCGGCCTGCTCCTGGCCGCCGGCGGCGTCAAGCTGGCCGGCCTGGGCGGTTCCTGGTACTTCCTGACCGGCGGCCTGGCCATGGCCCTCGCCGGCCTGCTCATCGCCCGAGGCAAGCCCGCCGGCGCCTGGCTGTACGCCCTGTTCCTCGCCGGCACCGCGATCTGGGCCGTGGCCGACAGCGGCCTGGTGTTCTGGCCGCTGTTCTCGCGCCTGTTCATGTTCGCCGCCATCGGCCTGGTGGTCGCGCTGGTTTACCCGCAACTGGTGCGCCGCCAGGCGCGTGGCGCCTATGGCATCGCCGGCGTGCTGGCCGTGGCCCTGGCCATCGCCGCCGGCAACATGTTCGTTGCCCACCCCAGTGTCGCCCCCACCGGCAACGGCCCGGGCCTGACCCCGGTCGAGCCTGGCCAGCAGCAGAAGGACTGGGCCCACTACGGCAACACCGAAGGCGGCAGCCGTTTCGCTGCCCTGGACCAGATCAACCGTGGCAACGTCGACAAGCTCAAGGTCGCCTGGACCTACCACACCGGCGATGTCGCCCAGAGCGACGGCAATGGCGCCGAAGACCAGCTCACCCCGCTGCAGGTCGGCGACAAGGTGTTCATCTGCACCCCGCACAACAACCTGATCGCGCTGGACGCCGACACCGGCAAGCAGCTGTGGAAGAACGCCATCAACGCCCAGTCCAAGGTCTGGCAGCGCTGCCGTGGCATGGCTTACTTCGACGCCACCGCGCCGATCGCCCAACCGAGCCAGCCGAACAGTTCACCGATCACCCTGGCCAGCGTGCCGGCCGGCGCCAACTGCCAGCGCCGCCTGCTGACCAACACCATCGATGGCCGCCTGATCGCCGTCGACGCCGACACCGGCGCGTTCTGCCAGGGCTTCGGCGACAACGGCCAGGTCGACCTCAAGGCCGGCCTGGGCGATGTGCCGGATTCCTACTACCAGCTGTCCTCGGCACCGCTGATGGCCGGTACCACCGTGGTGGTCGGCGGGCGCGTGGCCGACAACGTGCAAACCGACATGCCCGGCGGCGTCATCCGTGGCTTCGACGTGATCAGCGGGGCCCAGCGCTGGGCCTTCGACCCTGGTAACCCGGAAGATCGCGCCGCCCCCCAGGGCGATGGCACCTACGTGCGCAGCACTCCCAACAGCTGGGCGCCGATGTCGTACGATCCGGCGATGAACACCGTGTTCCTGCCGATGGGCTCCTCGTCCACCGATATCTACGGCGTGGAGCGCAACAAGCTCGACCACACCTACGGCGCCTCGGTGCTGGCCCTGGACGCCACCACAGGCAACCAGAAGTGGGTCTACCAGACCGTGCACAACGACCTCTGGGACTTCGACCTGCCGATGCAGCCGAGCCTGATCGACTTCACCAAGGATGACGGCAGCAGCGTGCCGGCCGTGGTGATCGGTACCAAGGCCGGGCAGATCTACGTGCTCGACCGCGCCACCGGCAAGCCACTCACACAAGTCGATGAAGTGCCGGTCAAGCCAAGCAACATCCCCAATGAGCCGTACTCGCCAACCCAGCCGAAGTCGGTGGGCATGCCACAGATCGGCGCGCAGACCCTGACCGAGTCGGACATGTGGGGCGCCACGCCCTATGACCAGTTGCTGTGCCGCATCGACTTCAAGAAGATGCGCTACGACGGCCTCTACACCGCGCCCGGCACCGACCTGTCGCTGAGCTTCCCGGGCTCGCTGGGCGGGATGAACTGGGGCAGCATTTCCACAGACCCGGTACATGGTTTCATCTTCGTCAACGACATGCGCCTGGGCCTGTGGATCCAGATGATCCCGTCGCAGAACAAGGGTGATGCCGCCGCCGGTGGCGAAGCGCTGAACACCGGCATGGGCGCGGTGCCGCTCAAGGGCACCCCGTATGCGGTGAACAAGAACCGCTTCCTGTCGGTGGCCGGAATCCCGTGCCAGGCGCCGCCGTTCGGCACCCTGACCGCCATCGACATGAAGACCCGCCAGGTGGCCTGGCAGGTGCCGGTCGGCACCGTCGAGGACACCGGCCCCCTGGGCATCCGCATGCACCTGCCGATCAAGATCGGCCTGCCAACCCTCGGCGGCACCCTGTCCACCCAGGGCGGCCTGGTGTTCATCGCCGGCACCCAGGACTTCTACCTGCGCGCCTACGACAGCAGCAACGGCAGCGAGATCTGGAAAGCCCGTTTGCCGGTCGGCAGCCAGGGCGGCCCGATGACCTATGTGTCGCCCAGGACCGGCAAGCAGTACGTGGTGATCACCGCCGGCGGTGCGCGCCAGTCGACCGACCGCGGTGACTATGTGATGGCGTACGCACTGCCATAAATCGCGTCGCCTGTATCGCCGGCAAGCCGGCTCCCACAGGGTCCGCGCACTCACTGTGGGAGCCGGCTTGCCGGCGATGAGGCCCTTTCAGACCACCCGAGACCTTGCAATGTCATCCGTTTCACGCCTCACCCCCACCCTGCTTCTGGCCCTTGCCAGCACCCCTGCATTCGCCGCCGACAACACCCTGACCGGTGACTGGGGCGGCCTGCGCCAGCAACTCGCGGCAGACGGCATCACCTTCACCGGCGACTACAGCGGCGAGACCGCCTACAACGCCCACGGCGGCCTGCACCGTTCGGCCCGCTACTCGCAGAATCTCAAACTGGGCGCGCAGTTCGACCTGTCGAAACTGTATGGCCTGGACAACGGTGGCAAGGTCCAGCTGACCATCAACGACCGCCGCGGCAACAGCGCCTCGGAGGACCTGGTGGGCAACCGCCTGCCGATCCAGGAAAACTACGGCGGCCTCTACACCCGCCTCACCGAACTGAGCTATGAGCGTAACCTGTCGCCTGCGCTGAACCTCAAGCTCGGCTACATGGCCATGGGCAACGACCTCGGCGGGCTGGACAGCGGCATCCTGTGCAACTTCATGAACGCCGGCTTCTGCGGCCACCCGCTGAACATGTCCGGCGGCAGCGGCTGGACCAACTATCCCAACGCACACCTGGGTGCGCGGCTCAAGTACGACCTGGCGCCAGACTGGCAACTGCGCGTGGCGGCGTTCAACGTCGACCCCGAGAGCAACGGCAATTCCAGCCGTGCCTGGCACCTGGGGCCCAAGCACAGCACCGGCACCGTGCTCCCGCTGGAACTGGTGTACAAGCTGCGTGGCCAGCTGCCGGGCGAGTACAAGGTCGGTTACTACTACGACAGCTCGAACGTGCAACGCATCGGCAGCAGCGAGGAAGTCGCCGGTCGCGGTGGCCATTACCTGCTGGTCGACCAGGCCGTGTGGAACGACCCGGCATTGCCGGGGCGCAGCCTGCACGCCTTCGGCCAGTACTCGGCCTCGAGCAAGGCCGCCTCGCCATTCACCAAGTGGTACGGTGCCGGCGTGGTGCTGTACCAGCCGTTCGCGGGCCGGCCTCGGGATACCGTGGCGCTGGGTTACGGGCGCGCAGTGCCGAACCCGCGCAGCCGCGACGTGCTCGAGGCTGCCGCATTCAATGCCGGCCAGCCATTCCCCGACATCGACAGCGCCGAACAACTGATCGAGCTGAGCTACGGCTACCAGGCCACGCCGTGGCTGAACCTGCGCCCGGACGTGCAGTACATCGTCGAGCCGGGGGCGTTTTCCGGGAAGGACATCGACAACGCCCTGGTAGTCGGCTTGCAGGTCAAGGCGACGTTCTGAGCACCGGGGCCGCCCTGCGGCCCTTTCGCCGGCAAGCCCAGCTTTTTCCTCTGCACCAACCACATATTTACTAATTTCCCCGCTGCGTACCCTGTCCCAGTATCTGGCGCAACTACAACAACAAAGAGCGGGGAACTGTCATGAGTGCAAGTGCGTCCGTGCCTGCCAGCGTGCAGCACGATCAAGCCGGCTTTCGCCGGGTCCTGGGGCTGGGATCGCTGCTGGCGGTGGCGGTCGGCCTGGTGGTGTCGCAAGGGGTGATGGTGATGATGCTGCAGGGGGTCGGTGCCGCCGGCCTCGGCTTCATCGTGCCCCTGGGGCTGGCCTACCTGCTGGCCCTGAGCTATGCGTTCTCGTTCTCGGAGCTGGCCCTGCTGGTGCCGCGCGCCGGCAGCCTGTCGAGCTACACCGAGGTGGCGCTGGGGCACTTCCCGGCCATCCTCGCGACCTTCTCCGGCTACGTGGTGGTGGCCATGTTCGCGCTGTCGGCCGAGTTGCTGCTGCTCGACCTGATCGTCGGCAAGGTCTACCCTGGGGTGTTCCCGCAGTATTCGGTGGCCTTCGGCGTACTTGCCCTGTTTACCGGCCTCAACCTCATGGGCATCGACATCTTCGCCAAGCTGCAGAGCGCCATGGCCGTGGTCATGGTCATCGTGCTGCTGATCCTCGGCGTTGCCGCGATCAGCGAAGGGCATGCCGAGGGTGTCACCGCCACCCTGCTGCAGGGCGACTGGAACCCCATGGGCGCCGGGGTGCTGGCCCTGACCGCAATGGCCGTGTGGGGTTTCGTCGGCGCCGAGTTCGTCTGCTCGCTGGTGGAAGAAACCCGCAAGCCCGAGCGCAACATCCCGCGTTCGATGATCATCGGCCTGACCGTTATCTTCGCCACCATCGGCCTGTACGGTCTGGGCGCGCTGTTCCTGGTACCGCGCGAGGCGCTGGGCAGCGATGCCCTGCCCCATTACCTGTTCGCCACCACGGTGTTCGGCAAGACCGGCGAAGTGTTCCTGGTGATCGCCGCGGTCACCGCCACCTGCAGCACCCTCAACACCTCGCTGGCGGCCATCCCGCGCATGCTCTACGGCATGGCCTGCAATGGCCAGGCGTTCCCCCAGTTCAAGCAGCTCAGCCCGCGCGCCCGCACACCGTGGGTCGCGGTGCTGTTCGTGGCGGCTATCACCGGCCTGCCGATCCTGCTGATGGGCCAGGACGCGGCGGCGATCAACCTGTTGCTGCTGGCCGCCGCGCTGGCCTGGCTGCTGGCCTACATCATCGTGCACCTGGACGTGATCGCCCTGCGCCGTCGCTACCCGCACCTGGCGCGACCGTTCCGCACACCGTTCTATCCGTTGCCGCAGCTGTTCGGCATCGGCGGCATGCTGTACGCGATCTGGAACGCATCGCCCAGTCCCGAGATGAACCTGAAGATCTACGGCACCGCCGGGCTGGTGCTGGCGTTGGTTTCACTGATCGCAATCGTGTGGATCAAAGCGGTGATGAAGAAGCCATTATTCAGGCCCGAGCCCTTGCGGCACTGACCGACCATCAAGCCGATGCGCCGCGCTTGGCCCGGTAACTGCCCGGGCTCTGTCCGGTCCACTTCTTGAATGCCCGGTGAAACGCGCTGGGTTCCTGGAAGCCGGTGTGCTCGGCGACCTCGGCGATGCTCAGGTGGCCTTCGCGCAGCAGCTCGAAGGCCATTGCCCGGCGCACCTCGTCCTTGATCTGCTGATAGGAACGCCCTTCGCGCTCCAGCTGGCGGCGAAAGCTGCTGGCGCTGAGCTTCTGCCGTGCGGCCATGGCGTCGAGCGTGGGCCACTGCCCGTAATGCAGGGCGCGCAAATGTCGATAGACCTCCGCCACCCGGCCATTCTGGTTACGAAAGCGGATCACCAGCCCCTGCGGCGCGCTGCGCAGGAAGCCCTTCAGCGCCGCCAGGTCCTGCACCACCGGCAGGCGCAGCCAGGCGCTGTCGAACTCCACCTCGGTGCGCCCGCTGCCCAGGCGCAGGTCCGGTCCCCAGAGCAGCGCGTCATCCTCCTGCGCCGGGCGCGCCAGGGCCAGCTCGGTGCGGTCGATGGCGATGCGCCGGCCGGCCAGCCAGCAAAGCAGGCCGATCACCAGCACCAGGTAGGTTTCCTCGGCGTAGACCCGGGTCAGCGGATCGGCGATGGTCGATTGCACGCTGATCACGGTGCGCGCGCCACGCACCGTGACATGGCCGTTCAAATCGCGCAGGAACAGGGCAAAACTGCCCAGGCACTGGCGCAGCGCCTTGCCCAGGGTCGGCTCCTGGATCAACCCGCGGCAGATCAGGGCGAAGCTGCCCAGGGGCATGCCGTGGCTGTCGAGCTGGAAGAACTCATCGTGCAGCTCATCGATCAGCGCCAGCCACAGCTGGGCGAAGGCCTTGGCCGGCACCCGCGCCAATGGCTCGGCCAGCACCTGCGGGTCGATGCCCACCGCCCGCAGATGGGCGTCGCGCGCCTGGGGCCGGTCGCGCAGGGCGTGGACCATGGCATTGAGGAAGTACACCGCGACCGTGTCGCTATCGCGCATGGCAGAAGTCCGCTGTCTATGCTGAGTGGCAAAAAATGCCAGGTTGTCTGAACAGATCCGGCATAGGCCGCCCGCAGGCCTTTGCCTAGACTCGATCCACCCCCGCAGGGTGTGGGCGCCATTCTCGCAGAGCCTCCCGCGCCCCGCCACGCCTTCGCAAACGGAGCCCCCATGAGCAGCACAGAAATCTTCGTCGTCAGTGCGGTACGTTCGGCCATCGGCAGCTTCGGCGGTTCGCTCAAGGACCTGCCGCTGGCCGACCTCGCCACTCAGGTCACCCGCGCCGCCATCGAGCGCTCGGGCGTCGCCGCCGAGCAGATCGGCCATGTGGTGATGGGCAACGTGATCCCCACCGAACCACGCGATGCCTACCTGGGCCGGGTCGCGGCGATGAACGCCGGCATCCCCAAGGAAACCCCGGCGTTCAGCGTCAACCGCCTGTGTGGCTCGGGCCTGCAGGCCATCGTCTCGGCTGCCCAGGGCCTGCTGCTGGGTGACAGCGACATCGCCCTCGCCGCCGGCGCCGAAGCCATGAGCCGCGGTCCCTACCTGCTGCCGCAAGCGCGCTGGGGCGCACGCATGGGCGACCTGCAAGGCATCGACTACATGGTCGGCATCCTCCAGGACCCGTTCGAGCACTTCCACATGGGCATCACCGCCGAGAATGTCGCGGCGGCCCATGGCATCAGCCGCGAGATGCAGGATGAAGTGGCCCTGACCAGCCAGCATCGCGCTGCCCGCGCCATCGCCGAAGGCCGCTTCAACGGCCAGATCGTGCCGATCGAGATCAAGACCCGCAAAGGCAGCGTGCAATTCGCCGTGGACGAGAACGTGCGCGCCGATGCCAGCGCCGAACAACTGGCGGGCATGAAGCCGGTGTTCAAGAAGGACGGCACGGTCACCGCCGGCAACGCCAGCAGCATCAACGACGGCGCCGCCGGCCTGGTCCTGGCCACCGGCGACGCCGTGCGACGCCAGGGCCTCAAGCCGCTGGCGCGGATCGTCGCCTACGCCCACGCCGGCGTGGAGCCGGCGCTGATGGGCCTGGGCCCGATCCCGGCGACGCAGAAAGTGCTGGAGAAAGCCGGCCTGAAGGTCAGCGACCTGGACGTGATCGAGTCCAACGAAGCCTTCGCCTCGCAGGCATGCGCCGTGGCCCGCGCCCTGGGCTTCGACCCGGAAAAGGTCAACCCCAACGGCTCGGGCATTTCCCTCGGCCACCCGGTCGGTGCCACCGGCGCGATCATCGCCACCAAGGCCATCCATGAACTGCACCGCGTCCAGGGCCGCTACGCCCTGGCCACCATGTGCATCGGTGGCGGTCAAGGCATCGCCATCGTCTTCGAACGCGTTTGACAGGAGTCAGCAGCATGAACATCGAACAGATCGCCGTGATCGGCGCCGGCACCATGGGCAACGGCATCGCCCAAGTGTGCGCGCTGGCTGGCTACCAGGTCCTGCTGGTGGACGTTTCCGACGCCGCGCTGGAGCGTGGCGTGGCGACCCTGGGCAAGAACCTCGAGCGCCAGGTCGGCAAGGGCACCATCGACGCTGACAAGGCCGCCGCGGCCAAGGCGCGCATCCGCACCAGCACCGACTATGCCCAGCTGGCCAGCGCGCAACTGGTGATCGAGGCTGCCACCGAGAACCTCGCCCTCAAGCAGCGCATCCTGCAGCAGGTGGCGGCCAACGTCAGCGCCGAGTGCCTGATCGCCACCAACACCTCGTCGCTGTCGGTGACCCAGCTGGCCGCGAGCATCGAGCAGCCGCAGCGCTTCATCGGCGTGCACTTCTTCAACCCGGTGCCGATGATGGCGCTGGTCGAGATCATCCGTGGCCTGCAGACCAGCGACGCGACCTATGCCCAGGCATTGCTGGTGACAGAGCGACTCGGCAAGACCCCGATCACCGCCGGCAACCGCCCGGGCTTCGTGGTCAACCGCATCCTGGTGCCGATGATCAACGAAGCGATCTTCGTGTTCCAGGAAGGCCTGGCCAGCGCCGAGGACATCGACACCGGCATGCGCCTGGGCTGCAACCAGCCGATCGGCCCGCTGGCCCTGGCCGATCTGGTGGGCCTGGACACGCTGCTGGCGATCATGGAGGCCTTCCACGAAGGCTTCAACGATAGCAAGTACCGCCCCGCGCCGCTGCTCAAGGAAATGGTTGCCGCCGGCTACCTGGGGCGCAAGAGCGGCCGCGGCTTCTTCACCTACTAGAGGAACCGCGCCATGGCCCCGGTCACTGCGGCGCTGCGCTGCGCCAATTTCGAGGAGCGGCGCGACCGGGCCATGGCCCTGTTCGCCGAAAAAGGCTTCGGCCAGGTCAGCATGCGTGAGCTGGCGGCGCACGTGGGCTTGACCGCAGGTTCGCTGTACCACCACTTCCCCAGCAAGCAGGACCTTTTGTACGACCTTATCGAGGAGTTGTACGAGGAGCTGCAGGCGACCCTCGACCAAGGCCGCCGGGCGCGGACCCAGGGCAAGCCGGTGCTGGCCTGCCTGATCGCCGCGCATTGGCAGTTGCATGGCGAGCGGCCGTTGCAGTTTCGCCTGGCAGAGCGGGATTTCTGCTGCCTGAGCGAGGACCAGCAGGCACGCCTTGCGGGTTTGCGCGAACGCTACGAAACCGGGCTGCTGCGCCTGATTGCGCCGCAGGCGCGGCTGGCCGGGGAAACCCTGGCGGCCACCGGGCATGTGCTGGCGACGCTGCTTAACCAGTTGCCCGGAATGTTACGCGGCAAGGGCTTGGGTGAAGCCGAGGGGGTTGGGTTGATGGAGGGTCTGGTGGTGGGCGCCATGGAAAGGACGCTTGGGTAGTGTTGTGATCACCCGGTCGACCGCCGTCAAGCCGTCTACAGACTGACCCCCAGCGCCTGGCGTAGCTGCTCGCCACGGGTATCGTCCACCGCGCTGACCAGGGCAAAGTTGTAATCGCCATGGGACCAGTAGCGAGCCTCCAGCTGGCCATCGGTGCGCTGGCCGGTAGGCATACGCTCGAAATGCTCGCCGGGAGAACGCAGGAACAGGCTGATGCGCTGTCCCTGGCGATCCTCGAACACCAGCAACGCCGCTGGCCCCGCCTCGTTGCTCAACAGTCGCGCCCCCACTGGCTGGAAGCCATAGCCCGCCAGGTCCGG
This sequence comes from Pseudomonas sp. PONIH3, assembly GCF_002934345.1. Lineage (NCBI taxonomy): Bacteria > Pseudomonadati > Pseudomonadota > Gammaproteobacteria > Pseudomonadales > Pseudomonadaceae > Pseudomonas > Pseudomonas sp. PONIH3. The sequence goes on from NZ_CP026386.1 coordinate 859,784, forward strand.
CAGGCGGCCGACGCGGTTGAAGTGAGTGCCCAGCCAGGCCTGCAGGCGTGCCGGGTCGCGAGCCTCGATGTCCAGCGTGCTGGCCTCGGCGAACAGCCTGTGGGCCTGCACCGCGTCGGCCATGGGCAGCATGCCGGCGAACAGCGTTACCTGGCGCGCCTGCCAGCCGCCAATCCCGCCCAGGCCTAGCGCCAGCATCAGCACCGCCGCTGCTGCCAGGCGACGCTGCCGGCGCTGGCGCAGGCGGCGACGCAGCGGCGCCAGGTCAAGGTGCGGATCGCTCGGCCGCTCGCCAAAGCCGGCCAGGGCCGCCCGCAGGCGCCGGGCATCGGCACGCCAGGCCTCGATGCGCACGGCCTCCTGCGGATTGGCGGCCAGCCAGGCCTCCACCTCGGCCCGGCGCGCCGGCTCCAGGCGCTCGTCGACATAGGCGTGCAACTCGTGCTCGGTGGGGATCAGGCGTGTCATTTGAGTCTCCGCAGGGCCGGGGGCGCAGGGTTGCCCTCGGTCAGTTCACGCAGGGCGGCACGGGCACGCGACAGGCGCGACATCACGGTGCCGATGGGGATGCCAAGCGTCTCGGCCGCCTCCTTGTAGCTCAAGCCCTCGACACTGACCAGCAACAGCAATGCCCGCTGCTCGGGCGACAAGCGGGCGAAGGCCTGCAGGTCGGCCTGGGCCAGCACGATGCTCTCGATCTCGCCGCCCGCCGGTTCCTCGGCCTGGCCCCGGCCGAACCAGGCCAGCCAGCGCGCGTGCAAGCGCTCGCGGCGCTTGCCGTCGAGGAACAGCCGGTAAAGGATGGTGAACAGCCAAGGCCGCAGGCTGTCGGCATCACGCTGCTGGCCGCGACGGCTCAGGGCGCGCTCGACCGTGGCCTGGACCAGGTCGTCGGCGGTACCGGGCTCGCGGGTCAGCCACAGGGCGAAGCGGCGCAGGCGCTGCAGCAGCTCACGCCATTGTTGGTCGTCCAGGTCGTGCATGTCGGGTTCCGGGGCCCTGCGGGCTGTCAGTGTACAAGGCAGACGCGCGGGCACGGAATCTATTCCCCCGCCGGGAATAAATCGTTTGCCCCTGCGTCGTACCGGTTCATTCCACCTGACCGGACCGTTCCCATGACTACTCCCTTGCACGGCCCCGCCAAGGCCCTGCGCCTGGCCGCCATCGCAGCCACGCTGGCCGCCCTGGGCGCAGGCTTCGCCTACGCCGCCGGCTGGATCGGCGCGCCAAGGCTGACCCCACAGCGCATCATCGACACCTTCGAAGCCCAGGCCGGCCACCACCCCGGCTACCGGAAGAACCATGCCAAGGGCCTGTGTGTCAGCGGTTACTTCCAGGCCAGCGGCCAGGCCGCCTCGCTGTCCAGCGCCCGGGTGTTCAGCCAGCAGAAGGTGCCGGTGATAGGCCGCTTCGCCATCGGCGGCGCCAATCCGTTCGCGCCGGACACCGCCATACCAGTGCGCAGCCTGGCGCTGCAGTTGACCAGCGACGACGGCCAGGTCTGGCGCACCGGCATGAACAACCCGCCGGTGCTGGCCGTAAGCACGGTCGAAGGCTTCTATGAACAGGTCCTGGCCGGCGCCCCGGACCCGGCCACCGGCAAACCCGACCCGGCCAGGCTGCAAGCCTTCTTCGCCGCCCACCCGGAGAGTGCGGCGTTTCGCCAGTGGGCGGCCAGCTACAAGCCCAGCGACAGCTTCGCCAGCACCGCCTACAACAGCATCAACGCCTTCCGCCTGATCGATGCCAACGGCCAGGCGCACCCGGTGCGCTGGGCACTGGAGCCGCAGGCCGCATACGCCGCTTTGCCCGCCCAGGTCGACGACAAGCAGTTCCTGCAGCACGACCTGCAGCAACGCCTGGCCCAGGGCCCGCTGCGCTGGACCCTGCGCCTGACCCTGGCCGACCCCGGCGATCCGGTGGACGACCCGGCCCGGCCCTGGCCCGCCGAACGCCGCAGCCTCGATGCCGGCACCCTGGTCGTGGAGCAGGTCGACGGCCCCGAGCAAGGCGCCTGCCGCGACCTGAACTTCGACCCGCTGATCCTGCCCCACGGCATCGAACCCTCCGCCGACCCGATCCTCGCCGCTCGCTCGGCCGCCTATTCGGTGTCGTTCAACCGCCGCAGCCACGAGTCGCTGACCGAAGGAGCCCGCCCATGAGCGCCACTGTCTTTCACCCCCTGGCCCGGCTGCTGCACTGGCTGATGGCCGTGCTGATCCTGGCCATGCTGTTCATCGGCGTGAGCATGGTCGCCGACCTGTCGCCACGCCACCCCTGGCTGGTCGAGCTGCACAAGGCCACCGGCCTGGCCCTGCTGGTGCTGGTGATCCTGCGCATTGTCCTGCGCCTGAGCCTGGCGCACCCGCCGCTGCCTCGTGACCTGCCTCCCCTGCAGCGCCTGGCCGCCGGCGCCTCGCACCTGCTGCTGTATGGGCTGATGCTGGCCATGCCGCTGCTCGGCTGGGCGATGCTATCGGCAGGCGGCTACCCCCGCCCACTGCAATTGCCCGCCATCGCCCCCCACGACCTGCAGCTCTACGCCGTGCTGCGTCAGGCCCATGGCTGGGCCGGCTACCTGCTGTTCGCCACGGTGCTGGTGCATTTGGGCGCAGCCTTGGTGCATGGGCTGGTGCGTCGCGACGGCGTCTTGCGTAGCATGTGGCCAGGCCCGTTGCGTCGCGGTGAGTGAGCTCCGCCAGGGCTCGACAAATGCAAATAATAATTACTAACATCGGCGCTCACTTCGTCGAACTGCCCTGGACTGCCTTATGAACGTTGCAAAGGACCCTGCCACGCTTGCCCCGGTGAGCAGCCCGCCCAGCACCCTGGACCTGCGCCCGCTGATGCTGGCCAACATGGCCTGCACCATGTCGATGATGGCTTTCGTCGCCCTGATCGGCCCGATCGCCCGCTTGCTGGGCATGGCCACCTGGCAGGCCGGCGCGGCGGTGACCGTGGCCGGCGTGGTCTGGGTGCTGCTGGCCCGGCCCTGGGGGCGCCTGGCCGATCGGCTTGGCCGGCGCCGGGTACTGCTGCTGGGCAGCGGCGGCTTCACCCTGGCCTATTGGGTGCTGTGCCTGTTCATCGACGGCGCGTTGCGCTGGCTGCCGGGCGCGACCCTGGCCTTCTTCGGCCTGATGCTGGCGCGGGGCATGATCGGCGCCTTCTATGCCGCGCTGCCGGTGGGCGGCAACGCGCTGATCGCCGATCACGTCGAGCCGCAGCGCAGGGCGCGGGCCATGGCCTCGCTGGGTGCGGCCAACGCGGTCGGCCTGGTGCTGGGCCCGGCCCTGGCCGCGCTGCTGTCGCGCTACAGCCTGAGCATGCCGTTCTATGTGCTGTCGCTGCTGCCGGCCACGGCGTTCGTCGTGCTGCTGTTCAAGCTCAAGCCACAGCCGTTGGCCCAGGCCCATGCGCCCAACCCGGTGCGACTGTCCGACCCGCGCCTGCGCAGGCCTTTGCTGGTGGCCTTCAGCGCCATGCTGAGCATCACCGTGTCGCAGATCGCCGTCGGTTTCTTCGCCCTCGACCGCCTGCAGCTCGAAGCCGGCGCCGCCGCCCAGGCCGCGGGCATCGCCCTGACCAGCGTGGGCGTGGCGCTGATGCTGGCCCAGGTGTTCCTGCGCCAGTTGGAATGGCCACCTCTGAAGATGATCAAGGTCGGCGCATGCGTATCCGGGCTTGGTTTCGCCGCCGCGGCCCTGGCCACCAGCGCGCCGTGGCTGTGGGGTGCGTTCTTCGTCGCCGCGTTCGGCATGGGCTTCGTGTTCCCGGCCTTCTCGGCCCTGGCGGCCAATGCCATGCACGCCAGCGAACAGGGTGCGACGGCCGGCTCGATCGGCGCCGCCCAAGGCATGGGTGCGGTAATCGGACCGCTGGCCGGTGCCCTGGTCTATGCCCTCGATCCGCGCCTGCCGTTCCTGGCCGTGGGCGCCCTGCTGCTGCTGGTCGGGCTGTGGCCGGCAGCGTCTGACCAGCGCCACTGATGCGCACAGCGCGCAAGCGTGCAGAGTGTGTTTTAATGCCTCGCCCATTATTTTTGACACCTCTGCAAACAAGGCGGCTATGGACACGGGGACACGACTCAAACTGGTGCGTGAACGCAACAACCTCTCCCAACGGGAGCTGGCCCGCCGCAGCGGCCTGACCAACTCGACCATCTCGCAGATCGAGCAAAACCGGGTCAGCCCTTCGGTCAGCTCCCTGAAGAAACTGCTCGAAGGGATCCCCATGTCCCTGGCCGAGTTCTTCAGTTTCGACGAGCCGGTGCGCGAGGAGCGCTATGTGTTCCGTGGCGGCGAACAGCCCGACCTGGGCCGCAACGGCCTGCGCATGCTGCTGGTCGGCGCCAGCGTCGAAGGTCGGCAGATGCGCATGCTGCGTGAGCTGTACGCACCGGGCGCCGACTCCGGCGAGCCGATCGTGCATGCCGAAGGCGAGGAATGCGGCCTGGTCACCCGTGGCACCCTGGAACTGTGGGTCGATGGCCAGGTGAGCATTCTCAATGCCGGCGACGGCTACTACATCCCCACCACCCTGCCCCACAGCTTCAAGAACATCGGCCCCGACGAGGCCGAGATCATCAGCGCCAACACCCCGGCGAACTTCTGACCCGAGCATGACCACCGTCGCCAGCCGCGAGGCGTACCAGTGCCTGCGTGATGCCGCCCTTGGCGTCCGCCCGCTGGTGACGGTCGCCCGCCTGGCCGGTGACCAAGTTGAGGTGCTGGTCGAAGGATGGCGCCTGACCCTGGTACTGGATAGCGAGGGGCTGACCCACTGCAGCCACTGCCAGTGCCCGGATGGGCGGCTGGGCTCGCTGGACGACTGGCACCGCTACGGCACCAATCCGGTCGATCACCTGAGCCTTTGGGAACGCAGGCAGATAGAGCGACTGCTTTCAGTCATGCCTGCCTGACCAAGGCCTGCTCGACGAAATCCAGGCGGTCCTGGCCGAAGAACATCTGCCCGTCGACAAAGCACGTCGGCGCCCCGAACAAACCGCGCTCGACCGCCTCCTCGGTGGCTTTGCGCAAGGCGTCCTTGACCTCGGGCCGGGCGGCCAGTTCATGGAACATCTCGGCCTCGAAGCCGCCGGCGGCCAGGGTTTCATCCAGTACCGCGGGATCTGCCAGATTGCGCCCGTGCACGAACAGCCCTTCGAACAATACCTTCAACAGCGCCTCGAAACGCTCTTCGGCAAACAACTGGACGCCGATCAGCCCGCGCATCAGGTTCAGGGTGTTGACCGGGAACCCCGGCGGCAGGGTCAGCGGCACGCCATAGCGATCGGCATAGCGCTTGAGGTCGATGCGCATATAGCGCCCCTTGGCCGGCACCAATACCGGCGAGGCATTGCCGGTGGCCTGGAACACCCCACCCAATAGAATCGGCTTGTATACCAACCGCGCCCCATGGCGCGCGCACAGCGCGGGTAGCTGGGTGAAAGCCAGGTAGGTGGCCGGGCTGCCCAGGTCCAGGAAGAACTCGACGGTCTTGCTCATGATTCAATCCTTGTATGAGGGTGGGATTTACCAGCGCTCCATCCACGGCCGCAGGTCCAGCTCAAAGGTCCAGGCATCACGCGGTTGCGCATGCAGGAACCAGTAACTGTCGGCGATGTGCGCAGGATCGAGGATGCCGTCCTGGTCCTTGAGCGCGTAGCGTTCAGGGAAGCTGTCGCGGATGAAGGCGGTGTCGATGGCACCATCGACCACCACGTGGCCGACATGGATGTTCCGTGGACCCAGTTCCCGCGCCATGCTCTGGGCCAGGGCGCGCAGGCCATGCTTGGCGCCGGCGAAGGCGGCGAAACCGGCCGCGCCACGGGTGCCAGCGGTGGCACCGGTGAAGAGGATGGTGCCGCGCTCTCGGGTCACCATGCGCCGGGCGACCGCCTGGGCATTGAGAAAGCCGGCGAAGCAGGCCATTTCCCAGATCTTGAAGTACTTGCGCGGGGTTTCCTCGAGGATGCTGCACGGCACATTGGCACCGATGTTGAAGACGAACGCCTCGATCGGGCCGATATCGCGCTCGATGGTCTCCACCAGCTCGGCGACTTCCTCTTCCTTGCGCGCATCCGAGCCAAATCCATGGGCCTGGCCGCCCTCGGCGCGAATTTCGGCGAGCAGCGGCTGCAGCTTCTGTGCCTCGCGCCGGGTCACGCAGGCTATGTAGCCCTCGCGGGCGAAACGCTTGGCAATCTCGCCGCCGGTGGCATCACCCGCCCCGATCACCAGCACGACTTTTTGTTGTTCTGCCATGGACCGCTCCATTGATGAATGATCGTTTAGTAAACGAACGCTATGCTACGATCAGCTCATCGTCAAGCCCACACCACGAGGTTGCGCGCATGCGCTATGCCACCGACCACAAGCAACAGACCCGTGAAAAACTGCTGTCCAGCAGCGGCGCCCTGGCCAAGCGCGGCGGTTTCGCCGCCACTGGCGTGGCCGGGCTGATGAAGGCCATCGGCCTGACCGGCGGCGCCTTCTACAACCACTTCCCGTCCAAGGATGACCTGTTCAGCGAGATCGTCCGCCGTGAACTGGCCAACAGCCCGCTGGCGCGCCTGGTCGAACGTGGCACCGACCGTGCGCGGCTCAAGCGCCTGCTCGACCAGTACCTGAGCCTGGCGCACCTGCACAATGCCGAAGGCGGCTGCCCGTTGCCGCCACTGGGGGTGGAGATCGCCCGCGCCGAACGGCCGGTGCGCGAACAGGCCGAACACTGGCTGCTGGAGTTGCACCAGGCCTGGAGCGAAACCCTGGATGACCCCGACCTGGCATGGGCCTTGCTCAGCCAGTGTGTCGGCGCGCTGGTGGTGGGGCGCATGCTGGCCAGCGAACCGGTGCAGGCACAGGTGCTGGACGCCAGCCGCAAGCTGGTCGAGCAGGTCTTCGATGAGGTTCGCTAGCACGCTGCTGGGGTTGCTGATGACCCTGCCCGCCTTCGCCCAGGACAGCTGCCCGACCGGGCAGTACCAGGTCTGCCTTGTGGTGTGCTTCTGCGCGCCCATCGACCCCAACCAAGGAGGCCAGGTGCTGCAGGATGTCGAGCGCATGGCCACCGGCAGCCTGGTGTTCGCCCTGCGCCAGGCCCGCGAGGAAGCCACCGCCAATGGCACGCAGCCGATTCCCCTGCATATCCGCGCACAGCTCGAACCCTGGTACGACTTCGCCGTGCTCGACGCGGCACGTTACCGGGTCGGCAACGAACAGCAGATCAGCGCCGCCAACGCTCTACTGCAGAACCCGGACGTCAACGCCGTGACCCTGATCGACACGGTCATCTTCCGCCGCCCCGCCGATGCCGAGGACAACGTGGCGTTGTGGGCCCATGAGCTCAAGCACGTGCAGCAGTATCAGGAGCTGGGCGTCGAGGGCTTCGCCCAGCAATACACCCGTGACTACCAGGCGCTGGAGGGCCCCGCCTACGAGATCGAGGCCAAGGTGGCCAAGGCATTGCGTGAAAAAGCCGCTGGCGGGCCGCGCTGACTGCGCAATCCTGATGGGTGCCCATGCGTCATGATTGATGATGGCACCCGACATATCATTGCCCGTGATAATAACCTTCGCTCCATTTGATTCGTGCGTCACGCGCAAGACACTCAAACTCCGCCCACTACTAATATCTCGGCGGAGTTCTCCATGGATCACTCACTCAAACCCCTGCGCTTCCCCCTCGCTGCCCTGGCAGTGGTGGTGCTCAGCGCTTGCGGTCGCACCCCCGACGCCGTGCAGGCTCCCGCCGCGCCCAAAGTCAGCGTAGCCAAGGTGATCGAACAGCCGATCAACGAATGGGACGAGTTCACCGGCCGCCTCGAAGCACCGGAAACCGTCGAGGTACGCCCACGGGTGTCCGGCCAGGTCGACCTGGTGGCCTTCACCGAAGGCGCCCAGGTGAAGAAAGGCGACCTGCTGTTCCAGATCGACCCACGCCCGTTCCAGGCTGAAGTCCGCCGCCTCGAAGCCCAGCTCCAACAAGCCAAGGCTACCGCCATCCGCAGCGCCAACGAAGCCCGCCGTGGCGAGCGCCTGCGTGACAGCAACGCGATCTCCGCGGAACTGGCCGAGTCGCGCACCAGCGCCGCCGCCGAAGCCCGCGCCGGGGTCGACGCAATCCAGGCCCAGCTCGACCTGGCCCGCCTGAACCTGAGTTTCACCCGCGTCACCGCGCCGATCAGCGGCCGGGTCAGCCGCGCCCAGTTCACCGCCGGCAACATCGTCACGGCCGACGTCACCCCGCTGACCAGCGTGGTCTCCACCGACAAGGTCTACGCCTACTTCGACGCCGACGAGCGCGTGTACCTCAAGTACAGCCAGCTGGCCCGCGACGGCCAGCGCGGCCAGAGCACCCCGGTGTACCTGGGCCTGACCAACGAGACCGGCAACCCACACCTGGGCCAGATGAACTTCGTCGACAACCAGGTCAACCCGCGCACCGGCACCATCCGTGGCCGCGCCGTGTTCGACAACCGTGACGGCCAGTTCACCCCCGGCCTGTACGCGCGCCTGAAGCTGGTCGGCAGCGCCCAGTACGACGCCGTGCTGATCAACGACGAAGCGGTCGGCACCGACCTCGGCAAGAAGTTCGTGCTGGTTATGGACAAGGACAACAAGGCCGCCTACCGCGCCGTGGAACTGGGGCCCAAGCTCGAAGGCCTGCGTATTGTGCGCAGCGGCCTGGGCAAGGACGACCGCATCGTGGTCAAGGGCCTGCAGCGCGTGCGCCCTGGCTCGCCGGTCACCCCGGAGGAAACGCCGATGGCCAGTGAGCAGACCCTCGCCGCCCTCGCCCAGCAGCGTCAGGCCCTGGAAGCCAGCAACCCGGCACCGAAGGTTGCCGGCGCCAATGTCAAAGTCGCCAGCGCCCAAGCGCCGCGCGGTTAAGGGACAACACCGATGAACTTTTCGAAATTCTTCATTACCCGGCCGATCTTCGCCGCGGTACTGTCGCTGGTGCTGCTGATCGCGGGTTCGATCTCGCTGTTCCAGCTGCCGATCAGCGAATACCCCGAAGTGGTACCGCCCACCGTGGTGGTGCGCGCCAACTTCCCCGGCGCCAACCCCAAGGTGATCGGCGAGACCGTCGCCGCGCCGCTTGAGCAAGCCATCACCGGTGTCGAGAACATGCTGTACATGTCCTCGCAATCCACCGCCGACGGCAAGCTGACCCTGACTATCACCTTCGCCCTGGGCACCGACCTGGACAACGCCCAGGTGCAGGTGCAGAACCGCGTCACCCGCACCCAGCCCAAGCTGCCGGAAGAAGTGACCCGTATCGGCATCACCGTCGACAAGGCCTCGCCCGACCTGACCATGGTCGTGCACCTGACCTCGCCGGACAACCGCTACGACATGCTCTACCTGTCCAACTACGCCATCCTCAACATCAAGGATGAGCTGGCGCGCCTGGGCGGCGTGGGCGACGTGCAGCTGTTCGGCATGGGCGACTACTCCCTGCGCGTTTGGCTCGATCCGAACAAGACCGCTTCGCGCAACCTGACCGCCAGCGACGTGGTGGCCGCGATCCGCGAGCAGAACCGCCAGGTCGCCGCCGGCCAGCTCGGCGCCCCGCCCGCCCCCGGTTCGACCAGCTTCCAGCTGTCGATCAACACCCAGGGCCGCCTGGTCAACGAGGAAGAGTTCGAGAACATCATCATCCGTGCCGGTGCCAACGGCGAGATCACCCGCCTGAAGGACATCGCCCGGGTCGAACTCGGCTCCAGCCAGTACGCCCTGCGCTCGCTGCTGAACAACCAGCCGGCCGTGGCCATCCCGATCTTCCAGCGCCCGGGCTCCAACGCCATCGAGATCTCCGACGAAGTACGGGCGAAGATGGCCGAGCTGAAGAAGGACTTCCCCGAAGGCATGGACTACAGCATCGTCTATGACCCGACGGTGTTCGTCCGTGGTTCCATCGAGGCGGTGGTGCACACCCTGTTCGAAGCGCTGGTGCTGGTGGTGCTGGTCGTCATCCTGTTCCTGCAAACCTGGCGCGCCTCGATCATCCCGCTGCTGGCCGTGCCGGTGTCGCTGATCGGTACCTTTGCGGTGATGCACCTGTTTGGTTTCTCGCTCAACGCGCTATCGCTGTTCGGCCTGGTGCTGGCCATCGGTATCGTCGTGGACGACGCCATCGTCGTGGTGGAGAACGTCGAACGCAACATCGGGCTGGGCCTGAAACCGCTCGAGGCCACGCAAAAGGCCATGAGCGAAGTGACCGGGCCGATCATCGCCACGGCGCTGGTGCTGTGCGCCGTGTTCGTGCCGGCGGCGTTCATCTCGGGCCTTACCGGGCAGTTCTACAAACAGTTCGCCCTGACCATCGCCATCTCCACCGTGATCTCGGCGTTCAACTCGCTGACCCTGTCGCCGGCCCTGGCCGCCGTGCTGCTCAAGGACCACCACGCGCCCAAGGACCGTTTCTCGCGGTTCCTGGAAAAACTGCTGGGCAGCTGGCTGTTCGCCCCGTTCAACCGCTTCTTCGACCGCGCCAGCCATGGCTACGTCGGCGGCGTGCGCCGGGTCATCCGTTCCAGCGGAATTGCACTGTTCGTGTATGCCGGCCTGATGGGCCTGACCTACCTGGGCTTCTCGTCCACCCCGACCGGCTTCGTGCCGTCCCAGGACAAGCAGTACCTGGTGGCCTTCGCCCAATTGCCTGACGCCGCCAGCCTCGACCGCACCGAGGCGGTGATCAAGAAGATGAGCGAGATCGCCCTCAAGCAGCCAGGCGTGGCCGACTCGGTGGCCTTCCCAGGCCTGTCGATCAACGGTTTCACCAACAGCCCGAACAGCGGCATCGTGTTCACCCCGCTCAAGCCGTTCGACGAGCGCAAGGACCCGAGCCAGTCGGCGGCAGCCATCGCCGCCGCGCTGAACGCCCAGTTCGCCGATATCCAGGACGCCTACATCGCGATCTTCCCGCCTCCGCCGGTACAAGGCCTGGGCACCATCGGCGGCTTCCGCCTGCAGATCGAGGACCGCGGCAACCTGGGCTACGAAGCGCTGTACAAGGAAACCCAGAACATCATCGCCAAGAGCCACAACGTGCCGGAACTGGCGGGCCTGTTCACCAGCTACCAGGTCAACGTGCCGCAGGTCGATGCCGCCATCGACCGGGAAAAGGCCAAGACCCATGGCGTGGCGATCAACGACATCTTCGACACCCTGCAGGTCTACCTGGGCTCGCTGTACACCAACGACTTCAACCGCTTTGGCCGTACCTACCAGGTCAACGTCCAGGCCGAGCAGCAGTTCCGCCTCGACGCCGAACAGATCGGCCAGTTGAAGGTGCGCAACAACCTGGGCGAGATGATCCCGCTGGCGACCTTCCTCAAGGTCAGCGACACCTCGGGGCCTGACCGCGTGATGCACTACAACGGCTTCATCACCGCCGAGATCAACGGTGCCGCAGCCCCCGGCTACAGCTCCGGTCAGGCCGAGGCTGCGATCGAGAAGCTGCTCAAGGAGGAACTGCCCAACGGCATGACCTTCGAGTGGACCGACCTGACCTACCAGCAGATCCTCTCGGGCAACACCGCACTGTTCGTGTTCCCACTGTGCGTGCTGCTGGCCTTCCTGGTGCTGGCCGCCCAGTACGAAAGCTGGAGCCTGCCGCTGGCGGTGATCCTGATCGTGCCGATGACCCTGCTGTCGGCCATCACCGGGGTGATCATCTCCGGTGGCGACAACAACATCTTCACCCAGATCGGCCTAATCGTACTGGTGGGCCTGGCGTGCAAGAACGCGATCCTGATCGTCGAGTTCGCCAAGGATGAACAGGCCAAGGGCCTCGATCCGCTGGCTGCGGTACTGGAAGCCTGCCGCCTGCGTCTGCGGCCGATCCTGATGACCTCGATCGCCTTCATCATGGGTGTGGTGCCGCTGGTGTTCTCCTCCGGCGCCGGTGCCGAGATGCGTCACGCCATGGGTGTGGCGGTGTTCTCGGGGATGATCGGGGTGACCGTATTCGGCCTGTTCCTGACCCCGGTGTTCTTCTTCCTGATCCGCCGTTTCGTCGAGCGTCGCCAGGCCCGCAAGGCCGAGCACGCCGTGGCACTGGAGAACCATGCATGAAGTTGCTCAAACCCCTGACCCCGAGCCTGCTGGCACTGGCCCTGGCGGCCTGCGCGGTGGGCCCGGACTACCAGGCCCCGCTGACCGAACCGGCCAAGCTGGACGCCGGCCTTGAAGCCAAAGCCTATGACCGCAGCCGCTTCGAGAGCGTGTGGTGGAAACAGTTCGACGACCCGGTGCTGAACCAGCTGGTGCAGGCATCGCTGGACGGCAACCGCGACCTGCGCGTGGCCTTCGCCCGCCTGAAAGCGGCGCGGTCGATTCGCGAGGACGTGTCCAACGACCAGATCCCCGTGGTCACCAGCCGCGCCAGCAGCGACCTGGGCAAGGGCCAGGTCCCTGGCCAGACCGAGCGCCGGGTCAACAGCGAACGCTATGACCTGGGCCTGGACATGGCCTGGGAGCTTGACCTGTTCGGCCGCATCCAGCGCCAGATCGAGGCCAGCGAAGCCCAGGAAGCGGCGGCCGAGGCCGACCTGCAGCAACTGCAGGTCAGCCTGATCGCCGAGCTGGTCGACGCCTACGGTCAATTGCGCGGCGCGCAACTGCGCGAGCAGATCGCCGTGGCCAACCTGAAGACCCAGCAGCAGTCGCGGGACATCACCGTGACCCTGCGCGACACCGGGGTCGGCAACGAGCTCGACGTGGTGCGCGCTGACGCCCGCCTGGCGGGTGTCGAAGCCACCGTGCCGCAATTGCAGGCCGAACAGGTGCGGGCGAAGAACCGCATCGCCACCCTGCTCGGCCAGCGCCCGGACGCGATGGCCGTGGACCTGTCGCCCAAGGCCCTGCCGGCCATCGCCAAGGCCTTGCCGGTGGGCGACCCCGGCGAGCTGCTGCGCCGCCGCCCCGACATCCGCAGCGCCGAGCGCCAGCTGGCTGCGGCCACGGCCAACGTCGGCGTGGCCACCGCCGACCTGTTCCCGCGGGTCAGCCTCAGTGGTTTCCTCGGCTTCACCGCCGCCCGCGGTTCGCAGATCGGCTCCTCGGCGGCCAATGCCTGGGCGCTGGGCCCCAGCATCACCTGGGCGGCGTTCGACCTGGGCAGCGTGCGCGCCCGCCTGCGCGGCGCCAAGGCCGATGCCGAAGGGGCGCTGGCCAATTACGAACAGCAAGTGCTGCTGGCCCTGGAGGAGTCCTCCAACGCCTTCAGCGACTACGGCAAGCGCCAGCAGCGCCTGCTGGCGCTGATGCGCCAGAGCGACGCCAGCCGCAAGGCGGCGGACCTGGCCTCGGTGCGCTACCGCGAAGGCACGGTGGACTACCTGGTGCTGCTCGACGCCGAGCGCGAGCGCCTGAGCGCCGAAGACGCCCAGGCCCAGGGCGAGGTCGAGCTGTACAGCGGCATCGTCGCGATCTACAAGGCGCTTGGCGGCGGCTGGCAACCCGATGTGGTGGCCAGCTCGCGCTGACCGTCCCCTGATGTGAAGACTCCTTTGGTTGGTTCCTCCCCCAACCGTTTGCCCCGAAGACCTTGGTCTTCGGGGCTTTTTTATGCGCCGCTGGCGGGGCACGCGCCCTGCGAGACATGCTCCCTGGCCCGGGCAATCGCCGCCTGTATCGCCCCTCGCGCCTGGGGGCTGTTCTTCCAACAACTGCTGCCCAGCAGCCCGGCGGCCTCGCTGACGATCTGCAAGGCATCGGCTTCGGCCAGCCGTGCCAACGAGCCATACCCCAGTTGCTCAAGGCGCTGCACCACGGTCGGGCCCACGCCCTTGACCGCCAGCAGCACCGCCCGCTCATCCGCACTGAACGCCATCTTCACCTCCCTGTAACGTCGTGGCTTTGCAAACGCGGCGAATGATGGCATATATCGAAGCCCGCCTGCCCCCCCCAGGAGACTCCCCATGCTCGGCGTGACCGACTACGGCGCTTTCGTGATCGCGTTCCTCATCCTCCTGGCGATCCCCGGGCCCGGCAACTTCGCCCTGATCACCGCCACCGGCAAGGGCGGCATCAAGGGCGGGCTGGCCGCCACCTTCGGGGTGATCCTCGGCGACCAGGTGCTGATGTGGCTGGCGGTGGCCGGCGTGGCCACCTTGCTGGCCACCTACCCCACCGCCTTCCACGTGGTGCAGTGGGCCGGTGCCGCCTACCTGGCCTGGCTCGGCCTGCGCATGGTGCTGAGCAAGCCCGGCGGCGCCCCGCGCGAGAGCCGCATGGCCAGCGGCCGCTACCTGCGCCAGACCATGATGATCACCCTGCTCAACCCCAAGGCGATCATGTTCTACATGGCGTTCTTCCCGTTGTTCATCGACCCGGTGCGCCACCAGGGCGTGGTCACCTTCGCCTTCATGGCGCTGACCGTGGCCGGGCTTACCTTGCTCTACGGCCTGATCGCGGTGTTCCTTACCCACCGACTGGCCGAGCGCATGCGCGCCAGCCCGCGCATCGCCAACCTCCTCGAACGCCTGGCCGGCGCCTGCCTGGTCGGCTTCGGCATCAAGCTGGCGGCGATGCGCTGAGGCTCAGGCGTCGCGCAGCAGGTCGTGGGCGTCGAGCAGGCGAAAAGCCACTTGCGGGTTGCGCTCGAGCCCCCGGCGAATCGCCGCGGGGATGGCTTGGCGCGTCTTGCGGCACAGGCCCAACTGCGCCTCCAGTTCGATGACGATACCGCGCATGGTGCGTACTTCGTTGAAGCCTGGGGCGATGTGCACGCGGATGCCGAGCTGCTCGTAGAGGCGTGACTGCAGGCGCTTTAGGTCTTCAAGATCCCTGAGGTTCTCCAGGCGCTCGACCAGGCGCTTTTCCTCCTCGCGGGTGAGTAGCAGGATGCGCCGCTCGGGGCCGTCGGCCAGGCGTTCGCGGCCGCAGTCGCAGGCGCCCGGCGGGCATGGGTGACGTTGGGGGAGCGGGTTGGTCATGGCTGCAAGGATAGCCGCTGCATTTTCCTTGTGCCGCCTGGTCCGACTTCATCGCCGGCAAGCGGCCGATCGTTGCTGTTGCGCAAGCTCAGCCTCCCGCCAGCAGACTGCGGTCGAACATGAACGTCCCCGCCCCCTGCGGGGTATGCCGGTACAGCTGCTGCGGCCGCCCGAGCCTGGGCTGGACCTTCTCGCCGGTGTCCTGCACCCAGCCTTCGCTCTTCATGCGTTCAAGGCGTTTGCGCAGCGAGGTGTTGTTGACCACCTGCCCCAGGCACGCCTGCACCGCTGCCAGGGCGTCCAGCACGGTGAACCGCTCGGGCGCCAGGTACAACGGCAGATTGGTGTACACGGCCTTGGCCGCCAACCGCTCACAGGAGCGCTCGACCAGCAGGCCATGGTCGAACGGCAGCAACAGCTCACGCGACAGAACGCGTTGAAGGTCAAAGAAGGCAACCTGCGCGTTTTCTACCACGACCGCCGGGTCGAGCAGCGCCAGGTAGTAGGTGCTCAAGGTCCAGCCCCGAGGGTCGCGAACGCCATTGCCTTCAGTGCCTACCTGTTCCAGATGGCGGGGGACCACCTTGGCCTTTTCCGCCAGGACACGGGCGGCGGCGGCATCCAGACTGTTGTCCGAGGTGCTGCCATTGACGATCACACCTGGCAGGGCCCATTGCCCTTCGTAGGGCTCGCGTCCACGCCGGTGCAACAACACCTCCAGACGAAGGCTGTGCGGCGACAGGCGCAGGGCGATGATATCCACGCTGGCCAGGACTTGTGCTGTGCTCACGGTACGATTCCTTCTGGTAACCCGCTTATATTCCACCAGGGCTATTAAATCTATCAAGGGCTAATTCCGATTTGGGAATAGCCTTGACACACATAATGCACCAGGTGAATTATATGACCATCTCAGCCGAGGACCTCTGCCCATGATCATCGCCAGCTTCGACGTCGACGCGCAAAACGGCTTTACCGCCAACGCTCCCCAGGAGTTGCCGGTGCCCGGCGGCCACCTGATCGCGCCTGCGCTCAACACCATGGCGCAGCGCGCCATGCTGCGCCTGGGCAGCAAGGACGCCCACCCGGCAAACGCCGCCTGGGTAGTCGCCGAAGCCGCCCAGATGCTGCAACCCCTGGCTCTGGCCAACGCCGACCTGACCTGGGTCAGCCACTGCGTCCCCGGCACGTCCGGCTTCGAACTGCTCCCCGGCCTGCCCGCCCCCATCGACTACGACTACTTCGTCTGGAAAGGCGTCGAACCCGACCTGCACCCCTACGGCGCCTGCTACCACGACCTGGCGGAACGCCGCTCCACCGGTGTCATCGAGTTCCTCAAGGTGCAACAGGTACAGGCGATCATCGTTGGCGGCCTGGCGCTGGACTACTGCGTGCGCACCACCGCCCTGCAACTGCGCCGCGCCGGTTTCGAGGTGTTGTTGTACCTGCCGGCCTGCCGCGCACTGAGCGCTGAGGGCGCACAGGCTGCCCGCACTGCCATGGCCAATGCCGGCATCCACTTGTGCGGCGACGAACAGGCCCTCGACGACCAGCTCACCGCCCTCAAGGAGGCTCGCCCATGAGCGACAGCGTTTTCGGCCCACGGATCATCCAGAACCTGCTGGACACCGACTTCTACAAAATCACCATGATGCAGGCGGTGCTGCACAACTACCCCAACGCCGAGGTGGAATGGGAGTTCCGCTGCCGCAACAACGAGGACCTGGCGCCCTACCTCGCCGAGATCCGCTACCAAGTCGAGCAGTTGGCCGATGTGTCGATCACCCACGACCAGTTGGCCTACCTGGAAAAGATTCCGTTCATCAAGCCGGACTTCATTCGCTTCCTCAGCCTGTTCCGCTTCAACCTGCGTTATGTGCAGGTGGGCCTGGACGACGCCGGGCAGCTGGCGATCCGCCTGCGCGGCCCCTGGTTGCACGTGATCCTGTTCGAGATCCCGCTGCTGGCGATCATCAGTGAAGTACGCAACCGCTATCGCTACCGCGAGGTGGTGATCGAACAGGTCGGCGAGCGCCTCTACCAGAAGCTCGACTGGCTCAAGGCCGAAGCCAGCGGTGACGAGCTGGCCGGCCTGCAGTTGGCCGACTTCGGCACCCGCCGACGTTTCTCCTACCGGGTGCAGGAAGAGGTGGTGCACATCCTCAAGCGCGATTTCCCCGGGCGCTTCGTCGGCACCAGCAACGTGCACCTGGCCCGCGAGTACCAGGTCAAGCCCATCGGCACCATGGCCCACGAATGGTTCATGGCCCACCAGCAGCTCGGCCCGCGCCTGGTGGACAGCCAAGCCGCCGCCCTCGAGTGCTGGGTGCGCGAGTACCGCGGCCAGCTGGGCATCGCCCTGACCGACTGCATCGGCATGGACGCGTTCATGAAGGACTTCGACCTGTACTTCGCCAAACTCTTCGATGGCCTGCGCCATGACTCGGGCGAACCGCTGGCCTGGGCCGAGAAAGCCATCGCCCACTATGAGCGGCTGGGCATCGACCCACAGGGCAAGACCCTGATTTTCTCCGACGGGCTGGACTTCGAGAAGATGCTCACGCTCTACCGCGCCCTGCACGGGCGGATCAACGTCAGCTTCGGTATCGGCACCAACCTGACCTGCGACATCCCCGGCGTCACGCCGATGAACATCGTGATCAAGATGACCGCCTGCAACGGCGCGCCAGTGGCGAAGATTTCCGACAGCCCGGGCAAGACCCAGTGCCGGGACGAGAACTTCGTGGCGTACCTGCGGCATGTGTTCAACGTCCAATAACCCCGGGGCTGCCATGCAGCCCTTTCGCCGTCAAGCCGGCTCCCACAGGCTAGGCACTGCAGTCCAAGGTTTTTCACCAAGGCCCTCGTTGCCACGCACATTTGCTTGTATGGTGTTGTCAAAGAAGGATGTTTTACCCGCACAGGAAAGACCAGATGCCCCAACGCAATGTCATCAACGCCTCCGTCAGCCCCAAGGGCAGCCTGGAGACGCTGTCGCAACGTGAAGTCCAGCAACTGAGCGAAGTCGGTACCGGCAGCCTCTACACCCTGTTCCGCCAGTGCGCCCTGGCCATCCTCAACACCGGCGCCCATGTCGATAATGCCAAGACCATCCTCGAGGCCTACAAGGACTTCGAGGTACGTATCCACCAGCAGGACCGCGGCGTGCGCCTGGAACTGCTCAACGCCCCGGCCGACGCCTTCGTCGATGGCGAGATGATCGCCAGTACCCGCGAGATGTTGTTCAGCGCCCTGCGCGACATCGTCTACACCGAGAGCGAACTGGCCAGCCAGCGCATCGACCTGGAAAGCTCGCAAGGCATCACCGACTACGTCTTCCACCTGCTGCGCAACGCCCGCACCCTGCGCCCCGGTGTCGAGCCGAAGATGGTGGTGTGCTGGGGCGGCCACTCGATCAGCACCGAGGAATACCAGTACACCAAGAAGGTCGGCCACGAGCTGGGCCTGCGCAAGCTGGATGTCTGCACCGGCTGCGGCCCGGGCGTGATGAAAGGGCCGATGAAGGGCGCCACCATCGCCCATGCCAAGCAGCGCATGCACGGCAGCCGCTACCTGGGCCTGACCGAGCCGGGCATCATCGCCGCCGAGGCGCCCAACCCGATCGTCAACGAGCTGGTGATCCTGCCGGACATCGAGAAGCGTCTGGAAGCCTTCGTGCGTGTCGGCCACGGCATCATCATCTTCCCCGGCGGCGCCGGTACCGCCGAGGAGTTCCTCTACCTGCTCGGCATCCTCATGCACCCGGACAACCAGGGCCTGCCGTTCCCGGTGGTGCTCACCGGGCCGCGCAGCGCCGAGCCGTTCCTGCTGCAGTTGCATGCCTTCGTCGGCGCCACTCTCGGCGAGGCGGCGCAGCGCCACTACCAGATCATCATCGACGACCCGGCCGAAGTGGCGCGGCAGATGGTCGAGGGGCTCAAGGCAGTCAAGCAGTTCCGCCGCGAGCGCAACGACGCCTTCCACTTCAACTGGCTGCTGAAGATCGACGAAGGCTTCCAGCGCCCGTTCGACCCGACCCACGAGAACATGGCCAACCTGGCCCTGCGCCGCGACCTGCCGCCACACGAGCTGGCGGCCAACCTGCGCCGGGCGTTCTCGGGCGTGGTTGCCGGCAACGTCAAGGACAAGGGCATCCGCCTGATCGAGGAGCACGGGCCTTACCAGATCCGCGGCGATGCGGCGATCCTCGACCCACTCGGGCGCCTGCTGCAGGCGTTCGTCGACCAGCACCGCATGAAGTTGCCCGGTGGGGCGGCGTATGTGCCGTGCTATGAAGTAGTGGCCTAGGGCACTGGGGGCCGCTTTGCGGCCCTTTCGCCGGGGAATTGGCGCCCATGGCAGCCAATAATTCCTGATTTTTCGCAATATTTTGCAGATATTTCCTGCGCCAGGTGGTGAACCTGCCCACAAAAAAACGGTCTTTCGCTGACGGTCAATCCACCCGACCGGATCGCCGGCCCAGTCATCGGGCCTTCATTCGTCCTGTTTCAGCGAAGACCAGCATGCCAGACATCCAGCCTTCCCCTGCCCTCACCGCCCTGCGCGGTGGCCTGATCGCCGCCCTGATCGCCCTCGCCGCCCCGGCCCACGCCGAAGAGCCGGCCACTGATGCGCGTTGGGTCAGTGACAGCCTGAACACTTACGTACGCAGCGGCCCTACCGATGGCCATCGCATCGTCGGCACGCTCAAGTCCGGGCAGAAGGTCACTTTGGTCACCAGCCAAGGCAACTACAGCCAGGTACGCGGGCAGAGCGGCGACCTGGTATGGATCCTCACCAGCGACCTGCAGGCGGTGCCCGGCCAGAGCGAGCGCCTGCCGCAGCTCGACGCCCAGGTGGCCGAACTGTCCGGCCAGCTCAAGACCATCGACGACAGCTGGAAAAACCGCGTGCAGGGCATGCAGGAGACCCTCGATTCGCGCAAGGCGCTGATCGACGAGCTGGAAACCCGTAACAAGGCACTCAATGAACAGCTCGAGCAGAGCCAGTCGAGCCTGCGCGACACCCAGGCGCGCCTGGGTGACGAGAACAAGCAGGTGATGATGCGCTACATGGTGTATGGCGGCAGCATCGCCGGGGCCGGGCTGCTGGCGGGGCTGATCCTGCCGGCGCTGACCCGAGGGCGCAAACGCAACGATCGTTGGTTCTGACCAGCATGGCCGCTACATTTTCAAGAAAATGCTGAAACTGTTCCTGTGATTGCGATGTTTTTGCGATAAATCTTGCAGGCTAAGGTTGCCCTACCTACCACTCAGGGATCCTGATGCCATGAAAGCCATCGTCTTCACCCAACACGGCCTGCCACTGACCGATCCGGCCTCGCTCTACGACAGCGACCTGCCCGCGCCTGTACCCGGCCCACGCGATCTGCTGGTGGAAGTCCGCGCCATCGCAGTCAACCCGGTCGACACCAAGGTCCGCGCCGGCAGCGGCAGCACCGATCAACCCAAGGTGCTGGGCTGGGACGCGGTCGGCGTGGTGCGCGCCATCGGCGAAGAGGTGACGCTGTTCCAGCCCGGCGACGAGGTCTTCTATGCCGGTGCCATCGACCGCCCTGGCAGCTACAGCGAACTGCACCTGGTCGATGAGCGCATCGTCGGCCACAAGCCGCGCAGCCTGGACAATGCCAGCGCCGCCGCCCTGCCGCTGACCTCGATCACCGCCTGGGAGTTGCTGTTCGACCGCCTGGGCGTGCGCGAAGGCGGCGGCGAAGGGCAAAGCCTGCTGATCGTCGGCGCCAGCGGTGGCGTGGGTTCGATCCTCACCCAGCTGGCGCGCCAACTCACCAACCTCACCGTGATCGGCACCGCCTCGCGCCCTGAAACCCAGGCCTGGGTACGCCAACTCGGCGCCCACCAGGTGATCGATCACAACCAGCCGCTGGCACCCCAGCTGGAGGCTGTGGGCATAGGCCAGGTGGACCTGGTGATCAGCCTGACCCACACCGACCGCCACTTCGCGCAGTTGGTCGAGGTGCTGCGCCCACAAGGCCGCCTGGCACTGATCGACGACCCGGCCAGCCTCGACGTGGTGCCGCTCAAGCGCAAGTCGCTGTCGTTGCACTGGGAGCTGATGTTCACCCGTTCGCTGTACCAGACCGCCGACATGATCAAGCAGCACGAACTGCTGGAGCGAATTGCCGGGCTGGTCGATGAAGGCGTGATCAAGACCACGCTGGGCGAGCATTTCGGTGCGATCAACGCGGCCAACCTGCGCCGCGCCCACGAGTTGATCGAAAGCGGCAAGGCAAAGGGCAAGGTTGTACTGGAAGGTTTCTAGATTTCCGAGGCGCCAGGCAGCGGCGCTACGCCGCTCCTGCAGATTACTCAGCTAACCCAACTCGGCAAACTTCTCCCCCAGGTAGCTCCGCAACCGCTGGATCGCCGGCGACACCGCCTGACGGTGCACGCACACCAGTTGCAGCGGCGCCGCCTGGCCGCATTCCGATGGGAACAGCTCCACCAGCCGCCCGGCCCGCACATCGGCCAGCACATCCAGCCGCGACTTGTAGACGATCCCCAGCCCCGCCACCGCCCAGCGGCGGACCACATCTGCATCGTCACTGGTGCGGTCGCCCGAAACGCTCACCGTCCTGACCCCGTCCGGCAGGTGGAAGCCCCAGCGTTCGTGGGTCTGTTCGCCCATCACATAGCGCAGGCAATTGTGCCCGGCCAGCTCCTCCGGGGTGCGGGGCGTGCCATGGCGGGCGATGTAGCTCGGCGCGGCGCACAGCGTGCGGCGGTTGTCCGGGGCCAGGGGCAGCGCCACCAGGCCCGAATCGGCCAACTGGCCGTAGCGGATACTGGCATCCAGGCGATCCCCCACCATGTCCGCCACCTGGTCGCTCAGGCGCAGTTGCAGGCTGATGCCCGGGTGCTGCAACTGGAACTCGTCGAGCCAGGGCAGCAGCACATTGCGCCCCAGGTCCGAGGGCATCGACAGACGCAGCACCCCGCCGATCTCTTCGCGCCCTTGCTCCAGGGCCATCTCGCCCTCCACCAGTGCCTCAAGCACCTGTCGCGCATGGGGCAGGTAGCGCTGGCCTTCATCCGACAGGCGCAGACGCCGGGTCGAACGCACCAGCAGGCGGACCCCCAGGCTGCGCTCCAGGCGCTGCACGGCGCCGCTGGCCAGGGCCGGCGAGATGTCCAGCTGGCGCGCCGCCGCGGAGAAACTGCCGGTTGCCACGGTACTGACGAATACCTGCAGGTCGTCCATGCGCACGAGTTTCTTCATGCCGGCACCTCGCTGTCGCGCAGGGACGAACGCAGCTTACCGCCGGCGACGCTGAAATTGCGCGGGGCATGGACCGGCCGCCCGCTCAGCAGGCTGGCGATCTCGAACACCGACTGCGAGGCCAGCGCCATCACATGGAAACCTTCGCACAACAGATAACCGACCCGATGCATGGGCACACTCCAGAGCATGTCTCGAATTCGTACTGTATGGGTCATTTCCGTCACCGGTAAAGCCTGGCCTCCCCCACCCCACAGAGTCGCGACCATGAACGCCGAACGCCTATCAAACCGGCGTCTGGCACATCCTTACGGGCTGTAGGCGCAACAACTCGGGCGGCCATTCATCGGGTAGGGTCTACGCTGAAGGGTTCATGACAACGAGACCCTGCCCATGCATCTGCGACTTTGCACTCTGGCCCTCGCCCTCACCTGCGCCACCGCCCAGGCCGTCGAGCCCACGCACCAGGAGCTGTACAGCCAGGCCCAGGCCGAACAGCCGCACTACCTGGAAACCCTCAAGTCCCTGGTTTCGGTAGACACCGGCACCGGTACCGAGGCGGGACTGAAACAGGTCGGTGCCGAGCTGGTGAAACGCCTCGAGGCCCTCGGCGCCAAGGTCACCACCCAACCAGCCACGCCGTCGGTGGGCGACAACATCGTCGGCACATTCAAGGGCAATGGCGACAAGGACTTCCTGCTGATGGTCCACTACGACACGGTGTTCGGCCCCGGTACCGTGGCCAAGCGCCCGTTCCGCATCGAAGGCGAGCGCGCCTATGGCCCTGGCGTGGCCGATGCCAAGGGCGGCGTGGCGATGATCCTGCATGCGCTGAAGCTGCTGCAGGACCAGCAGTACAAGGGCTATCGCACCCTCACCGTGCTATTCAACCCGGATGAGGAAATGGGCTCGGCAGGCTCCAGGCAGCTAATCGCCGAGCTGGCGCGCCAGCACGACTTCGTCTTTTCCTACGAGCCACCGGACAAGGACGCGGTGACCGTCGCCACCAACGGCATCAACCGCCTGAAACTCACGGTGAATGGCCGCGCCTCCCACGCCGGCTCCGCGCCGGAGGCCGGGCGCAACGCGCTGATCGAACTGGCGCACCAGTTGCTGCAATTGAATGCCCTCGGCGACAAGGACAAGGGCACCACCGTCAACTGGACCCTGGCCAAGGCCGGAGAGAAGGCCAACATCATCCCTGCCCTGGCCAGCGCCGAGGCCGACATGCGTTATTCCGACCTGAGCGAGACCGAGCGGGTACAGGAGGATGCCTTGCGGATCATCAAGAAGCAGTTGGTCGCCGATACCCAGGTCGAGCTGGTCATGGAAAAAGGCCGTCCGCCTCTGGCGAAGAACGACGCCTCCACGCAGCTTGCACAAACTGCGCGGCAGCTCTACAGCAAGATCGACCGGCAACTGCAGCCGATCGCCATGCGCTTCGGCACCGACGCCGGCTACGCCTACTTGCCCGACAGCGACAAGCCCGCAGTGCTGGAGACCCTGGGTGTGGTCGGCGCCGGCCTGCATGGCGACGACGAGTACATGGAGATCGCCAGCGTGGCGCCACGCCTGTACCTGACGGTGGCAATGATCAGGCAACTGGCGCAATAGGCCACTGCGCAGGAGCGCCCATGAACATCCTCTACGACGAACGTGTCGACGGCCCGTTGCCAAGCGTGGACAAGCCGGCGCTGCTGGCCGCCCTGCGCGAGGCCCTGCCCGACCTGGACATCCTGCACCGCAGCGAAGACCTCAAGCCCTATGAATGCGACGGCCTCTCGGCCTACCGCACACTGCCCCTGCTGGTGGCACTGCCCGAGCGGCTGGAGCAGGTGCAGGCGCTGCTGCGGCTCTGCCACCAGCGCGGCGTGCCGGTGGTCGCGCGCGGTGCCGGCACCGGCCTGTCGGGCGGCGCGTTGCCGCTGAGCCAGGGCATCCTGCTGGTGATGGCGCGCTTCAACCGCATCCTCGAAGTCAACCCGCAGGGCCGCTTCGCCAGGGTCCAGCCTGGCGTGCGCAACCTGGCGATTTCCCAGGCGGCGGCGCCCCACGGTTTGTACTACGCGCCGGATCCCTCCTCGCAGATCGCCTGCTCGATTGGCGGCAATGTCGCCGAGAACGCCGGCGGCGTGCACTGCCTTAAGTACGGGCTGACCGTGCACAACCTGCTGAAAGTGGAGATCCTCACCGTCGAGGGCGAGCGCCTGACCCTCGGCAGCGATGCCCTGGACAGCCCCGGCTTCGACCTGCTGGCACTGTTCACCGGCTCCGAGGGCATGCTCGGCATCGTCACCGAGGTCACCGTCAAGCTGCTGCCCAGGCCACAGGTAGCGCGGGTGCTGCTGGCCAGCTTCGCCAACGTCGAGCACGCCGGGCGCGCGGTGGCCGATATCATCGCCGCCGGGATCATCCCGGCAGGCCTCGAGATGATGGACAACCTGGCGATCCGCGCCGCCGAGGCCTTCATCCACGCCGGCTACCCGGTGGACGCGGCGGCGATCCTGCTGTGCGAACTGGACGGGGTCGAGGCCGATGTGCACGACGACTGCGTCCGCGTCGATGCCGTGCTGCGCCAGGCCGGTGCCCGCGAGGTGCGCCTGGCCTGCGACGAAGCCGAACGCGTGCGCTTCTGGGCCGGGCGCAAGAACGCCTTCCCGGCGGTGGGGCGCATTTCGCCGGACTACTACTGCATGGACGGCACCATCCCGCGGCGCGAGCTGCCGCGAGTGCTCGCTGGCATCAGCCAACTGTCCGAGACATACGGCCTGCGGGTCGCCAACGTTTTCCATGCCGGCGACGGCAACATGCACCCGCTGATCCTGTTCGACGCCAACCTGCCCGGCGAGCTGGAACGCGCCGAAGCCCTCGGTGGCCGGATCCTCGAGTTGTGCGTGGCGGTGGGCGGCAGCATCACCGGCGAGCACGGCGTGGGCCGGGAGAAGATCAACCAGATGTGCGCCCAGTTCAACAGCGACGAGATCACCCTGTTCCACGCGGTCAAGGCCGCCTTCGACCCACGGGGCCTGCTCAACCCGGGCAAGAACATTCCTACCCTGCAGCGCTGCGCCGAGTTCGGCGCGCTGCATGTACACCATGGGCAGTTGCCCTTCCCCGACCTGGAGCGCTTCTGATGGGCACCGATCTCAGCCAGCAGTTGCTGGAGCAGGTCAGCCAGGCGTTGCGCCAGGGCACCGCGCTGCGCATCCAGGGCGGCAACAGCAAGGCCATGCTCGGCCGCCCGGTGGCCGGCGAGCTTGTCGACACCCGTGGGCACCGCGGTATCGTCAGCTACGACCCCACCGAACTGGTGCTCACCGCCCGTGCCGGCACGCCGCTGCGGGAGATCGAGGCGACGCTGCGCGAGGCCGGGCAGATGCTGCCTTGCGAGCCGCCGCACCTGGGGCCCGAGGCGACGCTGGGCGGCATGGTCGCCGCCGGGCTTTCGGGGCCGCGCCGGCCCTGGGCAGGCGCGGTGCGCGACTATGTCCTGGGCACACGACTGATCACCGGCCACGGCAAGCACCTGCGCTTTGGCGGCGAGGTAATGAAGAATGTCGCCGGCTACGACGTATCGCGGCTGATGACGGGCAGCTTCGGCTGCCTTGGCCTGCTCACCGAGGTTTCCTTGAAGGTGCTGCCCAGGCCGCGCCAGTGCCTGGGCCTGCGCCTGGAAATGGATGCCCGCCAGGCACTGGCCAGGTTGGCCGAATGGGGCCAGCAGCCATTGCCGATCAGCGCCGCCAGCCACGACGGCGAGGCGCTGCACCTGCGCCTGGAGGGCGGCGAAGGCTCGGTGCGCTCGGCCCGCGAGCGCTTGGGCGGCGAGGTCGTCGACCCGCGCTACTGGAGCGACCTGCGCGAGCAACGACTGGCGTTCTTCAGTGCGCCGGCCACGCTGTGGCGCCTGTCCCTGCCCATCACCTGCGGCGTGCTCGAGCTGCCCGGGCAGCAACTGATCGACTGGGGCGGCGCCCAGCGCTGGCTCAGGTCCGAGGCGCCGGCGGCCACCCTGCGCGCCCTGGTGGCCGAGGCCGGCGGCCATGCCACCGCCTACGCGCCCGGCGACGACAGCAGTGCGCCACTGGACCCGATGACGCTGCGCTACCACCAGGCGCTGAAGCGCCAACTCGACCCCCAGGGCATCTTCAACCCTGGTCGCCTGTATGCACACTTGTGAGGCCACGGCATGCAAACCCGACTGAGTGACTCCGCCCGCCACCTGGCCCGCGCCGACGAGGCCGAGCGCATCCTGCGGTCTTGCGTGCACTGCGGCTTTTGCACCGCCACCTGCCCCACCTACCAGCTGCTCGGCGACGAGCTGGACGGCCCACGTGGGCGCATCTACCTGATCAAGCAGGTGCTCGAAGGCGAACCGGTCAGCGCCAGCACCCAGACGCATCTGGACCGTTGCCTGAGCTGTCGCAATTGCGAGACCAGCTGCCCCTCCGGCGTGCAGTACCACAACCTGCTCGACATCGGCCGCGCCGTGGTCGACCGCCAGGTGCCGCGGCCTTTGGCCCAGCGCCTGCTGCGCAGTGGCTTGCGTGCGGTAGTGCCGAGGCCGGCGCTGTTCAGGGCCCTGCTGCACAGCGGCCTTGCCCTGCGCCCCCTGCTCCCGGTCAACCTCAAGGCCAAGCTGCCGCCGCAGATCGCCGCCGCCGGCCAGCGCCCGTCAGCAAGGCACGCTCGCCGCGTGTTGCTGCTTGAAGGTTGCGTGCAGCAGGCGCTCTCACCCAATACCAACGCCGCCACCGCCCGCCTGCTCGACCGCCTCGGCATCAGTGTCGAACCGATAGCCGAGGCCGGTTGCTGCGGCGCCGTGGACTATCACCTGGATGTCCAGGCACGCGGCCTGGAGCGTGCCCGACACAACATCGACGCCTGGTGGCCGGCCATCGAGGCCGGCGCCGAGGCCATCGTGCAGACCGCCAGCGGCTGCGGCGCATTCGTGCGTGACTATGGCCACCTGCTCGAAGGCGACCCGCGCTACGCCGCCAAGGCCGCCAGGGTCAGCGCGCTGTCCCGGGACCTGGTACAGGTGCTGCAGGCCGAGCCGCTGGAACACCTGGGGTTGTGCGCCGAGCAGCGCCTGGCCTTCCACTGCCCCTGCACCCTGCAGCACGCCCTCAAGCTCGGCGGTGCGGTGGAAGGCCTGCTGACGCGCCTGGGCTTTCACCTCACCCCGGTGCCCGATGGCCACCTGTGCTGCGGCTCGGCCGGCACCTACTCGCTGACCCAGCCGACGCTGGCGCGGCAATTGCGCGATGAGCGTATCAATGCCCTGGAGAGCGGCAGCCCACAGGTCATTGCCACGGCCAACATCGGTTGCCAGGTGCACCTTGCAAGTGCCGGGCGAACGCCGGTGCGGCACTGGGTCGAGATCGTCGAGGCGGCGCTCGATGCCACGCGCACTGCGACGCTGTAGCCTGTCTGACCGGGCATCCAAGACCGTGGCAACAGGTGCTGGAGCTGACGCGGATCAAGGCGATGTTCAACCTCCTGCCTGTATTTTCGGAACCCTCCTACCGAAAGCAAGGACGCTTCTTGATTGTTGCCACATCCGCGGCGAAACATCATCCGACCTGGAGACGTTACGGCCGCCCCGGCGCGGCCAACCCCATCCAGACGAGGCCATGCCATGCCCACACACGACCGCCCTACCCGCGAACTGCGCCATACCCTGCGCCAGTTGCTGGCCCATGAAGTCAGCAACCCCGATGACAACCCACACCTGTCCGGTGTGCGCTTCTTCTGCGCCACCGACGAGCACACCCGCCAACTGATCGAGCGCGTCGAGCTGCTCGCCAGCGAGGCCTTCTTCGACGCCAAGGGCCGCGCCATCCCCGCCCGCATGCGCGAGGCCACGGTGGATGGCGTATGCATCAAGCAGAAACGCAAGGCCTGCGACGACGAAACGGTGATCCGCATCGCGCTGCCCGCAAAAGGCTACATCACCATCAGTACCGCCCGCCTGTGAACACCCGCTGCCTGCAGGCGCGGGCCTGGCTCGCGCCTGCGGCCCTTGCGGCTTTGCCGATAAACCCCGAAGCTTCTACATCCCTGCGCTTCGGACCCTTCCCACGATGGAACTGCACATCCGCCTCGAAGGCCGCAAAGGCCTTGCCGAGCAGCTCTACCGGCAACTGCGCGCCGGCATCGACAGCGGCCACCTCGCCGCCGGCACGCAACTGCCGCCCACCCGCCTGCTGGCCGAACAGCTGGGGGTCTCGCGCAAGACCGTGGCCGAAGCCTATTCACGCCTGACCTACGACAACCTGCTTAGCGGCGTGGTTGGCCGCGGCACCTTCATCAGCCCACGCCACACCTTGCGCCAGGGCGACAGCGAGCACATCCCGCTGGCCGCCGCCGACACGCTCGAACGCTGGCGCCAGCGCGCCACGGTACTGGCCCAGCGGGCGCTGGACGCGCCTTCGCGCTATGACTTCATCGGCGGAGCCTCGAGCAAGTCGCAGTTTCCCTACGATCAATGGCGCAGTTGCATGAACTACGCCCTGCGCCGTAGCCAGCGGCACCCCGAGCGGCAGTTTTCCGCCCAGGGCCTGCCCGAACTGCGCGAAGCCATCACCCATCACATCGCCTTCACCCGCGGCATCCAGTGCGCGCCCAGCGATGTGCTGGTGTGCAACGGCGCCCAGCAGGCGCTGGACCTTATCGCCCGGGTGCTGGTCGAGCCCGGCTGCAAGGTGGCCATGGAAGACCCGGGCTACCCGCCGGCCCGGCAGTTGTTCCAGGCCTTGGGCGCGCGCATGCAGTCAGTGCCCGTGGACGACCAGGGATTGTGCGTGGAGCAGATCGAGGATGGCACCCGGCTGATCTACGTGACCCCCTCGCACCAGTTCCCGCTGGGCATGCCCATGGCCGCGCCACGGCGCGAGGCGCTGCTGGCGCGGGCCGCCGAACTTGGCGCGCTGATCATCGAGGATGACTACGACTGCGAGTTCCGCTACCAGGGGCCTGCCGCCGAGGCCCTGCAACGCATGGACCGGCATGGCCTGGTGGCCTATGTCGGGACGTTCTCCAAGACCCTGCTGCCCGAACTGCGCCTGGGCTACGCGGTGCTGCCGCCCGCCGTGCTGCAGGCCGCCTGCGTGGCCAAGCACCTGAGCGACTGGCACAGCCCGACCCTGCAGCAATGGGCGCTGGCGCGGTTCCTCGCCGAAGGCCACCTGAACAAGCACATCCGCCGTTGCCACGAGGTCTACAGCGCACGCCGCGAGCGGATCCTGGCGCGGCTTGACGGCGACCTGGCGCCGTGGTTCGACGCGGTGCCGGCCAGCGCGGGCTTTCACCTGAGCGCGCTGGCCAAGCCTGGGGTGGATGTCGAGTTGCTGATCAGCCTGGCGCGCAAGGTGGAGGTGGGCCTCTACTCCCTCGCGCCGTTCTTCAACGAGGCCCCGGTGCGGCCGGGGCTGCTGCTGGGCTTCGGCGCCATCGAGCTGCTGGATATCGACCCGGCGCTGGACCGCGTCGCCGACACCCTGCAGCGCCTCAGTTGACCAGCGCTTCAGCGGGCTGCCGGCAACGGGCAATCGCCCTGGCGTAGCCCTTCGGCGCGAAGCACGCAGTCACCAGCAACATCGCCAGCACGGTGCAGGCCAGTAACGTCCAGGAGGCCTGGAAGTCGCCGCTGACATCGCGCAGCCAGCCGGTGATGTACGGCACGATGCCGGTGACGATGAAGCCCACGCCCTGGACGAATGCCGCCAGGCTGCCGGCTTCGCCGGGGCAGCGCAGGTGCTCCAAGGTCAGCGTCAGGCTGAGGCTGAAACAGGCCCCCAGGCCCAGGCCAATCATCGCCACCCACAGGCCCATGGCGCTGGCCGGCGCCAGCAGCAGGCCGAGGAAGCCCCCGAGCTGGATCAGCAAGGCCAGCCAAAGGCCGGGCCGGCGATCGACCAGTCGCCGCAGCAGCAATGGCAGGCCCAGGGCGCCGCAGACCTGGAAGATGGTCATCAGGCCAACCAGCTCACCGCCCCCCTGTGCCGTGCCGCCGTGCTCCAGGTGATAGGCCGGCAGCCACGCCACCATGCTGGTATAGCCGCCATTGATCAGCCCGAAGTACAACGCCAGCAACCAGGCCCTGCGGTTGCCGAACCAGTGCCCGCCACTGCCGGCGGCCTGGCTTGGCGTAGGTTGGCGCGGACGCAGCAGTACCCAGGCAGCCATTGCCAGCAGCGCCGGCAGCGCCCAGAGGCCCAGGCCGAACTGCCAATCGCCGAAGTGTGCGGCAATCCCAGGGCCGAGCACCGCAGCCAAACCACCACCGCTCATCAATGCCGCCGAATACAGCCCCATGCTCGCCGCCAGGCGGTTGGGGAACCAGCGATTGACCAGCCCCGGCATCATGCCCTGCACCACGGCAACGCCCAAGCCGGCGACCACGGCGCTGGCGATCAACGCCCAGGCGCTGTCCAGCTGCAGGCGCCACAGGCAAGCCAGGGTAATAGCCGCAAGCCCCGCTAGCATGCCGCCATGCTCGCTCAGCCAGCGTCGCAGCCAGGGTTGCAACAACGGGATCAGGCCCATGCACAGCACCGGCAACGCGGTCAGCAACGCCGCCTGCTGGTAACCCAGGCCGGTGCCCTGGCGCATGGGTTCGAGCAAAGGGCCGATGCTGGTGAGGATCGGTCGTAGGTTCAGGGCCAGCAGCACCACCAGCAACAGGTTCAGCGCGCCCCTCATCCTTGGCTGGCCTGCTGCCATTCACGGTACAGGCCACTCTCACCCGCGGGCTTCAGCGGGCGCAGGGGCAGGCTCTGCTGCTGCGGCGGGCGGGCCATCTGCGCATACACCGCGGCGGTGGACAGGCCATAGGGCTCGCCTTCGTCATTGTCGTAGGCGAACCAGGCACGCTCGATGCCACACAGGTGCATGGCTGCCAGGCACATCGGGCACGGGTGGCCGCTGGCATAGATCTCGGCGCCCTCCAGGCGTGGCCGGCCAAGGACCTGGGCAGCCTGGCGGATGGCCTGCATCTCGGCGTGGCTGGTCGGGTCCTGGGTGCTGTGGATCTCGTTGACGGCGCGGGCGATCACCTGCCCCTGGTAGACCAGCACGGCGCCGAACGGGCGGCCGCCGGCCTGGATATTGCCGCGGGCCAGCTCGAGGGCCTCGCGCATGTAGCGATCTGCGGACATGGAAAGGTTCTCCGGTATTGACCCGGCCATTATCCCGGCTGCGATGCGCCGACAGAAATGAAGAGATTGGATGCCTGTCAGTGGCCATCCAAATGCGCGATTGGCCTCCTGGCAAAGCGCGGGATTGGCTATTCGGCACGACACGGCCGGGCGCTAAGGTAGTGCCACTTGCCACCTGTACATCTTTGGAGCCTCACCATGCATGACCGTATCGAATGGGCCAAGCACTCGCCGGAAGCCTACAAGGCCATGATCGGCCTCGAACAGGCGCTGGTCGCCTCGGGCCTGGAACACTCGCTGCTGGAGCTGATCCGCCTGCGCGCCTCGCAGGTCAATGGCTGCGCCTACTGCGTCAACATGCACGCTAACGATGCGCGCAAGGCCGGTGAAACCGAGGCGCGCCTGCAGACCCTGAGCGTCTGGCGCGAGACCCGCTACTTCACCCCACGCGAACGTGCCGCCCTGGCCTGGGTAGAGAGCCTGACCCGCCTCCCGGAACGCGGCGCGCCGCAAGACGAGTACCAGGCATTGCTCGAGCACTTCAGCGCCAAGGAAATCGCCAACCTGACCTTGGCCATCGCCACCATCAATGCCTGGAACCGCTTCGGCGTGGGCTTCGCGATGGTGCCGGCGTAACAGTCAACTGGGTCCCCGCCCCGGCTGGGGGCGGGTGTGCATCGAGATCCATCATGCCTGCGCCAGGTACTCGACCAGGCGCCGCAGCATCGCGTCACAGCCATGCAACTGCTCGACGCTGACGAACTCATCGGGCTTGTGCCCCTGCTCCATGCTGCCCGGCCCGCAAACCACGGTGGGAATCCCCGCCTGGTCGAACAACCCGCCCTCGGTGCCGAACGCCACTGTGCCGAAGTCATCCGAGCCACTGAGCCGCGCCACCAGTTGCGCGGCCTCGCTGGCGGCAGGCGTGGCCAGCCCCGGGTAAGCGCTCAACGGCCGCAAGCGAATCGCGCTGGCCGCATTGACGGCGCGCATGCGCGGCAACAGCTCGGCCTCGGCATAGGACTGCAGCTGGTCTGCCACCACCTGGGCCTCGAAGCCCGGCAAGGCGCGGACTTCGAAATCGAATTCGCATTCCTCGGGGACGATGTTCAACGCCCTCCCGCCCTTGATCACCCCGGTCTGCACCGTGGAGAACGGTGGGTCGAAGCGCCCGTCGTGATGCTCGGGATGCGCCAGCTCATCACCGATCTCGCCCAGTTTGCCGATCAACCGCGCCGCGTACTCGATGGCGTTGACGCCATAGGGGGCATAGGCCGAATGGCAGGCGGCACCGTGCACCTCGCAGCGCATGGCCAGCTTGCCCTTGTGGCCGAGCACCGGCTTGAGCTCGGTGGGCTCGCCGATCAGACACAGGCGCGGTTTGTGCGGGCGCCGCGCCAACGCCGCCAACATCGAACGCACGCCCAGGCAGCCGACTTCCTCATCGTAGGAGAACGCCAGGTGCACCGGCATCTTCAGGGGTTGGGCGAGAAACGCCGGTACCGCCGCCAGCACCGAGGCGATGAAGCCCTTCATGTCGGCCGTGCCGCGGCCATACAGGCGCCCGTCGCGCTCGCTCAGGCGAAACGGCTCGACGCTCCAGGCCTGGCCGTCGACCGGCACCACGTCAGTGTGGCCGGACAGCACCACGCCGCCTCGGTCAAGTGGGCCTATCGTGGCGAACAGGTTGGCCTTGGTGCCTTCGTCGTTGTGGAACAGCTCGCTGTGAACGCCAAACCCGGCTAGATAATCGCGAATGAAGGCGATCAGCTCCAGGTTGGAATCACGGCTCACTGTGGCGAAGCCGACCAGCCGCTCCAACAGCGCACGGCTGCTGGCCTCACTCATCGCCGGGCACTCCGTAGCTGGGCGCGGCGGTCGGGTTCAGGGCGCGGGTCACATAGTCCTGCATCTGCGGGCGATAGGCTTGCCACAGGGTGTCCAGTTCAGCGATCGGGTCCTGCTCGGTCCAGTCCACCCGCAGGTCGACCAACGGCCAGGTCAGCTCGCCGGCAATCTTCAGCGCCGCCGAATGCACCGGCCCCGCCTCGCCCCCGGCCGCCATCGCCGCGTGCATGGCCGCCAGCAGGCGGTCGGCCAGATGGCCGCCGGCCTGCTCGAATGCCGTAACCATCGCCGCGATCACCGCCTGCGACGACAGCAGGTTGCCGGCCGCCGCGCATTGCTCACCGGCCACCGCGTTGTGCGTGCCCAGCGCTTCCTTGCCGGTGAACAGCGCCACCTGCCCGTGGCTGTCGATCACCGTGACCTGGCGGTACTCGCTCCACCCATTGGCACTCAGCACCCGCTCCAGCGCCGCGGCAGGCGGCAGCTGGCCTTGTTCCAGGGCATCGAGGATCTGCGGGCCGAGGGCCGGCAGGGTGATGTTCTGCGTGGCCACGGCACCGACCCCGGCGCGCACCCACGGGCAACGGGCGCCGACGGCGATGCTCGATGAACTGATGGCGATGCCGACCTGGCCGGTTTCCTGGCAGCGGCCGATGATGGAGAAGGTCATGGTGCAGCTCCTGTGGTGAGTTACCGGCATTCTCGGCGGGCCAAGGCAGCGGCGAAACCAACATTTTCCTCGGCACAGGGCAGGAAAAAACTATGGCGGCTCGGCGCGCGGCGGTGCCCATCCACCCTTCGCCAATTTATCGGCAAGCCCCAGCTAAATACTATTTTCGCGATTGCCCCCCCATCCCTAGTCTGGCCCCAGGCAAAGGCGGTCCCCACCGACCTGAACAAGAACGCCGCTGAAGAAGGGCTGGGACATGACACTGAACAACATCGAAATCGACACCCTCGTAGTCGGCGCCGGCCAGGCCGGCGTGGCCATGAGCGAACACCTGAGCAAGCTCGGCGTGCCGCACCTGGTGCTGGAGCGCAAGCGCATCGCCGAGGCCTGGCGCACCGGCCGCTGGGATTCGCTGGTGGCCAACGGGCCGGCCTGGCACGACCGCTTCCCGGGCCTGGAATTCGACCTCGACGCCGACGCCTTCGCCGGCAAGGACCAGGTCGCCGACTACTTCGAGCAGTACGTGCGCAAGTACAACCTGCCAGTGCGCACCGGTGTCGAGGTCAGGCAGGTGGTACGCAACGCCGACCGCCCGGGCTTCACCATCGAAACCAACCAGGGCGTGATCCGCGCCAACCGCGTGGTGGCCGCCACCGGCCCGTTCCAGCGCCCGGTGATCCCGGCCATCGCGCCAAAGGACGACGGCCTGCACCAGATCCACTCCGCCGCCTACTACAACCCCGAGCAACTGCCTGAAGGCGCGGTGCTGGTGGTGGGCGCCGGCTCCTCCGGCGTGCAGATCGCCGAGGAGCTGATGCGCGCCGGGCGCCAGGTGTACCTGTCGGTGGGCGCCCACGACCGCCCGCCACGCAGCTACCGCAACCGTGACTTCTGCTGGTGGCTCGGCGTGCTCGGCGAATGGGATGCCGAGATCGCCAAGCCTGGCCGCGAGCACGTGACCATCGCCGTGTCCGGTGCCCGTGGCGGCCATACCGTGGACTTCCGCGCCCTCGCCCACCAGGGCATGACCCTGGTCGGCCTGACCCAGTCGTTCGAGGGCGGCGTGGCGCGCTTCCAGGACAACCTGGCCGAGAACATCAACCGTGGCGACGAGAACTACCTGGCCCTGCTGGACGCCGCCGACGCCTATGTCGAACGCAACGGCCTGGACCTGCCACCAGAGCCTGAAGCGCGCAAGCGCCTGCCCGACCCGGCCTGCGTCAGCAACCCGCTGCGCGAGCTGGACCTGGCCCAGGCCAACGTCACCACCATCATCTGGGCCACCGGCTACGGTGTGGATTTCAGCTGGCTGCAGGTGGACGCCTTCGACGCCAACGGCAAGCCGCAACACCAGCGTGGCGTGTCGAAAGAACCAGGCGTGTACTTCCTCGGCCTGCCTTGGTTGTCACGCCGCGGCTCGTCGTTCATCTGGGGCGTGTGGCACGACGCCAAGCACGTCGCCGGTCACATCGCCACCCAGCGCACCTACCTGGCCTACCGCGACCGCGAACAGCGCACGGCGGATGAGCAGCAACCCTCGATCAGCAACGTCAGCACCTTCGGAGCCCACTGATGCCTACTCACACTCGCATCCGCATGTTCAACACCAAGGCCACCTACCCCAACCAGACCCTGGACAACGACCTGTGCCAGGCGGTGCGCGCCGGCAACACCATCTACGTGCGCGGGCAGGTCGGCACCGATTTCGAAGGCCGCCTGGTCGGCCTGGGCGACCCGCAGGCGCAGGCCGAACAGGCGATGAAGAACGTCAAGCAGTTGCTTGAGGAGGCAGGCTCGGACCTGTCGCATATCGTCAAGACTACCACCTACATCACCGACCCGCGCTTCCGCGAGCCGGTGTACAAGGAAGTGGGTAAGTGGCTCAAGGGCGTGTTCCCGATTTCCACCGGGTTGGTGGTGGCAGGGTTGGCGCAGGCCGAGTGGCTGATGGAGATCGATGTGATCGCGGTGGTGCCGGATCAGGCTTGAGCGTTAGCAGTACACGGGGCCGCATTGCGGCCTCATCGGGCCTGCCGGCAGTAAGACGAGGGCCGAGAATGGCTCCTGATAATTTTGCCAGTTCCAATAGCGAGCCTTTTACGCCTAGATTTCCTTGCCAAGCCCCTAGATCAAGTAACCCCATGACGAAGCCAATTGTCGTCCATAAGGTCACATCCCTGTTGGCAACAGATAGGCCAGGGTCCATTTTTTGGTGCAGAGAAGACCAACAGTCTCGTGCACTCACCTACACCGCTTATGGGTATTCAGAACCTGTCGGCGTATCAGTCGTTACACTCGGCTTCAATGCTCAGCACCGCGCCCCATTGACTGGGCGCTACCTTCTCGGTAATGGCTACCGTTCGTTCAGCCCAGCGCTGATGCGCTTTCTCTCACCCGACTCGCTGAGCCCGTTCGAGGATGGTGGAGTGAATGCCTACGATTATTGCAACAATGATCCGATCAATAAGGTCGACCCTTCCGGCCACACTGGCAATTTTCAGAAATTGATCAGTTTCGAACCGGACATATTCACATCGATTATCAAGCATTTATCTCTCGAAGACCTTGTCTCTCTTTCCAATACTTCAAGATTGACGAACAAGCTGACCGCTCCCGCACTAGGCAAATACGACGATAAGTTGCCTGCCCGTGCCAGGATAATATCGGCCAAGACGGGCGGTATTCGGCAAATGCCCGCATCAGCGAGAAAAAACCTAAATGTCGCACCGCTCCCCTTCTTCCGCGATGTTCTCCATATCAAACAAGAAGGCGGGCCCCTGGAGTTACTTCGCCTGCTGAGAGAGGCAAAAGAAGAAAGAGCCAGGTGGAACGAAGCAATCTCCTCAACCGATTCGACGCCCTACAACTCGGATTCAGAGGATGAGATGCAGCGTGTCAACAAAGGAATCAGAAGAGCCATCTACGGCCCGCAACTCTGAACCTTTGCCAGATGGTTGGCGCAGGCCGAGTGGCTGATGGAGATTGATGCGGCCTCGACGAGGCCTGCTATAAAGCGTTGAAACTAAATCGCGGGGCAAGCCCGCTCCCACGTCACGATGAACTCATGACATGGGAGCGGGCTTGCCCCGCGATGGGTGCTATCGGACGATGCCGCGCTCGGCGCCACCTACCTGCCCAAACCGCCCGGCCTGGAAATCATCGAACGATTCGGCGATCTCGGCCTGGCTGTTCATCACGAACGGGCCATACCCGACGATGGGCTCGTCGATCGGCTCGCCGCTGAGCAGCAGCACGCTGACGTCATCCTGCGCCTCGAGACGCACACCGTCGCCGTCGCGCTCCAGTAATACCAGGCTGGCCGCACCGGCTTCGCGCTCATCGTTGACCCGCAGCGTGCCGCGCAGCACCACCAGCGCGGCATTGCGCCCGGCGGCCACCGGCAGTTGCAGCGTGGCACCCGCCTTCAGGCGCAGGTCCCAGACGTCCATCTCGGTAAAGGTGCGCGCCGGCCCCTGACGGTCAAGGTAACGCCCGGCGATCACTCGCAGGCTGCCCGCCTCGCCTTCCAGCGTCACCACGGGAATGTCGTTGGCCAACAGCGTCTGGTAGCCGGCGGCGGCGCGCTTGTCCCTGGCCGGGAGGTTGACCCACAGTTGCACCATCTCCAGCGTGCCACCGCTACGGGCAAAGGCCGGGGAATGGAACTCCTCGTGGATGATGCCGCCCGCAGCGGTCATCCATTGCACGTCGCCCGGGCCGATCAGACCGCCCGCGCCGGTGGAGTCGCGGTGCTCCAGTTCGCCCTGGTAGACGATGGTGACGGTCTCGAAACCGCGGTGCGGGTGCTGGCCGACGCCACGCCGGGCAGTGGTCGGGGCGAAGTCATGCGGGCCGGCATAATCCAGCAGCAGGAACGGGCTGATATGCCGCGCCAGATGGTCGTAGGTGAACAGGCTGCGCACCGGGAAGCCGTCGCCCACCCAGTGGGCGTTGGGGCTGCGGTGGATACCCTGGATCTTTTTCATGAGAAGCCTCCTGTTGATGGGTTACACCTTACAGATGAGGCCAATACTGCGGTAGATAGCTGAAATGGCATGGATCGTTCCATCAGTGGAACAACCAAACGCATCGCGGGGCAAGCCCGCTGCCACTGCCTGCTTTGTTCAGGCGTGGCAGCGGGCTTGCCCCGCGATGCGTATCAGGATCGATCAGGCGATCGCCGCGTCCACCAGCACTTGGGCTTCGGCCACCAGGCGCTTGAGGTGCGCCTCGTCGATGAAGCTTTCGGCGTAGATCTTGTAGATATCCTCGGTGCCGGACGGCCGCGCGGCGAACCAGCCGTTCGCGGTCATCACCTTCAGGCCGCCGATGGCCTGGTTGTTACCCGGCGCATGGCTGAGGATCTGCTGGATCGGCTCGCCGGCAAGCTCGGTGGACTTGACCTGCTCCGGCGCCAGCTTGCTCAGCAGCGCCTTCTGCCGTGCGTCGGCCTTGGCCTCGACGCGGGTGGCGTACGGCTTGCCCAGCTTGGCGGTCAGGTCGGCGTAGATCTGGCTCGGGTTGCGCCCGGTGCGGGCGGTCATCTCGGCCGCCAGCAGCGCCGGAATCAGGCCGTCCTTGTCGGTGGTCCAGACCGAGCCGTCCTTGCGCAGGAACGAGGCGCCCGCGCTCTCTTCACCACCGAAGCCCAGCGAACCGTCGAACAGGCCTTGGGCGAAGAACTTGAAGCCCACCGGCACTTCATACAGCTCACGGCCCAGGCCCGCGGTGACGCGGTCGATCAGGCCGCTGGAAACCACGGTCTTGCCCACGGCGGCATCACTGCGCCATTGCGGGCGGTTGCGGTACAGGTAGTCGATGGCCACGGCCAGGTAGTTGTTCGGCTGCAGCAGGCCGTCGGCGGTGACGATGCCGTGGCGATCGTGGTCCGGGTCGCAGGCGAAGGCCACGTCGAACCGCTCGCGCAGGCCGATCAGGCCCTGCATGGCGTAAGGCGAGGACGGGTCCATGCGGATCTGCCCGTCCCAGTCGACGGTCATGAAGCGGAAGGTCGGATCGACCTCGGTATTCACCACTTCCAGGTTCAGCTGGTAGTGCTCGGCGATGGCCGACCAGTAGCGCACGCCGGCACCGCCCAATGGGTCGACGCCCAGGCGCAGATTGGCGCTGCGGATCACGTCGAAGTCGATGACATTTTCCAGGTCGGCGACATAGCTGCTCACGTAGTCGTGGCGCTGGGTGGTCGGCGCCGCCAGCGCCTGCTGGTAGTCCATGCGCTTGACGCCAGCCAGGTTCGCCGCCAGCAGCTCGTTGGCCTTGGCCTCGATCCACTTGGTCACGTCGCTGTCGGCCGGGCCGCCGTTGGGCGGGTTGTACTTGAAGCCGCCGCTCTGCGGTGGGTTGTGCGACGGAGTGATGACGATGCCGTCGGCCAGGCCCTGCTGGCGGCCACGGTTGTAGCAGAGGATGGCATGGGACACCGCCGGGGTCGGGGTGTACTCGTCGTCCTTGCTCAACATCACCTGCACGCCATTGGCGGCCAGCACTTCCAGAGCGCTGGCGGCGGCCGGGGCGGACAACGCGTGGGTGTCGGCACCGATGAACAACGGGCCGTCGATGCCTTTCTCCTGGCGATACAGGCAGATGGCCTGGGTGATCGCCAGCACGTGGTATTCGTTGAAGCTCAGTTCGAACGAAGTGCCGCGGTGGCCCGAGGTGCCGAAGGCCACGCGCTGGGCCGCCACCGCGGCGTCGGGACGGCCGGTGTAGTAAGCGGTCAACAGGCGGGGGATATCGACCAGCACGCTGGCCGGAGCCGGCTTGCCTGCCAAAGGACTGAGCGTCATGCGGAACCTCGAAATCAACGAATGTTGGTGTTTGAACGCGCAGTGTACTGGGAGTTTCAGCGCCAGGCGATGGCGGCGTTCACGCCAGTTGCCACCAGCCGGGGAACATCTGTCGCACCCGCGGTTCGGCAAAACGCTCGTCGATCAGCACCAGCACGCCGCGGTCTTGGTCGCCGCGGATCACCCGGCCTGCGGCCTGGATCACCTTGCGCACCCCAGGATAGAGATACGCATAGTCGAAACCGGCGCCGAACTGCCGACCCAGGCGCTGTTTGAACTGCTCGTTGACCGGATTGACCTGTGGCAGGCCAAGGGTGGCGACGAAGGCGCCAATCAGGCGAGTGCCCGGCAGGTCGACACCCTCGCCGAAGGCGCCGCCGAGCACGGCGAAGCCCACCCCCTGCCCGTGCTCCACGAACCGTGCCAGGAAGGCTTCGCGGCTGGCCTCGTCCATGCCGGGAGACTGTCGCCAGATGGGTAGCGCCGGGTAGCGTTCGGCCAGTAACCGCGCCACCTGTTCGAGGTACTCGAAGCTACTGAAGAAGGCCAGGTAGTTGCCCGGCTGGCCGGCAAACTGAGCGGCGATCAGTTCGACGATCGGCGCCAGTGACGCCTGGCGCTGCTGGTAGCGGGTGGACACCTCGCTGACGATGCGCACCTGCAACTGCTCGGCGCGAAACGGTGCGGCGACCTCCAGCCAGGCAGTGTCGGTCGGCATGCCCAGCAGGTCGCTGTAGAAGTGCCGGGGATTGAGCGTGGCGGAAAACAGCGTGACGCTGCGCGCCGCGCTCATGCGCGGACCCAGCAGCCGGGCAGGCACCACGTTGCGCAGGCACAACGTGGCCAGGCGCCGCCCACGGGGGCCGTTGCGCGGGCTGATATCGAACAGGAAGTGCTCGTCGAACAACTCGGCGATACGGCTGAACTGCAAGGCCTGGAAGTAGAACTCCAGCACCTTGGGCTCGACCTCGGCGGGCGCCTGGTTCATGCGTTCCTGGATCAGCCCGATGCATTGCTGCAGGGCACGCAGGAAGGCGTCGGGCAGCTGCTCGCTGGCCTGGTACGGCGCAACCTGCGCCTTGTACAGCGCGTTCCATTGCCGATTCAGGCGGTCCAGGGCACTGCCTAGGCCGGCCGGCTTGCCTTGGCGCAGCGCCAGCAACTGGCCCTGGTCGAGGCTGGCGCTGTACATCTGCCGTCCGCGCTCGACCAGGTTGTGCGCCTCGTCCACCAGCACCGCCGTGCGCCACTGGTTGGCCTGGGCCAGGCCGAACAGCAATGCATGGGCGTCGAAGTAGTAGTTGTAGTCGGCCACCAGCAGGTCGACCCAGCGCGCCATCTCCTGCCCCAGGTAATAGGGGCAGACCTGGTGCGCCAGGGCCACCTCGCGCAGGCTGGCGCGGTCAAGCAACGGCACCTGCGCGGCAGCTTCACGGGCGCCGGGCAGGCGGTCGTAGAAGCCCCGCGCCAAGGGGCAGGACTCGCCATGGCAGGCGTTTTGCGGGTACTCGCAGGCCTTGTCGCGGGCGATCAGCTCGAGGCTGCGCAGGGCGGGTTGTGGCGACGCTTGGATGATCTGGCGCAGCGCATCGAGGGCCAGGGCCCGGCCTGGTGTTTTCGCCGTGAGGAAGTAGAGCTTGTCCAACTGCTGCGGCACCACGGCCTTGAGCAGCGGAAACAGGGTACCGAGGGTCTTGCCGATGCCAGTACTCGCCTGGGCCATCAGGCAACGGCCGGTGCTCACCGCCTTGTAAAGGGTCTCGGCCAGTTGCCGCTGGCCTTGACGGAGCGCAGGGTAAGGAAAGCTCAGGGCCTGCAGGCCCCGGTCACGTTCGGCCAGGCGTAGTTCCTGCGCCTGCGCCCAAGCCAGGAAGCACTGGCACTGGTTCTCGAAAAAGCGCCTGAGGTCGTCGGCGCCATAATGCTCATTGATCACGGTCTGGCCATCGCTGTCGACGTCCAGATAGACCAGCGCCACGTCGATCGCCGGCAACTGCCGCGCCTGGCACAGCAGCCAGGCGTAGACCTTGGCCTGGGCCCAGTGCAGTTGGCGGTGATTGTCGGGCTGGCGGGCAAGGTCGCCGCGGTGGGTCTTGATCTCTTCCAACCGGTTGCGTGCCGGGTCATAGCCATCGGCCCGCCCGCGAACCCGCAGGCCTTGGTACTGGCCCTCCAGCGCCACTTCCGGCTCATAGTCGGCGCCGCGCTTGGCCACTACTCGGCGGTGTCCGGCAATCCCTTCCTGGGCACTGGGCGACGGCGTGAAGCGCAGGTCGAGGTCGCCAACCTTGGCGCTGAATTCGCACAAGGCGCGCACGGCCACGGTGTAGCTCATGCCGGCGTGGCCTGCCAACGTACATGGCAGACCGCCACCGGCAGCCCGTGGACGTGGCAGAACTCGAGCCAGCGTAGTTGATTGTCCTGCAGGCGGTCGCCCGGGCCCTTGACCTCGACCATGCGATAGCCGCCCTGCCCCGGCCAGAACTGGATGAGGTCGGGCATGCCAGCACGGTTGGCGCGAATGTCCTGCAGCAAACGCAGGAAGCAGGCTTTCAAATGTTCGGGCGGCAAGTGCTCGAGCGCCTGTTCGAGCAGTGGCTCATCGAGCATCTGCCAGAATACGAACGGCGACTGCAGGCCTTGCTTGGCTGCATGGCAGTCGCGGATGGCCTGACGGTAGCTGCCGTCGTCCAGGCGCCCGAGACAGGTGTCGAACAACGCGCCGCGACGCTGCTGAAAATCGCTGTCGTGCAGGTCCTGCGGCCCGGCCTGGAATGGGTTGAAGAAAGCGCCGGGTATCGGTGCGAAAATCGCCTCCCAGCACAATAGGCCAAACAGGCTGTTGAACAGCGTGTTCTCGACGTAATGGGCGGCCCCGCCCTGCTGCTCCAGATGCAGGCGTACGGCCTCTTCCACCCCCACTGCCGCCATCGCGGCGGGCAAATCAAGCTCGATGAGCGTAACCGAGCTCGTGCGTCGACGCGGTTGTGGGGGGCCGCCGAGTTTGCGCGCCAGGCGTGGCAGCATGCGCTCCAGCGCCTGGCGCTCCAATGCGTTGGCAGGCGCCAGGGCCATGTCCTGAGCCAGCGCGAACGCTGACTGCCACTGTGCGCTGCGTTCGTACACCCGTACCCGGCGAATGCGCGCCTCAGGGTGGGTGCAATCAGAATAGATGTGCAAGGCAAGCTCCCAGTCGCCCAGGCGCTCGCAGTGCTGGCCAAGATTGAAGAGCAGACGCGACCGACGGCGGGCGAGCCAGGCGTTGCTGACGTCCAGACCCGCGATAGCCGCGAGCAGTTCGGCGGGCGCTGCACCCTGCTCGAGGCGCTCGGCGCACTGGTGTAGCGCCATGGCCAGGTCGACTTCGGCACGCTGGCGCAATGCCCGCGAATCATCGCTGAACGCCACCTGTTCGTAACGGAACACGCCCAGGTCGGCCAGCACGAAATCGGACCAGCTCTGGTAAAGGTTGCCAAAGAACAACAGCCGCAGCCGGTCGCATAATGGCTGCCGGCTCCA
Source organism: Pseudomonas sp. PONIH3 (assembly GCF_002934345.1). NCBI lineage: Bacteria > Pseudomonadati > Pseudomonadota > Gammaproteobacteria > Pseudomonadales > Pseudomonadaceae > Pseudomonas > Pseudomonas sp. PONIH3. The sequence continues at coordinate 902,996 of NZ_CP026386.1, forward strand.
GTGCAGGATCAGGGTCGGGAAATCGGCGCACCACTGTGCCAGGGGCCTGGGCACCAGTTCGAGTGCCTGCAACTGTTCCAGCAATTCGGCCTTGCTGGCCCGTGGGCGGGGAATTTTTCCGGCGAAAAGCCCGGCCAGCTCATCCTTGCGCAGCAAAGCCCACAATTGCTCGACGGCCAACGGTGCGTCGGTCGCTACCCAGCCCAAAGCCAGCAGCGGCACCAGGGCCACGTCGACATCGCCGATCTCGGCGTAGTCGAGTTTGTCCCGGCGAAACCACTCGCCCTTGCGCATGACCATGCGTACCAGCAAGGCCTGGGTCGGCACCGGCAACTCACCGAACATCTGGATGAAACCGTGCTCGTCGTGGTCCAACAGGTCGGCGTAGCGTTGCCCAACCCAGCTCAGGACCTGGCGGAAGTTATACAGGTAATACAAGGGATCATCGACGGAATGGGCGATCACGGCGCAGGTCAGATACGGGGAACACGCACTGGTTATACATACAGATCGCCTGCTGGGGCAAGCGCGCTGGATCAACGGTCACGCGCTGCTCAACGGACTGGTCGGCAGCGGCCGTAGCCACAGGTCGCGCCGCCCCAGCACGCGGAACAGGCGCAGTGCCTGGCTGCCGAGCGTGCCGGCGTACAGTGCCCGTAACTGAGCAAGCTGCAGGCCACTGGTGTCCACCAGCCACTGGCTGACCGGCTCCGGGCAAGGCCGGCCCTGCAGGGCACGGTGCAGATAGGGCAACGCCACGCGCATGCCAGGATGGCAGCGCAGCACGAAGGCTTCGAGGTTGTGCCCCTGCGCATCGAACGGGGTGAACAATTGGCAGACCAACTGCGCTTCATTGACGCCATAGGCAGCATGCAGCCGCGCTTGCGCCTCGTCACGCAATGCCCGCCCCTGGGGCCAGGCCATCGACGGCTGGCGCAAGCGCTGGTAGAACGCTTGCGCGCCCTCGCGATAGCTACGCTGCTCCAGATACTGCGCCTTCAGGCCATGCAGGTGAGCCAGCGGCAAGGCATCGAACAATCCGGCTGGCCCCTGGGCCTGCCAGGGCTGCGCCTCCTCGCGCCCAAGCATGTGGTCAAGCTGATCGCTGTCATCGAGATGGCCCAGCAGATCCTCCACCGTCATCAGACGCGTATCGCCCCAGGGTTTATCGTGCATGGGCGCTGTCGGCGGCTGCCACGGGTCGGAAAGCACCTGGTGCAGTTGTTCAATGCCGGCTGCCAGGACGCTGTGGGGTGTCACGGTGTGCGCGACCTCCCCGCAATGGCGCAGGCAACGCCGCCCCCAGGCCAGCAAGCGGTGGCGCTGGGCAAGCGGCGCGGCGCTGACCAGGAGTTGCTCGCCGTCTTGCCCACCCAGCAGTTGCCCAAGGCTGCCTCCCAGATCCAGATACCCCCTGGCCCCGAGCAACGCCGCTGGCTGCCCGCCGGCTAGGTGTCCGAACAGCAGCCAAGCGTTACCTGCGGCGGCCAATTGTTCGGCCGAGCAGGCCTGCCGGGCACCAAACAGGCCAAGCCGCCCGCCATCGGCGCGTAATAACTCCACCCGCGGATCGTCGTACAGGAATAGTGCGCTGAAGCAACGGTCATGAAGGGCAAGGGCTGTGTCGTCGAGGGTTGGCAGGCGAGCCGCCAGCACCCGTAGCCGAAAGGTGTCGGCATGGCGAATCGCGATGCTCAGTTGCGCGGCACGCAGGCAAGCCAGCAGATGCGCACTGCGCCGGTCCACGCCGTGCAGGGCCAGTACTCGTACGTTGCCGATGCACTCCTGGCCACCGGCGATTACCAGAAGACGCTGGACCAGCAACTGCACCGAGGCGCGCTGGGCCTGGCTCATGTGCTCCAGCAGGCGCTGCAGGACTTGCTGGTAGATATAGTGCATGGCTTGGTTGTGGGTTTCGGTCATGCTATCGCTCCATCTCCCTGACGGCTTCGAATTGAAGTCCGATTCTGGCAGATGAATAACTGACCGGGATTGAAGGAAACTTCCCAAAACCAGGTAAGACAATTAGCTAAGTTCGGCGGTGAAGACACGACCCAAAGCCCGCCCCCGATAGGGCGGGCGTCATGCCATCGCGGTAGACGCGGGCTTGCCCGGCGCAGAAGTTGCCAGCGTCAACCCTGCCCGCCCATGTCCAGCACCACCCGTCCACCACATGGGCAGGCGTCCATATGCCTGTGCGCCTCGACCACCTGCTCGAACGGATACACCTTGATGATCTGCGGCGTCAGCAACTGGTCGGCGGTGAACTGGTTGATATCGCGCAAGGCCCGCTGCAGGGCCACCTGGTCCTGGACGATGCCCAGTTCCGGCTTGCCGGTGAAGTTGCCGATGCAGTGCACATGGAACTGAATGTTCTTCTGGAACGCCGCGCAGGCCGGGAACGGCGTCTGGTTGCCGCCTTGCAGGCCATACAGCACCAGGTTGCCGCGCGGCGCCAGGACATCACCGAGCAGCGACATCTGCGGCCCGCCCAGGCCGTCAAGGACCATGTCCACGCCACGGCCATCGGTGTACTTGCCGATCTGCATCAGCAGGTCCTGCTCCTCGGTGACGATCACCTTGTCCGCGCCCAGGCCCAGCAGGTATTCACGCTGCTCGGGTTCCTTGGTGGCAGCGAACACCTTCAACCCCAGGGCCTTGCCCAGCTGCACGAAGGCCGGCCCGGCGCAGTGGCTGGCGTCGGTGACCAGCGCGGTCTGCCCGGCCTTGGCCCGGGCCAGGTCGACATAGGCGAAGTAGGCAATCAGCAGCGGGGTGTAGTGCACGCTGGCCTCGATCGGGGTCAGCACGTCAGGGTAACGGGTGATGGCGCTGCGCGGCAGCACGATCACGTCACCGTAGACCGGATGGTCGTTGGGGCTGGTGGCCGGGAAGCTGGCGACCCGGTCGCCCACCGCGATATCGTCCACGCCCTCGCCGACCGCGGTGACCACGCCGGCCATCTCATGGCCGATACCCGCCGGCAGCCGCGCCTGGGACGGCGCCAGATTCTGCCGCCAGAGCACGTCGTACCAGCTGATGCCGATCGCCTCGACGCGGATCTGCACCTCGCCGGTGGCCGGGGACGGTTCGGCCTGCTCCTCGCAACGGAGCACATCGGCCTGGCCGAACTTGTGGAAACGGATCATGCGGGACATCGCATACCTCGCCTTTGTGAATCTCGTATTACCACGGACTTTATCCGGGCTTTCACGGTTGGACCATCAGTGGCTGTTAATAGTCGACATGCCTGTCATTGATTGGGCCCCTGACAAATCTGTGCATTGGCACCCGGAAATCGGTGCAGGGTACCAGCCTTTGGCCTTAAGATTCACCCCTGCCCCACTTCAGGCGAGCCGCATCGAATGAATCGTAACGACTTGCGTCGCGTAGACCTCAACCTGCTGATTGTGTTCGAAACGCTGATGCACGAACGCAGCGTGACCCGCGCCGCCGAGAAACTGTTCCTCGGCCAGCCGGCGATCAGCGCCGCGCTGTCGCGCCTGCGCAACCTGTTCGACGACCCACTGTTCGTACGTACCGGACGCAGCATGGAGCCGTCGGCGCGCGCCCACGAAATCTTCGCCCTGCTGTCGCCGGCGCTGGACTCGATCTCCACCGCTGTCAGCCGCGCCGCCGAGTTCGACCCGGCCACCAGCAACGCAGTGTTCCGCATCGGCCTGTCGGATGACGCCGAATTCGCCCTGCTGCCCCAACTGCTAAAGCGCATCCGTGCCGAGGCGCCCGGCATCGTGCTGGTGGTGCGCCGGGTCAACTACCTGCTGATGCCCACCCTGCTGGCCTCCGGCGAAATCTCGGTGGGCGTGAGCTACACCAGCGATCTGCCGGCCAACGCCAAGCGCAAGGTACTGCGCCGCAGCATGCCCAAGCTGCTGCGCGCCGACAGCATGCCCGGCAACATCACCCTGGACGACTTCTGCGCCCGGCCCCATGCACTGGTGTCGTTCGCCGGCGACCTGTCCGGGTTCATCGACGAGGCGCTGGAGGAGATCGGCCGCAAGCGCCACGTGGTGCTGGCCGTGCCGCAGTTCAACGGCTTGGGGAGCTTGCTGGCGGGGACCGATATCGTTGCCACGGTGCCGGACTACACCGCCGATGCCCTCACGGCAGCGGGCGGCCTGCGGGCCGAGGACCTGCCGCTGGAAGTGCGCAGCTTCGAGCTGCACATGGCCTGGCGCGGGGCGCAGGACAATGATCCGGCGGAGCGGTGGTTGAGGTCGCGGATACAGATGTTCTTCGGGGATCCGGACAGCCTCTAGGGATCTTGGAGCAATCAACCACCAACCGAAATTGACCGCGCAAAGATAATCCCTTACCGGGAAGAGCCCAAAGCATAAGCTGCGCGACTGGGTGAGCGATCGCACGTCAAAATCCGAACAGTCAACCAACACCCGGCAATGACCGACTTCTGGGCTCATGTATGGACCGGACACATGGTAGACACGTGTGCGGAGACATGGTTGACACTTCCGGCAAGCAATCTGCCGGTTTGCACCCGAGCGCTGCTGGACTGTTTGTCTCTACCAATAGCCGGCAAGGCTTGACTCTACCGTTAAGGGCAGACTTTACCCTTGGCACTCCATTATCTGGAGTTCGTCATGAAGAGCAAACGCATGCTTGTGATCCTCGGCCACCCTTCGAACGACAGCTTTTGCGGCGCAGTGACCGAACGTTACGTCGAAGCTGCCACGCAAGCAGGCCATCAGGTGCGTCTGCTGCGTCTGGGCACCCTGGATTTCGATCCGGTCTTGCACGCTGGCTATAACGAGATCCAGTTGCTCGAGCCCGATCTGCTCAACGCACAGAACGACATTAGCTGGGCCGAACACCTCACATTGGTGTACCCGATCTGGTGGGGCGGCATTCCGGCGTTGCTCAAGGGCTTCTTCGACCGCGTGTTTCTGCCCGGTTTTGCCTTCAAGTACCGCAAGGGCTCGCCCTTCCCGGACAAACTGCTCAAGGGCCGCACGGCTCACCTTTTGGTGACCATGGACACGCCGCCATGGTACTACCGCTGGGTGTATCGCATGCCGGGCTTGCAGCAAATGCGCAAGACCACCCTGGAGTTCTGCGGCATAAAACCCCTGAAAACCCTGACCTTCGGTCCGGTATTGGGCTCCACACCGGAACAGCGTGAAGCCTGGCTCAAACAAGTCCAGGCGATCGCCAGCCGCTGATCGGCCACGGTTGGGCCGTGCCCCTGCGCTGTCCAGCCGAGTCTCCCTGCTATGATCCCATGTCCAACCCGGCTTCATGCCCCCCGACGCTTATGCAAAGATGTCGCGCGCTTGTACCAGCGCGCGACATCCTTTCGCTTCTGATGCGCCCAAAAAAGGGATTTTCATGTACATCGGCAAAGCCGCCCAGCTGTCGGGCACCACCGTCAAAAGCATTCGACATTACGAAGAAATCGGCCTGTTGCCACCCCCGCAACGCAAAGGCAAATACCGCATCTACAGCCAGCAAAGCGTCGAGCTGCTGACCTTCATCAAATGCGCTCAGCAACTCGGTTTCAAACTCAAGGAAATGCAGGCCATCCTGCAGGATCATCGCGACCAAGAGCTGCCCTGGGGTCTGGCCATACAGGCCATCGATAACAAAAAACAGGAAGTGATGGGACAGATCCAGGCCTTGCAACAAGTGCATGACGGCTTGGTCGAGTTTGAGCTGAGTCTCAAGGATGCGCTGATGCAATGCCCGCTCAAGCGGCCTTGATGTGCAATGGAGATCTCATTGTGCTGCCCACGACTTACCGTTGATCAACCAACCCCACCTGCCCCGCATCGTCAACATGGGGAATCAGCGCACTGGCCTCCAGGTCGCGCATCAGTTCAGTCAGCATCTGCCGCTGGTTCTCGGTGATCGGCGGCGGCACATACCAGGCGCCCACGCTCATGCCCTCACGCTTATAGCTGAAGGTGCGCAGCAGCTCGCCGTCCTTGTAGACCTTGCCGGTCAGGTTGTGCACGTAGCTGTAGGGCACCGGGAAGGTCAGCAGCGTCAGGGCGTTGAGCGCGACCAGAAAACCAGCCCCTTCGCCTGGTGGTTGGCTGATGACCAGGGCGTAACCCTTGCGCGGCAGTCCGTGATCGACGAAAGAGAACGCGCCGGACGACCTGACTGCGCTGGTCAGCTCGTCACGCTCCTGGACGTCGAAGCGGGTGTAGCCATCGGGCAGCACCAACAGGCTCATCGGCACATAGGGCTTTTGCGCGTGATAACCCAGCGGTTTCATCGACGGGTTGCAGCCGCCGAGCAATGCCAGCCCGGCCGCCATCAGCGCCGCCTTGACCAGGTTGTTCATCGCTGCGCCTCCAGCGGCTTGCTGGCCTGGTTGGCGGCCTGCATGTCACGGGCGAAAGCACGGGCGACCCGACGGATGTTTTCCTCGCGCTCAGGAATACCGAGGTCGAGCAGCCAGGCGTACTTGGCCATGTAGTTTTCATAGTGATAACGCTTGAGCACCTTGCCATCACGCATCACGGTGAAGTCGGCCTTGGTGTCCAGGTCACTCTGCAAGGGCAACAGGAACAGAGTGGCGGCACTGAGGAACAGCAACGGTGCAGGCGCAACCTTGCGCTGGGCATCCAGCTTGACCATCACCTGGGTCTGCCCTTCACCAGCGGCACCGTTCTCGACCTTGCTGAACACGCCGCTCTCGCGCAGGTAATTGCGCAGCTCGGTGCCGTGCTCGAGCGAATCGACCATTACCGCGATCGGCGGCAGGTAATCCTGGCCTGCCTCGATGCGCGGATCGGGCAAGGTCTGGGTACCTGCGCAGCCGGCCAGCAGCAGGCTGGCGCTGAGGAACAGAATCTTTTTCATTGCGGGTTTTCCTGGGTACGGGTCACTTCGCCGGCTGGGCGGCTTGGGGCAGTGGCATGACGAAGGGGAATGCCGGCGCCATGTTCAAGTTCAGGGCCTGCAGGGGCGGCAACCCGGGGGTGTAGCGCCGGGCGATCACTTCATCGCGCGGCTGTTGGTCGCCATGGAAGAACAGGCACGCGGAAAGCCCGAGGCAACGCGAACGGAATTCGCCGATGTAGTACGCCTTGCCTGCTTCCAGGTGCATGGGCACAAGAAACTGTTCCCGTGCCCGGATGGAGCTGTAGCCACCGTTGTAGCCGTTCCAGAAGAACTGGAAGTCATAGAACTCGTAGTCGCCGGGCTTGAGGGGCATGACGAACACGCTGGCCTCGCCGGGCAGCGCCTGCTTGTCGGGGCCACGCACCTCTTCGATGTCCTTCGGGGTGTGGGCCACTTCGGCGAACCCCCACCATGCCGCCGCGCCGTCCTGCGCGCCACGTTTGCGCAGGAGGATGCGTTGGTTGGTGTAGGCACTATCGCGGCCAAGGGGGCCGATGCTGCCTACCAGGTACGTTACTGGACCACCAGCGGCCGGTTGCAGGGCCTCGCTGACCAGGGCGGGGGATTTGGCGGCGCAGCCGGTGAGTAGGGCAAGCGGTAACAGACGTGCGAACGCACGGAGCAATCCAGGCATGAAAAATCCTTGGGGCGGGTCTCGATCCATCGGCAGCTGCAATCAGCAAGTACCTCAGCTGCGGGGGCGCAATGATATAGCGCGGCAACGGATCAGGCGAGCAGGAATACGGCCTTTTGCCACCACCCTTGCGCAGGCGCTATCGCCCTCCCTCAATCCGAGCGACGACAACGCATTGAGCCGAACGCCCCATTGGTCAGGCGGTCATGGCGGATCGCCTTCAGGGGGCTATCGTTACTTGTCTGGGCGACCACGACCGACGAGGGCGCTGCCATGAATACCAGTGATCTACTCGAACAGCTGCTGCGGGCCGGACAAGCTTCGCAGATGCAACAAGGGAGCGGCGGCAGGTCATCGCAAGACAGCCTGGGTGGCTTGGGTGGTTTGCTTGGCGGCCTGCTTGGCGGCGGCGGTACGACGGCTGGTGGTGGTGGCCTTGGTGGTTTGCTGGGCGGTCTGTTGGGCGGCGGTGGCAGCAACGCTGGCGGCTCTACCCAGGGGCGTTCCGCGGGCGGCGTCAATTACGCGGCCCTGGCGTCGCTGGGGATGATGGCATTCAAGGCCTATCAGAGCTGGCAGCGCAGCCAGGCGGCAGCCCCGCAGCAGGCGGTCCGCACGGTGGATCAACTGTCCGGCCCCGAGGCCGAGGATCACAGCCATGCCATCCTGCGCGCGCTGATTGCGGCGGCCAAGGCCGATGGGCGCATCGACCCGCAGGAAGAACAGTTGATCTACGCCGAAATCAAACGCCAGACCAGCGACCCGCAACTGCAGCAATGGCTGGATGAAGAAGTCGGCAAGCCACTCGATGCTGCCGAGGTGGCGAAGTCGGCGCGGGACCCGGCCATGGCCGCGGAAATGTACCTGGCCAGCGTGATGCTGGTGGATGACCAGCAGGAAGCTGAGCGGGCCTACCTGGATGAGCTGGCCGGCGCACTGCAACTCGATCCGGCATTGCAGGTGCATCTGGAGCAACAGGCCAAGGGCGTCGCCTGACCGGCCGTAGGTGTCCGTGAAACATACCTTACCGCCAGGTCCATAGGGTTTATGCTGGTCGGCCTGAGTCATGCCCTCATGAGAAGCCTTTGCGGCTATTTTCAAGACTGCAGAGGTAACACTGGGCACAGGTCCGTTAACACCTACTGTGCCTTCTCTGACCCAAGTAGAGGAACGCCATGGTTAATGAAACAACCGATAATCGCCCTGTCTACCGAGCAGCCTGCCATTGTGGGACGGTGCAATTCTCCTTGCGCTTGACCGACGGCACGCGCACAGCGCGTAGGTGTAACTGCTCTCTCTGCCGTATGCGGGGTGCCGTGGCAGTATCAGCTAACCTGGGCGACATCACGGTTACCCAAGGAAAAGAGGCGCTCACGCTTTATCAATTCAACACACGCGAAGCAAAACACTACTTCTGCTCGAAGTGTGGCATCTACACCTTTCACCAGCGGCGTTCTGCGCCTGATCAGTATGGAGTCAATGTGGCCTGTATCGAGGGTATGAGCCCATTTGACTTCTCAGAGGTGCCTGTCAGTGAAGGTCGGATTCATCCCAAAGACCGTGTAGTCGCAGGCGCCGAAGTTGCAGGATGGATCCGATACGAAAGCACCGCAGAGTGACTGCGCAGCTTGCCTGGAGACAGCGCTGCGAGGGCGGCTGGCGCTCGCTGCAAGCAGTGCGTCTATCGTGCACCCGGCTAATTCAAGCGCATGAGTCATGACGTCTAGAGAAAGCCAATTCGAAGTTGAGACTGACAAACTTCTGGCTGTGCGCAAAGTGTCGCTAGCGCTCAGATACATCCGACAGTTTTCCCCATGGCAGCCCTTCGTGAAGAGCAGCCACGGTCGCAATCGGTCCCTCGAACAAGATGAAGCATTGCACGGCGAGCGCCATGGCATGGGCATGGTCCATGCCTATTGCCTGAAGGGTTGCCTCAATGAATCAAGTTGCCTTTGACGTAGCGCACTGTCCTCTCCAAAGCTCGCGCCATGTCGGGATGTGCCATCTGATACTTCAGTTCCAATTGCCTGCTAAGCCGCATGTCAAAGCGTTGAGTCTGAATAAAGTTCAATGACTCGGCGCTGATCGCGAATCGGGCCGCCAGGCCGGGAATTGTCAAAAGCCATCTCAACAACCCTATCGCTACATGGCGACGGGGTGCCTTGATATTCAGCGTTTTGGCGATCTGCCCTAGCATCCCCTGCAAATTCGGTGTGTGTTCATAGAGCGCCAAGACCTGCTGGTTGGCCATCGAGGGGTCGAATGCCGCGCAACTTATCATTGTTACCAGGTAATCGACGCTGACTAATGGCAACCAGTGCCTGGTGGAGCCGGGTACAGCTTTGAACCGCCCTTGTGCCAGATTTCGAATGAGTTCGGCCAAAGGTTGTCCTTCGACAATGTGGCCACTCTCGCTGTGGCCACACACCGTAGCAGGGTGAACGATTGTGTAATCCGCGCCCGTTTCCTGCATGTAACGAATGACCGCAAAATGGGCCTCGAGCTTGCTGCCTTCGTAGCCACCTGCACGGCCGTAGACGGCAGGCCAGTTCGTGTTCTCAGGGCACTCATTGTCAACCCCGATACTGGCAAGGTGGTCAAGGTTTTGCAGCATGAAGCCACCCACCATCAGCAAGCGAATGCGCTGGCTCGCCGCAAGCCTGGCGACTCTCAGCGCCCCTTGCACATTGACTTCGCGGGCGCGCTCCATTGTCAGCCCCCAGGAAAACTGCGCTGCTAGGTGGAAGGCCACAGAGGCCGACGACACGCGCTGCTTGTCTGCCTCGCTGAGCCCAAGCCCCTCTCTACTGATATCGCCCTCAACGGCATGGACACAGGCAGGATTACCACCCAGTCGGCCTACCTGCTCCCGCAGACGCTCGAGGTTTGCAGGGGTGCGCATAAGCACCCAGACCTTGTGCCCTGTCGAAGTAAGACGGGCCAGTAAATGTTGGCCTACAAACCCACTACCGCCTGTGACGAAACACTCCACGCTCATGCCTGAATCCTTGTTTGGATGATGGGCGCAGGCTAAGGTGTAGAGCCTGCTCTACAGTCAAGGAATTTTTACTGTGAACATTGGAGAGTTGGAGCGCCGGAGTGGAATTGGCCGCCATGCACTGCGCTATTACGAACAACTCGGGCTTATCGTGGCCCATCGACAAGCCAACAACTATCGCAGCTACAGCGATCAGGCCGTTGTTGACCTGGCCTTCATTCAGAACGCCCAGGGCGTGGGCTTTTCGCTCGCCGAGATTGGCGACATTCTTGCTGCCAAGCGGGGTAATACGATCAATTGCGCGCAAGGCGCGGCCTTGGTCGCCAGCAAGATGGCCGAAATTCAGTCGAAGATCACCACCTTGCAAGCCACGTATGTTTTTCTGGAAGCAGAGCGTGTGAAGCTTGAGGCCAGCGCCATTGCGCTCGGGCAGACCATCGTTCATCTTCCTGGACATGGGCATGCCGCAACGCAATAGTTCCCGGCTTAACTGTTCAGCGTGGCCCCCGCACCCTGGCGGGCCTGCTGGAGGAACAATGACAGGTTTAAAGTCATCGGCTACTTACAGCTTTGTCCAAGCTGATGACTTTAATCCAGCACGTTGTGCAGTACCTCATAGATCACACCCGAGGCAATAGCTACAAGCAGTAGGTCAGCTCCGGCTTGGTGCCACTCATAGCCATCGTAATGAGGAAGTCGTCCGATCAGCCTGCTGTCCAATTTTTTGGCGATTCCGGGCGGGAGAGGTTTGCCGCGTGCCAAATTTTTCTGAATCCCAGGGGGTAGAGATGCGCCTGGATTCCAGTAATTGCGATTGTCGTTGAGGATGACCCGCACCGCCCCCAAGTCGACAGAAGGCCCACTTTGCCAGTCGTTACCGTTGCCTTGATGCCCTTGATTGCCGTGTTGGTTGCCTTTGTCGTGGCCTTTTCCTTTGCCGGGATCTGCCAACGACAATGGGCTCACGCCCATTACCAGCGAGAGCGCAACGGCGAAATTCAACTTCGTTCTCATATGAACTGTCCTTGATCATTTCTCTACTCAGAGCGTAGTCAACCTGATACCGAAGGCAATGCTCTTGAAGGGGGAGCACGCTGTCGGAATGCGAGAACTGAATCACCTTGGGTTGCCTAGACACTCTTGAGAGGCTGTTATTGGCCGATAGCAGCAAGCCACGAAGGGTTGCGTTGGGTCGAAAGTAGCCACAAGCGGATGACTGCTCTCGACCCATAGCAGCCGTTTAAAAGCTGACCGTAATCGGCCAGAAGCGGTCACTTATGAAAGCAGATGAGCTTATGGAGCTTTCTCTCAGCGTTGATGCGGTTCGGCTAAACTCGCTATGCGCATGGTTCAATAAGCCTCTGCATGATCAGGTTGCGCAGCTAGGCTCATCGTATTTCGTAACGACTTTCGCTTATCGTTGGTGAAATTCGCCACTGATGGATCAAACGGACGTGACCGATATCCTCCACGCTGACCGCAGCTGCTGGACTGTTTTCTTGATCTTTCTGCGATTGGGTCTGACTTCTTTCGGCGGTCCAATTGCTCAGCTGGGGTATTTCCGGGATGTTGTGCGTCGACAGTGGTTGAGCGAGCGCAGCTATGCGGATGTGGTCTATTCGGGCTAACTCTGTTCTTTGTTTTGCTGTTCGGGCTGCAGGTTCTGGCAAAGTTTGTCAATGGCCATTAATTTTGACCCACTTTTGGCCAATAGAATTGACCCACTTGCTCACCGCTAACCGCCGGTTTTCTGCTTCAAACGATAGCTCTCACCTCCCAGCATAAAGATGTGTGAATGGTGGATCACGCGGTCGATGATGGGCACGGCCACGTTGTCGTCATGGAAGAACTCGCCCCAGCTGGTGAAGTCCTTGTTGGTGGTCAGGATGACCGAGCGGTACTCGTACAGGTTGTTGATTAACTGGAACAGGTTGTACCGGGCTTGGCGCGTCATCGGCAGGTAGCCCAGCTCATCGATGATCAGCACGTCGTATTTGCTCAGCTGATTAAGGCGCTTCTTCAGCTCGCCCTTCATTTCCGCCAGCTCCAGATCCTCGACCAACGCCAGAGCCGTGCGGAACAGCACCTTGTAGCCCGCCTGAACCGCCTTGTGGCCAATCCCAATGGCCAAGTGGGTCTTGCCCACACCCGGTGGTCCGATGAACACCAGGTTGTCGCGGTTGTCGATAAAGCTGAAGTCCAGCAAGGTGCTGACCTGGCGCTTGGTGATGGTGGTCTGGTGCCGGTAATCGAAGGCCTCCAGATGCTTCTCCGAGGGGAACTGCGCCTGCTTGAGGTTGCGGCTTACGCGGCTACTGGAGCGGGCGTTAAGCTCATGCTCGACCAGTGACTGGGCGAAGCTCAGGTAGGACAGTTCATTGGCTTCGGCTCTGGCCAGCAGGGTGGCCAGCTCACCCGCGGTCGCGCTGAGGCGCAGGCTTCGGTACTGCGCGATAGTGCTGTCGAGCAGGCTCATTGGGTCACCCCGTGGCCAGTCGACTGGCCAATGCGGGCATAAGCGTTCAGGTCGGCGTGACTAACCTGGCTACCGGCCTCTGGCGCATAGTCATGGTCGCCGATGATCCGGCCCCGCGCCTTGGCTTGCTGCCATGCTTCGAGGTAGCGCTTGAGCCCGGTGGCGGTCAGTTCACTGCGCTCGCACAACTCGCCGAGCAACGCCGTATCAACCGGCGCATGGGCCATGAGCAGGTCGCGTGCAGCAACCAGCTGATCCTTGTAGATACGCGGCGAAGTACGCTTGAGCAGTTGGCACAGGGTTGCCCCAAGGGCATCGGGCAGGATCGAGTCGATGCCGCGCTCCAGGTCGGTAATGCGCTGGGCATGGTCTCGGTAATGGTTGTTGTTCTTGATCATCCGGCCCTTGGCCTTGCACAGGTCATGGGTGGCTATGAGTTCACCGCTCTCCAGGTCATGGATCAGCAACTGGTTGTCCTGTGCGCTGACACCGACACGGGCTTGCTGCCAGGCCATGGGTACCGAGTACTTGTTGGCCTGCCATGAGATCAAGCCGGTCTTGTCGACCTTGCGGGTCTCCCTTGTCGGCGCCACGTGCAGCAGGTTCTGCGGGACGAGATAGGGCTTGAGCTGACTACGCTCCAGTGCCTCGAAATGCGCTCTTGGATGCTGCCCCGTCGTGCCGTGCACGCGTGCGTTGGCGACAGTCTCGAGCCAATCATTCAGGTGCTGTCGGACGGCGGCCTCGTCCTGGAAGTGCTCGCCGTAGAAGCAGTCACGCTTGACGTACTTGACCCCGGCCTCCACCTTGCCCTTGCTCTCCGGGTCATAGCCCTCGCAGGCATGGATGCGGTACCCGACGGTAGTCGCATACTGGTGGAAGCGCTGGTTCAGCGTCAGCTCACGGTACTGCTCGTTGATCACCACCATCTTGGTCTGATCGTAGATGCACTCCTCGGTGACGCCGCCGAAGTAGCGGAAGGCCTCGTCGTGCATCTGGATAAACCGTTCGGTATCCAGCGGCCGGAAGTTCAGACCGACATACATCAGCCGTGAACAGGACAGCACAAACACCACAAAATGAACGACACGCTCCAGGCCGCCAATCATGACGCCTCGCAGCTCACCGGGGTCGACCTGACACTGCACGCCAGGCACTGACTCAACGACCGGCTCGTAATAGCGCAACTGGCCACTGGCAACCTGCTGCTTGAGCGCTTGCACATAGCGGCGAATGCTCCGGTCTGACACCGCCAGCTCGGTGGTGCGCTCCCTCAGGCGACGGGCCAGCTTGACTGCGCTCAGGGCTGGAAACTGACCCAACTGATTAATCAGATAATCGCGGTGCTCGTCGAGCACCTTGGTGCGTGAAGGGTCAGCAATGGTAGCGCTGATCTGCATCTCATCCAGGTGGAGATACTTGCGTACGGTGTTCCGGGAAATCCCCAGCTCACGACTGATGGCACGGACCGACAGGCCTCGGCCCTGGTCATACAACCCCTTGATCTTGTGAATCACAACCCACTCCTTCAATGATCTGTCCCCGGCCTGTGCATAAGGCGGGTGACGCTACATGGTCGGTGGCCAATGCCACTATGGGTGGGTCAAAATTGTTGGCCAGAGGTGGGTCAGTTTAATTGGCCATTAACAAAGTTATTCCCAAGTCAGATGCTGTCAGTAGCGGCTCACTGGTTTTCGGTGGCGGACATGTAGTGCTACCACTATTACAGGCTGACCTCGTGCCTTCTGGATGGGTTGATCACGATGCATTCTTGGCGGGCTATGGCGCAGCTCAGGCCGTCCCGGGACCGTTATTCACCTTCGCGGCATTCCTCGGCGCCTCGATGAACCAGACACCCAGCGGTTGGAGTCGTTGGCCGTCAGTCGCGCCCCTTCGCTAACGACCCAAGCGGGCTATCTCCTAAGAGACGCCCTTGGCCAAAAGCGGATATTCCGGGCATCCGTCTCAGATAGAGCGCTGGTTCACACGGGCAGAGAGTTGTTCGGCGTTTTCCTTGCGTTCCGAATAGCGATCCACCAAGAACGCCTGGCGGTCGCGCAACAGAACGGTGAACTTCACCAGTTCCTCCATGACGTCCACCACGCGATCGTAGTACGGCGAGGGTTTCATCCGCCCGACGTCATCAAACTCAAGGTAGGCTTTGGGCAGCGAAGACTGGTTGGGAATGGTGAACATGCGCATCCAGCGGCCAAGCACACGCAACTGGTTGACCACGTTGAATGACTGCGAACCGCCACACACCTGCATGACCGCCAGGGTCTTGCCTTGAGTGGGGCGAACCGCACCCAGTGCCAGAGGAATCCAGTCGATCTGCGCCTTGAATACGGCTGACATTGCACCGTGGCGCTCTGGCGAGCACCAGACCTGACCTTCCGACCACTGCACCAGATCACGCAGTTCCTGCACCTTGGGGTGCTCGACAGGCACATCGTCAGGTAACGGCAGGCCCGAAGGATTGAAGACCTTGGTCTCGGCACCGAAGTGCTCCAGCAGGCGTGCAGCTTCCTCCACCAGCAGGCGACTGAAGGAACGTTCGCGGGTCGATCCATACAGCAACAGGATACGTGGTTTGTGCTCGCTGGAGCGGGTTGCCGCTGGCGCTGGATCGAACAGCGAGAGATCGAGATTAGGCAGTTGCTCGGACATGTTTCCTCCTGCTCAAAGCGTAGCGATGCGATCCAGCTCATTCTTGAGCTGCTCACGGTCGAGATTTTCGAATGGCAGCGCGAAGAAGGCCTCGCAGCGAGACTGGATTCGGGCCAGCGTGGCGCGGAATGCAGCGTCGACCGACGCTTCGTCAGCCACGACAGCGGACGGATCCTCCAGCCCCCAGTGCGTCTTCAGCGCAGGGCCGAAATACACCGGGCAGGCTTCGCCGGCGGCGTTGTCGCAAACGGTGATGACGATGTCAGGAGGGCAATGCTCGAACGCGTCATTGCCCTTGCTGCTCAGCCCCTCGATCGGGATACCGGCATGCTGCAATGTGGTCAGGCTGCGCGGCAACACTTGGCCCTTTGGGAAACTGCCGGAACTGACGGCTTCAAATCCATGAGGGGCCAGGTGATTGAACACGGCCTCGGAAAGGATGCTGCGGCAGCTGTTGGCCGTGCACATGAATAGGACTCGCATGAGGGCTCCTGCGCTTCGTGGCGGGTTTCAGAGGCTGAGGCGCAATGCCAGAGCCGATAGGGTGATCAGTAGAACTGGCAGCGTCAGCAGGATGCCGACTTTGAAGTAGTAACCCCAGGTAATGCGCATGCCTTTGCGCTCCAGCACGTGCAGCCAGAGCAGCGTGGCGAGGCTGCCGATGGGGGTAATTTTCGGGCCGAGGTCGCAGCCGATGATGTTGGCGTAGATCATCGCCTCGCGTACCAGCCCTTGCGCCTCGCTGGCCTGGATCGACAAAGCGCCGATCAGCACGCTGGGCATGTTGTTCATGACCGAGGACAGCAATGCAGCGATCAGCCCGGTGCCGATGGCGGCACTCCACAGCCCTTGCTGCGCAAGGCGGTCGAACAGGTGGGTGAGCATGTCGGTAAGGCCGGCGTTCTTCAGCCCGTATACCACCAGGTACATACCGAGGGAAAAGATCACCACCTGCCAGGGTGCCTCGCGCAGCACACGACGGGTCGAGATGCGGTGGCCACGGGCGGCGACGGCAAACAGGATCGCTGCACAAGTTGCTGCTACCGCACTGATCGGGATACCCAGTGGTTCCAGGGCGAACAAGCCGATCAGCAACACCAGCAGCACCCAGCCACCCACCTTGAAGGTTGCGCGGTCATGGATTGCCTCGTTTGGCATCTTCAGGGCCGCGACCTCGTACTGTCTCGGAATATCTCGGCGGAAGAACAGGAACAGCACCAGCAGGGTTGCCGACACGCTGGCGAAATTCACTGGCACCATCACCGAAGCGTATTCGCTGAAGCCCAACCTGAAGTAGTCGGCCGAGACGATGTTCACCAGGTTGGAGACCACCAATGGCAGGCTCGCCGTGTCGGCGATGAAGCCGGCGGCCATGACGAAGGCCAGTGTCGCGGCGGGCGAGAAGCGCAGCGCGAGCAGCATCGACATGACGATAGGTGTGAGGATCAGTGCCGCACCATCGTTGGCGAAGAGCGCCGACATGGCGGCGCCGAGCAGCACACAGAAGGCGAACAGGCGGTAGCCGCTGCCGTTTGCCCAGCGCGCCACGTGCAGCGCGGCCCACTCGAAGAACCCGGCCTCATCCAGCAGCAGGCTGATGATGATGACGGCGATGAAGGTGACGGTGGCGTTCCAGACGATGGCCCACACAGTCGGGATGTCGTGCAGCGAAACGGCGCCTGCCGCCAGGGCGATGAGGGCACCGAGCGCTGCGCTCCAGCCAACGCCAAGCCCCTTCGGCTGCCAGATGACCAGGATGAGGGTGAAAACGAAGACTGCAATCGCTACCAGCATGATGACCTCGTACAGTGATGATCAGCAGCAGGCAGCGTCACGAACGGGGCGACCGTCCATGTTCTGCAGGCGCAGGGTGTTCTCTGCCAACCATTGCGTGTTGGCCTGCAGTGTCGCCTGCAAGATCTCGTGTACCCAAGCAGGCAGATCCGGGTTGAGGCGGTAATACACCCATTGCCCTTGGCGGCGGTCCAGCAGCATGCCACTGCTGCGCAGCTGCGCCAGGTGGCGACTGATCTTCGGCTGGCTGTCGTTCAATGCGCACATCAGCTCGCAAACGCATAGCTCACCAAGGCTGGCGATCAGCAGGCTGGCGCGAGCACGGGTTTCGTCAGACAGGCTCTTGAACACATCGGGCGGGGTTATCATGGCTGCACCAATACATATGGAGATACGAATATACGGATTCCCATATGTATATTGCAAGCGCGTTCAGGCGTGCCAGGGGTGGTCAGTATTCGCGGTACAACAATCGATCAGGCTGATGATTACTATCGAGCGCCCCGCCTGTCGGCTCGGCAAAACCGTCTCTTATAATCGCCAGCCATTTTTCCCGCTCCCCGGTCCGCCCCAGGCGGCATCCCCCATGGAATCCAACACCATGTCCAGCGTCACTCCGCCGTCTCACGGCCGTCCCGAACACAGTCAACAAAGCGTCAGCCAACAGTGGCTGGCGATTCTCTCGGTCGCTGTGGGCGCCTTCGCCCTGGTCACCAGTGAGTTTCTCCCGGTGGGCGTACTCAACGATGTCGCCAGCGACCTGGGCATCAGCGCCGGCCAGGCCGGCCTGATGGTCACCCTGCCCGGCATCATGGCCGCCCTCGCCGCGCCCTTGCTGTCGGTGGGCATCGGCGCCCTGGACCGTCGCTACCTGCTGATCGGCCTGACGCTGATCATGATCCTCGCCAACGCCGTCGTGGCCTACGCCAGCGACTTCAGCCTGCTGCTGTTCGGCCGCGTACTGCTGGGCATCAGCATTGGCGGTTTCTGGGCCACCGCCATTGCCCTCAGTGGCCGCCTGGCACCCAAGGGCGTGGGCGTGGCCCAGGCCACCTCGATCATCATGGTCGGCGTGACCCTGGCTACCGTGCTGGGCGTGCCGGTTGGCACCTGGCTAAGCGGCCTGATGGGCTGGCGCATGACCTTCCTCGCCACCGCGCTGGTAGGTGTGCCGGTGCTGCTGGCGCAAGTCTTCCTGCTGCCGCGGCTCACCCCAGACAAAGCCATTCGCATCAGCGACCTGCCGGCGCTGTTCGTCAATCCACAGGCGCGGGTCGGGTTGATCGCGGTATTGCTGATCGGCCTGGCGCATTTTGCCGCCTATACCTATGTCGCACCGTTCTTCAAGCAGAGCGCCGGCTTCGATGGGCCGACCATTGGTTCGCTGCTGTTGCTGTATGGCGTGGCCGGGGTGATCGGCAACATCTTCGCCGGTTTCGCTGCCAACCGCAGTGTGCGTCACACCCTGTTGCTGGTCGCCCTGATGATCGGCATCAGCACCGCCCTGTTTCCCTACTTCGCCACCGGCTTGACCGGCGCCGCGATGCTGATCGCGCTGTGGGGCTTCGCCTTTGGCGCCTTCCCGGCCTGCGCCAGTATCTGGATGTTCGTGGTGGCGCCCAAGGATGTCGAACGCGGCATGCCGCTGTTCGTCGCCATGTTCCAGGTGATCATCGCGGTAGGCTCGTTCTTCGGCGGGCGCATTGTCGATCAGCTCGGTACCGCGGTGCTGCTGAGCCTGGCCACGGCCCTGGTGGGCTGCGGTTTTGTCGCGGTACTGGTGCTCGGGCGCAATGTCTCCAATCGGATGGCGGCGCAGCCTTGCTGACCGAACGCGGTAGATGACACCGGGCAGCAGCTGGCCTCAGGGGGGCACAAGCGGCAAGGCGAAAACCTCGATGTACGGTATGGTTGCACGATCGCTACGGCGTTGCCGATCAACGCCGCGCCCTTCTGGAGACCAGCATGCTGCGTGTTTTTGAACGATGGCTCGACCCCTTCCCGCCTGATGAGATTCCACCGCCACCGCTAGGCCTGCTGCGCTTCTTGTGGGCCTGCACGCGGGGGGCGCGCGGATACATCCTGGCCCTCGCGCTGTTCAGCGCCGGCGTGTCGATCTATGAAGCCTGGCTGTTTTCCTTCCTTGGCCAGGTGGTCGACCTGCTTCCCGCCTGGCAGGCAGGCGGCGCAAGCGAACAGGAAAGCCGCGTGCTCTGGAGCATCGGTATTGTCCTGCTGAGCAGTATCGTGCTGGTGGCCCTGCGCACCCTGATGCAACACCAGGTGCTGGCGATCAACCTGCCGCTGCGCCTGCGCTGGGATTTCCATCGGCTGATGCTGCGCCAGAGCCTGTCGTTCTTCTCCGACGAGTTTTCCGGCCGGGTCACCACCAAGGTGATGCAGACCGCGCTGGCCGTGCGCGAGGTGTTGTTCACCCTGATCGAGGTCCTGCCCGGCATCGGCGTGTACTTCATCGCCATCATCGCCCTGGCCGGCGGTTTCGCCCTGCAGCTGATGCTGCCGTTCCTGGCCTGGGGCACCCTGTTCGGGCTGGCCATGCTGTACTTCGTGCCGCGCCTGGGCAAGGTCGGCCAGGAGCAGGCCCATGCGCGGTCATCGATGACCGGGCGCATCTCCGATGCCTACACCAACATCACCACGGTGAAACTGTTCTCCCATTCCAAACGCGAAGCGCACTTTGCGCGGGCGGCGATGGAGGACTTCAAGCTCACCGGCTTTCGCCAGATGCGCCTGGTCAGTCAGTTCGAGATCGTCAACCAGGCGCTGGTGGTCGGCTTGATCCTGGGCGCTGGCGGCTATGCCCTGTGGCTCTGGCACCAGGGCCAGGTTGGCGCGGGCGCCGTGGCGGCGGTCACGGCCATGGCCCTGCGGATCAACGGCATGTCGCACTGGATCATGTGGCAGATGACCTCCCTGTTCGAAAACATCGGCACCGTGCAGGACGGCATGGCCACCCTGACCCGCGGCCCCAAGGTACAGGATGCGTCCGACGCCGGCACGCTGGTGACCCGCGGTGGCGCGGTGGCCTTCGACAAGGTGAGCTTCAACTACAACGGCGAACGCCAGGTGCTCGATGACCTGAGCCTGCACATCCGCCCCGGAGAAAAGGTCGGCCTGGTGGGCCGCTCCGGCGCCGGCAAGTCCACCTTGATCAACCTGTTGCTACGGTTCTACGACGTCAACAGCGGCGAGATCCGCATCGACGGGCAGAACATCGCCCACGTCACCCAGGACAGCCTGCGCAGCGCCATCGGCATGGTCACCCAGGACACGTCGTTGCTGCACCGCTCCATCCGCGACAATATCGCCTATGGCCGCCCCGAAGCGACCGAAGCGCAGATCCGCAGCGCCGCGGCCAATGCCCAGGCCGATGGTTTCATCAGCCAGCTGAGTGATCGGCAAGGCCACAGCGGTTACGACACCCTGGTGGGCGAGCGTGGCATCAAGCTGTCCGGTGGCCAGCGCCAGCGCATTGCCATTGCCCGGGTGATGCTCAAGAACGCGCCGATCCTGCTGCTCGACGAAGCCACCAGCGCCCTGGACTCGGAGGTCGAAGTCGCGATCCAGGAAAGCCTCGACGACATGATGCAGGGCAAGACCGTCATCGCCATCGCCCATCGCTTGTCCACGATCGCCGCCATGGACCGGCTCATCGTCATGGATGAGGGGCGCATCATCGAGCAAGGCAGCCATGCTGAACTGCTCGACAGGAACGGCACCTATGCACGGCTGTGGCGGCATCAGAGCGGTGGGTTCCTGGGTGAGGACCAGGGGCTGGCGGAGACTGTGGAGTAGCACTCGAAGGAAAAGCACCTGCTGCGGTCTCCACTGCTCACATCACGGCAAACAGATCGAGGCAATTTAAATAACGATCGTTGCGTATTTTAAATTCGCTTGCTAGGCTCACGTTCACCTGCGCTCAACTCACCAGGAGAACGGTCATGCAAGACACACTGAGCAAGGCTTATCACGAAGACGGAGCGGTGTTGATCAAGGGGCTTCTGAACCCGGAGCAGTTGTCGCGTTGCCGGGAAGCCTACGACTGGGCCGTGCTCAACCATGGCCCGCATGCCACCCGCATGTTCGCCGGGACGATCCAACAATCCCACGTCGACAACGCCAACCCGTTGGCCAAGGAGCGCCTTGAGGCGCTCGTGGCGGAGCTGCCACTGGGGTCGTTGTTCGCAAATCTCTGGGGCTCGCGGAATGTCTGGTACTTCGCCGAGGAGGTTTTCCTCAAGGCCGGGGGCCAGGGCGCCCGGACGCTATGGCATCAGGACACCTCCTACCTGCCCTGGGCCGGCCACCACTGGGGCAACGCCTGGATCAGCTTCGATGCCGTACCCAAGCGCAACGCCCTGGAAATCATCCGTGGCTCCCATCGTGGGCCGCGCTATGACGGCACGACCTTCACCAACCCGGATGACCCGACCCAGCCACTGCACGGCAATGGCGCCCTGCCCCGCCTGCCGGATATCGAGGCGTTACGCCGGGAAGACCCGCAGGCCTACGACATCCTGTCCTGGGCCACGGAGCCTGGCGATGTGGTGCTGCTGCACCCGGGCTCCTTGCATGGCGGCGCACCCGTGGACGAGGACTTCCCAAGCCGACGGACATTCGTGTTCCGTTTCTTCGGCGACGACGCCACCTTCAGCCCACTCCCGGCACACAGCGATGCCGGTTACCCCCCGCAAGGCGTGCTGTTCAGCACAGAGCTCGAACACCTGGTCGCGGGCGCCCCGTTCCGCCACCCCACCTTCCGCCAAGTGGTCTGACAGGAGTTCCTCGATGAATGCGAAACCGCTCAAGCGTCAGGCCATCAATCCAGCTGCGACCCAGGCTTACTACGACAATTTCCACTTTTCCCAGGCCACCCGCGTGGGTGACCTGATCTGGGTCTCGGGGCAAGTGGGCGTCGACGCGGCCATGCAACCTGCGCAGGGTATCGTCGAGCAGTCTCACCTGGCCTTCCAGTCGCTGAAGCTGGTCCTCGAGACAGCCGGTGCGAGCCTGGCGGACGTGGTCGAGCTGACGACCTTTCATACCCACCTGCAAGCCGACATGGCAGCGTTTGCCCAGGTGAAGGATGTGTACTTTCCGGCGCGCTATCCGTCATGGACGGCAGTGGGTATCAGCCAGCTGGCACTGGAGCCGCTGAGGGTCGAGATTCGCGCAGTGGCAGTCGCGGGGTGCGGCGACGCCTGAGCGGGGCGTGCGCAGGTTGGAACGCTGCGCCGGGGCGGGATGTTTTATTCACGCAAGTTCTCTATGCTGGGGCCTTTGCACCCGCATCGACACCCGTGACCGCCCCTTTAACCGACCTCGACAGTTCTGAGCGCCCATGCCTGAGACCAAAGCCCGCCCCACAGCCGCCCCTTCACGCGCAGACAGCAGCGCGCCGGAAACCGTTGCCCGTCGCGGCAGGCCTGTCGGTGACCGCGACGCAAAGCGTGCGGAACTGCTGGAGGCCGCGATCACGGTGATCGCGCAGGATGGCTATGCCGGGGCCTCGATGCGCAAGGTTGCCAAACAGGCTGGCTGTACCACGGGCGCGGTGACCTACTACTTCGCCAACAAGGAAGACATGATCGGCGAGGTCGCACAGAGCCTGTTCGACCAGGTCGACCTGCTGCTGGCCACCAACCAGGCCTCCCTCGACATCGCCTCACTGCTTCGACAATGGCTGCAATGGGTCAACTTCGACGAATCGACCATGTGGCTCTCGTGGTTGCAATTGCTCGCCCACGCCCGCCATGAACCGGTGTTCGCCGACATCATCAGGCAGCGCTACGCGAAGTTCCGCCAGGTGTTCACCGTGGTGATCGAACAAGGGCAGGCCCAGGGCAAGATCCGCGACGATATTCCGGCCGATGTGCTGGCCGACCAGATCAGCACCATCTGCGACGGCTGGCTGATGATGATGCCCATCGAGCCGGAGCGGTTCAGTGCCAAGCGTGGCCAGGCGCTGCTCGACGCGCTGATCCTGCTCATCTCCCCGCCCAAGGTCGCGAAAGCCACGGGCAAGAGCCGGGCCAAAGCCCAGTAACCCAGCGTGTTCTGGCAACAGACTGCCTGACGACAGCTTCGCAGCGCTCGATCTCAAGAGCGCTGCCCGCTCCCCGCGAACTTCCTTCCAGCGACTCCAGCCAACCTGACCAAGCGCCGTTCAGGGGGTATTCCCTTTGCCGAAAGAGCGCAGTAGTATTTTACATAACTAAGGTTATCTAAATACAAGAACAGGTTGGCCGAGGTGCAGATGGATCAGGAAAACACAGAACTGCCATTGTCGGCGCGGCAGCGGCGCTTGCTCGTGCAAGCACTTGCCAGCGCCACCTTGATCGGCGGTGCCGCCCTCAGCGGACGGGCCATGGCGCAAGCCTTGCGAGCAGAACCCGAGCAGGTGCTGGACGTGGTGATCATTGGTGCCGGGCTGGCCGGGCTGACTGCGGCCCGTGACCTGCAACGCGCCGGGTGCATGTCCTTCACCGTGCTGGAAGCGCGGGACCGCGTGGGCGGACGCACCTACAACCACCCGCTTGGCAATGGTGTGATCTCCGAAGCCGGCGGGGAATGGATCGGGCCAGGCCAGACCGCGATCTTCGACCTGGCACGCGAGCTCGATGTCGAAACCTTCCCCACCTACTACCAAGGGCGCAATGTCTACCTGGTCGGTGAAGCCCGCTACGAGGAAGACTTGAGCAGCGGCCAGGGCGCCCATCACCCGGCGACCGAAAAGCTCAACCAGCTGTCGCGCCGGGTACCTGGCAAAGAACCCTGGACCGCAGCGGACGCCGAGGCACTCGACAAGCTGTCGGTGGGCCAATGGCTGGCGAGTCAGGGTATCGACAACACCAGCCGGCTGACCTTCGACACTTCCATCGGCCTGACCACCGGCACGCCACCCTCCAGCCTGTCCCTGCTGCACTACCTCTCCCTCATCAACTCCGCCGACTGCAGCATGGCAAAGCTCGAGGGTTTCAAGGGCGGCGCCCAGGAGACCCGCTTCATAGGCGGCTCACAGGTGCTGTGCACACGCATGGCGCAGGCGCTGGGCGATCGGGTGAAACTGTCCAGCCCGGTGCGCCGGATCGTCGGCTGGGACCAGGACATCGTCGAGATCCACACCGACCAGGGGCTCATCCGCGCACGCCAGGTCATCGCCGCCCTGCATCCGGCGCTGTGCAACCAGATCGTCTTCGACCCGCCACTGCCCGATGGCCGTGCCCAGTTGCAACGCCTGTGGCCGTCCTCGGCGCCCATGCGCAAGACCGTGCATGTCTATGCGCGCCCCTTCTGGCGGGACAAAGGGCTCAACGGCCAAGTCATCCAGGCCGACGGGCCGCTGATTCTGTCCTGCGACAACTCACCGCCAGACGGCAGCGTCGGCATCTTGATGGGCTTCGTGCGCAGCGCGCAGCTCAGCGATGACCCTGGGCAGGCCGCACGCACTCTCGCGAGCATCTACGCCAAGGCCCTGGGCGAGGAAGCTCTCGACGTCACGCAGTTCCACGATCACGACTGGGCCAAGGTCGACCCCTGGACCTTGACCTGCGTCGGCTCCATTCCCCCCGGCTTCCTGACCCGCTGGGGGCGCTATCTCAAGCCTGCTGTCGGGCGCTTGATCTGGTCGGGCACCGAGACCGCGGACTTGTGGGCCAGCAGCATGGACGGCGCGGTACGCGCCGGTCACCGCGCGGCGCTCGAAGCCCTGCAGGCACTTGCCGGCACCCGGAGGCACGCATGAAAAGGCGCACCCTGCTGCTGGGCAGTGCAATGCTTGTCGCAGGCTTGCTTGGGGTCACGGCCTTCCAGGGCCCGGAGCTGCTCGCAGGCTACAGGTTCATGAACGCCCTCGATCAGCATTACGCCAGCTATGAGGCCAATGGCGGCGCCTGGCCGCAACCGCAGGATGCCTGCTCGCTTTGCCATGGCGCTCGCGGGCAACCGCATAACAGCCTCTACCCGGCGCTCGCTGGGCAGCCGGCAGCGTATATCCAGGCGCAGCTTCAGGCGTTTGCCCAGGGCACGCGACACAGCGCGCAGATGCAGCCGCTGGCGGCCGCCCTGAGCGATGAACGGATCAAGGCCTTGGCCGAATACTTCGCCCGTCAGGTTCCGCGGGTGACCGACGCACCGGCCTCCGATGACGCCATGCGTGCCCGCGGCCACGCCAGTGCCACTACGCGGGGCTGCACCGCATGCCATGGCGAGACGCTGTCCGGCAGCCCGGTGGCGCCGCGTCTGGCCGGCCAAGGCCAGGCCTACCTGCTGGAGCAGCTCAAGGCGTTCAAGCAAGGCCAGCGCAGCGATCCCAGCGGCGCCATGAACGCTACCGCCGCCGTCCTTTCCGAGGAAGAACTCGAGGCCCTGGCGCACTACATCGCAGGGCTCGCACCGAGCGTTCGCTGACTAGAGAGATGCCTGTTTTCAACCGGGCGGCGATCGTGAATCACTATCCGTAAGGAGTTGTGCCGCAGCGACCGGAGGACCTGAGCGGGGTTGATTCGACACTAAACATAACATCTGTTGCGTAAACTTATTCCTCGTTCTACAGTCCGCCATAACAACAAGTACAAGCCTGGGCCGCCAGGCCCGGAGACCTCATGAACCATCAACATTTCGACACCTTGATCATCGGCGCTGGCCTGTCAGGCATTGGTACCGCCTGCCAGCTGGCGCAGGAGTTCCCTGAGCGCAGCATGGCGATCCTCGAGCGGCGCGCCTGCATGGGCGGCACCTGGGACCTGTTCCGTTACCCAGGCATCCGTTCCGATTCGGACATGCTCAGCTACGGCTACAAGTTCCGCTTGTGGCGAAGCCCCAAGGTGCTCGCCGACGGCGCCTCGATCCGGCGGTACATCCAGGACACGGCCAGGCAGCATGGCCTGGACAAGAAGATCCATTACGGCGTGAAGATCACCGGCGCCAACTGGTGCAGCCAGCAACGCCTGTGGCAGGTCAGCGCCGTGCATGAGGCCAGCGCAACGGTGCGGCAATACAGCTGCAAGTTCCTGCTGTGCTGCACCGGCTACTACAACCACGACGCAGGTTTCCTGCCGAGCTTTCCCGGCGAGGAGGCGTTCAAAGGGGTGCGGGTCCATCCGCAGCACTGGCCTGAGGACCTGGACTACACCGGCAAGCACGTCGTGGTGATCGGCAGCGGTGCCACCGCGGCCACGCTGATACCGGCCATGGCCGACAAAACCGGGCATATCACCATGCTGCAGCGCTCCCCGTCGTATATCTACTCGCTGCCTTCCACCGACACATTGACGGCCACGCTCTCGCGCATCATGCCCGCCCGCTGGGCCTATGGCCTGGCCCGCAAGCGCAATATCGTGCTGTATCGGGCGGCCTATATCGCCTGCCGGCAATGGCCGCGGCTGATGCGCAGGATCATCCTTTCGCACGTCCGTCGCCAGGTCGGCCCCGACGCCGACATGCGCCACTTCACCCCCCACTACATGCCGTGGGACGAGCGCCTGTGCGCGGTGCCCGATGGCGACCTGTTCAAAGCCATCCGTAGTGGCCGCGCCTCGATCGAAACCGATCACATCGAGCGCTTCAGCGAAAGCGGCATTGTGCTCAAGTCCGGCAAGCACTTGCCGGCCGACATCATCATCACGGCGACCGGGCTCAGGCTCCAGGTATTGGGCGGGATGATCGTGTCGGTGGACGGCACCCCCTATCCGATCGGCGAGCAGATGACCTACAAGGGCGTGCTCCTGGAAAACCTGCCGAACATGGCCTGGATATTCGGCTACACCAACGTTTCCTGGACCCTCAAGGTCGGCCTGGCGGCCAAATACCTGTGCCGGCTTTTCCACTACATGGACGAGCACGACTTCGATGTCGTGACTCCCCGCGACGATGCCTGCAACGCATTGGACGACGGGATCATGAACTCGATGAAGTCCGGCTACATCCAGCGCGACCAGCAGTTTCTCCCGCGCCAGGGCAAGGCCTACCCGTGGTTCGTCTTCATGCACTACGGCCGCGACAAGAAGATGCTGCTCAAGGATCCCGTCGAAGATCCGCGCCTGGCCTTCCTCCAGAGCACACGGGAAATCCCTGCCCCACGACCTTCCCGCGTCACCGGTTGACCACACCCCGTTCCCGTCCACCTGGCTACGACCAGCGTGGCCGGGGCATGACAACAAGAAAGGTAGAACCCGATGCAAGGCCAAATGATGACGCTGCCGCTGACCACCCCTTCGCTGCTCGAACATGCCGAGCGCTATCACGGCGATACGGAAATAGTCTCCTGCACCCTTGAAGGTCCCGTTCATCGCTATACCTATGCCGACGCGCACCGACGGGCCAGGCAGGCCGCCCACGCGCTGTTACGCCTCGGCACCGGGCCCGGCAGTCGCGTGGGCACCCTGGCCTGGAATGGCTACCGGCATTTCGAGCTTTACTACGCAATATCGGGCACCGGCGCGATCACCCATACCATCAACCCCCGGCTGTTCCCCGAACAGGTGGCCTGGATCATCAATGACGCCAAGGACGAGGTCGTGTGCTTCGACCTTGGCTTCGCTGCGCTGGTCGAGGCCATCGCAGCGGATTGCCCGGGCGTCAGGCACTGGGTGGCTATGACCGACCTTGCGCACATGCCAGCCATGCAGATCGCCAACCTGCTGTGCTACGAACAGCTCCTGGAGGCGGAGTCGGCGGACTTCGCCTGGCCCGTGCTGGATGAGCATACGGCGGCGGCGCTGTGCTACACCTCGGGAACCACCGGCAACCCCAAAGGGGTGCTCTATTCACATCGCGCTACTTTGCTGCATGCACTGGCCAGCGCCCTTCCGGACGCGCTGGCATTGTCTGCCTGCGAGGTCGTCGCCCCGGTGGTCCCCATGTTCCACGTCAACGCCTGGGGCTTGCCCTATTCCGCACCACTGGTGGGCGCCAAGCTGGTGTTTCCAGGCGCCTGCCTGGACGGCGAGAGCCTGTTCGCACTCTTCGAGCGCGAGCGCGTCACTTTCTCCGCTGGCGTGCCCACCGTGTGGCTGAGCCTGCAGCAGCATATGCGCCAATACGGGAGCCGCCTTCCCCGCTTGCGCCGCATGATCGTCGGTGGCGCCGCCTGCCCACCGGCGATGATGCGCAGTTACCAAGAGGAGTTCGGCATCTGCCTGCAACACGCCTGGGGCATGACCGAGCTGTCGCCGATGGGCACGGTGAACACGCCCAAGGCCTCGCACCTCGACCTGGAAGACGAAGCTCGCTTCGCCATCGGCGTAAAGCAGGGGCGACCGCCTTTCGGCACGGACCTGAAAATCGTGGACGAGCATGGCAACGAGCTGCTGCGTGACGGCAAGACCACAGGCGCCTTGCTGGTGCGTGGCCACTGGGTGATCGAGCGGTACTTCGGCATCGAGGCCAGCCCGTTGGTCGATGGCTGGTTCCCCACCGGGGATGTCGCCACCCTCGACCCTGACGGCTTCATGCAGATCACCGACCGCGCCAAGGATGTGATCAAGTCCGGTGGCGAGTGGATCAGCTCGATCGACCTGGAAAACATCGCCATGGCCCACCCTGCGGTCGCCGAAGCCGCCGTGCTGGGTATCGCCCACCCGAAGTGGGACGAGCGCCCATTGCTGGTTGTGGTGCTCAAACCCGGCCAGGCCGTGAGCCGCGAAGCGTTGCTGGCCCATTACGCCGGCAAGGTCGCGCGGTTCTGTTACCCCGACGATGTGGTGTTCATCGAGGCATTGCCGCACACCGCAACCGGCAAGGTCAGCAAGGTGCTGCTGCGCGAACAGTTGCACGATTACCACTGGCCTACCCCCAGCCAGCACGAGGTGGTGTCATGAACGCGCAGCTTCATACCCGCGAAATCGACCCAGCCGAGGGCCGCTGGAAGAACCGCCTGCTCAACCTGGCCTTGCGCCTGCTGGTGAAGTCCAGCCATGGCCTGCGCATCGACATCGGCAAGCTGCGCCGGCAGTTCGAACGGCTCGATGGCCAGGCGCCCAAGACATTCCCGACCGATGTACACCGCGCCGACGTGAACTGCAATGGCGTCGCCGCCCAATGGCTGACGCCGGCCCATTGCCGGCCTGAACGGGTATTGCTGTACATCCATGGCGGCGCCTTCGTTGCCTACACCCCGCAGGTCTACGCCGCGATGGTCGCGAGCTGGTGCCGGCCACTGAAGACCCGGGCACTGATGCTGGACTACCGCCTGGCCCCCGAGCACCCATTCCCAACCGCGCTTCACGAAGCGCTCGACGCCTACCGCTGGTTGCAGGGACAGGGCTTCAAGGCCAGCGACATCGTCGTCGCCGGCGACTCCGCCGGTGGCAACCTGGCGCTTGCGCTGCTGCAACGGCTACGGGACGAAGACACTCCGCTGCCGAGCTGCGCCGTGCTGCTCTCGCCGTTTCTCGACTTCACCCTCAGCGGCGCGAGTGCCTTGGACAATGCGCGCCATGATCCGATCTTCACCCCGGCCTTCGCCATCGGCATTCGCGGCTTCTATGCCCCGGCCGAATCCCACGGGCAGCCGGCAGTATCGCCGCTGTTCGGCCGCTTCGATGGCCTGCCGCCGCTGCTGTTCCAGGTAGGCAGCACCGAGATGTTGCTGGATGACTCGGTGCGCGCCGCCGCCAAGGCCTCGGCGGCCGGCGTGCCGGTTCACCTGGAGATCTGGAAGCGCCTGCCCCATGTGTTCCAGATGATCGCCGCCCTGCCTCAGGCCCAGGCGGCGCAACGCAACATTACCCGTTTCGTCAACCAGTACACCGCCTGGGACGGCTAGCCCGCCCGCTCGCCTCCTCTACCTTGCCACCCACTCGAGAACAACAAGATGGAATTCGACTACCTGATCGTAGGCGCAGGCTCCGCCGGCTGCGTCCTTGCCAATCGCCTGAGCGCCGACCCCGGCGTCACCGTGGGCCTGATCGAAGCGGGCCCGGAAGACCGCTCGCCGCTGATCCACACCCCCGTCGGCATGGCCGCGATCCTGCCGACACGGCATGTCAACTGGGCGTTCAAGACCACTGCGCAGCGAGGCCTGGGCGGTCGCCATGGCTACCAGCCTCGCGGCAAGGTGCTGGGCGGCAGCAGCTCGATCAATGGCATGATCTACATCCGCGGCCATCACGACGATTACAACGACTGGCACGCGCTGGGTAACGAAGGCTGGTCGTTCGACGATGTGCTGCCCTACTTTCGCAAGAGCGAGATGCACCATGGCGGTGACAACGACTACCACGGCGGCGAAGGCGAGCTTTACGTCGGCCCCGCGCATCGCCATGTCGTCACCGAAGCCTTCGTCGAGTCGGCCCTGCGTGCAGGACACGTTTTCAACGAAGACTTCAACGGTGCCCGGCAAGAGGGTGTCGGCTATTACGACGTGACCATCCGCGATGGCCGGCGCTGGAGCACGGCCACCGCATTCCTGAAACCGGTGCGCCAGCGCCGTAACCTCACGGTGCTGACCAACACCCATGTCGAAAGCATCGTGCTCCAGGGCGAACGCGCCACTGGCGTGCAGGCGCTGATCAAGGGAACTCGGGTACACCTGAAGGCGCGCAAGGAAGTGCTGCTGGCCGCAGGGTCCTTCGGCAGCCCGCATCTGCTGATGCTCTCGGGGATCGGCCCGCGAGCCGAGCTCGAACCCCAGGGTATCGCCGTCAGGCATGAGCTGCCGGGGGTGGGCCAGAACCTGCGCGATCACCCCGATGTGGTGCTGTGCTACAAGAGCAGCGATACCTCGCTGCTTGGCGTGTCCCTGGCGGGCAGCCTGAAGATGGGCAAGGCGACCTATGATTACCTGCGCCACCGTCGCGGCCCTTTGTCCAGCAACTGCGCCGAAGCCGGTGCATTCCTGAAGACCGACGCGACCCTCGCTCGACCGGATATCCAGCTGCACTCGGTGATCGGCACGGTCGATGACCACAACCGTAAGCTGCACTGGGGCCACGGCTTCAGCTGTCACGTCTGCGTGTTGCGCCCCAAGAGCATCGGCAGCGTGGGCCTGGCTTCACCGGACTCGCGTGTCGCCCCGCGCATCGACCCGAACCTGCTGGACCACGACGACGACGTCGAGACCCTGCTCAAGGGGTACCGCATGACCCGCGAGATCATCGCCCAGACACCGATGGCCAGCTTCGGCCTGCGCGACTTCTACAGCGCCGGCCTGCACAGCGATGAACAGCTGGTCGAGATCCTGCGCAAACGCACCGACACCATCTACCACCCGGTCGGTACCTGCAAGATGGGCCAGGACGACATGGCCGTGGTCGACAGCCAGCTGCGGGTTCACGGCATCGATGGCCTGCGTGTGATCGACGCCTCGATCATGCCAACGCTGGTCGGCGGCAACACCAATGCCGCCGCGATCATGATCGGCGAGCGCGGCGCCGAGTGGGTCGCCCAGGGCTGATATCGTTCAGGCCCCACGTCGCCACCGCCCAACGAGCAATCCGGCGGTGGCGTCCTGCGTGAAAGCTCCACCAGCCTACCCCTGAGGCAGCACCGTGGAAAAAAAAGGCGCCCCGAAGGGCGCCAAAAAGGGCATGACGAGCATGGGAGCAGCGTCAACGCGGAGCGACTTCGTCATGCCCGCCCAGCACACCGAGCCTCAGCGCAGCATCAGACGCAGCAGCGCCTGGGTGAGGCGACCGTAAGGCGGTTTGAGCAGGAAGCTGCCGTTGCGTTTGGCTTGATAGAAGATCGGCCGCATCTTGCTGAATGTCTGGAAACCCTCTTCGGCGTGATAGTGGCCCAGCCCCGAGTGGCCAACGCCACCGAATGGCAGGTTCTCCTGGAGCACGTGCAGCATCACGCTGTTGACCGAGACGCCGCCGGAGATCGTCTGCCGCAACAGCGTCTCGACACGCCCCTGGTCCTCATCGAACAGGTACAAGGCCAGCGGCCGTTCGTGGGCGTTGATGTAGTCCACCGCCTCTTCCAGCCGGCGATAACCGAGCACCGGCAGCACCGGCCCGAAGATCTCCTCCTGCATGATGAGCATGTCGTCGCGCACGTCGAACACCAGGTGCGGCGCCAGCTTGCCGACCCGGCGGGCGCCTTCGGCGTCGGCCAGGGCGACGACCCGCGCGCCCTTGTCGCGGGCATCGGCCAGCAGGGCTTCGACCCGTGCCATCTGGCGCGGGTTGATCATGCAGGTGTAGTCGGGGTTGTCGGCCAGCGGTACCGGGTAATGACGGCTGACCGCCGCACTCGCATGCTCGATGAACGCCTCTTCGCTGCCGGCTGGCAGGAACAGATAGTCCGGGGCGACGCAGGTCTGCCCGGCATTGAGGCACTTGCCCCAGAGGATGGTGTCGGCTGCTTTGCGCAAGGGGTAATCGGGGGCCACCAGTGTCGGGGACTTGCCACCGAGTTCGAGGGTCACGGGGGTGAGGTTCTCGCTGCAGTTGCGCATGACCTGCCGGCCTACCGCGGGCGAGCCGGTGAAGATCAGATGATCGAACGGCAAACGCGAGAAGCCGTCGTTGATACCGGGACCTGGCTGGATGACCGCCACCAGGTCCTCGGCAAAGCGCCTGCCCAGCAGCTCGGCCAGCAGCCGCCCGAAGTGGCTCGAATCGCTGGCGACCTTGATCATGGCGCGGTTGCCGGCGGCCAGGGCGCCGCACAGCGGCCCCAAGGTCAGGTAGAGGGGGTAGTTCCAGGGCGCGGCAATGCCGATCACGCCGAGCGGCTGGGCGAGCACGGCCGCACGCCCGGGCTGGAACCAGAGACCGACTCCGCGCTGGCGCGGTTTCATCCAGCGTTTCAGGCTTTTGATCGCATGATTGATTTCGCTGACCAGGCCAAAGACGTCCAGCAGTTTGGTCTCGTGTACGGAGCGGTGGCCGAAGTCGCTGGAAATGGCCGCCGCGATCGCATCTGCGTGCTCCAGTACCAGCGCCTTGAGCGCTTGAAGGTTGGCTCGACGTGATAGGTACGAGGGATAACGTGCTTCGGCAAACGCCTGGCGCTGGAGGACAAATACCTCGCGCATGCGCTCGACCGCCGGCGCGACTTGTTCAATGGACATGGGATGTACTCCGGGGTGGATTGCAAGGCTGCGCAGAGCCCGCGAACGGCTGCATCAGCGCGCGCAGCCCTTGGCGCGCTCCAGGGCGAAGAAGGCGTAGTACAGCTGGATCAGCATGTACGACCAGGTGACCAGGGCGATGGACAGGAAGATCGCCTTGGTATCGTCGCCTGGGATCGGGTAGAAGTCGTAGATGCACGCCACGACCAATCCCGATATCGCCGCGACGGTCACGCCCAGCGCATGCAGGCGCTCACCCGCGCGGGCCAGCCTGGCGATGAAATACGCCAGGTAAGCCGAATAGGCGAACCACATGACGACATAGAAGTAAGGCAATGGCTTGGCCATGAAGTCGCTCTTGATCATGACCAGCGTGCTGGCGAAGGTGATCGCGAAGATCACCGCGTCCTTGAGCTTCGATGGCTTGTAGTTGTGGGTCACCGCCATCAGGCCGAGCACCGTGACGATGGGGATGCCGAAGCCTCGGGAGAACGCATCGCAGAAGAACGAGATGCCATAGGAGATCTGCGATTGGGTCAGCAGGAAGATCAACAGGTTGCTGCCGGAAAACGCGACGATCAACCACTCCAACCCCAGTAGGAAATTGCCCTTGCGTAGAAACTTGATTCCGTAGATACCCCCGGACGCGATCAAGAGCACACAGGTGAGCAAGGCGAAAACATCTTTGGTTTCCATAGCGAAATTCTCTTGTTATAGAAATCGGAACGTCATTTCGGCGCAGTGGCGAGCGAGGCGAGGTAATGGGCGAGCGCCTTGCGATCCGCTGGTGACAAGGTTGCGCTGATCGCCTGCATCGAACCGCTCGGATCGGTCCGCCGCCCCTCGGCAAAGGCATCCAGTTGTGCCAGGAGGTAGTCGGCGCCCTGCCCCGCCAAGCGGGGGAATGGCCCCTGCCCCAGCAGATGCTCGCCATGGCAGGCCATGCAAGCGCCCGCCGCCGCCAGCTTGCCGCCTTGCGCGCGCAGGGCCGGGTCGGGGTCGAACCCATGGTTGTCGAGCGCCGGCTGACGCGCGTAGTAATCGCTCAGTTCGAAGATCTGTTTTTCAGTCAGGCTCATGGCCAGCGGCTG
Organism: Pseudomonas sp. PONIH3; assembly: GCF_002934345.1. NCBI lineage: Bacteria > Pseudomonadati > Pseudomonadota > Gammaproteobacteria > Pseudomonadales > Pseudomonadaceae > Pseudomonas > Pseudomonas sp. PONIH3. Next base: position 937,583 of record NZ_CP026386.1, read on the forward strand.
CATGTTCGGGTTCATGCGCTGGCCACTGGCAAAGGTGTGCAGCTGTGTCTTCAAGTAGTCCGCGGGTTGTCCCGCCAGGCTCGGATAACGTTGGTGCAGGGAGCTGCCTTGTTTGCCATGGCACGCCAGGCAGGCATCCGCCGTCTGTGGCCAGGGTCCCTCTGCCTCGTAGGCCTGGGTGGTGGTGTCGAGATAGTCCTGCAGCCGGTACAGCCCAAGCAGGTCGCGCCCGAACAGCGCCAGCAGTACCACCAGCACTACACCGGTAACCAACAACAGTTTCTTTTTCATGACCGCCCCTCAAGCCTGACGCAGCGAAGCGAGCGCCTGCAGCGCGCCCTGATGACCCGAACGCACCGCGCCATCCATGTAGCCCGCCCAGATTTCGGCGGTTTCGGTCCCCGACCAGATCAGGTTGCCGCATGCCGGACGCAAGGACTCCCCATGCTGGCTCCAGAAGCCGGGTGGGATTGCCGATACGCAGGTAATGCTCCAGGGGTCGGCCTGCCCCCAGTCATGGTCGTGATAGCCGATTGGGTTCAGCGCTTCGTCACCCAGGGATCGTGCGTAGATTTGCGCCAGCACACGCTGAGCCGCGGCAGGTTCGGACGGCACCATGGCGTTGACGATAAAAGCGTTGATTACGCCGATTTCGCCATTGGGCGGCGAGTTGTCCCACGCCCACAGCACCTGCCCCTTCACCTCTACGGTGTGGCCATTGAGCCCCTTGTCGCGCCAGAACGGCCGCTTGTAGACCATGGCGGTCTTGCGTGCCGGGCTGTGGGCGGGCCAGGCACGTTGCAGCGCGGCCCGGCCTTCGGGCAGTGCGGGCTGGAAGCGTACCTGGTTGCACAGCGCAGGATGGATCGCCACGATGACCCGGCGTGCGCGGACCTCGCCCTGGTCGGTGACCAGCCTCACCACCTCGCGGTCCCAGTCGGCGATCTCGCGCACCGGGCAGGCCAGGCGTAGCTTGTCACCCAGCGCCTCGGCCATGCGTGTGCACAACAGCTGCGAGCCGCCGACGAAACGTGTGCCCTGCGCACTGTCCTTGATCGAGTCGAGCTTCATGTAGTCGCAACTCGCCGAGTTGATCATCGACAGGAAATGCAACAACCCCATCCTGGCCGGTGGCACGCCACCGGTGAGGGTCAGACTGGTGTCCCACCCCGATCGATCTTCAGGCTTGATGCCTTGCCGGGCCAGCCACTCGCCCACCGAGAGTTTGTCCAGCTCCGCAACCCTTGACGAAGTCCAGGGGGCGCCAGAGGGCACGACCTTGGACAGTTCGCTGAGCTTGGCGCCGATGCGCTCGTCCGTGCCGAAGGTGCCGTGCAGGTCAACCTCGAGCCGCCCTTCCCCGCCAAGCACTACGGTCTTGCCCTGGTAGTAGGTCGGGAAAGTATCTATCTGGAGCTCACGCGCCAGGTCGGCCACCGCAGTTTGCCCAGGCCCGATCCACTGGCCGCCGGCTTCGGAGATCTGGCCCCCGCCCAGGTCATGGTTCAGCACCCGGCCGCCGACACGATTGCGTGCCTCCAGCACCACGAATGACTGGCAGCCTGCGTTGTGCAGGTCGCGTGCGGCGGTCAGCCCTGCCATGCCGGCACCGATGATCGCGACGTCGAGCACGCCATCATCGCTGTCGCGAACGCGGGCCGTGCCTTCGGCGGCGCTTGCCGGCAACGCGTGCAGGCCCAGGCCACCGACGGCCGCCGTGGCGCCGGCGAACTTCAGCAATTGCCGACGCTTGAGATCGAATGAATTGGAGGGGGGCTTTTCAGCCATTTCGCATACCTCGCACGGTTGTAGTTTGAGCACGCGCCTTCGGGCAGCGCGTGGTACGGCTGGCGAACCTGCGGGTCACGCGCCAAGCGCAAGGCGCAGCGAGCGTCGGCGCAACTGCACGCCGAACAGCATCATCCAGAACGGGAAGATCAGCACCACGATGACCAGCAGGACATTGGTCAGGGCATCGAGCTGCGGGAAAAACCCCGCGATGAAGTACAGGCCGAAGCACCAGCCGACGATCTTCAGCGGCAACAGGATCGAAGCCCCCCATCCCGCATGCTTCAACTGGCTGCCGACCACCATCCCCCAGAACAGCACGACCGGCCCCTCGCACCACCACAGCCCGCGTTGGCTGCCCACCGCAATGCTGGTCCAGGTGACTTCGGCGGCGGCCTGCACCGCCGGTGAGCCGCTCTGGTGAAGAGCCGCGAGGGTATTGAGCACCGACAGTTGCAAGCCGGCGCCCACCACGCCCAGGACCACGTACGTGGCAATGGCCAGGGCGGCCACGTCACCCAATGCGCCGGCCTGGTCACGGAACGCCCGCCAGAGGTAGCCGCCGATCACCAGCAACGGCAGGTAGAAACCCAGCAGGTCGGCGAACATCGACAGCCTGAAGTACTGCCGCAGCTGCTCCGGCAAACTCAGCATTTGCGCGCCATCCAGGGTCACCGTCATGTCGCCGTGCGTCACCATCAGCATGAAGCCGACGTTCAGGTAGGCAAACAGACCGCCCAGGATCGCAGCCCAGGCCGTCACTCGGACGGCCTCGTTGGAATTGCTGTTCATGCGTGCTCCAAGGTTGCGAGCGCGGGCCGGCCTCAGGCGGGCTGGCCTGCGCAGTAGAGAAAGTTACTGGGCCTGGAAGGCCCGGGCTTTGCGGTTCAGTTGGCGGTCGAGCACGTTCACACCCGCCAGAGCGGCCTGCATGGCGCACCACTGCAGCGGTTCGGGCAGGGTCGAAGGTGTCTTGTGGCGTAGCGCCGCCAGCAGCGGGTGCTCGATACCGCCGATGCGTTCGGCCAATAGGTGGCCAATTAGCGACTGGGTACCGACGCCATGGCCGGAACAACCGGCGCTATAGAGAATGTTGTCGCGGGCACCTGTGGCGCCGACCACGGGTAAGGCGTCGTAGGCCAGGCTGATATAACCGCTCCAGCAAGCATGGATGGGGGTGCCACGAAGCGTTGGGAAACGTTCGCCCAAAGCCTGCTGCAAGGCTTTGTAGGCGGACACATCCGGCTGGTTGGGCGTGGCCGAGCCGTAGGCATAGCCAAGTTGCTTGGTGGTGACCAACAAGGTGTCACGCGCCGTCAGGCGATGACTCTCCATAGTCCAGTGCGGGGTGACGATCCCTTCTCTGCCCTGCCATCCCAGGGTCTGTAGCTGCGCCTTGGACAACGGCGCGGTCTCGATCGCCGAAACCCGCAGCGGCACCACCTTGTCGCGTAGCAGCCCCAACTGCGGCGTGTAGGCATTGGTGGCCAAAACCATGAATGGCGCGCTGGCACTGCCGCGTTCGCTGCGGCAGATGACGGTTGCGCCTTCCTGATAGGACAACAGCCGGGTCTGCTCGAACAGTCGCACCCCGGCCCGCAGGGCGGCGCGGCGCAGCCCCATGACGTACTTGCCGGGATCGAGCGTGCCGCCGTGCTGCGTGCAGCCGAACAGGAACGCTGGCGGGATCCCGCGGGCGCGCATTTCATCGGGTTCGACGAAGCGCGTGACAGAGCCCAACTGCTGCCCCAGTGCCATGCCATGGCGCAGCTTCTTCTCCTGGGACGGGTGCACCGCGGCGCGGATGATGCCGGAGGGGTTGTAGTCGCAGTCGATGGCCAGTTCACCCAGGCGCCGTTCCACGTAGCTGACACCTTCATCGTAGAACGCGACTATTTTCCGCGCCTGCTCCACGCCCACCCGTTTGTGGAACAGCTCGAACTCCACGCCCATGCTGCCGGCCAGGTATCCAGCGTTGCGGCCACTGGCGCCGAAGCCTGCAAAATCCTGTTCCAGGACCACCACGCTGGCACCCAGCGCAGTCAGCTCCAGTGCCGTGGACAGGCCGGCGAAACCGGCGCCGATGATGACCACATCGGCACTGACATCGCCCTCCAGCGCTGGCTGCAGATCGTCCGGGCGCTCGACCCAGCCGCCCAGCAGGCGGAACCGCTGTGAACCGGGGTTGGGCTGCGATGTATCGCTGAAAGTATTCATGCACGCTCTCCAGGCAGCGGTAAAACCGCTGTGCGGCAGGCGCTCGAGAAGCGGCTGGCACACATGACGATCCTCCTGCGGCTTGTTGTTGTGTTTTTTCGACTCTACTGCGCTGATTGATTTAACGCAACTAGTGTTATGTATTTTAATAAAGAGCATCCTTGCCCAGGATCGCCAGGGGTGTGCACAGGTTCAGGACGATGCGCTTGTGCCGCTTGATGCCACAGGCGGCACACACTTCAGGGCAAAGCTTTCCCCGGTCCACGCCGGGAAAACAGCAACGGCCCATCCTCGCCACCGGCCAGCGCGGCGGTCAGCGACACGCCGTCCTTGCGGCGTGACAGCGTGAACGTGCGCCCAACATCCTCGCTGCGCGCCTGCAGGCCATCGAGCCCCACCGCGACCACTTGCTGGCCGTCCACCACGATCGAGGTGATCGAACTGCGACTGTCCAGCGCAATGCGCTGCCACGACGCGCCGTCAGGCGTCCCGCGCAACAAGGTGCCACGCTGCCCACCCACCAGCAGCCCGCCATCGGGCAACACAGCGCCCGTCCAGAGCGTGCCGTCGTAGCCGGTGTCCAGGTATCGCCAGGTCTGCCCTCGGTCGTCGGAGCGCAACAGCTGCCCGCGTTCGGCCGTGGCATAGAGCCTGTGATGACGATCATCGACGAACAGGCTCATCAGGTTGAGGTCCGCGCGGCCGGCGCCCGCAGGTGCCGGCAAGTTGCGCTCGGTCCAGGTCGCCCCGCCATCGTCGGTGGTCAGCACCAGCGACCACAGCCCCACCGCCACGCCCCGCAGGTTGTCGAAGAAATGCACGGCGAACAGCGGCCTGTCCTGGTCAGGGGTCAGGCGCTGGAGCTGCCAATGCTCGCCGCCATCGTCGCTGGCAAGAATCGCCCCCCAATGGCCCACCGCCCAGCCATGCCTGGCATCGGCGAAACTGACGCCGGTCAGGCTGCTGGAGACCGGTACGGAGCGGGCCTGGTGATAGTTGCGCCCGCTGTCATCGGAGAGCAGCACGACGCCGTGATCGCCCACCGCGACCACCCGCTTCTGCGCCCAGGCCGCCCCCAGCAACATGGCCTGGGTAGCGTGCGCGACAGGTGCCGCCGGCACCGCTTCGAGGGCGCTTGCCAAACAGGAGGCGGTCGCCAGGGTGACGCCCAACAGTGTTTTCAGATATCCCATACCGCTCTCCTCAATGCGCCAGCGCGCCGATCCTGCGCACCGGGCGCTTGCGTGGGAAGATCCGTTCCAGCCAGACCGCGAACGCCGGCAATACGGTCATGGCCATCACCATGTTGACCATGAACATGAAGGCCAGCAGCTTGCCCATGTCCGCCTGGAACTTGAGCGCGGAAAACGCCCAGGTGGCCACGCCGACCGCCAGGGTGATTGCAGTGAAGATGGTCGCCATGCCCACCTCGCGCAGCGACAGCGCCACCGCGACCCCCACCGGCTGGCCATCGGCCTGGTGCAGCTGGATGCGGTTGTAGATGTAGAAGGCGTAATCCACCCCGATACCTACCGCGAGCACCATCACCGGCAGCGTGGCGATGGTCAGGCCTATCTGCAGCGTCTTCATGAACCAGTAGCCAATGAAGGTGCCGATGGTCAACGGCAAGCAGCACACCAGCACGGCGCGCCAGTCGCGATACACCACCAGCACCAGCAAGGCGATGGCGGCATAGACATAGAGCAGCATCGGCGTCTCACTCTTCTCCACCTCCTCGTTGATGGCGGCGATCACCCCGGCATTGCCGGCAGCCAGGCGTACGGCAACGCCGGGCAACGGCTGCTCGGCGCGAAACGTCTTGGCCGCCTCGATCACCCGGCCGATGGTGGTGGCCTTGTGGTCCGCCAGGTACAGGTGCACCGCGGTCATGCTGCAATCGTTGCGCATCAGGCCTGGGCTGCGTGCCACTTCAGCGGCCAACGACGAATAGTTCATCGCATCGATCGGCACCGCGCTCATCTTCGGGTTGCCCTCGTTGTAGCCTTCGTTGAACTGACGCATGGCCGAGGAGAACGACGCCACCGACAGCACCCCCGGCACCCCTTCCATCGCCCACGCGAAGCGGTCCTGGTATTGCCCAAGCTCGACGTCCTCGCAGGCGTTGCCACCTGCGTCACCCAGCCGCCCGGGCTGCACTTCGAAGACCACGCTGAGCCAGTCGAGGCCGATGTCGTAGTGGCTGGCGATGGCCAGCGCATCGCGGTTGAAGCGCGCGTCTTCGCGCAGCTCCGGTGCCCCGGCCTGCAGCGAACCAACCACGCGGTCGTGGCTCTGCCAGACGGCCGTGGCGAACACCAGCAAGGCCACCAGCATGACCCAGCGCGCATTGCGCCATTCGGCCAGCGCGGCCAGCCACGCCAGGCGTGCGGCGCGACGCTCGCGGGCGGACTCCTCGCGGGCCGCGTAACGGCCATCGACCTTCAGCATCGAGGCCACCAGCGGCAACATGACCAGGTTGGTGACGATCTTGAAGGCCACACCGAGCGCCGCGGTGATCGCCAGCTCGCGCACCATGGGGATGGGGATCAGCAACAAGGTGATGAACGACACGAAGGCCGTCACCAACGCCAAGGTGCCCGGCACCAGCAACCCGCGGAAGCTCGAGCGCGCCGCCACCGCGACCGTGCTGCCGGCGGCGATCTCGCGGACGATGTAGTTGATCTGCTGCACCCCGTGGGAGACACCGATGGCGAACACCAGGAACGGCACCAAAACCGCCAGTGGGTCTAGTCCGTAGCCCAACAGGCGCAAGCTGCCAAACTGCCAGACCAGCGATGTCAGCGAACAGCCCAGCGCCAGCAAGGTGAAGCGCAGCGAATGGCAGTACCAGTACACCGCCACCGCAGTCAGCAACAGGGCCAGCAGGCAGAACTCCAGCACCGCCGCCGCGCCATCGGCGATATCGCCAATCTGCTTGGCGAAGCCGATGATCTGCACCTCGAACTGCGCATCCTCGAACCGTTGGCGGATCTGCTCCTCCAGCACCCGGTTATAGGCCACGTAATCCAGGCGCTCGCCCTTGGCGTCACGCTCGTTGAGTTCGGCGGTAATCATCGCGCTGCGCTGGTCACGGGAAACCAGGGTACCGATGAAGCCGCCCTGGGCGGTGGAGTCGGCGATCCGGGCGATGGTGGCGCTGTCCAACCGCTCGGGCGTCACCGTCCCGGGTACCAGCGGGTCGGCCCGAAACCCCTCCTCGGTGATCTCGTTGACGAACGCGTTGGGCGTCCACAGCGAGCGCACGCTGCTGCGAGAGATGCCTGGCAGGAACGTCACCGCCTGGGTCACATCGTACAGACGACGCAGGCCCGCCTCGCTCCAGATACTGCCTTCGCGGGCCCTGACCACCAGGGTCAGACGGTTCGCACCGAGCAAGTCGCCACGATACTGCCTGAAGGTTTCCACGTACTCGTGGCCGATCGGCAGCTGTTTCTCGAACCCGGCATCCATGCGCAAATGCACCGCGAACCAGGCCATCACCGTGGTGAACAAGGCCAGGATAAGCAGCACCACACGCCGGTGCCCGAACAGACCGGCCTCGATGCGCGGCAGGACGCCGCGCAGCGATTGCTTCGATACATCGATAGACATGTTCACGGCAGGCCTCACAGAGTGCGCGACAGAACCACGCCGACATAGTCGCGGTCACGCAGCAGTTGGTCGTAGGCCGTGTCGCCCCCCATGAACTTGGCATAGTTGAACGACAGCTGCCAACTGGCGGGGTTGCGCACGAAGTTGAGGTACAGGTTCAGGCTGCTGGCGTCTTCGGTGAAGGTTGCCGCCAGGTTGGGCGTGCGCCCGCCCAGCGAGCGCGCATAGAAGATGCCCGGGGTCACCTGCCAACCGGGCAGCAGGGTGCCGTCGTAGGTCAGGCTGAAGTCCAGGTTGATCCCCGAAGAAGTCTTGTCGCCGTGGGCCTTGGGTGTGCTGGTCGGGTCTAGCTGCCAGGTGTTGGCCCCGGCGGCGATCACCTCGCCGTCGTAGCTGTCGTGCAGCCCCGGGTACTTGATGACCACCAGCTCGGTCAGCAGGGTGCCGGTGCTTGCCCCTGTCAGGTCCAGCAGCCGCGGCGAGTTGGAGGGCGTCATGCTGTACAGCCCGGTGAGGTGCCACTGGAACTTCTTCTCGTCCTTCCAGCACTTGCCCCCGTTGTTCGCGCACAGGTCGAGCACCGGGTTCAGGGCAACGGCATCCTTCGGTCGGTAGGACAGCTCGGTGCCCACCGCCCAGTCGCCGAGCGGCAGGTTGGCACTGATGCCATACATCATCCGGTCTTCGGGATAGACCCAGTTCTGCGACACGGCGAAGGTGTCCGGATCAAGCAACCGAGTGGTCAGCGAAGGCAGCTTGTCGTGGTAGCGCATCACGTACACGCCCACGTTGAGGTCGCTGTCCTGGGGCTGCCAGCGCAGCGAAAGCCCCCACTGGCCGCTGTCGCGGGCGTTCTTGTCGTCGAAACCGTACGACTTCATGCCCTTGCCGAGCGCGGTGGTGTACGACCAGTAGCTGCCCACCGGCGGCAGTTCGCTCTTGTTCCAGGCGAACTGGTAATAGGCCTCGACGTTGATCCCGGCCCCCAGCCCAGAGGCGACGCTGAGCATCGGCGCCGGCAGCACGGCTTCCTTGAGCTGCACGCCCGGGCGCGACAAGGCCTGCACATCGTAGGCGTTGGTGTTGTTGATACCACCCTGCACGAACAGGCTTTCGCCCCAGTTGATCACCTGGTTGCCCAGCCGGGCGCGTACGCGCTGATCGCCCACGTCGAAGCCCTTGCTCACCCACAGGTCGAGCAGGCGCGCCTTGAACTCGAGGTCATCACGTGCCGAACGGGTCAGGCCGTCGCTACCCACGTCCGCCGGTGTGTTGAAGGACAGCGCACCCGTCGTGTCGCTGGCGGCGAAGTCGCGAATCCAGCTGCCCCGGGCCATGAAGGTGAAATCCTCGGGCATCTTGAGCAGCAGCTCGTGAGTGCCCTTCAGGTAGTGGGTGAACAGGTCGCCCTTGTCGTAGTTGAGATCGCCCTGGTCGCCGATACCTGAAGTCTGGGCCAAGCACCCCGCAGGAGGGTGATGGCCCGTCGCCCCCTGATTGATCAGGTTGCAACCCCGGGACTCGGTGCGTACGCCCATGCCATAGGAAATCGTCGAGTCGAAAGCCCCCCTGACGGATTCGGTTTCAAAGGTGAACCCCATTGCCAAGGGGGTCATGCACGCAATAGCAAGGCCTGAAACTTTTGTGATTGTTTTTTTCATGACGGCGCTCTAGAGGTGAAGGTTCAACGTTCGCTGATGGCCCGCAGGTTGTCGGAGGTGTAGAAATCGCGCTTCAGGCGCGGGTTACCGGCATCCTCGGTGAGCCAGCGATGATCCTTATTGCCAACGCCGATGGAGGTCATGTCGTAGAGATAGCGGCCATCGACCAGGTTGTACTGGGCCTGGGCCTCCATGTCGCAGGTGCCGGTCTCGTAGACCGGGATGGTGTAGCCCTCGCGAACCTTCCAGATCTGCCCCTGTTTGTCGTAGTCGACCGCCATCAGGCCGTTCCAGCTGTCCTCGTCGATGTAGAACACCCGCTTGGGCGCCTGGTGACGCATGCCTTGGCGCACGTTGGCCTCCACCACCCAGACCCGGTGCAGCTCGTAGCGGCGTGCCTGGGGCGCGATGGCGCTCTGCTGCGCGACATCCTCGATGCGCGCCGAACCGTCATAGGCACCGAACGCGTTGTACGGCACCAGCAGCTCCTGCTTGCCGACCAGCTTCCAGTCGAAGCGATCCATGGGGCCGAAGAAGATGTTCGACTCGTCGATGGTGTACTGGTTGTCCAGGCCGATCTGCGGTGCATCGTAGGAGTACGACGGCATGCGCCGTACCCGTCGCTGCCCGGGGAAGTAGTAGAAGGTGCTGGCCTGCTCCCCGGCCTTGGTGGTGACCACCCCCGCCTGGCCCGCCAGGGCGGCCGGCTCGTAGTAGTTGAAGTAGGTGGCCACTTCCAGGCGGTCGAACGAGGAGAACAGCGCACTGCCCTTCTGCCCCCAAGGGGTATACATGAACCAGTCGGTGGAAGTGCGCAGCCAGCTTCCGCCCGCCTCGCGCGGCGACAATCCGGAGACCGTCTTGGACATGTCGAAGCCGACCCCGCGGTAGCGCATCTTCATGTTCCACATGACCTCGGCCCCCGTCGTGGGCAGAGGGAACGGAATGCCGGGAACATGGGCCTCTTGCAACGCCAGGCCTTCGCGGTCGAGAGTGGCGAAGCCGACGTTCTTGCGCGTGTTGTCGACCACGAAGTCCGGCGCGCCGCAGCTGCGCCGCGTCGGGTAGACGTCCATGCGATAACCCGGGATCTTCTTGAACAGCTCGAGCTGGCCGGGCGACAGTTGCTGGGCATGTTGCGCCACATTGCCGGCGTCGATGCTGAACAACGGCTTGTCGTCCTTGAACTTCCAGTGCTGGCCGCGTACCTGGCCATAGCTCCATCCCGAGTCCTGTTTGCCGGGGACCACCCAGGCCGGGATCGAGCCGTCTGCGTTGGCCGCCACCTCGCCGCCCAAGGGGGTCAGCTTGCCGCCCAACTGCCCGGCGTCAGTCCCGGCAGCCTGGGCCGAGCCGAAGACGGCCAGGGCCGCGAGCGCCACCACCAACGGCCGGGCTACTGCGCAGCAGGCATGGCCGCCATAAAGGTGCTGAATCACGTCTTTCATTGGAAGGTCCTCATAGGCTTTGAGCTGCCGCCGGTCATTCCTGATGCCAGGAGTGGGGACGACAGGGTCAGTTCGACACCCCGGGCGCGTACCCGGGCAGAAAGCCTTGAGCAAACCACATGCCAATTTCGTAACAAGTGTTTTCTACATATTTATCATTTAGTTATCATTTTTATAACGATTGATATGTGATACTTGAAAACTCATCAGTGCACGTTGTTGGGACTACGCCTGCACCAAAAGCGTGAATTTACGAAACATGTGTTACCTAAATATGTTGTCGCTCCGGACAGGCAATAAGGTGAGTGGTGGGGTTTTGCGCACCTATCAAAACGAGTCCCCTGCACTCTGGTCTCCGACAAGCTCCCTTCCCAGCCAAACGATGAACGCTTGCACTGGCGGACACTCGAGCTTTTGGCTCACCTACCCGCACGCCACCCACGACAGGCACGGGCCGCTGCGCCTGGCGGCAAAGGTCCACGCCTGGCGTGAAGCGATACCGGGTGGCGGTTTCCGCCCGCACATGATCAATGAATGGATCGACCTGGACGACGACCCACACTTTCCCCGAACGCCCCTGCAGGGCGGTTACGTGCTGCGCACAGGGCGCCATGGGCTGGTCGAACTGCTGGAGGAATGGCGCGAGGCCGGGGTGAACCACGCCGCGCTGGGACTGCAGATGGCCAGGCGTCCAGCACAGGAGATCATCCAGGAGCTGGCCGAGGAGGTGTTGCCATTGTTTCCGACGCTGCCTGGGCCGCAGCCTCATTCACAAAGCTGGTAGCGCCAGGCAGCCGCAGAGCCTGTCCATCGCGGTATGTCGGGTGGCCACAGCCATGGGCGCCACCCGACCTGCCCGACGTGGATCAGAATGCGTAGACCAACGTCGCCGTGGCACTGCGCGGGGTGCCGTACCACCCGCGCCCACCGATCGCGGAGTAGTACTTCTCATCCAGCACGTTGTTGAGGTTCAAGGCGACGCTGGTCTGCGGCGTGAACGCGTACTGCGCCATCAGGTCGACCACACTGTAGGCGCCTTGGTTGAACGTCTCCTGGTTCGGGCCGGCGTTCTTCTTGTACTCCATCCCCTGCCAGCGCACACCGCCGCCAATCTTCAACTGTGGCAAGGACTGCAGTTGGTAACTGGTGAACAGCTTGAAGGTATCGCGCGGCACCTCAGTGAGCAGACGCTTGCCATCGGAATCTTCGGCCTGGGCATAGGTGTAGCTGGCGGAAACCTGCCAGTCAGGCAGGATCTGCCCCGCGATCTCCATCTCGAAACCACGGGTCTTGGTGCCGGATTCGGCGCGATAGGCCTGGTCGCCGTTCGGTGCCAGCTTGTCGCCGTCAGCCACGGCCAGGTTGTCCTGCTGCACCTCGAAGACACTGAAGGCGGTGGTCAGGCGCTTGTCCCAGAACTCGCTCTTGATACCCAACTCGTAGTTCACACCTTCCAGCGGCTCGATGTAGCCGCCACTGGCATCCTGTCTGCTCTGCGGCTTGAAGATCGCGGTATAGCTGGCGTAGGCCGACCAGTTCTCGGCGAAGTCGTAGACCAGCCCCACGTAGGGCGTGACAACCCCGGTTTCGCTGCGCGAGGTGCGCGTGGTCGCGCCGCTTGACAGGGTGGTCCCGGTTTCGTCGCGTTTCCAATCGATCACCCGCGCGCCGGTGATCAGCGACAAGTCATCGGCCAGGCTCCAACGCACCGACGCCACCAGGCCGTCCTGGGTTTCGTCCAGCGCATCCTGCGAATACTTGTTGTGGATGGCGTCCGGAATCGCCAGCGAACCGTCCCAGGTATGAATGTTGTCGATCGGCTGGCTCGTCCATAGCTGGTAACCGGGATTACGGTAGTAGGCCCGGTAGTGGCTGGCGCCGAGGTACGCTTGATGCTCGCGAGAAAGCAGCTCGAACGGGCCGCTGGCGGACAGGTCGAACGACGTCTGCCGGGGCTCACCCGCCCAACGCCCGGTCCAGGTGCTGATACCGCTGCCATCGGGCTTGACGCTACCGGCGGCGGCAGTGGCGAAGGTGTCGTCATAGCTGCGGCGACTGTGCTCGGCATTCAGTTTCAACTGCCAGCCGTTGTCCAGCTGGTGTTCCAGCGTGGTGAACAGCGTTTTCGTGCGGCGCTTGTGGTAGCTCCAGTCCGAAGCCGAGTTGAACGATCGCGACGGTTTGAAGTGACTGCCATCGGAATTGAACATCGGGAAGCCGTGGTTGCCCGCGCCGTCGTTGTCCATCTCCTGGTACTCGGCGCCCACGGTCAACATCGTGTTGTCGGTGACGTCCCACTCCACCACGCCGTAGGCTACCTGGCGCTCCAGCGACTGCCGGTCGACATGGCTCTGGCTGTCGGTGGTCGAGGCGACGAGACGCCCGCGCACGTGGCCGCTCTCCGACAGTTTGCCGGACAGGTCCAGCTCGGTACGGTAGCTGTCCCAGGAGCCCGCCTTGAGGGTCAGCTTGCGCTGCGTCTCGAGGGTCGGCTTCTTGCGCACCAGGTTGATGGTGGCACCGGGATCGCCAGTCCCCGACATCAGGCCGGTCGCTCCGCGCACCACCTCGACCCGGTCGTACGACACCATGTCGGCCAGGTCGTCGCGAAAACCGAAGGTATCGGGGCGGTTGACGCCATCGACCTGGATGCTGCCGACCTGGAAGCCGCGCACATAGATATGGTTGGCGTCGCTGCCGGCCGGCCCCATGCTGTCGACGACCACGCCCGGCGTCTGCTCGAGCACCTGGGTGACGTCCGTCAGGTTCTGGTCCTCGATCTGCTGACGGGTGACCACGCTGACCGACTGCGGCGTCTCGCGTGCCGACAGGCGCAGGCCGGTCGCGGTGCTGGCAGAACCTGTGGTGTAGCTGCCGGTGCCTTCGCTGGTGCTGCCCAGGCCCAAGGCATCGACGCTGGTAGCGCCAAGCTCGACGGCGCCGTCGTTCTGCACCTTGCTCAGCACATAGCGCTTGTCGCCCACCTGCTGCACGCGCAGCCCCGATCCCTGCAGCAACGCGGAGAAACCTTGCTCCAGCTCGAAGCTGCCGTGCAGCCCCGAGGAATGCAGCCCGCTGGTTTCGTCATTGCTGAAGCTGATGGTCACGCCGCTGGCGGCGGCGAACTGGCTGATCGCGGAAGCCAGGCTGCCGGCCGGGATATCGTAGCGCTGCGCGGCGGCCCAGGCGGTCGAGGTCGCCAGCGCGGCGCCGCAAAGGCTCAGTGCGAGGGTCGCCTGGCGAATACTGCAGGCTAGCGAGGTACGGCGTGCGGACATGAAAAAGGGTTCCTGTTTCGGGTTGGCTTGGGCACGCTTGATGCGCGCGCCCTCAAGAGCCGAAGCAGCGAAGGAAATCTGCTACCCCAAATGCGAAAAATTCTCGAATGTTTGAGAGCGGATGAGATTTCACCCACGGTTCCCGGCTCGGGCCTCCACGATCGTGGGCCCCCTACCCCTTGCCGATTGGCTCCATGCGCACCCAGTAGCGCGTCATGCGCCGTGCGCGAACCGGCAACGCGTCTTCCAGGCTGGCCAGGGCGACGTCGGTGTCGTCCAGGTTGAATGCGCCAGACAGGCGCAAGCCCGCGACCTCACCGGCGCAGCCGAGATAACCGGGGCGGTAGCGCGCCAGCTCGTGGACCACCTCGTCCAGGCGCCAGTCGACACTGACCAGCATGCCCTCGGCCCAGGCCTGGCCGCCGGGGGCCAAGGGTTGCAGGGGGCCGATGTGGTCGGCGGCAAAACTCAGGCTGTACCCACTGTCGATACGCACCACCTGCGACGCCCGGCTGGGCCGCACCTCCACGGCATGGGCGGCCACCGCCACATGGCTCACGTCGTTGTCCTGACGCACGCTGAAGCGGGTACCCAGGGCCAGGATGTCGCCTGCCACGGTGCGCACGCTGAGTGGCCGCGCATCCTTGGCGGTTTCCACCAGGATCTCGCCGCGCTGCAGCTGGATCAGGCGCTGGCCCGCGTCGTAGCGAACATCGACACGGCTGTCGGTGTTGAGGTCCAGGCGCGTGCCATCGGCCAGGGTCAGTCGGCGGCGCTCGCCGATCCGTGTCGCATAGTCGGCACTCCAGGGCGAAGCCCGGTACCCCTGCCAACCAACGGCCCCGACGCCGAGCAACAGCGCCAGTGCCTTCACGGCATGGCGCCGGTCGCGCCGGGCGATTTCCAGAGTCTGTGCGGCACCGCGGGGGGCGCTGCCCAGGCGGCCTTGCAGTTGCTCCAGGCGCGCCCAGGCTGCGGCGTGGCGAGGGTCGGCCGTGCACCAGGCTTGCCATGCGGCGCGGGTGGCGTCATCGACATTGCTGTCATGCAGGCGCACGTACCAGTCCACCGCCGCGCTGAGAATGGCCTTCATGCGTCCTCGACCAGCAGGCAATGCATCAGCGCGCGGGCCAGGTGCTTGCGCACGGTGCTCACCGAAACACCCAGGCGTTCGCCAGTCTTCTCGTAGCTCAGGCCATCCAGTTGCACGGCAAGAAACACAGCCCGCGTGCGCGGGCCCAGCCCATCGAGCATACGGTCGATGGCCATCAGGGTATCGAGGATCGCGGCGTGGGTTTCGGCCGAGGGCGCATAACGCTCCGGCTGCTGCGCCAAGGCTTCAAGGTAGGCGCTTTCCAGGCTGCGGCGGCGGTACAGGTCGATGGTCAGCCCGCGCGCGATGGTCGCCAGGTAGTGCCGCGGCTCCTTGAGGGTGCCGGCGGTGCGCGCCAACAGCACCCGGATGAAGGTGTCCTGGGCCAGATCCGCGGCATCGGCGGAGTTGTTCAGACGCTGGCGCAACCAGCCGTGCAGCCAGCCGCTGTGCTCACGGTATAGTGTTTCCAGGCCGGTGTGCGCAGTGCCATCGGGAACAACGGTGGACATCACGCCTCCCTAAAAAGATTATCAGGCACAAATAAGAATTTATCTCAAGTGTACTCAGTGAGGGAGGAATTGGGAATGCTGCCATGTGAAAGGGGTCGCAGGGATTGAAGTCCACCATAAGCCCTGGTGGGGTCTGGGCATAGCTGAATGTATTGGCGAGCGCAAAGCGAGGCGAAGAGGGCTTCGCCAGGCCCTGTATGAAAAGTCTTGTGACGCCGGCCAGGCAAGGCGAAAACAGCCGAGGAAGTGGAGTTCACTGGAGTAAATGAGCATTTCCGAGGCTGTTTTCAACGCAGCATGACGTGAAGCGTGGTACCAAGCGTCTGTGAAGCAGCTACTTACTAGCTCAAGCCTTTAACTAGCATCACGTTTTTGTCAGATGATGGCGCGTTCTCCTGTCGAGGGAGGCTGGGGCGATGGGGAAATAGAGGCGGTCTTTGGCAAATCCACTAGTTAAATCAAAGGGTACGTCTCTATGGCGAAAGGACAGCGGTCACCAGCCTATTTTACCCCTGATCACCCCATGCACTGGTTGCTGGCGGCACCCTGGTGCTGCCTCAGCACTCAACGATTGGCAAAGTACATCGTCACTTCAAAGCCAATGCGCAAGTCGGTAAAGCTGGGTTTGGTCCACATAGTGCGTGCTCTCTCGGTTGTTTGATTGATAAAGGGCAGCGCACGTCCTTGTCCGCCGCGCAAACCTCGTGTTCGATCAGTGAGTGCCAGCCAGAGGCTCCTTACCCTCATGAGCGTCCCAAGCCTGGTTGATCAGGTAGGCAAAAACGGCCTTTAGTTGGTCATCGGTAAAATCCGCAAACGCTGGCATGCCGCCGCCAGCCTTGGAAAGTAGCCCCTGGCGCACGACGGCTTCGAAGAAGTCGTAGCTCGGTGGTGGCGCATAGAGGAGGTTGGGCACACGGCCACCGGCAGCATTGCCACGCAAGCCATGGCACTCGACGCAGCCACTGCCCTCGAACAGCTTGCGACCAAGTGCTGTCAGTGCTTCTGGCTGCCGAGGGGTGAGCGGCGCAGGCACCTTTTGCACTTGTGCGAACGGTGGGTAGTCCTTGACGCCGCCCAACTTGAACGCCAGTAACCGTGGCGTGGTCCGGGCCTTCGGCGCGGAAGCTGAGTCTGCGTTCAACGACCCAGTCGCAGCCGCGGTGCCGGTACCGGTCGCCAGCAAAACGTATTGTTCACCGTCAACCATTACGGTCGACGGCGCGGCCCGCACCGCGCCACCGATCTCGTGGCTCCACAGTGTCTTGCCCGTCGCCGCGTCCAGCACATGCATGCGCCCGTCGCCGGTGCCTTGGAAAACCAGGCCTCCGGCCGTATGCAGCAGGCCGCCGTTGGTAGGCATCGGCAAGCGCGACCGCCACTTCACACTGTTATGACGTACATCCCAGGCAACGGTTTCTCCGTAGGTCTGGTACTGGCCATCGGCAGAGCGTTGAACAGGCTCGAACGACTGGCCGCCGAGCGCGGAATCGGGATCATCCTTGACCAGCGTCGGCTGAGACATGGCGGGAATGAACACCGTCTCGTCGTCCGGGTTGAAGGCCAGCGCTTCCCAGCCATGGGCGCCCAGGCCATTGGGCAGCTGCATGTACTGCTTGGCGTCATTGAGCCAATACTGCCCTTCCCGCTTCATGATCGGGCGACCATTTGCGTCCAATCCTGAAGCCCACTCCATCGGCATGTAGGCACCGCCGGAAATGAACTTGCCGGTCTGCGCATCCAGGGCGTAGGCAAAACCACTCTTCGGCACGCTCAGCACCGCGCGTGTCGACTGCCCGTTCACGGTGATGTTGGCAACCATGATGCCGACGCTGGAGTCGTAGTTCCAAGCATCCTGGGGGGTTTGCTTGAAATGCCATTTGTACTCGCCCGTGCTGGCATCCAGGGCCACGATGGAGTTGGTGAACAGCTCATCGCCTGCCTGTTCGCCACGCTTCGACGGATCAAACGGTGCCGGCCCCCCTACCCCTATGTAAAGCAGATTAAGCTGTGGGTCATAGGTCATGGCGTCCCAAGCGCTGCCACACCCGTGGGTCTTCGAGTACCAGTCTTTACCCCAGGTCTTAGCCGCATTCTCATACAGCGCCGATTGCGGCTTCGAGGGATCGTCAGGCACCGTGTAGAAACGCCAGCGATGAGCGCCGCTGTTGGCGTCGAAGGCATCGACATAGCCACGGGTCGTGCCGGTATCGAGGCAGGCATTGCCGGTGAACACCAAGCCGTTGCCCACCCGCGGCGCCGCGGTAATCGCGTACATGTCAGCGGAGTCGCACGATGTCGCTTCCCACACTTTCTTGCCCGTGCGCTGGTCGACCGCGATCAGACGGCAGTCACCCGAAGCGATGATGACATTGCTGCCACTCAGTGCCACTCCGCGATTGAATCGGCGCCCCCAGTAGCCTGCAAACGATGAGCCCTGCTGCGCATTCTCATCTTTGAAATTCCACATCAACTGACCTGTCTTTACATCGTTGGCAATGACCTGGCCGTTGGGTGCCCCTTGAAAAACAATACCGTCCTTGACCAGGGGGTTACCCACCAGGCCGTCACTGACCGGGAGGTCCACCCACCAAGCCAGGCCCAGTGAACCGACGGTGTCCCTGTTGATAGCCTTCAGCGAAGAGGAATGCTGCATCTCGCTGGAGTTTCCAAGAAACTCCCAGTCCGTGTTGGATTTCTCGGCCGGCTGTTCATCCAGCCCGCAACCTGCAAGCGATGCCAGCAATAATGCAACGATTATTATTCTCATATGACCTCTACCAATTTCAGCCCCGGTCCTGGGAGATTGTTGGTTCATCTAACCCTCTCATCGGGCCGGCAATCCTCAAGTCATGGTCAATCGACTAGATCAATTGACCAACTCCTGGCGGTACATTTGATCAGTAATGCCATTAGCACGCTACAAGATTTTTTTATAGCTTATAAATCAATTAGATATGCACGCACGGAATGCAGGACGGATTCACAGGATTGCGTCTAGCTCGGTAAACCTTGAGACCGTCGGGGGCCGAGATTGGTCAGGCTGAGATCGTAAAGCGCGCGCTACAGCCAAACTAGGGTCTGTTTGAAAAGTCTTGAGACGAAGGTCAGCCAAGGCGAAAACAGCCGAGGAACGGTCGGAGCCGCGCTCGACTTTACGGATTGTAAATGAGCATTCCGACCGGGCTGGCGCACCAGGCTGTATTCAACGCAGCATCACCGTGGTGTTTTGCAAATACGACCAATAAATCGCGAGTGATTATTGCGCTCAGGCAAGGCGTCGCGACGAGTCGTAGCCCAGCTACGGCGAGGAGCGACAACGCCGCATGAGCGCAAAAAGCACCGCGAGTTATGGTCGTTATTTGTGAAACACCACACTAGGGTTCAGGCGTGTATTTGACACTGAACATGACGTTGCGCGGGTCGCCGTAGTAGTTGTTGTAGTCGATGGTGTTGTAAGCCGGCTGGTAGTACTTCTTGTCCAGCAGGTTATTGAGGTTCGCCGCCATGGTCTGACCTTGTACGCGACCCGAGCATCCCAGATGGCATAACCGGGCAGGCCGAAGACGTGGTCGTAAGAGGTGGTGCCGGTGACCGCCGTGGTGCCCAGCCCCACCGAGGTAAGGCTCCAGTTACCGGGCAAGGTGTAGTCGACCCACAGCTTGAACTGATGCTTGGGCGTCCAGGTGCAGCAGCAACGACAAGGTTTCGCCCCATGCAGGCCTGGTGTATGCGCTGAACAGACAGTGAATAGGTTCACACCTATTTAGGCTGGCCTGTCAGGCTTTGCCAGGCGCGCAGCACTGCATAACCGCGCCAGGGTCGCCAGCCCTGCGCGGCTTGCGTTGCCGCCTGTGCGCTGCTCACACCCAGGGCTTTTTGCAGCGCCACATCGCCCGCCGGGAAGGTATCGGGCCAGCGCAACGCACGCAAGGCGATGTATTGCGCGGTCCAGTCGCCGATCCCCGGCAGTGCGCGCAAGCGGGCACAGGTGGCCGCGATGTCCACACCCGGGCTCAGGACCAGGCCACCCTCCAGCACCGCCTCCGCCAGTGCCTTGAGCGCCGCCTGGCGTTGGCGCGTGATGCCCAGCCGGCCCAGTTCATCCCCGCTGGCCGCAATCAGCGCGGCGGGCGTGGGGAACAGACGGTCCATGCCAGCCAGCGGCGTTGTGATGGGTTGCCCGAAAGCCGCGGCCAGGCGTGCGCCCAATGTGCGCGCAGCGGCCACGGTGATCTGTTGGCCCAGCACGGCGCGCACGGCCACCTCGAAACCGTCAACCGTTCCCGGAACGCGCAGGCCCGCGCCCGAAGGGAACGCACTGTGCAGCACGGCGTCGATGGCGAGCGGGTCGGCATCCAGGTCGAGCGCGGCGCGCACGCGGTTGATCACCGTGGGCACGACGCCCGTCAGGGAATCGCTGATCCTTACTCGCACCTGGGTGCCCGCCTCGTCAAAGGCCACGCTCAACCAGCCGCAATGTTCCTGACCGTCCTGCATGAGATGCAGCGTACGGGTGTATATCCCCTCCTCCACACGCTCCACGCCGGGTATCGCCCGCAGGCGCAGAAAGCCGAGCATTGCGGCAGTGTCATAGGGCGGACGCCAGCCCAGGGCAACACAGCCGTTCGAGCGCGCATCGTGCGCTTTCAGTGCCAGGTAACAGGCGTCGTTTTCGGTAGTGTCGTTGATATTGGCCATGGGTGACATGGTAGCCCCTGTGGGTAGCAGTGACTCGCCATTTTCGTACCGGCGCCCTAGTGTGGTGTTTTGCAAATACGACCAATAAATCGCGAGCGATTTTTGCGCTCAGGCAAGGCGTCGCGACGAGTCGTAGCCCAGCTACGGCTAGGAGCGACAACACCGCATGAGCGCAAAAAGCGCTCGCGATTTATTGGTCGTTATTTGTGAAACACCACACTAGCGACCAGGCACAAAAAATCCGATGCCTTGCGGCATCGGATCTTCATGCGGTGATCAAGCCGACAGGCCTCGACTGTCGGGCATCAGGCACGTCTGCCGGATGCTAGCTCGATCAGGCGTCGGTGGACGCCGTGGCCTTGTTGCCACTGTTGATCAGCGGCCCGTAGCGCCGGCTGAACTCCTGGTTGTAAGGCACGTGGTTCTTGTTGACCCCGCTGTCCCAGTTGACCGACCAGGTCATCAGGCCCTTGATCGACACGCCCTTGGCGTAGAGACGCTTGAACGCGTTGGTCACCGCCGTCGGGTTGATCACATAGCCGGTGGCGGCTGCATCGACGTTGGCCGGCAGGCCGATGACGAACTTGTCGGCCGGGATCCGGGTGAAGCCGCGGGTGCCACTGACCAGGCTCTCGGTCAGGTAGAACAGGAAGTCCTCCTTCATGGCATCGTTGTTCTGCGCGATCCAGGCGCCGTTGCCATTGTTGGCCTCCTGCACCCAGAGCCCGTCACCCCCCTGGTTGTAGAACTGCGGGGCGATGAAGTCGTAGTACCCCTCCAGTGCCTTGAGGTAGTCGACGTAGCGCCCCGCGCTGGTCAGGTAGGGGAACTCCGGTGCCATGCTGATGATGAAATGCTTGCCCTCGGCGGCGTAGTGATCCTTCACCAGTTTCAGAGCGGCAGGCAGGACCGTCTTGTTGGCGGCGAAATCGATCGCGCTCTGTTCAAGGTCGATGTCCAGCCCGTCGAAACCGTAGGTCTCCACCAAGCGGATGATTTCATTGGCCAGCGGCTGTTCATGGCCCGGGTTCAAGGCGATATGCGCATCGGCGCCGCCCAGGGACATCAGCACCGCCCTGCCCTGGCTGTTGAGCACGCCCACCTGGCGCCGGAACTCGGCATCGGACAGGTTGTAAGGCTTGAAGGTCGGTATGCCGCTGCCTTTCATGAAGGCCACCGCCACCACGTTGTAGTCGCGCGGCACCTCCTCCAGGCTCATGTTGGCGAACTGCCCGCGCTGGTAACCATCCGCCGGGCCGGCCGGCCAGTTGTGCCAGTAGCCCATGAGGATCTTCTTGCCCGCCAGGCTGGGCATTCGCGATGCAGCGTCATCCTGCGCTGCCTTGAGTTGGGTAAAGTCAATCGTTGCCATGTTCTAATCCTTCAGAACGTGTGTAGATCCCGCGGACTTACTGGAAGTCGACGTCGAATGCCTGGTAGAAGGCGTTGCCGGTATTGGCGACGATCCACATCAGCACGATCACGTGACGGCCTTTCTTGTTGGCCGGCAGCTTCACTTCGTGATCGACCTTGGCCTTCAACTCGCCGGCGTGGCTGTAATACGGCACCTGCGGGTAGAAGTCCTCGGCGAACGGCTTGTCTTCCAGTTGTGCACGGGTGATGCGTTGTTTCGGGTCCCAGCCGTCCTTGGTGATCAGCCAGCGATAGCCGCGGGTGGTATGCGGCGCGGTGTAGCGCCAGGTCACCTTGAACACTTGCCCGGCGTCGACATTGATCAGCGGCCAGGTGAAGGCGCGGTTGAGCTTCTTGCCCATCTCCTCGTCGGTGAAGTTGACGCAGTCACGGGCGTCGGTCTTGCCACCGCTGAGGATGTAGCCATCGGCGGGCGGGGCGACGCTCGGGTTGTCCGACTGGAACGGCGCCGGGAACGGACCGGCGGCCAGGGCCGGGAAGTTCTTGCCGCCTTCCATTTCATCGACCTGCCAGCCACTCAGCACGCCGAGGTCGATGGCGACCGCGCCACGCGAGGCTGGGGAGGTGACACGACCGTGACGAAGCGGGTTCTGGTTTTCTGGTTGGTTCATCGTTGTAACTCCATGTGGTTTGTGAACTCTCCCTTTCCGAAGGAGAGGCCTTCAAACTAACGGAGCTGGATTTATTGTCCACGCAGCCATTTTGGGCCCTGGCGTACCCGAAGCATGGAATCTCCAATGAATACTGGATGAATATACAGTGCACCCTAAAAGGTACTACCTACCTTGAAGGAAAACACCTACACACCAGCGCGACATTTGGCCAGTGTCCGCGCCTCCGGGCCAATGAAGCACTGCCCAGACCAACACCACGACATGGGTGCCGGCGATGGCGCGAACGCGCAGGTAGTCGCCAGTAGCGGCTGCTCGCCTGGGTGCGCTCCGTGCAGGAAAGCTACTTGAAGGGTGCACGAACCTTGATCTGCTGGTTGTCTGGAGTGCCGCCGGTTGGGCACGGCGTCGGCCCAAGCTGCTTGTCCAGGCAGACCCAGAGCTCTTTCAAACGGTTGCCCGAACCCACCGATACCCGCAGGCTCTGCGCAGGCAGCGCCGGGTTATGGGCCAGGAACGCCTGCTTGATGTCGCTCACCTTGGCGTCCACCAATTGGTTGGGGCCCGCTTCGCTGCCGAGCATTTCCTGCAGGGAGGGCCGCTGCAGCGAGTCGTAGACCCGCTGGATATCGGCAAAGTAGCGCTCCGGCGACGACCAGCCGCAGGTACCGTGGGCCTGCCATTCGTTCTGCATCAGGTCCGGCCCGGGCATCATGCACAGGTGCTGCCTGACCAAGGGTGCCGGTAGCGAACCGACTGTCTGGCAGTTGCGCGGATGGTCCTGGTTGGACCTGGCGTAGCCATTCTGCGGCCACAGGCCGTGCACCACCCATTCGAAACGATTGCCCGAGAAGCACTGGAAGGCATGCTTTTCGCGTTGCGCCTTGGGCTTGTTGCGCTGGGCTTCACAATGCTCCGGCGACCAGGACAGCACCAGGGCCAGGTAATCCGTGGGCAGGTCCTTGTTGACGTAGTCCACCGGGCGGGCCGGCGCAGGCTCGACGCTGTCGGGCAGCGCGCAGATTTGCTCGGCGAAGATAGGCGAGGCGGCGGCTGCCAGGCAGCCAAAGAGCAGCGCTTTCAGGCAGGTTGCAGATTGTGGCGTCCATTGCATGATGACCTCCTTGTCGGGTGCGACAGGCTCCGTGCCTGTCGCTCGGTTAAACCCGTCAGCTGATGGTGTAGCGCGAATATGACGATTCCTCAGTGGCGGTTTGCTGTATCGTTCGCCCTGCGGCCGCACCCAGCGTCAATGAAGTGGAATAACATGAACCGTCGTAAAAAGATCAACCAGCTGTTGAAAGCCCACGCCAAGAAGGCCAGTGCCAAGTTGGCGCCGAAAAACAGGAACCCCTACATTTCCAAGGCCGACCGGTTGAAACTGGCGGCCGAGGCCGGCCAGCCCGAAGCAGACTCGGTGAGCGACGTCGCGCCGGCACAGCCCTGAACCTTCTGCATGAGCGAGCAATGCGATGGACCTCAAGTTCAGCCACGTGGATGTACTGGTCGCCGATCTGGACGCCGCCTGTAGCTATTACGCACAAGTGCTGGGCGCCGACATTTCCCGCCCGCTGGTCTGGGAACGCGGCGGCCTGCACGTCCACTATGCGATCGCCCGGGTCGGCCAGGAGCGTTTCATGCTGGTCCAGCCGCTGGCGGGCAACCTCAAGGACCTGCTCGATACCCACGGCGAAGGGATGATCTACCGCCACTGCTACTCCACGCCGGACATCGAGCAAGCCTATGACCAACTGACGGCCAATGGCATCCAGCCCGAGGACGAGAACGGCAAGCCACTGGCTCGCGAGCACCTGCAGTCGCCTGCCGGAGCCCGCATCATCTGGTTGCCCAAGCGTTTCGGGCATTTCTCGATCGAGATCATCGAGGCCCAGGCCCTCGAAGCCTTCATCGCAGACGCGTTCAGCCCTTTGGCCGTTGCAGGCTGACTGCAGCGCCCGTCACTCGCCTGGCCCGGCAAACGCCCGCACCAACTGGTCGATCACCGCGCGCACCCGCGCCGTGTGGCGCAGGTCCTGGTGGGTGACCATCCACACCTCGTAGGGCTGGCTGCGCGTACGCTGGGGCCAGACTCGCCGCAAGCCGTCACGCTGCCCCAGCTCCACCGGGATCTCCCCCAGGCCCAGGCCTTCGGCGATGCCGCGGCGCAGCATCATGCTGGCGTTGGCCGCCATCACCACCCGCCCTTCGCCCATGGGCACGTCCACCAGGGTCGGTTCGGCACGGTCGCGCCAATACGGCTCATACACCACCAGGTCGTGGCCGGCAAAGCTGCCCTCTTCCGGCACGCCCCGGCGCGCCAGGTAATCCGCCGAGGCGAACAGGCCCATCTGCCAGCTGGCCAGCTTGCGCAGCACCAGGTCGGGGCTGTCCGGGCGCTGATTGCGGATGGCGATGTCGGTTTCGCGTTGCGACAGGTTGACGATCTCCGAGCTGCCGCTGAGCACCACGCGCACCTCGGGATGGGTCTCGTGCACCTGCCGCAGTGCCGGGATGACGAATTCCAGGGCCAGGGAGTCGGTAGTGGCGATGCGCACTTCGCCGGCCTCCTCGTTATCCGCGCCTCGGGTTCGGCGGGCCAGTTCCAGGGCCGCCTGTTCCATCTTCTGCGCCATTTCCACGGCCACTTCACCGATGGCGGTCAACTGGTAGCCGGCCGGCGTGCGCAGGAACAGGGTCGAGCCCAGGTCCGCCTCCAGCGCCGCCACTCGCCGGCCCACCGTGGCCTGGTCGACCCGCAGCACGCGGGCGGCGCGGCGCAGGGTCTGTTCGCGGCTCAAGGCCAGCAGCATGCGCGCATCATCCCAGTTCATTGGTCTACTCCTGATTCAGCGCAGCCACTGCCGGCTGAAGAAAATCTGCAAAGGTGCGTCGCAAAATCGCCGCGCGACCGGGCAACCCGGCTTGCATACCCTGTGATGCAACGGGCCGACACGGCCTTTCTTCAGAATGACAGAGGTCTTCATGCGTCACATCATCCCCAGCCAAATGAGCGCCATCGACATCACCCGGCCAGGCGGCCCCGAGGTCCTGCAGGTTGCCAGCCATGCCACGCCCCAGCCAGGCCCGCGCGAGGTGCTGGTGCAGGTGCATGCCGCCGGCGTCAACGGCCCCGACCTGCTGCAGCGCAAGGGCCTGTACGATCCACCCGCCGGCGCGCCGGCCATCCCGGGCCTGGAGATCGCCGGCAAGGTGGTGGCCATCGGCGAGCAGGTCCGTCACTTTGCCCTCGGCGATGCCGTGATCGCGCTGGTCCAGGGCGGTGGTTATGCCGAGTACGCCGTGGCCGACGAACGCACCACCGCGCACCTGCCGGAAAACCTGTCGATGGTCGAGGGCGCGGCGCTGCCGGAAACCTTCATGACCGTGTGGGTCAACCTGTTCCAGCGCGGCGGCTTCAAGGCCGGTGAAAGCGTGCTGATCCATGGCGGCGCGTCGGGCATCGGCACTACCGCGACGCAGCTGGCCCGGGCCTTCGGCGCGGCGAAGATCTTCACCACGGTCAATGGCGCCGGGCAACAGGCCGCAAGCCTCGAACTTGGCGCCGACGTGGCCATCGACTACACCCGCGAGGACTTCGTCGAGCAAGTCATGGCGCACACCGACGGCAAGGGCGTGGATGTGATCGTCGACATCATCGCCGGCGACTACGTGGCGCGGAACTTCAGGGCCGCCGCCATGGACGGGCGCATCGTGCAGATCGGCGTGGTCAAGGGCCCGGCCACCGAGGTCGACCTGTTCCCACTGCTGACCAAGCGCCTGACCCATATCGGCTCGACCCTGCGCGCGCGCAGCGCCGACGACAAGGCGGCGATCCTCGGCGAGTTGCAAGCCAAGGCCTGGCCCCATGTACGCAGCGGCGCGGTCAAGCCGCTGATCCACGCCACCTTCCCACTGGCCGCGGCCAGCCAGGCCCATGAACTGATGGAGTCGGGCCGGCATATCGGCAAGGTGGTGCTGAACGTCGCGCACAAGGGCTGAGTCAGTCGAGCGCACCGCTGCCCAGGGCGATCCTGATCGCCTGGGCGGTGGTGCTCACCCCCAGGCGCCGGCGGGCGGCGCGCAGGTGGTTTTCCACCGTGCGCAGTGATAGTCCGAGGGTGGCGGCGATATCGGCCTGGCGCTGCCCGGCGGCGGTCCAGGCCAGGACCTGGCGCTCACGCTCGGACAAACGCCCCTGGCCGCTGGGCACTTCCAGCAGCCGCCGAGCGCCCGCGAACGCGGCCTGGGCCAGCAGCGTCAGGGCCAGGCGTGCGGCAGGTGTCGCCACGACCTGCGCTCCACCGAAACTCATGGCGCCCTCCAGGCCTGCGGGACCGAACACCGGCACCTGCAAGCCGTGGATACCCGGCCCGCTCGGCGCCCGCACCACGCGATAACGCTCGTTGCCATCGTCCAGCCGCTTGCTCCAGAAGAACGGCTCGCGTGCCGCCAGCAGGTGACGGGTCACCGGACAGTGGCGCACGTAGGTCTGGGCGTCGACCGCCTGGCCATCGCCGAACCAGTCCCCCTCCACCCAATGGATACGCTCGACCACCTCGTCCCGCGCAGCGCTGGCGCTGAACAGCACGAAGCGGTCATAGCCCAGCGGCCGGGCGACATTGCGCACGGCCGACTGGATATCCGCGAGGTCAGTGGCCTGCGCGATCCGCTGGACGGCTTGCACCACCTGGTCGAATGGCAGGTCCCTCATCCGCCGTTGACTGCCTTGAGCAGCGCCGAGGCGGCCAGCTTGCCCAGGGCATTGCCGGCCAATGGACTGTCGCCGGTGAGCAGCTTGCGGTCCTGGTGGACGGCACCGGAGATACCCTCGTTGATGATCTCGACGCCTTGGGCCTGCAAGCGTTCGCCGAACTTCCAGGTCAGGTGTCCGGGCATGTAGCCGATGTCCGGGGTCTTGGCATCCAGATCGTCAGGGAAGGCGCAGATCTTGTAGCCGTCGTAGAGCTTGCCGCCGGCCAGCAGCGCCGCCGGGCCGTGGCACAGGGTGATGACGAACTTGTCGTGGTCCGCCGCCCATTTCAGCACTCGCCCGACTTCCTCGCTTTCCGGCAGGCCGATCAGCGCGCCGTGGCCGCCCGGGATGAACACACCGATATAGTCCGAGTCCTCACCCAGGGCCTGTTCCAGCACATCGGCGAGCTTGCGCGGCTGCTTGAACGCTGGCTTGTAGCGATCGAACAGGCCCAGCACCTCGGTGTCCTCGCCGGGCATGGCCCAGTATTCGAACTTGACCGGGTTGCCCGACAAGGTCGCGACGTCGAAGGCGAAACCGGCCTTGTCCAGGTGGTACATCGGCAGCAGGGTTTCCACCGGGTGGTTGCCGGTGGAGAACAGCGTGCCGTTGTCGGTGAGCAGGTAGCGCTCGTCGGCGCCGATCAGCAGGACCTTCCAGCGTCCGCCACGGTAGGCGTCGGGATAGTCGGCGCCGCTGAGGTCGGACTTGCGCGAGGTGAACTGGCTGAGGGAGTACGGCGAAGGGAAGAAGGCGTTGTCCTCGGCCGGGTCGGGGGTTGGGCGTTTGTCGTCGTTGGGGCTGGTCATGGTAGTGCTCCTGTGGCCTGGGGTAGGTAACCGGATCCATGCTAGGAGGCCGCCGGATGAGCGGCAATGAGGGTTTTCCCTCAATGGTGGCGTCGGTGACGCAGCGGCCCCCGGGCAGTCTAGCCGAGCGCCGAGGGCGTATCGACGTCGCGCAGCACACCGCTGTCCTGCAATTCCAGGAGCAAAACGCTGCTCGCATGCCGCCGCAGCACCGAGCGCGCCCCTTCATCACCAGCCAACAGCGTCAGCTCGGCCCAGTAATCCCGGCCGAACACCACCGGGTGGCCGTTCTGCCCCTGATGACGCGGCACCACGATGACCGAGGGCGCCGCCGAGGCGAGCAGACGACGGAAGGTCTCCGCCCCGATCCACGGCATGTCCCCGAGCAGGATCGCCACTGCCTGCGCCTCGCTGTCACCCAGCGACGCCGCGCCGGCCGCCAGGCTATGACCCATGCCCAGGCCCGCCTCGGGGCTGTGGACGACCCGGCAGGCTGGCGGCAGCCCAAGATCCTCGGCCCGCTCGCCTGCGCGCAGCACCACGCGCACCTCGTCGAACACCGCCAGGGCGCGCTCGACGCTGTGCTGCAGCAGGCTGCGCCCATCGGCCAGCAGGGCCTGGCGCTTGTCCGCGCCGAAGCGCGCGCCCTGCCCGGCCGCGAGCACCAGGGCGACGACCTTCACAAGGCCTCGCGGGCGATGCCGCTGCGGGTCCGCAAGATATCGGCGAGTACCGCCAGGGCGATCTCCGCCGGCGTCTTGCTGCCCAGATTCAGGCCGATCGGCGCATGAATGCGCGCCATGTCGGCATCATCCAGCTCACCGATACGGCGCAGGCGCTCACGACGCTTGGCCGAGGTGGCCTGTGAACCCATCACCCCGATGTAGAACGCTTCGGTACGCACTGCTTCGAGCATGGCCAGGTCGTCGATCTTGGGGTCGTGGGTGAGCGCCACCACCGCGGTGTCGCGATGGCAGCCGCCGTTGGCGATGAACAGCGAAGGCAGTTCACGACGGATTTCTATCCCGTCCAGCGCCACGTTGT
Organism: Pseudomonas sp. PONIH3; assembly: GCF_002934345.1. NCBI lineage: Bacteria > Pseudomonadati > Pseudomonadota > Gammaproteobacteria > Pseudomonadales > Pseudomonadaceae > Pseudomonas > Pseudomonas sp. PONIH3. The sequence continues at coordinate 966,544 of NZ_CP026386.1, forward strand.
CCATCACCTCGTCGCGAGGGTCGCACAGCACCACCTCGAAGCCCAGGCCCTTGCCGAATTCGGCGCAGAAATGCGCGACGCTCGAATACCCCGCCAGCAACAGGCGCTGGGCGGCGCCGATGCGCAGGCGCACGCAGTGCTCGCCACGCTCCACCCGTGGCCCCTGGCCGAGGTCATCGCTCAGCCGCCGTTCACCGCTGCGCAGGTCGACCTCGCGCAACAGCCGCCGACGACCGAGCAAGGCGCTCTCCAGCTCGGCAAGATGCGCCTGGGTGGCGCAGTCGCCGGGCAGGTTCTCCACCAGCACGTCGAGAATGCCGCCGCACGGCAAGCGAATGTTGCCGCGGGTGTCGCTGCCGTCGCCATAGCGCACCACGGCAACCGCCGTGGCGAATTCGCCGGCGGCGACCCGCTCGAGGAAGTCATCCTCGACGCAGCCGCCCGACAGCGATCCCACCCAGTGCCCGCCCTCGCTTACCGCCAGCAGCGAGCCCGGCGCGCGCGGCGCCGAGCCATAGGTGCACAGCACGCTGCACAACCATACGCGCAGGCCGTCGCGCGACCATTGCGCCGCCTGGCGCACCACCTGCAGGTCGAGATGCTGCACGGGTCAATCCGCCTTCAGCTGGGCCAGCTGCTGGGTGGTCAGGTCGCCCGGCAGGCCGCCCCAGGCTTCGCGCAGGTAGTTGACCATGTCGGTCAACTGCTGGTCGTCGAGCTTGTCGGCAAAGCCCGGCATCGGCTGCATGCGCTCGAAGCCGGTGAACTGCTGTTCGCGGATGCCGTCGACGATGGCCTTGACCAGGTTGCGCGAGTCGGCCTGGCGCAGCACGGTGTTGCCCTGCATGGCCACGGCGATGTGCGGCTTGCCCTCGCCATCGCCGCCGTGGCAGCCGGCGCAGACATTGAGGTACTGCTGGCGGCCACGCTTGGCGCTCTCGCCCAGGGTTTCATGGGCCACCGCCTGCACCACCTTGGCCGCCGGCGGCTGGTCGCCGAGCAGGTAGGTGGCCATGGCCGACAGGTCGCTGTCTTCAAGGTGCTGGGTGCTGTGGTGCACCACCGGGTACATCTCGTTGAACATGCTGCCCTGGGCACTGATACCGTGCTTGAGGAAGGTCGCCAGGTCGGCCTGGTTCCAGCCGCGGTCGGCCAGGTCCTGGGCCAGCAGGCTCGGCGCCAGGTAGCCCAGCAGCAGGCCGCCGGTCAGGCGTTTGTCCTGCTGCAGCGCGCCGATGGGGTTGCGCGGGGTGTGGCACTCGCCGCAATGGCCGAGCACTTCGACCATGTACTGGCCGCGCTTCCATGCCTCGCTGTTGCCCTTGCCTTCCTCCAGCTGCACGCTCTTGCCGTACAGCAGGTTCCAGCCCATCAGGCCGGTGCGCACGTTGAACGGGAAGCTCAGGCTGGTTTCCGGCGCCGGCCGGTTGATTGGCGCCACGCTCATCAGGTAGGCGTGGATCGCATCGGAATCCTCGCGCTTTATCAGGTGGTACGAGGTGTAGGGCATGGCCGGATAGAGGTTGGCGCCGTCCTTGCGCTTGCCCTCGGTGAGGGCGGCGAAGAACTCGTCGCTGCTGTAGTTGCCGATGCCGTGCTGCTTGTCCGGGGTGATGTTGGTGCCGTAGATGGTGCCGAACGGCGAATGGATCGGCAGACCGCCGGCGTAGGGCGCGCCGCCTTCGGCGGTGTGGCAGGCCATGCAGTCGGCGGCGCGGGCGAGGTATTCGCCGCGCTTGATCAATGCCTCGTCGGCCGCCTGGACATTGCAGGCGACCAGCGCGCCAATGGCCAGGGCCAGGCTGCTCAGAACTCGCGTCATGCTCAACCCTCCTTGACCAGGCCGAGGTCGCCCAGCACGTCGCGGGTCGCCTCGTAGTAGCGCACATAGCCGGTGCAGCGGCACACATGGTGGCCGAGGCTGGCTTCGATGGCCTGCTCCAGCTCGCTCTTTTTCAGCGGCTTGCGCTGGGCCTTCTCCACCAGCACCGTGGCGGCGTTGACGAAGCCCGGGGCGCAGTAGCTGCACTGGAAGGCGAAGCGGTCGACGAACTTCTGCTGGATCGGGTTCAACTCGGTGGGGTTGCCCGCATCGTCGCGCTTGGCGTGGCCTTCGATGGTGCGCACTTGCTTGCCCTCGAAATAGTGCGCGCCGGTGATGCAGGTGCGCACTTCCTCGCTGGTGCCGTCGGGGTTGTCGACGATCACCACGCAGGCATGGCAGATGCCCTGCCCGCAGCCCAGGCGCGAGCCTGTGAGGTTCTGGTACTCGTGCAGGTAGTCGATCATCGCCAGGTCATCGGGGACCACCTCGGTGACGACAGATTGACCGTTGAGGGTCAGTTGCAGCTTGCGGTCAGCCATTGAGGGCCTCCTTGACGCGGGCGGGGGTGATGGGCAGGTCGCGGACACGCTTGCCGATGGCATGGGCCACGGCGTTGCCGATGGCGCCGACCACCGGGATCATCACCACCTCGGCGATGCCCTTGGACGGGTCGGTCGGCGACAGCGGCGGCAGGATCTCGGACGTCTGCTTCCACACCGCCACATGCCGGGCCATCGGCAGGCGGTAACGGTTGAAGTTCCAGTCGCCCTCGCCCGGGCCACCCTCGTACAGCGGCATCTCCTCCAGCAGCGCATGGCCGATGCCCATGGCGATACCGCCCTCGAGCTGGCCCTTGACCAGCTCGGGCACCAGCACCCGGCCGCACTCGACCCAGCTGTGGTGGTTGAGCACGCTGACCTCGCCGCTGCCCTTGTTCACCTTGACCTCGACGATGGTCGCCACCGGGCTGTAGTAGGTGACCATGGCGTTGTTCAGCTGGGTGGCCGGGTACTCGACGTTCTGCCGGTCGAGCAGGTGGAAGCCGGCGCTGTTCATCTGCGCCTTCTTCGCGTTCAGCGCACCGTCGCCGTACTTCACCGCCAGGGCATCGAGCGGCAGGCGCTCGCGCACGCCGTCGATGACGAAGTCGGCCTCGGCCCAGCTCCAGCGGTTGAAGCCATGTACGCTGACGCCGGTAATCAGGCCCATCTCGTGGGCCTTCTTGGCAAGCTCCGCGAACGGGATCGGCTCCAGGCCATTGCCGGTCAGCGCGCCGTTGACCCACACCGCGTTCTCGCGGCGCACCACCAACGGATTGGCCTGGCCGCCGAACGGGCCCTGGCTCCACAAGGCCATGGCCGCCGGCCACAGGCCGTGGTTGAACAGCACTCGGGCCGCCTCGCGGGTGGCGTGGCTGAAGTAGAACGCCGAGTTGGTCGCCGACGACGGCGAAGCCAGCTTGGCGACCCAGCGCGGGTTGCGCAGCGCGGCGTCCTGCTCGGCCTGGCTGATCAGGTAGGGGTTGCCGCTGGTGCTCAGTTGCAGCTCAGGCCATTCGGTCTGGGCGGTCTGCACGTGATCGGCGACGCGGCCGAGGAAGTCGCTGACCACCAGGGCCTGGGAGGTCGACATGCCGGTGCCCAGCTCGGTGCCGATATGGCGCAGAGTAATCTGGCCATCGGCAGTGAACTCGACCGCCGCCATCGGCGCTTCGGCGCCGGTGCCGAAGTCCTTCTGGGTGATGGCGAAACCCACGCCGTACCAGTTGTCATGGTCCTTGGCGTCTTCGGCCTGCTTGCGCGCATGGCGGTTCTTCCACCAGTCGTGTTCCGCGGCCTTGTCGAGGATCTCGTGCAGGCGCAGGGCACCGGCGGGTACCGCGCCCTGGGTGTTCTTCATGCCCGACTTGAGCGCGTTCTTGCGGCGCAGCTCGATGGCATCCACGCCCAGGCGATCGGCGATCTCGTCGACCATCATCTCGGTGGCGGCCATGCTCTGCAGGGTGCCGTAGCCGCGCATGGAGCCGGCCTCGACGCCGCGCGAGTGGTAGGCGGTGACCGACAGGTCGTTCTGCGGCATGTAGTAGATCGACTGCGCGGCGGTAGCGCCCACCGAGGCCACTGAAGGGCTGTAGTTGATGCGCCCGCCGCCGTCGACGGTCATGTCGGCGCGGAAGATCTTGAAGCTCATGTCCTTCTTGTCGACGGCCAGCTGGTAGCGGATGTCGAACGGGTGGCGCTTGATGCCGCTCTGGAACTGCTCGTAGCGGTCGTTCGCCAGGCGGATCGGCACGCCCGCGCCGTACAGGGCGGCGACGGCGGCGTAGAACACGAAGATGTTGTTGTCCTTGGAGCCGTAGCCGACGGTGTAGCCCGGGTGCATGTTCAGGTGCTTCAGGCCGAAACGCGACGGCTTGATCATGTGCACGCATTCCTGCGCCACTTCGAACGGACACTGGGTGGCGACGACGAAATGCAGGGTGCCGGTGGCCGGGTCGAACCAGCCGTTGCCGTTGTCCGGCTCGAGGGCTGCGGGCTCGATCGACGGGGTCTTGTAGCGCTCGTCGAACAGCAGCCAGTCTTCCGGCGGCTGCTTGAGCTGCTCGTCGATGCGCTGGGCGTAGAACATCCCCTGCTCGGTGAGGGTGCCATGCTGCTTGGGCTCGGCGGTCCATACCGGCTTGCGCGCCAGGATGGTGGGGAACAGCATGGTGTTCTTCAGGCTCGAGTATTCGTCCTCGTCGAACGGCGTCTTGCCGGCCACGCGCACGAAACGGAAGCTGCCGTAAGGATCGCGCTGGTACAGCGGGGCCTGGGCGCCGTAGCGGATCGCCTGGTCGTTGAACTGCAGCTTGAGCTTGGCCTTGCGGAAGCGCTCGAAGTCGTTCCAGATCAGGATCGCCACCGGGTGGCCGATGAACATCGGTACCTGGCCGGGCGGCAGCAAGGGGTCTGGCGAGTGGGCCTCGGGCCAGGCGATGCCGTCCTTCTTCAGGTCATCGGCGCTGACGACGCGGTCCGGCTGCAGCTCGGCGCCCAGCAGCGACAGGTCGTAGCCCGCGTAGATACGGTCGGCCTTGGTGGCCTTGAGCAGCATGGCGTGGCCTTGCTGCTGTGGCCAGCCAGGCATGTCCTTGGCACGGATGTCGCGGGCGAACACCTTGTTGCCGCAGACCTTGGACAGCGCGTCGTTTCGCAAACGCACCTTGCCGTCGTGGTTCATCCACTTCTGCGGCGAGGTGGTGACCTTGCTCTCCATCAGGGCGGCGAACGCCTGGCTGCCGAGCGGCGCCATGGTCACGCCGACACCGGCGATCAGCCCGCCTTGCAGGAACGAACGCCGGGAAATATCACGGTTGGACATGGTTGATCCTCTGGGCAGCTCTTGGGTTGCCCATGCTTTTTCTGGTGCTTGAGAAACTGAAAGGGCGCGCACGATCACAAAATCTGACCATGAAGTCAAGTTAACGATCGTAGGGTACCCTGCAAGTCAAGCAGACAACTTGTCGCGGGGCGCCGCGAAGGTTTAATCGGGCAAGCGATAGCGCTCGGCGAAGTACTGGCGGAAGAACTCCACCGCCACCCGCACCTTGGCCGAACCTGCCAACGGCGCGGTATAAACCGCCCAGATATCCGCCGCCTGCTGGTACTCGGGCAGCACTTGCACCAGGCGCCCGTCGGCAATGCTGTCATGCACGTCCCACCAGGAGCGCAACAGGATCCCCTGCCCGTCCAGGCACCATTGGTGCGCCACCTCGCCGTGGTTGCTGGAAAGCCCGCCGGTGACGCGCACGCTTTCCTCGCCCTGGGGGCCTTCCAGGTGCCACAGGCCGAACGGGTGGTCGCGCTCCTTGATCACCAGGCAGTCATGGCTGGCCAGGTCGGCCAGCACCCGCGGCGTGCCATGCGCGGCCAGGTAGCCAGGGGCGGCGCACAGCACCCGACGGTTGCGTGCCAGGGGCTTGGCGATCAGGTGCGGGGCGATGACGTTGCCCACGCGGATGTCCAGGTCCACCCCTTCGGCGATCAGGTCCACCAGGCGGTCATGCACATCCAGGCGAATGTCCAGCCCAGGGTAGCGCGCCGCCAGCTCCGACAGCGCCGGCGCCACGAAGCGCCGCCCCAGCCCGAGGCTGCTGGCGATGCGCAGCTGCCCCGCCGGCTCGCGCTGGCCGGCGTTGAGGTCGTCGTCCATGCGCCGCAGGGTCTCGAAGATCTGTTGCGCCCACTGGTACACGCGCTCGCCCTCCTCGCTCACAGTGACCCGCCGGGTGGTGCGGTGCAGCAGGCGCACGCCGAGGCTTTCCTCCAGCAAGCGAATACGCTTGCTGATGAACGCCGCCGACATGCCGCGCTCGTCCGCCACTGCGGCGAAGCTGGCGCGGCGGGCCACCTGCAGGAAGATGTCGAGGTCATCCAGGTTCGGCAGATTATTCACGTTTCGTGTACCAAGAATTGATGGATTGCCGGATTATCTCCGAAGCACAGCCTTATAGCATGGCGTGCATCTTCCCTGGACACGAGATGCGCCCCATGACCAAGACCTTCAAGATCGCCGCCATCCCTGGTGACGGCATCGGCAACGAAGTCCTCCCCGAAGGCCTGCGCGTGGTCGAGGCCGCCGCCCGCAAGCACGGCCTGGACCTGCAGTTCGAGTTCTTCGAATGGGCCAGCTGCGACTACCACCTGGCCCACGGCAAGATGATGCCCGACGACTGGTTCGACCAGCTCAAGGGCTTCGACGCCCTGTACTTCGGCGCCGTCGGCTGGCCCGACAAGGTCCCGGACCACATCTCGCTGTGGGGCTCCCTGCTCAAGTTCCGCCGCGACTTCGACCAGTACGTGAACATCCGCCCGGTGCGCCTGTTCCCCGGCGTGCCCTGCCCGCTGGCGAACAAGCAGCCCGGCGACATCGACTTCGTGGTGATCCGCGAGAACACCGAGGGCGAATATTCCTCCCTGGGCGGGCGCATGTTCGAAGGCACCGACAACGAGTTCGTGCTGCAGGAATCGGTGTTCACCCGCCGCGGCGTCGACCGCATCCTCAAGTACGCCTTCGACGTGGCGCAGACCCGCGAGCGCAAGCACGTGACCTCGGCGACCAAGTCCAACGGCATGGCCGTGAGCATGCCCTACTGGGACGAGCGCACCGCCGCCATGGCCGCCCACTATCCCGAGATCAGCTGGGACAAGCAGCACATCGACATCCTCTGCGCCCGTTTCGTGCTGCAGCCGGAGCGTTTCGACGTGGTGGTGGCCTCCAACCTGTTCGGTGACATCCTCTCCGACCTTGGCCCGGCGTGCGCCGGCACCATCGGCATCGCGCCGTCGGCCAACCTCAACCCCGAGCGCAAGTTCCCCTCGCTGTTCGAGCCGGTGCATGGCTCGGCGCCGGACATCTACGGCAAGAACATCGCCAACCCGATCGCGATGATCTGGTCCGGCGCGCTGATGCTCGAGTTCCTCGGCCAGGAAAACAACAATGCCCGCTACCAGGCGGCCCACGACGACATCCTCAAGGCCATCGAGACGGTGATCGCCAACGGCGACACCACCCGTGACATGGGCGGCAGCCGCTCGACCCAGGAAGTGGGCAAGGCCATTGCCGAGCTGCTCGGCGCCTGATTCGGCATCAGGTTATCGCGGGGCCGATGCGACTTGCCCCGCGATATCGCCAACCCAGCCCAATCATCCGGATTGTCCGACGATCCTATTGCCACCCACTTCGATTCAATGCAGAATCTGTCAACCAAAAGATACTTGTTATCCATTAGTTAACAGAAAGGAAACACAGAACCTCGATACGGACTTCCCAACGCCTGACGCCTACTACAAAAAAAATGCTCCAGGAGACAATTGATGTCCCCCAATAACAAAAAGATCGACGTGTTCCTGATCGCCGTGAGCCTGTTGGCCGTGCTGCTCACCGTGATCGGCCTTGCCGCCTTCCCTGCCCAGGCCGAAACCCTCGCCAACCAGCTGTTCGAAGTGGCCACCCGCACCTTCGGCACCAGCGTCCAGGTACTGGTGTTCGGCAGTTCCCTGGCCGTGCTGTACCTGGCCTTCAGCAAATACGGCAACATCCGCCTGGGTGCCGGTAAGCCCGAATACTCCACCGCCACCTGGGTGTTCATGTTCATCTGCGCCGGCATGGGTTCCTCGACCCTGTACTGGGGCGTGATGGAATGGGCCTACTACTACCAGACCCCAGGCCTGAACATCGCGCCGATGTCGGCCAAGGCCCTGGAATACAGCGTCAGCTACTCGTTCTTCCACTGGGGCATCAGCGCCTGGTCGATCTACGCCCTGGCCTCGCTGGCCATGGCCTATCACTTCCATGTGCGCAAGAAGAGCGGCCTCAACCTGGCCTCGATCATCGAGGCAGTCACCGGTTTCAAGGCCACCGGCCCGGTCGGCCGCGCCGTCGACCTGATCTTCCTGCTGACCATGATGGGCGCGCTGACCGTGTCGCTGGCGCTCACCGCCTCGACCCTGACCCGCGGCCTTGCCGACCTGGCCGGCACCCCCAACACCTTCACCGTGCAGTTGCTGGTGATCGGCGCGGTGGCGCTGCTGTTCTCGCTGAGCTCGTACATCGGTATCGACGGCGGCCTGCAGCGCCTGTCGAAGATGGTCTGCATCGGCGCCCTGGTGTTCGCCGCCATCGTCCTGCTGGTCGGGCCGACCCAGTTCACCCTGAACAACACCGCCAATTCCATCGGCCTGATGCTGCAGCACTACGTGCAGATGAGCCTGTTCACCGACCCCGCCGGCGACGGCGCCTTCACCCGCAACTGGACGGTGTTCTACTGGCTGTGGTGGGTGTCCTACGCCCCTGGCGTGGCGATGTTCGTCGCCCGCGTGTCCCGTGGCCGACTGATCAAGGAAGTGGTGTTCGCCCTGCTGCTGGGCGGTAGCTTCGGTTGCTGGTTCTTCTTCGGCGCGCTGGAAAGCTACAGCATGCACCAGTTCATCAACGGCCAGATCGACGTACCCAAGCTGCTCGGCACGCTGGGCGGCGAAGCCGCGGTGACCGACCTGTTGCTGGCCCTGCCCTGGGGCACGCTGTTCCTCGCCGCGTACCTGTTCATCATGGCGGTGTTCTGCGCCTCGCACATGGACGCCGCCGCCTACGCCGTGGCCGCCACCAGCACGCGCAACCTGCGCGAAGGTGAAGACCCAAGCCCCACCCTGCGCCTGTTCTGGTGCGTGGTGCTGACCCTGGTGCCACTGGCCATGCTCTTCGCCAAGGCCTCGCTGTCGACCATGAAGACCGCCGTGGTGCTCACAGCGATCCCGTTCATGGTGATCCTGCTGGTAAAGATCTACGGGTTCTTCAAGTGGCTGGCGGCCGACTACGGCCAGGTGCCGGCGTACCGCATCGAGGAAGAGGCCACCCGCCTGGCAGGTGAGGAACCGCAGCCGCAGGCACCGCGTAGCGCTGCCGTGGTGCACTGAAATACAACCTGGGAGGCGGGCTTGCCCGCCCCCGTTCTGGCAAATTTTTTTGCCCAGATTGTTAACCAACAGATACGCGTTAACCAATAAGAACCGAGATAGAGCCATGAACGATTTCAAACGCCTGCCCGCCGACTTCTGCGCCAACCCCGAGGAGGCCTTCACCCTCCCGGCCAAGTTCTACACCCAGGCCGCCGTCTTCGAACACGAGAAGGAAGCGATCTTCGCCCGCAGCTGGATCTGCGTCGGCCACCGCAGCGAAGTCGCCGAGAAGAACGCCTACATCACCCGCCAGGTGATCGGCGAGAGCATCATCGTCGTGCGGGGCCGCGACGACGTGCTGCGGGCCTTCTACAACGTCTGCCCGCACCGCGGCCACCAACTGCTCGAAGGCAGCGGCAAGGCCAAGAACGTGATCACCTGCCCGTACCACGCCTGGACCTTCAAGCTCGACGGCGAGCTGGCCCATGCGCGCAACTGCGAGAACGTGGCCAACTTCGACAAGGACAATTCAACCCTGGTGCAGCTGCGCGTGGAGGAATACGCCGGCTTCATCTTCATCAACATGGACAACGACGCAGGCTCCGTCGAAGACCAGCTGCCGGGCATGCAGAAGCGCATGCGCGAAGCCTGCGCGGTGATCGACGACCTGCATCTGGCCGCGCGCTTCGTCAGCGACACTCCGGCCAACTGGAAATCCATCGTCGACAACTACCTGGAGTGCTACCACTGCGCTCCGGCCCACCCCGGCTTCTCCGATTCGGTGGACGTCGGCCAGTACAGCCACAGCCTGCACGGCAACTGGACCCTGCAATACGGCCTGGCCAAACCGTCGGAGCAGTCATTCACCTTCGACGAGTCGGTGAAAGACCCGTCCTTCGCCGGCTTCTGGGCCTGGCCATGCACCATGTTCAACGTACCGCCAGGGGCCAACTTCATGACCGTGATCTACGAGTTCCCGGTCGATGCCGAGACCACCCTGCAGCACTACGACATCTACTTCCTCAACAAGGAACTCAGCGAAGAGCAGCACAAGCTGATCGACTGGTACCGTGAAGTATTCCGCCCCGAGGACCTGCGCCTGGTCGAGAGCGTGCAGAAAGGCCTGAAGTCCCGCGGCTACCGTGGCCAGGGCCGGATCATGGTCGACGCCCAGCGCAGCGGCGTCAGCGAGCACGGCATCGCCCACTTCCACAACCTGATCGCGGTCGCCCATCTGGACGACTGAACACACCCAAGCTCCCCCGCCCCGCGCCAGGGCCTGGCGCGGGGCTTTGTTGTCGAGGTACGCCATGGCCAAGCAATACGAGATGTTCAAGGTGCGCGTGACCGGTGTGGAACAGGCCACGCCGCAGATCAAGCGCTTCACCCTGGCCCGCGCCGACGGCGGCCCCCTGCCCGCCTTCAGCGGCGGCAGCCACGTGATCGTGCAGATGCAGTCGCCCTGCGGCAGCCAGTTCAGCAATGCCTATTCGCTGATGAGCGACCCGCGTCAATTGCACAGCTACCAGATCGGCGTGCGGCTCGAGGAGCAGTCCAAGGGCGGTTCGGCGTTCATGCACAACCAGGTCGCGGTGGGCAGCGAGCTGACCATCTCCACCCCCAACAACCTGTTCGCCCTGGACGCCGATGCCGGGCGCCATGTGCTGATCGCCGGCGGCATCGGCATTACCCCGTTCCTGGCGCAGTTGCACGAGCTGGAAGATGGCGCCACCCCCTACGAGCTGCACTACGCCTTCCGCGCCCCGGAACACGGCGCCTTCCAGGGCGATCTGGAACAAGGCCCGCATGCCGGCAACACACGGTTCTACATCGACAGCCTGGACCGCAAGCTCGACCTCACCGCGCTGTGCGCGGGCCTGGCCGATGACGCCCACCTCTATGTGTGCGGGCCCAAGCCGCTGATCGACGCAGTGATCGCCACCGCCGCCGCCGCTGGCATCGCCGAATCGCGGGTGCACTGGGAACAGTTCGCCGCCGCCGCGCCGGCCACAGGTGCGGCCTTCACCGTGGTCCTGGCCCGGTCGGGCACCGAACTGCAAGTCGAGGAAGGCATGACCATCCTCCAGGCCATCGAGAAGTCCAAGACCGCGAAGGTCGAGTGCCTGTGCCGCGAAGGCGTGTGCGGCACCTGCGAGACGGCGATCCTCGAAGGCGAGGCCGAGCATTTCGACCAATACCTCAGCGACGAGGAAAAGGCCGCGCAGCAGAGCATGATGCTATGCGTGTCGCGGGCGCGCTCGGCGCGGTTGGTGCTGGATCTCTGAGGGGCAGAGTCAGAGCGTGTCCCAATGGGCCGAACGATGCCAACTCGGGGCAAGCCCGCGCCTGCAGGAATAGCGCGTGACCTGCAGGAACGGGCTTGCCCCGCGATAGCTTCGGGGGCGTCGATGCAAATGCGGGCCAGTGGATCAATAAATTGTTATGAGATAACATCTCAAATCCTCCGTTTGCGACTTTTCCAATGACCCGCCTCCAACTCCCCCAACGCCTGCAAAGCATCGACGCCCTGCGCGGCCTGGTGATCCTGTTCATGCTGCTGGACCACGTGCGCGAAACGTTCTTCCTGCACCGCCAGGTCAGTGACCCGATGAATATCGACGCCACCGAACCCAGCCTGTTCGCCAGCCGCACCCTGGCGCACCTGTGCGCGCCGGTGTTCGTGCTGCTTACCGGGCTATCGGCCTGGTTGTATGGCGAGAAGCACCAGGGCCGTGGCGATGTCTCGGTGTTCCTGTTCAAGCGCGGTCTGTTCCTGGTAGTGCTGGAATTCACCCTGGTCAACTTCGCCTGGACCTTCGAGTTGCCACCGAGCGTGATCTACCTGCAGGTGATCTGGGCCATTGGCCTGAGCATGCTCGCCCTGTCGCTGCTGGTGTGGCTGCCGCGCCCGGCGCTGCTCGCCCTCGGCGCGCTGATTGTCGCCGGTCACAACCTGCTCGATGGCCTGCACTTCGGGCCGGAATCGGCGCTGCATGTGCCATGGGCGATCCTGCATGAGCGCAGTTGGCTGGAGGTGGGCGAACATCTGCGCCTGCGCACGTCCTACCCGCTGTTGCCGTGGATCGGCGTGATCGCCCTGGGTTATGGGCTCGGGCCGTGGTTCGCCCGGGGCAGCGACGCCGACAAGCGCCAACAGCGCCTGCTATGGGCCGGCGTGGCGTTGCTGCTGGGGTTCGGTGCGCTGCGCCTGCTCAATGGCTACGGCGAAGCCCCCTGGAGCCTCTACGCCAGCGTAGGGCAGACGCTGATGAGCTTCTTCAATATCACCAAGTACCCACCGTCGTTGCTGTTCCTGGCCCTGACCCTAGGCGTCGGCCTGGTCCTGCTGCGCGGCTTCGAGCGTGCCGGCGACGCCCGCTGGATCGGCCCGCTTGCGGTGTTTGGCGCAGCGCCAATGTTCTTCTACCTACTGCACCTGTATGTGCTCAAGCTGCTGTATGTGGCGTGCGTGGCGCTGTTTGGCCTGAACCAGGGCGGCTATTTCGGTTTCGATGGCATGGGCGCGGTATGGCTGACCGCCGTGCTGCTGCCACTTGCGCTGTACCTGCCGGTGCGCTGGTTCGCCCGGCTGAAAGCGCGCCGGCGCGATATCGCCTGGCTCAAGTACCTGTAAAAGCGTTTTCACCCGACAGCCCGATGGTCTACCATGCCGCCCGCCGGTTTCCACACGGAATCAAAAGGGAATCCCGGGCTCGCCACTGGCGATCCAAAGGGAACTGCCCCCGCAACTGTAGGTGCCGAGCCTGCGCCATCGATGCCACTGGGTCTGCCGACCCGGGAAGGCTGGCGCCGGCCTGGACGCACCAGTCAGGAGACCTGCCGGCACGCATTCACCAACCGGCGGGGTGTCCGGGATGGTCATCCGCCCCTGGCCGCGTGCTTGCGCAGGCTGCCGGGCGATGCCTGTCCGTGGGCCATTCCGTGCACCACCCAGGAGATCGCCCCACCATGCCGTACCGCCTCGCCGCCCTCCTCGCCGGCCTGTCCCTGTCATGCCTGGCCCATGCCAGCGCCACCCAATACCCGCTGACCGTCGACAACTGCGGCTTGCCGCAGACCTTCACACAGGCCCCGCAACGGGCGGTGACCGTCGGCCAGGCCGGCACCGAGCTGCTCTATGCCCTGGGCCTGGGTGAGCGGCTGGCCGGCACCTCGCTGTGGTTCAACAACGTGCTGCCGGAATTCAAGGCGCAGAACGACAAGGTCCCGCGCCTGGCCGACAACGAACCGAGCTTCGAGGCGGTGGTCGGCAAACGTCCGCAACTGGTGACGGCGCAGTTCGAATGGATGATCGGCGCCCAGGGCGCGGTCGGCACCCGCGAGCAGTTCCAGGAGCTGGGCATCCCCACCTACCTGCTGCCCTCGGACTGCGAGGGCAAGGACAACCTGGTGGGCGCCGACGGCACCCGCCTGCAGCCGTTCAAGGTGCAGAGCATCTACAAGAGCGTCAGCCAGCTGGCCGAGATCTTCGACGTGCAGGAGCGTGGCGCGCGCCTGAATGCCGAGCTCCAGGGCCAGCTGGAACAGGCCAGGCAGCGCCTGTCCGGCCAGGACCTGGCGCACACCAGCGCGCTGTTCTGGTTCTCCAGCGCCGACCTCAAGACCGACCCCTATGTCGCCGGCAGGCAGGGCGTGGCCGACTACATGCTGCAGACCCTCGGCGTGCGCAACGTGGTCGAATCCAGCGAAGAATGGCCTACCGTGGGCTGGGAGACCCTGGCCAGGGCCAACCCCACCTGGCTGATCGTCGCGCGCATGGACCGCCGTCGCTACCCGGCCGACGACTACCAGAAAAAACTCGACTTCCTGCGCAGTGACCCGGTCACGCGCACTATGGACGCCGTCAAACACGACCGGATCATCGTCCTCGATGCCGACGCCATGCAGGCCGGCATCCGCCTGTTCCGCGGCCTGGACGTGCTGTCCAGCGCCTTCGCCAGCGGTAAAGCGCACCAGCCATGAGCCGCCTGCTGCCCATCAGCCTTTTTGCTTTACTCGCCCTATGCCTGGCCATGCTTGCCGGGATTGCCATCGGCGAGACCCGTGTCGGCGCCGAGGCGATCTGGCAGGTGCTGGCCAACCAGCTGTGGCAGGCAGGCCATGCCGTCGACCCGATCGACGCCGGCATCGTCTGGAACTACCGCCTGCCGCGCACCCTGGTCGCCGCCGCCTGCGGTGCGGGGCTGGCGACCTGTGGGGTGATCCTCCAGGCGCTGCTGCGCAACCCGTTGGCCGAGCCGTACCTGCTGGGCCTGTCTGCCGGCGCCTCGACCGGCGCCGTGGCGGTGGGGCTGTTCGGCCTGGGCGGCGCGGTGCTATCGCTGTCGGCCGGCGCCTTCATCGGCGCGCTGGCGGCGTTCGCCCTGGTGCTGCTGCTATCGCGCGCCAGTGGCAGCCGCCATGACAACGCCCAGGTGATCCTCGCCGGTATCGCCGGATCGCAGCTGTTCAACGCCCTCACCGCCTTCCTCATCACCAAGTCGGCTACCGCCGAGCAGGCCCGCGGCATCCTGTTCTGGCTGCTGGGCAACCTCAGCGGCGTGCGCTGGCCGTCGGTGTGGCTGGCGGTGCCGGTCGCCCTGTTCGGCCTCGCGATATGCCTGTGGCAGCGCCGGGCACTGGACGCCTTTACCTTCGGCGCCGACTCGGCGGCCTCGCTGGGCGTACCGGTGCGCCGCACTCAGCTGCTGCTGATCAGTTGCGCGGCGCTGGTCACCGCGGTGATGGTGTCCATCGTCGGCGCCATCGGCTTCGTCGGCCTGGTCATCCCCCATGCCCTGCGCCTACTGCTCGGCCCCGGGCACAGCCGCCTGCTGCCGGCCAGCGCCCTGGGCGGCGCGCTGTTCCTGATCGTTGCCGATATCCTCTCGCGCACCCTGATCACCGGCCAGGTGATCCCGGTGGGCGTGGTCACGGCCTTGATCGGCGCGCCGGTGTTCGCGCTGATCCTGATCAGCCGCCGGGGGCGCCCATGAGCGTGATGACCGCCATCGCCGACGCGCCGCTCACCTGCCAAGGCCTTGGCCTGTGCCTGGGTGGGCGCGACGTGCTGCAGGGTATCGACCTGAGCGTGCTGCCCGGCGAAACCCTCGGCGTGGTCGGCCCCAACGGCTCGGGCAAGTCCACCCTGCTCAAGCTGCTCGCCGGCCTGCGCACGCCTAGCAGTGGCCGCGTGCGCCTGCTCGGCGAAGCGCTGGAGCGCATGCCGCGCCGGCATGTCGCCCAGCGCCTGGCCCTGGTCGAGCAACAGGCCGACACCCTGGACGCCATCAGCGTGTACGATGCCGTCGCCCTGGGCCGCACGCCCTGGCTCTCGGCCCTGGCACCGTTCGGCAACGATGACCGCGCCATCGTCGAACAGGCGTTGGCCGACGCCGACGCAAGCCACTTGCGTCGACGGCTATGGGGCGAACTGTCCGGCGGCGAGCGCCAGCGCGTGCATATCGCCCGGGCCCTGGCGCAACGGCCGCAGGTGCTGTTGCTGGACGAGCCGACCAACCATCTCGATATCCAGCACCAGCTCGGTTTGCTGCGCCAGGTGCAGGCGCTGCCGGTGACGACGCTGGTGGCGCTGCATGATCTGAACCAGGCGTTGACTTGCGATCGGCTGGCCGTGCTCGATCAAGGGCGGTTGGTTGCCCTAGGCAAGCCGGAGGCGGTGTTGACGCCGGAGCGGTTGCTGGGGACGTTTGGGGTGCGGGGGCACTATCTGGTCGATCCGTATGATGGGGCGCGGGTTTTGCGGTTTCGTGCCTGAGTCGGCATGGAAAGCGCCGCTTACGCGGCACATCGCCGGCAAGCCGGCTCCCACACCGACCGCGCCAGCCTGAAACCATGCGCCATCCTGTGGGAATCGACTTGGCGGCGATCAGGCCGACTGGTTTACCTGCGGCAGCTGCCAGTCCTTCATCTCCTGCGGCGTCAGGCTGGCCAGCACCTGCATGAAGGTTTCGGTCAGCTCGCTGCTGACATTACCGTGGGCGCGGTAGTTGCTCAGCAGATAGCGCTTTACCGTATTCGGCCAGTTGTTCGCCAGATGGGCAGCCTTGATGATGCCCTTGGCGTCCTGATAGTTGGCGGCGGGCTTGACCCGGGTCAGCCGGCGCTCGAAGTGGCCGAAGCTCCAGTCGTCCTCGCGAGCCTCGAATTCGTCCAGCAGTTTCACCTTGTACAACGCAAGCTCGGGCATGCGTGATCTCCTTGTGATGGGGTGGAAGGAGACGGTAGGCGAATACGCCGGGAATGGAAATGAACACGGTGTTGAGCATGGCGGGTGTCGGTCGGGATGGCCTGTCAGACGCCGGCTGCAGGGGCCGCTAGCAAGGGCTAACGCGCGGGTAACGCAACCGGGCGCTCGCCCAGTTTCTGCGCCAGCCGCAACAGGTAGCCATCCGGGTCCTGGACCAGGAACTGGCGCAACCCCACTTCGACGGCATCTGCGCGATACCAGACCTCCTCGCACGCCTGGAACAACGGCCAGCGATGGCGCTCCAGCCGTTCGAGCAGCGGCGCGACCGCAGCGACATCGATCTGCAGGTTGATTCCCCGCCCGAAGGGCTTTTCCAGAGGCCCGGTGAGCCAGTGATCATCGGCATCGAGCTGCTCGAGCATCACCTGCGCGCCGTGCAGGTCAAGGTAGGCGAAACGCCGCTCCGGGCGTTGATAGGCAATCTCGAAGCCCAGCAGCGATACCCAGAAATCCAGGCTGCCGTCGAGGTCGCTGACGATCAGTTCGGGCACCATTGTGTTGCGCTGTAGCATGCGGGTCGTCCTTGAGGGGTATGGGCAAGCGCACGACATGATAACGCTTACCCCAACTTCCACCAGCGTGGCCGGCAAGCACGAAACGAATGCGATGTGGGCCGCAAGGCCTGGGCGCCTTTGGCATCGAAGCAGCCCAGCAGCAAGGCGACCGTGGGGACGTCATCCACCGCGCCAAGGGAACTGCCGCAGGTGGCGCAGAACGCGCGGCTGGAAGCGTCGGAGGAACGGTACAGCGCCGGAGCCCCGCCCTCCCCGGTCCAGGCGACCGCCGCCTTGTCGAACTAGACCCAGCACAGGGTCAGGCTGCCGGAGTGGCGCTGGCACTGCCCGCACGAGCAGGTATGCGGGAAACGCGGCTCGCCCGTGGCGCTGAAACGGATGCGGCCGCACAGGCAGCCGCCTTTGTAGGTAGTCATCGGGTCGCCTTCCTTGGGGGCCAGGATTGCCGCACAATAGCCAACTTCGCGCGCATGAACCGCCGTAAAAGTGTTACGCCGTATGGCATCCTGGCCTGCGCGCCCGCGCCACTGCTAAAGTGCGCGCCGCAGCCCTCCCGGCCCCAGCAAAGATGGAAACCTGCCGATGGAAAGAATGATCCAGTTCGTGGCGGTGGTGGTGGTCTGCACCAGCATCGGCATCGCCTGCGAGCACTACGAAGTGAACCGCTACCTGAAATGGCTGCTGATGGCCCTGCCGGCGATTGTCTGGGTACGTCTGCGCAATCCGTTGCAACGCTGAACTTGCGCATGGGTTTGCAGTAAACTCGCAAGCCTTACCGTGCCCAAGGCTGCCCCATGTCCCGCCTGACCCGATTGCTGTTGCCCGTGCTCCTGCTCGGCGCCCTCGCCGCCTGTGACCAGAAGCCCAGCCGCGAGGAACAGATCCTCGCCAACCTGCCCTTGCAGGAAGCCTACGACCACAACATCGAGCGCATGGCCGGACTGTTGGCGATGACTCACACCAAGGTGCCGCAGGAGCAGATCAAGGAGGTGCTGCGCAAGCACCTCACCGTCGAGGATCAGCGCCAGGACTTGTTCAAGCTGTACAGCGAGGAACACTTCAACGACGCCGAGTTCGCCAATATCGTCCAGGCGACCCGCGACCCCGCCAAGGCCAAGGAACTGGGCCAGAGTGACCAGGGCAAGCGCCTGAGCGAAAAGCTCACCCGGCTGATGCGCGAGAGCGCCAGCGACCCTCAGGTTCAGGCCCTGGCGCAAGCGCGCATGCAGGAGGTCGAGGATGACCTGAGCGCACTGGAGCAGGCCCTGCCCTGATACAAGGAAAGAACTGGAAACAACTGCGGCTGAGGCGGGTGCTGTGATTCTTGTGAGAAGCCGGAGTGCTCTCCATCATCCAATCCTGCAATTTCCCACCTGCATGGTGCAACGCGCGCCTAGCGCGTAAGGTGAGGCATCTGCTGCATCCCATGAGGCCAAGGATTGCGATTCATGTTCCCCTACGCTCGGCGCCCTGACCTGCGCTCACTCATACTCATGCTATGCGCCGTCACCGCGCTGGTGATGCTGCTGGCCAGCTACTTCGCCAGCTACCGGGTGCAACGCCAACTGCTGATCGACAACGCCCTGGAAGCCAACCGGGCGTACGCCGCGAAAGTGGCCGCCGTGACCGAGAACACCCTCGTCAACGCCCTGCAGCAACTGGCCTATAGTGCCAACCAATGTGCCCGGCACCCCGATGACGACAGCCTGGTACAGGCGGAAATCGACCGCCTGCAAGCGCAAAGCAACCTGTTCAACTCGACCTTGCGGGTCAACGCCCAAGGCGTATTGCGTACGCTTGCGCCTGCGCCGCTGCAACACCTGGCCGGCACCCTGACCCGCTCGGATGCCGCCCAGCAAGCCTTGCGCGAGCGCCGCACGCTGGTGTCCACGCCGTTCTTGTCGGCAGCCGGCAACCTGCTGGTGATCATGTCGCAACCGATCTTCGACGCCAACGGTCATTACCAGGGCTATATCGGCGGCAGCCTGTACCTGCGCGAACGCAACATGCTCAACAGCCTGCTGGGCACGCACTTCTACCAGAACGGCGCGTACCTCTACGTGGTCGATCGTAACCGTCGGCTGCTTTTCCACCCCGACAGCCAGCGGGTCGGCAGCCTGGTAGGCGACAACCCGCTGCTCGACGAACTGCCTCGCCTGGATCAAGGCACCCGGCGACTGATCAACAGCCAGGGCGTGGAGATGCTTGCCGGTTTTGCCACGGTGCCCAGCACCGGCTGGGCCATCGTTTCCCAGCAACCCCTGCAATCGACCGTGGCACCGCTGCGCCACCTGATCCTCAATGTCATCGCCATTTCCGCACCGCTGGCCCTGCTCGGCTGGCTGCTGCTGTGCTGGCTGACCCAAGTCATCGCTCACCCGCTCAGGCAACTGGCCACGGTCGCCCGGGGTACGAGCGAGCAGCAGACCACCGAGCGCATCCACCAGGTCCGCGCCTGGTATGCCGAGGCCGCGGAGCTCAAGCGCGCCCTGTTGTTCGGCCTCAACCTGCTGCAGGAGCGTATTGGCCGACTCAACCACGATGTCCAGACCGACCCGCTCACGGGGCTGTTAAATCGCCGTGGGCTGCAGCAGGCACTGCGCTTGCTGCAGGCTGAAAAACGCGGCTTCGCCGTTGTAGTGCTGGACATCGACCATTTCAAACGGATCAACGACAACCACGGCCATGACATCGGCGACCTGGTCCTGCATCGGCTGGCCGGCCTGATGCGTGGTACCTGCCGTGAGGGCGACCTGCTGTGCCGCACTGGCGGCGAAGAGTTCCTGATGCTCCTGCCGGGTGCAGGGCTGGAGGTGGCGAGCGCCATCGCCGGCCACCTGCGCCTGACCGTCGAGCACACCCCTATCGAACCTGTCGGCGGGATTACCCTATCGCTGGGCGTGGCCAACTGGCAGCCCCTGACGGGTGACGAGCCTGGCGATACCCTGCGCAAAGCTGACCAGGCGCTGTACCGGGCCAAGCAGAAGGGGCGCAACCGCGTGTGCATCGAACACCCGGTCTGACCTCTAGACAGCGCTGGCCGTCCACACCGCCAGCTCATAGCCATCCGGGTCGATGAAGTGGAAACGGCGCCCGCCGGGAAACGCGAACACTGCACGGCTGATGCGAGCGCCAAGTGCCTCGATACGCTGCTGGGTCTGTTCGAGATCATCGGCATACAGGATGACCAGCGGCCCGCCAGGGCAGACCGGCTCGCCCGTGGTGAATCCCCCGGTGATACGTCCGTCCCTGAATTCGGTGTAGGTAGGCCCATAGTCAGTGAAGGTCCAGCCGAACAATTGGCCATAAAACGCCTTGCTGCGGGCGATATCGGCCACATTGAACTCGATGTTGTCGATTTGCCGATCGTTGCTTCGTTCTGCCATGTACACCTTCCTTGCGGGTGGGTGAGTGATGAACCCGATCCTAGTGGGATATTTCACAAATAACGACCCTAACTCGCGCCGCCACTAGTGTCGTGTATCCGCCATGCCGTGGAAAAAGCCATGCACCGGCAGACTGCTGTAACATCCCGGGCTTCTGTTCAAGGAAGACGCGACATGCGCCGTTTGCTGTTCCTCTTGCTGGTGCTGAGCCTGACCTCGTGCGCCCCCCGCCTGCCCTCCCCAATACCTGCCGAGCCTGCCGCCACGCCACTGACCCTGCTCGACCACGGGCGCTTCCAGCTTTGGTACGACTGCCTGCGCGGCGAGCCGCACCGCTTCAGCTTCACCCTCGACAAGGACCAGGGGCATCTGCCTCGGGTCGATAACTTCCGTATCGACCGTAGCCTGCCCGAGGGCTGTAAAGGCCAGTTCTCGGCCAAGGCTTACTCGACACCCAAGGGCTACCATCGCGGCCATCTGGCGGCCAACAATCATTTCGACGACGATCGGACGGCGATGGACGCCTCCAACCTGATGAGCAATATCGTCCCGCAGTTGGCCTCGCACAATAGCCGCACCTGGTACCAGACCGAACTGCTGACCGAGTGCTATCGCGACCTGCGCCCGGTGACGGTAATCGGTGGCGTGATGTTCGGCCATGCCGGCGCGGCCCTGGACAACGATGCCTTCATCCAGTCCCACGGCATCGCCACGCCCGAGGCGTTCTGGAAAGTGCTGCTGACCGAGGATGAACACGGACAGCCCCAGGTCATCGCCTGGTGGATCCCGCACCAGGTGGATCTGGGCACAGACCTCGACCCGTACTTGCGCAGTGTCCGCCAGATCGAGACTGCGCTTGGCCCGGACGAGCCGCCGATCGAGGTGCCTGAGCACCTCAAAGATCGGCGCGCGCCCCACACCTGGCCGCTGCCTGCGCGTTGCGACCGTGAGTGAGAGAAAGCTTTCCCCCTGAAGTATAAGGCGCAGCCACGTTAATCTACGGCCCCTTTTCAAACCGGTATACGCAGGTACCGGTGTTTGCCTCCAAGGACGTTCCCGTGTCGAAGATCCCGCTGTTCACTCTCCTCCCGCTGGCAGCGCTTGGCCTGCTCACGCTCTTGGCCTGCAGTGCCAACCCCGAAGCCAACGCGAAAGTCGACGCCGCCGCCCTGGCCGGTTTCACGGCGGCCATGCAGAGTGCCCTCGTCAACCGAATCAATGCCGCCAACCAGGGCACCCTGGTCGGCGTGGTCACGCTCAAGCTCACTCTGGACCGCAGCAACCGCCCCGTCGCCTGCAAGGCCGTACGCAGCTCGCCCGCCCATGAACGCCTGCTGCCCGTCTGGGTCAATGCCTCACCCTTGAGCCAATTGAAGCAACTGGTCGAGCACGAATGCTGGAGAACCACTTACCCACCCGTTCCCGGCAGCCTGTTCGAAGACGGTCATGTCGATGTGATCGCGCCCCTGGTACTCATGCCTCGTCTGCCAACCCCCATGCCACTGCACTGAACCTGCTTTCCGGTGCTAACAGGCATCCTGATGTCGCCCCCGACAAAGCACCCTCGCCTTGCCGCTTGTCTACTGGCCCGAGAACAACGACGCCGCGCCCCGAGCGCGGCGCATCCGTCCAGGCTGCCAAGACCCCCGGAGAGCACCCCATGTCCATCGCCCACGAGGTCCCACCCGCCACCTTGCGGCGGGTGATTGCCGCCTCGGCCATCGGCAACTTCGTCGAATGGTTCGACTTCGCCGTCTACGGTTTCCTCGCCACCCTGATCGCCAGCCAGTTCTTCGCCAGTGAGGACGCCAGCGTCGCCCTGCTCAAGACCTTCGCCGTATTTGCCGTGGCCTTCGCCCTGCGCCCTTTGGGCGGCATCGTGTTCGGTGCGCTGGGCGACCGTCTCGGGCGCAAGCGCATCCTGTCGCTGACCATCCTGCTGATGGCCGGCTCCACCACGCTGATCGGCCTGCTGCCGACCTATGCCAGCATCGGCGTGCTGGCCCCGGCGCTGCTCACCCTCGCCCGCTGCCTGCAGGGGTTTTCCGCAGGGGGTGAATATGCCGGCGCTTGCGCCTACCTGATGGAGCACGCGCCACGGGGCAGGCGCGCGTTCTACGGCAGCTTCGTGCCGGTCTCGACCTTCTCTGCCTTCGCCTGCGCGGCGGTCATCGCCTATGGCCTGGAGGCAAGCCTCACACCCGAGGCGATGAACGCCTGGGGTTGGCGTATTCCGTTCCTGGTCGCCGCGCCCCTGGGCCTGGTCGGCCTTTACCTGCGCTGGCGCATGGAGGAAACCCCGGCGTTTCGCCAGGCAATCGCCGAAGGCAAGGCGCACAGCCATTCGCCGCTCGGCGACACCTTGCGCCACCATGGCCGCACCATCGGCAACCTTGGCGCGTTCATCTCGCTGACGGCGCTGTCGTTCTACATGTTCACCACCTACTTCGCCACCTACCTGCAGACGGTCGGCCACCTGAGCCGCGCCCAGGCGCTACTGGTCTCGACCGTGGCGCTGCTGTTCGCCGCGGCCGGCTGCCCGCTGGCGGGCGCCTTTTCCGATCGTGTCGGACGGCGCCGGACCATCGGCTTCACTTGCCTCTGGGTGATGGTCGCGGTGTTCCCGGCCTACTGGCTGGCCAGCTCGGGGTCGCTGGCGGGGGCATTGCTGGGAGTGATCCTGCTGGCCATCGGCGCGCTGATGAGTGGCGTGGTCACCGCCGCGCTGCTGTCGGAATGCTTCCCCACCCGCAGCCGCTACACCGCCTCGGCGATCACCTACAACGTCGCCTATACCCTGTTCGGCGGCACCGCGCCGCTGGTGGCGACCTGGTTGATCGAACAAAGTGGCAGCCGCCTGGCCCCGGCGTTCTACCTGGTGGTGATTGCCTTGCTGGCATTGATCGGCGGGCTGGCGTTGCCGGAGACCGCGCAGGTTTCGTTGCATGAGGAAAACCCGGGCACCGACCCGTTGCAGGGATCCCAGGGGCTTTAAGCCTGGGTTAGCAAACATCGCGGGGCATGCCGCATCGAAGCGCCGATGCGACATGCCCCGCGATCGGCGTTATGCCAGGTCGAAACGGTCCAGCTCCATCACTTTCACCCAGGCCGCGACGAAGTCCTTGACGAACTTCTCCCTGGCATCGCTGCTGCCGTATACCTCGCTCAAGGCACGCAGCTGCGCATGGGAGCCGAACACCAGGTCGACCCGGCTGGCGGTCCATTTCACCTGGCCGGTCTTGCGGTCACGGCCTTCGAACGCTTCGTTGTCCGCCGAAGTCGGTTTCCATTCCACGCCCATGTCCAGCAGGTTGCGGAAGAAGTCATTGCTGAGCACGCCGACCTTGTCGGTGAACACCCCCTCCTTGCTGCCGCCATGGTTGGCGCCCAGCACCCGCAGGCCACCGATCAGCACGGTCAGTTCCGGTGCGGTGAGCGTCAGCAACTGGGCCTTGTCCAGCAGCAATTTCTCGGCCTTGACGCTGTAGCGCGCCTTGCTGAAGTTGCGGAAACCGTCGGCCAGGGGCTCGAGCACGGCGAACGACTCGACATCGGTCTGCTCCTGCGAGGCGTCCACACGCCCCGGGTGGAACGGCACGCTGATGCTGTGCCCGGCATCCTGGGCGGCTTTTTCCACCGCTGCATTGCCGGCCAGGACGATCAGGTCGGCCAGGGAGACCTGGTTCCCGCCCTCGCTGCGGATCTTCTCCAGCGCCATCAGCACCTTGTCCAGCCCCTGGTTTGCCGTCCAACCGTTCTGCGGTGCCAAGCGCAGGCGACCGCCGTTGGCACCGCCGCGCTTGTCGGAGCCGCGGAAGGTCGAGGCCGAGGCCCAGGCGGCGGACACCAGTTCACCGACACTCAGCCCCGAAGCCAGCACCTTGGCCTTGAGCGCGGCGATATCGGCGTCGCTGGGTTGAGGCCCGGCCTTGGGCAACGGATCCTGCCACAGCAGCTCCTCGTTGGGCATTTCCGGCCCGAGATAGCGCGCCAGCGGGCCCATGTCGCGGTGGATCAGCTTGTACCAGGCACGGGCGAAGGCATCGGCGAGCTGGTCGGGGTTGTCCTTGAAACGCCGGGCGATCGGCTCGTAGATCGGGTCGAAGCGCAGCGCCAGGTCAGAGGTGAGCATCGACGGCGCGTGCTTCTTGCCGGGATCATGGGCATCAGGCACGGTGCCGGCGCCCTTGCCATCCTTCGGCCGCCATTGATGGGCGCCGGCCGGACTCTTGGTCAGCTCCCATTCAAAGTTGAACAGGTTGTTCAGGTACTCGTTGCTCCATCGAGTCGGGGTCGAGGTCCAGGTCACTTCCAGGCCGCTGGTGATGGTGTCGCCGCCCTTGCCGGTCCCGAACTTGTTGCTCCAGCCCAGGCCCTGCAGCTCGAGGCCCGCCGCTTCCGGCTCGGCGCCGACGTTGTCGGCGGGGCCGGCGCCGTGGGTCTTGCCGAAGGCATGGCCGCCGGCGATCAGCGCCACGGTCTCCTCATCGTTCATGGCCATTCGGCCAAAGGTCTCACGGATGTCCTTGCCGGACTTCACCGGGTCCGGCTCGCCCTCCGGTCCTTCCGGGTTGACATAGATCAGGCCCATCTGCACCGCCGCTAGCGGGTTTTCCAGGTTGCGCTCGGCCGACAGGTCGCGGTTCTGCTCCTCGCCATGCTTGGCAGGCTCGGCTACCAGGTCACCCTGGCCGGGTGGCTGGGCCTTGACCTGTTCCTTGCCGTAGCGGGTGTCGCCACCCAGCCAGACCTTTTCCGAGCCCCAGTACACGTCTTCGTCCGGCTCCCATACGTCGGCGCGGCCACCGGAAAAGCCGAAGGTCTTGAAGCCCATGGACTCCAGGGCCACGTTGCCGGTAAGCACGATCAGGTCGGCCCAGGAAATCTTGTTGCCGTACTTCTGCTTGATCGGCCACAGCAGGCGCCGGGCCTTGTCCAGGCTGACGTTGTCCGGCCAGCTGTTGAGCGGGGCGAAACGCTGCTGGCCAGAGCCAGCACCACCTCGGCCATCACCAATGCGATAAGTGCCCGCGCTGTGCCAGGCCATGCGGATGAACAGCGGGCCATAGTGGCCGAAATCCGCCGGCCACCAGTCCTGGGAGTCGGTCATCAAGGCTGTCAGGTCTGCTTTGAGTGCCTGGAAGTCGAGGCTCTTGAACGCCTTGGCGTAGTCAAAGTCCGGGTCCATCGGGTCGGACTTGCTCGAATGCTGGTGGAGGATCTTCAGGTTGAGTTGGTCAGGCCACCAGTCACGGTTGCTGGTGCCGCCACCGGCGGTCTGGTGAAACGGGCATTTCGATTCGTTCGCCATCTGCTGCTACCTTTTGGGTCGGTTCAATTCAGATTTCCGGGCGTTGTTGTCATTGCGCTGCCAGGTGTTGAATCAGGCGTTCGCCAAACGCGCCTGCCCCTCGTCGGTTATGGCCGGGCACGCCTGTGCGCCGGCTTTTCACGGAACCAGCAGAAAGACTAGCCGAGCCTGGGCAGAGGTCTAATAGAGCCGATGTTGCCCTGTGATAGTCTGCGCCTTTCAAGCACCAGCGGCAGAACCGGCCAGGATCAAGGGAACAGAAAACAATGAGACGGATGTGCGCGAATCTGCTTAGGGCCTTGATTGCGTGGTGCAGTCGGCATCGCGCCGCCGCCGTTGGCGGAATCGTCTTGAGCGTCTCTGCACTGAGCTTATGGGCCGGCCTTTTCCAGGACCTGTTCAAACCCATGATGGAACACTGGCAACAGGTCGCCGAACTCAGGCAACCCCTTGCAGTGGAGATCAAGACAGGCCGCACAACAGGCGCTCAATGGGAAGCGCAGGACAAGATGTTCGTGGGGGAACCTGACCTGGTCACGCTCCTGTTGAACCGCGTGCCGGTGAAAACCCTGGAGGTTGCACATACCGCAAAGGATCAGCGTTTCCGGGACTATCCACCCACCGCCCCATTGACCTACCACCAGATCCCCACCAACGTCCGATACCAAGTCCTGGACTTGGATGACGATGACATCCCCGAGGTGGTACTGACACTCACCAATCAGCTTTACTCCCTTCACGATGACCGGCTGATCAATGTCCTGATCGTCGACCCGCGGGGCCGGCTGCTCAGTGGCACGCCCGTTCCCCCTGAGGTTGAGGGGCTGCGCACGGGCGCGCTGTCACCCTACAGTGCCTACCGCAGCACCGGTGTCATGAAAGACCTGATCAGCGGAGACACCACGCCCGTCACGTTCGCCAACGGCTTTGCCGTACAGATCGAAGGCAAGCGCAAGTTACTGCGATTTTCCTGGGTCGTGGACAGCGCGAGCTTTGTCAGCGAACACCTGCATGTCACGCAGTCATTCGTCTTCAGCGATGGCCGCCTTCAGCCTTCAGGGGCCCCACAACTCTACATTTCCGGCCTCTGGGAACAGCCATGGGTAGATGAAACACCGGTAACGCTGGCTGAGGCGCAGAAGTTTCTGGACGATAACAACATGCCCACCTTTTCCACCATGATGGGTCGTCCTGATCAGCAAGCTACTCCACCAGCGCCCCTGCTGCCCGCCAGTCAGCCCTGAACCGGCGTGTGCGAGCCAGCCCCTGAACCGACGTCGGTAGACCGTTTGCACAACATGTCGCGTCCATCGGATTCTTCCTGGTATGCCTCGTCGCCAACCAGCATGGTCATCTTGATCTGGTCAACTTGGTCACGACCCGCGGCAAGTACAGCTCGCACCGAGGACCGGACCATGGAACCGGTGGGGTTTCCCTTGCAAAACGCGGCACGACTCTGACGAAATGCGCCTCGCGCCCTTTCGTACCGCGGCAAGTGAAGGCACAATGCGTGTCCTTTTTTTGGCCGGCCTGGCCGGGGGCCTTTAAATGATCAAGACGCCGTACTACCTCATCGACAAAACCAAGCTGCTGAGCAACATGGAGAAGATCGCCTACGTGCGCGAACACTCCGGTGCCAAGGCACTGCTTGCCCTCAAGTGCTTCGCTACCTGGTCGGTATTCGACCTGATGCAGCAGTACATGGACGGCACCACCTCGTCTTCGCTGTTCGAGCTCAAGCTCGGCCGCCAGAAGTTCGCCGGCGAAACCCATGCCTACAGCGTGGCCTGGGCCGACGACGAAGTCGAAGAGATGCTCGAAAACTGCGACAAGATCATCTTCAACTCCATCGGCCAGCTCGAGCGCTTCGCCG
This sequence comes from Pseudomonas sp. PONIH3, assembly GCF_002934345.1. Classification (NCBI taxonomy): domain Bacteria; kingdom Pseudomonadati; phylum Pseudomonadota; class Gammaproteobacteria; order Pseudomonadales; family Pseudomonadaceae; genus Pseudomonas; species Pseudomonas sp. PONIH3. The sequence continues at coordinate 994,163 of NZ_CP026386.1, forward strand.
AGCAGTCCGAAGGCAAGGTGCGCGGCCTGCGCGTCAACCCGCAGGTGAGTAGCTCCGACTACCTGCTGGCCGACCCGGCGCGCCCGTTCAGCCGCCTCGGCGAGTGGGATCCAGAAAAGATCGAGAAGGTGATCGAGAAGATCTCCGGTTTCATGTTCCACAACAACTGCGAGAACGGCGACTTCGGCCTGTTCGACAAGATGCTCACGCACATCGAGGAACGTTTCGGCCACCTGCTGCACAAGGTCGAGTGGGTCAGCCTCGGCGGCGGCATCCACTTCACTGGCGAGGACTACGCGGTGGACGCCTTCTGCGCGCGCCTGAAGCAGTTCGCCGAAACCTACGGTGTGCAGGTCTACCTGGAGCCGGGCGAAGCGGCCATCACCAACAGCGCCTCGCTGGAAGTGACCGTGCTCGACACCCTGTACAACGGCAAGCACCTGGCCGTGGTCGACAGCTCGATCGAAGCGCACTTGCTCGACCTGCTGATCTACCGCCTCAACGCCAAGATGGCCCCCAACGACGGTGCGCACACCTACATGGTCTGCGGCAAGTCGTGCCTGGCCGGCGACATCTTCGGCGAGTACCAATTCGACAAGCCACTGGCCATCGGTGACCGGCTGTCGTTCATCGACACGGCGGGCTACACCATGGTCAAGAAAAACTGGTTCAACGGTCTGAAAATGCCCTCCATCGCGGTCAAGCAACTCGACGGCAGCGTCGAAGTGGTGCGCGAGTTCGGTTTCGAAGACTACGTTTCGAGCCTGTCGTAAGACAGGCTTTCATGAAGGAGAGCAGCTGAATTGAAGAAGAACGTTCTTATCATTGGTGCAGGAGGTGTCGCCAAGGTGGTGGCCCACAAGTGCGCACAGCATAACGACGAACTGGGTCGTATTGCGATTGCGTCACGGAACATCTCCAAATGCCAGGCCATCATCGACAGCGTCAAGGCCAAGGGTAGCCTCAAGGTTCCCGCCGACATCCAGGCCTTCTCGCTCAACGCCCTCGATGTCGAGGCGACCAAGGCCCTGATCCGCGAGACCGAATCGCAGATCGTGATCAACGTTGGCTCCGCCTTCCTCAACATGTCGGTGCTGCGCGCCTGCATCGATACCGGTGTCGCTTATCTTGACACCGCCATCCACGAAGAGCCGGGCAAGATCTGCGAGACCCCGCCGTGGTACGGCAACTACGAGTGGAAACACCTCGAAGAGTGCCAACAAAAGAACATTACCGCCATTCTCGGCGTCGGCTTCGACCCGGGTGTGGTGAACAGCTACGCGAAACTCGCGCAGCAGCAGTACTTCGACCAGATCGACTCGATCGACATCCTGGACGTGAATGCCGGTTCCCACGGCAAGTACTTCGCCACCAACTTCGACCCGGAAATCAACTTCCGTGAGTTCACCGGGCAAGTCTGGAGCTGGCAGAACAGCCAGTGGACCAGCAACACCATGTTCGAGGTCAAGCGCACCGACGATCTGCCGGTAGTGGGTTCGCAGAACCTGTACCTGACCGGCCACGACGAAGTGCACTCGATCTCGAAGAACCTGAACGTGCCGAACGTGCGTTTCTGGATGAGCTTCGGCGAGCACTACATCAATGTGTTCACCGTGCTGAAGAACCTCGGTTTGCTCAGCGAGCAGCCGGTGAAGACCGCCGAAGGCCTGGAAGTGGTACCACTGAAAGTGGTCAAGGCCGTGCTGCCGGATCCGGCCTCGCTGGCCCCGGGCTATACCGGCAAGACCTGCATCGGTGACCTGGTCAAGGGCACCAAGGACGGCCAGCCGCGCGAGGTGTTCATCTACAACGTGGCCGACCACGAGGAAGCCTACGCCGAGACCGACAGCCAAGGTATTTCCTACACCGCAGGCGTGCCTCCGGTAGCCGCCGCGCTGCTGGTTGCCCGTGGCCAGTGGGATGCCGGGCGCATGGTCAACGTCGAGGAGCTCCCGGCCGAGCCGTTCCTCAAGGCGCTGGACGTGATGGGCCTGCCGACCCGCGTCAAGGATGAAAAAGGCGATCGTCCGTGGGACGCTGAAGCCTAAGCTGCACGACGAAGGGGCGCCAGATGGCGCCCCTTCTGTTTAGGAGCTGTCTGTGGCAGCGGGCTTGCCCCGCACCGGCAGATCGTTACCCGCATTCGCGATGCCCAAAGGAACTGTCAGCATGTTTTCCAGCCGTACCCTCGTCCTCACCCTGGGCGTTGCCTTCATCATTCTCGACCAGTGGGTAAAACTGATCGCCCTGGTCGCCCTGAACGATCACAGCTATGTCTATGGCAACCAGAGCGTCTGGCTGGACCTGGCCCTGAGCCTCAACCCCGGAGCGTTCCTCAGCCTCGGCGCCGGGCTGGCTCCGTGGCTCAAGCAACTGGTGTTCGTGGTCGCCGTCGGCGTGGTGTGCGCCTGGGCCATGGTCTGGGCCTGGCGTCACTGGCAATCGGCACCGGTCAAGGCCAGCGCGGCCTGGTTCATCGCCGTGGGCGGGCTGTCCAACTTGATCGACCGGGTGATTCGCGACGGCCACGTGGTCGATTACCTGGTCCTCAACATCGGCACCCTGCACACCGGCGTGTTCAACCTGGCCGACATCGCCATCATGGCCGGCGCCACGGTGCTGGTGGTGGACGGCATTACCCGGCCGAGCAAACGCTGATCCCGCCTCGCCAATGAGCCGCACCGCGCAAGGCGGTCGGCCCTGCGAAATTGGCCTTCGGAGCTTTACTACACAATCGTGGGAAGCCACCCACTGCCTTTGCGCCATCATCAGAGCAGCAGACACGTTAGCCTTTTCGCACCTCAGTTCCAAAGCATTCGAGGGTGCGACATGGACGAACGTAGACTGGCCGAACTTGCCGGTTTCAAACAGGCTGCACGCGGGCAGATTGCCCTGGAGATTGGCCAGCGCAACAACCATCTCGCCCAGTGGCTGGCCATCGAAGAAATCGACGAGCGCGCCATCACCGCGCATGAGCACTGGCATCCGCAGCAGTATGATTTCGGCTGGGAGCGTGTACTGAAATGGAAGGCTCGGCGTGCCCATGCCAGCGCCCTCGACATCGCCCTGTGGCATCATGACCAACTGGCAGGCTTGTGCTGGGCCTCACCGCAGGGCAGCAAGGAGAAGATCATGGTGCTGTTCCTGCAGCGCAACCCTGATGATCGCCTGCTGACCAAAGGCCATGTCGCGCCCCTGTGCCTGAGCGGCGTACGCTTTTATGCCAGCATGCTGGGTCTGAAATGGGTCGTGGTGCGAGATCCCTTGCCTCAGAGCAGCCTACGAGCGAGATGGTTTCACCCAGGTCAAGGGAGTTGGCCTTGCCGACAACTTGGACGCGGACTACGCTGCATTCACTCGGGAGGACGCATCGCATGACGGCAACACCTAATGATTTTGAAGCAACCGTCGCCTACTTCAAGGCCGTTGCCGACGAGAAACTCGCGCGGCTACGCGCATCGCCCCACTACGACAGCTTTATCAGCGAAGCAGCCGTGGAGGCGTTTGCCAAAGTCGAAGGTTCCGCCTACGCGGGCCGCCCCAAGCGAGACAAAACCTGCGCACCTGAATGACCGAGGCCCTGCCAGCATCCGCAAGGCCTCAATCAGCTGCACTCGATCAGTTCTTGCGGCTACCGACACTCTCCAACTGCTCAAGCAACGCCTTGGCCAACGCCTTGTCGGAAAACGGATTCTGCCCGGTGATCAACTCGCGATCGACCACTACATGGGGCTGCCAGGCCTGGGCATAACTCATGTCGCCTCCTGCACCGGCCATGGCCTTGGCGGGATAGAACTGCAGACGCTGCTCCTTGAGTGAGCCCTCGAACACCTGCTCCTCAGGGTCGGAGAAAATGGTCATGCGATAGCCCCGGTACGTCCAGTCGCTGGCCGCCGGGGTTTCGCCACGGGCGAGCGCGGCGCGGTAGGCGACCGGGTCCTGCTGCGCCGACAGCAACGTGATCGGGCCGTGGCAAATGGCGGCCGTGGGCTTGCCGGCCTGGTGGAAATGACGCAACAGGGCACCGACGTCGGGGTTGTTGGCCAGGTCGATCAGCGGCGCATGGCCACCCGGGATGAAGATCCCGGCATAGCGGCCCATATCGCCAGCCAATACCTCCTTCACCGACAGCGTGTCGTCGATATCCGGCAGGCTATCGACCACCTGGCGGATACGCTGCATTTCGCGGGCATCGCCGCCGAAGTACATCGGATCGATCGAGCGCTCATCGACACTCGGCGCATTGCCCTTGGGCGTCACCAGCACCAGCTTGTAGCCGGCCTTGAGCAACTGGTCGGCAGGCACGCCGAATTCGTTGAGGTAGTAACCGGTGGGGTACGGTTTGCCGTCCTTGAGCTGCAGCTGGTTCTCGCTGGACAACAGCACCAGTACCTCACCCTTCGCAGCGGCGGCGGCCTGGCCGGCCAGCAAAGTACCAGCCAGTGCCAGCGCGACGGGAGCAATCATGTTCATGGTGTCTTCCTGATCAGTTGAATGGCGCGATATCCAGCCCGTGGGCAAGCTGGACTTGAGTCGGTGCGGCCAACCAGCCGGCGCTGGCGGCGCGATAGGCCTGGTAATGGGCACTGTTGCGATGGGCCTCGACGGCGGCGGCATCGACATACAACTCGAACAGCTCGAACGCCAGCACCTCGCCCTCGCGGACGAACAGGTCATAGCGCAGGTTGCCGGGCTCGGCGCGGGTCTGCCCCACCATCAGGCGCAAGGCCTGTTCTGTGACCTCACGGTGTTCAGGATGCGGCTGGATAGTGGCGAAGATGGCAATGGTCACGGGGCGTCTCCCTCAACAAGTTGGGCCCATCCTAACCATCGCGTTATGATTCGATAATTCGAAAGCACTTATTCCTGTGATTCGTTTTATGAATATCAGCAACAAGGACCTCAACCTGCTGCACCTGTTCCAGGTGCTCTATGAAGAGCGCAATGCCTCCCATGCAGCGCAACGGCTGGCCCTCAGCCAGCCCGCCCTGAGCCACAAGCTCAACAAGCTGCGCCAGCAGTTCGGCGACCCCTTGTTCGTGCGTGCGCCGCGTGGTCTCACGCCAACGCCCAGGGCCCATGAGCTGGCGCCCCGGATACAGCAGCTGGTTGCACAGCTACAGGACTTCTACAGGGATTGCGACGGCGATGATTTCCTCTCCCGCCCGACCCAGGTGCACCTTTACAGCACCGACTACCTGGAGCAGACCCTGCTGCCCAGGCTGCTGCCGATCCTGCGCACCCAGGCACCGAACCTGACCCTGATCACCCACAACACCCAGGGCAACCTGCCACGCGAGGCGCTGGAAAAAGGCACCTGCGACCTGGCCATCGCCGGTTTCTACAACGGTTTGCCGGACACCTTCCATCAACAGCGCCTGCTCAGTGAGGACTTCGTGGTACTGGCCGCCGCCGACAACCCACACCTGACCGAGGGCATGAGCCTGGAGGCGTTCCTGGCCTGCGAGCACCTGCTGACCACACTCACCGGCGACCTCGATGGCCGGGTCGATCACGCCCTGCGGGCTGTTGGTCGGCAACGTCGGGTGGTGGCCGGCCTGTCCAGCTTCATTGCCCCTACGCGTCTGGTGCGCGGCACCGACCTGCTGCTGACCTGCCTGCGCTCGCTGGCCATCGAAGCGGTCGAGCGCGACCCCGGCCTGCGCCTGCACACCCTGCCCCTGGCGCTGCCCCGGGTCGAAGTGATGCAGATCTGGCACGCGCGCACCCACGCCGACCCCTTGCGTCGCTGGTTCCGCCAACAGGTGTGGGAGGTGGCGCAGCAGGTCACTGCACCAGCTGGTTGATCTCGATGATCAGCATCAGCACCGCCAGCCACCGTCGGCGTGCACATGTCCACTGAAACTCTCGGACGGCCCGACGGGTCACAGCCAGTGCATGCAACAAGGATCACACCTTCAAGGAGACTGGACATGCCCTACCCCATGACATTCACACCCCCCTTCCGCCTGCTGGCCCTGGCCGGTGCCCTGCTGGCCTGCGCCACCTTGGCCAATGCCGACGACGTGCTGCTGGTCGGCAACAAGGCCGACGCCAGCGTGTCGGCCCTGGACACTGGCAGTGGCCAGGAAATGATCCGCCTGCCGGTAGGCACCGGCCCCCACGAGGTGGTGGTCAGTGGCAATGGCCTGCTCGCCGTGGTCGGCAACTACGGCGCGCAAGGCACGGCGAACAACAGCCTGAGCGTGATCGATTGGCCGACCCGGACGGTCGTGCGCACCATCGACCTGGGCGAAGACACCCGCCCCCATGGCATTCGTTTCCTGCCCGACAGCCAGCGTGTGGTGGTCACCACCGAAGCCAGCGAACGTCTGCTGGTGGTCGACCTGGCCCAAGGTAAAGTGCTCGACCGCATCGACGTCGGTGGCGGCAAACCGCACATGGTCGCGCTGTCACCCGGTGCCGACCGCGCCTACGTCAGCCATGTCGAGAGCGGCACGCTGTCGGTGGTCGACCTGCTGCACAAGAAGAAAATCGCCGAGATCCCCACGGGCGCCGGCAGCGAAGGCGTGGCGGTGACCCCCAGCGGCACCCAGGTATGGGTCAGCAACCGCGACGGCAACGAAGTGGTCATCGTCGATAGCAAGCGCCTGGAAGTCACCGACCGTATCCGCACCGGCCTGTTCCCGATCCGCGTCGCGATGACCCCGGATGGCAAGTATGCGCTTGTCACCTGCGCCAAGTCGGCGGAACTGGCGGTGATCGATGTGGTGGCCAAGAAAGAGATCAAGCGCATCGGCCTGGCGCGCGAAGGCGCCGAATACCGCCGCACGATGCTCGGCGAAGAGGCGCTGCCGATTGGCGCGGTGGTCTCGCCGGATGGCAAGCGGGTCTATGTGGCGATCAGCGGCGGCGATGAGGTCGCGGTGATCAGCACAGCCAACTGGACCGAGAAGGCCCGCTGGAAAGCCGGCCCCGAGCCGGACGCCCTGGCGATCGTGGTGCAGCCGAAGGAAGAGAGCTGAGCACCGCAAAGGCGCCTCGCGGGAGGCGCCTTTACACCACTGGCCTTGGCTGAATGGAAGAACCCGGCCAAGATCCGCCCCCTCTTGCGTTCACAGCTCAACCCTCCTTCTTGATACTGGTTCCGCCAACAAGGTGTGGGAAGTGGTGCAGCAGGTCACTGCACCAGCTGGTTGATCTCGATGATCGGCATCAGCACCGCCATGACGATCAGCAGCACCACCGCCCCCATGATCACGATCATCAGCGGCTCGAGCAGCGCGGTCATGCCCATGGCGCGGCGCTCGATGTCCTTGGCCAGGCTGTCGGCGGCGCGGTCGAGCATCGGCGGCAGGTTGCCGGTCTTCTCGCCGCTGGCGATCAGGTGGATGAGCAGCGGCGGGAAGACCTTTTCCACCGCCAGCGCCGAGGCCAGCCCGGCGCCCTCGCGCACCCGTGCGGTGGCCTCGCTGACACACTGGTCGAGGCGATCGTTGCCCAAGGTCTGGCGCGCCGCCTCCAGCGCACGCAGCAGCGGTACCCCGGCGCTGCCGAGGATCGCAAGCGTGGAAGCAAAGCGCGCCGTGTTCAGGCCCAACACGAAACGGCCGAGCAACGGCAGCCGCAGGATCCGGGCGTGCCAGGCCAGGCGCGCCGCCGGGGCGCGCAAGTAGACCCGCCAGGCCCAGACCGCCCCAGCCATCAGGGCGAAGCACAGCACGCCCCATTCACGCACGAAGTCACTGGCCGCCAGCATCGCCAGGGTCAGCCCGGGCAGGTCCTGACGTGCCTGGGTGAAGGCGCTGACCACCTGCGGCACCACATAGCTGAGCAGGAAGATGACGATGCCCACCGACACCAGCCCGACCACGCCGGGATAGATGAAAGCGGTGAGTATCTTGCCGCGCAAGGTGTTGCGCTCCTCGATGTAGTCGGCCAGGCGCTCCATTACCTGGGCCAGGTCGCCGGACTCCTCGCCCGCCGCCACCAGCGCCCGGTAGATTTCGGGGAAGTCCCGCGGCCGTTCGGCCAGTGCGTCGGCCAGGCGCATGCCACTGCGCACATCGCCGCGCACTGCCGCCAGCAACTGCGCCACAGGCTTGCGCTCGGCCTGTTCCAGGGTCGCGCCCAGCGCCGCCTCCAGCGGCAGGCCGGCGGCCAGCAGGCTGGCCAGCTGACGCGTGGCCCATGCCAGGTCGCCATCACTCAGCCGGGCGCTGAACAGGCCCGCGCCCTGCACGGCAGCGGCCTGGGCCTCGACCTCCAGCGCGGTCAGCCCCAGGCCGCGCAATTGCGCCATCGCGGCGCCCGGACTGTCGGCTTCGAGCAGCCCTTTGATGATATGCCCCTGGGCGTCGGCGGCTTCATAGCGGTAACGGTTCATCAGGTATCCCGTGTCACGCGCAGGATTTCTTCCAGGCAGGTGCTGCCGCTGTCGACCCAGCGCTGGCCGTCCTCGCGCATGCTGCGCATGCCGTTACCCCGGGCGGCGGCGCGCAGGGCCTGTTCATCGGCGCCCTGGTGCACCAGGGCGCGCACTGCGTCGTCCACGCAGAACAGCTCGTGGATGCCGGTGCGCCCGCTGTAGCCTGAGTGATTGCAATGCGCGCAGCCCACCGCCCGGTACTGCCCGGGCGTGGCCGGATCGGGCTCGCGGCAGTGCGGGCACAGACGCCGCACCAGGCGCTGGGCCAGCACGCCGAGCAGCGCCGAGGCCAGCAGGAACGGCTCGACGCCCATGTCGACCAGGCGGTTGACCGCCGACACCGCATCGTTGGTGTGCAGCGTGGCCAGCACCAGGTGCCCGGTCAGCGAGGCCTGCACGGCGATCTGCGCGGTCTCCAGGTCGCGGATCTCGCCGATCATGATCACGTCCGGGTCCTGGCGCAGGATGGCGCGCAGGGCCACGGCGAAGCTCATGTCGATACGCGCGTTGACCTGGATCTGGCTGATCCCCGGCAGGTCGTATTCCACCGGATCCTCGACGGTGAGGATGTTGCTGACACTGGCATCCAGCCGCGCCAACGCCGCGTATAGGCTGGTGGTCTTGCCCGAGCCGGTGGGGCCGGTGACCAGCACGATGCCATGCGGCTGGCGGATCAACTGGTCCAGCCGTGCCAGCACCGCGGCGTCCATGCCCAGCGCCTCCAGGCGCAGGCGCCCGGCCTGTTTGTCCAGCAGGCGCATGACCACGCGCTCGCCATGGCCGGTGGGCACGGTGGACACGCGGATATCGATGGGCCGCCCGGCCACGCGCAGGGCGATGCGGCCGTCCTGGGGCAGGCGCTTCTCGGCGATGTCCAGCTGCGCCATGATCTTGATCCGCGACACCAGCGCTCCGTGCAACGCCTTGCGCGGCGAGACCACGTCGCGCAGGGTGCCGTCGACCCGGTAGCGCACCAGGCAGTGGCTCTCGAACGGCTCGATATGAATGTCGCTGGCCTGGTCGCGGGCCGCCTGGGTGAGCAAGGCGTTGATCATGCGGATCACCGGCGCGTCGTCCTGGGCCTCGAGCAGGTCGGTGACTTCCGGGATGTCCTGCAGCAGGCGGTCGAGGTCCACCTCGTTCTCCGCCGCGCCCACCACCGCCGCGGCGCTGCCGGTATCGGCGTAGGCGCTGACCAGCAACGCGTCCATGTTCGCGTCGGTAACCGCTTCGACAGCCACCGCGCCAAAGCGCCGACGCACCTCTGCCACCGCCCAGCCCGGGCTCGAAGGGCAACACGAGAGTACCGCCCTCGCCTCGTCATCGGCCTGCAGCACCACCCGCTGGGCCTTGGCCCAGGCATACGGCAGGCGGCTCAACGGGCCACCTCGTCCACCGGCACGGCACGGATCGAGGCCCGTGGCGCCTGCGATGACACCGGCCGCGCGCGGCCCTGGTCGGGCACGCCCTGCTCCACCGGCGGCAGCAGCGGCATGTCCATGTCCGGCAGTGCCCAGGAGTGCTCGGGCTTGAGGTTGCCCTGGGTACGACGGATGAAGTCGTAGCGGTTCAGGGTGATGCTGCGCCCGGCCGCGGCATCGCGCACGATGTACGGGCGCAGGAACACCATCAGGTTGGTCTTGGTGCTGGCCCGGCGCTCGCTGCGAAACAGCGCGCCTACCCCCGGCAGCCCGGACAGCCACGGGATGCCCTCGTTGCTCTGGGTGTAGCCGTCCTGCAACAACCCACCGAGGACCATGATCTGGCCATCGTCGAGCAGGATGCTGGTGTCGATGGCGCGCTTGTTGGTCACCGTGCCGGCGGCACTCGAGGCACGCTGGTCGACGCTGCTGACCTCTTGGTAGACGTCGAGCTTGACCGTGCCGCCCTCGGAGATCTGCGGCCGCACGTTCAGGCGCAGGCCCACTTCCTCGCGCTGGATGGTCTGGAACGGGTTGTTGCTGTTGCCGCCGCCATCGGTTACGTACTGGCCGCTGACGAAGGGGATGGTCTGGCCGACGAAGATGCTCGCCGCCTCGTTGTCCAGGGTCAGCAGGTTGGGTGTAGACAAAACGTTGCTGCCCCCCTTGCTGGTCAACGCACGGGCCAGCACCTTGAGGTCGAGCACCTCGCCGATGCCGGGGATCTTCACCGTGCCATCGACCACGCCCACCGACAGCCCCTTGGGCAGCACATCGATGCTGCTCGGCCCCTTGACCAACCCGCTGCCACCGAGGTTGGCACCGCCGAACACGCCATTCTTGCCTAGGTTGCCGGCCTGCCACTGAATGCCGAACTCATTGGCGTCGTCCTCGCCGACCTCGACGATCAGGCTTTCCACCACCACCTGGGCGCGGCGTTGATCAAGCTGGTCGATGACCTCGCGCAGGCTGCGATACAGCGGCTCCGGGGCGGAAATCAGCAGGGTGTTGGTGGTCTTGTCGGCCTGGATGGTCGCGCCGCCGGCGGAGAACGCGGTGCCTTGGTCGTTCTGCTGCGCGCTGGCGCCGTAGCCGTTCGGCGTGCTGCCGGCGCCCAGGCTGTTGCCGCGGTTCTGGCTGCCAGTTGTACTGCTGTTCTGCGTGGCGCTGTTGTTGCCGGTGCTGGCGCCGTTGCCGTTGCCACTGCCGGCGGTGAGCATGCCGCCACCGCTGAGCAGCGCACGCGTGCCGTCGGCAGTGGCACTGTCGCTCTCGCCGGTCAGCAGCCCCCGCAGGCTCTGCGCCAGCTTGTCGGCCTGGGCATTGCGCAGGTACACCACGTGCAGGTTGCCGGCGCTGTTCTGCGCATTGTCGAGCTTGTAGACCAGGTCACGGGCCAGCTGGGTACGCTCGGGGCTGCCGGAGCGGATCACCACGCTGTTCGAGCGCGGATCGCCCAGCACGCTGATCTTCTGGGTCGGGTCGCTACCCTGGCTGTCGAGCAGTTCGTTGACCATGCTGGCGATGTCGCTGGCGATACCGTTGTTGATCGCCACCACATCGGTGTCGATGGCGCTGGGGATGTCGACCCGGTCAAGGATCTGCGCGACCCGCTCGAGGTTTTCGGCGTAATCGGTGACGACCAGGGTGTTGTTACCCGGGTAGGCGTTGATCGGGTTGTCCGGCGAGACGATCGGGCGCAGCACCGGGATGAGGTTGACGGCGTTCTCGTACTGCAGACGGAAGGTCCGGGTGACCATGCCGTTGCCGGCGTCGCGGTCGCCGCTCACCAGCGCGCCGCCGAGCAGCTTGGCGTCGGCCTGGGGCACCACCTGGGCCACGCCGCCGACATCGACCACGCTGAAGCCCTGCATGCGCAGGGCCGACAGCAGCATGGAATAAGCCTTGGCGGCAGGCACCTCGCCTTCGGAAACCAGGGTCAGCTGGCCCTTGACCCGTGGATCCACCAGGAACTGGCGACCGGTGGCGCGGGACAGGCCGCGCACCACTGCCTGGATATCGGCATCGACGAAGTTCAGCTGTACCGGCTGGTCGCCCAGTGGATTGGCCGGCGCGGGTGCGGCCACGGCGCGGCTGTGGCGCTGGCCGACCCGGGGCGGCGACTGGCGCTGCAGCGGGCGGCTCTGCGGTTCGCGGTGATCCAGGGTGCCCGCCGTGGCACCGGCTTCGGCCAGCGGACGGCCCAGCTCGCTGCTGGCCAGGGGACGTTGCACGCTCGGCGCGCTGGCGCAGGCGCTGAGTGCCAGGGCCAGGAGCAAGGGCGCGAACGGCAGTCGCGGTGAACGGAGGCACGTCATGAAGGGTCCTTAGCGCCATGCGCCTGAGTCATGCGAAGGGTTCCGGAAAAGGTCACCGGGCTGCCGGGCTCGCCGGGGTCCCGGCGCAATGTCAGCTGGCCAACACCGAGCCCAAGGCGCAGCGGCACAGACTGTAGCCAGGCCATGGCCGCCTCTGCGGGGGCCCGCTGCCAGCCCAGGTGCCAGGTATCGCCCTCGCCGTCGAGCAGTGACTGCGCCAGCAGGCCAGCCTGCTCCAGGCTCTGGCGCAAAGCCTGGGCGGTATCCGCAGGCCGTTGTGCCAGGCGCTCGCCGAGCAAGGCATCGAGCGCCTGCGCCTGGCTGCGCAACTTGGGTGTTTCGGCCTGCCAGTGGTCGATCCGGGCCAGGGCTGGCTGCACCAGTACCTGCCAGCAGAACAGCGCGCCGAGCAAGCCGCCTGCCAGGGCGACCGCACGACGCTCCCTCGCGGCCAGGGCTTGCCAGCGTTGCCGGGCCTGACCGCGCAGCAGGCCCAGGCGGGTCTTAATCGACATGGGCCAGCTCCTCGCCGGATGGGTTGGCCGCACGCAGGGTCCAGCCTTGCCCACTGGCCTGGCCTTCGATGCCGCGTGCGGCGAGGTCGGCCTGCCAGGCACTGTCCGCCGGGGCCTTGCCGCCATCGTCCAGGGGAGTGAGGCGCAGCACGCCATCCTGATAATCCAGCGCCTCGACATTGCCTGCCAAAAACGGCATGACCTGGCCGGCGCCGTCGAGCAAGACCGCCAGCCCCGAGCCAGCGCCACCCTGCCCGGCCTGCAGTTGCTGACGTGCCTGCTGCAGGGGGTTGAGCACTACCGGCAACTGCGGGAAGGCCATGCGCACCTGGGCGACCATGTGCGCACGCAACTGCTCACCCTCGTCGGCCAGGTGCGCGGCATAGAGGTTCAAGCCCAGGCACCAGATCACTGCCGCCGCGCCCCAGATCGCCAAGGTGCGTCCCAACGCTGGCGATTTCACAGGCCCGGCAAGCCCGCCGGCCAAATCGACTGACGACGCGGTATCCTCCTGCCGGGCGAACAGCCCGGCCACGTGGATACCATCGGCCTGCAGCCATGCCTGCAAGCGCGCCATCTGCGCAAGGCCCAGCCAGGCCACGGCGACGTTCCCATCTGCCTGGCGCGGCCCGTGCGCCACGTGGACCTGCCCGGCATCGCCGAGCACCAGCCCCTGGACCGCGCAACCCACCGCCGCGCTCAAGCGCTTGCCCGTCAGCGGTGGCAAGGCCAGGACCAGGGCCAGGCTGTCGTGCGCATGCAAGTGCAGGCGCCAGGATGCACCCTTGATCTCGCGCTGCAATTGCCCGCGTGTGGCCTGGCCGCCACGCTCGGCCTGGCGATAGTCCAACAGCGAGGCATCCTCCAGCTCCGCCAACGGCGGCAGCTGCACATCAACCAGCGTACTCATGCGCCCACCCGGCTCCAGATGACATCCGGCAACTGCCCCTCGCGCTGGCGCAGCAGCGCCTGCAGGGGTTGTTCGCGGCTGCCCAGGCGCGCCTGGCCGCGCAGGCGGAACCAGTCGCTGTTGATCCCCACCCGCACATTGGCCATGGCCAGCTGCGGCATGCGCAAACGGTTGACGAAATCGCCCCGGTTGATGAACCAGCGCCCACTGTCGCGCTCGGCCACCAGCGCCATGGCCTGCTGCAGCGGCAGGCCCGGCACCTGCGCGGCGAGCACTTCGGCACTGGCGGTGTTGCCATTGATCCAGGTCATCGCCGGCAGCACCGTGACGAATCGGCGCAGGCGCTGCAGGGCCTCGGCGTCCATGCCCTTGAGCCCGACCAGGGCATCGACGCTGCGCAGCATCGGGCGCCTGGCCGGCAACGCCTCGGCGGCAACGGCCGGCGAGGTCGCACGGCCGCCTTGCAGGCCTTGACCGGCACTGCCGGGGGATACCGGCGGACGCTGTGGGTAGCTGTCGATCACCTGCCCGGCGATGGCCGTGGCCAGCCGCTCGCCGATGCCGATCAGCGCGCACAGACGCTGGAAGGTCGCCAGAGCCTCGCTGTCCACCTGGCCATCGACCACCAGGTTGCGCAGGTTGAACTTGCCCTGCTCATCCTCCAGTTGCCCATCGAAGCGCACGCTGCCGGACGGCACATCGCGCAACGGTCGCGTCCAGGGTTGGCCGCCACGTACCAGCGGATCGCGCAGGCGTTGTTCGAACAACACCCTGCGGCTAAGTTGCAGGCCGCCCTCCAGGGCCCATTGCCCCTGCAGCGCCATCTGGCGGTTCTCCACCTGCCGGGTCTGCAGCCCCTGGCGTTCGATCATGCCTGCGGCGATCACCGCCACCACCGCGGCAATCAACAGCGCACTGATCACGGCCATGCCGTCCTGGCGCGCCATGGCCGGTCACAACTGCCAGGAGCCGAGGTCGGCGTTCACCCCATCGCCCCCGGCCTGGCCGTCGGCGCCCAGGGAAAACACATCGATCTCGCCATTGGCGCCCGGGTTCAGGTACTGGTAAGGGCGGCCCCAGGGGTCGTTGGGCAGGCGGTCGAGGTAGGCACGCCATTGGCCATCCTTGGCTTGCGCCGGCTTCTCCACCAACACCTTCAGGCCCTGGTTCTGGTTCGGGTAGGCGCCGTTGTCCAGGCGGTACAGCTTCAGTGCCTGCATCAACCCGCCGATGTCCTGGCGCGCCGCCGTGGCGCGGGCCTGGTCGGGGCGGTCGAGCACCTTGGGCACCACCATCGCCGCGAGGATCCCGAGGATCACCACCACCACCATGATCTCGATCAGGGTGAAGCCCTGCTGGCGCAAACGGCAGGCGGGAAGGTTGCGGCGGGCGATCTGCATCTCGGCATTCCTTGCGTGAGTTCGAATCGGGGGCCGATTGTGGCAAGGCGGTATGTCACGGATATTGAAAAAGCTCGGGAGTCGGCGTCGTCAAAGCGTCATCGGGCCGCTCTACAGTGCCGCTTTGCCCTGCGCGAAAGGTGCCCTGTGCGTGCCACCGAGGATGGTTTCACCCTGATCGAAGTGCTGGTGGCGTTGACCATCGTGGCGGTGGCCATGGCCGCCGCCGTGCGCGCCAGCGGCTTGATGACCCAAGGGAACGGGCTGTTGCGCGACAAGGCGCTGGCCTTGCTCGCCGCCCAGGGACGCCTGGCCGAACTGCGCCTGGAAGGCAGCGCCAGGCCGGGCGTCAGGCAGTTCGAATGCGACCAGGGCCGCCTGCGCTTGCGCTGCGAGCAGCGTGTATCGCGCTCGCCCCACGGGCTGCTGGAGGTGTCGCTGCAGGTGTTCGACAGTCAACATGAAGGACCGGCGCTGGCGCGTTTGCAGACCCTGCTCGTTGCCGCCGAAGCAGCGCCCGCTACCTAGTGTGGTTCATGCAAAAAAATGTAACAGCCTGCCATTCGGCAAGCCCGGCGTCCGCGTCTAGGCTCAACCGTATGTGATGCCGGGCCCCTCTGACGGTTTGCGCCGCCATGTCGGAATCACTGTTGCCATGCAACGTCGACAATCAAGGAGGGGCTCATGACGGCTCTGCACACATTCCTTTTCACGCCTTTTCTCGGCACCAGCGCCTGGTTGTGGCTGGTCTTCATCACCATCGTCATCGCCTTGCTGGTCCTCGACCTCGGTGTGCTGCACCGCCAGGACCGCGAGATCGAGATGCGCGAAAGCCTGTTGCTGTATTCGGGCTACTTCAGCGTCGGCGTGCTGTTCGGCGTATGGGTCTGGTATGAACTCGGGGCACAGCCGGCGCTGGAGTTCTATACGGGCTTCCTGGTCGAGCAGTCGTTGTCGATGGATAACGTGTTCGTCATGGCGATGATCTTCAGCTTCTTCGCCATTCCCTGCCGCTATCAACACCGCGTGCTGTTCTGGGGCATCCTCGGGGTAGTGGTGCTGCGGGCGATCATGATCGGCGTGGGCGCCGCACTGGTGCAGCACTTTGCCTGGGTGCTGTATATCTTCGGCGCCTTCCTGCTGTTCACCGGGGTGAAGATGGCCCTGTCCAAGGATGACGCCCACCCGGACCTGGCCAACAACCCGGTGCTGCGCTTCGTGCGTCGGCACATGCGGGTAACCGACCAGCTGCATGGCCGGCACTTCTTCGTCCATCTCACGCCGCCCGGAACCGACCGCGCCATCCGCTATGCCACACCGCTGTTCCTGGCCCTGGTGCTGATCGAGCTGGCCGACCTGGTGTTCGCCGTCGACAGCGTGCCGGCGATCTTCGCCATCACCCAGGACCCGTTCATCGTCTACACCTCGAACATCTTCGCCATCCTTGGCCTGCGCTCGCTGTACTTCGCCCTAGCGGCGCTGATGCACCGCTTCGTCTACCTCAAATACGCGCTGGCGCTGGTGCTGATCTTCATCGGCTGCAAGATCTTCTGGCACGGGCTGGTGGGCAAGGTACCGGCCGGGATTTCGCTGGGGGTCACGTTCGGGCTGTTGCTCGGCGGCGTACTGCTGTCGTTGCTGCGCACGCGCAATCAGCAGCAACCGGCCGAACAACAACCCGTGCAGGACGAACCACTGCCCGCAGTGGACAAGCCGCCAACCACTCCCAGCGACAGCAATCCCGAGAAGAAAGGCCCTCACCTGCGGGTCTGATCAGGGCGCGAGCCCCTCGACGATGATCACCTGCGCCATCGCCGCACCCTGGCGATGGCGGCAGGCCTCCTGGTACAGGTCCGAGCGATAGCAGGCCACGGCCTGCTCATAGGAATCGAACTCGATCACCACGCTGCGCTGCGGCGTCGCCCGCCCCTCCAGCGCCTCGCTACGCCCGCCCCGGGCCAGGAAGCGCCCGCCGAAGGCGACGAATGCCGCCGGGGCGCGCTGGGTGTATTGCAGGTATTGCTCGGGGTCGGTGACGTCCACGTGGGCGATCCAGTAGGCCTTCATTCGTCGCGCTCCTGTTGCACGGTCATTTTCGTATTATGGTATACCATAAAACTTTCTTGACCAGCATGAGCGTGCAACATGGCCTTCAACAGCATCGAAGAACTCCTCGAGGACTATCGCCAGGGCCGGATGGTCTTGCTTGTGGACGACGAGGACCGGGAAAACGAAGGCGACCTGCTGATCGCCGCCGAGCGCTGCGACGCCCAGGCCATCAACTTCATGGCCCGCGAGGCGCGTGGCCTGATCTGCCTGACGCTGACCGACGAACACTGCCAGCGCCTGGGCCTGGAACAGATGGTGCCAAGCAACGCCAGCGTGTTCGGCACCGCCTTCACCGTGTCGATCGAGGCCGCCAGCGGCGTGACCACCGGTATTTCCGCCGCCGACCGGGCGCGCACCGTCGCTGCGGCCATGGCCGCCGATGCCCGCCCCGAAGACCTGGTACAACCAGGCCACATCTTCCCCCTGCGCGCCCGCGAAGGCGGCGTGCTGACCCGCGCCGGGCACACCGAGGCCGGTTGCGACCTGGCCCGCCTGGCAGGCTTCAGCCCGGCTTCGGTGATCGTCGAGGTGCTCAATGACGACGGCAGCATGGCCCGCCGGCCGGACCTGGAAGTGTTCGCTGCCCGCCACGGCATCAAGATCGGCACCATCGCCGACCTGATCCACTACCGGCTGAGTACCGAGCAGACCATCAAGCGCATCGGGGAACGTGCATTGCCCACGGTGCACGGCACGTTCCGCCTGGTGACCTACGAAGACCGCATCGAAGGCGGCGTGCACATGGCCATGGTCATGGGCGAGATCCACCGCGAGCAACCCACCCTGGTGCGCGTGCATGTGATCGACCCGCTGCGCGATCTGGTCGGCGCCGAGTATGCAGGCCCAGCCAACTGGACGCTGTGGGCGGCGCTGCAGAAAGTCGCCGAAGAAGGTGCCGGGGTGGTGGTGATCCTGGCCAACCATGAATCCTCCCAAGCCTTGCTCGAACGCGTGCCGCAATTGACTCAGCCAGTACGGCCCTACCAGCGCGGCCAGTCGAAGGTCTACTCGGAGGTCGGCACCGGCGCGCAGATTCTCCAGGACCTGGGCGTGGGCAAGCTGCGTCACTTGGGGCCGCCACTCAAGTACGCGGGGCTGGCCGGGTACGAGCTGGAGGTGGTGCAGAGCATTCCGTTCGAGGGCAATTGATTTCACGTGGCTGCAAGCACTGCCTGTCAGCTGGCTCCCACAGGGACCTCGCAATTCCTGAGACCCGCGCCGTATCTGTGGGAGCCGGCTTGCCGGCGATGGGCCGCAAAACGGTCCTGTCGCCACGCGGAGTGATGGCCGGTCAGCGCCGACCTCTTGCGAAAAGTTTGGAATACCATAATATGACATTCCGTAGACCTTGAATTCTGCCGGCCGCACCTACACTGACATGACGGCCATGCTCCACCCGTTTGACGCTGCTCCCCGAACATGATTGGCGGGCGACAGAAGCCCGCCTCGAATAACAAAAGCAACGAGGGCGTAACCATGCTGTTGAGCAAACGAGTAACCGCAGTGCTGTCCGCCAGCCTGCTGACCCTGGCCTGCCAGGCCACCCAGGCGGCCGACAGCCTGAACTTCGTCAGCTGGGGTGGGACCACCCAGGATGCGCAGAAGGCCGCATGGGCCGAACCCTTCAGCAAGGCGTCCGGCATCAAGGTGGTGCAGGACGGTCCCACCGACTACGGCAAGCTCAAGGCCATGGTCGAGAGCGGCAACGTGCAGTGGGACGTGGTCGATGTCGAAGCCGACTTCGCCCTGCGCGCCGCCAGCGAAGGCCTGCTCGAACCCCTCGATTTCAAACAGATCCAGCGCGACAAGATCGACCCGCGCTTCGTCTCCGACCATGGCGTCGGCTCGTTCTTCTTCTCCTTCGTGCTCGGCTACAACGAGGGCAAGCTCGGCGCCAACAAGCCGGTGGACTGGTCCGCCCTGTTCGACACCAAGACCTACCCCGGCAAGCGCGCCTTGTACAAGTGGCCCAGCCCCGGCGTGCTCGAACTGGCCCTGCTGGCCGACGGCGTGGCGCCCGACAAGCTGTACCCGCTGGACCTGGACCGCGCCTTCAAGAAGCTCGACACCATCAAGAAAGACATCGTCTGGTGGGGCGGCGGCGCCCAGTCGCAGCAACTGCTGGCCTCGGGTGAAGCCTCGCTCGGGCAGTTCTGGAACGGCCGCGTGTATGCCTTGCAGCAGGACGGCGCGCCGGTCGGCGTGAGCTGGAAGCAGAACCTGGTCATGGCCGATTTCCTGGTCATCCCCAAAGGCGCGAAGAACAAGGACGCAGCCATGAAGTTCCTGGCCAACGCCAGCAGCGCCGAAGGCCAGGCCGAGTTCGCCAACAAGACCGCCTATGCCCCGGTCAACGTCGACAGCGTGGCCAAGCTCGACAAAGACCTTGCGCCGAACCTGCCGACCGCCTACGCCCAGGACCAGGTGACCCTGGACTTCGCCTACTGGGCGAAGAACGGCCAGGCCATCGCCGCCCGCTGGAATGAGTGGCTGGTCAAATGAAAGTCGCCATCAATGCCCTGCACAACGCGCAAGGTGCCCCCAGCGGCACCGGCGCTCCCGGGGCGGCCGAGCGTCGCCCGCCCATCAGCCAACGCTGGCGCGGCAGCCGCAACCTGCTGCCGGCGCTGCTGTTCCTCGGCCTGTTCTTCTTCGCCCCGCTGGTCGGCCTGCTGCTGCGCGGGGTGCTGGAGCCCGAGCCGGGCCTTGGCAACTATGCGCAGCTGTTCGCCAACTCGGCCTATGCCCGGGTGCTGTTCAACACCTTCTCGGTGGCCGGCCTGGTCACCCTGATCAGCGTGCTGCTGGGCTTCCCGCTGGCCTGGGCAATCACCCTGGTGCCCAAGGGCTGGGGTCGCTGGCTGCTGAACATCGTGCTGCTGTCGATGTGGACCAGCCTGCTGGCGCGCACCTACTCGTGGCTGGTGTTGCTGCAGAGCTCGGGGGTGATCAACAAGGCGTTGATGGCCATGGGCATCATCGACGCCCCGCTGGAGATGGTGCACAACCTCACCGGCGTGGTGATCGGCATGAGCTACATCATGATCCCGTTCATCGTCCTGCCGTTGCAGGCGACCATGCACGCCATCGACCCGATGGTGCTGCAGGCCGGTTCCATATGCGGCGCCAGCCCCTGGACCAACTTCTGGAAGGTGTTCCTGCCGCTGTGCCGCTCGGGGCTGTTCTCCGGCGCGCTGATGGTGTTCGTCATGTCGCTCGGTTACTACGTCACCCCGGCCCTGCTCGGCGGCGCGCAGAACATGATGCTGCCCGAGTTCATCATCCAGCAGGTGCAGTCGTTCCTCAACTGGGGCCTGGCCAGCGCCGCCGCCGCGCTGCTGGTGGTGATCACCCTGGTGCTCTTCTACCTGTACCTGAAGCTGCAGCCGGAGTCTCCGGTCGGCAACGCGAGGTAAACCGCCATGCTGCTTTCCCCCAATGCCATGGGTCGCCCGCTGCGCACCGGGCTGTACCTGACCACCGGGCTGATCGCCGCCTTCCTGCTGCTGCCGGTGGTGTTCATCATCCTGCTGTCGTTCGGCTCGTCACAGTGGCTGGTGTTCCCGCCGCCGGGCTGGACCTTCAAGTGGTACGCGCAGTTCTTCGCCAACCCCGAGTGGATGGACGCGGCGCTGGCCAGCCTCAAGGTGGCGCTGCTCACCACCTTCGCCGCCGTGGCGCTCGGCCTGCCCACCGCCTTTGCCCTGGTGCGCGGTCGGTTCCCGGGCCGCGAGCTGCTGTACGGGCTTTTCACCATGCCGATGATCGTGCCCCTGGTGATCATCGCCGTGGCGGTGTACGCGCTGTTCCTCAAGCTGGGCTACACCGGCACCTTGTTCGCCTTCGTGGTGAGCCATGTGATCGTCGCCCTGCCCTTCACCATCATCTCGATCATCAACTCGCTCAAGCTGTTCGACCAGTCCATCGAGGACGCCGCGGTGATCTGCGGCGCCTCGCGCCTGCAGGCGATCTTCAAGGTGACCTTCCCGGCAATTCGCCCGGGGATGATCGCCGGCGGCCTGTTCGCCTTCCTGGTGTCGTGGGACGAGGTGGTGCTGAGCGTGATGATGGCCAGCCCCGACTTGCAGACCCTGCCGGTGAAGATGTGGACCACCCTGCGCCAGGACCTGAGCCCGGTGATCGCGGTGGCCTCGACGCTGCTGATTGGCCTGTCCCTGCTTGTGATGTTCATTGCCGCCGCCCTGCGCCGGCGCGCCGAAAACGCCTGACTGCCCGGAGACAATGACAATGAGTGCAGTGATCAAAGACGATACCCGCAACCAGACCCTGGTCAGCCTGCGCGGCCTGAACAAGCACTACGGCGACTTCACTGCCGTAGACAACCTGGACCTGGAGATCCAGGACGGCGAGTTCCTCACCTTCCTCGGCTCCAGCGGCTCGGGCAAGTCCACTACCCTGTCGATGCTGGCCGGCTTCGAAACGCCCAGCAGCGGCGAGATCCTGGTCGACGGCCAGTCGCTGGTCAGCGTGCCGCCGCACAAGCGCGACATCGGCATGGTGTTCCAGCGCTACTCGCTGTTCCCGCACCTGAACGTGCGCGACAACATCGGCTTCCCCCTGGCCATCCGCAAGCTCGGCGCCGACGAGACCCGCAAGCGCGTGGAGGCGATGCTCAAGCTGGTACGCCTGGAACCCTTCGCCCACCGCAAGCCCTCGCAGATGTCCGGCGGCCAGCAGCAGCGCGTGGCGATCGCCCGCGCGCTGGTGTACGAGCCGCGCATCCTGCTGATGGACGAACCGCTCGGCGCACTGGACAAGAAGCTGCGCGAAGACCTGCAGGACGAACTGCGCCAGCTGCACCGGCGCCTGGGCATCACCATCGTCTACGTGACCCACGACCAGGAGGAGGCGATGCGCCTGTCCCAGCGCATCGCCATCTTCAGCCATGGCCGCATCGTCGGCCTGGGCACCGGCTACGACCTCTACCAGAACCCGCCGAATGCCTTCGTCGCCTCGTTTCTGGGCAACTCCAACTTCCTGCGTTTCACTGCCAGCGGCAACGGCGCCGGGCACTTCGAGGGCCAGCCGGTAACGGTGCGCCTGACCCCGGGCCTGGCCAACGACCAGGAAGCGCTGATCATGGTGCGCCCGGAGAAAGCCCTGGCGCTGACCGTTGAACAGGCGGCGCGTGAACCCTTGCCGGCAGGCTGGAACGAAGTCACCGCCACGGTCGCAGAGCTGCTGTTCCTCGGCGAAAGCCAGACCTGCCATGTGGTCACCCAGGGCGGCACGGCGCTGACGGTCAAGGCGCGGTCCGCCGCGGGCATGCCCATGCAGCCGGGCGACCAGGTCAGGGTGCGCTGGGCCGTGGCGGATGCATGCATCTACACCGACTGGGCCGAGAGCGACCTGAGCAAGGGCGCCGGGGCGCATTGAGCCAACCAGGGGCCGTGGCGCGGCCCCTCACAGCAACAGGTTGCCCCGCTCCTCCTCGGTCAATTGCGCCTTGGCCCGCTCATCCAGCGCCCCCGCGCCCAGCACCTGGACCGGGCTCTGGCGGTTGTACTGCGGGTTGAGGCTCGCCCCGTCCTGCCCCGGCACCAGCCGCTCGCCACCGAAGCCCAGCACCTGCACGGTGATCACCGACGGCAGGCGCTGGCGCGACGCGGCCTGTTGCTGGCGGCCCGCCTCCTCGGCCGCCTGGCTCGCCGACGACGCCGCGGCGCTGGCCGAAGCGATCGCCCCGGTATTCACTGCGGCCACCACCGGCATGCCCTGGGCATCGCCCTGGACCTGGATGTTGGCAGCGTTGACCACCTGCAGCGCGGCGATGTTGACGTTGCCCGACACGCGGATCCCCGCCTCGCCGGCATCGATGGTGCCCAACGGTGCGATCAGGTCGATATCCCCCGGCGCCACCTCGGCAATCGGGTTGAGCGTGGCGATACCGGCACCGGTGCTCGGCACGCTCGGCGCCAGGCCGACGTTGCCCCAAAGGTCGTAGGTGCGCTTGGGCGGCGTGTACACCACGGTGGTCTTCGAGCCGCGACCGGCGTTGATGTCGCCCTGGGCCGACCAGCCGAGGATCGAGCCGCCGAAGGTGGTCATGATCCGGCTCTGGCCGAGCAGGATACTGCCCTGCGAGTACAGCTGGATATCGCCGCTGCCCTGGGTGATCACCCCGGCGGTGGACGGCGGCGCTTCGCCCTCGATGCCGAACACCTGCTGGCCACCCGGGGTCAGCACCTGGATGCCACCGCCGAAATCGGTGTGGATACCCGCGCCGCCATAGAAGGTGGCGCTGCCGTCGTAGCGGATCGAATTGCCAGCCACGTCCTTGTCGGGGAACAACGCGGCGATCGCCTGGCGACCGCGCAGGTAGCTGCCGGTACGCGGGCCGTTGACGTCGTTGTACTCGCGCCCGCCTTCACGCAGCTCGCTGAAGTAGACCTGCCGGGCAAAGATGCGCTGCTGCTCGGCGGGCAAGGCGGCGAAATAGGCACGGCTTGCGGCGTTGTCGCCGATGAAGCCGAAGCGTTCGCGCAGCCAGGCCTGCAGCTCCTGGTCGTAGACCTTGAACGGCTGGTCCGTCGGGGTCTGCTCCGTGCCCAGGTAACGCCCGAGCAGGCGGGTATAGTTCGGCCCGGTCTTGCCGGCGCCGACAACGATGGCGATGGCCGCGCCGTCGTTACCGCCACCGCTGCCATCGACCCGACCGACACTGTTGATCGCCGCCTCCTGATAAGCCGAGCCCACGCCCTGGCCGGACTGGAACAGGTTGCGCCCGGCGACCACTTCCAGCAGGCCAGGGCCGGCGACATTGAAGGTGCTCAGGCGAATGTCGCGCCCGGCACTGATCAGCGAGACATCCAGAGCATCGCCATGGATGACCAGGTTGCCCGAGGAATAGACGTTGCCTTGGTCCCCCGCCACCATGCCTGGCGCGCCGAAGCGCTCGACACCCAGCGCCTTGCCGGCGTTGACGATGTCGCGCCCCGCCATCACCCGCACCGGCCCCGCGCCCTGGTACAGCTTGAGCCCGGTCTGCTGGTACTCGATGATCTCGCCGCTGTTCAAGCCGACGATATCCCCGGCCAGGGCATAGAAGCGCGCCGGTGTCTGCGGCCGCGACCCGGCCTTGTAGGTGTTCAGGCCGTAGGTGAACAGTGGCGACGCATCCAGGCTCGCGGCGATATCCGCGCTCAGGTTGCTGGCCCGGTACACGTACGAGAAGTCCTGGCCAAGCATTGCCGGCCGTTGCGGCGTGGCGATGGCCGAGGTGTCGGTGCCCGCCTGGCTGATCACATAGCCGCCGGCATAGATCGACTCACCAGCGATCAACTGCAGGTCGCTGCGCGCCGAGGGCGCGGTCATCAGCGAATAGGCGGAGGTGGCGATGCCGCGCTCGCTGGCCGAACCGCCGTAGTACAGGCTGCCGTTGGCCGCCGTCACCCGCAGCGCCGTCGGGTAGAACAGACGGCCACCGTAGAGCGGCAGGTTGCGGCCCGGACGCAGCTCATCGAAGCTCACCGGCGTGACATTGCCGCCCAGGGCGAGCATGTCCACGGCGGTGGTTTCGCGCCACAACGAGAACCAGCTGTTGCCCTGCCCGGTGTAGCGCACACCGTTGTCGCCGAGGAAGCCGGTCATGTTGAACTGCGGCACCCGGCCCGGGTCACCGACACCCTGCACCACCAGGTCGCCGCGGCTGTCCAGGCGCACCGCGGCATCACCGGGCATGAGCGTCAGGCCACCCAGTGCCGCGGCCTTGGTCGAGGTATACGGGTCGTAGGCGCGCGACTCGCTGCTGTCATTAAAGGCAAAGCTGCTGCCATACACCTGCCTGACCACCCCGACGCTGCCCGCCTGGACATTCAGGGCACCGCGAAGGTTGACCAGCGTGCCGCCCAGGTCGGGGGTGACCCGCGCCATCTCCAGGGCCGCGGACGCCGGGTTGATGCCACCGGCCACCCGCAGGTTCAGGTCGCCGCCGCCGGTCTGCACCAGGCGACCATCCTCGGCGATCCGGCCGCTGCCGCCGACCACCAGGTTCAGGCCCTGGCTGCGCTCGGCCTCGACGCCCGCGGTGTTGCTGGCCTGCAACAGGCCGGCCGAGCCACCCACGCCGACGTCCAGGTTGCCACCACCCAGGGTGCCGATGCCGGTGAAGCCCACCAGCCAAGGTTCGGCCACCGAGGCCTGGGGCTGCTGGGCGAAGGTACCGAAGTTGACCCACCACGCCGCCGGGGTATCGGCACTGGTCTGGCCCTGGCGCCACAGCCAGTTACCCAACGCGGCCGATGCTACTTGCGGCCTGGAGAGGGCGCCGCCGGTCTTGCTCGCCACCAGGTTGCCGGTAAGATCGCCCCCGGCCGTGATCCGCAGGTTGCCGCCCTGCTCCGGATACCAGGCGCGGTACAGGCTTTCGGTCAACGCCTCATAGGGCGCGCCGGCGCTGCCGAGCAAGCTGCCATCGGCCAGCCGGCCACGGGCCAGCTGATGCGGATCGACGCCGTCGCGCCACAGCGGCGGCGCCTGGGTGCCGGCGGTGTAGACGCCGAACAGCGAGTCCATGCGCCAGTCACCGGCGCTGAGCAGGTCAAGGTCGCCGGTACCCGTGCGCAACACGCTGAACATCAGGGTCTGCGGCGTGACCTCGATGCGCTCGGGCTCGGTCGGCGCGTCGATCTCCACGCACCAGCCGGGGATGGAGCACAGCTCCATGTCGGCGTCGGCCACCGGGGTGCCGGGCTCCATGCCATAGGTGTTGTCCGGCCCCCAGACCCAGATTTTCTTGCCCCCCAGCGCCTGGTCCACGCACCAGCCGGCAATGTCGCACAACACCAGGTCCTCGGGCGCCACCGGCGTGCCCGGTTCCATGCCGTAGGTGTTGTCGGGGCCCCACACCTTGATGCTCTTCACCGCCGGCTCGCACCAACCGGCGATGTCGCACAGCGCCAGGTCCTCGGGGGCGACCGGGGTACCGGGTTCCATGCCGTAGGTGTTGTCCGGTCCCCAGACCATGCCGGTGCCGCCAGCCCCGCCCCCGCTGCGCTTCTGCTGCGCGATGTAGTGCAGGTCGGCCAGGCGCAGCACGCCGGCATCGATGTCGGGACGCGTGATGCGGCTGTCGGCGGCGTCCAGGTCGGCGCCGGCCACCAGGCGCATCGACCACGACTGCGAGCCTGCCGGCAACATCTGCGCCAGCGCCCAGTTACGCCCCTGCTGGCCATTGCTTGCGGGGCGCAGCTCGATCAGGTCGACCCCTGCGGCGAGCTTGACATCGGTGCCCGCCGGCAGCCGCGAGCCCACGGCCAGGGTGAGCGCGCTGCCTTGGGTCAGGCCGCCACTGGGCAGGGCAATGCCCTTGCTCCAGATACCGCCCTGCACAGCCACGCTGACTGGCAGGCGGCTGCCGGCGTCCAGGCGCGTGCCCGAACCCAGGGAGACCGCCTCGCGCAGCAGCGTGCCGGCGGCGTACAACAAGTTGCCGCCAGCGTCACGTACCGCGGCCTCGAGTACCGTGCCCGCGGGCAGGGTCAGCGGCGCCGACAGGCTCATGGCGCTGGGCAGGCGCAGGTTGGCCGGCAAGGTGGTGGCGGCGAACGGCAGGTCGAAGTTGAGCAGGCTGCCTTCGGGGAACTGCGTGCCCTCGGCAAGCTCCACGCCGCTGCGCGGGATCACCAGGTCGCTGTCGAACGGCTGCTTGCCGGGCAGCAGCAACCAGCCCTTGCCGTCCATGCGCGCTTCGTCGCTGGCCAGGTCCAGCGGCATGAAGCCGTCACTGATGCTGCCATACACCTCCAGGTTGCCGCCGGCGCGCAGCACCAGGTTGCCTACCTCGCCCGAACCGTAAACGCCAGTCTTCGGCGTCAGCGGGTTGAGGCTGGCGTAGCGGTGGCCGGACAGGTCCAGGTCACCCTGCACCACCAGGTCGGTGCCGGCATCGACCGTGGCGATCTCCACACCCGGGCGCAGGTGCAGGGCCTGGGCGTAGCGGGCATTGTTCAGCCCGGCCAGGCGCACGTCGAGCAGCTCGCGGTTGCGCAGCAGGTTGTCGATGAACAGCACACTCAGGTCGTGCTTGCGGGTCAAGTAGTCCTGGTCGATGACCTGGATCGGTCGGCCACTGGCCGAGGTGCCGCCCGGCGCCGCGTCGATGTAGCGCTGGTTGCCGATCACGGCGATGGAGCGCGCGCCGAGAATGTCCACCGGACCACGCACGTCGATGGCGATGTCGCCCGCCGTATCGCCGCCCAGGCGTGGGGCGATCAGCTCCAGCGTGCCGCGCTGGCGGCCATCGCCCTGCCCGGAGGCGATGCCGTGGCGCAGGTCGATGCGTGCGCCGCTGGCCAGGGTCAACTGGCCCTGGCCGCTGTTGAGCTCGACCACGGCACGGTTCGGCGCATCGATAATTGCGCCGTAGCTGTCGACCCGCAGCACACTGCCATGGGCGTCAAGCAAGGCTCCGGCGCCCAGGGTCAGGCCTCGATTGGCGGCCAGGCGGATGCTGCCGACCTGCTCGCCGCTGGCATCGACATGGCCGTTGACCGTGAGCTGCCCGTTGTCCAGCGACACGTTGATCTGCTGGGCCTTGAGCTCATCGCCGATCATCAGGTCGCCGTGCTTGATCTGGAAGCTGCGCGCACCGAACACCTGGTCGCGGTTCAGGCGCTGGTTGAGGCCGGCAAAGTCGTCCAGCTGCCGGGCGCGGATATCGACCACCCCGCCCGCGTACGGGACCTGCGTGCCGGCAGCGTCGTAACGGCCACTGGCCGCGCCAAGGATCTGGCCGAGCAGCTCGATGCGCCCGCCCTGCTCGCCCAGGGCGATGGCCGTCAGGCGCCCGGCGCGGTTGCCGCGGGCACTGAGATCGATCAACGCGCCAGCGGCCTGGTGAATATTGCCGAACTGGCTGCCCAGCACCAGCTCGCCGCCCCAGCTGTGCTGGGTCACGTCATTGAGGGTCAAGGTACGCCCGGCCAGGTCCAGCCGCGCGGCGTCGCCCAGGCGCAGGTCGTCCAGCGCCTGCAGGGTCAGGCGGCCGCTGGGCAGGCTGAAGGTGCCATCGACCAGCAGTTGCCGCGCCTTCAGGCTCAGCTCGGCGCCCAGGGCCTGACGACCGCTGGCAAGCAAGCCACCGCCGCCCTGCACGCGCAGGGTGCCACCGGCCTCGATACGATTGAGCGAGCCGGCGCTGCCGGTCCACAGCGGTGTGTCCACCAGCAGGTCACCACCGCTATAGGCGAAGCTGCCGTTGGCCTGGTAGTCGCCACGGCGGTGGTGGACCAGCAGGCTGCCCTTGTGGTTGGCGCTCACCTGATGGCTGGCGTGCAGTTCCACGCGGCTGAAGCCCAGGGTCTGGCGCGCCATGTCGGCGCTGCCATCGGGCTGGCTGTTGGTGCCGTAACCGAACTCCAGGTCCTTGACACGGATTGCCAGCAGGCCATCGCCACTGCCGGCCCCGCCCGCGATCGGCGCGCCCGCGGCGTTGCGCGTGCCGCTCCAGATCAGCCGTTCGGTGCGAATGGTCGCCCGGTCGCCGGCCTGGCCATGGCCATAAATGGCCGGCACGCCGAGCACCAGCGCCTGCAGGCGGTTCTTGCCGGTGACCGGGTCGTAGGTGTCGAGCGCCGTGGTGCCGAAGAAGTTCAGCGAGTCGGACGCCGCCAGGGTCAGGGTCTCCAGTGCCGGCACAGCCTCGGCCGGGCTGCCCTGCAGCAGGCGGTCGAGCACCTGCTGGTTGAGGGTCAGGCCCTGGCCCAGCACGCCGTCCGCCAGGGCGCGAGCCAGCGCGTCGGCACTGCCGACGTTGATCCGCCCGACCGCCAGGCCCAGGTGCCGGGTCCCGAAGGCCACCCCGTCATCGAGGCTGAAGGTCTTGTCGGTGGCGGCGAACAACGAGCCGTCCGAATACAGCCGGGTGGTGCCCTGGCAACCGCCGGCGCTGCAACCGCCAATCAGGATGGAGCCCGGCGACCAGCTGCTGGTGAACTGCGACGACACCACATCCAGCCGCCCATTGGACACCGCCAGCAAGGCACGGCCGTTGCTGTTGATGAAGTAGCCGTCATTGGCATCGAACGGCACCGCGCCTCGGCCAAGGGTGACGATCCCGGCCCCCTGCTCGACGACGATGCCGCCACGCGGGTCGTTGTTGGTCAGGAACACTTCACCGGCCTGCAGCACCGCCCCCGAACGCAACCAGATATCACTGGTGCCTTCGAGGAAGGTCATCTGGTTACCGCCCTGGCCGTAGAGCACATTGGCGCGGCCGCCCAAGGTCAGCCGGGGTGCCTGCAGGGCATTGAGCTCGCGGGCCGACAACACCGCGATGTTCTCGCCACTGGCCTGGCCGGCGCCACCATCGGCCACCACTTCGAGACCACGGGCGCCGAACACCGCCGCGCTGCCGGCATGACCGCCTTCGGCGGCGGCGAAGTTCACCCGACCAGCGACGCGCAAGGTACTGGCGGCCTCGGTATTGCCCTGCACCCGCAGGTTCAGCCACTTGCCATCGGCCTCGATCGCCGCGCGCGGCACGCCTTTGGCCACGGCATCGGCACGGGCGAACGCGGCGTAGGAGGTTTCGTTGTACTGCGAATAGCGCCGCAGTACGTCGCCCGAGGTCAGGATCACCTGGCTCGACAGCGGCTGGCGGATACCGGTGTTGGCCACCGACAGGCTGCCCGTGGTAGTCCAGGAGCCGTTGCGCATCGCCAGGCTGGCAGCGCTGCCCCCGGCCATGGCCAGGCCATTGAGCTCGACCCTGAACGCCCCCGGCAGCAGCGCAAAGCTGGCCGGCAGCAAGGTGTAGGTGCCCGCCGCCAGGCCTGGAACGCTGCCATCCAGGGTGATCTGCTGGCCGATCCCCGGCGCCGTCACGCCGGCCTCGCCGGTCACCGGCGCATAAGGGCCGGTGAAGCTCGGCACAATGGCGTAGACCGGGTTGCTGCCCAGCGTGGGCAGGACCAGGCGGCCCTCGCCATCGAGTTGCATCAGCGGGTGGTAGCGGGCGTCGGTGGAGCCGCCACGCCCGGAGACGAAGCCGGCGCCGGTCAACGTGCCGCCTCCGGACAGGTCGATCAGCGCGTCCAGGTGGATGTCGATGGACTTGCCGTTGAGCGATACCCCATACAGGCTGTCACCCGCCGCGCCCAGCAGCTTCACCGCCTGGCCTGCGAATAGGTAGCTCAGGCCATCCACCGTCCCGCCGTAGGGCATGACCAGCCCTGCCGCGCTGACCGAGGTGATGCTGCCCGGCAGCAGGGTGACGGACTTGGTGCCCCCCGTTTCCTGTCCCAGCGACAGCCCGCCCAGGGGCGCGCGCAGCACACCGCCCTGCTCGACCCTGCCGGCGACCAGCGCCAGCCGGCCGAACACCGAGAACGGCTGGTCGGGTGTGCCTTGCCCGGCCCTGCCGATGCGCAAGGTGGCGTCGCTGCCCGTCTCGATCTGGCCGAAGGCGCCGGTGGTCGGGTAGATCTGCGCAGCGAGCAGTTCCAGGTCGGCATTGCTGCGCAGCAAGGTCCTGTCGGTGCCTTCGCCGACCTTGGCCAGTACCCGCAGGTCGCCCTGGCTGCGCAGGCTGCCAAGGGCAAAACCACGGCGGTCGAAGTCCAATACACCACCGGCGGCCAGCGCCAGGCTGCCATGGGCGCCGAGGGTCACGGCGTCACGCAGGTCCAGCAGGTGGGCATCGACCTGCAACAGCGCCGCGCTGCCTTGCGTCGACAGCCCACCCTTGAGGGTCGGCCGGGTCGCCTGGTCGGCGCTGCGATGGTTACTGCCGGCAAGCCGCACATAGGGCGCCTGCAGGTGGACGCGGGCGTCGCCGGCGCTCCCTTGGGCCAGCACCAGCGAGCCGGTGTACAGCTGCAGGCCGCGGGCCATGCGCAGGTCGAGGTCGCCGTCGAACGCCACCACGCCGTCGCTGAGCAGCGAGAGGCTGTCGAAGCCCCCTGCGTTGATCCTGGCGACGTCGAGCCGTCCCTGGCCATAGCGCAGCGGGCCGTCCTCGACGTTGGCCGCGCCCTGGGCAAGGACCAGCTCGCGGGGAGCCTTGACTCCGTCGACCAGGCTACCGTTGAGGTAGAGACCACTATCCAGCGCCACCTCCAGGCTGCCGCCTGCGGCGCCAAGGCCACCGGAAGCAGCGCTGAAGCTGCCGTTCAGGCGCAGCCCGTGGCTCGACGCCAGGCTGATGCGCCCGCCGTTGCTGGCCATGGCCAGCGGCCCCTGGCCACGGATATCCAGCGTGGCCTGGGCACCATCGGCGCGCAGGCGAGCGCCCTCGGCCATGTCCAGGAACAGGTAGGCGCCGTTGCTGGTACCTTGGTCATGGTCGATCTGCCCGCCGATGACGATGCTGCCGCCAGCGTCGACCCGCCCATAACGGCGACCTTGCGCATCCAGGGCGCTGAACGCCCGCCCGGACACATCGATCAGGGCTTGGTCACCCAGGCGGATCGAGCGTTGGTGCGCCCCTTCCGTCACCCCGGAGTCCATGGTCGGCAACCATTGCTGCAGCAGGCTGACACTGCCGCCCCAGGCATTGAGGGTACCGTTCAGGCTCAACTGCGCGGTGCTGGTCAGGCTGATGGACTGCAAGGGGTCGACGCTGATCGTCGCGCCGCGCCCGACCTCAAGCACCGCCGCTTCACGGCTCGCCTGG
Organism: Pseudomonas sp. PONIH3; assembly: GCF_002934345.1. Taxonomy (NCBI): domain Bacteria; kingdom Pseudomonadati; phylum Pseudomonadota; class Gammaproteobacteria; order Pseudomonadales; family Pseudomonadaceae; genus Pseudomonas; species Pseudomonas sp. PONIH3. Next base: position 1,025,860 of record NZ_CP026386.1, read on the forward strand.
TCGAAGCGGCTATCACCCGCCGCCAAGGCCAGGCTCGCGCCGGCGCGCGGCTCCAGCTTGCCGGCCACCGCGTTCTGCGCCAACGGCGGCGCCAACACGATCAGCGCCGGATCGCCGAGCGGCCGGCTGGCGTCGAGCTGCTCCACCGGCCGGGTGACGTCGATACGGCTGCCGGCGGCCACACTCAGGCCATGGTTGCCGGTGATGGCGTAATGCGCGAAACCACGGTTGAAGAAGTCCTCGGCCAGGTGCACGCCGGTCTCGCCCTGCGCGCTCCCCCCCACGCTCACCCGCTCGGCGGCCACGGTCAGGGTGCCCGCACCGCTGCTGCCGTAACCGCGCAGCTCACCGTCGAGGCGCATCCGCCCGGTCCCGGCGCTGTTCAACGCGCTGCTGTGCAAGGTCAGGCTGCCGCCACTGCCACCGAGCAGGCGGTTGGCTTCGCCGCGTACCACGCCGCCGGACACGTCCATCACGCTGCCGCTGTCCAGCAGCACATCGCCGCTGCTGCGCAGGCTCAGGCTGCCACCGTTGCGCCAGGCGCGCTCGCCTGAGTCCGTGCCCTCGCTGCGCAGACCGCTGACATCCAGGCGCACCCCGGCGCCCACGCCGACCTGCGCGCGCAGCCCTGCCGGGGTGGCCAGCGCCTGGTCCTGCAGGCTGGCGAGAACACGCTGGCGGAGCACATCGCCCAAGGCCATCTGCCCGCCCCTGGCGGTCAGGTCGGCATTGACCTGGACTTGCGGGGCATAGAGGGTCAGGCTGCCGCCATCGGCCAGACGCACGGCATCATCGACCTCGATGCGCCGCTGGGCGGCAACACTCAAACCACCTAGCTCCAATCCGTTGAGCCAGTCGCTGTCGATTGCCAGCTGGCCACGGCGCCGCTCAGCCAACGGTGCCTGCAGGCCGACGTCGGCGCTCTGCCCCCCGGCGCCCTGGCGTATCAGCACCTGCTGCATGACCGGGGTCAGGCTGAAGCCGAGCTCCTTGGCGTCGCTGAGGTAGCCGGGCAGCTGTTGGCCGATCACCAGTTGCGCGCCCTGGGCCCGGGCAGTGTGTACCTGGCGATAGCCGTCACGCCCGCGTACCGGCGCCTGCACCTGGCGCTCATCCTGCCAGGTCTGGCCGATCAGTTGGCCATCGAGCAGCGCGCTCTGGGTCGCCACCACCAGGCTGCCGGCGTCGCGGCCCACGGTATAACCCTGCTCGTAACGCTGACCGGGGGCAATCAGCGGGTTGTAGAAGGTGCGGGTCTGGTCCCAGCGCGCGCTGTGCGCCTCGTAGCCGTTGTAGAGGCCGGTGTAGAGCAGGTCGCCCGGGGCCCTCGACAGTTCGTAAAGGCGGCCGTCCTCACCGCGCAGCCAGCTCTGGCGGATGTAGCCGTCCTGCACCGCCAGGGTGCCGCCGGACAGGTTGATCTCGGCACCGGCGCGAGTCACCAGGTCCTGGCCGGTAAAGGTCACCGTACCGCCCTGGGCCATCCACTCGCCGACGCTGTGGTTGCGCGTGCCCAGGTAACCGCCCACCTCGAGCAGGCCACCGGCGGTGTACCAGCGCTCGCTGGCATAGCCGTTGATGCCTTTCTCGACATGCACCAGCTCACGCACGTCCACCCACACATCGCGGTTGATCAGGCCGCCCTTGTCACGGTTGCCGGCCGCATCGCGCTGTTCGTTGCCCTGCACATTGATCTTGATGACATTGCTTTCCATCGCCACCTTGACCCCGAGGGCCCCGGCCACGTCGATGCGCGCGCCATCGTCCACCAGGCTGCGCAGCCCGGCACTGACGGCCACCTGGCCGCCGGTGGCCAGGGTCAGGGCGCCCTCCTGGAAATGCACGGTGCCGCCGCTGACCACCTCCACCCGCGACTGCTCGGGGCGGTCGATGACCTTGCTCAGGTTGTCGAAGCGGCCCGTGGCATTGTTGCCGCTGACCCCATCCACACCCTGCCGCGAGGCCTCGCGCTGGCTGTCCAGGGCCTGGCTGTCGTCGAGCAGCACGGCGGTGACGCTGCCCTTGCCGAAACTGACCGAGCCGCTGGTGTCGCTGGCCGGGTTGAGCAGGTGGATGCTGCCGCGCCTGTCAACCGCAGTGCTGGCAAGGGCCACGCCATCCTGGCGCACGGCATGGCCAGTCAGGGTGATATCACCGCCTGCCGCCTGGATCAGTCCGTTGTTGACCACGCTGCCGCTGCTGCTGCCGGGCTTCAGGCTGCTGGCGACCTCGTTGCCACGGGTGGTGGAGAAGGCGTTGGCCTGGGTGCCCCTGCCCCGGCGGATGTAGAAGTCGTCACCGGCGGCAAGCGTTGCCTGGCCCTGGGGTGTGATGATCTGGCCTTCGTTGTTCACCTCGCTGCCCAACAGCAGCACATAGCCGCCGCCCTCGGTGGAGGTGGCTGGGGCGCGGGTCTGCAGTTGCGCGCCACGTTGCACCACGACCTTGCCGCCGGCCTGGGTGAAGGTGGCCTGGCTGCCGTTGCTGTCGACATACAGCCCGCGTTCGCGGAACTGCTCGTCGCTGACCTGCGCCGCCGCCGCCACCAGGTTGCGCACGTTGACCTGGCTGCTGCCGTCGAATACCACGCCATTGCGGTTGACCAGCATCACCGTGCCCTGGGCCTCGATCTGGCCGTGGATCTGGCTCGGCCGGGCATTCGGGTCGTTGACCCGGTTGAGCACCGCCCACTGCGCCTGCTGGTCGAACTTGACCGTGGTGTCGCGGCCGACGTTGAAGGTCTCCCAGTTGAGAATCGCCTTGTCGGCGGTCTGTTCGATCAGCACCTGGGTCTTGCCGCCCACCTGGCTCTGCTGCGGCGCCTTGGCGTTCTGCCAACCCTTGGTCAACGGGTTCTCGTCGACCTTCAGACCGCCCTCGCCCAGGCCGTTGGGCACGGTCTGCGGCTGCACCTGCGCCAAGGTGCGGCCGGCGGCCTGAGCCGCCTGCTGCGCGGCGATGGCGGCCACGGTGTTGTCGAGGTTGCCCAGGGAGCGCTGGAACCGTTGCTGCAGGCGCTGCTGCTGGGCCAGCGGTGGCGGCGCGCCGGGCACCTGCACTTGGCCACCTGCAGCGCCACCACCGGCTGCGGGCGCCGCGCCCTTGGCCGCGAACCAGGCCGAGCTGAACGGCTGCGCGGCCTGGGCCGTGCCTGACAGCAACAGCAGCGCGATGGCCTGGGCCAGGGGCTTGAGCAGCATCGGCGCGTGGCCTGCAGGCTGGCGACGCCGGTGGGCGACGGTGGCTGGTAGGTCTGGCTGGTGCTGGCCGCGCGACATTGCAGGGTTCCTTGTGCAGGGTCATGGAAGGCAGGTCGGTGCGGCGGTGATGCCGCTTTGCCATAAGGCAGTCGGCCTGGCCGCAGACCGAAGCTTTGTCATGCAAAGTTCATCTGCCTGGGGTACGCGCACACGCGAAAACCGACGGTGCCGTGCCGGCCACCGTCGGTTGTCAGCCCGTTGCGGGCCTGGCGCTTCGCGTGACGCTTACAGACGGCCGATACCGTTGCAGACCGAAGCGTTGGCGATGTTGGTGCCTTCGTTGTAGCCGTTGTCCAGGAACACCTTCTTGATCTCGGCGGCGTAGGCGGCCGGCAGGCTGACGAAGGAGTGCTGGGCGATGGTGGCGGCCTTGGCACCGGTATACAGATCGGTCAGGAAGCTGCGGATGGCGGTGGCATCGGCGGCGGTCTGGTAGCACTGGCCGACCAGCAGGTTGGTGTAGCCGACGATCGGGTAGCCCGAAGTCGGTACCACGCCACCGGCGTTGAAGATCGGCACCCACTTGCTTGGGTCGGCGCGGTCGGCGGCGGTGCTCGGGGCGACAGCGGTACCCAGGGCGGTGCGGGCGTTGGCGGCGGTTGGCAGCGGCGCGGTGCCGGCGGCCATGGCGTTCTTGCTGACGCGGGCGACCACGGCGTTGTTGCTGGTGGCGACATAGTCAGGGCTGACGTAGCCGATGGTGCCATCGGTGGCGTTGACCGCGTTGACCACGTCGGCGCTGCCGGCGACGGCTTGCCAGGTGGCCGGTTCGCTGCCCACGTTGGCGGTGGTGAAGGTGCTGCTGACCACGAAGGACGATGGGCAGGAGTCAGCCAGGAAGCGCGACAGCAGCTCGGTGGTGCCGCTGCTGCCGGAACGGTAGATGACCTTGATCGGCGTGGTATCGGCGGTGCCCAGCAGTTGGCCCCAGGTGGTGGTGGTGCCGGAGAACACGCCGCACAGTTGAGCGCCGGTCAGTTGCAGGTTGGTCACGCCCGACTTCTTGTAGGGGATGGCAACGGAGGTGCCCACCGATGGGATCTGCACCAGCTTGCCCCAGGTGGCGGCCTTGCTGCTGTTGTAGGTCGACAGTTCCGAAGCGCTCAGCACCGAGTCGCTGCCGGCGAAGTCGACGTTGGTGCCGGCTGGCTGGTTGATCGAGGCCGCTGCGTTGGTCAGGAACGCCGTCTTGCCGCCACCGCTGCCGACACCGGTGTAGCTGAAGTCGGCCGGCAGCAGGCGCGGCAGGCTCGAGGTGCCGTTGTAGAGGTTTTCCGGCAGGGTGGCGCCGCCACCGACAACAGCAGCCATGGATTGGGCCGAAGCCAGGGTAGCAGCCACCAGGGAGGCGGCGATCACAGTACGCTTAAACATGAAGCAATCTCCTATCGTCGTGTTCATACGTTGAGTGGGTCGCGCATTGCCGTGGCCACAGGCCGTATACCCTGATCCAGAGGGGCTGAGGCCTGTCCACGGGGCCAACATTCGCAGCTTGTGGTGACAGGCAAAGGAAAAAACATCGGGAGTTCGGCGGGGAAAGACTCGGGTGTCTGAGGGCGCTTTTCGGGCTTGTGGCGGGCTGGCCATGAGCCGGCACAGGCGGTACGGGAGGGGACGGTCCGGAGGATGGCGGATCAGGCACTCGGGAGTTTGGCCAAGGGGAGAAAAAACAGTGTGGCAGTGCCGGCCACTTCACAGTGGCCGGTTGGTCATGACCGGGTCTTCAGGGCGCGGCCACCGCGCTGGGCGATGCCAGTTGCAGGAGTTCGCTGGTATAGCTCCACTCTTCCTGGACCTTGTCCGGATGCTCGTTCAGGCGGATGCCGTAGGACGGAATGATCTGCTTGATCTTCGCCTGCCACTCAGGCGTGGCCACCTTGTCCTTGAACACCTTGTTCAGCAGATCGAGCATGATCGGCGGCGCGGTCGAGGCGCCCGGCGAGGCGCCGAGCAACCCGGCGATGCTGCCGTCCTTGGCGGTGACCACCTCGGTGCCCAGCTTCAGCACCCCGCCCAGGTTGTCGTCTTTCTTGATGATCTGCACCCGCTGCCCGGCCTGCCACAGGCGCCAGTCTTCCTTCTTCGCTTCGGGGAAGTAGGTCTGCAAGGCGGCGAAGCGGTCATCATCGGACTGCATCAACTGGCCGATCAGGTATTGCACCAAGTCGAACTCGCGCACCCCCACCCGCACCATCGGCCAGGTGTTGTGCAGCGACATGCTGGCGAACAGGTCAAGCAGCGAACCTTCCTTGAGGAACTTGGTGGAGAAGGTGGCGAACGGCCCGAACAGGATCATGCGCTTGCCGTCGAGCACCCGGGTGTCCAGGTGCGGCACCGACATGGGCGGCGCGCCGGTGGCGGCGATGCCGTAGGCCTTGGCCATGTGGCGCTGGGCGATGGCTGGGTTGTCGGTGACCAGGAACGAGCCGCCCACCGGGAAGCCGGCGTAGTCCTTGGCCTCGTCGATGCCCGACTTCTGCAGCAGGTGCAACGCGGCGCCGCCGGCACCGATGAACAGGAACTTGGCGTCGGTGGTCGCGGTGCCACCGTCCTTGAGGTTCTTGTACTCGACGTGCCAGCTGCCGTCGTCGTTGCGACTGATGTCCTGCACCTCGCTGGACAGCTTGAGGTCGAAGTTCGGCCGGGTCTGCAGGTAGCCCACGTACTGGCGGGTGATCTCGCCGAAATTGACATCGGTGCCGATCGGCGTCCAGGTGACGGCGAGCTTCTGGTTGGGGTCGCGCCCTTGCATCATCAGCGGCACCCACTTGGCGATCTGCGCGTGGTCCTCGGAATACTGCATCGGCTTGAACAGCGGGCTGGCCTGCAACGCCTCGTAGCGCTTCTTGAGGAAGCGGATGTTGTCGTCGCCCCAGACGAAACTCATGTGCGGGGTGGTATTGATGAACGAACGCGGGTTCTTCAGCACCCCCTGCTTGACCTGCCAGGCGAGGAACTGACGGGTGACCTGGAACGACTCATTGATCTCCACCGCCTTGCTGATGTCGATCTTGCCGTCCTTCTCCGGCGTGTAGTTGAGCTCGGCCAGCGCCGAGTGGCCAGTGCCGGCGTTGTTCCAGCCGTTGGAGCTCTCCTCCGCCACCTTGTCCAGGCGCTCGACCATCTGCATCGACCAACCCGGCTCCAGCTCGTTGAGCCACACCGCCAGGGTGGAACTCATGATGCCGCCGCCCACCAGCAGCACATCGACGCGCTTGCTGTCGGCGGCCTGGGCATGCAGCCCCAGGGCCAGGGTGAGGGCCGCCAAGGCCCATCTGGGCGTTTTCTGGATGTTCATGTGCTCTCCCGTATTGGTCATTCCGTGCGCCTGGAGGACAAGCTTAGCCGAGTGTTTTGCTCGGGCATGGTCGCTGTGTTTTCTGGCCCCTTGCCCCGCGACAAGGCCAGCAGCGCGAGTTCGATAATCGCCCGTTTTCAACGCTCCGGGATTTGACGAAACTAACCAGATAGTACAAATATCGATCTACTCAAAAACAACAAAGCGATACCCGCCATGACACCCCGAATCCTCGTGCTCAACGGCCCCAACCTCAACCTGCTGGGCACCCGCGAACCCGCCCAGTACGGCCATGAAACCCTCGCCGACCTGGCCAGCCTGTGCGCCGGCAGCGCTCGCGAGCTGGGCCTGGAACTGGAGTTCCGCCAGACCAACCACGAAGGCGAGCTGCTCGACTGGGTTCACGCCGCCCGTGGCCGCTGCCACGGCATCGTGATCAACCCCGCCGCCTGGACCCACACCTCGGTGGCCATCCGCGATGCCCTGGTGGCCTGCGAGCTGCCGGTGATCGAGGTTCACCTGTCCAACGTGCACAAGCGCGAGCCGTTCCGCCACCTGTCGTTCGTTTCCAGCATCGCCGTGGGGGTGATCTGCGGCCTTGGCAGCCAGGGCTACCGCATGGCCCTGGGCTATTTCAGCGAACAGCTGCGCGAGCACGCGGCATGAGCGCCCAAGGTATCCTTGCCGGCCTCATCGGCCGTGGCATCCAGGCTTCGCGCACACCGGCGCTGCACGAACACGAAGGCGATGCCCAGGCGCTGCGCTACCTGTACCGGCTGATCGACGCCGACCAACTGGGCCTGGACGACAGCGCCCTGCCGGCGTTGCTCGACGCGGCCCAGCGCACCGGATTCAGCGGGCTCAACATCACCTACCCGTTCAAGCAGGCGATCCTGCCGTTGCTCGACGAACTGTCGGACGAGGCCCGTGGTATCGGCGCGGTGAACACCGTGGTGCTGCGCGATGGCAGGCGGGTCGGCCACAACACCGACTGCCTGGGCTTCGCCGAAGGTCTGCGCCGGGGCCTGCCCGGCGTGGCCAGACGCCGCGTGGTGCAGTTGGGCGCGGGAGGCGCAGGCGCGGCGGTGGCTCATGCGCTGTTGGCCGAAGGCGTCGAACAATTGCACGTGTTCGAGGTGGACCCGGCCCGCGCCCAGGCACTGGTGGACAATCTCACGCAGCGCTTCGGCGCTGGCCGTGCCATGCTCGGTAGCGATCTGGGCGAGACCCTGGCCAGCGCCGATGGTCTGGTCAACACCACGCCGGTGGGCATGGCCAAGCTGCCGGGCACTCCCTTGCCGCCGGCGTTGCTGCACGCACGGCTATGGGTGGCGGAGATCATCTATTTCCCGCTGGAGACCGAGTTGTTGCGCCAGGCCCGGGCCCTGGGCTGCCGCACCCTCGATGGCGGCACCATGGCGGTGTTCCAGGCGGTCAAGGCGTTCGAGCTGTTCAGTGGACGCCCGGCGGATGCCGCGCGAATGCAGGCGCATTTCGCCAGGTTCTAGTCGCCAGGGAGCTCATCGCGGAGCATGCCCGCTCCCATGGAAGAGCGAGCGGGCATGCCCCGCGCCTGCATTCAGGCCTTGATGTAACGCATCACCGCCTCGCAGATCACCTGCTTGTGGCGTTGCTTGATCTGCTCGTCGGACAGGTCGATCTGGAAGATGTCGCCAAAGGTATGGCGGTTGGACACCCGGTAGAAGCAGAACGAGCTCATCAGCATATGCAGGTCGATCACTTCGATGCCGGGGCGGAACACGCCCTGGGCAACGCCACGGGCGAGGATCTTGCCCAGCGCGTCGAGCACCATGCTGCTCATCTCGCGGATCACCGGCGACTGCTTGACGTACTCGCCGTAGTGGATGTTCTCGGTGCAGACGATGCGCACGAAATCGACGTTGTTGGCATGGTGGTCGAAGGTGAACTCCACCAGGCGCTGGATCGCCTGCTCGGGCGCCAGCGAGTCGAGGTCCAGGCTGTGCTCGGTCTTGCGGATGTCGCCGTAGAGCTTGACCAGGCACTCGACGTACAACTGCTCCTTGCTGCCGAAGTAGTAGTAGATCATGCGCTTGGAGGTGGCGGTGCGCTCGGCGATGGCATCGACCCGGGCACCCGCCAGGCCTTGCTGGACGAACTCGGTGATGGCGGCCTGGAGAATGTTCTCGCGGGTCTTTTCCGGATTGTTCTTGCGCGTCTTGCGCAGGCCTTCGACTTCAGGCTTGACGACCGAATCACTCATACCGACTCACAGGCTCGTTGTAGTAATCCGGGCAATTATCCGTGAGCCGGGCGATGCTGGGAAGCGCAGTGTTGGTCGGCTGGTCAGGTTTGGCCTAGAGCCCCGTCGCCGGCCAAGGGCCTGGCTCACAACACAACCTTGCGCCCTGCCCCGCTGCGCGCCTTGGCCATCGCTGCCAGACGCACCGCCACGTTGGCCGCGCCATAGCCGGCATAGCCGCCCTTGCGCTGCAGGATCTCGAAGAAGAAGCGCCCTTCGAACGGCTCGGTGTACACATGGAACAGCTCGCCGCCCTGGACATCACGGTCGTACAGCACGTTGTAGTACGCCAGCTCGCTGAGGAACTCGTCGTCGAAATCGAAGCGCGCCGCCAGGTCGTCGTAGTAGTTCAGCGGGATCTCCAGCAACGGCACGCCGGCCTCCTTGGCCCTGGCCACCTCGCGGAAGATGTCGTCGCAGTCGAAGGCGACGTGGTGCACGCCGGAGCCGCGATAGCTGTCCAGGGCATGGGCGATGGCGGTGTTGCGGTTCTCCGAGATGTTCAGTGGCAACCGTAGGGTGCCGCAGTGGCTGCGCAGGGCACGGCTCTTGACCAGGCCATAGGGGTCAGGCAACACCACCTCGTCGTCGGCGGTGAAGTCGAACAGGCTCTTGTAGAACAGCACCCAACTGTCCAGGGCCTCGGCCGGCAACGCCAGGGCCATGTGGTCGATACGTTTGAGGCCACCGCTGGCGCGGGCTGTCGGGTCCAGGCGGAAATCGGTGTCGTAGAGGGCCTGGCCGTTGCCGTCGGGCTGCACCAGGTACAACAGGCTGCCGTCCGGCGCGCGCACCGCCGGGATCTCGCGCTCGTTGGGGCCGACCAGGCCGCGGAACGGCTGGCCACGGTAGGCCATGGCGCGCTGCAGGGCGTCCTGGCAAGCGTTGACCCGCAACGCCGTGGCGCACAACGACGGGCCATGGGCTTCGAAGAAGTTGTGGGCGAACGAATAAGGTTCGCCATTGAGGACGATGTTGATATCGCCCTGGCGCAGCAGACGCACGGCTTTGCTGCGGTGCTCGCCCGCTTCGGCGAAGCCCAGGCGCTTGAGCCATGCGCCCAGGCGTGCGCCGACCGCCTCGTCGACGGCGAACTCGAGGAACTCCACGCCGTCGTAGCGGCTGGCGGCCGGCGGCGCGAACAGCACGCCCGGTTCGACCGCCCGCGCCTCGCGCTCGAGCTGGCGGCGGGTCTTTTCCTCCAGGTACAGCAGCGAGCGCAGGCCATCGGCGGCGTTCTGCCGGGGTGGCGCTGCGCGGAAACCGTCATTGAAGATCTCCAGCGACAGCGGGCCGCGATAGCCGCTGGCCAGGACCGGCGCGAGGAAGCCCGCCAGGTCCATTTCCCCCTGCCCGGGGAAGCAGCGGAAGTGCCGGCTCCATTCCAGCACGTCCATGGCCAGGATCGGCGCATCAGCCATCTGCACGAAGAAGATCTTCTCGCCGGGGATATCGCGGATGCCGCTGGGGTCGCCGTTGAGCGACAGCGTATGGAAGCTGTCGAGGATCACCCCCAGCGCCGGGTGGTCGGCCTGGCGCACCAGGTTCCACACCTGTTGCCAGGTATTGATATGGCGACCCCAGGCCAGGGCCTCGTAGCCGATGCGCAGGCCCCGCGCGCCGGCATGCTCGGCGAGCAGGCGCAGGTCGTCCACCAGCAGCTGTTCGTCGCCCAGGGCGTCGGGCTGGACATTGCTGCACACCAGCACCAGGTCGGTGCCCAGTTCCTGCATCAGGTCGAACTTGCGCTCGGCGCGGTCGAGATTCTTGCGCAGGCGGTCACGGCGGCAGCCCTCGAAATCGCGGAACGGCTGGAACAGGGTGATGGCCAGCCCCAGGTCGGCGCACAACTGGCGCACCTCGCGGGGGCTGCCGGCGTAGTACAGCAGGTCGTTCTCGAAGATCTCGACGCCGTCGAAACCGGCGGCGGCGATGGCCTCGAGTTTTTCCGGCAGGGTGCCGCTTAAGGAAACGGTGGCGATCGAACGGTGCATGGCGGGTGTTCCTTGTTATTGAGTGAGGCCTGCACGATCGATTATTCGCAGGTAAAGTCGCCCCGGCAACGAACTTTGTACGGAACAGTTAGTTTTTGTTCGATTACCGAACAAAACCCGTTCCAGCGAATTGCTTCACCCACCCCCGTGAACAACCATGAACACCAGTCGCAGGCCCGCCAGCCCTTCTCGCCGCAACGCCGGTCGTTCGGCGGAACCTGCGCTGCACTACCCAACGTCACCACATAATAAGTTCAAGAAAACGGGTACCGAACTATGCACACCTTGCTCGCCCTGCGATCCGCGCCGCCTCGTTCGTCTTCTCCATACAGCCCCTGCCCGCGCCTCAAGCGCTGACCAATCCGGCCCCTGACAAGAACAACGGAGACAACATGGCCCGCTCAAGCTCCCAAGCCAAGAAAGCCACCGCCAGCGGATGGATCGGCTCTGCCCTCGAGTATTACGACTTCTTCATCTACGCCCAGGCCGCGGCGCTGATCTTCCCGCAGATCTTCTTCCCGTCCGCCGACCCGAAGATGGCCATCATCGCCTCGCTGGCCACCTACGGCGTGGGTTACCTGGCGCGCCCGGTCGGCGCCTTCGTGCTTGGCCACTGGGGCGACACCCGCGGGCGCAAGAACGTGCTGCTGCTGTGCATGTTCCTGATGGGCCTATCGACCATGGCCGTGGGCCTGCTGCCGACCTACCACGATGTCGGCCTGCTGGCCCCGGCGCTGCTGGTACTGCTGCGCCTGGTCCAGGGCTTCGCCGTGGCCGGCGAGATCTCCGGCGCCAGCTCGATGATCATGGAGCACGCGCCGTTCGGCCGCCGTGGCTACTACGCCAGCTACACCCTGCAAGGGGTGCAGGCCGGCCAGGTGATGGCCGCCGCGGTGTTCCTGCCGCTGGCCTACTTCATGCCCAGCGAGGCCTTCAACGACTGGGGCTGGCGCATTCCGTTCCTGATGAGCGCGCTGGTGCTGGTAGCTGGCTTCATCATTCGCAAGGAGGTCCACGAGACCCCGGCCTTCGTTAGGGAAGAGAAACAGGACAAGGTGGCCAAGTCGCCGATCAGCGAGGCCTTCCGCCACAGCTGGAAGCACATGGTGCTGGTTATGTTCATGGCGCTGATGAACGTGATCCCGGTGGTCGCCACCATCTTCGGCGCGGCCTACGCGGTGCAGCCGGCCTACGGCATCGGCTTCGACAAGAGCGTGTACCTGTGGATCCCGGTGGTGGGCAACATCGTCGCGGTGCTGGTGATCCCCTTCGTCGGCAACCTTAGCGACAGGATCGGCCGGCGCCCGACCATGATCGCCGGTTGCCTGGGCTCGGGCCTGCTGGCGTTCGTCTATCTGTATGCGATCAGCATCCAGAACGTGCCGCTGGCCTTCGCCGCCTCGATCGTCATGTGGGGCATGGTCTACCAGGGCTACAACGCGGTGTTCCCGAGCTTCTATCCGGAGCTGTTCCACACCCGCTACCGGGTCTCGGCCATGGCCATCGCGCAGAACCTCGGCACCATGATCACCGCCATGCTGCCGGCGTTGTTCGCCGCAGTCGCGCCGCCGGGTTCGGACAATATCCCGCTGGTGGTCGGCGGGCTGGCGTTTCTCATCACCTGCGTGTGCGCGCTGGCCGCCTACCTGGCACCGGAAACCCACCGGCTGGCAATGGAAGACCTGGGCAACCCGCAGGCACAACCCATGGCGCGGGAAGCCTATGAAGCGAGCCGCAAGGGCAGCCTGAAAGTGTTCGGCCACTGACATCGGCGGTGCCGAAAAAAAGACGCCTCGTCAGAGGCGTCAAGACATTCACCAGCAACCAAAGGAGCACGGGGCTTCTCAAGGTGAATCCGGGTGGTTCAGAGAATCGACAACGGGTACTCGACGATCACCCGCACCTCGTCCAGGTCCGACTCGAAGGCCGTCGCCCGGGTGGTGGCCTGGCGCACGCGCAGTGCCAGGTCCTTGGCCGCGCCGGTCTGTACCACGTACTTGACCTCGATGTCGCGTTCCCAGCGCTTCTGGTCGGTGAGCGGGTCGCCGTTGCCATCCCGGCGCATGTAGTAGGCGTTGGCATGGCTGTAGTCGGCATCGCTGCCACGGCCATAGCGGGTCATGAACGACAGCCCCGGTACACCGTAGGCGGCCATGTTCAAGTCATAGCGCAGCATCCATGAGCGCTCTTTCGGCGAGTTGAAGTCGCTGTACTGGATGGAGTTGTCGAGGAAGATCGAATCGGACTGGCGCAGGTAGTCGAAGTCGTCGTCGCCGTTGTTGCGCTGGTGGGTCAGGGCCAGGGTATGGGCGCCGTAGCGCACGCCGAGCCTGGCGCTCCAGATGTCGTTGTCGAACTGGCCCAGGCGCTGACGTCCTTCGTCCCTGGCGTTGTAGAAATTGAACCCGCCGATCAGCGCCAGCTCGTCGGACAACGGCCAGGTCACGCTGGTGCCGGCGTAGTACTGGTTCCACACATCCTTCAAGCGACTGCCGAACAGGCTGACGCTGACGTTTTCGTTGATCGCGTAGTCGCCACCGCCGTAGGCGATCCACGGCGAATCCACCGGGCCGCCGTAGAATGTCACGAAGTTGTCGCGCAAGTTGCTGGACACCGGCTGGCTCATGGCGTGCAGGCGCCCGCCCTGCAACGTCAGGCCTTGCACACTGGTGTTCTCCAGGGTCACGCCGCGAAAGCTTTCCGGCAACAGCCGCGAGTCGCCGGCCGCCACCACCGGGTTGACCGGGAACACATCGCCCACCCGCAGCACGGTGTCGAACAGGCGCACCTTGGCCGCGCCGCCGAGCTTGCTGTATTCGTCGCGGGCCTCGCCATCGCGGTCCACCGGCAGCACGTCGAACGAGCTGCGCCCACCGTTGCGCCCGCCACCAGTGTCGAGCTTGAGCCCAAGCATGGCGAAGGCGTCCACCCCGACGCCCACCGTGCCTTGGGTGAAACCGGACTCGAAGCGGGTGATCACGGCATGGGCCCAGGCCTCGGAGTAGCCGTTGCCGCTGTCCTTGCCGCTGTTGTAGGTGGGGGCCGGGCCATCGCGATGGTCGCGATTGAAATAGTAATTGCGGTTGAGCACGCTCAGGCGGCTGCCCTCGATGAAACCTTCCTTCTGCTCTTCTGCGGCCCAGGCCGCCGGGCCGAAGCCGGCCAGCGCCACCAGGGCGGCCAGGGAAAGTGTCGGATTGCTCTTCATCCACTGCTCCTTCGATTGCGGCTGTTCTTGTTGTCAGGCCCTGGCGCTGGAGCATCCCTGGTCTGGCCAGATGCGCACGCACCCAGCCCCATTGGCCGAGCCTGATGCTCGCCGCTGGCGGATAACGGGAAGGTGATGGGGGCATTACAATCGTGTCATGCGCAGCCCGGGGGAGCTGCGTACACGCCCAGCTTTCATATCTGTAACCCGGCCGTCATGCCCCTGTTGGCCGGGCATCGCTAGCGTGGTCTGCGAAACGAACCTTTCGGAGGCACGACCATGCTACGACCGACCCTGACCGCCGCCCTGCTGGCGCTTTCCCTCTCGACCCAGGCCAGCGGCTTTTCCAGGCTGGACAGCGAACAGCTGCTGGCGGACCACCAGCAGGCCGTGGCGGCCTATGCGGCCAAACGGGCGAAGCCCATGCCGGAGATCGTCGACTACCGCTACGGCATGAAGCTCGACGTTGCCCGCCTCGTGCGCCAATCGGGCGACCCGCGCACCTGCGAGGTGGTGCCGCGGCTGATGACCTTCGAAGACAGCCAGGGCACCTTGCGCACCGTGCGCTACGCGGTGCAGTCGCAGTGCATCAACAACAAGTAGTTCAGCCGCGCAGCCCGTCGACCAGTTGCAGGCTGTTGCGCCCGCTGCGCTTGGAGGCGTACAGCAGCACGTCGCCTTGCTCGATCAACGCCGCCAGGCTGGCCGGTGGGCGGTCGAACAGGTTGGCGCCGATGCTCAGGGTCACCGCCTCGGGGGTGCGGAACGACTGTTCGGCGGTGGCCTGGAACTGCTGGCGCAGGGCCTCGGCCAGGCGCTGTATACCTTCGCGCGACGCCCCGGCCAGGAGAATGACGAACTCGTCGCCGCCCAGCCGTGCGGCGATCGCCCGCTCCGGCAGCATGGTCCGGATCATCTCGCTCAAGGCCACCAGCAGACGGTCGCCAGCGGCATGCCCATGCAGGTCGTTGACCAGTTTGAAGTGGTCGATATCGATCAGCAGCAAAGCCCCGGGGTTTGCCGGGGAAACCTCGTTGAACAGGCTCGCCGCGCGTACTTCCAGGGCGCGGCGGTTGTACAGCGCGGTCAGCGGATCGCGCGCGGCCAGGCGCTCGATGCGCTCCTCGCGGCGGTAGCGCACGGTGCCAGTCATCGACAGGGCGATCAGCATGATCGCCATGGCCCCCTCCACCAGCGATACCTGGATGATCTGCCCGCGAAACGCGCTCAGGTCGATCAGCGTTCCCGGCAGCAGCGCCGGCAGCGTCTTGGCCAGGTAGAACAGCCCGTGCAGCAGCAGGATGCAGCGCAACTGCACCGCGCCGACGCTGAACGACTTGCCGTGCGGGCGCAGCAACGCGCTGGCGTACAGGGTGAACGCGGCGACCAGCAGCGAGTTGGCCACCAGGAAGGTCTTCGACCAGGTGGGCCACTGCGGCAGCAGCAACAGGCTCAGCCAGGCCAGCGGGGCGAGGTAGCAGAGCCGTGACAGACGGGTTTCGGTAAAGCGTGACACCCCCAGCAGGAACAGCCAGTGGGCGGCCACCAGCATGCCGTTGGCGAACCAGATGCCGGTGAACAGGTAGCCGCTGCCACGCAGCAAGGCGAGCGAGGAACCGACACTGATGGTAGCGAAGCTGGCGCTCCAGCACAGCAGCGAAGACTCGCGCACGCTGCGCCACTCCACGGCCAGATAAAGCGCGGCGGCCGCGGCCAGGGCGATGGTGAGGGTCAGCATGGTGGAAGCGTCGAACGCCATGGGTGGAAGTGGCCTGTATCTGGGTTACCGTTCAGAACGGTGATTGTATGCGTTCAAGGGTCAATGCACAGGCATAAATGATATCCAAATGATGGCATTCGGACGGGCAGCCCATTCATTCGCCTACCAGACGACAGTCACCTGTCATTGCCCGGAGAGGAAGCTCACCAGCTGTCGCCCATGCGAGCTGAGCGCTTCCCAACTGCGAAAACAGATACGCAACTCCAGGGTCGCCCAACGCTCCTCCAGCGCCACCCGGCGCACCGCCAGTTCCTGTTCGGCGCGCACGGCCGCCGTTTCCGGCAGCATGGCGATACCCGCGTGCTGGGCCACCAGCTGGGCGATGGCTTCGAAGCTCGGTGCCCGCACCCGCACCTTCAGCGGCATGGCCAGGTTCATCGCCAGTTCCTCGACGAAGCGCTGCATGGCGCGCTCGGCGGGCAGGCAGACGAAGGGAAAACCCAGTGCGTCCGCCAGGCGCAGCTGGCCGCGCCCGGCCAACGGGTGATCGAGCGGCACCAGCAGCACCAGGCGCTCGGTACGAAACGGCAGCGACACCACGCCCTCGTTGACCAGGTTGCCGTCGTACACGCCGATCTCGCACTCCCCGGCCAGCACCACCCGCAGTACATCGATGCTCTTGTGCTCGACCAGTTGCAGGTCGACCTCCGGGTAGTCGGCCAGGAACGGCCCCAGCACGGCCGGCAACAGCGTGCTATTGGTCACGGTGGACGCCGCCAGGTGCAGGGTGATGCGCCGCTGGCCGGCGAGTTCGCGCAGCGTGTCCTGCAGTTTCTGCGCCTCGCCCAGCACGCCCCGCGCCGACTCCAGCACCAGGCGCCCGGCCGGGGTCAGTTGCATGCCGTCGGCCTTGCGCAGGAACAGGGTCAACCCGCTGCGCGCCTCGAACAGGCGCAGGCGGGTGCTGGCGGCCGATACCGCCACCGGGAAGGTCGCCGCCGCCTTGCTCAGGCTGCCGGTGGCGGCAATAGCGGCGAGCAGCCGCAGGTCGGCCAGGTCGAAGTGCATCAAGGCTTCTCCAAATCAGAACGCCATGTTCGAGAAAAAGCGATTCTAGCGCGGTTGCGTTCTGCGCAGAATAAACCGCACTTCTTCTGTGCCACGGACCCGCCATGACCCGCCTGCCCGCCCCGCTCCAGCGCGCCCTTGCCAACGGCAGCCTGTACGCCGTACTCGCCGCCCTGGGCTTCAGTTTCAAGGCCATCTTCGTCAAGCTCGCCTATGCCGCAGGCCCGGTGGACGCCATCAGCCTGCTGGCACTGCGCATGGCCCTGTCGCTGCCGTTGTTCGCCTGGCTGGTATGGGCCAGCCGTGGCCAGGGTGGCGCGCCGCTGAGCGCCGGCGACGGCCTGCGCGTGGCCTTGCTCGGCCTGTTCGGCTATTACCTGGCCAGCCTGTTCGACTTCTACGGCCTGCAATACATCTGTGCCGGGCTCGAGCGGCTGATCCTGTTCACCTACCCGACCCTGGTGCTGGTGATCCAGGCCATCGTCCAGCGCGAACGCCCGACCCTGCGCACCCTGGCGGCCATGGGCCTGTGCTACCTGGGGCTGGGCATCGCCTTCGTCCACGACATCGGCGCCGCGGGTGGCGGCAATGCGGTATTGGTCGGTTCGCTGTGGGTGTTCGCCAGCGCAGTCACCTATGCCCTGTACTACTCGGGCACCGGCATGATGCTCAAGCGCATGAACTCGATGCGCCTGGCCGGATTGTGCGGCACCGCCTCCTCGCTGATGGTGCTGGCCCACTACCTGCTGGTGGCCGATGTCGCGCCGCTGTTGCAGCTGCCCGGCACGGTGTGGCTCAACGCGGCATTGATGGCGCTGTTCTCCACGGTGCTGCCGATCTACTGGGTGGCGCTGGCGATCCAGCGCCTCGGGCCCACGCACACGGCGGCGGTGGGTAACCTGGGGCCGGTGCTGACGATGCTGGCCTCATGGCTGATCCTGAGCGAGGCGATCAGCGTGTACCAGGTAGCCGGGTTGGTCCTGGTGCTGTTCGGGGTATCGCGGCTGAAACCGGCGAAAAAGCCAGAGGCGCCAACCGCGCCGACCCCGGCCTCGGCGCGGCCCCTGTAACGACAGCGGTGCGCCTGCAAGGCGCCATGCATGCGCTGCGGGCACGCATTGAATTTGCCCTGCACGGCGAACCCATGGCATAGAGAGGCTGTCCACGTCCTTACCCGGCCGCATCGCGCCCTCCAGGAGATTCCCATGAGCAAGCCCCCTTATGTTCCGCCCAAGGTCTGGACCTTCGAGGCCCCTTCCGGCGGCCAGTTCGCCAGCATCAACCGCCCGGTGGCCGGCCCCACTCACGACAAGCCGCTGCCCACCGGCAAGCATCCGCTGCAACTCTACTCGCTGGCCACGCCCAACGGAGTCAAGGTCACCATCCTCCTCGAGGAGCTGCTGGCCCTCGGTCATGGCGGCGCCGAGTACGACGCATGGCTGATCCGTATCGGTGAAGGCGACCAGTTCGGCAGCGGCTTCGTGCAGGTCAACCCCAACTCGAAGATCCCCGCCCTGCTCGACCGCAGCGTCGAACCGCCGGTGCGGGTATTCGAGTCCGGCGCGATCCTGCTGTACCTGGCGGAAAAATTCGGCGCCTTCCTGCCCCGGGACCTGGCCGCGCGCACCGAGACCCTCAACTGGCTGTTCTGGCAGATGGGCTCTGCACCTTACCTGGGCGGTGGTTTCGGCCACTTCTATGTCTACGCGCCGGAAAAGTTCGAATACGCGATCAACCGCTTCACCATGGAAGCCAAGCGCCAGCTCGACGTGCTCGACCGGCGCCTGGGCGAAAGCGCCTACCTGGGCGGCGATACGTACAGCATCGCCGACATCGCCGTATGGCCCTGGTATGGCCAGCTGGTGCGCGGCAACCTGTATGGCGCGGCCGAGTTCCTGGCGGTACACGAGTACGCCAATGTGCAGCGCTGGGCAGAGGCCATCGCCCAGCGCCCGGCGGTACAGCGCGGCACCCGGGTCAACCGCACCTGGGGCGAGGAAGCCAGCCAGGTGGCGGAGCGCCACGCAGCCAGCGACCTGGCCTGAGGGGTTCAGGTTCGCGCGGCCGAGCATGGCCGGCATAAATAGTGGCATTTTGCCCTAAAGCTGCCGGCCCCTCGGCCGTAAACCTTGATCAGGTTCAACTCCGATCAAGGATGACATCACTTGAAGAAACTGTTCCAGGCCAGCGCCGTCGTTGCCTTGCTGACGATGAGCGGCTGCGTCTCCTACAACGTCATCGGCCCGGTGGGCACGCCGCCCCACGCCTCCACCGTCGCCAGCCCACGCAGCGCCCAGGTCGCCGATGTGCAGGTCAACGCCCCCGGCATTGACAACGCCACCGGCCAGGCCATCAGCCGCGCCCTGACTCCGCAGCTCAGCCAGTACGTGCAGCGCGCCGGCTACTTCAAGGCCGTCACCGAATACCCCACGCGCCTGGACGAACAGGACGTGCTGCTCAAGTTCGACATGACTTCGCTCAAGGGCCATCGCGCCCCGCACCCGGCGTACTTCCCCGGCGCCCTGCTGACCCTGACTTTCTGGATCTGGTTCAACGGCCCGATCTACGTCGACAGCTTCGACGTGGCCGGCAACCTGGTGATCGTCGACCGCGACGGCGTCGAGTTGGCCAGGGCCAAGGAACAACTGCGCTTCGAACACAACGTCGGCCTGTACGGCGGCGAGTACTGGGCGCCTTCGATGGGCGGCAAGCAACTGACCAAGCTGGTCGGCGAACTGCTCGACGACGCCACCGTGAAACTGGCAAAACGCTGATAACAGGAACACTTCGATGAACATCTGCAAACACGCCCTGCTGCTCGGCGCCCTGCTGCTTGGGGGCTGCGTCTCGTATTCCACCGGCGACCTGGCACCGGTCGGCACCTGGCCGCCGGCGGCGAGCACCGCCGCGGCCAAGCCCAACGCCTACCTGCGCAGCACCGCGCTGTACCAGGTCAACGACGGCGCGGCCGTGGCCGCCGCCGGCGCCCACGCCGACATGTGGGAGAAGACCATCAGCGAGACCTACCAGCAATCCGGCCGCTTCACCCAGGTCAGCACGCAGAAGGGCGAAGCGGACCTGTACGCCGAATCGACCCTGACCAACCACGAGGAGTTCGTGACCGCGTCGGCGTTCATCACCGGCTTCACCCTGTTCCTCATCCCCTCTACCGCCAAGAACACCTTCACCCTGCAGACCGTGTTCAAGGACAAGGACGGCAAGGAGATCGGCCGTGTCAGCAAGAGCGAGTCGATCCGTACCTGGATGCAACTGGTGCTGATCGTCGGCCTGCCATTCCAGGCCGACACCCGCGACGTGGTGCGCGAGCTGGCCCGCAGCACCCTGGACGAGGCGGTACAGCGCAAGCTGCTCTGATCGTCACCACCGTTCGAATCGGCGGGCTTGGCCCGCGATCGGCGCCAACCGGTCGCGGGCCAAGCCCGCTGCCGTTTCAGCCCCGCCATCCGGCGCTCAGCGTGCCGCGCTGCAACGAACCATTTCCCCGCTGCATGCCTGCGCCCACCAAGACCTTCTTGCTACACTAGCCGCCATGATTTTCCACCTGCACAACTGTGGTGACAGCATGATCGAGGTAACCGAGGTTTCCATTGCCGAGCTGCGCGACGCGCTCGAGTCCGGCCGCACGACGGCCGTCGAGCTGGTCAAGGCGTACCTGGCCCGCATCGACGCCTACGACGGCGCCGACACCGCCACGCGGCTCAATGCCGTGGTGGTGCGCAACCCCGAGGCCCTGAAAGAGGCCGAAGCCTCCGATGCCCGCCGTGCCCGTGGCGAAACCCTCGGTCCGCTGGATGGCATCCCCTACACCGCCAAGGACAGCTACCTGGTCAAGGGCCTGACCGCCGCCTCCGGCAGCCCGGCGTTCAAGGACCTGGTCGCCCAGCGCGACGCCTTCACCGTCGAGCGCCTGCGCGCCGGCGGCGCGATCTGCCTGGGCAAGACCAACATGCCGCCGATGGCCAATGGCGGCATGCAGCGTGGCGTGTATGGCCGCGCCGAAAGCCCGTACAACGCCGCCTACCTCACCGCGCCCTTCGCCTCCGGCTCCTCCAACGGTGCCGGCACCGCCACCGCCGCCAGCTTCAGCGCCTTCGGCCTGGCCGAGGAAACCTGGTCCAGTGGCCGCGGCCCGGCCTCGAACAACGGCCTGTGCGCCTACACCCCGTCGCGTGGGGTGATCTCGGTGCGCGGCAACTGGCCGCTGACGCCGACCATGGACGTGGTCGTGCCATATGCGCGGACCATGGCCGACCTGCTGGAGATCCTCGACGTGGTGGTGGCCGACGACGCCGACAAGCGCGGCGACCTGTGGCGCCTGCAACCCTGGGTACCAATCCCGGCCGCCTCGAGCGTGCGCCCCGCCTCGTACCTGGACCTGGCCGTGGGCGCCGAGACGCTCAAGGGCAAGCGCTTCGCCGTGCCACGCATGTACATCAATGCCGACGCCGAAGCCGGCACTGCCGAGAAACCCGGCATCGGCGGCCCGACCGGCCAACGCATCAATACCCGCGCCAGCGTGATCGAACTGTGGCAGCAAGCCCGCCAGGCCTTGGAAGCGGCCGGCGCCGAAGTGGTCGAGACCGACTTCCCGCTGGTCTCCAACTGCGAAGGCGACCGCCCCGGCGCGCCGACCGTGTTCACCCGCGGCATCGTCAGCAAGGAGTTCCTCCACGACGAACTGTGGGAACTGTCCGGCTGGGCCTTCGACGACTTCCTGCGCGCCAACGACGATCCCAAGCTCAACCGCCTGGCCGATGTCGATGGCCCGCAGATCTTCCCCCACGACCCCGGCACCCTGCCCAACCGTGAAGACGACCTCGCCGCCGGCATGGACGAGTACGTCAACATGGCCAAGCGCGGCCTGAAGACCTGGGACCAGATCGCCACCGTGCCCGACGGCCTGCGCGGCCTGGAAGCCACCCGCAAGCTCGACCTGGAAGACTGGATGGACGCCCAGGGCCTGGACGCGGTGCTGTTCCCCACCGTGGCCGATGTCGGCCCGGCGGACGCCGATGTGAACCCCGAATCGGCGGACATCGCCTGGAGCAACGGCATCTGGGTGGCCAACGGCAACCTGGCGATCCGTCACCTGGGCGTGCCGACCGTGACCGTGCCGATGGGCGTGATGGCCGACATCGGCATGCCAGTGGGCCTGACCTTCGCGGGCAAGGCGTACAGCGACAACAATCTGTTGAAATTCGCCGCCGCCTTCGAGTCCACCGGCTCGCGCCGTATCGTCCCGCCACGCACGCCGAAACTGGGCTGACGCACTTGATCGCGGGCCCTCCCGTTCCTGCCTTGGGCAGGAGCGGGAGGGCCCGTGATTGCTTTTGAGGGTTCGACACCTTCGCCAAATTCAACTTTTTGTGTAATATTCAACACAATATTGAATCTGGTGCCGATCATGCTCACCCTCGCCCACGAACGCCAGCTCACCCTGAACGTGCTCAAGACCGCCCTGCAGGCCTTGGGCAGCGTCGTCCCGCGCAATGTGGAAATCCTTCTGCACGACCTCGAACACCCGGAACGCTCGGTGGTAGCGATCGTCAATGGCGAGCTCTCCGGCCGTCAGGTCGGCAGCCCGATACTGGCCGCTCCCGAACAGGACCAAGGGTTCAAGGCGCTGATGCAGGCCGCCGCCGACCAGCAGGGCTGCGACCCTGTGGTGCTGCCCGACTACCCCACCACCCTCAAGGGCCGCAGCCTGCGCAGCGCCACGGCGATCTTCCGTGACAGCACCGGCCAGCCCTTCGCCAGCCTGTGCGTGAACACCGACGTCACCGGCCTGGACGCCGCCATGGCGTTCCTGCGGCACTTGCAGCCGCTGGGCGCCGCGCCAGCCACGGTATCCGGCGACGAGCCCGCCGACATGACTGCATTGATGGCCGGGATCATCCAGGACGCGCTGCAACGCAGCGGCCAGGGGCGAATGAGTAAACACGCCAAGGTCGAGGCCGTGCGCGTGATGCAGGAGCGCGGCCTGTTCATCGTCAAGGGCGGCGTCGAGAAAGCCGCCGAGGCCCTCGGCGTGACCCGCTACACCGTCTACAACTACCTGGAGCAGCTGCGCGGCGAGCCCGCCGCGGCTGCCCGCGACTGAGCCACGGAGCCCACATGCCCTTGCATATCCCAACCCCGCTGATCGAATCCCGTCCGCTGTCGCTGAGCGCCGGCCGCCCGGTGTGGCTCAAGCTCGAAGCCCTGCAACCCTGTGGCTCGTTCAAGCTGCGCGGCGTCGGCCACGCTTGCGAGACGCACCATGCTCGCGGCGCCCGTCACTTCGTCTCCTCGTCCGGCGGCAATGCCGGGCTGGCGGTGGCCTACGCCGGCCGCAAGCTCGGCGTGCCGGTGACCGTGGTGGTGCCCGAGACCACCACCGAACGAGCCAAGGAACTGCTGCGCCTGGAAGACGCCAGCGTGGTGGTGCGTGGCAGCTCCTGGCAGGAAGCCAACGAGCACGCGCAGACCCTGCTGGGGGCCGGCGACGCCTTCATCCACCCGTTCGACGACCCGCTGTTGTGGACCGGCCACGCCAGCATGATCGATGAAGTGGCCCTGGCCGGCTGCAAGCCGGATGCCGTGGTCCTGTCGGTCGGCGGCGGCGGCCTGCTGCGCGGCGTGGTCGAAGGCTTGCAGCGCAATGGCTGGCAGGACGTGCCGGTACTGGCAGTGGAAACCGCAGGCGCCGCGTCGCTGCACGCGGCCATGACCGCAGGGCGCACCGTGGAACTGCCGGGGATCACCTCGGTAGCCACTTCACTGGGGGCCAAGCGGGTGGCCGAACAGGCGCTGGCCTGCACCCGCCAGCACCCGGTGGTCAGCCACCAGGTGAGTGATCGCGAGGCGCTCGACGCCTGCGAACGCCTGCTGCGCGATCACCGCCTGCTGGTGGAGCCGGCCTGCGGCGCGGCGCTGGCCTTGCTCGAACATCCCGAGGCAGTGGCGGCCTTCGGCAATGTCCTGGTGATCGTCTGTGGTGGCGCCACCGCAACGCTGGAGCAGATCCGCGCCTGGCGCGAAGCCTGCTGATTGCAGGCCCCTGAAGCAGTGACAGGCCTCTTGGCTACTCGGCCACCACCGCCTGCAACCGCGCCCACAGCCGCTCGACATGCTCGCGCTCGGTGGGCAGCGCCCCCACCGAGACCCGCACCATCCAGCGCCCGTCCAGGGTCGCCGGGGTCACGTAGGCATCACCCGAGGCGTTGAGGCGCTCGGCCCAGGCGCGGGTGTGGGCATCCAGCGCCTCGCCCTCGAGACCCGTCGGGCGATGGCGGATGCACAAGGTCTGCAACTGCACCGGCGCCAATACCTCCCACGTGGGAGCCGCCTCCACCTGCGCGGCCAGCCACTGCGCGTTTTCCAGGTCGCGGCGCAGGCGTTGCTGCAGGGCCTCGACACCTTCGCTGCGCAGCATGAACCACAGTTTCAAGGCGCGGAACCGGCGCCCCAGGGGGATGCCCCAGTCGCGCAGGTTCTTCACCTCGCCATCGACCGCCGACTGCAGGTAGCTGGGGTTGGTGCTCATCACCCGGATCAGGTGCTGCGGGTCGCGCACATAGTAGATCGAGCAGTCGAAGGCCACGCCCAGCCACTTGTGGGCATTGACCACCACCGAGTCGGCCAGCTCGATGCCGTCCCACATCCAGCGGCATTCCGGGAGGATCATCGCCGAACCGGCCATGGCCGAGTCTACGTGCAGCCACAGCTGGTTGGCCTGGGCGATCTCTCCGATCGGGCGCAGCGGGTCCAGCGCGGTGGTGGTGGTTGTGCCGGTGGTGGCGACCACGGCGCAGGGCTGGTTGCCGGCGGCGAGGTCCTGGGCGATGGCTTCGCGCAGCGCCTCCGGGCGCATGGCGTAGTGTGCGTCGGTGGGGATCAGGCGAATGTTTTCACGGCCGAACCCGGCCAGCAGCGCGGCCTTGTCCACCGAACTGTGGGCATGGGCGCTGACGTAGACCACCAGGGGCTTGCCCTGGGCCTGCAGGCCGCCGCGCACCTGGGCATGGTCGGTGGCACGCTCGCGGGCGCAGATCAGCGCCACCAGGGTGCTGGTCGAGGCGGTGTCCTGGATCACTCCGCTCCATTGCCCGCTAAGGCCGAGCAGCTGGCGCAGCCAGTCGAGGGTGGTTTCCTCGAGTTCGCTGAGGGCCGGGCTGGACTGCCACGACAGTCCGAGCACGCCAAGGCCGGTGCTGAGGAAGTCGCCGAGCACCGATGACAGAGTGCCGTTGGAGGGGAAGTAGCCGTAGAAGTCCGGGTGCTGCCAGTGGGACAGGCCGGGCATCACCAGCTTGTCGACGTCGGCGAGGATGGCCTCGAACGGCTCGCCTTGCTGCGGTGCGCCCTGCGGCAGCGCGGCCTTGAGGTAGCCGGGTTGGACCTGGGCCATGACCGGGCGTTCGCCGACGGTCTGGCGGTAATCGGCGATCAGGTCGATCAGTTGGTGGCCGTATTGGCGGAATTGTTCGGGGGTCATGAGTGGTCTCCTGGCAGCACAATGCCTCGCAGTCTAGGCCTCCATCACCCGCCGAATAACCCCGCTTCGCGCATAGCTGCTATGGCAAAGGCGCATGCCCACCCTGTACGCCGAACTGCGACTGGCGCCACACCTCGAACACCCGGTTGCGCAACCAGCGATGTTCGGCCGAGGCCTGCAGACGCTGATGCCATACCACCCAGTAACGCTGGATGTGCTCGACAAAGCCCATGGGCCGCCAGCTCAACCCATGCAACCGCGCCAGTTGCCGGGCGATATGCTCGGGCACCGTGGCCAGCGCCTGGCCGTTGCCGACCACCTGGACCATGGCGCTGAAGAACGGCACCTCCAGGCTGACGCGTCGTTGCAGCCCCTGGGCGCGCAGATGGCGGTCGATGAAGCTGTCCTTGTCGCCGCCACCGGACACCCGCACATGCTTGAAGGCCAGGTAGTCGTCCTGGCTCAGTTCGGCGCGAGCGCTCAGCGGATGGTCATGGCGCATGAGGCACACCGCCCGGTCCTCACCCAGCAGCCGGCCATGCAGGTTGGGTGGCGACTCGTCGAACAGCGTGGTGGCCAGGTCGATCTCGCCGCTGGCGAGCAAGGCGTACTGCCCGGCCTGCCAGGTGCGGTACTCCAGCGACACCCCCGGCGCCTCCTGCTCCAATGCTTTCACCAGCTGCGGCAGCATATGTTCGGCCACGTAGTCCGAGGCCGCCAGGCAGAAGCGCCGCTCGCAGCGTGCCGGGTCGAACGCTGCGGGCTGACGCAGGGCGTTGAGCTCGTCCAGTACCTGGCGCAATGGCTCGACCAGCGTTTCGGCGTGTTCGCTGAGCACATAGCCACGCCCCTGGCGCACCAGCAGCGCATCGTCGAAGGCCTCGCGCAGGCTGGCCAGCTGGCGGCTCAGCGCCGATTGGCTGCAGCCCAGACGCTCGGCGGCATGGCTGAGGTTCTTCAGCTGCAGGAGGCAGTCGAGGGTGCGCAGGTGGGCGAGGCTGAGGGAGGCGAAGGTGGGGTGCATGGCACAGGTCCGGAAATGATCGCGGGGCAAGCCCGCTCCCACAGACACACTGGGAGAGGGCTTGCCCCGCGAGGATAACGCGCGGCTCAGTCAGTCAGGCCGACATAGACGTTCTGCACGTCT
This sequence comes from Pseudomonas sp. PONIH3, assembly GCF_002934345.1. Taxonomy (NCBI): domain Bacteria; kingdom Pseudomonadati; phylum Pseudomonadota; class Gammaproteobacteria; order Pseudomonadales; family Pseudomonadaceae; genus Pseudomonas; species Pseudomonas sp. PONIH3. The sequence goes on from NZ_CP026386.1 coordinate 1,052,333, forward strand.
TCGTTCTCGTCGATAGCCTCGAGGAAGGCCTCGACCTCGGCCAGGGCTTCGGCGCTCAGGCTGGCAGCACTCACCGGGTTCTTCGGGGTATAGCCGATCTTTGCCGAAGTCACGGTGAAACCATGCTCCGGCAGGGCTTTCTGCACGGCATCGAGGTCGGTGGTGTCGGTGATGAACAGGGTCGAACCTTCTTCCTCGCCGTCCTCGAAGTCCTGGGCACCGGCTTCGATGGCTGCCATTTCCGGGTCGGCGTCGCCTTCCGGGGTCGCCTCGATCAGGCCGACGTGGTTGAAGTCCCAGGCCACCGAGCCGCTGGCACCCAGCTGGCCCTTGCGGAACAGCACGCGGATCTGCGCCACGGTGCGGTTGACGTTGTCGGTCAAGCACTCGACGATCAACGGCACCTGGTGCGGGGCGAAGCCTTCGTAGCTGACCGCATGGTATTGCACGGCCTCGCCGTCAAGGCCGGCGCCTTTCTTGATCGCGCGCTCCAGGGTCTCACGGGTCATCGAGGCTTTCTTGGCCTGGACGATGGCCAGGCGCAGGCGCGGGTTCATGTCCGGGTCGGCGCCGGACTTGGCGGCGATCTGGATCTCCTTGGCCAGCTTGCCCATGATCTTGCCCTTGGCGTTGGCCGCCGTTTCTCTATGCTTGGCTTTCCACTGTGCGCCCATATCGACTCTCTTTGTTTCAACGGCCGGTTCAGGAAGCGACCGGCCAAAAAGTGGGGAGAGTTTATACGCCCTGCGCACCGGGTTCGACAAGAAATCGCATCAGCTTCAGCCCTTGTCGGCCTTCCCCGCCGCCGCCGCGAACTTCGCCAGGCGCACATCCAGCCCGCGCGGACGCACGCCGCGGTCTTCGGCGCGCTCCTTGCGGCGAATGGCGTTGCGCACCATCAGCGACCCCAGGTAGCGCACCGGCTCCGGCGGGAAACGCCCCAGCGGGCCCTTGACCAGCGGCGAGCGGGTCCAGGGGTTGTCCAGCCCCAAGGCCAGCGACGAGAGGATCCGCCCGCCCATATGGCACGGCCCCACCCCGCTGCCCGAATAGCCGAAGCCGTAGAACACGTTGCCCTGCCCATCGAGCCGGCCAAAGAACGGCAGACCGGTCACCGAGCGGTCCGACGGCCCGTTCCAGCTCGCCGCCAGCGGCACCTCGGCCAGCGCCGGAAAAAACTCGGCCAGGCTGTCACGCAGCAACGGCTCGTACGGCGACGGCTGGTCGAACACCGGCAGCATGCGCCCGCCGTAGGCGAAGGTATTGCCGCCCTTGCCGAGCATCAGCCGGCCATCGGAGGTGTTGTGGTAGTAGTGCACGAAGATCCGCGAATCGAGCACGCTGACACCGCTGTCCAGGCCGATCTGGCGCAGCAGCTCGGGGCATGGCTCGGTGATCACCATGTCGCTGGAGACGATCGCCACGCTGCGCTCGAACTGCGGGAAGGCCCGCGCCATCCAGGCATTGAGGCCGAGGACGACGCGGTCGGCGCGGATGGTGCCGGTAGCGGTGCGCACCTGCGCCGGCGCGCCATGTTCCAGGCCGGTCATCGCCGTGCCTTCGTGGATGCGCACGCCACGTTGCAAGGCCACCCGGCGCAAGCCGCGCACCAGCCGCCCCGGCTGCACCGTGGCCGCGGCCGGCGAGTACCAGCCCTCCAGGTGCCGCTGGGAGCCGGCCAGGCGCTGCACCTGCTCCAGCGCCAGGCGCTGGAACGAGTTGATGCCGCGGCGCTCCAGCGCGGCGATCACCGCATCAGTGCCGCCGACCTGGGCCTGGTTGGTGGCGGTGTAGAGCGTGCCGTCCATGCGGAAATCGCAGCGGATGCCATTGGCCGCGCAGAACTCGCCGATGGCGCCGATGCTGCGTTCGGACTCGTCCACCAGGCGTACCGCCTCGGCCACCCCGAACAACCGTTCGAGGGTGAAGTACTTGGCCGACCAGGACAGTGCACAGCCTCCATTGCGTCCGCTGGCCCCGGCGCCACAGATGTCGGCCTCGATCAGCAGCACCTCCAGCTGCGGCGCCTGTTCCTTGATCATCAAGGCAGTCCACAACCCGGTGTAGCCACCGCCGACGATGCACACGTCGCAGCGCGCATCGCCAGCGAGCGGCGGGCACAGGGCCTCGTCTTCCTGGTCCAGGGCCTGTTGCAGCCAGAAGGGTCTCATCTGCTCGCTTTCCTCTAGGTACGCAGTGGCTTGATCGCCATGCCGGTATTGGGGGCCACGTCGGTGGCCTGGGGTGCCGTTGCCGGACGGCTGTTCCAGTGCGGCAGCAGCACCAGGGCGGAGAACAGCGCGGTGCCGGCGAAGACGATGAATACCGTGACGCTGTCGAAGTAGCCCGGCAGCAAGCCGCCAAGCACCGCGCCCACCGAGCCGCAGCCGTTGACGAAACCGGCCGCGGTGGCGCCGGCCTTGGCGGTGCCGAAATCAATGGCTGCGGCGCCGCTGATCATCGAGTCCGGGCCATACAGGGTCAGGCCCATGACGAACAGCAGGGTCACCACCAGCACCACGCTGCCGGTGTGCATCGCCGCCATGAAGCCGGCCAGGGTCAGGGTCAGCAGCACCAGGCTGATCACACAGGCCGGCATGCGCCGGGCGCCGAACAGCTTGTCCGAAGCCAGGCCGATGAGGATCGGGCCAAGCAACCCGGCCAGCTCGAAGGCCGTGGGGATGATCGCCGCGCCGACCTTGCCCACCGAGGGCATCTGCTCGAAGACGATCACCGGCCCCCACAGCAGGATGGCGTAGCGCGCCGGCTTGAGCATGAAGTAGGCCAGGCCCAGGGTCAGCACCGTGCGGTTGCGCAGGATCTCGCGCAGCGGTGCCCAGACGCTGCACAGGTTCGCTCCCGGGGCCATGCTCTGTGGTTCGGGCTCCACCGCCGGCAGGCCAACGTCCTCGGGTTTGTTGCGCTGGAAGATGAAGAACAGCACCGCCACCGCGGCCACCACCACGGCACTGGAAAAGAATGCCGCGTGCCAGGTGCCGACCAGGGTGTAGGCCCACCAGCCGGCGAACGGCGAGGCCACCAGGCCGCCGAAGGCATAGCAGGAACTCCACAGCCCTAGCACCCGTCCGCGCTGGGACGCCGGGAAGAAACTGCCAATGTTCTTGCACAACCCCGCCCAGCCGGTGGACTGCGCCAGCCCCTGGACCAGCATGCAGGTGGCGAAGATCGGGAAGGTCGCGTAACTGCCCATTACCACCGCCGCCGCCGCCGAGATCAGCAGCCCACCAAGCACCACCACGCGCGGCCCGAAGCGGTCGGCGAGCATGCCCCAGGTGAACTGGCCCACGGCATAGGCGGCCAGGTAGATGGCGTCGAGGTTGGCCATGGCGGCCTTGTCGAGCATGAACGAGGGGTCTTCGCCGATGCCGAGCTTGGCCACCGAGAAGGCTTTGCGGGTGAAATAGAAGGCGGCGTATGCCAGCCAGGTGATTGCGAAGATCTGCACGCGCCAGCGCTTGATGGCGCCCAGGGATTGGTTCATTTGACTCTGACCTCTTGTTTGAGTGTGCCGGCAGAATGTGAAGAAACGCCTGTCTTGTTGTTGTGTTGCGCACTGCGTGACGGAGGGACGTCACTTGGTCAGATGGCGGTGGTGCCGCCATGGCCGACATGCCGCTGCTCGTGGCAGAGGCGCCGGGTTGAAACACATGGAAACAGCTGCTGACTGATAAATAAAATCGATTTATCGTATTTCACACATAAGCCCAGCTTTTAAGTGGAGTGTTCGATGTCGGTCTCCCATGCTCAACTCAAGGCGTTCCACGCGGTTGCCGAACAGGGCAGCTTCACCCGCGCGGCGCAGAAGCTGTTTCTCACCCAGCCGGCGGTGTCCGACCAGGTGCGCAAGCTCGAGGAGCGCTTCGGCGTGTTGCTGTTTCACCGCAACAAGCGTTCGGTGCAGTTGACCGACCTGGGCGAGCGGCTGCTGGGCGTCACCCAGCGTCTGTTCGCCTGCGAGGCCGAGGCCCTGGAGCTGTTGCAGGACTCACGCGCCCTGCACACCGGCAGCCTGACCCTGGCGGTGGACGCGCCAGTGCATGTGCTGCCGCAGATTGCCCGGTTCTGCCAGCGCTATCCGGGGATCCAGGTGAAGATCGAGACCGGCAACACCGATGAGTCGCTGGCGCGGCTGTTCAGCTACCAGGCCGACCTGGCCCTGCTCGGGCGCGATGTCGATGACGAGCGGCTGTTCTGCGTGCCAATGCGGCGTGACCCGATGGTGGCGTTCGTCTCGCACCAGCATCCTTGGGCCAGCCGTGGGCAGATCAGCCTGGCGGATCTGGACGATACGCCGCTGGTGCTGCGCGAGCCGGGGTCGGTGACGCGGCAGACGCTGGAGGAGGAAATGCAGCGGGCGGGGTTGCGGATTCGGTCGGCGATCCAGGTCGAAGGGCGGGAGGCGGCGCGGGAGGCGGTAGTGGTGGGGATTGGTGTGGGGGTGGTGTCCGCGGCGGAGTTCGGGGCCGATGCTCGGGTTTGTGCTTTGCCGATTGTGGATTGTCAGCGGCATTTGACGGAGACGTTGGTGTGTTTGCAGGAACAGCGGATGCGGCGGGTGGTGGCTACGTTTTTGGAGATGGTCTTGGAGGGGGGTTAGGGTCTGGGTCTGGGTCTGGGTCTGGGTCTGGGTGATTGTTTTTGGTTTTGTGTGCACATTCGTAGACGATGACGACATTTAGTCACCTTTCCGCCCTTACGGCGGCCTACTTTGGTCTTGGCCAAAGTAGGCAAAACCGTTCGGCTCCGTTCATACGGCCCCTGCGCTTCGCTCCGGGGTTCCCTCGCTCCGTTCTTGCTCCCGGGAGTACCGCGCTGAACGCCCCATCCTGGGGCGCAGCGCTTGACGGCCATCCATGGCCGTCACCTCCCTTCGCAAGAACTCCGCTCGGCCTCCTGAAGTCGCAATTTGTGGCGCCTGAACTATCGCGCGCTTAGAAGCAAGATCAAGAGCAGATGAAGAGCAGATGAAGAGCAGATGAAGAGCAGATATTTTGGTTTATTAGTGGATGAAGTGTTGTTCTTCATTACGCCATCGCGGGTCAAGCCCGCTCCCACGTTAAATGAAATAGTTAAACTATCGTGCGAGCGGGCTTGCCCCGCGGTGTTGATCTAGAGTTCCCACGATGGCAACTAGCGACTAGCTGCGTTAGTGCAGGCGCCGCCCGTAACTTCGCGACTTCAGGAGGCCGAACGGAGGTCTTGCGGAGGGAGGTGACGGGCATGGATGCCCGTCAAGCGCTGCGCCCCAGGATGGGGCGTTCAGCGCGGTCCTCCCGGGAGCAAGGCCGGAGTGAGGGAACCCGGAGCGAAGCGGAGGGCCGGATGAATGGAGCGCAACGGCTTTGCTTACTTTGGCCAAGACCAAAGTAAGCCGCCGTAAGGGCGGAAAGGTGACTATGCGTCGACATCGCAAATGAATGCGCTTACAACTGTAAAAACCCACACCAACTGCATTTGACTTTGACTTTGACTTTGACTTTGACTTACACAGCGTGTGTTTTGAAAGCTATATGCGCATTCATTTTCCATGTCGACCCACAGTCACCCTTTCGCCTTTACGGCGACCTCCTTTTCTCTTGGGAAAAGGAGGCAAAACCGTTCGGCTCCGTTCATCCGGCCCCTGCGCTTCGCTCCGGGGTTCCCTCGCTCCGGGCTCGCTCCGGGAGGACGCGCCGACGGGCCATCCATGGCCTGATCGGCGCTTGACGGGCATCCATGCCCGTCACCTCCCTGCGCAAGCCCTCCGCTCGGCCTCCTGAAGTCGCAATTTGTGTCGCCTGAACTATCGCGCGCTTAGAAGCAAGATCAAGAGCAGATCAAGTGCAGATCAAGTGCAGATCAAGTGCAGATCAAGTGCAGATCAAGTGCAGATCAAGTGCAGATCAAGTGCAGATCAAGTGCAGATATTTTGGTTTATTAATGGATGAAGTTTTGTTCTTCATTACGCCATCGCGGGTCAAGCCCACTCCCCCGCTGAATGAAACAGTTAAACTATCGTGGGAGCGGGCTTGCCCCGCGATGTTGATCTAGAGTTCCCACGATGGAAACTAGCGACTAGCTGCGTTAGTGCAGGCGCCGCCCGTAACTTCGCGACTTCAGGAGGCCGAACGGAGGTCTTGCGCAGGGAGGTGACGGGCATGGATGCCCGTCAAGCGCTGCGCCCCAGGATGGGGCGTTCAGCGCGGTCCTCCCGGGAGCAAGGCCGGAGTGAGGGAACCCCGGAGCGAAGCGTAGGGGCCGTATGAATGGAGCGAGCGGCTTTGCCTACTTTGGCCAAGACCAAAGTAGGCCGCCGTAAGGGCGGAAAGGTGAATAAGCGTCGACATAGCAAATGAATGCGCATACAACTATCAAAACAATCACCCCAAACTCAAGAACGAAAAACCGTGACACACTAACCCATCTCCCCCAGCAAGGCCCCACCCACCATGCTCCACCGCCTGGCCGCCGACACCCTGGTCCTGTTCCACCTCTCGTTCATCCTGCTCGTCCTGTTCGGCGGCCTGCTGGTGCTCTGGCGCCGCCGCGCCCTGCTGATCCACCTCCCCGCCCTAGCCTGGGGCCTGGCCGTGGAAGGCCTGCACCTGGAATGCCCCCTGACCGACTGGGAAAACCACCTGCGTAAAGCCGCCGGCGACGCCGGCTACCACGGTGGTTTCGTCGAACACTACATCTGGCCCGTGATCTACCCCGCCGGCCTGACCCCACAGATCCAGCTGTGGCTGGGCACCATCGTGCTGGCGCTCAACCTCGGCATCTACACCTATGTGCTCTGGCGCCTAACGCGTGGCCACCACAAATAGCCGCGGGAACGGCAACAACACCCGGCCGTCGCTGGCCGCCGGGTAGTCATGCTGCATGGCCTGCAGATACAACTGCAGAAAATCCGCCTGCTCCTGCTCATCCAGCCGCGCCAGGTAAGGCCGCAACGCAGAGCCCTTGAACCACTCCACCACCGCCTCGGCGCCACCGATCAAGGGGTGGTGATAGGTGGTGCGCCATACATCCACCCGCGCGCACAAAGGGCTGAGCAAATCGTAGTAGAAACCCGCGTTGTGCCGCGGCGGCAGGCTGAAGTCAGCGAACCTGTCGGCCCAAGGCCCCTGGCTGGCAATCTCGCGCAAGCGGCGATGAGCCGGCTCGTCGAGGTTGTCCGGCGTCTGCACGGCCAGGCTCGCACCCTCGTTCAGCTGCCGCACCAGATGCGGATAGAGGCTGGCATGGTCCGGCACCCACTGCAGCGAAGCGTTGGCGAGAATCAGGTCCTGGGGCACCAGGGCCGCCCAGCCGGCGATCTCGCCAATCTCGCAACGCACGCGTGGAATGCTCAAGCGTGGCCGCTGGCGAGCCTTGTCGACCATGTCCGGATCGCTGTCCAGGGCGACGACCTGCGCATCGGGGCAACGTTGCAGCAACACTTCGGTGGAGTTGCCCGGACCGCAACCAAGGTCGGTGGCGTGGCGCACCGGGCGCGTCGGCACGGCGGCAAGCAGGTCACGTACGGCGCGGGTGCGTTCGTCTTCGAACAGCGAATACTGGGTGGCGGACCAGGACATGGGACGACTCCTTGTAGGGCAATTGCGTGCAGCATAAGCCATGTCGGCACCGCACAACGTAGGGATGATCCGATTGGCGAAAACGAAAACGGCCGGCCCCTTGACGGAGACCGGCCGTTGCGCAAGGCGCTACCGTATTCAGTGACGCTTGGCGGTACGCATCTGGTGCACCACGCCCATGGCCACCACGATGGCTGCGGCGATGCCGGTGGAGATCACCAGGATCTGGTAGTCAGGCATGAAAGCCATGGTCACCAGCGCCGCCACGATGAACACGATCACCAGGTAGGTCAGCCACGGGAACAGCCACATCTTCAAGCGCACTTCCTTGCCCTCGGCCACCAGCTTGCGACGCATGCGCAGCTGCGAGAAGGCGATCACCAGGTACACCAGCAAGGCGATCATGCCGGTGGTGTTCATCAGGGTTTCCAATACGTCCTTCGGGCGCAGGGTGTCGCTGAAGTTGATCAGCGCGCAGAACACCGCCACCAGGCACGAGCCGATGATCGCGTTCACCGGTACGCCAGTGCCGGTACGGGTGAACTTGAACAGGCGCGGCGCATCGCCACGCTGGGCCAGGGAGAACAGCATGCGCGAGGCGGTGTAGTGGCCGGAGATCAGGCAGCTGCTCACCGAGGTCAGCACCACGAAGTTCATCAGCACTTCGGCATAGGGAACACCCAGCAGTTCCAGGGTGCGGCGGTAGGCGCCATAACCGGAGACGCCCAGGTGCGGGTCGTTCCACGGCACCAGGCAGACGATCAGGAAGATCGAGCCGACATAGAACAGGCACACCCGCCAGACTACCGAGTTGGTCGCCTTGACGATCTGGGTGGCCGGGTCCTTCGCTTCAGAGGCGGCGATGGTGACGATCTCGGCGCCGAGGAAGGCGAACATCACCCCCAGCAAGGCGCCGATTACCGTGGTGATGCCGTTGGGCATGAAGCCTTCGGCGGTCAGGTGGCTGATGCCGCGTACCTCGCCGAACTGCCAGACGTTCATCACCGCGGCGGTGCACACCACCAGGAAGCAGACGATCGCCACCACCTTGATCAGCGCGAACCAGAACTCGAACTCGCCGTAGTGCTTGACGTTGAAGAAGTTGACGGTGATCAGCAGCAGGGTCGTGGCCAGCACGAACACGTTGACGCTCACGTCGGGGAAGAAGCCGTGCAGGATCTTGCCTGCCACGTAGGCCTCCCAGGCCATGAGGATCACCCAGTACCACCAGTACAGCCAACCGATGGTGAAACCGGCCCAGCGGCCGATGGCGCGGTCGGCGTAGGTGGAGAACGAGCCGGTGTCCGGCGAGGAAGTCGCCATTTCACCCAGCATGCGCATGATCAGCACCACCAGGATGCCGCCGGCCAGGTAAGCCAGGACAGCGGCCGGGCCGGCGCTGTGGATCACGCTGCCGGAACCGACGAACAAGGCGCCGCCGATCACCCCGGCGATGGACATCATCGTCAGGTGGCGCGACTTGAGCGAGGCACTGAGCTTGCTCTCGTGCCCATCCTTCGCGGTGGTGGATGTGGATGTAGCGTCCATCAGTTATTTACCCCGTGCTTCTTTTTATCCAAGGAAAAACTGTGAAACCCCGATGGTTATCGGTCTCACCTGTACATCAGTGCTACTGCGGGCAGGGAGGTGTGCGCGAGCACACGCAGGCCATCCGTGGCGGCCTGCTTACGCGGCCAGAGGCGACCCTCTGGACGAACTGAACCATGCTGGGAACGGACGAGCAGCGTCCGGCCACGCGGGAAGAAGGTGCGAGGCGGACCTCGACGGTAAAGCAGCGATGTTGTGATTATTCATGGCGCTGTCATGTGCTGTGTTGGCTATATCTGACACGTAATGTAAAAATGTCGAACACATTGAGCCATGCACAGCGGCATGAAAAACGCACTGCACTGTACAGGCCGCCGATGCAATACACCCGCTGTGCCCCGCAGGCGCCTGGCGTCGCGCACACCTGAAGGCCCCCGAATGCTCCAGCTACACCCGGACTCCTCCACCCCGCTGGTCAACCAGATCATCGACGGCTTGCGCGCGCTGATCGACGACCAGACCCTCAAGCCCGGGGCGAAGGTCCCGTCGATCCGGGCGTTCGCCTCGACCTACTCGGTGAGCACCTTCACCGTGGTCGAGGCCTACGACCGCCTGGTGGCCCAGGGGTTGCTGGTGAGCAAGGGCAATGCGGGCTTCTTCGTCAATCGTGCGGCGAACGAGCTGCTGGACAAGCACAGCGTCGAGGCCGATACCAGCCGCCCCACCTTCAACTCGGAGTGGTACCTGCAGCAGATCTTCGAGATCCGCCAGCTGCCGTTCAAACCGGGTTGTGGCTGGCTGCCCAACGATTGGATGTACGAGGAAGGCTTGCGCCGCGGCCTGCGCCAGGTCGCCGGTAGCCCGCTGGAGCTGTCCGGCTACGGCGACCCCATGGGCCTGCCGGAATTGCGCGCATTGACTGCGCAGAACCTGCAGCAGGAACTGTCGATCGTCGCCAACCCGGCGCAACTCATGCTCACCCACGGTGCCAGCCAGGCCCTGGACCTGGCCGTGCGCACCCTGGTGCGCCCCGGCGACGTGGTGCTGGTGGACGACCCCGGCTACCCCAACCTGATGAGCATCCTGCGCACCCAGGGCGCCACCCTGGTGGGCGTGCCGCGCACCCCGGCCGGCTATGACCTCGACCAGCTCGAGCGCCTGCTGGCCCACCACCGCCCCACGACCTTCTTCACCCAGCCACACCTGCACAGCCCGACCTGCTCGCGCACCCCGCTGGCGCAGCTGCACCGCCTACTGCAGTTGGCCAGCCAGCATGGCTTCCGCCTGGTGGAGAACAACCTCTACGCCGACATGATCGCCGACCCGCTGCCCTGCCTGGCGAGCCTCGACCACCTGCAGCAGGTGGTGTACGTGGGCAGCTATTCGAAAAGCATCTCGCCCAACGTGCGCGTCGGCTACCTGCTGGCCAACCCCGAGCTGACCCAGCAACTGCTGCACCTGAAGATGCGCTCGGGCCTGACCACCTCGCAGGTGATGGAGCGCGTGGTGTACGCCGCGATCATCGACGGCCGCTGGCGCAAGCACCTCAAGCGCCTGCGCCAGCGCCTGGCCGAGGCGCACCAGGAAGTGGGCCGGCACCTGCATCGGCTGGGTTTCGAGCTGTTCATCGAGTCGGACGAAGGGATGTACATCTGGACCCGGCATCCGGCCATCCCCGACAGCGCCGCCCTGCTCGACGATGCGCTGGAGAAAGGCATCATGCTCGGGCCCGGGCAGTTGTTCATGGTCGATGCCAAGGCCACTGGGTGGATGCGCTTCAACGTGGCGTTCAGTACCGACCCGGCGATGTGGGAGTTGCTGGAGAAGGTGTTGGTGAAGCATGTGCGCCGGGGCGGGGTGTAATACCCATACCAACGCAATCGCGGGCCAAGCCCGCTTCCACCGTGGCGATTCAACCTGTGGAAGCGGGCTTGCCCCTCGACAGGCTTAACGCCAATCGCGCTCTTCGCCGAAGAATGCCCGAGCATTCGCCTCCAGGCTCTCCAGGTGGTACCCGCCCTCCTGCACGATCAGACACGGCAAACGCAACCCACGAATCTGTTCACCCAGCCGGGCGAACCCTTCGGTAGTCACCGCCACCTTGCTTTGCGGGTCCAGCTCGTAGATATCGAAGCCCAGCGAAAGCACCAGCACCTCGGCGCCGAAGTCCTTCACCGCTTGCAACGCAACCTCCAGCTGCGCCATGAAGTCCGCTTCACTCGCCCCGTGGGCCATCGGCAGGTTGAGATTGCAGCCCTCTCCTGCTCCGCTACCGCGCTCGTCGGCAAAGCCCGCTACTCCTGGATAGAAATTGGTCGGGTCACCATGCACCGAGACGTACAGCACGTCGTCCCGCTCGTAGAAAATCTCCTGGATGCCCTGCCCATGGTGCATGTCGGTATCCAGGATCGCCACGCGCTGGTAGCGGCCGCGCAACACCTGGGCCGCGACGGCGGCGTTGTTGAGGTAGCAGAAGCCACCAGCGGCGTCGTACCGGGCATGGTGCCCCGGCGGACGGCACAGGGCATAGGTGGCGGATTCTCCGTCAAGGATGGCCTGGGCCGCGGCGACGGCGCTCTGTGCCGACCAGTAGGCGGAGCGCCAGGTATGCTCCCCCACCGGGCAACTGCCATCGGCCAGGTAGCGCCCGGCCTGGGCAAGAATGCCGCGCAGGGCGTTGGGTTCGCGAACGAAGATGTTGGACATCACCTCGTCGCCCCAGTCCTCGGGCACCTCCTTCCAGCGCGCATGAGCTTCTTCGAGGAACGCCAGGTAGGCTTCGCCATGCACCGCCTTGAGCGGAGCAAGGCCGGCATCTTCGGGCTTGCGGATATCGAAGCCAAGGTCCTTGGCGGCCTGCAGCAGGCGCTGGGCGCGCTCGGGGACTTCCTGCGGGGTGCGCATGGCGCCGCGCGAATAGTAGCTGCGCGGGTGGTGGAGCAATTGTTCCGGGTGGAAATAGCAGCGCATCAGGCTTCTCCTTCGACAACCTGGCCGGCACGGGCCAGCACGGCGTTGAGCAATACATCGGCGCCCTGGCGGGCATCCTCGGGCAGCACATCCTCGGCCTCGTTGTGGCTCAGACCACCGACGCAGGGGATGAACACCATCGCCGTGGGGCAGTAGCGCGCCAGCAGGATCGCGTCATGGCCGGCGCCGCTGACGATGGACTGCTGGCTGTAGTCCAGGCCATCCACCGCCTGCTGCACGGCGGCCACGCAGTCGACGTCGAACGGGGTGGCCGGGCTGACCCAGTGGCGCTCGATGCGCACCGCCAGGCCACGCTGGCTGGCGATGGCCTGCAACTGCAGGCTGATATCGCGCTCCATGGCGTCGATGGCCTCGTCGCGGTGATGGCGCAGGTCGAGGGTGAAGCGCACCAGGCCGGGAATGGTGTTGCGCGACGACTTGGCGATGCTCAGCTCACCCACCGTGGTCAGGCCCTCGGGGGAGAAGTCGCTGGCCAGTTGTTCGATGGCCTGGATCATCCGTGCCACGCCGTACAAGGCGTCCTTGCGCAGCTTCATCGGCGTGGTGCCGGCATGCGCGGCCATGCCCTCGACGGTGACATCGAGCCAGCGGATCGCCTGGCCGCCGCTGACCACACCGATGCTCCTGACGTTGTCCTCGAGGATCGGGCCCTGCTCGATATGCGCCTCGAAATAGGCGTCCACCTTGCCGCCCAGCGGGCGTTGGCCGGCATAACCGGTGCGCGCCAGTTCATCGGCGACGCTGATGCCGTCGGCATCGCGGATCGCCAGGGCCTGGGCCAGCGGCAAAGTGCCGGTGAACACCGCCGAGCCGAACATGGCCGGGGTGAAGCGGGCGCCCTCCTCGTTGGTCCATACCGCGATCTCCAGCGGCTTGCGGGTACGGATACCCAGGTCGTTCAGGCGGCGCACCACTTCCAAACCGGCCAGCACGCCATAGACGCCATCGAAACGCCCGCCCTCGGGCTGGGTGTCCAGGTGGCTGCCCATCATCACCGGCGCGGCATGCGGGTCGCTGCCCTCACGGCGGGCGAACAGGTTGCCAATGGCATCCACGCTCAGGCTCATCCCGGCCTCGCGGCACCAGCGGCCGAACAGTTCACGCCCGGCCTTGTCCTCGTCGCTCAGGGCCAGGCGGCAGCTGCCGCCACGGGCGGTGGCGCCGATTTCGGCCATGGCCATCAGGCTCGCCCACAGGCGATCGCCATTGCTTTTCAACATTGCGGATACTCCAGATTCAGGCCAGCTCGAGCTGCCGGCCAAGGGCGTAGCGGCGCGCCAGCGCCAGCACGCAGACCAGGGAAGTGCAGGCGATCAGGCTGTAGAAGACCGCCATCGGCCACCATTGGCCGCTGAAACTGTGGGCCAGCCAGGTACCGATGAGCGGGGTCAGGCCACCGGCGATGGCGCCGCACACCTGATAGGCCAGGGAGATGGCGGTGTAGCGCACGCGGGTGGCGAACATGCCGCTGACGTAGCCTGCGATCACTGCATAGAACGACGCCATGCACGCCGCCGCCAGGGCGATGCCGAGCACGATCAGCGGGCCTTCGCCGCTGCTCACCAGCACGAACATCGGGTACGGCGAGGCCATCGCCAGCAGCGCCATCAGGGCCAGGAAGCGCGTGGCACCAAGCCGCTCCGACAGCCACGCCGCCAACGGCTGCACGCAGAACTGGATGATCGCCACGAAGAACAGGCATTCGAGGATCAGCGAACGCTCCAGGTGCAACTGTTGGGTGGTGTAGCTGATCATGAAGGTATTGGTGAAATAGACCCCGGCGATGCCCAGGGTGTTGGCGCCTATGCACAGCAGCAACGGCCGCCAGGCGCTGCGCAGCACTTCCAGCACCGGTGCCTGCTCCTTGCGCCGGGTCTGTTCGGCCTGCTCACGGCTGGCGAGGAACTCGGGCGACTCGTTGACCCCCAGGCGGATTGCCAGGCCCACCAGCAGCAACAGCGCGCTGGCCAGGAACGGCAGGCGCCAGCCCCAGCTCATCAGGTCGTCTTCCGGCAGGCGGGTGACCGCGCTGAAAGCCAGTAGCGACAGGATCAGGCCTGCCGGGCTACCCAGCTGGGCGAACGAGGCGAAGAAGTTGCGCCGGCCCTTGGGCGCATGCTCCCCGGCCATCAGCACCGCCCCTCCCCACTCGCCACCGACGGCTATGCCCTGGACCACGCGCAACAGGACCAGCAGCACCGGCGCGCTGGCGCCGATCTGCGCGTAGGTCGGCAGCAGGCCGATGGCGACGGTGACCACGCCCATCATCAGCAAGGTGATGATCAGCGATTTCTTGCGCCCGATACGGTCGCCGATATGGCCGAAGATGATGCCGCCCAAGGGCCGGGCGAAGAAGCCCACGGCAAAGGTGCCGAAGGCAGCCATGGTGCTGAACAGGCTGTTGTCGGAGGGGAAGAACAAGGCACCGAACACCAGCGCGGCGGCGGTGGCGTAGATGTAGAAGTCGTACCACTCGATCATGGTGCCGATGAACGCGGCGGCGGCGGCACGGCGCGGTTGGGGCGAAGCGGCGGGCTTCATGGGGTGGCTCCTTTGGTTGTTTTTCTGGCAGGAGTTGTCGGGTCACGGTGGCGCTCTGACGGCGCCTGGGCGGCCGCATCGCGGGGCAAGCCCGCTCCCACCAGGCCTGGGTCTCCGTCAAGATCTGGAGGCAGCTGTGGTAGCGGGCTTGCCCCGCAATGAGGCCTGCACTGCTGGAGATCATTCATCGCCGGCGCCTATAATTCAATTTTCTATTTATTATTCGAACTATTAACCACGCTTATCATCGAGCCCGACAATGCCCGACCGCCTGCTCAACGACCGCCTCGACTGGAACCTGCTGCGCACCTTCCGCGTCATCGGCCAGGAACTGTCGATCAGCCGCGCCGCCGCCCGCCTGCACCTCACCCAGCCCGCCGTGAGCCAGGCGCTCAAGCGCCTCGAGGAGCAACTCGGGCGCCAGCTCATCGCCCGCCGTGGGCCGCGCTTCGTGCTGACGGAAGTGGGCGAGCAGCTGTTCCAGCTGGCCGGCGAGGTGTACGGGCAGATGTCACAGATCGGCGGCCTGCTGGAGCAGCCGGCGGACGAACTGGTGGGCAAGGTGCGCCTGTTGATGATCAGCCGTATCGTCAACGAACGCTTCGACGACTTCCTCGCCGACTTCCACCGCCAGCACCCTCGGGTTGAGCTGGAGATCGACGTGATGCGCAGTTCCGACATCGTCGCAGCCCTGCAGGAAAAAACCGCCACCGCCGGCCTCAGCCTCAACCGCCGACCCCAGCCACGGCTGGAGCAGCGGTTGTTCCTGCGCCAGCGCTACGCGTTCTTCTGCGGCAAGCACCACGCGCTGTTCGGCCAGATGGAAGGCGACCTGCAGCGGGAGAATTTTGTCAGTTTCACCAGCGACCAGATCGGCGGCATGCTCTCGCCGCTGACCATCTTCCGCGACCAGCAGGGCTTCGCCGGGCGTATCGTCGCCTCGTCGCCGAGCCTGGAAGAAGTGCGCCGCCTGGTGATCGCCGGCTTCGGCATCGGCTGCCTGCCCGAGCATGTGGTGGCGCCGGATGTGGACGCAGGGTTGTTGTGGAAACTGCCGCCGCAGGAGGGCATTGCCGACGTCGACATCCACCTGTTGTGGAACAGGGACCAACGCATGAGCCGAGCGGAAAGCCTGTTCATAGAGGCCTTGCTGTCGGCCGCAACGGCGGTGATCTAGCGGGCAACCCTGTAGGCGGACAGCGGTCGAGCGTCAGGCCTGCCCAAGTTCGCGGTGATCGCCTACAGGCTCTGCGGTACCCCGGCCACCCGTGCCCGCCCCCACCAGGCATACGCAAGCGCCAGCCACCCCAGCCCCAGCGCGGCGAGCATCGCCACCACCACCTGGCTGTAACGCGCCAGCAATGCCGGGAACCCCGTCACTTCGCGAACCACTTGGATATCGGCGCTGCCGTCGGCATCGCGAATACTGATTCCTGCCTGGCGAATCTGTGAATAATCGGCGTCGAAGTACACCCACACCTTGCTCTCGCTCACCCCGTCGATGGCCGGCAGGTCGATGCTGCTGGTCGGGGTCGGCACCAGCGTGTCGTTGCCGGCCGCATCGCGCACCTGCACCAGCCCCTTGGCCGGCAGACGTATGTGCACGGCCTTGAGCGGTACTCGGGCGGGGTTGGACAACTCGATCAGCAAGCCGGTGCGGTGGTCCACAAGACCTGCTTCGAAGGGCCTGGCGAACAGTTGCAGGTAGGGGGCCTGGGCCAGATCCACCAACTTGTCGATCTGCGGATGGCTGAGTGTGCCGGCGCTGATTGCGCTGATCTGCGTGTGTAGCCGCTCATACTTGAGCAGGTCGTTGGCCTCGCTGATGCGTTCGCTGAATTGGCCCGGGTAGGTGAGATGGGCGTATGTCAGGCGCGCCTGCAGCCGGTCGTCCTCACGCAACGTCACATAGAGCGTGGCGGCGACGGCGACCAGGACCAGCAGGCCCACCATGGATTTACCGACTTTTTCCCAACTCACCTTGAGGTTCCTTAGTTTGGCGGGTGACGAGAGGCAATGGCTGGCAAGGGTGCCAAGAACAGGGGATTCGGGCAAGGGGCACTGCTGACGGCCCGCCAGCCACCGCGCCGCCAGCCTCAGCCGGGCCGCCCACCACCAACCGCAGGCTTGGCGATGACAGCGCCCAGGCCCATGAGGTAAAGCAGACCCCTTGCCCGGCCGCTTGGGCGGGAAATGGGGCACATTCCCCACCCAGCCCTGGGTGTCTTCCCCCAGGTTTGCGGCAACTGCCTCAGCAGGCGTTTTTCGCGACTTTGCAACATCTTGAAACACGTGGCGTTTGGCCATTTTCCGCTTGGCACAGCCGTTGCTGGTCCCCTCTACAGGGCATATCGCCACTCACTGAAAGTGGCAATAGATGCCAGCCTGTACAACACGGGGCATACGGTAATGAAGAATTCAACTGCAACATCGACCCAGGTGTTCAGGTTGTCCGCCATCACGGCGCTGCTGCTCAGCCTGGGGCTGGCCAACGTGTTCGCCGGGTCGCTCGACGACGTGAGCCAACCGCCGCCCACCGATCCGTCCGCCTTCAGTGACCCAGCCGCCGATCCGCTGGCCCAGGCGGCGGCGCTGGAGACCTTGAAGAGCATGCCGGAAGCCAACGAGGGCTCGCTCGAATTGACCGACGGGGTCTACGGCACCCGCGCCACGGTGACCAGCAACAATGCCCTGCCCCCCGCGCAGCAGACTTCACGCAACTATCCCACGAACGGCAAACCCAGCCCCTTGTTCGGCGCCGAGCCCTTCACCCAGCAGTTGCTGCTGTTCGAAGAATTCGGCCCGGAGAAACTCGACCCGGCCACTGCGCCCTACACCCTCACCTTCCCGCCCCCCGTAATCGGTGCCGCGCCCGCGCAGGATCCGGATTATGTGGCGCGCAGCAGCCCCAACGGCAACGCCCTGGAGGCCTTCCTCACCCAGCCAGGGCTGACACCGTTCCCGTCACAGTACGCCAACGTGCTCGACCGCAACCCGTGGAAGGCGCAGATCGAGATGTTCCTCAACCGCACCGGGGTCGGCTCGCCCGCCGAAGGCCGACCGCCAGGAAAGGGCTGGTCGCACCAGCGCTGGAACGAGTTCTACCCCCAGGCCGCGTTCAAGACCGCCCAGGCCGGGGCGCGCATCAACCAGGGCCTGCGCGACCGCAAGCAGTTGCACAACTATGCCAAGGGCGAGTTCGCCCCGGGCGGGCTGTACTACCAGACCTCCGACATCCCCACCACCCTCGGCACCACCAAGGGCATCGATACCCGCTTCCACCCGAAGATGCCCCTGCAGGGCCACAAGACGCTGTGGACCTTCGACGGCACCTTTCCACCCAAGCTTCTGATGGTACGCTACGGCCAACCGGTGCTGATGCGCCATTACAACGCCCTGCCGATCGACCCTTCGGCCAACAACGGCTTTGGCCTGCATACCATCTCCACCCACGAGCACAATGGCCACTCGCCGGCCGAGAGCGACGGTTTCGCCAACGCCTACTTCTTCCCCGGCCAGTACTACGACTATCGCTGGCCGATCCAACTGGCCGGCTACGACACCATCAACACCCGCGCCCAGGACCCGCGCGCGGCCTTCCCCTGCGCGCCGGGCGAAACCCTGTTCGTCAACGACGCATCCCCGGGCCTCAAGACCTGCGAGAACGGCAGCATCAGGATCCGCGGCGACTGGCGCGAGACCATGAGCACCCACTGGTTCCACGACCACATGCTCGATTTCACCGCGCAGAACGTCTACAAGGGCAACGCGGTGATGATGAACTATTACTCGGCCATCGACCGTGGCAACGAGGCCCTGGAGGATGGCGTCAACCTGCGTTTCCCCAGCGGCGCGGCGATGCCGTGGGGCAACCGTGACTACGACGTCAACCTGGTGATCGCCGACAAGGCCTGGGACGCCAACGGCCAGTTGTGGTTCAACCCGTTCAACACCGACGGCTTCCTCGGCGACCAGATCCTGGTCAACTGGCAGTACCAGCCCAAGCTCAAGGTGCGCGCGCGCAGCTATCGCTTCCGCATTCTCAACGGCTCGGTGTCGCGCTACTTCAAGTTCGCCGTGGTCCGTGAAATCGCCGGCAACGCTGGCGAGTTCAAAGGCCCGAGCGGCTCCAACGTCTCCTATGCCCGCGTGCCGTTCCACATGATCGCCAACGACGGCAATATCATGGAACACGCGGTGCCGTTCGACGGCACCCTCGACCTCAACGGCGACGGCAACTTGCAGGACAACAACGCCATCCTGCCGCTGCAGGGCATCGCCGAGCGCTACGACATCATCATCAATTTCGCCAAGAACGGGATCAAGGTCGGCGACAAGCTGTACTTCGTCAACCTCATGGAACACGACACCGGCAAAGGTCCGAAACCGGCCATCGCCTTGGCCGACGTGCTGTCGCAAAAATACAAGGCCGTGATCAAGCAGACCAGCAAGGGCCCGGAATGGGATGGCGGCGACCCGGTGGTCGGCAAGTTCATGCAACTGATCGTGCAGCCCTACACCGGCCAGGACCTGAGCATGGACCCGAGCCTGTATGAACCGGCCAAGCCCGGCAAGGCTGCCGGCCTGGTGATGATTCCCCTGCCGATCGACCGCAATAGCGCCAGCGACCAGGTCAAGATCAAGGCCGCCCGCCACCGAGAGTTCATCTTCGGCCGCTCCGACGGCACCGACAGCGCGCCCTGGACCATCAAGACCGACGGTGGCTTCGGCTACAGCATGGACCCACGCCGCATCGGCGCCGCTCCGCAACTGGCCAACGAGGCCACCGACGGCGGTTTCAGCGGCGACGGCACCCTGGAAGTGTGGAAGATCAAGAACGGCGGCAATGGCTGGAGCCACCCGGTGCACGTGCATTTCGAGGAAGGAGTGGTCCTCAGCCGTGACGGCAAGGCCCCGCCGGAGTGGGAAAAATGGGCGCGCAAGGATGTTTATCGCATCGGCCCGGACACAGACTCCTCCGAGGAAGTCGAGATGGCCATCCGCTTCCGCGAGTTCGCTGGCACCTACATGGAACACTGCCACAACACCCAGCACGAAGACACCTCGATGCTGCTGCGCTGGGACCTGGAGCACCCCGGCCAGTTCCAGATGATGCCAACGCCGCTGCCTGGTTGGGATGGCGTGGAATACGTCAATTCCGCCGCCCTGCCGACCTTCCGCACCTCGAGCAGTGGCTCGGGCAACGACAGCAACAAGCCGCCGGTGGCGGTCAACGACAGCGCCGCGACCATGGCCGGCAAGCCGATCGTGCTCAACGTGCTGGCCAACGACACCGACCCCGACGGCAACGTGCCGCTGAGCGTCAGCAGCCTGGCCCAGCCCGACTCCGGCCAGGGCACGGTCGCCAGCAACGGCACCCAGGTCACCTACACCCCACCGGCCACCGTGGCCACGGGATTCACCGCCAGCTTCACCTACGCCGCACGCGACGCCAAGGGCCTCGAGTCGCTGGCCCCGGCTACGGTAAACATCGCGGTTTCGCCCGCAGTGCCAATGGACGAGATCCAGGTCAGCAGCGCTTCGGTGCAGTTGCGCAGCAACAACCGCTGGACCTGGGAGGTTTCGGGCACCACCTCGGTGGCCGCCGGCAACAGCATCCGGGTGACCAGCAACACCACCAGCGGGCCGCTCGACCTGGGCCTGGCCACGTTGAGCGCCAGCGGTTCCGGGGCGCGCTGGAAATTGTCGGTGACCACCACCGGCAGCGGCCCGGTCTCGCCACCGGCGGTAACGGTCAAATCGGCGCTGGGGCAGAGTGTGACGGTACCTTTGAGCATCAAGTGAAAGAAGGCCGGGGGCGCGCTGCGCCCCTTTCGCCGCGGTTCGTCGCCACGACAAGCCGGCTCCCACAGGTATTGCGCATGCCTTGTGATCGGCGCTGTACATGTGGGAGCTGGCTTGCCAGCGATGGTCTGCATCGCAGGCCCCATCAGATATCCAAGAGGGTAAGACCATGCCCCACACCTGGCGTCTGCTGCTCCCCCTGCTGATCATCCTCAGCCTGCCTTGCGCCCTGCCCCCGACCAGCGCCAGCGCTGACCCCGCCACCCCCTGGGGCGCCAATTACTTCCCCAACATCCCCCTGCTCACCCAGGACGGCCAACAGGTGCGCTTCTTCGACGACCTGATCAAGGACAAGGTGGTGGCCATCAACTTCATCTTCACCGGCTGCGGCGACTCCTGCCCGGTGGAAACAGCGCGCCTGCGCCAGGTACAGAAGCTGCTGGGCGAGCGTGTCGGCCAGGACATCTTCATCTACTCGATCAGCATCGACCCCTATAACGACACCCCTGCCACCCTCAAACGCTACGCCGAGAAATTCGCTATCGGCCCGGGCTGGACACTCCTCACCGGCGAGGCCGCCGACATCGAACAACTGCGACGCAGCCTGGGCCTGTACATCGAGGGCCTGGAGAATGGCCGCAGCAAGGACCACAACCTCAGCCTGATCATCGGCAACCAGGCCACCGGCCGCTGGATGAAGGCCTCGCCCTTCGAAAGCCCGTACATCCTCGCCGACCGCCTGGCCAACAGCCTGCACAACTGGAAAACCGCCAGCGCCCAACACCGCGACTACACCCAGGCCCCCGACATCCGCCCGCCCAGCACAGGCGAGCAACTGTTCAGGACCCGCTGCTCGTCGTGCCA
Source organism: Pseudomonas sp. PONIH3 (assembly GCF_002934345.1). Taxonomy (NCBI): domain Bacteria; kingdom Pseudomonadati; phylum Pseudomonadota; class Gammaproteobacteria; order Pseudomonadales; family Pseudomonadaceae; genus Pseudomonas; species Pseudomonas sp. PONIH3. The sequence continues at coordinate 1,073,659 of NZ_CP026386.1, forward strand.
CACCCTGGGAGACGCCGAGCCTGGAGCCACCCATGGCATCGGCCCGGACCTGCTCGGGGTGACCCGGCAGCGTGAAGAGGCTTGGCTCAAGCGCTGGCTGATGGAGCCCGAGCAGATGCTCGCGGAGAAAGACCCCTTGGCGATGCTGCTGTTCGCGCAGTACAACCAACTGGCGATGCCCAACATGCGATTGGGGGAAACAGAAGTGGCGGCGCTGATCGGCTACCTCGAAGAGGAAACAACACGCTTGCAGCGCCCCGCTCAGTGACCACCGACCTTAGCGTAAAGCCACTACCAATATCATATGGCTACCAATACACGCTAAGCTTGCGGCCAGCCTGAGCATCCGCGCAAGCAGGCGGGACGCCTGTTCATTGCTGCGGATGCCTTCAAGCGCTGAAACTACCGCCACTCACTTTGAACCACCATCGCTTGGCGCAAAGCCAAACAAATCGCTGACAAGGATGTTGATGAACTCTTCAAGCATCGTGCGTTATTGGCACGCCGTCGAGCTCCTGCAGCCGCAGGCCGCCCCGAAGAAAAAGAAGCGTAACAAGGATTACGAACCATTCTTCCAGGACCTGCCGATCACCGCCCGCTCGCTCCCCTGGTCAGCGACGAACGTGCTGGGTCGACAGCGGCTGCCAAACAAGCGGGTCTGGAGTCACACGCTTTACGCCCATCTCTACGACAGCCTGCACGTCGCTCGCCGACTCGAAGCGCTGTACGGTGCGGATCAAGGCTACAAAGAGCCGCAAACCAGAGAGTCGGCTCTGTTCTCGCTGAAATTCGACGAGTTGGGGCAGATGGTCGTCGACAGCTTCGTACTGTCCAGCGAAGCATGGTTCCTTGGCTGCGCTATCCACAAGCGAGACTGGACATCGGGCTTCGAAGACACGCAGAACGCTTTGCGCGAGGACAGCAAGCGCCTGCTCGGTGGCGTGGTGAGCGCTGACGCCCTGGAAGAAATGACCTGGCAGGTTCGCCATCATCTCGGGCTGGACGAGTTCTTCGGTGCCCAGAACCGTCAGCATCGCTTCCGCTCCCAGCCGGTCGATCCGAAGCAACCCGAGCAGGAAGACGATCCCCTTAACAGTTTCCTGCTCGACGACCTGGTCAAGGTAGCTAGCGCACTTGATCAGGGCCACGTCAGCCCGCCACTGGCACGTTACCTGACAGAGCAACACAGCGAACCGCGCTTGCATCTGGATAGCCGCGATGCCGACCTGCCCTTGATTCGATGCCTGGCCCCCGCTCGCTATCCCAAGGGTTGCTGGCCGGCAGACCGCCATCTGGGCTTGGTTCACTCACAACAAGTGGCGATCAACAGCCTGCTCGAGACCCTGGGAGACAGTCATGGGCTGATGGGGATCAATGGCCCGCCTGGCACTGGCAAGACCACTCTGTTGCGAGACCTGATCGCAGCAGTCGTCACCGAACGAGCGGACGTACTGGCGTCATTCGAAAAAGCCTCCGACGCCTTCCTGCAGGATGGCCGAGAGGTAGCCAGCGACGGAGGCACCGGCCGAACGACCTACGCGCTGCATCCAGACCTGCTGGGGTTCGAAATCGTCGTCGCCTCCTCGAACAATGGCGCCGTCGAGAACATCACGCTCGAGCTGCCACAGCAGGACAAGATCGATGCCTCCTGGCTGCCGCAAGCCGCGTATTTCAGCGAACTGGGAGGGCTAGTCAGCGGCCAGCCAGCCTGGGGGCTGGTCTCCGCCGCGCTGGGCAGCAAGGCCAAGCGCAAGCAGTTCGTGGAACGTCTTCTTGATGGCAGGCGCCCTGCAAAAACGTCGAAGGCGGGGCTCCCCGTCGAAGCCGCAGAGCTTGAGGACGACAACGACGACATGGATGGCCTCGGCGCTTCGAGCGCACCTGCACCACAGCCCCCCTCTCCCGAGCTGCCTCCTGTGCAGGGCATGACAGCCTGGTTGAACGAGCGCATACCGCGCAGCAAGGCACTGACGACCACCGAAAAAGCCAGGGTCTGGCAGAGCGCTATTGCCCGCTATCGCCAGGCTACTCAGGCGGAGCAGGCTGCTCGCGCCCAGCTCGACAGGTTACTCACACAAATCGATGCCGTAGTCGCTGCCCGCCAGCAGGTCAAACAGGCTGAACAGGCTCGCCAGACTCACGTCGAAGCGCTTCGCTCGCTTTCCGATCGGCAACGCGAAGTCGAAAGCAGCATGCTACAACCGGCCCGTGAACAATTGCGCCAGGCGCTGCAGGCGATTACCGCACACAGTGCAGAAAAACCCGGCCTATTGGCCAGCCTGCTGAGCCTCTGGGGTGCCCGTCGAGCCTGGGCCGCACGACAGCACCTACTGGACAGCGGCCACGCCCTGGCACGCGAAGCATTCGCCAGTGCCGAGCGCCAGGTCCAAGAGCTGTGCGCACGCCGAGACGCAGCGGCTCAACAACTGGCGCAGGACGAACAAGCCATCGCCCAAGCCATAGATCTGGCTACCACGCAGATCGAAACTACCCGCAGCCTTGCCCTTGCTGGCGAGGCCAGGCACTTGCTGACTTGGCTTGAGCGTGGCGAACTCGATCGCAGCGCCAGCACCGAACTGCGCGAACCGTGGATGCTTGAAGGCTGGCGCCAGGCCAGGGCCAACGTGTTCATCGAAGCGCTGGCGCTGCACCGCACTTTCTACGAACTCGAGCCCACTCGCCTGAAGGCCAACCTCGATTTCATTACCAGCGTGATCTGCAACGGCCATTTCGCCGGGATGTCACCGAACGCCCTGCGCTGCGCTTGGGCATCGCTGTTCATGCTGGTACCGGTACTGAGCAGCACTTTTGCTTCCTTCGCGCGTTCGTTCGGCAGCTTCGGCTGCGGCGAGATCGGCTGGTTGCTGGTGGATGAAGCCGGGCAGGCCACGCCACAGGCAACGGTCGGCGCCTTGTGGCGCTCACGCAGGGCGGTACTGGTTGGCGACCCCTTGCAGCTCAAGCCTATCGTCACTGTTTCCGACGCGGTCCTTGAATACATGCGCAACAAGTATCAGGTGAACGCGCACTGGCTGCCCAATCGCTACAGCGCCCAAGGCCTGGCCGACCTCGGCACGTCTTGGGGACGCATGGCCGGCCCCAGGGCTGGAAAGCGCTGGATAGGCCTACCTCTGGTGGTGCACCGCCGCTGTGACAAACCTATGTTTGATCTGGCCAACCTCATCGCCTACGACAATGCCATGGTATACGGCACGCTTACCCCTAGCCCGGACAAGGAAACGCCCGCCAGCCTGCCCACGGGCTGGATTCATGTGGCCGGCCCTTCAAGTGGCAATTGGGTAGAGAATGAAGGCATTGCGCTCGAACGCCTGCTTGCCAAGCTCGATGTCGACGGTGTGAAACGCTCTGATATCGCCGTGATCACGCCATTCCAGGATGTGCGCAACCAGCTCAAGGGCCGCCTTCCAGAGAAGATGGTGCACGGCACGATCCACACCATGCAAGGCAAGGAGGCCGCCGTCGTCATCCTCGTGCTTGGCGGCAACAGCGAGCAACGCGGTGCACGCGACTGGGCCGTTGAACAGCCAAACCTGCTCAACGTGGCGGCTACCCGCGCCAAACGCCGGCTTTATGTGATTGGCGACTACCACGATTGGTCTACACGCCTGCACTTGCGGGATGTCATGCATTGGCTGCCACTGCTCAACAGACAGCCGGTAACGATCAACGCGCCCGCCTGACAACCGCTGACAGCGGTCTCGGGAGGCTCGCCCCTTGACCGCCGTGTCGCCATGACTCCATGCTCGTCCGCTTCCACCCCACGCTCAAGGAATGACCGCATGAAGCTGGAAACACTCGCCATCCACGCGGGCTTCAGCCCCGACCCGACCACCAAGGCGGTGGCCGTGCCGATCTACCAGACCACCTCGTTCGCCTTCGACGACACCCAGCACGGGGCCGACCTGTTCGACCTCAAGGTGGCCGGGAACATCTACTCGCGCATCATGAACCCCACCAACGATGTGCTCGAACAGCGCATGGCCGCCCTTGAAGGCGGGGTGGGTGCGCTTGCGGTGGCCTCGGGCATGGCCGCCATCACCTACGCCATCCAGACCGTGGCAGAAGCCGGCGACAACATCGTCTCGGTGGCCAAGCTGTACGGCGGTACCTACAACCTGCTGGCGCACACCCTGCCGCGCCAGGGCATCACCACCCGCTTCGCCGCCCACGACGACATCGCCGCCCTCGAGGCACTGATTGATGATCGCACCAAGGCGGTGTTCTGCGAGTCCATCGGCAACCCTGCCGGCAACATCGTCGATATTGCCGCGCTGGCGGAGGCCGCCCACCGCCACGGCGTGCCGCTTATCGTCGACAACACCGTGGCCACGCCTATCCTCTGCCGCCCGTTCGAACACGGCGCCGATATCGTCGTGCACTCGCTGACCAAGTACATCGGCGGCCACGGCACCAGCATCGGCGGCATCGTCATCGACTCGGGCAAATTCCCCTGGGCCGATCACAAGCAACGTTTCGCCCTGCTCAATACCCCCGACCCGTCCTACCACGGCGTCACCTACACCGAAGCTTTCGGCCCTGCCGCCTTCATCGGCCGCTGCCGCGTGGTGCCGCTGCGCAACACCGGCGCCGCGCTGTCGCCGTTCAATGCCTTCCTGATCCTGCAAGGCCTGGAGACCCTGGCCCTGCGCATGGAGCGCCATACCGAGAATGCGTTCAAGGTTGCCCGCTTCCTGCAGGAACACGACCAGGTGGCCTGGGTTAAGTACGCAGGCCTGCCGGACCACCCCGAACATGCCCTGGCCCAGCGCTATACCAGTGGCAAACCGGCGTCGATCCTCTCGTTCGGCATCAAGGGTGGCCAAGCGGCCGGGGCCCGCTTCATCGATGCGCTGCAATTGGTGGTGCGCCTGGTGAATATCGGCGACGCCAAGTCGCTGGCCTGCCACCCTGCCTCCACCACCCACCGCCAGCTCAACGACGAAGAGCTGGAAAAGGCCGGCGTGCCGCGGGACATGGTGCGCCTATCGATCGGTATCGAGCACAGCGACGACATCATCGCCGACCTTGCCCAGGCCCTGGAGGCCAGCCGCGGCTGATCCACCCGCGCCCCACCCAATGCCGACGGCGGGCGCCCCCTTGCAGAACCGGAACCGCGCGCAATGACCCTCTTCTACCTGAAACTCCTCGTCACCCCGCTGCTGATGTGGGCCATCTCCCTCGCCTCAAGGCGCTGGGGCGGCCTGCTCGGCGGCTTGCTGTCCGGCCTGCCAATCACCTCGGCGCTGGTGATGACCTTCCTGTGCCTGGAGCAAGGCACGGCCTTCGCCCTGGGCGCGGTGCCGGGTGCGCTGGGTGGACTGGCGGCCGTGCAGGCCACCTACACCTTCTACCTGTTCGCCACGCGCAAGCTCGGCATCGCTGCGGCGGTATCGCTGGCGATCCTGTTCTATGGCCTGGCGGCCTACGCCTTCACTCACTGGGGTGGGCTTTACCTTTCGGTCGGCGTGGCGCTGCTGCTGATCGGCGTGCTGATCCGCGCCAGCGGCCGCGAGCCCAGGCCAGATACGCTTGCCCGGCCTCGGCACCGCTATTGGGAGATCCCCCTGCGCATGGTGTCCGCCACCGCGCTGCTGATGCTCACCACCAGCCTGGCCAGTTGGCTGGGGCCGGCGACCAGCGGCATGCTGGCGCCGATCCCGGTGATCGCCTGGCCGTTGGTGGTGTTCGCCCATGTACAGGGCGGCCGCGCCGGGATGGCGGCAATGGTGCGGGGTAATGCCATCGGCGCGGTGGGGGTGATTGCGTTCTATCTGGCGATGGCGGGGTTGCTCGAACACACGGGCGTCGCCATTACCATGCTGGTTGCGATGGCGACTGCCGTTGGCCTGACCATCGCCCTGGCAGCACTGTTGAAAGGGCGTGCCTAGCTGCCGCAATCGACGGCACATCGGTATCACCGACATTGCTACCCCCGCAAGGGGAACACACGGAGAAACACTATGGATCTGGATCAGGCACGCGCCCTGCTTGCCGAGGCTGAACGGCATCGCCAGCCGGCGTATGAGCCAAGCATTTTTGCCCTCGGAGGGCGCGGTTACTACGAAAACCCCACCACTGACCTGCTCGCATTCTTTCTCGACCCCAACCAGGTCCATGGTTTTGGTGATTGCTTCCTCGGCGCCCTGCTAGGCTGCATCTGCAAGAAGTCACCTCCCGAGCCGACCCTGCGCCTGCCTCCGCAACGTGAAGTGACCACCACCAATGGCAAGCGCATCGACCTGCTGCTGCAAGGTGAGGACTGGCTGCTGATTCTCGAGAACAAGATCTTCCACGCTCAGGTCAACCCGTTCGCCGATTACGAACTCTATGCCGAAACATTGGTGGGTGGCCGCGACAAGCGCGTGTTGTTCGCGGTGCTGTCACCGTCGGGCAGCAACGTCGCCGATGGTTGGACAGGGCTCAGCTATGCCGAGCTACTCGGCGCCCTGCGCAGAGCACTGTCGCAAAACGTCGAGCACAGCCGGCTGAACAAATGGCGTGTGCTGGCAGACGAGTTCCTGCTGCATCTGGAAAACATCACCGTGGAGCGTGACATGAACCCTGAGAGCATTGATTTCATCTTCGATCACCTGCCGCAGATCAATGCCCTGAACAAGCTGCGTGACCAGGCACTCGAGGCGCTGGATAGCAAGATCATCGCCCACTTGCAGGCCGAGATCGACGGCTTCGAAACCTACACCCGCCGGCAACCCTGGGCGGACGGACCGGCGCTGCGTTACGCCTGCAACGACTGGGTCGAGTGGTCGGATGTGGTGCTCTACCTGGATGGCAGCCAGGCGCCACTGCGACCGACCATCCGCGTGTACCTGATCAACGTCGACACGCGCCAGATGGAGTTTGGCCGCCATCTGTTCCTTGACACCACAAGGCAGCCCTGGACCGAAGGCCGGCGCGTGATCGGTTTTGAATGGAAGTTGGAAAGCTTCGACGAACGCGTGGTAATCGACACGGTCCTGGAGAAAATGCGGCTGTTGATGCAATTCGAGGCCGAAATGCGCTGACATCAAGCCACAATGGGCAGGCCGCCCCGCACTTGCGCAAGCGTGGGGTAATGTGGTTTTCAGCGTTTCTTGCTGGCCGACACCCGGGGCCGTGCATCGACATAGACAATATCGGATGCCCTTTCGCCCTTGGCAGATTGCAACGAGCGGACCCGCTCAAGCTTTCCACCCAGTTCCCCAACATCCACCAGCACGAAAATCCCATGCTCGGTGTTTTCCGAATCCTTGTAGCGCTCCAACTGACACTCATAACCATGCACCACACTGGTGTTGGTCGACAGCTTGAACTCGACCACGACCTTGTCGTGCCAGCCGGCAGAGATCTTGAAATCAACCGGCCCACTTCCGCCGTCCGACTCAGGCGAAATATCCAGGCCGTACGCACGGCAAAAGCTAATGGCACTGCTGAAGAACAGATTTTGCACACTGCTTTCTGGCTTGGGCTTGTCTCGGTCCCAAAGCTCCTTCCACAATCCATGCGCTTCAATCTGCGTCTTGAATACTTCAAGAATTTCATGCACCACATCATTCATGGTCCGTACACAGGGGGCGTTCTGGAACTGCCGGACGACCGCCGAGTGCGTCCGCCGTTGCTCGCTGCCAAGCCGCTGCCAGAAATCCGGATCACTCAAGTCATCTGCGAGTTGATCGATACGGCCAAGAACTGCAAGTTTCAGTTCATCCATGCGCTGGAGGAGATCTTCGCAAGACGATGACCTACCGATTCTCTGCAAATAATCCAGGATCTGGTCAGGCTGCGGGCTTATGCCGGCCTCCATGAGCAAAGCAATAGCTCGCGTTTGCACCTCATGCCCGGCCTCCCGTTCGAACCTGCGGGAGAGACACACATCCCACAGATCTCGCCTCGTCCCCTGGGAAAAGCCAGAGAGGATGTCGACATCGGGCGGGACAATCACATACTCCAGACAGTAATCGATGGGGAACCTGCTACGCAGGCTGGTGATCATCTTGATCAACCCAAGACCTATGCGGGCATCAGGTAGAAAGGCCGGTTTTTTTTCGCTGATCATCTCGAAGAGATCCGCAACTGGCTCAGCAGTGCGCAGCATATGGACATGAAAGTCGCAGGGGATATCCCAGAGCTCGTTGCCCAGCGAGAAACCGCGATCATCTATCTTGCAATAGGGGGTAAGTGTGCAGACCTCACCTGACTCGAACAGATAGACTCGAAACCCTTTGCTTTTGTAGATATAGGACCTTCTGCCACCTGCCGCCGCCGTAAGGCCATCGAACAGCAGGACCGCCTTGGAGGAATGAAACTCTTCCATTGAACGAGTACGGGGGGAGTCCAGCCCACATTGTTCGATTGGAATTACTTCAACTGCCATACGCTCAGGCAACGCCTCGAACAGCTCGCGCTGATCGAGTACGCAGGACAGTACATCGCGGGTAACGCCAACAAAGTCGACTTGCTCCCCCCAACACTCCCTGACCGCTGCCAGCAACAGCGTTTCCAGCACGTCCATAACCTTCCTCATCAAAATCGCATGCCTTGGCAGGCTTCTGGCAACAAATAATGCCAAAACGATACCACGCCACCGTAGTGCCTAGGCCATCGACAGCTATGTCGAGATCACCATCGCCTGGGTTCCCCGCACACCTCGTTGTAACCGCGCCGGGACCACGTTGAAAATTCAATGATGGCAAACTGGCATTCCGCCAAACCTCGACAATACTGGCTCGTCACATGGATTCCTTGCCCACAACAACAAAAGGGAATTTGCGATGAGCCAGCCCCAACCCTTGGACGTCGCCATCATCGGCGGCGGTGTCTCCGGTACCTACAGCGCCTGGCGCCTGCAACAGGCCCACGGCGACAGCCTGCGTATCCAGTTGTTCGAATATGGCGACCGCATCGGCGGGCGGCTGTTCAGCGTCAAGCTGCCCGGCCTGCCCAATGTGGTCGCCGAGGTGGGCGGCATGCGCTACATGCCCGGCGCCGACGGCCATGTCATGGTCGACACCCTGGTGCAGCACCTGGGCCTGCCGAGCAAGGACTTCCCCATGGGCAACGAACTGCCCAAGGACGCGCCCATCGGCGCCCAGGACAACCTGTTCTACCTGCGCGGCCAGCGCTTCCGTTTCCGCGATTTCGTCGAGGCGCCGCACAAGATTCCCTACGACCTGGGCTGGACCGAGCGCGGCTACAACCCCGAAGACCTCCAGGTCAATGTGATGAACAGCATCTACCCCGGCTTCGACAAGCTGAGCCTGGCCGAGCAGATGCAGGTGCAGGTATTCGGCAAGCCGATCTGGCGCTACGGTTTCTGGGACCTGCTCTACCGCGTACTGAGCAACGAGGGCTACCAGTTCATGAAGGACGCCGGCGGCTACGAGGCCAACGTCGCCAACGCCAGCGCCGTGACCCAGCTGCCCGCCACCGAATACAGCGACGCCACCGTGTTCCGCACGCTCAAGGATGGCTTCCAGAGCCTGCCGCTGACCCTGGCCCAGCGCTTCAGCGAACAGGCCGGCGGCCTGGTGCCCGCCGACCAGCGCATCCAGATGAACCGCCGCCTGGCCGCCCTGAGCTACAGCGATGACACCGAGTACCCCTACCGCCTGCACCTGCGCCACACCGAGACCGTCAACGGCAAGACCCACGACCTCGAAGGCGAGGACATCGTCCACGCCCGCCAGGTGATCCTCGCCCTGCCGCGCCGCGCGCTGGAGCTGATCGACTCGCCGCTGTTCGACGACCCGTGGCTCAAGGACAACCTCGGCTCGGTGCTGGTGCAGTCGGCGTTCAAGCTGTTCCTGGCCTATGAGCAACCCTGGTGGCGCAACCTGGGCCTGGTGGCCGGGCGTTCGGTCACCGACCTGCCGATCCGCCAGTGCTACTACATGGGCACCGAGTGCGATCAGGCCGGTGGCGAAAACACCTTCAACTCGCTGCTGATGGCCTCCTACAACGACATCGGCACCGTGCCGTTCTGGAAAGGACTCGAAGACGGCCCCGAATTCACCGGCTACACCCCGCGCAGCCTCGAAGGGCGTATCGCCGACGACGCGGTGGTGCCGCGCACGCAGTTCCAGATCAGCGACGAGATGGTGCGCATCGCCCAGCGCCAGGTCACCCAGCTGCACGCCCAGGTCGAGCTGCCGGCGCCCTACAGCGCCGTGTACCACGCCTGGGACGCCGACCCCTACGGTGGCGGCTGGCACGAGTGGAAGGCCAACTACCGCCTGGACCTGATCATCCAGAAGATGCGCCACCCGGTTAAGGACCAGCAGGTGTTCATCGTCGGCGAGGCGTATTCCTATGGCCAGGGTTGGGTCGAGGGCGCGCTGACCACCGCCGAGTCCGCCTTGCAGGAGTTCTTCGAACTGCCGCGCCCCAACTGGCTGCCGGCCAGCTACCAGCTGCTGCCGACCCCGGCACCGGAAGAGATCGACTACGCCACCCCGCCCATGCCCAGCCACGCGCCGCAGGTGCTCGAAGCTATCACCCAGGCCATCTGCGCGGGGGTCAAGCCATGAGCACTTTTACCGTGGCCGACTACCTGCTGACCCGGCTCAAGGAGCTGGGCCTGGACAAGGTATTCCAGGTGCCGGGCGATTACTGTTCCAGGTTCATGAGCGCGCTGGACGCCTTCGACGGCATTGATGCCGTGGGCGAAATCTACGAGATGGGCGCCGCCTACAGCGCTGACGGCTACGCCCGGGTGCACGGCCTGGGCGCGGTGTCGCTGCAGTACGGGGTGGGCACTTTCAGCGCAGTTAACGCCATCGCCGGGGCCTACGTGGAGCGCAACCCGGTGGTGGTGATCTCCGCCAGCCCCTCCACCAGCGACCGCCTCAAGGCCAATGCCCAGAACGTGTTGTTCCACCACTCCACCGGCAACTTCGAGGCCGACCGCAACGTGCTGGAGCAGGTGACCGTGGCCTGCGAGATCCTGTCCGATCCGCACCGCGCGCCGTGGCAGATCGACAACGCGCTGATCGCGGCGCTCACCCACCGCCAGCCCATCTACCTGGAGGCCTATCAGGACATCTGGGGCGCCGAGGTCAGTCGCCCCCACGGCCAATTGACCCCCGCCCCGCGCCCGTCCAACCCCCAGGCTTTGCAAAGCCTGGTCGAGGCCAGCGTGCAACGCCTGGCCACGGCGCGCCAGGCGCTGGTGCTGCTGGGGGTGGAGATCATTCGCTACGGTTTGCAGGACGCCGTGCAACGCCTGATCGACAGTTGCGGCCTGCCCTTCTCCACCACCCTCGACGCCAAGACCGTACTCGACGAAAGCCAGGCGCCATTCATCGGCACCTATGCCGGCCCCGCCTCCCGCCCGGAAACCTCGGCCCGGGTGGATGCCTGCGACTGCATCCTGGCCATTGGCGTGATCTTCACCGACGACTACCTGGACCTGCTCAAGGCCCGCTATGGCGAAATCGTCCAGGTCAACTGCGAACTGGCCCGCGCCGGCGCCGACTACTACCCCAATGTGCGCCTGCCCGACTATGTCGAGGCCCTGCTCAAGGCCATGAAGGTGGATACCCAGTTCCCCCGCCCTGGCACCGCCCTGGCCGCCTCGCGCCCGCTGCTGGGCAGCGGCGCGGTGCCCAGCGCGCTGAGTTATGCGAGCTTTTTCGACAGCCTGGTGAACTTCGCCCACGAGCATCGCCTGTGGCAGACCAGCACGCTGATCCTCGGTGAAAGCTCGTCGCTGTATGTGGCCAGCAACATCAACGGCATGCCCCGCGGCAGTTTCATCTCCGATGCCATCTGGGGCTCGCTCGGCCACGAGACTGGCTGCGCCCTTGGCGTGGCGCTGGGCAGCGGCCGGCGCCCGGTGGTAGTGGCCGGCGATGGCGGGTTCATGATGGTCAGCCAGTCGCTGGCAGCACTGGCGCGCAACAAGGTCAATGCGGTGGTGTTCGTGATGAGCAACCAGGTGTATGCGATCGAGCAGGCCTTCGTCGACCCTGATGCGTTCACGCCAGAAGGTGAATTCGCGCCGTTCGACACCTTGCCCGCGCTGGACTATACAGCGCTGGCCTGCGGCTATGGCGCGCTGGGGTATCGGGTGGAAACGGTGGACGAGCTGGAACGCTTGCTGCCGCAGTTGCTGATGGTTGTGCAGCGGCCAGTACTGGTGGAGGTGAAGATTGCCGAGAAAGACTTTGCCGAGCAGATCAAACGGTTAGCCGGGCTGAGTTGATTGCACGGTTGATCGCCACACCTGCCGCCAAACAGTTAGCCGCTTTCGACTGCTCGAAAGCGGCTATTGCGCTGACAGCGCGGCTCAACTGTCGCCCTTCCCCTCGCTCACCGGCAGCTGCCCATCAATCATCGCCTTGGCGATCCCGCTGAGGTAATACGTTGCCCGCATAAGCGTCTGCGCCTCTTTCGGCTTGCTCAACGCCTGCTGCGTGAGCGCGGTGATGCAGCCCAGAATGATCGACGCTTCCTGCAACACCTCGGCCGTCGGCAACCCCGGTACAGCCTGCACCCAGTCGCGTACCGACCGACGCCGGGTACGGCCAACCAGGCTAACGATGTTCAGTACGTCTTTGCCCTTTGCTTGTTCGTCCTTGTCCATGACCCCACCCCCGAAAAAATGAAAGAGCCCGCCGCGTTTCATCGTCTGGCGCCAACGGGCCAAACCGCACGATCCTTGCACGGTGTTCTGCCCAAAGGCCCGGCCAACCCCGAACGGCGAAACACGACGAGCAGGGCGAGACTAAAGGGCCTACCCACTCGCTACAACGGCCCGACAGGTGGAAAAGCTACCTTTAGGAAATGGACTACACGAACAGCGGAAGAATGGCTGTAGGACCTACAAAATCCGCCTTGAACAAGCACCCGCATGGGACGGTCGCAGCGCATACGCCTACAGCTTTCTGCTCTGCCCTGCTCCGCCACTTCAGGCTAGGATGTCACCTCGCCCCGCCAGGCCCAGCCACTGCCATGCCCAGAACAAGCAAAGTCACCGACCCGTCCTACGAACTGATGGACGACCATGAAGGCGCCTCGCTGATCTACCGCCAGCATGGCTTCCCCAGCCCGCTGGTGCGCTGGCATTTCCACAAGGAATACGAGCTGCACCTGATCGTCGCCAGCGCCGGCAAGGTGTTCATCGGCGACTACATCGGCAACTTCGCTCCCGACACCCTGTTCCTCACCGGCCCCAACCTGCCGCACAACTGGATCAGCCAGGTCGGCCCCGACGAAGTGGTGGGCAAGCGCGACATGCTGGTCAACTTCACTGACGAGGTACTCGAGGACGGCAGCCAGGTGTTCGCCGAGCTCACCCAGCTGGCCCCGCTGCTGGCCCGGGCGCGCTATGGCATCGAGTTCCGCGACCCGGCACTGATAAACGAGAGCCGCCAGCTGCTGCAACGTATCGCCGACAGCCGCGGCATGACCCGCCTGGGATACTTTTTTATCCTCATGGAACAGCTCGCCGCCTGCGATGACTACCAACTGCTGTCCACCGTCACCTCTTCGCAACTGGCAGACGAACACAATGTCGAGCGTATCAACCGGGCGGTGGACTACATCTTCCAGCACTACGCCCAGGACCTGAGCCAGAACGAGGTGGCCGAGCACCTGGGCATGACGCCGACCTACTTCTCGCGGTTCTTCAAGCAGGCCGCCGGGCGCGGCTTCGTCGAGTTCGTCAACCGGCTGCGGGTGAGCAAGTCGTGCGAGCTGCTGGCCAAGGGCGAACTGCCGGTGACCGAGGTGTGCTTCGAATCGGGCTTCAGCAACTTGTCGAACTTCAACCGACGCTTTCTGCAACTCAAGGGCATGACCCCTTCGGACTACCGCAGCCTGGTGACCCAGCGCCTGACCGAGCAGAACCGCGCCTGAGCCTGAGGCTGCTTTGCAGCCCATCGCCGGCAAGCCGGCTCCTACCCCGACCGCAGCGCCTTCAAGCCAGCGCCATCCCCGTGGGAGCCGGCTTGTCGGCGATGGCGCGCGCAGCGGCCCCTGTTCAAGCACTGCAAAAAAGTATCAGCCAAGGTGCAGGCGAGGCTTTGTCGGCATCGCCGTGCACGGGTGTAATCAGCGCCGAGCGATACAAAAACAATAAGGGAGTTCACTGATGAACGACTCGATCAAGGCCTGCCTGGCCGCCGCCTGCCTCAGCCTGCCGCTGCATGCCCAGGCCGCCGACACCCTGACCATCGCCACGGTCAACAACAATGACATGATCCGCATGCAGCGCCTGGCCAAGGTGTTCGAGCAGCAGCACCCGGACATCCAGCTCAAGTGGGTGGTGCTTGAAGAGAACGTGCTGCGCCAGCGCCTGACCACCGATATCGCCACCCAGGGCGGCCAGTTCGACGTGCTGACCATCGGCATGTACGAAGCCGCGCTGTGGGGTGCCAAGGGCTGGCTGGCGCCGATGACCGACCTGCCCGCCGACTACAACCTCGACGACGTGTTTCCCTCGGTACGCAACGGCCTCTCGGCCAACGGCACGCTGTACGCCCTGCCCTTCTATGCCGAAGCCTCGATCACCTACTACCGCAAGGACCTGTTCGAGCAAGCCGGGCTGAGCATGCCCGAGCAACCGACCTGGACCCAGCTCGGCGAGTTCGCCGCCAAGCTCAACCAGCCCGACCAGGGCCAGTACGGCATCTGCCTGCGCGGCAAGGCCGGCTGGGGCGAGAACATGGCGCTGATCGGCACCGTGGCCAATGCCTTCGGCGCACGCTGGTTCGATGAGCAATGGAAACCCGAGTTCAGCGGCAGCGAATGGAAGAACGCGCTGAACTTCTATGTGAACACCCTCAAGCAATACGGCCCGCCCGGCGCCTCCAGCAACGGCTTCAACGAAAACCTCGCGCTGTTCAACAGCGGCAAGTGCGCGATGTGGGTCGATGCCAGCGTCGCCGGCTCGTTCGTCACCGACAAGACCCAGAGCAAGGTCGCCGACCAGGTCGGCTTCACCTTCGCGCCCAAGGAAGTCACCGACAAGGGCGCAACCTGGCTGTATTCCTGGGCACTGGCGATCCCCACCAGTTCCAAATCCAAGGACGCCGCCAGGACGTTCGCCACCTGGGCCACCTCCGAGGCCTACGGCAAGCTGGTGGCCGAGAAAGAAGGCGTGGCCAACGTGCCGCCCGGCACCCGCGCCTCGACCTACAACGACGCGTACCTGGCCGCCGCGCCATTCGCCAAGGTCACCCTCGAATCGCTCAAGCGCGTCGACCCCAACCACCCCACCCTCAAGCCCGTGCCCTACGTGGGCATCCAGCTGGTGACCATCCCCGAGTTCCAGGCCATCGGCACCCAGGTCGGCAAACTGTTCGCCGCCGCGCTGACCGGGCAGATGAAAGTGGACCAGGTGCTGGCCTCGGCCCAGCAGTCCACCGAACGCGAGATGAAGCGCGCCGGTTACCCCAAGTAGCCCGCAGCGTCCCCCGACCGCGCCGAACCCCGGCGCGGTGACCGCCCCTTTTTGCTGCACACGGAGTCGCCATGAACACATCGGCCCTCGACACCCCGAGCCTCGCCACCGCACGCCCCGGCAAACGCCGCGTCGGCCCCGGCTGGTTCCTGGTCAGCCCTTCGGTGGCGCTGCTGCTGTTGTGGATGATCGTGCCCCTGGGCATGACCCTGTATTTCTCGCTGATCCGCTACAACCTGCTGTACCCGGGCGAAAACCAGTTCGTGGGCCTGGAGAACTTCGCCTTCTTCGTCACCGACGCCGGCTTCATGCCCGGCGCCCTGAATACCCTGACCCTGGTCGGCAGCGTGCTGGCGATCAGCGTGGTGCTCGGCGTGCTCATTGCCGCGCTGCTGGAGGCCTGCGAGTTCTGGGGCCGCGGCGTGGTGCGGGTGCTGCTGATCTCGCCGTTCTTCATCATGCCCACGGTCAGCGCGCTGCTGTGGAAGAACCTGATCTTCCACCCGGTGTCGGGCATCCTCGCCGCCGTGTGGCGCCTGTTTGGCGCGCAACCGGTGGACTGGCTGGCGCACTACCCGCTGCTGTCGATCATCCTGATCGTCTCCTGGCAGTGGCTACCGTTCGCCATCCTGATCCTGATGACCGCCATGCAGTCGCAGGATCTGGAACAGAAGGAAGCCGCGCGCCTGGATGGCGCAGGCCCCTTGGCGATCTTCTGGCACCTGACCCTGCCGCACCTGGCGCGGCCCATCGCCGTGGTGGTGATGATCGAGACCATCTTCCTGCTGTCGGTGTTCGCCGAGATCTTCACCACCACCAGCGGCGGCCCCGGATACGAGTCCACCAACCTCGCCTACCTGATCTACAACCAGGCGCTGCTGCAGTTCGACGTCGGCATGGCCTCGGCCGGTGGCCTGATTGCGGTGCTGATCGCCAATATCGCCGCCATCGTGCTGGTCCGCATGATCGGCAAGAACCTCACCGCGCGCAGCTGAGGAGCCCACCATGCTGACACTCAAGCAAACCCGCATCCTGAAGAACGCCCTGCTCGGCCTGCTGTGCTGGGCCATCGCCCTGGTGATCTTCTTCCCGATTTTCTGGATGCTGCTGACCAGCTTCAAGACCGAGCTGGACGCCTTCGCCACGCCGCCGCAGTTCATCTTCGCGCCGACGCTGGAGAACTACCTGCACATCAACGAGCGCAGCGACTACTTCGCCTACGCCTGGAACTCGGTACTGATCTCGTTCTCGGCGACCCTGCTGTGCATGCTTATCGCCGTGCCGGCCGCCTACTCGATGGCCTTTTTTGAAACCCGCCACACCAAGCGCACGCTGCTGTGGATGCTGTCGACCAAGATGTTGCCGCCGGTGGGCGTCTTGATGCCGATCTACCTGCTGGCCAAGCAGTTCGGCCTGCTCGATTCGCGCCTGGCGCTGGTCATCGTCTACACCCTGATCAACCTGCCGATCGTGGTGTGGATGGTGTACACCTACTTCAAGGATATCCCCGTGGACATCCTCGAAGCGGCACGCCTGGATGGCGCCGGCACCTGGCAGGAGATCGTCCGCGTGCTGCTGCCGATCGCCCGCGGCGGGCTGGCCTCGACCCTGCTGCTATCGTTGATCCTGTGCTGGAACGAGGCGTTCTGGTCGCTGAACCTGACCTCGTCCGCCGCCGCCCCGCTCACCGCGCTGGTGGCCTCCTACTCCAGCCCCGAAGGGTTGTTCTGGGCCAAGCTCTCGGCCGTCTCGACCCTGGCCTGCGCGCCGATCCTGATCTTTGGCTGGATCAGCCAGAAGCAGCTGGTGCGCGGGCTCTCCTTCGGTGCCGTGAAATGATTTCCCGCCATTCCCACGCCAATTCTGTTCTCGCCTCTGACAAGGACACCCACCATGGCTGACCTGAAAATCCGCAACCTGCACAAAGGCTTCGATGGCCACGCCATCATCAAGGGCATCGACCTGGACGTGCGCGACCGCGAGTTCGTGGTGTTCGTCGGCCCCTCCGGCTGCGGCAAGTCCACCCTGCTGCGCCTGATCGCCGGCCTCGAGGAGGTCAGCAGCGGCAGCATCACCCTCGACGGCGCCGACATCACCGACACCGCCCCGGCCAAGCGCGACCTGGCCATGGTGTTCCAGACCTACGCCCTGTACCCGCACATGACCGTGCGCAAGAACCTGTCGTTTGCCCTGGACCTGGCCGGCGTCGCCAAGCACGAGGTCACCGCCAAGGTCGACAACGCCGCGCGCATCCTCGAGCTGCAACCGCTGCTCGAACGCAAGCCGCGCCAGCTCTCCGGCGGCCAGCGCCAGCGGGTGGCGATCGGCCGCGCCATCGTGCGCAACCCGAAGATCTTCCTGTTCGACGAGCCGCTGTCCAACCTCGACGCCGCCCTGCGCGTGCAGATGCGCCTGGAGCTGGCGCGGCTGCACCAGGAGCTGGCCGCGACGATGATCTACGTGACCCACGACCAGGTCGAGGCCATGACCCTGGCCGACAAAGTGGTGGTACTCAACGGCGGGCGCGTCGAGCAAGTGGGCTCGCCGCTAGAGTTGTACCACCATCCGGCCAACCTGTTCGTCGCGGGGTTTCTCGGCACGCCGAAGATGGGCTTCCTGCGTGGGCACCTGAGCCGTAACCAGGGCAACCAGTGCGAGGTAGCCCTCGAATGTGGTGCGCGCATCGCCCTGCCGCTGTGCGCGGGCGAGCTGCATACCGGCAGCCAGGTGACCCTGGGGATCAGGCCCGAGCACCTGAGCATCAGCCCCATGTGCCAGGGCGCGCCGGGGTCGCTGCAGGTGACGGCCGATGTCAGCGAGCGGCTCGGCAGCGACAGCTACTGCCATGTGCGCGCCGCGTCCGGCGAGATGCTCACCGTGCGCGTGCGCGGCGACTTCGCGCCGACCTTCGGCGAGGCCCTGGAGCTGACCTTCGACCCCACCCACTGCCACCTGTTCGACAGCAACGGCCAAGCCCTCGACAAGCGCCTGCAGCAGGCGGCCTAAGGACCTTCAGGATGAAACTCAACCAACACAACCTCTCCCGCCTGACGATCGCCCGCCCCAGCTACGACCCAAGCCAATTGCGCCAGGGCATCGTGCACATCGGCGTCGGCGGCTTCCACCGCGCCCACCAGGGCGCCTACACCGACGCCCTGATGAACCTGGGCGAAGGCCTCGACTGGGCCATCTGTGGGGCCGGCCTGCGCCGCGAAGACCGCGCCATGCGCGATGCCCTGGCCGCGCAAGACCACCTCTACACCCTGTTCGAACTGGGTGACCAACCCGACACCCAGGTCCGCGTGATAGCCGCGATCAACGGCATGCTGCTGGCCGAGGACGGCGCCGAAGCGCTGCTGGCCAAGCTTGCCGAACCCAACATCCGCATCGTCTCGCTGACCATCACCGAAGGCGGCTACTGCATCGACGACAGCACCGGCGAACTCCGCGCCGACCTGCCGCAGATCCAGCACGACCTGGCCAACCCGCAAGCCCCGCAGAGCGTGTTCGGCTTCCTCTGCGAAGCCCTGCGCCGCCGCCGCGAGGCCGGCAGCGGCCCCTTCACCGTGATGTCCTGCGACAACCTCCCGCACAACGGCGACGTCGCCCGCAAGGCCCTGCTGGCCTTCGCCCACCTGCAGAACCACGACCTGGCCCGCTGGATCGACGGTCACGTCAGCTTCCCCAATGCCATGGTCGACCGCATCACCCCGATGACCAGCCCCGCCCACCGTCAGCAGTTGCTCGAGCGCCACGGCGTCGACGATGCCTGGCCGGTGGTGTGCGAGCCGTTTTTGCAATGGGTGGTGGAAGACAAGTTCGTCGCCGGCCGCCCGGCCTGGGAACAGGTCGGCGTGCAGTTCACCGACGACGTCACGCCCTATGAAGAAATGAAGATCAAGCTGCTCAACGGCAGCCACCTGGCCCTCACCTACCTGGGCTTTCTGCAAGGCTACCGCTTCGTCCACGAAACCCTCGCCGACCCGCTGCTGCAGCGCTACATGCGCACCTTCATGGACCAGGACGTAACCCCGCAACTGGCCCCGGTACCGGGCATCGACCTGACGCGCTACAAGCACAGCCTCACCGAGCGCTTCGCCAACCGCGCCATCGCCGACCAGCTGGAGCGCGTGTGCTCCGACGGCTCGTCGAAATTCCCCAAGTTCATCGTGCCCACCGCCAACCGCCTGATCGCCGACGGCAAGCCCCTGGAGCGCGTGGCCCTGGTGGTGGCCGCCTGGGCCCTGTACCTGCGTGGCGAGGACGAACAGGGCACCCGCTACAGCATCCCCGACCCCCGCGCCGCCGACTGCCAGGCCCGGGTGGCGCAGCGCGACGGCCTGGCCGCCCGGGTGCTCGGCGACGAGGCGATCTTCGGCACGGCGATCCCCGCATCCAAAGCCTTCGTCAGCGCCTTCGAGCGCCTATACGACAGCTTGCGCGAAGTCGGCGTGAGTGAAACCCTGCGCCAGGTCCTCGGCCACTGACACGGAGGTTTTCGAAATGGACGGACTGTTCCTCGGCATCGATTGCGGCACCCAGGGCACCAAGGCCCTGGTGCTGGACGCCGGCAGCGGCCAGGTGCTGGGCCTGGGCAGCGCCGCCCATGCACCGCCCCAAGGTCGCGATGGCCGGCGCGAGCAGGACCCGGCCGACTGGCTGCAAGCCCTGCGCACGGCGGTGTCCGCTGCGTTGTACGATGCCGGTGTGGATGGCCAGGCCATTCGCGCATTGGCGGTGTCCGGCCAGCAACACGGTCTGGTGCTGCTCGACGCCCAAGGCCAGGTGCTGCGCCCGGCCAAACTCTGGTGCGACACCGAAAGCGCGCCTGAGAACGCGGAGTTGCTCGATGCCCTCGGCGGTGCCCAGGGCTCGCTTGAACGCCTCGGGCTGGTGATCGCGCCGGGCTATACCCTGTCCAAGCTTCTGTGGACCAAGCGCCAACATCCCGAACTGTTCGCCCGCCTCGCCCATCTCCTGCTGCCCCACGACTACCTGAATTACTGGCTGACTGGTCGCGTCTGTACTGAGCCCGGCGACGCCTCCGGCACCGGCTACTACGATGTGCGCCGCAGGACCTGGGCGCCTGATGTCCTTCAGCACATCGAGCCCGGCGAGCGTCTTTTGGCTGCGCTGCCTGAACTGGTCGAATCCGGCGATTGCATCGGCACCCTGCGCGCGCAGGCCGCCACTGCCCTCGGCCTGAGCCCACAGACCTGGGTAGCCACTGGCGGCGGCGACAACATGCTCGGCGCCATCGGCACCGGCAATATCGCCCCCGGCATGATTACCCTGAGCCTCGGCACCTCCGGCACCCTGGCCGCCTACGCCGACCAGCCCCACGTCAGTGCCCAGGGCGAAGTGGCGACCTTCTGCGCCTCCAGCGGCGGCTGGCTGCCGTTGATCTGCACCATGAACCTCACCAGCGCCTGCGCCCTGGTGCGCGACCTGCTGGAACTCGACCTCGACCGCTTCACTGAGCTCGCCACCCAAGCCCCGATCGGCGCCGACGGCCTGCTGATGCTGCCCTTCTTCGACGGCGAACGCGTGCCCGCGTTGCCCGAAGCCACCGCCAGCCTGCACGGTATGACCAGCGCCAACCTGACCCGCGCCAATCTCTGCCGCGCCGTGCTCGAAGGCACCTGCTTCAGCCTGCGTTACGGCCTCGACCTGCTGCGCGCCAGCGGCCAGCAAGGCAGCGAAATCCGCCTGGTCGGTGGCGCGGCGAAGAGCCCGCTGTGGCGCCAGGTACTGGCCGACCTGCTCGGCCTGCCAGTGGTGTGCCCCCAACAGACCGAAGCCGCCGCCCTGGGCGCCGCGATCCAGGCCGCCTGGAGCCTCGGTCGCCAACTAGGCCAGGGCGACAGCCTCGAAACCCTGTGCAAACGCTGCGTCGCCCTCGACGAAAGCACCCGAACCCTGCCCCGTCCGGCGCAACAGGCCGCGTACGAGGTCGCCTATCAACGCTACCGGGAGCAACTGCCTGCGCGCTGAGTGCGGGTATCCTTCCCTTGTCTTTCGTTCTGGAGAACTGCATGTACCTGGTGTGTGGCGAGGCCCTGTTCGATGTCTTCAGCCTGGAAAACAGCAACCGCAGCAGCGAGCTGGGGTTTACCGCGATTGCCGGCGGGTCGCCGTTCAACGTGGCCGTCGGCCTGCGCCGACTGGGCGTGGAATCGGCGTTGTTCGGCGGGTTGTCCAGCGACTACCTCGGTGCCCGGCTGCGCCGGGTGCTGGAAGAGGAACGGGTGGACTGCCGCTACGTGGTGACCAGCGCTGCGCCGACCACCCTGGCCATGGTCGGGCTGGATGCCAATGGCTCGGCGCAGTATCAGTTTCGCGGTGAAGGGTGTGCGGATCGGCAGGTGATGCTGGAGCATTTGCCGGTGCTGGATGAGCGTGTGCGGGGGTTGCATGTAGGCTCGTACACCCTGGTGGTGCAGCCCGTGGCCGATACGCTGATGGAGCTGGTGAAGCGCGAGCGGGACCGGCGCTTGATAAGCCTTGATCCGAATGTGCGGCTCAATCCGCAGCCGGATGTGGCGCTGTGGCGGCGGCAGGTGGAGGCGTTTGCTAGGCATGCGCATGTGATCAAGGCCAGTGAGGAAGACATCGACATCCTCTATCCAGGCCTGGAGACTCGTGACGTGGCCAGAGGCTGGCTGAACGAGCGCTGCCGACTGGTGTTCATCACTCATGGGGCTCACGGTGCCAGCGTGCATTGCGCGCACGGCTCATGGCAGCGCCCGGCGGATACGTCGTTGCCGGTAAGCGACACGGTGGGTGCTGGTGATACTTTCCAGGCGGCGGTGCTTGCCTGCCTGTCGCGGCTGGGCAAAGACAACCCAACAGCGTTGGCAACGCTCGATCGCGCAATGATCGACGCAGTACTGAGTTACGCAATCCGTGCCGCAGCGGTTACCTGTTCACGATCGGGGCCGGTATTGCCGTTCGAACGGGAGCTGACCGCCTTCAGCTGAGAGGCCGATTGGCTTCATCGAAAAGGGGCAGCACCCTGCCCCTTGAGCTCGTCGAGAAATTTGGCAACCCGCTTGGCATCTTTTCCATGCTTGGCCATGGCCGCAAGCTTCAACAATCATCGCGTCGAAACGACCGAGAGAAAGCGGACAGCCAAGCAGCGCTAAGTCGTTGACTACCCTCATCGTCCCTGACTGCACGTCTCAAGCTTCCAGCGGATCGCCACGCTCACGACTCGCTTGCGCCCAGGCCCGAAGATGGGCCAACACACCACCGCCTTTTCGTCATTACGGAACACGCAGTTTCACTCTGAACGGGTGAGATTTCCGAGGTTTCTTTCAGCGCTTTCCGGACTTAGGCATTTACCGCGGCGTATACACTTTGCAGGCGAAACCTATATCAGCACAGGCGTACTGAAATGAGCATGGACTTAATAGATTTGGCGAAGTCGTTCATCCGATCGGAAATCACTGCAGACAACTTCGAGGCACAGTTTTTTGAAATCTGGTACCAAAAGGGAACGTCAGGTCTTCTGGCACAGGACACCCAGGAAATAAAAGACTGCCTATATGAACTATTCGATTTTGCCGAACGCTACACATCCGATGCTGACAAAAAAGACTACGAATTGGATCAAGAGACATTGAGCTCAGAGATCAACAAAACATTAACGCGTTGCGGCTTCCTATAATGACCACACCCTGAGTACGGTTTTTCATCCTGGGGCAGTGGCGATGAAGCATCGTCCCGCTCACTTCTCGTATAAGCCTAGGTGCTGCAGGCCTCTGGCCATTAGCACAAGCGCCCTAATCGACCCTGATCCCCCAGGCCTCGTATAGTCGTCCTGAATTACAAAAACCGGGAAAGGACTCCATGGGTCACAAACTTCCACCCCTCTGCCAATGGCTGGCGATCCTGGCCCTCACCTGCAGCACCCAGGCCCTGGCCGCACCCGCCTCAGGCGACTACTGGATCATCTACGGCAAAGGGGAACGCCTGCACAACGAGGTCTACGTCGCCGATGCCGCCAGCATCCTGCAAAAGCCCGGTGGCGTGCAATCGGCCCAGGTCATGCAGCTATTCGAAGACCCGGCCTTCCCGACCCTCGTCGCCTACGAGGTGCAGGCCAAGTGCAAACAGCGCCAGATCCGCCTGGACAGCGCCCGGGCGATACGTCGCTTCGACGGTGCCGTGAGGGATGTGAAAACCAACGCCAAAGACTGGGTAGCACCAAAGGACTACTGGTTGCAGCGCACCTTCGCCTTCGTCTGCGCCCCCGATAACCGCGCGCGCAACCAGATGCTGTCGATCGGCAAGATGCCGGCGGCGAAGATGGTCGCCACCATCCAGGCCATGTTCATCCAGTTGATCGGCGTGCAGGCCAACAGCCAGGCGGTGCAGGAGCTGGACGACATGCTGGCGAACACCCCACGATGAGCGCGCGCCCTCTGCTGATCCTTGGCCTGTTGCTGCCGACGTTGGCCGGCTGCATCCCGACCCTGCCGGAGCTGATGGCGGGCAACCAATGGCAAGGGCGCGACGCCAAGCAGGCCATCGACTTCTTCGGCCCGCCCATGCGCATGGAGCCGTTGCCTGACGGCGCTGGGGTGCAGTTGGGCTGGTACCGCGATACCACCTACGTGCAGAAGGAGGTGGTCGGCAGCACCGCCGAGATGCAAGGCAACGTGATGGTCCATACCAATTACTGGGACGACGTGGCCCATCCTGGCGGCTGCACGATCCTGATGTCGGTGAACAAGGCGCGGCAGATCAACGACTTTTCCACCAAGGGGCGTTGTAACGGCGTGAACCTGGCGCCATAGCGGCAAGACGAAAAACAAATCCTGTGTGGGCTTGCCCGCGAAGGGGCCAGCCCAGACAGCCAAGCTCCCCAGGCAGATACCCTCCCCCTACCCAGCCCCCTGCCCAACCATCAACCCATGATTTACATCCTGGGCCAACGCCTTGGCCATGCCACTGAGGTAATGCACCGCCGTCAGCAGTGTAGGCAGATGATCAGTCTCCACCATCGCCAGATCACTGATCTTGTGCACCGCACACATCAACACGGTGGCCTGCTCCACCGCATGGTCCAGCGGATGCCCCGCCACCACGCGGAACAGCGGGTCTTGCACACTCACCTCCGTGCCTTCGCCGAAATGCCCGACGCCGGTGGTGGCGAGTTTCTTGATGCGCGGGATTTGCAATTCCTTCTCCATACCATTCCTCCTGCGGCCCCGCGAACAGCGCGGGGCCTGGTCGGTGAACATCAAGTGCGAGCCCAGGCTCGCCAGATCAATGCCGGGATTGCACGCGACTCAGCGCCACCTCCACCAAGGTGCGGGCGCTGTCGATTTCGTGCATGGCGGCGAGGGGCAGGACCTGGCCTGGGGGTTTGGCGTGGAGCAGGACGGTTTGCTGGCTGACGGTCAGGGCGCAGACGAGGTATTCGGAGATCTGGACCAGGAGGTCTTCGAGGGTGTGGATGGTGTATTTGTCGTGTAGGGGTGGATCGGGGACGATCTTTAGCATGTTGTTTCTCCGTCTCGGTGGAGCCACCACACCCTGCTGTCAAACAGAGGGTGGCAGCTGTACGTGGGTTGACAGACCGAGGAGACGAAGAAAACCCGGCGCACACAAGGTGCCCCACGTACAGCCGCCATAACGGCTTGCTACGAGACTTCATTCTACCTGCGGCCTGTCAAAGCCGGTCGCTGGATTGGTAGCGACTTGGCGAGACTAGACGGCTGGTGGGCGAGCGGCAACAGGCTGTAAGGCGGTAGGAGTATGTTTCGGAAAGGGACTACAGAGAAGAGGGAAAATCCGATTCGAGATTGCTTGGCCAGCGTCCCAAGGAAGCAAACACAGGTACGAATAGGACTGCCAACTAGAAACATATTGAAACAGAACCTCCCAAGCTACCCAGCTTTTAAGCTCCGAAAATCTCTCAAAAAAATATGGAGCCGGCTCAACCGAAAACTACTTATAGCAAAAAATTTCTAAAAGTCCTCTAAAGAAATATTAAAATCTTCCAGAGAGACAAGCACTATGCGCTCACCAGGTTTCGCGTAGCCGTCTAAATTATACTCAGCGGCCTGCGCATAACAAATTTGCATTCTAGGCCAACTAAGCCCAGCGATGGCCGCACCAACGGTTGACATTTTTGTATTCAACGGACATAGAATTATGTTGTCATCAACCAAACCAGAAACATAATCAAGTATTTGCTGCGACGACAAATACGGATCCAAACATGAAAACTCAAAGGTCCCTATATCCTCAAACAGCACCCCCCGGGAAACTAAAAATTTTTGAATATCTTCAACATATGATTTATTACTAGCATAATGCTCCGGAGAAACAGACTGAGTGCTACTACCGTGAGCAATTGTGAGCTTTGCCGGTTCGAAACGTGAAATTACTTCTGCCGCTCTTTCAAATTCGAAGCCTGCCATAATTATTAAGTGGAGAGATTTCGATGGCAACATTAACCCAGGAAAACCCAAAACAGAGCGTATCTCAGTAACACCTCTGCTGAGCCATTTTTTATCTACTTCTGTGTTAAAGCTGGCGGTTGCAGGAGCTGAGTGCAACACGGTCATTGAATTGAAACTGGAGCATCATGCCGCATAGCCATGGCCTTCTGCATCACCTCGCCCATAACTTCGATTGGGCATTTGAAGTCGAAGCGCTTACGCGGACGCATGTTCAGTTGCAGTGCGATGGCATTCAGTTCTTCCTGGCTGTGTACCGACAGGTCTGTGCCTTTGGGCAGGTACTGGCGGATCAGGCCATTGATGTTTTCGTTGCTACCGCGCTGCCAAGGGCTGTGCGGGTCGCAGAAGTAGATCGCCACGCCGGTTCTTTGGGTGATCTCGGCGTGTCGCGCCATCTCCCGGCCCTGGTCGTAAGTCATGCTCTTTCGCATCTCCAGCGGCATGCCATTGAGCGCGGCGCTGAAGCCTTCCAGCGCCGAAGTCGCCGTCGCGTCGTTCATCTTTACCAGCATCAGGTAGCCACTGGTGCGTTCCACCAGCGTACCGACGGACGAGGCGTTGGCCTTACCCTTGATGAGGTCGCCTTCCCAATGCCCCGGCATCTGCCTGTCTTCAATCTCCGGCGGGCGCACATGAATACTGACCATCTCGGGGATCTGGCCGCGCCGATCCACACCACCAGAGCGCGGTCGGCGTGTCGTCTTGCTTTGCCGCAGGCAGATGATCAGCTCCTTGCGCAGTTCACCGACCGGCAGGGCATAGATCGCGTTATAGATCGTCTCGCGACAGACGTAGGCATCTCTGAGGCTGGGAATGTTCATGCTGCGCAGCTTGCCGGCAATCTGCTCGGGAGACAAACGCTCACGGAGCATATGCGCCACCAACTCGAAGCGCTCACCACCCGGCAACAGCTTTCGCTTCGGTCGACACACCTGGCGGCGAGCCTGCATCTGCTGCTGGGCCGCGTGGGCCGAGTAGCCGCCACAGACATCTCGATTGCGGCGCAGCTCCCGGCTGATGGTCGAAGGGGATCGGTTGATCAAGCAGGCAATCCTACGCAGGCTGAAGCCTTGAGTACGACCGATTTGAATGGTGGCGCGCTCTTCAACGCTGAGTTCGGTATAAGACATAGTGGCAGCACCGTACCGGAAAGGTCAGGTGTTGCACTCAGTTTTTGCCGCCGCCGCTATATTGAGACGCCACGGTATAAATAAGCGTTACATTCTTGACAAGCCCTTCCATAACAAAGAGCCCAATCAATGCAACAAGCAACTCATGAGAAATAGATGTAATATCGACCAATATCGTGGAATAAGAACCGCTTGCTGCAGCAAGGAAAGACTGTAATTCATCTACAACTTCGACAAGATTCTCAGAACCTAGACCTATTAACTGTGCTTCCTTAGAAGAAAGGGAATGGAAAAGTTCCAGATGAAGAAGCTGATCAATATCAGGCCGTTTTGGATTTAACAATCCTACAGCTTGCGACGCGGTACTCTCACCCACATATTTCAACGACTCAAGTCCGCGCAAATCGAAACCAAGGCCGACAACGAACAAACAATCATCCGCTTGAAAATGAGCAGAGAGATCAGAGACAAATACATTTTTCATATTAAAATCTCAAAGAAGACTTAGTTGAGGAGAGCCATCTACGACAGCATTCACCCCATTTTTCTTAAGACGATTCACGAATGCATTTGGCCTTTCAGAAATCTCCAGCAGAAAATTGTTCGTTACCGATAAATAGCCAGAAAAGCCTATAGGATCAAGCTTATAAGCAGGCGCTAGCCGTCTAGATAACACATACAGCTTAGTCCGCCCCATTCCGGACTTATTCCCAACAGTATCTTGATATATATAACCAAATCGTGTAGCAAGAGCAAGAAGAGACTCAATTTCATTTGTTGGGCTATCCGAAATCACAAATGAAAACATGCGACGTTGCGACGCCTTCTCATCCATTAAACAAGCCTGAAACAAGGACCCTAGACCTTGGATCAAATTCCTGAGTTTGTCCACGCTACGCAACTCATCTGAGTTAGCGACATCACCTTTAAGAACGTCAAACCTCTCAATAAGTAATTCATCGCATTGATTGCGTATTTCATCATCCTGAATTGAAGACGTGATGAAGGAGACCTCGCCACCGCCATTAGCCTTCTGCTGATCAGCAAACATTCTCGCTGCCGGCTCAAGAAAAAATCGTATAATCCCAGACGATATGTGGACTAGTTGATCGAAACCAGCATACTTATAACGAGCACCTTGTTTAGATTTACCCGATAAGCGGCGAATATATTCCGGCCTAGCGAACCGATAAGCATCGTCGCCCGCTCGGTAGCCACCTGACTTGGATTCCTGCCAGCGACTCTTCAACTCTTCGGAGATTTTTCTGATCCCTTCTTCTTGCTTCTTATCTTCAGGAAAAAATACTCTAGGGTCTACATTCTTAACCCCAACTCTCGCGAGACGCTTGGCGGCGGCAAAAACTGAGTGCAACACCTGACCTTTCCGGTACGGTGCTGCCACTATGTCTTATACCGAACTCAGCGTTGAAGAGCGCGCCACCATTCAAATCGGTCGTACTCAAGGCTTCAGCCTGCGTAGGATTGCCTGCTTGATCAACCGATCCCCTTCGACCATCAGCCGGGAGCTGCGCCGCAATCGAGATGTCTGTGGCGGCTACTCGGCCCACGCGGCCCAGCAGCAGATGCAGGCTCGCCGCCAGGTGTGTCGACCGAAGCGAAAGCTGTTGCCGGGTGGTGAGCGCTTCGAGTTGGTGGCGCATATGCTCCGTGAGCGTTTGTCTCCCGAGCAGATTGCCGGCAAGCTGCGCAGCATGAACATTCCCAGCCTCAGAGATGCCTACGTCTGTCGCGAGACGATCTATAACGCGATCTATGCCCTGCCGGTCGGTGAACTGCGCAAGGAGCTGATCATCTGCCTGCGGCAAAGCAAGACGACACGCCGACCGCGCTCTGGTGGTGTGGATCGGCGCGGCCAGATCCCCGAGATGGTCAGTATTCATGTGCGCCCGCCGGAGATTGAAGACAGGCAGATGCCGGGGCATTGGGAAGGCGACCTCATCAAGGGTAAGGCCAACGCCTCGTCCGTCGGTACGCTGGTGGAACGCACCAGTGGCTACCTGATGCTGGTAAAGATGAACGACGCGACGGCGACTTCGGCGCTGGAAGGCTTCAGCGCCGCGCTCAATGGCATGCCGCTGGAGATGCGAAAGAGCATGACTTACGACCAGGGCCGGGAGATGGCGCGACACGCCGAGATCACCCAAAGAACCGGCGTGGCGATCTACTTCTGCGACCCGCACAGCCCTTGGCAGCGCGGTAGCAACGAAAACATCAATGGCCTGATCCGCCAGTACCTGCCCAAAGGCACAGACCTGTCGGTACACAGCCAGGAAGAACTGAATGCCATCGCACTGCAACTGAACATGCGTCCGCGTAAGCGCTTCGACTTCAAATGCCCAATCGAAGTTATGGGCGAGGTGATGCAGAAGGCCATGGCTATGCGGCATGATGCTCCAGTTTCAATTCAATGACCGTGTTGCACTCAGCTCCTGCAACCGCCCTTCCTAACAATTTCCTCTACTAACTTTGGATAGTTTTCCTTCACTGACCCTGTATACACCGACGTAAAATTGATTTCCGAATAGTCGTGGGGTGCCTCAATTCTAATACCAGACGTAGTACTAAAAGTCTTATAATTCATCTGAGTTGAAATCTTTAAGGAAACCTTATCCGTACTACGATAAGACACCCACGTATTTAAAACCTTAGTTTGCTGAAGCGTCAAATTATCTGAATCGTCCAACAGAAAAAAAACTGGACAATTGGGAATCAGTCCGTTGCGCCTCAATCCATCTACAACAGGCAGCAAAACATCTTGAAATCCTAAAAGAGGGCCATTGTAAGGCAAATAGTCCTTAGCAAAAGCTCGACGCTTTATATAGCGAACAGTTTCAGCCTGTAGCGAATCAATAACCTCAATGAATCTTACAACGTCAAGCGTTTCATTCCCCAACGGTATATCATCTTCCCAACCGACATAGCTTAGCCTCTTAGAGAAAATCCCCTTATAAAACAATGAGACATTATCTTCATTTAAAGCCCAGAGCTCAGAACAATGTTGCTTAACGGACAAAAACAACGCGCCAAGCAACTTAGTTGTTAGCACGTGCTCAGACAATATATACCCACTAGGCTCGTTCTCAATCCTAACATACTCAGTTGCATTGATTTCAGTAGTCTTGATAGAAAGATACGCCCCATAAAAAGGGAGATTACTAACAGAACAAGATCTAGTTATACATTGTGCCTCGGGCGTCATCATTTTTAGCATCATGCTCTTGCCGCTACCGCGATGCCCATGAAGAAATTGATGCCCGCTCAGCTGTAAGTTCTTATATTCTGGGTATGGAACAAATAAGTCTACAATCTCTTGAGGCGTAAGGTTTTCCGGAGTCTTAACCGAAAAAGGATTTACTGAAAGTTCAGAGAAGCCAACCATATCCATATAACAGCCTCTATACTTTAGCCCGGATCTTATCTGCCAATAAGGCACCGCAAAACTCGCGAAGTTCTTCCGCATCTTTTAATTTGCGACCAGAGTCCTCAGGATATCCGACATCAGTGAGCTCAGGCACAGGTATAGCCTCAATTACATCATGGTCATCATCGACAACATTTATGAGCGCCCTTATAGACTCAACAGCATATACTCCACGAGAGTGCAGATTACAGTACTTCCGCTCTCGATTCATTTTATCTAATCGATCAAAGATCTCATCAATCAAATAACATTCTTCTAAAACATTCCCGCCACGCAAACGCTTACCCCACTGACGGGTAATATCCTCAACTTTCAGCTCAAAGTTTATGTACAAGCGGCGCTCACGAAACTCATACTGAGAAGAGCTGATAACAGAAGCGTACTTGTGGTAAATTTCACTGTGCCTTGGTAACACCGCACGACGTAAAAGATAGTTTGCTGCACGGCTACGACTCTCACAGATCTCGTCTGCGAAACGTAATATGGATGCTAATAATCTAGGTCGTATTTGCACATTGCCGACGCGCTCAGAAGTCTGTAAGACACCGATAGTATCTTTACTCCCATTTATCTCTCCTCCATGGGCCTCGGCAATTTTCGATATAATTTTTAACTCAGCTCTGTCGCCACCTAACAGCGACTCATAGTCCCTTAGTAATTTAAAGCATGGCGGCGGCAAAAACTGAGTGCAACACCTGACCTTTCCGGTACGGTGCTGCCACTATGTCTTATACCGAACTCAGCGTTGAAGAGCGCGCCACCATTCAAATCGGTCGTACTCAAGGCTTCAGCCTGCGTAGGATTGCCTGCTTGATCAACCGATCCCCTTCGACCATCAGCCGGGAGCTGCGCCGCAATCGAGATGTCTGTGGCGGCTACTCGGCCCACGCGGCCCAGCAGCAGATGCAGGCTCGCCGCCAGGTGTGTCGACCGAAGCGAAAGCTGTTGCCGGGTGGTGAGCGCTTCGAGTTGGTGGCGCATATGCTCCGTGAGCGTTTGTCTCCCGAGCAGATTGCCGGCAAGCTGCGCAGCATGAACATTCCCAGCCTCAGAGATGCCTACGTCTGTCGCGAGACGATCTATAACGCGATCTATGCCCTGCCGGTCGGTGAACTGCGCAAGGAGCTGATCATCTGCCTGCGGCAAAGCAAGACGACACGCCGACCGCGCTCTGGTGGTGTGGATCGGCGCGGCCAGATCCCCGAGATGGTCAGTATTCATGTGCGCCCGCCGGAGATTGAAGACAGGCAGATGCCGGGGCATTGGGAAGGCGACCTCATCAAGGGTAAGGCCAACGCCTCGTCCGTCGGTACGCTGGTGGAACGCACCAGTGGCTACCTGATGCTGGTAAAGATGAACGACGCGACGGCGACTTCGGCGCTGGAAGGCTTCAGCGCCGCGCTCAATGGCATGCCGCTGGAGATGCGAAAGAGCATGACTTACGACCAGGGCCGGGAGATGGCGCGACACGCCGAGATCACCCAAAGAACCGGCGTGGCGATCTACTTCTGCGACCCGCACAGCCCTTGGCAGCGCGGTAGCAACGAAAACATCAATGGCCTGATCCGCCAGTACCTGCCCAAAGGCACAGACCTGTCGGTACACAGCCAGGAAGAACTGAATGCCATCGCACTGCAACTGAACATGCGTCCGCGTAAGCGCTTCGACTTCAAATGCCCAATCGAAGTTATGGGCGAGGTGATGCAGAAGGCCATGGCTATGCGGCATGATGCTCCAGTTTCAATTCAATGACCGTGTTGCACTCAGCTCCTGCAACCGCCCATTTTTTCTCATGATCTTCACGACCTTCAATATTACCAACATCGTGAACCCGAATCGCAACGAG
This sequence comes from Pseudomonas sp. PONIH3, assembly GCF_002934345.1. Lineage (NCBI taxonomy): Bacteria > Pseudomonadati > Pseudomonadota > Gammaproteobacteria > Pseudomonadales > Pseudomonadaceae > Pseudomonas > Pseudomonas sp. PONIH3. Next base: position 1,105,973 of record NZ_CP026386.1, read on the forward strand.
CAAAATATATAACTCATAAGGAGTTAATACATCTTTACTAACACCCTCAGTTGTCGAAGCGCCCAGCAAATCGCCGGCATATCTAACGACCTCATCAAAATGCTCTGCATTGTGTGCTGTGTAGTAACCTGATATGGCTGAATTAGCTGCTAAACCTGCATCTACGCCAGGATAAATATCACGACGAAGCGCATTCACAAAGTTAGAATACTGCACGTAATAATCATTTGACATCCTAGGAAACTTTGGCGTATCAGCAGCCACTTCCTTGAATAGCCGTTCCAATATCTGCGAGTTAGGAATATCAGCCATAATCATGCATCCATTATTACGTCAAACAGGGCTTTCGCTAGCAAAGGCGGTACAGCGTTCCCTACTTGTTGTTGTTGAAAACCAATAGAGCCATAAAATCTAAACGCATCAGGAAATGACTGTAGCCTTGCTGCCTCTCGTACTGAGAGACCACGATCGACCCAGGGGTGAATTAACATATTTTTCCTGAAATTTCCAATTACTATCGACGGCTCATCATCTTTCAGACGCCTATAAATACCAGTATGACATCTTGTAACATCTGAATAATTAGTCATCAGGGATGATGGGATGTCCGCCCAGTTCCCTCCCTGAGGAATATGAGAGTAGCGATGCAGAATGTGCTCAGCATTTTTCGTTACGAGATTGTTCCAACACTTTCGTTTCCCACCTCGTAATTTGCTAGCATAGGTCGACGATGGAGGTGACCGGCGGCGGCAAAAACTGAGTGCAACACCTGACCTTTCCGGTACGGTGCTGCCACTATGTCTTATACCGAACTCAGCGTTGAAGAGCGCGCCACCATTCAAATCGGTCGTACTCAAGGCTTCAGCCTGCGTAGGATTGCCTGCTTGATCAACCGATCCCCTTCGACCATCAGCCGGGAGCTGCGCCGCAATCGAGATGTCTGTGGCGGCTACTCGGCCCACGCGGCCCAGCAGCAGATGCAGGCTCGCCGCCAGGTGTGTCGACCGAAGCGAAAGCTGTTGCCGGGTGGTGAGCGCTTCGAGTTGGTGGCGCATATGCTCCGTGAGCGTTTGTCTCCCGAGCAGATTGCCGGCAAGCTGCGCAGCATGAACATTCCCAGCCTCAGAGATGCCTACGTCTGTCGCGAGACGATCTATAACGCGATCTATGCCCTGCCGGTCGGTGAACTGCGCAAGGAGCTGATCATCTGCCTGCGGCAAAGCAAGACGACACGCCGACCGCGCTCTGGTGGTGTGGATCGGCGCGGCCAGATCCCCGAGATGGTCAGTATTCATGTGCGCCCGCCGGAGATTGAAGACAGGCAGATGCCGGGGCATTGGGAAGGCGACCTCATCAAGGGTAAGGCCAACGCCTCGTCCGTCGGTACGCTGGTGGAACGCACCAGTGGCTACCTGATGCTGGTAAAGATGAACGACGCGACGGCGACTTCGGCGCTGGAAGGCTTCAGCGCCGCGCTCAATGGCATGCCGCTGGAGATGCGAAAGAGCATGACTTACGACCAGGGCCGGGAGATGGCGCGACACGCCGAGATCACCCAAAGAACCGGCGTGGCGATCTACTTCTGCGACCCGCACAGCCCTTGGCAGCGCGGTAGCAACGAAAACATCAATGGCCTGATCCGCCAGTACCTGCCCAAAGGCACAGACCTGTCGGTACACAGCCAGGAAGAACTGAATGCCATCGCACTGCAACTGAACATGCGTCCGCGTAAGCGCTTCGACTTCAAATGCCCAATCGAAGTTATGGGCGAGGTGATGCAGAAGGCCATGGCTATGCGGCATGATGCTCCAGTTTCAATTCAATGACCGTGTTGCACTCAGCTCCTGCAACCGCCACCTATAATATTCAAGATCTCGACTATCCCCATTTTGTAGGTCGGGGAGATCGTGGAGGGCCTCTCTCACTGACACGTACTTTTTCACAGTCGGGGACGGTGCATTAATTTTTTTGCCTCGTCTCGAACCAACGATGAAAAGTCGATTACGACGTTGCGGCACGCCAAAACCAGCTGAGTTTAAAATGAAATGACTAGTCGTAAAGCCTTTACTCTCAATCCCCTTTAAGACTTGCTCTAAAAAGTAACCATTCTCAGTCTCAATCAGACCTTTGACATTTTCGAAAACTATCCACTCAGGTGTAATTTCTTCGACTAAACGGAGATACTCTTCGAAAAGCCAATTATTAGGATTCGCTGAACTTCTATTTTTTTGATTTGAAGTTGAGAATCCTTGGCAAGGGGGGCCACCAAATACAATTTTCGTTTGTTGCCCTAGCAGTGGCATATCCCGGGCAGCGATAACATTCGTAATGTCATCCTCCAGAAGGTTTACACCCGGATGATTCCTTCGGAAAGTTAGTGCGGCGTGTGGATCAGCCTCCACAGCGTATTGGACGTTTACGCCGCTCATCTCGGCTCCAACGGACATCCCGCCCGCACCACTAAAGAGGTCAATTCCTAGCACGTAAGTACACTTTCATTAAGCTTAACCATGCCCCTCTCAAAAGGGGGCCCGTGGTGGGCAAGGTATGAGCGCCCATATGCTGGCAAAATACCACAAATTAGCCATTTTTTTTACAATTGTCGACCGAGTACCCTGTGTTACTTAGAGTTGAGAAAATCTCATCAAGCACGAAAAAGCCCAGTCGTTACCGACTGGGCTTTTTCGTTTCAATAATGGTCGGGACGGAGTGATTCGAACACTCGACCCCTTGCACCCCATGCAAGTGCGCTACCGGGCTGCGCTACGCCCCGACAAGGCGGTTCTCAATGTTGCCGAGAACGAGAAGAAATGTACCCTAACCTTTTGATTAATGGAAGCTTTTTTTCAAAAAACTTTCCATTCGTCGGCTTTGGTCACTTCTTGAGCACCACCAACACATCCTCCAACTCCGCAATCATCTGCCGAATCAGCTGCTTGTACTGGCTGGACTCATCCTTGACCTCATCACTGGAGAGCCGCAGTCGCGCCCCGCCAATGGTAAAGCCCTGGTCATACAGCAAAGCGCGGATCTGGCGGATCATCAGCACGTCCTGGCGCTGATAATACCGCCGGTTGCCACGGCGCTTCACCGGGTTGAGCTGCGTGAATTCCTGCTCCCAGTAGCGCAGCACGTGCGGTTTTACCGCACAGAGCTCGCTGACTTCACCGATGGTGAAGTAGCGTTTGCCCGGGATGGGGGGCAGCTCGTCGTTATGGCTTGGTTCCAGCATAGGCCTCTACCCGGGCTTTCAGCTTCTGCCCTGGACGAAAGGTGACGACGCGGCGCGCGGTGATCGGGATCTCTTCCCCTGTTTTAGGGTTGCGGCCCGGCCGCTGGCGTTTGTCGCGAAGGTCGAAGTTGCCGAAACCGGACAACTTGACCTGCTCGTTGTCTTCAAGCGCGTGCCGAATTTCTTCGAAAAACAGCTCGACCAGCTCCTTGGCCTCACGCTTGTTAAGCCCCAGCTCCTCGTACAGCCTTTCGGCCATCTCAGCTTTCGTCAGAGCACCCATGCCGTTATTTCCTTAACGTGGTGTTCAACCTTTGTTCAAGCGAGGTGAGGATGGTTTGCAGGGTTTCATTCACCTCATCGTCGTTAAGAGTGCGCGATGGATGTTGCCAGGTCAAGCCGACCGCCAGGCTTTTTCTATCAGGATCAATGCCTTTACCCTGGTAGACGTCAAACAGCCTGAGGTCTGTGAGCCATTCGCCCGCATTGTCACGAATTACTTCAAGCACCGAGCTAGAAGCTACATCACGACCTGCGATCAAAGCCAGGTCACGACGGGTTTCCGGGAACTTGGACAGCTCGCTGAACTTCGGCAGGCGGCCTTCGACTACATCGCCGAGCACCAGCTCGAAGACGAACACCGGGCGGTCGAGGCCGAGGGTCTTGGCCAGCTCGGGGTGGATCGCGCCGAGGTAGCCGACTTCCTTGCCGTCGCGCTCGATGCGGGCGGTCTGGCCGGGGTGCAGGGCCGGGTGTTTGCCGGCGGCGAAGGTGAAGTCGCTCAGGGCACCGGAGTAACCCAGCAGGGCTTCCACATCGGCTTTGACGTCGAAGAAGTCGATGCTGTCGCGGCCGTTGGCCCAGCCTTCCGGCAGGCGGCTGCCGGTGACGACGCCGGCGATCATCGGTTGCTGCTTGAGGTCACCGAGCTGGCCGACGAAGCGCAGGCCGCTTTCGAACAGGCGAACGCGGTCTTGCTGGCGGTTGAGGTTGTGCTGCATGGCCTTGACCAGGCCCGGCCACAACGAGGCGCGCATGGCGGCCATGTCGTTGGAGATCGGGTTGGCCAGCAGCAGCGGCTCGACGCCTGGGGTGAACAGCTCGAACAGTTTCGGGTCGATGAAGCTGTAGGTGATGGCTTCCTGGTAGCCGCGGGCAACCAGCAGGCGACGCAGGTTCGGCAGCTCGCCACGGGTTTCCGGGCGGGCTTGCGGGGCCAGGCGGGCCTGCGGGTAACGGACCGGCAGGTTGTTGTAGCCGTACAGGCGGGCCAGCTCTTCGATCAGGTCGACTTCCAGGCTGACGTCGAAGCGGTGGCTTGGGACCGTAACGGTCCACTGCCCTGCCCCACTTGCACTGGTTTTCAACTCCAAAGCGTTGAGCAGTTGCTCGACCTGGGCGGCTTGCATTTGCATGCCGAGCATCTGGGTGATGCGTTCGTCGCGCAGGGTGATCGGCGCGATGTTCGGCAGGTGCTGCTCGCTCACGGCTTCGACTACAGGGCCTGCTTCGCCGCCGACGATCTCCAGTACCAGGGCGGTGGCGCGCTCCATGGCTTCACGGGCCAGTTGCGAATCCACGCCGCGCTCGTAGCGGTGCGAGGCGTCGGTGTGCAGGCCGTAGGAACGGGCCTTGCCTGCGACGGAAATCGGCTCGAAGAAGGCGCTCTCGAGGAACAGGTCGCGGGTCTTCTCGGTGTTGACGCCGCTGTGCTCGCCACCCATCACGCCGGCAATGGCCAGGGCGCGGGTGTGGTCGGCGATCACCAGGGTGTCGGCGCGCAGGGCAACTTCCTGGCCGTCCAGCAGGACGAGTTTCTCGCCCTCCTCGGCCATGCGCACGCGGATGCCGCCGTTGATTTCGGCGAGGTCGAAGGCGTGCATCGGCTGGCCGAGTTCGAGCATCACGTAGTTGGTGATGTCGACGGCGGCGTCGATGCTGCGCACGTCGCTGCGGCGCAGGCGCTCGACCATCCACAGCGGGGTCGGCTTGCTCAGGTCGACGTTGCGGATCACGCGGCCCAGGTAGCACGGGCAGGCGGCCGGGGCGCTGACTTCGACCGGGCGTACTTCGTCGTGGGCAGCCGGTACGGCTGGCACCACCGGGCGGGTGACCGGCACGTCGTACAGGGCGCTGACGTCACGGGCAAGGCCAGCGATGGACAGGCAGTCGCCGCGGTTCGGGGTCAGGCCGATCTCGATGCTGGCGTCGTCCAGGTTCAGGTACTGACGGATGTCCTGGCCAACCGGGGCGTCGGCGGCCAGTTCCAGCAGGCCGTCGTTCTCTTCGCTGATCTGCAGCTCGGCAGCCGAGCAGAGCATGCCGAAGGATTCGACGCCGCGCAGCTTGGCCTTCTTGATCTTGAAGTCGCCCGGCAGTTCGGCGCCGATCATGGCGAACGGGATCTTGATGCCTGGGCGGGCATTCGGGGCGCCGCAGACCACCTGGAAGGTCTCCGCGCCGTTGCTTACCTGGCACACGCGCAGCTTGTCGGCGTCCGGGTGTTGTTCGGTGGTGAGGATCTCGCCCACCACGATGCCGCTGAACTGGCCGGCAGCGGGGGTCACGCTGTCGACTTCGAGGCCGGCCATGGACAGGCGGGCGACCAGTTCGTCACGGGAGACTTGCGGGTTTACCCAACCGCGCAGCCATTGTTCACTGAATTTCATGCTGTTCTCCTGAAAGTTGCGTCGATTGGGCCTAGCGGAATTGAGCCAAGAACCGCAGGTCGTTGTCGAAGAACAGACGCAAATCGTTGACGCCATAGCGCAGCATGGCCAGGCGCTCGGCGCCCATGCCGAAGGCGAAGCCCTGGTACTCTTCCGGATCGATGCCGGACATGCGCAGCACGTTCGGGTGGACCATGCCGCAGCCCATCACTTCCAGCCAGCCGGTCTGCTTGCACACGCGGCAGCCCTTGCCGGAACACATCACGCACTGGATGTCGACTTCGGCGCTCGGCTCGGTGAAGGGGAAGAACGACGGGCGGAAGCGCACGGCCAGTTCTTTCTCGAAGAACACCCGCAGGAACTCTTCGATGGTGCCCTTGAGGTCGGCGAAGTTGATGCCGCGATCGACCAGCAGGCCTTCGACCTGGTGGAACATCGGCGAGTGGGTGATATCCGAGTCGCAACGGTACACACGGCCTGGGCAGACGATGCGGATCGGCGGCTGGGTGCTTTCCATGGTGCGCACCTGGACCGGCGAGGTGTGGGTGCGCAGCAGCATGTTGGCGTTGAAGTAGAAGGTGTCGTGCATCGCCCGGGCCGGGTGGTGGCCGGGGATGTTGAGCGCTTCGAAGTTGTGGTAGTCGTCTTCGACCTCAGGGCCTTCGGCGATGCCGTAGCCGATGTGGGTGAAGAACTGCTCGATGCGCTCGAGAGTACGGGTGATCGGGTGCAGCCCGCCGGTGGTCTGGCCACGGCCTGGCAGGGTCACGTCGATGCATTCGGCGGCCAGGCGAGCGTTGAGCTCGGCCTCTTCAAAGGCGGCCTTGCGTGCGTTGAGCACGTCGGTGACGCGTTCCTTGGCGTCGTTGATCAGCGCGCCGACCTTGGGGCGCTCTTCGGCTGGCAGGTTGCCCAGGGTCTTCATCACCTGGGTCAGCTCGCCTTTCTTGCCGAGATATTGGACCCGGATCTGTTCCAGGGTAGTGATGTCTTCAGCGCGTTCCACGGCCTCGAGGGCTTGGGCGACCAGCGCGTCCAGGTTTTCCATGTACAGACTCCAGATACGAAAATAGGGGAAGAGCTTTTGAAGGCTCTTCCCCTATCCGATGACGTTTTACACCCGACGGCGCAGGCGCCGCCGGATGATTGTCGTGGGTACTTAAGCCAGTACGGCTTTAGCCTTCTCGACAATCGCAGCAAACGCCGCTTTTTCGTTCACTGCCAGATCAGCCAGAACCTTACGGTCGATTTCGATCGACGCTTTTTTCAGGCCAGCAATCAGACGGCTGTACGACAGACCGTTGGTGCGGGCACCGGCGTTGATACGAGCGATCCACAGTGCGCGGAACTGACGCTTCTTCTGGCGACGGTCGCGGTAGGCGTATTGGCCTGCCTTGATGACCGCTTGCTTGGCAACGCGGAATACGCGCGAGCGTGCACCGTAGTAGCCTTTAGCCAGTTTCAGAATTTTTTTGTGACGCTTACGAGCGATAACGCCGCGCTTAACACGAGCCATGAGTAACTTCCTCTATCTTAACCAGAATTAACGAACGCGCAGCATGCGCTCGACTTTTGCCACGTCAGACGGGTGCAGCAAGCTGGCACCGCGCAGTTGACGCTTACGCTTGGTCGACATTTTGGTCAGGATGTGGCTCTTGAAAGCGTGCTTGTGCTTGAAGCCGGAAGCCGTCTTCAGGAAGCGCTTCGCAGCACCGCTCTTGGTTTTCATTTTTGGCATGTTGGAACTCCGCATTCGAATAAAAATTACACAATAATCATCAGGCCTGCCGTGCCCGGGAGATTACTTCTTCTTTTTGGGGGCGATGACCATCATAAGCTGGCGTCCTTCCATCTTCGGATGCTGCTCAACGGTGCCGTATTCCACGAGGTCAGCTTCGACCCGCTTCAACAGCTCCATGCCCAGCTCCTGGTGGGCCATCTCACGGCCGCGGAATCTCAGAGAGATCTTGGCCTTGTCCCCATCGCTAAGGAAACGTACCAGGTTGCGTAGTTTTACCTGGTAATCCCCTTCTTCCGTCCCTGGACGAAACTTGATTTCTTTGATCTGGATCTGCTTCTGGTTCTTCTTGGCTTCGTTGGCCTGCTTCTTCTTCTCGAAGAGGTGCTTGCCGTAGTCCATCACCTTGCAGACGGGCGGTTGCGCGTCTGCAGAGATTTCCACCAGATCCAGCTTCGCTTCATCAGCGATACGCAGCGCTTCATCAATCGAGACGATGCCAATCTGCTCGCCGTCAGCACCAATTAACCGAACCTCGCGTGCCGAGATATTCTCGTTGATCGGGGCTTTCGGTGCAGTTCGTTTATCGTTTCTCATTTCACGCTTAATAGTCATTACTCCGATTCTTGGCGACCACGCCGGGAAACCGCTTGCGACAGCAGCTCAGCGAACTGCGCGACGGGCATCGAGCCCAGGTCTGCGCCTTCGCGGGTGCGCACAGCGACGGTTTGCGTTTCGACTTCGCGATCCCCTATAACCAAAAGATAAGGGACCCGCAGCAACGTATGCTCGCGGATTTTAAAGCCGATCTTCTCATTTCTCAAGTCCGACTTGGCACGGAATCCGCTACCATTCAGGGCTTTTTCCACCTCGAGGGCGAAATCGGCCTGTTTGTCGGTGATGTTCATGATCACGGCCTGGGTCGGGGCGAGCCAGGCCGGGAACACGCCGGCGTAGTGCTCGATGAGCATGCCGATGAAGCGTTCGAACGAACCGAGGATGGCGCGGTGCAGCATCACCGGGCGCACGCGGCTGTTGTCTTCGGCGATGTAGCTGGCGTCCAGGCGCTCGGGCAGGTTCGGGTCGTACTGCAGGGTACCGCACTGCCAGTTACGGCCCAGGCAGTCGCGCAGGGTGAACTCGATCTTCGGGCCGTAGAAGGCGCCCTCGCCCGGCTGGTATTCCCACTCCAGGCCCGACTCGTTCAGGGCGTCGGCCAGCGCGCCTTCGGCGCGGTCCCACAGCTCTTCGGAGCCCACGCGCTTGGCCGGACGGGTCGACAGCTTCATGGCGACGTCGGTGAAACCGAAGTCCTTGTATACGTCCAGGGTCAGCTTGATGAAGTCGGCGGCTTCCTTCTTCACCTGGTCTTCAGTGCAGAAGATATGCGCGTCGTCCTGCACGAAGCCACGCACGCGCATGATGCCGTGCAGCGCGCCGGAGGGCTCGTTGCGGTGGCAGGCGCCGAACTCGGCCAGGCGCAGCGGCAGGTCGCGGTAGGACTTCAGCCCCTGGTTGAACACCTGCACGTGGCACGGGCAGTTCATCGGTTTTACCGCGTAGTCGCGGTTTTCCGACGAAGTGGTGAACATGTTCTCGGCGTAGTTGGACCAGTGGCCGGAACGCTCCCAGAGGATGCGATCGACTACCTGCGGGGTCTTGATTTCCTGGTAGCCGTTTTCGCGCTGGACCTGGCGCATGTACTGCTCGAGCACCTGGTACACGGTCCAGCCGTTGGCGTGCCAGAACACCATGCCCGGGGCTTCTTCCTGCAGGTGGAACAGGTCGAGCTGCTTGCCGATCTTGCGGTGGTCGCGTTTTTCGGCTTCTTCGATGCGCTGGATATAGGCGGCCAGCTGCTTCTTGTCGGCCCAGGCGGTGCCGTACACGCGTTGCAGCTGCTCGTTCTTGGCATCGCCGCGCCAGTAGGCGCCGCTCAGTTTGGTCAGCTTGAACGCTTTCAGGAAGCGAGTGTTCGGCACGTGCGGGCCACGGCACATGTCGACGTATTCTTCGTGGTAGTACAGGCCCATGGCCTGTTCATCCGGCATGTCCTCGACCAGGCGCAGCTTGTAGTCTTCGCCACGCTGGGTGAACACGTCGATGACTTCGGCGCGCGGGGTCATCTTCTTGACGACGTCGTAGTCCGTGTCGATCAGCTGCTGCATGCGCTTTTCGATGGCGGCGAGGTCGTCCGGGGTGAAGGGACGCTCGTAGGCGATGTCGTAATAGAAGCCTTCGTCGATCACCGGGCCGATCACCATGCGGGCGGTCGGGTACAGCTGCTTCACTGCGTGGCCGATCAGGTGCGCGCACGAGTGACGGATGATCTCCAGTCCCTCTTCATCTTTAGGGGTGATGATCTGCAGGGTGGCGTCGTGGTCGATCTTGTCGCAGGCATCGACGAGCTTGCCGTCGACCTTGCCGGCCAGGGTGGCCTTGGCCAGGCCTGCGCCGATCGAGGCGGCGACTTCGGCTACGGATACCGGCTGGTCGAACGTGCGTTGACTGCCATCGGGAAGAGTAATAACGGGCATGGCGCCTCCTCTCCTAGTGGTGACCCCTACCAAAGGTCACGTGGGTTGGGATGAGCCAGTACAAGATCCGCCCTGCCTTTCCCGCGGGAAAGCCTGCCTCACAGTGGCAGAGACCTTTCGGCCTGCCAGGGACGAACCAGAGTGACTGGAAGGTATAAAAAGAAATGCGCCCGCACAGGGCGTGGCGCAAGGGAGGCATGCTAGCACGGGGCTAGAGCGGCCGGCAGAAATATTTGGAATTTACGCCGTGGCGGTGAACTCTTGCGGAAAATTTCCTATCAGACTTTCTGAAGCAACCTACTCTTGATGAGACCATTAACCAAGGAGTGTCCGGTTATGCGACTTCAGTCCCTTCTGGCTGCCTGCGCCGCGAGCGCCCTGCTGCTGCCCCTGGCTGCCAACGCAGGCAATTTCCCCGCCGGCAAGGAAGCGTCCTATATGGCGCAGTGCCAACAAGTGGCGAGCGGCCAAGGCGTGGATGCGGCAACAGCCAAGAAGCACTGCGAGTGTGGTGCCCAAGCCATCAAGAAGAATTTCAACGATAAGGAGATCGAGGACCTCGACAGCCAGGACGGCGTAGACGCCAAGCTGATGCAGAAGGCTCAGCAGGTGGTCCAGGCCAGCTGCAAGCCAAAATAGGCCGGATTTTCCGGCGTTCCGTCGCATCTTTTGCCTTGGATCAACATCCGGCGAAGGTAATAGGCGCTAGATGCGAAGAATTAGACTATAGTGTCGTCGGTGCCACTGAAGCTTAGGCGACACTGCACCCCGATAAAAAATCATGTTTCTGGAGATTCACCCCATGTCCAATCGCCAAACCGGCACCGTCAAGTGGTTCAACGATGAAAAAGGCTTCGGCTTCATCACTCCTCAAGGCGGCGGCGACGACCTGTTCGTACACTTCAAGGCTATCGAAACCGACGGTTTCAAAAGCCTGAAAGAAGGCCAAACTGTTTCCTTCGTTGCCGAAAAAGGCCAGAAGGGCATGCAGGCTGCGCAGGTTCGTCCGGAGTAATTTTCGGATAGCTGCAAAAAAACCCGCCCTTGTGGCGGGTTTTTTATTGGGCGCCTGCCACGGCAGGCTGGGCCCATGTGCGCTGCCGATCAAGCGCGACAGTGGCCAGGAGGGCCACCATCCCATGGCAATGATCGAACTACACGGCCTGGGCTTTTTCCATGGCCGCAAACACCTCTTCAGCGAACTCGACGCGCGCATCGAATGGGGGCAGCGCATCGCCATCATCGGCGACAATGGCAGCGGCAAGTCGTCATTGCTGCATTTGCTGCAGGGCAGCCTGGCGCCCAGCGAGGGGCACATGGAGCGCCACGGCGGTTTGCGTGTCGGGCATGTGGCACAGGTACTGGGCGGCGAGTCGTCGCTCAGCGGCGGCCAGCGTGTCAACCAGGCATTGAGCCAGGCACTGGCCCTGGGCCCCGACCTGCTGCTGCTGGACGAGCCGACCAACCACCTGGACGCCGCCAACCGCCGCTCGCTGTCACGCATGCTCGAGCATTTCCACGGCACCCTGGTGCTGGTGACCCACGACGTGGCGCTGATGAACCAGACCTGCGACACGCTCTGGCACTTGCACAACGGGCGCCTGGACGTGTTCAACGGCAGCTACGCCGACTACATGGCCGAGCGCGACCTGCAGCGCGGCTTGCTCGACAAGCGCATCGCCGAGGTGCGCCGCGCCCGCGACGACGCCCACGACTCACTGATGCAGGAACAGGCCCGCGCCGCCGGCGCCCGCAAGCGTGGGGCCAAGGCGATCCAGAACAGCAAGTGGGCTACCGTGCGCTCGCCGACCAAGCTGGGCCGCGGGAACACCACGGCCGGGCGCAAGCAAGCGCAGATCCTGCAGCAACAGCGCGAGCTCGGCGAACAGCTGGCCGAACTGCGCCCGGAGCCGGTGATCGTGCCACGCTTCCATCTGCCGGCGACGGGCCAGTCATCGCGGGTGCTGATCCAGGTGCGTGACGGCTGTGTGGGCTACGCAGACACAGCGGTGCTCAACGGCATCGACCTGCAGCTGGACGGCGGCGAACGCCTGGCCCTGACCGGCAACAACGGCAGCGGCAAGTCCACCCTGGCGCGGGCGATCCTCGGCGATCCACGGGTCTGGCGGCGCGGCGACTGGCTGCTGCCGGCGCCCGAGCAGATCGGCTACATCGACCAGCACTACGCCACCCTGCCTGCCGACGCCAATGTGCAGGAAGCCCTGTCGCGACAAGTGCCGGATTGGCCGCTGGAACAGTTGCGCGCCCACCTTGCAGACTTTCTGTTCCGCCATGCCGATGCGGTGCAGGCGCCGGTGGCGGGCTTGTCCGGCGGCGAGAAGGCGCGCCTGTCCCTGGCCTGCATCGCCGCGCGGCCGCCGCAGCTACTGATCCTCGACGAGCCGACCAACAACCTCGACCTGCGCATGCGTGCCCACCTGCTGGAAGTGCTGGTGGTTTACCCCAACGCGCTGCTGGTTATTTCCCACGACCGGGACTTCCTCGACGGCCTGGGCATCGACCGTCACTTTCACTGCGTCAGGGACCACTCGGCCAAAGGCCAGTAGCGGCCCTTGCGTGACTCGTACAGGGTGAAGTGGCGGGCGACGAGGTGGAACGTCGGCGCCTCGCCCGCCTCCGGCAATGGCTCGCGAAAATCCCGGGACAGGGTCAGGTGCGGCCGGTACTCACGCACCGACGGCTCGATGCCCAGCGGCAGCAGCGCCTGCTGCAAGTCGTACACCAGCTGGCGCAGGGCCAACGGCGCCTGCGCCGGCGCCAGCACCAACGCCGAAGCCCGCGGCCATACCTGCAACTGGTCCAGGACCAGGCGCAGCTTGGCTTCAGGAAGCCGCAGTGCATCCACTACGGCGCACACCGCCGGCACCTGGGCGGCATCGACATCGCCCAGGAACAGCAAGGTGACATGGAAGTTCTCGCTGGGCACCGGCTTGCCGCCGCGCAAGCCCAGGCCACGCCGCCACTGGCTGATGCCACGGCGCTGTTCTTCGCCCAGTGACAGGGCGAAAAACAGCCGCTTGAAGGGAGCCCCGCTGGGGCGTACATCCTGGATCATCGGGAGTTCCTTGCTGGATGGACGTCCACCCGATTGTAAACGCCGGGTCGCCAGAAAATACCCGCACATACGGATGAATCGTTTGCGCAAGCTGTAGGCCATGCCACCTAAGTCGGGCGGTTTTGTCGTAACAATAAGTACAAACCCGCGCCACGATTGTTTATGCTGGCTGGCTTACGCCATGGCGCATGGCCATTTTTCGACAAGTAAACGTCCATGAAAATTGCACTCGTACTGATCTTCGTCCTCTCGATCGCCTATGTTCACCTGCGCGGTCGGGTACGTCACAAGCTGACCCGCCAGCTGGGCGACCACTCCAGCTTCCTGGCCCCGGTCAACGCCTTCCTGTACCTGTTCTCCAAGCACCCGGCCAAGCCTTACCTGCCGGTCAGTGCCTTCCCCGAGCTGCAGGTACTGCAGGACCACTGGCAGGAGATCCGCAAGGAAGGCCAGCAACTGCTGCAGGCCGGCGAGATCAAGAAGTCCGACAACTATGACGATGTCGGCTTCAACTCGTTCTTCAAGACCGGCTGGAAGCGCTTCTACCTGAAGTGGTACGGCGAGAGCCACCCCTCGGCGATGACCCTGTGCCCACGTACCACCGAGTTGCTGCAAGGCATCGGCACGGTCAAGGCGGCGATGTTCGCCACCCTGCCGCCGGGCGCCAAGCTGGTGCGCCACCGCGACCCCTACGCCGGCTCGTACCGCTACCACCTGGGCCTGGACACGCCCAATGACGATGGCTGCTACATCGACGTGGACGGCGAGAAGTACTCCTGGCGCGACGGTGAGGGCGTGGTGTTCGACGAGACCTACATCCACTACGCCGCCAACACCACCGAGCACAACCGCATCATCCTGTTCTGCGACGTCGAGCGCCCGCTCAAGTACCGCTGGGCAGCCGCGTTCAACCGCTGGTTCAGCCGCAACGTGATGGCCGCCGCCGCCGCGCCCAACGACGCCAATGACAAGACCGGGGGTATCAACCGCCTGTTCACGCGCATCTACAAGATCCGTGAGCGCGGCAAGGCCATGAAAAAGCGCAACCGCACCCGCTACTACCTGGAGAAGTGGGCAGTGGTCGCGGCGCTGGTACTGGTGTTCATCTACATCTGATCCGGACGTCGTCCTCGCGGGGCAAACCCGCTCCTGCCAACAGTGGGAGCGAGCTTGCCCCGCGAGTGTTTTCTCCGCTGCACACCCCGTCTTCGACTAGCCTGAAAGCTCCTGTTGCCAACCTGACAAGGTGAAGACGATGAGCATGATGGACTGGGACGCCTACCGTAAGCAGTTGATTGCCGGCATCGGCGATCTCAGGCAACTGTCCCCCGATACCGTGGCCGGCTACATGACTGCCAGTGGCGCCGGGGCCAACACCAACCACCTGGACGCCAAGACCCGCGAACTGATCTCCCTGGCCGTGGCGGTCACCACCCGCTGCGACGGCTGCATCGCCGTTCACTCGCAGCAGGCGGTCAAGCATGGCGCCACCCGCGAGGAGATCGCCGAGGCCCTGGGGGTAGCGGTGGCGATGAACGCCGGCGCGGCACTGGTCTACTCGGCCCGGGCCCTGGACGCGGTGGGCAAGACCGGCGCCTGACACACCAAGGCGTCGCCGCCCTTGCGCGACGACGCCGCGCCACCCAGACTTGGCGGCCCAGCCCGTGCAGGAACCGCTATGATCCAGATTCGCCCCATGACCCCGGAAGACTTCGAGCGCTTCTGGCCGACCTTCCAGGCCATTGTCCAGGCTCGCCAGACCTACGCCTTCGACCCCGCCCTGAATATCGACCAGGCCCGCACGCTGTGGCTGGAGAACCCGTTGCGCACCCTGGTGGCCGAGGCGGACGGCGAGCTGCTCGGCTCTTACTTCCTCAAGCCCAATGCCGCCGGCCCTGGCGGGCATGTGGGCAACTGCGGCTACATGGTGTGCGAAAACGCCCGTGGCCGCGGCGTGGCCAGGCTGATGTGCGAGCATTCGCAGAAGCTCGCCCGCCAGGAAGGCTTCCTGGCCCTGCAGTTCAATTCGGTGGTGGCGACCAACGGAGTGGCAGTGGCGCTGTGGCACAAGCTCGGCTTCGAGACTGTCGGCCGCCTGCCCAAGGCCTACCGCCATGGCGAGCTGGGCCTGGTCGATTGCCTGGTGATGTACAAGTGGTTGGCCGACGAGCCGGTGGTGGAGAAACCGCCGCTGTTGATCGGGCGCAAGAACATCGAGGCGCGGGTGTCGCGGCGGCGCGGCCGCTAGCGACTGCTCCAGCGGGCCGCGCCCCCGCCCCTTGCCGGGTCATCACCCGGCAAAACACTGCAGCACGTCAACGACGCCGTCGCGTCAAGCTGCCACACTAGAGCCATTGCCTTTCGTGCCTGTGTGAAGGAACACCCCCTCCCCATGAACCATGAGCTGCTCTGGGTCCTTGGCCTGCTGGCCGTCGTCGTCCTCCTGTTCATCCTCAACCGCCCGCGCATGGACGTGGTCGCCCTGCTGGTGATCGTCGCCCTGCCGCTGTCGGGCATCCTCACCGTGGAGCAGGCCATGGCCGGCTTCAGCGACCCCAACGTGGTGCTGATCGCCGCGCTGTTCGTGATCGGCGAAGGGCTGGTGCGCACCGGCATCGCCTACCGCATCGGCGAATGGATGAGCGAGCGCGCCGGCAACAGCGAGGCGCGCCTGCTGGTGCTGCTGATGGTGGCCGTGGCCGGGCTGGGCTCGGTGATGAGCTCCACCGGCGTGGTGGCGATCTTTATCCCGGTGGTGCTGAGCATTGCCGCGCGCCAGCAGCTTTCGCCCAGCCGGCTGATGATGCCACTGAGCTTCGCCGGCCTGATCAGCGGCATGCTGAGCCTGGTGGCGACGCCACCGAACGTGGTGGTGCACAGCGAACTGGTGCGCCACGGCGAACAGGGCTTCGGCTTCTTCAGCTTCACCCCTTTCGGCCTGGTGGTGCTGGTGCTCGGGATCGGCTACATGCTGCTGACCCGCCACTGGCTCAACGGCGAGGTGCGCAAGGACGGCCGGGTCGAGAGCCGCCGCACCTTGCTCGACCTGGTGCTGGACTACAAGCTCAACGGGCGCGAGCGGCGCCTGCGCATCCGCCCCCATTCGCCGCTGATCGGTCATACCCTTGGCGAGCTGGAACTGCGCACCCGCCACGGCGCCAACGTGATCGGCATCGAGCGCCAGCACAAGTTCACCACCCGGGTGATCAGCGCCGACTCCGGCACCCTGCTGCAGCAGGGCGACGTGCTGTTGCTGGACTTGTTCGCCAACCGCGACGACCTGCGCAGCCTGTGCCAGACCATGCTGCTCGAACCGCTGCACTTCAAGGCCGCCTACTTCATCGACCAGTCCCAGGAGCTGGGCATGGCGGAGATCTCGCTGCCGCCCGGCTCGCAACTGATCGGCAAAAGCATCCTCGAACTGGCCTTCCGTACCCGCTACGACCTCAACGTGGTCGGCCTGCGCCGTGACCAGCAAGCCATCGAAGGGCAACTGGTGGAAGAAAAGCTGCGCCTGGGCGACACCCTGCTGGTGGTCGGCCCGTGGAAGGCTGTACGCCAGCTGCAGGGCAAGCCGCGCGACTTCCTGGTGCTGAGCCTGCCGGCGGAAATCGACCAGGTCGCGCCGGCGCGCGCCCGAGCACCCTATGCACTGATCAGCCTGGCGGTAATGGTCGGGCTGATGGTCAGCGGCCTGGTGCCCAACGTCATCGCCGCGCTGATCGGCTGCCTGCTGATGGGCGCCGGGCGCTGCATCGACATGAACAGCGCCTACCGCGCCATCCACTGGCAGAGCTTGGTGCTGATCGTCGGCATGCTGCCCTTTGCCCTGGCTCTGCAGAAGACCGGTGGCATCGACCTGGCCGTCGGTGCGCTGGTCGGTGCGCTCGGCGGTGCCGGGCCCAGCGTGATCCTTGCCTGCCTGTTCGCCGTGACGGCGCTGATCGGGCTGTTCATCTCCAATACCGCAACTGCGGTGCTGATGGCCCCGGTGGCGGTGAGCACTGCGCAGCAGCTGGGCATGTCGCCCTACCCGTTCGCCATGACCGTGGCCCTGGCGGCATCGGCGGCGTTCATGACGCCGGTGTCGTCGCCGGTCAACACCCTGGTCCTGGGGCCCGGTCAGTACCGCTTCGCCGACTTCGTCAAGGTTGGCGTGCCGTTCACCCTGCTGGTGATGCTGGTGACCGTGCTGATGGTGCCGTGGGTATTCGGGCTGTAATCGTCGGCACGAACCGCGCTGATTGCGGCGAATTGACATCAAATGACCAGTTGAAAGACACTGACATGACATCGTCCCAGGTGCCTACAGCCGTTTTCCTGGATTCTGTCTTCGCTTGCCGGTCGAGCCCATGGTGTCTCCAGTCCCGTCGCGCCTGCTGCCCCCGCTGATCCTGTTCGGCTTGACCCTGGCGCTGACGCTGGGCGGCATCCTCGCCCGCCCGATCGAGTCACTGTCGCTGTTCTGGCCAGTCAACGCGGTGCTCGCGGGCGTGCTGCTGCGCAATTCCCGCCAGGCCAACCCCGGCGGCTTCGCCCTGATCTACCTGGCCATGGTCGCTGCCGACCTGGCCTGTGGCAGTGCCTGGCGTCCGGCCGTGTGGTTCAATCTGTGCAACCTCGGCGCCATCGCCACCATCTGGTTCTTGATGGCTCGGCTGCCGCGCGTGCATCGTCGCCTGCGCACCCCGCATGGTACTTTGTGCCTGTTCGGCGCCTGCGCCGCTGGGGCGATTGTCGCCGCAAGCCTGGCCTGCGTGATGGCCGCGCCGTGGTTCGAACAATCGCTGCGCGCCACTTGGCTGGCCTGGTTCAGCGAACAGTTCTCCACCAGCGTGCTGGTGCTGCCGGTGCTACTCACCGCGCCATCACCCAGAGCCTTGACGCGGCCGGGCAGTGCCAGCCAAACGGTGCGCCTGGCGCCGTTGCTGGTGCTGCTGGCCTCGCTGAGCGTCAGCATCGTCTTCGGCGGCCCCGGCGCCATCGCCTTCCCGATTGCCGCGCTGTTGTGGTGCGCGCTCAGCTATTCGCCCTTCCTCGTCTCGTTGCTGGCCCTCACCTCGGGCAGCACCTTGATCGTCGCTGTAGCGCAGAACCTCATGCACTTTAACATCCCGCAGAGCGAGACAGGGGTCACTACCTTGATGTCGGCGCGCCTGGGCATCGCCATGTTGGTGCTCGGCCCCTTGGTGCTGGCCTGCGTCAGCAGCGCCAACCGCAGCCTGATGGCGCGCCTGGCGCATCAGGCGACCATCGACCACCTGACCGGTGCCCTCAGCCGCAGCGCCTTCATCCGCCGTGCCCACGCCCTGCTCGACAACCGCCAGCAAGCGCCGCTGACCTTGATGATGCTCGACATCGACCACTTCAAGACCATCAACGACCAGCATAGCCACGCTGTCGGCGACCAGGTGCTGCGCCAGTTCGCCACGACCCTGCAGGACCAGTTGCACGACGGTGAACTGTTCGCCCGCCTGGGCGGCGAGGAGTTCGTCATCGTCGTGCCGGGGCTGGCGCCGGAGCTGGCCAGGTTTACCGCCGAGCGCCTGCGCCGGGCGGTGCAGGACCAACACATCGCACAGCCCGGGCAGCCGCTGCGGATCACCGTGAGCATCGGTGTGAGCGGGTGCGCTGCCGACACCCTGGCACCCAGCCTCGACGAGCTGCTGGCCAGCGCCGACCAGGCGCTCTACCGGGCCAAGGCCCAGGGCCGCAACCGCGTCGAACAGGCCGACGGGCAGCGCCAGGTGGTGTGAGTCAACCTGCCAGCAGGTCCCAGCTCAGTTTGGCGATCAGCACGCACAGCAGCACCAGAAACAGCCCTCGCACGAACCCCGCGCCCTTGCGCACCGCCAGCCAGGTGCCGGTCAGCGCGCCAAGGACATTGAACAGCGCCATCGGCAGTGCAATGGCCCACAGCACATTGCCCGACGGTATGAAGAACACCAGCGCGGCCAGGTTGGTGGCGATGTTGACCAGCTTCGCCGAGGCCGAGGCATGCAGGAAATCCAGGGCAAAGAAACGGATGAACAGGAAGATCAGGAAACTGCCGGTGCCCGGCCCGAACAGCCCGTCATAGAAGCCGATGGCGCCGCCGATCAGCACCGCCAGGCATTGCTCCTTGCGGCCGATGGCCATGGGTTTGTGCAGGGTGCCGAAATCCTTCTTGCAGAACGTGTAGATGGCCATCAGCACGATCAGCACCAGCACCATCGGCCGCATCACGCTTGCCGGCACCAGGGACACGGTGGCCGCGCCGAAGAACGACATCACGAAGGCGCTCAGCGCCGCCGGCACGATCAACCCCCAGTCCAGCTTGACCTTGCGGATGAAAGAGCGCGCCGCGAACGAGGTCCCGCACACCGAAGCCAGCTTGTTGCTGCCCAGCAGCGCCGCCGGCTGGGCGTTGGGCAGCACGTTGAACAGCGCGGGGATCTGGATCAACCCACCGCCACCGACGGCAGCGTCGATCAGGCCAGCGGCAAAGGCAAACAGCGAAAGCAGGGCAATATCCATCATCTCGGGGGACCAGGCGGCACAAAACAGGCTGCCAGACTAATCAAAGTGGTGCTGTTGTGTTGAAATGCCACATTGCAAAAACTGCAACAAGGAGCTCCCGCATGGCCCTGGACATGCTGCGTGAAATACAAGCGTTCGTCAGTGTCGCGCACAAGCGCAGCTTCGTCAGCGCCGCCCGCGCGCTGGGCCGTTCGCCCAGCGCGGTTACACGGGCCGTACAGGCCTTGGAGGACAACAGCGGCGCCAAGCTGCTCAACCGCAGCGCCAGCGCGGTGTCATTGACCGAAGCTGGCGAACGCCTGCTGCCCCACGCCGAACGCTTGCTGGATGTGCAACGGGATGCCGCCGACGAATTGGCCGCGCTGACTGGCAACGCCCAGGGCTGGATTCGCCTGGCCGCGCCCGAAGTGCTAGCCCAGCATGTATTGCCGGGAGTGCTGGCCGAGTTCTCTCGTCGCCACCCCCATGTCACCCTCGACGTGCAGTACAGCGACCAGGCCCTGGATCCGCTGCAGGGCAAGCTGGACTTTGTGATCCGCGGAGCCTTCCCGCAGTCCAGCGAGCTGATTGGCTATCCACTGTGGCGTTACCGCCGCCACCTGTACGCCAGCCCCGACTACCTGGCCCAGGCTGGCACCCCCCAAGGGCTGGAAGACCTGGAACGGCATGCACTGATCCTGCATACCGCGCCGCGCATCCTCAAGGCCTGGCATTTCAGCAAGAACGGGCGTATCTCCAGCCTGCGCCCACGGCCACGTCTGCGACTGGGTTCGGGGGCTGCAGTATTGCAAAGCACGCTGGCGGGGGCCGGCATCGCGCGGCTGGCGGATTGGCTGGGGGAGCCGGAGGTACGCGCCGGACGGCTGGTGCGGGTCTGCCCTGACTTTCACCTGACATCCAGCACGGGGCACGACCCGCAGATGCATGCCGTATACCCCGCCGGCGACCTGCCAGCGCGGGCTCGCGACCTGTTGCAGGCACTGCGCGATGGCCGTCCGCGCCTGGGGGAACAGCCCTGAACAGGGCTGCTCAATTTCTGCTCAATCTAACAGAGTGCTTGCCAATACTGGCCTGTAGCGTTTTATCCACAGACCTACCCACGATTTTTGTGGACAGTTTCCGCAAGGCTTGAAGGAAAAATTACAAACGCAGCAAAGCCACGTTGGCCAGCTTGACCAACTCGATCCATTCGCTTGCACTGATCACACCGGAACGCTCCAACTCTTCGGCACGGCGCAGTGCCTGATCGTAATCCTCTTCGTGGAGGATGCCCTCGCCGAGAAAACGACCGCGCCACTCCAGCATCGCTGCAGTGCCTTTCTTGCATTCCATAGTGTGTATTGTCTCCAAGGCAAGTGAATAGCCCGTGTGCCCGGGCCCTTTGATTGGGGGCGGGAGATTACACGAGCGCCTTGAACTTGAGAACGACATGCAGCTACCGCTTGTCTAGACGACCGCGGTCTTTGGCGGGGAAGCCTGGAGGGAAGGGTCTGGCCCGCCATTGCGGCAGGCGGGCCGGGACAGGAAAAATTGCGGCTCAGCTTGGCGGAATGGTGCCCAGCAGGCCAATCATGATAGTCAGCAGCAGAAAACCACCCAGAAACAGCGCGAGCTTGCCCATCGGAACCTCTACAGTGTAATGACGTAACGGCGGGGCTGGCCGCTGCGGTAGTGCAGCAGGGCAGCCTGCCCAGCGCACACCGGATTGGAAGGCTGGGCCTGAACGTATTGTCCGGCAGCGGCTGATACGGTTACAGATTCAGGTTCGCGGAAAAAAAGCGGATCAGATGGTAGCCGACCATCGCGGGGCACCCGCTCCCACGCGTGTGCACAACCGGAGGTCAATGCGCTTGGCGTGGGAGCGGGCTTGCCCAGCGATACATCCGCGCAGGCAGCACACCTGTGCTACGGTCCGAAGCCCAGACAAGGAGAACTACCGCAGATGACCGCGCTCGCCAGCAATGCCGCCCTGCTGATCATCGACATGCAGAACGGCATCAACCACCCTCGCCTGGGCCGTCGCAACAACCCCGAAGCCGAACAGCGCATCAGCGAACTACTGGCCTTTTGGCGCGCGAGCATGCGCCCGGTGGTGCACGTGCGGCATATCTCCCGCGATCCGGATTCGGTGTTCCGGCCAGGTCAGCCCGGCTGCGAGTTTCAACCCGCGTTCGTCCCGCAGGCTCACGAGGCCGTGTTTGAAAAACACCTGCCCGATGCTTTTTGCAACAGCGGCCTGGAACACTGGCTGCACCAGCGCGGCATTCATCAACTGGTCATCCTCGGCGTGGTCACCAACAACTCGGTGGAATCGACTGCACGCTCGGCGGGCAACCTGGGGTTTGCAACGGTGGTGGTGGGCGACGCCTGCTACACCTTCGACCAGCGCGATCTGCAAGGCCGGCTGTGGTCGGCGGAGGATGTCCATGCCCTGGCCCTGAGCAACCTGGCCATGGACTATGCGCGCATTCTGGACAGCACGGCGGTGCTGGCCGCAGGCTGATCACGCCAGGGCGCGCAGCTTGGCCAGCGGCACCCAGCCGAGCTCGCCATTGCTCACACGGCGGCACCAGGCCCAGCCATTCAAGGGGCGCAGGCTATCGAGCTGCTGGCCGGGGTCGACGTCCAGTTCATGGGCCGAATAGGCTTCCAGCGCCCTGCCCCGGCCCACGCCCAGCCGCTCGATGAACTGGGCTGGCACCCAACCCGCTGCCTGGCCCTGGCAACTGCACAGGTACCAGTCCTCCCACTGCTCGTCGCCCTCATAGCGCTGGCCGATCTCCAGCAGCGTGCCACGGGCGAAGGTGATGGGCGCGGGGTACTCACTGCGATGTGTCTCGATCACGACGTACTTCACAAGCCTCTCCCTGGCTGCGAAAAGCGTCGATGCTAGACCAAGGGCCTCTACAGCACCATGACCATTTCATGCCAGGCCATACCGCCATGGTCGGAAGCCGACGGGCGTACATAGGCGTAGCCCATCTTCTCGTACAACCCGACATGGCGCTCCTTGCACATCAGGTGGATGGTGGCCTTGCCGCGCTCGCGCATCTGCGCGACGAAGCGCGCCATCAACCGGCTGGCATGGCCCTGGCCCTGGTACGCGGGGTCGAGCACCACCGACATGATCACCACATTGGGCGCCTGGGGGTCATGCCCGACCAGTTCCTTGAAAGCCTCGTCCGACATCACCACCTGGTCGGCGCAACCGCTGTTGATGAAGCCAATCACCTGGCCCTCGGTTTCCAGCACGAGAAAGCCTTCCGGATACTGGGCGATGCGCGTGGCGATCTTTTCCCGGGTGGCGGCTTCGTCGCCTTCATAGGCGCTGGTCTCGATCTGGTAGCAACGGTCCACGTCGCTGGAGGTGGCCTGGCGGAATGTCGGTGTGCTCATGGGCGGAATCCGGATAGCGGGAAACAGGGGCGACATCCTAACGGAAGTCGCCGCCCTGCTACAGGCTCGGAATGTCTCTTACACCGAACGGGTAATACCCCCATCGACCCGCAGGTTCTGCCCGGTGATGTAACCCGCGCCCTCGGAGGCAAGGAAGCTGACAGTGGCCGCGATCTCCTCGGCCTTGCCGTACCGCTCCATGGGAATCCGGCTACGGAACTCCTCCTTCTCCGGCAGGCTGTCGATGAAGCCTGGCAGTACGTTGTTCATGCGGATGTTCTCGGCCGCGTAACGGTCGGCGAACAGTTTGGTAAAGGCCGCGAGCCCGGCACGGAACACGCCGGAGGTCGGGAACGCCGGATCCGGCTCGAAGGTGGCAAAGGTCGAGATATTGATGATGGTCCCGCCCTGCTGCCGCTGCATGATCGGGGTCACCAGGCGGGTCGGGCGCACCACGTTGAGGAAATACACCTCCATGCCTCGGTGCCAGTCCTCGTCGCTGAGCTCGAGCACCGGTGCACGCGGGCCATGCCCGGCGCTGTTGACCAGTACATCGATACGCCCCCATTGCTGCATCACGGTATCGACCAGACGCTGCAGGTCCTCTGCTGACTGGTTGGAGCCCGTCACACCGATGCCGCCCAGCTCGGCCGCCAGGGCCTCGCCCTTGCCCGAGGACGACAGGATCGCCACCCTGAAACCGTCGGCAGCCAGCCGCCGCGCAGCCTCCGCGCCCATGCCACTGCCACCTGCGGTGATGATTGCCACTTTCTGAGAAGACATATACCGCTCCTTCCGGGAGTTGATCAAGTGGGCCCATGAAGCCAGAATCCGGCTCAACGCACCAATCACGAATACTGGCAGCAGCCTGCAGGAAATCTACTGGATGAGCGCGCCCAAGCGACGCAACGCCCCCGCCATCGTCAATCACCTGGTGGCCTTCGAGGCCGCCGCCCGCCTGGGCAGCTTCCGCGCTGCCGCCGACGAGCTGCATGTCACGCCGGGCGCGGTCGCCCAGCAGGTGCGCACCCTGGAAGACAAGCTCGGCCGCCCCTTGTTCGAGCGCCTGCCCCGCGGCCTGCGGCCCAACCGGGGCGGCGCCGACTACCTGGCCCGCGTGCGCCTGGCCCTGGAGATCATCGAGGACGCCACCGGCGAACTGCTGGAGCGGGACAACCAGCGCGATCCGCAGCAGGTCCTGCTCAGCACCACCCCCGCCTTCGCCAGCCGCTGGCTGATCCCACGCCTGGGGCGCCTGGCCGAGGCGCATCCGCAGGTGGCCCTGATGATCGACGCCTCCGACAGTACCCGCCCCCTGAGCGGCAAGGGTGCGGTGGACCTGGCCGTGCGCTGGGGGGCGCCGCCCTTCGTCGAAGCCTACGCCCTGCCCCTGCTGCCCGGCGTGGCGGTGCCAGTGTGCGCGCCGGGGTTGCGCGGCGCGCACCCTTGGCGGCAAGCCGCGGATCTTGCGCACCACCCGCTGATCTCCGACAGCCACAACAACTGGAAGCGCTGGTTCGATCACTACGCGTTGCCCGGCGCACGCTTCAACGGTCCGGTGTTCTCGCAGACCATCCTCGCCATCGAGGCCGCCGAGCAAGGCATGGGCATCGCCCTGGTGCCCCGCCTGCTGGTGGAGAACGCGCTCAAGGCCGGGACCTTGGTGCTGGCCCTGGAAGGCCATGAATTGCACAGCGACGCTGGCTTCCATTTGTTGGCCAGCCATGCACCGCTGGCAAGCTCGGCCGCCGAGCAGGTGGTGCAGTGGTTGCAAATGCAAGCGAACAAGCAAGACTGAGCCTGTATCGCCCCACTCGACGGCACTTGGCCTGAGGGCGGCGCGGTCGGAGTGGGAGCAACTGTCTTGAAGGGATTTTTTTAGAAAGATCCTTTCAGACATAGCTTCGCCAGCGACACCCTCCGGCCGACGCCTATGCCAAGCGCTTCACCGGCAAGTACGCCTATCGCCTGGTGAGCGGCGGGATCGGCCACAACCTGCCGCAGGAAGCGCCTGAGGCGTTCGTCAAGGCGGTAGTGGATGCGGACCATCTGTAGGGGTAATTGCAACATATCGTTTCAGTAGCGCGTGTCGGGTGCCGGGATGCTCGCATTATCGCTACAACCGGTCTTTTGCGCGGCAGGCCTTGTTTTTCGGGGCCTGCCGCAAAATGAGCGGAAGCATCCCGAAACAGTCACCCAAACCATCTTGTAAGACACCTCTTTCGTCTCCGTAGGACGTTTCTACGGGATTGTGAGCCGGTGTATGAATAATCAGTATTGGCGGGAGAATTGAGCTGATACCGTCGAGCCTCACTTACAACGGCACGGATGCCCACGACCAACGAGTACAGCATGGACAACTACGACAGCTCGGCACTTGGACTGCAAAAATGCCTGTTGAACCTGCGAAGGGATCATGCCCGAATGAAGGCGTCAGGAGAGCTGGAAAGAGCGGCGATACTGGCGCAGGTGATCGGGCGGATGGAACAGGGATTGAAGGAGGCTTCCCAGGGGAGGAAGCCCGAGACGTTGCAGTGAAGTGATACCCGGCAAATGGCGATGGGTATGCGGTGTGCTCCGGGCTCCCCATCGCTCAGCCCCGAAGCAGGGTCAACAGCCAGCCGGCATTGCCGAAGGCGCTCGCAGACCAACGTTCAAGTTCAACGGTACGTCGCCCTCATGGCTTAGCTGAAGCCCGCTTCGCCGCGGTTCAGCGGAGGGCGCGGCCTCGGCCTGCTCCTCTGTTCCCTGGGCACACATGCCTTCCGAGGGCGGCGGCCATGCCAGAAAGCATTTTTTGCTGGATTTTTTCAATCGAACGGGTTGTTGCAACACAGAACGATCAGACCCCTCCATGCGTTCATGCGCACGCGCCATGCCTGATTTCGGGGCGTTTTTCTAACTCAATGATCAGCTCAAGCGCCGAATCGGCTTGTTATTTCAAAGACCTCGGGTGATTTGGTACAGACTATGCAAACGTTTGCTCCAAACCTTTGAGCGAACAATCGCTGCAGCTTTCGCCACATCGCAGCCTCCAGGGGCTTACCACTGCATGAACAAGGATTTTCAATGCACCGACCGTCTTTACCCGCAACCGCCCACTTCTCCCTGCCTGCCAAACTGCTACTGGGCGCTGTTACGGGACTACTCAGCGTCACCACCCAGGCCCAAGACAATCCCGCAAGCGAGTCGGCCCAGGGCGAGACCTTGAGCCCGGCCGCCGCGCCTGCCAAATCGGGCCCCTATCTGTCGGACTGGTACAACCAGAACTTCACCCTGATCGGCACCAAGGACATCAGTTTCGGCCCCCGCCCGGTCGATGATATCTACCTCGAATACGAGTACTTCGGCCGCAAGGGGCCGTTCGAGCTGTACGGCTACATCGACATCCCGAAGATCCTCGACATCGGCAACAGCCATGACAAAGGCGCGTGGGACCACGGCTCACCGTTGTTCATGGAGCATGAGCCGCGGATCTCCATCGACTACCTGGCCGGACGCAGCCTGGCCGTCGGCCCGTTCAAGGAGTGGTACCTAGCCTTCGACTGGATCTACGACCACGGCAGCAACAGCGCCAACCGTGCCAATACCCTCTTCAGCGGCCTGGGCACCGACATCGACACCCATTCGCGGGTCAACCTGTCGGCCAACTTCTACGGCCGCTACCAGTGGGAAAACTATGGCGCCAGCAACGAGTATTCGTGGGACGGTTACCGGGCCCAGCTCAAGTACATCGTGCCCCTTGGCAAGTTCGACAACGGCGCCTCGCTGACCTATATCGGTTTCACCAACTTCGATTTCGGCTCGGACCTGCACAAGGACAACCCCAACCGCACGGCCAATGCCACGGTATCCACCAACGTGTTGCTGTACGCCTTCACTCACCTGCGCTTCACCCTGGTGGGCCGTCATTTCCACAATGGCGGCAACTGGCAGGACGGCAGCCAGCTGAATTTCGGCGACGGCGATTTCCGCGGTCGGTCCGATGGTTGGGGGTATTACGCCGGGGTTGGTTACCAGTTCTGATTACTTGGGTCATGGAGGCCTACCCTGCTACACGGAGCGATGCCGAGCAATGGGTTTGCACGGGCGTTGTAGAATCTTTGACTAGATGAGGTGAGCCATGTTGGATTTACCCTACACATCGAGCATCGAAGGCAACACCGTCAGATGGGGGAAAATGGGCACAGGCGCGCCGCTGGTCGCCGTCCACGGCACCCCTTTCTCTTCCCAGGTCTGGAGGCGCGTCATACCGTACCTCACTGACCGCAGAACCGTGTATTACTTCGACCTGGTTGGCTATGGCATGTCTGAAATGCGAGAAGGCCAGGACGTTTCACTGGCGATTCAGAACAACGTCATGGCTGCGCTTTTCGAGGAGTGGGGCATCGAGCGCCCCGACGTCCTGGCCCATGATTTTGGCGGCGCGACAGCGCTGCGCGCTTACTACCTGAACGGTCTGCGCTATGCGTCCCTCACCCTTTTTGATGCGGTAGCCCTGGCACCCTGGGGCTCGGCGTTCGTTCAGCATGTCCGACAGCATGAAACTGCCTTTTCAGGGATGCCCGACTACATGCACCGCGCACTGCTGGCCGCCTATCTGCAAACCTCTGCGGCCAATCCCCTCAGTGACGAAGCCCTGCAGGTTTACAGCGCACCATGGCTGGGGCCGATTGGTCAGGCGGCCTTTTACCGCCAGATCGCACAGATGGATCAGGTCTATACCGAGGAAATTGAACCACTCTACGGGAAGCTGGATTGCCCCGTGTCGGTACTTTGGGGCGCGGAGGACGCATGGATTCCGTATTCCCAAGGGGAGCGTCTTGCTGGGCTTATTTCCCAGCAGCCCTGCGCCAGAGTGGAGAACTCAGGCCACCTGATGCAGGAAGACAGGCCGGAAGCGATTGTGGCGGCGGTTTTGAAGCAGATTGGGCTCTGAGACCGGTTCGCTGGGCTGTCTGTATGTTCAAATTCCCAGCGGTCTGTGCCTATCGGCAGAGCGACTTCATCGGTACGGTTCAGGCCTCACTGTTTCTACGAGGTTGTCATGGAACTGACAGCAATCCCGTTTGGCACCACGGACTGGTCAAAGATCGATCCCGTCGCTTATCCGGGCGAGAACGGTACGGCGTATTGGCGTACCTGTCTGTTTTGGGAGGTTCGGGTTCGATGGGTTGAGTACACCCCTGGATATGTGGCCGATCATTGGTGCCGGAAGGGGCATATTCTGTTTTGCCTGGAAGGTCGACTGGACACTGAGCTGGAGGATGGTCGGACTTTCACCCTGCAGCCGGGCATGAGCTATCAGGTGGGCGACAATGCGGAGGCGCACCGGTCATCGACGACTATCGGAGCCAAGCTCTTCATTGTGGGTTAAACAGATGGCTCTGATTGCACAGCGGGTGGAGCTGGCGCGCAACGGTGCTAACGACAAAATCATTTGCAGAATGCAATCAGGCTGGGTGGTGATGAAAACCTGAGGATCAACTGTGAAATTCTTGGATTCCGGGTCCTTAACTGCTCGTCCCTCCAAGAACGTCCCCCTGGACAATCCCCCCAGAAACGCAAAAAGCCCTGACATTGTCAGGGCTTCAAAAATGGCGGAAGCGTAGAGATTCGAACTCTAGGATAGTTGCCCATCGACGGTTTTCAAGACCGTACCATAAGTGCCCATTTATCAAGGCGTCAACGTAAAAATCGATTCCAAAACTAACCCGAGGTGGCTCGGCTACAGGCCGCATAGCCCAAGGGTCGTAATTTCAGTTTTGGAACCGATTTTAGAAGCTCTAGGAAACCAGAGGAGAATCAGGCCTTTTTGCCTTCACACTTTTTTCACGTCAAATCCTGCACAGTAAACGCTCATCCGATCTCCTACGTTCGCCCGCGCTTCCCTGCGGGCTTTTCTTTTCTCGATAAGACGAAACCGGCTAAATCCAGTCGCCTTCAGCGCACATCAGCAGCGCTGCATTAGCCTGGCGAACCATTGCAATCCACTCAGTTGAGCTTACCAAGCCGGAATGCTGAAGACGCTGGGCTACTGCTATGGCTTGATCATATTCTGACTCTCTTAGCACACCCGCACCAAGGTACCTACCCGTCCAGTCAGCAATGACCAGATTTTGCTCTTGCTCTACCATCCCAAAGCCCCCGCGAAGCCTAGCGCTAAATGCCGGCGAGATTACATAATGTCCGCCGAGCAAGAAATTGGGGCTTACTACCGCTCATCCGGTTTTTTCTGCAAAAAGAAATAATACCAAGGTCTAGTTGTAAGGAATTATTTCAAGCACAGAAATCGGAACGATTCGCAACAATACTGCTTAGGCTGCCTTAAGCCATCGGCAGGCTAAAACAAGCAGTCCAACCCATCGCTGCGTGTGAATGACCCGCGGGCCATAACAGCCCGATGTCCTGTTGAGCGGAACGAAGCTCAATGGCGGGAAAGTGGCTGGTGCCCAAGCGTGTAGAGCTGGTAGTCGGTCACAGCCTGGTAAGCGGACTCGGCAATTATCCGAAGGCGTTCGACCTCCTCTGCCGGAGCCCCGGCGTCCTGAGCGTTATGGTAGGTGCGCAAGGCCTCAATTGCCTCGCGTATCATCGGCTCACCCGCCTCAATCATTCCTTCGATGGTTCGTTTCACGACATTTCTCCTGCCGAAACGTGCTGATCGCGCTGCGGCGCATCAAGCCCTAAGCCTCTAGCCCTCAAGCGGCATCCACATGACACATCCCCCTGCCGCTTGGGCGATCAACCAGTCATGTTCACGCTTGCCGAAAGGCCTGGGCATACCAATAGACTCTCGATAGGCATACTGATGGGTGACCTTCAGTTCCAGCGCAGTAGGTGTTGCCTCTCCCAGCTTACCTTTGCTCAGCCCCTCCAAAGCGCCCGTTAATGCGAGATGTTGTTTAACTCCATCATCACTGTCTTCCAAAATGGATACAGCAATAAACGCAGCATTCGCACAACGATCCACTTTCAGTACCTGCGGCTTTGCACTGTCCATTTCGAAATTCGAACCTTGAGCAACGGTTGACAAACACAGTGCAGCACACATGAACAAACTACGCATCGACTACGTCCTTTAGACCTGAGCAGAGCAAAATACTTACTCCTCCACACCTACCTCGAACGACCGAGGTCTATCCTGGCGGCTTAACCAGCGCATTATAGGATTTCTCACAGGCAAGCCCAGCTATTCTGGCGCGGTCAAACGCTGCCGCCAGCTCTCGATTCGTTTCGACAGACCTGTTGAGCAGGTCGGAGAGCACCATGGCGGCGCGGCGGGCTGCCTCGCTTCGAGCGGCAAAGGCGGGATCCTGGCCGGGGCAACCGACGGCGGCAGCGAGTTTGCCGGCTTCGTCGTGCAGCCGCTGGCCAGCAGCATCAGCCCCAGCAGCAGCGCCTTCAGCGACTGTTCGTTGTTCCTGAGCATGCGCCCTCACCTCCTCTTGCGCTTCGACGCGCTGTTGCTCCTTTGCCCGCTCCCCTCGCTCACCCAGCACCTCAGCCAGGCGGTCGCCACTGTCCCGCTGCGCTGATGCCGCTGTAGCCTCGGCACGCTCCACAGATCGACCGTGCTGATAGACGAGCCAGTACGAACCGACCATTGCCAGCAGCGCAATCACGCGAATGGCCCAGCCATTCACTCCAGCGCCCTCCGCACGTCCTCATTAATGACCGCGCCCTTGTACGGGCTTTCGCCGTTCTCGTGGATAATGATGCTCTCCACGAACAGCTTGGAGAGGTTCTTGATGTCGATCGGGTCGGTGACGCGCGCCCCCAGACGCTTAGCCACAGCGGCTGCATAGGCCTGGGTGTCAGTCCCATTGCTCGGCGCCCAGCAGTTAATAGTCTCCACCACCGTGTCGATATCCTTCCCATCCACGCCGGGCATGCTGTCCCCACCCCGGTAGTTGATCAGCAGCTTGCCCAGAGCGCGGATAGCGTTCTCGGGCGAGGCGAAACGGGCGAAGCGCGGCTTGGCCACGCTCACTTCGACACCAAACTGCCCCTGCCAGGCGTTGCGGGAGTTGCAGTCGATGTTGCCGGGGTTGTTATTGCGTACACCGCGTGCGGTGGATGGGGACATGGGTTTTCTCCAGGCGAAAAAAGCCCGCGACTTGTCGGGCGCGCAGCCAAAGTCACCGATAGTATCTGGAAGCGAAATTTTGGTATGATTGCCATTTGATCAAAAAAATCGACCTTGAGAATTTCTAAGGAAGGGACTGCCACGTGAGCAACACACTGACCATTGGTCAATCTACGACACTTAACGCAATACGAGCACTGGCGGCATTTGCCGTACTTGTTGGCCATACACTATCGGGCGTCACACCTATAAGTTGGTTTGGCAAAATAATGCCCTTTCAGAGCTTAGCGGTAGTAGTATTTTTCTGGCTATCAGGATTTCTAATTACCTATCATTGCCTGACCCGCAAAAAATACAGTTTTAGTGAGTACATGATTGACAGATTCAGCAGAATTTATGTCCTGTACGTTCCTGCACTAATAATTTCCTTCGTGGTTTTTGTTCTATTTATTGGCCGGACTGCCCCAACAGCCTGGGACTGGATTGGCCACCTACTGCAGTTGCAGCACACGCCATTTGCACGAATGATAGAAGGCATACCACCAATTGCCGTATTTGGTGGCAATACCGTTCTCTGGACAATTGCCGTTGAGTGGTGGCTGTACGTATTCTTCGGCATCGCTTTCTTCTGGCGTGACATGTCCGCTGTTGAGCGAATGTTTGCTACTGTTCTCGCCATCCCTGCAACTTTGGTAGTTGGGTACTTCACGATTTGGGAGTCGGTAGCGTGGGAGTGGTTCCTGGGTGCCGCTTTTGCATACATTTACGTATTCATGCCTCGGGTAAACTGGAAGCAAGTACTCGTTCCGCTTGCAGCTGTAATATTCGGCCTGCTGTGGAGATTCAAAAAGCTTTCCCTTGCTAGCCACATGAATATGTATGATCAGCAGCTTTTGCTTCTCTCTGGTGTGGCCATGATGTTCATTATCCTTGCAAGCACCAATCTTCGCGTTTCTACTCCTGTTAAGTGGATTGCTACCAAAGGCGCGTTCCTGTCGTATGCAATGTACCTGACGCATGAGCCAATCCGGGTGCTGCTGAGCACGCAAATTAACTCTGCAAAGCCTATCAATGCTTGGCTATCAATCCTTATCTGCGTTCTGTTCTCGGCAGTCTGCGCATGGCTGCTAGAAGATAAGCACTTGACCCTGCGCAAGTGGCTAAAAAAGAAGATCGCACCGCGCGAAACACCTCTTACTGCGTCGTCGACTTCGTAGCTTCCTAGCACAATACATATCATTAAAAAGCCCGCTTATCGCGGGCTTTTTATTAAAATTTAACTACGGCACTCCTGGGATGGAAGCACTACGCTTTTATCATACTGAGAGTTTAAAATTGTGTGAAATACAATACCGTGGAGTTGAAAATCCGTATTCGCCCTCACCTCCTCTTGCGCATCGATGCGCCGTTGCTCTTTGTGAGCCCCACAGATCGACCGTGCTGGTACACGAGCCAATACGACCCGGCCACCGCTAGCACTGCAGTCACCCGCACGCCCCAGCTATTCAAGCTAACGCCCTCCGCAGGCCTTCCGCGAATACGGCCGGCGGGTACTCGTAATTCGCGTTTTCGTGCTTGATGATCGCATGCACAAGGCCGCCCAGGACCTGCTGGCTCTTGATGTCCTTGATCGGATCGCTCGGGGAAAGACCGCAACGCTGCGCCACGGTGCGGATGTAGACATCGGTGTCGTTCTCTACCTCCGGTGCCCAGCGTTTGATGATCGCCGCCACAGTGCGCAGGCTGTGCTTGCTGTAGTAAGTCTGCAACAGCTTGCCGAGCGCACGAATGCCATTCTCCGGCGTGTCGAAGATGCAGAATCGGCCGCCGGGCTCTTTACCGATCTGGCCAACCCAGTTGTTGGCGGGGTTGAAATCGATGTTTCCCGGGTTGCGATTGCGCACACCGCGGGGAAGCAATTTGGTCATGGTTTTCTCCAGGCAAGAAAAAGCCCCGTCAGTGCGGGGCTTTAAGATGACGTTGCGATTGCGTCGGGTGACGGCGGCCACTCGACTTGCTCAGGGAACCCCGATTGCTGCTCGATTCGGTTCAGTTCTACGCGGTGGAGCTTCCAGGCTTTCAGCGTTGTTCGCTCATGATCGGTGGCCGCATCCAGGTCAACCGCATCCTGATACGGTGCCATGCGCGCCGTGGCAAGGCTCAACAGGCGGTCACGCTGGGCGAGCGCAGAGACGCGCAGCTCTTCGACCGTCGGCGGCACCTCTTCCGGAGGCGGCGGCCAGCCAACCGAGAAACCACCCTCGACCGATACCGCCTTGCCCAGCACCATACCTTCGATGGCCTCTTGATACTGCTCGTCGCTGATTTCGATTCCGCCTGGCAGCGGGTCCGTGGAGACTGTGTTGTATTGCGCGTATGGCATATCACTTGATCCTCATGTAGTACGTTACGCCAATGTTTTTTGCACGGGTTTCCAGGCCCACGCGCGGCGTTCCGTTCACGCCATCACTCACCAGCGCCGTCTTGGTCGCGTTCATCGCTGACGCCCCCCAGCTGTCAAACGATGGCCCGTTGGCTCCGTTGCCGGTCGCTGCCGGCAACGTATGACCCTGAAACTGGTCCTGCTCCACGATGCCCGATTGACCACCCCGCAACACCCGCCGCTCGGTGTTGATCAGGTAAACCGCATGAGTATTCATCGGGCTACCTGCAAGAGCGACGGATGCAAACGA
Organism: Pseudomonas sp. PONIH3; assembly: GCF_002934345.1. Classification (NCBI taxonomy): domain Bacteria; kingdom Pseudomonadati; phylum Pseudomonadota; class Gammaproteobacteria; order Pseudomonadales; family Pseudomonadaceae; genus Pseudomonas; species Pseudomonas sp. PONIH3. The sequence goes on from NZ_CP026386.1 coordinate 1,139,922, forward strand.
CACCAACAGCGGCGCCGTGCCAGACACGACTTCATTTGTCAGCACGCCATTGTTGTAGGGGTCACCAGCTGTCAACTTGATGTATCGATAGGCGCGGTCAGTTGGCGGGATGGGAACCGAAGCGCTGCTGTCGAAGATCGGAATAGGCACACCAATAGGCATCGTCGCCCACGGGTCGTAGACCATGGCCTCCAGCGCCTGGCCCTGCGCCTTGGTATAGGCGTCGAGAATTCCATAAGCGGCCAACGTGGCCCCCTTGTCAGCCTTCCCCGCCACTTGGTTGATGAGGGTCGTAGCAAAGTTGGGGTCGTTGCCAAACATCGCGGCAATTTCATAGATGGTGTCCAGCGCGGCAGGTGCCGAGCCGACTAGAGACGCAATGGCCTTATCAACCGTGTTGGCCACGAACAGACAGTTGGCCAGCTGGGAGGTTCTTGTTCCCAGGTTAGCGGTCTCTGCGGTCGGCGTCCCGGAAAACGCCGGACTGACCAGGGACGCCTTGTTAGCATCAATCCATGACCTGGTATAGGCATCGAGAATGCCGAAGCCGGCAAGCGTTGTAGGGTTCGCGCCCGCTGTAACACGTCCGAATGCATCCGTCGTCACCTGCCGATAAGTGCCGGCGGCTACTCCGGTTCGCCCGCTGGTCATGGCGAAGGTCAGCGCCGTGGTACCGACCTGCGGCGGCAGCGTGTTGGCCAGCTGCCACAGGGTGCCGGCGTATGCGGTGCCGGCCTGGACGATGATCAGGTGACCCGGGGTGCATTCAGCGTCTTCGTTCGCATCCAACGCCCGTGACCATGCATTGGCGGACGCCGTGTAGATCCAGTTCTGCGCGGCGTTGGCCTGATCCTTCACCAGCACCCGGTCACCAGCCACCAGGGCCACGCCGTCAATCGTCTGCAGGCCGGACAGGGCAATTGGCCCCGTAGTCGCCACACGCACGGCGCGCTTGATGTCACTGGCAGCAAGGCCCTGAATTGCCTGCAGCAGCTGCGCGTTGTTGTCTTCACTCGGCACAAGGCCGGCGGCCTTGATCACAGCCAACAGCTCATCGGTGACTGCGTTGCCCCAGGCGGATGGGATCAACGAGCCCGGCAGGCCAGTGCTGACGTTTTCGTCCACGAACTTGCCGCCGACCAGGCCGACATTGGGAATGCGTTTCGGGTAGTCCATATCGCGTTATCCGTAGGTAATGGTTTCAAGGGTGTGCGCCGGGGCGGCGCGGCTGACCAGGCACTCCAGCGCGCCGTTGGCGGCACCGCCGAAGGTCTGGCCCCAATGGCTGAATCCGAAGCGGCTGCCTTGGGCCAGGCGCGGCCCCGTCTCCAGGGTCCACATGAATTGCGCGCCCCAGGTGCCGAAGCGGGCCGAGCCGAAGCGCGACCGACCGAAGCGCGGCGCCCGGTGCTCGACCACGCGGGCATTGCGGTAGCCCAGCGAGAAAGCCAGCTCCACGAAGTAGGCCGGCGTCTGCCCGCCGACTTCCAGCAGCCGGCGGCGCACGGCCAATTGCCGATCGGCAAACACCGGTGAGTCGCCCATGCAGGGGTCAGGCAGGTGCATGACCCGCTCCCAATCGGGGACCAGTTCGCGCACCGTGGAGGGCTCGCTCTCGGCCAGCAGGTCGGCGGCGCGGCGATCCTCGGTGGCCAGCTCCTGGGCCGCCGCCTGCAGCACCTGGTCAACGCCGGGGTTGAATTCACGATCCCAGGCTGGCCCCGGCGGCAACAGGGCGCACAAGTGGGCGTAGTAGTCCGCTACCGTCCTCACGACCACAGCACACCCCCATAGGTCAGCAGCTCATTAGGGGCGGCCTGCACGTCGCCGGCAGGACTGATGACCTTGTGATCGCGCTCACCCGTGGCGCCGCTGATAGCCTCGGCAATGTGGGTGGCCAGCAGCGTGGCGCCCAGCGCCGATTCACGGTTGTGCAGGTCCACCAGGGCGGCTTCCACGGCGCGCCGTACCGCGCTGCTGTCCGGGGTGACTGTAAGCTGGTACTGCACCGACTTCTCTGCCGGTGGCAGCACGTACACCTCGGCCGTGACGGGCCGCTCCTGCTCGATGTAGGCGGCCACGGCAGCGATGGCTTCGGCGTTCGGGATGATGTCGATATCGCCGTCGCGCACGAAGAACACCCCTACCGTGCCCGGCCCCATCCAGTGCCGCACCACCCAGGCCCGGGTTACCCCGGCAACCTCCAGCGCCCAGGTTTCGTAATCGCTCTTGCTGCCGCCGTGCGCAATGACGCGGTACGAACGAATCACCCGAGCGCGCAGCGCCTCGATACTCTCTTGCTCGGTGCCACCGGTCAGGCCCGGCGCTGCCACGGTGAACGTGTCATTGACGCCCAGCACCGGCGACACTACGCGCAGCGGGGTGCCGGCGGGCGTGTTGCCCAGCTCGCCAGGCTCCAGGGCCTCGACCTGGGCGACGCCTTCGGTGCCGGCCAACTTGACCGAGGCCCGTACCCTGAACAGCACCTGGTCATCGCGCTGCAGCAACGTGCCGGCATCGAGCAGCGCCGAAGCGGCGCCGGTGAAGGTGGCCGCCCCGCTCGCCTTCACGGCCTCCAGGCGGCCGCGCTTGAGCCGCGCCTGGGCCATACGCAGCAGGGTTTCGTCGTCGGCCGTGTCCGGCAGGATCTGGTCGGCAATGTAGCGCTGGTGACCGTAGCGGCCGGACGACGCCGCGCCCAGTACGCGGGCCAGCACCTCGGCGTCGGAGCGGACAAGAGCGCTACCGCCGGCCAAGTCGGCCTGCGCCCTGGCCACCAGGGCGGGCAGTGTTGGGATTTCAAACGGCATTGATCACCTGCCACAGGTTGTCTAGTTGAACATCGATCACCGGGCCATCGCGCAGGCCGACCCGCACCTGCATGTCGAGGCGGTCGACCTTGCGCGACGCCGTTACCGTAACGGCGCTCACCCGGTCGTCATCCACCGCCCACTGCAACGCCTCGCGGGCGAACGCCTCAGCCGTGCGCACCGTGTCGTCGGTCAGCGTGCGCCGGCGCAGCTGCCACAGGCGGGAGCCAATCCGGTCATTGGCCAGGGTCGGGAACGTGTCGCCCCACCAGCCGTAACGCTGGTCATCGTCCAGCAGGTCGCCGGCCTCGGCGCGCCGCCAGGTCAACAGGCTGATCACCACGGCGCGCTGCCAGGCGCGTTCGGACTCGGCATCGAGCAGCGTCATGCCGTCACCACCGGCTTACCGCTCTGCTGGTTACCTTTCGCCACGCCCTCATGCGGGTGGTTGACCTGGCTGACGCCGGCGGCGATCTGGTCGCCCTCGGAAACGATCTGGCCCGTGGTGCGGATCACCGGCGTATCGAACTCCACGGCCTTCTCGGCCTTGACCTTGAGCGTCAGCGTCTGGATCTCAATCACGCGGCCACGCTTGAAGTGCAGGCAATCGCCCTCGTCGGTGTACACGGCCACCTCGCCGCTCTTGAGCGCCTGCAGGCGAAAGCGCCGGTCGGCGACGCACACGACCACCCCATGGGAGCGGTCGCCGCCCAGGAACGCCGCCAGCGCCTCGGCGCCGGGCAGCGGGTTGGACGTAAAGCCGTAGGGCTCGAAGTGCTCCATGCCGTCTTTTACTTCGTCGGCGGTAAGGCGCATCTGCAGGCCCTGCAGCTTGCGGCCAGCATCGACCAGGGCGACCACGCCTCGGGCGAGAAAATTTCTCATGGGTTTCATTGGCCAGGCTTCCAGTCGGCGGGGATCAGGTATTCGAAGTTGTCGGCCTTGCCGCCCTTCTTGAGCTTGCGCGACTTGTGCGGGTCTTTCGGCTCAGGGTCGAAGCCATCCGGCGGGCCTACCACGATGTTGGCCACGGTGCCGGCGTCATCGAGCACGTACTCGATTTCGCTGATGAGCATGTCGCGGTCGATGCCGATCAGCGGGTCGACCACGCGCACGATCATGTTCGGCACCCACAGGGCGCCGGTGGACTGCCGCCACCCTTGAATCTTGTAACGCAGTGTCAGCGCCTTGCCCATGCGGCTCCCGCGCTCCCAGTTGGCCCGCGCCTGGGCCAGCTCCGGGGTCATCTGGCCACTTTCGTGGATCAGCAGCACCCGGCGCCGGGTGGCGCGCGGATCGGTGACGCCGGCCTTCACTTCGCTGGCCGCCGCGCCGTAGTCAGTGTCGGTGCCCGAGCGCTGACCGGTAACGCGGTACTCGGAAAACACCCCCGAAAAATCCAGCTCAGCGCTGCCGGTCAACAGGTTCTGTCCCAGTTCCAGGCGGTCGACGGCACGGCCGGCGCTGCCCGGTTTGATGATCACCACCCGCCCCCGGGCGTCATCGGTCGACAGCAGCCGCGAAAGCGTCAGCAGGCGGTCGATGGACTCGAAGGCAGTTTCGCCCGGTTCTATCTGGTGGTCGGCCAGCTTGGTGGTTTCCGCCACCTCACTCAGCACCCGCACCTCGTAGGGCTCGGCCAGCGCCTGCACGATCTTCTGCACGCTCTGCCCGCGCCACTGGCCGGGCTTGTTCACCGCCGAGCAGTCCACCAGGTCGGCAGTCAGCGAACGGCCGGCGACCGAGCGTTCGACGCTGCGGGCGTCGTAGCTGATCGGCGTGCCGAACACCCAACCCGTCAGCACCAGGTCGGCACCGATCCGCACTTCGCAGCGGTCGCCCTGGCGCACCGGGATTTCCTGCACCTGGCCCGGCCAGCTCCACGTCACACCCAGGCGAAAATCCCGGGCCTGGCGTTCGATACCGGCGCTGATGCTGACTTTCTTCCAGCCGCGATAATCCAGGCCGTTCACGCTCAGCGTGACAGCGTTTTGATGATCCATGGTTTCACTCTCGGGCGATGGTCAGCGCGCCCACGGGCAGGAAGCCCGGGTGCTGCACCTTGTTACGCGTAACGATTTCCTCGGCGCGGGTGGCATCGCCGTAGCGCTGGTACGCCAGCACCACCGCCGGCAGACTTTCCCGCGTGGTCACTTCACTCAGCCGCACGCCGGCGCGGGCCACTTCGGTCAGGTGCGCCCGCACCTGGTTGCGCACCACCTCCAGCCGCTCGACATGCTCGACCGGCGACGCCAGGGCGGCCAGCCACAGGGCGTCGCTGATGGCGTCACGCAGCGCGACCACGTCTGCAGTCACCGGCACCTCGGGGCGCTGAATCGGGGCCACCACCTGCTGCTCCAAGGTGGCGAAGCCGGTCAACGGCTCGGGCGCCTGCACCACCGGCATGGCCACCGCCTCGCGCACGGCCAACACGATCAGCGCGTCGCGCACCAGCTCGCGGGCAGCGGTGACCACGGCGGCGGTGTCGGTTCCTCCGGCCGGTGGCGGCGCGTTGGCCAACTGGCGGGCCTGCTCCACCTGGCCGGTGATGGCCCGGCCGGACTCGGCGAAGCTGGAAAACTCCGGCGTCGCCTCGGGCAGCGCCGCGACGGTGCGGGCAAACTCCGGATCGGCCTCCAGGCTGGCCGAGTCGCCGCCGCTGGACGGCCCCCAGCGATAGCCCGATGACCGTGAACTGCCGCCGACACTGGCGAACTGCCCTCGGATCATCGCCGCGAAGTTGCCCGGGGCGTTGATCAGCATGTCAGCCAGCGCCTCCACCGAGCTGACCAGACCCGTCAGTTGGCGAAGCTCCGAGGCAATGGCCATCTGCACCCCGGCCACACCGTTCTGCAGCGCGACCACGGCCAGGCGCGCCCGGTTGACCACCGCCATCGCGGCCTTGTACCGGGCAATCGCCGATTCCAGCAGGCTTTCCGATGAGTCCTCCAGCTGCCGCGCCGTGTTCGGCACGCCGGCAGGAAAGCCCTTCTCGCCGTCCTCCACAAACACCAGGTCAAAGCGGACCATGCCGCCTTCACGGCGCTCATGGCTGACGCTACAGACCGTCGCGGTGGCCGTCAGCCGGCCATACCAGGGGTGGACCAGCTCGCCCGCCCCGGGCTTGTCCAGGGCGTTGAGCAGGTTGTCACGCTGGAAATAGCAGTCCTCCCCGATTACGAAGGCGGCCAGCTTGATTTCCCGCGTGACGCGGCCCAGGTCTTCCACCAGCGGCTTGTCCCGCTGCGGATACTCATGCGTCTGTGTGCGCCGTCCCGCCGGCATGCTGTCGTTGTCGACGTGGAACGGCACGCCCCGGAATGAGGCCGGGTGCAGCTGATCCCGCCAGGTACTCATGACGCCCTCCCCAAGGATCGGTAGCCCACTTGCGGGCTGACCTGCAGCCCGGGTTGATTGGTGTCGGCCTGCTCCACCCGCATGCCCGGCGGTGCGTTGTCGAAGCGCACGACCATTTGCCCTTCCAGCTGGGCTTTGCTTGCCTGGGTCGCCTGCTGCACCAGGGAACCCCGCGACGCGGCCAGGGCACCGGGTGCCGGCGCCGACAGACTGGTTTGCCCAGGACGCGACAGCAGGCCCATTTCAGCGCGTTTCGCCGCCTCCTGCGGGGTCAGCCCTTTGGCCAGGCTTTCTTGTGCATGCTCGGCCATCTGCGAGGCCGACAGCGGCATCGCCGCCCACGGTCCCGGCTGATTCGGCGCACGCATCAGGCTGGCCACGCTGGTGGCTTCGGGCATCAGTTGCACCGGCTGCGTCATCGGCTTGACCAGCGCCCCCGGTACCGGCTCGCCGGCAGCGTTGCGCGCCTTCTGCTGCTCGGCCCAGTCGTTGACCTTGGCCGTCGCCGCGCTGATCACGCCGTCGCCGCTCGACTCACTGTCAAAGCCCAGGAATTTCATCATGGGCTCGATGATGGGTCGCAGCTTGTCCCAGATCCCCTTGAAAAAGCCGGTGATGGGCTCCCAGTGCTTGATGATCAAACCCAGCGGCGACCAGTCAAAGACCGACTTGAGGAAGTCGAAGAACGGCACCGACAGGGCTTTGACCAGTTCCCACAGCGCGCCGAAGAACGCCGTCAGCGGCTCCCAGTTGGCGACGATCTGGCCCAGCGGTGACCAGGCGAAAGCGGTTTTCATCCACTCCCACACCGCCATCGCCGGGGCCTTGATCTTGTCCCATACCGCTTGGAAGTACGGCGCCACGGTCGACCAGTTGGCAATCAGCACACCGGCGGCAATGGCGATACCCCGGACGATCATGCCCACCGGGCTCATGCTCGCGACCCCGTTCATCAGGGCCAGCGCCGCCGAGGCCCCGGCCGTGGCCAAGCGCAGTACGGTGAAGCCCACCGCCGCACCCAGCAGCCCTTTGATCAGCCAGGGATGCGCCCCGGCCAAGCTGGTCACGCCGCTGATGATCGGCCCCACCGTCGCCATGAAGTCGTTGAGCGGGGGCAGCAGCATGCTACCGACCGTGATACCCAGGCGGGTCACCCGGTTCTGCAACAGTTGCATGGCGTTGGCCGTGGTTTCCGACCGCGACTTGTACTCGGCTTCCATCGAGCCGGCATAGGCCGTGGCGTCGCCCACCTTCGTCAGGTTGCCACTCAGCAACTGCAGGTTGGTCACCAGTGGCGTAATGGCCGCCACCGACTCGCTGCCAAACAGATTGGTCAGCAGCGCCGGACGCTTGGCCGCGTCCACCTGGGAGATCCGCTTGAGCAGGTCCAACATGGTCGCCTGGGAATCTTTCTGCATCGCTTCCGCGACCTGCTTGGAATCCAGGCGCAACGACTTGAAGGCCTCGGCCTGCGACTTGGTGGCCGCCGAACCCTTGGTCATCGCCAACATGAAGTTTTTGATGCCGGTCGCCGCCACGTCCTGCTTGACGCCGACGCCGGCCATGGTCGCGCCGATGGCCGCCACCTGCGCGGATGACAGCCCCGCCACCTCGCCCAGCGCGCCCACTTCGGTAATGATCGCGGAAATTTGCTTGGTGTTCGCCGGCCCGGTGTTGCCCAGGTAGTTGATCCGGTCGGCCAGCGCGACCACCTCCGTCTGGTTCATGCGGAACGCCGTCCGCCACTTCGCCATCATTTCCCCGGACTCCGAGGCCGTCTGATCGAAGGCGACGCCCATTTTCACGGCGTCTTCGGCGAACTGGTTCAGCTCTTCCCGGGCAATGCCGGACTGGCCGCCGGCGGCGACAATCTGCGCGATGCCCTCAGCCGCCATGGGCAGCCGCTCGGACAGGTTCAGCACGTCGTCGCTCATGGCCTTGAACTGGGCCGGTGACTCGAAGTTGACCACCTTCTTGACGTCGGCCATGGCGCTTTCAAAACCGATAGCCGCCTTCACACCCATGACGAACGGGGCCGCAATCGCCCCGCCCTGCAGGGCCTCACCGAAGGTGATCTTGCCAAGGCCCGAGCTGTTCAACTGCTTGCGCAGCACTGCGGCGTTTTTGCGAACACCGTTAAGCACCGGTGACAGCTTGTCGACGCCGGTAATCAGCGCCTTGAGTTGGAATTTATCCGCCACCGCCTCCCCCATTCAGCGCGTTAATGCGCCACGCGTTTTCCTCACTCTCGAACAACGTGTCGAGGGTCCAGCCCAGCACCTCGCCCGGGGTGGCTTTCCACCACCAGGCAAGGTCGTAGGCCAGCTCGGTCAGGCCGCCGACTGCTTCGAATCTTGGGGCATGAAAAAACCCACGATCAGCCAGCCGATGGTGTTCAGGTCAGCAAGGTCCAGCTGGTTCACCGAACTGGCCGGGATGGCAGCGCAGATCGCGATGTACTTACCGACCGCTTCGACCTCCATGATCGGGTGGCCGCTCTCACCAACGACGTAGGGCAACGCCTTGATTGCGCGGCACTCCTGCACGGTCGGGCGGCGCAAGGTCAGTTCGGTGACCTCTTCACCATGGGCCTGGATTGGGGTAGCGAGGGTGTGAGTTACAGTGGTCATTACTGCCAGTCTCCTTGGATGCCTTCGAATTTGAGCGAGACCTTGGCGTCATCGCCGGTCACTTTGATTTCTTCCACCAGATACGCGCCGCTCAGCACGTACACCGAGCCGTCGGCCAGCTCGGCGGTGATGGTCATGCTGATCCCGTTGGCCAGCTTGGCCCGGGGGAAGTTGGGGGTTTTCACCGCGTCGACCACCACATAGGGGATCAGGTCTTCTTCCTTGAAGTAGCCCCGCGTGATCGTTTCGCGCTTTGTGTCCGACAGCGGGCATTCCACGCCGCCGGTGATCACCAGCTGATCACCGTCGACCTTCACAAAGCAGGTGCCCGCGACTTTCTGACCCATAAAGGGCACTCCCATAAAAAAGCCCGCACTGGGCGGGCTGGGGTTGAACGATGAGGGTTACGCCGCGTCCGGGTACTGCAGGCGGAACTGGTACAGCAGCGCGAACACTCGCAGCTGGTTCACCAGGTCCGGCGGGAACAGCACACTCAGGCGGTTCGGGTTCTTCGGGTCGCGCTCCACGATCAGGTACTGATTGAACGCCTCGGCGTTCTCGACAATGCCCTCACGCTCAAGCGCGCCATAGGCCGCGATCAGCTCGCCGCGAATCACCTTCGGCGTGACGATGGACTGGCCAGGGCCGAAGCGCGTCCCGTCGTTGGCCAGCTTGTGACGGCCGTACTTGCTGGTGATGATGCTGCGCAGGTAGCGAATCACGTAGGCCGACTGGTGCAGCGTCTCGCTGTCCAGATAGGAGTCATCCGGCTGGCCGTAGGCGTTACGCTGGTAGGTCGTAACGGCCCGCTCGATGCGGTAGCTGCCGCCGTTGTAGACGGCGGTGGCCACCCCGCTGGTCAGCAGCGATTGCCGCTCGGTCAGGGTAAAACGGTCACTCGCCTGCGCCGGGTCGATGCCCGTCAACGCGCCGGTCTGCGTCGGTCGCGCCGGGTCGGCACTGATGAACACAGCGGTACGTGCCGCCCAGGCCGCCGCCACTTCCCACGCCGGCTGCGGCACGCCGCGCTCGAAGCCATGCACGGAGACATGCGGATCGTTGCGCAGGCGCCCAGCGGCGACCAGCTGGCCCAACGTGCCGCGCTGCGCGCTGTACACATGGCCATAGAGCTGCTTCGCCCAGGACCAGCGGCCGGCGCTGTCGTCCATGGCGGTTTTCCAGGCGCCCAACGTGTCGGCATCGGTCCAGGGCTGGGCGATGAACTCGAATTCTTCGTCGCCCAGCGCGGCCAACGCCGCCGATACAGCCGGGGTGCCGGCGCCGTTGGTCATGGCCGTGGCCACCAGCGTCAGGCCGGCCGGCGTAGTCTCGCCATTGGCGCGCCCCAGGCGGTTCAGCTGGACTTGGATATCGTTGCCCAGCTCGCCCTTGAACTTGGCCTGCAGGGTGACCACGCCGGCGGCGGCCGTGGCCGTCACCGGCAGGTCAATGGCGGCATTGATGGCCGCCGCCAAGCTGGCCGCCACGGCCTCGGCCGAGGCCCCGACGACGGCATCGGCGCGCACACGCTGGCCAGCCACGTACAGATTGACCAGGCCGGCCGTGGCGACGCTGCCCGTTACGGTAACGGTGGCGGTCGCGGCCGCGCCGGTGGCCACCTTGAGCGGCAGACACCAGACCTCGCCGGCAACGTCGATGGCCCGCCAGCGTGCATGCATAGCGGCCAGCATCGAGCCGGTGCCGCCAATGTCCTTGGCGTCGCTGGTCTTCGACACCAGCACCAGGCGGCCGATTTCGTCGCTCTCGGCATCGTCGTTGACCTGGCCGACGATCAGCCGGCGCAGGCTGGACCCGCCGCTGTTGGCCATGGAGTTGTCGACTTCGGCATAGAACAGCGGCACGCGAATGTCGCTCGGGATGTTGCTGAAACTGACGCTCATCGCGCTTTGCTCCCCCGGGTGGTGGTCTTCTGTTCCAGGGCGTCGCCGTCGATGATACGGCGCTCCCAATAGGCATCACGGGGCACTGCAGCCCCCTCGGCGGGCAGGTACTTGCCCGGCTGATCCGGCAGCGGGCAATCGCGCCCCGGTGCCGGCTTGAGGTGAATCGTGGTCATGGGTTCAAGTCCTCACGGATGGTGAACTCGACCCGCCCGTCTGGCCCCGAGGCCGTGACGTTGGGGTCTTTCAGGGGGTTGAGGAAGTCCAAACGGGTGTCGATGCCTTCCAGGGCTGGCAGGCCGGCCAGCTGCCATTCCTGCCAGGTCTGCGGCTTGCCTTCGCCGGTCTGCTCCCAGCGGCCGAGCTGGAAGTCGGCATAGAAGCGATAGCGGTAGACCATGCGGTCGCGGTCGAGCAGCACCAGTTGACCGCCGTCGTACAGCAGCGACCCCGATTCGTCGTCCGGCTCGAAGCCCACCAGGGCACGCCACAGCTGGGCGCGCACGTCGTGCAGCACGTCGACTACCGACTGGCCGCGCTCATCATCGGTCGGCAGCACGACACACACGTCGATGACGTCGCGCACGGCCTGGGTGTAAACGTTCTGCGCTTGCGGCTCGTCGGCCGAGTCGCCAACAGCGATCACATAGGCCGCCGGCGGCTTCATCTTGGCGCTGTCGGCGGTCGGGTCCCAATCCAGTCCGCCGGCCACGCGCCCTTCGAATCCAGGCGCATAGGCGCGCAGCTGCTCGATCACAGGCGTGATTTTCATGTCAGGTACTCAGTTAAGCAGCGCGGCGGCAAAGGCCTGCTGCAGGATGCGCCGCACCTCGTCTCGGCTGTCGACAAGGGCGTCGGTCATGTAGTTGTCGCGGGGTTTGATCCGCCACCCGCCCCCACTCTTGCGGCGCACGCCGTAGTGCAGGTAGGCGGGATAGAAGGCCCTCATGCTCGCGGTCTTGCTGGGTGCGACACGCACCAGAAAGCCCGAGCGCGACACCTTGTAGCCGATGGAGTCGGTGGTGGCCCCGCTACGGTTTATGGGGTAGCCGTCCTGGCCACCGCCGAGCGCTAGATTCATCTGTGCCCGGCCTGTGATCAGCTGGCCAACCTTGCGCATGCCGGCGCGGATCTTTCGCTTGTTGAAGGCCTCTTGGTCGAACTTGTCAAAGCCCTCGACATGCAGATAGCCGTCAATCGAAACGGAGTTGGCCACGGCCACCTCCCGCCGGCGCATTCGCCGCCTGCAGCTCCTCGACCTCGATCACCGACCACACCTGCCGCCCGCGCATACCGGTAGCCCGCTTGACGCGGAACACCCGGCCGCCGGCGACCAGTTCATGCCGCGTGTCCAGGTCCCGCACGAATCGACAGTAGATGCGATGCGTAATGGTCGTCCCGGTCTGCACCGACCCGGTGTAGGTGGCCGTGCCTAACGGCTCGATCTTGCACCACCGCTTGGCCACTACCTCGAAATGCGAGTCCAGGCCGGAACCGCTGGGCGTGTCGTTGCGGATGCGCACCACCGCCCGGGTGCGCAGTTCGCCCGCTTCCGGCTCCCTCACAGCGTAAACCAGCGGTAAGGCTGCACCAGGGCGTCATAGGCCAGCGGCAGCGCCTTGGTGCCGTTGCTGGTCGACTCGGTGACCGGCTCGCGGTTGCGATGCCAGTGGGCGACCAACAGCAGCATGGCCAGCGCCACGTCATCCGTTACGGGTAACGCGTTCTCCGGCGCATCGATCGGCAGCAGCCCACGCAGGTAGGCTTCATCGCCGGTCGCGTCTGCCGGCGCGTCGGCCGGCAGCGTGACCCAGTACAACCGCCGGCCGCTGTCCTTCTCGACCTGGCGACGCGCTGCGCGGGCGTAGGCCTGCAGCAGCGTGTCTTCCTCGGTTTCGTCCAGCTCCAGCTTGCAATGGCTCTTGATCTGCTCAAGCGTCAGCATGGGCACCCCTCCCGTCAGGCGGTCTTGCCCACCAGGTGCTTGATGGCGGCCGTGTCCTGCAGCACCAGGCCGAAGCGCACGAACGCCAGGAAGCCGACCTGGCCGTACTCGGCGTAACGCTCCACCAGGCGCTTGAGGGTCAGGCTACGGACCGCGCGCAGCACCAGTTCGTTGAAGTCGCCGGCATACATGAATTTCTTGCCGGCGCCGATATCGGCGATGGCCTGATCGATCACGTACTGATACTTGAGGATGGTGGCCGGACGGTCGCTGTCGATGCCGGGCAGCCACAGCGGGCGATTGTTGGCGTCCACCATTTCTTCCATCGCCTGCAGCGTCTTGTCGTTGAACGCCAAGCGGAACTTGGCGGCCGCACGATACGCCGGGTCAACGGAGTGAATCAGGTTGTTGACCTCCTGCCAGGTGAAGGCGGTGGCCTTGGCGGTCATGGCACCTTGAGGGGTCGAGTATTCCAGGCCCTTCGGTTGCGCCGGCGTGTCGGCGGTTTCACCGGCGCCGGTGCCCTGGACGATCAGGCGGTTACGGGTACGCGACACGCGCTTACCGATACGGCCGGCCAGGTAGCCTTCCATGTCAATGCCCGAGTCCTGCAGCAGCTGTTCAGAGACGCGGATAATCTTCGAGCTGATGGTGTGCGACCCCATGGTGCCCATCCCGAACTCGACGTCCTTTTCGCCTGCTGCCTTGTTCTCGCCGATCAGCTCGCCTTCTTCCTCGCCGCCGTTGCTGGTGGCCCAGGCGATAGGCGCGCCGTTGTCGGTCTGCAGCAGTTGGCACACCGAAGCAATACCGCCGTAGGTCACCAGCGATTCGATCACCTTGGCCTGCAGGGTGGTCGGCACGGTGAAACCGCCCGCCTCGTTCGGATTGGTGCCTTGAGCACGCATTTCCAGAACCACGGAACGCTGCTCGGGGGTCAGATACTCCAGGCCGCGACGTACCCAGTTATCCCAGGCGCTGCGCTGCTCGGCCTCCGCCTCGTTCTTCGGTGCGCCGGCCGGACGCTCACGGTCCAGACCTTCGACAAAGCTCTGATCCTGGGCGCGCAGTTCTTCTTCACGCTCGATCTTCTCGCGCAGCCCCTTGAGGTCGGCTTTCATGCCTTCCCACTTGGCGCGGACTTCGCCGGTCCAACCGTCGTCCGGGGTGGTGTCATGCAGCGAGCGCATTTCGGCCGACAGCTTGTTATAGGCTTCTTTCATTTGTTGCAGGGTCATAGCTCCCCCTTGGGATCACAGTTCAGTTAGGTCAAGCAGGCGCTCGCGGGCCTCGCGCTCAAAATGTGCGCGGGCTTCGTCGCCTTCGGTTTGCGCCTGCTTCCAGGCAGTCAGGGAGCGCTGGGCAGCGCTGGAGTCGGGGTAAGCCGGGAACGCCACCGGCCCTACGTCGCGCAGCTCGGCAATCTTGAAGATCGTGCGCACGATCAGGCCGTCTTTCTCCTCGTGCCAGGTATCGCCGCCCTTGGCCACGCGCATGGCGAAGCTGCTGCCGCTCATGTCGCCACGGCGCAGCGGCTCGACCACCAGGTCGCGGATGGTCTGCGTATTGGGCGTATCGATTTCGTAGGCCAGGCCGCGCTCATCCACGGTCAGGCGCAACGTACCGCTGGCCGTGCGGCCCAGCAGGTAGGTCGGGTTGTGGTTGAACAGCGCTCGGGTGTCCTGGTTCAGCACGTCATCGAACGCGCCCGGGGCGATGATTTCCACGAAGGTGCCGCCCAGCAGGTCGCTACGCTGGTTGAAGACAGCGGCATAGCCGGCGATCTTTGGCGCGCTGCCCTGCTCATCCGACTGGACAGCACGAAGCTCGCAATGCTGCGCCTGCAGCATGCGTTGTTCGAATTCACTCATGGGTTATTCCTGCTTCGTTACGGGTAACGGCTTGCCGTCTGCGCCGAGCAACTGCGTGTTGACGTTGAGCAACATCGAGTCGAGGCCTTCCAGCTGGTTGAGGTCTTCCAGCACGCGCACTTCGTTGCGGCTCATCCAACCGTCTTGAATGGCGATGCGGTAGAACTCGGCGCGCTCTTTTGGGGTGCCGCGCAACAGGCCGGCCAGGTTGAACTTGACGTAGTAGCCGGCCATGCGCTCGGCGCGGGTGAAGACGCGGCGGTTTACTTCTTCCTCCCAGTTCTTCACCCACGGCATGACCGTGTGGCGCACGAACTGGATGGCCTGTTCGCTGATGTTCGAGAACGTGGCCTTTTCCAGGTCGTTGATCATGTGCGCCGGCACGTTGAAGATGCTGGCAATCTCGCTGCGGGTCAGCTTGCGAGTCTCGAGAAATTGCGCATCCTCGGGCGCGATGGTCAGCGCCTTGTAATCGAGGTCGGCGGGCAACAGCAGCGTCTTGTTGTCCGAACGCTTGAGCCGTTCCACGGCGGCGCGCCAGACCGTTTTCAGGCGCTCCCAGCTGGTGTTATCCAGCTTCCCGTCCTTGACGGTGACCAGGCCCGTGGGCCGGCCGCCGCCCTCGAAAAACTCCTTGCCGTAGCGCACAGTGGCCATGCCCAGGCCAATGGTGTCTGCGTTCTGCCGAATGGGGCTGATACCCATGCGCCGGTGCGAGCCGATGGCGCGCAGGTGGATCATGTCCTCGGGCGACACCGCCAGCGGCGCGCCGTCTTCATCCTGGGTCGAGTACACCCAGCGATTGCCGTTCTTTACCAGTTCGGTGTGTTGCGGCTCGTGCATTTCCAGCGACAGCAATTCACCGCGGCGGCTGCGCACCGTGCGGGTGTAGCCGTTGCCCCAGCCGAGCACATGGGCCTGCTTGGTTTCCCGCCAGCGGTAAGAGGTCTGCCAGGTGTTCGGCTCATCGTGAAGCAGGTAATGGGCCGGGTGGTCGGTGGCCACTTCGATCCGCCCGTTGACCTTACGCAACACGCTAAGCGGCAACTGGGCCATGGAGCTGGACAGCACGTAGATGCAGGCATACACCGCCGTCAGACGCATGGCCGAAGCCGGGCTGACGCTGATGCCCTGCCCTTCGAACAGGTATTCGGTCAGCTCCTTGCTGTTCATCGGCGTGCTGGGCACTTCCAAGCTGCTGCGCTGCTCGAACATCGCGCCCAGGATCATCGCCACACCGCCTTGGCGGCGCCGGCCACCAGCAGGCCGCCACCGACCATCAGGGCCACACCCGCCCCAAACTGGACGTAGAGGCCCGCGACGAACAGGCAAAAGCCTGCCGTCCCGATAGATTCAGGAAGCCATTTCATCGTAGGGGCTCACATAGCTAATAGGTCGTCTTCGGTCAGGCTGGCCAACAGCCCTTCCGGCTCAAATTCGCTGACCATGGCGCGGTTCATCGCCATCAGCGCGGCGACAATGCCGTCGATTTTGCGCATGTCGGTCTTGCCTTCGTCGGCCTTCATCGGCGTGATGCATCCCTTGAACGGACGCACCACGACGTTGCCGGCCTGCCAGGCCAACACTGGGTCGCTGGAGTGGCGCACGCGACCGGACAGCAGCGCCGCTTCCAGCTCGCGCATGGGCAGGTTCATGCTGGCCACGCCGCCGCCCATTTCGACTACCTCGGCGCCGTCCTTCTGCAACTGGTGGGCCAGCTGGGTGGCGCGCCATTTGTCGTAGGCCACTTCCTGCACATCGAACATGCCAGCGAATTCGCCCACCATGTCGCGCACCAGGTCGAAGTCCATTTCCTCGCCGTCGCACACCTCCAGCAACCCAGCGTTGGCCCAGGCCTCGTAAGCGGCCTTGTTGGGGCCGCCCCGCTCTATCGCGCCTTCGGGCAAGAACGACTTGCAGAAGATGGTCCAGCGGTTGACCCACTTGCCGCTCCCCGGGACCAGTTCCACCTTGTCCAGGAACACCAGCGACACCGCGCAGATATCCGACTTGCTGGCCAGGTCAATGCCGATCCAGCAGCGCTGGCCCAGGAACTGATCCAGGGTCAGCGTGGGGTCGCCGCACGCCTCCCAGTCGGCCATGTTCAGCCAGGCTTCCTTGGCGCTTACCCAGATGTTGAGGTGCTTGGTCTTGAACGCGTTTTGCCGTGACGGGTAACGCGTCGCGTCGGCCTGGCGCTTCAGCAGGTACTCAGCCCCGACTGAGACGCCGTAGTTGGGGTTGGCCTTGCGCAGGATCGCCGGGTCTTTCCAGTCGTCGTCCTCGTCAATCGTGTAGATGATCCCGAACAACTCGTCGTTCGGCACCGTCCCTTCCAGCTTGTCGATCACCTGGGCGCGCTGCAGGTAGCACGGCCCGGCGATGTTGTAGCCCGCCGTGGTGATGGCGAACATCATCGGCTGATCGCGGGCGCCCATGCTGGTCAGCATGGTTTCGTAGAGCGCGGCCGAGGTGTGTTCGTGGAACTCGTCCACGATGGCACAGCTCGGCGACTGACCGTCGCCGGGGTCGCCGATCAGCGGTTCGAACTTGCTTTCGTCACCGATCACCGACAGGTTCTTCGCCGCGACTTGGATGCCGAAGGCCTCGACCAGCTCGGGCGTGCGCCGCACCATCTGCCGCGCCGGCTTGAACACCTCCCAGGCCTGCCGCTCGGTGGTCGCACCGCAATACACCTCGGCGCCGAACTCCCCATCCATGACCAGCATGTACAGGCCGACACCAGCGGCCAGCACGCTCTTGCCGTTCTTGCGCGGCACCTCGATGTACACCTCGCGGTACCGTCGGCGGCGGGTCTTCTTATCGACCCAACCGAAGATGCTGCAGAAGATGAACAGCTGCCACGGCTCAAGCTTGATCAGCTCGCGCAGCGCCGCCCATTTGCCCTTGGCATGCGGCAGCAGCTGGATGAACACCGCCACCTGCTCGGCGGTATCGCGGTCGAAGGTCCAGCGAAAATTGCGCTTCTTCGACTTGGCCAGGTCATCCAGATGGAGCTGACAGGCCCGACGCACGTACTTGCATGCTGCGATCTTGCCGGCCACTACGTCGCGGGCGTACTTGTTCGCCGCGTTTACGTTCGGGTAGCTGGCCATGTCCTAACTCACTTAGAGGCCCGCCCTCCTTTGAGCACGATGAACGGGTTTTCTGGTTTCTCCGGCCCGCCACTGCCCATCAGGCGCGCACGGCTGGCCGGGTCCAGCCCGAGGGCTGCCCCGAAGCTGGCCAGCTGACGCAGCGCCTCATTGATCACGGTGCAGGCGGGGTTCTTCTTGAGCACGCCTTTGGCGTCCACGACGGTGATGCCCTTGCTGGCCACTTCTTCCTCAGCAAACCGCCACCGCTCGTAAGCGGCGCAAAAGACCGCCAGGTTGTGCGTGTCGGTGCGGGTCATGATCCCGGTCTGGGTCAACCACGGCGCAATGGCGCCCCACATTTCAACGGCCCATTCCCCCAGCCACTCCGGGGCGTCCGGGGTTTCCGCCAGGGGCGCCGGCGCGGGGCCGTCCTTCTTGAGTTTTCGCTTGCCGGGGTTGCCCTGCAGCAGCTTGAGGGCGGTAGGTTTCGCGGGTCGCCCCATCGTTCAGGCCTCCCGATTTTCTGGAATGCGATTTTTTTTAATTTCGCGGGTGTGTAAAAAAGGCTGGGCGATCGGTGGAGAGAGACGAAAGCTGTAGGGATTTTGCCCCGCCCCCTCATTTGGCCGATTTTTGACCACTTTTCGCTAATTTTGCCCGCAGACTCTCGCCATCGATTAAGGCAGTCAGATGTATAAACGGACGCTTTGGCACTCCGTCAGCGGCATGCATGTATGCGTCAATTGCTGCCACTAACTCATGTTGAACACGCGAAATCAGCTCTGGAATTCCAAGCTTATGAATGTTTTTCCAGCAGTACAGCGCTCGATCCAGGTGCCAGTCACCATGGCAGATCAGCTCGGTACTTCGGCTGCGCTTGATCGCTCTTTCGCGCAAACGCATTGCCTCACGCGCCAGGCGGACGGCCTGACCGAGCCCGTGCCGACTCTGCCGCCGTTTTGAACTTGTGGCAGTTTTCATTGATGGCAAACAGGTTGGATGGGTCATTCGTTCCCCCTTCGAACTTCGGTATGCGATGGTCAACCTCTGTTGCCGGCAGTCGCCGACCATTGCAGTCATGGCACTGGCACAGATAGCGATCTCGTTTGAGTACTGCCTTGGCAAGCTTGCGCCATGCCCAGTCATAGCCACGCTGCTCAGCAGTGCCACGGCTTGGGTTGCTCCAACCACTTGCAAGCGAGCCATGCGCGGTGCAGTAACCGTGGCTATCGCCGGTTTTGCCGGGACACATAGGAACACGACACGGGCGCTTGGCCTTGGGCGGCATAGATCAGCCCTCCACCTTCTTGCCCATGAAGCGGTCGGAGTACTCACGCAGCTTATCCACCCCCATGAAACCAACCATGCAACCGGCGAAGACCGAAAGGTTGGCAGGTAGAGCGAAGTACTCCAGCACTGGCAACAGGCTTACTGCTATAAGGCCGCAGATGGCGCCTTCGAGCAGAACTTTTCGGCCTCGGCCACCTCCATAAATGACTCGAAACATGGCCACTGCGGCGGCAATGCCGCCAGTGGAAAGCTGGGGTTGGTGCGCTATCAGCCAAGCTAGCGTTGCGGCCCAAAGGCCGGGATCTTTCTCAGGCATATGGGCCATCTCAGTTCCTCCCGCTATCGGGAGCGCAAATGAAAAAGGCCCGCCGGAGTGGCGAGCCTTTCGAAGTAAGTCGGAAGCGGGAGCTTACCGCATGATCGTCGGACGCTGGGTCAGCCACTGCGTGGAAGCGTCATTCGCAGAATGGAAACACCAACTCCTTGGCTGGGAACTGTCAGTGTCACGTTGCGTTGCCAGCCGGACACGCTGCTATGAAAACAGAGCGATTCCATATGGACAACCTTTGTTTTCGCGGCGAGGAATAAGGAATAGCGGCCAGGAGGTCCCGGGCTAGCCAAATGAAAGAGCCCAGCGGAAGCTGGGCTTTGGCCTAAGCAACGGGCGTTACTCATGTGGCATATCCGCCTCTTCTGGATTTACACGCTGCGTTTCGACCTCCTCATGATCCTCTTCCTCATCGATGAGTGGGTCGTCATCCACCGAGTCTGGCTCGGTAGCGATATTTGGATTCCTTCCGCCCGGTTCTCTTGGATCACTGCTCATAGCGGCATACCTCAAGTGGATTATCAGATGTCACACCTAATTTGATGACTACCGACACCAACCTGTTCGTTCTTATTTCAAGCCACCGGTCGCTTTGTTACAGGGCACCGCTCTCGCCCTACCGACTGTCTAAAACCTGGAACACTGGAGATAAACAACCACTCAAGGCTCAGCAATCAGCGAAACTGAGCATATCGCGTACAATGCAAAGCCCAGCGCATGGCTGGGCTTCTCTCTTTGGTAATCACCAGAAATAGGCGAATTCATAAACAAGCTCTTCAAATAGCCTTATGGAACAAATTCACAATTACTCCAGTGGGCGCTCGTTAAAGCTATAGCGCTCGGCATTGGATGCCCGCGATGGGTCCGGCGGACCTTGCTTCTGCCCGCCTCGAAATGGTCGCTTATCAATGTACTCATTGCGGCCGTCGGGACGAGCTGTTTTGGCATCCTCTTCTCGACCGTTTTGCAAGTCACCCTGCCCGTGTCTCCTGCCACCCTGGCCATTATTCCCTTCTCTGGTCATACACACCTCTCAATGCTCAGAAGTCCTGAGCTATATTGAGTATGCGCTTATTAAGACCAAGAAATTATTTATCGGACCACCGGCAAAAATAGAAAACACCAATTAACGAGCGTAGCAAAATATTCCTCTAAAGCGTTTCACGTCGAGGCGCAGGCTATAATTTCTTGTTGAAAGTCATCAGGATAATGTCCCACACAGGGTGATTGCCGCCATGGCAGAAGAGAGCGATTCGATACCCAGCAGCGATATTCTCTTCGACGATGCCGCCTGTGGATTGTTGCTGACGGCGGAAGGCGGCGCTATCAAGAGGGTCAATCTGACCTTTTGCCGCTGGATCGGGTACTCCAAACAGGAGCTTTTGAATCGTCAAATTCAGACCTTGATGAGCGATGAGGCGCGCGCCTTCCACCAGACCCATTGGCTCCCACTCATGCATGTACAGGGAGCAATTTCAGATGTGAAGTTCGACCTCGTTCACCGAGATGGCCACCTCATTTCAATGATGCTCAACGGCATCAGGTGCGAGCATGCAAGCGGTATTTTTCACGAGCTAACGCTTTTCAAGACGCGAGACCGCAACCGATATGAACGAGAGCTGCTCAATGCTCGCATGCTCGCAGAGCGGCACCTGGCAAACCACCTGAAATCCCAGCGAGCCCTGGACGTGGCCCAGGGCAAGTTGCGGCTGACCTATGCGGCAGCGGAAGACAGGGCCCTATTTGCGGAACAGATGATAGGCATCGTTAGCCATGACCTACGAAACCCATTGGCCGCAATCAAAATGGCTGCCAACCTACTGGCACGCAAGCACCTAGATTCCAAGACGTTGCAGACCGTAGGCCACATCACGCATTCGGTAGGCCGGGCACAGCGTCTGGTGGCGGACCTGCTCGACTTTACGTTGGTACAGGTTGGACGTGGCATCGCGGTGACAAGGGAGCCCGTCGATCTGCACATGCTGGTGGAGGAGTGCCTGGAAGAACTACGGTTAGTTTTCCCAGGCCACGAACTCATCCACCAGATCGCTGGGCAAGGAGAGTTCAGCGCGGACAGCGACCGGCTCTATCAGCTTCTTGGGAATTTGATTGCCAACGCTATCGCCTACGGCGCACCCAACGGCAGCGCGACCGTAGAATCCCGCATTTCTGATGAGGAGGTAATTCTCGCCGTCCACAACCTAGGCACGCCGATCCCTGAAGAGCTGATCAAGGATCTGTTCGAACCCATGATACGTGGAAGCCATGACAATGCAGGCCTCCGAAGCATCGGGCTGGGTCTTTTCATCGTGCGCGAAATAGTGAGAGCTCATTCCGGGGAAGTGATCGTGACCTCCTCCGCAGAGAAAGGCACGACGTTCACTGCGTCATTCCCCACACTGACGACTCTGGACCACTCAGCAGAACCACCTAATGACTAGGTCTGAGTACCGGCCCAAAAAGGCAGAAGGCTCCGTATTCCGCAGTAGACTTTCCCTCCCACAGAACGTAGTCATGCTGCTTCCCGACTAGCTTCCAGCACACAATCGATCCAGGCTACACCCGCCTTGATGAGTTCGCGAGCCTTCATCTCGCTGCAACCATAATGCCGCCCCACTCGTATGGCAGGCCACTTGGCACCATAGTAAAGCCAGACCATATCCCCCATCTGCTGATCACGCCGGCACAAGCGAGCCACGGCTCCGTCGACCGTCATAGCCAGTTCATCAGTAATCGAAAATGTCTTGGAAGCCGACGGCAAATGATCGCGCATCAGGGCAAAAGCTGGCGACGTGTAGCCGGGTATTCCCATGCCTTCCATCCGCCACCAACCCCATTGTTCAAGCATGTATTCAGTGTCCCCCAATGGGCGATGCAACGGTTTCCTAATGTTCATCCTTCAGTCCCCAGTGTAATTGGTGCCACCAGCGCCGAGCCGGTTGCTTTCCTGATACCCGGCCGCTGGCCCCGTGGCCCGCGCCATCCTCAACTGCTCGATCTGCCGTGTCGCCGCTTGCAGCCTCATGCTGAGCTGGGTCACCAGGTCATTCAGGGCCAAGGCCTCGCCGGTTGAAGCCGCCACCCAGCCCGAGGCGTTGCAGCGTTCGCATGACAGCTCGTAAAACACCCCCTTGATAAGCCCTCTCCCACGGCATTCAGGGCATTGAGCCAGCTCAATCACCGGCTTCTTCAGGGCCGGTCCGTGGCTCTTTTTCATGCTTTCGAATCCTCACTAGTAACAAATTCGGTAAGGTTGCTCGAAGCCGCGCCATTAGCGGGCTGCGCGCCGTTATGAGAAATCTCGGATAAGGCCTCTGTAAGGCCGTGAATGGCACCGAAGCCAATGCCGTCTAACCAGGCGTGCCACTTCTCCAGGGCTGCCCGGCGCTGCTGCATAGCCTGGGTGTGGATGTAGGTGCTGGCGATCTTTCCCAGCGAGTGATTCAGCAGCATCTCGCCAATGTGGCCGTCAATGCCGAGGTCGGTCCAAGTGCTGCGGGACACCTTGCGCAGGTCATGACTGGTCCACGCGCCCCGCCCCAGCCGGGTGAAGACAGCACTGGCCTGCGTCTCGCTGAGCGGCAGCCCGCGTCGACTCGGGAACAGGTAGGCGCCCTGGTAACCTTGAGCCTGCTGAATCGCCCAGTATCGGGTTAGCAGTGCTTGCAGCTGGGCGGTCAGAGGCAAGCGGTGCTCGGTGCGGGTCTTGGTGTTCGCCGCTGGGATAAACCACTCGGCCGCCGCTAACGAGACATCAGCCCAGCGCGCCACACGGGTCTCGCCGATTCGGGTGCCATGGGCCAACATCATCAGGGCCAGCATGGCGTCACCAGGGGTCGCGTCGAAGGCCTGGGCCAGTTGCTGCATCAGCTCGGGCAGTTGCACGTCACGCAGGCGCGCCGCCTTCGGCAGAATCTTGGCCTTGGTGAAGTCATTGAAGCGCATCCCGGCCATGGGGTTCCCATCGATCAGGCCCAGCTTCAAGGCCTGGCGGAAGGCGGTCAGCAACAGGGCGAACATCTGCCGCAGGTACGAGAGCGACACATCGGCCTGAGCCGGCCACATCAGTCGTTTGTCGAGAGAGTCGGCACTCACGTCCGTAAGGGCGAGATCCGCCAGTCGCGGTTTCAGGTGCTGAGCGATGGCAGACCGCGCGCCTGCCTTGCGCTTCGCCGACAACGAGCGATCGCGGGCCATCCGGTCGCCGTACCAATCCAGGAGCTGGCCCACGGTACCCATGCCGGACGCCACGGGCGCGGTGGCCGGATCTCGCAGCAGGCGCCGACGCAGCGCGGGCAGTTCGGCAATCACCGCTGCAACGCCCAAGTCGGGCCAACGTGCGACCGGCACCCACCTCTTGCCGCGCACCAGGTGCCAGGTGCCACGCTCGCGAGTGATCCAGAACCGCAGGTACAGGCCAGGGTGACGAGGGTCGCGCAGGTCGCGTACGGCCTTGTCGGCAGCCTGCCGGCGGACTTCGACCTCGCTGAACTTCACTTCCCGGGTCGCACTCATGCGATCAGCACCCCTTCGTTGATCAAAGAGGCCTGGGTACGCATCACGCCCTCAGCGTGGTACCGCCGCGCTGCGTCGCGGTCGACATTGCGGCTACGGCCATCACAGGCGTCATGGCAGGCGCTGCAGGCCCAAGCGCCCTGCATGTCGTGTGGTTTCATGCCGACACCGCAAGTGCCTGCCATGCGGTAATGCGCAAGCACGGTGGTTTCTGGATTGCCGTTACACACCCCGGGAATGCGTACTTGGCACTCCCGGCCGCGTGCGGCCTTGGTCAGCTTCGATTGCCGCATGGGCTGTCTTCTCCATGAAGGTCAATGACGGTGTAAGCGCTCGGCCACATGAGTTGGCCATGCGCGACGGCCGAGGCTTCGTCGCGATAGAGCGCAATGGGTGGATGCGAGGTACTGGAGAGCCCGAACAGGTCGGAGCGGCAGTACAGCGCGTATCGGTATTCGGTGAGGTCAGGTGCGGGAAGCTCGATCATCGGCCGAGCATCCTGGATCGGATCGCCGCCAGGGCTTCATTCCCCACTTTTGGCGTGCGCTGGCCTGGCACCTCCGCAGGGAGAGCCAGCGGCATCCTCTGCAACGGCTCACCTGCGACCAGGCGCCGAACGGCAATCGTGTAGTTGCGCTCGAACAGCTTGGCGCTCACATCGGTAGCCAGCTTGTTCAGGTTCTCGAAACCACTTTCCTTGGCGGCATGCCAGACCGCGTCATGGGTCCATTTGCCCTTCCCTGCCATGGCGGGATGCGCGTTACGGCAAGCTTCACGGAAGGCAGCAGCCAGCGGGGGAAGGCCCAGCATTTCCGGCGAAGGCTGGCACCACTCGATGAACTTCCCGGGCGCCGGGATGAACTCGCGGCCGGATTGCCGGCAGCGCATCAAACCGAACTGCAGTTGCTCCGGGGTGTTGATGCCAGCCTCGAGAAACGCAGTCAGCCATTGCTGCTTGGCGGCCTTGTACGTTGCTTCGTCCGGCCACGCTCGCTGCCAGGCGCTGCAGATCGTGCGCAGATCACGGAACAGATCGTTGATCACTGCCGCAGTTTTGCGATTGAGCTCGGCCTTCACATCGGCGGGCAGCGAGTAATCCGAGGGCACGTATTGGCCAGCCTGGACCTTTGCCCACAAGCCATGGGCCACGGTTGCAACCTGATTCATTGGCCGCCCCCTTCCCCGATCCACGATGTGTCATCGTCATCGAAGCTGGAGCGCTGCGATCCGCCGGTGCGAGCAACGGGCGAGCGCGCAGCACGGGCGAGATCGGACTTCACCCAACTGACCAGGGCGGCCAGCCACTGCTTTTCGGTTTGGGCCAGGCCCTTGGCATCGTGGTGGAGCACAAAGCCGGAAATGGCAACCGCGTTGAATTGATCCAGGGTCAAGCCTGCACGACGGGCATAGGCTTTCAGCAGTTCCGGATTCGGTTCCCAGTCAAGGGACATTGCGAACGGCTCGCGCTGAGAGAGAGTAGATTGGTTCAATGACGGATTGGGTGCAGCTCCTGCACCCCGTTCGGTCGTGAGCTGCACCCCGTTCTGCTGTGAGCTGCACCCCGTGCCTTGAGCTGCACCCCGTTCGGAACGAGGTGCACTAGTTTCACCCCGTTTGATTTGAAGGTCGTACACAACCGGACGACGGTCACGTCGGTCAATGTGGGCGGCCGCAATGGCTTGGTTGCCTTCCACTATCAGGCCTGCTTTTGCCAGCTCGCCAAGCTTGGTGCGTACGGTACGCTCGGACAGTCCAGTGTGTTCGGCGAGAGTAGCGGCAGACGGAAATGCGCCCCTACCACTTACACCGGCATAGTTCGCGAGACAAAGGAGCACATGCCTCGCCGGCGCATCTTTGAGCACGGATGTAGGTAGCTCCATCGCCCACGCCATAGCTTGGACGCTCACATCAACCCCCAAGTACGTAGTTGATTCGAGATAAGTGGAGCTGCAGGCGCAGAGTTGCCTGCACCAAAAGTAGGATGCATACTTGTCCCCGATAGAAGCTGTTGAAGAAGCCGGGCTGCCACCCGGTTTTTTTATGCCTGCGATTCAGGCGTTAGGGGTGTCCGATGCATCCGTGGTAGCTTTTTGCTTCCACACGAAAAGGTCCAAGGAGACCGGACATGTCAAAGGGTTTGCACATCAACCCCATTGCCGGATGGCAATTCAAAGCTGTTGAGCATCTGCAGCTGGTCTTGATGGAAATCAGCTATCTTTCCACTCCCTTCCAAAATCTTGATGAGGCTCAGAAAGCTCCGCTACTGGGCCTGACCGCTCAAGAAGCACGAGAGCTGAGTGAGGCACTGAGAAGATCTGCAGAGCATCTGGAAGGACTACAGATGAGATCACCTGAAGGTCCGAAGCACTAACGGTGAAACAGGCGGGTGCCACGCTCGCCTCTTTGTCATCCTTTCCCGACACCATCCCCCTCTCCTACTGGTTAGATTCACAGGTGTTTTGGTCATCTAGTGACTCATGACCCGACAAAGCAAAATTCCCTTGTCAGGCCACCAGTTCAGGCCAAATCACATGCCAGTCACTGGGGCGGAGCTGCCGCCTAGTCACCGAGCCAGCACTAGCTAGCTCGGTCTTAGCAGCCATCTCTGCTGAAGCGGACTTGTGTCCATAAGCAACCAGCCTCAGGTATGCCCGAGACGTTCCTGTTTGCGCGATCTGGTCATCAGTCGCCGTTTTGAGCCACTCCAGCAGCCCGTTCTTTCTGGTCCGCATGTCCGGGCCTCCATCATGGTCCATCGAATTATTACCGACAGGTAATGATTAAACAATACCTGCAGGGAATTTACCTTTTGGTAACGTTTTCAGATCATTGCTCAATGGAAATCTCAGATACCCGCCGCGACAATTTGCGGCTCCTCATGAACTCGCGCTTCGAAGGCAAGCAGGCCCGTATCGCTGACGCCCTAGGGAAAAGTGCGAACTACATTTCCCGGTGCCTCGCACGACCTGATAGCGCAGGCGCAAAGAAGATCGGGGAAGACCTTGCCCGCGAGATCGAGGAAACCCTCGGCCTCCCTCGCTATGCGATGGATCAACCTGGGCTATCTGCTAAGGGCGTGACAGAAATTCAGGCGAATGCCGAGGTAGTCGGCTCATTTGACGTCTGGGACGACAACACGCCGCTGGCTGACGACGAGGTCTATGTGCCGTTTCTCAAGGAAGTAGAGCTTTCCGCAGGCCGGGGCCGCACTGCAGTGGAACAGGCTAGCGGTCGTAAGCTTCGCTTCGGCAAGCTAACCCTGCGCCGGCAAGGCGTTCAGCCGAGCGATGCCGTATGTGTGACCGTAAGCGGGAACAGCATGGAGCCAGTCCTTCCAGATGGAAGCACCGTAGGAGTAGATCAAGGCAGAACCGCAGTGGTAGACGGCAAGATGTACGCCATAAATCACGGCGGCCAATTGCGCGTGAAAACGCTATACCGTCTGCCCGGTGGTGGGGTACGCCTACGTAGCTATAACCGTGACGAACACCCGGATGAGGAATATTCGGCGGAAGAGCTTGTCTCCAAGCAGATCCTAGTGATTGGTCGAGTGTTCTGGTACTCAGTGCTTCTATAGCCCGCACCCTCCAATCGAAGCCCGCCATCGCGGGCTTTTTTTCGCCCGCCCGAAAAAAGATTACCTATAGGTATTGACCAAACATGTTACCCAAAGGTAACTTTAATTCGTCGCCGGATCGACACCGGCCAGCAACGAAGGCAGCGATGAACAGGCCTCAACTGTTCAGAGGGGTGGCAACTGCCCTGGGCGTGCAGCGTAAAGCGCCAATGCAGTTTTCCAGCGGGTATGTGCCGCGGCTGGAGAGAAGATTTCACTGGCTGGCCTTGGGAACAGGGCCAGACGGGAAATCAACCGTCCTGAGAGCAAGACGATGACCAAGGCCGAACAGCTCCTGAACGCAACTGGCGAGAAAATCAAAGCCGCCGCGCTCCGCCGCGAGATCCTGGACCATGCCACGCAATTCACTTTCGACGACGGTAGCTCGATCCAGTGCCGAAAACTGTCTGGTCGATCTGCCTTCGCTCGCGGTGGCTGGCACCTGAAATCCAACTGAGCATCCAGCAAAACGTCAGCCTGACGTTAACTGCCCGATCGCCTGGTCTTCCCCAGCACCAGGCTGCATCGGAGAGCCCTTCCCGACCCTACATCAACATGTTCAGGGAGACAGGCGGGATAGGCTCTCCAATGCAGCCCACCAAGGACCACTCATGGAAACGATCACCTGCGGCACATGGACAGGCCACCTTGGCAAAGGGCTGGCTCCCCGCGAGCTGGAGGCGCTGCTTGGCGTCGCCCAGGGCATGACCGCCAAACAGATAGCCCAGCAGATGCAGATCACCCCGGGCACAGTCGCCAACCGCATCGAAAACGCCATGTTCAAGCTCGGCGTAGCGCGCCGAGCAGCTGCGGTGGCCGAAGCGATGCGGCGGCAGATCATCAGCCCGCTGTGTATCGCCCTTGCCGGCCTGATCGCTATGCATGCGGTTGTCAATGGCCATTAATTTTGACCCACTTTTGGCCAATAGAATTGACCCACTTGCTCACCGCTAACCGCCGGTTTTCTGCTTCAAACGATAGCTCTCACCTCCCAGCATAAAGATGTGTGAATGGTGGATCACGCGGTCGATGATGGGCACGGCCACGTTGTCGTCATGGAAGAACTCGCCCCAGCTGGTGAAGTCCTTGTTGGTGGTCAGGATGACCGAGCGGTACTCGTACAGGTTGTTGATTAACTGGAACAGGTTGTACCGGGCTTGGCGCGTCATCGGCAGGTAGCCCAGCTCATCGATGATCAGCACGTCGTATTTGCTCAGCTGATTAAGGCGCTTCTTCAGCTCGCCCTTCATTTCCGCCAGCTCCAGATCCTCGACCAACGCCAGAGCCGTGCGGAACAGCACCTTGTAGCCCGCCTGAACCGCCTTGTGGCCAATCCCAATGGCCAAGTGGGTCTTGCCCACACCCGGTGGTCCGATGAACACCAGGTTGTCGCGGTTGTCGATAAAGCTGAAGTCCAGCAAGGTGCTGACCTGGCGCTTGGTGATGGTGGTCTGGTGCCGGTAATCGAAGGCCTCCAGATGCTTCTCCGAGGGGAACTGCGCCTGCTTGAGGTTGCGGCTTACGCGGCTACTGGAGCGGGCGTTAAGCTCATGCTCGACCAGTGACTGGGCGAAGCTCAGGTAGGACAGTTCATTGGCTTCGGCTCTGGCCAGCAGGGTGGCCAGCTCACCCGCGGTCGCGCTGAGGCGCAGGCTTCGGTACTGCGCGATAGTGCTGTCGAGCAGGCTCATTGGGTCACCCCGTGGCCAGTCGACTGGCCAATGCGGGCATAAGCGTTCAGGTCGGCGTGACTAACCTGGCTACCGGCCTCTGGCGCATAGTCATGGTCGCCGATGATCCGGCCCCGCGCCTTGGCTTGCTGCCATGCTTCGAGGTAGCGCTTGAGCCCGGTGGCGGTCAGTTCACTGCGCTCGCACAACTCGCCGAGCAACGCCGTATCAACCGGCGCATGGGCCATGAGCAGGTCGCGTGCAGCAACCAGCTGATCCTTGTAGATACGCGGCGAAGTACGCTTGAGCAGTTGGCACAGGGTTGCCCCAAGGGCATCGGGCAGGATCGAGTCGATGCCGCGCTCCAGGTCGGTAATGCGCTGGGCATGGTCTCGGTAATGGTTGTTGTTCTTGATCATCCGGCCCTTGGCCTTGCACAGGTCATGGGTGGCTATGAGTTCACCGCTCTCCAGGTCATGGATCAGCAACTGGTTGTCCTGTGCGCTGACACCGACACGGGCTTGCTGCCAGGCCATGGGTACCGAGTACTTGTTGGCCTGCCATGAGATCAAGCCGGTCTTGTCGACCTTGCGGGTCTCCCTTGTCGGCGCCACGTGCAGCAGGTTCTGCGGGACGAGATAGGGCTTGAGCTGACTACGCTCCAGTGCCTCGAAATGCGCTCTTGGATGCTGCCCCGTCGTGCCGTGCACGCGTGCGTTGGCGACAGTCTCGAGCCAATCATTCAGGTGCTGTCGGACGGCGGCCTCGTCCTGGAAGTGCTCGCCGTAGAAGCAGTCACGCTTGACGTACTTGACCCCGGCCTCCACCTTGCCCTTGCTCTCCGGGTCATAGCCCTCGCAGGCATGGATGCGGTACCCGACGGTAGTCGCATACTGGTGGAAGCGCTGGTTCAGCGTCAGCTCACGGTACTGCTCGTTGATCACCACCATCTTGGTCTGATCGTAGATGCACTCCTCGGTGACGCCGCCGAAGTAGCGGAAGGCCTCGTCGTGCATCTGGATAAACCGTTCGGTATCCAGCGGCCGGAAGTTCAGACCGACATACATCAGCCGTGAACAGGACAGCACAAACACCACAAAATGAACGACACGCTCCAGGCCGCCAATCATGACGCCTCGCAGCTCACCGGGGTCGACCTGACACTGCACGCCAGGCACTGACTCAACGACCGGCTCGTAATAGCGCAACTGGCCACTGGCAACCTGCTGCTTGAGCGCTTGCACATAGCGGCGAATGCTCCGGTCTGACACCGCCAGCTCGGTGGTGCGCTCCCTCAGGCGACGGGCCAGCTTGACTGCGCTCAGGGCTGGAAACTGACCCAACTGATTAATCAGATAATCGCGGTGCTCGTCGAGCACCTTGGTGCGTGAAGGGTCAGCAATGGTAGCGCTGATCTGCATCTCATCCAGGTGGAGATACTTGCGTACGGTGTTCCGGGAAATCCCCAGCTCACGACTGATGGCACGGACCGACAGGCCTCGGCCCTGGTCATACAACCCCTTGATCTTGTGAATCACAACCCACTCCTTCAATGATCTGTCCCCGGCCTGTGCATAAGGCGGGTGACGCTACATGGTCGGTGGCCAATGCCACTATGGGTGGGTCAAAATTGTTGGCCAGAGGTGGGTCAGTTTAATTGGCCATTAACACATGCGGTCATCGATGACAGCGATCCACTGCGCCGCGACCGAAGAGCGCCCGAGCGGCGCACTGCCCAGATTCGAATCGTTCGCAAGGCCGAGGCCTTCGAGCACTACGCCTGAATCCCAACAGAGGATCATCCTATGCACCACTCCATGCAACGGCGCGTGGACGGCCTGGCCGCCCTACGTGCACGCTCCCTCATGGCTACCGCCGAGTTCTACGAGATGATTGGCCGCCCTGCCCCAGCGCCCGATGCTCTGTTTCAGGCAGTCGCCAAGGGCAAGGCTTGGCACATCATTGAGATTGCTACCGGCAAGACCAAGAGATTCTGCTTTAGCCACCGTGCGGCCATGCGTTTTATTGAGGCGATGGAAACAGGCAAGCGATCCAGCATTTCCCGCACCGCAGATTAAACGGAGGTGACGTATGGCGATGGACCAGGCAGAGCGCGACCGGCGCCGGCGCGAGAAGTCAGCAAAGCACCAGGAAGAGGACCTGCGCTTGAAGGTTCGACCAGGGACTAAACAGGCCCTGCTGGAGCTGATGGAGTGGTCCGGGATCGAGGAACAGGGCGAGGCTATGACGCTGATGATTCATCGCCTGCATGAGCTAACCCGAGACGAAGCGGTCAAGCTGCTCAAGCCTCCGCGCCACACGATTGAATTGAGCCATTCCGTGGCGCGAAAGCTAGACCGGTTCCGAATCAGTCGCGAACTTCGCACGTCCGGCCTGATGCTTGGCGATGATCCGGACGATTCCGGGATTTATGTTATAGATCAACTGAGCAGTGCTTGATCCATTGCCCAATCGCCAAAATCTACTTCGCTATCGTGACTTCATGCATTGCCAAACTGATGGCCATTGCTACATCTCCAGTACGACGCTGATCGATGGTTAGCACCTTGCCGCCTTCCTCTTCATTCAAGGCGCAAGCCCTATCATAAACTTCCCCCAAATTGACACCCAGGTCCTTTACGGCTGCGAGTACGCTTCTCAACGCCTGGTCTTTTATGCTTGCGAGCTCTTCGGACATCGTTCCTCCTTGTGCCCGGCCCCATGCCGGTCACCCGTAATACCCCATCCCACCCCAAATTGCCACCATGCCGCCACCAGCACGGAGGGCGGCGCATACATGGAGTACCGCAATGCAAGTCGAGACCTCGACAGTCACCAAGCTGCTGATCACTGAGGTACCGAACCTCGACCGAATCAGCGTGTACCTCGAAGACCTGGCGCCCTGCAAAGGCAAGATCACCGTCAGCTGCCACGACAAGACCTGGCACGCGTACTGGGGCGGCATGTGGGATGGCCTGAATGTGGCCCAGTTCTTCTGCAAGCTGCACGACGCCTACATCATCGGCTACTTCGACCGGTCGTTGAGCTCTCGCCGGTTCAGCGGTGAGGCTCTGGCCGACAAGGCGAGGAAGGTGATCGTACAAATGCGGCATGACCGGGACCTTGACGCAGAAGATGCCCGGAGCCTGTTCGACGAGGCCGAGGATGTTTGCCACACCAGTTCGCTTGACGAGTGCGGCGGCGCCCACCGCGAGTTCATGCATCGCGTGTTTGGTGACGACTGGTGGAACCTGCCGGCCGATGCCATGGAGCCAAATCCAGATTGGGCCTACCTCTGCCGCATCATCGCGACAGTGCAGCAGGCCCTAACCAAGCAGTACCCGATCGCCTCCTGACCCTCTGGCGCTGCTCGCCAGCGCCTTCCCCATCCAGCGATCGCGCCGAACCGGCGAGTACTGCGCGCCCGGCCAGTCAAAAAATTCGCTACTTTTTGCCGCGCTTGATGGCTTAGCTCCGTTCGCGCCTAAACCTCGGAATGTTGAGCTGATATTTTTTTGGATCGATTTTCGCCCTATACAGCTCGATCTTCACGACCCGATGTTTGTTAGCCTCTTTTACCGCTGTGCTCAACGCCGAAAAATGCTCCTCTGAAATATTACATCCAGCAATTACGCTTTTTATGATAGACGGTTCATAGCTGTAGATTCCTGGACCCCGAATGTAGTCAATTACCCTCTCCTCCTGCTCGTAGGCCCACTCCGTGCTCTTGGCGAGAAAAACATTTTCAACATCTCCATGGCTCATCTCGCTCCATCGCTTAATAACAGGCCGCTCGGCGACGTACTTCACGGGAAATGGCACTAACCATTTTGGGTGAGTGCCCTCTGCACCTGCCGAAAACTCATGTGGCTCTAAGAATTCAACGACAAATCCAGTGTGTTTATCGGCGTAATGGGACCACATCAACACATGCCATGGAGTCCTGCTGAGAGAAACGATGCCTACTCGGGACATAGACCCTTCCTGAAAGGCACCGCTATCAAAAGCTATGTTAGTTCTATTGACCGCTTTCTGGCGTGCGCGCAAGCGATCAGCTGGACTCTTATCTGGATTATTTATAAGCGCGAATAAATCTGGCCGATCGCTTTGCGGTGAGGCGCTAGACTTGTAATAAGGATTGCAGTCAAACGGATCATTGAAAGCGGAAGGCGCAGAGAACTTCATGCTGTATTGAGTAATCAAGTTCAATACAAGCATATCTTTATCAAATGAAACGTACTTATACAAATACCGCCCTATCACTTCCGCCCACTCCTTTGTTAATCGACCAGTAACTATACCGGCGAGGTATCCCCATGCCCACAGAAAACCGATCCAGCAACACAGAGATGGTCAGTGTGCCGCGTGAGCGCGCCCTGCAGCTAATCAACCTTCTGGCCGGGGTTGCCGGCGCCGCACACTGGCTTGCCGATGACAGCGAGGATTGTGGGGACGAAGGAATCGACTGCCAGCGAGTCTACTTCGAGGCCTTGAGCGACGCACTGGACAAATGCGAGGAGTTACCGGAGCTGCCTACCAGCGTGTACGTACGTGACGGCTGGCTACGTGCTGCTGACGAGCTGCGCGCTCTACTGGCTCAGCCATCCGAGCAGCATCAGGGTGAGCCGGTGGGCTATCAGCAGCGCACAATGACCGACAGACCAGGTTCACAGTGGACGCCGTGGCGCGAATGTTGCGACGCCACGCGAGCCAGGTACTCGCAAGAGGTTGGACAGTACAACCAGCACGGGATCATGCGCGAGATCCGACCTGTGTTCGCCAGCGCTGCCGATCCTGGCGAAGTTGAGCGCTTGCCCACTCGCTCCTATCGCTAACTTCTAGGGCAACTGATCGGGGTCGTGGCTCAGGGGATTAAGAGGGTCCGTCAGAACCTCGCCGGCAAACGTCCCATCCGAGGCCGTCAACCCGCTCTCAGGCGGATTGAGTGTCGCAGCATGAAGCATCCACTTTTCGAAAGCTTCTCGGTGCGCCACTTGCGACGCTAACCAGGCGGCGTCCCTAAATCGTCCGTACGCTACCTGGGCCATTATTGAAGACGTGATAGCTTCAAGCTCACGCAGCAATTGGTAAGCGATGTATCGCTCATCTGACTGTGGCATTTCGGTTCTCGCAATGAAACAACAGCCCCCTCCAAAGGAGGGACACTATATTGACATCAGCGATTCCAATTCGATCAATACTTTTTTCAGCCTGCTCGTAAGGAGCACATCTGTGAGCTGCCACCGGGAGAATACGCATCTTGGCCACCCGGCAAGCGCACGACTTAGGTAGAGCCGCCCAGCCAGATTTAAGTCGGTCTTGGACCCAAGACGACTGACTGAGCAACCAAACGAATCATGACGAACGCGCCGGGCGAGGTCTGTAGGAAAAGACTGATCCCTTCTAAGCCCGGCGACACCCCGACAGGACGCCCGCTAGAAGTAGCCCGGCACCTGGGCCCAGCAGCCCCACAGATGCATATCCAAAAGCAGCTTGGCCAGAGGCACCAACGGCGGCGAAGGCTGCGCCCACAGCAAGCAGGGGGATACCTACCAGGTAAAACGGTTTGGCTGTCTTGCCCATATCGATCCTCCTGAACAAGACCCCATTTAATCACACCTTGCCGCCATCGGCGGCGTGGAGACCATCACATGCAAACCGAGATTCTTTCGGACGAAGAGCTAGCCGAGCTGACTGGCTATAAGGCCAGGGGATATCAGCGTCGCTGGCTAGAGGAACGTGGCTGGGTATTCGTTGAAACCCGCAGCGGGCGCCCACTGGTTGGCCGCCATTACGTTCGTATGAAACTGGGCATGAGCCTTGGAGTAATGCCAACGGCGTCACCACCACCTGTAGTTCCTGCGTGGACACCTGACATTTCGAAGGTGAGGTGAAATGCGTCCTAGGAAGACCGAAAACAGGGATTTGCCTCCGGGTGTGTACCGAAGAAAGCGGACCAGTAAGAGCAAGAAAAATCCCGACAAGGAATGGATTAGCTACTACTACCGGGACAAGTCGGGCAAAGAGATAACGTTGGGCACCGATCTGAGCCTGGCCCGACTGAAGTGGGCAGAGCTAGAGGCAAAGGAGAAACCCAAAGACCTGGTCACCATGAGCGCCATCTTCGACCGCTACGAGCGCGACATCATCCCGAAGAAGGCGCAACGTACACAGAAGGACAACCTGGCAGAGATACGCCAGTTGCGAAACTACTTCGACAAGGCCCCAATCGACGGCATCACCCCTGCGCATGTGGCGAAGTATCGCGATGCCAGGACCGCCCCAGTCAGGGCGAATCGCGAGATCGCCACCCTATCGCACATCTTCAACATCGCCCGGGAATGGGGGCTCACAACCAACGAGAATCCGTGCCAGGGCGTGCGCAAGAACAAGGAAGTACCGAGAGACTTCTACGCCAACGACGCGATCTGGAACGCGGTTTACGCGAAAGCGGTGGGCGAATTGAAGGATGCCATGGATTTGGCGTATTTGACGGGCCAGCGTCCGGCGGACGTGCTGGTGATGAGGAGGGACGACATCGAGGACAAGGCCCTCGGCGTAAAGCAGAAGAAGACCCAGAAGAAACTGCGGATCATGCTTGAGGTGGACGGAGTAGAGAGCAGCTTGGGCGCGCTGATCAGAAAGATCCTGGAGCGCAACGCACCGCACAGCTCGCCATACCTACTGCTGACTGATAACGGGAAACGCGTTACGGCGCCGATGCTTCGCCACCGATGGGACGATGCCCGGGAGGAAGCCGTGAGGGAAGCGGTTGCCGCTGGTGACCAGGTGCTGGCCGGCCGTATCAGCCAATTCCAGTTTCGTGACATTCGCCCGAAAGCAGCCTCGGAAATCACCGATGTTGACCACGCTAGTCTGCTCCTGGGCCATACCAAGGGCGACATCACAGAGCGGGTTTATCGCCGAGTTGGAGCCCTGGCGAAACCCACCAAATAGGGAAAGTTTCGGAAGCGCTTCCACAATAAACCATTCCCAAGGGTGTTCCCACGGGTAGTTTTACTATGCCCCAAAAACGCAAAAAGCCCTGAAAAATCAGGGCTTTGAATGTGGCGGAAGCGTAGAGATTCGAACTCTAGGATAGTTGCCCATCGACGGTTTTCAAGACCGTTGCCTTAAACCACTCGGCCACGCTTCCAGCTGTTTTGCGGCGGCAATAATACCTTAATGTAACAAGCTGTCAAACTCTCTGTGTCGCGGCTTGCGACAGCTCTGATATGCTCTGCACCATACGTTCCACTACCGCAGGTCTCGGACCGCGGTCTCACCCCAAAGGAGTGCGCCATGCGCGAACAGGATTACGCCGTCCAACACGGCCAGCAGGTCGAGCAGCAGGAGGTCAGCAAGGTCCTGCGCAACACGTACAGCCTGCTGGCCCTCACCCTCGCCTTCAGCGGCATCATGGCCTTCGTCGCCCAGCAGATGCGTGTCGGCTACCCAAACATCTTCGTGGTGCTGATCGGCTTCTACGGCCTGTTCTTCCTCACCAACAAGCTGCGTGACTCGGCCTGGGGCCTGGTATCCACCTTCGCCCTCACCGGCTTCATGGGCTTCATCCTCGGCCCGATCCTCAACCGCTACCTGGGCATGGCCGGTGGCGCCGAAGTGGTCAGTTCGGCCTTCGCCATGACCGCCCTGGTGTTCGGCGGCCTGTCGGCCTACGTGCTGATCACCCGCAAGGACATGAGCTTCCTCAGCGGTTTCATCACCGCCGGCTTCTTCGTCCTGCTGGGTGCCGTGGTGGCCAGCTTCTTCTTCCAGATCAGCGGCCTGCAACTGGCGATCAGCGCTGGCTTCGTGCTGTTCTCGTCGGTCTGCATCCTGTTCCAGACCAGCGCCATCATCCATGGCGGCGAGCGCAACTACATCATGGCTACCATCAGCCTGTACGTGTCGATCTACAACCTGTTCGTCAGCTTGCTGCAGCTGTTCGGCATCATGGGCCGCGACGACTGATTTAAACGGTTGCCAACGCCTCAGGAAAAGCCCGCTTCGGCGGGCTTTTTCGTGCCCGTTGGACAGCGGCGGGCACCTCACAAACATTGACTTAAAAGTCAGCTTATTAGCGCCTTCCTCCGCGATTGTGCGCCCATCGTGCTTGCCTCTACCGCAATGGCCGTTCTGCCCGTAGAATGCGCTCCTTTTTTCTTCCGGGGCGGCATTTTCCCATGAGTTCACACGAACACGGCCCAGGCGCGGCGGCGCCTGCCAATGAACTGGTCCTTGGACTGGAGGACAAGCCTCGCCTGCTGATCGGCCTGCTGGCGGCTCTGCAGCACTTGCTGGCGATCATCGTGCCGATCGTCACGCCGGGCTTGCTGATCTGTCAGGCGCTGGGCGTGTCGGCGCGCGACACCAACCTGATCGTGTCGATGTCGCTGGTGATCTCGGGCATCGCCACCTTTGTCCAGTGCAAGCGCTTTGGGCCGTTCGGCGCCGGGCTGCTGATCGTGCAGGGCACCAGCTTCAACTTCGTCGGCCCGCTGATCGCCGGCGGCGCGCTGATGGTCAAGCAGGGCACGCCAGTTGAAGGCGTGATGGCGGCGATCTTCGGCGTGGTCATCGCCGGTTCGTTCGTGGAAATGGGCGTGTCGCGCATCCTGCCCTTCGTCAAGCGCCTGATCACGCCGCTGGTGACCGGCATCGTCGTACTGATGATTGGCCTGACCTTGATCAAGGTCGGCTTGATCAGCATGGGCGGCGGCTTTGGCGCCATGGCCAACGGTACCTTCGCCGATGGCGAGAACCTGCTGCTGTCGGGAGTGGTGCTGGCGATCATCGTCATCCTCAACCGTGTCCCGGTGGTATGGATGCGCAGCTGCGCCATCGTCATCGCCCTGGCGGTGGGCTACGCCCTGGCCGGCTACCTGGGCCGCCTGGACTTCACCGGCATGCACCAGGCCGCGCTGTTCCAGGTGCCGACGCCGCTGCACTTCGGCCTGGGCTTCTCCTGGTCGCTGTTCATCCCGATGCTGGTCATCTACTTGGTCACCTCGCTGGAGGCCATCGGTGACGTGACTGCGACCAGCAAGGTTTCGCGCCAGCCGGTCGAGGGCCCGGTATGGATGCAGCGGATCAAGGGCGGGGTGCTGGTCAACGGCGCCAATTCGCTGCTGGCGGGCCTGTTCAACACCTTCCCCAGCTCGATCTTCGCCCAGAACAACGGCGTGATTCAGCTGACCGGCATCGCCAGCCGCCATATCGGCATCTGGATCGCCGCCATGCTGATCCTGCTGGGCCTGTTCCCGTCGGTTGCCGGGGTGATCCAGGCAGTGCCGGAGCCGGTGCTCGGCGGCGCGGCCATGGTGATGTTCGGCGCCGTCGCGGCCTCGGGCATCAATATCCTCGCCAGCACCCGCCTCGACCGCCGTGCCCTGCTGATCATCGCCGTGTCGCTGTCGCTGGGCCTGGGCGTGGCCCAGGTACCGGAGTTCCTCGCGCATATGCCGGCGGCGCTGCGCAACGTGCTGGAGTCGGGTGTCGCCACCGGCGGCATCTGTGCCCTGGTGCTCAACTGGTTCCTGCCAGAAAGCAAAGACCAGGCCTGAGCCCCGCCAGCCAGAGCAGAAGCCCGTGCCCACCCGCACGGGCTTTTTGCTTTATCATGGCCGCATTCATTTGCTCGAGCCTTACATGAAATTCGCCATCGCGGTCTTTTCCCCGGCCCATGCGCCCTCCTCGCGCCGCGCCTTGCGCTTTGCCGAGGCGGTGCTGGCCGGCGGGCATGAAATTGCCCGGCTGTTCTTCTACCAGGACGGGGTACACAGTGCTTCGGCCAATATCGTCGCGCCCCAGGATGAGCTGGACGTGGCCGCGCAGTGGCGTGCCTTCGTCAGCGATCACCGGCTCGACGCCGTGGTGTGCATTGCCGCCGCCCTGCGTCGTGGGGTACTCGACGACACCGAGGCCAACCGCTACCAGCGCCCGGCGGTAAACCTGCCAATGCCGTGGGAGCTGTCCGGCCTGGGCCAGCTGCACGAAGCCGCGCAACTGGCCGACCGCCTGGTCTGCTTCGGAGGTGATTGAAATGGCCAAGTCCCTGCTGATCATCAGCCGCCAGGCGCCGTGGAGCGGCCCGTCCGCTCGCGAAGCGCTGGATATCGCCCTGGCCGGCGGCGCCTTCGATTTGCCGCTGGGCATGCTGTTCCTCGATGACGGCGTGTTCCAGCTCGCCGCCGCACAGCAGCCAGACGCCGTGCAACAGAAGAACCTGGCCGCCAATCTCCAGGCCCTGCCTATGTTCGGTGTGGAGGAGTTGTTCGCCTGTGGTCACAGCCTCGCCCGCCGAGGGCTGGACAACGACGCCCTGTCACTGCCGGTGGAAGTGCTCGACAACGCCGCGCTGACCGCACTGATTGCCCGTTTCGACCAGGTGGTGACGCTCTGATGACGACCCTGCATGTAATCGCCCATTCGCCCTTCGGTGACGAGCGCCTGGCCAGTTGCCTGCGTCTACTCGGCCCGCAGGACGCGCTGCTGCTGTGCGGTGACGCCACCTACGCGCTCCAGGCCGGCACCGAGCCCTTCGCTGCCCTGCAGGCCGCCAATCTCGGCGAGCGCCTGTTCGCCCTCGCCGAAGACCTGCAGGCCCGCGCCCTCGACAGCCAATTGGCCAAGGCAGTGGACTACCCCGCCTTTGTCGAGCTCACCCTGCACCACGACAAGGTCAACAGCTGGCTATGAGTACCCTGACTGTCGGCGATCGCAACATCGCCCTGGACAAGGACGGCTTCCTGGTCGAGCTGCAGGACTGGTCCCGCGAAGTCGCCGAGGCCCTCGCCACGCGGGAAAGCATCGCCCTGACCGCAGACCACTGGGAAATCCTCGAGCTGTTGCGCCAGTTCTACCAGGAGTACCAGCTGTCGCCGGCCACCCGCCCGCTGATCAAATACACCGCGCTCAAGCTTGGCGCCGAGAAAGGCAACAGCCCACACCTCAATCGCCTGTTCAACGGCACCCCCGCCAAACTTGCCGCCAAGCTGGCGGGCCTGCCCAAGCCGACCAACTGCATATGACCGAGCCACAGCTGAACGAAACACGCCCTTTGACCCTGGAAACCCCGGCCGAGCACCCGTTCGCCGAATTCGTGCGCATCCTCGGCAAGGGCAAGCGTGGCGCCCGCGGCCTGACCCGCGAGGAAGCCCGCGCCGCGATGACCCTGCTGCTCGAGGGCAAGGTCGAGGACACCCAGCTGGGTGCCTTCCTGATGCTGCTGCGGCAAAAGGAAGAAAGCGCCGAGGAGCTGGCCGGCTTCACCGAGGCCCTGCGCGCCCACCTGCACGCGCCCCAGATCACCGTTGACCTTGATTGGCCCAGCTACGCCGGCAAGAAGCGCCATCTGCCATGGTACCTGCTGGCGGCCAAGTGCCTGGCGGGCAACGGTGTGCGCATCCTGATGCACGGCGGCGGCGCCCATACGGCGGGCAGGCTGTACACCGAGCAACTGCTCGACCTGCTGGGTATTCCGCTGTGTCGCAACTGGACGGTCGTGGAGCAAGCCCTGGACAGTCGTCAACTGGCCTTCTTCCCGTTGCAGGACTGGGCGCCACAGCTTCAGCGCATGATCGACCTGCGCAACACCCTGGGCCTGCGCTCGCCCATCCACTCCTTGGCCCGGGTGCTCAACCCGCTCGGCGCCCGCTGCGGCCTGCAGAGCATCTTCCACCCCGGCTACCAGGCGGTGCACCGCGAGGCCAGCCGCATGCTCGGCGACCACACAGTGGTGATCAAAGGTGACGGCGGCGAGATCGAGGTCAACCCGGATGTCATCAGCCACCTGTACGGCACCTCGGCCGGCGAGGCCTGGGACGAGGAGTGGCCGGCCCTCAGCGCCCAGCGCCATGTGAAGCCAGCCAGCCTGCAGCCCGAGCACCTGCTGGCGGTATGGCGTGGCGAGGCACAGGACAGCTATGGCGAGCTGGCCGTGGTCGCGACCATGGCCCTCGCCCTGCGCGGGCTGGGCCAGGACCGCGAGCAGGCGTTCAGCCGCGCTCGCGACTACTGGACCAACCGCAGAAGCATCGAATAAGCCGATAGATAGGGCGCAGTCTTTGCGCTATTTATTCGAACGCTTTTCACTAGACTGAGCTCCAACGACAAACGACTTTGTTCCGAGGAGCTTTGCAATGGGCCTTTTGATCGATGGCCGCTGGCATGACCAGTGGTACCAGACCAGCCAGGATGGCGCGTTCAAGCGCGAGAACGCTCAACGCCGCAATCAACTGCCCGCCGCCGAGGCCGGCCGTTATCACCTGTACGTGTCACTGGCCTGCCCCTGGGCGCATCGCACCCTGATCTTCCGCGCCATCAAGGGCCTGGAATCGCTGATCGACGTCTCCGTGGTCAGCTGGCTGATGGGAGAGCACGGCTGGACCTTCGACCGGCAGCAGGGCTCCAGCGGCGATCATCTGGACGCATTGCAGTACCTGCACCAGCGCTACACCCAGGACGACCCGCACTACACCGGGCGCGTAACCGTGCCGGTGCTGTGGGACAAGCAAGAGAAGCGCATCGTCAACAACGAGT
The DNA here is from genome assembly GCF_002934345.1 of Pseudomonas sp. PONIH3. Taxonomy (NCBI): domain Bacteria; kingdom Pseudomonadati; phylum Pseudomonadota; class Gammaproteobacteria; order Pseudomonadales; family Pseudomonadaceae; genus Pseudomonas; species Pseudomonas sp. PONIH3. The sequence goes on from NZ_CP026386.1 coordinate 1,181,496, forward strand.
CTGCCGAGATCATCCGCATCTTCAACAGCGCATTCAACGAACTGACCGGTAACACCCTGGACCTTTACCCCGAGCCGCTGCGCGCTACCATCGATGGGCTCAACGAACGTATCTACCCGGCCGTGAACAACGGCGTGTACCGCGCAGGCTTCGCCACCTCGCAGGAAGCTTACGAGGCCGCCTTCGACGATGTCTTCAACGAACTGGACCACCTGGAAACACTACTGGGCCGCCAGCGTTACCTGGCCGGTGAGTACCTGACCGAAGCCGATGTGCGGTTGTTCACCACGCTGGTGCGTTTCGATGCGGTGTACCACGGGCACTTCAAGTGCAACCTGCGCCGCTTGAGCGACTACCCGAACCTGTCCAACTGGCTGCGCGAGCTGTACCAGTGGCCGGGCGTGGCGGGCACGGTGAACATGGAGCATATCCAGAAGCACTACTACATGAGCCACAAGACCATCAACCCGAACGGCATCGTGCCCAAGGGGCCGTTGCAGGATTTCGGCTTGCCGCATGACCGGGAGCGGTTAATGGGCAAAGGGATCTGGAAGGCTTGATAAAGCTGGGGCTGCTTTACAGCCCACCGTCGGCAAGCCGGCTCCCTCAGGGGCTTGTATGATCCTGTGCGAGCCGGCTTATCGTGGCGATGGGCCGCAAGGCGGCCCCAGTCATTTCAGGCGTCTTGCGCGCCTTCGAACCACGCCAGCTTCTCGCGCAACTGCACCACTTCCCCGACGATCACCAGGGTCGGCGCATGCACTTCGTGGCGTGCCACCAACGCTGGCAGGTCGGCCAGGGTGCCGGTGAACACCCGCTGGTTGCGGGTGGTGCCCTGCTGCACCAGCGCAGCCGGCGTACTCGCCGCACGGCCATGGCGGATCAACTCGGCGCAGATGGTCGGCAAGCCGACCAGGCCCATGTAGAACACCAGGGTCTGGGCCGGAGCCACCAGGTCATTCCAGGGCAGGTTGCTGGTGCCATCCTTCAGGTGGCCGGTAACGAAGCGCACCGACTGGGCATAGTCGCGGTGGGTCAGTGGAATCCCGCCATAGGCCGAACAACCACTGGCTGCCGTGATGCCCGGTACCACCTGGAACGGAATACCTTCGTCGGCCAGCTCCTCGATCTCCTCGCCACCCCGGCCAAAGATGAACGGATCGCCACCTTTGAGCCGCAGCACGCGCTTGCCCTGGCGAGCGAGGTCGACCAGCAGGCGATTGATCTTGTCCTGCGGCACGGCATGATCGGCGCGGCGCTTGCCGACATAGATGCGCTCGGCGTCACGCCGACACATATCGATGATGGCAGGAGCCACCAGGCGGTCGTACAGCACCACGTCGGCCTGCTGCATCAGGCGCAGGGCGCGGAAGGTCAGCAGGTCCGGATCGCCCGGCCCCGCGCCCACCAGGTACACCTCGCCGCCCTGCTGCACCGGCGCGCCATCGACCATCGTCTGCAACAGGCGCTCGGCCTCGGCGCCCTGCCCGGCCAGCTGGCGCTCTGCGATCGGCCCCTGGAACACGGTTTCCCAAAAGCCACGACGCTGGTTCACGTCAGGGTACAAGGCCTTGACCTTGTGACGGAAGCGCGCCGCCAGCCCAGCCAACTCGCCGTAGGCGGAAGGGATCCAGGCCTCCAGCCTGGCGCGGATCAGGCGCGCCAACACTGGAGCGTCGCCGCCGCTGGAAACCGCCACCACCAACGGTGAACGGTCGACGATGGCCGGAAAGATCACCGTGCACAGGGCCGGCGCATCCACCACGTTGACTGGCAGGCTGCGCGCCTGGGCCTCGGCCGAGACCTGGGCGTTGAGCGCCGAGTCGTCGGTCGCCGCGATCACCAGCCGACAACCGTCCAGGTCCGGGGCCTGGTAGCCACGCACCAGGACTTCGCCCCCGCCCTCTCGGGCCATTGCGGCGAGCTGGCTGTCGACCTCAGGCGCTACCACCCGCAGCGCGGCGCCAGCATCGGCCAGCAGGCGCGCCTTGCGCAAGGCGATCTCGCCGCCGCCGACGACCAGCACACGGCCACCCTGCAGCTTGTGGAACAGCGGCAGGTAGTCCATTCAGCGAATGACCTCGACGCCACCCATGTACGGTTTGAGCACTTCAGGCACACGGATCGAACCGTCGGCTTGCTGGTAGTTCTCCAGCACGGCGACCAAGGTACGACCGACGGCCAGGCCCGACCCATTGAGGGTGTGCACCAGCTCCGGCTTGCCGGTTTCCGGGTTGCGCCAGCGGGCTTGCATGCGGCGCGCCTGGAAGTCGCCGCAGTTGGAGCAGGAGCTGATCTCGCGGTACTTGTCCTGGCTTGGCACCCAGACCTCCAGGTCGTAGGTCTTCACCGCGCCAAAGCCCATGTCGCCGGTGCACAGCGCCAGTACGCGGTACGGCAGCTCCAGCAGCTGGAGCACGCGCTCGGCGTTGGCGGTCAGGCCTTCCAGCGCTTCCATCGACTTGGACGGCTCGACCACCTGGACCATCTCGACCTTGTCGAACTGGTGCTGGCGGATCATGCCGCGGGTGTCACGGCCCGAGGCACCGGCCTCGCTGCGGAAGCACGGGGTGTGGGCGACCAGCTTCAGCGGCAGCTGCTTGGCGTCGAGGATCTCACCCGCCACCAGGTTGGTCAGCGACACTTCGGCGGTCGGGATCAGGTAGAAGTCAGCCTCGCCTTCGCGGGTGATCTTGAACAGGTCTTCCTCGAACTTCGGCAGCTGGCCGGTGCCCTGCAGGGCCGGGGCCTGCACCAGGTACGGGGTGTAGTGCTCTTCGTAGCCGTGCTCGCCGGTGTGCAGGTTGATCATGAACTGCGCCAGGGCGCGGTGCAGGCGGGCCACCGGGCCACGCAGCACGGCAAAGCGGGCGCCGGACAGCTTGGCCGCAGCCTCGAAGTCCAGGCCACCGCTGACCTCGCCCAGGGCGACGTGGTCCTTGATTTCGAAATCGAAGGCCTTCGGCGTGCCCCAGCGGCGCACTTCGACGTTGTCGTCTTCGCTGGCGCCGACCGGCACGCTGGCGTCCGGCAGGTTGGGGATGGTCAGCAGGATGCCGTCCAGTTCCGCCTGGATGCCATCCAGCTCGGTCTTGCCGGCGGCCAGCTCGTTGGCCATGCGCTCGACGTCGGCCATCAGCGGGGCGATGTCCTCGCCCTTGGCCTTGGCCTGGCCGATGGACTTGGAGCGGGCGTTACGCTCGGCCTGCAGCTGCTCGGTGCGGGTCTGCACGGCCTTGCGACGCTCTTCCAGCGATTCGATGCGCGCGACATCCAGGCTGAAGCCACGGGAGGCCAGGCGGTCAGCCACTTCCTGAAGTTGGCCGCGTAACAGTTTGGAATCGAGCATATCGTTCTCTCGTTATAAGTAGGTGTTGGTTCAGAATCGGGTCAGGGACAGGCCAGCCCAGGTCGCGAGCAGGCCGCCCACCACGCTGATAATGGTATAGCCCAAGGCCAGCGGGACCTGCCCGCTTTCCATCAGGCGCACGGTATCGAGCGAGAAGGAGGAAAAGGTGGTCAGGCCGCCGAGAAAGCCGACGATCAGCCCGGCGCGCAGCTCGACCGGCACCAGCGGCTTGTGCAGGAACAGCCCGTACAATAGGCCGATCAGCAGGCAGCCAACCAGGTTGACCGCCAGCGTACCGGCATAGAAGTGTCGCGGCCAGTGGGCCGTGACCCAGTTGGCAGTGGCGAAACGCAACAGCGTGCCGGCGATGCCGCCGGCGCTGACTGCGGCAATCAGTGCAATCACGGTTTTCTCCGCTGGCGGGGGCTGGCGCGATCGAGCTCGGCCAGGTGCTTGAGTTTCTCGCCGATCTTCAGTTCCAGGCCACGGGGCACTGGCTGATAGTACTGGCGCGGTTCGAGCTGCTCGGGGAAATAGTCCTCGCCGGCGGCATAGGCGTCCGGCTCGTCGTGGGCATAGCGGTACTCCTCGCCATAGCCCAGTTGCTTCATCAGTTTGGTCGGCGCGTTGCGCAGGTGCAGCGGCACCTCCAGCGAGCCGTGCTCGGCGGCCTCACGCATCGCCGCCTTGAAGCCCATGTAAACGGCGTTGCTCTTCGGCGCGCAGGCGATGTAGGTGATGGCCTGGGCCACCGCCAGCTCGCCCTCGGGGCTACCCAGGCGCTCCTGCACGTCCCAGGCTGCCAGGCACAGGCTCAGGGCGCGGGGGTCGGCGTTGCCGATATCCTCGCTGGCCATGCGCACCACGCGCCGGGCGATGTACAGCGGGTCGCAGCCGCCGTCGAGCATGCGCGCATACCAATACAACGCACCGTCGGGGTTGGAGCCGCGCACCGACTTGTGCAGTGCCGAGATCTGGTCGTAGAACGCCTCGCCACCCTTGTCGAAGCGGCGGCGGCTGTCACCGAGCAGGCTCTGCAGCAGCTCGACGCCGATCTCGCCGCCATCTTCGGCCAGGTCCGAGGCGTTCTCGAGGAAGTTGAGCATGCGCCGGCCATCGCCGTCGGCGGCGGCCATGAGCATCTTGAAGGCTTCGTCACCCACCCGCAGGTTGCGCTTGCCCAGGCCGCGCTCCTCGCTCAGGGCGCGATCGACCAACTTGCGCAGCGCGGCCTCGTCCAGGCTCTTGAGCACATAGACCCGTGCCCGCGAAAGCAGCGCGTTGTTCAGTTCGAAGGACGGGTTCTCGGTGGTCGCGCCGATGAAGATCAGCGTGCCGTCCTCCACGTAGGGCAGGAAGGCGTCCTGTTGCGACTTGTTGAAACGATGCACTTCATCGACGAACAGGATGGTGCGCCGGCCATACTGTCCGGCCTGCTGCTTGGCCACCTCGACGGCCTGGCGGATCTCCTTGACCCCGGCCAGCACCGCCGACACCGTTTCGAAGTGGGCGTCGCAGAACTGCGCCAGCAGCCGCGCCAGGGTGGTCTTGCCCACCCCGGGCGGGCCCCAGAAGATCATCGAGTGCAGCGCACCCTGCTCCAGCGCCTCGCGCAGCGGCTTGCCGCGCGCCAGCAGGTGCTCCTGGCCGACGTACTCGTCCAGATTCGACGGGCGCAGGCGGGCGGCCAGGGGCTGGGCGACGGGTTCGCTTCGAAACAGGTCCATCACGGGCTCCGCTTACTCCTTGATGACGTCCGCGCCCTTGGGGATGTCGAACTGGAACTTGCTGTCCGGCACCGCCTGGTTGGCCTTGACGCCATTGAACAGGATGTTGGTGCGCTGGCCGACGCTGTCGATCAGCTGCATGTCATTGATCAGCCCCCGGCGGAACGACACGCGCAGCGAGTCGAACAGGGTGTCCTTGGTCTTGGGCTTCAAGGTGAAGTCCATGACCTCACCCTGCTCCTTGGAGGTGATGTCGAAGCTCTGGCTGATCTTCGACACATCGCCGGACAGCAGTAGCGCCGGGGTCTGGTTCAGGCGCACGTCGAGCTTCTTGACGGTGGCCTGCTCCAGGTCCGGGTCCCACAGGGTGACGTTCTTGCCGTCCGACACCACCACCTGCTCCTGGGGCGCGTCGGTGTGCCAGTAGAACAGGCCCGGGCGCTTGACGGTCATCTTGCCGTTGGTCTCCTGCAGGCTGGTGCCGCTGGCATCCAGGGTCAGCTGGGAGAAATTGGCCTCGATGGTCTGCGACTTCTCCAGCAATTGCGTCAGGCGCTGGACGTCCTGTTCGCCGGCGTGGGCCGACAGGCTGGCCGCAGCCAGGGCAGAAACCAACAGCATGCGAATCGCGCGCATGGAAATCCTCATTGCACAGTGAAGGGGCCGGGCGCCGTCTATGGCGCCCGGCAGGTTGTTCATCAATCGCGTGGGCCGCCCGGGGCAATCACTTCCCGCGAGCCGTTGCTGTTCATCGGCGTGACCACACCGGCCATTTCCATCGCCTCGATCATGCGCGCGGCGCGGTTGTAGCCGATCTTGAGCTTGCGCTGCACCGCCGAGATCGACGCCCGGCGGCTTTCCAGCACAAACTGCACGGCTTCGTCGTACAGGGCGTCGCTTTCCGAGTCTTCGCCATCGCCGCCGCCACCGCCACCGCCGTCGAAGCCGCTGCCGGCCTCTTCGACGCCATTGAGGATGTCGTCGTTGTAGTCCGGCGCGCCGCGCAGCTTCCATGCTTCGACCGTGCGGTGCACTTCGTCGTCGGAGACGAAGGCGCCATGCACGCGGATCGGCAGGCTGGTGCCCGGCGGCATATAGAGCATGTCACCGTGGCCGAGCAGCTGTTCGGCGCCGCCCTGGTCGATGATGGTCCGCGAGTCGATCTTGCTCGACACCTGGAACGCCATGCGGGTCGGGATGTTGGCCTTGATCAGGCCGGTGATCACGTCCACCGACGGGCGCTGGGTGGCGAGGATCAGGTGGATACCGGCGGCACGGGCCTTCTGGGCGATACGCGCGATCAGTTCCTCGACCTTCTTGCCGACGATCATCATCATGTCGGCGAATTCGTCGACCACCACCACGATGGTCGGCAGGGTCTTCAACGTCGGCGGCTCGTCGTCCATGCTCTCGCGACGGTACAACGGGTCATGGATGACTTCGCCGGCTTCCTGGGCGTCCTTGATCTTGCGGTTGAAGCCCGCCAGGTTGCGCACGCCCATGGCCGCCATCAGCTTGTAGCGCCGCTCCATTTCGGCGACGCTCCAGCGCAGGGCGTTGGCGGCATCCTTCATGTCGGTGACCACCGGGCACAGCAGGTGCGGGATGCCTTCGTAGATCGACAGTTCGAGCATCTTCGGGTCGATCATGATCAGCCGCGCGTCTTCCGGGCCGGACTTGAACAGGATCGACAGAATCATCGCGTTCACCCCCACCGACTTACCGGAGCCGGTGGTACCTGCCACCAGCAGGTGGGGCATCTTGGCCAGGTCGGTGATCACCGGCTTGCCGCCGATGTCGTGGCCCAGGGCCAGGGTGACCGGCGACTTGTTCTCGTCGAACTGCGGCGACGACAACACTTCGGAGAAGCGCACCATCTGGCGGTTCTCGTTGGGGATCTCGATGCCCACGGTAGTCTTGCCGGGGATCACCTCGACCACGCGCACGCTGGTCACTGCCAGCGAACGCGCCAGGTCCTTGGCCAGGTTGGCGATGCGGCTGACCTTCACGCCCGCGGCCGGCTGGATTTCGTAACGGGTGATCACCGGCCCCGGGTGGATCGAGTCCACCGCGACTTCCACGCCGAATTCCTTGAGCTTGATCTCCAGCAACTGGCCGACACCGGCCAGGGACTCAGGCGAGTACTCGATCTTCTTCTGCTCGGCCGGGTCGAGGATGGAAATGGACGGCAAGGTACCTTCCACCGCGCTGTCGATGAACAGCGGCGCCTGTTTTTCCTTCATGACCCGCTTGCTCGGCTCCGGCGCCTTGTCCGCGGTCGGCGGGATGATCACCGGGGCGGCGGGCTGTGCGCGAGCTACCACGGTTTCGCGCGGCGCGGCCGATTCGCGGGCCACCGCAGCTTCGCGCGGCACCACCGGGCGGGCCGGCGGCTCGTCACGCGTCATCACAGGTTCGGCGCGCTCGCGCAGCTGCGCCTTGGCCGGCTCGCGCCTGTCGCCTTTGCCGCCCAGGTCAAAGACCGGGTCGTCGACTTCACGCAGCTGGGCTTCCAGGCGCTTGCGCTCATTACGCGCCTCCCACCAGCGGCTGGCTGCGCCTTGCACCAGTTCGAACAGGTCGAGGGTGATCTTGCCCGTCAGGTCCATCACCTTGAACCAGGACAGGTCGGTAAACACCGTCAGGCCGAACAGGAACAGGGCAATGAACATCAGCGTGCTGCCCTGCACGTTCAGCAGGTTGCGCGCCAGATCGCCCAGGCTTTCGCCCAGGGCACCGCCGGCGGAGAACGGGATGTTCGCCGAGGGGTGGAAGTGGATATGCGCCAGGGCCGCGCCCGACAGCACCAGGAACACCAGGCCGATCAGCCGCCAGGAGAACAGCCAGCCGCTCCACTGCCAGGGCTGGTGGCGCTCGCGGAAGATCTGCCAGGTCTTGATCGCCAGCAGCAGCGGGAAGATGTAGGCGAAGTAGCCGAGCACCATGAACAGGATGTCGGCGAAATAGGCCCCGGCGCGGCCGGCGGCGTTCTGCACCTGCTCGGCGTTGCTGGTGTGGCTGAAGCCCGGGTCGGCGGTGTCATAGGTGACCAGTGCCATCCACAGGTACAGGCACAGGGCGCCGACGGCAATCAGCGCACCTTCCTTCAGGCGATAGTGCAGCTGCTGCCGCCACAGGGGCACTGGCAAGGGGGCTGGGGTTGCGGTGGATTTCTTCAAAACGCGTCTATTCCTGCGCGTGCTGCGCGTCCAATAGTGATTGGCCGGTCACCGGCCAATGAACCACTACTTTTAACATTACTGCCCACCCGCCGCCATGGCGGCACGCTGTATGGCGCGTGAACGGGGCGACTTTCATATTGATGCAATTTGAGCATGCATTTTCTTTTGTGACAAAGGCTTATGCTGTGTTTTTGCGCAGGTGTGACAGCAAATGTGCCAGATGGTGCCGGTGGCGGCTCGAATGGGTGGTTGATTGGCGGTAGATTCTGCCAGGTCCGGCCCTGTCGCGGGGCAAGTCGGGTCGCCGCATCGCCGCTCCCACGCGGACCGCGCCCGCGAGGACGGTCGTTGACCTCATCCACAAGCCACGCCATGCTGGAGGCCCTCCCCTCCCCCGCCGCTCAAGAACCCCATGCTCACCTGGCTGACCCGCGACTCGCTGACTTTCCCGCCCCTGGAAAAGGCCCTGCACGACCCCAACGGCCTGCTGGCCGCTGGTGGCGACCTGACCCCGGAGCGCCTGGTCGCAGCCTATCGCCACGGCTGCTTCCCCTGGTACCAGGACGGCCAGCCGATCCTCTGGTGGTCGCCCGACCCGCGCACCGTGCTGTTTCCGGACGAACTGCATGTCTCGCGCTCGCTGGCCAAGCTGATCCGCCAAGGCCGCTACCAGGTGAGCTTCGACAGCGACTTCGCGGCGGTGATTGCTGCCTGCGCCGCGCCCCGGGACTACGCCGATGGCACCTGGATCACCGACACCATGCGCGCCGCCTACTGCGAGCTGCATCGGCGCGGCATCGCCCACTCGGTCGAGGTACGCCGGGAGGGTGAACTGGTCGGCGGCCTGTATGGCCTGGCCATGGGCCGCCTGTTCTTTGGCGAATCGATGTTCAGCCGCGCCGACAATGCCTCCAAGGTGGGATTCGTGACACTGGTCGAACACCTGAAGCAGGCAGGCTTCGTGCTGATCGACTGCCAGATGCCCACCGACCACCTGCACAGCCTGGGCGCCCGCGCCATCAGCCGGGCCAGCTTCGCCGATTACCTGGCGCAACACCTGGATCAGCCCAGTGCGGCCAGCTGGGTTGCCTAGGCGAGTTCCCGGAGCTGGCTTACACTTAGATACAACGTCTCACCTAAGGGGTTGATCATGACAGAGCTGGCGCGGTTGAAGTTCTATGCCACTCAACCCCACTCCTGCAGCTACCTGCCGGATGAGCAGGCAACCACACTGTTTCTCGACCCTAGCCAGCCGATGGATGTGCATGTCTACGCCGACCTTTCGGAAATGGGCTTTCGTCGCAGCGGCGACCACCTCTATCGCCCGCATTGCCAGCAGTGCAACGCCTGCGTGCCGGCGCGCATTCCTGCTGCGCGCTTCATTCCCAACCGCCAGCAGCGACGCATCCTCAAACGTAACGCCGACCTGACCGTCACCGCCGCCCGTCCAGCGTACAAGGAAGAGTACTTCGACCTGTACCGGCGCTACATCGAGCAGCGCCACGCCGATGGCGACATGTATCCGCCAAGCCGCGACCAGTTCTCCACCTTCCTGGTGCGCGACCTGCCGTTCTGCTGGTTCTACGAGTTCCGCCTGGAAGGCCGACTGCTGGCCGTGGCGGTGTGCGATATGCTGCCCAACGGCCTGTCAGCGGTCTACACCTTCTACGAGCCCGAGGAAGAGCGCCGCAGCCTCGGCCGCTACGCGATCCTCTGGCAGATCACCGAAGCCCTGCGCCAAAACCTCGAGGCCGTTTACCTTGGCTACTGGATCAAGAACTGCAAGAAGATGAACTACAAGACCCAGTATCGCCCCATTGAACTGCTGATCAATCAGCGCTGGGTCACCCTCAACTGAAAGGCATTGGCTTGAAACACAATTTTCGGGCATAATCCACGCCACTTTTTTGCCCGGTGCAGTCGTGCGTCGGGCCATCACTGGATACCGAGGGCTTTACTGCATGTCGAAAGAAGACAGCTTCGAAATGGAAGGCACTGTCGTCGACACCCTGCCCAACACCATGTTCCGCGTGGAGTTGGAAAACGGGCACGTCGTTACCGCGCACATCTCTGGCAAGATGCGCAAGAACTACATCCGTATTCTCACTGGCGACAAGGTCCGCGTCGAACTGACGCCGTACGACCTGAGCAAGGGCCGCATCACCTACCGTGCGCGCTAAGCTCAAGCCATGAAAAAGCCCGGCCATTGTGCCGGGCTTTTTTGTGGACGCTTAAAAGCATCGCGGGGCCAGCCCGCTCCCACGTCAGTTTCTGCTGGCATGGGAGCGGGCTGGCCCCGCGATGGTCGTTACGCAACCTCGGCCGTGGTCTCGTAATCGAACACCAGCTCATCATCGCGCAGGTCGATGTGCACCACACCGCCATGCTCGGCCAGCTCACCGAACAGGATCTCTTCGGCCAGCGGCCGCTTGATCTTGTCCTGGATCAGCCGCGCCATTGGCCGCGCGCCCATCTGCACGTCGTAGCCCGAGGCCGCCAGCCAGCCGCGCGCGGCGTCGGTGACCTCCAGCAGCACACGCTTGTCTTCCAGCTGCGCCTGCAGTTCGATAAGGAACTTGTCGACAATGCTCTTGATCGTCTCGTGGGACAGGCGGCCGAACTGGATGATGGTGTCCAGGCGGTTGCGGAATTCTGGCGTGAAGCTCTTGCGGATGACCTCCATGGCGTCGGAGGAGTGGTCCTGATGGGTGAAGCCGATCGAGGCCCGCGCGGCAGTTTCGGCACCGGCGTTGGTGGTCATGATCAGGATCACGTTGCGGAAGTCCGCCTTGCGCCCGTTGTTGTCGGTCAGGGTCCCGTGGTCCATCACCTGCAGCAGCAGGTTGAAGACTTCCGGGTGGGCCTTCTCGATTTCATCGAGCAGCAGCACGCAGTGCGGCTGCTTGGTGATGGCCTCGGTCAGCAGGCCACCCTGGTCGAACCCGACGTAGCCGGGCGGCGCACCGATCAGCCGCGACACAGTGTGCCGCTCCATGTACTCGGACATGTCGAAGCGTACCAGCTCGACCCCCAGGGCCTTGGCCAGCTGCCGAGCAGCCTCGGTCTTGCCCACGCCGGTGGGGCCGGCGAACAGGAACGAGCCCACCGGCTTGTCCGGTGCCTTGAGGCCGGCACGGGACAGCTTGATGGCAGTGGCCAGCGAGTCGATCGCGGCATCCTGGCCGAACACGGTCAGCTTCAGGTCACGCTCAAGGTTGCGCAGCAGCTCCTTGTCGGAACTGGTGACATGCTTTGGCGGGATCCGCGCGATCTTGGCGACGATATCCTCGACCTGCGGCACGTCGATGCGCTTGACCCGGTTGGCTTCCGGCTGCAGGCGCTGATAGGCGCCGGCTTCATCGATCACGTCGATGGCCTTGTCCGGCATGTGCCGGTCATTGATGTAGCGCGAAGCCAGTTCGGCGGCGGCGCGCAGGGCCTCGTCGCTGTACTCGATGTTGTGGTGGCTTTCGAAGCGGCCTTTCAGGCCACGCAGGATGCCCACGGTGTCTTCCACCGACGGCTCGGTGACATCGACCTTCTGGAAGCGACGCGCCAGGGCACGATCCTTCTCGAAGATGCCGCGGAACTCCTGGAACGTGGTGGAGCCGATGCAACGGATCTCACCGGACGACAGCAACGGCTTGAGCAGGTTGGAGGCATCCATCACGCCCCCGGAAGCCGCGCCGGCACCGATGATGGTGTGGATCTCGTCGATGAACAGGATCGCCTGCGGCCGTTTGCGCAGCTCGCCGAGCAGCGCCTTGAAGCGCTTCTCGAAGTCGCCACGGTACTTGGTGCCAGCCAGCAGCGCGCCGAGGTCCAGGGAATAGACCACGCTCTGGGCCAGCAGGTCGGGCACCTGGCCATCGACGATGCGCTTGGCCAGGCCTTCGGCGATGGCTGTCTTGCCGACGCCGGCCTCGCCGACCAGCAACGGGTTGTTCTTGCGCCGACGAGCTAGGATCTGCGCGACGCGCTCGACCTCCTGCTCCCGGCCAACCAGCGGATCGATACGACCGGCACGGGCCAGTTCGTTGAGGTTGCTGGCGTAGGCGTCCAGCGGGTTGCTGGAAGAGGAAGCCTCGCCGCCCTCCTCATCCTGCATGTCCTGGTCGCTGTCGGTGTTCGGACCATGGCCCGGCACCTTGCTGATGCCATGGGCGATGTAGTTGACGACGTCGATACGCGCCACGCTCTGCTGCTTGAGCAGGAACACCGCCTGGCTTTCCTGTTCGCTGAAGATCGCCACCAGCACGTTGGCGCCGGTCACTTCGCGCTTGCCGGAGCTCTGCACGTGGAACACGGCACGCTGCAGCACGCGCTGGAAGCCCAGCGTCGGTTGCGTCTCGCGGTCCTCGTCATGCACGGGGATCAGCGGGGTGGTGGAATCGATGAACTCCTGCAGGTCGTGCTTGAGCTTGTCGAGATTGGCGCCACAGGCGCGCAGAACGGTCGCGGCAGCCTCATTGTCAAGGAGTGCCAGCAGCAGGTGTTCGACGGTCATGAACTCATGACGTTTCGAACGGGCCTCCTTGAAGGCCAGATTGAGGGTGACTTCGAGCTCGCGGTTTAACATAGCTTCACCTCATACCCAAGTGGTCGGCGATTAACCGTCCTTCTCGATTTCACAGAGTAGCGGATGCTGGCTTTCCCTGGCGTATTGGTTGACCTGCATGGCCTTTGTTTCGGCGATGTCACGGGTAAACAATCCGCACACTGCCCGCCCTTCGGTATGGACGGTCAGCATGATCTTGGTCGCCAGCTCGCGGTTCAGATTGAAGAACGTCTCGAGCACTTCGACGACGAAATCCATTGGCGTGTAGTCATCGTTGAACAAAACCACCTTGTACATCGGTGGCGCCTGCAGGATCGGCTTGGCCTCCTGGACGGCAAGGCCCGCGCCATCGTCCTCGTGCCCGTCCTCATGCGACTGCGGGCGATCCTGATTGAATGTTAGTCGAATCTCACTGAGTACATGCATGGAAAGAATTTCATCATGATCGACAGGTTAAGGTTGTGGGTTGACCGCGCAGGCCCCTCCCGGCGCGGGCGCCGGCTGACCTTGACTATCGGCAAAACGGTGTTACAACCAATAAGAACCCACCGTGGTCGATAAAGATCCGCGCAGTCAACCAGATTTTCTCGCAAGGTTCGTATGCGGATGAAGTGGATGATACTCCAGTGATGGAGTCCTTTGCAGAGGGACATAGGGATGGCAAGCGGTAAAGTCAAGTGGTTCAACAATGCCAAGGGCTACGGATTCATCAACGAGGACGGTAAGACCGATGATCTGTTCGCCCACTATTCAGCGATCCAGATGGACGGGTACAAGACGCTGAAAGCCGGCCAATCCGTGAACTTCGAGATCATCCAGGGCCCCAAAGGGCTTCACGCGACAGAGATCAAAAGCGCCACCAGCACGGTACAGGCCAGCGCCACGAACCCAGGCAGCACCGTCGAAGTCTGATCTCTGAGCTGTCTGCCGGTAAACGAAAAAACCGGTCGCCCCTTTAACAAAGAGGCGACCGGTTTTTTCACGCTTACATGTGCTTGATCAGCGCCTCGCCAAAGCCCGAGCTGCCGACCAGGGTCGCGCCCTCCATCAGGCGTTCGAAGTCGTAGGTCACGGTCTTGGCCGCAATGGCGCCATTGGTGCCCTTGATGATCAGGTCCGCGGCCTCGGTCCAACCCATGTGGCGTAGCATCATCTCGGCCGACAGGATCACCGACCCCGGATTGACCTGATCCTTGCCGGCGTACTTCGGCGCGGTGCCGTGGGTGGCCTCGAACATGGCCACGGTGTCAGACAGGTTGGCCCCCGGCGCGATGCCGATACCGCCCACCTCCGCCGCCAATGCGTCGGACAGGTAGTCGCCATTGAGGTTGAGCGTGGCGATCACATCGTACTCGGCCGGGCGCAGCAGGATCTGCTGGAGCATGGCGTCGGCGATGGCATCCTTGACGATCACCTCGCGGCCGGTCCGCGGGTTCTTGAACTTCATCCACGGGCCGCCATCGAGCAATTCGGCGCCGAACTCGTCGCGAGCCACCTCGTAGCCCCAGTCCTTGAAGGCACCTTCGGTGAACTTCATGATGTTGCCTTTGTGCACCAGGGTCAGCGACTTGCGGTCGTTATCAACGACATATTGCAGAGCCTTGCGCACCAAGCGCTTGGTGCCTTCCTTCGACACCGGCTTGACGCCGATGCCGCAGTCCTGGTCGAAGCGGATCTTGGTGACGCCCATTTCCTCCTTGAGGAACTTGATCACCTTGTTCGCCTCGGGCGAGCCGGCCTTCCACTCGATACCGGCATAGATGTCCTCGGAGTTCTCGCGGAAGATCACCATGTCGACGTCGCCTGGCTTTTTCACCGGGCTCGGCACGCCCTGGAACCACACCACCGGACGCAGGCACACATACAGGTCGAGTTGCTGGCGCAACGCCACGTTGAGCGAACGGATGCCGCCACCGACCGGTGTGGTCAGCGGCCCCTTGATCGACACCACGTAGTCTTTCACCGCATCCAGGGTTTCCTGGGGCAGCCAGGTGTCCTGGTCATAGACCTGGGTGGCCTTCTCGCCGGCATACACCTCCATCCAGGCGATCTTGCGCTTGCCGCCATAGGCCTTCTGCACGGCGGCATCGACCACCTTGATCATCACCGGCGAGACGTCCACGCCGATGCCGTCGCCTTCGATGTAGGGAATGATGGGGTTATCGGGAACATTGAGCGAATGGTCTGCATTGACGGTGATCTTGGCACCATCAGTCGGAACCTTGATTTTCTGGTATCCCATGCTGCACTACTCCGCTTTTCCTGGTGTGATTGGAAATCGTGCGATCCACTGAGCCTAAACCACATCCGCCGACCTGCAAGGCAGGAGCCCGCCAACACCGGCAAACAGGTGGCAAATGCCTGCGGCAACACGCCACATTGCCCCTACGTCTTTGGTCTTATAAATGCGCTGATACCACTTCGCCTTGCTGATTAGCCCAAAGGGTTTGATATACTCCGGCGCGACCATAGGGTCACCGGGGCGAACCCTAGGAAAATGCGGCTCGCCCTTGGTCATGAATGACCACAAAGCCTGGGTCGTTACCGCGGCCCAGCACTTGACGCTCGACTGATGCATCCACCATCACCGCTCGCAGCCTCTCGACTTTCCGCTCATGGCGTCGCCAGGGCGAAGCGCCTACCCTGCGCACCTCGAGACTCGAGTACGCTCAGCACATAGAGAGTTAACCCGCATGCCCACCCGTTCCAAGATCATCTACACCTTCACCGACGAAGCCCCCGCCCTCGCCACCTACTCGCTGCTGCCGATCGTCGAGGCCTTCACTGCCTGCGCCGACATCGCCGTCGAAACCCGCGACATCTCCCTGGCCGGCCGTATCCTCGCCGCCTTCCCGGAGCAACTGGGCAGCGAGAAGCAGGTAGGCGATCACCTGGCGGAACTGGGCCAGCTGGCCACCACCCCTGAAGCCAACATCATCAAGCTGCCGAACATTTCCGCTTCGGTTCCACAGCTGAAGGCCGCGATCAAGGAGCTGCAAGCCAAGGGCTTCAACATCCCCGACTACGCCGACGAGCCGGCCAGCGCCGAAGAGAAAGAATCGCGCGCCCGCTACGACCGCATCAAGGGCAGCGCCGTGAACCCTGTCCTGCGCGAAGGCAACTCCGACCGCCGCGCGCCGCTGTCGGTCAAGAACTACGCCCGCAAGCACCCGCACAAGATGGGCGCCTGGGCCGCCGACTCCAAGTCGCACGTTGCCCACATGACCCAGGGCGACTTCTACGGCAGCGAGAAGGCCGCGCTGATCGAGGCTGACGACAGCCTGCGCATCGAACTGGTCGGCAAGGACGGCAGCACCACCGTGCTGAAAGAAAAGACCGCCGTCAAAGCCGCCGAAGTGATCGACTGCGCCACCATGAGCCGCAAGGCCCTGAAAGCCTTCATCGCCGAGCAGATCGCCGATGCCAAGGCCTCCGGCGTGCTGCTGTCGGTGCACCTGAAAGCCACCATGATGAAGGTTTCCGACCCGATCATGTTCGGCGTGATCGTCGAAGAGTTCTACAACGACGTGCTCGTCAAGCACGCCGCCGCACTGGCCGAAGTGGGCTTCAACGCCAACAACGGCATCGGCGACCTGTACGCCCGCATCAAGGACCTGCCTGCTGAAAAGCAAGCCGAGATCGAAGCCGATATCCAGGCCCTGTACGCCGTTCGCCCGGCCCTGGCCATGGTCAACTCGGACAAGGGCATCACCAACCTGCACGTACCGAGCGACGTCATCGTCGACGCCTCGATGCCGGCGATGATCCGCGACTCGGGCAAGATGTGGAACACCGCAGGTGAGCTGCAGGACGCCAAGGCCGTGATCCCGGACCGCTGCTACGCCGGTATCTACCAGGCCACCATCGAAGACTGCAAGGCCAATGGCGCCTTCGACCCGACCACCATGGGCAGCGTGCCGAACGTTGGCCTGATGGCGCAGAAAGCCGAAGAGTACGGCTCCCATGACAAGACCTTCCAGATCAAGGCCGACGGCGTCGTGCGCGTGGTCGATGGCAAGGGCAAGGTCATCCTGGAGCAGAACGTCGAAGCCGGTGACATCTTCCGCATGTGCCAGACCAAGGACGCGCCGATCCAGGACTGGGTCAAGCTGGCCGTCAACCGCGCCCGCCTGAGCAACACCCCGGCGGTGTTCTGGCTGGACCCGGCCCGCGCCCACGACGGCGTGATGATCGAAAAGGTGCAGCAGTACCTGAAGGATCACGACACCGCCGGCCTGGATATCCGCATCCTGGCCCCGGTCGACGCCATCAAGTTCTCCCTGGCCCGCATCCGCGAAGGCAAGGACACCATCTCGGTGACCGGCAACGTGCTGCGCGACTACCTGACCGACCTGTTCCCGATCATGGAGCTGGGCACCAGCGCCAAGATGCTGTCGATCGTGCCGCTGATGAACGGCGGTGGCCTGTTCGAGACCGGCGCCGGTGGTTCGGCACCAAAGCACGTGCAGCAGCTGGTTGAAGAGAACTTCCTGCGTTGGGACTCGCTGGGTGAATTCCTGGCCCTGGCCGCTTCCCTGGAGCACTTGGGCAACACCTACGACAATCCGCGCGCCAAGGTCCTGGCCAACACCCTTGACCAGGCCACCGGCAAGTTCCTCGACACCAACAAGTCGCCTTCGCGCAAGGTTGGCGGTATCGACAACCGTGGCAGCCACTTCTACCTGACCCTGTACTGGGCAGAAGCACTGGCCGCCCAGTCCGACGACGCCGCCCTGCAGGCGCGCTTCGCCCCGCTGGCCAAGACTCTGAGCGAGAACGAAGCGACCATCGTCGCCGAGCTCAACGCCGTCCAGGGCAAGCCGGCCGACATCGGTGGCTACTACGCCCCGGATGCCGAGCTGACCGCCAAGGTGATGCGCCCAAGCCAGACCCTGAACAGCGCCATCGCCGCACTGTAAGGTTCGCTTGACGTAACAACACAAACCCCGGCCACGCACCGGGGTTTGTGCTTTCTGGGACTGGGTCTGCTGCGCAGCCCCCAGCATGCAAAAGGACAACCCCAATGACCTGGCAACCCCACATCACTGTCGCCACCGTCGTCGAACACGAGGGCAAGTTCCTTTTCGTCGAGGAATTCAAGGCCGGCCAGCATGTCTTCAACCAGCCCGCCGGCCACCTCGAAGCCAATGAAACCATCACCCAGGCCGCCCTGCGCGAAACCCTCGAGGAAACCGCCTGGGAAGTCGAGCTCACCGGCGTGGTCGGTATCTATCTGTACACCGCCCCCAGCAACGGCGTCACCTACCAGCGCATCTGCTTCGTCGCCCGCCCCGTGCGCCACCACCAGGACCGCGCCCTGGACAGCGACATCGTCCGCGCCGTATGGCTGACCCGCGACGAACTGCTGGCCGAGCCGTCGCGCTGGCGCAGCGAGTTGGTGCCACGCTGCCTTGACGACCACCTCCAAGGCCCACTGCACAGCCTTGACCTGCTGCGCGACTGACGCCGGTTTGATAGAATCGGCGTTTTTCCCCTCTGATACACATCGGTAGCCATGACCAGCCCAGCACTCAAAGACCCCGCCAAGACCCGCGTCATCGTCGGCATGTCCGGCGGCGTGGACTCTTCCGTCTCCGCCCTTCTGCTCATGGAGCAGGGCTACCAGGTGGAAGGTCTGTTCATGAAGAACTGGGAAGAGGACGACGGCACCGAATACTGCACCGCCCGCGAAGACCTGGCCGACGCCCAGGCCGTGTGCGACCGCATCGGTATCAAGCTGCACACCGCCAACTTCGCCGCCGAATACTGGGACAACGTGTTCGAGCACTTCCTCGAGGAGTACAAGGCCGGCCGCACGCCGAACCCGGATATCCTCTGCAACCGCGAAATCAAGTTCAAGGCCTTCCTCGACTACGCCCTGTCCCTGGGCGCCGACCTGATCGCCACCGGCCACTATGTGCGCCGCCGCGACACTGGCGAGCTGACCGAGCTACTCAAGGGCCTGGACCCGAACAAGGACCAGAGCTACTTCCTGCACGCCGTCGGCGGCAAGGAGATCGCCCGCACCCTGTTCCCGGTGGGCGAACTGGAAAAGCCCGAGGTACGCGCCATCGCCGAGAAACACGGCCTGGCCACCGCCAAGAAGAAGGACTCCACTGGTATCTGCTTCATCGGCGAGCGCCGCTTCAGCGACTTCCTCAAGCAGTACCTGCCGGCCCAGCCGGGCGAGATCCAGACCACCGAGGGTGAAGTGATCGGCCAGCACCACGGCCTGATGTACCACACCATCGGCCAGCGCCAGGGCCTGGGCATCGGCGGCCTGAAAGACGCCAGCGACGAGCCGTGGTACGTGCTGGAAAAGGACCTGTCGCGCAACGTGCTGGTGGTCGGCCAGGGCAACGAGCACCCGTGGCTGTTCTCCCGCGCCCTGCTGGCCTCGGAAATCTTCTGGGTCAACCCGATCGACCTGTCCAGCCCGCGCAAACTTACCGCCAAGGTGCGCTACCGCCAAGCCGACCAGCAGTGCACGCTGGAGCAGACCGCCAGCGGCTACCGCGCCGTGTTCGACGAGCCGCAGCGCGCCGTCACCCCGGGCCAGTCGGTAGTGTTCTATGACGGCGAGGTATGCCTGGGCGGCGGCGTGATCGAAGTCGCCGAGCCCTGGAGCCCGCGCCCATGAACAACCTCCAGGAGCAACTGATTGCCCTGGGCGGCGTGTTCCAGGCCGCCGTGCTGGTGGACCGCATCGCCCGCACCGGCCAGGCCAGCGAAGCCAATATCGGCTGCATGCTCGGCAGCCTGCTGGTGGTCGACCCCAAGGACACCCTGGAAGTGTTCGGCGGCGACGACATCAACCTGCGCGACGGCTACCGGGCGCTGGTCGGCGCCCTGGAGCGCGACCCCAGCAGCCTGCAACGCGAGCCGCTGCGCTACGCCCTGTCGATGCTGGGCCTCGAGCGCCAGCTGAACAAGCGTGGCGACATGCTCGATACCATCGGCAACCGCCTGCCGCAGATCCAGTCCCAGGCCGAGCATTTCGGCCTGGTTCATGAAAACGTCATCGCCTCCAGCGGAGCCTTGTACCAAGACACCCTGAGCACCCTGCGCCAGCGCATCCAGGTGCATGGCGACATGCGCTTCCTGCAGCAGGCCAGCAACGCTTCGAAGATCCGCGCCCTGCTGCTGGCCGGCATTCGCGCCGCGCGCCTGTGGCGCCAGCTGGGCGGGCACCGCTGGCAGCTGGTGTTCAGCCGGCGCAAGCTGCTCAACGAGCTGTACGGGATGATGCGTACCGCCGATTGAAATGAACCGTGGGAGCGGCGGTGCCCCGCCGCTCCCACGCCAGACACCACACGCTTCGAAATGGCCCGACCTTTGGTCAGCCACCCGACCCGGGCGCGTTTTTCATGTATGATATGCGCCCTTCCAAAAGCCTGACTGTCCGAGAACACCCCATGCAGCTCTCCTCGCTCACTGCGGTTTCCCCTGTAGACGGCCGTTATGCCGGCAAAACCCAGGCCCTGCGCCCCATTTTCAGCGAATTCGGCCTGATCCGTTTCCGCGCCCTGGTCGAAGTGCGCTGGCTGCAGCGCCTGGCCGCCCACCCGCAGATCGGCGAAGTGCCGGCGTTCAGCGCCGAAGCCAACGCCGTGCTGGACAGCCTGGCCACCGATTTCAAACTCGAGCACGCCGAACGCGTCAAGGAAATCGAGCGCACCACCAACCACGACGTCAAGGCCATCGAGTACCTGCTCAAGGAGCAGGCCGCGCAGTTGCCTGAGTTGGCCAAGGTCAGCGAGTTCATCCACTTCGCCTGCACCAGCGAGGACATCAACAACCTGTCCCACGCCCTGATGCTGCGCGCCGGCCGTGACGAAGTGCTGCTGCCACTGATGCGTCAGATCGCCGAAGCGATCCGCACCCTGGCCCACACCCACGCCGCCGTGCCGATGCTGTCGCGCACCCACGGCCAGCCGGCCTCGCCGACCACCCTGGGCAAGGAACTGGCCAACGTCGTCTACCGCCTGGAGCGCCAGATCGCGCAAGTGGCCGCCGTGCCGCTGCTGGGCAAGATCAACGGCGCCGTGGGCAACTACAACGCCCACCTGTCGGCCTACTCGCAGATCGACTGGGAAGCCAACGCCCGCGCCTTCATCGAGGACGAGCTGGGCCTGGTGTTCAACCCCTACACCACCCAGATCGAGCCGCACGACTACATCGCCGAGCTGTTCGACGCCATCGCCCGCTTCAACACCATCCTCATCGACTTCGACCGCGACGTCTGGGGCTACATCTCGCTGGGCTACTTCAAGCAGAAGACCGTTGCCGGCGAAATCGGCTCCTCGACCATGCCGCACAAGGTCAACCCGATCGACTTCGAGAACTCTGAAGGCAACTTAGGGATAGCCAACGCGCTGTTCCAGCACTTGGCCAGCAAGCTGCCGATCTCGCGCTGGCAGCGTGACCTGACCGACTCCACCGTGCTGCGCAACCTGGGCGTGGGCTTCGCCCACAGCGTCATCGCCTACGAGGCCAGCCTGAAGGGCATCGGCAAGCTGGAAGTCAACGAAGCCCGTATCGCCGCCGATCTGGATGCCTGCTGGGAAGTCCTGGCCGAGCCGATCCAGACCGTGATGCGCCGCTTCAACATCGAGAACCCCTACGAGAAGCTCAAGGAGCTGACCCGTGGCAAGGGCATCACCCCTGACGCGCTGCTGACCTTCATCGACGGCCTGGACATGCCGGCCGAAGCCAAGGCCGAGCTCAAGCAGCTGACCCCGGCGACCTACATCGGCAACGCGGTGGCCCAGGCCAAACGCATCTAAGCTGACCGTCGCGTGCAACGCCCGGCCTGGCCGGGCGTTTTTATTCCCGTACGAAAATTACGTTTTTTCAATAGGTTGAACATGAATTCTGATACTCCACTGCAACTGTTGGGCGGCCTCACGGCCCGTGAATTCCTGCGCGACTACTGGCAGAAGAAGCCACTGCTGGTACGTCAGGCCTTCCCTGACTTCGTCAGCCCCATCGACGCCGATGAGCTGGCTGGCCTGGCCCTGGAAGAGGAAGTCGAGTCGCGCCTGGTGCTCGAGCACGGCGAGCGCCCGTGGGAGCTGCGCCGCGGCCCGTTCGCCGAGGACGCCTTCAGCGACCTGCCCGAGCGCGACTGGACCCTGCTGGTACAGGCCGTGGACCAGTTCGTCCCGGAAGTGGCCGAGCTGCTGGAGGAATTCCGCTTCCTGCCCAGCTGGCGTATCGACGACGTGATGATCAGCTACGCCGCGCCTGGCGGCAGCGTCGGCCCGCACTTCGACAACTACGATGTATTCCTGCTGCAAGGCGACGGCACGCGCAACTGGAAAGTCGGCCAGATGTGCAACAGCGACAGCGCGCTGATCGACCACGCCGACCTGCGCATCCTCGCTGATTTCGAGCAGAGCGACGAGTGGACCCTGGAACCCGGCGACATGCTCTACCTGCCGCCGCGCCTGGCCCATTACGGCGTCGCCGAGAGCGAGTGCCTGACCTACTCGGTCGGCTTCCGCGCCCCAAGCGCCGCCGAAGTGCTGACCCACTTCACCGATTTCCTCGGCCAGTTCCTGCCGGATGAAGAGCGCTACAGCGATGCCGACGCCCAGCCGGTCAGCGACCCGCACCAGATCCAGCACGATGCCCTCGACCGCCTCAAGGCGCTGATCGACAAGCATATGTCCGACAAGGACCTGCTACTGACCTGGTTCGGCCAGTTCATGACCGAGCCGCGCTACCCTGAGCAGGTTGTCGGTGAAGAGCTGAGCGAGCAGGAGCTGATCAACTACCTCGAACAGGGCGCCGTGCTGATCCGCAACCCAAGCGCACGCATGGCCTGGTCCGAGCTCAACGACGACCTGATGCTGTTCGCCAGCGGGCGCAGCTGCCCACTGCCGGCCAAACTGCGCGAGCTGCTCAAGCTGGTGTGCGCCGCCGATGCCCTGCACATCGACAACCTTGGCCAGTGGCTGCAGGACGAAGACGGCCTGATGCTGGTACAACAGCTGGTCATGCAAGGCAGCCTGGGATTCGCCGATGAATAAGATCAGTGTTCGACTGGCCGACTGGCACAAGGACAATGCCGACATCCACCGCATCCGCAGCGCCGTGTTCGTCGCCGAGCAGCACGTGCCGCCGGAGCTGGAATTCGACGCGGAAGACCCGACCGCCGTGCACTTCCTGGCCCTGGAGGGCGACTACCCGATCGGTACTGCGCGCCTGCTGCCTGACGGCACCATCGGCCGGGTCTCGGTGCTCAGGGACTGGCGCGGCTTGAACGTGGGCGATGCATTGATGCGTGCGGTCATTGTCGAGGCGCAGAACCGCGACCTTACCAAGCAGATGCTCAGCGCCCAGGTACATGCCACTCCATTCTACGAGCGCCTGGGATTCCGCGTGGTCAGCGAGGAATTCCTTGAGGCAGGCATCCCGCACGTCGACATGGTGCGGGATTCGCGCGAAATCGCCTGAGCACTGGGCCGGCTAGCGCCGGCCATCGCCGGCAAGCCGGCTCCCACACCGACCGCGCCCCTCTCAAGCCAAGCGCCGTCGCTGTGGGAGCCAACTTGTCGTGCCGACGAACCGCAACCCCAGGATCAAGCAATCACGATCTGCCCATCCCCAACCCCCTGCCCCGCAATCCCCACCAGCGTCACGCTGTCCCCGCCGAACTTCAGCACCAGGTCATCCCCCACCTGGCTGGCATGGGCACGCCAGTCCGGCGCGGCGGTGCCGCCTTCCACGCCAATGAATACCAGCCGATCCTGGCCTGTGAAGTCCAGCACCCGGTCCTGGCCGAAATGGCCGCTGAACAGGAAGGTGTCGCGCCCGCCGCCACCCATCAGCACATCGTTGCCCGAGCCACCGACCAGCACGTCATTGCCGGCGCCGCCCTGCAGACGGTCGTCACCGCCCAGGCCGAACAGCCACTGCCCCTGATTACCCGCCACCAGCTGGTCGCTTGCCTGGGTGCCGTTGAGCGAGGACGCATAGGGGGTGATCTTGCCGCTTTCGAACAACCCCTGCGCCGCCACCGCGTGACTGACTTCCTTGCTGAAGATCAGCAGGCTGGACTCCTTGCTCACCAGGTTTTCGACATTGCGCACCAGGCTGATGCCGCCCTCGGCGTCACGCACGTACAGCGTGCCTTCGCCATCCCGGGCGATGCTCAGGTTGGCCAAGGCATCCTGCAGCTTCAGGGTGTCATGGCCGGCACCGCCGTCGATCAGGTTGAAACCGCCGTCATCGCGGAAGGTATCGTTGCCGGCCCGGCCTTCGAGGTAGTCGTTGCCGCGCCCACCACGGATCAGGTCGTCCTTGTCCGAGCCGATGATGAATGTGCTGCCCTTGTGCGGCTCGGCATTGCGGTTGAGGTCCTCGACCCAGGTCGAGCCACGGGTCACGTCCGATAGGTTGCTGACCAGGATGGTCGAGTCGCGGCTGGTCCACTGATAGAAGGAGGAGTCCAGCACACGCCCAAGGCCATCGGTGTAGGCCGTCGGCAGGTGCGACAGCCAGGTGGCGATGTTGCCGATGGAGAACGGCAGCAGGTTCCAGGCGTCGGACGCGTAGTGGTCATTGAAGTTGACGATGTTGTTGGTGGCCGAGGCCTTGGCGCCGTCGTGCACGCCCAGGGTGCCCCAGGTTGCCGAGGTGCCGTCGAGCACACGGAACACCGGGTCGTTCTCGTAGCCGATATTGAGCACCTTGCTGGCGTCGGCGGCCTGGGTTGGCGAGGCGAAGGCCACGTAGCGCGCATCCTGGTAGAAACCGCCCCAGCGCGAGCCGCTCAGGTCGGCCAGGCTGTTGACTGCCAGGCCGCCGAGGCTGTGACCACTGACGGTGATATCCGCGCCGCTCAGGCCGTTGGCCTTGGCAAAGGCCGCCACATCGGCGAGCAACTGCCCGAATGCGTTGCCGGCGTAATCACGGGCATAACCTGCCGGGCCGATCGCCGCCAGCAGGTCGTTGATGGCGTCGCCGATGGTGTCGCCCAGCAGGTTCTCGCGTGGGCCGCTGGTGCCGCGAAAAGCGATACCGATAGCGCTGAGCTGGCCGGCGGCATCATAGCGGCCGAGGATCTCCACCTGCGCCGAGGTGTAGCCCGGCGCTTCGCCGTGGAAGGTGCCGCGGGCGTCGGTCTTGCCCTGGTAGCCCAGTTGCGCCGCGCTGATCGGCGACCAGCCGGCGGCCTTGACCTGGGCCAGGGCCCGGGCTTCGGAGTCGGGGTTCCAGGGGATACCGGGGATCACGCCCTGGCTGTCGGTGCCGCCGATCAGCGCCTTGACCAGCGTGGCCGGCAGGCCAAGGCCGAAGCCGTATTTCTGGTAGCCGGCGCTGAAGCCATCGTCGATGCCATGGTAGGCGTAGGTGGCCAGCGCCATGGCGTCCTTGTACAGCGCAGAGGAGGCAGTGCTGTCGAGCTGTCGGTAATCGAATACGGGCATTGGTTTACATCCCTGTTGTTCTTGTAGGAAGGACACCCCAGCGACATCGTCCGGTGACACGACTGACGGGCGAAAGGCAAAGCTGGCACGCATTTGCCACCTCGTCCAACCCGAAGGGATGACGTCCCTGCCAAAGATGCAGGCAAAAAACCTGTACATGCATACAGATAAAACTTGCCTGCACGCCCTGCCTTGCGCATCCTAGGGGGCAACTTTCACGATGAAGCGTTTTCGGCCATGCGCCTCTTTCTCTGCGAAAAGCCCTCCCAGGCAAAAGACATCGCCAAGGTCCTCGGCGCCCAGCGCCGCGGCGATGGCTGCTGGCAAGGCACCGATGTCTGCGTGACCTGGTGCATCGGCCACCTGCTGGAGACCGCCCCGCCGGACAGCTACGACGAGCGCTACAAACGCTGGACCCTAGAAGACCTGCCGATCATCCCGAAAAAATGGAAGATGACGGTCAAGCCCAAGACCGCCAGCCAGTACAAGGCGGTCAAGCGCCTGCTGGGCGAAGCCCGCGAACTGGTGATCGCCACCGATGCCGACCGCGAGGGCGAGATGATTGCCCGCGAACTGGTCGAGCACTGCCGTTACCGCGGGCCGATCCAGCGCCTGTGGCTGTCGGCGCTGGACGATGCCTCGATCCGCAAGGCCCTTGGGCGCCTGCTGCCCGGCCAGGAGACCTTCAGCCTCTACCATTCGGCCCTGGGCCGCTCGCGGGCCGACTGGCTGATCGGCATGAACATGAGCCGCCTGTTCACCCTGCTCGGCCGCCAGTCCGGCTATCAAGGCGTGCTGCCGGTGGGCCGGGTGCAGACTCCGACACTGCGCCTGGTAGTGGACCGCGACCGCAGCATCGCCGATTTCGTACCCGTGCCGTTCTGGGCCATCGACGTGCAGCTGGAAAGTGCGGGCGCCGTGTTCAACGCCCAATGGCGCGCCCCCGAGGACGCCTGCGACGATCAGGGCCGCTGCCTGAAACAGGACCTGGCGCAACAAGCCGCTGCCGCCATGCAGGCTGCCGGCAGCGCCCGGGTGCTGAAGATCGCCACCGAACGGGTGCGCGAAGCCGCGCCGCTGCCCTTCGACCTCGGCACCCTGCAGGAACTGTGTTCAAAGAAGCTCGGCCTCGGCGCCCAGGAAACCCTGGACATTGCCCAGGCCCTTTACGAAACCCACAAGCTCATCACCTACCCGCGCAGCGACAGTGGGTACCTGCCCCTCAGCCAGCATGGCGAGGCCGCAGCCATCCTCGCCGCCTTGCAGCGCGCCGACAGCAACCTCGCGCCACTGCGGGACCACCTGGACCCACAGCGCCGTTCACGGGCGTGGAACGACCAGAAGGTCAGCGCCCACCACGGCATCATCCCCACCGCCGCCGCCAGCGACCCGGCGCGCCTGCCACCCAAGTACAAGGCGGTGTACACCCTGATCCGCGCTCGCTACCTGGCTCAGTTCCTGCCCAACCATGAGTACGACCGCACCCAGGCCGAGTTCGATTGCGCCGGCCATGCGTTGCGGGCGGTGGGCAAGCAGATCGTCGAACCGGGCTGGCGCCGGGCATTGCCTGAGGCGCTGGCCCCGGCCAAGGGTCGCGAAGCGCCACTGGCCCAAGTGCTGCCGGCGTTGCGCGAAGGCCAGGACTGTTCAGTGCGGGATCTGCAATTGAAGGACCTGTGGACCCAGCCCCCCAAGCCTTTCACCGAAGGCGACCTGATCAAGGCGATGAAGAACGTCGCCAAGCTGGTGGACGACCCCAGGCTCAAGCAGAAGCTCAAGGAAACCACCGGCATCGGCACCGAGGCGACGCGCGCCAGCATCATCCAGGGCCTGCTCGACCGTGGCTACCTGGTCAAGAACGGCAAGGCCCTGTCGGCCACGCCTGCCGCCTTCAGCCTGATCGACGCCGTGCCCCGGGCCATCGCCGATCCTGGCACCACGGCGATCTGGGAGCAGGCGCTGGACATGGTGCAAAGCGGGGAAATGAGCCTGGAGGAGTTCGTCGCCCGGCAATCGGCGTGGATGGGCAAGCTGGTGCAACGCTGCAGCGGCATGCGCCTGACCATCAGCGGGCCGGCGGCGGGCAAAGCCGCGGCACCTTGGAAGAAGAAGCGCAAAAGCGCTGGCAAGGGCAAGTCAGCAGCCGGCAAACCCCGACAGCCGCGGCGCAAGGCAGCTACCTAGCACGATGACGCCATCTACTGGCGAAATGAAAATCCTCTGCTATTTTTTCATGAAAATAATCAGAAAAAATTTCACGAGGCCCCGGCATGTTCAAGCAATCCGCCCAGCACGTCGCCAGCTACTACGCCCGCACCTACCCCGCCACCATCCCTTTGCGCCCCACCCTGCAGGGCGCCCACGACACCGACATCCTCATCGTCGGTGCCGGCTTCAGCGGCCTGCATACGGCCCTGCGCCTGACATTGGCCGGCCAGCGCGTGACCCTGCTGGAAGCCAGCCGGGTGGCCTGGGCCGCCTCGGGGCGCAACGGTGGCCAGGCACTGCTGGGCTGGTCGTGCGACATGCCCCCGCTGGAGCGAGCCCTGGGCCTGGAGCGCAGCCGGCGCCTGTGGGACAGCATGTGCTGGGCCGCCGGCGAGCTGCGCGAACTGCCCCTGCGCCATGGCTTCGACGTCGATTACCGCCTGGGCAGTCTGTGGACCGCCGTGTTGCCGCGCCGGGTAAAACTGCTGGAGGACGCCCAGCGTGAAGCACAGGAGAAGCTCGACTACGACTGCCTGCGCCTGATCGACCGCGAGGAACTGTCCGAGTGGGTCGACAGCCCCCGCTACCAGGCCGCGCTGTACGATCCCAATGGCGCCCACCTCAACCCGCTGAAGCTGGCCCAGGGCCTGGCCGCCGTGATCGAAGCGCATGGCGGGCGGATCTATGAGCAGAGCCAGGTGATGGGTTACCAGGAACACGCCGACGGCTTCGCCGCCCGAACCGATCAGGGCGAGGTGCGCAGTCGCGTAATGGTGCTGGCCTGCAACGCCTATATCGACCGCCTCGACCGCACGCTGTCGCGTCGTCTGCTGCCGGTGGGCTCATACCAGGTGGCCACGGCGCCGCTGGACGCCGACTTCGCCGCCTCGCTGCTGCCACGCAACAGTTGCGTGATCGACAACCAGTTCGTCCCCGACTATTTCCGCCTTACACCCGACCACCGCTTGCTGTTCGGCGGTGGCTGCACGTACCTCGGTGGCATCCCCAAGGACGTCGCCGGCGCCACCCGGCCGTACCTGGAACGGGTGTTCCCACAGTTGCAAGGGGTCGCCATCGAGCATGCCTGGGGCGGCCACATCGATTGCAGCATCCAGCGCACGCCGGATATCGGGCGCCAGGGCCAACGTTACTGGCTGCAGGGTTTTTCCGGCCACGGCGTACTGCCGACCCTGGCCGGTGCACGCGCGGTCAGCGACGCGATCCTCGGTGACGACGACCTGCTGAAGCTTTACCAGGGCATCGATAACGGCCGCTTCCCCGGTGGCGACCTGCTGGCCGCGCCGCTGGAGGCGGCGGCCAAGGCCTGGTACAGGATGCGCGATCATGTCTGACGATATCCAAACCCTCGCCCGCCAGGTCCGCGACCTGCGCAAGCATCGGGGGTTGACCCTCGACGAGCTGGCAACTCGCGTCAACCGCTCGCTGGGCTTCCTCTCCCAGGTCGAACGCGGCCTGTCGCGGCCGACGGTGGCCGACCTGACCGCCATCAGCGAAGCGCTGCGCGTACCGACCACCTATTTCTATCAGGCCGTGCCGCCCCGCGAGATCGACTGGGTGACCCGCCCCGGCGAGCGACGCACCCTGTACTACGCCGCCGGGGTCACCGACGTGCTGGTCTCGCCGACCCTCAATGGCCGCTTCGCCATGCTCGAAAGCCACCTGGCGCCCGGTGCCAGCAGTGGCGAGGGGCATCTGGACGACAGCTCGGAACAAGGCGGTTTCGTCCTCGAGGGCGAGCTGACCCTGTGGCTCGAGGGCCGCGACGACGCCGTCACCCTCAGGCCCAACGACAGCTTCCAGCTGCCACCCCACAGCCAGTTCCGCTACGCCAACCTGACCGCCCGAACGACCCGGGTTCTCTGGGTCTTCCGTTGAGAGCATGCCAATGACAAGTACAACAGGCTTCCCCGACCTGCTCAGCGAAGTGCGCGCCTTCCGCGCCCGACACCCCGACGTGCGCTACGTTGACCTGATCAGCCTGGACATCCCCGGGCATTTCTACGGCAAGCGCTACCCCATCGACATGCTGGAAAACGTCGCCGCCGGCAGCCCGCTCAAGCTGCCGCAGAACTGCGTACTGCTCGGCGTGCAGGGCGGGCTGTTCCCGATCGGCGACTACTGCTTCAACGACGGCGACCCGGACGCCCCGCGCCGCCTGGTACCCGGTACGCTCAAGCCGGTGAACTGGGAGCGAGAGCCGCTGGGGCAGATGCTGATCACCTCGGACGGCACTGCGGCGCCCATCGAATTCGAACCCCGCGAGGTGCTGGCCCGCGTCCTGCAACGCCTCGAAAGCCGAGGCATCCGCCCGGTGGTGGCGTTTGAACTGGAGTTCTACCTGTTCGACAGGACGCTGAAGGAGGGCCTTCCGCAGTTCCCCCGCGACCCGGCCAGTGGCGATGCCGACGACCAGCCGAACATGCATATCGAGCGCCTGTCGCGCTTTGCCGACGTACTGCGCGAAATGGTCGAGACCGCCAATGCCCAAGGAGTGGACGCCAATGTCATCACCGCCGAACTTGGCCCCGGCCAGTTCGAGATCAATTTCGGCCATTGCGACGATGGCCTGCGCGCCGCCGACTGGGCGGCGCTGTTCTGCCGCAGCACCCGGGGCGTGGCGCTCAAGCACGGGCTGCGCGCCTCGTTCATGAGCAAACCCTATCTGCACGCGCCGGGCAGCGGCATGCATGTGCATGTCAGCCTGTACGACCCGGCGGGCAACAACCTGTTGTCTGCCGATAACCAACGGCCGCTGCGTCATGCTGTGGCCGGTTGCCTGGCGTTGCTGCCGCATTGCATGCCGATATTCGCCGCCAACCATAATGCGTTTCGCCGCTACGGGGCCATGGTCAACGCCGCCAGCCGCGCCAGCTGGGGCTTCGAGGATCGCGACGCCTGTATCCGCATCCCTGAGTCGGATCCGCGCAACCTGCGGATCGAGCATCGGCTGGCCGGGGCGGATGCCAATCCGTACCTGGTGCTGGCGGCGATCCTGTGCGGCATGGAGCACGGGCTGGATGCCGCGCAGGAGCCCATCGCGCCGCTCAACGAGGACCGTGGCAGCGGGATCGATTTTCCCAAGGACATGCTCGGCGCGGTGGCGGCGATGCGTGGGCATCCGGCGGTCAACGAGGGGTTGGGCGCGGAGTTCGTGATGGTCTATTGCGAGAACAAGCGCCAGGACCAGCTGGCGTTTCTCCATGAGGTCAGCGCGCGGGAGTATCGCTGGTTCCTGTGACATCCCTCGCGGGGCAAGCCCGCTCCCACGCGCTACGAACAGACGTGGGCGCGGGCTTGCCCCGCGATGAGGCGGCACTGGCAACCCCTACCATCCGGGATTACCATGTGCCCCTCTAGCGCGGCCGTTTGCCGCACCCCGCCGTCCAGCCTGCCCGTGCCCTCATGCCCTTCGAACTCACCGTAGAACCGCTCACCCTGCTGATTCTCGCCCTGGTCGCCTTTGTTGCAGGTTTCATCGATGCCATCGCCGGTGGCGGCGGCCTGCTGACGACCCCGGCGCTGCTCACTGCCGGCATGCCGCCGCACCTGGTGCTGGGCACCAACAAGCTCAGCTCGACCTTCGGCGCGGCCACGGCCAGCATCACCTACTACCGGCGCAAGCTGTTCCATCCGGCGCAATGGCGCCTGGCGATCGTCGGTACCCTGGTAGGCGCGTTGATCGGCGCGGTGGTGGCTCACTACATGCCGGCCGAGTGGTTGAACAAGATGCTCCCGGTGATCGTGTTCGCCTGTGGCGTCTACCTGCTGTTCGGCGGAACACCGAAGGCGCCGGTGGATGCCGATGCGCCGATCAAAAGGAAGTGGCAGTTTCCGCAGGGCTTCACCCTGGGCTTCTACGACGGCGTGGCCGGGCCGGGTACCGGTGCTTTCTGGACCGTGAGCACGTTGCTGCTCTATCCCATCGACCTGGTTCGGGCCAGTGGTGTGGCGCGCAGCATGAACTTTGTCAGCAACATTGCGGCGTTGACGGTGTTTGTCATTTCCGGGCAGGTGGATTACATCGTTGGGTTGTGCATGGGGGTGTCGGTGATGGGCGGGGCGTTTTTTGGGGCGCGTACGGCGATCAGCGGGGGTAGCAAGTTCATTCGGCCGGTGTTTATTACTGTGGTGCTGGCGTTGACTGTGCGGTTGGCTTGGCAGCATTGGTTTGGGTAGGGATCAGAAATTTGGCTCTGGCCCTGGCTCGATTGTTTTGATTTTGCATACATCTTCTTGAAATGTATCGACATCTAGTCACCTTTTCGCCTTTACGTGAACTGACCCCCGAAAGTTGGACACCTGATCCCCAACCGGAGGGTGTTCCATGACGAAATACAACCTGGCACTCAAGCAGATACTCATCGAAGAGTGCCTTTCTGCCCGCAGTGTTCATGAGGTGGCGCTCAAGCATGACCTGAGTCCATCGCTGTTACGCCGCTGGGTAAAGGGCTACGAGCA
The DNA here is from genome assembly GCF_002934345.1 of Pseudomonas sp. PONIH3. Classification (NCBI taxonomy): domain Bacteria; kingdom Pseudomonadati; phylum Pseudomonadota; class Gammaproteobacteria; order Pseudomonadales; family Pseudomonadaceae; genus Pseudomonas; species Pseudomonas sp. PONIH3. The sequence continues at coordinate 1,213,436 of NZ_CP026386.1, forward strand.
ACACGGTGCAGCCGGTTTGATTGCCAAGTACAGCCACTACGACGCGCAGTTCAAATTGAAGGTTTTGCAGTGCATTGAGCAAGACGGACTGTCCGCTCAGCAAGCTTGCGTGCAGTTTGATATCCGCGGCCCGAGTAGCATCAGGCAATGGAAAAGGTTGTACGATAAAGGCGGAGTAGAAGCCCTTCACCCGCGCCGTACCCGAGAGTTCAGCATGCCCCGCAAACCATCAAAACAGTCCAGCACAAGCCCGCCCACTCCAACGGACAGCGAGCTGACACCAAAGCAAATGCTCGAAGAGCTGGAATACCTGCGCGCGGAGAATGCTTATCTAAAAAAGCTCGATGCCTTGATCCAAGCGGACCCTCGAACTGCGCAGGCAAGAAAACGCAGGCTATCCAAGGATTGAGGCGCGGGCATCGACTTGCTCTGCTGCTACGTGCTGCAGGGCTGGCACGCAGTACCTTTTATTACCAAAGCAAAGTGCTGGTGGCTGACAAGCATGCTGCTCTCAAAGAGCGCATCAACAGCCTCTATCACGGAAATAAGGGGCGGTACGGCTATCGTCGCATCACTGCGGCCCTCGGGCACAATGGCGAGGTGGTCAACCACAAGAAGGTGCAGTGTCAATGGCCATTAATTTTGACCCACTTTTGGCCAATAGAATTGACCCACTTGCTCACCGCTAACCGCCGGTTTTCTGCTTCAAACGATAGCTCTCACCTCCCAGCATAAAGATGTGTGAATGGTGGATCACGCGGTCGATGATGGGCACGGCCACGTTGTCGTCATGGAAGAACTCGCCCCAGCTGGTGAAGTCCTTGTTGGTGGTCAGGATGACCGAGCGGTACTCGTACAGGTTGTTGATTAACTGGAACAGGTTGTACCGGGCTTGGCGCGTCATCGGCAGGTAGCCCAGCTCATCGATGATCAGCACGTCGTATTTGCTCAGCTGATTAAGGCGCTTCTTCAGCTCGCCCTTCATTTCCGCCAGCTCCAGATCCTCGACCAACGCCAGAGCCGTGCGGAACAGCACCTTGTAGCCCGCCTGAACCGCCTTGTGGCCAATCCCAATGGCCAAGTGGGTCTTGCCCACACCCGGTGGTCCGATGAACACCAGGTTGTCGCGGTTGTCGATAAAGCTGAAGTCCAGCAAGGTGCTGACCTGGCGCTTGGTGATGGTGGTCTGGTGCCGGTAATCGAAGGCCTCCAGATGCTTCTCCGAGGGGAACTGCGCCTGCTTGAGGTTGCGGCTTACGCGGCTACTGGAGCGGGCGTTAAGCTCATGCTCGACCAGTGACTGGGCGAAGCTCAGGTAGGACAGTTCATTGGCTTCGGCTCTGGCCAGCAGGGTGGCCAGCTCACCCGCGGTCGCGCTGAGGCGCAGGCTTCGGTACTGCGCGATAGTGCTGTCGAGCAGGCTCATTGGGTCACCCCGTGGCCAGTCGACTGGCCAATGCGGGCATAAGCGTTCAGGTCGGCGTGACTAACCTGGCTACCGGCCTCTGGCGCATAGTCATGGTCGCCGATGATCCGGCCCCGCGCCTTGGCTTGCTGCCATGCTTCGAGGTAGCGCTTGAGCCCGGTGGCGGTCAGTTCACTGCGCTCGCACAACTCGCCGAGCAACGCCGTATCAACCGGCGCATGGGCCATGAGCAGGTCGCGTGCAGCAACCAGCTGATCCTTGTAGATACGCGGCGAAGTACGCTTGAGCAGTTGGCACAGGGTTGCCCCAAGGGCATCGGGCAGGATCGAGTCGATGCCGCGCTCCAGGTCGGTAATGCGCTGGGCATGGTCTCGGTAATGGTTGTTGTTCTTGATCATCCGGCCCTTGGCCTTGCACAGGTCATGGGTGGCTATGAGTTCACCGCTCTCCAGGTCATGGATCAGCAACTGGTTGTCCTGTGCGCTGACACCGACACGGGCTTGCTGCCAGGCCATGGGTACCGAGTACTTGTTGGCCTGCCATGAGATCAAGCCGGTCTTGTCGACCTTGCGGGTCTCCCTTGTCGGCGCCACGTGCAGCAGGTTCTGCGGGACGAGATAGGGCTTGAGCTGACTACGCTCCAGTGCCTCGAAATGCGCTCTTGGATGCTGCCCCGTCGTGCCGTGCACGCGTGCGTTGGCGACAGTCTCGAGCCAATCATTCAGGTGCTGTCGGACGGCGGCCTCGTCCTGGAAGTGCTCGCCGTAGAAGCAGTCACGCTTGACGTACTTGACCCCGGCCTCCACCTTGCCCTTGCTCTCCGGGTCATAGCCCTCGCAGGCATGGATGCGGTACCCGACGGTAGTCGCATACTGGTGGAAGCGCTGGTTCAGCGTCAGCTCACGGTACTGCTCGTTGATCACCACCATCTTGGTCTGATCGTAGATGCACTCCTCGGTGACGCCGCCGAAGTAGCGGAAGGCCTCGTCGTGCATCTGGATAAACCGTTCGGTATCCAGCGGCCGGAAGTTCAGACCGACATACATCAGCCGTGAACAGGACAGCACAAACACCACAAAATGAACGACACGCTCCAGGCCGCCAATCATGACGCCTCGCAGCTCACCGGGGTCGACCTGACACTGCACGCCAGGCACTGACTCAACGACCGGCTCGTAATAGCGCAACTGGCCACTGGCAACCTGCTGCTTGAGCGCTTGCACATAGCGGCGAATGCTCCGGTCTGACACCGCCAGCTCGGTGGTGCGCTCCCTCAGGCGACGGGCCAGCTTGACTGCGCTCAGGGCTGGAAACTGACCCAACTGATTAATCAGATAATCGCGGTGCTCGTCGAGCACCTTGGTGCGTGAAGGGTCAGCAATGGTAGCGCTGATCTGCATCTCATCCAGGTGGAGATACTTGCGTACGGTGTTCCGGGAAATCCCCAGCTCACGACTGATGGCACGGACCGACAGGCCTCGGCCCTGGTCATACAACCCCTTGATCTTGTGAATCACAACCCACTCCTTCAATGATCTGTCCCCGGCCTGTGCATAAGGCGGGTGACGCTACATGGTCGGTGGCCAATGCCACTATGGGTGGGTCAAAATTGTTGGCCAGAGGTGGGTCAGTTTAATTGGCCATTAACAGTGCAGCGACTGATGCAGTTGATGGACCTCAAATCTCTGGTAAAAGTTAAGAAATATCGCTCGTACCGAGGCTCCGAGGGGGTTGTTGCATCTGATCTACTCAAACGCAAATTCAAGGCAGAAGCCCCCAATCAGAAATGGGCAACCGACGTGACAGAGTTCAAGGTAAAGGGGCAGAAGCTGTTTCTCTCGCCTGTGATGGACCTGTACAACGGCGAGATCCTTGCTTATCAGATCAACCGGCGTCCTGAGTTCAAGATGGTTTCGACAATGCTGGAGCAAGCCTTCGAGCGGCTGAATCCAGGTGACACACCGATACTGCATTCCGATCAAGGCTGGCAGTATCAACAGCCAACTTACCGGCATATGCTGGCTGGGAAGAATATCGAGCAGAGCATGTCGCGTAAGGGCAATTGCCTGGACAACGCCGCCATGGAAAGCTTTTTCGGCACGCTCAAGAGCGAGTTTTTTTACCTGGAGTCGTTTGAGAGTGTTGAGCAACTGGCATCAGGACTAGAGGATTACATCGCCTACTACAACCAAGAACGCATCAGTCTCAGACTGAATGGCTTGAGTCCGGTAGAATTCCGAACCCAAGCGCTGGCCGCATAGCGCTACCTGTCCAACTTTCGGGGGTCAGTTCAACGGCGACCTACTTTTGCTCTTGGGCAAAAGTAGGCAAAAACCGCTGGCTCCATTCATACGGCCCCTACGCTGCGCTCCGGGGTTCCCTCGCTCCGTTCTTGCTCCCGTGGGTACCGCGCTGTACGCCCCATCCTGGGGCGCAGCGCTCGACGGCCATCCATGGCCGTCGCCCCACTACGCAAGAACTCCACTCGGCCTCCTGAAGTCGCAATTGGCGGCGCCTGGAATATTGCGCGCTTAGAAGCAGAGCAAGAGCAAGAGCAAGAGCAAGAGCAAGAGCAAGAGCAAGAGCAAGAGCAAGAGCAAGAGATGAAAATTCAAACCTAGTTAACTGACAGTTAGTTATATATTGGCTGCCCAGCGACAATCGACAGATCAACTAAGCTTCCAACTAGCGACAGCTGCGCCAGTCCAGGCGCCGCTCGTAACTTCGCGACTTCAGGAGGCCGAACGGAGGTCTTGCGCAGCGCTTGACGGGCATGGATGCCCGTCAAGCGCTGCGCCCCAGGATGGGGCGTTCAGCGCGGTCCTCCCGGGAGCAAGGCCGGAGTGAGGGAACCCCGGAGCGAAGCGTAGGGGCCGTATGAATGGAGCGAGCGGCTTTGCCTACTTTGGCCAAGACCAAAGTAGGCCGCCGTAAGGGCGGAAAGGTGAATAAGCGTCGCCATCACAAATGAATGCGCATACAACTTCCAAAACCAACCAACCCAACTAAAACCAGAAACCAGAAACCAGAAACCAGATATCAGGCAGGCAAAACCGGCTCAGACATCCCCAACCGCCGCGCCACATACAAATCAATCAAATACCGCGCAATCGACCGCCCCGCCGGTAAAGGCGGCAACTCATGCACATTGAACCACTGCGCATCCTCGATCTCATCCGCCTGCATGACAATCTCCCCTCCCGCATACTCAGCATGAAACCCGAGCATCATCGAATGCGGAAACGGCCAGCACTGGCTGCCGACGTACTGGATGTTCTTCACCTCGACCGCCACCTCCTCACGCACCTCGCGCACCAGGCAATCCTCGGCCGACTCCCCCGGCTCGGCGAACCCGGCCAGGGTGCTGTAGACCCCGGTGACAAAGCGTGGCGAACGGGCCAAAAGCACCTCGTCGCCGCGAGTAATCAACACGATCATGCTCGGTGAAATCCGCGGATAGCTGCGCAAATCGCACGGCTGGCAGTACATCGCCCGCTCCCAGTGGATCTGCGTCATCGGCTGACCACAGCTGCCGCAGAACCGGTGCTCGCGAGCCCAGGTACCGATCTGCGCGGCGTAACCGAGCACCTTGTACGTATCGAAGTCGCCTTCAAGCATGAACCGCCGCAGCCCCTGCCAGCCGCAACCCGACACTTCGCTGGCACTGCGCAGCTCCAGCAGGAACACCGGCTCGCCGTCCAGGTGACCAATGCCATGCTCGCACAACACGTCCAGGTCCTGGCGCTTGAGCCAGTCACGGGGGAACAGCGCGCCGTTGGCGTCCATCAGGAACCCGTCCGGGCTGCGGGCGACGGCCAGCCCCCCGGTGGTCTGCGGGTCGAGTACTGCGGTTGTCCAGCGTGCTGACATGGTTCGGGTCCCTAAATGGCGCCCGCCACTGTCAGTCAGTCGGCGAACGTCGGTTGCTGTTTGCTCATGTGGGCGGCCATGGCCACGCGCAAGTCTTCGGACTGCAGCATGGCGGCGTTCCAGGTGGCGATGTACTCCAGGCCATCGTCGATGCGATGGTCGCGCATGTAGCTGATCATCTCTTTGGTGCCGGCCACGGCGATCGGTGATTTTGCGGCAATCTCGCGGGCAATGGCAAAAACCCCGTCGAGCAACGCCGCCTGGTCATCATAGACGCGGTTGACCAGGCCGATGCGCAGTGCTTCCTGGGCATCGACCATTCGACCGGTGTAGGCCAGTTCGCGCATGATGCCGTCACCGATGATACGCGGCAAACGTTGCAGGGTGCCGACATCGGCGGCCATACCCATGTCGATCTCCTTGATCGAGAACTGCGCGTCGCTGGCGCAGTAGCGCATATCGCAGGCCGAGACCAGGTCGATGGCGCCACCGATGCAGTAGCCCTGGATCGCCGCCAGCACCGGCTTGCGGCAGTTGTCCACGGCGTTGAACGAACCCTGCAGGCGCAAGATGGTGCGGCGCATCACCCGGGCGTTGCGGCCGACATCCTTGCCCAGCTGTTGAGCCAACGCGGCCAGCATCATCAGGTCGATGCCCGAGGAAAAATGCTTGCCGGCGCCGCTGAGTACCACCACCCTCACCGCGTCGGTGTCGTCGATCCACTGGAAGATCTGGACCAGCTCCTCCCAGAAGGCGGCGTTCATCGCGTTGATCTTTTCCGGGCGGTTGATCTGCACGTGGGCGATGTTGTCGGTCAGTTCGACCTTGAACGCGGTGTATTCGGTCACGGACGGCACTCCTGTGGGGAAAGGATTCACAACGGCGGATCTTAGCGCACCCGCAAGGCGGTGCATGTGCCAAAAGCCGGACTGGACAACTTGCACCCTGACGCACGATCCGGCACCGTGCGCCACTGCTGAATCAAAAGGATACAAATTCATGTCCCGTTCCCTGACCGGTGCCCTCGCCCGCAGCTTCCTGGGCCAGTCGCCGCGTTGGTACAAGGCCGTCATCTGCCTGTTCCTGCTGCTCAATCCCTTGCTGCTGGCGACCCTCGGCCCGGTGGTCACCGGCTGGGTGCTGGTGATCCAGTTCATCTTCACCTTAGGGATGGCACTCAAGTGCTACCCGCTGATGCCCGGCGGCCTGCTGCTGGTCGAGGCGCTGCTGCTGCGCCTGACCACGCCCGAAGCCCTGTACGAGGAGTTGCAGCACAACTTCCCGGTGATCCTGCTGCTGATGTTCATGGTCGCCGGCATCCATTTCATGAAAGAGCTGCTGCTGTTCCTGTTTTCGCGGATCCTGCTCGGAGTGCGCTCCAAGGCGGTGCTAAGCCTGCTGTTCTGCGTGTTGTCGGCGTTTCTCTCGGCGTTCCTCGATGCCCTGACCGTGACCGCGGTGATCATCAGCGCCGCAGTCGGCTTCTATGCCGTCTACCACCGGGTCGCCTCGGGCGCCAATCCGCGCGAAGAGTCGGCGCTGGACAGCGACCATGAGGTCGAGCAGTTGCACCGCGAAGACCTCGAGCAGTTCCGCGCCTTCCTGCGCAGCCTGCTGATGCATGGCGCGGTGGGTACCGCGCTGGGTGGCGTCTGCACCTTGGTGGGCGAGCCGCAGAACCTGCTGATCGGCCATGAAATGGGTTGGCATTTCGCCGACTTCTTCCGCAAGGTCGCGCCGGTGTCGATGCCGGTTCTGGCGGCGGGCCTGGTGACCTGCGTACTGCTGGAGAAACTGCGGCTGTTCGGCTATGGCACGCTGATGCCCGAGCGCGTGCGCCAGGTGCTGGCCACCTACGCCGCCGAGGACGATGCCGCGCGCACCCAGGCACAACGGGTGGCACTGGTGGTCCAGGGTCTGGCCGCACTGATCCTGATTGTCTGCCTGGGGCTGCACATTGCCGAAGTGGGCCTGATCGGCCTGCTGGTCATCGTGTTGATCACCGCCTTCACCGGCATCACCGACGAACATCGCCTGGGCCGTGCGTTCCAGGACGCCATGCCGTTCACCTCGCTGCTGGTGGTGTTCTTCGCCGTGGTCGCGGTGATCCACCAGCAGCAACTGTTCAGCCCGCTGATCGCCTGGGTGCTGGCGCTGCCCAGCGAGCAGCAGCCGGGCATGCTGTACCTGGCCAATGGGCTGCTGTCGGCGATCAGCGACAACGTGTTCGTCGCCACCATCTACATCACCGAGGTCAAGCAGGCGTTCGTCAATGGCGCGATGAGCCGCGAGCACTTCGAGACCCTGGCGGTGGCGATCAACACCGGCACCAACCTGCCCAGCGTGGCCACGCCCAATGGCCAGGCGGCGTTCCTGTTCCTGCTGACCTCGGCGATTGCGCCGCTGATTCGCCTGTCGTATGGACGCATGGTGTGGATGGCGCTGCCCTATACCGTGGTCATGGGCGGCCTGGGCTGGTGGGCGGTGACCTTCTGGCTGTGAAACACGTGGGAGCGGCGCTGCGCCGCTCCTCACTGGCCGGGGCTGGGAACGGCTAACCCGCCCGGTCCCGATCGAACCGCTCGAGATCCGCAAAAGCCGGCAACCACGCTTCGCGCCTGATCACCCACAGTTCATAGGTCGGCGTGAAGCGATCCGGCGCGTCCAGTGCCCCAAGGTGCACCTCCACTTCATCACCGCTGCGCGCGAACACCGACGAGCCGCAATGCGGGCAGAAATACCTGTCGCCGTAGTTCGAGGCTTCCCCGCTGATACTCACGGTCTGCTCGGCGAACATCGCAGAAGCGCCGAACAACGCACCGTGATGCTTGCGGCAATCCAGGCAATGGCACAGCCCGACCCGTCGCGGCCGCCCCTGGGCTTCGATACGTAACTGGCCGCACAGGCAGCCGCCGGTAACCTTGTCCATCACTCACCTCCTCTGGTGGTCCCATGCAATGGTTGAACCTCCACTATCGTTCAAGGTTCCTGTCGATTCATGCCACCCCCGTTCGACTATCCAGCACACCCAAGAGGAGGTTCACCCCATGCGCAAGCTCATCGTCGCCGCCTTCGTCACCCTCGACGGCGTCATGCAGGCCCCCGGCGGGCCGGAGGAAGACACCAGCGGCGGCTTCACATTTGGTGGCTGGATCCCGCCCCTGGCCGACGAGGCCTTCGGCCAGGCCATGCAGACCTTGTTCAGCCAACCGTTCGAACTGCTGCTGGGAAGACGCACCTACGATATCTTCGCCGGGTTCTGGCCAAAGGTCGGGCCCGAGGCGCCGGACCGGCCCTTGGCCGACCTGTTCAATGGCGTGGCCAAGCATGTCGCCACGCACCATCCCGAATCCATCGACTGGCAAAACAGTTACCCGTTGGGCGCTGACGTGCCTGGAGCTGTCCGCGCTCTCAAACAACAGGACGGCCCGACGCTGCTGACCCAAGGCAGCGGCGAACTGGTACGCCAACTGCTAGCGGCGGGCCTGGTAGATGAGCTGCGGTTGCTGATCCACCCCTTGCTTCTTGGGCGTGGCAAGCGCCTGTTCGGTGACGATGCCCAGGCTGTGGCCTTCACATTGGTGGAGTCGAGCAGCACGCCCAAGGGTGTATTGCTCGCCCACTACGTGCGCAGCGGCGAGGTGCAAACGGGATCGTTCTGACCAGTCAGTCGAGCAGGCGGTTGATGGCGCTGGCGAGGCCTGCGTCCGTTTGCCCCGGCGCCTTGTTATCATCCAGGCTCAACCGGGAGGGAACCCATGCTCGACATACGCCGCGCCAGCCGTCACGACGCGCTGGACACGTACGCCATCCGCCGCCAGGCGATCCTGTGGCAGTGCACCGAAGCCTACGATGCCGCCCTGGCCCAGGCCTGGGCCGACGTACCTTTCACCGAAGGTTACGCGGCCCTGGTCGCCGAGCATTTCCACCTCGCCTGCATGGGCGACACGATCGTCGCCACCGGCATGCTCGACCTGGACAGCGGTGAACTGGGTGCCCTGTTCGTGCTGCCGGCGTTCATGGGCCGTGGCATCGCCCGGGCGATGGTCGAACACCTCGAAGGCATCGCCAGGGCCGAAGGTCTGGAGGCGGTCAACCTGGACTCGACCCCGAACGCAGCGGCGTTCTATCGCCGCTGCGGCTACACCGGCGATGCGCTGTCGGTCTACCAATCCCCATTCGGCCTCGAACTGTCCTGCATCCCCATGCGCAAGGTGCTGGTCGGGGTATAAGATCAGGGCCCCCTGCGCCCCGGAGACTCGCCCCATGCTGCCCACCGCCACCTCCCAGCACAGTGCCCGTCGGGTCCGCTTGCAGGCCCTGCGCGGGCGGGTCGGCCTAGGGCTGGTGGCCGGATTGTCGGTGCTGGCCGGCATGACTGACGCCATCGGCCTGCTGGCGCTGGGCGACTTCGTGTCGTTCATGAGCGGCAACACCACGCGCCTGGCGGTGGCCATCAGCCAGGCGGACTTTTCGCTGATGCTGCGCCTGGCCCTGGCGATTCTCAGTTTCGTGCTGGGCAACACCCTGGGCGTATTGCTGGCCCGCCGCTTGCGCCGCCGCGCCGCGCCCTTGCTGCTGATCGTCGCCAGCCTGCTGGCGTTTGCCACGGCCTGGCCTGCCGCCACCACGTTCCCTGCACTAATCGCGGCCACCCTGGCCATGGGCATGCTCAATGCCGTAGTCGAACAGGTGAACGGCCTGCCAATCGGCCTGACCTACGTCACTGGCGCGCTGTCGCGTTTCGGCCGTGGCCTGGGGCGTTGGTTGCTGGGTGAGCGGCGCCACGGCTGGCGGGTACAGCTGGTGCCCTGGAGCGGCATGTTGCTAGGTGCCGCGCTCGGGGCTTGGCTGCAGCAACGGCTGGGCTTGCAGGCGCTGGCGGCCAGTTGCGCCCTGGCATGCGTGCTGGCGCTGGTGACGCTGTTCATTCCGCGAGCCTGGCAACTGGGCTACATGCCGCGCTGAGGGCCTAGAGCTTGCGCTGAACAGCAGGCGCGCAGCCGTCGATAGTCACTATCGAGCACAGCGATTTCCATCGTGCCACTGTGGCCAATAACCTGGGTTCATCGATCCGACAGCCCCCGGAATCATCCCGATGAACACCACCGCCCGCTTCCTCCTCGCCGCTCTGGCCATCGCTGTGCTGAGCGGTTGCGCCAGCCATCCTGAGCTACGCCCCTACAGCGCCGAGGAAGCCCGTCAACTGCAACTCGAAGCATTGCAACGCCAGGGCCTGAGCCAGGAAGAGTACGAACGCCGCAAACTGGCCGTGGTGCGCGCCGATCACCAGCAAGCCATGACCAACGCCGCCAGGGCCACGACCGCGATCAGCGGTTGACCTCGACGTGGTTCAGGAGCGTGAGCAGGTGCTCCTCGGCCGCCACCGGTTTTTCTACGGGCACCTCGCTCCACGGCCTTTTACGGCAACCTTGACCTTATCGCGGCCCCGCTAAAGCTGTTAGCCTTGCCCTGTTCAGGTCACCACGGACAGCCCATGGCCAACCACAAGATCGAAATCCGCCGGCGCAATGTCGAAAAGATCCTGCAAGCCGCCGAGCAGGTGTTCGCCGACAAGGGCTACGCCGCCACCTCCATGGGCGATATCGCCGAACGGGCGCAACTGCCGCGCTCCAACCTGCACTACTACTTCAGCACCAAGGACGACCTGTACCGCGCCGTGCTGCAGGACCTGCTGGATGTCTGGAAGCAGGATGCCCTGTGCTTCGAGCACTTCGACGACCCGCGGGTGGTACTGACCAGCTACATCCGCGCCAAGATGGGCCACTCGCGCTCGCGGCCGCTGGGCTCGAAGATCTGGGCCGAGGAGATTCTCCACGGCGCCCCGCTGCTGAGCCCCAGCCTGGACGAGATCCTGGTGCCCTGGGCGCAGCTCAAGCAGGCGAAGATCCGCAGCTGGGTCGAGGACGGACGCATCCTGCCGGTGGAACCATCGGCGCTGCTGTACATGATCTGGGCGGCGACCCAGCACTACGCCGACTTCGGTTTCCAGGTGACCCTGCTCAATGACGGTGAGCCGCTGTCGGACATGGCGTTCGAGCAAGCTGTGCAGACGGTGACCGGCGTCATCCTGCGCGGCATTGGCCTGGAGCCGTGAGCGGCGCCCTTAGCGCCCCAGGTGCTCGCACAGAAAATCGATGAACACCCGGGTCTTGCGCGGCACATGGTTGCTGTTCGGGTACACCACGCTGATCGGCTGCCTCGGCAGACTGTAGTCCGGCAGTACCCGCCGCAGGGTGCCGTCGGCCAGGTCCTGCTCGACCAGCCAGGCCGGCAGCACGGCCACGCCCAGGCCGGCGCAAGCCATCGCCCGGATGGCGTGCGACGCATTGGACTGGTAGGCCACCCGGCCGACGACGCTTGCACTCCCCGCCTGCGCGCTGTGCAAGGTCCAGGCGGTCGGGCCCTGTAGATTGCTGTTGGCAATCCAGGGTGTTTCCGTCAGTGCCTCGGGCCGTTCGATGGCATGGCGGGCGAGAAAGGCCGGGGCAGCCACCACCACAATGTCGTATTCGGCCAGCTGGCGACTGCGCAGGTTCGAATCCGGCAGCGCGCCAAGGCGCACCACCAGGTCGAGCCGTTCGGCAATCAGGTCGCTCAGCGACGAGTCGGTATCGTAGCTGAGTGACAACGCCGGATAGCGCGCGGCGAACAGCGGGATCAGCGGCAGGATGAAGCGCTCACCGTACTCCCCGGTGGTGCTGATGCGCAGCTTGCCCGATAGGCCGTTGTGCCGGTGCAGCACACTGGCGAAGGCGCCCTCGACATCGCTGACGATCACCTTGAAATCTTCATAGAAACTTTGGCCGGTTTCGGTCGGGGCGATAGCACGGGTGCTGCGCGCCAGCAGCGTCACCCCCAGAGCCTGCTCCAGCGCCTTGACGTGCTGGCTGGCCATGGCTTTGCTGATGCCGAGAAAGTCCGCCGCCTTGGTGAAGGAGCCGAAATCGACCACCGCCAGAAACGTCTGCACCCGGTTGAGCTGGGTGTGGAGGGCCGTGCGCGGCATTGTTCACTTCCATCAAACAGAGTTTCAAGGGTAGCGACATCGACAGGGACAGTCCACGACACCTACTCTGCGCGTCGAAAAGGAGTGGCAATGACGTACCGGTATCGCGTGGCAACGATCTTCCTGATGGGGTTCTTCATCGACTGCATCAACCTGTTCATGCCGACCGTGGCGTTGCCACGGATCGCCGCCGAGTTCGCCATTGGCAACGCCAGCAGCGCATGGGTTGGCAATGCCTACATGCTCGGGCTGACCCTGGCCGTGCCGGTGAGCACCTGGCTGGCCAATCGCTGGGGCGCACGGCGGCTGTTGAGCGCCGCCATGCTGGCGTTCAGCGTGGCGGTGTGGGGCTGCGGCGAAGCGCAGAGCTTTGCTGCATTGATTACCTGGCGCCTGGTCCAGGGCATGGCCGGTGGCTTGCTGATCCCCGTAGGACAGGCGCTGACCTTCGAGCTCTTCCAGGGCCCGGAGCGCGCCCGCGTGTCCACCCTGGTGATGGCCGTTGCGCTGCTGGCGCCGGCGCTGTCACCCACCCTTGGCGGATTGATCGTCGACCATGGCCGCTGGCCGTGGGTCTTCCACAGCAACATTCCGCTGACCCTGGTGACGGCGGCGCTGGCCTGGGCCTGGCTTGACCAAGCGCCGGGACCGACAGCGCCACGCCCGGACTTCAAGGGATTGCTGCTGGTCAGCGCCGCCCTGGCCTGCCTGCTGCTGGGCCTGTCGCTGTATGGTGCCGGCCATGGCGCCCTGCTGGCCATCGCCTGCCTGCTGGCGGGTGTATCCTGCGCCCTGCTGTACCGCACCCACTACCAACGCGCGGCGACAGGCATCGTCGAACTCAAACTGCTAGCCAGCCCGCGCCTGCGGGTCTCGATGCAGGTGTACCATGCGATCCCCGGGGTCTTCACCGGGGTCAACCTGTTGAACATCTTCTATCTGCAGGATGTGCTGCAGCTGAGCGCCCAGGCCACCGGCCTGTTCATGCTGCTCTACGCGGCCGGGGCGTTCGCCGCCATGTTGCTGGCCGGCCGCCTGTACAACCGCGTCGGTGCCGCCCGCCTGTTGCTGCTCGGCATGCTCATGCACAGCCTGGGTATCTGCCTGCTGGTCATGGTCGAGACGCCGGCGGACAACGCCCTACTGATGGCGGCCTACGGCCTCATGGGCATCGGCGGCGGCATCGGCGCCAACACCGCCCAGACCACCGCGCTGCTCGACTTCGGCGGCGAGCGGATGCAGCAGGCCAGCGTGCTGTGGAACCTCAATCGACAGATGGCCTTCAGCGTCGGCGCCGCCTTGCTGCTGATGATCTTCAACCTGTTGCTAGCAGGCCTGAGCACGCCGGACGCCTATCACCTGACCTTCAGCCTGGCCGCGCTGCTGGGGCTGGCGCCACTGATGACACTGCACACACTACCCCCGGAGAACCCTCGCCATGCCTGACCACGCGATTGCCCGCGCCGAGCGCAGCATTCATCACGTCCATGAGCTGATCCACAGAATCTTCACCCGCCCAGCGGCCGAGACCCAGGCAGTGCTCGGCGGGCTGATGGCGGTGTTCGCCGATGATTTCAGCATGGTCGGCACGGCGGGCACGGTGGTGACCCGCGCCCAGGTGGAGCAACTGTTCAAGGGCGCGGCCGGCGCACGACCGGGCCTGGAGATCGAGATCAGCGAGGTGCGGGTGGTCTGGCAAGCTGGGGTGAACGTGGCGGTGCGCTACAAGGAAATCCACCGATTGCAGGGGATGGTTCAGGCTCGCTACTCACTGGCACTGTTGGAGTGCAGCAATCGCGGCGTGGTGTGGCGCTGCTTGCATGAAACCGCGACTGCCTAGGCGTTTGCGCTCCTGCGACCCCTCGTCAATCATCCAGACAAGGACTGCTCCACAGCGCCATGCGTGCGCTCGAACTGCAACGGCGTCACCGTGACATGGCCACGCGCCAGTTCCGCCATTTCGCTGCCGGGCTCATCCTCGGTGCGGTGATTGTTCAACTGCAGCCAGTGGTACTCGAAGTGCCGCGGGTCGACCTCGGTACGCACCGATATGCTGTTCAACGGCCCGACGCCCTGGCGCGTCACTTTCAACGGCCGTACGGCCTCCAGGGCACAGTCAGGGAAGTTGACGTTGAGACAGGCATCGGCCGGCCATGGCATGTCCAGCACACCGAGAATCACCTCGGGCGCCAGGTTCAGGCCGATGTTCCAAGGCACCGCTTCGCGGTCGCTGTAGGCCTGGCTCAGGGCGATCGAGCGCACGCCCAGCAGCAACCCGGTCATCGCCGCGCCGACCGTTCCGGAGAACACGGTTTCAGTGCCCAGGTTCGCCCCACGGTTGATTCCGGACAACACCAGGTCGGGCCTGGCGCCCTTGAGCAGGTGCCCCAGCGCCAGCGCCACGCAGTCGCCCGGCGTGCCGGTGACGGCGAAGCGCCGCTCGCCATGACTGCTCACTCGCAGCGGCGCGTGCAGGCTCAGCGAGTGGGAGGTGCCGCTCTGGTCGCGGTGGGGAGCCACCACCCACACCTCCCTGGCCAGCCCTGCCGCCACCTGTTCCAGCACGGCCAGGCCGGGCGCGTCGATGCCATCGTCGTTGGTCAGCAGAATGCGTTCGAATCGGTAGGTCATGGTTAATCCTGTGAAGTTGCCGGTCAAAGTTGCCCCGGCAACGATAGCTCAGACATGCTCCTCCACCCGTCCGACCGCACGCACGCCCTGCTTCCACTCGAGCCCATCGGCACAGCTGGCGGCGTGGCGGCCATTGATCTCCAGCGCGGAGGTGAAGAAGAACTGGCCCACTGTCAGTTCGCCCACCGCATGGATCTGCCGGGAGCTGCCGGTACGGCCCTGCACGCGATAGCTCGTCGGGTCGATGCAGATCCCCCCCTGTGGATGGCGGGTGACCGTGCCATTGTCCAGCAAGGCAGCCAGCAACGGCGAGTCCAGCAGGTCGACGTCGCGCGGGGAACCGATGGCATGAATCAGCCGGTCATAGACATGGCGCCAGCCGCTGCCCTGCAGGACCAGCCCGTCGCCGCCCGGCTGCGGCGCGGCGAACGGACCGGTGACGAACTCCAGCTGGCCACTGCGCAGATAGCTGAGGATCTTGCGCGCATTCTGCGCCGGGATGGAAACCCGATAGGCCATGAAGAAGCTGAAGTACTCGCGCAGGAAGCGCGCCTGCGCGGCATCATCCAGTGCCTGCCAGATGTCCTCGACGAATTCGTTGGTGGCATAGAGGATTGCCTGCCAGATACGCGGTGAGCGGGCGTTTTCGAGTTCCCCTTCGATGAAAGAGGCGATGTCGGCCGGCGGCGCGGGCATGGGGATGACCGCGCTGGCCTTGCCCGGGTCCTGGAAAGCCAGCTCCTTGCGGAACAGGCCGACCAGGTCGCTGATCTGCAAACGGCCGTTCTGTGCCACCAGCGCATGGACGCCTTCACGGGTCAGGTAGCGCAGCGTGACCGGCTCCTGGGTGCCCCGCACCACGGGAAAGTAACCACTGCGCGAATGCATGCGGATGGGGCCTCTATGCCCCCGTTCGATCAACGCGATGACGGTGTCGATGGCGCTCAGTCGCGCGCCGACCACCGCCACCCGCTCGTGGGGCGCCACCACGCGCAGCAGACGGGAAACTGGATACGGCGTGTCCAGCACCCGTGGATCGCCGGACAATTCTGGCTTTTTGCCCAGCGGGCCACAGCACAGCACGACCTTGCCGGTCGGCAAGCTGAGGCCGCAACGGGTGCGCAGGGTTTCCACGCCATCGATCAGGTCGATCGCGCAGACCTCTGCCTGCAACTGCACCAGCTGGCAGCCCAGGGTCGCGCCACGCAATACGATCTGCTTGAGCTGATGCTGCAGATAGATACCGAACAGCGCCCGAGGCGCGAACCCGTCCGCCTCGGGGCGGAAATCGGGGTACGCGCGGCGCCAGGCCTGCGGGCTCTGCTGCAACCACTGCAGGAAATGCCCTGGCAGATGCGGGTATGGCGTGATGAGACCGGTCCTGGTGTTGAGCAGGTTGCTCTCCAGGTCAGCCTCGTAAGCCGCGCCGCGGCCGAAGTCATCCCGTTTCTCGAACAGGTGGATGACGCCGGCCGGCGCGCTGCCGGCGGCCACACGATCCAGATGGCGCTGCAGGAAGGCGATGGCCGTCGCACCGCAGCCGACGATTGCAAAGGCGTTTTTCATCAACTTGCGTCCCTCTCCAGTATTGCTTCCCTGTCCACGGATTGCGTTCCAGCCTCAGGCGAACTCGCCCAGGAAAGTCTTGATGCGCTCGGCACCGGCCAGGACTTTTCCGGCGTCGCCGGAATACGACAGCCGGGCATGCCCCGCCGTGCCGAAGAAACTGCCAGGGATCAGGGCAACGCCGAACTCCTTGAGCAGCACGTCGCAGAACGACTCGTCATCACCGATCATCTGGCCGCGGAACGACCGGCCCAGCGCCTGGCCGATGTCGAGAAACAGGTAGAACGCTCCGGCAGGCTCGCAGAAGCGCAGCAACGGCGCACCGCGCAACACTTCGAGCAAGGCCTCACGCTGCCCGGCCAGACGCTGCCGGGCGGCAATGGAGAAAGCCTGGTCACCCTCCAGTGCCGCTGTCGCCGCCGCAGCAGCGGGGGCCGGCAGGTTGGAGATCGAGTTGGAATTCAGCGTGGTGACCGCATCGGCGATGCGTCGATCCGCCGCCAGCAAGCCGACCCGCCACCCCGGCATGCCGTAGAGCTTGGAAACGCTGTCGATCTTGATGATGCGCCCGGCAAGATCCGGCGCCACCGTCAGCAGGTCGGGACAGCTGTCCATGTCATAGACGAAGCGCTGGTAGACGTCATCGCAAATGATCCAGACGTCATGTTTGCGCAGGACTTGCGCCAGCCCCAGGAGCTCCTCGGCCGAATACACAGCGCCCGTAGGGTTCCCGGGGGAATTGAGCAGCACCACCCGCACCTGTTCGTCGAGGGCCTGTTCCAGCGCCTGGGGGGACATCTTGTAGCCGCTGTGCGCGGTGCAGCGCACATCGACGACATCCGCCCCGACCAGTTCGGCGATATCGAAATAGGTTGGCCAGCACGGGGTCGAGACCAGCAGTTTGTCCCCCGGTCGGATGATCGCCCGCAGCACGCTGAACAACAGGTGCTTGGCGCCGAGGCCCGCGACCAGGTTGCGCTCGTCGAAATGCGTATGGCCAAGGCGACGCAGGTAGCCAAGGTAAGCCTTGAGCAACGCCGGGTCGCCACGACTGGCGCCATAGCCACCGGTGTCCTCGTGGGCCGCCCGCACCGCCGCCTCGACGATATGGGGCGCCGGCAAGAAGCCAGGTACGCCGACCCCAAGGTCGATGACCGGTTGTGGCGCTTCACTGACCTTCTGCGCCACCCCGAGGATCGGACAGAATCGAGCGAATTCCAGATCTGGTGAAAGCGAAGGCATGCAGGATTCTCCAGAAATTCCGTTTCAAGCGGCGCGCACGGCAGAGCGACCACGCGCCATTAGCGCAGCCATGTGGGTGGCCGTCGCGGTGATGATGTCGAGATTGCCGGCACTCGGATCAAGGTAGTCCCCCGCCCCCTCGACCCGCACCATGGTGAACAGGCGGCCTTCGCTGTAGTGCAGGTCGACGATCACCTCGTAGCCCGGAACGGCCTCGCGCACCAGCGCCACGGCCCGCTCCACCTCGCGTCGGGTGGCGGCCAGGTCGACTTGGGCGATCAGTGCCGAGACCGCCGTCTGCATGTAGACATTGGGCTTGGCCGGGTTGATGTTAAGGATCGCCTTGACCTGAGTGCAGCCGGTGAAGCGACGCAGCGCCTGCTCGGTGGTGGTGATGTAGTTGCTCAGGTTGCGGCGGGTGGCGGGGCCTGCGCTTTCGGCGCTGATCGACGACACCACCTCGATATAGCGCACCCCAGGGTTGGCCCGGGCGATGGCGGCTGCCAGCGGGATCGAGGCCTGGCCACCACAGGTGATCATGTTGACGTTGCTCGCTCCGGTCAGCTCCAGGCCGTTGAGCGAAGGCACGCACAGTTGACCCAGGGCTGCCGGGGTGAGGTTGATGATCACCTTGCCGGCCTCGATCAGGCGCGGCGCATGGCGCTCATGGTCGGTGGCCGAGGTGGCGTCGAACACCAGGTCGAACTCGCCGATCCGGGCGAACAGACCTTCGATACCGTCGGCGGTGATGGCGACCCCGCGCTCACGGGCGAAGGCAAGGCCCGCTGAGTGTGGGGAGCGTCCGGCGACCAGCGTGCAGTCCAGGTCCGGATGGGCCAGGACCTTGCACAGGATGTCGCAACCGATGTTGCCGCTGCCGATGATGGCGGTTTTCAGGGACATGAACGCACTCCAGAGTCAGGCAACGGAAGGTTGCGAAAGGCGGCTGGCCACCGAGATGATCAGGTCTTCCTGGCCGGCTACCGCATTGCACTGGGCCAGGGCTTCGTAGATTCGCCGTGGTTCGACGCCGAACTCGCTGGCGGCGCGCGCGACATGTTTTTCGAAACCACTGCACACGCCGTACAGGCCACTGATCAGGTTGGCGGTCTTGACGACCGTGGGCGTGCTGACCGGGGCGATGCTCTCCAACTGCTCGATGGCGCGGCACAGGGCGAAAATGTCCACGCCGGTGGCGAAGCGGTAACGCTCAAGCACCGCGCACAGGGTCTCCAGCTGGGTGTTGCCGGCACCGGCACCGAAGCCGCGCATGCAGCCGTCGACGATCGTCGCCCCGGCCTGGACCGCGGCCAGCGAGTTGGCGATGGCCAGGCCCAGGTTGTTGTGGCCATGGAAGCCCACCGGAATCGAAAGTTCGCTGCTGAGCAAGGCAATCCGCTCACGGGTGCTGTCCGGATCGAGGTGGCCAGCCGAATCCATCAGCACGATGGCGTTGGCACCATAGCCCTGTTGTTTCGTCGCCTCCTCGAGCAACCGCTCGGGGCTGGCCATGTGGCACATCATCAGTACGCCATGCACATACGCGCCGTTGGCGCGCGCATGCTCGATATAGCTTTCGGTCACGCTCGCCTCGGTGCAATGGGAGGCGATGCGCAACACCTCGACACCGATCCGCAGCGCGGTATCGATATCGTCCAGCCTGGCGAAGCCTGGAATCATGTGGATGCCCAGGCGCGTGCGACTGAGGTTGGCGCGCGCGGTCTCGAGCATCTCGGTGTCGGCGTGGCGGGCCAGCCCCAACTGCAGGGACGATGCTCCCAGGCCATTGCCGTGGCCGACCTCGACCACGCTCAGGCCGCAGCTGTCGACTGCACGGCAATAGGCGGCGATATCTTCCAGGCTCAACGAATGGGAGACGGCATGGTTGCCGTCGCGCAGGGTCGGATCATGAATGGCGATTGCAGCGGTCATCGAGATCAGGTCCTTGTGATCGAAGGTTCAGTTGCGCGGTGCGTCGGTAACCGGTTCGGGCTGGAGCAACCGCTTGGGCAGGAACGCCGGAGAGATATGAATGATCGACATGCGCACCACGTGGTTGAGCATGACGAAGGCAGGATCGAGCTTGAGCAACAGGGCGGCCGCGGTCATCACCTCGACACCGCCCGGCACCCAGGACATGAACAGCGCCAGGAAAGGTTTGCCGGTGAGCTGGGCGGCGAGCGCGGCCACCAGCAAGGTGGTGCAAAACGTCAGCGTGGTCACCACCAGGCCAGCACGCACGTATCGCAGTACGTCTCCCAAGGTGATGTCGCGCAGGCGAATACCGATCAAGCCACCCAGCAGGATCAACGCCACCATCGCCACCGGGTCGGGCACGTGCAGGTTGACCGACGGCATGCCGATGTTGACGGCGGCCGCACAGACCAGGCCGGTAAGCATGTACGGCGCGGGCACATCGAAGCGCTCCAGCAGATAGCCGGCGGCGACCGCGACCAGCGCCACCGGGACGATCCGCAGGTAGTCGCCCAGGGTGCCGGTGGCCGGCACCGCACTGTCGCCATGCCCGCCTGCGATCAGCGTCACCACCAGCAACAGCGCCAATAATCGGACGATATGCACGAAGGCGATTCGGCCAGAGGCCGGTCCCTCCTCCCCCGACACCGTCATCACCGCCGCCATGGCGCCGGGAATGGCACTGAGCAGGCTTTCGATATGGCCCCACTTCTCCATGCGGCGCAGCCAGTTGTAGCCCACCAGGATCTGTGTGGTCATGCACACCAGCAGCCCGAGCAGAATGCTGAAGTCAGTGAGCTCGTGCATCATCGAGGCGGTGACCGTGGAGCCGACACTGATCCCCAACAGCAACTGCACGGTGGCCACGAACGGGAATGGCATGCGCATGCGCACGCCCCACTTGCTCAACGCCGTGACCGCGCAGATGGCGCCGATCAGTTCACCGAGCGGCAGCCCGCTGAGAAATCCCAGCCAGGCCCCCAGGGCCGCGACCGGAATGGGGATGAGGCTCTCGATCAAAGGTTTCATGGCATCGTCACCTGTCTGCAGGCATGACCGTCCCGACTGGCGGCACGGTCAGCAAAAGTGATTGAGGAACAGGACAGTCAAGCGGCTAGACGGCGGCCGCTTCGTTGCCCGCCCAGTCGCAGCTTTCGTGGAACCAGCGCTCGACTTCGCCAAGCCGCAGTTGCAGCTCACGCTCGTTGCGCCCGGCGACGATGGCATTGAGGATTTCCGAGTTGGTGAACTCCATCGACCGGTAGGCGGTCATCCTGCTCGCCGATATGCGGTACTCCAGCACGCCGTCGAGCGGGCAGTCGCTCGGCACCTCGCGCAACAGGCCGACTCGCGGTGGAATGCTGATGTGCCCGACCATCTGCCGCGGTTCGATCATGGACGCCGGACGATACGCGGGATCGCGCAGCGCGCGCAGGAAGGTCATGCGCGGGTCCAGGCCCCAGGCATGGCTGATCTCCTGGTTGAAGAACACCCCGCCCAGCCTCGAGGCGATTTCGCACAGGACAATCTCGCCCGTGTCGGTGACGAACAGTTCAAGGTGGAACAGCAGGGTCGGCTCGGAAGGCAGCACATCCTCGACCAGCGCACGGGCATAGCGCACCAGCTTGTCGCGCATCGGATTGCTGGCATCGAGCATGTGCAGGTCGTGGGCCTTGCCGCCGAGGAAGTCCAGCGCCGAGGTCATCACCCGCACAGGCGACACAAGGATCGGCTTGCCGTCGATGTAAAGGCCGTTGACGATGTAGTGGCTGCCCCGCACATAGCGCTCGATCATCAGGTTGTGGAAGGTGGTGGCGCCACGCGCAGCCAGCCACTGGCGAAGCTGCGACATGTCCCTGAGTACTTCCACGCCGTTCGAGCCACGACCATCGCGCGGTTTGACCACCACCGGGAAGCCGTGCTGCTCACTGAACTGGATCGCTGCGGTGGCATGGGTCAGCGGCGCCATGTCGGCGACGGCGAAACCACGGTCGCGGGCCCTCTGCTTCATGAAGAACTTGTCGCGATAGAACATAGCGCGCCCCTCGGCGCCCTGGCTGACACCCAGCCGGTCGTTGATGCGCGCCACCCGCAGCACATCGATCTCGGCCAGTGCCACGCACAACGGATCGCGCATCTCGCGGGCCATGTCATGGACATCCACCTCGACCAGCGCGTTGTCGTTGAAATAGTCGAACAACCGGTACACCACTTGATCGCCAAGATGCGCGGTGATTTCCTGGGCGCGGGAGTTGCAGCTCAGCAGCATGCCTCCCGGCCCTAGGGCGTCGGCCCAGCTTTGCGCGCTGTGCTGGAGAATGATCTTGGGTGGGCAGAAGACGATCAGCTGCATGAGGCGTTCCTTGCGTGCTTGCATAAGTCAGAAAGTGACCAGGCACCAGGGCCAGGCTCACCACTGATTCTGCTGAGGAGTCGGCGGCCGATGCCAATACCGATTCAGTCGTTATTGATACTCCCCACCTAGCCCATGCAGGTGGTTTGCAAGGCGTGCGAAAGCGCTGCCATGTCGGGGAACATGGCAGGCGTCTTTCAGGCGGGACTCAGCCGGTCAGATCAGGCAGGCGGCGCAGTCGCGCATCACCTCGGCCTTGCGCTGCAGGTATTGGGCAAAGACTTCACGGGCCGTAGCCCTGTCCACGGCGATGCCCATGGCCTTGACGAAGACCTCGACCGCCTCGACCGCGTGGGCGAAATGATTGCTTTCGGTCCCCCCGGTGTGCACGGTGACCCAGGCCACAGTCTTGCGCACCTGCTCGGGCGGGACCCCCATGTCGCGCTCGAACCAGCGGGTGTACAACGGATGGATGTACTCCACCTCACCGTGGGTGTAGACCTCATGCACCAGCGTGGTCAGCAGGCCCTGGAGCAGGTCACGGTCACGCAGACGGCGGGTATCGGTCCAGTCCTTGAACGCCTGCGCCGACGGCAGGCAGTTTTCCTTGAGCAGCCACTGGTCGTCGCCACACAGTGGCGTGGCCATGTTGTAGAACAGGTCGGCATGCAAGATGTTGTCCAGCGCCCCCAGGTCCTCGTCGGTGATTCGCTGCAGGCTGCCGCACACCTGGTAGATCTGCTGCGCGGCGGCGCTGCCCTGCTCGGAACGCGCCAGCAGGGTCAAGCGATTGGCCAGGCCGGAGACGCTGGCGGCCGAGTTGTTGGTCTTCGACCAGCTGGCGAAGAACTTGCGTAACGCCGCGGCGTCATGGCGGCGCGAAGTCAGCACCTGGAACGCCTCCTCGATGTCGACCAGCGCGGCCTCCTGGTTGCGGAACTCATCCCATAGCGCCTGTTTCAGCACGCCGGCAGGCATCTCCTGCAACACCGGTTCAATCACACTCAGCAACTGGCTGTGCACGGTCGGCAAGTTACTCACGGTCATCTCACTCTTTTCCTTGTTGGATGATGATGTAGCGCGTTGAGGAAACGATTCATTGCAATGGCTGGACCGCCGGCCCGCGGACCGGCGCCACCCGCCAGCTGCCCCGCGCGATCAGCAGCGGCAGCAGCTGGAACACCACGATCAGGGCGACGCAGCCGCCCCAGCCCCAGCGTTCCCACAGGCCGCCGGGCACGAAGGCGCCGAAGCTGCCGCCAAGGTAGTAGCAGCTCAGGTACAGACCGACCGCGGCGGATTTCTGCCGTGGTGCCTGGGCGGTGATGAAGGCATTGGCAGCGGCCTGGGCGAGAAACACGCCGGTGGAGCTGAGCGCCAGGCCCAGCACGATCAACCATAGCGACGGGGAAAGGGTCAGGGCCGAGCCGGCGATGCCCAGGTATCCGGCCACCCGCACCAGGTCGGCATGGGGTCGCGCCTTGCTCAGGCGTCCGGCCAGCGGCACCACCACAAGCGCCAGCAGGAACACTGCGTAGATGGCACCCA
Organism: Pseudomonas sp. PONIH3; assembly: GCF_002934345.1. NCBI lineage: Bacteria > Pseudomonadati > Pseudomonadota > Gammaproteobacteria > Pseudomonadales > Pseudomonadaceae > Pseudomonas > Pseudomonas sp. PONIH3. The sequence continues at coordinate 1,237,076 of NZ_CP026386.1, forward strand.
GCGCTGCAGTGCCCAGGGCGAACGGGGCCTCGCTCAGGTGCAGGCCCACATAGGTGAAAGTCGCGACCTGGGCGAACAAGACACAGAACCCCACGGCATAGGCCCCCAGCAGCGGCCTGCTGGCAAGCTCGCCAAGCGCCAGCGGCTCACGCCGGGCCGCTGGCGGATTGCGCGGCAACAGCAGCGCGATGCCCAGCGCAACCGCCAGGCTGAGCCCTGCCTGGACCGTCAATGCCACACGCCAGTCGGCAAGCTCGGTGACCAGGCCGGTGAGGAAACGCCCGCAGAAACCGCCGAAGATCGTGCCGGCAACATAGACGCTGGTCATTTCGGTCACGGCACCGCCCTGCCAGCGCACGCCGATGTAGGCCACGCTGGTGGCGAACACCATCGGGATGAACAACCCCTGCACCGAACGCCACAGCAGGAATTCACCAAAGCTGCCCGCCCACGCCGCCAACAACGCCGGCAGCGCCAGCAACAGCGCCGCCCCGGCGATGACCCGATGCTGTTCACCCCGAGCCGTCAGCCAGCCGACAAAAGGCGCGGTCAAGGCCACGACCAGGATCGTCACGGTGATGCTCCAGCTGGCCTGTCGCAGCGTGACCGCAAAGGCACGGGTCAATTCAGTAAGCAGGCCTTGGGTGGAATACAGGTTTAGAAATGCGGCACATCCGCCAAGAAATAGGGCAATCCGGGGGAAGTCGGCGGAAAAACGCATGCAAACACTCGTAAAAAATTTTTACATGTTTATAAGGTAGGACGAATTTTGGATCCAATACCTATTGCCGACCGATTGATACTCAAGGAAGAACATCATGGATTTGCGCCGACTGCGCTGTTTCCTGGTTGTGAGCGAGGAATTGCATTTCGGCCGTGCGGCTGCGCGCCTGCACATGGCCCAGCCGCCGCTGACGCGACAGATATCGGCACTGGAGACTGAGCTTGGGTTTCGCCTGTTCGACCGCAGCACCCGCAATGTCAGCCTGACCACCGCGGGCCGTCACCTGCTGCCCTACGCTCGCGGCGTGCTCGAGCAGGTCGACCTGACCACAACGATCACCAGCAAGCTGGCGGCGGGCTCGGCCGGCCAACTGACGGTGGGCTACGCCAGTTCGATCGCCCTCTCGGACACCTTCAGCCATACCATCCAGGCGTTCTGCTCGAAGTACCCGGATGTGCAGTTGAATGTGGAGGAAGGTGCTTCCAGCACCCAGTGGACGCAACTGCTCGAAGGCCGCCTGGATATCGGCATGAGCCGCATGCACCCGCCGGGCGACAACCCTCAGGTCCAGGCCATCTGCCTGGACAACGAGCCGCTGGTCGCGGCCGTTCCCAGCGACAGCCCTCTCGCCGGGCAGTTGCAGGTCAACCTGGCCGAGCTCGGCGAACTGCCGCTGATCACCTTCCCCGCGGATTACGGCTCGGGCTTGAACGAAATCATCCTCGGCCTGTACCGCCGCCACGGGCTGACGCCACGGCCGGCTCCGAGCGGCCGGCAGATCACCTCGATCATCGCCCTGGTCGCTGCGGGCCGCGGCGTCGCGGTGGTACCGCAGTGCACCCGGTCCTTGGTCAGGCGTGGCGTGTCCTACCTGCCGTTGGCCGAGCCCGGCGCCTGCGCGCCGCTGCTGGTACTGACGCGCAGGCACGAGCGCAGTCCGCTGGTGCGGGCGTTCGTCGAGGTGATCGAGCAGACCTTGCGCAGTGGTCAGAGTGGTTAGACCAAATCTCCCACGAGAGACCTGCGTGAGGTCGGCGTCCCAGCGACCTCAACCCGCCTCGCGATAGGGGTTGCGCGGATCCTGCGTCCAGTTCATGTACGGCTTGCCGGTGTCCTGCGCCTGCATGTCGATGCAACCTTGCACCGGGCAGGTGATCTGGCACAGGTTGCAGCCCACGCACTCGGCCTCGATCACACTGTAGGCGTGGGTGCCGTCGGCCTTCAGGGTGCTGGCGATGGCCTGGTGCGAGGTGTCCTCGCAGGCGATGTGGCAGCGCCCGCAGCCAATGCAGGCGTCCTGGTCGATATGCGCCACCGACTTGTAGTTGATATCCAGGTACTTCCAGTCGGTGGTATGCCCAACGGCCTGGCCACGAAACGCCTCGAGGCTCCGGTGGCCATGCTGGTCCATCCAGCGCGCCAGGCCGTCCTGCATGTCTTCGACGATGCGAAAGCCATGCAGCATCGCTGCGGTGCAGACCTGCACCGCGCCGCTGCCCAGGGCAATGAACTCGGCGGCGTCACGCCAGGTGCCGATACCGCCGATGCCGCAGATCGGCAGCCCGCGGGTCTCAGGGTCGCGGGCAATCTCGGCGACCATGTTCAGGGCGATCGGCTTGACCGCCGAGCCGCAGTAGCCGCCGTGGGTGCTCTGGTCGCCGACGATGGGGTGGGCAACCATGCGGTCCAGGTCGACACTGGTGATCGAGTTGATGGTGTTGATCAACGACACCGCGTCCGCCCCGCCCCGGTGGGCAGCGCGCGCCGACTGGCGGATGTCGGTGATATTGGGGGTGAGCTTGACGATCACCGGCAGCGTGCAATGGGTCTTGCACCAGCGGGTGACCATTTCCACATACTCGGGCACCTGGCCGACGGCGGCGCCCATGCCGCGCTCGGGCATGCCGTGGGGGCAGCCGAAGTTGAGTTCGATGCCGTCGGCGCCGGTGGCTTCCACCAGCGGCAGGATGAACTTCCAGGATTCTTCGACGCACGGCACCATCAGCGACACGATCAGCGCACGATCGGGCCAGTCCTTCTTCACCTGGGTGATCTCGCGCAGGTTGATCTCCAGCGAACGGTCGGTGATCAGCTCAATGTTATTGATGCCCTGCACCTGGCGGTTGGCGCCGTAGTGCGCCGAGTAGCGCGACGACACGTTGACCGCCGCCGGGTCCTCGCCCAGGGTCTTCCATACCACACCACCCCAGCCGGCCTCGAAGGCGCGGACCACGTTGTAGGCCTTGTCAGTGGGTGGTGCGGAGGCCAACCAGAATGGATTGGGTGCCTTGATGCCGGCGAATACGATGGACAGGTCGGCCATTTACGCAGCCTCCACATTGAGCATGAGTTGGGCATGGATGGCTTCGGCGGCCAGCTTGCCATGTTGCACCGCCTGGACGGTGAGGTCCTGGCCCAGGGCGGTGCAGTCGCCGCCGGCGTAGATGCCGGGGATGGAGGTGCGCATGTGCGCGTCCACCTGGATGCGCTCGCCGTCGCGGGCCAGTTGCGCCGCCAGCGGATCGCCGAGGCCTTGCTCATCGAAGCGCTGGCCGATGGCCTTGAAGATCGCGTCGGCAGCCAGCTCGAAGGTTTCGCCGGTATCGCCCAGGCGTCCGTCGATCAATTGCGTGCGCGCAAAGCGCATGCCGCGCACGCGCCCGGCATCATCCAGCAGCACGGCATCGGGCCGGGCCCAGGTGTGCAGGCGTACCTGGTTGTGCTTGGCAATTTCCTGCTCATGGCCGGTGGCGCCCATGTCGGCTTCGCCGCGGCGATACACCAGGTTGACGTCGCGGGCGCCCAGGCGGCTCATCTGCACGGCCATGTCGATGGCGGTGTTGCCAGCGCCGAGCACCAGGCAGCGGTCGGCCAGCGGCAGCTGGGCGAGGTCGTCAGCCTGGCGCAATTCACGGATATAGTCGGTGGCGGCAAGCAGGCCCGGCGCGTCTTCGTCCGCCAGGCCCAGCTGGCGCACGGCCCCCAGGCCCAGGCCGAGGAACACCGCGTCGTACTGGCCATGCAGCTCGGCCAACGACAGGTTGCCGCCCAGGCGCTGGCCATGGCGGATCTCGATTCCGCCAATGCCCAGCAGGAACTCCACTTCACGCTGGGCGTAGTCGTCCACCAGCTTGTAGCGGGCGATACCGTATTCGTTGAGACCGCCGGCCTTTTCCCGCGCCTCGAAGATCATCACGTCGTGGCCGTGCATCGCCAGCCGGTGCGCGCAGGACAACCCGGCGGGGCCGGCGCCGACCACGGCGATGCGCTTGCCGCTGGCCGGCGAACGCTGGAACGGATGCTCGGTGAAGTCGGCATGATCCAGGGCGTAGCGCTGCAATTGGCCGATCAGCACCGGAGCGCACTCCTGGGCGTTGTTGCGCACGCAGGCTTGCTGGCAAAGGATCTCGGTGGGGCAAACCCGGGCACAGCTGCCGCCGAGGATGTTGGCCGAGAGAATGCGCTCGGCGGCGCCTTGCAGGTTCTCGTCGCTGATACGGTGGATGAACGAAGGGATGTCGATCTCGCTGGGGCACGCATTGACGCACGGCGCGTCGTAGCAGTACAGGCAGCGTGCACTCTCGACAGCGGCCTGACGGGCGGTGAGCGGGGGCGCGAGGTCGCTGAAGGCCTCGGCCAGCTGGTCGGCGCCGGCGCGGGGGCGCGTCAAGTGGTTCAGGGCATCGATCACGGTTGTAGCCTCTCTCGTTTTTATTGGAGGCGGCGGTGGTCAGGCGCCGGTCCGTTCTGGGGGGATGGCAGTCAACAGGAACATGTGTGTGGTTATCAGGGGGCGCCTTGCGCCCGTATCGCCGGCTTGCCGGCGATAGGGCTGCGCAGCAGCCCCAACTGCTTCAGCGCTGAACCGGCGTCGGTTTCTGCCGTTCGGCACGCCGCTCCAGCACCTCGTACACCGACGGATAGGCTGGGCGCTCCACGTAACGCCCCGCGCCCGGCTCGGCGCGCAGGTCGCCATCGGCCCAGAGCACCTTGCCCTGGCTGATGGTGTGGCTGGGGATGCCGCGCACCGTGCGGCCTTCGAAGATGTTGAAATCGACCCGCTGGTGGTGGGTCTGGGCGCTGATGGTACGGCTGCCCTGCGGGTCCCACAGCACCAGGTCGGCGTCGGCGCCGACACGGATCGCGCCCTTGCGCGGGAACAGGTTGAAGATCTTCGCGGTGTTGGTGGAAGTCAGCGCGACGAATTCGTGCATCGACAGGCGCCCGCTGTTCACCCCGGCGTCCCACAGCACCGCCATGCGGTCCTCGATGCCGGCGGTGCCATTGGGGATCCGGCTGAAGTCATTGCGGCCCATGGCCTTCTGCTCGGCGCAGAAGCAGCAGTGATCGGTGGCCGTGGTGTGCAGGTTGCCCGACTGCAGGCCACCCCACAGCGCGTCCTGGTGCTCGCGCGGGCGGAATGGCGGGCTCATCACATAGCCGGCGGCGGTGGCCCAGTCCGGATCACGGTAAACGCTGTCGTCGAGCAGCAGATGCCCCGGGAGCACCTCGCCGTACACCGGCTGGCCCTTGGCCCGGGCATAGGTGATCTCATCCAGCGCCTCGCGGCTGGAGACATGCACCAGATACAGCGGCGTGCCCAGGGTTTCGGCGATACGGATGGCGCGGCTGGCGGCCTCCCCTTCGACCTGGGACGGACGCGACAGCGGGTGTGCCTCGGGGCCGGTCAGGCCCTGGGCGAGCAATTTTTGCTGCAGGTGATAGACCAGCTCGCCGTTTTCGGCGTGCACCGTGGGCACCGCGCCCAGTTGCAGGCAGCGTTCGAAGCTGGCCACCAGGGTGTCGTCGGCGGCCATGATCGCGTTCTTGTAGGCCATGAAGTGCTTGAAGCTGTTCACCCCATGCTGGGCGACCAGCTCGCCCATCTCCTCGGCGACCTGCTCGCTCCACCAGGTGATGGCGACGTGGAAGCCGTAGTCGCTGGCGCTCTTTTGCGCCCAGCCGCGCCAGGTGTGGAAGGCCTCGAGCAGCGACTGCTGCGGGTTGGGGATGACGAAGTCGATGATCGAGGTGGTGCCGCCGGCCAGGCCAGCGGCAGTGCCGCTGAAGAAGTCCTCGCTGGCCACCGTGCCCATGAACGGCAGCTGCATGTGGGTGTGCGGGTCGATGCCGCCAGGCATCAGGTACTGGCCACTGCCGTCGAGGATCTCGCAATCGGTGGGGGCTTCGAGGTCTTTGCCGATGGCGCGGATCAGGCCATCGGCACACAGGACATCGGCGGGGTAGCTCTCTTCATGGGTAACCACAGTGGCGCCACGGATCAACAGGGACATGCCGTCTTCCTCGCAGGCTGACCGGTCTTCTGGCCGGTTCTTGGAATTGTGTTGGCCGGGCGCTGGAGGTGAGTTCATCAATCCTGTCAGGCCTGACAAGAATCGAGGCTAGTATCTGATCGGATATTGATCAAGAAAAAATATATGCAACCATTAAAAACACTAAATAACTGATTTTTAATGGTTTATTTAACAAATCACCAAAAAGTTACACCCCCTCACCATTTTGACGCACTTGACAGGAAGCCAAATTGGTCAAGATTTTCTACGCAAAATCAGGTGTTTGTTTCCTGGCTGGATGGCGCAGGCCGCGCCGGTGGTTTTCCAGGTTGCACCCGTTTGAATCACGCGGGTGATGGACCGGCCAGACAGACGGCATGCGCGGGCGCTCCCGCTTCGCCTGCCGTGTTGATGAATGCCTTTGCAGGTCAGTGAGTTACCTCCGGTCGGCGGCGGCCCGCCGGGAAGGCGCGGGCTTTCCCGGCACGTTTGTTGAAAACGCAGGCCATAACCGCCTGGCCGGGCCGGAGGTGCAGTACTGGTGGTGTGTGTACTCCGGCCATCGCGTCAGCCCGATGAGCGACAACTACAAGAAAAAGACCTGGAGAACCCCATGCAACAGAGCAGATCACATGTGGTCGAGCAGCATGGCCTGTACGAGCTCGACGCCGGCAGCGACGTCCTCGACAGCCCCCGCTACAACCACGACATCGCCCCGACCAAGGTGCACCAGCGCACCTGGAACAAGTGGCACATCACCGCGTTGTGGGTGGGCATGTCCATCTGCGTGCCCACCTACACCCTCGGTGGCGTGCTCACCGCCTACTTCGGCCTGAGTGTCGGCGAGGCGCTGCTGGCGATCCTGCTGGCCAACCTCATCGTGCTCATCCCGCTGACCCTCAACGCCTTCCCCGGCACCAAGTACGGCATCCCGTTCCCGGTGCTGCTACGCGCCTCGTTCGGCGTTTTCGGCTCCAACGTGCCATGCCTGATCCGCGCCGTGGTGGCCTGCGGCTGGTTCGGCATCCAGACGATGTTCGGCGGGCTGGCCATCCACCTGTTCCTCGGTTCGCTGTTCCCCGAGTGGAAAGCACTGGGCGGCACTGGCGAGGTGATCGGTTTCATGCTGTTCTGGTCGCTGAACCTCTGGGTGGTGCTGCGCGGCGCCGAGTCGATCAAGTGGCTGGAGACGCTCTCTGCCCCCCTGCTGGTGGCGGTCGGTGTCGGCCTGTTGTTCTGGGCGCTGCCGCACATGTCGATGAGCGAGCTGCTGGCGCAGCCGCCCAAACGCCCCGAGGGCGCCAGCGTGGTCAGCTACTTCTGCGCCGGGCTCACCGCCATGGTCGGTTTCTGGGCCACGCTGTCGCTGAACATCCCCGATTTCAGCCGCTATGCGAAAAGCCAGAAGGACCAGATTCTCGGGCAGATCTTCGGCCTGCCGCTGACCATGTTCCTGTTCGCCGCCCTGGGCGTGATCATGACCGCCGCCTCCGCCTCGCTGGTGGGCCAGACGGTGTCCGACCCGGTGAGCCTGATCGGCCATATCCAGAGCCCCGGCTGGGTGGCCCTGGCCATGGCGCTGATCATCATCGCGACGCTGTCGACCAACACCGCGGCCAACATCGTCTCGCCCACCAACGACTTCCAGAACATCGCCCCGCGCCTGATCGGGCGCAGCCGCGCGGTCTGGCTGACCGGTTTCATCGGCCTGGCGCTGATGGGCCACGAGCTGCTCAAGAAGCTCGGCTGGATCGTCTCCGACCTGAGCCTGGAGAGCGTGTACTCCAACTGGCTGCTGGGCTATTCCAGCCTGCTCGGGCCGATCGCCGGGATCATGGTGGTGGACTACTTCCTGGTCCGCCGCCAGCAGCTGGACCTCGCCGGGCTGTACCGCGACGACGTGTATCCGGCGTGGAACTGGGCCGGGTTCATCGCCTTCGGCGTACCGGTGGCGCTGACCGTGATGGCCATCGGCAACAGCAGTTTCAGCTGGTTCTACGACTACGGCTGGTTCACCGGCTCGCTGCTCGGCGGCGGGCTCTACTACGCCCTCGGCGGCATCGCGGTGCGCGGCCCGGCGCGGCTGGCCAAGCCGATGCCCTGATGCGCCGCATCGCGGGGCAAGCCCGCTCCCACGTGATGGTAAAAATAACAGCCTGAGGAGACACCCCATGACCATCCCCGCCAAGGAAATCCTGCAATCCAGCCAACGCAACATCGACAGCAACCGCCTGTGGCAATCGCTGATGGAGCTGGCCCGCCTCGGCGCCACGCCCAAGGGCGGCGTATGCCGCCTGGCGCTGACCGATCTTGATCGCCAGGCCCGCGACTTGTTCGTGCAGTGGTGCGAAGCAGCCGGTTGCACGGTGAGCATCGACGCGGTCGGCAACATCTTCGCCCGCCGCCCCGGGCGCAACGCCAAGCTGCCGCCAGTGATGACCGGCAGCCATATCGACACCCAGCCCACCGGCGGCAAGTTCGACGGCTGCTTCGGCGTGATGGCCGGGCTGGAGGTGATCCGCACCCTCAATGATCTCGGCGTGGAAACCGAAGCGCCGCTGGAGGTGGTGGTGTGGACCAACGAGGAAGGCTCGCGCTTCGCCCCGTGCATGATGGGTTCGGGGGTGTTCGCCAACAAGTTCACCCTCGAGCAGACCCTGGCCAAGCGCGACGCCCAGGGCGTGAGCGTCGGCGAGGCATTGAACGCCATCGGCTACGCCGGCAGCCGCGCCGTGTCCGGCCACCCGGTCGGCGCCTACTTCGAGGCGCATATCGAACAGGGCCCGATCCTCGAAGACCAGCACAAGACCATCGGCGTGGTGCTCGGCGCCCTCGGCCAGAAGTGGTTCGACCTGACCCTGCGCGGCGTCGAGGCCCACGCCGGCCCCACCCCGATGCACCTGCGCAAGGACGCCCTGGTCGGTGCCGCCGCCGTGGTCGAGGCGGTCAACCGCACCGCCCTCGCCCACCAGCCCCATGCCTGCGGCACCGTCGGTTGCCTGCAGGCCTACCCCGGCTCGCGCAACGTGATCCCCGGCGAAGTGCGCATGACCCTGGACTTCCGTCACCTGGAAGGCCAGCGACTGGAGTCGATGATCGCCGAGGTGCGCCAGGTGATCGAGGCCACCACGGCCAAGCACGGGCTGGAATACGACCTGGTGCCCACCGCCGACTTCCCGGCCCTGTACTTCGACAAAGGCTGCATCGAGGCGGTGCGTGATTCGGCGCGCAACCTGGGCCTGGCGCACATGGACATCGTCAGCGGCGCCGGGCACGACGCAATCTTCCTCGCCGAGCTGGGCCCGGCCGGGATGATCTTCGTGCCGTGCGAGGGCGGAATCAGTCACAACGAAATCGAGAACGCCGCCCCCGAGGACCTCGCGGCCGGCTGCGCGGTACTGCTGCGGGCAATGCTGGCGGCGTCGGAGGCGATTGCCGGCGGGCGGTTGGCGGCGTAGCGATGATCGCGGAACTGCGCGCGGCCGCTAGCGTTCAGCATCATCTGCGTGGGAGCGGCCGTGCGCCGCTGCCACGCAGCGCCACGACAAGGCTTGCCCCACGGTGAATCATGCCAGCCCCTTCCCGAAAGACGGCTTATCGCTATATATTTCGCAACATAACGATAATCCCCAGGAGCCGTCTTCATGCGTATTCGCTTGTCCCATATGGCCGCCAGCGCCCTTGCCAGCCTGATCTGCCTCAACAGCGCCTGGGCCGATGAAGTCCAGGTCGCCGTCGCGGCCAACTTCACAGCGCCCATCCAGGCCATCGCCAAGGATTTCGAGAAGGACACCGGCCACAAGCTGGTCGCTGCCTACGGCGCCACCGGCCAGTTCTACGCACAGATCAAGAACGGCGCGCCATTCGAGGTATTCCTCGCCGCCGACGACAGCACCCCGGCCAAGCTGGAACAGGAAAAGGAAATCGTTGCAGGCTCGCGCTTCACCTATGCCATCGGCACCCTGGCGCTGTGGTCGGCCAAGCCAGGCTATGTCGACGCCAAGGGTGACGTGCTGAAGAAGAACGAGTACAAGCACCTGTCCATCGCCAACCCCAAGGCCGCGCCCTATGGCCTGGCAGCCACCCAGGTGCTGGACAAGCTGAAGCTGACCGAAGCGACCAAGGCCAAGATCGTCGAGGGCCAGAACATCACCCAGGCCTTCCAGTTCGTCTCCACCGGCAATGCCGAGCTGGGCTTCGTCGCGCTGTCGCAGATCTACAAGGACGGCAAGGTCAGCGAAGGCTCGGCCTGGATCGTGCCCGCCGAGCTGCATGACCCGATCCGCCAGGATGCGGTGATCCTCAACAAAGGCAAGGACAACCCCGCCGCCAAGGCCTTGATCGATTACCTCAAGGGCCCGAAAGCCGCCGCAGTGATCAAGTCCTACGGCTATGAGCTCTGATGCCCCTCGACGCCAGTGACCTGGGTGCCATCTGGCTGACCATCAAGCTGGCCAGCCTCACCACCGCCATCCTCCTGGTGCTGGGCACGCCCATCGCCTGGTGGCTGGCGCGTACCCGCTCATGGCTGCGCGGGCCGATCGGCGCGGTGGTGGCCCTGCCCCTGGTGCTGCCGCCGACGGTAATCGGCTTCTACCTGCTGCTGGCCCTCGGCCCCCATGGCTGGATCGGCCAAGCCACCCAGGCCCTCGGCCTGGGCAGCGTGGTGTTCAGCTTCAGCGGGCTGGTGATCGGCTCGGTGGTGTATTCGATGCCCTTCGTGGTGCAGCCACTGCAGAACGCCTTCGGCGCCATCGGCCAGCGCCCCCTGGAAGTGGCCGCGACGCTGCGCGCCAGCCCGTGGGACACCTTCGTCAACGTGGTGCTGCCCCTGGCTCGCCCCGGCTTCATTACCGCCAGCATCCTCGGTTTCGCCCATACCGTCGGCGAGTTCGGCGTGGTGCTGATGATTGGTGGCAACATTCCCGACAAGACCCGCGTGGTCTCGGTGCAGATCTTCGATCACGTCGAGGCCATGGAATACAGCCAGGCCCACTGGCTGGCCGGGGCCATGCTGGTGTTCTCGTTCCTGGTGCTGCTGATGCTCTATGCCGGCCGCCGTGGCAAACCAGGCTGGAGCTGAAATGAGCGCATCGATAAAGGCACGCCTGAAGCTCGCGCGTGACGATTTCACCCTCGACGTCGACCTGAAGCTGCCCGGTCGCGGCATCAGTGCCTTGTTCGGTCACTCCGGCTCAGGCAAGACCTCGTGCCTGCGCTGCCTGGCCGGCCTGGAACGGGCCGCCAGCGCGTACATCGAAATCAATGGCGAGGTCTGGGAGGACAGCAGCCGCGGGCGCTTCATCCCACCACACCAACGCCCGGTCGGCTATGTGTTCCAGGAGGCCAGCCTGTTCCCGCACCTGTCGGTGCAAGGCAACCTGGAGTTTGGCTGGCGCCGGATTGCTCCCCAGGCCCGTAAAATCAGCCAGGAACAGGCATGCCAGTTGCTGGGTATCAGCCACCTGCTGGCGCGCAAGCCGGCCACGCTGTCCGGCGGCGAGGCACAACGGGTCGGCATCGCCCGAGCCTTGCTCAGCAGCCCGCGACTGTTGCTGATGGACGAGCCTCTGGCGGCCCTCGACAGCGCGCGCAAGCGCGAAATCCTTCCGTATCTGGAGCGCCTGCACAACGAGCTGGATATCCCGCTGATCTATGTCAGCCATGCCCAGGACGAAGTCGCGCGCCTGGCCGACCACCTGGTCCTGCTCGAGCAGGGCAAGGCGCTGGCCAGCGGGCCAATCGGCGAGACTTTGGCCCGCCTGGACCTGCCGTTGGCCCAGGGCGAGGATGCCGGAGTGGTGCTCGAAGGTGTGGTGGTGGGCCACGACCCGCACTATGGGCTTTTTGACCTGCGCCTGCCAGGCGCGGACGGGCAACTGTTGCGGATCGCCCACCCCGCCTTGCAGGTGGGGAGCACCCTGCGCCTGCAGGTCCAGGCCCGGGATGTCAGCCTGGCATTGGCTGCGCAGGGGGCCTCGAGCATTCTCAACCGCCTGCCGGTCCGGGTACGCGAATGCCACCCGGCGGAAAACCCGGCCCATGTGCTGATCAGCCTGGATGCCTCTGGCACTGCGCTGCTGGCGCGCATCACGCGCTATTCGGCGGACCAGCTCGATGTACGCCCAGGCCAGTTGCTGTGTGCGCAGATAAAGTCGGTGGCGCTGTTGGGCTGAGCAATGTCGCGGCCAATGCTGTCCATTGCAGCAAGAGTGTTCTCGATGGACTGCGCCGATGCCCGATTGCCCGTTGCCTGCCGCCCTGCATTATGTCGATGACAGCCAACCCGGCCTGACCCGCCGACGCTGGCGCGACCGCTTTCACTATTTCGACGCCGGGAACCAGCGGGTGCGCGATGAAGAAACCCTGGCGCGCATCGCCGCCCTGGTGATCCCTCCGGCCTACACCGACGTGTGGATCTGCGCCGACCCCCAAGGACATCTGCAGGCCACCGGCCGCGATGCCCGAGGGCGCAAGCAGTACCGCTACCACGCGCAATGGCGCGAAGTGCGCGATCAGCATAAATATGCACGCATGCTGGCTTTTGCCGAGGTACTGCCGAGGCTGCGCAAGCAACTGGACGCCCACCTGGCTTGCCCCGGCCTGGGGCGAGAGAAGGTCATGGCGCTGGTGATCAGCCTGCTCGACACCACGCTGATCCGCATTGGCAACCGCCAGTACCTGCGGCAGAACCGCTCCTACGGGCTGACTACCCTCGACACCCGCCATGTGCAGGTCAAGGGCAGCCGTATCCGCTTCCAGTTCCGCGGCAAACGCGGCGTCGAGCACAACGTCACCCTCACCGACCGGCGCCTGGCCGGCCTGGTCAAGCGCTGCATGGAGTTGCCCGGCCAGGCCTTGTTTCAGTACCTGGACGAACAGGGGCAGCGCCATGGCATCGGGTCCACCGAGGTGAACCAGTTCCTCCAGCAGTTGACCGGTGCCGATTTCACGGCCAAGGACTACCGCACCTGGGCCGGCAGCAGCCTGGCGCTGAACCTGCTCCAGCCGCTAGCCTGGGAACCCGATAGCGAGGCTCGCCGCCAGGTCGCCGCCATCGTCCGCCAAGTGTCCACGCGCCTGGGCAACACGCCAGCGGTCTGCCTACGCTGCTACATCCATCCCGCAGTCCTCGAGCATTTCCACCTTGGGCGCCTGTCTGCCTTGCCCCGCGCACGCCCACGCAAGGGGCTGGAAATCGAAGAAGTGGCATTACTGCGTTTCCTGCAGATGCTCGAGCGCCAAGACGAACATTGACGGTCACTATTTACTTCATCGAATAGAGAAATTTCCCATATGGCACCAAGCACCCTATCCTTGCCATCGAGCACCTTGCCGCGGGGTTGTGCCGCAGCCCCACTGGCGCCTGCAACTAAAGATCGACGACAGAATTTGTCTGGCGGGGAATTACTATCCGCCGAAAGCGTCTTTAATGAGAAGGAAGAGGGACAGGCTCCCACCGCAGAGCACCTGGCTCGGCGGTTTTCTACATCACCAAGGAGAACTACATGCTGATACTCACCCGCAAGGTTGGCGAAAGCATCGTCATCGACGATGACATCAAAGTCACCATTCTGGGCGTCAAGGGGATGCAAGTGAGGATCGGTATCGATGCACCGAAAGATGTCCAGGTGCACCGTGAAGAGATCTACAAGCGTATCCAGGCCGGTAGCCCCGCGCCCGAAAAAAGCAACGACGAGTAACCCGCAAGCCAACCGCATCATGCCGCACGGATGCGCCTGATCGATTGCCCGCCCATGCGGGGAGCCTCTCCTGAATCTCAGGTGCCCAGCAATTCGCGCACCGTGGCGATCATCCGGTCCATGTCGAATGGCTTGTCGAACACGGCCGCGAACTTCCCGGGGCAGGCCCGGCCCTGGCTGGCCTGGGCGCCGCTCATGAGAATGACCGGCAGGTCCGCCAGTTCCAGCTCTTCACGTATGGCCTGCAGCAGTTCTTCGCCATTGAGCACCGGCATCATGTAGTCGGTGATTACCAGGTCCACGCGCTTTTCCTTCAAGGCCTCCAGGGCCTTGCGCCCGTTGCTCGCCTTTTCAACCAGATAACCCTCATCCTCCAGGGCAAAACCGAGGATGTCGGCAATCAGGTACTCGTCATCGACGACCAGGATAGTGTTCACCCCATCACCGATCTCCCGGCGGTGTCGCCGAACCACTGAGCACGCCACTGGCACCATCGAACGCTCGCGCGAGGCTGATGCCATTTGGTCCAAGACTCAACGCCTGCAGGGCAGGGTCGTGGTCGCTGTCACGCACCTTGATGACCGACAGGGCCCGGTGCAGTTGCGCGTCAAGCTCGGCGAAGCGCATCAGGATCAGGTTGTCGACGATGCTCGACAGGTCGGGGGCCGGCGCGGTGATCTCCGAACCGAAGATGTCACGCATCTCCCAGGTCAGCAGCACTGTCACACCACGGGCACGCAATTCGCCGGTCAGCGCGCGGAAAAAGGCATTCAGACGGGCGGGCTCAAGGGCCAGTCGGCCGAACGCTCCCAGGCTGTCGACCACCACACGCCTGGCCCCGAGCGCCTCGACCTGCGCCAACAGCTGGGCGCCGAGTTGGTCCAGCAGGCCTTCGGTGGTCGATTGCCAGCTCAGTTGCACGCTGCCTTCACGCTCGAGTGCCGGCAGGTCGAAGCCCAGCGCGCAAGCCTTCAAGCGCAACCGCGCCGGCGTCTCGTAGAAACCGAAGTGCAGCCCCGGCGCAGCCTTGGTCGAAGCGGCCAGGAACGCGATGCCCAGCGCTGTCTTGCCCACGCCTGATGGCCCCATCAGCAGGGTCACCGACGCCTCGGCCAGTCCGCCACCGAGCATGGCATCGAGGTCGGCAACACCCGTGGCGACCCGGCTCAGGGTTTGCGCCCCTGCCTGGCTGGGGCGACTGTACAGCGACTCCAGGCGCGGGTAGACCTGCAACCCCGCCTCCGTGATCAGGCATTCGTGGCGCCCGGACAACGCGCCACTGCCACGCGTCTTGCGCAACTGGACATGGCGCACCGCCGTGCTGCCGACCAGGTGCTCGCCAAGTTCGATAACGCCATCGACCATGGTGTGCTCGGGGCTACCCTCGTCCAGCCGCGCACTGGTCAGCAGCAGCAACGTGCAGCCGGCAAACGCCGCATGCCCCTGCAGTTCGGAGACGAATTTCTTGGTGTCGAGGCTGGTTTCCGCCCTGGAGCGGGCATTAAGCAGCCCGTCGACGATCAGCAGGGTGGCCTGCTGCCGGGCAATTTCCTGGCGCAACAGC
Organism: Pseudomonas sp. PONIH3; assembly: GCF_002934345.1. NCBI lineage: Bacteria > Pseudomonadati > Pseudomonadota > Gammaproteobacteria > Pseudomonadales > Pseudomonadaceae > Pseudomonas > Pseudomonas sp. PONIH3. The sequence goes on from NZ_CP026386.1 coordinate 1,252,361, forward strand.
CTGACCACCGCGTCCAGGCCGTCCTGCTCGAGGGTGTCGAATGCGCTGACGAACTGGATGGTGTCGCCTACAAGCGCCGCGTCGAAGAAGCTCAGGGTCGACAGATACTGGAACAACCGTTCATGGGACTCGCTGAGCAACGTCGCCACCAGGACCCGACCACCCTCACGCACATGGTTGCACGCCAGCTGGTTGGCCAGGATGGTCTTGCCCGAGCCGGGATGCCCCTGAACGATATAAGAGGCGCCGACCACCAGCCCACCCTTGAGCAGCGCATCGAGCCCCTCGATGCCCGTGGCCAGTCGCTTCAGTTGCTCTACCATGGCTGTCTATCCGTCGGTCGAAAGCGAATCGGGGCCCGTCCGGGCTGGCAGGTACAAGCTCATACAGGTGCCCTCGCCAAGCCGGCTGGACACCTCGATCATGCCATTGCTCTGCCGGGCGAAGCCATAGGCCTGACTCAGGCCAAGGCCAGTGCCCTTGCCGAAGGCCTTGGTGGTGAAGAATGGCTCGAAGATCCGAGGCAGCACCTGCGGGTCGATGCCCTGGCCGTCATCACGCACATCGAAGCGCACGAACTGCCCGTACAACCCATCCACCTCCCCGGACAACTGCACACTTTCGACCACCAGACGGATCTGCCCGGTGGCGGCAATGGCGTCGCGGGCGTTGAACACCAGGTTCAGCAAGACCATCTGCAACTGCCCGGCGTCCACCTCGATCAGCGGCAAGTCAGGCTGTACCTGGGGTAGCAGTTCGATCTCCCGGGGCAATGCGTGCTCCGCCAGCCCACATATGATATCGATCGCCTCGGCCGGCACGATGCGCGTGATGCTGAGTTGCCGATGCCGGGCAAAGCTGAGCAGTTGCTGAGTCAACTGGGTGCCGCGCTGGCCGGCATCGAGGATATGCTCGAGCAAGCGCCTCACGCGTGCCGGATCCTGGCTGCTGCTGGCAAGCCGCGCAGAGCTGAGGATGATGGTCAGCAGGTTGTTGAAGTCATGGGCCAGGCCCCCGGTGAGTTGCCCCAGGGCCTCGAGCTTTTGCGCCTGGAACAGTTGCGCACGCATGCCATCGAGCTGCAGGGCCGACTCGCGGCGATCAGTGATGTCGCGGGTGACCTTGGCCAGGCCGATGACCTCGCCTTGTGCGTCGCGAATCACATCCAACGCCGCCAGCGCCCAGAACTGCGTGCCGTCCTTGCGCACGCGCCAGCCTTCGTCCTGCGCCTTGCCTTCTTCGAGTGCCTGGCGCAGCAAGCGTTGCGGGCGGCCGTCGGCACAATCCTGGGCGGTGAAGAACAGCGAGAAATGCTGGCCGATGATCTCATCGGCATCGTAGCCCTTGATCCGCTGCGCGCCAGCGTTCCAGGACACCACATGGCCGGTTGGGTCGAGCATATAGATGGCGTAGTCCACCACCGCCTGGACCAACTGCTCGTAGCGTGCCTCTGACATCACCGAATGGGTGGGGCGGTCTGTCGAAACCATGCGAGCTCCACAAGCACCGCGAAAGGACATATTGAGCGTAGTCAAAAGTCCAGCCTGTACTGCCCCTTATACGACGATCGTCAGCGCTCGCGTTCCACCACGGTCGGCACCAGCTTGCGCGGCATCGCCACCTTGAGCAGCCACCCCCCCACCAACAGGATCAGCGCTGCGCCTGCAAAGGCGAGCAAGCGCCTGGGCTGGGCAGCCTCCTGGTCGAAGCCGAGCATCAGCAGGTAACCACCCAGGCTGATGAAGCCCGCATACAGGAACGCCGCCAGCAGGCAGACCAGCAGGAACAGCAGGCGCCAGAACAACTTCGGGCGGATACGCCGCGTTGCGTCCGGGCCAGGGGAAAGCGATGACATGGCAACAGGCCTGGTTGGATCCAATGCGCGACAGTGGCGCAATGGCAGCATCCTGTCAATTGAACTATAGTGCCCGCGCCCCGGATCCCACAGGAACCATCATGACCTTTAACCTTCGCATGCAAGGGCTGCAGGACGACCTGATGCGCAGCGCCAGCGAACTCGATGAACTGAGCCAGGCGCTGGACGGCCATGTCCGTTACCTGCGTCATTCGATTCATCAAGCCGATGCGCACGCCATGGGTGGGCACGTCGATGACCTGCGCCATAGCGCCTGTGAGATGCGCGATATCGCGCGTGCTATCGAACCCTGAACATTAGGCTGGTTGACGCTTCTATAACAATGGGTTATAAAGCGCGCCTGATTGCCTGGGCCTTGCTGCCATGAAGCGCGCCAGCAATCGTGCGAGTGTGGTGGAATTGGTATACACAGCAGACTTAAAATCTGTCGGCGTGAGCCTTGCGGGTTCGAGTCCCGCCACTCGCACCATCTTCTGTCGATGAAGGCGCCCTTGCGGCGCCTTTTTCGTACACGCCGGAAATCCGCCGCGCAGCTGCTAGAGTGGAACCTGTCCCTGTTCACTGGAGCGCCGCCATGCGCTATAGCCTGCTCGACGGTCAACGCGACTTCATTCTGCTGCTCGCCCGCATCCTGCTGATGATCCTGTTCGTGCTCTCCGGCTGGAGCAAGCTGACCGGGTTCGAAGGCACGGTGGGCTACATGACCTCACTGGGTGCCCCCGCGCCGATGCTGGCTGCGGCGATCGCCGTGATCATGGAGCTGCTGGTCGGCATCCTGTTGATCCTGGGGTTCTACACCCGTCCCCTGGCCTTGCTGTTCGCCCTCTTCGTGCTCGGCACCGCACTGATCGGTCATCCGTTCTGGAACATGGTCGAACCTGAGCGCAGCGCCAACATGACCCAGTTCCTGAAGAACCTCAGCATCATTGGCGGTTTGCTGCTGCTGGCCGTCAGCGGTCCCGGACGGTTCTCCCTCGACCGCCGCTGAGGACTCGCGTCGACATCAGTCGTCGCAGTCGTCATGCCAGGCCGGGTGGTCCTCTTCCTCATCGAAGTCGTCGAGTGACTCTTCGTCCTCCTCGACTTCATCAAGAGCCCCGTAGGCATCCGCCTCGGGGTCGTAGCCCTCGTGGAATTCTGGGTCGAGCAGATGGTCGTGCTCAGGTTCGTGCAGATCGTCTTCGTCGTGCATTACAGGCTCCGGTAACAACGGCAGGCCTGTATAGGCGTATCGGCTCACCGGGTCAATCCTCATGGCACTTAACCCCGGCTTAACCGACCAGGCGCACAGTGCAGGCTCTCCCTTCAAAAACGTTCTTTGCCCGCCGCCCTGGCGGGCATTTTTTTGCCTGGGCCTCCCTCGCCCGATGAACCGAGTGCCCTTTCAGAGCTCGCATGCGGTACAGGATCTATATCATCAAGGAGGTTTTCAGCATGATCGTGAACATCGACAACCTGATCATCACTACCCCAGTGGCGAAGTCATCCAGCAACCCAGTGGCGCTGGAATTGACCGGCGTCCAGGCACTCGCCAGCCTGCCCCAGGTGATCAGCCGCCTGGCCGATGGCGCCGTGCGCATGAACGCACCGACCAAAGGGGCGGCGAGCAAGAGCACCCATCGCACCCGCTGCGAGTGGAAGGAAGCGGTCTACTGGACGCTGGCCAGCGCCGGCCGGCATGTCAATCACCAACGCATGGTGCTGGAGCGGGTCAACTCGGCACAGAAGGTGGTGATCGCGCAAATGCATGTAAAAGATGACGACAGCCCGGCGATCAAGGTGTTCTGGAACAAAGGGAAGATCACCCTCGGTTTTCGCCAGGACTTCAATCAGGTGACACCGACCAGCAGCACCGTCCTGGCCGATGTGCCGTTGGGCATGCCTTTCGACATCACCATCGAGGTCACTGCGACAGGCGCCGCTACGGTGTCGGCCGCCTGCACCGGCCGCACCGGCAGCAGCGGGATGCTGAAAATGGCCGCGAGCTGGAGTGAGCGAACATTCAACTTCCATGGCGGCGTCTATAACCAGGTGGATTTCAGTGACAGCACGCCCCCAACGGACGCTTCGACCTGTGTGATCAGCCAGCTCGATTTATTTCACCGCCAGGTCGATACATTCATCTGAATGCAATAAATCAAGGCATAGTGCCATCATCTCAGGTAGGATTCCGCCGCCTTGCCTTGGACTGCGAGGTAAATCACTGAAACGCCTAGGAATCCGCAATGCAATTTGCTCGTCATCTGATCGCCGCCAGCCTCATCGCCCTGACCACCGGGTGCGCCAGCGGCCTGAACTCCGTGCAGGAACAGGAGCTCGGCTACTACCGTGCGCAGAATCTCGAAGTGAGGGAGAAAAGCCCAGGTGCCGCAGCAGCCCTGGGCCTGCTGCCCGGTGGTGGTTCATTCTACGGCCGTGCCTATGGCTATGGCGTCGCCAACCTGCTGCTGTGGCCTGTCTCGATCTTCTGGGACCCAGTCAGTGGCTACAACGCGGCCGAATCGATCAACTACCAGGCCACCTGTGCCCATGTTTCACGCATGAAGAAAAGCCAGATGGATGCGCTCGACACCAGGTTGATCTCTGAAGAAATCGATCCCAAGCATTACGCCTTGGAAAGACGCAAGATTGATGAAAAATTCAGTAACGGTTACTAAGCCCCTCCAACCTGTGGCCTTCACGAAATTCTGACAATCGAGAAGGCAGACTGGCTTGGCTTCGATACGTTCTGTTCAACCCGCCGGTCTGGCGGGTTTTCTTTTTTCTGGGCCTTCATCAGCGCCCTGTTCGTTCGTTGACAACATTTTCACTTCCGCTGTGCCAAGGTGGAGCCTCATCCGTGAAACATCCTTGGCCCGCACTCCCCAGCGGGCCTTTCTTTGCCCGCTCAGTCGAAGGCACCCTTGAGCAGTTCGTGAATCTCGCCTGGGGCAACGGTTACCAGGATCAGGTCCTCACCCGCCTGCATCCACTCGTAGCCGTCAGAGTGCGGCAGCTGGTCCAGAAGCCGAGCATCGAGCGTCTTGGCAATACCCGGAGGAAGCGGCTTGCCACGGGCCAGATTCTGCTGGATTTCGGTTATCCGCATTGGTGCGCGAAGCCATGACCATGGCGCAAGATCTCGTAACATTTATTATTCGCCCGGTTTATGAACCCAGGTCGGGTCAATGCTGTCCGATTGCCATCGGTTACCGCCGAGGTCGTGAGCGCCATTAATGGTAGTGGCCTGAATCGACCTCGAACCCCGGTTCAACTGGCGCGCGCCTCCCTCTTTCGAGGACGGCGCCCTCATTTTTTCAAGGCTGAAAGAGCGCATCATGAAACATAACATCCTCCTCGTCGCCGTCTGTGCCGCCCTGCTCCAGGCATGTGCCCCGGCTTCCACCTCCCATGAAGGGACGCCTTCCATGCCGGCCACCACCTCGTCTGCCGCAACCCAGCCTGAGCTCTCGGCCTACTACTGGAACCTGGCATCGGCCAGCGATGCAGCCGGCAAGCCTATCGCAGCCCTGGCCACAAGCAACGAGCGCAAGTTGCGCCTGAATTTCGGTGACCAGCGCCTGAACATCAGCGGTGGCTGCAACAACCAGTTCGGTGGCTACAGCTACCAGAACGGTGTCCTGAAGGTGCAGCAACTGGCTTCGACCATGATGGCCTGCGACAAGCGCCTGATGGACCTGGATGCCGAGATCGGACGCCAGTTGAAAGGTGATCTGCGTGCAGCCTTCAGCGGCGAAACTCATGCACCTGTGCTGCAATTGACCACCCAGGACGGCTCGGTGCTGAAGTTCCAAGGCGAACCCACTCCGGAGACCCGCTATGGCAGCAAAGGTGAGACCAAGTTCCTGGAAGTTGCCGCCAAGACCGTCAAGTGCAGCCATCCGCTGATCCCCAACTATCAGTGCCTGCAAGTGCGCGAGCGCCGTTATGACGACGCTGGCCTGCAACTGCCGACCCAGGACAACTGGCACCCGCTGTACCAGTCCATCGAGGGCTACGAGCACCGTGATGGCGTGCGTACCGTGGTGCGTGTGAAGCAATACGAATGGAAGAACCCGCCGGCCGACGCTTCGTCGCAGGTCTATGTGCTGGACCTGGTGGTCGAGCAGGACGCTTCGGGCAAATAATTGTCTGTCAGCGCAGGCCGCCCTGCAGCGGCCTGCGCCTGGAGCCGACGGCGACCGTGAAACGGCTCAGGTAAGCGCCGCGTTGACCTGCGCACTGTCCACGTATTGCTCCATGCTGACGATCTTGCCGTTGTTCAGCCGGTACAGATGGGCAAAGCTAGCAGTCATCGCCTTCCCGGTCTTGCGATAGGTGCCCGAGTAGACGCCAAAGGCGGCGACGCGGTCGTCCTCGGCCAGATAGGTATGCACCTTGGCCTGGTAGCCATCCCATTCGGTGGCCAGACGATGAAACACACCCTCCATGATCGCCTGGGGGCCGACATAGGTACCGGCATAAGGGAAGCCAGCCGCCTCGGTCCAGGTCACGTCCGCAGCCAGTGCTGCCAGAAGATTACGGCCATTCTGTTCGGCTGAGCCTTCGTACGAGGCTCGAATGATGTCCAGGTTGCTCCTGCTCATGGATTTACCCCCACGTTCAGCTCGCGAATGAAAGCCTGCGGATCTGAAAAGATAGCGCTGGCAGGTAACAACTGCATGGCGCTGTCCGCTTGTTGCAGAACGAATGTCGGCACGCCTCGACCGCCCACGCGACGCAACAAGGCACGCCCCTGCCCCACACGATCATCGTTGGCCTGCAGCAAGCCCGAATCCGGACACGTCAGCCGCTGCGCGGCGGCATCCAGACCCAAGTCCTCCAGCACTGCTGTCAACGTCTCCAGTCGAGTCACGTCCAGGCCATCGACATAGCGCGCCGCCTGAATCGCCTTGAGCGCTTCGAACTCGTGCTCAGGCGAAGTCAGGCTCACTGCGCTGAGCGCCAGGGTAGACGGAGCACTGTCGAACCCCTGAAGACGGTCGGCGAGTATCTGGTCACGATAGCGTTCACTGAAGACCTGCCCGGTCAGGCGCTCGATACGCTGGTCGTTGCTCCAGGCGTAGGCCGCAAAGTCATCATCCATGGCGCGAGCACCGCTGCCAGAAAACAGCCCCGTCGGTATCAGGCGCAACGCAATGCCCGTGGATTCGAGAACCTGAGGCAGCGGTCCCCCTGCACCGTAGCACCAGCCGCACAGTGGATCGTAGAGGTAAACCAGGGTCTTGTTCATAGTGACGCGCCTTGAGGGGAATGCCTCGAATCTTATAGCGCGCGAATTGACATTTAAACGCATACAAAATAAACACACTGTATGTTATTGGCATACATCAAGGGTAAATCAATGACCGGCGCTTCCAGCCTGAACAGGCTTGCGTACTTCACCGCGGTGGTCGAAACCGGCTCCTTCACCGCCGCTGCCGAGCGCCTCGGCATCACCAAGGCCGTGGTCAGCCAGCAGGTGGCGCGACTGGAAAGCGACTGTCGCACCACACTGCTGGTTCGCAGCACGCGGAAAGTCCGCACCACCGAGGCGGGTCAACAGTTCTATCACCGCTGTGCATTGATCCTCAAGGAGGCTGAAGAGGCTTTCGAGGAATTGTCCGAAGCCGCCAGCGAGCCGACGGGCACCCTACGCCTGACCGCCCCTTTCGATTACGGCATCGGTGTCGTGGTGCCGGCCATTACCGCATTCTCGCAGCGATATCCGCAGTGCAAGGTCGAGGCACACTTCAGCGACCATACCCTGGATCTGGGCGCCAACGATCTGGACCTTTCCATTCGTGTTGGCTGGATTACCGAGCAACATCTGCAGGCACGGCGAATCGGCGAGTTTGCGCAACGATTGGTGGCCGGCCCTCAGTGGCAAGCGCGAGTGGACAAACTGCAGGCCCCGGCGGATCTGGCCGAGTTGCCGATCGTGGCGAACCTGGCGCTGCGAGAACCGACCCGTTGGCTATTTGCCAAGGGTGCCTCGCAGCGCGAAACAGTGGAGATGAAAGCCAGCCTGTCGCTCAACGCCACCTTGGCAGTGCGCGAAGCCACGCTGCTCGGGGCCGGGCTATCGGTCCTTCCGGACTATGTGGCTGAACCTGACCTGCAAGCAGGCCGGCTGATCGAAGTGCTGCCGCAGTGGTCGCTGCCCCGAGGCGAGATCCATGCGGTCTTTCCAACGGCCCGCTTTCGACCGGTCAAGGTGCGGGCGTTTATCGAGCTTCTGGCAAGCCGCCTGGCTTAATGACTGCTAGCCGGCAGCCAACTTCAGGATTGGCTCTTTTTAGCATGGAACGGCGCGAAGGTCATACCGAAGAACCAGCCGCCGATCATTGCCAGCCAGATCGATTTGTATCCCTCTACGTTGTAGGCGCACCAATAGTTGATTGCCGTTATCACAACGAACATCGAGAAAAACTGCTTGCGAGAGTACCTGTTCAGGTAACGGGTGGCGGCTGCGTCCAGTTCTTTGAGTTTCTTCATTGCGTTTCATCCTTGAATAACCAAAACCGCAGACCTGGATCTGCGGGGTTTTGAATGGTGGAGACCGAGACCGGAATCCAACCGACGTAAACGGACTTTGCTTTTAATGGCTCGAAGAGATCAAGTTTTCACAGAGTCTGCGAAGGCGCCTTTCCAGGTAGCTCAAGGCTGGAATCGCGTGGCGCACGCGTGGCATAGCCATGTGCGGCGCCATTCTTCCAGCTTGTCGTACTGCGCAACGTTGAACTTCCAGTGGCGCACAAATCCGATCACACCGATGGTGGCGAGCGTGGCTCCGATGAAGAACCTGGTCCAATCGACACCCCAGTAAGTGTTAATCAGCTTGAGACCATCGTAGAGGATGATGATACCTACTCCGGTCATGATCACAGGACCCAACAGGCGTTTGCCCGGGGGCGGACCTACGCTAGCAGCCAAATCGGTCTGATGCCGACCAGTTGTTTCTATCGTGACAGGACCATAGCTGGAGTTGGTCTGGTGAGTTGCTTGAATGCGAGTGGTACCAGCAGCGTGAATCACGGATAGCAGCTGGACATTTTGGCCTTGGCAATGCGGGCAGCAGATGGCGTTGTTGCTCACCACGTAATCATTCCTTTGAGGGGTGAAAAGCGGCCATTCTAAGGCAATTGCATACAGCAGGGCACTCAAAAAAGGGATCACCGAGCGCGTTTACCGTCGCGTCGGCGCAATCGCCACCCTGGCTGTGGCGAGCCTGAATCAGAAATGAAAAAAGCCCAGCGCGACGGCTGGGCTCTATTACGCAAGGAGATAGAAGATCATGGAGTCCAGTAAGCAATCTTGCCGGCTGCACCAACAGCTACAAAATTGCCGTTACCGTAGGCGACGCTGCGGATATCGGTTCCTGCGAAAGTGTTGGCTTGCTGAACCCAGCCGATCCCATCCTCGGAAACGGCTGTCTTGCCGCCGTCGCCGACAGCTACATACTTGCCATTACCGTAAGCAATGTCGCGGATGATGGTTCCACCGAAACTGGTATCTTCAACAGCAGTCCAGGTAAGCCCATCGGATGAATATGCCATCTTGCCATCCGCACCAACGATAAACATTTTCCCGTTGCAAAGCTTCATGGAAAGGATGGTGCTAGTGCCGAAGGTGCTGGTTCTGGTCGCGAATGATTGCGGATTACCCGTTGGCATCTTCACAGCGCTAAGCAGCTTCCCATTCGATCCCGCAATCAACACAAAAACGCCAATGACGTTGACGCAGTACACAGTCTCGCTAGAAGTGAAGGTCGTAGTGCGCTCCACCGTGCCTGACCAATCCTCATAACGGGAAAAGACTTTACCGTTAGACCCAACCAGTATCCAGGTCGCGATGTCGCCGTAAATTGGCTGATAATACACAATGCCATGCAAGTCTACATACGCGCGAGCAGCTGCCGTAAGGTCTGTCCAATCCCTTAAAGGGCGTGCAATGCTGCCCTGGACCACATTGCCGGATTGAGAAAGGCCTTGAAGCGTTGTCCCAAGACCGTTCCAGTACAGCTCGTTGAGGACCTTTCCGCTATCAGAGGTGACGGCGCCCTTGAGCTTGGTCCACGCTGTACCAGTTGCGTCTCCAGTGACAAGCTGAGTGGTTGTGGGAAGACCGTTGCCACCAGCCGCATAAAACTTGCCTTGCGCAAAAACCACGCGCCTAAGCATGCCGGTGTTCTCCACCGGGTCTACTTGAGTCCAAAGATCTTGCAAGGTTTGAGACGCCGAGTTTGCGTTATCCATTTTAAACTCCGTTACTGAGCTGATTTAAGTTCAGGCCTCTGTATTGGGCGTATGGCGCTCATGGGCGATGGTTCGAGACTCGAGGTCTTCTGGCGAAGATCAGGGGTGACGAGGTTTCACCAACCTCAGACCTGTCGCTGATGTAGGAAATTATGCCACACGAGCACTGTATATTCAACCAGTATTCTGAAGTTTTTATTCACTGAACTTCGACGCATCCACCGCGTTTGAGTGGATTCACATGCCTCAAAAACGCGAAAGCCCGACGTAGTAGCCGGGCTTTTGGCGCCACTCCTCAACACGCGCAGGAATGACAGGATGGGGATAATTTCGCTCAATCGCTCAGTGGTGTCAAGCCTAACGATACATTCGACCAGCAACCATTGCTCGACCTACCATCGTATTCAACCTGTCAGCTAGTTCGTCATTATTTCGATAAAATACAATTGGCTTTGATTGGACATCGAATGGCACTTGTGAATCGCTTTGAGCAAGAAGAACCACTTTTCATTTATCTCCAGCCTCCATCGACGGCGCGTGGACTCCGGCGTAGCACAAAGATCCCAGGTGTTCATGTCGTAGAAGCTCCGGCAGGGTGATCACACCCTCTTCAAGCGCCTCGATGCGCTTCTTCGCAGCCTGTCCTGCCGCAACCGCAGCTCTCACTGTGGCCTCACGGCGCCAAGCCGATGTACCCAACGGGACCTCCACTGTGTAGTGGTCAACTCATCCCGGACACGGTTTCGAGTTTTTCTTCAGCTTTCGCTGGAGCTAGTCCATCGTTGAATTGGTGGGGTCGGGAAGCGCATGAGCTGGGGGATGCTTCGCAACCGATGGGCAGAAGCAAGAGAGGCAGCCAGAGTGAAGGCTGAACTGGAGAAGAAACCCGACCTGGTCAACCGGATAGCGCAGTTCCAGTTCAGGGGCATCCGACCGAAGGCGGCGTCGGAGATCAACGATCTGAGCGATGCAAGTGTGCTGTTGGGCCACTCGAAAGAGGGAATCACCGAGCGCGTTTATCGTCGAGTCGGAGCGATCGCCAAGCCTTCAAAAGGCTAAAGTTTCGGAACTCCATGCCTTTTGTTTCGGAACTCTTGGCGTTTCTTGCGTACAAAGAAAAACCCCGCAGACCTAGATCTGCGGGGTTTCGAATAGTGGAGGCCGAGGTCGGAATCGAACCGGCGTAGACGGATTTGCAATCCGGAGCATAACCACTTTGCTACTCGGCCTCAAAGTCGGAGTCAGCTTTCGCTATCTCCTTGAAACCGCTGGGCTTTTTCAAGTCAGCTGCGTTTCGATGGAGGCCATTATGTCGGCATTGGATGGACCTTGCAACCCCCTTGAAGAAAAAAATCTTCAAGGGGTTCAAGGTGTTAGCGCAGACGCCCGAGTTTGCTCCACAAGCCAACCAGGGTGTTCTCCACTGCCCCGCTGGCAGCCACGCCGATGCGCTCCTGCAGGCTCTTGCGCTCGGCGAAGCGCAGGTGGAACACGTTGGCCTCGCGGGCGCTGCGGCTCAGGTATTCGTCACTGGTGCCCAGCTCGTCGACCAGCTGGCGATTGAGCGCAGCGATGCCGAGCCAGACCTCGCCGGTCGCCACTTCGTCTATATGAAGCTGCGGGCGGTAGCGGGCGACGAAATCCTTGAACAGCTGGTGGGTGATGTCCAGGTCTTCCTGAAACTTCTCCCGACCCTTCTCGGTGTTCTCGCCGAACACGGTCAGGGTGCGCTTGTATTCGCCGGCGGTGAGCACTTCGAAATCGATGTCATGCTTCTTCAACAGACGATTGAGGTTGGGCATCTGCGCCACCACGCCAATGGAACCGAGCACGGCAAACGGCGCGCTGACGATCTTCTCGCCGATACAGGCCATCATGTAGCCACCGCTGGCGGCGACCTTGTCGATGCAGATGGTCAGCGGGATACCGGCCTCGCGGATGCGCGCCAGCTGCGAGGCCGCCAGGCCATAGCTGTGCACCATGCCACCGCCACTCTCCAGGCGCAGCACCACCTCGTCACGTGGGGTGGCCAGGGTCAGCAGCGCGGTGATCTCGTTGCGCAGGCTCTCGGTGGCCGAGGCCTTGATGTCGCCGTCGAAATCGAGGACGAACACCCGGCGCTTGTCCTCAGGCTTTTTCTTCTGCTGTTTTTCCGCCTTGGCCTGCTGCTTGCGCACAGCCTTGAGCTGGGCCTTGTCGAGCAGGCCCGACTCCAGGCGCTCGCGCAGTTCCTTGTAGAACTCGTTGAGGCGGGTGACCTGCAGTTGCCCGCCCGGCTTGCGCCGCCCTTTGCCACGCAGGCCGGCGATGGCCGACAGCACCACAAGGATAGCGATCACCAGGGTGGCGGTTTTGGCGAGAAAGCTTGCGTATTCGGCAAGAAACTCCACATTGACTCCTTGATAAACCAGCGCCGCAAGGGCGCGAACTGGATGCAAGCATACCGGGGCGCCAGAGGCGCTGCCAGCGGGTGAAAATGCTGGCAATACAGTTCAAACGACCTTTTCAAACACTTGTATGTTTTTTCGTTGACAGCCCGCCTGGGGCAACCTAACCTCGCAACAACCTCCAACCGGGCCGGACTTCAACGTGGGAAACCTCTACCTGATCCGACATGGCCAAGCCTCCTTTGGTGCCGCCGACTACGACGTGCTGTCGCCCGTGGGCGAACGTCAGAGCCAGGCGCTGGGTGAACACCTCGCCCAACTGGGCCTGCGCCTGGACCGCTGCGTGGCGGGTACCTTGCGCCGCCAGCAGGATACCGCCCGCCTGGCCCTGGACGCGCTGCATGCCCATGGCAACCCGGTGCCGGCCATTGAGACCGATGCAGCCTTCAACGAGTTCGACGCCGATGGCGTGATTCGCGCCCTGCTCCCGCGCCTGCTGCCTGAAGAGCCCGAAGCCCTGCATGTACTGCGCAACGGTGCCCAGCACCGCAGCGAGTTCCAGCGCCTGTTCGCGCTGATGGTGCAGCGCTGGCACGATGGCGACCACGACCACGACGACCGCCTGGAAACCTGGCAGTCCTTCACTGGCCGGGTCGGCGACGGCCTGGAGCGCCTGCTCGACAGCGCCGCCAGCGGCGACAACATCGCCCTGTTCACTTCCGGCGGCACCATCGCCGCCCTGCTCCACCTGGTAAGCGGAATCACGCCGGCTCAGGCATTCACCCTGAACTGGCAGATCATCAACACGTCGCTCAGCCACCTGAAGTTCCGTGGCCGCGACGTCACCCTGGCTTCCTTCAACAGCCAAGCCCATGTGCGGCTGTTGCGGTTGCCGGAGCTCGTCACCTACCGATGAGCCCGGTCTGTTGTGTCCTTGCGGACGCGAATATCACTTAACAAGGAATACACCATGAGCGATGTAGCTAAAGCCGTCGAGGCGATGAAGGCAAAATTCAACCCTGCAGCTGCCGCCGGCCTGGACCTGGTGTTCGGCTTCAACATCACCGACGAAGACAAGCACTACGCCCTGCTGGTCAAGGACGGTACCTGCGAGATCCAGGAAGGCGAGAACGCCGACGCCAACTGCACCCTGGTAATGGACAGCGAAACCCTCAAGGGCATCGTCAGCGGTGACACCGACGGCATGCAGGCCTTCATGGGCGGCAAGCTGCGCGTCGAAGGCGACATGATGCTGTCGATGAAGCTCAGCGAGCTGTTCCCGGCCTGATTGGCGCGGTAGATCGCGAATGAAAAAGACCGAAGCCTGATGCGCTTCGGTTTTTTTTCGCCCGCGCAACGCCGGTCCATCAGGGCCATTGATCGGCCGGCAACACCCAGGCCAATAAGCGCCTGGCACGCTTGTACCAGCTTCGACAGGAAATTAGATTAGCCAATAGTCCTTGCTATCGATCATAAGGAAATCGCATGACGCTCACCGACCAGTCCACCCAGGTACGCCCCGGCGAAGAACTCGACGCGGCCGTCATCGATCCGTACCTCAAGGGTCATATACCTGGCCTGCAGGGCAGCCCGACCATCAGCCAGTTTCCCGGTGGCGCCTCGAACCTGACCTACCTGGTGGCCTACCCGGGCAAGGAATTCGTCCTGCGCCGCCCACCGTTCGGCCACAAAGCCAAGTCGGCCCACGACATGGGCCGCGAGTTCCGTATCCTCAACCAGCTCAACGCCGGTTTCCCCTATTGCCCCAAGGCCCACGTGCACTGCACCGATGAAGCCCTGATCGGCGGCGAGTTCTACGTGATGGAGCGGGTCAACGGCATCATCCTGCGTTCGGACATCCCCGCCGAACTCGACCTGGACGCCGGTCGGACCGAGGCACTGTGCAAGAGCTTCATCGATCGCCTGGTCGAGCTGCACCAGGTGGACTACCAGGCATGCGGCCTGGCCGACCTGGGCAAGCCGGAAGGTTATGTGCAGCGCCAGATCGAAGGCTGGGCCAGCCGCTATGAAAAAGCCCTGACCCCCGACGCGCCACGCTGGGAACAGGTGATCGCCTGGCTGCGCGAGAAAATGCCCGCCGACCACCCGCGCCCGGGCATCGTGCATAACGACTACCGCTTCGACAATGTCATCCTCGACAGCACCAACCCGATGCGCATCATCGGCGTGCTGGACTGGGAAATGGCCACCATCGGCGATCCGCTGATGGACCTGGGCAACAGCCTGGCCTACTGGATCGAGGCCGGCGACCCAGCGCCAGTACAGCTGATGCGTCGCCAGCCGAGCAATGCGCCGGGCATGCTGACCCGCCAGCAGTTTGTCGACTACTACGCCGAGCGCGCCGGCATCCGTATCGACAACTTCGACTTCTATTACTGCTACGGCCTGTTCCGCCTGGCCGGCATCGTCCAGCAGATCTACTACCGCTTCTTCCACGGCCAGACCCAGGACAAACGCTTCGCCCAGTTCATCCACATGAACAAGCTGCTGGAGCACATGAGCCTGCAACTGATCGGCAAATCCAGCCTGTAACCCGGCCCACAACAAGGAATACCCGAATGTCCAAGACCCACCTGTTCGACCTCGACGGCAAGATCGCCTTCGTTTCCGGTGCCAGCCGTGGCATCGGTGAAGCCATCGCCCACCTGCTGGCCCAGCAGGGCGCCCATGTGATCGTCTCCAGCCGCAAGCTCGACGGCTGCCAGCAAGTGGCCGAGGCGATCGTAGCCGCCGGCGGCAAGGCAACCGCGGTGGCCTGCCATATCGGTGAGATGGAGCAGATCCAGCAGGTGTTCGCCGGCATCCGCGAACAGTTCGGGCGCCTCGACATCCTGGTCAACAACGCCGCCACCAACCCGCAGTTCTGCAACGTGCTGGATACCGACCTGGGCGCTTTCCAGAAGACCGTCGACGTCAATATCCGCGGTTACTTCTTCATGTCGGTGGAAGCCGGCAAGCTGATGCGCGAGCACGGCGGTGGCAGCATCATCAACGTGGCCTCGATCAACGGAGTGTCACCGGGGCTGTTCCAGGGCATCTACTCGGTGACCAAGGCGGCCGTGATCAACATGACCAAGGTGTTTGCCAAGGAGTGCGCGCAGTTCGGCATCCGCTGCAACGCCCTGCTGCCGGGCCTGACCGACACCAAGTTCGCCTCGGCGCTGGTGAAGAACGACAGCATCCGCAATGCCGCGTTGCAGCAGATCCCGCTCAAGCGCGTGGCCGACCCGAGCGAGATGGCCGGGGCGGTGCTGTACCTGGCCAGCGACGCCTCCAGCTATACCACCGGTACCGCGCTCAATGTGGACGGCGGGTTCTTGTCCTGACGGTGCACCAGGCCTGACTGGCTTGTGGGAGCGGGCTTGCTCCCACAAAGCTTGCGGCCTAGACCTTTATTGCCTGCAACGTGTAGCTCAGCGGTAGCCGCCATGGCGCCTCGACCAGGCGCCACTCGCCGTCATCACCCAACGCCATCTGCCCAGGCAAGGCCTCCCAGGGAATGCTCTGGTGCTCGTCCAGGGCAGTGATGCGTAGGCCGTTGCGCAACAGCGCGGTGATCACCTCGCCGAGGCCATGGTTCCACTCATGGGTTTCAGTCTGCGTCAGGGCCTGGTCGGTGTCGACGTAGGTCTGGTCGCTGATCCACACAGTGGGCGCCTCGCGCTCGAAGTACGGATACTCCAGTTGCAAACGGTCCGCATGGTCTTCGTTGACCGCCATCAGCATCGGGTGGCCGTCGCGCAGAAACAGGCGTCCGCCCGGCTTGAGCAATGCCGCCACTGCCTGCGCCCAGCGCTCGATACTCGGCAGCCAGCACAACGCGCCGATACCGGTGTAGACCAGATCGAAACTATCGGCAGGCAGCACCTGTGCCGCCTGGTAGACGTCCGCTTCGACATAGGCAATACCAGCGCCGCACCGTTCGGCCAGGTCACGCGCCTGGGTCAGCGAGGCGGCAGAGAAGTCCAGGCCACAGACATCCGCACCCAGGCGCGGCAGCGACAAGGTGTCGGTACCGATATGGCATTGCAGGTGCACCGCGCGCAGGCCATGGATATCGCCCAGGCGCGGCAGGTCGAAACGCACCACCTCGGACAGATGGCCGGGTTCGGCGACAAAGCGTTCGACCTCGTAGTCCTTCGAGGCAGCGTGCAGTGGCGCCCGTTCATTCCAACTGGCGCGGTTGAGTTCCAGTGATCGGCTCATGCGGTGCATCCCTGTCCTGAATAGGTCAGGCGCCACGTTAACTGGCGCCGTCGGGCGCCGCAACCGCTCTGTCAACCTGAGGTTGACAGCTCAGGTATACTGAGCGCCTCGTCCATGCCCAAGGATCCAGCACCCATGACGGAAAACAGCTTCGCCTTTCGCCTCAAGGAACTGCTCGAACACCACAAGCTGACCCTGCAGGCGGTGGGCACGGCCCTTGGAATCTCGCGCACGGCGGTGCACAAGTGGACCCGCGGTGGCGAAATCGACTACACCAACCTGCGCAAACTGGCCGAGTTGCTCAAGGTCAACTGGATCTGGCTGCGCTACGGCGAGGAGGCCCTGCACAGCGTGCAGCAGGCCGAGGTGGTCGAGCTGCCGATGACCGACGTGCGCCGGCGCTACACCGCCGAAATCATGGAAAGCGAGACACGCATGAAGCTGGCGCAGGAGGGTGCGCGCATCGTCACCTGGGAGTGGAACCTGGTCACCGACGACGTGACCTACTCGCCCAATGTCGAGGCGGTATATGGCTGGCCACTACGGCGCAACGAGGACTTCTGGGAGCACATCCACCCCGAGGACGCCAGCCACATGCAGGGCATGTATGCCCAGGCCGTGGCCGACGGTACTGGCTGCGAGTGCGACTTCCGCATCACCCGCCCCGACGGCGGTCAACGCTGGATCGCCTCGCGCGCGACGGTGCTGGGCGACAGCGCCGGCCGCCCGGTGAAAATGGTTGGCATCAGCATGGACAATACCGAGCGCAAGGTGGCTGAAGAAGAGTTGCGCCAGAGCGAGGCGCGCTTTCGCACCATATTCGAACTGGCCTGGGGCGCGCTGGCCTACATTGACCCGGATGGCAGCTGGCAGCGGGTCAACGGCAGCCTTTGCGAACTGCTGGGTTACCGTGAGGACGAGCTGTACGGAACGACGTTCCAGCAACTCACCCACCCCGAGGACCTGCCGGACAACCTGGCGCTACTGCGGCGCCTGCTGGCCGGCGAGATCGAGCGATACGAAGTACAGAAGCGTGTTCGCCATAAAGACGGGCACTACCTCTGGGTGCGGGCACGCACCTCGCTGGAGCGCCGCGCCGACGGGCAGCCGGAACATCTGATCAGCGTGTTCGAGGAGATCGGCACCGAACGCGAGGCAAGCACGCGTCCTAACTGACACCTGCCCAGCGTCGAACCTGATAGGTACAGGTGACAGTCAGCGTTTGACGCCGTGCTGGATGACGATCGAGTCGGTGCCCAGCTTGGCCATCACCTCGGCCTTGCGCGCGTCCGCCTCGGCCTTGGCCGGGAACGGCCCCATCAGTACCACCGGCTTGCCGTCGCGGTATTCGACCCAGGACGGAATGCCCTTTTCGATCAGGCGTGCGGTCATGTCGGTCAGGGCGCCCATGTTCGGCCCCTGGATCACCTCGACATCCCAACCTTCCGGCGCCGGCTGGTCGGCCAGCGCCTCGGCGCGGCGCTGCAGGTCGGCGCCACCGCAGACTTCGCGGATTCGCAGGTTGTTGCCGGTCTCGTCGATGAGGATCTCGTACTGGCCATCGTGCTTGATCGCCACATAGCTGCGGTAAGGCTCGTACTGACCGGCATCATCCTTGCCGCGCACCTGGCCGCAGATGGAGCCCTGGGTGTCGAAACGCACGTTGGCGAACTTGGCCGTCTTGGGGTTGTTCAGGTGCTCGGCCACCTGCTTGTGCACGCCTTCGACCTCGTTGTTACAGCCCGCCAGGGCCAACACCGCCATTACCACCGCCAGTTTGCGCACGCCTGTACCTCCAGATTCGAAGGAGCGGATTCTAGCATGAGCGAACCGCTCGGCCGCAGGGATGAGGCGAAGGTGGAAAGTTGCAGCGTGTGTCGGCGGCCAGGAACGGCGGAAAGCAAAAAGGGCGATCCTTTCGGATCGCCCTCTTCTGATTTGGTAGGCACAATTGGACTCGAACCAACGACCCCCACCATGTCAAGGTGGTGCTCTAACCAACTGAGCTATGTGCCTGTCGTGTGGGGCGCATATTAGTGATCGACTGCGCGCCTGTAAAGCGTTTTTTTCAAAAAAATCAAAAACTTTGCGAAATTCATCCGAACCGCCCCGGCGACCTGCGGAAAAGGATTTTACCGGCCGAGCTCGCATCTGGTTCGCCCGCTGGACGCGACCAAAAGCAAAAAGGGCGATCCTTGCGGATCGCCCTCTTCTGATTTGGTAGGCACAATTGGACTCGAACCAACGACCCCCACCATGTCAAGGTGGTGCTCTAACCAACTGAGCTATGTGCCTGTCGTGTGGGGCGCATTCTACGCGATCCAGATACCCTGTCAACTGTTTTTTTCACGCTAAGCTACTGAATCTTAAACTATTTATAGAAAGGCCGAGCTTCAGGGGGGCGTAAAGGATTTTCACCGGACGACTAGCGGGTGTTTATTATTATTGATAGTATCGGTACATTCGTTAAAAATATAAAACACGAGGTTCCTCGAGCATGGCTAACACCCCCTACCCCCAGTCCTACTACGCCGCCTCGGCCAACCCGGTGCCGCCACGTCCGGCGCTGCAGGGTGAGGTGGAAACCGATGTGTGCATCATCGGTGCCGGCTACACCGGCCTGTCCAGCGCCCTGTTCCTGCTGGAGAACGGCTTCAAGGTGAGCATCGTCGAGGCCGCCAAGGTCGGTTTCGGCGCCTCGGGCCGCAACGGTGGCCAGATCGTCAACAGCTATAGCCGCGACATCGATGTCATCGAGCGCACCGTCGGCCCCAAGCAGGCGCAACTGCTCGGCCAGATGGCCTTCGAGGGCGGGCGTATCATCCGTGAGCGCGTGGCCAAGTATGACATCCAGTGCGACCTGAAGGACGGCGGCGTGTTCGCCGCGCTGACCAGTAAGCAGATGGGCCACCTGGAATCGCAAAAACGCCTGTGGGAACGCTTTGGCCATACTCAGCTGGAGCTGATGGACCAGAAGCGTATCCGCGAAGTGGTGGCCTGCGACAACTATATTGGCGGCATGCTCGACATGAGTGGCGGCCATATCCACCCGCTGAACCTGGCCCTGGGCGAAGCCGCCGCGGTCGAGTCGCTGGGTGGCATCATCTATGAGCAAACCCCGGCCGTGCGCATCGAACGTGGCGCCAACCCTGTGGTACACACCCCGCAGGGCAAAGTGCGAGCCAAGTTCATCATCGTCGCCGGCAATGCCTACCTGGGCAACCTGGTACCGGAGCTGGCTGCCAAGTCGATGCCCTGCGGCACCCAGGTGATCACCACCGAGCCGCTGGGCGAGGAACTGGCCCGCACCTTGCTGCCGCAAGACTACTGCGTCGAGGACTGCAACTACCTGCTCGACTACTACCGCCTGACCAGCGACAAGCGCCTTATCTTCGGCGGCGGCGTGGTATACGGTGCGCGCGACCCGGCAAACATCGAGGCAATCATCCGTCCGAAGATGCTCAAGGCTTTCCCGCAGCTCAAGAATGTCAAGATTGACTACGCCTGGACCGGCAACTTCCTGCTGACCCTGTCGCGCCTGCCCCAGGTCGGCCGCATCGGTGACAACATCTACTACTCGCAGGGTTGCTCGGGCCACGGCGTGACCTACACCCACCTGGCGGGCAAAGTGCTGGCCGAAGCCCTGCGCGGCCAGGCCGAGCGCTTCGACGCGTTCGCCGGCCTGCCGCACTACCCGTTCCCGGGTGGCCAGATGCTCCGTGTGCCGTTCAGCGCCATCGGCGCCTGGTACTACAGCCTGCGCGATCGCCTGGGCTTCTGATGTAAAGCCATCGCGGGGCAAGCCCGCTCCCACAAGGCCAATCTTGTGGGAGCGGGCTTGCCCCGCGATCATTTCAGCCTCAGCGTCCGAGGCTGGTGACAGCCTGCCTCGCCGCGATCTCCTGCCCCGAACGGGCCAGTTCATCCGCCGCCTGCAACCAGCGCTGGCGATCCACCTGGGCCGGCAATTGCCGTGGTGATTGCAGCAACACCGCCCAGTTACCCTCCTTGGCCCACGCCGACTCGAAATCATCGAAGGCCATCAACTGGCGCCGATGCATGCCCGAGCGCAGCAATACCCGCTGTTTGTAGCGGTCATAGCCGATCAGCACCGCATAGCGCGGCTCGCTCCACCACGCCGAACCTTCCTGATAACGCAGCAACACCGGGTAGCCCGCCGCCACCTGGGCAAGCAAGGCATCCAGATGTTTGTCCAGCGGGTAGACGACCCGGCCGTATTCACGGGCAACCCGAGGAATGCCGGTTTCCAGGGACTCGGCGGCGGCAGGCAGGCCCAGCGACTTGTCGAGCAGGCCCGGCGTGATCGGCGCGCCCTGCTGCGACAACACGGCGGCCAGGGCCATCGAGCCACTGTGGTTGGCGTTGCCGCCGTAGAAGGGAACCCTGCTGATCTCGACCCGCTGCGGCAGGCCCTTGAGCGCGGCCGGTGGCGCGCTGGCACAACCCGACAACGTGGCCGCCACCAGGCAGGCGGCCAACAGGCGACGTGGGCCCAGGGCCCGGGACGTGATGAGTTTTTGCAACATGGACACTCGCATGATCCAGCGCCAGGCAGGCGGTGCCCGGCCATGAGTGCCGATCATAGGGCGCGGGCGGCTTTGGGTATAGCCCGACGCGGGCTTGGAACGAAACGGCCCGAGCACGTGGGTTTGTATGAAAAGTAGCCGAGCGGCGATCAGGCAAGGCCAAAACAGGCGAGGATCGACCGGGGTCGCGCCCGACTTGACTGGTTGTCAATGAGCATTCCGACCGGGCTGGCGCACCAGACTGTTTTCTACGCAGCATGATCGTCGCGCAGGCACTTTTCGTACAAAGCCTAGACCTTCGGTCAATGGAACGTCACAGGTAAAAGGCTAGACTAAAGCAGTGTCTGGATGGCGGGCCTGGCTCGCCAGAGAGAAGGAGGCACACATGAGCCTGACAATGGCAATTCTAATGCTGGTTGGCATGTGGCTGAGCGTCGCAGCCGCCATGCTCTGGGGCGTACTGCGCATCGTGCGCCGGCATGCGCACCCACATCACCTACCCCCTCAAGCCCTGGTCAAACCACAACCTGTGCGCCGTGCGCGTCGGCATGCCGGGGCGCATTGAGCTGAAGCTTTCCTGAAACGCATCGCGGGGCCAGCCCGCCGCCACAAGCTACATGTCTTGTGGCGGCGGGCTGGCCCCGCGATGGTTCACGCCAGGTCAGCCCTCGGTCGCCTCACGTTTCAAGCGCGCCCGGCGGGCCATGATGTTGAGGATCTCGATCGCGGTCGAGAACGCCATGGCAGCGTATACGTAGCCTTTCGGCACATGGGCGCCGAAGCCTTCGGCGATCAGGGTCATGCCGATCATGATCAGGAAGCCCAGGGCCAGCATCACCACGGTCGGGTTGTCGTTGATGAACTTGGCCAGCGGGTCGGCGGCCACCAGCATCACGATCACGGCACTGATCACGGCGATGATCATGATCGGCAGGTGCTCGGTCATGCCCACGGCGGTAATGATGCTGTCGATCGAGAAGACGATGTCCAGCAGCAGGATCTGGAAGATCGCCGCGGTGAAGCCGATAGTCACGACGTTGCCGGCCTTGGACTCTTCCTTGGCGCCATGAGGGTCGACACTTTCATGGATCTCCTTGGTCGCCTTCCACAGCAGGAACAGGCCACCGGCAATGAGGATCATGTCCTTCCACGAGAACGTGTGGCCGAAGACTTCGATCACCGGCTCGGTCAGCTGGACAATCCAGGCCACCGTACTGAGCAGCGCCAGGCGCATGACCAGAGCCATGCTGATACCGATGCGCCGCGCCTTGGAACGATAGGCCTCGGGCAGCTTGTTGGTAAGGATGGAGATGAAGATCAGGTTGTCGATGCCGAGCACGACCTCCATGGCCACCAGGGTGGCAAGCGCTACCCAGGCGGTGGGGCTTGCGGCGAGTTCCAGCAAATATTCCATTGGTCAGTCCTGCTCTCAGATGTCCTGGGTGTCTTTCTTGTCGTCTTCGGTCTTGGCTTTCCCGCCATCGCCACCGATGGCGTCGCTCAAGGCCTGCTGGGCGGCGTCATTGGTCTTGTCGATGGCCTGCTTGGCCGATTCGGCGGCCTGGTCAAGCATCTGCTGGGCGGATTTTTCGGCCTGGTCGCAGCCAGACATGGCGAACAGGGCCAGGGCCAGCACCAGCGGTGTGCCAATGGATTTGAGTTGTAGCATGAGGTCCTCGCTTGTCGAATTCCGGGCGGCGCTTCATGCGCCTGATGGGGTGGCATTCTAGTGGGGCTGAAACATCCGGAAAATTCGTATTTTCAGCGTATATACTTCGGTTTTCCCGAATCGAGAAACGCATGCTCAACTATCGCCAGCTTCACTATTTCTGGGCGGTGGCCAAGACCGGCAGCATCGCCCGCGCCAGCGAACAGCTCAACCTCACCCCGCAGACCATCAGCGGCCAGATCAGCCTGTTCGAGCAGACCTGGAACCTGGAGCTGTTCCAGCGCGTCGGGCGCCAGCTGGAACTGACCGAGACCGGGCGCCAGGCCCTGGCCTACGCCGAGCAGATGTTCCAGATCGGCGGCGAACTGGAGGCCATGCTGCGGGCCGGACCGCAGGAGCAGATCCTGTTTCGCGTGGGCGTGGCCGATGTGGTGCCCAAGTCCATCGTCTACCGCCTGCTGGCGCCAACCATGGAATTGGACGAGGTACTGCGTATCAACTGCCGCGAGGACAAGCTCGAGCGCCTGCTGGCGGACTTGGCAATCCAGCGCCTGGACCTGGTGATCTCCGACAGCCCCATGCCCAGCCACCTGGACATCAAGGGCTACAGCCAGAAGCTCGGCGAGTGCGGCCTGAGCTTCTTCGCTACACCGGAATTGGCCGAGCGCCTGGTTCGGCCCTTCCCCGCCTGCCTGGACGATGCGCCACTGTTGATCCCGGGCCAGGAAACCGTGCTGCGCAGCCGGCTGCTACGCTGGCTGGCCGAGCAGCAGGTACAACCGCGAATCGTCGGCGAGTTCGACGACAGCGCACTCATGCAAGCCTTCGGTCAATCGGGCAGCGGCATTTTCGTCGCCCCCAGCGTCATCGCCGAAGAGGTCTGCCGCCAGTACGGCGTGCGCCTGATCGGCCAGACCGAGGCGGTGAACGAGTCGTTCTACGCCATATCGGTGGAGCGCAAGGTCAAGCACCCGGGGATCCTGGCGATCACCGAGGGCGCGCGGCGCGAGCTGTTTCACTGGTAGGACCGTGCCTACAGGCGCCAGCGTGGTCTGTGGTAAAGTCGCGCGCTTTCACGTAACTGGATTGCGCTGCACATGACCCCCATCCTCCGCCTCATCAACCGCACCGGCCTGGTGACGCAGATCTGCATCGGCCTGGTGGCCGGCATCGCCCTGGCCCTGCTCGCCCCCGACGTGGCCCGCGACCTGGGGTTCCTCGGCAAGGTCTTCGTCAGCGCCTTGAAGGCCGTGGCGCCGATCCTGGTGTTCATTTTGGTGATGGCCTCGATCGCCAACCACCGCCATGGCCAGGAAACCCACATCCGCCCGATCCTCTGGCTGTACCTGCTGGGCACCTTCGCCGCCGCGGTGGTGGCCGTGGTGGCCAGCATGCTGTTCCCCTCGAACCTGGTGCTGAGCACCGGCGAGGCCACGCTGAGCGCCCCCGGCGGCATCACCGAGGTGATGCAGAACCTGTTGCTCAGCGCCGTGGACAACCCGGTCAACGCATTGCTCAAAGCCAACTTCATCGGCGTGCTGACCTGGGCCATCGGCCTGGGCGTGGCCCTGCGCCATGCCGGTGACACCACCCGCACCGTGGTCGAGGACCTGTCCAACGGCGTGACCCTGATCGTGCGCATGGTGATCCGCTTCGCCCCGCTGGGCATCTTCGGCCTGGTCAGCGCCACCCTGGCGCAGTCGGGGCTGGACGCACTGCTCGGCTACCTGCACCTGCTGGCCGTGCTGATGGGCTGCATGCTGTTCGTGGCCCTGGTGATGAACCCGTTGATCGTTTACTGGAAGATCCGCCGCAATCCCTATCCACTGACCTTGCTGTGCCTGCGCGAAAGCGGCATTACCGCGTTCTTCACCCGCAGCTCGGCGGCCAACATCCCGGTCAACCTGGCGCTGTCGGAGAAGCTTGGCCTGCACGAAGACACCTATTCGGTGTCGATCCCGCTGGGCGCGACCATCAACATGGCCGGCGCGGCAATCACTATTACCGTGCTGACCCTGGCCGCCGTGCACACCCTGGGCATCCCGGTCGACCTGCCGACCGCGGTGCTGCTCAGCGTGGTGGCGGCGGTCTGCGCTTGCGGCGCCTCGGGCGTGGCCGGTGGCTCGCTGCTGCTGATCCCGCTGGCCTGCAGCCTGTTCGGCGTGCCCAGCGAGATCGCCATGCAGGTGGTGGCGGTCGGTTTCATCATCGGCGTACTGCAGGACTCGGCCGAGACTGCTCTGAACTCCTCGACCGACGTGCTGTTCACCGCCGCGGCCTGCCAGGCCATGGAGCGGCCCAGCAGCTGAAACCCCGGCCGTGCCAGCTCCAACGCCACAGGGGAGCTGGCTTGGCCGGCGACGCCAGCAGTGATTGCTTAAGCCCGGCGCTTTACCTAGGCTAGTGGCCTTTTCCTCGCAATGAGACAGGGCCATGTCAGAACACGAAAGCACCCGCGAAGGCCGTTTCAACAGCATCGAGATCCGCGTGCTCGGCTCACTGATCGAGAAACAGGCCACCAGCCCGGAAACCTACCCCCTGACCCTCAATGCCCTGGTCCTGGCCTGCAACCAGAAGACCAGCCGCGAACCGGTGATGAACCTCTCCCCCGGCCAGGTTGGCCAGGCCCTGCGCGCCCTGGAGAACCAGGGGATGGCTCGCCTGCAGATGGGCAGCCGCGCCGACCGTTGGGAACAGCGGGTGGATAAAGGCCTGGAGCTGGTACCGGCGCAGCTGGTGCTGATGGGCCTGATGTTCCTGCGTGGCCCGCAGACCCTCAGCGAACTGCTGACGCGCAGCAACCGCCTGCATGAGTTCGAGGATGTCGATCAGGTCCAGCACCAGCTCGAGCGCCTGGTCTCGCGGGGCCTGGCCTTGCACCTGCCGCGCCAGGCCGGCCAGCGCGAAGACCGCTACACCCACGCCCTGGGCGACCCGGCCGAGATCGAGGCGATCCTCGCTGCCCGCCAGCAGGAAGGCGGCACGCGCGCCAGCGCGGCGGACGAGCGCATCGAGGCGCTGGAAGCACGGGTCGCTGCGCTGGAGGCGCGCCTGGCCCAGCTCGAAGGTTGACTCAGGGCTTTTCGGCGT
Organism: Pseudomonas sp. PONIH3; assembly: GCF_002934345.1. Classification (NCBI taxonomy): domain Bacteria; kingdom Pseudomonadati; phylum Pseudomonadota; class Gammaproteobacteria; order Pseudomonadales; family Pseudomonadaceae; genus Pseudomonas; species Pseudomonas sp. PONIH3. Next base: position 1,278,394 of record NZ_CP026386.1, read on the forward strand.
CGGGGAAGTTACGGCAACTCTTGCGTTCGGCCAGCTCCCGCTCACTGGGGCGCTGGTCGACGAACACGGTGCGGCCGTCGGCGTAGATTTCCAGGTAGCCCCAGTGCAGGTCTTGCTCGGTCTGCCCGGGCTTGGGCGGGACGAGCCACCAGGGTTCGCGGCTGATCAGGGTCATGGCGGGCTCCAGCGAATGTCTGGGGTAACTATAGAAGACAGACGGGCCCGACTAACCAGGCGGGGATTGTTCCGCAAAGAGCAATTATGAAGTGCCGAGAGCACCGATTCTCCCCACCTGCCGAACGGACTAATCTCGATCCTGCAAACCAAGCCTACCGACCTTGAGGATTGACCACGATGTCCCGCCCACCACTGCCCCCCTTCACCCGTGAAACCGCCATCGAGAAAGTCCGCCTTGCCGAAGACGGCTGGAACAGCCGCGACGCCGCCAAAGTGGCCCTGGCCTACACCACCGACACCCACTGGCGCAATCGCGCCGAGTTCTGCAGCAGCCGCGAAGAGGCCCAGGCCTTCCTCACCCGCAAGTGGAACCGCGAGCTCGAATACCGCCTGATCAAGGAGCTCTGGGCCTTCACCGACAACCGCATCGCCGTGCGCTACGCCTATGAGTACCGCGACGACAGCGGCCAGTGGTACCGCGCCTACGGCAACGAGAACTGGGAGTTCGCCGAGGACGGCCTGATGCGCAATCGCCACGCCAGCATCAACGAACAACCCATCAGCGAAGCCGAGCGCAAGTTCCGCTGGCCCCTGGGGCGCCGTCCGGACGATCACCCGGGCCTGAGCGACTTCGGCTTCTGAAGACCGACACCGGATCAGCGGGGCCGCTCGACGGCCCCGTTTCAGGTTTGGGAAACGGACTACGCGGCCTGGGGAAACAGTGAGCGCAGCGCTGTGCCAGACTTTGCGGCGAATCCACTTCAGGACAGCCCGATGACCCTCCTTGATGCCTTTTTACAGCGTCGACGCTATGATGCCTCCCATGTGCGCAAGCGGTTTCACATTGCGCGGAGGTGTCCAGCGATGGCAGCAAAAGCGAAGAAGGTCTCCGAACGGGACCTCGATACCCTTGAACAACAGATTCCCCTGCACGCCAGCGAGGCTACGCATTCGGCCTACCTGCGTGCCCTGCAGGCCAGCCAGCGCGGCGTGCTGTGTGTCGATGACGGTGAACTGGTGCGCGTCGGTGCCGATGGTGCCCGGACCGTGCTGGGCCAAGCCAGCCCCCGGCGCAAGGTCCGGGTCGGCGAAATAATCAGTGTACGCAGGGTCGATGACCAGACGGCCGGCGGGCGTGCCTAGGCTGCGTGTTTTTGCGGGCCCCAACGGCTCGGGCAAGAGCACCATCAAGGCAAGCCTGCCTGCGGCGCTGACACGCCTTTTTGTCAATGCCGACGAACTCGAGCAAGAGGCAAAGGACAGCGGCTTCGTCGACCTCGCCCCGTTTGGTATTCAGGCCACTCAGGCCGAACTGCTGACGTTCCATCTCGATCATCATCTGATTGCCTCCCGGCAACTGGCCATGCACGCCCGGCAACTGCAAGTGCTCGACAACCGGATCGACTACCGTGCAGTGCCAGTGGACTCGTACTTCGCCTCGGTGATCGCCGACTTCATTCGCCAGCGCCTGCTGGAGGCGAAGCAGAGTTTCACCTTCGAAAGCGTCATGTCGCACCCGAGCAAGATCGAATTCATGCGCCTGGCACAAACCCAGGGCTATCGCACCTACCTCTATTTCGTCTCGACCGAAAACCCGCGGATCAATATCGAGCGGGTCGCCATTCGCGTGCGCGCGGGCGGCCATCCCGTCAGGGACGATCTGGTGCGCAGCCGCTACGAGCGCTCCCTCGACCTGCTCCCGGAGGCCATCGCCGCCAGCCATCGTGCCTATGTGTTCGACAACTCCGGGCAGAGCGCGGTGTGGCTGGCGGAAATCACCGATGGCGTGCAACTGGAGTACCGCAACGAAGATATACCCGACTGGTTTTTCGAAGCCTACGTGGATGAAGTGGAGCAGCCAGCAGAGACCTAGGTTGAGATAGAGCCCCGCGACATCTGCCCACAGTTTGGCGATACTGCGCAGCCCTCATCCATGAAAAGGACTTCGCTGATGAAGCGACTGCTTACCCTCGCCCTCCTCACCCTGGCCATCGCCGGCTGCGACAAGGCCGAACAGACCGCTGCAGTGTCTGGCCAATGCGCCAAGGACACCGACTGCAAAGGTGAGCGCATCTGTGAAAGTGGACAGTGCATCAACCCCCAGCCGCAACCCGCGCTGCTGGCCAAACCGGCCAGCGCGCCACTGGCGCCGAGCATCGCCTACGAGCCGCTGCCAGTCGGCGACGAAGGCGCCGGGCCGTTCACCGTGCAAGGCATGGAACTGGGCACCGCGCTGAACTACCAGTCCCGGGCGGGCGTGATGAACGTCATGGAGGCCGTCGTCGCCGATGCCGAAAGCACCGGCTACGTTGCCATCGAAAAGGCCTATACGTTCGGCCCCAACCGCTATGTACTCGTTGTGTCCACGGGCGAAGGCGGCAATGCCTGCCCGGCGTCCACCTATGTCTTCAGCTTCGACACCGCCAGCGAGCATGTGGACGGCAAGGCGGAGGTGGACGGCTGTTCGGAAATGGTCGAAAGCATGGCCGAGGGCAACAAGCTGACCATCAAGAAGGACGGCGCCGCGACCGTGGTGTACAACGGCCAGGTGAAGTGATCAAGGGCGATCAGGTGGCCCGGCTCGCGCCAGGCGCAACGCACTGAAGTCGTTGATGATTCCGCCATGGGCCCGGCAGAACTTTTTCCGTTTTGCCGGTCTATTGGGTGAGTGCGCCACGCGGCTGTCCTGGCATCCGCTGGCCACACGCTCAATTGCCCACAGAGGTTGTCTTCACTGATGAAAATCCCTGCCCCATGCATGCTGCTCGTTGGCCTGTTCGCACTCGCGGCCGCAGGCTCGGCATCCGCCGCACCGATGAAGACTGTTGTACCTTCCGCCCTGGTCCTCGACGCGGCGAGCCATCCCGCAGCCGAACACCCCTGGCCCAGCCTGGCAAGCGCGCCATCGGCAGCGCTGCTGGCCCATGACGACCGCTACCGCCACGACGAGCGCTGGCATGACCACCGCGACGACTGGCGCCGAGAGCAGTGGCGCCGCGAACAATGGCGCCGGGAGCAGCACCGCCGGGCAATGGAGCGGCAACGCTACTGGGACCGCCACCATGATCGCGCCCTGCACCATCGCTATGACGACGAGCGTCGTTACTATCGCCGCTGATCAGCACCCCGTGTATTCAGCTCCGCGCTGAAGCTCCACTGGGGGCTGGAGTCCACCGCAACGCTTCGCTGGAATATCTTGAAAAATCGTGCAGGCCCGACCTGTTGAATGGCAATCTAGGGCGCGCAGCAAACCCTCTTCAGGATATTCGACGGAGTCATGCACTCATGGCAGCAATGGATCGCGTTTTTCATGACCTTCACCGGCAAGGGCTGTTGCTGCTGGCCAATGTGGCGGACGCCGGCGGTGCACGCCTGGTCGAGCGCCAGGGCAGCAAGGCAGTTGCCACCAGCAGCGCCGCCGTGGCCTGGTCCCATGGTTACCAGGATGGTGACAAGCTGCCCTTGGCGCTGCTGGCCGGCACCGTCGAGTCGATGGCAAGGGTACTCAACGTGCCGCTGACCGTTGATATAGAAGGCGGCTACTCGGACGCTCCCGAACAGGTCGCCAAGGTCGTCGAGACCGTCATCGCCGCCGGCGCGGTGGGCATCAACATCGAGGACGGCACCCACCCCCCCGAACAGCTCCTGCGCAAGCTCGACGCCGCCAGAAACGCCGCCAGCCAGCGCGGGGTCGACCTGTTCATCAACGTGCGCAGCGATGTCTACCTGAAGCACCTGCTGCCCGCCGAGCAACGCCTCGAAGAGCTCCTGCGTCGCGCCACGCAGTATGCCGCCGGTGGCGCAAACGGGCTGTTCGCCGCCGGCGTGGTCGAGCCCGGCGAGATCGCCACGCTGTGCCGGGAGGTGACGTTGCCGGTCAACCTACTCTGGCGCGCAGGCTTGCCCAGCTCTGCCGAATTGCAACGGCTTGGCGTTCGCCGCCTGAGCGCCGGTTCGAGCATCGCCGAGTTTCTCTACGGTGCCATGAGCGGCCTGACCCAGCGCTTCCTGGAAAACGGACAGCTCGACACCAGCGGGTTGAAGGCCCACAGCTATGCAGAACTCAACGCACTGATGGCCACCAAGGCTGATAACACCTGAACGAAGCAAAGGCTGCACGTGCAGAAGCTGAGGCTGCACGTGCAAACCTTCGCGGCTCCACACGCCGGGTCGCAACACATGAACGTCATACCGGTAGTGCCCCGCCCCCGACCCTGTGTATGCTGCTCGGGCGCGGCAAGCGGCCCACGGCGGCTTGCAGGACATCGCGCGGCCGCCCTGCGTGATCGGACCATGACCGGGCTACCCGTATCGGACACCCCCGCCCTATGCCCGTCGACCTGCAAGCGCTCTACCCCAGGCTGATCCACCTGATGCTGGACACCGTGTTCGTGGTCGACCGGGAGGACACCATCGTGTTCGTGAGCGATGCCTGCGAGGCCTTGCTCGGCTACCGCGCCGACGAGCTCACCGGCACCCCGATCACCCGCTACATGCACCCGGATGACCTGGAGGCCACCCGCGCCTCGATCGTGCGGGTGATGAACGGCAACGCCCACTGTGACTTTCGCAACCGCTATGTGCGCAAGGATGGCGAGATCGTGCACATTCTCTGGGCGGCCTCCTGGTCCGATGAAGTAGGCGCGCGGATCGGTGTGGCCCGCAACGTCACCGCCCTCACCCAGGCCGAGCAGGAACTACGCTTCCTCGCCCATCACGACCCGCTGACCAAATTGACCAACCGCTCGCTGTTCAACGATCGCCTCGCCACGGCCCTGCGCATGGCTCGCCAGCAGCGCCGACGGCTGGCCTTGCTGTTTCTCGACGTCAATGATTTCAAGGGCATCAATGATGTGCATGGCCATGCTGCTGGCGACCGCGTGCTGTGCACCATCGCCCGCCGGCTGCAGGACAGTGTGCAGGCGGCGGACACCGTGGCGCGGATCGGCGGCGACGAGTTCATCGTGCTGCTGACTGACGTGCCCTCGGAGGATGCCGTGTACGAGATGGTCGAGCAGATCGCCAAGGTCATGGAGCAACCGCTCGGCGCCGAGTTCGGCGAGGTCCTGATGCCTTCCTGCAGCATCGGCGTGGCCTGCTACCCCAGCGATGGCGAGGATGCCGACACCTTGCTCAGCCACGCCGATGGCCAGATGTACCTCAAGAAACGGCGGCGCGTACGCGTAGGGTGAGCCGACCTCATCGCGGGGCAAGCCCACTCCCACGCGTTCGGGTAATGGTCCAAGCGATTGCTCAGCCCTTCCAGGCCTCCACGACCACCCGCGTGGCTGCCGCGATCGTCTCGCTGTTCCATGGCGCATCCGCCTTGGTTCCACGGCTGAACACCACCACGATCCACGGCGCCCGGCCTTTGGGCCAGATGACCGCGACATCGTTGGCCACACCGTAGTCACCCGACCCGGTCTTGTCACCCACCACCCAATCCTTCGGCACACCGGCGCGGATGCGGGCATCGCCCGTGGTGTTGCCCTTGAGCCAATCCTGCAGCTGTTGGCGCTCGGCAGCAGCCAGGCCATCGCCCAGCAACAGACGCTGCAGGGTCACCCCCATCGCCAGGGGTGTGGTGGTGTCACGCGGATCGCCCGGCAAGGCGGTGTTGAGGGTCGGTTCGTTGCGGTCGAGGCGGAACCTCGGGTCACCCAGGCTGCGGGTAAACGCCGTAAGACCCGACGGGCCACCGACCAGCTCAAGCAACAGGTTGCCGGCAGTGTTGTCGCTGTACTGCACCGCGGCGGCGCAGAGCCCGGCGACGGTCATGCCGGCGCCCACGTGCTTTTCGGTGACCGGGGAATACACCACCAGCTGTTCGGCGCCGTAGGCGATACGCCGCTCCAGCAATCCCGGCTCGGCCTGGCTGCGGTGCAGGATGGCGCCGGCGAGGATGGCCTTGAAGGTGCTGCAGAACGCGAAGCGCTCCTCGGCGCGCCAGGCGAGTTGCTGGCCGCTGCCGGTGTCCAGGGCCCACAGGCCGATCGTGCTGCCGGTTGTGGCCTCCAGTTGCTGCAATGCTTTGCGCAGCGGGTCATCCGCCCAGGTTGGCAGGGCCAGCAGGGCCAAGCCGCCGAGCGCGCCCTGGAGCACGCGACGGCGGCTGAGGGTGGGAGTCATGCGGGTGTTCCTTACGGCAATGAGCAAAACGCAAAGGCTAGAACGTTTTAGCATGCGCGCCAAGCAGAGGATGCGCCCAGGCCTGCCTGCGCGGCGCATGACACGCGCCTCTCCTGTCACCGCCCCAGGACAATTCTTTTCGCGCCACCGCCCTGGCCACCCTTGCGCTGACCGGCAAAAGGCAGGACAGTAACCGGGTATTCCCGCAGAGAAACGGAGATTCGCCTTGACTACCGATCGCCTGAGCCTGCTCCAGTTCGAGCACCTCAGCCTGAAACCCGCCGCCGCCAGCCAGTTCGCCCTTTCGTTGAAGGAGCTTGAACAGCTGACCCTCCCCGAGCGCTACGCCTTTCGTGCAGCACACTACCTGGGCGACCTGGCCGAAGCGGAGAACAGCCAGCAACTGGCGGTCGCCAAGGATCAGGGCATCGGATTTACCCAGGGCCTGCTCACCGCCGCGGCAATCGAAGACGTACTGGCGAAAAGACTGATCGAGGTCTTCAATAACGCCAGCGAACGCGCCCACAAGCTGTTGCCTCAGTAATGCCTTCTAGAGCCCGGCCACATGCCGGGCTCTGCCCTGCCCCGACCCTGTCCTACCAGCTTCTGCGTCTCGCCTGGCATAGCCCAAGGAGTCCACATGCCCCTGGTACGCATCGACATCAAGCGCCACCCCGACCCGACCCGACCCACCTGCGCACGCTTGGCCAGATCGTCTACGACTGCCTGCGGCGCACGATCAATGTCCCCGAGCACGACAACTTCCAGGTCCTGACCGAGCACGACGGTGATCGCCTGGTGTTCGACCCGCAGTACCTGGGCATCCAGCGCTCCGACGGCCAGGTGTTCATCCAGATCACCCTCAGCGAAGGCCGCACCCTGGAGCAGAAGAAAGCGCTGTACCAGGCGATCGCCGAAGGCTTCGAACGCGAGGCCGGGGTCCGCCCGCAGGACGTGTTCATCAACCTGGTCGAAGTGCGCAAGGAGAACTGGTCGTTCGGCAACGGTATCGCCCAGTACGCGCTCTGAGGTAAAACGATCACCTGTCGCAGAGGACCTGCGTCCACCCCGGCATGACACGCACCCATTCAAGGAAGAAAAGAGATTGAAAACAGTTTTCGGCGCACTGTTGTGGGCTTGCCTGACGACGCTTGCCTTTGCCGATGAGAACGCCCATCGGCTTCCAATCCTCCACACTGCAGGATTCGCACACTGGCCGCCCACTGCAGATGGTGGTCTGGTACCCGACCGCAGCGACCACCACCGCGCAACTGATCGCCGACAATGCGTGCAAGCCTGGCGCACAGTCATTGCTCGAAGCGCAAGTGCCCGGCGATGGCATCTTTTGCCTGGACGGCGATAACGGCCGCGCCCGCGAGGTGATCCAGCAGCAGGTCACTTCACTGATAACAGCATTTCTCGCCCAGCCAGCCGGCAGAACAACAGGCAGTCTTTGAACTTGCGGTATTGACCGCGAGCTCACGCCCGCTCAATACCGACAACTGTCGTCATCGCGGTGGTTGCCTGTGTTGCCGCTGACCGCACGCCCTGCCCGAAGCAGCGACGATTGGTATACCGTTGCCGCGCCGAAACAATGTTCAACCCCTCCCCTGATTGATGGAGCACACGCGATGGCCAACGCGCCGTTCTTTCCCCTGCAGCCCCTGGCGGACGAACTGCTGCCCTGCCTGCCCGTTGCCAGCACCGACGGCTCCCACGACCTCGCCCATGTGCAGCGGGTGTGGAGCAACGTCCGGCGCATCCAGGCCAAGGAAGGTGGCGACCTTGAACTGCTGCTCGCCGCCACCGTGCTGCACGATTGCGTGGCGGTGGAGAAGAACTCGCCTCTGCGCAGCCAGGCCTCGACACTGTCGGCCGAACGGGCCGCCGCGATCCTCACTGACATGGGCTGGCCATCGGCACGCGTCGAACAAGCGGCCCATGCTGTGCAGACCCACAGTTTCTCGGCGGGCATCGCGCCGCTGAGCCTGGAGGCGAAGATCCTCCAGGACAGCGACCGCCTCGATGCCCTCGGCGCGGTGGGCGTCGCCCGTTGTTTTTATGTCGCGGGCCGCATGGGCTCGTCACTGTACGACTTCGAAAACCCCACCGCCGAAGGGCGAGACCACCAGGACAACCGGTACGCCATCGAGCATTTCCACACCAAGCTGCTCAAGCTCGCCTCGGGGTTCCAGACAACTGCGGGGGCTCGCCTGGCCATGCTGCGGCATGAACGGCTGGCGTCGTTCCTGGACGACTTCATGGATGAGATCGGCGTGGCCTGAGCTCGTCTCAGGTCGCCGGCACCTGCAAGCCGGTCTTCACATTGCTCATCGACACCAGCGTCTTGAAGCGCTTCACATTGTTGCTCTGGAAGAACAGCTCCCGCGTCAACTGGGTGTACTGCGCCATGTCCCGCACCAGCATGATCAACACGAAGTCGCATGCTCCCGCCACGTAGTAGCACTGCTGCACCTGCGGGCAGGCCATGAAGGTGCGCTTCATGGCGTCGAGCAGGTCGAGCCGCTCGTTCTCCACCTCCACTTCGGTGATCACCGTCAGCGTGTAACCCAGCGCCAGCGGATCGACCTGGGCCACGGTGCGCTGAATCACGCCGTCTTGGGTGAGTTTCTTCAGCCGGCGGTTAACCGCAGCCGACGACAGGTTCACCTGCACGCCTAGGTCGATCTGGGAAGTGCTGGCATCACGCTGCACGGCGTCGAGCAGTGCGCGGTCGAAGGGGCCAAGGCTCATGTAGGTGGGGTCCTGGCAGGCGTATGCACCCGCAATGAAATTACGCTTTTGGCCTGAAAATCAATCTTTCAGTTCAGCACAAGCAAATATCATTTCGCCCACACCGCTTGAACGAGGCCCTGGAGAAACGCATGATCAAACTGCACCTGAACGGCCCGAAACTGCTGGAACAGATCCGTGCACTGGGCGAGATCGGCGCCGATGCGCAGAACGGAGGCCGCACGCGCATCGCCCTCACCGACACGGACAAGGCCGGCCGCGACCGACTGGTTGCCTGGATGCGCGAGCTCGAACTGGAAGTCGCTATCGATCGCATCGGCAATATCTTCGGCACGCTGCGCGCCCCCGGCGATGCCGCACCGCTGATGATCGGTTCGCATATCGACAGCGTTACCAATGCCGGCGCCCTGGACGGCTGCTATGGCGTACTGGCCGGGCTCGCGGTACAGCGGGCCTACCGCGAGGCCGGCGTGACGCCCGCACGCTCGATTACCGTGGCGGCCTTCAGCAACGAGGAAGGCGTGCGCTACCAGCCGGACATGATGGGCTCGCTGGTGCATGCCGGCGGGCTCGCGCTGCAGACGGCGCTGGATACTCTCGGCACCGATGGCACCCGCCTGGGTGACGAGCTGCAACGCATCGGCTACGCCGGCGATATGGAACCTGGCGCGATCATGCCCCACGAGTACCTCGAGCTGCATATCGAACAGGGGCCGCTACTGGAAGCCGAGCAGACGCAGATCGGGGTGGTCGAAGATCTGCAAGGGATCTCCTGGCAGCAGGTGACGGTAACAGGCAACGCCAACCACGCCGGCACCACCCCGACCCGCTTGCGCCACGACGCAGGCTTCGTCGCCTGCGCCGCGGTCACCGAGCTGCGGCGCCTGGCCCGGGATAGCGGCACGACACTGGCCACCACCGGCTGCATGCGTTTCGAGCCCGACGTGATCAACGTGATCCCACGCCGCGCCACCTTTACTGTCGACCTGCGCGACCCGGATGAACAGCGCCTGCAACAGGCCGAGGCGCACCTGGCGCGGATACTCCGGGCGCTTGCCGAAGCCGAAGGGGTCACCCTCGAAACCGAACAGTTGGTGCGTTTCCAGCCGGTGACATTCGACGCCACGCTGGCCAACACCATCGAGGCCAGCGCCCGGCGCCTGGGCCTGAGCCATCGGCGCATGACCTCAGGCGCCGGGCACGACGCGCAGATGATCGCGCGTATCGCCCCGGCGGCGATGATCTTCGTGCCCAGCCAGGGCGGTATCAGCCATAACCCCCGCGAGCATACCGACGACGCCCAGTTGCTCGACGGCGCGCGGGTGTTGCTGGACGTGGTCACCACGCGGCTGAACCCCACACGCTGATCCCGCCCTGTTGCTCTACCTATTGGAGAATCACATGCTTTTCGCCAACCCCAACGCCACCCGCACGCCCTACCCTCGCGCCCTGCAAGCCCTGATGAACATCCGCCAGGCAAACGAGAGCCGCCAATGGCTGGCGCACTGGCCGCAACTGCGTGCCACGGGCACGCCACTCTACGACCTGCCGGACCTGGCCGCCGAACTGGGTGTCGGCCAGGTGCGGGTCAAGGACGAATCGGTGCGCTCACCCCTGGGCAGTTTCAAGGCATTGGGGGCGCCCATCGCCCTGGTGCGCCTGATCCTGCGCACCTTCCCCGGGCACGGTTTCACCGCCGCCGACCTGTTCGCCGGGCGGTACGCCAGCCAGCTGGCCGGTTTCAGCGTAGTCAGCGCCACCGACGGCAACCATGGTCGCGCCCTGGCCGCCGCCGCGCAAAGCGTGGGATGTCGCTGCGTCATCGTCCTGCACGCCCACGTCAGCATGGAGCGCGAACAGGCCATTGCCGCCTACGGCGCGCAGATCGTACGGGTCGAGGGCAACTACGACGCCTCGGTGGCGCACGCCGCGGGCTTGGCCCAGGCCCACGGCTGGCAGGTCGTTTCAGACACGTCCTACGATGGCTACGAACAGATTCCCGGCGATGTGATGCAGGGTTACGGAACCCTCGCCGCCGAACTGGTCGAGGCCAGAGGACAAGACCCGGCCTTCACCCATGTGTTCCTGCAAGGAGGCGTGGGTGGCTTGGCGGCGGGCATCGTCAGCTACCTGTGGGAGCTGATGGGTGAGCAGCGTCCGACCTTCATCGTGGTCGAACCTGAGCAAGCCGACTGCCTGCTGCAAAGCGCCATGGCCGGCCAGCCCGGTGCCGCCAGCGGCTCGGTGGACTCGTTGATGGCCGGGCTGGCCTGCGGGGAAACTTCACCGTTGGCATGGCGATTCCTGCAGCCGAGCGTCGACTTCTTCATGACCCTGGGTGACTGCGATGCCATCGCGGCGATGCGTCGCCTGGCGCAAGGCGGTGCCCGGGACATTCCGTTGCTGGCGGGTGAGTCGGCGGTGGCCGGGCTGGCAGGGTTGGTGCGGTTGATGGCGGTGCCTGCGCTGGCGGCCCGGGTGGGCCTCGGGCGCGATTCGAGGGTGTTGCTCATCAGCACCGAAGGGGCCACCGCGCCTAACCTGTATACCGAGTTGGTGGGGGAAACGCCGGCCTCGGTGCTGGCCAGGCAACGGGCGTGGGATTGAGTACCCCGAACATGCAAGCGTCAGATCCATGAAAGCCGACGGGCGTCTGGGGTTATCATGCCGACACGCTGAACCGCCCCAGGACATGGAGTGACCATGAACATCGAAAAGCTGCAGAACCGCCTGGACTTCCTGCGCCAGGCCGAACAACTCAAGAGCGTGCTGCGCAGCGCCCATACCTCCAGCGGCCGTGCCGAAAGCACCGCCGAGCACACCTGGCGGCTGTGCCTGATGGCCATCACCTTCGCCGACGAACTGGGCGACCTCGACCTGCTCAAGGTCCTGAAGATGTGCCTGGTCCACGACCTCGGCGAGGCCATCAGCGGCGACGTGCCCGCCGTCAGCAAGCAGGGTTTCCCCGACAAGAGCCAGCAGGAGCGCGACGACCTGCTGCAACTGATGGCGAGCCTGGATGCGCCCCTGCGCGAGGAGATCATGGGGCTGTGGGAAGACTATGAAGCCGCGACGTCCGCCGAGGCCCAGGCGGTCAAGGCCCTGGACAAACTGGAGACCCTGTTGCAGCACAACCAGGGCCGCAACCCTCCGGGCTTCGACTACGCCTTCAACCTCAACTACGGCAAGCGCTACACCGCCGCCACTCCGCTGTTCGAGGCCCTGCGCGGCCTGATCGACGCCGACACGCGCAGACACCTGGACAATGGCATCGCCCTGCGCGACGAACGCCCCGAAGACATCGACGCCATCGGCCAATTGACCGAAGCCGCCTTCGCCGACGCCGAGCACAGCAGCCACACCGAGCAGTTCATCGTCACGGCGTTGCGTCGGGCGGGGCAGCTCACTGTCTCGCTGGTGGCAGTGGAAGCCGGCACCGTCGTTGGCCATGTGGCGATTTCCCCGGTCACCCTGGCGTCGGGCGCCAGCGGCTGGTTCGGCCTCGGGCCGGTGTCGGTGTCGCCGGCGCGCCAAGGGCAAGGCATCGGCTCGGCGCTGATCAATGCCGCGCTGGCCCGGCTGCATGGGCTGGGCGGCCAGGGCTGCGTGGTGCTGGGCGACCCGCGCTACTATGCCCGCTTCGGCTTCAAGGCCCAGCCGGGCTTGACCTTGCCAGGCGTGCCTGCCGAGTACTTCCAGGCCCTGGCCTTCAGCGGTGATGTGCCGAAGGGCAGTGTGCAGTACGCCACGGCGTTCGAGGCAACCTCCAACGCGTAAAGCATGGTCGCTGCAGGCGCGGGGCAAGCCTGCGCCTGCAGGTAACGCATCATCACAAGAGTCGACGCGGGCAGATGTGCTCCACAGCCAGCGACCATCGTCTACCTGAACGTTTTCCACCGCGTCTTTCCTCCGCACCAGGTTTTCCGATGCAAGCACTCCTGCAAGAGATCCTCGACCACGTCCGCCCCCTGCTCGTCCAGGGCCAGGTGGCGCAGTACATTCCCGCCCTCGCCCAGGTCGACCCCAACCAGCTGGGCATCGCCGTGCAGAGCCTGGACGGCCAGTTGCACTGCGCCGGGGATGCGCGCACGCCGTTCTCGATCCAGAGCATCTCCAAAGTGTTCAGCCTGGTGCAGGCGATCAATCACAGCGGCGAGGACATCTGGTCGCGGCTGGGCTACGAGCCTTCGGGGCAGGCGTTCAACTCGCTGGTGCAGCTGGAGGTGGAAAAGGGCCGCCCGCGCAACCCGTTCATCAATGCCGGGGCGCTGGTGATCTGCGACATCAACCAATCGCGCTATGCCACACCTACCCTGTCGATGCGCGACTTCGTCCGCCGCCTGGCGGCCAACCCGCGTATCGTCAGCGACACGGTGGTGGCCGAGTCGGAGTACCAGCACCGCGCACGCAATGCGGCCATGGCCTACCTGATGCAGGCCTTCGGCAACTTCCACAACGATGTCGACGCGGTGCTGCGCAGCTACTTCCATCACTGCGCGCTGTCGATGAGCTGCGCCGACGTCGCCCGTGGCTTCGCCTTCCTGGCCAACAGCGGCTACTGCCCGCACAGCGGCGAGCAGGTGCTCAGCCCACGCCAGGCGCAGCAGGTGAACGCGATCATGGCCACCAGCGGGCTGTATGACGAGGCGGGCAATTTCGCCTACCGGGTCGGCCTGCCGGGCAAGAGCGGCGTGGGCGGCGGTATCGTCGCGGTGGTGCCGGGGCGCTACAGCATCTGCGTGTGGTCGCCTGCGCTGAACGCCTCGGGCAACTCACTGGCGGGATTGCGGGTTCTGGAGCTGTTGAGCGAACGGATTACCGGGTCGGTGTTTTCGGCGGTCTGAGCGAAGTCGTCGCCTAAGGAGGGCTTTCGCGCCAGGCCGACGGGCTCAGCCCGGTCCAGCCTGCAAGGCGGGACTGGCCCGCTTGCAGGGAGCAGAAGATGACGAGCGCTACATGGGATCGGGCTAGCCCGCTCCCACGTAGTCTCTCTTCAGGCTGGGGGGCACGAGGCGTGCCCCGTCAGCCCTTGTTGGTCAGGCCGTCAAGCTGACCTTCGACCGTCACCGGCCCGACCTTCAGCTTGCCGTCATCCAGCGATACGCTGGGCAGGCCGGCTTCAGGCAGCTTGGGCAGGTCGAGGGTGGCCTTGACCTGGTAACCGAGCGGTTTCACCTCGGCCCCGACCGTGTTCCCGCCCTGCTCCACGCCCTTGACCTGCAGCCCCAGCTCGCGCTGCGCCGTGATCTGCGACGTTTCCTGGACCCCGGCCTTGCGCACGAACTCGCCCTGGGCATTGAACGACGGCGTGTAGCCGAAGGCGGGCTTGGCTTCGCCCTCCTTGGCCTCGCCCGGCTTGCCGACCAGGCCGGCGCCCAGGTCGAGACGCACCGAGGTGGTGGTGTCCTGACGCTCCTGGATGCTGAGCCCGCCGTCGAGCTTGCCGCCGATGTGCTGGCCTTCGACACGGGCGCCGCTCAGTTGCGCCGCGCCCGTGCTGTTCAACGCCACCGTGTCGGCGGCGATCCGGCTGTTCTGCTGGGTGGTGCCCTGCAGATGATCCACATGCACCTTGCCGCCGAGGTCGAAATCATGGGACGCAGTGGCCTGCTGGCCGGCGTCGACCGGGGTATTGCGGCTCAGGTTGCCGCCGGCCTTCAGCTCGACGCCCCAGTTGTTGCGGCTCTGGGTGGACTGCGCCGATTCCAGCGCCAGGCCACCCTCGCCTGCGCCGACGTTGACGCCCCTAGCTGCGACCTGCGTGCCCTGCAGATGCACCGACTGGCCAGCCAGGTCCACATTGGCGTGGCTGTTCAGCTGGCCGCCGCTCAGGGTCTGCGAGCGTTCGTTGGTCTGGCCCACATTGAAGTTGCCGCCCAGCTTGCCGCTCAGGTCGCGGCCCTGCTCGCCGGTGGCTGCCTTGCCGCCGAGGTTGAGGCCGCCGCCCAGGTGGCTGCCGCTGACGGTCCGGGTGTCGCTGGCGGCCTGCAGGTCAAGAGCGCCACCGGTCTTGAGTTCGGCCGGGCCCGCCGCGTCGATGCGCGTACCTTGCAAGGTCTGGTCGCCACCGCTGCCCAGCCGCACCGGGCCGCTGCCGCTGATGCTCGCCACCTGGGCCTTGCTGTCGGCGCTGTGTGCGCCGGCATGGTCGAGTTGCAGCCCCGCGCCCAGGTCGACCTTGTCGCCCACCGGCAAGGTACCCACGGTCAGCGAAGCGCTGCCAGCGAGGCTGCTGGTGTCGCGACGCTCATGGTTGCTGGCCTGCTGCAGGGCCAGCTTGCCGCCAGTGTTGACGGCCACCGCGCCCTGGCCACCGTCGAGGCGGCTGCCTTCGAAGCGGGCATCGCCGCCGACCTGGATGTTCAGGCCCTGATTGCCAGTGAAGGTGCCGACCACGGCAGTGGAACGGTCTTCGGCCAGGCTCTTGCTCCCCCCCGAACCACTGGCGGTTACATTCAGGTCCTCGCCGGTCTTGGTGTAGACCCGGGCGGATACATCGGCATTCACCTGCTGCTCGCTGCGGCTGTGGGTGTTGCTGGCGGCGTCGGCCTGCAACGCGCCGGCCTTGATGTTCAGCGCGCCGCCATTGGCGTTGTACTGGGTCCCCTGGTCCTTCAGCGCACCGGCCACGTCCAGCTGGACGCCCTGGCCGTTGAACTGGCTGACCACCGCGGTGCCGGCCTGCTCGCCCTGCTGCTGGCTGGCATGGCCCACGGCCAGGTCGACGCCCAGGTTCGGCGTGCCGAGCTTGCCCAAGGCGTCGGTCAGCGTGGTATTGCCGGCAAGCACGTCCTTGACATCGCCCAGCGGCAGCTTGCCGTCGAGCGCGTCCTTCACCGATACCTTGCCGCCCACCACATCCTTGACCACCCCGGCGATCGGCCGGGCGATGTCCTTGTACTCGACATTGACGCCGACATCCGCCGTCCAGTTGCTCTGCTGGTGGCTGCTGCTGGTGGTGTCGCGAGCCGCGCGGTTGTCCACCTGGTTGGCGCTGACGCTGAGGGTGCCGGCGCTGTTGACCTGCGCGCCTTCACTGGCCAGGGTGTCGGCCTTGATGGTCAAGCTGCCGGCGCTGTCGATGCCGGTGGTCTTGGCAGTGCTGCTGTTCGAGGTGTCCTGCTGGGTGCCATGGGCGAATTCGACCCCGGCGCCGGCACGGTCGAGGCCGGCGGTGAGGTAGACGCCACCCCCGGTGTGGCTGCTGTCGCGGGACTCGCTGCGGCTGTCCTGCTCGGCCAGCAACGACACCTGCTTGCCGGTCAGGGTGGTATCGCCTGCGGTGGACTTCACCGCTGCGCCCTTGACGGTCAGGTCAGCGCCGGCGGTCAGCTGAACCTCGCTGCCGCTGAGGCTGGAACCCTGCTGGCTGACCTGGCTGCCAGTGGCGCTCTGGCGATCGCTCGCATAGCCGACGCCAGCGCGATACTGCCCCGAGCCCGACGCGGTCTCCTTGGCCGAGGCCACGAAACCACGGCTGCTGCTGGCGCTGCCATGCTCGCGGGTGTCCTGGGCCGAGGCGACTTTCAGGTCGCCCGCCGCGTCAGCGTTCAACGCGCCGGTGGCCTTGACCGTGGAGCCGACCACCTCGATGCTTTCGGCGCTGTTCAGGCCGACACTGCCACCGGCCACCAGCTCGCTGCGCACGGCGGTGCTTTCCCGGCTGTTCTGCTTGGCTTCGTTGTGGCTGACGCCGAAGAACTTGCTCTGCTGGTTCTGACTGTCGCGCTGGTCGGTGCGCGAGGCGTTGCTGATCTGCACCTGCTTGCCGGCGATGCGGATGTCCTGGCCGCTGGTCAGCTGGGCACCTTCAGCCAGCACCGAAGCCTTGGCCCGCAGTTCGATATCGCCGCCCTTGAGCTGGCTGGTGACGCTGCGCTGGGTTTCGCTGCGGTTGTCCCAGTCGGCCTTCCAGAAGCCCTTGGTGTGCTTGCCCTGGTCGCTGTTGACCTGGCGTTCGGTGGCGGCGGTCAGGCGCAGGTCGCCACCGCTGTTCAGACTCAGTTGGCCGGGCGCCTCGATGCTGGTGGCATTGACGGTGAGATCCTGGCCGGCGTTCGCCCGTACATCACGTTGGGCCACGACCTGCACCCCATGCTCGCGGGTATCACTGTCGGTCTGGGTGCGTTGGTAGGTTTCCCAATCGATGCCCAACGCGCCGCTGCGCCAGTTCTCGCGTTTTTCCTGAAGCTTGCGGCTTTGCACGGTGCTCAGGGTGAGGTTGCGCCCTGCGTCGAGCTTGACGTCGCGCCCGGCCACGTCGGCGGCTGCCAGGGTCAGGTCCTGGGCACCACGCAGTTGCACATTGCCCTGGCTGCTGCGCACGCCCGCGCGGGTCGCTTGCAGCGAGTCGGCCACGGCGGCGCCGCTGATGTTCAGGTCACCCGCCGAGTCGATGCGCACGCCGTCGCGGCCTTCGATCTGCTCCGGCCCGACCCGCACCCCGGCACCCTGCGCGGTGCTGACGATATTGATGCGCCCGGCCTGCATCGCGCCGAACAGGCTGGCGTCGATACGCTGCTCGCCGCTGGCCGCGCCCCCGTCAAGCACCTTGACCTGGCCGCTAGTGTAATCCACCTGGTTGCGGCCCACGGTGAGGTTGAGCTGGTCCCGGGCATCCAGGCGGCCCTGGCTGTCGATGCGCGGGGCGATCAGGTTGACCGAACCGCCGTCGTTGCGCAGGCCAGCGCCCTGCACCTGCAACCGGCCGTTGGCGTCCTGGGTGCCCAGGGCCTTGAGCCGGCCCGCTTCCAGCTCGGGCCGGCCCACCACCAGGCTGGCGTTGGGCGCGTTGATGAAGCTGGCGCCGTTGACCGAGATGCCGTTGGGGTTGGCCAGCACGTAGTCGGCGGCACGGCCGAAGATTTCCTGGGCGCCATTGATGGCGGAGGCATTGCGGCTGACCACTTCATTGAGGATCACGCTCGCCGCCTGGCCCTGGAACTGCGGGTTGGCCGCCAGCTCGCCGGCCAGCTGCGAGTGCCCGGCCTGCAGGGCGTTGTTCAGTACCAGGCCCTGGCGGTCAACGTTGTAGTCGAGGAACTGGTTATGCGACAGGCCCGCGCCGTTGGGGGCGACGATATTGACGATGGGCACGCCGCCCTGGGTCTGCAGTTGCGCCGTGCCCCCGGGCCCGGGGGCGACCACCACGCCGCCGGCCAGCGCCTGGGGCAGGCTGGTGGCCAGCAGCAGGCTGGCGATCGCCCAGCGCAGCTTGCCTTGCGGGGACAAATTGAAGGTAAAGGGGGTCTTGGGCATAGGTCACTCTCCATGTAGGTACTGCTGAATCGGTGCGCTCAAATCTGCACGGCGGCCCGCAACAGCCAGACTTCGGGCTCGCGCTGGTAACCGCGGGGAGTGTTGAGGCTGCGCTGGTAGTCGATGTCCAGCTGCAGCGCCTTCCAGCCCAGGTTCACGCCCAGGCTCGCGCCGCTCAGGCGCTGGCTGGCGGCGCCGTAGTCGGCCTTGATCCAGCCGTGGTCCAGGCCCAGCCGTGGCGTGACGCTCAACGGCCCCTGCGCCCGCAACGGCAGGCGCAGGGTGTTGCGCCATACCGCCCCACTGGCGCCGGACAGGCTGCTGATGCGGTAGCCGCGCACGGCCGAATCGTCGGTGCCGAGCAACTGCTCGATGGCCGGCAGCGGGTCGGGGCTGTACTGCAGGTTGAGCTGGCTCTGCCACTGCCAGGCCTGACCCAGCAGCTGGCCATTGCGCCACTGGCTGAGCCCGGCGCGGTACTTGTGGAACTGCGCCCTGGGCAGGTCGGGCACCGGGCGATCGGCGTCATCGTCGGCCCCGAACCAGTGCAGCCCCTGGGCGTAGTTGAGGTCCAGGTTCCACACCGCGCGGTCGAGCCAGAACAGGTTGAGCCCGGCCTCGGCCACGGTCAGTGTCGGGCTCTGCACGTCCAGGCGCACCTTGGCGAACTCGCTGTCGACATCCTTGTGCGCCAGTTGCAGGCTGGCGCTCAGTTGATGGCGCTGGTCGCGCCACAGCACGCGCTCGCCGCGCAGGCTGAGCTGGTCGGTGATGCCGCGGCTATGCAGGGTCAGCCTGCTGAGCTTGACCGGCGAGCGGTACTCGGCATGGCTGGCGAACAGGCTGAAGGTCCAGTATCCATAGGGGATCGCGTAGTACAGGCTGGCGTTGCGGCTGTAACGGTCGCCCTGGTTGAGGGTATCGCTGGCCGACAGGCTGAGCAGGTCGTTGAGTGCCAGCGGGTTGTCCAGGCCCAGGCTGAGCACGCGACGGTCGCGCCCGGTGCTGGCGCTGCCGAGGTTGTCCAGGCCCAGGCCCACGGCCACCCGTGGCTGGCCGGCGCTGCGCGGGCGCAGGATGATCCGCGAGGCGCCCGGCTGGCTGCCGGGGGCGATGTCGGCGGTCAGGTCGACCGAGCGCAGGCGGTTGAGCTGGTCCAGGCCCTGCTCCAGGTCACGCAGGTTCAGCGGCTCGCCGAGCATGCCGGGGAAGGCCCCGGCCAGGGACACCGGCAGGCGCTGGTCGGCCAGTTCGATGGCCTCCAGGTAGCCTTCGTCCACCAGGATGTCCAGCGACTGCCCGGCCGCCGGGGCGCTGGTCAGATACGGTCGGCTGGCGATATAGCCCTTTTCCAGATAGAGCGCGGTGATACTCGCCAGCAGCTGGTTGATCTGCCCCACGCCCATGCACGCCGCCACCAGCGGGTCGATGCGCGCATCGAGGGCGGCACGGTCGATCAGGGTGACGCCGCCCACCCGCACTCCGGCCAGCGGCCAGCAGTGCGTGTCCGGGGCCGCGGCCTGGGGGACCTGCGCGGAAGTATCGGGCCCTGTGAACGCACCGCGCTGCAATTGGCGGCGGCGTTGTTCCAGTTGCAGTTGCTGCAGGTCCTGTTGTTGCTGTTGCTGTTGGCGCAACACTTCCTGGCCGGGCACGAACGTCTCGGCACGCACGTTGCCCAGGGACAGGCAAGCCAGTACGACACACAGCGATACGCGACGGCAATCAATAGCAGACAGGTACGACATACAACACCCATTCGCAGGCAAAGGCACAGCGAGAATCGCAGCACTTGGAACTTCCCGGCACGGTTACCGAGAGTTATCGGCACACGTGCAATAACTTTAGAAAGTTGAGCGTTATTCACTGGAACGCTCACGGAAAAGTTAATGACTGGCAATTACCACCCGAAGCCTCGCATGACCACCTGGTCACCCGACACCCCGTATTGCAGAGGCTAGAGGGACTGACGCGCTAGATTGTCCAACAATCAAACTTGCCGACTGTTTGAGCCAACGGTACTTCTAGACACGAGCGGGAGACACCGGACTTTAGTCGTACGCGGCCTGCTGGTTCAACTTCCCGGTTTGCGGGCAGAAGGAAAACCTGGCGAACATCGATTAAAAACCAAACATCGCGTCACTGATCAAGTGTTCTGTGCCCCGGGTTATTCGAGCAGATAAAGGGGATGAGTATCACACAAGGGCTGCGCGCTATTCAGCACCCGCTCGAGCAAGCAACGTTCTAATTCGGTAGAATACGTCGCGCCGAAATCGAAAAAGGTCCCGGCGGGATTTCGCTGTACGTGAAACAAGCCGACTAGATTATCGCCATCACGTTCTAAAATCAGTTCAAGATGCGACTCGGCCCGCGTATTACCGACAAGATAAATGTACCCTGCTACCTCTGCCCGACCGCACCAGTTCAGTTCTGCCCAGAGCTGCAGACTGCCATCCCCGGCTGCTGCTTGAGGCAACGACCATGCCCCGGTACCGTTTGCCCACCCACGCAAGGCCGGTAGCAATCGCTCGAGGGACAAAACCTCAAGCATGTGCCCACGCAAACCGAAATGCGCAGCGTTGATTGTCGATTCAGGAGCAGCATCCAGTGCGACCACCCTGGCCTGCAGCACATGGCTGAAGGCGATTTCAGAAGGTTGCTCACTCCAGCCATTGAGATCAGAAACACTTGGGCACCAGATGAGCCGTACGGTTTCATCAATCTGAATGCGCTCATGACGCTCGAAATAGGCAAGCGTGACCGTCCCTACGACCGGCAACAGCGCATCGAGACGCACCTGCGGCGCGCTGTGATCGACCTTGCTGCTATTGGGCCAGAACAGTGGCCAGTAAGTCTGCATCAGAGCAAATCCTCAACCGCCCATGCGCTTGGTCAACGCTTCGCTACCCTTGGGCGGGTAGACCACCTCCTGGGTATCGAGGTCGCGAATCTCGGAGGTAATAGTGATGGTCATCGTCTCTCGCCCAGGTGGGCCATTGATGGCATCAACCGTATCAAAGTCGACGATGTAGCGCTTGCCTGCACGAAACTCGACGTCACGCGCGGTGAAACCGCATTTGCCGCCACCGGTTCCCAGCGCATTCATCGAGGCCCAGCACCAACTCAGCGAGTGCTTGCCCGGCGTCAGGCGCAGCGCCTGCTTGCCTGCAATATCGAGAATCGACCGGCGCCCGGCCCCTTCGAGCAACTGGTCATCGACATGGGTGGCCAGCAGTAGCCGATGGAACGGCACGCCCAAGGCTCGGTAACGGACAGTGGCGAAGTACACGACCGGTGCGTCGGCCTGGTTACCGGACAGATCATGGGGCGCCATCGTTTCCGGCGCCCAGTCGCCCTGGTATTCCTTGTAGTGGTAGTTGGAGCAGGCGCCGAGCAGGCCGGCAAGTGACAGGGCGACAACCGATTTGAAGCAGGACGACAGACGCATGGTTCTTCCTTGATAAATGCAGGCGCAAGGATAGCGGCTGCGCCCCCTGAAAATCAAAATGCCATCACCCTTATGATTCACGCCCCGAGGTGTATGCTTCGCGCAAAGGCCAGCAGCCACCTGCGGCCTCCCTGCCCCTGAAAAGGACATCGTCATGCCCCGCCTGGACTGGCTTGAACACCACATGGCCCACAGCGATACCCTCGCCCAGTGGCTGCACCAACAGTTCCACTACGAGTACGCGGACGTGCCGCTTAGCGACTGGCAACGCGAGTTCGCCGAGGGCCAGCGCAACGGCCAATGGCGATGCCTGGTCGCCCTCGACGGCGACCGCCTGCTGGGCAGCGCCGCCCTGGCCAGCGACGACCTGCCCGGGCGCGGCGACCTTGGTCCGTGGCTGGCCTGCGTGTTCGTCACCCCGCAAGCACGAGGGCAAGGCCTGGCGGAGCAACTGATCGCAGGCATCTGCGACCATGCACGCAGCAGCGGGGTCTCCACGCTCTACCTGCACACCCACGACCAGAGCGCCTACTACGCCAAGCGTGGCTGGGTGCCGCTGGAACCCTTCGAGGCCTGGGGGCAGCAGCACTGGCTGATGTCACGCACGCTCTGATCGCTTGCCCGATGGCCTATGTAGAAGCGGGCTTGCCCCGCGTCAGAGCCATCCGTGCCTCACACAAATGATCCAGCAGGGAATTATTTAGCGCGCCGTTGTATCTGACCCTAGGTACAAGGCTGGCCAAACCATGGCCATGCCCCCAAGCCTTCAAGGACAACGGCCCATGAAATCACGCAGAAAACCCGTCAAGCCCATCGGCCTGAAGGACATCACCATCGTCGACGACGCCAAGATGCGCAAGGCCATCACCGCCGCCGCGCTGGGCAACGCGATGGAATGGTTCGACTTTGGCGTCTACGGCTTCGTCGCCTATGCCCTGGGCAAGGTGTTCTTCCCCAACGCCAGCCCCGGCGTGCAGATGATCGCGGCGCTGGCCACCTTCTCCGTGCCCTTCCTGATCCGCCCGCTGGGCGGGCTGTTCTTCGGCGCCCTGGGCGACCGCTACGGGCGCCAGAAAGTGCTGGCCGCGACCATCGTGATCATGTCCCTGAGCACCTTCGCCATCGGCCTGATCCCCTCCTACGCCAGCATCGGCATCTGGGCGCCGATCCTGCTGTTGCTGGCGAAGATGGCCCAGGGCTTCTCGGTGGGCGGTGAATACACCGGGGCCTCGATCTTCGTCGCCGAGTACGCCCCGGACCGCAAGCGCGGCTTCCTCGGCAGCTGGCTGGACTTCGGCTCGATCGCCGGCTTCGTCCTCGGCGCTGGCGTGGTGGTGCTGATCTCGACGCTCCTCGGCGAGGAACAGTTCCTCGAATGGGGCTGGCGCCTGCCGTTCTTCCTGGCCCTGCCGCTGGGCCTGATCGGCCTGTACCTGCGCCACGCGCTGGAAGAAACCCCGGCCTTCCAGCAACACGTCGAAAAACTCGAGCAAGGTGACCGCGAAGGCCTGGCCAGCGGCCCGAAAGTTTCGTTCAAGGAGGTGGCGACCCAGCACTGGCGCAGCCTGCTGACCTGCATCGGCGTGGTGATCGCCACCAACGTCACCTACTACATGCTGCTCACCTACATGCCCAGCTACCTCTCGCACAACCTGCACTACAGCGAAGACCACGGCGTGCTGATCATCATCGCGATCATGGTCGGCATGCTGTTCGTGCAGCCGATCATCGGCCTGCTCAGCGACAAATGGGGGCGCAAGCCATTCATCATCATCGGCAGCGTCGGCCTGTTCGCCCTGGCGATCCCGGCGTTCATGCTGATCACCAGCGGCAAGCTGGCGGTGATCTTCGCCGGCCTGTTGATCCTCGCCGTGCTGCTGAACTTCTTCATCGGCGTGATGGCCTCGACCCTGCCGGCGATGTTCCCCACGCATATCCGCTACAGCGCCCTGGCCAGCGCCTTCAACATCTCGGTGCTGATCGCCGGCCTGACCCCGACCCTCGCCGCCTGGCTGGTGGAAACCACCGACAACCTGTACATGCCGGCCTATTACCTGATGGTGATCGCCGTGATCGGCCTGCTCACCGGCCTGACCATGAAGGAGACCGCCAACCGTCCGTTGCGCGGCGCCGCCCCGGCCGCCTCGGATATCGACGAAGCCCGCGAACTTTTGCAGGAGCACCACGACAACATCGAACAGAAGATCGAGGACATCGACGCGCAGATCGCCGAGCTGGAGGCCAAGCGCAAGACCCTGGCCCAGCAGCACCCACGCATCGATTGAGGAGGCTTGCGCATTCCGCCGGATTGCTTGCCTGATCCTCTGAACCTGCGGGGTGCATCGATTGCGCAACGGGGCCATGTGCTAGCGTTTCTGGATTGGGGAACAGCGTATTCCCCGCTTCCAGAACCGATGATCAGCAGGTGAGCCCATGGAACTAAGAATCAACCAGCAGACCTACCAGGTCGAGGCTGACGCCGACACGCCCTTGCTCTGGGTGATCCGCGACGACCTGGGCCTGACCGGCACCAAGTACGGTTGCGGCCTGGCCCAATGCGGCGCCTGCTCGGTGCTGGTGGACGGCAATGTGGTGCGCGCCTGCGTCACCCCGGTGGCCGGCGTGGTCGGTCGTGAAGTCACCACCATCGAGGCCATCGAAGCCGACGCCGTGGGCAAGCGCGTGGTCGCCGCCTGGGTCGAGCACCAGGTGGCCCAGTGCGGCTACTGCCAGTCCGGCCAGGTGATGGCGGCCACCGCGCTGCTCAAGCACACCCCCAAGCCCAGCACCGAACAGATCGACGCGGCCATGGTCAACCTGTGCCGTTGCGGCACCTACAACGCCATCCATGCCGCCGTGCACGAACTGGCCCAAGGGGAGAACGCCTGATGAACGCGCGTATCGACACCCCCGACGACCTGGCACGGCTGCGTAGCGGCGAAACGGTCAACCTGTCGCGCCGGCGTTTTCTTGCCGGCAGCGCCATCGGCGCCCTGGTGCTGGGCTTCGGCCTGCCGCTGGGCTCGGCGCGGGTGCAGGCCGCCACCGCGAACACCGAGCGCGGCACCCAGGTGCCAGCCTTACTGGAAATCCGCCCCGACGGCAGCGTGCACCTGCTCAGCCCGTTCATGGAGGGCGGGCAAGGCGTCAACACGGCCATGGCGCAGATCATCGGCGAAGAACTGGACGCCGACCCGGCCACCTTCGTGGTCGAAAGCGCGCCGGCGGGCGAGGCCTACGTGGTGATGGAGAACGGCCTGCGCATCACCGGCGGCAGCATGTCGGTGCGCATGAGCTACCCGACCATGCGCCGCCTCGGCGCCCTGGCCCGCGCCATGCTGCTGCAGGCCGGCGCCGAGCAGCTGGGGGTGCCAGTGGGTGAACTGAGCACCGAGCCTGGCAAGGTGGTGCACGCGGCCTCGGGCCGTGCGCTGGGCTACGGCGAACTGGCCGCCAAGGCCATGGACCTGCCTGTGCCTGACCCTGCCAGCGTCAAGCTGCGCGACCCCAGCCAGTTCCGCTGGATCGGCAAGCCGGTGCAGCGCCTCGACGCCTACGACAAGTCCACCGGCAAGGCCGTCTACAGCATCGACGTCAAGGTCGACGGCATGCTCCACGCCGCCGTGCAGCATGCCCCGCGCCTGGGCATGACCGTAGGCAACCTGCGCAACGAGGAACAGGTCAAGGCGATGAAGGGCGTGCACTCGGTGCATCAACTGCCCGGTGCGGTCGCCGTGGTCGCCGAACGCTGGTGGCACGCCAAGCGTGCGGTGGAAGCGCTGCAGGTGGACTGGAAGGAAGTGGCAGCCGACAGCCAGGTGCGGCCTATGCCTGCCGATTTCTCCAGCGATGGCTGGCGCGAACACCTGGCCGCCCAGACCGGGCCAAGCCGCGACGAGGAAAACCACGGCGATGTCGCCGGCGCCCTGGCCGCGGCCAAGACCAAGGTCGAAGCCACCTACCACAACCAGTTCCTCAACCACGCGCAGTTGGAACCGCCCTCCGCCACCGCCCGTTTCAACCCCGACGGCTCGCTGGAAGTGTGGCTGCCCAACCAGGCCCAGGACATGTTCCGCGACGACATCGCCAAGCGCACCGGCCTGGACCCGGCGCGGATCACCCTGCATTCGCCACTGCTCGGCGGTTTCTTCGGTCGGCACTTCCTGTACGACTCGGCCAACCCCTACCCGCAGGCCATCGCCCTGGCCAAGGCGGTCGGCAGGCCGGTGAAACTGATCTGGAGCCGCGAGGAGGAGTTCCTGCGCGATGCCATGCGCCCCATGGCTGTGGTCAAGTTCCGCGCCGCGCTGGACGAAAAAGGCCTGCCGGTGGCCATCGAGGCGATCAGCGCCACCGAAGGCCCGACTGAAGCCATTGCCGGCAAGCAGGGCGACACGGTAGACCCCACCGCCCTCGAAGGGCTGTCGGGCAAGGCCTACGCCATCGCCAACAAGCGCATCGCGCAGATCTATGTCAAAGGCCCGGCCATGCTCGGCTACTGGCGCTCGGTGGGCAATTCGCTGAACGACTTCTTCTACGAGTCGTTCCTCGACGAGCTGGCCGACAAGGGCGGCCACGATCCCTTCGAGCTGCGCCTGCAACTGCTGCGGGACAACCCGCGCCTGACCACCCTGCTGCAGGCGGTGGGCGAGCTGTCCGGCGGCTGGAAGCGCGGCCCGTTCACCGCCGAGGACGGCAGCAAGCGCGCCCGTGGCGTGGCCATGGCCTCGCCGTTCGGCTCGGAGGCGGCGGTCATCGCCGAAGTGTCGCTGGAGGGCGGCCAGGTCAAGGTGCACGACATCTGGCAGGCCATCGACCCGGGCAGCATCGTCAACCCGGCGATCATCGAGGCCCAGGTCAACGGCGCGGTATCCCTGGGTCTGTCCCAGGTGCTGCTGGAAGAATCGGTGTGGCTGAACGGCATGCCACGGGCGCGCAACTACGACCTCTACCCGGTGCTGCCGCCGTCGCGCATGGCCCGGGTGCATGTGCGCATCGTCGAGAGCGGGGCAAAGATGGGCGGCATCGGTGAACCGCCGCTGCCGGCGGTGGCGCCTGCGGTGGCCAACGCCGTGGCGCAGCTCACCGGCCAGCGCGTGCGCAGCATGCCCCTGAGCCGCCATACCTTCAGCTGACACGACAAGGACAGCCCATGAACAACAGCCGATTCGCAAGAACCGCAGGCTGGCTGGCCTTGCCGTGCCTGGTCGCGGCAGGCCTGCTGGCCTGGTACGTCACCCGCGAGCCTGCCACGCCCTTCAGCGCCTCGGACAGCGCCAACGCCGCCCTGGTCAGCCGCGGTGAATACGTCGCCCGCCTCAGCGACTGCGTGGCCTGCCACAGCCTGCCGGGCAAGGCGCCCTTTGCCGGAGGCCTGGAAATGGCCACGCCGCTGGGGGCGATCCATGCCACCAACATCACCGCGGACCGCGAGCACGGCATCGGCGCCTACAGCCTGGCCGACTTCGACCGCGCCGTGCGCCAGGGTGTCGCGCCAGGAGGTCGACGGCTATACCCGGCCATGCCCTACCCGTCCTATGCCAAGCTCAGCGACGACGATGTGCGGGCGCTCTATGCGTTCTTCATGAAGGGCGTGCAACCGGCAGCCGAAGCCAATATTCCCAGCAGCATTCCCTGGCCATTGAACCTGCGCTGGCCCATAGCCCTGTGGAACGGCCTCTTCGCGCCGACCACCGCCTATGCGCAGAAACCCGACCAGGATCCGCTGTGGAATCGCGGCGCCTACATCGTCCAGGGCCCCGGCCACTGCGGCAGTTGCCATACGCCTCGGGGCCTGGCCTTCAACGAGAAAGCCCTGGACGAAAGCGGCGCGCCGTTCCTCGCCGGGGCCCTGCTCGATGGCTGGTACGCGCCGAGCCTGCGCCAGGACCACAACACCGGGCTCGGGCGCTGGAGCGAAGCCGAGATCGTGCAGTTCCTCAAGACCGGGCGCAATCGCCATGCAGTGGTGTACGGTTCGATGACCGAGGCGTTCAACAACTCCACGCAGTTCATGAGCGACGACGACCTGAGCGCGATCGCCCGCTACCTCAAGGCATTGCCCGGTGAACCTCGGCGTGATGGTGCGCCCTGGCAGTACCAGGCGACGGCCGCAGCGCCTGATGCGCCCGGCGCGCACACCTACGCGACCCGTTGCGCCAGCTGCCATGGCGCCGATGGCAAGGGCCAGGCCGAGTGGATGCCGCCGCTGGCGGGAGCCACCTCGATGCTGGCCGCAGAGAATGCCTCGGCGATCAACATCACCCTCAACGGCTCGCAGCGCATCGTCGCCGCGGGGCTGCCGGACGCCTACCGCATGCCGGCGTTCCGTGAGCAGCTGTCGGACCGGGAGATCGCCGAGGTGCTGAGTTTCGCCCGCAGTGCCTGGGGCAATCAGGGTGGCGCGGTACAGGCCAAGGCGGTGGGCGAGCTGCGCGGGCATACCGACCCTGCCAGCAGTAGCCCGATCATCCTGCATATGCGCTGATACAACATTCTCAGCGTGGGCCACAGACAACCGAGGACACCATGGAAAGCATCGACCTGCTGGTCCTGCGTACCACCCAAGACTGGCTCCAGGCCGGGCACCGCGTGCTGCTCGCCACTGTCGCCCGCACCTGGGGCTCCTCCCCTCGCCCGGTCGGCTCGATGATGGCCCTGCGCAACGATGGCCGGGTGGTCGGCAGCGTGTCCGGCGGCTGCATCGAGGACGACCTGATCCATCGCTACACCACCGCCCATGGCGGCCCCGGCCTGCCCCTGGGCAGGCCCGAGGTGATCCGCTATGGCGTCAGCGCCGACGAGGCCCACCGCTTCGGCCTGCCCTGCGGTGGCACCCTGGAACTGATCCTGGAATTCGAACCGGCCGAGCTGCCCCTGCAGCAACTGCTGGATCACCTCGACCAGGGCCGGCTGATGCGCCGCCAACTGACCCTGCACAGTGGCGCGGTGAGCCTGGCCGCCACTGCCACCCCCGAGCAGTTCAGCTTCGATGGCCGACACATGATCAACACCCTCGGCCCCGGCTACCGCATGCTGCTGATCGGCGCCGGCGCGCTGGCCGAATACCTGGCGACCATGGCCTTGTTCAACGGTTTTCGCGTGGCGGTGTGCGACCCTCGCCCCGAACACATGGCGACCTGGGCGGTGGCCGGTGTCGAGCACCTCAAGGGCATGCCGGACGATGCGGTGCGCGCCTTCAACGCAGACCTGCGCACCTGCATCATTGCCGTCAGCCACGACCCCAAGCTCGACGACCTGGCGCTGCTCGAGGCCCTGCACAGCCCGGCGTTCTATATCGGCGCCATCGGTTCGCGGCGCAACAGCCAACTGCGCCGCGAGCGATTGATCGAGCACTTCGGCGAAACCGAACAGTCCCTTGAGCGCCTGCATGGCCCCATCGGCATCTACATCGGCAGCAAGACCCCAGCAGAAATCGCGGTGAGCGTGATGGCCGAGGTCCTGGCCGCCAAGAATGCGGTCGACCTGCCACGCACTGTCAGCGTTTCCACTGCCAAGGCGTGGCAACTGCCGATGGCTTAATCGGCCAGCAGCTTGTCCACGGTCAGCGGGAAGTCGCGCATGCGCCGGCCCGTGGCGTGCTGCACGGCATTGGCTACCGCTGCAGCGACACCAATGATGCCGATCTCGCCCACACCCTTGGAGCCCAGTTCATTGACGATGTCGTCCGGCTCGTCAACGAAGATAACCTCGATGTCACCGATATCGGCGTTCACCGGCATGTGATACTCCGCCAGGTTGTGGTTCATGAAGCGCCCGAGGCCATGGTCGGTCTGGGTATGTTCTTGCAAGGCCATGCCCAGCCCCCAGACCACTCCACCAAGAATCTGGCTGCGGGCAGTCTTGGGGTTGATTACCCGCCCAGCGGCAATGGCGCTGACCACGCGCGTTACCCTTACCGTGCCCAGCGCCTCGTCCACCCGCACCTCGACGAACACCGCTGAATGGGTGGCAGTGGCGAAACCCTGGCGACGCGCGGACGGCTCGGCGTCCACCTTCACCTCCAGCGCATGCCCCTGCAGGATCGTGTCCAGGGCGTAGCCGCTGTCACCGACCCACAGCTTGCCCTCGCGCACCACGAAGCGTTCCGGCGCTTCGCCAGCCAGCGCCGGATACTGCGCCTTGGCCGCCTTGACCAAGGCCCCGCGCAGCAGTTGGCACACCTGGCGCACCGCCGAGCCGACCGAGGACACGGTGAACGAGCCCCCTTGCAACGGCGCGGTCGGCAGCGCGCTGTCGCCCAGTTCGAAGGTCACGTCCGACACCGCCATAGAGGCAGCATCGGCAGCGATCTGCGTCATCACGGTGTAGGTGCCCGTCCCGATATCGGTCGTCGCGCTGCCCACCCACAGGTGGCCTTCACTGTCGAGTCGGGCCCGCGCACTGGCTTTCATCTGCATCGCCTCCCAGGCGCCGCCAGCCATCCCCCAGCCAATCAGCTCATGGCCCTCGCAGCGGCAGCGCGGCCGGGCTTCGCGCCTGTGCCAACCGAAAACGGCGGCACCCTGGTCGTAGCAAGCCAGCAGCGCCTTGCTGGAATAGGGCTTGCCCTCGTTGCCATTGATGTCGGTGAAATTGACCCGGCGCAAGGCCAGCGGATCCATACCGACTTGCCGCGCCAGTTCATCCATGGCGCACTCCAGGCCGATCAAGCCCAGCGCGGCTCCGGGGGCGCGCATGTCCAGCGGCGTGTAGACATCCAGCGGCACCAGCTTGTAGGCCATAGCCACGTTGTCGCAGCGATAGAGCATGCCGCTCCACTCCACCACGTGCTCGGTGAAATCCTCGAAGCGTGAAGTCTGGGCAATGGCCTCATGATGGATCGCCTGCAACCGGCCCTGGGCATCGGCGGCCAGGCGCAGGCGCTGCACGGTCCGGGGCCGGTAGCCAAAGGTGAACATCTGCTGACGGGTCAGGCTGACCCTGACCGACCGCTTGAGGTTCAGCGCGGCCATCGTCGCCAGCACCAGCTGGTACTGCGGTCGGAGGCCGGAACCGAACGCACCGCCGACGTAGGCGGCGCGTACCCGTACACGGTCCTTGGGCAAGTTGAACACCTGTACCAGGTAGTCCTGGCTGTTTTGCGTGCCCTGGGTCTTGTCATGCACCAGCAGGCTACCATCGTCTTGGTAGATCACCGTCGAGGCATGCGGCTCCATGGGGTTGTGGTGCTCCACCGGAGTGCTGTAGGTGGCATCGACCTTGAACGGCGCCTGGGCATATGCCGAGGCGAAATCGCCACGGGGCTTGGGCAACTCAACCGGCGCATCATGAGCCTGGTCGAAAGCGCAGAGCAAATCGGTCTGGTGGGGCTGTTCATCGATCTCGATCCGCACCAGGGTGCCAGCGTACCTGGCCAGTTCCAGTGTTTGCGCGACGACCAGCGCCAGCGGCTGACCGCTGTACAGCACCTGGTCGTTGAACAGGGGGCGAAACGGCTGGCCATCGGCAGCATCGGCGTCCTGGTAGGGCGCGTCGTCGCCGGCCATGGGTGGACGGTTCTGGTGATGCAGCACGGCGATCACGCCCGGTACTGCCAGCGCCGCAGAACAGTCGATGGCCCGCACGCTACCGCGCGCAATCGGGCTGCCGACCACGCTGCCATGCAGCAGGCCAGGCGCGGGATATTCGCCCGCATAGCGCGCCGTCCCTGTTACCTTGGCGGGCCCGTCGATGCGGTCCAGAGGTTGGCCGTTTGAAGGTTGTGGCAGGTTCATTGGCATTTCCCTCGTTGGGCCTGGATCAGGGCGCGGACGATGGCGTTGCGCGCAAGGCGAACCTTGAAGACGTTGCCTGGCAAGGGCCGGGCAGCACGCAACAGTGAGTCGGCGAAATGGGTATAGGTGTCTGCGGTGGCCGGCTGGCCAACGACCTGTCGCTCGAGCGCGGCATCGCGCCAGGGCTTATGGGCCACCCCTCCCAGCGCCACGTGCAGTGTACGGATGGCGCTGCCGTCGAGCTCCAGCGCCGCGGCCACGGACACCAGCGCAAAGGCATAGGAGGCGCGATCCCGGACCTTCAGGTAATGGCTGTACGCGGCGAAACGCGGCGCCGGGAGCTCGATGGCCAGGATCAACTCATCGTCGGCCAGGGTATTGTCACGTTCCGGCGTATCCCCAGGTAGCCGGTGAAAATCGGCAAAGGCCACGCATCGCTCGCCACTCCGTCCGCGGACGATCACCCGGGCCTCAAGGGCGGCCAGGGCGACGCACATATCCGATGGATGAACCGCCACGCACAGAGGGCTGGCGCCCAGAATCGCATGATTGCGGTTGAGACCGTCACGAGCCGGGCAACCGCTGCCAGGTGCCCGTTTGTTGCACGGTGTCGCCGTGTCGTAGAAGTAGAGGCAGCGGGTGCGCTGCAGCAGATTGCCGCCAGTGCTGGCCATGTTGCGCAACTGCGGGGAGGCACCGGCCAGGATCGCCTGGGCGAGCAACGGATAGCCCTGTTCAACGAGCGGGTTCCAGGCCAGCTCGGCATTGCTGACCAACGCGCCGATGCGCAGCCCACCGTCAGGAGTGGGGGAAATATCACGCAGCGGCAGGTCATTGATGTCGATCAACTGAGCGGGGCGGGCGACATTCTCTTTCATCAGATCGAGCAGGTTGGTGCCACCGGCGATAAAACGTGCGCCCGGCCCTGCGAGCTGCACAGCCTGGTCGATGCTGGAGGGTTTGGCGTAGGTGAAAGGCGTCATGGCCTGCAACCTCCCTGCCCATTCATCAGCGGCAACGCTTCCTCCACCGCTGCGGTGATGTTGGAGTAGGCGCCGCAGCGGCACAAATTGCCGCTCATGCCCTCACGAATCTCATCACGCGTATGCGCCCTGCCCTCACTCGCCAGGCCCAGCGCCGAACAGATCTGCCCTGGCGTGCAGTAGCCGCACTGGAAAGCATCATGGCGAATGAAAGCCTGCTGCAACGGGTGCAGCGTGCCCCCTTGGGCCACACCTTCGATGGTGGTCAACGTATCACCGTCGCACATGACAGCCAGGGTCAGACAGGCATTGACCCGCCGACCATTGCGCAACACCGTGCACGCCCCGCATTGGCCGTGGTCGCAACCTTTGCGGGTGCCCACCAGGTCGAGCTGGTCACGCAACAGGTCGAGCAAAGTCAGCCAGGGCGGCAGTTGCAACAGGTGATGCTGGCCATTGACGGTCAGTTGGATGGGCAGCAATGCTGCCAGGGGTTCGCAATCGCTCATGATCAAGGCCTCACGGTGGGTTCAGGCAGCAGCAGCGACGGCTGCTTTTTCAGGTGCGACCCAGGGTGGAGTCCGGCCGTTCAAAGCGATTGCCAGGAACGTGACACTGGGTAGCGTGCACATCGCAAGCCAATGACTATGCTTCACCTCGCAACCCCACCCTGGTATCGACCACAAGGAAGACAGGCCAATGACGCCAACCCGCTACTTCGCACGCGCTGTCGCTTTCGCCTCATTAGTGTCCGCCGCCAGCCTCAGCGCCCACGCAGCCGAACTGCCCATCGCCAGCGAGGCGCTGGAAAGCCATATCACCACCGAAGTGACCAAGATCGACCTGCCCAACCGCCAAGTCACGGTCAAGGGCCCCCACGACAAGGACGTGACCTTCCAGCTCACCGAACAGGCCAAGGCTCTGCCCAACCTCAAGGTCGGCGACCAGGTCGACATCAAAGTCACCCGTGCCATCGCCTATGTCCTGAACACCAATGTCGGCGGCGCGCCCAAGGCCTCCGAGGAATCGGGCACCATCCGCGCCACCGCGGCCAACCCAAACCCTGGTGGCGAGGCTTTCCGCCAGGTCAAGGTCACCTCGCAGATCAAGAAGATCGACCTCAACACGCATGAAGTCACCCTGCTGCCGCCCGAAGGCAAACTGCAGGTGGTCAAGGTCGAGAATCCCGAGCTGCAGGCACGCATGAAAAACCTCAAGGTCGACCAGACCGTCGAAGCCATCTTTACCGAAGTACTGAGCGTGGAAACTTCCCGCCCAGCCCAGTAAAACCTTTGGCCGGCCCGCGCATCGAAAGCCATGCGAGCCTTTCCCCCCTTCAGGAGGTTTCCCATGTCGATGCGCCTGGCCGTGCCGTTTTGCTGCTGTCTCACCCTCGTGCTCACGGGCTGCACCAGCGCCCGCGACGAGCAGCCACCACCCACCACGCAACAGGTCGAGCTCCAGCGCTACCAGGGCACCTGGTACGAACTGGCGCGCCTGCCGATGTTCTTCCAGCGCAACTGCGTGCAGTCCGAGGCCCGTTATGGCCTGCGCGAGGACGGGCGCATCGACGTCACCAACCGCTGCCTGGAAAACGACGGCCAATGGAACCAGGCCAACGGCATCGCCGAGGCGCAGGTGCCCGGCCGTACCGACAAGCTCTGGGTACGCTTCGACAACTGGTTCAGCCGCCTGGCACCGGACCTGACCAAGGGCGAGTACTGGGTGCTGTATCACGACGCGGATTACCGCGTGGCCGTGGTCGGCCACCCGAACCGCGAATACCTGTGGCTGCTGTCGCGCACCCCCACCGTCAGTGACCAGACCCGTGACCAGCTACTGGCGCTGGCGCGCAAGCAGGGTTATCCCACCGAGCAATTGATCTGGCGCCAGGCCATGCCCTAGTGTGGTGTTTCACAAATAACGACCATAACTCGCGGCGATTTCTGGTCGTAATTGCAAAACACCACACTAGCTGCCCACACCCACGCCCTGTAAGGTGAGCCAGCCGGCTCACCCAAAGGATCGCGTGCAATGATCACCTGCCACCTCAAGTACATCATCGACCCCTACCAGGTCCCCGCCTTCGAAGCCTACGGCAAGCTGTGGATCGGCCTGGTCAACCGCATGGGCGGCAGCCACCATGGCTACTTCCTGCCCAGCGAAGGCGCCAACAACGTCGCCTACGCGCTGTTCAGCTTCCCCAGCCTGGCGACCTACGAGGAGTACCGCAACGCCTCGGAAACCGACCCGGAGTGCATCGCCGCCTTCGCCCTGGCTACCGAGCAGCGTTTCATCCTCAGCTATGAACGAAGCTTCCTGCGACCCGTGCTCGACTGAATTTCCCAGGCAAGACCCAGGCTCCTGCAGGCGCCGGTAAAGCCAACGGCAAACGCCACTGAACTATTGCGCCTCGATCACGATCCTCATCTAAGCACCCTCGACCCAGGATCGTCGATCGACAAGGAGCCTAGCCAGTGACCACCACCACCCTCCCCCGTAGCACCCCAGGGCCGCTGCACGCGACCCTGCTCGCCGGCAGCGTGCCGCTGTTTCTAGGCGCCCTGCTCAGCGACATCGCCTACTACCAGAGCTACCAGATCCAGTGGAGCAACTTCGCCGCCTGGCTGATCGCCGGGGCCCTGCTATCCAGCGGCCTGGCGCTGCTGTTCGCCCTGGCCAACCTGATCCGTGCGCCACGCAAGGCCGGTCGCCCGCTGCTGTATGTGCTGTTGCTGCTTGTCACTTGGGTACTGGGCCTGGTCAACGCCTTCGAGCACGCCAAGGACGCCTGGGCCGTGATGCCCGCAGGCCTGGTGCTGTCAGTGGTGGTCACGATGCTGGCCATCCTCGCCACCTGGGCCGGCCTGACCCGCCTGCGCACGGAGGGCGAAGCATGAAGCACGCATTGAGCGCCCTGAGCATGGCCCTGCTGCTCAGCGCCTGTGGCGGCGATGGCGAGAAGACCCAGGCCCATGGCCCGGACCCAAAATTGCCGGCCCCCGAACGCGGGCTGCTGCCAAGCATGAAGATCGCCCAGCCGGCCGCCTGGGGTGAGCAAAAACCCCAAGTGCCCCAGGGCTACCGCGTCAGCGCCATCGCCACAGACCTGAAGATCCCGCGCCAGATCCTGGTGCTGCCCAATGGCGACATCCTCGTTGCCGAGGGGCGTGGCGGCAACGCCGCCAAACTCAAGCCCAAGGATGTGATCGCCAGCCAGATCAAGGCCAAGGGCAACACCCAGGTCAAGGGCGGCAACCGCCTTACCCTGCTGCGCGACGCCGACGGCGATGGCCGCTACGAACTACAGACGGTGTTCGCCGAACACCTCAATGCGCCCTATGGCCTGGCCTATGCCGACGGCAAGCTGTACGTGGCCAACCAGGACGCGCTGGTGCGCTTCGATTACCAGGACGGCCAGACCCAGGCCGGTGGCCCGCCGACCAAGGTCACCGACCTGCCCGCCGAGATCAACCACCACTGGACCAAGTCGTTGGCCATCAGCCCCGACGGTCGCTACCTGTACGTCGGCATCGGCTCCAACAGCAACATCACCGAGCGTGGCATGGAAGCGGAGGTCGACCGCGCGATGGTCTGGCAGGTCGATGCCGCGAGCGGCGCCCACCGGCCTTATGCCACCGGCCTGCGCAACCCGACCGCGCTAGCCATCCAACCGGGGGACGGCCAACTGTGGGCAGTGGTCAACGAGCGCGACGAACTGGGCCCGGACCTGGTCCCGGACTACCTGACCTCGGTGCGCGAAGGTGCGTTCTACGGCTGGCCGTACAGCTACTGGGGGCAGAACGTCGATGAGCGCGTGCGCCCGCAGAACCTGGACAAGGTGAAAGCCGCGATCAAGCCCGACTACAGCCTCGGCTCGCATGTGGCGGCGCTGGGCGTGGCCTTCTCCAACCCGGCCATGGGCGGAACCTTCGCCGACGGCGTGTTCGTGGGTGAACACGGCAGTTGGAACCGGCCCAACCCGGTGGGCTACAAAGTGATCTTCGTGCCGTTCCGTGACGGCAAGCCGGCCGGCGAGCCGGTGGATTTCGCCACCGGTTTCCTCGGTGAGGACGGCAAGACCCGTGGGCGCCCGGTGGGGGTCACGGTCGATCCGAAAGGCGCGCTAATCATCGCCGACGACCTGGCCAACACGGTTTGGCGGGTTACACGCAATCAGTAAGCGCCTGACGCTGAACAGCCCCTCTTGCGCGAAAGTCGCGCGGGAGAGGGCTCGGGTGCGGATAGCGCTGGCCAAGGTTCACAAAACAACAGTACTTCCCAGCAAAACCGGTATTTTTTCTGTAACGAAAATGTAAAATTCGTTTTCGCATACCTATAACAAGCTGGGAGCTTCACATGTTTGCCTTCTTCCGCCCTGCCGCGCACCAGGCGCCGCTGCCCGACGAGCGCGTCGACAGCACCTATCGCCGCCTACGTTGGCAAATCTTCGCCGGGATTTTCTTCGGCTATGCCGGCTACTATCTGCTGCGCAAGAACTTCTCCCTGGCCATGCCCTACCTCATCGAGGAAGAGGGCTACACCCGCGGCCAGCTGGGCCTGGCGATCTCCGCCATCGCCATCGCCTACGGTTTGTCCAAGTTCCTCATGGGCCTGGTCTCGGACCGCTCCAACCCACGCTACTTCCTGCCCTTCGCCTGCTGATCTCGGCCGGGGTGATGTTCATTTTCGGTTTCGCGCATTGGGCCACGTCCAGCGTGACGATCATGTTCGTGCTGCTGTTCATCAACGGCTGGGCCCAGGGCATGGGCTGGCCGCCAAGCGGGCGGACCATGGTGCACTGGTGGTCGCAGAAAGAGCGCGGCAGCGTGGTGTCGGTATGGAACGTCGCCCATAACGTCGGCGGCGGCCTGATCGGCCCGCTGTTCCTGCTGGGCCTGGCCTGGACCAACGACTGGCACGCGGCCTTCTATGTGCCCGCCACGGTTGCCGTGCTGGTGGCCGTGTTCGCCTTCGCCACCATGCGCGACACCCCGCAATCGGTCGGCCTGCCGCCGGTCGAGCAGTACAAGAACGACTACCCCCAAGGCTACGATGAGAGCCACGAGCAGGAGTTCAGCGCCAAGCAGATCTTCGTCCAGTACGTGCTGTGCAACAAACTGCTGTGGTACATCGCCCTGGCCAACGTGTTCGTCTACCTGCTGCGCTACGGCGTGCTGGACTGGGCGCCGACCTACCTGAAGGAAGCCAAGCATTTCAGCGTCGACACCACCTCGTGGGCCTACTTCTTCTACGAGTGGGCCGGCATCCCCGGCACCCTGCTGTGCGGCTGGATGTCCGACAAGATCTTCCGCGGCAACCGTGGCCTGACCGGCATCGTGTTCATGGCCCTGGTGACCGTGGCCACCCTGGTGTACTGGCTCAACCCACCGGGCAACCCGACCATCGACATGATCGCGTTGTTCGCCATCGGCTTCCTGATCTACGGTCCGGTGATGCTGATCGGCCTGCAGGCGCTGGAACTGGCGCCGAAGAAAGCCGCTGGTACCGCAGCCGGCTTCACCGGGTTGTTCGGCTACCTGGGCGGCTCGGTCGCGGCCAGCGCCGCGATGGGCTACACCGTCGACCACTTCGGTTGGGACGGTGGCTTCGTGATGCTGGTCAGCGCGTGCGTGCTGGCGATCGCGTTCCTGATTCCGACCTTGCGCCATACCAAGGTGGCCAGTGCCGGTCGTGAGGCAGTGGCCTGAAAGTTAATTCGGGTCAGCGGGGAGCCCAAGGAAAGGATCTGTCTTGGGCTTTTCTCTTCGTTTCTGCACCAGCCATTGGTGCATGCGCGCGCTCGCGCCATCAGAGAACACGGCTGCGAATCCCATCCACCGGCTCGCATAATAGCCATAGGCCACAAAATTTTCTTGACACCCATTTAAAACGACCTTAATGTCCATCGTCAGCTATACAGCAGTGCTGTATAGCCTTCCTAGATTACAAACTTAGACTGAGTAAATCGTAATCTAGGCCCTCAATGGGGGTAGCATAATAAGGAATAATGCGTTCCGCCTTAGGGTGGAAAGATGAGGGTTCGATTCCCTTCCCCCCCACCCTAAAGTGAAAAATGTGAACGAAAGCCAAATACTAGCCATTTATATGGCTCAAAGCGAAAATGTTCGATATCTTCGGAAATGCATAAACAACCTAATCAAAGATATTAATGTCGACATAAAGCGAAACTTTGACTTTCAGGTCACATCCAAAACAAAAATTCTTGCCCTTCTATACTCTGCATGGTCAGAGTCTCAATTCTTACAAATTGCCTTCACCGAACACGGCTTCAACTACTCTGAAATTTGTTCAATTCTTGCCAAAAAAGAAAATGGGATAGCAGATGGCTGGATAGAGATGAGCAATATTGCCATGAGCAAATCTACTGCCAGCCTATCAAGCCATATAAAATCTCAGCAGCTAACAAAAATCAAAAACACAATTACCACATATATCAAAGACCCAAGCAGCCTGAGAAATAAAATCGCGCACGGGCAGTGGGTAAATGCGTTAACCATAAAAAAGCCAAAAACCAACCAAAACTATACCGCCTCAGTAAACAACACTCTAAGCCACAAGCTCGCCGCACTCGACCCCGTAGAAATTCATAAACAGATTGAAATACACCAATTCCTAGGTGCCATCATTAGAAATTTAGTGCAATCACCTGAAAAAGGGCACGTACGCGACTACGCGGCCAATATATCAGCACTTGATGCATTCCTTGTGCGCACAGCCAATTGGTCATTACAGACAAAAAAAATGGAACTTAGCAAAAAGCCCACACGACCAAACCTTTAAGCAATACAGCACACCTGCAAGGTACTTGCTTATTTATTCACAAGTCGCCCGTTCCCGCACCGGACACTGCGCCCGGCGCAGGTTCAACGCCGTATTGATGATGCCAATATGGCTGAACGCCTGCGGAAAATTCCCCAGCATCCGTTTGCCCACCGGGTCGTACTGCTCGGCCAGCAATCCCACGTCATTGCACAAGGCCGTGAGCCGCTCATAAAGCGCCTGCGCCTCCTCCTGCCGCCCCAGCAGCACGTAGACATCCGCCAACCAGAACGAACACACCAGGAACGTCCCCTCCCCTGGCGTCAGGCCGTCGCTGCAACTGTCACTGTCGTAGCGCAGCAGCAGGCCGTTGCGCAGCAGGCGGGTTTCGATCTGTTCGAGGGTGCGCAGGAAACGTGGATCGTCGGCCGGCAGAAAACCGGTCAGGGCGATCTGCAGCAGGCTCGCGTCCAGCTCGGTCGAGCCGTAGGCCTGAACGAAGTGACGCCCGTCGGCATCCAGCCCGCGACGGCAGACCTCGTCACGGATCTGGTCCGCCACCTGGCGGTAATGTCGCCCCCGTTCACGCCCTTCCTCGGTGGTGTCGGCCAGGCTCGCCGAGCGGTCGAAGGCAACCCAGGCCATGACCTTGGAGTGCACGAAGTGCTGGCGACCGCCACGTACCTCCCACAGCCCCTCGTCCGGCTCGCGCCAGATGCTTTCGAGGTACGGCAGGATCGAGCGGGCGATGGCGGCGCTGCGCGGATGACGCGGCAGCCCACCCTTGATGGCCTGCGTCATGGCGTCGGCCAGTTCGCCGTAGATATCCAGCTGCAACTGCTCGGACGCGGCATTGCCGACCCGCACCGGCTGCGAATGCTCGTAACCGGGCAGCCAGGGCAGGCTGAACTCCGGCAGGTCGCGCTCGCCGGCCAGCCCGTACATGATCTGCATCTGCTCGGGGTTGCCCGCCACCGAGCGCAGCAGCCACTCGCGCCAGGCCTGGGCCTCGTCGAAGTAGCCGAGGTTCATCAGCGCCAGCAAGGTCATGGTGGCGTCGCGCAGCCAGCAGTAGCGGTAGTCCCAGTTGCGCTCGCCACCGACGCGCTCGGGCAGCGAGGTAGTGACGGCGGCGACCATGCCCCCGGTGGGCGCGTAGGTCATGGCCTTGAGGGTCAGCAGCGAACGGCGTACCCGCTCTGTGTATGGGCCGACGTCGGGGCAGCGGGCGGCGAAGGCCTGCCATTGGTTGATGGTCTGCTCGAGGTCGTGGTCGACATCGCAACCGGGCTGCACAGGCAGGTGCGAGGGCTGATGGCAAAGGCTGAACACCTGACGCTCACCGGCGCGCACGCGAAACCGGGCAACGCTGTGGTGGTCCCGGCCATGGGTCTCGGTGCTGCTGCGCAGGATAAGGCGATCGGGGCCGGCCACCGCGCTCAGGGTCAGCGGGTCGAGCTTCTCCACCCAGGGCACGCTGCGGCCATAGTCGAAGCGCAGCACCAGGTCCATCTCGAACGCCGTCTCGCCGGCCAGGCCCTCGACAATACGCAAAACCGCATTGGCCTCGCCCAGGGGCATGCAGTCGAGTACGCGGGCGCGGCCGCTGGCGGTGGTCCAGGTGGTTTCCAGTACCAGGGTGTCGTCGAGGTAGCGGCGCGCGCTGTGCTCGACCGGGTCGCTGGGGGCGATGCGCCAACGGCCGTTTTCCTCGTTGCCCAGCAACGCGGCGAACACTGCGGGGGCGTCGAAGCGCGGCAGGCACAACCAGTCGATGGCGCCGTCGCGGTTGATCAGGGCGGCGCTGCGGCAGTTGCCGATGAGGGCGTAGTCTTCGATCAGGGCGGGCATCTCGGATCCTCAGGCGGTGGGCGTGAGTTTGGATGCCGAAGCGCGATTGCCGGTTCCGTTGAGATGTACTTGGCGCAGGTTGCCGAGGCGTTGGAATCGATGCGCAGGAACATTGATCCACGGCACTGATTCACTGTTGCGCTGTGTTAGAAATACCGCGCCAGTGGTTGCTTATCAGGATGATTAAGCTTCTGCCCGTGCGCAACCATTGCGCTGAGTCACTACTTTCAACAAGGACGTTTTATGAAGATTGTCGGATTATCCGGAATACTGCCCTCACGCTGCGTCAGCAACCAGGACGTTATCAACCTGGTGGAAGAACACTCCCGCAACACTTTCCAGGAAGACTTGCCGAAAACACTGAAGACCATCGGCAAGTTGCTGGAAAAAAGCGGCAGCGACACCCGCCATTGGCTGGCGGCTGACGAGACGCCGATGCAATTGATGGAAGCGGCCTTCGACGCGGCGCTGGCCCAGGCCAATATCAGCAAGGCCGACCTGGACCTGCTGATCTACCCCAACGTCACCCGTGGCTTCATCGAGCCGGCCAACAGTACCTTCATAGCCAAGGCACTGGGGCTGAACTGCCGCAACTTCGATGTGGTCGACGCCTGCAACGGCTGGGTGACGGCGATGGACGTCATCAACAGCAAGATGCAGGCGGGTGAAATCCGCTACGCCGCCATCGTCAACATGGAGTTCGGCATGTCGGCGGGCGGGCCGGTGATGCCCAAGAACTTCTCGCTGCAGTCGCCGGCCGAACTGGCCTACAAGTTCCCGAGCTTTACCATCGGTGAAGCCGCCGTTGTCACCATCCTCAGTAATGAAGCAACGGACAACTTCAAGTTCTCGTACATCAACCGACCCGACCTGAGTGACTTGTCAACCATCTCGTTGCCGGATTGGAAACTGTTCTGCAACGAGGCGGATATCGCCAAGATCGAACTCACCGGTGGCCAATATCAATTCAACTCCTATGCCGCCGCCCTGCACGAAGATGGTCGTAACGAAGCGATCAAAGTCTTCAACCTGCAAAAACTCACCGCGGACGACGTGCACAAAGTGTTCATCCATACCGGCTCGCCAAAGATGTGGGAACATATTGGCCAGATGATCGGCGTCGATCACAAGTTGCATCACGTCGGGCACAAGACCGGCAACATCATTACCGCGTCGATTCCCTTCGGCATCTTTGATGCGATGAGCCGGGGCGAAGCCGAGCAAGGCCAGTTCTGCATGGGCTGGGCGGGCAGTGGCGGGATGGTGTTCTCGGCGCTGTCGTTCACTTTGTAGGGCATATTTGCGCGCCTACCGCCAACGGCGGTAGGTTGCTGCAAGCTCACCCCAGCGTATGCCACTCGCGCTTGTCCCGCGCCAGCAACTCATCACCGGCCTCGGGGCCATCCTCTCCCGCCGCATACTCATGCACCTCGCCACCCTCGGCCGCCCAGGCATCGAGGAACGGCTGCACGACACGCCAACCGTTCTCGATATTGTCGGCGCGCTGGAACAGGGTCTGGTCGCCGGTAAGGCAGTCGTAGATCAACGTCTCGTAGCCGGTCGCCGGGGTCATCTTGAAGAAGTCCTTGTAGGCGAAACCCAGCTCGACATTTTCCATCACCAGCTCCGGCCCAGGGCGCTTGGCCTGCAGGTCGAACCACATGCCTTCGTTGGGCTGAATCTGGATCTTCAGATAGTTGGGCTTGGGCCGCTCCAGTTCGCTTTCGCGGAACTGCGCGTAGGGCGCCGGTTTGAAGCAGATGGCGATCTCGGTGTCGCGCACGCTCATGCGCTTGCCGGTGCGCAGGTAGAACGGCACCCCCGCCCAGCGCCAGTTGTCGATCATCACCTTGAGCGCGACATAGGTCTCGGTCTGGCTGTGCGGGGCGACATTGGCTTCTTCGCGGTAGCCGGGCAGTTTCTTGCGTCCCTGCTTGCCGGTGCTGTACTGGCCACGCACGGAATTGCGCAGGGCCATCTTTTGCGACCAGGGACGGATGGCGCCGATCACCTTGGCCTTTTCACCGCGCACGGCATCAGCGCCGAAGGCCGCCGGCGGCTCCATGGCGACCATCGCCAGCAGCTGGAACAGGTGGTTGGGCACCATGTCGCGCAGAGCGCCGGTGTTGTCGTAGAACGCCCCGCGCGTCTCGACGCCGACGGTTTCGGCGGCGGTGATCTGCACGTGGTCGATGTAATGA
Source organism: Pseudomonas sp. PONIH3 (assembly GCF_002934345.1). Classification (NCBI taxonomy): domain Bacteria; kingdom Pseudomonadati; phylum Pseudomonadota; class Gammaproteobacteria; order Pseudomonadales; family Pseudomonadaceae; genus Pseudomonas; species Pseudomonas sp. PONIH3. Next base: position 1,321,715 of record NZ_CP026386.1, read on the forward strand.
TTGTTCCAGAACGATTCGAACAGGCCGTTGGAGAAACGGCTGACCAGGATGTTCTGCACGGTTTCCTTGCCCAGGTAATGGTCGATGCGGTAGATCTGCCGCTCGTTCATCACCTTGAGCAGGCAAGCGTTGAGCGCTTCGGCGCTGGCAAGGTCAGTACCGAAGGGTTTCTCCACCACCACCCGGCGAAAGCCGCCGCCCGACTCGTCGAGCAGGCCGGCGTCGCCCAGGCGCTGGGCCACCTCGGGGAAGAAGCGTGGCGAGGTGGCCAGGTAAAAAATGGCATTGCCATGGCCGGTTTTAGCGATGCGCCGCGCCAGGGCCTGGTAAGTCTCGGGGTCGAGGAAGTCGCCGGTCTGATAGTCCAGGCGCTTGGCCAGGCGCGCCCAGAGCTTTTCGTCCAGGCACTTGGCACTCCCTTCCGCGCCCTTGTCCCGCGCCTGCATGAAGGCATGCAGGCGCGCGGCAAAGTCCTCGGCCGTGGCCGGGTTGTGGTCGACCCCGACGATACGCAGGTTGCGGTCGAGCAGGCCGTCACGGCTGAGGTTGTACAGCGCCGGCATCAGCAGGCGCTTGACCAGGTCGCCGTTGGCGCCGAACAGGAACAAGGTGCATGGCGGCGCCGCGGGGATGGTCGGTTTAGTCATTTAGTCCTTCTTTTTCTCGACGTGGCCGCCGAAGCCCAGGCGCATGGCGGAGAGGATCTTGTCACCGTAGGTGCCCTGCTGCTGGCGCGAGCGGAAACGGGCGAACAGCGCGCTGGACAGCACCGGCACCGGCACGGCCTGTTCGACGGCGGCGTCGATGGTCCAGCGCCCTTCGCCGCTGTCGGACACCGAGCCACTGAATTCGGTCAGTTGCGGGTCGGCCACCAGCGCGTCGGCGGTCAGGTCCAGCAGCCAGGAGGTGACCACGCTGCCGCGGCGCCAAACTTCGGCGATCTCGGCCACATTGAGGTCAAAGCGCTGCTCTTGCGGCAACTCCGGGCCACCCTTGCTGCGCAGCAGGTCGAAACCTTCGGCGTAGGCCTGCATCAGGCCGTACTCGATGCCGTTGTGCACCATCTTCACGTAGTGACCGGCGCCGGGCGGGCCAGCGTGGATGTAACCGTGTTCGGCGCGCTCGTGCTCGCCGCTGCGGCCCTGGGTGCGCGGAATGTCACCGACGCCCGGGGCGAGCGCCTTGAACAGCGGTTCCAGGCGCTCGAACACTTCTTTCTCGCCGCCGATCATCATGCAGTAGCCACGGTCCAGGCCCCACACGCCGCCGGAGGTGCCGACGTCGAGGTAGTGCAGGCCACGCTTGCCCAGCTCGGCGGCGCGGCGCACGTCGTCCTTGTAGAAGGTATTGCCACCATCGATGATCGCATCGCCCGGCTCGAGCAGGTCGGCCAGTTGCGCGATGGTCTGCTCGGTGATTTCGCCGGCGGGCAGCATGACCCACACCGCGCGCGGCGCCTTGAGTTTCTGCACCAGCGCCCCGAGGTCGTGGGCGCCGACGGCCCCTTCACTTTCCAGGGTAGTGATGGCTTCGCGGTTGCGATCGTGGACCACAGTGCTGTGACCTGCGCGCATCAGGCGCCTTGCGATATTGCCGCCCATGCGGCCAAGCCCGATGATTCCCAGTTGCATGTGCCGACGCTCCCGTTGGTTTTGCTTTACAACAATTGAAGATTTCAGATTAGTCCAGCGTTCTGGCGTAGGGTTCACCGACGAACGGGGCGACAACGATAAACAAAAAAGTTCCCAAGGGCCTGCAAAGAATTCAGAATGCGCGCCGCGTGAAGCGTCTACGCTTCAAAATGTCACCAGCCATACGAGGTGTGTCCATGGGTACCCTGATGCCTGCCACTCCCACCCAGACCCTCTATGTCACCGTGCGCCGCGACGAGCTGCGCCAGTTGAAGGATGAGCGCGATGACCTGCGCCAGCAGGTCGCCGAGCTGAACCTGCTGCTTGAACAGGCCCGCCTGCAAGGCAAGGCCGCCGGCCTCTGAATCAACGCCCCATCTGCGTGGGAGCTGCCAGGCTCCCACCTCTTCACAGTTTCCCGCTGTGCTCACCTTGTGCCGCGCCTGTGGCGAATCCGGATCGCCTACGCCGTCTACCCTCATATTTTGCAACAACTCGCCAACGTTTGCGCGGGCAAAGCATCGCCACAAAAATGACCAATGGGTCACTTTCATACCGCTTCGTCTCCTACACTCCAGTTTCGGCCCGCGTTTTGCTCGGAAAAAGTCAGGTAAAAAAGTCGAACTTTCCAAAACCCGGGCAGGTCAGGAATTAAGTAGGGCCGAAGCAAAAGGACTGCCTCACGCCAGGCCCACACCCCCAACCAGTCCATACGTTTTTCGGCGGGAATGCCGAGCGTGCCGTGCCTGCGCGCACGAATCTGGGGCAAGGAACGCACTACGAAGATGCAACAACGATCAGAGAGCAGACCCACGAGCCAACGCCAAGTACACAGAACAAGGGACGGAGAGAAGTATGATCAGTGCCGCTGTCGAACCTCACGTAGAGTCATTCAACCCGGATAACCGCGAGCCGCTGCCTGCGGCCCTCGCCCCGACAGGCAAGGCACCCGGCGCGCAGCGCCAGCATAACCCGAACAAGCGCAAGGTGTTGTTCGTCACCTCGGAGATCGCCGACCTGGTCAAGACCGGCGGACTGGGCGACGTGTCCGCTGCCCTGCCCCGTGCCCTGGCGCACCTGCACGATGTGCGCGTGCTGATCCCCGGTTACCGCCAGGTGGTCGAGAGCGACAACCCCATTCACATTGTCGGCGAACTGGGCGGCCACGCCGCGCTGCCGCCGTGCAAGATCGGCCGCATGGATCTGGCCGACGGCCTGGTTATCTATGTGCTGATCTGCCCCGAGCTGTACCAGCGCGACGGCACGCCCTACGGCGCCAACAACGGTCGCGACTGGCCCGACAATCACATTCGTTTCGCCCGCCTGGGCCTGGCGGCTGCAGAAATAGCCGCCGGCGAAGGAATGGCCCACTGGCGCCCCGACCTGGTGCACGCCCACGACTGGCCGGCCGGGCTGGCCCCGGCCTACATGCACTGGCGCGGCCTGAGCACCCCGACCCTGTTCACCATCCACAACCTGGCCTACCAGGGCGTGTACAGCCGTGGCTGCAGCCCGGAGCTGGCGATCCCAGACCACGCCATGCAGCAGGAAGGCATGGAGTTCTACGGCAAGCTGTCGTTCCTCAAGGCCGGGCTTGCATACGCCAGCCAGATCACCACGGTCAGCGCCACCTACGCCAAGGAAATCACCACACCCGAGTTCGGCTGTGGCCTGGACGGTTTTCTTGCCAGCAAAGCCCAGCAAGGCCTGCTCGGCGGCATCCCCAACGGTATCGACGAAAGCTGGGATTCGGCCACCGACCAGCACCTGGACTACAACTTCAGCATCAACGACTGGGAGGGCAAGGCACGCAATGCCGACCAGGTCCGTGCGCTGTTCGGCCTGGAAGCGAGCGAGGGACCACTGTTTGCCGTGGTTTCGCGACTGGTCTACCAGAAAGGCCTGGACCTGACCCTGGGCGTGGCCGACTACATCGTCGAGCAAGGCGGCCAGATCGCCATCATCGGCCGTGGTGAACCCGAGGAAGAACAGGCCATGCGCGACCTGGCCCTGCGTCACCCCGGCCGCATCGGCGTGCGCATCGGCTTCAACGAGACCGACGCCCGGCGCATGTTCGCAGGCAGCGACTTCCTGCTCATGCCATCGCGCTACGAGCCCTGCGGCCTGAGCCAGATGTACGCCCAGCGTTTTGGCTCGTTGCCGGTGGCACGCAATACGGGCGGCTTGGCCGACACCATCGAGAACGGCGTGACCGGCTTCCTGTTCGACGACTCCACCGTGGACAGCTACCGCGAGGCCCTGAGCCGCGCTTTCTACGTGTATGGCAAGAAGCACCTGCTCAATGCCATGCGCTGCCTGTCGATGACCCAGCCATTCAACTGGTGCCAGGCGGTGGAACCTTACGCGCGGCTGTACGAAGACCTGGTGAAGCAGACCCAGCACGCCTACTACTGAGCGGAGAGCCGACGATGCACAAGCATGGCGCACAGTTACTGGACGCCACGTCGGCGCGCTTCGCCCTGTGGGCGCCGGATGCGCGCAGCGTGAGCGTGACGATCGGGGAGCGGCCACCTGTGGCACTGCTGCCCGACGACGAGGGCTGGTATACCGGCGTCGCCCCCTGCCAAGCGGGCGAACGCTATCGGTTTCTGATCGACGATGAACTGCCGGTGGCCGACCCGGCCTCGCGCTGCCAGCCGGAGGGGGTACAGGGCCCCAGCGAACTGGTGGACCTGAGCGGTTATCCCTGGCGCCATCCCTGGCAGGGGCGGCCTTGGCACGAGGCAGTGATCCAGGAGCTGCACGTAGGCCTGCTCGATGGCTACGCCGGCGTGGCCCAGCAGCTGCCGCGCCTGGCCGAGCTGGGCATCAGCGCCATCGAGCTGATGCCCCTGGGGCAGTTCCCAGGTGAGCGCAACTGGGGCTACGACGGGGTGCTGCCATTCGCCCCGCAGCACAGCTATGGCCGCCCACAAGACCTGTGCGCGCTGGTCGACGCCGCCCACGCCGAGCGTCTGATGGTGCTGGTGGACGTGGTGTACAACCATTTCGGCCCGGACGGCAATTACCTGCACCGCTACGCCAGCCCGTTTTTCCGTGAAGACCGCCAGACACCTTGGGGCGCGGCCATCGACTTCCGTCGCGCCGAGGTGCGCGAGTTTTTCATACAGAACGCCCTGATGTGGCTGTGCGACTACCGCTGCGACGGCCTGCGCCTGGACGCGGTGCACGCCATCGACCAGCCGGACTTTCTCGTCGAACTCGCCCAGCGGGTACGCGCTGCGGTCGAGCCCGGGCGGGAGGTCTGGCTGGTGCTGGAAAACGAGCACAACCAGGCCAGGCTGCTGGAGCAAGGCTTCGACGCGCAGTGGAATGACGACGGCCACAACGCCCTGCACGTACTGTTGACAGGCGAAACCGAAGGCTACTACGCCGACTACAAGGATCGACCGATTGAGCAGTTGGCACGCTGCCTCGCCGAAGGCTTCGTGTTTCAGGGCCAGCCCGATCGCCACGGCAGGCCCCGCGGCGAGCCCAGTGGCCACCTGCCGCCCAGCGCGTTCGTGCTGTTCCTGCAAAACCACGACCAGGTCGGCAACCGCGCCCTGGGCGAACGGCTGTCCCGGCTCTGCCCGCCGCAGGCACTGAAGGCCGCCACCACCCTGCTGCTGCTGGCGCCGATGATCCCGCTGCTGTTCATGGGCGACGACGACGGCAGCCGCAAGCCGTTCCTGTTCTTCACCGACTTCCACGACGCGCTGGCCGATGCCGTGCGTGAAGGCCGGCGTGGCGAGTTCGCCCATTTCGAGGCCTTCGCCGACCCGCAGAAGCGCGAGCAGATACCCGACCCCAACGCCGAGACCACCTTCGAGACCTCCAAACCTAGGCAACAGGAGGTGCTGGCCGGATGGCACGGTTTGTACCAGCAACTGCTCGAACTGCGCAGGCGCCATGTCATCCCGCACCTGCCCGGCACCCGCGCCGAGGGCTGCGAGGTACTCGGCGCCAAGGCGCTGACCGCCCGCTGGCGCCTGGGCGACGGCCAGCAGCTGCGCATCGACCTGAACCTCGAGGCCCAGCCCCAGCCGGACACCCTGCCGGCCCTGCCCCGCCGCCTGTTCGACAGCAGCGACAACGCCCACCCCGACTCGATGCTCGCCGCGCACAGCTGCGTGGTGAGCCTGCTGCCCCCCGACCAGGAGATGCCATGAGCGCAGAGCCCCTTCACCGCCTGGCCGCCCGGGTGGGCCTGGCCCGCGACTGGATCGATGCCAACAACCGCCCGCAGCAGGTCAGCGATAACGTGCTGCGCCAGGTGCTCGCCGGCCTTGGCCACCCGGCCGGCAACGCTGCCGAGATCGACGCCAGCCTGCGCGCCGTGGAGCAGGCCGAAGACAGCGAGCACCTGCCACCGCTGCTGACCGTCGACATCGACCAGCCCCTGGACCTGCAGCGTTACTTCAGCGCCGCCAGCCAGGTCCGCTGCAGTCTGGAAGACGGCAGCCAGCGCAGTCTGACCCTGGACGCCCAGGCGCGGCTGCCGGCCGGCTTGCCCCTGGGCTATCACCGCCTGGATATCGATGGCCGGACCTGTACCGTGGCCGTGGCACCGGCGCGTTGCCATGCCTTGCAAGACTGCGTGGAGCAACCCCCGCCCCGTTGCTGGGGCCTTGCCGTGCAGCTGTACAGCCTGCGGCGCCCCGGCGACGGCGGCTTTGGCGACTGTCTGGCGCTGGAACAACTGGCGCGCCACGCCGCCGAGCGCGGTGCCGATGCCCTGGCGATCAGCCCGATCCACACCCTGTCGGCCTTCGACCAGCACCACTACAGCCCTTATTCGCCGTCCAGCCGCCTGCTGCTCAATGTGCTCTATGCCAGCCCCGGCGTGGTCTTCGGCGAACGCGAAGTGCGCATGGCCACCGAGGCCTGTGACCTGGACGCCACTCTCGAAGCCCTGGAGCAGCACACCTTGGTAGACTGGCCCAGGGCCGCCGAGGCCCGTTTGCGCCTGCTCGAAGCGCTCTACCGGCATTTCAGCCAGGGCGAGCACCCCCTGCGCGCAGACTTCGACAGTTTCCGCGCCAACGCCGGCGAGCAACTGGAACACCACTGCCGCTTCGAAGTGCTGCAGGCCGAGGCAGTGAGCAGCGGCCTGGGCGCGGACTGGCGCAACTGGCCCAAGGCCTGGCACGACCCCTACGACCCCGAGGTCGAAGCCTTCGCCAACGCCTATCCGGCGCGGGTTGAGTTCCATGCCTTCTGCCAGTGGCTGGCCGAGCGCAGCCTGCAGCGGGCCCAGGACGCGGCACGCGGCAACGGCATGGCCGTGGGCCTGATCGCCGACCTGGCAGTGGGCGCGGACGGTGCCGGCAGCCAGGCCTGGAGCCGCCAGGACGAACTGCTGGCGGAACTCAACGTCGGCGCGCCGCCCGACATACTCAATCGCGCCGGGCAAGACTGGGGCATCTGCGCGTTCTCCCCCGAAGGCCTGCGACGCAACGGCTACCGCGCCTTCATCGAGATGCTGAGGGCCAACCTGGCCCATGCCGGCGGCCTGCGCATCGATCACGTGATGGGCCTGCGCCGCCTGTGGCTGATCCCGCGTGGCGCCAAGCCCAGCGAAGGCGCCTACCTGGAGTATCCACTGGACGACCTGCTGCGCTTGCTGGCGCTGGAGTCGGCGCGGCACCAGGCGATCATCCTCGGCGAGGACCTGGGTACCGTGCCCGAGGGCCTGCGCGAACGCCTGGCCGACAAGGCCGTGCTGGGCATGCGCGTGCTGCCATTCGAGCAGCAGCCCCCCGGACGCTTCACACCGATCCTCGACTGGCCGGACAACGCCCTGGCCACCACCGGCACCCATGACCTGGCCCCACTCGCCGGCTGGCTGAGCGGCCGTGATATCGACTGGAGCCACCGCCTGCAATTGATCGATGCCGCCACCGAGCTGCACTGGCGCCATACCCGGGCGCTGGAGCGCGACGGCCTGCGCCGCACCCTGGAACAGAACTACGGGCCACTGCGCGACGATTCGGCACTGATCGACGCAGCGATCCGCTTTGTCGGCCATACCCGCGCGCCGCTGGTACTGGTGCCCCTGGAAGACCTGCTGGGCAACGACGAGCAACCCAACCTGCCCGGCACCACCACCGGCCATCCCAATTGGCGCCGCCGCTTCAAGGCGTCGGTGCGCGAACTGCTGGACGACGAGGACGCCGCCCGGCGTCTGGAACTGCTGGCCCAGGCCCGCGAACAAGCCTGGGAGCGTGACCGATGAAACCCTTGACCGCCACTCTGCGCCTGCAACTGCACAGCGACTTCACCCTCGACCACGCGGTGCCGCTGGTACCTTATTTTGCCCGGCTGGGAATCAGCCACTTGTACGCCTCGCCGATCCTCACCGCCCGCGCAGGCTCGCGCCATGGCTATGACGTGGTCGACCCGACCCGGGTCAATCCCGAACTCGGCGGCGAGGCAGCGCTCGAACGCCTGGTAGCGGCCTTGCGCCAGCATGGCATGGGGCTCATCGTCGACACGGTTTCCAACCACATGGCTGTAGGCGGCGCCGACAACCCCTGGTGGCAGAGCCTGCTGGCCTGGGGCCGGCGCAGCCCCTACGCGGAGTTCTTCGATATCCAATGGCACTCCAGCGATCCGTTGCTGGCCGGACAACTGTTGCTGCCGTTCCTGGGCAGCGACTATGGCGCCGCCCTGCACAACGGCGAGATCCCGCTGACCTTCGATGCGCACCACGGGCGCTTCGAAGTTGCCCACCATGAGCACCGTTTCCCGATCTGCCCCCTGGACTATCCCCGAATTCTCGGCCAGGCCGAGGACCCGCGCCTGCAAGCGCTGGCGGCGCATTTCAGCGCCCTCGGCGAAGCGGCAGAGCCGTTGCGCGAAGTCCAGCCCCTGCACCGCGAACTGGCGCGCCTGGCCGCTGCCGGCGCGGATCCGCAATCAGCCCTCGCCGCCTTCGACAGCCGCGCAGAAGCAGGCTTCAAGCGCTTGCACCTACTCCTCGAGCGCCAGACCTACCGCCTGGCCAGCTGGCGCACCGCCGCCGACGACATCAACTGGCGGCGCTTCTTCGACATCAACGAACTCGGCGGCTTGCGCGTGGAGCGTGCCGTGGTGTTCGAGGCCACCCACGCCAAGCTGTTCGAGCTGATCGAGCGCGGCCTGGTCGATGGCCTGCGCATCGACCATATCGACGGCCTGGCCGATCCACGCCGCTACTGCCGCAACCTGCGCCGCCGAGTCGACTCGCTCTTGGCGCGACGCCCCGTCGATGCCGCGTTGGCGCACTTCCCCATCTACGTCGAGAAAATCCTTGGCACGGACGAGCACTTGCACCGTGACTGGCTCACCGACGGCACCACCGGCTACGAGTTCATGAACCAGGTGTCGCTGCTGCAGCACGACCCTGCGGGCGAGCTCACCTTGGAGGAACTATGGCGCAGTACCAGCGAGCGTCCCGAATTCCCCGAGGAGGTTCGCATTGCCAGACTCCTGGTGCTCAACGCCAGCCTGGCCGGCGACTGCGAATCGGTGGCCCAGGCCCTGCTGCAAGTGGCCCGCGACGACTTGATGACCCGCGACCTCACCCTCGGCGCGATTCGCCGGGCGTTGCAGGCGCTGGTCGAGTACTACCCGGTGTACCGCACTTACATCAACGCCTGCGGCCGGCCCGCCGAGGACGAGGCGTTCTTCCAGCAGGCGCTGGCCGGGGCGCGCCAGTCGCTGGGTGAAGCCGACTGGCCGCTGCTCGAGCAACTCGAACGCTGGCTCGGCGGCCAACCCTGGCGGCACCTGCCGCCAGGCCGCCCGCGCAAGCATCTGCGCCACGCCTGTGTGCGCTTCCAGCAACTGACCGCCCCCAGCGCCGCCAAGGCCGTGGAAGACACCGCGTTCTATCGATCCGCCCGGCTGCTGTCGCGCAACGACGTGGGCTTCGACGCTGAGCGTTTCAGCGCCGACGCCGCCTGGTTCCACAACGAAGCACAGCGCCGCCTGCGCGACTTTCCCGACAACCTGCTGGCGACCGCCACCCATGACCACAAGCGCGGCGAAGACTGCCGCGCGCGGCTGGCCGTGCTCAGCGAACGCGCGCCCTGGCTGGCCAGCCGCGTCGAGCACTGGCGCGAGCTGGCCGCGCCGTTGCGCGAAACACTGGACGATGGGCAGGCGCCAAGCCCCGGCGACGAGCTGCTGCTGTTGCAGACGCTGCTCGGCAGCTGGCCGCTGGAGCTCGACCTGGAGGATGCGCAAGGCCTGCAGCGCTACGCCGAGCGTATTCGCCAATGGCAATGCAAGGCGCTGCGCGAGGCCAAGCTGCGCAGTAGCTGGGCGGCGCCCAATGAACGCTACGAGGCGGCTTGCGCGGCCTATGTCGACGGCCTGCTGCTGGCCGAGGAAAACCAGCAGCTGCGCCAGTCCCTGCATGAGGCCGCGCAGCGCCTGGCCTGTCCCGGCGCCTTGAATGGCCTGGTGCAGTGCCTGCTGCGCATGACCACCCCCGGCGTGCCGGATTTGTACCAAGGCAACGAATACTGGGACCTCTCGCTGGTCGACCCGGACAACCGCCGCCCGGTGGACTACCCGGCCAGGCGCGCCAGCCTCGACGACGGTACGCCACTCGCCGAGCTGCTCGCCCACTGGCGCGATGGCCGCATCAAGCAGGTCCTGGTGGCCCGCGTGCTGGACGCCCGCCAGGCCCATCCCGAGCTGTTCCAGCGCGGCGCCTACCTGCCACTGACCGTGCAGGGCCGCCACGCCGACCAGGTGCTGGCCTTTGCCCGCCTCGGCCAGGGCGAGCGCGCCGTCATCGTCGTGCCACGGCTGGCCAGCGCCCTGCTGGGCGCGGCCGCCACTCCGTTGATCCCGGCACAGAACTGGGACGATACCCGGCTTGTACTGCCGTTTGCCCTGTCGCCTGCCAACTGTTCGGGACTTTTCGGCGGCGGTGCGGTCAGCCCTTCAAGGGAGCTGATGTTAAGCACCGTGCTGGCGGAGTTTCCGGTCAATGTGTTGATTGATCATGCCTAACTGTATTCAGGAGCGTCGTGATGAGTGTCGATGAAAAGCGTATTCGCGAGTTCGCCTATCAGATCTGGGAATCGGAGGGTAAGCCGGAGGGTCGCGAGGAGGAACATTGGGACAAGGCGCGCAAGCTGGCCGAAGCCGAGGCGCTGGCCCCCAAGGCCCCCCCGCGCAAAAAGGCAGCGGCCAAGCCCAAGCCGCCTGCAGACCCCAAAGTGGCGGCGTTGCCGGGTGTGAAGCCGGCTGCGGCGGCTAAAAAACCGCGAGCGGCGAAGAAACCTGCCGCTGGTTGAGCCTTCTGCAGCCTGTACCGCCCTCATCGCGGGGCAAGTCGCATCGGCGCACCGCCGCTCCCACGCCTCAGTCACTGAGTGCTCGTGGGTGTGAGCGGGCGTGCCCCGCGATCCCTCTGTTCACGCATTCTCTGTTCACGCACTAAAGGAACGCCATGAGCCCCCGCACCCCGAAGAAAACCCGCTCCGTCGCCCCATCGCGCATCCGCGAAGGCCTGCCTTTCCCCCTCGGCGCCACCTGGGACGGCCTTGGGGTCAACTTCGCCCTGTTCTCAGCCAACGCCACCAAGGTCGAGCTGTGCCTGTTCGACGCCAGCGGCGAAACCGAGCTTGAGCGCATCGAGTTGCCCGAATACACCGATGAGATCTATCACGGCTACCTGCCCGACGCCCACCCTGGCCTGGTCTACGGCTATCGGGTGCACGGTCCCTACGAGCCGGAGAACGGCCACCGCTTCAACCCCAACAAGCTGCTGATCGACCCTTACGCCAAGCAATTGGTGGGCACGCTGAAATGGTCCGAGGCGTTGTTCGGCTACACCATCGGCCACCCCGACGGCGACCTGTCGTTCGACGAGCGCGACAGCGCGGCGTTCGTGCCCAAGTGCAAGGTCATCGACCCCGCCTTCACCTGGGGCCGCGACCAGCGCGTGTCGATCCCATGGGAGCGCACCATCATCTACGAGGCCCACACCCGCGGCATCAGCATGCGCCATCCGGCGGTGCCCGAGCACCTGCGCGGCACTTTCGCGGGCCTGGCCAACGACGAGCTGCTGGGCCATATCAAGGAGCTGGGCGTGTCGAGCATCGAGCTGCTGCCGATCCACGCCTTCGTCAATGATCAGCATCTGCTGGACAAGGGCCTGAACAACTACTGGGGCTACAACAGCATCGCCTTCTTTGCCCCCCACCCGCGCTATCTGGCCAGCGGCAAGATCGCCGAATTCAAGGAGATGGTCGCGCACCTGCACGACGCAGGCCTGGAGGTGATCCTTGACGTGGTCTACAACCACACCGCCGAAGGCAACGAACGCGGCCCGACCCTGTCGATGCGCGGTATCGACAACGCCTCGTACTACCGCCTGATGCCCGACGACCGGCGCTTTTACATCAACGATTCCGGTACCGGCAACACCCTAGACATGAGCCATCCACGTGTCCTGCAACTGGTCACCGACTCGCTGCGCTACTGGGCCGGAGAGATGCACGTGGATGGTTTTCGCTTCGACCTGGCGACCATCCTTGGCCGCTACCACGACGGCTACAGCGAGCGCCATGGCTTCCTTGTGGCCTGTCGCCAGGACCCGATGCTCAGCCAGACCAAACTGATCGCCGAACCCTGGGACTGCGGCCCGGGCGGCTACCAGGTGGGCAACTTCGCCCCAGGCTGGGCAGAGTGGAACGACCGCTTCCGCGACACGGTGCGCAGTTTCTGGAAAGGCGACGAAGGCATGCTCGCCGATTTCGCCGCGCGCATCACCGCCTCGGGCGACCTGTTCAACAACCGCGGCCGGCGCCCCTACGCTTCGGTCAACTTCGTCACTGCCCACGACGGCTTCACGCTACGTGACCTGGTGTCGTACAACGACAAGCACAACGAGGACAATGACGAGAACAACCAGGACGGCACCGACAACAACCTGTCGTGGAACTGCGGCGTCGAAGGGCCCACCGACGACCCGGCAATCAACGCCCTGCGCATGCGCCAGATGCGTAACTTCTTCGCGACACTGCTGCTGGCGCAGGGCACGCCAATGATCGTCGCCGGGGACGAATTCAGCCGCACCCAGCACGGCAACAACAACGCCTACTGCCAGGACAGCGAGATCGGCTGGGTGAACTGGGACTTGGATGAAGACGGTCTGGCGCTGATGGCCTTCGTCAAGCGCCTGACCCGGCTGCGCCTGGCCTATCCGATCCTGCGGCGTTCGCGCTTCCTGGTCGGCGACTACAACGAGGCGATCGGCGTCAAGGACGTCACCTGGCTGGCTCCGGACGCCAGCGAGATGACCGTCGAGCAGTGGGAGGATCCGCACGGGCGTTGCCTGGGCATGCTGATGGATGGCCGCGCCCAGGTCAGTGGCATCGCCCGCCCAGGCGCCGAGGCAACCATGCTGCTGATCGTCAACGCCTACCACGACGTCGTGCCATTCACCCTGCCGGCGGTGCCGGAGGGCGACTACTGGAGCTGCCTGGTCGACACCGACCGGCCCGAGCTGCGCAAGGCGCAGCACCTGGCGTTCGACACCGTGTTCGAGGTCAAGGGGCGGTCGTTGCTGCTGATGGTGTTGCAGCGGGAGGAGGACTAAACCCGAAACAGGAAGTCCTGTCCTAGACTGTGTCGAGCCAGTTGAACCTGGGGCTGCTGCGCAGCCCTCATTGAACAGGAGCGGTCGTGAACCTCGAAGCCGGCAGTCCAGGTTTCGCCAGCGTCAGCCAGGCCCCGGCCGTGCACCGGGTCAAGGTGCTGACGGTCAACACCCACAAGGGCTTCACCGCCTTCAACCGGCGCTTCATCCTGCCGGAGCTGCGCGAGGCGGTGCGCAGCACCGGGGCTGACATCGTGTTCCTCCAGGAGGTGCTCGGCAGCCACGACCGCCACGCCGCGCGCTACCCCGGCTGGCCCCAGACTTCGCAGTACGAATTCCTCGCCGACAGCATGTGGAGCGACTTCGCCTACGGCCGCAACGCGGTTTATCCCGACGGCCACCACGGCAACGCGCTGCTGTCCAAGTACCCGATCATCGAGCATCGCAACCTCGACGTGTCGATCACCGGCCCCGAGCGCCGCGGCCTGTTGCACTGCGTGCTGGACGTACCCGGCCAGCGCCAGGTGCATGCGATCTGCGTGCACCTGTCATTGCTCGAACGGCACCGGCAGAAGCAGCTGCATCTGCTGCGCCAACTGCTCGACGCCCTGCCCGCCGGCGCCCCGGTGATCATCGCCGGCGACTTCAACGACTGGCAACTGCGCGGCAACCGGACCCTGCGCCTGCACCGCGACCTGCACGAGGCGTTCGAGCGCCACCACGGCCTGCTCGCCCGCACCTATCCCGCCCGCCTGCCCCTGCTGCGCCTGGACCGCGTGTACCTGCGCAATGCCGACAGCCATGCGCCGAGAATCCTCGGCAACAAGCCCTGGACCCACCTGTCCGATCACCTCCCGCTGGCGGTGGAAGTGCGGTTGTAGCAACGATTCGGCATAGCCACGCGACGGGAAATCACCATTGTCGATATACCGAATTGAAACTTGTCATTATTCAACAAGTTAAATAGACAAACAGGCATTTCTCGATTATTTCACGCTTTCTTGACGCAACCGCCGTCCTCTCCTTAGCTGAACAGTAATCACCAGATGGAAAATCTCGTGCCGGGCCTCTAGCTCGCGCCCTCGTGCGCGTTCCAAGAAGCTGGCGCGCTGGTTTGGGTCGCCCCTGTTCTTGTCGTACAGCTCGTGACATCAGGCCAGGTATCGGGCTGTTCAATTCACACGTCAACAGGAGATCCGCCATGAAAAGCACCTCGAATCCCTCGCGCTTCGACGCTTTTTTCTGTGCGGTTTCCACGTCGCTGCTCCTGGCAACCCCGGTGGAAACCTTCGCCTTCGAACTGCAGGAGGGCGAGCCCTTCGCCCCCTACCTGGCGCAACCGGAGGTGCCGCGATTATCGCTCGACCCGGTCAGCGCTGGCGGCCTGAGCCAGGGTATGCTCAGCGCCTTTTCCGAGCGCATGGGTGAACGCCACGGCCAGCTTGACAGCAACCACATCGCCAGCCAGTGGGCGCAGTTCTTTCCCGGCGGGCCGCGCCCAGGTGCCCAGCCGCCGGCGCAAGTGGAAGCGCCGAGCCAGCAGATGATGATCGGCCCGGACTTGTTCGTGCGTGAAACCAGCGCCGGCAACGTCCACCGCGCCGGCATCTTCGTCGGCCACAACAACCTGCAGAGCAGTTTCAACGGCATGCGCCCGCTGCTCGGCGACAAACAGCGTGACGCGGTCAACCTCAGCGGCGAGAGCCTGGGCGTGTACTGGAGCATGACCCACGCGCAGGGTTGGCACGTGGACGCCGTGGCGATGGGCACGCGCATCGACGTCAATGGCCGCTCCCAGGCGGGCCAGCGCCTGGACGACAGCGGCCACGCGATGACTTTCTCAGTAGAGGGTGGCTATCCCATTGGCCTGGGCGCGGGCTGGGTGATCGAGCCTCAGGCACAGTTGATCAACCAGCAGTTTTTCCCTGGCAGCCAGGTGCAGGAAGAGACCTTGCAGGCATTCGACAGCCAGCCCAGCTGGAGTGGCCGGGTCGGCGCCAAGCTGTCGGCGCGTTACGAGGTGCGTGGCATGCCCATCGAACCCTATGTGCGTACCAACGTCTGGCATGACTTCAGCAACGCTGACCCGGTGAAGCTGGATCAGGTGGACAAGATCTCCAGCTCGCGCAGCGCCGCGACGGTTGAACTGGGGTTGGGTCTGGTAGCCCGGGTAACGCCGAGCGTGGCGCTGTTCGTCAGCGCCGACTACAGCTCCGATGTGGATGACAATGACCTCAATGGGCTGATCGGCAGCCTTGGAGTGCGGATGCGCTGGTAGCCGGGTAACCCATTGCGGGGCAAGCCCGCTCCCACGCCGAGGGCTAGGTAAAGGCGTGGGAGCGGGCTTGCCCCGCGATAGCGTCGGTACAGCCCCCGCCTCAGGCCGGTTTCATCACCAATACCCCCAGCGGCGGCAGGTTCAGCGCCAGCGACAATGGCTGGCCATGGCTGGCGACCTCATCGGCGACCACCGCCCCGAGATTGCCCACGTTCGACCCTGCATACAGTTCGGCATCGCTGTTGAGCAGTTCCACCCAGTGCTCGCCGAACGGCACGCCGATGCGGTAGCCCTCGCGCGGCACCGGGGTGAAGTTGGCCACCACCAGCAACGGTTCGCCCTGGCTGCTCCAGCGCAACCAGGCATACACGCTGTTGTGCGCATCGTCGCCGATCAGCCACTGGAAGCCCTGGGGCTGGCAGTCCTGCTCGTGCAGCGCGGGCAGGTCGCGGTACAGGCGGTTGAGGTCGGCCACCAGCTTCTGCACGCCCTGATGCTCGGGATACTGCAGCAGGTACCAGTCCAGTTGCTGGTCGTGGTTCCATTCGCGCCACTGACCGAACTCGCAGCCCATGAACAGCAGCTTCTTACCTGGATGCATCCACATGAAAGCCAGGTAGGCGCGCAGGTTGGCGAACTTCTGCCAGCGGTCGCCGGGCATCTTGTCAATCAGCGAATGTTTGCCATGCACCACTTCGTCGTGGGAGATCGGCAGGATGAAATGCTCGGAGTAGGCATAGATCAGCCCGAAGCTCATCTCGTTGTGGTGGTAGGTGCGGTGGATTGGGTCGTTCTGGATGTAATGCAGGGTGTCATGCATCCAGCCCATGTTCCACTTGTAGGCAAAGCCCAGCCCGCCCTGCTGCACCGGCTGGCTGACCCCAGGCCAGGCGGTGGACTCCTCGGCGATGATCAGCGCGCCCGGCGCCTCATGGGCGGCGACGCTGTTGAGGTGGCGGACGAAGTCGATGGCCTCGAGGTTCTCGCGCCCGCCATGGCGGTTGGGCACCCATTCGCCGGCCTTGCGCGAATAGTCGCGGTAAAGCATCGAAGCCACCGCGTCCACGCGCAGGCCATCAATGTGGAAGTGCTTGAGCCAGTGCAGCGCCGAGGCCAGCATGAAACCGCGCACCTCGTTGCGCCCGAGGTTGTAGATCAGCGTGTTCCAGTCCTGGTGGAAACCTTCCAACGGGTTGTCGTATTCGTACAAGGCGGTGCCGTCGAAGCGCGCCAGGCCATGCTCGTCGGTGGGGAAATGCGCCGGCACCCAGTCGAGGATCACGCCGATGCCGCCCTGGTGGCAGGCGTCGATGAAGAAGGCGAAGTCCTCGGCGCTGCCGTAGCGCGAGGTCGGGGCGAACAGCGACAGCGGCTGGTAGCCCCAGGAGCCGCCGAAGGGGTGCTCCATGATCGGCATCAGCTCGATATGGGTAAAGCCCAGTTCCTGCACGTAAGGCACCAGGCGCTCGGCCAGTTCACGCCAGTTGTAGTAGCGCGCGACCTCGCCGGCGTCGTCCAGCTCGCAGCGCCAGGAGCCGGCGTGCAGCTCGTAGATCGACAGCGGCGCGCTGTAGGCGTGGCGCTGGGCCCTGTGTTCCAGCCACTGGCCATCGCGCCATTCGTGGGCCAGGGCGCCGGCCACCTTGGAGGCGGTGCTCGGCGGCAGTTCGGTCGCGCGGGCCAGGGGGTCGGCCTTGAGGGGCAGCACGCCGTCCTGGCCGAGCACTTCGAACTTGTAGGTCTCGCCCACGCCGAGGCGCGGCACGAACAGCTCCCACACCCCGGCGCCATGGCGCAGGCGCATGGGGTGGCGACGACCATCCCAGTTGTTGAATTCGCCCACCACCGACACCCGTCGGGCATTCGGCGCCCAAACCGAGAAGCACACCCCGGCAACCCCATCCACTTCGGTCGGCTGGGCGCCGAAACGCCCGGACAGGTCGCGGTGGTTGCCCTCGGCGAACAGGTACATGTCCATCTCGCCCAACTGCGGGCCGAAGCTGTAGGGGTCCTCGGTGACCTGCTCGCCGCCGGCCCAGCCGATCTGCAGCAGATACGGGCCAGCCTGGTCCAGGTGCGCGGTGAACAGGCCGGGCACGCCACCCTGGCGCATCTCGGCGAGTACCCGGCCGTCGTCGCGGGCCAGCACGCGCACGCTCAGGGCACTGGGCAGGAAGGCCCGGATGAACTGGCCGCCCGCACCATCGGGGTGCGGGCCGAGTACGGCGAACGGGTCGGCGTGCTCGGCGCGGGCCAGGGCATCGAGGTCCCGTTGCCGAAGGCCGCCGTTGTCACGCGTGGTTGCATTCATCTATGACTCTCCCCAGGTACTGATCAATCCATGCAGGCCATGCAAAGGCACGGCCAGCCAACTTGGCCGGTTCTCGGCTTCATAGGTAATTTCGTAGGCGGCCTTCTCCAGGCAAAACAGCTCCAGCGCGGCGCGCTCGCCCTCGGCCTGCTGCCAGGCGTGGGGCATGGCGGCGGTGGCCAACCCGTAGGCTTCGACGAAGGCATGGCGCGACTGGTGCAGGTACTGCCGGGCGACCCGCTGCCGGGCCTGGCGCGCCGCCTCGGAGAGGTCTACCGCCGAGGCGCTGCGCAGGATCATCGCAGCAGCATAGTCGAAGGATCGCAGCACACCGCTGACATCCTTGTACGGGCTGTGTTTGGCCCGGCGTTCGTCCAGCGGCCGCGCCGGCTCGCCCTCGAAATCGATCAGGTAGGCGTCGCCCTGTACCACCAGTACCTGGCCCAGGTGCAGGTCGCCGTGCACCCGCATCAGCAGCCCGCCCTGGGCTTGGCGCGCGAGATTGTCGACATGCTGTTGCAGCCCTTCGCGCTGTTGCTGCAGGTCGTCGACCAGAGCCTGGCTGTCACTGTCGAGGGTGTCACGGTGTTGGGCGAGCAGGTCGAGGGCATGGCTCAGCTCGGCACTGATCTGGCGGCTCCAACGCTCGCTGTCGCGGGCGTCGCTCGGGCGTGAACGGAACGCTTCGTCGTCGCTCGGCGCGGCCAGCAGCAGGTGCATCTCGCCCAGGCGCTGGCCGAGCAAGGCGGCAAAACCGGTCAGCTCGGCCAGGGCATCGGTGTGCGCCTCCTGCTCAGTGCTGGCGGGTTCCATCTGGTCGCGGATCGCCCGTTCCAGGGTGTTCTGCGTCCAGTCCCAGGCATCGCCCTGGTTGCTCAGGTAGCCTTGGGCGATCATCAGCAGGTGCGACTGCTCGCTGTCGTCCACGCGACTGACCCAGGCCAGCAACGGTGAGATATTGGCAAAGCCGGCGGCGGTCAGGTAGGCGCTCATCTCCAGCTCCGGGTGAATACCCGGATTGACCCGGCGAATCAATTTGAGCACCAGGCTGCCGCCCACCACTACCGAGCTGTTGGACTGCTCGGCGCTCAGGTAGCGCACCTCGCTCTGCTCATCGAGCTGCAGCGCGGCCAACTGCTCGGTGCTGTGGAAGCGCAACTCGCCCAGGCCATCGCCACAGGCCAGCCGCAGGCCGTCCTGGCAGCCCTGGAGCACGGCGCGAATGAAGGGTTCGAGCACGAAGGCATCGGTGATCAGCCCCACCTGGCGGCCACGGCGTACCCGCGACAGCGCCAGCTGCTGCGGCAGCGCGGCATTGATCTGCTCCTCCGGCAACAGGCCGAAGGGCAGCTGGTAGTGGGTGACCACGCCTTCGCTGTGCACCTCCAGCTCGCCAAGCAGCACCGGCAACGCCGAGGTGGCCATGCGCACGCCATAGCGCAGGCGGACTTGGTCGATCGGCCCTTCCTTGCCGGCGAACCAGCGCCGCTTGGGCAGATACTGCGGCAGGATAGCGGTCTGCAATGCCTCGCGCGCCGGTGACTCGAGCAGTTCTTCCATGCGCTTGCGCAGCACCAGGGTGGTCAGCTCGGGCAGCCCCTCGCTGGGCTGGATATGCCAGCTGGGCATGCGGTCGTGGCTGGCCAGCAGGAACCAGTAGAAGCCATAGGGCGGCAACGTCAGCAGGAACGGCAGCTGGCCGATGGGCGGGAAGGCGCTGCCGCCTAGCATCTCCACCGGCACCTTGTCGGCATACTGCGACAGCTCCAGCTCGGCGGCCTGGGCGGCCCGCGAGACGTTGGCCACGCACAGCACGATCTCGACGTTGCCCTCGGCATCGGTGTATTCGCGGATATAGGCCAGCACCCGCCGGTTGCTCGGCGTGAGCATCTTCAGGCTGCCGCGACCGAAGGCCTTCTGCTGCTTGCGCACCGCCAGCAGCCGCCGGTTCCAGTTGAGCAGCGAATGCGGGTCGTGGGCCTGGGCCTCGACGTTGATCGTCTGGTAGCCGTACAGCGGATCCATGATCGGCGGCAGCACCAGGCGCTGCGGGTCGGCGCGGGAAAAGCCTCCATTGCGGTCCGGCGACCACTGCATGGGAGTGCGCACGCCATCGCGGTCACCCAGGTAGATGTTGTCGCCCATGCCCAGTTCGTCACCGTAGTACAGCGTCGGCGTGCCGGGCATCGACAGCAGCAGGCTGGTGAGCAGCTCGATACGCCGCCGGTCGCGTTGCAGCAGCGGCGCCAGGCGCCGGCGAATCCCCAGGTTGATGCGGGCGCGGCGGTCCTCGGCGTAGTAGTTCCACAGGTAGTCGCGCTCGCGGTCGGTGACCATCTCCAGGGTCAGTTCATCATGGTTGCGCAGGAAGATCGCCCACTGGCAGTTGGCCGGGATCTCCGGGGTCTGGCGCAGGATGTCGGTGATCGGGAAGCGGTCTTCCATGGCCAGGGCCATGTACATGCGCGGCATCAGCGGGAAGTGGAAGGCCATGTGGCATTCGTCGCCATCGCCCTCGCCGAAGTACGGGCGGGTGTCCTCGGGCCACTGGTTGGCCTCGGCCAAGAGCATGCGGTCGGGGTAGTTGGCGTCGATTTCGGCGCGGATCGCCTTGAGCACCACATGGGTCTCGGGGAGATTCTCGTTGTTGGTGCCGTCGCGCTCGATCAGGTAGGGGATGGCGTCCAGGCGCAGGCCGTCAACGCCGATATCGAGCCAGAAGCGCATCACCCCGATCACCGCCTTGAGCACCTGCGGGTTGTCGAAGTTGAGGTCCGGCTGGTGCGAGTAGAAGCGGTGCCAGAAGTACTGGCCGGCCACCGGGTCCCAGGTCCAGTTGGACTTCTCGGTATCGAGGAAGATGATCCGCGTGCCGTCGTACTTCTGGTCATCGTCCGACCACACGTAGAAGTCCCGGGCCTTGCTGCCGGGCTTGGCATGCCGGGCGCGCTGGAACCAGGGGTGCTGGTCGGAGGTGTGGTTGATGACCAGCTCGGTGATCACCCGCAGGCCGCGCTTGTGCGCCTCGGCGATGAAGCGCCTGGCGTCGGCCATGCTGCCGTAGTCCGGGTGCACGGCCTTGTACTCGGCAATGTCGTATCCGTCGTCGCGCCGTGGCGAGGGGTAGAACGGCAGCAACCAGAGGGTGTTGACGCCCAGTTCGGCGATATAGTCGAGCTTGCCGATCAAGCCCGCGAAATCGCCGATGCCGTCGTTGTTCGCATCGAAGAACGATTTCACGTGCAGTTGGTAGATCACCGCGTCCTTGTACCACAGCGGATCGTCGATGAAGGCTGCCGGGCGGGAACGCTTGGCCATTGGGGACTCCTTTGTGTCCGAGGGTTCAGCTTGAAGCCCATCGCGGGGCTAGCGCGATTTCTCGATGCGCCAGATACCGAACGGCTGGTGCCACGGCTCGATGCGCATCCATTGGGTCTTGCCATGCCAGGTCCAGCGCTGGCCGTTCATCAGGTCCTCGCCTTGCGTATCGGCGCTGTCGTCCAGCCCCAGCTCCCATAGCGGCAACTCGAAGCTGGCCTCCTGGGCGTTGTGCGGGTCGAGGCTGATGGCAACGAGGATGAAGTTGTCGCGCTCGGGGGTGCGCTTGGCGAAGTACAGAATGTTGTCGTTCCAGCAATTGAGGAACACCACCCCCAGATGGGTCTGCAGGGCGCGGTTCTGCCGACGGATGCGGTTGAGCTGGGCGATCTCGGCAACGATGTTGCCGGGCTGGGTGAAGTCCCGGGGGCGGATCTCGTATTTCTCCGAGTCCAGGTACTCCTCCTTGCCCGGCAGCGGCGTGCCCTCGCACAGTTCGAAGCCCGAGTACATGCCCCACAATCCCGAACCCATGGTCGCCAGCGCAGCGCGGATCAGGAAGCCCGCTCGCCCGGACGTCTGCAGGAAGAAGGGGTTGATGTCCGGAGTGTTGACGAAGAAATTGGGTCGATAGCACTGGCTCCACGGCGGCTGGTTGAGCTCCTCGAAGTATTCGCGCAGCTCTTGCTTGGTATTGCGCCAGGTGAAGTAGGTATAGCTCTGCGCGTAGCCGACCTTGCCCAGGCGCGCCATCATCGCCGGGCGTGTGAAGGCTTCGGCGAGGAAGATCACCTCGGGGTGCTGGCTGCGCACATTGGCGATCAGCCATTGCCAGAACGGCAGCGGCTTGGTGTGCGGGTTGTCGACGCGGAACGTCTTCACCCCCTCCTCGACCCAGCCGACAACCACGTCGCGCAGCGCCAGCCAAAGGCTGGGCACCGCCTCGGGGGCATAGAAGTCGACGTTGACGATGTCCTGGTATTTCTTCGGTGGGTTTTCCGCGTAGCGGATGGTGCCGTCAGGGCGCCAGCTGAACCAGCCGGGGTGCTCCTGCAGCCAGGGATGGTCCTGGGAGCACTGGATGGCGAAGTCCAGGGCGATTTCCAGGCCGTGCTCGGCGGCGGCGGCGACCAGGCGGCGGAAGTCCTCGCGGCTGCCCAGCTGCGGGTGGATGGCATCGTGCCCACCTTCGGGGCTGCCGATGGCATAAGGGCTGCCGGGGTCGCCGGGGTCGGCCTGCAAGGCGTTGTTGCGGCCCTTGCGGTGCTTCATGCCGATGGGGTGGATCGGCGGGAAATACAGCACGTCGAAGCCCATGTCGCGGATCATCGGCAAGCGCTGGTGCACATCATCGAAGGTACCGTGGCGCTCGGGGTCGTCGGTGACCGAGCGCGGGAACAGCTCATACCAGCTGGCGAACTGGGCCGCCTCGCGGTCGACGTCCAGCGGGAATTCGCGGCTGCGGGTGAGGTAGCTGCGATGTTCCGCCTCCCCCATCAGGCGTGCGGCGTCGGGGTGCAGCAACAATTTCACCTGTTCATCCACCGGCAAGCCAGGCAAGCGCTGTTGCAACTGCGCCAGTTGCTCGCGCAGCAGGCCGTCGCTGCGTTCGATGCCCTTGCCCAGCAGCAGGCGGCCCTCCTCCAGCTCCAGCTTCACCTCCACGCCGGCGGCATACTTCTTCTCCAGGTCGTGGCAATAGGTGGCCCAGGGGTCGATCCAGGCCTCGATGCTGAACAGGTGCAGGCCCAGCTCGGCAGGCGTGAAGTCGGCCAGCCACAGGTCGTTGCCCGGCGAATGCATGGCCACGCAGTGCCAGCGCCGGCTGTGGGCCTGGCGCCAGTGCAGGGTCACGGCCAGGCGATCGTGACCGTCGGTGTAGACCTTGGCGCCCACTTCGACCTTGTGACCGCGCACGGCCTTGGCGGCGAAGGTGCCGCCGTCGAGCACCGGGCTTGCGTCCTCGATCACGATACGCGGCGCCAGCAGGGCCTGGGACAGGCTGATGGCCTGGTCCGGGTGATCACCTGCCATCGGCACGCTTTCGAACGGCTCGTTACCAGACATCGACCTTGCTCCCTGGGCTGGTGGCGGTAAGGGTTCAGAGCCGTGCGCAAGCGCGAGGGTTCAAAAAAAATGAGCGCAGGGCGCAGGCCCGGGTCAAAGCCTGCGACACCCCTTCATTCATCACGCGAGGCCAGGCCCATGAACATTCCCATTCCACCGGAGACACCCGACCCGAACATCGACGACCCGACCTTGCCGCCGCCGGTGCCCGAGGAGGACCCGGACGAGCTGCCGATCAAGCCGACCGTGCCGCCAACCGTAGGCGACCCGCCGAGCCAGGAGCCGCCGGTGAAAGCTTGAGGATAGACAAGGCCGCGGAAATCTGACCACCTGGGCCGGCCCTGTCGCGGGGCCGGCACTGACAGCACAAAGCTGACGAAACCGCACCTGGCATTTCTACCAGTAGCACCTGCCCGCAAAGCCACGTACAGAGAGGCCTCACCCTCTGACGATCCTCTGGCATGCGCTCACGCCTCTACATCGCCTTCCACCTGCAATGGCTCCTCGCCTGCTTCCTGGAACAGAGCCTGCACAACATCCGCCCCGGCGCCGCCCTGGACGAACTGGGCGCCGACAGCTTCGACGTGGTCGAACTGCAGGCTATCGTCGAAGAGACGTTCAACATCCTCATTCCCCAGCCAATTCGCACCTACACCACCTTTGCCGAGCTGGTGGAGCTGGTGTACCGCTTGCTGCCGCCCCAGGGCAAAGCCCCATCGACCAGCTGAATTGCTCCTGCCGTACCTGGCATTTCTGCCAGTTGTGGGCGCTGACGGCACATTTTAAAAAGTAACTTCAAGACCCTTACGCATGGAGCAAAACGCAATGGCTGCCAAATCTTCCGTTGACCTCAAGCCAGCCGCGGATACCAACACCTTCCCGGTGCCCTACCAGATCAGCAACCAACCAGATGGTAGCCTGCCCGACATGCAGGACTTCGGCCTGGAGCGGGTGGGCAGCGTCGAAGGCGGATGGTACAGCCTGTGCCCGATCAAGGCCGGTCGTGCCCTGACCAAGGGCGAAACCATCAGCGCGTGCCTGGTGCACCGTCGCACCGGCGAACTGACTCGGGTCGACTACACAGCGACAGCCGACAAGCTGGACGCTACAAAGTGGCTCGCAGACTTCGCCGAACAGGTCGCCAAAGCCGGCAAGCCGATCACTGCGGGGGGCTGGAGCGACGATAATGAGTTTTCCAGCAGCCACGAGGCGCCGCGCCTGTGGTGCCAGGCCGACTACCGAGCGTTCAGCACTGCGCCGTTCAGCAGCAACATCGTCCAGGTGCTGGCCTGTGACGACAGTTTCTCGCTGGCCAAGGGCAAGACCCTGAGCCTGCAAGTGCGCGACCTCAAGACCCAGGCGCTGCACGAACAGCACTTCTTCACCGCCAAAGAGGACAGCGGCTGGAGCAAGGCCCTGTGCAAGCAGATCAACACTGGCAGCCACCTGTTGCGGGCTGGCGTGCTGGACGCGGCAACCTGCGCCGTGACACCCGGCGACAAAGGCAATGCCTTCTGGGGGCCGCAGCACGCCGAGCTGTGCGTGACCATCACCGAGGTAGACTGGTGGGCCAGCGATACGCTCGACGGCACCGCAGTACCCAGTGGCGGCACATTGCATGCCTGGGTCTACGACGCGTTCTCCCAGCGCCTGCTCGGGCACCATGCCTGGACCCCGGCCAAGGCGCAGCGAGCCAGTGGCAAATGGCTGGAGCCTTGGTCCACAGCGCTGGCAGGATCTGACGTTGCCCCCTACCTGCGCATCGATACCACCACGGCGTTGCTCGAACAGCGCGGCGACGGCCTGCGCATCTTCGCCACGCTGCCGGGTGATGAGCACACGGTCGAAGGCCCACTGCTGAAGACCGCCTTCAAGGCACCGGAAGATGCCGTACTGGTGACCGTGCGGCATCCCGGCAACCAGGCGTTGCTGCACCATGCGCTGTTCAGGCCTCAGGACTGCAAGACAGTCCCCAATGACCAGGCAACCTGGGTGAAGGCTTTGGCCGACTTCATCGAAGCGCAAAAATGGCCGCAGCTGAATGTCAAGGATGGCAAGCAGCTGTGGCTGCCACGGCATGCAGAACTGGCAATTGCGCTGGCAAACGTTGGCGACGGTCACGGCTGGAACGGCGATACCTATGGGCTCGAACTGCTGAGCGCCGATGAGTGGCCACGGACCGCTGCAGCCGAGCCGGGGAAGCTGGACACCTATTCTGAACCAGGCGTGACGAGGCTGATGGTCGAGTCGCTGGGCACAGAACTGGCGTTTCGCCTGAATAAAGCTGCACGCGACAAAGGCTACCGGGTGATGGCATGTGTGCCGTGGCAGAACGAGTTGGACCTCAGAGATGCCTACAATAGCTGGGCTGCTGCGACAGTCGCGGCGGGTGGCACCCTCGACGTACCATTCGCCGAACTCACGACCTTGGAGGGCACCGCCAAAATTGCCATGGCCGCTTGGCAGTATCTCGACACCACGAGTTATAAGAGCGAAGACACCATTGGCTGGGTAAGGGCAATCTGCTTCGCTGCACACCTCGATATCAAACGGGCTGCTCTCAAAGCCGCCTATGCGGCAAGCGACGCTGGCACCGCCGAAATCTACTGGAAAGATTTTGACGAAGAGATCTATGAATCCATTTACCTAAGTGCCCTCCATAAAGTTCTAGTGCCGCTCTACCCTATGCGAACACTCGATTACGACTTGAAATCTATTGAGCCTATCGCTATTGAAAATGCCAATTCTATCAAGCGCCTAGCCGACTTCTCCTTCTCAATTTCTTCCTGGGATAAGGTTTTTGATCTCGCTAAAACACAGGACGCCGTCATAACGGCCGTAGACAAGACACTCAAGGTAGCTTGCAGACTCGCTGCGACTTTCATTGAAAAATATGATCCCAATGCCGACTTCCTTGCCCTTGTTGATAGCTACACCGAAATCTTTAGAGAAATCTCTACTAAAGGATTAATGGAGGAGTTGATGAAATCAAAGGCCGCCGTCAGGCGAGCGGTCCTTGATGTATCTGGCGGGCACCCGGATGTATTAAATATGGTCGAGGATGAGGATGACTGCACGCTCGTCGAAACCATTAAACTCTTATCCTTAATTAGTATTGCTCAACGTACCCCCCCTACCAGTCTGGCCGTTGTCTGTCACTGCCGACACGATCATCTGGCAAGGGCCGCTGGCCAACCAGGGATACGATATTTACCTGGATTTCCCGCAGTCCGAGCGTGGCCAGAAGGCTTTGACCGTTGGCCATATCGGTACCTTGCACGCCACCGGGTTTTGGCACGCTCCAGAGGCTGTTACCTTCGAACCACCGAAGAAGCTCAAGAAGTGGGATGAAATCAGTTTCCTCTGCGAGGACTACAGCCAAACCAACCGCTCCGAACTGTTCGACACCACAGGCCACAGCGAAGCGGGTGTGGACCCGCGCACGGGCCTGTTCCACGCCCATTACCCGGTGGCCAGCCTGCAGGGCCTGCAAGGCCAAGGGCCAGCGTGCGACCTGACCTTGCACTATTCGGCACTGCGCGCCAACGAGGCCGGGTTGGGAGATGGCTGGGCCTGGCGCTTTTCCAGCGTGCAGGTACGCGACAGGCTGCTGACCTTGGCCGATGGCAATCAGGTCAAGTTCACCGACGCACAATGGGACGACCTGGGTAAAGGCGAGGCGCTCAAGCTGGCCTCATGCGTGGTGCGCAGCAACAAGAATCACAGCGAATTCACGCTTGACCTGCCCAGCGGCCGCCAGGAAACCCTGAAGGCGCCTGCAGCCGAAGGCAGCGACGACGAGGAGCCGAACAAAGAGTTTCATGACCTGGTCGTCAAGACGTTGAAAGCCATTCGGGACAAATCCAAACCTGACTTCCCGGCAAAACCGACGAATTGGCAGCAGTGGCTACTGATGTGCGTGCCCTGGTTCTATTATGCGACAGCAGCCATCGATTACGACGAGGCAGTCAAAGCGTGGGAGGGGGACGACAACATCAAGGAACTTAAAAAGCGCATCGCCGACTACGAAAAGCCCTTCGTGCTGCTGCTGCCCTCGACCCTCGAATCGCCCTATGGTGAACAGTTGACACTGGAGTGGAAGCGCCAGAAAGGTCAGTTCCTGCTGTTGGCGATCAACAGTGGCGATGAAGCCTTGTTCAAGGCCGAGTACGTCACGCCTCAGGAGAAAAAGGCCTCGCAGGTGAAGATGCAGGTCTGGCCGGACAGCGAGGCCGAGAAATACGAGGTGAACCTGGACCTCCAAGGTTATCTATTGCGCACCCTCAAACGCCTGCAGAATGGCAAGGTGCTGCAGCAGGTTGACTGTGATTACGATGACGACCTGGCCTTGGACCGAGTGCTGTGCGGCCTGCGAGAGCTGGATGGATCGGTCGAATGCGTGAAGTACCAAGCTGCCACGCAGGACAACGGCCGCCCTGGCCTGCCCCGCGTCAATCTGCACACCCTGCTGCCAGGGGATGGGCATGAGAACCAGGTGACGACCTACCGCTACGATGGGGAATTTCTGGAAACCGACCAGCGGATCGTCAGCGTCGAGTACGAATCCGGCGCGCATGGGGCCCGGGAGAAGCATCTGCTGGTGCACGGTCGTGTCAAGCACGATAAGCGTGTCGAGCGTTTCGAACTGCTGCGCGGCGTAGCCTCTGAGCAGGATCACTGGCTGGCCTTCAGCACCCGCAGCGACCAGAAAAAAAGCGACACGCATCGGTTGACCAAAGGCTACCGCTATACGGGCGCTGGGGATGAGTTTGCCGAACTGTTATACGCCATGACGGCCGGCGCTGACAGCGACGAGCCTGTGGTGAGAGGGGGGGGAGTGCTGATCGAACGCCAACATGAACTGCTGGCGTGGTTCTTCAATAAGTCAGATAACGCCGATCGCCCGAAACTGGCCGGCTGCATCACCCGGCTGTTGGCCAACATTCCCCACTCCGAACGCGAGGCACTGGGGCGCACGGTGGAAGTAGCCACGCAGGAAGAAGACCTGAACGGCAACATCCAGCGCCTGCACAAGAGCGACGAGCACACGCTTTACCGCTGCTACTACACCAAGGCCGGCGACAACCTGATCACGCTCAGCAAACTGGCAGGGTTGAAAGACCTCCCCACGCTAAAATGCCCCTTCATTCCGGACTATGCCGCCGCGCCGGTCATGGCGGAGTACCAGTGCGATCCATTCGGCAATCCCAAGGGTCTGCGCCTGTTCGGCTACCGCAAGGTCCAACGTGGCACTCGTGACATGCTGGAGCAGGCCGAGGTGGTCGTGATCGAGGGGGTCAAGGCTCAGCTCAAGGACGATCGGCTCGACGCCGACGCCACTTGGACGCTTGTCGGCGCCTCCTCACCGCTACTGTGGCGCCAGCGCAGCACCGAGGTCTCGGTAGTCAGCGCCAAGACAGCGCAAAGCAAAGTCATGCAGTGGTCGGTCAAAGATACCCAGGTCACTCACCTTGGCCAACTGAAGTTCGAGCTGAAGAACCTCCAGGCGTTCGAGGACAACCCGAATAACGCTGGCATCGTGGTCAGCGTAAGCGCCACCACCGAGGCCGGCACCGAAACGCTCAGCAAGGAACTGCGCTCACGCCATGCCCGGCGGCGCTTGGAACAGGTGGAGCAAGGCAAAGAAGTGCACTGGCAATACGATGCGCTGGGCCGCGTGACCCAGGAGACGCACTACCTGCTCAAGGCAGGCGGCAAGGGCAAGGAAAAGGACCAGAAAGCTGACGAGCAGACTGCCACCACCTATTCGGATGACGGCAAGATCGCCACCCACACCCATGCCAGCAAGGACGTCAGCCGCAGCTACCTGGATGGCTTGCAACGGGTTTGGCGCCGCGAGTGGCGCAAGCACGGCACCCAGCACTATGTCCCGCTGGAGCAATGCAGCCTGCAAGGCCTGGATGCATCGCAGTTGCTGGCCAGTTGCAGCTGGGACTACCTGCCTGGCGGCCAGGCCGTGATAGAGATGACCCCAGAGGTGTGGGCCATGGGGCCTCAAGCCTGGACGCGGGCACAAGGCGGTCTTGATGGGCCTGGCATGCGTAGCCTGCTGCAAGCCATGGCCAAGGACAAGGCCCCCGCAACGCAAAGCGCTCTGGTATTTGAAGCGCCGGGAACCCAGAACATCACCAGCCAGTGCCTGGTCGAACAGGGGCTGGATGATCAGTGCTTGTTCCAACGCAAAACCGATTACTCCTACCGCAAGGATGGCACCTTCGAGCAAGTGGATCGCCTGACCGACCCTGCTGGCAACACCAAGATGCAATTGCTCCGGCATTTCGACAGTTCGGGGCACGTCATCAAGTACCAACGCACTCTGGGCAAGCAGACCGATACCTATAACCTTGAACGGGACGCCTTGGGCCGGGTTACCCAGCTCACGCGCCCCGACAACTCCACCGTCGCGTACAGCTACCATGGCCTGAGCAACCACGCCACGCAGCTCAAGGTAGACAGCAAGGTGGTAGCAACACAGAAAGTGAGCAACGTCAGTACGCTGACGTCGCGCACCGTGGGCAAGCGCGCCTATGGTTTCACCGACACGACGGTTACCTTGCCCGACAAGACCATCCTCACCACTGCACAAGACGCCAAGGGCATGAGTTTTAAAGACCAGAAGCGGGCCCTCTCCAGCGTTACTCACGAGGACAACACGCTGACCTTGTCCTCGGACGCCAGCGACACCGCGATGTCCAGCGGCTGGACGCAGGCCTACCGTGACGAAAACCTGCCCGGTCGGCAGCAGGTTGAGCAAACTTCGCCACGCGCCACGCGCCAGGGCTACCGCTGGCAGAGCCTGCGTGGCCAGACACTGGCTTCGCTGCGCGCCGACGGCCACTGGCAACGGGAGTTCACCGATCGCCTGGGCCGGGTGCTGCGCACGTGCCAGGACCACGAGGAAGTACTGCATCGCTATGACGCACTGGGGCGCTTGCAGTCGCGTCAAGCCCAGGCACTCAAGGCTGGCGGCCGCTGGCAGGTATTCAGCGAATACGATGGGTTTGGCCAGGAAGTGACACGGCGCTTCCTGAGCAACGGCATCGAATGCTTCAAGCAGTGCCTGACCTGGCGCGGCGATGGCCGCCTGGCGAGCAAAACCAGCTATGAAAAAGGCACCCAACTGCGCGCCGAGCACTTCACCTACGACGCGCTTGACCGCCTGCAGAAGTATGAATGCAAGACCAGCGCCGCCGAGCATTGCCCGCAAGACTGCCAGGGCACGGCGGTCAAGGCCCAGGACTTCACCTGGGATGCCATGAGCAACCTGACCCAGTGCGTTACCACTGGCTTTGACGACAAGAAGCACACCGAGGACCTGGCCTATGCCGAGGCCGATCCGACCCAGCTGACAGGCGTCACCCGCGGCAAGGCCCCCCAAGAGGTGAAATGGAACAGCAATGGCTACCTGACCGACGCAGGCCAGCACTGCTTCAGCTATAACGCCGCCGGCCAGCTCGACAAAGTCCACGACAGCGAGAACAAGCTCCTGGCCCGGTACGAATACGACGGCAGCCAGCGCCTGGCGGCGCAGTACCTGGAGGCCGACAAGAGCACCCACGAGCTGCGCTACGACGGCGATGAACTGATTGGCGAGCTGCGTTACGACCAGGCCGGCAAGGTCAGCCAACGCACAAGCCTGAGCCGCGGCCTGGCGCAGTATGATGAAAACGAGGTGCGCTGGCTGATCGACGATCCCCAGGTCGGTGTCGCCGGGCAGGTCAAGGACGGTAAGCTGGAGCTGGCTCCGCTGCTGCCGTTCGGCGAGGGCAAGGCAGTGACCGGCCTTGTCAACGGCTACAACGGCATGCGCCGCGACCCCCTAACCGGCCACTACCACGCCGGCAACGGCTACCGCACCTACGACCCGGCCCTGCGCCGCTATGCCCAGCCTGACTGGCTCAGCCCGTTTGGTGAAGGAGGCGTCAACGACTACGCCCACTGCCCGGACCCCGTCAACCTGCACGACCCCAGCGGCGCCATCATGCTCAGTCGTTGGGACCAGGGAAAACAACTTGCGTCGTATCAACAGGCGCTGCAGGACACCCAGAAAATGCCGGTCGGCGGCCGCTGGCGAGGCCTGGCGTTCTCGGCATTGGTGGCCGTGGTGGGCGCGGTGCTGACCCTTTTCACCGGGGGCATGTCGGCGATCGTGCTGGGGTTCGTCACGGCGATGAGCGTGCTGTCGTTCGCCTTCGAAGTGGCGGCGGTGTTCACAGCAGACACGAACCCTGAACTATCCAGGAAATTGAGCATCGTTTCGGTCGCCACAGGGGTGCTGAGTACCTTGGGCTTCTCCGGGTTGTTCAAGCTTGGCTTTAATGGGCTGAAACTCATGGCAAGGGGGGCCAAGCTGCTCGGCAAAGGCGCCAAGGTGGTGTGGAACGCTGGCAAGACCTTTGCCCGCTACGGATTCAAGGGGTTGTCTGGCGCCAGACGCGCGGCCCGGGCGGGCGGCCGAGTGAGTACTTATGCCGATGAACTGCTGCGGGGAAGTGGGGTGTCCGGGGAGGTAGGTGGCCTTTGGCGGCGGGCGAAATCTCACCTGACAGGGACTGTTGAAATCTATACGAAGACCAACTTCGCAAATGCAGGCGCCATTGGAAAAATTGGCAGCTATATGCAAGCCAAGGGAATGCACCTCCCCCTGGTTAGCCGCCACCTGCCGACCCACCTCTCGCAGTCTGCCGTCTACGCGGCCGACATTGTCGGCAACGTACTTGACGCCAACCTCCTGCAAGGCACGATCCTGTCCAGCACCGGCCTGGAAGAACAGCGCCTGGCGCTGCTGGCGGAGGAACAGCCCGAGCGGGGGGCTGGGGGCCCGATCAGTGTACGGAACGCTGGGGATTCAACATCCGCGCGGGTCCCCCGACTTCCATACGTGGGTACAGTACGGCACAGGGTGCCACCGGCCACGCAGGGCGTGAGATTCTGGTGGTGAGCTTGCCCGCGGCTTGACAGTAGCCCGCGCAGCAGCGTTTTCCCAGCCCCGCGCTGGGGAAGCGCATCCGTAGGCAATGCCAACGAAGGTGGCAATCATGAGCGATACAAAGGGCAAGACCGGAAAAGTGGTGGAGTTCGATGACCACGAGGGCTACGGTTACATCGACTACAAACATCAAGGCACACGGGTGTACCTGCCCAAGGATCAGGCCGCGGGCCTGGAGGATGACGTCGAGGTGATTTTCGACATCAGACTGGTGGGAAACAAGCCGTACGCCATCAATGTGAGGCGCAAATAGACCCCGGCGTGCTGTAGCGTGCCCCGCTTCAAGGCGCGGGGCACGTTCACTCGAAAGCATCGACCAGTGCCCTCGCACGCCAGATCATCTGCCGCCGATTTGCGCGACGCTGATCTCGCGCATGCGAAACTTCTGCACCTTCCCCGTCACCGTCATCGGGAATTCATCGACAAAGCGGAAGTGCCTTGGCGCCTTGAAATGCGCCAGCCTAGCCTTGCACCACTGCTGCAACTCATCCGCCGTAGCGCTGTGCCCCGGGTGCAGGCGAATCCACGCCACCACCTCCTCGCCGTACTTGCTGCACGGAATCCCCACCACCTGCGCCTCGGCCACCGCCGGGTGGGTATGGAAGAACTCCTCCAGCTCGCGCGGATAGATGTTCTCGCCGCCGCGAATGATCATGTCCTTGTTGCGCCCGACGATCCGCACATAACCGTCGTCGTCCATCACCGCCAGATCGCCGCTGTGCATCCAGCCGGCCGGGTCAATGGCGTCATGGGTGGCCTGGAAGTTGTCCCAATAGCCGAGCATCACGCTGTAGCCGCGGGTGCACAGCTCGCCGATCTCGCCTTGCGCGACGATGCGCCCGTCGGCATCCACCAGCTTGGTCTCCAGATGCGGCTGGGTGCGGCCCACGGTGGTCACGCGCAACTCCAGGCCATCGTCGGGGCCGGTCTGCAACGACACCGGGCTGGTCTCGGTCATGCCGTAGGCGATCTGCACCTCGGCCATGTGCAACTGGTCGATCACCTTGCGCATCACCTCGATCGGGCAAGTGGCGCCGGCCATGATGCCGCTGCGCAGGCTGGAAAGGTCCATGGCCTGACGTGACGGATGGTCGAGCATGGCGATGAACATGGTCGGCACGCCATAGAGGATGCTGGCACGCTCCTCGGCCACGGCGCGCAGGGTCAGCTCCGGGTCGAAGGCGTCGTTGGGGTAGACCATGGTGCTGCCGTGGGTGATGCAGCCGAGGTTGGCCATGACCATGCCGAAGCAGTGGTACAGCGGCACCGGGATGACCATGCGGTCGCGCTCGGTCAGGCCCAGGCTCTGGCCGACCATGTAGCCGTTGTTGAGGATGTTGTAGTGGCTCAGGGTCGCGCCCTTGGGCGCGCCGGTGGTGCCGGAGGTGTACTGGATGTTCACCGGCTGGTCGAACTGCAGGCCCTGCTGTCGCGCCTGATAGGCGTCAACATCGACTGCCCCTGCCCGCCCGGCCAAGGCGGCCCAGGGCAGGAAGCCTGAAGGCGGCTCGGCGGCCAGGCTGATCACGCCGCGCAGGTCGGGCAGGCGTTCACTGGCCAGTTCGCCCAATGCGTGGCTCGCCAGATCCGGCACCAGTTCCTGCACCATCGCGTGGTAGTCGGAGGTCTTGAAGGCATCGGCGCACACCAGCCAGCGGCAACCGGACTGACGCAGCACGTATTCCAGCTCACCCACCCGGTAGGCCGGGTTGATATTGACCAGGATCGCGCCGACCTTGGCGGTGGCCAGCTGCAGGATGCACCACTGGGCGCAGTTGGGCGCCCAGATACCGACCCGCTCGCCCTCCTCCACCCCAAGCGCCATCAGCGCCCGGGCCTGCACATCGACCTCGGCGGCCAGCTCGCGCCAGCTGTAGCGCAGGCCCTGGTGGCGCACCACCAGCGCCTCGCGCTCGCCGTGGCGGGCGACGGTGGCATCGAAGGCCTGGCCGATGGTCAGGGTCAGCAAGGGGTGGTCCTGACGGCCGCGGGTATAGCTTGGTTGAGGCATGGTGATCCCTTCTTGTGGTTGTTCTGGGCATGACTGAAGCAGGCGGCAAATACTCTGGCGCAGATTTACGTTTACGTAAAGGTGACGATGCGATTGACAGCCCCGGACGGCAGGTTTACGTTAACGTCAACCACGAGCACCGACCCTGTGGGAGCGGGTTTGCCCGCGATGAGGCCGGACCAGACAACATCGCTGGCCGTTCTGACGGGCATCGCGGGCAAGCCCGCTCCCACAGGGTCGGTGCAGTACCTCGAATTTCAAGAACAACAAGGTGCCCCCATGCATTACCCCAGCCTGAACTTCGCCCTGGGCGAGACCATCGACATGCTCCGTGACCAGGTGCGCACCTTCGTTGCCGCCGAGCTGGCGCCGCGCGCCGCGCAGATCGACCATGACAACCTGTTCCCTGCCGACATGTGGCGCAAGTTCGGCGACATGGGCCTGCTGGGCATCACCGTGCCGGAGGAATACGGCGGCGCCGGCCTGGGCTACCTGGCCCACGTGGTGTCGATGGAAGAGATCAGCCGGGGCTCGGCGTCGGTGGCCCTGTCCTACGGCGCCCACTCCAACCTGTGCGTCAACCAGATCAACCGCAACGGCACTCACGAGCAGAAGCTCAAATACCTGCCCAAGCTGATCAGCGGCGAGCACATCGGCGCCCTGGCCATGAGCGAGCCCAACGCCGGCTCCGACGTGGTGTCGATGAAACTGCGCGCTGAAAAGCGCGGCGACCGCTACGTGCTCAACGGCAGCAAGACCTGGATCACCAACGGTCCCGACGCCAACACCTACGTGATCTACGCCAAGACCGACCTGGACAAGGGCCCCCACGGCATTACCGCGTTCATCGTCGAGCGCGACTGGAAAGGCTTCAGCCGCAGCAACAAGTTCGACAAGCTCGGCATGCGCGGCTCCAACACCTGCGAGCTGTTCTTCGATGACGTCGAAGTGCCGCAAGAAAACATCCTCGGCCAGCTCAACGGCGGCGTGCGCGTGCTGATGAGCGGCCTGGACTACGAGCGCGTGGTGCTGTCGGGCGGCCCGACCGGCATCATGCAGAGCTGCATGGACCTGGTCGTGCCGTACATCCACGACCGCAAGCAGTTCGGCCAGAGCATCGGCGAGTTCCAACTGATCCAGGGCAAGATCGCCGACATGTACACCCAGCTCAATGCCAGCCGCGCCTACCTGTACGCCGTGGCCCAGGCCTGCGATCGTGCCGAGACCACTCGCAAGGACGCCGCCGGGGTCATCCTCTACACCGCTGAGCGCGCCACGCAGATGGCCCTGGAAGCGATCCAGATCCTCGGCGGCAACGGCTACATCAATGAATTCCCGGCTGGCCGCCTGTTGCGCGACGCCAAGCTGTACGAGATCGGCGCCGGCACCAGCGAGATCCGCAGGATGCTGATCGGCCGCGAACTGTTCAACGAAACCCGCTGAGCATAAGGAACGGGCGCACATGGCTACCCTGCACACCCAGATCAACCCGCGCTCGGCGGAATTCGCCGCCAACAGCGCGGCCATGCTCGAACAGGTCCAGGCCCTGCGCGGCCTGCTTGCCCAGGTCAGTCAGGGCGGCGGGCCGAAGGCTCAGGAGCGGCATACCTCGCGGGGCAAGCTGCTGCCTCGCGAGCGTATCGACCGCCTGCTCGACCCGGGCTCGGCGTTCCTCGAGATCGGCCAGCTGGCCGCCCATGAGGTGTACGGCGAAGACGTGCCGGCCGCCGGCGTGATCGCCGGCATCGGCCGCGTCGAAGGCGTGGAATGCATGATCGTGGCCAACGACGCCACGGTCAAAGGCGGCTCCTACTACCCGCTGACCGTGAAGAAACACCTGCGCGCCCAGACCATCGCCCTGCAGAACCGTCTGCCATGCATCTACCTGGTGGACTCCGGCGGCGCCAACCTGCCTCGTCAGGACGAGGTGTTCCCCGACCGTGAGCACTTCGGGCGGATCTTCTTCAACCAGGCCAACATGAGTGCCCTGGGCATCCCGCAGATTGCCGTGGTGATGGGCTCGTGCACCGCCGGTGGCGCCTATGTGCCGGCCATGGCCGACGAAGCGATCATGGTGCGCCAGCAGGCGACCATCTTCCTCGCAGGCCCCCCCCTGGTAAAGGCCGCAACCGGTGAAGTGGTCAGCGCCGAGGACCTCGGCGGCGCCGACGTGCATTGCCGCACCAGCGGCGTGGCCGACCACTATGCCGACAACGACGAGCACGCCCTGGCCATCGCCCGACGCAGTGTCGCCAACCTCAACTGGCACAAGCAGGGCAAGCTGCAATGCCAGGAGCCGATTGCACCGTTGTATGGCGCAGAAGAGCTGTACGGCGTGGTTCCGGCCGACGCCAAGCAACCGTTCGATGTGCGCGAGGTGATCGCCCGCCTGGTCGATGGCTCGGTCTTCGATGAGTTCAAGGCGCTGTTCGGCACCACCCTGGTGTGCGGCTTCGCCCACTTGCACGGCTACCCGGTGGCAATCCTGGCCAACAACGGCATCCTCTTTGCCGAGGCTGCACAGAAAGGCGCGCACTTCATCGAACTGGCCTGCCAACGCGGTATCCCGCTGCTGTTCCTGCAGAACATCACCGGTTTCATGGTCGGCAAGAAGTACGAGGAAGGCGGCATCGCCAAGCACGGCGCCAAACTGGTGACCGCGGTGGCCTGCGCCCAGGTGCCGAAGTTCACGGTGATCATCGGCGGCAGCTTCGGCGCCGGCAACTATGGCATGTGCGGCCGCGCCTACGAACCGCGCTTCCTGTGGATGTGGCCTAACGCGCGTATCGGCGTGATGGGCGCCGAGCAGGCCGCTGGCGTGCTGGCCCAGGTCAAGCGCGAGCAGAGCGAGCGCAGCGGCGAGGTTTTCAGCAGCGAAGACGAGAGGAAGCTCAAGCAGCCGATCCTCGACCAGTACGAACGCCAGGGCCACCCCTACTACTCCAGCGCCCGGCTGTGGGACGACGGTGTCATCGACCCGGCGCAGACCCGCGACGTGCTCGGCCTGGCGTTGTCCGCCGCGCTGAACGCCCCGATCGAACAAAGCCGCTTCGGCATTTTCCGGATGTGACCCATGAGCGAATTCGCCACCCTTGAACTGGTCAAGGACCCTCGCGGCTTCGCCACCCTGTGGCTGAGCCGGGAAGACAAGAACAACGCCTTCAACGCGCAGATGATCCGCGAGCTGATCGTCGCCATCGACCAACTGGGCGAGGACGCCAGCCTGCGCTTCGTGGTGCTGCGCGGCCGTGGCCGGCACTTCAGCGCCGGTGCGGACCTTGCCTGGATGCAGCAGTCGGCGCAGCTGGACTTCAACACCAACCTGGACGACGCCCATGAGCTGGGCGAGCTGATGTACGCCCTGCATCGGCTCAAGGCGCCGACCCTGGCCGTGGTCCAGGGCGCGGCCTTTGGCGGCGCGCTGGGGCTGATCAGTTGCTGCGACATGGCCATCGGTGCCGAAGACGCGCAGCTGTGCCTGTCGGAGGTGCGCATCGGCCTGGCGCCGGCGGTGATCAGCCCGTTCGTGGTCAAGGCCATCGGCGAGCGCGCCGCCCGCCGCTACGCCCTCACCGCCGAGCGTTTCAGCGGCGTGCGCGCCCGCGACCTCGGCCTGCTGGCCGAGGTGTACCCGGCCGCCGAACTGGACGCCCAGGTCGAGGCCTGGGTCGATAACCTGCTGCACAACAGCCCGCAGGCGCTGCGCGCCACCAAGGACCTGTTGCGCGAAGTGGATGACGGCGAGCTGAGCCCGGCCCTGCGCCGCTACTGCGAGAACACCATCGCCCGCATCCGCGTCAGCGCCGAAGGCCAGGAGGGCCTGCGCGCCTTCCTGGAAAAACGCCGCCCTGCCTGGCAAGACAACAAGGAACCGCGCCCATGAGCCGACCCACGCTGACCACCCTGCTGGTCGCCAACCGCGGCGAGATCGCCTGCCGGGTGATGCGCACCGCCAAGGCCATGGGCCTGACCACCGTGGCCGTGCACAGCGCCACCGACCGCGACGCGCGCCACAGCCGCGAGGCTGATATCCGCGTCGACCTCGGTGGCAGCAAGGCCGCCGACAGCTACCTGGTGATCGACAAGTTGCTCGCCGCGGCCAAGGCCAGCGGCGCCCAGGCGATCCACCCGGGCTATGGCTTTCTGTCCGAAAACGCCGGTTTCGCCCGCGCCATCGAACAGGCCGGGCTGATCTTCCTTGGCCCACCGGCCAGCGCCATCGACGCCATGGGCAGCAAGTCGGCGGCCAAGGCGCTGATGGAAGCCGCCGGGGTGCCGCTGGTGCCGGGCTACCACGGTGAGGCCCAGGATCTGGAAACCTTCCGCGCCGCCGCCGAGCGCATCGGCTACCCGGTGCTGCTCAAGGCCAGCGCCGGCGGTGGCGGCAAGGGCATGAAGGTGGTCGAGGAGGAAAGCCAGCTGGCCGACGCCCTGGCCTCGGCGCAACGTGAAGCGCAGTCGTCGTTCGGCGATGCGCGGATGCTGGTCGAGAAGTACGTGCTCAAGCCACGCCATGTGGAGATCCAGGTGTTCGCCGACCAGCACGGCCACTGCCTGTACCTCAACGAGCGTGACTGCTCGATCCAGCGCCGCCACCAGAAAGTGGTCGAGGAAGCCCCGGCGCCGGGCCTGTCCCCCGAGCTGCGCAAGGCCATGGGCGAGGCTGCGGTACGCGCCGCCCAGGCCATCGGCTATGTGGGCGCCGGTACCGTGGAGTTCCTGCTCGATGCCCGCGGCGAGTTCTTCTTCATGGAGATGAACACTCGCCTGCAGGTGGAGCATCCGGTCACCGAGGCCATCACCGGGCTCGACCTGGTGGCCTGGCAGATCCGCGTGGCCTGCGGTGAGCCGCTGCCTTTGAGTCAAGAGCAGGTGCCGCTGATCGGCCATGCCATCGAGGTGCGGCTGTACGCGGAGGATCCGGCCAACGAATTCCTCCCGGCCACCGGCACCCTGGCGCTGTACCGCGAGTCGGCGCCGGGCGAAGGTCGTCGGGTGGACAGCGGTGTCAGCGAGGGCGATGTGGTATCGCCGTTCTACGACCCGATGCTGGGCAAGCTGATTGCCTGGGGGCAGGACCGCGAGCAAGCGCGCCTGCGACTGCTGGCGATGCTCGATGAGTTCGCCATTGGCGGGCTGAAGACCAACATTGCCTTCCTGCGCCGCATCCTGGCGCACCCGGCGTTTGCCGAGGCGGAGCTGGACACTGGCTTCATCCCGCGTCACCAGGATGTGCTGCTACCCCCGCCACAGGCGCTACCGGCGCAGTTCTGGGAGGCCGCCGCCGAAGCCTGGCTGCAAGGTGAGCCAGCGCAACTGCGCCAGGACGACCCTGCCTCGCCCTGGACCTTGCGCGATGGCCTGCGCCTGGGGCTGCCGGCACGCAGCAGCCTGCACCTGCAATGCGACGGACATGAGCAGGCGGTGGCGCTGGAGCGTAGTGCGCCTTCGACGTATCGCCTGGAGGGAGAGCAACTGTGCCATGAGCAGGACGGCCTGCGCCGTCGTCACCTGGCGGTTCGCCGGGGCGGCACGCTGTACGTACAGTGGCAGGGCGAATTGCACGCCGTCAGTGCCCATGACCCGATCGCTGCGGCGGAAGCCAGCCACAGCCACCAGGGCGGCCTGGGCGCGCCCATGAACGGTAGCATCGTGCGGGTGCTGGTCGAGCCGGGACAAGTGGTCGAGGCCGGCACTGCGCTGGTGGTGCTCGAGGCGATGAAGATGGAGCACAGCATTCGGGCGCCCCATGATGGGACGGTAAAGGCGCTGTTCTGCCAGGAGGGGGATATGGTCAGCGAGGGGACAGTGCTGGTCGAGCTGGAGGAGGCGTAACGGCGGCAATGTGTTCGCCGAAAGGGTTGTTTCGCCTATGAGATCGAGCGCCGCGCGGGCGGCGCTCGATCTAGAGAGCGCTGCAAGCCCCCCGCCTGGCACCTCGCAGCCCCAACACGGTCTGCGCGCGAACCTAGAGCACCCCGTGCATCCGCACCACAACGCCAATGAACTCGCACCCTTCCTCGCACACTAGCGTTGGATAGGCATTGTTGAGCGCCTTCAGATACCGCTGCCCACCCTCCTCGGTCAGCTGCCGAAAGATCGCGGACTTGCCAGGCAGCCGGGCAATCACCAGACGCCCCGGCTCGACGGCCACGCCGTCATCGACCAGGATTCGAACCCCTTCGGGCACGCTCCTGCCGCTGGCCGCGCTCATGGTGTCGTTCTCGACCCTCAGCCAGAACGCCTTGCCTTGGGCCAGGTAGTCGGTCTGTTCGAAGACATCGGATGCCTCCTCCTGCTCCTGACCCAACGCGGCCCACTCACGCAGCGGATAGCGGAAACACACGAAGTATTTCGCCTGCCCGTCGTCATCGTCCTCTTCCTCGAGGCCGTAACGCGCCGGCTCCTCACCCACCTGCCCCAACACACGCAGCTGCATGCTGACCTGGTAATGCGGCATGCCCAGCTCGATGAACGTACGGTTCATCGAGTCGACCCGAGGCTGACGGCGCTTCTTCAGCCAATGGCCGATGCTGCCTTGGGAAACCCCAACGCGCTCGGCAAGCTGCTCCTGGGAGATATCGAGCTCCTCGATCCGTTCCCGAACCAGGGCTATCCATTTGTCCATATTCATCGCAGGCACGATACGGACTGACTCCTTGCGTTCAATACACATCAAGTAGTATTTGCCCAAACACATTTAAATACTTTAGGTATTAGAATCGAGCTTCACCTTTCACCTACTGGTATTCGCAGGTAATCAGGATGAACATCTCGAAAGAAACGGAAACAGATCTCGACGAAGAAGCTGCTCGCCGCGCCCTCGATTTCTACCTCAACCCCACGCCCACGCCCCGCGACCTGGAACGTTCGCTGTGGACCCTGCGCGAAGGCGTCAGCAACGCGCAGGCCAGCGAACACGCCATGGCCCTGCTGCGATGCGCTGCAGCCACGGCACAGGAAACCGGCAACCATTTGCAGGGCACGACGCGGGAAGTGGTGTTTGCGCTGATGCACATGATCAACATGGCCCGCGCCCTGCTGGAGCAGTGCCACGCCACGGAAAAGGCAACGATCTGAAGGGAGAACGTGATAGCCGACGAACGGCAAAAGCCCCGATTGCCGGGGACGAGGAGTGCGTCAGGAAGAATTTTTTAGTCAATCGCTGAAAAATCATTTGACTGGCAAATGATAACGATTATTATTGCACTCAGCAGGTCGCGAGACCCGCTGGATAACCTGCAACGTCCTCAGGTCGGACGCTCAGATTATCTCCTCATCAGGCTAATCACGGTTTTTGACCCGGCTTTTTGCCGGGTCATTTTTTTTTGGCTCTTCAGGCTAATGAAGATCGTTTAATGGCAGCGATGATAGCAAAAGTGTGTCAGCACGTGAATGCTCATTACAAATCTTTGCGGAATCAGCACTTGAGAATCAATCTCGTTTAGCCTAAGCTGGCTCTGCATCAAGGAAGATGCCCCCACCCCTTTCCTTATGAGCAAGGAGCTGTCCATGACCCGCCTGCTGCTGCCCCTCGAGCACGATCCGCGCCCTGCCGAACTGCACGCTGAAGACGCGCTACTGCATGCACTAAAGCGCTTGCCGCGCCGGGTCCAGCAAGTTTTCCTGCTCAACCGCCTCGACCAACAGGGCTTTGCCGCCATCGCCGAGCGCCTGGACCTGCCACTGATCAGCATCGAGCGCCACATGAACCAGGCCCTGCAAACCGCCCGCGCCCCCGGCGACGCGCTGGCCAGCATCGCCGGCCAATGGTACGTGCGCCTGCAAAGCCCGCAGGTGACCGCCAGCGAACGCATCGACTTCCGCCGCTGGCTGGATGCCGACCCCGACCACCTGCGCGCCTTCCACGAAACCGAACTGCGCTGGCGCAGCCTGCTCGCCCCGGCGCGGCAATTGGGCCATGACGACTGGTACCGGCAAGGGCGCGCGGCGCTGTCGCTGGGTGGCTGCTCGATTGCCGTCGGGCTTGGTGTTGCTGCGCTTGTGGCGCTGGGGCTGCTGACCTGATTCGCAGGGGCGGACTCATCCACGACTGCGTCAATTAACCTGCGCACCCGCACCACCAGGCGGTGTAGAGTACGGTCACAACAACGCCAACAGGAGGCTGGCAATGACCGTGACGCTCTCCCCGCTGCACATCGACTGCGATTTCGACTCCGGCAACATCCTGGTCCTGGACGCCAGCGACCCTGCCCACGTCCACCTGAACATCCGCAAGGACAGTCACAGCGACCACTTCCAGTGGTTCCATTTCAAGGCCAGCGGCCTGACTCCGGGCCAGGTCCATCGCTTCAGCCTGGACAACGCCCACCAGTCCTCCTACAAGAACGCCTGGACCGGCTACCACGCCGTGGCCTCGTACGACCAGCAGACCTGGTTCCGCGTGCCCAGCCAGTTTGACGGCAAGGCCCTGAGCTTCGACGTCAAGGCCGAACAGCCACAAGCCTGGTTCGCCTACTTCGAGCCCTACCCCCGTGCACGCCACAACCAGTTGATCGAACGCGCCAAGCAGATCCCCGGCGTCGAACTGCTGGCCAGCGGGCGCAGCGTGCAGGGTCGGGATATTCCGCTGCTGCGCGCAGGCAACGGCGCGGCCGGCAAGCGCAAGCTGTGGATCATCGCCCAGCAGCATCCGGGCGAGCACATGGCCGAATGGTTCATGGAAGGTGTGATCGACGCCCTCGAGGCCAATGGCCCGGTCATCCAGCAACTGCTGGCCAAGGCCGACCTGTACCTGATCCCGAACATGAACCCGGACGGTGCCTTCCTCGGACACCTGCGCACCAACTTCAAGGGCAAGGACCTCAACCGCGCCTGGCAGGACGCCAGCGTCGAGCTGAGCCCCGAGGTGTTCTTTGCCCAGAGCCAGATGAAGCTGCATGGCGTGGACGCCTTCATCGATGCCCATGGCGACGAAGAGATCCCCCATGTGTTCACCGCGGCCTGCGAGGGCAACCCCGGCTACACGCCGCGCATCGCCAAGCTGGAAGAGCAGTTCCGCGGCACCCTGTGCAGCCTGACCCCGGACTTCCAGACGAAGTACGGTTACACCCGCGATGAGCCAGGCCAAGCCAACATGACCCTGGCCTGCAATGCCGTGGGCCAGGCCCATGACTGCCTGTCGCTGACCCTGGAGATGCCGTTCAAGGACCACGACGATGCGCCGAACCCGCGCACCGGCTGGTCGGGTGAGCGCTCCAAGGCGCTGGCCGGGGCGGTGCTTGAGACGTTGCTGAAGATGGTCGGCGATCTGCGCTGAGCTACGCCAGCACTCAGAACTGCACATCCAGAATCACGCTGTCGGTATAGGTCGCCGCCGGCGGCGTGGCCTGGTCGGTGTACACCTTGGCGTTGTAGTTGAACACCTGGCTGCCCGTGCCGGTCCCCGCCCCCGGATTCACTTCGGCATCGCTGCTCGAACGCCGCGCCGCGCCCACCGAGCCCCAGCGCACCGCGCCGGCGCTCTTGAAGATGTCATAGGCCAGGTAGTTACTGGCACTGGACTTCATTCGCCGCCGCCCGCCCGCACCATTCTGCCCGTCATCCAGCCCCACCGTGTAGTTGCTGCCCTTGGTGCACGACACGCTCAAGCTCTGGTTCACCGTGCCGAACCCGGCCACCACCGGGGCGCTGGCGAAACTGATGTTGGGCGTGGTGATCTGGCAGTCGTTGCTTACCGTCAGGCTGACATTCAGGGTATTGCTACCACTGCCAATATCG
This sequence comes from Pseudomonas sp. PONIH3, assembly GCF_002934345.1. NCBI lineage: Bacteria > Pseudomonadati > Pseudomonadota > Gammaproteobacteria > Pseudomonadales > Pseudomonadaceae > Pseudomonas > Pseudomonas sp. PONIH3. The sequence goes on from NZ_CP026386.1 coordinate 1,365,687, forward strand.
CGCCCCAGGCAGATACTGCCGATGCCGATACCCGAGCAGTAGTTCCAGCTCCAGGCGACGGTCAGCGTTTCCTGGTACAGGCCGGCGGCGACGTTGCTGCCGATCTGTGTACGCAGATAGATCGGTACTGCCTTGGGCGTCGTGCCATTGAGGAGGCCGAGCAGGTCGATGATGCCATTGCGGGCAAAGTCGAAGGCAACGCCCCGGGTGATCGGGTAGTTGACGCTGTTGTCGGCGTACAGGGTGTAGTTGATCACATCGCCGGTCGGGCCGACCAGGCCACCGGAGGCGGGCGTGATGGTTGCGTAGAAGTGGTCATTGCTGGACAGCAGGCTGAGCAGCGAGCCGGTGCACTGCAAGCCGGAATTGGTGGTAGAGGCAGTCTGCACGGTGGTACGTACCAGCGTCGAGTTGACGGTGCCGAACGCTGCTGGCGTGGTGGCCACCGATGAGCACAGTGCCCAGGCCGGGCATGGCGCCAGCAACAGGCCAAACAGCAGGCCGTGCCGTTGAACATTCACTGGCACACCAGCGGACCGATCAACGGGATCGGCCCCTCCCCTTCAGGCAGGTCGAACGCCACCTGGCACTGCCCACCGTCGGCCTTGTCCACCTGCAGGCGATTGTGCGGCGCCAGGTTTTCCAGGTAGACCAGCCCGTCCCAGCCCACCACCGCCTCGAGGCCGCTTTCCTGGTGGCGTACACGGCTGCCCAGCTTGAGCTCCTGTTGATTGCCGTCGACCAACACCAGGCTCGCCGCCATCACACGCTTGAGCGGGAACTCCAGCAGGTAGCCACTGCCACGGCGCACCGCCACTCGCTGTTCCACCTGCGGCGCCAGCACATCGGCGGGCAGGTCCATGGGGTCGATCTCGTATTTGCCGCGGTAATAGCCGCTGCTGTAGGGCACCAGCAAGTGGCCATTGCGGTCAGTGCGGCCGATCTGCTGGTTCTCGTAGCGCACCGGCACGTCGGCGTAGCCGCTGGTGCTGACCACCACAAAGGCGTCGTCGATGCGGTTGGCGGCGAACAGCCCCGCATCCATCAGCACCAGCGAACCGCTGGCGTCGGCCCAGCGGGTCATTTCGCCGCTGCTGCCGTAGGCACCCACCTGCAACTGCACCGACTGCAGGCGCCAGGTCAGGTCGGCCTGGCGGTAGTCGTCGCGGTTGCCGCCAGTGGCATAGCCCAGGTTGTAGCCCAGCCCACCACCCACCGGCACCGCCTGGCTGTAGTTGACCCGCTGCAGGTCCTGGCCGTCCTTGCCGCGCTCGGCGCTGAAGGCCAGCGTGCCGTGCAGGTCGAAGGGGATCACCAGTTGCGCCTGCACCGCCCACTGGCTGTCACCGACCTCACGGTTGGCCGACAGGTACAGGCTGCTGTTGCGCCACAGCGGCTTGCTCCAGCTGAGGTTGATCAGCCGCGTGCGCGTGCCGTCACCAGCGCGCACATCGAAGTAGCCGGCGCCGAGGCTGCCGTAACTGTCCAGGTTCAGGCTCAGGGTCGCCTGCTCGCTGCGCTGGCTCAGGCGCGTGTAGGGGCTGTCGACCCGCGACAGGTCGGCGTAGTCGCCATGGCGCTGCACGCGCTGGTAGTTGAAGCCGATGCGCCGGCTGTTGTACTGGTAGCCCAGCGCCAGCTGCTGGCCTGTATCGCCTTCGAAGCGGCTCTGGGTCACGGCCGCATTGAGCACGCCGAAGGTACCCAGGCGCAGGTTGCCACCCAGGCCACCGAGCATCAGCGACTCGGCGCTCTCGGCATGGGTTTCCACTGTGAAGTAATCGGACAACCCGTGGCGCAGGGTCGCCGAGGCCACACCCGGGCCATAGGCGAAATCGCGCACGGCGTAGTCGCGACGCAGGCTGCCGGCAGCCACCGAGAAGTCCGACAGGCCTTTGGCCAACAGGCTGCTGGTGACATAGAACGGCAAGGTGGTCGACACCTGCCGGCCCAGGGCATCGGTGGTGACCACCACCGCTTCGCCGGCGCCGTTGATGAACGGCACGTTGGTCAGGGTGTAAGGGCCAGGCTGCAACTCGGTACTGCTGCTCTTGTAGCCGTTGATGAACAGGTCCAGCGAGGTCGGCACAGCGGCTTCGCCGGCAAAGGCAGGCAGTGGATAGGTGACCAAGTCGGGACGGGCGCCGAAGTCGCGGGACAGTTGCAGGCCACCCACGCGCACCGAGGTGGTCCAGGGCAGCGCGCCGGTCACCAGGTCGCCAGCCTCATAGGTGAGCAGGCGCTGCTCGTCGGTGTAGCGGAAGGTGCTGTCGTAGCGCAGGAAGCCCTGCCGGCCCTGGGCCTGGGCGCCATTGAACGACTGGCGCCATTGCCCGGTGGTGGAAAAGTTGCCCCAGTCGTCGAACAGGCGCAGCTCGTTCCAGGCGGCCAGGTAGCTGCCGCCCTCATCGGTGTCGTTGAGGTAGGCGTCGTAGTTGAGCAAGGCACCGAAGCTGCTGCGGGCGTCGCTGGCGGGGTAGAGGTTGCGATCACCGACCTGCTGGTCGGGCAGCCAGGCTGGCGGCACCTGCAGCAGCAGGCGCTGGTTCTGGCTGTCATAGTCGCTGTGCAGGCCGGGGATATCGTCCAGGGCCACCTCGCCCTGAGGCTCGCCCGGCAGCCTGACGCCCGCCTCGCGCAGCACCTCGCTGGCCAGGTACAGCCGCCCGGCGCGCTGCTGGACCGGCACCAGCTCAGCCTTTGCCACCTGATTCACCAGCAGGTCGAGGTACAGCGTGGCGTCGGCGATGGCGGCATGTTCCGAGGGCGGCGGCGGCAGCTCGTCGGCCACGCCCAGGCCGGGCCCCAGCACCGCCAGGCCCAGCCACAACCGGTGCGTTGCCACCCGCACCCAGCTCACACACGATTTCCAACCATTACCGGGTCCTCCCTGGCCCCTGTGATCCGTTCAAGCGTGGGTCATTGCCCCTGTTTGATGGCCTGCGCCACCTCCTGGCCGTTGACCCGCCCTTTCAGCACGCTGGCGGCACCCGGCGTGGCCGGTGCCGGCCAGCGCATGCTGGCGCCGGGCAACACATAGCCGAGCAGCCCTTCGACCAATGGCCTGTCCTGGCCAGCCTGCTGCAGCACCACGTCGGTCAGGCGCGCATGCACAGGCCCCGTGTTGCGCAGCTCGACATAGGGCTTGCCCTGCACCGTGACCGCGCGCCAGCTCAGCTGCGGCTTGCCCACGCCTTCGGCGCTGCGCTTGCCCTCCGGGTCGGGCTTGCCCCACAGCCCTTCGCCGTAGACGAACAGCGGCACCGAATAACGCATCTGCAGGCGGATCGCCGCCTTCGGCCCTTCGCTGGCGGCATCAGCCGGCAACGGCGAGGGGATTTCGTCGATGATGATGCGGTACGCCTGCTCCTGGCCCGCGGGCGAACTGCCCGTGCGGGTCAGGCGGATCAGTTGCTTCTGGCCCGCCGGGATATTGGCCACCGGCGGGCTGCCGATTATCTCGCGCTGGGCCTGGAACTGCTCCTGGTACTCGCCCTGGCGCCAGGCGAACACCCGCACCTGCAGGCTGGCCGGCGCCGTGCCACGGTTTTCCAGCCACAGCGCACCGGCCTTCTGGTCGGCCTCCAGCACCGGGTCGATCGGCCAGATCAACACCGAAGTGGCCGCGAAAGCCGGTGCACTGGCCAACAGCAGCAGCCCGATGATCCCACGCGCCCAGTTAACGCCTGCCCCCATGCCCCTCTCCTTCTCTGTTATCCGCAGTAGCCTTTCACCAGGTCACCGTCACTTGCACGACATCGGTGTAGGTCCCTGCCGGCAAGGTGCCGGTCAGGGTGGTACGGCCATAGACCGGCAGTTTGATCGCGGTCGGGTCGCTGTAGCTCACCGCCACGCTGCTGCCGATACCCAGGCTCTGGCTGAAACCGGCATCGCGGTATAGCTGGTAGGCCAGCAATTGCGTACCGCCCGAACGCTTGAGGTTGCGCGTGCCGCTGGCGCTGTTCTGGCCGCCGTCCAGGCTCATGCTCAGGGCCACGCCGGGGGTGCACTGAAACGTCACCGTGCTGCCGCCCAGCGAAGTGCTCAGGGTGGCCGTGGACAGTGCCGAGCTGGTGCCGTAGTCGAGCACGCCATAGGCCGTCACGCCGCCGACGACCAGGCAGCCGGCGACGATCTGTGCCGTCACCTGGAAGGTGCTGGTGGTGACCGCGTGGGCGCCCTGGGTCAATGTCAGGCACAAGCCGACCGCCAGTAGCCGCGCAGTGCCTGGCATGGCTCAGAAACTCAGCTCGACCGCCACCGTGTCGGTGTACACCCCGGCCGGCAGGCCGGCTTTACCCCGGGCCTGGCCATACAGGTTGACGGTCTGCGCCACGCCGGTACTGGTCGGCAGGGTGATGGTGCCGTCGATCGCCAACAGCTGGGTGTGCCCGGCGTCGGTGTAGAAGTCGTAGGGCACGAAATTACCCGCGCCATCGGCCAAGGCCCGGGTCCCGCCGGCGGACTGCGAGTCATGGGCGCCGGCACGTACCTTGATCGTCGGCACCGTGCCTGCCGAGCAGAGAATGCTCATGGCCCCGCCACCACCGCCGAGCACCTGGCCATTGGCGGTGGTGAACAGTGAATCCTGGGTGCCGAAGTTGAGGCTGCCGAAATTCAGCCCGGAAGTGCCACCGCTGCCGTTGACCTGGCAGGCAGCGGTCAGGGTCAGGGTCGAGCTGATGGTGCCGGTTACGGTGGCGGCCTGGGCCTGGGCAGCCAGGGCGAGGCCAAGGCTGGCGAGGATGCAGCGGGTGAGGTGCTTGGGCATCAGAATCTCCTTGCGTGTTACCAGTCCAGGGTCACCCTGAGGGTGTCGCGATACAGCCCAGCGGGCAGCGCGCGCGGTTGCGCGACCACCACGCCGTAGATGGGCACGGGCACTTGCTGGGTACTGCTGATGGTGAAGGTACGGGCCTGGCCGATGCCGTAGCGGCTGTTGCCGCCCGGGTCGATGGCCAGCTGGTAGGGAATGAGTTCGCGGCCGTTGCTCAGGCGGCGCACGCCGTCGCTGCCGTTCTGCCCGGCATTGATGCGCACGCTGAACGCGCGTACCTGGGGCGAACAGCTGATCTGCAGGCTGCCCTCGCCGCCGGCCTCGTCAACCCGGCTGGTCAGGGGTTGGTCCCAGGTCGGCCCCCGCGCACCGAAGTCCATCAACCCCGGGTTGCCCAGGGTGGCCGGTTGCGGGTCGCTGCTGATCTGGCAGGCGGCGCTGATCACCAGGCGCGCCTGGATGAAACCGGTGGTGGTGCCGTGGGCCGCGCCACTGGGCAGCAGCAGCGGGCCAAGGGTGAGCAGCAGGATCGAACCACGGTGCAGCGCGTCCATTAGCATGAAGCCTCCCTACCAGGTGACCGTGACTTTGAGCAGATCGGCATACAGGCCAGCGCGGGGCACCCAGGCCAGCTTGTCGATGCGTGCGTAGAGGGGAAGCTCCACCGAGCCGCTGTCCGGCACCCGCGCCGATTGCGCAACGTCCACCGCTAGCGGCTGGCGCCAGGTGGCGTCGCGGTACAGCCGGTAGGGAATCGTTCGAGCTTGGGCGTCATGGCTTGCCAGATAGCGCAGCTCGCCGACACCGCCGTGCTGGCCGCCATCCACACGCACCTGGTAGGGGGTATCGGGGTTGCACTCCAGGCGCGGCGGGCGCCGGGCCAGCAGCACGCCACTCAACGGCGCATCGGGGCCATCCAGGCGCGCCGCGCTGCCCAGGTCGATGCGCCCCTGCGCCTGCGGGCCGGCATCGCGTTGCTGGTTGACCAGCATGCACCCGCGCTGCACGCGTACCTGCACTTCGACGAGAAAATCCGCTGCCATGGCGTTGCCACTCAACCACAGGCCCAACAGCATGGCCAGCCAGCGCTCAGTCACCGGTCGATCCTTGTGCGTATAGATTGAGCTTGAGCGTAGCAGCGCGATTGGATCCCAGCCGGGCCAGGCCTATCCCTCTTTGGCATTAATGAAAAGGCCAGGGCTGGCAAAATGCCTGGCGATTGCCGCATTCCGGGCTGCTGGGCACAGGTCGCGCACAACCGCGCTACCGGGAAAATTCAGACGCAGCAATGAAACCCTGGCGCCCGCCACCGTTCAAATAACCAGATTCCGGCAAAGCGGCCGCCATTCTGGTACCGTTCATCCGCCACATCCTGTGCAAACGCATGCACCATGCGTGGACGGGCCCTACAGGAGAGTCCCGTGACGACCGACCATAACCCTCTTGACCAGGCGATCGAACGCTGTGCCCAGGAGCCGATCCAGATTCCAGGCAGCATTCAGCCACAAGGCTTCCTCCTGACTGTCGACGACAGCACATTGCGCGTTCTCCAGGCGAGCGAAAACGTCGATCGATGGTTCGGCCTGCCCGCCAGTGAAATCCTGGGGCAATCGTTCGCCGAACTGGTCAGCGCGGACTTCGACCTGCGCGGCCAACTGGACTACCTGCCGGAGGCGGATGTCTTCCCCTTTCATATCGGCGACGTGCGGCTGCGCCAAGGCGCACCTGACCAGCCCCCCCTGCGCGTGCTCGCCCATCGCCATGACCAGGTGTTGATCCTGGAATTCGAGCCCAGTCAGAAAGCCGATGGGGTCTACAAAGGCGACTATTATCCGTTGGTGCGTGCGTTCGTCAGCTCGTTGCACCAGGCGACCAGCATCGAGGAACTACTGCTGCACTCGGTACGCCAGATCAAGCGCATTACAGGATTCGGCCGGGTAAAGGCCTACCGCTTCGATAGCGAAGGCAATGGCACCGTCCTGGCCGAATCAGTCGACCCCGGTTACCCGAGTTACCTGGGCCTGAGCTTCCCGGCCTCCGACATCCCTCGCCAGGCCCGGGAGCTCTACCGCATCAACCGTATCCGCCTGATCGAAGATGCCAACTATCAGCCTTCACCCTTGCTCCCTGCGCTCAATCCCCTGACCGGCAAGCCGCTGGACATGAGTTTCGCCGCGTTGCGCAGCGTGTCGCCCGTTCATTTGCAGTACATGCGCAACATGGGCACCCTGGCCTCCATGTCGCTGTCGATCGTGGTCGACGGACAACTGTGGGGGTTGGTGTCCTGCCACCACGAACGACCGCGGCAAGTGGATGTCCAGACCCGCACAGCCTGCGAATTGCTGGCCAGTGTCCTGTCGCTGCAGCTCGAATCGCGCGAGTCCCACGAGCGCACCCGTACCCTGCTCGACCTGCGCGAACGCATCGTGCGCATGTTGGCAGCGATGGCTGACCATGACAGCGTGAGCCTGGGCCTGCTCGAACAGCCCGAGGTATTGCTCGCGTTCGCCGGGGCCAACGGCGCGGCCATCATCAGCGCTGAACGCTGCGACCTGATCGGCGAGACGCCTACAGCGGCGCAGGTCAATGCCCTGGTGCACTGGCTGGGGCGACGCGGCGACGAGGTGATATTCCACACCGACAACGTGGGCCGTGACATCGAAGAACTGCCGGAGCTCGCAAGTCGAGTCGGCGGTATCCTGGCGGTCGCCATCTCGCAACTCCATTCGCATTACCTGGTATGGTTCCGCCCGGAACAGGCACGCTTGGTCAACTGGGCCGGGCAGCCGGAAAAAGCCATCAGTCCGCAGGGGCATCTGAGTCCACGTCATAGTTTCGACCGTTGGCAGGAAGAAGTACGAGGGTTCAGCGCTCCGTGGGACTCACTCGTCATCGATGGCGTGCTTGAACTGCGCATGGCCGTGTTGGGTATCGTCTTGCGCAAGGCCGAGGAGCTCGCACAGCTGACTGGAGAGCTCAAGCGGTCCAACAAGGAACTCGAAGCCTTTTCCTACAGCGTTTCCCACGATCTGCGCGCGCCCCTGCGCCACATTGCCGGCTACACCGAACTGCTGAACGAGATCGAGGGCGAGCATCTCAGCGAACGTGGTCGACGCTTCCTGTCCCATATCGATGAGGCGGCACGATTCGCCGGCTCGCTGGTGGACAATCTTCTAAACTTCTCGCAAATGGGGCGCTCGGCGCTGCGCTTGGCGGACGTCGATCTCAACACCTTGGTGCACGCCATCCGCCAAGAGCTCGAGCCCGATTACCAGGGGCGCGACATCGTCTGGGCTATCGCTCCACTGCCAGTCGTCATCGGGGATCCGGCGTTCATAAACATGGCCCTGCACAACCTCGTCGCCAACGCCATCAATACACCCGCGGACGCGCCCCTGCGCGAATCGAGATTGGCGCCATGCAACACGAGCAGGAAACCGAGGTGTATGTGCGCGATAATGGCGTGGGCTTCGACATGGCCTATGCCAACAAGCTGTTCGGTGTGTTCCAGCGCCTGCATCGCATGGAAGAGTTCGAAGGGACCGGCATCGGCCTGGCCAGCGTGCGCCGCATCATCGAGCGCCACGACGGCAGGGTCTGGGCTGAGGGCCAGGTCGGCCAGGGCGCCAGCTTCCATTTCACCCTCCCTCGCCATCAACCGTATTCCTGAGGCACTTGCACGTATCATGCTCAAACCCATTCTGCTGGTCGAAGACAACCCCAGAGACCTGGAGTTGACCCTCCTGGCGCTGGAACGCAGCCAACTGGCCAACGAAGTCATCGTGCTTCGTGATGGCGCCGAAGCGCTGGATTACCTCCTACGACGCAATAGCTACGCCGGACGTGACGATGGCAATCCGGCCGTATTGCTGCTGGACCTGAAACTGCCCAAGGTCGACGGCCTGGAAGTACTCAAGCAAGTGCGCGACACCGCCGAACTGCGCAGTATCCCGACGGTCATGCTGACGTCCTCGCGAGAGGAGCCGGACCTGTTGCGTGCATACGAACTGGGTGTCAACGCCTACGTGGTCAAGCCCGTCGAGTTCAAGGAATTCGTCGCCGCCATCTCTGATCTTGGCGTGTTCTGGGCAGTGCTCAACGAGCCACCGCCGGGTTCCCTGCGCCTGAACAGGCGCGGCAGCAATTGAGACATCCGACGATGCAAGGCGCCCCCCTGAGGCTGCTGCTGGTCGAAGACAGCTCGATGGACGCCGAACTCACGGTGCTTTGCCTGGAGCGCAGCGGGCTGCAGGTCCAGTCGCGTCTGGTGTACGACCATGTCGGCGTGGAACATGCCCTGCGCGAAGGCAGCTACGACTTGATCCTGTGCGACTGCGTGCTCCCGGGGTCATCGGGCACCGACGTACTGGCCATCGCCCAGCGCCTGTCCCCCGACCTGCCGTTCATCTTCCTCTCCGGCATCTATGGCGAAGAACACGCGGTCGAGATGATCCGCCTGGGCGCCACCGACTATGTGCTGAAGAAGAACCTGCCCCTGCTGCCCAAGGCAGTGCGCCGTGCCTTGACAGAAGTGCATGAGCGCCAGCGCCGGCGCCGCGCCGAGGAGGCACTGGCCGACGTCGAAGCCCGCGCACGCATCGCCATCGACGCGGCGGGCATGGGCACCTGGGAGTTTCGCCCCCAGGATGGACTGCTACTGTGGGATGACCGTTGCAAAACCTTGTTCGGCCTGCCCACCGATACGCAGATGAGCCTCGAGGTATTCTACGAGGGTATTCTTCCCGAAGACGTGCCTCAGGTACGCGAGGCCGTGGAGCAAGCCATGCGCCCGGACAGCGACGGGTTGTACCGCGTCGAGTTCCGTATCGCCCAACCCAATGGCCTGGAACCGCGCTGGTTGCTTTCCAGCGGTCAGACCCAGTTCGTCGATGAGCGCTGCGTGCGCTTTTCCGGCGTACTGCAGGACATCCACCAGCAACGTCAGGCCACCCGCGCCCTGGAACAGCTCAACGAGATGCTGGGCGAACGGGTCGAGCGGCGTACCCGTGAGCGCGATCGTGCCTGGGAACTGTCCCAGGACCTGCTGGCAGTGCTGAACCACGACCTTACCCCCGTCACTCTGAACCCGGCGTGGGAAGCCAGCCTGGGTTTCACCCGGGAGCGCCTGGGCCAGACGTCGTTGCTGCATCTGGTCCCCGAGTCCGATCAGCCTGCCCTGCTCAGCGAACTGGCGGCCTTGTCGTCGGGCAATACCAGCGCCCGCTTCGTCGGGCGCATCCTGCACGCCAATGGCCACCCTCGCTGGCTTTCCTGGGTGGTGGTTCCCGACGACAGGCTGCTGTACGTGGTCGCACGCGATATCACCAGCGAGCGCGAGGCGACGCTCGAACTGGCCAAGGCCAACGAATCCCTGCGCCAACAGATTGCCGAACGTGAACGTATAGAAGCGACGTTGCAGCAGATGCAGCGCCTCGAGGCGGTCGGCCAGCTCACCGCGGGTGTCGCGCACGACTTCAACAACCTGCTGACGGTCATCCTCACCGGCGCCAGCTTCCTCCAGCGGGACCTGGAAAAAGGCTCGCTGGACAAGGCCAGCACGCGCTTGCAGCATATCCGCGAAGCGGGCGAGCGTGGCGCGAAGCTGACCGCGCAATTGCTGGCATTCTCTCGCAAGCAGCGGCTGGAGCCGGTAGCGGTCAATCTGAACCGCACCCTGTCCGGGCTGGAAGAGCTGCTGCGACGCACCCTGGGCGGCAATATCTCGGTGCGGCTGGACCTTGATCCCCTCCTGTGGCAAGCCCTGACTGACCTGACCCAGACCGAAATGATCATCCTCAACCTGGCCATCAATGCGCGAGACGCAATGCCCGATGGCGGCCAACTGACGCTGGCCACGCGCAACGACAGGGTCAGCAATCGCCCACTGCGCCCCGAGGACCCGGAACCGGGCGAATACGTGGTGCTGTCGATCCGCGATACCGGCTGCGGCATGAGTGAGGAGGTACTGGCCAAGGTCTTCGAGCCATTCTTCACCACCAAGGACATCGGCAAAGGTTCACGCCTGGGCTTGGCCCAGGTGTTCGGGTTCGCCAAGCAGTCTGGCGGCGGCGTGCGCATCGATACCGCTCCGAGTCGCGGCACCCAGGTCAGTGTCTACCTGCCTGCGGTGCATCAAGCAGAGACGCTGACAACCCATGAACAGAGCGCGCCGCCTGTGTTCACGCAACCGGGCGGTGTGCGCAGCGTACTGCTGGTGGATGACGACCACCTGGTACGTGAAATGATGAGTGACGTCCTGCTTCGTCAGGGCTATCAGGTGCGCCAGGCGCAGAACAGCGAACAGGCGCTGGCATTGCTCGACGATCAGGTTGAGCTACTGCTCACCGATTTCGCCATGCCGGAATTCAATGGCGCGCAACTGGCGCATGCGGCGCGCCAGCGCTTCCCTGGCCTGCCCGTGGTAATTCTGACCGGTTATGCCGAGTTGCAGGGGCTGGAACTGCCCGGCAGCCTGGTCATTCAGAAACCGGTGAGCGAACAGGTATTGGCCCAGGCACTGGCCGATCTGCTGGAAAAGAGGTAGGCAGAAACGAAAAAATCGCCGAAAGGCGATTTGGGGGATAAATAGCTTGGTGATGGCAGGGGCGGCTGGATTCGAACCAACGCATGGCAGGATCAAAACCTGCTGCCTTACCGCTTGGCGACGCCCCTATATCGGCTGTGGCAAGTGACTGGCACTGCCTGGCTGACAATCCCTGGCAACTCCGTGTGTCGTCGCTCTGGAATGACCGGCACTTTAACAAGCTTTTTCCCAAGTGCAAAGCTTTTTTTTAAAAAAAACGCAGAAAAACAGCAAGTTAGTCAGTCACCCAGCTGTTCGCGCGCTTCCACGGAGGGGGCTTGGGACCGCCCGCCCAGGTCCTCCCCGGGTACTGCAGTGGCCTCGCGAATACGGATACACAACCACTCGTCGTAATTGCGCCGCTTCGCCTCAACACAATCGCGTTCCGCCATTCCAATCAGATAGATCCCACCGGCGCATTACAAGGAGGACGCCATGCCCGTTTCCCATGACCTCTACCAGGACCTGCACTACCCGCGCGAAATCGTCCAGCAGCGGCGGCAGCACGACCTAAAACTCGACCGCCTGCTGGACGAATACATGGACATCGACAACCAGGTGCTGGCAGCCGAGTCGATCTCGGCAGGCAACTTTGTGGACGAAGACCTGCGTCACCTCAAGGAACGCCGCCTGGCGGTGAAGTACCTGATCGAGCGGCAACTCGAGCAAACGTCCTGACCTATCGCCTTTCGCGATCGGTGCCCGACACATTCTCGATTGGTCAAAATGCCTCGCATCGCGCAAGCTGCGCCCTGCCCCAGACTCGGCCCGAGGAGCCTGCCAATTGCCCACCTGGATTCCCGCGCCCTTGCGCCAGATTCGCCAGCGCCTGCGCTGTGCCCCAGCCAAGGCCCCCACCTTGTTGACCCACTTCCAGAACATGGCCACCGCGCGTGGCTATGCCCTGAGCGACGGGCAGCTTCAGGTGATCGAGGCAATGGCGGGTCTGTTGGGCAGCCTCGACGCAGGCCCGCCGCGCAGCCTGTACCTGCACGGTGCAGTCGGCCGCGGCAAGAGCTGGCTGCTCGATGGCTTCTTTCAGGCAGTGCCGACGGCGGCCAAGCGCCGCCTGCACTTTCACGATTTCTTCGCCCGCCTGCATCAGGGCATGCACCATCACCGGGCCCAGGCCGATGCCCTGGGGGCCACTCTCGACGCACTGCTGGGCCACTGCCAGGTCCTGTGTTTCGATGAGTTCCATGTCCATGACATCGGCGACGCCATGCTGCTCACCCGGCTGTTCGATGCGCTGTTCGCCCGACGCGTGGTCTTGCTGCTCACCTCCAACTATGCACCTGAAGGGCTACTGCCCAACCCGCTGTACCACGCGCGCTTCTTGCCGGTGATCCGCCTGATCAACCGCCATATGCAGGTGCTGGAGGTAGCTGGGGATACCGACTTTCGCAGCCTGCCGGCCAATCGCGAACACCAGCGCTTTACCCAGGGGCACTATGTCTGGCCGGGCGATGCGCGGCAACGTACGGCGCTGCGGGTGCCCACACCGCAGAGGGTGCGGCTGGAGATCAACCAACGGCCCCTGCGGGCGCTGGCCAGCGAGGGGCGTCAAGTGATGTTCAGCTTTGACGATCTGTGCGAACAACCGACCGCAGTGATTGATTATCTGGCCCTGGCCGAGCGTTATGATCGTTGGATCATCGACGGCCTGGATGACCTGGCCGCGTGCTCCCTGGCGGCCCAGCAGCGCTTCGTCAACCTGGTGGATGTGCTCTACGACCAGGACCGGGAGGTGCTGGTGATCGGCAAGCAGGCGCTGGACAAGAGCCTGGGCGGCGCCATCGCCGACCTGATGCGGACACGCAGCCGCCTGGGTCAGTTGCACCAGCAAGGGCCAGCCTGAGCGCTTCAACGGCGACGCTTGGCGGCGATGAGACCGCGCCTGCTAGGCCGGCACGGCCGGCTGTTGCTCCACCAGCAACCAGCCCCCCTGCCCGTCCACCTCAAGACAATGGGAATGGAACCCCGCCAGGGTGCTGCGGTGCCCGACGCTGACCAGCAGCGTCGCCGGCAACACCTCACGCAGCAGCGAATACAACGCATGCTCCAGCCCTTCGTCCATCGCCGAGGTTGACTCGTCGAGGAACACCACCTGCGGCCGGTTGAACAGCACCCGGGAGAAAGCCAGGCGCTGCTGTTCGCCCAGCGACAAGATGCGCGACCAGTCACGCGGCTCGTCCAGTCGCTCAGCCAGGTGAGCAAGATTCACCTGGCGCAAGGCCTGTTGCATGCGCGCATCATCCCCAGACTCGCCCGGCGCCGGATAGGCGATGGCGGTGCGCAGGTCCCCCAACGGCAGGTACGGACGTTGCGAGAGGAATAACGCCTGTGTCCCCAGAGGGCGCCTGACCTCACCGTCGGCATAGGGCCACAGGCCCGCCAGGGCGCGCAGCAAGGTGGTCTTGCCGCTGCCCGAAGGTCCCTTGATCAGCAGCGCCTGGCCGCTGTGCAGGTTCAGGTCGAGATCGGCGATCAGCGCGTGGCCGTCGGGCCGGCGCACCTGCAAACCATGAATGCCCAGCGCGAGCGCTTGGTCCACCGTGGCCACGCGTGGCAAATCGCTGGCCTGCTGGTTGGCCTCGAGAAACCCGGTAAGGCGGTCGAGGGTGGCGCGATACTGGGCGAAGGTGTCGTAGGACTCTCGGAAGAACGACAATGAATCCTGCACCTGGCCAAAGGCCTGGGCGGTCTGCATCACGTCGCCGAGCTTGATCGCGCCACTGAAAAAGCGCGGCGCCTGGAGGATGAACGGGAACACCACCGCCACCTGGCTGACGCCCAGGTTGAAACCGCTGAACTTGAGGTTCCGGAATACCAGAGCCCAGGCATTGCCGATCAAGGCGAAGAAACGCCCGAGCAAGGTGCCGCGCTCCACCTGCGCGCCCTGGTAGAAGGCGATGTTCTCGGCGTTCTCGCGCAGGCGCATAAGTGCATAGCGGAAGTTGGCGGTGAGTTTTTCGTTGAGAAAATTCAGGCGGATCAGCGGCTGGCCGAGGCGAAAGGCGATCCAGGTAGCGATCAGCACATAGATGTAAACGGCAAACACCATCGCCCGGGGAATTTCGATGCCAGCCACTGCCAGTGGCGCCGACAGGCCCCACAGAATGCCGGTGAATGCCACCAACGACACCACCGCACTAACCGCCCCCAGCGCCAGCGCAACCGAACCTGTGACGAAGTTGTTCACATCCAGTTCAATACGCTGGTCGGGGTTGTCCACGGGCTCTGCGAGGAACTGCCCGCGGTAGTAGGCATCGCCGTGCATCCAGTCGGCGGTCAGGCGCTCGGTGAGCCAAACCCGCCAGCGAATGTTGAAGGCCTGGGTCACATAGAAGGTAAACAGCGAACGCAGTACATGGATGGTCGCCAGCACCGCGAACACCCCGAGCATGTACCAGAACGCAGTCTGGTCCAGGGCCTGCAAGGCACTGTAGAAACCGTTGTACCAGAACGAGAACAGCACGTTCAGCCGCACCGCGAACAACGTCAGCACCAGCAGCAGGGCGAAGGCCAGCAAGGGCCGCCAACTACGACGCAAACTGAAGTAGGGCCCGGCCAGTTGCCAGAACTGCGCGCCCCAGCGGGTATGGCGTACCGCCAGCAACGCAGTGGCGGTGAAACAGACAAGGGTGACCAACGAGGCGATCGCCAGCCAGCTCAGGCTTGCTTGCAAGGCCTGGTGCCAGTTCATGTCCATGGAGGGCTTCCGTCAGGGTGTTTTTGCGAGCGTAGCACCGGCTACTCGTTAACCCTGCGAACATGACGGACATTTCATCCAGGCCATGCGCTGCGCCGACATCTGTGCAGGACGTGTCCAGGCGCGGATAATCGCGGCACCTTCATCGCAGAGCCCCACCATGCATATTCGCCTTGCTGGACTACAGGACCTGCCGGCACTGATCGCCATTGACACCGTTACCCGCCAAGACCCGCAGCGTGCCGAGCAGATCGCCGACTGGCTCGGGCAGTACCGTTGCCTGGTGGCTGAGATACAAGGCAAGGTGGCCGCCTATGCGTTGATGCACCGGCACTTCTTCGGCTGTGCGTTCATCGAGATGCTGATGGTTGGCGAAAACCATCGGCGCGCTGGGCTGGGAGCTGCGCTGCTGGCCTGCATACAAGCCGATTGCCGTGGGCAGAAGCTGTTCACCTCGACCAATCGCTCCAATGCGCCGCTTGCTGGAGCGCCAGGGCTTCGTCGCAAGCGGTGTAGTCGAAAACCTCGACGAAGGGGATCCGGAGCAGATCTATTGCTGTAGATTGGATCAAAGTGAGCGCCCGCCGGCGGCCACAGGGCACCGCTGACGCGGCGCATCGCCGGCAAGCCGGCTCCCACAACGATCGCATCAGCCTCAAGCCATGCGCCATCCTGCGAGAGCAGGCGAGCTACGCCAAAGCCTCCCGCACCTTGGGGTCGAGCCCCTCGCCTGCATGGGCCTCGATCCACTCCAGCAACTGCCGGCGCATGGCCGGCGTCCAGAAGCTCTGCAGATGCTGCCTCACCCCCTGCACCGCCTTGGCATGATCCGGCTCACTGTCGAAGTAATGGCCGATCTGGTTGGCCATCTTCACCAGGTTGTCGCTGCTCATCGACGCACCTCCGCCTTTTCTGCCTGACGCCGCTCCTTGAGCAAGCGCCGCTGCTCGTCACTGAAGCTCTGGTAGCGCTTCTGCCATTCCGACGGCTGGAACACCTTCACTACCTCCACTGCGGTGACTTTGTATTCCGGGCAGTTGGTGGCCCAGTCGGAGTTGTCGGTGGTGATCACGTTGGCCCCCGACTCGGGGAAGTGGAACGTTGTATACACCACCCCCGGGGCCACCCGGCTGCTGACCCTGGCACGCAGCACGCTCTGACCGGCGCGGCTGCCCACGCCCACCCAGTCGCCGTCGGCGATGCCACGGCTCTCGGCGTCGCTGGGGTGGATCTCCAAGCGGTCTTCGTCGTGCCAGGCGACGTTGCTGGTGCGCCGGGTCTGCGCGCCGACGTTGTACTGGCTGAGGATGCGCCCGGTGGTCAGCAACAGCGGATAGCGACTGTTGACCTTCTCGTCGGTGGGCACATAGCCGGTGAGCATGAAGCGGCCCTTGCCGCGCACGAACTGCTCGATGTGCATGGTCGGCGTACCATCGGGGGCGGCGTCGTTGCAGGGCCACTGCAGGCTGCCGTGGCGGTCGAGCTCGGCATAGCTGACCCGGCGGAAGGTTGGGGTCAGGCGGGCGATCTCGTCCATGATCTGCGACGGATGCTGGTACTCCATGTGATAGCCCAGGGCGTCGGCCAGGGCCAAGGTCGCCTGCCAGTCGGCCTTGCCAGCCAGCGGTTCCATCACCTTGCGCACCCGCGAAATGCGCCGCTCGGCATTGGTGAAGGTGCCATCCTTCTCGAGGAACGAGCTGCCTGGCAGGAACACATGGGCGAACTTGGCCGTCTCGTTGAGGAAGATGTCCTGTACCACCACGCATTCCATCGCCAACAGCGCGGCAGTGACGTGCTGGGTGTTGGGGTCGCTCTGGGCGATGTCTTCACCCTGGCAGTACAACGCCTTGAAGCTGCCGTCCAGCGCAGCCTCGAACATGTTCGGAATGCGCAACCCCGGGTCAGGTTGCAGGGTCACGCCCCAGGCCTGCTCGAACTCGGCGCGCACGCTTTCGTTGGAGATATGCCGGTAGCCGGGCAACTCGTGGGGGAACGAACCCATGTCGCACGAGCCCTGCACGTTGTTCTGCCCGCGCAGCGGGTTCACCCCCACCCCTTCGCGGCCGATATTGCCGGTGGCCATGGCCAGGTTGGCGATGCCCATTACCGCGGTGCTGCCCTGGCTATGCTCGGTCACGCCCAGGCCATAGTAGATCGCCGCATTGCCGCCGGTGGCGTACAACCGGGCGGCGGCGCGGATCTGCTCGGCGGGCACGCCGCACACCGGGCCAAGCACTTCAGGGGCGTTGTCGGGTTGGGCGACGAAATCGCGCCAGCGTGCGAAATCCTCGGTCTCGCAGCGGGCATCGATGAAGCGCTGGTCGAGCAGGCCCTCGGTGACGATCACATGGGCCAGGGCATTGAGCATGGCCACGTTGGTGCCTGGACGCAGTTGCAGGTGCAATTCGGCACGAGCATGCGGCGAGTCGACCAGGTCGATACGCCGCGGGTCGATGACGATCAATCGCGCACCCTGGCGCAGGCGGCGCTTGAGCTGCGAGCCGAACACCGGGTGGGCGTCGGTGGGGTTGGCGCCGATCACCAGCACCACGTCGGCCAGCATCACCGAGTCGAAGCTCTGGGTGCCGGCGGACTCCCCCAAAGTCTGCTTGAGGCCGTAGCCGGTGGGCGAATGGCAGACCCGCGCGCAGGTGTCGACGTTGTTGTTGCCGAAGGCCGTGCGCACCAGTTTCTGCACCAGGTACGCCTCTTCGTTGGTGCAGCGGCTGGAGGTGATCCCACCGATCGAATCTCGCCCGTACTTGAGCTGGATGCGCCGCAACTCGCTGGCGGCATAGGTGACTGCCTCATCCCAGCTGACCTCTTGCCACGGGTCTTCCAGGCGTTTGCGAATCATTGGCTTGGTGATGCGGTCCGGGTGCGTGGCATAGCCCCAGGCGAAGCGGCCCTTGACGCAGGCATGGCCGTGGTTGGCGCCGCCATTCTTGTCCGGGACCATGCGCACCAGCTGGTCGCCCTTCATCTCGGCGCGGAACGAGCAGCCCACGCCGCAATAGGCACAGGTGGTGATTACCGCGCGCTCGGGCTGGCCGAGCTGGATCAGGCTTTTTTCGCTCAGGGTCGCCGTCGGGCAGGCCTGCACGCAGGCGCCGCAGGACACGCATTCGGAGCTGAGGAAATCGTCACCGCCGGCCGCCGCCACCCGCGAGTCGAAACCGCGCCCGGTGATGGTCAGGGCGAAGGTGCCCTGGATGTCTTCGCAGGCCCGCACGCAGCGGCTGCAGACAATGCACTTGCTCGGCTCGTAGTCGAAGTACGGGTTGGACACATCCTTGCCTTCGCCCAGGTGATTGGCGCCGTCGTAGCCATAACGTACCTCGCGCAAGCCGACCTGGCCGGCGACGGTCTGCAGTTCGCAGTTGCCGTTGGCCGAACAGGTCAGGCAGTCCAGCGGATGGTCGGAGATATACAGTTCCATCACGTTGCGGCGCAGATCGGCCAGGCGTGGCGTCTGCGTGCGCACCACCATGCCCTCGCCTACCGGGGTGGTGCAGGACGCCGGGTAGCCGCGCATGCCATCGATCTCGACCATGCACATGCGGCACGAGCCGAAGGCCTCGAGGCTGTCGGTGGCGCACAGTTTAGGGATGCTGGTGCCGAGCATGGCCGCGGCGCGCATCACCGAGGTGCCGGCGGGCACGCTGATCGAACGGCCGTCGATGACCAGGCTGACCTGCACCTCGCTGATGCGTTGCGGGGTACCCAGATCGAGGTCGCTACTGGGGTCGAAGTAATTGATCATTGCGCGGCCTCCAGGCCGAAATCGGCGGGGAAGTGCTTGAGGGCGCTGACCACCGGATACGGGGTCATCCCGCCCATGGCGCACAGCGAGCCGTACTGCATCGTGTCGCACAGGTCGCGCAGCAACCCCGCCTGGCTTTCGCGGTAGGCCGGGTCGGTGCTGGCGATCAGCCGATCGACCACTTCCATGCCGCGGGTCGAACCGATCCGGCACGGCGTGCACTTGCCGCAGGATTCTTCGGCGCAGAACTGCAGGGCGAAGCGAGCCATGCCGGCCATGTTCAGGGTATCGTCGGCCAACACCACACCGCCGTGGCCGAGCATCGCGCCAATGGCGGCGAAGGCCTCGTAGTCCAGCGGCGTGTCGAACTGTCCAGGCGGCACCCAGGCACCCAGCGGGCCGCCGACCTGCGCTGCCTTGACCGGCCGGCCACTGGCGGTTCCGCCACCGTAGCCTTCCACCAGCTCCCGCAAGGTCAGGCCGAAAGCGCGCTCCACCAACCCACCCTGGCGGATATTGCCGGCCAGCTGGAACGGCAAGGTGCCGAGCGAGCGGCCCATGCCGAAGTCGCGGTAATAGGCCGCGCCCTTGGCCAGGATGATCGGTACCGAGGCCAGGGTGAGCACGTTGTGCACCAGCGTCGGTTGGCCGAACAGGCCCTCCAGCGCCGGCAGCGGCGGCTTGGCCCGAACGATGCCACGCTTGCCCTCCAGGGACTCGAGCAACGCGGTTTCCTCGCCACAGATATAGGCACCCGCGCCGACCCGCACCTCCAGGTCGAAGGCCACGCCGCTGCCGGCGACATCCAGGTAACCGGCCTCGCGAGCCAGCAGGATCGCCTCGTTGAGCACACGCACGGCATCGGGGTACTCCGAGCGCACATAGATGTAGCCCTTGCTCGCTCCCACAGCGAGGCCGGCGATGATCATGCCCTCGATCAGCAGGAACGGGTCGCCCTCCATCAACATACGGTCGGCGAAGGTACCAGAGTCGCCCTCGTCGGCGTTGCACACCACGTACTTCTGCGCGGCCGACGCCTGGCGCACGGTGCGCCACTTGATGCCCGCCGGGAAGGCCGCGCCACCTCGGCCACGCAGGCCCGAATCGAGCACCGCCGCGACCACTTCGTCGCCGTCCAGCAACGTGGCCTGGCGCAGCCCCTCGAACCCACCGTTGGCGTGGTAGTCATCCAGCGACAGTGGCCGGGTGATGCCGGCTCGGGCGAACAACAGGCGCTGCTGGGTTTTCAGGTAGGGAATGTCCTCGACCGGCCCCAGCGCCAGCGCATGGCCGGCGTGGTCGCCCGCCAGGGCATCGAGCAAACCGGGGATATCCTCGGGCGCGACCGGCCCGAAGCCCAGCCGGCCTTGCGCGGTGTCCAGCTCCACCAGCGGCTCCAGCCAATACAGGCCACGGGAGCTGGTGCGCTTGATGCCTAGCGGCAGGTTGCGCTGCGCGGCCTCGTGGGTCAGTGCCTCGGCCACCTGATCGGCGCCCGCTGCCCGGGCCAGCGAATCACAGGAGATGCACAGGCTCAACATGCCTTGACCTCCTCTCGGCAGCTCGCCACCAGCGCCCGCAGGCGTTCCGGGGTGACGCGGGCGTGGAGCTGGCCGTCGAGTTCCAACGCCGGCGAGCAGGCACAGGCACCCAGGCAGTACACCGGGCGCAGGTCGAGCGCCCCGTCTTCGCTGCGGCCGTGATCATCCATCCCGAGCTGCTCGCGCAATTGCGCGGCCAGTGCCTCGGCGCCACGGCTCTGGCAGGACTCGGCGCGGCACAGGCGCAGGGTATGGCGAGCCGGCGGCGTGGTACGAAAATCGTGGTAGAAGCTGAGCACCCCGCGCACCTCGGCCTGGCTGAGGTTAAGGGCATGGGCGATCTCGCCGACGGCGATGTCGGGGATGTAGCCGGCGCCGGCCTGGATGGCGTGGAGGATCGGCAACAAGGCGCCGGGGTTGTCCTTTTCACGGGCCAGGACACGCTGGATCAGAGGCAGGTGGTTCAACTCATCAGGCATACAGCGGACCTCGGCAACCCGGCCCGGCCCTGATCGCGGGCCAGTGTCCGGCTGTGTTCAGCTGCGGTGCGCCGGCTGCGTCACGGTAGCGGCAGCCGGGCACCCTCCTTGCCTGTGGCCGGGCGTCTTGCTGCGCTCGGTCCACGGGCATCCTCAGAGCATGGCAGCTATTGCGCGAAGAGGTTGTGCGCGGGCGACCCGGCGCGTCCTGAAACCGACCATTGGAGGGGCGCGGAGCGGCCCCCGCATAGGCGGCCCTGACAGTCAGTCCACGACCACATGCGGCACGAACCGCGAGCTGTCCTTGGTGATCAGGGTGTCGTCTTCACGAATGCCGATCCCCGAGGCCAGATCACCGACCACCCACGAGCCGATCAGGGTGTAGCTGTCACCGAATTTTGGCAAAGGCGCGAAACCTTGCAGGATATACGGCGCATCATCGTAGGGCCCGTCCTCGAACACCCGCTGGTCATCGGTCGTGCGAATGTCCACATTGGCCCCCTCGCGGGAGAAATACGGCTTGCGCACCCAGCCCTTGGGCACCGGCCGCCGTGGGTCTTCGTCGAGGAAGGCCGGCAACAGGTTCGGGTGGCCCTCATGCCATTCCCACAACAACGGCAGGATGCCCTTGTTGGAGATAAGCGACTTCCACGCCGGCTCGACGAACTGAGTATTGCAACCGGCGATCGCCCGGCCGAACTCCTCGTGGAAGATGTGCTCCCACGCGTGCAGCTTGAACAACCGCGGGATCGGCCGCCCCTCGAGATCGACGAAGCGCCCGTCACCATCCAGGCCGATATCCTCGATGTCGATATGCCGGGTACTGATACCCACGTGCCCGGCCATCTTGCGCAGGAAATCCGTGGTGCCACGGTCCTCGATGGACCCGCCGATGGCCGAGAAGTAGAACGGGCTTTCACGCTCGAAGGCGGCAAAAGCCCGCACCAGGTCTTCAGCCAGGGTGTTGAACTGGCTGGCATGGGCCGGCAGCACGCCGCGTTCGATCTGCTGCTCAAGCCAGATCAGCTGGAACGCCGCTGCTTCGTACAGGGAGGTCGGCGTGTCGTAGTTGGCCTCGATCAGCTTGGCCGGGCCCGTACCGTCGTAGCTGAAGTCGAAACGCCCGTAGAGGTGCGCATGCCCCTCCTTCCACGAACGACGCACCAGGTCGAAGAACGCCGGCGCAATCGCCAGGCGGGTCATCAGCGCTTCGCTGTCGACGATGCGCGCCACCGCGTCCAGGCACATCGCGTGCAGCTCTTGGGTGGGCGCCTCCAGGTCACGGCTGACCTGGGCCTCACTGAACTGGTAGTAACCGCGCTCATCCCAGTAGCGTTCGCCATCGATGGTGTGGAAGGCGAAGCCCTCTCGCTCGGCGGTGGCGCGCCAGTCTGGGCGTTCGTCGCAGTGGATCTTGCGCATGCTCAACCGCCGAAACTGAAGCCGCCGCTGCTCTTGCCGCCCCAGCCGCTGCGCGCAGTGGCCTGGCTGCCGAAGCCGCCACGGGAGATCGACGAGGACACGCTGGAGCGGGTCGAAGTGCTGGCCTTGTAGCTGCGGCCGCTGGAGCTGCCAGAGTAATAGCTGGAGTAGCTGCCACCGCTCTGCTGGGCCTGGTCGGAGCGCTCGAAACGCTTACCCTGATCGATCTGCTGGCCGAGCGTGGTGTTGCGGTAGCCACCGCTGCTGTCTCGGTATTGGTAGACCGGCTGCGAGTAGTACTGGCGATTGCCGCCGCTGAGCACCTGGCCAAGCAGCAGGCCGGTCAGCAGGCCGTTGAAATTGCTGCCGCCGCTGCTGGCCTGGCCGCTGTTCTCGACCTGGGCGCGGGCCGCATCGACCTGTGACTGGCTGACCTCGCCCGATACCGCCAGCTCGAAACCGCCGAGGCGTGGCATGTAGCGGTTGTCGCTGGTGACCTGGCAGTAGTCCGGCACGAAGTCGGCCTCGCAGGCGGCCTTGTCGCCATAGGTCGGGGCGATGCGGCGGTGGTCGGCCAATGCCTGCATGTAGGCATCGGAACACACGTCCACCGGTATCTTGTCATCGACACAGGCCTGGACGGTGGAGTAATTGCTGCGCTTGCTGACCGTGTAGGTCTCCTCCGGCGCGCTGCACGCGGTGAGCGCCAGTGGCAGGGAACTGGCCAGCACCAGCTTGACGGAACTGCGTCTCATGTATGGCTCCTTGCGCGCAAACGGCTCAGACCGACGGGGTCATGCAGGCCGAATTGAGGAAGCCCACGCTGATCGCCACGGCGGCGGCGTAGATCGCGGCGGCCATCTCGCCCTTGGCGATGCGGCTGGCCAGGCCCTTGAGCACCAGGCTGGTGATACCGAAGGCCAGCAGTTGCACCACGGCGGCGATCACCACCCAGACCACGAAGTCGAGCAGGCTGACGCTGTAGGCGATGATGTTGCTGGCCGGCAGCGAGAAGCCGATCAGCGCACCACCCAGGGCGATGGCCGCGGCGCTGTTGTTGTCGCGGATCAGGGCGAATTCGCGGTGCGGGGTGAGGTGCGTGTAGATGAACTGGAACAGCCAGAACAGCACCAGCGCCACGCTGATGTAGAGAATGAAGCCGATCACTGCCTGGGCGTTGAGCGACATGCGAAGTGCGTCGAGCATGGTGAATCCTTGTCAGATGACGTTGAAGTCCGTTGATTGCAGGGTGACACCCACCGAAGTGGTCAGGCTGACATTGCCGTCCTCGTCTTCCTCCACCGACAGCAGGAGGAATTCGCGGCGATCGGTCAGGCCGGTTTCGCGGGCATACAGCATCGACAGGTGCTGGATGCGGTAGCTGGTCTCGGGGCTGGTGACCCACTCGCTGATCGGCGTGAGCTCGGTCTGCCCCTCTTCGCTGCCCCACTGGCGAACGAACTCGTAGCCTTCGTGCTCGTAGTACGGCAGGCCGATGTTCGACTCGGGGCCGACCAGGCGCTTGAGCTCCGCGTCGCTGGTGACCGGCACCACGCTGTAGTAGCCGAACAGGATGATGTCACGGACATCGTCAGCCGACGCGCCATTCATCACCACCTGCAGCCAGTAGTCCTCGTCTTCCATATAGAAGCGCGCCAGGCGCACCGACTGGCCGAGGTCGACTTCACCGACCGCCCAGACCACTTCCTGCTCGGGGACCTCCAGCTCGGAATGCCCGTCGAGCAGCAGCTTGAGCGAGCGATCGAGCTTGAGCATGCGCCCGCTGCCCAGGCCGAATGGCAGGTTGCCTTGGGCCTGGCTGCCGGCGGCAGGTTTGGGGGCTTCGAAGCCCATGAAGCGTTTCAACCAACCCACGGGGCATCTCCTGGGTGAGAGGGTGACGGAACAGGAGCCAGTACTGGAGCTGTAGCGAACAGGCTGGGCCTGTTGGAAGAAGGCGACATTGAAAATCCCTTGGGTCGCGGCAGTCCTTTGGCGGGGGCGACACGATACTGCTTTTCGTGTGCCCCGCCAACGGGTCTGCAGCAGGGTTTTGCGCCAGCCGGGCCAGCTCCATCGCGGGGCAAGCCCGCTCCCACGGACCCACGATAGGCCGGCCCGCTCAACGAATCACTCCGCCGGCTTGGCCGCCTTGGCCTTCAAGCGTGCCAGCACATCGTCGGCACCACTGTTGCTGGCGCCGATCCCGGCCGACTTCAGGCGTGCTTCCAGATCGCTGCCATCGGC
Source organism: Pseudomonas sp. PONIH3 (assembly GCF_002934345.1). Taxonomy (NCBI): domain Bacteria; kingdom Pseudomonadati; phylum Pseudomonadota; class Gammaproteobacteria; order Pseudomonadales; family Pseudomonadaceae; genus Pseudomonas; species Pseudomonas sp. PONIH3. Next base: position 1,390,214 of record NZ_CP026386.1, read on the forward strand.
CTTGGCCGCCAGCTCCGCCGCCGCTTCCAGCTCGGCGGCACGCTCGGTCTGGCGCTTCTTGATGCGGTCCAGCGAGCCGACCGCCGTTTCCAGGCTGCCATTGGCGCCGCCGGTGGCCGAGGCCGCACTGACCTGGGCACGCTGCACGCTCTCGCGGGCCTTGACCAGGTCTACCTGCTGCTTGAGGCCCTTGATCTGCGCCTCGGTCTTGCTCACGGTGGCGGTCAGGGTCGTCACCGACGCACCGAACTGGTCCGCCAGCGCCTGCTCGCTGTCACGCTGGTTGGTCAGGTCGGCGATGCGCGCCGCGCATTCGTGGGCCAGGCCCTCCTCGCCCTTGTCCAGCGCGGCAATGGCCTTTTGTTCCCAGTCGCCGATGGTCTTGTCGAACTCGGTGATGCGCTGCTGCGCGGTCTTGTGCTTGGCCATGATCTTGACCAGCTGGTTGCGCGCATCGATCAGGTTGTTGTCCGCGTCGCGGATCTCCTGGTCGAGAATGCGCAGGGCCTGGGAGTCGACGATCGCCTCACCGACTTCCGAAGCGCCGCCACGCAGGGCGGTGACGATCTTTCTCAACAAACTCATGGTGCAATCTCCGGAATCAGTGGGTGAAGTAGTCTTCGAAATCTTCGGCGGCGGTGATGACGTTGTCGGCCAGGGTGTGGATCTCCTGGACGATGTTGTCCAGCGACGAAGCCGCGCTCAGGGCGCCGAACATGGTGTATACCGACTCGCCCGAGGGCAGCGTGTGCAGGCCGATGGACGACAGCGGGAACACATCGCGGGTGCGCAGCACCGCATCGTTGAATGCAGCGCGGTCTTTCACCTGGCAGGCTTGCACCAGCAGCGTGTCGACCAGGATCTGCTCACCGGCCACGGCGATGTACAGCGGCAGGCCGTCCAGTTCGTTCATCACCAGCTTGAGGCTGGGCTCGGCGCCCTGTTGCAGGGACAGGCCGATCGACCCGCCGCGCACCTCGTCCAGGCCTTGCAGGGCGCCGTGCAGCGTTTCGATCGTCCAGTGGGTGTGCTCGGTCATGAAATCCTCCGTTCTGACCTGTTTGCCCGCGTGGGGCTGACGTAAAGCCTTCTCGATACCGCGCAGGGCGGCGGCGTGCTCGGGCAGGATCCACAGCTCACGCTTGACCAGGCCTGCGGCCTTGAGCCGGGCGCGCATGTCACGCATGTAGTCGGTGGAGCTTTTCTTGCCTGCCATCGAAGGGGGTGTCCTTGTCTCACATGTGATGTACGTTACGCCTGGATCATGGGCTGCGCAAGTCTCACATGTGAGGAGCGATGCCCGCGCGGTGCGCCCGCCCCGACCTACCCCGCCACACGCGTCAGCCGCTGCAGCGTCTCGATCACCTGCGGATCACGCGCCTCGAGCACATCCATCTGGATCCTTGCGATCACCGCCTTGAGCAGCTCGGTCTGACTCATCCGGGTTTGCCCCAGCAGCGTCAGGAAATCCTCGGCCATGTGCGCGTTGACCTTCATCGACAGCCGCCGCGTGGCTCCGGACGCCGGCAACCCCCGCTGACGCCGCTGCGCGTCGAGTGCCTGGACGAAGGCCTCGTGGCCGGGCTGCAGACCCGCCCCCTGGCGGGCCTGCACCAGCCAATGGAAATAATGGGCGAGGAACAGCTTGCGCAGGTGTGCCCCTGCCTCGCTGCTGACCGCTTGCATCGCCGCGTCGAGCACATCGAGATACACCGCCGGCAGCCGCGCCTCGATGGACTTGAGCTGCTGCTTGCGCGCCTCGCGGATTGCCGGGGTGGACTGCGGCGGGATGGCCACCACCGTATCGCAGCCGTCGCACACGCCCACCAGGATGTCCCGCGCCACGCCCAGGCCGTCACTGAAAGGCACGTCGCGCCGGGTGTAATGCATGGCGACCAACGCCTGGCAACGCTCGCACAGGGCCTGGCCGGTGTCGCCCTCGAACAGGATATTCATGCTTGGGTTACTCATTGGTGAACACTGATGAACCACGTCTGCGGCTCGATGAAATAGAACTTGATGTACCAGCCGGAGCGCCTGAGCACATGGACTTCGATGGCTGGCACGGCATGGTGTGGGCTGCAGCTGTAGTGAGTGCCATTGCAAGCACGGATGACCTCGATGACATCGCCCGCACTGAGCGCGCCAAGGGCCAACAGGTTCTTTACCTCGATATCGCCCCGCGCTGCATGCAGGTACTTCCCGGATTCGAGCGCGGCAATGACCGCGCTCTTGGCTGCCTTGAAGCCTTTTGGCATGACCCCTCCCTGGCATTACGAAAATCATCGTACATTTTTCTGACTGAATCCAGCTTGCGCTTCGACTCAGCCGACCAACGGCGCTGTCGTGCACCGATGAAACCTGGGCATGAACTATGGCCGCGGGCGCGCCACTGTGTGGCCTGGATGTGTAACCAGCGCTTTCGGGGATATACAGCGTGTTTCGCGCGATCCTTGCCGACTCGATGATGACCCGCTGATCCGTGCGCCTCGATTGCCAGGCAATGCGCTGCGCTAGCTGGGGCTGGCTGTCAAACGGCGATCCCGGAAACAGCATTGACGCCTTCCAGCGTCGCGAAGGACATATCCTTTGCCGTGAGCAGGAAGTCGCTTACATAAGGCACTTCGAGCATGTCGCTGCGGACCGCCGCATACAGTTTTGCCTGCAGCCCCTTCTGCCCCAGTCGCTTGGTGGTCACGTAACCGCGCGAGCTGTATTCATGCACGGCCCAGTTCGGCAGGCAGCACACACCGCGGCCGCTGGCCACCAGTTGCATCATCATGATCGTCAGCTCCGAGGTGCGCACTTGCGCCGGCTCGATATCGGCCGGGTCAAGGAAGCGGGTGAAGATGTCCAGCCTGTTGCGCTCGATCGGGTAGGTGATCAGCGTCTGGCCGGCAAGATCGGCGGGCTCCAGATACGGCTTCACGCACAAGGCGTGATGATTATCGATGGCCAGCAATGCCTCATAGCCGAACAGTGGCACATAGCTGATCCCCGGCAGTTTCATCGGGTCGGACGTCACCACCAGGTCCAGATCGCCCCGCTCCAACGCCGGCAGTGGCGCGAATGAAAACCCCGACGCCAGGTCCAGCTCGACCTCCGGCCAGGCACCGCGAAATTCGTCCACCGTCGGCATCAGCCACTGATAGCAGCTGTGGCACTCGATGGCGATGTGCAGACGCCCGGCCGTACCACCCGCCAGTTTGCCCAGGTCCCGCTCGGTGGCACGGATCTGCGGCAGTACCTGCTCGGCCAGCTCCAGCAGCTTGAGACCAGCGCTGGTAAAACGTACCGGCCTGGACTTGCGCACGAACAGCGGCATGCCAATACGGTCTTCCAGCTCGCGGAACTGGTGCGACAACGCCGATTGGGTCAGGTGCAGCCGTTCGGCGGCCTCGTACAGGCTGTCGGTTTCGCGCAAGGCATGGATGGTGCGCAGGTGCCTCAGATCGATCATGAGAAAAACTACACTTGTATGCAAAAAAAATGAGTTTGTCTCATGAAGAGCTGATCTTTGACAATCCTTCATCGAATTTGCGCAAGCGACAAAGGCAGGCATGGGCGCGGCACCCATGAATCTCAACCCTGGCCTTCCTTGCCTCGCTTAAGACATCAGGGCTCACCACCACCATGAATAACGAGTTTGCATTCACCCTCAAACGGATCTGTTTCGATGAACACTACCAGCCTTCGGACAAGACCCGCACCACCACCAACTTCGCCAACCTGGCCAGGGGCAAGAGCCGCCAGGAAAACCTGCGCAATACCTTGAGGATGATCGACAACCGCTTCAATGCCCTGGCGCACTGGGATAACCCCAAAGGCGATCGCTACAGGGTCGAACTCGACATCATTTCAGTGGAAATGGATATCGGCCTCTCGGGCGCCGCCCCCGCACTGCCGTTGATCGAAATATTGAAAACGACGGTAGTTGACCGGGAAACCAACGAACGTATCGACGGCATGGTCGGCAATAATTTTTCGTCATACGTGCGCGATTACGATTTCAGCGTGCTGTTGCAGGGGCACAACAAGGATCGGCACACCTTCAGCACCCCCGAGGACTTTGGCGACCTGCACGGAAAGCTGTTCAAGTGCTTCGTGAATTCACCCGTCTACAAAGCGCATTTCCGCAAGCTGCCCGTCATCTGCCTGAGCGTCTCGAGCAGCAAGGTGTATCACCGCACGGAAAACCAGCACCCGGTCCTGGGCGTGGAATACCTGCAGGCCGAATACTCGCTGACCGATGAGTACTTCAAGAAGATGGGCTTGAAGGTGCGCTACTTCATGCCGCCCAACAGTGCCGCGCCGCTGGCGTTCTATTTTGCCGGCGATCTGCTGGGCGACTACACCAACCTGGAACTGATCAGCACCATCAGCACGATGGACACCTTCCAGAAAATCTACCGGCCTGAAATCTACAACGCGAACTCCGCCGCCGGCAAAACCTACCAACCCAGCTTGCAGCACCAGGACTACTCGTTGACGCGCATCGTTTACGACCGCGAAGAGCGCAGCCGCCTGGCTGTCGAACAGGGCAAGTTCGCGCACGAACACTTCATCAAGCCCTACCAGGCCATTCTCGAGCAGTGGTCCGCCCGTTGCGCGCTTTGACTCAACCAGACACAAGGTTTTCCAGTATGAAAAAGCTGTTATCCACCTCCACTGCCGGCAGCCTGCCCAAACCCGCCTGGCTCGCCGAACCTGAGAAGCTCTGGTCGCCATGGAAGCTGGAGGGTGATGAACTGGTCGAGGGCAAGCAAGACGCGCTGCGCTTGTCCTTGCAAGAACAACAGCACGCCGGTATCGATATCGTCAGCGATGGCGAACAGACACGTCAGCATTTCGTCACGACCTTCATCGAACACCTCGACGGTGTCGATTTCGAGCAGCGCGAGACGGTCAGAATCCGTGATCGCTACGATGCGAGCGTGCCGACGGTCGTAGGCGCTGTTGCTCGCCGCCAGCCTGTGTTCGTCGATGACGCCAGGTTCTTGCGTCAGCAAACCTCACAACCCATCAAGTGGGCGCTGCCCGGCCCCATGACGATGATCGACACACTGTATGACGCCCACTACAAGAGCCGCGAAAAACTGGCCTGGGAATTCGCCAAGATCCTCAACCAGGAGGCCCGCGAACTCGAAGCGGCGGGTGTCGACATCATCCAGTTCGACGAACCCGCCTTCAACGTGTTCTTCGACGAGGTCAATGACTGGGGTGTGGCTACCCTGGAGCGCGCCATCGAAGGGCTCAAGTGCGAAACCGCCGTGCACATCTGCTACGGCTACGGCATCAAGGCCAACACCGACTGGAAAAAGACCCTGGGCTCGGAATGGCGGCAATACGAAGAAGCCTTCCCCAAGCTGCAGAAATCCAGCATCGACATCGTCTCGCTGGAGTGCCACAACTCCCACGTGCCGATGGACCTGATCGAGCTTATCCGTGGCAAGAAAGTGATGGTTGGCGCCATCGATGTCGCCAACCATGCCATTGAAACCCCCGAGGAAGTTGCCAATACCCTGCGCAAGGCCCTGCAGTTCGTCGACGCCGACAAGCTCTACCCTTGCACCAACTGCGGGATGGCGCCCCTGCCGCGCCAGGTGGCAAGAGGCAAGCTCAATGCGTTGAGCGCGGGCGCGGAGATTGTTCGCAGAGAGCTGGCAAACAAGCGCTGAGCCCAGGTCGGAGGTAACAGGTGGGGGCCCGGACAGATGCGGGCCTTCCCACCCCTTCGAGCGGTACCCATACCCAGGATCTACTATGTCACTCCCTATCGAGCCATCGAGCTTTCGCGAAGCGCTCGGGCACTACGCCTCCGGTATCACGGTCATTACATCGCACACCGATGACGAGCCGATCGGCTTTACTTGCCAGTCGTTCTACAGCGTGTCGATGAACCCGCCACTGGTGTCATTCAGCGTGATGTCCAGTTCGGCCAGCTACCCCAGGATTCGCCAGGCCGGTCGCTTCGCGGTCAACATCCTGGCGGGTGAGCAGGTCGAGATTTCCAACCAGTTCGCGCGGCGCGGTACGGACAAGTGGCACAAGGTGCAATGGCAACCGTCACCGTTGGGCAACCCGATCATTGCCGGCAGCCTGCACTGGATCGATTGCGAGATTCACGCTGAACACGCCGCGGGCGATCACCTGATCGTCATCGGTGAAGTGAAGGCGTTGAACCTGCAGCAAACCACGTCCTCGCAGCCTTTGCTGTATTTCAAGGGGCAGTATTGCAACCTCGCGGCGCCGGGAGCTGTGGGCGCCTGACGCTGTCGCGAGCACGCCCTGGCCATCAGTACAGCCCGCCCATGGTCAACGTCAGGCCACCGCCCGCCTGCACGCCGATGTTGAACCCGGCGGAGAGGATCACGCCCTTCGCCGAGCGCAGCAGGCGCGGCAAGGTTTCCTGCGGCAAAAACGCGCCACCCGCCCCTATCGCAGCGGTACCCAGGACCAACAGCTTGGGATCCAGGCCGAACAGCACGCCCGAGCCGCTGCCACCGCCAACCAGGCCCACCCCGCCTTCGAGGAACACGCACCCGCCCTTGAAGTCGTCGCGCACCAGGCCACGGGCCGCGACCGATTCAGCCACCAGTACCTTACCGATCGCCGGGAGGTCTGCGCTGGTGCCCACCGCGCCGACGCTTTTGCCACGCACCAGCAGGTTGATCTTGCCTACCCGCGGCAAACGCGCGCCTGCGCCAACGCCGACTCCGAGCGAACCGTAGCGAAACTGCTGTTCGGCCTTGTTCGGATCGGTCAAGGTCAGCAAGCCACCGCTGGCGGCGGCAAACATCACCGTCAACCCACCCCCGCTGGCGCTCTTGTACTCCCAGTCGCTGACACTCAGCGGCAATGTGATCTGCATGTGCACCTCCGTGTCGTGGCAGCGCCATTCGACGCGGCCGTTCCCTATGCCCAAATCGGCAACAGCATAGCAACCGGCACCTGGACAGCCCCATAGCCCCAATGAGCTATTGCCAAACTTCCCAATCGACTGACACATCTCATCCATAAGCGGATCGTTTGATCAGGCAAGGCGAAAACAGGCGAGAAACGGTAGGAGTCGCACCTGGCCTTGCTGATTGCACATGAAAACTCCGAACTTGTTTTCACCGCCGCATGACCGTCGTGCAGGCACTTTCGTACAAAGATCTCGCCTGGCCTTCGGATATCCTTTCCATTCCTTGGACACGGCTGGCCTCATGCCTGCTAGCGGTCCGTACAGGTCAAGGATCGGGCAATACGGAGGACGTCATTGTGTCGAACAGATCGAAAGCAGGGCTTGCCCGTCGTGCCGCGACCAGAAAAAAGCAACTCCTGCTGAAAGGCGGGAGAATGGAAGCGTTGCGCATCACGGCTGACGATCTCGTTGAAGATCTCGCAACGAAGACCCTATCTGGCGGTACTTGGGTTAACGTCAAGATTCACGGCAGGAATCGCCCCGCAAGAGCGCCGCATCTCTCCGATTTTGAACGAGACCTGTCAGAACAGAAAAAGCTTGTAGCCGCCCTGGCTATCCGTTCCGTTGCGCATGCCGAAGTCACTAGTGTTGATACCACAGGCATGACGGTTCTCGACGCTGAAACAGCCGAACAGATGCTCGATAACCCCCCTGAACCCACCAAGGCGCTCTGTAACTTACTCGCATTGCGCCAGGGCCTGTAGGAAATGTGTCTGCGTGAAAGTCAGACAAAGCGAAACGGGGGGAGTAAGCAGAATGAACTGGAGTACATGAGCATTCCCAGACTGTACTCAACGCAGCATGTACAAGTATCAAGGCTTTTCGTACAGAGCCTAACGGCGTGAAATACGCATGTGTGCACATGTGGGGCCAGTATGCACGCGGACAACACCTGGGGCTTGAAGTGCTGCATGCGCGAACTGACCATCAGCGCAATCCCGGCGTCACCCGTGATCGCCGGCTAACATGCAATGCCTCAGTCAGAACCCCGAGCGCTGCCATCGAGCGCCGAAGCCGCGAGCCTCGCCAACGCCAACCTGCCCTCAGGCTCAGCGCCGTCCTCGATCATCCAGGTCGCCGACAACCCTGCCCACGCCAGCACCCACTGCAACAGCCTGTGACGCTCGATACCGGCTGCCTGCGAAATGATCGCTATACGCCGTGAGAGGCGCCCCGGTGCCTGCGCACTGGCTTCGTCCGGATTGCAGAGGATGTTGGCAAAATCGAAGCCCCGCTCGCCGTACAACCCCTTGGGATCGATGGCGAGCCAACCGGCCGGCCCGAAATCCAGCACATTGCCGTGATGGATGTCGCCATGCAGCACCGCAGGGTCCTGGGGAGCTGCGAAAAGCGCCCTCGCTGCCTTTGCGCTGTGCTCCAGCACCCCACCGTGCGTCGCCGCCGCGCTCCACAATGCGTCGAACCATTGCTCCAGCGGCACCAGCGCAGGCCTCGGCGTAGACCGTGGCGCATGCAGGCGGGCCGCCACGGCACATAGAATGCGCGTGGCCTCGTCATCCCTGCCATCTGCGACCATCCTTGCAAGTGACGCCGCACCTTGCGCCCGCTTCATCAGCAACGCCTCGCCCGCGTGAGCCAGCACAGGGGCTGCACCGTCGCCTGCCCACCAGGCCATCAGCTGGCTGCCGGCCTGCTCCTCTGGCGCCTGCGAGATTTTAAGTATCGCCGGTGTATCGCCCCGGCGAACGGGCAATAGATTGCCATTAGGTGAAACGAAAGCCTCCCCATCAATGGTCAGCCCCCACTGCTTCAGGTATTGGTCGAACATAGGCTCGCTGGTACTCACGCTTTCCATTTACTATCGCCGTTTGCCCCTGTGGACCCAGGATTGCCAGGTACGGCCAGTGAAACATAGTCCCAAGGCGGTGACGGAGCACGATGAACAATATCCCGGGAATGAATGTGGTAGTGGTGGGGGCAGGTATCGTGGGGGCCTCCGTTGCCTACCACCTTTCCTGCCAAGGCGCGCAGGTGACCATCGTGGAGGCTGGCCATGTAGCGTCTGGCGTGACTTCCACTTCCTTTGCATGGATCAATACCACCTACAGTGACGCAGATCCTGCCGCCGCACTGCGGGCCGCAGCCGTATCGGACTATCGTCGCCTCGAAGCGCAACTGCCAGACTTACACATTCAATGGACCGGTTCGCTGACCTATGGCCTCCCGGAAGTAACGCCTGCCCCTGGGATATCAACGGTCTCGGGGGCTCAGATCCTCACCCTGGAACCTAATCTGAAACACCCTCCTGCCCAGGCCAACCATGCTCCAGAGGAAGGCGCGCTGAACGCAGTAGCGGCCACCTGGGCCTTGATCAAAGGCGCTCAAGCCCGAGGCGCCAGGTTGCTGGAGCAGACACAGGTGGAAGGGTTCACGGGTAGCGCAGATAAAGTCTCAGGTGTGAAAACCACCCACGGGGTAATCGACGCGGACCTGGTGGTGCTTGCGGCGGGAACGGGTACCACGCTATTGACGGACGTGTTGGGCTACTCACTTGCACTCGACGCCTCTCCTGCCATCTATATCCGCTACCACTCGCCGCCCCAACTTGTCCGAGGGATCATTTCCAATGCAGCCATGGAGGTGCGGCATGCTGATGACGGCAGCCTGCTGGCGGCAGAGGACTATCTGGACGATGCGGCAGATCACCAACCTAACGTCATCGCACTGAGAACCGCCGAGGCCATCAGAGCAGAGTTGCACGGCGTTGTGTCCCTCGACGTGGAACAGGCGTGCGTGGGTTTCCGGCCGATCCCCAAGGATGGCGCGCCGCTGGTTGGTTTTCTGCCGGGTATCAGCGGCGTTTACGTTTGTGTCATGCATCCCGGTGTCACGCTGGCCGCTACCGTAGGCCGCCTGGTGGGCATGGAAATCACCCGTGGCACGCCATCGCCTGATTTGGAGCCGTGCAGGCTGGGTCGCTTCAGGCGATGACTTGGGGGCTGCTCCTGTCTATTGCAATTTGACCCCTAGGCTCACGAGTGCGGCCAACTCCAGTGGGTTCAGCTCGTTGAAGCTCTTGATAGTGGGCGAGCCCGCCCTACCTTTCTCGGGCCTATCAAGCTTCGCGCGAAGCAGGTCGACCAGGCTATCGCTCAGGCTTTCGGCACGGGTCATGCGCGACAGAAGCTGATCGTCCTCATCGGCCAACCCCAAGAGCTCGTTGGCAAACCCCATAACCCCACTTGCCCGCTTGCCGAAAATACCCTCCAGTTGCTCAAGCATCTTGTCGGCCTCCTGGGCATCCAGTGTATCGATATGCTCCTGGAGCTTTTCGCTAATGAAGTCGTTCTGCGCTTGAGCGTCGATGCGCAGCTTCGGATTATTCATGGTTTTTTCGAACCATCGCGCCTCCTGCCCTTGCAGGAATGTCATAAGCCCATTCAGAAAGACGCTTGGGTCTGGACGGTCGGTGGCCACGTTTGCCAGCGCTGCCTCGATAGAAGGCTGACAATCTTCAGCCTTACGCATCAAGCTCAACGCGAGGGAACGCACACATTGCAAGTCCCCGCGGGTTTTCACCATCATCTCAATTGCTTTGAAATTTGCATGCCCCTCGACCATGGCATCTCGCAAGCAATTAATCTGCTCGGCTTCCAGCGTCACATCGAAGCGTTGGTGATCAACGCTGGCGGCAGTAGCGAGCAGGCTTACTGCCTCGAGCACGGTCTTGAAGCCATTGCCGAAACTGCAGCGAAAGAGCGCTGCGGTGCCGGCCTGTTCAGCATGTTGCAGGGGTAGATCATCCGACGCTCGCTGTGCAGCCCTACGCACACCGAGACAGCTGACCAGCCAGCGGAACAAGTCCGTCAGAGGCTGGGTTGTGGATACTTTCAGATGCTGGAGCAAACCTCTGTCTGAATTATATTCAATGTGCTTGGCCAAACGATCGGCCTCGGGCGAGGTAATGACTGATCGCACCTGCACTTCACCAACAGTCCATGAATGGGTCTGTTGGCGGATGTGCGTGGGCAGGTACTGGTAACTTTGGTATCCATTGATCAGCATAGGTAACTCCTTGGTTTAACCTAGCCATCAATCTAAGACCCTCGGCAACGCACAAGCTATCAATGCTGATCGGTTTGTTTTAGGCCGCGCGTTTCAAATGAGGACGAGCTGCCAGCGCACAGAGCATGCGCTGGCTGCCCGTCTGTTCCTGCGGTGATTGCATTCACTCATGGGCGGGGTCTTCACATTTGGGCGCAACAATGCCGTTCGGAAATGATTATCCTCGCGCGACTATCACCTGAGTACCCATCGATGCTATCCGCACACCAAGCCAGCGCCATAGTCCTCGACCATCTTGCAGACGTCATCAGGATGGACGGTCGCCCGGAACGGTTCGTCATCCAATCCTGCGAGCCGTCAGCGAAGGGTGACTACTGGGTCGTCCGCTGCAACAGCGAGGACTGTGTAGTACATGGCAAGACCGAGTACTGCTATGTCGGTGTCAACGCCTATCTGGTCAATGTCATCAGCGGCGCGCTCGAAACGGTCGCCAACTGCTTCACTGTCGAGGAGTACCTGCAGGACAAGCACGACCTCGAGGCCGCAGCGGGCAAAACCTATGTGCTGGCACCTGCTTTTTCTGGTTACAGTAAAACGGCGGTGATCAAGCTGCGCCGGAAGCTCGCCTACTCCTATCCCCACACCCTGTTCCTGCTGGCGGGGGCAGGCCGGCTGTGGCTCACGGGTATCCGCCGGCAACTTGAGCATGCCCAGCAAATGCTCGCCATCGAAGGCATTGCGACACAGCTCGAACTGCATGCCGACCCACTGGATGCCGTGCTGATCGGCCCGGAAACCTGGCATATCGACGCGGTATTCAATGCGCTTCGCAGAAAGCCACTTCACCCTGGTGAGCTTGCTCTCTCTTCACAATCGAATTAGGCGTGGCAAGTGCTGCGCACAAAGTGAGGCCTTGCTGGCCCGAACGGGACGTCGATTCAATCAGATCTGCGGAGGGTTCTTCGTGATCTTCGGTGTGTTGATCCCAGCGCATTAACAATGATCATGTGACCGCTTCGGGTCGAAAGCGGTCCGTCGTAGAATGACCTCCCCTATCTTCTTATGAAAATGGGCGATTCAGTAGGGTTGAGCCGGACGTGTTTGGATCCGTTCAGCCCGGCAGACGACTGGCATCCGCCCAAGGACAAAGCCAGCGCCCTTTCCTTACATCGAGTACTCACGACGGCCTGCCCATGCAGGAGCCTCGTTGCCCAGTTTTGCCACTGGAGGCTTCCGCCTGAACTTTACCTACGCCGCCGACTTCCTCTGCTTAGAGCCTCACCCCCAGCCTCCAAGCAGGAGTTGAACCTATGCGAGCATTGACTTATCACGGCGCCCAGGATGTCAGGGTGGATACCGTTCCCGATCCAGCACTCCAGGATGAGGACGACATCATTTTGCGGGTCACCGCGACCGCTATTTGCGGTTCGGACCTTCACCTCTATCACGGCAAGATTCCACAAACTGAAACAGGCGACATCTTCGGCCATGAGTTCATGGGCATCGTCGAGGACACCGGACGTGGCGTGACCAATGTAAAGGTCGGCGACCGCGTGGTGATCCCCTTCGTGATTGCCTGCGGCAGCTGCTTTTTCTGCCAGCTAGAGCAGTTTGCCGCCTGCGAAACCACTAACACAGGGCGCGGCGCCATCCTCAACAAGAAAGGTATCCCGCCAGGGGCTGCCTTGTTCGGCTACAGCCATTTGTACGGCGGCGTGCCTGGTGGCCAGGCGGACTACGTGCGCGTGCCCAAGGCCAACACGGGCCCGTTCAAGGTGCCTACGGCCCTTGCGGACGATCAGGTGCTGTTTCTCTCGGATATCCTGCCGACAGCCTGGCAGGCGGTGATCAACGCGCAGATCGGCCAGGGTTCGAACGTAGCCATCTATGGCGCCGGGCCGGTGGGGCTGCTGAGCGCGGCCTGCGCACGCATGCTCGGCGCGCAGACCATCTTCATGGTCGACGACAACGACTACCGCCTGGCGTTTGCCCGTGACGCATACGGTGTAGTGCCGATCAACTTCGAACAGGACGACGACCCCGCCGACAGCATCATTCGCCAAACCCCCGGCATGCGCGGCGTGGATGCCGTCATCGATGCGGTCGGCTTCGAGGCCAAGGGCAGCACCACCGAAACGGTGCTGACCGCGCTGAAAATCGAAGGCAGCAGCGGCAAGGCGCTGCGCCAGAGCATCGCCGCGGTGCGCCGGGGCGGCGTGGTCAGTGTGCCCGGAGTCTACGCAGGGTTCATTCATGCCTTCATGTTCGGCGATGCCTTCGACAAGGGCCTGACGTTCAAGATGGGCCAGACCCATGTGCAGCGGTTCCTGCCCGAACTGCTCGAGCACATCGAGGCCGGCCGTCTGGCACCGGAGCTGATCGTCACCCACCGCCTGGCGCTGGAAGAAGCCGCCATGGGCTACAAGCTGTTCGACCAGAAGCAGGACGATTGCCGCAAGGTCATCCTGGTTCCGGGCGCAGCGTCCGGCACCTTGGGTACCGCACACATGGTCGGGGGAACTCAGCCATGATCGACCCGACGATGGGCATGAAATCCGGCGAACGCTACCGCGTTGAGCACGTGGAGCGGGTACATCCCTTCACCGGGTTCTTCCAGGATGGCAACCATTATCTGGGGCCGGAATTGCTGACACGGCTTGCCAACCTGAACGGTTGGTTGACCCGCCGAGGTATCGACCGCAGCCAGGCGGCGGCAGCCTGTGACGGCAACCTGTTCGAACCACCGAGCCGTGCACGTGGCGTGCAGGACGGATGGCGCAGCGATCGATCACCGGCTTCCAGCCGGATGGCGGTGACCGCTCTAGTGCTGTTGAGCGGCTGCGCGCTGGCGATGCTGTGCCGCAAGCGGCGTTAAGCAGGCGTCGCATACCGCCCGTCGCGTCACTGGCGTGTTCGGCTCAACCCCAGGCAGTCGGTTGTTTCGAACGGATATGCACTTCCCAAACCTGCAGGAGCGACCGTCATGCGCGACTACCCCTCTCCCCCGTTTCCCTCCCAACCGCAGCCCGTCCCTGGCTCGCAGGCGAAAATGCAGCCGTATCCCGATTGTGGGGAGCAAACCTACACCGGCAGCGGCAGGTTGCAAGATAAGATCGCCTTGATCACCGGCGCCGACAGCGGTATCGGCCGGGCTGTCGCCATTGCTTACGCGCGGGAAGGTGCCGACGTGGCCATCGCCTACCTGGACGAGCATGACGACGCCAAGGAGACTGCCCGCTGGGTCGAAGCCGCTGGCCGACGGTGCCTGCTGCTGCCTGGCGACCTCGCGCAGAAGCAGCACTGCCAGGATATCGTCGAAAAGACCGTGGGTCAGTTCGGACGTATCGATATCCTGGTCAACAACGCAGCTTTTCAGATGTCCCACGAGACGCTGGAGGAAATCGACGACGATGAGTGGGTGAAGACCTTCGACATCAACATCACCGCGATCTTCAGGATTTGCAAGGCAGCCTTGCCATCAATGCCCCGGGGCAGTTCGATCATCAATACCAGCTCAGTGAATTCTGATGATCCTTCTCCCAGTCTGCTGGCATACGCCACGACCAAGGGCGCGATCGCCAATTTCACTGCGGGATTGGCGCAATTGCTGGGCAGCCAAGGAATTCGCGTGAACAGTGTTGCGCCAGGGCCAATCTGGACTCCGCTTATTCCTTCTACGATGCCGGACGAAGCCGTGCAGAACTTTGGCTCCAAGACACCGCTCGGCCGCCCGGGACAGCCGGTCGAAGTGGCGCCGATCTATGTACTGCTTGGGTCTGACGAGGGCAGTTACATCTCCGGCTCGCGCTACGCAGTGACTGGCGGGAAATCTATCCTCTGAGCCGCGAGGCAAGGGGCCGCGATTGCGGTCCCGTCGTGGTTTAATGTTTAGGCTGTGCGTGGCTACGTGCGGCCTTTTGGGCCGTTGAGTCATGCTCTGTGCCTGTCGAGCCGTCCGGACGACGAGCATCGTTGTCCCGCTCCTGCTCTCCACTGACGAGCGGCTTTGCCACGTCGGTTTTTTGCGTTTTGTCTGTTGAAGGCATGCTCACCACCTACCCCTTACTGTGTTCGGGCGAAGAAGGCCCAGTACCACGCTTGATACCGCGCGGCCCCATCACACCCCAGATAGCCAGGCCGACAACAGGCAGCGCTAACAACAGCAACGCCCACAACGCCTTCGTCACATCGGCCTTGTCACTGCGGAAAACGCTGACAATGGCCCAGAGATCAACTAGCAGGATGATCACTGCGACCGCGATCCAGAAATACGTCACAGGCTCGGTCATGATCGTTTCTCCTCTTCACATGTAGGAGGGGCTCCAGCGCTTGCGTGTTACTACAACCCCATACCTCTGCAGAAGCCAGGCGTTGGAACAAAGTTCAGGACGTTTTAATCGGTCATGACCGGCGGGCCGCCGCGCTGAACCAAACTCGCCGCAAACGCGTCCACCACAAAACATGCAAGGGGTGACGTGTGATGACCGTAGACCCTGTAGTCGAAGCACTGGATTACCTCAAGGCCCACAAGCTGCTGCTGACCACTGCCGAATCTTGCACGGCCGGCGCAATGGTCGCCCTGCTGGCGGAATTACCCGGCACCGGGGAGATCCTGGAAAGCGGCTATGTGGTGTATTCCCCTGCCGCCAAGCAGCGCCTGCTTGGGGTGAGCCCGCAGACCATCGAAAGTTATGGTCTAACCAGCGAAGCCGTTGCGTGGGAAATGGCTATGGGAGCCCTGAAGAACAGCGATGCCACAGTGGCCATTGCTACTACCGGGGTTGCCGGCCCCTCAGCGCAGGGCGGCGTCCCACCTGGCACATTGTGCTTTGCCTGGGCGTTTGCTGGTGAGCCAGGAGCAGTGTTTACCCTAAGTCAGCGCTTCTTTGGCGAGCGCGCGGATGTCATGCGCCAAGGCGCGCGCTTCGGCTTGTCGCGCCTGGCGCACTATCACCAACGCTGGTTGCGTGGCGAGCACGCATGAGGAACAGGACCATGGATGATGATGAACTGCTGTCCAGGCACTATCCGGTAGAAGAAAACATGCGCATGCAACAGCGCGTGTGGCGCTTCGAACGTGCGGGGTGGTGGTGCCTGGTACTGATGGTGGTGCTGGCGTTGCTCGGTCTGTTTGGCAACGGACCACTCAGTGACGCAACGGCCATCAGCACTGACGGCCGCGTGCAGGTGGAATATCAACGCCTCAGCCGCAGCGGCACCACTGACAACCTGCGTATCACCGTCCGCGGTACGTCCGCGGAGCCTGTGATGGTGCTGCTGGGCGGCAGCCTGCTGCGCGAAGCAAGTATAGAGACACTGCAACCTGAGCCACAGGCATCGCTTTCTCAGGGAAAGGCCCTGCTGCTGCAGCTTGGCACCAGTCGAGACGGCGTTGCCACGCTCTACCTGACATTGCGCAGCGAACATGTCGGGACGCTTGAAGGTGTCGTCAGGGCCGGGCCAAGCAGCACCGTTCGCTTTTCCACCTTCCTCTACCCGTAGGAGTGGGCCATGGACTCCATCCTTCGCGCAGCAGCCATGTATGTCGCCCTAATGCTGCTGTTTCGTGTGGCGGGTCGGCGCTCGCTGGCAGACCTGACCACGTTTGACTTCGTCCTTCTACTGATCATCGGCGAGGCGACCCAGCAGGCGTTATTGGGCGAGGACTTTTCCTTCACCAACGCGATACTGGTGATTGCTACGTTGATCGTGCTGGATGTGGGCCTGTCGCTCGCAAAGCTCAACGCAAAGCCCTTGGCGCGGCTGCTGGATGGCCACGCCACCCTGGTGGTGGAACAGGGACGCTTTCTGCATAGCCGCATGCGCCGAGCGCGGTTGACCGAAGATGACATCCTCGAGTCGGCGAGGGACAGCCAAGGCATAGAGCGTGTCGAGCAGATCAAGTTCGCCATCGTCGAGCGAAACGGCAAGATCTCCATCATTGCGCAGGAATGACCTCATCGTCGGGCCGCAGCAGGTACTCCATCAGGGCGAGAGCACAAGCGGATATTCCCTCCACCAGGACCATCTCGAAACCATGAGTGTTTTCGGTCGGAATAGCGATACACCCCGCTCGCGCATCGGTACCGGTGCTCAGCACCGCGCTCGCATCGGATGCGAAATCGACCAGTAACGCTGGCTGCGGCCTGTATCCGGCCTTGTGTGTCGCAGCCATCAAGGCCTGCACCACACTGCGGCTGTAGTAGCCCTTCTGGTCACCGGTGTTGATGATGGGGTCGGCTGACAGCTTGGTGCCATACTCATCGAGCACCGGTCCGACCTCCACGGCGATCGTGGTATCGCCGGGTAGCCTTGCTGCTGCGTACATGGCGCCGGCATTGGATTCTTCCTCCAGCGTTGTCAGCACGAACCACACATCCTGGCTCAGCTCGTTGCGGCGCTGCAGCAGCAGGTGCGCGCAATGAAGCACCGCCGCCAGCGGCGCGCGGTCATCGAGGAAATGCGCAGCGATGCAATCGTGAACCTTGAACGGCTTTCGCCAATGCTGGCTGAGCACCACGCGGGTACCCGGCCGAACGCCCGCCTTGTCCAGCACCTGCCTGGACTGACGTGTCACCACGTAGACATCCTGCCACTTCACAGCGCCTGCAAG
Organism: Pseudomonas sp. PONIH3; assembly: GCF_002934345.1. Taxonomy (NCBI): domain Bacteria; kingdom Pseudomonadati; phylum Pseudomonadota; class Gammaproteobacteria; order Pseudomonadales; family Pseudomonadaceae; genus Pseudomonas; species Pseudomonas sp. PONIH3. The sequence continues at coordinate 1,407,820 of NZ_CP026386.1, forward strand.
GACGTCACGGCCATTGGCACTACTTCCGCTGTTGTGCATCGAGCCGTACGACAGCACGCCTGCAAGCACCTGCCCATCACCGAGGATATCCACCGGGCAGACGCCGAAGCTGATCGGCTGCGCACCGCCCAACGCCAAGACCTCCAAGGTGCCGTCCCGCCTTACCTTTTTGACGATCATCGCGATCTCGTCAAGGTGGGCCATGACCCGTATTGCCGCGTCCGGGCGGGCTCTGTTGGTGCTGCGAACAACGCCAACCAGGTTGCCGGCGTTATCGGTCGACAGCTCATCACAACAGGCAGCCATCGCCCTCCGAGCAACTTGACGCACCTCGTCCTCCTGGCCGCCAGGGCCGCGGGCGTTCAGCAATTCTTCCAGTAACGGCAAGATCTCCATGACCATCCCTCGTGGGTTCAGATACGCACCGGTAGACCCCCGCTCCTTGCCCATGTTCATGTCAGGTAGCTAGGGCGGCACTATCGGCTGCTCTAACCAACAGCGCGTTCGTACTTTCGTGCGCCACAAGTCGAGGAAATAAACCTTTGGTGCGTTTCGTCAGGCCTAGAGAAATTCGTTTGAGCGAAAGACCACCCAGGTGACGTCGGAAATTGAACACAGACTTTCCTGTGTGTGAACCGACATGAGGTGAAAGATCATGGCTAACAATCAAGGCAACCGTGGCAACCAAGGTGGTACTGCACAGAACAACCCAGGCAACTTTGCCAATGACCGGGAAACAGCATCGGAAGCCGGTCGCAAAGGCGGCCAGAACTCGGGAGGGAACTTCGCCAATGACCGTGAACGCGCATCGGAGGCTGGCCGTGTAGGTGGCCAGCATAGCCATGGCGGTGGACGCACGAGTGACGACAACCGCTAGCCTCAATGAAAGCCAGGGCGAACCTCCGCCCTGGCTTTTTTCATGCCTGCTTTTAACCGCAGCATCCGCCACCCAGCGGTGCGCTGATCGCCCGCTTGGAACCTTGCGGTTTGAACACCACTCCACCAGTAGCAACCGTACTTTAGCCACTGATGATGAGGTGACTTATGAATGCAATCGAATTGCTCATCCAGGACCATCAACTGGTCAAGAAGCTTCTTGAGGAGTTGTCCTCGACCACCGAGCGCGCGGTGAAAAAGCGCGCCGAACTGCTTGATCGTATCAAACAAGAGGTGAGTATCCACACCGCGCTCGAAGAAGAGATCCTGTATCCGGCGATCAAGCAGGCGGGCGGCAAGGAAGAAGCGAAGATGTACTACGAAGCCAAGGAAGAACACCGTACGGTCGACTCGCTGGTCTTGCCAGACCTGCTGCATACCGAAACCGGTACCGTGGAGTTCGCCGGCAGGGTCAAGGTAATGAAGGAGCTGCTGGAGCACCATATCGAAGAAGAAGAAAGCGAATTGTTCCCGACGGCCCGGAAGCTTCTGGGTAAACAGCAGCTGGAGGAACTGGGCCAAGCCATGGAGGTGCAGAAAAAGCTCCTCAAGAGCGAACAACGCGCCGCCTGATGCAGGCCTGCGCGTTCACTTGGGCGCGCAGGTCTTTTGCTCAAGTACCATTGCTTGTCGCAGGGGATTACCCAAACGTTTTCACCCGCAACGCGCTTTCCATGCGGTGTACCGACTGATCAACGGCTGAACGCTTAGGCCGTGCATCAGGATGCTCAATGCCACGACGGACAGCACCAGGTCAGTACTCTCTCCGGCGAGAGGTGTCGCAAGACCATGGTTTAACGCGTAGAACAGATAGTACAGGCTGCCGACCCCACGGATGCCGAGCCACCCCAAAAGCCCCCGCTGCAGCAATTTCAAAGATCCCCCTGAAGAAAGAATGAGCACGCTTAAGGGACGGATGACTATAAACAACGCGCCGCCAATGTAGAGCGCCCGCCAATCCCAATGCTCCAACAGGACGACGCCGAGCAAGGTCACCAGAAAGACTTCCATGGCCCGCTCGACCAAGCTACCAAACGCGAGCATATCGCCCAGCATGATGCCGGCAGCAACCTGAGATTCGTCGAGCTCTTTCACATTGCCTTTGACGGCAAGCTCCGGCGCCAGATGCTGATGGCCCACGACAGGTTGCACCAGGTGCTCGGCAGCCGGTTCGAGGGGCCCGGCGGAGGTTTGAACCTCGGCCTGGCGTAGGCCAAGTCCCGCCGCAAACACCGCGAGAAACCCATACCCCTGGAGCGACTCGGCAACGACATAGGCCAGCGCCACCAGGGCCAGGGCCAAGTAATCGTTGGGCGACACTGTACTGTCTTCGTTGCGCGTACGCAGGTAGAGGGTCAGTTTTCCCAATCCGCGCCCCATCCAGTAACCGCACAGAACGCCGCTTGCCACCGCCCAAAGCATGTCCTTGATAAGCCATTCGCTCAGCCAGGGCTGTGTATCACTCTGCTGCAGGATCAGACCAAGTATGACAAAGGGGAAGGCAACGCCATCATTCAGGCCAGCCTCTCCAGACAAGCTGAATCGGACGGGGTCGTCATCCTGGGCGTCGGATACCTGTACCAGCGTTGCGAGGACCGGGTCCGTCGGTGCAAGGATTGCCCCGATCAACACCGCAGCGCCCCAACTCAGGTCAAGCAAGTAATGCAGGGTCAGAGAGACGCCTGCGATACACAACACCATGACCGGACCTGCCAGAAGTAACGCAGTCCGCCATGCCCGGCTGCGCAAAGGTAACCGAAGTTTCAGTCCGCTGAAAAACAGTGAGAACAATACCGCTACTTCGGTCAGGTGCTCTAGCCAACCACTCGCTTCGGCGACCTCCAGATGAAGAAACCCCAGCCCAGGAGAACTGAGCGCCATACCCAGCCCCAAGCAGACCAAAGAGGTCGTCACAGGCATCCAGCGCAGGTACGAAGATGAGAGCGCAAGCAGAAGCAGGACGGTCCCGAGCATGGCGAACCAGACGATAAAGGTCATCTGAGCAACTGCCTTGAAAAGTTCTCGATGAGCTTTTGACTGATGGTGGCGCGGGGACGTTCCGCCGGGCCTTCAGTCCCCATCGGCTCGCCAAATGTAAAAAAGATTTCAAGCCTTTACTGCGGTCAGAACAGAAAGGCCCAGGAGAGAAGCATCATGAAATTCGCAAAGTTCTGCCAATGGCTCGCCAATCACGCCGGCAAGCCAAGCACATTTTTGATCGCCGTCTTTTTGATCGGTATGTGGGGGCTTTCAGGGCCATGGTTTCACTACAACGATACGTGGCAGCTCATTATCAACACCTCGACGACCATCATCACATTTCTCATGGTGTTCCTGATCCAGAACACCCAGAACCGTGACAACGACATCATCCACCTGAAGCTAGATGAGCTGATACGGGCCACAAAATCAGCCGCGCAATCGGTTTTGGATCTCGAGGATCTGGACAACCGCCAGCTCCACGCTCTGAGGAGAGAATACCGAGCCTTGGGCAGCAAATGCGAAAGCGACCCGGGTAAACCCCTTGATCCACAGCCTGGCAATTCCTCTCGCAACAACCACCAGCGCTAAGTGCGATTTGGGTCGTTTACGGCGTAACCACGGCTGCAGCAGATATCAAACCTTGAGAGAGCTTCTGATTGCGCCCGTAGCTTCTCAAGGGACCAGGGCTTAAAGAGATAACTGACCGGCGGAGTTACCCCCGAAGCATCAAGCTGATATCCAGAGGTAAGAATGGCAGGTAATCCAGGCCATTTTTCATGGACCATAGAGATAAATTCCATTCCTTTTATGCTGCCTGGCACGCCGTGATCGGCGACGATAAACGAGCACTCGCCATTTATGCCCATCAGATGAATCAGGGCATCTTCAGCAGTGGTAAAGGCATCGCAGTCGGCACCGAGTTGCAAGATATCTACAAGCACAGTGCGGAGCGTTCCGTCATCCTCCACCACAACAACCTTTTTCCCTGAGAGCGACAATCCTTCTGTGTTGAGCTTCATCGGTCCATTCCAATCCATGTGGATATTGGAGTGTTCCACTCATTGATTGACGAGTCGATGGCGGCGAAGCGCCAGTTGATTCACGATCCTTGGCAAAGGTAGTTCAGCTCAGTAGAGGCCTCTCGCATAAAGATCTCAATTGTCTTAGGGCCCACACCCTCAAAATTGAGTAGCCAGCGCGTAAACCCTTCGAGATCTTGAGTACGCTCATGCAGATCTCGTAGCTGATGGCCTAATTGCGTGTTCAACGCCCCGGCCAGCGCCTTTAGCCGCCGCGCCGTAGATAGGTCATACCGAGCGTAACCGGCTTCGCCGAGGATCCTCACGAGGGTCGAATGGTGGCAGCCTGCAAGCTTAGCCGGTGTATCCAGGCCGTGCTGATCGACCACCTTTGGTAGGCGTGCACTGCAATCGATGCGCGAATCCGCTTCCCCATAAGAAAACTGGCAACGAGCCATCGGTACAGTCCGTTTTCGCCCACCAACTCGATGCCCAGATCAGCTGCCGTAATGGTGTTCAACCTTTGGTACGATGAGGATCAGCTGATCGCGGATAGGTCCGTTCTTCATCGATAGTGCCGTCGGCTTTGTGAATTTTCACCGACGCTTTCTTGCCTTCAAAGAATGCTGGAAGTGCGCTCACCAACTCTTGTTTTGTCGCTGCCCGCATCGAGGCGCGGTCTGCACTGACCTTTCTCAACTCCCACCCATCGGCCGACGGGCTCACATGATATGTATCCATGGCGGTACTCCTTCTGGGATAAATTTCCGGCTCATTCAGCCTCGATGTCTTGTTCAGCCTCAACAGCATCTGTTTCTTCAGCATCATTTAACGCCGGCGAAGCGGGCTTCAGGGGATCATTGATGAAGGGAACGTTGCTTGGCCCCTTCTCTTCCGGACCGTCAGTTTCAGGTTGCATGGCTTGCTCTCCAAAGCTCACTTTCGGTGGACACAATGCCGAGCTATTTACATTCGGCCGCTACTGAGAATTTGCTGATATCAATGGGCTGCGGAACAAACTCGGGCCCTTGCCCCGCGGGCCGCCACTGTACATTCGAGATACCGTAACGCTCAGCCATAGGGCGGCTGACCAACTTGATCTTGTGCTGACCAAACCTCGGAATGATGCCAATGCCTGCGTCACAGCTAGCCCAGTGCCAGGCTAGGGTGTTGTCCATCTTTTCAAGACGAATGATGAATGTCCGACGCTCGCCGTGGACCTCGTACTCAATGACGTACAACTGCTGTCCAGCCACAAGAATCCCTCCCATTGAATCCACTTGCTATTGAGGTGGGAGGGAACTGAAAAATTCCTTCGAAAAGTCAGGCGGTAGCTGGAGGCAACGCTGGCAGATTAGCGCCCTCAAATCAGTTGCAGCGGATCATTTTTTCAGCCGGCTCACGCGAGGCCATTAGCCTTCAGCGACCGTGACTGCGCGCCGGGACCTCGGGATCAGTACTGCCCTGCGCTCTCGGATTGGCACGCATCGCGGCCTCCCTCGGAAGGCATTGCGAGATACCGCACCTGTTTGGAGAAAGACGGCTCATGGGCTCGGTCGATGTTCTGTCGCGCCATCAGTCGCCTTGGGGCCAGGCTTCGCAAAGGACGCGGCGATATCCCGTGCCAGCGCGACACCCCATGACATCGCGGTGGTCATGGATTGACCTGGCCTCGCCTTGTGCGCTTCCTCGTGGAGGCAAGCACCGTCCGGCCCATAGATGCCAATGAACAGTTCAGTGGCACCCACACGGGAAAGCCGGACCTGAACATCGATGGTCAACCCGAATTCGAGCACTTCAGTATGTGTACGACTGTGCAGCTTGGCATCCGCCCAATCCCAGAAGGTCTTGCCCCTCGATCTCATGACGTTCTCCGCTGGCATGAGATCCAAGTAAGGCACATAAAGCGAAGCGACCCTATGCCGGCCATCAGGACGGTCGGACAGTTGCGCCAGCTGATACATCGGGACAATCAATCAGGGAAAAAACGCATTGCCCGGTGAAGCTCGTTGATTGCATCACCAATATGCTCTTCATCCACCCAACGCCCGCGAGTGCCGGTGAGAAGGCCGCCAATGGCATGAAGCCGCAGATCGTTGGGAGGAATCCCCCTGACCGCTCCGGCAGCCAGTAACGCAAACACCACCTGTTCCAGTGCCGCTATTCGTTTCGCTTCGTCATCCATCACGTTCCCCCTCTGTCAGCCCTCAACAGTTCGGTCACTTTGCCAAGGGAAAGAGCGATCGATATGACCAGTGGCACGAAATACCGGGGTGCGTTGCAGCGCCAGCCCAAAAATCCCATTTTCCCCCTCTTCAATTATCATCTGCCCGCAGCTTTGATGATGAGTCGATACACATGTCCGATGCCATCCCAACCGACCGTAGCCCCTGGGCAGTGTTCTTGGTTTTTTTGCGCCTGGGGCTGACCTCCTTCGGCGGCCCGATTGCCCATTTGGGTTACTTCCGGGATGAACTGGTGGTGCGTCGACAGTGGCTGAGCGAGCGTTGCTATGCGGACTTGGTCGCCCTTTGCCAGTTTCTTCCGGGTCCGGCCAGTAGTCAGGTTGGTATCGCGGTTGGGCTGATACGTGCAGGCTATGGTGGTGCACTGGCTGCATGGGTGGGGTTTACCTTACCTTCGGCGGTCGCCCTTGTTCTGTTAGCGCTCGGCATCGCCAACCAGGGTGATGCCCTGCCTGCCGGGGTACTGCACGGTTTGCACGTAGTGGCGGTGGCGGTCGTGGCCCAGGCAGTGTGGGGTATGGCCCGCCATCTATGCCCGGATACGCCGCGGATCACCCTCATGGCAGTTGCGGCCTGCCTCATGCTGCTGATGCCTTACGCCTTGGCGCAAGTAGCGGTGATAGGCCTGGCGGCAGTCACGGGGCTGCTGCTGTTCAAGCCGCAGCCAAGTGGAGTGCATGAAGCACTCACCACGGGCCTGGGGCGTCGCGCGGGTCTTTTCTGGCTTGCCCTGTTCTTTGCATTGCTGCTTGGCCTGCCTTTCTTGGCAGGCCGGTTAAACTCCCAGTCACTGTCGATGATCGATTCCTTCTACCGCGCCGGCTCGCTGGTTTTTGGTGGTGGGCATGTCGTGCTGCCACTTTTGCAAGCGGAAGTTGTGCCTCCTGGCTGGGTTGATAATGATGTGTTCCTGGCTGGCTATGGGGCCGCCCAGGCTGTGCCAGGGCCGCTATTCACCTTCGCGGCCTTCCTCGGCGCCTCTATGCAGCAGGCACCCAATGGTTGGACAGGAGGCCTGATCTGCCTGCTGGCGATTTTCGCGCCTTCATTTTTCCTGGTGGTGGGCGCCTTGCCGTTCTGGCAGCATTTGCGCTGCAATGCCCGAGCCCAAGCGGCACTGCTGGGCATCAATGCTGCTGTCGTAGGTCTGTTGCTTGCCGCGCTGTATCAGCCGGTGTGGACGAGCGCAATCCACGCGCCGCAGGACGTTGGCCTGGCCTTGATGGCACTGGTTGCCCTGATGCTCTGGAAGTTGCCGGCGTGGTTGGTTGTGCTCGCCAGCGGGGTACTGGGGGCGCTGTTGGAAAACGCGCTGTGACGCCATGGTATGCTGCTGGCGGTCTTTATCAGTGCCTGGGCATTGATCATTTCAACAGGCGAGAACACGCCAGTACCGCGCAGGTGAAGACCTTGCGCAGCACTTTCAAGCGGTTATCCAGATGCTCATATCACCTTTACCGCGCGGCCAATGAACCTCACGGGCCCCGTCGGTAGCCCGGTAGGCGAGCCGCCGGATTTCTCCAATGTCAGCTCGAACAACTGGTTGGCCTCCAACGGGGGCAGGCGCTGTATCGGAACACGATAGGGTTCACCGGGTTTGACCAGCCCCAGCGACACCGGTGCTCGCCACTGCTCACCCTTGGTCCAGAACTGCAGGGCCATGCCTTCGGGGACGGCATCCTCGCCCAACGGAATCAGCTCGATCATGCGGCTGTCGCTGGTCTGCACCACCCAGCCGGGTGCCTGGTTGCCCGGCGCCACGAGAACCACCACGAATTGCGTGGTGGCCGGCGGCGCCGTCAACAACGCAAACGCCAGCAGTATGCTTGCAGCCAGCCCTGCAGCACTCAGTGCTTGCAACAGGCCGAGACGTTGCCACCAATGGGTTCGCTGCTGTTTCGAAGGCGTGGCCAGCTCGTTCAGGCTGCGCTGGATACGGCCCCATAGCCGGGCACTCGGTGGCTGGGGCGCAGCCAGCGCGGTCAGCTCCAGCAGACGTTCCTCCCAAGCATCCACCGCGGCACGCAGGGACGGGTCGACGCTCAGGCGCTCGGTCATCGTGGCGTGTTGCTCCGGTGACAACGTCCCCAGCACGAACTCGCCGGCAAGGGTGTCCAATGCTTCGGCAGTATCCGGCTTCATTCCAGGCACTCCCGCAGCGCCTTCAGGCTGCGCTTGATCCAAGCCTTGACGGTGCCTAACGGCGCACCCAGCAGGCCGGCTATTTCGGCGTGGCTGCAGCCGTCCACATAGGCGTGCAAGATGCAGCGCTGTGGCGTGGGCTGCAATTGTTCGAGGCAACGGTAGATTTTTGCCGAGCCTGACCAGAGGTCAATGTCATCGCCCCCTGCCGGCAATGCTGCCGAGCTATCGATGTCGGCGTCGTCCAGCACGGTTTCACGGCGACTGTCGCGAATTGCATTGAGCGCCAGATGGCGAGTGATGCTGTAGATCCAGCCGCGAGCCGAGCCACGCGCCGGGTCAAAGCTGGCAGCACGGGTCCAGATGCGGATGAACGCATCGTGGACGATGTCCTCGGCGGTGGCATCGTCACGCACGATGCGCCGGGCAACGCCGAGCAGGCGCGCACCTTCCTGATCGTAGAGTGCCTGCAGGGCTCGCCGGTCGCCCAGTGCACACGCCTCCAGGCAGCGTTGGAAGTCCAAAGGGGTGACAGACGCATTCAACGTTTGCGGCTTCCTTGTGTGAGGCAAGGGACCCCGGCCATCCAGCCGGGGGCTTGCCATCGAGCGTAGATCATCAACGGCGGAGTGTCGGCCTCGGGCACGTCACTTGGCTGTCCAGAACACGTAGTCTGCCTGGTACTGCACGACCTGCTTGGCACCTTTGTTCTGCGTCGTGCAGTCGCTTGCCGGCGCCACGCCACCACGGGTTGCCAGACGCTGGATATAGCTGACCCCTTGCATGGCGCCTTTGCCTTCGGCCGGGTTGGCCTTGACCAGCTGATAGGGGATGGCGCCTTTCTCCGCCTGGGCTACCGCCAGCTGCGTACCGGTGACTTTCGAGCCGTCCTTGGCTTGCCAAGTGGCGGGAGGGCCGAAGTAATCGCCTACCTGTTTGCCGGCGCGGTCATTGAGCACGGCCTTGGGGCCAACGAAAGTCCATTCGGTCTGGCCAGGCGCGGAGGCCTTGTCGCGGCATTCGTAGGTGATCTCGCCGACGCCGACAGTCTCGAGCATGACGCGATGGCCATCGGGGACCTTGACTGCCTCTGGCAGCGCAGATTGGGCGTGGGCTGGCTGCAGCGCAAGGATGAGGCTGCAAGCGAGCAGCATAGCGGAGAACTTGGGGCTCATGAGGTGTGCTCCTGACAGGTCATTGGCTGGGCAGTCACAGGCTGCCCATTAGTACTACCCATCAGCGATAGAACTGGATGCACGGCAGGGGAAAAATTGGTTTTGCCCGTGGTACGCCGAGCGCCAGCGATACATCAATGTGCACTCATCCTGGCCGAATCCATGAGCGGCTGCCGCTTCATCGTTCCAAAGGGGCCGGGTTGGCTCTGCCTGGCTCGCACCTGGCGTCGCCCAATTCGATCTCTCGTCGCTTCGCTCAGGCTTGAGCTGCCTGCTGGCGGGCGAAGGTCTGACACTCTTGGTAGACTAGGGCTCCTTTTTTCTTGAGGCGGATCCGGACGGTATGGATGACCGTTCCATCGGCCTTTTTCCTTGCTCTGATCGTTGCCATGTTTTCCGTTGGTACAAGCGTGAGTGGCGGTGGCAAATCGTACGCCATCACACCCAGAACGCCCGAAAAACCCCGGAAAATGGTACAAAACCGTGTAGACCAGAATGTCCCTAGAATCCGCTTCAACGCCATACACCACGCGCCCCGAGCCATCCCGCCGCTTCTCCGTGGCACCGATGATGGACTGGACAGACCGCCACTGCCGCTTCTTCCTGCGCCTGCTCTCAAGGCAGGCCCTGCTCTACACCGAAATGGTCACCACCGGCGCCCTGCTGCACAACGACGCCCAGCGTTTCCTGCGCCACGACGTGTCCGAGCACCCGTTGGCCCTGCAACTGGGCGGCAGCGTGCCAGCGGACCTGGCCGCCTGTGCGCGCCTGGCCGAGGATGCCGGCTATGACGAGGTCAATCTCAACGTCGGCTGCCCCAGCGACCGGGTGCAGAACAACATGATCGGCGCCTGCCTGATGGGCCATCCGGCGCTGGTGGCCGATTGCGTCAAGGCCATGCAGGACGCAGTCAGCATTCCGGTCACGGTCAAGCACCGCATCGGCATCAATGGCCGCGACAGCTACGCCGAGCTGTGCGACTTCGTCGGCCAGGTGCGCGACGCCGGCTGCCGCAGTTTCACCGTGCATGCACGCATCGCCATTCTCGAAGGCCTGTCGCCCAAGGAAAACCGCGAAATCCCGCCACTGCGCTATGACGTGGCGGCGCAGTTGAAGGCCGATTTCCCGGACCTGGAACTAGTGCTCAATGGCGGCATCAAGACCCTCGACGAATGCCGCACTCACCTGCAGACCTTCGATGGCGTGATGCTGGGACGCGAGGCGTACCACAACCCGTACCTGCTGGCCGAGGTCGACCAGCAGCTGTTCGGCAGCGCGGCGCCGGTGGTCAGCCGCGCCGAGGCCATTGCAAAGCTGCGCCCGTATATCGTCGCGCATATGCAAAGCGGCGGTGCGATGCATCACATCACCCGGCATATCCTCGGGCTGGGCCAGGGCTTCCCGGGGGCGCGGCGCTTCCGCCAGCTGCTGTCGGCGGACATTCACAAGGCCAGCGAGCCGCTGAAGGTGCTGGACCAGGCCGCCGAGCTGCTGCAGGGGCGCTGAGGGAACCTGCGGCGGGGTTGGCACTCGAAGGCAATGCCTTTTGCCGCAGCCCCGGTGTGAGCCGGGGCTGCTTTGCAGCCTGATGCGGGCAAGCGCGCGCCTACAGAAGGATCGCGTTGCCTGCGAAGGCTTTCCCGATACGCCTGCGACGGGCCTTGAGTGGCTGTCGGGGCTCGGGTAATGTCGAGTCATTGCACAGGACAGAGCACGCCCATGACCTCCAAGCTGGAACAACTCAAGCAGTTCACCACCGTGGTCGCCGACACTGGCGACCTGGATGCCATCACCCGCCTCAAGCCGGTCGACGCCACCACCAACCCGTCGCTGTTGCTCAAGGCCGCGGCCATTGCCGGCTACGCCGACCTGCTCAAGCAGGTCAAGGCCGATGCAAAGGGCAATGTCGACCTGGCCTGCGACAAGTTCGCGGTGTCGGTGGGCTCGGGCATTCTCAAGGTCATTCCGGGGCGCATCTCCACCGAAGTGGACGCGCGGCTGTCGTTCGACGAGCCGGCGCTGCTGAAAAAGGCCCGTCAGCTGATCGAGCTGTATGAAGCGGCCGGTGTGCCGAAAGACCGCGTGCTGATCAAGCTGGCCTCCACCTGGGAAGGCATCCGCGCCGCCGAGAAACTTGAGAAGGAAGGCATCCAGACCAACCTCACCCTGCTGTTCTCCTTCGCCCAGGCCCAGGCCTGCGCCGATGCCGGGGTGTTCCTGATCTCGCCGTTCGTGGGGCGTATCTACGACTGGTACAAGAAGAGCACCGGCAAGGAATACGTCGGCGCCGAGGACCCGGGCGTGGTATCGGTCACGCGCATCTACGACTACTACAAGACCAATGGCTACAACACCGTGGTCATGGGCGCGAGCTTCCGCAATATCGGCCAGATTGAACAGCTGGCCGGCTGCGATCGCCTGACCATCAGCCCCGAGCTGTTGCAGCAGCTGGCGGACGACCAAGGCGATCTGCCGCGCATCCTCAAGCCGGGCAATGCCGGCGAAGCCAAGCAGCAGTTGAACGAGAGCCAGTTCCGCTGGGCAATGAACGAGGACGCCATGGCCACCGAGAAGCTGGCCGAAGGCATCCGCCAGTTCGCCCGCGACCAGGAGAAGCTGGAAGCGCTGATGGCTGGCTGACAAAGCCTGATACATCTTCGGCTTGATCGACGGGCGGTTAATGCAGAGCATTTCCGCCCGTTTTCGTTGGGGCCGCATTCCCCATAACCAGTGGGAGCGGGCTTGCCCCGCTATAGCGTCATACCAGACAAAACCGAGCCATAGATGATCCCCAGCACCACCCTCCCCCTTGTCCTTGCCGGCCCGGTACTGCGCCGCCTGGAGCCGCAGCGTCTGGCGATCTGGCTGGTCGGTTCGCAACCGCTGCAAGCCGAATTTGTCCTGGAACAGGCCGGCATCAGCGCCACCGCGCATTGCGAAGTGATCGCGGTCGGTACGCACGCCTTCATCCACCTGCTGGATATTCACTTCGAACAGCCGCTACCCAGCGACGTGGCGCTCGAGTACGACCTGCGCCTGGCCAACGGCCAGGGCATCGCCGACTGGGCCCCGCACCTGCTCTACCCCGGCGCCAGTCGCCCCAGCTTCGTGCTGCGCGAGCGCCTCGACCAGGTGCTCCACGGCTCGTGCCGCAAGCCCCATCATCCGGCTGCCGACGGCCTGTTGTGCGCCGACCGCCTGCTGGCCGCCGGCCCGCGCCCCGAGGAGCGCCCCGCCGTGTTGCTGATGAGCGGCGACCAGGTGTATGCCGACGATGTCGCCGGCCCGATGCTGCGCGCCATCCACGGGTTGATCGAGCGTCTGGGCCTGTTCGACGAGGCGCTGGACGGCGCCCTGGTCGACAGCGGCGCCGCGCTCTACCAGCACCCGGCCTGCTATTACCACCGCGCCGACCTGCTGCCGGCCCAGGAAGGCAACGAAACCCTGCGTGAGCGCTTCTTTGGCGGCAAGCGCAAGCCGATCTTCTCCTCCAGCAACGCCGACAACCACCTGGTGACCTTCGCAGAAGTCATGGCCATGTACCTGCTGGCCTGGTCGCCGCTGCCGTGGTCCCTGGTGTGCATGCAGATGCCATCCGGCCTCACCGACAAGCGCCAGGCCCGCTACCGCCAAGAGCTGCCGCTCATCGAGGCCTTCCGCGATGGCCTCGGACAGGTGGCGCGGGTCATGGCCCACCTGCCCTGCCTGATGATCTTCGACGACCACGACATCACCGACGACTGGAACCTGTCGGCGCAGTGGGAGCAGACCGCCTACGGCCACCCGTTCTCGCGGCGGATCATCGGCAACGCGCTGCTCGGCTACCTGCTGTGCCAGGGCTGGGGCAACGACCCGGACGGCTGCGCGGCGCTGGTCCAACAGTGCCGCCAGTTGCATGAGGCGCGGGATGAACTGATCGGCGAACTGCTGCGCTTCCAGGGCTGGCAATACGCGCTGCCGAGCAACCCGCCGCTGCTGGTGCTGGACACCCGCACCCGGCGCTGGCGCAGCGAAAGCAACCTGGCCAAGCCTTCGGGCCTGCTCGATTGGGAGGCGCTGAGTGAACTGCAGCAGGCGCTGCTCGATCACCCCTCGGCGATCATCGTGTCGCCGGCGCCGATCTTCGGGGTCAAGCTGATCGAAACCGTGCAACGGGTGTTCAGCGCCCTGGGCTACCCGTTGCTGGTCGATGCCGAGAACTGGATGGCGCACCGCGGCGCGGCGCAGGTGGTGCTCAATATCTTCCGCCACTCGCGCACGCCTGGGCATTACGTGGTGCTGTCGGGCGACGTGCACTACTCATTCGTCTACGAAGTGCTGATCCGCCATCGCCAGCGCAGCCCGCACTTGTGGCAGGTGACCAGCAGCGGGATCAAGAACGAGTTCCCCCGGCGCCTGCTGGATGTGCTCGACCGGCTCAACCGCTGGCTGTATTCGCCGCGCTCGCCGCTCAACTGGTTTACCAAGCGTCGCCAGATGGAAGTGGTGCCGCGTACACCCAGCCGGAGCAAGGCCGGGGAACGGTTGTGGAACAGCGCGGGGCTGGGGCAGGTGTTCTTCGATGACCAGGGGCGGCCGGCGCGGGTGTATCAGTTGAATGCCGATGGTTCGCCAGCTACGGCGTTCATCAAGGACTGAAGCCATCACGGGGCAAGCCCGCTCGCACAAAGCCCCCTCGCACTGCCTGTGGGTGGGCTGAGTGGGAGCGGCGGTGCGCCGATGCGACTTGCCCCGCGATAGATCAGGATCTTTCCAGCGCGCTCACCAGGTCATGGAACGCTTCGCGGTTGGAGTCGTTCAAGCCCATGAGGATCTTGTGCGCCTCCAGCACCTTGGAGCGCACCACGCTCTCGTCCTGGTCCTGGGAAGGCAGGTCGGTCAGGCACTCCGGGCACGGCACCGGGCGGTCGACGATGTTGAACACCTGGTCGAAGCCCATGGACTGCAGCAGCCGGGAAATGTCCGGGTTGGTGGTGACCACGGTCGGCAGCAGGCCGACCTTCTGCCGGGACAGGATCGACAGCTTGGCCAGCAGGCCCAGGGTGGTGCTGTCGATGCTTTCGGTTTCGGTCAGGTCGATGACGATGGCCGAGAAGTTCAGCGCGGTGAAGATCTTCTCGATCGTCGCATCCAGTGCCGAACACAGGGTCAGGCGCACTTCACCGACAAATTTCAGAACGAAGGTCCCGCTTTGTTCGGCAAACTGGATTCTACCAGTACTCATTCAAGGTTCCTGCTCAACACCAATAGGGCGATATCATCCGGCATCTCCCCAAGCGTAGCCAATTCGAATCGTTGGCGCAGCCCGTCCAGGCTACCACCCGCCGCCTTGACGATCTCCGGCAAGGCCGCTTCCTTATCTTTGAGTGTGTCCCCGGGCAAAAGGTCCAGAATGCCGTCGGACATCAGGGTGAGGCTGAACTGCGCTGGCAGCTCCAGCACCAGGTCCTGGTAGCTGGCCTCGTCGAACAACCCCACCGGCAGGCCGCGGCCTTCCAGGTAACGGGCTTGCCCGGGGGTATACAGCACCGGCAGCGGCAAGTGGCCGCCGACGCTGTAGGTGAGCAGGCCGGTGTCCTCGTCGATGACCCCACCGACCATGGTCACATGCTTGCCCAGCTTGCAGTTGATCAAGCCACGGTTGATGTGGCTGAGTACCTGCGAAGGCTTGAACTCGCGCATCTTGCCGCCACGCTTGAATTCGAACAGCAAGCGCGTGGTCATGAACTTCAGCAGCACCGTGACGAACGCCGACGAGGCACCGTGGCCGGATACGTCCGCCAGGTAGAAGGCAATGCGCCGGTCGTCCACGCGGAAGTAGTCGGCGAAGTCGCCCGACAGGTACAGCGACGGGATGATCTGGTGCTCGAAGACGAAATCGCCGGCCACCCATGGGTTTTCCGGCAGCATGTTCATCTGCACCTGGCGGCCGGCAGTCTGGTCCTCCTGCAGCAGGTGCAGGCTGGCCTCCAATTCGCGGTTGGCGGCTTCGAGCTTCTCCCGGTAGCGCTGGTTCTCAAGCACCAGGCGCGAGCGGTCGAGCGCGCGGCGCACCGAGTGCTCGAGCACGGCCAGGTCTTCGAGGGGCTTGATCAGGTAGTCCGCCGCGCCCAGGCGCAAGGCTTCGACCGCGTCGCTCATTACGCCGGCACCGGACACCACGATCACCGGCAACTGCGGCGCGCGCTCGCTGATCCGGCGGATCAGTTCGAGGCCGCCCATCTGCGGCATGCGCAGATCGCAGATCACGAGGTCGGGCTGGTGTGCTTCGAAGACCTGGAGGCCCTGCTGGCCGTTGCCGGCCTGGAGGACGCTGAAGCCGCTGTCTTCCAGATAGGCGGCGAGGCTGGCACGGACCACCTCGTCGTCATCGATGATCAGCAGCGTTGCACTGGGTTTCTGCATGTGGGCGAACGGCGCCAGATTTGGGTTGGCGTAGCGGCTGTGGAGGACCGACAGACAGCTACTGGAATGCTCTCTAGCCACTCTCTATCTGAGTTGTAGGACAAGAAGACTGGTCCGGCAAATAGTGAGGTGCCCTGTAAGGCGCTGACGGTACTCCCATCCGCCTGGCGTTTCAAGCATGGGCAGGTAGACTTCCCTGCACTTTACAGGGCAAATCACCCGGCGTTATAAGAATGTGGAGCAACGCAACCTGACGAAAGGATGCAAGCATGTCCCAGCCACCCGTGGATTACAGCGAAAAACGTGATTTCATTCGCATGCGTATTGAAGCCGAGGTCCAGCTGCTGCAGGCCGACCAGGTGATCAGCGCTGTGTGCATCGACCTCTCAAGCACAGGCATGCAGGTGCAGGCGCCGCAGCGGTTCCAGGTGGGTGACCACCTGGAGGTACGCATCGACTCGGACCACACGGCCCTCGCTGGGCTGCATGCCAGCACCGAAGTGGTGTGGATCGCCGACCAGCCAGGCGGTGCGCAGCGCTTCGGCTTGCGCATCCTGGCGATGCATTGAACCGTTACATATTCGCGTAATGCAAAAGGGGCCGCCCTGCGACCCATCGCCGGCAAGCCGGCCCTCACAGAGTTATGCGATCCCCTGTGGGAGCCGGCTTGCCGGCGATGGGCTGCAAAGCAGCCCCATTACCTGACCGAAGCGGTCAGAAGTCGTCTTCGACCTGGCCGTCCTTGACCTTGAACTCGCGGTTCTGCAAGTAGGCATTGCGCAGGAAGATGTACTTGTCGCCTTGGATCAGCTTCTCCGCCGACAGCAGGCTGGCGCGGGTATCGATCACGTCCAGGGCGAAGATCGAATTGCGCGTCGGCACATGGTCGATATAGCGATAGGGTTCGGTGTAGGTGTCCGGGTACTTGGCCAGGCCGTCG
This sequence comes from Pseudomonas sp. PONIH3, assembly GCF_002934345.1. Lineage (NCBI taxonomy): Bacteria > Pseudomonadati > Pseudomonadota > Gammaproteobacteria > Pseudomonadales > Pseudomonadaceae > Pseudomonas > Pseudomonas sp. PONIH3. The sequence goes on from NZ_CP026386.1 coordinate 1,424,666, forward strand.
CGCACGGTGCTTGGGCCAAGGAACGGGATGACCACATATGGCCCGCTGGGCACGCCCCAGTAGCCAAGGGTCTGGCCGAAGTCTTCATCGTTGCGCTGCAGGCCCATCTTGGTGCCGACGTCAAAGAAGCCACCCAGGCCGAAAGTGGTGTTGACGATCAGGCGCGCCGTATCGATGCCCGCCGCCCGAGGCTTGAGCTGCAACACGTTGTTGGCCAGGTTGGTGACGTCGCCCAGGTTGCGGAAGACATTGTGGATGCCATCCTCAAGGAACTGCGGGGTGATGAACTGATAACCCTGGGCCAACGGCTTGAGGGCATAGGTATCGAGAACGTCGTTGAACTTGAAGATCGGTCGGTTGACCGACTCCCACGGATCTTCCTCGGTGGCCGCCTGGGTTGCTGCCACGGGCGCCAGCAGCAAGCTGGCGCAGACACAGGCCTGGGTGACTCGCTCGATCACTCCGGCACCGAACCTACGCATAGATGTTTCTCCATCGGATTTCACGGCGGCAGCGGCGATTGGCACGCTGCTCGATAGGGCGCAAGTATACTGGCTTGCTTGCTGAACGATAGTTTTACATAACTCTGTCAAGATTTTGTGAACAACTGTTGCGTCATCCCCCGGTAACAAATGCCGGATAGCTTGCGGGCTATTTAGGGACGTTGCCATGCAAGAAGCACCCGCCTTCACCGCGGTACTGTTCGGACTGCGCGGCTGCCTGGTCCAGGCGCCCGACGGCAGCCCTCTGCCCGCCCCGGGCGCCCTTGACTCCCTTCACCGCCTGCGCGCCCAGCAAGTGCCCTGCATCTGGCTCGACGAAGTCAGTACCGCACAAGGCAAACGCCTGAGCGGCGTGCTGCCCGACTGGCTGCCGGGGCACTGCGCCAATGGCAGCAGATGGCCGACCCCCAACGCCTGCTGGCAAGCGCTGATGAGCCTGCAAAGCCAGCGCCTGGACGGCTGCGTGCTGGTCAGTGGCGTGCCACTGCTGTTGCAGTCGGGGCTCAACGCCGGTCTGTGGACGGTGGGGCTGGCGGCCTGCGACCAAGGCTCGGCGCAATGGCAGGCGCTGAGCCGCCAGGAACAGGAGCTGGCCCGCGGCAAAGCCACCCTGGCGCTGTTTGGCCTGGGCGTGCACTCGGTGATCGACCACCTCGAATCCCTCGATGCCTGCCTCGCGGACATCGCCCAGCGCCGGCACAAAGGCGAGAAACCCTGATACATCCCCGTTGATACGGGTCATGCAAAGCGTCGGCAGGTGGATTACGCTAGAGGTCAGGCCCGAACCTTTGCCGCTTCGCTGAGGTCCATGCCTTGCCAAGTCATTGATGGAGTAAGAACAATGCCTGCCCGCGAACTGCAAGAGCGCCTGAATAGCCTGCGCGAGCAACTGGATCGCAATGTGCCGCTTTCGGAAGAGGAACTGGCCAGCCTGCATGAAGAAGCCAGGCAGATCGAGGCCCAGCTGAAGCTTGAGGAAGCCACCCCGGACAACAACCTAGTCGACGGCGTGAACCTTGCCATCGAACGCTTTGAGGCCGAACATCCCGACCTCACCGCCACCCTGCGCAGCATTGCCAACTCGCTGCACAGCATGGGGATCTGAACCCAACGGGGCTGCGTTGCAGCCCCGTTACATTACTGCCGCACCAACCGCAGGTTCTGCGGGTTGATCGCCCCGGTGCTGCGGTACGGGTTGATATCCAGCCCACCCCGGCGCACATACCGTGCATACACCGTCAGGTGCTCAGGCTCGAGCAGGTTCTTCAGGTCCAGGTAGATCCGCTCCACGCACTGTTCGTGGAAGTCGGCGTGCTGGCGGAAGCTGATCAGGTAGGTCAGCAGGCTGGCATGGTCCAGCGCCCGCCCCTTGTATTCCACCACCACGCTGCCCCAGTCCGGCTGGCCGGTGACCGGGCAATTGGATTTGAGCAGATGGCTGTGCACGGTCTCTTCCACCACGCGATCCGCCGCACAGCGCAGCAATTCGGGCTGCGGTTGCTCGTAGTTGCTGATGCTCACATCCAGCGCATCGATGCACTGACCCGGCAAGGCAGTCACGCCTTGGCCTTCGACTTCGGCCAGGGTGCTGACCTTGACCGCCACCGGCTTGCCCGCGGCGCCAGACAGGTCTTTCACCAGGCAGGCCTGCAACTCGGCCACCGAGGCGAACACGGTCTGGTTCAGCGAGTTGAGGTACAGCTTGAAGGACTTGGACTCGATGATATTCGGCGAGTCGCAAGGAATGGCGAACTCGCCGATGGCCACCACCGGCTTGCCCGAGGGTAGCAACCAGGACAGCTCGAAGCAGTTCCAGAAATCCACGCCCTGCCACGGCAGCGTGTCGCCACTGACACCCAGCTCGGCCCACTTGGCCAGGCGCGGGATGGGGAACAGCAGCGAGGGGGTGTAGGTGGCGACGTATTCGCTGGACTTGCCCAGCGGGGAGTGTTCGGCGGCGGGATGCATGGAAACTGACCTGAAGGTTCGAAATTGCCCCTAGTCTACCGGTTTTGCACCCCGCCTTGGAGCCGATGTCACTCGATGGTCAACGGCCCGACCATGCCGGCCTGGTAATGGCCCGGCACGTTGCAGGCGAACTCGATGGGCGCCGATTTGCGGAAGGTCCAGGTCAGCTCCGCGCGCTGGCCAGGCTGCACCAGCACGGTGTTGCCGGTGTCGTGGCCATGGCCGCCGCCCATCATCTGGCTGTGGTCCATCTGCCCATGGTCCATGCCTTCGTGATTCATGCCGGCGGTAAAGATCTTGCCTTGCATGGCGACCATTTCCTTTTGATGCTCGGCGTGCATGGCCTTGTCGCCCAGGTTGAACTCGTGGGGCAGCTTACCTTCGTTGACCAGCACGAAACGTACGGTTTCACCGGCCTTGACCTTAATGCTCTTGGGTTCGAAGGCGATGTCCTTGAGTACCACCTCGACAGTGCGGGTGGCCTTGGCTGCCGGCGCCGGCTCGCCGAAGGCGAAGGGTTTGGCTTCGCCAGCGAAGGTGGGCAGGCTGGTCAGGGCAAGCGCGGCGGTGAGGAACAGGTGTTTCATGGGTGACTCCAGATCAATGCAGCGAAGATGGCGCCATTGTCGAAAAGGCTGGCTGGCAGCTGGCTGACGGGAAGATTACAACTTTGTCAGCTTGGGCAGGCCGCCAGATCGTCACGTATCATTTCGGCATCACGTTGGCCCGAACCGTTGGTAAACACATGAAACTGCTGATCGTCGAAGACCAGGCCAAGACCGGCCAGTACCTGAGCCAGGGCTTGAGCGAGGCCGGCTTCGCCACCGAACTGGCCAGCGACGGCGACACCGGCCAGCACCTGGCCCTGAGCGGCGACCACGACCTGCTGATCCTCGACGTGATGCTGCCGGGGCGCAACGGCTGGCAGATCCTCCAGGCGGTGCGCCAGGCCGGGCTGGACACCCCGGTGCTGTTCCTCACCGCCCGCGACGCCGTCGAGGACCGCGTGCACGGCCTGGAGCTGGGCGCCGACGACTACCTGGTCAAACCCTTTGCCTTCTCCGAACTGCTGGCCCGCGTGCGCAGCCTGCTGCGCCGTGGCGCCAGTGCCAGCCAGGATACCTGCCTGGCACTGGCCGACCTGCGCCTGGATCTGATCCGCCGCCGCGCCGAGCGCGCCGGCCAGCGCATCGACCTGACCGCCAAGGAGTTCGCCCTGCTCGAACTACTGCTGCGCCGCCAGGGCGAAGTGCTGCCCAAGTCGCTGATCGCCTCGCAGGTGTGGGACATGAATTTCGATAGCGATACCAACGTCATCGAGGTGGCCATCCGCCGCCTGCGCCTGAAGATCGACGACAGCCATGCAACCAAGCTGATCCATACCGTGCGTGGTATGGGCTACGTGCTCGAAGAGCGCCACGACTGATGCGCCGCCTGTCCCTGGGCAGCCGCCTCGCGCTGCTGTTCGCCGCCTGCACCGCTGCCGTGTCGCTGGGCGCCGGCCTGCTGTTCAGCCGTGCCAGCGAGCAGCATTTCGTCGAGCTCGACCAGCAATTGCTCAACGGCCGACTTTCGCTCATGAGCAGCCTGCTCGCCGGCGTCGCTACCCAGGAGCAACTGGCCATGCGCCTGCCGGCGCTGCTCAACGAGCTGAGTCACCAGTCCGACCTGGCCTTGCGTGTACGCGGCGCCGACGGTGCGACCTGGTTCGCCAGCCGCGGCGAACTACCGCAAGCCCCCGCCCCAACAGGCCTGGCCACACTGCACAGCAACGGGGTCGATTACCGTAGCCTCAGCGCGCCACTGATCGACGGCCAGCGTGCTTCGCCACAACTGACCCTGTTCCTCGACATCACCCACCACCAGCACTTCCTGCAAGGCATGCAGCGCTTGATCTGGCTCACCGTCGGCCTGTCGGCGCTGGCCACCGCGCTGCTCGGCGCCTGGGCCGTACGCCGTGGCCTGAAACCGCTGCGGCAGATGGGCAAGGTGGCCGCCAGTGTCACCGCCGGCTCGCTGACCACGCGCTTGCCGGCCGCCGAGATGCCCGAGGAACTGGCCGAGCTGGCCGGCACCGTCAACGCCATGCTGCAGCGCCTGGACGATGCCTTCCAGCGCCTGTCGGCGTTCTCCGCCGATATCGCCCACGAGCTGCGCACGCCGCTGTCCAACCTGCTGACCCACACCCAGGTCACCCTCACCCGCCCGCGCAGCCTTGAGGAGTATCGCGAGGCCCTGCACGGCAACCTCGAGGAGCTGCAATGGATGGCCCAGCTGGTCAACGACATGCTCTACCTGGCCAAGGCCGACCACGGCCTGCTGATGCCCAGCCGCCAGGCGCTGGACCTGGCGACGGAGGTCGATGCGCTGCTGGAGTACTACGCGCCGCTGGCCGAGGACGCCCAGGTGCGCTTGCTGCGTGAGGGCCAGGCCCACACCGAAGGCGACCGGCACATGTTGCGCCGGGCGCTGTCCAACTTGCTGGACAACGCCCTGCGCTTCACCCCTGCTGATGGTGAGATCCGGGTAAGCCTGGAGCCCGGGCTGCGCATCGTGGTGGCCAACACCGGGCCAGCGATTGCGCCGCAACTGCTTGAGCGATTGTTCGACCGCTTCTACCGGGCGGATCCGGCGCGCCAGGAAGGCAGCAGCGAGCATGCGGGGTTGGGGCTGGCGATCACCCGCTCGATCGTGCAGGCACACGGTGGGAAAATTCGGGCGGAGTGTGAAGATGGCTGGACGCGGTTCGTGATCGAGTTGCCCGCGTAGGGGCGCAAAGCGCCCCACCGGTGTTGCAATGTCTTACTCGTAACGCAACGCCATAGCCGGCTCGATCTGCGAGGCGCGGTAGGCCGGGTAGATCGTCGCCAGGAAGCTCATCACCAACCCCGCCACGCAGATAATCGCAACATCGCCCCATTGCAACTCCGACGGCAGGCTGCTGATGAAGTAGATGTCGGAGGTGAAGATATGCTGGCCGCTGACTCGCTCGAGCCAACCGACCACCGCGCTGACGTTCAGCGCCAGGATCACCCCCAGCACACCGCCAAGCAAGGTACCGACGATACCGATCAAGCTGCCCTGGACCATGAAAGTGCCCATGATCTGCGCCGGCGTGGCGCCAATGGTACGCAGGATGGCGATGTCCGCGCCCTTGTCGTTCACCACCATCACCAGGGTGGCGATGATGTTGAACGCGGCCACGGCGATGATCATCATCAGCAGCAGGCCGATCATGGTCTTTTCCATCTTCATCGCGCTGAACAGGCTGCCCTGGGTGTGCGACCAGTCATCGGCGTGGTAGCCCTCGCCCAGGCTCGCGGCGATGGACTTGGACACCTGCGGCGCGGCATACAGGTCATGCAGCTTCAGGCGCACGCCCTGCACCTGGCCCGGTGCCCAGCGCTGCATTTCGCCGGCATCGGCGACGTGGATGTAGGCCTGGGAGCCATCCAGCTCGGCACCTACCTTGAAGATGCCGACCACGGTCAGACGCTGCATGCGCGGGGTGATGCCGCCCGGCTCCTTGCTGATCTCCGGGACGATCAGGGTCAGCTTGTCACCGGTATTCAGGCGAAAACGCCGAGCGGTCAATTCACCGATGACCACGCCATACTCGCCCGGCACCAGGTCCTGCAGGCTGCCCTGGACGATGTGCTGGGTGACGATGGAGACCTTGCCCTCCTCGGCCGGCTCGATGCCGGCGACCTGAATCGGCTGCATCGCCCCCTTGTACGAGAGCATGCCCTCCATTTCGGTGATGGGCGCGGCGGCCATCACCGCCGGGTTGCCTTCGGCGGCGGCGGCGACCTTGCGCCAGTCATCCAGCGGTTGCGTCCCGAGGATGGCAGCATGAGGCACCAGGCCAAGCACACGCGAACTCATCTCGCGCTGGAAGCCGTTCATTACCGACAACACCGTGATCATGGCCAGCACGCCGAGCGACAGGCCGATCATCGAGGTCATCGAGATGAACGAGATGAAGTGGTTACGGCGCTTGGCACGGGTGTAGCGAGCACCGATGAACAAGGGCAAGGGTCTGAACATGAACGGGAACACCCAAGTAGAAAATGAACCGGGGCCACCTCACGGGGCCCCGCGCAAGCGACTCAGATCGCCACCAGGTGCCCGTCTTCCAGGCTCAGCACGCGGTCCATCTGGCGCGCCAGGTTGAGGTCGTGGGTCACCACCAGGAAGGCGGTCTGCGAGTGGGTCGACAGCTCGCGCATGAGTTCCTGGATGCCCTGGGCGGTGTGGTGATCGAGGTTGCCGGTGGGCTCGTCGAGCATCACCAGGCCCGGACGGTTGACCAGGGCGCGGGCAATCGCCACGCGCTGGCGCTCGCCGCCGGACAGCTCCGCCGGCTTGTGGTTAAGGCGGTGGCCCAGGCCGACGCGCTTGAGCAGCGCCTCGGCGCGCTCGCGAGCCTCGCTGATCGGGGTCTTGCCGATCAGCAGCGGCATGCAGGCGTTCTCCAGGGCGGTAAACTCTGCCAGCAGGTGGTGGAACTGGTAGACGAAGCCCAACGCGCGGTTGCGCAGCAGGCCACGCGCCCGTTCGCCCAGCGCCGACAGCTCTTCGCCGGCCAGCCAGACGCTGCCCTGCGTCGGCGTGTCGAGACCGCCCAGCAGGTTGAGCAGCGTACTCTTGCCCGAGCCGGAGCTGCCGACGATGGCCACCCGCTCGCCCGGGTGCATTTCGAGGTTCAACCCCGATAACACCTGCACCGACTCCGGGCCTTCCTCGTAGCTCTTGCCCAAGTTGCGGCAGCTCAACACGGCTTTATCACTCATGCGCGACTCACTCATAACGTAGCGCCTCTGCAGGCTGGGTGCGCGAGGCGCGCCAGGCCGGGTACAGGGTGGCGAAGAAACTCAAAACCAGCGCCGCACCGCAGACCATGTACACGTCCTGGGCCTGGATCTGCGACGGCAGGTAATCGATGAAGTACACGTCGGCATTGAGGAACTTGTGCCCGATCAGGGCTTCGATGCCGGCGATGGCGGCGCTCACGTTGAGCGCGCCGAGGATGCCCAGTACCGCGCCGATCAGCGTTCCGACCACGCCGATCACCGTCCCCTGGACCATGAAGATGGCCATGATCTGCCTGGGCGTGGCGCCCAGGGTGCGCAGGATGGCGATGTCGCCACGCTTGTCGTTGACCACCATCACCAGGGTGGAAATGATGTTGAACGCCGCCACCGCGACGATCAGCAACAACAGCAGGCCGATCATGGATTTCTCCATGCGGATCGCCTGGTACAGGTTGCCGTGGGTGCGGGTCCAGTCCCGCGGGTAGTACTCCTGCTCGCCCAGCTGCTGGGCGATGGCCCAGGTGGCGCGCGGCGCCTGGAACAGGTCGTCGAACTTCAGGCGCACGCCCTGGACCTGGTCGGCCTTCCAGCGATGCAGGCGCGACAGGTCGGCGATGTTGGTCAGGCCCAGGTAGCCATCGATCTCGCCGGCGCCGACATGGAAGGTGCCGACCACGGTGAAGCGCTTCATGCGCGGGAACATGCCCGCCGGGGTCACGCTCACCTCGGGGGCGACGAAGGTCAGCTTGTCGCCGATGCCCACGCCCAGCTTCTGCGCGGCCTTGTCGCCGATCATGATGCCCCACTCGCCCGGCGCCAGTTTGTCGAGACCGCCATCGAGGACGAACTTGTCGATGATCGACACCTCGCGCTCGCGGGCCGGGTCGATGCCATTGAGCAGCACCTTCTGCACCTTGCCCTCATGGGTCAGCAGGCCCTGCATCTGGGTGAAGGGCGCAACCGCCAGCACCTGCGGATTCTGCTTTACTTTAGAGGCGAGGGCCTGCCAGTCGTCGATCGGCTGGCCGGTCTCCAGCGTGGCGTGAGGAATCATCCCCAGCACGCGGGTACGCATCTCGTGGTCGAACCCGTTCATCACCGACAGCACCACGATCATCACCACCACGCCCAGGGCGAGGCCGATCATCGAGGTGAGCGAAATGAACGAGACGAAGTGATTGCGGCGCTTGGCACGGGTGTAGCGCGTACCAATGAATACGAATAGAGGTCTGAACATGTCGGGGCTTGTTCGGATGAAAGGGAACGTCCTTGTGGCGAGGCGCCTACGGCGGCTTTACACTCGGACCACCGCCGTAACCTTGGGTTCGCCATGACGACATTAGACGAAGAAGATCGCCGCGAATACTACCGCATCGAAGATCGGATCGCACTTCAAATCAGCCCCCTCAGCGCGGCCGAAGCCCTTGAGACAGAACTGTTGCAGGATGATTCGGAGCTGTTCAACCTGCTCAGCGAACTGCACCTGTCGGACTTCGAGTCGCAACACCTGCTGCGCCAGCTGAGCGAGAAGGACCGCACCCTGGCCGCCTTCCTGCGCGCCCAGAACAAACGCCTGGACCTGCTCAGCGCCGTGGTCGCGCAAACCCTGATCGGCGAAATCGGCCAGCCGATGCCAGTGATCATTTCCGAAGGCGGCATCGAGTTCACCCAGGCCCGGAAGATCGCGCCCGGCACTCGGGTCAAAGTGAAGATGGTACTGATGCCCCGTGCCCATGGCCTGCTGCTGCGCGGCCGGGTCACCCATTGCGACCCGCGCCCAGACGGCGACTTCGAGGTCGGCACCGAATTCATCGACATGACCGACGCCCAGCGCCAGCTCCTGGCCCGCTACATCCTGCAGCGCCAGCAGCAGCAACGGCGCCAGGCGCTGGAACAGAACCAGCCGGATGCATAAGCCCTTTTTCCCTGATTTGAAGGAACGAACGTGACCCTGATCTATGGCCACCGCGGCGCCAAGGGCGAAGCGCCCGAGAATACCCTGCAGAGTTTCCGCCAGTGCCTGTCCCATGGCGTGGACCGCTGCGAACTCGACCTGCACCTGTCGGCGGACAACGAGCTGATGGTGATCCACGACCCCACTCTCAAGCGCACCACCGGCCGGCGCGGCAAGGTGGTCGAGCACACCGCCGCCGAGCTGGTGACCTACGACGCTCGCAAGGGCGGGCCGGGCCATGTGCAGCCCTGCCCCATCCCACGGCTCGAGGAGCTGTTCGCCAAGTGCCCGTTCGAGCATTGGCAACTGGAGGTCAAGAGCGCCTCGCGTACCCGCGCCGCCAGCACGGTGCTGGCGATCCGTGAGCTGGCCCTGCAGCACGGCCTGCTGGACAAGGTGACCATCACCTCGAGCTCACGGGAAGTGCTGGGTGCCGCCCAGGAGCTGGTGCCGGACGTGAAGCGCGGGCTGGTCGCCGAGTATGCCTGGCTCGACCCGTTGAAAGTCGCGCAGAACTACGGCTGTGAGATGCTGGCATTGAACTGGACGCTGTGCACCCCCGAGCGCCTGATCAAGGCGCAGCGCCAGGGTTTGCACGTGTCGGTATGGACGGTCAACGAACCGGCACTGATGCGCCGGCTCGCTGACTTTGGCGTGGACAGCCTGATTACAGACTTTCCCGGTTTGGCCAGGACCACCCTCGGGTAGGGCTGAAATCGGTCTCCCCGACCGGCTCAGGCCACCGGTCGGAGCCGCTCAAAAAAGCCGGTTCAGACCATCATAGGCGGCTACCCGATAGGCCTCGGCCATGGTCGGGTAGTTGAAGGTGGTGTTGACGAAGTACTTCAGGTTGTTCTGTTCGCCCGGCTGGTTCATCACCGCCTGGCCGATGTGGACGATCTCCGAGGCCTGGTAGCCGAAGCAGTGCACACCCAGGACCTCCAGGGTCTCGCGGTGGAACAGGATCTTCAGCATGCCTTGCGGCTCGCCGGCGATCTGCGCGCGGGCCATGCTCTTGAAGAAGGCCTTGCCCACTTCGTAGGGCACCTTGGCCTGGGTCAGTTCCTGCTCGTTCTTGCCGATCGAGCTGATCTCCGGAATGGTGTAGATGCCGGTCGGCACGTCGTTGACGAAGCGCCAGCTGCCGTTGTCGACGATGCTGCCGGCCGCCGAGCGGCCCTGGTCGTGGGCGGCGCTGGCCAGGCTCGGCCAGCCGATCACATCACCGGCACCGTAGATATTCGGCACGCTGGTGCGGTAGGTCTCGTCGACCTCGATCTGGCCACGGCTGTTGACCTTGATACCGATGTTCTCCAGGCCCAGCTTGTCGGTGTTGCCGGTACGCCCGTTGCACCACAGCAAGGCGTCGGCCTTGATCTTCTTGCCCGACTTCAGGTGCAGGATCACCCCGTTGTCCAGGCCTTCGACACGGTCGTACTCCTCGTTGTGGCGCACGGTGATGTTGTTGTTGCTGAAGTGGTAGCTCAGCGCCTGGGAAATCTCCGAATCCAGGAAGCTCAGCAACTGGCCGCGGTTGTCGACCAGTTCCACCAGCACACCCAGGCCGCTGAAGATCGAGGCGTATTCACAACCGATCACCCCGGCGCCGTAGACGATCAGCTTGCGCGGGGTATGGCTGAGGCTGAGGATGGTGTCGCTGTCATAGACGCGCGGGTGGTGGAAGTCGATGTCGGCCGGACGGTACGGGCGCGAGCCGGTGGCGATGATGATGTGCTTGGCGTTGAGCTTCTCGACCACGCCGTTGGGGCACACCACTTCGACGGTCTGCTCGTCGGCGAAGCTGCCGGTGCCGACGAACACATCGACGCGGTTGCGCGCGTAGTAGCCGGTGCGCGAGGCGACCTGCTTGCTGATGACCTTCTCGGCACTCTTGAGCACGTCGGGGAAGGAGAACCAGCGCGGCTCGCCGATGGCGCGGAACATCGGGTTGGTGTTGAACTGCATGATCTGCCGCACGGAGTGACGCAGCGCCTTGGACGGGATGGTGCCCAGGTGGGTGCAGTTGCCACCGACCTGGCGACGGCTGTCGACCATGGCCACCTTGCGCCCTGCTTTGGCGGCGTTCATTGCCGCGCCCTCACCGGCCGGGCCGGAACCCAGCACCACTACGTCGTAGTTGTAGACAGCCATGCGTACTCCTTCAGAACTGGCCCGCCGGCCGGATGGCCGCGGGGCGCGATCATGTCGCCGGGGCGCCATGAGAAAATTCGGGTGCAGTCTAATCAAGCGTGAACGCCGCGCACATTAACCCTTGGTCGCGTCGTAGGCCATTATTGCCTGCACTACATGTCGTTTCACCGTTTCCCTGGCCTGGATCATCCGTGGCTTGCCTTTCACTCGCCTTTCACCCGCCGCTCGAAGGCCGGCGTGGAACGGGAGACGAAACCACCCTCGACCCGGGTCACCAGCACCGCGGCGATACCGTGGGCGATGGCGAAATCCCAGCCTTGCTGCGGCCCGAGGATCAACAGCAGGGTCGAGTAGCCGTCGGCCAGCAGCGCCGAGGCGTCCAGCACCGTCACCGCCGCCAGGTCGTGGGCGACCGGGCGCCCGAGGCGGGCATCGAAGGTGTGCGAATAGCGCCGGCCATTGTCCTCGAAATAGTGCCGATAGTCACCCGAGGTCGATACGGCCAGGTCCTGCACGTCGATGACCTGGCGGGCGATCTGGCGATCCTCGCGCGGCAGCTCCAGCGCCACCCGCCAGGCACTGCCGTCGGGCTTGCGGCCCACGGCCTTGAGTTCACCGGTGGCCTCGGCGAGGAAGTTGTCGATGCCCATGGCGCGCAGGCGCTGGGCGATCAGGTCAACGGCGTGGCCGGCGGCGATGCTGTTGAAATCCAGCTCGATGGCGGCGTCTTTGCACAGGGCCTCGCCCTCGAGGCGCAGGTGGCGGTAACCCACGCGCAGGCGCGCCCTGGCCAGCGCCTGCGGCTCCGGCACCTGCATTTCGCGAGCCTGCGGGCCGAAGCCCCAGAGGTCGAGTAGCGGCTCGACGGTAAGGTCGAAGGCGCCCTGACTCTGTTCGGCCAGGTGCTGGCCGAAAGTAACCAGCTCCAGCATGTCGGCATCGATGGGCAGGCACTGGTTGGCCGGCAACTGGTTGAAACGGCTGACGATGGAGTCGCCGCGGTAGGTGGAGTAATGCGCGTCGATCGCCTGCAGGATGCTTTCAACCGCTGCCTGCACTTGCTCCGGCGCCGGGCCGCCGGGCTGGCGCACGTACTGGATGCTGTAGCTGCTGCCCATGGTCGGGCCGCCAAAGCGCTCGAGGGTCGGGGTTGGTTTGCAGGCGGACATCAGGATGAGGATGCAGATTAAAAGCGCACGCAACTTTAGATCTCAAGTGTCAGGACTGCCCCACGCTGAGGCCAGGCGAAAAAAAACGGGAACCCGAAGGTTCCCGTTTTCTCAACGCATTACAAGCGGATCAGCGTGGAAACGCTGGCGGGTTCACACCGGCCATGTCTTCCATCACGCGCACCACCTGGCAGCTGTAACCGAATTCGTTGTCGTACCAGACGTACAGGACAACACGGTTGTCGTTGCAGATGGTCGCCTCGGCGTCGACCACACCGGCGTGGCGCGAACCGACGAAGTCGGTCGATACCACTTCCTGGGAGCTGACGTAGTCGATCTGCTTGTGCAGCTCGGAGTGCATGGCGGTCTGGCGCAGGTACTCGTTCAGCTCTTCGCGGTTGGTGGCTTTCTCAAGGTTCAGGTTGAGAATGGCCATCGACACGTTCGGCGTCGGAACACGGATCGCGTTACCGGTCAGCTTGCCCTTGAGCACTGGCAGCGCCTTGGCGGCGGCAGTGGCGGCACCGGTCTCGGTGATGACCATGTTCAGCGGCGCGGCGCGGCCACGGCGGCTGCCCTTGTGGAAGTTGTCGATCAGGTTCTGGTCGTTGGTGAACGAGTGAACGGTTTCGACGTGGCCGTTGACGATGCCGTACTGGTCGTTGATGGCCTTGAGCACCGGCACGATGGCGTTGGTGGTGCAGGACGCCGCCGAGATGATCTTGTCGTCGGCGCTGATGTCGCCGTGGTTGATGCCGTGCACGATGTTCTTCAGCGCGCCCTTGCCAGGTGCGGTGAGGATCACGCGGGCGGCGCCCGGGCAGGCCAGGTGCTGGCCGAGGCCGTCGGCGTCACGCCATACGCCGGTGTTGTCGACGATCAGCGCATCGTGGATGCCATACTGGGTGTAGTCGACTTCGCTCGGGCTCTTGGCGTAGATCACCTGGATCAGGTTGCCGTTGGCGGTGATGGTGTTGTTGGCTTCATCGATGACGATGGTGCCGTCGAACGGACCGTGCACCGAGTCGCGGCGCAGCAGGCTGGCGCGCTTGACCAGGTCGTTCTCGGCGCCCTTGCGCACGACGATGGCGCGCAGGCGCAGGCCGTCGCCGCCACCGGTCTTCTCGATCAGGATGCGCGCCAGCAGGCGGCCGATGCGGCCGAAGCCGTACAGGACGACGTCGGTGCCCTTGCGTGCGGAAGCGTTCTGCTGACCCACGACGTCGGCCAGCTCGTCACGGACGAACTGCTCGGCGCTGCGGCCATTGCCTTCGGCCTTGAACTTGTTGGCCAGCTTGCCCAGGTCCACCGAGGCGGCGCCCAGCTTCAGCTCGCTCATGGCCTTGAGCAGGGGGAATGTCTCGTGGACGGACAGCTCGGTCTCGTCGGTCTGACGGTGACGGGCAAAGCGGTGGGCTTTGAGGATCGAGATAACCGAACGGTTGATCAGGCTGCGGCCATAGATCGAGCTCACCACGTTGTTGTTGCGGTAGAGCTGACCGATAAGCGGGATCATCGCTTCAGCCAGGGCTTCACGATCGATCCACTCACCAAGACACTGGTCGGGCTTCTGAGTCACGGTAACCTTCCACATGTAGGGGAACAAAAAAGGGGCTACATTATGACGCCCCGCGGCGTATCGGGCAATGAGCGCCTGTCGCCGGCGCCAACCCCCGTCGCCAAGCCCTTTCGAACCTGACAGCGCGCCTCGTCACCGGTACAATCGACCTCTTTGCCGCAACGCTTGGAGTCCGATCTCCCGTGTCAGTTCTGCGCCTACCGCAAATGTCGGCCACGGCCGGCAAACAAACCTGGGGCAACCTGCCCGGCGCGGCCTTGAGCCTGGCCGTCGCCGAGGCTGCCAGTACCGCCGGTCGCTTCACCTTGCTGCTGACCGCCGACAGCCAGGCGGCCGACCGCCTGGAGCAGGAACTGCGCTTTTTCGCGCCGGAACTGCCGGTGCTGCCCTTCCCCGATTGGGAAACCCTGCCCTACGACCTGTTCTCGCCGCACCAGGACATCATCTCCCAGCGCATCGCCAGCCTCTATCGGTTGCCGGAGCTGAGCCATGGCATTCTCGTCGTGCCGATCACCACCGCCCTGCACCGCCTGGCCCCCACGCGCTTCCTGCTGGGCAGCAGCCTGGTGCTGGACGTGGGCCAGAAGATCGACGTCGAGCAGATGCGCGCGCGCCTGGAAGCCAGCGGCTACCGCTGCGTCGACACGGTCTACGAGCACGGCGAGTTCGCCGTGCGCGGCGCGCTGATCGACCTGTTCCCGATGGGCAGCAAGCAGCCGTACCGCATCGACCTGTTCGACGACGAGATCGAGACCCTGCGCACCTTCGACCCTGAGAGCCAGCGCTCGATCGACAAGGTCGACTCGATCCGCCTGCTGCCGGCGCGCGAGTTCCCCATGCAGAAGGACGAGGTGACGCGCTTCAAGGCGCGCTTCCGCGAACGCTTCGACGTCGACTTCCGCCGTAGCGCGATCTTCCAGGACCTCACCAGCGGCATCATCCCCGCCGGCATCGAGTACTACCTGCCGCTGTTCTTCGAAGAAACCGCCACCCTGTTCGATTACCTGCCGGCCGACACCCAGGTGTTCTCGCTACCGGGCGTGGAACAGGCCGCCGAACACTTCTGGAACGATGTGCGCGGGCGCTATGAAGAGCGCCGCGGCGACATGACCCGGCCACTACTGCCCCCTGCGGAACTGTTCCTGCCGGTGGAGGATTGCTTCGCCCGCCTCAAGCAATGGCCACGGGTGGTAGTCAGCGCCGAGGACCTCGACGCCGGCGCGGGGCGCGAGCGCTTCCCCGCCCGCGCCCTGCCCAACCTGGCCATCGAGGCCAAGGCCCACCAGCCGCTGGCGGAACTGGCCAACTTCCTCGACCAGTTCAGCGGCCGCGTGCTGTTCACCGCCGAGTCCGCGGGCCGGCGCGAAGTGCTGCTGGAGCTGCTCGAGCGCCTCAAGCTGCGCCCGCAGACGGTCGACAGCTGGGCCGACTTCGTCACCGGCGGCGAACGCCTGGCGATCACCATCGCCCCCCTGGACGACGGCCTGCTGCTGGACGACCCGGCCATTGCCCTGGTAGCGGAAAGCCCGCTGTTCGGCCAGCGCGTGATGCAGCGCAGGCGCCGCGAGAAACGCGGCGAGGCGGCCAACGACGCGGTAATCAAGAACCTCACCGAGCTGCGCGAAGGCGCGCCGGTGGTGCACATCGACCATGGCGTGGGCCGCTACCTGGGCCTGGCCACCCTGGAAATCGACGGCCAGGCCGCCGAGTTCCTCACCCTCGAATACGCCGAGGGCGCCAAGCTCTACGTGCCGGTGGCCAACCTGCACCTGATTGCCCGCTACACCGGCAGCGACGACGCACTGGCCCCACTTCACCGGCTGGGCTCCGAGGCCTGGCAGAAAGCCAAGCGCAAGGCCGCCGAGCAGGTGCGCGACGTCGCCGCCGAGCTGCTCGATATCTATGCCCGGCGCGCCGCGCGCAAAGGCTATGCCTTCGCCGACCCGGCCGCCGACTACGCCACCTTCAGCGCCGGCTTCCCGTTCGAGGAAACCCCCGACCAGCAGACCGCCATCGAGGCCGTGCGTGCCGACATGCTCGCCGGCCAGCCCATGGACCGCCTGGTGTGCGGCGACGTCGGCTTCGGCAAGACCGAGGTGGCCATGCGCGCCGCCTTCATCGCCGTGCACAGCGGCCGCCAGGTGGCGGTGCTGGTGCCCACGACCCTGCTCGCCCAGCAGCACTACAACAGCTTCCGCGACCGCTTCGCCGACTGGCCGGTGAAGGTCGAGGTGATGAGCCGCTTCAAGTCGGCCAAGGAAGTGGCCAGCGCCGCAGCGGATCTTGCCGAGGGCAAGATCGACATCCTCATCGGCACTCACAAGCTGCTGCAGGACGACGTGCGCTTCAAGGACCTGGGCCTGGCCATCATCGACGAGGAACACCGCTTCGGCGTGCGCCAGAAAGAACAGCTCAAGGCGCTGCGCAGTGAGGTTGACATCCTGACGCTGACGGCCACGCCGATTCCGCGCACGCTGAACATGGCCGTGTCGGGCATGCGCGACCTGTCGATCATCGCCACGCCCCCGGCGCGGCGCCTGTCGGTGCGCACCTTCGTCATGGAGCAGAACAAGAGCACGGTGAAGGAAGCGCTGCTGCGCGAACTGCTGCGCGGCGGCCAGGTGTACTACCTGCACAACGATGTGAAAACCATCGAGAAGTGCGCGGCCGAGCTGGCCGAACTGGTGCCCGAGGCACGCATAGGCATCGGCCACGGGCAGATGCGCGAACGCGAGCTCGAGCAGGTGATGAGCGACTTCTACCACAAGCGCTTCAACGTGCTGATTGCCTCGACCATCATCGAGACCGGCATCGACGTGCCAAGCGCCAACACCATCGTCATCGAGCGCGCCGACAAGTTCGGCCTGGCGCAATTGCACCAACTGCGTGGCCGGGTCGGGCGCAGCCACCACCAGGCCTATGCCTACCTGCTGACCCCGCCGCGCCAGCAGATCAGCGCTGACGCCGAGAAACGCCTGGAGGCCATCGCCAATACCCAGGACCTGGGCGCGGGCTTCGTCCTGGCCACCAACGACCTGGAGATCCGCGGCGCCGGCGAACTACTCGGCGAAGGCCAGAGCGGGCAGATCCAGGCGGTCGGTTTCACCTTGTACATGGAGATGCTCGAACGCGCGGTCAAGGCCATCCGCAAGGGCACCCAGCCGAACCTCGAACAGCCGCTTGGCGGCGGCCCGGAGATCAACCTGCGCCTACCGGCGCTGATCCCCGAGGACTACCTGCCCGACGTGCATGCGCGCCTGATCCTGTACAAGCGCATCGCCTCGGCAGCCGACGAAGAGGGGCTCAAGGACTTGCAGGTGGAGATGATCGACCGCTTCGGGCTGCTGCCGGAGCCGACCAAGAACCTGATGCGCCTGACCCTGCTCAAGCTGCAGGCGGAAAAGCTCGGCATCAAGAAGGTCGATGCCGGCCCCAACGGCGGCAAGCTCGAATTCGAAGCCGAAACCCCGGTCGACCCGCTGACCCTGATCAAGCTGATCCAGGGCCAGCCCAAACGCTACAAGTTCGAAGGCGCGACCCAGTTCCGCTTCCTGGTGCCGATGGAACGCCCCGAAGAACGTTTCAACACCCTGGAAGCGCTGTTCGAGCGCCTCACCCCACAAAATCCATAAGGAAGCTTCATGCGTGCCATCCGTTGCCTGACCCTGCTGCTGGCCCTGCTCACGCCAGTTGCCTTCGCCGCAGGCCCCTACCAGGTGGAAATGATCCTGGTGCGGCAGAACGCCGTGCCGGCGATCACCAGCCCGTTCGCCCCGGAAGACTGGAGCGCCGGCGCGCCGCGCCTGGAAAAAGGCGCCGAGCGCCCGACCGGCCTGGGTGACGAAGTCACCCGCCTGCAGGCCACCGCCGATTACACCGTGCTGCTGCACAAGGCCTGGCAGCAGGATGGCGAAACCGTTGCCCTGAGTGCCGGTGACGAACAGTTCGGCCACTTCCCGATCGAGGGCAACCTGAGCATCCAGGAAAGCCGCTTCATCGCCGTGGACGCCAACCTCTGGGTCAACCAGCTCGACAGCAATGGCAGCGTGCTGCGCAGCGAGCAATTCAAGCAGAGCAACAGCAACATGAAAGCCGGGCAGCTGACCTTCCTCGATGGGGGTCACCTGGCCGTGCTGCTCAAGGTATCTCCTGCCGGCATGCGCAAGATGCCACTGCCGGATCCGGAAATGATGGAGCAGTGAAACCGTGAACGCCGATGTGCAGAAGCTGGTAGCCGAGAATCGGAGCTGGAAGCGCGACTTTTCCGCGGCCACCCTGCAACGTGGCGAGCGCTACGCCGAACAGGGCCTGGTGCAGATCCAGTCCCACGGCGAATCTCGCATCGATTCAACCTGCCGCGGCAGCGGCGGCAATGTCTACCGCCAGCGGATCATCATCACTGCGCGGCCATCCGGGCAATGCCACGTGCGCGGCAACTGCTCCTGCCCGGTCGGCGAAAACTGCAAGCATTGCGCCGCCGCGCTCTACACCCTGGCCAGCAGCTACGGGCGTGGTGCGGCCAGCGGCGAGCAACTGCCTCATCACCTGCAGCATTGGCTGCAGGGCCTGGAGCAGCCCACCCCCAGGCAAGACGGCGCTGAAGACCGGCGCGGGCGCATGGTCTGTTACGAGTTGATGCTCGTCGATGACCACAGCAGCTGCGCGCTGCGCGTGCGCAAGGGTACTCGCGAAGAGCACGGCATCCGCTACAGCCGCATCCATTCGTTATACGAATTGCTTTACGAGCCGCCAAAGTACGTCAAGGAGGAAGACCTGCGCATCCTGCGCCAGCTCTCCGCGCAGAACGCACCCTACGGCCAGGAACGCGGCTACACGCTCAAGGGTCATGAAGGCGGCGAGTTGCTGCAGCGGGTGCTGGACACCGGGCGCCTGATGTTCATCGAAGGGCTGCCGCTGCTGCAACAGGGCGCGGAACGCCGGGCACAGTTCCGCTGGGTTCGCCTGGACAATGGTGACTACCGAGGCATGTGGTACTGCGGCGAGCAGCCGCTCAATTGCATACTGCCGCTGATACCGCTGTTCTATTTCGATATCGATACCAAGGAAGTCGGTACCGTCAGCCACGACCTGGACCCGCATACCGCCCTGCAGCTGTCCCTTGCCCCCGATGTACCGGAACACCTTATCGTGCCTCTCAGCCACAAGCTCAACGCGCTCAACCATCGCCTGCCGACCCCCACCGCCGTGCAGGAAGAACAGCTCGACGGCATCGAGCCAACCCCGCACCTGACCCTCGGCAGCCTCGAATTCAGCGCCTACACGCCCAAGACCGGGCGCATGCAACGCCAGATGCAGCACCGCGCCGCGCTGGCATTCGACTACGACGGCCTGCGTGCAAGCGGCAGCGACGACAAGCCACTCAGCCGCCTGGTGGGCACCACCAGCCAGCGCATCCAGCGCCAGCCACAGGCCGAGCAGGCCCTTCGCAAGGCCCTGCGCGACCACGGCTTCAAGGTGGCCACCCGCCAGAGCAAGGCCCTGCCCGACAGCGCCGGCGAAATGTACCAGTTGCCCGACGACGAAGCCTGGCTGCGCTTCGCCCGCGAGGGCCTGCCGCGCCTGCGCGAGGCAGGCTGGGTGATCGACGTGCACCGCGACTTCGCCTTCAACCTGCACGAGGTCGACGACTGGTATGCGACCATCGAGGAAGCGCCAGGCCACGAATGGTTCGACCTCGAACTGGGTATCGTGGTCGACGGCCAGCGCCACAGCCTGCTGCCAATTGTGCTGCAACTGCTGCGCACCAGCCCGGAACTGCTGCGGCCCAGCGAACTGGCGCGGCGCAATGACGACGAGCACCTGCTGATCGACCTCAACCGCGCCCGCCATGACGGCCCGGCGTTGCGGGTCGCCCTGCCCTACGGGCGCATCAAGGCGGTGATGGGCACCCTGGGCGAGCTGTACCTGCACGACGACGCCGTGGGCCCGAGCCTGCGCCTGGACCGCACCGATGCCGCGCGCCTCAATGACATCGACCACCTGCCGCTGCAATGGGAAGGTGGCAGCCATGTGCGCGACCTCGGCCGGCGCCTGCGCGACGCCCGCGACCTGCAGGTGACGCCGCCCGAAGGCCTGAACGCCACATTGCGCCCCTACCAGCAGCAGGGCCTGAACTGGCTGCAAGCCCTGCGCGAAATGGGCACCGGCGGCATCCTCGGCGACGACATGGGCCTGGGCAAGACCCTGCAGACCCTGGCCCACCTGCAACTGGAGAAGGAAAGCGGGCGACTGGAACATCCGGCGCTGGCGGTGATGCCCACCAGCCTGGTGCCCAACTGGCTAGACGAAGCCCGGCGCTTCGCCCCCGGCCTGCGCGTGCTGGCCTTGCATGGCCCGGGCCGCAACAAGCACTTCGCCAACCTCGCCGAGCATGACTTGGTGCTGACCACCTACGCCCTGGTCCCCCGCGACCTGGAGCCACTGAAGGCCCAGCCCTGGCACCTGCTGGTGCTGGACGAGGCGCAGAACATCAAGAGCAGCACCAGCAAGGCCGCCCAGGCCGTGCGCGAGCTGCAGGCCAGCCAGCGCCTGTGCCTGACCGGCACGCCGATGGAGAACAACCTCGGCGAGCTGTGGTCGATCTTCCATTTCCTGATGCCCGGCTGGCTGGGCGACAGCAAGCGCTTCACCCAGGAATACCGTACCCCGATCGAGCGCCACGGCGACGCCGAGCGCATGGCCCACCTGGCCAGCCGCATCCGCCCGTTCCTGCTGCGCCGCACCAAGGAACAGGTGGCAACCGAACTGCCGGCCAAGACCGAGATGATCCACTGGGTCGAGCTCAGCGACGCCCAACGCGACACCTACGAGGCGCTGCGGGTGGCAATGGACAAGAAGGTCCGCGACGAGATCGCCCGCAACGGCGCCGCGCGCAGCCAGATCGTCATCCTCGACGCACTGCTCAAGTTGCGCCAGGTGTGCTGCGACCTGCGCCTGGTCAAGGGCACCGAGGCCAAGGGTTCGTTCGCCGACAAGGGCAAGCTGGGCAGCCTGCTGGAGATGCTCGAGGAGTTGCTCAGCGAGGGGCGCAAGGTGCTGCTGTTCTCGCAGTTCACCTCGATGCTGGCACTGATCGAGTTCGAGCTGGAGAAGCGCGGCATCCGCTACAGCCTGCTGACCGGCGACACCCGCGACCGTCGCGCCCCCGTGCAGCAGTTCCAGAATGGCGACAGCGAGGTATTCCTGATCAGCCTCAAAGCCGGCGGCACGGGGCTTAACCTGACCGCCGCCGACACCGTGATCCACTACGACCCGTGGTGGAACCCGGCCAGTGAAAACCAGGCCACCGACCGCGCCTACCGCATCGGCCAGGACAAGCCGGTGTTCGTGTTCAAGCTGATCACCCGGGGAACGGTGGAAGAGAAGATCCAGCAGTTGCAGCAAGAGAAGGCGGCACTGGCAGCCGGGCTGCTCGATGGCGGGCAGGCCGGGCAATGGCGGTTGGGGGATGAAGAGATCGAGGCGCTGTTCGCGCCGCTGCCGGGTAAACGAAGCAAGTAGAAGCCCGCTGCCACTAACCCTCAGGGCTTCGTGGCAGCGGGCTTGCCCCGCGAGAAGGCCAGCGAGGTCAGTCGACCAGCTGGGCTTCCTTCAACGCCCCCAGCGCCTCCAGCCAACGCGGCTGCTGGCGGTAATCGGTACGCGCAAAGCCCTGCCCGCGCATCCGTGCAATCCGCGGCGACGGCTTGACCTTCATGCGCTGCGCCGCGCTCAGCGCCAGCTCGGCCGAAGCCCGGTCATTGCACACCAGGCCCATGTCGCAGCCCGCGCTCAGCGCGGCCTCGATGCGGCTGGCGGCATCGCCCACCACGTGGGCGCCAGCCATGGACAGGTCGTCGCTGAAGATCACCCCGTCGAAGCCCAGCTCGCCGCGCAGGATGTCCTGCAGCCAGCGCCGGGAAAAGCCGGCAGGCTGGTTGTCGACCTGCGGGTAGATCACGTGGGCCGGCATCACCGCCGCCAACTGGCCGCTCAGGCGGGTGAACGGCACCAGGTCGGCTGTGCGCAGCTGTTCCAGGCTGCGCTCATCGACCGGGATCGCCACATGGGAATCGGCCTCGGCCCAGCCGTGACCGGGGAAATGCTTGCCACAGGCGGCCATGCCCGCGGCATTCATACCACGGATGAAGGCGCCGGCCAGTTCGGTAGCCCGCTGTGGATTGCCTTCGAAGGCACGGCTGCCGACCACCGCACTGCGCTGATGGTCGAGGTCCAGCACCGGGGCAAAGCTCAGGTCCAGGCCTACCGCCAGCACCTCGGTGGCCATCAGCCAGCCGCACTGCTCGGCCAGGTATTCGGCATTGGCGTTGTCGGCGATGGCGCGCATGGCCGGCAGGCGCACGAAGCCCTGGCGCAGGCGCTGGACCCGCCCGCCTTCCTGGTCCACGGCGAGGATCAGCTCGGGACGGATGGCGCGGATCGAGGCGCACAACTCGCGCACCTGGCGCGGGCTGTCGATGTTGCGGGCAAAGATGATCAGGCCGGCCACTTCGGGCTGGCGCAGCAGATGGCGGTCTTCGGCGGTCAGCCATTTACCGGCGATGTCCACCATCAGGGAGCCTTGCAGGCTGGCAGTCATAGGGAGTCCTTCATTGGAGATCCGGAGGTCGCGCAGACGCACGCACACATCGGACAACGCGGTGTCCGATGGTTCAGTGGCGAAGCTGCCGTGCTGACGGGAATTGCGGCGGGGGCGAATTCAGGCATGGGCGCTAGCTTAGCGCAAGCGCCCTGCCCCGCCCAGTGCTCAGGCCTTGGCGGGCGCGCCGGACTTGCTGCGTGGGCGCAACTGCGCCGCGGCCATGGCCTGGTCGGTGACACCGCTGTCGGCACGCATGCCTGCGGCCAGAAACGGCACCATCAGGCGCATGACCTGCTCGATCGAGGTGTTGATTCCGAAGTCGGTTTCGGCGATGGCGCGCAGCGCCTTGATACCCGACATGCTGAACGCCGCGGCGCCGAGCATGAAGTGCACGCGCCAGAACAGCTCCAGTGGCGGAATGCGCGGCGCGGCCTCGTTGACCAGCAGCATGTAGCGGCGGAACACCTTGCCGTACATGTCTTCCAGGTAACGGCGCAGGTGCCCCTGGCTCTGGCTGAAGGCCAGGCCCAGCAGGCGCATGAAGATCGACAGGTCGTTGTTGCTGCGCGGTTGCACCACCAGGGCCTGCTCCACCAGCATTTCCAGCAGTTCCTCGAGCGAGGCCTTCTGCTCGGGACGCGCCTGGTGGCGGTCGAGCTCACGCTCCAGGCTGGCGCAGAAAGGGCCCAGGAATCGGGAAAAGACCGCCTGGATCAGGGCTTTCTTCGAACCGAAATGGTAGTTCACCGCCGCCAGGTTGACCCCGGCCTTGCTGGTGATCAGCCGCAATGAGGTTTCCGCGAACCCGCGCTCCGCGAACAGCTGCTCCGCCGCATCGAGGATGCGCTCAACGGTTTCCGATTGGGCCATGACTACTCCGCCTGACAAACAGTTGTTTGAAACATACGTTTCAAGCCTGATTATGTCAAGGCTCAGTGACTGGGTGGTCGCTCATTTAAACACAGCCACAAGGCATTGAATGCGCACGCTTTGCAGCTGTTGTGCGGCAAGGGTGCTTGCAGCTTGCCAGCCACTGTATATAATCCCAGTCACTGTATATAAAGACAGAGCCCTCGCCCATGCTGAAACTGACGCCACGCCAAGCCGAGATTCTGGCTTTCATCAAACGCTGCCTCGAAGACAACGGCTTCCCGCCGACCCGCGCCGAAATCGCGCAGGAGCTGGGCTTCAAGTCGCCCAACGCCGCCGAGGAGCACCTGAAAGCCCTGGCCCGCAAGGGCGCCATCGAGATGACCCCTGGCGCTTCCCGCGGCATTCGCATCCCCGGCCTCGAGCCCAAGCAGGAGGACAGCGGCCTGCCCATCATCGGCCGCGTCGCCGCCGGTGCGCCGATCCTCGCCGAGCAGCACATCGAGGATTCCTGCAGCATCAACCCGGCCTTCTTCCATCCGCGCGCCGATTACCTGCTGCGGGTGCACGGCATGAGCATGAAGGACATCGGCATCTTCGACGGCGACCTGCTCGCCGTGCACACCACCCGCGAAGCCCGCAACGGCCAGGTGGTGGTAGCCCGTATCGGCGACGAAGTGACCGTCAAGCGCTTCAAGCGCGAAGGCAGCAAGGTCTGGCTGATCGCCGAGAACCCCGAATTCGCCCCCATCGAAGTCGACCTGAAGGAACAGGAGCTGGTGATCGAGGGCTTGAGCGTCGGCGTCCTGCGCCGCTGAACCAGGAGGCGTCATGCAGCCGTTCACCCATGCACCCCAGCAAGCCCAGTTGCCGCTGTTCGAGGCCTTCCTTGCCCAGCCAGTGCTGCCAGGCCTCAAGCCCAGCGAGGCGCCGCGCAAGAGCAGCCAGCCAGAGCTGTTCAGCGAGCTGGCCCTGCGCGGCGCGCCAGGGCACTGCCAGAGCCTGCTGGCGCCGATCCTGCGCGAACTCAGCGAAGAAGACGACAGCCGTTGGCTGACGCTCATCGCCCCACCCAGCAGCCTCACCCAGGCCTGGCTGCGTGATGCCGGCCTGAACCGCGAACGCATCCTGTTGCTGCAACCCGGCGGCAGGCAGACGGCCCTGCAACTGGCCTGCGAGGCGCTGCGCCTCGGGCACAGCCATACCGTGGTCAGCTGGCTGGGCACCATCAACAGCAACGCCCGCCAACAGCTGCAGCGCGCAGCGGCCAGCGGAAACGCACAAAGCCTGAACATCCGCCTCGGCTGATGTTCAGGCTTTGCCTGTCAAACGCTTGAAACCCTGGGCCGCTACCGTGGCTCAGTGAAGGACGCGCGGCCCCTCTTCTCGCTCGAAGTCGCCTTCAACCAGGCGGCCGGCCATTTGCACACCAACGCTGAGCATGGCCTTGGCCACTTCCACATGCTGTCCTTGCAGGAATGCCTTGGCATCCTCGGAAAAATCCAAGGTTACCAGGGAGCCTTCATCTTCGGCGCGGCGCAGCTCGATCCGGCCATCAGGCAACTCGACAATTTCTAGAAAGGACGTTGACATAAAGGGCCTGCTTTTCACGAAAGGCCGTTAGTGTACCAGCCATGGAAGCGCTCAGCACTCACTCAGCGCATCGCGGAATCGTCTCACCAGGCTTTTCAGGTTCTGCCGCCAGGCCTCCAGTTCCTCCCGGGAAAGCTCTGCCGGCTCAGGCTCGTCCAGATTGACGGCCTGGATCAGCGGCTGGGTAACGTCACCCTTCACGGTTTTCTTGGCGACCGGTGGTCGGAACAAATCAGCATAAGCCGCCAGCAGACGTGCCAGCCAGGTTTCCGGCTGGCGGGCGAGCTCCAGCAGCTCGGCCATTTCCGGGATCGCCACGCTCTGCAGCACCTCGTCGCTGAACAGCAATTCCGCCCGTGCCGCCGAGGCCTGGGGCAGGCGGTAGAAGCCGGCGATCTCGTGGCACAGCCCAAGCAGCGCGCCATACAGGTGGAACAGCGCCGACTCGCGCTCGGCCTGGAGCAGCCCCTGGGCATTCAGCGCCTGGCTGTCCGCGGCCTTGGCCATGGACTCCAGCGCGAGGCCGGCGAAGAACAGTTTCTGGTTGGTGCGGGTGTAGAGTTCCTGGGCCATTTCGACTGACTCCTGAAGGCTGCAAGGCGATTGCCTGCAGTTTCAGGGATTGCGCTTTGCTTGTCATCAAATGACTGGGCCTGCGGAGCGGCCCCAGTCACGCCTTCAGATCAGCGCTTGTCTTCGACCTTCCACGCCTTGCCGTCGTAGAACGCCTTCCAGCCGGTAGGCTTGCCGTCCACCTCGGACTGCACGTACTGCTCCTTGGTCTTGCGGCTGTAGCGGATCACCGTCGGGCGCCCTTCCGGGTCCTTCTGTGGCGCTTCGCAGAGGAAGTGATACTTCGGATCGATCTCGTGCTTGTGCGGGACGATCTCCAGCACCAGCGGCGCACGGGTTTCGCGGTTTTTCGGGAACTGGCTGGCCGCCAGGAACAAGCCCGAGGCACCGTCACGCAGCACGTAGGTATCGTCGACCTTCTCGCACTTGAGCTCTGGCATGTCCACCTTGTCCATCTTCGGTGGCGCCGCCTCGCCGCTCTTGAGCAGCTTGCGGGTGTTCTTGCAGCTTGGGTTGGTGCAGCCGAAGAACTTGCCGAAACGGCCGGTCTTGAGCTGCATTTCGCTGCCGCACTTGTCGCATTCCAGGCTCGGGCCTTCGTAGCCCTTGATGCGGTAGTTGCCTTCCTCGATTTCGTAGCCGGCGCAATCCGGGTTGTTACCGCAGATGTGCAGCTTGCGCTTCTCGTCGAGCAGGTAGGCATCCATCGCCGTCGAACAGATCGGGCAGCGGTGCTTGCCGCGCAGCACCAGCGACTCGGACTCGCCCTCGTCGTCGGCGGCGATTTCGTCGCCCGGCACCAGGTTGACCGTCGCCTTGCAACGCTCCTTCGGCGGCAGGCTGTAACCCGAGCAGCCGAGGAACACACCGGTGGACGCGGTACGGATCATCATCGGCCGGCCACATTCCTTGCACGGAATGTTGGTCAGGGTCGGCTGGTTGGCACGCATGCCGTGCTCGCTGGACTCGGCGGTCTGCAACTTCTTGTTGAAGTCGCCATAGAACTCGTCGAGGACGTTCTTCCAGTCACGCTCGCCCTGGGCCACGTCGTCGAGGTTCTCCTCCATGCCGGCGGTGAAGCCGTAGTCCATCAGGTTGGCGAAGCTCTCGGACAGGCGCTCGGTGACGATGTCGCCCATCTTCTCGGAATAGAAGCGGCGGTTGTGCAGCGTGACGTAGCCGCGATCCTGGATGGTGGAAATGATCGCCGCATAGGTGGATGGGCGGCCGATACCGCGCTTCTCCATTTCCTTGACCAGGCTGGCTTCGGTGAAGCGCGCCGGCGGCTTGGTGAAGTGCTGGCTGGGATCGAGCTGGATCAGCTTGAGCGCCTCACCCTGGGCCATTTCCGGCAGCACATCGTCTTCGCCCGGCTTGCTCTGCTGCGGCAGGACACGGGTGTAACCATCGAACTTGAGGATCCGGCCCTTGGCGCGCAGCTCGAACTCACCCGCCACCACGGTGACGCTGGTGGACAGGTACTGCGCCGGCGGCATCTGGCAAGCCAGGAACTGGCGCCAGATCAGCTCGTACAGGCGCTCGGCGTCACGCTCCATGCCACTGAGCTTGGTGGGGTGGGTGCTGACGTCGGACGGGCGGATCGCTTCGTGCGCCTCCTGGGCCCCTTCCTTGCTGCCATAGACGATGGGCGCGGCAGGCAGGTACTGCTTGCCGAACTCCTTCTCGATGTAGCTGCGGGCCATCTCGACGGCGTCGGTCGACAGGTTGGTCGAATCGGTACGCATGTAGGTGATGTAGCCGGCTTCATACAGACGCTGGGCCATCATCATGGTCTTCTTCACCCCGAAGCCCAGGCGGTTGCTTGCGGCTTGCTGCAGGGTGGAGGTAATGAACGGTGCCGAAGGCTTGCTGCTGGTCGGCCGGTCCTCGCGCTTGCTCACGCTGTAGCTGGAGGCCTTGAGCTTCTCCAGCGCGGCCATGGCCTGGGCTTCGTTGAGCGGCTTGAACGCCTCGCCCTTCTCGCGGGCCACTTCGAAACGCACCTTGGCGTTCTTGGCAGTGCCCAGGTCGGCGTGGACTTCCCAGTATTCTTCCGGGTTGAAGGCACGGATCTCACGCTCGCGCTCGACCACCAGCTTCACCGCCACCGACTGCACGCGGCCGGCGGACAGGCCACGGGCGATCTTCGCCCACAGCAGCGGCGAGACCATGTAGCCGACCACGCGATCAAGGAAACGCCGCGCCTGCTGGGCATTGACCCGATCGATATCGAGCTCGCCCGGCTGGGAGAAGGCTTCTTGGATGGCTTTCTTGGTGATCTCGTTGAACACCACGCGCTTGTAGCGGCTGTCATCGCCGCCGATGGCCTCGCGCAGGTGCCAGGCGATGGCTTCCCCCTCGCGATCCAAGTCGGTTGCGAGATAGATGGTGTCGGCATCCTTGGCCAGGCGGCGCAGTTCCTCGATGACCTTCTCCTTGCCGGGAAGGATCTCGTACTTGGCCTTCCAGCCCGCCTCGGGGTCGACGCCCATGCGTGCGACCAGGGTGCGGCGCGCCTTCTCCTTCGGCGACAAGGCCGGAGCCTCGGCCGCGGCCTTGCCGCGCTTGGCCGCCGGTTCCTTGCTCGCACTGGCGGAACCGCTGGTGGGAAGGTCACGGATGTGGCCGATACTCGACTTCACCACGTACTGGCTGCCCAGGTACTTGTTGATGGTCTTGGCCTTGGCCGGGGATTCCACAATGACCAGCGATTTGCCCATGGATCGGAGTATTCCTGAATCTGAAGATGAAAAACGCGTCAGGTGCCGGACGCGGCACCGCTATATATAGTGGCAAAAGAGTGAGGTCAAGCGCGGTCTATCACTCGTGCGCCTTGCCCAGCCGCTCGCCGAGACCCTCTTCGACCTTGACCAAAGCAAAGCGTGGCACCTGCTCGCCGTCAACCTCGACGGACTCCTGGAACATCGAAAGTGGCCTGACCCAGAAGCTGTAGTCACCATACAGGCACTGGTAGAACACCATCCACTCCTCGCTCTCGGAGTGTCGCGCAGCGCTGAAAACACGGTACTCAGGGCCTTTGTAATGCCGGTACACACCAGGTTGTATCTGCATGTCGCTCGCCCTCTTGAACAAATCCTGTAAAAAACAAAAGCCGGGGCACATGGCCCCGGCTGCTGTCCTGCGCCGCGATCAGACGCGTTCGAAGACAGTGGTGATGCCTTGGCCCAGGCCGACACACATGGTGGCGACGCCCAGGGTACCGCCATTCTGCTTCATGACGTTGAGCAGGGTGCCGGAAATCCGCGCCCCCGAGCAACCGAACGGGTGACCCAGGGCGATAGCGCCGCCGTGCAGGTTAACCTTCTCATTCATCTTGTCGAGCACTTTCAGATCTTTCAGCACCGGCAGGGCCTGTGCGGCGAAAGCTTCGTTGAGCTCGAAGAAGTCGATGTCGGCGATGGTCAGACCAGCGCGCTTGAGGGCTTTCTGCGTCGACGGGACCGGGCCGTAGCCCATGATCGCCGGATCCACACCGGCGACCGCCATCGAACGGATGACCGCCAGTGGCTGGATCCCCAGGTCCATGGCGCGCTGGCCGGACATGACGATCATGCACGAGGCGCCGTCGGTGATCTGCGACGAGGTGCCCGCGGTAACAGTACCACCTTTCGGGTTGAACGCCGGCTTGAGCGACGCCAGGCCTTCGAGGGTGGTTTCCGGGCGAATGGTTTCGTCGTAGTCGAAGACCTTCAGGAAGCCGTTCTCGTCGTAGCCCTGCATCGGGATGATCTCGTCCTTGAACTTGCCTTCGACCGTCGCCTTGTGGGCGAGCTGGTGCGAACGCACACCGAACAGATCCTGTTGCTCACGGGTGATGCCGTGCATCTTGCCCAGCATCTCGGCGGTCAGGCCCATCATCCCGGAAGCCTTGGCAGCGTGCAAGGACAGGTGCGGGTTGGGGTCGACGCCATGCATCATGCTGACGTGGCCCATGTGCTCGACACCACCGATGACGAACACGTCACCGTTGCCGGTCATGATCGCCTGGGCGGCGGTGTGCAGCGCGCTCATCGACGAGCCGCACAGGCGGCTGACGGTTTGCGCGGCGGAGGTGTGGGGGATCTGGGTCATCAGCGACGCCATGCGGGCGATGTTCCAGCCCTGCTCCAGGGTCTGGTTGACGCAGCCCCAGATCACGTCCTCGACTTCCTTCGGGTCGACCTTGTCGTTGCGCTCCAGCAGCTTGCTGATCAGGTGCGCGGACATGTCTTCGGCACGGGTGTTGCGGTGCATGCCACCCTTGGAGCGGCCCATCGGCGTGCGACCGAAGTCGACAATCACCACGTCTCTTGGATTCAGGCTCATATCAATATTCTCGCTCTAGCTCGTGGGCGCTCAGTTGAAGAAGCGCTGGCCGTTCTTGGCCATTTCGCGCAGCTTCGCAGTGGGGTGGTACAGCGGCCCCAGGTCGGCGTACTTGTCGGCCAGTGCGACGAACTCGGCGACCCCGATCGAATCGATGTAGCGCAGCGCACCACCACGGAAGGGAGGGAAACCGATGCCGTAGACCAGACCCATGTCGGCCTCGGCGGCGGTGGCGACGATACCGTCTTCCAGGCAGCGCACGGTCTCCAGGCACAGCGGCACCATCATCCAGTTGATGATGTCTTCATCAGTGACTTCACGCTGCTCGAAGATGACCGGCTTGAGCACGTCGAGCACGCTGGCATCGGCGACTTTCTTCGGCTTGCCGCGCTTGTCGGTCTCGTAGGCGTAGAAGCCCTTGCCATTCTTCTGACCCAGGCGGTTGGCTTCGTACAGGGCGTCGACGGCGGAGCGACGATCGTCCTTCATGCGGTCCGGGAAGCCTTCGGCCATCACGTCGCGGCCATGGTGGCCGGTGTCGATGCCGACCACGTCCATCAGGTAGGCCGGGCCCATCGGCCAGCCGAACTTTTCCATCACCTTGTCGATGCGCACGAAGTCGACGCCAGCGCTGACCAGCTTGGCGAAGCCGCCGAAGTACGGGAACAGCACGCGGTTGACCAAAAAGCCCGGGCAGTCGTTGACCACGATCGGGTTCTTGCCCATCTTCTTGGCGTAGGCCACGGTGGTGGCCACGGCCACGTCGCTGGACTTCTCGCCACGGATGACTTCCACCAGCGGCATCATGTGCACCGGGTTGAAGAAGTGCATGCCGACGAAGTTTTCCGGACGCTTGAGCGCCTTGGCCAGCAGGTTGATGGAGATGGTCGAGGTGTTGGAGGCGAGGATCGCATCCTCTTTCACCTGGCCTTCCACCTCGGCCAACACGGCTTGCTTGACCTTCGGGTTCTCGACCACGGCCTCGACGATGATGTCGACATTGCCGAAGTCACCGTAGGACAGGGTTGGGCGAATGGCGTTGAGGGCCTCGGCCATCTTGGCCGGAGTCAGGCGACCCTTCTCGACACGCTTGCCGAGCAGCTTGGAGGCCTCGTTCAGGCCCAGCTGGATGGCTTCCTCGCGGATATCCTTCATCAGGATCGGGGTGCCCTTGACCGCCGACTGGTAGGCGATGCCGCCACCCATGATACCGGCGCCGAGCACGGCAGCCTGTTTCACGTCGTGAGCAATCTCGTCGTGGGCCTTGGCCTTGCGCTTGAGCTCCTGGTCGTTCAGGAACAGGCCGATGAGGCTCTCGGCGACCGAAGTCTTGGCCAGCTTGGCGAAGCCTGCGGCCTCGACTTCCAGAGCCTTGTCACGGCCGAAGTTGGCGGCTTTCTGGATGGTCTTGATGGCCTCGACCGGCGCCGGATAGTTCGGACCGGCCTGGCCGGCAACGAAGCCCTTGGCAGTCTCGAAAGCCATCATCTGCTCGATGGCGTTGAGCTTGAGTTTTTCCAGCTTGGGCTGGCGCTTGGCCTTGTAGTCCAGCTCACCGCTGATGGCGCGCTTGACCAGGTCCAGGGCTCCGGCCTGCAGCAGCTCGGGGGCGACCACGGCATCGACGGCGCCGACTTTCAGGGCGTCCTCGGCGCGGTTTTCCTTGCCGGACGCAATCCACTCGATGGCGTTGTCCGAGCCGATCAGGCGCGGCAGGCGCACGGTGCCGCCAAAGCCTGGGTAGATACCCAGCTTGACTTCAGGCAGGCCGATCTTGGCACTGCTGGACATGACCCGGTAGTCTGCGGCCAGGCACATCTCCAGGCCGCCACCCAGGGCGATGCCGTTGATGGCGACCACGGTCGGCACCTGCAGGTCTTCGAAGTCACTGAAAATGCGATTGGCTTCCAGGTTGCCGGCGACCAGTTCGGCCTCGGGCAGCTTGAAGTTGTCGACGAACTCGGTGATGTCGGCGCCGACGATGAACACGTCCTTGCCACTGCTGACGATCACGCCCTTGACCGAGGCATCGGCCTTGATCACGTCCACGGCCTGACGCAGCTCGTTCAGAGTGAGACGGTTGAACTTGTTGACGGACTCACCCTTGAGGTCGAACTTCAGTTCGACGATGCCGCTTTCAAGAGCCTTAACCGTGATGGCTTTACCTTCGTAAATCATCAACTGATCTCCACGATATGGAAGCTGAACAGTACACGTCGATCGCTGGCAACAAGAGCCGGTTCTACCGGTCCCTCGCCCCAGGCACACCCGTCGACGCGCTAATCGGGATTCTGTAAGAGCCGTCTGACATACAAACGCTCAATTCATACGCCCGTTTGACTTGGGTGTGCACACATTCCCCGAAAAGAACCGCGTTGTCAAATACTCGCGAAGGCCGTGAAAACGCGACTTTCCAGTCATCTTCTACCCTCTGGGTACGAAACATGATGACAGTGATTGCCCTTCATTCATGTCAGCGATAGACCATCCCTGCCGGCACACGTGCTTTTTTTTAAACGCATCCACCCAGGACGGCTACACTGCGCCTGATTGAAAGTATTTCCGGCCTGCCTGGCCTTTTGCTTCACGCTCAAACGCAAAACGGCGCACCGGAGCATGCTTGCTCCGGTGCGCCGTTTTGCCTTCTGCGATTTCAGGCGAGGGTTTGGAGGACTTGGGCAATATCCTGCAAAACAGATTTATCGCCCCGCTCGCTCCAGTACAGAGCAATCATGCGACTGTCGGCCTCGACCTTGTAGACCGTTGCCGGGAGGCGGGCGAATGCCTCGGCCAGGCGCTGATCCTCGCAGGGCTCGCGCCACTGGTTCCACCACACGCCCGGGGTGATCTGCCAGTAGCACCAGCTGTCCGCGCGCCCCTTGCGCCGCGCCCGATGGTACTGCGGACAAGGGCTGGGCGGTTCGTTTTCCAGCCAGTGCGGCCACTGTTGCGGCGCCAACTGCATGGCCAGCCCCATGCGCCGCCCCTCCAGGCGCAGGCTCATCTGCTCGCTCTGTTTGCGCGAAGGGCGCAACCAGGCCAACGGGCTGAGAATCAGCGCAAGGATTGACACCACCAGCCATACCGTCATATCTGTAGACCTTATAAAGCGTTGCAAATGAGCGGGTTAGTCAGGTTTCACGGAAGATCCGCGCGAAAGCGACCATACTTCTACTATCGCGATTGTCAGGAGTACTGCACATGTCCTATGAACATCTTCTGGTCGCTGTCGACCTGACCGAAGAATGCGACCCGGTGATCAAGCGAGCCAAGGCCATCGCCCTGGCCAGCGGTGCCAAGGTCTCCCTGGTGCACATCGTCGAGCCCATGGCCATGGCCTTCGGCGGCGACGTGCCGATGGACCTGTCGCAATTGCAGCAGCAACAATTCGACCAGGCCAAGGAACGCATGGAGCGCCTGTACAACAAGTACCCGGATATCAATCGCGGCGATTCGCACCTGGTCTACGGCCAGCCGCGCCAGGAGATCCACCAGCTAGCCAAGGACCAGCATTGCGACCTGATCGTGGTCGGCAGCCATGGCCGCCACGGTCTGGCCCTGCTGCTGGGTTCCACCGCCAACGACGTGCTGCACGGCGCGCCGTGCGATGTATTGGCGGTGCGGTTGCAGAAGAAGGCCGAGTAATACTTTCATCGCGGGGCAACCCCGCTCCCACAAAGTCCGTCAAACAGGGCTGCGTGGGAGCGGGCTTGCCCCGCGATGGCTTCAGCCTTCCAGCTCGGCCCAGCGTTCCACCAGCACGTCCAGCTCGCCCTGCAGCTTCTCGATCTTGGCCAGCACCGCCGCAGTCTCGGCAATCGGCCGCTGATAGAAGCCCGCCGCACTCACTTCTTCCTGCGCCTCGGCCATTCGCTGCTCCAGCGCATCGATCTGCCCCGGCAGCATCTCCAGCTCACGCTGCAGCTTGTAGCTGAGCTTCTTCTTGCTGGCATCGGCCGCAGGCGCAGCGGCAACAACAGGCGCCACCTCCTCCACCGGCGCCTGCACCACGGCGCTGTTGAGCTCGGACTTGCCGCCCTTGCTTTCGGTCACGCCGAGCAGCTTCGGCGAACCACCCTGGCGAATCCAGTCCTCGTAGCCGCCGACGTACTCGCGCACGCGCCCTTCACCTTCGAACACCAGGGTGCTGGTCACCACGTTGTCGAGGAAGGCCCGGTCGTGGCTGACCATCAGCACCGTGCCTTTGTAGTTGGACAGCACCTCTTCGAGCAACTCGAGGGTCTCGACGTCGAGGTCGTTGGTCGGTTCGTCCAGCACCAGCAGGTTGGCCGGTTTGCTGAACAGCTTGGCCAGCAGCAGGCGCGCGCGCTCGCCCCCGGACAGCGCCTTGACCGGCGTGCGCGCACGCTGCGGGCTGAACAGGAAATCGCCGAGGTAACTCAGCACATGACGGTTCTGGCCGTCGATCTCGATGAAATCGCGGCCTTCGGCCAGGTTGTCGATGACGGTCTTTTCCAGGTCCAGCTGATGGCGCATCTGGTCGAAGTAGGCCACTTCCAGCTTGGTGCCGCGCTCGACCTTGCCACTGGTGGGTTCCAGGTCGCCGAGCATCAGCTTGAGCAGGGTCGTCTTGCCGGTGCCGTTGGCACCCAGCAAGCCGATACGGTCCTGGCGCTGCAGCACCATGGAGAAATCCTTGACCAGCTTCGGCCCATTCTGGTGGGCGAAGCTGACGTCCTCCAGCACCATCACCTGCTTGCCGGACTTGTCCGCCACTTCGATCTGGATATTGGCCTTGCCCTGGCGTTCGCGGCGCTCACCACGCTCCACGCGCAGCGCCTTGAGCGCGCGCACGCGGCCTTCGTTGCGGGTGCGTCGGGCCTTGATGCCCTGGCGGATCCACACTTCTTCCTGGGCCAGGCGCTTGTCGAACAGCGCGTTGGCAGTGGCCTCGGCTGCCAGCTCGGCCTCCTTGTGCACCAGGAAGCTGGCGTAGTCGCCGTTCCAGTCGATCAGCCCGCCACGGTCCAGCTCGAGGATCCGCGTGGCCAGGTTCTGCAGGAAGGAACGGTCGTGGGTGATGAACAACACCGCGCCGCCGAAACCTTTCAGGGCCTCTTCCAGCCAGGCGATGGCGCCGATGTCCAGGTGGTTGGTCGGTTCGTCCAGCAGCAGCAGGTCGGGCTCGGACACCAGCGCCTGGGCCAGCAGCACGCGCCGGCGCCAGCCGCCGGAGAGCTCGGCCAGGGTCTTGTCGGCCGGCAACTGCAGGCGGCTCAGGGTGCTTTCCACCACCTGCTGCAGGCGCCAGCCGTCACGGGCTTCGAGCTCATGCTGGACGTGCATGAGCTTTTCGAGATCCTCGTCACCGTGGATGTTCTGGCTCAGATGATGGAACTGCGCCAGCAACTCGCCGACGCCGTCAAGGCCAGCGGCTACCACATCGAATACGCTACGCTCGTCGGCCACCGGCAGCTCTTGCGGCAGCTCGCCAATCTTCAGGCCCGGGGCGCGCCAGATATCACCGTCATCGCCCTTCTGCTCGCCCTTGACCAGGCGCAGCATGCTCGACTTGCCCGTGCCGTTGCGGCCGATGATGCACACCCGCTCGCCACGGGCGATCTGCCAGGACACTTTGTCCAACAGCGGCATGGCGCCGAACGCGAGGGACACATCGCTGAATTTGAGCAGGGTCATGATCATCTCCAAAAACCGGGCGCGCATTCTACCTGACTTACCCCTTCAGGGCATCAAAAGCCCGTTGCCGCGACAGGGCGTCGGATAACAACTCGATACAAGCACAGCGCTTTCGCCGGCCACCGGCAAACGGCTAAGCTAAGCAGTAATACTCAACAGTGCTGGCTCCGCCGTCACTTTCCATGGTTCCACTGCCCGGACGTATCATGCGCAGCCGCCTGTTACAAATTGCTTCCTGCCTGTTGCTGACCACCCTCGCCGCGAGCGTCGCACAGGCCGCCGACATCACCCAGCAACGTCAATACTACGACGAGGCCAAGCGCGCCCTGGCCAAGGGCGACAAGGGCCCCTACCTGCGCTATGCGCAGGCGCTGCGCGATTACCCGCTCACGCCTTACCTCACCTACGACGAGCTGACTGCGCGCCTCAAGAGCGCCAGCAACGAAGAGATTGAGGGCTTCCTCAAGGCCCACGGCGACCTGCCCCAGGCCAACTGGATGAAACTGCGCTGGTTGCGCTGGCTGGCCGAGCGCGGTGAATGGAACACCTTCACCCGCTACTACGACCCCAAGCTCAACTTCACCGAACTGGATTGTCTCAACGGCCAGTATCAGCTCTCCCATGGCCTGCGCGCCGAAGGCTTCGCCAGCGCGGAAAAACTGTGGAACGTCGGCAAGTCCCAGCCCACAGCCTGCGACACCCTGTTCGCCATGTGGGCCGCCGAAGGTCAGTTGACCGAGGCCAAGCGCTGGCAGCGCGCCAAGCTTGCGGCACAGGCACGCAATTACGGCCTGGCCAACAACCTGGTAAAAACCCTCACAACGCTCGCCCCCCAGGGCAAACTCCTGCTGGACGTGGCGCAGAAACCTGAGCTACTCAACCAGCCTTCGCGCTTCACACCCGTCAACGAGGCGATGTCCGATGTGGTCAGCCTTGGCCTTCGCCGCCTGGCCCGACAGAACCCGGAGCAAGCCATGGCGCTGCTCGACGACTATGCCCAGCGCATGCACTTCTCCCGTGACGAGAAAGTCGCCATCGCCCGCGAGATTGGCCTGACCCTGGCCCGCCGCTACGACCCGCGCGCCCTGGACCTGATGACCCGCTACGACCCGGAACTGCGCGACAACACCGTCAGCGAATGGCGCCTGCGCCTGCTGCTGCGCCTTGGGCGCTGGGAAGAAGCCTACGAACTGACCAGGCGCCTGCCCCAGGACCTGGCCAGCAGCAACCGCTGGAAGTACTGGCAGGCGCGCAGCCTGGAGCTGGCCCAGCCCAACAATCCCCAGGTCCCGCTGCTGTACAAGAACGTCGCACGCGAGCGCGACTTCTACGGTTTCCTCGCCGCCGACCGGGCACAAACGCCCTATCAGCTGAACAACAAGCCGCTGGCACTGAGCCAGGCGGTGACCAACAAAGTCCGCAACACCCCTGGCATCCGTCGTGCACTGGAGTTCCACGCCCGTGGCCAGATCGTCGAAGGGCGCCGCGAGTGGTATCACGTCAGCCGCCACTTCAACCGTGACGAAATGGTCGCCCAAGCCCGGCTGGCCTACGACATGCGCTGGTACTTCCCAGCCATCCGCACCATCAGCCAGGCCCAGTACTGGGACGACCTGGACATTCGCTTCCCCATGGCCCACCGCGACACCCTGGTACGCGAGGCCAAGGTTCGCGGCCTGCATTCGAGCTGGGTGTTCGCCATCACCCGCCAGGAGAGCGCCTTCATGGAAGACGCCCGCTCCAGTGTCGGCGCCAGCGGCTTGATGCAGTTGATGCCGGGCACCGCCAAGGAAACCGCACGCAAGTTCAGCATCCCGCTGGCTTCGCCGGCGCAGGTGTTCAATCCGGACAAGAACATCCAGCTTGGCGCCGCCTACCTGAGCCAGGTACACAGCCAGTTCAACGGTAACCGCGTGCTCGCCTCGGCCGCCTATAACGCCGGTCCCGGGCGTGTACGCCAATGGCTCAAGGGCGCCAAGCACCTGAGCTTCGATGTGTGGGTCGAATCGATTCCGTTCGACGAGACGCGCCAATACGTGCAGAACGTGCTGTCGTATTCGGTCATCTACGGGCAGAAGCTCAATTCACCGCAGCCGCTGGTGGATTGGCATGAGCGGTATTTCGACGATATGTGATCGGAATGCCATCACCCCGCTCCCACGCTAACGTGGGAGCGGCGGTGCGCCGATGCGACTTGCCCCGCGATGGCGCTACTCGAGGACCTCAACCGCCATCCCCACCTTAAGCTCTCCCTCGCCATCCACCGCCAGGTTCTGGCCAAACAGCACATCGCCTTCCTTCTCGCGGAACGTCTTGAGCGTGGTCAACGGCTCACGGTCCGGGCTGCGTTCGCCTGTGGCAGGATCGAGGGTGGTGAGGATGCAGCGCACGCTCGGCTTGAGCACGCGGAAGGTCATGTCGCCAATACGGATGCGCTTCCAGCAGTCCTCGGCAAAGGCCTCGGCCCCCTCGACCACTAGGTTCGGGCGAAACCGCAGCATGTCCATGGGGCGCCCCACCCGACGGCTCAACTCATCCAGCGAGGCCTGGCCGATCAGCAGCAGTGGAAAACCATCGGGAAAGGCTGCCCGGTCACTGTTGAGGCCGTAGCCGCTGGGCAAGTAGCGGGCCCGCTGCTCGGGGCAGTACACCAGCCTTACCGCCTTGCCCAGAAGCTCGCTGAGCCAGGCCGCGGCGGCATCGCCAGCATCGGGCACGCGCAAGGTGTCGCGCCAGATGGTGATACCGCGCAGGGCCTCGTCGGCGGGCGGTACCGGCACCTCCAAGGGCGTCTGCCCCGGCGTCTGAAGCAGCAGTTGACCCTGCTCGCCGTAACTGGCGCCAACCTGCCCCAGCCGGGGCCAGGCGCGCTGGGTCAGGAAGCGGCCGTTTTCCTGCTCCACCACCAGCCAGCGCCGGTCACCGTCCAGGCCCAAGTTGCCGACAGCGGACGCCTGCAGGCACTGGGCCCGAGCCGATTTTACCGGGTACCGATACAATGCACTGAGAAACATCCCTGCCACCTTGCGCCAGTCGAAACACCAAGCTTATACCGGACCGGTGCCGTCGTTACACCGTGGCTTTGTCCAGGCTCAGGCGTTGACGCACCACATCCACCAGGCGATCGGGTTGGAACTTGGAAAGGAAGTTGTCGCAACCGACCTTCTTGACCATGGACTCGTTGAAGCTACCCGACAGCGATGTGTGCAGCACCACATAGAGACCCCGCAGGCGCGGATCGTTACGGATTTCGGTGGTCAGCCGGTAACCATCCATCTCGGGCATCTCGGCGTCGGTGAAGACCATCAGCAGCTTCTCGCAGACATCCTCCCCGGCATCGGCCCAGCCCTTGAGCAGGCGCAGCGCCTTCAGACCGTCGCTGGCCACGTGCAGCTTCACTCCCAGTTGCGAAAGGGTATCGCGCAATTGCGCCAAGGCCACGGTGGAGTCGTCCACCAGCAGCACCTCGCGACCGCGGGCGCGGGCCAGCACCGGATCTTCGAGTTTGTCGCGGGAGACCTTGGCGTTGTAGGGCACGATTTCGGCCAGCACTTTCTCCACATCGATGACCTCGACCAACTGCTCGTCGACCTTGGTGATTGCCGTGAGGTAGTGCTGGCGGCCAGCACTGGCCGGCGGCGGCATGATGGCTTCCCAGTTCATGTTGACGATACGATCCACACCCCCCACCAGGAACGCCTGCACCGAGCGGTTGTACTCGGTGACGATGATGGTACTGTTCGGCCCCGGCTGCAGCGGGCGCATGCCGATCGCCTGGGACAGGTCAATCACCGGCAGCGTCTGGCCGCGCAGGTTGACCACGCCACAGACGAAGGAATGGCGCTGCGGCATGAGGGTCAGCTTGGGCAGTTGCAGCACCTCCTGGACCTTGAACACGTTGATGGCGAACAACTGCCGGCCAGCCAGCCGGAACATGAGGATTTCCAGGCGGTTCTCACCCACCAGTTGCGTGCGTTGGTCTACCGTGTCGAGAATGCCAGCCATTGGAAGCCCCCAGGCGTGAGTCGGGAAAAAGTGAATGCATCCCCCTGTATCGGCGGACAAGGGCACAGCTTGACCCCTGATGGAAAAAGCCATGCGGGGTGATTGATATCACTTTACCATCATGCTTTACTGCTGCCACATCCTGCCACCTCCGTCGTTCGCAACGAACGATCAGCCTGAAACCTCATCAGGGAAACCCTTAGTGGCAATCGGGTGCAACCTGATGTTCGCAATATCCATTAGCCATTAATGTGACGCCATTCTCACTGCATGAACGGAGTCAGGCTTTTGCGAGCGATCATCTTGGTACGGCAATCCCCGAGGGTGGGGAGCCATGATGGATAGCACTCCACTGCACACCACCGCCGTGGCGGCCTTTCTGCAGGATGCACAGGTCCTGCTGGCCAGGTCCCAGGAATGCCTGCAGCACCTGGAGTTGATCAGCAACGATCCTGATGCCTGCCAGAGCCTCAACGCGGCACTCGACACCCTGGCCCGGCGCGCCGATACCCTTGACCTGCACGAGGTGGCTCACTATGCGTTCACCTTGCAACAGCTGCTCGCGCCCGCATGTGCCCAGCAGCATCTGAGCGGCGACAGCCTGCCAGTGCTCGCCGCTTGCCTGACCCTGCTCGACTGGCAATTGGAGCTGCTCGATCCGCAGACCGGCCAGCTGGACATGGACACCGAGGAACAACAACTGCTATTAAGCGAGCTGGCCACCGCCTTGGGGCAGCCGTCCACGCAGCTGTGCACGGATTGCCGACAGACCGGCGCGCCCTGCGCTCATCCCCATCTGGATCAGGACCTCAGTGCGCCCACCCGAGCGCACTAACCGAGCTTTCGAGCTACAACTAACTCGCCCTGAAATGAACTTGGCAAAGTGCGCACAAGTTTTTTCAAATGTTTTCATCAGCGTGAATCGTTAGTTACTCAATGTACGATGGAAACATAATTTAATAATGGCACTCTGCTAGCCAAGCCCTTGTCCGCCAGGTCCGCCACAGCCCGGAAAATACGAGGTTTCAAGCAGTTATCCCCCGCGACCAAATTCAACCAAAGTGATAACATGCGCGCATTCGAACATGCGCGCCCAGGTTATCGGTGATTGGATCCGCACCTGAACTTGGACGAAGGTGGGCGGTAATACCTCTTTCAGACGTGTGCAACGCCCCTAACCGCTATAACACAGTGGCTTCCGTACCTATGCCTCCACGCTTGAAGTTTCTCCAGCATTGCCGCCCCAGAGCTGCCCTGCTCCGCTGGACGACTGCCCTGCTGTGCGTTACTTCCCTGGGAGCGAACCTGGTGGCGTACCTGCGCACCCTCCCCCTGTCGGCCAGCCTGCTACTGCTCCAGTTACTGGCGATGATCGGCATAGGTTGGCACCTGCGCCACTGGGCGCGCTCGATCAGCCTGCGCCCCGCCGAGCTGGCCACACGCATGCTCAAGGTTCAGGAAAGCGAGCGCCAGAGACTGAGCCGCGAACTGCACGACGACATTGGCCAACTCTTGACCGCAGCCAAGCTCCAGGTTGACTGGTTGCAACGCCGGGTACCGCCCGAACTGCAAGAGCAGTGCACCGCCCTGCGCAGCACGCTGGACCTGACCTTGAGCAACGTGCGCGATGTTTCCACAATCCTCAACCCGCGCCAGTTGGCCAGCCTGGGGCTGGAGGCGAGCCTGCGCGCGCACCTGCTACGGACCCTTGAAAACACCGAGGTGCACTGGAGCCTTGAATGCCACCAACGCCTGGGCGGCATCAGCGAGGAAGTCACCATGGCGGCTTTTCGCATCACTCAGGAAGCGGTCACCAACATGCTCCGCCACGCACATGCTCGCAACCTGGTGGTCCGCCTGCAGCGCACCTCGGCAGGTCTGGCCCTGTCGATCCAAGATGACGGCGGCGGTTTCATACCAGCGCAGGCCCCCGCGCAGAGCGGCCTGCGCGGCATGGCTGGCATGCAGGAACGGGTGACAGCACTGCAGGGCAGTCTCACCATCACCAGCCAACCTGGCCAGGGCACCCGGATCGACGCACTTTTCCCATGGCCACCCCGCAACCAAGAACGCGCCAGGACTCCTGCTACCGATGACCTGTAATCTCTTGCTGGTGGACGACCACTCCCTGATTCGCGCTGGTGTCAGGGCATTGGTATCGGACATTCCCGGCTATACCGTGATCGGCGAAGCCGATGACGGCGGACAACTCCTTGAGCAGGTCTTGCGCCTGGCGCCGGACATTGTCCTGCTGGATATTTCCATGCGCTCGACCAGTGGCCTGGACGCGCTAACGCAGCTACGCGCAAACGGTTGCACCTGCAAAGTCCTGATCCTGTCGATGCACACCGACCCGGAACTGATCATGCGCGCACTGGAAAGCGGCGCCCATGGCTACCTGCTCAAGGACACCACAGCCACCGAACTGGAACAGGCGCTGACTGCCCTGCGCAACGACGAACGCTACCTCAGTCCGGCCATCGCCCACACCGTGATCAACCAGGCGCTGCTGCGCGCCCAGAACGGCCGCCAGCCGAGCAACGACGGCCACAACCTGACCGCGCGTCAGCTGGAGATCCT
This sequence comes from Pseudomonas sp. PONIH3, assembly GCF_002934345.1. Taxonomy (NCBI): domain Bacteria; kingdom Pseudomonadati; phylum Pseudomonadota; class Gammaproteobacteria; order Pseudomonadales; family Pseudomonadaceae; genus Pseudomonas; species Pseudomonas sp. PONIH3. Next base: position 1,467,011 of record NZ_CP026386.1, read on the forward strand.
GCGCTTGATCGTGCGCGGCAAATCGACCCGGGAGATCGCAAGCGGTCTGGGCCTGTCGATAAAGACCGTGGAAACCCACCGTTCGCAGATCATGAAGCGCTTGCAGATCTACGACGTAGCAGGCCTGGTGCTGTTCGCAGTGCGCGAAAAAATCATCAGCCTGGATGACTGAGCAACGGTGAATCCTTGGGCAAGTGCACACGCAACGCCCCTGGCAGCGCTTCAAAACGCAAGCTTGCCGCTTGCAGGGGCTCACCGTCGAGGTTCATGTCCAGCCCTTGGGCGCCCTTGATCTCCACCCACGGCAAACGGGCGCGCACAAACAACCCCTCACCAGCCAGCAGCTCGCGCAGGGCTCCAGCCATTTCCTGCGGCGCCGGCAGGATACCGACGTCCAGCAGGCCATCATCCACACTGGCCTCGGGGCACAATACGTGCCCGCCACCGGCCTGGCGACCGTTGCCGATCCCCAGCGCCAGCAACTCCCCCTGCCACTGGAACCCAGGCCCCTGCAGCTCCACCGAGGCCGCCTGCAGCTCACTGAAACGCGACAGCCCGGTGAACAGGTAGGCCGCAGCACCCAGCACTTTCTTCAGGTCTTCGGAGGTATTGGCGGTGACCTGGGTGCCGAATCCACCGGTCGCCATGTTCAGGAAAAGCTGGTCGCCCACCCGCCCCAAGTCGATCGCACGCGCCGGCACCTCCAGTAGGTCCAGGGCCGCTTGCGGTTCAAGGGGGACTCCCGCCGCCTTGGCGAAGTCGTTGGCCGTACCCAACGGCAACAGCGCCAGGCTGGCCTGGGTGGCCGCCAGCCCCATGGCTTCGGCCACGTCGCGCAATGTGCCATCCCCGCCGCCGGCCACCACGTGAGCATAGCCCTCCGCCAGTGCTTCCCCGACCAGGCGCTGGGCATCACCGCCCTCCCAGGTCAGGCGCACATCCAACTCCCAGCCACGCTCCCGCAGCTGGCCCACCGCGGCCCGCACGTCCTCGTTGGTGGCCTGCTTGCCATGCAGGATCAGCAATGCCTTGCGCTCGCTCATGTTGCCCTCCCGGAAAAATGCACAGAAATGCCCTACTGCAATCTCGACCATGAACGCACACGGATTGCTGCATGCCCCGTCCAAAAACCGCCGTTTCCCGTAATTGCCATTGAAAGCCGCTCGCGACAGGCGCATCATTCGACAAATATTTGGCCTTCATGGAAGATGCCGCCCAAAAAAGTCATTTTATTGACTTTGCGCCGCCAGACGCCTGACAGGTCGTGATTTCCTTGCATTGCGCTGCCCCGCAGCGCCCCGATTCGAGGCTGTGACTATGAGCGTTCTGATCCCTTGCATCATCGCTGGCGGCGCCGGCACCCGATTGTGGCCGGTCTCGCGCGAAGCGATGCCCAAGCCGTTCATGCGTCTTCCCGACGGCATGAGCCTGCTGCAGAAGACCTTCAACCGCGCCAGCAACCTGCCTGGGGTCGAGCGCGTGCTCACGGTGACCAACCGTGAGGTGGTATTCCGCACCCAGGACGAATATCGCCAGGTTGGCACCCAACGCGTAGCCCACGATTTCATTCTCGAGCCAATGGGCCGTAACACCGCCCCCGCCATCGCTGCTGCAGCGCTGCACTGCGCCGAACAGTACGGCGAGGATTGCCTGCTGCTGGTAATGCCTGCCGACCACCTGATCCAGGACCAGGAGGCTTTCCAAGCCGCTGTGTGCCAGGCCATGGCGCTCGCCGGGCAAGGCTGGCTGGCCACCTTCGGCCTGTTGCCGACCCGCGCCGAAACCGGCTTCGGCTATATCGAACAAGGCCAGACGCTGGCAGCCGGCGCTTTTCGGGTCGCCCGCTTCGTTGAAAAGCCTGACGCCGAGACCGCCCAGGGCTACCTCGAAGGTGGCCGACACCTGTGGAATGCCGGCATGTTCTGCCTGCGCGTCGGCACCGTACTGCAGGAACTGCAGACGCATGCCCCCGAAGTCCTGCACAGCGTGACCCACTGCCTGGAACACAGCCAGGTCAAGGAGGGACCGTCCGGCCTGCAAGTGGAACTCGATCCCGAATGCTTCGCCCTGACACCCGACATCTCCATCGACTACGCCCTGATGGAACAATCCGCCCAGGTGGCGGTGGTGCCATGTGACATCGGCTGGAGCGACATCGGCTGCTGGGAGGCGGTGCGTGAACTGCGCCCGACCGATGACCAGGGCAACCATTGCAACGGTGAAACCGTACTGCATGATGTCAGCAACTGCTACATCGACTCGCCACGACGCCTGGTCGGCGCGGTCGGCTTGGACAATCTGATCGTCATCGATACCCCCGACGCACTGCTGATCGCCGATGCCGCGCGCAGCCAGGAAGTCAAGGTGATTGCCCAGCAGCTCAAGCATCAGGGCCATGACGCCTACCGACTGCACCGCACCGTAACCCGCCCCTGGGGCCTGTACACCGTGCTCGAGGAGGGCCCGCGGTTCAAGATCAAGCGCATCATGGTGCGCCCGGGTGAATCGCTGTCACTGCAGATGCACCATCATCGCAGCGAGCACTGGATCGTCGTCAGCGGCATGGCCTGCGTGACCAATGGCGAGGAGGAGTTCTTGCTCGACACCAACGAATCCACCTTCATCAAGCCTGGGCGCAGCCACCGCCTGACCAACCCCGGTGTCATCGACCTGGTGATGATCGAGGTACAAAGCGGCGAATACCTGGGCGAAGACGACATCGTACGCTTTACTGATATCTATGGACGCGCCCCGGCGGCGGCAGCACCTGCCTGACTGCCAGAGGGCGCGTTTTTGCCATCCAGGGCCGGCAACCGGCCAACCGCGAGGATTCAGGCTCATGCGCATACTCTGGACCCTGCCCTACCTGCCCTGGCCCACCACCAGTGGCAGCAAGACCCGGCAGTACCACCTGCTGCGCACCCTGGCGCAGCATGGCCACCGGATCACCTTGCTGGTGCAGTCCAAGATCCCCTTGAGCGATAGCGCGCGTGAAGCCCTGGAACCCTTGGTGGAACGCCTGATCGTACTGCCCAGGCGAGCACTGAACAGCCCAATGAACCTGTTCGCCTCACCCATAATCGACTACCCCATGCGGGTCATCATCAATGGTTTGGCGCCTTGTCTGCGACACCAGTTCGAACAACTGCTGGACGAACCCTGGGATGTGATCCAGATCGAGCACAGCTACAGCTTCCAGCCGTTCGAGAGGGCCCTGCAGGCCAGGGGCCTGCCGTACATGCTCAGTGAGCATTACCTGGAGTCGGTGATGGGTGCCGCCTGCCATGACCGCCTGCCGTTGTGGTTGCGTCCGCTGAACGCCTTCGACCGCTGGCGCTATCGGCGCTGGGAACAACGGGTACTGCGCCAACCCAGCGAGGTGGTGGCGGTCAGCGCTCACGATGCCGAACTGATCGGCCAGATCAGCGGCCGCCCGGTAAATGTGGTGGTCAATGGCGTGGACTGCGACCACTACCAGGACGTATGTCCTACCCCACATAGCCAACGCCTGCTGTTTGTCGGCAACTTCGAGTACGGCGCCAACCTGGAAGCGATCGAGTGGGCGCTGGAAGAAATCCTGCCCCAGGTATGGATGAGCAACCCGGCGGTACGCCTGGCCATTGCCGGGCACGCATTGCCGGCCAGCTGGAAGCTGCACTGGAACGACCCACGCATCGAGTGGGTAGGTTACCGTCCCGACCTGCGTGAGCTGCAGCGCCGCTCGGCGTTGTTCTTCGCCCCCCTGCGCCATGCTGGAGGCTCCAAGGTGAAGATCCTTGAGGCCCTGGCTGCCGGGCTACCGGTCATCACCACCAGCAAGGGCGCCTCGGGTTTGGCCATGAACAACGGCGAGCACTACCTGGGTAGCGACGACAGCGGCCAACTGGCTCTGTTGATCACCCAACTGCTCAATCAGCCTTGGCGCATGGGCCAGCTAAGCGTCGCCGGGCGTCAGTTTGCCCGTCAACGTCATGACTGGAGCGTCGCCGCCCAGCAGTTGGAGAACGTGCACATGCGCCTGACCCAGTTGGCACCGGCAGGCGCAGGCGCCAACGGCGGTGTGCTAGCCAAGTAGCTCACTGAACGGGATGAACGTTACCGCATCGCCCTGCCTGGGCGTGCTGCCCTCCAGCACCTCCACCACCCCGTCGGCCCAGGCCGCGCTACGCAGCACACCAGAACTCTGGTTCTTGTAGATGCGTACAAGACCGTCCTCGATGCGCGCGCGCAGGTACTCGCGGCGGGATCCGGCCTTGGGCCAGTCGAAGCCCGCCGGCACGCTGAACCGCAAGGGCGCGACGTTGCCCACGCCCAGCCGGCGGAGCAGGTAGGGCCGCGCCAGCAGGCCGAAGGTCACCAACGTCGAGGCTGGGTTGCCCGGCAAGCCGATAACCGGCACCCCTTGGTAATGGCCGAAGGTCAGCGGCTTGCCTGGTTTGATCGCCAGCTTCCACAGCGCCAGCTCGCCCGCTTCGCGCAGGGCCAGGCCAAGAAAATCTGCCTCGCCCACCGACACACCGCCAGTGGAGAGGATCAGGTCGACGCTCCCCAACTCGGCCAGGGACTGACGGGTGCGCGCAAGATCATCGGGCAGGATCCCGGCGTCGACCACCTCGCAGCCGAGGCGTTGCAGCCAGCTGACCAGCAAGCGCCGGTTGCTGTTGTAGATCTGCCCAGGCCCCAGTGGCAAACCCGGCTCGACCAGTTCATCGCCGGTTGAAAGCACCGCGACCCGTGGTTGGCGGCGCACTTCAAGTGTACCGTAGCCCAGGGTCGCGGCCAGCCCGAGCTCGATCGGCCCCAACCGCGTGCCGGCGCTCATGACCTGTTCGCCGACACGGGTTTCCTGGCCCTTGGGGCGAACGTTCTGGGCCAGTGACAGGCTTTCGAGGAAGCGCACTCGCCCATCCGCGAGCACCTCGGTGTTTTCCTGCATCTCGACGCAATCGGCGCCTTCCGGTAGTGGCGCGCCGGTGAAGATTCGCGCGCAGGTGCCCGGCTCCAGCGGCTCCGGCGCATGCCCTGCGAAGATGCGCTGGGTCACCCGCAGCGGCTCGCCCTGCCAGTCGGCCAGGCGCAGGGCGTAGCCGTCCATGGCACTGTTGGGCCACGGCGGAAGGTCGAGGCCGGCCACCAGTTCATGGGCCAGGACCCGCCCTTCGGCTTCGGCCAGCGCGACGTGTTCGGTCTCGGCGATGGGCGCCTTCTCGGCCAGCGCCAGCAGCCGCTCCAAGGCCTCTTCCACCGGCATCAACGGCCGGGCCACCTCAACCACGGCTGTCACAGGCCGCTGCCTGCTTCAGGTGCGGCACGAAGTTGCACGGCCGGTGACGGGCATCCAGCTGCTCGGCGAGGATGCCGTCCCAACCGGTGCGCACGGCATTGGTCGAGCCCGGCAGGCAGCAGACCAGGGTGCCGTTGGCAAGGCCTGCCAGGGCACGGGACTGCACGGTGGAGGTGCCGATGTCGGCCACCGAGATCTGCCGGAACAGCTCGCCAAAACCCTCGACCTGCTTGTCCAGCAGGCACGCCACGGCCTCCGGGGTGCTGTCGCGCCCGGTAAAGCCAGTGCCGCCGGTGATCAGCACCACCTGCACATTATCATCGGCGATCCAGGTCGCGACCTGGGCGCGGATCTTGTACAGATCGTCCTTGAGCAGAACGCGCTCGGCCAGGTGATGGCCAGCGGCGCCGAGGCGATCGACGAACAGCTGGCCGGAGGTGTCGGTATCGAAGGTACGGGTGTCGCTGACCGTCAGCACGGCGATATTCAGCGCTACGAAAGGGGTATCTGCCTTGGCTTTCATGGGAGTCCGTCGCGGGGGAACAGGGAATGTGCGCTGTTATATCACAGGCCACGGCGCCCAGACCGCGACGTTGTTCTTGGTCAATGCCGGTGCGATGGCGCTATGCTGCACTGTGCAAGGAACTTGCGTGGACGCCCTGCGTCTTAATGACATCTAGCACCATCGCACTGGAGAAACACGATGATCCAACGGACCCTTCCCGCCTTCCTGCTTGCCCTGGGCCTGGGCGCCCTCGCCGGCTGCGCCTCGCCAACCGTCATCACCCTGAACGACGGCCGCGAGATCCAGGCGGTGGACACCCCGTCGTATGACGACGACTCCGGCTTCTACGAATTCGAACAGCTCGACGGCAAGCGCACGCGCATCAACAAAGACCAGATCCGTACCGTCAAGGAGCTGTGATCCAGCCCTGCGTTTTTGGCGCAACTCCTTTTTGCAACAAGGGGTTGCGTTGAAAAAATCGATGCAGTAGGATTTCGGACATCGGAGTGTAGCGCAGCCAGGTAGCGCGTCTCGTTCGGGACGAGAAGGCCGCAGGTTCGAATCCTGTCTCTCCGACCAAAACCTGCAAAAAACCCGCCTTGCGCGGGTTTTTTGTTGCCTGCGAAAAGGCAAATCACCGGTGGGAGCAGGCCAGCCTACTCCCACGCTTGTGCGCTTACTCCGGCAACACCGGCACATGCAGCAGCTGCAAGCGCGCACTGCTCCATTCGCGGGTCTTGTTGGTCAACTCAAGGTCGTTGTTCAGCTTCTGGCCGTAGGTCGGCACGATTTCCTTGAGCTTGGCCTGCCACTCGGCGCTCTTGATCCGATCCTTGAAGGTCTTCTCCAGCACGGTCAGCATGATCGGCGCGGCGGTCGAGGCACCGGGGGACGCACCCAGCAGCGCGGCGATGCTGCCATCCTCGGCGGCCACCACTTCGGTACCGAACTGCAGCACGCCACCGTGCTCGGGATCCTTCTTGATCACCTGCACGCGCTAGCCGGCCTGGAGCAGTTGCCAGTCTTCGTTCTTGGCGTTGGGGAAGTATTCGCGCAGGGCCGCCATGCGGTCGTCGAAGCTGAGCATCAGCTGGCCCATCAGGTAGGTGCTCAGGTCGATGTTGTCGATGCCGGCATGCATCATCGGGCTGATGTTGTGGGTGGTCAGCGAACTGAACATGTCCAGCAACGAGCCGTACTTGAGGTACTTGGTGGAGAAGGTCGCGAACGGGCCGAACAACAGCACCTCCTTGCCATCGATCACCCGGGTGTCCAGATGCGGCACCGACATCGGCGGCGCGCCGACCGAGGCCTTGCCGTACAGCTTGGCCTTGTGGCGGGCGACCAGGTCGGCATTGTCGGTCATCAGGAACTGGCCACCGACCGGGAAGCCGGCATAGCTCTCGGCCTCCGGGATGCCGGACTTCTGCAACAGCTTGAGCGCGCCGCCACCGGCGCCGATGAAGACGAACTTGGCTTTGACCGCAGTCTCCTTGCCACCTTTGGCCAGGTCGGCCACCACCACGTTCCAGCTGCCGTCGTCGTTGCGCACGATATCGCGCACTTCATGGCTCAGGTGCAGTTGCACGTTCGAGTTGCGGGTCATGGCGGCGAACAGCTGGCGGGTGATCTCGCCGAAGTTCACGTCGGTACCGATGCCCATCCGGGTCGCGGCCACCTTCTGCCCGGGGTCACGGCCTTCCATCACCAGCGGCACCCACTGGCGGATCTGCTCGTGGTCCTCGGTGATCTCCATGCCGCGGAACAGTGAGCTGTGTTGCAAGGCCTCGACGCGCTTGTGCAGGAAGGCGACGTTCTCGTCACCCCAGACGAAGCTCATGTGCGCCACGTTGTTGATGAACGAACGCGGGTTGCTCAGCACGCCCTGCTCGACCTGGTAGGCCCAGAACTGCTTGGACACCTCGAACTGTTCGTTGACATTGACCGCCTTGCTGATGTCGATGCTGCCGTCCTTGCCGACGCTGGTGTAATTCAGCTCACAGAACGCCGAGTGGCCGGTACCGGCATTGTTCCAGGCATTGGAACTCTCTTCGGCGACCTGGTCCATGCGCTCGTAGACGTCGACTTTCCAATTCGGTTCCAGTTCGGTGAGGTAGGTGCCGAGGCTTGCACTCATGATGCCGCCGCCGATCAGCAGGACATCGACGGACTTTTGTGGCTCCGCGGGCTTGGAGCAGCCGATGACGCTCAGGCACAGGAGCGTCAGCAGGATTCTTTTCATTAGCTCAATCCAATTGAAGTGAAGGATTGGCAGTCGTTGCCCCCGGTGTGCACGCCCGGTTGTTGTTGTGGTTGGCAGGAGTTTCGCGAAATCGGGGCACGATCGCCTCGGGCCTTGGCCCGGGGCGCCGTAAAGCAGGGAGTGTGCCAGCCCGGGCGGGGCCACGGCTGACGCCGCCCACAGCGTCCTCGGCCAACCAATGGATGGCGACAATCCGCCACAGGTAACTGATGCGACATGCGAATATGGCGGATTTCCCCACCCTCAAAAGCATCGCGGTGCAAGTCGCATCGGCGCACCGCAATGGCGATTCAAGCGGTCAATCGAGAAGTCACTTCGCCCAACTGACCCGACAGTCCATGCAGGCGCTGTCCGGCCTGCTCGGTTTGCTGCACCGCCTCCTGGTTGGCGGTGGCGATGCGGGTGATCTCGACCAGGTTGCGCGAGATATCCTCGGCGACGCTGGTCTGCTCCTCGGCTGCGGTAGCGATCTGCCGGTTCATGTCGCGTATCGCTTCAACTGCCGTGGTGATGCGCTGCAGCATCTGCCCGGCGTGCTGCACCTGCTCGGCGCCCTCCTCGCTGCGCTGCCGGCCACTTTCGATAGCCTTTACCGCCTCCACCGCACCCGACTGCACCGCCTCGATGATCTGGTGGATCTCGGCGATCGATGCCGCGGTGCGCTGGGCCAGGCTGCGTACCTCGTCGGCTACTACCGCGAAACCCCGCCCGGCCTCGCCAGCACGGGCGGCCTCGATGGCGGCGTTAAGCGCCAGCAGGTTGGTCTGTTCGGCGATGCCGCGAATCACTTCAAGCACCTTGCCGATGCGCGTGCTGTCGTTTTCCAGGTGGCGAATCACCGCTGCGGTGCCGGCGATCTCGCGGTTGACCACGGCAATGGTGTCGATGGTGCGCTGCATGACCTGCTCGCCCGCCTGGGCACTGTGGTCGGCCTCGTCCGCCGCGCGGGCGGCATCGGCGGCATGGCGGGCCACTTCCTGGGCGGTGGCGGACATCTCGTGCATGGCCGTGGCGACCTGGTCGGTACGCTGGAACTGATCATGGGTGCCATGGGCCATGTCGCTGGCGATACGGCTGAGCTGGCCGCTGGCGCTCTCCAGCTCCTCGGCGTTGTCCTTGAGCCGACCGACGGTGTCGGCAAGAAAATCACGCAGGGTGTTGGCCGCCAGCGCCAGGCGCCCGAGTTCATCCTCGCGACGGCTGTCGACCCGGGCGGCGAAACGCCCCTGGCTGAGCTGGGCGACGTAGTCGATCAACTGGCGGATTGGCTCGACCAGGCTGCGGTTGACCAACCACAGGCTGAACAGCCCGACCAGCACGGCCGAGGCCAGCATCACCAGAACGCCCAACCACACCGTTCGCTCGGCGCTGGCGCTGATGGCGTCGGCACGCCCGTGGGCATCGGCGCGCAGTTGCTCCACCAGAGCACTCATCTGGTCGCTGGTGGCGCGGTCCACGCCCTTGACCGCCAGGTCGCCGGCCACCGGGTCGCCACCGGCAGCCAGGAATGCCTGGCGCCCTTGCTCGTAGGCCGAACCCAGCTGGCGGTGGCTGGCCTTGAGCTGCTCCAGGCGCGCCTTGAGCGCCGGATCGCTGCTGTCGATCAATTGCCCCAGCAATTGCTGCACCTGCTGCTCGCGGGCCTGGAACTGCTGCCAGTACTTGTCCAGCTCCGCCGGTTGGCGACCACGCAGCAGCACGTTCTTCCATTCCTGCACCTGGATCTTGAACTGCAGGTTGGCTTCGTCGATCAGCTGCGAGGCACGCAACGGTCCGTCCACCAGCTCGGCGTAGCCGCGCACACTGGAGGACAGGAACTGGAAGCACACCAGGGCGATCAACAGGATCGCCACCAGGCTGCCACCGAGCAGGGAGAGAATTTGGACTCTGAGGGATTTACGCAAGATTGCGATCTCGGAACAAGGAAGAGGGAAACGACGCACGCCGGCACCGCCGACAGAGGCCTCCTTGTCCTCGTTCGCTGCCCCATCAACGCCGCCATCGTGGGATGGCAACCAGGGCAAGCACCTGCGCAACAGCCGAGGCAGATAGTCTCAGGCAATTGCTACAGATTTGTTACAGAACAGCGACAGCAAGACACTCAGCCCGAGTTGAATTGCAGTGCTGCCAGGCGGGCGTAGAGTGGGCTTTGCTCGATCAGTTGTCGATGGGTCCCGACGGCCGCCAGTCGGCCTTTGTCGATCACCGCGATACGGTCGGCATGCTGCACCGTCGCCAGGCGGTGGGCGATGACCAGAGTGGTGCGCCCGGCCATCAGTTGTGGCAATGCCTGCTGGATCAGATACTCGCTTTGTGCGTCCAGCGCGCTGGTGGCTTCATCCAGCAGCAGAATCGGCGCATCCACCAGCAGCGCCCGGGCGATCGCCAGGCGCTGGCGCTGACCACCGGACAAGCCCACGCCACCCTCGCCCAAGGGTGTCTGGTAGCCCTGGGGCAGCTGGATGATGAATTCATGGGCATGGGCACCGCGCGCAGCCGCCTCGACCTCGGCCAGGCTGGCCTCGGGCCGACCGTAGCGGATATTGGCCTCGACCGTGCCGCGAAACAGCGCCGGCTGCTGGGCTACCAGGGCAAACTGGCGACGCAGGTCGACAGGTGCCAGCCCGGTGATCGGCTGGCCATCGAGCAAAATCGCGCCACCTTGCGGGTCGTAGAACCGCAGCAGCAGGTCGAACAGGGTCGACTTGCCAGCCCCCGACGGGCCGACCAGCGCCAAAGTCTCGCCGGGGCGGATATGCAGGCTGAGGCCGTCGACGGCCGCCACTGCGGGCCGTGACGGGTAGGCGAAGCGCACCTCGCGCAGTTCGATGTCGCCACTGGTACGCCCGTGCGCCAACCCCACCGGCTGTGACGGCGCCAGGATCGCCGTCTGCGCCGCCAGCAGCTCGGCGATGCGCTCGGCGGCACCGGCGGCCCGTTGCAATTCGCCGATCACCTCGCTCAGGGTGCCGAAGGCGCTGCCGACGATCAGGCTGTAGAACACGAACGCGGCGAGCTCGCCACCCGAGATGCGCCCAGCGATCACATCCGTGCCACCCACCCAGAGCATTACCCCCACTGCGCCAAGCACCAGCACGATCACCAGGGTAATCAGCCAGGCACGCTGAGCGATACGCCGCCGCGCCACGTCGAACGCCGCCTCCACGGTGTCACCGAACAGTGCCTGGTCACGCGCCTGGTGGTTGTAGGCCTGCACCGTCTTGATCTGGCCAAGGGTCTCGGCGACATAGCTGCCCACATCGGCCACCCGGTCCTGGCTCTGCCGCGACAGGCTGCGCACGCGCCGGCCGAACAGGAGGATCGGCGCCAGCACCAGGGGCAGGGCCAGCACCACGATGCTGGTCAGCTTGGGGTTAGTGACGAACAGCAGGATCACCCCGCCGACCACCATCAGCGCATTGCGCAGGAACAGCGACAGCGACGAGCCGATGACGGACTGCAGCAGAGTGGTGTCGGCAGTCAGCCGCGACTGGATCTCCGAACTACGGTTGTCCTCGAAGAACCCCGGATGCAGCCAGACCAGGTGGTCGAACACTGCCCGGCGGATATCGGCCACGCAGCGCTCGCCGATCCACGACACCAGGTAGAAACGGGCGAAGGTCCCCACCGCCAGCGCCACCACCAGCAGCATGAAGAGGCCGATGGTCTGGTTGAGCTGGTGCGCCGAGCCGGTCATGAAGCCCTGGTCGACCAGCAGACGGATGCCCTGCCCCATGGACAAGGTAATGGCGGCGGTGACCACCAGCGCCAGCAAGGCCAGCAGCGCCTGGCGGCGGTAGGGCCGGACGAACTGCCAGCCCAGGTGCAGGGCCCGGCGCTGGCGAGAAGAGATTGGATCAGGCATGGCAAGGCCATTCGGCTGGGGGATAGCACAAGACTACCACTCGTCGGCCTTCTGCAACCCTGGGATTGTGTCGCCGTCCCATCATCGAGCGGGGCAGTAGTGACTATGCCCAATCGTTCTAACCCGGTACTGGAGCTTTGCCGCGCTTTCTGTTGGACTGATTTGGCAAGACGCCTAACAAGCTGTCACAGACCAGTCACGGCGAAGCATTACCTTGAGCTTGAACCTGAAAGAGGAGACAGGACATGAGCTTGCAGCACACCAATACGGCCACTACCCAGACGCGCCCGCAACCTCAGGTTTGCGGCTCGATCATCGATGCCCAAGGCCGCGAAGTCCCGATCACAGAACAGATGATCCAGAAAGCCTGCAAAGACCTGGAAGACAGTCGGGTAGAGAAAGTCCGCAAGGACTGACCCCCCTTGAATTGCGTGCAAACCCGGCGCCTGCGCCGGGTTTTTCTTTGTGTGCCCCAGCCTCAACTGCGGGTAAGGACTTGGCCCACGACCGCCATCACACCAGAACCGCCCCCAACGCGCTGACCACCTGCGCCAGTTGCGGCGCCTCCCCCCGCAGCCGTACGGCCAATCCCTCGATTTCACGGCGCACCGGATAATGCTTGCGCAGCAGGTCGAACGCGGCGCGTTGCTCGGCCGAGTCGTCGCTGAGGCTGCGACGAAAATCCGCATCGTCGCGACGCGGGTCGTACACCGCGCGGCACAGGGTGGCCAATGTCCACCCCGGCTCCGCGCTGGCGTCGAACTCGATCAGCGCCAAGCCCGTCGCCGGCAACAGGTCGGCCAGTCGCACCTGCTCGGGCAAGCCCTGCCAGCGGCAGAACGCCTGGTAGATCTGCGCCGTGCCACGCTGCTTGCCATCCAGGCTGTAACCGGCGATATGCGGCGTGGCCAGGGTGCACAGATCGGCCAGCGCCAGGTCCACCTGCGGCTCGCCCTCCCACACGTCGAGCACCGCATGCACGTCCTCGCGATCCAGCAGCAGTTCGCGCAGGGCCGCGTTGTCCACTACCGGTCCACGGCTGGCGTTGATGAGCCAGGCGCCGGCACGCAGGCGCGCCAGGCCAGGCTGGTCGAGCAGGTGCCAGGTCGGGTGCTCGCCGCCGCGTTGCAGCGGCGTGTGCAGGCTGATCACATCGCATTGTTCGAGGATCGTCTCGAGATCGACAAAGTCGCCGCCCTCGCTGGCCTGGCGCACCGGGTCGCACACCAGCACCTTCCAACCGAGACCGCGCAGCACCCGCACCAGCCGCCCGCCGACCTCACCCGCGCCGACCACGCCGTAGACGCGCTTGCCCAGGTCGGCCCCCTCGAGCTCGGCCAGGGTCAGCAGGCTGCCCAGCACGTAGTCCACCACGCCACGGGCGTTGCAGCCCGGCGCGCTGCTCCAGTTAATACCGGCTTCGGCGAAATGTTCGAGGTCGAGGTGATCGGTGCCGATGGTGCAGGTGCCGACAAAGCGTACCCGACTGCCCTCGAGCAGTTGCCGATCGACGCGAGTCACCGAGCGTACCAGCAGCACGTCGGCGTCCTTGACGCAGGCGGCGTCGATGGCCCGGCCGGGATAACGGCGGATTTCACCGAAACCGGCAAAGAAGGCATCGAGCAGCGGGATATTCTCGTCGGCAACTATCAGCATGGCGCTCTCCTGTCAGGGGAGCGCAGTGTAGCGCGATCGCGGCGGGCTCAGTCGGCCTTCTTGCGGATCCAGTACAGGTAGGTTCCGGCGTCTTCTTCCTGGCCGAGCAGCTCGTGGCCGAGGAAGATGCAGAACTTGGGGATGTCGCGGCGGGTCGACGGGTCGGTGGCGATGACCTTGAGCACGCCGCCGGATACCAGCTCGCGCACATGCTTGTGCAGCATCATCACCGGCTCTGGGCAGTTCAGGCCGGTGGCGTCGAGGATCGCGTCGTGGGTGAAATCGGTCATGAAAGGCTCCGCAAAATGCTCGTCATTGTGGCGTATCGGCCGAGGGGCGCCAAGCCCACCCCCGCAAGAGCCGGGTACGGTGGGAGAGGGCTTGCCCCGCGATCGGCTCAGCGCGGCTTCAGGTCCAGCCGGCGCAGATGGCAAGTGACTTCCTCACGGTCGTGATACAGCTGCTTGCAGGCGATCGACACCTTCACCTTGCGCGCCTTGAACCCAGCCTCGATGCGATCCAGCAGCTTGCGAACCTCGGCATGGCGTTGCTTCATCGGCAGCTTCAGGTTGACCACCGCCTCGCGGCACAAGCCCTCGCCCAGCCAGGTCTCGATCAGCGAAGCGGTGCGCGCCGGCTTCTCGACGATATCGCAGACCATCCAGTCCACCGTCTGCTTCGGCTGCCAGGTAAAGCCGTCGGCCATCAGATGAGTGACCAGGCCGGTATCCATCAGGCTCTCGGCCATCGGCCCGTTGTCGATGGCGGTCACCAGCATGCCGCGCTTGACCAACTGGTAGGTCCAGCCGCCGGGCGAGGCGCCCAGGTCGACACCCGTCATGTCGTCGTTCAGGCGCGCGTCCCATTGCTCGCGCGGGATGAACTGGTGCCAGGCCTCCTCGAGCTTGAGGGTCGAGCGGCTCGGGGCCTCTCGGGGGAACTTCAGGCGTGGGATGCCCATCGGCCACAGCGCCGAGTTGTCGGCTTCGGCCAGGCCGAGGAAGACCCGGCGGCCGCTGATGAAAGTCAGCAGCAGACGCGGACGGCGGGCGTCATCGACCAGGCGGCCGGCCTTCTCCAGGGCCTTGCGCAGCGGCACCTCGAACTTGCGGCAGAAGGTCGACAGCTCCTTGCCCTCGTTGCTGTCGAGCACCTCCAGCCACAGGCTGCCGCACACCGGCAGCGCAGCCAGGTGCTCGAGCAGCACGCTGATACGGTCGGTCTCCGGCAGCTCGACGTACGTGCCGCGGGCCCACTGGCGCGGGAAGATCAGCTGCGAAAAGCGCAGCGCCTGCATCATGCGTTCGGCGCCACCGGGCTCGGTGCAGACGAACTCGGCGCAGGCACTCTGCGGCTTGCCCTTGGCATAGCCGGGCACGCCCAAATGGGCGGCGTGTTCGCTGATTTCGGCGCAGACCTCGCCCTCGAAGCCGGGCCGGCAATGCATGAACAGGGTATTCATTTCTCACTCCACATCACTGGCGCAGACGGCGCCAGGGCGGCGAATGATAAAGGAAGTCGGGAACCAGCGACACGCCCCATCGGTCCAGAAAAGGGTCGGGACCGGCAAACCGGTCTAACCTGACTGTTCAGCCAGGTCCGTGCCGTGCGGACTGGTCCAGAGCGGTGACACCGGCGAGCAACCCGCAGTCGCCGGGCACCGGAGCACAAGGAGTTGTAAATGCCCTCGCTCGATAGCCTGAAAACCCTCAAGACCCTCCAGGTGGCCGACCGCGCCTACCACTATTTCAGCTTGCCCGACGCCGCCCGCCAGCTCGGCGACCTGCAACGCCTGCCCATGTCGCTCAAGGTACTGCTGGAGAACCTGCTGCGCTGGGAAGACGGCAAGACCGTCACCGGCGACGACCTCAAGGCCCTGGCCGCCTGGCTGCAGGAGCGCCGCTCCGACCGCGAGATCCAGTACCGCCCGGCTCGGGTGCTGATGCAAGACTTCACCGGCGTGCCGGCGGTGGTCGACCTGGCCGCCATGCGTGCGGCCATGGCCAAGGCCGGCGGCGACCCGCAGCGGATCAATCCGTTGTCGCCGGTGGACCTGGTGATCGACCACTCGGTGATGGTCGACCGTTATGCCACCCCGGCCGCGTTCGCCCAGAACGTCGACATCGAGATGCAGCGCAACGGTGAGCGCTACGCCTTCCTGCGCTGGGGCCAGAACGCCTTCGACAACTTCCGTGTGGTGCCGCCGGGCACCGGCATCTGCCACCAGGTCAACCTTGAATACCTGGGCCGCACGGTATGGACCCGCGAAGAGGACGGCCACACCTATGCCTTCCCCGACACCCTGGTCGGCACCGATTCGCACACCACCATGATCAATGGCCTGGGCGTGCTCGGCTGGGGCGTGGGCGGAATCGAAGCCGAGGCGGCCATGCTTGGCCAACCGGTATCGATGCTGATCCCCGAAGTCATCGGGTTCAAGCTCACCGGCAAGCTGCGCGAGGGCATCACCGCCACCGACCTGGTGCTGACGGTGACACAGATGCTGCGCAAGAAGGGCGTGGTGGGCAAGTTCGTCGAGTTCTATGGCGACGGCCTGGCCGACCTGCCGCTGGCCGACCGCGCGACCATCGCCAACATGGCCCCCGAGTATGGGGCCACCTGTGGCTTCTTCCCGGTCGACCAGGTGACCCTGGACTATCTGCGCCTGTCCGGCCGCCCCGAGGAAACCGTGCAACTGGTCGAGGCTTACTGCAAGGCCCAGGGTCTGTGGCGCCTGCCCGGCCAGGAGCCGCTGTTCAGCGACACCCTGGCGTTGGACATGAACGAGGTTGAAGCCAGCCTGGCCGGGCCGAAGCGTCCGCAGGACCGCGTTGCCCTGGGCCAGGTACGCCAAGCCTTCGACCACTTCATCGAGTTGCAACCCAAGCCCCTGGCCAAGGAGGTCGGTCGTCTCGAAAGCGAAGGCGGCGGTGGCGTGGCGGTGGGCAATGCCGACCAGGCCGGCGAGATCGACTACACCCACGACAACCAGACCCACACCCTGCGCGACGGCGCGGTGGTGATCGCCGCCATCACCTCCTGCACCAACACCTCCAACCCCAGCGTGATGATGGCCGCCGGGCTGGTGGCGAAGAAAGCCGTGGAGAAAGGCCTGCAACGAAAACCCTGGGTGAAGAGTTCGCTCGCCCCCGGCTCCAAGGTGGTCACCGACTACTACAAGGCCGCAGGCCTGACACCCTACCTCGACCAGCTCGGTTTCGACCTGGTCGGCTATGGCTGCACCACCTGTATCGGCAACTCGGGCCCCCTGGACGAGGCCATCGAGCAAGCCATCGGCAGCGCCGACCTCACCGTCGCCTCGGTGCTGTCGGGCAACCGCAACTTCGAAGGCCGGGTACACCCGCTGGTCAAGACCAACTGGCTGGCTTCGCCGCCGCTGGTGGTGGCCTACGCCCTGGCCGGCAGCGTGCGCGTCGACCTCAGCCAGGACCCGCTCGGCACCGGCAAGGACGGCAAGCCCGTGTACCTGCGCGACATCTGGCCAAGCCAGCAGGAAATCGCCGAGGCGGTCAGCAATGTCGACACCCGCATGTTCCACAAGGAATACGCCGAGGTGTTCGCCGGCGATGCCCAATGGCAGGCGATCGAGGTGCCACAGGCCGCGACCTATGTCTGGCAGGACGACTCCACCTATATCCAGCACCCGCCCTTCTTCGACGACATCGGCGGCCCACTGCCGGAGATCGCTGATGTGCGCAACGCACGCATCCTCGCCTTGCTCGGTGATTCGGTGACCACCGACCACATTTCACCGGCCGGCAACATCAAGGCCGACAGCCCGGCCGGGCGCTACCTGCGCGACAAGGGCGTGGAACCTCGTGACTTCAACTCCTACGGTTCGCGTCGCGGCAACCATGAAGTAATGATGCGCGGTACCTTCGCCAACATCCGCATCCGCAACGAAATGCTCGGCGGCGAGGAAGGTGGCAACACCCTGTACGTGCCCAGCGGTGAAAAGCTGTCGATCTACGATGCCGCCATGCGTTACCAGAAGGATGGCACGCCGCTGGTGGTGATCGCCGGGCAGGAATACGGCACCGGTTCCAGCCGTGACTGGGCGGCCAAGGGCACCAACCTGCTGGGGGTCAAGGCGGTGCTGGCGGAAAGTTTCGAACGCATCCACCGCTCCAACCTGGTGGGCATGGGCGTGCTGCCGCTGCAGTTCAAGGCGGGGGACGATCGCAAGCGCCTGGGGCTGACCGGCAGCGAGCGCATCGATGTGCTTGGGCTGACCGATGCGCAGATCCGCCCGGGCATGAGCCTGCCGCTGCGCATTACCCGCGAGGATGGGCGCCAGGAACAGATCGAGGTGCTGTGCCGGATCGATACGCTCAATGAGGTGGAATACTTCAAATCGGGGGGGATCCTGCATTATGTGCTGCGGCAATTGATCGCAGGGTAGGAACTCACTGCTCGCGCCCGCGCCTTTGGTGCGGGCTGTCGTGGGAGCGGGGTTGCCCCGCTCCCATGCCTGCGCCTTCATATCGTTGTTCCTGCAAAGCATGGTGTCCTGAAGCCGCTTGGCTGAGTCCTACCCTCCATGGACCCACCGGCACAAGGAAACCCAATGCCCCGTCTCCACTGGATCGCCCTGCTCCTGCTCGGCCTCGGCTACACCCTCGCACTGACCCACGGCAGTATCGGCCTGATCGCCCTGCCCGCCTTGCTCGCCCTGTTCTGCAGCGGCCTGCTGGCGCGCCGCCAGGTCCGCTGGCAACAGACCCTCGGCCACCTGCTCTTCGTCGTTCTCGCCATCGCCTTGGCGCTGCACTGGCTGCCCGGCTTCCATGGCGCCCGCGTCATCGACAAGGCCGTCCTCAGCGAAGGCGCGGTGCCCTTCTCCATGTACCTGAACCTCGACAAGCCGCTGATCGGCCTATGGCTGCTGCTGGCCTGCCCCTGGCTGGTAATGCTGCGCGCTCGCGGCCTGGCCATGAGCCTGGCGCTGATCCTGCCCCTTACCCTGTTCGCCTGCCTGGGTGGCGCCTGGACCCTGGGCCTGGTGGCCTGGGCACCGAAGTGGCCTGACCAGGCCTGGCTGTGGCTGGCCAACAACCTGCTGCTGGTGAGCCTGACCGAGGAACTGCTGTTCCGTGGCTATATCCAGGGCGGCCTGCAACGTCTGTTCAAGCATGAGGGGTTGGCCCTGCTGCTCGCCGCACTGTTGTTCGGCCTCGCGCACCTGGCTGGCGGCTGGCAGTGGTTCTATCTGGCCACCCTGGCCGGGGTGGGATATGGTCTGGCCTATCGCCATGGAGGGTTGGCTGCGGCAGTCGCGTGCCATGCCTGCGTCAACCTGGCGCACTTCGCCCTGTTCAGCTACCCGATGCTGGCCCCGAGCTGAACAATCGGTCATGATCAGACTTATTCGTCATAATTTATAAAGAAAACTGCAATATTGAAGGCAATGGCTGCGATCAGGATGGTTGCGATAGCTCAACCACACCGATGGCTCCTTGCCGTAGATCAAGGCAGTCAAATATTCATTCAATAAAACCAGAGGCTTGCCGATACCCGTCGAAAGCCTTGCGGATTGAACAGCCAATGCGTAACAACCAGCCGATTACCCAGAGAGAACGGACTTTCCCTGCCCAGCAGCGGTTGATCTCCACCACCAACGCCAAAGGCGTGATCACTTACTGCAACGATGCCTTCATCGAGATCAGCGGGTTTTCCCGCGAAGAACTGATGGGCGCACCGCATAATCTGGTGCGCCACCCCGACGTCCCGGCCGCCGTGTTCGCCCATATGTGGCAGACCCTCAAGCAGGGCCTGCCGTGGATGGGCATCGTCAAGAACCGCTGCAAGTCGGGCGACCACTATTGGGTCAATGCCTACGTCACGCCAATCTTCGACAGCAACCAGGTGGTCGGCTACGAGTCGGTGCGGGTCAAGCCCACGGCCGAGCAGATCCGCCGCGCCGAGGCGCTGTACCAGCGCATCAACCAGGGCAAGTCGGCCATCCCGAAACGGGACAAATGGCTGCCGGTGCTGCAGGACTGGCTGCCGTTCATCCTGGTCAGCCAGATCGGTTTCCTGATCGGCAACTGGCTTGGCCACTCCTGGGGCTTTGCCCTGGCCGCCGGCTTGTCGGTGCCGCTCGGCCTGCTTGGGTTGAGCTGGCAGCAACGGGGCCTCAAGCGCTTGCTGCGCCTGGCCGAGCAGACCACTTCCGACCCCCTGATCGCGCAGATGTATACCGACAGCCGCGGCGTCCAGGCACGCCTGGAAATGGCCATGCTCAGCCAGGACGCACGCATGAAGACCTGCCTGACCCGGCTGCAGGACAGCGCCGAGCAGCTCAGCGACCAGGCCCGCCAGTCCGACACCCTCGCCCACCAGAGCTCCACGGGCCTGGAGCGTCAGCGCGTGGAGACCGAGCAGGTGGCTGCCGCCGTCAACCAGATGGCAGCCACCACCCAGGAAGTGGCCAACCATGTCCAGCGCACCGCAGACGCGACGCAGGAGGCCAATCGCCTGACTAGCCAGGGCCGCAATATCGCCGGCGAAACCCGTGATGCCATCGAGCGGCTGTCGGCTGCCGTGGGCGAAACCGGGCTGACCGTCACTCAACTGGCCAAGGACAGCGACGAGATTGGCGGCGTGGTCGATGTGATCAAGGGCATCGCCGACCAGACCAACCTGCTGGCGCTCAACGCCGCCATCGAAGCGGCGCGTGCCGGTGAGATGGGCCGCGGCTTCGCCGTGGTGGCAGATGAGGTCCGCCAGCTGGCCCAGCGCACCGCTGAATCCACCGGGCAGATCCACACACTGATCGCCAAGCTGCAACAGACTGCCAACAACGCGGTGCAGACCATGGAGACCGGCCATCGCCAGGCCCAGGAAGGTGTCGAGCGGGTCATGCAGGCCGACGAGGCATTGGTGGGCATCAGTGAGGCCGTGGCCAACATCACCGACATGGCGACCCAGATCGCCGCGGCCACCGAAGAGCAGAGCGCGGTGGCCGAGGAGATCAGCCGCAACATCAGCACCATCGCCGACCTCGCCGACCAGACCGCCGGCCAGGCCCAGCGCTCGGCGCTGCTCAGCGAAGAGCTGACCAGCACGGCGGGTACCCAGTACTCGCTGGTGGAGCGCTTCAACCGCTGATGGCAAAAGGCGCCGCTTAAGCGGCGCATCGCCGGCAAGCCGGCTCCCACACTGACCGCGAAGCCCTCAGGCCAAGCGCCATCTCTGTGGTAGCCGACTTGCCGGCGATGTTTTTACCAGTCGAGCTTCAGCCGGCTCTCGAAGTAACGCACCTCACCCGTCAACGGATCCTCGAAACGCAGGCTTTGGGCCAGCAGCTTGAGTGGTCGTGCGTAATCATCCTGCTCGTTGACCAGTTGCGGATAGAACGGATCGTTGCAGATCCCCGCGCCCAGCGCCGCCATATGAACGCGTAACTGGTGGGTCTTGCCGGTGACCGGTGACAGGCCATAGCGCCACAGATCGCCATTTTTCTCCAGCACACAGGCATGGGTTTCGCTGTTGTCGACTCCTTCCACCTCATGCATGCGGAAGAACGGCTCGCCATGCACCAGACGGCTGCGATGCACCAACGGGTAATCATGCTGCGGCATGGCCGCGGCAATGGCCTGGTAATGCTTGTCGATACGCCGCTCGGGGAACAGACGCTGATAGGCGCCACGGCTCTGCGGATTGGCAGAGAACAGCACCAGCCCGGCAGTGTGCCGGTCGATGCGATGCAGCGGCACCAGGTGCGGGTTGTCCAGGCGCCGGATCAGCCGACGCAGCAGGGTCTGCTCGACGTACTCGCCGGTAGGCGTCACAGGCAGGAAATGCGGCTTGTCTGCCACCACCAGGTGCTCATCCACATGCAGGATTTCTTCCTGCACCGGGATCACCTTTTCATTGGGTACTTCACGAAAATAGTGGAGGCGCATCCCCCTACGATAGCGGGTGTCCGCTGCAATGGGCTGGCCCTCGGCATTCAATACCCGCCCTCGGGCGAAGCGATCGAGCCACTGCTCACGCGCGATGCCCTTGAAATGATCGCACAGGCAGTCGAGCACGTTGGCCCAGGGCCCCGGAGGCAGGCATACGGTACTGGCTTGCTGGCGGGCGGGGTCAAAAGGCGTGGTCATCATCAGGCTCGGTCAAGCAGGGGCAGGCATTATCCCCTACCCGGCGTACCTCAACCAGCCTCGCACGCCGGCTCGCAACGCGCCTTTAGCCAGCGCAGCACCTGAACCGCGTCCCAGCGCCCCGGATCGTAGAGGGCGTAGCTCATTCCCTGGTAGCCCACCACATCCAGCGGGCGGTGAAAACCGGCGCGCTGGAACAGCGCCTCGATCTCGGCGAAACAGGTATTGAAATGGACCTTGCCGAACGGTGTGCGCTCGTCGGTGACGATGCCATCGAGGCGCAGTTCCAGCACCGCCTCGCACACACGCTCGGGGGCCATGTGGTTGATGCTGTACTTGAGTTGCTCGACATTGAGCATGGTTTCACCTTGGATACTGTATTTATATACAGCATACGTAGCCAGCCACCGCGCCGTCAATGCGCCGCCGCTCAACCAAGGAAGGCCACCACCTGCTCGGCATCGAACGGCCAGCCCAGCTCGGCGCCGGTGTCACAGCGGCGCAGTACCGGGATGACCAGGCCGTAGCGTTCGAACAGCACCTCGTCCTCGGCGATATCGACCAGCTCGACCAACAAGCCGTGCTCGACGAATGGCATCAGCATGGCTTCGGCCACTTCGCACAGATGGCACCCGAGGGTGCCGAACAATTGGGTTTCAGGCAGCATGCTTCTATCCGCAAAATCGCAGGAAGGGATGCTCATTCTAGGTCCGCCTGCGCCTGCGTGCACCTGACGTGCCTCAATCCTGGCTGGTGGCGCCGATTCGATGCACAGACAAGTCGGCGCCCTGGAACTCCTGCTCATGGCTCAGACGCAGGCCATGCAACGCCTTGATCAACCCGTACACGGCGAAGCCACCGGCCAGGGCGACCAGTACCCCCGCCAGACTGCCCAACAGCTGGCTGACCAGGCTGACACCACCCAGCCCACCCAGGGCCACCTGCCCGAACAAGCCGCAGGCGATGCCACCCCAAACGCCACACAGCCCGTGCAGCGGCCATACCCCCAGCACGTCGTCGATCTTCCAGCGATTCTGCGCGGCAGTGAAGCACCAGACGAACAACCCGCCGGCCACAAGGCCGGTCACCAGCGCCCCCAGAGGATGCATCAGGTCGGAACCTGCGCACACCGCCACCAGGCCGGCCAACGGGCCGTTGTGCAGGAACCCCGGGTCGTTGCGCCCGGCCAGCAAGGCCGACAGGGTGCCACCGACCATGGCCATCAGCGAGTTGATCGCCACCAACCCGCTCACCCCTTGCAGGGTCTGGGCGCTCATGACGTTGAAGCCGAACCAGCCGATGATCAGGATCCACGACCCCAGCGCCAGGAACGGTATGCTGGAGGGCGCGAACGCCACCAGCCGGCCGTCTCGGTAACGGCCGCGGCGCGCGCCCAGCAGCAGCACCGCGGCCAGCGCCAGCCAGCCCCCCATGGCGTGCACCACCACGGAGCCGGCGAAGTCGTGGAAGGGTGCCCCGAAGCGCATATGCAGCCAGGCCTGCAGGCCGAAGTTGCCGTTCCAAACGATGCCTTCGAAAAACGGATAAATGAACGCCACGATCAACGCCGTCGCGCACAGTTGTGGCGCAAAGCGCGCCCGCTCGGCGATACCACCGGAAATGATGGCCGGGATGGCCGCGGCGAAGGTCAGCAGGAAAAAGCATTTGACCAGGGCGTAGCCATGGTCATCGGCGAGAGCCGCGGCAGGCTGCAGAAAGCTCACCCCATAGGCAATCCAGTAGCCGATGAAAAAGTACACCAGCGCGGATATCGCGAAATCGCTGAGGATCTTCGACAGTGCGTTTACCTGATTCTTGTGCCGCACCGTGCCGACCTCGAGAAAGGCGAACCCCGCGTGCATTGCCAGGACCAGGATCGCGCCCATGAGGATGAACAAGGTGTTGGAGCCGTGGACCAGTGAGTCCATCGCGCTATGGGTATTTTCCATGTAGGGCAGACCTGCAAAAAGCACCAGGACAGTTCAAGAACCGGCATCCATGCACCGCATCGGTGCCAGGCCCCTGCCCTGTTTCGGTGAGTTGGCAGCTGCCTGCGTGGTTTTTTCTTGGGTTTGTCGTGGATTGGGTTAAGGTTTAACGGTGTCCGACTCATGGGCGCATGATTTCGGCGCAGCCTAAGGCAGACACGCACCGCTTTTTAGCAAGCGCTGTACCAACACATCCCGCTGAACCTTCCGCGTCATCGATCACTCGAAATAGCCACACACATCCACAGGGAGAGGCCCACTCATGGCCAGCAAATCGGCAAAGACTGCACAAGACATACTGATGGCTGACTTCCAGGCCCTGGTCCGCGACACCGAAAAACTGCTGGCCGACACGGCCAACCTGGCCGGCGACCAGGCCGATGAACTGCGCGAGCAGATCCACGATCGCCTGGTCCAGGCTCGCGAAACCCTGCAACTGACCCAGGACTCGGTGCGCGCCCGTGGCCAGGCGGCCCTGGGCAGCGCCGAGCAGTACGTGCAGGAGAACCCGTGGCAGGCTATCGGCATCGCCGCCGGCGTCGGCCTGCTGATCGGTCTGCTGGCCAAGCGCTGAGGAACCTTCATGGACAACGAAGCCATCGGCACGGGCGCCTCCGGCAGGCGCCTGGGCGCGGCCGTGCTGGGCTTGCTGCACAGCCATATCGAGCTGTTCGGAATCGAGTTGCAGGAGCAGAAGGCCCGTACCTTGAGTCTGCTGTTGTTCGCCGGCCTGGCGCTGGTGTTCGCCCTGCTGCTGCTTACCGCCCTGTCGGGCCTGGTGCTGGTGCTGCTGTGGGACAGCTATCGCCTGGCAGGCATCATCGGCCTGTGCGCCTTCTACGGGATCGCCGCGCTGTACTGCGGCCTGCGCTTGAAAGCTGCGGTGTTCGACGAGTCCTCGCCCTTCAACGCCACCCTCGAGGAGTTGGCCAAGGATCGGGAGCGCCTGCTGCCATGAGCCTGCCAGAACTCCCCAACACTCGTAACCCGCGAGAACTGCGCAAGGCGCTGTTGCGCCTGCGCATGGAAATGCATCGCCAGCAAATCCGTCAAGAATCCGGGCAGTTGCTTGAACCAGTGCGACGCCTGCGTGGCATGGGTGGCTCGTTCGGTGACGGCCTGGGAGTCAAGCATGGCTCGCTGTGGGGCATTGGCGCCGTGGTTGCCTTGGGCTTTCTGACCGGCAAGGGCGTGCGCAGCGGCAACCTGACGCGTCTGGTACGCCTGGGTGCCAGCCTGGCACCCTTGATTCGCCTGATGCTCAGCCGCCGCCGCTGAAGCCCGAGCGCGCCCAGCCCTTGCGCGGGCGCGCCGGACACAGGAAGCTATCCCGACTCTACGATGGGAGACCACGCCTTGGACTGGCAAACCCTGCTGACCCGCGAACGACTGGGCAAGGCCCTCTACAGCCCCGAGGAGCTCGGACGCAGTCCTTTCCACAAGGATCACGACCGCATCATCTTCTCCGGCGCCTTTCGCCGCCTGGGGCGCAAGACCCAGGTGCACCCGGTGTCCAGCAATGACCACATCCACACCCGCCTCACCCATTCCCTGGAAGTCAGTTGCGTCGGCCGCTCGCTCGGCATGCGTGTCGGCGAAACCCTGCGGGGCCAACTGCCAGACTGGTGCGAGCCCAGCGACCTGGGGATGATCGTGCAGTCGGCGTGCCTGGCCCACGACATCGGCAACCCGCCATTCGGTCATTCGGGGGAGGATGCCATTCGTCACTGGTTCCAGCAGGCCGCGGGGCGGGGCTGGCTGGACGACATGAGCGACGAGCAGCGCGGCGACTTTCTCAATTTCGAAGGCAACGCCCAGGGGTTTCGCGTCCTCACACAGCTCGAATACCACCAATTCGACGGCGGCATGCGCCTGACCTATGCGACCCTGGGCGCCTACCTCAAGTACCCTTGGACTGCGCGCCACGCCGACGCACTGGGCTACAAGAAACACAAGTTCGGCTGCTACCAGAGCGAACTGGGGCTGCTCGAGCAGATCGCCGGCAAGCTCGGTCTGCCTCAGCTCGAACACCAACGCTGGGCGCGCCATCCCTTGGTGTACCTGATGGAGGCCGCGGACGACATCTGCTATGCCTTGATCGACCTCGAGGACGGGCTGGAAATGGAGCTGCTGCAGTACGCCGAGGTCGAAGCGCTGCTGCTGGACCTGGTGGGTGACGACCTGCCGGAAACCTATCGCCTGCTGGGCCCGGGCGAGTCACGTCGGCGCAAACTGGCGATCCTGCGCGGCAAGGCCATCGAGCACCTGACCAATGCCGCCGCCCAGGCTTTCGTCGAACAACAGAAAGCTCTGCTTGCCGGGCGACTGGCCGGTGACCTGGTAGAACACATGCACGGCCCCGCGCAACGCTGCGTGCTCCAGGCCAAGGACATGGCACGCAAGAAGATCTTCCAGGACAAGCGCAAGACGCTGCACGAGATCGGCGCCTACACGACCTTGGAGATCCTGCTCAACACGTTCTGTGGCGCGGCTCTGGAGCAGCACGGTGGGCGCACGCCGTCGTTCAAGAGCCGGCGGGTGCTGGACCTGATCGGCAACAATGCCCCCGACCCTCAAGGTTCGCTGCATGACGCGTTCCTGCGCATGATCGACTTCATCGCCGGCATGACCGATAGCTACGCCAGTGAAATGGCCCAGGAAATGACCGGGCGCTCCAGCCCGAAGTAACCTAGACGAGGCGGCAGACGAATGTTTGCCGCCCCACGTTTAATTTGTATGAAATTTCCTAAACCATTTTTTTATAAATAAACTTACCCACCCCCACCCCGGGCGAAAGTTATCAACTCCTGATAAAAGCCCGCCAATATCTACAACTGTCGTAGCAAAGTTTCACGGGCGCTGTAAGTTAATTCCTATATCCCGCATTTGGCACTTACCTCCCTGCCCGCCGCCATGCAACTGAGCTAATGTGCCGGCTGCCTTCACCTGCAGCTGGAATGTTGAATATGCACTCAGTCTTTATTGTTGATGACCATCCCGTTATACGCTTGGCGATACGGATGTTGCTGGAGAACCAGGGATACCGGGTGGTCGGTGAATCGGACAATGGCGTTGACGCCATGCAGCTTATCCGTGAGACCCCACCAGACCTGGTCATACTGGACATCAGCATCCCCAAGCTCGATGGCCTGGAAATGCTGTCGCGCCTGCAGGCCATGGCCATTCCGTTGAAGGTTCTGGTGCTGACGGCGCAATCCCCGGCACTGTTCGCGGTGCGCTGCATGCATTCCGGCGCGGCCGGGTATGTGTGCAAACAGGAAGATCTCAGCGAGTTGCTCAGCGCCATCAAGGCCGTGCTGTCCGGCTACAACTACTTTCCCAGCCAGGCACTCAATCCACCGCCAACAGGCAGCAACCAGGAACTGGAACTGTTCCGCCAGGTCAACGACCGGGAGTTGATGGTCCTGCAACTTTTTGCCCAGGGCCGCAGCAACAAGGAAATTGCCAAGGGCATGTTCCTCAGCAACAAGACCGTCAGCACCTACAAAAAACGCCTCATGCACAAATTGCGCGCCAGCACATTGGTAGAGTTGATCGATGTCGCCAAGCGCAACGCACTGGTTTGAAATGATGACGTGGAGGTACATCGCTATCTTGTTGCTCTGCCTGGGCACACCGCTGCAGGGTGGCGGCGTGACCGTCGACCTGGGCCGCACCTACACCTTGCTCAGCCGCTCGGCGCCGACCTCGGTCCGGCCGCCCTTGACAGCGGCCCAGCGCGACTGGCTCGCACAGCGCAAGGAGCTGGTGCTGGGCACCTCGGCGCCTGATTATCCACCCTTTGATATCGCCACGGGTGGACGCGAATACCAAGGGCTGACCGCCGACTACGCCGGCTTGATCGGCAGCGCCCTTGGCCTGCCTGTACGCGTGCAGCGTTTCCCCAGCCGCCCGGCGGCCGTGGCGGCGCTAAAGAGCGGCCATATCGATCTGCTGGGCAGCGCCAACGGTTACGAAGCCGTTACCCAGGGCTTGGCGCTGTCGCGCCCCTATGCCATTGACCAACCCGTGCTGGTGACCCGCGAGGACGAGAGCCGTGCGCTAGACACCGGCCTGGCGGGCATGCGTCTGAGCATGCTGTATCACTACCTGCCGCCAGGGGAAATCCACGCCAATTACCCCAAGGCCGAGCTCCTGACCTTCGAGTCATCCACCCAGGCCCTGAACGCCGTGGCCTTCGAACAGGCCGACGTGTTCATTGGCGACACCATCTCGACTCACTACCTGATCAGCCAGGGCCACCTGCCGCATGTGCGCATGGCCAACTTCGGCAAGCACGAAGCCGTAGGCTTCAGCTTTGCCATGCGCGAGGGCGAGCCTGTCCTCAAGGCCCTGGTGGATGCCGCGCTTGACGCGCAGTCCAGCATTACCCGCAACGATATCTTCAAACGCTGGAGCGCCAGCAGCGGCAGTTTGCTGACCGACCGCAAGCTGCAGTTGTCGACACGCGAAGAGCTGTGGCTGAGCCAACACCCGATCATGCGCGTGGTGGTCAACGACACCGCAGCGCCATTGACGTTCTTCGACAGCAATGATCGCCTGCGCGGGATAGTCGCCGACCTGCTCGAGCTCATTCGCCTACGCACCGGGCTTCGCTTCGAGATCCGCCGCGCCAGTGGCGACGGCGACATGATCGACCAGCTCGAATCCGGGCGTGCCGATATCATTGCCAGCTTGTCCACCGAGGCACGCCGGGGCAACCCTTTGCAGGTCAGCCGCCCCTATCTGGAGAGCGCCTATGTGCTGGTGACCCCTAGCGGCGCCGACCAACCCAACAGCCTCAAGCAGCTCAAAGGCAAGCGGGTCGCCGTTCCCCGCGACAGCACCGTGGCCGCCCTGCTTGCCGCTCGCCACCCGCGGATCCACCAGGTTGCCACCGAAAGCACCTATTATTCCATGGTGCTGCTGGGCAGCGGCGCGGTGGACGCGGCAATCGCCACCCTGATCGACGCCAACCACATGCTCGCCACCAGCAATAACCTGGTCATCCGCAGCACGGTCGGCACGGAACCCGCTGCCTTTTCCATGGCCACCGCCCCCGACGCCAGCGAGCTGGGCTCGATCCTCGACAAGGCGTTGCTGAGCATCTCGCCGGAGGAACTGGGGGTGATCAACAGCCGCTGGCGCGACCACGGCCTGCGTGACGACGCTTACTGGCGCAGCTACCTCCGGGTGATCCTGCAGGTGGGCGGGGTGATCGCCGTACTCCTGGTCCTGGCGCTGATATGGAATGCCCGGCTGCGCCGTCAAATCAAGCAGCGTCAACGGGCCGAACGGGCGTTGAACGACCAGCTGGAATTCATGGGCGCCCTGCTCAACGGCACCCCCCACCCCATGTATGTGCGTGATCGCGAGGGCCGCCTGCAAAGCTGTAACGACAGTTATCTGCAAGCGGTCGGCGCCAGCCGCGAACAGGTGCTGGGCAAACGCCTGGAAGACGCCCCCTATGGCGATTGTGACTATACCCAGCAGGTGCAGGACGACTACCAGCGGGTAATGGCACAGGGAACCCCGTTGATTCTCGATCGCCCATTGCACCTGAAAGACCGCGACCTGACGATCTATCACTGGATCCTGCCCTACCGCGACTCGCTGGGCGAAATGCAAGGAATCATCGGCGGTTGGATCGACATCAGCGAGCGCCGTAACCTGGTCCAGGACCTGCGCCTGGCCAAGCAGCAGGCCGATGACGCCAACCGGGCCAAGAGCACGTTCCTGGCCACCATCAGCCATGAGATCCGTACGCCGATGAATGCCCTCATCGGCATGCTGGAGCTGGCCCTCAAGCGCGCCGAGCAGGGTAAGCTGGATCGCCCCGCGCTAGAAGTCGCGCACCATTCGGCCAACGATCTGCTGGGTTTGATCGGCGACATCCTGGATATTGCCCGGATCGAATCCGGGCAGATGTCCCTGGCGCCCGAACCCGTCGACCTCGCGGCACTGGTCGAATCGGTCGGGCGGGTGTTCGACGGCCTGGCCAGACACAAGGGGCTGGTGCTGGATGTGGTGATTGCCCGCGAGGCCCGTTGCCATGCGCTGCTCGACCCGCTGCGCTTCAAGCAGGTCCTGTCGAACCTGGTCAGCAATGCGATCAAGTTCACCGAGCAGGGGCAGGTACGCATCACCGTCAAGCTGCGCACCGACGGCGAACCGACGTTGCCGGTGCTTGACCTGGAGGTCCGCGACAGCGGTATCGGAATTCATGAGAAGGACCTGCAGCGCCTGTTTTCCCCCTTCGTGCAGGCCAACCCCTACAGCGACGGCGCCAGGGCCGGCACGGGGCTGGGGCTGGTGATCAGCCGTGACTTGTGCGCGATGATGGGGGGCGAACTGACCCTGCAAAGCCTGCAAGGTGTCGGCACCCGCGTGCGCCTGGTGATGCCATTGCAGTGTGTCGAGCCGGTCGCGGACCTGCCGCGCCCCATGGCGCAAATCCTGCCACCGGACGAGCAACTGAACATTCTGGTAATCGACGACCACCCGGCAAACCTGCTGCTGATGGCCCAGCAGTTGAACTACCTGGGCCTGAAGCAGGAAAGCGCCGAAGAGGGCGGCGAAGGGCTGCGCAAATGGCGTGAAGGCTGTTTCGATGTGCTGATCGTGGACTGCAACATGCCACAGATGAATGGCTACGAACTGGCCCGGACCGTACGCACGGAGGAGCGCCTGCATGACCGACCGCGCTGCACCATTCTCGGTTATACCGCCAACGCCCAGCCCGAGGTACGCCAGCAGTGCCTCGACGCCGGCATGGATGATTGCCTGCTCAAACCCATCGGCCTGCAGGTGCTGGGGCAACGCTTGAGGGCCATCACGCCGCTTGCCCGGCAGTGCGTCCACCGCCATGGACCGGCCACAGGCTTTAACCTCAAAGGCCTTTCGACCATCGTCGGCGACAACCTCGCCGACCGCGACCGCATCCTGGAAACCCTGCTGCTGAGCCTGCGTCAGGACCTGAAGATCCTGATGGCCATAGATCCTCAGCACAACGGCAACGAGCTGGCCCTGCAGGCACACAAGATCCTCAGCGCGGGACGGATGCTGAATGCGCGGGCGCTGATCGAGGCTTGCCAAGCGCTGGAGGTAACGGACGTACCCCTGGCCGAACTGCGAAGGCGTCGTCAGGTGTTGGCGCGGCATATGCGCCGCGTGGAGAACGCCCTGGCCAGGCAGCTACAGCACCTGGCCAAGGTGGGATGAGTGCGGTACAGGACGTACCGCCGACATCAATCAGGAAGCCGGGTTGATCGGCTTTTCCGGATACCAGGCATCCAGCAGCGGGCTGACTTCAATATTGGTCAGCTCGCTACGGCCCTTGAGCCAGGCTTCGACAGCGGCGCGCTGCTCTTCGCTGACCGAGCCACGCTTGACGGAGCAGACCAGGCCGAAGTCATCACCGCCAACATAGTCCAGGCCGTTGGCATCCATGGCATCAGCCAGGAAAGCATCGAGGAAGGCATCGATGGCTTCATCGGACAGGTCTTCCTTGAAGCCCAGGTTCAGTTCGAAACCCAGCTCCTGGAATTCATCCACGCACAGTTTCTTGCGCAGGCGACGGGAACGGTTGGTAGCCATGAAACAATCCTCTCAATTAATTACGCGCGGCACTTTAACAGTTTCCGGCGCACAACGGCGCTTTTCCGTCGAACGAGGCCCATACAGAGCACGCTTGGGGCATAATGCGCACTATATTCGTCCTGGGGCCATCATTTCATACAGCCCCATTGTCTTTTCCCCTCGCCTGCAGGGTTTGTCCATTTATGATCAAGACGCTCCGCCCACTGTTGTTCGCCGGCCTGTTGCTGCCCTTGTCGCTGTCAGTCCAGGCCGCCACCGTAAACACCAACCTGTCACCGAAGGTGCAACAGGCGCTCAAAACCAACAAGCTGCAGGACTCGGCCCTGTCGCTGGTCATGCTGCCGCTGGACGGACCAGGCGCGGCAACCGTTTTCAACGCCGACGTTTCGGTCAACCCGGCCTCGACCATGAAGCTGGTCACCACCTATGCCGCGCTAGAGCTGCTGGGCCCCACCTTTCAATGGAAAACCGAGTTCTACACCGACGGCACACTGAGCAACGGCGTGCTCAATGGCAACCTGTATCTCAAGGGCGGTGGCGACCCCAAGCTGAACATGGAAAAGCTCTGGTTGCTGATGCGCGACCTGCGCGCCAACGGTGTGCGTACCGTGACCGGCGACCTGATCCTGGATCGCAGCCACTTCGTGCAACCCAACCTGCCGCAGTTCAACGATGACGGCGGCGACGACAACAAACCGTTTCTGGTCAAGCCGGACTCGCTGCTGGTCAACCTGAAGGCTCTGCGTTTCGTGGCCCGTAACGACGGTGGCAAGGTCAACGTGTCGGTCGAACCACCGATCGCCAGCATCCGTATCGACAACCAGGTCAAGGCCGTGGCGGGCAAGCAGTGCAATGGTGAAGTGCGCTACAACCCGGTGGTGCAGCCCGATGGTGTCAGCGTCACGGTCAGTGGCCAGCTCGCCGATGGCTGCAACTCGCAGACCTACCTGGCGCTGCTGGATCACCCGACCTATGCCGCCGGTGCGGTGCGGGCCATCTGGAACGAGCTGGGCGGCAACATCCAGGGCCGCGACCGCATCGAGAACGTGCCCAAGAGCGCACGCCTGCTGGCTCGGGCCTTCTCGCCAGACCTCGTGGAAGTGATCCGCGACATCAACAAATACAGCAACAACACCATGGCCCAGCAGTTGTTCCTCAGCCTTGGCGCGCAGTTCCGCACCGACGCTGACGGCGACGACGCCCGCGCCGCTCAACGTGTGGTGCGTCAGTGGATGGCCAAGAAAGGCATCACCGCGCCGCACCTGGTGATGGAGAACGGCTCGGGCCTGTCCCGTGCCGAGCGGGTCAGCACCCGCGAGATGGCCGCGCTGCTGCAGGCGGCCTGGAAGAGCCCGTACGCGGCCGAGTTCATCAGTTCGATGCCGCTGGTGGGCATGGACGGCACCATGCGCAAGCGGCTCAAGCGCACCGCCATGACGGGCGAAGGGCATATCAAGACCGGGACCCTGAATACCGTGCGGGCAATTGCCGGGTTCAGCCGTGACAGTAACGGGCACACCTGGGCGGTGGCGGCCATTCTCAATGATCCCAAGCCTTGGGGGGCTTCGCAGGTGCTGGATCAGGTGTTGCTGGATCTTTATCGGCAGCCGAAGGTGGGGAATGGGACTGTTGGGGTGATGCCTTGATTTGAATGGGGTGGGCTTTCAGGCTTTCAGGGTGTGGGTTTTGAGGGCTGTAAACACATGCATTGGCGAGGGCGACGCACAGTCACCTTTTCGCCTTTACGGCGACCTTCTTTTGCGCGGGCAAAAGAAGGCAAAAACCGCTGGCTCCATTCATCCGGCCCCTACGCTTCGCTTCGGGGTCCCCTCACTCCGGGCTCGCTCCGGGAGGACGCGCCGACGGGCCATCCATGGCCTGATCGGCGCTTGACGGGCATCCATGCCCGTCACCTCCCTGCGCAAACCCTGCGTTCGGCCTCCTGAAGTCGCAATTGGCGGCGCCTGAACTATTGCGCGCTTAGAAGCAGAGCAAGAGCAAGACGAAAAAGCACAAATGCTTGTCTGGCAGCTGATCATTGATTGGCTGTCGCATCGGTGCGCCGATGCGACTTGCCGTGATCTCGTAGGCGGGGCTCAGCGTGCGGGGGCGAGCTTGCCCTTGTCGTCGGAGAAGACGATCTCCACTCGACGATTCTGCGCCCTGCCCCGCTCCGAGGCATTGGCTTCCACCGGGTACTGGTCACCATAGCCCTCGACCTGGATGCGCTTTTCATCCACGCCCAGGTCAACCAGCATGTCGGCGACCGACTGGGCACGATCACGGGACAGCTTCAGGTTCTCTTCCGCCGCGCCGGTGCTGTCGGTATAGCCCTCGATCCGCACCACTCGACGCGGATTGAGCTGAAGGAACTGCACCAGCTTGAGCACAGTGCGGCTGGCCGAGTTCTTGAGGTCGGCCTGGCCGGTGTCGAACAGCACGTCACCCAGGGTCATCACCAGGCCGCGGTCAGTCTGCTCGGACGCCAGCGCGACAATCTGCGCCTCGACGAACTTGCCTTGCTGCTGCACGCTCGCCAGCTTGGCCTCGCGCAGGGCCAGCTGCAGGCGCTGGCGCTCCAGGTCGAGCTTGGTCAGTCGCTCCTGATTCAGCGCCAGCTTGGCATGCTCACTGGCGATCTCGCTGTAACGTTGGCTGAGGTAGGCGTAATGGCGTACATCGCTGCCGGTGCCGACATAACCGGCCAGGCGCTCCGCGCGCCCCAGCGACTCGCCGGCCCGGATCACATCACGGGGCGCGCTGCGCAGCACGTCGGAATTGTCCTTGACCTTCTGGAACGCGGCGCTCGCGTCGTCCAGCGCCGACTCGCTGCGCTGGCTGGCGCAGCCCTGCAACCCCACCAGGGCCAGCAAGGCCAACGCGGCCATGGGCTTGAAGCGGCTCATGGCTGCACCTCCAGCTGCTTGCGCAGACGCTTGATACGCGATTGCAACACCTGCAACTGCTCCTCGCTTTTCTGGTTCAGCACCCGCGCCTCAGCCAGGCGGGCATCGAGCTCGGCCTGCTCGGCGCGCATGCGTGCGTCGCGATAGCTTTCACCGAGCATGTTGCTCTTGGCGCGGGCCAGTTTGTCTTCGGCCAACTTGAACTCCGGCACCTGCTCGGTGGCACCGACCGCCCTGGCCTGCTCGAGCGCCTGCTCAGACAAGCGCAGCTGTTCATTGGGTGCCGGATCATTGGCACAGCCGGCCAGGCCAAGCACGGCCAGGGCGAGCATCAAGGGTTGGATTCTCACACACGCTTCCTACTGTTTGGGGGCACCCTGCGACGCCTGCATCTGCGCCTTCCAACGCTCGACATTGCGCTGCAGCACAGCCTCGCTCGCCCCGGAGATCGGCAATTCTGTCAGTTTTTTCGCCAGTTGTCCGCGCAACCAGCTGTCGTTGCAGGCCGAGTTGTGCGACACCGTCAGGTACAACCCCGGCCGGTCCACCGGCAAGCCCCGGGCGATGAGGTCGTTACCCACGCCCAGGCTCTGGGCCATGGCCATGCCCGAGTAACGCCCGGCCAGCACATAGTCGACCTGGCCAAGCACCAGTTTCTGGAAAGCCTGCGTCAAGTTCTGCGCCGGTTCCAGCTTTAGCTGGGCCTTGGCGAACGCCTCGAAGGCCGGGGTCAGGCGGGCCTTCTCCGACAGGGCGCCCTGGTAGCGGGCGAGGTCGGCCGGGCCGTCAAATACCAGGGGCGCGTCATGACGGGTCCAGACCAGGTATTCATTGAGCTGCAAGGCCGGATGGATATAGTCCAGGCTGGTCAGCTGGATTACCTGCATCGGCGTGTCAAGCAACAGGTCCATGCGCCCGCTGCGCACTTCCTCCAGCGCCTGTTCGCGCTTGCCGGCGTGCAGCACCTCGACCTTCACCCCAAGCTCGGCGGCGACTTGGCGAAGCAGGTCGACGTTGGCGCCGATCAGGTGCTTGGGGTCCTGCGGATCCTGCCAGGAATACGGTGGCGCATCCGGGCTGCCGGTGGCCACCAGGCGCTCGCATTTACCCACCGCCAAGGCCTGAGTCGACAGCAACGCCAGCACACAGGCCAGCCCTCCCTTGCTCCAGCGAAACGCCATGCACCCTCTCCCGCCCCTGAAAAAAATCATGAAAAAACCCGGACCGCCAGGGGCGGTCCGGGTTCTTTATAAGTGAAGCAGTCGGATCAGACCAGCTTTTCCAGCTCTGGAACCGCTTCGAACAGGTCGGCGACCAGGCCGTAGTCGGCCACCTGGAAGATCGGTGCCTCTTCGTCCTTGTTGATCGCGACGATCACCTTGGAGTCCTTCATGCCGGCCAGGTGCTGGATCGCGCCGGAGATACCGACGGCGATGTACAGCTGTGGCGCAACGATCTTGCCGGTCTGGCCGACCTGCATGTCGTTCGGCACGAAGCCGGCGTCGACCGCGGCGCGCGAGGCGCCCACAGCGGCACCGAGCTTGTCGGCCAGGGCGTACAGGTGCTTGAAGTTGTCACCATTGCCCATGCCACGGCCGCCGGAGACGACGATCTTGGCAGCGGTCAGCTCTGGGCGGTCGGACTTGGCCAGCTCTTCGCCGACGAAGGCCGACTTGCCAGCGTCGTGGGCGGCGGCGACGGCTTCGACGGCAGCCGAACCACCTTCGGCGGCCACGGCGTCAAAGCCGGTGGTACGCACGGTGATGACCTTCACGGCAGCGCTCGACTGCACGGTGGCAATGGCGTTACCCGCGTAGATCGGGCGCTTGAAGGTATCGGCCGATTCCACCGAGATGATCTCGGAGATCTGGTCGACGTCCAGCAGCGCGGCGACGCGTGGCAGGATGTTCTTGCCGTTGGTGGTGGCCGGGGCCAACACATGGCTGTAACCCTTGGCCAGCTCGACTACCAGCGGCGCGACGTTTTCCGGCAGGGCATGGGCGTAGGCGGCGTTATCCGCGACCAGCACCTTGGCGACGCCTGCGATCTTGGCGGCGGACTCGGCGACGCCACCGACGTTCTGGCCTGCGACCAGTACGTGGATATCACCACCGATCTTGGCGGCGGCAGCGACAGTGTTCAGGGTGGCCGGAGCTACGGCACCGTTTTCGTGTTCAGCGACAACCAGGATAGTCATTTAGATTACCTTCGCTTCGTTCTTCAGCTTCTCGACCAGTTCGGCCACCGACTTGACCTTGATACCCGCGCTGCGGGCGGCAGGTGCTTCGACCTTGAGGGTCTTGTTGGTGGAGGCGAGGGAAACGCCCAGCGCGTCTGGAGTAACGGTCTCCAGCGGCTTCTTCTTGGCCTTCATGATGTTCGGCAGCGACGCGTAGCGCGGCTCGTTCAGACGCAGGTCGGTGGTGACGATGGCGGGCAGGTTCAGCGCAACGGTCTGCAGGCCGCCGTCGATTTCACGGGTGACATTGACCTTGTCGCCTGCAACCTCGACCTTGGAGGCGAAGGTGCCCTGGGCAAAGCCGGTCAGCGCCGCCAGCATCTGGCCGGTCTGATTGTTGTCGCTGTCGATCGCCTGCTTGCCGAGGATGACCAGCTGTGGCTGCTCTTTGTCGACAACGGCTTTCAAGGCCTTGGCCACAGCCAGGGAGTTAAGTTCGTCGGCAGTTTCGACCAGGATGGCGCGGTCAGCACCCAGGGCCAGGGCGGTACGCAGTTGCTCCTGGGCTGTGGCCGGGCCAACGGAAACGACGACGATCTCGCTCGCAACGCCCTTTTCTTTCAGGCGTACGGCTTCTTCCACAGCGATTTCGCAGAAGGGGTTCATGGACATCTTGACGTTTGCAAGGTCGACGCCGGAGTTGTCCGCCTTGACGCGAACCTTGACGTTGTAGTCGACCACTCGTTTGACAGCTACAAGAACCTTCATGGATTCCTCGTTACTCTCCGGTGAAAAGAATGTCGCCTGGGGGCTGCCCGGCGAATGCGCGTGGGTACAAGGGCACCTCTAAAAACGTGTCGACACCGGCAACGTTCAAGTGACCGATCAGTCCTGTTACGACCATTGCAGGGTAAAACCTGCGGGTCATTTCCTGTGGTGCCGTGTAGACTCCACTACAAAGACTGATTCGGCCCGTAAACCCTGCTCTACGCCCGGTCTTTAGGGGTGCACCTGCGCCCGACGGTCAGCCTACGGCGAACGCGAAAGCGCTCGTATCTTGACCGTAACACCCAATCCGGTCAATACGGCAAATTGGCCAGGCTCCAGCCGCCTACCTGTGATTTTACGGGCCTCCGACAAATTCAAACAAACGTTTGTATTGGACCCGCCAAGTGGTGTAGATATAATGCGCGGCCAAGACAAAACGGTGTAGTCCATCACCTGCGAAGCTACAGCACCTGAACGCCGCACGTGACCGTGAACACCCATAAAAGACAAGCAACGCGATGAGCCTTGAGTAGGAGAGAACCTGTGGAACGCGAATACATGGAATTCGACGTGGTCATCGTCGGCGCTGGCCCGGCGGGCCTGTCCGCCGCCTGCCGCCTGAAGCAGAAGGCCGCCGAAGCCGGTAGCGAGATCAGCGTCTGCGTGGTCGAGAAAGGCTCCGAAGTCGGCGCCCATATCCTCTCCGGCGCGGTGTTCGAACCACGTGCCCTGAACGAACTGTTCCCCGACTGGAAAGAACTGGGCGCGCCGCTGAACACCGAAGTCAAACGCGACGACATCTATGTACTCAAGGATGCCGGCAGCTCGACAAAAGTGCCTGACCTGTTCGTGCCCAAGACCATGCACAACCAGGGCAACTACATCATCTCGCTGGGCAACCTGTGCCGCTGGCTGGCCCAGCAGGCCGAGAACCTCGGCGTTGAGATCTACCCGGGCTTCGCCGCCCAGGAAGCGCTGTTCGACGAAAACGGCGTGGTCCGCGGCATCATTACCGGTGACCTCGGTGTCGACCGCGAAGGCAACCCGAAGGACGGCCTGTACACCCCGGGCATGGAGCTGCGCGCCAAGTACACCCTGTTCGCCGAAGGCTGCCGTGGCCACATCGGCAAACAACTGATCAAGCGCTTCGACCTGGACAACGAGTCCGACGTCCAGCACTACGGCATCGGCCTCAAGGAAATCTGGGAGATCGACCCGGCCAAGCACGAACAGGGCCTGGTGGTGCACACCGCCGGCTGGCCGCTGGACGTGATGGCCAAGGACAATACCGGTGGTTCTTTCCTCTATCACCTGGAGAACAACCAGGTGGTGGTCGGCCTGATCGTCGACCTTTCCTACGCCAACCCGTACCTGTCGCCGTTCGACGAATTCCAGCGCCTCAAGCACCACCCGGTGATCAGCCAGTACCTCGAAGGCGGCAAGCGCATCAGCTACGGCGCCCGCGCCATCTGCAAGGGCGGCTTCAACTCGCTGCCGAAGATGGTGTTCAACGGCGGCGCGCTGATCGGCTGCGACCTCGGCACCCTGAACTTCGCCAAGATCAAGGGCAGCCACACCGCGATGAAGTCCGGCATGCTCGCCGCCGAAGCGGTGGCCGACGCACTGATCGCCGGCAGCGAGGGCGGTGACCAGCTCAACAGCTACGTCAGCGCGTTCAAGGCCAGTTGGCTGCATGAAGAGCTGTTCGCCAGCCGCAACTTCGGCCCGGCCATGCACAAGTTCGGCCCGATCCTCGGCGCTGCGTTCAACTACGTCGACCAGAACTGGTTCGGCGGCAAGCTGCCGTTCACCCTGCACGACACCAAGCCGGATTACGCCTGCCTCAAGCTCGCGGCGGATTCGCAAAAGATCGACTATCCGAAACCCGACGGCAAGCTCAGCTTCGACAAGCTCAGCTCGGTATTCCTCTCCAGCACCAACCACGAAGAGGAACAACCCTGCCACCTGAAGCTGGCCGACCCGAGCATCCCGATCGCCAGCAACCTGCCGCTGTACGACGAACCGGCGCAGCGCTACTGCCCGGCGGGCGTTTATGAAGTGATCACCCAGGAAGACGGCAACAAGCGCTTCCAGATCAACGCGCAGAACTGCGTGCACTGCAAGACCTGCGACATCAAGGACCCGGCCCAGAACATCACCTGGGTCACCCCTGAAGGCGCCGGCGGGCCGACCTACCCGAACATGTAGGCCCTGTCCCGCATCAAAAAGCCCCCAAGCCGTTTGGCCCGGGGGCTTTTTCGTATCAGGCGGTACCGACTTCCTTAAAAAGCCCTTGGCGTCGGTCGAACAGTTTGACCAGCGCGGCGTTTAGTCTTGCGCTCTACAGCTCAGCACTCACTGGCTCAATTGTCACCACACATGAGCGGCACTGGCTCGGCATCGAATGTCAGTAGCTCGCGACGCCCAAAATAGAGCGCCGTCAGCAACCCGACCATGCCCATGAACAGGCAGAAACCGACACACACCCACGGGCTCCACGGCATCAGCGCGATCAGCGCCAGCGGTGTGGTGCTGGCCCACAGGGCATAGGCGATGTTGTAGGTGAAGGAGATACCCGACACGCGGATATCGGCCGGGAACAGCCCGACCATCACCGACGGCACCACCCCGACCACGCCACAACACAGACCGGCCAGGGCATAGGCCAGCCAAGTCATGCCCCACTCCCCCACCAGGCTGGCGTACAGCGCCCCGATCCCCAGCGGCAGCAGCAGGCTATAGATCATCAATGCCCGCCAAGCCCCCATACGGTCCACCAGCAGCCCAGCCAGCACACAGCCAATATTGAGGAAGACGATGCCCACGCTGCTCAGCGCGAACGTATGCCCGGCGCTCATGCCAAAGCGCTGTTGCATGACGGTCGGGGTGATCACCACCAGCACCACCACCGCCGAGGTCAACACGCAGGTCAGCAGCGCCGCCGGAATCAATGCCCGACGGTGACGGCTCAGCACGCTGCGCAGCGGAAATGACAGCGGCTGCTCACGCTGGTCGCGCAACGCCAGGAACACGGGCGTCTCACTCAACCAGCGGCGCAGCCAGACACCAATCACGCCGAACACCCCACCCAACAGGAAGGGATAGCGCCATGCATAGTCGAGAATTTCCTGGGGTGTGAACACTTGCGCCAGCAAGGTCGCAGTCAGGGCCCCGAGCAGGTAGCCGAAGGTCAGCCCCGCCTGGAGAAAGCCCAGCGCATAGCCACGACGCCCCGCTGGCGCATGCTCGGCAACGAAGGTCCAGGCACTGGGCACCTCGCCGCCCACCGCCGCCCCTTGCAGGATACGCAGCGCCAGCAGGATCAACGGCGCGGCGTAGCCGATGTCGGCGTAGGTCGGCATCACGCCGATCAGCAGGCACGGCAGTGCCATCATCAGGATGCTC
The DNA here is from genome assembly GCF_002934345.1 of Pseudomonas sp. PONIH3. NCBI lineage: Bacteria > Pseudomonadati > Pseudomonadota > Gammaproteobacteria > Pseudomonadales > Pseudomonadaceae > Pseudomonas > Pseudomonas sp. PONIH3. The sequence goes on from NZ_CP026386.1 coordinate 1,507,558, forward strand.
AAGCTGAACACCCGCTTGCGGCCCAGGTGATCGGCGAAATGGGCCATCAGGATGCCACCCAGCGGCCTGGCCAGGTAACCGGTGACGAATATCCCGAAGCTCTGCAGCAGACGCAGCCATTCCGGCATCTCGGGCGGGAAAAACAGCTGGCTGAGGACCAGAGCAAAGAACACGAAAATGATGAAATCGTAGATTTCCAAAGCGCCACCCAACGCGGCCAGCCCCAGGGTCCGGTGGTCGCTACGGCTGAACCGTGGCGGGCGTGTGGTATCGAGCGCAGTCATGGCAGCTTCCGCAACGTGGCAAAAGGCCAAGAGAATAGCAAAAGCCTTGGGCCTGTGGCCGTCCGCGCTTCAGGAGTTGCGGCAGAACACCGTCTGCGCGAGGTTGGTGCGCCGCCGCGAGGCGTTCGAAACCCCTGCCAAACCCGGCGGCAGGGGCAACTGCCCAACCAGTACCGGCAAATCGATGATCGCCATGAAGGACTCCAGCGCCTCGCTGTCAGGCGCGTGTGGCAGGCTGATGCTGACCGCATGCCGGTCACTCGGCGGCACCGCCGGTACCTTCAGGTGAGGCGAGTGATACAGCAGCGCGTGCTGGATCTGCGAACTGACCCGGCAGAAGCGCGCCAGGTCGACCCCTGCATGGCTGGCCAACTCGATGTTGCCCACCAGAAGGTTGAAAGGCTCCAGGGCGCTGTGCACCAGGCGCTGCAGGTCTTCGAACGTCTCCACCGGAGCGATCCGGTAGTAACCCAGGCCGTTGAGCATCCTCTCCAGTTGCAGGCGCTGGCCGGGATGCTCGTCGGCAATGAGGATGCGCATGGATTTGTTAGGCATCGTCCGGACCTGGGCAGTTGGATGGTGACGGTGGCTCCATGACCATACTGCGCCGGCAACGGCAACGTCAGGCGGAGCGCCTGGACGGGGGTCTTTATTGATAGTTGTCGTGAACCCGGGAGAAATCAAGTCACCCGCTTACGGAATTTTCACATCCGCCTGCAGGCGCTCAGGACTCCCACTGGCGCATGCGCACGCGACAGTGCTTCATCGCGTTGACGATGTGCTTTTCCACCACGCTACGGGAAATATCCAGGCGCTCGGCGATCTGCTGGTGCGACAGGCCCTCAAGCTTGCGCAGCAGGAAACTGTCACGACAAGGCGCGCTCAGCTCGCCCAAGGCCTGCTGCATCAGCGCCAGGCGCTGGTCGAGCTGCATGCTGTGCGTCGGTGCCGGACTGTGCCAGCGCTCGTCGCTGTCGAGTACCTCGAGTGGCTCGGCCTGACGTACCAGGTGCCGCCGATGATGATCGACCACCAGGTTCATTGCCGTGCGGTAAAGAAACGCACGCGGATGTTCGATCCGTTCGCCTTCCGTGCGCTCCAGCACTCGGATGTAGGCGTCATGGGCGACATCTTCGGCCGCCTGGCGATTGCCAAGCCGGGCGGACAGAAAACTCACCAACTCGCGATAGTAGTGTTCCACGACGGCACCTGTCGTCTCCGCTCAAGCGCTGACAGGCAGCGGCAGCAGGGCTGGATGATATCAGCGTGCGATCTTACAAATTATAATTATTCGCAGCAACACGCAGCCCCCAGCCCCGAGTTAAATCGTCATCAGTCACATTCGTTTAACTGGGATCCCCGAGCGCGTGCCGTGTTGCAGCACTCGGCCATTACCTCCGGCTGGAAGCCCGCATGACACGCACACCCAATACCCGCCGCCGAGTACTGATCGGCGCCCTGGGCCTGGCCAGCCTTTGCAGCCTGGTGGCCTGGCAGGTCCTGCCGCTGGGCGGCGCACCGGTCAGCACCGTGCCGGTGCTGCGCGCCGACATCGAAAGCAGCGTCACCGCGCTAGGCACCCTGCAACCACGACGCTACGTCGACGTCGGCGCCCAAGCCTCGGGGCAGATTCGCAAGCTGCATGTGGAGGCCGGTGACGAGGTGCGCCAAGGCCAGTTACTGGTGGAGATCGACCCGTCCACGCAACAGGCCAAGCTCGATGCCGCACGGTACTCGATCGACAACCTCAAGGCCCAGCTGGCCGAACAGCGTGCGCAGTACCAGCTAGCCCAGCAGCAATACCAGCGCCAGCAAGGCTTGGCCGCCGCCGGCGCCACCCGCCAGGAAGACCTGCAGACGGCGCAGGCGCAACTGAAGGTGACCCAGGCCCGCATCGACATGTACCTGGCGCAGATCCGCCAGGCCCAGGCCAGCCTGCGCAGCGACGAGGCCGAGCTGGGCTACACGCGCATCTACGCCCCCATGAGCGGCACGGTGGTGGCGGTGGATGCCCGCGAAGGCCAGACCCTCAATGCCCAGCAGCAGACCCCGCTGATCCTGCGGATCGCCAAGCTCTCGCCGATGACCGTCTGGGCCCAGGTGTCCGAAGCCGACATCGGCAAGGTCAAACCGGGCATGACCGCCTATTTCAACACCCTGGCCGGCGGCAAGCGCCGCTGGACCAGCACCGTGCGCCAGATCCTGCCGGTACCGCCCAAGCCGCTGGACCAGACCAGCCAGGGCGGTGGCAGCCCGGCCAGCGCCACCGCCGGCACCACCGGCAGCAAGGTGGTGCAATACACTGTGCTGCTGGACGTGGACAATCCCGACGGCGCCCTGATGGCGGAGATGACCACCCAGGTGTTCTTCGTCGCCGGGCAAGCCAGCCAGGTGCTCAGCGTGCCCCTGGCCGCACTGGACGACACTCCCGGCGACGGCGTGCGCCTGGCCCAGGTGCTGAACAGCAAGGGTCAGGTCGAGGCGCGCCAGGTGCGCACCGGTTTGAGCGACCGCCTGCGGGTGCAGGTGCTCGAAGGCCTGAACGAAGGCGAGCGCCTGGTCATCGGCCTGCCTGCCGCCAGTGGGGGTTGAGATGGCCACGCCCCTGATCGAGCTGTGCGACATCCGCAAGGTCTACGGCGGTGTCGATTCGCCCAGGGTCGAGGTGTTGCGCGGCATCAGCCTGAGCATCCACCCCGGCGAGTTCGTCGCCATCGTCGGCGCCTCGGGCTCCGGCAAGTCGACCTTGATGAACATCCTCGGCTGCCTCGACCGCCCCACCTCGGGCAACTACCGTTTCGCCGGCCGGGACGTCGCCGAACTGGACAGCGACGAGCTGGCCTGGCTGCGTCGCGAAGCGTTCGGCTTCGTGTTCCAGGGCTATCACCTGATCCCTTCGGGCTCGGCCCAGGAGAACGTCGAGATGCCGGCCATCTATGCCGGCACCCCGCCCGCCGAGCGCCATGCCCGCGCCCGTGCCCTGCTCGAGCGCCTGGGTCTGGCCAGCCGCACCGGCAATCGCCCGCACCAGTTGTCTGGCGGGCAGCAGCAACGGGTGTCGATCGCCCGGGCGCTGATGAACGGCGGGCACATCATCCTCGCCGACGAACCCACTGGGGCCCTCGACAGCCACAGCGGCGCCGAGGTGATGACCCTGCTAGACGAGCTGGCCAGCCAGGGCCATGTGATCATCCTCATTACCCACGACCGTGAAGTTGCGGCCCGTGCCCAGCGGATCATCGAAGTGCGCGACGGCGAAGTGGTCAGCGACTCCCCCAGCCAGCCGTCGGCCGACATTCCTCGGCAGCTGCAGGCCGACGACCTGCGCCAGCGCCTGGACCGCGGCGCCACCCAGCGCGGCGCCTGGAAAGGCGAACTGGTCGAGTCCCTGCAGGCCGCCTGGCGAGTAATGTGGATCAACCGCTTCCGCACCGCGCTGACCCTGCTCGGCATCATCATCGGGGTCGCCTCGGTGGTAGTCATGCTCGCGGTCGGCGAAGGCAGCAAGCGCCAGGTCATGGCACAGATGGCCGCATTCGGCTCGAACATCCTCTATCTCAACGGCAAGCACTCCTCCGAGGAACTGATGGGCATCGTCACCCTCGACGATGTCGACGCCATCGGCGAACTGCCCCAGGTCAAACGGGTCATGCCGGTGATCGGCGACAAGCTCATGGTGCGCCACGGCAACAAGGGCGAGCAGTTCTACGTTGGCGGCAACAACACCTGGTTCCCCGAGATCTTCAACTGGCCCGTGGTCGAGGGCAGCTTCTACAGCGAGGCCGACGAAGCCAACGGCGCCGCCGTGGCCGTGATCGGGCAGAAGGTGCGTGACAAGATGTTCGGCCCGGGCAGCAATCCGCTCGGGCAGTACCTGCTGATCGGCAACGTGCCGTTCCAGGTGATCGGCGTGCTCCAGGGCAAAGGCGCCAGCTCCGGCAGCGAGGACAGCGACGAACGCGTGGTGGTGCCCTACTCCGCCGCCTCCATCCGCCTGTTCGGCAGCCGCGACCCGGAATACGTCACCATCGCCGCCCAGGACTCCAGCCGGGTGAAGGAGACCGAGCAGGCGATCGAGCGCCTGATGCTGCAGCGCCACCAGGGCAAGAATGACTTCGTCCTGACCAACGACGCCGCACTGATCCAGGCCGAGGCCCGCACGCAGAACAGCCTGTCGCTGATGCTCGGCGCGATTGCCGCGATCTCCCTGCTGGTGGGTGGCATCGGCGTGATGAACATCATGCTCATGACCGTGCGCGAACGCACCCGCGAGATCGGCATCCGCATGGCCACCGGCGCGCGCCAGCGCGACATCCTGCGCCAGTTCCTCACCGAGGCGGTGATGCTGTCGATGGTCGGCGGCGTGACCGGCATCGTCCTGGCCCTGGCCATCGGCGCCAGCCTGTTGCTGGCCGACATCGCCGTGGCCTTCGCCCTGCCCGCCATCCTCGGCGCCTTTGCCTGCGCCGTGATCACCGGCGTGGTGTTCGGTTTCATGCCGGCCCGCAAGGCCGCCCGCCTCGACCCGGTCAAGGCCCTTACCAGCGAATAACCCATGACGATCCCCTGCCGTATCAGCTTGCTGGCCCTGAGCCTTGGCCTGGCCGCCTGCAGCACCCCACCGCCGCCTGCGGCGAACATCGACGCCCCAGCGGCCTGGCAAGGGCCGACCAGCCCCAACCAGGCGCTGCCGGACAACCAGTGGTGGCGCGCCTTTGCCAGCCTGGAACTGGACCGGCTGGTCGAGCGCGCGCGCTCGAACAGCCACGACCTGGCGGCGGCCGCGGCGCGGGTGCGCAAGGCCCAGGCCATCGCAGTGATCGCCGGCGCGCCATTACTGCCAGAAGTACAGCTCGGCCTGGATGGCAGCCGACAGCGCCTGTTGCGCGGTGAAGGCAACAGGCAGCTCGACGCCAGCAGCAGCGAGCGCACCAGCACCTCGTTCGGCACCCGCCTGAGCGCCAGCTACGAGATCGATTTCTGGGGCGGCCTGCGCGCCACCCGCGACAGCGCGCTGCGCGGCCTGGATGCCAGCCGTTTCGATCGCCAGACCGTCGAGCTGACCCTGGTCAGCGCCGTGGCCGACAGCTACCTGCAAAGCCTGGCACTCGACGAGCAACTGCGCATCGCCCAGCTCAACCTGGACAATGCCCGCGACGTGCTGGGCCTGGTCGAAGCCCGCGAACGTTCAGGCTCGGCCACCCGCCTGGAACTGGCCCAGCAGCGCAGCCTGGTGGCGGCCCAGGAACGCCAGCTGCCGCTGCTCGAACAGCGTCGCCAGGACAACCGCATCGTCCTCGCCACCCTGCTGGGCGACCCGGTTCAGGCCCTGCCCGACAATCGCGAAATGATCAGCAACTTACAATGGCCCAGCATCGGCAGCGGCGTGCCCAGCGAACTGCTCGGCCGGCGGCCGGACATCGCCGCCGCCGAGGCGCGCCTGGCGGCGGCCAGCGCCAACATCCAGGTAGCACGGGCGGCCATGCTGCCTCGCCTGATACTCGGCGCGAACCTGGGCAGCGGTGCACGCACCCTGCCCAATGTCCTCGACAGCCCCTACTACACCCTGACGGCCGGCCTCGCCGCGCCGATCTTCAACAACGGCCGACTCAGTGCCGCGCGGGACCAGGCCAGCGCCGAACAGGAGGAATTGCTGGAGCTGTACCGCGGCAGCATCCTGGCAGGTTTCGCGGATGTGGAGAAAGCCTTGAACGCCGTCGCCGGTGTCGAACGCCAGCGCCGCTGGCAGGACCAGGAGGTGGAGCAGGCACGCGTCGCCTTCGAACTGGCCCAGCAACGTTACGCCGCCGGCGCCGAGACCCTGCTGACGGTGCTCGAAACCCAGCGCACGCTGTACCTGGCCCAGGACCAGCAGGCACAGCTGCGCCTTGAGCAGCTGCAGGGCAGCGTGGCGCTGTACAAGGCATTGGGTGGGGGCTGGCAGACGCCGGTCAAGCTGTAGGTTACGCGAGTCCCTGCAAGCGTGGGTTTGCCCCCGCTTGCAGGGACATGGGGTGCATCAGGGCACGATGTTCTTCAGTGACAGGTGGCGCGCGTACCAAGGGCGTTGCGGCACCTTGCGCAGCAGGCCATCGAGCTTTTCCTCGTTACCGAACGTAATACGCAGGGCCAGCTTCATGGTCTCCACATCCATCTCCACCGACTTACCCAGGCGCATGCCTGGCTGGGTGCTGCAGCCATGGGTGTCCGGGCCCAGCCACGGGTCGCCGGCTTCGACCCAGCGACCTGGGGCGAACCAGGGCACGCCATTGACCTCCAGCCGCCGTACCTGGCCGGGGTGGTAGCGTTCATGGGCACGGAACCAGTCGTCGATGCGGTCGTCGATCCAGCCATGGAAACCCCAGAACACCGGATTGACATGGGACGAGAACGGGTCGCCGAGAAAGTCGTTTTCGGGCTCGAACCAGCGCGCGGCAAAGTCGGCCTGGTCACGGGCGAAAGGCACCGGCGCGCCATTGTTCGGATCACGCGGCACCGACGCCCAGCACATGTGCAGCCAGTCGTGCAGGTTCATCTCCAGTTCCGAACCGAAGGCGCCCAGGGTCAGCTTCGACAGGTACAACGGGTCCTGGTACTGCGACTCCCACACCTGGAAGTTGCTGCAATAGGTTTCGCCGGCCTTGATCGCCCCGACCCACTGACCATAGGCCTCGTCACCCGGCGCCTGCCAGGTCGGCGGCACACAGTAGCCGTCATGGTTGTCGAAATAGCGGGCAAAGCCTGCGCGATCGAACTCGACGCTCGGCTGCGGCAGCGGGAAGCGCTGCCAGGAGGGCAAGTCTTGCAAGGTGCGTGCATACATCAGCATGTGCCGGTGCATGAACAGGAAATCGATACCCGAGCCATTGCGGTGCTTGCGCGGGCCCCGGGCATCGCGCTCATGGTCTCTGGGCCCCGGCTGCCAGCCCAGGCCACGCAGAGCGTCCTGCTTGTTCCGCGGCAGCTTGTGCCACTGGTCACGGGTGGCATGCCAGAGCTGATGGAACAAGCGGTGTTCGGCACCGACCACCCAGGCCAGCATCTCGGGGGTATACGGCAGGCGCTCACGGGCCTCGGGGAACAACCGCTTGACCGCGACGAAGCGGCTGTCGGGCACAGGCAGGGTCAGCGGCCGATCCAGACGCTGCACGCGCCCGCTCAGCGTGCCGCTGCCGGCATTGGCGAACTCGGCCCAGACTTCGTCAAGGCTGGCCACGCACTCGTAGCCCGGCCCACCGTGCTGATTGACCAGGCGCCAGCGCACCTGGGCGCTGCTGGCGCCGACCAGGTCGCCCAGCACGCGGTAGGTCGGCTCGCCAGCCCCACGCAAACGCTCGCCGGTATCGACGAAACCGCGCAGGCCGCGCCCCTTGGTGGCGACGTCGAGGAACATCTCGACACCTTGCTGGGGTAGCCCATCCAGGCCGCGCTCGGCACCCTCGAAGCGGATATCCCAGACGCCGCGCAGTTGGTCCGCCAGCACCTGGCCTGCGTAGTCGGCCAGCTCGACACTGGCCTCGCCTGGCGTGACGATGTCGTCCTCGGGGTCGTGGGTCAGTTGCTTGTGCGCGTAATAGGCCGCCGTGCCTGTGGCGCCCGCCACAGCCAGGCCGGCGATGAATCCTCGTCGGGAAATTGTCATTGCGCCTCAATCCGTCTTCGCGTGCCGCGACTGCTATCCAAGCTAGAACGTAGGTGGGCCAGGGAAATTTAGGCGCGGTACACACCGGCTAATTAACCGCGCATTGCGCTCGTCTGATGGGTATCTCCCGCTGACAGAGGCATGCCCATGACCTCCCCGCTTGCCCGCCTGGCACCTGCTGCCCAGGCAACGCCCTACCGGCTCTTCGACCTCGACCTCAAGGCCATCGAACCCCTGAGCCCCTCACTGACGCGCTTCGTCTTCACCGGCGAGGACGTCGCGCTGATGACCACCCTGGCCCCCGACCAGCGTGTGAAGTTGCTGTTTCCGACCCCTGCCGGCGCGCCATCCAACCTGCCCAAGCACGCGCAATGGCAGCAGGCGCGGCGCGAACTGCCGGCGCAAGACATGCCGCCCATGCGCACCTACACCATCCGCGCCCTGCGCCGCGAGGCGCTGGAGGTGGATGTGGACTTTGTCCTGCACGGCGTCAATGGCCCGGCATCGGCCTGGGCCACCCACGCCCGCGTCGGCGACCGCCTGCAGATGGTCGCCCCCAACCTGGCATATGCCGACGACCCCGGCGGCTATGAATGGAAACCGCCACGCAGCGCCCGGCGCATTCTGCTGATCGGCGACGAAACCGCCCTGCCGGCGATTGCCGGCATCCTCGAACAGCTGGTCACGACCGCGCCGGAGCTGGCAGTCGAAGCCTTCATCGAAGTCCCGTTGGAAGCCGACTGTCTCGACCTGCGCCAGAGCCCGGCCACCCGCCTGCACTGGCTGCCACGCGACCTGCTGCGCAGCGAGCACGGCCAAGGCATGCAGCACGCCGTGCGCGAGCTGGCCAGCCTGCCGGCGCTGCGTGGCGCGTCGACGGTCGAGCTGGAAGACGTGGATATCGACGAAAGCATCCTGTGGGAACAGGCCTGCGGCGAACACGGCGACTTCCATGCCTGGATCGCCGGGGAGTCGGGGACTGTCATGGATATCCGCCGCTACCTGATCAAGGAGCGCGGACTGCCGCGAGAAAGCCTGACGCTGATGGGCTACTGGCGCGCCGGGCGCGTGTTCGACTGAGCATGAGCAGGGGCGCCTTGCGCCCCATCGCAGGCTTGCCGGCGATGGGGCCCTGACCAGCAATAGACCAAGGGGCCGAACACAGCCCCCGAATATCAACCGGCCTTGACCGCCGCCGCTACGGCTTCGGCAAATCTGGCGGCCACTTCATCGATCTGCTCGGCACTGATGATCAACGGCGGCAGGAAGCGCACCACAGCACCATGGCGGCCGCCCAGCTCGAGGATCAGGCCGCGGCGCAGGCACTCGCGCTGCAGCTTCGGCGCCAGGCTGCGGCATGCCGGCGGATGCCCCTGCGCGTCGCGCTTGCCCGCCGGGTCCACCAGCTCCACGCCCAGCATCAAGCCACGGCCACGAATGTCGCCCAGCTGCGGATAGTCCTGCTGCAACCGTTGCAGATGCCCACGCAAGCGTTGGCCCATGGCCTCGGCATGCTCGCACAGGCGATGCTCTACCAGGTACTTCATCACCGCAGAGCCCGCCGCCATGGCCATCTGATTACCACGGAAAGTGCCGGCATGGGCGCCCGGCGACCACTGGTCAAGCCAGTCGCGATAGACCATCACCGCCAGTGGCAGGCTGCCGCCGATGGCCTTGGACAGGGTAACCACGTCAGGCACGATGCCGGCGTGCTCGAAGGCGAACATCTTGCCGGTGCGGGCGAAGCCGCTCTGGATCTCGTCGACGATCAGCGCCACCCCGGCCTGCTCGGTGATCCGACGCAGCCCGCGCAACCACTCGATATCGGCAGGGATCACACCGCCCTCGCCCTGCACCACCTCGACGATCACTGCAGCCGGCAGCGCCACCCCGGCTTCGGGGTCGTTCAGCAGGTTCTCCAGGTAGTGCAGGTTGGCGCGCACGCCCGCCTCGCCACCCAGGCCGAACGGGCAACGGTAGTCATAGGGGTAAGGCAGGAACTGCACGCCATTGTTCAGCAGCGCGCCAAGGGGCTTTTTCGGCCCAAGGCTGCCCATCAGGCTCAGGGCGCCCTGGGTCATGCCATGGTAGGCGCCCTGGAATGCCAGCACGGTGCTGCGCCCGGTCACGGTACGCACCAGCTTGAGCGCGGCCTCCACCGCATCGGTGCCGGTCGGGCCGCAGAACTGGATCTTGGCTTCACCGCGCAGGCCCTCGGGCAACAGGCCGAACAGGTCCTGGACGAACTGGTCCTTGACCGGCGTGGTCAGGTCCAGGGTATGCAGTGGCAGCTCGTCGGCCAGCACGCGCTGGATGGCATCGATCACCACCGGATGGTTGTGGCCCAGGGCCAGCGTGCCGGCACCGGCCAGGCAGTCGATGAACTGGCGGCCCTCGACGTCCTCGACGTACAGGCCACGGGCGCGCTTGAGCGCCAGCGGAATGCGCCGCGGATAGCTACGGGCGTTGGACTCCTGCTGTTGCTGGCGCAGCAGCAGCGGTGAGTCCTCGAATTCATACAGCGGGCGCGGCGCGGTGGCCGGCAGCACCTGGGCAAGGCTGGAAGCGGTCGACATCGGAAAATCCCTCGCAAGCAAGCGAATGTGCCCGCCACGCGCCCTGTAACCGGATGTGTGTCGGGTTCTTATCGCTTGAAAAACGCTTCAGCGAGGTGCGGATTTAGCGGTTGCCGTCGGATTTGTTGCGGATCAACCCCCTGAGCGTGCCGGCACCTGCAGGCGCACCCGCAAGCCATCGGCCTGGCTGTCGAAACGCAGGCTGCCGGCACAGCGCTGGACGATGGCCTGGACGATCGCCAGCCCCAGGCCGCAGCCGCCGCTCTGGCCGTTGCGCCAGAAACGCTCGGTCAAGTGTTCGAGATCGCCCTGCGCGATGCCCGGGCCATGGTCGCGGACGAGGAAGTCCACCTGGCCGTCCTGCGCCTGCACATCCAGCTCCACGGCGGCATCGCCGCCATGGCGCAAGGCGTTGTCCAACAGGTTGCGCAGTGCCGCCACCGCCAGCGGCGCCGGCATGCTCAGGTAGACCTTGGCCGCCTCCTCGGGCAGATGCAGGTGAATGCGCCGGTTGTCGCCGCCACCGGCATCCTCGATGGCCTGTTGGGCAACCTGGGCGGCACTGCACTGCACGCCGTCATCGAACGACAGGCTGCCCTCGACCCGCGCCAGCATCAGCAATTGCTCCAGCGTGCGGTGCATGCGGTCGGTACCCTGCTCGGCGTGTTCCAGGGCCTGTTCGCGCACCGCGCCGTCAGTCATGCGCGCCACCTGCAGGTGGGTCTTGATCGCGGTCAACGGGCTGCGCAGTTCGTGGGCGGCGTCGTCGGTCAGGCGGCGTTCACGCTCGAGGGTCTGGGCGATGCGCAGGAACAGCTGGTTCTGGGTGTCGAGCAACGGTTGCAGCTCGCTGGGCAAGCCGGCCACCTGCAGGGGTTCGACACTGTCTGCGCGGCGCCTGCGCAAGGCATCGCGCATCCGATTGAGCGGTTCCAGGCCTTTGCCAAGGCCGATCCACAACAACCCCAGGCTACCCAGCAGAGCCATCAGCACCGGTGCCGAGGCCGCCAGCAGGATCGACTGGTTCAGCGCCTCGCGCTCCTGGTGACGGTCGGCGGTGGTGATGCGCACATCGCCATGGTTATAGGTGAAGGTACGCCATGAGGCGCCATCGATGGTCTGGTCACGGAACCCGCTGCGCTCGTCGTCCATGGCGCCATCGTGCTTGTGATTGCTGGCGAGGATTTCGCCGCGCAACGAGCTGACCTGGCAAGCCATGCCATCCGGCACGCTGAACTGGTCGGCGGAGAAATGCGCATCCTGGCCCTTGGCGGTCAGCGGCTGCGGCAACTGGTCGATCAGCCCCGCGACCATGCGTGCCGAGGCCACCAGCCGCTGGTCGAGGGAGAACATCATCTGTTGGCGCAGGTCACGCAGCATCCACGCTGCCGCCAGCACCCAGATGACGATGAACACGCTGCCAAGGATCAGCGACAGGCGTACCCGCAGGCTCATGTTGCGGCCTCCTCCGGCGCCTGGGCCGGGCCCAGGCGGTAACCCAGGCCGCGCACGGTCTCGACGATGCTGTTGCCCAGCTTGCGCCGCAGGTGGTGGATATGCACGTTCAGCGCATTGCTCTCGACTTCGTCGCCGAAACCATAGACGCAGTCCTTGAGCTGCTCGCTGGAGAGCACGCGCCCCGGGTTCTGCAGCAACGCCTGGAGCAGCGCCTGTTCGCGCCGCGACAGGTCCAGTGGCCGCCCAGCCAGGCTCGCCTCGCAACTGCTGGGGTCGTAGCGCAGCGGACCATGCTCAATCACGTTCACCGCCCGCCCGGCCACCCGGCGCAGCAGGGTGTGCAAGCGGGCGGCCAGTTCGCGCAGGTCGAAGGGTTTGAGCAGGTAATCGTCGGCGCCGGCCTGCAGGCCATCGACCCGGTCGGTGACCGCGTCACGAGCGGTGAGCACCAGCACCGGCAGGATCTCGCCCTGCTGGCGCAGGCGGCGCAGCAGCTTAAGGCCGTCTTCGTCGGGCAGGCCCAGGTCGAGGATCATCACGTCGAACTTGGCGGTCTGCAGCATCTGCCGGGCCTGCGAGGCGCTGGCCACCCGGTCCACGGTCAGGCCTTGGGCCGAGAGGCCGGCGCAGATGCCGCTGGCAATCAGGTCGTCGTCCTCGCAGAGCAGAACGTGCATGGGGAGCTCCTGGGTGGGGAAGATGGCATTGCACAGGTTCATCATTAAGGGGGGATTATGAACCGGTTTGGCGACGTTCGTCGGGCTGATAGCATCGAGCGCTGTAACTCTCCCACCAATGGTCCTAGGACCAGCTTAACCTTCAGTTAATACCCCAAGGCCAGCATGGCCTCCTTCAAAGTTCTGCCAAGGCGTCGACATGCGTGTTCTCCTGCTTTTCCTGACATTCCTGCTCGCCGGCCCTCTACAGGCCAACCCGTTCGCGGTCAAACCGGACTTCCTGCCGGTGAACGAAGCCTTCGTGCTGACCCACGACCGCCTGGAAAACGGCCAGATGCGCCTGCATTTCCAGATCAAGGACGGCTACTACCTTTACCAGAAACGCCTGAAGTTCGACGGCCTGCCCCCCGAGCAGCACCCGCCCCTGCCCCAGGCCGAGAACCACCACGACGAGTTCTTCGGCGACAGCGCGGTCTACCGCACCGAACTCGAGCTGCTGCTGCCGGCCAACGCCAGCGGTGAACTGCGCCTGGGCTGGCAAGGCTGCGCGGACGCAGGGCTATGCTATCCGCCACAGACCACCCCGATCGCCCTTGGCGGGGCGGCTGCGGCAACGCCGGCTGCCGACCAGGCCAGCGACCAAGCCCTGGCCGGCACCCTGCAACACGACAGCCTGGCCTGGAGCCTGCTGGCCTTCTTCGGCCTGGGCCTGCTGCTGGCCTTCACCCCCTGCTCGCTGCCGATGCTGCCGATCCTCGCCGGGCTGGTCCTGGGCAATGGCGCCAGCGCTCGCCGTGGCTGGTGGCTGGCCGGCGTCTATGTGTTGAGCATGGCCCTGGTGTACGCCGCACTCGGCGTGATTGCCGCGCTGCTGGGCGCCAGCCTGCAGGCCTGGCTGCAACAACCCTGGCTGCTGGGTAGCCTGGCCGGGCTGTTCGTGCTGCTCGCCCTGCCGATGTTCGGTGCCTTCGAACTGCAACTGCCCGCCGCCCTGCGTGACCGCCTGGACCGCGCCGGCCAAGGCACCCGTGGCGGCAACCTGTACGGCGCGGCGTTACTGGGCGCCCTGTCGGGCTTGCTGCTGGGCCCCTGCATGACCGCGCCACTAGCCGGCGCGCTGCTGTTCATTGCCCAGAGCGGCGACGTGCTGCAAGGGGCACTGGTGCTGTTCGCCCTCGGCCTGGGCATGGGTGTCCCGCTGTTGCTGCTGGTCACCCTGGGCAATCGCTACCTGCCACGCCCGGGCGCCTGGATGAACCTGGTCAAGGGCTTGTTCGGCTTCGTGTTCCTGGCCATGGCCCTGTACACCGTGCGCGGCCTGCTGCCGGAAACGCTGGTACTGGCCCTGGCTGGCGCCTGGTTGATCGCCCTGGGCTGGGCCGCCTGGCCTGCCCTGCAGCGTTTGCCCGCCTTGCGTGCGATCCCCCTGCTGGGCGCGCTGTGGGGTGGCCTGCTGCTGGTGGGCGCCGCAGCCGGTGGCAACGATGTGTGGCAGCCTTTGCAGCCTTTTGCCGGCAAGAGCACGGCCACGGCCCCCGCCAGCGGCCACGACGCCTTTGTCACCGTCAGCGCACCGGCCGAGCTGCAACGTGAACTCGATGCCGCCAAAGCCCGTGGCCAATGGGTGCTGGTGGACTATTACGCCGACTGGTGCGTGTCATGCAAAGTCATGGAGAAGCAGGTGTTCGCCCGTGCCGATGTCCAGGCCAGCCTTGACGATGTGCACCTGCTGCGCCTGGATGTGACCGCCGACTCCCCAGCCAGCCGCGAGCTGCTGCAACGCTACCAGGTCCCGGGCCCGCCCAGCCTGATCTGGGTCGGCCCGGAGGGCGAGGAACGTCGCGCCCGCCGCATCACCGGTGAAATCGACGCCGCCGGGTTCCTCCAGCACTGGGCCCAGACCAGGAGCCAAGGCTGATGCTCACCATCACCCTCGGGCCGCTGACCATGGCCCTCAACCACCTGCTGCTGCTTGCCGCACTGGGCATCGCCAGCCTGGTCGGCTGGCGGGTCGCAAGGCGCGGCGGCGAAAACCCCGAGTCGGCGCTGTTCAACCTGTTCCTGCTGGGCTTGCTGTTCGCCCGCCTGGGTTTTGTCCTCGCCTACTGGCCGATGTACCGTGACGACCCGCTGCAGATCATCGATATCCGCGACGGCGGCTTCCTGCTCTGGGGCGGGCTGCTGGGCATCGTCCTCGGCACCTTGTGGCAAGGCTGGCGCCGCCCGGGCCTGCGCCGCCCGCTGGGCTGGGCGCTGTTCAGCGGCGCCCTGTTCTGGGGGTTGGCCAGCCTGGCCAGCCACCTCTACAGCAAAGGCACCGAGCTGCCCGACATGAGCCTGCGCGACAGCCGCGGCCAGGCGGTGGCCCTGCACGACTACCGCGGCCGCCCGCTGGTGATCAACATCTGGGCCACCTGGTGCCCACCCTGCCGCCGCGAGATGCCGGTGCTGCAACAGGCCGAGGACGACTATCCCCACGTGACCTTCCTGTTCGTCAACCAGGGGGAGACCCCCGAGAACGTTAGCACCTTCATGGCCACCACCGGCCTGACCCTCTCCAACGTGCTGTTCGACGGCACCGGCGAGCTGGCCCGCAAGGTCGGCTCCATGGCCCTGCCCACCACCCTGTTCTACAACGCCGAAGGGCGGCTGGTCGGCAGCCACCTGGGCGAACTGTCGCGCGCCAGCTTGCGCCACGCCCTGGAACCCTTCGAACGCGCCAACGCGCCCGCCCCACAAGGAAACTGACATGCGATTGAATGCGCTGCTGCCCCTGACCCTCGCCCTGCTCGCCGCCCCCTCGCTGCAAGCAGAGGAACTGCCCAAGGCGATCCAGCAACTGCAAGCCAAGGGCGCCGTGATCAAGGGCAGCTTCGACGCCCCCAATGGGCTGCGCGGCTATGCCGCCGAGTACCACAACAACGGCATCGCCCTGTACCTCACCCCCGACGGCAAGCACGTGCTGGTCGGCAGCCTGTTCGACGAGCAAGGCAAGGACCTCAGCGCCGAGCCACTGGAAAAACTGGTGTACGCACCGATGAGCAAGGCCGTGTGGGCGAAGATGGAAAAGACCGCCTGGATCCAGGACGGCAAGGTCGACGCGCCGCGTACCGTCTACCTGTTTAGCGACCCCAACTGCCCCTACTGCAACATGTTCTGGCAACAGGCCCGTCCTTGGGTCGAGTCAGGCAAGGTGCAGCTGCGCCACATCATGGTCGGCATCATCCGCGAGGACAGCCCGGGCAAGTCCGCCGCGCTGCTCGCCGCCAAGGACCCGGCCAAGGCCTTGCAGGAACACGAGAAGGCCGGCAAGGCCAGCACGCTCAAGGCACTGGACAAGGTGCCGGAGGCGGTACAGAAGAAGCTCGAGGCGAACCTGGCGCTGATGGAGGAACTGGGCCTGGCGGCAACCCCGGCGATCTTCTATCAGGACGAGCAGGGGCAGCTGCAGAGCCAACAAGGCGCCCCGCGGCCGGAGATGCTCGGGAAGATCCTCGGCAAACGCTGAAAACCATCGCGGGGCAAGCGGCACAGAGTCGATGCGACTTGCCCCGCGATGACCGTTACAACGCCTCCAGCTCCGCCATCAGGTCGCTCAACCTATCGACCTTGGCGTCATCCAGCGCGCTGTCCTGCAGCCCGCGCACATAGTCCGCCAGCTCTTGCACCGTACTGCACTCGAACATCGCCCGCAGCGGCACGTTCAACTGCAGGGCCTTCTGCACCCGCGATGCGATCTGCGTTGCCAGCAGCGAATGCCCGCCCAGCTCGAAGAAGTTGTCGCGCACACCCACCCGCTCGGCCTTGAGCACATCGGCCCAGATCCCGGCGAGGGTCTCTTCAAGCTCGTTGCGCGGCGCCAGGTAGGCCTGGCTGTGCTGGCCACCGATATCGATGGCCGGCAGCGCCTTGCGGTCAAGCTTGCCGTTGGCGTTGTGCGGCAGGCTGTCGAACCAGCCCCAGTGCAGCGGCACCATGTACTCCGGCAACTCGGCGCGCAGGCGCTGCTTGAGCTGGTCGAGCAGCGCGGCGTCGGCACTGACGCCCTGGTGCGCCACCAGGTAGCCAACCAGATGCTTGCCGTTGACGCCTTCCTGCACGCCCACCGCGGCATCGCGCAGCTCCGGCTGTTCGTGCAGGCGCGCCTCGATCTCGCCCAGCTCGATGCGGTAGCCACGGATCTTCACCTGATGGTCGATACGCCCGACGTACTCCAGCACGCCATCCGGACGGCGCCGCGCCAGGTCGCCGGTGCGGTACAGGCGCTCACCAGGCGCACCGTACGGGTGCGGGATGAACGCCTGCGCCGTGCGCAGCGGGTCGCCGACATAGCCACGGCCCACACCGGTACCAGCGACGCACAGCTCGCCCACTGCGCCCAGCGGCACCAGGGTCTGGTCCTCGCCGAGCAGGTACAGGCGGTTGTTGTCGGTCGGCGTGCCTATCGGCAGGTAGCTGCCCTGGGTCGAGGCGGCATCGACGCGGAAGAACGCCACGTCGTCCGAGCACTCCGCCGGGCCGTAGGCGTTGACCAGGCCGATGGCCGGGTAGCGTTGCAGCCACTGCGCGGCCAGCTCGGGCGGCATGGCCTCGCCGGTCGGCAGCATCCAGCGCAGGCCATCGAGCGCCTGGTGATCGTTGGCCAGCATGCCCTGGATCAGCGACGGCACACTCTCCAGCACGGTGATGCCGGTGGCCTGCACATGGCTCAGCAGGCCTTGCGGATCATGGGCGATGGCGTTCGGCACGATCTCCACGCGGGCCCCGAACAGCGGCGCGGCGAGGAACTGCCACACCGAGATGTCGAAGCTCTGCGAGGCGGTCTGGGCAATTACGTCCTGCTCGTCCAGGGCCAGGTACGGCACCTTGCTCAGCTGATTGTTGAGCATGCCGCGCTGCTCGACCATCACGCCCTTGGGCAGGCCGGTGGAGCCGGAGGTGTAGATCACGTAGGCAAGGTTGTCCGGAGCGCTGTGGATGCCAAGGTTGTGGCTGGCCACGTTGCTTGCCTGCACGTCTTCCCAGACCAGCAGCTTCGGCCGCGCCGCGCCTGCCACTTCATCGAGCAGCTGGCGCGCCTGCTCGGCGCAGGCCGCGCTGCACACCAGCACCGGCGTGCGGCTCAGCTCGACGATGCGTTGCAGGCGCGCCGCCGGCAGGCCCGGATCCAGCGGCAGGTAGCCGGCGCCGGCCTTGAAGCTGCCGACGATCATGCCCAGCAGCGCCAGGCCGCGCTCGGCCAGCAGCGCCACCGGTTGGTCGATAGCCACGCCAGCCGCAACCAAGGCATGACCCAGCCGGTTGGCCGCCACGTTCAGGCCCGCATAGTCGTAAGCGGCCGTCTCGCAACGGGCGACGGTGCGCTGCGGATGCGCGGCCACCCGTGCCTCGAACAGCTCGACGTAGCTCTGCTCCAGCGCATAGTCATGCTCGGTACGGTTGCAGTCCTCGAGCAGGAAACGTTGTTCGTCGGCCCCCAGCAGCGGCAGCTCGCCGACCTCGCCCTCGAAGCCCTCGACCAGCGCCAGCAGCAGGCGCTTGAATTCGGCGAGCAGGCGCTCGACGGTCGGGTAGTCGAAGTAGCGCTGGTCGAACGACAGGTGCAGGCCCAGGTCATCGCCCGGGTAGCACACCGCGGTCAGCGGGAAGTTGGTGTGGGTCCGGCCCGAGTCGGAGCTGGCGTCCAGATGCTGGGCGTGGTCGAGCACCGCAGTTTCCACCGGGGCGTTCTCGAACACGAACAGGCTGTCGAACAGCGGCTGGCCCTTGGGCAGTTCGCTGCATTCCTGGATCGCCACCAGCGGCAGGTACTCGTATTCACGCAACTGCATGTTGCGATCGAGCAAGCCCTGCAGCCACTGACGCACGCTGCTGCGCTCGCCCGGCTGCGGCAACTGCACGCGCAGGGCGATGCTGTTGATGAACAAGCCGACCGTGCGCTGCATCTGCGGCAGGCTCACCGGGCGCCCGGCCACGGTGACGCCGAACACCACGTCGCGATCGCCGCTGTAGCGCGCCAGGGTCAAGGCCCAGGCCGCCTGGGCGAAGGTGTTGACCGTCAGTTGGTGGGCCTGGGCCAGTTCACGCAGGCGGGCGCCCTCGCTCACTTGCAGGCGGGTGTAGCAGTCACCCACGACCATGCCGTCACCGGCGTGGTCATGGCGCAGCGGACGGTCGCTGGGAATCGCCGTGGCGCGCTCGAAGCCGGCCAGGTTGGCCTGCCACCACTGGCGCGCCTGGTCGAGATCCTGGCGCTGCAGCCAGCCGATATAGTCGCGGTAGCGCGGCGGTACCGGCAACTGGGCCTGGCGCCCTTCGCCCAGGGCCTGGTAGATCTCGAAGAAGTCGTTCATCAGCAGCGAGCGGCACCAGGCATCGATGAGGATGTGGTGGTTGCTCATCATGAACCAGTAACGCGCATCGTCCACGCGCACCAGGCGCAGGTGGAACGGTGCTTCGCGCAGCAGCTCGAAGCCGGCCTCGCGCTCCTCCTTGTGCAGCGCTTGCAGGCGCGCTTCCTGGGCGTGCTCGTCAAGGCCGCGCCAGTCCTGGTAGTCCACCGCGGTCTTGCCGGGTTTGTGGATGATCTGCAGCATCGCTTCGCCGGCGTTCCAGCTGAACGAGGCACGCAACGCCTCGTGGCGCGCCACCACCGCCTGCCAGGCCTGGGCGAAGCGCTCGGGGTCGAGGGCGCTGTTGATGCGGTAGCGGTCCTGCATGTAGTAGATGCCGGTGCCCGGCTCGAGCAGGGTGTGCAGCAGCAGGCCTTCCTGCATCGGCGTCAGCGGGTAGACGTCCTCGATCTCGGCGGCCGGGATCGGCAGCGTGTCGATCTGCTCCTGGGTCAGTTGCGCCAGGGGGAAGTCCGAGGGGGTGAAGCTGCCGTTGCCGTCCGCCAGGCAATGGGCGACCAACGCCAGCAGCTCCTGGCGATAGGCCTCGGCCAGACGGGCGATGGTCGCCTCGTCATAGCGCTCGGCACTGTAGCTCCAGCGCAGTTGCAGTGCGCCGCCGTAGACCTGGCCATCGACGCTCAGCCAGTTCGGCAGCGGCGCATCCAGGTCATGGGCCAGGCCCACCGGGGCGTCCAGCGGCTGGAACAGTGCCGCCTGGTCGAACTGTTGGTCGAACTGACCGAGGTAGTTGAAGGTGATCCGGGCCTGGGGCAAGGCGGCCATGCGCTCACGCCCTAGCTCGTCGGCCAGGTAGCGCAGCACACCGTAGCCCTGGCCTTTGTGCGGCACGTGGCGCAGTTGTTCCTTGATGCGCTTGATCGACGTGGCGCGACCAACTTCGCCATCAGCCATTACGGGGCTCAGGCTCAGTGGGTAGGCGTTGGTGAACCAGCCGACGCTGCGGGTCAGGTCCATGTCCTCGAACAGACCATCGCGACCATGGCCTTCCAACTGCACCAGCACCTGCTCGTCGCCGCTCCAGTGGCACAGTGTGCGCGCCAGGGCAGTCAGCAGCAGATCGTTGACCTGGGTGTGGTAGGCCGCCGGCGCCTGTTGCAGCAGTTGGCGGGTCTGTTCCACGTTCAGGTCGATGGCAAGGCTGCGGGCATGGCGGTGCAGGTTGCCGCCTTGAGGGTGGTCGCAGGGCAGTTCGCGACGGGCGCTGCCCAGTTGCGCTTCCCACCAGCCCAGCTCGTCGCGCAGCGAATCGCTGCCGGCATAGCTGGCCAGGCGCGCCGCCCAGTCGCCCATGGCATGGGTCTTGGCGGCCAGGGTTTCACCGCGGTACAGCGCCTGCAGGTCTTCCAGCAAGACGCGCCAGGACACGCCATCGACCACCAGGTGGTGGATCGCCAGCAGCAGGCGCTGGACGCCCTGGTCATCACTGACCAGTAAGGCGCGCAGCAGCGGCCCCTCGGCCAGGTCCAAGCTGCGCTGCACATCGGTATACAGTGCCTGGCAGTCGTCGAAATCGCTCACCGTCGCGGTCCACAGCAACGGCTGTGTGCTCGGCTGGGCGTACTCGGCCTGCCAGCGGCCGTTGGCCTGGCCAAAGCGCAGGCGCAGGCTGTCGTGGTGTTGCACCAGCGCGGCCAAAGCCCGCTCCAGCGCCTCGGCCTGCAATGGCTGGCGCACACAGAGCAGCACCGCCTGGTTCCAGTGCTGCGGTTGCGGCACTTCGCTGTCGAAGAACCAGTGCTGGATCGGCGTCAGGCCGGCGCTGCCCTGACGTGCGCCCTGCTCGATAGCGCTCGGCGCCTCGCTGCGGGTCACCACTGCCGCCAGGGTCTGGATGGTCTGGTGCTGGAACAGGTCACGTGGGGTGAACTGCAACCCCAGCTGGCGGGCACGGCTGACCACCTGGATCGACAGGATCGAGTCGCCGCCCAGTTCGAAGAAGTTGTTTTGCACGCCGATGCGCGGCAAGTTGAGCACCTCGCGCCAGATCTGCGCCAGCTGGCTTTCCAGCTCGTTGGCCGGGGCCTGGTAGTGCTGACGCGCCTGCTCCAGGTCCGGGGCCGGCAACGCTCGGCGGTCGAGCTTGCCGTTGCCCATCAGCGGCAGGCTGTCGAGCAGCACCAGGTGCGCCGGCACCATGTAGTCGGGCAGGTGCCGGCGGGCATCGGCCTTTACCGCCTCGCGCAGCAGGGCCTGGGCCTCGCCGTCGGCGCTCGCCTGTGGGCACACCAGGTAACCCACCAGTTGCCTGCCGCCCGGCAGGTCGAGGGCCAGGACCACTGCCTCCTCGACGTCGGCGTGCTCCTGCAGGCGGCTCTCGATCTCGCCCAGCTCGATACGGAAGCCACGGATCTTCACCTGCTGGTCGGCCCGCCCGACATACTCCACCAGGCCATCGGCGCGCAGGCGCACCAGATCGCCGGTACGGTACAGGCGACCGCCGGCATGGCTGAACGGGTCGGCGACGAAACGCTCGGCACTCAGGCCCGGACGGTCGTGGTAGCCCTGGGCCAGGCCGGCACCGCCGACGTACAGTTCTCCGATGCCGCCTTGCGGCAGCAGCGCCAGGTCCTCGTCAAGGATATAGGCGGTGCGGGCACCGATAACCCGGCCGATCGGCACACTGCCGGCGTCGACCGGTATCTGCTCCGGTGCCAGGCAGGCCAGCGGCATCACCACCGTTTCGGTCGGGCCGTAGGCGTTGAAGAACTGTTGCGGCGCAAAGGCCTGGCGGATGCGTTGCAGGTGCTCGCCGGTCAAGGCCTCGCCACCGGTGATCACCAGGCGCACCGGTAATTGCTCGCCCTGCCCGGCCAGGTACTGGGCCAACTGGCTGCCGTAGCTCGGGGTGAAACCGAGCACACTGACTTGCTGCTCGCGCACCAGCTGGCAGATTTCCTCGGCGCCCCACTGGCCCTGGGCACGCAACACCACGCGGGCACCGCACAGCAGCGGCACCAGCAGGCGCTCGCTGGCGGCGTCGAAGTTGATCGAATAGAAGTGCAGCTCGCAGTCGTCGCTGCGCATGCCGAACTCGGCGATCACCGCCTTGCAGTGCATGGCAATTTCACCGTGGCTGACCACCACGCCCTTGGGCTTGCCAGTGGAACCGGAGGTGTAGATCAGGTAGGCCTGGTGCTGCGGCAGGTTGAGGTTGTCCAGGGCGGCGTCGCTGTAGGCGGAAAGGCTCGCGGCATCGTCCTCCAGGCTCCAGCGGGCAACGCCTGGCGGCAGTTCGCCCAGGGTGTCGAGCAACGCCCGCTGGCCGATCAGCAGGCCCAAGCGGCTGTCCTCGATCATGTAGCGCAGGCGGTCGAGCGGGTATTCCGGGTCCAGCGGCACGTAGGCGCCACCGGCCTTGAGGATGGCCAGCAGGCCGACCACCATCTCCAGCGATCGCTCCAGCGCCAGGCCTACCCGCACCTGCGGGCCGACGCCGCGCTCGCGCAGGGCGCGGGCCAGGCGGTTGGCCTGCTGGTCGAGCTCGGCGTAGCTCAGGTGCTGGCCGGCGAAGGTCAGGGCCAGGGCCTGCGGGGTCCGCTCAGCCTGGGCGGCGAACAGCCCGTGCAGCGTTTGGTCCAGTGCGAAGTCCTGCTCGCCCTGCAGCTGGCCGATCAGCACCTGCTGCTCGGCTTCAGCCAGCATCGGCAGTTCGCACAGGCGCTGCTGCGGATCGTCGATCAGCGCCACCAGCAACTGCTGCCAGTGCTCGGCCATGCGCGCGATGCGCGGCTCATCGAACAGGTCGCGGCTGTAGGTGAAGCAGCAGCCCAGGCGGCCATCGAGGTCGGTGACCTCAAGGTACAGGTCGAATTTGGTGGCGCTGGCGTCGTTGACCAGGTAATCCACCTGCATGCCCACCAGTTCACGGCTCTGCTGGAAGGCCCAGCGCTGCACGTTGCACATCACCTGGAACAGCGGGTTGTAAGCGCTCGAGCGCGGCGGCTGCAAGGCCTCGACCAGTTGCTCGAATGGCAGGTCCTGATGCGACTGGCCATCGATGATGGTCTGGCGCACTTGGTCGAGCAACGCGCCGGCGCTCATCTGCCCGTCCAGTTCGCAACGCAGCACCTGGGTGTTGAGGAAGGCGCCGATCAACCCCTCGCTTTCCGGGCGAATACGGTTGGCCACCGGCGCGCCGATGCGCAGGTCGCGCTGGCCGCTGTAGCGGTGCAGCAACGCGGCCAGGGTAGCGGTCATGGTCATGAACAGGGTCAGGCCGCGCTGGCTGTTGAAGGCGTGCACGCGCTTGACCAGCGCCGGATCCAGGTCGAAGCGGTACAGCTCGCCGCGGTGGCTCTGCACTGCCGGGCGTGGACGATCGGCGGGCAGCGCCAGCACCGGATGCTCATCGCCCAGGCGGTCCTTCCAGTAGGCCAGCTGGCGATCGCCCTCGCCGCTTTCCAGCCACTGGCGCTGCCATACGCTGTAGTCGAGGTACTGCACCGGCAGCGGCGCCAGCGGCGACTCGCGCTCGTCGACGAAGGCCTCGTACAGCTCGCCCAGTTCGCGGGCGAAGATGTCCATGGCCCAGCCTTCGGTGACGATATGGTGCAGGGTCAGGACGAAGTAGTGCTCGCGCTCGCCGGCCTTGACCAGGCAGGAGCGCAACAGCGGACCGCGCTCCAGGTCGAACGGCTGGTGCGCCTGGTCGTCGGCCAGTTGCTGCAGGCGTTGCTGGCGGGCCTCGCCGGCCAGGGCGCTGAAGTCATGCCAGTGCAGTTGCACGTGGCTGTGATCGGCCACGCACTGGTAAGGCTTGCCGTCGATGCTGGGGAAAGTGGTGCGCAGGGTTTCGTGACGCACGATCAACGCCTGCAGGGCGCGCTCGAAGGCATCCACATGCAGCAGGCCCTGGAAGCGAGCCATGCCGCCGACGTTGTAGGCGGGGCTATGCGGATCCATCTGCCAGAGGAACCACATGCGCTGCTGCGAGTACGACAGCGGCACCGCCTGGCGGCGGTCGACACGGGCGATGGCACCTTGCAGGTTGTGTGCGCCGCAACCCTGCAGACGGGAAATTTCGGCGCAGAACGCGCCCAGCTCGCTGGCCTCGAACAAGGCCTTGAGCGGCAACTCGACATCCAGCGCCTGGCGAGTGCGCGAGACGATCTGGGTGGCCAGCAGCGAGTGGCCGCCGAGGGCGAAGAAGTCATCCTGCAAGCCGACCTGCGGCCGGCCCAAGACCTCGCGCCAGATCGCCGCGACCTGTTGTTGCAATGCACTTTGCGGCTCGACATGTTCATGTTGCTGCCAGACCGGTGCCGGCAGCGCCTTGCGATCGACCTTGCCGTTCGGCCCCAGGGGCATCTGCGCAAGATGGATGAGTTGTGCCGGCACCATGTAGGCCGGCAGGCGCTCGGCCAATGCGGCCAGCAGCGCCTCGGTCTGCTCGACACCGCTGTAATAGCCCACCAGCTGGGCACCGACGGCATCCTTGTGGATCAGTACCAGTGCCTGGGCGACACCCGGCTCGGCCAGCAGCACAGCCTGCACCTCCTCCGGCTCGACGCGGAAGCCGCGCACCTTCACCTGCTGGTCGAGGCGCCCCAGGTACTCCAGGGCCTGGCTCTGCACATGCCAGCGGGCGCGGTCGCCGCTGCGGTACAGCCGTGCGCCGTCGCCATCGGGCTGCGGCACGAAGCGCTCGGCGGTCAGCCCAGGGCGGCCGAGGTAGCCGCGGGCCAGGCCCGCGCCACCCAGGCACAGCTCGCCGGGCACGCCCGGCGCGGTCAACTCGAACTCATCGTCCAGCACCCGGCACAGCACGTTGCCCAGCGGGCGGCCGATAGGCGAGCGCTCGCCGTCATGCGCCTGGCAGTGCCAGTGGGTGACGTTGATCGCGGTTTCAGTCGGACCATAGCGGTTGTGCAGTTGCACCTGTGGCAGCAGTTGCAGCACGCGGTCACGCAACGCGGCGGACAACGCCTCGCCACCGGAGAACAACCGGCGCAGGCTGGTGCAGCCGGCGGCCAACGGCTCCTGGACGAACACCTGCAGCAACGGCGGGACGAAGTGCAGCGTGGTCACCGCGTGTTGCTGGATCAGTTGGGCGATGCGCTGCGGATCGCGATGTTCGCCGGGGCCAGCCAGGACCAGCTTGCAACCGGTGACCAGCGGCCAGAAGCACTCCCACACCGACACGTCGAAGCTGATCGGCGCCTTCTGCATCAGCACGTCGCTGTCAACCAGCGCATAGCTGGCCTGCATCCACTGCAGGCGCTCGGCCAGCGCCGCATGGGTGTTGCCCACGCCCTTGGGCTGGCCGGTGGAGCCGGAGGTGTAGATCACATAGGCGAGGTTGTCGCCGTGCAGGTGCAGGCCGGGGGCCTGGCTTGGCCAGCTGTCCAGGTGCAACTGGTCGAGGGCGATGGCGCTCACGCCTTCGACCTGCGGCAGTTTGTCGAGCAGGCTGCTGTGGCTGAGCAGCAGGCCGGCCTGGCAATCACCGAGCATGTAGGCCAGGCGCTCGGCCGGGTAGTCGGTGTCCAGCGGCACGTAGGCGCCACCGGCCTTGAGAATGGCCAGCAGGCCGACCAGCAGCTGCGGCGAACGCTCCAGGGCAATCGCCACGCAAGTGTCCGGACCGACGCCCTTGTCGCGCAGGTAGTGCGCCAGGCGGTTGGCCTGCTGGTGCAGTTCGGCATAGCCCAGTTGACCGCCCTCCCACACCAGCGCGGTGCGCTCGGGGCTCAGGCGCGCCTGTTCGTTGAGTTGCTCGACCAGCAGGCGCGGCGCGCTCACCATGGGCGCCTGGCCCCACTCGAGCAGTTGCGTCTGGCTGTGTTCGTCGAGCAGGCGCACCTCGCCAATGGCCAGCTGCTGCTCGGCGCAGACCTGTTCGAGCAAGGCCAGCAGATGGCTGGCCAGGCGCTTGACGGTGGCCGCCTCGAACAACCCGGCGGCGTAGTCGAAGGCCAGCGTCAGGCGGCCCTGGTGGTCTTCCTCGCTGTGCAACTGCAGGTCGAACTTGGCTTCGCGGCTGTGCCACGGCAGCTCTTCGGCGAGCAGGCCGGGCAGGCGACGCAAGGCCGACAGGTCGCGTTGCTGGTGGTTGAACATGACCTGGAACAGGCCTTGTTCACGGGCCTGCGGCAGCGCCTCGAGCAGTTGCTCGAAGGGCAGGTCCTGATGGGCCTGGGCCTCCAGGGTGGCTTGGCGCGCCTGGGCCAGCAGCCCGGCGAACGGCAAGCGGCCGTCGAGTTCGGCGCGGAGCACCTGGGTGTTGATGAAGAAGCCGACCATGCCCTGGGTTTCCAGGCGCGGACGGTTGGCGTTGGGCACGCCGACGCGGATGTCGCCCTGGCCGCTGTAGCGGTGCAGCACAGCCTGCCAGCCGGCTAGCAGGACCATGAAAAGGCTGGCCTGCTGCTCGCGGGCCAGGTCCTTGAGGGCGCTGGTCAGTGCCGCAGGTACCTTGAGGCTGTGGCGCGCGGCGCGGCTGTGCTGCTGGCTGGCGCGGGGCTGGTCGGTGCACAGGTCGAGCACCGGCAGTTCGTCACCCAGCTTGTTCTTCCAGTAGTCGAGCTGGCGGGCGCTTTCGCCCTCGGCCAGCCACTGGCGCTGCCACTGGCCGTAGTCGGCGTAGCCCAGCGTCAGTTCGGGCAGTTGCACGGCCTGGCCCTGTGCGGCGTACAGGCGAGCGAACTCATCCAGCAGGATGTTCAGCGACCAGCCGTCGGCGACGATGTGGTGCAGGGTCACCCACAGCTGGTGCTCTTCGTCGTCCAGGCGCGCCAGGGTCACCCGCAGGAGCGGGCCCTGGCGCAGATCGAACGGCTGCTGCGCCTCATCCTCGCGGCGCGCGGCCACCTCGGCGGGAGACTGCCCTTCGAGGTCCAGATGACGCAGGGTGAACGCCTGGCTCGGCAGGATGCGTTGCACGGCCTGGCCATCGACTTCGTCGAACAACGTGCGCAGGGATTCATGGCGTGCCACCAGGGCCTGGAAGCTGGCCTGCAGCGCCGCGACATCCAGCTCGCCGCGCAGGTGCAGCCCGGCGGGGATGTTGTAGGCGGCGGACTGCGGCTCCAGCTGCCACAACAGCCACAAGCGGTTCTGTGCCAGTGACTGCGGCAGGGCCTGGTCGCGGGCCTGGGTTTCGATGGTGCCGGCGGCGCTGCCACCTTCGGCGAGGACGGCCGCCACGGCGGCGCTGTATTCGGCCAGGGTCGGTGCTTCGAACAGGGTGCGCAGGCTGAGCTGGATGCCCAGTTCGTCGCCCAGGCGCGCGGTCACCTGGGTGGCCGCGATGGAGTTGCCGCCCAGCAGCAGGAAGTGATCGTGCGCCGCCACCGCCTCGACCTTGAGCAGCTCACGCCAGATTCCCGCGATCCGTACCTGCAGGTCGTCACCGGCCACGCCATTGCCCTGCTCCGTCTGCGCCATCGGGAAACGCGCATAGATATCCAGGCTGCCGTCGTTCATGCGCAGGCGGCAGGCCGAGCGCTGCAGCTTGCCGCTGGAGGTCTTGGGCAAGGCGCCCGGGTTGAGCAGCAACACCACGGCCGGCGCCTGGCGACAGGCATCGGCAGTGACCCGGCGCAGGGTATTGATCAGCGCCTCGGGCGTGTGCGCCTTCTGCACATTGCGGCTGATCTCCACCGCCACGCCGATGCCCTCCTCGCCCTGATCGTCGACGGCGAACACCGCCACCCGGCCCTTGCGCAGCACATCGACTTCACGCTCGAGGGTCTTTTCCAGGTCCTGCGGGTAGATGTTCTGGCCACGGACGATAAGCATGTCCTTCAAGCGCCCGGTGACGAACACTTCGCCATCGCGCATGAAGCCGAGATCGCCGGTGCGCAGCCAGGTCTGGCCGTCACGCTCGACAAAGGTCCGGGCGCTGGCCTCGGGGTTGCGCCAGTAGCCTAGGGCGATGCTCGGGCCGCCGGCCCAGATCTCGCCGACCCGGTTGTCCTCCAGCACCTCCAGGCGCTGCGGGTCGACAATGCACACCGCATGGCCCGGCTGCGGGTAGCCGCAGCTCATCAGCACGCTGCCCTGGCCGGGCTCGGCGCGGTTGGCGGCGAAGGCCTCGGCATCCAGCTCCAGCGCGCCGATACCCTGGCCACGGCGGCTGCCGCTGACGAACAGGGTGGCCTCGGCCAGGCCATAGCTGGCGAAGAAGCTGCTGGCGGTGAAGCCGCAGGCGGCAAACTTTTCAGCGAAGGTATCGAGACTGTCCTGGCGGATCGGCTCGGACCCCGAATAGGCCACGCGCCAGCGGCTCAGGTCCAGGCCGGCGAGCGCGGCCTCGCTGACCCGCTCGCTGCACAGCCGGTAGGCGAAATCCGGACCGCCACTGATGGTGCCGCCGTACTCGCTGATCGCCTGCAGCCAGCGCAATGGCCGGGCGAGGAAATAGCCCGGCGACATCAGCACGCAGGGCACGCCACTGAAGATCGGCTGCAGCAGGCCACCGATCAGGCCCATGTCGTGGTACAGCGGCAACCAGCTGACGATCACGTCGTCCGGATTCAGATCGATGCCGAAACCGTGGCGAATCAGCTGTTCGTTGGCCACAAGGTTGCCATGACTGACCTGCACGCCCTTGGGCAGCGCGGTGGAGCCGGAGGTGTATTGCAGAAAAGCGATGTCGCTGCCTTCCAGCACCGGCTCGTGCCATTGCGCGGCCAACTGCGGATCCAGGCTGTCCACGGCCAGCAGGCCCGGAGCCTTGGCGCCAGCCAAGGCGTCGAGACCCTGCAAGCTGTCTTCCAGCGCCTTTACCGTCAGCAGCAAGCGCGGTTCGGCGTCGTCGATGATCGACAGCAGGCGTTCCTGATGGTGCTGACGCGACGACTCCGGCGGGTAGGCCGGCACGGCGATCACCCCGGCATACAGGCAGCCGAAGAACGCCGCGACGTAGTCCGGCCCACTGGGAAACAGCAGTACGGCACGCTCGCCGAACCCGGCCTGCGACTGCAACGCCGCCGCGATGGTCCGTGCGCGCTGGTCGAGGTCCCGATAGCTGAGCACTGCCTGCTCGCCGGGCGCATCGGCCAGGAAGCGCAAGGCAATGCGCTCCGGGGTCTGGGCGGCGCGTTGCGCCAAGGCCTGGACCAGCGAGTGCGGGAGTTCGAAGGCGTCCGTCATGGAATGTTCCTGCCAGTGTCTGGGTGAGTCGCGCCTGACTGGTCCGCGCGACTGGCGGGCAGTGTTGGGCAGCCGAGATGTACACAGGGGAACGGATGGGCGGGAAAAGAAATTAGGCCCATCGGAAGGCCGCAAAGGGCGAACGCAGAGGCAAAAGTTGAAGCGTTTCACACAGCGAAGCTTAGAACTGAAATGTATGAAAACTCATTAACTTTCGTATTTGACAATCATTATCATTACGAATAGCTTGTCGCACGTCGTAGGAAGCCTCCTTAAGAGGTGCGCTCCCTCTCCTCTCTGAGACAAGGTGATTTCCATGGCGGAACAACTATCCACAGGTAAGTGCGATTCACCGTTACTCCAGGCATTCGTCGACAACCGCAGCATCCTGGTCAAGATCGCAGCCCGCATTACCGGCTGCCGCTCGCGCGCCGAGGATGTGGTGCAGGATGCCTTCTTCAGGCTCAGCGCCGCCCCGCAGATCACCTCATCGTTCAAGGCCCAGCTCAGCTACCTGTTCCAGATCGTGCGCAACCTCGCTATCGATCACTACCGCAAACAGGCCATGGAACTGAGGTACTCCGGCAGCGAAGAGGAAGGGATGAACGTGGTCATCCAGAACGCTTCACCTGAAGCCACCCACATCAACCTCGCCACCCTGGAACACATCGCCGACGCCCTCGAGGAATTGCCCAAGCGCACCCGCTACGCCTTCGAGATGTACCGCCTGCATGGCGTGCCGCAGAAAGATATCGCCAAGGAGCTGGGCGTCTCGCCGACACTGGTCAACTTCATGATCCGCGATGCGCTGATCCATTGCCGCAAGAGCAGCCGCCTGGGGTGAGGCCGTTGGAGTTGGGTAAACCCGCTCTTGCAGGGCCGCGTTTACCTCAGCGACCGTGCCACCACTCCTTACTGAATACGCGAGGGTCTTGCCAGAATTTAGTCGTGGGGCGCTTCGACGGTGATCTGGTACGGTCGGAAGATGCGCAGCAGTTCGCCATTTTCCCGCAACTGGCGCAGCAGGCTGGCGAACGCCTCGGGGCTGATGGACGCCCCAGGACGCAGCAGCGCGTAGTGGTGGTAGACCTGGTCGACCCGCTGCGATGCCAGCAACTGGCTGGAACTGTCCGGGTTGCGCTTGAGGAAATCGCTGAGATAGGAACGGGTGACCAGAGCGATGTCCGCACGCCCA
Source organism: Pseudomonas sp. PONIH3 (assembly GCF_002934345.1). Taxonomy (NCBI): domain Bacteria; kingdom Pseudomonadati; phylum Pseudomonadota; class Gammaproteobacteria; order Pseudomonadales; family Pseudomonadaceae; genus Pseudomonas; species Pseudomonas sp. PONIH3. Next base: position 1,537,901 of record NZ_CP026386.1, read on the forward strand.
CGCTCGACCATGTTCAGGTTGCTGTCGTGGGAATAGGTCAGGGTCGCCCTGTAGCGCTTCTTCAACCACGCCGGGTCCGGATTGAAATCGGCGAAGGCGTAGTGGTAGCCATTGAACAACGCCAGGCGCTTGCCTTCGAGGTCGTCGAAGTAGTGCTGGTCACGCCCGGCCTGCTGGCGGCTGACGAAGATCTCGGCATCCTCCAGCCCCATGTCCACGGTATTGTGGGCAATTTCCTGCCAGCCCCACTGCGGGTTCTCGAAAATCGCCATGTCGGTGCGGCCTTGCTGGAAATCGCCAAAGCGCCGGGGGATCGAGGTGGGCACCAGGACGAAACGGTGCCGGGACTGCAAACGGTTCAACGCCTCGACCAATTGCGGCAGCAAACCGGTGTCGGCGCCCTGCTCGGGGCGCACGGTATAGGGTGGGAAGTGCGCCGCCCCGATCTTCACTTCCAGCACCTCGTCGGCCCGCGCCGCACTGCCCAGCGATACCGCGGCCAACAATAACAGGGAGGACGATACCTTGACGCTGGACAGTGGAATCAAGTCGGGACACTCATCACGGGTGGGGGCCTTAATGCGCCTAAGCTAGGCGTTTTCCCACACGGGCACAACCGCCGAATATGCCAAAGTGCCAGGGGATGCCGTGGCCCTCGACTTTGGCTACGCTCTACGGGCCGGCAGGCTCTAAAGAGTCCGTCGGCCTTCATGCATTGAAAGGGAGCCTGGCATGGGCCACTGGTTGGTGATCGACCTGGAAGCCACCACCGACGACGGTGGCTGGCCGGTCACGGAAATGGAAATCATTGAAATCGGCGCGAGCCTGGTCACCCGCGAAGGGCGCGAGGTCGATCACTTCCAGCGTTTCGTACGCCCCAGGCGGCGCCCGCAGTTGACGCCATTCTGCTGCCAACTGACCCACATCGCCCAGGCCGACGTCGATGGCGCAGAAAAATTCGACCTGGTCTGGCGCCAGTTCGAACAATGGCTGCAACCGCACCAGGCGCAGTTGCACGCATGGGTCAGCTGGGGCGACTACGACCGCAAGCAGTTGCTGCAGGAGTGGCAACTGCATCATGTGCGCAGCGTGCTGGAGCAGCTGCCGCATATCAACCTCAAGCAACGTTTCGCCAAGGCCCGCCATCTGCAGCGCCCGGCTGGCCTGAACAGTGCCCTGCAACTGGCCGGCCTGCAGTTTTCCGGGCAGCAGCACCGAGCCTTGGAAGACGCGCGCAACACCGCCCGCCTGCTGCCCTCGAGCCTGCCGCCGGGCACCGCCTGAAACAGATGACGCTGGGGCGGGCCTTGGGCATACTGGCCAGCCTTTTTTCATCCCTTTTCAGGAGTCGCCCGATGTTCAAGGTCAATGAGTACTTCGATGGCACCGTCAAGTCGATCGCCTTCGAAGGCAAGGAAGGTCCGGCCACCGTAGGCGTGATGGCCCCAGGCGAGTACGAGTTCGGCACCGCCAAGCGCGAGATCATGCATGTGGTTTCCGGCGCCCTGAGCGTGAAGCTGCCGGGTAGCGACAACTGGGAAACCTTCAACGCTGGCGACAAGTTCAACGTGGCCGCCGACAGCAAGTTCCAACTGAAGGTAGCCGTGGACACTGCCTACCTGTGCGAGTACCGCGACTAAGCACCAACCTGTAACGCCCTCATCGCCGGCAAGCCGGCTCCCACAGGGACGGCGCTTGGCTTTAGGGCAGCGTGGCCGGGGTGGGAGCCGGCTTGTCGTGGCGACGAACCGCAGCGATGGGCTGCAAAGCAGCCCCAAGCGGTCTAGACCTTGAGAAACGCCGCCACCCGCTCCGCCGCCGCCTGCATATGCTGCTCGTGGCTGAACCCCGAGGCCTTCAGCGGCTTCAGATCATGGTCCGCCGCCGCCAGCCAGCTCACCTCGATCGCCGGCGATAGCGCATACCCCTCGACCGCCTCGCGATTGCCCAGGGCATCCCGCTCGCCCTGCACGATCAGCGTGCGTGTGCGCAGGCCCGCAAGATGCTCCACGCGGGGTTTCTCCGGCTTGCCAACGGCATAGAACGGATACCCCAGACACACCAGCGCATCGGCGCCCAGTTCATCAGCCAACAGGCTGGCCATGCGCCCCCCCATGGACTTGCCACCTATGGCCAACGGCCCTGCGACTAAACGCCGCACCTGTTCGTATACAGTCCGCCAGGACTCCAGCAACACCTTCTGCGGATTGGGCGGCCGCTTGCCGCCATTCATCCGCCGTTCGGCCATGTAGGGAAACTCGAAGCGCACCACCCCTACCCCTTGCCCCGCCAGCCTTTGCGCCATGTCCTCCATGAACCCGCTGTCCATCGGCGCACCGGCGCCGTGGGCCAGGATCAGGCAGCCGCAAACGCCGCGATCCGCCGGAATTTGCGGAGGATCGCAGCGCAAGCCTGGGACATTTCCGATCTTCGCCCATTGATCCCCGTCAATACCGGCACTTTGCCCATTAATCATGCTTGCCTCGCTGTCTAGCCTGCCTATAACCGTGGATGGGAACCCATACATGAACACAACCAGCAGTACCGCCTACAACTACCAGGTGGTCCGCCAATTCGCCATCATGACGGTGGTGTGGGGCATCGTCGGGATGGGGCTCGGCGTCTTCATTGCCGCCCAGCTCGCCTGGCCCGCCTTCAACCTTGACCTGCCGTGGACCAGCTTCGGCCGCCTGCGACCCTTGCACACCAACGCGGTGATCTTCGCCTTCGGCGGCTGTGCCCTGTTCGCCACCTCGTATTATTCGGTGCAACGCACCTGCCAGACCACCCTGTTCGCGCCACGCCTGGCCGCGTTCACCTTCTGGGGCTGGCAACTGGTGATCCTGCTGGCGGCCATCAGCCTGCCGCTCGGCTACACCAGCACCAAGGAATACGCCGAACTGGAGTGGCCGATCGACATCCTGATCACCATCGTCTGGGTCGCCTATGCCGTGGTGTTCTTCGGTACGCTGATGAAGCGCAACACCAAGCACATCTATGTCGGTAACTGGTTCTTCGGCGCCTTCATCCTGACCGTGGCGATCCTGCATATCGTCAACAACCTGGAAGTGCCGGTCAGCCTGACCAAGTCCTATTCGCTGTACGCCGGCGCCACCGATGCCATGGTGCAGTGGTGGTACGGCCACAACGCCGTGGGCTTCTTCCTGACCGCCGGCTTCCTGGGGATGATGTACTACTACGTGCCCAAGCAGGCTGAACGCCCGGTGTATTCGTATCGCCTGTCGATCGTGCACTTCTGGGCGCTGATCACCCTGTACATCTGGGCCGGCCCGCACCACCTGCACTACACCGCCCTGCCCGACTGGGCGCAGTCGCTGGGCATGATCATGTCGCTGATCCTCCTGGCCCCGAGCTGGGGCGGCATGATCAACGGCATGATGACCCTCTCGGGCGCCTGGCATAAGCTGCGCAGCGACCCGATCCTGCGCTTCCTGGTCGTCTCCCTGGCGTTCTACGGCATGTCCACCTTCGAAGGCCCGATGATGGCCATCAAGACGGTCAACGCCCTGTCCCACTACACCGACTGGACCATCGGCCACGTTCATGCCGGCGCGCTCGGCTGGGTAGCGATGATCTCCATCGGCGCGCTGTACCACACCATTCCAAAAGTGTTCGGCAAGGAGCGCATGTACAGCCTCGGGCTGATCAACGCGCACTTCTGGCTGGCAACCATCGGCACCGTGCTCTACATCGCCTCGATGTGGGTCAACGGCATCGCCCAGGGCCTGATGTGGCGCGCGGTCAACAGCGACGGCACGCTGACCTATTCGTTCGTCGAAACCCTGGTGGCCAGCCACCCAGGCTTCGTCGTGCGCTTCGTCGGCGGCGTGATCTTCCTCAGCGGCATGTTCCTGATGGCCTGGAACACCTGGCGCACCGTGCGTGCCCCGGCTGACGAGCAAGCCACCGCCAATGCCCAGCTGGCTTGAGGAGTAGAGCCTGATGAAACACGAAGTCGTTGAGAAAAACATAGGCCTGATGGCCCTGCTGATGGTGTTCGCCGTCAGCATCGGCGGCCTGACCCAGATCGTCCCGCTGTTCTTCCAGGACGTCACCAACAAGCCGGTCGAAGGCATGAAGCCCTACACCGCCCTGCAGCTCGAAGGCCGCGACATCTACATCCGCGAAGGCTGCGTTGGCTGCCACTCGCAGATGGTGCGGCCATTCCGCGCCGAAACCGAGCGCTACGGGCACTACTCGGTGGCCGGCGAGAGCGTCTGGGACCACCCGTTCCTGTGGGGCTCCAAGCGTACCGGCCCGGACCTGGCCCGGGTCGGCGGCCGCTACTCGGACGACTGGCACCGCGCGCACCTGTACAACCCGCGCAACGTGGTGCCTGAGTCGAAGATGCCGTCCTACCCGTGGCTGGTGTCCTCGCAGGTCGACAACAGCCACACCGACGTCAAGATGCGCGTGCTGCGCAGCCTGGGCGTGCCGTACACCGACGACGACATCGCCGGGGCCAAGGACGCGGTCAAGGGCAAGACCGAGATGGACGCGCTGGTCGCCTACCTGCAGGTGCTCGGCACCGCGATCAAGAACAAGAGGTGAGTGCGATGGAAATGGACATCGGCATGATCCGCGGCCTGGGCACCCTGGTGGTGATGATCGCCTTCATCGGCCTGTCGCTCTGGGTGTTCAACCGCCGCCGCGACCGTGATTTCGCCGAAGCGCGCCTGCTGCCCTTCGTCGACGACCGCCTGCCCCCCGCCGGGCAGGAACCTGCTGCAATGAGGAGTACCCGGCAATGACCACCTTCTGGAGTACGTACATCAGCGTACTGACCATCGGCAGCCTGATCGGCCTGACCTGGCTGCTGCTCGGCACCCGCAAGGGCCAGAGCAGCGACACCACCGACCAGACCATGGGCCACAGCTTCGATGGCATCGAGGAGTACGACAACCCGCTGCCGAAATGGTGGTTCTGGCTGTTCGTCGGCACCCTGGTGTTCTCGGTCGGTTACCTGATCCTCTACCCGGGCCTTGGCAACTGGAAAGGCATCCTGCCCGGCTACGAGAACGGCTGGACCCAGGTGGATGAATGGCAGAAAGAAATGGACAAGGCTGACGCCAAGTTCGGCCCGATCTTCGCCAAATACGCCGCCATGCCCGTGGAGGAAGTGGCCAAGGATCCGCAGGCGCTGAAGATGGGCAGCCGGCTGTTCGCCTCCAACTGCTCGGTGTGCCACGGCTCCGACGCCAAGGGCTCGTACGGCTTCCCCAACCTGACCGACAAGGACTGGCGCTGGGGCGGCGAGCCGGAGACCATCAAGGCCTCGATCATGAACGGCCGCCACGGCGTGATGCCGGGCTGGGCCACGGTGATCGGCGAGCAGGGCGTGGCGGATGTCGCTGCGTTCGTGCTGACCAACCTCGATGGCCGCAGCCTGCCGGAAGGCGTCAAGGCCGACCCGGCCAAGGGCCAGGAGATCTTCGCCAGCAACTGCGTGGCCTGCCACGGCCCCACCGGCAAGGGTACCCCAGCCATGGGCGCACCCGACCTGACCCACCCGCAGGCGTTCATCTACGGCTCGAGCTTCGCCCAGCTGCAGCAGACCATCCGTTACGGCCGCCAGGGCCAGATGCCGGCGCAGCAGGATATCCAGGGCAATGACAAGGTCCACCTGCTGGCGGCCTATGTCTACAGCCTGTCGCAGGATGAAGTGCCGGAAACCGTAACCGCCAAGTAAACAAGCGCAACACCCCTGTGGGAGCCAGACCGCTCCCACAGGCCCGCTCCACCCTCCCCGCCTTGCACCCCCTCCGAACACAACTAAGCTTGTTGCCACAGTGGCTCCGCTCGCAGCGACCGGAACAGACGTGGTGCACAGCCTGACATCACGCACCGATCCTGGACGCTCGAGCCTGCGGCTTTGGGATGTGCCTTGCGTGCCCGTCCCAGAAACAAAAGCTTGACCGATCGATCAGAAAAACCTGGAAAACGGTACACATTACAAATATTTATTTGTGTACAATCGTTCAACCCCCAACGCCACGGGACGGTGGCGAAAAGGGTCCGGACACGGGTCGGCGTACATGACTTGCGTTGCCATAACCCTGGTGGTTATCAATACTGGCGCCGATTTACCAACCAACAAGAACACCCAAACCGTGGAACCTTAGAATGAGCACTGCAATCAGTCCGACTGCTTATAACTATAAGGTCGTCCGCCAGTTCGCCATCATGACGGTGGTCTGGGGGATCCTTGGCATGGGGCTCGGCGTCTTCATCGCCTCGCAACTGGTATGGCCCCAGCTCAACCTGGACCTGCCATGGACGAGCTTCGGCCGCCTGCGCCCGCTGCACACCAACCTGGTGATCTTCGCCTTCGGTGGCTGTGCCCTGTTCGGCACCAGCTACTACGTGGTGCAGCGCACCTGCCAGACCCGCCTGATCTCCGACAGCATGGCCGCCTTCACCTTCTGGGGCTGGCAGGCGGTGATCGTCGGCGCGCTGATCACCCTGCCGATGGGCTTCACCACCACCAAGGAGTACGCCGAGCTCGAATGGCCGCTGGCGATCCTGCTGGCCATCGTCTGGGTCACCTACGCCCTGGTGTTCTTCGGCACCATCGTCAAGCGCAAGACCAAGCACATCTACGTCGGCAACTGGTTCTACGGCGCCTTCATCGTGGTCACCGCGATGCTGCACATCGTCAACCACATCTCGCTGCCGGTGAGCCTGTTCAAGTCCTACTCGGCCTACGCCGGGGCCACCGACGCGATGATCCAGTGGTGGTACGGCCACAACGCCGTGGGCTTCTTCCTCACCACCGGCTTCCTGGGGATGATGTACTACTTCGTGCCCAAGCAGGCCGAACGCCCGATCTACTCCTATCGCCTGTCGATCGTGCACTTCTGGGCGCTGATCACCCTGTACATCTGGGCCGGCCCCCACCACCTGCACTACACCGCGCTGCCGGACTGGGCGCAGTCGCTGGGCATGGTGATGTCGATCATCCTCCTGGCGCCGAGCTGGGGTGGCATGATCAACGGCATGATGACCCTGTCCGGCGCCTGGCATAAGCTGCGCACCGACCCGATCCTGCGCTTCCTCGTGGTGTCGCTGGCCTTCTATGGCATGTCCACCTTCGAAGGCCCGATGATGGCCATCAAGACGGTCAACTCGCTGTCGCACTACACCGACTGGACCATCGGCCACGTCCACGCCGGCGCCCTTGGCTGGGTGGCGATGATCTCGATCGGCGCGGTCTACCACATGATCCCGAAACTCTACGGCCGCCAGCAGATGCATAGCATCGGGCTGATCAACGCACACTTCTGGCTGGCAACCATCGGCACCGTGCTGTACATCGCCTCGATGTGGGTCAACGGCATCACCCAGGGCCTGATGTGGCGCGCCATCAACGACGACGGCACCCTCACCTACTCCTTCGTCGAAGCCCTGCAGGCCAGCCACCCGGGCTTCATCGTTCGCGCCCTGGGCGGTGCGTTCTTCGCCTCCGGCATGCTGCTGATGGCCTACAACGTGTACCGCACCGTACGCGCCGCCAACCCGGTGGAGGCTGAGGAAGCCACCAAGATCGTCGTTGTGGGAGCCCACTGATGAAGCATGAAGCAGTCGAGAAGAACATTGGCCTGATGGCCTTCTTCATGGTCATCGCCGTCAGCGTCGGCGGCCTGACCCAGATCGTCCCGCTGTTCTTCCAGGACGTCACCAACAAGCCGGTCGAGGGCATGAAGCCACGCACCGCGCTGGAGCTCGAAGGCCGCGACATCTACATCCGCGAAGGCTGCGTCGGTTGCCACTCGCAGATGATCCGCCCGTTCCGCGCCGAGACCGAGCGCTACGGCCACTACTCGGTGGCCGGCGAAAGCGTGTGGGACCACCCGTTCCTGTGGGGCTCCAAGCGCACCGGCCCGGACCTGGCCCGCGTCGGCGGGCGCTACTCGGACGACTGGCACCGCGCGCACCTGTACAACCCGCGCAACGTGGTGCCTGAGTCGAAAATGCCGTCGTACCCGTGGCTGGTCGAGCACAAGCTCGACGGCAAGGACACCGCCAAGAAGATGGAAGTGCTGCGCACCCTGGGTACCCCCTACACCGATGAAGACATCGCCGGCGCCGCCGACGCGGTCAAGGGCAAGACCGAGATGGACGCGCTCGTCGCGTACCTGCAAGGCCTTGGCACCCTCATCAAGAGCAAACGGTGACCGTGATGGATATCGGGATGATTCGCGGCCTGGGCACCGTCGTGGTGCTGGTGGCCTTCGTGGGCCTGGCGCTGTGGGTGTTCAGCCCACGGCGCAAGCGGGAATTCGACGAGGCAACGCAATTGCCGTTCGCGGACGACCCCGAAGCCACCCGTCACGTCGAGCAAGCACAAGCTTCTAGGAGCAAAAAACAATGACAACCTTCTGGAGTCTGTACGTCACCGTCCTGACCCTGGGCACCATCTTCGCCTTGACCTGGCTGCTGCTGTCGACCCGCCGGGGCCAGCGCGAAGAGATTACCGACGAAGTCGTCGGCCACGCATTCGACGGCATCGAGGAGTACGACAACCCCCTGCCGAAGTGGTGGTTCTGGCTGTTTGTCGGCACCGTCGTCTTCGCCCTCGGCTACCTGGTGCTCTACCCGGGCCTGGGCAACTGGAAAGGCATCCTGCCGGGCTACGCATACGTCGACAACGAAAAGAAGACCGAGTTTTCCAACGGCCAGGCCGGCTGGACCGGCGTGCACGAATGGGAAAAGGAAATGGCCAAGGCCGACGCCCGCTTCGGGCCGATCTTCGCCAAGTTCGCGGCCATGCCGCTGGAGGAAGTGGCCAAGGATCCGCAAGCCCTGAAGATGGGCGCGCGCCTGTTTGCCTCCAACTGCTCGGTATGCCACGGCTCCGATGCCCGCGGCGCCTACGGCTTCCCCAACCTGACCGACAACGACTGGCGCTGGGGCGGTGAACCAGAGACCATCAAGACCACCATCATGAACGGTCGCCATGGCGTGATGCCAGGCTGGGCCACGGTGATCGGCGAACAGGGGGTGGCCGATGTGGCGGCCTTCGTGCTGACCAACCTTGACGGCCGCAAGCTGCCCGAGGACGCCAAGGCCGACCCGGCCAAAGGCAAGGAAATCTTCGCCACCAACTGCGTGGCCTGCCACGGCCCCGAAGGCAAGGGCACCCCGGCGATGGGCGCGCCCAACCTGACCCACCCGCAGGCGTTCATCTACGGTTCGAGCTTCGCCCAGTTGCAACAGACCATCCGCTATGGTCGCCAGGGCCAGATGCCGGCCCAGGCGCAGATGCAGGGCAACGACAAGGTGCACCTGCTGGCGGCGTACGTGTACAGCCTGTCGCATCAGGAGCAACAGCAGGCAGCAAAGGCCGAGTAACCCATGGGAGCGGCGGTGCACCGCTGCGACTTGCCCCGCGATGGTCGCGAAGCTGGCGACGCCATCGCGGGGCAAGCCCGCTCCCACGCCCACTTACAGGGCAAAAAGCTCAGACGACTGACCTGAATCAATTGACACCCGCCATAACACGATTCACACCACGAACCCAACGCGACTAAGTGTCGCAGTGCGCCCCGCATGCGCCATCACAGGCGTATCATGGGCCGCAGAGCGCTAGCAGAACGCGCGAGACTGCGGCCGGCACGCACTGGCCGCGGCATTTCTCCACTGCCGTGGGACTTGATGATGAGCAAGCAAATTCCGGTACATGATGTCACCCCGCCTGCCAGCAAAGGGAAGGATTCCGTCGACCTCTACGCCTCGCGCGAAAAAATCTACACCCGCGCCTTCACCGGACTCTTTCGCAGGTTGCGGATGGTCGGCGGCGCTGCTCTGTTCCTGCTGTATTTCGGCACCGTCTGGCTGAACTGGGGCGGTCACCAGGCCGTGTGGTGGAACCTGCCCGAGCGCAAGTTCTACATCTTCGGCGCCACCATATGGCCACAGGACTTCATCCTGCTCTCGGGCATCCTCATCGTCGCCGCCTTCGGCCTGTTCTTCATCACCGTGTACGCCGGTCGGGTCTGGTGCGGCTACACCTGCCCGCAGAGCGTGTGGACCTGGGTGTTCATGTGGTGCGAGAAAGTCACCGAGGGCGACCGCAACCAGCGCATGAAGCTCGACAAGGCGCCCATGAGCGCCAACAAGTTCCTGCGCAAGCTGGCCAAGCACAGCCTGTGGCTGTTGATCGGCTTCGTCACCGGCATGACCTTCGTCGGCTATTTCTCGCCGATCCGCGAGCTGGCCATCGAGTTCTTTACCGGCCAGGCCGATGGCTGGGCCTACTTCTGGGTCGGTTTCTTCACCCTGGCCACCTATGGCAACGCCGGTTGGCTGCGCGAGCAGGTGTGCATCTACATGTGCCCGTACGCGCGTTTCCAGAGCGTGATGTTCGACAAGGACACCCTGATCGTTTCCTATGACCCGCGCCGCGGCGAGACCCGCGGCCCGCGCAAGAAGGACATCGACTACAAGGCCAAGGGTTTGGGCGACTGCATCGACTGCACCATGTGCGTACAGGTCTGCCCCACCGGCATCGACATCCGTGACGGCCTGCAGATCGAGTGCATCGGCTGCGCCGCCTGCATCGACGCCTGCGACAGCATCATGGACAAGATGAACTACCCCAAGGGCCTTATCAGCTACACCACCGAGCACAACCTGTCCGGGCAGAAGACCCACATGCTGCGCCCGCGCCTGATCGGCTATGCCTTGGTGCTGCTGGTGATGATAGGCGCCCTGGTGACCGCCTTCGCCACCCGTTCGCTGGTGGGCTTCGACGTGGCCAAGGACCGCGTGCTCTATCGCGAGAACGCGCAAGGACGGATCGAGAACGTCTACAGCCTCAAGGTGATGAACAAGGATCAGCGCGACCACATTTACGTGCTCGACGCCGCCGGCCTGCCCGACCTCAAACTCGAGGGCCAGCGTGAGATCCGTGTGGCCGCCGGCGATATCGTCAACCTGCCAGTGCAATTGTCGGTCGCACCGGAACAGCTGCCCTCGACCACCAACGAAATCACCTTCATCCTCAAGGACGCCGACGACGGCGCCAGCCAGGTTGAAGCCAAGAGCCGCTTCATCGGCCCACAGATCCGCTGAGAGAGAACCTAGACAATGCCTGCCGCCACCGCCGCCAGCCCCTGGTACAAGCACCTCTGGCCCTGGATCATCATCGGCATCCTGGCCACCTCGGTATGCCTGAGCCTGACCATGGTCAGCATCGCCGTGCGCAACCCGGACAACCTGGTCAACGACAACTACTATGAGGCCGGCAAAGGCATCAACCGCTCGCTGGACCGTGAACTGCTGGCCCAGACCCTCAACCTCAAGGCCAGCGTGCACCTGGACGAGCTGACCGGCGAAGTCGAAGTGCGCCTGACCGGCAACAGCGACCCGCAGGTGCTGGAGCTGAACCTGATCTCGCCGACCCAGCCGGCCAAGGACCGCAAGGTGCAGCTGGCACGCACCGAGCCAGGCCGCTATGTCGGCCAGCTGGACGACAAGGTCGACGGCCGGCGCTTCGTCGAACTGCTCGGCAGCCAGGACGACCATGTGTGGCGGTTGTTCGAGGAGGAGAAGGTCGAGCATGGGGTAACCTTGCAACTGGGCGATGAAGCCATTCAAGGGGCCGAGCACCAGTAACAACGACACACCACACCTCGTGGGGGCGGGCCTGAAAACCAGCATTCCAGGCCCATCGCGGGGCAAGCCCGCTCCCACGAACCCGCTGTAGCACGAAGAGATGTCGATGAGCCAACCCACCCCCTGCTACCACTGCGCCCTGCCCGTTCCCGCCGGCAGCCGCTTCACCGCTGTGGTGCTAGGTGAGGCCAGGGCATTCTGCTGCCCAGGCTGCCAGGCAGTGGCAGAGTCCATCGTCGCCGGGGGCCTGGAGCACTACTACCAGCACCGCAGCGACACCAGCGCCAACCCCGAGGCCCTGCCCCGTCAACTCCAGGACGAGCTGGCCCTGTACGACCGCAGCGACGTGCAGCAAACCTTCGTGCGCCATGACGGCCAAATGGCCGAGGCCACCCTGCTGGTCGAGGGCATCAGTTGCGCTGCCTGCGGCTGGTTGATCGAAAAGCACCTGCGCACCCTGCCCGGCGTCGCCGATGCCCGCCTGAACCTGTCCAACCATCGCCTGCTGGTCAACTGGGACGACCAGCAACTGCCACTGTCGCAGTTGCTGGCTGGGCTGCGCCGCATCGGCTACGCCGCCCACCCCTACCAGCCCGACCAGGCTGCCGAACAGCTGGCCCGGGAAAATCGCAGCGCCCTGCGTCGCCTGGGCGTGGCCGGGCTGCTGTGGTTCCAGGCGATGATGGCGACCATGGCCACCTGGCCGGAATTCAACATCGACCTGTCGCCCGAGCTGCACACCATCCTGCGCTGGGTCGCGCTGTTCCTCACCACACCCATCGTGTTCTACAGCTGCGCACCTTTTTTCAAGGGCGCGGCCCGCGACCTGCGCACCCGTCACCTGACCATGGACCTGTCGGTGTCGCTGGCCATCGCCCTGGCCTACTGCGCCGGGATCTGGACCGCCATCACCGGCCACGGCGAGCTGTATTTCGACACCGTGGGCATGTTCGCACTGTTCCTGCTCACCGGCCGCTACCTGGAGCGCCGTGCCCGCGAACGCACCGCCGCGGCCACCGCGCAGCTGGTCAACCTGCTGCCGGCGTCGTGCCTGCGCCTGGACGCCAACGGCCAGGGCGAGCGCATCCTGCTCGGCGAACTGCAGTGCGGCGACCGCGTGCAGGTGCTACCTGGGGCCGTCATCCCGGCCGACGGGCTCATCGTCGACGGCCGCTCCAGCGTCGACGAATCACTGCTGACCGGTGAGTACCTGCCCCTGCCGCGCCGCGTCGGCGACCGGGTGACCGGTGGCACCCTCAACGTCGAAAGCACGCTGACGGTCGAGGTCCAGGCCCTGGGCCAGGATTCGCGCCTGTCGGCCATCGTCCGCCTGCTGGAGCGCGCCCAATCGGAAAAACCGCGCCTGGCGGAAATCGCCGACCGCGCCTCGCAATGGTTCCTGCTGTTCACCCTGGTCGCCGCCGCGGTGATCGGTGTCGTCTGGTGGCAGCTCGATGCGCCCCGGGCGTTCTGGATCGTCCTGGCCATGCTGGTCGCCACCTGCCCCTGCGCCCTGTCGCTGGCCACCCCTACCGCCCTCACCGCCGCCACCGGCAGCCTGCACAAGCTCGGCCTGCTGGTGACCCGCGGGCATGTGCTCGAAGGCCTCAACCAGATCGACACGGTGATCTTCGACAAGACCGGCACCCTCACCGAAGGCCGGCTGGCCCTGCGCAGCATCCGCCCGCTGGGCCGACTGGACGCTGACCAATGCCTGGCGCTGGCGGCGGCGTTGGAGAACCGCTCCGAACACCCCATCGCCCGTGCCTTCGGTCGCGCAGCGCAAGCGGCTGAAACCGTCACCGCCGTGCCTGGGCTGGGCCTGGAAGGCATGCTGGCAAGCCAGCGCCTGCGTATCGGCCAGGCGACCTTCGTCTGCGCACTCAGCGGCGCCGAGGTACCCACCGTGCCGGAGCCACACGGGCAATGGCTGCTGCTCGGGGACCGGCAAGGGCCACTGGCCTGGTTCGGCCTGGATGACCACCTGCGCGACGACGCCCAGGACCTGGTGACGGCCTGCAAGGCACGCGGCTGGAGCACGCTGCTGCTGTCCGGCGACAGTTCGCCGATGGTCGCGCAGGTGGCCGCGCAACTGGGCATCGACCAGGCCGTCGGCGGCCTGCGTCCGGATGACAAGCTCGCCCGCCTGAAAACGCTGCAAGGCGAAGGGCGCAAGGTGCTGATGCTTGGCGACGGCGTCAACGATGTACCGGTGCTGGCCGCCGCCGACATCAGCATCGCCATGGGCAGCGCCACGGACCTGGCCAAGACCAGCGCCGACGCGGTGCTGCTGTCCAACCGCCTGCAGGCGCTGGTGCAGGCCTTCGACCTGGCCCGCCGGACCCGCCGCAACATTATCGAGAATCTGCTTTGGGCGACGCTGTACAATGGCCTCATGCTGCCGTTCGCCGCGCTCGGCTGGATCACCCCGGTGTGGGCGGCAATCGGCATGTCGGTCAGTTCGCTGATCGTGGTGCTCAACGCCTTGCGCCTGACCCGGCTGCCCTTCGCAGCAGCCCCCATCGTGCGTGAGCCGGTGTCGCTCGAAAGGAAACCGCTATGCCCGCCCTCTACGTGATGATCCCCGCCGCCCTGCTGCTGGTCGGCATCGCTGTGTACATCTTCTTCTGGGCAGTGGACAGCGGCCAGTACGACGACCTGGAAGGCCCGGCCCACAGCATCCTGTTCGATGACCAGGACCCCTGCCACCAGGCGGCCGTGAAGCCTGAGGGCGAAAAGCCCAAAGACCAGGACACGATCCCGCGTGCCTGAACTGATCCCCCTGCTGGGCTCGGCGCTGGTCCTGGGCCTGCTCGGTGGCGGCCATTGCCTGGGCATGTGCGGCGGCCTGATGGGCGCGCTGACCCTGGCCATCCCCCCCGAGCAGCGCAGCCGGCGCCTGCGCCTGCTGCTGGCCTACAACCTCGGGCGTATCCTCAGCTATGCCGCCGCCGGCTTGCTGCTGGGCCTGGCTGGCGTGGCCTTGGCCAGCAGCCCGCTGGCGACCGGTTTGCGGGTCGCGGCCGCGTTGCTGCTGATCGCCATGGGCCTGTACCTGGCCGGCTGGTGGAGCGGCCTGACCCGTATCGAGGCACTCGGGCGCGGGCTTTGGCGGCACGTGCAGCCGCTGGCCACCCGTTTGCTGCCAGTGTCCAGCCTGCCCCGAGCCTTGCTGCTCGGCGCCCTGTGGGGCTGGTTGCCGTGCGGCCTGGTGTACAGCACCCTGCTGTGGGCGGCGAGCCAGGGCGACGCACTACACAGCGCTGCGCTGATGCTGGCGTTCGGCCTGGGCACCTGGCCGGTGCTGCTGGCCACGGGGCTCGCCGCAGAGCGCTTCGGCGCTCTGTTGCGCAAACGCGGGGTACGCATGGCCGGTGGCATGCTGGTTATCCTGTTTGGTTTGTGGACGCTGCCTGGCCCGCATCAGCACTGGTTGATGGGACACTGATCGCGGGGCAAGCCCGCTCCCACGCCAGGCTTGTAACAGGGTCGCCAACTCACCTTGATACAAATCAACACGACTTCTTACATCCGCCCCTAGACTCCGGACACTGCAGCTCTATCCGGGGATTACCCACATGCTCGACGACCTACGCTGGGACGCCGACCTGATTCGTCGCTACGATCTGGCCGGGCCACGCTACACCTCCTATCCAACCGCCGTGCAACTGCACGGCGAAGTGGGCTCGTTCGACCTGCTCCACGCCTTGCGCGAGAGCCGCCGCGCCACACGCCCCCTGTCGCTGTACGTGCACGTGCCGTTCTGCGCCAACATCTGCTACTACTGCGCCTGCAACAAGGTCATCACCAAGGACCGTGGCCGCGCCGCGCCCTACCTGCAACGCCTGGAGCAGGAAATCCAGCTGATCGCCTGCCACCTCGACCCTAAACAAGTTGTTGAGCAACTGCACTTCGGTGGCGGTACGCCGACCTTCCTGAGTCATGTGGAACTGCGCCAGCTGATGGCCACCCTGCGCCAGCACTTCCACCTGCTGGACGATGATTCCGGCGACTACGGTATCGAAATCGACCCACGCGAGGCCGATTGGTCGACCATGGGCCTGCTGCGCGAGCTGGGCTTCAACCGCGTCAGCCTCGGCGTGCAGGATCTGGACCCCGCCGTGCAGCGCGCGGTCAACCGCCTGCAAAGCCTGGAGCAGACCCGCACCCTGATCGAAGCGGCGCGCACCCTGCAGTTCCGCTCGATCAACCTGGACCTGATCTACGGCCTGCCCAAGCAGACACCGGAAGGTTTCGCCCGCACCGTCGAAGAAGTGATCCGCCTGCAGCCCGACCGTTTGTCGGTGTTCAACTACGCGCACCTGCCCGAACGCTTCATGCCCCAGAGACGCATCGACAGCAGCGACCTGCCAGCTCCGGCGGCCAAACTGGAAATGTTGCACGCCACCATCGACCAACTGACCGCCGCTGGCTACCGCTACATCGGCATGGACCATTTCGCCCTGCCCGACGACGAGCTGGCCATCGCCCAGGAAGAAGGCACACTGCAACGCAACTTCCAGGGCTACACCACCCACGGCCACTGCGACCTGATCGGCCTGGGCGTGTCGGCGATCAGCCAGATCGGCGACCTCTACTGCCAGAACAGCAGCGACCTCAACACCTACCAGGACACCCTCTCCACCGCGCAACTGGCGACCCAGCGCGGCCTGATGTGCAACCAGGACGATCGCCTGCGCCGGGCGGTAATCCAGCAATTGATCTGCCACTTCGAACTGGATTTCGAAGCGATCGAACAGGCCTTCACCATCGATTTTCGCGGCTACTTCAAGGAGCAGTGGCCGCAACTGCAGGCCATGCAACGCGACGGCCTGATCAGCCTGGACGCCAAGGGCATCCGCATCCTGCCGGCCGGCCGCCTGCTGGCGCGCTCGGTGTGCATGGTATTCGACGCTTACCTCGCGCAGCAGAATCGCCAGCGTTTCTCGCGGGTGATCTGAGGCGATTGAGGCGTTTCACCGCATGGACAGACCGCCTTTCGAGGCACACTATGGACAGTTGAACGGTGTCGGGACACACCTTCCACACCGCTGCTAGCGTGCACCAAAAATGCGCACACTGGCCTACAGCCCATGCCGCGGGTTATCCTTACGGCTTATGTGTGCTTTCCCACAAGGATCGAAAGAAATGTCCGAGCCAGTAAAACTGCGCCCACACAACCAGGCCCACTGCAAGGATTGCAGCCTGGCCCCCCTGTGCCTGCCCCTGTCCCTGAACCTGGAAGACATGGACGCACTGGATGAAATCGTCAAACGCGGCCGCCCACTGAAGAAAGGCGAGTTCCTGTTCCGCCAGGGTGACAATTTCGGCTCGGTCTACGCAGTACGTTCCGGTGCCCTCAAGACCTTCAGCCTCAGCGACAGCGGCGAGGAGCAGATCACTGGCTTCCACCTGCCCAGCGAGCTGGTCGGCCTGTCCGGCATGGACACCGAGGCCTACCCGGTGTCGGCCCAGGCCCAGGAAACCACCTCGGTGTGCGAGATCCCCTTCGAGCGCCTGGATGAACTCTCGGTACAGCTGCCGCAGCTGCGCCGCCATCTGATGCGGGTGATGAGCCGCGAGATCCGCGACGACCAGCAGATGATGCTGCTGTTGTCGAAGAAGACCGCCGACGAGCGCATCGCCACCTTCCTGGTCAACCTGTCGGCGCGCTTCCGCGCCCGTGGTTACTCGGCCAACCAGTTCCGCCTGAGCATGTCGCGCAACGAGATCGGCAACTACCTGGGCCTGGCGGTGGAAACCGTGTCGCGGGTGTTCACCCGCTTCCAGCAGAACGGCCTGCTCAAGGCCGAGGGCAAGGAAGTGCACATTCTCGATCCGATCCAGCTGTGCGCGCTGGCCGGTGGTGCACTCGAGGTCTGACCGCCGCGCTAAAAGGGTATACTGACGCGGAGTTTTTCCAGGATACCCGCCCCATGCACAGCGACACCTTCGACCTCAAAGCCCTGATCCGCCCGGTAGTGGACTTCCCCAAGCCGGGCGTGATCTTCCGCGACATCACCCCGCTGTTCCAGTCGCCGCGCGGGCTGCGCTATGTCGCCGACCAGTTCATCGAGCGCTATGTCGAGGCCGAGTTCAGCCATATCGGCGCCATGGACGCGCGAGGCTTCCTGATCGGCTCGATCATCGCCCACCAGCTGAACAAGCCGCTGATCCTGTTCCGCAAGCAGGGCAAGCTGCCGGCCGATGTGCTGTCCGAGGGCTATCAGACCGAATACGGCGAGGCCTTCCTGGAAGTGCATGCCGACAGCCTCTGCGACGGCGACTCGGTATTGATCTTCGATGACTTGATTGCCACCGGCGGCACCCTGCTGGCCGCGGCCAACCTGGTGCGCCGCACCGGCGCCCAGGTCTTCGAGGCGGCGGCGATCATCGACCTACCGGAGCTGGAAGGCTCGCGTCGCCTGCAGGCGGCCGGCGTGCCGACCTTCTGCCTGACCGAGTTTTCCCTGAGCGAATACTGAGTTCGCTTTCAAAACGATCGCGGTGCGCCGATGCGACTGGCCCCGCGATGCGTTTACAGGTTTACAACGTGATTGGCCTGCGCCCGGCAAATGCATGGGCCAGCGTCCCGCCATCTACCAATTCCAGCTCGCCACCCAACGGCACACCATGGGCGATGCGCGTGGCAGTCAGGCCCTTCTCGGCCAACAGCTGGGCAATGTAGTGCGCCGTCGCCTCTCCTTCCACCGTGGGGTTGGTGGCCAGGATCACCTCACTGAAGGTGCCCTGCTCCTCGATCCGCGCCATCAGCTGTGGAATGCCGATGGCATCCGGCCCCAGCCCGTCCAGCGGCGAGAGGTGCCCCTTGAGCACGAAGTAGCGACCGCGATAGCCGGTCTGCTCCACCGCGTACACATCCACCGGCCCCTCGACCACGCACAGTTGCGTGTCATCACGGCGCGGGTCGGCGCATTGCGGGCACAGTTCCTGCTCGGTCAAGGTCCGGCACTGGCGGCAATGACCGACGCCTTCCATGGCCTGGCTCAGGGCCTGGGCCAGGCGCGTGCCGCCACTGCGGTCGCGCTCCAGCAGTTGCAGGGCCATGCGTTGGGCGGTTTTCTGACCGACGCCGGGCAGGATGCGCAGGGCGTCGATCAGTTGGCGGATCAGGGGGCTGAAGCTCATGTGTGCAGGCCTGCCAATTCAGGAAACAGAATGAACAAGGGAGCAACGACCGTCGGGCCGTTGCTCCCCATTTGAAGCCAGAAGCCGATCAGAACGGCATCTTGAAACCAGGCGGCAGCTGCATCCCGGCGGTCATGCCACCCATCTTTTCCTGGCTGCTCTGCTCGATCTTGCGCACGGCATCGTTCAGCGCGGCGGCGATCAGGTCCTCGAGCACTTCCTTGTCGTCAGCGTCGGTCGACATCAGGCTATGGTCGATGCTGACGCGCTTGACGTCGTGGCGACCGGTCATCACCACACTGACCAGGCCGCCACCGGACTGGCCGGTGACTTCCGCATTGGCCAGCTCTTCCTGCATCTTCTGCATCTTTTCCTGCATCTGCTGGGCCTGCTTCATCAGGCCGGCCATGCCACCTTTCATCATGGGGTATACCTCGATTGGGTCATGTGATGCGGCCCGGCACAGGGCCGGCCGCATGGTTATCCGTTCATTGGCCCTGGCTGGCCAGGGCGTCTACAGGCTCAATAGTATCCTGCCTGACCGTCGCACCGAACTGCCGGATCATCTGCTGGATGAGCGGGTCCTGTTCGATCGACACCACGGCGTCATGCTGGCGCTCGGCGCGCTTGCGCGAGGCGGCTTGGGCCGGGGTTTCCTGCTCGGGGCGGATCAGCTCGATCTTCAGGCGGATCTCGCGGCCCAGTTGCTGGTTCAGTGCGTCGTTCAGCCTGCGCTGCTGCGTCGAGTTGAACAGCGCGCCCTGCCCCGGGTCCAGGTGCAACAGCCAGTCATCACCCTCGGCGGCGATCAGCGTACAGTTTGCGGCGATGTTGCCTGTCATACCGGAGACAGGCAACTGTGGGAATAATTCCAGCCATTGCAGGGCCAGGCCGGTCGCGGGCATGGCCGCCGGCAGTGGCTCCGGCGCCTGGGCAGGTGCCTCTTCCTGGACGTGCTCGGCCAGCTCGTCCAGGTAGCTGAAGCCGACCGGGTCGCTGTCGGGTGCGTAGTAGTCCTCGTCCGCCGGCGGCTCGTCGTCACGCTCCATGCCCGCCGGGCTGTAGGCCGACGGGTCGAACGGCGGTTCGTCATCGTCCGGCTGCTGGGTGGCGGCCTCGACCGCGGGTGCCGGCTCGGGCAACTGCTCGGGCGCAACCGGCGCCGGAGTGGCAACCGGCTCCTCCCACGGCAGATCGATGACCTCCTCGACGGGCTGCGGCTCGGGCTCGGGCTGCGCTGGCGCTTGCGGCGCCTCGACAACCTCGGCAACGGGCGGCACCTCGACGACTGGCGGCTCAGCCTGTATGGATGGCTCAGCCACGGGCAGCGGCGCGGCCACTTCAGCGACAGGACTGGCGGCAACGGACGGCGCCACGGCCACAGCCGCTGCCGCCACCGGTTGGGTCGGATCAGCTGTGGCCTGGCTGATCCCCGTCGGCTTTAGTACCGGCCTCGGTGCGTCGTCGCTATCGGCCGGGCGGAACGCCAGCATCCGCAGCAGGACCATCTCGAAACCGCCGCGCGGGTCCGGCGCCAATGGCAGGTCACGGCGGCCGATCAACCCCATCTGGTAGTAGAACTGCACGTCTTCGGCCGGCAGGGCCTGGGCCAACGCCAGCACGCGGTCACGGTCGCCCTGGCCGTTGTCCACCGCCTCCGGCAGGGCCTGGGCGATGGCCACACGGTGCAGCACATTGAGCATTTCCGACAGCACGCCGTTCCAGTCCGGGCCTTGCTCGGCCAGGTCACGCACCGCGGCCAGCAGCGCCCGGGCATCGCCTTCGAGCAGGGCCTGGAGCACGCCATACACCTGGCCGTGATCGAGGGTACCGAGCATCGCCCGCACGTCGGCGGCCAGCACCCGCCCCTCGCCAAAGGCGATGGCCTGGTCGGTCAGGCTCATGGCGTCGCGCATGGAGCCGTCGGCGGCGCGGCCGAGCAACCACAGGGCATCCTCCTCGAACGGCACGTTCTCGGCGCCCAGCACGTGGGTCAGGTGCTCGACCACGCGCTCCGGGCTCATGTTCTTCAGCGAGAACTGCAGGCAGCGCGACAGGATGGTCGCCGGCAGTTTCTGCGGGTCGGTGGTGGCGAGGATGAACTTGACGTAGGGCGGCGGCTCTTCCAGCGTCTTCAACAGGGCGTTGAACGAGTGGGTGGAGAGCATGTGCACTTCGTCGATCAGGTAGACCTTGAAGCGCCCGCGGCTCGGCGCGTACTGCACGTTGTCGAGCAGCTCGCGGGTGTCCTCGACCTTGGTGCGGCTGGCAGCGTCGATCTCGATCAGATCGACGAAACGGCCCTCATCGATCTCCCGGCATACCGAGCAGGTGCCGCACGGCGTCGAGGTGATGCCGGTCTCGCAGTTCAGGCACTTGGCGATGATCCGCGCAATGGTGGTCTTGCCCACGCCCCGGGTCCCGGTGAACAGGTAGGCATGGTGCAGGCGCTGGTTGTCCAGGGCGTTGATCAAAGCCTTGAGCACATGGGTCTGGCCGACCATTTCGCGGAACGAGCGCGGACGCCATTTACGTGCAAGAACCTGATAACTCATCAAAAAACCATCGTGACCGGAGCGGGCGGAAAGAGCGCTAATGCTAGCGGAGCGGGGCCAAAATTGCACCCTGCCGATCTCGTCTAAGCTCAGTGACGGGCACACGGACGACGGATCAGGGAGGATGAGGCGTGCGGCGAGTCCTGGCCACCCTGTCATTTTGGATATCGTTGTGGGCTACCCACGGCGTGGCGCAACCGCCGGTGTTGCGCTTCTCCATCGCCGAAAGCTGGAGCATGCCGCTGATGCGCATCGAGGACCAGCAGCCGGCGGAAGGCATCCTGCTGGAGCTGATGCAGGCCATCGCCCGGGAGGTCGATGCCCGCCCCCAATACCATGTGCTGGCCCGCCTGCGCCTGCAGGAGGCGATGCAGGCCGGCGAAATCGACGTACGCTGCTACGTTTCCACGCGATGGCTGACCGATCGGCCCGGCGACTATCTCTGGAGCATCCCGCTCATCGAGCAGCGCGACCTGCTGGTCGGCCGCCCCGGCGACAGCGGCCCCGTCAGCCCGGACGCACTGCCACCCCAGGCCATCGGCACCGTGCTCGGCTACACCTACCCCACGCTCGAGCCGCTGTTCAGCCAGGCCCGCCTGCAGCGCGAAGATAGCCGCAATCAATTGCTGGTCCTGCAGAAACTCCAGGTCGGGCGCTTGCGCCATGCCGTGAGCAACCAGCTGTCGCTGCAATGGTACAACCGCTCCCTACCGCCGGCTCGACACCTGCAGCCCCTGGCCGTGCTTGAAGAACAGGCGCTGGGCTGCATGGTGCGCAACGACCCCCAACTGCCGACCCAAGGCGTGCTCAGGGCGCTGGTGCGGATCAGGGAGTCCGGGGAGATGCAGCGGATCGTCGAGCGTTATACCGAGCCCCATCCGTTCGCAGGTGATGACAGCCCTCAGTTACCCGCAGCCGCGACACCCAATGCCGCCAGGTAGAGGCCCAAACCGAACACGCAGTGCGTCGCCAGGCTGCGCAGGCAGCTCTTCAGGGGCGCGGGTGTGTTCGTCGCGAAATACCCGGCTCCCAACGCAGGTTGCACCACGCACAACGGCACGAGCACCGAGACCACCCCGAACAGCAAGGCTGGCCACAGTGTCGGCCCGCGCAACCACCCCTCCCCTGCAATAGCCGCCAGCAGCGCCGCGAACACCAGCCCAGTGGCGTAGTGAAGCAACCAGCCCCACGCCAGCTCCCCCCTGACCGGCGCAGCCTTGCCGATCGCCGCATGCCGCCAGCGCCCTTCGCGCAGGTGCCCCGCCCAGCGCCCGACCATGGCGTAGTTCAGGGTGGTGACGCCCAGATACCTGAGCAACACGGTCCACAGGTCCATGACCAGGGTGGCGCCGATGCCGATGAACAGGATGGAAAGCACAAGCGAGGAGATGGTCATGATGAGAGCCCTTGGCAGATTGACGGAAAGGTCGATGCCAAGCAGCATGCAAGTTGAAGTCAACTTCAAGTCAAGAGGGGTTGCAATGGACATTGCCGATGTCGCCAGGCGCACCGGAGTGCCGGCGTCGACATTGCGTTACTACGCGAACAAGGGCTTGCTCAGATCACTGGCCAGCCATGGGCAACGCCGCCAGTTCCCGCCAGACACCCCCGAGCGCCTGGCGTTGATCGCGCTGGGACAGGCGGCTGGCTTTTCGCTGGACGAAGTAGCCGCCATGCTTGACGAGCAAATGGTCGACCGCGAGTTGCTGCTGGCCAAGGCCGACGAGATCGACCGCCGGATCAAACGGCTGCAGGCGATGAGCAAGGGGTTGCGCCATGCGGCGCAGTGCCCCGAGGAGAGCCATCTGCAATGCCCGACCTTTCAGCGGCTGATGCAGATGTCGGCCAGCCAGGGCAGGCGTGGAGGCCTCAGTAGCCGTGCAACTCGCGGAACGGCTGGCCCTTGTGGTAGTTGATCCACTCTTCCACGTCATACGGCAGGTACAGCTGCCGACGCGCCCGCGACAGGGCGATATACACTGCGCAGATCCGCGCATCGAAGGCGTAGGCGTCCTTGAAGCGGTCGGTGGTCATCAGTTCCGGTGTCAGCAGCACCTGATCGAACTCCAGGCCGCCAGCCTCCTCGGCCATCAACAGTATCAGGCTGTCGGGCCTTGCAGCGATGCGCGCCTCCAGCAGCGTCAGGTCCGCAAGCTTGAAACCCGCCTCAAGGCGCTCCTCGACCCAGAGGAACGCGGCATCGAACCGCTCGGACTCACGCACCTGCTGCCAGTCGAGCAGGTGCGCGAAGTACGGATGCGGCCCTTCGGCATCCTGCCCCGGGGCATAGAACGCAGCCCTGAACAGGCCGATCGCGGTGGCCATGAAGCGGCGCATCTGCGGCCAATCGGGGAAATTCAACAAGCAGTTGGACTTGGCCAACTCCATGGCCCAGCGCATCGTGTCCCAGCGCGAGGCGGTCAGCACCACGCAGCCCTCTGGCGGGACGAACCCTTCGGGGAAGTGCTCGATGCCGACATCGACATGGCGCGCAGCTTCGAAGGCAACCTTGGACTTCTTCGAATGCACGCCGATCAACGGGTTGATCAGGCGTTCCACCTTGGGCCCGCAACGCACGGCAAAGGCCATGTCCTTCTGGCGCACCTGACGCTCGCGCCTGACCACCTCGCCGGAGGCCTTCTGGTACTCGTCGCCCAGGGTGATCAGCACCTGGCGACCCCGCTCGATAACCTGCAGCAGCGAGGCCGGCACGTCCTGGCTCTCGTCGATGATCACGTGGCTGAAACGCCCCGGCACGCTGCAACCAGCCAGGCTCGCTCGCTTGAGCAGCAGCAACGCCTCGAACCCGGTCTGCGCGCCCCAGGCCGGTTGCGCCTCCAGATAGCGCCATAGCCGGCTGGCGTACTCGAGCAGGACCTGGGCATCGACGCCGGAGAGCGCTTGGCGAAAATACGGCAGATGACGATTCGACAGGCTGTAATCCCGCGAATCGCAGTAGTTGCGCAGCACTTCCAGGCAGATATCCAAGGCATGCTCGGCGTCGTACTGGCGCAAGCCGACGATCCCCAGTTCCTCGGCCAGCCTTCGCTTGCCAGGGCCGCGCTGCGCCGTCCGGGCGGAAACTGACCGGGTATCCTTGAGCAGGGCCCGGGCGAACTGGCCGAAGGTCATGCCGACCTTGGCCTGCTCATCCAGCCCCATGCGTCGACGCAAGGTGCCGAGCTTCGCGGGCGTGCGTGCCAGGGCCAGCACCCGGCCACGGGGCAGGCAGTCCATCAGCGCGCCAAGCAGGTAGCTCTTGCCGATCCCGGCATAGCCCTGCACGTGGATGTCTTCGTCGAGGTTGGCCTGAATGATCTTGAGCAGCTTGTCCTGCTCGACGGTTAACCAGCGCTCGCTGTCGAAACCGGTGGTCACCCGCTGGCTGAACGGGTTGTCCCTGTGATGCAGGCGTATGCGGTAGTCGAAATCCCACTTGCCATCGGCCAGCAGGTATTCCCGCGCCTGAACCTGCTCCACGTCGAGCAGACGCAGCTTCGAACCCTTGATCACCTCAAGGCCGAAATAGAGCTTGCGCGCATCGAACAGCCTACGGGCCTCGGACAACAACCCCACGCCAGGCGAATGCGCGCCATCGACCGCCCACGCCAACAGCTTGCCCAGCACCTTCTCCGCCGCCCGCGCATCGACCTGGCCTTGTGCCTGCGCCAGGTTCTGTATTACCAGCACCGCCGCCAGCTCCGGCTCGCTCAGAGCGCCGAGCGCAGACGCACCGTCGGCCAGCAAGGCCTGGCACACCTCTGCGGTGACCGGCAAGTACACGGGATGGGAAAAGTCGAAGTGCTCGGGCTGCATGTCGGTACGTGTCCGCAGATCACTCAAGGTTTGTCGGATTCAGCGGTCTGCCCCACCACCAACTCAAAACGGTAGGCACCCAAGGACCCAGCCATGTCGCCGGGATAACTGCCACCCGCCTGCGGTGCGTCAAGCATGTCATCTAGCTCATGCAGGGCGAGCTCCAGCAGCTTGCGCAAGTCCCGCACCGAGCGCGCCGACACCTGCAGCTCCAAGGCCACCGTATCAGCCTTCACCGTCGCTGGCGGAGCCGCCTCCTCGAGGATGCGCTCGTGCTCTTCTTCCATCTGGTCGAGCACCTGCGACAGCTCCAGCACACGCTCGGGGCTGGCGGCCATCTGATCCTTGATTTCCAGGCGGCGCATTTGCCACTCGCGAATCTTCTGACGGGTGAGGTCGTCGACATGTTCCACGGTCGCTATCTCCTGGCTGAATGGGTCGACACGATGGGATGCATGATAAGGCGCTGCGCGGGATCGTGCAGGCGGAAAACAGTGCGAGGGTGTAAAGAAACGCGTCTGATATGCGACGCCTGACAGGTACGCCGGAAAAATCCTGCGCCCAAAATGGAGGCGGCCCCACCAGCCACACCCCGGCACTCGATGTTCCCGCTATGGCTGCTCCCTTCCGGGCCTGACCAGGTTAACGGGTAATCAATGCGGGGGGACCGATGGGGCCACCACGACGGCTCGCCAGCTGACGAGCCGCGCCATTGTACAACGCCAGGGCGAAGTTACAACCTTTGATCGTGAAAAAACCATCATTTCTCAAGGACTTGTGGCAAATCCATCGTAGGGAGAACCCGACCCTAGGTGCAATCACCCGTGGGAGCGGGCTTGTCCGCGATAAGGCCACCGGCCTCAGACGTCGATTCCACGCTCCGCAAGGAACGCCACGAACGCCTCCTCGTCCATTACCGCCACGCCCAGCTCGCTGGCCTTGGCCAGCTTGGAACCCGCGCCGGGCCCGGCCACCACGCAATGGGTCTTGCCGGATACTGAACCCGCCACCTTGGCTCCCAGGCTTTCCAGCTTTTCCTTGGCGATATCGCGGCTCATGCGCTCCAAGGTACCGGTTAGCACCCAGGTCTGGCCAGCCAGGGGCAAACCCTCGGCGGATTTCTTCTCGCACGACCAGTGCATGCCGAAGTCCAGCAACTGGGCTTCGATGGCACGGGCCAACTGCTGGTTGGCCTCGACCTTGAAGAACTCGCGTACCCCATCGGCGGCTTTGGTATTCAGGGCCTGGCGCAAGTCGATGCCATCGGCGGCGATGATCTTGTCCAGGGTGCCCAGCTTGTCTACCAGCTTCTCGGCGCCGGTCGGGCCGACCGACGGGATATCGAGCTTGGCGAGCATCCCGGCCAGGGTGGTGCTGGCGGCGAACTCGGCGCCCAGCCCACCTTCATCCTGCAGTTGCATACCGCTGTCCAGCAGCTGCTTGATCACCGCACGGTTGTGCTCGTCCTCGAAGAAGTTATGGATCTCGTAGGCGACTTCCAGGCCGATGTCCGGCAGGTAGGTCAGCACCTGGGGCAGCGCCACCTGCACCCGCGCCAGGCTGCCCAGGGAGCGGGCCAGGACCTTGGCGGTCTCCTCGCCGACATCGGGGATGCCCAGGGCGTAGATGAAACGCGCCAGGCTCGGGCGCTTGCTGGCCTCGATGGCTTCGAGCAGCTTGCGACTGGAGACCTCGGCAAAGCCTTCAAGGGCGACCACTTGCTCGAACTCCAACTTGTAGAGGTCGGCCGGCGAGCGGATCAGGTTCTCATCGACCAGTTGCTCGACACTCTTTTCGCCCAGGCCATCAATGTCCATGGCCCGGCGCGACACATAATGGATGATCGCCTGCTTGAGCTGGGCGGCGCAGCTCAGGCGCCCCACGCAGCGGTACACTGCGCCTTCGCTGGTGGTTTCCTTGCCCTTGCTGCGCTTGACCAGCTGGGTGCGCTCGACCTGCGAGCCGCACACCGGGCATTGGCTCGGCACCTGCACCGCGCGAGCGCCTTGCGGACGGCGCTCGAGCACCACCTGCATGACCTGCGGGATCACGTCGCCGGCACGGCGGATGATCACCGTATCGCCAATACGCAGGCCCAGGCGCGCGATCTCGTCCATGTTGTGCAGGGTGGCATTGGAGACGGTCACACCGGCCACCTTGACCGGTTTGAGACGGGCCACTGGAGTCACCGCGCCAGTACGCCCGACCTGGAACTCGACATCAAGCACCTCGGTGAGCTCTTCCATGGCCGGGAACTTGTGGGCGATCGCCCAGCGCGGTTCACGGGCACGGAAACCCAGCTCACGCTGGGAGGCCAGGGCATTGACCTTGAACACCACCCCATCGATCTCGTAGGGCAGGCTGTTGCGGCGCGCTCCGATGTCCCGGTAATAGGCCAGGCACTCGTCGATACCGGCGGCGTGCCTGAGCTCGCGGCTGATCGGCAGCCCCCAGGTCTTGAGTTTCTCCAGGATACCGATATGGCTGTCGCCAAACGGCTCGGACACCTGGCCGACGCCATAGCAGCAGAATTCCAGCGGGCGGCTGGCGGTGATCTTCGAGTCCAGCTGGCGCAGGCTGCCGGCGGCGGCGTTGCGCGGGTTGGCGAAGGTCTTGCCGCCGGCCTCGGCCTGGGCCGCATTGAGCCGGTCGAATCCGGCCTTGCTCATGTACACCTCGCCGCGCACTTCCAGCACCGCCGGCCAGCCCTCGCCCTGCAGCTTGAGCGGGATGTTGCGCACGGTGCGCACGTTGGCGCTGATGTCCTCACCGGTAGTGCCGTCGCCACGGGTGGCGCCCTGCACCAGCTGGCCGTCGCGGTACAGCAGGCTTACCGCCAGGCCGTCGAGCTTGGGCTCGCAGCTGTAGTCCACGGCCGCCTGATCGCCGCCCGGCAGGTCCAGGCCTTCGACCACGCGGCGACCGAAGTCGCGCAGGTCGTCTTCCTCGAAGGCGTTGCCCAGGCTGAGCATCGGTATTTCGTGACGCACCTGGCTGAAGGCCGCCAACGCCGCGCCGCCGACGCGCTGGGTCGGCGAATCCGGTGTCACCAGGTGCGGGTGCTCGGTTTCCAGAGCCTTGAGCTCATTGAACAGGCGGTCGTATTCGGCATCGGGCACGCTGGGTTCATCGAGCACGTAGTAGCGGTAGTTGTGCTGGTCGAGTTCGGCGCGCAGTTCGTGGATTCGGGATTCGGCGTTCATTTCTGGTCTTCTCTTGCAAAGCAAAAGAGCAGCCCCTGGCTGCTCTTTCGTTTCAATCATTGCGGCGCGGACCGAGGCAGGGTCCGCCCGCTCGGGTGTATCAGCGTTTCTGCGTCAGGGCGCGGCGCTCGAACTCGACGATGCGCTGGCGGTAGTGCTCGATGGTCTGGGCGGTCAGCACGCTGCGCTGGTCATCCTTGAGTTCGCCATTGAGCTCGTGGGCCAGTTTGCGGGCGGCGGCGACCATCACGTCGAAGGCCTGCTTGGGGTGACGCGGGCCTGGCAGGCCGAGGAAGAAGCTCACCGCACGGGTGCTGAAATGGTCGATGTCGTCCAGATCGAACACGCCGGGCTTGACCGCATTGGCCATGGAGAACAGCACTTCGCCGTGGCCGGCCATGCTCTCGTGGCGGTGGAAGATGTCCATCTCGCCGAAGCGCAGGCCGCTTTCCAGGATGTTCTGCAGCAGCGCCGGCCCCTTGAAACCGCCTTCGTCGCGGGAGATGACACTGATCACCAGCACTTCCTCGGCCGGCGGCAGCTCCTTGGCCGGCGTGGAAGCGGCAGTGAAACCGCTGTTGCGGGTGTTGTCGGCGGCGAAGTCGTCGTCGCCAGTATCGAACAGGTCCGGCTCACGCGGCTCGGCGGCCAGCTTCAGGTCGCCCTGTTGCTGCTCGCTGTTGTTGCGCTTGCCGCGCTTGGCCTTGGCCGGTTTGGCTTCGCGTTCGCGCTCCCGCAGCGGGGCGCTGACCGATGGCAGGTCGCTCTCATCCAGCTCGGGCTCTTTATGGGTTTCCAGCACACGCGAAGGGCCGAGCACCTCGGCGCCGCCGCTGTCGTCGTCCGGGGCGTTGGCGTAGCTACGGTCCAGACGGAACTTCAACTTGCCCTTGCCGCCGCGCATGCGGCGCCAGCCGTCGAAAAGAATACCGGCGATGACAATGATGCCGATGACGATCAGCCACTCGCGCAGACCGATTTCCATGTAATCCCGTGCCTCTATAAAAAATATGCTTGAAAACAAAGGCTTCAAAGGCCTTTAACACGTGGCGCCAACTCTATGTTCTGACAGGCGTTTTACCCACGCAAAAAACAAGTGACATTAAGCTAGCACGACCAAAGGCAACTTTACACCGTCTGTCGCGTCTGCTGAGGCTTTTGCCTACATGTTCACACCCTTTCTTTACCCCTTATGCGTCAACCATGGCCATCGCTTCTTCCACATCAACTGCAACAAGGCGTGAACAGCCAGGCTCGTGCATGGTCACCCCCATCAGCTGGTCGGCCATTTCCATGGCGATCTTGTTGTGGGTGATGTAGATGAACTGCACGGTTTCGCTCATTTCCTTGACCAGGCGCGCATAGCGCCCGACGTTGGCATCGTCCAAAGGCGCGTCGACCTCGTCGAGCATGCAGAACGGCGCCGGGTTCAGCTTGAAGATGGCGAACACCAGGGCCAGGGCCGTCAGTGCCTTCTCGCCACCGGACAGCAGATGGATGGTGCTGTTCTTCTTGCCCGGCGGGCGAGCCATAATCGTCACCCCTGTATCGAGTAGATCTTCGCCCGTCAGTTCCAGATAAGCGCTGCCACCACCGAAAACTTTTGGGAAAAGTGCCTGTAATCCGGCATTTATCTGATCAAAGGTATCCTTGAAGCGGTTGCGGGTTTCCTTGTCGATCTTGCGGATGACGTTTTCCAGGGTCTGCAGTGCCTCGACCAGGTCGGCGTCCTGGGCATCCAGGTAGCGCTTGCGCTCGGACTGCTGCTCGTACTCTTCGATGGCCGCCAGGTTGATCGCGCCCAGGCGCTGGATACGCGCCTCGACCTGCTCCAGTGCCTGTTCGGTCCCCTGCTCGCTGGCCTCGGCCTCGAGCGTGGCGAGCACGCCCTGCAGATCATAGCCGTCGGCGAGCAGTTGCTCCTGCAAGGTCTTTCGCCGCACGTCCAGCCCCTGGGACTCCAGGCGCTGCTGCTCCAGCTGGCCGCGCAGCAACTGGGCCTGCTGCTCGGCCTGGGTGCGGCGGCGCTCGGCATCGCGCAGTTCGCGGTCTGCCTCGTCCATGTGCAGCCGCGCTTGGCGCATCTCTTCATCGACGCCCATGCGTCTCTCAAGCAACTCCTCGAGTTTCAGGCGCAACTCTTCGAGCGGTGCCTCGCCCTCCTCGAGATTCAGGTTCAGTTGCTCCTGACGCTCGTTCAGGCGCGCGGCCTGCTGCTCCAGGCGCTCGAGCGCCTGGCGGGTGGAATCGTGCTGGGCGCGCAACGAGCCCAGGCGCACGGCCAGTTGATGGGCATGGTCCTTGTGCTGGCGGGCCTCCTGGCGTACCCGGTCGAGGCCTTCGCGCAGGGTGTCGCGGCACGCCATGAGTTGCTCGCGCTGCTCGGTGTCCTGGGCCATCAGGTCGAGGGATTCCTGCAACAGCAGGCGTGCCTCGCCCAGCTGCTCATGCTCCAGGGCGCGCTGCTCCTGGAGCTCGGCCAGTTCTTCGTGCAAGCGTCGGCGGCGCAGTTCGAGCTGTTCGGCGCGGGCCCGGCCAGCGGACAGGCGCGCCTTGAGCTCACCGTGCTGGCGGCTCTCGTCCTGGCTGCGACGGCGCAATTGCTCGCGCTGCTCCTCCAGGTCGAGCTGTTGTTCACGCAGGCGCTGCAGTTGCTCGTCAAGCTGTTCGAGCGACGCCTCCTGCTCCAGTTGTTCCTGGGCCAGGCGTTCGATTTCCTGGCCCCTGGCCAGCACGCCGCCCTGGGCTTCACCACCGCGGCTGACCCGCAGGAAATGCCGCCCGACCCAATATCCGTCGCGGCTGACCAGGCTTTGCCCAGCAGCCAGCGACGCTCGCTGCGCCAACGCCTGCTCCAGCGTTTCAACCGGCCTGACCTGCCCCAGCCAGGCCGACAGGTCGGCCCGCCCCTCGACCTTGTCGAGCAGGCTGCCGGGAACACGCGGGCCCTCGCCCCCTGCCAGCAGCAGGCGCAGATCGCCCTGCTCCAGCGCGGCGAAGTCCAGGCCGGCGAAGTCGTCCAGCAGCACTGCCTGCAGGTCGGCGCCAAGCACGGTTTCCACCGCCAGCTCCCAGCCGGGCTCGACCCGCAGCCCCTCGGCCAGGCGCGGGCGCTGCTCCAGACCCTGGGCGCGCAGCCAGTCGGCGGCACCCACACCGGGCTCCAGCGCAGCCTGCTGCAAGGCCTCCAGCGAGGCCAGGCGCCCGCCCAGGCGCTGCAGATCACCCTGCTGTTGCTGTTGCACCTGGCTGGTCTGTTGCAATTGTTCGCGCAACCCTTCCAGGCGCTCGACCACCTGCTGCTCTTGCAGGTGCAGCTCTTCGAGCAGCAACTCGCTGCTGGCCACTTGCTCGCCCAGATCGGACGTCTCGGTGTCCTGGGTATCACCACCGAGCTGCTCGCCCTCCTCGCCCAGCTTGCGCTGGCGCTCGGCCAGGCGCTCCAGGCTGGATTCGAGCTGCGCCAGGCGCGCCTGCTGCACCTCGGCCTGACGGCGCGGCTCGGCGGAGCGGGTGTTGAAGCCGTCCCACTGCTCCTGCCAGCCATGCATGCCAAGCTCAGCTTCCTCCAAGGTCGCGGCGGCTTCCTCGGCTGCGGCCAGGGTCAGCTCCTGCTCCGGCTCGAGCATCGCCAGTTCTTCGCCGAGGGTCGCCAGCAAGGTGCGGTCGTGCCCCAGGTGCGATTCGGTTTCCAGGCGGCTGCGTTCGGCTTCCTTGAGGTCGTCCTGCAATTGGCGCAAGCGCTGCTGGCCATGCTGGATGCTCTGCTCGACGCGAGCGATATCACCGGCCACCGAATAGAAGCGGCCCTGCACCTGGTTGAAGCGCTCGGACAACTCATGGTGACCGTCGCGCAGTCGCTCGATGCTGGCGTCGGCGTTGCGCTGCTCGGCCACCAGCGCCTCGAAGGCGACCTCCTGGTCGCCGATCACCGTCTCACGCTGGCGTACCCGATCATCCAGGTCGCGCCAGCGCAGGGCTGCCAGGCGTGCCTTGAGCTGACGCTCCTCGGCCTTGTACTCACGGTATTTCTCGGCAGCCTGGGCCTGGCGGTGCAGGCGCTCGATCTGGCGTTCCAGCTCTTCGCGCAGGTCGGTCAGACGCGCGAGGTTTTCCTGCGTGCGGCGGATGCGGCTCTCGGTCTCGCGGCGACGCTCCTTGTACTTGGAGATGCCCGCCGCTTCCTCGATGAAGTTGCGCAGCTCCTCGGGCTTGGCCTCGATCAGCTTGCTGATCATGCCCTGCTCGATGATCGAATAGCTGCGCGGCCCCAGGCCGGTGCCGAGGAAGATATCGGTGATGTCA
The DNA here is from genome assembly GCF_002934345.1 of Pseudomonas sp. PONIH3. Taxonomy (NCBI): domain Bacteria; kingdom Pseudomonadati; phylum Pseudomonadota; class Gammaproteobacteria; order Pseudomonadales; family Pseudomonadaceae; genus Pseudomonas; species Pseudomonas sp. PONIH3. The sequence goes on from NZ_CP026386.1 coordinate 1,570,566, forward strand.
CGACGCCGGCACTTGGTGCCGTTCAGGTAATAGGTGTTCTGCCCGTCGCGGGTGACCTTGCGGCGGATCGAGATCTCGGCGTAGGCGGCGTACTCGCCCACCAGGCTGTTGTCGCTGTTGTCGAACACCAGCTCGATGCTGGCCTGGCTGACCGGCTTGCGGCTGGTGGAGCCGTTGAAGATGACATCGGTCATCGACTCGCCACGCAGGTTCTTCGCCGAACTCTCGCCCATCACCCAGCGCACCGCGTCGATGATGTTGGATTTACCGCAGCCGTTGGGGCCGACCACGGCGGCCATGTTGCTGGGGAAGTTGACCGTGGTCGGGTCGACGAACGACTTGAACCCGGCCAGGCGGATGCACTTCAGGCGCACCGGTCAGACTCGCGCCAGCGCCGCCAGAACCAGTTCGCAACTGCGCTGGCAATAGGCGGTGAGCACCTCGCGGATGCGCGGCAGGTCGCGGGCGACCACGGCTTCGAGCAGGCGGGCGAACAGCTCCAGGTAATCGACCATGTTGGCCTGGCGCTGGTCCAGGGCCAGGTAGTAGGCGCGGCTCATGGCTGGTTGCAGGTTCTCGACGGTTTCCTGCAGGTACGGGTTGTTGGCGAATGGATAGGCGGCGCGCATCACCGCGAAGCTGTCGCCGACGAAGGCCTTGATGTCCTTGCCGGCATGGGCCTGCTTGAGGCGCTGCTGGATGTCCAGGAACGGGCGCAGGTCGCCCTCGGTGCGCCAATGCTGGGCAACGGCATTGCCCAACAGGATGTAGAACTCGCCCATCAGGGCGCACAGGCTGCGCACGCTGTTCTCGTCGAGTTCGGTCACATGGGCGCCGCGGCGCGGCAGGATGGCCACCAGGTGCCGGCGCTCGAGGATGAGCAGCGCCTCGCGCACCGAACCGCGGCTGACGTTGAGGGCCTGGGTGACCTTCTGCTCCTGGATGCGCTCGCCGGGTGCGAGTTCGCCGCGGATGATCCGCTCGGCCAGGTAGTGGGCAATTTGCTCGGAGAGGCTGTCCGGCGCCTTGAACGTCATGGTTTTCCTTCGCAATCTGGGTAGCTGTGCACAAGGACGCGATTGTAGCGCACTTGCCAGGCGCTCGCGCAGCGGGACTGCGTGCTTTGTGCGACTGGCGGGTCAACTTTCCTGCACGGCGCGAACTATGCTTTGGAAAAGGCTCGATGAGGCGGTCAGGAAGGCCTTCGTGCAAATTCTTGACCTTTGGGTCAGAAAATTATTGACCCAGAGGTCAGCCGTTGCTTAGAGTCCGCCGGAACAACAATAAAACCATTGCGAGGCCCTCCCCCGTGATCCAGTTTCTCGTCAACCAGGAGCTGCGCAGCGAGCACGCCCTGGACCCGAACATGACGGTGCTGCAATACCTGCGCGAGCACCTGGGCAAACCCGGCACCAAGGAAGGCTGCGCCAGTGGCGACTGCGGTGCCTGCACCGTGGCTGTCGGCGAACTTGTGCAGGACGACAAGGGCGGCGACAGCATCCGCTACCGCAGCCTCAACTCGTGCCTGACCTTTGTCTCTTCCCTGCACGGCAAGCAACTGATCAGCGTAGAGGGCCTCAAGCACCAGGGCGAACTGCACAGCGTGCAAAAGGCCATGGCCGACTGCCATGGTTCGCAATGCGGCTTCTGCACGCCCGGTTTCGTCATGTCGCTGTTCGCCCTGCAGAAGAACAGCCAAGGCCACGACCTGCACCAGGCCCAGGAGGCCCTGGCCGGCAACCTGTGCCGCTGCACCGGCTACCGGCCGATCCTCGAGGCCGCCGAGCAGAGCTGCGCACGCCCCTGCCGCGACCAGTTCGACGCCCAGCAGGCACAGACCATCGCCCGCCTCAAGGCCATCGCCCCGCAACAGACCGGCGAGCTCAACAGTGGCGACAAGCGCTGCCTGGTGCCACTGACCGTGGCCGATCTGGCCGACCTGTATAGCTCGCACCCCGAGGCACGCCTGCTGGCCGGCGGGACCGACCTAGCGCTGGAAGTCACCCAGTTCCACCGCACCCTGCCGGTGATGATCTACGTCGGCCATGTCGCCGAGCTCAAGCGCATCGACAAGACCGCCAGCCACCTGGAGATCGGCGCCGCGACCCCGCTGACCGACTGCTACACCGCACTCAACGAGGAATACCCCGACTTCGGCGACCTGCTGCACCGCTTCGCCTCGCTGCAGATCCGCAACCAGGGCACCTTGGGTGGCAATATCGGCAACGCCTCGCCGATCGGTGACTCGCCACCTCTGTTGATCGCCCTCGACGCACAGATCGTCCTACGCCAGGGCGAGCGCCAGCGCACCCTGGCGCTGGAAGACTACTTCATCGACTACCGCATCACTGCACGCCAGGACAGCGAGTTCATCGAGAAGATCATCGTGCCGCGCGCAAGCAACGACTGGGCCTTCCGCGCCTACAAGGTGTCCAAGCGCCTGGACGACGATATTTCCGCGGTGTGCGCGGCGTTCAACCTGAGCATCGAGAACGGTGTGGTCAGCGGCGTGCGCATCGCCTTTGGCGGCATGGCGGCAATCCCGAAACGCGCCCGCGCCTGCGAAGCCGCGCTGCGCGGCAAGCCCTGGAACCAGGCCAGCGTCGAACGCGCCTGCCAGGCCCTGGCCGAGGACTTCACCCCGCTCAGCGACTTCCGCGCCAGCCGCGAGTACCGCCTGCTGACCGCGCAGAACCTGCTGCGCAAGTACTTCATCGAACTGCAAACGCCGCATATCAAAACCCGGGTGACCGCCTATGTCTAACCATCACGCCGTCAAGAGCCAGGCCGAGATGGCCGCACTGTTCAGCCAGGACCTGACCACCGGGGTCGGCCGCAGCCTCAAGCACGACAGCGCCGACAAGCACGTGGCCGGCGAGGCGGTGTACATCGACGACCGCCTGGAATTCCCCAACCAGCTTCACGTCTATGCACGCACCGCCGACCGCGCCCATGCGCGCATCCTGCGCATCGACACCACGCCCTGCTACCAGTTCGAAGGCGTGCGCATCGCCATCACCCATGAGGACATCCCGGGGCTCAAGGATATCGGCCCAGTGGTGGCTGGCGACCCGTTGCTGGCCATCGACAAGGTCGAGTTCTTCGGCCAGCCGGTGCTCGCGGTTGCCGCCTGCGACCTTGAGACCGCCAGGCGCGCCGCCATGGCCGCCATCATCGAGTACGAAGACCTGGAGCCGGTGCTCGACGTGGTCGAGGCCCTGCGCAAGAAGCACTTCGTGCTCGACAGCCACACCCACCAGCGCGGCGACTCGGCTGCTGCATTGGCCACTGCCCCGCACCGTATCCAGGGCACCCTGCACATCGGCGGCCAGGAACACTTCTACCTGGAGACCCAGATCAGCTCGGTGATGCCCGGCGAAGATGGCGGCATGATCGTCTACTGCTCGACGCAGAACCCCACCGAGGTGCAGAAGCTGGTGGCCGAGGTGCTCGACGTGCCGATGCACAAGATCGTCGTCGACATGCGCCGCATGGGTGGCGGTTTCGGCGGCAAGGAAACCCAGGCCGCCAGCCCCGCGTGCCTGTGCGCGGTGATCGCGCGCCTGACCGGCCAGCCAACCAAGATGCGCCTGCCGCGGGTCGAAGACATGACAATGACCGGCAAGCGTCACCCGTTCTACGTGGAATACGACGTCGGCTTCGACGACAGCGGCCGCCTGCACGGGATCAATTTCGACCTGGCCGGCAACTGCGGCTACTCGCCGGACCTGTCCGGCTCGATCGTCGACCGCGCCATGTTCCACTCCGACAACGCCTACTACCTGGGCGATGCCACGGTGCACGGCCACCGCTGCAAGACCAACACGGCCTCCAACACTGCCTACCGCGGCTTCGGCGGCCCGCAGGGGATGGTCGCCATCGAGCAGGTGATGGACCATATCGCCCGTCACCTGGCCCTCGACCCGCTGGCGGTGCGCAAGGCCAACTACTACGGCAAGACCGAACGTAACGTCACCCACTACTACCAGACCGTCGAGCACAACATGCTCGAGGAGATGACCGCAGAGCTCGAGGCCAGCAGCGACTACCATGAGCGCCGCGAGTCGATCCGCCGTTTCAACGCCAACAGCCCGGTGCTGAAAAAAGGCCTGGCGCTGACCCCGGTGAAGTTCGGCATCTCGTTCACCGCCACCTTCCTCAACCAGGCAGGTGCCTTGATCCACATCTACACCGACGGCAGCATCCACCTCAACCACGGCGGCACCGAGATGGGCCAAGGCCTGAACACCAAGGTCGCGCAGGTGGTGGCGCAGGTGTTCCAGGTCGACTTCAATCGTATCCAGATCACCGCGACCAATACCGACAAGGTGCCCAACACCTCACCGACAGCCGCGTCCAGCGGCGCCGACCTGAACGGCAAGGCAGCGCAGAACGCCGCCGAGATCCTCAAGAAGCGCCTGACAGAGTTCGCCGCCCGGCACTACAACGTCACCGAGGAAGACGTCGAGTTCCGCAACGGCCATGTGCGCGTGCGCGAGCAGATCGTCAGCTTCGAGCAGTTGGTGCAGCAGGCATACTTCGCCCAGGTATCGCTGTCGACCACCGGTTTCTACCGTACGCCGAAGATTTTCTACGACCGCAACCAGGCCCGTGGCCGCCCGTTCTACTACTTCGCCTTCGGCGCCGCCTGCGTGGAGGTTATCGTCGATACCCTCACCGGTGAATACAAGATGCTGCGCGCCGACATCCTGCATGACGTGGGCGACTCGCTGAACCCGGCCATCGACATCGGCCAGGTGGAGGGTGGTTTCGTCCAGGGCATGGGCTGGCTGACCACCGAGGAACTGGTGTGGAACGCCAAGGGCAAGCTGATGACCAACGGCCCGGCCAGCTACAAGATCCCGGCAGTGGCCGACATGCCGATCGACATGCGCGTCAAGCTGGTGGAAAACCGCAAGAACCCCGAGGACACCGTGTTCCATTCCAAGGCCGTGGGCGAGCCGCCGTTCATGCTCGGCATTGCCGCCTGGTGCGCGATCAAGGACGCAGTGGCGAGCATCGCCGACTACCGCGTGCAGCCGAACATCGACGCGCCATCGACGCCGGAGCGAGTGTTGTGGGGTTGCGAGCAGATGCGCAAGGCGGTGGCTGCGGCGCAGCCTGCCGAACAGCAACTGGAACCTGTGACGCACTGACGCCACGCTCCCTGTAGACGCGACCTTGCGTTGCGCCTACAGGGGACCGAGGAGGACTGAAGACATGCATCAATGGATCAACGCCCTCGCCGACCACCAAGCCCGTGGCGAACCCTGCGTGTTGGTGACCATCATCGAGGAGCGCGGCTCCACTCCGCGCAACGCCGGCTCGAAAATGGTAGTCAGCACCAGCGCGCTGTACGACACCATCGGCGGCGGCCACCTGGAGTTCAAGGCCCTGCACATCGCCCGGCAGATGCTCGCGGAACACCGCAGCACCCCGCATCTGGAGCGCTTCAGCCTCGGCGCCAGCCTCGGCCAGTGCTGCGGCGGCGCCACCGTGCTGCTGTTCGAGCCGATGAGTGGCGTGCAGGCCGAGATCGCCGTGTTCGGCGCGGGCCATGTCGGCCGCGCTCTGGTACCCTTGCTCGCCGCGCTGCCCTGCCGGGTGCGCTGGATCGATTCGCGCGAGCAGGAATTCCCCGCGCTCATCCCCGACGGGGTGAGCAAGATCGTCAGCGAAGAGCCGGTCGACGAAGTCGCCGACCTGCCCGCCGGCAGCTACTGCATCGTCATGACCCATAACCACCAGCTGGACCTGGAGCTGACCGCCGCGATCCTCAAGCGCAACGACTTCACCTGGTTCGGCCTGATCGGTTCGAAGACCAAGCGCGTCAAGTTCGAGCACCGCCTGCGCGAGCGCGGCTTCGAAGACGCGCTGATGGCGCGCATGCGCTGCCCGATGGGCCTGGCCGAGGTCAAGGGCAAGCTGCCGATCGAGATCGCCGTGTCCATCGCCGCCGAAATCATTGCCACCTACAACGCCTGCTTCGGCCAGCACGACGCTGCCGCCAATTCAGGCCCCATCGCCCAGTTGCTGCCGTCCTCGCGACGCAGCCAGACCCTTTGACGAGAGCCCCATGAGCGCAACCCGCAAAGCCTACCGAGCCGCCATCCTGCACAGCATCGCCGACCCCGCCGAGGTCGGCCTGGAGGCGTCCTGCGAATACTATGAAGACGGCCTGCTGGTAGTCGACGGCGGCCGCATCAGCGCCCTGGGCCATGCCAGCGAGCTGCTGCCGACCCTCGACGCTGACATCCCGGTGCAACACTACCAGGACGCCCTGATCACTCCGGGCTTCATCGACACCCATATCCACTTCCCGCAGACCGGCATGATCGGCTCCTATGGCGAACAGCTGCTGGACTGGCTGAACACCTACACCTTCCCCTGCGAAAAGCAGTTCGCCGACAAGGCCCACGCCGACCAGGTGGCGAAGATCTTCCTCGCCGAACTGCTGCGCAACGGCACCACCACCGCGCTGGTGTTCGGCAGCGTGCACCCCGAGTCGGTCAACGCCCTGTTCGAGGAGGCCGAGCGCCTGGACCTGCGCATGATCGCCGGCAAGGTGATGATGGACCGCAACGCGCCCGACTACCTGACCGACACCGCCGAGTCCAGCTACCGCGACAGCAAGATGTTGATCGAGCGCTGGCACGGCAAGGGCCGCCTGCACTACGCGGTCACCCCCCGCTTCGCGCCGACCAGCACGCCGGAACAGTTGAGCGTGGCCGGTCAGTTGCTCAAGGAGCACCCGGGCGTGTACATGCACACTCACCTGTCGGAGAACCTCAAGGAAATCGACTGGGTCAAGGAACTGTTCCCCGAGCAGAAAGGCTACCTTGACGTCTACGACCACTTCGAGCTGCTCGGCGAGCGCTCGGTGTTCGCCCACGGCGTGCACCTGTGCGACGACGAGTGCCAGCGCCTGGCCGAAACCGGTTCGGCCATCGCCTTCTGCCCGACCTCCAACCTGTTCCTCGGCAGCGGCCTGTTCAACCTGCCCCAGGCCGAGCGCTTCAAGGTCAACGTCGGCCTGGGCACCGATGTCGGCGCCGGCACCAGCTTCTCGCTGCTCAACACCCTCAACGAGGCGTACAAGGTGATGCAGCTGCAAGGCGCGCGCCTGCACCCGTACAAGTCGCTGTACCTGGCTACCCTAGGCGGCGCCCGCGCCCTGCGCCTGGACGACCGCATCGGCAGCCTGCGCCCGGGCAATGACGCCGACTTCGTGGTGCTCGACTACAAGGCCACCCCGTTGTTGGACTACCGTCTGCAGCAGTCGAAGAGCATCGAGGAGACCTTGTTCGTGCTCACCACCCTGGGCGACGACCGCACCGTGCGTGAAACCTACGCCGCCGGGCGTTGCGTGCACCAGCGCTAAGGCTGTTTCGCCAACCCTCGGTACAGTGCGCCGCCGATCGCTGCCCCGATCAGCGGCGCCAGCCAGAACAACCACAGCTGCTGCAGCGCCCAGCCACCCACGAACAAGGCCGGCCCTGTGCTGCGTGCCGGGTTGACCGAGGTGTTGGTGACCGGAATCGAAATCAGATGTATCAGGGTCAGCGCCAGGCCAATCGCAATTGGCGCAAAGCCGGCCGGTGCCCTGGCATCGGTGGCGCCCATGATGATCACCAGGAACATCGCGGTCATCACCACCTCACTGGTGAAGCCTGCCGCCAGCGTGTAGCCGCCCGGCGAATGCTCGCCGTACCCGTTCGAGGCCAGGCCGCTGGCCAGTTCGAAGCCGGCTTTGCCACTGGCGATGAAGTAGATCACCGCTGCGGCCAGGATGGCGCCGATCACTTGGGCAATCACATAGGGCAGCAGCTCTTTTGCCGGGAACCGCCCGCCCACCACCAAACCGAACGACACGGCCGGATTGAGGTGACAACCCGAGATATGGCCGATGGCGAAGGCCATGGTCAGGACAGTCAGGCCGAACGCGAAAGCGACACCGAGAACGCCGATGCCAACGGGAGAACTGGCGGCCAGCACGGCACTGCCGCACCCGCCAAGGACCAGCCAGAAAGTGCCGACCAGCTCGGCACCCATGCGCACACCCAGAGATGAAGTCATGAACCCTTCCTCAAGTAATTGGACGCAACGACTGCGCAAGCCCAACTGCTTGATGAAGGTTTGCTGGTGTGAAATCTAGCAGAGCTTTGGCCAAGGGCCAGTAACGACGAAGGGCCGCTAAGCGGCCCTTCGGTCATCAAGGCAAACGTTCAACCCTTGGCGGTAGCCTTGGGCTTTTTCAGCAGGTGCGAGAACACCGCGTGCAGGTCGTCCGAGGCGCTCTCCTCGTCGAGATTGAGCTTGCTGTCGATATGGTCCATGTGATGCATCATCAGGCTTACCGCCTGCTCGGCATCACGGGCCTCGATCGCATCGATCAGCTGCATGTGCTCATCGTACGAGCAGTGCGAGCGGTTACCGCTTTCGTACTGGGCGATGATCAGCGAAGTCTGCGACACCAGGCTGCGCTGGAAGCTCACCAGTGGCGCATTGCCGGCGGCTTCGGCCAGCTTGAGGTGGAACTCGCCGGACAGGCGGATACCGGCGCCACGGTCGCCACGGGAGAAGCTGTCACGCTCCTCGCGGACCATCTGGCGCAGTTCGTTGAGCTGTTCGAGGGTGGCGTGCTGCACGGCCAGCTCGGTGATCGCGCGCTCGACCATGCGCCGCGAGAAGAACACCTGCCGCGCCTCCTCGACCGTAGGGCTGGCCACCACCGCACCACGGTTGGGCCGCAACAGCACCACGCTCTCATGGGCCAGGCGCGACAGGGCGCGGCGGATGATGGTGCGGCTGACGCCGAAGATCTCGCCCAGTGCTTCCTCGCTCAACTTGGTGCCCGGTGCCAGACGCTGCTCGAGGATCGCCTCGAAGATATGCGCATAGACGATGTCGTCCTGGGTACCGCTGCGGCCGGCCTTGCCAGTGCGCACAGGTTTTTTCAGAGGTTGCAGCTGTTCGTTCATGGGCTCTCGAGCACAAAGGATCTGCCAGTCGGACCGTGACTGTAATACCGGTCAGCGGGGGGATGGCAAGTCCTGGAAGAAGAAAAGGGGCCAAGGTATGGCGCCATTGTACACAGGCTGACCCGTTTCTGCAGGTGGCCTTTTACCTATATAGCCGTTGTACGGCAGTTTGTGAGCACAAAAGATAAAACATTATTTGCATTCTTTGTACACAAACGCATAATCCTGCGAGCAACTTCCTGACCCAAAAGTCAACAAAATGGTCGGACGTCTGCCACACCCCCTCGCGAAGCCCCCCAGTGCATGGCTCAGGACCAGGCTTCGAACAACAAGAAAGACTTGAGGAGTACTCGCTGTGGAAAGCCGCAAATCCGAAGCACCTACGCTGGATCTCGCCCCACCGCTCGAAACGGGCTGGCTGGAGCGGATTTTCAAACTCAAGCAGCATGGCAGCACTGTCCGCACCGAGCTGATCGCCGGGGTGACCACCTTCATCACCATGGCCTACATCATCTTCGTCAACCCCAACATCATGGCCGACGCCGGCATCGACCACGGCGCGGCGTTCGTCGCCACCTGCATCGCCGCCGCCCTCGGCTGCCTGCTGATGGGGCTGTACGCCAACTGGCCGGTCGGCCTGGCGCCGGGCATGGGGCTCAACGCCTTCTTCACCTACACCGTGGTCGGCACCATGGGCTACAACTGGGAAACGGCGCTGGGGGCGGTGTTCGTCTCTGGCGTGTTGTTCATGTTCCTGACCGTCTCGCGCGTGCGTGAGTGGCTGCTCAACAGCATCCCGCTGAGCCTACGCCATGCCATGGGGGCCGGCGTCGGCTTGTTCCTCGGGCTGATCGGCCTGAAGACCGCCGGCATCATCGTCGACAGCCCGGCAACCCTGGTCAAGCTGGGCTCGCTGCATGAGCCCGGCCCGCTGCTGGCGGCCGTGTGCTTCCTGCTGATTGCCATCCTCAGCTACAAGCGGGTGTTCGGCGCGATCCTGATCAGCATCATCGGCGTCACCCTGGCCGGCTGGGGCCTGGGCCTGGTCAAGTTCGGCGGGGTGGTGTCGATGCCGCCGAGCCTCGCACCGACCTGGATGGCCATGGACGTGGTTGGCGTGTTCAACGTCAGCATGATCAGCGTGGTGCTGGCGTTCCTGTTCGTGCACATGTTCGACACCGCTGGCACGCTGATGGGCGTGGCCCAGCGGGCCAACCTGGTGGCACCGGACGGGCGTATCGAGAACTTGTCGCGGGCACTGAAGGCCGACAGCACCTCCAGCGTGTTCGGCGCGGTGGTCGGCGTGCCGCCGGTGACCAGCTACGTGGAAAGTGCCGCAGGTGTCGCGGCAGGTGGACGCACCGGCCTGACCGCCGTGGTGGTTGGCGTGCTGTTCATCGCCGCGATGTTCTTCGCCCCGCTGGCGGGAATGATTCCGGCCTATGCCACCGCCGGCGCGCTGATCTACGTGGCGATGCTGATGATGGGCAGCATGGCGCATATCGAGTGGGATGAAGCCACCGACAGCATTCCGGCGATCGTCACGGTGATCATGATGCCGCTGACCTTCTCGGTGGCTGATGGCATCGCCCTTGGTTTCATCAGCTACGTGGCGCTCAAGGCGGGTACCGGCAAGTTCAAGGAGATCTCGGCCAGCCTGTGGGTGCTGTGCGCGATCTTTATCGCTAAGTTTGTGTTTCTCTAATCTTCACAGCTTCAACAAAGGGCGCTTCGGCGCCCGCACTTTTTACTACCGTAGCTCCCGCTGAAGATGCGAATTTTCCTGTTCTAGGCAGATTAGCTGACTCCACACCCGGGGGAACCTCTTCGAGCACAGTGAGGAAACCATAGCCCGCCGGATTGACCGCTGTTACATCAAACACATCCTTACTAAAGTGCTTCTCCGGTACCAACACCCCTTCAGGCGCAACCACTGCCAAGATAACGCCATCGATAGCTTTATCCTTATACGGCTTGACGTAATCACGAGTTGACCCGATATAAAAAGCCTCCCCTTGAGCTCGCCTATCAGGCCGTGAATGACCTCGGGAAACTCCCTGCAACAACCCTTTTACATTAAACGCATCTGTCGCGTGATACCCAAGCAGTACAAGCCTCGGCACCTTGCTCAATAACATCGCAGACACTTTAACATGACCGCTTGGGTCTTTGTTGTTCACTGGATCTCTCTGACAGTAGCCGTATCCATTCAAACCACCTTTGGCGAACGGACTCATACTGTCCGGGCTATTGAAATTCATCAAAACCGGATTGTACGCTCTGTAACCATTACCCAAAAGGTAATGACCAGTTGCCCTTTCCACTAACTCGCCAGTGAACCCGAGAGAAACTTGAGCGAGCCTATGGTAGCCATAGGGCGCGTATGCATATTGAGTGCTCATCAGGCCGGCTGCTCAGCTGACTGAAAGGCCGATGGTCTCAAACGACCGACACACAGACCACTGACAAAAATGTCAGGGGCACGCTGGGCCCACCTGAAAGCATATTCAGCAGACGAAAAAAAGCCCGCCAGTGTGAGAGCGGGCCAAGGACCTACGAAGATTCTTCTAGCGACCAACTAGCTTCCACGATAGGTCGAATAGCTGTACGGCGAGATCAGCAGCGGCACGTGGTAGTGCTCCTGCTGCTCGTCGATGCCGAAGCGCAGCACGACCACGTCGAGAAACGCGGTGTCCGGCAGCTTCACACCCTTGGCGCGGTAGTAGTCACCGGCGCTGAACTGCAATTGATAGACGCCGGTGCGGTAATCGTCGCCCTGCAGCAGCGGCGCATCGACGCGGCCATCGCTGTTGGTCAGGGCGGTGTTCACCAGTTCCAGTTGCTGGCCTTCGACGCGGTACAGCTCGACCTTGATCGAGCTGCCCGGGCAGCCATGCGCGGCGTCCAGTACGTGTGTGGTCAAACGTCCCATTTGCTTGTCGCCTCTTGTCATCTACGTGGGCAAAAAATACACGGCAACAGGCTGGCACCGTGCGGGAATGCAGTCATTAAGACAGTTTAACGATAGATTGTACACAATTTTTTCTGCATCCTCGGTCAACACTCCACGAACACTCCATCAGTCGCAAAGACACGCCCGATGCCGACCCTCACGGCATTAGCTGACCAATCAGGCAGGTTTCTTGCAAGCCATTCTCAGGCGACAAATGGGAAGAAATGCGGAAAAACAGGCTTACAAAGTATTTAAGAAGTTGTATACAATCAGCCCATCCGGTGGTGCGACATCCCGACGCGGCCCGCCCACCACCCGCACATACGTACAAGAAGGAAGACTGCAGTGAGCGCTGACTACCCTCGCGACCTGATCGGTTACGGCAACAACCCACCTCATCCGCAATGGCCGGGGAATGCCCGCATTGCACTGTCCTTCGTGCTCAACTACGAAGAAGGTGGCGAGCGCAACATCCTGCATGGCGACAAAGAGTCCGAAGCGTTCCTTTCCGAAATGGTCGCCGCCCAGCCGCTGCAAGGCGCGCGCAACATGAGCATGGAGTCGCTCTACGAATACGGCAGCCGCGCCGGCGTATGGCGCCTGCTCAAGCTGTTCAAGGACAGCGGCGTGCCGCTGACCATCTTCGCCGTGGCCATGGCCGCCCAGCGCCACCCCGACGTGATCCGCGCCATGGTCGAGGCCGGCCACGAGATCTGCAGCCACGGCTACCGCTGGATCGACTACCAGTACATGGATGAAGCGCAAGAGCGCGAGCACATGCTCGAAGCCATCCGCATCCTCACCGAGCTTACCGGCGAACGCCCGCAAGGCTGGTACACCGGCCGCACCGGCCCGAACACCCGGCGCCTGGTGATGGAGGAAGGCGGCTTCCTCTACGACAGCGACACCTACGACGACGACCTGCCCTACTGGGAGCCGAACAACCCGACCGGCAAGCCGCACCTGGTGATCCCCTACACCCTCGACACCAACGACATGCGCTTCACCCAGGTGCAGGGCTTCAACTGCGGCGAGCAGTTCTTCCAGTACCTGAAGGACGCCTTCGACGTGCTCTACGAGGAAGGCGCCGAGGCGCCGAAGATGCTCTCCATCGGCCTGCACTGCCGCCTGGTCGGCCGCCCGGCGCGCCTGGCCGCGCTCAAGCGTTTCGTCGACTACGCCAAGAGCCACGAGCAGGTCTGGTTCGCCCGACGCGTGGACATCGCCCGCCACTGGCACGCCACCCACCCGTACAAGAAAGAGAACGCCTGATGACTGCCTTCAAGACCCTCAAGCCCTCCACCCTGGACCGCGCCGCCTTCGTCGCGGCCTTCGCCGACATCTACGAGCACTCGCCGTGGGTCGCCGAGAAAGCCTACGACCTGGGGCAACTGGCCGAGCTGGACGAGATCGAGGCGCTGCATCAACGCATGAGCGACATCCTGCTCAGCGCCAGCCATGCCGAGCAACTGGCACTGATCAATGCTCACCCGGACCTGGCCGGCAAGGCCGCCATCCAGGGCGAGCTGACCGAATCGAGCACCAACGAACAGGCCGGCGCCGGTATCCACCAGTGCACCGCTGAAGAGTTCGCCCGCTTCACCGAACTCAACGACGCCTACAAGGCCAAGTTCCAGTTCCCGTTCATCATGGCGGTCAAGGGCAGCAACCGCCACCAGATCCTCGCGGCCTTCGAAAAGCGCATCCACAACGGCACGGATGCCGAGTTCAAGGAAGCCCTGGCGCAGATCAACCTGATCGCCCTGTTCCGCCTGCAGCAGCTGTAAGGCGCTGGCAGCGCCCTGGCCCGAGTGCGTGACGCGTCCGCACCCAGGGCCTCGGCCCGCCAGGCCACCAAAATCCAGAACAACGAATAGAAGAGATAACCGCATGCGCACCCTGATGATCGAGCCCCTGACCAAAGAAGCCTTCGCCCCCTTCGGTGACGTGATCGAAACCGACGGCAGCGACCACTTCATGATCAACAACGGCTCGACCATGCGCTTCCACAAGCTCGCCACGGTCGAGACCGCTGAGCCGGAAGACAAGGCGATCATCAGCATCTTCCGCGCCGACGCGCTGGAAATGCCGCTGACCGTGCGCATGCTGGAACGCCATCCGCTGGGCAGCCAGGCTTTCATCCCGCTGCTCGGCAACCCCTTTCTGATCGTGGTCGCGCCACTTGGCGATGCACCTGTATCAGGCTTGGTCCGCGCCTTCCGCAGTAATGGCAGGCAGGGCATCAATTACCATCGCGGCGTCTGGCACCACCCGGTGCTGACGATCGAAAAGCGGGATGACTTCCTGGTGGTTGATCGCAGTGGTTCCGGCAACAACTGCGATGAGCATTACTTCCCCGAGGAACAGATGTTGATCCTCAATCCCCACCAATAAGAAAAGGTCGGTCACCCAGGTCCGCCTGAACCGTGACCGGCGAGAGGTACATACTGTGGAAGCACACCTTCACGAATGGCTGAACCTGAGCATTCGCTGGGTTCACATGATCACCGGCGTGGCCTGGATCGGTGCATCGTTCTACTTCGTCTGGCTGGAGAACCACCTGAATCGAAGCAACCCGCGCGATGGGTTGTCGGGTGACCTCTGGGCCATCCACGGTGGTGGCATTTACCACCTGGAAAAATACAAGCTGGCCCCGCCGAAGATGCCCGAGAACCTGCACTGGTTCAAATGGGAAGCCTACTTCACCTGGATGTCCGGGATCGCCCTGCTGTGCGTGGTGTTCTACTGGAACCCGACCCTGTACCTGCTGGCACCCGGCAGCACCCTCAGCGGTGCCGAAGGCGTGGCCATCGGTATCGGCTCGCTGATCGCCGGCTGGTTCATCTACGACTTCCTCTGCGACTCGCCTCTGGGCAAGAAGCCGGCGCTGCTCGGTGCCGTGCTGTTCGTGCTGATCATCGCCGCCTGCTGGGGCTTCAGCCTGGTGTTCAGCGGCCGCGGCGCCTACCTGCACACCGGCGCGATCATCGGCACCATCATGGTCGGCAACGTGTTCCGCATCATCATGCCGGCGCAGCGCCAGCTGGTGGCGGCCATCGAGAACAACCAGACCCCCGACCCGGTGCTGCCGGCCAAGGGCCTGCTGCGCTCGCGCCACAACAACTACTTCACCCTGCCAGTGCTGTTCATCATGATCAGCAACCACTTCCCGAGCACCTACGGCAGCCAGTACAACTGGCTGATCCTGGCCGGGATCGCGGTGGCCGCAGTATTGATCCGTCACTACTTCAACACCCGCCACGACAGCAACAAGTACGCCTGGACCCTGCCTGTCGGCGCCCTGGCGATGATCTGCCTGGCGTACGTGACCGGCCCGAAACCACTGCCGAGCGCACCTGAGCAGGCCGCCGCCAAGGTCGAGTACCAACCGCTGCCGGCCACCGCCGTGGGCGGCAAGACCGCCGCCGAACTGCGCGCCGAGGAAGCCGCCAAACCTGCGCCCCCCGCCGAGGCTCCGGCCCAGGCCACAGCCCAGGCTGGCGGTGAAACCTTCGACAAGATCCACACCGTCATCCAGGAACGCTGCACCGTGTGCCACTCGGCCAAGCCGACCAGCCCGCTGTTCAGCGCCGCACCTGGCGGCGTGATGTTCGACACCCCGCAGCAGATCCAGGCGCAGGCCGCGCGCATCCAGGCGCAGGCCGTCGCCAGCCAGATCATGCCGCTTGGCAACATCACCCAGATGACCGTCGAGGAACGCAAGCTGGTCGGCGACTGGATCGCCAAAGGCGCGCAGGTCAACTGAGACACCCCACGACTGCGTGGGAGCGGGCTTGCCCCGCGATGAGGCCGGTACTCCCGGCCTCGCTTCCAAGCTCTACGTAACAAGCAAGCATCGAGCGGTCGGCTTCACGCGGAAACCCCAGCCTCCTTTACCGGAGACTGCCACGTGAAGCCGCCCGCTTGGATCCGAGAATAAAAACAAAACTCGAGGTGCTGCATGTCCGAGTCACCCAAGGCGTACATCCCTGTTGCGCCGCCACGACAGCCCCTGCCTTTGTTCCAGCTGATCCTGGTGGGTCTGCAACACGTTCTGCTGATGTACGGCGGCGCCATCGCGGTGCCGCTGATCATCGGCCAGGCGGCGGGCCTGTCCCGCGAGGAAGTCGCCTTCCTGATCAACGCCGACCTGCTGGTCGCCGGCGTTGCCACCATCATCCAATCCTTCGGTATCGGCCCGGTCGGCATTCGCATGCCGGTCATGATGGGCGCCAGCTTCGCCGCCGTCGGCAGCATGGTGGCCATGGCCGGCATGCCCGGTGTCGGCCTGCAGGGGATCTTCGGCGCGACCATCGCCGCCGGGTTCTTCGGCATGCTGATCGCGCCGTTCATGTCCAAGGTCGTGCGCTTCTTCCCGCCGCTGGTGACCGGCACGGTCATCACCTCCATCGGCTTGTCGCTGTTCCCGGTGGCGGTCAACTGGGCCGGCGGCGGCCATGACGCCGAAGCCTTCGGCGCGCCGATCTACCTGATGGTCGCCGGCCTGGTGCTGGCGGTGATCCTGCTTATCAACCGCTTCATGCGCGGGTTCTGGGTCAACGTGTCGGTACTGGTGGGCATGGGCCTGGGCTACGTGCTCGCCGGCTCCATCGGCATGGTCGACCTGTCGGGCCTGAGCGAGGCGCCGTGGCTGCAGGTGGTCACCCCCCTGCACTTCGGCATGCCGACCTTCAGCCTGGCGCCGATCCTGTCGATGTGCCTGGTGGTGGTGATCATCTTCGTCGAGTCCACGGGCATGTTCCTCGCCCTGGGCAAGGTGACCGACCGTGAAGTAACGCCGGGCATGCTGCGGCGCGGCCTGCTGTGCGATGCCGGCGCGTCGTTCATCGCCGGCTTCTTCAACACCTTCACCCACTCCTCGTTCGCCCAGAACATCGGACTGGTGCAGATGACCGGGGTGCGCTGCCGCTACGTTACGGTGATGGCCGGCGCGCTGCTGATCCTGCTCAGCCTGCTGCCCAAGGCGGCATTCCTGATCGCTTCGATCCCGCCTGCGGTACTGGGCGGCGCGTCCATCGCCATGTTCGGCATGGTCACCGCCACCGGGATCAAGATCCTCCAGGAGGCAGACATCTCCGACCGACGCAACCAGCTGCTGGTCGCCGTCAGCGTCGGCTTTGGCCTGATCCCGGTGGTGCGCCCGGAGTTCTTCGC
Organism: Pseudomonas sp. PONIH3; assembly: GCF_002934345.1. NCBI lineage: Bacteria > Pseudomonadati > Pseudomonadota > Gammaproteobacteria > Pseudomonadales > Pseudomonadaceae > Pseudomonas > Pseudomonas sp. PONIH3. Next base: position 1,587,675 of record NZ_CP026386.1, read on the forward strand.
GCAGATGCCGCAGTGGATGGAACCCATCACCCACAGTGGCATCGCCATGGCCACCCTCAGCGCCCTGGTACTGAACCTGCTGTTCAACATCCTCGGCGGCGCCGACCGCGCCGCGCACAACGATGCCTGTCACCAGCATTGAGTGACCAGGGGCGGCGCCGCTCTGGCCGCCCCGCTTCAACCCTGTGGTAACGCAGTACCGTCGGCCCGCCGGAATGGGCCGTCCGGGGCGCCTGCGCGCCGAAAAAGCCCTTACAAAAACAATAAGTCCGGGAATCACAACATGAAGCGCATCACCACCTCCGTCCTGCTGGGCAGCAGCCTGCTGGCCACCCTCCCCGCCCATGCCGGCGAATGGCTGCAGTGGCACGGCGAAAGCCTGTCCTATCTCTACGGCAAGGACTTCAAGGTCAACCCCGATATCCAGCAGACCATCACCTTCGAGCACGCCAACAAGTGGAAGTACGGCGACACCTTCCTGTTCGTCGACAAGATCTTCTACAACGGCAAGGCCGACCCCGGCAAAGGCGTGACCACCTACTACGGTGAGTTCAGCCCGCGCCTGTCGTTCGGCAAGATCTTCGAGCGCAACCTGGCCTTCGGCCCGGTCAAGGACGTGCTGCTGGCCATGACCTACGAGCGTGGCGAGGGCGACAACGAGGCCTACCTGATCGGCCCCGGCTTCGACCTGAACGTGCCCGGCTTCAACTACTTCACCCTGAACTTCTACCTGCGCAACACCGAAGGCAGCCGCCCCGGCGACAACGTCTGGCAGATCACCCCGGCCTGGTCCTACACCATCCCGGTGGGCAAGTCCGACATTCTGATCGACGGTTACATCGACTGGGTGGTCGACAACGACCAGACCCGTCGCGGCACCTACCACGCCAACCTGCAGTTCAACCCACAGGTCAAATACGACCTGGGCAAGGCCCTGAACCTGGGCGCCAAGCAGCTTTACGTCGGCTTCGAGTACAGCTATTGGAAGGACAAGTACGGCATCGACAGCCACGGCAACGTGGACAGCAACCAGAGCGTGGCCAGCGCCCTGGTGAAGGTGCACTTCTGAAAAACTGACCGAACGCCCAAATTTGCACCACCGTGCTCCAGGACGGAGCACTTGAGGCCCGGCGCGCAAGTGAGTAATCTGCGCGCCCCCTCGATCGGGGCGGGAAGGATCCCGCCCGCGTTTGCTGACCGCTCAGTCAATGTTTCCGGGCGGTTGGCCAACGTGTTGCCAGCGTGAAATACCCATTTCATCCGTTCAGAAAGACGTCGAGCAGGATGGTTGTGCCCAACGTGGAAAAGTTGGCGCAGCTCTTGCCAAACAGCTGTGGCCAATTGAAAAAAGCTGACCCAAAAGACAAGAACAGCGCCCGAGCGCTGACAACAGATCCAATAAAGGGAGCGACACACGCAATGCGTACCATCAATAGCCTGATCCTCGCCGGCGGCCTGCTGGCCTGCGGCGCCAGCCAAGCCGGTGACCTGCTGCAATGGCAGAACAACAGCCTGACCTACCTGTGGGGCAAGAACTTCAAGGTCAACCCCGAGATCCAGCAGACCGTGACCTTCGAGCACGCCGATGCGTGGAAGTACGGCGACAACTTCTTCTTCCTCGACAAGATCTTCTATCAAGGCAAGAAGGACGCCAGCAACGGCCCGAACACCTACTACGGCGAGTTCAGTCCACGCCTGTCGTTCGGCAAGATCTTCGACCAGAAGCTCGAGTTCGGCCCGGTCAAGGACGTGCTGCTGGCCATGACCTACGAGTTCGGCGAGGGTGACACCGAGTCCTACCTGATCGGCCCCGGCTTCGACCTGGCGATCCCAGGCTTCGACTACTTCCAGCTGAACTTCTACCAGCGCACCACCGACGGCAGCCGTCCGGGCGACAATGTCTGGCAGATCACCCCGGTCTGGTCCTACACCATCCCCGTGGGTTCGTCCGACATTCTCATCGACGGCTTCATGGACTGGGTGGTGGACAACGACGAGAACCGTCGCGGCACCTACCAGGCGAACCTGCACTTCAACCCGCAGGTCAAGTACGACCTGGGCAAAGCGCTGCACCTGGGCGAGAAGCAGTTGTACGTGGGTATCGAGTACGACTACTGGAAGAACAAGTACGGCATCAAGGACAGCGATGCCTTCACTACCGATCAGAACACCATGAGCTTCCTGGTCAAGGTTCACTTCTGATCCGAGTGTAAGCCGGCCCCACAGTGATCGTGCTGTTCCTGTGGGAGCCGGCTTGCCGGCGAACCGGGGCAAGCCCCGGCCAGGCGCCTCAGTTCGCGGGTCTTAGCGCCCGCCAGAACTTGCTCACGACAGCAACCACCGCCAGCACCACAGCCCCCGCAATCACCCCCGCCACACCATTGAGCAGTGCCCCGGTCAACGCCCCGCCCCGTCCTTCGCTGAACGCCTCGATGGCGTGATGCAGCGGCGCGATGCCATGCACCAGGATGCCGCCACCGACCAGGAACATCGCCGCGGTGCCGATCACCGACAGGCTTTTCATCATGTACGGCGCGGCGCGCAGGATGCCGTTGCCCACCGCCTGGCTCAGCGCCGAGGCTTTCTTGGTCATCCACAGCCCCAGGTCATCGAGCTTGACGATGCCTGCCACCAGGCCATACACCCCCAGGGTCATGACGATGGCGATCCCCGACAGCACGATGATCTGCTGGCTCAGCGGCGCATCGGCCACGGTGCCAAGGGTGATGGCGATGATCTCGGCGGAGAGGATGAAGTCGGTGCGCACAGCGCCCTTGATCTTGCTCTTCTCAAAGGCCACCAGGTCGACCTGCTCGTCGGCCACGGCCGCCTTGCGCGCTTCATGCTGCGCGTCGTCCTCGGCCTTGCTGTGCAGGAACTTGTGCGCCAGCTTCTCGAAGCCCTCGAAGCACAGGTAGGCGCCACCGACCATCAGCAGCGGAATCACCGCCCAGGGAATGAACGCACTGATCAGCAGCGCCGCCGGCACCAGGATCGCCTTGTTCACCAGCGAGCCCTTGGCCACCGCCCACACCACCGGGATCTCGCGTTCGGCGCGCACACCGGTGACCTGCTGGGCGTTGAGCGCCAGGTCGTCGCCCAGCACCCCGGCGGTCTTCTTCGCCGCGACCTTGGTCATCAACGAGACATCGTCGAGGACCGTGGCGATATCGTCGATCAATACCAGTAAGCTGCTTCCTGCCATGTCAAAATGTTTCCAGTAGGTTCGAATGGCCGGGATTCTAGCCCAAAGACGCTGCCTTGAGCGCCCGTCCGAGCGGGTGCTACCATGCCGGACCCCTCTTGGAGGGGCCAGACCCGAGGAAGATTCCCGACAATGAGCACCATTCGCGAGCGCAACAAGGAATTGATCCTGCGCGCAGCCAGTGAAGAATTCGCCGACAAGGGCTTCGCCGCCACCAAGACCAGCGATATCGCGGCCAAGGCCGGCCTGCCCAAGCCGAACGTGTACTACTACTTCAAGTCGAAGGAAAACCTCTACCGCGAGGTGCTCGAGAGCATCATCGCGCCGATCATGCAGGCCTCGACACCGTTCAACGCCGACGGCGATCCGAAAGAAGTGCTCAGCGCGTACATCCGCTCGAAGATCCGCATCTCCCGCGACCTGCCCCACGCCTCCAAGGTGTTCGCCAGCGAGATCATGCATGGAGCGCCGCACCTGTCGCCGCGCCAGGTGGAGCAGCTCAACGAGCAGGCCCGCCACAACATCGAGTGCATCCAGCGCTGGATCGAGCGCGGCCAGATCGCTCACGTCGACCCGCACCATTTGATGTTCAGCATCTGGGCGGCGACGCAAACCTACGCGGATTTCGACTGGCAGATCGCCGTGGTGACCGGCAAGGCCAAACTGGCCGACAGCGACTACGATGCAGCGGCGGAGACCATCATCCGCCTGGTGCTGAAGGGCTGCGAGCCAGAGGTGGCCTGAACCATCGCAATCGCGAGGCAAGCCCGCTCCCACGACCTGAACTGCCCTAAGCATTCAATACCTTAGGGAAAAGTCCAGGTCATGGGAGCGGGCTTGCCCCGCGATAGTTCTAAAGCCTGATCAGGCTGCAACCCCCGCGTCCGCCGTCAGCCCCACCTCTTCGATCGCACTGATCGCGCACTGCTCGTCGATATCCGACGTATCCCCGCTGATCCCCACCGCCCCCAGCACCTTGCCCTCCTGATCACGGATCAGCACGCCCCCTGGCACCGGCACCACAGGTCGCTCGCCGAGCCCGTTCAAAGCCGCATAAAAGGCGGGGCGCTGCTGCGAGTCCAGCGCCAGCAGGCGCGAACCCTTGCCCAGCGCCACCGCGCCCCAGGCTTTGCCAATGGCCACCTCGGGGCGCAGCAAACTGGCGCCATCCTCGCGCTGCAACGCCAGCAGATGCCCGCCGGCGTCGAGCACCGCCACGGTCAAGGGCGCGGCGTTGATCTTGCGGCCTGCGGACAACGCGGCATTTACCACGCCCACGGCCTGTTTGAGGGTCAATGCGTTCATGAAAAGGTCCTCTTCTTGTTGTGAGAAGCCCTGAGGGCAGTTGAAAACCAATAGACAAGATAGAACACAACAAAGACACTGTTTGTATACAATTTTCTGATCCAATGTGTCTCACTGCGACGAAATGCCGCCCTTTTTCGCCATGACCAGCAAGTCAAACCCACCGACGAAAATGGATTGACCTTTTGCGTCGACCATGAATACACTCTGCCGCAACGCAAGTTGTATACAATTACAAAATCGATGAGGCACAAACCATGAGCAAAATGAGAGCAATCGATGCAGCCGTTCTGGTCATGCGCCGTGAAGGTGTAGATACCGCGTTCGGCATTCCCGGCGCCGCGATCAACCCGCTGTACTCGGCCCTGAAAAAAGTCGGTGGCATCGATCACGTCCTCGCTCGCCACGTCGAAGGCGCCTCGCACATGGCCGAGGGCTACACCCGCGCCAACCCGGGCAACATCGGCGTGTGCATCGGCACCTCCGGCCCTGCCGGCACCGACATGGTCACCGGCCTGTACAGCGCCTCGGCCGACTCCATCCCGATCCTGTGCATCACCGGCCAGGCCCCGCGTGCCCGCCTGCACAAGGAAGACTTCCAGGCCGTCGACATCACCAGCATCGTCAAGCCGGTGACCAAGTGGGCGACCACCGTGCTGGAGCCGGGCCAAGTGCCCTACGCGTTCCAGAAGGCCTTCTTTGAGATGCGTACTGGCCGCCCAGGCCCGGTGCTGATCGACCTGCCGTTCGACGTGCAGATGGCCGAGATCGAGTTCGACATCGATGCCTACGAGCCACTGGCGATCAACAAGCCAGCCGCCACTCGCGTACAGGCCGAAAAAGCCCTGGCCCTGCTCAATGACGCCGAGCGCCCGCTGCTGGTAGCCGGCGGCGGCATCATCAACGCCGACGCCAGCGACAAGCTGGTCGAGTTCGCTGAACTGACCGGCGTACCGGTAGTGCCAACCCTGATGGGCTGGGGCACCATCCCGGACGATCACGAATTGATGGTCGGCATGGTCGGCCTGCAGACCTCGCACCGCTACGGCAACGCGACCATGCTCAAGTCCGACCTGGTGTTCGGTATCGGCAACCGCTGGGCCAACCGCCACACCGGCTCCGTCGACGTCTACACCGAAGGCCGCAAGTTCGTGCACGTGGACATCGAACCGACCCAGATCGGCCGTGTGTTCACCCCTGACCTGGGTATCGTTTCCGACGCCGGCAAGGCCCTGGACGTGTTCCTCGAAGTGGCCCGCGAGTGGAAAGCCGCAGGCCTGCTCAAGTGCCGCAAGGCCTGGCTGGAAGACTGCCAGGAACGCAAGGCTACCCTGCAGCGCAAGACCAACTTCGACAACGTCCCGGTCAAGCCACAGCGCGTGTACCAGGAAATGAACGAAGTGTTCGGCAAGGACACTACCTACGTCAGCACCATCGGCCTGTCGCAGATCGCCGGCGCGCAGTTCCTGCACGTGTACAAGCCACGCCACTGGATCAACTGCGGCCAGGCCGGCCCGCTGGGCTGGACAATCCCTGCCGCGCTGGGTGTGGTCAAGGCCGACCCGAAACGCAAGGTGGTCGCGCTGTCCGGTGACTACGACTTCCAGTTCATGATCGAAGAGCTCGCGGTGGGCGCGCAGTTCAACCTGCCCTACGTCCACGTGCTGGTGAACAACGCCTACCTCGGCCTGATCCGCCAGGCGCAGCGTGGTTTCGACATGGATTACTGTGTACAACTGGCGTTCGAGAACATCAATTCCACCGACGCCGCCACCTACGGTGTCGACCACGTCGCCGTGGTCGAGGGCCTGGGCTGCAAGGCCATCCGCGTGTTCCAACCGGCCGAGATCGCCCCTGCCCTGCTCAAGGCGCAGAAGATGGCCGAAGAGTTCCGCGTGCCGGTGGTGGTCGAAGTGATTCTCGAGCGTGTGACCAACATTTCCATGGGCACCGAGATCAACGCGGTCAATGAGTTCGAAGACCTCGCCCTGGTCGGCAACGACGCGCCGACCGCCATCTCGCTGCTGGACTGATCGCCTGACGCCCCCGCGCCGCGCGCGGGGGCAATCAACGCAAGGAGACGACTTATGCCTCGCTTCGCCGCCAACCTGTCCATGCTGTTCACCGAACAGGACTTCCTGGCTCGCTTCAAGGCCGCCGCCGACGCTGGTTTCAGCGGCGTCGAATACCTCTTCCCGTACGATTTCAGCGCCGCCGAGATCAAGCAGCAGCTCGACGCCCATGGCCTGACCCAGGTGCTGTTCAACCTGCCGGCCGGCGACTGGTCGAAAGGTGAGCGCGGCATCACCTGCCACCCCGACCGCGTCGAAGAGTTCCGCGCAGGCGTCGACAAGGCCATCGAGTACGCCAAGGTGCTGGGCAACACCCAGGTCAACGCCCTGGCCGGCATCCGTCCGCAAGGCCCGGACTGCGCCACCGTGCGCAAGACCTTCGTGGAAAACCTGCGCTACGCCGCCGACAAGCTCAAGGCCGCCGGCATCCGCCTGGTCATGGAAATGATCAACACCCGCGACATCCCGGGCTTCTACCTGAACACCACGAAACAGGCCCTGGAAATCCAGGCCGAGGTGGGCAGCGACAACCTGTTCCTGCAGTACGACATCTACCACATGCAGATCATGGAAGGTGACCTGGCGCGCACCCTGGAAACCAACCTCAAGCTGATCAACCACGTGCATCTGGCCGACAACCCGGGCCGCCACGAGCCGGGTACCGGCGAGATCAACTACCGCTTCCTGTTCGAGCACCTGGACCGCATCGGCTACCAGGGCTGGGTGGGCGCGGAGTACAAGCCCAAGACCACCACCGAGGCGGGTTTGGGCTGGCTGAAGACGCATAACGCAATCTGAAGGCCGAGCGCAGGCCCGCTCCTGAAAGGCCTGCACCGCCTGCTCCATCGAGATTCAACAATTACAACGAGGTAATCTCTCATGGCTAAAATCGGTTTCATCGGCACCGGCATCATGGGCAACCCCATGGCCCAGAACCTGCAAAAAGCAGGTCACAGCATCTTCGTCTCGACCCACCACGACGCAGCTCCGGCCAACCTGATCGCCGCTGGCGGCGTGGCCCTGGCCAACCCGAAGGAAGTGGCCCAGGAAGCTGAGTTCATCATCGTCATGGTGCCCGACACCCCACAGGTCGAAAGCGTGCTGTTCGGTGAAAACGGCGTCGCCGAAGGCGTGGGCCCGAACAAGGTGGTGATCGACATGAGCTCGATCTCGCCTACCGCCACCAAAGCCTTCGCCGAGAAGATCAAGGCCACCGGCGCCGCCTACCTGGACGCCCCGGTGTCCGGCGGCGAAGTCGGTGCCAAGGCCGCGACCCTGAGCATCATGGTCGGCGGTTGCCCGAAAGCCTTCGAGCGCGCCCTGCCGCTGTTCGAAGCCATGGGCAAGAACATCACCCGCGTCGGTGGTAACGGCGACGGCCAGACCGCCAAGGTGGCCAACCAGATCATCGTCGCCCTGAACATCCAGGCCGTTGCCGAAGCCCTGCTGTTCGCCGCCAAGAACGGCGCCGACCCGGCCAAGGTGCGTGAAGCACTGATGGGCGGCTTCGCTTCCTCGAAGATCCTCGAAGTGCATGCCGAGCGCATGATCAAGGGCACCTTCGACCCAGGCTTCCGCATCAACCTGCACCAGAAGGACCTGAACCTGGCCCTGCAAGGCGCCAAGGAGCTGGGCATCAACCTGCCCAACACCTCCAATGCCCAGCAAGTGTTCAACACCTGCCAGGCCCTGGGCGGCGGCAACTGGGACCACTCGGCGCTGATCAAGGGCCTGGAGCACATGGCCAACTTCTCGATCCGCGACGACAAGTGATTTGAATCCGGGGGCTGCTGCGCAGCCCTTTTGCCGGCTTGCCGGCGATGAATCCAACACCGTTCTCCTGCAACCACAGGTCGAAAGGTGACCCCGAGCAACACCCGCCCCTGGTTCGGCCTGCACGGAGGCAGTTCCAGGGGCGTTTTCGATTTTGCAGAACAACAAGAATCTGGGAGCCTGCCATGTCGGTCGATCCACAAAAATTCCTGCGCGAGCTGTTCGACACAGCCATCGCTGCCGCCCACCCCCGTCAGGTCCTCGAACCCCACCTGCCCGCCGACCGTAGCGGCCGGGTCATCGTCATCGGCGCCGGCAAGGCCGCCGCCGCCATGGCCGAAGTGGTCGAAAAGAGCTGGCAGGGCGAGGTCTCGGGCCTGGTCGTGACCCGCTACGGCCACGGCGCCAGCTGCCAGAAGATCGAGGTGGTCGAAGCCGCCCACCCGGTCCCCGATGCCGCCGGCCTGGCCGTGGCCAAGCGCGTGCTCGCGCTGGTCAGCAACCTCAGCGAAGACGACCGCGTCATCTTCCTGCTCTCCGGCGGCGGTTCCGCCCTGCTGGCCCTGCCCGCCGAAGGTCTGACCCTGGCCGACAAGCAGCAGATCAACAAGGCACTGCTGAAGTCCGGCGCCACCATCGGCGAGATGAACTGCGTGCGCAAGCACCTCTCGGCGATCAAGGGCGGGCGCCTGGCCAAGGCCTGCTGGCCGGCCACCGTCTATACCTACGCGATTTCCGATGTACCCGGCGACCTGGCCACGGTCATCGCCTCCGGCCCCACCGTGGCCGACCCCAGCACCTCGGCCGACGCCCTGGCGATCCTCAAGCGCTACAACATCGAAGCGCCCAAGGCCGTCATCGACTGGCTCAACAATCCGGCATCGGAAACCGTCAAGGCCGACGACCCCGCCCTTTCGCGCAGCCACTTCCAGCTGATCGCCCGGCCCCAGCAATCGCTCGAGGCCGCCGCGGTGAAAGCCCGCCAGGCCGGCTTCAGCCCGCTGATCCTCGGTGACCTGGAAGGCGAGTCGCGCGAGGTGGCCAAGGTGCATGCCGGCATCGCCCGCCAGGTCGTCCTGCACGGCCAGCCGCTGAAGGCGCCCTGCGTGATCCTGTCCGGCGGCGAGACCACCGTCACCGTGCGCGGCAATGGCCGTGGCGGGCGCAACGCCGAGTTCCTGCTCAGCCTTACCGAAAGCCTCAAGGGCCTGCCGGGGGTGTACGCATTGGCCGGCGATACCGACGGCATCGACGGCTCCGAGGACAACGCCGGCGCCTTCATGACCCCGGACAGCCACGCCCTCGCCGAGGCCCTGGGCCTGTCGGCCAGCGATGAGCTGGACAACAACAACGGCTACGGCTACTTCGCCGCGCTCGACGCGCTGATCGTCACCGAGCCGACCCGCACCAACGTCAATGACTTCCGCGCCATCCTGATCCTCGAGACCGACCCTCATGACGCCTGATAAAAAAGTAAAAATCCTCGCCACCCTCGGGCCTGCGATCAAGGGCATCGATGACATCCGCCAGTTGGTCGAGGCCGGGGTGAACATCTTCCGCCTCAACTTCAGCCACGGCGAACACGCCGACCACGCCCTGCGCTACCAGTGGATCCGCGAAGTCGAGCAGCAGCTCAACTACCCGCTGGGCATCCTCATGGACCTGCAGGGTCCGAAGCTGCGCGTCGGTCGCTTCGCCGACGGCAAGGTGCAACTGCAACGCGGCCAGGCCCTGCGCCTGGACCTGGACAAGACCCCGGGCGACAACCGCCGCGTGAACCTGCCACACCCGGAGATCATCGCCGCGCTGGAGCCCGGCATGGACCTGCTGCTCGATGACGGCAAGCTGCGCCTGCGGGTGACCGCCAAGCACAGCGACGCCATCGACACCGAAGTGCTGGCCGGCGGCGAGCTGTCCGACCGCAAGGGCGTCAACGTGCCGCAAGCGGTGCTCGAGCTCTCCCCGCTCACCGAAAAGGACCGCCGCGACCTCACCTTCGGCCTCGAGCTGGGCGTGGACTGGGTGGCCCTGTCGTTCGTGCAGCGCCCGCAGGACATCCTCGAAGCACGCGAGCTGATCGGCGACCGCGCCTACCTGATGGCCAAGATCGAGAAGCCCTCGGCGGTCGAGCAACTGCAGGCCATCGCCGAGCTGTCCGACGCGATCATGGTCGCCCGTGGCGACCTGGGCGTGGAAGTGCCGGCCGAGAGCGTGCCGCAGATCCAGAAGGGCATCATCAATACCTGCCGCCAGCTGGGTAAACCTGTGGTGGTAGCCACGCAGATGCTCGAATCCATGCGTTTCTCCCCGGCACCGACCCGCGCCGAGGTCACTGATGTGGCCAACGCCGTGGCCGAAGGCGCCGACGCGGTGATGCTGTCGGCCGAGACCGCCTCGGGCGACTACCCGCTGGAGGCCGTGCAGATGATGAGCAAGATCATCCGCCAGGTGGAGAACGGCCCGGACTACCAGGCCCAGCTCGACGTTGGCCGGCCCAAGGCCGAAGCCACCGTGTCGGACGCCATCAGCTGCGCGATCCGCCGTATCAGCGGCATCCTGCCGGTGGCGGTGCTGGTCAACTACAGCGAGTCGGGGAACTCCACCCTGCGCGCCGCTCGCGAGCGGCCACGGGCGCCGATCCTCAACCTGACGCCGAACCTGAACACCGCCCGCCGCCTGAGCGTGGCCTGGGGCGTGCACTCGGTGGTCAACGACCGCCTGCGCCAGGTCGACGAGGTTGTCTCGACGGCGCTGGAAATCGCCCAGGCCCAAGGCATGGCCAGTCGTGGCGACACGCTGCTGATCACTGCCGGTGTGCCTTTCGGCAAGCCGGGTTCGACTAATACGCTGCGGATCGAGACCCTAGCCTGAGATCGCCGGGGGCGCTGTGCGCCCCTTTTCGCCGGCAAGCCGGCTCCCACAGGAATCATGCATGCCTTTGTGGGAGCCGGCTTGTCGTGGCGACGAACCGCGGCGAAAGGAGGGCAAAGCCCTCCCGACACACCGAACCTGCGGAAAACCGAGGCCCGAAGAGGTCCACCGCTCCCCCACTCACCTTACCGACTGCCCATGTACACCAAGAATTTCGTCAACCCGTGCCCCGACTGGGCCACGGCCTTGCTCAACGGCTTCAGCCAGGTGCTGCTGCTGCGCAACCCCCTGTGCGGCCTGTGCTGTCTGCTGGCCATCCTGCTGACCGCGCCGAACCTGGTCGGCGGCGCCCTGCTCGGCGCCCTGGCCGGCCTGCTCACCGCCCAACGCCGCGGCTACGACCGCGCCGACCGCCAGGCCGGGCTGTACTGCTACAACGGCGTGCTGATCGGCATCCTGATCAGCGCCGTATTGCCCTGGTCGGCGATCCTGCCGCCACTGATCATCGCCGCCGGCGGCCTGTCGAGCATGCTCACCCACCAATGGCGCAAGCGCGGCGGCGAGCTGCTGGTCGCCTATACCGCGCCCTTCGTGCTGCTGGGCTGGGCCGCGTTGCTGCTGACCGAGCCGTCGGCCAACGGCTATGTCGAAGCGGATCCTGTGTATGCCCTGCTGCGCGGCGTGGGGCAGATCTTTTTGCTCGACAAGCCCGTGGCCGGCCTGCTGATCGTCATCGGCATGTACTTCGCCAACCCCTATGCCGCCACCTGGGCGCTGATCGGCTCGGCCATCGGCGGTGGTGTCGCGCTGCTGGCTGGAGAAACGCAGGCCGCGTGGCTGGGGTTGCATGGCTTCAACGCAGCCCTCGCGGCCCTGGCCTTCAGTCGCCAGGGCGAGAAACCCTGGGTGACCTTGCTCGCCATCGCCTGCGCCCTGCTGCTGCAACCGCTGTTCAACCTGCTGCCGATCGCCGGGTTGACCGCGCCGTTCGTGACCGCGTGCTGGCTGATGCACCTGGGCAACCACCTGGTGCAGCTCAACCAGCGCCGCAACGCGCCTCGCTTGCACAGCTGATACCCAGCCCCTAGGCTCTGCCCATCCACACAATGGAACGAGCCCATGGACAACCCTTCGAGCCTGCGCGAGCGGCTCTACGTCATCGTCTTCCAGACCGACACCACGGCTGGCAGACGCTTCGACAAGATCCTCCTGCTGATCATCCTCGCCAGCCTGGTCACGGTGATCCTCGACAGCATCGACGACGTTCACCAGAACTACGCCGGGTTGCTGGCCGGCATAGAGTGGGGTTTCACGGCGATCTTCCTCGCCGAGTACATCACCCGCCTGTACTGTTCGCCCAAGCCACTGCGCTATGCATTCAGCTTCTACGGGCTGGTCGACCTGCTGGCGATCGTGCCGGGGATCATCGCCCTGTACTACAGCGACGCCCAGTACCTGCTGATCATCCGCGTGGTGCGCATGCTGCGGATCTTCCGCGTGCTCAAGCTCAGCCCGTACTTGAAGCAGGCCCATTACCTGTTGGCGGCGCTGCAGGGCAGCAAGCAGAAGATCATCGTGTTCCTGGTCAGCGTGTCGACCCTGGTGACCGTGTTCGGCACGTTGATGTACGTGATCGAAGGGCCGGAGCATGGCTTCACCAGCATCCCCAAGGGCATCTACTGGGCCATCGTCACCCTCACCACCGTGGGCTTCGGCGATATCGTGCCGACCACGCCGCTGGGGCAGGTACTGTCGTCGCTGGTGATGATCACCGGTTACTCGATCATCGCCGTGCCCACCGGCATCTTCACCGCCGAGCTGGCCAACGCCATGCGCGGCGAACAGTTGCAGCATGACTGCCCGACCTGCGCCAAGCACCACCACGAGCATGGCGCGGCGTTCTGTTCGCGCTGTGGCAATGCGTTGTTTCCCAAGCAATAGGCAGCGTCCCCAATGCAGGGCAAGCATAAGCAAAGAGCCATTTGGTCTTTAGCCACCCTAGCGCCAAACGCTATAGTCGCTGGCATATCGCCAACCCTTTGAATCAGAACAAGGAATGCCCCCAGTGAAAAAACTCTTCAGCGCCTCGCTGCTCGCCGCGGGCCTGGCCCTGGGCAACCTCGCCCAGGCCGGCCCTACCCTGCTCAACGTGTCCTACGACGTGATGCGCGACTTCTACAAGGACTACAACCCGGCGTTCCAGAAGCACTGGGAGAAGGAACACAACGAGAAGGTCAACCTGCAGATGTCCTTCGGCGGCTCGAGCAAGCAGGCGCGCGCGGTGATCGATGGCCTGCCGGCCGACGTGATCACCATGAACATGGCTACCGATATCAATGCCCTGGCCGACAACGGCAAGCTGGTGCCGGACAACTGGGTAACGCGCCTGCCGAACAACAGCGCGCCGTTCACCTCGGCCACCGTGTTCATCGTGCGCAAGGGCAACCCCAAGGCGCTGAAGGACTGGCCCGACCTGCTCAAGGACGGCGTGCAGGTGATCGTGCCCAACCCGAAAACCTCGGGTAACGGCCGCTACACCTACCTCTCGGCCTGGGGCTACGTGCTCAAGCAGGGCGGTGACGAAAGCAAGGCTCGCGACTTCGTCGGCAAGCTGTTCAAGCAGGCGCCGGTGCTCGATACCGGTGGCCGCGCCGCCACCACCACCTTCATGACCAACCAGATCGGCGACGTGCTGGTGACCTTCGAGAACGAGGCCGAGATGATTGCCCGCGAGTTCGGCCGCGACCAGTTCGAAGTGGTCTACCCGAGCGTGTCGGCCGAGGCCGAGCCGCCAGTGAGCGTGGTCGACAAGGTGGTGGCCAAGAAAGGTACCCAGGCCGTGGCCGAGGAATACCTGAAGTACCTGTGGTCGCCGGAGGCCCAGGAGATCGCCGCGAACAACTACCTGCGTCCACGTGACGCCACCGTGCTGGCCAAGTACACCGACCGTTTCCCGAAAGTCGACTTCCTGTCCGTTGAAAAAACCTTCGGCGACTGGCGCACCGTGCAGAAGACCCACTTCAATGACGGTGGTGTGTTCGACCAGATCTATACCAACAAGTAACCACACCCCCTGTAGGAGCGGGCTTGTCCCCTCCTACAGGAGCCCTGCTTTCAGGCCTGCTGACGAAACACCAGCGCCTTCAGCCCCCCCTCCGGATCCGCATCCGGAAACTCCGGCGGATTCTCCAGCCGCTCGACAAACACCAGCCCCGGCGCCTGCTCGGCCATCCCCTCGATGAGAAACTGCGGCCCGATCCCCGGATCGTTGACGCAGGCCAGTACCGTGCCGCCTTCAGTCAACAACTCCGGCAAACGCCGAAGGATCTTGGCGTAGTCCTGGGTCAGCACGAAGCTACCGCGCTGGAAGGTTGGCGGATCGATGATGATCAGGTCGTACGGCCCGTACTTGCGCACCTTGCCCCACGACTTGAACAGCTCATGCCCCAGGTACGCCACCCGCGAGGCGTCATGGCCATTGAGCCGGTGGTTGTCGCGGCCCCGGGACAGCGCCGACTTGGCCATGTCCAGGTTGACCACCTGCTCGGCGCCGCCGGCAATCGCCGCCACCGAGAAGCCGCAGGTGTAGGCGAACAGGTTGAGCACGCGCTTACCGCCCGCCTGCTCGCGCACCCAGCGCCGGCCGTAGCGCATGTCGAGGAACAGGCCGTTGTTCTGTCGCACGCCCAGGTCGAGCAGGTATTTCAGGCCATCCTCGACCACCTCGCGCTGCTGGCACGGTGCGCCCCACAGCCACTGGCCGGGGCTGTCAGGCAGGTAGCGGTGCTGCAGCAGGATGGCCTGGCCGCTCCACTGCGGGCGCTCGGCCAGTGCCATCAGCATCGCTTCAAGCTCGGCCAGCTGGCCCTCGGGCGGTTCGCGGAACAGCGCCACCAGCAACACGCCGTCGAGCCAGTCGACGGTGATCTGTTCAAGCCCCAGCCAGCAGCGGCCACGGCCATGGAACAGGCGGCGAGTCTCCTGGGGGGCGGGGTCGAGGGCGGCGAGCAGGTGCTGCTCGAGGGTGGCGATGGCTGGGCTCATGTCGGCTACGGTCAGGCAAAAGCGCCATTCTACCCGCTCGCGGCTGGGCTGGGCGGCCATCAATGAAGGGGATGAGAGGGTTTGCGGCACTTTTGTCGCTTTTTTCTTGCCGGGGCGCTGTGGATAGTGCGGCCATCCCTCCCTGAAACCGGATCACTGCCATGTCACCCCTGAAAGTCGAATTCTTCCACGATGTCGTCTGCGGCTGGTGCTTCGTCCTCGCCCCGCGCCTGAAGCAGCTGCAGGACGAACTGAACCTGGACGTGCAGCACCGCAGCTTCATCCTGCAGACCAGCCGCGAAGCTATGGTCGAGCGCTTCGGCTCGATGCCCAAGGCCAAGGAGACCATCCTCAGCCACTGGCTGTCGTGCTCGCGCGCCGAGGACGTCAAGCGCATCAACATCGAAGCCATGCGCCAGCAGGATTTCGAGTACCCCACCGGCCTGCTCGCAGGCCTCGCCTGCCAGACCGCCAAGGCACTGGGTGGCAACGAAGGCCACGAGCGCATGTTCGACCGCCTGCAGGAAGCCCACCTGGTGCAGGCCCGCAACATCGGTGACCGCGCCACCGTGCTGGCGGTGGCCGCCGAAGCCGATTTCGACCCGCTGGCCTTCGCCACGGCATTCGACCAGCAGGCCCCGCAGATGCTCGAGGAAGAGCTGGCCCAGGGCCGGCGACTGGGCATCAGTTCGGTGCCCAGCCTGGTGATCGACGGTCGCTACCTGGTCCCCGGCGCGCTGAGCCTTGAGCAACTGCGCCAGACCTTCATCCAGGTCCGTGCCAACCAGAAGCAGGCACAAGGAGCCACCCAATGAAAAGCCGTTACTGGATCGCCGCCGGCACTTCCCTGTCGCTGCTGGCCATGGCCCTGCTGCCCGCTCCGGCGGTAGTGGCCAACGACGCCCCCGCCGCCCAGGCCAACGCCACCCCGGTGGCAATCGCCCGCGTGCAGTCGGGCCCGATGCCGCAGGTGCTCAGCGCCGTCGGCACCCTGGAGGCGGTACACCAGGTCAATGTCTCGCCCGAGGTCGGCGGGCGCATCACCGCGCTGGAGTTCACCGCCGGCAAGGCCGTGGCCGCAGGCCAGGTGCTGGTCAAGCTCAACGACGCGCCCGAACGCGGCGAGCTGGCCAAGCTGCAGGCCCAGGCCAAGAACGCCAAGCTGGCCCTGGAGCGCACGCGCAAGGTGCTGCCGCTGGCCTCCACCCAGGCCCAGCTGGACCAGGCCCAGGCCAACTACGACCAACTGCTCGGCGAGATCGCCCAGGTCCAGGCGCAGATCGCGCAGAAGACCATCCGCGCCCCGTTCGCCGGTGTGCTGGGCATCCGCAAGGTCAACCTCGGCCAGTACGTCAGCCCCGGCGACAGCCTGGTGACCCTCACCGAGCTGTCGCGCCTGCACGTCAACTTCCCACTGCCCGAGCAGTCCGCCGCCGCCCTGCAGGCCGGCCAGGCCATCACCCTCAAGGTCGACGCCTGGCCGCAGCAGCGCTTTGTCGCCGCGGTCACCACCCTGGAGCCGCAGATCGACCCGGGCGCCCGCTCGATGCTGGTGCAGGCAACCCTCGACAACCCCGACCAGCAACTCAAGCCGGGCATGTTCGCCAACGTCAGCATCGAGCTGCCGAGCCACGCCGATGTGCTCAGCGTGCCAGAGACGGCGATCAGCTACAGCGCCTACGGCAACTCGCTGTACGTGCTGCGTGAGAAGGACGGCGCCCTGCGCGTGGAGCAGGTATTCGTCAAGCTCGGCGCGCGCCGCGACGACCGCGTGGTGGTGCTCGATGCGCTGACCCCGGGCGACCGCGTGGTGGTGTCCGGGCAGATCCGCCTGAGCAACGGCATGCCGGTGCGGGTCACCGACGACACCCTGGCCGCCAGCACCACGCGCAAGCCGGACCTGGCCCAGCAGTAATGGGTTTGCGTGCCACTGAAAAGGACCTGTAGCACCATGAAATTCACCGACCTGTTCATCCGCCGCCCGGTACTGACCCTGGTGGTCTGCGCGATGATCGTCATGCTTGGCCTGTTGGCGCTGCTGAACCTGCCGATCCGCCAGTACCCGCAGCTGGAAAGCGCGACCATCACCATCACCACCGAGTACCCCGGCGCCCGCTCGCAGCTGATGCAGGGCTTCGTCACCCAGCCCATTTCGCAGGCCGTGGCCTCGGTCGACGGCGTCGACTACCTGAGCTCGACCTCGACCCAGGGCAAGAGCGTCATCACCGTGCGCCTGAAGCTCAACGCCGACTCCAACAAGGCCCTCACCGAAATCATGGCCGCCGTCAACCAGGTCAAGTACCGCCTGCCCGAAGGCGCCTACGACTCGGTGGTGGCCAAGTCTTCCGGCGAAGGCACGGCGGTGATCTACGTCGGCTTCTCGAGCAAGGACATCGGCCTGCCGGCGATCACCGACTATATCTCCCGCGTGGTTCAGCCGCGCCTGGCGGCCATCGACGGCGTGGCCGAGGCGCAGATCCTCGGCGGCCAGAAACTGGCCATGCGCCTGTGGCTGGACCCGGCGCGCATGGCCGCGCGCAACCTGTCGGCCAGCGACGTGGCCGAGGCCATCCGCCAGAACAACTTCCAGGCCGCCCCCGGGCAGACCAAGGGCCAGTACGTCTCGGCCAACATCAACATCAACACCGACCTGACCAGCGTCGACCAGTTCCGCCAGATGGTGGTGCGTCGCGACGGCGACACGCTGATCCGCCTGAGCGACATCGGCACCGCCGAGCTCGGCGCCACCTCCTATGACACCAGCGGCATCATGGACGGCGAGCCGGCGGTGTTCATCGGCCTGCACGCCACCCCCGCCGGCAACCCGCTGACCATCGTCGGTTCAGTGCAGGAAATGATGCCGCAGATCCGCGAGACCATGCCGCCGGGCATGACCGCCAATATCGTGTTCGAAGTGGCGCGCTTCATCCAGGCGTCCATCGATGAAGTGGTCAAGACCCTGGTCGAGGCGGTGGTGATCGTCGCCGTGGTGATCTTCCTGTTCCTCGGCTCGCTGCGCAGCGTGCTGATCCCGCTGGTGACCATCCCGCTGTCGCTGATCGGCGCGGCGGCGATCATGAGCCTGTTCGGGTTCAGCATCAACCTGCTGACCCTGCTGTCGATGGTCCTGGCCATCGGCCTGGTGGTGGACGACGCCATCGTCGTGGTGGAGAACGTCCACCGGCATATCGAGGAAGGCAAGTCGCCTTTGCAGGCGGCCTTGGTCGGCGCCCGCGAGATCGCCGGCCCCGTGATCGCCATGACCCTGACCCTGGCCGCGGTGTACGCCCCCATCGGCCTGATGGGCGGGCTGACCGGCGCGCTGTTCAAGGAGTTCGCCTTCACCCTCGCCGGTGCCGTGGTGGTGTCCGGCGTGGTGGCGCTGACCCTGTCGCCGGTGATGAGCGCCTTCCTGCTCAACCGCCAGGCCAGCGAAGGCCCGATGGCCCGTGGCGCCGAGCGTTTCTTCCACTGGCTGGGCAACGGCTATGGCCGTTTGCTTGACGTGTCCCTGCACCACCGCTGGGTCACCCTGGCCATCGCCGTGGCGGTGTTCGTCAGCCTGCCAATCCTCTACCTCGGCGCCCAGCGCGAACTGGCGCCGGTCGAGGACCAGGCCCAGGTGCTGGCGGTGGCCAAGGCCCCGCAGTACGCCAACATCGATTACACCCAGATGTACGCGCACCGCATGGACCGCCTGTTCGCCACCTTCCCGGAAACCGACATCACCTGGGTGGTCAACGGCAACGACGGCCCGCGCACCGCGTTCGGCGGCGCCAACCTGAGCACCTGGGAAAAGCGCCAGCGCAGCGCCGACCAGCTGCAAGCCGAGATCCAGAAAGCCGTGGGCGAGATCGAGGGCGTGGCCATCTTCGCCTTCCAGCTGCCGCCGCTGCCCGGCTCCACCGGCGGCCTGCCGGTGCAGATGGTGATCCAGAGCTCCCAGGATCACCGCGTGGTGTTCGACGCCATGGACAAGATCAAGCAGGCGGCCATGGTCAGCGGCCTGTTCGCCGTGGTCGACTCCGACCTGGACTTCAACAGCCCGCTGGTCAACATCAACATCGACCGTAGCAAGGCCAACGACCTGGGCATCAGCATGCAGGCCATCGGCGACGCCCTGGCGGTGCTGGTGGGCGAGAACTACGTCAACCGCTTCGCCCTCGACGGCCGCTCCTACGACGTGATCCCGCAGGTGGCACGGGCCCAGCGCCTGTCGGCGGAAATGCTGGTCGGCCAGTACGTCAAGGCCGCCAACGGCGCCCAGGTGCCGCTGTCGACCCTGGTCAGCTTCGACATGTCGATCGAGCCCAACAAGCTGACCCAGTTCAACCAGCTCAACTCGGCCACCCTGCAGGCGGTGCCGGCGCCGGGCGTGAGCATTGGCGACGCGGTGCAGTTCCTTGCCGCCCAGGCCAATGCCCTGCCCACCGGCTTCAGCCATGACTGGCTGTCCGATGCCCGCCAGTTCGTCCAGGAAGGAAGTGCCCTGGTGGTGACGTTCATCTTCGCCATCCTGGTCATCTACCTGGTGCTGGCCGCGCAGTTCGAAAGCCTGCGCGACCCGCTGGTGATCCTGGTCAGCGTGCCGATGTCGGTGTGCGGCGCGCTGATCCCGCTGTACCTGGGCTACGCCACAGTGAACATCTACACGCAGATCGGCCTGGTGACCCTGGTCGGCCTGATCAGCAAGCACGGCATCCTCATGGTCGAGTTCGCCAACGAGCTGCAGCAGGCCGACCAGCTCGACCGCCGCACGGCCATCGAGCGCGCCGCGCAGATCCGCCTGCGGCCGATCCTGATGACCACCGCGGCCATGGTGGTGGGCCTGGTGCCATTGCTGCTGGCCAGCGGCGCCGGCGCCCACAGCCGCTTCAGCCTGGGCCTGGTGATCGTCATCGGCATGCTGGTCGGCACCCTGTTCACCCTGTTCATCCTGCCCACCGTGTACTCGCTGCTGGCCAAGGACCACCGTGCCAGCGAAGACCCACGCCTGCAGGAATTGGCCGCCTACACCCAGCCGGCCTGACCCCTTAGCCCGCCCTCCCCTGTGGCAGCCATGACCGGCTGCCCCTGGGAGCGGCCGGCCCGAATAAAGAGAAACGACATGCTACGTAAGACCCTTCTGCCCCTGCTGCTGCTGGCGCCCCTGGCCCAGGCCGTTGCCGCCGAGCGTGCGACGCTGATGTCGGTGTACGCCCAGGTGGTCGAGCACAACAGCGACATGGCCGCCGCCCGCGAGAACTACCTGGCCCGCCGCGAGGCCGTGCCCCTGGCCCGCGCCCGCCTGCTGCCGCAGGTGGCCCTGGATGCCGAGGCCGGCGACGTCCGCAGCGACCGCCGCCAGGTCGAGCAGCGCAGCGGCAGCCTGTACCGCCTGAGCCTCGACCAGCCGTTGTTCGACCTCAGCCGCTGGTTCGACTACAAGGCCGCGCAGTCCGAGAACGAACAGGCCGAACTGGACTTCTCGGCATTCCAGCAGCAGTTGATCCTCGACACCGCCAGCAGCTACTTCGACACCCTGCTGGCCGAGGACAACCTGGCCACCGCCAAGGCCGAGCTGCGCGCCTTCGACCGCCAGCTGCAGCAGACCCGGCTGAGCTACGACGCCGGCCTGTCCGACCAGAACGACATGCTCTCGGCCCAGGCCAGCTTCGACCGCGCCAGCGCCAACCTGATCGACAGCCAACGCCGCAGCGAGGACGCCTACCAGGCACTGATGCGCTTGGCTGGCCAGGCGCAGCCGGCATTGGCCGGGATCCGCCACAGCCTGCCGGTGCAGGCGCCGGTGCCCGAGCGCGCCGAGGCCTGGGTCGAACAGGCCATGGCGCAGAACCTGCGCCTGCGCGCCAGTCAGGCCGCCGTCAGCCAGGCCGGCCAGACCCTGCGCAGCAGCAAGGCCGATCACCTGCCGACGTTCAACCTGGCCGTGGGCTACGCCGAGGGCGACAGCGACCTGATGGATTCCAGCGCGCACTTCGGCCAGCGCTCCGGCAACCAGCGCGACAGCTCGGTGATGGTGCAGATGAAGCTGCCGCTGTTCAGCGGCGGCGGCACCAGCGCGCGGGTGCGCCAGGCCACCCATGAGCTGGCGCGCACCGAGCACGGCCGCACCAGCCTCGAACGCGAGGTGCTGGAAGGGTCGCGCAACGCCTTCCGCGCGGTGGTCAGCGATGTCGAGCAGGTGCGCGCGCGGCGCCAGAGCATCATCTCCAGCCAGGGCTCGTTGCGGGCCACCGAGGCGGGGTATGAGGTGGGCAGCCGCAACATCGTCGATATCCTCGATGCCCAGCGCGACCTGTACAACGCGGTGCGCGACTACAACGTCTCGCGCTATGCGTACATCGTCGACAGCCTGCGGCTCAAGCAGCAGGCTGGCAGCCTGAGCCCGGAGGACCTGCGCGAATTGGCGGGGTATCTGAAGCTGGATTACGAGCCGGAGCGGGATTTCCTGCCGAGTGATTTGCGCGGGTGAGTTTTTGAGTATGACGGGAGTGTTGTTGCGCCCTTGAGATCGAGCGCCGCGCAGGCGGCGCTCGGTCTCAAGGGCGCTGCACCACTACCGGCGAACACCTCGAATAGCGTGCGCGCAAGCCATCACCCCGGCCGATACTCCCGGCACCGCTCCCGCAGTATCTGCGCCAGCAAGCGCACCTCGGGACTGTGCCGGTACTCCTCGGGATACCCCATGTACATCGGCACCTCCCGCTCCCGCTGATGCTGCAGGTTGACCCGCACCAACCGCCCTTGCGCCAACCCCTGCTGCACCCGGTGCTCCGGCAGCCAGGCAAAGCCCATCCCCCGCTCGACGAAGCTCTCGGCCGCCGCCAGGCTGCTCACCGTCCAGCGCTGCGAGGTCCCCAGCCAGCCGCTGTTCTGCGAATTGCGCGTGCCGGAATCGCGGATCACCACCTGCCGGTGGTTCTTCATGTCGTCCAGGCTCAACTCCCCCTGCGCCGCGCTCAGCGGGTGGCTGGCTCCCACCACGCAGATCAACGAGACATTCAGCAAGAACTCCTGCAGATACCCCGAGGGCAGGCTGCTGGCGATGCCCAGCTCGACCTTGCCGTCTTCGAGCAGCTCGCGGGCCCCGGACAACGCCGTCTCGTACAGGCGGATACGGTGATCCTTGTACTCCAGGGCAAACTCCTGCAATGCCTGCTGCAGCAATTCGATGGGGAACAGCACATCCACCGCCAGCGCCTGTTCGGTGAACAACCCCGGCTGGTACTGGTTGGCCAGGTGCTCGAGCTTCTGCGCCGCGCCCAGCAGGTGCTTGGCCTGGGGCAGCAGCGCCTTGCCCAGCGAGGTGAGCACGGCCTTGCGCCCTTCGATGATGAACAGCTCCTGGCCCAGGAGCATTTCCATGCGGTTGACCGAATGGCTGATCGCCGACTGAGACTTGTACATGTGCTCGCCGGCCTGCTGGAAACCGCCGCACTCGACCGTGCAGACGAACGCGCGCCACTGATCGAGACTGATCTTGGAAAACACCATCACCTCCTTGTGTGCCCGAAAACCGGGCGACGAATCCGTTGTCCTGCGGCGTTGTACCACAGCTGCCGCCAACACATGAAGACCGTGCCGTGATGCACGCACTTTTTGTCACTATTCGCCCAGGCCGCTTCGTGCGACAACAACGTCCCGCACAGTGCCTGGCACTAATGGATGAATAATGGACAAGGAGCGTCCCCCATGCAGATATGCACAAGCGATACGGCATAAAACAATAGCCGGAACAACACGGCAAAATAAAAGGCGATAACGCCATAAAATTTTCATATTAAGATAATTGAAAATTTTAATTGCCATATTGTTCGACAATCCCTTCCCAAGCCTTTTATGAAAGCCGCGTGACAGCACGGGGCCTGCGCCTGCGCGCAAAAAAATGCATAACTTAATAGCCAAGAAAACCATGAACAGGCGTCATCAATCCCATCGGAATTATTCGCTTTTTTTGGCAAAAGCTTCAGCCGCAATAATTAAATGGCCAGCAGGGACTGGCACCGGAACAACAAGACCGGTTGTGTATTTTGGGATTTTTTCAACAGTGAAAAATAATTGGGCATACACATGAAAATCGGCATTGATGATATTGGGCTGTCTGTACCGCAACACTTTTTCGCACTGGAAGAACTTGCCGAACGGCACGGTATCGACCCGCAGAAATACCTGGTCGGCATCGGCCAGGAGTTCATGGCCGTACCGGCCCCGGACGAAGACATCGTGACCCTGGCGGCCAACGCCGCCCTGCCGCTGCTCGATGACGCCAGCCGCGCCTCGATCGCCACGGTGATCCTCGCCACCGAGAGCGGCATCGACCAGTCCAAGGCCGCCGGCCTGTTCGTCCACAGCCTGCTCGGCCTGCGCGCCGACTGCCGCGTGGTGGAGTTCAAGCAGGCCTGCTACGGCGCCACCGCCGGCTTGCAGATGGCCCGTGCGCTGGTCGCCCAGCGTCCGCACGAAAAGGTGCTGGTGATCGCCACCGACATCGCCCGCTACGAGCAGAACTCCGAGGGCGAATGCACCCAGGGCGCCGGCGCCGTGGCCATGATCGTGGCCGAGAACCCGCGCCTGCTGGAGCTGCACCCGCACCAGGGCCGCTACAGCCTGGACGTCTCGGACTTCTGGCGGCCGAACCTGCGCAGCACCGCGCTGGTCGACGGCAAGCTGTCGATCGAGGTCTACCTGGAGTCGCTGCGCAACGCCTGGCAGAGCTACCGCGCCGACGGCGGCCTGGGCCTGGAAGACATGAGCTTCCTGTGCTTCCACCAGCCGTTCACCAAGATGGCGAAGAAAGCCTTCTCGGTGTTCGAGGCTATCGAACCCGAAGCAGCCAAGGCCCTGGGCGAGAAGGCCTACTCCACCAGCCAGCTGTACGGCAAGGCCATCGGCAACTGCTACACCGCCTCGCTGTACATCGCCCTGCTGTCGCTGCTGGACAACAGCGACGAGGACCTGACCGGCCGCAACATCGGCCTGTTCAGCTACGGTTCGGGCAGCGTCGGCGAGTTCTTCAGCGCCACCGTGGTGCCGGGCTACCAGGCCCATTCGCGGCGCAAGGCGCATGCGCGCATGCTGGCCAGCCGCACCCGCCTGGGCCATGAGCAGTACAGCACCTGGTTCTACGGCGACAACCACCCGGCCGTGGCCGACTACAGCACGCCGTACGTCACCGGCGGCGCCTTCCGCTACGGCGGTTGCGAGGGCTATCGCCGTCAGTACGAGAGCACCGCCCTGTCCCTGAAGATGGCGAGCTGACGACCATGAGCGACGTGCTGCTGAGCTGGCCGCAACCTGCGGTCGCCTGCCTGACCCTGAACCGTCCGCATGCCGGCAACGCCCTCGACGAGGCCCTGCTCGGGGCCTTGCACGAGCAGTTGCAGGCCCTCGCCGAGCACCCCGGGCTGCGCGCCCTGGTGCTCGACGGCGCCGGCGAGCACCTGTGCACCGGGGCGGACCTGGAGTGGATGCGCCGCAGCCGTGAGTTCGACCATGCGCGCAACCTGGAGGACGCCAGCCTGCTGGCCAACGTCCTGCAGCGCCTGGACGACTTCCCGGTGCCGGTGCTGATGCTGGCCCGCGGCGCGGTGTTCGGCGGGGCCTTGGGCCTCTTGTGCTGCGCCGACCACGTGCTGGCCGCCGAGGATGCGCGCTTCTGCTTCAGCGAGGCGCGCCTGGGCCTGGCCCCGGCCTTGATCAGCCCCTACGTGGTGCGCGCCATGGGCGTGCGCCAGGCACGGCGCTACATGCTCTCGGCCGAGGTGTTCGGCGCCGAGGACGCGCTGCGCCTGCAGCTGGTCCACCGCCTGGTGCCCGCCGCCGAGCTGGAGCAGGCCCGCGACCGCTGGCTGGCCACCCTGCTGCAGACCGGCCCCCAGGCCAGTCGCGAGATCAAGCAGATGCTGGCGCGCCTGGCAGGCCGCGACCACCTGCTCGACGAGCAGGGTTGCAACCTGCAGCTGATCGCCCGCCTGCGCACCTCCAGCGAGGGCCAGCACGGTCTTGCCGCCTTTTTCGAACGCAGCCGCCCCGACTGGGCGCAATGAACCCTGGGTGCGCGGACCACGAAGCCCGCGCCGTTCCGGCGTCGCCGACGACGCCCGACCTATGAGAAAAGGATTTTGCCATGTGTGGTTTCATCGGTGTCTACCAGTCCAAACGCAACAGCATCAGCGACCAGTCGATCCTCGACGCCCTGGCCGCCATCAACCACCGCGGCCCGGACGAGCACAGCCTGTGGCGTGACCCGGGCGAGCGCGCCGTGCTCGGCCATACCCGCCTGAGCATCATCGGCCTGGACAACGGCATGCAGCCGATCGTCGCCGACGAAGGCGACCTGGCGGTGATCGTCAACGGCGAGTTCTACGACCACGAGCGCATCCGCGCCGAGCTGCAGGCCGAAGGCGCGATCTTCAAGACCGCCTCGGACAGCGAGATCGCCCTGCACCTGTACCGCCGCTCCGGCATGGCCGGGCTCAAGGAGCTGCGCGGCGAGTTCGCCATGGTCCTGTTCGACCGTCGTCGCCGCCTGATGCTGGCGGTGCGCGACCGCCTGGGCATCAAGCCGCTGTTCTACACCCAGCACGAAGGCAACTGGTACTTCGCCTCCGAGATCAAGGCCCTGCTGGCCGCCGGCGTCAACCCGACCTGGGACGAGAACGCCTATGCCAGCCGCGCCTTCTACCTGCGCGACCACACCTTGTTCGAAGGCGTGCGCAGCGTGCAGCCGGGCTGCTGGGTGATGGTCGACCACGGCGGCCTGCACAGCGGCCGCTACTGGGACATGGAATTCGCCCGCCGCGACACCCCGGCGCCGAGCGACGAGGCCGGCATGATCGAATCCGTGCGCGCCGCCATCGAAGAAGCCGTGCGCCTGCGCCTGCGCGCCGACGTGCCGATGGGCGTGTACCTGAGCGGCGGCATCGACTCCTCGGCGATGCTGGGCATGGCTACCGCCCTCAAGGGCGAGCCGCTGGATGCCTTCAACCTGTCGTTCACCGATATGGACGACTACGACGAGAACCGTTTCGCGCGCATGGCCGCCGAGCACAACGGCGCGCGCTTCCACACCATCGAGATCACCCAGGACGACCTGGCCGACAACTTCGAGCAGGCGGTGTGGCACAACGAGACGCCGTTCTTCAACGCCCACGGCGTGGCCAAGTACATCCTCAGCAAGGAAGTGCGCAAGGCCGGCCTGAAGGTGGTGCTGACCGGCGAAGGCGCCGACGAAGTGTTCGCCGGCTACCCGCACTTCCGCCGCGACATGCTGCTGTACAACAACGAACAACAAGACCCGAAAGTCATCGACCTGCTGCGCCAGCGCATCCAGGCCAACGAGCAGGGCTACACCAACGCGCACATGCCCCACGACATCCACTGGATGGTCGACCAGCTCAAGCACGGCGTGTCGTGGCTGGACAACCAGGCCGGCTGGTTCAAGGCCCTGGAGAGCCTGTACCGCGGCGACTTCCGCGACCACTTCACCGGCGTCGACCCGTACCGCCAGTTCTTCGACCGTCTCGACCACGGCAAGCTCGCCGACCGCGACCCGGTGCACAACTCCATGTACCTGTGGGCCAAGTCGTACCTGCCGAACTTCGTCCTCACCACCCTGGGCGACCGCATGGAGATGGCCAACAGCATCGAAGGCCGCGTGCCGCTGCTCGACCACCACGTGGTCGAACTGGCCTGCCAACTGCCGGTGTGGATGAAGGTGCGCGGCGCCACCGAGAAGTACGTGTTCCGCGAAGCCATGCGCCCTTACCTGCCCAAGGCCCTGTACGAGCGCAAGAAGCACTACTTCCGCGCGCCGCCGGCCACCCTGCAGCAGCAAGGCCGACTGTGGCAACTGGTGCAGGACACCCTGCACAGCCGTGACCTGGACGCGCTGCCGTTCTTCGATGCGGCCAAGGTACGCAGCCTGCTCAAGCAACTGCCGACCCTCAGCGCCCAGGAACAAGGCCTGCTCGACCCGATGCTGATGGAGCTGACCAGCCTGTGCCTGCTGCAGCGCCGCTACCGCATGAGCGGCCAGAGCTGGAACACCTTGAGCGAGGTGGCCGCATGAAGATCGCGATCATCGGCGCCGGCCTCAATGGCTTGGCCTGCGCCCTGATTCTCAAGCGCTTCGGCCTCGAGGCCACGGTGTACGAGCGGGCCCATGGCCCGCGCGACTCGGGCACCGGCATCTACGTCTGGCCCCAGGGCGTGCAGGTGCTGCGCTTCCTGTTCAACGACACCGGTTTCATCGGCCGCGGCAAGGCCATCGAGTTCCTCGACACCCATGGCCGCGACGGTCGCCTGATCCACAGCCAGCCGGTACGCCCGGACGGCCTGGGGATCCCGGCGCCGGCGGTGATGTTCCCGCGCCCCGAGCTGTTCGGCCTGCTGCGCGAACGCCTGGCGCCGGGGCAGATCCGCTACCAGATGGGTTGCGAGAAGGTGGAGAAGGTCGGCGAACAGGCGCGGGTCACCTTCAGCAACGGCGAGCAGGAAGACTTCGACCTGGTGATCGGCAGCGACGGCGTCGGCTCCACCGTGCGCCAGTGCCTGGAGCCAGGGCTGACGCCCTATGACACGGGCCTGGTGGCCAGCCGCGGCATGGTCGAGTTCGACTCGCCGCTGCTGCTGCCCGACCGTTGCCAGATCTTCGCCTCGGAGTTCTCGCGGGTGGTCACCTACCCGCTGGCGGCCGACCGTCCGTACCGCTACTGGTTTGCCGCCTACCAGCACCGCAACCAGCCGCTGCTCGACCGCGACGGCCTGGTGCGGCTGTTCGCCGACCTGCCGCCGGATGTGGTGCGGATGATGGAAGCCACCGAGCACGAGCAGATCCTCACCCACAAGATGATGGCGCTGACCGGAGCCGGCTGCTGGCAGAACGGCCGCGTGGTGATGCTCGGCGACAGCATCCACGCCATGCTGCCGACCCTCGGCTACGGCCTGACCCTGGGCCTGGAGAACGCCTTCATGCTCGCCCAGGCCCTGGTCGGCTGCTGCGACGAGCGCCTCGACAGCGCCCTGCAGCGCTACGAGATCCGCGCCGCCGAGCGTTCGCGGGTGATGCTGGAAGTGATGCGCGACATGACCGACCTGTACTACTTCGAGGAAGACAGCGCCATGACCTCGTCGCGGATCCGGCCAATCGTCGAACGCTTCCACGACCTGGCCCTGACCACGGTGTTCTGAGGAGGCCGCCATGACCGACGCATACCGCCAGCGCTTGCAGGCCTTCGTCAGCGAGCGCATCACGCCGAACGTGGCGGCCTGGGAGCAGCTCGGCGCCTACCCCGCCACGCTCAACCGCGAGGCCGGCGCCGCCGGCCTGCTCGGCCTGGGCCATGACCACCGCCAGTTGCCGGACGACCCGCGGGCCGTGGCGGTGCTGATCGAGGAGCTGACCCGCAGCGGCGCCCAGGGCATCACCATGGGCCTGGGCTCGCACTTCGTCAGCCTCAAGGCAGTGCAGGCCACCGGCCACCCGATCGTCCACGACCTGGTGCCGGCGGTGCTCGACGGCCGCCAGAGCATCGCCCTGGCGATCACCGAGCGCCAGGCCGGCTCCGACCTGCGCGCCCTGGAGTGCCGGGCCACGCGCCAGGCCGATGGCTACCGGCTGAACGGGCACAAGGCGTTCATCTGCAACGCCACCCGTGCCGACTGGCTGCTGATGGTCGGCCACTGCGAGGACGGCCTGGCGCTGTTCCTGGTCGAAGGCTCCGCCGCCGGCATCCGCCACACCCCGCGCCAGGCCTTGGGCTGGCGCTGCCTGCCGCTGGCCGACCTGGAGCTTGTCGACGTGCCAGCGCTGCGCCTGACCGGCAAGGGCGGCGTCGGCCGCCTGCTGCAGGCCAGCCTGCAGCAGGAGCGGCTGAACCTGGCGGTGATGGCCATCACCAGCGCCGACATGGCCCTGCAGGCCGCCATCGACTGGTGCAAGAGCCGCAAGGTCGGCGGCAAGGCACTGTTCGACAAGTCGGTGATCCGCCAGCGCCTGGCCGAGCACTACGCACAGCTGACGGTCAGCCGCCAGTTCGTCGACACCTGCGTGGCCCGCCAGGCCGAAGGCACCCTGGACGCGCACCAGGTCGCCATCGCCAAGAACAGCGCCGTGCAGACCCTGGAAACCCTGGCCCGCGACGCCGTGCAACTGCATGGCGCCCACGGCTGCGTCGAGCCCTCGCTGGTCGAACGCATCCACCGCGACGCCCGCCTGCTGGCCATCGGCGGCGGCACCCACGAAATCATGCTGGAAATCATTGCCCGGCACCTGTGAAGGATCACACCATGAGCACCATCAGCGACCACGCCGCCGCGCACTCGCGCGCGCTGCTCGAACACGCCTACCAGCGCTACTGCGGGCTGGAGATGCTGGAACAGTCCCCCGGCCAGTGCACCTGCCGGCTGACCGTCAACGCCGACATCGACAACCTGAGCCAGACCCTGCACGGCGGGGTGATCTACTCGATGCTCGACGTCACCAGCATGCTCGCCACCCTGCCCTTGCTGGGGCCCGACGAGTACGCCCTGACCAACAGTTTCAACACCCTGCTGCTGTCGGCCACGCCGCGCGACACCGAGGTGCTGTTCCACGCCAAGGTGATCCGCGACGGCCGCAACCTGATGTTCACCCAGGCCGAGGCCTGGCGGATCAATGCCGACGGCAGCCAGACCCGCATCGCCAGCGCGCAGCTGAGCAAGTTCAGGCTCAAGCGGGAGTGGTGAAGGCGTAATCGCACATCACCTTCATTCGCGGGGCAAGCCCGCTCTCACACCCTCTGTGAGAGCGGGCTTGCCCCGCGCTCGTTTCCATGCGCTCTTTTCAACGCAAAGCCCCTCCCGATACATGACAACCTTAAGGGTAAAACCCTGATTATCTGCGCTTTTCACTCCCGCCCGATTGCTCAAGACTGCATGCCACACACATCACAGAAAGGATTCGCGCAATGAATCACAAGGTCCTGGTCATCCGCTCCTCGATCAAGTCCGACGGCGGCTTCTCCGGCCAACTGGTGGACAACTTCCTCAAGCAGCTCAAAGAGGTCAACCCCGAAGCTTCGGTGGCGGTGCGCGACCTGCACGCCCAGCCCATCCCGCACCTCAATGCGGTGACCATGGACGCCCTGTTCGGCGGTGACGCCAGCAGCATCGAGGCGGCCGCGGCGCTGAAGCTGTCCAACGAGCTGATCGAAGAAATCCAGGAAGCCGACCGCGTGGTGATCGGCCTGCCGCGCTACAACTTCGGCGCACCGTCGATCCTGCACACCTGGGTCGACTACATCGTGCGTGGCGGCGTCACCTTCACCTATGTCGACGGCGCCCCGGTCGGGCTGCTCGACGACAAGCCGGTGCACGTGCTCAACGCCAGTGGCGGCATCTACAGCCAGGGCACCGACACCCTGGCCGGCTGGCTGTCGCAGACCCTGGGCTTCGTCGGCCTGAACAGCGTCGAGTTCATCTACGCCGAAGGCCTGGGCATGGGCGAAGAGAGCCTGGCCGCGGGCCTGGCCGCCGCCAACCTGAAGATCCAGCACAGCATCGCCGCCCTCGGCGAGCGCCCATGCCCAAGCCTGGCCACCGCAGTAGGGAGATAAGATGACCCGCAGCCAAGACAACCCGTCGGTCCAGGAGCTGTTCCTCAGCGAACTGGTGGCCGAGCCCAACCGCTACCACCTGTACATCTCCCACGCCTGCCCGTTCTCGCACCGGGTGCACCTGGTGCAGAGCCTGCTGGGCCTGGAAGACGCGCTGGACGTAACCTCGGTGGCGGCCCGCCGCCACGACCAGGGCTGGGAGTTCGACGAGCACGACCAGGACCCGCTGCACAAGGACGTCACCCTGCTGTCGAGCCTGTACGAGCGTTCGCGCCCCGGCTTTGCCGGCAACCAGTCAGTGCCGGTGCTCTGGGACCGCCAGCAGAACCGCATCGTGCACAACGATTCGGCCGAGCTGGCGCTGCAGATGGCCACCCGCCTGCTGCCCCTGGCCAAGACCCCGATCGACCTGGTGCCCGACCGCTCCAGCTGCGACATCGTCGAGCTCAACCAGTGGCTGCACACCAACATCAACCGCATGGTCTACCACATGGGCTTCGCCCCGGACCAGGCGAACTACGACGAGGCCTACAAGCAGTTCTTCGCGGCCATGGACACCCTCGAGCACCGGCTGCGCAAGCAGCCGTACCTAGTGGGCGGCAAGCTGAGCCTGTCGGACCTGTTCCTGCTGCCCACGCTGATCCGCTACGAGGCGGTGTACTACGTGCACTTCAAGGCCAACCACAAGACCCTGGCCGAGTACCCCGCGCTGTACCAGTACCTGGTGCGCCTGACGCAGATCCCGGCGATCTACCGCACCATCGACATGGCGCATATCAAGCTGCATTACTACTACTCGCACAACCACATCAATCCGACCCGGATCGTGCCGCAGGGGCCGGCGTTGAGCTGGTTGAACTGATCCACCGCCTCACTCCGGCCTGGCCACGCCACGCGCGCTGGCAGGCCGGAACCACCACCCCTGCTGCATGCCGGCAGCAGCGAGCAGAATCAGCCCCACCCCCAGCCACTGCAACGGCGCCAGGCGATGGTCGAAGGCCACCCAATCGACCAGGATCGCGGCGATCGGGTAGATGAACGACAACGCTCCGGTCAACGCCGTGGGC
Organism: Pseudomonas sp. PONIH3; assembly: GCF_002934345.1. NCBI lineage: Bacteria > Pseudomonadati > Pseudomonadota > Gammaproteobacteria > Pseudomonadales > Pseudomonadaceae > Pseudomonas > Pseudomonas sp. PONIH3. The sequence continues at coordinate 1,619,611 of NZ_CP026386.1, forward strand.
AGGCGCTGGATAGCGCTGTACAGCAACACATACATCAACCCCGTGTGCACGATGCCCAGCGTGACCAGGCTGCCGAGCGCCGGCAGTTCACCCGGCAGCCCACCCAGCTTCACCCAGGGCGCCAGCAGCAAGACGCCGGTACTCACCTGGATCAGGGCGATCAGGTGCGGCGGCGTGCCGGTCAGACGCTTGATGATCAGCGCCGCCACGGCATACAGAAACGCCGCACCCAGCGCCAAGGCGATGCCCTGCAGGTACTCGCCACCACTGGCCTGCCCCGCGCCATGAGCGCTGACGATGGCCAGCATGCCGAGGAACGCCACGCTCAGCCAGGTGAGTTTGGCCAAGGTGATCTTCTCGCCCAGGAACAGCGCCGCCAGCCCCACCAGCATGAACGGCTGGACGTTGTACACCGCGGTGCCGATGGCGATCGATGCCCGCGAATAAGAGGCGAACAGCAGTACCCAGTTACCGACGATCGCCACCCCGCTGACCACCGCCAGCAGGAAAGTCGCACGGGTCAGCACGCCCGGTTTGAGGAGGCCCATGGCCGCGCAGATAAGCAGCAAGGTGCCGGCACCGAACACGCAACGCCAGAACACCACCTCCAGCACCGGCTGCCCGGACACCAGCACGAACCAGCCGATGGTCCCGGAAATCAGCATGGCGGCGATCATTTCCAACGAACCACGGCGCAACGAATTGTCCATCTCACACCTCCAGTCGACGATGGGCACAGTATGCGGAGGGTTGAGGCTGACCTTCCAGCGGATAACCAAGGCAGATCAGTAACTGCACCTTTACTATCAAGGCAAATTTGGAAAATCACCTAACGAGGTAGCCATGACCGATGACATTGACCAGTTGCTGATCAACGCCCTGATGGAGGACTCGCGCCGCTCGCTCAAGGCACTGGCGCAGATCAGCGGCCTGTCGGCGCCCAGCGTCAGCGAGCGCCTGCGCCGCCTGGAGGAGCGCGGCGTGCTGCGCGGCTACACGGTAGAGGTGGACCCGCGCTGTTTCGGCTATCAGTTGCAGGCCATCGTGCGCATCCGCCCGCTGCCGGGGCAGTTGCAGGAGGTGGAACGGCAGATCGTCGCCATCCCCGAGTTCACCGAGTGCGACAAGGTGACCGGCGAGGACTGCTTCATCGCCCGCCTGCATGTGCGCTCGATGGAACAGTTGGACACGCTGCTCGACCGCCTGAATGTGCTGGCCGAGACCAATACCGCGATCATCAAGAAGACGCCGGTGAAGCGGCGGTTGCCGCCGATGGACTGAGAAGGTCCGGCAGTGCAGACGTCAGCCGACGCATGCTTCAGCCGGAACACGCACCGAACGTGTCCAGAAGTTGATCGACAGCGACGTACTCAACGAAGTGACTTGATGAAACCAGCCTTCAGGCAAGAACAGCAGGTCGCCAGGCCTCAGTCGAACGGGCAGGAATTCCACATTCCGGGCTGTCGGGAAATCCTCCCAGTTCGGCTTGTCCGGATTGAAATCACATCCTTCCAGGCCGCCATCCGGTGAAGTCGCCCAACTGCCCAAGGCCTCGCGATGATGCGGTGCGGCCAGCAGCATCGATTTCTCACCCCACACCTGGGCAAACAGATTGTCGCTGTCATCTCGGTGAAGTGGCGTCAGCGTGCCCTTCGGGCCCAGCCAGAACCTTGGCGCTATATACTGTGCCCGCTCGAACAACTCGGGAAACCGGATCAGTTGAAGCCATTGCTGCGGTACCTGATTGTTTCCCATGTACACAGCGGGTTCGTCACCGGTCGGCCCACTCGCCTCTTCCATCCCGGCGACGAAATCCACCACCCTGGTGGCCTTGAACTCACGCTCGGAAGAGAACGCATGGTCGGCGTAGTGCCCGTGCCGACTGATGCCCTGTACGTCGGCAAAATGCTCCAGGGCTTGCCCCATCGACATCTTCGCCAATGGCCAATCGTCGAGTGCCGAGCTAAGCACCAAGGGTTTGCCGGCTGCCCGGTAACGGGTTGTGAACTCGTGTACCGAAAGCTGTCGCGCGGTACGCCGCTCGATCCCGCCACGCATGTCCAGACGAGCCGATAATTGCTCGCTGAAGCGAGGGCGAGCCGGGTAGCGGCGGTCCATTTCCACCCGTTCCCCATCGCCGCCATGCAATGCTCGACTGACCAGGCGCGGAAGCAATGTCGCCAGCCCGAGGCGGCCGTCGATTTTCAGCTGCCCTTGGGCAAAGAGCGCTTCGATATCGGACTGCCCCTGCATGATTGCGAGAAACACTGACGTGTCCATGGCGATGGTCACATCTGCCTGTGAATGCATGCCCGCATGAACCTGGGTGCAAGCCGGCGCACGCACCCAGAAGTGTTGCTGCCCGGAAAACACGAACTGGAAGGTACCGGCAACCCCCACTTCATTGGCTCGCGCAAACAATGACGACAGCGCGGATTGCACTAACATGTCGACCTCCGATCAAGTCGCTTCAGGCTACTTTGCGAAGACAGTTCCGTGCCCACGCGTCACACCCTCCATTTCGGAGCGTTCGGCCAGTGCGCCATCGAACGAGATCAACCTGTCCGTCGTGGCTTTCCAGTCGGCCAGACGGTGATAGGCATTGATGAACCAGCTGAGATTCTCGCAAAGGTTGCCGAACGCCGAGTTGATCTGCATGACGTCACCAAACTGGATGGCACCGGAAAAGAAGCGCGGAACCGCCAGCAGGCTACTGAACACCAGCGAGAGCTGGCTGTAACTCTCGGTGAACAACGAAAGACGCATCTTCACGCGGATAGTGCGGCGCATGTTGGCCAGGCTGACATCGAGCTTTTCACTGATGCGGTCTTTTTCGCCATTGCGGCCTGACTGATCCCCCGCTCGCAGGAGTGGTCCCGGAAACGGATGAGGAAATATCGCAGATCCGCCTCGGAACGCTGTTGATTATTGCTCAAGGAGACCAGTTTGAAGCCGATTTTCTGGCTGATGAAGGTGCCCAGCAGCGCGTAGAAAATGGCAGCCCAGAACATGTAGGCGGGGATATTCAAGCCCCACAGTTGCGCACCGCCTGAAATACCGATCAACACCACGCTGAACGAGACCACGCTGGCCAGGGTGTAGAACAGGCCACAGGCCAGGTCGATGGTCTCGAACGTGAACTTATTGATGTCTTCGGCAATGCGCTGATCGGGATTGTCAACCTGCCGCTCGATCTGATCGGGACGATTCGATTCGACGACCCAGGCAGACAAGTAGTGATTGGTCAGCCAGCGACGCCATCTCAGCGCGAAGACGTCGACCCAATAGGTAATCAGCACCGAACGAAACACCGAGAACAGCACAATGGCAATGAACACCAGCACCAGTCGATAGAAGGAGTAGGCATCGAGTTCTTGAATGGCATTATAGAAGTGCTTGTACCATTCATTGATCGCCAGTGCGGTGGCCACCGCCAGAAGGGACAGCCCCCCCAATGCCAGCAGTGAGCACCAGGCGAAAAGCTTTTCTTCACTCTTCCAGTACAACGACACCAAACAAAAAGTTTTACGAAAAAATGACGACTTTTCGGAGGCGCCATTACCCCCACTGGAGAATTTCGAGTTCATTGACATCACGGAATATAAATTAATTATTAGCGGAGCCTGTATTGCCCCCAATAAAAACTCTGAACGGACTGTCTGACCGTCGCGCACAGGGTCATCACACTAAAAGTACATCTAACAAAATCCACCACGCTTTGCGATCACACCGATGACACCGGCAACCGCCAACTTCCCCTTGACGACGTATTCCACGATACGCCACAACCCTCAGGCGCGTTTAACTTTACCCTTTTCCCCGGCCAACACACGAAGCGTCAGCGTTATCGCCAATGCCATCAACGTGTACTTCATGTAAATATTAATCATCCAATAGTCGGCCGCTGTCCCCACCGCTATTCCGATCGATATCGTCACGACCATGACGACGAGAGAGTTCATGGGCACATTCCAGATCACCTATTTCTGATGCCACGTATTTACGTCGGCAGAATGGCTTAAAGCCACTACTGATGCTAAGTCTATCGCCAGCGTACCGCTCCCGACACCCTACAGGTGTAGGGATGGCGCGGGGCCGTTTGCCGCCCCAAATCGAAAGGAAGCTCAAACACCCAGCATTTCGCAGCTATTTCAGTCTCTCCCGACCCTGCGGGCGGGCAACCGTTCAAGATTGACCGGACTGCCTGCACTGATGGTGGGCCATTGAAAGCATTTCGCAGTCACCCTGTTTTTGCACACCTGCAAGGCACTTTAGCCTTACAGGTGAGCCGCATCACCCTCTAAAAAAATTTAGACAATGACGGGTGAACAAAATAATAAATCAACAGGTAGATTACCGGCACTGATATCAGCCCCAGCACGCCCTCAGTATTCCAGCCAAGCTTGATTTTCAGGAGACCGGCCATTTTTTTGAAAAGCACCGCCAACAGCAAGGCCAACACCAAGTCCAAAACATATATCACCCTTACCTCCGATCTGCGGGTATTGATTTAACTTGTCATCATGAAGAAAGAGGCGACCTCATTTCGAGGCCACCTCTGTCACAACAAACGCTTAAGCGCCAGTCGACGCGCTACCCCAAAGTCTTGACCCATTACCCGCAATCACTCCGCCACCAAAGCCCAGTGCCGTCCCCGTGGCAATACCGCCAATACCTACAGGTCCGGTGGCAGCTCCCACCAGCGCGCCAACCCCTGCCGCTATCGCCAGGTCAGCTGCATTGATACTTCCACCACCGGTTTGGTTACCCAGATAGGTAGCAACTCCAGCCACTGCCCCGCCTACAGCCCCAACCGGACCAAAAGCGCCAGCCACCATCTCGAGCTCTTCTGCTGTGATATCTCGCATTGTTACAACTCCCTATGATTTCATGGAAAAACGTTTGGCATTTACCCTTTGGTACACGCGCGAATCCACTTGTCGTACAGCAGCGATCAAAGCGCCCAGAACCCCAGGCGCCCCAAGCTCGCCGCCAGACGCAATCGCGCACGGTGCCAACCATTCAATGCAGCAATATGCTCCTGCTCCGCCATTGCATAGGCGGAAGAAGCATTGAGCAGCTCGATCATGCTGCCCACTCCAGAGCGATAACGGCCCTGGACCACGCTCAGGGCGAGCATTGCCTGCTCGACCCACTCGGCGGTTCTGTCCAGCGCCTGGGTCTCGATACCCAGGGCCTGGTAACTGGCCCACAGCTCCAGCGCCACTCGCTGCCGTGCATCGGCCAGTTCTGCTTCCTGGGCCTGCACCCTGGCCCGGGCACCCCGAACCTGATAGGTGCGCCCGAACCCTTCGAACAGCGGGATGCTGACCTGAAGACCAACGCTGTTGTCACGGATATGACTATCGCCGTTGTAATCCATGGCTTGATGGGTCTTCACATCCGACAGCGAGGCAATCAACGACAGCGATGGGCGGCCGGCAGCCTCGCGTTCGGCAACGGCTGCCTTTGCCGCCTCCAGTTTCGCCTTGGCGGCGATCAACGCAGGGTGGTCGTTGCCCGCCTGCTCGAGCAGTGCATCCAGGCCTTTGACGAAAGCGGTATCCGGCCGCCGTGTCAGCGTTTGCGCCAGCATCAGCCGCGCCTGCGGAGCCAGCCCCATGCGCAAGGCGATCTGGCCTTTGGCATCGCGCACCGCCCCCTGGCCGCGGACCAGATTCAGGCTGGCCTGCGAGTAAGCGGTCTGCGCCTGGAGGCGGTCGCTCAGCGCGGCGGCGCCGGCGTCGAACTTGGCGCTGGCATCCTTGAGGTTTTCCGCGGCCAGCGCAGCAACCTGCTCGGCGGCCCGCTGCCTGTCCTGAGCGGCCAAGGTGTCGTAGTACAGGCTGGCTGCCTGCACAAAAGCCTCCTGCAAACGCTCATCCTGATTGGCATTGGCCGCCACCAGCAACTGCCGCGCATTGCGCAGGTCGGCTTCACGCCGGCCGGAATCGAACAGCACCCAGCTCAGGCCCAGACGATGGTCGAGCCGACGTTGGCGCCCCTGAACCGAGGCGTCCACCGCTTCATAATGGCTGTCGTTGCGCCCACGGCTGTAGGTGGCTGTGGCATCCAGCCTGGGCAGGTACGCCGCCTGCGCAACCCCGACCTGCGCCGCCTGAGCCTTGGCCTGCGCCCAGGCCTGCCGGGCCTGGGGGTCGTGGCACAACACCCGCTCGACCATGACCTCCAGGCTGAGCACCTCCGGTAGCGCCCCATCCACGCAGGCCGCACCCAGGCCTGAGCCTTGGAGCACGGCGGCAGGCGCCACGGCGTCGGCGGTCGAGAACACGTCCAGTGCAGCGGCACAGGGCGCCCATATGCACACAAGCACCAGCAGGCAACGATTGAAAACTCCTGCACTCATGGCGTGACAGCTTCGTCCAGGTCCGACGACACGCTCGCCACCCGCTGATCAAGCACCACCCGCCCCGCCTCGAGACGCACTACCCGATCTGCGGAGGCGATCGTCTCGGCACGGTGGGCAACAATGATTCGCGTCACATCGAGTGCACGCACCGCCGCATTGACACACTGCTCGCTGGCCACATCGAGATGACTGGTGGCCTCGTCGAGAATGAGAATGTCCGGCCGCCGGTACAGTGCCCTGGCCAGCAGCACACGTTGTTTCTGCCCGCCCGACAGCACCGTGCCCATGTCGCCCACCAGTGTGTTGTAGCCCATCGGCATGGCCGCGATATCGGCATCGATGGCGGCCATGCGCGCGCATTCCATGGCCCATTCCAGGTCGGGGCTGGTTTCGAAGAACGTGATGTTGTCCGCGAGCGAGCCGGCGAACAGGCAGTCGTCCTGCATCACCGTGCCGATCCGCCCGCGCCAGGACTCCAGATCCAGCTGGCGCAGTTCATGCCCTGCCATGCGTATCTGCCCGCTGGTAGGCGGCAATACCCCCAGCAGCACGTTCACCAGGGTACTTTTGCCACATCCGGAGGCCCCGGTGATGGCCACGGACTCTCCGGGAGCAATGCGCAGGTCGATGCCATCGAGCACCAGCGGCTCATGCTCGGAGTAGCGGTAGCTGAGGTTGTGGACTTCGATGCTCATCCGCCCGGCTGGCCAGTTCACCGGCTGGGACGCATCGCGCTGCTCCTCGGGCGGTTGCAGGACGATGTCAGCCAGACGCTCGCCCTGCAAACACAGCATATGCAAGTCGAACAGGTGGTCTACCAGGCTCGCCACACGGCTGACGAACTGGCTCTTGTACGCCACGAACGCCATCAACACGCCAACGGTGAAGTGGTTGTCCATCACCAGCGCAGCGCCAAAGCCAATGGTGCAGAGGTTTTCCAGGCCGAAGATCAACGCATTGAGCTGGGTATAGAGCAACTGCAGTTTCTGCGTGCGCAACCCCGCGTTGATCTGCGCGACCAGCAGCCCCAGCCAGGTGGAACGCCTTTCGCCTTGCCGCTGGAACAGCTTGAGCGTGCGTATGCCGCGCAGGGTTTCCAGAAAGTGGCTCTGCTGGCGGGCCGCATGCACGATCTGCTCCTCGCTGGCACGGCGCAGCGGGCCATACCACGCCCAGCGCACGCCGATATAGGCCACCATGGCCAGTACCGCGATCATCGCCAGCAGCGGGCTGTAGAGGAACATCAGGGCCAGGGTCGCGATGGTCATCAGGCCATCGAGAATCGCCGAGAAGAACGCGGCGGTCAGCGTATGCTGGATTTGATCGACAGCCCCGAAGCGAGACACCACATCACCCAGGTGGCGTTTCTCGAAGTACTGGATCGGCAGGCGCAACAGGTGGCTGAAGACGTTCGCCCGCCATTGCACGCTCAGCAAGGTGCTCATGTGCATCATCACCCAGGCCCGCGTGGCGCTGACCAATTGCTGCATCAGCAGCAACAGGCCGAAGCCGATCATCAGCGTGCTCAGCAAGTCGCGGTCCTGGGTGACCAGCACATTGTCGAGGGTCCATTGCAACAGGAACGGGCTGACCAGCGAAAACACCTCCAGCGCCAGCGCCAACAGCAACACCTGGACCAGGCCGCGGTACAGCCCGCTGACGCGGCCGAGCATTCTCGTCAGGCCGAGCCGAGGCTTGGCAGCCTGCGCTTCGAAGCCCGGCTCGGGCCAGACCTCCAACGCAACGCCGGTGAAACATTCGCTGGCCTGGGCCAGGCTCAGTTGCCGCACCCCCTGCGCGGGATCATGCAGGGTCAGGCGCTGCCCGTTGACAGCCTTGAGCACCACGAAATGGTTGAAGTTCCAGTGCAGCACACAGGGCAGCTTGAGCTTGTTCAGCTCGCTGAGCTCCAGCCTTACCGCTCGGGTGCCCAGGTCGAGGCGCTGCGCAGTCTGCATCAGCTGCCTAAGGGTGATGCCTTTGAGCGAAACACTGAACTGCCGGCGCAGCTCCATCAGCGTCGTATGGTGGCCGTGCAGGCCAGCGATCATGGCCAGGCAGGCGAGCCCGCACTCGGTGGCCTCGGTCTGCAGGATCAACGGCAGGCGGCGCCCCAGCGTCGGGGTGATGGCGTCGATGTAGTTCATGCATGCATTCCTAGAGCTTGCCGGTCAGACTGTAGAGCGGTTCGAGTACCCACTCGTAGAGTCGCCGGGTCTCCTGCAGGACATCCGCCTCGACCAGCATGCCGGCCTGCAAGGGCCGGGATTCACCGTAAGCGAGCACCGACTGCTGCTCGATCCCCACGCGGATGCGATAGATCTGTTCGCCGTTGCCACCCAGGCCCGGCACGGTCCCGACCACATTGGCAAGCTCGGCGGCCGAAAGCGTCGTTCTGGACACGGAAATCACCTGGCCATGGTGCTGGCCGAACTTTTGGTAGGGGTAGGCCTGGTAACGCAGCAACACGGCATCACCCGCCCGGATAAAGCCTATGGCCTTGCTGGGGGCATACAACTCGGCTTGCAGGTTGGCATCCGCCGGCACCAGGCTCATCAACGATCGCGAACTGTCCACGACCTGCCCCGGCTCGGCCAGGATGGAAGTGGCCACGCCTTCCTGCGGCGCCGTGATGACCAGTGAGCGCTTGGCTTCGCTCTCGATCAGCGCCTGCTGCACCGACGACAGGGAGCGGCCGATGCTGGCCAGCTGATTGCCGTGTAACGCGGCCAGCCCGGCCCGTTCGTGCTGGCGCTCGACCAACTGCTGCTTGAGCACCGTGGACTCGCGCACCAACCCCTGCAGGCTCCGGCGCTGACCAAGAAGCTCGGCCTGCCGCTGCTGCAACTGGTCCATGGAGATGTAGCCCTTGTCCATGAGGCCCTGGTAACGCTCCACCGCATTGCTGGCCAGTTGCACAAGCCGCTGCTGGCTGGCGATTTGCTGGGCCAGCGTGTCCAGCTCCTGAGTCAGGCTTTGCAATTTGCTGTCCAGGCTCAGCCGCGCTTCGACTTGCAGTTGCTGCTGCTTGCGCAGCTCTTCCTCCAAGGAATGACGCTGGCGCTGGAGCTGATCGCTGACCTCTGCCTGGACAGGCCCCGAGTCGACCGAGCGCTCACTGGAAATCAGCAACAACCGAGCCCCTTGCTCTACCAGCTGACCCTCTTCGACGAAACGCTCCAGCACGACACCGTACTGCGGTGCGTGTATTTTCAACTGCCCGGATGACGGCACCAGTTGACCCGGGACTGTGCTGCGCCGGGTATAGCTGCCGTAGAAGAAAAAACTCACGACCATCGCCGCGAGCAACAACGCCACGAGTGTCATCACCGTGAACGAAACGGGCCGGACCAGCACGATGTCACCCAGCCAGTTGGTCTGTCGCGCGGCCAGCGCTTCGTGTCGAAACAAGGGGGCCTTACCTGTCACGCAGTCATCCTTTTTTGGCCGGGCGTCATGCTCCCGGCTCAACCCCACAGGGCCAATCGCGTCAAGAGGTCGCCCTCGGTGGCCGATAAGAAATGGGCCTGCGCACTAAATTTTTGACCTGACCGTTCGTCCCACCCCACCATGAGCAGGACAGCACATACAGCCACTCGATTTTTACCATCCGCCGCCTGACAGTCGGCAACTGCAACACTAAGGGAACATGCGTTGAACATCACGGAACGAGAACATGACGTCATTCATTGCTTATCAAAAGGATTGACCAACAAGGAAATCGGGCAACAATTGGGTATCAGCCAGCACACCGTCAGAGACCATTTGTCTTCGGTATTCAAGAAATTGAATATCAGCAGCCGTATTGAACTGGCGATTCTCATCAATGCGTCTAAAGTTCCTGCGCACAATGCTTGATTATCCACACTCTTGAAGTTCAGGCCATCCTACACCTGTAGGGTGGCACTTTGGCATGATCGTGAGGTATAAACAGTCACTGCCCCGCCAGTTCGATACGCTGACTGGCCACTTCGGCAGCCACCTGCCCACCACTGTCGAAACTACGCTTTCCCGATGAACGCCCCAGACAATAAAGCGGCTCAACTCAATGAGCTGCACGAAGTATTCGTCCCTTTCGACGCCGTACTTATCGAAGGCTGTGAAGTTGTTTATCTCAACGAGTCGCTGTGCCAACAACAGACTTCGGATGACGTACTCGCTTCTTACAGTTACTTGATCAAGCCCGAGGCCGTGCCGCGGTGCGACAGCGCACCGCGCAAGACCTTCATGGCTGAACGCTATGGCGGCGACGGTATTCTCAGCAACGGCGGTGGCGCGCGCTGCGGGTTCGATGGCACCTGGCAACTCAAGGGGCTGGGGGCCAATGCCCTGGTCGGTCATGATGTCGACGCGGGCCACGGGGATGGCAACCTGTCGCTGACCACCGCGCTCTATGAATCGATCTGGGCAGAGATCATCGAGTCGGTGCTGCCTTTCGGGGCGACGCGCACCGTGGCCATCCTCGACACCGGCCTGACCTATGACACGTGGAAAGGGGCGTTGAAACGCGGCCTTCTCGTGCGTCAGCCGGTTGTGCGCCCCGCGCATTTCATCAGGTCCGTTTATTTCAGACAGAAGCGCCTGGATGGTTTGGGCGAGGATGCGCTGCGGGTAAAACAGGCCATTCACCGACTTGTCGAATTCCTCCCCGCGGCACCAGGCTCGACCGCCCAGATGCCCGCACTCGAACGACGCCTGCAAAGTGGCCTTGTTGAACTGGCCGACCGCTATGCCGAGCAATTCGCGGCTGCGCGGGCAAAGCACATCATCCATTTCAATGTCAGCGCATCCAATGTTTCACTTACAGGCGGCTGGCTGGACCTCAGCGGTATTTGCCTTTTCACTGACGACGCTATACACGACCGCTCCAGCATCGACCGCTTCAATACCGAATACCTGCCCGCCGTGCAAAGCCTGCAAAGCCTGTGTTACTACCTGGGCAAATATGCGGTCGTGACAGGCGACGTTTCGCTATGCCTTTGGCAAACCACTGCGGAGCACTTTACCCAACGCTACAACCACTACCTGCACCTGTATCAGGTGGCTCAGGCCGGGTTCCCGCTCTGGTTGTTGCGCGCGGTGGAAAATGCCCCGGAGTTCACCGCCTTTGCCACGGCACTGCACCGTGCTCTGGAACTTGACCAGTTCACGGTCACCTGCATAGCCGACGCAGTAGGTTGGGACGGATATGAACGCTGGAGTGGAGCGCTCTTTCACGCCCTATTGACCAGCCTGGACCAGGACACTGCAGCAGCCGGCCCAGCCTGGCTGGCGAGCAATACCACCCTGGACGCTCAACTGCGCTCAAGTTACGGTCAGCTGTTTGACAGGGTTGCACAGGCGGCTGGCGATCACGGCATCGACCGCCGGCACTTGCACCTCGCCCTGCTGATCAATGCCACGCGGCTGAACCGCAGCCACCGCGTGCTGCATGAGCTGCAAAGCCAGATCGATGCCCTCGACGAGAAACCGGACGGTGACCGAAGAGCGGCCCTGCATGCCTTGCAAGACCACGCGCTGCTGGCGGCTCGCTTCAACCTCGGCCATGAACAGCCGGACGCCCTGCCGTTCTGGTCAACTACCACGCTGACCATCAGCTTCAACCCTGAAACCGGCCGCTTCACCTTAACCGGGCGCGCTACACAAGCGCTGACCCTGGAGGCGCTGCTGGCCGAGGCCGATGGCGATGAAGAAATCAGACAAGCATTGAACTTCTACCCTGGCCTCGCGAGGTGAAAAGATGACCAGACATTACAACCTGCAGACCAACTGCCGGGATACCAAGCTCAATGACAAGGCGGCGATGTTGGGCCATGCGGCCATGGTCATGGCCTGCTGCCGACGCTCTTCAAGCTTCCAGATACGCACGTTGTACTACTGGCTCGCACCCGCTATCGAGCACGCACAGATCATCATGCTCTTCGATTCGTCATCTACCCCCCGAGGTTTTCTCATCTGGGCGCACCTGGCGCCCGATACCGAACAACGCTTTGTGCAGGACCCGAATTTCCTGTTGCACCCCAGCGAGTGGAATGAGGGGGGACGGGCCTGGGTGATCGATTTCTGCTTCCCTGGCGGCGCTGTCAAGGAAGCGCTTGCCATGTTCCGGAAGCATTTGCGCGAAGCCGGCGTCAGCCAGATTTCCTGGGCACGCAGACGCGCTGACTATTCGATCCGGCGCGTTGGAAGCTGCAGGACATGAATGTCCTGGCCGGAAAAAGGATCCACTCGCATAAATAGTTGTACACACAAACGTCACCATTGGTGCCATTTTTGTGTGCACTTTCACAAGGTAACGCCCCAATAAGTTACACATCAATCGTTGTAAAATTTGACCAAATGATCAACTAATTCAACATCATAAAATTTAAACCTGTTCATTTGGTCAGTTTATAATCGACTACTTTCATTAACTTACCTACCAACTAGATCATTTCGAAATAAAAGCTACACCGCACTCCGATTCCCTCTGGCATGGAACTGGCTTTTGTGTGTTCGTGTTTTGTATACAAATTCCAACAAAACATAAATACACAAGAACCCGCAGCGTCGCCCCGTCGGCGACCGTTGCGCCCAGAACCCAGTGATGCCAACGCCTGCACCGACGAGATGGCGAGCCCGTGCGCCAGCGCCCGCTCATCGCAGTCACGCGCATCAGGAGCCGCCGGAATGAGTAGCAGCCTCCCCCTTGCCCCTGAACTTTCCGTTGCCAGCACCCAACCCTCGACCACCAGCCTCGAAGGCCACCCGGCCGACCTCGAACTGAGCCCACGCCTGCACAACCGCGACCTCGCCCCGACCAAACTTGAGGGCCGCCGCTGGGGCGGCTACAGCATCTTCGCGCTGTGGACCAACGATGTGCACAACATCGCCAACTACTCTTTCGCCATGGGGCTGTTCGCCCTGGGCCTGGGCGGCTGGCAGATCCTGCTGTCGCTGGCGATCGGCGCGGCGCTGGTGTACTTCTTCATGAACCTGTCCGGCTACATGGGGCAGAAGACCGGCGTGCCGTTCCCGGTAATCAGCCGTATCGCCTTTGGTATCCACGGCGCGCAGATCCCGGCGCTGATCCGCGCGGTGATCGCCATCGCCTGGTTCGGCATCCAGACCTACCTGGCCTCGGTGGTGCTGCGTGTGCTGCTGACGGCGGTGTGGCCGCAGGTTGCGGCCTTCGATCACGACAGCATCCTCGGCCTGTCGAGCCTGGGCTGGGTGTGCTTCGTGGCGATCTGGCTGGTGCAGCTGGTGATCCTCGCCTACGGCATGGAAATGGTGCGCCGCTACGAGGCGTTCGCCGGACCGGTGATCCTGCTCACCGTGGCCAGCCTTGCCGTGTTCATGTACTTCAAGGCCGATGCGCGCATCGCCTGGTCGGTGGCCGAGCCCCTGAGCGGCTACGAGATGTGGCGCAACATCTTTGCCGGCGGCGCGCTGTGGCTGGCGATCTACGGCACCCTGGTGCTCAACTTCTGCGACTTCGCCCGCAGCTCGCCATGCCGCAAGACCATCCGCGTCGGCAACTTCTGGGGCCTGCCGGTAAACATCCTGGTGTTCGCGGCGATCACCGTGGTGCTGTGCGGCGCACAGTTCCAGATCAACGGCCAGATCATCGACAGCCCGACGCAGATCGTCGCCAGCATCCCAACACCGCGTTCCTGGTGCTCGGTTGCCTGGCCTTCCTGATCGTCACCGTGGCGGTGAACATCATGGCCAACTTCGTTGCCCCGGCCTTCGTGCTCAGCAACCTGGCGCCGCGACACCTGAACTTCCGCCGCGCCGGGCTGATCAGCGCCACCCTGGCGGTGCTGATCCTGCCCTGGAACCTGTACAACAGCCCGCTGGTGATCGTGTACTTCCTCTCCGGCCTCGGCGCTCTGCTCGGCCCGCTGTACGGGGTGATCATGGCCGACTACTGGCTGCTGCGTAAGGGCCGTATCAACGTGCCCGAGCTGTACAGCGAGAATCCCGCCGGCGCCTACCACTACACCCGCGGCATCAACCTGCGCGCCGTGGCCGCGTTTATCCCGGCCGCGCTGCTGGCGATCATCCTGGCCCTGGTACCCAACTTCCACGGTATCGCGCCGTTCTCCTGGCTGATCGGTGCCGGTATCGCCGCCGCCGTCTACCTGCTGATTGCGCCACGCCACCGCCAATACCTCGATGTCAGCGGCGAATGCATCGCCGTCGACCACAGCAGCCACTGAATTCAGGGAGATCCGTCATGCGTATTCTGATCGCCAACGTCAACACCACCGCCGCCATCACCGAAGCCATTGCCGAACAGGCGCGCAGCGTGGCCGCGCCCGGCACCAAGATCGTCGGCCTGACCCCGTGGTTTGGCGCCGAGTCGGTGGAAGGCAATTTCGAAAGCTATCTGGCCGCCATCGCGGTGATGGACCGGGTGCTGGCCTACGACCAGCCCTTCGATGCCGTGATCCAGGCCGGCTATGGCGAGCATGGCCGCGAAGGCCTGCAGGAGCTGCTGGATGTGCCGGTGGTGGACATCACCGATGCCGCCGCCAGCACGGCCATGTACCTGGGCCACGCCTATTCGGTGGTGACCACGCTGGACCGCACCGTGCCGTTGATCGAGGACCGCCTGAAACTGTCCGGGCTGTACGAACGATGCGCCTCGGTGCGCGCCAGCGGCCTCGCGGTGCTGGAGCTGGAAGCCGATCCACGGCGTGCGGTGGAAGCCATCGTCGAGCAGGCCGAACGCGCCGTGCGCGAGGACAAGGCCGAGGTGATCTGCCTGGGATGCGGCGGCATGGCCGGGCTCGACGAGCAGATTCGCCAGCGCACCGGGGTGCCGGTGGTGGACGGCGTGAGCGCGGCGGTGACCATTGCCGAGTCACTGGTGAGGTTGGGGTTGAGCACCTCCAAGGTGCGTACCTATGCCACGCCGAGGGCGAAGAAGGTGGTGGGCTGGCCGATGCGCTTCGGGCGCTGAAAGACTCGGCGCCTGCTTAGGCCCTATCGCCGGCAAGCCGGCTCCCACAAGACACTGCAGCCCTTGTGGGAGCCGGCTTGCCGGCGATAGGGTCAGCTTCGTCAGCGCAACAGCCTCGCCAGCCGCTCGCCACTGCCAGACGCCAAGGTGAACCCCAGCGCGCCATGCCCCAGGTTCAGCCACAGGTTGCGATACCGCGTGGCCTCGATGATCGGCACCCCGGTCGGCGTCGCCGGCCGCATCCCCGCCCACTCCACCGCCTGCCCATAATCAGCGGCCCGCGGCAGGGTCTCGCGCGCCAGCCGGCGCATGCTCGCGAGCCTGCCGGCGTCCACCGCCTCGTCATAACCGACGATGTCCACCATCGCCGCCACCCGCAGTTGATCGTCCAATCGGGCATAGACAATCTTGCGTTCGTAGTCGGTGATGCTCACCTCGGGCGCGCGGTGCGTGGCACCGACCGGCGCGGTCAGGCTGTAGCCCTTCAGTGGGTAGACCGGCAGTTGCAAGCCGGGCAAGGCCAATCCGGCGCTACGGTGCCCGGCGCTGAGCACCAGGCGCTGCACCTCCAGCTGCTCACCGCCCAACTCCAGCGCGGCCACGCGATCATCGCGCGCTATCAGCCGGGTCACCGGCCGCCCCAACAGCAACCGGCACTGCCCTGAGGCCTGCAGGCGCTCGGCCAGGCGCAGGCAGAAGCGGTGACAGTCGGCGACCTCCTCGTCTGCCGTGAACACGCCGCCCACGAAAGGGGCTTCGCCAAGCGCCGGGTCGAGCCCGCGCAGATCGGCGGCATTGAGGACCCGTTGCGTGTCGGGGTCCAGCAGGTGTTGGCGACCGTGCTCGAATGCGCGCTGGGTTCGAAACGCGACCAGCTTGCCATTGCGTCGCCAGGCGAAGCCATCGAGGCCGTCCTCTTCACGCCAGCGGGCGAGTACGGCCTGGCTTTGCAAGGCCAGATCCAGCAACTGGGCGGCATTGCGCCGATTGACCCGGGTACGGCAGGCCATGACGAAGGCCGCCAGCCAGCGCCACTGCGCGGTATCCAAACGTAGCCGAAGACGTAGCGGCGAATCGCCGCGCAACAGCCAGCCCAGCGCTTGCCATGGCACCCCGGCATCAGCCAGCGGCGCCACGTAGCGATATGACAACTGCCCACCATTGGCGAAGCTAGTCGCGCTGGCCAGAGTATCGCGGGCTTCGACCAGGTCGACCTGCCAGCCTTCGCGCACCAGTGCATAGGCCGTGGCCAGCCCGACCACGCCGCCACCGATCACCGTTACCCGCTCCATCGGCACATCCCTGCCCAGCCCAGAAAGCCAGACAGTAACAGCAGGTCAGGTCGGGCAGCCAGGCTCGCCGTTATCCAGGCCCTGACGCACGTTACGGCTGAGCAGGGTCGCCTTGCCATCGCGCCAGGTCAGCGTCAGCACGTACAGGGAGTCGAAATCGTCGCGATGCCAGTCCTCGGTGAGCACCCGGTCTTCGCCCAGGGCCTTGCCGGCCACGGTGTTGATCAGCTCGGGCAGATACCCCCGGGACCAGGCCGTGTAGACCGTCGCATTGCGATACTTGTCACTGAGCAGTTCGTCGGCCAGCGCGGCTGTATCATTGGCGCCGTAGTCGATATTGACCGGTAAACCGAGGCGGATGGCGGCGGGGCTGATGGTCATCAGCGGTCGGATGTAGCTGTAGCGCTCGTCCTGGCTGCCCTCCTCGACACCTCGTGAAGGGTTGGCGGCGAAGACGTAGTCGGCATCGCCGAAACGCTCGGGCAACAGGGTGGCCAGGTCCAGGGCGCGGTTCAGACCCTGGCAGTTCAACTGCCCGAGGCCCTCGCCGGGTTTCTCGGCGTGGCGCAGGAATACCAGGGTCTGGGTCCCGTCGACCGGCTGCGCCCGGCTCTCGACCACATCCAGGGCCAGCGGCACGGCGGCGGCAACAAGCGTCAGGCTCAACAACAGGTGGCGGCGACGGCGAAGGAAGGCTGGCAGCTTCATAACAGGGCGGACTCTATGCGGCACTGGATATCGGGTTGCCCCGCCACATGTCCCTGTCGTGATCGCCATCCTTGGCAGCGAGTGAGGCTCAGAGTGCCTACAGCCCGTTTGGTTCCTCCCTGACTGCACATACCTTCCCTGGACAATCAGTACCTTAGCGCATCGGTATTGCTGAATTATTGCGCGCGGTTCAGTCGTCGCGGGTCAGCACTTCCAGCAATTCGATCTCGAAGGTAAGGTCCGAATTCGGCGGAATCGCACCGACCGAGCGTTCGCCATAACCCAGGTGCGCCGGTACCTGCAGCTTGCGCTTGCCACCCACGCGCATGCCCATCAGGCCCTGGTCCCAGCCCTTGATCACCCGCCCGGTACCGATGACGCACTGGAACGGCTTGCCACGCGCCCATGAGGAATCGAACTCGCTGCCGTCGGCCAGGGTGCCGCGGTACTGGGTGGTGATCAGCGCACCCTTGACCACGGCCTTGCCGTCGCCTTCCTGTAGATCGATGACTTGCAGTTCACTGCTCATGGCAGGTTCCTCGAAACGATTTTTCGTGGCCGCCGTTTTCTCAGGAATGCGCAGGTTTGGCAAGACGAGCCGTGTCAGGTGGGGGCGAACTGATCGAAGACCTGTTGACCGGTGAGGTTGCTGGTCTCGTTCTTGAAGCAATACCAGGCGGGCTGTTCGTCGACGAATATCTGCTCGGTAAAGCGCCAGTCACCCTCGCCATCAAGCAGGCCGACCGGTACGACGTACATGTCGCTCTCTTTAAGGCGGTAGAACAAATGCGTGCCGCAATGGCCGCAGAAGCCGCGCTGGGCCCAGGGAGAAGAGTCATAGGCGATGGGGGTCGGGCCTTCGATGGCTGGGGGCTCGGTGCATTGCACTGCCAGCAGCGGGCCGCCGGTCCATTTGCGGCACATGCTGCAATGGCAAGCGCTGACATGGTTATCCTCGAGTTTGACACTCAGTCGGGTTTTGCCGCAAAGGCAACTGCCTTGCTTTTCCAGTGACATGGCCCAGGCTCCTTGCTGTTGTTCTCGGGGACTTGGAGTATAGGGTCCGGCCGGTCAAGAGCAAGAACGCGTATCGGTGGGGCTGGGCGGCCCCGACAAGCCATCGTCAGGCAGCACGCCCAATCGGATAGAACGTGCCCCGGCTCCAAACCCCAAGCCACTCCTCCCCGTCGATCTCGCGCGGCACCGCCAGTTCGACCAGCTGGTAGAACACGTTGCGATGGACCAGCGCCTCGAGATTGCCGCGCATCAGCACATAGGGCGAAGGCTCTTGGGTGACCGGATCGAGCTCGACCCGCAGCGGATGCTCCGGCCCGGCCTCGACCTGGTCCTCGACGTTGCTGGTGAAGCGCAAGACCTGCTGCTCGCCACTGCCCTGCACGTCGAGCAACACAGCCACAAACGGCGCATCATCCACCGTGATACCGACCTTCTCCACCGGCGTGACCAGGAAGTAGTCGTCGCCATCGCGGCGAATGATGCTGGAGAACAGCCGCACCATCGGCTTGCGGCCGATCGGTGTGCCCAGGTAGTACCAGGTACCGTCACGCGCGATACGCATGTCGATGTCGCCGCAGAAATCCGGGTTCCACAGGTGCACCGGGGGTAGCCCCTTGTGCGCGGGGATCTGCGCCAGCAGATCGCTGGCCTTGCCGGAATCGCTCATGACTCGCTCGCTCAGTTGCTCATGCCCAGGAGGCTACGAGCGTACTCGCGCATTGGCGCGGCAAGCAAATCCTGTGGCGTATTATCGTGGAACGTCAACAAACCGCCGCGACTCTTGATCCTGGCCGTGTCGATCAGATAACGGGTGCTGGTCTCGATCAGCATCATCTGTACCACGCCACGGTCCCAGCCCAGGCGGTCGACGGCCTGCTCGTCATACCATTCGTCACCGTTGCCGATACGGTCGTCGGTGCGGGCGAAACGGGTGTACAGCACGTAATCGGCGCCGACCGAACGGGCTGCGGCGATCGCGTCTTCAAGCCCCAGGGGGCCTTGGGCACGGCGCACCAGCGGGAAGTACTCGACGAAACTCTTGAAGGCCTCCTCGGCCACTGCGTTCTGCCGTGGTACCGGCCCCTTGCCCGGTGGCACGAAGGCGCCCTGGCCGATGAAGATGAACGAATCGGGCTGCAAGCGGATCGACAGGGTACGGGTGGTGTCGCTGTGATCCAGCAGGCCCGCATCACTCATGTGGTAACGGACGCCCTCGCCCATATCGCTGACATTCATGCAGCCGCCCAACGCCATCAGCGCCAGCAGCAAGACCAGGCTACGCATCTTTCCTCCAGAAACCGGTGACGAAAAACCGGCGAATAGCCGCAGGATGCAGCTTTTGCGCCAGAGTCAGCCGCCGATCACTTTCATCACCATCACATCGCCGGAAAATGCCACCTCCTGCTTGTCTGCCAGGGCCTTCACCAGTAGCCGCTGCAATGCAGGAAGCGCTTGATGACGGGGCTTGTCGAGCAGGTCACCGACAAAATGACGGTTACTCGACGACAGGCAACCATGCAGCCAGCCGGTGGACGACAGGCGCAGGCGCGAACAACTGCGGCAGAATGGCACGCTCTCGTTGGCGATCACCCCGAAATGACCTTTGCCGGGAATGCTATAGCGCAAGGCCGTGGCATCCAACGGGCGTGGCGCCTGTTCATAGGCATGGGACTGCCCGATCAGCGCCAGCAGTTGTTCCAGGCCTACGAATTGCTGCAAGAAGGCGTTGCCATCACGCGCCAGGTGGCCCATGCGCATCAGCTCGATGAAACGCAGCTCGTAGCCGCGCGCGAGGCAGTAGTCGAGCAGCGGCAGCACCTGGTCGAGATTCTGCCCACGCATGGGCACCATGTTGACCTTGATCGCCATCCCCGCGTCACTGGCCTGGGCCATGCCCGCCAGCACGCTGGCCAGGTCGCCGCCGCGGGCGATGCGGCGAAAGGCCGTGGCATCGAGGGTGTCGAGCGAGACGTTGAGCCGGCGGATACCTGCGTCGCGCAGCAGCGGGAGCTTGCGGGCGAGCAACTGGCCGTTGGTGGTCAGGCTGATGTCTTCGAGCCCCAACCCGGCCACCGCGCCGAGGAAGGCCTCCAGGCGCGGGCTCACCAGCGGCTCGCCACCAGTAATGCGCAGCCGCTCCACCCCGGCCGCCTCGACCAGGTACGCCACGCCGCGGGCCAGGGCATCCGCCGTAAGCTCGTCCTGCGCCGCCACCAGGCGCTTGCCGTCAGGCACGCAGTAGGTGCAGGCATAGTTGCAGGCAGCAGTCAGGCTGACGCGCAGGTTGCGAAAGCGCCTGCCTTGACGATCGACGATCATGGATGACTCCGGCATGGATGAATCGGGCCGGCAAAACCCGACTCAAAAATCAGGTTTTTGCAAGCCTTCCTGTCGAAGCCATGAAGCGAGGATGCCTGGCGAAGGTCGACAGGCATCGGGGGAACACCTTTAGTTCGCGCCTTCCGGATCGCGCTTGCGCTTGTTGCCCATGCGCACGCCGATGTCCATGAGGAACTGGAAGAAGCCCTCCTGGTCCTCGAGCACGTTGCTCCAGAACGGCGAGTGATACAGCGCCACGGCGCCATGGACCAGGGCCCAGGCCGCGCAATAATGGAAGTAAGGCGGCACGTCCTCGAGCTTGCCCTCGCTGATGCGCCCCTTGATCAATTGCGTGAGGCGGTCGAAGTTGGAGGCACGGATGCTGTGCAACTGCTCGACCATTTCCGGCACCTGGTTGCCCTTGACCACCTTTTCTTCCAGGCGGTCGAACAGCCGGTAACGCTGCGGGTCACGCATGCGGAACTCGAAGTAGGCGCGCGACAGGGCTTCCTTGTCGCGGTCGACGTCAGCCGAGTGCAGCAGCGCGTTCAGGTCGCGCTCATAGTCGAGCATCAGGCGCAGGTAGATCTCCGCCTTGGACTTGAAGTGCTTGTAGATCGTGCCTTTGCCGATGCCCACGGCGTCGGCGATCATCTCGACGGTGACGCTGTCTTCACCTTGTTCGAGAAACAGCTTGAGCGCCGTGTCGAGGATCTCTTGTTCGCGACGGCGAAACTCACGGACCTTGCGAGGTTCTTTCTGCATAAGAAGGACTGGGATGACAATCGAAGCGGATTATTATGCCTAACTGGCGGCAAAATGCACGGATCTTCCAACCATGTCTGTGTTTCTTGATGAGTTCGAGTAGGCGCCGGGCCTGTGTTACCTGAACTACGCGGCAATCGGCCCCTGGCCACGGCGGGCCGCCTGCCGCCAGCGCGGCGTTCTACTGTGCATACACGCGGTCCAGCAGGCGGGCACCCTGCCCTTCAATGTAGCGCGTTATCAGTGCGACTTCGCCATGGCCGACGGCCACAAGTGGATGCTCGGCCCAGAGGGGGCTGGGCGTGTTCCTTTGCCGTGGCGAACTGCGCAGGCAGTTGAAACTGCACGCCTACGGCTGGCATATGCTGGACCACCTCGGCAACTTCGAGCGCCGCGAGTGGCTACCGGCACGCAGCGCGCGACGCTTGGCATGCGACATGCCCGAACATGCTCGGCGCCTGCACGCTGGAGGCGAGCCTGTCGCTGCTGGTCCTAGCGTGCGGTTTTCCCCACATTTCTATACCAGCCAGCGCCTGATCGACGAAGTACTGCGCCAGGTTCGCCAATTGTCAATGCATTGATCGCGCAAGGGGCTGCGAACGTATTCCAAATCTGTTTAAAAAACGATCAACAGCCGCTGGCAGCGCGCCAATCCTGGCCAATACTTGAAGTGTTGGCGCGGCACATCCCCCCCAAGTGGCGCGCCGATAAAGGTGCCCAGGGACCGTGTACCTTTGTTTTACTCCTAATGGTCTTAACCCGGATTCCCCCCCCAGAACCCGGGTTTTTTTTATCCGGGCCTCAAGCTTTTTTGGGGGGTGAAATCTTCAGGCCACCCGCGCCAGTGGGAACAAGCGCTTGAAGTTCTCGGTGGTCTGCTCGGCCAACTGCTCATAGCTCACCCCACGCAACGACGCCACGTACTCGGCCACTTCCCGCACGTACTGCGGCAGGTTCGGCTTGCCGCGATGCGGAATCGGCGCCAGGTACGGCGAGTCGGTCTCCACCAGCAGGCGATCCACCGGCACCTGCCGGGCCACCTCGCGCAGGGCATCGGCATTGCGGAACGTGACAATGCCGGACAACGAGATGTAGTAACCCAGGTCCAGCGCGGCCTTGGCCATCGGCCAGTCCTCGGTGAAGCAATGCAGCACGCCGGCCTGGGGCAGGCCGGCCTCGCGCAGCAGCGCCAGGGTGTCCTCGCGGGCCGCACGGGTGTGCACGATGACCGGCTTGCCGGTCTGCCGGGAGGCTTCCAGGTGCAGGCGGAACGAAGCCTGCTGCAACTCGGCGGCTTCCGGCTCATAGTGGTAGTCCAGGCCCGTTTCGCCAATGGCCACCACATGCGGATGGGCCAGTTCACGCAACAGCCACTCCAGGGCCGGGGTCTCACCGGGCGCCAGGTCGAGCGGGTGCACGCCCACCGAGCAGTCGACATCGGCGTAACGCTCGCTCAACGCCTTGACCGCACCGGCATTCTCGGCACTGACGCCGATGCACAGGAAATGCCCTACCCCACGCTCGCGGGCCGCCTGCAGGGCGGTGTCGAGGGAACCCTGGTGGGCACTGAGATCGAGACGGTCGAGGTGGCAATGGGAATCTACGAGCATGGGAACACGACACACATTAGGAAACGGTGGAAATCAACGCATGCCTGGCAGCTGCACCCAGTGGGCGAGCAACGCTTCGAGCAGCAGTACACGATTGAGGTTGGCCTTGCCCAGCACCTTCTGGCGCTGCTCGAGAATCCACGCCTGGACCTCGAGCACCTTGGCCTGCAGGCTCTTCTGCGCCAGGTACTGCAACACCTTGCGCATGTCAGGCAAACCTAAACCCTCTTCGTCCTGGGTCAACTGATAACGCAGGATCAAGTGCGACCAGTCGCAGAACCAGTCGAACAGCAGCAACAGGGGCACCGTGTTCCAGGCTTCGGCCAGCTGGGTAGGCGACTGCTGCTGCTTGAGCAACTTCTTCACCCCTTCGGTAACCAGCGCCCGCTGCTCAAGCACGCCCTGGGCCTGCAAGCTGACCGCCATCAGTGGCGAACCCGCGGCCAGGGTCAGCAACTCTTCGCGCTCCTGCTCATCGCTGCCTTCGAGCGCCCCAGCCAGCCAGGCACGACTCTGCGCCAGGCTTGGCTGCGGGCAGGCGACCTGCTGGCAGCGACTCTTGATGGTCGGCAGCAGGCGGCTGGGCTGATGGCTGACCAGCAACAGCACGGTATCGCCGGAGGGCTCCTCCAGGCTTTTGAGCAAGGCGTTGGAGGCATTGATGTTCATCGCCTCCACCGGCTCGATCAGCACCACCTTGCGCCCACCCTGCTGGGCGGTCTGCACCACGAACGACACCAGTTCGCGGACCTGGTCGATCTTGATCGGCTTGTCGGCCTCCTCCGGCTCCAGCACGAAGTTGTCCGGGTGGCTGCCGGCCTTGAGCAACAGGCACGACTTGCACTGGCCGCAGGCTTCCAGGCCCTGTGGCTGCTGGCACAACAGCCGCGCCATCAGGCGCTCGGCCAGGGCCCGCTTGCCGATGCCCTGGGGGCCGTGCAGCAGGTAGGCGTGGGCGTGCTGGGCACGCCCGGCCAGTTGCTGCCAGAGAGCCTGCTGCCAAGGGTAGGCCTCAGCCACGGCAACGCTCCAGGATGCCCGGCACCAGGGCGTCGATGGCCTGTTGCACCGCGCTCAAGGGCTGCGCGGCGTCCAGCAGGCGATAGCGCTGTGGCTGCTGGCCTGCGCGCTGCAGGTAGGCCTGGCGCACCGCCTCGAAGAAGGCCTGGCCCTCCTGCTCGAAGCGATCCAGCCGGCCACGGGCTGCCGCGCGGGCCAGGCCGACCTCCACGGGCAGGTCGAAGACCAGGGTGAGATCCGGGCGCAGCTCGCCCTGCACAAAACTCTCCAGGATGGCGATACGCTCTACCGAAAGACCGCGGCCGCCGCCCTGGTAGGCGTAGGTGGCGTCGGTGAACCGATCGCACAGCACCACGGCACCACGGGTCAGCGCCGGGCGGATCACTTCGGCCAGGTGCTGGGCGCGAGCGGCGAACATCAGCAGCAGCTCGGTGTCGACCGCCATGCGCTCCTCGCTCGGCGCCAGCAGCAGTTCACGGATGCGCTCGGCCAACGGCGTGCCGCCGGGCTCGCGGGTCATGACCACATCGGCGCCCTGCTCGCGCAGGCGCGCTGCCAGATACTCACGATTGGTGCTCTTGCCCGCGCCTTCGGGGCCTTCCAGGGTGATAAACAAACCGCTCACGAGCGTTCCTTAGGGTCTTCTGGCACCGACGTATCAGCCGGCGCGGATTCATCGGTGGGGGCCGGCGCGTCGCTTTCAGGTGCGGGCGCAGGGGCCGCTTCAGGAGTCGTCTGCGGTTCGGGCGTTGTCGGTTCGGCCTGCGGCGCAGGGCTCGAACGATAATCCGCCCGCCGCTTGATCTGGAACTCACGCACCGCGCTGTTGTGATCGTCCAGGTCATCGGAGAACACATGGCTGCCGTCGCCACGGGCGACGAAGTACAAGCTCGAGCCATCACTTGGGTTCAGCGCGGCATGGATTGCCTCGCGCCCGACCATGGCGATCGGCGTCGGCGGCAGGCCGGTCATGGTGTAGGTGTTGTAGGGCGTCGGCTCACGCAGGTCGGCGCGGGTGATCTTGCCGTTGTAGCGCTCGCCCATG
Source organism: Pseudomonas sp. PONIH3 (assembly GCF_002934345.1). Lineage (NCBI taxonomy): Bacteria > Pseudomonadati > Pseudomonadota > Gammaproteobacteria > Pseudomonadales > Pseudomonadaceae > Pseudomonas > Pseudomonas sp. PONIH3. The sequence goes on from NZ_CP026386.1 coordinate 1,644,707, forward strand.
CCGTAGATCACGGTAGGGTCGGTCTGCAGCATCATGCCCAGGCGCATGCGCCGCACGAACACCCCGGCGATCTGCCCGCGTTCCTGGGGAATGCCGGTTTCCTTCTCCACCAGCGAGGCCATGATCAGCGCCTGGTACGGGTCGCGATACGGCAGGTCGGTGCTGCGCTCGGCCCATTCCTTGGCCAGCACTTCGTCCAGGCGCATGTAGGCCTGCTGCAACAGCTCGACATCGCTCATGCCGCGCACGAAGCGATAGGTATCAGGGAAGAAACGGCCCTCGGGGAACACGCCGGTATGACCAAGCTTGTCCATCACCTCGGTATCGGACAGGCCTTCGAGGGTGTGCTTGAGCTTTTCATGTTTCGCCACCGCGGCACGCACCTGACGGAAGGTCCAGCCCTCGACCAGGGTGAGGTTGTACTGCACCACATCGCCACGCTTCCAGGCGTCGAACAACTGCCCCACGGTCATGCCCGGGGTCAGGCGATATTCACCTGTATGCAATGCCGTGCCGGCCATGTTGAAACGCCAGTACAGGCGCAGCCACAGAGGGTCATCAAGCAGGCCTTCGCCCTGCATCCGATAGAACATGCGGTTTGGCGTCGTGCCATTGGGCACATCGAGCATGCGCTCCTGGGCCACTTGCAGCGGCTGCTCCAGGACCGAGTTGACTTTCCAGGCGGCCCAGCCCAGTGCCAGGCCGGCGAGGATCAAGCTCATTTCCAGCAGCAGCAGGAATTTGCGTCTCACGAATCAGGTATCCAGTAACGTACGGGCAACGGCCTGCAGTTTACGGGTGAGCGGCCCTGCCGGCCAGTTCAGCGCGGCGAATTCACGCACGGGCCAGATGCCGTAGACACTGTTGCAGACGAATACCTCGTCGGCTTGCTCCAGCGCCGCCATCGGCAAGTCCCGCACCTGCGTAGGGATACCCAGCAGCGCAGCCTGTTCCAGCAATGCCGCGCGCATCACCCCGGCCACGCCGCAACGGCTCAGGTCGGCGGTGAACAATGCACCGTCACGCACCAGGAACAGGTTGCTGTACACCCCTTCGATCAACCGCCCATGGCCGTCACGCATCAAACCTTCGGCAAACGCGCTGTCCTGCCATTCGGCACGGGCCAGCACCTGCTCGAGGCGGTTGAGGTGTTTGAGCCCGGCCAGCAGCGGTTGTTCCGCAAGGCGCGTCTCACAGGGGAACAGCCGCACGCCGACCTCGGCATGCTGCGCCGGGTAGGCTGGCAAGGGGCCGCCTTGCAGGATACGCCGTGCCTGCGCGCCGGCCAGCGGGGCATAGCCGCGCTGGCTGTCGCCACGGGTCAGGATCAGCTTGGCGACGCCTTCGCCCAGTTGCCGGGCGAATTGCAACAGTTCATTGCGAACCAGCGTCAGGTCGGCTTCGATCGCCAGGCGCTGGCATCCCAGCGCCAGGCGGTCGAGATGCTGCGCGAGCAGGCTGGGCCTGCCGCCGCGCACGGCGATGGTCTCGAACAGGCCATCGCCGTAGGCCAGGCCACGGTTCTGCAGATTGACCGCAGCCGCGTCCTGGCCATCGATCCAGCTGAGCATCAGCCGGCGAACCGGCGGAACACCAGCGAACCGTTGGTCCCGCCAAAGCCGAAGGAGTTGGACAGCACCACGTCGATCGGCATGCTACGCGCCTGGTGCGGCACGAAGTCCAGGTCGCAGCCTTCGTCCGGCTCATCCAGGTTGATGGTCGGCGGCGCCGTCTGGCTGTTGATCGCCAGGACGCTGAAGATCGCCTCCACCGCACCAGCGGCGCCGAGCAGGTGGCCAGTCATCGATTTGGTCGAACTGACTGCCAGCTTGTAGGCATGCTCGCCGAACACCCGCTTGATCGCAGCCACTTCAGCCACGTCGCCAGCCGGCGTCGAGGTGCCGTGGGCGTTGATATAGCTGACCTCTTGCGGCTGGATACCGGCATCGCGCAGGGCGTTGGCCATGCAACGGGCGGCGCCTTCGCCGGAATCGGGTGGCGAGGTCATATGGTAGGCGTCACCGCTCATGCCGAAACCGACCAGCTCGGCGTAGATGGTCGCGCCGCGGGCCTTGGCGTGCTCAAGCTCTTCGAGCACCAGGGCGCCGGCGCCATCGGACAGCACAAAGCCGTCACGGCCCTTGTCCCAGGGACGGCTGGCGCGGGTCGGCTCATCGTTGCGGGTGGACAGTGCCCGGGAGGCACCGAAACCGCCCATGCCCAGGCCGCAGGCGGCCATCTCGGCGCCACCGGCGATCATCACGTCGGCTTCACCGTAGGCGATATTACGCGCGGCCATGCCGATGCAGTGGGTACCGGTGGTGCAGGCGGTGGCAATGGCGTAATTCGGCCCCTGCGCACCCAGGTGAATCGACAGGAAACCCGAGATCATGTTGATGATCGAGCCTGGCACGAAGAACGGTGAGATACGACGCGGCCCCTTCTCGTGCAAGATCTTGCTGGTTTCTTCGATGTTGGTCAGACCACCGATACCCGAGCCCATGGCCACGCCGATGCGTTCACGGTTGGCATCGGTGACTTCCAGCCCGGCATTGCGCACCGCCTGGAAACCGGCCGCCAGGCCGTACTGAATAAACAGGTCCAGCTTGCGGGCTTCTTTCTGATCAAGATACTGCCCGACCTCGAAGCCCTTCACCGAGCCGCCAAAACGGGTGGAGTAGGCAGACAGATCCGTATGTTCGATCGGACCAATGCCACTGCGGCCAGCCAGAATGCCCTGCCAGGTGCTCGGTACATCGGTACCCAGTGGCGACAGCATACCCATACCAGTGACCACGACGCGTCTACGCGACACAGTACTCTCCTCATTTCCAAATAACAGAGTCTCTTGCCAGTGCACTTGCCATGGCGAATGGAATGGCAGCAAACCCCGGCTCTCGCAAAGAAAAAACCGCACGCCGGCAAAGGCAGTGCGGTTTTTCCCGACAAGAAGCGTCGACTACAGCGTCTTAGGCCTGGTGGGCGTTGACGTAGTCGATGGCAGCTTGAACGGTAGTGATCTTCTCGGCTTCTTCGTCAGGGATTTCGGTCTCGAATTCCTCTTCCAGAGCCATCACCAGCTCAACAGTGTCAAGCGAATCGGCACCCAGGTCCTCAACGAAGGAAGATTCGTTCTTGACTTCATCTTCCTTGACGCCCAGTTGCTCGGCGACGATTTTCTTGACGCGTTCTTCGATGGTGCTCATACCTAGTTTTCACTCCTAATGGACATATGTCAGGCAGCTGGCCGGTGACCAAGTTTATAGGAAGACGCCTGCTTTTCAAGCGTAACGCGCCTTCCACCAAGTCACCGGGCCCTCTGCCCGGAATCTGGTTGCAGCTTTATAACGGATTTTAGGCTCGGAGTATGACTCTTTTTTGAAGCAATCCGTCACATTGAGTTGCGGTTTTACATGTACATCCCGCCGTTCACCGGCACGGTGGCACCGGTGACATAGGCTGCGCCGTCGGAAGCCAGGAAGGAAACCACTTTCGCGATTTCCTCGGCCTGGCCCAGGCGGCCCAGCGGAATCTCTTTCTGCAGGGCCTCGCGCTGCGCTTCGGGCAGTTCGCGGGTCATGTCGGTGTCGATGAAGCCCGGGGTCACCGAGTTGACGGTGATACCACGTGAGCCCACTTCGCGGGCCAGGGCACGGCTGAAGCCTTCCAGGCCTGCCTTGGCGGCGGCGTAGTTGGCCTGGCCGGCGTTGCCCATGGCACCCACCACCGAACCGATGCTGATGATACGGCCCCAACGGGCCTTGGTCATGCCGCGCAGCACGCCCTTGGACAGACGGTAGAGGCTGTTGAGGTTGGTGTCGATCACATCGAACCACTCATCGTCCTTCATGCGCAGCATCAGGTTGTCGCGGGTGATGCCGGCGTTGTTGACCAGGATGGCCGGCGCGCCGAACTGCTCGCCGATGGCGCCCAGCACCGCATCCACGGACTCGGCACTGGTGACGTTCAGCTCAAGGCCGGTACCGTTGATGCCGTGCTCTTTCAGGGTGGCGGCAATGCGCTCGGCACCGGAAGCGGTGGTGGCGGTACCGATCACGGTAGCGCCCTGGCGGCCCAGCTCGAGGGCGATGGCCTGGCCGATACCACGGCTGGCGCCGGTGACCAGTGCAACTTTACCTTGCAGGCTCATGCAAGCTTCTCCGAATTCAGGCCAGCGCCGCACGGGTGGCGGCGACGGCGTCTGGGGTGTTGAGGTTGTAGGTGGTCACGCCGTCGGCGCAACGCTTGTTCAGGCCAGCCAGGACCTTGCCCGGGCCGCATTCGACGAGGTTGACCGCACCGCGCTCGGCCAGCGCCTGCACGCACTCGACCCAGCGTACCGGCTGGTACAGTTGCGCCAGCAGGTCTTGCTTGAGGGCATCGAGGTCGGCGGCGATGGCCGCGGTGACGTTCTGCACCACCGGGATCTGCGGCGCTTTCCATTCGATGGCGTTGACCGACTCGGCGAAGCGCTCGGCGGCCGGCTTCATCAGGGCGCAGTGCGATGGCACGCTGACCGCCAATGGCAGGGCACGCTTGGCGCCCTTGGCCTTGCACAGCTCGATGGCACGATCGACCGCAGCCTTGTTGCCGGCGATGACCACCTGGCCCGGCGAGTTGAAGTTCACCGCGCTGACCACTTCGTCTTCGGCGGCTTCGGCGCAAATCTCGACCACGACGGCGTCGTCCAGGCCAAGGATGGCGGCCATGGCACCATGGCCGGCAGGCACAGCCTCCTGCATCAGCTGGCCACGGCGCTCGACCAGGCGTACGGCATCTTTGAGCGACAGGCTGCCAGCGGCGACCAGGGCGCTGTATTCACCCAGACTGTGCCCGGCGACGAAGGCCGGCTGCGCGCCACCCTCTTCCAGCCACAGGCGCCATAAGGCGATGGAGGCGGTGAGAATGGCCGGCTGGGTCTTGTCGGTCTGGTTGAGTTGCTCTTCCGGGCCTTCCTGGACCAGTTTCCACAGGTCGTAGCCCAGGGCCTCGGACGCTTCCTTGAAGGTCTCGACGATTACCGGTTTTTCGGCGCCCAGCTCTGCGAGCATGCCCAGCGACTGGGAACCTTGACCAGGAAAGACGAATGCGAGGGATGCAGACATTGAACAAGCCCTTATGATCTTGTCGTCGGATAGGGTGCGCCAGGCCGCGGGCCAGACGCGCAATCTGAAAGCTTGGATGGAATGGCGGACCAAGCGGTCACATTTAAGCACTTCATCGCGGATATGCCTAAGACCTGTTTTGGCCGCATCGCGGATGAATCCGCTTCTACAAGCGAACCTACCCCCTGCAGGAGCGGATTCATCCGCGATGAAGCCCACGCCGACATCACGGCAACAAGTCTTCGAGACGCCCATGCAGGCGCTGCGGCAGGTTTTCCTGAATCTCGATCAAGGCACGCTGGATCGCGCTTTGGAAGCCCTGCACGCCCGCAGAGCCGTGACTCTTGATGACAATGCCCTGCAATCCCAGGAAACTCGCGCCATTGTGTCGCGCAGGCGCCAGGTCGGCCTGCAGGCGCTTGAGCAGCGGCATGGCCAGGGCACCTGCGGCTCGCGCCAACAGCCCGCCACGGAACAGCGCCTCGATACGGGCACCGATCATGGTCGCCAGGCCTTCGCTGGACTTGAGCAGGATATTGCCGACGAAACCGTCGCACACCACCACGTCCGCCTCGCCACGGTACAGCCCGTCACCCTCGACGAAACCGATGTAGTTCAGCCCCCGGGCGTTCTGCAACAGGCTGGCGGCCAGCTTGACCTGCTGGTTGCCCTTGATGTCCTCGGTACCGATATTGAGCAGCGCCACACGCGGCCGATGCACGCCCAGGGCCTGGGCGGCCACCGAGCCCATCACGGCGAACTGGTAGAGGTTTTCCGCGCTGCAGTCGACGTTGGCACCAAGGTCAAGCAGCTGGCAGTAGCCGGCCTGGGTCGGAATCGCCGCCACCATCGCCGGGCGATCGATACCGGGCAAGGTCTTGAGCACGAAGCGCGACAAAGCCATGAGCGCGCCGGTATTGCCGGCACTTACGCAGGCCTGGGCCTTGCCATCACGCACCAGTTCGAGGGCGATGCGCATCGACGCGTCCGGCTTGCCCCGCAACGCCTGCGATGGCCGCTCGTCCATGCCGATCACTTCGCTGGCCGCAACAATCTGCAGGCGCGCGCGATCCGCAGCCGCAAGGCCGCCGACAAGATCTTCAAGGAGGGAGGGTTGACCGACGAGGGTCAGGTGCAGCGAGGGGGTAGCCGATAGGCAGGCAATGCTAGCCTGGACAATGCTGCGGGGACCGAAGTCCCCGCCCATTGCGTCGATCGCGATGATCTGAGCGGACAAGGATTACTCGTCAGCGCCCTTGTCGATCACTTTGCGACCACGGTATACGCCTTCTGGCGAAACGTGGTGACGCAGGTGTACTTCACCGGTGCTCTTCTCTACGGACAGGGCGTTTTCCGACAGGGCGTCGTGCGAACGGCGCATGTCACGGGCAGAGCGGGATTTTTTGTTCTGCTGAACAGCCATAATTGATTAACTCCTAAACGTTTGGGTCACGCTTTAACTGCGCCAATACACTGAACGGGTTGGACCGCGATACCTCGTCCTTGCTCGGCTCGGGCTCATCGAGTCCCGCCGGCTGCTGGCATTCTTCCGGATGATGAGCAGGCACGATCGGCAGGGCGAGCAACAGCTCTTCCTCGACCAGCGCCTGCAGATCCAAAGGATCTTCGCCCAGTTCCAGCACGTCATAGCCTTTCGGCAACGACTGGGTATTCGCACCCTCCTTCACCACGGCGTACGTACATTCGCTGTGGATCGGCAGGGTGACCAGCTCAAGACAACGCTGGCAAACCATCTTGACTTCGACATCCAGCGCGCTGTGGATAACCACTACGTGCTGTTCATCTCGTTCAAAATCGAACTTCGCCTGCACCGTACCGACATTGTCGGAAAGCGGGTCGCAGAGTCTTTCCAAATCAGCGAGTTGCAGCGAACCTTCGAGGGTTACGCCACGATCAGCCAATTTGCGCGGGTCAACGTGAGGTGGAATCGGGTCATTCAACATAGGCGCAGCATTCTAGGGATACACCCCCTCCCTGTCAAAGGAAATTAGGTGCCATCTCGCATGTTAGAATTCGGGGCAATTGCCCAGGAGTCTACCATGCTTCCCTTGTTACTGGCTTCCAGCTCGCCCTACCGCCGCGAACTGCTCACCCGCCTGCGCCTGCCCTTCACCTGGGCAAGCCCCGACCTTGACGAACGGCGCCTCGATGGCGAGCCCGCCGTCGAGCTGGTCCGCCGCCTGGCCCGACAGAAGGCCGAAGCCCTGGCCGCCAGTCACCCCGACCACCTGATCATCGGCTCTGACCAGGTGGCGGTACTGGGCGAGCAGATCCTCGGCAAGCCCCACACCTTCGAACGCGCCTGCGAGCAGTTGTTGGAGGCCAGCGGACAGCAAGTCACCTTCCTCACCGGGCTGGCACTGCTGAACAGCGCCACCGGCCACTGCCAGGTCGATTGCGTGCCGTTTACCGTGACGATGCGCGAGCAGGATCGCGAGCGCGTGGAGCGCTACGTGACGGCCGAGCAGCCACTGGACTGCGCCGGCAGCTTCAAGGCGGAGGGCTTGGGGGTCAGCCTGTTCCAGAGCACCCATGGCTGCGACGCCACGAGCCTGATCGGGCTGCCGCTGATTCGGCTGGTGGACATGCTGCACAAGGAAGGCGTGCTGGTGCCTTGAAAATGCAATCGCGGGGCAAGCCCGCTCCCACGTGGCCAATGTGCGACCTGTGGGAGCGGGCTTGCCCCGCGATGAATGCCACGCCGACTTCAGATCAACGCAGCGAAGGACCCTGGAAGCCCATGTACAGCGCCAGGCGCTCCGCCACACTGGCACCGATGCGCTTGGAGAAACGATCGAACGGCGACTCCTGCACGGTGAAGTCCACCAGCTCCTTCTCGCCCACGATTTCGCGGGCGACATAGCTGGCACTGCCCAGCCCGTCCACCAGACCCAGTTCCTTGGCCTGCTCGCCCGACCAGATCAGCCCGCTGAACAACTCAGGGTGATCCTTGTCTTTCAGGCGCTCGCCACGCCCCTGCTTGACCATGGCGATGAACTGGCGGTGCGTGGTATCCAGCACGCCCTGCCAGAACGCGGTCTCTTCCGGCTTCTGTGGCGAGAACGGATCAAGGAAGGCCTTGTGTTCGCCCGCCGTGTAGGTGCGCCGCTCCACGCCCAGCTTGTCCATGGTGCCGACAAAGCCGTAGCCCGCCGCGGTGACGCCAATGGAGCCGACCAGGCTGGCCTTGTCGGCATAGATCTCGTCGGCCGCGCTGGCAATGTAGTAGGCGCCGGAGGCACCCAGGTCGGCAATCACCGCGTACAGCTTGATGGCCGGATATTCGGCGCGCAGACGACGGATCTCGTCGTACACATAGCCCGCCTGCACCGGGCTGCCGCCCGGGCTGTTGACGCGCATGACCACAGCCTTGGTTTTGGGATCCTTGAAGGCTTCGCGCAGGCTCTTGACGATATTGTCGGCGCTGGCAGGTTCCTGATCGGCGATCACCCCGCGCACCTCGACCAGCGCAGTATGACTGCCGCTGCGCGAGGCGGCCTTGTCCACATCCATCAATGGCGTGAACAGGAACAGGATGCCGAACAGGTAAATAAAGGTCAGCAGCTTGAAGAAAATCCCCCAGCGCCGCGCCCGACGCTGCTCCTGGACACCCGCCAGCAAGGTCTTCTCCAGTAACTTCCAGCTCTTGCGCTCCTCGCCGGCCTCATCAGCCTCGGGCGCCTTCCACTCGTCAGTCATGCTCACCTACCTTGGAAATTGATCTGCGCAGGCCTGTCCAGCCATTCGCGCAACTGGGAAAAATGCTCGATGCACACTTGCGGGCCAAATTCGGCCAAGGCCTGCAGCGACATGGCGCCATAGCCCACGGCGACCGAATGCATGCCAGCGTTGCTGGCCATCTGCAGGTCGAACGCCGAATCTCCGACCATCAGCGCCCGCCCGGGTTCGACCTGGCAATGAGCGAGAATCTCCTCGAGCATCAGCGGATGCGGCTTGCCGCGGGTTTCGTCGGCCGCCCGGGTAATGTCGAAGTAGCGTTCCCAGCCATTGGCCTTGAGCACCCGATCCAGACCGCGCCGCGCCTTGCCGGTGGCCACCGCCAGACGATACCCCTCGGCACGGAACGCCGCCAGCGACTCGACCACACCGTCGAACAGTGGCGACGGCTGTTGATCCAGCGCCATGTAGACATCGGCGTAATGCTGGCGGAATGTCTCCACCTGCGGCGGCTCAAGATGCGGATACAGAGTGGCGATCGCCTCCCCCAGCGCCAGGCCAATGATGCCCTTGATCGCCTCGTCGCTGCTGGCAGCCTCCCCGGCACGCCCGGCGGCCACGTTCATGGCCTCGACAATGCGCCCGATGGAATCGGCCAGCGTGCCATCCCAGTCGAAGATCAGCAGGTCATAACTTTTATTCATGGCTCAGGACGCCAACCGCTCGATGGTCTTGGCCCACATCTCGTCCACCGGCGCCTCGAGCTTGAGCTCGCCGCCGTCGGGCAGCGGCACGGTCAACTGGTAGGCGTGCAGGAACAGGCGCTTGCCACCCAGGTCGCGAATCTCGCGGCTGAAGTCTTCATCGCCGTACTTGCTGTCGCCGGCGATCATGTGCCCGGCATGCAGGGTGTGCACGCGGATCTGGTGGGTGCGCCCGGTAATCGGCCGCGCTTCGACAATCGTGGCGAATTCGCCGAAACGGCGCAGCACGCGGAACAGCGTCAGCGCGTCCTTGCCCTCGTCATTGACCTCGACCATGCGTTCGCCGGAGCGCAGGTTGCTCTTCTGCAGCGGCGCATTGACCTGCTTCTTCGAGGTCGGCCAATGGCCGCGCACCAGCGCCATGTAGCGCTTGTCCACGCCATCGCCGCGCAGCGCGGCATGCAGGTGGCGCAGCATGCTGCGCTTCTTGGCGATCATCAACAGGCCCGAGGTGTCGCGGTCCAGGCGGTGCACCAGCTCCAGCTCCTTGGCGTCGGGGCGCAACTGGCGCAGCGCCTCGATCACCCCGAAGCTCAGGCCGCTGCCGCCATGCACGGCAATACCGGCCGGCTTGTTCATCACGATAAGCGCCTTGTCTTCATAGACAATCGCGGCCTCCAGGCGCTGCAACAGCCCCTGGGCGACCGGCGCGGGCTCATCGCGCTCGGGCAGGCGCACCGGCGGCACCCGCACGATGTCGCCAGCCTGCAGCTTGTACTCAGGCTTGATACGACCCTTGTTGACCCGCACCTCGCCCTTGCGCAGGATGCGGTAGACCAGCGTCTTGGGCACGCCCTTGAGCGCGGTGATGAGGAAATTGTCGATGCGTTGGCCGGCAAGCTCCGGCGCGACTTCGATCAGCTGAACGCCGGAAGTCGGAGGGGTATTGGTCGTCATGGCGGGATCATAACAATTTTTTATGGAATTGAAGCACTTAATCATAACTGCTATAGTCGCGAACGCCGCCAAAAGCGGCAGGCCAGCGGCATCAGGCTCTACGCCGGCCCTGACCATCGCAATTCCGAGGACGCGAGGCCGTCCTACGGAGCGTTTGCCAGTTTAACTAAATGCCTGGAATCGCCACCAGCGCTGTGTAGAGAAGACCGAAAAAAACGACAAGTGCGGTGTTTCACCTGCTTACCCGCTTCTTTTCGCCGTACCTCTGCCCGCCACCGTCGTTTCCGCGCATTCGGGCGAATGCTTCGGAAATACCTGCCTTGGATATGTCATGGCGCCAGCCCGGAACCGGGCTGGCGAAAAATGCAACCCGTTGCGGATTCAGCGCGCGGCAGCACCGAATTTTCAGGGATACGTGCAGGGTGGAGATGCACAGCCTTCGGACCGTGTGGCACCGAACCCGACCCAGCGCCCCACTCAACGGGCGATGAGCGGGCAAGGTCCTGAACAGACGCCCTCGTGGCATCCACGGACGACCGGTTGATTCCTCCTCCTGACTGAGTGCACCAGGCCCGCTCGATTGATTCGGATAACCTTCGAAAAGCTCGACAGGTCTTTTGGCACCGCAAAACAGGACGCGTCGTCGCGACAACGGCAGGCTGGGCAACCGGCTGGTGCCGAACGTCGTCAGACACGGGGGTGGTTCGCCACCCTTTGCGCACCTTGGCACCGATCATGAAAAGTCGTGTGTGCCGAACGCCGTTTCCGGCAGCCCGGAAACCGACGGTACAACATGAAAAGAATGCTGATTAACGCAACTCAACCCGAAGAGTTGCGTGTAGCCCTGGTGGACGGCCAACGCCTCTACGACCTGGACATCGAGTCCGGTGCCCGTGAGCAGAAAAAGGCCAACATCTACAAAGGCAAGATCACCCGGATCGAGCCCAGCCTTGAAGCCGCCTTCGTCGACTTCGGCTCCGAACGTCACGGCTTCCTGCCGCTGAAGGAAATCTCCCGCGAATACTTCAAGAAAGCCCCTGAAGGCCGGGTCAACATCAAGGAAGTCCTGAGCGAAGGCCAGGAAGTCATCGTCCAGGTCGAGAAGGAAGAGCGCGGCAACAAAGGCGCCGCCCTGACCACCTTCATCAGCCTGGCCGGCCGCTACCTGGTGCTGATGCCCAACAACCCGCGCGCCGGCGGCATCTCCCGCCGCATCGAAGGCGAAGAGCGCAACGAGCTGCGTGAAGCACTGAACGGCCTGACCGTTCCGGGCGACATGGGCCTGATCGTGCGTACCGCGGGCCTTGGCCGCAGCAGCGAAGAAATGCAGTGGGACCTCGACTACCTGCTGCAGCTGTGGACCGCCATCAAGGAAGCCTCGCTGGACCGTACCGCGCCCTTCCTGATCTACCAGGAAAGCAACGTCATCATCCGCGCCATCCGCGACTACCTGCGCCAGGACATCGGCGAAGTGCTGATCGACAGCATCGACGCCCAGGAAGAAGCCCTGACCTTCATCCGCCAGGTGATGCCGCAGTACGCCAGCAAGGTCAAGCTGTACGAAGACAGCGTGCCGCTGTTCAACCGCTTCCAGATCGAAAGCCAGATCGAGACCGCCTTCCAGCGCGTCGTCGACCTGCCGTCCGGCGGCTCGATCGTGATCGACCCAACCGAAGCCCTGGTTTCCATCGACATCAACTCGGCGCGCGCCACCAAGGGCAGCGACATCGAGGAAACCGCCCTGCAGACCAACCTGGAAGCGGCCGAAGAGATCGCCCGCCAGCTGCGCCTGCGTGACATCGGCGGCCTGATCGTCATCGACTTCATCGACATGACCCCGGCGAAGAACCAGCGCGCCGTCGAAGAACGCGTGCGCGAATGCCTCGAGGCCGACCGCGCCCGTGTGCAGGTCGGCCGCATCTCGCGCTTCGGCCTGCTGGAAATGTCCCGCCAGCGCCTGCGCCCATCGCTGGGCGAGAGCAGCGGCATCGTCTGCCCGCGCTGCTCGGGTACCGGCATCATCCGTGACGTCGAGTCGCTGTCGCTGGCAATCCTGCGCCTGATCGAGGAAGAAGCCCTGAAGGACCGCACCGCCGAGGTGCGCGCCCAGGTACCGATCCCGGTGGCCGCCTTCCTGCTCAACGAGAAACGCAACTCGATCACCAAGATCGAGCTGCGCACTCGCGCGCGCATCATCATCCTGCCGAACGACCACCTGGAAACCCCGCATTTCGAAGTCCAGCGCCTGCGCGACGACAACCCGGACGTGCTGAACAACCAGTCCAGCTACGAAATCGCCTCGGCCGAGACCGAAGAAGCGCCGCTGCCGACCGCCACCCGCACCCTGGTACGCCAGGAAGCCGCGGTGAAGACCGCACCGGCCCGCGCCAACGCACCGGTACCGGCCGCTGTCGAAGAGCAGCCAGCCGCACCCGTGGCACCGGCGCCTAGCGTACCGGAGCCAAGCCTGTTCAAGGGCCTGGTCAAGTCGCTGGTCAGCCTGTTCGCCGGCAAGGAAGAGCCTGCCGCCGCACCGGCCGTCACCACCGAAAAACCGGCCACCGAGCGTTCGCCACGCAACGAGGAGCGCCGCAACGGTCGCCAGCAGAGCCGCAACCGCAATGGCCGCCGCGAGGAAGACCGCAAGCCGCGTGAAGAACGCAGCGAGCGCGCCCCGCGTGAAGAGCGCCAGCCACGCGAAGAGCGTGCACCGCGTGAAGAACGCGCCCCACGCGAAGAGCGTCAGCGCCAGCCGCGCGAAGACCGCCGTGGCAACCGTGAAGAGCGCGTGCGCGAACTGCGTGAGCCCCTGGATGCCGCACCGGCCCCGGCCGCCCGCGAAGAACGCGCCCCGCGTGAAGAGCGTGCGCCACGTGAGGAACGTGTAGCCCGTGAAGAGCGTGCACCACGTGAAGAACGTGCCCCTCGCGAAGAGCGCGCACCACGTGAAGAACGTGCACCGCGTGAAGAACGCGCCCCTCGTGAAGAGCGTGCGCCACGTGAAGAACGCGCTCCGCGCGAAGAGCGCCAGCTGCGCCCTGAGGCGCAGGCCGTCGAACAGGCCGCCGAGCTCGCCGAAGAGCAACTGCCGAACGACGAGCTGCTGCAGGACGAGCAGGAAGGCACCGATGGCGAGCGTCCGCGCCGCCGCTCCCGTGGCCAGCGTCGTCGCAGCAACCGTCGTGAACGCCAGCGCAACGCCAATGGCGAGCTGATCGAAGGCGACGAAGACGCCGGCGAAGAGCAGCAGCCACAACAGCACCAGGCCACCGAGCTGGGCGCTGAACTGGCCGCCGGCACTGCCGTCATCGCCGCCGTTGCCACCAGCAACATCAGCGCCGATGCCGAAGCCCAAGCCAACCAGCAGGCCGAGCGCGCCAGCGCCGCTGTCGCCGAAACCCAGGTGGAAATCACCGAGGTCGTGGCCGAGCAGGTCGCCATCGCCCCGGTGGTCGAGCAACCGGTCAGCGAGCCAGTGGTCGCCGTCGAGCCGAGCATCGAACCGGTGGTCGAAGTAGCGCCGCAGCCAGTGGTCGAAGAAGCCCCTGCCGAGCAGCCTGCCGTCGTCGCCGAGGCGCTGCAAGCCCCTGCCGTGGAAGCCGGTGAAATCGAGCAGCCGCAGGTAGTCGAAGCCACCGTGGTCGAAGCCCCGGTAGCCGAGCAGCCTGTAGCGGTCGTCGAGCCAGTGGTCGAGGCCCAGCCGGAAGTGACTGAAGCACCTGCCGCCGAGCCTGCGCCGGTCGTTGCCGAGCAGGCGCCCGAGGAAGCACCGGCCCCGGTCGAAGCGCCTTCGGCGATGCTGGCCAACGGCCGCGCCCCGAACGACCCACGTGAAGTGCGTCGCCGCAAGCGCGAAGCCGAAGCTGCAGCCGCCGCTGCCGCCCAGGCCGCTGCCGAAGCCGCCCCTGCGCAAGCGCTGGAAACCGCCGACGAGCACAAGCCTCATCACGGTTGATAGCCTCGGCTGAATGAAAAAGCCCCGCCAGTGCGAACAGGCGGGGCTTTTTCTTTGCCGGGATGGTAGCGGCTCTATTGGTGATCCGGGCTTGCCCCGCGATAGAGTCAGTACAGGTTCGGCTCCATCTCCAGCTCGACCCCAAAGCGCTCAAGGATATCCGCCTGGATCCGCCGAGCCAGCCCATGCAACTGCGCCCCGCTCGCCTGGCCGTAGTTCACCAGCACCAGCGACTGCAAACGGTGCACACCGGCATCGCCATCGCGATACCCCTTCCACCCCGCCTGCTCGATCAACCAGCCGGCCGCCAGCTTCACCTGGCCGTCGGCCTGCGGATACGCCACCACGCCAGGATACTCGGCACGAATGCGCTCGGCCAACGCAGTAGGCACCACAGGATTCTTGAAGAAGCTCCCGGCGTTACCCAGTTCAGCCGGATCTGGCAGCTTTTCCCGACGGATACTGCAGATCGCATCGCTGATCGCCTGCGCGGTCGGCTGCTCGACACCCTGCTCCGCCAGGCGCTGACGCACCGGGCCGTAGTCCAGGTGCGCCTGCAACGACCGGCTCAGCGCAAAGCGCACGCGCAGGATCAGCCAGCGGCCCGGATTGCGCTTGAACAGGCTGTCGCGATAGCCGAAACCGCACGCCTCCAGCGAGAAGTCACGCAGCTCGCCGGTCTCGCGGTCCAGCGCGGTCAAGCCGGCGAACACGTCCTTGATCTCCACGCCATAGGCGCCGACGTTCTGCATCGGCGCAGCGCCGACGGTGCCGGGGATCAGGCTGAGGTTCTCCAGCCCGCACAGCCCCTGGTCGAGGCTCCACTGCACGAACGGATGCCAGGGCTCGCCGGCCTCGGCCTCGACCACCACACGCTCGCCGTCGTCGCTGAGCAGGCGCCGCCCACGGCTGGCCATATGCAGCACCAGGGCGTCGACATCGCGGGACAGCAGCAGGTTGCTGCCACCACCAATGACCAGCACCGGCACCTGCCGCGCAGCGGCCTGGGCCAGTGCCTGACGGGCCTCGTCGTCGTCATGGGCCTGGGTGAAATAACGGGCACTGACGTCGATGCCGAAAGTGTTGTAGGGCTTGAGCGATACCCGCTCCTGCCAGTTCGCCGTCATAACCGCCCCTTGATTTCCACGACCAACTCACGGCACGCCGCCTCGATCAGATCCAGGACCTGCTCGAAACCTTCGGCACCGCCGTAGTAAGGGTCAGGCACTTCGTCCAGGGCCGCGCCATAACGGCGCAGGAACAGGTCGAGCTCGCCCGTGGCGTTGTGCGGGCGCAGGGCCTGCAGGTTGCCGAGGTTGCTCTTGTCCATGGCCAGGACCAGGTCGTACTCGGCGAAATGCGCCGCCTTGACCTGCTGGGCGCGCTGGCGCGACAGGTCGTAGCCGCGGGCCAGCGCGGCCTTGCAGGTACGGCTGTCGGGCGCCTTGCCGACATGCCAGTCGCCGGTACCGGCGGAGGCGACGTGCACCACGTCACCGAGGCCGGCGGCCTCGAGCTGATGGCGCAGCACGCCTTCGGCAGTCGGCGAGCGGCAGATATTGCCGAGGCAGACGAACAGAACGCGCATCAGGCCTCCAGCAAGCGCCGTACGCGCTCCAGGTCTTCAGGGGTATCCACGCCCACGGCCGGAGCCTCGATGGCATCGGCAACGTGGATGCGCACGCCGTGCCACAGGGCACGCAGCTGCTCCAGCGACTCGGTCTGCTCCAGCCAGCATGGGCCCCAGGCGACGAAGTCCTGAAGGAAGCCCACGCGGTAGGCGTACATGCCGATATGGCGGCGGTAAGGAACGCCTTCGGGCATGCGCTCACGGTCCTTGGCAAACGCGTCGCGGGCCCATGGCAACGGGGCGCGGCTGAAGGTCAGGGCCAGGCCGTTCTTGTCTCTGACCACCTTCACCGCGTTAGGGTTGAAGATGGTTTGCGGCGCGTGGATCGGCTCGGCCAAAGTGGCGATGCCGGCCTCGGGGTGCGCGGCGAGGTTGGCCGCCACCTGGTCGATGATCACCGGCGGAATCAGCGGCTCGTCACCCTGCACGTTGACCACGATGGCATCGGCGGCCAGGCCCAGCTGGGCAGCCACTTCGGCCAGGCGGTCGGTGCCCGACTCGTGGTCGGCGCGGGTCAGCAGCACTTCGGCGCCGAACGCCTGGCAGGCCTCGACGATGCTGGCATCGTCGGTGGCAATGACCACGCGGCTGGCGCCGCTCTTGCGCGCCTGCTCCCACACATGCTGGACCATCGGCTTGCCGGCGATCGCCAGCAGCGGCTTGCCCGGCAGGCGCGTAGAGCGCAGCCTGGCGGGGATCACCACGGTGAAGTCCAGGCTCATTTGTCCAGGCGCTCGTCGTCGGTCAGGGTGCGCGCCTCGCTTTCCAGCATCACCGGGATGCCATCGCGAATCGGATAGGCCAGGCCCGCGCCCTTGCTGATCAGCTCGGTCTTGTCGGCGCTGAGCTTGAGCGGGCCCTTGGTGATCGGGCAGGCCAGGATATCGAGCAGTTTGGTGTCCATGGGAGCTTCCTTGAAACGGAAATTGAAAAAGGCTCAGGGCCGGGGGCGGCCAGGCAGCAGGCGATCGAGCTCGGCGTCGAACCAGGCGACGAACGCCTGCGAGGGTACGGCATCGACCGCCAGGTACCACCAGTCGTCGGCAGCGAACGGCCGGCATTTCACCGCATCCTTCTCGGTCATCACCAACGGCAGCGGCGGGCTGAACGACAGCACTTCGCGGCTGTACGGCGCATGGTCGGCAAAGGGGTGCGGCACCGGCTGCCAGTTTAGCCCCAGCAGGGTGTTGAAGAAACGTTGCGGGTTGCCAATGCCGGCCACGGCGTGCAGCGCCTGGCCAGCGGGAAACAGGTCGAGCTCGCGGCGCTCGCCGCTGCGCAGGTTGATCAGTGCCGACGGCTGCAGGCGGAAGGCAAAGCCGTCGTCGCGGTCAGCCTCGGCGCCATTGAACAACACCGCGTCGGCCTCGGCCAGGCGCTCGGCGGGCTCGCGCAACGGGCCGGCCGGCAGGCAGCGACGGTTGCCCAGGCCACGGACGGCGTCGATTAGGACCAGCTCCAGGTCGCGGGCCAGGCGGTAATGCTGCATGCCGTCGTCACACAGGATCAGGTCCGGCGCATCGCTGGCCAGCAGTGCCTGCACGGCACGGGAGCGGTCGGGGTCGATCAGTAGCGGCACGCCGGTGCGCTGGACGATCAGCAAAGGCTCGTCGCCGGCCTGATCGGCGAGCTGGTCGGCGGCGACACGCCAGGGATACTGCGGCGGCTTGGCGCCGTAGCCACGGCTGACCACGCCGACCTTCAGCCCCTGCCGGCGGCAGTGCTCGATCAGCCAGAGGATCATCGGTGTCTTGCCGGTACCGCCCACGGTGATATTGCCCACCACGATCACGGGCACCGGGGCGCGGTAGCTGGGGCTGATGCCGCTGAGAAAGCGCGCACGCTTGCGCGTCACCACGCGACGATACAGCGCCTCCAGCGGGCGCAGCAGGGCCAGCGCCGGGTGCCCGGCATACCAGGCGGCGAGCAGACGGTCGGCGAAGGCCATCAGGGATTGCCCTGCGCGGCCTCGACGGTGGTCATGCGCAACTTGCTGAAGCCGAGCTTGCCGGCCGCATCCATTGCGGTGATCACTGCCTGGTGCGGGGTCTTGCCATCGGCGCTGATCGCCAGCGGCAGGGTGATGTCACCGCCGGACTCCTTCTCGATGGCTTCGGTCAGGGTGGCCAGGTCGCTCTTGGGCAGCAGGTGGTTGTTCACCGAATACACGCCGTCGGCACTGATGGTGACTTCGATCAGCTTGCCATCATCGGGCTGCGCGGGCGCGGCACTGCTTGCTTCAGGGAGCTCGACACGCAGCTGGGTCTCGCGGGTGAAGGTGGTGGTGACCACGAAGAACAGCAGCAGCACGAACACCACGTCGATCAACGACGCCAGGTTGATGTCGACGTTCTCGCGCTGGCGATTGCGCCGGAACTTCACGCCTTGCCTCCGGCCACTTCCACTTCGCGGTCGCCCTGCAGCACCTCGACCAGCTTGATCGCCTCCTGCTCCATGCCCACCACCAGTTCATCGATGCGGCGCAGCAGGAAGCGGTGGAAGAACACCGCCGGGATACCGACCATCAGGCCGGCCGCGGTGGTGACCAGGGCCTTGGAAATACCGCCGGCCAGTACCGCGGCGTTGGCGGTCATCTGCGAGCCCATGAAGGCGCTGAAGATGTCGATCATGCCCAGCACGGTGCCCAGCAGGCCCAGCAGCGGGGCCATGGCGGCGATGGTGCCGAGGGTGCCGATGTAGCGCTCCAGCTCGTGGATGACCCGCGAGGCTGCCTCTTCGATGCACTCCTTCATGATCTCGCGACCATGGCGCGAGTTGGCCAGGCCCGCGGCGAGGATCTCGCCCAGCGGCGAATCGGCGCGCAGGGCCTTGAGCTTGTCACTGGTGAGCTGCTTGTCCTTGATCCACATCCACACCTGGCCCAGCAAGTGCGGTGGGCTGACACGGCTGGCGCGCAAGGTCCATAGACGCTCGACGACGATCGCCATGGCAACGATGGAGCTCAGGATGATCGGCAGCATCATCCAGCCACCGGACTTGACCAATTCCCACACAGTAAGCATCCCCTCGGAAAAAGGCCGCCACTCTACCATAGGACCGCCTGGGGCTCATCTGCCGGAGGTCAGGGAATCGCCCACCGCATGGCAACGTGGGAGCGGGCTTGCCCCGCGATAGCGTCATTCGCCTTCGCGCCAGAACCTGCGCTGCGCACGCCCCTCCACCACCGCACCCTGGCGCCCCAGGCGCAACTCCAGCGCGCCCGCCAGCGCCGTGTCATGCACCTGCACCCCATGGCGCCGATAGCGCTCGATCACCTGCGCATGCGGATGCCCGAAACCGTTGTTCCTCCCCCGCGAAATCATCACCCCGCGCGGCGCCAGCGCCTTGATGAACGGTTCGGTGGACGACGTGCGGCTGCCATGGTGCGGCGCCTGCAGCCAGTCGATACGCGGATCCTCGCTGGCCGCCAGCCAAGCCCGCTCCGCCGCGGCCTCCATGTCGCCGGCCAGCAGCAGGCGCTCGCCATTGGCCACCACCCGCAGCACGCAGGAACGGTCGTTGCTGGACGTGCCTTGCGGCCAATGCCACAGCTCGAAATCGACCCCATCCCAGCGCCAGCGCTCACCACTTTCGCACAGCGCGGCAGGCGCAAGCCCGGCAACCTCCCCGGCCAGCACCCGCGTCACCGGCAGCCCCCGGCGCACCGCCGCCGCCCCGCCGGCATGATCGGCGTGACCGTGGCTGACCAGCATCAGGTCGAGGTGCCTGACCCCCAACCTGCGCAAGGTCGGCAGCACCACGCTCTCGCCCAGGTCGCTGTCCCCGTGCGCAGGCCCGGCGTCGTACAACAGCGCGTGATGACGGGTACGCAGCAGCACCGCCAGGCCCTGGCCGACATCCAGCTGCCACACCTGCACCTGCCCAAGGGGCACCTGCTCACGCGGCGCCCACAAGGCCAGCAGCATCACCGCGCCCGGCAAGCGCAACGGCACGCCCCGAGGCAGCAGCAACAACAGCGCGCCCAGCGCGACCAACAGCCAGGCCCACAGCGGCAACGGTTCGGGCAGCCATGCAGGCAACTGCCCCGCAAGCTGCGCCAGCAGGCGAAACAGCCCCTCCAGCGAAAGCCCCGCCAGCCACAGCAGCCCCTCCCCCACCCCAGCCACTGGCAACGTCGCCGTACCAAGCAAGGCCAGGGGCAACACCGCGAAACTGATCCAGGGCACCGCCAGCAGGTTGGCCAGCGGCGCCGTCAGGCTGACCGGCAGCCCCAGCGCCAGCAGCACCGGCAACAGGCCCACGGCGATTACCCACTGGGCGCGGCTCCAGGCCTGCCAGGGCCGCCAGGCGCCGAGCCGGGCAGAGAAGCACAGCACCAGCACGCCAACCGCGGCAAATGACAGCCAGAAACCCGGCAGCAGACTGGCCAATGGATTGATCAGCAACACCCCCGACAACGCCAACAGCAGCGGCAAGGCTGCCCCCAGGTGCCTGAAGCGCAGGCGCCAGAGCAACACCACCGCCAGCATCAGGCAGGCCCGTTGCACCGGCACGCCGAAGCCGGCCAGCCAGCCGTAGCCCAATGCCGCGGCCATGCCCAGGCCACAAGCCCAGGGCAGCCACGGCCAGCGCGATGGCCAGGCGCCCAACCGCGCCAGGCCCGCGACCAGGCCGTACACCAGCCCGGCCAACAGCCCGATATGCTGGCCAGAGATCACCAGCAGGTGCACCGTGCCGGTGGCCTGCAGGGTCTGCCAATCCTCGCGCGCGAGCCCGGCGCCGTCGCCCAGCACCAGGGCCGTCAGCGCCGCCTCGCGCCCATGGGCATCCAAGTTCATCAACCGCTGGCGCACGGCATCGCGCCAATGCACCGCAGCCTGCCCGACCTGCTCGCCGGCCTTGACCGAGCCAGTGGCGCCGATACCCCGGGCCAACAACAATGCTTCGCGGTCCGGGCCATGGGGGTTGAGCAGCCCATGGGGCTGGCGCAGGTTCACCGCCAGGCGCCAACGCTCACCGGCGCGCAATTCAGGCCCGGCAAACCAGCTAAGTTGCAGGCGCCTGGGCAATTGCGCCCGGCGCGACTCAGCATGCTCCAGCTCGAAACGCACGCCGCGCTCCGTGCGAGTCGGCAGCCCCACCACCCGCCCCTCCAACCACAGTGTGCGGCCATCCAGCGCCGGGGCCAGTCGATCATCCAGCGCCTGCTGCGCCGACCAGCAGGCCCAACAGCCACCCAGCACGAACCAGCCCAGCGGCCAGATCCGCGTGCGCAGACAGGCCAAGGCCAGCAACAGCAACGGAATCAGCCACCCGACCGGCGGCAAAACGGGCAAAAAGCGCAGGCTCAACAGCCCGAGCACCAGGGCCAGCATCCCTGCGCGCATGAGATAGAGCTCCAGAAGCGATCACGACCCCTGAGGCTTAGCCGATTGGCGGGGAAAACCTGCTAATCAATTGTCACAAACTCTGAACGAGGCTGCGTTTCAATCAGGGCATACTGACGCCCTTCAACCCTGCCGGGAGCCCACATGCCGCGCCGTCTGTTCAAACGCTACATGCCGGACCCGACCAGCATCCGCGAACATAAATCCTTACGCTTCTTCGGCAAGCTGCTGCACGACCCCAACCTCTGGCACCTGAATCGCCATTCGGTGGCGCGGGCCATGGGCGTCGGCCTGTTCGCCGCGCTCATTCCCATCCCCATGCAAATGCTGCTGGCCGCCGCGCTGGCCATTCCCGTGCGCGGCAACCTGCCGATCGCGGTGAGCCTGGTGTGGCTGACCAACCCGCTGACCATGCCGCCGGTGTTCTTCGTCACCTACATGACCGGTGCCTGGCTGCTGCAGGTGCCGCCACGCACGCTGCCCGAGTCGATCACCGTCGACTGGGTCACCGAGCAGCTGGCGACGATCTGGCAACCGTTCCTGCTCGGCTCGGTGGTGTGCGGGGTGGTGCTGGGCGTGCTCGCCTACTTCACCACCATGGGCTACTGGCGCTGGTGGGTGGGCCGGCAGTGGCGCCGGCGCCAGTGTCGCTGCGCTGCCAACCCCAACCAGGGCTCAGGCGCGCATGCCGCGGCCGCTGACCAACAGGCGCACGCACAGCACGTAGAGCACCGCGGTGGCCACCAGCATGAAGCTGATCGCCGTGCCAATACTGATATCCGACACCCCTAGGATGCCGTAGCGGAACGAGTTGACCATGTGCAGCACCGGGTTTGCCAGCGATACGGTCTGCCAGAACGGCGGCAGCAGGTTGATCGAGTAGAACACCCCGCCCAGGTAGGTCAGCGGTGTCAGCACGAAGGTCGGGATGATCGAGATATCGTCGAAGTTGCGGGCGAACACCGCGTTGACGAAGCCCAGCAGCGAGAAGATGGTCGCGGTCAGCAACACCACGATGACGGTCACCCCCAGGTGATGCACCTGCAAATGGGTAAAGAACAGCGACAGGAAGGTCACGATCACCCCCACCGCCAAGCCGCGCAACACGCCACCCAACACATAGCCGACCAGGATGGTGTGCGGCGACACCGGCGACACCATCAGCTCCTCGATGGAGCGCTGGAACTTGCTGCCGAAGAAGCTCGATACCACGTTGCCGTAAGAGTTGGTGATCACCGACATCATGATCAGCCCAGGCACGATGTACTCCATGTAGGTGAAGCCACCCATGTCGCCGATCTGCCGGCCGATCAGGTTACCGAAGATCACGAAGTACAGGACCATGGTGATCGCCGGCGGCAGCAGGGTCTGCGGCCAGATACGCAGGAAGCGCCGCACTTCGCGGTAGACGATGGTGTTCAGGGCGACCCAGTTGGTGCGCAGTTCCACACTCATACGGCCACCTTCGACAGGTTCTTTTCCACCAGGGACACGAACAGCTCCTCGAGTCGGTTGGTCTTGTTGCGCAGGCTCTGCACCTCGATGTTCTGCAGCGCCAGCTGGCCGAACAGCGCGGTGATGCCAATGTCCTTGTCCACCTGAACCTCCAGCGTGTGCGGGGTGATCAGCCGGCACGGGTAGCCCTGCAGCTCGGGCGCGGCGGGCAGGTCGTGGCGCAGGTCAAGGACGAAGGTCTCGACATGCAGCTTGCCCAGCAGCTGGCGCATGCTGGTGTTCTCGACGATGGTGCCGTGGTCGATGATGCCGATGTTGCGGCACAGCTGCTCGGCCTCTTCGAGGTAGTGGGTGGTGAGGATGATGGTGATGCCTTTCTGGTTGAGCTCGGTGAGGAAGCTCCACATCGAACGGCGCAGCTCGATGTCCACCCCCGCAGTCGGTTCGTCGAGGATCAGCAGGCGTGGCTCGTGGATCAGCGCCCGGGCGATCATCAGCCGGCGCTTCATGCCGCCGGACAGCGAGCGCGAAGGCACGTCGCGCTTGTCCCACAGGCCCAGTTGCGTGAGGTACTGCTCGGCCCGCTCCTTGGCCACCTTGGGCGGGATGCCGTAGTAGCCGGCCTGGGTAACGACGATATCGAAGGTCTTCTCGAACTGGTTGAAATTGAACTCCTGGGGCACCACGCCCAGGCAGCGCTTGAGCGCCGCGGGAGAGCGGTCCAGGTCGTTGCCGAACACGTTGACCGTGCCGCTGGTCTTGTTCACCAGGGTCGAGAGAATGCCGATGGTGGTGGACTTGCCGGCGCCGTTGGGGCCGAGCAAGGCGAAGAAGTCGCCTTCGGCTACATCCAGGTCGATGCCCTTGAGGGCCTGGAAGCCGTTGCCGTAGGTCTTGGTCAGCTGTCGAATGGACAGGGCGGAACTCATGGCGGGTCAGGTACCGATGAAAAAGGTTCGGGACACGCCAGGCAAAGACACTGGCGCAGTGAGTGCGGCCATGGTGCAAGGCCCGGCCGCACAAGTACAGTCACATGTATCGATAGTGATTATCGAAGTGGCGTCACGTCAGGGCGGTCATCACCGCCGCCTGGTAGGCCGGGCGTTGCTTGAGGCGCTCGTACCAGGCTTCGAGGTGATACATGGCCGGGCGTTCAATCGGCATTTCGAACCAGGCGTAGATGAAGCTGCCCAGGGGGATGTCGCCCATGCCGATCTGCTCGCCGGAAAGGTACGGCTGCTTGGCCAGGGTCTCGTCGGCGATGGCCAGCAACTGGGCGCACTGCTTGTGCGCGGCGTTGATCGCCACCCAGTCGCGCTGGTCCTCGGGGGTGCGCAGCAGGCCCCAGAACAGCGGGCGGAACGGGCCGGCGAAGGACGAGGTGGTCCAGTCCATCCACTTGTCCGCCAGGGCGCGCCGGCGCGGGTCGTCCAGGTACCAGCCCTGCTCTGCACCGTACTCGGCGCACAGGTAGCGCACGATGGTGTTGGACTCCCACAGCACCAGATCGCCGTCTTCGAGCATGGGCACCAGGCCGTTGGGGTTCAGGGCCCGGTAGTGCGGTTCGTTGACCACGCCGAAGGCGCCGCCGGCATCGATGGACTCAAAGTCCAGGCCCAGCTCGTGGGCGATCCACAACGCCTTGCGCACATTGCTCGAATTCTTGCGGCCCCAGATCTTCAGCATGGCAACGTCCTTATGAATGCGGGAGGTGGGACAGTCTACTCCAAGCGGTGAGCGGTGCCAGCGGCCCCCGCGTTCTGTCAGATATTTCCGAATCTGAAACAAAATGCTTCAGCCAGCAAAGCTTGGGAACTATCCTACGCGCTTGCCGGAAGCCGCCGCGTTGTCGGGGAAATACCCCAGGGATAACTTCACCGGGTCGCCACATTTGGTGACCGGGCGTGAGAAACCCGACTACATATGACAACCAGCGGCTTCGTCATGGTGGCCGTGTGCGGGCAGACTTCCGTCTGACCGGGTTTGTCCTATGTCCCGGTTTTCTCACCTCGTACACGGCCGCCACCCTGACCTCGTGAGAAAGGACCTGAATGGCGGTTTCATTGACCGCATAGGACTCTCTACCATGAAAAAAATCGTCCCAGACCCACCCCGCCTCGCCCCCTTCATCAGCATCCGCCCCACCCTCACCCGCGAAGAAGCCATGTCCGCCGCCGTCGAAGTGGCCACCGCCATTTCCGACGTCCTCGATATCTACTTCAAGACCAAGCCCGGCGAAACCCAGGACCGCCTGTTCACCGCCAGCGACTACCTCGGCCAGCTCGCCTGCGCCCTGCTCGAGCACAAGCCACAGGTGCAGCCATGAGCCGCGGCCATACCGCAGGCCGCACCACCTGCCTGGACCTGTTCAAGATCGAGCCGGGGGTTACCTTCGAGGATGCCTTCAGCGAGCTGTCGGTGCTGCTCGGCTGCATTCGCCACCTGACCTGCGAAGCGGAAATGGAGGGCGACCTGCTGGCCGGCAGCTCGGCGCGCATCCTCAGCGCCATGGCCAAGGCGCTGATCGACGACATGGAACTGGGGTTGAATCGCGCCAGATAATCTGATGACCGCATCGCGGGGCAGGCCCGCGCCCACGCCCACATTGCATATCTGGCGTGAGAGCGGGCTTGCCCCGCGATGACTGCATGACATTCCCCACCGAACTCCCAGCGCCCCGCCCTGTCATTTCCTAGGCAGGCCATCCACCCCGGCGCGTCTAAGCTCTTTGGGTTGGCCTAACGCTCGCTTCCAAGGAGGAAGAATCATGTTGCTGTTGTGGTTGCTGGTCCTGGTGCTTGGCGCCGCGTATCTCTTGCACCGGCGCCTGGCGCCCCTGCAGATCCTCGCGGCCATCGCCGCCTATACCCTGCTGATGGGCATCTTCAGCACCGCGCCAGGCTGGCTGCTGGCGCTGATCTGGGTGGTGATCGCCGTCAAGGCGGCCTTCTTCGCCCTGCCGGAGCTGCGCCGTAAACTGTTCACCGCACCGATGTTCAGCTGGTTCCAGCGCGTCCTGCCGCCAATGTCCCCCACCGAGCGCGAAGCCATCGATGCCGGCACCGTGTGGTGGGACGGCCACCTGTTCAGCGGCCGCCCCGACTGGGACACCCTGCTCGACTACCCCGCGCCCAAGCTCAGCGAGGAAGAACAGGCCTTCATCGACGGCCCCACCGAGCAACTGTGCGCCATGGTCAGCGACTGGCAGATCGGCCAGGACCTCGACCTGCCGCCGCAGGCCTGGGACTTCATCAAGCAGCACGGCTTCTTCGCCCTGATCATCCCCAAGGAATACGGCGGCAAGGGCTTCTCGGCCTACGCCCACTCGCAGGTGGCGATGAAACTGGCCACCCGCAGCGGCGACCTGGCCTCCACGGTGATGGTGCCCAACTCCCTGGGCCCGGCCGAGCTGCTGCTGCACTACGGCACCGAGGCGCAACGCAATCACTACCTGCCGCGCCTGGCCCGCGGCGACGACATCCCCTGCTTCGCCCTCACAGGCCCCCTGGCCGGCTCCGACGCCGGCGCCATGCCCGATACCGGCGTCATCTGCAAAGGCCAGTGGCAAGGCGAGGAAGTCATCGGCCTGCGCCTGAACTGGGAGAAGCGCTACATCACCCTCGGCCCGGTAGCCACCCTGCTGGGCCTGGCTTTCAAGGCCTACGACCCCGAGCACCTGCTGGGTGAGCAGGCCGAGCTGGGCATCAGCCTGGCGCTGATCCCCACCGACCTGCCGGGCGTGGAGATTGGCCAGCGCCACCTGCCCCTGGGCGCGGCGTTCATGAACGGGCCCAACAGCGGCAAGGATGTGTTCGTGCCGCTGGACTGCCTGATCGGCGGCCAGGAAATGCTCGGCAAGGGCTGGATGATGCTGATGAACTGCCTGTCGGTGGGCCGCTCCATCTCCCTGCCCGCGGTCGGCACCGGCGCGGCCAAGTACACCAGCCTGGTCACCGGCCAGTACGCCCGCGTGCGCGAACAGTTCAACGTGCCACTGGCCGCCTTCGAGGGCATCCAGGAGTCGCTGGCGCGCATCGGCGGCAACGCCTGGCTGATGGACAGCGCCCGCCTGCTCACCGCCCAGGCCGTGGACCTGGGCGAAAAACCCTCGGTGCTGTCGGCGATCCTCAAGTACCACCTCACCGAGCGCGGTCGCGAATGCATCCAGCACGCCATGGACGTGCACGGCGGCAAGGGCATCATCATGGGCCCGAACAACTACCTGGGGCGTAACTGGCAAGGCGCGCCGATCTTCATCACCGTCGAGGGCGCCAACATTCTCTCGCGCAACCTGATGATCTTTGGCCAGGGCGCCATCCGCTGCCACCCGTTCGTGCTCAGGGAAATGGCCCTGGCCGGGCGCGAGGACCATGACCAGGCGCTCAAAGAGTTCGACGACCTGCTGATGCAGCACATCCTGTTCGCCGCCGGCAACGCCGCCAGCACCCTGGTGCTGGGTCTGGGCCTGGGGCATTTCGAGAAGGTCCCGGGCGACGCCCTGAGCCAGGGCTATTTCCGCGCCCTCAACCGCCAGGCGGCGGCCTTCGCTTTGCTGGCCGACCTGTCGATGATGCTGCTGGGCGGTGCGCTCAAGCGCCGCGAGCGCCTGAGCGCCCGACTGGGCGATGTACTCAGCTACCTCTACCTGTCCAGCGCCGCGCTCAAGCGCTACCACGACCTGGGCTCGCCCGAGCACCTGCGCCCGTTGTTGCGCTGGGCAATGGAGGAAAACCTGGGCCAGGCGGAAAAGGCGCTCGCCGCGCTGCTCGACAACTTCCCCAACCGCTTCATCGGCTGCGCCCTGCGCGTGCTGGTGTTCCCATTTGGCCGCAGGCATAGCGGTCCGAGCGATGAGCTGGATGCCGAGGTGGCCGCCTTGATCGGCCGGCGCAAAGGCGACCCGGCGCTCGAAGCAGTGCTGGAGGGCTGCTTCAGGCCTCAGGCCGAAGGCGACCCGGTGGCCGCGCTACAGACGGCCTGTGACCTGCTGGACGATGCGGCCCCCTTGCACAAGGCGCTGCATCAGGCGGTCAAGGAAGGCAAGGTGCAGGCGGCAGCCGGGCAATCGGTGATCGACGCCGCCATCGAAGCGGGTGTGCTGCAAGCGGAGGAAGGCCAGCGCCTGCATCAAGCCGAGCAGGCACGCCGGGTGGTGATTGATGTGGATGCGTTCGACAAGGCGCAACTGGAGCCTGTGACAGGCAAGATTCGCTGATAGGACGACGGGTCGCTGTGCGGCCCTTTCGCCGGCTTGCCGGCGAAAAGGCCGGGTGCCTCCCTCGCCCAACCGGCGTATACTCCGCCCCCCGTTTCAACCACCGAGGAGCGCCGCCATGGCCAACCCCCACCTGGAATACCACCTGCAACTGCTCCACCACCTGCGTACCATCCTGGCCGCGCTGGGTGAAGCCGAACAGGTCCCGGAGGAAAGCCACGCCCTGTTCCTCGAGCGCTTCGACGAACTGCTCACCCTGCTGCCGCAGGACCCGCTGCAAAGCCAGTACCTGGGCCAGGACCTAATCTGCCAGGTAATCCAGCGCTATCCGCAGATCGCCCATCTGGTACCTCGCGACCTGCTGTGGTTCTTTGCCGGCGACTGCCTGCATTTCATGCCGGATGAAGAGCTGGAGCTTTATCAGCAGTTGGAAGAACAACACTACGAAGCAGAGCAGAAGGGTGAAGCATTTGATTGGGCCATGGAAAAGCAGGCCAGGATCGAAGCCATTACCCGGAATCAAGCCTAGGGTATGTAAAAAGAGCTGCCTGCGCGACGAAACCACGTTGAAAACAGGCTGATGCGCCAGCCCGGTCGGAATGCTCATTCCTACTACGTATAGTCGAGCATAACTCCGACCGTTCCTCGTCTGTTTTCGCTTTGCTTGATCGCCCCGTGACGACTTCTCGGACAAACCCTAGTTATTGGCCAAGCTCAGGCTCGTCAGGACAGTTATCCGCATCATTACAATACTTGATTTCTACACGTGAAAGCTTTCCTTCAATTTTCTTATCATCATAGACCCGAAGCATCTTGAATGACTTATGTGGAATAAAACCTTCTTTCAGGCCTGAAAGTCTTGTCAGCGCATATTTATCCACAGAGGAATCGCGCTTGAGAGTCTTTATCGTGTAAACAAAACAACCCGGCTCATTAGGCCATCCACCACATCCTTTATTTTCTTTACAGTATTGCTCTCCGCAAAATTTTATCTCCACGCCTGCCTTAACCCCCGAGAGAGTAAAAGTGTAAACATTATCATCGCCGCATGCCGTTTTATCCATATGATAGAATTTATAGCCTCTAACAATGGAAATCTGACACTCAGTTCTCTGATTACCATTAGTCATGGTAAGAACCCCAAGCTGGTCTTCCGCGCTTGCCATCTGACGCCCCAAAAAAACTGTCAGAATGGCTAAGACCATGGTATATATCATCTTCATATTCAGCCCCATCTAAATTCGCTTATTACTTGAAGTGCTGGGCGGTAAATTTTACCGCCCCTGCCAACCGCCTGTGCGTACACATCAAGCGTTCGGATCGCGCTCATGGGTCATTTCAGCAATAATCTGCTCCCCGCCTTTGACAAACGAGACATCGCCATCCGTACCCGTCTGGCTTACCAGCTCATTGCCTCGGTAGAAGCGTTGCTGCCTGACGTCGCCTTGCTCGGTGCCGATGAGAATATCCAGCGCGTCATAGTGATACCGAACCTCGACATCCTGTCCCTGGACACTGAGCAAACGGTTCAGGTGGTCATATTTCAACGTACGCTGCTCTTCGTCGTTGATCAGGTTGCCATTGCGGTCATAGGCAAGTTTTATCTCGACCGGGTATTTCCCTGCCCCCGTTGTGTGCGTGTTGGTTATCCGGCTCAATTGAACCGGGTCATCATTTTCAAAGTGGTAGGTCGCCGTGTTGCTGCCACCATCGAACGTCGTGATCACTTCCCGAATATTGTCCAGGCCATCGAACTTGAAACTCTGCCCAGTCATCGCGTTGCCATAGGGATCCAGCGGCCGCTGGTCGCCCGTGCAACGGTATTCGATCAAGCGTTGGCGCAAGTCATACTCATAGGTCTCCATGCGTATTTCCTGGCCCCGGCCATCGCTGCCTTCGGTCAGGGCGCGGCTGCGCATGGCATCGGCATCATCGTAGGTCTGCACCAGGGTCTGGGCGAAGCCCTCGGCGGTAAAAGTACGGTGCGTCTCACGGTCAAATTCGTCGAACGTCAATTGGGTGTCGAGGGTCTGCCCGGTCTTCGTGTCGCGGGTCTTGTGCAGGTACATGCGACCTAGCTCGTCATAGTGGAAACTGGTTTCCAGCAATACTTCGCCCTTCTCCCCCTCTTTCTGGCCTGGTGCGTACATCGTCGTCGACATCAGTCGGCCGTGGGCGTCATAGCCGTTGACTTGCACCTGCCCGAGCACATCGGTGTACTCGAGCAGGCGCCCGCGGTGGCTGTAGACATAGGCCATGGTGTGGGTGACCGGCGATGCCCCTTCATGGCGAGCAAAGGTCTCCCGCTTGAGCTGGCCGGTCTGATAGTACTCGCGCTGGAGCGTCTGCAGTGGGTTGCCGCCTTGCGCAGGCACCTCCCAGCCGTTCAGGCGGGCATTGATCTTGTCGTAGTCATACACCACGTCACTCTGCTGAACCTGAGTGCCCAACCCACGGGTCATTGGCTTCTCGCTCAATCTCAGCTCGTAGGTGTAGTCGATCTGTCCTTCCGGGGTGATCACTTTTTCAGGCTGGCGCTCACCCGGCTTGTAGCTGAGGGTTCTCACTCGACCGCCAATGTCTTCATGCGCCAGGCGCCCCAGCCCGTCGATCGATCGGATCCCCAGCACACGAGGTGCCTGCTTGCGCTGCCCATCGCCAACCTCCGTCACATCGATAGCCACTTGCAGGTCTTCACGGCTGTGCAAGGCATACTGGCGCTGGACAACCGAGGTAGTCAGCGCATCGGGGTCATCGCTGTAGCTGATCGCCTTGGGCCGTGTCTCATGGGTGGCCCGATCAAACGCATCATAGGCAAACGCGGTGACCCGGGCCGTTGCATTCTCACCCGTGGTTTGTTGCGCAACCCTTGCCAGCCCGTCGTACAGGGTGGTCTGTAGGCTGACTGGTTTCTCGTCGAGGCCACGCCGTTGAACCCATACGGGTGCATCGGCCTTGTTCATGCGGGTCTCGGACACGCCGGTCTTCTTCGCCCCAGACCCTGTCCACTCACGCCAACTTTTGGTCACACGCCCATCGTGAACTTGCGCACCTGGGCCGACCGGGTCGTTCTGCTCGACAACACGGACCCCGTCCGGGCCGACCGTCACGGCCTGCTGTCCCCAACCGTCATACTCGTAGGCCGTCCTGAGGGTGAGGTCCGCTTGACCTGGCCGCCAGTCATGTTCGGTTTCGTACAGCAACTGACCCAGCGGGTCATAGCTAGCGCTAGACAACTGCCGAAGGTCGTCAGGTTTGGCGCCGTCATTGTTATCCCAATCTTCACGCCACTCCGCGACCACCCGCCCTAGACCATCGACATGCGTGCGCGTCGTCACCCCGTTGACGTCGATACGTGCCTGCCAAGCCTCCTCGTCCACAGGATTTTCCCACGACCCATTGTTGGGACAGAGTGCGTAGCTGTAGATCCGCCGGGCTTC
The DNA here is from genome assembly GCF_002934345.1 of Pseudomonas sp. PONIH3. Classification (NCBI taxonomy): domain Bacteria; kingdom Pseudomonadati; phylum Pseudomonadota; class Gammaproteobacteria; order Pseudomonadales; family Pseudomonadaceae; genus Pseudomonas; species Pseudomonas sp. PONIH3. Next base: position 1,676,215 of record NZ_CP026386.1, read on the forward strand.
GTAACCGTCCTTGTCCTCCGGCGCGACGATCTCGGCCACGACCTGGCCCAGTTCGTTGTGCTCGGTGCGAATCCGCACGTCGTTATCATCAACGGCCAGCACCTGCTCACCGGTGAACTGCGAATGCTCCGACGTGACGGTCTTGCGCCGCGAGTCCTCGGGCCTGCCGTCCTCGTGATCATGGCCGGTCACGGTCTGGGTGGTGACCAGCACCGGCTCGGCGCGGAAGGTGCCCAGCGCCTGCGGCACGTATTCAAACGTGGTGGTAGTGGCCAGGCCGTTGAGGGTGACCTTCTGCTCCTTCACCCGGCCATGCAGCTTGCCGTCGGCGGGTGCGTCGAAGTACTGGTACTCGGTGGCCTGCAGCAAGGTGCCAGCGTTGCTGGTGCCTTCATAGAGGTTTTCATCCGCCATCCGATGCCACCTGCGTACCTGGTTCCCGGCCGCGCTGAGCGGCTCGCCCTGCTGGTAACGGTGATGCTGGTACAGCGGCTTGGCGCTGCCATGGCGGGCCTGCGGATCCGGGTGGGTGGTGGTGCTCTTGAGGTGGCGACGGAAGCCTTCGGCGTCTGGCGGGCAGTCGTTGCCCTCGCCCTCGGCGCTGTACCAGTCGTAGACGGTGCGCACGCCGGTGGCCTCGGTTTGTTCCTTGAGGTTGCCGTCGGCGTGGTAGTCGCGCCTGGTGGTCGTCTGCTCGCGTGTGCTCCCCGGGTTTCTGGCCCACTTGTCGAGGGTATCCAGGGGCAATTGGCAATACGCCACTTGCTGCTCGAAATAGCCGTTGCTGATCTTGTAGGTGGTGGTGGCGTCGTGGGTGTAGGTGACGGTCCGGCCCTCTTCCTGCTGCACCTGCTGGGTACGTTCGAGCAACAGCAGGTGGAAGCGGTTGAAGCGGCGCTCGATGGTGCGCGTGATCGGCCCGCTGACCCGTTTCTCGATCGAGCCATACAGGTAGTCGCCGGTATAGCGGTACAGGTAGTCCAGGCCGGTGTCCGGGTTGCGCAGGTTCAGGCCGGCCCCGAGGAAGTTATGGCCCGCCGCATAGCCGCTGCCGGCATCGCTGGAGAGCACGTAGTCATAGCTGACCTCGGTCTTGGGCTGGCCGGAGCGGGGGTCGATCTCGTGCCTCAGGACCCGCGGCAGGGTCGCCGAACTGTTGGGGATGACATGGCCCTTGTCGGGGGCGCTGTAGCTGACGGTTTCACGGGCGCCGAGGGGCGTGCGCACCTTGTCGATGCAGTGGTAGCCGTCGATCTGCGTGTAATGCAGGCGCCAGTAGGGGTAGACCTTTTTCTCGGCATCATTGGCCGTGGGCAGGCGCACCGAGGTCACTAGCTGGTTCTGGTCCAGCTCCAGCTGGTACTCGACGCGACTGCTGTCGCTGGCGTTGGGGTTGAGCACCAGGCGGATAACCTCTTTGACCTCTGGCCGCTCCGGCACGTTGAACGACTCGCGCTCGAGCGAGAAGATCTCGCGGCTCTGGTCACGGATCGACGCCAGCCGCGGCTTGCCGCCGACCAGCGTGTAGGCAAGGGTGATCCCGTGGCCCTTTTCCGAATACACCTTGGTCGGCATGGCCAGGGTGGTGCCGCGCTGCAGTTCGAGGATCTCCACCAACCCCGAGCGGTGGGCAAGGCGGAAAGAGTCGGCGCCAAACGTCTCCAGGTGGAAGCTGTCGACCTTCTTCTCGGACATGCCCATCCCGGGCTGCCCGTCCACGGGGCCGGTCACGGCAAAGCTTTCGCCGCTGTGCACGGAGACAATCCGGCTGGCGGTGTCGTACTGCGACAACTGCAGGTTCCAGCCGCGGCCATAGCCCGAGTCGTTCACGTTGAGCGGGTTGAAGAACAGGGTCAGCGGCAGGCTGGGGCCTTGCAGGTCATTGGCCTGGGTTTCACGCAGGTTGATGGAGAACGTGTACTGGCCGGTACGTGGATCGACCCCGCCTTGCAGGTAGCTCATGAAGTTGAAAGCCTTGGAATGAAGCGCGGTATCTGCAGACATGCTGAAATGCTCCTCGTAAAGAAAATATGCTGCTCACTTTATTCACATGATCTATATACAGCGCCGCCTGAGCGAAATACTCAACCAGCGAAACGCCCTCGACAATGGCTACCACTCATCCCCCGGCTTGGCCTCCTTGACAATCAGAAAGTCTCGATAACGACTCTCATGGTCAGTGTCATAAGAAACCCACAAGTCGACAGTATTGCCTTGACTATCCTGAAGGCGATACAACAGGCTTTTCTTGAAAGGCTCCACATATTTTTTATCGGCTTCACTGTAGTAATACTCATCAACCCGGAAGTTACCAATAATCAAACCCGGAGCGGCAAAATCCCCAGCCTCTATATCTTCCCCCAAATAGGCAGGATCAGGCATAGAAGATTTAGGCTTGGGTAGCAGTTCACTAAGCCCATCAACATGAAATTTCATGGTTTTCGGCCTGGGGGTCCCGTTCTCCGCCGACCAAAACGCCCAACCGGTATAACTCGCCGTAGCGACCTGATCGTGGTCATCCTCCCACAGAACTATGGAATCGCGATCAACAGGGTCCGCGGGGGCCGGTTCGGCGGCCGGATCTTCAGATCTTGCATTCGCAAGGGCAACTGCGCCGGTCATTACCTTGACCTTGAAAAACTTCCTTTCTTGCTTCGACGTTAACTTCCAATAATCCACGGAATCCAACACCAGATCGAAATCTTCGTCCTCGTTTCCCCGGCGATCCGGTCGTATCCGCGTACGCGAAAGTAAAAAATCGTCCGTACGGACCGTATGCTCTATGACCTTCACTTTAATTTCCGGATTCCCAACCACGCTTGCTTGGTTGCTGTAGTGCCAGGCACCATGGCGATCCTGCAACCCGGCATAACAGTCAATATGACCAGACACTGCGGCCCTACTGAGCAAGTAATATTGTTTCTTGGCGAGTATCACAGGGGGCCCCTGTACACCGGCAGATTGCGTCGAACCTGCCAGATCATAGGCATTCCTGTCTCGGTTGAATGCCCACAGCGCCTGCTGCTTCGGAAGGGGGCCACGTTGTTCTGGCAGTTGCAGATGCGTGGCCTTTGAAAACAGGCGCACGCTATCCACTTCCCCGATCTGGAGCTCTATTCCTTCCGCTGCCATCTCTATCCCAACTTCGACCTGCATATGCCCATTGCCATAAATGTGAGCATCGCCGTTAAAATTGCTGGCTTTCAGGTCGAATGACTTGAGCGAATCCCACACTGGCATGTCGGGGACGTTGATGATGGTCGCGACTGCAGTCCCCACCTTGCTGCCCAATAACCAAAGATCGGCGATCACGCGATCCGAACCGGTATCGGTCTTGCCCGCGGTGTAGCCACCTTCAGCATCGATCTGGCCGCGCATTTGCTGATCGCCCGAGACCCGTTCAACCCTCCAGCTCACCTTTTTGCCTTTGAACGCCGAGAGCTTGAACTTCACTTTGTGCCCTGGCCCGACGGCCAGTGGCCCTTTTGGCAAAAGATCAAACGTCGGGGTTCCCTCTTGATGTATGGACAACCGTCGCGCACCGGCCCGTTGCCTATGACGCTTGCGCATCGCTTGGGCGGCGCTCAGGCCTGGGAAACGATCGAGGGGCAGAGGCCGTACCAGATGCCCTTGATAAAGATGGTTTTTATATTCGAATGTCCCGATAATCAGCACGAACGCATCGGCAGCATCCGGGTCTGGCCTGTAGTGGTCATCCACAACTTCACCCGGCCCCTCTACCGTCCAGACAACATTTTCCAACGGCTCTTCACTTTCACCGAGCCAAGCCTCAAGCTTCAGGCCCTTGTCGGTCACCTCTGCGCCAGGCCAGATTTCCAGCTCCGGGTCACCATGCTGGGAAAGGACCAAGCCCAGACGCACGTCCTGGGTCACCGTGTTGGTCGTCACGACTCTGTCGATCACATAAGTGCGTCCTTCCTGCTTGGGTCCCGGCGTGTACACGGCCACCGAGGTATCACCGTCAATGGCGAACGTGCCTTTGACCCCCTCCTCGCCCTCGACATCCCATTGATACTCGGCCGCCCCCTGCTCCATGGAAGAAGCCACGAACCGGACCTGCTCTCCCACGTCTTCATGGCCACGTACCAGGTGCTTGAACAATGGCCCCATCATCACCCGAACGGTGCTGACACTCACCAACGCCGAGCTGCTCATGCGCGTCACAGGGTCCTCGGCTACCACCTTGATGCGCCAGTTGCCAGCAATCGCTGGGGGGGTGTACACACCCGATGTTTCCTCCATACCTTCGATGCTTGGGGTTCCCGGCAACGCCTCGACGCGCCATTTCACCCCAGGGCGCGGCGGCTGCAGCGTGAACGTGAAGGGTTGCCCAGCCTTCAACTGGGCCTCCTGCTGCTCGATGCGGAACTGGCCTTCTGCTTTGTCGAAAGCCCCCACCACCACAAGGTTGTTGGGCGTGGCGCCGACCTGCCAACGCAGGTCGTCGGTGTCGAACAAGCGCAGGAAGGGCAGCAACTGCTCGGCAACATTGATCAACGGGCGGGCGTTGACCGCTTGAAGGTAGGCAGCCCGGACAATGTGCTCAAGGGCACTGGCCATCTCGTCCTGCAGCGCCGTGGGCAACTCCTCTGGCAAGTGCTCGATCAGCGCCGGCTCTGTCGCCGCCGCCAACCACCAGCCCTCCAGCAGTTCACCGGCCGTACCGGCCCCCTTGAGCTGCAAGCTGTAGTTCAGCTGCGGCTGCACCACCACCGAGTGGGTGGTCCACGCCTCTGAACCCGCAAGCTGGTAACGAAATTCAATACGGCAGCGCGGTCGCCAGGTCTGGATCGCCCGATCCGGCTCGAATGCCACTTGCAATTGCGCGTCAGTCGTCGCGTCAAGGGTGAACGCTTCATAAGCGATGGTCAGATACCCGCCATCGTGCAGACCTCCCGGTATTGGCATCTCACCCTGATCAACAGTGATCCTGGGCAGCGGCTGGGTTGACGACTCGCCATAGTCATACCGCCCGCCCTGCAGGCTCGCCATAATGCTCTGGCCAAAGGCTACCCGGTGCAGCAGGTGGCGCGACAGCAAGGCGGTGCAGCCTTGCCCGCCCGCACCGTCCGAGCCCAGCAGATAGGGAAAGGTGTCCCCCCCGCGCGGGAAATCCACTGGCCCGCCGTGCGCGAAGTTGACGAACAGCAGCACGTTGCTGGGGGGCGTTTCGCCTGCCGCCACATGTGTATTGCCGTCGATCTGTGTGCGCAGTTCCATCCTCGCGACTTGGCGCAACGGGTTGTCGTCGCTGGCTTGCACCTGGGCAAGCCGCAACTGGGCCCTTGGTGTCTCCAGGTCAAGCAGCATCTCCTTGAACAGCTCTGCCGCTGCCTTCTTGATAACCTCTCCCGTACCCACAGCCAGTTCGTGCTCAACGCCATCTTTCAGACTGGCCCCCAACTTGCCCTCACGGTACGTGATCGGCAGCTCCAGCCCAGCGTCGATCCCGCTGTAGGGTGGGTGCTCACTGAGCGTCAGAACCGAACCCAGCCCCTCTGTGCGAATCTGTGCGCCACCTTCCAACACTGCGGACACTTTTACATTGGGGTTGCCGTAATTGGTGGCGGCAACTTGCACGGCAAGGTTGGAAAGACGATAGCCGGCCAGCTCATATTTCTGCCGGCTGTCTTGGATGAGGATTTCCCCCCCCAGCCCCTCAACCCCTTGGTCAACGGCGAGCCGTTGCAGGCCATTGTGCTGCAACGCCGCATTGACCAGCTCCAGGGGCAAGCCAATGATCATGTCCCAACCGTAAAGCCTGCGGTTGTTGTCACTTGATTCGTCCGCCATCCAGGACAGCAGCGGTGCTGGTATTTCGAAGTTCATCTTGTGTGCTCCTAGGGGAGGCGCGAAACGTTAGAAAAAGGCCCTGACAAAACGTCTAACCCTTTCTATCCAGTATCGAGACTGATGGCTGTTGATTACCCGCTGGCAACTTGTACTCGCGCAGAGGCAAGGGCAGGATGACCAGCCCTCTGGCGGTACGGAATGGACTAAACGCCTTGAACTCGATCAACGCAAAGCGGTGTGCCGCTCCGGACACTGGCGTATAGATGGCCTCACCGTGCTGCGACCCTGGGACAGGCTCGATGCCTTCGGGACCGACCAGGACCGTCCAGGTGACTTCATCATCTTCGGGATGAATCGTAACTTTTGGCCGCAGGCGTGCACTGCTGCCCGCGACCACATCGCTCACATCGATTTCGGCAGGCCCGGCGATCATGGGAGTGATCAGATAAATCCTGAACGTGTCCGTGTCCGGTGCCCCTGGGTCCGTCACCACGACCTCGTCGAGCACGTAGGATTTGCCGCGCTCGGCTGCTGGCGGCGTGTAGCCCACGTCACGACCTGTCGTGGCATCCAGCTCGCCTTTCGCCTCGCCTTCCAGGGACCATTGCAGGACAGCGGGGTCCTCCAGCGTCGAGCTGGCCACCAACTGCTCCTTGCGGCCGGGGACGCAGATCTTCACCAGCGGTGATATGAGCAGGTTGGTTTTGGTGACCGTCGCCAAGGCGTAGCTGTAGGCCCCTGACTCGGTCGTGGCCTTTATCCGCTCACGCCAGAGATTGCCTGGGAACTTATCTGCGGCGGGTGCCTGGTAAAGGCCGCTTAACTCATCGATGGTCCCCAGGGCGTTGCCACCGTTCAACGCTTCGACACTCCAGCGCTTGATGGGGCTGGGGCCAGTGGCTTGCATCCGCCGGGACTGATCACTGCCGACGATCAACCACTGCGGCGTCAGGGTGGGCGCATCCTTGTGCACGGCAATCTGTGCAAAGCGGGCAACGTCACACGGGCCATAGGTATCACTGCCGACGATCAGTTCATCGAAGCCCAGCGCAAGCAAGCGGTCGAGAAGCGCATCGGCTTTCTGGTCGATGGCGACCATCTCATCAAGCTTCGATACCGCACGGCTTGCGAAGATATCGACCTGCTCCAGGCACAGCACAACCGAACGGGCCGCGCTCTGTTTTGCGGTGTTTTCATCGTCTTGGTAATGCAGGCGGTAGAAGTACTCGTAGAGGGACTCCTCCCAGCGGTCCAGATCCACATGTGAGAGCGTCCCCAGTTGGCGCACGACCTTGACTGGCGGCCCGTCATCGACCGTGTAGTCAGTGGTGTAACTCATCTTCAGCACTTCAGTCTTCCTAGACTTTGGCGAAACGGGCGCGCCGCCACGCATTGCCGCCAGCTTGTCGATCACCACCTCAATCTCGATCTCGTCCCAGGTCAAACTGCCCTTGTTCTCGTGCAGTTCCAGGGTGAAATTGAAAGCGTCCGCTTGCCTTCTACTGGAATCGTTGTTGATCGCCAATCTGAGGTGAAATTTCAGGCTGTTTTCAATGAGTTTGGTGGTGCGCGGTTCCTGAGCCTCGATATTCTTGAGCTTGATCCGCCCCAAACGCTCACTGTCATACTCGACCACAGGGGTCTGCTTAAAGGATTCGAGCCACTTGGGATACAGTGCCAACAACATCGTGCGCCGGATACCCAGCACTAACGTCGCCGTGGAATTTGGACGGTCGATGGGATGCAAGTATTTAAAGTCGTGGCTGGTCGACGGCGGTGTGCCTTTGAAATCTTCCTTCATGCTGATGAATATCAGCAGTGAGCCGTCGCTGTCGGTATCACGCTGGGTACGCAACGCGAACGCGTGTGGGCGCATATGAGCGGGCGCTTCACCGGGTTTGATTACGCCCAGGGGAAAGATCCGGTGGTCATCAGGCAAGCTCTCGAACAGCGCCTTGAACAGTGCGCCGGTGATGATCCGCAGGTTTTCGTCCTCGTCGATGTCAACCGAAAAATCGCTGCTCTTGCTCAGGTCCAGCAGCAGCTTGCCGTCTTCCCTTATCACACCATCCACTTCGTCGAGCTGCAGCGTCAGGCTGAGAACCGGGCCATGCAGCGGCGTGATGGCATCCAGCGCGGCGACCTTGTAACCATCGGTGATTGATTCGAGCGTCACCTTGGTTCCGTCGATGATCACCATGTTCAAATAGGCGAGCGAATCGTCGAGGTCTTCATTGGCGAATGAGAGCCTGGGCATGTCCAGTTGAAAGTCATGCAAGTAATACCGCAGGTATTCGTCCTCTACCACCGGGGCACTGAATGGCTTGAAATAGCTGTCAGCGGAAAAGCGCCTGATGTATTCCTGCTCGAGCAAGTGATTGACCTTTGCGCCGTGCAGCGCCACCACCACGTCTTCGGGTGATACACGGGTCTTGATCTTTAGCCAGTCGAGCAGGACTTGTATATTGTCTGCCATTTTCAACCTCATTCGCTATCCAGGCGCTCCAGCGTCAAAACATCGAGCTCAATCTCGCCCCTGGCCCCCGTATCCGGATCCTCCGGTTCCTCCGGTATCACCAGAAAATGCGGGTACTTCACAGGCTTCCTAGGAAAATTAAAGTACAACGTAGTTATAAAATTGAATGTTCTACCCGCAAAATAGCTTTTATCCACCGGCATCATCACCAACTTAGCCGTTACTTCCTCCTCTGTAATACGCCGATTAACTATTAGTGCAGAGTTACGGCCATTATCAAGCCTGACCCTTACCCATTGGCCTTCCGCCATCAACGGCCAGCCCGACAACTCCAAATTCACCCCATCATTCGTGGGCTCGGGTAATTTATCAATGCCTTGCGCTTCCACGCATTGCAACCTGGGAAGGTTTACTTTCTCAGAGCTACCCGGCAGGCTGATCTCCAAGTCCGCCGACTTCGAAGACAACGAACCACCTGCGGAAGAGGTATAAGTGAAATACACTTTGGTTTTCAAACCCAATATGGCGTCCAATTTTCCCGGCTCGAACGTGAAGACCTTCTCGCCATTCAATTCCTTGTAGACACTGGTCTCCAACAACTTAGTGTTGTCAGCACCCACGATATACATGGTCGTTGTACCGCCACCGATGTCGGTGTTCGGAGGTAGCGTTACGGCCACCCCGGCACGCGCGTTGAAAAAAGTCAGTTGACCCGGCACCTTAGGGGGATCGGTAAACTCGCGCTTCCGTGCCACACGCAGTGGCAAGGGTAAACTTCTGAGACCTTCGTTCGCACGCCCATACTGCATCTGCAACGCCAGGTCCGACTGGTTGGCATTCTGTTCCAACCAGGCCTTGCCAAGCGTAAACTTTAGCGGCTTCGCTTGAGTGACGAATATAAAGTCTACTACCTCTCCCCTTGAGTCAAACAACACAACAATGTCATTTTTTTTCTGTCCGGCATACGTCGGCGCCATTACCGAAACACCATCAGGATGCTCATCCGGATACAAGACGACGCCTACGTCATGTTCGAAGTAAGGTGTAGCCAAGCGCTCTACGGTGGGACTACCCGAAAGTACCTGGACATTTTGCGTGATGGATGTACGGCATTTTTCTTCTGCAGGGGTCACTGTGAAGTAAAAATTGGCGTAGAACCCTGTCAGATTTTTCGGCTCAAGGAGATCGGCCCGATTCAGCTTGAAAACGACAGGCTTATCTATGTTCTCAGCCGTCAGCGTTTTTTTCATCTCTGGCATACGTCCGATCGGCTGCCCTGCCGTAACGAACGCCTGGAAAATCACCTCGACTACATCATTCTCTTTCATACCGGCGTAGGGCATCACAGCCACCGTGACAGAACCTGAGAAGTCAGCAATATCAATGGTGAGCTTTAAGCCCTCTCGCGGATCATTGCGATGCATCAGGTACTGCATCATCGGTACTTGATCTTCCACGGCAGGACATTCTTCTGCTGCCTGCTCGATTGCCGCTCGGGAAATTTCCGAAACTGACAGTGCCATCAAACACCCCCTCACATTTCCCACTCGTAGAAGCGGGCCTCTTCGTTAGGGCTGTTTTACGCCAGACGGGCACATCGCAAAACTGGCAAAAATGCTAGGTGCCTATACCTCACCGGCACTTTAGCCTGATTACCTGCTGGCCGATTCAATCTTGCCCGGCCTAGCCAATGCCATGTTCGGGAGCACTTTCATGTCTGCAGATACCGCGCTTCATTCCAAGGCTTTCAACTTCATGAGCTACCTGCAAGGCGGGGTCGATCCACGTACCGGCCAGTACACGTTCTCCATCAACCTGCGTGAAACCCAGGCCAATGACCTGCAAGGCCCCAGCCTGCCGCTGACCCTGTTCTTCAACCCGCTCAACGTGAACGACTCGGGCTATGGCCGCGGCTGGAACCTGCAGTTGTCGCAGTACGACACCGCCAGCCGGATTGTCTCCGTGCACAGCGGCGAAAGCTTTGCCGTGACCGGCCCCGTGGACGGGCAGCCCGGGATGGGCATGTCCGAGAAGAAGGTCGACAGCTTCCACCTGGAGACGTTTGGCGCCGACTCTTTCCGCCTTGCCCACCGCTCGGGGTTGGTGGAGATCCTCGAACTGCAGCGCGGCACCACCCTGGCCATGCCGACCAAGGTGTATTCGGAAAAGGGCCACGGGATCACCCTTGCCTACACGCTGGTCGGCGGCAAGCCGCGGCTGGCGTCGATCCGTGACCAGAGCCGCGAGATCTTCTCGCTCGAGCGCGAGTCGTTCAACGTGCCGGAGCGGCCAGAGGTCAAAGAGGTTATCCGCCTGGTGCTCAACCCCAACGCCAGCGACAGCAGTCGCGTCGAGTACCAGCTGGAGCTGGACCAGAACCAGCTAGTGACCTCGGTGCGCCTGCCCACGGCCAATGATGCCGAGAAAAAGGTCTACCCCTACTGGCGCCTGCATTACACGCAGATCGACGGCTACCACTGCATCGACAAGGTGCGCACGCCCCTCGGCGCCCGTGAAACCGTCAGCTACAGCGCCCCCGACAAGGGCCATGTCATCCCCAACAGTTCGGCGACCCTGCCGCGGGTCCTGAGGCACGAGATCGACCCCCGCTCCGGCCAGCCCAAGACCGAGGTCAGCTATGACTACGTGCTCTCCAGCGATGCCGGCAGCGGCTATGCGGCGGGCCATAACTTCCTCGGGGCCGGCCTGAACCTGCGCAACCCGGACACCGGCCTGGACTACCTGTACCGCTATACCGGCGACTACCTGTATGGCTCGATCGAGAAACGGGTCAGCGGGCCGATCACGCGCACCATCGAGCGCCGCTTCAACCGCTTCCACCTGCTGTTGCTCGAACGTACCCAGCAGGTGCAGCAGGAAGAGGGCCGGACCGTCACCTACACCCACGACGCCACCACCACCTACAAGATCAGCAACGGCTATTTCGAGCAGCAAGTGGCGTATTGCCAATTGCCCCTGGATACCCTCGACAAGTGGGCCAGAAACCCGGGGAGCACACGCGAGCAGACGACCACCAGGCGCGACTACCACGCCGACGGCAACCTCAAGGAACAAACCGAGGCCACCGGCGTGCGCACCGTCTACGACTGGTACAGCGCCGAGGGCGAGGGCAACGACTGCCCGCCAGACGCCGAAGGCTTCCGTCGCCACCTCAAGAGCACCACCACCCACCCGGATCCGCAGGCCCGCCATGGCAGCGCCAAGCCGCTGTACCAGCATCACCGTTACCAGCAGGGCGAGCCGCTCAGCGCGGCCGGGAACCAGGTACGCAGGTGGCATCGGATGGCGGATGAAAACCTCTATGAAGGCACCAGCAACGCTGGCACCTTGCTGCAGGCCACCGAGTACCAGTACTTCGACGCACCCGCCGACGGCAAGCTGCATGGCCGGGTGAAGGAGCAGAAGGTCACCCTCAACGGCCTGGCCACCACCACCACGTTTGAATACGTGCCAAAGGCGCTGGGCACCTTCCGCGCCGAGCCGGTGCTGGTCACCACCCAGACCGTGACCGGCCATGATCACGAGGACGGCAAGCCCGAGGACGCACGGCGCAAGACCGTCACGTCGGAGCATTCGCAGGTCACCGGTGAGCTGGTGTTGATCAACGATCACAATGGCGTCAGCGTTCAGATCACCCAGAATGAACTAGGCCAGGTGATTACCGAGATCGTAGCCCCTGGCGAAGGAGCCTATGAAGCCAGGCGCACGTACAGTTACGCGCTCTGTCCGAACAACGGACCCTGGGATTTCCCTACGGACGAACAGGTACACCAATCCATGACCAATGCCCGCGGGGTAAAAACTGTCACCTATACCGACGGTTTGGGCAGACCGGTGAGGGAGGAGCGCGACCATATCGACGAACGGGATGAGAACACACGCAAGATCATGATGGACACGGTAACCCTCGCCTATGATGCCCTCGGCCAGAAAACCAGGGTAACGGCGACTGACTACCGCCCGGTAATCCCTACCGAGACGTCCCCCTGCGCAGCGCCAGAGCCGCTGACCCTGACCTGTGAGTTCAGCTACGATGGCTGGGGCCAGGAGTGCTGCGTGCAAGGCCCCGATCGGGTCAAACACTACACCGACAATGATCCGACCGGCCAGGGCCGCCATGACGGCTACATCCGCACGCAATGGGCGCAAAGCCCTGAAACCACTTTCAAGATCAGTGACAAGCGCGAGATCTGGCTCAACCGCTTCGACAAACCCGACCAGATTCACCGGCTCGAGGCAAATACCTCCATTGCGCGACAGCAATACGAGTACGACGGGCTGGGCAACACCAAGGTGCACGTCGATGAGCGTGAAAACACCACCCGTTACGATTTCGATGCCTGGAATCGCATGACTCGGACAACGCTGCCGGACGGAACCCAGGTCAATCGCAGCTACACCAAGCACTCTTCGCAAGAATTGCCCAGCCAGATCGATCTGGCTCGAGAAGGCGGCAAACTCAAGTGGGGGCAGCAGACCGTGGACAAGCCCCTTGTCCTGGGAACCCGCACCTATGACAGCATCGACCGGCTTAAAGATACGAAGACCGGCGAACGCAAGGAAGAACTGTTCTATCGGAATGGGAAAATGCAACCCGATGACAGAGAAACCGCCGCGCGCCAAACAATCACCTACGGTTACGACCTGCAGCTCACGGAAACGCCCACCCTCAGTACAGCGCCGGATGACACAGCCAGTTTTACCCTCGACAAGACCAGCGCGCTGCTCAAGACCGCCAGTAATAAGCTGGGTAGGCGCGACTATGAATACGACTGGAACAACCGTGCGAAGAAACAAACCTGGCAGAGCAAGGACGGCGCCAGCACCTACACCGTGGAGCAAGGCACCTCGCCACTCGGGCGCCTGACCTGGCAGCAGGTCGAAGGAGGCCACGACAACAAGTTGACCTACAACGATCGTGGGCAACTGAAGACCGTCACCGGCGGCGATCTGTTCACTGAACTGCGCTACGACACCCTCGGACGCCTGACAGAGATTGAGCTGAAAAACAGCAAGACCCAGGAAACCCTGCTCACCACCCTGGAATACAACGTTCACGGCCAGGAGAAAAAACGCACCTTCAAACGCACGGCGCAGCCCGAACGCACCCTGGCCCAGGAATGGTGGCCAGATGCACTGCTCAAGAGCCGTACGCTGCAGGAGGGTGAAATCTGTTTGCTGGAGGAATGCTTCACCTATGACAAACGCGCTCGCCTGACAAACCATGCGTGCAGCGGCCGTGACCTGCCGCGAACGCCTCAAGGGCGCGAGTACACCGGCCAGACGTTCGATTTCGACGATCTGGACAACATCATTCGATGTGTAACGCAGTTCGCAGACGGCACGGAGGAGACTGCAACATTCGACTTCAAGCAAGCCGATCCCTGCCAACTGACGCGTGTCACCTACTCCCCCCCAAGGAACGACACGCCTGCCCAGTTCACCTATGATGCCAACGGCTGCCAGACAATCGATGAGAACGGTCGCGCAGTGACGCACGACTCGCAACTGAGGCTGAGATCGGTGGGTAGCGCCAGGCAGCGCTCGGGCGGCAACTATGGTTACGACGCCCATGGCCATCTGACAACTCGCGCGGATAACGCGAAAGAGGGCGAAACCGCCCTGCACTTCCAAGGCAACCGCCTGCGCCTGGCCATTCAGAATGCGCAGACCCAGATCCACTTGCTGTACGCCGGCGAGATCCCGTTGGGACAGCAGGGTAGCCAGAGCGCAGACACGCCAGTGATGTTCAGCTGCGATGCCAGTGGCAGCGTCATTGCCGACAGCCTGGAGGCCGCCACGCGCCACAACGGGTACAGCGCCTACGGCGAGCGCTTCGATGCATTGGCGGGCCTGCTCGGGTTCAATGGCGAATCGCTCGACCCGGTCAGCGGCTGGTACCTGCTGGGGCGAGGCCATCGCGCCTACGATCCAACCCTGATGCGCTTCCTCAGCCCGGATACGCTCAGCCCGTTCGACAGCGGCGGCATCAATTGCTATGCCTACTGCCAGGGTAACCCGATCACATTCCGCGACCCCACGGGACGCAGCAGGAGCATGGGCGAGGATGGCAGCAGAAGCCTCGGCAAGGACGGGACCAGAACCCTGGAAATGACGCCCGAGGAAATCTGGATGGAGAGCATGAGGGCTAAGGACCAGAAATGGCTCAGCCTGGGCGTTGGCGCACTCTTTACCGCACTTTCGATTGTTGGAGCAGCTTTGTCGGTCCTCACGGCCAATCCCGTGTTCATCGGGATGGCGATCGCGGGTGCCGTCGTTCAGACAGCCTCTTTCGTTGCCGAAACCGTGGCAAATTTTGGTCATGAAGCGGCGTATGGGGTAGCCACGATCATTGGCTACGTATCAATGGGGCTTGCTTTATTGGATAGCGGCGTGAATGGCGTTGCGGCTTGGCATGGAGGCAAGAGCACCGCCAAAGCCCCCATGCCACCGCCCAAAGCCCCTCCTCGAGGGCTTATCCTGGCAGAGGGTTACCAGGGGCCACCCATACCAAGAGTAAAAACACCGGCACCGAAAACACCGAGGGAGGTAAGGGAATAGGCTGGCTGACCTATGTGAATTGTCGAACAACAGGCAAAAAAAAACGCCACTTCAACGAAGTGGCGTTTTCAATTTGGAGCGGGAAACGAGACTCGAACTCGCGACCCCGACCTTGGCAAGGTCGTGCTCTACCAACTGAGCTATTCCCGCAGGGTGAAGCTTTACCGCATGTGGCGTGAAGCGCCTTGAAGACCTTCACCACCTGCACCGTCGGAACGATGCATTTAAACTGGAGCGGGAAACGAGACAAGCACTAGAGCACCAAGTCTTTGATTTCCAACGCTTTTATTCCACTGCATGAATCAGTGAAGCCACGATTCTAGCCTTGTTTTCACACATCGTCAACGAAGTCAGTCCAAAAACTTCCATCAACATCCAGAGACTGCCACCGAGGAGACGCACGACGCACACGAAAACTGCTGCGACACCCGATCACCGAGGTGGCTGATGACGGCTCAAGCCTATGACCGTCAGCCTCTCGACTTGGCCGTTTCACCCAAGCGCTTGTTGACGGCGTCCCGCCAAGCTGAAAGTTTCGCGATGTCCTGATCCAGTTCATCCGGATCCGGGATAGGAAGTCTTCCTGTAGCCATCGCGGCATCATGCTCGAACTTGGAGCTCTTCGTCATTCCAGCGTCGACTTCCCGATAGTCGTCATCGGTCACCACAACGGACTTCAGCTTCTGGGTCGAGACGCCTTCGCCAAATCGCTGCACTGCTCCGTTGAGAAGAACCTCCTCAATGCATCGCTCCCAAGCAAGCCGAAGCCTCCCGTAGCACAAGGAAGTCAACCGACGATGTTCGTCGTCGTTGCCGTCCTTCTGAGCCCTTCGTACCTCGACAGACATTTGTTTGAGCCGCCCCAGTCGATCCTTGGTGCCAAGAACGTCAAAAGGAAGATCCTGGGAATGAACGCCAAAGCCCTGAGCCGTCCTGCGAATATAGTTTTTGGTCAGGGCTGCACCAAGCTCCTCCGTCTTCTGCTCCAGAATGCACAGGAAATAAATGTCGTGCGTAAACACGATCACCTGCCGAGTCAAGCACTCCTCCGCCAGACGCTCCGCCACTTCCCAGCGACGTCGATGGTCCAGCGAAGACACCGGGTCATCGAACACGATGCCGCCACGGCCCTTGCCGAGCTTAATCTCAGCAAGAAATGAAGCGATAGCAATGGCCCGCTGCTCCCCTTCGCTCAAGATTGCCGCCGGGCTACCGCCCCCAGGCAACTGCAGGACCAACTTGAACTGAGTTTTCCCTCCAGGTGACTCGGGCTTCATGACCACCTGCAAATGATGAACCTTCAGCCGCCTCAATTCTTCATTGAGTGCGTCCGCAAGATCTTGGCTGGCGGTGGTGCGAGAGAGCTCGGTTGACTTCCTCGATATGCCCCTGGCATCTAGGCCATCGATGCAAATCTGCAGCTTCCGACAAATCTCGTGCTTGTCGAGTGCCTCCAGAACTGCCCCCTTAACCTCGCCCAAGCGTACGCGGGCATCGAGTTCCAACTTCTCCGCTACCATGCCAGCGCGAACCTTCTCATCCGCGGTAGCGTCGAGAGCTTTGGCCTGCTGCTGCAAGCCATCAATCACTCCAAGAATTTGCCCCTGAGGGTCATCTGCAAGGGCGCTCACCTCCTCCCACAAAACCTCCGAGGCAGCGGCCTTCAGCGCGGACGCCTTGCGTGCGCCCAAGGTCTCTTGCATCACATTGATGGCGGTGGCAAGTTGCGGATCGACTTCATTCAGCTCTTCGACCAGTGCATCGGTGAACATCAGGTCGACAGATGCCTGCTGCAACGTCCGGTACGCCGTTGTCGCATGATCCCGGGCGTCTTTCGCTGACTTCTCTGCTGCGTGTTTGATGAAAGTGTCAAATCGGACAAGCCGCTGAGCCCCAACTGGACCCAGCACGTTCTGACAAAGCGGACATAGGGAAGCCTCCGAGAGCGCAGGAAATTCATGTTCCGCATGTGAAACCTCTGCAAACGCTCGGGCAGCCTCGAAGAGGATCTTCCATTCTTCGCCACCTGTCCCTGCCAATTGGCCAGGGGTCTGTCGGAACTCAGTCGCGGCCACCTCAGCAGCCGCCTTGGCATCCTTTGACTTCTGAATAAGCGACCGAAGCTGAGTGATCTTCTCATCACTGACAACAGAGGCTGCCGTCACGAGACGATCCTTCAGACCAGTGAAGCGCGTCGCTTTCTGGCGTAAGGTTTGGGCTTTTTGCTTGGGATCGGCTTCGGCTAGAGTCCTGGTGAGCAGAACAAGTCTGTCCTTTTCTGCAGCTGTAAGCACACACAGCACCTCGACCTGCTCCCCTCTGGTTTTCGCTGGGATGCCGAGAAGCAGTGCAGCTACCGCAGTTTTCTCTTTGGTCAGGGCAACGTAAGCGGCATCGCTCGGTGCATTGGCCGCCTTCTCTTGCGTGGCGCGCACCTTGAGCTTGTTGCAGGCACCGACTAATCCTTCGAGGATATCCAGACCATAGGGCGCATAGGCAAAGTCGCCATGGTTGTCGATATAGGCACGAGCACAATGCGTATCGAAAATTGAAATATCCGACAGCGGTTCGGGTGTGTCAATGGCCATTAATTTTGACCCACTTTTGGCCAATAGAATTGACCCACTTGCTCACCGCTAACCGCCGGTTTTCTGCTTCAAACGATAGCTCTCACCTCCCAGCATAAAGATGTGTGAATGGTGGATCACGCGGTCGATGATGGGCACGGCCACGTTGTCGTCATGGAAGAACTCGCCCCAGCTGGTGAAGTCCTTGTTGGTGGTCAGGATGACCGAGCGGTACTCGTACAGGTTGTTGATTAACTGGAACAGGTTGTACCGGGCTTGGCGCGTCATCGGCAGGTAGCCCAGCTCATCGATGATCAGCACGTCGTATTTGCTCAGCTGATTAAGGCGCTTCTTCAGCTCGCCCTTCATTTCCGCCAGCTCCAGATCCTCGACCAACGCCAGAGCCGTGCGGAACAGCACCTTGTAGCCCGCCTGAACCGCCTTGTGGCCAATCCCAATGGCCAAGTGGGTCTTGCCCACACCCGGTGGTCCGATGAACACCAGGTTGTCGCGGTTGTCGATAAAGCTGAAGTCCAGCAAGGTGCTGACCTGGCGCTTGGTGATGGTGGTCTGGTGCCGGTAATCGAAGGCCTCCAGATGCTTCTCCGAGGGGAACTGCGCCTGCTTGAGGTTGCGGCTTACGCGGCTACTGGAGCGGGCGTTAAGCTCATGCTCGACCAGTGACTGGGCGAAGCTCAGGTAGGACAGTTCATTGGCTTCGGCTCTGGCCAGCAGGGTGGCCAGCTCACCCGCGGTCGCGCTGAGGCGCAGGCTTCGGTACTGCGCGATAGTGCTGTCGAGCAGGCTCATTGGGTCACCCCGTGGCCAGTCGACTGGCCAATGCGGGCATAAGCGTTCAGGTCGGCGTGACTAACCTGGCTACCGGCCTCTGGCGCATAGTCATGGTCGCCGATGATCCGGCCCCGCGCCTTGGCTTGCTGCCATGCTTCGAGGTAGCGCTTGAGCCCGGTGGCGGTCAGTTCACTGCGCTCGCACAACTCGCCGAGCAACGCCGTATCAACCGGCGCATGGGCCATGAGCAGGTCGCGTGCAGCAACCAGCTGATCCTTGTAGATACGCGGCGAAGTACGCTTGAGCAGTTGGCACAGGGTTGCCCCAAGGGCATCGGGCAGGATCGAGTCGATGCCGCGCTCCAGGTCGGTAATGCGCTGGGCATGGTCTCGGTAATGGTTGTTGTTCTTGATCATCCGGCCCTTGGCCTTGCACAGGTCATGGGTGGCTATGAGTTCACCGCTCTCCAGGTCATGGATCAGCAACTGGTTGTCCTGTGCGCTGACACCGACACGGGCTTGCTGCCAGGCCATGGGTACCGAGTACTTGTTGGCCTGCCATGAGATCAAGCCGGTCTTGTCGACCTTGCGGGTCTCCCTTGTCGGCGCCACGTGCAGCAGGTTCTGCGGGACGAGATAGGGCTTGAGCTGACTACGCTCCAGTGCCTCGAAATGCGCTCTTGGATGCTGCCCCGTCGTGCCGTGCACGCGTGCGTTGGCGACAGTCTCGAGCCAATCATTCAGGTGCTGTCGGACGGCGGCCTCGTCCTGGAAGTGCTCGCCGTAGAAGCAGTCACGCTTGACGTACTTGACCCCGGCCTCCACCTTGCCCTTGCTCTCCGGGTCATAGCCCTCGCAGGCATGGATGCGGTACCCGACGGTAGTCGCATACTGGTGGAAGCGCTGGTTCAGCGTCAGCTCACGGTACTGCTCGTTGATCACCACCATCTTGGTCTGATCGTAGATGCACTCCTCGGTGACGCCGCCGAAGTAGCGGAAGGCCTCGTCGTGCATCTGGATAAACCGTTCGGTATCCAGCGGCCGGAAGTTCAGACCGACATACATCAGCCGTGAACAGGACAGCACAAACACCACAAAATGAACGACACGCTCCAGGCCGCCAATCATGACGCCTCGCAGCTCACCGGGGTCGACCTGACACTGCACGCCAGGCACTGACTCAACGACCGGCTCGTAATAGCGCAACTGGCCACTGGCAACCTGCTGCTTGAGCGCTTGCACATAGCGGCGAATGCTCCGGTCTGACACCGCCAGCTCGGTGGTGCGCTCCCTCAGGCGACGGGCCAGCTTGACTGCGCTCAGGGCTGGAAACTGACCCAACTGATTAATCAGATAATCGCGGTGCTCGTCGAGCACCTTGGTGCGTGAAGGGTCAGCAATGGTAGCGCTGATCTGCATCTCATCCAGGTGGAGATACTTGCGTACGGTGTTCCGGGAAATCCCCAGCTCACGACTGATGGCACGGACCGACAGGCCTCGGCCCTGGTCATACAACCCCTTGATCTTGTGAATCACAACCCACTCCTTCAATGATCTGTCCCCGGCCTGTGCATAAGGCGGGTGACGCTACATGGTCGGTGGCCAATGCCACTATGGGTGGGTCAAAATTGTTGGCCAGAGGTGGGTCAGTTTAATTGGCCATTAACAACCTGAAGCCAGCTCTTGAAGAGTTCGCAGTAGACGTTGGCGCTCATTAAGCTCAAGTGTTGGAAAACCCATCATCTCCGCGAAGAAGGCGCCATCCAGAGCAAGCAGGACAATTGCAGCCACTTCAGCACTCCGCGCGGAAATGCGCGCTCTCGCATATTGCCGCGTATACCAAGCGCGAATGGGCTCAAGCAATGTCGGGTCTTCTGCCACAGCCGCTAACAGCGCTGCACCCAATTTTTCCATTTCATTGTTGGGCATTGACGCAACCTGACTGGATAGCCAAGGGTCCGGGTCACCGGCAAATTTCCGCTCGCGCTCTTCTTGCGAGGAGTCAAAAGCATGCACCTGGTCGTCGATCAGAGTAAGGAGCAAGTCCCGCTTTGTTTTGAAGTGATAGAGGAATGCCCCTTTGCTTAGACCTGCCCGCGCAACAACCGCGTCGATCGTCAGGCGATTCGCTCCCTCTTGGACGACCACATCACGCGCGGCCTGAAGGATGCGCTCACGTGTTTGTTTAGCTCGAGCTGAATACGGAGCAGCAGCATCACTAGGTTCTGCATTTTTTTTGTCGGCCAAAATCGCACTCCCACAATTAGAATTAGTACCGTCTGGACGGTATGCTATCAGATTGCGATCACGACTGTCCAAACGTTGCTCCTACTCCTTCTTGCCGTTGCAGTAGCAAGGGTTGAGGCTTGCGAGCTTTTTTGCACTGAGCCCCCAACAGCCTAGATAACGAGCTGGGGCACGTTGTTGGATGTCCTTGGAGTTATCCCCTGGGGATAGCTCGGGGTGCGAGGGTGCGCATCGCAAAGCCGGCAAGCACGAGATTCCGTTTGTTGACAGACGGCCTTCTTCGTCAGCGCGAAGCTGTCGCCTTGTTTCCTCAACAGCGAGTCCACACCATGGCAACTAATGAACCCTTGCAGTTGAATCTCGGGTCACTTCGCAGCGCAATGTCATTGACGCTGCACACCCATCACGCCTCTCGCATCTGGCATGGGCGTGCCGCAGGTGAAGGCCGAGCGGCCATCGTTGGCCTCAACGGCTACGTCTCGGTCATGAACAAGATGAAACGCGGCGCCGAGCAGGATGACCCGTACTCCGACTGGTGGATGCTGCGCATCGAAGAGAAGCTCGACCAGACGAAGTCGACCCTGCAGACATTGCGCGAGCAGGTTGATCAGGCCCTGGCTGGTGTGCCGACAGCACTGACACTCGGCGAGAACCTCAATGTGCAGCCCGTCAAGCTTCCACTGTTCGTCAATGCCCAATTGGGCTTCGCCGCGGTCTATCTGCTGGCCGACTACGACGACATCGCCCGCAAATTGATCTTGGCCCATCACACTGCGCTGATTGATCGCAGCACGCTCGAGCGCTGGCTGAATGACGGCGCCCATGCCTTGCGCAGCCTCTTCTCGCTGGCGCAGCAGTTCCGGTACTCAGGCACGACGCGCGATGACTTTGCCGCGAAGAATGCTGCAGCCCGCGCGGCACTGGAAAAGCTAGGGGAGCTGCCGCAGGACGTGCTGGAAGGCACCCGCCGTTCGCGCTTCGCGCCACCGATTTCGCGCCGTGGCCTGCAGCAGCGCGAGACTTCCGAGTCCACGGAGCCCGCCGCAGTCGAGACCACCCGCGCAGCGCCAGTGCCGCCCGTGTCCGGCGCAGATGCAGAGGACGAGCCAGCATGACGGACCCAGACCTGGGGCAATACGCCCACTTCCGTCCACTGGAACAGGCGGAATTTATCAAGCTGGAACAGGCAGCCTATCTAAAAGGCCTTTTAAGACCTTTTAAAGGTAAGGGGGCTCTTGAGGACTGGGCCGGCCATTGCCACGCGCAAAGGGACCAACTTATCGCCCTGGCGCAACGTCGCGTGCTGCGGCAAGCAGCAGGGCACCCGTTCCACCTGCTGCCCGCGGAACTGGCCCAGCAGAAAACTGGCGCTGGGACGACCTTTCTGCGCTGGCGCAGGCCGGACCGATCGGCCATGGGCGTAACGCTGTGGCAGGAGCTCATCGCCAGCGCCACCACCCCAGTCAGCCTGCTCGACGACTTGTATGCCCTGGAACAGCAGCGCATCGTGCTGAACATGCAGATCAGCCTCTTGCACACGCTGGGCCGCCAGGCACAGGAGTGCGCCAGCAAGATGGCCCAGGCCGAACTCGCGTACCTGCGCCGGGTACAGGGCACAAGTACCACCGCACGGTCAGGACATATGCTGCCTCCCTGACCGCCAATCGCGCCCCTCTCGCATTGGCCGTGGGCCAGGCGGGCACTTCACCCACCAAGGAGATTTCGACATGAGTACCCATTTCTACGGCGAAGGCAACATCGGTTCCGCCCCCGACTTCCGCGAATTCGCCAACGGCAACGATGAACCCAACCGCCTGCTGCGGCTGAACGTCTATTTCGACAACCCAGTGCCGAAGAAGGACGGCTCCTTTGAGGACCGCGGTGGATTCTGGGCGCCGGTGGAAATCTGGCACCGCGACGCCGGCCACTGGAAGGACCTGTATCAGAAGGGCATGCGTGTCATGGTCGAGGGACGTACGGTCAAGGACGAATGGGAGGATGCCGATGAGAACGAGCGCACCACGTTCAAGATCGAGGCCCGGCGCGTAGGCATTCTTCCGTTCCGTATCGAGTCGGTACAGCTCAGCGCCAGGCCTGCCAACGAGCAGGACAACGACGCCCCGTGATCACCCCGGAGCAGTTCCGTGAGTCCTGCTCCCGCGCGTCGGATCCCTAGGGGCAATGCCATCCCCTGGGGATCAATCCACCAACGTCCACTGAGGATTTTTTGGTGGTCCAGCAGAAGCTCCTGTGAACGCCGCAGAGCTTTCGGCCTTATAACACTAGCGTTGGATCAATCCCTCGTGGCGATCACGCCGTTAGGTAGGACTCGGCTTCATTGGCATACTGATGGAAGTTCATTCAAGAGATGCCATCCATGATCAGCCATAGAACCCGCTACTCGCTTGCCCAGTTTCTCTCGATCCAAGAAACCTCCGTCTCCATCGCACTGTTCAGCAAGTACGGCGTTGAGCATCTCGCGCTGCATCCAGCCCAGTTGCTGCCTGGCATCATGAGTATCGTCCGTGACCAGGACGATCGAACCTTGCTAAAGGTACTCCAGGAGATTGTTGCAACCCCTGGTAATCTTCGCGCCAAAGTATCCCCGAAAACACTTTTCGAGGAGCGCATGCATGACCTGACCCAATGCCTGCTGATCGACGGCTACATTGCGCAAGACAAGAAGCTGCTGCAGGCGGACCCGTCCATCGCCGACGCGGCACCTGTCGAAGACGATCTGATCACCGCATTGCGTGGATTCGGCACGCCACAACGGGACGCGATCATCGACAAGATCAACGACTCGGCCGAAGCATTCCGGGCCGCGCCGCCCGACTACAACGCAGCGCTGACCAATGCACGCGTCGCCCTCGAAGCGCTCGCGGTGGATGTCGCAGCAGAAGTCGTTCAGCAGCAGCAGATAACCGCCTCCTACAATCCCGCCAAATGGGGTGAGGTCATTGGCTTCTTGCGCAACAGCGGAGAGATCACGCTCGAAGAGGAAAAAGGCTTGGCCGGCGTCTTTGGTTTCCTCAGCCCTGGCGCTCACCGGCCGGTCGGCATTCCCGAAAACCAGATGGCCCGCCTGGGACGCTCCTTTGCCCTCAACATGTGCTGGTTCTTGCTGCAGAATCGGATCGCCCGCCGCAGCAGTTGACCCGCGCCACGGCGACTTCGTCGCCGTGCAGTTAGAGCGCGAATTCACCCATCGAGCCTCAGACACAACGCGATCGCTCGGAATCCACGTTGTTTGCTGCCTGACCCTCAAGCTCCCGACATGCTTGCGCCCATGAACAACATCGTGCGGGTGAGGCAGCATGCGGCTATTTCTCTGCGAGAAGCCATCTCAGGGTAAGGACATCGGGCGCATCCTGGGCGCCACACAGCGTGGCAACGGCTGTCTGAGCGGCCCCGGCGTCACCGTCACCTGGTGCATTGGCCATCTTGTGGAAGCCGCGCCACCCGAGTCTTACGGCGAACAGTACAAGCGCTGGTCTATCGAGCAGTTGCCCATCATTCCCGAGCGTTGGCGCGTCGAAGTCAAACCCAAGACGGGGACGCAGTTCAAGGCAGTCAAGCAACTGCTTGCACAGGCCACCGAGTTGGTCATTGCGACCGACGCGGATCGCGAAGGCGAATTGATCGCCCGCGAAATTATCGAGCTCTGCGGCTACCGCGGGCCCATCCAGCGACTGTGGCTGTCGGCGCTCAATGATGCATCTATCCGGAAGGCGCTTACCTCCCTCAAAACATCGGCAGACACATTGCCGATGTACTTCTCAGCACTGGCACGATCTCGTGCGGACTGGCTGATCGGCATGAATCTCAGCCGACTGTTCACCGTCCTGGGTCGGCAAGCCGGTTACGAGGGTGTGCTTTCCGTGGGGCGCGTGCAGACGCCCACGTTGAAACTGGTCGTGGATCGCGATCGTGAGATCGCGCGCTTCGTCTCCATACCCTATTGGGTTGTCGAGGTAGCTCTCAACGCTGCATCGGCCGCCTTCACGGCCAATTGGCAGGCACCGCCCGTAGACTGTGATCAGAACGGCCGCTGCCTTCAAGAGGCGGTTGCCCGCAAAGCACTGGAGCGCATCCGCTCGGCCGGCTCGGCTCAGGTCAGTTCTGTGGAAACCGAGCGCGTCCGGGAGGCTCCGCCGCTTCCGTTCGACCTAGGCACGCTGCAGGAGGTCTGCTCTCGCCAGTTCGGGCTTGATGTGCAGGAAACGCTGGATATCGCGCAAGCGCTCTACGAGACCCACAAGGCTACCACCTACCCTCGTTCGGATTCAGGCTACCTGCCCGAATCCATGCTGGCCGAAGTACCCGCTGTCCTGAGCGCGCTGGTCGCGACCGACCCGACTCTCGGCGCGATGGTGGCCAAGCTCGATCCTGTCCAGGTCTCCCGCGCCTGGAACGACGGCAAGGTCACTGCCCACCACGGCATCATTCCCACCATGGAGCCAGCCAAGCTGTCGGCCATGTCGGAGAAGGAGCAAGCAGTGTATGGCCTGATTCGCGCCCACTACCTCGCCCAGTTCATGCCTCACCATGAATATGACCGCACCGTCGCACTCTTGTCGTCGGCCGGTGAATCGATGCAGGCCACGGGCAAGCAGGTCGTGGTGCTGGGTTGGCGTCTGGCATTGATCAACTGTGGCCCGGACGCCCCGGACGACGAGCCTTCCCAGCGCGCACAGATCCTGCCGACACTATCAAACGGCATGCAGTGCCGGATCGCACAGGCCGAACTCAAGGCCATGAAAACATTGCCGCCCAAACCCTATACGCAAGGCGAGTTGGTCAAGGCGATGAAGGGCGTGGCCAAGTTGGTCTCCGATCCAAGGCTGAAGCAGAAGCTCAAGGACACCGTGGGCATTGGCACCGAAGCCACCCGCGCCAACATCATCGGAGGGCTGCTCGGGCGCGGATATCTGCTGAAGAAAGGCCGCGCCATCCGCGCATCGGATGCGGCGTTTACCCTGATCGATACCGTGCCCGCCGCTATTGCGGATCCAGGAACCACAGCAATCTGGGAACAGGCGCTGGACATGATCGAGTCGGGGCAACTCAGCCTCGATGCGTTCATAGAAAAGCAGTCGTCCTGGATCGCACAGTTGATCCAGCAGTATCGCGGCACCAGCTTGGCAATCAAGATCCCGCAGGGGCCCGCGTGTCCCGACTGCGGCGCCCCCACGCGCCAACGCACCGGCAAGAGCGGGCCGTTCTGGTCCTGCAGCCGGTATCCGGATTGCAAGGGCACGCTGCCTGTCGAGACCGGCAAAGGCGCACGTGGCAGCACGCGCAAGCGCAGCAAGCCGAAGGCACCCTGAAGTGCCCTGAATCCCACCACCATGTCGGCCCGCAGCCGGCGACATGGCAGTCCGTCCCGCCTCCCAGCGGGACAACCAGCGCGCGACTCCTTCTGCAACGGTGTGCGCGCCTCTGCGGACCGCCTTTGGTCCACGAGGCGAGAAGGCCACTTTTACCCGAATCGCGCGCCTGCGCATTCTCCTGATCGGCATTTCTTCCGTCCGCAGAGAGGGGTCTCCTGGTGCCTCGCAAGCATGGCGCTACGCGAGCCACCAGGAGACCCCTCAAGGTCGATGGTATTCAGCGCCGGAGCCCGCCGGCGAATCAACGGGCGCCCTTTGTGCGCGGATGTGTGCCAGGCAATACCGACCCCAGCCACGATATGGGTCGGATGTGAATGCTGAAACAGCGGACGGTTCTACCGACGACCGAACCCTGTGCAGCCCATGGGTGGTGACCTTGTCTTGAGTCGGAGGCCAGACGGCCTCCGGCACCTCCTCACGCCGTACCAGGGCGTGTAGCGCACCCCGAATAATCACGCACCATCGCGGAACGTCTCGGTTCCCATTTCCTGACGACAGGACCAACCCCGACCAAGATCCTTGGCACTGGGTCGCTGATTCATCAGCAACCGCCAGCAGCCACGGTCGCCCCAGGCTGCGCCACGCCCCCGGCGTGTCGACCATCCCCATCCGCATCGCGTCGTGCCGCGGATGCCCGCCCGCCAGGGCGGAGATGCATCGCAATCCCTCGGGCGCTCCTGCCCATTTCAAGCTCAAGCCGACCACCTCCCTGTGTGCGCGGCGCTTTCGTTCGCCTTCTGGCGACCAACCCACCCAAACGTCCAATGACGCAGAACCCTCCAAGGAGTTTTTCATGAACACCATCCGTCTTCAGACGAACCAGAACCGTCTTATCGCCAACCTTCGCCATGCTTTCAACCAGAGCTCGATGCTCGG
Organism: Pseudomonas sp. PONIH3; assembly: GCF_002934345.1. Lineage (NCBI taxonomy): Bacteria > Pseudomonadati > Pseudomonadota > Gammaproteobacteria > Pseudomonadales > Pseudomonadaceae > Pseudomonas > Pseudomonas sp. PONIH3. The sequence goes on from NZ_CP026386.1 coordinate 1,702,961, forward strand.
GGAACTGCTGCAGAACGCCAGGCGTGCTCAAGCCAGCGCCATCCACTTCACCGTAGATGACAGCAGCCTCACCATCCGTGACAACGGCAGCGGCATAGCCAACCTGCAGACCCTCATCCACATTGCCGAGTCCAGCTGGGACGAACAGACCCAGACGCGCGAGAACGCTTTCGGCATGGGTGTGTTGTCCACGTTGTACTTCGCCGAACGCCTGGCCGTCCGCTCCGGTGGCAAGGCATTCAGTGCCGCGACGGCGGCTATCATCCGCGGCGAGCCGATTGAATTGGTTTCCTGCGATCTTTTTGAAGGCACGGAAATCCGCTTGGATGGCATCCAGCCGACGCAGCCGGGAGAGACCCTTCCTGTTTGGGCTGACCGTCTTCTGCGCGCCCTGTGCGAAGCCTTTCCAGTTCCAGTCTGGCTCAATGGCGACGCAGTGCTTCGCCCCCTGGCGGACCTTGCGCTGCAATGGCGCGAGACACCCATGGGCAAGATCCTGCTCGACCTCTCCGCTTCACGCACGCAGTGGCGGTGCTTCCTTCAAGGCCTTCCGATTGGTCGATCACCGTCGATCTGCAGGCACCACGTTGTACAGCTGCCAACTGCAACGCTCGCCAGGCTTCCCGATCGCCAGCATCTGCTGAACGAAGCGGAAGACCACAAGCGCATCCAAGTCGCGATCGACAGCGCCTTTCGCCAGGCATTGATCGAGACCAAGGAGCGCCTCTCGGCCAGCGACTTCATCGTGAACTACGCGCGCATCTGCATGGACTCATCTAACGCCGATTTGCTCAACGACGTTCCTTTCGTTCCACAAGCCTGGTTCCGATCCTGGGCCCTTGACCCGTCCGGATTCCGCCGTTACTGGGACCGGCACGTGGCCGAGGGCATCGTGGCTCGGGAGGTACTGGAAGAAACTGGTGCTTGGCTGATCGAATCGGATGGCAATGATGCGCCTACGGCTGAGGTGTACCTGGAGGCTCGCAAAGCGTTCTTGCTCGATGAGAGCGGGATCGACGGCGGGCACTGGTTACTGGGGCTTGTAAGGCCCATCACGCCGGAGGAAGTACAGGTCCGCCCAGGCGCCATCCTGCATCATGACGCCAGCCTGTGTCTGGCCGACTACGAGGTCGAGTTGACCTTGGCCGACTGCCTGAACGTCAGCATCGAAGGCGAGCCGGAAGTTGCGGTCGGCGCCATTCGCAAAGGCGTCACGTTGTTCCTCACCGCCGATGCAGGCGGTGCGACGGCGCTGGTCTCCGACTACATCTTCGATGATCGCTATGACGAGGATCGCGAGGACGAAGACGGCCGGACCATCGACACCTTCATCGCCGTAGGCTGTTCGCAGTCTCCGGCCGGGGTTGTGCAGGCCCTGCTGCCCTTCACCTTGCGGTATGCAACGCAACCAAGGTTAGCAGGTGCGGTTGTTCATCTGACCTTCGATGCTGAAGGAAAGCTGGCAGCAGTCACCGCCTGACACTGCTGTCCACCAACCACTGCGCCCCCGGGATTTCCGGGGGCTTTTTGTTGCGAAAAGAGGCACATCGAGCATCGGCATGGCATTAATCCGGTCCAGCCTGGGTTCCCATTTCTCCCTGACGCCAACCGCTGCATGGGCAAAGCTGCCCGCATGTGTCGCTGACGTTGTCAGCACCATGCCAGCAGCAAGGATCCTCCGGCTGCGCAGGGAATCCCCTCCCTGAGATCCACCAGTCCGCCATCGCATCGGTCCGCGGATGAACGCCATTCAGGCGTCGATGCATCTTTCTTCAACCCTCGCGGGAACTGCCATCCCGACAGGGGCACGGCCGTCTCGCTGTCACCTAGGAGTCGTCCATGTCTCACCGCGCCTCTTTCGGCCATCTGGCCTTGGTCTACGTCGGCAAATACCTGTCGCTTGAAGTCATGCAAAGCGCAGCGGGCCACTACATCGGCACCCGCGACAGCGAAGGCCCCGTGTCTCGCGAATCGAACGAGTACTTCCGAAGCGCAGCCAGTGCCCAGCGAGCCCTCGAAAGAGGCGGCTGGACCCAGTTGCCCAACCCCTGATCCCTCAGCAAGGAGATACACCATGAACCAGCTTCTGCCTCCGGAAGTCGTTGAACAGATCATGCGGGAAGAGCAGCATTTCGCATGTGCTCCGGACGCATTCTTTCAAGCTTGGAAGCGCGGTGCCGAAATCGCAGGACCCGAGTGGTTCGGCAACGGTACCCACGAAGGCCTGCAGCACGCCACCAGCAAGTGGGATCTCCGTCCCAACATGCTGACGCTCAACGATGCCCTCGGCGTTCTGAGCAGCGGTCAACGCATGTTCCTGTCCGCGATGGTCAGCTTCTACAACGCCCGTGAGGGTGCTGCGATGCTGCGCCGTTGTGGATTTGAAGGGCTTGCCGATCTCGGCGGCCTGGATCTGGAACGTCGTCAGGTCATCGCCGACCTGGTGCTGAACTACAGCGGCTGGTAAGCCCCACCAGGGCAACCTCCGCATTTTTTCACACCCATGAGGGACATCAGTTCCTTCGGGGCGGTGTCCCTCCTTCTTCTCACAGGAGCCACACCATGTCCCGAACTCCCTCCTTTGCGGTCGTCCTCGAAGGTGGCCTGGTCCAGGCCATCGTCGTTCAAGACTGGCCCCGCCATCTTCCGATGCCACCATTTGTTGTCGTGGACTACGACACCGAAGGTGCCGACGATGACGAAATCACGCGGTTTTCCATCGGTCAGAGTACAGCCGAGGCCATCTGCCGCGGCGATACGCCGACCGTCTTCGAGTCTCTTTCGGATGCGCTGTCTCCCCGCATCGTGCTCACGGCGCTGGGCGAGTCGATCACCGACGAAGCGCCCGAGCCTCTGGCCTTGGCCCGCTCGGTACGCCAGGAAATCGTCGATCTGGACACCCGCCTGAACGACGCCGAACAGGCACCGACGGGCGACGACTACAACCAGCTGTACGTCCTTGCCAACTGCGGCCTCATCGAGGTGCAGAAGGCACTGGGCGACACCACTGACTTCGGCGACTGACTCGCCTTCCACCTTGGCCCGATGCAGCACGCATCAGGCCCTTCCTCGCGGATGCCATGTCCGCGAGGGCTGGCTCCGCTCCAACCTCAAGGAGCCAGTCATGGCAAACAACTACTACGACGCCACCGGCGTTCTCGTTCTCGATCGGGTCACCCCTGTGATAACCGCCTTGTTCGGCGGCTTCAAGCTTGACGCGTCGCACCCCGGCGACGGGCAGGCCTACATCGCCCTCGTTGCCGAGGACAACAACCCGAGCTGGGTAGACCTCTGCGCAGGGCTTTCGGAGCTGGCTACCTCGCTTGGCCTCCCGTTACCCGACGATTCCCAGACAGTCGAACCGCTGCTGGCGAGCCTGTCCCTGCATTTCGGCGCCGACCAGGACGAAGCACTGGCGCATCTCATCGAGCACCATCTATTCGAGGATGCCGCGGACCTTGATGCACTGTTTCTGATCGCGACCCGATTCGATGATGGCCACGGACTTCAGGAAATCCGTTTCGAGGGCTGCTGGCACTGCAGCAAGCCGCGCCTCTTCAACTTCGGAGGCGACGCGCAGTTTTTCAGCCGAGAGTTCGTGGCGTACTGCACTTCCGGACAGGCGCTGCAGCTTGGCGATTCGGTTCGCCAGGCACTACTCAGACAAGACCTGGAAGCGGTCGCCAGCCACTTCACGCGCGAAGTTCAACGCTTGCTTGCAGGCATTCAGGACGAATCGGTACGCGTTCAAACGCAAAAGCGGCTGTCCTCACTGCTGCACTGAAGCCGAAGTTATTCCGCACTGAACATCCACCTCACTCATCGCCTGAGTGCGGTGAATTTCCTCCCCCTCGGGGCCAAGCCCTGGTAGGGGTTGGCTCCACTTCAACCCTCATAGGAGAATGTCACCATGATCCAGCAGATCAATCCCTTTGCTCGCGGCTACTACGGCTTCGAGATTCGACGCGTGGCGGTGATCAGCTATGACGATCGCCATCCGCAAACCTTTGTTCCACTGCATCCCACGCAGCATCACCTGCCTGATGACCAGATGGCCTTGCACGCCTGCATATTCAATGAAGGGTACGCCCTGGTCACGGAGCATCAAGTGATACCCGGAGACTTGGATGTCAGTTGTAGTGGCAGTGGAACCATTCTGGCGGTTTTCTATAGCATCTACGGCAAGGACGTCGAAGGCGCGCTGATTCATCTTGGAGACAGCCAGACCCGGGAGTTTGCGCAGGAAGTCGTGCGCACGCTGACATTCGAGACCGGCTTCTACAGCCGGTGCTGGGAGATCAGCACTGCCCACATCACCGACGAAGCAGGCCGATTCCTCTGCGAGCTCGCCGACATCGCGACACCGACAGCGTTTCTCTTCGTGGCATTTCGTATCCCATACAGCCCGGCCATAGGCATCAAGCTGATCGCCACTCCCTGGACGGATATAAATCTGCAGCAGGTAGAAGGCACCACAGCTACCGACCTTCGTGCGGAACACCGTGCCAAGGGTGTACCAGAGGAACTGATCGACGTGTTGCACCTGGCTGGCCAGGCTGACGTGCGCATGCTGGTCCTCGATGCGGACGCCTCCATTCTGGAGGGCCTGCCGGTGATTGAGGAAGAAGCGTAGGTCCTTGCAAACGCGTCAACCATCAGCCCATTCCGAGCCCCTCCAACGAGGGGCTTTTCTTTTGGCCGGGTTTGAATCGGTCACCCGTCGGGGTCACCGTCAGGCGCCGCGCTCCCTGTAGTACCCCGCGCGCTGGCCATCGACCTCCCGGTAGCGAAGCTCGAACAGGCGTGACTCATGCACCACCTGCCGCCAACTGCTGCAGCCATACTTGGATGGCACTTGGTCCGGATACTTGGCCAGTATCCAGCGACCTGCCTTCGCAGCGGGTGTCCAACCGTCTTCCGCAAGCTCACCAATTGCTTCGCGCAAGCCTCGAACGATCCCTGACGCCGCCCAATCAATGGAGCCATCTGGCGCGATGCCATTGACCACCAACTCATGAAAAGCGCTGGACTGTACGAATTCGGCCGCCAAGCGACGTGCTTGATCCATGTGCTCGGCCCACCCGCGCAGTTGCTCAAAATGCTGATCGATGCGGCTGTAGGCACCGACAAGCGCTTCCTGCGCACTACGACAGCCCTGCACTGACCACAGGTCGTGGTGATCAATGAAGTGATGTACCAGGCCATTGCGCAGCGCCACCAAGTCACGCAGCTCCGCCTGTGTGCGTTGATAATCTTCGGCGCCCATACTCAGTTGAAGGCGCATGCGCACCGTCGCGACCTTACCAACGACAGGATCAGCCAGTTCCTCCTCTAGACCCGAATCGGTCACGACGTAAGAGCCGAACAACTGACCAACCATGGTGCCTAGCGTCTTCGTCGCGGCATCCTCCACTCGGGCCGCGCGGATAGCCTCCAACGCTGTGGCCGGGCCTGAGAGATCGTGATGCGCCACGATGGCTTTCATCAGACGTTCGTACTGCTGAATCCGCAGCAGACATCGCCCCAGCAAGCGCTGTACTTCCCATTGCGCACACGTCATCTTATCGCCGGGGCCTCCGTTGCAAGTAGTCACTTAACCTCTTCCGTGTTTTTGGAAACAGACTTGATCGCAACCGCCTGGATCCGGCCTTTGCCTCCTTTTTTTACTGCATACATCATTTCGTCTGCTCTTCGCAGCAAGTCTTGCGGAGCAGAGTCCCCGGATCCGACAACGATTCCGATACTTGCGTCGATTTGCACATACTTACCAGGCGCAATCTCAATGCTCTCGCGAATCTGCTCAAGGCAGCGCTGCATTACTAGCGTTGCTCCGGCAGTGCCTTCGACAGAGTTCAGCAGGACAGCAAACTCGTCCCCTCCAAGCCGTGCGACTACATCGTTACCGCGGACGGCCTCCGCTAACCGCTTGGCCGTCTGGCACAGTACCGTATCACCGGCATCATGGCCGTAGGCATCATTGATTTTCTTGAACCCATCAAGATCCATGTAGCAAACTGCAATAAGATGGTTGTTGCGACGCGCATTAGACAAAGCGCCCTCAAGGCGTAGGTCGAACAATCTCCGATTTGCAATTCCGGTAAGCGAGTCGCTTAATGCCAAATCCTGGGCATTCTTTTCGCTACGCTTTATTGAGTCAATATCCACCATCATCCACAAACTTTCTTTTTCAGACACTGCTGCGCCGCTTAGATCAATCCAAATAACCTCACCACTCTTTCGTTGCATTTGCAGCTGTACTGAATATCGACCATCATTACGGAGCGCCGCATATCCAGCCATTCCAATACGCTGATGATCTTCATCGCTCAAGTACAGATGCCGTGATGGCCGCCCATCCAGCTGCCCGCTTTCATACCCGAATATTCGCGATGTCGCCATATTCGCCCAGGCTATTTTCCTCTCGCGCACTTTCATCATTCCAACGAGATTATTCTCAAGCATCAGGCTCTGTTGTTGGACAACACTAACAGCCTCAAGCCGGGCTTTTCTTTCTGCTCTCTGCGTACGGAAAAGATAGTAGGAGTATGCTGCGGTGATCCCTAGAACCATAAGTACAAGAAGAGCCTGACGAAAAACCTCAGCCCTCCAGTTTTTAAGAAACTCATCCGTAGCCAAACCCGTAAGAGCGATAAGCGGATAGCCCTCAATTCGAGAGTACGCGGTGATTCGCTCGATATGATCAAGCGCCGTTGGCGTGATATACCAGCCCCTTTCGTCTCCCTTGGCCAATTGATCCAAAAGCTCGTCTGAAACGATTTTTTCACCAAGTCCTTTTTTTGACCACGGATCAGACCTAGAAAATCTAGCAACTAGATTTAGAGCGCTTGTTCGCAAAGCGATCGCACCAGCAGCCCCCATATCCAGTCGGGAGAATCTCGTCATCAGTGCATCCGACTCGACCTCAGCATAAATGAGGCCGTAGAAATCCCCATTTTTGGTCCGGAGCCCTCGAGCCAAAACAATGCACGGCGGTTGCAGGAGCTGAGTGCAACACGGTCATTGAATTGAAGCTGGAGCATCATGCCGCATAGTCATGGCCTTCTGCATCACCTCACCCATAACTTCGATGGGGCACTTGAAGTCGAAGCGCTTACGCGGTCGCATGTTCAGTTGCAGTGCAATAGCGTCGAGTTCTTCTTGGCTGTGTACCGACAAGTCCGTGCCCTTGGGCAGATACTGGCGGATCAGGCCATTTATGTTTTCGTTGCTGCCGCGTTGCCAAGGGCTATGCGGGTCGCAGAAGTAAATTGCCACCCCGGTCTGCTGGGTGATTTCAGCATGCCGCGCCATTTCTCGGCCCTGGTCGTAGGTCATGCTCTTGCGCATCGCCAGCGGCATGCCATTGAGCGCTGCACTGAAGCCTTCCATCGCCGAGGTCGCCGTCGCGTCGTTCATCTTTACCAGCATCAGGTAGCCACTGGTACGTTCCACCAGCGTACCGACGGACGAGGCGTTGGCCTTACCCTTGATGAGGTCGCCTTCCCAATGCCCCGGCATCAGCCTGTCTTCAATCTCCGGCGGGCGCACATGAATACTGACCATCTCGGGGATCTGGCCGCGCCGATCCACGCCACCAGAGCGCGGCCGGCGCGTCGTCTTGCCTTGGCGCAGACAGATGATCAGCTCCTTACGCAGCTCACCCACTGGCAGGGCATAGATCGCGTTGTAGATCGTCTCGCGACAGACGTAGGCATCTCTGAGGCTAGGTATGTTCATGTGGCGCAGCTTGCCGGCAATCTGTTCGGGAGACAAACGCTCACGCAGCATATGAACCACCAGTTCGAAGCGCTCGCTCCCCGGCAGCAGCTTTCGGCTCGGTCGACAGACTTGGCGGCGGGCCTTCATCTGCTCCTGGGCCGCGCGGGCCGAGTAGCTGCCACAGACATCTCGATTGCGGCGCAGCTCTCGACTGATGGTCGAAGGAGACCTATTGATCAGGCGAGCAATCCTGCGCAGGCTGAAGCCCTGGGCGTGGCCGATTTGGATGGTGGCGCGTTCTTCAACGCTGAGTTCGGTATATGACATAGGGGCAGCACCGTACCGGAAAGGTCAGGTGTTGCACTCAGTTTTTGCCGCCGCCCACCATTCATTCGAGTCATCACACACAACTGGCTCAGAAAAAACCATCCTTTCCGCATGCGCAGCTGATATAAAGTGTGAGAATTCAGAGACATCCGTTGTCTTTCCGTTTATCTTGATTCCTACTGCTCCCGAAGCGTCGGCAAATCTGAGATTAGATACTTGTGACAGCAGCATCCCTTGCTCCGCCAGCTCTTTCGTCACAATCTTATTTCGCTCATCCTCTGAGTTTGCATCACTCACCCTAAATGCAATTGTCGACAAAGAGTTCTCGATCAAGTGCATTTGCGCGCCAATCTCAATACTCAAACTGTTCGCAAGATTCGCCGCAGCCTGTTGCGCCTCGTATATATCCGCATTGCGGCTGTTTTTTAGACTTAGCGAGACCCCAAAAATTAGAATAGAGGCAACAGCCACATTAGAGAAAACCAACAAAGAAGCAAGGCGCAGCATTCATCATCCTCTTTCGACAGCCTTTTGAAACCCCGTGATTACTGGCACATTCCCCAGATGGTCATCATATTTATGATATGTCAGGCACAACCCGCAGGAAATACCGGCGAGCCCTCTGATGATCCGTTATGCATGCCTAGGCCGGGGCTCCACCACTAGGCTCTGTACGTAAACCCAAGAAATACGATTTTCTGTAAAATACACCGCCATTAAAGCCAGGAGGCCAAGATGGCAAAGCGGTATGAACTCCCCGACGCAGCCTGGGATCTGGTTGCAGATATCTTCACCAAAAATCAGCGCACCGGGCGCCCTCGGGCCGATGATCGCCTGATGCTAAACGGTATTCTCTGGGTGCTTTGCTCTGGCGCAGCCTGGCGAGACATGCCCGAACGATTCGGCCCTTGGTCAACGATCTATCAACGGTTCCGGGGATGGCGTGATTGCGGAGCTTTTGATCAGATGCTCAAGCGTCTTCATATCCGATTGAATGAGCAGGGTTTGATTGACTTGGAAACATGGATGATCGACTCCACTGCCGTACGAGCAACCCGGGCCTCATCAGGTGCCGGGAAAAAAGGGGATTTGAAGAACCGCAAGACCACGCGCTCGGGCGCAGCCGGGGTGGCCTGACGACCAAGATTCACATGCTGTGCGACGCCAATGGTGTGCCTCTGCGTTTCCTGTTGTCAGGCGGACAAGCCAGCGATATAGCCTATGCCCAACCGCTACTCGATCAGGCTTGCATACCCAGCCTGCGCGGTCGCCCACGCAAGCGTTGCCGCTGGTTGCTGGCTGACAAGGGTTACGACGCTGAAGCGCTGCGCCAGTATTGTGATCGTTATCGCATGCAGCCAGTCATTCCGTTGCGAAGCATGAAGCGCAAAACCAAGCCAGGATTGCCTCGACTTTTTGATCGCCCCAAATATCGGCAGCGCAACATCATCGAACGCATGTTTGGCTGGCTGAAGGAGAACCGTCGCATCGTGACGCGCTTCGACAAGCTCGCAACAAGTTTTGCGGCGATGGTCTCATTGGCCTGCGCTATGCGGTGCTTGCGACAATACTTTACGTACAGAGCCTAGAGACCATTCTCCCCATACACCTCGAAGGGCTGCCAACAATGCGAAGACGTGAGGTTCGCTTTTCGAGTGACGTTGGAGGTGTCTGGGTTCACGCTGCGTATATGTTAGTCGGCGTAGCCGGCAACATCCCAGGCGGTCAAGGCCATCAAGACCGCGGTGCGCCATCGGCGTTCTGGCAGTATCAATCCTTTGAACGTTCTTTGTTCTACAAATCCACCCTAAGGGACAAACTGTCCCTTAGGGCTGGTGAGTCCCGTTTTCGTTTCAGGAGACTCCACCATGGATCACCAAGCCATTCGCCAGCAGCTTCCCTTGTTGGTCGCCGGCCACCTGCCAGGCAACGCGCGTAGCTTTCAGTTCAACATCTTTGACGGTCAGCCCAAGGAATCCGCCCTGGGCTTTCGCATCGACCCCCAGCCCTTCGACGGCAAGGTCGTTGCGACCACCGACGAAGCCATAGTCGTCAAGATCGGCCGCACACAGTTCGCCGTGCTGGACCGCGAACTGGTCACTGACATCCCTGTCGAAGGGGCCAAGGTCACTGTCCAACCTTACGCACGCCGACGTTTCGATGGCTTGCGCGCCGACACTCCGGAAGACGTCGTGGAACATACCTCGGACGGCACGCCGTATAAGGTCACCCGACTGATTCTCGGCTCGGCGCCGGCGCACTTGCCGGTTGCAAAGCCGGTGTGCCTTGAACTGCAGCAGCTCATCGAGCAATTGGAGTCCATGCCCGCACCGGATCAGCACCGCACCATCAGCCACATGCTGGTCGATGCCCACGCCAGCGAATTCACACTGGTCGATCCGTCACCGAAGGACATCATCCGCACTCCGCCGACGATCAGCTTCAACGTGGTCACCGGCAAGTTTGATGGTCGCGTAAGCGTGCTGTATCTGCGCGGCGACGACGTCTATGCCATCGAGCTGCACCGCGATGGCAAATGTGTCGAGCGGCGCGACGAGGTGTACTTCGACATGCTCGGCGACACCTTGGCACACCTGATCGACGACGGCTCCTGGCGTCGCATTCAGGTCCAGCCTATCTCCGGCCGCAAGGCCACCTCCCATTAACTGCTGGACCGCGACCGAGCCAACCGCCCAGGGATTGGCTCGTGCTCGCACCTCATCCAATCCCGTCAAGGAATATCTCATGACTCTGCTCTTCAAAGGCAGTGCGCTTCGACCTGTCCTGGCCGAGGCCATAGCCAACCAATGCCGCGTCATCCTGGTCAAGGATCAGGGCGTGTACTGGCTCGCCGAGCATGGCGAGCGTAGGCCCGATAAACGCCAGAAGCTGATTGCCTATGCAGTTGGCTGCGATCCGGATGTCGATCCGTTCGATGACTGGTGGGAACTGGCGCGCATCGAGTTGGGTGGCGACGACTTCGGCGAGTTCTTCGACCCGAACGAAGGCGTACTCACACGCATCCTGAACAGCACCGATGACCTGGTGCTGTCTGCCTCGCTCACGCACCTGTCGCTGCAGGCCGTGCCGCCCACCGCACAAGACCACTGACCCTGCATCCCAAAGAGCCTTCGCCAGTCGAAGGCTCTTTCTTTTGGGCCTGCGCAAAGCGGTCGCGGGGTATTTCCTATTTGCCGTGGCGGTCCGTCGCCCATGGTGTGACGCTGCGTCCATGCTTGCTGACGTAGTCAGCGACATGCCAGGCAACCATCGGTCTTCGAGGTTGCGGCGCAGCTCCCGCTGCGCGACCACACCAGTTCGCACCGCATCCTTACTCGAACGGCCATCGGTTCTCCGGTGGTGGATGCAATTGCCGTTCTCAACCCATCGCGGGGTTACGCACCTCTCCCCGCATCGTGGGGTTGGTGTGTCTCCGCTCTTTTCCTATGGAGATTCACCATGACCACCACGTCCAACGAGAAATCCTATTTCGACCTCCACACCTCCGGCATCGGCTACCTGCAGCGTGCCCGTGAGGTTCCCGTCAAGGGAGGCCGCCGCGCACAGCCGTTCCTGGCTTGCACGATCGCCGCCCTAGTTGGTTCCGCCAAGGAGCCGTCCATCCGCTACTTCGACGTCAAGGTGTCCGGCACCGAGGCCAAGAAGCTGGTTCAGTCCTACGTCGGCATCGATGATCCCAAGCAGCGTCCGCTGGTCCGTTTCCGGCTCGGCGACCTGTGGGGCGATGCGTTCATCCGCCCCAGCGGTGAACGTCAGGGTGAAGTGGCAGCGAGCCTCAAGGGGCGCCTGCTGAAAGCCGAGGTGATCGATCGCGCCGAACTGGCAACGATCGAGCAGCACGAGCTCATCACCCGCGGCATCGGCTACCTGAGCCGTCCGAAGGAGGTCACTCCCAAGGATCGCGATCCGTTCCTGTCGTGCTCCATCGGAGCGCTGACCGGCCCGGTCGGTGAACCGGAGTATCGCTACTTCGACACCATCGTCGCTACCACCGACGCCCAGCATCTGGTCCGTCGCTGCGTTCAGGCCATCGAGGCTGAACGCAAGGTCCTGATCGCCTTCCGACTGAACGACATGCGGGCTGACCCGTACGTGCGCACCAAGGGCGAACGAGCCGGCGAGCCGGGCGTGAGCCTGGAGTCCACGCTGGTCCACATCGGTCTGATCAAGGTCGATGGCCAGCAGGTCTATCCGGCTGCTGCAGTCAATGCCGAAGCACCTGCAACCCCGGACGCGCAAGCGACCGAGGCCAAGGGCACTGCCGAAAGCGGCGACGCCGCCCAGCCCACCGAGCCCGCCCCGCGCGAGCCCGAAGCTGAAGCGGTCGAGCACGAACCGGCAATGGCGGCTTCGTTCTGACCCACGCCAGGCTCCACTCCGGGGCCTGACCGTTTCTCCCACCTGATCCGTGCCCTCCCTTCGGGGAGGTGCACGCGTTCGCGCTCTTTTATCTCTAGCGTCAAGCCTGGCCCTCCGGCCCGGGCAGATGCACGTTTTGTCCCAGGAGAATTGCCATGTCTCTCGCAACCCGCTTTGCCCATCGTTCCCCAGTGCTGCGCGCGGATCGTCCGTTGTCGGATGACCAGATACGCGCTGTTGCCCCTTCCATCTTCGCTGACGCTCCCCACGAAAGCCGATCCGAGCGGTATGCCTACATACCGACCGCGACCGTGCTGACCAAGCTGCGTCAGGAGGGCTTCGAGCCCTTCATGGTGTGCCAGACCCGTGTCCGCAACGAGGACCGGCGCGAGTTCACCAAGCACATGATCCGCATGCGCCATGCGAGCCAGATCAACGGCTCGGAAGCCAACGAGATCATTCTCTTGAACAGCCATGACGGTACCAGCAGCTATCAGATGTTGGCTGGCATGTTCCGCTTCGTTTGCCACAACGGCCTGGTCTGCGGTGAAACCACTGCCGACATCCGCGTCCCCCACAAGGGAGACGTGGCCGGTGAGGTGATCGAAGGCGCATACGAGGTCCTCCAGGGCTTCGAGCAGGTGCAGGCGTCGCGAGACGCCATGCGCGTCATCACCCTTGAAACAGGGGAAGAAGAAATCCTCGCGCGCTCCGCACTGGCGCTCAAGTATGACGATCCGACCAGGCCTGCGCCTGTCACGGAGACTCAACTGCTTGCGCCCCGTCGCTTCGACGATCGACGACCGGACCTGTGGTCGGTGTTCAACCGCATCCAGGAAAACATGGTCAAGGGTGGCCTGTCGGCACGTACGTCCAATGGGCGTCGGCAGCGCACCCGCGAAGTGCAAGGCATCGACCAGAACCTGCGCCTGAACCGGGCGTTGTGGATGCTGGCCGATGGCATGCGCCAACTGAAGGCCTAAGCGCCGCACGGACCACGCCCCTCGCGGGCGCGGTCCGTTTCCTTTTTCCCTTGGATCTCACGATCCCCCAATCATCGAAGGAGCACACCATGGCGGCCAAATCAGCCCCGAAGTCCAGCGCCCCCCTCATCGTCCCCGGGCAGCTCACGCTGCGCACCATCAACGGCCGCAATGGCCGGTTCAATGTCGGCCGGCTGGTCACCGCCATCGGTGAGTTCGCGGTCAAGGATGCAGAGCTGGAGCAGTACCCCGAAGGCAAGTACGACGGGGAGTTCCACATCCGCTTCATCTATCCCAAGGCCTATCCCACGGCCGGTGGAATGCGTTTCGAGATCCGCGCCAACCTGGACGGCATGACCCTCTCGGGCCTGGACCGGCTGAGCAAGGACGAGGCTCGCAGCTTCGCCACGCAAGAGGTCGATCCGCTGGACGAGGACGTGGCTCAGCCATCGGCTACGCCGGCGGTCAAGCCTGCTGCCGATCCTGTACAGGCCTCGGCCGATCCGCTGATCGATACCACGCCCTTTGGTGTGGATGCGCCATCTGCGACCGTGGCTGCCTCCGGCGGCCCCGACAGTGACGATGCCGCATTGTTCGGCCTGCTGTGGCCGCTGAGCGAATCCGTGAAACTGGATTCGACCATCGACCGCCGCACCCTGCGTGCCCAGATCGCCCGGCTGGGCGAACTGGGCTACGCCCTCGACTTCAAGTCACAGCAGTGGAACCGGCCCGAACAACAGGCCGCCTGATCTGCCTCGCCGCATCCGCGGCATCTTCATCCACCCGCCGGGGCTCCGTCCCGCCAGGGAGGACTCCGGCATTTTCTTGCAGGAGTACTTCATCATGGGCTGGCTTTTCTCATCCCGCACCCGGTCGGAACTGATCCTGGACCTGATCCAACCCGAAGACCGCGAACGCGCCAGCGTCCGTGTCATCGCGCACACGCTGCGTGGCAATGTGCTGTGGTCCGTTGTCGAGATCACGGCCAAGGCCGAAGGCGTTCACCAGGATCTCGCGCCCGGCGAGTCCATGTGCTACATCTGCTGCGACCTGCTCCAGCACAGTGGCGGTCAGTGGGGGTACAAGGGCATGGACGAGTCCATGTCGCCGTACTACTACACCTGCCCGCTGCGCTATCTCGCGATGGCCAAAGAAATCTCGCCCGATTGGCGCGAGAAGGTTAGGGCCTATCACGCGCAGCGGCGCCGGCCGGTGGCTTCTTCGCAACTGGCCACGGCCTGAAGGAGGACGCGATGGACACTTCGCTGCAATCCCTCTCGCCCGAGCTTCTGCGCCAGGTCGAAGACCAGCTCTCCAACAACGAGGTTTCCTCGGATGAGGAACTCGTTGAGGACTTCATCCAGGCCGGCCTGACCGAGGCACAGGCGCGGGAAGCCATCGGCTACCGCGACTGCTATCTCATCAACGTGTACCACCAGGACTTCACGCCGATTCGTACCCCAGGACGTGCATTGCGTTTCAACCCGCACGCCAGGGACTTCGAGCCGGAGTAGTCCGCATTCCTTCATCCCTTCCGGGGCATCACTGCCCCTGCGGGCGGTGCTGCCCCTCATTTCATCGAGGACACCACCATGCCTGAACCTTCATCACCCAACCCCCTGTACCGCATCGATGAATGCAGCGACCTCATGGCCGATGCATGCGTTTGCAGCGATCAGGGCGATCTGATCTTTCTCTCAATCTGGGCGCGGGATACCGCGATCCAGCAGTTCCTGGCCCGGCTGACGCTGGGCCGCGACGAAGATGGACTGGAGCAATTCCACCTCATCACCGATCAAGGGGGCTCCATCCCCGTGTTCGTCGGATCGGTCGATCGCCTGGAAAAGCGCCTAACCCGTTCCTATCGCCGCACGCTGTTCGGCTCGATGGTCAATCTATGGCTGTTCGACCGGCGCTGCACCCGTCCGGACAAAGCCACGGCCAGCGCGCTCGCGCTGCTGCCGCGCGCCTCGGTCGATCCCACCTTGCGCCTGTGGCACCTGGTCAAGGACACATGTCCACTGCCGCTGCTGGACCACTGGCAAGCGCCGGTACTGGCACTGCTGCGTGAGCGCGACATGCTCCAAACCCTGCCGGTGGCCCTTGGTCCGCTACAAAGCTTCCGGATCGGGCTCGATGTCCCGGTCCTCACCGATGCCTTGGGCGAACTGATCCGCCGCGGCGTCCTGACCGCCTACCCGGTACCGGCTCACGCCGAGCTGCCAGTGGAAGCGGTGGCCTGATCCGCCCGTCACGGATGTGCGCTCTGCGCGCGCATCCGACCTTTATCCCCCGCCAATCAGGAGACTGCCATGGCACTGATGTTCCCGCGGCTTGCCCGCAATTTCGCCAAAAACGGGTATTACCCGACCGATGAATCCACGCTCGAACGAGCGCTCCGCGCACTGGCGCCCAGCGATGGGCCAATGTGCATCCTTGATCCCTGCGCCGGCGAAGGCGTGGCCATCGCGGAAGCCGCGCATGCCCTCGGGCATGAGCAGGTTTGCGCGTACGCCGTGGAGTACGACCAGGAACGTGCCAATCACGCACGGCTGCTGGTCGATCACTGCATCCACGGCGACCTCATGGACACGCTGGTCTCGCGCCAGTCGTTCAGCCTGCTGTGGCTCAACCCGCCTTACGGCGACCTGTCCAAGGATGCCAATGGCAACATCGGCTACGAAGGCAAGGGCCGCGCCAGGCTGGAGAAGCTGTTCTACCAGAAGACGCTGCAGCTGCTGCAGTACGAAGGCATCCTGGTTTTCATCGTGCCGTCCTATGTGCTCGACGCAGAACTGGTCGGGTGGCTGACGCGACACTTCACCGATCTGAGCATCCACCGTGCGGTGGATACGCAGTTCAAGCAGGTGGTCGTATTCGGACGTCGGATCCGCCAGCGCGAGCTGGTCGGTGACGACACCAAGGCAGTCCGGGCCCGATTGCTACAGATCGGGCAAGGCGAAGTCGAGGCGGATGAACTTCCGTCCGAGTGGACATCGCTGCCGTATGTGGTTCCCACGACCTCGGTCGAGCCGGAGCATTTCTACCGGATCAGCATGGAGCCGGCGCAGTTCGCCGAGGAAGTGAACCGGCTGCAGGGCCTCTGGCCCGCATTCGAGACACACCTTGGTGCTGCCCAGCAATCCCTGCGTGCCCCGGCACGTGCTCTGTCCCACTGGCACCTGGCACTGGCCCTTGCGGCTGGCGCCATCTCGGGTGTCGTGCAGTCCAAAAGCGGCCGCATCCTGGCCGTCAAGGGCGATACCTACAAGCGCAAGGCCACCGCCGTCGAGCACCGCGAGCGCGACGATGGCTCCATCGCAGAGACACGCATCCTCACGGACAAGTTCGTGCCGGTCATCCGCGCATGGGACCTGTCTCCCGACTCGGCCTCACTGGGACAAGTCATCACCATCCACTGAGCACAAGGCTGTAGCGCGCTCGAAGGCGGGCGCGCTTCACATCGCTCGCGCGGCTGTGGCCCAATGAAATCAGCAAGGAGGACTATCGATGGCGTCGATCAGGATTGACACCTACATCCACCAACTGCAGTTCCCCATCGGGGCGCTGATCATCAGCGAAGGCGTTGACCGCCTGATTCGTGCCGGCACCGAAGAACCGTTCCAGTTCCTGCGGCGTCACGCACGCGGCGATTGGGGTGATGTCCCCGCTGACCAATGGGAAGCGAACATCGCGGGAATCCAATCCGAGGTCAAGCTCGAATCGTTCTATGTTGCAACCAACGGCCAGCGCATCCGCATCTTCACCGAAGCGGATCGCAGTGCCACCCACATCGTGCTGGCTTCCGAGAACTGACTCGGTAGACCCGCACCATTCATCAACCCACTGGGGCCATGTCGCCCCGATGGGGCGCCATGGCCCCGCTTTCCCTATCCAGGAGGCCCCATGGCAACCGAAGCAGTTTTCCTCAGCGCCAGTCCCACGCGGCGTTTCAACCCCGGCCAGATGGTCGTGACCTCAGGCGTGGATGCGCTGATCCGCCAGGGTCGGCTCAATCCCACCCCGTACCTGCGCCGCCATCTCAGCGGTGACTGGGGCGATCTCGATGACAGCGACCGGCAACAGAACGACGCCGCGCTGCAATCGGGTGAAGATCGCCTGTTCTCTTCCTACCAGGTCACCGCCGAACTGAAGATCTGGGTCATCACCGAGTGGGATCGCAGCGTCACCACGCTGCTGCTGCCCAGCGAGTACTGAACCAACCACGGCGGCCATAGGTCGCAACTTCGTTTTCATCCCCCTGGGGCATTCATCGGCCCTCAGGGACGGTGCGTGCCCCTTTTCATTTGGAGCATCACCATGACCATGCAACTCGAAGCGGCGCCCGCCGCAGCCACCTCGCCCACGACTGGCGACCTTTTCGATCCCGCATCCAGCGAGCTCTCCCTGAGCCTGCAAGACTTCGTCGCCGAGTTCGGCGACGAATTGCTGGACTCGCTCAACCGGGCCAATCCACCCGTCTACAGCGGTACGCCGCGCGCCCCCCGTCAGCTCGTGCTGGCCGGTCTCAAGCGCAAGCTGTTCCCTGCCCAGGCCGAAGTCGTCCATGCCGCCGCCGAGCTGCTCGCCAACCATAGCGAGCGGGCGGCGATCGTCAATGGCGAAATGGGCACGGGCAAAACCACCGTCGGCATCGCGCTGGCGGCCGTTCTCCACGCCGAAGGCTATCGCCGCACACTCGTCCTCAGTCCGCCACACCTTGTCTACAAGTGGCGACGCGAGATTCTTGAAACTGTCGCAGGCGCGAAGGTCTGGGTGCTCAACGGCCCTGACACGCTGCTCAAGCTCATCAAATTGCGCGAGCAGTTGGGTGTGCCGGCAGTTGGCCAGGAGTTTTTCATCATCGGCAGGGTGCGCATGCGCATGGGCTTCCATTGGAGGCCTTCATTCACGCGCAAGCACACCCGGTACGGCGTCATGGGGGCCTGCCCGCACTGCGGGACGGTCGTCAACAACCTGGACGGCGAACCGATCAATGCTCTGGAGCTGGAGGCGGAGGAAGTCCGCCGCAGGTGCGGCGTCTGCGACACCGCTATGTGGACACTGGTTCGCCCGCGAACCCTGTCCGGCAGTGATCAGTCCTCGGCCGTGCTGCGGGCCTTGAAGCGTATCCCGACGATCGGCGAAGCCACTGCGCAGAAGCTGATGAAGACGTTCGGAGATGGCTTCCTGGCCTCGATGCTCGGCGACAACCTCCACAACTTCATCAACCTGATGGACGACCGGGGTGAACTGGTCTTTTCCGATCGTCAGGCACAGCGCATGGAACGCGCGATGTCCAGCATGGAGTTTGGCTTCGGCGAAGGGGGCTACCAGGCCTCCGAATACGTCAAACGCTATCTCCCGCAGGGCACCTTCGACCTGCTCATCGCCGACGAGGCACATGAGTACAAGACGGGGGGCTCCGCGCAGGGCCAGGCGATGGGCGTCATTGCAGCCAAGGTCCGCAAGACCGTGCTGCTCACAGGCACCCTCATGGGGGGCTATGCAGACGACCTATTTCATCTGCTGTTCCGGGCTTTGCCCAAGCGCATGATCGAGGACGGCTATCGTCCCAGCAGCAGCGGCAGCATGAACGCGGCCGCCATGGCGTTCATGCGGGACCACGGCGTCCTGAAGGACATTTACTCCGAGAGCGACGGGCCGGCCCACAAGACCGCCAAGGGCTCGAAGATCACAGTCCGAACGGTAAAGGCACCGGGCTTTGGCCCGAAAGGTGTCCTGCGCTGCGTCCTGCCTTACACGATCTTCCTGAAGCTGCGCGACATCGGGGGCATGCTGCCGCCGTATGACGAGGAGTTCCGGGAAATCGCGATGGATGCCGAACAGGCCCACGCCTACCGCGACCTGGCCACGCGCCTGACCGCGGAACTCAAGGAGGCCCTGCGCAAGCGGGATACCACCTTGTTGGGTGTGGTGCTCAACGTGCTGTTGGCCTGGTCCGACTGCTGCTTCCGCGCAGAAACCGTGCGTCACCCACGCACGCGCCAGGTTCTGGCGTTCACACCGGCTCAGTTCAACGAGCTGGAGCTCATGCCGAAAGAGCGTGAGCTGATCGACATCTGCCGCGAGGAGAAGGCAGCGGGTCGCAAGACCCTGGTCTATTCGGTCTACACCGGCACGCGCGACACCACGTCGCGCTTGAAGGGACTGCTGGAGCAAGAAGGCTTCAAGGTGGCCGTGCTTCGCGCGAGCGTGGATGCGAGCCGCCGTGAAGACTGGATTGCCGAGCAGCTCGACCGCGGGATCGATGTCCTCATCACCAACCCTGAGCTCGTCAAGACGGGGCTGGATCTGCTGGAATTCCCCACGATTGTGTTCATGCAGTCGGGCTGGAACATCTACACGTTGCAGCAGGCCGCACGCCGTTCGTGGCGCATTGGCCAGAAGCTGCACGTGCGGGTGATCTACCTGGGGTATGCGGCCACGTCGCAGATGACGTGTTTGGCGTTAATGGCCAAGAAGATCCTGGTGTCTCAAAGCACATCGGGCGATGTCCCGGAATCCGGGCTCGACGTGCTCAACCAAGACGGCGACTCGATAGAGGTCGCCTTGGCCAGACAGCTTGTTGGTGCTTGATGGTCTTTGCATGCCGGCACCCTCGGGTGCCGGCATTTTTTCGTGCACGAATCTCCTAATCACTTAACCCTGTCGGCGATAGGTAAAATGAGTCGATTAGGTTACTCGCAGAAGGCAATCTGCTGTGATTACCAAGGTGATGATCACGAACAAGTTGAGTACGGCATCACTGACAACGCGCTGGGAGCCGCTGGACTGCTGCTTAGGCCAAGCGCTGTCTCGGATTAGAAAAACGTTCATATCGTAGGAAAAGAAGATGAGTCCAGATGATGTCGCCGCGATCCAGAGAATCGTGCACGATGCGATGCAAAACACCGAGTTCATCAACAAGGTTTGGATCGCGGGCGCTGCCGTCGTTGTGTCCGTTTTTGCCGCTCTTGTCGCCTCGTTCACGCAAATGCTGGTAGCTCGCTCGCAGCGTAAGACACAGCTAAGGTTGGCCGCTCAGCTAGAGCTTCAGCAGAAGCAAGCACTGAGCGAACAACTGTCCATGCAGGAACTCGCATCGCGTCGAATCGCAAACGCCAACGTCTCTGCAAAGCGGCAGATCTGGATTGACGAGTTGCGAAAAGACATCGCCAGATATCTGTCGCTATGGCAGGAGATCTCTTATCGGTGGGATGCCATCGTGAGCGAACCCCGGACCGAAGAGATCTCCGACCAAGCGCTCAACGCGTTCAAGCAGCCTATCGCCGAAATGCGCCTGGAAGCCTTGGAACTGCAGTTGCGTATCGAGTTGCGATTGAATATGACAGAAGTGGATCACCAGGAACTAAAAAACCTCATGAAGAAGCTGGAAACATCCACCATCCTGTTCCAACGTACCGCGAGTTCGCTTCCGCCTGCAGACATTCAGAAGGTCTTCGGAACGATCAAGCAACAGCTGATCGCCAAGTCTCAGAAGATCCTCAAGGACGAATGGGAACGGGTCAAGAAGGAGTCGTACGCAGATCCCAGCGTAACGAGCTCCAGCAAGCCCACCTCCGGGTCGGCTGCCTGAGGTAGCCGACCGGCATCCCGGAAAAACTGGACGCGCGCCATTGCGCATTCTTTGCTGACTGGGTCGAGGTGCCCGGCGAAGGTATCGGCTTACTGCAACAGGAAGCCGATCCATGCAAACAATCAGTCTCGTCCCCCGCGCGGTCGCGTGTGGCTTGTTGAGCATCGCCACACTGCTTGGCGGCTGCGCCACCGCGTCAGCACCTGCTGTCATCGAGTCGCTTCCGAACGAAGCGGCGATCTCTGCCCACGTGCAACTGGAGCCGGAGTTCGTTCCGGTGGTGCGCTACGGCCGCTACACCCTCGTCGAACTGGCGCCACCCACAGCGCAGCGTGACCTGCTTCAGCAGGTGATTGACGTGCGGATGCCGGAAGAGGCCAGAGCCAGCGTAGGCGATGGTCTGCGCCACGTCCTCAAACGCAGCGGCTACCAGATGTGCGAGACGGCACACGCGGTCATCCAGCTGTATTCGCTCCCAATGCCCGCCGCCCATCTGCAGTTGGGCCCCATGACGCTGCGTGACGCGCTGCTCACCCTTATCGGGCCGGCCTGGGATCTGGAAGTGGATGACCGCTCACGGCAGGTGTGTTTCGTCCAGCCAAGAGCCCAGGGGGCTCTACCCATCGAAGAACTACCGGCCACCGGGGCAATCCCGCCTATCCAGGTTGAAGAGGGTTCCCAGCCATGACCACATCACACCCCCTTCCCGCGGCGAAGTCATCGCGCGCCCCATCTCTCGCCCACATCTTGCTGTGGGCGTGGCTTGTGGGCCTGACGGCGTTGGTATTGGTCGCGCTCCAGATAACCAGTGAGCTTGCTGGACAGTCTCAGCTCGATAGCTCCGTGCAGCGTCTGCAAGCACTGGAGTCACGCGTGGGTGAGATTGTGCAGGCCAATCGTGCTCTGCAAGAGCGACCTGCGCCGGCGACCGCTACGGCACTACAGGAGGTGCACCAGTCATTGAAATCCCGCGCTGATTCTCTGGACCAGGCATTGGTCACGCTTGCCAGCCAAGAGGATCTGGTTGTACTGCGGGCGGATCTGGAACAAATCAAATCGCGCCAAGCAACAGTACGCAGCAGCACCGTAGCGAGCAAGCCCCATCCCGTGCAGCAGGCGGTAGTAAAGCCAGCGGAGGCTCCCATGCCATTTCGGTTGATTGGCTCAGAACTGCGTGCAGGCCAGCACACGGTATCGATCGCACCGGTAAGTGGCGATCTCTCCGCTTCTCAAATCCAGGTGCTACTGCCTGGCGAAAGCATCGGCCATTGGCGTCTGCAAGATATCGACCGAAACACTGCCGTGTTTCGTGCCGGGGAGCAGACCCGTCGCGTGGCCATTCCCTGAGGGACCATCCCATGAAGCAGCCACTCCTGCTCACCGCAATGCTTCTGGCAGCCCTTAACGGACCATCCTGGGCACAGCAAACACCGGCCACACCGTCGCATATTACCCAGAGCCAGATCGAGCACAGTCAGGACAACAAGTTGGCCCGAGACTGGGGGCTGCTCCGGGAAGAGTGGACGCGCTACCGGGAGCTGATGGCCGGTCCGCTTGGCATTTACTCGCCCAATCTGGATCCCCTTTCCGCCCTTGGAACAGAAGCACGTTCCGACGAGGAGAGACGGCGCTATGCCGAGCTTCAGGTCCAAGCTGAAGCACGCCGCGTAGAAAAACTACTGGCCTACCAGCGCGCTTATGACGAAGCTTGGCAACGGTTGCAGCCCAATGCCCAGCGCGTCAACCTGCCAGACGCTGGCCCGCGTCAAACTAACGCCTCAGTTCAGGGAAGCGGACGCACCGCCGTTTTCGTGCGCGACAACTGCGCCCCTTGTGACCAGGCCATCGAGCGGCTGCAAGCGTCAGGCTCGGCATTCGACGTATACGTTGTAGGTAGCCGCGCCGACGATGCCCGCATTCGCGACTGGGCACGCCGGACCAAGATCGACCCATCCCGCGTTCGTGCCCGCACGATCACCCTCAATCACGATGCGGGTCGCTGGTTGGCCCTTGGGCTGCCAGGTGAGCTGCCCGCTGTCGTGCGGCAGGTAAATGGCCAATGGCAACGGCAGCCCTAGGTCTGGCCCGGCAAGCCCTGATGCTCTGGCTGGTCAGTGGGGTGATCAGCGAGACCGCCTTGGCCCAAGAGATTCCGCCGCCGGCCTACCAATTGGCCGCCAGGCAGGCTGAAATTCCCTCCGCTGTGCTGTACGCCGTCGCGCTACAGGAAAGCGGCATGCGCCGCAATGGACGCGTTGTACCCTGGCCCTGGTCCCTGAACGTCGCGGGCGAGTCTCAGCGGTTCGCCACCCGTGTCGAAGCATGCGCAGGCCTGCAACTGGCCTTGCGCCAAGCTCCGCCAACACGCGTGGACGCAGGCCTGGGCCAGATCAATCTTGGTTATCAGAAGCACCGCTATGGCCACCCTTGCGATTTGCTCGATCCTTACGTCAATTTGGCGATCGCCGCGCAGATCTTGCGTGAGCAGCACACACCGGGCGAGGACTGGCTACTGGCAATTGGTCGTTACCACAGACCGGCCGGTGGTGCGCCTGCCGCCCGCTACCGGCGCAGCGTCGCCCAGCATCTGGAGCGCGTGCAAGCCTCGTCACGCGCAACATCTGATGTCCGCAAGGAGACCCCACCATGAAGCTCTCCCACCTCTCGGCCGCACACGGGCTGGTCGTTCTGCTGACCGTAGTGGCTACCCCATTACATGCGGCCAAGCCTTTGGTCGTTGTCCAAGACCTTGGTGGCACGTCGGCGCTGCCTTACTACGAGGCACTCAACCTGCTGCCGCGTACGCCGGGTACGCCGGGTACGCCAAAGCCTCTCATGGCAATGCCCGTGCCACCATCAAAGGCTGACGGTGAAGCGAACATGCTGCCGGTGCGCAGTACCAAGTTGACTCCAGGCACGGTCATTCGCCGTGTCATCGAGGCACCAGGGCTGCAGCCGTTCTTCTTGATCGGAGATGATGAAGCTTCACATGCCTGGTTGCGCCGCCATGCAGTCTCCCTGCGTGAGCGCAACGCCGTGGGTCTCGTGGTCAATGTAGATTCGATGCAAGGGCTAGCCCGTCTGCGGGCTCTCGCGCCCGGTATCCAGCTCGCACCGGTAGCTGCCGACGATCTGGCTGACCGGCTTGGCGTTCGGAACTACCCTGTGCTGATCACCAGCACAGGCATCGAGCAATGACGCCATGGGCCAGACCCAGCCTGTCGAAGTCCTGCTGCGCCCAGCGGTGGAGCTTTACACCGTGGCGGCTTGCGCCGGCGCCGCATTTCTGTCTTTGGTGGCCCCGTGGTCGCTCGCGCTAAGTCCGGCAATGGGGATTGGCAGTGCGCTGGCATTTCTGACCTTCGGCGCGCTCCGCCTGAGACAGGCCCACGCGATCCTCCGATACCGCCGCAACATCCGACGCCTTCCCCGCTACGTGATGATCAGCCGCAACGTACCAGTCAGCCAGCAGCGGTTGTTTATAGGCAGAGGCTTTCTCTGGGAGCAGAAGCACACGCACCGGCTGATGCAAACCTATCGTCCGGAGTTCCGACGCCATGTCGAACCCACGCCAGCCTACATGATGGTCCGCCGTTTGGAAGAGCGCCTGGAGTTTGCGCCGTTCCCGCTCTCGCGTTTGGTCAGGCTCACTGCCTGGGACATCCCGCTCAATCCTTTTCGCCCATTGCCACCGGTTGGCGGGTTACCGCGCCTACACGGCATTGAGCCAGATGAGGTCGACGTCAGCTTGCCGCTTGGCGAGCGTGTTGGTCACTCGCTGGTGCTGGGAACCACCCGCGTCGGCAAGACGCGGTTGGCCGAGCTATTCATCACCCAGGACATACGGCGAAAGAGCGCTGCCGGTGAACATGAGGTGGTTATCGTCTTCGACCCAAAAGGCGATGCCGATCTACTCAAACGCATGTACGTGGAAGCTAAGCGGGCTGGGCGCGAAGGTGAGTTTTACCTCTTCCACCTAGGCTGGCCCGAGATCAGCTCGCGCTACAACGCAGTGGGACGTTTCGGGCGCATCTCCGAAGTTGCTACTCGAATCGCAGGGCAACTCTCGGGCGAAGGCAACAGCGCCGCCTTCCGAGAATTCGCATGGCGTTTCGTAAACATCATTGCCAGAGCACTCATCGAGTTGGGCCAGCGCCCCGACTACCTACTGATCCAGCGACACGTCATCAATATTGATGCCTTGTTCATCGAGTACGCACAGCACTACTTCGCCAAGCACGAGCCCAAGGCTTGGGAGATTATCGTCCAACTTGAGGGTCGCCTGAACGACAAGAATATTCCACGCAACATGATTGGCCGTGAGAAGCGTGTAGTGGCCTTAGAGCAGTATCTGAGTCAGGTGCGCAACTACGATCCGGTTCTGGACGGACTGCGCAGCGCGGTGCGCTATGACAAGACCTATTTCGACAAAATTGTTGCGTCATTGTTGCCGCTGCTGGAAAAGCTGACCAGCGGCAAGATCGCTCAATTGCTGGCGCCGAACTATTCCGATCTCGAAGATCCGCGTCCGATCTTCGACTGGATGCAGATCATCCGCAAGCGCGCAGTCGTTTATGTCGGTCTGGATGCCTTGTCGGATGCGGAGGTTGCTGCCGCAGTGGGAAACTCGATGTTCTCCGACATGGTCTCGGTGGCAGGTCACATCTACAAATTTGGCGTCGATGATGGCTTGCCAGACGCAGATCCGGGAGCGAAGGTCCCTATCAATGTCCATGCAGACGAATTCAACGAGTTGATGGGCGACGAATTCATCCCCATGGTCAACAAGGGCGGTGGTGCCGGTATTCAGGTCACCGCATACACACAGACACTGAGCGACATCGAGGCGCGCATTGGCAATCGTGCCAAGGCTGGCCAGGTTGTGGGCAACTTCAACAACCTGTTCATGCTGCGCGTGCGGGAGACGGCCACTGCTGAACTGCTGACCCGCCAGTTGCCGAAGGTGGAGGTTTACTCCACAACCATCGTCAGCGGTGCCACCGACAGTTCAGACATCCGCGGTGCCACCGACTTCACATCGAACACCCAAGATCGCATCAGTATGTCCAGCGTGCCGATGATCGAGCCATCGCAGGTGGTTGGACTTCCCAAGGGGCAGTGCTTTGCTCTCTTGCAAGGTGGCAACTTGTGGAAGATCCGCATGCCGCTGCCGGCACCCGACCCTGATGAGGTCATGCCCAAGGATCTACAGCAGTTAGCCGGCTATATGCGCCAGAGCTATAGCGAGGCAGCCCAGTGGTGGGAGAACACTGGATCACCAGGCCTGCAGGAGGAAGGTCTGCCGCAGGATCTGACCGATGACACGATTCCGCCCGAAGCTGCAGGGAGCGAGCAGTCGCCATGAGTGATGCGGCCAGCACCGCGAAGCGCCAAGAGACTCGCCGTGAAGGACTGCTTGTCGGCCTGATCAGCACGCCGTTCAGGCTGTTCGGCGTCTTGATTGGCTCGCTGTTTATCTCGATCGTGATCGAATGCGTGGGGATGCACTTCTTCTGGAAGGATCAGGGCTGGCGTCACTCTCAGGCTATGTTGCAGTACGAGCTGACCCACCTGTCTGGGCACTTCACTCGCAGCGCCATCGTCACGGAGCCCACGCGCACAGCGCATGAGCTCGTGGATACAGGCCACCGCTTGATGTTCGTGCGCACTGGTCTGCTGGCGCGCATGGAGCAAACGGCCGATCGCGCCCGCGCGCCCAGTCAGCACCCCACACGAGACTTCCGCTACTTCATCAGCCAGGCCTACGTGTGGGCGGAAAGCTACTTGATTGCCGCTGCCTTTACGACGCTCACGTACCTAGTTCGTCTACTTGTGCTGGTGCTGACCCTGCCTTTGTTCGTAACGGCGGCATTCGTAGGCTTCGTGGATGGATTGGTTCGCCGCGACGTACGCAAATTCGGTGCAGGGCGGGAGTCGGGTTTTCTCTACCACCGCGCTAAAGCCTCGCTAATGCCACTGGCAATCTTGCCTTGGGTGATCTATCTGGCTTTACCAGTTTCGGTTCACCCGCTGATCATTCTGCTACCGAGTGCGGCTCTTCTTGGGCTAGCCATGAATCTCACCGCGGGCAGTTTCAAGAAGTACCTGTGACAGACTCTCGACTCTAGATCCCAACAGCCAAGGAGTGAATGAATTTCTTTATTTCTACTTGGCGTATCTCAGGAAGGCCATCGTTGATGTAGTAATTCATAGCCCTGGCAGGCACCGGAATAACCTCATTTTCATATTCAAATATAAGGCAGTGGCTCAACTGAAAAATGACGGCAACCTTTTCAGAATCAAGCTTCTCCATCTCGGATTTTTTGAAGTTGCTATAAAAAACTGACTCCAAATGGTGGGACGTCAAGTTGCTAATTATTGCTTGAAAGTTTCGATTGACGAGAATAGAACGAAGTACACCTTGTTCCTTGATGCTTTGAGAAAATACACCTCGACTCTGCTCTAGACGTTCGTAGTTAGCGACGAAAGAATCAAAAACAGAGCGCGCCATTTCAAAAATGCGGACCTTGTCAACCAAATTAGTCAGGTCGTATGCAACATACCCCACTTCCGCCTGCCCGTTGCGTATGCGTTTGTCCAGCTGTTTTATGGCATCGGAGAACTCATTTCTGAATTTTTTTTCGCTGTGTAGGTACTTGCACTCAATCGCTATTTTTTGTCGACACAAGACCACATCGCATTCGGTTGAGAGGTCGATTTCCACTCCGTCACCCATACTTGCTGCGAATCTGATTGCCATGGCAAGCTCGAAGAATGCGTCGTTATATCTCTCATCCTCATCAGCAAGGGTGTGCCCCCCATCGAGCAAGTCAAGCAACTTCTGTTGCGGGACGATGATTTTACTATCGACATCGAATAGAGCATTGATCGAACGATATTTGTTGACTATTCCAATGAGCGCTGCAACCTCCATCTCTTCCATTTTCTCAAGGTCGTCCAGCTTTTTCCGATAGCCCCACAATTTTGTGGTTTCAATCGTTGCGCCTTTTCCAATCTTCAATCTTAATTTTCTAAAATTATCGATCAATAGATCAAACTCTTCTAGCAGCCCATCGAGGGCGAGCGATTTCGCTACAAAACTCATACTTACCCCATTCAGTTCAGTCCCACCGTTGATTATCACCCGGTCCGGACGGCGAAACTGGAAACGATCCGGTCAATCTATCCATCGTGTCGTCCTAGCACCTCAAATCCGATAGTCCGCATTTCGCATTGTTTGCAGCCAAGGGACGCGCGCCTCGCCACGATCACGCCATTGCTGATCTGACTAGGACATAGCGCGATGGTGCTGCCAATCCGTCCCGGCGTTGCACGCAGCGGCGCCTACTTACTGCTGAGTACCCTCCTGATGACAGGACTACCCCTGGCCGCCAACGCTGACACGCCGGCGCAGCGCCAGGAGTTAGCCGCCGCTGCCCGCCAGCTTGAAACTCTGGAACACCTCGTAGCTCACAGCGCTGCCAACGCCAGGCTTACGCCGGGCGAGCGCTACCACTTTGACTACACCCGGCTACGCAATGATCTAGCCCGCGTGCGAAGCGGTCTCCGAGACTACCTAACGCCACCTCGTGCCCAACCCCGAGACCCCGCCGAGTTGGCCGGCCAGTACCGCACCGAACAAGAAGCCTCCGGTTATCCAATCGATAGCGAGCCCAAGCCATGAATGGTGCTCAGCTCTCAGCATTTCAAGCCAACAGCGGTTTCACGCCCGCAGTGATGGCCACCGTGCTCATTGGGGCCGTATTTGCGGTGCTGCTGCTATGGGGGGTCTGGGCGATCCGTACAGCCTATGTGGGCTGGGCCGAAAGCCGAATCAACCAGCGCCAATTCCTCGGCGTCGTCGTGCGCTTTCTTGCCATGTACATCGTGCTGACGTTTTTCCTTATCTCATGACTTCGAAAGGGCCAATCATGAAGACCAACAGTTCCCCCACCCAATTCTTCCGGCGCTCGACGCTCGTCCTCGGCGTGCTGACGCTGCCTGTAGTGTCGTTTGCCCAGGGCCTGCCCACACTGGAGAACCCCTCGCGTGGCACCGGCAATGGCATCATGCAGACCATTCGAAACTACGGCTACGACATCGTGCTGCTGGTGGCGCTGCTCGTGGTCGCCTCCATGTTCATCGGCGTCTGCTATCACGCCTACGGCACATACGCCGAGATCCACACCGGCCGCAAGACCTGGGGCCAATTTGGCCTCACGGTAGCCATCGGCGCGGTACTTCTCGTGATCGGCATCTGGCTGCTCACCGAAGCTACCGGCATCCTGTAAGGAGGCTTGGCTATGTCCGAGGATCAGCATGTGAGGGCGGACGGCACGGTGTCCTTCCTGCCGCACCGGCTCAACCGCCATCCGGTGGTGGTGCGCGGCCTGACCGCAGACGAGCTGTGGATCTGCTGCGGGCTGTCCGGCGCTGCCGGGCTGGTGATCGGTGCGCCGCTGTCGTGGATGTTCTCGACCATCGCGCTGGCACCGACCTTTGTCGTCGCCGGCGTGGCTTTTGGAGTGTTCATTGGTGGCGGTATCCTGCGTCGCCAAAAGCGCGGGCGGCCCGACACCTGGCTATACCGCCATCTGCAATGGTGGCTGACGACGCATCACCCCATCGTCTCGGACAGGATTGGCGGGCGTGCGCTGATCACGCGCTCCGGCTTCTGGTCGGCACGGAGGGCATCGCGATGAGCCGGTTCAAGAACGAGGTCGCGCACCTGCAGGCCCACATCAAGACCTTGCGTCTGGGCGCCGCATCGCTGTTGCTGCTTGCGCTGGTCATGGGGGGGGGCTGGTGGAGTGCGCCGCGCGATCTCACCGTCCATGTCCCGCCGGATCTGCGCTCAGGCAGCACGCGCAAGTGGTGGGAGGTGCCGCCTGAATCGGTGTACGCCTTCACCTTCTACGTGTTCCAGCAGCTCAACCGCTGGCCGACCAACGGCGAGGACGACTATGCGCGCAATCTGCACGCGCTCTCGCCGTACTTCACACCCGCGTGCCGAGCCTTTCTGCAAGCCGACTACGACTATCGCCGCAACGCAGGCGAACTGCGTCAACGCGTGCGCGGGATCTATGAAATTCCCGGACGCGGCTACGGCGACAACCCCAATGCACGCGTACGGGTCGTCTCGGACCGCGACTGGGTAGTGACCCTGGACATCAGCGCTGACGAGTACTACAGCTCCGAGCAAATCAAGCGCGCGCTCGTTCGCTATCCAATCAAGGTGGTTCGGGCGGATGTGGATCCCGCTCGAAATCCGTTCGGGCTTGCGCTCGACTGCTACGACGGCGCGCCGCAGCGCATTGCCGCACCCGAGGCACCACCTCAGCCTCCCGCCCGCAGCGGACTGGGCGTCCAAGGAGAAACGCCATGAATAAGCAGGTCGTCCTTTGGCTGAGTGCCGCCGTGGTCATCGCGGTCACGCCCATGGTGCAGGCGGTGGAGATTCTTCGCTGGGAACGCCTGCCGCTGGCCGTTCCCCTTGTCGTGGGCCAGGAGCGGATCGTTTTCATTGATCGCAATGTGCGCGTCGGCGTACCGGCCAGTGTCGGTGAGCGCCTGCGCATCCAGAGCGCTGGGGGTGCGGTGTATCTGCGCGCTAGGGAGTCCATCGAGCCGACACGGCTACAGCTGCAGGACGCCGACACCGGCTCGCTGATCCTGCTGGACATTGCTGCCGAGCCCGCACGCGAAGGTGCATCGCCGCTGGAGCCGGTGCGCATTGTGGACGGCACCAACGCAGCGACGCGTTACGGCGAGCCAACGGCCGACAGTGACGCCGCCATCCCAGACAACGCTCAACCCGCGCAGACCAAGCGCGAGACCCCGATTTCCGTCGTGCTCACGCGCTATGCAGCCCAGAATCTCTACGCGCCGTTGCGCACGGTTGAAGCCGCGCCGGGCATCATGCCGGTCAACCTGAAGCGCAATCTGGCGCTCGACACGCTGTTGCCCACCTTGCCGGTCAAAGCCACCGCGCTTGCTGCCTGGCGCATAGAGGACCACTGGGTCACGGCGGTCCGCGTTACCAACGTCAGCAGCGCCTGGGTCGATCTGGATCCGCGCACGCTGCAAGGCAACATCCTGACAGCGACCTTTCAGCACCCGGCACTGGGGCCACAAGGCCGGCCGGAAGACACCACGGTGGTCTACCTAGTGACACGACGCCATGGCCTGTCGCAGTCCCTGCTGCCAGCCATCCAACGTTTCGATCCAGCGGTCAATCTGCCCGAGCCAACCACATCGGCGCATGGAGACGACCATGCGCAGTAACGGTCTGCTCAAGTGGTTGATGATTCCGGTTGCGCTGATCGTGCTGTTCTTTGGTGTGCGGCTGCTTTCCAGTAGCGGCGGCAAAGCCCCCGCCAGTGTCGACGCCAGCGCCCAGCTCTCGCCTGAAGAAATGAAGGCACTTGGAATCGACGGCGACACACCACGCGACACGGTGGCTACCCTAGTCGTCCAGGTGAAACAACTGCGTACTGAGCTGCAGACCGCCACCACGGACAACAAGACGCAGCGCGAAGAGAACCAACGCCTGCGTCAGCGGGAATCGGCGATCGACCAGCGCATCGGCACTGCCCTGGAGTCCGAACGAGCCAATTTGCGCCGCGACCAGGAGCAGATCACCAGCGAACGCCAGCAGACCGAAGGCCTACTGCAAGACTTGCAGCGCCGCTTGGAGAACATTGGCAGCCGCGGCAATGGCCATGCCGACCTACCGGTCGGATTGGGTTTGGGTGATGGCGACGCAGAAGGTATGGCGAGGACGTCCAGCGGTCTGCATTGGGTGGAACCCGACGATGCCAAGCAAACGGATGGGCGGGATCGCAGCGGCAGCAGCGCACTCAGCTTCCCCACCAGCTTTGGTCCGGCTCAACGCACCTTGGAAGCTACCGCCGACACGGTCGCCAATGCCGGTGCCAAGGCCGCGGGAGTCACCAAAGCCAACGCGGTCTACACCGTCCCGACCAACTCGACGCTTATGGGCTCGGTCGCAATGACGGCCCTGATCGGCCGCGTACCCATCGATGGAACCGTGAACGATCCTTACCCGTTCAAGGTCCTGGTCGGTCACGACAACCTGACCGCCAACGGCATCGACATCCCGGACGTGGCCGGGGCTGTGTTCAGCGGCACTGCAGCCGGCGATTGGACACTCTCTTGCGTTCGCGGCCAGGTGCGCAGCATCACCTTTGTCTTCAATGACGGCACGATCCGCACCATCCCTGAAGACCGCGACGGAAACCAGCAAAACAACAATCAGCAGGATGGTTTGGGCTGGATCAGCGACCCGCATGGAATTCCCTGCGTCAGCGGTGAACGTCGCAGCAATGCGCAACAGTATTTGGGCACCCAGGCCCTGATCACGGCCGCCGGTGCTGGCGCTGCCTCGCTGATCGAATCCGACAGCGGTCGGTCGTCCTACGTCGGCGCCGATGGTTCGATCGGTACCGTTGGCATCACTGGCCAGGAAGCGGTCGGCCGGATCCTGGCCGGCGGTGTCCAAGAGATGTCGAGTTGGGTAAACAAGCTCTATGGCCAAGCCTTCGCTGCAGTGTATGTGCAGCCAGGCGCCAAAGTCGCCGTCCACCTGGAGAAGCCGCTTACCATCGATTACGACCCCGAAGGCCGCAAGGTCGACCACCGTGCAGGAGAAGCCCATGCGCTCGAACTGGACTAAAGCCCTTGTACTCGCGCTCGCCGTGGGCACCCTCGCCGGCTGCGCCACCAACAAGGAAGACCTACTCACCCATGGTGGGCGGACCATGCAGGACATCTGGCAACAGGAGGCTGGCGACGGTGGCTCCGGTCAGGTTGCCCAGCGCCAGTTGCTCGATGCGCGTCAGACACTGCGCCGGCCGTTGCTCGAGGTAGACATCGCCGCGGCCCACGCCGAACAGGCCCGCTATACCCGCACAGCGGTGAACGAGATCTACCGCCAATTCCATCGACTGCCCAACCCCGACTTGGTGATGTACGTCTTCCCGCATCTAGCAGGTACGGATCCTGTACCTGTGCCGGGCTACACCACTGTGTTCCCGCTGTACCAACGCATCCAGTACGCCATGCCGGGCGAGCGCGTGGAGGACTACTGATGGCCTGGATGCTACCTTGGCGCCGCCGGACGCAGCACGACGCCTCATCCTCCGAGCATGCACAGCCCGATGGCTGGCAGCGCCATGTGCAGGCGCTGCGCGACGCAGGCGTGCGGATGCCGGGAGAGGCCGTGCGAGGCCTGCGCGCCGCCACGACCGCCGATGAGCAAGCCCTCTACGACGTAGCGCCGTCGTTCGTCTCGCAGCTCCCGTGGGTGGAATACCTGCCAGAGTCCCAGTGCATGTTGCTCGAAGACGGCCAATCGGTTGCCGCGTTCTTCGAGCTCACGCCCCTGGGCACCGAGGGCCGTGAGGCGGCCTGGCTGGCTCAGGCGCGTGACGCACTGGAGAACGCACTGCAAGACAGCTTCGACGAGTTGGACGAGAACCCCTGGGTTGTCCAGCTCTACGCCCAGGACGAAGCAAGCTTCGACCACTACCTGGAGATGCTGCGCCGCTACGTCCAGCCTCGCGCACAGGGCTCACGCTTCAGCGAGTTCTACCTGAAGTTTTTCACCCACCACCTGCGCGCCGTCGCCAACCCAGGAGGCCTTTTCGAGGACACCGTGGTGACCCGTCTGCGCTGGCGCGGCCAAAGCCGCCGCGTGCGCCTGGTGGTGTACCGCCGCGCGCAGGGCCAGAGCAGTCGACGTGGTCAGACGCCAGAACAGGCCCTCAACACCGTGTGCGATCGCTTGGCCGGTGGACTCAACAATGCTGGCATCCAGGCACGCCGGTTGGATGCGCCTGCGATCCATGCCTGGCTGCTGCGTTGGTTCAATCCCCACCCCACAACACTGGGTCCCGATGCGCAAGACCGTGAGCGCTTCTACCAACTGGCGGCCTATCCCGAGACCACCGAGGCCGACGAAATCGAGCTTGCCAGCGGCACGGACTTCAGCCAGCGCCTGTTCTTCGGCCAGCCGCGCTCGGACGTGGACCAGGGACTGTGGTTCTTCGATGGCATGCCGCACCGGGTCATGGTCACTGACCGGCTGCGCACGCCACCGGTCACAGGCCACCTTACAGGGGAGACACGTAAGGGCGATGCGATCAATACCCTGTTCGACCAGATGCCGGAAGACACCACGCTGTGCCTAACGCTGGTCGCCACGCCGCAGGACGTTCTTGAAGCTCACCTCAACCACCTCGCCAAGAAGGCCGTGGGCGAAACGTTGGCATCGGAACAGACCCTCAAGGATGTCCACGAGGCCCGCTCGCTGATCGGGAGTTCCCACAAGCTCTACCGCGGCACGCTGGCGTTCTACCTGCGCGGTCGTGATGAAGCCGAGTTGGACCGGCGAGGCCTGCAGCTCGCCAATGTCATGCTTAACGCCGGCCTGCAGCCGGTGCGCGAGGAAGACGAGGTGGCACCGCTCAACAGCTACCTGCGCTGGTTGCCCTGCCTCTACAACCCCGGCGCGGATCGCCGGCAGTGGTACACCCAACTGATGTTCGCCCAGCACGCGGCCAACCTGTCGCCTGTCTGGGGCCGCAGCCAGGGCACGGGCCATCCCGGCATCACGTTCTTCAACCGTGGCGGCGGGGTGATCACCTTCGACCCTTTCAACCGCCTGGACAGGCAGATGAACGCCCACCTGTTCCTGTTCGGTCCGACCGGCTCAGGAAAGTCGGCAACTCTGAACAACATCCTGAACCAGGTCGCAGCGATCTACCGTCCGCGCATGTTCATCGTCGAAGCAGGCAACTCATTTGGCCTGTTCGGCGACTTCGCCAAGCGCCTGGGTCTTACGGTAAACCGGGTCAAGCTCTCTCCGGGCTCCGGCGTCAGCCTGGCACCGTTCGCGGACGCCCGGCGCCTGATCGAGACCCCCAGCGACGTACAGACCCTGGACGCCGACGCCCTTGACGAAGAACAGCCCGCACCCACTGATACGAGTGAGGCAGACGAGCAACGCGATGTGCTCGGCGAACTGGAGATCACCGCACGGCTGATGATCACCGGCGGCGAGGACAAGGAAGAAGCGCGCATGACCCGCGCTGACCGCTCGCTGATCCGCCAGTGCATTCTCGAGGCCGCGCAGCGCTGTGTCGCGGCCAACCGCACCGTACTCACCCGAGACGTTCGCGACGCCCTGCGCGAACGCGGCCGCGACACCACGTTGCCCGAAACCCGGCGTTCCCGGCTGCTCGAAATGGCCGACGCCATGGACATGTTCTGCCAGGGCACAGACGGCGAGATGTTCGACAGACCGGGAACCCCATGGCCAGAGGCGGACGTCACGGTGGTGGACCTGGCCACCTATGCCCGCGAGGGCTACAACGCCCAGTTGTCCATCGCCTACATCTCCCTCATCAGCACGGTCAATAACATCGCCGAGCGCGACCAGTTCCTGGGGCGGCCCATTGTCAATGTAACTGACGAGGGCCACATCATCACGAAGAACCCATTGCTGTCGCCCTACGTGGTCAAGATCACCAAGATGTGGCGCAAGCTGGGCGCTTGGTTCTGGCTCGCCACGCAGAACGTGGACGACCTGCCCAAGTCCGCCGAACCGATGCTCAACATGATCGAGTGGTGGATCTGCCTGTCGATGCCGCCGGACGAGGTCGAGAAGATCGCGCGCTTTCGCGAACTGAATCCCGCACAGAAGGCGCTGATGCTCTCGGCCCGCAAGGAGGCAGGAAAGTTCAGCGAGGGCGTGATTCTGTCCAAGTCGATGGAGGTGCTGTTCCGCGCAGTACCGCCCAGCCTCTATTTGGCATTGGCCCAGACGGAGCCCGAAGAGAAGGCCGAACGCTTCCAGCTGATGCAGCAGTACGGCATCGGTGAACTCGAAGCGGCCTTCAAGGTTGCCGAGAAGATCGACCGCGCGCGCGGTATCGACCCGCTGCCATACAACGACGTGTTCGCCTGAGAGGCCATCATGACCAGCACATCGCATTCCGTTGTCAAGAAATCCCAGCGCACCTGGTGGCTTGCTGCAGGCTGCGCGGTGCTTTCTGCGTCGTTATGGGGATTCCTCGCATCGCCTCGGCCTGCAGGTCCTGTGGCCGTTCAGCAGACCGGTGCCGAGCAGATGGCCGATCCGCCTTGGCGCTACGGCCCCGCCTCGGCGCGCTTCACTATCGTCGTCTACGCCGATCTGGAATGCCCGTTCTGTCAGTCCTACACTCCCGTGCTACGAACCTGGATCGATGAACATCGCGACGTCAGCCTGCAGTGGCATCACCTTCCGCTCGCGACACATGAGCCGGCAGCCAGCGAGGAAGCACGTTGGGTGGAGTGCGTGGGAGAGACATTCGGGCACGCTCGCTTCTGGGAGGCAGTCGCCTGGGTGTATCAGAATACGCGTGGTGGCGGCCAAGGATTGCCGCCTGGTACGGCCTTTCCCGACGATGCATCGGTGCAAGCCTGCTTGAGCAGCGAGCGTTCCGAGCTGACGGTGCGCCAACAGGCTGACCAGGCGCGCAACGATGGTCTCAAGGCCACCCCGTCGATTCGCCTGATCGACCGCAGCACGAATCGCTCGATGGCGCTCACAGGGCCAATCGTGGGTGACGCACTATTGTCCGCTCTTGACTATCTGGCTTCCGAGCAACTCGATGAGGCGCAGGCAACCCAGATGCCCGCTGAGACCCCAAGCGCCGACGCAAAGTAGTCTGGACGTTCGCAGTCCGACGCCACGTTCCATAGAGCGGCCCGCATGAGCGATCCTCCATCCCTCCGCCCGATCAGACTTGGTGGTTTCTGACCATCTTCTCGAGCTGATTACCCAGGCGGGCCAGCGTCACGCCGGACGCCGCTACTTCTTCGCCAGGCGGAGCTTTCTGCTGGGATTCGACATGAATCCCGGCTGCTTGCGCCGAACTGGGCAGCATCACCTGATACTAGGCGCCCTGGTTATTCCAGCACCCGGCGCTTTGACTGTCGAAGAACTCCACAGGCACCAAACCCAAAGCCCCCTGGATGATCGGCAGCACCCGATTGCAGTAGATCTGGTCTGCGCCGTATACGGAGACCGCCACGCGGCGGATGCCCGTACCTCGCATCCGCTGCAGCAGGTGGATGTCCTGCTCTCCCAGCCCCCATCCATAGATGACGAGCGTCTCGCGCTCGGAGCCCAGCACCTCTCGATATACCGTAGAAAGGTAATAGCTGTTCTGGATCGAACTCACCTTTTGCTGCCAAGTTCCCTCGCTCACGAACAGCGGCACAACCTCTTCGCTGCGCCAGCGCGTCAGGATGGCTTCTAGCAGTCCGGCATCGGCGTTGCGAATCTTGTGCTCCTGCTCGACACGATTGCGGCACAGAACCAGGCTGCCATGCGGATAGAACACCAGCGTGGTCGAGCGCTGGCGCCGGATCGGCGTTCTCAGCCTGCGCCAATCATCCTGGAACACTCCGCCCGCACCGAAGCAGTCCTTGATGGCGTGCTCTTCATCGTGGTCATAGCCATGCATCAGGGCCCAATAGACGATGAGGTCGTAGTTCAGCGAAGCAACCGTATCGAAGTGCTTGAGGAATCGATAGATTGCTGGCAAATGCCCGCTGACTTGGTCGAACTCGGGATGGATCGCCTGGACGCTTTGGATGAGGCAGTCCCGAACCCTCAGGTATGCCTCATGCGTTCGTTGGTCCGGGATCTGCAGTGATTGATTGACGTTCGAGGCCTGCCACACGATGCGCAGGATCAACTCAAAGTCTGTCGTCCCGAAGAACGCGAACAGCCGCTCGACGTCCGGGGCAATCAGTTCGTTCGCTCGCGCATGTTCCAGCAACGAGCCGTAGGAAAAGCTAGGGCTGACTGAAATGCTGGCGCCATTCCCCAATATGGCGGTTCCTCGGTAGTTTGGGGCGATAGCCTCCCACGGCTGAATCAGATAGGGCATCGGTTCTTCTCTCCAATATTCGTTTCCATCACCTTACCTCAGCTCTGACCAGGGAACGGGCGTTCCAGCCGCGGCAGCGCGGGAAATGTGGGTGCGTCGCGGTACGCATTGTTCATTGCACTTGGCGGCACCTTGCGTTGGACTACTGGGGTTTCCAACTGCCAGAGCCGAACACCATGCGAAATCTCATTCTCCTGCTCGGTCTTGCGCTACTGGTCTCAGGCGCGGCGAGCGCCCAGGAGGTCTGGGTTGTCACCGATTCGAGCCATCGCGTGACCGGTAAGGCCACCGTCCACCGCCTCATCGAGCTGGACATGCCGCAGCACTTCGAGGCTGAGTTGGCCGCGCAGTTGCCGAGCGATCCGCAGCGCGCCGCCGTGCTGGTCCAACAGCGCCTAAAGCAGGGCGGCCAGCCCCTGCAGAAGCGCATGCGTGACGCCTACCAAGGCGTGGCCGACGCCTGGAGCCTTGGAATTACCACACTCCCGGCCGTCGTCGTGGACCAGCGTTACGTGGTCTACGGCGAGTCCGACCTCGACAAGGCCTTGGCACGCGTCGCACAACACCGCAAGGACAAGCCATGAAGACCCGCATTCCCCGCCGACTGCGGATCTCTGCCGCTGCTGCGCTGCTCTGTGGCGCCACTTCGAGCTTCGCGCTCAACACCGCGACCATCGTGTCCTCGACGCTCTCGCCCGACTGCCTGGAGTACCGGGTGGTCGGCATCTGCTACTGGCTCTACTGCACCTGGACAGGATGCACTGTACGCACCTCGATCAAGGTGCGGCACTACATTCCCGACGCGGTGGTGTCCAGCTACTCCAACACGGGCGAGAACCCCTGGACCGAGATGCGTGCGATGAGCACGCCCAACCCGACTGCGCGGGCCGGCGGAGATGGCACGACCAACCACGACAACGAGAACAACCTGGCCAAGTTCAAGAACGCCGATGTCATCGGCCATCCTGGCGGCCAGGTATTCAGCCAGTTCGCGAGCTTGTCGGGCTACGCGTGCGAGGGCGCAGGCACGGCATTCATGCCCTACCTGCTCAGCACGCTGGACACCATCGCGTGGCGTTACAACGTGCCGGAAGCCGTGTACCCCGAAGCGCTGATTCCCGGCATGCGCGAGATCGGAGCTCGCACCAGCCTAAACCTCTGGGGAGCGGTCTACCCCCGGGGCGGCTTCCTGCACCAGACCGACGACCATAAGTCCGGCGCCGTCGTTGCACAGCGCGCCGGTGATGTCGTCACCCGCCGCGGCCAACTGCACGTCTACCAACCCCTCCTCGCCAACAGCCGCGATGGCTACTGGCCGGCCGGGGCACTGGTGGAAAGCGACGCCTCGACCGGTAAGTGGCAGGAACTGACGCCGCGCCTGTCTTCGTCTTGCGCGGTGTTCCCGAATAGCGGTCCGCTTACCCAAGCCCAGCAAGGCGATTACGCCTGGGCGCTGTGGCGCCCCTACAGCTGCTGCCAGCGTCGGGGCCAGGTGTTCCTTGGCAGCGTCGACTTCAACTAAGGCCATCACCATGAACCGTCAAGACAACGCCTCCCCGCCTCGTCGTCTGTCAGCACGCTGGTCGTCCTCGCTGCTCGCCAGTGCCCTGGTACTGGCAACCGGGTTGGCTTGGGCACAAGCCGGATTTCAGAACAGCGGCAGCGTGATCGGCGATGAGGTCATGTACTCGATCGGGGGCGGCAACGCCGTCTCGATGAGCGGTGCCGCCGGCATGCGCTCGATCGGCGTAGGCGCGGGTTGGAACAGCAACCTGATCTGCGGTGACATGAGCATCAGCACAACGATCCAGAACCAGCTCAACGGGCTCACTAACGGGTTCCAGAACATCATGAGCAACGTGATCCAGAGCGCGACCAGCGCGGTTGCCTCGCTGCCGGCACTGATCATCCAGCGTGCCGACCCGGGCCTCTACAACCTCTTGACCAATGGCGTCCTACAGGCCCGGCTGGACTTCGACCGCTCCAAGCTGACTTGCCGCGCGATGGCAGAGCGGATGGCGGACGCGGCTGGTGGACAGCTCGGCTGGAACCAGATCGCCGAAGGCATGGCGCTGCGTCAAGCGGTGGCCAGCACCGACGCGGTATCGGCCATCGAGCAGGCGGAGAGCAGCCGCGGCAACGATGGTGTGCCGTGGGTGGGAGGCAATAACGCTGGCGGCTCGGGCCAACCGTCCATCAAGGTCGTGGGCGACGTGACGCGAGCAGGCTACAACCTCGTCAACGGCCGAGGAGTGGCCGATAGCTCTTCGATCGCGGCGGCCACCTGCAACAGCCTGGCCTGCGCGACCTGGTCGACGCCTCAAGCTGCGGCAGACTGGGCGACACGTGTCCTGGGTGAGAAGGAGCAGCGCACCTGCGAGAGCTGCACCAAGACCCAGACCGTACCGGGCGTCGGACTAACGCCGCTGATCCAGGAAGAGTACGAGACCAAGCTGGTGGTGCTGCAGGAGCTCATCAATCGCACCCGCAACACCACCGTGGAAAACCTGCGCGCGGCCGGCAGCACGTCGCTACCGATCACCCGTGGGGTGGTCGAGGCTCTTCGCGACGAACCGGACCAGGACATCCTTTCACGCCGTCTCGCATCCGAGGTGGCGCTGGCATCCGTGCTGGAAAAGGCGTTGCTGCTGCAGCGCACTCTTCTGACGGGCAAGAAGGAGCCCAACGTCGCGGCCAATGAACTTGCGGTGGTCGCCGTGAATCACGAGAACGACACGTTGGACCGGGAAATCCAAAACCTCAAGACCGAACTCGAACTGCGCCGCGAGCTGGCTAACAACTCGCCGATGGCCATCATCCAGCGCCATGGCACCCGGGCCTCTGGTTCGCGCGGGGTCTTCGAGGGTGACCCCACGCCCGACCGGCTCAACCGTCTGCTGCGGTCGGCACCGAGTGGCACGCCATGAGTGCTCATTGGCTGCGCATGAGGTGGCTGTTCAACCGGCGCAACGCGAAGGCAGTGGCATGGGCCGTCTTCCTGCTGGGCCTCACGGTGGCCGCCAATGTGGCCGGCATTTACCTGATCGGCAGCGTGGCGGGCTGGGAACTCTGGATTTCGGCGTCGGCCGGCTACTTCCTGGCGTGGCGGCTTTGCCTCTACGCCGCTACTTTCTATGGCTGGTTGTGGATGCGTAGGCGCCTGCTTGCACGGGAGGCTTCTCCCGACGCGCGTCGCCGCCTGGTGCGCGCGGAGGTCGCAGGCGTGATCGCCATCGTTGTTCTGGAAGCCAGCCTGCTGCTGCAGGCGTAGCGAGGGATCCGGATCATGACTCTTTTCACCACCGACTACCTCGAGTACTACCTGACCTTGGTGGGCTGGATCGTGCACAACGGGATTTGGTCCGTCCTGGTCTCAAGCGGCGTGTTCGCCATTCCCTTTGTGGCCATCATCATTCAGGAGTGGCTGAAGGCTCGGTCCGAGGGCGCAGACGAGGGCAACAAGGGTGTGCTGTCATCCATGCGAATCGAGAACCGCGTCTGGGTGGCGATCGTCGTGGTGATGTTTGCCGGCATTCCGTTCATCGACGTGGACCTCAACATGATTCAGCTGGATGAAGCGCGCTCCCAGCAATGCCAGGTCAGCGTACCCCAGCCTTTGGAGACGGGCTGGGGCCAGTCCTTTAGCACACTCAACAACCAGAGTGCGAAGGTGCCCGTCTGGTGGGCCTTCGTCCATACGCTTTCGCGCGCGGTCACTGGCGCCTCGGTGGCCGCCATCCCGTGTGGCACGGATCTTCGGCAGATGAGGATGGAGATTGACGCCACGCGCATTGACGATCCAGTGCTGGCCCAAGAGGTGGCGGACTTTACCCACGACTGCTACGGGCCAGCACGGGCCAAGCTCTTCATGAATCGCCCGAGCCTGGACGAGTCCCAGATGCACGATGTCACCTGGATCGGCTCCAACTACTTCGTCAACACCGGCGGCTACTACGGCACCTACCGTGCCAGCACACCTCGCGATGGTTGGGCCTATGACAGCAACCGCGATGCGGGCCTGACACAGGTGCCCAGCGGTTCCGGCTACCCGACCTGCCGCCAGTGGTGGAGCGATGGCGGCAATGGCCTGCGTGCGCGGTTGCTTGCCGAAGTTGACCCAACCCTCATGAATCGGCTGGCCGGCTGGGCCGGTTTCCTGAGCCGCGCCCAGGTCGATGACTCGGTGATCCGTGCGATCGCCTCGCCGCGCCAGCAGAAGCTCAACCAAGGAGCGGTCTACTCTGACTACGGCGGTCAGATCGACAAGACGCTGCCGAACATCGTCACCCGCGCGGCCGGCGACGTGGGTCTGGCGGTGGGCTCGCTGGGATTCTTCCCCGCTATGGACGTGGTACGGCAGGCGCTGCCGATGGTGCTATCACTGCTGAAGATGGCCCTGGTCATCTGCATCCCGCTGGTGCTCGTGGTCGGCACCTACGATCTGAAAACGGTGGTGACGGTCAGCGTGGTGCAGTTCTCTCTGT
Source organism: Pseudomonas sp. PONIH3 (assembly GCF_002934345.1). Taxonomy (NCBI): domain Bacteria; kingdom Pseudomonadati; phylum Pseudomonadota; class Gammaproteobacteria; order Pseudomonadales; family Pseudomonadaceae; genus Pseudomonas; species Pseudomonas sp. PONIH3. The sequence continues at coordinate 1,745,418 of NZ_CP026386.1, forward strand.
TTTTCGTGGACTTCTGGTTCCAGCTCGCCCGATGGATCGACAGCACCATCCTAGACGCGCTTTACGGATGGGGGTGGGGCTGGAACCGACCGCACTCGAACTTCGATCCGGTGATGGGCTTGAACAACGCCTTCGGCGACATGCTGTTGAATTTCGTCATGGCGTCGATGTTCATCGTGCTACCCACTTTTTGGGTAATGGCCTTGGGCTGGGCTGGCATTCGCACCGGAAACGTTCTTCAGGGGCTTGCCGGCGGAACAGGAGATGCCAAAGCTGCGGGCGGCAAGGGTGCCGGAGCGGCCATGGGCGCAGTCACCAAGAAGTAACCCTTGCCTGACGTTTAGTCGTCATCCGAAACGTGAGGATCGATTCGAAACCCGTCATATGTGTAAAGACCGAAACCGGCAGGGCCGTTTCGCCACTCCGCCTCGGGCCTCGACGCAGCCTCCGAATTACGCGCTACCCATGCTGCGGCGATGGCGAAGAGCAGGATGACAGCAAGCCCAGTCGCGACATACAGCATGACACCCGCGGCAACTAACTTCACCGCCCACAGCAACGCCAAAGCGAGACCTTTGGGCACTCCTTTGCCCAACAGCCAAGACGATAGTTGCCGTTCGATGCGCGCGCCCGCACGCCAGGCGCGGCCGAGCCAGTGGCCTAAGCGTTCGGGGAAGCTGCGATGTGTCTTTGCGTTCATGGCGGTCACCTGTGGTGCGCTATATGTTTGCTCCAGGTTGCCCTGCACGCCGTTGCGCGCAGAGCATCAATGCGATTTTGGCACCGCGCGGTTCAGGCGCCCAAGGCGATAGGGATCATCAAGATGTCACCAATGATTAGATTTATACGTCAAATTCAACCAAGAGGCTACTTTTGCAGCATTTCTGCGTCTTGATCTAGAGTCTGATTGGATTTTTACGTATATTTAGCTCATGAATGGATTTTCTAGACATCAGGTAATCAAGCATCTGCAAGCGGACCTTCCCAGGGGGGCACCGTTCGATCTGCAGCAGCTCGAAACCTTCGGCGTTTCGCCCCAGCTTGCCGCCCGCTACGTAGAAAGCGGATGGCTGGTGCGCCTTGGCCACGGGACATACGCGTTTCCCAACGACAACTTTGACGTCACCGGCGCGCTGCGTTTCCTCCAACAGCGCGTCGCAGGCTTGCACGTAGGCGGCAAAAGTGCTTTGGCCATGCAAGGGGTGCGGCACAACCTGAGCACACGCGAAATCTTAGTGCTGTGGGGAGAGGCGCGCTTCAGCCTGCCGGCTTGGTTCAGTGCACGCTTTCCTGCCAGGTATGTCAACGCGCGGCTGTTTGACTGGCCTGACACAGGCGTGGCCGACAAGACTCTGCACACGCCTCCGGGCCAGCCGAAGGAACTGCAAGTGGCGGTGCCCGAACGCGCCGTACTCGAGATGCTGTACGAAGCGGGAACCCGACAGAGTCTGGAAGAGGTTCGCAACCTTTTCGACGGTTTGCGCTCGCCCCGTAAGGAATTACTGGGCCAGCTCCTGTCCTGTTGCACCAGTGTCAAAACCGTACGCCTGTTCCTGACCTGGGCTCGCGAGACCGGCGTGGTTGATGTAGATGCACTGGTACAGCAATACCCGCTGCGCACCGGCAGCAGCAAACGTTGGATGAGCCGCATGGACGACGGCACCCTACTGAGCCTCAAGCCTCATGGATAAGCAATACGCGGACACCGTCCGCCTGCTACTGAACATCACCCCCGACGTGTTCGCCAACGACATCTTCGCGATGAAGGGTGGAACGGCCATCAATCTGTTCGTTCAGGATATGCCACGCCTGTCGGTCGACATCGATGTCGTCTATCTTCCCTGGCATGTTCCTCGGGATGAGGCGCTCATGGCCATCAATGAAGAGCTAGCCGCGATCGCCCAACGCGTCGAGCCACTGGGCATCCAAGCCCGTTTGATTCGCAGCAAGGAGCTGGGTGACACCAAGCTGATTGCCGAGGACGAGACCAGCCAGGTGAAAGTGGAGGTCAACGTGGTGTTCCGAGGCAACGTCCTACCTGTTACCCAACGCCCCTTGAGCAGCAAAACCAGTGACCTGTTCGGGGTGCAGTTCAGCGTGCCAACGTTGGACACGGCCGAACTCTACGCAGGCAAGCTGGTCGCAGCTCTCGATCGTCAGCACCCGCGAGATCTATTTGACGTCTGGCGCTTGTTCGAGACGGGAGGTATCACCGACGAGATGGTCGAGTGCTTCGTTGTCTACCTTGCGGGCCACAACCGTCCGATCCATGAAGTGCTGTTCGGCAACGACAAAGACATCGCCAATGAGTTTGAACGTGCGTTCGTCGGTATGACAGAACTTGATTGTCCGCTTGAGCAACTAATAAGCACTCGCGCTCGGTTGAGACATGAATTGCCTAAACGCCTGAGTAGCAAGCACGAGAGTTTTCTCCGTGGGCTGGCGCGTGCGCAACCTGACTGGTCTCTGCTGCAGTGTCAGCATGCGGAGCAACTCCCCGCGCTGCGCTGGAAACTATCAAATTTGGTGAAATTCATGGATAGCAGGCCACGCGATTTACTACTTCAAGCCGACATGCTTGATGCTGCATTTGAGACTGTTCGGAAGTAGCGGTCCCAGGCCTCACATTATTGCCTTACGGCAAGTATTCGTCCCGCAAAGCGGGCGCCTTAGATGCCGAAAAAAGGGGGAAAGGCATTGCGTATAGAGCCTTGCCTTGCCTCCACACCCTGAAGGATCCTGTTAACAAACGGGTTCGAAAGGGTGAATGGAATGGATGCCAAGGGGAACGGGCCTACCCGAAAAAGGAAAAGGCCCGTTGTAGCTCACTCCCTTGAGGTCCGCGATGTTTAAACTGTTTCAGAGAAAGCCACCAGTAGTACCCCGCACCGAAGTGGCAGTTACGGCCGAAACGGTCAACGGATTCACGAATCCAAAGGGAGCAGCGGTGCTGCTCGCCACGCCACGCCGCCAAAAGCTGCTCGAGCACATCTGGCAACGTACTTCATTGCCGCGGGGAAAATTCGCCTCGCTCTATCAAGTACCGTTGGAACGCTACGCCGAACTAGTCCAGCAGTTTCCTGCATCTGAAAGTCATCATCATGCCTATCAGGGAGGCATGCTCGATCATGGTCTTGAGATCGTTGCATATGCCCTAAAACTTCGACAGTCGTATCTACTGCCCACCGGTTCAACACCAGAAGACCAAGCCGAGCAAGCCGAAGCCTGGACTGCGGCGACAGCCTATGCATCCCTATTGCACGACATAGGTAAGCTTGCAGTGGATCTGAGCGTCGAGCAGTCAGATGGCGCCACGTGGCATCCCTGGCATGGGCCTTTGCAGTTACCGTACCGATTTCGGTACCGCGAGAATCGTGAGTACCGCTTACATAGCGCTGCGACAGGACTGCTATACAACCAACTTCTCAATCGAGAAATTCTCGATTGGCTCAGTGGGTATCCGGCGCTGTGGTCGGCGTTGCTGTACGTTCTGGCCGGACAGTATGAGTATGCTGGTGTTTTAGGTGAGCTAGTCGTACAAGCAGACCGCGCTTCAGTGGCACAAGAACTGGGCGGCGACCCTGCACGAGCAATAACAGCACCGAAACATGCCCTTCAGCGCAAGCTGTTGGATGGATTGCGTTACCTAGTCAAGCACGAGCTAAAACTGAACCAGCCGGAGGCTTCTGACGGCTGGATAACTCAAAATGCCTTGTGGCTCGTAAGCAAGACCGTTTCCGACAAGCTCCGCGCACATCTGCTATCTCAAGGCATGGATGGCATTCCATCCAATAACACTGCCATCTTCAACGTACTTCAAGAGCATGGCTTATTGGTTCCTACAAAAGATGATCGGGCAATCTGGCGTGCAGTAGTCAATAACAATGCTGGATGGTCGCATAGCTTTACTTTGCTGCAGATTTCGCCCGCATTGTTTTGGCAACCCAACGAACGCCCCGCATCATTTTCAGGAACTGTGACTACTCTCGATGACCAGGAGGACATCGACGCAGCGATTCCTTTGCCGTCCACAATGACAGCACTACCGGCCCATTCCAACGCTACCGCATACTGGACCGCAACCGATGATGGGGAGACTGAATCAATTGATGGGCAGAACTTTCCCGACACACAAGCGGTGGATGATCTGTTGTCAATTTTCTCTTCCCAAGAAGAAGGGGCTGCAGAAAATTCGTCACCACGTCCAAAACAGTCTCCCTCATGCGATAAGCCGTCAGTGTCATCTGAAGAGAGATCATTCCAACAGCCTCCTAGCCCCGCCACTCTGCCTTCAGCAAAGCACTTTATTTTCTGGCTAAAGCAAGGCCTTCAGTCGCACAGAATTCTTATAAATGACGCGAAGGCCCTTGTGCATACCGTCGCTGAGACCGCATATCTCGTTAGTCCAGGTGTATTTCAGCGTTATGCACAAGAGCATCCAGCGATTTCATCAATGGCAAAAGCAGAAGAACAGCAGAATTGGCAATGGATTCAAAAACAATTCGAGAAACTTCAAATCCACCGCAAGCAGCAAAGCGGATTGAATATTTGGACATGTGAGGTAGTTGGCCCACGGCGGTCACGGAAACTGCATGGTTATCTACTGGATGACCCCAAGCAAATATTTAACGAATGCCCCCCGAATAATCCGTACCTCCAAGTGGTGTGACAGATGTACTTTGGTCGCTGCGAACGGTTGGATTCACAGCATTCGCGAATACAGCCTTCTGTCCCAGCACAGCGCGCTGCCCTGTAGAGGTCGAGGCCGAATCCGTCGCTGTGCCAGAGAACCTAAGCGGTCACTCAAGCCGCATCGAACGGACGCCGTGACATCAATGCAAATACCCCCCAGCCCAGATACTCACGGGAGTATGTGACATGACGCTCCGGCTCAGAGGTCAGTTTGGAGCGGACCATCTCAGTCAGCTCATCCTCAGGATTCGCTTCAAGCCATCGGCGCATGGTGAGCCATTTGGCGGCCTCGTAACGATCCCAACCATCTTGATTGGCCAGAACCATTTCAACAACGTCATAGCCAATCTCGCCGAACGAGGCGATAAGCCTTGGAAGCACAAGAAAGTGGGAGATCGAGTAGGCGAGACATCCCTTGGCCACGTCCTCCGTCGGCGGCAACTGCCGCCAATAGGGCTCACCTATCAGGACGACTCCTCCACTCCTAAGGCTTCGCGCTAGAAGCTCGATAGTGCCGGCGACTCCTCCGCCTATCCAGGTAGCTCCTATGCAAGCAGCCACGTCAACCTTGTCCTCGGAAACATAGCCAGCTGCATCGCCATGGATGAACTTAACCTGTTGAGCTACGCCCAGGTCTTGAGCGCGCAGCTTTGCTTTTTCAGTGAACAACGGGCTCATATCAATGCCAGTACCCACGATGCCATAATCACGAGCCCAGGTGCACAACATCTCACCGGATCCGCTACCTAGATCAAGCACTTGCGTCCCTGCTTCAAGACTCAATGCCGAACCCAACGTGGCGAACTTGTCGGGGGTGAATGGAATATGAATGCGGTGCGCACTCTCCATAATGCTGAATATTCGAGGAATGTCCATTCTTCTGTCCAAGGTTCAAGTAACGATGGAATAGCCGCCGTCAATATAGTGCACTCCACCTGTGAGGTTCCCTGCCGCGGGTGAAGCCAGAAACGCGGCCATCTCCCCCACATCCTCAATTGTGGCCAAGCGATGCGTTGGTGCTTGCCTGATAACACTCTCCATCAGCTCATGAAAATCATCTATGCCGGATGCGGCCCTTGTTGCTATAGGTCCTGGCGAAAGGGCGTGCACACGGATACCTTTTTCACCAAGTTCCGCAGCTGCGTAACGCATGGCGCATTCAAGCGCAGCCTTTACAGGCCCCATCATGTTGTAGGTTTCAACTACCCGATTCGCACCAAGAAAAGAAACTGTGAGACAAGTTCCACCGTTGGTCATCCGTGACTCTGCCATGTGAAGCATGCGTAGAAAAGAATGGACGGACACGTCCATTGCTTTCGAGAAACCGATCGCAGAACAGTCGATTAATCGACCATTTAAATCATCTTTTGGTGCAAAGGCAATTGAATGCACCAAAGTGTCAAGCTTCCCCCATCGTGTATCAATTTCAGAAAAAACCTCTTCCAGTTGATCGGGATTGGTGACATCCAACGGCAGCATGATCTCCGCGTCCAATTGCTCAGCAAGAGGCCGAACGTACACCTCCGCCTTTGCATTTAGCCAGGTAACTGCCAACTTAGCTCCGCAACGATGCAGCGCCTTGGCACAGCCCCACGCAATAGAATCTTGATTGGCAATGCCTACCACGAGAGCGCGCTGCCCCTTTAATGAACTCATGCTCTGCAGCCCCTTCGAAAATATCAACGGAATAGTCGTATAGGATCGTTTTCTTGACAGTTTTCTAAAGTACAGAAAGCATCAAAAAAAACACCCTGATACCAGGAAATCGGCCAGCCGCAGTTTGATCTTGAAAAAGCGCAGATACTTGAAGTGCGACGAATGACCGAAGACCTAACTGTGTGGAGGCTCTGAGAAAGCACTGACGTCATTGGCTCCATAGCCCTTTGGGTGCTCCACTTCGGAAGCACGCTCCTTGACATAATTTCCAGGAGCGTCCCCGCAAGGACGATAGCCTTTGCCTACGGTCCCAATCCTTGGTGGCTTGACGGGAGTCCCTCCCTGACTGTTAAGCCAATCCACCCAAGCGGGCCACCACGAGCCCGTGCGGCTTTGCGCAATCTGACGCCATTCGTCTGGAGCTTGGTAGGGAGTACGTGCGAGGCGTCTATGTATCAGGTACTCGCGACGTGGACGCCCCGGCTCACTGACAATACCGGCATTGTGCCCCCCGTTGGTGAGCACAAAAGTGATCTCTGCCTGGGAAAACAGGTGCAACTTATAAACGGACTGCCACGGAGCAACGTGGTCAGATGTCGTACCCACACAAAATGTCGGTAGGTTGATGTCTCCTAGCGAAACAGGGCGCCCATCCACCAAATACCGTCCTCCGCTCAGATCATTGTTGAGATACAAACGCCGGAGATACTCAGAATGCATACGTGCTGGCATGTTGGTGGTGTCGGCATTCCATGCCATCAAATCGTTCATCGGCCGACGATCTCCCAGCATGTATTCATTGACTATGCGCGACCATACAAGCTCGTAGGAGCGCAGCATTTGAAATGCGCCACTCATTTGACGGGCATCGAGATAGCCTGCGACAGCCATGTGAGCTTCGAGAAGCGCCAACTGGCCCTCGCTTATGAATAGCCCCAACTCACCAGGCTCACTGAAGTCGGTCTGAGCCGCTAAAAGCGTGAGTGAAGCCAGGCGTGTGTCCCCATCCCGTGACATGGCCGCAGCTGCGATAGACAGAAGCGTTCCCCCCAGACAGTACCCTGCAGCATGAACCTGGCGCTTCGGAACTATGGCGTTGATCGCCGAAAGAGCAGCTTGGATACCTAGCACTTGGTAATCCTCCATGCTCAGTTCTCTATCTTCCGATGAAGGATTTCGCCAAGAGATGCAGAAAACCGTGAATCCCTGACCGACCAGGTATCTAATAAGTGAGTTACGTGGCGACAGATCCAAGATGTAGTACTTCATGATCCATGCTGGAACTATCAGAAGCGGCTCTGAGTTGACCTTTTCGGTAGTAGGCTCGTACTGTATTAATTCAATCAGACGATTTCTAAGAACTACTTTCCCCGGCGAAACGGCCACGTCTCGGCCGACTTGAAAGTTCTCAGCTCCAGGCGGGAGACCTCCAGAAACGCTGCGATTAAAGTCGTCCATTAAGTTGGAGAGTCCACGCAAAAGGTTTGCACCATTTTCAGCGCGCGTTCTCTCCTGGACAACTGGGTTGAGAAAACCAACATTGAATGGCGAGAGGGCGTCCAACCATTGCTTCGTTGTAAATTCGACAATACGTTGTGACTTCGGATCAACTCCCCATATTCCCTGAGTTGCCTCTGCCCACCAGCTCGACTGTAGCTGAAACGCTTCGCGAAAAAGGCTGTAGGGAAACTCATTCCAAGCGGGATCAGTTAAGCGCTGGTTTTTGGAGATGGGAAGTTGAGGCAACGGATCGCCTTGAGCCACATGAATGCAAGACTGCATGATTAAATCTGACAGATGCCTGGTCTGGTCATCCCCCAACTTAATCAAATCATTCAACTTGGCCGGACTTGATGCGAGATGTAGAGACCAGTCCATCCAGGCAAGCAATCCTGATTCAGGTGAAAAATTCGACCAAGCTTTCGCCCATGCTGCATGGAACTCACCGTCATCTTTTTTTGAATGCGCATCTTTGTCGTTTTGAGCCATAAATTATCTCCGCGCGCTTGCGGTTCTGCTGACAAATAAATACCTAGAGCGCGCCGAGGTTAAATTAGCGACGCGTTTGATATCATGATTTTGTAACTAACAAATCGCCACACCGGCCCACTGAATTCCGATGGGTTTAGGCAGAAAACTCTCTGAAACCTCAGTGGAATTTTTTATTGTTCTTGCAGCGCTGGCGGATTTACCATCGCCGGATGGGACTGCCGAACCAGCAGAACTGGAACAGGTGCAAGGCGCGCGACTTGTTCTGCATCACTGCCGATGAGGACACGGTCCAGCCCTCTACGGCCATGAGTGCCAATGACCACGACATCACAACGTGTGGTCTCGACCTGCTTCACTATCAAATCAGAAACGCGCTCGCCCTTACTGACAATCAACGTTGTCTCGACAGCGATCCCATCTTGCCGCAAGCGGGTCGCAGCTTGGTCAAGCATTGCCTGACCTCTGGACAAGAACCCCGGAAATACTTCGTCGATGTAGACCTTTGGCGGCTCAAAGCCGCTGCTGAGTCTCAGTTCCTCGATCACGTGCAAAAGAACGACCATGGCACCATTCGTTTTGGCTAGATCGGCGGCATGCTCCATCGCGTGATGAGAAGTTTCACTGCTATCTAGGGGAACCAGTATTCGCGAGTACATAGCTTTTTTCCAAGAGTTAGGACGATAAAATGGCAAACGCAGCAGGCAGCGAACATGGCGTGCGGCCACCCATTCTTCATTGGTCGGTTCGACGCCTACGACGACTCGGCTATCTGCGCATGAGATCACTCGCGAATTGAGGGCGTTTGCTTGTTCATCAATCTTCACCCCAAGGTACTCAAGGTCACGGCAGACGCGATCACGAATAAAGTCGTTGTGCTCACCAACTCCAGCAGTAAAGATCAATAGATCAAGCCCGCCCAGAACGGCAACTAAAGCGCCTATCTCGCGAACAATCCGTCGCACATAGAGATCTAGCGCCAGGCGTGCGCGTTCACCGGCCTCGCCGGGATCAGACTCATGCTTAAGAATTACTCGTGGCTCTGCCGATACGCCGGAAAGACCTAGCAAGCCGGACCTGCGAAACAGGACATCATTGACTTGGTCAAGCGAGAGCTTGTCGTTACTCATCAAGTAAAGAACGGCACCAGGATCGACAGCACCTGTACGCGTCCCCATCATCAGTCCGTCAAGCGCGGAGAATCCCATGGTGGTCGCAATGCTCTCCAGATTTAGCATGGCGCATAGGCTTGCACCATTTCCGAGGTGCGCGACAATCGTGCGCCCCCGGGCTGTCTGAGGATATTGCTCGGCCAAAGTCGTCGACATGAACTCGTACGACAAACCATGGAAACCATACCGGCGAACACCGCGCTGCCAAGCTTCATATGGGAGCGGTAGCACCTGTTCGAGCTTTGGTATGGAATGGTGGAACCCCGTATCGAAGCACGCTATTTGCGGAATCTCAGGGCGCTCACGCAATAGATGTTCTATGGCTTCAACTGTGACTGGCTGATGTAGGGGAGCTAATGGAATGAAACTTTTCAAATCAGCCAACACATCAGCGTCAATGCGTACCGGCGCAAAGTACTTGCTTCCACCATGGACCACTCTATGCGCTATGCCGCATAAGCCTCGTCCGTTCAGTCGATGAAAGACCTGCTCAAGGATATGTTCCAACGCATCGCGAAACGGGTGCTCAGTGCTGAGATTGATGCGATACGGTGCCGTCCCTGTCTCACCAAAGTCCGGACGCTCCTCTCCTATACCTTGAACCTTCCCGTTCCAAAGTGGTTTGCGAGGGATAACCGGAAGCGACGCATCGAATACAGCGAATTTGATGCTCGATGACCCGCAGTTAAGGACGAGAATTAGAGCGTCTGCGATCTGACTCATAAAAAATCAAGCCTCTAGAATATGGGTGAACAAGAAGAGCTTATTGCTGATGCATGGAACCATCAGTGTCATGACTTTGCTGTGCTGGATAGTGGCGCACTCACGGCGGTGAGTTGCCGTAATAGGCGGCCAGCATCACGGCGATGGCACATGAGGAGATTCTTGCCTCGCGAGAGTCCGCGCGGCTGGTCAGCACGATCGGCACCTTCGCGCCAATAACGATGCCGGCGCTGGCCGCATCCCCCATGTACTCGATTTGTTTCGCGAGCATGTTGCCGCTCTCCAAATCGGGGACAACCAACACGTCTGCCTGTCCAGCGACTTCGGATCGAATCCCTTTGATTTGTGCTGCAGCTGGCGACACGGCGTTGTCGAGAGCCAATGGGCCGTCCAGCACTGCGCCACTGATTTGGCCTCGGTCTGCCATCTTGCACAGCGCGGCGGCTTCGAGCGTGGCAGGCATTGATGGATTAATGGTTTCCACTGCAGCAAGTATTGCGACGCGAGGCCGCTCAACACCAATGACATGCGCCAGATCAATCGCGTTTCGGATGATGTCGGCTTTATCCAGCAGACTAGGCGCAATGTTGATTGCTGCATCAGTGATGATGAACGGGCGTGGGTAGAATGGCGTCTGCATCAAGAAGCAATGGCTCACGCGGCGCTTAGTACGAAGCCCCGCTGATGAAGTCAGCACCGCAGCCATGAGCTCGTCGGTATGCAGGCTCCCCTTCATCAAGGCTTGTACTTCGCCCTGTGCTGCCATCTTGACTGCCTGTGCCGCTGCGGCATGACTATGGGGGACGTCAACAATGGACAGGCTCGTCAGATCGAGCGCTGCTTCAGCGGCGATGGCATGTAGTCGTGCCGCAGGTGCCACCAAAACCGGCTCGATCAAACCAGCCTTATGCGCGTCCAATGCTGCAGATAAGCTCAAGGCATCGCAGGGATGTACAACGGCTATCCGGATCGGACCGAGTGGCCTTGCATAGTCGATAAGCGCCTTCGAGCCTGCCTTTGCGCTCGTCAATAGACGCACTTCCGGCAGCGCTGTGCGGTCAACCACAATGTGTTCGCGCGTAGCGGTGATTTCGGCTTCGCCTTCGATCACAACGACTCCATCCTGATTAACGCATTGGCAGTCAAGAACGACACCTAGGTCAGTCGGATCAAGGCGAAGAATCTCTACAGTTACTCGTAGCGAGTCTCCAATCCTGATGGGCTGCAGAAACTGTAAGTTCTGACGTCGATAGGTCGAACCAAGGCCAGGAAGGCGAGTGCCCAGGATTCCGGAGATCAGTGATGCTGCCCACATGCTATGAGCAACAACACCTTGAAACTGGAGAGACATATCAGACTTCGGATCAGCGTTGGGCGGCTCGAAGCCACCGGACTGCAGCGCGAAGAGCTGAGCGTCCTGAGCGGTCAGGGTGCGTTCGATGCTGGCCACATCACCAACAGCCAACTCATCGAAAATCTGATTGCGCAATACGGAGACATCTTGCATCACGACCGTCCTCTACGATTTACCGGCACTCGCTTGGCGGATGGTTGTTTGACCTGAGCCTTAGGTTCTTGCTGAGCAGGCGATCTTGGCGCTTTAGGTTGCGTAATTACTCGTTGAGAAGCGGCCTTTTGCTTTGGCTTCCGCAATGCATCAAGCACTGGGGCGTCGATTGCCTTGGGTATCGGACTCTCAGACGGTGTAACACTTGAGTTGCGTTGTTCCGCCGCAACGTTAAACACCGCAAGCATGCGTGCAAGCGATGTTCGTTCGTCGTCGGAGAGTTCGGTTTCAGCGAGATGAATCATCTGCTCAACAGATGAAGCCAATGCATGGATTTCATTCGCGTTGGCGCTTACGAGCAGTGTTGGGATTGCGGCGATGGCCGCATCCATGTCATATGCCAGCAGCAGCGCCTGGCCACGCACAAGGCGGCGCCATTCGGCCATGTCGTAGCGTTCATTCTGAAGTCGCTCGTCGCTCAGCTGTGCAGCATGGCGATAGCGTGTCGCGTTGCCTTCGGTGCGATTGCGCAACACGTAGAACAGAGCGCGCAAGCCGGCTTCCAGCAAACCTCCTTGCGACATACGAACCTGAGCTTGGGCTAGCTCATGCTCCGTGAAATCACGGTGTTCTGGCGAGTCACCAGGATGTGGGCGAATGCTCTCGTCATCTAAATTTCCCTGTGCAGCAAGCGCTTGAACCCATGACGAACCATAGATACTTTCGAAGATCAACGCCTGAAGCTGGTCTCGATGGTCTCTATAACGATCCAGCATATATTCAATAGATCCCGACATCTCCCGTTCGGCGACCAGGAACGGGTTGGCGTCATCTACTGGGTGGCGCTGTTCTTCAATCTGCTGCGCAGTTTTCTGGATGGTTCCAGCCAATGGATGGGCGCTAGACCACCAGCCGTAGGACAGTCGCAGTGGGTGGAGTGCTTGCATCCACTGTGCCGAATAACTCGATGCACATGCCTTTACCCAGGGCTGAAGGAAATTCCGGTAAAGACCAAGATTGATATTGGATATCTGCTCTGCGGCAGCGAATCGGCGGTCACTTTGCGGATCTGGTTTAACGACAGACCGAACCTCATCCACGCTGCTGGGCCGGATGAGCATTGTGAAGTTGCCATCGGCAGCGACATCTGACTTCTCCGTGTCCACCACGTCTGCACGGTAAACCCCAGCAGGAAGCAGGTCGATGATGTCGATACCTGCAATAAATTCGCGGTGTTCCTTTCTTCCCACGCTGCCTGAGACGAAGATGCCGAGATGACCAATGCTCTCATGCGTTGCGAACACAATGGTCTGATCATGGCTCAGTATGTCGGAGTCATCTCTATAAAGATCTGTGATCCAACCCAGCGCCTGTGGTGGTGGGGTTATGTTGTCCCCGTACGAGCAGAAAACCACAATGGGTGAGCGGATGTTGCGCAGATCAATGCGCATGCCGTCTGAGGTGATAATTTCTGCCGAAGACAGCTTGTTGCCAATGAACAAGTTGTCCACGATGTATTGCATCTCCACATCGTTGAGAAAAACGTACCCGCCCCAGTATTTCTCAAAACTCAGATAGCGCGATGCTTCGGTATCTACATTGGCGTACAGGTTGTACTGCTTACTCCACCATGTATTGGCGGGGTTAAGGCTCTCGAAATTGCGCACCAGCCAAGCACCATCGAACCGACCAGCTCCCAGATCGCTTGTCAGAGCCGTCAGCCAGCTTCCACCTAGCAAGCCACCCGCATATCGCATCGGATTGTTGCCCGCCCAGTATGAAAGTGGCGTACCTGCCACGATGATGGGGCCGAAAAGGTCCGGCCATAGTGCGGCCGCCATGAGAACCTGCCAGCCGGCCTGGCAATTGCCAATCACAGCAGGCTTCCCTACGCTCTCGGGATGCAACTCGCTCGCCCTACGCACGAACTCAGCATCAGCGCGAGTGACATCCTCGATGGTTTGACCCGGTACTGGATCTGGAAGGAAACCGACGAAGTAGCACGGATGACCAGCCTTCAGTGCCGCGCCAATTTCGCTGTCGGGTTTAAAACCTCCGATGCCTGGGCCATGCCCCGCGCGCGGGTCGAATACTACGAAAGGGCGCTTGCCCTCGTCAGTCGGTTGGTCGATGGTTGGCAGGATGCGCACCATCACGTAATTGACCGGCCGCGGAAGATCCAGGCCGGACATTACGAACTCGCTAGGAAAGTCCAGAACGTTGGGAGTTTCTTCGAGCAGATGCGCTCGGTACTGATCACCCCGTTGTCGCAGAACATCGCTGTACAGGATCGCCCTTTGCCATGCATCGACCGTATACGTTGCCGCGGCCTGCGTCAGGGCCCAGGGACTGCTCATGAGCGAGGTCCACTGCTGAGTGTTGAATGTTTCATTGCTCATGAGAATTTCCTAGGTCCGGTCCGTTGGTGGAAAGTGCGCGTTCAGTGCCGTTCGATTGCCAAAGCGATACCTTGGCCTCCGCCAATGCACAGCGTTGCCAATCCTTTGTGGGCGTCTCGACGGATCAGCTCATGCACCAGACTTACGAGGATGCGAGCGCCTGATGCTCCGATCGGGTGTCCCAATGCGATCGCTCCGCCATTGACATTGACTTTCGACGCATCAAGTTCCAGGTCATGGGACACAGCAAGCGCTTGAGCGGCAAATGCCTCGTTGGCTTCGATCAAGTCCAGTTCATCAAGAGTCCAGCCGGCCTTTTCCAACGCACGCCGAGTTGCCGGGACAGGTCCGATCCCCATGATGGCGGGATCGACACCTGCGGTTCCCCATGCCTTGATCCAAGCCAGCACCGGCAGCCCCAGAGACTGTGCTTTGTCGGCGCTGGCCAGCAGCAGCATTGCTGCGCCGTCGTTGATCGTCGAGGCATTGCCAGCGGTAACGGTGCCGTCCTTCATGAAAGCGGGTTTCAGCTTGGCAAGAGCCTCCGCCGTCGTACCTGCGCGTGGTTGCTCATCGGTGTCGAACTCAATGGGATCGCCTTTGTGCTGCGGGAGGCTCACCGGCGTGATCTCGTCCTTGAAACGGCCTGCAGCGATGGCGGCGGCAGCTTTGTCTTGTGAGGCGGCGGCGAAGCTATCCTGTTGAGCGCGCGTTAAGCTGAATTGCTCCGCGAGATTCTCCGCAGTGATGCCCATGTGGTAGTTGTTGAATGCATCCCACAGGCCGTCTTGAATCAGGCTGTCCTGCAACGGCGCATGCCCAAGCCGCAGCCCTGTTCGCGCTTTAGGCAAGACATAGGGTGCGAGGCTCATGTTTTCCTGGCCGCCCGCCAGAACCAACTGGGCATCGCCCGCTTGGATGGCTTGCGCCGCCAACTGAACCGCCTTAAGGCCCGAACCGCATACCTTATTGATGGTCAGTGCTGATACCTGATGCGGCAGTCCGGCAGCAAGCGCAGCTTGGCGCGCCGGGTTCTGGCCGCTGCCGGCGGTAATCACCTGCCCGAGAATGACTTCGTCGATCTCTTGGACAGCCACACCGGTGCGTTGCAGGATGGCCTGAATCAAAAGAGCTCCAAGTTGTGGAGCAGGAATGCCAGAGAGACTGCCTTGGAAACTGCCAATGGCAGTACGTGTAGCTGCAAGGATTGCGATATCCGTCATGTTCCGAGCCTTGTTCAAATTGGTAAAAGCACTGCCAGGTTGCGCTTGCGCCTTCCTGGCAGTGCAGCCATCAGTCAATACATGTGCTGTCCACCGTTCATCGATACGTTGCTGCCGGTCATGAAAGCAGCGGCATCACTCACGATGAATGCGATCAACGCGGCGATTTCCTTGGGCTTGCCCAGGCGCCCAATGGGAATTGCCGCGACGATCTGCTTCAGAACATCCTCAGCCACCGCCGTGACCATCTTGGTCTCCAAGTAGCCAGGCGAGACCGTGTTGACGGTTACTCCCTTGCGCGCCACCTCTTGGGCCAAGGCCTTGGTGAATCCATGTATGCCTGCCTTGGCAGCCGAGTAGTTCGTTTGACCGAACTGCCCCTTGTTACCGTTGATCGAGGACACGTTGACGATACGGCCCCAGCCACGGTCCAACATCCTGTCGAGCAATGGACGAGTGACATTGAAGACCGAGTCGAGGTTGGTTCGCAGAACCGCGTCCCAGCTCTCCTTGGTCATCTTGCGAAACGTCCCGTCGCGAGTGATGCCGGCGTTGTTGATGAGGATGTCGACCTGATGGCCATCAGCGTGGATCTTGTCAGCCATGCCTTGGCATACCACATCGTTGCTGATGTCCGCCTCATAGGCAGTGAACGCATAACCGTGCGCCAACTGCTGTGTGAGCCACGCCTGAACGTGGCTGTTCTGCGGCGAGTAAGTCACTAACACGGTGTGCCCGGCGTCATGCAATGAACGCGCAATTTCCTCTCCAAGCCCCCCCATGCCCCCCGTTACAAGGGCGGTACGTTTTTCCGCGCTCATGGCTCAACCCGCCTTCTCAGCCTTGGCTTTGGTGTTTTCAGCGGCGGGCTGCCAAATGGCCCCCCATTGCTTGAAAATGTCCGGGAAAGGCTGGGCAGAAGTGGTGGCTCCCACCACCTCCGTCACCGACTTTTGCCAGCTTTCCAACGCTTGCTGCACACCAGCGGTGAAGGCGGCTTGATTCTTGACTGCGATCTGGTTGATCGTCTGCGTATCGGTGATGCGCGACTGGAAGAGCCTCCAGAAACTCTCGGCTGGCAAAGTAGTCAACGATTGCCAATTGGCCGATCGCAACAGGCCTTCGATCTCCGCCGTCGTTTCAGAGATGTTCTCGCTACTTGCCTGCTGGGTGGCTTCAAGCCAGCGATGGCCACTCTCCTGCAGCAGCCGGGTCAGCCGCAGTTGAAGTTCGGTGTTGGCCTTGTACAGATTCAAGGGAAGTGCTTCGATGCTCATGGTCTTTTCCTCTGTGGTTTTCCCACGTTTATGCCCGTGTGGGCGGCTATCAGCCCATTTGGCTGATCGTCTTCCGAAAGCGCTGAAGTGACATGACGAAAAGAGCTGCCCCTATCACCAGCAACGCCAGAAAGTTCTTCCAGACAACCTCCAATCCAGCACCGCGGAAGAGGATGGATTGGCCTAATTCAAAGAAGTGAGTTGTCGGCGCAAGTAGCATGAGGTTCTGCAAGAGCTCAGGCATTGACTCACGAGGCGTCATGCCGCCAGACAGCATCTGTAGCGGAAAAAGCGTGAGCATCAAAAGCAATCCAAACTGGGGCATGCTTCGCGCAAGGGTTGCCATGTAGATGCCCAAGGCAGTCATGGCAAATATGCACAAGGCTGCACCGGTAAAGAACAGAAGCAATGACCCTTGGACAGGGACTTGCAGCGCTCCATGGATCACGAGGATGAGCGACAGGCCCGTGCAGACCAAGACCACCGACCCCATGGACCAGATCTTCGAAATCATGATCTCGCCAGGCGTGACAGGCATCACCAACAGGTGCTCGATCGTTCCATGTTCGCGCTCACGAATCAGGGCGGCACCTGTCAGAATGATGGCGAGCATCGCTATCATGTTGATCAGTTCGGCGACGCTGCCGAACCACGACGCCTCCAGCATCGTGTTGAAGCGTGCTCGCACCACCAAGTCGACCGGCTGCTCGGACGTATTGCGGAAGCGTTTTACGAACTCTTCAATTTCCCCGTAAACAATCTGCTCAACGTGCTGATGCCCAATGAAGGCTTGACTCATCTGTGTGGCATCGATATTGAGCTGGATCTCCGGAACTCTTCCAGCGAGGACATCGCGCTGAAAACTGGGTGGAATGTTCAGGACGAAGGTGAACTTTCCGCGATCCATGCCACCATCCATTTCCGCCACTGAAATCCGCTCTGGCTGCGTGAATTGCGGTGCATAAAACGCCGAGATGATCCGCTCGGAAAGCAACGATTGATCTTCATCGACAATCGCAATGGATGCGTTATGGAATGGCTCCGGTACAAGCGTTGCTGCGCTATAGATGTCGAGCGTAAATATGTACGCTGTCAGCAGGAGCATGATGGGGTCCCGTATCAAACTCCAAAACTCCTTACGCCCAAGCCGGAGGATATTCATGAGGCTGCGCATCTCATCTCTCCTGCTTCTTCAGAAAGAAAATTGCGGTCCCAATGATCAGCGGAATGGAAATGCCCATCGCGATCACCGTCAGGTACAAATCATTCATTCCGAGCGCTTTGCTAAAAACACCGCGACTGATCAAGACCATGTGCGTTGCTGGATACATCTCCCCAAAAGTTCGAGAGCTTCCTTCTAGAGAACTCACTGGGTTGATGAGGCCGGTGTACTGCATCGCCGGAATAAGCGTGCCTATCACGGCAATGAAGAGCGCCGCGATTTGACTACGCGTGATGGCGGATGCCAACAAACCCATGCCCGTTGAAACGATGCAAAACAGAAGGGCCGATAGCGTGAGCGTGATGAAACTGCCCTTGATCGGAACTTGAAAGAGGGTGACCGACAACAGACACATGCATAGAAAATTCACCATGCCCAGGCCGACATACGGAAGCTGCTTACCGATGAGAAACTCCGTGCGGGTGACCGGTGTGACGTAGAGATTGATGATGGAGCCCAACTCTTTCTCACGCACCACGGCCAGGGCAGTCAGCATGGCCGGCAGCATCAGCAGCAGAAGAGCCACGATCGCAGGCACCATGGCCTTGATGCTCTCAACATCTGGGTTGTAGCGATAACGCGCCTGTATAGAAGCCTGTCCAGGAGCCGCAGAGTTCGGGCGCAGACCGGACTGCTCGGCAATCCAATGGGCATACACGCCGTTCACATAGCCCTTTACGGTCTCTGCGCGGGATGGCATCGCACCGTCAATCCAGGCAGCGATTTCTACCTTGCGACCACGGGTCAGGTCTCGGCCAAAACTGGGAGGAATCTCAATGGCGACTGTCAGCTCGCCGCGCCGCATCCGTCGATCCAATTCGTCTTGAGAGCTGATTGGCGGCTGCTCCAAGAAATAGCGAGAGCCTGACAAGCTCTGTATGAAACTCCGGCTGACGGCGCTTTGGTCGCCATCCAGAACTGCGAAACGCATATGGTTGACGTCCATGTTGACGCCAAAGCCCATCATGACCATGAGCAGCAAAGAGCCCACCAGCGCCGTCGTCGCACGTATGGGATCCCTTCGCAACTCCAGCACCTCACGCCAGGCGTAGCTCAGGAGGCGCTGCAAGCTGAAGGATTTGGGGCTCACTGGGTCCAAGTGAGGCTTGCTTTCGGAACTCTTCTCAGCCCCGCCATCCACCTCGGATTCTTTGGCTGGAGCACTACCGTCGGCATCGACCAGATATCCAATAAACGCCTCTTCCAGCGTCTTGGCGCCGCGCTTTTCCACCAACCGGGCTGGTGCGTCACTGTCGAGCACTTTTCCGGCGTGCATCATCGACATGCGATCGCAGCGCGCTGCCTCGTTCATGAAGTGGGTAGAGATAAAAATCGTTACGTGATCGCGACGCGAAAGTTCAACCAGCAGGTGCCAGAAACCGTCGCGCGCGACCGGATCCACCCCAGAGGTGGGCTCGTCCAGAATCAGCAATTCCGGCTTGTGCACCATTGCCACGGCCAGCGACAGACGTTGGCGCATGCCGAGGGGAACACTGTCTGGAAGGCTGTCGAGAATAGGCGCGAGGCCAAACCGTTCCACCATCTCATCGACGCGTCCGGCGATTTCGCCAGCAGGAACGTGGAATAGCTGCGCGTGCAGCACCAAGTTCTGGTGAACAGTCAACTCGCTGTACAGAGAGAACGCTTGCGACATGTACCCGACGCGCCGTCGCGTATCGATATCCTTGGGATCTACTTCATGTCCGAACAGCCAAGCATTTCCTTCGGTGGCCACCAGCAACCCGGTCAGCATCTTCATCGTCGTGGACTTTCCGCAGCCGTTGGAGCCAAGGAAGCCAAATATCTCGCCACGCCGAATACGGAAGGACACGTGGTCTACGGCGGTGAAGTCGCCGAATCGCATCGTCAGATCCTTGGCTTCGATCGCGATGTCGTCCACATCGGTTTGAAGCGGTGGGATCTCTACCGGTTTGTGACCACGTTTCTTCTCTTCTGGAAGCAACCTGATGAATGCCTCTTCGAGGCTTGCACTGCCTGTGCGCTCCAAGATCTCCTTGGGCGTACCAGTGGCCAGCACACCACCGTCGTCCATTGCAACCAGCCAGTCGAAGCGCTGGGCCTCGTCCATGTAAGCGGTGGCCACAATGACGCTCATGGAAGGGCGCTCACTGCGAATCCGATCAATCAAATCCCAGAACTGTGCGCGCGCCAACGGATCCACGCCCGTAGTTGGCTCATCCAATAGCAGGAAGTCGGGATCGTGAATCAGTGCGCAGCACAGTCCCAGCTTTTGCTTCATTCCGCCTGAAAGCTTGCCGGCAGGGCGGTCCAAGAATGAATTCAAGCCTGTGCTCTGCGTCAGGTCGTCAATGCGCCTGCGCCTTTCAGCTTCTGAGTGGCCAAACAGCCTGGCAAAGAACTGAAGGTTCTCTTCCACCGACAAGGTCGGATAGAGGTTTTTGCCCAATCCCTGAGGCATGTAAGCGATACGAGGGCATACGAGATCGCGGTGCGTCTTGCTGCGCATGTCACCGCCCAGTACCTCGATCTGTCCGTCCTGGATTGCACGTGCGCCGGCCAGTAGAGACAGCAAGCTGGATTTGCCGACGCCGTCGGGGCCGATCAAGCCGACCATGCATCCGGACGGTACTTCAAGATCCAGAGCGGAAAGCGCGACCGTGGAGCCATAGCGCAGGCTCAGTCCACCCACCCGCGCAACGGCCTTGTTAGACACCCCAACGTTCATTGGTCACTCCTGCGCGCGAATGGCAAGTGGAGTGGGCCAAGAAGACTCGGCATCGAGTTTTACCCAAGCAACGCCTGGCACGCCTGCCTTGACCTCCTTGGCATGGCGACGCAAGAAATCTTCAGAAACCTGAGCGCGCACCCGAAACATCAGTTTCTGGCGTTCGCTGGCGGTTTCTACGGATTTGGGCGTGAATTGAGCATTGCTGGCAACAAAGGAGACAGTTGCCTTGATCGGATTGTCAGGTGCTGAATCCAGGACAATACGAACTTCGCTGCCAAGTTCGATACGCCCGGCCGCTTTCTCTGGAAGAAAGAAGGTCATGTAAACATCGGACAGGTCGATGATGTTCAGCACCGTCCCGCCAGGGCTTAGTACTTCACCCGGTTCGGCAACGCGAAACTGCACGCGACCGTCTCGGGGAGCGCGCAGCTCGCTGTCGTTGATGTCGGCATCAATGCGGGTGACCGTGGCGAGTGCTGCAACAACGGCGGATCGAGCGCCCACCACATCCGCCTCACTCGCTTTGACCGCGGCCTGCGCGGCCGATACCTGCGCGACGCTAGCCGCCACAGCTGCTTGAGCACCACGTACAGCCGCTCTGTTGTCATCCAACTCCTGAACTGACGAGGCGCCTTCTTTCGACAAGATCTCTGACCGAGCGACGCGGCGACGTGCCGCGTCCAGTTCAGCTTCTCGCTGTGCAACCACAGCTTGCGCAGCGACCAAGTTGCTCTTGTTCAATGCCACTTGGGCTTCTGCCGAGCTGACAGCGTGCTCAGCTCTCTGGCGCCCCGCGTCGGCTTCTGCGCGCTGCGCCTGCAGGATGTCCACTTGCATCCGTGCCAGCGGTTCACCCGCTTTGACCACGTGCCCCTCGCGCACCAACACCTGCTCGATGCGTCCCCCGAGCTTTGTGGAAATATCCGTTTGAATCGCTTCGATTCTTCCGTTGCCGCTGACGAATCCTTCGCCATATGCATCGCCAGACTGCGATGACCAGTACCACCAGCCAGCTAGAAGCGCGCCTGCTATCAGCACGGCAGGTAAAACTTTGTTTTTCATGGAAATAGACATATTCATGTGCGTTATTCACCGAATGGAGGAAGGTGTCTCTGCCCGTGCGGGATGTACGGGCATGGAGCGAGATTCAAGATCTGCTCCACCACCAAGCGCGGCGTACAACGCCACCTGACTGGATAGGAACGAGCGACGTACCTGGATGAGTGACTGCTGGGAGTCAAGTAGGTCGCGCTGTGCGTCCAACACTTCCAGATAGGCTGCAGAGCCGTTGTCGTAGAGCAGTTGTGCAAGGCGCGCACGTTCCTGCTGAACATCCAAAGAGGTGCGCGCAACACTCAGCTCCTCGGCGAGCCATAGTTGATCGGATAGCGCATCAGCCACTTCTCGGAACGCTGTCTGAACAGTCTGCTCATAGCTGGTGATCGCCATGTCACGCCGGACTTCGGACAACTCGAGACTGGCCCGCCTTTGTCCACCGTCGAAGATGGGCAGGGAAACTGTGGGTACGAATGTCCACGCTCGACTACCTGACTCGAACAGGTCGTTGAGCTGCGAGCTTGCAGTGCCCCAGGTGCCGGTCAAGGCAATACGAGGAAAGAAGGCGGCACGCGCTGCACCGATGTTGGCATTCGCCGCACGCAAGCGATGTTCGGCTGAAAGAACATCCGGGCGGCTCACCAGCAACTCCGACGGAAGCCCGGGCGTCAACTCAACGAAGTCCGCAGGCTCAGGCATTTGTTTTGCCGACCACTGGAGGTCGGTACCGCTGCCAAGCAGTTGCGCCAGGGCGTGGTATTGATTCGCCCGCTGCTTGGCGAGCTGCACCTGCAGAGATTTGGCCTGGTTCAGAAGCGTCTGAACTTGGGTAAGAGCGAGTTTGGAGGTCGATCCAACCTGATATCGGCGTTCGAAAATGCGATAGGACTCTTGGCGACTGGCGACTGTTTGCTGGGCGATCGCGACGCGATCGTCCAGTTCTCGCAGCCCTAGATAGCCATCTGCGACTTGCGTGATCAAGGCGATCCGTACAGCTTGATGCGCAGCATCCGTGGCCAACCAGCTTTCCAGCGCTGACCGATTAAGGCTACGGATTCGCCCCCAGAGATCAAGCTCCCAACTGCTGAGGCCCACCTCAGCTCGGTACTCCCCGCCCACCTGAGGCACACCTGGTGGGTTGAGGTCTGCCGGGACTCTTGACCGTGCTGCTTTCCCTCCAACACCTACCCCTGGGAAACTCTCGGAGCGCTGGATGCGGAAAGCTGCACGAGCTTCTTCGACACGTAGCACCGCGGAGCGCAGATCCTTGTTGTTTTCCAGCGCTGTTGCAATAAGTTGGCGCAGAAGTGGGTCGGCAAAATACTGCTCCCAAGCAAGCTCAGTTGCTTGTCGGCCTTCGCTACCTGTTCGCGTGCTGACGTCCAGCCACGCATTGGGAACAGGCAACGGCGGAGTCGCATCCGGCGGGGCCATCGAGGTGCAGCCGGCAAGCAAACTGATCAAAACCCCAGCGGCAACACTGCCGAGAGGCGTTGCGCCTGGAGACCTCCGAGAGGCGCATAGGCGTGGCGTACTAGCGCCTTGATCGCCAGGCTTGTAAGTCATACGGAGCCCTTCTCGTCTTTGTCGGCGACGGACGCTCCAGGGAGCATGCTCAACAGCTGCGTGCTGATACGTTCACGCAACTCCGCAGGGATGGTTTGGTTCGTGATTGACTCATATGCCCAAAGACCGTCGGCGGCTAAGCGAACAATCCAGTGCATCGCATCATGATCCGGTGTCTCGCCGACAAAGCCTGGTGCCCACCGAGAAATGACGCCCGTCCAAGGGGCCGCCAGCTCAGGACTGGTGGAGCCTTCAAGCATGAACTGCAGCTCTACGCGAGTGGCACTCATTTGGGTGGCCACCTTCACATATGCAGCGAAACGCTCCTGCGCCGTCGCCTCCTCTGCAGTTTTTCCGGCCGCGGCCTCCAGAGCGCTTTCCCATTGCTGGGAAACATATTCGTGAAGCCCCAACAGCAATGCTTCACGCGAAGGGAAGTGATACAACATTCCACCGTGGGTCAGACCGGCTTCGACGGAGATTGACTCATAGGTGAGAGCAGTGATTCCTTCTCGACTGACGACACGAATTGCCGCGTCGAGGATCTTTGTACGAT
This sequence comes from Pseudomonas sp. PONIH3, assembly GCF_002934345.1. Lineage (NCBI taxonomy): Bacteria > Pseudomonadati > Pseudomonadota > Gammaproteobacteria > Pseudomonadales > Pseudomonadaceae > Pseudomonas > Pseudomonas sp. PONIH3. Next base: position 1,769,166 of record NZ_CP026386.1, read on the forward strand.
TGCTTGAGCGCATATACCGAAAACTCCATTAATGAATTGAGGACGCAGATGAGCCCGGCCCATACGTACGCAGCATGTGGCGTGCGACGACTGCGCCAATACCCAGTATTGCCCCAACAACCCAGAGCACCACGACGTAGGCATTTGCAAATGCCGATGAAGCGGCTTCAATAATCGTTTGATCCGTGTGCCCCCCTTGCGTGGCGAGCTCAAAAGCCTGCGCGACGCCCGAAGCAGCGATGTCAGGCGTACCTGGCGGAAGCTCCACGCCCGTGGAGTACAGCATTCCCAATAGGCTACCGAGCAGCGCCACAGCGATGAGACCGCCGAACTCGTACGAAACCTCTTCGACTGACGAGGCCATGCCAGCTCGCTCGGGAGGGGCGTTGCCGACGATAGCGGCGGACGCCACGGCCATCACGAGACCGAGCCCAGCACCATTCAAAACCATGCCGGCCACAAGCCAACCGATTCCATAGTGAAGACCTGCAGATGTGGCGACCGCCCCTAGGGCCGCAATGGCCAAGCCGCCGGAAATCAGCATTCGCAAGCCAAGTTTGTGCAGAAATGCTCCGCCCATCAGCGCTGTCGGAATTGTGCCGAGCACGACTACAGACACAAGCAAGCCAGCCTGCAAAGGGGTAAAGCCGGCGACCAACTGGAAATACTGGGTGGTGGCCAACTGGGTACCTCCCACCGAGAACATAGTCATCGCCGCAGCGATGACCCCCGCGGAGAACGCTGGATTGCGGAAGATTGAGAAGTCGAGCAGCGGATGAGGCAATTGAGCTTGCCGACGAACGAAAACGAACCCTGCGGCAACTGCAACCAGCCAAGCAAGGCCACCCCAAAGCCAATCAGGATGCGCCTGCGCAAGATGCTTGATCCCTAGGGTCAGCGCCGACAGGGCGACTAGCGCGAGAACCGAGGAAAACAGATCCCAAGGCTTGCCTCTCTCAATCGAGCCTGACGGCGCAAAGATCACCGTTCCGATGATGGCCAGTACAACCACCGGGACATTGATGAGGAAGACCGACCCCCACCAAAACCGCGCCAGAAGGAGCCCACCAATGATCGGACCTAGTGCAGCACCGACGATGGCAATGCAGCCCCAGATGGAAATCGCAATGTTGCGCTCTCGCTCGTCGGCAAAGGTGATACGGATCAGCGCCAGCGTGGCCGGCATCATTGCCGCCGCACCTACAGCCAAGACAGCGCGGGCACCGATCAAGACGGTAGAGCTTGGGGCGAAGGCGGCAGCTATCGACGCGATGCCAAAAATGACCAGCCCCACAAGGAACATCCGCCGATGGCCAAGCCGATCACCAAGGGTTCCGGCCCCCAACAGCAACCCTGCCATGACCAACGGATAGGCATTGATGATCCACAAGCCCTCCGTCGGCGATGCATGCAGCTCACGCGTGAGGATCGGCAGCGCGGTGTACAGCACCGAATAGTCGACCGTGACCAGCAGCAGGCCCGTCGCAACTGTGACCAGTAGGAGCCATCGTTTTGATGCTGAGAGGGTTGCCATTTCCATTTATCTGTATTCCGGATTGAGCCGACGCAGCACCCTTTTCGAGGCATCTACGGTCCATGCAGGTTGAGACTGTACATTACATCCTGTATAGTTGCAAGCATAAATCATGTGCCGAGTGCTGCTTGTTGCTCCACCACTCGTGGAGCCCCCTGACTGTGCGGCGCCTGACACATGTTTGGTTGCGAAGGGGGCAGCGCAAGTACACAGGCCTGACACGGAGCGACCCTGCAGACGGCGAGCCCCGCCTAGCGGGAAGCACGGTCATGCTCATCAAGCCCAAAAGGGCTCAATGGAGACGAATGGAACTACGACATTTGCGTTGCTTCATGGCATTGGCCGAAGAACTGCACTTTTGCAGGGCTGCAGCGAGGCTTCACATCGAGCAGTCCCCGCTGTCCAGAACCATCAAGGAGCTTGAGGAGCACGTTGGTGCACGCTTGTTTGAACGCAACCGGCGAGGGACGCATCTGACGCCAGCTGGAGAGGCATTCCAGCGAGAAGCGAGGCGGGTCTTCCTCGCGCTGGAAAATGCGATTGAAGAGGCAAAAGCTGCCGCGGCAGGGCAGGCTAACTCTTATCACCTTGCGATTTGCGACGGACTTACCCAGCCGAGACTTGCAGCATTTCTTGCAAATCTAAGAGAGGAGCAACCTGAGATTTCGGTGCGAATATCAGAGGTGACGCTAGCGGAGCAATTGCGTGGACTTCGTGATGGCACCTTTGATATTGGTTTTTCTCGCATGAGCAGCGCCGTGGACGACATCGTTTCAGTGCCTCTATGGCAAGAAAGGCTCGTGCTGGCCATACCTAGACGACATCCATTACTTGCGTACGCAAGAGTGCCACTTGAGGAACTACTTCGATACCCATTAGTAGGGTGCCACCCGGAGGTGTGTGAAGGCTATTTCCATAGCATCGAAAACTTACTGCGTGGATCCAGCGTTCAGCCCACTTTTGTAGAGCAAGCAACATCCTTGAGTATGCTCATGACATTGGTAGCTGCCGGATATGGTGTTGGGTTTGTGACTACCCCTCAATCGGACGCTTGCAAATGCTCCGACGTCGTCACACGCCCAATATCCATGCAAAGCCCAATGCTGACAACATTCCTACTTCGAAAGATGCGTAAGGACACGCCAGAGAGCCTGACGGGATTCGTCGACCGCGCACTTAGGGAGTTGGGCGATGATCTTAGCGACTGCTAAAACAGTTCGATTTGCCAAAACCCTATCATCCATAATGTCGGTCATTGAGTGAAGTGACACTTTCCACGGGATGCGGCTTGCTGTAGTAACGCACGGCAGAAATGTCATGAATAACAATCGAATCCCGCCTCAACGATAGCGCCGGATGTACCGCATGGTGCCCATGCCACGATGCGTTCCGGTCCATGAAATGGATCGAGGGACGAAACCAGCGTCCGGGCCCTTCCTCCTCGTACTCCTGTCAATGGCCATTAATTTTGACCCACTTTTGGCCAATAGAATTGACCCACTTGCTCACCGCTAACCGCCGGTTTTCTGCTTCAAACGATAGCTCTCACCTCCCAGCATAAAGATGTGTGAATGGTGGATCACGCGGTCGATGATGGGCACGGCCACGTTGTCGTCATGGAAGAACTCGCCCCAGCTGGTGAAGTCCTTGTTGGTGGTCAGGATGACCGAGCGGTACTCGTACAGGTTGTTGATTAACTGGAACAGGTTGTACCGGGCTTGGCGCGTCATCGGCAGGTAGCCCAGCTCATCGATGATCAGCACGTCGTATTTGCTCAGCTGATTAAGGCGCTTCTTCAGCTCGCCCTTCATTTCCGCCAGCTCCAGATCCTCGACCAACGCCAGAGCCGTGCGGAACAGCACCTTGTAGCCCGCCTGAACCGCCTTGTGGCCAATCCCAATGGCCAAGTGGGTCTTGCCCACACCCGGTGGTCCGATGAACACCAGGTTGTCGCGGTTGTCGATAAAGCTGAAGTCCAGCAAGGTGCTGACCTGGCGCTTGGTGATGGTGGTCTGGTGCCGGTAATCGAAGGCCTCCAGATGCTTCTCCGAGGGGAACTGCGCCTGCTTGAGGTTGCGGCTTACGCGGCTACTGGAGCGGGCGTTAAGCTCATGCTCGACCAGTGACTGGGCGAAGCTCAGGTAGGACAGTTCATTGGCTTCGGCTCTGGCCAGCAGGGTGGCCAGCTCACCCGCGGTCGCGCTGAGGCGCAGGCTTCGGTACTGCGCGATAGTGCTGTCGAGCAGGCTCATTGGGTCACCCCGTGGCCAGTCGACTGGCCAATGCGGGCATAAGCGTTCAGGTCGGCGTGACTAACCTGGCTACCGGCCTCTGGCGCATAGTCATGGTCGCCGATGATCCGGCCCCGCGCCTTGGCTTGCTGCCATGCTTCGAGGTAGCGCTTGAGCCCGGTGGCGGTCAGTTCACTGCGCTCGCACAACTCGCCGAGCAACGCCGTATCAACCGGCGCATGGGCCATGAGCAGGTCGCGTGCAGCAACCAGCTGATCCTTGTAGATACGCGGCGAAGTACGCTTGAGCAGTTGGCACAGGGTTGCCCCAAGGGCATCGGGCAGGATCGAGTCGATGCCGCGCTCCAGGTCGGTAATGCGCTGGGCATGGTCTCGGTAATGGTTGTTGTTCTTGATCATCCGGCCCTTGGCCTTGCACAGGTCATGGGTGGCTATGAGTTCACCGCTCTCCAGGTCATGGATCAGCAACTGGTTGTCCTGTGCGCTGACACCGACACGGGCTTGCTGCCAGGCCATGGGTACCGAGTACTTGTTGGCCTGCCATGAGATCAAGCCGGTCTTGTCGACCTTGCGGGTCTCCCTTGTCGGCGCCACGTGCAGCAGGTTCTGCGGGACGAGATAGGGCTTGAGCTGACTACGCTCCAGTGCCTCGAAATGCGCTCTTGGATGCTGCCCCGTCGTGCCGTGCACGCGTGCGTTGGCGACAGTCTCGAGCCAATCATTCAGGTGCTGTCGGACGGCGGCCTCGTCCTGGAAGTGCTCGCCGTAGAAGCAGTCACGCTTGACGTACTTGACCCCGGCCTCCACCTTGCCCTTGCTCTCCGGGTCATAGCCCTCGCAGGCATGGATGCGGTACCCGACGGTAGTCGCATACTGGTGGAAGCGCTGGTTCAGCGTCAGCTCACGGTACTGCTCGTTGATCACCACCATCTTGGTCTGATCGTAGATGCACTCCTCGGTGACGCCGCCGAAGTAGCGGAAGGCCTCGTCGTGCATCTGGATAAACCGTTCGGTATCCAGCGGCCGGAAGTTCAGACCGACATACATCAGCCGTGAACAGGACAGCACAAACACCACAAAATGAACGACACGCTCCAGGCCGCCAATCATGACGCCTCGCAGCTCACCGGGGTCGACCTGACACTGCACGCCAGGCACTGACTCAACGACCGGCTCGTAATAGCGCAACTGGCCACTGGCAACCTGCTGCTTGAGCGCTTGCACATAGCGGCGAATGCTCCGGTCTGACACCGCCAGCTCGGTGGTGCGCTCCCTCAGGCGACGGGCCAGCTTGACTGCGCTCAGGGCTGGAAACTGACCCAACTGATTAATCAGATAATCGCGGTGCTCGTCGAGCACCTTGGTGCGTGAAGGGTCAGCAATGGTAGCGCTGATCTGCATCTCATCCAGGTGGAGATACTTGCGTACGGTGTTCCGGGAAATCCCCAGCTCACGACTGATGGCACGGACCGACAGGCCTCGGCCCTGGTCATACAACCCCTTGATCTTGTGAATCACAACCCACTCCTTCAATGATCTGTCCCCGGCCTGTGCATAAGGCGGGTGACGCTACATGGTCGGTGGCCAATGCCACTATGGGTGGGTCAAAATTGTTGGCCAGAGGTGGGTCAGTTTAATTGGCCATTAACAACTCCCATAGCGCGACTTGGGCCGTCGCGCCCTCGCCATCAGAGAGGGTCACATCGCAAGCTTTGCGGAACAACACGACGTTATCGCCTGCCGGCGGCTCATCCGGCTGACGGCTTTGTGCCGATGGATAGATGATGCCGTCGACAGCCAAGTTGCGATGGGCAGCAAGATAGTCAGCAACGGCTTGCGTCACGAGATAGTCTCGATCTTGCTGTTCGGGGACCACAGGCGCCGACAGGCGCTCGCCCAACGTTCTCAGAAAGTCGCGTCTCTGCGCTGCAGCAAGTGTTGCCGGATCGAAGAGGCTTGTACCGGGTGGCAGCTCAACGTTAGCCAGTCGCCGAAGATCCAATAGGCGCAACGGGCGAATCACCTCGAATGCCGCCATAGCAATCCGGCTACCGACTGGCGGGCGTACCTCGGCAATGCAAATATCAGGATCCGTGGCGCCGTAGAACGCAGGCTGGCCCTGCCCGTTCATTCGGCCAGCAGCGCCAAGGCCTGCTGCAGGTGACCCCAGAAAGCGCTCAGGCCAACGAAGCGCGGCCACAAGCGCATCGTCAGTTTGGAACACTCGCCCCCTGTAGAGCGTCTTCAATGATGTATCTGGTCCCGCATCGATAACGACCGGCTGGCCCTCTTTGTCTCGATCATTGATGAGCTCGCCGAAGATCGTGCCGAGCAACGTCAGCGCCTTAGGATTGAAGTAGCGTACGTCAGAGCGCAGACTGTCTTCCATCTCGCGCCAGGCGTGCCCGAGCGGCTCCGCCATCGAAGACCTGAGGACAAACCAGGGGTCATCATCGCCGTAGCGAGACTCTCCCGAGTTAGCGTCGTACCATAGAGTGCCGAGATGTTCGACGACCACCTCGACTGCCTCCTGAGGAATGCCGGTCAGCTCCGAAACCGTGGTCTGCAGGTCATTCCCGGCCGGCGTTCGGCCGAAGTGGATAACCGCCATGGTGTGGCTGGATTCCTCAAAAAACGTATCGATGACTTCCCCGCAGAGTTGAGCCATCTCCCAAAGGTCTGCTGCAGGCGCATCACCATCGCAGTACTCGCAAGAATTCTCAGATGTCGCGGAGTCCAGCACCAGTCGCTGCAGATAAGTCTCGCCAACACAATCAGCACATATAAAACCCATACGGAAGCCCCAAAGCAGTTTGTCAATTCCATCAATTAACAGAACTATGACATGCGCTCGCCAACCTCGGAGAACTTCGACACTTGCCAGGTAGCGATGCGGCGGCGGCGGCCAGCCTCTGGAGTTGGTTGAACGGGCTAATATGGGAAATGAATCCGCGCGCACAAGGGAGCAATATGCCAAGCAAACGAGCGACAACTGAAGAGACGGAAGCCGATCTGGAGGCACGCGTCCGCGCGGCGATCAAAGTGGCATTTCCCTGGATGCCCGACGGCGCCATCAAGCATCAGATCAAATTCACTTTCAAATTCGGACGGCAGACCCTGGAGGTCGATGCAGCGAAGTCTCGCGCCGAGGCTCGGCTCGACATCCTGCTGGAGAAAGACGACAAGCCCCTGGCCATCATAGAGTTGAAGAGACCCGGCATCAAGCTGACTGATGACGATGGCGCGCAAGGGCTGTCATATGCCCGACTGGTCCAGCCTCCGGCACCACTGGTGGTCGTCACGAATGGCGTTGACGTCAGAATCTTGGAAACCTTCACGGGGAATCCTTGGCACCCAGCAACTGCGACAGAAGACGCGTTCCATGATCTCGTCACACAGGCAAGCCGCGTCGCCGGTGCCGATATCCGACATGCCATTGAGACCCTGATGGGGACCACACCGAATGTGTGGATGCAGGCAGTCCGCCTCGTGTCAGCCGAGACGATCACAGAGCTCACGGCGTCCTTGGACGAACCCGCGCTGCCGTTCGCCGCTGACTTCCTTGCTCCACGTGCTGCCACCCATCAGCTGTGGCGACACCTGGTCGCGGGCGAGAAGCTGCTTGTACTGGAGGGGCCTCCTCTCGCCGGCAAGAGCAACGTGCTTCGCGAGCTCTGTGCGCGAACAGAGCGAAGCGAGACCCTCGCCACTCTGTACGTCGAGGCCGGTGTTGGCGGTGGTGCGCTCCAAACGCTGGCCGACGCCATCTCACGATCGCTGAGCTGGCCCGTGTCGCCTCAAGAAGCGCGTGACTGGCTGATTCGTGTGTCACACCACGATGGCGTGCGACTGGTCCTGGCGTTTGATGGTTTGGGTGCCGTCGACGCGGCATCTGTGCGCGAGCTCGAAGACCTCACTTCCAGCGCGTTCGGCCCCTCCCTCTCGGTGGTGGTAGCGATGGACGATGCAGTCGCGCAGAGCGTGTTCAAGGCGCCAAACCATCGTTCTCTTTCCCCATTGGGACGCCGATCCAAGGTGGTAAGCGTGGGACACCTGCGCGACACCGAATTCAAGCTTGCTCGGTCCTTGCTGGGACAGCGCCGTCTGTACCTGATGACAGGCGCCGACATGGCCCCTGAGTATCGAGAGCCGTGGGTGCTGCGAGCGATCAGTGGCTCTGGTCATGCAGCGCTCAAAGGCAAGCCCGAAACGCAAGCGCTTTCACTGCCCTCGTTGCTCGGGCCGCGGTTGCTGGAGCTCGTTCGCAAGCGTTTCGCGCACGACCACGAGCTACGTCGCATGTTCAGGGGCCTGGCGCGCTCGATGATTGCCGATGCGCAGGACCAATCGCGGCCACCCGAGATCGTGCTCCAGCAACTTGAATTGGGAATCATCCGCCGCGATGCGCTCAAGACAGACCTTGAGCCCAACGACCTGCAATGGCTGATCGACCATGGATTCGTGCGTCCTGGCATGCATGACATCGCGGGTGCGACGATCCTGGTCCGGCTGCCGGAGCTACTGGCCAGCGAGATGGCATACGCGCTGGCTGATGAGATCGTGAAGCGCTTAAATGAGGATCTGCATGAAACTGCTGCCTGGATCGCCGGCGCTGCAAGCAATCTTCCTCTTGGCGAGGTGGTGGCAGCGCAGGCCATTGTCGATGCCGCCAAGCGTCTAAATGGGCTGCCTGTCGGCCTCATCAGTGCCCTGGTGGAGATTCCTCCCGAACGCGAGGTACTCGACGCGGGCGGCCACTACGCGATGGTGCTACCCAACGGCACCATGGTAGACATCAAGTTCCAGCCCGATGGCAAGGGCTTCGTGATCATCGATGGGGAGCAGCACGAGATAGACCTCGGTGACGAGGAACAGGTCACCTACAAGAACATTCACCCCTGGCTGATCCTGTCGCATGTGGCGTGCACGCCTTTCGAGGTAATGGGCGAGCATGGGGCAAGAAGAGAAGCCCCGAACCTGCTACTGCAGATCGGGACCTGTCCTGTGCCTCTGCGCGGCAATCGGGGGCCGCAAACGCTGCGGATGCTCCCAACCATGGACATGGCCGGCGGGGTATCGATCGTGCATCCGGAGGCGGGTGTCATAGAGCCAGTCACCCTTGGCATCCTCGACTATCTCTCCGCTGCCGAGGACCAGGCGGATGCCTGGCTAGCGACAGCGGCCGGCTCGGGCTCAGTGGCCTTGCTCTCCCGGGTGCATACGGCACTCGGGGTACTGGCGGCTTTCGAGACGCACACCAGAAGCGAATGGGCGAAGTCCCAACTCAGCGCCGTGATTCTTCCCAAACTAGGTGAAGCCCTTGATGATGCCGGAGAACCATGGCAGCAAAACTGACCCCGCTTGGTCAACTTTCGCAAAGGCGCATAGCCCAGCAGATTGAGAAGATGGCTTACGTATTGAAGATTGCTGGGCGAGGGGCAACGCTGCGTTTTCGCCCCTCGCTCACCACAACCCTACACAGTCTCGAGCACGGCTGCACTGCCCACGAGACGCCTCACGCTTTCGCGAACCGGATCCGGGAACTCAGGCGAGTCATTGAGACCCTCCGGTGCCGGTTGTGCTGCAATCAGCAACGCCTGCACGACCTTGTCCAGGTTGGCCGGCGTCACCACGTCGATGGCTGCGCGATCGTCCAGCCCGGGCTGAGGTTTCGTCAGCAGGTGATACAGCGCCCATGATTCATCGTGAGAGGCGTGCTTCAGCATCACCTGCGCAAGCTTGAGCTTGAGCGGCACCAACTGCCAGTCGGGCACGCGCTGTCCGCGGTTGCCAATGCTGATGGACAACAGCTTGCCCGCCTTCAATTCGCGGTTGACCTGATCCTTGGACTTGCCCGCCAGCTTGGCGAACAGCGGCACGGGCAAACTGCTCGGCGCCTCGTAGATCGCCAACATCTCCTCTCGCTCGCGCTGGATCTCCGACACCTCCGGCTCCTGCGCCACCGGGGCCGGCACGATGGGCACAGGAGATAGGCGCTGGAATGCAACGCCCTGACTCCCCGAGCTGACAACGATGGGCACGCCACCTGCGGATGGCACACCGCCCATTGCCGCAGCAATCGCTGCCTCGGCCAGTTTCTCGTCGTCAGCCATTGCCGGCACGCCTTCGATATGGATCGTCAGGTGCGCACTCGCAGCCTCCACTTGCCCCTGCTCCAGGAGATCCAGGCGGTCGGCCCAGTCCTGCATCATCCGACGCCGTGGCTCCACGTACTTGGCATGGTTGTATGCAGAGCTGACCTTGTTCGGATCGGAATGGGACAACTGGGCGTCCACCCAAATCTTGGGATAACCGACCTCGTTGAGCGCCGTCGACAACGTGCCACGGATGCCATGGCCGGTCAGTTGGTCTTCATAACCCATCCGGCGCAGCGCGCTGTTGAGCGTGTTTTCGCTGATGCGCTTCTTCAGCTCACTGCGATGCGCAAGGAGATGGCGCTGGGCCGGCTTCATTTCGCCAAGGAGATAGCGCACCACCTCAATGGCCTGCAGGGACAGCGGAACGACATAGGGCGGGACGTCCTGGGGCCGCTTGCCAGCCTTGCGCATCTCGTCCTGCAATTGCTTGACGAACTCGGGTGGGATGATCCACAGGCCACGATCCAGGTCGAACTGGTCGGGAGTCGCCAGGCGCAGCTCGCCGGTGCGCACGCCTGTCAGAAACAGAAGGCGGATGCCCAACTGCGTCTGCAGGCCCCGCCGACGGTAGTCGCGCAGCTTCAGGAGCATCTCGGGCAGTTCATGCAGACGCAGGTAGGGGTTATGGGCCGTCGGGGGCTTGGGGGCCGCAACCACGTCAAGATCCGAGGCCGGATTGACCTCCATTCCTTCGGCGATCACCAAGGCATAGCGGAACATCTGCCGGAACCACGTCCGAACCTTCTCCGCTGTAGTGAAAGCCTTGCGTTCCTCGATCTTTGCCAAGACCCCCAGAAGCTGAGGCCGCCGGATGTCAAAGATCGACATCTTGCCAAGGCTGGGCAGCACATCGCGATCAAAGATACGCAGGATCTGCGAAAGCGTGCTCTGACGACCTTCCTTCAGTTCCTTGCGGCGATGCTCCACCCAGGCGTCGAAAACTGCCTTGAAGGTGTGCTCCGCGGCGAGCTGGATGGCGTGCCGCTTTTGCTTGCGATCGGTGTGAGGGTTGATGCCCTTGGCCAGCAGGGCCCTGGCTTCGTCGCGCAGGATGCGGGCATCGCGCAAGCCGATCTCGGGATAGTTCCCCAGTGAGATGCGCTTTTGCTTGCCGAGCCAGTAGTAGCGGAAGTGCCACGACTTGCCGCCGACCGGTGAGACCACCAGGCCGAGGCCATCAAGATCGGGGAGGTTGTAGAGTTTGCCAGCGGTCTTGGCCTGGCGGACGATCAGATCAGAGAGTGCCATCATCGAGCTCCTAAGTTGAGACTTAGGCTCAATGCTCGTCACGGCTCCACTCCTGGCCCAGCAACAATCCGGTTCCGGATCCACCCGCATTCTTTGGCCTCAATTCTGGCCTTAAAAACGCTGGCTGTCGGTGGATTTCGGTGGACGGCCCTGGAATGAAAAAAGGGGCCGAAGCCCCTGTTTTCAACAACTTACAGACGTCAGTGGATGTCTGTAGATCGTAAATTGGAGCGGGAAACGAGACTCGAACTCGCGACCCCGACCTTGGCAAGGTCGTGCTCTACCAACTGAGCTATTCCCGCAAATATGGCGTCCCCTAGGGGACTCGAACCCCTGTTACCGCCGTGAAAGGGCGGTGTCCTAGGCCACTAGACGAAGGGGACTAAGCCGACGCTTTTCAGCGCACCAGAACATGAACCTCACGATTCAGCCTGGATTTTCTTTTCCTGCCCTGCCGAAGCAGTGCCGGAGAAACTGGAGCGGGAAACGAGACTCGAACTCGCGACCCCGACCTTGGCAAGGTCGTGCTCTACCAACTGAGCTATTCCCGCAATGTGGCGTCCCCTAGGGGACTCGAACCCCTGTTACCGCCGTGAAAGGGCGGTGTCCTAGGCCACTAGACGAAGGGGACACGCTGCTCGCATTACCTATTAAAGTACTGCTTGCTTTCACTCCCTGCCGCGTTTCGCTGTGTGCTTTACGCTGCAAGTGGCGCGCATTCTATGGATGCCTCGCAGGGTCGTCAACCCCTTTGTAGAAATTTATTTAAATCAATGACTTCCCGTCGTCATGGGCAGTGATGCAGGATGTGTCCGGGGATTGGCGTTGCTTTTCTGACGCCGGCTCGGCAAGCTCGTAGCGATGTGCCAGCATCTGTAGGTTTTGGATTACGGGCCGATACATATAGGCAAGGCTTGAGGGCCTGATCGCGGGGCAAGCCGGCTCCCATGAATCCGCCACAGATTCAATGGAGCGCAGGCTGTTCCGCCGGGCTGCACTGTTCGCTTTCGGGCGGACTCACTACACTCTCGATAGATGCAAAACTTCTTCATGAGGCGTTAACGGTGACACCACTTCTGATCACCCTGCTTATCGTTGCAGGTATCGCGCTGCTGATCGTGATCGGCTACCTGAACAATGTGGTCGAGAACGGCAAGCTCGAGCGTGCACGGCTCAAGGTCGAGCTGGCCGACCGCCTGCGCCGTTGCGGCGAGATCACCGAGACCTTCCCCGGGCAATTCATGACGCCCGCGCTCAAACTGCTGCTGACCCGCCTCGAACTGAACCTCAACCAGCGCCAGCTGGCCCTGGACAAGCACAGTGGCGACCTCAAGGCGCGCATCGCCGAGCTGGAAGGGCTGATCGCCCAAGGCGAGAGGATACCGGTCAGTAACCCGCCCTCGCCCATCCAGACCGAGGTAAAGGCCAAGGACGTGCGCTTTTTGCTGGAACTGCTGCACAACCAGATCGTGCGTGCCACTCAGGAAGGCTTCCTGGCGACCAACGAAGGCAAGTATTGGGTCAAGGAGATCCGCCATATCCTGGTGCTGCTGCATATCGAGTTCTTCAACAACCTCGGCCAGCAGGCCCTGCAGCAGAACCAGCCGGGCCAGGCGCGCCTGGCCTTCGAGCGCGGCGTGCAGTACCTGCGCAAGCAGCCGGAGCCCAAGCAGTATGAAGAGCAGCTGACCTACATGGAGAAATTGCTGAACCGGGCCAACGCCCAGGTGCTGGACCAGATGGAGCCGGCAGAGAACGACCAGAACGCGCTGACCCAGGGGCTCAAAACCGATGAGGACGAGACCTGGAAGAAGAAGGTGATCTACGACTGACAGTACCGGCCCTGTCGCGGGCAAGCCCGTTTCCACGCCGTAACAAGAACAAGGGGCCTTCGCAGGCCCCTTGTTCATTTCAGCAGTCGGTCAACTCGAGGAACACCTCGACCAGGCGCTCCAGCCCCGCCTGGTCAGCCGCGCTGAAGCGCGCCAGCTTCGGGCTGTCCAGGTCGAGCACGCCGATCAGCCTGCCCGCCTTGACCAGCGGAATCACCAGCTCGCTGTTCGAGGCACTGTCGCAGGCGATATGCCCGGGGAAGGCATGCACGTCCTCCACTCGCTGGGTGCTGCGGGTGGCAGCGGCGGCGCCGCATACACCCCGGCTGAACGGAATGCGCACGCAGGCTACCTGGCCCTGGAACGGGCCGAGCACCAGCTCTTCGTTGCGGTTGATATAGAAGCCCGCCCAATTCAGGTCGTCCATCTGGTTGTACAAAAAGGCCGAGAACTGCGCGGCGTTGGCGATGAAGTCGCGCTCGTCGGCGAACAGCGCCTGCACTTGCGCGGCCAGCAGGTCGTAGCCGTCGAGGCCTTGGCCACTGGCGTTGAGGTCGATCATTTATTTCTGCTCCAGCAATTGCAGCCCGACCCAGTAGCGGGCGAACTGATAGGCACAACGGCCATTACGGTTGCCGCGGCCGGTGGCCCAGCGCACGGCGAGGATGTCGAGCGCTTCGCTGCGCTGCCACTGCAGCCCGGCCGGGCGCGCCAGCTGGCCGATCCAGTGCTCGACCACGTTGAGGAAATGCTCCTGGCTGAACGGGTAGAACGACAGCCACAGGCCGAAGCGGTCGGACAGGGCGATCTTGTCCTCCACCGCTTCGTTGGGGTGCAGCTCGCCGTCGACCATCTTCCAGTTTTCGTTGTCGCTCTGCTTCTCCGGCACCAGGTGGCGGCGGTTGGAGGTGGCGTACAGCAGCACGTTGTCCGGGGCCTGCTCCAGCGAGCCGTCGAGCACGCTCTTGAGTACCCGGTAGTCGCCCTCTCCGGCCTCGAACGAGAGGTCGTCGCAGAACAGGATGAAGCGCTGCTTGAGCTTGTGCAGTTGCTCGACCACCCGCGGCAGGTCGGCCAGGTGGTCGCGCTCGATCTCAATCAGGCGCAGGCCCTGGCCTGCGTGCTCGGCCAACAGCGCGCGCACCAGCGACGACTTGCCAGTGCCGCGCGAGCCCCACAGCAGGGCGTGGTTGGCCGGCAGGCCGTTGATGAACTGGTGGGTGTTGCGGCCCAACTGCTCGCGCTGCTGGTCGACGCCAATCAGGTCGGACAGGCGGATATCGAGGCTGACCTCCAGCGGCATCAGGTAGCCGCTGCGGCCATCGCGCTGCCAGCGGGCGGCGAGGGTGCGGGTCCAGTCGATGTCCGGGCGCGGGGCCGGCAGCAGGGGTTCGAGGCGGGCGAGGACTAATTCGGCGCGGTCGAGAAAAGCGGTAAGGCGGGCGTCCATGGCGACTCCTATTGATTTCAGTTTTTGGGGCGCGCAGCGGCCCTTAATCGACGCTCAACTGAAATGAACAGACAGACCCGCCAGCAGCCAGGGCTGATCGGCTATGCTTGCGCAGCGCACGGAGCAAGTAACCGGCTTGGGACCCATGGATATCAAGTTCACCAATCGCCTGTCATACAAGCAAGCCCGGTTGACAGTCCTGGTCGGCTTCATCCTGGGAACATTGCTCAGTCTCATCCAGATCGGCATCGATTATGCCAGCGAAGACGCGTCCATCAACCGTGAAATTCAGGCGCTGCTGAAGATCAGCCACGACACGGCCTCGCGCATCGCCTACAACATCGACACCGAGCTTGCCCAGGAGCTGACCGGCGGGCTGTTGAAATCCCCGGCGCTGATCCGTGCGCGGTTGATCGACAACAACGACACGGTGCTGGCCGACGTGCAGCGACCGCGCATGGAAAGCCGCTACCGGCCGTTGTCGGACTTCCTGTTCGGCGAGCAGCGGGTGTTTCAGGACCGGCTGTTCCTCGCCCATATGCCCGAGGAATACCTCGGCACCCTGTACCTGGACGTCGACACCTACGCCTTCGGCGGGCGCTTCCTCGACCGCGCCGGGGTCACCTTGGTCAACGGCTTTGCCCGCAGCCTGGTGCTCACCGGTATTCTCCTGGCGCTGTTCTACCTGATGCTGACCAAACCGCTGGTGACGGTAATCGGCGCGCTCAGCGGCAACGATGCGCGCACGCCCAGGCAGAACCGCGTGGACTGCCCCAAGGGCCACGAGAACGACGAGATCGGCGTGCTGGTACGGGTCGCCAACCAGCAGTTCGTCAGCATGGCCACCGAGATCCAGCAGCGGCGCACCGCCGAGAACCGCCTGACCCAGTACCTCAACGAGCTGGAAGATATCGTCTCGGCTCGCACCAACGAGCTCAAGGCCAGCAACAGCCGCCTGAGCCTGTCCAACCAGGAGCTGGACGAAGCGCGCCAGCGCGCCCTGGACATGGCCCAGGCCCGCGCCGCCTTCCTGGCCAACATGAGCCACGAGATCCGCACGCCGCTCAACGGCATGCTGGGCATGATCGCGCTGGCGCTGGACAGCGGCCTGGCCGCCGAGCAGCGCCAGCAACTGTCGATTGCCCACGACTCAGGCAAGGTGCTGGTGGAGCTGCTCAACGATATCCTCGACCTGTCGAAGTTCGACGCCGGCCAGCTGGAGCTCGAGCGCATCCCGTTCGACCTCGGTGCGATGGTCGAGGACACCGCCAACCTGCTGTCGCAGAATGCCGCGCCCAGTGTCGAACTTACCTGCCTGATCGCTCCGGATTTTCCCAGCACGGTGCTGGGCGACCCGACGCGAGTACGGCAAATCGTCAGCAACCTGTTGTCCAACGCGCTCAAGTTCACCCGCTTCGGGCGTGTCGATGTGCGCCTGAGCAGCATCGTCGGCGGCGTGCGACTGGAAGTCAGCGACACCGGCATCGGCATCCCCGAGGAGGCCCAGGCACGGATCTTCCAGCCGTTTACCCAGGCCGGCGCGGGTATCACCCGCCAATACGGCGGCACCGGGCTGGGCCTGGCCCTGACCCGCAACCTGTGCAAGGCCATGCAGGGACATCTGCATATTCATTCCGAGACCGGTTTCGGCAGCCGTTTCAGCGCCGACCTGCCACTACCGGCGCACACCGAGGCTATCCCGCCAGCGGCAATAAGCGGACGCGTGGTGGCCCTGGGCAACCCCGGCAGCGGCCTGGCCGAGCTGCTGCAAGGGCTGCTGCCGCGTTGGGGGCTGGATTACACGCGCCATGAAGACGCCAGCGCACTGGCTGGCCTGCCGGTCGACCTGCTGATCACCGACGACCTGGAACACGTGCTCGACCTGCGCCCGGCCATCGCGGCGCCGATCCTGCTGGTGACCGCCTACGGCAACTTCCTGCCTGCCGAACAGGCCGAGCAACTGCAACCCTTGCAGCAGTTGGCCCGGCCCCTGGCGCGCAATGCCCTGTACCAGACGCTGCGCCGCACCCTGCATGGGGAACCCAACGCGCCGCTGCCCCACGAAGTGCCGGCAATGCGGGAGCTCAGGGCACGCATCCTGCTGGTGGAGGACAACCCAGTGAACCAGCTGGTCGCCAAGGGCATGCTGGGTAAACTCGGCTGCCAGGTGCAGGTGGCTGCCCATGGTCAGGAGGCTCTGGACTGCCTTGAACGAGATACCTTCGACCTGGTGCTGATGGACTGCAACATGCCGGTGATGGACGGCTACGAGGCCAGCCGACGCATCCGCCAGAGCAGCCGCTGGCCAGAGCTGCCAATCGTCGCACTGACCGCCAACGCCATGCCCGAGGAGCGCGAACGCTGCCGCGCCGCGGGCATGAACGACTACCTGGCCAAGCCGTTCCGGCGCGAGGAACTGCTGGCGCTTATCGAGCACTGGGTGCCGGTCAGCGGTTGAGCAGCGGCTCTATCGCCGTTTTCAGCGCCTCGGGCTTGGTGGTCGGGGCAAAGCGGGTGACCTTGCCGCTGCGCGGGTCGACCAGGAACTTGGTGAAGTTCCACTTGATCTTCTGCGAGCCCAGCAGGCCCGGGGCGCGGCGCTTGAGCTCGGCGAACAGCGGGTGGGCGCCGGGGCCGTTGACTTCGATCTTGCGAAACAGCGGGAAGCTCACGCCGAAGTTGAGCTCGCAGAACTGCGCGATCTCCCGGGCGTCGCCCGGCTCTTGCTTGCCGAACTGGTTGCAGGGGAAGCCCAGCACCACCAGGCCCTGGTCGCGGTAGTCCTGCCACAGGCGCTCAAGGCCCTTGTACTGCGGGGTGAAACCGCACTGGCTGGCGGTGTTGACCACCAGCAGCGCCTTGCCGGCGAAGTCGCCCAGCACTTTCTGTTCGCCACCGAGGGTGACGCAGGGGATGTCCAGCAGCGCATCGGCCATGTTCGCTCTCCGTCAATCGCGTGGCTTGAGGTCCAGGCACACCGAGTTGATGCAGTAGCGTAGCCCGGTCGGCGGCGGGCCGTCGGGAAATACATGGCCCAGGTGGGCGTCGCACTGGGCGCAGGTGACTTCGGTGCGGATCATGCCGTGGGAGGTGTCGCGGATCTCGATCATCGCGGCCTCCTCGATCGGCGCGTAGAAGCTCGGCCAGCCGCAGCCGGAATCGAACTTGGTCTTGGCGTCGAACAGCGGCAGGTCACAGCAGATGCAGTGGTAGACGCCGTCGCGGCGCTCGCTGTTGTACTTGCCGCTGAACGGCCGCTCGGTGCCTTTCAGGCGGCACACCTGGTACTGGGCCGGATCGAGCATGGCGCGCCATTCGTCCAGGGTTTTGTCGATCTTTTGCATGGTGGGACCTCGGCAGGCTGAATTTCACCTCGCACCGGCTTTTCCCTGGCGCGGGTGGCACGTATATTAGTTGGCTTCGTGTGCAAGGCAGTCAGTCTGGCACCCGGTTCCCGCCCTTTCAAACCTTTCGAAAGCAGGCGGCGCGTATTCTCACTCGGGATCTCATCATGCAGTTCAGCAAATCGAACAAGCTCGCCAATGTCTGCTACGACATTCGCGGCCCAGTGCTCAAGCACGCCAAACGCCTGGAAGAGGAAGGCCATCGCATCCTCAAGCTGAACATCGGCAACCCGGCGCCGTTTGGTTTCGAGGCGCCGGACGAGATCCTCCAGGACGTCATCCGCAACCTGCCCACCGCCCAGGGCTACAGCGACTCCAAGGGCCTGTTCAGCGCGCGCAAGGCGGTGATGCAGTACTGCCAGCAAAAGGAAATCGAAGGCGTCACCATCGAGGACATCTACCTCGGCAACGGCGTGTCCGAGCTGATCGTCATGTCCATGCAGGCGCTGCTCAACAACGGCGACGAAGTGCTGATCCCGGCGCCCGACTACCCGCTGTGGACCGCCGCGGTGAGCCTGGCCGGCGGCAAGCCGGTGCACTACCTGTGCGACGAGCAGGCCGACTGGTTCCCGGACCTTGACGACATCAAGGCCAAGATCACCCCGAACACCAAGGCATTGGTGATCATCAACCCGAACAACCCGACCGGCGCGGTGTACTCCAAGGAGCTGCTGCTGGGCATGCTGGAGCTGGCGCGCCAGCACAACCTGGTGGTGTTCTCCGACGAGATCTACGACAAGATCCTCTACGACGAGGCCGTGCACATCAGCACCGCGTCGCTGGCCCCGGACCTGCTGTGCCTGACCTTCAACGGCCTGTCCAAGTCGTACCGGGTGGCGGGCTTCCGCTCCGGCTGGCTGATCATCTCCGGGCCCAAGCATCACGCCACGAGCTACATCGAAGGCATCGACATGCTGGCCAACATGCGCCTGTGCGCCAACGTGCCGGCCCAGCACGCCATCCAGACCGCCCTGGGCGGCTACCAGAGCATCAACGACCTGGTGCTGCCACCGGGCCGCCTGCTGGAGCAGCGCAACCGCACCTACGAGCTGCTCAACGACATCCCCGGGGTCAGTTGCGTCAAGCCGATGGGCGCGCTGTACGCCTTCCCACGCATCGATCCGAAGGTCTGCCCGATCCTCAACGACGAGAAATTCGCCCTCGACCTGCTGCTGTCGGAGAAGCTGCTGATCGTCCAGGGCACGGCGTTCAACTGGCCGTGGCCGGACCACTTCCGCGTGGTGACCTTGCCGCGGGTGGACGACCTGGAACAGGCGATCGGGCGTATCGGCAACTTCCTACGTACCTATTCGCAGTAAGCCATATCGCCATCGCGAGGCAAGTCGCATCGGTACGCCGATGCGACTTGCCTCGCGATGCTTTTGCCTTACATCCTGCAACGCTCTACCCCACAGCCCTCACGCCATCCTCTGCCATACTCCTCGCGTACACAGTTTGAAATAGTCGCCCGGTTGAATAGCAGCGCCCTCCCCCTTATATACCCCGCAGTACGCAACAAACTCATCCGTCAGGAGAACGTAACAACCATGATGCGCATTCTGTTGTTTGTAGCCACCAACCTCGCGGTGGTGCTGGTTGCAAGCATTACCCTGAGCCTGTTCGGCTTCAACGGGTTCATGGCCGCCAACGGGGTTGACCTCAACCTCGGCCAGCTGCTGGTCTTCTGCGCCGTGTTCGGTTTTGCTGGCTCGCTCGTCTCGCTGTTCATCTCCAAGTGGATGGCGAAGATGACCACCGGCACCCAGATCATCACCCAGCCCCGCACCCGTCACGAGCAGTGGCTGTTGCAGACCGTCGAGGAGCTGTCCCGCGAGGCCGGCATCAAGATGCCCGAGGTAGGCATCTTCCCGGCCTACGAGGCCAACGCCTTCGCCACCGGCTGGAACCGCAACGACGCGCTGGTGGCGGTGTCCCAGGGCCTGCTGGAGCGCTTCTCGCCCGATGAAGTGCGCGCGGTGCTGGCCCACGAGATCGGTCACGTGGCCAACGGCGACATGGTCACCATGGCGCTGGTGCAGGGCGTGGTGAACACCTTCGTGATGTTCTTCGCCCGCATCATCGGCAACTTCGTCGACCGGGTGATCTTCAAGAACGAAGAAGGCCACGGTATCGCCTACTTCATCGCGACCATCGTCGCCGAGCTGGTGCTGGGCATCCTCGCCAGCATCATCGTCATGTGGTACTCGCGCCGCCGCGAGTTCCGCGCCGACGAGGCCGGCGCCCACCTGGCCGGCACCGGCGCGATGATCGGCGCGCTGCAGCGCCTGCGCTCCGAGCAGGGCCTGCCGGTGCACATGCCCGACACGATGAAGGCCTTCGGCATCAACGGCGGTCTCAAGCATGGCCTGGCCGGCCTGCTGATGAGCCACCCGCCGCTGGAAGACCGCATCGACGCCCTGCGCCGTCGCGGCTGATCCAGACAGCAACAAGAAAGGGCGACTTCGGTCGCCCTTTTCATTGCCCCGCGATAGCTTCAACGCCGAACGCTGTAGACTCGCTCAACCAAACTTTCGACACCAGCTTTGAGAAACTTCGGACTCTCGTCGAGAATCTCCCCCGCCTCGACCTCATCGACCCGCCACCCGGCAAACCCCGCCCGCACCTCGGCGTCCGGCACCGAGAACGGCGGCCCGTCGATCACGGCCTGGTCGTAGTCGAGGGTCACCAGCAGGCCGCGGCAGGCCGCTGGCAACTGCTCGCCCAACAATGCCATGTAGCGCTCGCGCATCGGCTCAGGCAAGGCGATCAACGCCGCCCGGTCGTACACCCCCGCGCAATCAGCCAGATCCTCGGCACGCAGGGCGAACACATCGCCGCACCACAGCTCCACCTCGTCGCTGCGCCACACTTCGAAGCCCCCGTGCCGCGTCACCTGCGCCAACAGCCCGTGCTCGGCGAAGAAATCCTCCACCGCCCGCCGCGACAGCTCCACACCCAGCACCCGATACCCTTGCGCGGCCAGCCAGAGCATGTCCAGGCTCTTGCCACACAGCGGTACCAGCACCCGTGCGCCCGGGGCCAGCCCCAACGCCGGCCAGTGCGCCTGCAGGTACGGGTTCACCTGAGCCTGGTGAAAGCCGATCTGGTTGTCCGCCCACCGCTTGTGCCAGAACGCTGGCTCCATGATCCCTCCCGGTTTTTCGATAAAAGCCTGTGAAAACTTATATTGGATCTCGATCGAAGGCTGATCGAAGATGGCAGCATCTTACCTGCCAGGACCCCGTCATGCTGCCCAGCCTGTTCATTTCCCATGGCTCACCCATGCTCGCCCTGCAACCCGGCGCCAGCGGCCCGGCCCTGGCCGCGCTGGCCCGCGCCCTGCCCCGCCCGAAGGCGATCGTGGTGGTGTCGGCGCACTGGGAGAGCCGCGAGCTGTTGGTGATGGGCAACGCCCAGCCGCCGACCTGGCATGACTTCCATGGTTTTCCGCCAGCGCTGTATGCAGTGCAGTACCCGGCGCCCGGCGAACCGGCGCTGGCCAAGCGGCTGTCCGAACTTCTCGGGGCCAGGCTGGATGCGCAGCGGCCCTTCGACCATGGTGCCTGGGTGCCGCTGTCGCTGATGTATCCCGAGGCAGATGTTCCGGTGGTTCAGGTGTCGCTGCCCAGCCAGGCCGGTCCTGATCTGCAACTGAAGGTTGGCCAGGCGCTGTCGGCACTGCGTGAGGAAGGTATCCTGCTGATCGGCTCGGGCAGCATCACCCATAACCTGGGTGAACTGGACTCGCACGCCGGGCCGGATGCGGTCGAGCCCTGGGCGCTGGCGTTTCGCGACTGGGTGGTGAAGCAGCTGAAGGCGGGAGACGAGGCGGCGCTTGTGGACTATCGGCGCCAGGCACCGTTTGCAGTGCGCAATCATCCCAGTGACGAGCACCTGCTGCCGCTGTTCTTCGCCATGGGCGCTGGCGAGCGGTTTGGCATCGTTCACCAGGGATTCACGCTGGGGGCGCTGGGGATGGATATCTATCGGTTCGACTGACGCTCCCATGCACATGGTTACATGTGCTGGACACAGGCAAAAAAAATCCCCGACCTAGGCCGGGGATTTTTTATTTCACCATGACTCCAGCACCGAAATTCGCTGGACTACGCTACAGCCCGATACAGCAGGTTTATCAATGACTTAAGCGAGTTCAACATATGCCGGTGCTTTCCGAAACCTGACCTGACTTCCGACCGCCTGACTCCTATCCGGCCCTTGGAATCCAGGTCTTTCCAAGGAGTCATCATGGCTAAGATCAAACTCACTAAGTCCGCTGTCGATGCGGCGCAACCCCAGGCAGAGGCCGTCGAACTCCGGGACACGCTGGTCCCCGGCTTCCTGTGCAAGATTACCCCGGCGGGTCGCAAGGTGTTCATGCTCCAGTACCGGACGAACGCTGGCGAGCGCCGCAAGCCCTCGCTAGGACTGTACGGGGAGCTGACCGTCGAACAGGCGCGGTCGCTGGCGCAGGAATGGCTGGCCCAAGTCCGCCGAGGCGGAGATCCCGCCGCAGAGAAGGCGGAGGCGCGCCAGGCACCTACGGTCAAGGAGCTATGCACGAAGTTCATGGAGGACTACTCCAAGAAGCGCAACAAGCTCAGCACCCAAGCCGGCTATCAGGCTGTCATCAATCGCAACATTATTCCGCTGCTGGGACGCAAGAAAGTTCAGGACGTGAAGCGTCCTGAAATCGCCGGACTGATGGAAAAGCTTTCGTACAAGCAGACCGAGGCGAACAAGGTATTCAGCGTCTTGCGCAAGATGTTCAACATGGCCGAGGTATGGGGCTATCGGCCCGACGGTACCAACCCTTGCCGTCACGTCCCGATGTTCCCTGCCGGCAAATCGACTCACCTCATCAGCGACGAAGAAATGGGCAACCTGTTCCGACAGCTCGACAAGATCGAGTCGGAGGGGCTGGAGAACTACGTCATCCCTTTGGGAATCCGCCTGCAGTTCGAGTTCGCCGGCCGCCGCTCGGAAATCATCGCGCTGGAATGGAACTGGGTTGACTTGCAGAACCGGCGCGTCGTCTGGCCTGACAGCAAGACAGGCGGCATGTCTAAGCCCATGAGCGAGGAAGCCTATCGGCTACTCTCGACGGCACCCCGGCAGGAGGGTAGCCGCTATGTGCTGCCTTCTCCTAGCCACGCTGGCAAGCATCTAACCACGGGCGAGTATTACGGTGGCTGGAGCCGTGCGCTCAAGGCGGCTGGCGCTACGCACGTGGGCACGCACGGCATCCGCCACCGTTCGGCGACCGACATTGCCAATTCGGGCATCCCGGTCAAGGTCGGCATGGCGCTAACGGCGCACAAGACCGTCGTCATGTTCATGCGCTACGTCCACACCGAGGATAAGCCGGTGCGAGAGGCGGCCGAACTGGTGGCGAATCGGCGTAAGACGATCACCGGGATGCAGGGAGCCAAGGAGGTGGCCGCATGACCCGGCGCAAGGCATCCGTCTCAGCGCCAGCAGCGCCGCCCGCGCTGCTGGGCGACATCCGGGCACTGATCGAAGCGTCGCGCCAGCGCGTCGCCTCGGCGGTCAATGCCGAGCTGACATTGCTGTTCTGGCGCATTGGCCAGCGCATCCATACGGAAGTGCTTGCCGGGCAGCGGGCCGGGTACGGCGACGAAATCCTGCCGACCCTGGCGGCGCAGCTTGTCCGCGACTACGGACGTAGCTTCGCGGACAAGAACCTGCGCCGGATGGTGCAGTTCGCCGCCACCTTCTCGGACGAGCCAATTGTCGTGACGCTGTCACGACAATTGAGCTGGTCGCATTTCGTGGCGCTGCTGCCGCTAAAAGACCCGCTCCAGCGGGACTACTACGTGCAAATGGCCAGCGCCGAACGCTGGAGCGTGCGGACGCTACGCGAGCGCATCGACTCGATGCTATACGAGCGCACGGCGCTGTCCAAGAAGCCGGACGAGACGATCACGCAAGAGCTGGCGGCGATGCGCGATGCGCAGCGCATGTCGCCGGCGCTGGTCATGCGCGACCCGTACATCCTCGACTTCCTGGGCCTGCGCGATACCTGGCAGGAAGGCGACCTGGAAGCCGCGATCATCCGCGAAATGGAGTCTTTTTTGCTGGAGTTGGGCGCGGGCTTCTCTTTCCTAGCCCGGCAGAAACGCATCCAGATCGACGACGAGGATTTCCACCTGGACCTGCTGTTCTATAACCGCAAGCTGCGGCGGCTGGTGGCGGTGGAGTTGAAGATCGGCGAGTTCAAGGCAGCATACAAGGGGCAGATGGAGCTTTATTTGCGTTGGCTCGACAAGCACGAACGCGAACCGGAGGAAGCCTCGCCGCTGGGCATCATTCTTTGTACCGGCAAGAAGTCAGAGCAGATCGAGTTGCTGGAGCTGGACAAGTCGGGCATCCACGTAGCCGAATACCTGACGACCCTGCCGCCGCGTGCGGTGCTGGGGGAGCGGTTGCAGCAGGCGACCGAACGGGCGCGGTTGCAGATCGAGCAGCGGCAGCCTGGCGAGAAGTCCTGACAGCAGCATCTGTCCAACCGTACACCCAAACCACAGCACGAGCATGTGGCAACGGATCTCTTGCTCTATCGAGGCTCCATGCTAGTGTGGAATCGCCATAGGCCGATAAGGAACTGGCCTGCGGCTCAAGGATGCGCTGGGGCTAGTGGGCGCGAGCGCCCAATCACATGATTATCGCGGGCAGCAGCGCCATGTTCTATGCCGATCGCTGTTTTAATTAAATATCTCAAACTATAAAGTCAGTTAATTTTTTCAAAATATTCACGAATCAAGTCATCATTTTTTAAATACGAATCGAGAACCTGAAACAGAAAAAGATCCCCGCTAATATTTATATCAAACGGGATCATTGAGTTATCTATTTTGAATGTCTTTATTTTTCTATGCCCCTTGATGTTGGCATTGCTCAATCTTTCTTGATAGCTATCCAACGTATATACGATAAATTCGTGATCCAAGTGAGTTATAAAAAAATCATCGCCTTTTGAACTGTATTCAAGATGGATGACTTGCGTTACGACGTCGTCGCCTGCCACCTCAAAGTCCTCCATCAATTCTTCAAAAGTCAAACTTAGCTTCTCTGCGTCATGGTGAATCCATAGATTGTTCTCATATTTATCGGTGGAGTAGAACTTTGACAATCTAGGAAGGGAAGATATTTTCAATCGCAACGGAGCGCCAAACTCCATCTCCTCCATTGCAGGGACATAATCGGAGACGTAATCAATCCTGAATGCTATTTCGGACAGCATTCCTTTTTCAATGAGTTCCTCGATAGAGGTAAGCAGCTTCCTCGGAACTTTTATCCAGAAGTGTCGCCCTATGCGTTCATCGCGTATTGTCTGACTATCCTTGTCGTTGAATATCTGAATATTCTCGTTCAGGCTGACAAGACTATATTTAGAGAACTGAGCATCTTCCTTTCTTATGTCAATTCCAATTTTCTCGTACTCACGTTCAACTACCTTGGAATATTTTAGCTCCAGCATCTCAGCCCTCCCCATGATTGATTGGTGCTTGGAATAAAAAATGCAGCCAATGCGATAATTTGCGTAATTTTCTTTTATGTACGAAACACCATCTTCGTCATGGATATGCTTGTAGGAATTGTTGAGAATTTCTAGCGATCCCGGATACTCGTTGAGATAATTATTTAAGTAGTCCATTAAATGCTGGATTGTCTTTATAGCCAATCGCTTGTCCACTAGATCAAGCTGTGGCCCATAAAACTTGGCTGCGTTTGGATGGTCGCGTTTGGCTTCAAATTCTTTCAGAATGGCCGCCTTTTCATTCATGCAGCCCTCCGTATAAGCACGCATTACGTCTGCCTGAAAGCTCTCATTTGCCAGAGAGGTTTGGATGAGGGGAAGCAATTTCTTGACAAAGATCGGGTCTTTATTAAGAAAGACGTAGCAAAATTTCCCAAAGCTGAATAACGCGATTTTTTCCGAAGAAAATTCATTGATTTCTTCAAAGATATTTTTCATATTTTTTACTCAACTCGCCGTAGTCCAAATAGTAAGCGACGGAACCTTGAGCGTCTCCACTTTGTGGATCGCGCTGCTCCACGTTCGCTATTCGCTCATCCCTGACGGGACTGGCATTCGCCAGCCCTCCACGGCCCGACACTGTGATCCGGGCCTGCGCGCTCCGCTTGCATGTTGAGCTGGCGACAGCAGGGCATGCAGAGCGAGCCGCGCGCAGATGATTCAGCCAAACGCTAAACAAAGCTGTAGGGCATCCCATAGAGAGCGCGGTTGCGCTACTCGTGATTTCTATGGAATTTGATCGTATCCAAAACTGCATGAGGCAAGCTTGCGAGTTACTTGATACTCTTCGCCAGAATACTGGCGAACTCGACCTCGTTCCGAAACAAGGTGCAGGTTCTTCCTTGCCCGCGAACCAATGACATACAGCAATTTCATCGCGCTTTCTTGACCGTTCGGATCATTGAAATGCGGCACCATATCTTCTAATAATGCATAAGCGATCACTGCATCGAACTCGGCTCCCTTGACGCCGTGTATCGTCGAGATGGTGATTCCAGTCCTATGCTGAAATACCTTCCTGAATGTCTCAATATCGCCTATAAATTCGCTACCTTCACTCTTCAATCGATTTACCCGGGCTTGCGAACTATCGAAGAAGGCAACGTGATGCTCTTGAAGCAGCGTGAAAAGGCGAAAGTCGATTGCTAAGTTTGCAAACAGACGCTCGAAAAATGCGCTCAAGTAGGTAAGACCATCTGTTTCATCGATCTTAATTGCATTGCACTCCCTCAACAAGGACCTCCGCGTGAGCTTCGACACGCTAGCCCCGGCCGCCTCTAGGTCATTCAGAATCTCCCCGGCCCACCGCAGTCTGCGCACATACATTCCCGGCGATGCCTGAGTAAGTGCAATCTTAGAAAGCCTGTACCAGAAATTCTCTGTGTCCCGTGCAAAGGGAACCATACCGGGGCCATCGAATGAGTACTCCGGCATGCTGGCGACCAAACGACGTGTCATGCTTGCAAGATGCGTCCACTGTGGCGCGAGAATGCACACCTCGTGAGGTGAGATGCCCATAGTCTCAATGTTGAAACGGATGAGCCGGATGAGCTCAGCGTCCAGATCATTTTTGCTCACTGTGTCGTCGAATGAAATAAGGCTTGGGTACGCCTTGTCCTCGGATGCGGCTTCGATGCGTGTGTTGTGAACGTTGTAGTTTCCGAAGTACTCAATGATGCGCTCAGAAGAACGGTAGTTCCGCGACAGTTCGAGTTCGTCCAAATCGATATTGGCCATCGCCTTGAAATCCTCGAAGGCAATCGGATATCCGCCAAGCGATTGATAAATCGCCTGGTTAGGATCTCCGACAATAAAGGCCTTGGTCGCACCTTGACCAGCTTTCAGAATGGCGGTGATGATCGAATACTGAATTCGTTTGGTGTCCTGATACTCGTCGATCAGCACGAAAGAGAACAACTGTGCCAGAAGAGTGCTGATCGCAGGATGACGTGCGATCAGTTGGTACGCATAGTAAAGAATGAGCTCAAAGTCTAGCTGCCGACTTTCGTGCAGAATCTCAAAATACTTGCCCAATATGACGTGAAGACCCGAATGCTTCCAATCTTGTGGGCAGGAGAGCACATATCCAGTTTCGGTGTAATAAAACTCACAATCCCAGAATGTTATTTTTGGCTTCTGGTAAGGCTTGCACAATGCCTCCAGGATTTTCTCGCGCTCATGCTGATCGATCACACGGAAGCCTCGATCCAACGCTTCGTGATAGATGCCGTACGGTTTCAATATCCATTCAAGACAGAACGAATGTATCGTTCCTATCCATAATCGGGATGTATCCACCCCAAGGCTCTCAATGCGCTCGTGGATTTCGTCGGCGGCACGGTGCGTATAAGTGATGGCAACGACAAACTGCTTGTTCGATTTCAGCCTGGACAACTCATAGGCGATTTTGTAGGTGAGCGTGCGCGTTTTCCCGCTGCCCGGGCAAGCGATGAGAAAGACGCTCCCTGGCTTCAGAATGGCTGCTTCCTGCTCGGGATTCAGATCATCTTTGTTCCACATGAACATGATCAGAACACCGCGAGTACATCGTTGATGCGATCATCTGGGAACGTGGCAAGCATCTCGTTTCGGATGCCGACGAAGTCGATGTCTCCATTTCGGAAGGCCAGCAGCTTGGCCCTAAAGTCGTCGAATACGGCAGACGCAGTGAAGATATCTTCTGCATCGATGTAGTTCACGCGGTAGCTCAGCACGTTAAACCAGACTTCCTTAGTGACCACCGGATGCGCAAAAGCGATGGCGTCCAAGATGTACTTCGGAATGGCGGTCTGCGGATCGATCTTCTTTCCCAGCAAGATGGCAAACCATCCCTTGCCGTAGTTGTCCGCCATGGTCAATGCGCGCTGACCGAACAACGCGATGTCCGCTGATTCGAGCTCCGCCTTGGCCGTCGCGATGGTTGGTGCATCCTTGTAGACATCAGGAAGGATGCCGACCACCTTACGCGCATTGCCGGCGGCAATGAAGTCGACCTCGAAGGTATGGGGGGCAAAGAATGGAGAAACCCACCCGTTATCTTTGAAGGTGTCTTCCAATAACGCTTTCCTGGCGACCCCTTTTTCCTGGGATGCCTGATACTTGCCCTTGCGCCGGAGCAGCCCTTCGGAGTCTCCCGCCGCCGGCGTTGTGTCAATGATGGACTTGTCAAGGTCGGTGACGATGCTGCACCGCTTCCGGATTCGGGCATCATCGAAAAGAACCGCGACGTTCTGAAATCCAGTGCTGCGGATATTAATTAAACTGATGCCGAGTTCATCAAGGCTGACGCCTAGCACGTTCTTGATCAGGATCGGAACGAGAATTTCTTCTGCATCGCCCTCCACTAAGAGGACGCTCTTGGCAAACAACAAGTTGCTACGGACAGCATCCAGGTAGCGTTGAATGTTGCCGATCTCTTCTGGGTTTAGGCCAATTGCAGGCTGGTATGCCTCGCAACGATCACCTTCTCTGCCGAGGATGTTCACGTTCTGAACATTGCTGACCTCAGAGATGTGCGTCGAATGGGTCGAATAAATGATCTGTGTGTCGTCGTATTTGAGCTTGTCGAACAGTGTTTTCTGGATATGTGTGTGAATGTGAGCTTCCGGCTCTTCGATAAGCAGAAAGTTGGCGATCGACTGTTTAGCCTTTTGATACTTGAATTCAAGCAGTTTCAACGTGAGGAATATCAGGTTTGCTCCACCAAGGCTCAGCTCGTGGATCGGTCCTTCGTGGCTCTCCCCCGATTCGCCAACGAACAGCTTGAGCGACTGGAACAACTTGTCAGCTTCGTCTGGCAGATCCGACTTGATAGAAAGAGAAGACGGCGAATACGCCTCACCCGCCGCATCCTTGATGGTGTCTCTGATATCCGTCCGGACGACCTGCACGTCTGGCAACGCTTCGATGGAGTCATTCAATGCCTTTACCCCGTCGGTGATAGCCTGGAACGCCACGGGGTCGATATCGCCGCTCTTGCCCTTCAGAAGCGAAAAGAGCGGATTTGTCCGGTTGTTGTGAAATTCGGAGACGACGTCCCGTAGCGCCTGGACGAAAGTGAACGAAATTTCTTTGGAGACGGACAGCACGTTCGGAATCTTCGCGCCGATAACACGAAATTCAACCTCTTCATTGAATCGAACATTCGCGAAGTCGCCGACCACATCCTTATAGAAGGCCTCGTCGTTGAAGTCGGCTTCACTCCGACCTGTGAAAATCGTTTCATAGTCGTCGATGGTGACCGGGTTCAGGATGGCGTCGAGGCCTGCCTGATCACCATCGTTCAATTGAGAAAGTCGCAGCCTGATTTCCTTCTTCGGACGAAAGATCAGGTTGTAAGTGGCCTTGCCGTTCGCCTCTTCCTCAATTACGCCCGTCCCATGTCGGAAGAGCGCCTGCACTGATTCATCCGCAGAGATTTCCTCAAACTCAAGACTGATGATGATCCAATGTCCCTGCCAGCGCCCTAGGCCGCGATGAAAGTCGGTATGCTCCAGCCGGTAGGCAGAGCGAATCATGTTGTCATCAAGCAGCAATCTGATTGCGCGAAAGAGATTGGTTTTGCCAGATCCATTTTCGCCGATGACAGTGTTGATACCCTTCTGGAACAGCAGCTTCGTGTTGGGAAAGTTCCGGTAGTTGACCAGGCTGAGCTTGGATATATGCATTTGATTCAATCTTGTTGTTGAAATCCACATGCCGATCGGCCGATGGATTGGTTGAACACTGCAGCCATTGATCCCAACTACGGAATGGCCAACTGTCAGTTGGTTTTAGAACGGCACCGTGTCTAAGGTAGGAATCGGTTGGAGCGCATTTTTAATCTCGGTTAGCCTTGCAAGTAGTTCATCGAAAGTCACGATCACGATCTCTGCGAACGCATTTCGAACGAGCTCGAATGACTTTCTTTGCTGATGCTCTTGTGGCGTCATGCCAGCGACAACTATGCAGCGAACCGCATAGCTGTGGAGGTCGTATCGGTTCATGTTATTTTTTATGACGGGTAGTTCACTCTGCAATTTGAAACGCTGATCTAGAATTTGAGCAATCGCTCCACCCAATTCTGTCGATGGGCCAAAAACATCATCTCCACGATAGGGAGATTTTCCTAGCAGTTCGGTTTGCGGCTTTTTTATCTCAATGAGGCCAAGATTGCCCGTGGAAGCGGATGCGTATAGAAAATCTGAAAATTTTCCGCCGGACCCGTTAAGTCGCTTGCCACCTGCATAAGCTTGCCCCTGAACCAGCATGGCTGGAACGGCAAATGCAAGACTAAGTATGAAAGGATTTTCCAGAAAGAAGCTTTGCCACTTGCTTTCCGTCAGTCCTTTTCCAAGCATTTCCTGGTATCGCTCAATCAGTTGATTCAGTGTGATGAGCTCAATATCATTCTTTAATGCCAGCAGCGAGCGCGGCTCAGATTCCGCCAGTGCTTCTATATTGTCTTGAACCATGCGAACAGCGGCGCGCCGATCACGCTTGGAAAGCGTCACATGCTGCCGCCCACCATCGGTCATTTCCGTTAGTGCATCAGGTCTTACGCTCTTCTTTAGAGCGGGAAATTGTGCTGAATCGGCAGCATGTAATAAGGTCTGGTAGACATGAAATTGCTTGTCCTTGCGCGCGTCTCTCTGGTGGCGAGAGGCTATGCGATTTAATTCTTTTCTTAATTCATGAAATCTTCTTATTCCGAGAATAAAGAATGGCGAATCAATTTTCGCGTCATTTCCTTTGTGGACAATGAGTATGCTTACGTTTTCTAAGCTGGCGGCTGTTTCGCAAATTTGCCGATATTCCCACAGAAGCCCCAAACCGAATCGAAAATCTTTGGCAAACCCATCCGGCAACTGCTCAAGAAGCCCAACGACATCGTCAGTAGTCTCTGGCAGTATGTAGGGCTCGATAACAGGCCGAGCGACGACGATGCGTTCAAGGGTGCCGTATTTAGGTTGCAGGTAATCGTCGCGATCTTCTCGAATATTAAGAGGCCAAATGGTCAATCTGTCTGGACACACATTGAGCAGTCTCGCTATTGGCGAATCCGGCTTGCGCTCCGCTGCGGGAATATCAGTGAAGAAAACGTTAATGCCTTCCTCTTCCGGTTCGGCTGCTTCAATGACAAGGAAGGGGCCGCCGTCCAAACGCTCACGTTGATTGAATGCTGAAGGTCTGATAGATGCCATGAACTATTCTTGATCCCTACTGTTCAGAGAAACGATTTGCGGGCCTTGCCTCAGCGCAACCTTATGGTGCCTTCCGATCAGAATCGGACGACACACGATTGATGTCAAAGGGGAGTGCCTTATCTGCCGCGATTCGGGTCAGCAGCATCCGAATCGCATCCGAAATTGATAACCCCATTTCAGCCAGAACAACAGTTGCGGCTTCTTTAATCTGCCCGTCAATCCGGGCACGAACGACGTCGTTACTTGCCATTGTTGCGCTCACAATAGATGTAGCTACATTGTGGCTCATAAGTACTATTGCGTCACTTACATTTTGTTGTGAACAGTAGAGCATCCCGGCGTGCCGCCGTCGGGCTCGCGGGCGTTGCCCCGCGCCTCGTGCCGAGTCGCGGCCATGCGGCTTTGATCCCTGATGCCTCCGGCCGTCTCTTCGCTCCTGGCCTGCGCGCGGCGCTTGCCCTCCAGGGGATCGGCTGGACAGCCCATCCCCGCCGCGCCTTGCTTGGCGCCCCTCGCATGCACCGAACAGGTTGCACCTGATCGACCAACAGCCATCCAGCTAGGCGTGCCGCTGGCACGCAGGGGCGCTCGCCGCGCGGCGTTGGTTTCAGCGCACCCCCTGGCCCATTGGCCGCTGTTCGTCTTTCCCCAAGTTCATCGCTTTTTCCCGCGACCGTAGCCCGCGGTGCCTGGCCGTCAAGGCGCGCAGGGCCGAGTCCTCGCTGCGCTGCGGGCCGCACCAACCCTGCGCTTCTCCCTTGACGGCCAGTCCCTCGCTGGCCCGGTTTTTCGCGGGCGATGAACTCAGGAAAGACGGCGGCAAACAGGACCGGCCCAGGTCTCTGCGCCGAACCAACCGAAGCCACAACGGGCTCCGAATCTTGGAATCCGGTCAGCTTTGAAACCACAGCAACTCATTGGAGAAAACCATGCAACTCGCATCTCGATTCGCTTCCCATTCCCCGACGCTGCGCAGTGACTACCCGCTGTCCGACGACCAAATCCGCCGCGTAGCCCCGTCCATCTTCGCGGAGGCCCCGCACGATAGCCGCTCCGAACGGTACGCCTACATTCCCACCGCCGCCGTGCTGGCGGAACTGCGCAAGGAAGGGTTTGAACCCTTCATGGCAGCGCAAACCCGCGTGCGGCACGACGACCGCCGCGACTACACCAAACACATGATTCGCCTGCGCCATGCCAGTCAGATCAACGGCGCGGAAGCCAATGAAATCGTGCTGCTGAACTCGCACGACGGCACCAGCAGCTATCAGATGCTGGCCGGAATGTTCCGGTTCGTTTGCAGCAATGGCCTTGTGTGCGGCGATACCGTGGCCGATGTGCGCGTGCCGCACAAGGGCGACGTGGCCGGTTCTGTCATCGAAGGCGCTTTCGAGGTGTTGAGCGGCTTCGAACGCGTGAAGGAATCCCGCGACCTGATGCGCGCTATCACGCTGGACGAAGGCGAAGCCGAAGTGTTCGCCCGTTCCGCGCTGGCCCTCAAGTACGACCCCACCGATAACAAGCCCGCGCCCATCACGGAAAGCCAAATCCTGATGCCGCGCCGGTTCGACGACCGCCGCCCGGACTTGTGGAGCGTGTTCAACCGCACCCAAGAAAACCTGACCAAAGGCGGATTGCATGGCCGCAGCGCCAACGGACGCCGCCAGCAGACCCGCCCCGTGCAGGGCATTGATTCCGATGTGCGCCTCAATCGCGCCCTCTGGATGTTGGCCGATGGCCTGCGCCAGTTGAAGGCCTGATTCCCCACGCGGCAGGGGCAGGCAGCAGCCCTTGCCGCTTTCTTCGCTGCTGCATCCCTGAACCGATAGGAGTTATCACCATGAACGCCATTACCCAAACCGAAGCCCGCGCCCTCAACACCGCCGCCGCTATCCCGCTGGAAGCCGCCGACCCGACCAAGAACCTGATTTTGGTTCCGCTGTCGCGGCTGGTGTCGCGTCCTGCTGGCCGCAACGTGCGCAAGACCCCGCGCATGTCCATTCCCGAACTCGCCGCGAGCATTCAGCGTGTCGGCCTGCTGCAAAACCTCATCGTCATTGCCGCCGCCGATGGCGAGCATTACGAAGTCGTGGCCGGTGGCCGCAGGCTGGCCGCGTTGAAGCTGCTGGCGAAGAAGCGCCGCATCAGCAAGGAATGGGAAGTGCCTTGCCTGTTGGTGGCCGATGGCACCGCCCGCACGGCCAGCCTCACCGAGAACGTGCAGCGCGAAGCCATGCACCCCGCCGACCAGTTCGAGGCATTCGCCGCGCTGGTGGCCGAAGGCCGACCCATCGAGGACATAGCCGCCGATTTCAGCGTCACGCCGCTGGTGGTGCAGCGCCGCTTGAAGCTGGCGAACGTCTCGCCCCGGCTGCTGGCCGACTACCGCGCCGAAGCCGTGACGCTCGATCAGTTGATGGCCCTTGCCATCACCGACGACCACGCCGCGCAGGAAACCGCGTTCTACGACGCGCCGACGTGGCAGCGCAACCCTTCCCAATTGCGCGACCGCCTCACCGAGCGCGAGATTGACGCATACCGGCATCCGCTGGTGCGTTTCGTGGGGCTGGATACCTACGGAGCCGCAGGCGGTGGTGTGCGCCGTGACCTGTTCGCGGAAGGTGACGCGGGCGTGTATCTGACCGATGCCGCGCTGCTGGAACGGCTGGCGCAAGACAAGCTGGCAGGTATCGCCGCCGAGGTGAAGGACGAAGGCTGGGCGTGGGTGGATGCCACCCCCGCCGTGACCCATGCCGACCTGCACGCCTTCCAGCGTGCGCCGAGGGAGCGCCGCGAACCGAACAAGCGCGAAGCGCAGCGCATCGAGAAGCTGCAAACCAAGATGCACGAACTGGCCGCCGCCGTGGATGACGCGCTTGATACCGAGGACGAGGAAAAGGCCGATGCCTTGCAGGAAGAAGGCGAAGCCGTGGGCGAGCAGTTGCAGGCGCTGGAAGATGGCTTGCAGGACTACGGCACGACCGTGAAGGCCGCAGCCGGTGCCATCGTCACCATCGACCGCAACGGGCAGGCAGTGATTCATCGCGGGTTGATGCGCGAGGCCGAGGCCAAGGCGCTGCGCACACTGGAACGCCTGCGCCAAGGTTTCGGCAGCGAAAGCGAAGCCGGGAACGACGACGAAGGCGAGGACGACGAGCAGCCCAAGACCGCCGCCATGTCCGACAAGCTGGCGCAGCGGTTGAGCGCCCACCGCACCGCCGCGCTGCAAATCGAAGTCGCCCGGCATCCGCAAGTGGCGCTGGCCGCGCTGGTGCATGGCATGGTGCAGACCGTCTTGCAGGGCAGCCACTACGGCCACGACTTGCCGCTGGGCGTGAGCCTGAAAGCGCAAGACCGGCTGGAAGGCATCGCCCCGGATATACCGGATTCGCCCGCCGCCGTGGCGCTGCGCGAGTTGCAGCAGGTAGCAGGCGAAGGCTTGCCGGAGGACAGCGCCGAACTGTTCGCCGTGCTGCTAGCGAAGTCGCAAGATGAACTGGTGCGGCTGCTGGCGATATCCGTGGCCGTCACGGTGGACGTGGTGACACCCCGCGCCACGCCGCAGCAACCGGGCGCGGAACTGGCGCAGGCTGTCGGCTTGGACATGGCCGCATGGTGGAAGCCCACCAATGAGGGTTATTTCCGGCATGTGCCGAAGGCCGCGATTCTGGAAGCCGTGGAGCAGTACGCCCCGGCGCACGTCACCCGGCTGGCGAAGTTGAAGAAGGCCGACATTGCCAGCGAAGCCGAGCGGCTGGCCGATGGCACCGGCTGGATGCCTGCCATCTTCAAGGCCGAAGGCACCGACGACACCACGGCGCAGGATGCGCCGCAGGCGGTGACGAACGACGAGCCGGAAGCCATCGACAACGACGACGAGCAGCAGGCCCACGCACTCGCCGCCTGACCTTCACCACCACCGAGCGCCCCGGTTTCGGCCGGGGCGCTTCGCTGTTCCATCAGCATCGGCCCCAGGCCGTTCCGCCCTGGTGCCGATGGTCAAAAATCCGGGCGCGGCGGTGGCCGCGCCCGGTTTCCAAGCCCAAAGCCAGAACGCCCCTTCGCCGCCTTCGGGCGGACGGCGAAGGGGCGGCGCACAAGTGACCTTGTGCGCGGGAAACCCTCGAAGCCCATAAGTGCGTCGGCGCACAGCGCCGACGACATTCCGAACGCGCCCCACCGCAATGGACGGGCGTGTGGGGCTACGCCCCGGCTTGCTGCCGCAGGTTGCACGAAAGCGTGCCGTCCTCGACGCTGGCGGTTCGTCGCCTGTACGTCACGAAGGACGGTTCACCGACACGCCGCCCGGCCTTGCAATGGAGCTTCCACGCCACGCCTCACGCAAAGGGCCGCAAGCAGCAGTAGGGACGCTTTCACCTTGTCGCTGGGCATTGTCCTTGCCCGTGTCAGGGCGCAGGCCGGTGAAGCCGTCGCGCGGGGATGCCGAGTCGGCCATGCCTCCATTCGGGAGCGGGCGGCCAGTACGTCCTTGTGTTGTTGTGAATCCTGGCGGTGGCTGGGCTTCATGGCCGCAACCTTCCAGCGAAAACAATTCCCCCTGCGCTGCGCGCATTCCTCGCGGGACAAATTCTTTTCGCTTCCAGGTTCTCCACGGTGTTGCGACCGCTGCGCGGTGCGGCCAGCCCATCCCCCGCCGGACGGATCACAACAAGGACGCACTGGCGCGACCTTGTTCAACCCGAAAGGAGAAATCATCATGGCTAACATCGGCACCTTCACCGCAGAGAAAGACGGCTTCACCGGCCAGCTCCGCACCCTGACCCTCAACTTCAAGGTCAAGCTGGTTCCCAACGACAAGGGCGAGAACGAAAGCGCCCCGGACTTCCGCCTGCAAGCGGCCGGCCACGACTTCGGCGCGGCGTGGAAGAAAACCAGCGAGGCCGGGCGGGATTACCTGTCGGTGGCCATCGACGATCCTTCATTCCCGGCGACGGTCTATGCCCGCCTGATCGAAGGCGAGAATGACACGCACGACCTCATCTGGTCGCGCAGCAAGCCCAAGGCGGCCTGACGGCCGCCCACCGCGCCCCGCCCATTGCGGCGGGGCGCGGTGCTGCTGATCGCAGCATCGCACGCACAGGGTTTCGGCAGTTGCCCCATGTCCCGCATGTCCAAGGCCAGCATTGCATTGGTGATGGTCGAATGGCTCGAAGCCCGTGGCAGTAGGAACAGCATGGCGTGTCGGCGCATTGCGCCGCCGGGCTTTCGGGCTGCGCCCCATGCCGCCAATGGCGTCATGTCCATTCGGCTTCAATCCCTCACGCCTTCGCGCCTGGCGGCGCTGCGCGCTCCGCTTGCGGGCATTCAGACGCGCTAGGGCGCGTCGCGCTCTTTCAGCACGGCCTCGAACTCCTGGCGCACCCGCGCCAGCAGTTCGTCGGCCTTGTGCGTGTCGTCGCCGGCGTAGGCCAGCGTCAACAGCGTCAGCGGATGCACTTCCATGACCTCGCACAGCTCGGTCAGCTTGTGCAGGGTCGGACTTTTCAAGTCGCGCTCCAGCGTACTCATATAGGTGCGGCTGGACACGTCGGAGAACGCTTCCTGGCTCAAGCCTCGCGCCTTCCTGACTGTCCGTATTGCCGTTGCCAATGAGTGTTTCGCTGTCACTAACTTGGTTTCCCCATAAAAACCAAGATGACAGCCCATTGCGCCCTATAGGGCTACAATCTATAGTGTTCATTCATGGCTGAAAGGCCCGCTTTCGTGCTTTTACGGAAATCCGCAGATGCGGATTCCGACAGAACCGGGGAATCGCATCCGTGTCTTTCCGGCTTCCGACAATTCCGCTTCGGCGCTTCTGTTCTTCTACGGATGCGATGGCTTGCACATCGGTGCTTCCACACGAATGCACGGATGCGTTTCGGCAGTTCTGCGCTTCGGCACCAAAGCGCATTCGCGCATCGTCGGTTTCGTGGAGAAGCTGCCCATGACCCTGCCGCTTGTCACCGCTGATGAACGCGCCCGGCTGCTGGCCCACGGCGCGGCGCTCGCCGCTGGTCAGCGGCTCGACCCGCTGCCCGTGGTGCGCTTGTTCACCCCGGACGCGCATGTGACCTGGCTGCTGGTGTCGCTCGACCCGGCGGATGGCGACACGGCCTACGGCCTGATCGACCTCGGTATCGGTATGCCTGAGCTCGGGATGGTCAAGCTGTCCGACCTGGCGGGCATCGTCGGGCCGCGCAAGCTGCCGGTGCGGCGGGATCGGTATTTCCAGGCGGTGCGCCCGTTATCGGAGTACGTCCGGCTGGCGCAGGAGAACGGCGCGATCACGGACTGATGAAAACCAGCGCGGCCTAGCCAGCCGGGGCGCATCGTGACTATTTCAATCTTGATCAAGACCGTGCAGGTCTGAATCCGCATTCTTGCACCGAAGTGGTGCGATCCTGTTGAAAACAGTCCTGATCTTGGGCGCGGGCTGCGGCACGGTGTTCGGTGCTGCGCGTCATTTTCCTGAAGGCGTAGCCGTCGCATTCAGACGATTTCCGCAACACGCAGAGCCAAATGGTCTTGACACCGACAGTTACAGCCTAACCAATTTTGATGACGACCTGATGGCATTTCGATAGTTCCCGCATCGCGGAAATCGTGGCGACGCATCCCAAACAGAGGGAGGTTTCGCCATGACTGATCGCAGCGCCGAACACTGGTATCCGACAGCGGCCTATCTCTACGTTCTGCACCTTGACGGCCCTGCGCTGGCGTGGGAATACCTGCGCCGAAATCCCGACTACCGCCGCGACTGGCTGCGCCGCCGCCGCCGGCCGGACACGGCGCAGGCGTGGGGCCTGCGCCTGCTGGAAGACCCAGCCCTGGATGCGCGCGACGCGCATCCGGCCTGGTTTCCCGATCACGATGCCGTCGTGCAGGTTTACCCGGACGATGACCCGCCACCCGAAGCCCATGCCTTCGAGTTCTGGCGCGTCCCTGGCCGCAAGCAACTGATCCACGACGGCAAGCGCCTGGTGCTGGTGTCGCATTGGCCCGGCTGCTGCCTGCGGCTCGCGCTCGCGCCGGGCCTGGAAGACGGCATGGCCTACCTCTACGCCACCCGCGCCTGCGCCACGCCCTGCGCGCGCTATCGCACGCTCGCGTCCGAGCTGGACGCATTGGCCGTGGCCACGGTTGCCACGCCTGCGGCGGCGGCCCGTTCCAGGCCCACGACGGCCGCGGTGCTGGAACTGCACACCTTGCAGACGCTCGACGCGACCCTGGCGGGCGCGTCATTGCGCGAAGTGGCCGAAGGGCTGTTCGGCGCCGATGCCGTCGCCGCCGACTGGCACAAGGACAGCGCCTTACGTGCCCGCGTGCGGCGGCTGGTACGTCGTGGCGATGCGCTGATGCGTGGCGGCTATCGCCGCCTGGCACAGCTTCCGCCGCCGTTGCAGTAGGGGGGGACGTTTCGCGTCCCCCGTAGATCGTCCCTTAGCAAGCAGCCTCGCTTTCTTGAAAGTGCCTCTAACCGGCCGCGTGGTGTGGCCGGGCTTGATGGAGGTACATCCCATGCGACCCGCTCCCTTGCGGCCTGCCGCCGCTGCTGTCGCTGCGCCTGCGCAGCCCCAACGCTACCTGACCAACGACGAAGCCGCCGAGTACCTGCGCCTGTCGCCACGCACGCTGGAGAAACAGCGCGTGATCGGCGGCGGCCCGAAGTTCCGCAAGTTCGGCCGCCGCGTCATGTACGCGGTGTCCGACCTCGATGCCTGGGCCGACCAGCGCAGCTACGAGGCGACTTCCGACCCGGAATATGCCGAACGCCACGCGGGCGATTACCGTGATGGCCGCTGATCGCTGGCGCGTGGGTGGCCGTCGCCATGTCCAGCCCGCCAGGGCAAGCCTTGCAGCGCGAACAGCTCGACCTGTTCCGCGCGCTGCCGGGCGACATGGCACCCCGCGACAGCCAGGACTTGATGGCCTTTCCGTTCTTCTCGCTGGCGAAGTCGCGGCGTACCGCGCCGATCGACTTCCGCGCCGGCGGCATCACCATCCGCGTGGAGGGTACGCAGGAGCACGGCATCGCAACGATATGGGATGCCGACCTGCTGATTTGGGCCGCCTCGCAGATCGTGGAGGCGCGCGACGCGGGCTTGCGCCCGTCGCGCTGGATACGCGCCACTCCCTACGAGATCCTGCGCTTCATCGGGCGCGGCACGTCTCTCAACGACTACCTGCGCCTGAAAGCCGCGCTCGACCGGCTGCAATCGACCACGGTGGCCACGTCCATCCGCGAAACCACGGGAAGGCGATTGCATCGCTTCTCGTGGATCAACGAGTGGAAGGAACTGGCCGATGCCAGCGGCGTGCCGCTGGGCATCGAACTGATCCTGCCGGACTGGTTCTATGCGGGCGTGCTCGATGCCGCCTTGGTGCTGACCATCGACCCAGCCTATTTCCGCTTGAAGGGCGGGATCGAGCGCTGGCTGTACCGCCTGGTGCGCAAGCACGGCGGCAAGCAGCCGGGCGGCTGGCAATTCGACTTCCGGCACCTGCACCGCAAGTCGGGCAGCGCTGCGCGCTTCTCCGACTTCGCTTACGACCTGCGCGTCCTGGTGGCGCGGCAGTCGCTGCCCGGCTACGTCCTGGGCATCGAGCGAATGCCGGACGACGGACAAGAACTGCTGACCTTCCGGCCCGTGCTGCACACGGCACGGGGATAACTCGTGGAAAAGGTGTGGACGGCCTCGTGCTATCAGGAGTACCGGGTATCGTGCTATCGGGAGTACGCCTATCGTGCTATCAGGAGTACGAAAACGCCGGAAAGCCAATAACGGCGCGGGTTTGCGGCCCCTCTAACTTCCCTAACAAGAAATACATAACTTTTAGTAGAAGCGCGCCGTTTCGGTGGACAACCGAGAAACGGCACGGCGAACAGCGTTTTGCACGGCAGGTAAAGCCCGGCTTTCCAGCAGGGAGGGCCGCGCCATGATCCTCGCTCTGCTCAACCAGAAAGGCGGTGTCGGCAAGACCACGCTCGCCACGCACATCGCGGGCGAACTGGCGATGCGCGGCCAGCATGTCGTCCTGCTCGATGCCGACCCGCAGGGTTCATCCCTGGACTGGACGCAGCGCAGAAGCCAGCAAGGCTTGCCACGGCTGTTCAGCGCCGTGGGCCTCGCACGCGAAACGCTGCATCAGGAAGCGCCAGAACTCGCCAGGCGGGCCGATCACGTCATCATCGACGGGCCGCCGCGCATCGCCGCCTTGGCGCGCTCCGCGCTGCTGGCGGCC
Source organism: Pseudomonas sp. PONIH3 (assembly GCF_002934345.1). NCBI lineage: Bacteria > Pseudomonadati > Pseudomonadota > Gammaproteobacteria > Pseudomonadales > Pseudomonadaceae > Pseudomonas > Pseudomonas sp. PONIH3. Next base: position 1,810,035 of record NZ_CP026386.1, read on the forward strand.
GAGCGCGTGCTGATCCCGGTGCAGCCCAGCCCCTACGACCTCTGGGCCAGCTCGGAAATGGTTTCGCTGATCCGCGAGGCGCAGGTGTTCCGGCCGCTGCTCCGCGCGGCCTTCGTCATCAACCGGCGCGTCAGCACCACCATCATCGGGCGCGAGGCGCGGCAATCGCTCGCCGAACAGCCGCTGCCCGCGCTGCGCTCGGAGGTGCATCAGCGCATCGTCTTCGCCGACAGCGTGGCCGCTGGCCGGCTCGCACGCGAGACAGCGCCCGACAGTGCCGCCGCCCGCGAAATCACCGCCCTGGTGGACGAACTGCTGCGGTGGCCGACATGACAGCGCAGCAGCCACCCAACAGCAAACGCACGGGCAAGCGCGTCGGCATCGGCGCACGTCCGCCCGCGAATCCGCACGCCGAGGCGTGGATTCGTCAGGGCGATGCCGACGCGCTGGGCAAAGGCGACCTCTACACGGCCCGCCTCACGCTCGACATCACGCCCGCCATGCGGGCGCGCATCAAGGTGTCGGCCTTCACGCAAGGCGTGACCGTGGCCGACCTGCTGCGCGGCCTGCTGGAGCGGGAGTTTCCGCCGGAGAACACACCATGAACGCATTCGCTTGGCCTGCCGCGAACGCGGCACCGGCTGCGCCGCTGCCTGCGCTTTCGGCACTCGCCGGACAGGCCGGCAATGTGCCGCTGACGCGCGTTTCGCTGGCCTACCTCGAACATCGCTTCAAGCTCTACCTGCGCTTCGGCGAACCGGCGCGCACGCTTCAGCTCGACCGCTGGCGGCGCTGCGCGGTGTTCCTGCCGGGCGCGATGCTCTGCCGCATCCGCTGGCAGGCCAACGACTACGGCACGATCCGCTGGCAACTCATGGTGATGCAGGCTTGCACACCGCTGGACGCGGCGCAGCGCATCCCCGGTGTTCAGCCGGGCGCGCGCTTGCTCCTACACACCGAAGGCGATGCCAACGTGCGCGCCGTGCTGGAGCGCATCGACGGCATCGAGGCGCTGGGCATCGCTGCCATCGACGTGTCGCCGGCGTACTGGCGCACGCTGGGCAACCGTCTTGCGGCTCGCCTTGCGCTGCCCGAATACACCACCGAGCGGCATACCGCCTGGCTGGCCGGGAAGGTGCTGCCATGACCGCCCCGACCACCACACCCAACGCGCCCGACGTGGCGCCGCGTCCTCGCTCACGCCTGCGCGCTCGCATCGTGCTGGCGACACTGGCCGCCATCGGCTTCGCTGCGCTGGCCTGGGCGGCTTTCGTGTCGCCGCTGCCGCGTCTGACCTACAACCCGTCCGACAGCGTGGCGGTCGGCTGGTATCGCATTGACCCGTTCGACCCGCGCACCGCCTCGCTGCCACGTCCGTTGTCCGTGGACAGCATCGTGCTGGTGCCGCTTCCGGCCACGGCTGCCGCGCTCGCTGCGCAGCGCGGCTACCTGCCGACGCGCGTTCCGCTGCTCAAACGTGTGGGCGCGGTCGCGCCGCAACACGTCTGCATCGTCGCCGGTCAGGTACGCATCGACGGCGTGCCTTCGGCCGCCGTACTGCCCGCCGACCGGCTGGGCCGGGCGCTGCCGTCCTTGCAGCTTTGCCGCCGCCTTGAACCGGGCGAACTGCTCCTGTTGAGCGTGACGAATCCAGCATCGTTCGACAGCCGCTATTTCGGCCCGGTCAGCGCATCCGCCGTGATCGGCGTTGCGCATCCGGTGTGGCCGGAGATACGCCCATGATGGCCGCCGATTCGCTGCGCTCTGACGTGCCATCGGGCATGTCGTTCTGCTGGCTGCTTCAGTGTCGCTGCGCCTGTCGTGCCGGTGCATTCGCACCGCACGTCGCGCAGCATCCGGCGCAGCCGTCCAACGTTCAGGCGTCTTGCCTCGAACGCGCCCGGCCTGCGGCCATTGGCGCTTTCGCCGGCGCGCTGTCTGTTCACGCAGCAGCGCCGCCGGGCCGCCGTTGCCTGGAGCGACAGCGAAGGGCAAAGGCGGAAGGCAAGACAAAAGGACGCGGCACCTGGCCGCGTCGAAAGCCAGTCAGCACATGGGGGGAACGCGGCACGGAGCGGCTTCGCCACCGTGCCGCGTTTGGCGCGAGGGTCGCGCCAATGCTGGCATGTCCGCGTGCTTCGCACGACAGGACACGCCCAAGCTTGCGGGGAGCGCAGCCATGACCGACAGCCGCGACGACGACTTTCGCGTGCGCCCCAGCGCCCCGAAGAACCGGGGCAAGGGCCAGGGGCAGAGCTTCGTTTCCAAGGTGCTCAAGCAGGCCGGCAAAGCCAGCAGCGGCAAGTCGGCAGTACGCCGTCCTGGCGCGGCTGGCACCGGCCAGCGGCCCGGCTCTCGGCTCGGACGTGGCCACACGGCGGCGCGCTTCGCCGGGGCGAAGCTAATGCCCATGTCGCGGCGCGTGACCATCAAGACCTTGCTGGTCAATCACCAGCGGGCCAGCCCGCAATCGCTCGCCAAGCACCTGCGCTACATCGAGCGCGACGGCGCGGGTCGCGATGGCGAACCGGGCCGGGGCTACGGGCCACAGGCCGACGAAGCCGATCTGGACGCCTTCAAGGAACGCTGCGCCGACGACCGGCACCATTTCCGCTTCATCGTCTCGCCCGAGGACGGGGCCGAGCTGGACGACCTGCGCACCTACACCCGGCATCTGGTGAGCCGCATGGAAGCCGACCTGGGCACGCGGCTGGATTGGGTGGCGGTGGATCACTGGAACACCGACAACCCGCACACCCACCTGATCGTGCGCGGGCGCGACGACACCGGCAAAGACCTCATCATCGCGGGTGACTACATCGCCCACGGCTTCCGCCATCGCGCCGCCGAGCTGGCGACCGAGTGGCTGGGGCCGCGCACCGAACTGGAGATTCAGCAGACCTTGAGGCGCGAGGTGGAACAGGAGCGGTGGACGAGCCTGGATCGCACCTTGCAGCGCGAGACCGGCGAGGATGGCCGGGTGCATGTCGAACGGCTCAACGAGCCGAGGTTGCAACGCCAGCGCCTGCTGCTGATCGGCCGCCTGCAACGCTTGCAGCGCCTGGGCCTAGCCGACGAGGTGCAGCCCGGCACCTGGGCCATTCATGCCGATGCCGAGAAGACCTTGCGTGCCCTGGGTGAGCGTGGCGACATCATCCGAACGATGCAGCGGGCCATGAGCGGCCAGCCGCGTGAGCTGGCGGTGTTCGAGCCGGGCGACGATGGTCGCAGCCTCATCGGCCGCGTGGCCGCGAAGGGGCTTGCCGATGAGTTGCACGACCGAGGCTATCTGATCATCGACGGCACGGACGGTAAGGCCCACTACGTTGCACTGAACGCCCGCGACGAACTGGCGAACTATCCCACGGGCGCTGTGGTAGAGGTGAAGGGTTCGACTGAGGTGCGCACGGCCGACAAGAACATCGCCTCGCTGGCGAGCGATGGCCTGTACCGCACCGATCATCACCTGGTAATCGAGCAGGGCCGGGCTACGCCCGGACGCGACCCGCAGGAAGTCGTCGCCGCTCATGTCCGGCGGCTGGAAGCCCTGCGCCGGGCTTGCATCGTGGAGCGCGTGGCCGAAGGGCTATGGAAGGTACCGGACGACCTGGCCGAGCGTGGCCGCCAATACGACGCGCAACGGCTGGGCGATGTAGCCGTAGAGCTGAAATCACACCTTCCTATTGAACGGCAGGCCCGCGTCATCGGCGCGACTTGGCTTGACCAGCAACTGATCGGCGGTGGCCGTGGGCTGGGCAACTTGGGCTTTGGCGGTGATACCAAGCAGGCCATACAGCAGCGAGCCGATTTCCTCGAAGAACAGGGGCTGGCACAGCGCCGCGGGCAGCGCGTCATCCTCGCGCGCAACCTGCTGGGCACGCTACGCAATCGGGAACTAGTGCAGGCCGCGAAAGACATTGCGGCGGAAACCGGCCTAGAGCATCGCCCGGTGGCCGACGGGCAGCGCGTAGCCGGTATCTACCGGCGTTCCATTATGCTCGCCAGCGGGCGCTACGCGATGCTCGATGACGGCATGGGGTTCAGCCTTGTGCCGTGGCGGCCGGTAATTGAGCCGCGACTGGGACAACAGCTTGCCGCAAAGGTTATCGGCGGAAGTGCCTCTTGGGAACTTGGACGAAAGCCCAGTATCGGTATCAGTTAGATATCAAGGGAAGCTGAGTACCAGGCGCAGTCTGCTTGGCTGCTGTGATTCTTCTTAGAGATTCAATCAATGCCATAAACTCCTTGGATTGCCTCAGTGCTTCGCTTCCCGCAGTTTGCAGGTCCAAGACATCCTTGGCCTCGATTGTGAAGGCTGTGGGCACGCGTAGCAGCGAGTGCCGGATCTTGTCGTCCGGCACGTCGTTCAGACTTACGCTTACTACATGGATTTCTGCGTCGGCCGCAAAGGGGCTGTCCGCTTGGCCACGGGTGCGAGCAATCTCGGAACGCCAGTGCTGCAGGTCGTCGTTAAGCATGGCCAGCGTCACCTGGGTCTCGCGAGCGCCTGCACCGAAGATCAGCGACTCAAGTACTTGCGTCGTACTGGGGACTCGGTCGCTACTGTCCACGCGCTCGCTCAGGCCGCGTTCGGAGTTCACAGTCACCAACACGAGTCGGCGCAGGCTTCCGGGCTTGACGTCCGAGAAGTTGGCGCTCATTGAGCCCGAGGCTACTAGCCGGTCTAGCATCAGACGTACGCCGAGGTTGTCGGAGACACCACCGTCTACGAGGTGGATAAAGGGCCGATCCTGCGCATTGCGGTAGCTGTCTATGCTGCTTTGCAGGATGCGTGATCTGAAATCTTGCCCACGGATAGGCAAAGATCGAAGAGGCGGCGGACAAGTATTCGCGTTGTTTCGTACCGTTACGGGCGACAGCAGCAGCGGCACTGCCGACGAGGCCGCCACCGCGAAAGACAGCGGCGTGGCATCGAGGTCGGAACAGATTAGCCGGAACTGCTCGGTAGTGAAATCGAAAGGGGCACCGGTAGTGAGGTCGGTTGCCGTGATCATCAGATCGGGCGCGCCCGGTCGTCGACGCACGTCACCAAAGGTGCGACCTTCGAAAAGTTCGTCCAGGCGTTGAGCCAAGATCTGGCTGCGTCCAAACCAAGGTGAAGTTAGTCGATAGAGACGCGCAGGCCAGAGAGCTTCACGTACGAGTCGCGCCTCAAAGGGTACAAGCAGAAAATCCGGTTCGAAACGAGTCAGCGTGGCATCGCCGAATGCCGCGAAATGCGCGGCAAGGATGCTGCCCCCCGACACGCCGCTGACCAAAGACACCTGGTCCAGCAGAGTTGTCTCCTGGCCCTCTAGAGCGAAGCGTGTGGCCTTGAGTTCGCGCAGCACGCCCAGGCCAAAGGCCGCCGCCCGCGCGCCTCCACCTGACAGTGTTACCGCGACAACGACCGGTTGGTTGACCTCTGGCGGCCGGATGCGTTGGTCGCCCTCGGCGGAAGCCACTAAGGTGGCCTCGGAAAGTGGTGGGTTGATCCAAGGACGGTAGGTGGAGCACCCTGTCAGAACTACCATCGCCATCGCGCAGGCCAAACCCAACCGCGTGGATCTACACGCCTCCAGTCGCTTTACCCCCGCAAATAGCATCGCGCAACCTCTCGAATAGAAAAGAACGAAAGGCCACGGCAATTTTGCGGTGGAACCGAGCGAATTCAGAATGATGCTGGCGATCCAAGAAAGGCACCCCACCAACCCTCTTAATGGGGTTTCTCGCACTTTGCTTGTGGCGCGCGCAGGTATGGAATAAATGCTATTCACGAGTCAGCACTTCTCCAAGCGCTATTGATCTGTTCAAGGCAGGTGGAGATTGCAGACTTTGCATGTCCGAGCAGTGTATAGGACCCTTTGAAATCAGCGAGAGCGTTGCCGTGCCCGAAGCAGCTAGCAGCAGCAACTCGACGACCTGTTTGTTCATCTACTGCCTCGAACTCCAAACTGGCTCCGCCGGTTGTCACTGGCCCAACAAGCAACGTCGTTAGGGTATTGACTGCTCGATTAGGTGTCTCAATGGTCGTAATTGCCACACGCACACGTATGCGGCCTGACGAGGAGGGAGCTTCGGACTTGGTTTGGAGGTGTCGCAGTTCACTGTTGACATGATCGAGAAGCTCACGCACTTGCTCCGAGTCAAGACCATCAATGCGTCCAGTTCCCGTCACTATCTGAGCACCCTCGACTACTATTTCCCGGTAATGACGGGGCTCAGAGCCAGGCGCTTTAAAGAGTAAAACGTTCTCGTACTTCGTTTTTTCCAATGCATCGTAATTACCAAGAAACGCAGATCTCGTCATTCCGTTTGATGCACAGCCAGACAAGGTCGCAGCAAGGCTTAGCACCAGAAGGAGCCGGGCCGGTGAAATAGAGGTATTCATAGAAAGTTTCGCTTATCCCATTTTCAAACAGACAATTCCGGAGACAACAAGCGCAATGCCGGCCCAACGTATCAAGGAAGCCGTGTCACCGAACACATACACACCCACAAGAAATGCACCTAGTGAACCGATGCCGGTCCAGACCGCATAGGCTGTTCCCATGGGAATATGCTTGAGTGATAGCCATAGGAAAAATCCACTGGCTGCCATACAGGCAACTGCAATCGCCGGCCCCACGTAGCGCATCGCTGCATTGGCCGCACCCATCTTGAGGCCTAGTGGCCAACCGATTTCGAACAGGCCGGCAATCAGTATAACCAACCATGGATTCCATGACAACGGGTTCATATATTTCTCCAAATCTATTCAGTGAAAATTGATTATCAAAGCATCAAAGCATCAAAGAATAGGCAGTAGGCGGTCAATTCGCTCTGCTTCTGATTTCTTCTTAAACTCTCTGATGGCGAGAATCTGTCTCCCCGATCTCTCCGGCCACGAGAGAGATCGGGGGAAGCGTGTGGACAGTTACGCTGAGGGATCAGACCGGTTGCACTGGTTGTTGTACCGCCTCGTGACTCCGTTTGCTGCCCGGCCACTTCATTCCGAACAGCACCTCGTAGAGCAACGGAATCAGGCCAAGCGTCACGAGCGTGCCAAGTGCGAGACCACCGATCATGCCGATGGCCATGCCCTTCCACAGCGGCCCCGCAAACAACATCAGGGGCACGAGACCCGCGATACAGGTCACCTTGGTCATCACGATTGGACGCAGCCGCTGCATCGCAGCTCCCACCAGGGCTTCATGTCGGGCGAGACCTTCCGAGAGGCCGTGTTCAATTTGTTCGAGCAGAAGAACGGCGTTGTTGACGATGATTCCGAACAGCGCAAGCACCCCGAATGTCGCCATGAAGCTGAAAGGAGTGCCTGTTGCCTTCAGTGCAATCACGACCCCAATCAACGTGAAGGGAATCGTTGCGAGAATCACGATCAGCTTGCGGAAGGAGTTGAACTGCCAGATGAATAGCAGCAACATCGCCAGAAGAGCGAACGGCATGTAGTGCGTGAGCGATGCATTCGATTCAGCCGATTCCTCAATTTCTCCACCAAGCTCTATGGCATAGCCTGCAGGTAGTTCAATTGCGGCGATCCGAGGTGCGAGGTGATCCACGATCTCTTGCGCGGTGTATGCGGTGTTCTGCCCCTGAACTGTGACTGTACGAATGAGATTGCGGCGCTGGATCACAGACGGCTCGCTAGCGAGCGTGACATCGGCCACTTGCGCCAGGGAAACCGGCTGGCCACCCGACGCTGGATAGATGGTCGTCGAACCAACGTCCGCAGTGCTGCGCCGATCATTGGACGTCCCGCGCATCACGATTGGCACGCTGGTATCGCCATCTCGGATCACAGAGATCGACTGGCCGATGTAGCGGGTGCCAAGCCAGGCAGCTATGTCGTCGGTGGTGACGCCAGCACGTCGCGCACGATCTTGATCGACCCGAACATCGAGACGGCCGACACGGGTATCCCAGTTGTTCTTGATGTTGGCCGTACCTGGCAGCTCCCGTAGCGCGGACTCAATTTTCGCCGCCGCATTCATCAGCACCTCATGATCCGGCCCACTGACCCGGTAGACGGCTGTGCCGGCTTCGGTAGTGCCTAGCGAGAACCGCTGAGGCTCTGCGCGTACATCTCCATGATGCTGCGCGAAGTAAGCCCGAGTTCGGGCAATCACGACGTCAATGTTGGTGCCTGCCTTGACCGTCACGACAAAGTACGCGATGTTCGATGCTGGCAATGGGGGATTGAGCCCAAGGATGAAGCGCGGCCCACCGTCAGCGACGTAGCCAATGTGATCCGTGATTTCGGGGTTGATTTCTTGATCACCGAGCCAGCCGCTCACTTCCTTCACTTTGGCAAGAGTGAGCCGTGAATCCGTTCCAGGGGCGAGCTGCACCGGTATTTGGAATTGAACTCGGTCGGACTTCGGCAAGAAGTCGTATGGCAGTGTCGTGAATCCGTACAGAGCTACGGCCAATGCACCCGTCATCACACCAACGTAGATCGCCTTGTGGTCAAGCACCCACTCAAGCAACTTGCGATAGCCGCGATAGAAGCGTGTGTTGTAGGTTTGCGCGTCATTCGCCGGTTGATGATGCACTTTGGTGAAGTGGTAGCACAGCAGTGGAGTGACGGTCAGACACAACAGCCAAGATCCGAGTAACGTGAGCGCGAGGACAATGACGAGAGAGCGCAGATACTCACTCGTCGCACTCTGGCCGAAGAAGAACGGGGAGAAGGCGATGACGATAACCAATGAGGACGTCAGCAGCGGCAGTGCGAGGGTACGACCCGCTTCGAGACAAGCCTGTTTGCGGTCTTCACCGGCTGCCAAGCGCCGTTCAATGTCTTCGGCAATCACGATGCCGTTGTCTACCAAGAGCCCCAAAGCGATGATGATGGCTGCCATCGAAACACTTTGCAGCTCGATGTTCAGCGCGCGCATCACGATCAGTGCCCCCAGAATGGTAAGCGGCACGATCATCCCGACGATGAATCCTGTGCGCCATCCCAGGAAAAGGACGACGACGCCGAGCACGATGACAATCGTTTCGATCATCACCTGGTTCATCTTGCCCATTTCACGTTTGACGACGTCTGCCTGGAATGTCACATAGGAGAGCTCGAAACCTGCGGGCAGAAGTTTCTCAAGCTCGGCCACACGGGATTTGAGGGCTACGCCGAATTGCTCCACGTTCTGGCCCGAGGTCATGGACACTGCCATCACTACGGCAGGCTGGCCCTTATAGACTGCAGCAGACTCGGGAGGATCTGCAGGTTGTACCTGCACGCGCGCAAGCTCTCCCAGTGAGATTGAAGGAGCAGGCGAAGCACCGCGCGCACCCTGAGCTTGCGCCATCATGATCGGCAACGCGCGCAGCGAAGCGGCGTCGCGAACCTCTCCACTAACAGCCAGCGAAGCGTTGATGCCACCGATGGCGATTTGCCCGCCTGAAAGCACGACGTTTTGTTTAACGAGTTGATCGATCACCCCTTGTGGGGTCAATCCAAGCTGGGCTAGTTTTGGTCGATCAAATTCGAGATAGACGCGCTCTTCCTGCAAGCCGTAGAAGCTGATGCGATCAACGCCGGGAAGCGCGTATAGGCGATCGCGCATCTCTTTCAACGACACACGCATTTCGCCCATGGAGTAGCCCGGCGCGGTCACCGCAATGGAGGCCACGGCAACACGGCCGAAGTCGTCGTTGACAAATGGCCCCAACGTACCCTGTGGAAGCAGAGGCTGAGCATCGGCAACCTTCGCGCGAACGCGCTGCCATATGGGGGCTAGGTCGGTGTACCGCTCCCAGATCGTGACCTGTATGACGGCCCCGCCCGCGCGAACGGTTGTGGTTACACGCTTGACCTCGGCCAGCTCCCGCAAACGCTCCTCGATCGGACGCGCGATCAACTGCTCAACACGTTCGGCTGGCATGCCAGGGTTCAGAACGGCAACAACCGCATCTCGAATCGTGACCGATGGCTCTTCCTGCGAAGGGAAATTGAGAAACGTGGCAATGCCGGCAACAAGAATGATGACCGCGGCAAGGTAGGTGAGTCTGCTGGCGCGCAGCGCCATTTCTGTGATCTTCATAGCGAAGTCTTCCTGTAGCGGGTCAGCGTCCGGCCAATTGGGTCGTGGCCTTGAGTGGGGTGACTTGTTGCTCGTTCGTCAGCCAACTCGCGCCAGCCGCGACTACCATCTCGCCGCGCTTCAGGCCGCCCACAACGCGAACGTTGTCGCCGCCTGGCTCGCTCTGGAATTGCACTTCCCGGCGGTGCACCTTCTTTCCGGTCACGTCATATACAAACACTGCGGCTTGTCCTGCTTTCTCACTGAGCACCAGTGCCGAATAGGGAAGCATCAGACGATCTGGTGAGGCATCCTTCGCTTCCGGTGCCTTCAGCAATACTTGAACGGCAGACCCGGGTCGAAGACTGCGCGCAAGAGTAGCATCTTGAGGAACGAGCACGACAGGTAAAAGTGAGCCATTTTCAGCACGCAAGCCGATGCGTTGTACCGAAGCACGAACGGGACTTGCTGACTCGCTCAGGCGCAGTTCGGCGACCTGCCCAATTTTGATATTTGCCGCCTGGGTCGTCGATGCAGTCGCAAGGACTTCTACGCCGCTGCGTAGTCCATCCACTTGAAGCACCGGCGCTCCGGCTGCAATATCTGTGAACGGCAGAGCGAGTTTCTCCGCGACGACGCCGTCGAATGGCGCATGAATGGCGGCCCCCCTTCGCGCACGCTCGGCAAGGCCGAATGCGGCCTTTGCATTGCGCACCTGGCCTTCAGCTGCAACCAACTGTGCTTTCACACTCTCGAATGCAGCCGGGGAGATTACGTTGCCCTCAAGCAGCCCCCTTTGCTGCGTTGTCTGCACGATTCTGTCTGCCAATGCGGCTTCCGCAGCAGCGAGTGTCGCCCGAGCCTGTTCTAGGCGGAGTTGCTCGGGCTGAACATCCAACTCAGCCAGAAGCTGTCCGCGAGAGAAGCGATCTCCCACGTCCACATGAAGCTTGCTGATACGCCCGCCAGTCTCGAACCCCAAGGTACTCCGCTCACTGGAGCGAGCTAGACCACTCAATTCAATGCGATTGGCCACAGAACCTACATCCCCCACCGTGAGCAGCTTGACCGCTCGCGGTGGATCGGAAGCAGGCTCCTTCTGACTACCACAGCCGGCAAGCGATGCGAGCAGAACAAACGCGAGGCCGACTTTCTGCATTTGCCAGGACTGGGATTTAAAGGGAGTGCAAGACACGGGAAGGCCTTTCATCAGCGTTTATCAATAGGGGTGAGTTCCAGTTCGCCGCGGGCGAGCGCCTGGAGGGTGTGCATGAGTCGAGAAAGGTCTTCGGCAGCAAACGTCGGAAAACCCATCATTTCGGCGAGGAAGACTCCGTCCAAGGCAAATAGAACGATTCCGGCGATATCGGTGCCGCGTGGAGATTTGCTCGCGTTCTCGTACTGCCTGCGGTACCAGCCGCGCACAGGCTCAAGCAGCGTGGGGTCTTCAGCCACGGCCGCCAGCAATGCAGCGCTCATCTTTTGCATCCCGCCGTCAGGCATAGCCGAGACCTGGCTGGATAGCCAAGGGTCTGGATCGCCGACGAATGGCAGCTCTCGCTCTTCCTGCCCGCCATCAAACGCCGAGACCTGGTCATCAATCATCGTGAGGAGCAGATCGCGCTTGGTCTTGAAGTGGTACAGGAACGCACCTTTGCCCATTCCTGCCCGTGCAACGACCGCGTCAAGCGTTAGGTGCCCGGCACCTCCCTCCATGACTACGTCACGCGCAGCTTGAAGGATGCGCTCCCGTGTTTGTTGCGCTTTCTTAGAGATGGAGGGGGCTTCAGCGCCGTTGTCCGCCGAATGCGACTCCTCTGGGCTTGATTTCATACGAGTTGCCATGGTGAAACTCCAAAGATGCTTGATTTTTGAACCGTCTGGACGGTATAGTACACGCCATGAACTATGCCCGTCAAGACGGCCTCCTCAATTCACAACCTAGTGGCTCAACATGTCCGATCCCTACGCCCGCCGCGGCCTTACTGCTGTTGCATTCCTATCGATCACGCTTCTCGCCGCGTGCAGCCACTCGCCTCACAGGGTGGAGACATCACGCGTTGAGGTTCCGGCCAAATTCATGAACGAAGCGGGTCTGGCTGTGCAGCAGGTGCCAGCACAAGCACTCCCGGCCGAGTGGTGGACGGCGTACGGTGATCCGCTGATTGACGCGCTGGTGCGCAACGCGCTGGAGCACAACACCGATCTCGCTATTGCAAGAGCGCGGATTGATGAAGCTGTGGCGATCACCCGACGTACACGCGCTTCAATGTTCCCTAGCTTGGCGCTCACGCCCCAAGCAACGCGCGCGCGCGACTTTTCTTTGGCACCGACCATCAGCAGCGATGCCAGGCTTCCGCTGTCGGCTTCATGGGAAGTTGATCTAGCGGGCCGCCTCTCGCATGCCGCTGATGGCGCACGGATGGACGCAGTTGCTGTCGAACAGAACTGGTTCGCGACACGTTGGCAGATCGCCTTTGAGACAGTGTCCGCTGCACTGCAGCAGCGGCAGGCGGCAGAGCTGGAAGATCTGGCAAAAGAGCGACTTCAAGTCGCCGAGCGCCTTGAGCGTCTGACAGAGCAGAAGTTCAAGGCAGGTCAAGCTACGGGCTTTGACATTGAACGCACGCGTTCCGAGGTCATCGCCCTCCGGGTGGAGCAAGAGCAGTTGCGACGCGTACGCGGCGAAGCAACGCATGCCTTGGATGTGCTCGTTGGCCGGATTCCGGGGGCGCTTGGCAGCGGTCCTGCGCTTGCCTCTCTCACCATGCCCGATTGGACTCCCAGAAGCGTGCCAGGCGAATTGCTGCAGCAGCGCCCCGACGTCAGAGCCGCGCAGGCGCGTCTTGCAGCGGCGACGGCGCGATGGAACGCAGCAGAAGGCGAGCGGTTCCCCAAACTTGTGCTCGATTTGAGTGGTGGGCGCCAACGCTTCGAGAACAACGGAACACGTGTGGCAGGGAACATTTTCTCTCTGGGCTTGGGTGTGACGCTTCCGATCTTTGACGGTGGAGCAATACAAGCGGGAATCGACGAGGGCTCAGCACGCAGTCGCGGCGCACAGGCTGACCTGGAACGCACGGTTTTGCTTGCGCTTCAGGATGTGGAGAACGCTTATCTGGGCTGGCAGACCCAGCGGACTTCTCTGCAGCATCAGGTCGATGGTCTTGTCGTCGCTGATCGACTCCTTGACCGCAGTCGACGCCTCTTTGAGGCGGGACAGGTGGATGCGACCGTTGTTGCAGAAGCGGAGCGTGGCACCTTGTCCCAGCGAGCGGCTCTGGTCCGTGCTCGCGCCGACGCAGCCGTGCAATGGGGTGTTCTCGCTAAAGCGCTTTCTGGTTCGCCAGAGCATGTGAATCTGCAATCTTCACCCTGAGTCCTTGAGTTGGAAGAACGCAGCATGGCAGCGAGTTTTAAATACTGAATAGATCGACGATTAGTAGGGGACGCATGGAAATTCGACATCTACGTTGTTTTATGGCGCTCGCCGAGGAACTTCACTTCGCTCGCGCCGCTGCGAAACTGCATATTGAGCAGTCCCCACTGTCTCGCACGATCAAAGAACTCGAAGAGGAGTTAGGAGCACAGCTCTTTATTCGGAACACGAGAAGCACGCGTTTGACACGAGCTGGGTTGATGCTCATGGAGCACGCACCTCGGGTGTTCGCATCCTTGCAACAGGCGCGGGACTGCGTGAAGGCAGCAAAAAATGGCTTTCATGGACAACTCCGCGTCGCCTTGTCAGACGGCGCAACACTACTGTGCTTACCAGCCCTATTGGCGTTGTGTCGCGAGGAGGAGCCCGAGGTTGAGATTCGCTTTTTTGAGGTGCCACTATCCCAACAAATCAAAGGATTGCACGACGACCTGTATGACGTCGGCTTTGCACAGTCCGACGACGTAGGTGATGGAATCGTCGCACTTCCCGCGTGGACTGACACGCTTATGGTGGCGCTGCCAGCTCGGCATCCGTTGCTGGCTCTTAAGCGAATTCCATTGGATGAACTGCTGCGCTACCCGCTAGTGCTATCTGATCCTCAAGTGTGCGAGGGCCACGCCAAGCACATTGAGCGAGTACTTAGCCGGGCTGAAATGCAGCCTCTAGTTGCCGAGCGGGTTACCACTTTCGACCTGATGATGGCGTTGGTATCTGCCGGTTTTGCACTCGGACTTACAGGGGCTGCACACATTGCAGCCTCCCGAGAGCCAGGAGTCGTGGCGAGGCCGCTTTCGACACGCGTACCACCTTTGACGACCTATCTACTCAGACTTGAAGGCGATCCGTTTGACGAGCTTGCGCGCTTCATTCAGCGAGTACAGGCCATCGAATTGCCAGAGTTTCTCAGGTCAACAAAAAGCCGAAATCCCGATCTTCCGGAGGAATTGATGCCATGAGACTCGCCATCACGCTCGTCGCTGCAATGCTAGTCGCATGCGGTCAATCTGATAAACCGCACAAAGCCACTAGTGCAGAAAAGAAAACCCCGACAGTAGAAGAGCTGGTGGCAGACCCGGAACAGCTCAAGAAGTTGCGCCAGCAATGCAAGACGGATCGGCCTACTTTGGGCGAACTGCTTTGCAACCGGGTAGCGGAGGCAACACGTAAGCGGTTCTACGGTGACGGAAAAACGCCATACACACCGCCCAAAGAATCCCCCAAATTCTGAAATTCAGCAATTCAGCAATTCAGCAATTCAGCAATTCAGCAATTCAGCAATTCAGCAATTCAGCAATTCGCTAGTCTGCCTGAATCTTCTGTTCGGCACGCTGATATTCGCCGGCGCTTACGGAGTCACTCCCTGGCTAGACACAGCGCGAATTCATTCTTTCTTATCGACCTTTCTGCCCCAAACGGTCTTTGACCGGCACTAAGCCAGCACCGATCCTGACGCCTGCGGCACATTTCTAAGCCGCGTTTCCCAAGGGAATCAGCGTAGGAGAGATTGGAGGCGGGGCTATGCAAGGTACGAATGTGCTGTTCGGTCAGATAGCCGTGGTATTCGGCATCGTGATCGCGGGTGTGTGGGGCGCCACACAATGGACGGCAGCAGCCCTTGGCTATCAGGTACGCCTTGGCTCCCCCTGGTTTGATTTCCTCGGCACACCGATCTACCTCCCGTGGAAGCTGTTTGAGTGGTGGTTCTTCTTCGATGCCTACGCGCCACGCGTTTTCGACACGGGCGGTGCCATAGCGGGTGGCAGTGGCTTGCTGGCGGTGGTGGTCGCAGTCTGCATGTCGATCTGGCGCTCTCGTCAATCACGCCTAGTCACGACCTATGGCTCGGCACGCTGGGCAAGTACGGAGGACATTCGCAAAGCCGGCCTTACGCAGCCGATCGGCGTGTTCCTCGGTCAGCACGATGGCAAGTACCTTCGGCATGAAGGCCCGGAACACATCCTCACTTTCGCGCCCACGCGCTCAGGCAAAGGCGTCGGCCTTGTGGTGCCGACGCTGCTTTCTTGGCCTGCATCCGCCGTAGTCCACGACATCAAGGGCGAGAATTGGCAGATCACCGCAGGTTGGCGCTCACGCTACTCACACTGCCTGCTGTTCAATCCGACCGATGCGAAGTCGGCGGCCTACAACCCGCTGCTAGAAGTTCGGCGCGGCGCACATGAAGTGCGTGACGTACAGAACATAGCCGACATTCTGGTCGATCCAGAAGGCGCGCTTGAGAAGCGCAACCATTGGGAGAAGACTTCGCACGCGCTGCTGGTCGGGGCCATCCTGCATGTGCTCTACGCGGGCGAGGACAAGACGCTGCGCGGCGTCGCCAATTTCCTCTCCGATCCGGCCAGCCCCTTCGAGCTGACCTTGCACCGGATGATGACCACACAGCACCTCGTGAACGTGGAAGGTGGTGGCCCGCATCCAGTCGTCGCTTCGGCGGCGCGCGAAGTGCTCAACAAGTCGGACAACGAGCGTTCCGGCGTGTTGAGCACCGCCATGTCGTTCCTGGGCCTCTACCGCGACCCCACGGTGGCCGAAGTCACCTCGCGCTGCGACTGGCGTATCGCCGACCTGATCGCGTCCGAGCATCCGGTGTCGCTTTATCTGGTAGTGCCACCTTCGGATATTTCGCGGACGAAACCGCTCATTCGCCTGATCCTCAACCAGATCGGCCGACGGCTCACCGAATCGCTCGACGGCAGCGACGGCATCGAACGCCGCCACAAGCTGCTGCTGATGCTCGATGAGTTCCCGGCGCTGGGCCGCCTGGACTTCTTCGAGACGGCGCTTGCCTTCATGGCGGGCTACGGAATCCGCAGTTTTCTTATCGCCCAATCGCTCAACCAGATCGACAAAGCCTACGGCCAGAACCATTCGATTCTGGATAACTGCCATGTCCGCGTGACGTTCGCCACCAACGATGAACGCACTGCGAAACGGATCTCCGAAACGCTTGGCACCGCTACCGAACTGCGCGCGCAGCGCAACTATGCCGGGCACAGATTGGCACCGTGGCTGGGGCACCTCATGGTGTCGCGGCAGGAGACGGCCCGCCCGCTACTGACGCCCGGTGAAGTGATGCAGCTTCCGACTGAGGAAGCTGTGGTGATGGTGTCCAGCGTGGCACCGATCAAGGCCAAGAAGCTGCGCTACTACGCCGACGCGAATTTCAAGAACCGCGTTTTACCGCCGCCTGTGCTCGCGGCCGGGCAATACGCGGACGCGCCACCGGCCCGGCCCGACGACTGGAGCGGCCTATCGATCCCAGCCGTGTCAACGGTCCGGGCTGCGGGCCTGTCCGGCGATGGCACAGGCACCGCCGATGACGGCGGCCCACGCCGACAGCCGGAGCTATCCGAAGTCAGCGAATACAGCCCCGAACCGCTGCTCGCCGGCCATGACCTGACTCTGCTCGATGACGACGACGACCTGCCGCTGCCGCTTCCCGGCCAGCTCGACCCGGCCATGCAGCGCACGGCCCGGCTGGCTTCCCTCGACCCCAACGACGGAATCGACTTATGAGCCAATACCGCCTCAATCTGTTCATTCAGCCCGAGCACGCCAAGCGTCTCGAAGAACTGGCCGCCAAGAAAGGCGTGTCCAAGTCGTCCATTGTCGCGGCGGCGCTCGCGTCGTGGCTATCGCCCGATGCTGGCGACCAGCGCGAGGCGGCCATCGCCAAGCGGCTCGATCGCCTGTCGCGGCAGGCCGAGCGCATGGAGCGCGACCAGAACATCCAGATCGAAACACTGGCGCTGTTCATCCGCTACTTCCTGACCGTCAGCACCCCGATTCCCGAAGCCCATCAGGACGCAGCTCGCGCCCAAGGCAAAGCGCGTTTCGAGCAATTCGTGGAGCGGCTCGGCCGCCACCTGCTGCGTGGCCGCAGCCTGGTGCGCGACGTTGTGGAAGAACTGCACCCAGACCCGGCGCGAATGGATGACGCGGAGGCACTGGCTGAAGCGCAGGAGCGTGCCTCATGAGCGCCATTCCGCAAACCCCGCCCGAACTCTCATCCGCCGCAACCTCTCTGGATCGCCGTATCCAGATGCTGCGCACGGCAATGGGGCCAGTCATCGCCGCTGCGCTGGCCGACCCCGACGTGGTGGAAATCATGCTCAACCCCGACCGCACCCTATGGGTGGATCGGTTGTCATCGGGCCGCATGCCGCTGGGCGTGGAGCTGTCCCAAGACGATGGCGAACGCATCATCCGGCTGGTGGCTGCGCACGTCGGCGCAGAGGTGCATCGCGGGCGGCCGCTGCTGACCGCCGAGCTGCCCGAAACCGGCGAGCGGTTCGAGGGCATCTTGCCGCCCGCAGCGCCCGGCCCAGCCTTCGCGCTGCGCAAGCGCGCCGTGAGCATCATCGGGCTGGATCGCTATGTGGCCGACGGCATCTTGACCACAGGCCAGGCCGAGTTCCTGCGCCGCGCCGTGCGTGAGCGCCAGAACATCCTGATCGCCGGGGCGACGAGCAGCGGCAAAACCACACTCGCCAATGCCTTGCTTGCGGAGATCGCCGCCACGGGCGACCGCGTGCTTGTGCTCGAAGACACCATCGAGCTGCAATGCGCAGCCCGCGACCATGTGCCGCTGCGCACCCGCGCTGGCGTCGTGTCTATGACCGAGCTGGTGCGGGCCACGATGCGCCTGCGCCCCGACCGCGTGATCGTCGGCGAGGTACGCGGCGGCGAAGCCCTGGACTTGGTTAAGGTGTGGGGCACCGGCCACCCCGGCGGCATCGCCACCATCCACGCCGGTTCCGCGCTGGGCGCGCTGCTGCGCCTCGAACAGTTGATTCTTGAAGTGGCGGTGAACCCACCGCGTGCGCTGATCGCCGAGGCGGTCAACGTCGTGATCCACATCGCCGGGCGTGGCCGCAAGCGCCGCGTCGAAAGCATCGCCCGTGTCGTCGGTTTCGACGGCACCGGCTATCGCCTGGCGGACGCGCTGGAAACACCGTTTCCCGAGCTGATGCCGGTTCCTCTCGCAGCCGATGCCGCTGCGCCTTCCTCGTCCCTTGACCTACCTGGAGAACTGCCATGACGCAGATGCACGTTCACGCTTTCCGTAATTCCGTAAATCCGGTTTCAACCATCGCACGCCTGCGGCGGCTGGCCGGCCCCGCGCACCACGGCCTGCTGCTGGCCGCAGTCATGCTGATGACGGCGGGCACGGCGAAGGCATCCGGCTCCTCGATGCCGTGGGAAGGCCCGCTGCAATCCATTCTGGAGTCGATTCAGGGGCCGGTGGCACGCATCGTCGCGGTCATCATCATCATCGCCACGGGCCTCGCGCTCGCCTTCGGCGACACGTCGGGCGGCTTTCGCAAGCTGATCCAGATCGTGTTCGGTTTGAGCATCGCGTTCGCCGCGTCCTCGTTCTTCCTGTCGTTCTTCAGCTTCTCCGGCGGGGCTGTCGTATGAGTGGCCCGGATAGCTTCGCGGCCGGCTTCGAGGTGCCGCTACATCGCTCGCTGACCGAGCCGCTCTTGATGGGCGGCGCACCGCGCACGGTGGCGATTGCCAACGGCACGCTAGCCGCTGCCGTCGGGCTGGGCCTGCAACTCTGGATTCCTGGCGTAGTGCTCTGGATCGTCGGTCACTCGCTGGCCGTGTGGGGCGCGAGGGTCGATCCGCAGTTCATGCAGGTCTTCGCCCGGCACATCAAGCACAAGCCGCTGCTGGACGTGTAGGAGACGCCGCCATGCTTAACCTTGCCGAATACCGCCAGCGGCCCGCCTTGCTGGCCGACTGGCTTCCCTGGGCTGGGCTGATCGCGCCGGGCGTGGTGCTGAACAAGGATGGCTCGTTTCAGCGCACGGCGCGCTTTCGCGGGCCTGATCTGGACAGCGCCACGCAGGGCGAATTGATCGCCACGACGGCACGGCTAAACAACGCGTTGCGCCGGCTGGGTTCGGGCTGGGCGCTGTTCGTGGAAGCCGAGCGCCAGTCGGCCGCGGACTATCCGCATTCCGACTTTCCCGAACCGCTGTCCTGGCTGGTGGACGAAGAACGCCGCGCTGCCTTTGAGGAATCGGGGAACCACTACGAAAGCAGCTATCACCTGACGCTAGCCTATCTGCCGCCGGAGGAATCCCGCGCTCGTGCAGCCAAGCTGCTCTACGAGCACGCGCCGGGCGATGGTGTGGACTGGCGCGGTCGGCTTGACGCCTTCCTGGCAGAAACGGATCGGGTTTTCGACCTGCTCGATGGCGTGATGCCAGAAATCGTCTGGTTGGACGATGCCGCGACGCTGACTTATCTTCACGCCACGGTGTCCACGCGGCGCTACCGGCTGGCCGTGCCCGAGGTGCCTTTCCACCTCGACGCACTGCTGGCCGATTCCGCCCTAGTCGGCGGCCTTGCGCCCATGCTGGGTGACCAGCATCTGCGCGTGGTGTCGGTGCGGGGCTTTCCGACCTCGACCTGGCCGGGCCTGCTGGACGACCTCAATCGCCTGGGCTTTGCCTATCGCTGGAGTACCCGGTTTCTCTGCCTCGATAAAGCCGAGGCGGAAAAGGAGCTGGGCCGCCTGCGTCGCCAGTGGTTTGCGAAACGGAAGAATGTCATTGCGCTACTGCGCGAAACCATCTTCCAGCAGGAATCGCCGCTGGTGGACACGGATGCCAGCAACAAGGCGGCCGACGCGGATGCCGCCTTGCAAGAGCTTGGCAGCGATCAAGTCGCCTTCGGCTACCTCACCGCCACGGTGACGGTGTTCGATGACGACCCTGCCGTAGCCGACGAAAAGCTGCGCATGGTGGAACGTGTCATCCAAGGACGTGGCTTCGTCACCATCCCCGAAACCTTAAATGCAGTCGATGCGTGGCTGTCGTCCATACCAGGCAATGCCTATGCCAACGTGCGCCAGCCCATCGTCTCGACGCTGAATCTGGCGCACATGATGCCGGTGTCCGCCGTGTGGGCTGGGCCGGAGAAAAACGCCCATCTCGACGGCCCGCCGCTGATCGTCACGCGCACGGATGGCGCGACGCCGTTCCGGCTGGTGACGCACATCGGCGACGTGGGGCATACGCTGGTCGCGGGGCCGACGGGCATGGGAAAATCTGTCCTGCTGGCGATGCTCGCCTTGCAGTTCCGCCGCTATGGCGGCTCGCGCATCTTCGCCTTCGACATGGGGCGATCCATGCGGGCGACGGTGCTGGGCCTGGGCGGCGAACACTACGACCTCGGCGCGGACGGCGCCATTGCCTTTCAGCCCTTGGCCCGTATCGACAGCGAAGGCTATCGCACCTGGGCCGCCGAGTGGATCGAAGGCCGCCTGCTGCATGAAGGCGTGACCGTCGGCCCCGACGAGAAAGCCGCCATTTGGTCGGCGCTCGGCAGCCTCGCTGGTGCGCCGGTGGAGCAGCGCACGATGACCGGGCTTTCGGTGCTGCTGCAATCGAACGCGCTGCGGCAGGCATTGTCGCCGTATGTGCTGGGCGGCGCGCACGGCAAGCTACTGGATGCCGACCGCGACCGGCTCGGCAGCGGCGACGTGCAGGGCTTTGAGATGGAAGAGCTAATGCACAGCCCCGCCGCCGTGCAAGCGGTGCTGCGCTACTTGTTCGCCCGCTTCGATGCACGTTTCGACGGTGCTCCCACGCTGCTGATTCTCGATGAAGCCTGGCTATTCCTTGATGAACCGTCCTTCGCGGCACGCATCCGGCAATGGTTGAAAACTCTGCGCAAGAAAAACGTGTCGGTGATCTTCGCCACGCAGTCGCTTGCCGACATCAAGGATTCGACCATCGCGCCCGCGATCATCGAAAGCTGCGCGAGCCGGATTTTCTTGCCCAACCCGCAGGCGACCGAGCCGCAGATTCGCACGGTCTACGAGGGCTTTGGCCTCAACAGTCGGCAAATCGAAATCGTCGCCACCGCGCAGCCCAAGCGCGACTACTACTACCAATCGCGCCTGGGCAATCGTCTGTTCGACCTCGACCTGGGGCCAGCCGCGCTCGCCTTCTCGGGCGCATCCACACCGCAAGACCAACGCGACATTGACCGAGTGCTGACGCAGGCCGGCGCTCCCGGCTTCGCCGGTGCGTGGCTACGCCATCGCGGCCTCGATTGGGCCGCCGACCTGCTGCCGTCCTCGCCGTCGGCGGCTTCTTTCCTCGCTACTCAACCCCTGGAGATTTCGCCATGAAGACCCGTGTACTTTCCGTTTCGCTCGCCGCCGCGCTGGCCGGCTCGCTGATGCTCGCTCAGCCAGCGGCGGCGCTCACTTTCGTTGATCCCGTCAACTTGGTGCAGAACACGCTGACTGCCATCCGCACGCTGGAGCAGATCAACAACCAGATCAACCAGCTCCAGAACGAAGCGCAGATGTTGATGAACCAGGCGCGCAACCTGGCGAATCTCGACTTCAACATCGTCAACCGGCTGCGCTCGACGCTCGCCACGACTGAACGCCTGATTGCCGAGGCGCAAGGGCTGGCCTACGACGTGCAGAGCATGGATGCCACGTTCTCGCGCCTGTACCCGGAGCAGTACGCCGCCACCATCAGCGGCGACCGCATGGCACAGGACGCACGCGAACGCTGGAAGAACACGCTCGACGGCCTGCACACCGCGATGCGGATGCAGGCGCAGGTGTCGCAGAACCTGACGCAAGACGAAAGCGCGCTGGCCGACCTCGTGAGCCAAAGCCAATCGGCCACGGGTGCGCTGCAAGCGATGCAGGCAACGAACCAGCTTCTCGCCTTGCAGGCCAAGCAGTCCATCCAGGCCCAGCAGCTCCAGATCACACAAGACAGGGCGGCCTCGCTGGAGCTGGCGCGGCAGGCAGCGGCCACCGAGCGCGCCCGCGAAGTGCGGCGGCGCTTCCTGGGCACCGGCACGCCGTACACACCGCAGTCCGTCAACTTCTACAACAACTGACGGGAGGCGGCCATGCGATGCGTTCCTGTCCTGCTGGCCGTGCTGCTGACCGCATGCGGCCAGCAGCCGGCTGAAGACCTGACCGCCACCTTGGCCGCCGATCCCGTGCGGCTCAAGGCGCTGCGCGCCCAATGCGCAGCCGACCGGCAAACCGCAGGCGAAGACACCTGTCGCGCCGCTGCCGAAGCCTTCCGGCGGCGCTTCTTCACCGGCCAGACTGGGCCGGACGAATACCGGACGCTGGCAGAACTGCCGCCGATTCCGGCGAGTTTCGACACGCCAACCGACGACGCGCCGGAAGGTGATGCGTCGCTCGCCGCTGCGGAGGACACGCCATGAACGACGTAACGATCATCGACAGATTCCTCGATACCTTCTCGCGCTACATCGACTCCGGTTTCGGTCTGCTGCAAGGCGAAGTCGCGTTCCTGACGGCCACTCTCATTGTCATCGACATGACCATTGCCGGTCTGTATTGGGCCATGAGCCATGCGACCGGCCAGGGCGAGGACGTGATCGCCAAGCTGCTGCGCAAGGTGCTTTACGTCGGTGCCTTCGCCTACATCATCGGTAACTTCAATTGGCTGTCGAGCATCGTGTTCCGCTCGTTCGCCGGGCTAGGCATCACCGCCACTGGCTCGGCCATAACGATGGAGAACTTCTTGCAGCCGGGTCGGCTTGCCAAGACCGGCATCGACGCCGCTGCGCCGATCCTCGACCAGATCGGTGACATGGCCGGCTTCCCCGAAGTGTTCGTGAACCTCGACCCCATCGTGGTGCTGTTCATCGCTTGGCTGGTGGTGATCCTCTGTTTCTTCGTGCTCGCGGTTCAGCTTTTCATCACGTTGATCGAGTTCAAGCTGACCACGCTTGCCGGCTTCGTCTTGATCCCGTTTGCGCTCTGGAACAAAACCTCGTTCCTCGCGGAAAAGGTGCTCGGCAATGTGGTTTCGTCAGGCATCAAGGTCTTGGTGCTGGCGGTAATCGTCGGCATCGGCTCGGGCCTGTTCGCGGAGTTCCAGGTTCATCCCGACGAGCCTTCCATCGACCATGCGCTTGTCGTGATGCTGGCTTCGCTTGCCTTGCTGGCGCTGGGCATCTTCGGCCCCGGCATCGCCACGGGCCTTGTGTCCGGTGCGCCGCAGCTCGGCGCGGGTGCGATGGCGGGCGCTGCCGTCGGCGCGGTAGGCACGGGTGTTGCCATCGGTGCCGCCGCGACCGGCGTGGGCGGTGCCGTCATGGCGGGCGCACGCATGGCCCCGGCCGCCGCAAAGCTGGCCGGGAGCGGCGCACGCGCCGCCACGTCGGCGGCCAGCAGCGCCAAGTCCGCATTCCAGGCCGGTTCCGCCGCTGCGGGCGGCGGGGCTAAAGGCGCGGCTGCGGGCCTCGGCAATGTCGCCAAGACCGGCGCGCAAGCGGCAGGCCGCCGAGCTGCATCGGGCGCTTCCGCTGCCGGTCAGAAGGTGGCCGACTCCTTCCGGGCAGGATGGAACGGTGCGGATGTCGGCGCTGCCGGTTCCGGCCAGGCCGCCGCAGGCGAAGGCGCAGCCAGCGCGCCGAAGCAAGAGCAACCCGCCTGGGCAAAGCGGATGCACCGCCGCCAGCAGATCACCCATGCCGCAACCACCGCAGCCCACACGCTGCGCAGTGGCGACGGCGGCGGCTCAGGGCAAGGCCCAAGCCTGCGCCCCGATGCGTGACCCGATACCTGACCACCAAGGAGAACCCTATGCGATTCAAACGCCCGCAGGTGCGCTATGCCGACACGCCGCAGCCTGCCACCCCGTACCAATCCGCCGCGCAGGTGTGGGACGAGCGCATCGGCTCGGCCCGCGTCCAGGCCAAGAACTGGCGTTTTATGGCCTTCGGCTGCCTCACGCTTGCGCTGCTGATGGCCGGTGGCCTGGTGTGGCGCTCGGCGCAGTCCATCGTCACCCCTTACGTCATCGAGGTCGATCAGTCGGGGCAGGTGCGCGCCGTCGGCGAAGCCGCCACGCCGTACCGGCCCGCCGATGCGCAGATCGCGCACCACCTGGCGCGCTTCGTGACGCTGGTGCGCTCGCTGTCTATCGATCCCATCGTGGTGCGGCAAAACTGGCTGGACGCCTACGACTACACCACCGACAAAGGCGCGGCGGTGCTCAACGACTACGCCAGCAAGAACGATCCTTTCGCCCGTGTTGGCCGCGAGTCGGTGACGGTGCAGATCACCAGCGTGGTACGCGCCAGCGATGCCTCGTTCAACGTCCGTTGGACGGAGCAACGGTTCATCAACGGTGCCCCCGCCGGGACCGAGCGATGGAACGCGGTGCTTTCCACCGTCCTGCAAACCCCGCGCACCGAACAGCGCCTGCGCAAGAACCCGCTGGGTATCTACGTCAACGGCCTGTCGTGGAGCCGCGAACTGGATTCTTCTGAAGGAGCCAAGCCATGAACCTGTCTTTCCGCTTATACGCTTTCGCGCTGACCGTGGTGGCCCTGTCGGGCTGCGCTTCGCAGGGCAAGCCGCCTCCGTCCATTTCGCTCGATGAGCCGGTGCAGGCACAGCCGCTGCCGGAGCCGCCTGCTCCAGTGGAAGTCGTCGCCATGCCCGAGCCGCTGGCGCTGCCAGCGCAGTTGAAGCCGCTGCACGAGTTGGACGCGGCCCCGGCTAAGCCGGAGCCGGCCGATGAGAAGGTGCGCGTTTCCCGTGCCAATGCCGAGGCGCGCATCGCGCCCACGCGCGAGGGCTACGTCAATGCGATTCAGGTGTGGCCCTTCACCGATGGTGCGCTCTACCAAGTCTATGCCGCGCCGGGACGCGTGACCGTGGTTTCCTTGCAGCCGGGCGAGGAACTAGTGACGGTCGCAGCCGGCGATACCGTGCGCTGGATCGTCGGTGACACGTCCAGCGGCAGCGGCGACGCGATGCGCATCAATGTGCTGGTCAAGCCCATCCGCTCAGGCCTCAAGACGAATTTGGTCATCACCACCAGTCGCAGAACATACCTGCTGGAACTGACCTCGACGGAAAAGGCATGGATGGCGTCGGTGTCCTGGGACTACCCAAAAGACCGGATGTTGGCCTTGCAGCGCCAGTCGCAGGCGGCTAGCGCCGCCGCACCGGTCGATACCGGACTGTCGCTGGAGAAGATCCGCTTCCGATATTCCGTCTCAGGCAGCAATCCGCCGTGGAAGCCGCTGCGCGCCTTCGACGATGGCGAGAAGGTCTATATCCAGTTCCCGCCGGGAATCGCCCAAGGCGAGCTGCCACCGCTGTTCGTCATCGGCGCGCAGGGCGACGGACAACTGGTGAATTACCGTTTTCGCTCGCCTTACTACATCGTGGATCGGCTGTTCGGCGCGGCCGAACTGCGCCTGGGCGGCGACAAGGGTGACGTGGTGCGTATCGAACGCACGGATGGCTTGGCGCGGAGGAACTGACCATGAGCCAGGACGACACTCCCGACCTCGCCACGCCGCATGCGGGCAAGGTGGCACCCGAGGCAGTTGCGCTGCGCGCCCAACCGCGCCCGGTCACGCGCCTGAACCGGCGCACGCTGGCCATCCTCGTCGGCGGTCTCTCGGTCGCTGTGCTCGGCGCGCTGATGTGGTCGCTGCAACCGCAGCGGCGCGGTGCAGGCGAGCAGACCGAGCTTTACAACGTCGATCGCGTCTCGAAGTCCGAAGGGTTGGACGCGCTGCCGGCGGACTACTCGAAGCTGCCGCCCCCCTTGGCGGCATCCGTGCCGGAGTTGGGGCCGCCGCTGCCAGGCGATCTTGGCCCGGCCATTGTGAAGTCGCAGCAGCCGGTGACGGCCGCCTACGCGGCCCCCGGCAACGACCCCAACGACGCGTTGCGCAAGGAAGCCGAAGCAGCAGCGGCATCGGCGGTGTTCTTCCGCTCTGGTTCGCAGAAGGCCGCGCCGGTGGCGCAGACACAGGTAGCCGCTGCGCCGGGCTTCACCGCCAATGCGGCCTTCGACCCGCTGGCGGCCGGGCCTGCGTCGACGGCGGCCCAGCCCGCCGACCCGACCGCCGTGCAGAACCGGCAAGACCAGAAAGAGGCATTCCAGAAAGCCGGAACCACGGAAGCCCGTGATTCCGGCAACCTGACGCTGCCGGCGTCGCCGTATCAGGTCATGGCCGGAACGGTGGTCGCCGGGGCGCTGGTGACGGGCATCAAGTCGGACTTGCCGGGCGATGTGATCGCCACAGTGACGGAGCCGGTCTATGACACGGCTACCGGCAAGTTCCTGCTGATCCCGCAGGGGTCACGCATCCTGGGCAAATACAACAGCCAGGTCAGCTACGGGCAGAGCCGCGTGCAAGTGGTGTGGAACCGGATCATCCTGCCCGACACGTCTTCGCTCAAGCTCGACAACTTGGCCGGCACCGATCCGGCCGGCTACGCCGGCTTGGAAGATGATGTGGATTGGCATTGGGATCGCGTCTTTGCCGGTGCGGCACTGACGACGCTACTGGGCATCGGTGCCGAACTGGCTGCGCCGGAGAACCGGCAGGACGGTGATCGCGTCATCATCGCCGGCCGCGATAGCGCCCAGGACAGCATCAATCAGGTCGGTCAGGAGATGACCCGGCGCAACCTCAACATCCAGCCCACCTTGACGGAGCGCCCCGGCTTGCCGGTTCGCATCATCGTCAACCGCGATCTGGTGCTGCGGCCGTACCAGCCACTTTTCTTCAACAGGGGGACTTCGCGATGACGACGCGCAAGCTACGGCTCGGGCCGCTGCCGAAAACGGAATCCACGAAGCTGACTTTTGCTTGCCCGGCCAGCCTGAAAGCCGACCTCGACCGCTACGCTACGCTGCACGCGCAGACCTACGGCGAGGCGGTCGATGCCACGGTGCTAATTCCGCACATGCTAGAAGCCTTCATGGTCGGAGATCGGGGATTCAGGAAGGGAGGCGCGGGCAAGGCCGCGCCGCCGAAGCCAAGCTGATGATGCCGGTTTCCGCTGGCGGCCATCCCTCAAACGCGCAGCCCAAGGCTGCGCGTTCTTCATTCTGGAGGACGGCGACCGATTGGGCTATGAAGACCAAACGCGGCTACCGCCTGCAGGCAACCGCCCCCGATGCAGCACGCTCGGGCTTTCTACCGCGAAGCTCCTATGTGGCTCCCAGCCCACAACGCCACAGCCCCGCAAGGCGGCCCGAAGTAGAGCCAAACCCGCACCCCATATAGACTTCCGGCCATCAGGCTGATTTCAACAATCGCTTGACTGCGGACATTTTTTATTGCAGCGCCAGGATCAGTCCTCGCGGTAGCGACGCAGCTTCAGCTGCTTGCCGGCTACGCGGGTGTCCTTGAGCTTGGTCAGCAGGCGCTCGAGGCCGTCTTCCGGCAGCTCGATCAGGCTGAAGCTGTCACGCACCTGGATACGACCGATGGCATCACGCGCCAGGCCACCCTCGTTGAGGATAGCGCCCAGCAGGTTCTTGGCGGCGATGCCGTCACGGGCACCCAGGGCGGTACGGCAACGCACGCGGCCTTCAGCCAGCGGCATCGGCGCGCGACGCTCGCGGTCACCACGGTCGCTGCGCTCACCACGCTCGGTACGCTCGCCAGTGCTGCGCTCACGCGGAGTGTGGGTCGGCACCAACGGCTGCTCGCGCTCGACCGAAGCCAGGTCCAGCGCCTGGCCATTGGTGGCCTTGCGCAGCAGGGCCGAAGCCAGGGCACGGGCACTGCAACCCAGGTCGGCGGTCAGGCGGTCGAACAGCTCGCCATGGCTGGCCTCGGACTCGGCCACCAGTGGCGCCAGGCTCTTGGTCAGCTTCTTGATGCGTGCGTCCAGCACGGCCTGCGGGTTAGGCAGGCGGGCTTCGGCAACCTTCTGCCCGGTGACACGCTCGATCACCTGCAGCATGCGGCGCTCACGCGGGGTGACCAGCAGCAGCGCACGGCCATCGCGACCGGCACGGCCAGTACGGCCGATACGGTGCACGTAGGACTCCGGGTCGTACGGCATGTCGACGTTGAACACGTGGGTGATGCGCGGCACGTCCAGACCACGGGCAGCGACGTCGGTGGCGACGACGATGTCCAGGCGGCCATCCTTGAGCGAGTCGATCACGCGCTCACGCTGGTTCTGGGCGATGTCGCCGTTCAGCGCGGCAGCCTTGTAGCCTTTGGCTTCCAGGGCGGCAGCCAGGTCCAGGGTGGCTTGCTTGGTACGCACGAAGGCGATCAGCGCGTCGAACTCTTCCACTTCCAGCAGGCGCAGCACGGCCGGGATCTTCTGGTCGGCGTGGACCATCAGGTGGGCCTGCTCGATCGCGGTCACGGTCTGGGTCTTGCTCTGGATCTTGACGTGCTTCGGCTCGCGCAGGTGGCGCTCGGCGATGGCACGGATCGAGGCCGGCAGGGTGGCGGAGAACAGTACGGTCTGGCGGGTTGCAGGGATGGCGTCGAAGATCACTTCGAGGTCGTCCATGAAGCCCAGCTTGAGCATTTCGTCGGCTTCGTCGAGTACCAGGTACTGAACGGTGGACAGGACTTTCTCGTCGCGGCGCAGGTGGTCGCACAGGCGGCCAGGGGTGGCCACGACGATTTGCGCGCCGTTACGAATGGCACGCAGTTGTGGGCCCATCGGGGCACCACCGTAAACAGCCACCACGTTAACGCCCGGCATCTGCTTGGCGTAGGTTTCGAAAGCGGTGGCTACTTGCAGCGCCAACTCACGGGTTGGCGCCAGGATCAGGGCTTGCGGTTCGCGCTTGCTCACGTCGATCTTGTTGAGGATCGGCAGGGCGAAGGCAGCGGTCTTGCCGGTGCCAGTCTGCGCCTGGCCGATCATGTCGTGACCGGCGAGGATGATCGGGATCGACTGATGCTGAATAGCCGAAGGCTCTTCGTAGCCGGTGGCCAGAACAGCAGCAACGATATTCGGATTGAGATCGAGAGCGGCGAATCCGCCGGTTTCCTGGGTCATGGGTCTGCCTCTAGGTGCATCCGCAAAGACCCATGCTCCAAAACTGCACATGCCTTGAAAGACCAAGCGGTCACCCAGGCAGTTTTGGCGGCGGGGATTTGCGAAAACGATTGAAAAAGGAACATCTTGGGAAGGTCCGACTAGCGGACGCGCAGCCGAAGCTGGGTTCGGAGGATTTGCACCACCTGATTCGAGGTCCGCTAAAAGACCGGCGCGTACTATACCCGAATCCGCCATGAACTGTGAGAAATATTTCTAGGATCAAGGCCAGGATTGGATCCAGGCTGAATCGTTTCCCCGCAGCCTCGGCGCTGCCCTCATCCATTCAGGTCGCCGGACGGATGGCCTTGATCAAATATTCCAGCGAATACCCCAGTTGCGGCGCCAGCGCTGCGGCCCGCGCCCGCACGGCATCGATATCCAGCGTCTGCTCCAGGTCCTCCGGCACCAGCAGGATCACGTTACCCTCCTTCACCGGCAGTTCCCAGTAATGGCGATGGTACAGCCCACGCAACAAGGCCGCGCCCAGTGGCTTGCCATCGTCCCCGGCCCACTGGTTGATCACCAGCCACCCCCCTGGGTTGAGCTGCTTCTGGCAGTTTTCCAGGAACCCCCAGGCCAGATGCCCGACGCCGGGGCCATAGTCGGTATACAGGTCGACGAACAGCAGATCGGCCTTTTCGGCGCTGGGCAGCAGCTCGAGGGCGTCGCCTACCCGCACGTACAGCCGCGGATCGTCGTCCAGGCCCATGAACTCCATGGCCAGGCGCGGCACGTCCGGGCGCAGTTCGATGGCCTCGACGTCCTCCAGCGGCAGGAACTTCAGGCACGCCTGGGTCAGGGTGCCGGCGCCAAGGCCGAGGAACAACGCGCTTTCCGGCTGTTCGTGGCACAGCGCGCCAACCAGCATGGCGCGGGTGTAGTCGTACTCCAGCCAGCTGGGGTCGGCGGTGAAGGTGCAGCTCTGCTCGATGGCGTCGCCGAACTCGAGGAAGCGATAGTCATCCACCTCGTACACGCTGATGACGCCAAAGGCATCCTCGACCCGTGCCAGCAGCCGCTCTTCCCGCTCCGTCGCCATCCCTACCACCTGCCCGCGCAAAACCGCCATTGTCCGCCAATGCCGGTGGTGCAACAAGCACGCGCGGGCGTACCATGGCTGGCAGGCCTTAACGACACTTATGGATAGAGCTTGCAATGACCCGACAATGGACCCCTGACAGCTGGCGCACACTGCCGATCCAGCAGCAACCGATCTACCCCGACGCCGCGCACCTGCTGAAGGTCGAGCAGACCCTGGCCAGCTACCCGCCGCTGGTGTTTGCCGGCGAAGCCCGCGAGCTGCGCCGGCAGTTCGCCGAGGTGACCCAGGGCCGGGCGTTCCTGCTGCAGGGTGGCGACTGCGCCGAGAGCTTCGCCGAGTTCTCCGCGGCGAAGATCCGCGACACCTTCAAGGTGCTGCTGCAGATGGCCATTGTCATGACCTTCGCCGCCGGCTGCCCGGTGGTCAAGGTCGGGCGCATGGCCGGGCAGTTCGCCAAGCCACGCTCGGCCAACGACGAAACCATCGGCGACGTCACCCTGCCCGCCTACCGTGGCGACATCGTAAACGGCATCGGCTTCGACGCGAAAAGCCGCATTCCCGACCCCGAGCGCCTGTTACAGGCCTACCACCAGGCCACCGCCAGCCTCAACCTGCTGCGCGCCTTCGCCCAGGGTGGCTTTGCCGACCTGCACCAGGTGCACAAGTGGAACCTCGATTTCATCGCCAACTCGGCGCTGGCCGACAAGTATCACCAGTTGGCCAACCGCATCGACGAAACCCTGGCCTTCATGCGCGCCTGCGGCCTGGACACGGCGCCGCAACTGCGCGAAACCAGCTTCTTCACCGCCCACGAAGCGCTGCTGCTCAACTATGAAGAAGCCTTCGTGCGCAGCGACAGCCTGACCGGCGACTACTACGACTGCTCGGCGCACATGCTGTGGATCGGCGACCGCACCCGCCAGCTCGACGGCGCCCACGTCGAGTTCCTGCGCGGCGTGCACAACCCGATCGGGGTCAAGGTCGGCCCGAGCATGAACCCCGAGGAGCTGATCCGCCTGATCGACGTGCTCAACCCGGACAACGACCCGGGCCGCCTGAACCTGATCGTGCGCATGGGCGCCGGCAAGGTCGGCGACCACCTGCCGGGGCTGATCCGCACCGTGCAGCGCGAGGGCCGCCAGGTGCTGTGGAGCTCGGACCCGATGCATGGCAATACCATCAAGGCCAGCAGCGGCTACAAGACCCGCGACTTCGCGCAGATCCTCGATGAGGTCAAGCAGTTCTTCCAGGTGCACCAGGCCGAGGGCAGCCACGCCGGTGGCATCCATATCGAGATGACCGGGCAGAACGTCACCGAGTGCATCGGCGGCGCCCGGCCGATCACCGAGGACGCGCTCTCCGACCGCTACCACACCCACTGCGACCCGCGCATGAACGCCGACCAGTCGCTGGAACTGGCCTTCCTGATCGCCGAAACCCTCAAGCAGGTACGCCGCTGAGCAATGCCTGACGCAGCCGGCTGCCCTCGGCGCGGGGGCAGTTGAGCTGCACCTGCGCCAGGCCCAGCCAGTTGGCCAGCTTCTGCAGGCTGAGCGCCAACGCCTGGTAGCCCGCCTCGTCCAGCCCCATCGCCTCTTCGTGCACCGCATGCACCGCCAGGCGTCCGTGGGCGCGTTCGGCACGCAGGTCCAGGCGCGCGGCGATGCGCCCGTCGTGCAGGAACGGCAGCACGTAGTAGCCGTACACCCGCTTGTGCGCGGGGGTGTAGATCTCCAGGCGATAGCGGAAATCGAACAGGCGCTCGGTGCGATCCCGCGCCCAGACCAATGAATCGAACGGCGACAACAAGGCGCTGGCTTCGATGCGTCGGGGAATCCGTGGCACGCCCGCGACATACGCCGGCTGTTTCCAGCCCTGCACGGCGCAGGCCTGCAGGCGCCCGTCCTCGACCAGCACAGCCAGGGCGGCCTTGCTCTGTTGCGGCGAGAGGCGAAAGTAATCACGCAGGTCCTGTTCGGTGGCCACGCCCAGGGCGCCGGCCGCGTGCAGCAGCAAGCCCTGGTGCGCTTCAGCCTCGCTGGGCTGGGCCTGATCGAGGATTTCCACTGGTAGCACCCGCTCGGGCAGGTCGTACAGGCGCTCGAAACCGCGACGCCCGGCCACGGTGACCTCGCCAGCGGCGAACAGCCATTCCAGCGCGTGCTTTTCTTCGCTCCAGTCCCACCAAGGGCCGGCGCGCTCCTCGCGGGTCGACAGGCTGCCTGCACCCAACGCGCCGCGCTCGCGCACGGCAGCCAGTACCCGCTCGATGACCTCGCGCCGCTCACGGCCAAAGGTCGCCAGTTGTCGGTAGATGCCCTTGCCGTCGGCGGCGTGGGCCATGCGCCAGCGCATCAGCGGGTAGAGCTCCAACGGCAGCAGCGAGGCCTCATGCCCCCAATATTCGAATAGCCGCCGCTGGCGGCGCTTGCCCCAGGCGAGCTGGTCCAGCTGGTCGGCTGGATAGTCGCCAAGGCGCGAGAACAACGGCAGGTAATGGGAGCGCACCAGCGCGTTGACCGAGTCGATCTGCACCACGCCCAGGCGCTGGAGCATGCGTTTGAGATTGGCGAGGGTCGGCGGCTGCGCGGGCGACTTGCCAAAGCCCTGGGCGGACAAGGCCAGGCGGCGGGCCTGGGCGAGGGACAGGCTAAAGGACATGAGGTGGCTCCGTCTGGTGTCCAGACAGTAAAGACGCAATCGCGGGGCAAGCCCCGCGATTGTAACCACCTTCATTTACGCAACGGGTCCTCCCAGAAATGCCGGTCGGCCTCCTGCTGGATATCCGCCCGCGACAACCCCAGGTCGTGCAGCGTGGCATCGCTCAGACGCGCCAGCTCGTCACGCTGGCGGTGCAGTTCGAACCAGCGCAGCACCAGCCCGCTGGCGTCGTGCCACAGATGGCCCAGGGATGCGGCCGGTTGGTGAGCTACGTTGAAATGACCTTTCATCATGACGCCCTCCTTGTGGATGGCTCCAGTCTCGTCCCAGGCCTAAGATCAATCCAACGAATGTTTCTGATGCCATGCATCTCGGAGATTGATGCCATGTCCCAGTATCAGAGTCTCGACGCCGAGGTGCTGCGCACCTTCGTCGCCATTGCCGAGCAAGGCGGCTTCACCCGCGCCGGCGAAGTGGTCAACCGCACCCAGTCGGCGGTGAGCATGCAGATGAAGCGCCTGGAAGAAGACATCCTGCAGCGCCAGCTGTTCGAGCGCGATGGCCGCCAGGTGCGCCTGACCGCCGAGGGCCAGGTGCTGCTGGGCTATGCCCGACGCATCCTCAAGCTGCATGGCGAGGTATTCAACACGCTGCGCATGCCGCACATGGTCGGGGTGGTGCGCATCGGCACCCCGGACGACTACGCCATGCGCTACCTGCCGGGCATCCTCACCCGCTTCGCCCAGGCCTACCCGCTGATCCATGTCGAGGTGCATTGCGATTCGTCAAAGCAGCTGATGCTGCGCCAGGACCTGGACCTGACCATCGTCACCCGCGAGCCCGGCAACGAAGTCGGCCAGTTGCTGCGCCAGGAGCGCCTGGTGTGGGCCGCGGCCAAGGGCTTCTGCCCGCAGGAGCAGCGGCCCATGCCACTGGCGTTGTTCAACACCGACTGCTTTTGCCGCGCCTGGACCTGCAATGCCCTGGAGCGCCACGGCATCGAGTACCGTATTGCCTACACCAGCCCGAGCCTGGCGGCGATCTTCGCCATCGTGCAGGCGGGGCTGGCGGTGACCGCGCAGTTGCACAGCCTGGTTGGCGGCGAACTGCGCATCCTCGGCGAGGACGATGGCCTGCCGCAGTTGCACATGGCCAATGTGATGCTGCTGCGCAATGACCAGCAGCATTCGCCAATTACCGACTGCATGGCCGAGTACATCGTCGAAGGGTTCAAGTAAGCCGAGGACGCTTCGCGCCCTTTTCGCCGGCAAGCCGGCTCCTACAGAGGGCGATGGGCTCTGCAGCCCCTTGCGCTCAGAGCTCGAGCCCGAGCATCACCGCGCACACCACCAGAAACACACAGAACATCGAGCGCAGGACCTTTTCCGGCAACGCGTGGGCCAGCTTCACCCCCCAGCTGATGCTCAGCAACCCGCCCACCGCCAACGGCACCCCGATGCTCCAGTCCACGCTCTGGTGCAGACCATAGGTCAGCAGGGTCACCGCAGTGCTCGGCGCCGCCAATGCCAGCGACAACCCCTGGGCCACCACCTGGGTGGTGCCGAACACAGAAGTCAATATCGGCGTGGCCACCACCGCGCCGCCCACGCCGAACAGCCCGCCCATGGTCCCGGCAAAGCTGCCCAGCACGCCCAGCCATGGCCAGGGAAAGCGCAGCTGGTTGCTCGGCGGCTTCACCGGCAGGAACATGCGCGCCACGTTCCACAACGCCAGGGCCACCAGAAAACCAACGAAATACAGGCGCATCGACTGGGCATCGATGCCCACTGCCCAGATCGACCCCAGCCAGGCGAACAACAAGCTGCACAACGACAGCGGCACGGCATGGCGTAACTCGATGCGGTTGCGCTGGTGATAGCGCCACAGCGCAAGCAGCACGTTGGGCACCACCATCACCAGGGCGGTGCCCTGGGCCAGTTGCTGGTCAAGGCCGAACAGCACCCCCAGCGCCGGGATCGCGATCAGCCCGCCACCAATCCCGAACAAGCCACCCAAGGTGCCCAGGGCTGCGCCCAAAACGATGTACATCAACCACTCGATCATTCGCGCCTCATCCGCCTGCTCTCAGAGAATGCCGGCATGCTACCCAGTCCCGGCTGGCGGGGAAACGCACAGCAACGCACAATGGCTTTGCGCAATCCGCACAAGCAGAGCCGTCATGAGCCCCGATATCCTCACCGAACAACTGAGTCTTTTTCTCGATGTGCTGGAGACCGGCAGTTTTTCCGCCGCCGCCCGTCGCCATCCGCTTACGCCTTCGGCGGTGGCCAGGCGCATCGACAGCCTGGAAAACGCGGTAGGCAGCCGCCTGTTCTCGCGCAGCACCCACGCGGTGCGCGCCACACCCGCTGGCAATGCGTTTGCCGAACGGGCCCGGCGCATCATCGAGGAACTGCGCCTGGCCCGGGCCGAGGCGGTATCCCTGAGCAACGCCCCCGATGGGCTGATCCGCATCGACGCCCCGGCCGCGTTCGGCCGTCGCCACCTTGCTCCGGCCATCGCCGACTTCCTGGTGGCCTACCCCGGGCTCGACGTGCAGCTGCGCCTGATCGACAGTTTCGTCGACCTGCACGGCAGCCACCTGGGCGAAGTCGACCTGGTGCTGCGCGCAGGCCCCCTGGCCGACACCCGCCTGGTGGCCACGCCACTGGCGTACATGGTGCGGATCGCCTGCGCCAGCCCGGCGTACCTGGCCAATCGCGGCGTACCAGCCTGCCCGAGCGAGTTGCCTGGGCATGACGGCCTCGACTGGGACGGCCTGGCACCACCGTTCGCCTGGCGCTTCGAGGTCGGTGGCCAGACCCGCCTGTACCGCCCGACGCGCATGCGCATGGCCGCCAACAATGCCGAGACGCTGCTGTTCGGTGCCTTGGCCGGGCTGGGCATCGCCCACCTGCCGACCTGGCTGGTCAGCGACTACCTGCTGCGCGGCGAACTGCTCCCCCTGTTCTGCGACAACGGCCTGCCGCCCCCCGAAACCAGCGGGATTTATGCACTGCGCCTTGAACATGAAACGAACTCTCGCAGCCGCTTGCTGCTCGAATTCCTCAAGAGCCGTTTCAGCCCGGTGCCGCCCTGGGACCTGGCGCTGAGAAGCGAGCTGCGCTGGCAATGAGCGCACCAAGCTTTGGCGTGCTAGATTTTATTACTCACCGATTCCAAGGACCTGCATGAACGCCGACACCCAAGCCCCCTGCGACGCGCTGCTGCTGGACAACCAGGTCTGCTTCGCCCTGCACTCGACCTCGTTGTTGATGACCAAGGTCTACAAGCCCCTGCTGCAGGCCCTGGGCCTGACCTACCCGCAGTACCTGGCCATGCTCGTGCTGTGGGAGCAGGACGGCCTGACCGTGGGCGAGATCAGCCAGCGCCTGCTCACCGACCCCGGCTCCCTGACCCCGCTGCTCAAGCGCCTGGAAAGCGAAGGCCTGCTCAAGCGCAGCCGCAGCCGTGAGGACGAACGGGTGGTACTGGTGCAGCTGACCGACAAGGGCCGCGCCCTGCAGGCCGAAGCCCAGCGCGTGCCGCAATGCATCCTGCAGGCCAGCGGCCACAGCGCCGAGCAGCTGCGCAAACTGCAGGCCGACCTGCTCGTCCTGCGCGCGCAGCTGCAAGAAAACCTCTGACGTCTAAGCTGTGAGATGGCTGTTCGGATGAATGGTCGAATATTTAACTTGCGCACTAAATAATTGCGCGCTAAGTTAATCCCATACCCACTCAGCGCCGACGGCGCACAGCACCCAAGCGAGGCTCAAGATGCAAAAGGTCACTCCGCTGTACATCGCAGAAGCCACTTCCACCGGTGGTCGTGATGGCAAATCCCGCTCCAGCGACGGCAAGCTGGAAGTCAAGCTGAGCACCCCGAAAGAGCTGGGCGGTGCCGGGGGTGATGGCACCAACCCCGAGCAGATGTTCGCCGCAGGTTACTCGGCCTGTTTCATCGGCGCGCTGAAGTTCGTCGCCGGCCAGGAGAAAAAAGCCCTGCCAGCTGACGCCTCGATCACCGCCAAGGTCGGCATCGGCCAGATCCCCGGTGGTTTCGGCCTGGACATCGACCTGCACATCAACCTGCCTGGCCTGGCCCAGGCCGACGCAGAAGGGCTGGTGGAGAAGGCGCACAAGGTCTGCCCGTACTCCAACGCCACCCGCGGCAATGTGGATGTGCGCCTGCATGTGACGGTGTGAATGCCTTCGCGGGGCGACCCGACTTGCCCCGCGATAAAGGCGACACGGTTTCACGAGCACAAAAAAACCCGGCCAAGGCCGGGTTTTTCGTGCTCATCGCAAGAAGGATTACTTCTTGGAACGGCCCTTGAAGCTGTTGTCGCGAGTGTCGATGTCGATCCACTCGTCGATCTGGATGAAGTCGGCAACCTGGATCTCGGTACCGTTCTTCAGCTTGGCAGGCTTCATGACCTTGCCCGAGGTGTCGCCACGTGCGGCGTTCTCGGTGTAGGTAACCTGGCGGCTGATGGTGGTCGGCAGTTCTACCGATACCAGGCGGCCTTCGAAGAAGACGGCTTCGCAGATGTCTTCCATGCCTTCTTCGATGTACGGCAGAACGGCGTCGATGTCTTCGGCGTTCAGCTCGTACATGGTGTAGTCGGTGGTGTCCATGAAGGTGTACGAGTCACCGCTGATGAACGACAGGGTCGCTTCTTTGCGATCCAGGATCACGTCGTCCAGCTTGTCGTCCGCACCGTATACGGTTTCGGTCTTGTAGCCGGTCAGCAGGTTCTTCAGCTTGGTCTTCATGATCGCGCTGTTACGGCCCGACTTGGTGAACTCAGCTTTCTGAACCAGCCACGGGTCGTTGTCGATCCGCAGTACGGTACCGGGTTTCAGTTCTTTACCAGTTTTCATTACGAAGTATCCGAATCTGGATGGATTTATAAAAATCGAGGCCGCGTATCATAGCGAATTTCGGTAAAACTGTACCAGCCTCGTGGCAAGGTCCGGCCGAGCGGCCTGCGTGGCCTGCCACTGGCGGGCATGTTCGCGCACTTCCTGCCAGTGCGGCTGCAGCGCCTGCCAGGCCTGCCCCATCGGGCGGTCCATGTTCCAGGCCCGCCACAATTCGCCCAACGCCTGCCCGGCGGCGGCCGACAGCCCATGGCAATAAAGGGCTAGGAATGCTTCGAGCTTTTCCCAGTGGGCGTTCTCTTCCTGGATGTAGATGTGCCACAGCATCGGCACGCCGGCCCATTGCGCCCGCACGAACGAATCCTCGCCGCGCACGGCGTTGAAATCGCAGCTCCACAGCAACCGGTCGTAGTCGTCCTGGCTGACGAAAGGCAGCACCTGGACCGTCAAGGCGCCGCGCCGATGCAGCGCCCCCACGGCCAGGTCCGCCTCGCCCAGCCAGTGGCCGAGGTCGCCCAGGATGCGCCCTTGCGGTACCAGCAGGTGGCTGGGGTGCGCGCCTTCGGCCAGTACGTCGAGCCAGTTGCCCAACTGTGGATTCTCGTAGGCGAACAGCGAGATCAGCCGCGCCCCGGCCTCGGGGTGGACGCCCAGCCCTGCCAGGAACCTCGCCCGCTCATTCGGCGCCTGGCGGAACGCCTGGCAACGGGGCAGCAAGGCAGCTTCGCGCAACAGGCCACCGGTCTTCTCGGTGAAACCCGGGAAGAAAAAGAACTTGCGCAACCCATTGGCCTGGGGCGACGGCAAGCCATGGCAGCCATCCACCCAGTCTTCGGCACTGAGGTAGTCCAAGTTCAGCCACAAGGGCGGCTTGGCCTGCTCGCCCATGGCCTCGACATAGGCCTGCGGCAGCTGGCAGGCGAAGGCGCCCACCACCACCTGCGCCGGCTCCGCGCCTTGCCACGTGGCCGGCCAGTGGCGTACCTCGACCCCCTGCCGCCACTGCTGCTCGGCTTGGCTGTCGGCCTCTGGGCACAGGGGCACGAAGGCTTGCAGGTCATCCACCCACAGGCGCACGGCCAGGTCATGCTCGCTCGCCAGCTGGCGCGCCAGGCGCCAGGTGACGCCGATGTCGCCATAGTTGTCGACGACCGTGCAGAAGATGTCCCAGGTGATTTTCATCGCCACGTTCCGTTACCTGCGGAAAAAAGACCGCGGATTTTGCTGAAAAATGCCGGCCAACAAAAGCGCGGCGCTGAAAATACCTGCCGCGGCATGCGAGAATGGCGCCCTCGCCCCGCCTGCCAGGAGGCCACCATGCCCCGCCCCCGCGAATTGAAGATCACCCTGAAACCGGTGCAACTGGTGCTGTGCGTCGCCCTCGGCCTGTGGCTCGGCGCATTGGCGATCGCCGTGAGCCTGTGGCTGGCCCTGCACTTGTGGCCACAGCAGGTGCAACCGCTGGTCGAGGCCACCGCCCCCGCGCAGGTCCTGCCTGCGCCAACCGCTCCTCCAGCGCCACCGGCCGATGCCCAGGCGCAGATGTTCGAACATTACAAGGACATCCTGCACAAGCAGGAATTGCAGCATGCCGCCGAGGCCGCCCAGGGCAACCCGCGCAACCTCAACAGCCCCAAGTGCCAGTTCTGGCTGCAGCAGAACCGTACCGCGCCGACCGACAAGAGCCAGGCCAACGTATTGGAGTTCTGCTACTGACCATGGACAAGGCCACCCTGCTGCAGCGCATCGTCACCACCCTCGAGCACGACATGGAGGTGCTGCGCCGCGCCGCCCAGACCGCCTACGAGGCCGCCACCGCCGAAGAGAATATCGCCGAGAACAAGTACGACACCTTGGGGCTCGAGGCTTCGTACCTGGCCACCGGACAGGCTCGGCGCACCGCTGAGATCCGCCAGGCGCTGCAGACCTACCAGCAACTGGTACCGCGCGACTATGACCCGGCGCGGGGGATCCAGGTCGGCTGCCTGGTGACCCTGGAGGATGAACAGGGCCTACGCCGCAGGCTGTTCCTCGGCCCCGAGGGCGCCGGCTTGAAGATTGGCGAGGGAGAGGCGCTGGTGACGGTAATCACACCTCGCGCACCGCTAGGCCAGCAACTGCTTGGCAAGCGCGTGGATGACGAAGTACGCCTGGTGCTGGCAGGGGTGGTGCAGGTGCAGTTCATCATCGATATTGTCTGATCGGGCGTTATCGCTGCAAGGCGTCGAAACGCTGTGCCAGCCCCTGCTCGGCAAACTCCTGCACCACGAAATCAATGAAGGCGCGGGTCTTGCCCGGCAACAGCTTGCGCTCGGCGTAGTACAGGCTGATATGCCCATCGTCGACGTACCAATCCGGCAACACCCTGCACAGGCGGCCTGAGGTCAGGTAAGGCAAGGCGAACGGCAGGCTGACCAGGGCGATGCCCAGGCCCTGCTCGGCCACCGCGCAGGCAGCATCCGAATCGCTCATGGTCATGTGTTGCGGCAGCCGCAAGGGTTGTTGCTCCTGCCAGCGGCTGGTCAGCGGCCAGCTGCGCACCCTGCCGGTCTGCGGCGAGCGGATGAGGATGCCGGTGCAAGCCTGTAACTGTTCCGGCCGATCGATCGGCCCGTGCTGCCGCACATAGCCCGGCGAGGCCACCAGCACTCGATGCGCGGGCGTCAGCTTGCGTGCCACCACCCCGGGCGGAAGGTCGAACCCACCGCCGAGAGCAGCATCGAAAC
Organism: Pseudomonas sp. PONIH3; assembly: GCF_002934345.1. NCBI lineage: Bacteria > Pseudomonadati > Pseudomonadota > Gammaproteobacteria > Pseudomonadales > Pseudomonadaceae > Pseudomonas > Pseudomonas sp. PONIH3. The sequence continues at coordinate 1,850,698 of NZ_CP026386.1, forward strand.
CCTGGCCGATCAGGTCGACCTGGCGGTTGTCGAAATGCCAGTCCGGCGAGATCGCCGGGTAACGGCGCAGGAACTCGCCCAACAGCGGCACAACGTACAAGCGCCCGAACACCGTGCCCATGCTCACCCGCAGCAGCCCCGCCGGTTGCCCCTCGGCGCTGGCCAGGTTGGCCATGGCATATTGGATGGTACGCAGGCTGTCGCCGACCTCGCCCAGGAAGCGCTGCCCGGCCTCGGTCAATGTGAGCTTGCGCGTGCTGCGCTGGAACAACCGCACCCCCAGGCGCGCCTCCAGTTGGGCGACGTTCTTGCCCACCGCCGCCGGGGTCAATGACAAACGCCGGGCCGCCTCGGCGAAACTGCCGACCTCGGCACTGCGCACGAAGCATTCCAGGCTACTGAACGATTCCATACTCATGATTAACAACCAAAGGTTTACTCTGTATATCGCGATTACCATCTTATCAGCATGCAATCCACGTTCGATACTGTGTCTATCCAAGGCATCCGGCCTTGCTTGAACGCAGGAGATCAGCATGTCCCAAGCACTTCCTCTCACCGGCAAGGTGGCCCTGGTCCAGGGCGGTTCCCGTGGTATCGGCGCGGCCATCGTCCGCCGCCTGGCCCGCGAAGGCGCCAAGGTCGCCTTCACCTATGTCAGCTCGAGCGCCAGCGCCGAGGCCCTGGCAGGCGAGATCAACAGCGGCGGCGGCCAGGCCCTGGCCCTGCGTGCCGACAGCGCCGACACCCAGGCCGTGCAGCAAGCCGTGGCCGATACCGCGAAGGCCTTCGGCGGCCTGGACATCCTGGTCAACAACGCCGGTGTGCTGGCGGTGGCGCCGGTCGCCGAGTTCGACCTGGCCGACTTCGACCGACTGCTGGCGGTCAATGTGCGCAGCGTGTTCGTGGCCACCCAGGCGGCAGTGAAGTACATGGGCCAGGGCGGACGGGTCATCAACATCGGCAGCACCAACGCCGAGCGCATGCCGTTCGCCGGCGGCGCGCCCTATGCCATGAGCAAGTCGGCGCTGGTCGGCCTGACCAAGGGCCTGGCCCGTGACCTCGGGCCGCAGGGGATCACCATCAACAATGTGCAGCCAGGGCCGGTGGACACCGACATGAATCCGGCCAGTGGCGAGTTCGCCGAGAGCCTGATCCCGCTGATGGCCATCGGGCGCTATGGCCAGGCAGACGAGATCGCCAGCTTCGTCGCCTACCTGGCGGGGCCTGAGGCCGGCTACATCACCGGCGCGAGCCTGCTGGCCGATGGTGGTTTCGCGGCCTGATTTGTAATTGCCTGCGCGGGCCTCATCGCCGGCAAGCCGGCTCCCACAGGTACAGCGCCGCGTTCAAGATCCGCGCCGCACCTGTAGGAGTCGGCGGTCAAGGGTTATCCATCGGCCGCCAGCAGTTTTTCTTCAAGTACGTCCAGAAACGCCCGCGCCGCCGGCGTGGGGCTGGGCGACCACACCGCGTACAGATGCCGCACCGGCGCATCTACCAGGGGCACCATCGCGACCTGCGTGAAACCCCGAGCGATCCGCTCGGGGACCAGGCCCACGGCCATGCTCCGCTGCACGAACTTTTCCACCAGGCGGATATGACCGATCTCGAACTGCACCCGATGCCGCAACCCTGCCGCCTGGAACGCCTCGTCGGTCTGTCGACGCGCCCCGGTGCCCTCGGGAAAGTCCACCAGCACCTCGTCGGCCAGCTCGGCCAGGGCCAGCTGAACCCTTCCCGCCAACCGATGGCCAGGCGGCAGTACCGCCACCAGTTCCTCCCGCGCCAGCAGGCGATGCTGCACGCCGTGCAGCGCCTCGCCCTGCCACAGGCCGATGAAGCCCACGTCAAGACGCCGCTCGCAGACGTCCGTCACCAGCAACTCGCTCTTGGCGGTCAACCAGCGCACGTCCACATCAGGGTAGCGCTCATGAAACACTGCCAGCAGATCGACCAGGTCCAGCGCGGTGAGCGAGCTGATCTCGCCGATCGACAAACGTCCACGCACCTGCCCGCAGGCGGCGGCAACATCCTCGGCCACCCGCTGCGCCGCCGCCACTGCCGGCCGGGCACTGAGCACGAAGGCCTCGCCGGCCGGGGTCAGGCGCACCCGCCGCGAACTGCGCTCGAACAGGCTTACCCCCAACTGTGCCTCCAGCCGTGCCACCTGATGGCTGAGGGCCGATTGCACCACGTGGCAGCGTTCGGCGGCGCGGGTGAAACTGCCGGTGTCAGCCACGGCCAAGGCGTATTCGAGCTGCTTCAGGTTCATGGATCTATCTGTTTTAGAGATGGATAAGTTGATAACTATACATTGGCGTCATGAAGGACACTTCCTGATACTTGTCGCCACACAACCTTGCCTGCAACGAGACTGCCCATGAATTCCCCGACCCTGAGTCGCGCCCTTATCCTGCTGATGGCCACCGCCACCGGCCTGGCCGTGGCCAGCAACTACTACGCCCAGCCCCTGCTGCACAGCATCGCCGAGCAGTTCGGCCTGAGCACCGCCAGCGCCGGCACCATCGTCATCGCCGCCCAGCTCAGCTACGGCGCCGGGCTGCTGTTGCTCGCGCCACTGGGCGATCTGTTCGAGCAGCGGCGGCTGATCGTCACCATGGTGCTGATCGCCACCGCCGGGCTGGTGATCAGCGCCTGCGCGCCAAGCCTGCCGTGGCTGTTGTTCGGCACGGCGCTGACCGGACTGTTCTCGGTGGTGGCCCAGGTGCTGGTACCCATGGCCGCCGCGCTCAGTGCTCCGGATCAACGCGGCCGCGCCGTGGGCACGCTGATGAGCGGCCTGTTGCTGGGCATCCTGCTGGCGCGCACCGCCGCAGGCTTCATGGCCGAGCTGGGCGGCTGGCGCAGCATCTACGTGCTGGCCGCGGTGCTGATGGCCGTCAGTGCCCTCGCCCTGTACCGCAGCCTGCCGCAACACCACAGCCACGCCGGCTTGAAATACCCGGCGCTGATCGGCTCGGTATTCCGCCTGTTCGTCGAGGAACCGGTGCTGCGCCTGCGCTCGCTGCTGGGTTTGCTGGCGTTCAGCCTGTTCGCGCTGTTCTGGACTCCGCTGGCGTTCCTGTTGAGCGAGGCGCCCTACCATTACTCCGACGCGGTGATCGGCCTGTTCGGCCTGGCCGGAGCGGTTGGCGCACTGGCGGCGAACTGGGCCGGGCGCCTGGCCGACCGCGGCAAAGGCTCGCTGGGCACCACCGTGGGGCTGGTGGCGCTATTGTTGTCGTGGGTGCCGCTGGGGTTCGCGCAGAGCTCGCTGGTGGCGTTGCTGGTGGGCGTGCTGTTGCTCGACCTGGCGGTGCAACTGGTCCACGTGAGCAACCAGAACGCGGTGATCGTGCTCCGCCCCGAGGCGCGTACGCGGCTCAATGCCGGGTATATCACCTGCTACTTCATCGGCGGAGCGCTGGGGTCGCTGCTGGGCACGCAACTGTTCGAGGTGCATGGCTGGGATGGGATCGTGGTGGCCGGGCTGGTGATCGGTGCCCTGGCGCTGCTGGTGTGGGGGCTGGCTGAGGGCAGGCGGAGAAAGGCAGCGGTGTCAGCCTGAATGCTTTTCAGTGACTCGCCTACCAGCGTGGGAGCGGCGAACCGCCTCTCCCACGCTGGTAGGCGAACAGAGCATCAACCGGATTTGCCCTCAATGAACGCTTCGTCCACCCGCGCCAGCTGGGTCTCGCTCAACACCCCGGCCTGGTAATGCAACTTGATCCACGCCAGCAGGTAGTCGTAGCGCGCCTGGGCCAGGTCGCGGCGGGTGGTGGCCAACTGCTGTTCGGCGTTGAGCACGTCCAGGTTGACCCGCTCGCCGCCTTGCACGCTCTTGCGCGTGGACACCACCAGCGCCTCGGCCGCCACCAGCGCCCGCTGGTAGGCACGCAGCTGGCTGGCGCCGGACTGGCAGGCGTTGTACTGCTTGCGCAGTTCGATCAAGGCGCTGCGCGTGTTGCCGTCGAGCTCATACTCGGCCTGCTCCAGGTGCCGGCTGGCCTGGCGGGTCGAAGCCAGCACCCCGCCCCCGGCGAAGATCGGCACGCTGACTTCGATGCCCACGGTATTGGTGTCGTAGCGCTGGTTGTAGGTGTTGCCGCTGTCCGACTCCTGGCGCCGCGAAGTAGCGAACGCGGTGACCTTGGGCAGGTGCCCGGCACGATTGCGCTCGACCTCGTAGCGCGCCACTTCCAGGGCCTGGCGCGATGACGCCAGTTGCGGGTTGTTGGCCAGGGCCCGCTCCTGCCAGGCCTCGTAGCCGCTGGGGTCGACCACCGGCAGGGCGAAGCCCAGGCGCAGCGGCGCCAGGTCCTCGACCCGCACCGCCGGCTCGCCGATCAGCGCGCCCAGTTCGCGCAGCGCGGCATCCTGTTCGTTGCGCGCCTTGATCTCCTCGGCATCGGCCAGCTCGTAGCGGGCCTGAGCCTCGAGAATATCGGTGCGCGTGCCCTCGCCGGCGTCGAACAGACGCTGGTTCTGCTGGAACTGCTGGCGGTAGGCCTGCTTGCTGGCGACGCTGATGGCGATCTGGTCCTGGGCGAACAGCGCCTGGGTGTAGCTGGTCATCACCCGCACCAGCAGTTGCTGGCTCTGGTCACGGAAGCTCTCATCGGCGAACAGCGCCTGGGCCACGCCCTTGCGATAGCTCGAATAGGCTTCATAGTCGAACAGCGGCTGCTGGAGGATGAAGGTCGAGCCCATGCTGTTGTAGGTGCGGTCTTCCTTTTGCCGGCGCGAATCGCCGAGGTAGCGCACCTCGGAATCGTTGCGGCCCTTGTTGTAGCTGTACGACAGGCTGGGCAGCAGGCCGGCGCGGCCGATGGCGCGGTATTCCTGGCCGGCTTCGCGGGCCTTGAATGCCGCGAGGTAGGTCGGGTCGCGGCGCAGGGCCTGCTCGTATACCTGGAACGGCCCCATGGCGGCCTGGGCGGCGGTCGGCAGCCAGGCGCAGGCCAGCAGCAGCCCGATCAGTGGGAACTTCTTCACTGGCAGTCCTTATTGTTCGGTCAAGGCGGTGCCTGCACGGTCGAGCAGGGGTTTGAACAGGTAGTTGAGCAGCGAGCGCTCGCCGGTGCGCACGAACAGCTCGGCGGGCATGCCCGGGCGTATGGCCAGCCCCTGCAGACGCGCCAGCGCTTCTTCGCTGACCGTGCTGCGCAGCACGTAGTACGGCTGGCCGCTGCGCTCGTCGATCAGTTGGTCGGCCGACACCAGCGCCACTTCCCCGGTAACCCGTGGCGTGCGGTTCTGGTTGAAGGCGGTAAACAGGATGTCCACCGGCAACTGCGGTGCCACCTTGTCCACCAGGTTCACCGGCAGGCGCCCTTCCACTTCCAGCGCGGTGCCCTGGGGCACGATCTCCAGCAGGGTATCGCCGGCCCGCACCACGGCGCCTTCGGTGTGCACGCCAAGGTTCACCGCGATGCCGTCGGCCGGTGCGATGATCTCGCTGTGCTGTAGCTCGAAGTGCGCGGAGTTGAGCTGCTGCTCCAGAGTCGCGGCCTTGACCTGGGCTTCGGCCAGCTGGCTGCGCACCTCTTTCTGATATTCCTCGCGGCGCTGCTGCAAGTTGAGCCGGGCTTCGACGATCACCTGCTCCAGGCGCGCGCTTTCGCCGGCGTTCTGCGCCAGGTCGCGCTGCACCTGTGACAGTTGGCGCTGGTATTCCAGCACGCGGTTACGCGGGATATAGCCCTCGCCGGCCAGCGGGCGCAGGCTGTCGAGCTGCTCGCGCAACGAGTCGGCCTGGGCCTGCAGGTCGCCGCGCGCCCGGCGCATGCCGGTCAGCTGGGCCTGGGAGCCGTCGATGCTGGCGGCCAGGGCGCCCTGCTCGCGGGCCTGGGCCTGGCGGCGGCTGTCGAACAGCTGGCGCTGGCCTTCGAGGATCAGCGCCAGGCGGGCGTCGGCGTCTTCGAGCAGCTCTGCGGGAAACTGCACCTGGCCTAGGTTGTCACGCTCGCTCTGCCAGCGTGCCAGGGCGGCGCGGGTCATGCGGTACTGGGCCTGCAGCGCATCGACGTCGGCCTGCACCTGGGTGCGGTCGAGGCGGAACAGCGGCTCGCCCTGGCGCACCAGCTGGCCTTCGCTGACCAGGATGCGGCTGACCACGCCCGCGCCCATGGACTGCACCGCCTTGCGCTTGCCCGACACCACCACGGTGCCTTGCACCGGCACGCCCTGGTCGAGCGGGGCGAAGCTGGCCCAGGCCATGAAGCCGCCGAAACCGACCAGGGTCAGCCACCACCCCAGACGAACATGGAAACGTGCATCACGGGTTTGCTGGCTCATGCGCCACCTCCGGCTTGCAGGGGTCGTTGCGCCGGGGCCTGGCCCATGGCGTGGAGGATGTCGCGGGCCGGGCCGAAGCCCTGCATGCGCCCTTCGTTCATCACCAGCAGCTTGTCGGCCTGGGCCAGCGCCGCGCTGCGGTGGGTCACCAGCACCACGGTGCGACCCTGAGCCTTGAGCTGGACGATGGCGTTGGCCAGGGCGGCTTCGCCGTGGCTGTCGAGGTTGGAGTTGGGTTCGTCGAGCACGATCAGCCGGGCATCGCCGTACAGGGCGCGGGCCAGGGCGATGCGCTGCTTCTGACCGCCGGAGAGATCCACCCCCTCCTCGCCCAGGCGCGTGTCATAGCCCTGGGGCAGGCGCAGGATCAGGTCATGCACGCCCGCCAGGCGCGCCGCCTCGACCACCTTGATGCCGTCCAGTTCGCCAAAGCGGGCGATGTTCTCGGCGATGCTGCCGCGCAGCAATTCGATGTTCTGCGGCAGATAGCCAATGTGCGGGCCCAACGCGTCGCGGTCCCATTGGCTGAGCTCGGCGCCATCAAGGCGCACATGGCCGCCGAGGGTCGGCCAGACGCCGACCAGCACCTTGGCCAGGGTCGACTTGCCCGAACCCGAAGCCCCCAGCACGCCGAGCAGTTCACCCGGCGCCAGGGCGAAGTGCACCTGCTGCAGGGTGGCCAGGTTGCGCCCGGGCGGGCCAGCGCTGACCTGCTCCACCGCCAGTTGCCCGGTAGGCACCGGCAGGGGCATCGGCGTCGGCGTCTCGGGGTGTTCGCGCAGCAGCCCGTCCAGGCGCTGGTAGGCCAGCTGCGCGCCGCTCCACTGTTTCCACACCGCAATCAACTGGTCGATCGGCGCCAGCACCCGGCCCATGAGGATGGAGCCGGCGATCATCATGCCCGGGGTCATCTGCCCTTCGATCACCAGCAGCGCGCCCAACCCCAGCACCAGCGATTGCAGGCACAGGCGCAGGCCCTTGCTGGTGGCGGTGATCACCGCCGAGGTGTCGCTGGCCTTGTTCTGCAGGTCGAGGAAACGTCCATGCAGGCTGAACCAGCGCTGGCGCAGCGCGCCAAGCATACCCATGGCCTGGATGCTCTCGGCGCTCTGCAACTGGCTGCCGGCCAGTTGCGTCGACTGCTGCTGGAAGCCACTGGCCTCGGCCAGGGTGGCATGGGTAAGGCGCTCGTTGAGGATCGCCAGGGCGATCAGCAGCAGCGCGCCGACCGTGGCCATGACGCCCAGCCAGACGTTGAAGGCGAAGATCACCGCCAGGTAGATGGGGAACCAGGGGGCATCGAAGAAGGCGAACAGCGCGGGGCCAGTGATGAACTGGCGCAGCTGGGTCAGGTCGCCCAGGGCCTGGCCGGCGGCGCCGTCGCGCTGGCGCAGATTGCGTTCGAAGGCGGCGCGATAGACCTTCAGGTTGAACGTCTTTTCCAACTGGTTGCCGACCCGAATGACAATGAAACTGCGTACGGCCTCGAGCCCGCCGATATAAACGAAGAAGCCGACAACCATCAATGTCAGCACCCACAAAGTTGTCGTGCTCTGTGAACTCAGTACACGGTCGTACACTTGAAGCATATATATCGACGGCACCAGCATGAGCAAGTTGATCAATGCCGTGAAACAGCCAACGCTGATCAACGTCGACTTATGTTCGCCGAGTGCCGCCCACAAAGGCGCCCCGGGCTTTTTGCTCGGTAGTTTCATGTTTCGCCCTTGCTTGCCTGAAACTTTTAAGTTTCAGGCCGGGTTTATTTGTCCAGGTGCTGGAGCACCAGTTGGGTACCGTCCGGCCGGGTCCAGGCGTAACGCTTGGCCCCCTCGCGGCTGAAGTGCACCACGCTGCTGCCGTCGCCGCCCACCAGGGCCAAGGTGTCAGGAGTCACCAGCCAGCTGCCGGGGCGCAGGCCCAGCAGGTCCCTGGCGCAATCCAGGTCGCCTTCGATTTCGCCTTCGTTGGCGCCCAGGTGCAGGTTGCAGGCTTGCACCTGCTGCTGTTCGGGGTAAAGCGTCCAATCACCGGCCATTTGCGCGGCGTTGGGGAGTAACAGGCTGCTCGCCATACCTACCTCGGTCATCGACATCAGGGTAATCGCGGCCAGCGCGATCGTTCGCAAGCTTGCTTTCATTCGTCTGCCTCGCCGACAAAAGGGCGACGCGCGAGCGCCGCCCCCTGTTACATCAGACCACGATGTCGGTGACAGCGGCCTGGCCAACGGTGGTCACCAGGAAATCAGCCGACGCGTTTCCGGTGAAGTCGATGGACAGGCTGCCCAGGTTGGTGGCCTGGTCGTAGGTCAGCAGCGCCTCGCCGGCATGGCCGGTGAAGGCATTGACGAACTGCAGCGGCAGCTTGTTCACGGCGAACGCGGAGATGGCCGACAGGTCGATCTTGTCCACGCCCGAGGTGAAGTCCATGATGCGGTCCGGCGCCGCCTTGGTGGAGTCGCTGACAGCCGCGAACACGAAGGTGTCCGAGCCGCTGCCGCCCCACAGCTGGTCGGCGCCGCCGCCGCCGTAGATGATGTCGTTGCCGGCACCACCCTTGAGCACGTTGGCCAGCGCATTGCCGATCAGCAGGTCGTTGCCCGAGCCGCCGATGGCGTTCTCGATGGTCACGCCCTTGGCGATGGACACGTTGCCAACCATGCCGCCGACATCGGAGAACGACGCTTCGTTGAGGTTGATCTTCTGGTTCTGGGTGAAGCCCGAGAAGTCGAAGGTGTCGTTGCCGCCACCGTCCCACACCGAGAACACCAGTTTCGACGAGGCCGAGGTGGCCGAGTAGAAGTCGCGATCAGCGGTGGAGTTGAAGCCGTAGGTGGTGTCGCCGGCACGGGTGGCGTAGTTGGCGCCGTAGAGCTTCTGGATCGCCAGGATGTCGTCCATCAGCGGGGCCGAGGCGTAGTACTGCCCGCCGCCCTTGATGAAGTTCTGCCCGTTGTTGCTTTCGCTCCAGTAGCTCATGACGCTGTAGCCACGAGTGTCCTGGGCGTAGTCGGCGTCACGGTAGGTCGGGTTGCCTTCGCCGGCGTTGTAGTCGCCGGGGTGGGACAGGCCGAGCACGTGGCCGATCTCGTGGGTCAGGGTCTGGCGACCATAGTTGCCGGTGCCCGGGGTGATGTTGACCTGATAGCCGCTGTTGATCAGGTACCAGGACTCGCCCTTGTGCGAACCCGGGCCGTCGAACGGCAGGTAGGCGAACGCCGCGCCGCCGTTGCTGGCGCTGAAGTTGCCGAAGGTCATGTGGCCGTCACCGCCCGAGCCTGCCTCGGTGAAGGTGACCTTGGCCACGTCCGCCCAGGACTGCATGGAGAGCTTGGCCTGTTGTTTCTGCAGGTCGCTGAACTGGCTGAACGAGCCCAGTCCGCGGCTGTAGAAGTCAGACGGTGCCTTGGTCAGGAAGGTATAAGTAAGGCTGATCGTGCCGTCCTTGTTCAGGTCCTTCCAGGCTGCGCCATCACGCAGGAGGTGGTCGGCGGCCTGGTCGACCGTGAAGGACTTTTTGCCATTGATGTTCGCGCCGCCGCGATCGTACTGGTGGGCAAAGCTATCGATCAGGCCAAAGGACGAACTAGGTCCCTTCGGCTGCAGTGCGGAAACGGCCGAAACAATAGCGTTTTCTTTGACTTTCGACATGCAGGTTACTTCCTTGTTTACAAAAAAGCAGTTGATGTCAGACAGGATTTCCCACCTGGCGAGAACTTCCTGTCACTCGCCTTTATGAGGCGCAAAAAAACTGACACACAATGAAACTTGATGTCCAGCGTTTTTTGACGCCATTTTTTCGTTTTCGAAAACTCAACTGTGTCTCCTAATTTGCGCAAACTGCGATGGATCAATGTCGGCAGCGACAAGCATTAGTTCCAATCATGTCTCCAGGACTTTATAGACAACGATTCGAAGTTTACTTTCGAAAATGCGACGAGTGCCTGTTGTTTGCCCTCAACGCTTCGTTTAGGCGCTTTACTACGCGACAACCTGCCGCACGACCCTCCGTCGCCTCGGCGTTGACTTGCCAGCGTGTGGAGCGCTCAGTAGGCGTTGGTCGAAGACCCCTTCCTGACAGGACGACACAATGACAAGGCTCACGGTGCAATCCGGCGATTTCTTGCAAGGTGAAGGCGAGTATCGCAATGGAGCGCTCACACTCAAGACCCCGCGCAGCCCTTCGCCCGGCGAGCGCATTTCGCTGGCGCGGATTACGGATCTGAAACTGGCCAACCTCGAATCGACCCGCAGCTTGGGCACCGCCCTGGGCTGGGGAGTGGCCGGCGCCCTGGTGGCCGGCCCGGTCGGCCTGCTCGCCGGCCTGCTGCTGGGCGGCAAGGAAGAGGAAGTCACCTTCCTTGCCACCTTCAAGGATGGCCGCAAGCTGCTGGCCATCACCGACGGCAAGACCTGGTCGAAGATCGACGACAACTGGCGCCGTTACCAGCGCCCGGCGGCGGCCTGAATCGCGCCCCGCTTCGTTCGTATTGACTGTACTGGCGTCATCGCCGGCAAGCCGGCTCCCGCAGGAAACGCGCATGCCTAAGCCTTGTGCGGTATCGGTGGGAGCACAGGCGCGCCGGATCCCACGTCTGCATCCCTGAAAGCCTCGGCAGCCTGCTACCATGGCGCCCTTTTGCCTGCCCGACAGCTGCCGAGCGATAACGGCGCGTCTGCTTTTCAAGGAGCCTTGCATGACCCCGCTTCGCCCCCGCCTGCCCTTGGGCCTGCTCGGCCTGGGCCTTGCCCTGCACAGTGGCCATGGCCTTGCCGACGACAGTGTGGCCCTGGCCCCCGTGCGCATTTCGGATGTTCAGGACAGCGGCTACCAGGCACGCGAAGCCCAGGTCGGCGGCCTGCACAGCGCGTCGCTGCTCGACACCCCGGCAGCGGTCAGCGTGTTCAGCCGCCAGCTGCTGGACGACCGCCAGGTGCGCAAGCTAAGCGAGGTGCTGCAGAGCGATGCCTCGGTGGGCGAAAGCTATGCGCCGATCGGCTATTACGAGAACTTCAACGTGCGCGGCTTCGAGCTCAACGCCGCCAGCAGCTACCGGGTCAACGGCCAGACCATCGCCGGCGAGCAGAACGTGGCGCTGGAGAACAAGCAGCAGGTGGAGCTGCTCAAGGGACTGTCCGGGTTGCAGAGCGGCGTGTCAGAGCCCGGCGGGCTGGTCAACTACGTGACCAAGCGCCCGGAGGATGTGCGCAGCATGAGCGTGTCGAGCAACGAACAGGGCGAGCGCTACCTGGCCACCGACCTGGGCGGCTGGTTCGGCGCCGAGCGCCAGCTGGGCCTGCGGGCCAACCTCGCCCACGAGGACATTCGCTCCTATGTCGATCATGCCGACGGCAAGCGCGACTTCGCCTCCGTGGCGCTTGACTGGCAGATCAACCCGAATGCCGTCCTGGAGCTGGATGCCGAGTACCAGCACCGCGAGCAGTATTCGGTACCCGGCTATCAACTGCTTGGCGGCAACCAGCTGCCCCATGGCGTCGACCCCAAGGATCACCTGGCCTGGCAGTCCTGGGCCAAGCCCGTGCAGAACGACTCGCTGAACCTGGGCGGGCGCTTCAAATACCAGTTCAACGACAACTGGAACGGTACCCTCAGCGCCTCGCGCAGCAAGGTAGTAATTGATGACTACAGCGCATTCGCCTGGGGTTCGAGCGAAGGGTCCTACTTCGGCAGCAATGGCGACTACGACATCTACGATTTCCGCAGCCCTGACGATACCCGCCGCATCGACGAAGCCCAGGCCATGCTCGACGGGCGCTTCGATGCCTTGGGCGTGAGCCATGAGCTGACCGTCGGCACCAGTGCGCAACGCCGCACGCTCGACCAGCGACCGGGCTACAACGAGTGGCGAGGCACGGGCAACATCCATACCGGTGCGCCAGCGGTGGAGCCGTCGGACAAGCCCATTGGCAGTAGTGAACGCCGCCTGGACAGCCGCCAGTACGGCCTGTTCTTCAGCGACCGCATCACCTTCAACGACAATTGGCAGACCGTGATCGGTGCCCGGGAAGTGCGCCTGGATGAAAAGACCTGGGACCAGAATGGCGTCGCCGGGCGCCACACCCGACAGTACCAACTGCTGCCCAACGCAGCTTTGATCTACAAGCCGCAGCCGGACACCACCTTGTAAGCCAGCTATGCGAAAGGCTTGTCCTCGGGTGGCACCGCCCCCTGGTATGCCAGCAACGCGTTCGAAATCCTCGCCCCGACCCTGTCGCGCCAGCTCGAAGTCGGCATCAAGCGTGACTGGCAGGGCATGAGTTTCAGCGCGGCCCTGTTCCAGATCCGCCAGGCGTACCAGTATGCCCGCCCCGACGGAACTCCGGCGCCGACCTACGTGCAGTCGGGCCAGCAGAAAAACACCGGCCTGGAACTCGGCGCCAGCGGCTGGGCAACCTCCAACCTGCAGATCCAGGCCAGCGCCGCAGTGATCCGCGCCCGGGTGCAAAACAGCGACACCGCCGCCTACGAAGGCCACCAGGCAATCAACGTGCCGCGCCTGCGCGCCGCGCTGCAGGCCGACTACGCCCTGCCCGTCCCCGGCCTGGCCCTGCTCGGCGGTGCACGCTACAGCGCCAGCAAGTACGCAAGCTCAGCAGGCAATGTCGAAGTCGGCGGCTACACCGTATTCAACATCGGCAGCCGCTATCGCACGAACATCGGCGGCTACGACACCGTGCTGCGCCTGACCGTGGACAACGTCTTGGACAAGCGCTACTGGCGCGACGTGGGCGACTACCTGGGCGACAACTACCTGTTCCAGGGCGCGCCGCGCACGGCACGACTGTCGGCCTCAGTAAGTTTCTAAAGGGGCTGCTTCGCAGCCCATCGCCGGCAAGCCGGCTCCCACAGGAGATCGCATTACCTTGTGGGAGCCGGCTTGCCGGCGATGCGATCGCACAGGTAAAAACAAACCGACAAACAAAAAGCCCCCGAACCTTTCGATTCGGGGGCTTCTCGTAGAATGTGGCGGTGAAGAAGGGATTTGAACCCTTGATACGATTTCTCGTATACACACTTTCCAGGCGTGCTCCTTCGACCACTCGGACACTTCACCGTTTTCTCTTCAAGCTATTCAGCCTGTCGAGGCGCGCTAATTTAGTAGAAGAGCTTTTACTTGGCAAGCATTTTTTTCAGAATTTTCATGTGCTTAAGGCGATTGGCCGAAAACTCCGGCCGATCAGGGCAATGCTGCCAATGTGCCCAGCGCTTTTTCCTGCCCGCCAAGCGCTGCCCAGAGGGCGCAAGGCACAGCGGCGCGACACTGACTGATCAGTCAGTCTTGGCACTTTACCTGGCCGGCGCCGCTGGGTAACGTCGTCGCCACGCCATCCAAAGGACTCTGCCATGAGCGAGCTGATTACCTACCACGCCGAAGACGGCATCGCCACCCTGACCCTGAACAACGGTAAGGTTAACGCCATCTCCCCGGATGTCATCAAGGCCTTCAACGCCGCGCTCGATCGCGCCGTCGAGGAACGCGCGGTGGTGATCATCACCGGCCAGCCGGGCATCCTCTCCGGCGGCTACGACCTCAAAGTGATGACCGCCGGCCCCAAGGAGGCCGTTGGCCTGGTAACCGCCGGCTCCACCCTGGCCCGGCGCCTGCTGTCGCACCCCTTCCCGGTGATCGTCGCCTGCCCCGGCAATGCCGTGGCCAAGGGCGCCTTCCTGCTGCTGTCGGGCGACTACCGCATCGGTGTCGAAGGCCCTTACAAGATCTGCCTGAACGAAGTGCAGATCGGCATGACCATGCACCACGCCGGTATCGAGCTGGCCCGTGATCGCCTGGGCCGTGCGGCATTCCAGCGCTCGGTGAACAATGCCGAGGTGTTCGACCCGCAGGGTGCCCGGGAAGCCGGCTTCCTCGACAAGGTGGTGCCCGCCGAGCAGCTGCACGAGACCGCCCTGGCCGCCGCGCGCGAAATGAAGAAGCTGAACATGCTGGCGCACAAGAACACCAAGCTGAAGGTGCGCAAGGCCCTGCTGGAGGCGCTGGACGAGGCGATCCTGGCGGACCAGAACCACCTGGGCTGAGTCCGTCCAGGGATTTTCCTCACAGGACTTCGTGGGAGCGGGATTGCCCGGCGATGCGATCACCCAGGGTGAGGCCATCGCCGGGAAAGCCCGCTCCCGCATGATCTCCAGCGCTCAGCAACGTTTGCCCCCACCAGTGCACACCCGTACACTGCGCCGCGACTGTCCGGTGTGAGTCGTACCATGCTTTATATGCTCCGCATGCTCCTGTTGGCGCTGCACTTTCTGCTCGTGGGTGTCGTCGGCCTGGTGATTGGCCTGCTGCGCCCGTTCAACCCCGACAACAGCCGCCTGTTCGCCCGCCTGTACAGCGTGCCGGCCGCCTGGTTGCTGCGGATCAAGGTCAAGGCCGAGGTCGGCCCGCTGTGGGACCAGCCCCCCGGTTGCGTGATCATCGCCAACCACCAGTCCAACTATGACCTGTTCATCCTCGGCCAGGTGGTGCCCCGGCGTACCGTGGCCATCGGCAAGAAGAGCCTGGGCTGGATCCCGCTGTTCGGGCAGTTGTTCTGGCTGGGCGGCAATGTGCTGATCGACCGCAAGAACGCCTATCAGGCACGCAAGGCCATGCAGACCACCACCCGAACCCTGCGCGACGATACTTCGATCTGGATCTTCCCCGAGGGCACGCGCAACCCCGGCGAACAGTTGCTGGCGTTCAAGAAAGGCGCTTTCCACATGGCGATCGAGGCCGGCGTGCCGATCGTGCCGGTATGCGTCAGCCGCTACACCAGGCGCCTGAGCCTGAACAGCTGGCGCCAGCGCACGGTGATAATTCGCTCGCTGGCCCCGATCGCCACTGCTGGCCTGACCCAACAGGACCTGCCAACGCTGATCGAGCAATGCCGAATCCAGATGCAGCATTGCATCGACCATATGGAAAGCGAGCTTATCGCGCCCTGACCCGCCACCTCTCGCCGGACTTGCTCCGTGCCGCGACACGGCCCAAGCTGTATCGCGTGTTCAATCGAATAAGCGGACAACCATGGGTCGAGTCGTCGCGGCAGCGGTGTACAGCGCCGGCAGGAAGGTCACCAATATCAGCCTCGACGAAGGCGCCGTATGGGCCAGCAAGCCCGGACACTTCGTGTGGATAGGCCTGGAAGAGCCCAATGCCGAGGAATTGGCCAACCTGCAGCGCCAGTTTGGCCTGCACGAACTGGCCATTGAGGATGCCCTGGAGAAACACAGCCGGCCAAAGCTGGAAACCTTCGGCGACGCGCTGTTCATCGTCACTTACTCCCCAGTGCGCCACGAAGGGAAGCTTGAGTTCATCGAGACCCACATTTTCGCCGGCAATGGCTACATCATCACCTGCCGCAACGGCCACTCGAAGTCCTACGCCCTGGTGCGCCAACGCTGCGAGGCGCGGCCGTTGCTGCTCGAGCACGGCGAAGACTTCGTGCTCTACGCTCTGCTGGACTTCGTCACCGAGAACTACCAGCCGGTCAGCGAGGCCATTCACGGTGAAATCGAAGAGCTGGAGCACAGCGTGCTCAGCAATTCACTCAAGGAAGAAGACATTCAGCGCCTGCACAGCCTGCGCCGCGACATCCTGCGCCTGCGCCGCTACGTGGCTCCGATGGTGGAAGTCAGCGAAGAGCTGCAGCGCTTGAGCTTCCCGTTCATCGACAAGAACATGCGCCCGTATTTTCGCGACGTGCAGATCCACGTGACTCGGCAGATGGAAGATTTGGCCGGCATCCGCGACATCGCCAGCCAGACCATCGAGATCGGCATGCTGCTGGAGTCATCACGGCAAAGCATCACCCAGCGCAAGTTCGCGGCCTGGGCGGCGATCCTGGCGTTTCCCACGGCAATTGCCGGGATCTACGGGATGAATTTCCAGAACATGCCTGAGCTGGGCTGGCACTACGGCTACTTTACCGTGCTGGGGGTGATCGGCCTTGGGTGTTCGGGGCTGTACTTCAGTTTCAAGCGGTCGGGCTGGTTGTAACGCCAAGAGCGTGGGAGCGGCGGTTCGCCGCTGCGACTTGGCCCGCGATTACCGGCGAAGCCGGTGCCATCTCCCACGCGACCCCAGTCAACATGGATCTCAGATCACGCGACTACCGGGCTGCTGGACGAAGCGCAGCATCCACTCGCCCACCAGATCCCCCTGGTGCTCGGTGGCAAGGCTGGCCACCGCCTTGGCATAGACTTCGTCGCCCAACGAGGCCTGGCGCGCGTCGAGCAGCGCCCGGGAATAGTCGTGGACGAACTCCGGGTGACCCTGGAAGCACAGCACCTGGTCACGGATATGGTAGGCGGCGTTGGGGCAGAAATCGCTCGAGGCGATCACCGTGGCCCCTTCGGGCAGCTTGGTGACCTGGTCCTGGTGACTGATCAGCAAGGTCAGCTCGGATACCTGCGGGTCCATCCACGGCGCATGGGCCGCCAAGCTGTAGCGGTGGATGCCCACGCCCCAGCCCTTGTCGGCGCGCTCGGCCTTGCCGCCGAGAGTCAACGCCAACAATTGGTGACCGAAACACACCCCCAGCAGCTTCTCGCCCCGCTCATACAACTTGAGCAGGTAGGCCTTGAGCGTCTGGATCCACGGATCGTCGCCGAACGAGTCGGCCTTGCTGCCGGTCACCAGGTAGGCATCGAAGGTTCGCTCGGCCGGCGGATAATCGCCATTCATCACGTTGTACACATCAAACTCGGCGGCGATCGGCTGGCGTGAAAACAGCTGCTCGAACATCCTTCCGTAGCCCTGGTACTGCGCGATCAACTCCGGCCGCAGGACATCGGTTTCAAGGATGCAGATGCGTAACGACATAGCGGTAGTCCTGAACGACATGTGGGTGGGATTTGCTGTAAAGACTGACGCGAAAGGGGCGTACAAGCAAGTAGGATGTCCAGACGAACGGTAGGCCCTGTAACCCTTGGTAACCCTTGCCGCGCACTCGTCTAGCGTCAGCGTGCCAGCGGGGTGGCCAGTGGCCTTAAAGCCATGAGGAAGCGAAATGATTTTTTTTAGAGCAAAGGGTTCTGAAACAGGGATGACGCGGGCCCTAGTGTTGGTTGTATATCCAGAAACACGCGGCAAGCAGTGAGGACGTTCGATCACGCCACTGCGATCGACCCGAAGCCAGACAAGGAAGCCAAGGGTTATTCAGGAATAACAACAAGAAGGCGGTCCGCCATGTTCAGACAATCCAAAGTACGCCAAGCCGGGCTCATACTCTTCGCCACGACCCTGCTGCTGATCCTGCCCAACCTTACCCGGTTGTTCGGTTGACCCAGCACTGGCCTTTTCCAAGCGTGCGTGGGTAACCTGCCGACCTTGAAGGTTGGAGATTGCCCATGCGCCTGTGCCTTACCCTGCTCTGCTTGCTGATTCCCCTGCCAGCGCTGGCCGCGCAACTGACCCTCGATCTGGGTGACGGCAGCCGGCACTGGCAGAGCGAGCAACTGCTCACCCATCCCCTGGCGCGGGACGTCACTATTGAACAGGACGTTGCCTACAAGCGCACCATGCATTACCGCGCCGTACCGCTGGCAGCACTGCTCGAGGGTGTGAAACCGAGCGACCACCTGCAGGCGGTGGCCCTCGACGGTTTCGCTGCAGAAATGCCCGCCGGCCCGCTGTTGCAGCCAGGCCCGGCACAAGCCTGGCTGGCCATCGAGGACAACGCCCGGCCTTGGCCGCCACTCGGCCAGGGCAAGGCGGGAGCCGGGCCGTTCTATCTGGTATGGACCCAGCCCCAGGCGAGCGGCATCCGCCCGGAACAATGGCCGTTCCAGATCGCCAGCATTCGCAGCCTGGCAGCGGTCGAGGTGCGCTTCCCCGCCCTGTTGCCAGACCCAGCGCTGCCTGACGCGGATCCAGTGCGCCAGGGCTTTGCCCTGTTCCAGCAGAATTGCCTGGCCTGCCACCGCCTCAATGGCGCTGGCGATGCGCACCTGGGCCCTGACCTGAACCTGCCGCACAACCCTACCGAATACTTTCAGCCGGCATTCCTGCGCCAATACATTCGCGATCCGCAGAGCCTGAGGCACTGGCCGCAGGCCAAGATGCCCGGGTTCTCCACCCAGGTGCTGAGCGACCAGGAACTCGATGGATTGCTGGCATACCTGAAGCATATGGCCGGGCGCAAACCACGGTAGAACGCACGGGGCCGCGTTACCTAGGCAATCGGCCGTTCCTGCTTGACGCCCCAACCCTCGACCTCGCCGCCATGGGGCGACACGAGCCGTTCGAAGGCCTGCTCGAAAGCGCCGATGCCGCCATGGGTGGCGTACATCACCTTGCTCAGTTCCAGATGCCAGGCACCGTCGTCGCGCTCGCTCACCTGGGCGCTGAGCGACTCGCCACGGAACTGCACGGCCGCCCGGCGCGCGGCGGCCTCGTCGGGAAACACGGCATAGAACTCGATGGGATGAATACGGGTGAAATCGAAACCGCCAGCTTTCATCTGGCGCAGGACACTGCTGCTGATGTCGTCGTATTGGCTGCTCATGAAACGTCCTCCTGCAAAGCAATGGATAGACTTTCAGTGCACAAAGCACCTGCCTGGCAAGCGTGCCATGCCTGGCAATTCGAGCTGATGCAAGACGCGAGTGGAATCGACGCGGACCCGCAGATTTGGCCGGCGCCTGTCTCCAGCGTAGTGCCTGTGCAGGCACTGCGCCAGAGCGTAGCGGCTCAGGGTAGCTGGCGAATGGTGGTGATGGTCACGCCGCTCTGCTCCTTGAGCCAGCGTGCCGTGGGGGAAAAGCTGCGATCCTGGAAGTCATTGAGGTCAAGTTCATCCATTAGCGGGAACAAACGCGAACGGATGGCGCGTGCGGCGTCCTCCTCGCTGGGGCATTGCTCGGCATTGAGCAGCAGTGTCTGCGGCTCGCCCTTCTGGTCGGCAAAGCTGACTTCCCATGCTTTCATCGATCAGCCCTCGCTGGCACAACAGTGAATGGAACTGCGTACTAGCTTGACCATGACACAGCGGCAAATGTTCAGCCGCGTGCATGACAACCACATGAAAAAAGCCCGCCGGTCAACGGCGGGCTTCCTGAGGCCACTAGGCGCTACTACTTCGGCGTGCCGTGGACGACGCCGGCGGTGTTGTCCAGCAGGCTCTTGGTAGCCGTCTGGATGTAGGCCTCGAGCTTCTGGAGCATCTCCGGCTGGTCGGGGCTTTCGATCAGCTCGGCCTTGAACTCCCGGCCCAACTGGTAGCGATACATCCGCGGGGTCATGTCCTTGGACTCGATGAGGATGCGGTCGCCCTGCACCAGGCCAACGATCTGCTCGCTGCCAGACGGCTTGATCATGCCCACGCCCTGGTCGCCCTCAGGCAGGTTGAGCAGATCGCGGCCCCAGCACTGGTGGCGGGCCTGGCCACCGAGACGGCCCATGATGGTCGGCACGATGTCGACCTGGGTACCCACGGTATGGTTGACAGCGCCAAACTTCTCCTGGATACCTGGGGCGATCAGCAGCAGCGGCACGTTGAAGCGGCCAAGGTCCAACTCGGTGACCTGCTGGTGGTTGCCAAAGCCGTGGTCGCCGACGATGACGAACAGCGTGTCCTTGAAATACGGCTCCTTGCGTGCCTTCTCGAAGAACTGGCCCAGCGCCCAGTCGGAGTAGCGCATGGCGGTCAGGTGCTCGTCCAGGCGGCCCTGCCCGGTGACCTTCTCCACCGGCAGGTCCTTGGGCAAGGCATACGGGGTGTGGTTGGAGAGGGTCTGCAGCAGCGCGTAGATCGGCTTCTTGCCGTCATGCTTGGCCAGCTCTTCGTTGCCACGGTCGAACATGTCCTGGTCGGACACGCCCCAGGTCGGGTCGGAGAACACCGGATTGACGAAGTCGTTGCGGCCAATGAAGGTGGTCATGCCCTGGTTGCCGAAGAAACCGGACTGGTTGTCCCAGGCGAAGTCACCGTTGTAGACGTAGACGTCGTCATAGTCGCGGGCGCTGAGCAGCGCTGGCAGGCCGGACAGCTTGTGGCCGCCTTCCGGGGTCTGCATCAGGTATTCGAAGCCCGGCAGGTTGGGGAAGCAGGCCATGGTGGCGAACATGCCCTGGTGGGTATGGGTGCCGTTGGAGAAGAAGCGGTCGAACAGCAAACCCTCCTTGGCCAGCTTGTCGAAGTACGGGGTGATGTTGTTCGGGCTGCCCAGCGCGCCGACCGAGTGACCGGCGAAGCTTTCCATGAGGATCACCACGACGTTCTTGACCCCCAGCGTGTTCGCCGCAGGCGGCACGAAGTCACGGCGGATCGCGGCCTCGTCGGCATCGACCAGGGTGTCGTTGGCGGTCAGCAGCTGCTCGCGCACGGTCTGTGTGGCCAGCGGCTGGTCCAGCACGGGCTTCCAGATATTGCCGCGGTCTTCGCCAAAGCGGCTCTTTGCGGCATCGATCAGGGTCAGGGTGCCGTTCAGGCCCAACTGGTTGACGAAGTTGGAGTCGGTGGTGAAGGCATCACCCCAGCGCATCGGCGGTCCCTGGCGCAGGGTGCCACGGGCGGCGACCACGGCCACCAGCAGGACCACCATGAACACCGCCAGGCGCCCGTACCAGGGCGCCAGCTTGGCGCTGCCCAAAGCCTGGGCACTGCCGTTGCGGCGGGTCAAGCGATCGATGCCCTTGAACAGCAGGCTCAGCAGCCAGGTGCCGACCAGCCAGGCCAACAGGTAGCGGACCACCGGGAAGCCGTACCAGAGCATGCTCATGACGGTCTTGGGGTCTTCCTTGATGTACTGGAACACCAGGCCGTTCAGGCGCTGGTGGAACTCGCGGTAGAAGTCCATCTCCATCAGGCCGAGGAACATCACCACGCTAGATGCAATGGTCAGCCAGAAGCGGAACAGGCCACGGCGGGCCATCAGCCAGGGGCTGAGCAGCGCCAGCAGCAACGGGATGCTGATGTACACCACCACGCGCAGGTCGAAGCGCAGGCCGTTGAAGAAGCCCTCGGCAACGGTCGAGTATGGCGTGTCGCCGATCATGTCGCTGTTGTAGACCAGCAGCGCCAGGCGCACCAGGCTGAGCATCAGCATGATCACCAGGCCACTGAGCAACGTGTAGGCCAGGTGGGATTTCAGGGTCGGCGAGAACGAGCCTCGCACACCCTGTTGCTTCAAGGCGTCCGTGTTAGCCATGAATGGAGAGGTCCTAGGATTGCGGTTTGCGGGAAGGCGAAAGCGCCAATAGCCTGGTGGTCTGGCCCTTGTGGGCAAGGTGAGACCAAGGCCGCATTGTGCGGCGCGGATTTTCAAAAATCGAGTGTGAAAATTTTGTCGAGAGCAGCCTGTCCTTACAAAGTTACACAGTTGCGAGGTGAGGCCTCAGATCCGCACATTGCCCCGTGGCCCGGCGATCGCCCAGATGATCAGCCCCAGCACCGGCAGCAGCAGGATCAGCAGGATCCAGAGCACCTTGATCCCCACCTCGGCGCCGCTCTTGAGCACATTGAGAATGGCCCAGATGTCCAGGGCCAGGATGATCAAGCCAACCAGGCTGTTGAAGGTGGAACCCATGATGCTGCTCCCGCACGGTGTGTGTGCTGCAGAGCATAGCTGGCTATGGCCCCGATAGAAGGGAATCCTTGGTCGGGAATGCCGGTCAGTGGATAGACTGCTGATATCCACTGCTCTCGAGGTTCGCATGCCCCCTGCCCACACTCAAAGCGCCAGCTCTGACTCCATCCTCAGCGCCTGGCGGCACCAGGCCGTGCAGGCTCCCTGGCTCAGCGCCGGCCTGGTGCTGAGCCTGCTGGCCATCGGCGCATTGCTGCTGGCGAGCATCTGGAACGCGGTCAACGGCGATCATGCCGACCACCTGCACCTGGCACTGCTCGGCGGCCTGTCCGGCTTCGGCGCCACCGCCCTGGGCGCGGTGCTGGCGGTGATCCTGCGCGACGTCAGCGCGCGCACGCAGGACGTCATGCTCGGTTTTGCCGCTGGCATGATGCTCGCCGCCAGTTCGTTCTCGCTGATCCTGCCGGGGCTGGATGCTGCCCGCGAGATCACCGGCAACGGCCCGGCGGCGGCCTTCACCGTGGTGCTGGGCATGGGCCTTGGGGTGCTGCTGATGCTGGGCCTGGACCGCTTCACCCCACATGAGCATGAAAGCACCGGCCCCTGCGGCCCGCAGGCCGAGCGGGTGAGCCGGGTTTGGCTGTTCGTGTTGGCAATCACCCTGCACAACCTGCCCGAGGGCATGGCCATCGGTGTGAGTTTCGCCAACGGCGACATGGCCATCGGCCTGCCGCTGACCAGCGCCATCGCCATCCAGGACATCCCCGAAGGCCTGGCCGTGGCCCTGGCACTGCGCGCCACGGGGCTGTCGAACTTCAAGGCTGCGCTGGTGGCGATTGGCTCCGGGCTGATGGAACCGCTGGGCGCGGTGATCGGCCTGGGCATCTCCACCGGCTTCGCCCTGGCCTACCCGATCAGCATGGGCCTGGCAGCCGGGGCAATGATCTTCGTGGTGTCCCACGAGGTGATCCCGGAAACCCACCGCAATGGGCACCAGACCGCGGCAACACTGGGGTTGATGGGCGGTTTCGCGGTGATGATGTTCCTCGATACCGCGCTGGGTTGACAGGCCGGTCGCGGAGCCCGCTCCCAGGGGCTGCGCGGCGGCTACGGCTCAGATATGCACTGCCACCTTCAGCGCTTCCAGCGCCGGCTCCACCTTGATACCAACGGCCTCGCCCAGCTCCAGCACACGGGCCAGGTCGTGCTGCCCGACCATGATCATCTGCAGCTCATCGTCGAGTAATTGGCTGAAGTTCAGCAGCACGTAGCCACCGGCTTCCTTGTTCAGCGCACCCATCTGCACCTGGATGCGGTTGAGCGCGGTGAGCGCCTCGGTGCGCGCCAGCTGCTTGGGCTTGAGGGTGAAGGGCACGCTCTTGTCGAACGAGTCGCTGATCTGCTGGAACAGGTCCTGGTAGTTGTCGGCCTGGAACAACACGGTATCGGGCAGGCTGCCGACCACCACCCATTCACCCAGCGGGAAGGGAAAGGTGTCGTCGTAGTTGATGTCCGGATTGGCGGCGAGGAAGGCGGCGGGGTCGGCGTAGGCCTCGGCGGCCTCGGCGGCGATGCGCTCGATATCTTCATCGCGCATGCAGCCGGCGCCGATGAGACTGATGAATTCGAGCAACTGGTCTTTCATGGGGGGCCTGCGGGTTGGCGTGAAAGGCGCCAAGGATAGCCGCAAAAGCCCCCAGGGAGTTAGCCGGCCAATGCTTCGAGACGTGCCGCGCTATCCATCGCCCCCATGGTGCGGGCCGCCATCAGCGCAGTGGCGCCGGCGGCATCGCGGTGCGCGGGGTCGGCACCCTGGGCCAACAGATAGTCGATGATCTCCAGGCGGTTGAACATTGCCGCCAGCATCAATGCGCTACGACCGTCAGCGGCGGCGGCATCCACCGGCACGCCGTGTTCCAGCAGCAGGCGGATCATCGCGAGATCACCCTTGAAGGCGGCGCCGGCTATGGGCAACTGGCCGTTGTCATTGGCGATCAGCGGGTCGGCACCATGGGCCAGCAGCACCTGCACGGCGTCATGGTGACCGTGGTAGCTGGCCAGCATCAGCAAGGTGTCGCCCTTGTGGTTGCGCAGGTTGGCGGGCAGGCCGTTATCGAGCAGGCGGCCGAGCATTGTCGCGTCGCCGCGGCGGGCGCGCTCGAAAACCTCCTCGGCGAAGGCTGCGGCTTCTTCTGTGGTCATGGTGGCGGGCTGGTGATCGAACATCGAGAACCTCCTGGCATCTGGCAATGGGCCCAAGTGTCCATCAGGCAGCAACGACAGGTCCAAGGTTCAGATTCTATCGGCGACAGAGAGCCAGGCTATGACCGTGCAAAATGCACTGTGCAAAATGCACGGGCGTGCAGAATGCAATGCAGGCATCTGCAAAATCAAACATAACATATTGATTTTAAAAGACTTTATTTTAACAAAAGGCTGGCACGGTCACTGCAATCATCAACTCAAGTCTGCCAGTACAACAGTCAGGAGTTGATATGGACCTCATCCAGCAAAAATTCGCCTCGCTCTTCACCGCCTATCAGGTTGCTACTCAGCCGCGACCCGACGGCGGCGTGTTGCTGACCCTGCGCGCCAGCGACGGCGTGGTGACTCGCCGGGTGCTGTCCTATGCGCAACTGCACAGCGCCGAGCAACTGTCGTGGGCGATCAGCGCCATCCGCCGCGACCTTGCCGAACAAGCGAGCGAGCTGCCGGTGATTTCCATGCTGCAGAGCCAGCAACGCTTCGCCCTGCCCACCTACCGCTAAGCGCGCAACCCGTTCGCGGGGCAGCTTCTGCTCACCCTTGGAGGGTGTGAGCAGAAGCTGCCCCGCGAGTTCATTCAGAGTTCGTCGAAACCTACAAATTGCCGCGCCATTGCATCCCCGGTGAAGCGTGGCTGCACACCCTGCTCGCTGCCGAACAGGCGTAGCGCCAGGCAGAATGGGCTGGCCCCCAGGTCCAGCCAGCGATGCGTGCCGGCCGGCACCAGCAGCACGTCATCTTTCTCGCACAGCACGGCATACACCGCGCCGCCCAGGCGCAGGCTGACCTGTGCACGCCCGCTGATCATCGCGAACACTTCATCGCTGTCATGCACATGTTCATCACGCAGGTCGGCCTGGCTCAGGTCGGCGCCATCGCGGCTGACCACGCCAACTACCACGCTGCCGTGCTCGGTCATCAGTTGGTCGAGCGGCCCACGGCACGCCGCGACCACTTCATCCTGGCTGCTGCCCGGGCGCAGGCGCGCGCCGGACTGCCAGCGGCCGAAGCGCACGCCC
Source organism: Pseudomonas sp. PONIH3 (assembly GCF_002934345.1). Classification (NCBI taxonomy): domain Bacteria; kingdom Pseudomonadati; phylum Pseudomonadota; class Gammaproteobacteria; order Pseudomonadales; family Pseudomonadaceae; genus Pseudomonas; species Pseudomonas sp. PONIH3. The sequence continues at coordinate 1,875,825 of NZ_CP026386.1, forward strand.
TGCTCGGCCAGGGTCGCGGCGATGTCGTCGTGGTGGGTCAGCACCTTGTGCGGCAGGTCCGGACTGGACAGGTCGAATACGCTGAGGATGCTCATCAGGGGTGGTTCCTGCTTTCTTTGAGTCGGAAGGCAATGATAACGGCTGCCGCGAGCGCCGCGACGCTAGCCATACCAAAGGTGAAGTGTGGGCCCAGCAGTTTCCAGCTGTAGCCCGAGTACAGTGCGCCCAGGGCACCGCCGGTGCCTGACAGCGCCGCATACAGCGCCTGGCCCTGGCCCTGTTGGCGAGCGCCGAAGGTGGCCTGGACAAAGGCGATGGCCGCGGCATGGAAACAACCGAACGTGGCCGCGTGCAGTACCTGGGCGAACACCAGCACCGCCGGGATATCCGCCAGGTTGCCAAGCAACAACCAGCGCAGCGCCGCCAGCAGGAAGCTGGCCAACAGCACCTTGCGCACCGAGCAGCGGGCGAAGATCCGGCTCATGACCATGAACACCAACACTTCGGCCACCACGCCAAGCGCCCACAGCAAGCCGATGGCACCGCGGCTGTAGCCCAGGTGCTCCAGGTGCAGGGTAAGGAAGGTGTAGTACGGCCCGTGGCTGAGCTGCATGAGGGCCACGCACACATAGAAGGCCAGTACCCCAGGCGCCCGCACCTGCCTGAGAAAGCCCCCTGCCCCGCGCTGCTCGGCCTGCTCGACGGGTTGCGCATTGGGCACCCAGAGGCTGGCGACGACGATACCGGCCATGATCGCCACCAGCGCCAGCGGGTAGATGTCCAGGCTCAGCCATTCGAACAGGCGCCCGAGGCCCACCACGGCGAGGATGAAGCCGATCGAGCCCCATAGCCGAACCTGGCTGTAACGCGAGGTCTGGCCATGCAGGTGGGCCAGGGTGATCACTTCGAACTGCGGCAGCACCGCGTGCCAGAAGAAGGCGTGCAACGCCATGACCAGCGCCAGCCAGGCGTAGCTCTTGCCGAAGAAGATCAGCGAGAAGGTCGCCAGGGTCGACAGCGCGCCCAGGCGCACGATCAACAGGCGTTGGCCGCTGCGGTCACCGAGCCAGCCCCACAGGTTGGGAGCAATGCAGCGCATGAGCATGGGGATGGCCACCAGTTCGCCGATGCGCGCCGGGGAGAAGCCCAGGTGGTCGAAGTACAGGGCCAGGAACGGCGCGGTGGAGCCGAGCAGGGCGAAGTAGAAGAGGTAGAAGCTGGAGAGACGCCAGTAGGGGATGGAGGACATCGTTCGGCCCTTGGTGATGACCTGTTCCTGCCCTATCGCCGGCAAGCCGGCTCCCACAGGTCCGCTGCAGGACTCAAGCCTGCGGTATTCCTGTGGGAGCCGGCTTGCCGGCGATAGGGCCAGCGCAGGCGGATCAGAGCTGGCCCAGTACCGGGGTGCCCACCCTCACTTCGGCATTCTGCGCCCGGTGGCGCAGCAGGTGATCCATCAAGGCGATGGCCATCATCGCCTCGGCGATCGGCGTGGCGCGGATGCCGACGCAAGGGTCGTGGCGGCCTTTGGTGATCACCTCCACCGGGTTGCCATCGACGTCGATGGAACGGCCCGGGGTGGTGATGCTCGAGGTCGGCTTGAGCGCCAGGTGGGCGACGATCGGCTGGCCCGAGGAAATGCCGCCGAGGATGCCGCCGGCGTTGTTGCTGAGGAAGCCCTCGGGCGTCATCTCGTCACGGTGTTCGGTGCCGCGCTGGGCGACACTGGCGAAACCGGCGCCGATCTCCACGCCCTTGACCGCATTGATGCTCATCAAGGCATGGGCCAACTCGGCGTCGAGGCGGTCGAAGATTGGCTCGCCCAGGCCCGGCATCACGCCTTCGGCGACCACGGTGATCTTCGCCCCCACCGAATCCTGGTCGCGGCGCAGCTGGTCCATGTAGGCCTCGAGCTCCGGCACCTTGTCCGGGTCGGGGCTGAAGAAGGCGTTTTGCTCCACCGACTCCCAGGTCTTGAACGGGATCTCGATCGGCCCGAGCTGGCTCATGTAGCCGCGCACGCGGATGCCCTGGGTGGCCAGGTACTTCTTGGCGATGGCGCCGGCCGCCACGCGCATGGCGGTTTCGCGCGCCGAGCTGCGGCCACCGCCACGGTAGTCGCGGGTGCCGTACTTGTGGTGGTAGGTGTAATCGGCGTGGGCCGGGCGGAACAGGTCCTTGATCGCCGAATAGTCCTTGGACTTCTGGTCGGTGTTGCGAATCAGCAGGCCGATCGAGCAACCGGTGGTACGGCCTTCGAACACGCCGGAGAGGATCTCCACTTCGTCCGGCTCCTGGCGCTGGGTGGTGTGCCGGCTGGTGCCGGGCTTGCGCCGGTCGAGGTCGTACTGCAGGTCGGCAAGGGAGATTTCCAGACCTGGCGGGCAGCCGTCGACAATGGCGACCAACGCCGGGCCATGGCTTTCGCCAGCGGTGGTGACAGTGAACAGCTTGCCGTAGGTATTGCCGGACATGGACGCTCCGCGAATCAGCCTGAAGTGAACGAAAGCGGCAGTATACGGAAAACCGCGTGGCTGTGGTTGCCCAGCGATGGGGCCCGCGAACCTTCACGATGACCCAAGGTCGAATCAGCAACGTCCCACGTAGTACCCCGCCCATGAAGTCGCGCCTCGCCGCCCTGCTCCTGCTGTTCTGCACCTGCCTCGCCCAGGCCGCCCCCACCGTGCTGCAACGCCCCATCGATCTGGACACCGGCCAGGGCGTGCTGCATGGCAGCCTGCTGTTGCCGCAGCAGGCCACGCCGCCCCCGGTGGTGCTGATCATCGCCGGCTCCGGCCCTACCGACCGCGATGGCAACAACCCTGCCGCCGGGCGCATCGACAACCTCAAGCGCCTGGCCCTGCTGCTGGCCAGCGAACACATTGCCAGCGTGCGCTTCGACAAGCGCGGCGTGGCCGCCAGCCAGCCGGCCACCCCCGACGAACGTGACCTCAGCGTCGAGCGCTATGTCGCCGACGTGGTCGCGTGGGGCCGCGCACTCAGGCAGGATCCACGCTTCGGCCCGCTGATCCTGGTCGGCCACAGTGAAGGCGCACTGATCGCCAGCCTCGCCGCGGAACAGGCCGGCGCCAGCGCGGTGATCACCCTGGCCGGCAGCGGTCGGCCGGTGGCAGACGTGCTGCGCGAGCAGCTGGCCCAGCGCCTGCCGCCAGCGCAATTGCCCGCTGGCGTGGCGCTGATCGACCGCTTGCAGGCCGGGCAGACCAGCCTCGACGTGCCCGCGCCGCTGCGCCAGGTGTTCCGCCCCAGCGTGCAGCCGTACTTGATCACCTTGCTGCATCAGGACCCGGCGGCGGCCTTCGCCCGCCTCAAGGTGCCCGCGCTGATCGTCCAGGGGCGTAACGACATCCAGGTAGAGGTAGCCGATGCCGAGCGCCTCAAGGCAGCCAAACCCGACGCGCAACTGGCGCTGATCGACGGCATGAACCATGTGCTGCGCATCAGCCCCCGGGGCATGACCCAGCAGCGTGACAGCTACCGCAACCCCGAGCTGCCGCTGGCGCGTGAGCTGGGGGAGCGCATCGTTCTGTTCATCCGTGGGTTGCCACAGGCCTGATACCTGTCCTCAGGTATTGACCAGGCCTGCCGATAACGCGGCTGAGAAGGCAGTGATTCGGGGCCCACGCGCCCTGATCGCGGGCAAGCCCATACCTACAAGGGCCTTGTAGGTACCGGCACCCGGCCGCCGTGCACCTGAGGATTCCCTGATGACCGATGCCCCCGCCGCCGAGGCGACCGAAGAACAAGCGCCGGAAAGCGCCCCGCTGCCCTGGGCGGACCTTGCTGCCGAGCACTTCCAACTGCTACGCCTGGCCCCGCTGCCGACTGACCGCAACATCGGCGCGCGTCCGCTGCGCTTCGTCCAGTTCGGCTACGCCGAGCGCCACGACAAGGCCCATAGCCTGTTGCGCATGGAAATCCGCCTGCCTGGGCAGAAGGTGCGCAAGGAACAGAACCATCTGGACATCCGCGTCGACCACGAAACGCGCACGGTGCGCATCGGCGACCCGGCCGGCCTGCAGCTCGAACCGCTCAACCGCGGCCTGGGCCGCTACTTGCTGGCGCAGGCGGTGCAATGGCTGCAGCAGCGCTGCTCGCACTATCGGGTCGAGGGCATGAGCTTGCCAAACAAGGACGCGCTGAACGAAGACACTCGCCTGCGCCGCGACCACGTGCTGCGCGGCGTCGGCCTGGAGGTGGAATACACCGACGGACAACTGCTCAAGGGGCGCCTGGTGGAAACGCCGGTGGGCCAGCTCAAGGGTGGCTGGAACACCGAGAAGGTGCAGCGCGTGGACAACCTCGAGGCCGCCGGGATGTTGCAGCAGGCCGAGCAGAACCTGATGGAGAAGGAAGCGCAGCTGCGCGAGCGTGACGAACGGGTGGCCAAGTACCGCCGCGAAGACAGCGGCCTGCGCTTTACCATCACCTGCCTGGTGGCCTTCGCGGTGTTCCAGGCCGGGTTGCTGATCTGGATCGCCACCCGCTGATATCGCCATCGCGGGGCAAGCCCGCTCCCACGGAGATTGCATTCATCCTGTGGGAACGGGCGCGCAGTCAGACCCGCGCCTTGAACAACTCCTGATGCTGCCGGCACTGTTCGGCCGTCAGCATGAACACGCCGTGCCCACCGCGCTCGAACTCCAGCCAGACGAAGTCCACCTCGGGGTAGAGCGACTCGACGTGCACCTGGCTGTTGCCCACTTCCACGATCATCAGGCCTTTGTCGGTCAGATGGTCGGCCGCCTCGGCCAGCATGCGCCGCACCAGGTCCAGGCCATCGTTGCCACAGGCCAGGCCCAATTCGGGCTCATGGTGGTATTCGGCCGGCATGTCGCCGAAGTCTTCGGCATCAACGTACGGTGGGTTGGACAGGATCAGGTCGAAGCGCTGCCCCGGCAGCCCGGCGAAGCCATCGCCCTGCACGGTGTACACACGCTCCTCAAGGCCATGGCGCTCAATGTTCTGGTTAGCCACCGCCAATGCGTCGAAGGACAGGTCGGCCAGCACCACTTCGGCGTCCTGGAACACATCGGCGGCAACGATGCCGATGCAGCCGGAACCGGTGCACAGGTCGAGAATGCGCGCAGGCTCGGCGGCCAGCCAGGGCTCGAAGCGCTTTTCGATCAACTCGCCGATGGGCGAGCGCGGCACCAGCACGCGCTCGTCGACAATGAACGACATGCCGCAGAACCAGGCCTCGCCCAGCAGGTAGGCGGTCGGTACCCGCTCGTCGATACGGCGTTTGAGCAAGTGCTGTAGACGTACCCGCTCGTCATCCTCGAGTGCGCAGTCCAGATAGCTGTCGGCCACCTCCCAGGGCAGGTGCACCGCACCGAGCACCAGCAGGCGGGCTTCGTCCCAGGCATTGTCGGCGCCATGGCCGAAGAACAGGTCATGCTCATGGAAGCGGCTGACCGCCCAGCGGATGTGGTCGCGCAGGGTGCGCAGGCGGGATGTGATCACGGGGTACTCCTTTTCTGACAGGACGAAAGTCTAACAGCCCACACCACACAAATGTTCGCTCCTATGGCCGAATGGATAGCCACAAGCCAGTAACCACGCCGCCTGCGCTGTCAACCATTCACATTGGCGCCAAGGCAAGGGAGAATAGGTACACAAAAGCCCTACCCAAGGAGCCCTTGATGTCCGTTCCAACCACGATGTTCCGCCTCACTGGCCGCGACTACCCGCCGGCCAAGCTGAGCCAAGCCAGCCTGATCGTCATCGATGCGCAGAAGGAGTACCTGAGCGGTCCGCTGGCGCTGTCGGGCATGGACGAGGCCGTGGCGAACATTGCCAGGTTGCTCGACGCCGCCCGCAAGGCCGGTCGCCCGATCATCCATGTCCGCCACCTCGGTACCGTTGGCGGCCGTTTCGATCCGCAGGGCCCGGCGGGCGAGTTCATTCCCGGGCTGGAGCCGCGCGAAGGTGAGGTGGTGATCGAGAAACGCATGCCCAACGCCTTCAAGAACACCAAGCTGCACGAGACCCTGCAGGCCTTCGGCCCGCTGGACCTGATCGTCTGCGGTTTCATGAGCCACTCCAGCGTCAGCACCACGGTGCGTCGCGCCAAGGACTATGGTTATCGCTGCACCCTGGTCGAAGATGCCTCTGCGACCCGTGACCTGGCCCTGAAGGACACCGTGATCCCCGCCGCGCAGATCCACCAGTGCGAGATGGCCGTGATGGCCGACAATTTCGCCTGCGTCGCGCCCACTGCCAGCCTGGTCTGAACCACGACCGCCCGGCGGACGGGCGGAACCTCAAGATGACCCGCAGGTCGAAATCCGGATCAGCACCACCCGATCCTGAGGAATTCGAATGAAGCTCAAAGGCAGTTTCGATGCCAAGCGCCTGCGCCAGCGTGAGCCGAGCAACTGGGGCGCGCGCATCGCCGCAGCACTCTCGGTACTGCTGGCCACCTTGGGCATCCTGCTGGCCATGGCCGGCTTCGCCGGTTTGCTGGGCAACTACGCCGCCCTGGCCGAACTCAATGCCAACCGTCCATTGTCGGCAACACTGACCGTCGTCGGGCTGGCGCTGCTGTACTTCGGCGTGCGCCTGTGGCGGCGCAGCCGTATCCGCCTGCGCCGCGGGCGCGAGCTGAACCTGTCGCCGCACCTGATGAAGAAACACGACTGATGCGCCGAGAGCGGGGCCAGGCTTGCCCCGCGATGACAGTCGCGTAAACTACGCCGCCCACGTGGAGGCACCATGCAAGACGACGACTTTTCCCTCTTCCGCAGCCAAGTGCAGGGCGTCAAGCCGATCAAGCACGATCGCGCCGAAGTCGGCAAACCCAAGGCCGACCGCAAGCAACTGGCAGGCCTGCGCCAGGCGGCGACCATCCGCAGCGACCAGACGCTGGTGATCGACGGCCTCTCCGACCAGTTCGTCATCGACGTCGGCGCCGAGGATGAGCTGATGTGGCGGCGTGACGGCGTGCAGGAAAGCCAGCTACGCAAGCTCAAGCTCGGCCAGATCGCCTTCGAGGGCAGCCTCGACCTGCACGGCATGAGCGTCGAGAAGGCCCGCGAGACGCTGTGGGCCTTCATCGCCGAAGCGACCAAGCTGGAAGTGCGCTGCGTGCGGGTCACCCACGGCAAGGCCGCGCGCCTGGACGGCAAGCGTCCGATGATCAAGAGCCACGTCAACACCTGGCTGCGCCAGCACCCGCAGGTGCTCGGTTTCACCTCTTGTCAGGCTCGCCACGGCGGCACCGGCGCGGTCTACGTGATGCTCAAGCGAACCATGCTCGAAGGGCGCGACGAGTGACATCGCGCTTGCAGCGCCGCCGTCGCCGCCGTACCCTTCGCCTTTGCGAAATTTTCCACAGGTAGATCCATGTCCCTGGAACAGAACTACACCGCGATCCTCAGCCAGATCGGCGAGGATGTCTCCCGCGAAGGCCTGCTCGACACGCCCAAGCGGGCTGCGAAGGCCATGAAATACCTTTGCCGCGGTTATGAGCAAACCCTGGAAGAAGTGACCAACGGCGCGTTGTTCACCTCCGACAACAGCGAAATGGTGCTGGTCCGGGATATCGAGCTGTATTCGATGTGCGAACACCACATGCTGCCGTTCATCGGCAAGGCCCATGTGGCCTACCTGCCCAAGGGCAAGGTGCTGGGCCTTTCGAAGGTGGCGCGGATCGTCGACATGTACGCCCGCCGCCTGCAGATCCAGGAAAACCTTAGCCGCCAGATCGCCGAGGCCGTGCAGCAGGTGACCGGCGCCGCAGGTGTGGCGGTGGTGATCGAGGCCAAGCACATGTGCATGATGATGCGCGGTGTCGAAAAGCAGAACTCGACCATGCTCACCTCGGTGATGCTCGGCGAGTTCCGCGAGAACGCCGCCACCCGCAGCGAGTTCCTCAGCCTGATCAAGTGATCGGCCTGTGTTCCGAGCCGACCCCCTGGGGTCGGCTTTTTCATTTCAGGAGTTGCCCATGATCGTCAAAGCCCTGCGGGTCGGCCTCGGCCAGCTTATCGTGTTCGGCGACTGGATCAGCCGCCCGGCAAAAAAGAAGCGCGATGCCGCGGCCCAGGCCCAGGTCGAACAGCAGGCCAAGGGCCTGGTGCTGTACCAGTTCCACGCCTGCCCCTTCTGCGTGAAGACTCGTCGCACCCTGCACCGCCTCAATGTCCCGGTGGCACTGCGCGATGCGAAGAACGACGCGCAGCATCGTCAGGCGCTGCTGGAAGGCGGTGGCCGGGTGAAAGTGCCGTGCCTGCGGATCGAGGAACAAGGCGAGGTGACCTGGATGTACGAGTCCAAGGACATCATTGCTTACCTGGACAAGCGTTTCGCCGCGGTCTGACAAATCACCATCGCGGGGCCAGCCTGCTCCCAGGGGTGCTGGCTGGCGTGGGAGCGGGCTTGCCCCGCGATGACGCCGGTCAATCCACCATCGGCACATGCCGAGGATGACTGGCCACCCGCGCCAACCAGGCCTGCACCGCCGGGTAAGGCGCCAGGTCGAAACCGCCCTGATGCGCCACATGGGTATAGGCGTACAACGCCACGTCGGCGATCGAGTACTGCTCGCCGACAAGGTAAGGCGTCATTTCCAGCTGCCTGTTCATTACCTTGAGCGCCTTGTAGCCGCCCTTGTGCAGCCCCCTGTACTCCTCCAGTCGCTCTTGCGGCAGCCCCAGGTAGAACTGGATGAACCGCGCCACGGCGATGTAGGGCTCATGGCTGTACTGTTCGAAGAACTGCCATTGCAGCACCTGGGTGCGCAGCCGCGGCGCGCTGGGCAGGAACTCGCTGCCATCGGCCAGGTAGTTGAGAATCGCGTTGGACTCCCACAGGCAGGTGCCGTCCTCGAGCTTGAGCACCGGCACCTTGCCGTTGGGGTTCATGGCCAGGAACTCGGGCGTTTCCGTCTCACCCTTGAGAATATCCACCGGGTGCCACTCATACGGGCGGTCGAGCAGGCTGAGCATCAGCTTGACCTTGTAGCAGTTGCCCGACTGGTAATCCCCATACACCTTGTACATCGCCCCTCCCCTCTCACGCAGTTGCGTAGTAATGGCCCATAGTTGGCGACTGTACGGCTAAATGCAATGCCTGCTGTATGGCAAGGATCACGCCATGGCACGGTAGCCTGAAAAAACTGCTTACACCTGCACAAGGAATGCCCTATGACCGATGCCACCTCAGCGCGCCTGCGGCCGCTGGCGGACAGCTCGCCGTCGGCGATCGTCGCCGGCTTCATCGCCATGCTCACCGGCTACACCAGTTCGCTGGTGCTGATGTTCCAGGCTGGCCAGGCGGCCGGTCTTACCAGCGCGCAGATTTCCTCATGGATCTGGGCCCTGTCGATCGGCATGGCAGTGTGCAGCATCGGCCTGTCGCTGCGCTACCGCACGCCGATCACCGTGGCCTGGTCGACACCCGGCGCGGCACTACTGATCACCAGCCTTGGCGGGGTGAGCTACGGCGAAGCGATCGGCGCCTACATCACCTGCGCCGTGCTGGTATTGATCTGCGGCCTGACCGGCAGTTTCGAGCGCCTGGTGCGGCGCATTCCCGCCTCCCTGGCCTCGGCCCTGCTGGCCGGCATCCTGTTCAAGATCGGCAGCGAGATCTTCGTTGCCGCTCAACATCGCACGCTGCTGGTGCTGGGCATGTTCTTCAGCTACCTGCTGGTCAAGCGCCTGTCGCCGCGTTACTGCGTGCTGGCCGCGCTGCTGGTTGGCACCGCGCTGTCCGGCGCCCTGGGTCTGCTGGACTTCAGCGGCTTCCAGCTGGAAGTCGCAACCCCGGTGTGGACCACGCCGAGCTTCTCGCTGGCGGCGACCATCAGCATCGGCATCCCGCTGTTCGTGGTGGCCATGACCTCGCAGAACATGCCCGGCGTCGCCGTGCTACGCGCTGACGGCTACCAGGTGCCGGCTTCGCCGCTGATCTCGGCCACCGGCTTCGCCTCGCTGCTGCTGGCGCCGTTTGGCTCCCACGGGGTCAACCTGGCGGCGATCAGCGCGGCGATCTGCACTGGGCCGCATGCCCATGAAGACCCGGCCAAGCGCTACACGGCGGCGGTCTGGTGCGGGATTTTCTACGGCATCGCCGGCATCTTTGGCGCCACCCTGGCGGCGCTGTTCGGTGCCCTGCCCAAGGAGCTGGTGCTGTCGATCGCGGCGCTGGCGCTGTTCGGTTCGATCATGAACGGCTTGAGCGTGGCCATGGGCGAGGTGCGCGAGCGCGAGGCGGCCCTGATCACCTTCATGGTCACAGCGTCGGGCTTCACCCTGTTCTCGATCGGCTCGGCGTTCTGGGGGATCGTGGCGGGGGTGCTGACCTTGCTCATACTCAGCCCGCGCAAGAGCTGAGACAGGCACAGGCAATCACAAGCGGAAATGCCCCACCATCCCCTTCAAGTCATTGCCCAACTGCGCCAGCTCGACGCTTGAACGGGCATTGTCCTCCATCGCCAGTGCCGCTTGGTCGGCACTACCGCGAATCTGCGTAACGCTGCGGCTGATCTCCTCGGCCACCGAGCTCTGCTGCTCGGCCGCCGCGGCGATCTGCTGGTTCATCTGCTGGATCAACGACACCGCCGCCGCAATGCTGCCCAGGGCGCTCTCGGTCTGCAGCGTGTCGGCCACCGCCAGGCGCACCAGTTCGGTACTGCCGCGGATCTGCATCACCGACTGCTGGGCATTGCCGCGCAGGCTGGCGACCAGGCGCTCGATCTCCTCGGTGGACTGCCGGGTGCGCCGCGCCAAGGCGCGCACTTCGTCGGCCACCACCGCGAATCCGCGCCCCTGCTCCCCGGCCCGCGCCGCCTCGATCGCGGCATTGAGCGCCAGCAGGTTGGTCTGCTCGGCCACGCTCTTGATCACCTCGAGCACGTCACCGATCGTATGGATCTCGGCACTGAGGCTGTCGATGCCGCTGCTGGCGGTTTCGGCGGCCTGCGCCAGTTGCTCGATGCGCTGCATGCTCTGACGCACCACCTGTTGCCCCGAGCCGACCTTGTCGTCGGCTGCCTGGGCCGCCTGGGCGGCCTGCTCGGCGTTGCGCGCCACATCGTGCACGGTCGCAGTCATCTGCTGCATGGCAGTGGCCACCTGCTCGGTCTCGTCCTTCTGGCTGCCCACTTCGCGGTTGGTCTGCTCGGTCACCGCCGACAAGGCCTGGGCGCTGCCGGCCAGCTGATCGATACCCTGCTGCAGGCCACTGACGATGCCCGACAGCCCCTCGGCCATCTGCTGCATGGCCTGCAGCAGTTGACCGACCTCGTCGGCACGCGGCGGCTCGGCCTCGATACCCAACTCGCCTGCGGCAATGCGCCGGGCACGGCTGATCACCCGCTTGAGCGGCGCGACCACGGCACGGGTGATCAACCAGGCCGCCAGCACGCCTACCAGCAGAGCCAGGGCCGTGGCCGCGGCGATGGCCACGGTGTTGCGCGCAAGCTCCGCCTGCATGGCCTGCTCCTGGGCGACGTAGGCCTGGTCGACCCGCGTGGTGACCTGCTCGGCCCGGGCCTGCAACTGATCCTTGATCCCCCGCTCCTTGCCCAGCAGGTCGGTGTACTCGTTGAGTTTTTCGGAAAAACTCGCGATATGCCCAGCCACTTCGCCCAGCACGCTCTGGTAGCCGGCGTCGGTGACGGAAGCCTTGAGCTGGTCCACCAGGGTCGCAGCTTCCACAGTCTGAGCGATGCGGCCTTCGGCGCTGGCCTCTCCGCCCTTGCGGCTCTGGTCCAGGCGCACCCGGGCCTCGTCCATGGCCTGCAGCATCAGGCGCGACACCTGGGCCACCTGCCCGGCCTGTTCCAGGAACTCACCACCCTGCTGCCCCTGGGACTGCTTGAGGGTATAGGTGCCATCGTCGGCCAGGCCCGCCTGCAGCACATCGAGATTGTTGGCCACGCTCGATACCGACCAGCTGGCCATGTCCAGCGCCAGCTCCTTGGCCTGCACCGCCTGGACGAATTGGTCGAAAGCTTGCCCATAGGCATTGAGATCGGCCTCGGTCGAGGCCAGTGCTGGCACGGCCCGGGCCCGCTCCACAAGCCCCAGCAGCCCCGTGCGCAGGGCCTCGGCCTCCTTGATGTCCGAGCGCAGGGCGAAGGCCTGTTCGTGCTGGCGCAGCTTCAACAGGTCGGTATTGAACTGAGCCATCTGCCGCAGCCCATCGAAGCGCTGGCCGACATTGGCCAGGGCGTACACGCCGATGGCGGCCACCACCAGGGTGAGCAGCAACACCAGGGCGAAGCCCAGGCCGAGCTTGCGCGCCATGCCCAGGTTGGCCAGTACACCGTGCTTGGTCGCCGCCATCATCATTCCCCTCGCCTTGTCGGACTTTACCGACAGCAAGAGTGACAATGGCGCCGACCCCGTCACAAGAGCCAGACGCACCAATGGTGTCATTTAGCTATGAGCGTGTCGCTTTCAGACTGCCAGAGGTCGCCCCGCATGCCGGAAGAACGCCTCGGCCCGCGAATCCTGCCCATAGGCGACATTGATGCGCAGCCATTCACTGGCCCGCCCCTGCGGATCGAAGGCACTGCCCGGGGTAAGCAGCACCGCGTGCTCCAGCGCCAGCCGCTCCAGTTCGGCGAAGTCGCGCCCCGGCACCCGGCCCCAGACGAACATGCCGCCGACGGGTTCGCAAAATACCTCCCAGCCGCAGGCCTCCAGTAGCCCCAGCGTCCTCGCCCGGTGCTGGCCCAGGCGCAGCCGCAGGCGCTGCACGCTCTTGCGGTAACTACCGTTGGCGAGCATCTGCCCGACTACCTGCTCGGCAAAGCGCGAGGTGCCAATGCCCGCGACCATCTTCAATTCGGCCAGACGCGCCACCAGGGGCGGATCGGCCACCACATAGCCGACCCGCAGCGAACTGCTGAGGGTCTTCGAGAAGCTGCCCAGGTAGATCACCCGTTGCTCGCTGTCGAGGGTAGCCAGCCGTGCCGCCGGCCCGTCCTGGAAGTCGGCATAGAGGTCATCCTCGACAATCCGCAGGTCATGCCCGCGGGCCAGCTCCAGCAGGCGATAGGCGACCTTGGGCGTCAGGCTGGTGCCGGTCGGGTTCTGGTACAGGCTGTTGATGAACAGGCAGCGCGGCCGGTGTTCGGCGAGCAACTGCTCGAGTACTTCCAAATCTGGGCCACTGGCAGTGCGCGGTACCTCGAGCATGCGCACGCCGTGCAGGCGCAGCAGGTTGTAAAGGTTGTAGTAACCGGGCCGTTCCACCAACACCGTGTCGCCCGGCGCCAGCAAGGTCCGCACCAGCAGGTCGAGGGCATGACTGGCCCCCTGGGTGGTGACGATACGCTCAGGTTCCGCGACGATATCCAGCCGCGCCAGCCCTTTGTGCAGTTGCAGGCGCAGGCTCGCCAGGCCTTGGGGCGGGCAGTAGTCGAACAGTGCTTCGGGCGCGCCACGGCTGACCTGGCGGATGGCCTGGGCCAGTTCAGCCTCGGCTCGCCAGGCCACGGGCAGCCAGCCGCAGCCGAGCTTGAGCAGTTGCTCGTGCCCTTCGCGAAACTGCCGCCAGCTGCCGTCGATCGCCTCGCCCCACGGCTCGCCGGGATCGGGTCGCAGGCCCGGCTTGCGCTCGGCGACGAAGAACCCGGCACCGTGCCGTGCCTCCAGCCAGCCGCTGGCCACCAGCCGGTCGTAGGCTTCGATCACGCACGAAGCACTGACCGCCTGGGCCTTGGCCAATGTGCGGATCGATGGCAGGCGTGCACCCGGGCGCAAGCGCTGCCGAGTGATCCAGGCCTGCAACTGCTCGGTCAGTTGCTGGACCAAGGGCGTGGGGAGAGCGCGATCAAGATTGAAGTGCATGGCAAGTGTTCGCTTATTTCAGGCAAACAGTTAAACACAAATCCGTCCTGGGTGTACCTTGGCGAACAGCCACCCAGGGCCGATGCTGACGCAATCGATCCTGCGGAAACCATCCATGCCCACTCGCCACGCCCCGGCCCTGCTGGCCTTCGCCCTGTGCCTGATCACCCTCGCCGTCAATCTCCAGGCCCCGCTGTACATCACCTACGCCGACCTCTCCGGGCAAGGCGCCGCGGCGACCGCCGTGGCTTTCTCCGGCTACGTGCTCGGTGTATTGCCAGTGCTGCTGGCCCTCGGCGCCCTGGCCGACCGGGTCGGGCGACGCCCGTTGATCCTGGTCGCACTCGCCCTGTCGATGATCGCCACCTTGATCATGCTGCTGTCCCCCAGCCTGGCCTCCCTGGGCGTGGCGCGCTTGTTCCTGGGCCTGGGCACCGGCCTGGCCTCGGCCACGGCCACCGCCTACATGAGCGAGCTGATGGCACCCGGTGAAAGTGACCGCGCCGCGACCTGGGTCACCGCCAGCACCTCCCTGGGTTTTGGCCTGGGCGCGGCGCTGACCAGCCTGTGCCTGCTGCGCGGGCCGACACTCACTCCGGGCAGTTTCCATTTGCAGCTGATACTGGCCGCCGCGGCCCTGGTGCTGGTCTGGCGCTTGCCAGACCCACACCCGACGCAAAGCAGCGCCATGCTGCGCCTGCCCTACTATCCCAGCGGCAGCCTGGCCTATGGCCTGGCGATCCTGCTGGCCTGGGCCTGTGTCGGGCTGGTCATCGCCTTGCTGCCGGGAATCCTGCGCCAGCACGGTCTGAGCGCCTGGTCGGGGTTCTCGATCTTCTGCGTGATCAGCTGCGGCTTGCTGTTCCAGCCGCTGGCCCGGCGCATGGCCAGTGCCCGGGCGACCTTGCTCGGGCTGCTGATCCTGCCGTGCAGCTACGCGCTGCTGGCCTGGGGCGCCGACAGCGGCAACCTGGCGGGCGTTTTGCTGGGCGCCGTGGCCGCCAGCAGCGCCTGTTATGGCTTTATCTACCTGGGCGGGCTGGCGGCGGTGAACAAGTTGGCCGGCCAAGAAAAAACCCGGGCCAGTGCCGGGTTCTTTCTGCTGGCCTACCTGGGGTTCAGCCTGCCGGTGATCTTTACCGGGCTGCTCAGTGATCGGCTGGGGCCGCGGCTGGCCTTGATCGTATTTGGTGGTGTGTTGCTGCTGGGCTGCGCGGCGGTGGCGCTGGCCCTGTGGCTGGCCTCGGTCAGATCGCCAGCGCGCCCCCGTCGACCGTCAGGCTGTGCCCCGTCGTGAAGGCCGCGCCATCGCTGCACAGGTACAGCACCGCGCTGGCGATCTCCTCGACCTTGCCGATGCGCCCGACCGGGTGCATCGCCGCAGCGAACTCGGCCTTGCGCGGGTCGGCCTCGTAGGCGCGGCGAAACATGTCGGTATCGATCACCGCCGGGCACACCGCGTTAACCCGGACGCCCTTCTTCGCGTACTCGATGGCCGCCGACTTGGTCAGGCCAATCACCGCATGCTTGGACGCCGCATAGATGCTCATCTTTGGCGCCGCCGACAGGCCGGCCACCGAGGCCGTGTTGACGATAGCGCCACCGCCTTGGGCCAGCAGCAGGGGCAGTTGATACTTCATGCACAGCCAGACGCCCTTGACGTTGACGCCCATGATCGCGTCGAACTCCGCCTCGCTGCCCTCCGCCAACCGCCCCTTCTCGATTTCGATGCCGGCATTGTTGAAGGCGTAGTCGAGCCGGCCATAGGCCTTGATGACCTGCTCGTGCAATTGCCGCACATCTTTATCACGGGTAACGTCGCAGGCGATGAACAACGCTTCACCACCACTCTGGCGGATCAGCGCAACGGTGGCTTCGCCACCATTCGCATCAAGGTCGGCCACCACCACCTTGAGCCCCTCGGCGGCAAACGCCTGGGCCGTCGCCCGGCCGATACCCGCTGCGCCACCGGTGACCAGGGCAACCTGGCCGGAGAAAGTCATGCTCATCACTGGCTCCTGCAAAAGGATGGGAAGTCGTGGCCGAGTCTAGTCACGGCAATGCAGGGCTGGGCAGCATCATCAAGGGCACGGTTGGACTACTATCGTTCGCGGTGATCTTGCGTGACGCGGCCCATTCAACCCGCCGATCATCCCCCCTCACACTCGTTCAGGAGAACTCGCCATGCCCCACACCAACCGCCGTTTCCTGCTGACCAAGCGCCCGGTCGGCGCCGTGCGCCGTGACGACTTCACCTATGAGCAGGCCCCTGCCGACGAGCCAGGCGAAGGCCAGGTGCTGGTGAAAAACCTCTACCTGTCCCTGGACCCCGCCATGCGCGGCTGGATGAACGAAGGCAAGTCGTATATCCCCCCGGTGGGCCTGGGCCAGGTGATGCGCGCACTCGGCGTGGGCGAAGTGGTCAGCTCCAAGCACCCGGACTACAAGCCCGGCGACCATGTCAGCGGCGCCCTCGGCGTGCAGGACTACTTCACCGGAGAACCCCAGGGCCTGCACAAGATCGACCCGCGCCTGGCCCCCTTGCCGCGCTACCTGTCGGCACTGGGCATGACCGGCATGACCGCCTACTTCGCCCTGCTCGATGTCGGCCAGCCCAAAGCCGGCGAAACCGTGGTGATCTCCGGCGCCGCCGGCGCGGTCGGCAGCATTGCCGGGCAGATCGCCAAGCTCAAGGGTTGCCGCGTGGTCGGCATTGCCGGTGGCGCGCAGAAGTGTCAGTACCTGCTGGATGAACTGGGCTTCGACGGGGTCATCGACTACAAGGCCGAAGACGTGCTCGCCGGGCTCAAGCGCGAATGTCCCAAGGGCGTGGATGTGTACTTCGACAACGTCGGCGGCGACATCCTCGACGCGGTGCTGTCGCGCCTGAACTTCAAGGCCCGGGTGGTGATCTGCGGCGCCATCAGCCAATACAACAACAAGGAAGCGGTCAAGGGCCCGGCCAACTACCTGGCGCTGCTGGTCAACCGCGCGCGCATGGAAGGCTTCGTGGTGATGGACTACGTCAAGGAGTACGGCAAGGCCGCGCAGGAAATGGCCGGCTGGTTGGCCAGTGGCAAGGTGAAGAGCAAGGAAGATGTGGTGGAAGGGCTGGAAACCTTCCCCGAGACGCTGCTCAAGCTGTTCAGCGGGGAGAACTTCGGCAAGCTGGTGCTGAAAGTCTGATCATTGCGGGCTGCGCTCACGCGCAGCCCACACTCGCGGCCTCTCGAATCAACCGCGAATCTCAGCCACCACAGCAGCCAACGCCTGGGCTGGGTCCGCCGCCTGGCTGATCGGACGCCCGATCACCAGGTAGTCGGAACCGGCGTCCAGTGCCTGGCGGGGGGTCAGGATCCGGCGCTGGTCGTCCTGGGCACTGCCTGCCGGGCGGATACCCGGGGTCACCAGTTGCAGCGACGGATGCGCCGCCTTCAGTGCCGGAGCCTCCAGCGCCGAGCACACCAGGCCGTCCATGCCGGCCTTCTGCGCCAGCGCCGCCAGGCGCAGCACCTGCTCCTGCGGGTCGACATCCAGGCCGATACCGGCCAGATCCTCACGCTCCATGCTGGTCAGCACGGTCACGCCGATCAGCAGCGGCTGTGGACCGCTGCGCTTGGCTAGCTCTTCGCGGCAGGCCGACATCATGCGCAGGCCACCGGAGCAGTGCACATTGACCATCCACACGCCCATCTCGGCCGCGGCCTTGACCGCCATGGCGGTGGTGTTGGGGATATCGTGGAACTTGAGGTCGAGGAACACTTCGAAGCCCTTGCTGCACAGGGTTTCGACGATGCCCGCGGCGCTGCTGGTGAACAGTTCCTTGCCCACCTTGACCCGGCACAGGGCGGGGTCGAGCTGGTCGGCCAGCTTCAGGGCGGCGTCACGGGTGGGGAAATCCAGGGCGACGATCAGGGGCGTCTGGCAGGCGGACATGGGCAGGGTCTCTTGGCAAGTCGTAAACGGCGCGCATTGTAAACGATGCGGGAGCGCAGCGGGGGAAGGTGTGATCGCGAATTAACCGGCGATCATTACAGCCCTATAATTGAACCAAAGTCGCCAAGTTTTACTCGATAATACAGGTACGGCCTACACGCCGTATGAAGGAGAGCGCCATGCCCTGGTATGCCTGGTTGATTCTGTTGGTAGCGATTGGCTCCATCGTTGGAGGACTGATGCTGCTGCGGGATACCGCGAAGAAATTGCCACTGACGGAAGAACAGTTGAGAAGGGTTCACGAACGCAATGCAGAGATGGATGCCAAGGAAGCGCAAGACCGCTGAAGATGGACAGAAAAAGGCCGGTCACTGGAACCGGCCTTGTACTTGTGCTGTCAGTTCACTGTCAGCTTGTCGCGATTGCGCTCCAGAAGGAGAGAGCCGATACCCTTCACTTCCAGCAGTTCGTCAACGGATGCGAAGTTACCATGCTCTTCCCGGTAGGCCACGATAGCTTCGGCCTTGGTCTTGCCGATGCCCTGCAAGGCTTGATGCAACAGGCTCGCACTGGCCGTGTTGATGTCCACCTTGGCGGAATCGCCAGTAACCTGATTCGCGACGACCAGTGGCGTCGGGGTGCTGGCTGCAGACGGCGTGGCCGGTGCGGCGTGGAGAGACAGGGACAGCGAGGCGAAAATCGGCAGCAGCAGACAGGACAGCAGTTTTTTTCTCATCAGGGACACTCCTTTAGTTTCAGACTCGGCAAGCAACGTTTCCCTCGTTGCGGGAATAAAGCTAGCCAATTGCCGAGCCTGGCGAAAGTGCAGGCGTGCCCTTCAAGCATTTCCAGATTTGACCGGATCCATGCAAGGCCAAGGATCCGGGGAGAACACCAACAAAAAACCCGACTTTCGCCGGGCTTCATGATGTTACAGCAAGTGTGGAATCAGGCGCTAGATCGCGAATTCCTGCATCGAACTGGCTACCGCACTGATGATATGCAGCAGTGCGTAGAGGCCGAACAACGCCGCGACAGCCATGGGCCATTCCATGCCGAGGCCGAAATAGGCGCCAGCAACGGCGACGAAGCAGTTGAAAATGTGCTTGCGCACGATGAAGAAATACAGGGCTCCCACCGGAACCGCCAACAACCAGGAAACGTCCCAGTAACTGGCAGCACCACCAACGATGCAGAAGAATTGGGTCAGCACCAATGTAGCGAGCACAGGGAGACGAGCGAATCTCACCTTGCTCATGAATTCGAAACCGTTCAAAACAACTGCCCCCATCCCCAGATGCACAAAATGTGCGCATGAAGTTACCCGACCGAGTGGCCGACCCCGGCAGGCAAGTACTTGAAGCACAGCATGATGGCACGGAGACTAGCAGATAGCCATAACAGTGGCATGAAAAAGCTTACAAATAGCCATCACGCTACACAAGACGTGTCTACCATCATGTGGCAGGTGCGATGTACCCATGATTTGTGTTAAAAGCTAAATCTTTATCCCTCTGACGCTCCCTGCGCCGCATCCATGTCCAATACCCCTTCCACGGCCTTCACGCCCGCCCCTGAACAGCCCGTTCCCGCTCCAACAGTGCTGCGCCTGCCTGCCAACCTGAACGGCAGGGACTTTGTCGTGGGCGACGTGCACGGGCATTTCGAGATACTTGGGGCCTTGCTTGAAAAGGTCGGATTCAATCCGGAAGTGGACCGAGTGCTGTGTACCGGCGACTTGGTGGATCGCGGTCCCTACTCCGATGCCGTGATCGATTGGCTGGCACAGAGCTGGTTATTTTCAGTGCGCGGTAACCATGAGCAGATGGTGCTGGATCACTTTGCCGGCACCGGGGATGCGCCACGTCATAGCCGCAACGGTGGCGACTGGTTCTATCGGCTGCCGGACGCTCGACAACGCCTGATTCATCAAGCCATCCAGCGCATGCCGGTTGCCCTGGAAATCGCCCTGCCGGGCGGGCAGCGTATCGGCGTGATCCACGCCGAATCACCGTACTGGGAAGAGAACATGAGCTGGGACGACGCCATGGCGCTATTGGAAACCCCCCAGCAACAAGGCCATGACCATGCGCTTAAACAGGCCGTCTACGCCAGGGGTCGCATAAATGGCATGCAGGATAAGCCCGTTGCTGGTGTTAAAACGCTGTACGTTGGCCACTCTACCGTAGCCGCGGTGTCTCGTCTGGGGAATGTCGTCTATGTCGATACGGGCTGCTCGTTCGCAGACGGGCACCTCACTGCAGTGGAACTGCCAGGTCAGACCATCCACGATACCCGGTCATGAGCTGGCGACGCGCTGTCACGACTCGGAATGATGATGTAGATAGATCCAGTCGACGATTCCGCCTTCCGGCATGTACCCGCTGACAGAACCTCGCAGCATGTCCCGTACCTGATCGTAATCA
This sequence comes from Pseudomonas sp. PONIH3, assembly GCF_002934345.1. Taxonomy (NCBI): domain Bacteria; kingdom Pseudomonadati; phylum Pseudomonadota; class Gammaproteobacteria; order Pseudomonadales; family Pseudomonadaceae; genus Pseudomonas; species Pseudomonas sp. PONIH3. The sequence continues at coordinate 1,896,016 of NZ_CP026386.1, forward strand.
TCTTCACCCAGGGCTCGCAGCAAGCTCGCCAGGAAAGTCTTGAGCGAGTCCCAGGCCAAGTGGTCCTCATTGGCCGCCAGGATCATCGGATGCAGGGTGTCTGCCACGTTGTCGCCGATCAGCAGTTCTTCGTACAATTTCTCGCCGTGGCGCAATCCGGTGAATTCAATGGCGATGTCACCGCCGGGATTATCGGCCGAGCGCACGCTTAGCCCGGACAGGTGGATCATCTTTTCCGCCAGTTCGGCAATCTTGACCGGCTCCCCCATATCCAGCACGAATACATCGCCGCCCTGCCCCATCGATCCCGCCTGAATCACCAACTGGGCAGCCTCGGGGATAGTCATGAAGTAGCGGGTGATATTGGGGTGGGTAACGGTGAGCGGCCCGCCAGCCTTGATCTGCTTGTGGAACAAGGGGATCACCGAGCCCGAGGACCCCAGCACGTTACCGAAGCGCACCATCGTGAAACGGGTCTTGTTGACCCTCGCGACGTTGTCCGGATCGTCGAAGAGGACCGGAGCAATCTCCTTGCTCAAGGCTTGCAGGATCATTTCCGCCAGGCGCTTGCTGCTACCCATGACATTGGTCGGTCGGACCGCCTTGTCCGTCGATACCAGCACGAAATTCGCAACCTGTGCGCTCAACGCCGCCTGGGCGGTGGCCAGCGTACCGATCACGTTGTTGTAGAGACCTTCGGCAATGTTGTGCTCGACCATGGGTACGTGCTTGTACGCGGCGGCATGGTAGACGGTGTCGATCTTCCAGCGGCTCATCAGGTGATGCATCTGTGCCTGGTTGCGTACCGAGCCGAGAACAGGCAGAAGCTGCGTACGCGGGGAGCTCAATGGCAGTTGCCGCTCCAGCTCCGACAGGATGCTGTAGAGATTGAACTCGCTGTGTTCGAACAGCAGCAGCAGCTCCGGCTTGAGCGCGAGAATCTGGCGGGACAGTTCCGATCCGATGGAGCCACCCGCACCGGTGATCATGACCCGCTGCCCGGTCACGCAGCGCTCGAGCAGCTCACTCTGGGCCGGTACCGAGTCACGTCCGAGCAGGTCGGCGATATCCACTTCCTGCAGGTCGTCCACTTTGACCCGACCACTGGCCAAGTCCATGAACCCCGGAATACTGCGCACATGCACCGCCAGGCTCTCGAGGTAGCCGAGGATTTCCCGGCGCCTTGAGCGGCTGGCGGAAGGAATGGCCAAGAGTACTTCCTCAGCACCCGTGAGGCCGATCATCCGGCGAATATGGCTTGGCTTGTACACTGGCAGGCCAGAGATCACCCGATTGGCGATACCCGGGTCATCGTCGATGAACGCCACGGGTACCATCACCCGACTCATTCGCAAGGCGGCGACCAGCTGGTTGCCCGCTGCGCCAGCGCCGTAGATGGCAACCTTGGGCAGGTCACTGGTGCGGGTCACGAATGGCATGGACAAACCCGCACCCGCCCAGTCGCCGAGGAAGTACTGGCGCACCGCGAGCCGCAACCCACCAACCATGACCAGCATCAACCACCAGTAATTGAAGATAATGGAACGGGGCACCAGTGTTTGATGATTGCTATACCAGTAGATCACGACGCCAAGCATCAAGGATGCCAGGCTGACCGCCTTGAAGATCGAAACCAGCGCATCGTTTCCGAGGAAACGCGTCACGGCGCGGTACATGCCGAACCAGGCAAAGATCGGCAGTGCCAGCGCGGGAGCGCAGACGAAAAGCCAGGCGTGATCGAATACCGGGCTCACGCCCACTTCGATTCCCAAGCGGACCACGAACGCCATCAATAGCGCGAACCAGACCAGGATCAAATCGGCGAAGACCTGCAAACCGCGCTTCTGCCTATGGGACAGGCTCAACAGCCATGACCTGAAGTTATCCATGATTTTCCTATACAGCAGATAGTTACCTGACAGAGGCATTGCCTCGATCACCGGCTATGCTCCGTTGCGCTCCAAGGCTCCTGCGCGGTAACGCACCGCCAGCACCAGCAGGGGCGCATACCCTATCAACAAGCCGACAACGCCATCCACGAGCCCGGCCACCACGCTCAAGGCCACGGGCAGCAGCCAGAACACGTTCAACGCCGCCACCGCCAGGGTCACGGGCAGATGCCGGCCATTCCGTCGCGAAGCGAACTGATAGGCATGACTGCGATGAGCCTCGTAGACCTTGTCCCCCCGCGCCAGCCGACGCAGGAGAGTGAAGGTGGCGTCGACGATGAATGTCCCCAGCAGGATCAGCCAGCCCCAGAACAGTACGGGCGACGCCCAGGCCGCCTGGATCGAGAAGATACCGAGGATGATGCCAAGGAAGCCACTCCCGGCATCTCCCATGAAGATCCGTGCCGGCGGGAAATTCCACACAAGGAACCCGGCGGTGGCTGCAGCCAGCATCAACGGCAGCACCATCAGCCCGGCGTGGCCCGCCACCGCATATAGCAGGCTGGCACCAAGGCAGGCCGTGATCGCCTCGACGCTGGCGATGCCGTCGATGCCATCCATGAAGTTGTACAGATTGAGAAGCCATACCAGATAGACTGCGGCCAGTAGCGCTCCCAACCAGCCAAGATCGACCTGCATGCCCCAGAACTGCAGCGGTGCCATGCCCCCCAGGCAGATCAGGGACCATGCGGCGGCGGCAAAATGGGACAGCAGGCGCCAGCGGGCAGCGATGTGCCCATGATCGTCCATGAAGCCGACGATGGCGATCAGCCCGCCTGCCCCCGCACAGGCAAGCAGGGTCGCGGTATCGGCGAAACCAGCGATCGCCAGCGAGAGCAAGGACACCAGGAAGGCCAGCACGATGGCTACGCCACCGCCTCTAGGCGTGGGGACCGAATGCGAACTTCGCGCATTGGGAATATCCATGATGCTCTTTTCCAGGGCATAGCGACGCAATACGCCGGTCATGCCAAAGGAGAGAATCAATACAATAGGACCAAACCAGAAAACGCTCATCAACGAGAACCATCCTGAAGCTGTCGCGCGGTGACCTTTAATGCGTCATCGACCGCAAGAGGGGGCGTCCAGTCGAGCAGATCGAGGGTCTTGTCGATATCGACCTGCAACGAACCACACAGGCGCTCGGCCACGCCGCGCTTACCCAGCAGTGAAGCACCCAGGCGCAGGCACGCGACGGGGACCGGCAATAACCGCGAGGGCTTGCCCAAGGCAGCAGCCATGCGCCGCAACAGCGCAGAAGTGGAAAGATCCTCTCCATCGCTCACCAGGAATACCTCGCCAGCAGCAGCAGGGTGCAACCGGCAGGTGGCGATGAGATCGACCAAGTTGTCCAGCGCCACCAGACTGCGACGGTTGTCGATCAGGCCCAGGGGCAGGGGCAGCCCTCTATTCACCCAGCGCATCATGGCACGGAAGTTGGCCTTGACCCCCGGGCCATAGACCAGCACCGGCCGGATGATCACGATCTCTAGACCACTCTCGCGCCCCAATGCAAGCAGGGCCTGCTCTGCCTCCAGCTTGGAGATGCCATAGGGATCCCGGGGGGCCGGCACATCATCCGCACAATAGGGCCCGCGGTTGCTGGTACTTTCGCCATTGACCTTGATCGAACTGATGAAAATGAAGCGCTTGACCCCCGCCGCGACGGCTGCATGCGCCAGCGCCAGCGTGCCGTCGACGTTGACACGGCGGAACGCGGCCAGCGGATCCGCCTCGCGATCATTCATCACGTGCACCCGGGCCGCGGCATGTATAAGCACCTCACGCCCGGCGAGCCCGGCCTGCCAGTCACTGTCGTCCGTCAGGCTGGCGAAGACGAAGCGGTCAGCCCGCGGGTCCGTTACGGTGCCCCCGTCGCGCACGGCAGCCGTCACCGCAACGCCATCATCAAGCAGGCGGCGCAGCAATGCCTGGCCGACGAAGCCGCTGGCTCCGGTCAAAAAAACCGTTCCGGCCGTCATTGCGTGCGCCTGCGCAGCGTGGCAACCCGGAACAACTCCTCCAGACGGGAAAGCAGCGCCGGCTTGGAGTAATTGGCCTGGTAGTAGTCCTTACCTGCCATGCCCATCGCTTGCCGTTGCTCAGTCGAGCTTTGCGCCAGGGTCCGGGTGATCTCGGCCAGTCCCCGCCAGTCGCCGGACGCACAGGCCAGGCCCGCGCCGGACTCGTTGATCACTCGAGCCGCTTCGCCATTGATCATTGCCAGCACCGGTCGCCCGGATGCGAGATAGGCCTGGACCTTGCCTGGAATGGTCTTTTCGAAAACGCTGTTAGTCTTCAGCGAAACCAGTAGTGCATCAGCACGCGCGAACAGCCCGGGCATGGCTTCCAGCGGGTGACGGCCAAGCAGATGGACGTTATTCAACGAACGCAGTTTCACCTGTTCGGCGAGCCAGCCACTGACCCTACCGTCACCCACGATCACCCAGCGCACGGAAACCTGTCCACGGAGCATCTCCACGGCATCGAGGATCGCCGGAAAATCTTGCGCTTCGCCCAGATTGCCGGCGAACACCACGGTGAAGGTGGAAGGATCGCTGTCGATCAGTGCCTTGGTGTCAGGCAGCGCGTTGGAAAACTCGTCTTCCGCCCAACTGGGGAAATACACCAGGCGCTCGCTGGCGATGCTGCGGGTGCAATTCTCCCTGACACTTTCGAAAAAGCCGTGGGACTGCAGCAGCAGGTAGTCGGCTCGGTTGTAGATCCAGGACACCAACTTGCCCACGACACCCAGCACCTTCGGGTTGCGCACCACATTCACGGCACGCAGGGTTTCCGGCCACAGGTCCAGGATCCAGATGAACACCGGCGTCTTCTTCAAGCGGCCGATGACGATGGCCGGTATCGCGGCCATGATCGGGGAAACCGCGAAGACGAAGATCGCATCGAACTCACGCCCGCGCACCTTCCAGGAACCGATGACGGAGGCGCTGGTAAAGAACGACAGGTAATTCAGGAATAGGCGGAAACCCCGCTTGCCACGGGAAATCATTGGCACGCGAATGATTTTCGCGCCGGCATAGCGCCGGAATTTTTCTGGCTCCCGGGCGTAAGCTCCGAAGACCTTACCTTCCGGGTAGTTCGGCAGGCCGGTGAGAACGGTGACGTCGTGCCCCTTCGCGGAAAAATCGCTGACCAGATCATTGATCCGCATGTTTTCGGGCCAGAAGTACTGGGTTACCACCAGAATACGCAACTTGTTGTCATCCATGGCGCGACTCAATACCGCTTCCATACGACCCGGTTCACATAGTCGGTATAGCTATGTAGGATCCGGACTACTTTTTCGGAAACATTCGGCATGCTGTAATCCGCGACCAGACGTAGGTCACGTTGCTCGCCGCGGGCCTGGCCAGCTAGGATCTCCAGCCCCTGGAGCACCCGCTCCAGCTCGACGCCCACCATCATGACCACCGCTTCCTCCATGCCCTCCGGACGCTCGTGCGCCTCGCGAAGGTTCAGTGCGGGGAAGTTCAGGATGGAGGCTTCCTCGCTGATGGTGCCACTGTCGGACAAAACCGCGTAAGCCTCGAGTTGCAGCTTGTTGTAGTCCTTGAAGCCCAGCGGCTTGAGCAGCCTCACATTGGGATGGAACTCGACCGCCAGGGCATCGATGCGTTTCTGTGTGCGCGGGTGAGTGGACACCACGATCGGCATGTCATAGCGCTCGGCGACGCCATTGAGCATGGCGACCAGCTTGAGGAAGTTCTGCTCGGAGTCGATGTTCTCTTCGCGATGGACGCTGACCACCATGAAACCGCCAGCGCTCAAGCCCAGGCGCTCGAGAACGTCCGAGGCGGCGATGCCTTCGCGATAGTGCCCGAGCACCTCGAACATCGGACTGCCGGTCTTGATTATACGGTCCGCAGGCAGCCCCTCGGCCAGCAGGTAATCCCTGGCGATGGCGCTGTAAGTGAGGTTGATGTCTGCGGTGTGGTCGACAATGCGCCGGTTGATTTCCTCGGGAACACGCATGTCGAAGCAACGATTCCCCGCCTCCATGTGGAAACTCGGGATCTTGCGGCGCTTGGCCGGGATGACGGCCATGCAACTGTTGGTGTCACCGAGGATCAGCAAGGCTTCCGGACGCACGACCTCGAGGACCTTGTCCACGGCGATGATCACGTTGCCGATGGTTTCGACGCCATTGTTGCCGGCTGCATTCAGGAAGTGGTCCGGCTTGCGGATGCCCAGGTCCTGAAAGAAGATTTCATTCAGCTCGTAATCGTAGTTCTGCCCAGTATGCACCAGGACATGGTCGCAGTGACGGTCCAGGGCGTGGATGACGCGCGACAGGCGGATGATCTCCGGGCGAGTGCCGACGACCGTAACCACTTTCAACTTTTTCATGACTATCTCTTAGCCCCTCTCATTCGCCGGAGGAGCGTACGGGCATGGCGTAGGTATCGGGATTCTGGCGGTCGAACACTTCGTTGGCCCACAGCATCACGATCAATTCGTCGTCACCGATGTTGGTCACATCATGGGTCCAGCCGGGAACCGTCTCGACGATCACGGGCTTTTCCCCATCGGTATGTAATTCATAGGTTTCGCCACTCTGTATGTGGCGGAAGCCGAAGCGGGCGCTGCCGCGGATCACCAGGAACTTTTCGGTCTTGGTGTGATGGTAGTGCCCGCCCCGGGTGACCCCGGGCTTCGCGGTGAAATAGGCGAACTGGCCTGAGTCCCGGGTTTTGAGCATCTCCACGAAGGTTCCACGCGGGTCGGAATAACCTGGCAGCTCGTAGCTGAAGGCTTGCGCGGGCAAGTAGCTGAGATAAGTGGAGTGAAGCGCGCGCGCCAGGCCCGTGCCCACCGCCTCCGTGGTCAGGGTCGAGCGGCTGTCGCGGAAGGCCTCCAGCAGTTCCGCCACCTGACCTACGGTGGTGGAGTACACAGGCTTGACCTCATCTGCCAGGTCGTCAGGCAACACGCCATCCATCAGGCCGATGAAGTGCCTGACCACATCGTCGATGTAGACCAGGTTCACCACGGCGTTCACATCATGGATCTGAATGGGCAGGCCATTGGCAATGTTGTGGCAAAAAGTGGCGACCATCGAGTTGTAGTTCGGGCGCGCCCACTTGCCGAAGACGTTGGGCAGACGGAATACATGTACTGCCCCGCCCTGACGGGCTGCCAGGTCGGCGAGGGCCTGCTCGGCCGAACGCTTGCTGCGGCCATAGGGATTGTCGGCAAGCGCCTGGATCGACGAGCTGTAGACAACCGGAATACGCCTGCCCGAGGCCAGGATCGCGTCACACAGTCGCGAGGTGAAGTCGGCATTGCCCGTGGCGAACTCGGCGGTGTCGTCCGGCCGGTTGACGCCGGCCAGATGGAAAATGAAGTCAGCCGCTGCAACCTGGGCCAACAACGCCTGCGGCACGCACCGGTCGTGACAGATCATATGGACGTCGTTGCGTGCGTGCAGGTGGCTTTGTAGGTTGCGGCCGATGAACCCATTGCCGCCGGTGATCAACACGTTCAAGCGATCACTCCTCGGGCGAAGCGTGTTCACCACGCTGGATCGCACGAATGAACTCCAGTTTCATCAACAGCGCCTCCATGCCGGCGACGTCGAGGCGCTGGGTATTGTGTGAGTTGTAATCTTCCGCCTGGCTGATACGCTCCTCGCCATGTTCGACGAACTTGCTGTAGTTCAGGTCGCGCAGGTCCGGAGGAATACGGTAATAACCGCCACGGTCCTCGGCACACGCCATCTCCTCGCGACTGAGCAATGCCTCGAACAGCTTCTCGCCGTGGCGGGTACCGATGACATTGATCGGGTGGTCGGGTTTGCCGAGTAGTCCGGTCAGGGCCTTGGCCAGGGTATGGACCGTCGCCGCAGGCGCCTTCTGCACGAACAGGTCGCCATTGCTGCCGTGCTCGAACGCATAGAGCACCAGGTCGACGGCGTCGGACAAGGTCATCATGAAACGGGTCATGCCCGGATCGGTAATGGAAAGCGGCAGGCCCTGGCGAAGTTGTTCGACGAACAATGGGATGACCGAGCCACGGGACGCCATGACGTTGCCATAGCGGGTTCCGCAAATGACCGTGCCCGCTTCTTCGAGGCCACGGGACTTGGCAACCATGACCTTTTCCATCATGGCCTTGGAGATACCCATGGCATTGATCGGATAGACCGCCTTGTCGGTACTCAGGCAGACCACGCGACGAACACCGTTCTGGATCGCGGCCTCGAGCACGTTCTCGGTACCGATAATGTTGGTCTTGACCGCCTCCATGGGATGGAACTCGCAGGAGGGGACCTGTTTCAACGCCGCCGCGTGAAAGATGTAGTCAACTCCACGGGTCGCGCCAAGAACACTCTGGTAGTCGCGAACATCACCGATATAAAACTTTAACTTGCTGCTGGAATAACGCTTGCGCAAATCATCCTGTTTTTTTTCATCACGGCTGAAAATACGGATTTCCGCAATATCGGTATGCAAGAAACGCTTGAGAACGGCATTGCCAAACGAGCCGGTTCCTCCCGTAATCAGAAGTTTCTTCGACTTAAACACCTTGAGTCTTCCTCACCAACATCGCTGAATGCAGGGTTTGCCCAGCTTGGTCAAAACGCCATTTTATGTGCCGAGCAGGGTTGCCAGCAACAACGGAAAAATTTTCTACATCACGAGTGACCACCGATCCGGCCGCAACGATCGCGCCATCGCCGATCGTCACACCATTGAGAATGATCGCCCCATGCCCGATCCACACGTCGCGCCCGATCACCGTTTGCTTCCAGGCTTCGCGACCGCCATCACGCATTGTCACGCCGGGGGTGGCGTAGGCGTGGTCGCCACCGACGATGGCGACATTATTGGCCAGCATGGTGAAACTGCCGATCACGATATCGCCATCGAGATAACTGCGGGCGCCGATATAACACCAGTCGCCAATACTCACCCGCCGAGGGAGGACAAAAAGTCCCCGCCCCAGGCGTACATGCTTGCCCACACGTCTGAATCGATAAAACAGCGCTAACTGGAAGCAGGTCAGCAGGCGCACCAGAAGTCGTCTCATGACTGCGACACCCCTCTTCGCTCATGGCATTTGGCGGCGTCATACCACCTGGCAGGGTCGAACAAGGGCTGGACTCGGGATTCGAGGTCTTCGAGCCTGAAACGCTCCAGATCACTACCAAAGTAGATTTCCGGGAAGAAAGACCGCTCATCGCAGACCAGTACCGGGCCGTAGCCCTGGACGTCATACCAGGCCGTCGAATTGACCGTGACGAAAATCGGCCGATATCCCGCGAGCATCTCCCAGGTCCTGGCCAGTGTCGCCCGCCCCGGACGCTCGACCTGCTCGTCCTTGCTGTTGGGGTGCACCTTGACGAACAACGGCACCGCACAATCCACGCTCAGTCGTTCCAGGCTTTCGCGGATGCTGTTCAGCGCCTGCGCTTCGGCCAGGCAATGAAAATCGGCGAAGTTCTGGTCGATCAGGACGATGGAGGGGGGAAGCTCACGCACTTCATCAACAGTTCCCAGGCCCAGCCGTGTGTTCTTGCCCGCACGGACCTGAGGATGCAGCGAGGGGTAGCGCAGGCGATAGAAGTCCGCCTGGGCAAAGTTCACACCGCGAAACTCGCTGTAGGCAACATAAGGAGCATACAACCCGACGCCATGGGCAGTATTGACCACGCTCACGCCTTGGGCGAGCAGTGTCTCGTACAGCGCCACAGCGGCGATCTCGAACTCGTCGCTGGTATATACCCGTTCGACGCCCTGGGCCAGCAACTCGTTGGCATATCGCTGGTAGGCTTGAACCTCGGCGGCGACCACCAGGCGCGCCGAGGGCTGCCGCGAAAGCAGCATGCGCAGAACCTTCGGCGCGCCATAGGGCAACCCGGACAAGGTTACATCCAGCCCCCGTCGCCGACAGTCGCGCAAGAAACGCCACTGACGCAGGACGCCATAAGGGAACGGGTAGAGTCGCACCCGGGAGTCGGTCATCTCCTGCCCGTACATCGACGCGGTAACGTCGACCCAGCCGCGAACCATCGACGCCGAGACGCCGGAAGCCCTGTCGAAGAGCCGGAACAGTCTGTGCAGGACAGCCTTGAACACGATGAACAGCACAGTTGCACGAGTGATGTAGCTCGCTCGCCAAGGCCCCTGGGACACACGCTCTTGAGACTGCTGGGGAACGAAAGCCTGCAATACTTCGATGCCATCCTCATGGACGGCAACACGCTTGCAAGTGTCCGCTTCCGTCTGCAGGAAGTACGCGAGCGCCGCGAGGTTCCTGACGCGCGAGGACTTCAATGCGTAAAGGTTGACCAGCGCCTTGTGCTCGATCGGCGACAGCGCTTCGCGCGCCGCCATGAATTCGCAAACGGCGTAGAAATGCTCGACCTGGAAGATACTCAGCGAATAACGTGAGCGCAGCTCATCAAGCGAAAAGCGCCGGCCGTCCTTTAGGAGGACGTACTCCATGCTCATGGTTTTACCTCTCGACTGCCCTACGCTGCTGCCCGGGCTCATGGCAGGTGGCAATCCCGGGAATGAATGGAAGCGCCCCTTGTCAGACTCGTGTCCTTGCCATTTCGGTCAGGAGCGTCAATCCGAACAACAGGCCAAAGGACAGGGAAACGATCCAGGCCGAAGCGATCGCACCATGGACCGGAAGCAGCGTGACGTTCAGGAGCACGCTGGTAACCGCCACTCCCAGCGTAATCAGCGCCAGTCGACCGGTGCTGCCATGGAACAACGTGAAACAACTCACGATGCGATACATGCCATTGAAAAACATGGCCAGGAACAGCCAGGGCGCATACAGGATGGCCTGCTGGTATGAATGACGGGCGATGATATCGGCAAAGACCCTGAATGACAAATAACCCACCCCGCAAAGCACTGCCAATCCCATGGCGTAGAGCGCCACCAACCGGCCGATCTGCGGCCTTAGCCGGTCATCTTGACGCCCCAGCGCGGCATACAGCCAAGGCGTGAAGGCCTGGACGAAACCACTGGATGCAATGTTGATCACCTGGGCCACCTGGAATGCCAGGGCGTAGTAGCCTGCGACGGCAACGCCACTGAACGCGGTGATAAGGAACCGATCCAGCATTGCCATGCCCCAGCCGGCCAACTGGTACGGGACCAACGGCAAGCCGTAGGCAAGCGAACGACGCAGATAATCCTTGTCGATGCGGCAGGTCAGGTACCCCTTGCGACGCAGAATCAACAACGACAGCAAGCCGCTGCCGCAGAACACCAGCGCCTGGCCGGTCACGGCGCTCTGCCAGCCCATGTCAACCCAATGGATCAGACCGATCGGTACCCCTAGTTGCGCCACGCAGAACACTAGGAAGAACCTGGCATAGTCGAGCGCGGCATCCTCCGACTGCCAGGTGATCAGGAGAAACTGCTGCAGTGCCTGGCCGAGCGCCCCCAGCAAAGCAACCACCAGCAACCCGGGTGACTCCAGCCAGGCGTAAAGCGCCAGCCCCGCACCGGCGGCCAACAGAATCAGCGCACAACCGACGAGCACCACCACCCAGACGATCGTCGACAGGAATACGGGACGCAAATGCGACGGTGCGGTGAAGAAGTCTCGCTGGAAAGATGCAGTGAGCCCAAGCCCGAGCACCTGAGTGGCGAGGGCGACCATCGCGATGAAGAGCGTCAGAACACCAAGTGACTCACCGGCGAGGATGTAGGCGCAATACAACACCAGAAGCAACTGCGCTCCCGAGCCCACGCCATTGGCCGCCGCATAGATGATCGCCTTGCCCCCTACCCCTCTCAAACTCATATATCGTGCTCACCTGGCATATCGCCCAACTGCTGGATGTAGGCATGCCCCGTCACTCCTGAGCGCCTTTTTTCCGCATAAAAATGCCAGCGGCCACCTCTCACAACGCTAGAGGCAGCCCACTGGCTTGCTGTCATCGCAAATCAGATCACTCAGTCAATTTCACCGCCTTCAGGTAGGGACCGCCGCTCCAGCGCATTGAGCGCCATGTCCCAGTCGTCGGGCGTATCGATATCCAGGGATTCGAACGCATCCGTGATCACCATTGGCACGACTCCGGGCATCACGAAACGCCTGGTCTCACGCAGTAGCGCCGGCGAGATCAGGTAGATCGAACCATCCAGCGTGTAGGCCGGCGGCAGATCCTGCGAACGCCGAGTGAGGAAATCCCAACCTAGGAACGGCTCCAGCGAGTCGCCGCTCAGGCGGAAACACCATGCAGGATGGGCGGCGGCGGCGCATACACTGACCACCGGCCGCGAGGGCTGGGCCTGGAACAGTTCCAGCGCCTTGCGGATCGACTGTCGTGTGCGAAACGGCGATGTTGGCTGTAACAGCATCACACCATCCACTTCACCATGCACCGTCTCGTAGCTGTCCAAGGCATGCAATACCACGTCCACACTGCTGGCCGTGTCGGTGGCCAGTTGCTCGGGGCGCAAGCCCGGAACGCTGGCACCATGGATGCGAGCGACCTCGGCGATCGCCTCATCGTCGGTCGAGACCACGATATCCAGCAAGACATCGCTGGCACGCGCCTCCTCGATCGTCCAGGCAATCAGCGGCCTGCCGCCCAGCACCTTGATGTTCTTGCCCGGCAGGCGCTTGGATCCCCCCCTGGCCGGAACCACAGCAAGAATCTTCATCACAATGCAACGAACCTACGCAGGATCGACAGGCCGGCCTCGCCACTTTTCTCTGGGTGGAATTGCGCCCCCCAGATATTGTCCCGCTGGATGACGGCGGAAATGGCGATATCGCCGTAGCGGCAATCGGCAACACGGTGCTGGGCCGCGTCCGGCACCACCATGTAAGAGTGCACGAAGTACATGGCACTGCGTCCGGGCACGAGGCCTTCGAGCAAGCTACCGGCCCACGACTCGCGCTCGGCGCCAAGGCACAGTTCAGACCAACCGATGTGCGGCACCTTGAGGCTTGCACCCGTGCCATCCTGATTTGGAATGGCCTGCACCCGCCCCGGAATCAACCCAAGCCCCTTGCTTTGGCCAAACTCGTCGCTGCTGTCAAGCAGCAACTGCATGCCCAGACAGATGCCGAACAGCGGCTTGCCACTGGCGGCGTAGTCCCTGATCGCACAATCCATGCCCCGCGCGGCCAGCGCCTGCATGGCGTCACGGAAGGCACCAACGCCCGGAAGCAGTAACTTGTCGACGCCGCTCAGTTCTTCAGGGTCCGAGACCAGCCTGACTTCTGCGCCACAGTGCTCCAGCGCGCGCTGCACGCTGAACAGATTACCCCTGCCGTAATCAACTACCGTTACCACTTCACTCATAGACTCGCACCCGAATTCCCGCCGCCGAAACGTCCTCGCGCACCTGCGCGATGCTAGACCGTTTGTAGTGCAGCAAGTCAGCCATGGCGATGGCATCCGCGCCGCTGTGAATCGCATCGACCGCGTGCTGGGAACTGCCCATGCCACCGCTAGCGATGACCGGGATACCGACCGACGCGCTCACCGCCTTTACCAGGTCGAGGTCATAGCCCTTGCGGGTGCCTTCCTGGTCGACCGAGGTCAGCAGAATCTCGCCAGCCCCCAACGAAGCGGCTTCCTGAGCCCATTCGATCACATCGCGCCCGGTGAACTCCCGGCCGTTATCGGTGAAGACTTCCCATCCGCCAGGCTTGCGCTTGGCTTCGATGGAAAGAACCATGCACTGGCTGCCAAAGGCGTTGGCGATTTCACTGATCAGTTCCGGACGGCGCGCGGCAGCGGTATTGACCGCCACCTTGTCGGCGCCACGGCGCAGCAGTTCGCGCACGTCATCCACGGAACGCACGCCACCCCCGACTGTCATCGGCACAAAGACGTTGCGGGCGGTCTGCTCGACTAAGTCGCCCAGGCTGTTGCGACCATACAGGCTCGCAACACAATCCATGTAGATCAGCTCGTCGATACCCTGCTCGTAGTAACGCTGGGCGTGCTCGCCAGGAGAGCCGATGATACGCAGGCCCTCCAGGTGAATGCCCTTGATCAGGTTTTTGCCCTTGACATCCAGGCGGGCAATGAGTCGAACGTTGCTCATCAACGGGTTCCCTGTGGGTTCCAAGGGGTGTAGCGCAGCTTCCACTCACCATCGACGACGTGCCACAGGTGCGGCGAACGGAAGCGGTCGCAGGTTTCCAGGAACTCTTCGCGAGTCATGCTGATGTAGTCCAGGAACTCTTTCTCATAACGCGACGGATACTCGCCCTCGTAACGCTGCATCAGCGCGACGGCTTCTTCCTTGTCGATATGGTGGTTACGGATTTCCTGAGCCGAATCCATCATTGTGCGGCCGACGCCGAACTTGATCCAGCGAGTGAAGTAGAAGAACCCGTCGACCTTGTCATCAAGGCTGTTGTATTTGGAATAGGTACCTTCGGTACGTACCGGGTTGGCCTCGAAACCGGTGTTTTCCACCGCGTAGTAGTAAGCCTCCTGCGGAACCCACTTCTTGTAGTAACCGAGGTACTTGAAGTCGATGCCCTTGCGCTCGAGAACATCAGGCGGCATCGGAAGGTAGCCAGCCAGGTCGACCAGCGGCACGCCTTCATCCATGTAAGCGCCGATTTCCTTGCCCCCCAGCAGCACGTCGCGAACGTCGCGACCGCCCAGGTAGTCGAGGGTGAAACCTTCGCTCTCGGCAGCCTGACTGGCAGATGCATAGCTGGAAGTCTTGTGGGAGATCTTCTCGCCATACTCGCCCGGCATTTCCCCGTAGAAGATCAGCGGGATGTTGAATTGCGCGGCCATCTTCGCGACGAAGGTTTTCTGACCAAGGATGAACGGCTGGAATGGGTGGAGCAGGTTGATCGTCGCGTTGCGGGTGAGCAGGCGGTGGATCTTGCCGTTCGGGGTATACAGGAAGTTGTCGAAACCACCGACGTGCAACCAATTCTGGAAGTTCTTCCAGCCGATGTCGGTATACAGGTGCGGCGACCAGGTTACGGTCAGCGGGTTCATGCCGTACTTGTACTTGAGCAAGTGTGACTGCATGGCGCTGTCCTTGCCACCACTGCCACCGACGATGCAGTCATAGGTGCCATCGTTCTTGCGATAACGGTTGCACAGCTCGACCAGTTCGCGCTCCCGCTCGTCCCAGTCGATCTCGGCTTCGTTGCGCTTGAGTTCGTTAAAATTACATGCGTGACAAACACCATGCTCGTCGAAGCTCATCGTGGTCTTCTTCGAATCCTTGCCATGCGCATACTCGTTGCTCGACATGGGCTGCTGATTCGACATGTTGCACTTGACGCAGAATTTTACGTCACGTGGCAGGCCGTAGAAGACTTCCAGTTCTTCTGTGGGCTTGGCGAATCTCGACAGATCTACCGATGCGCTAGGGGTAATTTTCAAAACAAGTCTCCATCCAGAGTTCGAAGTCAAACAAGATACTTACTACGGGCCAGGTGCAGGTCGTCGGGGCGACCGACATCCAGCCAGGGCTCATGCATAGGAAAAGCGATTGTGCTTTCACCCCTTTGTTGCAAACGCTCGAACAGTGTCGGCATGTCGCACTGCCCCCCCACCTCGAACACATCCAGCGATCGAGGATCGAGTACATAGATGCCGGCGTTTACGTGGGTCTTGTGAACGGGCTTCTCTTCGAAGCCCACGATATTGATGCCATCCGTACGAATGACGCCAAACGGATTCTGCCACTCGTACAGGCGCACAGCCATAGTCGCCATGGCCTCATGTCGCAAGTGGAAATCAAGCAATTCGCCATATCGGATGTCGCTGAGCACATCGCCATTGGTGACGACGAAGGGAACATCCGGCCGAGGATCGATCAGGCTGATGGCACCTGCGGTGCCAAGCGGGGAGTCCTCGCGCAGGTAGGTGATATTGACGCCCAGCTTGCTGCCATCACCGAAATACTCTTCGATCATGTGACCGAGGTAGTGGATTGACAAGATGAATTTGGAAAAGCCATCCAGCTTCGCCCGCTCGATGATCAACTCCAGGATGGGTTTGCCCCCTACCGGCAACAGCGGCTTGGGACACTCCTCGGTGTAGGGACGCAAGCGCTTGCCCAGGCCCCCGGCCATGACCACCATGGCATTGGGGCGTTCGCTGGGCGCCAGGATTTCGTCCCATAGGTGCAGGCCGATCACCTTGCGCTCGGTATCCACGACCGGTAACTGGTGAATCTTGTTGGCCCGCATCAAATGGAGCACCACCTCACGGGACATTTCCGGTGGCACGACCAACGGATTCAGGGACATCACCTGCTCCACCGGACTGTTCATGTCGAGCCCGCGCAACAAGCCTCGACGAACGTCGCCATCAGTGACACTACCCTGCAACGAACCATCCGGCCCAACTACCATGACGATCTGCAAACCCAGTGCATCCAGGTTTCCAATGACTTGCTGGAGGGTTGCACCCAGCGGGAGCAGTGCCTTGCGCCAAACTTTCTGATCCAGTGGTTTCATAGTTCGCTCGTCCATCAAAGGAATCGGGATGGCTGAATTCGTGCTGGCGAGCCGATGATCAGATGCCCGCCAGGCAAGTCCCTGACGACGGTCGCACCCGCTCCGACCACCGCCTTTTCACCAAGCATCAGGCCCTGCACAACCGTTGCACCGGCACCGACGAATGCGCCGGAAGCCACGTTGACCCCCCCACATAGCACGGCCCCCGGAGCCACATGTACACACATGCCGATAATGCAGTCATGATCGACACTGGCTCGGCTGTTGATCACCGAATTGGCACCAATCTCGACACCAGGCTGCACAACCGCACCGGCCATTATCTGGACACCTTCATCCAGTTTCACGTCGGGCGCCACCCATGCAGACGGATGGACAAGCGCGGGAAAACGAAAACCTCGCGCCCTCAACGCATGGAAGATATCGGCACGACGCGACGAACCTACCACCTGGCCCACGCCATTGACCAGACCGACCGTCGCGGGATCCAGGTGATCGAGCGCTTCGTCTCCACCCAATACCGGGATGCCCTGCCAGTCCGCGACCTTGCCCGCCAACTGCGGGTCGGACACGCCGAGGACCTCGAGACCCAGCGAGCGAAGTAGCGCCAGCAGCACCTTGCCATGACCGCCCGCGCCCAGGAGGACAATAGGCAGCGGCTGGCTCACTGACGTCATTGGCTGGTCACTCATTCCAGGACTTCACCTGCCTGATAGGCACGGTTCGCACAGGTGCCGACCCGCTCCCAGAGCGTTGTCGCAGCCAGGCCACGACCGGTCCGGGCGGTCCCGAGGTCCTGCCTTTCGAGGCGTTCGCCAGCGGCGACATCACGCAGCACGATGACTTGCTGGCGTGCCGCGGTACGGGTATCCCACTCACTGAGCTGCGGCGCCTTGGCAGCCAGCCCGAGCGCCTGTTGCAGGGCACGGATCTGCTCGACCATCTGGCGCAATTCGTCCGGCTCCAGCGAAGCCTTGTGGTCCGGCCCCGGCATATTACGGTCCAGGGTGAAGTGCTTCTCGATGACCCGGGCCCCGCGAGCCACTGCTGCCAGCGGAATCAGCAGGCCTTCGGTATGGTCCGAATAACCCACCTCGAGACCAAAGGCATTGCGCAGGGTATCCATTGCCCGAAGGTTGACCTCCTCCATGGGCGTCGGATATTGCGAGGTGCAATGCAGCAGGGTGACATGCCCCTGCAACCGCGCCCTTGCAGCAGCATCGCCCCAGCAACGCCAGACCTCGGCCATGCTGGCCGGCTCCTGCACGTCGGCGAGCGCATGCGCGACGATCGCCAGGCCCTGCTCAACTTCGCTGAGCGTTGCCATGCCAGTCGACAGCACCAGTGGCTTGCCGGTCCTGGCGAAACGCCAGAGCAGCGGGCCATTGGTCAACTCACCTGACGGCACCTTGAAAAAGGGCATGCCAAGGTCGCAAAGGAAATCGAGGCTATCGACATCGAACGCGGTGCTGATGAACTGGATGCCGCGCGCCTTGGCGTGGTCCTGCAAGTCCTTGTGCCAGGCACGTGGAAGCTCGAGCTTCTGCAGCATCGCCAGCTGGCTCTCGGACGCATCGGTGGTATTTTTCTGGTAGCCCGCCTTCGGCGCTGTCGCCGAAGCCAGCTTGCGCGCATCGAAAGTCTGAAACTTGACGGCGTCGGCGCCGGCCTGGGCGGCCTTGTCTACCAGCTCGAAGGCCAGCTCGCGCTCACCGTTATGGTTGACGCCCGCTTCCGCAATGATGAAAACCGAATCCTGATGTTCTCGATTCATGTATCAGTCCAGATCGTAAAATGATTTGTGCCCGGACAGGTCGCAGGTCTCGAGGACACGAGCAATCGATGCAGCAGCATCGCCCTGTCCGTAGGGGTTCACGACATCCCGACAAACGTCGGCGAACGCCGGACTCAAGACCTTCTCGATTGCCTGGGTGATGCCCTGCCTGGTCGGCTCGCAATCGAGCACCGACTCCGCACTCAGCCGCCCCGCCTGGCGAGCACCGATGTTGACTGTCGGCACACCGAATGCAGGCACCTCGATGATGCCACTTGAGGAGTTGCCGATCACCGCTGCCGCCCGGGGCACCACGCTCAGGTAGCGTCGAAAGCCCAGCGACGGAATGGCCAGCACCCGCTGCGGGTGCGCCGCGGCATAAGCCTCCAGCCGGGGGATAATCGCCCTACCGCCGTTGTCGGCATTCGGGTAGGTGATGACCACGGCATGCTCGGGAAACGCATCGAGCGCCTGCAGCAAGGCCTCGAAGCTCGCTTCGGGATCTTCCTCCAACAGAGTCACCGGGTGATAGGTAACCATGAAGAAGGGCCTGGACAGATCGAACGAAAGGCTTTGCTGCAACTCTACCAGGCTCATCCGCTCGGTTCGCTTGAGATGATCGAGGCCGACCGCCCCCACGTTGAACACGCGGGATGGGTGCTCGCCCATCTGGATGACCCGTCGGCGATACGGCTCGGCCGCCACGAAGTGCAGGTAGGCCATCTTGCTGATCGCATGGCGGATGGCATCGTCGTAGGCACCTTCGCTCAGCTCCCCGCCATGCAGGTGAACCAGGGGAATGCGCATGACCAACGCCACCTGTGCGATGCTCAAGGCTTCGAAGCGGTCGCCCAGCACCACCAGCAGGTCCGGGCGCAGGCGATCCAGTGCATCGGCGAAACCCAGGGTGCCAAGCCCCATGGATTTCGCCGTACCTACATCGGTGTTGGAGGATAACAGCATCTCCACCTTGGCATCGATAGAGATACCATCGGCTTCGATCTGTCGCCATGTTTCACCGAACTCAGGAGAAAAATGCATGCAACCCGCAATGAGCTGGAGCTCCAGATCATCGCTGGCCTGGATCTCCCGAATCAGCCAGTAAAGCAATCCGTACTCGGCGCGAGTACCGGTAAATATCGCGACCCGACGCTTCATGCCGTCTCCTGGACGGGTACGCTGCTGGGCAGATTGACGACACGCGCCTCGAGCCACTCGGCGTTTGCCAGGTCGCCTCGCGGGCACCCGGTATAGGCTGGCAGGCGATTCATCAGAGCCCAGATCGGCCGGGTCATGACACCCGCCTCATTGGTCCCCTTCAACAGCGCATCACGCTGTGCGAGATCTTGGCAGACCACGGCATTCAGCCAGTAGTTGGAACGGCAACCCTCAGGCTCCACGACGAACTGCAGACCGGCCTCGTTGCCCTCCAGCTCGGCACGGTAAGCCTCCGCCAGAACCCGCTTGGCGGCGAGGAAACCATCCAACTGCTCGAGCTGGGCACACCCCAGGGCCGCATTGATGTTGGGCAAGCGATAGTTGTAGCCAACCTCGTCATGCACGTACTCATAAGGATGCGCACGCTTGGCCGTGGTGGTCAGGTGCTTGGCCCGACTCCCCATCGTCTCGTCGCGGGCGAGGATCATTCCGCCGCCGCCCGTGGTGATGACCTTGTTGCCGTTGAAGCTCAAGGTACCCAGCTCGCCGAAGGTGCCGGTATGCTGACCCCGGTAGTAGCTGCCCAGCGATTCCGCGGCATCCTCGACCAGCACCAGCCCCCACCTCTCGCACACTCGAACAAGGTCAACCAGCGCTACCGGGTGACCAAAGGTATGCATCGGCAGACAAGCCCGGATGATGCGACCGTCCTCGCGCAGGCGGCACAGACCGTCGTCACCGCGCTCCGCCACCTGCTCCAGCCATGCATCGAGCGCACGGGGGGACAGGCCCAGGGTCTCACGATCAACGTCGACGAACGCCGGTGTGGCACCACAGTAGGCGATGGCGTTGCAGGTGGCGACGAAGGTCAACGACTGAGTCACGACCAACTCGCCTGGCTTCACACCCGCCAGCAGTAGCGCAACGTGCAGCGCCGCAGTGCCGTTCACTGTGGCGACCGCACGGGAACACCCGGTATAGGCCTGCATGTCACGCTCAAAGCGATCGACGAAGGCGCCGACACTGGACACGAACGTCGACTCGATGGTGTCGACCACATACTGACGCTCATTGCCCGTGAACAGCGGCGCATGCAGAGGAATGAATTCGTCCGTGCGGTATTGCGCGCGAATGAATTTTACAAGTGAGTCGATCATTCGCGACCTCAAACGTTGTAGATAGCAGCTTTGTACTTGGCCAGGTTTTGCGGCTGAGTGAACCATTCGATGGTCTTTTGCAGACCGTCGCGAATGGAATACTCCGGCTTGAAGCCGGTCAGCGAGTTAATCTTGCTGTTGTCGCACCACAGGCGGAATACTTCGGATTTTTCCGGACGCACGCGCTGCTCATCGAAGAGGAACTCGACATCGCTGTTCATGAGTTCGCGGATCATCTTCAAGGTGTCGCCAACCGAGATCTCGAAGTTGGAACCGATATTCACCACTTCGCCAACCGCCTTGTCGCAACCTGCCAGTTCGAGGAAGCCGCGACAGGTATCCGCCACATAATTGAAGTCACGGGTCGGCGAGACATCGCCCAGTTTGATCTGGCGCTGACCGGAGGCGATCTGACTGATAATGGTCGGGATTACCGCGCGCGCAGACTGGCGTGGCCCGTAGGTGTTGAACGGACGGGCAGTGGTCAGCGGGAGGTCGAAGGCATTGAAGAAGCTCATTGCCATCGCATCGGCACCGATCTTCGAGGCGCTGTACGGAGACTGAGGCTGCAACGGGTGCTTTTCGTCGATCGGAACATATTGCGCGGTGCCATAGACTTCGCTAGTGGAAGTATGAATGACACGCTGGACGTTATTATCCAAGGCTGCCTGACAGATATTCAGGGTACCTTTTACATTGGTATCCACATAGCTATCAGGAGCAACGTAGGAATAGGGAATGGCAATCAGCGCAGCAAGGTGGAAGACCGTATCAACGCCCTTGGTAATGTGCTTGCAGTAATGCGGATCGCGCACATCTCCGTTAAGCACCTCGATATCGCTGAGGCAGTCCACATCCTCCAGCCAACCCCAATAGTTGAACGAGTTATATTGGGAAAGCGCCTTGACCTTATAACCTTGACGTACCAGCAACTCCGTCAGATGAGAACCAATGAAGCCATCGGCTCCTGTCACCAAAACCGTATTCATCTTCAACCCTTTAATTCGTTGCCAACGGGACCCGAGACACGGGCCACAGACCTTTGCGTTGGGAAGCCACGATGCCATGCCCCACCATTGCCACAATACTCGGCGAGCTCACAGAATCGCGACTGCAAGGCGCTAGCGAGCCGCTAGCCGCCTCGTCTCCGGACGGTACGGTGCTCCATGGTTGTCGGCCTTCGCCGAATCCACTCCTGCTACAGCGCCGGCATATGGGCAGGCAGCAATCGCCGACGGATCATAGCATGCCTCGTGCGCGAATGAGACTACACATTTCCTCGCCCCCATAATCGGCAACCTTGTCACGAAGTAGGTAGCGCACGGGTAGCCGACAATTCAATGCAGCATTCCTTTCCGACCAAAGGCAAAGGATATTTCCTACACCCCTAAAGCACAAAGCCTACAGAAATTCTCGACTAGAAACGATAATGCTCACCCCTGCAGGGACGATGACGCAAAACACATTGCACACGCAGGACAATCAAGATCACCCGATCAGCGCAACATCGACAAGATGGCAATTAGTCATCATCAGTCACGGCAAACGACCGACCCCGGACCTCTGGCGGACGCCTTGGGTATAGATCCTCCCGAGAAAATGATGGACAATCGCCGACCGCTTTCAGGCGCTTCAACCCGACACCCGCCGGCAAGTACTTTTTTCGGCCGTTACCCAGCAACGGACAGAATAACGCCCAGGCTCCGCTCAGATAGGAAATCACTTAATGACAAAGTGGACCAATACCATTGTTGCCTCCAACCATTCCCTTCGCGATGCAATTAGCCGGATCGACGCGGGCGGGTTGCAGATGGCGCTAGTGCTCGATGAGGAGCGGCGGCTGCTCGGCACCCTGAGCGATGGTGATGTGCGTCGGGCCATCTTGCAGAATGTCGATCTGGATACGCCTGTGCGCAACGTGGTCAACCAGTCCCCTGTCACCGCACACGTCTCCGCCTCACGCGCCGAGCAACTCGGCCTGATGCGACGCAAGACATTGAACCATCTGCCGCTACTGGATGACGAAAAGCGCGTGGTGGGGATGTCCACTCTCAATGACCTGGCCGGCATCACCGAGCGCCCCAACTGGGTCGTACTCATGGCAGGAGGGCTGGGTCAACGCCTGCGACCATTGACGGAAAACTGCCCGAAGCCGATGTTGACCATCGCCGGAAAACCGATTCTCGAATGCATTCTTGAAAATTTCATAGAACAAGGATTTAGACGGTTTTATATTTCGGTCAATTATTTGGCCGACATGGTCCGCGATCATTTCGGCGATGGCAGCAAATGGGGTGTACAAATTCGTTATCTTGCCGAAACCAAGCGCCTGGGCACTGCCGGAGCCCTGTCCCTGCTCCCGGAAAAGCCCGTGGATCCAGTGCTGGTGATGAACGGCGACCTGCTGACCCGCGCACGATTCGACTCGCTCCTCGAATACCACATCGAACATGATGCGCAAGCAACTATGACCGTTCGTGAGTATGACTTCCAGGTACCCTACGGCGTGGTGAAGATGAACGGCTCGAGCATCGCCGCACTGGATGAGAAGCCGGTGCACAGTTTCTATGTGAACGCGGGTATTTACGTCATCGCGCCAGGCGCGGTGGAACAGATTCCAAGCGACACCTATTACGACATGCCCAGCCTTTTCGAACACCTGATCGAGAAAGAGCATTCCACCGCAGCGTTCCCGCTGCGTGAATACTGGCTCGATATAGGACGACTGGAAGAGTTCGAACGTGCACAGCATGAGTGGCCTTCCCAGGGGCATCTCAACAAGCCGCACTTCACTCCCGCCGGCGCCCTGGAGTCGATCTGAGGCAGTTCTGCAGACAACCACGTGGTCCGAGCGAGGCAAAGCCAGCACGCCTCACACATGCACTTTCGCTGGAAACGCTTCAACCTCGTTGGTCAACAGTACTTTGACACCAAGCAAATCGAGATAGAAGGAAGCAATCCGATGGTAAACATTCTTCGTATAGCTGCAGTCTCCACCCTCACCTGCGCGCTGCTCAGCGGCTGTGACCAGTCCGCACCACCAGCACAGAACAACGCGATAGGCCGCCCTGCGGCCACGCAGAACACCACCGCTGAAGTCAAGTCCCAGGAAGCTCTCGGCCTGGCCCTGTCGTCGCCAGAAGCTGCCGCCCAGATTGCCGCCAAGTATCCTGAGGCCGTCGCCCAGGCGACCCTCAGGGCTTCCGAACAGGCACTGGCTGACTTCAAGGCCTCCCCCGAGTCCGCCAAGGTGAATCTGGCGGCTTATGCGCAACTGGCTACCGCTGCAGCCAGCGCAGCCCCTGATTCGAAGACGGTGCAAGACGCCGCAAGCAAGACCCGGGAATTCAAGGACAAAGCCGAGCGCATGTAACGCCACGCCCGTGATAGCCGGACGCCAGCGCTGACCTCATCGCTCGATGTCTTCAGCGCCGGCGCAATCGGGTTGGCGACCCGCAAACTCTCGATGGAGCAATGAATATGCAATATAGAGGTCAGGCATGACAGCTGGCAGCCCGTCGGGCAAAAGCATTCTCTTCGTTATAAACGAAGCAGGTGAGTTCGTTGAGCTCCGCCGTGTCGCACTCGCAGCAAAACAGGCGGGATATTCGATCAACTTTCTGTTTGCCAGCGCATCCTATGTGAACCTCAGACAGGATCGCGCCTTCTGTCGCCTCAACGGCTTCAATGATTTTTTCCCTGGACGCTCGCTGCGCCGCTCGCACCTCTCCAGGCAATACGCCAGCATCTCCCAGGACCTCGACAACGGTTACGCGCCTCACTCACTGAAAAATGCCACACGACCACGCATCAGCAAGCTGGCGATGTGGAGCGCACTCATCCTGTCTTCAATCAGCAGCCCGATCATCAGACTGAGCTCCAAGCTCAATGCGGCAGCGAATGCTCGCAAGGAGCGCCGCTCCAATCTGTTTCAGCCGTTCAACTACGCGCGCAATGTCTACAACAAGATCCGCCCCTCGCTGGTCGTGTTCGGCCAGGAATTCCCCGGATCGATCAATTCGTTGCTCACTCGCATGTGCAACAACGACAAAGTACCGACATTGATCATCCCCTTTGCCGTCGGCACCACCAAGGAAATGGTCGAAAGCCTCTCCGACAAGCCGGCCTACGACAGCGACCAGAACCTACTCAACCGAACGGCGGCAAAGCTGTTCCCGCACTGGGTGAACTACTACGCCGACAAGAAGCTGCTGCGCCTCCCTGGCGACAAGATCATTTTGCTCGAGGCATGCGGCCTGGCCCCGGAACACCCGTGGATCCCGAACAACAGCAAGGTCACCCGAATCGCGGTTGAAAGCCCGGAAATGCTGCGCTACTACCAACGCATGCAGTTCCCCGCATCGCAACTTAGCCTGACCGGCGCCGCGTACGACGACATTCTCTACAATGCACGCCACTCCGAAACAGCTCGCGACAAAGTGCTCCGTCGACTGCGCCTGGACAACAACAAGCCCTTGCTGGTGTGCGCTTGGCCGACGGACCAGTACGGTTCGCGCAATCTGCCCATGGAGTTCCCCAACTACAAGGCACTTTGCAACGCTTGGGCCAAGGCACTTGCCGTCGTGCACCGCTTCACGGACTTCAACGTCATCATTCGCCCTCACCCGGTCACCGACCCGGAGCTACTGATGGAAGTTCTGCGTCCTCACCGCCTCCATCATCGCGTGACCGATATCGACACCCTAGAACTTGTCCCGGCCTGCGACCTCTTCGTCGCCTGCGTGTCCTCGACACTGAGGTGGGCCACCGCCTGCGGCATCCCGGCCATCAACTACGACTGTTACGATTACGGTTACACCGACTTCGACAGCGCTGGCGGCCTGATCACGACCAACCGCTACAGCGCGTTCGTGCAGGCGATCGAGTCCATGACAGACAACAAGGAAGCCTACCAGGCTGCCCGCGCCCAGCAGCAGGCTTGCGCCAAGGAATGGGGACTTCAGGATGGTGACTCGATGAAGCGTATCATTACCCTGATCGGCGAACTGGCCCCCTCCTCCACGCCCCTCACCCCATCGACCCAAGACAACCGCCCATGAGTAAATCAGGAAAAAACCGGATCCCGCTCAAGGAGACGGTGGTCAGTAATAACAGCCAGTTCAATCTGCTCGGCCTGCTCAAGAATCTCTGGGAATTTCGCCTACTGCTCTGGGTGTTCTGCAAGCGCGATCTCAAGGGACGCTACACTCAGACAATCTTCGGCCTGGGCTGGGTCATACTGACACCGCTGATCACCGTAGGCGTATTCGTCATCGTCTTCGGTGTCATGGTGAAGGTCCCCACCGATGGCTTGCCCACCATCATGTTCTACCTGGTGGCGGTGATCCCCTGGTACGCCTTCATGAACGTGCTGAACCCCTCGGTCCAGATGATCGAAGGCAACGCAGGCCTGATCAGCAAGGTTTACTTCCCGCGGCTGCTGATCGGTGGCTCCTACGCTGTCGGCGCGGCGGTGGACTTCCTGATCGCCTATACCCTGCTCATCACCCCGTTCGCCATCGCCTACAATGTCTGGACGCCACAGCTGCTGTTGATCATGCCATTGCTGTTGCTCTGCACACTGATGACAGGCTTGGGGGTAGGCTTGATTCTAGCCCCCCTTAACGCGAAGTACCGTGACGTCAAGCATCTGGTACCCCTGGCCTTGCAATTGTTCTATTACTCGACGCCAGCCATCTACCCAGTTTCGGCAGTCCCGCCGTGGGCCAAGCCGTGGTACTCCGTCAATCCCCTGTCGCTGGTCATTTCCAGCTATCGAGACGCCATGCACGGACACTGGCCGTCGAGCAGCACCCTCTTCACGCTGATCACCATTGCCGTGGTGTGCTTCACCGCCGGCGTCCTGATTTTCCAGCATTTTGACAAGAACGTGGTGGACACCCTATGAGCTGGGCGATTCGTTGCGAAGAACTTTCCAAGCTCTACAAGATTGGAAAATCCAATGTCACCGCCGCTGAAATGGTCAATGAGCAAATCCGCTGGATGCTCGGCCGGCTGGCGCGCCCCCTGCGCAAGACTCAGTCAGCACTGCCGACACCGACGACCAACCACCACACGATTCTCGACGAACTGCAGACACAGGATGCGCCGGACAACCATTTCTGGTCCTTGAGGGATATCAACCTCGAGGTCGAACAAGGTGACCGCGTTGGAATCATAGGCCCGAACGGTTGCGGCAAGAGCACGCTTCTGAAAATCCTTTCACGGATTACCTCCCCCTCGTCGGGACTGTTCCGATTCAAGGGTCGGCTAGTCAGCCTTCTCGAGATTGGCACGGGCTTCCACGGGGACCTTTCCGGGCGGGAGAACATTTTCCTGAATGGCTCGATCATGGGCATGAAGCCCAAGGAAATCAGCCGTCGCCTCGAAGAAATCATCGAGTTCTCAGAGCTGGGCGAACTGATCGACACCCCGGTTAAACGCTATTCATCAGGCATGTACGTGCGTCTGGCGTTTTCTGTGGCAGCGCATCTCGAGTCCGAAATCCTGATCGTTGACGAAGTCCTGGCAGTAGGGGATGCCGCCTTTCAACGACGTTGCGCCGACAAGATGCTGCAGGTGGCCGACGAGGGGCGAACGCTGCTGTTCGTCAGTCATGACATGGACGCCGTGAACCGCATCTGCAACCGCGCAGTGCACATGTCGCACGGCAGGATTATCGAAGACAGCCGGATCACCCAGCCACAGCAAACCGCAGTGCACTCCGCAAGCGTATCTGACATCACACGCTCCTACATTCGCTCCGGCATCCGCCTGCAGCAAGAGATCGTATGGCCTGCCAACGATGCACCTGTATTCGACGATTGCGTGACATTGAATGCCGTGCGTCTAGTCGATGAACAGGGAACAGTCCGCAATGAGTTCGACGTCAAGGAAGACATCATTGTCGAAGTGGTATTCTCGGTCAAAGAAGAGAAATGGCCGATCAATGTTCATATCCATCTCAAGGACCTGGCAGGACACTACCTGCTAGTGTCGATGGACAATTCCAGGATCGACTGTGGCAAGCGCCGGCCAGGTCGATATGTCGAACGTTGCCGGATCGCCGCTCCCTTGTTGAACGCGGGAGACTTCAAGATCGACGTCGAAGTGTGGCCGGGTGCAGAAGTCGATCATCGGATACTGCAGCCTTCCATTCTGAGCTTCACAGTCTCCGACGATAGCCACCCTTCTGGCGTTCGAGGCAACTGGCCAAACGCCTGGCCTGGCTGCCTGCTGCGCCCCGAACTGCAATGGGACGTTCAAACGCCAGCGCCGCAGCGCTCGTCTCTGCCATGAATCCCGACGGGGCATCTCCAGCGATCGTGACGGACCAGGAAGCCCTGGTCCTTGTATCATTCGCGCACCAGCTCGTGCATGCTATGTGTGCAGTGGAACTTGACCGAAAGCTAAACGGTTTTTCCACGACCGGCCGTGTAATAGTGGCCGTCTGGTCCTACCAGACGGCCCACCACCAGCAGAACTCTACGACCCGGGCACTGTTCGAATCAATCATTCGCGCGTACCCATTCGCCGAACTGTTGTTCTTCTCGCTGAAAGAGCGCAAGGGGCCGCTGTCTCCCTACCGCAGGATCATGCAGCGCAGCCTGTGGCTCAGGCAGCGGCTTGGCTCGATCAGGATTGCCCATCCAGACTTTTTCTATGCACACGATGCCAGCGCGGACCATACCGCGCAGGCATTCATGCAGGCGCTGCAAGAGACACGGAACATCTGCTACGGCGATGCGCCCGGATTCCTTTATCCAGGCCTGCGCCCGCCCCGACAATCCTTGACGCTCAGCCTGTCCAGCCTGAAAAACATGTTGTGGCAGAGCCGCATGAGCCAGGTTCATGATTGGTACAGTGCGACTCACGCCTATGCAGCCGTTGATTTCAACGAGCGCGAGAAAGATCAAGCGTTACCAGAGCTGACACCGATTCCCCCTGATCTCCTCATACAGCACATTACCCAGCTGAGAGAGGTCCTTCCAGCGATAGCCGACTTCGAACACGTCGTGCTGGCAAAACAGCGCAGGCCCTCCACGGTGCTGTTATTGAGCAACTTTTCCAAAAGCCGCCTTATGAGCCAGCGCAACGAAGTCTTGCTCTATCAGCGAATCTGCAATGAAAACATCACACCCGGAGCGCGCATACTCATAAAGAAACACCCCGGGACCACCCAGTGTTTCATGACGAGCCTTCTCCGCAGCCTAGATAACTTCCAAGTCGAGGTATTTCCCCAACACCTAGAAGACCTTCCCATCGAGTTATTCACGGAAATCAGCACGCACACGCTGGTTCTGTCTGTATCTTCGGCATCGGCGCTGTTCAGTCTGATGCCGGAAAGCAAGGTAATCCATGCTTTGAAACAGAAACATATCTGTAAGCTGTTTTACCCAACACAACAGAACTATATGCTCGCAGCCAACAATAAAATCCTGATCCATGCCTGTCAATGGCCATTAATTTTGACCCACTTTTGGCCAATAGAATTGACCCACTTGCTCACCGCTAACCGCCGGTTTTCTGCTTCAAACGATAGCTCTCACCTCCCAGCATAAAGATGTGTGAATGGTGGATCACGCGGTCGATGATGGGCACGGCCACGTTGTCGTCATGGAAGAACTCGCCCCAGCTGGTGAAGTCCTTGTTGGTGGTCAGGATGACCGAGCGGTACTCGTACAGGTTGTTGATTAACTGGAACAGGTTGTACCGGGCTTGGCGCGTCATCGGCAGGTAGCCCAGCTCATCGATGATCAGCACGTCGTATTTGCTCAGCTGATTAAGGCGCTTCTTCAGCTCGCCCTTCATTTCCGCCAGCTCCAGATCCTCGACCAACGCCAGAGCCGTGCGGAACAGCACCTTGTAGCCCGCCTGAACCGCCTTGTGGCCAATCCCAATGGCCAAGTGGGTCTTGCCCACACCCGGTGGTCCGATGAACACCAGGTTGTCGCGGTTGTCGATAAAGCTGAAGTCCAGCAAGGTGCTGACCTGGCGCTTGGTGATGGTGGTCTGGTGCCGGTAATCGAAGGCCTCCAGATGCTTCTCCGAGGGGAACTGCGCCTGCTTGAGGTTGCGGCTTACGCGGCTACTGGAGCGGGCGTTAAGCTCATGCTCGACCAGTGACTGGGCGAAGCTCAGGTAGGACAGTTCATTGGCTTCGGCTCTGGCCAGCAGGGTGGCCAGCTCACCCGCGGTCGCGCTGAGGCGCAGGCTTCGGTACTGCGCGATAGTGCTGTCGAGCAGGCTCATTGGGTCACCCCGTGGCCAGTCGACTGGCCAATGCGGGCATAAGCGTTCAGGTCGGCGTGACTAACCTGGCTACCGGCCTCTGGCGCATAGTCATGGTCGCCGATGATCCGGCCCCGCGCCTTGGCTTGCTGCCATGCTTCGAGGTAGCGCTTGAGCCCGGTGGCGGTCAGTTCACTGCGCTCGCACAACTCGCCGAGCAACGCCGTATCAACCGGCGCATGGGCCATGAGCAGGTCGCGTGCAGCAACCAGCTGATCCTTGTAGATACGCGGCGAAGTACGCTTGAGCAGTTGGCACAGGGTTGCCCCAAGGGCATCGGGCAGGATCGAGTCGATGCCGCGCTCCAGGTCGGTAATGCGCTGGGCATGGTCTCGGTAATGGTTGTTGTTCTTGATCATCCGGCCCTTGGCCTTGCACAGGTCATGGGTGGCTATGAGTTCACCGCTCTCCAGGTCATGGATCAGCAACTGGTTGTCCTGTGCGCTGACACCGACACGGGCTTGCTGCCAGGCCATGGGTACCGAGTACTTGTTGGCCTGCCATGAGATCAAGCCGGTCTTGTCGACCTTGCGGGTCTCCCTTGTCGGCGCCACGTGCAGCAGGTTCTGCGGGACGAGATAGGGCTTGAGCTGACTACGCTCCAGTGCCTCGAAATGCGCTCTTGGATGCTGCCCCGTCGTGCCGTGCACGCGTGCGTTGGCGACAGTCTCGAGCCAATCATTCAGGTGCTGTCGGACGGCGGCCTCGTCCTGGAAGTGCTCGCCGTAGAAGCAGTCACGCTTGACGTACTTGACCCCGGCCTCCACCTTGCCCTTGCTCTCCGGGTCATAGCCCTCGCAGGCATGGATGCGGTACCCGACGGTAGTCGCATACTGGTGGAAGCGCTGGTTCAGCGTCAGCTCACGGTACTGCTCGTTGATCACCACCATCTTGGTCTGATCGTAGATGCACTCCTCGGTGACGCCGCCGAAGTAGCGGAAGGCCTCGTCGTGCATCTGGATAAACCGTTCGGTATCCAGCGGCCGGAAGTTCAGACCGACATACATCAGCCGTGAACAGGACAGCACAAACACCACAAAATGAACGACACGCTCCAGGCCGCCAATCATGACGCCTCGCAGCTCACCGGGGTCGACCTGACACTGCACGCCAGGCACTGACTCAACGACCGGCTCGTAATAGCGCAACTGGCCACTGGCAACCTGCTGCTTGAGCGCTTGCACATAGCGGCGAATGCTCCGGTCTGACACCGCCAGCTCGGTGGTGCGCTCCCTCAGGCGACGGGCCAGCTTGACTGCGCTCAGGGCTGGAAACTGACCCAACTGATTAATCAGATAATCGCGGTGCTCGTCGAGCACCTTGGTGCGTGAAGGGTCAGCAATGGTAGCGCTGATCTGCATCTCATCCAGGTGGAGATACTTGCGTACGGTGTTCCGGGAAATCCCCAGCTCACGACTGATGGCACGGACCGACAGGCCTCGGCCCTGGTCATACAACCCCTTGATCTTGTGAATCACAACCCACTCCTTCAATGATCTGTCCCCGGCCTGTGCATAAGGCGGGTGACGCTACATGGTCGGTGGCCAATGCCACTATGGGTGGGTCAAAATTGTTGGCCAGAGGTGGGTCAGTTTAATTGGCCATTAACACATGCCAAAACTGTCCGTCCTCAAACCTTAAGTACATGATCACTAAAGACCGAACCAGATATCCGCTCGTTGCTTTTTTTGCCACGACCCTGACAGCCTTGTTGTCGACCGCTACGCAAGCGGCGCCGGCTTATCAGATCGACACCCTTCCGATCGATATCACCAAACCAGGCACTTACAAACTCAGCAAATCCCTCAGCGCAACTGGGAATGCGATTCAAATCCTGAGTGACGACGTCGAGATCGATCTCGCGGGATACAGCATCACTGGCCCGGCCGATGACAAAGTGGAGACACTGGGCATCTACTCGTTTGGAAATAACCACGGCGGTTGCAGGAGCTGAGTGCAACACGGTCATTGAATTGAAACTGGAGCATCATGCCGCATAGCCATGGCCTTCTGCATCACCTCGCCCATAACTTCGATTGGGCATTTGAAGTCGAAGCGCTTACGCGGACGCATGTTCAGTTGCAGTGCGATGGCATTCAGTTCTTCCTGGCTGTGTACCGACAGGTCTGTGCCTTTGGGCAGGTACTGGCGGATCAGGCCATTGATGTTTTCGTTGCTACCGCGCTGCCAAGGGCTGTGCGGGTCGCAGAAGTAGATCGCCACGCCGGTTCTTTGGGTGATCTCGGCGTGTCGCGCCATCTCCCGGCCCTGGTCGTAAGTCATGCTCTTTCGCATCTCCAGCGGCATGCCATTGAGCGCGGCGCTGAAGCCTTCCAGCGCCGAAGTCGCCGTCGCGTCGTTCATCTTTACCAGCATCAGGTAGCCACTGGTGCGTTCCACCAGCGTACCGACGGACGAGGCGTTGGCCTTACCCTTGATGAGGTCGCCTTCCCAATGCCCCGGCATCTGCCTGTCTTCAATCTCCGGCGGGCGCACATGAATACTGACCATCTCGGGGATCTGGCCGCGCCGATCCACACCACCAGAGCGCGGTCGGCGTGTCGTCTTGCTTTGCCGCAGGCAGATGATCAGCTCCTTGCGCAGTTCACCGACCGGCAGGGCATAGATCGCGTTATAGATCGTCTCGCGACAGACGTAGGCATCTCTGAGGCTGGGAATGTTCATGCTGCGCAGCTTGCCGGCAATCTGCTCGGGAGACAAACGCTCACGGAGCATATGCGCCACCAACTCGAAGCGCTCACCACCCGGCAACAGCTTTCGCTTCGGTCGACACACCTGGCGGCGAGCCTGCATCTGCTGCTGGGCCGCGTGGGCCGAGTAGCCGCCACAGACATCTCGATTGCGGCGCAGCTCCCGGCTGATGGTCGAAGGGGATCGGTTGATCAAGCAGGCAATCCTACGCAGGCTGAAGCCTTGAGTACGACCGATTTGAATGGTGGCGCGCTCTTCAACGCTGAGTTCGGTATAAGACATAGTGGCAGCACCGTACCGGAAAGGTCAGGTGTTGCACTCAGTTTTTGCCGCCGCCCACATCACCGTCAGAAATGGCTCGATCAACGGCTTCACTTACGGTATCTATGTTTCCGCTCTGGTCGACAGCCTGCAGTCGTCGGGCGATCTGAACAGTGGCAGACACCGAATCGAACAGATGAGGGTCCGCGGAAGCACCTTCAGAGGCATTCGCGTAGAAGGGAACAACTCGGTTGTTGCAGACAACCAGGTTGCCGACATTGGCGGCACCACGCTCATCCCCAATGCCTACAGCATCGGTATCGAAGCCTACGGACCGAATATAAAGATCCGGAATAACATAGTCGAGGAAGTCAGGGGCAGCGGTACCAGGGATATTGGCGAAGGGGTCGGCATCTCCCTCACCCACTTCAACGAGGACAGCATTATCGAAGGCAATGCCATCTACAATCGTGAAGCGGAACTGGAGCCCGGCCTCCAGGCCTGGGAGACGCGCTCACGCTCAACCTACGGAATCTGGGTTGGCGGAGACGGGGTGGACGGAATCGTTGTAAAAAACAATTTCGTGATGAACTACAGGATCGGCATCACCTTCAAGCGCAGTGAAGCAGGTGCTTTCGCCAATAATCACGTGACTCATGCGTTCATCCCGTACTACCTCCCTGCCAACGAAAAATTCGAGCGCGTCCAGGACCTTGGGGGAAACACATCCGACCAATCGCGCAGTACCTTGCTCTTCGGTCGTGCCACCCCGGGCCAGATCGAATTAGTCGAGCCACCGAAATCTACCTACCTGGCACCTCTGCATCGCTTGTCGAAACCGTACTTCCTCGCTGTGGCCAACCCCAGCAAAAATGATGATCGAATCGAAGCCAGGGGTCTGGCCAACATGGTCGACTACTGGCATCCAGACTTCGAGACCGGCACAGCTGAAGGCGTCCGGGTGGACCTTTCCCAAGGGAAAGCCAGCGGCTGCTGCGGTAACGATGAGCTGATCGGGATTCAAGGGGCACAAGGAACTCCCTACGATGACATTCTGATCGGCAATGACCAGGACAACTTGCTCGCGGGCGGGGAAGGAAATGACGTCCTGAAAGGAAAAGACGGCAATGACTATCTGTTCGGCGACGCCGGCAACGACCAGCTATTTGGTGATGCAGGCAATGATGTGTTGGATGGAGGAGCAGGTGATGATGATCTCTGGGGCGGCCCTGGCAGCGATATATTCGTATTCTGGGCGCAAACCGAGGTCGGAAATGACACGATTCACGACTTCGCGGGCATCAATAGCGACAAGGACAAGCTCGATATTGCCGGACGCTTCTTCAACTTCGAAGAAGTGATGAGCGTAACCCGGCAAGCAGGTAGGGATACCGTCATTCAGCTGAATGACAATGAGTCCATCACCTTGAAGAACTACAAGATGAAGGACCTCGCGACCGAAGACTTCATGTTCTGACAATACGAGAGGGATTAGGCAGGATGCCTTACCCCTTCGTTCCCGCCGTCATTCAGACCCGCCCCAACAGAGCTGCCAAGAACAAACCGGCATTACCAATGAAAGTCTGCCTGTAGACACCCGACTGCTTGAGTTTCAATAAACGAAAAAAAACCGAAGCACGTCGCGCCTCGGCAAATTGCCTAAGAATACTCTGATTTTCTGGAGTAAAGTTGTGACTGACAAGTTTCATAGCTTCGATATTCAAATCCATCCAGGACTTAAAGCGTCCCTTCAGCAACTGTCGTACCCGTTTCAGGTTGGGTAAAACCCCTGAATTGGAACCAACACAATTCTGCCCATGCTGCCGATACAGCACAGAAGGTTCTGAATCATATAATACCACGCCACCGCAGCCGGTAACTATCATATAGGCCCACCAGTCATGGGAAACGATCGTTGCGTTATTACCAGCTTCGCGCAGCAACTTCATCAATGCGTCGTTAAACACCATGGTATTTCCACCGGCAATATTTTGAACGAGTGCATTTCTGAAGCAGGCAGACCGTGAGTAAACGGGAGAGAAGCCTAGATGTTTTCCATCCTGGTCCACCAACTCGGTCCTTGCACAGTACAGTGCGGGCACACCTTCTGGGACTGAAGACAACCTGGTAACGGCCCGGGCGAGCTTCTCCGGGTGCCAGATATCATCCTGATCGCACCAGGCATAGTAGTCAGCCTTTATATCATCTCGACAACTAATCGACAGAAAATTCTGTGCAAAGCCTTGGCCCGGACCAGCGAAGCGATCAACGCGGCGGGAGCGAAATTCGTCGCCATATTTATCGAGCAACTCTTGCGTAGAATCTTTAGAACCGTCATCGGAAACATATACTCGGAAATTTCCATGACTCTGCGAGAAAATTGAGTCCAGCTGCTCCTTCAGGTAGCGTTCACCGTTATAACTGCATAAAAGCACTGCAACGCTACCTGCTTGCTGCTGATTGCTATTAACAAATTTCACGGTTGTAATTTTCGAATAGCTGTTCAAGATAGGTTGTCCTCCTCATTCGCCACCTCACACGTCAAAAATGCGAGACAAACCAGCTATTGTATATACTAAAATTCCATTTTAGCATTTCTTTTAAATTTCGCAGAGACTCAATGGCAATTAAAATCAAGGCAATATAGTGGCACTTATCCATGTCGAATTTGAGAAAGCCTCTTATTCAACTGTATTCGAAAATAATCCCATAAATCCTTTTCGCCATTAGAGAGCGCGCCTCATCTACCGGATCATCGGGTGGACGCACCCGCCTACTAACTTCTGACCCTAGCACACTCAATAAGTGCCTGCGTCGGCGAGACGATGCACCTTTAGCAGGATGGAAGGGCACGGGATACGGCAACGAGGGCCGCCTACGTGCCTCAATGATGCCTTCACAGTCCTGCCGGGATTCGAACTAAGATGATGCACCAAAAATGATCGTGACGACGGTAAGGAGATCAACCACCCGGTGCAGGGAGCTTCGATCAACCGGGTTCGGCAAGGGCAGTCGATGGGGCCAGCAAGTCGCTCAGCGGAGAGAGTCTCGACCGGGTGCCCTATTGCGCAGCCTGACGATTGCGCTCAACACCGGCCCAACCAGCAGACCCACGAACAACGCTATTAAAATCAGCAGAGCAACGGGAACCGAGGGCGAGGTCCAACCGAACAGAATCAAGGATACCGCTTGCTGGTTCTCCAGGAAGAAGAACAATACCAGCACTATGAGGGCTAGGATGAAGAAGGCCAATAAGGCGCGCCGTAGACTTCGCATTGCGTTTTCTCTATCGATTAGTGCTGGACATGGTCTTATTCGTTGACCCTGTCCCGCAACTCCTTACCGGGCTTGAAATGAGGAACGAACTTGCCGTCCAGGCTGACCGACTGACCGGTCTTGGGATTGCGGCCTACACGGGGCGCGCGATAGTGCAGGGAAAAGCTGCCAAAGCCACGGATCTCGATACGATCCCCGGTCGCCAGGCACTGCGACATCTGCTCAAGCATGGTCTTGATGGCCAGCTCGACGTCCTTGGACGAGAGCAGCCCCTGATGGGTGACAATACGTTCGATCAGCTCCGACTTCGTCATATTTTTCCCTTCGTTATCAAGCAGCTAGATCATTGCTTAATCAGTTTGTAGCACGCTCCGGCGGATTTGAACAGGGTGGTTCTTGACTAAACAAAAAAATTCAAGATAAGGCGCAGCACGGGCTATCCCCCCACACGAACGCGAGCGCACTGCGACGCAACTTTACAGGCGAGTGGTAAAGCCTACGGCCCACACATCGCCCACGAGCACAGAAATATCTACAAACCCTGTAGGAACAAGCTATTTTGGCTCCTCCAGGCAAATCACTGTCTAGTCCTGAAATAGGTTTACACCCGTTCAGGTAGGCCGACAGGCCTCAAAACGCCCGATGCACCGCATCGGGCGTTTTGTTTTTCAGGGCCATATGGGGCCGTTCTGTGTTGTAGATCTGCACTGCCTCATCAACCATCTTCCTCGCCTGCTCACGATCTTCAGGGCTCCTCGACAGCAGCTCCGTCTTGAGGATTCCGTTGATTCGCTCGGCCAGCGCGTTCTGGTAGCAGTCATACCCATCGGTCATGGAGCACTGAACGCCGTGCCGTTGATGCAGTGACTGGTATAGCGCCGAGCAGTATTGGATGTCTCGATCCGAATGGTGGACTAATGGCTGGCGATGACGTCGCTTCCGTAATGCCTGCTTGAAAGCTTGCGCCACCGACTCGGCATGCAGGCTTTCATGGACGTGGTGGCCAACGATTTTCCTAGCGTACGCATCCGTTACCAGGCTCAGATACAGCGGGCCGTTACGTGCGGGCAGATAAGTAATGTCGGCCACCCAGACGTGCTCTGGCCTTGTCGGTACGACTTGGCTTGGACCGGGCTTAAGTAAGCTGGGATGACGGTAAAAGCGATGAAAGCTCTGTGTTGTCTTGTGATACGCCCGCTTAGACAGTACTAGCAAGCGGCGCTCACCCAAGACCTGGAAAAGCCTGTCTCGGCCCACCTGGACTCGTCTGTCAGGTTGGCAATGCAGCAAATAGTGCAGCTGCGTGTCCCCAGACGAGACTGACGCATCCGGATTTGCTGTACGAACTCAATCACTCGATCCGTCTGGCGCTTTTTGTCATCAGCGGCCTGGTTGCGCTTGTAGTAAGCCTGTCGACTGATGCCTAGAAACTGACAAGCCCTGGCAATGCTCAGTCCTGCAACTTGACCTTGCGTGAGGACTTGCCGGATCGCTTCTTTACGACCGATACACCGTATTCATTTTTTAGAACATCAACGACCGTCTCAAAGAACTGAGCCTTCTGGCTCATCAGCTCAAGCTGCTGCTCAAGTTCTTTGATTCGCTGCTCTGGAGTGAGCGTTTTGGGGTCAGACATCGCGCAGCTCCTCTCGTCGCGGATCGAGGCCCCTGGCTCCAATCCTGCCGACCGTGCTTAAGCAACCATACCAGAACCGTAGATTTTCCTTGGATGCCGTACCGCTCCCGGGCCTGGGTGCAGGTCAGCTCGCCTTTTTCGATCTGATCGACTACTGCCAATTTAGAAGACAGCGAGTAATCACGCTGTGTGCGCTTTACACCTTGATCCATCTGACTCTCCGGAAATTCGGGATGGGAGGTGTAAACCTTATTCAGGACGGGACACACAGGCACAAAAAAGGGCGACCCGAGGGTCGCCCTTTTTACCGATCAAACAGAACTCAGTTCTGCTTGGCCATAGCTTCGCGCAGCAGCGCGGCCATGGTGGTGTCGGCAGCCGCTTCCGGAGCGTTTTTCAGGCTCTGGATGGCTTCGCGCTCTTCAGCATCGTCCTTCGACTTGATGGACAGGCTGATGACGCGGGACTTGCGGTCGACGCTGATGATCTTGGCTTCGATCTCTTCGCCTTCCTTCAGCACGTTACGAGCGTCTTCAACGCGGTCACGGCTGATTTCGGAAGCTTTCAGAGTAGCTTCGATGTCGTCGGCCAGGGTCACGATAGCGCCCTTGGCATCAACTTCCTTGACGATACCTTTGACGATAGCGCCCTTGTCGTTGATCGAAACGAAGTTGGAGAACGGATCGTCTTCCAGCTGCTTGATGCCCAGGGAGATGCGCTCGCGCTCTGGGTCAACCGACAGGATGACGGTTTCCAGCTCGTCGCCCTTCTTGAAGCGACGCACGGCTTCTTCGCCGGCTTCGTTCCAGGAGATGTCGGACAGGTGAACCAGACCGTCGATGCCGCCGTCCAGGCCGATGAAGATACCGAAGTCGGTGATCGACTTGATGGTACCGGTGATCTTGTCACCCTTGTTGAACTGGCCGGAGAAGTCTTCCCATGGGTTGGACTTGCACTGCTTGATGCCCAGGGAGATACGACGACGCTCTTCGTCGATGTCCAGAACCATGACTTCCACTTCGTCGCCAACCTGAACGACTTTCGACGGGTGGATGTTCTTGTTGGTCCAGTCCATTTCGGAAACGTGTACCAGACCTTCAACGCCTTCTTCCAGCTCAGCGAAGCAGCCGTAGTCGGTCAGGTTGGTAACGCGAGCAGTCACGCGGGTGCTCTCTGGGTAACGGGCTTTGATAGCAACCCATGGGTCTTCGCCCAGTTGCTTCAGGCCCAGCGAAACGCGGTTGCGCTCACGATCGTACTTCAGGACCTTGACGTCGATCTCGTCACCAACGTTGACGATCTCGGACGGGTGCTTGATACGCTTCCAGGCCATGTCGGTGATGTGCAGCAGACCATCGACGCCGCCCAGGTCAACGAACGCACCGTAGTCGGTGAGGTTCTTGACGATACCTTTGACCTGCTGGCCTTCCTGCAGCGATTCCAGCAGAGCTTCGCGCTCGGCGCTGTTTTCGGCCTCCAGGACGCTGCGACGGGAAACGACAACGTTGTTGCGCTTCTGGTCCAGCTTGATGACCTTGAATTCCAGCTCTTTGCCTTCGAGGTGGGTGGTGTCGCGCACTGGGCGGACATCAACCAGGGAGCCCGGCAGGAACGCACGGATGCCGTTAACGTCGACAGTGAAGCCGCCTTTAACCTTACCGTTGATAACGCCCTTGACCACTTCTTCGGCAGCGAAAGCAGCTTCCAGAACAATCCAGCACTCGGCGCGCTTGGCTTTTTCACGGGACAGCTTGGTTTCGCCGAAGCCGTCTTCGACCGCGTCCAGCGCAACGTGAACTTCGTCACCGACCTTGATGGTCAGTTCGCCGGTTTCGTTGTAGAACTGCTCGAGCGGGATGACACCCTCGGACTTCAGGCCAGCGTGTACGGTAACCCAGTCGCCGTCGATGTCGACAACGATACCGGTGATGATTGCACCCGGCTGAAGATTGAGGGTTTTCAGGCTTTCTTCAAAGAGTTCTGCAAAGCTTTCGCTCATTTTAATTCCTGTAGATTCGGGCGAAAAAGACGCCCATAGCCACATTCCAGACAATGTGGGTTTCGTTAAGTTAAGGAGCGCTGGCAGGACGTTGACTGGTGCCCCTGCCGGCCCTCCTCTCCATCAGGCCAGGTCGCGCAGGGCGAGCTCGCTTCTGATGCGTTGCAGCACCTGCTCGATGGACAACTCCGTGGAATCCAGCTGGATTGCATCGGCCGCCGGCTTGAGCGGGGCCACTGCACGCTGGGTGTCGCGCTCATCACGCGCACGGATCTCATCTAGCAGACTCGACAGACTAACATCTTCGCCCTTGCCCTTCAACTGCAGGTAACGGCGACGGGCACGCTCCTCGGCACTGGCGGTAAGGAACACCTTCAACGGCGCGTCCGGGAATACCACAGTGCCCATGTCGCGACCGTCGGCAATCAGCCCGGGGGCTTCACGGAAAGCACGCTGGCGCTGCAGCAGCGCCTCGCGCACCGCCGGCAGCGAGGCGACCATCGAGGCCCCGGCACCGACTGTCTCGGTGCGAATGGCATTGCTGACATCCTCACCCTCGAGAATGATCTGCTGCAGCTTGCCCGGCTCCGCCGCAACGAACTGCACGTCCAGATGCGCGGCCAGCGCCTTGAGCAGCTCTTCGTTGGTCAGGTCGACGCCATGGTTAGTGGCGTTGAACGCCAGCAGGCGGTACAGGGCACCGGAATCGAGCAGGCGCCAGCCCAGCTCGCGGGCCAGCAGGCCCGCCACGGTACCCTTGCCCGAGCCGCTCGGCCCGTCGATGGTGATGACCGGTGCTTGCAAATTCACGACTTGCCCTCTTCGGCGACGCGGATGCCGACTTCCTTGCACAGCGCCAGGAAGTTGGGGAACGACGTGGCGACGTTGGCGCAGTCATGGATCACGATCGGCGCGCTGGCGCGCAGCGAGGCGATGCTGAAGGCCATGGCGATGCGATGGTCGCCGTGGCCGTGCACTTCGCCGCCGCCGATCTGGCCGCCATCGATGATGATGCCGTCCGGGGTCGGCTCACACTTCACGCCCAGGGCGATCAGGCCGTCAGCCATCACCTGGATGCGGTCCGACTCCTTGACCCGCAGCTCTTCGGCGCCACGCAGCACGGTACGCCCTTCGGCGCAGGCGGCAGCGACGAACAGCACCGGGAACTCGTCGATGGCCAGCGGCACCAGCTCTTGCGGGATGTCGATGCCCTTGAGCTTGGCGCCACGCACGCGCAGGTCGGCCACCGGCTCGCCGCCGACTTCACGCTGGTTTTCCAAGGTGATGTCGCCGCCCATCAGGCGCAGGATGTCGATAACGCCGGTGCGGGTCGGGTTGATGCCAACGTGCTCCAGGACCAGTTCGGAACCCTCGGCGATGGACGCCGCCACCAGAAAGAACGCCGAGGAGGAAATATCCGCCGGCACTTCGATGCGGGTGGCCTTGAGTTTGCCACCGGACTGCAGGGAGGCCACTGGACCGTTCGACTCGACCGCGTAGCCGAAGCCGCGCAGCATGCGCTCGGTGTGGTCACGGGTAGGCGCAGGCTCGGTGACGGTGGTGGTGCCTTCGGCGTACAGGCCGGCCAGCAGCAGGCAGGACTTGACCTGGGCACTGGCCATCGGCAGCGTGTAGTTCAGCGCCTTGAGCTTGTGCCCACCGCGGATGGTCAACGGCGGACGACCTTCAGGGCCGGTCTCGACCACAGCACCCATTTCACGCAGCGGATTGGCCACGC
Source organism: Pseudomonas sp. PONIH3 (assembly GCF_002934345.1). Lineage (NCBI taxonomy): Bacteria > Pseudomonadati > Pseudomonadota > Gammaproteobacteria > Pseudomonadales > Pseudomonadaceae > Pseudomonas > Pseudomonas sp. PONIH3. The sequence goes on from NZ_CP026386.1 coordinate 1,937,418, forward strand.
GATTCATCGGGCGCTTGGACAGCGAGGCGTCGCCGGTCATGGTGGTGTCGAACGACTGCGCTGCCAGCAGGCCGGACAGCAGGCGCATCGAGGTGCCGGAGTTACCCACGTACAGCGGGCCGGGCGGCGGCTTCAGGCCATGCAGGCCAACACCGTGAATGGTCACGCGACCATGGTGCGGCCCTTCGATGACCACGCCCATGTCGCGGAAGGCCTGCAAGGTCGCCAGGGCGTCTTCACCCTCGAGGAAACCTTCGACCTCGGTCGTGCCCTCGGCCAGCGAGCCGAGCATGATCGAGCGGTGGGAAATCGATTTGTCGCCAGGTACGCGGATCCGTCCGGACACGCGGCCACCCGGTTGGGCCAGGAAAATCAGATCGTTGGCGTTCATAGCGTCCACATAGGCCCGACGGGCAAGGATTTTACTGAAATGCTCGCGGGCAACCCGGGCGCGGGTGAACACGCCCAGCAGTTGGTGCCCGTCCCCAGCATCGACCGCGTCGCGCAGAGCGTCGAGGTCGCTGCGAAATGTATCGAGAGTGCGCAGGACCGCCTCGCGGTTGGCGAGGAAGATGTCATGCCACATGATTGGGTCGCTGCCGGCGATTCTCGTGAAATCGCGGAAGCCTCCCGCAGCGTACCGGAAGATCTCCAGGTTTTCATTGCGCTTGGCCAGCGAGTCGACCAGGCCGAAGGCCAGCAGGTGCGGCAGGTGGCTGGTGGCGGCCAGCACTTCGTCATGGCGCTCCACCGACATGTGCTCGACATCGGCATCCAGCGCTCGCCAGAGGCGATCAACCAGGGCGAGCGCGCCCGGCTCGGTTTCCGCCAGCGGAGTGAGGATCACCTTGTGCCGACGGAACAACGCCGCATTGGAGGCCTCCACCCCACTCTGCTCGGACCCGGCGATCGGGTGCCCCGGCACGAATCGCGGCAGGCGCTCGGCAAACGCCTCGCGCGCGGCACGCACCACATTGCCCTTGGCACTGCCCACGTCGGTGATCACCGCATTACCCAGGTCGAGCTGGGCCAGGCGAGCCAGGACTTTCTCCATCGCCAGGATCGGCACAGCCAACTGGATGACGTCGGCGCCAACACAAGCGGCCGCAAGGTCTGCCTCGCAGCGATCGACCACGCCCAGCGCCACGGCTTGTTTGCGCGACTCGGCGTCGAGGTCGACGCCGACCACTTCGCGGCACAGGCCACTTTCGCGCAGGCCCTTGGCGAAGGAGCCTCCGATCAGACCGAGGCCGACCACGACCAGGCGACCGACAACCGGTGCGGATTTGTTTGTTACAGCATCAACCACGAGTGCAAACCCTGTTCAGAAATCAAGACAGCCTGTAAGTCCATCGCGGGACAAGCCCACTCCCACGAGACCCGCGATGAACCTTGAAACATACGTCAGAGCACCGCTTTCGGATAAGAGCCCAACACCTTCAGCGCCACAGCCTCCTGGCTGATCTGCTCCAGCACCGCCTTGATCAGCGGATCACGGTGATGGCCGACAAAGTCGATGAAGAACACGTAGGTCCACTTGCCGCTGCGCGACGGACGGGTCTCGATGCGCGTCAGGTCGATGCCGTTTTCGTGGAACGGCACCAGCAGCTCATGCAGAGCACCCGGTTTGTTGCTCATGGAGACGATGATCGAAGTCTTGTCATCGCCGGTCGGCGGCACTTCCTGGTTACCGATCATGAGGAAACGCGTGGAGTTGTCCGGGCGGTCCTCGATCTTTTCGGCCAGACGGGTCAAACCATACAAGTTGGCCGCCATGTCACCGGCAATCGCCGCCGAGTTCCACTCGCCCTTGACCCGCTTGGCCGCCTCGGCGTTGCTCGACACAGCCACGCGCTCGACGTTCGGGTAGTGGGCGTCCAGCCACTTGCGGCACTGGGCCAGCGACTGGGCGTGGGAGTAGATGCGGGTGATGCTGTCGGTCTTGGTGTTCTCGCCCACCAGCAGGTGATGGTGGATACGCAGCTCGACCTCGCCGCAGATCACCATGTCATGCTCGAGGAAGCTGTCCAGCGTGTGGCTGACGGCGCCCTCGGTGGAGTTCTCCACCGGCACCACGCCAAAATTGACCGCACCGGCCGCCACCTCGCGGAACACCTCGTCGATGGCCGCCATCGGGCGGCTCACCACAGCATGACCGAAGTGCTTCATGGCCGCCGCCTGGGTGAAGGTCCCCTCAGGACCGAGGTAGGCCACTTTCAGCGGCTCTTCGAGCGCCAGGCAGGAAGACATGATCTCGCGGAACAGCCGCGCCATCTCTTCGTTATCCAGCGGTCCCTGGTTACGCTGCATGACGCGCTTGAGTACCGCGGCCTCGCGCTCGGGACGGTAGAACACCGGTGCCTCGCCTTCCGGCAACGATGCAGTCTTGACCTTGGCCACTTCCTGGGCGCAACGGGCGCGTTCGCTGATCAGCTCGAGGATCTTCTCGTCGAGGCTGTCGATGCGCACGCGCAGGGCCTTGAGCTCCTGATCGGACATCAGCCGTGCTCCTTCTCGAATTCACCCATGTACTGCACCAGCGCCTCGACAGCCTCCAGGCCCAGGGCGTTGTAGATCGAGGCACGCATGCCACCGACCGAACGATGACCCTTGAGGTTGAGCAGGCCACGGGCATCGGCACCGGCCAGGAAGGCCTTGTCCAGACGTTCGTCGGCCAGACGGAACGGCACGTTCATCCACGAGCGGGCGTTGACGCTGATCGGGTTGGTGTAGAACTCGCTGGCATCGATGAAGCCGTAAAGGCGCTCTTTCTTGGCGCGGTTGCGCTGCTCCATTGCCTCGACGCCGCCCTGCTCCTTGAGCCACTCGAACACCAGGCCCGAGAGGTACCAGGAATAGGTGGCCGGAGTGTTGTACATCGAGCCGTTGTCGGCCGACACCTTGTAGTCGAGCATGGTTGGGCAGCTGCTGCGAGCGCGACCCAGCAGGTCTTCGCGCACGATCACCACCACCAGGCCGCTCGGGCCGATGTTCTTCTGCGCGCCGGCATAAATCAGGCCGTACTGCGACACGTCGATCGGGCGCGACAGGATGTCCGAGGACATGTCGACCACCAGCGGGACGTCACCGGTTTCGGGCACCCAGTCGAACTGCAGGCCACCAATGGTCTCGTTGGACGCATAGTGAACATACGCGGCGTTGCGGGTCAGCTGCCACTCGTTCTGGCCCGGGATGGCCAGGTAGTCGTAGGGCTTGGCGCTGGCAGCAACGTTGACAGTGCCGAAGCGGCGCGCTTCCTCGATGGCCTTCTTCGACCAGATACCGGTCTCGACGTAGTCGGCGGTGCCGTTTTCTGGCAGCAGGTTCAACGGAATCTCGGCGAACTGCTGGCTGGCGCCGCCCTGCAGGAACAGCACCTTGTAGTTGGAGGGGACGGACAGCAGGTCGCGCAGGTCCTGCTCGGCCTTTTCGGCGATGGCCACATAGTCGTCGCTGCGATGGCTCATTTCCATCACCGACAGACCCTTGCCGCGCCAGTCCAGCATCTCGGCCTGGGCGCGCTGCAGCACGGCATCAGGAAGCGCGGCAGGGCCTGCGCAGAAGTTAAAGGCTCGTTTGCTCACATCCACTCTCGCTCTGCCAAATAGAACAAAATCGTAATTCGCTGCCGACCAGTCAAGACTGCGTCGCCGGCACCGGGGCTGCCTTGCAGCGCCAATGCCCCACCTTCATCAGTCAAACGGGGCGACCTTGGTCGCCCCGCTCGGGTTGTTGCATCGATTATTCCTGAGGCGCCTCTTCGGTGCCGGCATCGTCGTCGCCCACCGCATCGAGCGGGGCGCCCTCCTCGTCCGTCTCGATCAGTTCATCGAGCTCTTCCTCGGAGGGTTCCTGGACGCGCTCAAGCCCCACCAGCGTCTCGTCGGTGGCCAGCTTGATCAGCGTGACACCCTGGGTGTTACGGCCCAGGCTGGACACCTCGCCGACCCGGGTACGCACCAGCGTGCCCTGGTCGGAGATCAGCATGATTTCCTCGCCTTCCTGCACCTGGATAGCGCCGATCAGCAGGCCATTGCGCCCCTTGGTACCCATGGCGATCACGCCCTGGCCGCCACGGCCGCGACGCGGGAACTTGGACAGCGGGGTGCGCTTGCCAAAACCACGCTCGGAAGCGGTGAGGATCTGCGCGCCGGACTCCGGAATCAGCATGGAAATGATCTGCTGCCCCTTGCCCAGCTTCATGCCGCGCACGCCACGGGCGGTACGGCCCATCTCGCGCACCACGCTCTCGGCGAAGCGGATCACCTTGCCGGCGTCGGAGAACATCATGACTTCCTTGGCGCCATCGGTAATGGCGGCGGCGATCAGGGTGTCACCTTCCTTGAGCTTCAGGGCAATCAGGCCATTGGAACGCGGACGGGCGAACTGCACCAGCGGAGTCTTCTTGACGGTACCGGCAGCAGTGGCCATGAAGATGTAGGCGCCGGTCGCTTCGGCGACCCACTCAGGAGTGTCGCCGTCTTCCTCGTCGATCTCCTCGGCCTCCACCAGCTCGCCTTCGATCACGCTGTCGTCGCTGTCTTCCAGTTCTTCCTCTGGATCTGCGTGCTGCTGCAGCGCCTCCAGGTCGATCTGCAGCATGGCGGTGATGCGCTCACCCTCCTCCAGCGGCAGCAGGTTGACCAGTGGGCGGCCGCGGGCGGCGCGGGAGGCCTCGGGAATCTCGTAGGTCTTCTTCCAGTACACCTTGCCCTTGCTGGAGAACAGCAACAGGGTGGCATGGCTGTTGGCGACCAGCAGGTGCTCGATGTAGTCCTCGTCCTTGACGCCTGTGGCCGACTTGCCCTTGCCACCACGGCGCTGGGCCTGGTACGCGGACAATGGCTGGGTCTTGGCGTAGCCACCGTGGGAGATGGTCACCACACGCTCTTCTTCCGGGATCATGTCACCGTAGTTGAGGTCGTGGCTGGCATTGAGGATTTCGGTGCGACGGGCATCGCCGTACTCGGCGCGGATCGCTTCAAGCTCCTCGCGGATCACTTCCATCAGGCGCTCGGCGCTGCTGAGGATGCGAATCAGCTCGCCGATCTGCTCGAGGATCTCCTGGTACTCGGCCAGCAGCTTCTCGTGCTCCAGGCCGGTCAGGCGGTGCAGGCGCAGCTCCAGGATCGCCTGGGCCTGTTCCGGCGACAGATAGTACTTGCCTTCGCGCAGGCCGTATTGCTCCGGCAGGTCTTCCGGACGGCACGACTCGGCACCGGCACGCTCGACCATGACCTGCACCGCGCTGGACTCCCAGGCCGTGCTGATCAGTGCTTCCTTGGCTTCGGACGGCGTCGGCGAGGCCTTGATCAGGGCAATGACCGGGTCGATGTTGGACAGCGCGACCGCCTGGCCTTCAAGGATATGGCCACGCTCGCGGGCCTTGCGCAGCTCGAACACGGTGCGGCGGGTGACCACCTCGCGACGGTGGCGAACGAACGCCTCGAGCAGGTCCTTGAGGTTCAGCAGGCGCGGGCGACCGTCGATCAGGGCAACGATGTTGATGCCGAACACGCTCTGCAGCTGGGTCTGCTGGTAGAGGTTGTTGAGCACCACCTCCGGCACCTCGCCGCGGCGCAGCTCGATGACGATACGCATGCCGTCCTTGTCGGACTCGTCGCGCAGCTCGGTGATGCCTTCGATCTTCTTCTCTTTGACCAGCTCGGCGATCTTTTCGATCAGGCGCGCCTTGTTCAGCTGGTACGGCAGCTCGGTGACCACGATCTGCTGGCGGCCGCCGACCTTGTCGATGTCCTCGATCTCGGAGCGGGCACGCATATAGATGCGGCCACGGCCGGTGCGATAGGCCTCGATGATGCCCTGGCGACCATTGATCAGGCCCGCTGTCGGGAAGTCCGGCCCCGGGATGAACTGCATCAGTTCATCGACCGTGATGTCGGAGTTGTCGATCAGCGCCAGGCAGCCGTCGATCACTTCGCCGAGGTTGTGCGGCGGAATGTTCGTCGCCATGCCCACGGCGATACCGCTGGAACCGTTGACCAGCAGGTTGGGGATCCTGGTCGGCATGACCGCCGGGATCTGCTCGGTACCATCGTAGTTCGGCACCCAGTCGACAGTTTCTTTGTGCAGGTCGGCCAGCAGCTCATGGGCCAGCTTGGACATGCGCACTTCGGTGTATCGCATGGCCGCGGCGTTGTCGCCGTCCACCGAACCGAAGTTGCCCTGGCCATCGACCAGCAAATAGCGCAGCGAGAATGGCTGGGCCATGCGCACAATGGTGTCGTACACGGCGATGTCGCCGTGCGGGTGGTACTTACCGATCACGTCACCGACCACACGGGCGGATTTCTTGTACGGCTTGTTCCAGTCGTTGCCCAGTTCGCTCATCGCATACAGAACGCGGCGATGCACGGGCTTCAAGCCGTCACGCGCATCGGGCAGCGCTCGCCCGACAATAACGCTCATCGCGTAGTCGAGGTAAGACTGTCTCAGTTCGTCTTCGATATTGACCGGGAGGATTTCTTTGGCCAGTTCGCCCATGAGAAGCCTGATTCCTTTTTCTGGTGAAACTTCGCCTGATCCCTCGAAGGACGAACGAAGCTCGCCGCCGCAGCGCAATTGGGGTGCGACGACTTACGACAAATCAATGAGTTGTGCCATGGATCTGCGCAATGAAGACCGCGGTAAAGAGCGGCCTTGGAAACTGCCGGATGGTATCACAAACGCTGCGCGCATGGGAGATATGGCAGGTTGCCGTACAGTACCATCCGCACGGATGGAAAAACGCCTCAATGGAGGCGTTTGCGGCACATCAACTGGGCAATTTTTGCGGTATCCGGGCGCTCGACCACGCCCTTCTCGGTGACGATCACGTCGATGAGGTCGGCCGGCGTGACATCGACCACCGGGTTATAGGCTTCGACATCAGCGGTTACCTGGATCCCAGACACCTCCAACAGCTCTTCCTCGCCGCGCGTCTCCAGCGGGATATCGTCCCCGGTGGGCAGGTTCAGATCGATGCTGGTGCTAGGCGCCACCACCATGAAGCGCAGCCCGTGGTGCATGGCCGCCACCGCCATCTGGTAGGTGCCGATCTTCGCCGCCACATCGCCATTGGCGGCAATGCAGTCGGCGCCGACCACCACCCAGGTGATGCCCTTGATCTTCATCAGGTGCCCCGCCGCCGCGTCAGCGACCACAGTCACCGGCACACCGTCGGCGGCCAGCTCCCAGGCGGTCAGGCGCGAACCCTGCAGCCACGGCCGCGACTCGCAGGCATAGACCTGCTCGACCATGCCCTCCAGGGTGGCGGCGCGGATCACCCCCAGGGCAGTGCCGAAGCCTCCAGTGGCCAACGCCCCGGCGTTGCCATGGGTAAGCAGGGCCTGCTCGCTGCCCTGGTGCCTGCGGATCTGCTCGACACCGAACTGGGCCATGGTCAGGTTGGCCTCGCGATCACTCTGGTGAATCGCCACCGCCTCGGCCTCCATCACCTTCAGCACGTCCTCATCCGGGCGCATGCGCTGCAGACGCTCACGCATGCGGTTGAGCGCCCAGAACAGGTTGGCCGGAGTAGGCCGCGCCTCGCCGAGCATCATGAAGTCTTCTTCGAGGCTCTCTTCCCAGCTCTCGCCTTCCGCCAGGCGATGGCGCAGCGCGAGCACCAGGCCGTAGGCGGCGCAGATGCCGATCGCCGGAGCGCCACGCACGGCCATGTCGCTGATCGCCTCAGCCACCTCGGCCGCCTCGGTACAGGCCAGCCAGCACTGCTCAAGCGGCAGCAGGCGCTGGTCGAGCAGGTGCAGCACGCCGTCGCGCCACTCGATGCCCGTTACCGTCTCCGCCGCCATCAGTTGCTCGCGCATCGCCTCTCCCCGTCGCCCTGGCATCAAAAGCCGGCGATTATAGCGAGCCTGCGTCGCGGACGCTCGGGTATACTGCGCGTTTAGCCGAACCGATCCAGGTATATATCGCGCATGCCCATCGCCACTCCCCTCCTCGACCTGCTGCTTGTGCCGGACTGGCTGGTCCCCGTCGAGCCGGCCGGTGTCGTGCTGGAGGGCCATGCGCTGGGCATCCGCGACGGTCAGATCGCCTGGCTCGGCCCACGCGAGCGGGCGCCACAAGCGCGGGAAGTGCGAACGCTGCCCGACTGCCTGCTGACGCCCGGGCTGATCAACGCCCACGGCCACGCTGCCATGACCCTGTTCCGCGGCTTGGCCGACGACCTGCCACTGATGACCTGGCTGCAGGAACACATCTGGCCCGCCGAGGGTCGCTGGGTGACCGAGGCCTTCGTAGCCGACGGCACCGACCTGGCCATTGCCGAACAGCTCAAGGGCGGCATCACCTGCTTCGCCGACATGTATTTCTATCCACGCGAGGCCTGCGACCGTGTGCACCGCAGCGGCATCCGCGCGCAGATCGCCGTGCCGCTGCTGGATTTCCCCATCCCCGGCGCACGCACCCCGGACGAGGCCCTGCACCTGGCCATCGAACTGTTCGGCGAGCTGCGCCACCACCCGCGCATCACCATTGCCCTGGGCCCGCACGCCCCCTACACGGTGAGCGACGAGAACCTGGAGAAGATCCGGGTAATCGCCGATCAGCTGGACGCACCGCTGCACATGCACATCCACGAGACCGCCAGCGAAGTCGAGCAAGCGCTCAAGGACAACGGCGAGCGGCCACTGGCGCGCCTTGCGCGCCTGGGCCTGCTGGGCCCGAACCTGCAAGCGGTGCACATGACCCAGATCAGCGACGAAGACCTGGCGCTGCTGGTAGAAAGCAACACCAGTGTGGTCCACTGCCCCGAATCCAACCTCAAGCTGGCCAGCGGTTTCTGCCCGGTGGAGCGCCTGTGGCAGGCCGGGGTGAACGTGGCCGTCGGCACCGATGGCGCCGCCAGCAACAATGACCTCGACCTGCTCGGTGAAACCCGCACCGCCGCGCTGCTGGCCAAGGCCGTCGCTGGCTCGGCCACCGCTCTGGACGCACACAGGGCGCTGCGCATGGCCACGCTCAATGGCGCCCGTGCCCTAGACCTGGAAGCGATCACCGGCTCGCTCGAGGTGGGCAAGGCCGCCGACCTGACCGTCTTCGACCTGTCGGGGCTGGCGCAGCAACCGGTGCACGACCCGGTCTCGCAACTGATCTACGCCACCGGGCGCGACTGCGTGAAGGATGTCTGGGTCGCCGGACAGCAACTGGTCGAGGACCGCCGCCTGAGCCAAATGGACGAAGCCGCGCTGGCCGCCAACGCCCGCGCTTGGGGAGCCCGCATCGGTGGGCGCAACGAATGAATGGCCGGCAGTTGCGGCTGCCGCCCCGCGACACTATTTATCGAAGATTCAGAGGACTGTTCCCATGAGCAACGTCGACCACGCCGAAATCGCCAAGTTCGAAGCCCTGGCCCACCGCTGGTGGGACCGCGAGAGCGAGTTCAAGCCGCTGCACGACATCAACCCGCTGCGGGTCAACTGGATTGACGAGCGTGTCGGCCTGGCCGGCAAGAAGGTGCTGGACGTCGGCTGCGGCGGCGGCATCCTCAGCGAGGCAATGGCCCAGCGTGGCGCCACCGTCACCGGCATCGACATGGGCGAGGCACCGCTGGCGGTGGCCCAGTTGCACCAGCTGGAGTCGGGCGTTGCGGTGGAGTACCGGCAGATCACCGCCGAAGCCCTGGCCGAAGAGATGCCTGGCCAGTTCGACGTGGTCACCTGCCTGGAAATGCTCGAGCATGTGCCCGACCCTTCCTCGGTGATCCGTGCCTGCTACCGCATGGTCAAGCCCGGCGGCCAAGTGTTCTTCTCGACCATCAACCGCAACCCCAAGGCCTACCTGCTGGCCATTATCGGCGCAGAATACGTGCTGAAGATGCTGCCGCGCGGCACCCACGACTTCAAGAAGTTCATCCGCCCTTCCGAGCTGGGCGCCTGGAGCCGTGCCGCAGGCCTCGAGGTCAAGGACATCATCGGCCTGACCTACAACCCGCTGACCAAGCACTACAAGCTGTGCAACGACGTCGACGTCAACTACATGATCCAGACCCTGCGCGAGGAATGAGCATGCGCCTGCGAGCAGTACTCTTCGACATGGACGGCACCCTGCTGGACACGGCGCCGGACTTCATTGCCATCTGCCAGGCGATGCTCGCCGATCGCGGCTTGCCGGCCATTGACGACGCGCGTATCCGCGAGGTGATCTCCGGCGGCGCCCGCGCCATGGTCGCAGCAACCTTCGCCATGGACCCCGATACCGACGGCTTCGAGCCCCTGCGCCTGGAGTTCCTCGAGCGCTACCAGCGCGACTGCGCGGTGCACAGCAAGCTGTTCGACGGCATGCCGGAGCTGCTGGCCGACATCGAGAAAGGCAACCTGCTGTGGGGCGTGGTCACCAATAAACCGGTGCGCTTCGCCGAGCCGATCATGCAGCGACTCGGGCTGGCCGAGCGTTCGGCGCTGCTGATCTGCCCGGATCATGTGAAGAACAGCAAGCCCGACCCCGAGCCACTGATCCTGGCATGCAAGACGCTCGATCTGGATCCGGCCAGCGTTCTGTTCGTCGGCGACGACCTGCGTGATATCGAGTCCGGCCGTGATGCCGGCACCCGCACTGCGGCGGTGCGCTATGGCTATATACATCCAGAGGACAACCCCAACAACTGGGGTGCCGACGTGGTGGTGGACCACCCGCTGGAGCTGCGCAAGGTGATCGACAGCGCGCTGTGCGGCTGCTGATTTCAAGTCGCAAGCGTCAAGCTTCAAGCTTCAGGAAAGAGCAGCCCCAACACTGATCCGCTCTCTCATGTCGCTTGCTGCTTACAGCTTGCAGCTCATATCCAAGGACAGACCTATGTTCGACTACACCGCCCGCCCCGACCTGCTCAAGGGCCGAATCATCCTGGTCACCGGCGCCGGCCGCGGCATCGGCGCCGCTGCCGCCAAGGCCTATGCCGCCCTGGGCGCCACGGTGCTGCTGCTGGGCAAGACCGAAGCCAACCTGAACGAGGTCTACGACCAGATCGAAGCCGCGGGCCACCCACAACCGGTGGTAATCCCGTTCAACCTGGAAACCGCCCTGCCCCACCAGTACGACGAACTGGCGGCGATGATCGAAGACCAGTTCGGCCGCCTCGACGGCCTGCTCAACAACGCCTCGATCATTGGCCCGCGCACGCCGCTGGAACAGCTGTCGGGCGACAATTTCATGCGCGTAATGCATATCAACGTCAACGCCACCTTCATGCTGACCAGCACCTTGCTGCCGCTGCTCAAGCTGTCTGAAGACGCCTCGGTGGTGTTCACTTCCAGCAGCGTCGGACGCAAGGGCCGGGCGTACTGGGGCGCCTACGGGGTGTCGAAATTCGCCACCGAAGGATTGATGCAGACCCTGGCGGACGAGCTGGAAGGCGTCGCGCCGGTGCGCTCCAACAGCATCAACCCAGGCGCCACCCGCACGGCAATGCGCGCCCAGGCGTATCCGAGCGAGAACCCGCAGAACAACCCGCTGCCCGAGGACATCATGCCGGTGTACCTGTACCTGATGGGTCCGGACAGCAAGGATGTGAACGGGCAGGCGCTGAACGCGCAGTAATCTTCAGGTAGCCGGGGCCGCCTTGCGGCCCTTTCGCCGCATCGACAAACCGCGGCGAAAGAACCAGCAAACGATGATTTCAGCCCGCCGCCAAGGCCGGGCGCAAACGCCCCTGCTGGCGCCCTTCGAGCTGCATGCAACGCTCCAGGAACAGGAACATGCAGTCGTAGCTCTTGCAGATCGCCCGGCGCAGCTCGGTGCGCAACCCCAGGGTCGGGTTCTCGCCCGCCAGAGTGCAGATGATTTCCAGCGCTTCCCACGGGTGCGCGTCATCATACTGCGCATGCATCTTCAACCATTTCATGGCGCGCTTGCGGCTGTCTTCGGGGAAGCCCTGGGCGTAGGTATCTTCGGCGCAGACCACTGCCGACCATTCGCCGGTGGCACCTTCGATGGCGTAGTTGGTGGCCGCCATCGCGATGGCCAGCGACTCGGTGGCGCATACCCGCCAACACCAGTCGTTCAAGCCATTGAGCTCGGGCGGCACTTCCTGAGACTGCAATTCATGCAAGTGGATGCCATGGGCCTGGCACCAGTGCACCCAGTAGTCGGCATGATTGAGCTCGACGCGGATGTTGCGCATCAGCCAGCGGCGCGCCATGTCCTCCCCGGGGTGCCGGGCGTAACGGGTCTTGGTGAGGTTGTGGGCCATGTAGAGGGAGAACTGCTCGACCACCGGCCAGCCACCGATCAGGTACTGGCGGATGGTCGACTGCTTGAGCCGGCCATCGCGCAGGCGCTGGTAGAACTCATGCTCCACCACCCGACGCTTGCTTTCGCGGCAATCGTCGATCAGTTGTTGGGCCCACTGTGGATAACTGGCCGGATCCATCAATGGTCCGATCCTTACGAACGCGTCGATCACTGTCAGCTCCTTGATTCCCTGTGATTTCCGGGCGTTGTTCAGCGAAAGGTCCCCGGCGCCCGGTGCAGAAGGGGCCTCGCGGCAATCCGTTGGCGCTGCAGGCTGTCGCAGGTGAACACCTGCGGACGTTCGATGAGATACCCCTGGGCGTAGTCCACGCCGATTTCCTGCAAAGCCTGCTCGATCAGTGGCGTTTCGACGAACTCAGCAATGGTCCGCTTGCCCATGACGTGGCCAATGTGATTGATCACTTCGACCATCGCCCGGTTGATCGGGTCATCAAGCATGTCCTTGACGAAACTTCCGTCGATCTTCAGGAAGTCTACAGGTAAATGCTTCAAATAGGCGAATGACGACATTCCGGCGCAGAAGTCGTCCAGCGAGAATTTGCAGCCCAATCCTTTCAATTCATTGATGAACCGGATTGCACTACCCAAATTGGCGATGGCGCTGGTTTCAGTAATTTCAAAACAGATCAACCGGGGCGGGATGTCGTACTCGCCAAACAGGCGCTGCAGGTACTCGAGGAATTTGTCGTCGCCAATGCTCGAGCCCGAGAGATTGATGGCGCACATGGCCAACGGCCCCTCCCGGCCCTCGTCAAGGCATTGGCGAATCACCTGGAACACGCTGCGTACCACCCAACGATCTAGTGCGGTCATCAGGCCATAGCGCTCGGCTGCGGGAATGAAGCTGTCGGGCAGGATGGTACGCCCGCTTTCATCGTGCAGGCGCAGGAGGATCTCGATATGCCCCAGCCCATCGTGGGGGTGCAGCGGAGCGATTTCCTGGGCGTATAGGCAGAAGCGATTCTCCTCCAGCGCTACGTGCAGGCGCTGGATCCAGGCCATTTCACCAAAGCGCATGGACAGCTCGCTGTCGTCGGCGTGATAGACCTGGACGCGATTGCGCCCTTTCTCCTTGGCCATGTAGCAAGCCATGTCCGCCGCGCGCAACGATGCCTCCAAGGTACTGGGCACCTGGGCGATATGCACCAGGCCGATGCTGACCGTGGTGACGAAGGGCCTACCCTTCCACACGAAATGCAGGCTCTGCACGGCTTGGCGCAATTGCTCGGCAATGCGCTCGGCCTGCTCCGGCGGGCAGTTCTCGAGCAGCACGCCGAATTCGTCCCCCCCCAGGCGCGCCAAGGTGTCACCTTCGCGAAGGCCCGACTGCAACACCGCGCAGATATGGCGCAGTAACTCGTCGCCGGCGGCATGCCCACACGTGTCATTGACCAGCTTGAACTGATCGAGGTCGAGGAACATCAATGAATGCCGGCCGGCCTGGCGCGCCAGGGCATTGAGCGCCTGCTCCAGGCGGTATTCGAACTCGCGGCGGTTGGCCAGACCGGTCAGCGCGTCGTGAGTGGCCTGCCAGGACAGGTTGGCGATGTACTGGCGCTCCTGGGTCATGTCGTGCAGTACCACGACGATGCCGCTGACCTGCCCTTCTGTAAGAATGGGCGAGCCCACCAGGTTGACCGACACCGTACTACCATCCAGGCGCTGGATCAGCCGGGCGTGCTCGGCGCCGCCCTTGAGGCTGCCGCTGAGCACCTGCTCGACCAGCGTCAGGCTGTCGCCTTCGGCATTCTCGTCGAGCAGGCTGAACAGCGCCGCCAGCGGCAGCCCCTGGGCCTGCATCGCCTGCCAGTGCGTCAGCTGTTCGGCAGCCGGGTTCATGTAGCTGATGCAACCATCGACATCGGCGGTGATCACCGCGTCGCCGATCGACTCCAGGGTGATCTGCGCCCGCTCCTTCTCCTCCTGCAACGCACTGGCGAATGCCTGGCGCTGGGCCAGCAGCTTGCTCGAGCGCCGCCAGGCCATGGCGATAAGGAACAGCGCGGTGGCCAGGTTGGTGAGCATCAGCACCTTGAGCAGCATCCGCGAACCTTCACCCAGGGCATCGCTGAATGCCTTGGCGGCGGGCGTCACGCCATCATTGATGGCCACGATCCGCGCCTTCCAGTTGGCTACCTGATGGGCATCGGCCTTGCCGCCGGCAAACCCCTCGCGCATCTGCTGGGCCAGCACGTCGAGCTGGCGCAGGTAGTCGTCACCGATGTCCCAGTAATCGATGGCGGTTTCCATATAGCTGATATGGCGAAAGTTGCGGTAGAACCAGATGATCCGGGCGACATCCTCGGGGTGATTGCCGCCTTGCAGCACGCCCTGGCGCGCCGCCTCCAGGTCCGGCTCGGGCCGATCCAGGGCCAGGCGCAGGTTGTGATCGCCCTGGGGCACCAGGATGGCCCGGCGGTAGCGGGCATAGGTCAGCGGATCGCGATCATCGGCATAGAGGTTGAGGTAGTAGATGGCGTCCTTCTGCGCCTTGGACCACAGGCTCTCGCCCGCCACATAGGCGCGCACGGCGGACAATGCATAAAGACTCAGACTGCCAAGCAGTACCTGGAAAACCACAACGGCAACGAAGGGCCAGATGATGCCCAGCAGCCTTGGCGCTTCGAGAGTCCGATTTCCCTTCATGTAATCCCTGTCATGGCGGCAGATAAGGCACGAATCGACCTAGACAAGCACAGCGTAGGCCATTTGCCATGAAGGAGCGACAAGCTACAAGCGGCAAACGACAAGAAAAAGTGCGCTAACCCCAACTTGCCGCTTGCAGCTCGAACCTTGAGGCTGTTTTCAGGTTTGCTGCAGGTGTCCGTAGAGCTTGGCGTACAGGCCACCTTCGGCGATCAGCTGCTGGTGGTCGCCATCTTCGGCGACATGACCGCCATCGAACACCAGCACCCGGTCCGCCTGCTTCACCGCCGACAGGCGGTGGGCGATGATCAGCGTAGTGCGCCCGCTGAGGAAACGCGCCAGGGCCAGGTGCAGGTTGTATTCGGTGGCCGCGTCCAGCGCGGAGGTGGCCTCGTCGAGGATGACCACCTTGGGTTCGGCCAACACCATTCGGGCGATCGCCAGGCGCTGGCGCTGGCCACCGGACAGGCGCACGCCTGAACGCCCGACGATGCTGTCCAGGCCCTGGGGCAGCGCGGCGATGGTGGCGTCCAACTGGGCGATGCGCAGCGCCTGCCAGCAGGCGTCGTCGCTGCAGTCACGACCCATGGTCAGGTTGGCGCGCACACTGTCGTTGAACAGTGACGGGTGCTGCAGCACCACCGCGACATTTTCGCGCAGGGTCTCCAGGCCGATCTCCTGCAGGCTGGCGCCTGCGAAGCGGATGGTCCCGGCCTGGGCGCTGTACAGCCCAAGCAACAACTGCACCAGGGTACTCTTGCCGCCGCCGCTGGCGCCAACGATGGCGACCTTCTCGCCCGGGGCGATGGTCAGGTTGAGCTGGTCGAGCACCGGCTCGTCGGCATAGGCGAAGCGCAGGTCGCGCACCTCGATACCGACCGTGTCGCGCCCAGCGAACGGGTCGGCGGCCGCCGGATACTGCGGCTCGTCGGCCCGCGCCAGCAGCTCGTTCAAGCGGCTCAGCGCGCCGCCGGCGGCGTAGTAGGCATATTGCAGGTTCAGCAACTGCTCCACCGGCCCGATCATGAACCACAAGTAGCTGAACACCGCCAGCATCTGGCCGATCGACAGGTCGGAGAACAACACCGTGAGCATGGCAGCGGCACGGAAGATATCGATGCCGAACTGGAACAACAGGCCACTGGCGCGGCCACTGGCGTCGCTCTTCCACTGCGAGGCCACCGCGTAGTCACGCACCTCGCGGGCGCGCAGCCCCAGGCGGCCGAGGAAGTAGCCCTGGCGGTTGCCGGCGCGGATCTCCTGGATCGCGTCGAGGGTCTCGGTCAATGCCTGGGTGAAACGTGCGGTGCTGTCGTTCTCGAGCTTCTTCAGGTGCTTGACGCGCTTGCCCAGCTGCACGGTGAAATAGATCACCAGCGGGTTGAACAGCAGGATCAGCAACGCCAGCTGCCAGTGCATCCAGATCAGGATGGCGGCAGTGCCGGTCAGGGTGAGCACGGCCACCAGGAAGCGGCTCAGGGTTTCACCGACGAACTTGTCCAGGGTGTCCAGATCAGTGACCAGGTGGGTGGTCACCGTGCCGCTGCCCAGGCTTTCGTATTCCTTGAGCGAAATGCGCTTGAGTCGCTCGATCAGACGGATGCGCAGGCGGTAGACGATATCCTTGGCCAGGCCGGCGAACAGCTTGGCCTGGACCACGTTGAACGCCAGCGCCGCCAGGCGCAGGCCGAGGGTGGCGCACAGCATCAGCCCAATGTAACCGGCGGCCACCTGCCAGCCTGTGGGCAGAAAATTGTTCATCCACTTCAGCGCTGCGTCGCCATGCCCCAGCAGCACTTCGTCCACCAGCAGCGGCAGCAGCAAGGGAATCGGTACGCTGCACAGGGCGGCGAGCACGGCCACCAGGTTGGCGGTCCACAGGGCTTGCTTGTGGTGCAGGGCCAGGCGGCGGATCTCCGCCCAGCTCAGGCGATCGGGCACAGCGGGGGACTTCCCTGGCACAGGGTCTGGCGACCCTGGCAGGTCAAGCACAGGCGGCCTGCTGCAGCCAGCGGCCGAGCAAGGGTTGCAGGCTGTCCAGCGGCTGGTAGCCATTGGTCAGCAGGGCCAGCTGGCCATTGCGCTCGGCCAGCAGCGTGGGGAAGCCAGCGATGCCCAGGTCCTGCACCCAGGCGAAATCGGCACTGGTGGCGACACGGGTGTCAGGGAGGGTGAAGCGCTGGGAGAACTGCTCGCGGTCGAAGCCGGCCTGCTCGGCCAGCTCCACCAGTTGCGGGGCGCGGGTGACATCCACGCCCTGCTGGTAGAACGATGCCTGGATCAGTTGCAGCAGGCGCCAGGCCTGCTTTTCATCCAGCTCGCGTGCGGCCACCAGGGCGCGGCACGCCGGCTCCGTGTCATAGACGAAACCGTCCGGCATCGCATCGTCGAAACGAAACGGTTGCCCGGTGGCATCATGCACCGCCTGCCAGTGCTCGAGGATGTACTTGCGGGTCGAGGCGTCCAGGGCGCTGCCACCGGTGCGCAGGCCGCCCGGCACCAGGCGGGTCCCTACACCCGCCTCACGGGCCTGGGCGATCAGCGCCTCGGCCACCGGGGCAAAGCCCCAGCACCAGGAGCACATCGGGTCCATCACATAGAGCAGGCGTGCGGACATGCATCAGGCCTCGGCTTTGTAGTTGAAACCGATCGGGTGCGGCTGGTTGCGCGCCTTGGCCAGCTCGATCTGCTTCTGGCGATCGATGGCGCTGCGCCGGGTCTTCTCGCTCAGGCTGTCCCAGCAATGTGGGCAGCTCACGCCTGGCGAATAGTGCTCCGACTCCCGGTCCTTCACGTCGATCGGGTGGCGGCAGGCATGGCACTGGTCGTACTCGCCCTCGGTCAGGTCGTGGCGCACCGTGACCCGGTTGTCGAAGACGAAGCAGTCGCCGTCCCAGAGGCTTTCTTCCTGGGGTACTTCCTCGAAGTATTTCAGGATGCCACCCTTAAGATGATAGACCGCTTCGTAGCCCTCACCGAGCATGTAGCTGGAGGCCTTTTCGCAACGGATGCCACCAGTGCAGAACATGGCGACCTTCTTATGCTTGCTCGGGTCGAAGTGGGCCTTGATGTAGTCGGGGAACTCGCGGAAGGTCTCGGTCTTCGGGTCGATGGCGCCCTTGAAAGTGCCGATGGCCACTTCATAGTCATTGCGGGTGTCGATCAGCAGCACTTCCGGGTCGCTGATCAGGGCGTTCCAGTCTTTCGGATCGACGTAGGTGCCGACCGCCTTGTTCGGATCCACGCCAGGCACGCCGAGGGTGACGATCTCTTTCTTGAGCTTGACCTTGGTGCGGTAGAACGGCTGCTCGTCGCAGTATGACTCTTTATGGTCGACGTCCACCAGGCGTGGGTCGTTGCGCAGCCAGGCCAGCAGCGCGTCGATGCCTTCGCGGGTGGCCGAGACGGTGCCGTTGATACCTTCGTTGGCCAGCAGCAGGGTGCCTTTGACGCCGTTGTCGAGCATGGCCTTGAGCAGCGGCTCGCGCAGTTCGACGTAGTCTTCGAGGGTGACGAACTTGTACAGCGCCGCCACGACGATCGGTTGGGTCATTGCGTTGAATCTCCAGGTGGTTGCCCTCGTAAGGGGCGGACCGGGTTTGGCAAAAGCATGGGGCCGCTGCGCAGCCCATCGCCGGCAAGCCGGCTCCCACACGCTCAGCGCAAGACTCGAAATTTGCGCAGGACCTGTGGGAGCCGGCTTGCCGGCGATGGGCCGCAAAGCGGCCCCGAGGGAATAACGCGAATTGTATCAGAACGACGGAAAGGATTCAGTGCTTGCCGCCGCCGGCGCACACCGGCGAGGCCGGCGCCACACCGACCACAGCCCATTCCTCGGGCGTGTAGGTGTGAATCGCCAGGGCGTGGATCTGGCCCATCAGCTCACCCATGGTGGCGTAGACCCTCTGGTGGCGCTTGACGCTGTTCAGCCCGGCGAACTGCTCGCTGACCAGCACCGCCTTGTAGTGCGTTTCCTGGCCACGGCTGTGCATGTGGCTTTCGTTGTGCACTTCGAGGTGTTGCGTGCCCAGCGGCGCCAGCTGCTGTTCGATGCGTTGCTGCATGCTCATCGCGTCACGCTCACTTCTTCGCCGGGGCCTTGCCGGCGCTTGGGTCGAGTTCCTTGGTCATGTCGTCGAGCAGCTTGTTGACCACCGGTACCGCCGGCTCCAGGCTCTGCTGGGTCAGCTGGGCGGACTGCTGGGTGACCTTGGGCATTTCA
The DNA here is from genome assembly GCF_002934345.1 of Pseudomonas sp. PONIH3. Taxonomy (NCBI): domain Bacteria; kingdom Pseudomonadati; phylum Pseudomonadota; class Gammaproteobacteria; order Pseudomonadales; family Pseudomonadaceae; genus Pseudomonas; species Pseudomonas sp. PONIH3. The sequence goes on from NZ_CP026386.1 coordinate 1,956,559, forward strand.
CGCAGGACTTTCTTGCCCAGGGGCGATTCGTAGAACTTGACCAGGTCGTTCAGCTCGGCCTCGGTGAAGGTCGCGGTGTAGAGGTCGACCATCTTCGGCTTGAGCTTCTTCCAGCCGATGGCGTTGTCCAGGGCGGCGTTGGCCTTGGCCTGGTAGCTGTCGAGCACGGTTTTCTTGGAGGCCGGCGCCTTGGTTTGCTCGAAGCGCTGGGCGAACATCTGCTGGACCTGCATGTACACCGGGGTGCCCAGCTTGTCGGCATTGGCCAGGGTCAGGAATTTCTCGGCGGCAGCGTTGTGCGCTGGAGTGGCAGCGAGTACCTGGCCGCTGGCGCAAACCAGGGCAACGGCGGCACAGAGGACACGGAGACGGGTCATTGCATTTCCTTCAAGAAAGGGAGGCGGGTACCTCAGAGTAGAGCATTCTGCGCTGTGATGGCGAAGTGCTCAAGTGGCACGACGAGCGACGGAACCGCTCTATCGAATCAGGGCCTAAACTGCGATTTCGAACTACAAAGGAGTGAGCGCAGCATGAGCCGTATCGAGACAGACAGCCTGGGCCCGGTCGAAGTTCCGGAGGACGCCTACTGGGGTGCGCAGACCCAGCGTTCGCTGATCAACTTCGCCATCGGCAAAGAGCGCATGCCGCTCGCGGTACTGCATGCCCTGGCGCTGGTCAAGAAAGCCGCTGCCCGGGTCAACGACCGCAACGGCGACCTGCCCGCCGATATCGCCCGCCTGATTGAGCAGGCCGCCGACGAAGTGCTCGACGGCGAGCACGACGACCAATTTCCGCTGGTGGTGTGGCAGACCGGCAGCGGCACCCAGAGCAACATGAACGTCAACGAGGTGATCGCCGGGCGCGCCAACGAACTGGCCGGCAAGGGCCGTGGCGGCAAGGTGCCAGTGCACCCCAACGATCACGTCAACCGCTCGCAGAGCTCCAACGACTGTTTCCCCACCGCCATGCACATCGCCGCGGCTCAGGCGGTGCATGACAAACTGCTGCCGGCGATCGCCGAACTGTCGGCCGGGCTGGCCGAGCTGTCGGCGCGCCACACCCACCTGGTCAAGACCGGGCGCACGCACATGATGGACGCAACGCCCATCACCTTCGGCCAGGAGGTCTCGGCCTTCGTTGCCCAACTCGACTACGCCCAGCGCGCCATTCGCGCGACCTTGCCGGCGGTTTGCGAGCTGGCCCAGGGCGGCACCGCCGTGGGCACCGGGCTCAATGCCCCGCACGGTTTCGCCGAAGCCATCGCCGCTGAGCTGGCGGCCTTGTCCGGCCTGCCGTTCGTCACCGCGCCGAACAAGTTCGCCGCCCTGGCCGGCCATGAGCCGCTGACCAGCCTGGCCGGCGCGCTGAAGACCCTGGCCGTGGCCCTGATGAAGATCGCTAACGACCTGCGCCTGCTGGGTTCCGGCCCGCGCGCGGGGATTGCCGAGGTACGCCTGCCAGCCAACGAGCCAGGGAGCTCGATCATGCCCGGCAAGGTCAACCCGACACAGTGCGAGGCCTTGTCGATGCTGGCCTGCCAGGTGCTGGGCAATGACGCGGCGATCGGTTTTGCCGCCAGCCAAGGGCATCTGCAATTGAACGTGTTCAAGCCAGTGATCATTCACAACCTGCTGCAGTCGATCGAACTGCTGGCCGATGGTTGCAGCAACTTCCAGCAGCACTGCGTGGCCGGCATCGAGCCGGATGCCGAACAGATGGCGGCGCACCTGGAGCGTGGGTTGATGCTGGTAACCGCGCTGAACCCGCACATTGGCTACGACAAGGCGGCGGAAATCGCCAAGAAAGCCTACGCCGAGGGCAAGACCCTGCGCGAGGCGGCGCTGGAGCTCAAGTACCTGACCAACGAGCAGTTCGACCAGTGGGTGCGGCCAGAGAACATGCTGGCGCCCGGCGGCAAGGGCTGATCCGGCGGCCTCATCGCAATGCGACTTGCACCGCGATGAGGCCATCAATCAACCTGTACCCGACGCGCTTTCCAGCCAGCCATCAGCGATGGCCCCAGCGCCACCAGCGCCGAGCCCAGTACCACGGTCACCGCCCCGACATACCCCAGGCCATTGATCTGCTCGGCATGCACGTAGTCCGGCCAAAGCCAGGCAGCCAGCGCTACCGCGACGAACGTCACCAGCGGCGTCAGCGCCAGGGTCGCGCTCACCCGCGAGGCCTCCCAATGCGCCAATGCCTCGGCGAACGCGCCATAGGCCACCAGTGTGTTCAGGCAGCAGGCCAGCAACAGCCAGCCCTGCAACGGGCTGAGCTGCAACGCCTCCAGCGGATGCACCCAAGGCGTCAGCAGCAGCGCGCAGCAGACGTAGATCACCATCATCACCTGCTGCGAGTTCCACACCGTCAGCAATTGCTTCTGGCTCAGGGCATAGAACACCCAGATACTGGTCGCCAGGATGATGGTCAGCACACCGGTGGTGTAGTGCCGAGTGACGTGAGCAGTTCTTCCAGGCGCTGGTTGAAGAACAACGCGAAGCCCAACAGCAGCACCAACAGGCCCAGGCCCTGCCCCAGGCTGAAGCGCTCCTTGAAGACGAAGACACTGGCCACCAGCAACAGCACCGGCCCCAGCTGTACGACCAGTTGCGCGGTGCCAGGGCTGAGCAGGTTGAGCCCGACCAGGTACAGCACGTAGTTGCCGACCAGCCCCGCCACCGCGACGGCTACCAGGCCCTTGCCCTTGACACCGAGACCGCTGAAAGACGGCAGCCGCCGATTGGCCGCCAGCCAGGCGAACAGCAGGCCGCCGGAAACGCTCAGGCGGTACCAGGTGACGGTCACCGGATCCATCACCTGCAGCACCTGCTTGAGCTTGATCGGCAGGATGCCCCAGAGAAACGCGGTCAGCAGCGCCAGCAGCAGGCCCTGGACCCAGCGTCCGGAAGAAATGTGCATGGTGTCCTCGAATCAGGCCTTGGCGGGGGAAGCTGCAGTCTAAAGGCTTGCCGGGAAGGATGTGGTGGGAAAAGATTTCATCAGGTCATTCCCTGGATGCATGCTCAATGCATGGGCGGGCTTTCGTGGGAGCGGCGGTGCGCCGATGCGACTTGCCCCGGCATAGGGCCAAGCCAACACCCATGCACGATCCGCCTACTTCTTGTCCTTGGCGAACGCCGCCTCCAGCGCCTGGTTGATTGTGCGCAGTACCTTCACCCGCGCCCAGCGCTTGTCGTTGGCCTCCACCAGGGTCCACGGCGCGATCTCGGTGCTGGTGCGGTCGACCATGTCGCCCACCGCTTCGGAATAGACATCCCACTTGTCGCGGTTGCGCCAGTCTTCCTCGGTGATCTTGTAGCGCTTGAACGGGATCTGCTCACGCTCCTCGAAACGCTCCAGCTGGGTCTGTTGGTCGATTGCCAGCCAGAACTTGACCACCACCACCCCGGCGTTGCTCAGTTGCTCCTCGAAGTCGTTGATCTCGCCGTAGGCGCGCATCCAGTCCGCCGGGCTGCAGAAGCCCTCGACCCGCTCCACCAGCACGCGGCCATACCAGGAGCGGTCGAAAATGGTGAACTTGCCACGGGCCGGGATATGGCGCCAGAAGCGCCACAGGTACGGCTGGGCACGTTCTTCCTCGGTGGGTGCGGCAATCGGTACGATGCGGTACTGGCGCGGGTCCAGCGCCGCCGCCACCCGACGAATGGCCCCGCCCTTGCCGGCCGCGTCATTGCCTTCGAACACCGCCACCAGGGCGTGCCGGCGCATGCGCTTGTCGCGCAAAAGGCCGGCCAGGCGTGCCTGTTCGGTGACCAGTTGTTCCTGGTAGTCGTGCTTGTCCAGGCGCAGGGTCATGTCCAGGGCGCCGAGCAGGCTCTTCTGGTCGATGCTGCGCCCCAGGGGCGCGACATTGCCCTGGTGCTTGCCCTTGGGATTATTGGCCAGCGCGGCCTGCAGGCTTTCGAGCAGGATGCGCCCGACCGCCAGGCTGCGGTAGTGCGGATCGACGCCTTCGACGACATGCCAGGGCGCATAGTCGCGACTGGTACGGCGCAGCACCCGCTCGCCGAAGCGCACGAAGCGATCGTAGGTTTGCGACTGCTGCCAGTCCAGCGGGCTGATGCGCCAGTTGTGCAACGGGTCGTCCTTGAGCGCCTTGAGCCGCGCCTTCATCTGCTTCTTGGACAGGTGGAACCAGAACTTGATGATCAGCGCGCCCTCATCGCACAGCATCTGCTCCAGGCGCTCGGCCCCGGCGATGGCCTGGTCGAGCACGGCGTCCTTGAACTGGCCGTGCACCCGCCCTTCGAGCATCTGGCTGTACCAATTGCCGAAGAACACGCCCATGCGTCCCTTCGGTGGCAGCGCCCGCCAGTAGCGCCAGGCCGGCGGGCGGGCCAGCTCTTCGTCGGTCTGCTGGTCGAAGGTGCGGACCTCGATCAGCCGTGGGTCCATCCACTCGTTGAGCAGCTTGACCGTCTCGCCTTTACCGGCGCCCTCGATGCCGTTGATCAGCACGATCACCGGGAAGCGCGCCTGCTGCTTGAGTTCGTACTGGGCTTCAAGCAAGGCCTCGCGCAGGGCGGGCACTTCGGCTTCGTAGGTGTCCTTGTCGATGCTGTGACCGATTTCGGCGGATTCGAACATGGCGGGCTCCTTCAATGGATAAGCAAGATTAGCGGATCGAGCAGGATTTTTGCGCCCTTTGCGCTCACCATCGCGACACCAGGCCGCTGCCAAGAACGACGCAAGCGTCTGCAGATCGCTTAAGATCCCCCCTTTGCTGCAACCGAGCCGACCATGTCCTACACCCTCCTCCCTACACAGGCCCAGATCGACTGGGATGACCAGGGCCGCCCCCACTCCCGGCAATACGACGATGTCTACTTCGCCATCAACGAAGGCATCGACGAGACCCTGCATGTGTTCATCGAGCAGAATCACCTGCGCCAGCGCTTCGCCGAGCTGCAGCCGCATGCCTGCCTGGTGATCGGTGAGACGGGCTTTGGCACCGGCATGAACTTCTTCTGTGCCTGGCAACTGTTCGCGGAGCTTGCGCCCGCCGACGCACGCCTGCATTTCGTCAGCGTCGAGAAGTACCCGCTGGCCCGCGACGACCTGGCCCGCGCCATGCAACTATGGCCGGAACTGGCCGCCTTCACCCAGCCGTTGCTGGAGCAGTACGTGGCGGTCCATCCGGGCTTCCAGCAATTCAGCCTCGACGGTGGCCGCGTCACCCTGACCCTGATGATCGGCGACGCGCTGGAACAGTTGCCTCAGCTCGACGCCCGCATCGACGCCTGGTTCCTCGATGGCTTCGCCCCGGCGAAGAACCCCGACATGTGGACGCCGGAACTGTTCGCCCAGCTGGCGCGGCTATCTCACCCCGGCACCACCCTGGGTACCTTCACCACCACCGGCTGGGTGCGTCGCTCGCTGATCGAGGCCGGCTTCGCCATGAAGAAAGTGCCGGGCATCGGCAAGAAGTGGGAAGTGATGCACGGGGTCTACAGCGGTGCGCCCGTCGCTCGCGCAGCGCCCTGGTACGCCCACCCGGCACCCGCATCGGGGCCACGCGAAGCGCTGGTGATCGGCGCCGGCCTGGCCGGCAGCGCCACGGCCCAGAGCCTGGCAGCACGGGGCTGGCAGGTCAGCGTGCTGGAACGCCACGACGGCCCGGCCCGGGAGGCCTCGGGCAATCCACAAGGCGTTCTGTACCTCAAGCTTTCCGCCCACGGCACCGCCCTTTCGCAGATGATCCTGGCCGGCTTCGGCTACACCCGCCGCTGGCTCGAGCACCTGCAGCGTGGCCAGGACTGGGATGCCTGCGGCGTGTTGCAACTGGCTTTTGATGATCAGGAAAATGCACGCCAGGCCAAGCTGGCAGCAGCCTTCGACAACAGCCTGCTGCAGCGCCTGGAACGCGCCCAGGCCGAAGCCATCGCCGGGGTCGCGTTGCCCAGCGGCGGCCTGTACTACCCCGAAGGTGGCTGGGTGCACCCGCCTGCGCTGTGCCGGGCCCAACTGGACCACCCGCGCATCCGCCTGCTTACCCACGCCGATGTGCTCGAGCTGCGCCGTACCGATGGCTTGTGGCAGGCCTGGGAGGGTGAGCGGCTGCTGGCCAGCGCACCGCTGGTAGTGCTGGCCGGCGCCGCCGATATCCGCCGTTTCCCGGCGTGCGCCGGGCTGCCGCTCAAGCGCATTCGTGGGCAGATCACCCGCCTGCCCGTGACCGAAAGCAGCCGTGCGCTGCGCACCGTGGTCTGTGCCGACGGCTACGTGGCGCCCCCGCGCGGGGACGAGCACACCCTTGGCGCCAGCTTCGACTTCAACAGCGAAGACCTGACGCCAACCGTGGCCGAGCATCAGGGTAACCTGGCACTGCTCGATGACATCTCCACAGACCTCGCCGCCCGCCTGCGCACCGCCGAGCTGGACCCGGCGCAGTTGCAGGGCCGGGCGGCGTTTCGCTGCACCAGCCCGGATTACCTGCCCATCGTCGGGCCGATGGCCGATGTCGAAGCGTTCAACGAGGCCTACGCCATGTTGGGCAAGGATGCGCGGCAGGTACCGGATGTGGCCTGCCCGTGGCTGGAGGGGCTGTATGTGAACAGTGGGCACGGCTCACGAGGCCTGATCACAGCGCCGCTGTCTGGCGAACTGATTGCGGCGTGGGTCAGTGGTGAGCCGCTGCCGGTGCCCAGGGCGGTGGCCGAGGCGTGCCATCCCAACCGCTTCGCGCTGCGTCGGCTTATCCGCGGCAAGTAGCACCGGGATTGGGCGCTGCGCTCCCGAAAGCGCGCCCCTTGAACGCAAAAGGCCGCCGCATCGATTGGATGCGGCGGCCTTTTGCCTTGTGGTCAGCGTCGACGCGGCTGGCGCTTGCGCTGTTCTTCGTCGGTCGGGATCGGCACCGGCTGCAACGGTGGCGGGAGCAGGCCCAGGGCGACGGCGAGGTCATGGAGCCAGTTGTACATGCGTTCGTTCATATTGCCCCCTTGACGGGTCAGCCTCACGGTCAATCAATCTTGCGATGCGTCATACAGATCATAGTCCGATGTCTTGTATTGCGCATGCCTCTGTTCTTACAGATATGGGCGATTCTGACCCGGATCAAGCGCAGATGGCAGCTTCCGACGGTCGGTCAATCGTTTCGCTTTGTTGCAAATCGATCCAGGCCTGTAGATTGGCCCCGCGTTTGCCCTGGCGCCACATCAACCAGGTCATCGCATGATCGAACGGTGACTGCAAGCGGTGGGCACGCACCTGGTCGCGCCCCGGCAGGCTGTCGAGCATCGACTGCGCCATGAGTGCCACACCTGCCCCGGCGATCACGCAGGCCAGCATGCTCTGGTAGGACTCGATCTCCATCACCCGGCACATGGGCGTGTGGGCATGGGCATACCAGGCTTCCAGGCGCATGCGGTACGAGCAGCCCTGGCGGAAGGTGAACACCGCCTTGCCGGCAACGTCACTGGCGCTGTGCACCACCGGGTGTTCAGGGCTCGTGATCAGTACCAGCGTTTCCTCGCACAGTGGCACGCCATCCAGCCCGGCCAGGTTGAGCGGGCCGTCGACCAACGCCGCATCCAGCCGATGGCTGAGCACGCCTTCGAGCAGTTCCGCACTAGGCGCCGCCTGGACCTGCAGGTTCACGGCTGGATAAGCCTGGTGATAACGCGCCAGTAGCGCTGGCAAATGAATGGCCGCAGTGCTGTACATGGTGCCCAGCACGAAATCCCCCGCTGGCTGGCCGCCCTGCACCGCCGCGAGCGCTTCGTCGCGCAGGTTGGCAAGGCGGTTGGCGTAATCGAGCAGCACCTTGCCGGCCGGCGACAGCTGCAAGCGCTGGCGCTCGCGCAGGAACAGCTCCACCCCCAGTTGCTCCTCGAGCTGACGCAGGCGCGTCGACAGGTTCGACGGCACCCGGTGCAAGCGCTCGGCGGCGCGGGTAACCGAGCCCTCCTCGGCCACGGCCTGGAAGATGCGCAGTTGGCTGAACTCCATGAGATTCTCCAAAACAGAACCACTTCATCATCATTATTCAATTTTATTGAAAGTCAATGCGCCCTACCCTGCCATCCATCGCATCCCTTCGTGCAGGAGACTTACCATGTCGCCCTTCGTACAACTGCTGGCCAGTGCCGTGGCACTGATGATGGCCATGGGCATCGGCCGCTTCGCCCTGACCCCACAACTGCCCCGTCTGATCGCCGAGGGCCAGTTCGACCTGACCGCTGGCGGCCTGGTCGCCGCCGCCAACTATCTGGGCTACTTCCTTGGCGCGGTGGACGCCATGTTCGCCCGCCAGCCACGCCAGGTACGCCTGCGCCTGCAGGGCGGGCTGTGGCTGTGCGTATTGCTGACCCTGGCGTCGTGGGCGGCCGACGGGTTCTGGAGCCATTTGCTGCTGCGCTTCGGCACCGGCGTGGCCAGCGCCTGGGTGCTGGTGATGATCGCCAGCCTCAGCCAGCAACTGGCCAGTGCCCATGGCCGCCAGCGCCTCGGCGCACTGGTGTTCGCCGGGCCCGGTGTCGGGATTGCGGTGACAGGCTTGCTGGCCTTGGCTGCGCACCTGCTGGGGCTGGATTCGGCGGCCCTGTGGCTGGTTTATGGGGTCGCCGCACTGGTCATGCTGCTTGCGGTGCTGCCGTGGCTACCGCGAGCGCTCGAACCCGTCACCTTGCCCCTTGGCAGCGACCGCGGCCCCAACAATGGCATCGGCCGCCTGGGCCTGGTCTACGCGCTCTACGGGATCGGCTACATCCTGCCGGCCACCTTCCTGTCGCAGATGGCCTGCCAGCAGTTCCATGGGCAATGGCTGGCCGACCTGTTCTGGCCGGCGTTCGGCCTGGCCTCGGCGCTGGGTGTGATGATCGTCAGCCTGCGCCGCCCGGGCCGCACCTCGACCTGGCTGAGCATCACCCTGTGGTTGCAAGGGCTGGGTGTACTGGCCTGCCTGCTCGACGGCGGGGTTGGCCTGGCATTGGGCGTGCTGCTGTGCGGCGGGCCGTTCCTGGCCTGCATGCAACTGGTGATGCAGCGCTCGCGGGAGCTGGCGCCCCATGCCACGCAGCGCAATGCCGGGATGTTGACCGCTTGTTTCGCCCTTGGGCAATTGAGTGGGCCGCTTTTGGCGGCGTTGAGCAGCCATTTCAGTGGGGGACTACAGCCCGCACTGGTACTGGCTGCGATAGGGATGGGATTGGCCGGGATGTTGGCCGGGGGCTTCTCGGGTCCACCAACCTGTGCCAGCCTGAGACAGGCAGGCTGACCCTGTGATGAGGCAAGCCCTTATGGGAGCTGACTTGCCTCGCGATAGGGCCGCAACTGCAGACCGCTTACCCCACCAGTTTGCGCAACTGCTGCCGCACCCACGCCTCGGCGCTGACCATGATCACCCCGAGCAGCACCATCACCGCGCCGATCACGAAGTTCAGGCTCAGCGGCTCGTCCAGCAGCAGCACGCCAAAGGTCACCCCGAACAGCGGCGTGATGAAGGAAAACACCGCCAGGTTCGACGCCAGGTACTTACGCAGCAACCAGAACCAGGTCAGGTAACTCACGAACGACACCACGATCCCCTGAAACAGCACGCTGCCCACCGCCAGCGGGGTCAGCGAAAAGTCGGCGATCTGTCCGCTCACCAAGGCGATCAGCACCAGCCCGACAAACCCCACGGCCAGCTGGTAGAACAGGGTCAGGGTCGCCGGCGCCTCGGACAACCGCGAGCCGCGCACCACTACCGTGGTAGCGCCCCAGGCCAGGCCCGCCAGGATCGCCATGGCGTCGCCCAGCAACATGCGCCCATCGAGGTGCTCCAGGGAAACACCGCCCGCGAAGGCCAGGGCAATCCCTGCAAATGCCAGCAGTATGCCCAGCCACTGCAACAGCCGCAGCCGCTCGCTGGGCATCATGAAATGCAGCCCCAGGGCGGTGAAGATCGGCGCGGTGTAGAGGAACACCGACATGTGTGCCGCCGAGGTCAGCTTCAGACCCTCGGCGATGAACAGGAACTCCAGCCCGAACAACGCGCCGGCCAGCAGCCCGGCACGCCAAGTGCTGCCCACCAGGCTCCAGCCCCCGCGGAAGCAGACCAGCAGCCCCACCAGCACCGCGGCGATACCATTGCGAAACGCCGCCTGCATCACTGGCGCGATATCCACCGCGGCGGATTTGATCAGCACCTGCTGGCAGCCCCAGATCAGGCACAGCCCCAGCATGACCTGGAAAGCAAAAGCGTCGGGGTTCTTGCGGACCGCGGTCATGGGCGGCCCCTCTGCGGGTTGAACGACATGGCAAGGCTCGGCGGTGAGAATGGATCCCGATTATCGGGGGACCGGCCTTGCCGATGCCAGTCTAAATTGCCCCACCGGCGATCTGCGCCTTGGCCGAGACGTGCTCGAAGGTGGCTTCATCCAGGGCATCGGGCTGTTCATCGAGCACCTGGCGTGGGTGTTCGAAGCCCGGAATGCTACTGTCGATCAGGCTGAGCAGGCGCGAACCGCGCGGGCTGAGGACGAAATTCTCGCCGTTGCCGCCTTCCGCTTCAGGGCGGCTCTCGATGAACCCCCGTTTCAAGAGGATCTTTTCGTACTCGCAGGCCTGGGCCTTGAGCTGGTTCAGATCGCCCGGCGCCTCGCCATCGGCGGCCAGCGCGGCGGCATGCTGCTCGGCATAGGGGCGCGGCGTAAAACTGTGACCGGCGCCGTTCTGCACTTCGTGCAGCAAGCGTTCGATCAGGTCCCAGTCGTATGTGCTCATGGGGTAAGCCTCCTGCTGTGGACAAGTAGGTACACAGCGTGGGACTGACAGAGGTTGCCAGGTGTTCAATCAGAAACCGAAGGGCCACCCCATTGCTCCTCGCAGGCTACAAGTCGTTCAGCATTTCACGAATGTACTCGGAAAAACTGTCCGCCACTTGATGCGCCTCACGGCTTACCGGGTCGATATCGACAACCACCCAGCCATTGTTCGTATCGAACCCCGAGCAGTACCCCTGCATGTCATCCCCGAACAGCAGGATGCCGTCCAGGGGACGTTCATCATCTTCATCGTAGACCTGGTCTGGGGTCAGCAGGCCCTCATACAACATGTAGGCAGCCTCACCCACTTCACCCCAGCCAAGCTCCTTCATGAAGGCAACATAATCGGCCGGCACTTGCGAATGATCGGCAGTCAGTTCAGCGAGCACCTGCGCATTGGCTATCTCCAGTTTTGCAAGCAGGCCGGATGCCTTGTCCGGCTGCAGATCTTCATACCTGTCCACGACTGCTCCTTCCATGTCACGAATCAGCCGAAACTCGATCACGACAACGCCGGGGTGGCGAACATACTTTTTGCCCCAAGCTTAGCGCCTATACAAATCGCAAAAATACTCGTTGATACATTTCCCACTCAACACTTGTTTCGAATTGAAATCCAAGGTTTGAGAGACGACAACTCCTGGTCTCAGGCTCTCTGGAAAATCTTCAATCGATGCATACTCCCCTGGCACCAGAAACCTGAAGTAGTCGCCCATACTCGTAGGCCCATCAAACCCAACGGGGAAATCCTCTCCCTCTCGAGAACCTTCGACAGCGTGATAGACAAAGAACCCTTTGTTGAAGGCAAGGCTGGCTTCACTGTAGATTCCTCGCACTTCGAGATCGCGCAACAGCTCATCCAGCACGAAAGCCTTGTCTCTTCCTTGCCAGCGCCATGCCGAATACAAGTCCACCGTAAAGCCACATTTCTTCAAAGGTGGGTACGACCGAAAGACCTCAGACTCCTCCCACATGAATTCACTGAGGGTGTCCAGCATTTCCTCCGCTCCGTTCAGTGCCAGGAGCACTTTCGGAATATCACCAAAACAATTGTTCACCATGACCGCAATTCGACCAACTCTATCCATGGCCAACCATGTGTATATGGTACCGAAGCCAGGTTCCCATTGTTCATCAAGGCTCATTACCGGCTCCCCTTAGGCCATGTCACCGCGCAATTTTCGCAAGTTTTTATGATGGCGCCGGGAGGAACATCGTCTCGCCGCCAGACATCACGGGGCCTGACAGCTTCAGTAAACTTGATGTTCCCAGGCACAGCACCCTGCCTTACCAGTTGATCCGCCGCCGAAATTTCGGCGCAGGCACCCACCTTATTCTTGCAGAAGTCCGTAAACTCACCAACCTTCACTCCCAACTGCGTTTCTATATAAGCAACCGTGGCAGGATGCAGTGAATCGGCAGTAATCGACGCGTTACTGCTTCCCACCGCAACTTTTCCTGTCAGCGGATCGAAAGCACCTACCATCGTGGCACTTTTCGTCGCCTGGGTCTTGGATGGAATACTATTGATTGCCGTCAGGAGATCATGGGCGGCCTGGTTTTCAAGAGGGTTCTCGGAAAATACAAGCCCGATATCCTGCTGGTGGCTCGGGGTCACATAGACATCTCGCCCGTGCTGCCCATCAAGCTGACTTCCGCCGGTATGCGGCGTCGTGACGACCTGCCCGCCCTCGCCATACCCACCACTGCTAGGGTTCTGCGTCCCGCTCTCAACCAGCAATCCTTCGTACTTCTTCAGCCTCGGATCAAGTATGTGAATAGGCAGCCCTTCATTCTGCAGGGACACCTCGACGATCAGCTTGATCATCTGCGCGCGCTTGTTGAGATCGCTGACATTAGCCTCGATCTCGTCAATCGCCCTCGACACCGCAGCCTGCATTTCCGCCTGACGCTCTGGTGGAAGCTGGCTGGCAGCCAAAGTGGCTGCGAGCGCGCTGATCACTACATACCCAGCATACGCGACCGGGACAAAATTCATCTGGCCAGGCGCTCGATCATCTAGCGCCGCCATACTGGTCAGTACATCACGCGCCTTGACAGGATCCTGGCCTGCCAGATCAGTCAAGTACCGAGCAACAACATCAAAGTCCTTGGTAACTTTCCCCCCAAAAATCTGGACAAGGACTGTACTGACGAGCGCCGCACGGGTCTCTTCATTGCGGCTTCCCAGTTGCCGCATAAACTGACGCATCGCTTCACGCTTATACTGAACGAAGCCTACTGCCTTGCTGACTTCATCCCAATTTTCCCCTTTGCCCACTGCCCGTGCGGTCAGGAAGAGATCACCCAGTTTCTGCAAGGCCTCTTCACTGTTCTCGCCATATTCAGCTGCACTTTGCTGCCACTGCTCCAACGTCTTCTTCGGGCTCAGAACCGCCTTGACAGAGGTATCCGACACATACAAATCAGTCCGCGATTCTCGGTCCCGAGTGATCTCGTAAGCCTTGTCCAGATCCCGATTCAGCCCGGCTACCGAGTCCTTGCCAGTCTCTGCATCCTGGCGCACGGTAACCTCACCAGCACCCACCGTGGCACGGACGATCTGCTCGCGGTCCTTTTCATACTCCCAGCCACTGAGGTTGCCGTGGGTTTCGGACTTGCCGCCGCTTGGCTGCGACCAACTGCCGCCGACGTTGAGGTAATAACCGTGCTCTTTGTCCTTGCCAGCGATATCGCTGTAGCCCAGCGTGCCGGTGTCGAGCTTGAGGTTGCCGTTGTCGGCGGCAATCAACGCGCCATCGAGCTGGGTGTGGTGTTCGGTGCGAATGTCGACCTTGTTCCCACCGGTGATGCGTGTCTGCTCCTGGACCCAGTTGGTCTTGCCAGTCGTCTGTCCGTAGCCCACCGAACCGCTGACACTGGCGCCGACACCTACGGAGACCGTTGCACTCAGGTCGAACTCCTTGCCCTCGACCTTGCCGGTATCCGCTACGGAAGCAACCTTGAGATCGCCTCCCACACGGCCGATCACCTCATCGCCACGCAATTGCGCTCCGGCGATGGTGGTGTCCTTGCCACTGCTGAACTTCAGCTGGTCCCCGGCATACAGGAACGCCTGTTGCTGCTGCTCGGCTTCACGCTTCAGGTCGCCCTTGCCGATATCGACACTGGCGTAGAAACCGACCTTGCCTTCGCCAAACGCCAACCCTGCCTCGCCACCACCGTTATGACGAGTGTTTTGGCTGTTGCTGTCGTTCTGCGCCGAGCGGATGTTGACGTCGTTGGCAGCAGCGACGTCAATGTCGCGTCCGGCACGGACCTGCCCGCCGATGATGTTCACGTCATGGCTGGCATCGAGTTTGACGTCACGACCAGCGTTGAGTTGGCTCGCTGACGAAGTACCCTGCATGCTGTCCTGATCAGCGACGCCATAACTGCCACCCGCTCCCAGCTTGATCCCGCCAGTGGTCCCGCCATGGATCCCACTCCAGCTCTTGGTCTGCTGGTTTTCCTGGCTGAAGCTGCCTTTGGCTACATCAAGGTTGATGTCTCGACCGCTGATGCTGATGTCCCGCCCCGCCTGCAACTGCCCGCCCTTGATGGTGACATCGTTGCCGGCCTTGACGTTGACGTCGTGCCCGGCATCCAGCGTGGAGCCACGCTGGCTCTCCTCGACCACCCGCTCGCGGCTGCCTTGCTTGGTGGTACCCAGTTTCACATCGGCGGTAGGCCCGGCGAAGAACTGACTGACAGCGTCGACCGCGCGCAAGGTGCTGGAAGTCTGGCTGACGCCGTTCTCACCTTTACCCGCGCCCTTGATCGCGTCCTTGGTGTTGCCCAGGTTGTGGTTGATCGTGACCCCGATACCCTGGCTCTTCTGCTCGCGCTCGTGCTCCACCAGCAGACGCTCGCGGGCGGCATCGATGTTGATGTCGCGACCGGCTTCAAGATTGATGTCGTGCTTGGCCTTGAAGTCGGAACCGGTCTGGTTGATATCACGCCCGGCGCGAACATCCAGGTCCTGGCCTGCCTGGATCTGACTGGCGGCGGCCAGTTGCTGCTCCAGGCGATCCTTAGCCTTCTGCTGCTCGCTGCCGAGGAACAGGCTGACGCCATTGTCATCGCCGGAGACGCCGAAACCTGTGCGTTTCTCGCTCGACCACTGGTGCTCGCTGTGCTCGTTCTGCGCAGCTGCCACGTTCACGTCGCGCCCGGCGTTAAGGCTGACATTGCGTCCTGCCGCAATGCCACTGCCGGTCACATTGATATCGCGTTCGGCGGTCAGGCTGGCATCCTGCACGGCGGTCAACTGGCTGCCCACACTAGTACTGCTCTGCGCCTCTTGGCCGGCCTTCTTCGCCGAGCCCACGGAGATGAAGCCCCCTGACACCGAGAGCCCGGTCTTTTTCTTGTACTGCTCCGAGTAGCTGTAGGCGGTATCGTTGGCCGACACCAGGTTGATGTCACCCTCCTTGTCCACCAACCCCGCACGCAGCTCGACGTCCTTGCCGGCATTGGCCTCGCTGGCGCGCAGGCGCACATCGCTGCCAGCCGCAACAACGATGTCGTTGCCCGCATCCAACTCGCTGCCCACCTGCGTGGCGCGGGTCTGCAGCTGGCTCTTGCCGCTCTTCGACAGGCCCAGGAAGCCGGACTTGGTCTTCTTGCTGTACTCGCCGTGCTCCTCGACGCCGGACAGCACCGCCACATCGCCAGTGGCACCGAGCATGACATCACCGCCGGCCTTGAGTTGGCTGCCGATCACCGAGACATCGCGGCCACCGTCAATGGCGATGCCACCATCGGCCTGCTTGCTGACGTTGACCGTGAGATCGCCACCGGCCTCGATCACCGAGGCGACGTTGGTGCTGTGGTAGCTCTCTTTCTGCGTCGAGCTGCTGCGACCGAACGAACCCTTGCTCTTCTTCAGGTAGTAGGACGCGCTTTCGTTCTGGTCGGAGGCGATGGTCAGGTCGCGCTCGGCGTCAATGTCGACATCGCCCTTGCCCTTGACCTGGCTGGCAATGATGGCCATGTCCTGGCCGGCAGACAGCGATACGTCGCCGCCAGCCTTGAGCGTGGTCGAGACCTGGGTGACCTGGTCCTTGGACTGGGTGACCTTCTTGCTGCGGCTGAAACTGTGCGCTTCGTTGGCGGCGGAGCTCAAGTTCAAGTCTTCGCCCGCAGCCAGGGTGAGGTTGCGGCCCGCGTCGATCTGGCTGGCCACGGCAGTGAGGTCGCGGCCGGCGCCGATGCTCAGGTCGCGACCAGCGGTGACCGTGGCGCCGTGCTGCTGCACCGTGTTGTTGCGGTGCCGGTCGCTGTAGAAGCCTTCGCGCTCCTCGACCGACAGCATGCTGACATCGCGCCCGGCGTTAAGGGACAGGTCGCCGCCGCTCTGGATCACGCTGGCGACGTTCTGGATGTCCTGACCCGCATTGAGGCTGAGGCTGTTACCGGCTTCGATGCGTGCGGCGCTGTCCAGATAGTCCTGGTGCTGGCTGGTGCCGCCGAAATTGGTGACGGCGCGCACCTGGTCGCGCTGGTTGAGGATATCGCCATTGACCGCCGTCAGGCTCACATCGCGCCCGCTGATGATGCCGCCAGCACTGTTGCTCAGGTTGTTGCCGGCCAGCAGCTCCAGCCGCTCTCCGGCCTGGACCAGGCCGGTGTTGACCAGGTTGTTGCCAGCGGTGGCGGACAGGTTGCGGCTGGCCTGCAGGGTCCCGACGTTGGTCAGGTTCTCGCCAGCGATCAGTTGTACGTCCTGGCCGGCAATCAACGCACCGTTGGGGGCCAGGCGGTTGTTGGCCTGGGCCAGGTAAAGCACCGGGACCAGGACCTCCTCGCCGTTGACCTGGTGTTTTTCCATCCACACGATGTCATGGGTCAGCGCCGCCACCTGGGAGGCCGTCAGGCCCACACCCAGGCTCAGCTGGAGCTGGTCCTTGCTGCGGATGGCGTTGTCCATCAGGTACTTGAACAGCTGATCGCCAGAGGTCTGGCCATCGATGAACTGCTGGCCGGTACGCGCCACCACCGCTTGCTGGATCAGGCGCTGCTCGTAGAGTCCATCACCCAGGCGCTTCCAGCTCTGGTCCGGGTCGTAGCCAAGGTTGCCCAGCAGATAGTCCGAGCTCATGAACTGCTTGAGGTCGGTGAGGACCGGGTTGGTCTCGATCAGGTACTTGTGGGGCTTGCTGTTGTACTGGCTGTCCGGCATCCGAGTGACCCCAGGGATGTCAGGACGAGCACTGATTCCCAAGTTGCCACCGGCAGCCAGCTCGCGAACATCGGTACCGGGATGTCGCTGCGGGAGGGCTACATCAACCGGCGCGCCATTCGGCGCGTTGACACCGATGGCACTGACATTGCCACCGACGGCGCCACTCTGGTGGGCGATTCGGTCGATTTGTTGATGATTCTGTTCTAATGCTCTGGCATCCATGGCCTGCAGCGCCCCAGGCTGGGTGCCGGACACCATCGCCTGACGCTCCTGGATCGTGACGTCTGCGCCGCCTAGCTTCCAGCTTTGGGCCGGGCTACCCGAAGCGCTCCCACCCTGTCCACTCAGACGGAACAGGCCATTCTGGCCGGTGGGTAACGTGAAGCCGCCCAAGGCAAGCGGATTGACCTGCTGTTGTGCAAGGTCAGGGGGAAGTTGGGCATGGATATTGATAAGCGTACTGCCCGACGCCCCTGGCAATTTCGGATCGAACGCCTTGCCTGCTGGGGCATTAATCGTCACCCCCTCCTGGATGACGCTGTTGCTCAGATCCTTGGTCGCGTTGATGCTGACCCGACCGCCAGCCTGGACCACGGCATTCGCCGAACCAACCTGGGTGTCATGCACGATAGTGCGCTTGTCGAAGAACGTGACACCTTGGATCTGCGAGGGCAGCGGCGCCCTCACATCAGGGTTGTATGCCGGCGCAATATTAAGCGCACTGATCGCGAAATCGTCGGACCAACTCTTCCAACCGATGGTGACGACTGTGTTGTAGTTTGCGGTACCGCCGAGACGAGTCGTAGGCCTGCTCCGGGACTCGTTCCAGTTGGCATCCCACAGACGGATCGTACCTACCAGATTTCTAGGATTGTTACTGGCGACCCTTGTATACCCTGGGTCGTTGGCTGCGTTGTAGCGCATCACTGCTGCAAAGTACGGAATAGCGTATTTGACCCTGTCGACACCCGAAAGCGCGAACGACTTCAACTCCGTATAGGTACCAAGAGCCTCGCCTTTGTTGAGGAAGTCCTGGACATTGACCGCGATGTCACGTTGAGCGGTGATTACCGAAGCCGAGTTTTCCAACCGGCCACCAAGCACGAACATATCGCGACCAGCTCGGATGGCCCCGGCAGGCGAATCAATCTCTACCTTTCTCTCGAAATACTCCTCAAGCACCATGTGGCCAGCGCCAGAACCCGTCTGGCGCATGCCAATCGAGCTCCACGTCGGTGTCCCCGTGGTCTTGAAAATTTCTTTTCGGTTCTCGATGGCCTGCGCATTCAGGCGCATGTCCCCGGCACTCTCGAGGCTGCCGGAAATGTTCTCCACCTTGTTCGCCAGCCCGCCCGCGGCATTGCCGGCCACCGTCAAGCCACCCAGGCTGTAGACGTCGCCATAGAAGTTGGTCAAGGCGCCGGTATACAGCTGCATGTCCCCGCCGCTAAACAGCAGCCCACGGTCATTGCGCAGGCTGCCGCTGGTCACCCGCACCAACTGGTTGCCACCCAAAGTCCCCAGGTTGTTCACGCTACCGGCGTTGACCAGCAGATCCCCCGCCGAACTCAGCCGCCCCTGGTTGGTCAGCAGGCCCACCACATTGACCGTGGTGTTGCCTACGCCCGTGATGCTGCCATTAGCGCCAAGGGTCATCTGCGCCGCGCTCAACCCCAGTGTGCCCTGGCTGCTGGCCCGGCCATTGCCGTCGTAGCTGCCGCCCAGGTTCAGGCTAAGATCGCCGTCACTGGCGATCAGGCCATCGTTGCTCCAGTTGCCACCATTGCCCACCAGGCTGTCGAATGCCAGCAACTGGCCGCCGGCGGTCTGGGTGAGGTTGTTGACATTGACCGTCAGGCGCCCGGCCTGGATGGCGCTGCCGTTGGTCCAGCTGTCTGCGGTCAGGGTCAGGCCGCCGCGGGTGCTGAGGCTGCCGCCGGCACGGGTAAGGTTGGCGGTGTCGATGTCGAACACGCCCTTGCCGGCGTGCAGCACCTTGCCACCGACGTTCTGCAGCAGGCCGGCGCCGAGGGTCAGGTCACTGTTGCCGATCTCCACCTGGCCATTGCGGTTGTCGAACAACCCGCCAATGGCGAACTGGCTCTTGCCGCTGGTACCCACGGCACGCAGTTGCCCGCCCTGGTTGTCCAGAGTGGCGGCCGTGATGGCGAGGGTACTGGCGCTTTCGATGATGCCGGAGTGGTTGTCCAGGGCGCCGCTCAGCCCAAGTTCGATACGCTGGCCGACCATCTCGCCGCGCGCGTCGCCGCCGTTGAGCAGGCTGGCGCCGGTGACCTTGAGCAGGCCGCCGGCGGAGATGCCGCCATCGCGGTTGTCCAGCTGCCCGGTGCGGATCACGGTATCACCGCCGAGCGCGGCGATGCGCCCGCCGTGGTTGTCGAGGCTGGCGCTCTGCACGTCCAGGCTCAGCGCCTGGAGGATGCCGCGCTGGCCAGTGGCGTCGCTGCCGTTGCGCAGCACGCCGGTGGTGTGCACGCCCAGCGCCTGCTTGAGGCTGGCGAGGATGCCGCCGCGGTTGTCGAGGGTGTCGGCGGTCACGGTCAACGCGCCATCCTGGGCGATCAGCTTGCCACCCTGGTTGTCGAGCACGCCGGTGGTCTGCGCGGTGATCGCGCCCTTGGCCTGCACGGTGCCCTTGGCGTTGTTCAGGCTGGCCGCCTGCAGGCCTACGTCGCCCTGCTGGCTGTAGATCAGGCCATCGCCCGAGTTGTTGAGCGCCCCGCGGCTGTCGAGCGTGAGCGGGCCATTGGCGGCCAGCGTGCCGCGCTGGCTGTTGTCGACGCTGGCGGCCAGCACCTTGAGCAGGCCCTGGCTGGCGATCTGGCCAGCCTGGTTGTCGACCAGGCCGGCGCGCTGGATCAGCAGGTCCTTGCCGGCGAACAGCGTGCCCTGGCGGTTGAGCAGCTCGCCGAGCAGGTCGAGGGTCAGCGCGCCCTGGGCGGCGAGGTTGCCGTCGTTGTTGTTCAGGCTCGCGGCGGTCAGGCCCAGGTCCTGGCGGGTGGCCACGCGGCCGCCGTGGTTGTCGAAGGAGCCGCTGGTGATGACCAGCTTTTCCCCGGCATCGACCAGGCCGCCGTCATGGTTGTCCAGTGCCGCCGTGATGGTCAGCTGCTGGCCGCTGCCGCTGGAGAGGATGCCCTTGGCGCTGTTGTCCAGGCTGGCGGCCTTGACGTCCAGGCGTTGCTGGGCAACCAGCGCGCCGCCGTCGCTGTTGCGCAGCGCGCCGGTCACGGTCGCCTTCACGGCGCCGGAGCGGCTCGACAGGGTGCCCTGCTGGCGGTTGTCCAGGCCCTGGCCGGTCACGCTCAGGCCCTGCCAGCCCGAGACCAGGCCGTTGCGGTTGTCGATGGCGCCGCTGGTGATGGCCAGCGTCTGTTCGCTGATCAGCTTGCCGTCACGGTTGTCCAACTCGCTGACGTCCAGCTGCAGGGCCTGGGCGGTGGAAATCTCGCCGCCCTGGTTGTCCAGTTTGGCCAGGTTGACCAGGGTCAGCGGCCCGGCGGTGGTGATCAGGCCCGCGCCGTTGTCCAGGTCGGCGCCGCCCAGGTCCAGCGCGAGGCTGCTGCCGAGCAGCTTGCCGGCGTGGTTGTCCAGGCCCTTGCTGGTGAGGGCGAGCGCGTCCTTGGCTTCGATGCGGCCGCCGTCGCGGTTGCTCAGCGCGCCGGCATGAATCTCCAGCGACTGGGCGCCGATCAGGCCCTTGAGGTTGTCCAGGCGCTGGCTGACCCGCAGCAGCAGACGCTGGTCGCTGAGCAGGCGGCCGTTGCCGTTGTCCAGTTGCTCGGCAGCGACGGTGAGGGCCTGGGCACTGGAAATCTCGCCGCCCTGGTTGGCCACGGTCTTGAGGTTGTCCAGCTGCAGCGACGGCGCATTGATCAGGCCGCCACGGTTGTCCAGGTGGCCATGGCCCAGGTCGAGGTGGACCGAGGTGTCGCTGAACAGCTTGCCGCCCTGCTGGTCGAGGCCGGTGACCGTGGCGGTGAGTGCTTCGCGGCTGCCCACGCGGCCACCGTCGCGGTTATCGAGCTGGCCCGCGTGCAGGTCGAGGGTGCGGTTGCTGCTGATGCTGCCCTGGCGGCTGTTGTCCAGGTGGCCGGTGCTGAGGGTCAGCGCGCCCTTGCTGGCCAGCGCGCCTTTGTCGGTGTTGTCCAGGCTGGCGCTGGCCAGGGTGATGTCGCTGTCGCTGAGCAGCTCGCCGCCCTGGTTGAGCAGCGCGCCGCCCGTGGTCAGTTTCAGGCTGCCGGCGCTGTCCAGTTTGCCGGTGCTGTTGTCCAGGCTGTGCGCGGCCAGCACCAGTTGGCCCTCGGCGCTGAGCAGGCCGAGGCGGTTGAGGGCCGCGCCGGTCAAGGTCAGGGTCATGTCCCGCTGGCTGGTCAGGCGGCCACCGTCGTTGTCCAGGGTCAGGCCGGTCAGGGTCAGGCCGGTCTGGGCCTCGAGGCGCGCTTTGTTGCGGTTGAGCAGCGATTGCAACGCCAGGGTCATGCCGGTGCCGGCGACCAGCAGGCCGCCGTCGCTGTTGTCCAGCGAGGTGCCGGTGACCGCGACAGCGGCCTTGCCGGTGATCTCGCCGCCACGGTTGTCGATGCGGTCGACCTCCAGGGTCAGCGCGCCATTGCTGCCGAGCAGCCCCGCCTCACGGTTGTCCAGCTCACCACCCTGTATCCGCAGTTGCTCGAGGCTGACCAGCGAACCGGCGTGGTTGAGCAAGGTGTCGGCCTGGACCTCGCCCTGGCCTTTGCCCGAGACCTTGCCCTTGCTGTTGTCCAGCGTCCCGGTCACAAGGTTGAGGGCGGTGTCGCCCACCAGGGTGCCCTGGCGGTTGTCCAGGCGACCGTCGACGGTCAGCACCAGGCCGGCGCGGCTGCTGACGGTGCCCCCGCGGTTGTCGAGGCTCGCGGCATGCAGGTCCAGGCCCTTGGCCGAGACCAGGCCCTTGGTGTTGTCCAGCGCCTGGGCGATACGCACCGTCAAGGCCTGCTCGCTGAGCAGCTTGCCCTGGCGGTTGTCCAGGGAGTCGGCCACAAAGGTGAAGCCTTGCGGGCTGGTGATTTCGCCGTTCTGGTTGTCGACGCGGCCGAGGTTGTTCAGCACCAGCACCGGGGCCTTGATCAGGCCGTGGTTGACCAGCGCGCCCTGGCCCAGGTCGAGGGTGATCGAGGCCTTGCTCAGCATCCGTCCGGCCTGCTGGTCGAAACCGCTGGCGGTCAGGTGCATGGCGCCATCGCTGTCGATGCGGCTGTCGCTGCCCGCGTTGTTGACCTGGCCGGCCTTGAGCGTCATCCGGTCGTTGCCGACCACATGGCCGCTGTCACGGTTGTCGAGGGTGCCGGTGACGATGTCGATGGCCCCCTGGGCGCCGACCTCGCCGGCGCGGTTGTCGAGGCTGGCACTGCGCAGGTCGAGGGCGCCGTCGGCGGTGATCGAGCCGCGCTGGTTGTCGACCTTGCCGGTGGTGGCCAGGGTCAGCTTGCCGGCGCTGCTCAGCTCGGCGTCGCTGTTGTCCAGGCTGGCGGCGCCGATGTCGAGGTCACCCTCGCTGGTCAGCAGGCCCTTGCCGTTGTCGAGCGCCTGGCTCAGGCGCAGGCGTGCGCCCTGCTCGGCGGAAACACGCCCGTCGCGGTTGTCCAGGGTCTGGCCGTCGAGGGTCAGTTGGCCCTTGCCGCGCAACAGACCCTGGGCCTGGTTGATGACCTCGGCCACCGTCAGCGCCAGGTCGGTATCGGCCAGGACCTGGCCGCCGGTGTTGTCCAGGCGCTGCCCGGTGAGGCTGAGCGCCTTGGCCGCGGACAGTTCGCCGCCGCGGTTGTCGACGCTGTCCACGGTCAGGCGCATGCCCTGCCCGGCGCCGATCACGGCGCCCTGGCGGTTGACCAGTGCGCTGCCCTTGAGGGTCAGCTTGCCGTCGGCGGACAGCTTGCCGCTCAGCTGCTCCAGGCGCGTGACCTGGCCATCGAGATCGCCGCCGCTGGTCAGGCTGCCACCGCTGTTGTCCAGGTGCGCGGCGACCAGGTCGAGGTTGCCCTTGGCGCCCAGGATGCCGAGCTGGTTGAGCAGCTCGCTGCCGCTGTAGCGGGCCCCGGCCTGGCCGCTGACCAGGCCCTGGTCGCGGTTGTCGAGGTGGTCGATGGTCAGTGTCAGTGCGCCGTCGGCCTCGATCTTGCCGCCGCGATTGTCCCAGCGCTGGCCCTGCAAGGTCAGCAGGTCCTTACCCACCAGGCGGCCACCGCGGTTGTCCAACTGCCCCGCGTCGATATGGGTGGCGCCCACGCCGTTCACCAGGCCCTTGGCCTGGTTGTCCAGCAGCCCGCTGACCTTGGCGGTGAGCGTGCCGTCGCTGAGCAGTTTGCCTTGCTCGCGGTTGTCGAGGCTGGCAGCGTTCAATGTCAGCGCCTTGTCGGCAGCCAGCACGCCTTGGCGATTGTCCACCGCCTGGGCGATGGCCAACGCCAGCGCCCCGCCAGTGACCGTACCCTCACGGTTGTCGAGGCTGTCTGCCGTTACCTGGCCGAGGCCGGTGCTGGAAATCTCGCCGTGGCGGTTGTCGATGGCTGCGCCCGTGACCAATGCCAGGCCCGACTTGCTGGTGACCACGCCGCCCTGGTTGTTCAGGGTCAGGGCGCGGATATCCAGGCCGTCGGCCGACACCAGGCCATCGAGGTTGTCGAGCAACTGGTCGAGGCGCACGGTCAGGGCCTGTTCGCTGTAGAACTTGCCGCCCGTGTTGTCGAGGCTGCGGCCCGCCAGGGTGAAGGCGCCCTTGCCGAAGATCTCGCCATGCTGGTTGTCGATATCGGCGATCTGGCGCAGGCGCAGCTGGTTGGCGGCGATCTTGCCGTCGCGGTTGTCCAGCTGGCCATGGTTCAGGTCCAGGGTCAGCGCGGTGACGCTGCTCAGGTGACCGCCCTGCTGGTCGAGCCGGCCGACATTGACGCCGACTGCCTGGTTGCCGCTGATATGACCGCCCTGGCCGTTGTTCAGGGTCTGGGCGCTCAGGTCGAGGGTGGCCTGGCTGGCGATCCGGCCAGTGCGGTTGTCCACCAGCCCTTGGCTGGTGACGGTGATGCCGCGGTTGGCCAGGACCTTGCCAGTGCGGTTGTCCAGGCTGCCGAGGTTCAGGGCCAGGGTATCGAGGCTGGACAGTTCGCCGGCCTGGTTGTCCAGATGGGCCCAGGTGGCGTTCAGCGCGCCCTGGCTGGTGATCTGGCCACGGTCGCCGTTGAGCAGTTGGCCACCGGTGAGGGTCATGCTCCCGTCGGCGAGGACCTTGCCCTGCTGGCGGTTGTCCAGGGTCGCGGCGTTGACGCTGAGGTCGCGCCCGGCACTGAGGCTGCCGCCCTGGTTGTCCAGGCGGCTGCCGGTGGAGACGCTCAGGTCGCCGCTGGCGATCAGGCGCTGGTTGCGGTTGTCCACCGCACCGGCGCTGATCTTCAGGTCGGCGCCGGCCACGCGCTGACCATCGATGTTGATACCCGCCTGGATACCGCCAAGGTTGCTCAGTTGACCAGCCGCGTCTAGTTGTACCGAACCTGCAGCGGTCAGCCCCTGCCGGTTGACCAGCTCGCCGCGACTGTCCAGCTGCAATCGCTGGCCGGCATGCACCGGGCCCTGCGCATCGATAGCTGCCGCCTGCAGGCGTACATCGCCAGTGGCGCTGGCCTGGGCCATGCGCAACTGGCCGTTGGCCTCGAGCTGGATATCGCCGCCGCTGGCGATCATCCGCCCGTCCAGGCGCACGCCCACCCCGGCCTCGGTACCCACCAGCCTGACCGCGCCGGCATACATGCCGCCCAAGGCGCTGGAGTCGATGGCCAGGCTCGGCTTGGTACTGCCGTCGTCCTGGCGCGCCGTGGCCGCCAGGGTGCGTGCATCGACATCGTTGCGCCCGGCGACGATGGCCAGGTTGCGCGCCTGGATCTCGGCGTTGATTTTCGTGCTGCGGGCAATCAGCTCGAAGCTGTCGACATTGCTGGCGTTGAGCCCCGCGCCTTCGATGGCGATATGGCCCTGGTCGACCTGGTAACGGCTCAGCTGGCCGTTCTCGAGCACCGGCTTGCCGGTGCTGAGCGTGGCCTGTGGCGTGTTGATGAAGCCGCAGCCATCGCAGGTGATGCCGTGGGGGTTGGCGACGATGACATGCGCCCCGCGCCCGGCCACTTCGGTGTAGCCGCGCAACTGGCTGGCGTTGGCGCCGTTGACCTCGTTGAGGATGACGTTGGCCGCGGTGCCCTGCAGGTTCGGGTTGCCGAGGATGATGCCGCCCAGTTGGGTGGCCTGGGTGCGGTCGGTGGCGTTGTTGAGGATCAGCCCCTGCTGGCCGACGTTGTAGTCGCTGAACTGGTTGTGCGACAGGCCGCTGCCGTTGGGCGCGGCGATATTGACGATGGGCACGCCGTTGCCCGCTTGCCCCAGGCTGGTGCCCGGCCCGCTGACCACCACGCCTTCGGCGGCCTGTGCCCAAAGCGGCTGCCAGAACATGGCGTTGGCCAGCAGCAGCGCCAGACCGCGCTTGGGCAACCCGCAGAACTGCTCGCGCGGCTGAATTTTGGCCGAGCGTTGGCGGGCCAGGAAGGCAAACAGGCGGACGTCCATGTCAGGTCTCGTGAATCAGGCGGTCAGGTACTCATGCTTGCCAGCGCTACGGCAAGCATGGGCGAAAAAGAGCGTGAGATACTATTTAGCCATCACTGAAGCGTCAAATTAATATCGTCAAAAAATAGTATCTGGATGACGGCACCTGTCCCGCCAGTCGCCCGCGCTGAACTTCCGGCCAGCCAGCGATCTCCACCGCAGGAATCGACTGACAAGGGAACCAAAGGATGAAACCGCTACCCTGCATCCTCTGCGCGACAGCCCTGCTCTGCGCGCAGCCCATCTGGGCCTGCACACCGGAAGAGGCCACACAGAAAAGAGAGCAATTGGCAGGCCTGGTGAGCCAGTTGACCGAGCAGAACGCTCAAAAGGCCAAGGAGATCAATGAGGAGCTCCAGCACATGGACCTCGGCACCGCCAGCAAGGACCTGCCGGACAAGTGCCAGTTGATCGACAAGCGCATCCAGGAGCTGAAGGAGGCGGAAAGGAAAACCTGACCGCGCCCGGATCAACGCCGCTGCTGGGCCTGCATGTACTGACGAAGCAACTGGTTGATGCGGGTCTGGTAGCCGGCGCCCTGCTCCTTGAACCAGATCAGTACATCGGCATCCAGGCGGATGGTCACTGTCTGCTTGGCCGGCACCCGCAGTTCGGCGCGGCGGAAGAAGTCATCGTCGAGTTCGGGGATGTCCGAGGTATCGACCGGGGCTTGGTCTTGCTCACAGCTTCTGGACGGTTTCGACATAGCGCGTTACCTCACGTCGAGTGGCTCTTCTGGCGGAAATGATGCGGATCACATCACCCTGCCGTTCGGTGTAGGCGACCACGCTGACCCAGGCATTGATCCAGCCCATGCCGATCCAGCGTGCCTCCGGGTACTCGAATCGCTCATCCCGCAGCGCCAGCATCGGCTGACGGAGCATCTCGGGCACATCGTTGAAGTCGATACCGTGCTTGCGGATGTTGAGCTGGTTCTTTTCCTCGTCCCATTCAAATCGCACGGGACAATCGTATTTACAGCTGTACATACGCTACTCCTCCTTGACTGCACATGCCAGAGGAGTGTGGCGCTCGGGCGACAAAATGCCCGGGCTGGAAGAGGGTTTGGGAAATGGGCTACGCGCCCTGGGGAAGGAGGTGAAGCAACCCGCCACCGTTGCAGTGGCGGGCTCATTGCAGGAAGTGCTTACTCAGCTGCCGGCTTGCGCTTTTTCAGCGGTGCCAGGCCATCGGCGCTGGCCAGCGGCGCATTGGCCTTCGGCTTGGCGGACGGCTTGCGCTTGGCGGCGCCCTTCTTGTCGGCGCCCGCCTTCTTCTCAGTCTTTTTCTTCTTGGTGCCGGCAGCCTTGCCCGACGCCTTGACCTTTTTCGGACCGTTGTAGGTACCCTTGACCTCCTTGATGACGCGGCGCTCGAACTGCTGCTTGAGGTAGCGTTCGATGCTCGACATCAGGTTCCAGTCGTTGTGGGTGATCAGCGAGATCGCCAGACCTTCGCCGCCGGCACGGCCGGTGCGACCGATACGGTGCACGTACTCGTCGCCGCTGCGTGGCATGTCGAAGTTGATCACCAGGTCGAGGCCGTCGATATCCAGGCCGCGGGCCGCGACGTCAGTGGCCACCAGCACCTTGGAGCCGCCGTCCTTGAAGCGGTCGATGGCCAGCTTGCGGTCTTTCTGGTCCTTCTCGCCGTGCAGGACGAACGCCTTGACCTCCTTGGCCACCAGGTGGCCGTAGATACGGTCGGCCAGGGCGCGGGTGTTGGTGAAGATGATTGCCTTCTTGTAGGTCTCGTTGGCCAGCAGCCACTGCACGATCTGCTCTTTGTGCTGGTCGTGGTCAGCGGTGATGATCTGCTGGCGGGTGCCTTCGGCGAGCTGCGAGACGCTGTTGAGCATCAGGTGCTCAGGGTCTTTGAGTACCTTGCCGATGATGTCGCGCAATGCCGCGCCACCGGTGGTGGCCGAGAACAGCAGGGTCTGCTTGCGGTTTTCGCACTCTTTGCACAAGCGTTCCATGTCTTCGGCGAAGCCCATGTCGAGCATGCGGTCGGCTTCGTCGAGGATCAGCACGTCAACGTGGGACAGGTCGAGGTTGCCGGCATTGAGCTGCTCGAGCAGTCGGCCTGGGGTGCCGATCAGCACGTCCGGCACCTTGCGCAGCATTGCCGCCTGTTCCTTGAAGTCTTCACCGCCGGTGACCAGCCCCGACTTGATGTAGGTGAACTGCGAGAACAGCTGCACCTGCTTGAGGGTCTGCTGGGCCAGCTCGCGGGTCGGTAGCAGGATCAGCGCACGGATTTCCACGCTCGGGCCGCTGCGGTCGACCAGGCGGTTGAGCAGTGGCAGCACGAAGGCGGCAGTCTTGCCGCTGCCGGTCTGCGCCGTCACCCGCAGGTCACGCCCTTGCAGGGCCAGGGGAATGGCCGCCGCCTGCACCGGGGTCGGCTCGACAAATTTCAGCTCGGCCACGGCTTTGAGCAGGCGTTCGTGCAGGGCGAATTGGGAAAACACGGGGTAACCTCGGGCAAGTGCGAAAAATTCAGTTGCATAGGGTAACGTTTTCCGTGGCCAGAACCGAATTTCTTTTGGCAACTTTGCGCCGATCCACGCTCTAATAACGCTTCGTACCGCAACACAGACCGTTTCCAAGCCCATGGACATCCAACGCTTCTGGCGTGACGCCCTCGACCTCTGGGGCACGCTCGACCAACACCCGCTGCTGCACGCCGCCCTCGGCCTGGCCGTGCTGCTGCTCGTCTCGCTGCTGATCGGCCGCCTGGCGCGCTTCCTGATCCTGCACTCCACCCGCCTGCTTGGCCGCCAACAGGCACTCCGGTGGCTGGACGACCTGCGTCACAACAAAGTATTCCATCGTCTGGCCCAGACAACACCGTCACTGGTGGTGCAGTTCGGCCTGAAGCTGGTGCCGGAGCTGTCGGCCGCCGCCCAGCATTTCCTCGGCAACGTCGCCCTGGCCGTGACGCTGCTGTTCATGACCCGCGCCCTGTCCTGCCTGCTCGACGCGCTGCTGGACATCTACGCCCGCACCGAACATGCCCGCACCCGCTCGATCAAGGGCTACATGCAACTGGCCAAGATGATGCTGTGGATCTTTGCCGCCATTGTCATCGTCGCCACCCTGATCGACCGCTCGCCACTATTGCTGCTGTCCGGTCTGGGCGCCATGTCGGCGGTGCTGCTGTTGGTGTACAAGGAGAATCCAAAGAACTCCCGAAATTCCAGGAATGCAAAGATCGCGATATGGACAGCCACCTGTACCCATTCCCCTGCTCCGAGATAGCCCCAGATTTCTGCGAAGATTGTCAGGTATCCCCGGAAGGGCAAGCCCGTCACAATCTCTCAAGACCCCGCTGAGCTTTGCCCGCCTTCGGGCTCCGTGACAGCAAACCGCTTACCCGCCCCCTGCCCCGCCCCCCTAGCCACCGAAAGCCTTTCAGCTCCATCAAAGTTAATGAGGGTCGCCGACTTGCGTGTACGAATGGGCGTGACCCGCCTAGCCCAAAGAAGTGCTGACGCGACTGGACTAGGGCTGCGGCATCAGTGGACGCCGGCCTGACTCATGCGAGGTGAGTTGCCCCGC
This sequence comes from Pseudomonas sp. PONIH3, assembly GCF_002934345.1. Classification (NCBI taxonomy): domain Bacteria; kingdom Pseudomonadati; phylum Pseudomonadota; class Gammaproteobacteria; order Pseudomonadales; family Pseudomonadaceae; genus Pseudomonas; species Pseudomonas sp. PONIH3. The sequence goes on from NZ_CP026386.1 coordinate 1,985,730, forward strand.
AAGTACGAAAGCCTTCTTCGAGCGCGATACGCAGAAATCTTCATGGCTTCGTTGCAAACCGGCAATACGCGTCGAAATCTTCCAGCGGGTAAATGTGGAAGCTGGCGACCGAGTTCTCGTAACTCACCAGTTCCAAGAGGCCATTTCTGACCATGATGTGAACCGGGGGTAAAGAAACCGCCTGGCCAAATACGTTGATGCTTTTGCGCTCCGTCGCGTCGAATTCTTTGAAGCGATACCGCTGATTTCGAAACCGGCTGACCTCGTCTTCATCCATTTTCGCTGCGCTTCGAATAGGGAATTTGATGCTCTCCAGCGGCTTGTAGTACCCATCAATGGCATCCACGCTGTCTTTCAGCTCAACGTAATCTTCATCGGCGAGACCAGAGGTCAGGTCGACATTGAGCGATGTACCCAAGAACTCCGTGAGGCGTCTGGCCCACTGTAAATAAGTCATCAGGGTTGCCAGTCGCTTGAAGCCTTCAGGCCGCAAATTGATCGACATGACGTAAAGTCGCTCACCATCGAGCTCAACTATGAGGGAGACCTTCCAGCCGTTGAGCGCAGCTTCAGCAAACTGAGCGATTTTCGAGAACCAGGGCAGTTGGTCAACCGGGCGCGATTGCCAATTCTCAACGCTGATGTTGAAGTTCACGTTGGAAACCGCGCCCCCGTCGCCGACTTCAGCGACGAGCTTGAGCATGCCAGCCATGGATTCGCCCCTGAGGCAGAACGACTTGGTGCCCCACACGATTTCTCCAGGCATGTCGTCCAGCACCAGCGTTTCCAAGGTGTCCGGATTCGTGAGCATGATCTTCTGGATCACACGGGTAGGAGGGCGAAAAATTTGCATCTTACCCCCAGCGCCCTTGGTCATGTCCACGATCGCATCGAACAGGGGCGACCCCTGAATGGCGACGTTGGTCATGTCCAGCTCCAGGCTTTGCCCATGCTCGAACAGCGCGTCGAAACCAGTGGCAGCCATGCGGGCATCTCTTCCACCGACAGTCATGGCAAGCTGGACGTTTTCCTTCGCGTTCACCTGGAAAACCGTGCCGTGGTGAGGATCGTACCGGGTGACTACATCGAAGCGAGGGTCAGCCTGTGACAATACTTGCGCTGTCGCTCTATGGGCATTCTGGATCGCCGAGGGCAAGAAGCTTTTCGGCATTCCAGTAAGGGCCATGGCCAGAAGATCTGGCGCATCTTGAGCGGCGGGCTGACGTTTGCCGAGCTCGGCCTTGGCAGCGGCTTCGGCTTGTTTCTTCCAGCTTCTGAGCGTCTCGACTGTGTAGGTGTTGAAGTCCCGGTCAATCTCATCTGCATGAATCGCGCAGAGCCAAATGCCATTCGAGAAGGCCTTTCTCTCATTGCTGGTCATGCTGGCATCGTAGCGGGCACCACCGGGCGAGGCAGCGCATATGTGGGCGGCCTTACCGACATTGGTCACCCCTTCTTCATCCTGTGGAGCTGACGTGGCGACTCTGCAGTTCGGGTTCGAGCACCGGTGTGCGACCCTATCCCGCAGTTTTTTGATGGTGCTCTGTTTGAAGTCATCGCGCGCCATAGGATCTCGCCACTCAAAAGATAAAAAGGTCAAAGAAGTCGGACAGTGAGTGCTCAGACAAGGGCCTGGCTCAACCTGGTTTGCCCCCGGCAATAGCAGCCCATCTGGCATCGTCAGAATTCGTAAGCAGTTTTCGCCTTTTGCTTTGGCTTGTTTTCCGACAATGGCTCGTCAGCCGTTTCGTACGCCACAAAGCGCACGTCATGGTAGATGAGACTGTCAGCCACGTACTCAATGCAAGACCCGCTGGATGGCTTGGCCCCCATAACGCCCATTGCCCCATCCACGCTCCAGAACGTAGGTGTTGGCGCACACGCCACATGAGAGAACAGAACAATGTTGTTGCCCAATGGTGCCTGAACAGATTTGAAGATGAGGCCGTCGATGCGAGGTTTGCAGTGCGTAGCAAGGTATTCGGCGACGGCTTGGGAAGTCAGGTAGTTGCGCTCGGAACCTGGAAGCACCGGGACGGTGATCAGGTTGTGGAGGTACTTCAGGAATTGACGACGGCCACGTTTTTCAAAGTAGTTGGACTCAAAGAAACTAGGTTCGGGCCCCAGGTCAGCCTTCTCGAACCGGCCAAAATCCAGAACCTTGATCGGCTGGGTCAGTTTGAACTCACCACTGACAACGCTGCCGCCCACTGGGGGGCGTAACTCAGCAACGCAGGTTTTGCGCTCAAACGCACCATAGAAGGCCGGTACGCCGGCAGGGTTCATTCTCCCTTCTCCTGCGATCTCCTTCGGCGGTGCCGACAGGTTGCTGGCAGGGTCAGCGCTGATCTTGCTGACGTCTTCGGCGTTGGCACAAGAGCGGGCGCGGTAGATCGACGGTGCGTCTGCAGGCGACAAAATGCGCACCACAGCATGGTCGCTGGATGAGGCGGAGTACTTCGCCAGCTCCTTAAACAGCCAGTCCAGAAACGACTTCGCGCTTTCATTGAAGAAGCGGCTTCCGTGTGACAGTCCCTCTTGAAACTCACCCCACTTGTATCTGAAGTCGCTGGGCAAGTAGGGCAAGTGGGCGTAGTTCACGTCGTCGCTATATTTGTTCAGATGCCGACAGACAAGCTGTACAACAGGATCAATGTTGTCACAACCGAAGATCTCTCCCACCCAGACGTCAATGAGCTCGCCGTACTGACGCTGAAACGAGCCGTGAGCATCGTTCCACGTAAAATGGTGCTCCCCTGGGCAGACATAACTCTCAAGAATCTTTTCCACGCGGCTCACCAGCTTCGATAACGAAACCGCCTTGCGCTTGGTTCCACAGAGACAACATGCGATGGATGTGCCGTTGCGTTGTATCTGCCGAGCCAGGAAAGGCTCCGAGGCACATTTGAAGCACACGTATTGCTCGGCTGTCATGGCAGTCTGATCGTCCTTCTGCATAATGGTGGCAAAGTACAATGGCGCGGTGGCCAGTGATGATCGCTGATCATCAGAGGGAAAACCAACACCTCGTTCAGCACCTATGAATAAACACTGCGCGGCCACGCTCACCATTTCCCATACACGTCGGAGGACACGTCATGAGCTCGATCAAGGACTACTTTTTCGAGGTGCAACAGGAAGCCTGTATCAACTGGATTGCCCAGACCTATGGATATGAGATCGATCCGGACGAAGACCCAGAACTATGGGAAAAGCTGGCAGCCGAATATTCAGACATGCTCGACGCCAGAGCCGAGATCCAATGGCTGAATCGTCACTCTCACCAGGAATTTTTCATTGAATTTGAAGCTGAGCTAGCGGCCACGGCTAGCCTGTTGGCTGCTGCAGCCCTCACCCCCAACGCCAATACGGTCTTCAAGCTCGTGTATGCGCATACCGTCACCCTCATGGAGACGCTGATCAGCTCGGTGGTACGCAAGCTCGTTGTAAGCGACGAAAACCTACTGATGTCGCTGGCTGCGGGTTACAAGAAGGTGAACGTTGTCTCCGTCACTCTGAAGGAGATTGCTGAGCAGCCAAAGGTGGTGGAAACCATCGTGCTTAAAATCTTGGCCGATCAGACCTTCCACAACGTCGCGACCATCAAGGAAGTCTTGGGCGTGATGTTCGGCGAACACATGATAGACCTCAACCTGGCAGGAGTTGGCCGCATCTGCAGCAAGCGGCATGACATCGTTCACCGCAACGGCAAGACGGTCGATGACAAGCCCATCGAGCTGTCACCGGCAGAGGTGGAACAGGCCATCAGTACCGTGAATGACTTTGCCATGGACGTACGGAGCAGGATTGAGGCCGCGCTCAGGGAAGAAAGCCCCATCCCTTTTTGACGACCCCTTACCCCACCAAAGGCCCTAAGCGCTCGCCCCGGCTAGGTGAGAGTAACTGTACGGGGTTCGGTGGCGATGCCCATCCAAAATTTGGATGCTGGAGTTCTACCCTCCTGTAAGGACGCAGCATGTACACCCACGAAATGGCACAGCCCACCGATACGATGCTCTTGAACGACATCCTCGACATGGAAACAGGTCAGAATGTCGACCCTCAGGTGTTCCTACGCCGCGAGCTGAGCCTGGTCATGAAAGACCGCGCCGAACTGATGGCCCGCTACACCCGCGATCCTGATGCACCTTGGCTCGTCTGCGAGCTGTGCTCAGCGCCTGTGATCCTGGTGCGCACGAAAGATCGGTACTTTCATTTCCGCCATCACCAGAGTGAAGAAGCGGAGCAGAAATGCTCGATCTCGACGCGAGGAGAGCTGAGCGCCGATCAGATCAAATGCATCAAGTACAACGCGGCCAAGGAAAGCTCGGCGCACCTAAGACTCAAGGCCATCATCCGCGACAGCCTGATAGCTGACGAAAAATGTACTGAGCCGCTGGTGGAAGCCGTATGGAAAGGGCTGCGTTTGGCTAAGCGAGCACAGTGGCGAAAGCCGGATGTCCAAGTCGAACTTGCGGGTCAGCGCCTGGCGTTCGAGGTACAGCTATCGACCACGTTCCTAAGCGAAATCGTAGGCCGGCGCGAGTTTTACCGGCGCAACAACGGCGCAATGGTCTGGGTCTTCCAGAGCTTCGATCCATATACGACGCGAACTGCCGAAGAGGATATTTTCTACCTCAACAACCACAACGTTTTTTTGGTGAATGAGGAAACGCTTGAGCGCTCCCGGCAGGCCAAGCGCATGGCTTTGGATTGCTGGTATCCCACACCGGAGTTGCAAGGCAAGACGATATTCAACCGCTGGACGATGGCCCACGTTTTCCTCGATGAGCTCAAGATCGACCCTCAAGAACAAAAGGTGTTTTTCTACGACTATGATGCTCAGCGAGCTGAACTCGAACGCTCTTTGGACACCTCCCTGGCTCGCCAGGCTTTCTACGATTTCTGGAACGAGCGCGCTGCCACCGACTGCAGGGAAACGGATGCCGCCTGGACAACCTTGCGGGAACAGATGCGGATCGCCATGCCTCGCCTGCATCTGCCGGCAGATTACCGGACAGGGAAATTCCATGGTGCCATCTCGCTTATGCTAAGCGCGCGCTTTGGGCGCCCGGTGGGCTACAACCTGCCTCGACTGATAAACGTCGCCAACACCGCATTCGATCACTACAAGGACTTCCTGTACGCCTTTGGCTGGACGCTGCGGCTGTGCGGCCACGAAGACTTACTCAAAGCGCAAGACAGTAAAGGGACGTGGCGTCGGCGCGCCAAGCTGATCAAAGATGGTATGCGCAATCATGATGAGGGTTTCCGCCAAGATCCTAGCCTCAACCATCTGATCGCATTTCTTGTCCCTGAGATCACCGAGAAGCTGGCTCAAGTCAGAGACTGGTAGCAGCGTGTGAGTGCCTCCGAAGCCAAGCGACGTCAAGCGATCTGGCGACTGCTTCCAAGGCCGAATCTGTGCTGATCAGCGAAGGTTTTCCACTTTCTGTGGTTGACATCGTAACCCTCGTTGCTCAAAAATGATCACGAGGGCTCAATAAGAGCAGGGCTGATCTGGATCATGGCGATATTGGCAGATCAGTGTGGATTGCGCAGGTCGCCACCTGTGCGGTAGCGGCAACCGGCAACAATGGTTAGCTTCCGACCCCTTTCGGGCAGTAATGCCTGGACGTGCTAAGCAAGCGCTGCGACTACCAGCCCTCAATGACTTCTCGAAAAAGGCGCCTACGGCGCCTTTTTTGCTTTCAGCGTGCCGACTTTCATCGCACTCTGCTTTTTCAGCACCTTGTAGGCCGTGACGACTGAATAGAAATTCTCTCCGGCAGCATCGAGCTGCGGTGATAGGATTACGACCCCTTTCGCGCCCCTCACGATCGTCAACCGATAGCCATCACGGGTCTGGTACCCCTCGCAAAGAATTTGCGCCCCTTGAGACAAGATTCCCGCAACGAACGCGGGAACGTCTTCAATCGTCTGGCAGCCCGCGCTGACAAGCTCATGGCCATGACCTTCCCAAATGTGGCGGACACCAAAGCCTTTACTGAAACCATGGTGTTTGCCGACTCGCAGGTAGATGTCACCACCAGGCAACGTGAGGTTACGACTACTGTATGGCTCGATATAGCCATAGCTGAGCAAACCGGTGACCGGATGCGGTACGCAGACCTCTTTGTCTAAGATCGCGTAATCGAACAACGGCTCAAGGGGCATCAATGCGGACAATTATTCTTCTTCCAATGGTGGAAAGTCCCCAGCGGGTACGGCATTTTGCCACAGAAATTGAGCCGCTATCGTGCAGGCGCCAAGTCGCGGTGGGCGGGCGTCGGAAGCCCTTTGTCAGGGCCCTTTGAAGCTCTGTCTTGGGCCCAATGAGTGTCCCCCTCGACGTCCATTGTCGTGCCAGAGCCATTGTCGTGCCAGAGGACAGCCCTTGCTCGGGATATCGACTTGCCCCAACCTGCAGCATATAGCCAGTGACAGCGTTCGGCTTGGAAGCCCAGAAGCTGATAGAAGCCCAGAGGCTGATAGAAGCCAGGCTTAAGGAGTAGAGGGGATGTACCTTTGAGCGCTGACTATCCGTATTTTCCGCCAGTTTGGCGATCTGCCCCCAAGTATTTGCCATCCGCCAAAACGAGGGCGCCACTGCGCTTGTAGGGGAGAATGATGCCGGCAAGACCGCACTGATCCAGGGCGTGGCCCGTTACATCGTTTCAACCGGCTTTGATGGCCAAGCCAAAAAGCCTGTATTCAAAAGCTCCGGATTTGGCGGGTCGTCGGTAACTCGACCGGTGGCCTAGTCAGAACCTGTCGTATCCGGAGGGTCGATTCCTTAAGCACCCAGACCGTGCTCCAAACGCGCCAGTAACTCCAATGCATCCTCAGTGGTCGCATCCACCGGCCTTTTGTCGACTAAAGCGCGTGATGGGGTCATCAGCCAATGCATTGCAAGCGACTCATTACCGAACACTCGAATTGCGGCCTCTAGAAGTACAGGATCAATTTTTTCCATTTGTACACCTTGAAGGAGCGTCGCCTTGCTCGTTGACGTATGCCGACTGTCGAGAGCCTACGAGAGAAGTTGAGAGCCCGAAATGCGCCATTTGCGGATTGAGTGGTCAGCAAGCCTGAACTCACCAGGGTTGGCAAGCACTGCGTGCCCGGATAGCTACCGGGCACAGGCGCTCACCACCCATCACCGCAAGTCAGTTTTTGCTGCCGTAGAAAGGGTTCGACCAGTTGTTGACTTCCTCACACACTTTTTCGTAGTGAGCGCCATGAATCGGGTTTTGAAGGGTTTGATCCCACGTTACGAAATCGCCGCCCGAGAGCACTGACATAATCTCGGCACACTGCTTCATCGCCGTTGAAATGATGCGGTGAGCTGTGTGGGGTTCGAGTCCATTTATACGATGCTCCAGTGCTGTGCTCTGAATCGTGCGAAGCCTGAAGGCATGCCCAGGATATGAGTTTTTCTGGTGCGACTCATCCATGGGGATGACAACGCTGAAGCCCCAGAGTGTTGCCGATGCCGCAATGAGCGCGAAGGTGAAGCACGCTTCGGTAATTTCAATGTGTTTCTGTGGATGGTAGTGCGGCTCGTCGGCAAAAAATCTCTTCTTAAGCTCATCCATCAGGAACTGCATCGCATAGGTATCGGCGATGACCTCTCGCGCGTGCTTCTCCAGTCGTTCCCGGTCATCTGCCGCTTCGGCTTCCGGTGGTGCACCTCGCTCCGCACGGCGAACCGCGTGGAGGTTATGAAAATGACCGACCTCGTGCAGGAGAATGAAACAGAAGATAGCGAACGCGAATGTTTCGAAGGTTGCCCGGTATTCAGGATCGCGCAACCACCAATAATCTGGGCTTTCCCAATCAAAAATGCCATCTTTGAGCCAGACCTTGACGTCGTGACGCCAGGGCAAAGGTGAGGCTTGGTAGGCTGGCGGAATGGGGCGGGCATGTACGGTCACTAAAGACGCCAGCTTGATTACCAGATCAAGCATGCCCTTCCATACCATCACCGTCTTGAGCTCTGAATCCGCACCTGCTTGGCACCTCACCCCATCCACGAAGCACAGACTCACTTTATCGCCCGGCAGAGAGGCGCAAATTTCTCTACCCTGGCGCAGAAGCGAGTCATACATCTCACCATCTGGATCTTCGGTATAGATCTGCAGAATCCCCTCGCCTAGCTTGAAGTGTCTCTCAGCTATCCGACGTTCGATTTCGTCCATGTCGTTCCTGGCCTTTTATGAGTGGTGGTCAACGGTAAGCGCCGATGGTCTGTATGCCACAACCCACCGACACGATGCTACCCGCCAGACACAAACGCACGGGGTATCAGCCGGCGACAAAGCCCCCCGCCCATCAAAAATTAGGCGGGCTGCTTTTTCTTGACCGCAAAGATCGTCAAGCGGTTGAGGTCATCGATCTCAAGCCTGTAGCTTTTCCCGGTCTCAGAAAGCACAAGGCGCCCCAGACCGAACACACGGAAATAGTCAGCGTCATCTTGAGCGAGGATGTCATTGAAGAAGCCTCGGAACCGGTAAGCATCCATCTCCTGACTGGTGACCTTCAGGTAAACGCCCTTTCCATCGACACGATCGATGAACCAAAACATGAACCCATTCCCCTTGCGTGGCTCCAGCCGAGCCCCACCATGGATAACTCGATTGGGTGAGCCGGGTGCCGCTTTCGATATGTTTGGAAAGTAGGAGATAAGCGGCATCTCTCCTTCACCCGTGACCTTCAGCTGTAGGCCGAAGAACTCGTTGCTCGAAAGATCCTTGTGCGCGTTGCGATAGTATTCGACGAGCCGCTCGAAACTGCTGGTGCGGTTTCTGGTTGAGAAGGAACTGCCTTTCGCAACCCCACTGCGGCCTTGCCCGCGACCCTGGGCAGGATTTGAACCAGCACTCCCTGACACCCCTTTCCCATCCTTCGGCTTGACGATGGTGGGGTCGAACTCATTGATGAAATCATGGAGCTTGCGTTTGGCTTCTCGATCCTTATGGGCAGCCTCTCCGCCCAGGCCTTGATCGCTTACATCGGGTTCCTCACCCTGCCAGTGGCAACCAGGCACATGCCCCACACCGGGGTCGCGAAAATGCGCAGCCCGATAGGTATCTTGTGGCAGGCTTGCATAGTTCACCGCCGTGATTGTGGGAGGCTTGGCCAAGGCCAAGCAATCAGCGTAGGAACATTGAAAGGTGTAACGCGCTCGGGGCTCAGACTGCGAGAAGTAGGCCCTGCGTGCATCTGAGATGGAAACGACTTCACCGAGCTCTACGCAATAAGCTTCCGAGACTTGAATCTTTGCGGGCATTCCCTGACGTCCTGACATGATGGCGAAGCCCTAACGCGCCCCAGGTAATTTGGTCTTGGGCCAGGCCTCACGGGAGGTACGTTTATAATCGGGATTGAAGCGGCCTGTAAACCGGCCAAAGCCGCAAGCTAGACTGCTTCGGAAGCGACATCCTACGGGAAACTGAGCGATGGCTTTTGGCGGATCACGCTAAAGATGGATCGTGTTGCGGTGTACATGCCCGTGCGTCAACCTTAGAGGCCGGAGGTCAGCAGCCTCTCGCTGCCCTGCTTGCAGCCCGCGAAAAGCCCGCGAAAACCCGCTGTGCATAAGCAGAGCCTCTCCCCGCCCCCTGGTCGACCTCCCCTTCTCATGCGTTGTCCGACATGGGAATTATTGCGAGCAGACTGATCCTGGCCAAAAAATGTTGGCGACAGCATTGTGTTTTGTAACCAAAGCAAAAGCAGCGGCCTTTGGCCGAAGTGACGACCTCCCTGCCAGCCCCTCCCCTTGCCTGGCGGCAAGGCATGGAAGGGCTGAAAAGCCAAAGATCAAAAACCAAACCAGCCTTGATACACCGTGGTTTGATCCAGACGCAGGCGTGAGGCCAACACCGTTAGATTTTTTTTGTCCTCAAATATAGAACTCCTTCGCCTCAAAAAAATTTCAAGAGGGGGAGTGGAAAAAAATCCAAGTACCGTTCAAAAATGTCGACTCCATCACAAATTTACGGCCTGGGCACCTTTTTTGTCCGGCGCTGGCCGGTGTTTCCAGGCCTCATGCGAAGGCACATTGAGTGATACAGGCGATTGCCCCCCCCTCTAGATCAAGCCAGACCGGACATCGGGAGGGCTACCCAGGTTGCCACTGCTTACTCCCCAATGATCGCGATTTCTGTACCGATAACTTGAGGACTGCAACTGCGCATGTACTCCCATGACCAGGTCGTCAGACATCGTTTGCAGCGACAAGACGACTAACTCGACACTGACGAACTGATATCGTTAGGATGGCATCTTCGAATAGGTCATCAAGGAACGTCTCTATGCCTAAACCCAAAAAACGCCAGCGCGAAAATCCGGGCTTTGAATCCACGATCTTGATTGACCCGAAAGATATTATCGAAAGTGCCTCAGCCTTTGGGGATGTAGCAATCTCCTTGTCCCACCAATTAAACCCCTATGGCGACCCAAGGTTGAATGTAGTCTTTACTAATGGTGCATTTGCACTAGAGCTGTACTTTAAATCCCAGCTTGTCGAAAGGATATTCGAGCCTGCCTTTATTGAAATGACTGCTGAGGGCGAGTCAGTCATTACAGAAGAGCAGTATTTGAGTGGCGCGCCGAACGTGGCGGTGTTCCATCATAGCCGCCTTGAGGTCAAGGAAGGATTTAAATCTCATAAACTATCAATACTTTATCAACACCTGAGCGAGGACACGCGAGCTCGCATCCTCACCGCAGTGTCAACTGAAACATCCAAAATACAAACGCAGAAAGACATGCAGGAGTTTCTTGAGACCATCAATGACTTTTTTGTGAATAAACGTTATCACTTTGAGGAATTCATCACTGACATTGAAAGTGACAAGAAGTACATTTACACCCTGGTGCCAGTTCTGAACGGTGTAAAATCAGCCCTTGCTGACACTTGAATTAATCGAAAAAGATATCTTCCGAATACTATCTCTCTACTGGATCCGCAACATCCAACTCAATCGTCGAGGCAGTAGTCAGCGCTACAGGTTTTGCGGCCTTTGAGAACAGATTTTGAGACACTCTGACTTGATCAGGATCGTCGGGATGATCAATGACTCAAGGCTCAAGATTTGCTAGGCTTCGTCGTCATAGATAAACGTCGTCTATTCAGCTCAACGCGTATTCAAAGTGATCGTATGGCGTTTCTGTGTGCAGCGGTAACCAAGGATTTGGCAGGCATGCGAGCTCCGGCATTAGATTGCCATCGCTCCCCCTATCTGGCAGCCACCCTCAGCATGGTTGAGAGCCGTGCCCTACCCATCCGTTCAGCGAGTCAAATTCTCCCTTAAATCTGCTGATTTTTTATTCCCTTAGCCCCGATGAGCACGCGACGCGTGGGTTGCAGAATTCCGAAAAATCTGTGCCATACGTTTATGGAGTGCCGTATGGCATTCACTGCCGTCATCTTTGACGCCTTCGGCACGACCTTGCGGATCGGCACCCGCACCCACCCGTATCGCCAATTGCTACGTGAAGGTGCCATGCGAGGTCGCCGCCCGCTGCCCAGCGATTTGCACCACCTGATGAAAGCCAACATCAGCCTCCGTGAGGCAGCAGACACCTTGGGCATTTGGACGTCGCCGGCACGCATGGCTGAAATCGAGGCCGCGTTGGCGCGCGAAATTGACTCCATCGCACTTTACCCTGAAACACTGGAAGCGATTAGCGAACTCCAGGGCCACGGCATCGCGATTGCTGTGTGCAGCAACCTGGCCGCCCCCTATGGGCCGGCAGTAAAGGCCCTGATGCCCAAGCACACGGCCTTCGCCCTGAGTTACGAGCTTGGAGTCACCAAACCGGATCCCTTTCAGTATATGAAGGCATGCCATGAGCTCAGCGTCATCCCTGGCAAGCTGGAGGAAGAAGCACCTCGGGTCGTAATGGTGGGCGATTCGCCGAAGTGCGACCGGGACGGGCCTTTGGCAGTGGGAATCAGGGGTTTTCACCTTGATCGCAGGGGCATAGGGCCACTCCGGGATCTGCGAGAGTTCGTTACCCTCATCCTCCGCTCGCAAGGCCAAATTGGGCCGAGCTGATCCAGCCGATCACAAAGCATTGATCCCCGATGAGACATCGCCTAATCTGGGGCGACCAACGAATCGACGGCCAACGGCAGACAACCACCCGATCCTTTGGTGCGCCGTCATAGCATGGTGTATACTGGCCTCGTGAATCAGGAGGATTTATGACTGCTTTCCTCAAAAGCCTCATGGGCAAAAACGACCTGGTGTCGAAAGTCTTGAAACGCCGCAGCGCCAATAAAGCTGTGAGCGCCTTTGCGCGCGGTCTCAGCACAGAGAGCGCCGCCACCATCAACGCCCGGTTCGCAAAGGCCAAGCGTGTGGCCTCTCGATAAAGTGCGCAAGAAAGGCCCTCAAAAGCCGCCTCTCAAGCCCTTCCTGCCCCACCCCTCTCTCGACGATGATCCGTCGCAAGGAGGGCACAATGTCATGTACGAAAAGCTCGTCGATAACCCAGATGACATCGTGGGGCAGCTGGCGTACTGCATGTACAAGCAGAGCAAGCAGCAGTACTTGCAGCAATTCGCCTCCCGAAACAACCGACAGCCCACCGACGCGGAAGTCCGCAACCACGTGCATTGCGCTGAATTACCTTCGGTGGACATGTACAAAGACACTGCCAACAACCTCTTCAACGAGTACCTAGGTCAAGCTGTCCAGGAAAAGCTCGATGAGATGGAAAAGCACTACAAGGCAGAGCTGTGGTTGTTCATCAAGCGGCACAAGCCCGAGACCTATGGTGAGCGTTTCTCCCATGGGCTCAAGGCCCTGTTGTTCGGGGGTGTAGGCGGCGTCGTGGGAAACGCCCTGACCACCTTGCTCGTGATTATCTTCCTGTTTGGAGCCGCCTCCAGCGTGACCCGTGACGACTTCTCCAAAAGCTCGCGGGAGCGTTTGATCTCTGGCCTTGCAGAGACATTCGACGTCGGAATCACCATCAATGGCAACCCGAAGGGTGAACCGGCCATTGAAGCGGCCTCCGTGACGACACCTGCCACACCGAGGCCCTGATCATCCTACGTCGCGGTCTACGGAACGCAACGTAGATGTCCTACCTCTTCACACTACTGTTGCGCAAACCTTTGTGCCAGGAATCTAAGCACGGCATGCAGGTTCTCCAGGCCTTGCGGTGAGAATATATCCAGGCCTGTCTGCGCCTTGTAATAGTGCTCTGCCAAGAACAAGCCATATTGGTCTTTTTTCGGCGGACTGGATAATCCCATCTTCCTCTGGGCCAACTCAAAGCTTTCGGGCCCCAAGAGGGCTTCCAGGGCCATGGTGGCGTAGGAAGCATCGATGTCTGCGAGCGTGATGACGACGTCCTCAGGCAGCAGCCACTTTGCCCTATATCGATCGCGCGCCTCTCGCCCGGCTTTATCGTCATCCAACAGGACGATAAACTTCTCGCCTCGGCCCATCAGCAGGCTAATTAAATTGCCGGAGGAGGTTGAGCCTACGCCTGGGACGATATTGAAATTCAAAGCGCAGTCGCAACTGGTGGAGGCGGCCATTAACGCGTAGTAGTCCGAGATCCCTTCCACAATGACACAGGGCGAGGTGCCGACAATCTGGGGCACAACGTACTGGAGCCTCTCAATGACTGGTTGAAAGTGATGACTTCGGCTTGGATAACTGGGCGGCGGCAAAAACTGAGTGCAACACCTGACCTTTCCGGTACGGTGCTGCCACTATGTCTTATACCGAACTCAGCGTTGAAGAGCGCGCCACCATTCAAATCGGTCGTACTCAAGGCTTCAGCCTGCGTAGGATTGCCTGCTTGATCAACCGATCCCCTTCGACCATCAGCCGGGAGCTGCGCCGCAATCGAGATGTCTGTGGCGGCTACTCGGCCCACGCGGCCCAGCAGCAGATGCAGGCTCGCCGCCAGGTGTGTCGACCGAAGCGAAAGCTGTTGCCGGGTGGTGAGCGCTTCGAGTTGGTGGCGCATATGCTCCGTGAGCGTTTGTCTCCCGAGCAGATTGCCGGCAAGCTGCGCAGCATGAACATTCCCAGCCTCAGAGATGCCTACGTCTGTCGCGAGACGATCTATAACGCGATCTATGCCCTGCCGGTCGGTGAACTGCGCAAGGAGCTGATCATCTGCCTGCGGCAAAGCAAGACGACACGCCGACCGCGCTCTGGTGGTGTGGATCGGCGCGGCCAGATCCCCGAGATGGTCAGTATTCATGTGCGCCCGCCGGAGATTGAAGACAGGCAGATGCCGGGGCATTGGGAAGGCGACCTCATCAAGGGTAAGGCCAACGCCTCGTCCGTCGGTACGCTGGTGGAACGCACCAGTGGCTACCTGATGCTGGTAAAGATGAACGACGCGACGGCGACTTCGGCGCTGGAAGGCTTCAGCGCCGCGCTCAATGGCATGCCGCTGGAGATGCGAAAGAGCATGACTTACGACCAGGGCCGGGAGATGGCGCGACACGCCGAGATCACCCAAAGAACCGGCGTGGCGATCTACTTCTGCGACCCGCACAGCCCTTGGCAGCGCGGTAGCAACGAAAACATCAATGGCCTGATCCGCCAGTACCTGCCCAAAGGCACAGACCTGTCGGTACACAGCCAGGAAGAACTGAATGCCATCGCACTGCAACTGAACATGCGTCCGCGTAAGCGCTTCGACTTCAAATGCCCAATCGAAGTTATGGGCGAGGTGATGCAGAAGGCCATGGCTATGCGGCATGATGCTCCAGTTTCAATTCAATGACCGTGTTGCACTCAGCTCCTGCAACCGCCCTGTCTAAAAATTGCTTGTATTTGATAGCGGCAATTTTAGCTGGCAAGAACTCAAGGTCATACCCGTCCGCATCGTCATGCTTCGCGGCACGATTCTCTACAATGTACGCTCCAGCTAGCCACCTCGGATCTACCATATGATGACTGTGAGTAGAGTAGATAATTTTGTCGCCGTTCTCGATCATTTTTTCGAAGAACGTCAGCAACTCTACCTGGGCCCGAGCGTGCAGGTTGGCCGCAGGCTCGTCGAATACATAAATCGTTTTGCGCTTACTGCTCTCCAGCTTGAAGCGCGTCAACAGCAAGAACGTGAAGAACCACCTGAACCCGATTGAGCGTTCACTGATCTTGTAGTCAGAATCGCCATTGCTGACAGCAAAAGACACCATGGCAGTAGGTCGGTCAGCGCCCGTGACAGACCACTGCAATTCAACCCGCTTGGCGGTCGTCTCGCGCGAAAAGACCCGCCGCCAACCACCAATCACCTCGGTGGTCAGCGCTTGAGAAACTTTTTTAAAGACGGCATCGATCTGCCCTTTTTCATGGCTTCGATAGAACGTATCGAGCCATTGAGGCCCATTTCTTTCGCGATACTGGGCGATGCGCTTGTTGATATGCTCGTCTACGTCATGCTCAGCGTAGGCAAAGATCTTCTCTACGATCTCTCGATAATGCCTCTGCTCATAGCTCTCTCCCGCAAACGGTGCCAGCTCAATTTCTTCAGGCACGTTAATCAGGAACGTCGGGAAATACGCAACTGTGGGAACGCCCTCCACCACCAATTCGGCGATGAGTTCCCAAAGATTCTGTTGTGGATCATCCGGCTGCGCATAAGGCTCAAAGCTTAATGCCCCTGGCATCCTGACGTTAAACTCCAACCCCAGGCTACCCGAGCTCTCACCTTTTGGGTCATTAGCGAAGCTGATCTCTTTAGCAATTCGAAACTTCTTGCGTAGAGCTTCGACATCAACCTCAAGTCCTGCAAGCTCAACAAGTTGCTTGATCGCCAACACTTCGGTGTCGTCCAGCTTCACCGTGGCGGCTACGGAAACCGTGCCCTTGAATGAGCCCTTCTGGCTGGCAGGAATGAAGGTAAATTCTTCGTTGTTCTCGGGGCTGAATGTATAAAGGCTCGAAACCGATTGGTCACTGCTCACAAATTGCGAAATCGCTTCAAGAATGGTCGTCTTACCACTCTCGTTCAATCCAATGAGCATAACGATCGGCGTGTCGCTTCGCCCTGAGAGCTCTATGCTCGTACTGACAATGCCCTTGTAGTTCTTAATCTCAAAATCGAGGATTTTCGACATCGACAAACACTACCCTGTGTTAGCACGAACTGAGCCAGGCCAGCTTAAACGCTTAACTTGGCATGCATGAGCCCTACGGATCTTCAACCGCCCCGGTTACCTATTGGCAAATTGGATCTGGCAGGGTTAGAGTGCTGGCACTCTAGCATCAGTCAAACCGCTGTCAACAGCTCTTGGTTTGCAGGCAAGCTAGCGCTGCGTAGGTTCACATATGGATATTGGGGAACGTAATGTCAGGTTCAGACGGCAAGCTATTCAGGGACTACACAGCGGGAGCTCCCACCGAGACGGCCTGTGACAGGCTCTACCTACAGACTCACCTGGCGTCTCCGAAGCCCGAAGTCGTTGAGCAGATCACCGTCGGCGACATCCTCCAGATGACAGTGGGCCTTGCAGGCAGTGAGCTTTCAGCGCTTGCCGTCTGGAATGGTCATGTTGCAGGCGGCATTGCGTCCCCGAAAGCGATCCGGCTGATCACCTGCATCCAGAACGGCACGAACTACGTAGCTCTTGTCACGGCCAAAATTGGCGGGCAAGTGGCGCTCAAGATCTCACCGGTCAAGCAGGAGTGACCTGATGATCAACATAGCCGGTGGTGTTTATTACGAGCAGTGCATGTGCCCCACGTGGCAGGAGCTGTTTGGCTCGGGCGGGCGAGCCGCTACGGCGATCGCGCGCCTGGGAGGGACGGTCAGCCTCGCGACCTATACAGACAACACGGCGGGGTCGGTGCTTCGCCTGAGAGCGGCGTTGGAGGGGTTCTCTCTGGAACCCCATCCCATTGATCGCAGTCTGCAATTCCGCTACACCCACGGATTGTCAAAGCCTACAATTGACCCTATCCCGAAGAGCCAGCAAAGCCTGCAAGTCACGGCTAGGAATGTCGTGCGCTTCGGCTTTCTGGAGGGTGACTGCATCGTCAATGCTTACCAGGCGGTTTACGACCCTCAAAGTTCAAGCAACCCAGCGCCGTTCCATGAGAATGGCTCCAAAGCTGAACGGTTGGCACTCATCCTGAACAGAAGTGAGGCGCAGGCGCTGCATGGCAGCAGCACCTTAAGCACAGCTGATCTGGCGCGCGCCTTATCCAAGTCCCAGCATGCCGAAATCGTCATCATCAAGATGGGCCCAGCCGGTGCGCTCCTGTTCCATGACGATCGCATCCACACCATCCCCTCTTTCGTGACGCCAAAGGTCTGGAAGGTGGGCTCAGGTGACGTGTTCGTCGCTACCTTTGCGTATTTCTGGCTTGAGGAGACGCTGACTCCACTGGAAGCGGCGACACTCGCATCACGTGCTACCGCCTTCTATTGTGAATCGCAGGGCTTCGCTTCAAAAGCCGGACTCAGCACTTACACCCCAAGTGCAGCCAGCATGCCTAAAAAGTCGAGGGGCGGCAGAGCGCCCCTGGTATATCTGGCAGGCCCCTTCTTCTCGCTGTCCCAGCTTTGGCTCGTTGAAGAAGCGCGCGGCCAGCTTCTGGAGATGGGGCTGAACGTATTCTCCCCGGTACACGACGTGGGCCATGGGCCGGCAGAGGATGTCGTGCACAAGGATATTGAAGCCATTCACGCATGCGACCTGATGCTTGCGATCGGTGACGGCCTCGACGCGGGCACGATCTACGAGATTGGCTACGCACGAGCACTCAAGAAGCCCGTCATCATGTACGTGGAAAATGAGTCGGAGGAAGATCAAAAAATGATGGCCGGCTCAGGCTGCACCATTACGGACGATTTCGTGACAGCCATTTACCAAACCGCCTGGAAGGCAGCAGAACTATGAAGCGGGCTCTTCTCCTCTCAGGTGGCATGGACTCGCTCGCATTGGCGTGGTGGTTACGTCCCGAGATCGGTATCACCTTAAATTATGGACAACTGGCCGCAGAGGCTGAGATTTCCGCCTCCAGCACCGTCTGCAAGCAGCTGGACATTGAGCATCACGTCGTCTCGATCGACTGCCGCTCCGTCGGCTCCGGTGATATGGCCGGAGGCAAAGCAGATGCTCACGCACCTGCCAGTGATTGGTGGCCCTACCGCAACCAGATGCTCGTCACGCTGGCGGCGATGAAAGCAATTGGCCTGGGCGTAAACAAGCTCTACCTAGGCACCGTGAAATCCGATGGATCGCACCGCGACGGCACCCCAGAGTTTGTGGCTGCCATCAATCAGTTGATGGTCATCCAAGAGGGTGAGATGAGCATTGAAGCGCCTGCTATCGGACTGAGCACCACCGAGCTGGTGAAGACTGCTGGGGTTCCCTCTTCCATGTTGGCTTGGGCCCACAGCTGCCACAAATCCAACGTGCCTTGCGGGAACTGCCGAGGCTGCTTCAAGTACTTTGAGGTCTGGCACGAGCTCGAACATGGACAGGATCAACCTCAGTAGCCCAACGGTAAGAGCTTCGCCGGGGCACTATCTGCCTTTCACCTGGCCCGAGGGCGACTTCCATTCGCTGCCCGAGGTGGAGCATGTCGGCGACAAAGGCATCCTTGACCTCCTCGACCACAGGCGCACCCGGCGCAGCTTCAGTGCGCTGGATGAACGGCAACTGAGCCAGTTACTGTGGCGCTGTGCGCGAACTCAGGGCATTGCCGAGTCGAACTACGGCTTCGACCTTGAACTGCGACCAGTGCCCTCTGCCGGCGCTATACACCCCATCCATATCCTGGTTCACCTGCCAGGCTCGTTGAATTGGCGTCGCTATGACAGTCGCCGTCACGGCCTTGTCGAACTACCGGAATCCGGCGAGGCCCTCGCAGAATTGGTCGCGCAGTGCCATATGACCCTACCTTCCGAGCAGGCCACACGCTTGCTTCTGGTGGCAGAAGCCGGGAAGACAGGTGCGAAATATGCGAATGGTGAGAGCCTGATCTGGCGAGACGCCGGAGCACTCCTGGCGATCATGGCAGTGATTGCTGACGCGTTGGGCTATGCGTTCTGTCCGCTGGGCATCACGGGAGAACCTTGGGCCAGCCGAATTGCCCCTTCCGGCGTGCTAACGGGCGTGGGCGTTGCGCTGGTCGGTGGGCCGGCCACGTAGCACTAGGCAGCCTTTAGACCGGCCTGGTTCAATAGCGAGTGAACCACCGTCGAAGCGGACATCATCTGGTACCACATCAGCGCGTCGAGCTTAGAGGCACGAACGTCGAGCGCTTGGCTCAGCGCCAGAAACTCTGCTTCGAGCTGCAGGTAGTGGCGCTCTACGGTAAGTCCAGGGGAGAAAAAACCTGCCAGGGCCCCGGCGCGCAGTATATGGATGTCCAGGATAGCAACGTCGTCGGCATCCAGCCAGTTGCGCGCAACCCAAGAGGCAGTCTTGTAGCCGATCCCTGGCAGCTCCAGCAACCAGTCCCGCAGAGCACGCCCAGAATGAAGAGGGACGCCCCCTAGAGCCAGGGCAGCCAGTGCCGCATGGAGGTAACGTGCCTTTTGCCTGGCAAAGCGATAGCGCACGGTGCGGGTACCGATGGTGAGCGGAATGGAGAGCCACGCTTGCAACTGCTCTTCACTGGGAACATCGGCCTCAAAGGCGCCGAGGTTTCTCAGGTGGGCGAACGCCGCGAGGCCTACGTTTGCCGGGATGCCATGACCGCCCAGCAGGCATGCACCGACTTCTTCGGCCAAGGTCTCACCCAATTTGTAGTTGAGCGGTTCAGACTCTTGCTCGTTGGCCCAGACTTGGTAAGCCCAGTACGCCGGAGTGGGGAAGGCCTCGATCAATCCCCATGAAACCCCAGGAAGCACTTCGCTCATGGCATCCGGGAAGTCGCGACTATAGAGCTTGGAGTCTACGAACACCACTCCGTTTTGCATCACCGAGCCTCCTTTGCGGAGCCGTATGTCTGCGTGATCCAGTGCAGAAAATCGCTGCGTTCTACGGGATCCATCGCCGCTACACGATCGCGAAGCCGGGATTGGCGCCGGGCAATGGTCTGCCGCTCGCGGAAGGTATCACCCAGATAACGGCTGTCGTGAAGCTCGTCAGGGGCAGCGTAGTTCATCCAGACGCATTCCTCCCTAACATCCGTATGCGTCTTGGCCATAAACGTTACCTTCCTCCATCCTTGGAGCGCTTCGTTGTAGAGGGCACTGTCGTATCCGGAGATCATCACATTGCACGGCACCCTGCTCAGCGTGAACAGCAATTGCTCGTGCTGGGCTTGGTCATACTCGAACCGGTAAATCTTGGAGCGACGCCGCGTCTGAGCAAGATACGGAGGATCAGCATAGATGAGCTCGGTACCGTCGTAGTTGAAACTGCGTAGGTAGCCCGAAGCATCACCCTGAACGAGTTCAAGGCCTTCAACTGAATGACCCGCCCAGGCACGATGGACGGCGGGGTCGACGTCCACGCCAATACTACGGGCCGCAGGTTTCTTGTGACGCAGGACAGCGCCCGCGCCCAAGTGCGACTCGATGTAGGTCTGATGCGGAGGCATCAGGTTGATCAAGCGCTGATAGCACTTGCCTTTCCCGCCTGGATATCTCATTCACCCATCATCGTCAAAAGTGACGATGATGTTGTCAATGGCCATTAATTTTGACCCACTTTTGGCCAATAGAATTGACCCACTTGCTCACCGCTAACCGCCGGTTTTCTGCTTCAAACGATAGCTCTCACCTCCCAGCATAAAGATGTGTGAATGGTGGATCACGCGGTCGATGATGGGCACGGCCACGTTGTCGTCATGGAAGAACTCGCCCCAGCTGGTGAAGTCCTTGTTGGTGGTCAGGATGACCGAGCGGTACTCGTACAGGTTGTTGATTAACTGGAACAGGTTGTACCGGGCTTGGCGCGTCATCGGCAGGTAGCCCAGCTCATCGATGATCAGCACGTCGTATTTGCTCAGCTGATTAAGGCGCTTCTTCAGCTCGCCCTTCATTTCCGCCAGCTCCAGATCCTCGACCAACGCCAGAGCCGTGCGGAACAGCACCTTGTAGCCCGCCTGAACCGCCTTGTGGCCAATCCCAATGGCCAAGTGGGTCTTGCCCACACCCGGTGGTCCGATGAACACCAGGTTGTCGCGGTTGTCGATAAAGCTGAAGTCCAGCAAGGTGCTGACCTGGCGCTTGGTGATGGTGGTCTGGTGCCGGTAATCGAAGGCCTCCAGATGCTTCTCCGAGGGGAACTGCGCCTGCTTGAGGTTGCGGCTTACGCGGCTACTGGAGCGGGCGTTAAGCTCATGCTCGACCAGTGACTGGGCGAAGCTCAGGTAGGACAGTTCATTGGCTTCGGCTCTGGCCAGCAGGGTGGCCAGCTCACCCGCGGTCGCGCTGAGGCGCAGGCTTCGGTACTGCGCGATAGTGCTGTCGAGCAGGCTCATTGGGTCACCCCGTGGCCAGTCGACTGGCCAATGCGGGCATAAGCGTTCAGGTCGGCGTGACTAACCTGGCTACCGGCCTCTGGCGCATAGTCATGGTCGCCGATGATCCGGCCCCGCGCCTTGGCTTGCTGCCATGCTTCGAGGTAGCGCTTGAGCCCGGTGGCGGTCAGTTCACTGCGCTCGCACAACTCGCCGAGCAACGCCGTATCAACCGGCGCATGGGCCATGAGCAGGTCGCGTGCAGCAACCAGCTGATCCTTGTAGATACGCGGCGAAGTACGCTTGAGCAGTTGGCACAGGGTTGCCCCAAGGGCATCGGGCAGGATCGAGTCGATGCCGCGCTCCAGGTCGGTAATGCGCTGGGCATGGTCTCGGTAATGGTTGTTGTTCTTGATCATCCGGCCCTTGGCCTTGCACAGGTCATGGGTGGCTATGAGTTCACCGCTCTCCAGGTCATGGATCAGCAACTGGTTGTCCTGTGCGCTGACACCGACACGGGCTTGCTGCCAGGCCATGGGTACCGAGTACTTGTTGGCCTGCCATGAGATCAAGCCGGTCTTGTCGACCTTGCGGGTCTCCCTTGTCGGCGCCACGTGCAGCAGGTTCTGCGGGACGAGATAGGGCTTGAGCTGACTACGCTCCAGTGCCTCGAAATGCGCTCTTGGATGCTGCCCCGTCGTGCCGTGCACGCGTGCGTTGGCGACAGTCTCGAGCCAATCATTCAGGTGCTGTCGGACGGCGGCCTCGTCCTGGAAGTGCTCGCCGTAGAAGCAGTCACGCTTGACGTACTTGACCCCGGCCTCCACCTTGCCCTTGCTCTCCGGGTCATAGCCCTCGCAGGCATGGATGCGGTACCCGACGGTAGTCGCATACTGGTGGAAGCGCTGGTTCAGCGTCAGCTCACGGTACTGCTCGTTGATCACCACCATCTTGGTCTGATCGTAGATGCACTCCTCGGTGACGCCGCCGAAGTAGCGGAAGGCCTCGTCGTGCATCTGGATAAACCGTTCGGTATCCAGCGGCCGGAAGTTCAGACCGACATACATCAGCCGTGAACAGGACAGCACAAACACCACAAAATGAACGACACGCTCCAGGCCGCCAATCATGACGCCTCGCAGCTCACCGGGGTCGACCTGACACTGCACGCCAGGCACTGACTCAACGACCGGCTCGTAATAGCGCAACTGGCCACTGGCAACCTGCTGCTTGAGCGCTTGCACATAGCGGCGAATGCTCCGGTCTGACACCGCCAGCTCGGTGGTGCGCTCCCTCAGGCGACGGGCCAGCTTGACTGCGCTCAGGGCTGGAAACTGACCCAACTGATTAATCAGATAATCGCGGTGCTCGTCGAGCACCTTGGTGCGTGAAGGGTCAGCAATGGTAGCGCTGATCTGCATCTCATCCAGGTGGAGATACTTGCGTACGGTGTTCCGGGAAATCCCCAGCTCACGACTGATGGCACGGACCGACAGGCCTCGGCCCTGGTCATACAACCCCTTGATCTTGTGAATCACAACCCACTCCTTCAATGATCTGTCCCCGGCCTGTGCATAAGGCGGGTGACGCTACATGGTCGGTGGCCAATGCCACTATGGGTGGGTCAAAATTGTTGGCCAGAGGTGGGTCAGTTTAATTGGCCATTAACAGATGTCAATGAAGCGTCCTTAAGCCCTGGGCACGCCGCCACACAAGAAAGAAACCGCACAACCGAAGGTGAGGAGTGAAACCGGTTACATCACATAAGTCCTTGAAAAACTTACACCCAAGCTTTACCCGCAAGGCTCATAGGGTTTAAAAAGAAATGCACGCACAGTGTATGGTCATTGTAAGAGCCTCTTGGAAAAACTCTTTCAACAGCTTGTTATTAGTGAATTTCTCAATGAAAAAAGCGAGCTGAGCATCTGCTTTCGCAAGTTCGCCTTCTGCACGAGCAAGGGCAGCCTCGTAGGGCGCTGAGTCAATCTGGACGAACTGTGTGTAGGCCGATGGCTTCCCTACGGAGATGCCCTGGATGCATTCTTCTTGCGCGGACAGAAAGAGGGGATATTTCGCATTGATATCTCTTCTCCCGCGTTGACAGAGATCTTTGCAAGCCTAGTCTTCGGATTGGTTGACGCCGAACGTCGTGGGCGCATCGCTCGTGCCACGCTTCCCACAATGATTGAGCAGGTCTTTCTCAATGGGGCTCGAGAATGAAAAGCCCTAGGTTTGGCTCTGGCTCTGGCTCTGGCTCTGGCTCTGGCTCTGGCTCTGGCTCTGGCTCTGGCTCTGGCTCTGGCTCTGGCTCTGGCTCTGGCTCTAAGAGTTTTCTGTAAAAGCCTTCCGTTTCATATCATGAGTAAAGGATTAAGATGATTACTTGGACACCCCCTCAGCCATTGACTGCCTACCACACTGCGTTCCGTCAGAAGGGCGTATATATCATCGGTGGCCGCTACAACCTCAATCTCTCGGTCACCCCAGGATTCGGTGATAACGACTACTTGGGGCGCAACTGGCCTGACAACTTTAAGCCTTATTACGTGGGCATCTCTGAATCATTGAGCTCAGGGGTGAGGGGGCGTCTCAGTCGGCATAGCCGGCAACGGGGCAACATGAAAATCTCCCAGCGGATCCGGAAAAACGAGCCCCTCTTCTTCATTGCAGCGTATGGAAATGACCTGGCGCCGTACGAGGCGTTGTTCCTTTGCCTCAAAACGGACGTTCAGTTTTCGGACAATATTCGTAGCGAGATGGAACGGAGCTCGAAGCGCGAATATGAAAAAGTTCGCGCGAACATGACCCAGTTCGAACGGAACTATTATGACAATCTTGACCATGATGGTCGGGACGGTTAAGCCTCATAACAGCATATCCCGTACTACCTAGGGCCATATCAGGGGGAATTAAAATGCCGCTATGGGCGTCGCAGGATGACATTCCCCTTCCTGACAAACCCACCATTGCGCTCACGTTGTGCCACCGATCTGCTCGCGCTATGCCACCGATCTGAATGAAGAGAGAACGACTCGCAGAGGTGAGGCCAGGATGCTTCAGCAGCATCATTGCCCACCTCTCACTTGAGCGACCACTTCGGTGTCAGAGGCTGTCCCAGGAGGATAATGGGAAGCAGTGAACACCGTCACATACCATCAGAGCGCGCTAGAAACTACCTGCCAGGCAACTTCTTCTGACCAACCTACTCAGCCGTAAGGGGAAGCGGGACGACTACATGACGGTTGTCACTGGTACCTATCGCTCGCTGCGATCATTTACGGCGTTTCGAGGCAATAAGGGCATCGAAGGCCTCCCTGTTCGAAAGCCCCTCCCGTTGTCTCGCGGCCAAAAAATCTGCATCCAATCCCGCCGGATCAAAATACTCACGGGCATGTCGTACGATGGCCAGCCAAAGCTCATACGGGACTGCTGTGTTATCGCCATTCCGGTACCGAAAACTCGGGCGCTGGAGCAACGCAGGCGCTCGGATGATCAGATCGTCACTTAACCGTTGGAAGATTTGAAAGGGTGTGTCGCTCATCCCAATTAAAGAAGGATGAGTGAGGCGGTTGATAGCTTGGATGGCTGAGTCAGAATCCACGGTGTGAAGGTCGGATAAACGTCGCACGTCGGCCTCAAACGCTTCACCCCCCATTGCCACTGCCAGACGTTCAATGACCTCAAGCTCAGCCAGGTTACGGCGCTCCAGAGAGATCACGGGCTTTTCCATCGTTGCTTCCATCCAGTTGATACGACGTCCATTCTGCAGGATATGCACGATCCCGCAAAACACAATCAGGCGTCCATCTGAACTGGACACTCGAATCGCGCAAGCCAAACCGATGCACGATGACGCTGTTGTACCAGCCTGTCTGAATGTTCTTGGTCACTCTGGCAGATCCGCGTAGATCCGTATGCCAAGCTCGTTCAGCACCTGCAGCACGCTTGCGAGAGCTACGGTGCCTTTGCCGGTCTCGATGTCTCTCAGCAGCACATGACTCTTGCCTAGTATGCTGGCAAGGTCTGTTTGAATGATCGACTGCTGTTTTCGTATTTTTCGAACTGCGGCGCCGAATTCTGCGGCGGTGCGGAGCTGCACAAGATTCGTCATGACAATGCACCCAAAAAGTAAATTATAGTTTAGTTTCGGCGAATAATGCAGTGCAACGTCAGGAAATCGAAACTGTAGCTTATTTTATTACAGCCAGATCGGCACACTAGGCGGCGACTCCTGGCGTCTTCAACCTATGAAGCCAGCCCCCCTATCGCTGCGTCTAACTCTCTCACAGCGCCTCTGCGCACGAAGAGTACAAATGTACTCCACCCGAGGCTGGCGATACGCCAAAGGCGCGCGCACTCGCCTATGGACACTGAACGCTGCCATCAGTGGCGCTGGAGCGACTGAAGCCCCATCGCCGCACACTGATAGTCATTGATAGACTGGGACTGCTCCCTGCCACGAGCCGAAGTCTCTCAATCTCCATCTCTGACTCTCCAGCATCAAGCAGGCATCTAAACCTCCACCCTCCTAATCAAATACAATAATTACACTGACCTGTTGATCGATCGAGATTTTTAAACAAGGACTAAACAATGATACAAGCCCTAGACTTCTCTCACGAATTTGAATTCAATGTCGAAGTTTATCACGATGACCACGGCCTCTTCGGCGAGGGGCGCCTAACTTTTGGAGGTGGAGGCCTAATCTGCATCCAACTGGAGCACAGCTATGATCACAAGATCACTCACATAGCGCCTTCAACTCTAAAGGCGAGAGCAAAAGACAGGCAGCACTTCACCTTATTTAATTGCGAAATAGCAAATAGCCAGATCTATGCAAACTACATCGCATGCGGAGATATAAACTCTAAAGCAGGCAGCCTCCAGGTTAAATACGCAGATATTTCAGACTGGTTCATGCATGGCCAATATCTAGATGGAAAGCTCGGTGAGAGTCTAACCTGGAAAAATCCAACACCCCAGCTATCGGTAAAAATCAAAACAAACGAAGAAGACTTCACCCTTAATACCGAAACATTCAGCAGCCTAGAAAGGCGCGGTGAAAACCATATAATACATGAACACGTCCGCTTTATATTTGAGCGACCTAGCGGCACGTTTGCAATCGAGGAGATAAGAGATAAAGCATTCGAGCTATCGACTTTATTATCCATACTGACTGCGACTCCCGTATCCATCGAAAGTGTGTGGGGCAGCTTTAACTCAAATTATCCCGTGCCTATCTACTTTCCATCCTTTAAAAAAATCGGCAGTAGGTTTTCAAGCGGAGCTTACTGGCTAAGCTGTTTGGCGCTACGAGACCTTCTGGATGATAACTGGCAGTCGATATTCGAGCGGTTCTACGCCTCCCCTTATCGAAAATCGACATGGGTTCGTCTTGCAGGCATGCAGCGCTATGAGGGATTTTGGGAGTTCAAAATCCTTGGCTATGTTAGCCTGCTGGACGAGTACGTCAGCACTTCTGCGACTATCGCGAATTGCAAATCAACAAAGACTGAGAGTAAGAAAGCAACAAAACTGAAGGAAAAAATAAAACAACTATCAAAGCCATTAAACGAAGATCAGATCAAAGAAGTTCAATTATTGATTGATACGATTTTCGTGGCATCGCGAGACCTTACATTCCTGGAGAAATACGAACTCGCGAGAAGCAGCACAAACGAAGGCATCCTTAAAGTCATCAACTTAACCGATAACGACTTCAGGCTCATCAAGCGAATCAGGGATAAAGTTGCACACGGTATTACTCCTGACTTGCAGGACACATCCTATCAAGAACTTCATCTCATTATCGAAAAAATCGCACTATTAATTACTTACTGGGCGCACATCGACCTCGGCCTTTCACCTTCCGACTTTGCAATATTCTTAAAGCGCACGCACAACCAACTCCAATTCAACCCAGCATTAGACAAAGCCCATCTCGATCGCATAACAAACTCCGCAGAATTTATTAATGTACCTGCAAGTCTTTTTGAGAGATTTACCTCTGGCGAGTATTCAATCATCAACGCGTGCTTCACTGAGAACGCCCATAACGAGCTGAAATATTCCGCAGCGCACAAAGCCATGTATGACAACTGGATTAATGATCATTCTCGAAGCAGCAACCGGGTAATTGATGCCTTCGGAGCCGACTCTGTGCGAGCGAGATCACCAGCGAGTTTGTATCTAGAGTGCGCCGACAAGCACATTCAATTACACATGGCCTATATTATTAAGGACGCGTGATGTATCCAGCCGAATTTATAGTTTACGTGCAGCTGGATTGACAAATATGGAAAATGCCAATTAATGGCTATCACTAACCCCAGGCTCATCGCGTCAAATCTCATGAAGTTCGCCGCTCAAGCTCGGCTGTTTGCTGCCCATGCCATAGAAACGATAGCTGGTTCCCAGGGGCGCACCAGAGGGCCGGGACATGTGCAACAATGGGACGCCGAGTCCCTCTCTTCACGTGGTTCACCGATCGCTTTGAAACCCCTGAGGGCTCGCCAGGGCGTCGTGGGATATTCCCCTACCGCCCTCTGATATACGCATGGATTACGCAGCCTGGTTTTGTAGCGTCAAGCAGGGTTAGCCGTTGACCTTTATCCCTCTATCACCAGGAGCACATTTGTACTCCAACTGGAAATGCTCATGAACAACATCTGGCTGCGAGAAAGAGAAAGAAGAAAGGCGCTGTTGCAACTGGCTGACCTGATACCTGGCGACCGAAGCGCACGCCCGATCTTGGAGCGACTGGATGAGCTTGAGCGACTTGATCGTGAAGAATCACTCAGCGAATGCCCTCTTGACCTTGCGCAGCTTGCTGAGCTGCCCAGGGAAGCTCATCCAGTGGGTTGCTGGATCGTCCGCGATCAAGATATCCCAGAACCCTGGAAGTCTCGATTCACCGTTGCGCTCGGCCCCGCTACGAGAGTTGAGGACGGCTTCTATCTACAGGATTGGACTGACTTTCTCGACACCTGGGAGCGTGATCTAGCACACGTGGAGCAGCACCGCGAGGCGCTTGACGACGAGTAATGAGCATCGTTTACCGTCCTGCCTTGGCAGCAGGGGCCATGGCAGACAGGTTCGGGTTCCAAGGCAAGAGGCGGAGATCCCGCCTGCTTGGCTGTGTTATGAAGCATCGGATGTCCGCTCTGCTCCTCCCTTCCGGATTCTTGAGCTGATACTGAACCAGAATCGAGCCAAGGTCAGCGGCCTTCGAGGCCGCACCTGGATCACCTGAGGCACTACGTTGCATGGCGATCAGCGAACTACAATTCCGTGTTGCGCAAAATCGCTCAAAAGGGTCTTACGACTCAGCATGGCGGGCAGCTTGAATATGTTCCTGTATCCGTACCAAAGCCCCATCGGGAGAAGCACTAACCCTATGCCAAACGTGGCAGTAGCAGCAATAATAGCTGCTGGAACTGAAGCAAGCGAAAACACTACACCTTTCAACACTGTTGATCTTGCAATCAAACGAATATCATCTAGGTCGTATTCGACTTTCCCGTTCTTGTTTTCAAAAGCCAAAACAACGATGGTCTTTTTTGAAAGTCTTTTGAAATACCAAGTTCGTGGGACTTCAGTCGCCATAGCCCCGTGATCTTTTAGATACTTCGGAACAACCACCTCTTTAAAATAGAACGTGTTGCCTTGTGCATCTTCAAGCCTTACGCGATTATAAAGCGCATCAAGATCGCCAAGTGCTTGGACGTCATAATTTTTGATAATTACTGTTATCTTTTCGAGGTCAGCCATTTTTCGTCCTTAAGGCATTAGTTTTCGGCAGGCGCAGCTATTCACATGAACCTCAACGCAGCCTGAGGGAATGGTTCAGGCGGCACACAACTGGATAAGAGGCAAGGCCAACTCCCTGTACCACCTTGCCCCGCCACGAGTGATGCTCTGGCCATAGGCAGTCACGAGCCCTGTTCGCTCGTGATCACGTAGTGATCTCCTTTGGCACTGCGCATGAGTTTGAAGCCCTCTCTCTCGGCGACGCATCGCAATGGAGGCGTAGCAACAGTCATACCGTTTGAGGACACCCCCGATTGGTCGCCGTAAACGAGCGCGACATACCTCTCACCCACCCTGGCAGCACTGAATAGGTATGCGTCAATGTGTACCGACCAGTCGATGCTCTGGGCCAGGACGACCTCACAGGGCAAGCCTTGCCCGGCGCTCTGTTGACCCTTAGCTCCCTGGACGCTGCGCGCCCACTCACAAATAGACATCTACTTCGATCTCGACAATTGATAAACCACTGAGGGTGGAGAGCCAGCTGCACCGTTTTTCTACGATCGACAGATCGCCAAGACGCGATGCGATTTAGCAATTTATTGAGTGAACTCCTGCAGCCTCTGCCGGAGCCATGCCGCCTCCCCTCATCCCAAACGACGGCTTCGCCGGCTGCGTCAGTGGCGCTTCGGAGCCTCATAGGCGAGTGCCCCAATCAGCGCAACCGATAGCCCTGGCTCAGTAATCGACAGTTCTATACATTATATGGCGTGTAACTGTACACGCCAACATGGCTACATCCTCGCTTTTTGAGGACGTCGCCTTGTTGAAGCAAGCGTTAGCCGCAGTCGTTCGAGCGCTTCGGGAGAGCCTGGGCTTCACGCAGGAGAACCTCGCTCACGCAGCCTCCCGCACTTACCTGAGCAGGATCGAAAACGCCGACAGCAATCCGACGATCGAGAAGTTCGCAGAGCTGGCCGAGGCACTCGGCCTGTCCCCTGTGTCGCTCATGGCGCTCGTTGTATCGACACGCGACGAGACCTCCGCCACCGATGTCCTCGCGATTGCGACCGAAGAATTGGGGGCGCTTGAACTCAAGGTCAGCGCTGACGACATCAAGGCTCACCTCGCCGGCATGACAATCCTGAAACGACCTCCGGCGCGACCAGCCGATGTCGTCAAGCTGCGAAAAGTACTTGAATGCAAAGACGCTGGTTTGAGTAAGGCCGAAACAGCGCGGCGGTTGGGGATAAGCCGTTCAACGGTGGGATTTCTGTGGGAGCGGTCAGCTCCTACTGAAAGCTGACAGCTGACAGCGGGCCTAATAGGATCGGTGAAGACGTAAACCGCTGGGTTGCTAAGCCGGAGGAAGACGATCCAGGTGAATGGTCATTTCTGTGTTTGAGACATGCCGGCCTCTGTTTGAGACTTGTCGGCCTCTGTTTTAGACATGTCAGCCTCTGTTTTAGACATGTCGGCCTCTGTTTGACCGAGACCGGGACAATCGTCCAACGCACTTGGCACGAGTGATGAAAGCAGCGTATGGCATCGTCGAGATCAAAGCCTTCCCCCCGTCGCGCCAGTTTACATTCCTCACCGACTGAGGGGCTGAGGGGCTGAGACCTGCAGACGAATCTCGACAAGCTCGAACCACCGTTGCCGGACGCGTGAGATGAGTTGGCTGCCTTTCAAGGGAAGTCCAAGGATACTGAGCCAAGTTCCGCAAAACTTATTTTCCGCTACTCAGAACTTACCGGCAGCGAGAGAGTTCTAGAGCGCTAATGGCCGTTAAGTTGCCCGGCAAACACATCGCCAATCTACTTTTGCCCATAAATCTCGATACATCTGGAGTAACAGTGTTTGCTAGGGTCTGCGTGAAAAATATTGATACGAAGGTCAGGCAAGGCGAAAACAGCCGAGGAAGCGGAGTTTACGTATTGTAAATGGGCATCCCGAGGCTGTTTTCAACGCAGCATTACCGAGTATCAAGGCTTTTCACACAGAGCCCAGAACGATCTTGAAAGGTTCGATACGCCAACCTTAAGACCGATTGTTTTTCATGCGCACTCAAATTAACGCTTCATAGTTTCGCTCTAAGCATAACCGGATCCTGGGCATAATCATCCAGTTAAGCTTTCACCCAATATCAACTTTTTGAATTCTGGGTTCGGTATGCGGGTCTAGCCAGGCTGCAGATGCCCCTTAAGACAACACTCTGAACACATGCACCCCATCATCGGCCAACTACCAGCTCCCGTACAGTAACGCTTACGATAATGTGCAATAGCGCGCCGATACCTGCCCCCCTCTGATGGCGTTATCCACAGAAGCGGGCGACAGAAACAGCACACCGCGCAGTCCCCAACGCTCGCGTTGACCGCTTGCCTGCCATCGGACAGCTAACCAGCATTGGAGGTGTTTTAGCCATGTATTGTAAATCGACCTGAAATTTCGAACTGATCAAAATTCATAACAATCAGGTGCATGCCATGCACAGCAAGGCGTGCGAGGAAGTAATCGAAGAAATTCAATATAGTAATAAACAGCATTTAACCGGCGCATATATTACGTGACGCACAAACATCATTTTATGTATATATTGACGTTTCAAAAAAACTCTAGACGTCGTTGAAAGATCCGGATAGCCTCCAAACAAATCCCACTGCAAAGCCGACTAGTCTTGGACAGAAATTCATCCGCTCGCCCTGGAAAAAGCTCCGAAGCCCAAGTTACTAAGATCGAGAGATTCCAGGTTCTCACCCCAAACTATGGAACTCCTTACTCGGCAGCAACTTCGATCAGTTCCGATTTAAACCTGGAGCTCACGAACAACGAAATACTCTACAACTTCCCAGTATTGCTAGATAGCGAGGGGCAACCTTGGGATATTGCCAACCTTTATTTGATACATAAATATCACCATACTCTCAATTACAACCACCGTACTTATGCATCCATCGCCGACCATCTTTTGGATTACCGAAGATTCTTGGATTCGGAAAACATAGACTACCTGCACTTCCCAAAACTAAAACAACTCAAAGCAACCTATCGATTCAAGAAGCATATTGAAGGCGAAATCGACTCAGGCCGAATGACGCTTGACACTGGAAAGAAAAGGATGAGCGGCATCCACCGCTTCTACAAAAATATTATTAAGTTCAAGCTAATCGACTCTGAACTTATAGTGGAGGCCCCTTACGAAGAGGTCATTAGATATATAGAAACCACCACAGATTTTGGCTTGAAGACGTTTATCACCGTCTCATCGTCAGACTTGGCTCTACAGGGATCCAAGCCTTTACCAGATCCTGACTTCATTTACGATGACGGCAAGACGAAACCTCTAACCATGCATGAGCAGATGGTTTTGTTAAAGGCGCTCAAGAAGTGCGACCGGGCCTATCAGTTACTCTTCTACCTTGCGATTTTCACTGGTGCCCGATTGCAGACACTCAGCACTATCAGGATCTGCGATCTTAATAGGCAACTGGACTACGAAGGTAATCTCAGACTTCCAGTAGGTGCAGGGACTGGCATCGACACAAAGAAAAAGGCGCGCATGACAATCATAATCCCTGGATGGTTGGTAGATGATCTCAAGATTTATATTCGATGCAGTATTGCACAAGGAAGGCGCGAGTCTTCCTACTACGGAGATACCGAATCAAATTACATATTCCTTACCAGCAAAGGAACACCCTTCTATACAAGCAAACAGGAAATGAAAGAACGCCTCACGGGAGACCCGAACAGCTCAAATTTTGGCCAACCCTATTCACACACTGAGGGAGAAGCGGTTCGTCAGTTCCTGCAAACCCTTATTCGGGATATTCAAAAAGCATCTCCAGGCTTTGAAAGATTTAAGTTCCACGATCTGCGGGCGACTTTTGGCATGAACCTACTAGAAGACGAGCTTGATAGACCTGACCGCAAACCCATAACCGCGATTCTGGAACTAGTCCAGCAACGCATGGGACACCGCAATAAAGAGATTACACTCCAATACCTAAACTATAGGTCGAGAATTGAGTGGAAAAACCATGTGCAAGACCAATTCGAATCTAAGCTTTTTTCGCATGTTGTCCGGGGCCGTAGTGAATGAGCACCGCTGATGATCCAGTCTTACGGCCCAGGAACGTCACGATCATCGATCTCTCGGACGTTACTACTACCATTCTGATCCCTGACTCGGTAGTTTTCCAACATGTACATAGAACAAATTTTGTTGTACACAACTTGGATGTATCGTCATTCTGCTATAAGAAGCGTGCGCACGGTTCTAGCGGTCAAATCGGCGACAAGGTCGATCCAAATAGTCTGGATATCCACCGACTTAAGATCGCTCGCATAGTCATCGAATTCATTCGAGGCCAAAATCTAGAAACCGCAAAGACCCATCGGCACTGGTTCAATCTTTTCTTCACCTGGATTGACGCCAACTACGACAACATAAGCCTCGATGATATAAATGACCTGAAGATGGCATACATAGGCTATACAACTCATTTAATTCAAAGAACACAGGCTACCCCCAGGAGCGGCAACCGCATCACAGCAACTGTGGCGACAAACCAGCAGAAAGCTGTGGCCAAACTTATCTCAATCATAACAGGGGAAGAACTGCGCATAATAAAATCATGGGCCACCAAATTAAATAAAAGCAAGCCAGGCATTGTAAAATCCGATAAACCTTCTTCAGATGAGCAAGATATCTGTTTCGCCGCACACATAAATTTCTTAGACGAAGTTCACCGGGTCATTGTGAATAATGAGCCCTACCCCCTCATGCTGACCCCAGCGCTGGGAGAACCATATTACCTTCATGACGAAATCGGTTATCGAAAAACTCACAACGTGCAATTGATGTATGAAGAGCTGAGAAAGTATCCGACGCTCCCGCCGTTGGATGTGTTGACCTCAGCCAGCGCCGATCTTTCTCGACTTAGCGACCGAGACAAAGCACTTGCCTATTCAGCTCTGAAAAAGAAGGTAACCGACTCAAATTCCGCGAACCGAAACTTATACCGTTCAAGAAACCTTGTAATCATGGCGATGGCTGCGGGCTTCACCAGTTTGATTGCAGCGACTGGCAGCAACTCGTCTGTTATTGCAGAAGTTGAGCCAACAGACTTCAAACCGCTTCCAACCTCCAAAGGCATGCGTATGCTGGGTATAAAAGGCAGGGCGAACGGAAAGGCGGTATCTCCTGAATTCGGCGCCAGGTACAGCAGCACCTATAACAAAATTCTGGAATTGCGTCGTTGGCTTTTGGGCTCTGATGAATCCCCTCTCCTTTTTCCATTCCCTAAGCGAGACGGTAGATACTCCACCATCCTAGCCGCCCACTTACAGGCTTATAAGTCGTTACTTAACAAGCTGATGCCTAATGTGCGCTGGGTCACGCCTATGGAGTACAGGAAGAATGTCAGCTATCAATACTTAAAGTTAAGTAATGGCGACACTTTGCTAACTGCACAGAAGCTCGGCAATACCGTACGCACCGTTGAAAGCCATTACGGTCGTCCATCCCTAGAAGATCTGGCTCAAGAGTTCAGCGCGTTCTTCGATGCCATGCAGGGCGCTGCCTTGGCACGAGGACGGAATCAGAATGTTATTCCGGTGAAAATCATTGAAGCAGAACCAGACGCGTTAACGATTCCGGGCGGCTCCTGCCTATCTGCAGCAAGAGAACCCACATTGGCATCAGGCTTCACGAGCTTGTCGCCAACACCGTCATGCCGTGAACCAGAATATTGTGTTTTCTGTCAGCACTATGCCGTTCATGCTGACGTTACAGACCTCAAGCGCCTTCTCTCCATTAAATTTATTATTGAAGCCAGCCAACCGCATTATGATTCAGACAGATGGACGGAAAATATGCACCCTCTCCAGTACCGGATTAATGAGATTATCGGCCTAGTTACAGAACAAATTGATAACCCGTCATTGATCAAACAAGTTGAAGAGCAAGTAAGTAGCGGTGAACTTGACCCGTTCTGGGCAACTCATCTAGACGCACTTGTTTATATGGGCTACGTATCATGAATATTGAAGAACGACTGCGCCTCAGCCCCACGCAAAGAAACTACCCGCCTCAGAATTATGTTCCATCAGAGGGGAAACTCTCGACCCCACCAGATTTTATCATATCACGAGACACTGATGGGAAGCCGCTGAGCTTATATGAGCATGACGTATGGCGGATGGGAGCGTATTCCACCTATAACATTACCTACTCTTTTATTGGCTGGCATAGTGATAATACGTCACCATTGTACGAAGCCATTCAACGTGAAATGAAAACTATACAGTTTTCAAGACTTTATTTATTCCCGAAGGCTAGAAAAGTACAAAGCGTGGCCGTACATGCCCTGCGGTCACTCGCCGCCATGGCACTGTCCAATAGCATAACTATAAAAGAGCTCATCACACAGCAACGCCACGAGGCAAAAATCTTAAGAGCCATCGCCGCGACCCCTAAGCACTCCACAGCCGATCTTTTTGTCAGACTGCTTCGTGACATAAATATTATAAGTAAAACGTCTCAACACTCCGGCCTTGCATTTTGGAAGGCCTGTCCATGCGAGCTGAAGGCATTCTACAGTCAATGTTCCCCGAAACTGATCGTCGCGAACAGACTTGGTTAATCCCATCCCGCATCTACGCAGCGATTATTAACGAATTCGCAGTAAATCTCGACACCTTTAACTCCATGAGCGCCAAAATCATCGAGTTCTACCGCCGTCGTCAAGATGAGCCAGAGTACGGCTATCCGCTCAGCAACCCACCCACTGGCAAGAAAATTGATCACTGGAAAGCGGCGATGACCTGCTTAGGTTTGAGCGATGACCTGTTGAACCTCGGCATAACCAATCTTGCCAAGCTGAACGGTTACCTTAATGAAGTCATTGCAATCGCAAAGTTCTGGATACATATTTTTTCTGGCATGCGTGACGACGAGGTCAGTAAGCTTGCATGTAATGCCCTCCAAACCATCCGAATAAATGGCCAAGAGATTCCGGTCATTATGGGCAATACCTACAAAGGAGCATCGGAAAACTACACCCCAACTACCTGGATCACCTCACCAGCAGTGAAGAAAGCGTTCGATGCGGCGATCGCCATCGGCAGTATAGCTCGCATAAAAAACTCCTATCCACAACTGGAAGACAGTCGGTATCCGCTTTTCCCTATGCTAACTCATACGAAGAGTGTAACTCAATCATTCCACTTTGAGGTTCCAATTAGGGCCTCATTTAAAATCTCAGTTCCGCTGCGCAAAAACCCAGTGTTTTTGGTGACCGAGAGCGACATCCGTGAGTTAGAAATGTTCGATGGATTTACGGATTGGCGAGGGATACCGGGATTGGTGGTAGGCAAACCTTGGCCCCTGAAAACCCATCAATGCAGGCGGTCTCTTGCAGTCTATGCAGCTAGATCAGGAATGGTTTCGTTAGGTTCCATGGCACTTCAGTACAAACACCTAACTGAATTTATGACATCGTACTATCGACACGGGAGTACTTTCGCTATCAACTTTGTCATCGACCCCGAACAAAAGCTGCTCATTGATGACATAGATAATCAAATCAAGCTCAGGCAGTACGAGCTTTACGAAGCAGATGTTATCAATTCCTCGTCCCCTCTCTGGGGCGGGGAGGGAAACCGAATCCAAGTTGCTGAGAATCGAGGTAAACCGCTGATAATAACCACCGACAGGAAGTTCACTAAGCAAAAATTTGAGCGGGGCGAAATGGTTTACAAAGAAGGCCCTGCAGGCGGCTGCACGAACCCCAACCCGTGTGCCCTCATCAAGTTTACAAATCTGACCCCTTGCGTTGACTGCAGCCATTCAATACTTAGTGCGAAATCTATGCCCAAGATCAATAAAGCGATAACGACCCATAGGAAAGCATTGATCCATCTTCCAGAAAATAGCCCGTTCCGTGAACAAATCATCTCGGAGATATCGAGCATCACCGCTGCAGTCAATAAAGCCGGATACGGCGAACTTCTGGAGGATTAAGTTGGTTAGCAATAGTCACTATATTGAGGCGCTCGATCGGCTTGTGCTTGAAGGCAGAGAGATCAACCTCGACTCTGTAGCGCTAGGTGCTGGGAGAAAGAGAGGCTCGATAAAGAGGGGGCGCTCAAGTCAAGCCGCCTTAGTGAAGTTAATTGATGACACGGCAGCTCAGCAACGCAGCGCCCAGGCGGCGCCGATTCTGAAGAGTAAGAAGCCAGCCGCCAAGCCTAAGACCCAACGCCTTAATGACACAGCGGTTCGGAAGAGTGAGCTCTATCAGAAGACGCTTCAGAAGCTGGTTTCCATCCAGTTTGAGAATCATCGACTCAGAATGCGGATCGAGGAATTGGAGTCGGCATCCTCAACCTGAGTGCCTCCTGGGTATGTGGGTTGGGGATTGGGTCTGGGCTGTAGAAATGATCGTCTGAGCAGGAAACGCTCGGGCGCTCCGGCCTTCACATGGCCAGCGGCACACCGAGGTTGCAGATTTCCTCGCTGGCAGACGGCAGTTCTGAAAACGGTGTTCGAGCTCGCTCAGTTTTGGCCAGGAGCTGCGCTGAGGGTCGGCTGGTGCTTGGGTGTGCTCAGGCCCCCTGTACATAATCTATCCCACGAGCGATGGGCATCTAGTCCGATTGCTGGTCGGCGCAAAGGGATAGGTATGAGGGTACAGGCACCTGGAGGTGTCCATATCATCCTGCTGTCCATATGGACAGGGACAAATGCAGGGCATGCCCAGTGAAATCGGGGCCTTCCGGGGTGTCCACACTATCCCCTCTTTGGATTGTCAAGACACCCTGCTGTCGTTCGTCGCCAGCGTGCAACTGACCAGCAACGACATGCTGCATGTCGGCGACTGGATCGAGATGCCCCAGGCCGGCGCCGACGGCGACGTGGTCGACATCACCCTGCACACGGTCAAGGTGCAGAACTTCGACAAGACCATTGTCTCCATTCCCACCTGGCGCCTGATGAGCGAGGCGTTCCGCAACTACCGCGGCATGCAGCAGTCCGGCGGACGGCGGATCAAGCGCAGCTTGTTCATCGATGCCGCGGGCGTACGTTTCCTGACCCAGGAAGAAGAACAGCGCCTGGGCCAGGTGCGTCTGCTCGGCGACTACCTGGCCGGCAAGCGCCAGGAGCTGCGTGAATGGAACGAAGCCCAGGGCCACAACGCCGGGCTGTCGGCCAACCGCCGACAGTTGACCAATATCGGTACCTTCCGCGCCTTCGCCCTGGCGTACCTGAAGAGCCACCCCAACGTGCACCCGAACATGACCTGCATGGTCCGCCAGATGCAGACCACCGCCGAAGGCGTGCCGCTGGAGATCTACTGCTTCACCACCACCACGGTGTGGGCCGAATACGAGCGCATCCAGGGCGATATCTTCGACTACCTGTTGGCCGTGCTACCGGAGTTCGGGCTGAGCCTTTATCAGCAGCCCAGTGGTAATGACATGCGTGCGGGGCTAGCGGCCAGGCCGCCTTTGGTGACCTCGATGCGGGCATTCGACGAGGCCTGATCTTGGGCGGGCGTAGGATCGGGCTTGCCCCGCGAAAAGGCTGATACGGCCATCGCGGGGGCAAGCCCGCCCCACGAATCGCTGACGAACGGAAAGTTTTTCAGCTGTGCACAATGAACTTGTGTTATCACAAATCATAAAGAAACAATTAGTTACAAGTATTTCAGAATTATTAAACGCCAACCTTCGAGAAATACGAATACCCGCCTCTCCCCGCTTCTCCTAACCTGCAGCGAACAGGTCGCCCCAATGACAGGCGGCACGGTATCGGACAAAGGACTGCGAGCAAGCGATGCGTCAGGACATCTCCCTGGAAAAACCACTCGACGAACCGGACCGCAGCGACCCGGCCGACCGCCGCAAGGCATTGGCCGCTGGCAGCCTGGCCCATGGCGTGCACGATGGCCTGACCGACGTAATCTATGTGCTGCTGCCTATCTGGCAGGCGGCCTTCGGCCTGAGCTATGCCCAGGTCGGCCTGCTGCGCGGCGCCTACGCCGGGATGATGGCCGGCTTCCAGTTGCTGGCCAGCCGCGGCGCGCGCAAATGGGGCCGCGAAACCCTGCTTGTCAGGGGCACTGCCCTAGCGGGCTTCGCCTACCTGCTGGCGGCCCAGGCCACGGACATCAATCTACTGCTGCTGGCGCTCATGATCGGTGGCCTTGGCGCCAGCACCCAGCACCCGCTGGCTTCGGCGCTGGTCTCCGACGCCTACGAGGGCAGCGGGCGGGTCAAGCAGGCACTGGCCCAGTACAACTTCGCCGGGGATATCGGCAAGGCGGTCATCCCCGGCCTGACCGGGGTGGTGCTGGTCTACATCTCCTGGCAGACCAATGCCACCCTGCTCGGCATGCTCGGCATCGCCGCCGCCTTCGCCTTGTGGTGGCTGATGCCGAAGAGCCAGGCGCACGAAGCCGCCAGCAAGAAGACCAAGGTCGCCGACGCGACCGGTACCCCAGCCGGCCTGATGGCGCTGATCGCCACCGGCAGCATCGACAGCGGCGTACGCATGGGCTTTCTGACTTTCCTGCCGTTCCTGCTGCAGAGCAAGGGCGCCAGCACCGAGCACATTGGTCTGGCCCTGGCCCTGCTGTTCATCGGCGGCGCCTTCGGCAAGCTGTTTTGCGGCTACCTGGGCGCGCGCCTGGGGCCGGTGCGCACGGTGATCTGCACGGAAGTGCTGACCGCGCTGCTGATCCTGCTGGCATTGGTATTGCCCTATGGCCCCCTGATGCTGGTGATGCCGCTGATCGGCGTGGCGCTCAACGGCACCTCATCGGTGCTTGGCGGCCTGGTTCCGGATTTCGCCCCACGGGAGCGGCGCGACCGGGTATTCGCCTGGTTCTACACCGGCACCGTTGGGGGTGGCGCCCTCGCCCCGGTGCTGATCGGCGCGATATCCGACCAGGCCGGCGTCACCGAAGGCCTGGTGGTGCTGGCCTGCGTGCTGCTGCTGACCTTGCCGCTGTGCCTGGTGATCTACAACGGCATGAAGGGACTGCCGCGCCGCTGATCCGCAACATCGGTCCAGATCGAGAACAACAAGGACGTGAACCATGAGCAACGGACTGTCGCAACGATCCGCGCGTATCAGCGCGCCCGGCACCTCGAGCATGCGCAGCAAGGCCAACGCCCTGCGTGACGCCGGCATCAAGGTGATCAACTTCGCCGCCGGCGAGCTGTCCAGCGACGCCGCCCCGGACATGCGCCAAGGCGCCATCGCGGCGGTCCACGAACAGTGGAACCGCTACACCCCGCCACTGGGCAATCCGCGGCTGCGTCAGGCCCTGGCCAGCAGCGTCAGCCAGCGCCTGGGCGTCGACTACGACGCCGATGAGATCGCGGTGTCCAGTGGTGCCAAGCAAGCCCTGTTCAACAGCGCCATGGTACTGCTCGATCCGGGTGATGAAGTGATCATCCCGCGGCCCTACTGGGAGACCTTCCCCACCCAGGTCGAACTGACCGGCGCCCGTCCGGTGTTCGTCGACACCAAAGGCGACAACCACAGCCTGCGCGGCGCGGCGGTCAAGGCCGCCGTGTCGCCGCGCAGCAAAGCGATCATCATCAACACCCCCAACAACCCCACCGGGGTGGTCTATGACCCGCGGGAACTGGTCGCCATCGGTGAGCTGGCCCTGAAACACAAGCTCTGGGTGATCTTCGACGAGTGCTACCGCAGCCTGCTGCGCGATGGCCAGCAACATCACAACCTGGTCGCACTGCTGCCCGAGCTCAAGGCCTCGACCATCATCATCGACTCGTTCTCCAAGAGCCAGGCGGTCACCGGCTGGCGCCTGGGCTATGCCTGTGCGCCGAAGGCGGTGATCACGGCCATGCACAACCTGCAGGCCCACACCACCTCCAATCCCAGCAGCCTGGCCCAGTACGCGGCGCTCAACGCACTGCATGGCGACGGTGCGCGGCAGTTCGGTGCGGAGGTCAATGCCCAGCTTGATCGGCAGCTGGCTATCGCCACGGCGCTGCTTGGGAAGCTCGAGTCCATCCGCTTTTCGCCACCGCAGGGCGCGTTCTACCTCTACCTGGATATCACCCGCCTGCTCGGCAAACGCTACCAGGGCGAGGCGATCCGCGACGCCAGCCACCTCTGCGAGCTGTTGCTGACCGAGGCGCGCATCGCCCTGGTGCCTGGCTGCAGCAATGGCGACCCGTGCGCCGTGCGCCTGTCCTACTCGGTAAGCCCGCAGGACCTCGAGGAGGGCCTAAGACGCTTCACCGACTTTATAGCAACGCTTGCCTGACCCCGGACTTTCCACCACCCGCGAGAACATGACATGAAGAAAACGGATTTCATGCTGTCATTCGTCGACCAGGCCCTGACCGATGTGCAGGACAAACGGCTGGCCAGCGCCCTGAAAAAAGGCTTCGAGGTGCACGCCGACCTGCTGGAAGGTTACCTCGACACCTACCAGCGCATCACCACCAGGCCCTGGTCACGGGAAAGCCTGTGCACCTTCTTCTGTGGCTGGCGCAGCCCGGACGGTGCCGCCCATGCAGTTTCAAGCATCATCGTGCGTTTGCTGCAGGAGTCCGAGGCCATCGACGATCCCCAGGCGCGGCTGCTGTTGCTGGACGCCGCCCGTCACTGCGGCGAGATCATCGTCGAGGACATCGGCCTGGGCGAGATGCACGGCCACCCGCACCACTCCAAGCTGTATGCGCGCATGGCCACCGCCATCTGCGGTTCGGAGGACTGGCGTCGGCAGGACCGCTACCTGAACCCGGTGACCAAGGAATTCTCCACCTGGGTAGGCAGCAAGCGGCCGCTCGCCCCGCAACTGGTCGAGGCCATCGAGATGATGGCGATGACCGAGTTGTTCAATACCGGGGAGTACAACGTGATGACGCCCCTGTGGAAGGACTGGCTCAAGGAGGCGCAAGGCAAGACGGCGGGCGAGGCGCATCGCATCGCCTCGTTCCTCAGCGTGCATTGCGGCGCGGTCGAGGCACAGCATTTCTTCCATGCCACCAGCGCCCTCGAACTCTATTGCCGCGCCACCCACCAGGCACTGGACCACACCCGCATCGAGGCACTGTCCTGCGAATACGTGAAAAGAGCCTGCGAACACCTGAACAAGATGGAGTCGGTGCTCGCCGCCTGAAGAACACCTCACAACAGGGATGAGGCATATGAACGTGATCAAGCGTGACGCACGCATCGACCTGCGGCAGTTGCTCAGTGAAAAAGCCTGCCTGCGGGTACTCGAGGCACACAGCCCGATCTCGGCCATGCTGGCCAAGAGCGTGCGCCTCGGCGCCGGCGACACCAGCCTGGGCTACGATGCCATCTGGTCCAGCTCGCTGACCGACTCGACCCAGCGCTGCCTGCCGGACATCGAGATTCTCTCGCCCAGCGACCGCCTGGAACGGCTGAACGAAATCCTCGCGGTCTGCGACCTGCCGCTGATCTACGACGCCGACACCGGCGGCAAGATCGAG
Organism: Pseudomonas sp. PONIH3; assembly: GCF_002934345.1. NCBI lineage: Bacteria > Pseudomonadati > Pseudomonadota > Gammaproteobacteria > Pseudomonadales > Pseudomonadaceae > Pseudomonas > Pseudomonas sp. PONIH3. Next base: position 2,028,404 of record NZ_CP026386.1, read on the forward strand.
CATTTCGCCATCCATGTGCAATGGCTGGCCCGCGCCGGGGTGTCGGCGATAGTCATCGAAGACAAATGCGGGCTGAAAAAGAACTCGCTGTTGGGCCTGAGCGTGCATCAGGAGCAGGAAACCGTCGAACACTTCTGCGACAAGATCAGGGTCGGCACCCATCATCGCCTGGGAGGCTCGATGATGATCTTCGCCCGCTGCGAGAGCCTGATCCTGGAAAAAGGCCTTGACGACGCCCTCGCGCGCTGTCGGGCCTACACCCAGGCCGGCGCCGACGGCATCATGATCCACAGCCGCAAGAGCACAGGCGAGGAGATCCTCGAATTCGCCCGCCGCTTCAAGCAGACCCACCCGCACACACCCCTGGTCTGCGTGCCGACCAGCTATCCGCAACTGACCTTCTCGTGCCTGGCCGATGCCGGTTTCAATGCGGTGATCTACGCCAACCACATGCTGCGCGGCGCCTACTCGGCCATGCGCCAGGTCGCCACCAGCATCCTCGAGCACGACCGGGCCTATGAAATCGAGCCGGCCTGCATGCCCATCGATGAAATCCTCAGCCTGGTGCCCGGTACACGATGACCACGCCATCGGGGCCGCTGCACGGCCCCTTTGCCGGTTTTGTTCAGGCGGCGCTCAGGTAGGAAACCAGGTCGGTGACATGCCGAGGCATGCGTTCGAAATGCCTGACCAGCATCATGTGCTGCTGGCGCGCCCAGGTTTCATCGAGGCGTCGGGCCACCAGGCCACAGACATCGAGATAGGGCTGCACCGCCGCATCCGATGCGATACCGATACCGACTCCTTCGGCGATCATCCGGCATAGCGACTCGGCCCCGGACACCTTGATCCTGAACTGGGCCACGATGCCATCGATATCGGCCTGCTGCTCGATCAGACGGCACAATGTGCTGTCGGTCGCCAACCCGACCTGCGGGTGGCGCAGCACATCGCCCAGGCGCAATGAAGCGCTGGCAACCAATGCGTGATGCCTGGGCAGCACCGCGACATAGTTGAGCACCGGCAGGGTGATCGAGGCGCACCCCTCGACAGGGTCGCTGCCGACCACCACGCCCATGTCAACGGCGCCCTCGCGAATGCCGCGCACGATATCCCCGGCCGTGCGTTGCTGCAGGTCGATGGCGACATTGGCGTGATCGGCGAGATAGCGCACCAACCGGCGCTGGGTCGACTCGAATGCGCTGAAGCCTGCGACATACATGCGCATGCTTGCCCCGTCAGCCTCTTCACGGTGGTCGAATTCGGCCTTGAGCACTTCGAGCTGGCGCAGGATCTTGCGGGCATGGATCAACAACCGCTGACCTGCCAGGGTCAGCACCAGCCCTTTGTGCTGGCGATGAAAAAGCCCCTCCCCAAGCTCGTTTTCCATCGACTTGATGCGCATGCTGGCGGCCCCTGGCGAGAGGCATGCACGCTTGGCCCCCTGGGTCAGGCTGGGGGACTCGGCGATCTTGATGAACAGTTTCAGGTCGGTCAGGTCAAGGTTCACGGTCTCTTCCTTGTAGTGTCAGGCAAATCCATTGTCGGTACGGGCGATCTTGAGCCGCCTGCGTCCATCTTGCCTGTCACCGCCGGCCGGGCAAAGCCTGCCTTGGTATTGCCCGCGTGAATGACCAAGGCGCCCATGCGGGCGCCTCTTGCGCAGATATCTCAGCGCGACGAGGCGGTCCCCGGCAGCCCTGCACGCGGACCGCCCAAGCGGCTCAACCAGACCGACGCCAGGATCACCGTACCGCCAATGGCCAGGCGCCCCAGCGGCTCGTCCTGGTTCCAGATGAGCAGATTGAGCAGCAAGCCCACCGGCACATGCAGGTTGTTCATTACCGCAAGAGTGCCGCCGGAAACCAGGCAGGCACCCTTGTTCCACCAGTACAACCCCAATGCAGTCGGACACAGGCCGAGAAACAGCAGCACCAGCCACTGTGTGTCGGTGCTCGGCAGGTGCTGGGCATTGCCGAACAGCAGGAAGGCCGGCAATACCACCAGCAACGCGCCCAGGTAGAAATAGCCGAACCGGCGGTAGTGCGGCAGGTCGCTGGGGTGGCGGGCCACCAGATGGCGGTACAGCACCTGCCCGGCGGCATAGGTGAAGTTGGCCAGCTGCAGCAGCAGGAAACCGATGAAGAACTCGCCGGTAACCGTGTCGAAACGGATTACCGCCGCGCCGGCCACTGCCACCAGGGCGGCAAGCAGCGCCCAGGGATTGAACCGGCGGTTCAGGGCATCCTCGATCAAGGTCACATGCAACGGGGTGAGGATGGTGAACAGCAGTACCTCCGGCACCGTCAGCACGCGGAAGCTGAGGTACAGGCAGACATAGGTGATGCCGTACTGCAGCGCGCCGATCAGCAGCATCGAGCGCATGAAGCGCGGCTCGACCTGGCGCCAGCGGGTCAGTGGCAGGAACACCAAGCCTGCCAGCAGCACGCGGGCCAGCACGGCGAAATAGCTATCGACGTGGCCGGCCAGGTATTCGCCGATCAGGTTGAAGGAATACGCCTGGATCAGCGCGACGATTATCAGGTAGCCCATGGTTGGCCCTCGTGGATCAAGGCGGGGACCTTAGCGGGTTGGGCCTGGGCAGTTCAACCATGGGGATTGTGGGGCTGCTGCGCAGCCCATCGCCGGCAAGCCTGCTCCCACACCGACCGCACAATTTTCAAGGACTGCGCTGTATCGATGAGCTGGCTTGTCGGCGATCAGGCCAGCACAGGATGCGCACTTTCTGCGAGCAAAAAAAGCCCGGCCATCTCTATGGCCGGGCAGGCACACCCAAAGGAGCAACAAGGTGTCAGGGTTGGGAATTCGTCGCGGCTCAGGCCACCGCGGCCAGTCTGGCCTTGGCCTGGTTCAGGCCCTTTTCGTGGAACTCGCCGCTCATGTTCAGGCCTTCGGCATGGATGAAGTCCACATCGTGGATACCGATGAAGGCCATCACCTGGCGCAGGTAGGGTTCCTGATGATCGCTGCTGGCACCGGCATGGATACCGCCGCGGGCGGTCAGCACGATGGCGCGCTTGCCATTGAGCAAGCCCTGTGGGCCGGTCGGGGTGTACTTGAAGGTGATGCCGGCGCGCAGCACGTGGTCCAGCCAGGCCTTCAGGGTGCTGGGGATGGTGAAGTTGTACATCGGCGCGGCCATCACCAGCACGTCGGCGGCCAGCAACTCGTCGGTCAGCGCGTTGGAGCGCTCCAGTGCCTCACGCTCTGTGGCGCTGCGCTGCTCCTCGGGTTTCATCCAGCCGCCGAGCAAGTTGGCGTCCAGGTGCGGCACGGGGTTCACCGCCAGGTCGCGCACCGTGATCTCGTCGGCCGGATGCGCCGCTTGCCATTGCTGGATGAAATCCAGGGTCAGTTGGCGAGAAACGGAATCCTGCTGGCGGGCGCTGCTTTCGATGATCAGTACGCGGGACATGTGTGCCTCCATCGGCGGTAAGGGTGGCGATTCGATGGAGGTGAGATTAGAGGTTGACCTATCGATAAAAAAGCGTAAAAAGTGGGATCAACCTATCGATTAACCTGTTTTATTCCGCTTTGCAGTCGAGCACGATGCGCAGTTTGATGATCTGCCGGTTGAACTTCGCGGTGACATCCACGCTTCTGCCCGCAGGCACGTTGACCCGGCGCACCCTCGGTGCCTCAGGGCCGTTGCGGAAAGTGACCTTGCACGCCGCCGGCACCTGCCCATAGTTGTTGAGGCTGATCGAGCCGATGTCATAGGCCGTGTCGTAGGCGGTGTAGTCGACCTTGACCCCGGTCAGCTCCTTCTCCACGTCGATCGGGTAAGCCATGGCCCCTAGGGGCAGGCACAACAGCAAAGCCGCACAACATTTCTTCATACGGGCGCTCTCCTTGGGAAGAGCGCAGCTTAGGACAACAGGAGCCCTGGATGAAAGCACCGCGCGTTACCCTGGATCAGTGGCGGACCCTGCAGGCGGTGGTCGACCACGGCGGGTTCGCCCAGGCCGCCGAGGCCCTGCACCGCTCGCAATCGTCGGTGAGCTACACCGTGGCGCGCATGCAGGAGCAACTGGGCGTGCCGCTGCTGCGCATCGACGGGCGCAAGGCGGTGCTGACCGAAGCTGGCAGCGTGCTGCTGCGCCGTTCGCGGCAACTGGTCAAGCAGGCCAGCCAGCTGGAAGACCTGGCCCATCACATGGAGCAGGGTTGGGAAGCCGAAGTGCGCCTGGTGGTCGACGCCGCCTACCCCAGCGCCCGCCTGGTGCGCGCCCTGGCAGCGTTCATGCCGCAGAGTCGCGGGTGTCGGGTGCGCCTGCGCGAAGAGGTGCTGTCCGGGGTCGAGGAAGTACTGCACGAAGGCATCGCCGACCTTGCCATCAGCAGCTTCAACATCGGCGGTTACCTGGGTACCGAACTGAGCCCGGTGGAGTTCATCGCCGTCGCCCACCCCGAGCATGCCCTGCACCGCATGGGCCGCGAAATCACCTTCCAGGACCTGGAAAGCCAGTTGCAGGTGGTGATCCGCGACTCCGGTCGGGCCCAGCCACGTGATGTCGGCTGGCTAGGCGCCGAGCAGCGCTGGACGGTAGGCAGCCTGGGCACCGCGGCGACCTTCGTCGGCAGCGGCCTGGGCTTTGCCTGGCTACCCCGGCACATGATCGAGCGCGAGCTGCGCGAAGGCGTGCTCAAGCCCCTGCCGCTGGATCAGGGTGGCAGCCGCCATCCACTGTTCTACCTTTACTCCAGCAAGGAAAAGACCTTGGGCCCGGCCACGCAGATCCTTATCGAATTGCTGCGCAATTTCGACACCGCGCCGCTGGACGTGCCCTTCGCAGCCCCCCCGCAAGCCTGAGAGGACCGCGCCCATGGCCGTTTTCGAACACCAAGGATGCATGCTGCATTACGAGGAGCACGGTCAGGGCGAGCCCCTGGTGCTGCTGCACGGGCTGGGTTCGAGCAGCCAGGACTGGGAACTGCAGGTGCCCGAGCTCACCCGCCAGTACCGGGTTATCCTCATGGACATCCGCGGCCACGGGCAATCGTCCAAGCCTCGCTCGGGCTACCAGATAAAGACCTTCAGCGAGGATCTCCTGGCCCTGCTCCGTCACCTGGACACCGGCCCGGTGCACTTCGTCGGCCTGTCCATGGGCGGCATGCTCGGTTTCCAGTTCGCCGTCGACCATCCCGAGTGGCTGCGCAGCCTGTGCATCGTCAACAGCGCCCCGGAGGTCAAGCGTCGCACCCGCAGCGACTGGATCTGGTGGCTCAAGCGCTGGGGCCTGGCGCGCCTGCTCAGCGTCGAGACCGTCGGCAAGGGCCTGGCCGAACGGCTGTTTCCCAAGCCGGAGCAGGCCGAACTGCGGCGCAAGATGGCCGAACGCTGGGCGCACAACGACAAGCGTGCGTACCTGAAAAGCTTCGACGCCATCGTCGACTGGGGCGTACAGGAACGCATCGGCCAGATCCGCTGTCCCACCCTGGTGATCGCCGCCGACCACGATTACACACCGATACAACTCAAGGAGCGTTACGTCGCCCTGATGCCCAACGCCAGACTGGCGGTCATCGACGATTCGCGGCACGCTACGCCCCTGGACCAACCTGAGGTCTTCAACCAGACCCTGCTGCAGTTCCTCGCAGCCGCTTCCACCTCTCAAGGATCATTGAGCCCATGCTGAAAAAACTTCTGCTCACCGCCTGCTCGGTCGCCTTCGCCACCAGCGTCATGGCCTCCGACAAGACCCCGCACGTTGAGCTGGTCACCAGCTTCGGCAAGATCGAGATCGAACTGAACGCAGAAAAAGCGCCGATCAGTACCAAGAACTTCCTCCAGTACGTCGACAGCGGCTTCTACAACAACACCATCTTCCACCGTGTGATCCCGGGCTTCATGGTCCAGGGCGGTGGCTTCACCGACCAGATGGTACAGAAGAGCACCCAGGACCCGATCCGCAACGAGGCCAGCAACGGCCTGCAGAACACCCGTGGCACCCTGTCCATGGCGCGTACCTCCGACCCGAACTCGGCCACCAGCCAGTTCTTCATCAACGTCGCCGACAACGACTTCCTCAACCCGGGCCGCGACCGTGGCTACGCGGTGTTCGGCAAGGTGACCAAGGGCATGGAGGTGGTCGACCAGATCGTCAACTCGCCGACCACCGTCAAGAAAGGCATGCGCGATGTGCCGGCGGATCCGGTCTACATCAAGTCGGCCAAACGCATCGATTGATCCCGCGCCGCACAGGGACGTGAGTCGGGTCGAACAGGAGTGTCGTCACCCATGCTGTACCGTCGTTTCGAGCAGTTGATCGACATCTTCCGCGAGGCGCCGAGCGAGGCGCCTCCCGGCAAGGTCTGGCCCTTCTATCTCTATTATTTGCGCCAGGTCTGGCCGAGCTTCGTTGCCTTGCTGATCGTCGGGCTGATCGCCTCACTGATCGAGGTGGCGCTGTTCAGCTACCTGAGCCGGATCATCGACCTGGCCCAGGGCACGCCCAACGCCAACTTCTTCAGCGAGCACAGTGGCGAGCTGATCTGGATGCTGGTGGTGGTGCTGGTGCTGCGGCCGGTGTTCTTTGGCCTGCACGACCTGCTGGTGCACCAGACCATCAGCCCGGGCATGACCAGCCTGATCCGCTGGCAGAACCACACCTATGTGCTCAAGCAGAGCCTGAACTTCTTCCAGAGCGACTTCGCCGGGCGCATCGCCCAGCGCATCATGCAGACTGGCAACTCCCTGCGCGATTCGGCGGTGCAGGCGGTGGACGCGCTGTGGCATGTACTGATCTATGCCATCAGCGCACTGGTGCTGTTCGCCGAGGCCGACTGGCGGCTGATGCTGCCGCTGCTGGTGTGGATCGCCTGCTATATCGGCGCGCTGTACTACTTCGTGCCGCGGGTGAAGGAACGCTCGGTGATCTCCTCCGACGCCCGTTCCAAGCTGATGGGGCGCATCGTCGATGGCTACACCAACATCGCCACGCTCAAGCTGTTCGCCCACACCGACTACGAGCAGCAGTACGCCCGCGAGGCGATCAGCGAACAGACCGAGAAGACCCAGCTGGCCTCGCGGGTGATCACCAGCATGGACGTGGTCATCACCTCGCTGAACGGCCTGCTGGTGGTCGCAACCACAGGCCTTGCCCTGTGGCTATGGAGCCAGTCGCTGATCAGCGTCGGTGCCATCGCCCTGGCCACCGGCCTGGTGATCCGCATCGTCAACATGTCCGGCTGGATCATGTGGGTGGTCAACGGCATCTTCGAGAACATCGGCATGGTCCAGGACGGCCTGCAGACCATCGCCCAGCCGGTCACCGTCAGCGACAAGCCCCACGCGCCGGAACTCAAGGTCAGTCGCGGCGCGGTGCGCTTCGACCATGTCGACTTCCACTACGGCAAGGGCGGCAAGGTGATCGATGCCTTGAACCTGGATATCCGCCCGGGCGAGAAGATCGGCCTGATCGGCCCGTCCGGCGCCGGCAAATCTACCCTGGTCAACCTGCTGCTGCGCCTGTACGACATCGACAGCGGGCGCATCCTCATCGACGGCCAGGATATCGCCGAGGTCAACCAGGCCAGCCTGCGCGCGCAAATCGGCATGATCACCCAGGACACTTCGCTGCTGCACCGCTCGATTCGCGACAACCTGCTGTACGGCCGACCGGATGCCAGTGACGAGGAAGTCTGGGAGGCTGTACGCCGGGCGCGGGCCGACGAATTCATACCGCAGTTGTCCGACGCCCAGGGCCGTACAGGCTTCGACGCCCATGTCGGCGAGCGCGGCGTGAAGCTCTCCGGCGGCCAGCGCCAGCGCATCGCCATCGCCCGGGTGCTGCTGAAGAACGCGCCGATCCTGATCATGGACGAGGCCACCTCGGCGCTGGACTCAGAGGTGGAGGCGGCGATCCAGGAGAGCCTGGAGACGCTGATGCAGGGCAAGACGGTCATAGCCATCGCACACCGCCTGTCGACCATCGCCCGCATGGACCGGCTGATCGTGCTGGACAAGGGACATATCGTCGAGAGTGGCAGCCACACCGAGCTATTGGCGCAGCGTGGCCTGTATGCGCGACTGTGGCATCACCAGACGGGTGGGTTCGTCGGGGTGGATTGAAGCCTGCCTGGTTGGAAGACGTGGGGCTTGCCCCGCGATGGCGGTGGCCAGGGCGGACGCCATCGCGGGGCAAGCCCGCTCCCACGCCCCGATTTCTTGTGGAAGGGGAATCAGTCCTGGCGGTACGGCAACATCTGCCGCGCCTCTTCGGCATACGCCTTCACCCCCGCCCGCTCCTGCAGCAGAAAATCCTCCACCGCCCGGCGCAATCCCGGATGCAGCAGGTAATGCCACGACCGCGTGATCACCGGCTCGAAGCCGCGAATCAGCTTGTGCTCACCCTGGGCCCCGGCATCGAAACGCTGCAGCCCTTCGCCTATGGCGAAATCCATGCCCTGGTAGAAACACGTCTCGAAGTGCAGACGGTCGAACTCATCCAGGCACCCCCAGTACCGCCCATACAGGCTGTCACCGCCGATCAGGCTGAGCGCCATGGCTACCTCGCGCCCCTGCTGGCGGGCGATGACCACCCGGATGGCCTCGGGCATGCGCTCGGCGATCAGGCTGAAGAATTCACGGGTAAGGTAGGGCGCGCGCCGGCGCACGGCGTAGGTGTTGGCGTAACACAGGTAGACAAAATCCCACTGCGCCTCGCTCAGCTCGTCGCCCCGATACCAGGCGAAGTCGATCCCCTGCCCCGCCACCTGTTCGCGCTCCTTGCGCATCTGCTTGCGCTTGCGTGAGCTGAGGGTGTCGAGAAAGTCCTGGTAGTCGCGATAACCCCGATTGCGCCAATGGAACTGGCAACCCAGGCGTTCCATCCAGCCTGGCAGACCGGCGAGGGCCTCATCCAGCGCAGTGTCGGTGAAGTTGATATGCGCACCCGACAGCCCCCCCTTACCCAGATACTCGGGGATGGCCTGCAACAGCAACAGGCCATCGCTCGGGTCGGCGGCCAACAGGCGTGGGCCGCTCACCGGGCTGAACGGCACCGCACCCAGCAGCTTGGGGTAGTAGGCGATACCTGCGCGCTCGCAGGCATCGGCCCAGCCGTGGTCGAACACGTACTCGCCGAAGGAATGCCATTTGCGGTACGCAGGCAGCAGCGCCCGCACCTCACCGTCGCGTTCCAGCACCAGGTGTTCGGCGGCCCAGCCAGTGTCAGGCACCACGCTGCCACTGTCCTCCATGGCCGTGAGGAAGGCATGGCGCAGGAACGGCTGGGCGTCAGGCACCAGCGCGTCCCAGGTGGTCGCCGGCAGGTCGCGCAGATGGGCAAGGCTGTGGAGGCTGATCACGTTTGCAACTCGCTGAAAAGAGAGTGCCAGTATTGCCAAGTCGACCGTGACACTCAAATGACGGCCGCTTTACTTAACAACAGTGCCACTGTTTAGACATTATTCTGTCATTCGCCCCCGCAATACTTGCGCCTGTTTTCCGGAACCCCAGAACCTGTCTAGTCAGGCCCTTTCCGAAGACATGCCAACTTGGGGGCGGGCGCTTGAGCCTCCCCACTTTTTCCAACAGGGAGAACCTTATGCGTCTTGTTTCTACACTTACCGGAGTGAGCCTCACCGGCATGATGCTGGCTCTGAGTACTCCGGCCAGTGCTGCTGTCGACGCCAAGCTGCTCGAAATGCTCCGCGCCAATGGCTCGATCAACCAGGCGCAGTACAACGAACTGCAGGGCGACCTGGCAAAGGAAACCAAGGAAAAGGCCGACCAGAAAGCCCAGTCCGAGCGCATGAGCTCGTTCGAACAGAAAGTGGCGTGGGCCGCCAAGACCCAGATCAAGGGTGATGTGCGCCTGCGTTACGAAGACGTCAACGTCGACAACCCGATCTCGCGCAGTGGCAACCAGGACCGTGAGCGCGTCCGCGCCCGTGTCGGCTTCTACAGCGAGATCAACCCGCAAGTGGATGCCGGCGTGCGTGTGGCCACCGGCAGCAGCGCCGATGCCCGCTCGACCAACCAGAGCCTGGACAACTACTTCGAGAAGAAATCGCTGTGGGTCGACCTGGCCTACCTCGACTGGCACCCGACCGCCATCCCCAACCTGCACCTGATCGGCGGCAAGATGGCCCAGCCATGGGTGAGCATGGGCGACATCATCTGGGACAGCGACATCAACCCCGAAGGCGTGGCGGTCACCTACAAGACCAACCTGGGCGCCACCGAACTGTTCGGCAGTGCCGGCCACTACACCCTCAAGGACAACGTCGACGGCGACGGCGTGCAGTTCAAGCACGACGCGCAGCTGTACCACGGCCAGCTGGGTGCCAAGTTCAACGCGGCCGACACCCTCAAGTTCACCGTGGGCGGCAGCATCTACGGCTACGACAACGACAAGGAGTCGACCGTCCTGCGTGCCTTGGGCAACACCACTAACGAGTTCAACCTGGTGGAAGGTTTCGGCCAGGTGGACTTCACCGGCTTTGCCATCCCGCTCTCGGCCTATGGCCAGTTCGTCAAGAACACCGAAAGCACTGACGGCAAGGACAAGGCCTGGCTGGCGGGCCTGAAAACCAAGGTCGGCGCCTGGAGCCTGGACTACAACTACCGCGACGTGCAGCGTAACGCGGTGGTCAGCGCCTTCACCGATTCCGACTTCGGCAACGGCTTCACCGGTTCGCGTGGCCACAAGTTCAAGGTCGGCTACGAGATCGACAAGAACTTCTCGCTGGGCGCGGCCTACCTGATGGCCAAGACCGACTTCTCCAACCTGCCGAACAGCGATGCTGACGTAGACACCCTGCAGGTGGATCTGGAAGCGAAGTTCTAAGCGCCAGGCTCCTTTGCTCCACCCTGAAGCGGGAAATGCTGACCCCATCCAGCATTTCCTGCTTTTTTTTGCCTGCAATGAACGTGGGAGCGGGCTTGCCCCGCGATGGCGTCATCAACCCTACCGCTGTGCAAGGGCTGATGACGCCATCGCGGGGCAAGCCCGCTCCCACGAGTCAGACAAGCATCAATGCTTGCGCAGGATCACGCTGCCAATCGAATAACCCGCGCCGAACGAGCTCAGCACACCCAGCGCCCCCTTGGCCAGGTCATCCTGGTACAGGTGGAAGGCAATCACCGACCCTGCCGAACTGGTGTTGGCATAACGGTCGAGGATCACCGGCGCCTCTTGCTCGTCCACTTCCCGGCCCAGGAGTTTCTTGACGATCAGGTGGTTCATGCTCAGGTTGGCCTGGTGCAGCCAGAAACGCTGGACGTCGCTCGGCTGCTGGCCGTTCTCTTCCAGATGCTGGCCGATCAGCTCGGCGACCTTGGGGCAGACTTCCTTGAACACCTTGCGGCCTTCCTGCACGAACAGCTTGTCGCGCGTGCCGATGCCCTCTTCCGCGGCGCGGTTGAGGAAGCCGAAGTTGTTGCGGATGTTGTTGGAGAACGCGGTCCACAGCTTGGTGCTGACGATATCGAACTGGTGCGCCGAGGTGGCCAGGTCGGCACGTTCGATCAGTACCGCGGTGGCGGCGTCACCGAAAATGAAGTGGCTGTCGCGGTCACGGAAGTTCAAGTGGCCGGTGCAGATTTCCGGGCTGACCACCAGCACCGCGCGGGCCTGGCCCAACTGCACGCTGTTGGCGGCCGTCTGGATGCCGAAGGTGGCCGACGAACAGGCGACGTTCATGTCGAAGGCAAAACCCTCGATACCGAGCGCCTGCTGCACTTCGATGGCGATGGCCGGGTACGGGCGCTGCAGGTTGGAGCAGGCGACGATCACCCCGTCGACATCGGCGGCAGTGCGCCCGGCGCGCTCCAGCGCCTGACGCGCAGCGGCAACGCCCATTTCGCAGAGGATCGACTGTTCGTCGTTGGAACGCTCCGGCAGGCGCGGTTTCATGCGCTGCGGATCGAGGATGCCGGCCTTGTCCATGACGAAGCGGCTCTTGATGCCCGAGGCCTTTTCGATGAAGGCGGCATCGGACAGCGGCGCCGCCTCGACTTCGCCACGCTCGATGGCGGCGGCATTGTCACGGTTGAAACGCTGTGCCCAGGTGTTGAAGGACTCCACCAGTTCTTCGTTGGAAATGCTCTGGGCCGGGGTATACAGGCCGGTGCCGCTGATGACGACGTTGTGCACGGTCGTTCCTCTGGTCAAAGGCCATCGCCATGCGGCGCAGGCCGGGAAAAGGGCAACATAATGGCACCTTGGTACCAATTCACAGACGAGGGGCTGGGCCCTCGATCACTGGCAAGCCAGCTCCCTCAGTTCAATGCGTACCCTGTGGGAGCTGGCTTGCCAGCGATGGGCCGCAAAGCAGCCCCAAATTCCGTCAAGTTTGCCACAAGTTGCAACGGTTAGGCTTCCACCTGACTCCACTGCTTGCTCAGTCGCTTGTCGGAAACCGGCACCTTGGTCCCCAACTGCTGGGCGAACAACGAAACCCGGTATTCCTCCAGCAGCCAGCGGTACAGGGTCAGTTGCTCATCGCGCTTGCCTTCCTGGGCATGCTTGTCGGCACGGGCCTGGTATTGCGCCCAGCAATTGGCCAGCTCGCCACTCCACACCCGGTCCTTCTGTACCTGCGAGCCCAGCTTCTCCAGGCGCAGTTCCACTGCCTTCAGATACCGCGGCAATTCCTTGAACCAGCCCCCCGGCGTCTCGCGCACGAAGCCCGGATACACCAGGTTGGCCAGTTGCTGCTTGATATCGTTGAGCGCCACCGCCTGGCTCAGGTCGATCTTGCCCTTGAAGCGCTTCTGCAAGCCATGCCATAGCTTGAGCACCTCCAAGGTCAGGCGCGCCAGGCGTTCGGCATGCTCGCTCCAATTGCCGCGCTTACGTTCGGCCAGCGAGGCCAGGGCGGCGCCATCACGGGGCAACGGGTCTTCGCCTTCGAGCACGCAACTGTCGAGACTGGCCAACAAGATATCCTCCACCAGTGCCTCGACCCGGCCCAGTTCGCGATACAGCAAGCCCAGCTCGGTCAAGCCCGGGAGCTTGCCGCGCAGGAACTTGGCCGGCTCGGCCAACTGTTGCAACAACAGCCGCTGCAGGGCACGTCGGTGCTGGAACTCGGCCTCGGCCTGGGTCGAGAACCGCCCCTCGCGCACCGTGCCATTGTCCTCGACCAGTGCCGGATACACGGTCATCGACAGCCCGGCGATCTTCTGCTGGGCGGTCTGCGCCACTTGCTCGAATACCTTGGCCTGCACCGGCTGCTCGGCCTTGTCGTTGCGCGGCAAGGCCAGGGCGGCCTGGCTGGCGGCAGCAAAACGGGCAGTCAGTTCGACCAGGTCGCGGCCCTCGCCGAGGAACTTGCCCTGGGCATCGACCACTTCGATGTTCATGCGCAGATGGCCCTCCACCAGCGCGGTCGCTTCCGCCCAGGCCTCGTCGGACACCCGCGCCCCGGTCATGCGCAGCAGCTCATGGCCCAGTGCCTGGGGCAACGCGCCCTGGCCGAAGACCATGCGCGACAGTGCCGCCTTGACGAAGTCCGGCACCGGCACGAAGTTCTTGCGCAGGGCCTTGGGCAGGTTGCGCACCAGGGCGATGCACTTGGCCTCGAGCAGGCCCGGCACCAGCCATTCCAGGCGTTCGCCCGGCAGGTTGGGCAGCAACGGCGCCGGCACCCGCACGGTCACGCCGTCACGTGGATGGTTCGGTTCGAAGTGGTAGCTCAGCGACAGGCGCAGTTCGCCCACCTGCAAGTGATCCGGGTACTGCGCTGCGGTGACCTCGCTGGCCTCGCGGGCCAGTACGTCCTCCTCGCGCATGATCAGCAGGTTGGCGTCCTTCTGGCTGGTCATCCGGTACCAGGCATCGAAGGTCGCGGTCTGGTGGATCTCCGCGGGCAGGCGCGCTTCATAGAAGGCGTACAGGGTTTCTTCGTCAGCCAGAATGTCGCGCCGACGGGCCTTGGCCTCGAGTTCGTCGAGCTGCTCCAGCAGGCGCTTGTTGGCCGTCAGGCACTTGGCCCGAGACTGGATCTCGCCGCCGACCAGGCCATCGCGGATGAACAGCTCGCGGGAAGTGACGGGGTCGATCGGGCCGAAATGCACCGGGCGGCGTCCGACCAGGATCAACCCGTACAAGGTGATCTGCTCGTAGGCCACTACCTGGCCGCGCTTCTTCTCCCAGTGCGGCTCGAAGTGGTTCTTCTTGATCAGGTGGGTGGCCAGCGGCTCGATCCAGTCCGGCTCGATCTTGGCCACCATGCGCGCATACAGCTTGGTGGTTTCCACCAGTTCGGCGGCCATCACCCATTGCGGCCGCTTGCGACCAATGCCCGACGACGGGTGAATCCAGAACCGCCGCTGGCGTGCGCCCTGGTAATCGCCCTCCTCGGTCTTCTGGCCGATCTGGCTGAGCAGGCCGCTGAGAATCGCCTTGTGCATGCGCTGGTAGTCGCAGGCATCCTTGTTCACCGTCAGTTGCAGGTCGCGGCAGATCAGCGCCAGCTGGCGGTGGGCGTCGCGCCACTCGCGCAGGCGCAAATAGTTGAGGAAGTTCTTCCGGCACCAGTTGCGCAGCGGGTTTGCGGTCAGCGCCTGGCGCTGCTCCTCGAAACCGCGCCACAGGTTGACCAGCGCGGCGAAGTCGGAGTCGACATCCTTCCACTGGGCATGGGCCTGGTCGGCGGCCTGCTGGCGCTCCGGTGGGCGTTCGCGCGGGTCCTGCACCGACAGTGCGCTGGCGACGATCAGCACTTCCTGCAGGCTGCCCTGGCGGGCACCTTCGAGCAGCATGCGACCCATACGAGGGTCGATCGGCAGACGCGCCAGCTGGCGGCCCAGCGGTGTCAGCTGGTTCTCGCGGTTGACCGCCGACAGTTCCTGCAGCAGGTTGAAGCCGTCGCTGATGGCCTTGCCATCCGGCGGTTCGATGAACGGGAAGGCGTCGATGGCGCCCAGGCGCAGGTGCAGCATCTGCAGGATCACCGCCGCCAGGTTGGTGCGCAGGATCTCGGGATCGGTGAATGCCGGCCGGCCGTTGAAGTCATCCTCGCTGTACAGGCGGATGCAGATGCCCGGCTCGACCCGGCCGCAGCGGCCTTTACGCTGGTTGGCGCTGGCCTGCGAAACGGCTTCGATCGGCAGGCGCTGGACCTTGGCGCGGTAGCTGTAGCGGCTGATGCGGGCGGTGCCGCTGTCGATCACGTAGCGGATGCCCGGCACCGTCAACGAGGTTTCCGCGACGTTGGTCGCCAGCACCACGCGCCGGCCGCTGTGGGACTGGAAGATCCGCTGCTGCTCGGCCGGCGACAGCCGCGCATACAGCGGCAGTATCTCGGTGTGGCGCAACTGCGCCTTGCGCAGGATCTCGGCGGCGTCGCGGATCTCGCGCTCGCCGGGCAGGAACACCAGCACATCGCCTGGGCCCTTGCCCTGGCTGCGCTCGTACTGGGCAATCTCGTCGAGGCTGGCGAGGATCGCCTGGTCGACCGAGAGGTCTTCCTCGACCTGGTTGCCCTCCTCGTCCTGCTCGCTGGTCAGCGGGCGGTACCAGGTTTCCACCGGGTAGGTACGGCCGGACACCTCGATGATCGGCGCGCCGTCGAAGTGCTTGGAGAAACGCTCCAGATCGATGGTCGCCGAGGTGATGATCAGCTTCAGTTCCGGACGGCGATGCAGCAGGGTCTTGAGGTAGCCGAGCAGGAAGTCGATGTTCAGGCTGCGCTCGTGAGCCTCGTCGACGATGATCGTGTCGTAGCGTTCGAGGAAACGGTCGTGCTGGGTCTCGGCCAGCAGGATACCGTCGGTCATCAGCTTGACCAGGGTGTTCGAATCGCTCTGGTCCTCGAAGCGCACCTGGTAGCCCACCAGCGCCCCCAACGGCGTGCCCAGCTCCTCGGCGACCCGCGCCGCCACGCTGCGCGCGGCAATCCGCCGAGGCTGGGTGTGAGCGATCAGGCCATGGCTGCCGCGACCCAGCTCCAGGCAGATCTTCGGCAACTGGGTGGTCTTGCCCGAGCCGGTCTCGCCAGCGATCACCAGCACCTGGTGCTCGGCCAAGGCCTTTTTGATCTCGTCGCGCTTGGCGGCGATGGGCAGATTGTCGTCGTAGCGAATGCTCGGCACGCTCTGCTGGCGCGCGGTGACCTGGGCGCAAGAGGCCTGGACCTTTTCCACCCACTGCGCGAGCTTGCCCTCATCGGGACGCTTGCGCAGCTCGTGCAATTGCCGGCGCAACCGATGGCGGTCGGCGATCATGGCGTGGTCGAGGTTCTTCAGCAGTTGGTCGATGGCGTGGTCTGTCATGGGACTTTTTTAATGATGCAGGCGAGTGCTGCTCTTTCATGATCGGCAGGCGTAAGGGGCACGATTGTCGCAGATTTGCCAGCGGGATGCTGCCTGTTGCGGCTGTGACACAGGCCAGGTCCGCCCTGGGCACTGCAACTCGAATGTTTAACAATCAATGGAATGAACGTCGCCATTCACTGATTTAATCAACCTTACCGGCCATGTGAGTATCGAGCGATGCTTCCCGACCCGACGATCGCCCGCCCGCTGCCCCAACCTTCGCTGCCGAAGGCCAGGGTCCGTGCCGGCGAAAATCCGCTGGTGCACATCATCCTCGCCTTCTGGGCCCTGTGGCACTGCCGCCACGCGCGCCCACCGGACACTTCGCTCACGCATCCCTGACCCTACCCGGCCACCACTGGCCGATTGACTCAGCCTGACCGCCCACCTGCGCGGCGGTCCTGCGTGCCTCAGAGCGAATCCACCATGCACTTTGCCCCTGCCGAGCAAGCCAGGCGTTTCCTGGCCGACAACCCCGATATCGACCTGATCGAACTGTTCATCCTCGACGCCAACGGCGTACCCCGTGGCAAGCTGCTGCATCGCGAGGAACTGCTGGCGGTGTTCGACAGCGGCCGCCCGCTGCCCAGCACCATCCTCGGCCTGACCCTCAATGGCGACGACGTGGAAAACTCCGGTCTGGTCTGGGACGTCGGCGACATCGACTGCCGCGCCTACCCGCTGGAGGGCAGCCTGGTGCGCCTGCCCTGGCGCCGGGTGCCGACCGCCGCCGTGCAGGTCAGCATGCACCCCAGCGAAGGCCTGCCGGCCAGCGTGGCGGATCCGCGTCATGTGCTGCTGCGGGTGATCGACGCCCTCAAGGCCGAGGGTTATCACCCGGTGATGGCCTGCGAGCTGGAGTTCTACCTGCTCGACCAGCAGCGCGACGCCCAGGGCCGCCCGCAGCCGGCGCTGGACAGCGACGGCGGCCGTCCGCGCGAGACCCAGGTCTACGGCCTGCGCGAACTCGAGCAGATCGAACCGTTTCTTGCCGACCTCTATGCCGCCTGCAAGGCACAGGGTATCCCGGCCCGCACGGCGATCTCCGAGTACGCCCCCGGCCAGGTCGAAATCACACTGGAGCACGGCGATGCGCTCCAGGCGATGGATCAGGCCGTGCGCTATAAACGCCTGGTCAAAGGCATCGCCAACGCCCACGGCATGCAGGCCTGCTTCATGGCCAAGCCGTTCACCCAACTGGCCGGCACCGGCATGCACATGCACCTGAGCCTGGCGGACGCCGCTGGCAACAACCTGTTCGCCAGCGAAGACAAGGCTGGCACCCCACTGTTGCGCCAAGCGGTGGCTGGCATGCTGCGTCACCTGCATGAGTCGTTGCTGCTGTTCTGCCCCAACGCCAACTCATTCCGCCGCTTCCAGGCCAACAGCTATGCCCCGCTGGCACCGACCTGGGGTGTGGACAACCGCACCGTCAGCCTGCGCGTGCCCGGCGGCCCGGCCAACAGCCGACATGTGGAACACCGCATCTGCGGCGCTGACGCCAACCCCTACCTGGCCGCCGCCGCGATACTTGCTGCCGCGCACCAGGGCATCCGCGAACAGCTCGATCCCGGCGCGCCGGTCGAAGGCAACGGCTATGCCCAGGCCAGCGAGTACCTGCCCACCGACTGGCTGACTGCCCTGGAAGCTCTGGAACAGTCGGCCTGGGCCAGGGAGGCGCTGGGCGAGGCCTTCCTCGGCGTGTACCTGAAGGTCAAGCGTGCCGAGTACCGCCAGTTCATGGCCGAAGTCGGCGAACAGGACTGGCGCTGGTACCTGCATCAGGCCTGACAGACGAACTACAACAAGGAACACCCATGAACGCAGCACTGAACAACAGGCCGGCCCAGCGCGCGCCGTCCTACTACAGCGCCACCCTCAATGATGCAACCGAATACCCCACGCTCAAAGGCACGGTGCAGGTCGACGTGGCGATCATCGGCGGCGGCTTCACCGGCGTGGCCACTGCGGTGGAGCTGGCCGAGCGTGGCCTGAAGGTAGCCATCGTCGAGACCAACCGCATCGGCTGGGGCGCCAGCGGGCGCAACGGTGGCCAGGTCACCGGCAGCCTGTCGGGCGACGAGGCCATGCGCACGCAGATGCGCGACCGCCTGGGCGCCGAGGTGGACGACTTCATCTGGCACCTGCGCTGGCGCGGCCACCAGATCATCGAACAGCGGGTCGAGCGCTACGGCATCCAGTGCGACCTCAAGCACGGCCACCTGCACGCGGCGATGAAACCGTCGCACATGACCGAACTGCGCGCCTTCGAGGCCGAAGCCCAACGCCGCGGCATGGGCGACCTGGTGCAATTGCTCGACCGCGAGGCCATGCAGCAGCACCTGCAAAGCCCGCTGTACCTCGGCGCGTTGAAGAACCGCCGCAACCTGCACCTGCATCCGCTCAACCTGTGCCTGGGCGAGGCCCGCGCCGCCCATGGCCTCGGCGCGCTGGTGTTCGAGAATTCCGAAGTTCTGGAGATCATCCACGGCCCCCGCCCGGCCGTGGTTACCGCCAGCGGGCGCATCGAGGCACGACAGGTGATGCTGGCCGGCGACGTCTACCACAAACTGGAAAAACGCCAACTGAAGGGCAAGATCTTCCCGGCCATGGGCGGCATCGTCACCACCGCGTCACTGGGTGACCTGGCCGACCAGATCAACCCGCAGGATCTGGCCGTGTACGACTGCCGCTTCGTCCTCGACTACTACCGTCTGACCGCCGACAAACGCCTGCTGTTCGGCGGCGGCGCCAACTACTCCGGGCGCGATTCGCGAGACATCGAGGGCGAGCTGCGCCCATGCATCGAGCGCACCTTCCCGGCGCTCAAGGGCGTGCCGATCGAGTTCAAGTGGAGCTGCGCCATGGGCATCGTGGTCAACCGTATCCCGCAACTGGGCAAGCTGTCGGACAACGTCTGGTACTGCCAGGGGTACTCCGGGCACGGCATCGCCACCAGCCACATCATGGGCGAGATCATGGCCGAGGCCTTGACCGGGACGCTGGAGAAGTTCGATACCTTCGCAGCATGCAGGCACATCAAGGTGCCGATGGGTGACTTGCTGGGCAATCCGCTGCTGGCGGCGGGGATGTGGTACTACCAGATGCTGGAGAAGCTGCGCTGAGCTTCATTTCGCAAAACAGGAGCGGCGGTGCGCCGGTGCGACTTGACCAGCGATGGCGTCGGCTCGGGCAACTACGTTGCCTGACCTGACGCTATCGCGGGGCAAGTCGCACCGGCGCACCGCCGCTCCCACGTTTCAATCCCAAACCAGGCTGCAGATCAGGCGATCTTCTTCAGCCCCTGCTTCTTCAGTTCTTCGTCACGCAGCTCGCGGCGCAGGATCTTGCCGACGTTGGTGGTCGGCAGCGCGTCGCGGAACTCGATGGCCTTGGGCACCTTGTAGCCGGTGACGTTGGCGCGCATATGTTCCATGACCTGTTCCTTGGTCAGCGTCATGCCAGGTTTGACCACGATGAATACCTTGATCACCTCGCCGGACTTCTCGTCCGGCACACCGATGGCCGCGCACTGCAACACACCCGGCAGCGTGGCGAGCACGTCTTCGAGTTCGTTGGGATACACGTTGAAGCCGGATACCAGGATCATGTCCTTCTTGCGATCGACGATGCGCATGTAGCCATCTGGCTGGATCAAGGCAATGTCACCGGTTTTAAGCCAACCATTGCCGTCGATGATCTCGGCGGTGGCATCTTCACGCTGCCAGTAACCCTTCATCACCTGTGGCCCCTTGATGCACAGCTCGCCCACCTCACCCAAGGGCAGTTCCTGGCCGTTGTCGTCGATGATCTTGCATAGGGTCGACGGCACCGGGATACCGATGGTGCCCACCTGGTTGGCCGAGATCGGATTGACCGCCGCCACCGGGCTTGTCTCGGTCATACCGTAACCTTCGCAGATGGCACAACCCGTCACCGCCTTCCAGCGTTCGGCCACGCTCATCTGCAGCGCCATGCCACCGGACAGTGTGATCTTCAGCGCCGAGAAATCGAGGTTGCGGAAAGCCTCGTTGTTACACAGGGCGACAAACAGCGTGTTAAGGCCGATAAAGCCGCTGAACTTCCACTTGCCCAGCTCCTTGACCATTGCCGGCAGGTCACGCGGGTTGCTGATCAGCACGTTGTGGTTGCCGATCAGCATCATGGCCATGCAATGGAAGGTGAAGGCATAGATGTGGTAAAGCGGCAGCGGAGTGATGAGGATCTCGCAACCTTCGTGCAGGTTCGAGCCCATCAGCGCACGGCACTGCAGCATGTTGGCCACCAGATTGCGATGGGTGAGCATCGCGCCTTTGGCCACGCCAGTGGTACCGCCGGTGTACTGCAGCACAGCAACGTCGCCGGGCTGCGGGTTGGCCTCGGTGACAGCGCCGCCCTTGCCTAGCGCCAGCGCGTCATTGAAGCGCACCGCGCCCGGCAGGTGGTAGGCCGGCACCATTTTCTTCACGTATTTGATCACGCTGTTGATCAACAGGCGCTTGAGCGGTGGCAACAGGTCGGCCACTTCGGTGACAATGACGTGTTTGACTTGGGTCTTGGGCACCACCTTTTCAGCCAGATGCGCCATGTTGGCCAGACACACCAGTGCCTTGGCGCCGGAGTCGTTGAATTGGTGCTCCAGCTCACGCGCGGTGTACAGCGGGTTGGTATTGACCACGATCAGCCCGGCACGCATGGCGCCGAAGACAGCGACAGGGTACTGCAGGACGTTGGGCAACTGGACCGCGATGCGGTCACCCGGTTTCAGGTCGGTGTGCTGCTGCAGCCAGGCGGCAAAGGCGCCGGACAAGGTATACAGCTCGCCGTAGGTGATGGTCTTGCCCAAGTTGCTAAAGGCAGGTTTGTCGGCAAAGCGTTGGCAGGATTGCTTGAGTACCGCCTGGATATTGGGGAACTCGTCAGGATTGATGTCCGCCGTGACCCCGGCTGGGTACTTATCCTTCCAAAAATGTTCGATCATGGAAGCCCGCTCCTTCAGCAACAGCGAATTCGGTACGCGACGATGCGCTTATTATTGATATGAGAGGCCGGCTCATTGCAAACCGGATCCTCTGAAAGCGCGCCGAGAGTAACAGCTTTGAAAGGGGTCGCCTAGAGGCCGAAATGGGCCGACAGGTCACAAAAATGACTCAATGAAAACTTCAGGTCATTTTTAGAGTAATTATACGAAATGTCGCAAATCCGCCTGAAAGCCCTGACCTAGAGGGGTCTGTGAAAGTGAACCTGACCTGCGATGGCGTCGACTCTGGGGGAAACTGTCGTCCAGGCTGACACAATCGCGGGACAAGTCACACGGCACACCGCCGCTCTTACTTTCAGGCGATGTCCCGCAATTCCCGACGCAGGATCTTGCCCACCGGGGTCATCGGCAGCGACTCGCGCAATACAATGTGCTTGGGCACCTTGTAGCCGGTGAAGTTGGCTTTGCAGAATGCCTTCAGCTCGTCCACGCTCACCCCGCCCGCGCGCGATACCACAAACAACTTCACCGCTTCGCCAGTACGCTCATCCGGCACGCCGATCACCGCGCAGCTGGCCACTTGCGGATGCCCCATCACCACATCCTCGATCTCGTTGGGATACACGTTGAAGCCCGAGACGATGATCATGTCCTTCTTTCGATCGACGATCCGGGTATAACCATCTGGGTCAATGACCGCGATGTCGCCGGTCTTCAGCCAGCCCTCCCCATCCAGCACCTCATCGGTGGCCCCAGGCTGCCGCCAATAGCCCTTCATCACTTGCGGGCCTTTGATACACAGTTCGCCGCGCTCACCCAAAGGCTGCTCAAGGCCGTCGTCGTCGATCACCTTGAACGCGGTGCCAGGCACTGGAATCCCCACCGTTCCAAGGCGCGCCAGTTGGCCATAGGGGTTGGTGCTGGCCGCCGGCGAGGTCTCGGTCAGCCCATAGCCTTCAACGATGCGGCACCCCGTGAGCGCCTCCCAGCGCTCGGCGGTGGCCTTGACCAGGGCGGTGCCGCCAGAATTGGTGATTTTCAGTGCAGAGAAATCCAGCGTTTTGAACCCCGGGTTATCCATAAGGGCGACGAACAGCGTATTCAGGCCTACCAACGCCGAGAACCGCCACTTGCCCAGTTCCTTGATGAACCCCGGAATGTCGCGGGGGTTGGTGATCAGCACATTGTGGTTGCCGGTCACCATCATGCACATGCAGTTCGCGGTAAACGCGTAGATGTGGTAAAGCGGCAGCGGCGCGATCATCACCTCCTGCCCTTGCTTGATCAGCGGCTGGCCATCTGGCCCGTGCTGGCCGAAACAGGCCAGTACCTGAAGCATGTTGGCCACCAGATTGCCATGGGTGAGCATGGCCCCCTTGGCCAGGCCCGTGGTCCCGCCGGTGTACTGCAGCACCGCGACATCGTCGAGTGTCTGCGCCACCGCCTGGTGACCGAGACGTTGCCCCTGGCGCAGGACGTGCTTGAACGACACCGCCTGGGGCAAATGGTAGGCCGGCACCATTTTCTTCAGCTTGTCGACCACGGTGTTGATCAGCCAGCCCTTGGCCGTCGGCAGCAAGTCGCCCATCTTCGCTTCGATCAGGTACTCGATGCCGGTGTCGGGCAGCACCTCCTGCACGCGCTTGCCAAACATGTTCAGGTACACCAGCGCGCGGGCGCCGGAGTCCTTGAACTGATGGCGCATCTCGCGCTCGGTGTACAACGGGTTGGTGTTGACCACCACCAGGCCGGCGCGCAAGGCGCCGAAAACGGCTATCGGGTATTGCAGAACGTTGGGCATCTGCACCGCGATGCGGTCGCCCGGCACCAGGTCGGTGTGCTGCTGCAACCAGCCGGCGAAGGCCGCCGAGTAACGGTCGAGGTCCGCGTAGCTCAGGGTGACGCCGAGGTTGCTGTATGCCGGCCGGTCGGCGAAGCGCTTGCAGGAGCGCTCGAAAACGTCGACGACTGACGTATAGGCATTCATGTCAATGGTGGAAGGCACGCCCGCCGGGCGCTTGTCGTTCCAGAAATCGGCTTGCATTTATTGTTGTTCCTCTACCGGGACGTCCCTGACCTGATCGCCTGATGGCAAAAAGGTGTTCAGCCGACGTTAGCAGCTCTGTCGAGGGTGGCAAATACGCCAAGTGCCGCCATTAACATTGTGAATCTCTTTTCTGCCCTTCCTGCAATAGGGCGCTTTGCGCATACACTGTTGGCGAACTTCCGCGCGCAAGGATCCGCCATGCCCCATGACGCCTTCTGGCTCCCCGCCAGCGAGCATTGCAGCCTCCATGTTCATCAATGGCTGCCCTCCACACCGCTCAAGGCCGTGGTGTTGCTGGCCCACGGCATGGCAGAGCATGCCGGGCGCTACCAGCGCCTGGGGCATGCGCTCAACGCTGCCGGCTACGGACTCCTCGCCCCCGACCTGCGCGGACATGGACGTACCGCCGAGCTGGGGAGCCTGGGCCTGTTCGCCCGCCATAATGGCTGGAATGCCGTGGTCAACGATCTGGGCCTGCTGGCCCAGCACGTCGGCCAGCAGTTCCCGGGCACCCCGCTGTTCCTGCTCGGCCACAGCAAGGGCAGCTACATCGCCCAGGCCTACCTGCTGCACCACAGCGCCAGCCTGCAAGGCGCGATCCTCAGCGGCTCGAATTTCCAGCCGGTGGCACTGTACCGGGCCGCGCGCCTGATCGCCCGCTTCGAAGCCTGGCGCCAAGGCCCCCTGGGCAAGAGCGCGCTGATCGACTGGCTGTCGTTCGGCTCGTTCAACAAGGCTTTCAAACCCAACCGCACGGCATTTGACTGGCTCAGCCGCGATGCCGAGGAAGTGGACAAGTACATCGCCGACCCCTTGTGCGGCTTTCGTTGCAGCAACCAGCTGTGGCTCGACCTGCTGCAGGGGCTGGCGCAGATCAGCCAGCCCAGGCATCTCGGGCAGATCGACCCGAACCTGCCCATCCTGGTGATCGGCGGCGAATGTGATCCGGTGAGTGCCGGCAAGCGTCTCACCCATCTGGCCGACGCCCTGCGCGCGACCGGCAACCGTCATGTACAGTTGCGCATCTACCCCGGCGCACGCCACGAAGTGCTCAACGAAACCCATCGCGACGAGGTCACCGCCGAGATCATCGGCTGGCTGGAGCAGGCGCTGGCCCTTGGCCGCCCTGCCCGCAGTGAATGATCGGCCACCTCGCCCGCCCCACAAGGAAGCCTCGATGACCCAGGTCACCAACACCCCTTACGAAGCCCTCGAAGTCGGCCAGAAAGCTGAGTACAAGAAGTCTGTCGAAGAGCGCGACATCCAGCTGTTCGCCGCCATGTCCGGTGACCACAACCCGGTGCACCTGGACGCCGAATTCGCCGCCAAGAGCATGTTCCGCGAGCGCATCGCCCATGGCATGTTCAGTGGCGCGTTGATCAGCGCAGCTGTCGCCTGCACCCTGCCTGGCCCGGGCACCATCTACCTGGGCCAGCAGATGAGCTTCCAGAAGCCGGTGAAGATCGGCGATGAGCTGACCGTGCGCCTGGAAATTCTCGAGAAGCTGCCCAAGTTCAAGGTGCGCATCGCCACCAATGTGTACAACCAGAACGATGAGCTTGTCGTCAGTGGCGAGGCCGAGATCCTCGCGCCGCGCAAGCAGCAGACGGTCGAGCTGGTCAGCCCGCCGAACTTTGTCGCCAGCTGATTCACCTAGCTGGCCATCGCGGGCACGCTGGCGATAGCTCAGCCCAGTTCGCGTAACCGCCGTTCGATATGCCGCCGTTCCGGCCCCTGGCGGGTGAGCGTCAGCGCTTGCTGCCAGGCATCCCGGGCCTGATCGAGGTTGCCCAGCTGCCGGTGCAGTTCGGCGCGCGCGGCATGGGCCAGGTGATAATCACCCAGCTCGCCGCGCTGCAGGATTGCCTCCACCGCCTGCAACCCCACCTGCGCGCCGTCCCGCCTGGCCAGCGCCGCCGCCCGATTCAGCTCCACCACCGCTGATGGCCAGTGGCGCTGCAGCACATCGTACAGGCCGATGATCTCGTCCCAATCCGTGGCCTCGGCGCAAGGCGCTTCGGCATGCACCGCGGCTATGGCCGCCTGCACGGTATACGGCCCGAAGTCGCGACTGCGCAATGCCTGCTGGACCAGCTGGCTGCCCTCATTGATCTGCCCGCGATCCCACAGGCTGCGATCCTGCTCATCCAGCAGCACCAGCTCGCCATCGGCGGTGCTGCGCGCCCTCTGCCGCGATGCCTGCAGCAGCATCAGCGCCAGCAGGCCATGCACTTCGGCATCGGGCAGCAACTGGGCCACCAGGCGCCCCAGGCGGATCGCCTCATCGGTCAGCTCGCGGGTGGTGACATCTTCGCCCGCCGAGGCCGAATAGCCTTCGTTGAACACCAGGTAGATGACCCGCAGCACGCTTTCCAGGCGCTCGGGCAGCTCGCTCAGTTCCGGCACCTGATAGGGAATCTTCGCATCGCGGATCTTGGCCTTGGCACGCACGATGCGCTGGGCGATGGTGGCCGGGCTTTGCAGGAAGGCACGGGCGATCTGCTCGGTGGTCAAGTCACACACCTCGCGCAGGGTCAGCGGTACCTGGGCGTCAGAGGCCAGTGCCGGGTGGCAGCAGGTAAAGATCAGCCGCAGACGGTCATCGGCCAGCAACGTCTGCTCGCCCGGATCGTCGGCTTCGCGTTCGAGCAACATGATCAAGTCGGCCTGGGAGCGGTCGAAACGGGCACTTCGGCGCAGCGCATCGATGGCCTTGAAGCGGCCGACAGACACCAGCCAGGCCCGCGGATTGTCGGGGATACCATCGCGCTGCCAGCGCTGCACGGCAATGAAGAAGGCATCGTGCATGGCCTCCTCGGCCAGGTCGAAGTCCCCCAGCAGGCGGATGAGGGTCGCCAGGATCCGCCGCGAATCACGGCGGTAGACAGCCTCCACCTCCTGGCGGACTTGCGCTTCCCCCACCATCAATCGGGCTTTCCCTGGTGACTCATGCGGCTTTTCTCCCGTTGCGTCAGGGCTGCAGTTCACGCACCGGCCGAACCTCGACGCTGCCCACCCGGGCTGCCGGGATGCCCTTGGCGATGTTCAGCGCCTCGTTGAGGTCACGGGCGTCGACCAGGTAGAAACCGGCCAGTTGCTCCTTGGTCTCGGCGAACGGCCCATCGGTCAGGCTCATGCGACCGGCGCGTACACGTACCGTGGTGGCCGTTTGCACAGGCTTGAGCGCCTCGGCGGCGAGCATGCGCCCGCTGCCCTGGATGGATTCGGCGTAGGCCATGCATTCGGCGTCTTCGGGGCTGTCGGGCAGGCTGTGCAACAGCGCTTCATCACAATAGACCAGGCACAGGTATTTCATGATCGTCTCCAGCAGGTCGGCTCGGTGCGGTGGGCGATGAGCGGTATCAGGGCTTGAGGTCGAACAAGGCTTTTTGCGTTTCCATGTCGAACGGCGCCGACCAATGCTCGTGGATCACTTGCCATTGACCGCCGCTGCGCCGATAGCCGACCGTGGCGCGCATGAAACCGCACTGGCTTTCGTCGTCGCCCGGGCCACAGCGGTTGAGCCAATGGGCCAGGGCCAGGTCGCCGTCGGCGTATACCTTCAGCTCTGCCAGTTCGAAGACCATCGGCCCCGTGCACATGCCCATGCACATTTCCCAGTGTGCACGGTAGGCGGCCTTGCCCTTGAATTGCAGGGCCTGGATGGCATCGAAGGCGAGAATGTCGTCGGCATAGGGTGCCACGATACGGTCCACGTCGCGCTCGCGCACGGCCTGCATCCACTGTTCGATCAATTGACGAAGTTCAATTTCGGCTGCGCTGTTCATCGGTGCTTCCTCCCAGCGTTCAACAATGATTGGCGCCGGTGCATTCCGGCGCCTTCACCCATGGTCGAACGGGAAAATGGAGAATCGACAACCCGATGAGAAAAAAGTCAGCAGCACAGAATCTCCAGAATAATCAGACCGGTACTGCCAGGATGAATTCGCGGTAACCGGAAAGCACCACGTAACCGGCGAAATAGCAGAAGATCGCCGCCGACAACAGGTACGACCAAGTCAGCAGGCGATCGCCAAGCAGTCGCCCGCCATGACTGGCGATACCGCACAACGAGACACACCAGAGCAGCCCGGCGGCAAAGAAGCCACCGAGGAACAGGCCCGCATCCAGCGCGCTGCCGGCGCCGGAGCGGGAGATCAGCACGCCGCCGACTGCGGCAAACCAGAGAATCGCGCTGGGCGATGACATGGCCAGGAAGATCCCGCGCAGGAACTCACGCCAGCCTGATTCGACCACTACCTGGCCACGCGACTCCAGGTGCCCGCCGCGCCACGCCGCCAGCAGCATCTTCACCGCGAACCACGCCAATAACGCGGAGCCCCCCAGCCACAACGTCCAACGCACGCTTTCGAACTGCAGCAAAACGGTCATGCCGGCCAGGGCCGCAATGGCGTAGATGAGATCGCCGACGCAGGTCCCCAGCCCAAGCCAAAAGCCCTGAAGAAACCCCCGCTGCATGGCCAGGGTAATCATGGCGATGTTGGCCACGCCGATGTCCAGGCACAGGGACAGGCTGAGGAGGAAACCATTGGAAAAGGGCATGGCAGGCTCGACTGCGGACGAAAGTCAGCGATTGAACCTGAATGCCCCCTGGCGGTACAGGAGGAATTTGCAGGTCAGGCCATCGCCGCCTGCTCGAAGACCTCGTCGGCCCATTGGTTCAGGCTCTTGCCGGCTACCCTGGCGGCAAGGCTGGCGGCAGCGTGCACTTCTGGGCGGATGCGCAACATGACCTTGCCCGAGGCCGGTTTTTCGGGAGTGACGCCCTGTTCGGCGCAATCGGCCAGGTAGTCGTCGAGTGCCTCACGGAACGCCTCGTGCAACGCAGGCACGGCGCTGGCGTGGAAGCTGATGATGTCCCGCAGGCCGAGCACGCGGCCGACGAAAATATCGTCACGCGCGTCGTACTCGATGCGGGCGGCATACCCTTTGTATCGCATGCAGCTCATGGTCGGACTCCCGCCCGCAGCAGGAACTCGCGGGCCTCTTCTATCTGATATCGCCTGGCGTCCTTGCCAGGATGGGGGCGGTGGCAGCGCCAGCACTGCTCGCCCAACAGCATCTTGACCCTGGAACCCTGCCGTTCCAGCACCTGGCCGCCAAGATGCAGCACCAGAGCCTCGATTTCGGCGAACGGCAATGTGGGTGTGGTCGGGGCTCTGAAGATGCTGTCCAGAATCTTGCGATATCGAGTGTTCATCGGAAAATGCTATCAAATAAAGATAGCACTTCCTTTCGACACTTTCATACAGGATCTTTCGTCCCCATCAACACCTGCGCATAGCGCCCGCGATCCACGTTCGCGCCACTGAGAACCACCGCCACCCGCTTGCCCGCCTGACGCCCACGCTCCTGCATCAGTGCAGCCAGGGCGGCGGCGCCGGCACCTTCGGCGGTGTTGTGGGTGGTTTCGTGGTAGAGGCGCATGGCTTCGGCGATCGCCTCGTCGCTCACCCGCACGATGCGTGCAGCATGCTCGCGTACCAGGGCAAAGGCGTCGGGATGCGGCACGCGGCAGGCCATGCCGTCGGCGAAGGTATCGGCGCTGGCGGTGGTGACGATGCGCCCCAGCTCGAAACTCTGGGCATAAGCGTCTGCCGCAGTGGATACCACGCCGACGATTTCAGTGGACAACCCAAGCAGGTTGCGCGCCTGGATCAGCCCACAGATGCCCGACCCCATGCCGATCGGCACGTACACGCAATCCAGGTCGGTCACCGCCTCGAACAGCTCCAGGGCGTAGGTGGCCACGCCACGCACCAGTTCCGGATGGAACGAGGGAACCATGGCAAAGCCCCGCGCATCGGCCAGGCGCGCCGCCTCTTCCCGGGCCACGTCGAAGTCCACGCCATACTCCACCAGCTCCGCGCCCAGGGCGCGCATGGCTGCGTTCTTCTCCCGTGAATTGCCCTCCGGCACCACGATCACCAGCGGCAAACCAGCCTGGCGCGCCGCCAGGGCCATGCTCTGGCCGTGATTGCCGCGCGTGGCGGTAACCAGGCCACGGGGGACTGCGCCACTGGCCAACAGCGAGCGGACATAGACCAGCCCGCCGCGCACCTTGAAGGCCCCCGTGGGCGCATGGTTCTCGTGCTTGACCCACAGCTGGCAACCCAGCCGCTCGGCCAGCAGCGGCCAGGCGTGCTGTGGGGTCGGCGGCACGTGCTGGTGAACGAAAGCGGCGGCTTCGCGCAGGGCGGGCAAGTCGAACATGGCGAACGTCCTTCATCGGTATGGGGTTGAACCGATCCTAAGCGCCGGGCATTGTATGGGTCCAAATAAATATTGCATGGGTAGCAATTTCGTGTGGATTCCTAGCCTCCCGGCCAACGACCAGCCGCGCTACCAGGCACTGGTCGAGGCCATCGCCAACGCCATCGAACAGGGTGAACTGAAGGTCGGTGAACGCCTGCCCCCGCAACGCCGCCTCGCCTGGGCGCTGGGCCTGAATCCGAGCACCACGCAGCAGGCCTACCGAGAAGCAGCCGCGCGGCACCTGGTGTCCGGGGAGGTGGGACGCGGTACCTATGTGCTGGCCAGCAGCAAGGAAGCGACGCTGTTTCGCCTCAAGCAACCCAGCCGCCAGCACCCAGTGATCGATCTGTCGACCAATGTGCCGGTGGCCGATCCCTGCAATCTCGACCTCGAGCACAGCCTGCGCAGGCTGCTCGAACAGGGCGATACCGCCTTGCTCGACCATTACCTGGGGCCCGAGCAGTTGCTGCTGGGGCGGATCGAGGGGGCGCGCTGGCTGGGCAACCGCGGTCTGGACCTGGCGCCAGAGGACGTGCTGCTTTGCGGGGGCGCCCAGCAGGCGCTGACCCTGGTGTTGCAGTCGTTGTGCCAGGCGGGCGAGCCAGTGATGGTCGAGGCGTTGACCGCCCCGGGCATCAAGGCGGCCTGTCGCCAGTTGCGCCTGCCCGTGCACGGCGTGGCCCTGGATGAGCAAGGCCTGCTTCCGGAAGAACTGGACCGTGTGGTCCGCGCGAGCGGCGCGCGGGTATTGGTCACCACCCCTACCCTGCACAACCCGACCGCCGCGTGCATGGGCGAGGCCCGGCGCCTGGCGCTGGCGCAAGTCGCCAGGCGCCACCAACTGCTGGTCATCGAGGATGACGTGTATGGCGCCTTGACCGACCGGCCACCCCTCTACCCCTTGCTCGAAGGCCGTGGCGTGCTGATCAGCAGCCTGTCCAAGACCGTCGCCGCCGGCTTGCGCCTGGGCTGGATCGTGGCCCGGCCAGCATTGCTGGAGCAGATCGACCCCTATGCCCAGGCCACCCACTGGTCGGTGTCGCCGCTGAACCTGCGCATCGCCTGCCAATGGATCGCGGATGGCACCGCCGCACGGCGGCTGGCCTGGCAACGGGAGGAACTGGGCGAACGCTGGCGCCTGGCGCGGGCGGTGCTGGGCGAGGCGCTGCCCGCCGAGGGCGTGCCGTCGCCGCACATCTGGCTGGCCACGCCTGGAGACGCCCAGGCGCTGGTTGCGCGGTGTCGGGAACACGGGGTGGAGATCGTGCCGGCCAGCGTCTTCGCGGTAGGCACCGACAGCGTCAGGGCCGTGCGGATCAGCCTGTCGGCGGCGCACAGCCGGGCACAGTTGAAGCAAGGACTGGAACTGGTGGGAGCGGGCTTGAGCCGCGATTGCACGTGATACTCAGCTGAACGCCATCGCGGGGCAAGCCCGTTCCCACGAACCTTGTCTCGGCCACGCGGCTCAATTCAGCCGGCAACCCTCACCCAATGCACGGTACTGGAGGGTATGGACCTGCCCTTGATGATCCTCGTAGGTCATGGTGGCGGGCACCACTTCGCAGACGTTGGGGATCGTCGACAGGCTGATCACGCGCTTGATGTCGAGGTTGGTGGAATAGTCGTACTGCTCGACCACGGGCTGGGTGTCTGCGGTCTTGGCCTGGTCCGCAAAGGCGAACGGGGACATACCGACCAATGCAAGAATCAGTAAGGCTTTCATTGATGTCGACCTTGATGGCTATCAAGCTGATCGCGTGACTTCTGACGCCGTCAATGGCACGGAGAAGTTGTCATCGACTGCGAAGATGACACGAAGTACCGATCCCGCTTTATCGTACTGCCGGGGGGATGAGTGAAAGTCTACTCCCCGCCTGAAATAGTTGAACCCCGGAGTCGGACATTCACCCTTGCCGCATTTGCAACAATCTGCGACAAAGCACCGATGAATTCCTGCCTGAGATTGCCACACCGCGTGAACCAAGCATGCTCCCTCTGACCTGCACTCGCCTTCCCCCAACCCAGCGCCGCCTGCTGGACCATTTCTACCGCCAGCACGGCTCGCGCATGCGCGCCGCCGGTGAAGGCGAGCAATGGGTGGCGCGTACCGCAGAAATAATCGGTGGGATGAACCTGACGCCCATCGGTGGCGATCACTGGCTGACCGGCCTGTTCGTTGCCCCGCAGTGGCGCGGCCAGCAGATCGCATCCCGGCTGATTGACGCGGCGCTGGCCGAAAGCAACGCTGCGACCTGGCTGTTCTGCCACCCGGATTTGGCGCCCTTCTACCAACGCTTGGCCTTCACACCGACAACCACCCTGCCCCAGGCCCTGGCCTCACGCCTGGCCCGCTACCAGCGCAGCAAGGCGCCGCTGGCGATGAGGCGGGGTTAGTCGTCGGTCACGTCGAGCCCGGGGAACAGCACCTCGGTATAGCCGAACTTGCTGAAGTCCTGGATGCGCGAAGGATACAAACGGCCAATCAGGTGGTCGCACTCATGCTGCACCACCCGGGCATGGAAGCCGTCGGCAAAGCGGTTGATCGGGTTGCCCTGCGGATCGATGCCCGAATAGCTGATGTGCTTGTAGCGCGGCACCACGCCACGTAGGCCGGGCACCGACAGGCAACCCTCCCAGCCGTCCTCGACCTCCGTGGCCAGCGGCGTGATCACTGGGTTGAGCAGGATGGTCCGTGGCACCGGCTCGGCGTCCGGGTAACGCTCGCTGCGCTCGAAGCCGAAGATCACCAGTTGCAGGTCGATGCCGATCTGCGGCGCGGCCAGGCCGACACCGCCGACATGGGCCATGGTCTCGAACATGTCGTCGATCAGTTGCGCAAGCTCCGGGCTGCCGATCATGTGCTCGGGAACCGGCGGGGCGATGCGCAGCAGGCGTTCATCGCCCATCTTGAGAATGTCGCGGATCATCAGGTATTCGGCTCGCGGGTCTGGGGTTCGGATGTCACCGGGTGCTCATGGCCGAGCACGGTGATGCTCTGTTGCGGGTTGTCCTCCTCGAATTCCTTTTCGCCGGGGTTCTTGCCCTCGGCCGACATGTGCTCGATCACCGCGTTCATCTCGGCGCCCAGCAGCAGCACTGCAGCGGAGATGTAGAAGTACAGCAACAGCACGATGATCGCCCCGATACTGCCATACATGGCGTTGTAGTCGGCAAAGGTCTTCACGTAGTAGGCAAAGCCCAGCGAGGCGACGATCCACACCACCACCGCCAGCACCGAACCTGGGGTGATGAAACGGAATTTCTGCTTCACGTCGGGCATCACGTAGTAGATCAGCGCCACCGCCACCATCATCAGAATGATGATCGCCGGCCAGCGCAGGATGGTCCAGACGATGACGACCGCCTCCTCCAGCCCGACCTGGGAAGCGATCCACTCCATTACCTGCGGCCCCAGCACCATCAGCGCCGCCGCGGCCAGAAGCATGCCGGCGATGCCGACGGTATAGATGACCGACAGCGGAATGCGCTTCCACACCGGCCGCCCCTCGGGCACGTCGTAGGCCGCGTTCATCGCGCTCATCATCAGGCGCACGCCCGCCGAGGCAGTCCACAAGGCAATCACGATACCCACCGACAGCAGCCCGCCCTTGGACTGCTGCAACTGGTCGATCACCGGGTTGACCTGCTCCAGGGCCTGGGGCGGCAGCACCAGTTCCGACTGCAGGCGCAGCCAGGAGAAGAAGTCCGGGAGATGCAGGAAACCGATCAGGGCGATCAGGAACAGCAGGAAGGGGAACAGCGAGAACAGCATCTGGTAGGCCAGCGCGGAGGCATAGGTGGACATCTCGTCATCGAGGAACTCCTTGACGGTGCGCACCAACACGCGGTGCAGGGGCAGGCCGCGCAGGTCGGGGAAAATCATAGCGTCTCCTTTCGCCGCTTGATCGGAATGGCAATGCTGCAAGTCTAATAGACCAGGCGGCGGGCGTGCTGTTCGCTTGTACCTTGTGCACAGTCCAAAGCAAGCGCGGGGCAAGCCCGCCCCCATCTTGCGGGAGCGGGCTTGCCCCGCGGCCAGGTTGCGGCGATCAAGGTTTCTTCACGGCATCCTTGACCTTGCCCACGGCCTGTTGCGCCTCGCCTTTCAGTTCCTGGGCCTTGCCCTCGGCGCGCAGCTTGTCATTGTCGGTCACCTTGCCGACGCCCTGCTTGATGTTACCCACGGCCTCGTTGGCCAGGCCCTTCGCTTTGTCCTTGGTGCCACTCATGGGATGTCTCCTCGGGGAAAGACACGGGAAATCGTGTCGACATCTGATCGACCCAAGGCCATTGGCCAGAGTTTCAATTCATTTGCACCCTGTCAGCCAAACGGCAATCGGCTGGGCTCGATACGCTTGCACGGTTCGGGTTCGGTGATTTCGGGGAAGCGGGCTTGCCCCGCGATAAGCCCCACCCCACAATGGCAGGCCTTACTCGCGTCAACCCGCAGGAACCTGCATGAAACTCGACAAACCCACCGCCATCGCTCGCCGTAACGAGGCGCTGGCCAAACCGGTACTCACCAGTGCCAACACCCTGTTCGCCATTCTCGACACCAAGCGCAACCTGTGGTGGTTCGAAGTGCCGGTTGCACTGCTGCGCAAGGGCCAGCCCGACTGGGTCAACCTGCTGCTGCACACCCCCGAGAACGACGGGCTGCAGCACCTCAAGGTGCCCACCAACTTCCTCAAGGCTCATCAGGAGCAGATGGAAGTGCGCAATCCCGGCAAACGCCGTTCGACCATCAGCCTGGCCCTGAGCGCCGACCGCGACTCACTGCTGCGCGACACCCGACCGGGTGGCGAGCAGCTGGACTTCAGCACCTTCGTGCAGGGCTGATCAAGCCCGCTCGATGCGATCGTCATGAATGACGATCCGGCCCTGCTTGAACAACGCGCCGATGGCTTTCTTGAAGTTGCCCTTGCTCACGTTGAACATCTGGCTGATCAGCGCCGGGTCGCTCTTGTCGCACACCGGCAGCACACCACCGTTGGCCTCGAGGCGCTGCATGATCTGTTCGTGCAGGCTGTCGGCCAAGGCCTGGCCCACCGGCTGCAGGCTCAGGGCGATCTTGCCGTCGGCGCGCACTTCCTTGATGAAGCCCTTCTCGTGCATGCCCGAACGCAGGAACTTGAACACCTCGTTCTTGTGGATCAGGCCCCAATGGCGGTTGTTGATGATCGCCTTGAAGCCCATCGGCGTCTCGCCGGCCACCAGCAGCTCGACCGGCTGGCCGACGCTGTAGTCCACCGGGGTGCGGTCCAGGTAACGGTCCAGCTTGGCGGTGGCGGTAATACGCCGGGTGCGCTTGTCCAGGTAGGCATGGACCACGCAGTAGTCACCGATCTTCAGTTGCCGCGACTCTTCCGAGTAGGGCATCAGCAGGTCCTTGGACAGGCCCCAGTCGAGGAAGATGCCAGCGCCGTTGATGTCCTTGACCTTGAGGCTGGCAAACTCGCCCACCTGCATTTTCGGCTTTTCGGTGGTGGCGATCAGCTGGTCTTCGCTGTCCAGGTAGATGAACACGTTGAGCCAATCGTCCAGCTCCAGCTCGGCATCCTTGGGGAAGTAGCGCCGCGGCAGGAGGATTTCGCCATCGGCGCCGCCGTCAAGGTACAGGCCGAACTCCACGTGTTTCACGATTTGCAAACTGTTGTAACGCCCAAGCAGAGCCATTTCCGAAGATCCTCAAGACAAGGCGGCTATTCTAACACCTGACCCGCCCGGCCGCCCGAGCGCACATTCGCCGGAACCGTCGAGCTCACCGTGCGTCTACCGCCTGGCCAGCCCAGCAAGGATTCGCTCATGCCCCTTCGCCTGCCCAAAGCCCTGCTCATGCTAATCGGCTTCGCCCTGGCACTGACGGCCTGCAGCCGCATCGACCTGGCCTACCGCAACCTTGATCGCCTGGTGCCGTGGTCGCTGGGCGACTACCTGGACATGAACCGCGAGCAGAAGCAGTTGCTCGACGAGCGGCTCAAGGCGCACCTGGCCTGGCACTGCAAGACCCAACTGCCCGGCTACCTCGACTGGCTCGACCGGGTGCAGCTGATGGTCGCCAACGACGCGGTCACCGATGAAAACCTGCGCCAACGCACGGTCGAGGCGCGCCAGGCCATCGGCCGGGTCACCGAAGCGATAACCCCCTCTGCCGCTGAACTGCTCAAGGGCATGAATGACAGCCAGGTAGCGGAAATGCGCGAGGCTTTTCGCAAGGACATCGACAAACGCCAGAAGGAGTACGTCGACACACCATTGGCCAAGCAGGTCGAAAACCGTGCCGCACGCATGCGCAAGCGCCTCGAGCCCTGGCTGGGCGAGCTAGATGCCGAGCAACGGCTGCGGGTGATGAGCTGGTCACAGGCCTTGGGTGACCAGAATCGCCAGTGGATCGCCAACCGCGCCCACTGGCAGCAGCAACTGGTGCTGGCGATGGACCAGCGCGCCAGCCCAAGCTTCGAGCCCAGGTTGGCGCAGTTGCTGCAGCGCAAGGAAAGCCTGTGGACACCGGAGTACCGCCAGGCATTCCAGAACACCGAGCGCCAGGCACGCAGCCTGCTGGTGGATCTGCTGAAACAGAGCAGCCCGGCCCAGCGGCAATTCCTACAGCAGCGGCTGAGCAAGGTGCGTTCGGACTTCAGCGAACTCAAGTGCCTCAGAGGCTGAAAACCTGAGGCCTAACGCCCTTTGCGCCGATAAGGGAACACATCGATCACCTTCCCCGCCCGGATCGCCTCCTGCAGGCCTTTCCAGTAATCGGCGTCGTACAGCTCGCCATGCAGGCGGCTGAACAAGCGGCGCTGGCCGATATCGGCGAAAAGGAATGGCGGAAACTCCTCGGGGAACACGTCATGCGGCCCGATCGAGTACCACGGCTCGCCGGACATCTCATCCTCCGGATAACGCGGCGGCGGGATATGGCGGAAGTTGACCTCGGTGAGGTAGCTGATCTCGTCGTAGTCGTAGAACACCACCCGGCCATGGCGGGTGACGCCGAAGTTCTTCAGCAGCATGTCGCCGGGGAATATGTTCGCCGCCGCCAATTGCTTGATCGCCAGCCCATAGTCTTCCAGCGCCTCCAGCACCTGGGCTTCGCTGGCCTGTTCGAGGTACAGGTTGAGCGGGGTCATGCGCCGTTCGGTCCAGCAGTGGCGGATCAGCACCGTGTCGCCCTCAAGCGCCACGGTGGAGGGCGCCACCTCAAGCAGTTCCGCCAGGCAATCGGGGTCGAACTTGCCCTGGGGAAAGCGAAAATCGGCGAACTCCTGGGTATCGGCCATGCGCCCGACTCGGTCGACGCTTTTTACCAGGCGGTATTTCTCGATCACCGTGGCCCGGTCGACAGTCTTCGACGGCGAGAAGCGGTCCTTGATGATCTTGAACACAGTGTTGAAGCCCGGCAGGGTGAACACGCTCATGACCATGCCGCGCACGCCCGGGGCCATGACAAAGCGGTCGTCGCTGTTGGCCAGGTGGTTGATCAGCGCCCGATAGAATTCCGACTTGCCATGCTTGTAGAACCCGATCGAGGTGTACAGCTCGGCGATGTGCTTGCCCGGCAGGATGCGCTTGAGGAAGTTGACGAACTCCGCCGGCACCGGCACATCGACCATGAAATACGAACGGGTGAAGGAGAAGATGATCGACACCTCCGCCTCGTCGGTGATCAGCGCATCGGCCTCGATGCCATGTCCCTCGCGGTGCAGCAGCGGGATCACCAGTGGCCACTGCTCGTCGGGGGTGTACAGGCGGCCGACCAGATAGGCGCCCTTGTTGCGGTAAAGCACGGGGGTGAACAGCTCCACGGCCAAGGCCGGATCCTTGCAGACCCAATCGGGCAGGCATTCGCGCAACTGATCCTCAAGCCGCGCGATATCGCCCTCCCGGTCGCCATAAGGCACGTCGAACGCATAATCGGCGAAAATCGCTCGCAACAAGCCTTTGAGCCCATCCTGCAGCGCATAGGTACGCGTCTGCGCCGCCCGTTCATGGCCTCGCATCGATGGCCGCGTGGTATGGATGAACATGCAGCCGTCGCTGATCAGGTCGTGGCTGAACAGGCTGCAGAACAACGAGTTGTACCAGGTCTCGGCCAGCTCGTCGTCCAACCGGGGGTCGATCAGGCGGATGTAGGCGTTCTTGACCAGCGGCCATTGCTCGACGTCCAGCAGCACCTTGGTATCGAAGCGCTGGCGCAACCAGCCGTTGACCTCGGCGACCTTCTCTTCATACAGGTTGATGCGCGCCGCGGCGGCGTGCTGGATGTCCTGCCAGCGCGCCTGTTCGAAGCGCTCGCGGGCGCCGAGGGTGATACGGCGAAAGTGCTCGCGGTAGTCGTCGAAGCCATCGAGGATCATCCGGGCGATATCGACGGCGGGCCAGGCTGGGGTCATGCGCGTGCCTCTATGCAATGGTCACCGAGAGAGCTTAGTCGGATACGAGCCCTGTGGGAGCCGGCTTGCCGGCGATGAAGCCCGTGAGGCGACCCCGGATTCACACAGCAAGAAAGCACAAGAATCCCCCACTCTCCCTGACGTACACTCGCGCCCTGCCCTACCGCCGGAGACCCCCGTGAGCCCCATCGCCCTCGCCCGCCTGCTGACCCTTGCCGCTGTCTGGGGCGCCAGCTTCCTGTTCATGCGCATCATTGCCCCCGAGCTGGGCACCGTGCCGACCGCCTTCTTCCGCGTGTCGATCGCCTGCCTGGGGCTGATCGCCATCCTCGCCGCCGCCCGAGTGCGCTGGAACTTCGAGGGCAAGCTTGGCGCCTGCCTGGTGCTGGGCATGATCAACTCGGGCATTCCGGCCACCTTCTATTCCGTGGCGGCGCAGGTGCTGCCGGCCGGCTATTCGGCGATCTTCAACGCCACCACGCCGCTGATGGGCGTGCTGATCGGCGCCTTGTTCTTCCGCGAAGCCATGACCCTGCCCAAGCTCTGCGGGATCTTCCTCGGGCTGTTCGGTGTCGGCATCCTCAGCGGTGCCGGCCCAGTGGCGCTGGACATGGCCCTGGTGCAAGGCGCACTGGCCTGCCTGGCCGCCACCACCTGCTACGGCTTCGCGGGCTTCCTGGCAAGGCGCTGGGTCGGCACGCTGGACAGCCGTCTGTCGGCGCTGGGCAGCATGCTCGGCGCCACCTTGCTGCTCAGCCCGCTGTTCGCCTGGAGCGCGCTGACCCAGCCACCGGCCAGCTGGGGCGGCTGGCAGGTATGGCTGTCGCTCCTGGGCCTGGGGCTACTGTGCACGGCGTTCGCCTACATCCTGTACTTCCGCCTGCTGAACGAAATCGGGCCGGTCAAGGCCAGTACCGTGACCTTCCTGATCCCAGTGTTCGGCGTACTGTGGGGCGCGTGGCTGCTGGATGAGCCGCTGTCGATGGCGCACTTGTATGGCGGTCTGCTGATCGGTGCGGCGCTGTGGTTGGTGCTGCGCCCGGCACGGCACTGAAAAAAGGGGAGCGGGCTTGCCCCGCTCCCACCGCTCGTTGACTCAGGCCTCGGCTGTGCGCAACGCAGGCTTACGGAACACGAACAGCAAGCCGATCACGATCAGCCCCATCCCCAGCAGGCTGAGGGGCGCCAGGCGGTTGCCGAAGATGATGAAATCCATCACCGCCGTGACCGCCGGCACCAGGTAGAACAGGCTGGTGACATTGACCAGGTTGCCCCTTGCGATCAGCCGGTACAGCAGCAGCGTGGCCAGCAACGAGACCACCAGCCCCATCCATAGCAGCGCACCGAGGAAACTGGCGTTCCACTGGACATGCAGCGGCTGCAACGGCGCGAACACTGCGCACATTGCGAAGCCCGCCAAGTATTGCAAGGGCAAAGTGCCCATGGGGTTGTCAGTAATGCGTTTCTGCAGGATCGAGCCCAAGGTCATGCTGCCAAGCGCCAGCAGGGCAAACAGCATCCCGGCGAGGGACACCCCACCCAGGTTGATGCCCTGGTAGACCACCATCACCAGACCGCCAAGACCAAGCCCCAGGCCGAACAATCGGCTCCAGGACCGCTGACGCTCCATCAGCACCACGGTCAGGATCGGTTGCACGCCCATGACCGTGGCCATGACGCCAGGCGTGACATGGGTGTTCAGCGCCAGCAGGTAGAAGATCTGGTAGGCGCCGAGCAACACGCAGCCGGTCCCCAGGGCGCGAACAATGCCGCCCCGGGTACGTGGCCAACGCAATCCGAGCAACGGACCGATCAACAGCAGACCGAACAGCGCCAAGGCCGAACGCAGCAGCAGGAAGGCGAAGGGGCTGGCCTCGGCCAGGCCAAGCTTGGAGACGATCGCCCCGCTGCTCCACAGCAGGACGAACAGGCTGGTCGTGGCCGCCGAGGCCACGGAAGCTTTGTTGAGAACAAACATGTATTGCCACCTGTATACGGGCAAATGAGCCGTACGGAGGGCCTATCGCGACTTGCGGGGATAGCCGACCGTGTTCAGTAGGTTGCGAGTGCGGTGGGGAGCGGCCAGCGGCCGGTCAGCCCAGCACCACGACTGCGCAAGGAGGCGGAGCTACGCCGCCTACCACGCCACTGACAGGTGGTGGAGAGAGACTGATCATGGCCGGCTGCTGGCTGCCACGCACGACCACGCCCGCGACAGGCGCGAGAACGTTAGTTGTGGTGGAAGGGATGGCTGGCATGATCGGGTCTTCAGAGAAGAATGTGTTTCGGAATATAGCGGGGGAATCATCGCGGGGCAAGCCCGCTCCCACGAGGAGCGAGCCCGGCCCACGCGAATCAGAACAGCCAGCGATACAGGGCGTAGGCGACGACAACCGCCAGCACCGGTCGCAGCACGCGGTAGGCCTTGGGGTTGGCACGCTTGAACTGCTTGACCCGGGTGCTGATGACATTGCTGAAGCGCTTGCTCCAGGCATAGGCCTGGTTGATCCCGCCGACACGCTCGTCATCGGTGTTCTGCGGCGCGGTGGCACGGCCGAGGAAGGCACTGACCTTGCGGTTGATGCGGGTCATCAGCGGGCTGTTGAGCGGACGCTCGACGTCGCAGAACAGGATCACGCGGGTGACCTCGGTCTCGTTCTTGACCCAGTGCACGAAGGTCTCGTCGAACATTACGTCCTCGCCGTCGCGCCAGGCGTAGGGCTGGCCATCAACGTAGATGCGGCAGTTGTCGGAGTTCGGCGTGGACAGCCCGAGGTGATAGCGCAGGGAGCCGGCGAACGGGTCGCGGTGCGGGTTCAGGTGGCTGCCACCGGGCAACAGGGCGAACATCGCGCCCTTGACGTTGGGGATGCCGCTGACCAGCTCGACGGTCTTCGGGCACAGCGCTTCGGCCGAAGGCAGCGGTTTGTCGTACCACTTCAGGTAAAAGCGCTTCCAGCCCTTCTTGAAGAACGAACCGAAGCCGGCGTCATTGTCTTTTTCCGCCGCGCGGATGTAACCCTCGTCGAACAGGCGCATGGCCTCTTCGCGGATTACCTCCCAGTTGTCCTTGAGCACATCCAGCTCGGGGAAGCGCTGGCGGTCCAGGTACGGCTTGGAAGGTACGCCGGAAAACAGGTACATCAGGCTGTTGTAGGGGGCGAACAGCGCCGAATGGTTGACGAACTGGCGCAGCACCGGCAGGCGTGCCTTGCCGCGCAGGTGCACAAACAGCACACTGCCGAAGAACACCAGCAGGACACCGGCCTTGGCGACGAAGGAAAAGGTCATGCAACACTCCTTGGAGGGGAAATCAGGCCATCCCCAGATAGCCGGACATCATAAACCCATCAGGAGCGGCTGCAAGCCAGAAGCTGCAAGCGGCAAGCTCAAGCTGATCCGCGTCAATACGGCCATGCCTTCGACTTGCGGCTTGCAGCGTGTCGCTTACTGCTGGTTCTCCTGCTCGGTGAACAGATCACTGAACAGCATGCTCGACAGGTAACGCTCGCCCGAGTCCGGCAGGATCACCACGATGGTCTTGCCCTGCATCTCCGGCTTTTCGGCCAGACGCACCGCCGCTGCCATCGCCGCGCCGCACGAGATGCCGCAGAGGATGCCCTCCTCCTGCATCAGGCGGATGGCCATGGCCTTGGACTCTTCCTCGGTCACCGTCTCGACCTGGTCGACGATCGACAGGTCGAGGTTCTTCGGCACGAAGCCGGCACCGATGCCCTGGATCTTGTGCGGGGTGGACTTGAGCTCCTCACCGGCCAGGGTCTGGCTGATCAGCGGCGAGTTCACCGGTTCCACCGCCACCGACAGGATCGGCTTGCCCTGGGTGTGCTTGATGTAGCGCGACACGCCGGTAATGGTGCCACCGGTGCCGACGCCAGCAACCAGCACGTCGACCGCACCATCGGTGTCGTTCCAGATTTCCGGGCCGGTGGTCTTCTCGTGGATGGCCGGGTTGGCCGGGTTGTCGAACTGGCCCGGCAGGAAGTGCTGCGCAGGGTCGGAGGCGACGATCTCATTGGCCTTCTCGATGGCGCCCTTCATGCCCTTGGCCTTGTCGGTCAGCACCAGCTCGGCGCCCAGCGCTTTGAGTACCTTGCGCCGCTCCAGGCTCATCGAGTCGGGCATGGTCAGCACCAGCTTGTAGCCACGGGCGGCGGCGACGAAGGCCAGGCCGATGCCGGTGTTGCCCGAGGTGGGCTCGACGATGGTCATGCCTGGCTTGAGCTTGCCGCTGTCCTCGGCGTCCCAGATCATGCTCGCGCCGATCCGGCACTTCACCGAGTAGCCTGGGTTGCGTCCTTCGGTCTTGGCCAGGATGGTCACGCCGCGCGGGGCAATACGGTTGATCTGCACCAGCGGCGTGTTGCCGATGGAATGGGCGTTGTCGGCGTAGATACGGCTCATGGCGGCGGTCCTTGAACAGGAAAAAAGTGCAGGGAAAACCCTGAGGGTAAGCCTGCAATCGGTGAGCGTAAAGCCCGTTCGAACTCGACGAAACGGCCTGCGGTCAACCGCACATGCTCCCGTGGAGAAACCTGATGAAAGCGCGCTACCGCTGGCCACTGGTCGGCTTTGCCAGCCTGGTCGCACTGCTGGTGGCCCTGCACCTGGCCTTGCCTTACCTGGTGCGTGACTACCTCAACGACAAGCTGGCCGACATGGGCGACTACCGCGGCCAGGTCCGCGACGTCGACCTGGCGTGGTGGCGTGGCGCCTACCAGATCAATGGCCTGAAGATCGTCAAGGTCAGCGGCAAGGTGCCGGTGCCGCTGCTCGAAGCGCCGCTGATCGACCTGTCGGTGAGCTGGCACTCGCTGTGGTACGACCGCGCCGTGGTCGCCGAAGTGACCTTCGTACACCCCGAACTCAATTTCGTCGACGGCGGCAACAAACAGAACTCTCAGACCGGCCAGGGCACCGACTGGCGCCAGCAACTGGAAAAACTGCTGCCGATCACCCTGAACGACGTGCGCATCGAACAAGGCACCCTCACCTTCCGCAACTTCAATTCCAGACCGCCGGTGGACCTCAAGGCGACCCGGCTGGACGCAAGCATCCGCAACCTGACCAACGTGCGCGACGAAAAGGGCCGGCGCGACGCCAGCTTCGAGGGGACGGCGCTGCTGCTGGGCGACGCCAAGGTGGAAAGCCGCGCCACCTTCGACCCCTTCAGCGACTTCGACGACTTCCAGTTCCGCCTGCGCGCCACCGGCATCGAACTGCGCCGGCTGAACGACTTCG
Organism: Pseudomonas sp. PONIH3; assembly: GCF_002934345.1. Lineage (NCBI taxonomy): Bacteria > Pseudomonadati > Pseudomonadota > Gammaproteobacteria > Pseudomonadales > Pseudomonadaceae > Pseudomonas > Pseudomonas sp. PONIH3. The sequence continues at coordinate 2,071,651 of NZ_CP026386.1, forward strand.
CCAGCGCATACGGCAAGTTCGACTTCAATGCCGGGCATGGCGATGTGGTAATCGAGGCCGAGGCCGAGACCGGCCGGCTCAAGGGCTACATCAAGCCGCTGTTGCGCGATGTCGATGTGTTCAATTGGCAACAGGATGTAGAAGACAAGGACAAGGGCTTCTTGCGCTCGATATGGGAAGCCGTCGTGGGCGCCACCGAGACCGTGCTCAAGAACCAGCCGAAAAACCAGTTCGCCACCCGCGTGGAACTCAGCGGCAGCGTGCACCAGCAGGACATCAGCGCTTTCGAGGCGTTCCTGCAGATCCTGCGCAACGGCTTCATCCAGGCGTTCAACGCACGCTACGAGCAGCCCGCGCCCAAATCCGACTGAGCCCTGGGTGACGGACCATTCAGGGACTGACAAGTGAATTCTACTCAAGCCCTTTAAATACGGGGCCTCCAGGACTATAGGCGCCCGTGATGTGGGCTTGCGATTGGAGCTTGTGCCCCATCACTGGCACGCACTGCCGACCGGAAGCCTGATATCAAATGCACACTATTCCGCCCGCGTCAGCTATTGTCGAAGTAGACAGGACAACTAACGGGGCGGCAATGCGGATACTGGGATGGATTTTGACAATACTTGGATGCGTATGGCTATTCACAGGAGTCATGCGCTTGTTCGCCACTTTCATGCACGCGTTACCAGGCAGCCTGGGAATGAACCTCGCTATGGCGATTGGAACTTTGGCGCTCTCTGCATTGGCCTTATGGGCAGGTGGTAAGCTTCGTCGCAGAAAGACGGCTTGAGTCAAAGGCCGGGCATCCGGCCTTCACTATCAGCCGATGCTAGCCGCAAAGGCGTTCAGGCCACCACCCTGGATAACACGGCGGCTCCGGTCCAGCGAACTGTTGCCCACGGCAGCCTCTTGGAATCGGTGAGGTGTTTGGGCCAGGCGCTCGCTCACTTCACCTTGCAACTGCTCCAGGGCATCCGGGCTAACGGCTACCAGCACGCTGTGGGGCAGGACTACGCGGCCCCCTTGGGTTTCGGCCTCACGATAGAGGACCGCGCCACGGGTGCTCACCTTCACCAGCGAAGTACCGGCGCGGAACGACAAGTCAGCAGCGGACAGGCCAGCGCCTGGCAGGGTGGCCGGAATGATGTCAGAGCCAGCCAGGGCTAACAGCACCTCCAGGTCAAACAGTTCCAACTCAGCGGGATCAACGCCAGCGGCAAGGAGCACCATCAGGCCACGGCCAGCGGCCATGACAGGGAGATCAGCAGCACCAACGGTGTTCAGCTTCTCACGGGCTACAAGGTCCAGAGCGGTAGCGGCCATGGTCTTGTTCCCAGCGCCAGCGGCATCCTGCACCACGTCGGCGCCCAGCGCTTCCCGGACCTTGAGGACCGCTAGCAGGTCGGCCAGCCAAGTCTGGATATCAGCAGCCAGGCGTGCGGCGTGTTCGTCGCTGGATCGAAGGTAATGGGCCTGCTTGCCCCGGTGTTGAAGCATCGCGGCATCGTAGTCCAGGGCGGCGGGCAGGTCAGCCAACGGCATACCAGAACGCGCAGCCTGGGCAATCACGGCACCGAGTTCGCGGGCTACGTCGTCGGCGCTAGTTCGCTTGCCTTCGGCTCGGGCTGGGTCAATGAAACGCTCGGCCATACGGCTCAAACCTGATTTCACATCGACGTAGTTCTGGGGAACGACGGGCGCTGTCAGCTCGGGAACGTCGAGTCGGCCCAGGGCGATGGCGGTGCGCAGGGCGCCGAGCAGAGCCTGGGAGCGCGAGGATACGGTTGCGTTGATTACTGGCTTGTTGGTCTTGGTCATTTATGTGTTCTCCGGTACGGGTTCGTCTACGTGGTTTGAATCGAGGCCGTGAATGCAGGCCGTCAGGTATTGATGCCGAGCGAGGAGCCTGGGCGCTGGCGGCGCTGCACGGCAGCCGCGTTAGCCCCGGCCACTACCTCGGCGGTGTATAGCTCGGTGTCGGAACTGGCAGGTGCCGTCTGGTTGGAGGTCAGTGCATCGCGCGCTTGTTGCCGCTGCCAGGCCAGGGCGGACAAGTCGGCAAGGTCTGCATCCGTGATACCTGTCTGCCGCCGAGGCTGGGGTTCCACCTCGGGCGATTGCACGGACTGGATCATGCCGATGAGCGCGTGTATGCCGCCCGTGCTGCTGGCCGGGATCATGCTGCTACCTCTGGACTGCGCTGCCACTTGCCGCGACGGTCGGTGTCCTTGCCTTCGAGTTGCATTTGGGCGCGGGTACAGAGCAACCAAGCGATGGCACCGGCCTTCTCGCTGTAGGGGAATTCCTTTTGATGCAGCACGCCGTTGCGCTGGATGTGGGCAACCCAGGCCAGGCGCTTTGTCAGGGTCAGGCCCCGGACCTTCTCTCGCGTCATCATGCCCAGGACAACGGCAAGCACATTGCAGTCGAGGGTTACACTGGCGGTGGGATCGTCCTTAACGATACGGGTGTATTTGGAAGCCAATTAGTGAACTCCTTTGTAAGCGCCCACGGCTTCGCCTGAGCTGCTTTGGCTCAGCCACTGGGCGGTGGGTGCAGGGAAAGTAGGGACAGGGTGGGGACATGTCCCTACCCAAAACAGGTTCAATTTCTATAGGTACTTCGTACCTAACAGCATCACTTGCTGCGAGAGATAACCTTCTTCACAGTATCCAGCTTCTGGCCTGTTGCCTTGGCGATAGAGCCATAAGTAGCGCCCTCAGAGCGCATGCGCTTGGCCACGTCGTGCCAGTGCTCCCCAGACTCTGCAACATCCTGGCGGGTCTCCAAGGCGACTAGACGGGCCTTCAATGCTGCGATCTCTCGGGCTTGTTCAGCCTGGGTATCGGTGAGCCCGGCAAGGCGCTTGGCTACATCGGCGCGCTGATACAGCGCCGCCACCCCACCGGCCAGGGAGGACTTGCAGATTTCACTTACGTCGCGTGCAGTGCGCATGCCTTCGGCCTCCATGAGTCGAGCAGTGGGATGGTCGGCCAGCTTCTGCATGGCACTCTTGAGATGGCGGCTCTTTGTTGTGGCCAGCCTTGGGGCGTCCTCCTCCCCTACCTGCTGCCGCAAGATGGCACGGGCTGATGGTCGAGTGTCGTCTAGTGCCCGGTCGTGGGCTTCCGTCATCAGGTCCAGCACTTCCCCTGCCGAGGCATATCGGCCACGGTAACCAATGGCGCGCAGCTCCTTGGCCATCTCTCGCCGCTGAGCCTGGGTCTTCTCCATATGGCGGCGGACAATGCTCTGCGCTGTCGCTGGGCCTACCACGGCGCGGTTGTAAACCGCCTCCATCTGATTGACCCGCAGCTCCATCTCCGCGCCCTTGAGGGTGGGGTTTTCTTTGATCACTTGTTGCAGTGCAGCCACGCGGTCGAAGGGTGGTCGCTCCTCCGGTTGGCCTACCTCGGCACCGGCCTCTGCCTGTTGGTGCAGTCGCTCTAAGTTTGTGGTCATGGGTCCTCCTATCGAAGGCGCCAAGGCCATCGGTCAAGTAGTGGGATCGGACAGGCCGTACGCGGCAAGAAGTGCCTCGCGGTCGTCGGGTTTGTTTTGGGTTGGGAGTGCAGGGCTAGCGGGTTGGCTGGCCGGTGGACGTTTGAACTGTTCGCGCAGCTTCTCCAGCTCGGCGGCGGTATCAATCTCCCGCGCTGCCTTTGTCGTTTCGAGTAACTTCAATAGCGACACACTGGCCGAGATCGTGGCGGCATCGACTGGGTACCCTTCTGCCTTGGCGTCGGCATACCGCTGCTGCGTCCCTTCGATTGTGGACGCCAGCAGCTCCAGGCCCAGGCGGTCGAGGTCAATCTTCTTTCTACGGGCCATCAGGACCTACCTCGCTCAGCGTCTTGAAGCACAATCAACAACGTGGTTTCGACGCGGGCGGATTGCCGCACTTGCTCGGGCGAAAGGTTGATCGCCCAGGTCCGGTGCTGCGTGCCCAGCAGGTATTCGCGCACGTTGGTGCCGTTGATGTTTCGGACTAGTAAGCCAGCCTCATCGCGCAACCATTGCACAGCACGGAGCAGACTGGAGGCAGGAAGGTCGGGCAAATGTTTGCGCAGCACAGCGGTCGTAACTGGTGCGTTTTGGTTCGCCAAGCGGCGCATTACCTCGACAATGCGAGCGGCTGCCAGGGGCTTTCGGCCACGGCGGTTGTAAAGATCGGACACGGTGAATCCTCCTTAGCAGGATGCAGGTCACGCTAAAAGAAAAGGGAAACGCCTTGAGCGGCGCGGTGTGTAGCGGTGGCGGTGTCGCAGCTATCCAGCAACGTGGCAAGGGCTGCCAGGTGTCTCAGATATCGCCAATGGTGGGCTCGTACGCGCTGGCCGTTGCACAGCCGGGCGGACAACGACGAAGTTCGGTGCCAGGAACTAAAAAGCACAATGCCCGCTTGGGGAACGGGCATCGCGAACACGTAGGTTAAACGTACAGCACCGGTCGAAATAGATTGACTGGTGTCTACCTATCTCTATGGTATGGAACATTTACACAACCTATCATGACACCAAGATCAATAGCCAAGAAGAATTGATCAATGTCTAGGGCAGGTAGCCCAGGCAGGCCGTAGAAGGCCCCTGGCGCGAAGCCTGCGCAGATCAGGCCGGGAGTGCAGGACAACGATAGCCCGCCTCATAGCCGCTCGCCGGGCCTAGAAACGACAACGCCCAGGCTGCATGCCCAGGCGCTGGTGATACGGTGGCCTCGCCTCAGACGCTGGCTGTGCGCTCACGCTTAACCCGCTGCACCGTATTAGTCGAGCAGTCGAGCAGATCCGCAATACCACGTACCGACTTGCCATCGTCCAGCAACTGGGCGATGCGGCGGTGCAGATCGGTATCCACCTGGCGCCCCTTGTAGGCACCAGCCGACTTTGCTTTCTCGATGCCCTGCGCCTGCCGACGGCGCCGGTCCTCATAATCCTTTCGGGCCACTGCCGCCAGCATATCCAGCAGCATCGTATTGATTGCCGCCAGCATACGCCCTGTGAAGTCGTCGCCAGCTTTAGCCTGCTGCATCGCTTGATGCGAGGTCGGCAGGTCCAAGGCAACGACAAGCACGCCTTTCGCCTGGAGAGTGGCCCGCAGTTCTGCCCAGTCGCCCTCATTCAGTCGCGCCAGTCGGTCTACCTGCTCGACCAGTAGAACGTCGCCAGGCTCGCTGTCTGCCAACAAGCGGAAGAGTTCCGGGCGTTGCAACGTGGCGCCGGATTCGTTCTCTACGTAGTAACCGGCGATACGGTGGCCATACTGCTGGGCGAACTCTCGCAACTGTTCCTTGGCGCGGCTGGCGTCCTGCTCAGCAGTAGAGGCACGGAGGTAAGCATGGATCATCATGATAGTCGCCCTGTAGCGGTTTGGATGTAGCGACTATATGTGTAGCGTTTATGCTGGTCAACTGGCAATATCGCTACACCTCTGGATGGCTGATGAACGGTAGCGCTTGAGGCATACCAATAACGCTACACGCCAACTCCTTTTGAGCCTAACAAATGTGATGTACAGTAGCGGCTCTTTGCCATCAACAACGGAGCTGTATTATGGCTGGTTCAGTCTGCCCTTCCTGTTCGAAGAAAACCTACTACAACAAAGGCGCCATCAAGCAATGCACTCAATGCAATGCTACAGGCTGGGGATGGAACCATGTTGTAGAGCCTGGTCAAGGGAAGGGACAGAAGTGCCCGAACTGCACCAAGCAAACCCTTCACAGCGTTGCAGAGGTTGGTCCCCTCACCATTCGGCGCTGCTCGACCTGCGACTACAGCCTTGTAGCAAACGAAGGCTGACCAACGTCCAGTGTGGGGTGGCCTAAGTGGCACCCCACGGGGGATTCCGGCCTTGCTCGGGTCAGATACTCCCCTCGCACGACTACAACAAATTTAGGCCGGAAGGCTTTCGGGCACAGTGCCCTGCTCCAGTAGCTCACGGACCTGTGCCAGCAATGCCCTTGGCCGATGCAGCGGTGCCTTGCCGCCGTAGATACTGGTCGCCTTGCTGCCCTTGGCGGTATGCCCAAGGACTCCACCGACCTCATCAGGCGTAGCGCCAGCAGCCCGGAGCAGGTCCGCGCAGGTGTGCCGCAGACTGTACAGTGAGAGCTTGCCAGGCTTACCCCGCAGGGCGATGCGCATCGCGTCCCCTAGCCGCTTGACCCTGGCCCTGGCTCGCTTCGCATCAGCCGCCCCTCGGTCTGCCAACACCAATCGGAACAGCTCGGCATCATCGGCATGCACAGGCAGGCTACGCCGACTGGCGCTATTCTTGGCTCCCGATAACCCAGCGTGAAACACCAGCTCTTTGTTGTGCAGAATGTCTTCCCTGATGGCCAGGGCCTCGGGGCCTTCCTGCAATAGCTCCAGCGGGCGCAACCCGTAGCGCACCAGCAAGCGGGCGGCGGCGGCATCCACGGCATCGCCACGCGCATCGAAGGCTTGCAGGACGGCATGCACCACCGCCAATGGCATCGAGTCCCTGGCGTCCGCTTGAAGTTGGCCACCCTGGCGGACGGCACGAGCTACAGCGCCGTTACGCGGCAGGGCAATGCGTTCCCAGCCAGGCAGCTCCCGCAGCACGGTGATGAGGCCAGCGGCTTGATTGTGCACGCTACTTGCCTTGCCACCCGCGCTCAGTCGCTCCTCCGCAAACTGCATGATCCGTTGTACCTGTGCATCCGGCGTGGATGGCCAGCGCAGCACCTTTGCCGCCAGCGAGCGCACAATGCCCGCCCGGCCTTCACTGACCCTTGAGCAGTATCCGTCCAGGGCCTCGGTGAACTCAGCGGCTGTACGCTGATCCGGGCTGCCAGCAAAGGCGCCAAGGGCCGCATCAGCGGGTTTCTGTGGCGTGCCGGAGGGTTGCTCCAGGCTCGGCACCTCGCCCCGTTCCAGGGCCTCCAGGGCGCGCAGAGCGGCCATTGCTTCCGCAGGGTTGTAGTCAGCCGCGCCGGGGTGCTTCCCGTCTGCAATCGCCTGGAGCGCGGCCTTACGCCATTCGAGCTCAGCCGCCCAGGTGGGGGCCTGCCGCTGGCTAGGTTCAAGGGCTTCGACAGCCGACCGGGTAGCACCGTCTACAACGGCCCGCAGGCGCTCTAGGATGCTTTCGGCCGTGACCCTTTGGGTAGGCTCATCCAGCGCCTGCATCGCCCCTGCACCGCCACCGCAGGCGCTCTGAGTCAGGGCGTCAGAGCAGGTACGGTCGAACTCCACCGAAACCACACGGGCGAGCTGTAGCGCCTCCTTGCGGTCGGCAGTGCCCAACGCCTTGCGGAACTCCGCCCTGCCGACAATGGCAGCGACATCAGCGGGGAACCGACGACGATAAAAGTAACGACCGTCGCGGCGGGTAACGTAGGACATTGCTGTCTCCAGTGGTGCACGTGCCCAGGGCGCATGCTCGGGGCTGGTGGTGGGATTTAGCTGTACGTGCCCCAGTGCCCACTACCCTGGAAGCCTTGGGCGGCGTGCACTGTAGCAAAATTCAGTGGTCGAATTGTGGACCATCACTCAGGGACTGAATACCCGGTCTGCGTTTTCACGCGTCGGGCGTGGCGTTATAGTCGTTGGCACATCAACAAACATGTATTGCCTGGGCCGGCCCTATCGCCGGCAAGCCGGCTCCTACAGGGAGCGGGTCTGCCCGCAATGACGCCAGCCAGCCACCCAGAGGATCGGTTAATGAAGTTCGAAGGCACCCGCGACTACGTCGCCACAGATGACCTCAAGCTGGCGGTCAACGCGGCCATCACCCTGGAGCGCCCGTTGCTGGTCAAGGGCGAGCCGGGCACCGGCAAGACCATGCTCGCCGAACAGCTGGCCGCCTCCTTCGGCGCACGCCTGATCACCTGGCACATCAAGTCGACCACCAAGGCCCACCAGGGCCTGTACGAATACGACGCGGTCAGCCGCCTGCGCGACTCGCAGCTGGGCGTGGACAAGGTCCACGATGTGCGCAACTACCTGAAAAAAGGCAAGCTGTGGGAGGCCTTCGAAGCCGACGAGCGGGTGATCCTGCTGATTGACGAAATCGACAAGGCCGACATCGAGTTCCCCAACGACCTGCTGCAGGAACTCGACAAGATGGAGTTCTACGTCTACGAAATCGACGAGACCATCAAGGCCAAGCAGCGCCCGATCATCATCATCACCTCCAACAACGAAAAGGAGCTGCCTGACGCCTTCCTGCGCCGCTGCTTCTTCCACTACATCGCCTTCCCCGACCGCGCCACCCTGCAGCAGATCGTCGACGTGCACTACCCCAACATCAGCCAGTCGCTGGTCAGCGAGGCGCTGGACGTGTTCTTCGACGTGCGCAAGGTGCCGGGCCTGAAGAAAAAGCCCTCCACCTCCGAGCTGGTCGACTGGCTCAAGCTGCTGATGGCCGACAATATCGGCGAGGCGGTACTGCGCGAGCGCGACCCGACCAAGGCCATCCCGCCGTTGGCCGGGGCCCTGGTGAAGAACGAACAGGACGTGACGCTGCTCGAGCGCCTGGCCTTCATGAGCCGGCGCGGCAACCGCTGACGGGAGCCGGGCCATGTTGCTCAACCTGTTCAATGAAATGCGCGCGGCCAAGGTGCCGGTGTCGGTGCGCGAGTTGCTCGACCTGCACCATGCCTTGCAAAAAGGTGTGGTGTTCGCCGACATGGACGCCTTCTACTATCTGGCCCGCGCCATCCTGGTGAAGGACGAACGGCACTTCGACAAGTTCGACCGTGCCTTCGCCGCCTACTTCAAGGGCCTGGAAAACCTCGACCGGCATATCGAAGCGTTGATCCCCGACGAGTGGCTGCGCAAGGAGTTCGAGCGCTCGCTCACCGACGAGGAACGCGCGCAGATCCAGTCCCTGGGCGGGCTGGACAAGCTGATCGAGGAGTTCAAGAAGCGCCTCGAGGAACAGAAGGAACGCCATGCCGGCGGCAACAAATGGATCGGCACCGGCGGTACCAGTCCGTTCGGCTCGGGCGGCTTTAACCCCGAGGGCATCCGCGTTGGCGAGGCCGGCAAGCGCCAGGGCAAGGCAGTGAAGGTCTGGGACCAGCGCGAGTACAAGAACCTCGACGACCAGGTCGAGCTGGGCACGCGCAACATCAAGCTGGCCCTGCGCCGGCTGCGCAAGTTCGCCCGCGAAGGTGCCGCCGAGGAGCTGGACATCGACGGTACCATCGATCACACCGCCCGTGACGCCGGCCTGCTGAACATCCAGATGCGCCCCGAACGGCGCAACACGGTGAAGCTGCTGTTGCTGTTCGACATCGGCGGCTCGATGGACGCCCACATCAAGGTGTGCGAGGAGCTGTTCTCGGCCTGCAAGACCGAGTTCAAGCACCTTGAGTACTACTACTTCCACAACTTCGTCTACGAGTCGGTGTGGAAGAACAACCTGCGCCGCACCTCGGAGCGCTTCTCCACCTTCGACCTGCTGCACAAGTACGGCGACGACTACAAAGTGATCTTCGTCGGCGACGCGGCCATGGCACCCTACGAGATCACCCAGCCCGGCGGCAGCGTCGAGCACTGGAACGAAGAGGCCGGGTACGTGTGGATGCAGCGCTTCATGGAGAAGTTCAGGAAGATCATCTGGATCAACCCGTATCCGAAACAGGCCTGGGACTATACCGCCTCGACCCACCTGGTGCGGGACTTGATCGAGGACAAGATGTATCCGTTGACGTTGCAGGGGTTGGAAGACGGGATGCGTTACCTGTCCAAGTAATCTATTGACCGAACTGGCCTCATCGCGGGGCAAGCCCGCTCCCACGCCAGCCCTGCAAATGCGCGAGTGGCGCGGGCTTGCCCCGCGATGAGGCCGGCAGACTCAACCCCAGCAGCGCAAGCATGCCTGCTGCTCGCGCCACGCCTCGTCCTGCACCACCGCCCTGAAGCGTATCGTCGCCCCCGGCATGCACTGCGCCAGCTGCGCCAGCGCCAACGGCGTCAACGCACCCAGCCGTGGATACCCACCGATGGTCTGCCGGTCATTGAGCAGCACGATCGGCTGCCCGTCCGGCGGCACCTGCACGGCGCCAAGTGGGATCCCTTCGGAAATCATCGGCGCGCCCTGGTACATCAACTGCGGCCCAAGCAGTCGGATGCCCATGCGGTCGGCACGGCTGTCCAGCGTCCAGTCACGGTTGAACGCCTCGAACAGGCTGGTGCCGCTGAAATCGCCTATCTGCGCCCCCATCACCAGGTCCAGTACAGGCTTGTCCGCATATACCGGCCGCAACGTTTCGGGAACGTGGGAGCGGAGGTTCGGCGCCCCGACTTGCCCCGCGATGGCGCCGGCAGCATGCAGTACCTCCCCTTTCACCAACGCCCGGCCCTGGCCGTCAACCCCGCCCAGCTCTTCCCGAACCACCGTGGAGCAACTGCCCAGCACCGCCTCGCCCTGAAACCCACCAGGCGCAGCCAGATAAGCACGTACCCCTTGGCGAGGCTGACGCAGCGTCAGCTGCTGGCCCTTGCCGAGGTTGAAGCTGGTCCAGGGCGCTACAGCCTGCCCGTCGACCTGCGCATCCAGGTCGGCCCCGGCCAATGCCAACATGCAATCTTCCTCGGCAACCACACTGAACCCGCCGAGGGCGACTTCCACCACTGCGCTGTCCAAGGCATTGCCCAGCAACCAGTTGGCCCAGCGCATCGCCACCCAATCCAGCGCGCCGCCCTGGGTCACCCCCAGATGCCGGACGCCAAAGCGCCCACCATCCTGCAATTGGCACAGCGCGGTGCTGGCCTCGATCCTCAACTGGCTCATGCCTGGGCCTCCAGCGGGCTGTCATCACCGCCCAGGTTGATGAAGTCGGCGTGCCCGACAGCCACGAAACGGACCTGGTCGCCCGGTTGCAGCAAGCTATAGCCCTCGCGCTCGCGGTCGAACAGGTGCACCGGCGTCCGACCGATCAGGTTCCAGCCGCCCGGCGACACCGCCGGATACGCGGCGGTCTGGCGTTCGGCAATTCCGACGCTGCCCGCTGCCACACGCTTGCGCGGAGTACTCAGGCGCGGTGTGGCCAGGCGCTCGTCGACCAGCCCCATGAAGCCGAAGCCCGGGGCGAACCCCAGCGCGAACACCGGGTAATCTCGGCCACAGTGCACGTCGATCACTTCGGCTTCGCTCAGCCCGCTTCGCGCAGCCAGCACCGGCAACTCGGGACCGACGCTGGCGTGGTACCAAACCGGGATCTCGTGCCTGCGCCCGGCCTTTCCATCATCCGGCCGCAGGCCCTCCAGTGCGTGCAGGATGCGCCGGCGCGCTTCGCCCGGCGCCAGGTCGAACTGCACCATCAGCGTGGTGTAGGACGGCACCAGGTCGATCAACTGTTGGCCAAAGACGTCCCGCAAGCGCTGGCTGGCGGCGAGGATCCACGGCATGTTGCCTTCATCGATGGCATCGAACAGCCGCACCATCAGGCTGTCGACGGCCACCACTTCGATACGTGGGGTCATGCCTGCTCCAGCGCGTCGAGTGCCTGGCGGATCTGGCGTACCGCGGCCACGGAACCATCGTTGTCGCCATGCACGCACAGGGTGCTGGCGTTCAACCGTACCTCGCTGCCATCGTCGGCCACCAGGGCCTCGCCCTTGGCCAGGCGCAAGGCCTGCTCGACCACCAGCGCCGGGTCATGGTGCACCGCGTCCGGCAGGCGCCGCGACATCAGGTGCCCGCTGGCGGTGTAGCCACGGTCGGCGAAGGCTTCGAACCACAACGGCACGCCGATCTCGTCGCCCAGGGCCTGGGCGGCGCTGTCGTCGGCGGTGGCCATGAGCATCAGCGGCAGGCCGCTGTCGAATGCCGCCACAGCCTCGAGCACGGTGCGCAGGATGGCCGGGTTGGCCATCATGTCGTTGTACAGCGCGCCATGGGGCTTGACGTAGGCCACCCGGCCACCGAGCACCTTGCAGATTCCGTCCAGGGCGCCGACCTGGTAGTGCAGCAGGTCGCGGATCTCGTCGCTGCTGCAGGCCATGGAGCGGCGGCCGAAGCCTGCCAGGTCCGGGTAGGCCGGGTGCGCGCCGATGGCCACCCGGTGCTCCAGGGCCAGGGCCACGGTGCGGCGCATGGTGCCAGGGTCGCCGGCATGGTAGCCGCAGGCGATGTTGGCGCAGTCGATGAAAGGCATGACCTTGGCATCCTGGCCCATGCGCCAGTTGCCGAAGCTCTCGCCCATGTCGCAATTGAGTAGCAGGCGTTTCACCTGGCGGACCTCCGTATCAATGTTCATGGTGCCTACCTTAGCGCGCCTGGAGCGCTTTGCCGCGGGTTTCCGGCAGGCTCAGCGCAGCCAGGATCACCACACCGTAGGACACCGCGGCGAAGGCGCCAATCCCCAGGCCCAACGGCACTTTCTCGCCGAGCAGGCCGATCAGCAGCGGGAACATGGCGGCGATGACCTTGCCGATGTTGTAGCAGAAGCCCTGTCCCGAGCCACGGATACGGGTGGGGAACAGCTCGGTGAGGAACGAACCCATGCCGCTGAAGATACCCGAGGCGAAGAAGCCCAGCGGGAAGCCCAACCACAGCATCACGTTGTCGCTGACTGGCAGCTGTGTGTAGAGCAGGACGATGACGAACGAGCCCACGGCGAACAGGATGAAGTTCTTCCGGCGCCCCAGCAGGTCGCAGAGGTAGGCACTGACCACATAGCCGATATAGGAGCCGACGATGACCATCGCCAGGTAACCGCCGGTACCGAGCACGCTCAGGCCGCGCTCGTTCTTGAGGAAGGTCGGCAGCCACGAGGTGATGGCGTAGTAGCCGCCCAGGGCACCAGTGGTGAGCAGCGAGGCGCGCATCGTGGTCCACAACATGCCGGGGGCGAAGATCTCGTAGAAATGCGAAGGCGCCGCGACCGTCTCGGCGGCCTTGGCCTCGCGGTAGACCTCCGGGTCCTTGACCAGGCGCCGTACGAAGATCACGAAGATCGCCGGCAGCAACCCGAGCAAGAACAGCGCGCGCCAGGCCTGCTCGGCCGGCAGCCAGGAGAACAGCAGCGCGTAGAGGATGGCGGTCAGGCCCCAGCCGATGGCCCAGCCCGACTGCACCATGCCCACCGCCTTGCCGCGGTCCTGGGCACGGATCACCTCGCCGATCAGCACCGCGCCGGCGGTCCATTCGCCACCGAATCCGAAGCCCATCAGGGTACGGGCGATCAACAGCTGCTCATAGCTCTGGGCGAAACCGCAGAGGAAGGTGAAAAATGCGAACCACAGCACCGTCAGTTGCAGGGTGCGCACCCGCCCGATGCGATCAGAGAGGATGCCGGCGATCCAGCCGCCCAGGGCCGAGGCGATCAGCGTGCTGGTATGGATCAACCCGGCCTCGGCGGTGCTGATGCCCCACAGCATGATCAGCGTGGGGATGACGAAGCTCAGCATCTGGGTGTCCATGCCGTCCAGGCCGTAGCCGATCTTGCAGCTCCAGAAGGTGCGTCGTTGCTGGGAATCGATGTCGCGGTACCAGGCGAAAGGGCCGCTCGAGGTTCGGGCGGGGGCCTGCTGCTGCACGCCGGTCGGGTTCATGGTTGCCTCGGCTTGTTGGTATTGTTCTATGGGCGACGTCGGGCGTCGCGGCCTGGGCACCATGTTCAGAGGCCGCGCCCGGCACGTCCAACGAGAAAATCCGCCGGTCTGGAACAAGAAAAACTGATCATGAACCTTCGTTTCCTCGAAACCTTCGTCTGGGTCGCCCGGCTCAAGAGCTTCCGCCTCACCGCCGAGAAGCTGTTCACCACCCAGGCCTCGGTGTCCAGCCGCATCGCCGCGCTGGAGGCCGACCTGGGCGTGAAATTGCTGCTGCGCGATTCGCGCGGGGTCAGCCTGACACCCGAGGGCGCCAAAGTGCTGGAATATGCCGAACGCATGCTCGACACCGCCAAGGCCATGAAGCAGTCGCTGGACAGCGACCGGGCCAAGACCGGGCGCATTCGCCTGGGGGTCATGGACACGGTCATCCATACCTGGATGAGCGCGCTGGTGGCGGAGCTGGGCGAGCGCTACCCGCAGGTGGAGATCGAGCTGGTGGCCGATACCGCGCTGAACCTGCGCGAGCAGTTGCAGAAGGGTTTTCTCGACGTGATCCTGCAGACCGACCTGTTGCGTGAACAGTCGATCCGCAGCCAGGACCTGGCGCGCTACCCGATGGGCTGGATCGTCGCCGCCGGCTCCCCGCACCACCGCACCTACGCCTCGTTGGCGGAGCTGGCCCGCGAACGCATCGTCACCTTCTCGAAAAACTCACGACCGCACCAGGAAGTGCTCAGCCTGTTGCAGGCAGCCGGGGCCGAGGCGCCACGCCTGAACTGCGTGAACTCGGTGGCGGCAATCACCCGCCTGCTGCGCGACGGTTTCGGCATCGGCGCGCTGCCACCGGCACTGGTGGATGGCGAACTGAGCCGGGGCGAGCTGGTGTTGCTGGACGGATTGCAGCCACCACCAAGCCTGGAGCTGGTGGTGGCCTGGCAAACCGGCGTGGCGTTGGTGGACGAGATCGTCGACGTGTGCCGGCAAGTGCTGGGGCGCTATGCGCGGGATGTGGGCGGGCAGCGGATCGTGCTGGTCTGAAGGTCGCCTTTACCGACGATCAGGGCAGCAACAGCATCACCGCCAGCTTTCCTTCACCACCTTGCGCCGCCCACCGAGGATCACCCAGCCAATCACCAGCAACAGGCTCTCGACCACGAACGCCAGCACGAACCCGCTGCCGATCCCCCAGCCGATCGCCTCGGGCACCAGCAGGATCTGGTAGCTGTAGCCCTTGAGCGTCTCTTCGCGCAGCGTCGGCTCCGGCTGCACCAGCACATGCCAGGTGCGGCTCACCCACGAGCCTTGCAGGGCCTGCCACTCATGCTCCAGCGCCTGGTTGCGGATCAGCAGGCTTTCGATGCTGTTGGCATCGCTGTTGAACACCGGATCGTCGCTGCTGCGGTAATGCCGCACCAGCGCCTGCAGGTCGCCGTTGAAGAAGCGCTGCGCGGTCTGGCGGAAGCCGTCCAGGGCCTGGCGTGACTCGAGCAGGTGCGCCTCGACGCGCTGGCTGTAGTCCTTGACCAGCCCCGGCACCTGGAGACCGGCCAGCAGGCCGAAGGTGAACAACAGCAAACGCAGGTAACTTCTGAACATGCAGCTTCCTTAGCTCTGGCCGTGGGCGACGCACTCGCCGTGGCGCCACAGCCCCCACTGACCCGGCTCGTAGCGGTTCCAGGTCTCGTTCTCGGTCAAGGCCTCGGTGGCGATCACCGTAACCACGTCGTTGGGGGTGGTTTGCGTGTGGAAGTCGACGATCAGGTCGACATCCTTCAGCCGCGCCGCACCGAACGGTGCGCGGCGGGTGATGTGCACCAGTTTGGTCGAGCAGAAGCAGAACAGCCAGTCGCCGTCGCTGAGCAAGCAGTTAAATACGCCCTTGCCGCGGTACTCGGCGCAAGCCTCGACCAGCACCGGCAGCAACTGCTCGGCTTCCACCGGCTCGGGGAAGGCCTCGCGGATACGATTGAGCAGGTCGCAGAAGGCGGCCTCGCTGTCGGTATCGCCAATTGGTCGGTAGAACGTGCGCTGGCCGGCGAAGTCACCCAACTGGCCGTTGTGCGCGAAGCACCAGTTGCGGCCCCACAGCTCGCGCACGAACGGGTGGGTGTTGGACAGGCAGACCTTGCCGACGTTGGCCTGGCGGATATGGCCGATGACCACTTCGCTCTTGATCGGGTAGCGCTGCACCAGGTTGGCCACTTCCGACTCGCTGCTCGCCGCCGGGTCCTGGAACAGGCGCAGGCCGCGCCCCTCGTAGAAACCGATGCCCCAGCCATCGCGGTGCGGGCCGGTGCGCCCGCCGCGCTGCATCAGGCCGGTGAAGCTGAAGACGATATCGGTGGGGACGTTGGCGCTCATGCCCAGCAGTTCGCACATGTTCGCGGCTCCTGGCTTACAGACGGGGTTCGACGCGGCCCTGCCCGGGGCCGGAGCGGCGCACGGAGGCCGGTGGCGGATCGTCGCGGTAGCGGTCGTGACGATTGGCGGCCAGGGACGCATCGGCCACGACCTCCTCCTCTTCCTTGGCCTGGCGCTGGGCGGCGGCCTCGCGCTGGGCGCGGCGTTCGCGGGCACGCTTTTCCAGCGGCCAGCGGATCAGCACGAAGACAAAGTACAGGGCAAAGGCGATCATCCCGTACATGGCAAGGTCCGAAGCTGCGCGCCAGGCGTTGTTGCCGACCTTGAAGGCAAGGTCCAGCGCGGTGATGGCGATGGCCGGAGCGAAGCTTTCCTTGACCGGGTCGACGATGGTCGGGGCGAACAGCAGCACGGCGATGATCACCCGCAGCGGCTCGCGCAGCCAGCGCCACATCCAGCCGGTCAGCTTGAAACCCACCAGGAGGCAGCCCAGGGCGGCAACGGCGTACAGGCCCCAGGCCAGCGTATAGTCGTGTTCGGTCATGGTGTTGGTGCAAGCCAGGCAAAGAGACGCCTATGATAAACACTTTTACCGGCGCAGGCTGCCCCCGCACCGCATGCGACCCGCAGTGGCCCCTCGCGAGGGGCCCATCATCGATGAGATCACCCATGCCCCTGACCCTTCCCGCCCCTATCGCCCATCAAGCCGACGGCAACGACCCCTACGCCTGGCTGCAGGACCGCGACACGCCCGAGGTGCTGGCCTACCTGGCCGAGGAAAACGCCTACCAGGAAGCCTGCCTGGCCGGCCAGGCGCCGCTGCGTGAGCAACTGTTCGAAGAGATCAAGAGCCGCATCCTCGAGACCGACCTGTCGCTGCCATCGCCCTGGGGTCCGTACCTCTACTACACCCGCACCACCGCCGGCGACGAGTACCCGCGCCACTACCGCTGTCCGCGCCCGGCCGACGACAGCAATACGGTCGATGAAAGCCGCGAGGAACTGCTGCTCGACCCAAATGCGCTGGCGAACGGCGGTTTCCTCTCCCTCGGCGCCTTCAGCATCAGCCCCGACCATCGCCTGCTGGCCTACAGCCTGGATACCAGCGGCGACGAGGTCTACACCCTGTACGTCAAGGACCTGGCCAGCGGCGCGCTGAGCGCCCTGCCCTTCGACGACTGCGACGGCAGCATGACCTGGGCCAACGACAGCCAGACGCTGTTCTTCGCCGAGCTGGACGACACCCACCGCCCCTGGCGCCTGCGCCGCCACACCCTGGGCGAGGCCGCGGCCACCAGCGTATTCGAAGAACCCGACGGGCGTTTCTTCCTGCACTGCTACCGCGCCAGCTCCGAACGCCAACTGGTGCTGCTGCTCAACAGCAAGACCACCAGCGAAGCCTGGGTGCTCGATGCGGCCACGCCGCACGCCGACTTCACCTGCCTGGCGCCACGGGTCGAAGGCCATGAGTACTTCCCCGACCATGGCCAGCTCGACGGTCAATGGCGCTGGTTCATCCGCAGCAACCAGGACGGTATCAACTTCGCCCTGTTCCATGCGCCGGCAGACAGCGTGCCGGCCCGCGCGCAATGGCAGGTGCTGGTGCCGCACCGCGACGACATCATGCTAGAAGGCGTCAGCCTCAATGCCTCGGCGCTGTCCCTGAGCCTGCGCGAAGGCGGCCTGCCGATCATCGAAGTGCGCCCGCAAGGCCTGCCGGCCTACCGCGTCGAACTGCCGGACGCCGCCTACAGCCTCTACGTGCAGGACAGCCTGGAATTCGCCAGCTCGCGCATCCGCCTGCGCTACGAAGCCCTCAACCGCCCGGCCCAGGTGCGCCAGCTGGAGCTGGCCACAGGCGCCCAGCAGGTGCTCAAGCAGACCCCGGTGCTCGGCGCGTTCGACGCCGACGACTACATCAGCCAGCGCCTGTGGGCGGTGGCCAAGGACGGCACCCGGGTACCGATCAGCCTGGTGCGCCGTCGCGCCGACGAAGGCAAGACGGTGCCGCTCTACCTTTACGGCTATGGTGCCTACGGCGAGAGCCTCGACCCGTGGTTCTCCCATGCCCGCCTGAGCCTGCTGGAGCGTGGCGTGGCCTTCGCCATCGCCCATGTGCGCGGTGGCGGCGAGCTGGGTGAAGCCTGGTACCGGGCCGGCAAGCAGGAACACAAGCACAACAGCTTCGATGACTTCATCGCCTGCGCCGAACACCTGGTCGCCGAAGGCGTGACCAGCCGAGAACGCCTGGCGATCAGTGGCGGCAGTGCCGGCGGCCTGTTGATGGGCGCGGTACTCAATCTGCGCCCCGAGCTGTTCCGCTGCGCCATCGCCGAAGTGCCGTTTGTCGATGTGCTCAACACCATGCTCGACCCCGAGCTGCCGCTGACCGTTACCGAGTACGACGAATGGGGCAACCCGCAAGACCCCGAGGTGTATGCGCGGATCAAGGCCTACGCGCCGTACGAGAACGTCAGGGCCCAGGCCTACCCGGCCATGCTGGTGATCGCCGGCTACAACGACAGCCGAGTGCAGTACTGGGAGGCGGCCAAGTGGGTGGCGCGCCTGCGCACGCGCAAGACCGACGCCAACCTGCTGCTGCTCAAGACCGAGATGGGCGCCGGCCACGGCGGCATGAGCGGCCGCTACCAGGGGCTGCGCGACGTGGCGTTGGAGTATGCGTTCGTCTTCAATGAGCTGGGCGTGGCGTAAAACGCGAATTTCGTTGTCTCACAAGCGCCACGGCCACAGATTGTGCGCACGCGGCGCTTTCCAGACATGCGAAGAAGAACGACACATGCCCGACACCCAGCACCTGAACGCCGAAATCCGCGACATGCTCATGGACTGCGGTCTGTTCGACACCCTGCAGCCCAGCGATTTCGTCACCGCCGCCGGCTATTTCAGCCTCACCGCCGTGAACGAAGGCCAGATCCTGTTCAGCGAAGGCGACGCCGGTACCTTCATGTGCATCCTCCACCGTGGCGTGGTCTCGGTGCGCAAGACCGACGGCAACGGCACCGAGGTAGAAATCGCCACCCTGCGCAAGGGCCGAGCCTTCGGCGAGATGGCCGTGCTCGACGGCGAGCGCCGCTCGGCCACCTGTGTGGCCGCCAGCGACTGCCAGTTGCTGACCCTGGGCAAGGATTCGCTGGAGAAGATGCTCGCCGACGCGCCGCGCATTGCCGCCCGCATCATTCGCGCCCTGGCCGTGGCGCTTTCACGGCGCCTGCGGATGCAGGATGGCCAGCGCCTGGCACAGCAGATCTAGGCTCTGTACGAAAAGTCTTGAGACGCAGGTCAGGCAAGGCGAAAACAGCCGAGCAAGCGCAGTGTACTGGAGTACATGAGCATTCCGAGGCTGTTTTCAACGCAGCATGAACAAGTATCAAGGCTTTTCGTACAGAGCCTAATCGCGCTTGGGCGGCGGTTTTGGCGAATCCTGGTTCAAACCCGGCAACGGTTGGTCCTTCGGCGGCCCCGGCACCGGCATGGGCGGCAGCAGCGGCGCGCCGGGCCGGTTGGCTCCGGCCTTGGGCGGCGTGCTCGGGGTGATCTGCGGGTAGGGTGTCGGCGTCGGCGTCCCCGGGGCCCCCGGGACGGTCGTGAGCGGCCGCTGCTGACCTGCAGCGTCGGCCAACGGCACTGCGCCAAGCAACAATGCAGCGAGGATCGCATGCAACATCTGCAGCCTCCTGTCAGAAACCTTCCTACAGGCTATGCCCAATGGCGCATTTTTGCCTGTCCGCCCGCCCGACTGGCGCGCTAGACTCAAGGACATAACCGTCATTGCCCTGATTAGAAAAAAGGTAACACCATGAGTTCCACCTCCGACGCCACCGCCCGCCTCGACCGTATCCTCGCCGACGCCAAGCGCGACAAGGAAATGGGCTATCGCGACAAGGCGCTGAAAATGTACCCCCACGTCTGCGGCCGCTGCACCCGCGAGTTCTCCGGCAAACGCCTGTCGGAACTGACCGTGCATCACCGCGACCACAACCACGACAACAACCCCCAGGACGGCTCCAACTGGGAACTGCTGTGCCTGTACTGCCACGACAACGAGCACGCCCGCTACACCGACCAGCAGTATTTCAGCGAAGGTTCGCTGAGCACACCGAAAGTCGCCGTGGCCACCCACAACCCGTTCGCCGGCCTTGCCGCGCTGATGAAGAAGGACTGACCGTCGATTCCCGCCCCCGCCGTGTCGGCAAGCCCGTATAATCGCGCTCTTTTTTTGCGAAGGGCCCCGACACGTGGCGAACAAACGGTACAGCTGCATCGGCCTGTTCAACCCCAAATCTGCCGAGAACGTCGGTTCGGTGATGCGCGCGGCAGGCTGCTATGGGGTCAATTCGGTGTTCTACACCGGCAAGCGCTATGAGCGCGCCCGCGATTTCGTCACCGATACCAAGCGGGTGCACTACGACATCCCGCTGATCGGCATCGACGACCTGCAACGCATCATTCCGTTGGGCTGCACGCCGGTGGCGGTGGAGCTGGTGGACGGTGCGCGCGCCCTGCCCGAATACACCCACCCGGACCGGGCGATCTATATCTTCGGGCCTGAGGATGGCTCGTTGAGCGAGGACGTACGTGGTTGGTGCGAAGAGACTATCTATATCCCGACCCAGGGTTGCATGAACCTCGCGGCAACGGTGAACGTGGTGCTGTATGACCGCATGGCCAAGGGGTTGAATACGCGGTCGGGGCCCAAGTTCAAGTAGGCAGGTCTGGCCTCTCGCAGGGCAAGCCCGCTCTTCCAGGATTGCGTGGTCCCTGGAGGAGCGGGCTTGATCATGCTAACGCTTACGTAGCGTTGATCCAGATGGTCTTCAGCTCCGTGTACTGGCCATGCGCCCATTGCGATTTGTCGCGTCCGCCGAATCCGGACTCCTTGTAACCGCCGAATGGCGTCGAGGCATCGCCCTCGCCGAAGCAGTTCACCGTCACCCCCCCGGCGCGGATCTCACGCGACAGGCGCAAGGCATTGCGCAGGCCGCCGGTGTAAGCCAGGCGTTTACGCGGCGAATTACATGCCACCGTGGGCCGTTGCCGTTGCCGTTGCCGTTGCCGTTGCCGTTGCCGTTGCCGATCAGAAGTCTACCCTCGAAGCCCGCGAGCGACAGCTGCGCCAGCCCAGGCGCCGCCCGTAACTTCGCGACTTCAGGAGGCCGAACTATCGCGCACTTAGAGGCAAAAGCAAAAAATAACAGCAACAGCAACAGCAACAGCAACAGCAACAGCAACAGCAACAGCAACAGCAACAGCAACAGCGTGACTTAGAGATTCTCCATAGTCTTTCAGCCACGGCGGCGCTTTCATGTCACGGCTGATTAAATACGCTGAGCAAAAGTTTCAGTAAAACCAACACACTCGCCAATGACACCTGCAACCAATCGCTATACCCCCCCTGCTCAGGACAGTCTCGAAGTTTTCCGGGGCAGCCACGCGGCAAATTACACTGAACGCTTGCACGCTGAGCAAAGTCTGCTGGATATCACCAACCTGAGGAGACCCGGCAATGCACGATATCCATTGGACAACGGACACACCGGAACACAATGTCCACGGCCTGGAGCGCGTCAGCTCCCTGGCTGGGGGCGCGTTGATGATCAGCAAGGGGCTACGCCACGGTGGCCTACTGGGGATGTTGCAGGTTGCCGTCGGCGGCCTGGCGCTAGCCCGTGGTGTGAGCGGGCATTGCTCGACCAAGGCGTGGTGGCTGCGGCATCGCGCCGAATACCTGCGCCTGCATCGCGACATAGAACGAGGGGCTGCCGAGCTCAAGGCGCTGAAGGCCAGCGCCGAGGCAGCAACCCGTACCGCAACGGTGACCGGCGGTTGAAAGCTTCGCGGGGCAAGCCCGCTCCCACGAGCCCGCGTTCAAAATGATTGTCCGGGGTCGTGGGAACGGGCTTGCCCCCGCGATAGATCTTGGGTCTAGCGCAATACCTTGCTTTGCAATACTTCGGACTGCCGCCCCAGGACGTTCTCGCTGATCTGCACGAACTCCTCGGTGCTGACGCTCGACAGGCGCATCAGAGCCCGGGCGACATCGTCCAGCGAGCGCTTGTCGTGGTTGTGCAGGCGGATCTCGCGATCCAGCGCCTGCAACAGCAGCACGCCGCGAGCCACCTGCGCCGAGCTGGCCTTGGCACCCTTGAGGTGATTCACTCTGTCGCCAAGTTTATGCAAGCGCGCCTGCAACGCCTCGTAACGGTCGTCGCTCATGCCTCCAGCACGCCGCAGCAGCTCGCTGGCGTAATAGTCGGCCAGGCTCTCGCCGAGCCAGTCGCTGCCATCGCGGTCGTTGATCTGGGCGAACAATTGCACCAGCTCGCGCAACAGCGGGCTATTGCCGTTCTCGCTGATCAGCGGCCGGCCACTGTGCAAGTACAGGGAATTGTTGCCTGGCAGCACGCCACGCCACATCTCGTCGCGGGCACCGACCAGCAGCAACTTGGGCGGGTTGCGTGGAAACACCGACTGCAACTGCGGCCAGACGAAGGTCAACAGGGTCAAGGTGTCCATGCGGCGCATGCCCTGCCCCTGCGGCGCGGCGACGGTCACCTCGGTGTCGCCAAGGCGCGCACGGCGGCTGCCCAGGTTGCCGGCGAGCATCCAGCCAGTGGGGCGATCGAACAGGCGCGATACGTCATCGATGCGGAATTTCTGCCGGCCGATGCGCGGCCAGGCGGTTTCGACACTCTTCCAGCCGGCCGGCAGGTCGAAGGCCAGGCGCGACACCAGCTCGGTGCCGTCCTGCTGGTCGAGGCGCGCCGGCGGCACCAGCTGATCGCCACGGAACAGCGCCCAATGCGCGGTCATGCGGGTTTCATGGACACCGCCCTTCGGTTGCTGGTCGAGCAGCACGCGGTAGCTGAGGCTGGTCTTGCCTGACGCCGGGTGCCAGACGCCGCGCCCGTTCTGCACCTGCCACTGGCCATCAGCAAGGAAGTCGCTGTAGACGCCGGCTTTGCCCAGGTCGAAGTCGAGGCTGCGCACCACGCTGCCGTCGGCCAGGGTCAGGCGCACTTCGGCCTGGCCGCTTTGCGGCAAAAGGCGAACCTGATAGTCCAGATCGACTTTCCTGGCCAGCGCCTGAGTGCTGAGCAGCAGGCCAAGCACCATAAACAGCGGGCGACGCATAGCGAAACTCCTTGTAGCCGCGCGGCTCAACCCGCGCGAAAAATCAGGTGGTCTTCCCAGTCGTCTTCATCCACATCGTTCTCGCTGAGCATCCGCCCGGACCGGGAAATGCGTTGCTCATGCACTTGCCCGCGATCGCCGCAGACCAGGTGGTGCCACGACGGCAAGTCCTGGCCTTCGCTGACCAGCCGATAAGCGCAGGTGGGCGGCAGCCACTTGAACTGGTCGGCCTTGCCTGGGGTCAGCTGGATGCAATCTGGCACGAAGCGGAAGCGATTGGGATAGTCGCTGCACTGGCAGGTCTGCAGGTCAAGCAGCTTGCAGGCGATGCTCGTGTAGTAGACGCTGTTGTCCTCTTCGTCCTCGAGTTTCTGCAGGCAGCACAGGCCGCAGCCGTCGCACAGCGACTCCCACTCTTGCGCATCGAGCTGGTCGAGGGTCTTGCGCCGCCAGAAGGGCGCGGTATCGGCGATCATCACACGTGTTCCTGCAGTCAACATCAATCCGCGGCGCGCGGCGGCGCCAGTCTAGAGGCAGTCCGGCGGCAACGCCAGACCGCTTGTCAGTGCTCGCCGGACGCAGTAGCGTGCGGTCTTTGTCCCAGTCCTTGCAGGAGCAACCATGAGCGCCACCCCACGCATCGCCGACTATGCCATCAACGAGCAGTTCATCAATCGCTGGTCGCCCCGCGCCTTCACCAACGAGCCGATCAGCCAGGAAACCTTGCTGAGCTTCCTCGAAGCCGCGCGCTGGGCGCCGTCGGCCTACAACTCGCAGCCGTGGCGTTTCCTCTATGCCCGCCGCGACACACCCAGCTGGGCGCGCTACCTGGACATCCTCAACGAGTTCAACCGCAGCTGGGCGCAGCATGCCTCGGCGCTGGTGCTGATCATCTCCAAGACCACCTTCGCCGCACCCGGCTCCGATGAAGAGAAGCCGGCCCTGTGGCACACCTTCGACACCGGCTCGGCCTGGGGCCATCTGGCGTTGCAGGCCAGCATCAGCGGCTGGCACACCCACGGCATGGCCGGCTTCGATCAGGACCTGGCCCGGCGCGAGCTGAAGATCCCCGAGGGCTACGCACTGCACGCAATGGTGGCAATCGGCAAGCTGGGCGACAAGGCGACCCTGGCCGAAGGTTTGCAGGCCCGTGAAATGCCGAGCCCGCGCCGACCGTTGAGCGAGCTGGCGGCCGAAGGCGATTTCAGCTTGTAAGGTTGCATCTGATTCATCGCGGGACAAGCCCGCTCCCACGGGTCACGGTACACCCCGTGAGAGCGGGCCGTAGAGCAAACGTCTGTCAGTAGCCCCGCGCGAAATCCACTTCCCCACGTAACCCCTGCCCCGCCGCATACGCCCGCGCATTCCCGACGAACAACCGCACCATCGCCGTCGGCGAAGTCGGCGCTGAGCTGTGCCCGGTCAGCAGCAGCCCCCAGGCAGTCCAGAACGGGTGGCGCTGGGGCAACGGCTCCTGGCGGCAGACATCGATCACCGCGCCGGCCAGGTGCCCTTGCTTGAGCGCCTCGACCAGGTCGGCATCGACTACCGCCACGCCGCGCCCGGCATTGATGAACAAGGCACTGGAGCGGAAGCACTTGAACAGTGCCGCATCGTACAGGTCATGGGTGGCCGGCGTGTCGGGCAACAGGTTGAGCACGTAGTCGGCCTCGCCGACCAGGCGGGGCAACTGGTCGAGCCCGGCAACCTCGACGAACGGCGCCTGCTCACGGGCACTGCTGGCTACCCCGGACAAGGTGACGCCAAAGGGCACGAGGAACTCGGCGACTTGCTGGCCGATATCGCCGGTGCCGACGATCAGCACCCGCCGTCCTTCCAGGGTCCGCCCGGGCCGATCATCCCAACGCCGCTCGACCTGGCTGACCAGGCGCGACAGCACATCGCGCTCATGGCCAAGCATGTAGGTGAGCATGTACTCGGCCATCACCTGACCAAAGATCCCCACCGCCCGGGTCAGGCGGTAGTCGCGCGGCAGGCTGGCCAGCAGGTCGGGCTGGCCCAGCCACACCGGGCAGTCGGGGGCCAGGCGGGCCAGTTCGGCGGAATCGCCACTGGTCAGGACCTCCAGGTCCGGCGCCGCCTCGCCCAGCAGGCGGGCATAGTTGGCATGATCCTGTTCAGCGATCAGAACGCGCATGTGACACACAACCTTGGCAAACAACGGAAGCGGCCCGCCAGGCGGGCCGCAGACAGAGAAGAGACCGCGCCCGGATCAGGCCGGGTCGTTGCGGCGCAGCAGTTCTTCGGGCAGGTGCTCGATGTAGTCGTCGTCCGGAGGCGGCATCTGCAGGTGGTAGCCCTGGTTGTCGAGGTTTTCCAGCACCTTGGCGATGTCCTCGCGGGCCAGCTTGCGCTCGGGGCTGAGCACCAGGTCGAAGGCGTGCACGGGCGTGCCGAAGAAAGGCAGCAGCCCCTCGGGCACACGCTCCAGGCCATCGGCCTTGAGCACATACAGGTACATTTCGTTCTTGCGGGGGCTCTTGTAGATCGAGCAGATACGTTTCATCGTGAATCTCCGGCACCGGCCAGATCGTCCAGCAGGGCCTGGCCCATGCGCTCGCGACGCCAGCCGCGCAGTGCATCGGGCAGTTGATAGGGACCGTCGGGGTAGCCGCTCTTGAGCAGCGCTTCGAGGGCTTTCTTGCGCAGCATCAGTTCCGGGGCGATGCCCAGGCGCTCACCTTCAGCCTGTCCGATGGCGCGCAGGCGCTTGAGAATGCCGGCGGCTTCGATCGGCAGCGGCTCGGGCAGTGGCGCGGGCCATTGCTCCTGCGGCAGGCTGGCGGCGCGCTTGATCAGCTGGATCAACGCCTCGCCGTCCTGGCGGATGGTACGCGGGTGCATTTCGTCGATTTTCGCCAGCGCCGACGGGCTGTCCGGCTGGCTCTTGGCCATGGGCCACAACGAATGTTCCTTGAGGATGCGATTGCGTGGCACATCGCGGCTGCGGGCCTCACGCTCGCGCCAGGCGCACAGCTCGCGCAGCACGGCCAGTTGCTGGCGGCCGAGCTTCCAAGCCAGCTTGACGTCGCGGTAGAGGGTCTCGGGCTCGACTTCACGGCGCAGCGCGGCAACCAGCTCGGCACCGTCCTCGAGCACCCAGGCGTACTTGTCATCCGACAGCTGCGGGCGCAGGGCGGTGAACAGCTCGGCCAGGTGAACGGCGTCTTCGGCAGCGTAGCTCACCTGGGTGTCCGACAGCGGGCGCTGCAGCCAGTCGGAGCGAGTCTCGCCCTTGGGCAGCTCGAGCCCCAGCACGTCCTGCACCAGACGCGAATAGCCCATGGAGAAACCGATGTTTAGGTAGCCGGCGGCCAGTTGGGTGTCGAACAAGGGTTGTGGCAGCTTGCCGGTCAGGCGCAGCAAGACCTCCAGGTCTTCGCTGCAGGCGTGCAGCACCTTGACCACGCTATTGTCTTCGAGCAGCTCGGCCAGCGGCTGCCAGTCGCGAATCAGCAAAGGGTCGATGAGGAAGGCACGTTTGCCGTCACCGATCTGGATCAACCCGGCTTTCGGGTAGAAGGTGTCGACCCGCATGAATTCGGTGTCGAGGGCCACAAAGGGCAGCTCACGCCAGCTTCGGCAGTGCTGGGCCAGGGTCTGGTCGTCACGGATCCAGTGAATTTCGATGGCCACGAGGCTCTCCCACTAACATTGGCGCGCAGTATATACGGCGCGGGCGCAATGGGTGAAACCTCGCAAGCCACGCCATCCTTGGTGCTGATCGTCGGTACGCTCAGCGATCGGCCGCCAGCCAGGGGCGGCAGCCGGCAAACAGGTCCAGCGAGCGCTGGTAGACCTCGGTGCGCACCTGCAACAGGCCGAGCATCGAGTGGAACAGGTTGTCCTGCGACAACGGCGCATCACGCAGCTTGCCCAGGCATTCGGTGTCCACGCCGAAGTCCTCGCGGTAGCTGTCGGAGAACCAGGCCAGCAGCGGCACATGCTTCTGCTGCTCTGGTGCGATCATGTAGGGCGTGCCGTGCAGGAACAGGTTGTACTCCCCCAGCGACTCGCCATGATCTGAAAGATAGATCATCGCGGTGTCGACCTTGTCCTGCTTGCTGCGCAAGGTATCGATCAAGGTCGCCAGCACCTTGTCGGTGTAGGCCAGGGTGTTGTCATAGCCGTTGACGATCTCCTGCTGGCTGCACTGGTTCAGAGCGTTGCTGCGGCACACCGGGGTGAAGGGTTCGCTGCCAGCCGGGTAGCGCTTGAAGTATTCCGGGCCATGGCTGCCCATCTGGTGCAGCACCAGCACGGTGTCCTGATCGAGGTTGTCGAGCAGCTCCGCTAGCCCCTGCAACAGGATGGCGTCGTGGCATTCGCCACCGCCGCACAAGCTCGGATCCTTGAGGTTGCTCACATCGATGAACTGCACCCGGTCACAGGTGCCCTTGCAACCGGACTGGTTGTCACGCCACTGTACCGCCAACCCCGCGCGCTGGAGGATGTCGAGCAGACCTTCGCGGTTCTTCGCCACGCGGGCGTCGTAGTCTTTGCGCGGCATGCCGGAGAACATGCAGGGCACCGAAACAGCGGTCTCGGTCCCGCAGGAGTGGACGTCGGTAAAGCTCAACAGGCCCTGCTCCTTGCTCAATTGTGGGGTAGTGTCGCGGGCATAGCCGAGCAGGCCGAAGTTTTCCGCCCGGGCACTCTCACCGACCACCAGCACTGTCAACGACTTGCGCTGGTGCCGCTGCCAGGCCGCATCACGGCGGGCGTCCTCGCCATAGCGCTGGAAAGGTCGGGTAGCCGTGCCCACTTGCTCGCTGGCATAGCCGATGGAAGCCCCAACGATGTTGCTCGGTGTAAGCATCAAGCGCAGTTCATGGTGATTACGAAACAACGAGGCCAGGCCCTGGTAATTGACCAGCGCCACTGAGCCCAAGGCCGCGACACAGGCACCACTGACCACCAGCTTGCCCAACAGCTCGCGGTGCCAGGGGCGATAGGCGATCCTGGCTTTCCACACCAACAGCGATGGCAGCACCCCCAGCAAAAATAAATAAACGGCAAACTTCAGTGAAAGCAGGTCGCGCACTTCCGCGACATTGGTTTCGGCCACGTTGCGAAACATGCCGGCATCAATAAGCACACCGTATTGATTCATAAAGTAAGCGACACTTGCGCCACTGATGAACAACACAATCAATACCGGTTTCAATACATAACGAAACGCGAGCAATGTGAGTATGAGATTGAAGGCGAACAGCATCAGCACGGCAAACGCCAGGCTCAACCAGAGCCCCACCATACCCGGCGGCACGATGGACTCAAGGTGTTCCCACAGCATGGTATTGAAGCCGATCAACAGGTACAGGCTGGCCAGCAACGTGACCCATTCGGTGCGCAGGGATCTGAGTTTGAGCATGAGCGTTCGCAACAAGAGTTGATCAGCGGCCAACCCGCCCGGACGGGCAGGTTGGAAAGTTGGCCGAACTCTAGAAAGCCTAGCATCAATTTTTTGTGAAAAAGACGCCAACAATTGGTGGGCCAGCGTCTTTCATTAATTAAATGAATGTCATTCAGCTGCCATTCAGCCAGGCAGGCGAAGTTTGGCGTACGGCTCGCGGTCGATGTCCAGGACTTCGACGCACAACTGAATGTCCAGCCCAGGCTGGGCCGGGATCGCCTCGCGCAGCACCTCGAGCAGGCTGTTCGACAACTGCTGTTTCACCTGCTGCGTACGCCCACTGAGGATCGCCAGGCGCACGTGGGCGAAGGCCCGTTCGGCCGGGGCGGTACCGACCCGGTATTGGGCAAAGGCCTGGGCGCGGCTCTTGATGTCCAGCTCTTCGGCGAACTGGCCACTGCCGACCAGGGCGTGGTTCAGCCGCAGCAGCAGCACATCGACATTGAGGTCGCGCAGATTGTCGCTGTATTCCAGGTTCAGGTGAGGCATGGCGCAGGTTCCGTTCACGCAGGGGGAGGCGACAGCCTAACCCAGTCCCGCACTACGGCAAAGGCGACTATCCTCTTGGTTCAGGCTCGTTTACCAACCCTGAGAGAGGTGAAGAAATGCCAGTTCCGCATGATTTGCTCGCAGACCTGCACGTGACGGCCGACCAGTTCCAGGCCCTGATCGACAAGAACCAGGACCTGCACAAGCTGCACAAGGAATACAACGCCAAGGACAAGGAAGTGCTCGCCGCCGAAGGCAATGCCACCGGCGACGACACCGTAAACCGCCTGCGCAAGGAGCGGGTGCTGATCAAGGACAAGATCGAACGCATCGTCCACCCACCAAAATCCTGATTCCCCAACCGACGCTATCGCGGGGCACGCCCGCTCCCAGGTACCGCGCAGACGCCAAGGCATACGCGGGCATCGCGGGAACGGGCTTGCTCCGCGATGACGTCGACAGCCCTTACGCGCAAGCCATCAGCGCCCCCTCCAGATCCTCGATCAGATCGCGGCAATCCTCGATCCCGATCGACAGCCGCAGCAGGTTCTCACTGATCCCCATAACGCCCTTCTGCTCCGGGCTCAGGGAGTTGTGCGACATGCTCCAGGAGTGGTTGATCATGCTCTCCACACCGCCCAGCGAGTCGGCCAGGACGAAGATCGACAGCGCCTCGACCAGGCGGTTGACCGCGGCCCGGTCGCCCTTGATGCGCAACGCCACCACCGCGCCGCCCGTGTGCATCTGGCGTTTGCACAGTTCATGCTGCGGGTGGCTTTCCAGGCCAGGGTAGTAGACCTGCTCGACCTGCGGATGCTGTTCGAGGAACTGCGCCACACGCAGGGCGTTGGCGCTCTGGCGCTCCATGCGCACATCGAGGGTCTTCAGCCCGCGCAATGCCAGGTAGCAGTCGAACGGCCCCTGGATCGCGCCGACCGCCATGCTGATCTTGCGCAGGCGCCCCAGCAACTCGTGGTTGGCCGCCACCACAACGCCACCGGTGAGGTCTGAGTGGCCACCGATGTACTTGCTGGCCGAGTGCATCACCAGGTCCACACCCAGGGTGATCGGTTGCTGGTTCCACGGCGAACAGAAGGTGTTGTCAATGCAGGTCATCACCCCCCGCTCACGGGCCAGTTCGCAGACCGCCTTGATGTCCACCAGGTGCAGCAGCGGGTTGGTCGGCGACTCGATCCAGATCAGCTGGGTCTCGGGGCGGATCGCCGCAGCCACCGCCTCGATGTCGTTGAGGTCGACGTAGGTGGTGGTCAGGCCCGAGGTGCGTCCACGGTAGTCTTCCAGCAGGCGGAAGGTGCCGCCGTAGACGCCATTCATCACCACCACGTGGGCATCCTTGGACAGCAACTCGAGCACCGTGGCGGTGGCGCTGACGCCCGAGGCGCAGGCGACCGCGCCGACGCCCTCCTCCAGTGCGGCCACGCAGGTCTCGTAGGCGTGCCGGGTAGGATTGCTGACCCGGCTGTAGGCATATTCGGGGTTGTCGTCCAGGCCGCGTTTGATGAACGAGCTGGAGGTGACGATGGCCGGGAAGATGGCATTGTCGGCAACACTGGATTGCTCACCGGCATGGATGGTGCGGGTGGCGAAATTGCGCGGTTTGTCGGACATGGTCGGGTCCATTGCCTGAGGGTTGAAAACCGCCACTATCTCATATCCACCACCCCCAGGCGCCAGTGGAACATTGCCGTCGACCCAGCGGCCAAAACGGTTCCATCGTTCCCGGCAAGCGGCTACTCTCGGAAAACTTTTCCCGCAACCGGCGACATGACGTCATGGACAGTTTCGACCAGCACATCCTCACCCTGCTCCAACGCGACGCCTCGCTGTCCCTCAAGGACCTGGCCGAAGCGGTCAACCTGTCCACCACACCGTGCTGGAAACGGGTCAAGCGCCTGGAAGAGGAAGGCTACATCCGCAGCCGCGTCGCCCTGCTCGATCCCGAGCGCCTGGGCCTGGGCCTTACGGTGTTCGTCCAGCTCAAGACCCAGCGCCACGACAGCGCCTGGCTGGCGCAGTTCGCCGCCACGGTGACGGCGTTCGAGGAAGTGATGGAGGTGTATCGCATGTCCGGCGACTGGGACTACATGCTGCGGGTGGTGGTGGGCGACATCGCTGCCTACGACCGCTTCTACAAGAAGCTGATCACCAGCACCGACGGGCTGTCGAACATCACCTCGAGTTTTGCCATGGAGCAGATGAAGTACACCACGGCGTATCCGGTGGGGCGCTGAAATGGTCGCTGGCAGGACCGGTCTCCCCCCCGGCAAGCCGGCTCCCCCCCGACCGCGTCCACCTTAAGCCAAACGATATCCTTGTGGGAGCTGGCTTGCCAGCGATGAGGCCGACCCTGTCAGTCAGCCAGGGTAGCCTCGATCCGATTCCCCGCCCTCGCCTTCTCCAACTTGATCGCCACGAACTTCGAGGTTGGTGTGTAGGTCCCCTCACCGTAGCTTTCCAGCGGCACCAACGGATTGGTCTCCGGGTAATACGCCGCCGCCTGACCTTCAGGTACGTCATATGCCACCAGGCGGAAGCCCGACACCCGCCGCTCACGGCCATCCTCCCATAGCGACACCAGGTCCACGTGCTCACCCGGCTCGAAGCCCAGGCGGCGTATGTCGGCCTCGTTGACAAACACCACCTCGCGCAGGCCGAACACCCCACGGTAACGGTCATCCAGCCCGTATAGGGTGGTGTTGTACTGATCGTGGGAGCGCAGGGTCTGCAGGATCAGATCTGGCTTGTCACCACGGGCCAGCACGGTCGCGTTGACCAGATGCTCCGGCAACTGACTCGGTATGAAACGCGCCTTGCCGGTGGCGGTGCGGAAGTTGCGTTCGGCGGCCTGGTTGCCCAGGTGGAACCCACCGGGATGCTGTAGGCGGGCGTTGAAATCGGCAAAGCCGGGAATCACGTCGGCGATCATGCTGCGGATGCGGCCATAGTCGGCAATCGCGTAGTCCCAATCGATGGGCCGGTTGCCAAGGGTGGCCTTGGCCATGCCAGCAACGATCGCCGGCTCCGAACGCAACTGCGCTGATCGTGGCTTCAGCTGCCCATGGGAAATATGCACCATGCTGAAAGTGTCCTCCACGGTGACGCCCTGCGGCCCCTCGGCCTGGATGTCGATCTCGGTGCGGCCCAGACACGGCAAGATCAGCGCATCGCGCCCGGTAACCAGGTGCGAGCGATTGAGCTTGGTGGAGACCTGCACGGTCAGCTCGCAGTTGCGCAGTGCGGCGTGGGTCCGCGGGGTGTCGGGCGTCGCCTGGGCGAAGTTGCCGCCCAAGCCGATGAACACCTTGGCCCGGCCTTCTTCCATAGCCTGGATCGCCAGCACGGCGTTGTGACCGTGGGCGCGTGGCACTTTGAAGTGGAAGCGCTTCTCGAGGGTGTCGAGCCAGGCAGCGCTGGGCTTCTCGTCGATGCCCATGGTGCGGTCGCCCTGCACGTTGCTGTGGCCACGCACTGGCGACAGGCCAGCGCCGGGCTTGCCGACGTTGCCGCGCAGCAGCTGCAGGTTGACGATTTCCTGCACGGTCGGCACCGAGTGGCGGTGCTGGGTGACGCCCATGGCCCAGCACATGATGACCCGCTCGGCCTTGCGGTACATGCGCGCGGCCAGCTCGATCTCAGCCTTGTTCAGGCCCGACTGCTCGACGATATGTTCCCAGGGTGTGGCGTCCACCACAGCCAGGTAGGCCTCGACGCCACTGGTGTGCTCAGCGATGAAAGCGTGATCGAACACCGGCGGCTCGTCGTTCAGCTGCGCTTCGCGTTCCCACTGCAGGAGGAACTTGGCGATGCCGCGCATGGCCGCCATGTCGCCACCCAGCGCCGGGCGGAAGTAGGCGGTATTGGTTGGTTCGGAGCCATTGCTGAGCATCTCGAACGGGTGCTGCGGATGCTGGAAGCGCTCGAGCCCGCGCTCTTTGAGCGGGTTGAAGCAGACCACCTGGGCACCACGCTTGACCGCCTCGCGCGGCGGTTCGAGCATGCGCGGGTGGTTGGTGCCGGGGTTCTGGCCAATCACGAAGATCGCATCGGCCAGCTCCAGGTCATGGAACACCACCGTGCCCTTACCCACGCCAAGGGTTTCGGCCATGCCCACGCCGCTGGCCTCGTGACACATGTTCGAGCAGTCGGGGAAATTGTTGGTGCCGTAGGCACGCAC
Source organism: Pseudomonas sp. PONIH3 (assembly GCF_002934345.1). Taxonomy (NCBI): domain Bacteria; kingdom Pseudomonadati; phylum Pseudomonadota; class Gammaproteobacteria; order Pseudomonadales; family Pseudomonadaceae; genus Pseudomonas; species Pseudomonas sp. PONIH3. The sequence continues at coordinate 2,104,813 of NZ_CP026386.1, forward strand.
GAACAACTGGTAGAGGAACGCCGCCTCGTTGCTGGCCCGGCCCGAGGTGTAGAACTCGGCCTGGTCGGGCGAAGCGAGGCCGTTCAGATGCCGGGCGACCAGGGCGAACGCCTCGTCCCAGCTGATCTCGACGTAATGGTCGGTGGCCGCGTCGTAGCGCATCGGGTGGGTGATGCGGCCTTGGTACTCGAGCCAGTAGTCGGTCTGTTCGAGCAAGGCGCTGACGCTATAGCGGGCGAAGAACGCCGGATCCACCGAGCGACCGGTGGCTTCCCAGTTGACCGCCTTGGCGCCGTTCTCGCAGAACTTGACCATATCGCTTTCCGGCGATTCGCCCCAGGCGCAACCCGGGCAGTCGAAACCACCGTTCTGGTTGGTCTTGAGCATGGCCCGCAGGTTCTTGAAGGCGTTCTCGCTGCCCAGCCAGCTCTTGGTCACGCTCTTGAGCGCGCCCCAGCCGGCGGCCGGCCCCTTGTAGTCCCTGATGTGTTCGTCCTGGCTCATGCTGCGCTTCTCCGCACGGTGTTTTTTCCAGCCTAAGAAGCGCCCCCTGCTGCGTCCAATCGAAATAAATGACGGCGTGATAAACCGTTTCGATCACCGGGCCCAGACCTTGGCCAGCGCGGCCTGCAGCTGTGATAGAGGAGACTGATCGAATGGTCGGGCAAAGCAATTTGACGCCAATGGGCGCAGGTTATAGCTTGGACCTTATCCGCGGCGTTTGGCCGCCCCCAGCCACTTCAATGTCGAGCGCGAACGTGGAAAAGAACGCCCAGGCCCTGATCGACGGTTTCAACCGCAAAGTCGATTACCTGCGGATGTCGGTTACCGACCGCTGCGACTTTCGCTGCGTCTATTGCATGGCTGAAGACATGCAGTTCCTGCCGCGCCAGCAGATTCTCAGCCTCGAAGAGCTGTACCAGGTCGCCGAGCGTTTCGTCGCCATGGGCACGCGCAAGATCCGCCTGACCGGCGGCGAGCCGCTGGTACGCCAAGGCATCGTCGAGCTCTGCGGGCGCATCGCCGCCCTGCCCGGCCTGCGCGAACTGTGCCTGACCAGCAACGGCTCGCAGCTCGGCCGCCTGGCCCAGCCGCTGTTCGATGCCGGCGTGTCGCGCCTGAACATCAGCCTCGACAGCCTCGACTCCGAGCGTTTCCGCGCCCTGACCCGCACCGGCGACCTTGCGCAGGTGATCGCCGGCATCGACGCCGCCCGCGCCGCGGGCTTTCGCCGCACCAAGCTCAACGCGGTGGTGCTCAAGGGCCGCAACGACCACGAGATCGTCGACCTGGTGCGTTTCGCCATCGACCGCGAACTGGACATCTCCTTCATCGAAGAGATGCCCCTGGGCGTAATCAGCGAGCACGAGCGCGGCGAATCGTTCTGCTCCAGCGACGACGTACGCGCACGCCTGGCCGAGCACTTCACCCTGGTCGAGTCGGCCGAGTCGTCCCAGGGCCCGGCGCGCTACTGGCGCCTGGCCGAGGCGCCCAACACACGGGTCGGTTTCATCTCGCCCCACAGCCACAACTTCTGCGCCACCTGCAACCGCGTGCGCCTGACCGTCGAAGGCCGCCTGTTGCTGTGCCTGGGCAACGAACACTCGGTAGACCTTAAACAGGTCATGCGCCAGCACCCCGGCGACAGCGCCCGCCTGGAAAAAGCCATCCGCGACGCCATGCAGCTCAAACCCTACCGTCACCACTTCGAAGTGGGCGGCGAGGTGCAGATCCTGCGCTTCATGAACATGACCGGCGGCTGATCGGCCGCCTCTGGAACTGCCTTGATCGTCCACTCACGCCCCGACATGCTGCGCGTGCTGTTCACCCTCAAAGGCTCGATCGTCCAGCGCATCGCCCTGCGCTGCCTGGCGGTGACCTTGCTCGCGGCGCTGATCGTGCTGGTCGAGCGGCACTACCCGGCGCTGTTCTACCCGGTCAGCGCCACGCCCTTCACCCTGTTGGGGCTGTCGCTGTCGATCTTCATGAGCTTTCGCAACAACGCCTGCTACGACCGCTGGTGGGAAGGCCGCAAGGCCTGGGGGCGGATGATCATCGAGGTGCGCTCGTTCGTGCGCGAAAGCGTGGCGATCAAGGACGCGGCGCTGCGCGAGGAACTGCTGCGCAGCCTCTGTGCCTTCGCCCATGCCCTCAATGCCCGGCTGCGCAACGAAGACGAGCTCGGCGCCGCCCGCCCCTGGCTGGGCGAGAGGGCGCAGATAGTGACGCACAATGTCTGCGACGGCATCCTGCGCGAGGTGGGCGAACATTGTTCACGGCTGGCGGAGCGTGGAGCGATCAGCGAGTTCCGCTACACCTTGCTGGAGCAGCGCCTGGCCGGCCTGTCGGACGTGCAGGCCACCTGCGAGCGGATCAAGGGTACGCCACTGCCGTTCCCCTACACCCTGCTGCTGCACCGCACCATCTACATCTTCTGCCTGCTGCTGCCGTTCGCCCTGGCCGAACCGCTGGGCTGGCTGGCACCGCTGTTCACCACCATCGTCAGCTACACCTTCTTCGGCCTGGATGCGATCGGCAACGAGCTGGAGGACCCCTTCGGGCGGGATGAGAACGACCTGCCGACCGATGCGCTGGTGCGCACCATAGAGCGTGATGTGCTGTCGGCGCTGGGGCATGAGCCACTGCCACCGGCGTTGGTGCCGGTGGATCATGTGTTGAGTTGAAGTCTCATCGCGGGGCAAGCCCGCTCCCACGCCAGCGTGTGTGCTGAAATAAGATCGGCGTGGGAGCGGGCTTGCCCCGCGATGGAGCCCTGAGGTCAACCGCGGCTTTCGCAGGCCCCGATCGGCTTCAGGTGCGGGACGAAGTTGCACGGCCGGTGCCGCGCATCCAGCTGCTCGGCCAGGATCCCCTCCCATGCCGTGCGGCAGGCGCCGGTCGAGCCCGGCAGGCAACACACCAGGGTACCGTTGGCCATGCCGGCCAGGGCCCGGCTCTGCACGGTCGAGGTACCGATATCGAGAATCGACAAGGCGCGGAACAACTCACCGAACCCGTCGATGCGCTTGTCCAGCAGGCAGTCCACCGCTTCCGGCGTGCTATCGCGGCCAGTGAAACCGGTACCGCCGGTAATCAGCACCACTTGCACCTGTTCGTCTGCGATCCAGGTGGCGACCTGGGCGCGGATCTTGTACAGGTCGTCCTTGAGCAGCTCGCGCGCCACCAGGCGGTGGCCCACGCCGACGGCGCGGCTGGCCAGCAGCTCGCCGGAGGTATCGTTCTCGAAGGTGCGGGTGTCGCTGACGGTCAGCACCGCGATGTTCAGCGGTACGAACACCGCGTCCGGTTTCACGCTCATGGCCTTTGCTCCAGGATTGGCTTGGCGGCCACGTTAGAGAGAAGCCCCGGTAGCGTCCAATCGATAGAGCGTACCGGGTGATCGACGGTTTCTATCGCCTGCCCGCCACGGGCCGACGAATTTGTCAGCAATGATTAGCCAGGTGCTTCACTCTTGGTTAAGGTCTACCCACCCCGCAACCCAGGCCGCACCATGGACATCAAACAGCTCAAGTTCCTCATCGCCCTCGACCAGACCCGCCACTTCGGCCAGGCCGCGGCGCTGTGCCACATCACCCAGCCGACCCTGTCCATGCGCCTGCGCAACCTCGAAGACGAACTCGACCTGGTGCTGGTCAAGCGCGGCCAGCGCTTCGAAGGCTTCACCGAAGCCGGCGAACGTATTCTGGCCTGGGCCCGCACCCTGCTTGCCGCCCACGACGGCCTGCAGGCCGAGGCTGCCAGCTGCCGGGGCCAGGTGGTCGGCAGCCTGCGCCTGGGTACCGTGCCGCTGGCCAGCTTCAACCCCATGCAACTGCTAATGCCGTTGCGCGCAAAGTACCCCGAGCTGCATTTCCAGCTGTCGTCGCTGAGCTCCGAGCAGGTGATCGACGGCCTGAGCCGCAACCAGCTCGACCTGGGCATCTGCTACCTCGACCAGGTCAACACCAGCTTCTTCGAAGTGATCGAACTGAGCATCACCACCATGGGCCTGCTGCACGACACCCGGCACTTCCAGTTCGAGGCCGACAGCCTGCACTGGGAAGACCTCGGCGACCTGCCGCTGGGCCTGCTGAGCAAAGGCATGCACTACCGCCAATCCCTCGACCTGAGCTTCCGCAGCCGCGGCCTTACGCCCAACGCCGTGCTCGAGAGCGACTCGACCTTCCAGCTGATCCAGGCGATCAACACCGGCGTGTGCTGCGCGATCATGCCACTGGACTGCGGCCTGGAAGAGCTCAGCCAGCACATGCGCATCATTCCCGTGCAAGAGGCGAGCATCCACAGCCCGGTCGGCCTGCTGCTGCGCCGCAGCGAGCCACGCTCGGCCATCGCCGAGCAGTGTTTCGACGAAGCCCGCGCCCTGTTTCAAGCTTCCTGAGCCGTCGCTTGACGGTACTGGCGCGGGGTAAACCCGGTCAGTTGCCTGAACTGCCGGCTGAACGCGCTGTGGTCGGTGTAGCCACAGCGCAGCGCCACCTCGATGATCGGCAGGTCGCTGTGCAGCAGGTGGTGCGCATGTTCCAGGCGGGCCTTGTGGATCATCTGCCGGGGGGTGAGGTGGAACACCCGCTTGCAGTAGCGCTCCAGTTGCGCAACCGAGATGCCGGCGATGCGCGTCAGCTCGCCCATGCTGATCGGCTGGTGGAAATGCGCGCGGATATGCGCGTCCACAGCGGCCAGGCGCTGGTAGGCGGGGTGGGTGTCGGCGGCTGACTGCAGGTCGACCGAAATACCCACCAGGCCGATGATCGCCCCCGCCGCGTCATACAGCGGGCGTTTGTGGGTCAGGCACCAGCCCGGTTCGCGGCTGCCGTACAGGTGCAGCTCGAGCTGGTCCTCCAGCACCTGGCCCTGCTCCAGCACCCGGCGATCCTGCTCGGTGTAGCCAGGGCCCAGGCGCGCCGGGAACACCTCGGCGCTGGTCTTGCCCAGCAGCGGTTGCAGGCGTTTCAAACCGCAGCGCTGGACCAGCGTGCGGTTTGCCAGCACATAGCGGGCGTGGTCGTCCTTGATGAAGATCGCCGCATTGGCGATGACGTCCAGCATCGGCAGCAGCCAGACCACGCCGGTCAGCAAGGCTTCGAGGGATTCGGGGCGGTGCTGGTCGAGGTGCTGGTACAGGGCAGTCAACGGTTGCTCGGACATGCGGTTATCTCTAGTGGTTCTGGCGCCCTGCAAGCCTAGTCAGCAGCCCCCTCCGAGCGCCAGCACTTGCTCCCGACTATGCCGATTTCGTCACCCACCTTGCAGAAAACCATCAAGAACCGAGCCCCCGATCGGTCCACTCTATGCCCCACGCAAGCCGCCCCACGACCTACAAGAACGCGGCGCATGCCGCCGCATCGTGACATCAGACCTGCCTATCCAAAACCTACAAGAAGGCGCCCCCATGTCAGGCAAATTCAAAAAACAGCTGTCACTGCTGGACCTCACCTTCATCGGCCTAGGTGCCATCTTCGGCTCGGGCTGGCTGTTCGCCGCCAGCCACGTCTCGGCCATCGCCGGGCCGGCCGGCATCCTCTCCTGGTTCCTCGGCGGTTTCGCCGTGCTGCTGCTGGGCATCGTCTACTGCGAGCTCGGCGCCGCCCTGCCACGGGCCGGCGGCGTGGTGCGCTACCCGGTGTACTCCCACGGCCCACTGCTCGGCTACCTGATGGGTTTCATCACCCTGATCGCCTTCTCCAGCCTGATCGCCATCGAGGTGGTCGCCTCGCGCCAGTACGCCGCGGCCTGGTTCCCGGCCTTGACCAAGGCCGGCTCCAGCGACCCGACGGTGCTTGGCTGGCTGGTGCAGTTCGCGCTGCTCGGGCTGTTCTTCCTTCTCAACTACCGCAGCGTGAAGACCTTCGCCAAGGCCAACAACCTGATCAGCGTGTTCAAGTTCATCGTGCCGCTGCTGGTGATCGGCGTACTGTTCACCTTCTTCAAGCCGGAGAACTTCGAGGTCCAGGGCTTCGCCCCGTTCGGCCTGTCCGGGGTGGAGATGGCGGTGTCGGCCGGCGGCATCATCTTCGCCTACCTGGGCCTGACCCCGATCATCTCGGTGGCCAGCGAGGTGAAGAACCCGCAGCGCACCATCCCCATCGCGCTGATTCTCTCGGTGCTGCTGTCCACCGCGATCTATGCCCTGCTGCAACTGGCGTTCCTCGGCAGCGTGCCGACCGAGATGATCGCCAACGGCTGGGCCGGGGTGACCAAGGAACTGGCCCTGCCCTACCGTGACATCGCCCTGGCCCTGGGCGTCGGCTGGCTGGCCTACCTGGTGGTGGCCGACGCGGTGATCTCGCCCAGCGGCTGCGGCAACATCTACATGAACGCCACCCCGCGAGTGATCTACGGCTGGGCGCAGACCGGCACCTTCTTCAAGTACTTCACCCGCATCGACGAGCAATCCGGCATCCCGCGCCCGGCGCTGTGGCTGACCTTCGCCCTGGCGGTGTTCTGGACCCTGCCGTTCCCGTCGTGGGAGGCGCTGATCAACGTGGTCTCCGCCGCGCTGGTGCTGAGCTACGCCGTAGCCCCGGTGTCCGTGGCCGCCCTGCGTCGCAGCGCCCCGGACATGGCCCGGCCGTTCCGGGTCAAGGGCATGGGCGTGCTCGGCCCGCTGTCGTTCATCATCGCCGCGCTGATCGTCTACTGGTCGGGCTGGAACACCGTGTCCTGGCTGCTGGCGCTGCAGATCGTGATGTTCGTGCTGTACCTGCTGTGCCGCCGTTTCGTGCCTACCGAACACCTGTCGCTGGGCCAGCAGGTGCGCTCGTCGGCCTGGCTGATCGGCTTCTACGCCGTGACCATTTTCCTCTCCTGGCTGGGCAGCTTCGGTGGCCTGGGCGTGATCGGCCACCCGCTGGATACCGTGGTCGTGGCTGCCAGTGCCCTGGGCATCTACTACTGGGGCGCCGCCACCGGCGTGCCGGCGCGGCTGGTGCGCCTCGATGGCGACGATGAAAGCGAAGCCAGCAGCGAAACCCATGCCGGCCGACAGCCCGCCGCTGTCGCCTCCTGACCCACTACACAATGGACACGCTGATGAAACAGGTTCATGTCATCGACTCCCACACCGGCGGCGAACCGACCCGCCTGGTGATGAAGGGCTTCCCGCCACTGCACGGCCACAGCATGGCCGAGCAGCGCGACGAACTGCGCGAGCTGCACGACCACTGGCGCCGCGCCTGCCTGCTGGAGCCGCGCGGCAACGACGTGCTGGTGGGCGCGCTGTACTGCCCCCCGGTGTCCGCGGATGCGACCTGCGGGGTGATCTTCTTCAACAACGCCGGCTACCTGAACATGTGCGGTCACGGCACCATCGGCCTGGTCGCTTCGCTGCGCCACCTCGGCCTGATCGAACCTGGCGTGCACAAGATCGATACACCGGTCGGCCAGGTCAGTGCCACCTTGCATGACGACGGCTCCGTCACTGTCGGCAACGTGCCGTCCTACCGCTACCGCCGGCAGGTCGCGGTGCAAGTGCCTGGGCATGGCCAGGTGCATGGCGACATCGCCTGGGGCGGCAACTGGTTCTTCCTGGTCTCCGACCACGGCCAGCGTATCGAGCTGGACAACCGTGAAGCCCTCACCGACTACACCTGGGCCCTGCTCAAGGCCCTCGAGGCCCAGGGCATCACCGGCGAACACGATGCCCCGATCGACCATGTCGAACTGTTCGCCGACGACGCCAACGCCGACAGCCGCAACTTCGTCATGTGCCCCGGCAAGGCCTACGACCGCTCGCCCTGTGGTACCGGCACCAGCGCCAAGCTGGCGTGCCTGGCCGCCGACGGCAAGCTCGCCGAAGGCCAGACCTGGGTCCAGGCCAGCATCACCGGCAGCCGCTTCCAGGGCCGCTACGAACGCGACGGCGAACGCATTCGCCCGTTCATCACCGGCCGCGCCCACATGACCGCCGACAGCACCCTGCTGATCGACGAACAGGATCCGTTCGCCTGGGGCATCTGACCCCATTCATTTCCCACTGAATACCGCCAGGAGTGACAACAATGACCGACAACATCTTCACCGGCACCATGCCCGCCCTGATGACCCCCTGCACCGCCGAGCGCAAGCCGGACTTCGACGCCCTGGTGCGCAAGGGCCGCGAACTGATCGACGCCGGCATGAGCGCGGTGGTGTACTGCGGCTCGATGGGCGACTGGCCGCTGCTGACCGAGGCCGAGCGCCAGGAAGGCGTGGCGCGCCTGGTGGCCGCCGGCATCCCGACCATCGTCGGCACCGGCGCGGTGAACACCCGCGAAGCCGTATCCCATGCCGCCCACGCCGCCAAGGTTGGTGCCGCCGGCCTGATGGTCATCCCTCGCGTGCTGTCCCGTGGTGCCTCGCTGATCGCCCAGAAGCACCACTTCTCGGCGATCCTCGCTGCCGCGCCGAAGCTGCCGGCGGTGATCTACAACAGCCCCTACTACGGCTTCGCCACCCGCGCCGACTTGTTCTTTGAGCTGCGCCGCGAGTACCCGAACCTGATCGGTTTCAAGGAGTTCGGCGGTGGCGCCGACCTGCGCTACGCCGCCGAGCACATCACCTCCCAGGACGAGGCTGTGACCCTGATGGTGGGCGTCGACACGCAAGTGGTGCATGGCTTCGTCAACTGCAACGCCACCGGCGCCATCACCGGCATCGGCAACGCGCTGCCCCGCGAAGTGCTGCAGCTGGTCAGCCTGAGCAAGCGCGCCGCCAAGGGCGATGCCAAGGCCCGACGCCAGGCCCGGGAGCTGGAAGCAGCGCTGGCGGTACTGTCGTCGTTCGATGAAGGCTGCGACCTGGTGCTGTACTACAAGCACCTGATGGTGCTCAACGGCGACACCGAGTACCGCCTGCACTTCAACGAAACCGACGCCCTCAGCGACGCCCAGCGCAACTATGCCGAGCAGCAGTACGCGCTGTTCCGCAGCTGGTACGCCAGCTGGTCGGCCGAGCAGAACATCGCCTGATAACGAGGACACTGGTGGGAGCGGGCTTGCCCCGCGAAGCAGGCGACGCAGTACCTGGCACCGGATTGGTCGGTGTTCGCGGGGCAAGCCAGCTCCCACGCCCTCCGCTCCCATACTTGATTCCAAAGGACGCCCCATGACCCTGACAGGCAACCTGCTGATCGGCCAGCGTGCCGTGCCCGGCAACCGCGAAACAATCCGCGCCATCGATCCGAGCAGCAACCAGGCCCTGGAACCCGCCTATGCCGGCGCCAGCAGCGAACAGATGGCTCAGGCCTGCACCCTGGCCTGGGCGGCATTCGATACCTACCGCGAAACACCTCTCGAACAACGCGCCGGTTTTCTCGAAACCATCGCCGAACAGATCGAAGCCCTGGGCGATGCGTTGATCGACCGCGCCCACGCCGAGACCGGCCTGCCCAAGGCCCGCCTGCTGGGTGAACGTGGCCGCACCTGTGCCCAGCTGCGCACCTTCGCCCGGGTGGTACGCGCCGGTGAGTGGCTGGATGTGCGCGTGGACAATGCCCTGCCCGAGCGCCAGCCGCTGCCCCGCCCGGACCTGCGCCAACGCCAGGTGGCCCTGGGCCCGGTGGCGGTGTTTGGCGCCAGTAACTTCCCGCTGGCCTTCTCGGTAGCCGGCGGCGACACCGCCTCGGCACTGGCCGCGGGCTGCCCGGTGGTGGTCAAGGCCCACGGCGCCCACCCCGGCACCAGCGAACTGGTTGGCCTGGCCGTGGCCCGGGCAGTCGCGCAGTGCGAACTGCCCGAAGGCGTGTTTTCCCTGTTGTACGGCGCGGGCCGTGAACTAGGCATCGGCCTGGTCACTGATCCACGTATCAAGGCGGTCGGCTTCACCGGTTCGCGCAGCGGTGGCCTCGCCCTTTGCCAGGCGGCCCAGGCGCGCCCGGAGCCGATCCCGGTCTATGCCGAAATGAGCGCTATCAACCCGGTGTTCCTGTTCGATGGCGCCTTGCGCTCGCGCAGTGAAACCCTGGCGCAAGGCTTTGTCACTTCGCTGACCCAAGGCGCCGGCCAGTTCTGCACCAATCCCGGGCTGGTGGTCGCCCGGCAGGGCCCGGCCCTCGAGCACTTCCTGGTTGTCGCCAGCGCCCATGTTGGCCAAGCGGCGGCGCAGACCATGCTCACCCCGGCTATCGCCAATGCCTATGCTGACGGCGTGGCAGCACTGAGCGAGAACCAAAACGCCCGCTGCGCGGCGAACAGCCTGCCGGCGCAGGGGCCGAACCAGTGCCAGGCTCAGTTGTTCGTCACCACCGCGCAGGCGTTTCTTGCCGACCCTACGCTGCAAGCCGAAGTGTTCGGCGCCGCCTCGCTGGTGGTGGCATGCGACAACGATGAGCAAATCCGCCAGGTGGCCGAGCATCTGGAAGGCCAACTGACCGCCACCCTGCACCTCGACGAGGCCGATCTGGACAGCGCCCGCCGCCTGCTGCCAACTCTCGAACGCAAGGCCGGACGAATTCTGGTCAATGGCTGGCCGACCGGAGTTGAGGTCAGCGACGCCATGGTCCATGGCGGCCCGTTCCCGGCCACCTCGGACGCCCGCAGTACCTCGGTGGGCACTGCGGCGATCCTGCGCTTCTTGCGCCCGGTGTGCTACCAGGACTTCCCCGACGCCCTGCTGCCCGGGGCATTGCAGCAGGCCAATCCGCTGCACCTGCGGCGGCTGCTCGATGGCCAGCGGGAAGCCTGAACCATGACCGCCACTGACACGGACATCGCCGTGGTCGGCGCCGGCATCGTCGGCGTCGCCTGCGCCCTGCAGCTGGCACGCCAGGGCCGCCGGGTGCTGCTGATCGATCGCCAGGCACCGGGCCATGGCGCTTCGTATGGCAACGCCGGGCACCTGGCCACCGAGCAGGTGTTTCCCATCGCCGACCTGTCGATCCTCAAGCGCCTGCCGGCGATGTTGCTGGACCCGATGGGCCCGCTGCGCCTGGACTGGAAGTACCTGCCGCGCGCCCTGCCCTGGTTCACCCGGCTGCTGCTGAACCTGCGCCCGGCGCCGTTCCAGCGCAGCGTGGCCGGCATTCGGGCGTTGAATGAAAACAGCCTTGGCGCCTGGCAACGGCTGCTCGCATCCATCGACCGCAGCCCCTTGCTCAAGGAAGACGGGTCGCTGCTGGTGTTCGAACGCCACGAATCGCGCCAGGCCCTCGCGGCGTTACGCGCCCGCATGCAGGCACAGGGCGTACCCGTGGACCTGTGGTCGGCAGAGGCAGTGAGCGAAGCGGCGCCGCAGTTGAGCCCGTCGATCCTGGGTGGCCTGTTCTTCCCGCGTACCGGTCACTTCCTCGACCCCTATCATGTGGTCTGCGAAATGTTCAGCGCCGCAAAGGCCGGCGGCGTACGCTTTCTTCGCGCCGAGGTCAGTGGCGGTCGGGTGCATGGCCAGGGCGTCAGCCTTGCCAGCGACCAGGGCCCCCTCGAGGCCAGCCAGGTGTTGATCAGTGCCGGCGCCCACTCGGCCAAGCTCACCGCCACCCTGACCGGCCGGCGGGTGCCCCTGGATACCGAGCGCGGCTACCACCTGATGCTGCCGGCGGAGCACCAGCGCCTGCCGTTCGCCGTCACCTCGCTGGAGCGCAAGTTCATCATGACGCCCATGGCCGACGGCCTGCGCCTGGCCGGCACGGTGGAATTCGCCGGACTCGAGGCGCCGCCTAGCATGCAGCGGGCGTGGCAACTGCATCGGTTGAGCAAGGGCTTGTTCCGGCGCGAGCTGGATGCCGAGGGGGCGACGCCGTGGATGGGGTTCCGGCCTTCGTTGCCGGATTCGCTGCCAGTGATCGACCGAGTGGCCGATGGCAAGGTGCTGCTAGCGTTCGGTCATCAGCACCTGGGGTTGACCCAGGCGGCGGTGACGGCGGAATGGATGGGGCGGTTGGTAAATGGCGAAGACTGCCCGCAAATCAGCGCCTACCGATTGAGCCGGTTTTGAAACCGGGGCCGCGTGGCGGCCCCTGCCTCACTCAGCGATAACGCTCGAGCCAGTGCGCATAAGGCGCTGGCAAGGTCCACGAAGCCTTGTCCACGCCCAGGGCCTTGGCAGCGGCATACGGCCAGTGCGGGTCAGCCAGGTGCGCACGCCCTACCGACACCAAGTCCAGCTGGTTGGCCTGCAGCGCGCCTTCGGCCAGCTCCGGGGTGCCGAAGCCCCAGGCCGAGGTCACCGGCAGCTTGGCCTCGCGACGCACACGTTCGGCGATCGGGCCCATGAACGCCGGCCCCCACGGGATGTTGGTCTCGGGAATGGTAAAGCCAACGCTGACGCTCAGCAGGTCCAGGCCACCGGCCTTGAACCGGCGCGCCAGTTCGATGGATTCCTGCAGGGTCTGCTCGTCACGGCCGTCATACTCCAGCACGCCGAAGCGAGCGGTCAGCGGCAGGTTCTCCGGCCACACCTCGCGCACGGCGGCCAGGGTTTCCAAAAGGAAGCGCGTGCGGTTGTCGAAGCTACCGCCGTAGGCGTCGGTGCGCTGGTTGGAATGCTCGGAGAAGAAGCTCTGGCCCAGGTAACCATGGGCAAAATGCAGCTCGATCCATTCGAAACCGGCATCGCGGGCACGCCGTGCGGCATCGACGAAGTCTTGCTTGACCCGGGCGATATCGTCCAGGGTCATGGCCTTCGGCACTTTCGGCAGGTGGGCGCCGAAGGCGATGGCGGACGGGGCGATGGTGTCCCAGCCGCGGGCATCGTCGGCGGCGATGTGGTCGTCACCTTCCCAGGGGCGGTTGGCGCTGGCCTTGCGCCCGGCGTGGGCGATCTGGATGCCCGGCACGGAACCGGCGGCCTTGATCGCCTTGACCACCGGCACGAACGCCTGGGCCTGGGTGTCGTTCCAGATGCCGGCGCAGCCGGGGGTGATGCGCCCTTCCGGGGACACCGCGGTGGCCTCGACCACCACCAGCCCGGCGCCACCACGGGCCAGGCCCGCGTAATGCACCTGGTGCCAGTCATTGATCAGGCCATCTTCGGCCATGTACTGGCACATCGGCGGAACGGCGATGCGGTTGCGCAGGTTGACGTCTTTGAGGGCGTAGGGTTCGAACAATGCGGCCATGAGGTAACTCCAGGGATGGGGTTGGATACGATTGTTCGATCATATTCGAACTATGGCAATTTGTGAAACCCCCGTTATCATGTCAACCATGCGAGCCTATACCCACCCCAATCCCGAAGACCTGACGCTGGAGCGCTTGCTCTACGCGCTGAGCGACCCTGTGCGCATGGATATCGTGCGCCGCCTGGCGGGTGTCGCCGAAGCCAGCTGCGGCGAGCTGGACGGCGGCCGGCCCAAGTCGAGCATGTCCCATCACTTCCGTGTATTGCGTGACTCGGGGCTGGTGTACACCCGCAATGTCGGTACCACGCACATGAACTCGTTGCGCAGCGATGAGCTCGAAAGCCGTTTTCCAGGGTTGCTGGGCAGCATTCTCGAACAACGTTGAACCCCTGCCTGCCGCCGGCGGGGCTGTTTCTCTCGATTATCCAGGCACAAAAAAACCACGAGGCCGCCAGGGGCGATCCTCGTGGTTGGTGTTGCCGGGCAAGCCCGGCCAACATGGGCCTTACAGCGCCATGTCGTTCGCAGGCTTACTCTCGACCGGCGCGCCTGGGGCAGCGGTGGTCTTGACGCTCTGATCGAGCACCGGCGGCTTCTCCAGTTGCAGGACTTCAGCGGTGTAATCCCACTCTTTCTGGGTGGCAGCGGCCGAGTCGTTCAGCTTGGTACCGTAGCTCGGCACGATTTCCTTGATCTTGGCCTGCCATTCAGGGGTGGCGACCTTCTCCTTGAACACGGTTTCGAGCACGTTGAGCATGATCGGCGCGGCAGTCGAGGCACCTGGCGAGGCGCCCAGCAGGCCGGCGATGGTGCGGTCCTGGGAAGCCACGACCTCGGTGCCCAGCTTCAGCACGCCGCCCTTCTCTTCGTCACGCTTGATGATCTGCACGCGCTGACCGGCCTGCCACAGCTTCCAGTCTTCCTTCTTGGCGTTCGGGAAGTAGGTCTGCAGGGCGGCGAAACGGTCGTCGTCGGACTGCATCAGCTGGCCGGCGAGGTACTCGACCAGCGGGTACTGGTCGATGCCGACGCGGGCCATCGGCCAGACGTTGTGGGTGGTGGCGCTGCTCAGCAGGTCCAGGTACGAGCCGTTCTTCAGGAACTTGGTCGAGAAGGTGGCGAATGGCCCGAACAGGATCACGCGCTTGCCGTCCAGCACGCGGGTGTCCAGGTGCGGTACCGACATGGGTGGCGCGCCGGTCGAGGCGATGCCGTAGGCCTTGGCCATGTGCTGCATGGCAACGGTCGGGTTCTCGGTCACCAGGAACGAGCCACCAACCGGGAAGCCTGCGTATTCCTTGGCCTCGGGGATGCCCGACTTCTGCAGCAGCTTCAGCGCGCCGCCGCCGGCACCGATGAACAGGAACTTGGCGTCGGTGGCCGATTCGGTACCGTCCTTCAGGTTCTTGTACTCGACGTGCCAGGAGCCGTCTTCGTTGCGGGTGATGTCCTGCACTTCGGTGGACAGCTTCAGGTCGAAGTTCTTTTTGGTCTGCAGGCTGCCAACGAACTGGCGGGTGATCTCGCCGAAGTTGACGTCAGTGCCGATCGGGGTCCAGGTAACCGCCAGCTTCTGGTTCGGGTCACGGCCTTCCATCATCAGCGGGACCCACTTGGCGATCTGCGCGTGGTCCTCGGAATACTGCATCGGACGGAACAGCGGGCTGGCCTGCAGGGCGTCGTAGCGCTTCTTCAGGAACTTGATGTTGTCATCGCCCCAGACGAAGCTCATGTGCGGAGTGGTGTTGATGAACGAGTGCGGGTTCTTCAGCACGCCCTGGCGTACCTGCCAGGCCCAGAACTGGCGGGAGATCTGGAACGACTCGTTGATCTCGATGGCCTTGGTGATGTTGACCTTGCCGTCTTTGTCTTCCGGGGTGTAGTTCAGCTCGGCCAGCGCGGAGTGGCCGGTACCGGCGTTGTTCCAGCCGTTGGAGCTTTCTTCGGCGACGCCGTCCAGGCGCTCGACCATCTCCATCGACCAGCTTGGCTCCAGCTCGTTGAGCCAGACAGCCAGGGTGGAGCTCATGATGCCGCCGCCAACCAGCAGCACGTCGACTTTCTTGGTGTCGGCAGCGTGCGCTTGCATGAAGCTCGCCGCGACAGCCAGACCCAGCAAGGTCTTGCCAGCTTTCTTGAACATTGATCGATTCCAGTCAGTAGAACGGAGGGTGGGCCTGTGGCTGGCCCAGGTATTCCATGTTCTTCAGCGCAGGCTTGTTGTGATCATTGTTCAGCAGCCAGAGAGACATTGGACGCGCCAGCCTTTGGTCGGATTGACCGACAAGGCTGAAACGATTTACGGATTGTAACCGAATTGCCAGCACAAACAAACGCGGGCCGGGGCGTCAAGACGACAGGTTGCCACGCGACAAGCCACCACGCCCCGGAAAACAAAAACCCCCGGCCACATCCATGGTCGGGGGTCTTGGATCAGGCCGTGAACGGCCGGATCAGGGTAATCCCAAGATTACTGCTGCTGAGGCAGTTTATCGATCGGACCGCAGCCGCCGATGATCTTGGAGATGGAAACCGATGGGTGGAACAGGTAGTCGTACGAGCAGTTCTTAGGCTGGTTGTAGACCTGGCCGGTGCAGCCGGACAGCAGGGCAACGCCCGAAACGACAGCAACAGCGACAGTAGCTTTGATCAGCTTTTTCATAAAAATCCTTTAGTCCATGATCCACCATCAAACGGATGGCGCGCGGATCATACGGAAAAGGGCCGCGCAGTGAAAGCCATTAGTGCAACGCTGGCCCTGGGGTTACATACACTCACAAGTGTCCAGACTAAAACTAAGCCAGTTCAGCCACTGCTTAATCGTTACAGGATCGGTAGTTTGCATCGTCTGCGCCGAGCGGCCTGATCGAAGGCGACCACTTGATGCTTGAACTAGAAGAGGCAATGGAAAGCGCCGAGCTTGAATACGGTATTTTGCGTAGCGATTGGACAAGCCGGCAAGCGATCTCACCGAAATAGGGTTTGCGGCGCTAGTGAATGAAGCTGTTTTTTACAGCGAGGACAAGCAGTTTCCATGGACTGGCAAATGTCGAAATCGTCTCTTCACCGCCGGTTTAAAAAAAAAGCCCGCGCAAGGCGGGCAAAGAAGGGGGGTCGGTTAAATCTGGTGGCTGTAGAACAGCGAGTAGGATTCAATACCGTCGTTGGGCTGCTTGATCCCTGCGTTGGAATAATGAATGGCGCGAAGGCCTACCTTTTGGGTTTCACCAATTTTCAGGCCGGCCCCGAGACGGTCTTCGAAGTTGAACGCCGAGCCGAACTCTTGATCGCCTGCCGCCGTTCCGGAGAATACCGCGACACCAATGCCCGCTTCCACGAACGGTTTAATATGGCCGTTACCGAATTCATAGACAAAGACCGGAGCGAACGAAAGCGAGTGTGCTCCGCCGGAAGCATCACCAGCTTCCCAATAGGTGTAACCCGCGTCCCAGTAGCCAGTCAGGCGCCCTGTGCTCGACTCGAACCAGCTTTTATCCCAGTTAAAACCCAGGCCTGCACGAGCGGTGATGCCGCCTTGGCTCGTCGCGCCAATGGCACCAGATAACTCCGCAGCGCCAGTTGTCGCGGCAAAAAGGGACAGCATCGCCACAGCGATGAATGTTTTCATGATCACGGTCTTCCATGGTTTGTTTACTTAGCTAGCGATCAGAAGCAAAGTGACATCAAAACGTTCAATACTTTTAAATTTTTTTTGTCGCGTTTGCCGGAATGCTTGTAGACGCGGGTGCTCCTGACCGACTCGTCACTTGATTTGCTGAGTGTCCAGCGCCCACCAAACATGCCGAGATGCCACGGCGCCAGCGGCTGATGACAAGCCTCCAGGGCGCGAAGCTGACGTAGGTCGACTATCGCACTCCTTGCTACCCTTCGGCATTCGAGTCGTTCGACAAGGGTCGGTCCAGGTCATCTCTGGCATGTAGCAGTCCAGGGCCCCGACGAGCGCTGTGCTCTCGTCATCGCGCATGTAGACGAAGCGCGCAGGCAACATGTCGCCTTCGGCAGCCCATCGCCGGGCTCAGCCTTGGATCCGGGGGGGCAAGCGGTTGGGTTTTGCCTGCGATGGATCTGGACGCGCCAGGCCTCGCCGCGCTTTTCGTGGTACGCCTCGGCGGGATGACTTCGAATGCTTGGAGGAATATCACCCTCCCCCAAAATGCACCCGGACGAAAAAAGCCCCGAGGGCTATACAGCGCTCGGGGCCTTCAATATGGCGGAGAGATAGGGATTTGAACCCTAGGTACTGTTGCCAGTACAACGGATTTCGAATCCGTCCCGTTCGACCACTCCGGCATCTCTCCAATGGCGCGCATCATACCAGCGATTTCGTTTCTGGCAAATCTTTTTTGAAAAAAATTCGCGTGGTATCAGGCGCTTGCGTGAACGCGCCGCTTACAGCGGCACGCCCAGGCGCTTGGCCACTTCTTCATAGGCTTCGATCACGTCGCCCAGGCCCTGGCGGAAGCGGTCCTTGTCCATCTTCTTGCGGGTCTCTTTGTCCCACAGGCGGCAGCCGTCCGGGCTGAACTCGTCGCCGAGGACGATCTGGCCGTGGAACACACCGAACTCCAGCTTGAAGTCGACCAGCAGCAGGCCTGCGTCGTCGAACAGCTTGCTCAGCACTTCGTTGACCTTCAGCGACAGTTTCTTCATCTCTGCCAGCTGCTCGGCAGTGCCCCAGCCGAAGGCAACAACGTGGGATTCGTTGATGAAGGGATCACCCTTCTCGTCGTTCTTCAAGAACAGCTCGAAGGTGGACGGCTCCAGCTTGATGCCCTCTTCCACGCCCAGACGCTTGACCAGGCTGCCGGCGGCGTAGTTGCGTACCACGCACTCGACCGGGATCATGTCGAGCTTCTTAACCAGGCATTCGTTGTCGCCCAGCAGCTTGTCGAACTGGGTCGGCACGCCGGCTTCTTCGAGCTTCTGCATGATGAAGGCATTGAACTTGTTGTTCACCATGCCCTTGCGATCGAGTTGTTCGATGCGCTTGCCGTCGAACGCCGAGGTGTCGTTACGGAACAGCAGGATCAAGCGGTCGGCGTCGTCGGTCTTGTAAACCGATTTGGCCTTGCCGCGGTAGAGTTCGTCGCGTTTTTCCATGATGGGCTCCGCTTGCTTGAGTAGGTGGGCTAGGCGATTTGGCGCCAGTCGAGCCCTTGATCCTGATTCGCCACCTGGAGCCAGTCCGGGTCGCACCCGAGGGCGTCGACGAAGCACTGGCGGGCCAGATGTGGCAGGTTGTTCTTGCTGCTGAGGTGGGCCAGCACCAGGTGCTGCAGGTTTTGCCAGCCCAACTCGGCCACCAGGCTCGCGGCCTGGTGGTTGTTCAAATGTCCCTGGCTGCCGCCGACCCGCAGCTTGAGAAAGCGCGGGTAATGCCCACGAGCCAGCAGGTCGCGGCAATGGTTGGCTTCGATCAGCAGGGCATCGAGCCCCTGATAGCGCTCCAACAACTGCGCGTCGTAACTGCCCAGGTCGGTGAGCATACCGAAGCGGCGGCGACCGTCGCTGATCACGTACTGCAACGGCTCGTAGGCATCATGCTCGACCCGTGCCGCGCTGACCTGCAGATCGCCGATCTGCACGACATCGCCGCAACCGAGAAAACCGGCCACCTCCACCGGCTTGCGCATGCCGCGCAAGGTGCCCTGGCTGAGGTAGACCGGTACATTGTAGCGCCGTGACAGCAACCCCACGCCATGCACGTGGTCGGCATGTTCATGGGTCACCAGCACCGCGCTCAGCTGCGTGGCCGACACCCCGAGCAGCGACAGGCGCCGCTCGGTCTCGCGCAGGGAAAAGCCGCAATCGACCAGGATGACCGTGTCACCACTGGCGATAAGCGTGCCGTTTCCCTGGCTACCGCTTCCCAGAACCGCGAAGCGCACTTAGCCCAGGTGGTCCTGGATCGCGCTCAGCACGCGGCGGGCGACATCGGCCGGTGCCACGGTGTTGATGTTCTTCTCGACGGTCACCTGGACGTTCTCACCCACCTTGCTCAGGCGTACCTGATAGCGCTCGGCGCGGGCTTCACGCTCTTCCTTGCTCGGCTCGCTGCCGAACAGGCGGCTGAAGAAGCCTGGCTCCTTTTGCTTGTCGTCGGGTTTTTCGGACAGGTTGATGTAGTACAGACCCAGGCTGCGGTTGATGTCTTCGACACGCCACTCGCCCTGTTCCAGGGCGCGACCGACGCCGGACCAGGCGCGGTCCAGGTCGGACCCCAGGAACAGCACCGGGTTGCCGCTGCCGTCCTCGCTCAGGCTGACCTGGCTCGGGGCATCGAAGTCGCGCGCGGCCAGCAGCGAGACCGACCCGCCCTTCTCGGCGCTGCGGTTCATGCTGGCGAGCATTTCGTCGACCAGCAGGGCGTCGGTGCCGGTATTGCTGGAGGCGGAGGGGAAGTCAGGCTCGGCAGTGCTGCCGGCTGGGCGCTCGACGCTGACCACGTACACCTCGGAAGTGTTGCGCTGCACGCCGGGCTCCATGCGTACCCGCACGCGGACTTCGCTGTCCGGGCTGCTGGAGGTGCTGGCCAGGCGCTGGCCGAGGGAGGCCGACAGCTCGTCGAAACGCTGCCAGGTGGTGTTGAATTCGCCGGTCTGCGGGCGCTCTTCAGCGATGCGGAAACCGTTGTCCTCAAAGAACTGGCGAGTCACCGGCCAGACTTCGGCGGGCGAGCGCTGGGCCAGCACCCAACGGCTGTTGCCGCTGCGCTGCAGGCTGAAATCGCTGATGTCGGCGGTGGCCGACAGCGGCTGTGGACGGGGTACCTCGAACTCGCCAGTGGCGCGATCGTCGGCCACGTTGCGCGGGATCGGCAGCAGCGGATCCAGGCGCTTGACGTTGCTGGCGTCCGGCGGCAGCTGCATCGGCGCGGTTGGCTGCGCCTGCAGGTAGTCGCTGCCACGGTCGCGGAAATAGCCATCCTCGCCCCACAGCCAGCCGCACCCGCTGGTGCTGGAAATGATCAGGGCGAGAGCGGAAAGACCAGCCAGTCGCTTCATGCGGTGTACTTCCTCGATTAAACCAGTACGCCGGACTGGCGCAAGGCAGTACGGACTTTTTCGTGACAGCCTTCGCTCAGCCAGGTCAGCGGCAGGCGGATACCTTGTTGCATCAGACCCATTTCAACCAGCGCCCATTTCACCGGGATCGGGTTGGCTTCGCAGAACAGGTCCTTGTGCAGCGGCATGAGTTTTTCGTTGATTGCGCGGGCCTTCTCGGCATTGCCCGCAAGGGCGGCCTCGCACAGGTCGGCCATTTCGCGCGGGGCGACGTTGGCGGTGACGGAGATGTTGCCCTTGCCGCCCATCAGGATCAGCTCGACGGCGGTCGGATCGTCGCCAGACAGGACGATGAAGTCCTTGTCGACGCCGTCCAGGATCTGTTTGGCACGGGCCAGGTCGCCAGTGGCTTCCTTGATGCCGATGATGTTCTTGACTTTCGACAGCCGGATCACGGTCTCGGCCTGCATGTCGCAGGAGGTGCGGCCGGGCACGTTGTACAGGATCTGCGGGATGTCGACGGCTTCGGCGATGTGCTTGAAATGCTGGAACAGGCCTTCCTGGGTCGGCTTGTTGTAGTACGGGACTACCAGCAGGCAGGCGTCGGCGCCAGCATTCTTGGCGTTCTGGGTCAGGTGCACGGCTTCGGCGGTGGAGTTGGCACCGGTACCGGCGATCACCGGGATCGGCTTCTTGCTGTGCTTGACCCGCTCAACCACGTGCTTGATGACCAGGATGTGTTCTTCGACATCCAGGGTGGCGGACTCGCCGGTGGTGCCGACAGCTACGATCGCGTGGGTGCCGTTTTCCAGGTGGAAGTCTACAAGTTTGTCGAGGCTTACCCAGTCCAGACGCCCTTGTGCATCCATGGGTGTGACCAACGCCACCATACTGCCCGCAATCATGTAATTGCTCCTGCCGGAAAAAGAGAGCGGTAATGGTACTGGCGCCATCGGCCTTGCACAAGCGAAGCAGGCGGGCGGAGCATTCCCCTTCGCGCCGCTTTTCGCTACCCTTGATCCTTTGATCGATACAGCGCGGCCCGTCGGGCCGTCGACAGTGCTCCTCGCCTGCGTCCACCGCCGCCTAAACCGGCCGGGGCCCTGCTGGAAAAGGAGGCTTGCCCCCGTCCTGTACCGACCGCTCATCGCTTTAGGAATGCTGCATGTCCACCCCCACCGTTCGCGAACAATTCCTCGTCATCAGCGCCCTGGGCCCCAACCCCATGGAGCTGGCCAACGTCCTCAGCCGCGCGGCCTTCGACAATCGCTGCGCGGTGGTCACCTCGCGCCTGTCGCGCCACGGCGAAACCAGCGCCCTGGTGCTGCAGGTCGGCGGCAGCTGGGATGCCCTGGCCCGCCTTGAGGCCACCCTGCCGGGCCTGGGCAAGAAGCACGGCCTGACGCTGGACGTGGTCCGCAGCGCCGACCAGGAGGTGCGCCCGCAGGCCCTGCCTTACGTGGCCTACGTCAGCGCCGCCTATCGCCCCGACATCATCAACGAGCTGTGCCAGTTCTTCCTCGACCACCGCGTCGAACTGGAAGCCATGACCTGCGACACCTACCTCGCCCCGCAGACCGGCAGCAGCATGCTCAACGCCCAGTTCACCGTGATCCTGCCAGCCGGCACCCAGATCAGCTGGCTGCGCGACCAGTTCCTCGACTTCGCCGACGCCCTGAACCTGGACGCGCTGATCGAACCGTGGCGCCCACAGAACCCTGTCTAAGGAAGCTCCCATGGCCGTAGCAATCGACCAACCCGTCGCCGATTTCCAGGTCCAGGCCACCAGCGGCCAGACCGTCAGCCTGGCTGAGCTGAAAGGCCAGCAAGTGGTGCTGTACTTCTACCCCAAGGACAGCACTCCGGGCTGCACCACCGAGGGCCAGGGTTTCCGCGACCAGCATGCGGCATTCCAGGCCGCCAACACCGTGGTGTTCGGCGTTTCGCGCGATGGCATCAAGTCCCATGAGAACTTCAAGGCCAAGCAGGCCTTCCCCTTCGAGCTGATCAGCGACAAGGACGAGGCGCTGTGCCAGCTGTTCGACGTGATCAAGCTGAAGAAGCTGTATGGCAAGGAGTACCTGGGCGTGGACCGCAGCACCTTCCTGATCGACAAGGACGGTGTTCTGCGCCAGGAATGGCGTGGGGTGAAGGTGCCCGGGCATGTGGATGCGGTACTGGCTGCGGCCGAGGCCTTGAACAAGGCCTGATACCGGATACCGTGGGAGCGGGCAAGCCCGCTCCCACGAGTAGCCCTAAAGCATCGGCGCCACAGACGTTTCCTGCCGCGGCCAGGCATCCAGCACCGCCTTGAACAGCGTCGCCAGCGGGATCGCGAAGAAGATCCCCCAGAACCCCCACAGCCCGCCGAACAGCAGCACCGCGCAGATGATCGCCACCGGGTGCAAGCTCACCGCCTCGGAAAACAGTAGCGGCACCAGCACGTTGCCATCGAGCGCCTGGATGATCGCGTACACCGCCATCAGGTAGATGAACTGGTCGCCCCAGCCCCACTGGAACAGCGCGATCAGGGTCACCGGCACCGTCACCACCACCGCGCCGACATACGGCACCACCACCGACAGCCCCACCAGCAGCGCCAGCAAGGCGGCATAGTTGAGCCCCAGGCTGATGAAGGCGATATAGGTGGCAATCCCGCAGATCAGGATCTCGATGCCCTTGCCGCGGATATAGTTGGCGATCTGCCGGTTCATCTCGTCGCCCACCCGGTTGAGCAACGTGCGCTCACGCGGCAGGTAGCCACTGACCCAGCGCCCGATCAGCTCGCGATCCTTGAGGAAGAAAAACACCAGGATCGGCACCAGTACCAGGTAGATCATGGCATTGACCAGCAACGGCAGGCTCGACAAGGAGAAGGTCAACGCCCACTGGCCGAACTTGCCGATTTCACCGCGCACCGACTCGATGGCGCGCAGCACCTGCTCGTCCGACACCAGGTGCGGGTAGCGTTCGGGCAACAGCAGCAATAGCGACTGCCACTTGCCGAGCATGCCGGGCAGCTCGTTGAACAAGGTGATCAGCTGATGCCAGAGCAGCGGCACCAGCACCAGCATGAACACCGCCAGCGCACCCATGAACAGCGCGAACACCAGCCATACGGCCAGCCGCGTCGGCACCTTCAAGCGCTCCAGGGCATTGACCAGCCCCTGCATGAGAAACGCCAGGACCATGCCCGCCAGCACCGGCGCGAGCATGCCGCCCAGGGTCAGCACCACGGTGAAGGCCAGGAACAGCAGGACCGCCAGCACCACCGCCTCCTCGTCGGAGAAGTAGCGCTGCATCCAGTCGCGAAGTACTTTGAACATTGACGATCCTAGGTTCTGTACGAAAAGCCTTGAGACACAGGTCAGGCAAGGCGAAAACAGCCGCGGAACGGCCGGGGTCGCGCCCGACTGTACTAGAGTACATGAGCATTCCGAGGCTGTTTTCAACGCAGCATGAACAAGTCTCAAGGCTTTTCGTATAGAGCCTAATGAAGGGAATCAGGCCTTGCGCAGCCAGTAGGTGTAGACCCCGGCCTCGGCCGTTTCATGCAGCAGCGTATGACCGGCCAACTGGGCGAACGTGCGGAAATCGCGCTGGGAACCGGCATCGGTGGCGAGCACCTTGAGCACCGCGCCGCTGGCCAGGCGATTGAGCTCCATCTTCGCCTTGAGCAGCGGCAATGGACAGTTGAGACCGCTGGCATCGAGCTCGGCGTCACAAGTCGGGGTGTCACTCATCGGGCAGCGCTCCAGAACCGCATGGGGAAGGCCGCTAGGATACCGCCACTGGTCGGCATCGCGCGACCCGGCTACAGTAAGGCTTTTGACCGACGCGAGCTTCTGCATGAATCTACTGCGCCCCACCCTGTTGACGCTGGCCTGCCTGATGGCCCTCCCCGGCCACGCCGACGACCTGCCGTCACTGGGCGACGCCAGCTCCGCGATCGTCTCGCCACAACAGGAACACCAGCTCGGCCGCGCCTGGCTGAGCCTGTTGCGCGGCCAGGTGAACCAGCTCAACGACCCGCAGCTCAAGGACTTCGTCGAGACCAGCGTGTACAAGCTGGCCGAGACCAGCCAGCTGCAGGACCGGCGCCTGGAGTTCATCCTTATCGACAGCAAGGAACTCAACGCCTTTGCCGCACCCGGTGGCATCGTCGGGGTCAACGGCGGCCTGTTCCTCAATGCCCAGACCGAAGGCGAGTACGCCTCGGTACTGGCCCACGAACTGGCGCACTTGTCGCAACGCCACTTCGCCCGGGGCGTCGAAGCCCAGCAACGCATGCAGCTGCCGATGATGGCAGCCTTGCTGGCCGGCATCGTGCTGGCGGCGGGCGGCGGCGGCGATGCCGGCATTGGCGTGATCGCCGGCACCCAGGCCGCGGCAATCCAGGAACAGCGGCGCTTTTCCCGGCAGAACGAACAGGAAGCCGACCGTTTCGGCATCCTCAACCTGGAAAAGGCCGGCTACGATCCACGCAACATGCCCAGCATGTTCGAACGCCTGGCCCGCCAGTACCGCTACGATGCCAAGCCGCCGGAATTCCTGCTGACCCACCCGGTCACCGAATCGCGTATCGCCGACACCCGCAACCGCGCCGAACAGGCGCCAAAGGGCGGCGTGGAAGACAGCCTGCGCTACCAGTTGATCCGCGCCCGCGTGCAGCTCACCTACGAAGGCACGCCGGGCATGGCCGCCAAGCGTTTCCGCGCCCAGCTCGACGAAACCCCGAACATGGATGCCGCCCGCTACGGCCTGGCCCTGGCGCAGATCAAGGGTGGCCAGCTCAACGAAGCGCGGGAAAACCTCAAGCCACTGCTGGCCAAGGCGCCCAACGACATCACCTACAACCTGGCACAGATCGATCTGGACATCACCAATAACCGCCTGGCCGACGCCCAGCAGCGCGCACAGCGCATGCAGGCGCTGTACCCAGGCAACTATCCGTTGAAACAGGTGCGCGCCGATCTGCTGGTCAAGCAGAACAAGCCGGCCGAAGCGGAAAAGGTGCTGGATGACTTGGTCAAGAACCGCCCGGACGATCCGGACGTCTGGTACGACGTGGCCGAAGTGCGCGGACTGTCAGGCAACACCATCGGTCTGCACCGCGCCCGCGCCGAATACTTCACCCTGGTCGGCGACTTCGACCAGGCGATCCAGCAGCTCGACTACGCCAAGCGCCGCTCGGGCAGCAACTTCCCGCTGGCTTCGCAGATCGACCAGCGCCAGCGCGAGATCATGGAGCAGCAGCGCATGGTCAAGGAAATGATGGGGCGCTGATACACAGCCAGAAAAAATCGCGGGGCAAGTCGGGTCGCCGCATCGCCGCTCCCACGCCAGGTATCACCGTGGCGTGGGAGCGGCGATGCGGCGACCCGCGACTTGCCCCGCGATGGTTTGTGCAACCAGTCAGGCGTTACCGGACAACTTCAAACGCGCCGCCTGGGTGAAGTCGAGCATGCGGTTCAACGGCTTGATCGCCTTGGGGATCAGCGCCGGCTCGACGAAGATCTCGTTGCTGCCATTGCGCAGGCAGTCCAGCACCCGCTCCAGGGTGTTCATGGCCATCCACGGGCAGTGCGCGCAGCTGCGGCAGGCCGCGCCGTTGCCAGCGGTCGGCGCCTCGACGAATTCCTTGTCCGGGCACAGCTGCTGCATCTTGTAGAAGATGCCGCGGTCGGTGGCGACGATGAAGGTCTTGTTCGGCAAGGTCTGCGCCGCCTTGATCAGCTGGCTGGTGGAGCCTACCGCGTCGGCCAGCTCGATCACCGCTTCCGGCGACTCCGGATGCACCAGGATCGCGGCGTCCGGGTACAGCGCCTTCATGTCGGCCAACTGGCGCGACTTGAACTCTTCATGAACGATGCAGGCGCCATCCCACAGCAGCATGTCGGCACCGGTCTGCTTCTGGATGTAGCGGCCGAGGTGTTGGTCCGGCCCCCAGATGATGGTCTCGCCGTTGTCCATCAGGCTTTCGACGATTTCCAGCGCGCAGCTGGAGGTCACCACCCAGTCGGCCCGGGCTTTAACTGCCGCGGAAGTGTTGGCGTAGACCACCACGGTGCGCTCGGGATGCTGGTCGCAGAAGTCCGAGAACTCCTTGACCGGGCAACCCAGGTCGAGGGAGCAGGTCGCTTCCAGGGTCGGCATCAGCACGCGCTTTTCCGGGGTGAGGATCTTCGCCGTCTCGCCCATGAAGCGCACCCCCGCCACCACCACAGTCTCGGCGGGGTGATTCTTGCCGAAGCGCGCCATCTCCAGCGAGTCAGACACGCAGCCGCCGGTTTCCTCGGCCAGGGCCTGGATCACCGGATCGCAATAGTAGTGGGCCACCAGCACGGCGTTCTGCTTCTTCAGCTCGGCAGCGATGGCCGCACGGTAATCGGCCTCCTGCGCGGGCGTCAGCGGGTTGGGCTGCTTGGCATCAAGGTGCGCCTGGACCAACAGGCGTTCGGAAATCTGGGTCATGATCGCTGGACCTGCAGGGCGCTTGAGCGCGTCAGTCGAGTGTATCACCCGGCCCTGGCAGATCGGCTAGCGGTGCCGGACGGCCAGCGTCTCGGCCCCTCTGCGGGCGCGGATTATTGTCGGACGCGAAGGCTACAGGCAATCGGAAGGATGCAAAAGGGGTTTTTGCAGCCCTCCGTCGCGGGGTAAGTCGGGTCGCCGCATCGCCGCTCCCACGATGATGGGAGCGGGTCTGCCCGAGAGGTCAGCCCTGCGGCTGCAACGCCGCCAGGTGGCCGCTGATCAGCATGGCGAACTCTTCGACGGTCATCTTCTTGCCATTGAAGTCGACCATGCCATCAGCGTATTGCAGGCTCGATACCACATCAGTGCCTTCTACCGTGGCCATGCCGCTCTGCAATGCCATCATGCCGACCATTTCACCGGCCTGACTGGACTGCTGGGCGATGGCCTGGGCGTCGGTCTCGCCCTCAAGCAGGGCTTGCAATGTGGTCAGGTCGGCGACCATCGGCTTTGAAACGCTGAGCTTGGCCTTCAGCTGGGTCAACAGCTGCTTGCCGAGCTGGTCAGGGGGCAGGTCGAAGGAGCTGGGGCTGGCGAAGTCCATTGCCAGGTTGAAGTGGCTTTCGCCATTGGCGGTCTTGAATGCCAGCTTCTCCACGGCCACCTGGGGTTTGGCCACCAGCAACCGCTGCAGGTCGGCCTGGACCTTGGCCTGTTCCTCGGGGGTCATTTCCAGCGACGGGGCCTCGCCCTCGGCCGCCGCCTGCTGCATCTGCGGCAACTGGGTCTGGTACCACTCCATCAGCGCCTGCATGGCCGCGATGTCGATGGACTTCATGGTCAGGACCATTTCTGCGCTGCCGACCTTGCGCCCGGCGTAGCTGATGTCGGCAACCTTGTATTCCAGGCGCCCGGCCAGCTTGTCCTTGGCCTCGCCCTCGGCGTTGTACAGGTTGTTCTGCTGCAGGCCCTTGAGCACCAGCACTTCCTGCTTCGGCCCGAAGGTCACCTGGGTGTCGGCCAGGGCCAGGTCGAAGTTGCCGACATAGACCATGTCGTGGGCGGTTTCGTGGAGCTTGCCACCGGCCTTGAAGCCGTTGAGCAGGATCTTCACCGGCGCCTGTTGCTCATCGACGAAATTCAACTCCAGGTGCTCGGCATTGCCGTGGATCTCCACCGCCTTGCCGTCGCGGTCTCCGCGCAGTTGCAGTTGCAGGCCGGAGAAGTCCAGGACGTTGCCGTCGTCTTCCTTGAGCGTCACCGGCGCCAGGCGGATATCGCTGTCGACGCTGCCGTTGTAGCCGAGGCTGACCTGGGCGGTGACCGGTGCCTTGTCGCCAGCGGCAGTGAACCAGCCCTCGGTGAAGTCATCCTTGTCCAAAGCGCTGTTGCTGGTGGCCATGACCGGCATCAGCTTGAACGCCTTGACCCGCGACCAGGGGAACGGGCCGTGCTCGATCTGGTCGGTCACGCCAACCTGGAAGTTCAGCGCCTCGGCCTCCCCGAGCTGCACGTTCTCGGCCTTCAGACGGTAGTGCGCGGTGCTGGTGAAGAAGTGCTGGTCCAGCGAGACCAGCTCGATGGTCATGCTGCCGCCGTTGCCTGCTAGGGCCTTCTTCAGCTCTTCGTTGCCGCGCGCCACGGAGCGTTCCAGCTCCGCGGGCAGTTGCTTGCCGGTGTACCAGGCGCCAGCGGTGGTTGCAACGGCGATGGCGAGCGCCAGGCCGGAAAGGATGCCTACTGATTTCTTCATGAATAGAACCGATTGCTGTCCATAGGGAGGGCGATTGGGCGGACCACGGAAACGAGGGCACGCGGGGTGGCAAGAATACCATCGGCACCCGGCCGGCGCGGTAATGCTTGCTGGATTTCGTTTGTCGGCACCCCAAGGACAGCCTGCCTTGGCCAAAAGAAATGTAAATTTTTACGAACATCAAAATCGACTTACGATCCGCTCAATCGGCCAATAACAGTGCATAACGGCCAAAAAAACCGATTCCCCTTCCATCCAACTGACTACCTGTCATGTTTAACTTGACACCCAAACGACCATCGTTGTTTATTTCGCGCACCCTGCAGCTCCAACATAAAAGGTGAACAACATGGAGCCCATCCGCTCGACCTTGTCGTGCCCGTCACTCGCCGTGCCCGTTGTTTCGACACAGGAGCAGCGCCCGCATGCAGCCTGATCACAGCGCTCCCGGCGATGCCCAGTTCCGCAAGTCCCTGCGCCTTTGGCACGTGGTGATCATCGGCCTGGCCTACCTCACCCCGATGACCGTGTTCGACACCTTCGGCATCGTCTCTGGCATCACTGCCGGGCATGTGCCCAGCGCCTACATCCTGGCCCTGGCCGGCATCCTGTTCACCGCCGTGAGCTATGGCACCCTGGTGCGACGCTTCCCGCAGTCGGGCTCGGCGTACACCTACACCCAGCGCGCCATCAATCCACACGTGGGCTTCCTGGTCGGCTGGTCGTCGCTGCTGGACTACCTGCTGCTGCCCATGGTCAATGCACTGCTGGCCAAGCTCTACCTGTCGGCAATGTTCCCCGAAGTGCCGGCCTGGGCGTGGGTGGCCGGCTTCGTCACCCTGATCAGCCTGATCAACATGCGCAGCATCAACCTGGTGGCGCACTTCAACCTGCTGTTCGTCGCCGTGCAGGTGGCGATCATTTCGGTATTCATCTACCTCTGCTGGCGCGGCCTGGGCCATGGCGAAGGCCTGGGCACGGCCTGGAGCCTGGTACCGTTCGCCGATGACCAGACCCAGTTCGCCGCCCTCGCCGCCGGTGCGACCATCCTGTGCTTCTCGTTCCTGGGCTTCGATGCAGTGACCTGCCTGTCGGAGGAAACCCGCGACCCGGGCAAGACCATCCCCCGGGCGATCTTCCTCACGGCGCTGATCGGCGGCGTGGTGTTCATCGGCGTGTCCTACTTCATCCAGGCCTACTTCCCGACCATGCAGCGCTTCCACGACCAGGAAGCGGCCCTGCCGGAAATCGCCCTGTACGTCGGCGGCAAGCTGTTCCAATCGGTATTCATCGCCTGCACCGTGATCAACACCATCGCCTCGGGCCTGGCCTCGCAGACCAGCGTGTCGCGCCTGCTGTACGTGATGGGCCGCGACAACGTGATCCCGGCCGGGGTGTTCGCCCGCCTGCACCCGCGCTACAAGACCCCAGTGCTGAACATTGCGGTGGTCGGCCTGATTTCGCTGTCGGCGATCTTCTTCGACCTGGTCACCGCCACCTCGGTGATCAACTTCGGCGCGCTGGTGGCGTTCAGCTTCGTCAACCTCTCGGTGATCAACCACTGCTATATCCGTGAGAGGCAGAACAAGGGCCTGACGAACAACCTCAAGTATCTGGTGGCGCCGACGATAGGCTTCTGCATCATCGTCTCGCTGTGGCTGGACCTGAACGAACACTCCTTGCTGTTCGGCGGTGT
The DNA here is from genome assembly GCF_002934345.1 of Pseudomonas sp. PONIH3. Lineage (NCBI taxonomy): Bacteria > Pseudomonadati > Pseudomonadota > Gammaproteobacteria > Pseudomonadales > Pseudomonadaceae > Pseudomonas > Pseudomonas sp. PONIH3. The sequence goes on from NZ_CP026386.1 coordinate 2,134,818, forward strand.
CTGGGCCCTGCTTGGCGTGCTCTACCTGGCCTGGCTGACGAAGGCCTTCAGGGTTGCGCCACCGAACTGCATCGCCGAATGACCCCATCGACGCCCGCCTGACCGCGGGCGTTGTGTTTGCCCGAGAAGGAAAAGCCCATGTCGCAGCGAAGTCTGTCCATCCAGTGGAAGATCACCCTGCTCGCCGGCCTGTGCCTGCTGGCCATCGTCGCCCTGCTGGTGACTACCTCGCTTACCCAGGCGCGGCGCAGCGCAGCGCAGGTGTTCCAGGCCAATACCGAACTGCTCGACCACAGTGCCCGCCTGCGCTTGCAGGCCCACGGCGAAGCCCAGGCCCTGCGTATCCAGCGCTACTTCATGGATGCCTACCAGTACGGCAACGGCTTCGCAAGGCTGGTGCAGGCACTCAAAGCTCGCGGCGGTGACGACCTGCGTGCCGAACTCAGCCGCGAGGCTCGCGCCACCCTGGCCGGCAACACCGACCTGATCGGCCTGTATCTGGTGTTCCAACCCAACGCCCTGGACCAGCAAGATGCGCGCTTCGTTGACCAGGCCGAGAATGGCAGCAATGACAGCGGCCGCTTTTCGCTGTACTGGTCGCAGCCGGGCAGTGGCGCCCTGGAGGTGGAGACCATGCCCGAATCGATGCTCGCCGACACCAGCATCGGCGCCAATGGCTCGCCTTACAACCGGTGGCTGACCTGCCCTCTGGAGACGGCAAAGGCCTGCGTACTGGACCCGTATTTCGATGAAGTCAACGGTCATCAGGTACTGATGACGAGCATCGCCCTGCCGTTGCTGGACAACGGCAAGGTGGTGGGTGTGGTCGGCCTGGATATCGGCCTGGACAACCTGCAGCAACTAAGCCTGGCGGGTCGCCAGGAGCTGTTCGACGGCCAGGGCCAGGTCAGTATCATCAGCCCCGCAGGGCTGCTGGCCGGCCACAGCCAGGATGCCGGCCAGTTGAGCAAGACGGTACAGCAAGCGTTCGGCGCCAGCGCCATCGCCCTGGCAGCGCCGCTGCGCGCCGGCCAGGCTGTCGAGCGGCTGGACCAAGGCACCATGCGCATTTCCCGGCCCTTCACGCCAATTCCCGGCGCGGCACCTTGGCAAGTACTGCTCGAATTGCCCGAACAGGTGCTGCAAGCGCCTGCGGTCACTCTCAACCAGCGCCTGGATAGCCAGAACCAGCAGGCCAACTTCGTCAGCCTGCTGATAGGAATGGTTGCGGCCGTGCTGGGCCTGTTGCTGGTGTGGCTTACCGCCCGCGGCGTAACTCGGCCGATCCTGGCCGTGGCTGCCCGCCTGCAGGACATCGCCAGCGGCGAAGGCGACCTGACCCGACGCCTGGAGTACGCCCGCGATGACGAACTGGGCCAGCTCACCGGTTGGTTCAACCGTTTCCTCGACAAGCTCCAGCCGGTGATCGCCCAGCTCAAGGCCTCCCTGCATGAGGCCCGCGGCACGGCAGACCAATCGGCGCTGATCGCCAGTCAGACCAGCGATGGCATGCAGCAACAGCACCGCGAGATCGAGCAGGTAGCTACCGCCGCCAACGAGATGAGCGCTACCGCCCACGACGTCGCCCACAATGCCGCCCAGGCGGCACAAGCCGCGCGCGGCGCCGACCAGGCGACCCGCGACGGCCTGGCGCGAGTGACCGCCACCCGCGAGGCGATCGGCCAGCTGGCGGGCGGCATGGACGCGGCCATGGACGAGGCGCGTGCCTTGGCAAGCCGCGGTGAGCAGATCGGTTCGGTGCTTGAGGTAATCCGTGCCATTGCCGAGCAGACCAACCTGCTGGCACTCAATGCCGCCATCGAGGCTGCCCGCGCCGGTGAGGCTGGGCGTGGTTTCGCAGTGGTCGCCGACGAGGTGCGCAACCTGGCTCAGCGTACGCAGGTATCGGTAGAGGAGATCCGCCAGGTGATCGAGGGACTGCAGCAAGGCACACAGGACGTGGTCGGTGCCATGCATGCCGGCCAGCGCCAGGCTCAGGACAGCGCGGCGCAGATGGAGCAGACCTTGCCGGCGCTGCAACGCATCGGCGAGGCGGTGACGGTGATCACCGACATGAACCTGCAGATCGCCTCGGCGGCCGAGGAACAGAGTGCCGTGGCTGAAGAAGTCAATCGCAACGTGGCGGGGATTCGCGATGTGACCGAGGCGTTGTCTGGACAGGCCGACGAATCAGCACGAATCAGCCAAGCGCTGAACCGCTTGGCCAACCAGCAGCAAGTCTTGATGGAGCAGTTCCGGGTATAGCGCTGTGTTACGCCTGATCGTTATCCACAGATCAACTTCTCCCCACTCGCCACCGCTACGCCAACCCAGCAGCCCTAAAGCCGCGACTTCAGGAGCCACCTTTTGGCCTCCTGAAGCCGCAAGCTGTATCGCCTGAACGATCACGCGCCTGGCAACAACAAGCTCACCTGCCATATAGAGCACTCGTCGGTCTCTGCGGGCCTTTCATGAATTGTTGACGATCTTTTCACGCCGCCCCCTTTAGCTTCGCCTGCCAACCGATCCGGCAGGCAACCGCTCTCTGAGGCACACGTGTCCCGCACAACTCTTCCCGCTCGCACATCCATCGACTGGCCTGGCCTCGGCTGGCTCCTGCTGTTCTTCTGGTACTTCTCCGGCGTGACCCAGGCCTTGCTGCTGTTCAGTGGCACCACCGGCTTCGCCGGCTTTCGCGATGCCCTGTTCCTCAGCAGCCTGTGGCTGGCCCCGGTACTGCTGCTGCCACGCCTGACCCGCCCGCTCGCCGCAGTGATTGGGCTAGTGCTGTGGGCTGGATCGCTGGTGGGCCTCAGCTATTTCGGCATCTACCGGCAGGAGTTCTCACAAAGCGTCATCTTCGTGATGTTCGAATCCAACACCGCTGAAGCCGGCGAATATTTCAGCCAGTACTTCAGCACTTGGCTGTGCCTGGGGCTGCTGCTCTACAGCGCGATCGCCGTGCTGCTGTGGCGGCGCATCCGCCCGGTCACCCTGCCGCTGTACAGCCGTCTGCCGGTGGTTGCGGTGCTGCTGACTGCGACCCTGGGCTACCCGTTCTACAAACAGATGGTCTCCCAGCAACGCAATTTCGCAGACGCTCGCGAAAAGGTTGAACAACGCATGGCGGCTGCAGTGCCCTGGCAACTGGTGGTCGGCTACCGGCAATATCGACAGCAGTTGGACAACATGCAGGCACTGCTTCAACAGAACGCCGCCCTGCCGCCCCTGCAAAACCTCAAGGACAGTAGCGGCGACGCGCCGCGCACCCTGGTGCTGGTGCTAGGCGAATCCACCACACGCGAACACATGCATTTGTACGGCTACGACCGCGACACCACGCCGAACCTCGACGCCCTGGCCGCTCACGACAAAGGGCTCACCGTATTCCGTAATGTCGTCTCGCCACGCCCCTACACCATTGAGGTGATGCAGCAAATCCTGACCTTTGGCGACCAGCAGCACCCTGACCGTTTCCTCACCGACCCATCGCTGATCAACCTGATGAAACAGGCTGGCTACAAGACGTTCTGGATCACCAACCAACAAACCATGACCAAGCGCAACACCATGCTCACGACCTTCTCCCAGCAGACGGACGTGCCGGTCTACCTGAACAACCAGCGCAACCAAAACGCCAGCCAGTATGACAGCGTGGTGCTGGAACCTTTCGACAAGGCCCTGCGCGACCCCGCCGACAAGAAGCTGATCATTGTCCACCTGCTCGGCACGCACATGGACTACCGCTATCGCTATCCCGCCCAGTTCGATCATTTCAAGGACGCGACCGGCGCGCCGGCGGCGCTGGCACCCGAACAGGTACGCACCTACAACTTTTACGACAACGCCGTGCGCTACAACGACTTCGTGGTCTCAGACCTGATCAAGCGTTATTCGGCAAGCACGCCGAACGGCTTCCTGCTGTACCTGTCCGACCACGGCGAGGATGTCTATAGCTCCGGCAACCATGATCGCCTGGGCCGCAACGAGGCCAATCCAACCCGGCCGATGTACACCATCCCTTTCCTGCTCTGGACCTCGCCCAGCTGGCAGGCGACGCACCCGCGCGACCTGCAGGCGATGGTCAACCGTCCGTACAGCAGCGCACACCTGATCCATACCCTGTCCGACCTGGCAGGCCTGAGCTACGACCGCTACGAGCCGGCCAAGAGCCTGGTCAACGACAGTTTCACCGCCAGCCCGCGCTGGATCGGCGACCCGTACGCGAAAAATGGGCTGCACAAGTTCGACAACCTGCCCGGCACCCAAGCCAAGCCAGAACAACGGACCGCTAGCAGCAGTACGCTTCACCCTGACGAAGGTTGACTGCCCGCGACCAGGAAGCCCCCATAGCACGCCCTTCGCTTGAAGGGCTCCCCCCAAAAACCGATATCTGGCCTCCAGGTATCGGTGTTTTTTGCCGCTAAATGATGAATAAATTTCCGGCATATTGTTTCGTACATTTCATACCGATGACAAAACGACAATATAACAAAGCAAAATGACGTCTATTGCCCTCAGTAAATATGGGCAATTCAGTTGGATGCGTGCAACTAAACGGTTTTACTCAGGAAAATATGACGAAACCATGTATTCCAAAAAGTAATGATGTAGCAACTAATTGTCGTTTGTTGCGAACACCTTTCAACGCCAATACTGATTTCAATCAAAGCAATCGTTCCGCGCCGCAGCTCTGGAGAAGCTGTAGGCAGATCGAGGGCCTATCCGCCCGACAACTGCAAACTTGAAGTGGTCAGTTCACAACAAAAACAACAACTCACTCGCATGCAGATCCAATAGGTTGCCCATGACCCATTCGTACAACAACGGAAGTTTGACTGCAGCAGCCCCACCTTCCGGACACCTGAAACGCACCCTCACCAGCCGTCACCTGAACATGATCGCCATTGGCGGCTCTATCGGGACCGGCCTGTTCGTATCCTCTGGCGCCACTATTGCCCAGTCCGGCCCCGGTGGCGCGCTGCTGGCCTTCGCGGTGATCGGCCTGATGGTGTATTTCCTGATGACCAGCCTCGGCGAGCTGGCCGCATGCATGCCGGTCAGCGGTTCGTTCTCTACCTACGCCTCACACTACGTGGACGAAAGCTTCGGCTTCGCCCTGGGCTGGAACTACTGGTATTCATGGGCAGTGACCATCGCCGTGGACCTGGTGGCCGTGCAGATCATCATGGTCTACTGGTTCCCGGACACCCCGGGCGTAATCTGGAGCGCAGCCTTCCTGGTCCTGCTGTTCGCCCTCAACGTCGCCTCGGTGCGCTTCTTCGGCGAAGCCGAATTCTGGTTCGCGCTGATCAAGGTCGTCACCATCATCCTGTTCATTGGCGTGGGCATCCTGATGCTGCTGGGCATCCTTGACGGTGGGCAGGAGGGCGGCACCCACCTCTGGCAGCTCGGCGATGCGCCGATCGCCGGCGGCCTGCCTGCCCTGATCGGCGTGGCGATGATCGTCGGCTTCTCATTCCAGGGTACCGAGTTCGTCGGCATCGCCGCAGGCGAAACGGAAAACCCTGGGCGCAACATTCCCAAGGCAGTTCGCCAGATCTTCTGGCGCATCCTGCTGTTCTATGTGTTCACCATCATCGTGATCGGCCTGTTGATCCCCTACACCGACCCCCGCCTGCTCAAGGACGGCCTTTCGGACATCACCATCAGCCCATTTACCCTGATTTTCTCAAAGGCTGACATGCTCGCCGCCGCCGCAGTGATGAACGCGGTAATCCTGACCTCAGTGTTGTCCGCCGGCAACTCGGGCATGTACGCCTCCTCGCGCATGCTCTACAGCCTCGCCCTGGAGCGCAAGGCGCCGGCGATATTCGCCCGGGTGACGCGCAGCGGCACCCCGGTGTGGGCGCTGCTGGCAACTGCAGCGGTCGCCGGCCTGTGCTTGCTGAGCTTCCTGTTCAGCCCCGGCAAGCTGTACCTGTGGCTGCTGAACACTTCCGGCATGCTCGGCTTCATTGCCTGGCTTGGCATCGCCATCAGCCACTACCGCTTCCGTCGCGGATACCTGTTCCATGGCAACGACCTGGCGAAACTGCCGTATGTCTCGAAGTACTTCCCATTCGGCCCCCTGTTCGCCTTCGGCCTGTGCATGGTGGTGATGCTCGGGCAGAACTACCAGGCCTTCATCGGCGGCCAGATCGACTGGATCGGCGCCTTCGCCACCTATGTCGGGCTGGTGCTGTTCGTGGTGGTGTGGCTCGGACGCAAGCTGCTTACCGGCTCCAGGGTGGTGCGCTACAGGGAAATGGATTTCTCCTATATCGAGACACGCAAGACCCAACACAGCAACGCAGAGCCCTGCGTCGAGGCGGTCGCGGCCAGCCAGCAGCCCGCCTGAAAACTCCATTGGCGGACCCGCCTCGGTCCGCCCACCTGCGTCATGGAACCCTTATGAACAGCACCCTCGACTCCTACTACGAAGCCAGTGCCAGCAGAACCCTCTACCCTGCCCAAACGGGACGCACCGATGCCCGTGTGTGCATCCTGGGCGGCGGTCTGGCCGGGCTTTCGACCGCGATAGGGCTTGCCGAGCGCGGAGTGAGCGACGTGACGATTCTTGAATCACAACGTATCGGCCACGGTGCCTCGGGGCGTAATGGCGGCTTCGTCTTCGGCGGCTACAGTCTCGGCAGCGCGGACTTGCTGTCGGCACTGGGCGCCGACGAGGCCCGCAAGCTGTATCGACTGACCCTCGAGGCCGTCGACCTCATTCGCGAGCGCACCCATCGCTACGCCATCGATTGCGATCTGGTCGACCAGGGCGTGATCCTCGCCAACTGGTTCAACGACCCATCGCGCCTGGACAAGCCGCGCCAGTTGATGAAGGAGGCCTATGGCGTCGACTGGCAATACATCACCCCAGGCGAACTGAAGGAACAGCTCAGGACCGGACGCTATTACGGCGGGTTGCTGGAGCGCAACGCATTCCACTTCCACCCGCTCAAATACGTCTGCGGCATCGCCGAGGCTGCCACCCTAGCCGGGGTGACAATCTACGAGCAGTCGCCGGTGACCGGCATCGAAAAGAAGGCTGGCGGTTACATCGTGCGCACCCGCCAGGGCGAGGTTCATGCCGAGGAGGTCGTGTTCAGCGCAGGGGGCTACGCCCGAGGCGTCTACCCCCCGATCGAGCGCGCCGTGCTACCGATCGCCACCTATATAGTGACCACTCCACCACTGGGCGCGCACCTGCCGGATGCCATCAACTGCCAGTCGGCCATCTACGACACACGCTTCGCCTTCGACTACTACCGCCCGTTGAAAGACACCCGGATCCTCTGGGGTGGACGCATCTCCATCCTCGACCGCGGGCCCCAGGCCATCGCCAGGTTGCTCAAGGCTGACTTGGTCAGCGTCTACCCGCAACTCGAAGACGTGGAACTGGAATACGCCTGGGGCGGCTTGATGAGCTACGGACGCCACCAGATGGCGCAGATTGGCCAGGATGGTAACGGCATATGGCATGCGGTCGGATTCGGCGGCCATGGCATGGCACCGACCACCGTTGCCGGCGAAGTCCTGGCGCAGGCCATCGCTCACCGCCAGCCGATCCCGAGCGGTTTCAGCCAGTTCGGCCTAGACCGGACCTTTGGCGTGGCCGGCCTGCTGGCGGCGCAGGCCACCTACACCGCTTATCAAGCACGAGACGCCTTCGATGCACGGCGCCTAAACCGCTGACGTCGGCACGCCATTGCTGGAAATGCCTAGAAGAAGACGGTACGCCATCAGCCCAAACGCACTACCGCGCGCTTGACCTTGTCGAGCAACTCCGACATTTTGAATGGCTTGACCAGCATGTCCATCCCAGCCCCCAGGAACGCTTGGCGGTCCAGCGCCGCATCGGCATACCCGGTCATGAACAGCACCGGCAGCCCCGGTCGATGCAACCGTGCGATATCAGCCAGCTCTCGCCCACTCATGGTGGGTAATCCAACATCAGTCAGCAACAGGTCGATGCTCTGCAGTTGCTGCAGATGCTGCAACGCCTCATCGGTGGTCGACGCCAGTGTGCAGCGGTACCCTGCCTCGCCCAGCGCCTCGGCCACCGACAGTCGGACCGAGGCCGTGTCCTCCACGATCAGCACGTGCTCGCCATTGCCCTGCTGGTCATTCCCTACCTCGCGGTCCACGCTGACCGCCGCCTCATCGCTGGCCGGCAGCAACAGCGTCACCTCGGTACCCTCGCCAACAACGCTGCGCAGCTCCACATGCCCACCCGACTGGCGAGCGAAACCGTAGATGGTCGACAAGCCCAGACCAGTGCCCTGGCCGAGGGGCTTGGTGGTGAAGAACGGATCGAAGACCTTGTCGATCAAGCCGGCCTCGATGCCGCTGCCGTTGTCGCGCACGGTCACGGCAACGTAGGCGCCATCGGCGAGGTTGGCGTCGCCTTGGCACCAGACCGCCGAGGTATTGACCCAGATGTGCCCGCCTTTGGGCAGGGCATCGCGGGCGTTGATGACCAGGTTGAGCACCGCGCTTTCCAGTTGCACCGGGTCGACCAGGGCGATGGCCGGCAGGGTGGACAGCTCCAGGGTCAGGGTGACTCGTTCACCGATCGTGCGGGTCACCAGTTCCTCAAGCGAGCGCACGTGCTGGTTGACGTCAACTGGACGGGTATCGAGCGGTTGCTGACGGGCAAAGGCCAGCAGCCGCTGGGTGAGCACAGCGGCGCTGTTGGCCGAGCTCAGCGCCACCTCGGCGTACTTCGGCACCTTATCCACACGGTTTTCCGCCACCCGCTTGCGGATCAGCTCAAGGCTGGTGATGATGCCGGTAAGCAGGTTGTTGAAATCGTGGGCGATGCCCCCGGTGAGACTGCCCAGGGCGTCCATTTTCTGCAACTGCAACAGTTGCGCCTCGGTGCGCACGCGCTCGGCTACTTCCTTGGCCAATTGGCTGTTGGCATCGTCCAGGCGTGCCAGGTGCGAGCGCTCGCGGTGACGGTGTTCGGTAATGTCCTCGACGAACACCAGGCATAGGCCAGGCGCCTGGTACGGGGAAAGTTGCCACTCAGTGTCGCGCGGTTGACCATGCAGACGCATGCCCAGCGTGCCTTTCCAGCGCGCCCCCCGTACCAGGTGCTGGCGCAACTCCTCAAGCGCGTTCAGCTGGCCATCGGCGAAGCACTCGTACAGGCGTTGCGGATCGCGGTTGTCCTGCACCAGGTGGGCGAAGGCATGATTGCATTCGTGCACCTTCAGGTTGCCGTCGAGTACGGCAATGGGGGCGGACACACCCCGGAAGATTTCCTGGAAGCGCGCCTCGCTCTGGCGCAAGGCCCGCTCGGTATCGCGCACCCTCAACAGGGTGCGCAGGGTGGCCAGCAGCACATCCGGGTCTACCGGGTGGACCAGATAGGCATCAGCACCGGCATTCAAGCCGGTAATGATATCGCCGCTCTGGATCGATGCCGCCGACACGTGGATCACCGGCAACAGCGCCGTGCGGCTGTCCTCACGCAGCAGCCGGACAATGTCGAAACCGCTCATGTCCGGCAGGTTGACGTCGAGGATCAGTGCATCCACTTGCTCGTCGCGAATCAGCGCCAGCCCCTCCCCGCCGGTGCCCGCCTCAAGCACTTCGTAACCGTGCGCACCGAGACGACGACGCAGGGCGTAACGGGTGGCGACGTTGTCGTCGACGATCAGCAAGCGCAGGTCAGGTTTCATCAACGTTATCCTGGGCCAAAGCCAGTGGAATGATCACGAAGAACGTTGAACCGACACCCGGCTCGCTGTGCACGCCCACCTCCCCGCCTAGCAGCGCGACGAAACGCTTGCATAATGACAGCCCCAGCCCGGTGCCACGCAGGCGTTTTTGCAACGGTGAATCGACCTGGGCGAAATCCTCGAATAGCGTACCCAACAGGTCCGAGGCGATGCCGATGCCGGTGTCGCTGACGGCGAAGCGGATGTGTTGAGCATCGACGAGTTGCGCCGATACCCGCACTTCACCGCGGGTGGTGAACTTCAAGGCATTGGAGATGAAGTTGCGCAAGATCTGCGCTAGTTTCTTGTCGTCGGTGTAGAGACGCGGCAGCCCCACCGGCTCTTCGAAAATCAGGTCGACCGCCGTGGCGTCGACGATCGGCCGAAACATCCCGCGCAGCGCCGCGAACAGGTCGAACATGTCGAACCAGGCCGGCGAGATGGTGATGCGCCCGGCTTCGATCTTGGCGAGGTCGAGCAGGTCATCGACCATGTCCGACAACTCGCGGGTCGCATTGCTGACAAAGGCCACTTGGCGGTGCTGCTCTTCCGACAGCGGCCCGTCGAGCTCGTCGGCCAGCAGACTGGTGATGCTCAGTATCGAGCCCAGCGGGGTGCGGAACTCGTGGCTCATGTACGACAGGAAGCGACTTTTCAGGTCTGACGCCTGGCGCAAGTGCTCGGCCTGGATGTCGAGCTCGGCATACAGGGCCAGCACTCCTTGATTGGTTTCTTCAAGCTCGGCGCGCAGGGCCTCATTTTCAGCCTGCAGGCGCGCAAACTGCTCGGCGTCTTGCATGGGAAGCTCAGCCATGGTCTGGCTCCAGGTCGATGACCAGCACCGTCACGTCGTCCCGCCCCCGGCAAAAATCGCGGTGCAGCACGGTAGCAATCACCGCCGGATGGCGATGCACCAACCCGGGGTACTCTTGCAGGTTCCAGCGCGACTGCAGGCCGTCGCTGTAGAGGATCAGCAGGTTGCCAGTCACGTCAGCGTAGTCGAAGACCTGGGCCTTGCGATATTGCCCGCCGACGATCCCTGGCAGCGAAGGCATACCGCGCATCCGCGTCGGCGCCACCAGGCTGGCGCCGATGTTACCGATGCCGGTGAAGGCCATATGGCCGCTGCGCAGATCGTGTTGGGCGATGGCCACCGCGCCGCCGCGGGTACTGCTCATCGCCAGGTGCAGCCGCTCGATCAGCAGAAGTGGATCCATAAAGGCGTGCTCGGCGAATGCCGCTGCAGCGCTCTGGGCCGCCTCCTCGGCTTGCGTGCCATGCCCCAGGCCGTCGACCAGCAAGGCGCTGAGGCGCCCATGGGTGAGCTTGACGTGCCAGGTGTCGCCGCAAGCCGGATCGTCATGTAACGCATGATGGCTTACACCGATGCGCAGATCGCGGTTCTTGGCATCGCGTCGGTACACGCGAGCCATGATCACCGAGCCGCGAGCGTCGGTGTGCATATCGAACACCTCGGCCAGGCGTGTCACCGCTCCCAGGCCAATACCCTGGGTGCCGCCGGTGGAATAACCATCGGCCAGGCATGTCTGAGCATCGAACCCCTGGGCCCGGTCCACTGCCACCAACTCGATGCCCAGGCCACTGGCACCAGGCACGGTGCGCAGGTGCAAGGCGCCCTGTCCGGCGTGCTTGAGCACGTTGCTGGCCAGCTCGGTAGCCAGCAATGCCACTCGGCCAGCCTCCTCGCTGTCGAAGCCTTGTTGCTCTGCCAGGCGCTGTGCGGTGCGCCGGGCGTGCCCGACCTGGCTGGCCTCATCCAGGGGCAGGACCAGCGTCCTGCTGGCGGGAATGTTCATATCCATCGCGTGATCGTCACTCGCGTGCCCTCTCCTGGCACGGTGTCGAGCTCGAACTCGTCCACCAGACGGCGCGCACCGGTCAAGCCCAGGCCAAGGCCATTGCCGGAGGTCCAGCCATCGGTCAGGGCCAGCTTCAGGTCGGCGATGCCTGGCCCTTCGTCGCGAAATAACAAGCGCACACCGGTGCGGCCCGCTTCCTCGAGCACCTGCCAATCCATATCGCCCCCGCCGCCATAGACCACGGTGTTGCGTGCCAGCTCGCTGACGGCGGTAACCAGCTTGGTCAGATCCACCAGGCGCATGCCGCAGTCGCTGGCCAGTTTGCGTGCCAACTGCCGGGCCAGTACCACATCCTGCTCGATGCGTACCGGCAGGCTGCCACTGTGCTCGCCGCTCATGGCCGCCTCACATGCTGGCTGAGCCGCTGCATGCCACGCTCCACATCCAACGCCGTGCTCACCCCAGGTAGGGTCAAGCCCAGCTCCACCAAGGTAATGGCCACGGCCGGCTGCATGCCCACCACCATCACTCGGGCATCCATCAGCCGCGACAGGCTGGCGATGTCAGCGATCATCCGGCCAATGAACGAATCGACCATGTCCAGCGCCGAGATGTCGAGCAACACCCCTCGGGCGGAAGTGGCGCTGATGCGGTCGGTAAGGTCGTCCTGCAAGCGCATGGCCAGCTTGTCATGCATGTCGACCTGAATGGTAACGAGCAGGAACTCGCCCATCCGCAAAATCGGGATACGCTCCATGGGCTTATACCTGCTCGCCCAGGTTCACGCCCAAGCGCTTGAGCGCGAGCTTCAGGGCATCGGCGAGGTTGGCCTTGGTGGTCAGGGTGCCCAGGTCCAGCCCCAGATGCACGATGGTCTGCGCGATCTGCGGGCGCACGCCGCTGATGATGCAGTCGGCGCCCATCAGACGGATGGCGGTGACGGTCTTGAGCAGATGCTGGGCGACCAGGGTATCGACAGTCGGCACACCAGTGATGTCGATGATGGCGATTTCCGAACCGGTGTCGACGATACGTTGCAGCAACGACTCCATCACGGTCTGGCTTCGTTGCGAATCGAGCGTGCCGATCAGCGGCAGGGCCAGCACGCCATCCCACAGCTTGACCACCGGAGTGGACAGCTCCAGCAACTCTTCCTGCTGGCGCTTGATAACCGCTTCGCGGGTCTTTTGGAAGGTGCGGATGGTGTGCATCCCTAAAGTGTCGAGCAATTCGGAGATCAACCACAGTTGCTCGGCCAAGCGCGCCGGGTCGTCGCTGAAATGCGTTTGCAGCAGGCTGAACAGGGGCCGCTTGAGGGCGAAGATGAAATACGCCGCCTGGTGCGAGTCGTGCCCCAGTTGGGCACGGCTGGCCGAGAGCCTTTCCAGGAACCGGCGGGCTTCGTCCCAGTCGCTGCTGACAATGTCATTGCCACTGTCTGCCTGCAAGACATCGATCAGCAGTTGCAGGAAATCGCGGGTTTCCTGCGACAGGGTTTGCTCCTTGATATTACGGGTAGCGCCATTGGCCTCAAGCGCCGCTACCCATTGCACCAACAGTTGCGCATGATTGTGCTTGATTGCTTCCAATGTGCTGCCGTGCAGTGATGCCATGTGCGTTCGCTCCTATGCGGTTAGGCCGGCATCCCCATGAACAGCCGACCTGCCAAGAATGACATTTAGCGCTGCAAATAGTTGTAGAGAATGAAAAGATAAATGCAAAAAGCCACCGCGCCGGAGAAGCGGGCATTTGCGAAGGGAATAATGAGAGTGGCTGGATCAGCGACAACGTGCGATAGAGCGTGTCAGCTCAAAAAGCACCAAGTCTTTGTGTATTTTGGCCCAGAAACGAAAAAACCCGCCAATAGGGCGGGTTTTTCGTATCAACCATTCCAGACCGGAAAGGCTGAGAATATGGTGGGTCGTGTAGGATTCGAACCTACGACCAATTGGTTAAAAGCCAACTGCTCTACCAACTGAGCTAACGACCCGTTGGATGGCGCGTATATTACTGATTTCTCAGAAGAATTCAACACCCAATCGCAACTTTTTTCAAAAATACCGAGTGGGGTCCTCTACGCCGGCGGCCTTGAATCCATCAGCGCGCAAGCGGCAGCTGTCGCACTTGCCGCAAGCACGCCCGTCATCATCGGCCTGGTAGCAAGAAACGGTCAGACTGTAGTCCACGCCACGGGCGATACCCGCCTGGACGATCTGCGCCTTGCTCAGGTTCTGCAGTGGCGCCTGAATACGGAAGCCCTGCCCTTCCACCCCGGCCTTGGTAGCCAGGTTGGCCATGCGCTCGAAGGCCTCGACGAACTCCGGGCGGCAGTCCGGGTAGCCGGAATAGTCCACGGCGTTGACGCCGATGAAGATGTCACGAGCTTCAAGCACTTCCGCCCAGCCCAGCGCCAGAGACAGGAACACGGTGTTGCGAGCCGGCACGTAGGTGACCGGGATCCCTTCGCTCGGCGCCTCAGGCACATCGATGCTGCTGTCGGTCAGGGCCGAGCCACCGATGCCATCGAGGTTCAGGCCGATCACCTTGTGCTCGACCACGCCCAGGTCACGGGCAACCCGTGCCGCGGCGTTGAGCTCGGCGCGATGGCGCTGGCCGTAGTCGAAGCTCATGGTGTAGCACTGGTAGCCGTCGGCCTTGGCCATGGCTACCACAGTGGCCGAATCCAGGCCACCGGACAGCAGGATTACCGCGCGTTTGTCAGTCATGTCTTTCTCCTCAGCGTCCAGGTTCGTCGTTCCACAGCAGCTTGTGCAGCTGCAGCTGGAAGCGCACGGGCAGGTTGTCGGCGACGATCCAGTCGGCCAGGTCGGTGGCGCTCACCTGATGGTGGCTGGGCGAAAACAGCACTTCACCGGCGCGCTCGGCCAGGTTGTACTGGATCAGCTTGGAAACCGCCCAATCGTAGTCCTCGCGAGAACAGATGACGAACTTGACCTGATCGTTGCCGGTCAGCAGCTCGATATTCTCGTAGCGATTGCGGTGAGACTCCTCGGAGCCTGGAGTCTTGAGATCGACCACACGGCTGACCCTTGTGTCGACACCACTTATATCGAGGGCGCCACTGGTCTCCAGCGACACTTCATAACCGGCGTCGCACAGCTGTTGCAGCAGAGGCAGCGCGTTGGGCTGTGCCAATGGCTCGCCGCCGGTCACGCAAACATAGCGCGGTTTGAAGCCGGCCACCTGCTCTAGGATGGACTCGAGGGTGCGGATAGTGCCGCCATTGAATGCATAGGCACTGTCACAGTACTGGCAGCGCAGGGGGCAACCGGTCAGGCGCACGAAAACCGTGGGCAGCCCGGCCGTTCGCGTTTCACCCTGCAACGAGTAAAACACTTCGGTGATGCGTAATGTGTCTTGCATGATCGCCACGGGCGTGACAGCTGAACAGGCTGTCCGCCTCCGTCAGGCACTGTCGCGGACTCGACAAAGCGTTATCCGCGGCAGCGTGTTTACGAAAAAAGGGCCGTGATTCTAACGAAAAAACCCGCGACAAGCGCGGGTTTCTTCTTCAACGGATCGTTCAAAGCTTTTGCAGGTCGCGTTGCGCCAGTTGCGCGGCGGAAGTGCCGGGGTACTGGGTGATGACCTGCTGCAGGATACCCTTGACCTTGTCGGTGTGGCCCATGCGGCGCTCGACGTCGGCCAGCTTGTACAGCGAATCCGGCACCTTGCTGTGTTTCGGGTACTTCTGGCCGACCTCGGCGAACGCCTGGCTGGCGCCTTGCAGGTCGCCCTTGGCCAGGTTGACCTCGCCAAGCCAGTACTGGGCATTGCCGGCGTACTGACTGTTGGGGTATTTGCGCAGGAAGGCGTTGAAGGCCTGGCTGGCCTTGTCGAAGTCCTTCTGCTTGATCAGGTCGAAAGCGGCGTCGTAATACAGCTTCTCTTTCGCCGGATCGCCCGGCTCGCTGCTCGCGGCCGGTGGCTGCGCGGCATTGGCGCCGGCGGCCGCACCCGTGGCTGCGCTGTTCGCGCCACCGGTGGAAGAATTGTCTGGAGTCGCGGCAGGCGCGGCACCGCTGCTGATGCGGCGGTCGAGATCCTGGTAGCGCTCGAGGTTTTCCTGCTTCATGCGCGACACATCGTTCTGCAGCTCTTCGATGATGCCCTGCTGGCGGGAAATCTGGTCCTGCATCTGCTGCAGCTGCATGAACAGCTGGCCATTAGCAGAAGCAGGGGCCGAAGCCCCTGCTCCGGCATAGGCGCCGCTCGTGCCATAACCCGCGGGTGGATAACCACCCGCGTTGTCATCTACTACGGGAACCGCAGCCCACGCCGAAAGGGGCAGGCTGAGTGCGAGGACGGTTACAGCACGACGGCACATACGCATAGGAACTTACTTACGCAGTTCTACGCGACGGTTCTGAGCCCAGGACTGCTCGTCGTTGCCGGTGGCAACTGGACGCTCTTCGCCGTAGGAAACCAGTTCCAGTTGAGCAGGGGAAACGCCCTGCAGAACCAGGTAGCGCTGAACGGCCTTGGCACGACGCTCACCCAGAGCCATGTTGTACTCGCGGGTGCCGCGCTCGTCGGTGTTGCCTTCCAGGACAACGCGGTTGCCGTTGGACTTCAGGTCCTTGGCGTGAACGTCCAGAGCGCGCATGGCTTCTGGCTTCAGGTCCGAGCTGTCGTATTCGAAGTAGAAGGTGGTGATTGCGCGCAGGGCGGCTTCTTCGCTCAGGGAACCGTCGACAGCGCCAGTGTTGGCACCGTAGCCAGCGTTCGGATCAACAGCGCCTTCACCAGCGTTGTCGCCGCCTTTCGAGGAGCAACCTACAGCTACAGCCATGGCCAGAGCCAGCGCAGCGAATTTACCAAACTTCAGCATTTCCATCGTGAAACTCCTAATGAAACCCCAGTGTGTTAAGCAAAACGTGTTACGCCGCAATCAGTTCAGGTAAGGGGACCAGGACGGTTCTCTGACTTCGCCTTGAGCGGTAGGAAGCGGGAGCCTCACGCGGCCGTTAAGCGACACGAGCATCAAGACTCCCCGGCCCTGCTGGCGGGTGGCGTAGATTAGCATGGTGCCGTTTGGCGCAACAGTGGGAGACTCATCAAGACTGGTCTCGGAGAGAATCTTTACACTTCCACGTTGCAGGTCCTGCGCGGCCACCTTGAAGTTGGTGAAACCCTGCTGGCGATGGATCATCACCAGGGTCTTTTCGTCCGCCGAAAGTTTCGGGTTGGCGTTGTAGTTACCCACGAATGTCACGCGCTCGGCACCACCACCACCGACCGACTGTTTGTAGATCTGCGGCTTGCCGCCACGGTCGGAGGTGAAGTACAGGGTGTTGCCATCCTTGCCCCAGAACGGCTCGGTATTGATACCTGGGCCGGCGGTGACACGGCTGATCTGGCGCGAAGCCACGTTCATCACATAGATGTCCGGGTTGCCGTCTTTCGACAGCACGAACGCCAGGCGGGTGCCGTCAGGCGACCAGGCGGGAGCGCCGTTCAGGCCTTCGAAGTTGGTGATCTGCTCGCGGCGACCGGTGTCGATGTGCTGGATGAAGATGCGCGGGCGCTTCTGCTCGAACGAGACATAGGCGATACGCTTGCCATCCGGCGCGAAACGTGGCGACAGGATCGGTTCACGCGACTGCAGCAGGGTTACTGCACGGGCACCGTCGTAGTCCGAACGCTGCAGGGTGTAGCGGGTGTTATTGGTCGAGAAGCGCTCGGCGGTCACGTACAGCATGCGGGTGGAGAACGCACCCTTGATGCCGGTGAGCTTCTCGAACGACTGGTCGGCGATGTAGTGCGACATGTCGCGTAGCTGGTCGACGCCACCGGCCACGCTGCCGGTCAGGACCTGCTGCTCGGTGGCGACATTGAACAGGGCGTACTGCACCTGCAGGCGACCACCAGCCGGCACGATGCTGCCGACCATGACGTACTGGGCGCCCAGCGCTTTCCAATCACGGAAGATCACTTCGCTGGCCTGGCTTGGCTGGCTGATCATGTTCTGCCGCGGGATCGGCGCGTAGTAGCCGGAGTTGCGCAGGTCGTTGCCGATGATATCGGCCATGTCTTCCGGCAGCACGCTGCCGCCCTGGACACCGAACGGCACTACCGCAATTGGCGTTGCCCGGTCGCTACCGCTTGTGACCAGGATGTTCTTTTCCTCTGCCATCGCCATGCCTGCCACACAGCAGAGCAAGACCAGGAGTCCTCTCAGACGTTTAATCACAACGCTAGATCCTCAGGTGTAAATGTCATCTTGAATGAACGATACGGATTGAAATCGCTCGGCTTCAAGCCCTGCATCTCGGTCAACCGACCAATGTTCTTAACTGCGGCCACGGCCGAGCTATCGAACGGACCGTCACCACTGGACTTGGCCACACTCACGTTGGTGATGGTGCCGTCCGGCAGCATGTTGATCTGCAGAACTACCGTCATGCCCTTGCGCGCGGATGGCGGACGCGCCCAACCTTCGGCCGCGCGCATGCGAATCAAATCGTCGAAGTCGCCGGCCACCTGGTCACCCTGCTCGTCGGCCAGCGCCTGCTGCCGTTCGGTGGTGTCGGACAACAGCTCGGCGAGTGCCTGGGCCTTCTTGTCTTCCGCCGCCTTGCGGGCCGCTTCCTGTGCCTTTTTCTTCTGGGCGTCTGCAGCGGCCTTTTTCTTGGCCTCTTCAGCTGCCTTCTTCTTCGCGTCCTCGGCCGCCGCTTTCTTCTTGGCGTCCTCGGCTGCTTTTTTCTTCGCGTCTTCGGCGGCTTTCTTCTTCGCCTCTTCCGCGGCCTGTTTCTTGGCTTCTTCCTCGGCCTTCTTCTTGGCTTCGTCCTCAGCCTTCTTCTTGGCGATGTCGGCCTGCTGTTTCTCGGCGGCCTTTTTCGCTTCCTCGGCTTTCTTGGCCTCGGCGGCTTTCTTCTGCTCGGCGGCCTTCGCGGCGTCTTCGGCTTTCTTCGCCTCGGCGGCTTCGCGAGCCTCCTCGGCCTTTTGAGCGGCGTCGGCTTTCTTTTGTTCCGCGGCCTTCACGGCCTCCTGCTCGACCTTCTTCTGCTCCAGCTGTTCGACCTCGGTCTGGCGCGAGGCGGTTTTCTTCGCCTCCCCGGCAATCTTCTGATTGGTCTGGGTGGTCGCCTGACTCTTGGACTTGAGCTGGTACAGCGTGGCCTGGACGATAGGCTTGGAGGGCGGCAGCTCGGGCGTCATGGCAAAGCTGACGAACAGCATGCCGAACACCAGCACGTGCAGCGCAATGGCCCAGACACTGGGCCAGAAGTAGCTTTCCGAGGCGGATGGCTCTCGCTGTTGCATCAGGGCGCCTCGGTAATCAGGCCAACGTTACCGACACCGGCCTTCTGCAACCCGCCCATGGCGCCCATCACCGCACCGTAGTCGACAGCCTTGTCGCCACGGATGAAGACCTGGGTCTGCTTGCCCTGGTCACGACCGGCGGCGATGATCTTGGTCACCGCGCTGGTCATTTCCGGCAAGGTCATGGCCTTGTCCATCTGCTTGTCGGTGTCGACTTCGCTGCCGAGGTTCCAATAGTAGGTCTTGTCGGCCTTGATCGAGATGGTCAGGACCTGGACGTTGTTGTCCTGCGGCAGGGCTTCGCTGGAAACCTTGGGCAGGTCCACCTTCACGCCCTGGTTGAGCATCGGGGCGGTCACCATGAAGATAACCAGTAGCACCAGCATCACGTCGATGTAGGGCACCACGTTCATCTCGGCGACCGGCTTGCGTTTGTGGCGAACTCGGGCCATGGGTTTCTACCTGATCACTCTTCGCTGGTGTGTACTTTGCGGTGCAGGATCGCCTGGAACTCGTCGGCGAACGTGTAGTAGCGCCCGATCAGCACTTCACTGCGCGCGGCAAAACGGTTGTAGGCGATAACAGCCGGGATCGCGGCGAACAGGCCGATCGCAGTGGCGATCAGCGCCTCGGCAATGCCCGGGGCCACGGTGGCCAGGGTGGCTTGCTGGGCGCTGGCCAGGCCACGGAAGGAGTTCATGATGCCCCATACGGTACCGAACAGACCGATGTACGGGCTGGTGGAACCGACAGTGGCCAGGAACGGCAGGCTCTGCTCGAGCTTTTCTTCCTCGCGGGAGATGGCCACGCGCATGGCACGCCCTACCCCTTCCATGACCGCGTCCGGGTCGACACCTGGTTGCTGGCGCAGGCGCGAGAATTCCTTGAAGCCGGCACGGAAGACCTGCTCGACACCCGAGTCCGGGTCAGGGTTGCTGCCCGCCTGGCGGTACAGCTTGGACAGGTCGATGCCCGACCAGAAGCGCTCTTCGAAAGCGTCCAGTGCACGACGACCGGCGCGCAGCATGGTGCTGCGCTGGAAGATCATGATCCAAGAGGTCACCGAGGCTGCCACGAGGGTCAGCATTACCAGCTGAACCACGACACTGGCATTGGCGACCAGGCTCCACATGGAGGTATGGTCGACGACGTTTGCTTCCACGCTTATTCTCCTGCGTTCGATTGAGTACCCGTGCCGTCCGCCAGGAAGGCGTCGCGCAGTTCTGGGGGAATGGCCCGGGGTTTGAAAGTGTCGGCGCGCACGGCGGCCACCAGGAACTGCCCCTCGCAGAGCAGCACTTCATCCTTTGCTCGCCACACCTGCTGCACGAAGCGCAGGCTGGCACGATTCAATTCAAGTACTTGCGCGGTTACCCGCAGCTCGTCGTCCAGGCGGGCCGGCGCGTGATAGCGCGCCTCGCTGGAATGGACCACGAACAGCAAGTTGTCCTGCGCCAGCTGGGCCTGGGAGAACCCCAGGTGACGCAGCCGCTCGGTGCGTGCGCGCTCCATGAATTTGAGGTAGTTGACGTAATACACCACGCCACCGGCGTCGGTATCCTCGTAATAGACGCGACAGCGGTGTGCGAACGGTTCCAGCCCATTTTGCGCGCGCATACTCTAGTGCTTACTCCTGTGCTTGCCAATCCGCTGCGGCAACTGTTTTTGCATCGATAATGTCGTATTGCCAGCGAGCCCTGGGCATGCCAGCGGTAGGACCGCAAAAATGCCGATTCGATCTGTCATTCGTCGTCTTGCGCGGCATATTCGCCACCCTCGCAGAAACGCCCGGGAATGTTGAGGCCGAAGTGCAGGTAGGCATGCCGGGTGACCACGCGCCCACGAGGGGTGCGCATGATATAGCCTTGCTGAATAAGGTAAGGTTCGAGCACGTCTTCGATGGTGTGGCGCTCCTCGCCGATCGCCGCGGCAATATTGTCGAGCCCCACCGGACCACCGTCGAACTTCTCGATCATGGTAAGCAGTAGACGCCGGTCAGAGTGATCGAAGCCACGCTCGTCGACATCCAGCAGGTTCAACGCCATGTCCGCGACCGCCTTGGTGATCTCACCCTTGCCACGCACTTCGGCAAAGTCGCGCACCCGCCGTAGCAGGCGATTGGCGATCCGCGGGGTGCCACGCGCCCGGCGGGCGATCTCGAATGCGCCTTTGTCGTCCATGGGCAAGCCGAGGATGCCGGCCGAACGGCTGACGATGGTCGCCAGGTCCCTGTCGCTGTAGAACTCCAGGCGCTGGACGATACCGAAGCGGTCACGCAGCGGGTTGGTCAGCATCCCGGCACGCGTGGTGGCGCCGACCAAGGTAAACGGAGGTAGGTCGAGCTTGATGGAGCGCGCAGCCGGGCCCTCGCCGATCATGATATCCAGCTGGAAGTCTTCCATCGCCGGATAGAGCACCTCCTCGACCACCGGCGACAAGCGATGGATCTCGTCGATGAACAGCACGTCATGCGGCTCGAGATTGGTCAGCATCGCTGCCAGGTCACCGGGCCGCTCGAGAATCGGGCCGGAGGTGCTCTTGACCGACACGCCCATCTCGTGGGCGATAATGTTGGCCAACGTGGTCTTGCCCAGACCCGGAGGACCGAAGATCAGAGTGTGATCAAGTGATTCGCTGCGCCCGCGCGCGGCCTGGATGAACAGCGACATCTGCTCGCGCACCACCGGCTGGCCGATGTACTCGTCCAGGCTCAGCGGGCGGATCGCACGATCCTGGACCTCTTCGCGGACGCGTCCGGAGGCGGCGATCAGGCGGTCGGTCTCGATCACTTGGTAATCATCCCTTTGAGGCTGCGACGGATCAGTTCCTCACTGCTGAGGCTGGCCTTGCCCTCGATGGCGGCAATCGCCTTGCTGGCTTCCTGCGGCTTGTAACCGAGTGACACCAGGGCGCTGACCGCATCGGCCTCGGCGTTGGAAACACTGGCCACCGGCACCGGGCCGTCGGACACCAGGGCGAACATGGCCGGCGAGGTTTCCCAGGCCTTGAAGCGGTCCTTGAGCTCGACCAACAGGCGCTCGGCAGTTTTCTTGCCCACACCGGGCACTCGCACCAGAGCCGAGGCATCCTGGGCCTGGACGCAGCGCACCAGTTCGTCGGCCTCGAGCCCCGACATCAGCGCCAGCGCCAGTTTCGGGCCAACGCCATTCAGGCGGATCAGCTCACGGAACAGCTCGCGCTCGCGCTTTTCGAAGAAGCCGTACAACAGATGAGCGTCTTCACGCACCACCAGATGGGTGTGCAGGGTGACGGTCTCGCCCAGCTTGGGCAGGCGGTACAGCGTGGTCATCGGCACTTCGAGCTCATAGCCCAGGCCGTTGACGTCGATAATCAGGTGCGGCGGCTGTTTTTCCGCCAGGGTGCCACGCAAACGTCCAATCACGTTCCGATCCTTCCTCTCGGGCGCCGGTCGAAAACCGGTCCACCCTATCAGCAAATGCGCCGGGAGAGTGCTTCACCCGGACAAAATGTGTATCACCGCATGAAGCGGTTACAGACGCAAGCGTCCGCCACGGCGCCGGGCTGTCGCCAACCCGTGGGGGATAAGGCTGGAGCGGGTATGGGCATGGCACAAGGCGATGGCCAGGGCGTCGGAGGCGTCGATCTGCGGTTTCTGGGTCAGCTTGAGCAGGTGCATGACCATCATCATCACCTGCTCCTTGTTGGCGCCGCCGGTGCCGGCCACGGCCTGCTTGACCTGGCTGGCGGTGTATTCGGCGATCTCAAGGCCCGCCTCGGCGGCGGCGACGATGGCCGCCCCCCGGGCCTGGCCAAGCTTGAGCGCCGAATCGGCGTTGCGCGCCATGAACACCCGCTCGATGCCCATGGTCACCGGCTCATGTTGGCGGATTATCTCGCTGACACCGCGAAAGACGATCTGCAGACGCTCGTGCAGCTCACCGCCGCCAGTGCGTATACAGCCCGACGCCACGTACTCGCAGCCACGGGCAGTCTGGCGGACCACGCCAAAACCGGTGATGCGCGAGCCGGGATCGATACCAAGAATGAGAGTCATAGCGCCTACAAAGGTGTGCGAATTTGCCGGCCTTATCGCGGGAAAAGCCCGCCCCCACAAAGACTACACCGCAATCTGGCGCAGGCCTTGTGGGAGCGGGCTTGCCCCGCGCTACAGCCGATAGCCGAAACGATCAGCCCAGCGTTTCCATGATCTCATCGGAGATCTGTGCGTTGGAGTAGACGTTCTGCACGTTATCCAGGTCCTCGAGCATGTCGATCAGCTTGAGCACCTTCTCCGCACCGTCCTGGTCCAGCTCGGCGCTGGTGGTCGGCTGCATCACGATCTCGGCGTCGGACGCCTTGAAGCCGGCCTCTTCCAGGGCGTTGCGCACGGCATAGAAGCTGTTGAACGAGGTGAACACGTCAAAGGAGCCGTCGTCGTTGACCACCACATCGTCGGCATCGGCCTCCATCGCGGCTTCCATCAGCGCATCCTCGTCCACGTTCAACTCGGCAGCGAAGCTGATCTGCCCCTTGCGCTCGAACAGGTAGGCCACCGAACCGTCGGTACCGAGGTTGCCGCCGCACTTGGTGAAGGCATGCCGCACGGCCGCGGCAGTACGGTTGCGGTTGTCGGTCATGGCTTCGACCATGATCGCCACGCCGCCCGGGCCGTAACCCTCGTAGCTGAGCTCTTCGACGTTGTCGCTTTCGTTGGTGCCGGCACCGCGGGCCACGGCGCGATCGATGATGTCGCGGCTCATGTTGGCACCCAGGGCCTTGTCCAGCGCCAGGCGCAGGCGCGGGTTGGACGCCGGATCACCACCACCTTGCTTGGCAGCGACGGTCAGTTCGCGGATCCACTTGGTGAAGATCTTGCCTCTCTTGGCATCCTGGCGTTCTTTGCGGTGCTTGATGTTCGCCCACTTGGAATGACCGGCCATAACGACTCCAAATCCTTGAAACAGAAACAGGTTCCGCCCCGAAGGGCGGAACGTGAAGAATCCTGCGCCTCAAGCGCGGGGGCACCCCGTTACCGGGGCACCCCGATCGATCACTCGACCTTGGTCTGCTCGCGCAGACGGATGTGCAGCTCACGCAGGGCCTTGGCGTCGACCAGGCCCGGGGCCTGGGTCATGACGCACGCGGCGCTCTGGGTTTTCGGGAAGGCGATCACTTCACGGATCGACTGCGCGCCGGTCATCAGCATGACCAGGCGGTCCAGGCCGAAGGCCAGGCCACCGTGAGGCGGTGCGCCGAACTTCAGGGCGTCGAGGAGGAAGCCGAACTTCTCTTCCTGTTCCGCCGCCTCGATACCCAGCAGGCGGAACACCGCCTGTTGCATTTCCTTGCGGTGGATACGGATCGAACCGCCGCCCAACTCGGTGCCGTTGAGCACCATGTCGTAGGCACGCGACAGCGCGGCGGCCGGATTGGCCTCCAGCTCCTCGGGGGTGCACTTCGGCGCGGTGAACGGGTGGTGCAGCGCGGTGAAGCTGCCGTCTTCGTTCTCTTCGAACATCGGGAAGTCGACGACCCACATCGGTGCCCACTGGCAGGTCAGCAGCTCGAAGTCATGACCCAGGCGGATACGCAGCGCGCCCAGGGCTTCGCTGACGATCTTGGCCTTGTCGGCGCCGAAGAACACGATGTCGCCATCGACGGCGCCAACGCGGTCGAGGATGGTGTTGAGGTTGGCCTCGGGGATGTTCTTGACGATCGGCGACTGCAGACCCTCGACACCCTTGGCGCGCTCGTTGACCTTGATGTAGGCCAGGCCCTTGGCACCGTAGATGCCGACGAACTTGGTGTACTCGTCGATCTTGCTGCGCGGCATGCTGGCGCCGCCCGGCAGGCGCAGCGCGGTGACGCGGCACTTCGGATCGTTGGCAGGGCCGGCGAAGACCTTGAAGTCGACATCCTTGAGCTGGTCGGCAACATCGATCAGTTCCAGCGGGATACGCAGGTCCGGCTTGTCGGAGCCGTAGCGGCGCATGGCCTCTTCGTAGGTCATGTGCGGGAAGTCACCGAACTCCAGGTCCAGGACTTCCTTGAACAGCTTGCGGATCATGCTCTCGGTGAGGCCCATGATCTCGGACTCGTCGAGGAAGCTGGTCTCGATGTCGATCTGGGTGAATTCCGGCTGGCGGTCGGCACGCAGGTCTTCGTCGCGGAAGCACTTGGCGATCTGGTAGTAGCGGTCGAAGCCGGCGACCATCAGCAGCTGCTTGAACAGCTGTGGCGACTGCGGCAGTGCAAAGAAGCTGCCGGCGTGGGTACGGCTTGGCACCAGGTAGTCACGGGCGCCTTCCGGCGTGGCGCGGGTGAGGATCGGCGTCTCGACGTCGAGGAAGCCGTTCTCGTCGAGGAAGCGACGGATGCTGCTGGTGATGCGCGAACGCAGGCGCAGCTTGTCGGCCATTTCCGGGCGACGCAGGTCGATGAAGCGGTAGCGCAGGCGGGTTTCTTCGCCCACGTCGGAGTATTCGTTCAGCGGGAACGGCGGCGTTTCCGCCTCGTTGAGCACGGTCAGCTGGTAACCGAGGATCTCGATGGCGCCGGAGGCCATGTTGGCGTTCACCGCGCCATCCGGGCGCTTGCGTACCTTGCCGGTGATCTGCACGACGTATTCGCTGCGCACACGGTCGGCGGCGGCGAAGGTTTCGGCGCGATCCGGGTCGAACACGACCTGGGCCATGCCTTCGCGGTCACGGATATCGAGGAAAATCACCCCGCCGTGGTCGCGGCGACGATGGACCCAGCCGCAGAGGGTGACTTCCTGGCCGTCCAGGGACTCGTTCAGTTGGCCGCAATAATGGCTGCGCATCATGGTCGTGGTTTCGCTTCTCGTGATTCGTATGTTCGGTGGAGGTCTTGGCCGCCCAAGGGGCTAATACTGCAAGACCTGGTCGGTGCAATTCAACTCAGTCGGCCTTGTCGCCGCCTGCCAGATTCTTTTTTGCCCCGGTCTTGAAGTCGGTCTCGTACCAGCCGTTGCCGCTCAGGCGGAAGCCGGGGACCGACAGCTGCTTCTTCAATGCCGGCGCCTGGCATGCCGGGCAATCGGTCAGCGGCGCGGCACTGATCTTCTGCAACACCTCCATGCGGTGTTCGCAGGATGCACATTGATAGTCGTAAAGGGGCATGGCGTCTCTCGTCAACCACATCGCACGCTGCCCAAGGCAGCAAAGAGCGGGATTATATATGGTTAAGGAGTGCTGTGCAGCCCGGCGATCAGTGTACGTCCCGCCCCTCCTGCAACCAGGTGACGCAGATCACCCGGACCAACCCACTGAAATTCCTTACCCCGCCATGGCGCAGGTGCACCTCGCGGTCCACATAGGACAGCACCGCGCTCACCGAACAGCGGTTGGCCTGGGCGATGCGCTCCAGGATGCGCCAGTACACCACCTCCAGACGCAGGCAGGTGGCGAAACCGTTGAGCCGCACCGAGCGTGACACAGGCCCCGCCTGCGCCATGTCGAAGTCCCGCCTGAACGGATCGACCCGGGGGCTGCCCGCACCCTGCCTGTGCCTCGCATTGCCGTCGATACCACGCATCGGATTGTCCACCGCACCGCTCCATCATCTCGAAACCACACCCCCGCCCGCCTTGCGAACGGATCCATGTGTTTCATGAAGCGCCACCCGATCATGCCGATAGCAGCGGCAAAGCCTTCCCCGCAAACGCGCAGGCCCGATACCTATGAAGGCATCGGGCCTGGCTTAGTTGGACCAAACGACGGTCAAGCGGTAATCAGTTCCCGTCGAGCAGGACGCGCAGCATCCATGCCGTTTTTTCGTGCACCTGCATGCGCTGGGTCAGCAGGTCGGCGGTCGGCTCGTCGCTGACCTTGTCCACCACCGGGAAGATGCTGCGAGCGGTACGCACCACGGCCTCCTGCCCCTGCACCAACTGGCGGATCATCTCTTCGGCAGGCGGCACGCCCTCCTCTTCCTTGATCGAAGAGTGGCGAGCATAAAAGGCATAGGAACCCGGCGCCGGGAAGCCCAGGGCACGGATACGCTCGGCGATCGAATCGACCGCCAGGGCAAGCTCGTTGTATTGCTCCTCGAACATCAGGTGCAGGGTGCGGAACGACGGACCGGTGACGTTCCAATGGAAGTTGTGGGTTTTCAGATACAGCACATAGGTATCCGACAACAGGCGGGACAAGCCATCGACGATGGACTTGCGATCTTCTTCACTGATACCGATATCGATTGCCATGAAGCTCCCCTTTCCATAAGGCTTGATCATCAAGCGGGCAGCAAACACTCTAACAAGAGTTGGTTACCGGCGCATGCGGCACAAGGCTGCACTGACAGCCGTCGGCGCCAATCGGTTTGAGAAGCCCCCGCCTTTGCTGTTAAATAGGCAGTGTGCCACCCGTGCGGATTGTCAGTGCCGGGTGCATAGGCTGGCCCGTCACGTTTTCGCGCCTACAGTTCACGCGCACCGTGCGACCAGCTCATCCTGTGATCGGCCTTATCAACGTGAGCCAAACCCAATGTTCAAGATCGTCCATCTGGTGACGGGCGTGGCGGCTTTGCTGCTATCGCTCATACCCACCTTGAAAACTGACGCGACACCCTTCCTGCAGCAACCCGAGGCCGTCTACCTGGCGCTGCTCGGCCTGCTCAACCTGGTGATTGCCCCGGTACTGCCACAGTACTACAAAGGCATGCGCCAGCAGCTGCAACACGCCACCAGCATCCTGCTGGTCGTGGCCGTGGTCCTGCAGACCCTCACCCTGCTGGCCCGGCCGGAGCTTGGCAACCTGCCAGCACTGGCCTGTGCCTTCCTCGCCAGCGTGCTGCACCTGGTGGCTGGCTTCGTTCGCGGCACGCGAAAGGCCCGCGCCAGCCAGGGTAATCCCACGGAGGCCGGCCAGCGCGATACCGGCACAGTGAAGTGGTTCAACACCTCCAAGGGCTTCGGGTTCATCTCCCGCGACTCCGGTGACGATATCTTCGTGCACTTTCGCGCCATCCGCGGCGAGGGCCACCGGGTGCTGGTCGAAGGCCAGCGCGTGGAGTTCTCGGTGATGCACCGCGACAAAGGCCTGCAGGCCGAAGACGTGGTCGCCGTCGCGCGCCGCTGAACCCGTGCCGCCGCCGTGCTCAATAGTGAGGCGGCGGCGCTTCTTCTTCCCCGCCGCCCTGCTGGCCAGCCATCTCCTCGTAGCGTTTGATCAGCTCCGCCACCTGCAATTGCAGGCGCTCGATCACTCGACTCTGCTCGACAATCACATCATTTAGCGCTTGCAAGCTGTCATCCTGAAACGCCTGGCGGGTCTCCAGCTCGATCATGCGCATTTCCAGTTCCTGCGACATCCTCAAGCCTCCTTGAAGCTCTCACCCAGCAGCGCACGCACTTGCTGGCGAATATCATCGAGCTGCTCCTGGGTGTAGCCGATGGCCGCCACCTTGCCCCAGACCGGGGCGGGCCAGGCGGCATCACCACGGTGGCGCACGATCACATGCATATGCAGCTGGCTGACCACATTGCCCAGGGCTGCGACGTTCATCTTGTCGGCGGCAAAGGCATCCTTCAACGCCTCGGCCAGGGCGCTCGTCTCGACCCACAACTGCTGCTGATCCGCTTCCTCGAGCTCGAACACTTCAGTGATATCGGCGCGACGCGGCACCAGGATGAACCACGGGTAGTTGGCATCCTTGCTCAGCAGCAGGCGGCACAGCGGCAGGTCGCCCAATACCAGGGAATCCTCCTGCAGACGCGAATCGAGAGTGAACACGGCAAACCTCCTTACTAGCGATACAGCCCTTCCAACCGGCCGGGCACAGGGGCGCAAGGATACTCTGCTTCGGCATCTGCCACACCCGCCGACGCCGATTCGAACCATTTGTAGCACGCGAATGACAACATCAACGCCCCGCTTCGGTAACACAGCGCTACTTTTCGCACCAAAATGATGCCGCTCGTCAGACCTCCACCACACATCCGTCACATAAAACAGCCAGGATAAACAATCGTCGGTAACACCTTGACTTGGAAGGCAGCTTCACACACATACGCCAGAGACCGCCGTGAACTGCCACCGAAGCGGTCGCAGCCCGTGTTTTCGGAGGTTTTCCGGCTACAGGCAGGGTCTTTGTGAAAATTTCATCAAAGGTTCGTGATTTTGAGCATGCTTGTTGCATTCGTTACACGCCAAGTCGGCACGCTACCTGCACTGCAGGGTGAATGCGACAAATAACAACAGCGGCATCGGATAAACCAGGGAGTTTCACAAGCCGTACTTTGTATTTATACAAACATGACGGTTTCGAGACAGCGCTGGCGTTGTACGCCTCTATAAAACGGGCGTGATTTGCGACATGGAGACAACTGACAGCGACATGGCCATAAAGTTACCGAAAGGTTGTTTCTGCCCATATCGCCAAGAATAGTCCGCGTGATATACATTTTCGCCGACATAACAAGGCGGCGGCAAAAACTGAGTGCAACACCTGACCTTTCCGGTACGGTGCTGCCACTATGTCTTATACCGAACTCAGCGTTGAAGAGCGCGCCACCATTCAAATCGGTCGTACTCAAGGCTTCAGCCTGCGTAGGATTGCCTGCTTGATCAACCGATCCCCTTCGACCATCAGCCGGGAGCTGCGCCGCAATCGAGATGTCTGTGGCGGCTACTCGGCCCACGCGGCCCAGCAGCAGATGCAGGCTCGCCGCCAGGTGTGTCGACCGAAGCGAAAGCTGTTGCCGGGTGGTGAGCGCTTCGAGTTGGTGGCGCATATGCTCCGTGAGCGTTTGTCTCCCGAGCAGATTGCCGGCAAGCTGCGCAGCATGAACATTCCCAGCCTCAGAGATGCCTACGTCTGTCGCGAGACGATCTATAACGCGATCTATGCCCTGCCGGTCGGTGAACTGCGCAAGGAGCTGATCATCTGCCTGCGGCAAAGCAAGACGACACGCCGACCGCGCTCTGGTGGTGTGGATCGGCGCGGCCAGATCCCCGAGATGGTCAGTATTCATGTGCGCCCGCCGGAGATTGAAGACAGGCAGATGCCGGGGCATTGGGAAGGCGACCTCATCAAGGGTAAGGCCAACGCCTCGTCCGTCGGTACGCTGGTGGAACGCACCAGTGGCTACCTGATGCTGGTAAAGATGAACGACGCGACGGCGACTTCGGCGCTGGAAGGCTTCAGCGCCGCGC
This sequence comes from Pseudomonas sp. PONIH3, assembly GCF_002934345.1. NCBI lineage: Bacteria > Pseudomonadati > Pseudomonadota > Gammaproteobacteria > Pseudomonadales > Pseudomonadaceae > Pseudomonas > Pseudomonas sp. PONIH3. The sequence goes on from NZ_CP026386.1 coordinate 2,164,818, forward strand.
TCAATGGCATGCCGCTGGAGATGCGAAAGAGCATGACTTACGACCAGGGCCGGGAGATGGCGCGACACGCCGAGATCACCCAAAGAACCGGCGTGGCGATCTACTTCTGCGACCCGCACAGCCCTTGGCAGCGCGGTAGCAACGAAAACATCAATGGCCTGATCCGCCAGTACCTGCCCAAAGGCACAGACCTGTCGGTACACAGCCAGGAAGAACTGAATGCCATCGCACTGCAACTGAACATGCGTCCGCGTAAGCGCTTCGACTTCAAATGCCCAATCGAAGTTATGGGCGAGGTGATGCAGAAGGCCATGGCTATGCGGCATGATGCTCCAGTTTCAATTCAATGACCGTGTTGCACTCAGCTCCTGCAACCGCCCAAGAAAGAGCCGGCCCTATAACTAAAACACTTGGGTGCGGCGGTACTCTTCCTAAAAACCAAAGGAGCAAATCACGATGCGCGTGATGAAGTGGAGCATGATCGCCCTGGCCGTAGCGGCAGGGACTTCGCAGATGGCTGTCGCCTCTTCGCAGGATGAGTCGAAAGGTTTCGTCGAAGACAGCAAGCTGAACGTCAAGATGCGTAACCTGTACTTCAGCCGTGACTATCGCAACACCGAGTCGGCCGGCAACAAACTCGCCGGCCTGCGCCACGACCAGCGCGAATGGGGTCAAGGCTTCATCGGCACCTTCGAGTCGGGCTTCACCCAAGGCACCGTGGGTGTAGGCGTCGACGCCATCGGCCTGCTGGGCATCAAGCTTGACAGCGGCCGCGGCTACTCGGGCACCGGCCTATTCCCTACCGGATCCGACCAGCGCTCCCAGGATGACTACTCCAAGGGTGGCGCCGCCGTTAAATTCCGTATTTCCGACACCGTCCTGAAGGTCGGCGACCAATTTACCGCCCTGCCGGTGTTCGCCACCGATGACAGCCGCCTGCTGCCCGAAACCGCGCAAGGCGCATTGCTCACCAGCAATGAAATCAAAGGCCTGACCCTGCATGCCGGCCGCTTCAAGAGCATGAGAGCCCAAGCGGAAACCGACCGCGACAGTATCAGTGACGGTCTGGGTCGCCGCGGCCTGAAGGAAGCAGACGTCTTCGGTGGCTCCTACGCCTTCACCGACAGCCTGTCGACCAGCCTCTATTACTCCAAGGTCGAAGACTACTGGCGCAAGTACTACGCCAATGTCAACTGGGCATTGCCGATCTCGGACAAGCAAGGCCTGGTGTTCGACTTCAACATCTATGACACCAAAGGCGAAGGCGACAACCTGTACCGCGCCACCGCCGACGGCGACAAACTCGACAACCGCGCCTACAGCTTCTCCGGTGCGTACAATATCGGTGCCCACACCTTTACCCTGGCTTACCAGAAAGTCACCGGTGATGGCGAATATGCCTATGGCATCGACGGTGGCGGCAGTATCTTCCTGGCCAACTCGGTAGCCCGTTCGGACTTCAACGCCGAAGGCGAAAAATCCTGGCAGGTCCGCTACGACCTGAACTTCGCCGAGTTCGGCGTACCAGGCCTGACCTTCATGACCCGCTACGTCCGCGGCACCGGCGCCCACACTGCCGACACCAACGACGGCAAGGAATGGGAACGCGACGTGGACATCAAGTACGTCCTGCAGGAAGGCCCGGCCAAGGATCTGAGCTTCCGTGTCCGCCAGGCTACCTATCGCTCCTCCGACGCGGTCTACTCCAACTCGCTGGACGAACTGCGCCTGATCGTCGAGTACCCACTGAGCATCCTGTAAACCCAGGTTTGCGACGCCCCAAGATGAAGAAGCCCGGCGATCGCCGGGCTTTTTCTTGGCTGACAGAACCGCGCCAGTGCTGCATTCTGTACGCTTTCGTTTCGCCCCCGTACAATGCGGGGTCATTTCACATTCAGGCAATCGACACGGCTCACCATGCGCACCAGTCAATATTTGCTCGCCACCCAGAAAGAAACCCCGGCCGATGCAGTGGTCATCAGCCACCAGCTCATGCTGCGTGCCGGCATGATCCGCAAGCTGGCCTCCGGCCTGTACACCTGGTTGCCAATGGGCCTGCGGGTAATGCGCAAGGTCGAAGCCGTGGTACGCGAGGAAATGACCGCCGCCGGCGCCCTCGAGGTGCTGATGCCGAGCATCCAGCCGGCTGAACTGTGGCAGGAATCCGGCCGCTGGGAGCAGTACGGCCCCGAGCTGCTGCGCCTGAAAGACCGCCACCAGCGCGAATTCTGCGTCGGCCCGACCCACGAAGAGGTCATTACCGACCTTGCGCGCAACGAGCTGTCCAGCTACAAGCAGCTGCCGCTGAACATGTTCCAGATCCAGACCAAGTTCCGCGACGAGATCCGTCCGCGCTTCGGCCTGATGCGCGGCCGCGAGTTCATCATGAAGGACGCCTACTCCTTCCATGCCGACCAGGCTTCCCTGCAGGAAACCTACGACCGCATGCACCTGGCGTACTCCAACATCTTCACCCGCCTGGGCCTGGACTTCCGTCCGGTGCAGGCCGACACCGGTTCGATCGGTGGCAGCTACTCCCACGAATTCCACGTGCTCGCCTCCTCCGGTGAAGACGACGTGATCTTCAGCGACAGCTCCGATTACGCCGCCAACATCGAGAAAGCCGAAGCCATTCCCCGCGAAACCGTGCGCCCGGCGCCGACTGAAGAGTTGCGCCTGGTCGACACCCCGAACGCCAAGACCATCGCGCAACTGGTGGAAAACTTCGGCCTGGCGATCGAGAAAACCGTAAAAACCCTGATCGTGCACGGTGCCGAGGAAGGCAAGCTGGTCGCGCTGATCGTCCGTGGCGACCACGAGCTCAACGAAATCAAGGCCACCAAGCTGGAGCAGGTCGCCGACCCGCTGGTGATGGCCACCGACGCCGAGCTGCGTGCCGCCATCGGTGCCGGCGCAGGCTCCCTCGGCCCGCTGAATCTGCCGCTGGAGTGCATCATCGACCGCTCGGTCGCCCTGATGAGCGACTTCGGCATCGGCGCCAACATCGACGACAAGCACTACTTCGGCGTGAACTGGGAACGCGACCTGCCGGTTCCACAGGTCGCTGACCTGCGCAACGTGGTCGAGGGCGACCCGAGCCCGGACGGCCAGGGTACCCTGGTGATCAAGCGCGGCATCGAAGTCGGCCACATCTTCCAGCTCGGCACCAAGTACAGCGAAGCACTCAAGTGCCAGGTGCTGGGTGAGAACGGCAAGCCTGTAGTCCTGTCGATGGGTTGCTACGGCATCGGCGTGTCCCGCGTGGTCGCCGCCGCCATCGAGCAAAACCACGACGACAAGGGCATCATCTGGAATGACGCCCTGGCCCCGTTCCAGATCGCCCTGGTGCCGCTGCGCTACGAAACCGATGTGGTCCGTGAGGCTACCGACAAGCTTTACGCCGAACTGACCGCCGCAGGTTTCGAAGTCCTGCTGGACGACCGCGACAAGAAGACCAGCCCCGGCATCAAGTTCGCCGACATGGAACTGATCGGCATCCCACACCGCATCGTCGTCAGCGACCGCGGCCTGGCCGATGGCAACCTGGAGTACAAGCACCGCACCGAGTCGGAGGCCCAGGCACTGCCGCTCAATGAAGTGCTGACCTTCCTGCAGGCCCGCATCCGCCGCTGATAACCCGTTACGCGAGTGATCATGTCCAAGCGAAGTACCTACACCCTGGGGGGCGCCGCACTGTGCGGCGCCCTGCTCCTTGGCGGCTGCGCCAACCAGATGTCCCAGCGCAGCGATCATGAGGAGCGCGTCGAGCGCAAACTGCTCGAGCACAGTCTGCAGATCGATGTCGGCGAGCCGAAGGTGATGGAGCTTCCGCAGCGGCGCGTGCGCATTCATGAGCTCAAGCGTTTCGAAGTCACCGAGTTCGAAGTCACCCGCCGCTACGACCGCTACACCCCTTACCAACCCTGGCGGGAGATCTACGAGATCCCGCTGGGCGCGGTGGCTGTGGTGGCGGGCATCAGCGCCAACGTGGCCAATGTGTTCGCTTTGGGCAACCTGCCGGACAGCATCACCCACGACTGGCTCAGCTATGGCGTGGCGGGCGTCAACCCGTTCATGAACGTACCGTCCAACGGCCGTGCCCAGCAGAACCTGGCGGGCATCGACGAAGTCGAGAAAGGTAAGCGCGAAGAGTCCATCAGCCTGCCGTGGAACGAGCGCCTGGTCGAGGTCAAGGCTGGCAAGATGACCCACGAGCTGACCACCGACAAGCATGGCGTACTGCGCCTGAACCTGCTCGACAGCCCGTTCTCCGAGCAGAACCTCAACCATATCGGCACCCTGCACCTGCAGGTGGTGGATGAGGAAAACCAGGTACGAGGCGATGCCAGCTTGCTGGTCAGCGGCAATTTGCGTGGCAAGTTGCTCGAGGCCCACGAGCTGATTTTCGATGACCTCGAGGACGACGATGTCGGCCAGTGGGTACATCGGGTCAAGCGCCTGTCGGAACTGGGCCTGGAAGAAGAGGCCAGCGAACTCGAACAGAGCCTGATCGAACTGACGCGCAACGATCCTGAGCTGCAGCAGGAGTTTCTGCAGGCACTGACAAAGGCCACCGGGCGACTGGTTGCCGATCCGGGCGTGCAGTAAAACGAGAAGGGGCCGCTTGTGCGGCCCCTTCTTCTTTATATGTCCCGAAACAACTCCAACTGCTCAAGCGCCCCACGCAGGTCCCGCAGCCTCACCCCTACTCCCAGCAACCGCACCGGCTTGCCACCTCGGGCAAACGCCTGGCTGAGCAACTGCCGGTAGCTCTCCAGGTCTCGCCCCGCCCCCGCCTGCTCCAGCGTGGTCTGGCTGAAGTCATGGAACTTGACCTTGACGAAAGGCTTGTCGGGCCGATAGCTGCTATCCATGCGCGCAATCCGCTCATTCAGACTGGCGAGCAGGTCAGGCAGCTTCTCCAGGCAACTGCTCAGGTCAGGCAAGTCATGGTCGTAGGTGTTCTCGACACTGACCGACTGCCGCCGACTGTCGTTGTGCACCGCACGCTCGTCGATCCCTCGCGCCAGCCCCCACAAGCGCTCGCCGAAGCTGCCAAATTCGCGCACCAGCGCCAGCCTCGACCAGTCGCGCAATGACAGGCAAGTATCGATCCCCAATCGCGAAAGCTTATCCGCCGTCACCTTGCCAACGCCATGCAAGCGGGCAACCGGCAAAGCCGCGACAAATTCCTCCACTTGGTCAGGGGTAATGACGAACAATCCATTGGGCTTGCGCCAATCGCTGGCGATCTTGGCCAGGAACTTGTTCGGCGCCACGCCTGCGGACACCGTGATATGCAGTTGTTGGGCGACCCGACGACGAATGTCCTCGGCAATCCGCGTGGCGCTGCCGGCAAACCATTGGCTGTCACTGACATCCAGGTAAGCCTCGTCCAGCGACAGCGGTTCGATCAGCTCGGTGTAGTCCCGGAAGATCGCGTGAATCTCGCGGGACGCCTCACGGTAAGCCTCGAAACGCGGCTTGACGATTTCCAGGTCGGGGCACAGTTTCATGGCATGCCCCGATGCCATCGCCGAACGCACGCCATAGGCGCGCGCCTCGTAGTTGCAGGTGGCGATCACGCCACGCTGACCTGGCTGCCCACCCACCGCCATGGGGCGACCGACCAGGCGCGGGTCATCGCGCATCTCGATGGCGGCGTAGAAGCAGTCACAATCAATGTGGATGATCTTGCGCAAGGACATGGATGACAGCCACTACTGTAAATTCATACAGATATTACCGTACCGCCAACGGACGAGACAGCCTGGACCGGACAATCGGCCTGCAAGCCCCGTCGCCACTGCGCTGCGGCGCGATCTGGCACGCTAAGGGTTTGAACGAAAAAGGTTTTTCTTGAGGAAATGCTTGACAGGCAAGGGAAAATCCGTAGAATTCGATCTCACAGGCGCGGGATGGAGCAGCCTGGTAGCTCGTCGGGCTCATAACCCGAAGGTCGTCGGTTCAAATCCGGCTCCCGCAACCAGATTCAAGAAAAGGCCACTGTTCATACAGTGGCCTTTTTTATTGCCTCTATATTCACACCGAAAGAAAAACCCACGAAAAATCAAGTAGTAACGCTTGACAGCGGTTGGGAAATCCGTAGAATTCGATTCCACAGGCGCGGGATGGAGCAGCCTGGTAGCTCGTCGGGCTCATAACCCGAAGGTCGTCGGTTCAAATCCGGCTCCCGCAACCAGATTCAAGAAAAGGCCACTGTTCACGCAGTGGCCTTTTTTATTGGCCGCAGTTTTCCAATCGCAACCAAAGTCATATCAAGCCTTGACAAGCCATGGCAAATGCGTAGAATTCGCCCCTCTGACGCGGGATGGAGCAGCCTGGTAGCTCGTCGGGCTCATAACCCGAAGGTCGTCGGTTCAAATCCGGCTCCCGCAACCATATTCGTCAGAACAAACCCCGCCTGTCGCAAGACAGTGCGGGGTTTGTTGCATTCAGCCCCTACCCTTTCGATTCCTCCTCGCCAAGCCCTGGTTCCAGCCCTTGTAGACGGCTGAATGAACTATCTTTAACTATCCTGAAACAGATTAAGCCGCCGGCGCGGAGTAATATTCGGATACGTTTTTCCAAAGGGACTTTCACTTGGCCGCACCTTGCCTTCACCTCGCGCGCTGCGCACGAGGCACTCCATGACCCCCCCCACTCCCGAGCCCCAGGCACCGTTGACCACGGCCTTGCCGGCGGCGGCGCAGCGCCTGCCCTGGCTGGAACGCCTGAGCAAGTACCGTCAGCCGCTGGGTTTGGCGCTGACATTGCTGTTGTTCGCCATGGGCCTGATTGCCTGCCGCCATCTGTTGAGCGAACTGGATATCTACGCCCTGCATGATGCGATGCTCAGCGTACCGACCCAGTCGCTGCTCGGCGCGCTGCTGGCCACGCTGGTCGGCTTCGTGATCCTGCTCGGTTACGAATGGTCGGCCAGCCGCTATGCCGCCGTGCAACTACCACCCCGCACTCTGGTGCTCGGTGGCTTCAGCGCCTTCGCCATTGGCAACGCGATAGGCCTGTCGATGCTGTCGGGTGGCTCGGTGCGTTATCGCCTCTATGCCCGTCAAGGCTTGGGCGCCGCAGAGGTCGCGCGCATGACGGTGTTCGCCAGCCTTTCGCTGGGCTGCGCGCTGCCGCCGCTGGCGGCACTGGCCACCCTGAGCGACCTGCCGGCAGCGGCAACGGCGCTGCGCTTGCCTGCGCCGCTGCTGGGCGGGATTGCCATCGCCGTGCTGGTCGCGGCGGTCGCCCTGGTCATGGGCCTGTACCGCCGTCGCCTGCCTGAGCAGCCGCTGGCCGACAACCTGCTGGTGCAGTTCGGGCGCCGCACCCTGCGCCTGCCAGGCGCGCGCCTGACTGCGTTGCAACTGCTGATCACCGCCCTGGATGTCGCCGCCGCGGCCACCGTGCTTTATTTGCTGCTGCCCGAAGCCCCACCCTTTGGCGCGTTCGTGTTGGTCTACCTGCTTGCCCTCGCCGCCGGGGTGCTGAGCCACGTGCCGGGTGGCGTCGGGGTGTTCGAGGCGATCCTGCTGGCCGCGTTCGCCAACCAGCTGGGCGCGGCGCCACTGGCGGCCGCCCTGCTGTTGTACCGGCTGATCTACGTGGTGCTGCCGTTGCTCGTGGCCTGCGTACTGCTGCTGGCCAACGAAGCCCGCCGGCTGATGGTCGCCCAGCAGGCGATCCGCGCAGCCTCGGGCCTGGCCGCGCCGGTGCTGGCGATCCTGGTGTTCCTTTCCGGCGTGGTGCTGCTGTTCTCCGGCGCTACCCCGGAGATCGACAGCCGTCTGGAGCACATGGGCTTCCTGATCCCACACCGCCTGATCGATGCCTCGCACTTCGGCGCCAGCCTGATCGGCGTGCTCTGCCTGCTGCTCGCCCAGGGCCTGCGCCGGCGCCTGTCGGCTGCCTGGCTGCTGACCACCGTGCTGCTGCTGGTGGGCGCGGTGCTGTCGCTGCTCAAGGGCTTCGACTGGGAAGAAGCCAGCCTGATGTGCTTCACCGCTGCTCTGCTCGCCCTGTTCCGCCGCTCGTTCTACCGTCCCAGCCGCCTGCTGGAGCTGCCGTTCTCGCCGGTGTACCTGGTGGCCAGCGCCTGCGTGGTCGGCGCCTCGGTATGGCTGCTGCTGTTCGCCTACCAGGACGTGCCCTACACCCACAAGCTGTGGTGGCAGTTCACCCTTGATGCCGATGCGCCGCGGGGCTTGCGCGCCGCGCTGGGCAGCGCCGTGCTGCTGGTGATCGTCGCCCTGACCTGGCTGCTGCGCACCGCCCGGCCCGTGATCCATCTGCCCAGCGAAGACGAGCTGCAGCGCGCCAATCGCATCCTGCTCGCCTCCGACCAGCCCGATGGCGGGCTGGCCCTGACCGGTGACAAGGCGCTGCTGTTCCACCCCAACGACAACGCCTTCCTGATGTATGCCCGTCGCGGCCGCAGCCTGGTAGCCCTGTACGACCCGATCGGCCCGGCCCAGGAACGCGCCGAAATGATCTGGCAGTTCCGCGACCTGTGCGACCTGCACCATGCCCGCCCGGTGTTCTACCAGGTGCGTGCGGAGAACCTGCCTTTCTACATGGACATCGGCCTGACCGCGATCAAGCTCGGCGAGGAAGCGCGGGTCGACCTGCGCCGCTTCGATATCGATGCCAAGGGCAAGGAGATGAAGGACCTGCGCTACACCTGGAACCGCGGCGGCCGCGACGGCCTGGCCCTGGAGATCCATGAGCCTGGTCACGCCCCGCTGGAGGCACTCAAGGAGATCTCCGACGCTTGGCTGAGCGGCAAGAACGTGCGCGAAAAAGGTTTCTCCCTCGGCCGCTTCAGCCCCGAGTACCTGCAGCATTTCCGTATCGCGCTGATCCGCTTCCAGGGCCGCCCGGTGGCCTTCGCCAACCTGCTGGAGACCCACAGCAACGAGCTGGCCAGCCTCGACCTGATGCGCGCGCATCCGGAAGCTCCGAAGCTGACCATGGAGTTCATGATGGTCGGTCTGATCCTGCACTACAAAAGCCACGACTACGGCCGCTTCAGCCTGGGCATGGTCCCCCTTTCAGGCTTGCAGCCGCGGCGTGGCGCCCCCTTGACCCAGCGCCTGGGCTCGATGGTGTTCCAGCGCGGCGAACAGCTCTACAACTTCCAGGGCCTGCGGCGCTTCAAGGACAAGTTCCAGCCGGACTGGGAACCCCGCTACATGGCCGTGCCAGCCGGGCTCGACCCGTTGGTGGCACTGGCTGACACCGCCGCCCTGATCGCTGGCGGCCTGACTGGATTGGTGAAACGTTGATGATCCGACGCTATTGGCTGTACGTACTGATTCCTCTGTTGCTGGCCGTGCTGGCCGGTGGCGCGGCCTTCTGGCTGTGGACCCGCCCGGCCCCCGAGGCACGTCTGGAGCACCTCACGCTCGACGACGGCAGCGCCCTGACCCGCGCCACTCCCGGCGTGCATGCCAAGGCCTGGGTGGCCATCGGCGTGCCCCAGGACCAGGCCCTGACCGACAAGCAACTGCTCGACCTCAGCCAGGCCGGCGAGGCCCAGCTGGTGCAGGTGGTCCTGCCGCCGGCCGACTGCGCCAAGCAGCAGGCCGCGATGGACCAGGCCCTCGCTCGACTGGCCGACAAACCGACCCTGGTTGCCGGTATCGGCCCAGGCGCCGCCCAGGCCTGGCGCTGGCTGGCCGCGCAAGGCGACGACAAGGCACGAGCCATCTCGGTGGATTTCACCGTCGAGCAGCCCGGCTGCCAGGCCGCCTTGCCCAAGTCCGCCGCCCATGGCCACTGGAATGTGGCCTGGAACGACAACCCGGATGACGCCAGCGCCGCCTTCGTGCGCGACCAGGCCAACGCCGAGACCAGCATCGCCGACTACGACATCCACCTGCCCCAGGTACTCAAGGCGCAGTTGACCCAGGCCCTGGTCGGTCACGATGGCAACGCCCTGGCCATCCCGGTGGTGGAAGTCCCGGCCGGGCAGACCACCGACACCGTCACCCTGTTCCTTTCCGGCGACGGCGGCTGGCGCGACCTGGACCGCGATGTAGCGGGCGAGATGGCCAAGCTTGGCTACCCGGTGGTCGGCATCGACACCCTGCGCTATTACTGGCAGCACAAGACCCCGGAGCAAAGCGCCGCCGATCTCTCCGAGCTGATGCAGCACTACCGCCAGAAATGGGGTACCAAGCGTTTCGTGCTGACCGGCTACTCGTTCGGCGCCGACGTGCTGCCGGCTATCTATAACCGCCTGTCCGCAGACGACCAGAAGCGCATCGATGCGGTGATCCTGCTGGCATTCGCCCGCAGTGGCAGTTTCGAGATCGAGGTGGAAGGCTGGCTCGGCAAGGAAGGCCAGGAAGCCCCAACCGGGCCGGAGATGGCCAGGTTGCCGGCGGCGAAGGTGGTGTGCATCTATGGCGTGGAAGAGACTGACGAGAGCGGCTGCACCGACAAGACCGCCGTGGGTGAGCGCATGAAACTGCCTGGCGGCCACCACTTCGACGAAAACTACCCGGCGCTGGCCAAGCGTCTGATCGGTGAGATCGAGACCCGCCAGGGAAAGGCCAACGTCGCTGAGAAATGATAGGGAAAGGGGCCGCTTTACGGCCCATCGCGGGGCAAGCCCGCTCCCACAAGGATCACACAAGCCTTGTGGGAGCGGGCTTGCCCCGCGTTGTTTGTGCCATCAGATCTCGACCTGCGTCCCCAACTCGATCACCCGATTGAGTGGCAGGTTGAAGAACCGCAGGTTGCCGTTGGCATTCTTCAGCAGGAACGCGAACAGGTTCCCGCGCCAGCGCGACATCCCCTCCAGGCGCGAGGCGATCACCGTCTCCCGGCTGAGGAAATAGGTGGTGCGCATCGGGCTGAAGTCCAGCTCATCCAGATGACACAACTTCAGCGCCGCCGGTACGTCCGGTTCGTCCATGAAGCCAAAGTGCAGCAGCACCCGGAAGAACCCGTCACCATAGGCCTCCACCTCGAAACGCTCATGCTCCGGCACCCGCGGCCGGTCCTCGCTGACCACCGTCAGCAGCACCACCTGGCTGTGCAGCACCTGGTTATGCAGCATGTTGTGCAGCAGCGCGTGGGGAACAGCATCGGAGCGCGCGGTCAGGAACACAGCAGTGCCCTCGACCCGATGCGGCGGCTGCACGCGGATGCTGCTGATGAACAGCGGCAACGGCAACGCGCCTTCATCGATGCGCTCGACCAGGATCTGCTTGCCACGCTTCCAGGTACTCATCAACACGAACAGCACGATACCCGCCAGTACCGGGAAAGCGCCGCCCTGCACGATCTTCGGCACGTTGGCGGCGAAGAACAGCCCGTCGACGAACAGGAAGCCCAGCAGCAGCGGTACCGCCAATACCGGCGGCCACTTCCACAGCAGCAGCATGACCGCCGAGACCAGGATGGTGGTCATCAGCATGGTGCCGGTCACTGCCACGCCGTAGGCCGCCGCCAGGGCGCCGGAGGACTCGAAGCCGATCACCAGCAGCACCACACCGACCATCAACGCCCAGTTCACCGCGCCGATATAGATCTGCCCCTGCTCGTCGCTGGAGGTGTGCTGGATCTGCATGCGTGGCACATAGCCCAGCTGGATGGCCTGGCGAGTCAGCGAGAAGGCCCCCGAAATCACCGCCTGGGAGGCGATCACCGTGGCCATCGTCGCCAGGCCCACCAGCGGCAGCAACGCCCAGGATGGCGCCAGCAGGTAGAACGGGTTGCGTGCCGCCTCGGGGTTCTGCAACAGCATGGCGCCCTGGCCGAAGTAGTTGAGCACCAGCGCCGGCAGCACCAGGGCGAACCAGGCGCGGGCAATAGGTTTGCGGCCGAAGTGGCCCATATCGGCGTACAGCGCCTCGGCACCGGTCAGCGCCAGCACCACCGCACCAAGAATGGCCACGCCCATGCCGGGGTGGACGATGAAGAAATTCAAGGCCCAGCCCGGATTGAACGCCTTCAGCACCTCCGGGCTCTGCGAGATCCCATGCACGCCCAGCGCTGCCAGCACCAGGAACCAGGCGACCATAATCGGGCCGAAGGCCTTGCCGATCTTTTCCGTGCCGTGCTTCTGCACCAGAAACAGCGCCACCAGCACCACCAGCGCAATCGGCACCACCCAGTGATCGATACCCTCGAACGCCAGGCCCATGCCCTCCACCGCCGACAGCACCGACACCGCCGGGGTGATCATGCTGTCGCCGTAGAACAGCGAGGCGCCGATCAGGCCGCAGCCCACCATCAGCATGCGCAGCCGCGGATACTGCGCCGTGGCCCGCCGCGCCAGCGCGGTCAGGGCCATGGTGCCGCCCTCGCCCTGGTTGTCGGCACGCAGGATGAACATCACGTACTTGAACGAAACCACCCACAGCAGCGACCAGAGGATCAACGACAGGATGCCCAGCACCCCGTCATGGTTGACCTGTACGCCATAACCGCCGGTGAAGACCTCTTTGAGGGTGTACAGCGGGCTGGTGCCGATATCGCCATAAACCACCCCAACGGCCGCCACGAGCAGGCCCAGCGGTCGTGCCGCTCCCTGCTTCCCCGCGTGCCCGCCTTCGGCATGACTGCTTGCCTGAACCATCGACCACTCCCGCAGACGGCCTGTTAGACCGGTTGAATGCCTACCCGCGCCGGACCCTCCCGGATACCCCGGCGCAACGGCGCGAAGCATAGCGCAGCGTTCGTCGTATTTCTGCTGGTAAAGCGACCTTGTGCTCGCTAGAATTGCGCACTTTTTGATCAGAGGCGCCGAAAGCGCCCGCCAGGATCGCCCCCGTTACCGACCGGGCGACCTGTATTCAATACCGAGGTTAGCCATGTCCACCACTCCCGCCACCCCAAAGGTCGGCTTCGTCTCCCTGGGTTGCCCCAAGGCCCTGGTCGATTCCGAGCGCATCCTGACCCAGCTGCGCATGGAAGGCTATGAAGTCGTGCCTACCTACGAGGATGCCGACGTGGTGGTGGTCAACACCTGCGGCTTCATCGACAGCGCCAAGGCCGAGTCGCTGGAAGTGATCGGCGAAGCCATCAAGGAAAACGGCAAGGTCATCGTCACCGGCTGCATGGGTGTCGAGGAAGGCAGCATCCGTGACGTGCACCCCAGCGTGCTGTCGGTCACCGGCCCGCAGCAGTACGAGCAGGTGGTCAATGCCGTGCACGAAGTAGTGCCACCGCGCCAGGACCACAACCCGCTGATCGACCTCGTGCCGCCCCAGGGCGTCAAGCTGACCCCGCGTCACTACGCCTACCTGAAGATTTCCGAAGGCTGCAACCACAGCTGCAGCTTCTGCATCATCCCGTCGATGCGCGGCAAGCTGGTCAGCCGCCCGGTCGGCGAAGTCCTGAGCGAGGCCGAGCGCCTGGTCAAGGCCGGCGTCAAGGAGATCCTGGTGATCTCCCAGGACACCAGCGCCTACGGCGTGGACGTCAAGTACAAGACCGACTTCTGGAACGGCCGCCCGGTCAAGACCCGCATGCTCGAGCTGTGCGAGGCGCTGAGCAGCCTGGGTGCCTGGGTGCGTCTGCACTATGTCTACCCGTACCCGAACGTCGACGACGTGATTCCGCTGATGGCCGCCGGCAAGATCCTGCCGTACCTGGACATCCCGTTCCAGCACGCCAGCCCCAAGGTGCTCAAGTCGATGAAGCGCCCGGCCTTCGAAGACCGCACCCTGGCGCGCATCAAGAACTGGCGCGAACAGTGCCCTGAGCTGGTAATCCGCTCGACCTTCATCGTCGGTTTCCCCGGCGAAACCGAGGAAGACTTCCAGTACCTGCTCGACTGGCTGACCGAAGCCCAGCTCGACCGCGTCGGCTGCTTCCAGTACTCGCCGGTCGAAGGCGCCCCGGCCAACGACCTGGGCCTGGAAGAGGTGCCGGACGACGTCAAGCAGGATCGCTGGGACCGCTTCATGGCCCACCAGCAGGCCATCAGCACTGCTCGCCTGCAACTGCGTATCGGCAAGGAAATCGAGGTGTTGATCGACGAGGTCGAGGAGCAGGGCTCGGTGGGCCGCAGCTTCTTCGACGCGCCGGAGATCGACGGCAGCGTGTTCATCGACGGCGACCACGGCTTCAAGCCGGGCGACAAGGTCCGCTGCCGTATCGTCGACGCCGACGAGTACGACATGTGGGCCGAGCCCATCTGAGCGAAACCCGCCTGAAAATACCCCGCCAGCTGGCGGGGTATTTTTTTGCATCTATGTTTTCCTCAATGGCTCCGAGGATCACAGGATGTCGCCCACCGTCACGCTGCAAACACCTCATCTGAGCGATTACCCCGAGCTGGTCCGGGTGTGGGAGGCGTCGGTGCGGGCCACCCACGATTTTCTCCCCGAGGGCTACATCGTGCTGTTGCGCGAGCACGTGTTGCGCAAATACCTTGATGCCGTGATGCTGGTGTGCTGCAAGGACAGCAAACGGCGCATCCTCGGTTTTACCGGGGTGGCCAACGGCCGGGTCGACATGCTCTTTATCGCGCCTGACTACCGTGGCCAGGGCATCGGACGGCGCCTGCTGCGCCACGCGGTGAACGAATTGAACGCCGAGCGCCTGGACGTCAACGAACAGAACCCGCAAGCCCTGGGTTTCTACCTGCATGAAGGCTTCGAGATCTATGGCCGCTCGGAAACCGACGGCCTAGGGCAGCCCTATCCCCTACTACATATGAGGCTTGTTCGTACAACGTCCTAGTACGCAAGCTCAGGAAACCACTACCCCGCTCCGAAATGGCGCAAATGACATCGATTTGCAGCCGCTACCTCGCCCAGGCAGGTACAATGAAGGCTTTCCCTACCGCGTGATGCCCGTGTCCATGTCCGAACCCATTCGTCTCTCCAAACGCCTCATCGAACAGCTTGGCTGCTCCCGCCGCGAGGCCGAACTGTACATCGAGGGTGGCTGGGTCACGGTCGACGGCGTGGTGGTCGAACAACCCCAGTTCAAAATCACCGAACAGCAGGTCGAGCTGCTGCCGGGCGCTCGTGCCGATTCACTCGAACCGGTCACCCTGCTGCTCAACCAGCAGGCCGGCCAAAACAGCGCAAGCGCCCTGGCCAGCATCAGCATGGCCAGCCTCAGCGAAGCGCACCGCGAGGGCGTGCGTCCGTTGCATGGACATTTCGCCCGACAGGCCTGCATCGTCCCGCTGCTGCCCGGCGCCAGTGGCCTGCAGCTGTTCACCCAGGACTGGCGGGTAACCCGCAAGCTCGAGGCCGACCTGCGCCGCATGGAGCAGGAATACATCGTCCAGGTCAGTGGTGAAGCCAAACCCGGCGCCCTCGAGCGCCTGGCCCGTGGCGTGGAGCGCAAGGGTGTCGAACTGCCGAAGGCCAAGGCCAGCTGGCAGAACGAGCAACACTTGCGCATCGTGCTGAAGAACCCACAACCGGGCTTGATTGAACAGCTTTGCGAAACCGCCGGCCTCAAGGTGCTGGCGATGCGCCGCATCCGCCTTGGCGGGGTGTCGATGGGCAAGCTGCCGCTGGGCCAATGGCGCTACGTGGCCGCTACAGAACGCTTCTAGCATTACCGCCGCGCAATGACTGACGCGGCAACAGAACAGGATTCGCTGCAATGAACCACAACGATGTACTGCGCAGCCTGCGCTACATGCTCAAGGCCAACGACCAGAAAATGGCCGAGATCATTAAGCTCTCGGGCCTCGAGGTTTCCGTCGAGGCCATCGCCACCTATGTAAAAAAGGAAGAGGAACCCGGCTTCGTGCGTTGCCCGGAAAAGGTCATGGCGCACTTCCTCGACGGCCTGGTGATTCACCGTCGAGGCCGCGACGACAGCCGCCCGCCGCAGCCGATCGAAGTGCCGGTGACCAACAACACCGTGCTCAAGAAGCTGCGGGTGGCCTTCGAGCTGAAGGAGGACGACCTGCACGCGGTGCTCAAGTCCGTCGACTTCCCGGTGTCCAAACCGGAGCTGAGTGCGCTGTTCCGCAAGGTCGGCCATGACAACTATCGCCCCTGCGGCGACCAGTTGCTGCGCAACTTCCTCAAGGGCCTGACCCTTCGCGTGCGCGGCTGAGCCAGGATGCAGCATACCGTCTCGCCGGTCGGCATCGTTCGCTCCTGTTTCAAGGAGAAGTTCGCCATCCCGCGCCAGCCCCAGCTGGCGCCGGCCGCCCGTGGCGTGCTGGAGCTGCTGCCGCCCTTTGACCAGGGCGATGCCGTCGAAGGCCTGGAACAGGTCAGCCATGTGTGGTTGCTGTTCCTGTTCCACCAGGCATTGGAAGACAGGCCACGCCTGAAGGTGCGCCCACCGCGCCTGGGCGGCAACAAGAGCATGGGGGTGTTCGCCACCCGTGCTACCCATCGGCCCAACGGCATCGGCCAGTCGGTGGTACGTCTGGAGGGAGTCGAACCGGGGCGCCTGCTGCTGTCGGGGATCGATCTGCTGGACGGCACCCCGGTGCTGGATATCAAGCCTTATGTGCCGTATGCGGACAGCGTCACCGAGGCATCGAACCTGATGGCCAGTGAGGCACCGGAGCCGATCAGCGTGCAATGGAGCGAGGGCGCACTGCCTCAGGCCCACACCCACGCACTGCGCCTGGGCGAACCGCTGGTCGAGCTGATCGAACAGTGCCTGGCCCAGGACCCACGACCTGCCTACCAGGTGCCGCCGCCCGAGCGGGTATATGGGGTGAAGTTCTGGGATGTGCAGGTGCGATGGCATTATGCGCAACCGGATGTGATCCGGGTGCTGGAGGTGGCCCCGGAGTGATGTAGCGTCGATAAGGCGCACATGCCAGGCATAAAAAAACGCAGGCCAAGCCTGCGTTTTTCTTTCAAGCCGCTGGCTTTACTTCTCGACGAACGCTCGCTCGATCAGGTAATCACCCGGCTCGCGCATGCGTGGGGAGATCTTCAGGCCAAAGCTATCCAGCACTTCACTGGTTTCATCGAGCATGCTCGGGCTACCGCAAATCATCGCGCGGTCGTCCTGCGGGTTGATCGGTGGCAGGCCGATATCGCTGAACAGCTTGCCGCTGCGCATCAGATCGGTCAGGCGGCCCTGATTCTCGAACGGCTCACGGGTCACGGTCGGGTAGTAGATAAGCTTGTCGCGCACGGACTCACCGAAAAACTCATTCTGCGGCAGGTGTTCGGTGATGAACTCGCGGTAGGCCACTTCGTTCACGTAGCGAACGCCGTGTACCAAGATCACCTTCTCGAAACGCTCGTAGGTTTCCGGGTCCTGGATAACGCTCATGAAGGGCGCCAGGCCAGTGCCTGTACTCAACAGGTACAGGTGCTTGCCCGGGTTCAGATCATCCAGCACCAGGGTGCCAGTGGGCTTCTTGCTGATGATGATCTCGTCGCCTTCCTTCAGGTGCTGCAGCTGGGAGGTCAACGGACCATCCGGCACCTTGATGCTGAAGAACTCCAGGTGTTCTTCCCAGTTCGGCGAGGCGATGGAGTAGGCGCGCATGAGCGGACGGCCGCTGTCCTGCTGAAGGCCGATCATCACGAACTGACCGTTCTCGAAGCGCAGGCCCGGATCACGGGTGCACTTGAAGCTGAACAGGGTGTCGTTCCAGTGGTGCACACTGAGGACACGTTCGTGGTTCATGTTGCTCATCGATGGGGCTCCTGAAGGAAAACGCGGCGCGCGCAAGACGCGCAGTTGCGCGATAGTTTAGGGGCAGCGACAATATCTGTTAACTGAATTATCAAGATATGTGTTATCGGTTATATAGATATGCGATTCACACTTCGTCAGCTCCAGGTCTTTGTCGCCGTCGCCCAGCACCAGAGTGTGTCCAGGGCTGCGGGCGTACTGGCCTTGTCGCAATCGGCAGCGAGCACCTCGATCACCGAACTGGAGCGCCAGTCCAGCTGCCAGTTGTTCGACCGTGCCGGTAAACGCCTGAGCCTCAATGCCCTGGGCCATCAACTGTTGCCCCAGGCCGTGGCCCTGCTCGACCAGGCCAAGGAAATCGAAGACCTGCTCAACGGCAAGTCGGGGTTCGGCTCGCTGGCGGTCGGCGCCACCCTGACCATTGGCAACTACCTGGCCACCTTGCTGATCGGCAGCTTCATGCAGGTGCACCCGGAAAGCCAGGTCAAGCTGCACGTACAGAACACTGCGCATATCGTGCAACAGGTTGCCCATTACGAAATTGACCTGGGTCTAATCGAAGGCGACTGCAACCACCCCGATCTGGAGGTGCAGCCCTGGGTAGAGGATGAGCTGGTGGTGTTCTGCGCGCCGCAGCATCCGCTGGCCAAGGCCGGTCATGCAGATATCGAGCAGCTCTCCCATGAAGCCTGGATCCTGCGCGAACAGGGCTCAGGCACGCGCCTGACCTTCGACCAGGCCATGCGCCATCATCGAGCCAACCTGAACATCCGCCTGGAACTGGAACACACCGAAGCAATCAAGCGGGCGGTGGAGTCGGGCCTCGGTATCGGCTGTATCTCGCGCCTGGCGCTGCGCGACGCCTTCCGCCGCGGCAGTCTGGTGCCGGTGGAGACGCCGGCGCTGGACCTGTCGCGGCAGTTTTATTTCATCTGGCACAAGCAGAAGTACCAGACCTCGGCCATGCGCGAGTTCCTCGAGCTATGCCGCAGTTTCACCGCTGGCGTGCAGCGCAGCGACGAGATCGTGCTGCCGCCGATCGCCTGAGCGTCAGCCGAGCAGGATCACGCCCCAGACCAGCGCGACCATGCTCATGGCCACCAGTTGAGCGGCGCTGCCCATGTCCTTGGCGTTCTTGGACAGCGGATGACGGTCAAGAGAGATGCGGTCAATGGCCGCCTCAACCGCCGAATTGAGCAACTCGACGATCAGCCCCAGCAAGCATACAGCGATCAGGATCGCCCGTTCGGCACGGCTCACCGGCAGCCAAAAGGCTGTGGGGATCAACAACACGTTGACCAGAACCAGCTGGCGGAACGCGGCTTCACCCTTGAACGCGGCGCGCAGGCCGTCCAGCGAGTAGCCGGCGGCATTGAAGATACGTTTGAGGCCGGTCTGGCCCTTGAATGGCGACATGTGTGTCAGTCACTTCACCGAAAAAAGGCCAGCAGGCTAGTTCAACCGCAGTCAAAAAAGCGTGAAGGCGCAGGGATTTAGCTGGCCGAAACCGATTCAAGTTGTTGCAACAACAGCGCGGCCTGGGTCCGGGTGCGCACGCCGAGCTTGCGGAAGATCGCCGTGACGTGGGCCTTGATGGTCGCCTCCGACACACTCAGCTCATAGGCAATCTGCTTGTTCAGCAAGCCTTCACAGACCATGGTCAGCACGCGGAACTGCTGCGGGGTGAGGCTGGCCAGACCTTCGCTGGCGGCTTTGGCCTCGGCAGACACATCGACCTTCTCGAACGCCTGCGGCGGCCACCAGACATCGCCGTCGAGCACATTGCGCACGGCTTCCTGGATCTTGCTCAGCTCGCTGGACTTGGGGATGAAACCGCTGGCGCCGAATTCGCGGGACTTTACCACGACCGCCGCCTCTTCCTGCGCCGAAACCATCACCACCGGGATCTGCGGGTATTGGCCACGCAGCAGCACCAGCCCGGAGAAACCATAGGCACCGGGCATGTTCAAGTCCAGCAGGACCAAGTCCCAGTCGGCTTTTTCAGTCAGGCTGGTTTCCAGTTCGGCGATGCTCGCCACCTCGACCAAGCGCACATCCGGGCCCAGGCCGAGGGTAACGGCCTGGCGCAGTGCGCTGCGAAACAGCGGGTGGTCATCGGCAATCAGGATTTCGTATGTGGCCATCGATCTAGGGATCCTGTTCTGTACCAGGCGCAGGGGGTACGGGAGACGCCTGGCGGGCAACTCATGGCGCGAACGGCAGGGCCGCCGGCCGGGATGGCACGGCGAAGTCCGGGGTAACAGCAGCTTCGTCGTGCCCGAAGCGGCGCCAAGGATGCCGAGCACGCCCCGGGTGGTCAAGCCAATTGCCCGGTCGTCCCCGCCTACCCTGGCTGCCAGCCCCGACAGTATGTACCAATCCGCCGCGCCTGCCCCTTGGACTATAGGAAGGTATGCAAACGCTGGTGAACCTCGTCCTGCTCATCCAGCGCCAGGCGCCGCTTGCCGCTGAGGTAGTGCAGGCTGAACACATCCAGGTAGGCATCCAGGGCCTGTGAGGCCTGGCTGTCGCCGGCCAGCTCAAGACACATGGCGGCGACTTCGGCGGTACAGAAGTGATCGTCACGCTTGGAGCGGCGCAGGCGGTAGCGCGACATCTGCTCGGCCTGCAGGCTCAACACCGGGAAACGGTCGAGGTAGGGGCTCTTGCGGAACATCTTGCGCGCCTCGGTCCAGGTGGCGTCGAGCAGGATGAACAGCGGGCGCTTGCCCGGTTCACGCACCACCTCGCTGACCACACGGTCCTCTTTGACGAACTCGCCGGGGAAGACGATGTAAGGCTGCCAGCGCGGATCGTCCAGCAACGCCAGCAGGCCTTCGTCCACCGAAGTACGCAGCCAGCCGAAGGCTGAAGTGTCCTCGATCACGTCGGCAATCAGCCAACCCGTGTTGGTCGGCTTCAGTGGCTCGGTGTCATGCATCAGCAGGCACATGCCGGCGTCTGCCGGCACCCGCGGTTTCCACGCGCACAGGCAGTGCGTGGCGATCACCCGGCAATCCGGGCAGCGCTCGGCTCGCGAGCCGCGGGCGACAAAGGGTTTGATGCTGCGCGCCAGGCGCTCGGCGCGCAGCCGCGCTACCGCGTGGCTCATGGCTGCAGGCCTTGGCAGGAAGATGGAATGGGCACGACGACGACTCGGTAAAAACAAAATGCGAGTCTACCAGAGCGTACGTCATTTGCCGTGCAGCCCCTACGGCCGCTCCTTTATAATCAGCGGCTCAGGCGGCCGGGGAACCCCAGCAGTTTCATGGAACGCCGCCCGCCGGCGCAGGTCAAAGCGCCAGTCATCGAACCAGGAGAGATTCATGCTGCGTCTTATCGTCCCGACCCTGAGCCTGTTGCTCGCCCTGCCCCTGGCCGCCCAGGCTGCTTCCAAGCAGGAATACGAGCTGACCCAGATGCTGCAGAAGGTCGCCAAGGAAAGCAGCATCGGTACCCCGCGGGCCATCAACGAAGACATCCTCGATCAGGGTTATACCGTCGAAGGCAAGGCGCTGGTCAATCACCTGAGCGTGCGCCAGGAGCATGCGCAGAGAATGCAGGCCAACCCAGCGCAGGTGCGCAGCCAGCTGGGTGACAGCGTGTGCCGTAACAATGGTTACCGCCAGTTGATGTCCAAGGGCGCCGTGATGGTCTACCGTTTCACCGTGTACAAGACCAACCAACCGGTCATGGACCAGGCGTTCGACGCTGCCAGCTGCGCAGCTGGCAACAAGAAAAAGTGATTCAGGCACCCTGATCGCTGCCTCTGGCGCGCCGCTGCTCATCATCGGCGCGCAACTCCGCCAACAGTGCCAGCAGGTAAGGCGAGTGCCCCTCGCCCCCCTGCAGCCGACGCAAGCACTCCCCCTCCAGGCTCAGGTGATGAACCTTCGCCTCGCGCTCGAGCAACTGCAACAGTTGCCCGTCCACCTCGATCACCAGCCGGTGCATACCGCCACCTCGCTGCATCACTCTTCCGCCTCCAGTTAACCAAAGCGCTGCCATCATCGGATCCAGTCTGACAGGCGGTATTGCACGCCTGTGGCGGCACGAGTGCGCCCCAGCGTCTAGATTGATAACGAGTACCCATAACAACGACAACGCGATGGAACTGCCACTGCAACAATGGCCTTGAAGGCCTACTGCAACGCTCGGGGGGCACACTCGAGCCACAGCAGCCAGCGACACACGCAGTGTCGCGGCCGGGACCTGCCATCGACCCGGTCAGAGGTTTTGCTGCAGAAGGAGACGTTGAATGCCTTACCAATCGAACGAGCTGCTGTTCAACCATTTCAGGGACCACGGCATCGACCTGAGCAAAATCGACGAGCAACTGCAACTGGTTGCCCCGAACAGCCCCAACCTGCCGCTGTACCGCGACATGCTGCTGACCGTGCTGCGCATGGCCCACGACGACCGCAACCGCTGGAACGCCAAGATCACCCTGCAGGCCCTGCGTGAACTCGACCATTCGTTCCGCACTCTCGAGCATTACAAGGGGCGACGCAAAGTTACCGTGTTCGGCTCGGCACGAACGCCGTTGGAGCACCCCATGTATGCGCTGGCTCGGGAGCTCGGCGCAACGCTGGCACGTTCCGACCTGATGGTGATCACCGGCGCCGGAGGCGGCATCATGGCCGCCGCCCACGAAGGCGCCGGCAGCGATCACAGCCTGGGTTTCAACATCACCTTGCCCTTCGAGCAACATGCCAATGCCACCGTCAATGGCACCGACAAGCTGCTGCCGTTCCATTTCTTCTTCATTCGCAAGCTGTTCTTCGTCAAGGAGGCCGATGCGCTGGTGCTCTGCCCGGGAGGCTTCGGCACCCTTGATGAGGCGCTGGAAGTGCTGACCCTGATCCAGACCGGCAAGAGCCCGCTGGTTCCGGTGGTGCTGCTCGACTCGCCCGGCGGTAGTTTCTGGCAGGACGCCCTGGCCTTCATCAGCCGCCAGCTGGAAGAAAACCGCTACATCCTGCCCAGCGACCTCAAACTGGTGCGCCTGGTGCACAGTGCCGACGAGGCGGTGGAGGAAATCAACCAGTTCTACAGCAATTACCACTCCAGCCGATGGTTGAAGAACCAGTTCGTCATCCGCATGCATCACCCCTTGAGCGAGGCCGCGCTGCATGACGTGGAGGAAGGTTTTGCCGACCTGCGCCTGAGCGGCAGGTATCACCAGCAGCCTGACAGTGGCGCGGAGCATGAAGAAGGCAACTTCAGCCACCTGACACGCCTGACCTTCGCCTTCAACGGCCGTGACCAGGGTCGCCTGCGCGAACTGGTGGACTTCATCAACCTGTCGGAGAACTGGGCCAAACCCCAGCCAATGCACACCACCCAACGAGCGCGTGAGGCCTTGCGAGTGAACTGAACGCAAAATGGCCCACATGGCTGGCCCCGGTCGGGGTCAGCCATGTGGGCCATCAATGCTGGTCACGCTTCAATAATCGTCAAGATCGCGCCCGCTAAGCAGCCGGCCGATCATTTCCATGGAAAACCCACGGTAGGCAAGAAAGCGCGTTTGCTGTGCGCGGCTGCGTGGTTCATGGGGAAGTTGCCCCGAGAACTTGCGCTGCCACACCTCTTTCAACCGCAACGCCCAGTCCACTTCGCTGTCACGCAGTGCCTGGTCGATATCGCCACGGTCCAGACCTCGCTGACCAAGCTCCTCACGGATACGCCCAGGGCCATAGCCTGAGCCGGAACGATAGCGTATGAAGCTTTCAAGGTAGCGGGCCTCGCTGAGGAGCCCCTCCTCGGCAAGCCGATCGAGCGCAGGCTCGATCAACTCATCGGTAGCACCGCGTTGACGCAACTTGCGGGTCAGCTCCACGCGACCATGCTCGCGGCGTGCGAGCAGGTTCATGGCTGTCCGCCGAACGGCGACGGGGGTGTCGAGTACGACAGACATGGAGGCAGATCAATAACCGGCGTCGGCGTCAGCCAGATCATCGGCATCGGCTTCGGCAGCACCGGCCTTGGCGGCCGCTGCTGCAGCGGCGGCGGCACCGGCGGTCAGCAGCTTGTCGCGAATCTGCTTCTCGATCTCGCTACCAATGGCCGGGTTCTCTTGCAGGTACTTGGCGGCGTTGGCCTTGCCCTGACCGATCTTGTTTCCCTGGTAGCTGTACCAGGCACCGGATTTTTCAACCAAGCCCTGGGAAACACCCAGGTCGATGATTTCGCCGTTGCGGTAAATACCCTTGCCGTAGAGAATCTGGAACTCGGCCTGGCGGAACGGCGGCGAGACCTTGTTCTTGACGATCTTGACGCGGGTTTCGCTACCAACCACCTCATCACCTTCCTTGACCGCGCCGGTACGGCGAATGTCCAGGCGCACGGAGGCGTAGAACTTCAGGGCGTTACCGCCGGTGGTGGTTTCCGGGCTACCGAACATCACGCCGATCTTCATACGGATCTGGTTGATGAAGATGACCAGGCAGTTGGCGTTCTTGATGTTACCGGTGATCTTGCGCAGCGCCTGGGACATCAGGCGGGCCTGCAGGCCGACGTGCATGTCGCCCATCTCGCCTTCGATCTCGGCCTTGGGCACCAGCGCGGCCACGGAGTCGACGATGATCACGTCGACGGCGTTGGAGCGCACCAGCATGTCGGTGATTTCCAGGGCCTGCTCGCCGGTGTCCGGCTGCGAGACCAACAGGTCGTCGACGTTGACACCCAGCTTGCCGGCGTACTCAGGATCCAGGGCGTGCTCGGCGTCGACGAAGGCGCAGGTGGCGCCGTTCTTCTGGGCTTCGGCGATGACCGACAGGGTCAGCGTGGTTTTACCCGAAGACTCCGGGCCGTAGATCTCGACGATACGGCCTTTCGGCAGGCCACCAATGCCCAGGGCGATGTCCAGGCCCAGGGAACCGGTGGAGATGGCGGGGATCGCTTGGCGCTCGTGGTCGCCCATGCGCATGACCGCGCCTTTGCCGAATTGGCGTTCGATCTGACCCAGGGCCGCAGCCAAGGCGCGCTTCTTGTTGTCGTCCATTGAAATCCTCACGTGTTCGACGTGGCCCTGACGGCCGGAATAACTGTATAAGTAGCCAGTATTATTCCACAGGGATTCGTTTCCGCAAACCCCCGTCGGGCGAATTACTCCGCGCCAAGCTGTAACAAGCCGTCTAACGCGGCGATCACCGTCTGTCGCCGCACCGCTTCGCGGTCACCGTCGAAGTGGCGCCGCTCGCTGCTCACGTGGTCGCCGTCGGCCCAGGCCAGCCACACCGTGCCCACCGGCTTGGCCGCTGAACCGCCGTCGGGGCCGGCCACGCCGCTGACCGCGACCGCAAAGCGCGCGCCGCTGGCAGCCCGGGCGCCGCGTACCATGGCCTCGACCACCTCCTGGCTGACCGCGCCCACCTCGGCGAACAACGCTTCGGGTACATCTAGCTGGCGGGTTTTCTGGGCATTCGAGTAGGTGACGTAGCCGGCCTCGAACCAGGCCGAACTGCCGGGGATACGGGTGATGGCCTCGGCGATGCCGCCACCGGTGCAGGACTCGGCGGTGGTCACCTGGGCATTGAAGCGCCGCAGGTGTTCACCCAGGCGGGTGGAGAGAACAGTGATCGGGTCCATGGTGGGCTCCTGGCAAGACTGCGCCCTACCCTACCACTCCCGCCCCTTCTGGCAAGCGCTCAGGGGGCCAGTGCACGGATATACGCCTGACACGCCCGCAAGGCGATCAGTCCACGGTCGCCCTCGTCGGTGATGGCGACAATTCGTCGAGCATGCGCCGGGTCAAGTCGGGCGCGTACGGGGCCATGATCCACGCCGCCGGCGCCGGTGGCGGCAGGCACTGGGGCACAGGTGGTGTCGCGCTCGACCAGGACCGACAGGCGCAGATCGGCAGTAGCAAGGCGGTCACGCAGGCGAGCCTGAGCGTGCTGGGCATCGGTCAACTCCTGGAAATGTTTCGCTTCATTGTCGTGCAGGCGTTGTTCGAGGCCCTGGCGCTGCTCGCGCTCGGCCAGCAGCATGCCGTGCAGCGCCTCGGCCTGGTCCAGGCGCTGCTGCACCAGAGCTTGTTCCTGTGTGGCCAGCTGGCGACCAAGGCGCCAGCCCTGCGCCTGCCAGGCCACGGCAGCAGACAACACCATCAGCCCGATGCACACCGCCAGTTGCAGGCGGCTCAGCACAACACCTCCCGCGCCCGCGCCCACAGTTCGAGGCGTTCGGACAAACCGTTCAGGCCGCCATTGATATGCCGGGTGATGCGGTTGAACTCACCCTGGTCGGCCAGGGCGTTGAGCCCACGCGAGTGCCAGAACCAGGCCGCCGATTCGCAGGCCCAGCGCGGCTGCTCGAGCATCTGCGGTTGCGCCAGTAGGCGCTCGTCACCGAACAACGCACGGCTACAGGCCTGGTAGTTGTTACGCCCGGTCACCTGGATCAGGCCACGGCCACAGTAGCGCTGGCCATCGCCGTCAGCTTCGGGCGTATTGCCCAGGCGCAGGGCCAGGATGCCGGTGTCGTAGCGGGCCAGGTACTTGTCGTTGCCCAGCTCTTTCACATAGCGCAATTGGCCGGACTCATGGCCGACCTGGGCCAGGAACGCGGCAATGCGCTTAGGGTGGTCGATCTCCCAGTTGGCCATGGCCGTGTTCAGCGCCGGCAAGAAAGTGGCGACGCGCGCGCCGGCAAGTGGGTAGATCTGCTTGAGTTGCTGTTCAGTGAGCGGCATCGGCGCATTCTCCATTGCGATCGGATCGAACGGCAGCCAATGCCGCCAGTGGCTCGCTCATGGGCGATGGCTCGAAGCGCGCGGCTTTCACATGATTCAAGGTACGGCAGCGGCCGCACTTGATCTGGAGCTCGGAAACCGGGGTGATGCGGGCCAGCAGCTTGCGGCACTGGCCACAGCGAAGGTCGATGAACATATGACGGTGATCCTGAAGCGCGATTGAGTAGCAAGAAGCGACTATAGGAAGCGCGTTTGCCCGCAGGCACCGGGAAACCGTCTCCACCACGCCTCAGGCATTGAGCGTCCCCACCCGCCTGGGCGCGGAGCCCTTGGCCCTGGCCTTGCCCTGGCGCCCACCATTGCATTGCACGGTGGTGCGCCAGCCACTGCTGGTGAACACCTGCTCGACCGACTCGATCAGGTAAAGGCCATCGAGCCCGGCGAGGAAGCCTTGGACATCGATGGCGCGCTCGGCGAACAGGTCGGTGCGCCCAGGCATGTCGAGGCGCACGCTGGCAGTGTCGCGGTTGAAGCTGGCCAGGCGGGCACGGGCGGCCTGTTCCGCCGCCGCCCGGTTGGGGTACAGGTGACGGTCGGTGTAGACCGGCTGCAGGCCGTCGGGGGCATCGCCATTGACCAGCTCCACCGCCTGCAGGCGCCCGCTGGCGCTGTCCTGGTGGCGGGTCCTGACGGCCTTGTGGGTGCTCTTGTCGGCCAGGCGGAACTGCCACTGGCTGACCTGGTTGCGTGTAATGCCCACCACGTCCAGCGGCTTGCCGCTGGCGCTATGTCCACCCTGGCGCGGCAGCACCAGCAGCTGCCCATTGGCGAGCTTGGCGGTGCAGTCGTGCAGGCGCGCCAGGCGGGTGACAAAGTTGAAGTCCGACTCGCTGTACTGGTCGATCCGCGGCACCTGCACGGCCACCGGGCACACCGCCTGCCAACCGTTGCGGGCACCGATCTCGGCGACGATGCCCTGCAGCGTCGTATTCTCCCAACTGCCGCTGCGGATGGTCTTGCCGCTGCCACGCAGGTCGCTGGCCTTGCCGCGGATCACCAGGGTGTCTGGCGGGCCCGACAGCTCGACCTCATCGACGGTGTAGCGACCCAGGCGGCTCAAAGGCTGGCCGGCGTAGCCCAGGTGCACCTCCAGCAGCGCGCCCCTGGCCGGCAGCGCCACGTTGCCGTCACGGGCATCGATGCGCAGTTCGAATTCGTCCGACTCGAGGCCAGGTTTATCAGTGGTGCGCAGCAGCAGCAGACGGTCGTTGATCAGGTTGGTGATGTCATTGCCGTCGGCGGTGATACGGAATTGGGGTTGCACGATTGAGGCTCCGATGTCAGTCCCACAGTTGCAAGGTTTCGCTCGTCGTCATCGGCAGTTCCGGCAACAGGATCCTCACCCCGGCGCGAAACGGCTGCGCCTCGTCCGCCAGCCCCTGGTTGGCATCCAGCACGGCCTCGACCGTGCCGGAAAGATGGCCGTAATAGTGCTGGCAGAGAGTATCGAGCAGGTCGCCCTCAGACGTTGTGCAGGTCTTGGCCATAGCTCACGAACTCCAGTGAAAATCCTTGTTTGCGCGGAATGCCGCCAGCCAGCAGGACACTCTGCTCTTCCTCGATGCTGGTCAGGCACCAGGTACCGAGCACCTCGCCGTAGCCAGTGGTCAACGACAGTGGCAGCAACTGGCGGCCAATGCTGCGCAGTGTCTGCAACTGGCCAAGGCCACCCTTGAAACCGGGGAAGATCGCCCCTCGAATGCTGATGGTCTCTTCACCCAGGCTCACCGCCTGCTGCGCGGTGTCGCGGCTCAGCCGCTCCTGGCCGGCCCAACGGAAACGAGTCTGCCGGCGCAACTGGTCGAAGGCGGCGGTGTCGAGGTTGAAGTAGTAAGGCGCCGCGCCCGCCTTGAGCGGTTGCAGCACCAGCAGGTGCGGGAACGGCTTTATAGCTTCGGCAGCCGGCGTCGCCTCAGGCGCGAAGCCCAGTGTCGACAGCATGCCGTTGACGGCCGAGGGTAACTCCTTTACCAACCGCTTTATGGCGGTGCCGGCCTTGGCGATATGCCCGGCGAAGGTATCGATGCGATCACGTACCTGGCGTACCACGGCCAGCGTCTGCTCATACCTGGCCGCTACCTTGGCAACCCGAGACTGGGCATTCGTGATCGCGCGCATCGTGCGCTGGAGTTTGGCGGCGATGAACGGGCCAACCACTGGCAGCCCCTCCAGCACGACGACCGCGCCCTGTACATGGCCGATCGCGTCGTTCATCGGATCAAGCATGGCGCCGGCATGCCGACGCCCTGCTTCTCCTGCCTTGACCAGGGCGTGCAGCGTGGCTTGCAGCTGCTCCATATAGGTCATGGATCCTCCTGTCAGAATGGATTGGGATGATCGGCCAGCTGTGCGTTGTAGGCCTGCCTTTGCAGGTCCTGCATGACACGTCGGACCGCCTCTTCGAGTTGCTGGGTGAGCTGGTTGGGTGCGTCCACGCTGCCCTGCACGGTGATAGGCATGTTCGCGGTGAACGTGAGCTGCTGGCTGACGGGCTGCGTGGCCAAGCCTTGGCTATGCACCGGGCGCGGCCCTGCATCGGGCAGCGCCAGCGGCCCAGCAGGTACGCTGGTTTCCTGAGGTTTGAACTCGGCGGCGCGCTCGGAGAAATACTTGCCCACAGGTGCACCAATCAGCACTCCAGGCCCTATCGCCAGCGGCACCTCGACACCACCAGCGGGGCGCGCATCGACTGCCGCCCGAGGCTTGGAATGCGCCACCTGCGATGGCGCCAGTAATTGTCTGGCAATCCGTGTGCCGACCTGCCCATCGAGCACCTCGCCCTTCGGAGCGAGGGTGATCTGCCGCGGATCGCCCAGGGAAATTGCTTGCCGGGGACTCTTGCGAAGTTCGTCAGAGGCGCTAAAGAATGTCTTTCCAGCCCATCCCCCGATCACACCACCGATCTTGTCGCCAACCATGTTGCCGATCAGCATCGCAACTGGCGGACCGACAACGCCACTGAGAAGCATCCCCCCCAGCACCGTACCCACCGCTCCGCCAATCGCACCACCATAACCCGCCCCCTTCTCCTCGGGCGTCTTGGCCGTGGCATAGGTGTATGCCCCCTTTACCCCGGCCTCCAGCCAAGGCAGCTTGCCAGCCGCCTTGAAAGCTCCCGTCAGCCTGGCCCAACGCCCAGGTGGTGGATTGATACCGGAAGGTGACGGTCCGGCATCCGCCCCTAGCGGATAAGGTTCGTCCAGACCAACCCCACGTCCGGGACGGCGTAAACGGCCACGATGCTTGTAGGCTGCAGCCCCCACGCCTATCCCCAGGGCGCTGGCCAAGGTGCCCCACGATGTACTCGACGCCGATGGCGGCGCAGCGTCTGCTGACGGCGTCGACTGCCCGTTGCCTACGCCCGCCACGGAAGCACTGTGCGCTGCGCTGTCGGGCCTGGCCATCAGCTCCTTGCCCACCACACCGCCAACCTTGTCGCCGGCAAAGCCGAGCATCATCGAGGCCGTAGGGGCGCCCAGCTTGAGGCCCGCGCCCAATATGGCCCCTGACACGGCCCCCAGGAAACCACCGGCGGCGGCACCCTCCCCCTCCCCCCTCTGCTCCGGAGTGGAAGCCGTGGTCGCCGTAAACACCAACTTCGTCAACGCATCCAGCCCAGCCATGCCGGTAGCCGACTTCCCGGCCTGTAGCGCCTGCGCCCAACGCCCTGGTCCATCACTCCGCGGCAGCGGGGCCGGCATCGCGTCCGCGCCAAGCGGGTAATCCTCGCTGCCTGGCGCACCATCGGTACTGCCAATGACCAAGGCTGGCAGGTACAGGGTACCCGGACGGACAGATGCGCTGCCCTGGGCGGCGCCAGGTTGTCCATTGCTGTCAGTCGAGCCGACCAGCCCATTTCGAGCCTTGCCAATCGCCGCCTGAGCCTGTGCGACTCCCTTCGCCGCCAGGTAACCACCGCCCGCGATCAGGAGCGACGAGGCGACATCGCGCGCCGCCTGGCCGACCAGGGGCAGTAACTCAGGCCCCGGCTGGGTCGACCGGGCGCCCTGGGAGCGCTCCAGAAGTGCCTTGTGCTGCTGAAGCAGCCCGACCTGCTGTTGCTGTACTTTCAAGGACTCGGCCTGCGTATCCTCGCCCTGTAGCGCCATCGCCCCTTGCGGGGGCGGGGCAGTGCTTCCCCCGCCGCCGACTTCGGCAAGCCGCTGAGTCCTTCCCAGCTCTCTCATGGGTACCGTGCGGCCAGGTAGCCCTTCCAACGACCCCGCATGTTCCGGGACGTTTACACCGACTGCGCCAAGCGCTGTCGTTGATCTGTTCGCCATCCGTGTCTCCCCTTTCAATCCGCCAGCCACCAGACCATGTCGCTGAACGACATGGTCATGATCTCACTGGCAGAAAAGTTCAGCTCCTTGGCCAGCCGCCTGGCGGCGGCCTTCTGCCGCGCAGGGTCAAACCTCGTCGTCCTGCACCAGGCGAAAGTAGCCCGTCTGCAGGCGGCTGTAATCCTTCAGGGCCAGGCCCTCGAGGTCCTTGACGCCAACCTCGGCGAGTGAAGCGAACAAGTTCAGTTCGCGCTGCTCGTCGTCAGCCACGCCACCAGCCTGTGCGTTGCGGATGTCTCGCACGGTCGGCGCGCGTAGAGACAGGCTATCGACCTGCACGCCATTGGTTTCGCTGGGGCGCGACAGGCGCACGGTCACGCGCTCGGCGTTGACGGTCAGCCATTGCGGCAGTTTCTTCGCTTGAGCCATCGAGCGTTCTCCTTAAAGACCCAGGGCGGCGCGCTGGGCGGCCAGCTGGTCGACACCGTCGATCACCCGCTTCATGCCCAGGGCGTCGATTTCGTAGACCAGGCGGCCATCGACTTCGAGCTTGTAGTAGGTAACGGCGACGCTGTGCTTGATTTCAGCCTTGTCGCCGGACTTCCAGTCGCCCATGTCAATCTCTTTCAGCGAACCGCGCAGGGTGACGATGACCGGGTTGATCTTGCCCTTGAGGCCCTTGAAGGCACCGCGGAAGGTGCCGTTGAAGGCGGTGCCGTCGGCCAGGCCGAAGAACTTCAGCGACTCGCGGCGCACGCCGGTGGTGGTGAAGGCGGCTTCTTGCTTCTCCATGCCCTGGTCCATCTCGACCGGCATGTCCATGCCGCCGGGGCGGTGCTCTTCCATCTTCAGGGTGAGCTTGGGCAGGGTCAGGCTGGGCACGTCGCCCTGGAAGCTGACGCCATCGACGAACAGGTTCAGGTTGGCCAGTGTTTCGGGAATCATTGCCATGTAGGTGCGCTCCTTAAGCGGCGGAATCGAGGACTTCGGTCAGCCACTGGTTGGTGACTTCGACGCGGAAATTGGGGTTTTCGGCAGGCGGCACATCGGTGAAGCGGATGTTCCAGTACACCTTGCCCTGCTCCAGCTGGCTGGCGGTGTTCAGCTCCGGATCGGCGAAGACCTCGAAGTTGATGATCGCGCCCTGGTTCTTCAGATCGCGCATGAAGGCCTGCAGGCCCTCGGTGACGTCCTTGACGTAGGTGGCGGTGATGGAACGGTCGACCGCCCACTTGTGGCCGTAGAGGATCGCGTCCATGACGATGTCCATGGTGCGCACGCGGGTGACGAAGGCCCATTTCGGGTCGCTCGACAGGGTGCGGTTGCCCCACAGGCGGAAGCCGTCGTCGCGGATGATGGTGGCGATGTTGGCGTTGTTCAGCAGGTTGGCGCGGCAGGTGTCGTCGCCATCGAGGAACTCCACGGCGCGGGTGGTGCCGGTGATGCCGACTAACTCCTTGTTCGACGGCGAGGCCCAGAAGCCGTACTCACGGTCGGTGTAGGCGAACAGGCCGGCGACCCAGGCCGACGCCGGTGCATCGACGGTGGCCTGGGCCTCGTTGTCCCAATAGCGCACGCCGGGGTCGACCATGAAGGCCCGCTTGGCGCCAAACTGCTTGGCGTAGGCAAGCACTTGCTCTTCGGTGGTGTTGGGACCATCCAGGATGGCGATCCCACGCAGTTTGTCGGCCAGGGTCACCAGGGCTGTGGCGATGGTGTCGACCGAGCTGTAGCCCGGTACTATCAGCAAGCGCGGCTGAGCGTTGAATCGGCTCTTGCCATCGAGCAACGCTTGCAGGCCGGTACGCTTGCCGTTGATACCGACGGTACCGATGATCGCCGAGATCTGTTCGGCGGTGTCATCCAGCTTGGCCACGCCACAGGCGACGATAACCGCCTTGGCGCGAGCGAAGACGGCGCGGCAGGCCTTGGTGATGGCGGCATTGCCACCGAACGCAGCCACTGCTTCGCGCTCGCTGGTGATGAGCATCAGATCATTGGCCTTTGCGGTGACGCCCGGGCCTTCGGTGAAGGTATCGATCAGGCCGATGATCGAGGACGAAGGCAACGCGATGTTGCGGGCACCCGTGTCGACATTGGTCACGGTGACGCCGTGGAAGAATCCACTCATGTAGGTTTGCTCCAGGTTCAGGTGTGAAAAGGCCCTGCGCGTGCAGGGCCTGGAAGGGGTGGATCGGTGTAGGAAAACACCCGGCGCTGCGGGCGCTCAGATTTAGGCGACTTCTTCGAAGCCTTGGCTGATCAGCCAGTCGGCAGCCGCCGTCTCGTCAGGGCAGGACGGCCAACTTTCGGCAGTTGGCGCTGTGTCCGAGAGGTCCAACCGGTTCAGTTCGATCCGGTAGCGTTTCCAGGCTGTCAACGCCGTTGCTTCGGCATCTGTTGCCATTTCCAGCGCAACGGCGTCCTGCAAGGTGGAAATGCGCAGCGTGGCATATCGGACCAACAGTGCCTGCTTGTGGGCGCCCGATTGGCGTAGCGCCTTGCCTCTGGCCACGTGGTCGATAACCCAGGCACTGCCGTTCCAGATGTCGAAGTCCGAGGTCGGTGCTTGCAGCGTGAAGTCTTCAGGCAGCTCGCCCAGCCTGGACCAGGCCTGCGCCTCACCGTCGGCGGTGCGATACACCGTTACGCCTCGATGATCGACCACTTGGTCCCAGTGCTTGCCGTCTTGCGTGACGATGGCGGCGAAACCGGCCTTCAACTCAGGCGGTTGTATGGAATAGCTATGGGCCGGTATCAGCCAGATTCCGGGTTCGAGCGGGCTGGGATCGGCCGCGCAGGCTCCGAGAAACTCACCACTGGCAGGGTCGACGTTGCACACCAGGGGGGCAACGACACCGGCCTGTTGCCACCAAGCGGCGGCGACAGCTTGGTAGAACTGCACCGCAGCCACTGCGCCTTGATTGATTTGATCGGTCATGGGCACTCTCAATATTTGATACAGGCCAGATAGGCCCGGTTGAACGGCCTGGATTCGTTGCCGCCGCTGACGCTGGTGACGAAGCTGTGGGCATGGGCCGGCGCCGTGTCGGTGTTGACTGCGTTCACGCCATCGCCCATCTCATCACCGAGCACGGCGTTACCGCCACTGGTGACCATTGCCGCAGCGATACGTTCTCTCACCAGCAGGGACACGTGCGCGTGGGCGCCTGCGGCCGAAGTGGCCCCGGAGTGGGCGTGCTCGAGGTTCTGGCTGGCCTGGTCGGTGAACAACGCCCGACCAGGGTCAACATTGCGGCCGTCCGACCAACCACGGTCGAAATAGCCACGGTCGTCAGGCAGGTTGAACGTCGTCGAGCCATCACCGGCGCCAAACTGGGTACCGATGACCGCGAACAAGCGCGCATAGGTCACGCGCGAAACCGCAGCACCGTTACGCTTCAGCCAACCCGCTGGTGGCACGCTCATCGCGAAGTGGGCGACATGGCCGGCAGTCAGGCCAGCAATGGCATTGACCTGCTCGATGGTGGCCTTCTTCGACAGCTCGTTGACCATCGTGGCAGCAAAGTTCGGATCGTTGCCGATCGCGGCCGCCAGTTCGTTGAGCTGGTCCAGCGCGGCCGGTGCCGAACCAACCAGGGCCGCAACCGCCTGCGCTACGGCATTCGAGGTTTCCGCCCGGGTGAAGACTTCGTTCTTGGTATAGGCGTCGGTGATGCCGTAATCCGCCACGGTGGTCGGATTGCCCGCCGAAACCACACGACCATACTTATCGACCTGCACGCTCCGATACGTACCCTCAGCTACACCAGTGCGGCCAAACGCCATCTCGAACGCCAGGGCCGTCACACCCAATGTGATCGTTGCATCGGTGACCAGCTGCCAACCGCTGTCGCCATTGACCGTGCCCTTCTCCACCAGCACCAGCAAGCCAGGTGTGACCTTGGCATCGGTATTGGCATCGCTGCTGCGAACCCAGGCACTTGCACCGACCTGGTACAAGCCGTTGTCCTTGGCTGCTGCCTGATTTTTCACCAGTACCCGGGCCCCAGCCAGCAGCGCGACCCCATCAATGGTCTGCAACCCATTCAAAGTGATGGGACCGGTGGTGGCAGCCTGCACCGAATACTTGAAGTCCTGCCTGGCCAGCTCCTCAGTGACCCATTCACGGGTAGCGAGGACAACCGCAGGATCGATCTTCAGCTGTACCAGGCTGGCGGTGCTGACGATCAGGTTCAGGCGTACCACCTGGGTACGGCCCGAGCCCTGGCTAAGCAGCGGTTTGTAGGTGGGTGCGCAGTTGGCCACGGCGACCATGTCGCCGTCAGCGTCGTACAACGCGACTTCGCGGATCCAACGCCCTCCTACTTCTGCGGGGATGACCTGCTCGGCGACGATCACCGAACTGTCCTTGTCGTCCACCTTGAGCTGATTCAGCGGTGCGCGACGCCATTCGTTGATCAGGCTGGTCTGGGTGGCATTAGGCGTGGGGTCGAGGCCATTGGCGTCGCCCACCCCCATCTGGGTGATTTTCCACGGAATGCCCAAGGCATCCGCGTTGGCCTGCTTTGCCGCGCCCACTTTGGTGAGGATGGCGTAGAACTGTGAATTCTGGTCAACCATGTGCAATGTCCAAGGTATCGATTGTGTGTTCCCGGCCACCGCGTCCGATCGCACCGCTGACGATGAGGTCAGGGGGCGCCGGTGGGTAGACGTCGAGTTCATCGCCGTCCTGCAACGCGCAGCCCAGGTAGAAGGCGCCACGGCTTTCGAGGCTGATCACCAGGCCGGTCAGGTGGCGGCTGACCGGTCGGGCATCGTCGATCTGCGACGACAGTTCGTTGTATGTTTCTTCGCTGATGCCGGCGTCAGTTACCCCGAGTTTCAAGGCAAATGTTCCTGGCACCCCGGCAGGCTGCGTCTGCCACCACTCCTCGACTTCGATCAGGTAGCCGAACGGCTCGACCACCCGCCTGAGAGCGCCGAGGGTGCCCTTGTGGGCGTGGACGAAGAACGCCGAGCGGATCACCGAGCGTTTGATCGACTCGCTCCAGCGGTCGTCCCAGCGATCCACCGACCAGGCCCAGGCCAGCTGGTACAACAGGTGCGCCGGGCAGGTATCCGGGTTGTAGAGGGTACGCAGGCTGACCTTGAGGTCTTCGTCTGCAGCCGCCTGCAGAGCGTATTCCAGTGGCGTATGGTTGAGCGGCAAGAGCGTATCCATGTCAGCCACCGCGCTTGAGGTCGATGCCGGTGCACCAGGCTGCTTGTGCCTTGGTGGGGCGAATATCGGTCCAGTTCACCAGTTCGACCCGGCTCACGCCCTCGATGTGCAACTGTGCGTCGACACCGGAGCGGGCTACCTCGACGCCCAATCGTCGCCGTGGGTTGACCCACAGCTCCAGGCGCCGTCGGCATTCGTCGAGTATCGTTTCGTACTCCGGGCCACTGTCAGCCATGTGCAGCACCGCCTCGACGCGATAGGGCAAGATCTCTGCACTGCGCACGTTGACCCGATCAGCAACCGGGCGGATATCGTCGTCGTTGAGGTAGTTGGCGACTTGCGCCAGCAGTGGCGGGCCGGCCATACCATTACCGTCCAGACTCAGTACCGTGACGTCTACCACCGCAGGCGACGGGCTTTCGGCGGTGGCGTCGGCGACCCGTCCCGAGGCGTTGCGGGCATGGAGGATGTAACTGTTGCGCGGGC
Organism: Pseudomonas sp. PONIH3; assembly: GCF_002934345.1. Taxonomy (NCBI): domain Bacteria; kingdom Pseudomonadati; phylum Pseudomonadota; class Gammaproteobacteria; order Pseudomonadales; family Pseudomonadaceae; genus Pseudomonas; species Pseudomonas sp. PONIH3. The sequence goes on from NZ_CP026386.1 coordinate 2,201,137, forward strand.
CGGCCGTGGTCAGCCCCTCGTATACCAGTTGCACCCTTTCGCGTAGCGCGTCGTCGGACTCGAGGAGGAGCTCGGTCGGCGGGATCGTGTTCGGGTTCGCGGCCCGGATAACCAGGCGTTGCAGGCTGACATTGGCTGCCAGCTGGTCGAGGTCGCCTTCCTTGGCGTAGGCCAACAGCAAAGCCTTGGCCGCGTCGTTGACCCGCGCCCGATTGAGCAACTTGCGGTAAGCGCCAACCTCCAGCAGCTTGATCACTGGATCGCTTTCTAGTTTGGCGGTCCAGCGATTGCCCATATGGGCGCGAAAGCTGGCAAGGTCCTCCAGATACAGAGCCTCGAAGTCGAGATCTTCGAGCAGTTGAGGAACGGGCAATTTCGACAGGTCGACCTGGCTCATACAGTCACCTCCACCAGGGCGTCATCGCCTAGATAACGGCCGCTCAGGGCCAGGCTGACCTGGCCGTCGAGCACGGCTACGACCTTGACCCGCTCCAGCTTCAGGCGCGGCTCCCAACGCCCCAGGGCGCGGGCCACTTCGGCCTGCACTGCGCTCTTCCAGCCTTCGTTGACCGGCAGGTCGACGTAGCGGCGCAGCTGGCTGCCGTACTCCGGGCGCATGCGCCGGCTGCCCAGCGGCGTGGTGAGGATGTCTTCGATGGATTGACGCAGGTGGGCCACGCCCGACAGGGGCAATCCCGTGCGGCGGTCCATGCCGATCATGACGCACCGTCGGTCACGGGCATGGCCCGTGGAAAGGTAGGCATAGTGTTCTCCTTGATGAGAAGGCCAGTTGCGGCCTTGGGCTGTCCAGAAACCACACGGCCTTCACGCAACAGCTACCGGACCGCAGGATCTGGTGCGCGGGCGGCGCATTGACTGCATGCCCGCCGCGGGAGTCAGTTGGTAACCAGCAAATCCAGACTGGTAGCGTCACACGCATTGCTGACCTTCCTGTCAATCACCAGATAGAGCATCGAGGTGGTGGACACCTCGACGTCGCTTGCCTTGATGACAGCGCTGCCGCCGTTGGCCAGATTGCCCGACTGCAACACGCTGTCCCCGAGATTGAGTGACCATGTGATGCCATCGCCACAAGCGTTGTGCAGGTCGTTCACACGGCCAAGCACGTTGATCTTGCCGGCGATCGGGCTGGCCCAGCGCACGATGCTCTGGCTTTCGGCTCCCGGATGGGTCGCCACCTCACCTTGCTTGAAGACGAAACTGCCACCAGAGCCGGTGAACGTGAAACTCTTCTTGATAACACTCACGTAGGCACCCGTTGCATCGTCCCGCCAGCAGGTGACGTTGGCGCCGCTGCAGGAGTCTGCAACGAAGGTCGGCATCGGGGTGTAGTTGGCCGCGGCATTGACGGCGGTCTTGTTCTGCATGAACGACCAGGGCGAATCGGGTGCTGCATTCTGCGTCGCGATGTACATGTCCCGGGCCAGGTTCCACGACTGGGCAGTTACCGCCCAGGCAGCGGGAGCCATGACGCTACACAGCAGGGTGAGCGCGACTAGAGTGGGTTTGAATTTTTTCATGGTCTGATCAGATCCTTGTTCAGTGCTTGTGATTGGCGGTGTTGCCGGCCGTATCGATGATCCGGCCACCGCCGTTGATGTCACCGCTGACCGTCAGCGGGCCATTGATGGCGACCGTGCCGGTCAGGGTGATCGACGCAGCGTCGAGGGTGATGGCTTTGTCGCTGACCACCACGGTGCTGGCGCCGACCTTGACCGTGGCCTGGCCGCTGGGCAGCTGGATGTCATAGCGCTTGGCCTGCCAGTCGTAGATCAGCGAGCCGCCGTCGTCGAAGCGCCAGACCTCGACATGGTCGCGGTTGTCCGGCGCCGTGCCGGCATTGCCGTATAACCCCGGGACGAAGGTGCCCAGTGCCGGTTCGCCGCTGGCGCTGATCAGCACCCCCTGCTCGTCCAGGCTCGGTACTCGCCAGTGGCGGGCCTTGCCGGCAGCCTGGGCATGCCAGCGCACCCAGGCGCTGGTCCAGCCGCCGCCGTCGGACACCCGCACCCGGGCTGCGGCCAAGTCGACCGCGACCACCCGACAGGGGATCACCAGGCTGGCCAGCATGCGGTCGTGCATGGCACTGGCGTAGCTCATGCCAGATCCTCCGGTGACAGGTATTTGTCCTGGTTGCCGGGCCCGGTGTCCGGGGCAAATCCCAGCATCAGACTGCTCGCCGGCTGGTCGGGCCAAGGCCACTGGACAGTGCCCAACAGGATGGGTTGTTCCCATTGCACCCGCCAGGTGGAGCCCTCGGCTTCGGCGAAGATGTCCCGTGCGCCCTCTACGTAATCGAGCCCCCAGGATTGCTGGCGCAGCACATCGATCATCTGCGCCGCCAGCACACCGGCCTGCGTCCGTGCCTGCGCGGGGGTGCCCTGGGCGGTGACGCGGGCCTCGAAGGTCGCCATCAGCAATGAGCGACCGTCACGCAACGCCTCGTCGCCACGCATGCGCAACACGCCATGCACCAAGGCCGGCAGGGGCGGCTCGGTAATGTCGTCGCCCTCCGTGGCGACCGTGGCGAAGGCCGGCAACGCCGCCCGCAGGATGGTGGTGACGGCCGCGTACAACTGGGCCAGTTCGCTCATGCGCGTGCTCCTTGAACGATCGGTTCGGCGAAGGCCGGGCCCGCAAAGGCCCGGCACGCGACTCAGAAGTGCCAGGTCCAGATGTCGATCGGCTTCTGGTCAGGGTTGATCTTGCGGATATGGCGATAGGTCGGCTGGAAGCCGAAGCGCGCCCACACCGGTTTCTCGTCGAGAATGGCGATGCTGCCGTTGGCCTGCAGGCGCAGCACCGCGCTGGCATGGCCGCCGGTGTGCGAATGCCACAGCACCGCGTTGCCGGCACCGTAAACCACCAGGTTGCCGTCACCCTGGAACACCGCGCGCACCGCGCCCTTGCCTTGGGTACCGGCGTTCCAGGTGGCCGCGCCGTTCGGGCCATAGGCCACGAGATTACCGTCACCCTGGAACACCAACTTGCTGGCGCCCGCGCCGTACACCACGCCCTGTACCAGCTCGGAGCCAGGTGCCAGCAGCAGCGAGTCGATCGCGCCAGGCACCAGCGGGATGGCCGGCGTGCCGTTCCACAGCGCCAGCGAGTCGACCAGCACGATATTGCCGTCGTCTTGCAGCACCAGGTGGGTACGGTTCCACTGGTCTTTGCTGGTGAAGGTGCTGTTGTCAGTCAGCCACACCCGACGTCGCGAGTAGTCGTCGAGGAACGCGCCGTACTGCACGTAGAAGGCCAGCGGGGCTTTCTTGTTGCGCAGGGGAATGGTCGAGCTGAAGGGTTGCTGTTCATTGGCGACCCAGACGGTGGCGCCACCATCTTGGATCACCAAATTGCCATCGCCCTGCAGCAGCAGCTTGAAGCGCTGGTTGGGCGATAGCAGGTACTGGCCTGCCGACAGGGTCTGGTAAGCGGGCAGCACCGAAGTACCGACGCCGTTGAAAGGAATGCGGGTACGACCTGCCATGGTGTTTCTCCTACTGAATCGATTGAAGGGGAGCCGGGCTCTGCGGCCCGTCCTGATCGCTCGTCGGCACGTTGTCGAGGCCCGTGGCCTTCATGTGGTTCAAGGTCGCGCACCGCGAACACTTGATCTGGACCAGCGCCGGTCCGCCGATGCGTGCCAGCAAGCGGTTGCATTTACCGCAGCGAAACTCGTTGAACATCGCCACTCTTCCTTGTTAACGCGTTCATTCTTCATCCTGGCGCACGGTTGCAGGCTGCTCGTCCAACCCCAGCCGCCGAGCGGCCCAGCGCTCGTAAAGGCCGATGGCCACGTCGGCGCCGGCCATGGCGGTAAGGCAGCCGAAGGCGCTGGCACTCCAGATCGACATGCCACTGGCGTAGAGCAGCATGACCGTCGACACCCCGCAGACCATGCAGGCCCCGGAGCGCAGCGCCAGCCGCCTGAGCAGCCCCCAGCCGCGGGCGCCAGCCTTGTCGGCGCGCCACATCTCGCCGGAAAGACCGCCCAGCAATGCCAGGACGATCACCAGCCAGAGCGGCATTTCCAGCAACGTCTGTTGCTCGTTCGTCACTGTCCTGTCTCCTGTGTGATGCCCGCCAGCGGCATGCTGGCGGGGCGTTGTTTATCGTTTGACTCGGCATTCCAGAAAGCCCGCGTCGCAGGTGTTAATGGCCAATTAAACTGACCCACCTCTGGCCAACAATTTTGACCCACCCATAGTGGCATTGGCCACCGACCATGTAGCGTCACCCGCCTTATGCACAGGCCGGGGACAGATCATTGAAGGAGTGGGTTGTGATTCACAAGATCAAGGGGTTGTATGACCAGGGCCGAGGCCTGTCGGTCCGTGCCATCAGTCGTGAGCTGGGGATTTCCCGGAACACCGTACGCAAGTATCTCCACCTGGATGAGATGCAGATCAGCGCTACCATTGCTGACCCTTCACGCACCAAGGTGCTCGACGAGCACCGCGATTATCTGATTAATCAGTTGGGTCAGTTTCCAGCCCTGAGCGCAGTCAAGCTGGCCCGTCGCCTGAGGGAGCGCACCACCGAGCTGGCGGTGTCAGACCGGAGCATTCGCCGCTATGTGCAAGCGCTCAAGCAGCAGGTTGCCAGTGGCCAGTTGCGCTATTACGAGCCGGTCGTTGAGTCAGTGCCTGGCGTGCAGTGTCAGGTCGACCCCGGTGAGCTGCGAGGCGTCATGATTGGCGGCCTGGAGCGTGTCGTTCATTTTGTGGTGTTTGTGCTGTCCTGTTCACGGCTGATGTATGTCGGTCTGAACTTCCGGCCGCTGGATACCGAACGGTTTATCCAGATGCACGACGAGGCCTTCCGCTACTTCGGCGGCGTCACCGAGGAGTGCATCTACGATCAGACCAAGATGGTGGTGATCAACGAGCAGTACCGTGAGCTGACGCTGAACCAGCGCTTCCACCAGTATGCGACTACCGTCGGGTACCGCATCCATGCCTGCGAGGGCTATGACCCGGAGAGCAAGGGCAAGGTGGAGGCCGGGGTCAAGTACGTCAAGCGTGACTGCTTCTACGGCGAGCACTTCCAGGACGAGGCCGCCGTCCGACAGCACCTGAATGATTGGCTCGAGACTGTCGCCAACGCACGCGTGCACGGCACGACGGGGCAGCATCCAAGAGCGCATTTCGAGGCACTGGAGCGTAGTCAGCTCAAGCCCTATCTCGTCCCGCAGAACCTGCTGCACGTGGCGCCGACAAGGGAGACCCGCAAGGTCGACAAGACCGGCTTGATCTCATGGCAGGCCAACAAGTACTCGGTACCCATGGCCTGGCAGCAAGCCCGTGTCGGTGTCAGCGCACAGGACAACCAGTTGCTGATCCATGACCTGGAGAGCGGTGAACTCATAGCCACCCATGACCTGTGCAAGGCCAAGGGCCGGATGATCAAGAACAACAACCATTACCGAGACCATGCCCAGCGCATTACCGACCTGGAGCGCGGCATCGACTCGATCCTGCCCGATGCCCTTGGGGCAACCCTGTGCCAACTGCTCAAGCGTACTTCGCCGCGTATCTACAAGGATCAGCTGGTTGCTGCACGCGACCTGCTCATGGCCCATGCGCCGGTTGATACGGCGTTGCTCGGCGAGTTGTGCGAGCGCAGTGAACTGACCGCCACCGGGCTCAAGCGCTACCTCGAAGCATGGCAGCAAGCCAAGGCGCGGGGCCGGATCATCGGCGACCATGACTATGCGCCAGAGGCCGGTAGCCAGGTTAGTCACGCCGACCTGAACGCTTATGCCCGCATTGGCCAGTCGACTGGCCACGGGGTGACCCAATGAGCCTGCTCGACAGCACTATCGCGCAGTACCGAAGCCTGCGCCTCAGCGCGACCGCGGGTGAGCTGGCCACCCTGCTGGCCAGAGCCGAAGCCAATGAACTGTCCTACCTGAGCTTCGCCCAGTCACTGGTCGAGCATGAGCTTAACGCCCGCTCCAGTAGCCGCGTAAGCCGCAACCTCAAGCAGGCGCAGTTCCCCTCGGAGAAGCATCTGGAGGCCTTCGATTACCGGCACCAGACCACCATCACCAAGCGCCAGGTCAGCACCTTGCTGGACTTCAGCTTTATCGACAACCGCGACAACCTGGTGTTCATCGGACCACCGGGTGTGGGCAAGACCCACTTGGCCATTGGGATTGGCCACAAGGCGGTTCAGGCGGGCTACAAGGTGCTGTTCCGCACGGCTCTGGCGTTGGTCGAGGATCTGGAGCTGGCGGAAATGAAGGGCGAGCTGAAGAAGCGCCTTAATCAGCTGAGCAAATACGACGTGCTGATCATCGATGAGCTGGGCTACCTGCCGATGACGCGCCAAGCCCGGTACAACCTGTTCCAGTTAATCAACAACCTGTACGAGTACCGCTCGGTCATCCTGACCACCAACAAGGACTTCACCAGCTGGGGCGAGTTCTTCCATGACGACAACGTGGCCGTGCCCATCATCGACCGCGTGATCCACCATTCACACATCTTTATGCTGGGAGGTGAGAGCTATCGTTTGAAGCAGAAAACCGGCGGTTAGCGGTGAGCAAGTGGGTCAATTCTATTGGCCAAAAGTGGGTCAAAATTAATGGCCATTGACAGCAGGCTTTCCAGTAATGCGCTGTCTAACCGCCGGCCACGACTGGTGACGCCGTGCGGTTGCGCTTCAAATTGGTGACTCCGACCGCGGCCGCCTGCCCGCCGGATAACTGATCGTGGTGCTTTACGCTGCACACCCGGGCCAGTTGCCAACCCTCTGAACAGTCGAGGCCTGTTCATCGCTGCCTGTGTAACAACCGGTTGCTGACCGGCTTGAGACACAGATTATGCATGTATGCATATGCAGTCAATGCATTTTCAGAAATATTTATGCATTGGAATTTGCCGAAATGCATGAAGGCCTTACCGGATGCGGTGTGTAGGGCTTTTCTGAGGGCGAAAAAAAACCCGCCGAGGCGGGTTTTTATCGATGGTCGGTATCAACGAGCGTACATGCCCCACCAGAAGACATGCCCGAGGAGGCTGATCTGTTCTTCCTGCATTTGCTGGAAGCTGTAGTCCTCGTCAGGGTGTTCGTCGCGGTTGAAGCTGCGCAGGCGAATGCCGGTAGGCAGGCGGTACACCTGCTTCACCCGCAACTGGCCGTTGTGGTTGATGGCATAAAGGTCACCGTCGATGATGTCACCGATGGTACATTTTCCGGTGTTGACCCCGACCGTGGCGCCGTCGCGCAGCACCGGCAACATGCTGTTGCCACGCACCGTCACGCACTTGGCATGGTCAAACTGCACGCCATTGTGGCGCAGGCTGCGTTTGCCGAAACGCAAGCGAGCATTCTCGCTTTCCTCGATGACGAATCTTCCTGATCCTGCTGCCAACTCGACCTCACGAAGAAAAGGCACGGACACCTCGTCGTCCTCGACGGGTGTTTCATCGTCCCACAAGCTAATGTCGCTCAGGGCCGCATGGCCTTGAGTGAGAGGGGCCGCGTCACGGGATTCGCCCAGTTCGACACGGCCGCGCAACTGGTCGGTGCTCACGCCGAAGTACTCGGCGATCTTCGAGACATGCTTGTCCGAAGGATCGACGATCTTCTCGCTGAGAATCCGCGACAGGGTGGATTGAGGCACGCCCGTGCGCCGATGCAGCTCTGTGGGGGACAGGCCGTGGCGGGCGAGCAGTTCTCTGAGTACGGAGGCTACGTTGCGTTTTTGCATAATGCGCATAATGCATCCGTGGCAGCGCAAATGCAATGGCCAGGCAAGCGCAAAACAAAGGTTGCCCCTCTCCCCGGGCCATCGCTATCGTCGCGCTTTCTCACCATGGATCGGAAAACGGCATGGACCTTTCGCCGCGACGCCGCTGGCCCACCTGCCTGCTTGTCGGGTTGATCATTGCGTTGATGGCGGCCCTGAATATCCAGGACTGGCCGTCCCTTGAACGGCCACGACGGGTCTTTAGCCGAGGTTTCGTGATGTTCTGCGTGCTGGTGGTGATCATGGAACTGATTCTCCTCAACCAGTTCTTCGGCCAACCGGGCTGAGGTCAACGCCTGACAGCCCGCGCAGATTTGCCCCCCCCATCCAACCTGCGCCCACCGAAAAAAGCCTGTACCATTGACGGTTTCGAAATTTGCCACCAGACCACCCGCTGTAAGGCCCTGAATGTCTGATCTCTCCGCACACACCCCGATGATGCAGCAGTAGCGTTTAAAACAGCTCCAAGGCCTCGAATTACAAGGCCTATGCATTGAATTTGTCTAATATGCATTGCTGAGTTTTACATGGTTTCAGCCAGTAAAAACGGTAAGCTTTAGAGCGGTTTTAGACAGCCTACGCATTGCCCTACGCGGCCCCCGATTTGCCCTAAGCGGTGACGCGGGTTAGAGCTGATTTCGCCCACACTCAAATAAGAAAATCTTTGGTTGGACGGTCTTTTGTGGAGCGACGCAGATGCTCATGACGCTTTGAAACTGCCTGCAAATAGCACTGATCACAGCACGCATCTTCGGCAGAGCCGACTATGGCCGAGCTGCTTCGCATTGAATATCGACCACAGACGCAACGGCATACCCAGCGCCCTTTTCGGTCAGCTGAGAGGCCTATGACCGTGAACCGTCCAAATCGCTCTCCTGTGTGATTTTTGAACGACGGGTTCGCTTGCGCCGCATCGGGTATTGGTTTGACTGCTAAGGGCAGATCAGAATCTAGACTCGTGCTAGCTGCCTGGTATTCATACTGCTCCCCCTTTCCGACAACTCGTGCAGCAACAGCATCAACGGGCTTATCATGGCCTGCTTTCATGGAGGGTTTTCCTTTATCTCCGTTATGGTTCAGTGCGAAGCAGCGGGCTCATCGAAGAAGGAAGCCACTTTCCATAGATCGTCAAGTAGCCCAAGCTTCAGAAGCCTTTCCTGAAGAAATCTGGCCACTTTCCGGAACACAACGATTGCCGGTTGCTCGACGCCTCCATCACTCAGATAAATCTCGTGTTGAATAGTCCGGATCGGATCACCCGCTCTCAATTGCCCTACCGGGACAGAATGCATGCCGATAATTTCTCGTACTTTCAGGCTAGGCCCGTAAGTCGCAATTGCGTGCTTTCCGTTGTTAGTAAGAGCCTGACAAATACCGAGCTCAGGGCAGTCAAGAATCAGACCTTTCTTGAACTCATCAACCTTTCCAGTTGGACACACCAGTTTTTTCTGCTCACGCGAAAGAGCCGCCCACGCCCAATCGACGACATGCCATGCGGTTACAGCACTGTTGAAAGCACCGTAGGTCGCGGCCGTTACCGCCGATAGACCCTTACGGCTCTTACTCTGAGCGATCGCCAACTGCATTAGCTCCCAATGCAGCTTGAAAAGCATGTCGCCAACAGTCCTAACACCTATTACCTTGGTCCCAATATCTGCTTGATTAGCTTTCCTACTCATTCCGCCCCCATGAGCCGAGTAATTTTGCAAAGTTTCTGTCCAGACGAACGTACGAGCAAGCTCTCTCGCAAAGCAAAATCACATACGCTTTTCGTCGGCAGCTTGAGCCCGCTGCTTTCCGCAGTTGGGGCACGCGATCCACGCCATCACTCAGAACCCAACACACAGCGCTGCTGCGGCTCTCCCGCCACGGGTTCTGCCGGTCGGGCTGGCGGATGAGGCCACGTCCCGGCTCGCCATTTTACTGCTTCATGACTTCATGCACGTACGCCTGACAGGCCTTCAGCGCGATCAGTCCTCGGTCACCTTCTCCGGTGATGGCGACAATTCTTTGAGCATGCGCTCGGTCAAGGTCGGCGCGTATGGCTCCATGAACCATGCTTCCGGCGCCGGCGGTGGCTGGCACCCACAGCCACCACATTGGTCGGTGGTGTCGAGTAGGACTGACAACCGCAGATCAGCAGTAGCCAGCCGGTCACGCAGGCGAGCCTGAGCTTGTTGGGCATCGGTCAATTCCTTCCAATGTAGTTGTGTGGTGTCTTTCAAACGCCGCTCCAAGCCCTGGCGCTGCTCTCGCTCGGTCAGCAGCAGGCCATGCAGCGCCTCAGCCTGATCCAGGCGTTGCTGCACCAGCCGCTGCTCCTGCTCTGCCAGCAAACGCCCGTAGCGCCATGCCTGCCCATAACCACCCAGCACCAAGCCAAGCAGCAATGCGCAACCAGCAATACGCCAGGCCATCGCACTCACTGCAGCACCTCAAGCGCCCGCTTGTAGAGAGCTTCACGATCAGAAAGGCCATTGGTGCCGCCGTTGATGCGTTTCGTGATCGCCAGGAAATCCCCCTTGTCCGCAAGACTGTTCAACCCCGCTCGCTGCCAGAACCAACCCGCCGACATCGCGGCGTAGACCGGATGCTCAAGCAGCTCCGGCGTTGAGAGCAGCCGAGCGTCACCGAACAGCGCTTCGCTGCAGGCCGCGTAGTTGTCGCGGCCAGTCACCTGTATCAACCCTCGACCGCGATACATCTGGCCGTCGCCGTCGGCCTCGGGGGTGTTGCCCAGGCGCTGGGCCAGGCGCCCGGTGTCGTACTTGGAGAGGTATGCATCGCTGCCCAGCTCGCGCACGTATCGCAGTTGCCCTGACTCGTGGCCGACCTGGGCGATGAATGCGCCCATGCGCAACCGGGCGATGATCGAGTACTTACCCATTGCCGCGTTCAGGGCGGGAACAAAAACGCCGGCTTGGCGGCCGGCGTTCGGGAGGATCTGCAGCAGTTGCTTTTCAGTGACAGCCATCATTGGTTTCCTTGGTTGATATCAGAAATGGAGGCAAGAAAAAACCCCGTCACTGCGGGGCTTTAAGATAGGGCTGAGATTGCGTCGGGCGACGGCGGCCACTCGACTTGCACTGGGAAACCCGATTGCTGCTCGATTCGGTTCAGTTCTACGCGGTGGAGCTTCCAGGCTCTCAGCGTCGTTCGCTCCTGATCGGTGGCCGCATCCAGGTCAACCGCATCCTGATACGGCGCCATACGCGCCGTGGCAAGGCTCAACAGGCGGTCACGCTGGGCGAGCGCAGAGACGCGCAGCTCTTCGACCGTCGGCGGCACCTCTTCCGGAGGCGGCGGCCAGCCAACCGAGAAACCACCCTCGACCGATACCACCTTGCCCAGCACCATACCTTCGATGGCCTCTTGATACTGCTCGTCGCTGATTTCGATTCCGCCTGGCAGCGGGTCCGTGGAGACTGTGTTGTATTGCGCGTATGGCATATCACTTGATCCTCATGTAGTACGTTACGCCAATGTTTTTTGCACGGGTTTCCAGGCCCACGCGCGGCGTTCCGTTCACGCCATCACTCACCAGCGCCGTCTTGGTCGCGTTCATCGCTGACGCCCCCCAGCTGTCAAACGATGGCCCGTTGGCTCCGTTGCCGGTCGCTGCCGGCAACGTATGACCCTGAAACTGGTCCTGCTCCACGATGCCCGATTGACCGCCCCGCAACACCCGCCGCTCGGTGTTGATCAGGTAAACCGTATGAGTATTCATCGGGCTACCTGCAAGAGCGACGGATGCAAACGACACCAACAGCGGCGCCGTGCCAGACACGACTTCATTTGTCAGCACGCCGTTGTTGTAGGGGTCACCAGCTGTCAACTTGATGTATCGATAGGCGCGGTCAGTTGGCGGGATGGGAACCGAAGCGCTGCTGTCGAAGATCGGAATAGGTACACCAATAGGCATCGTCGCCCACGGGTCGTAGACCATGGCCTCCAGCGCCTGGCCCTGCGCCTTGGTATAGGCGTCGAGAATTCCATAAGCGGCCAACGTGGCCCCCTTGTCAGCCTTCCCCGCCACTTGGTTGATGAGGGTCGTAGCAAAGTTGGGGTCGTTGCCAAACATCGCGGCAATTTCATAGATGGTGTCCAGCGCGGCAGGTGCCGAGCCGACTAGAGACGCAATGGCCTTATCAACCGTGTTGGCCACGAACAGACAGTTGGCCAGCTGGGAGGTTCTTGTTCCCAGGTTAGCGGTCTCTGCGGTCGGCGTTCCGGAAAACGCCGGACTGGTCAGGGGCGCCTTGTTAGCATCAATCCATGACTTGGTGTAGGCATCGAGAATGCCGAAGCCGGCAAGCGTTGTAGGGTTCGCGCCCGCAGTAACGCGCCCGAATGCATCCGTCGTCACCTGCCGATAAGTGCCTGCGGCTACTCCGGTTCGCCCGCTGGTCATGGCGAAGGTCAGCGCCGTGGTACCGACCTGCGGCGGCATCGTGTTGGCCAGCTGCCACATGGTGCCGGCGTATGCGGTGCCGGCCTGGACGATGATCAGGTGACCCGGGGTGCACTCAGCGTCTTCGTTCGCATCCAACGCCCGTGACCATGCATTGGCGGACGCCGTGTAGATCCAGTTCTGCGCGGCGTTGGCCTGATCCTTCACCAGCACCCGGTCACCGGCCACCAGGGCCACGCCGTCAATCGTCTGCAGGCCGGACAGGGCAATTGGCCCCGTAGTCGCCACACGCACGGCGCGCTTGATGTCACTGGCAGCAAGGCCCTGAATCGCCTGCAGCAGCTGCGCGTTGTTGTCTTCACTCGGCACGAGGCCGGCGGCCTTGATCACAGCTAACAGCTCATCGGTAACTGCGTTGCCCCAGGCGGACGGGATCAGCGAGCCCGGCAGGCCCGTGCTGACGTTTTCGTCCACGAACTTGCCGCCGACCAGGCCGACATTGGGAATGCGTTTCGGGTAGTCCATATCGCGTTATCCGTAGGTAATGGTTTCAAGGGTGTGTGCCGGGGCGGCGCGGCTTACTAGGCACTCCAGCGCGCCGTTGGCTGCGCCGCCGAACGTCTGGCCCCAATGGCTGAATCCGAAGCGGCTGCCCTGGGCCAGACGCGGCCCCGCCTCCAGGGTCCACATGAATTGCGCGCCCCAGGTGCCGAAGCGGGCCGAGCCGAAGCGCGACCGACCGAAGCGCGGCGCCCGGTGCTCGACCACGCGGGCATTGCGGTAGCCCAGCGAAAAAGCCAGCTCCACGAAGTAGGCCGGCGTCTGCCCGCCCACCTCCAGCAGCCGGCGGCGCACGGCCAGTTGCCGATCGGCAAACGTCGGCGAGTCGCCCATGCAGGGGTCGGGCAGGTACATGACCCGCTCCCAGTCGGGAACCAGCTCGCGCACCGTGGCGGGCTCACTCTCGGCCAGCAGGTCGGCGGCGCGGCGGTCCTCGGTGGCCAGCTCCTGGGCCGCCGCCTGCAGCACCTGGTCGACGCCTGGGTTGAACTCACGATCCCAGGCAGGCCCCGGCGGCAGCAGCGTGCACAAGTGGGCGTAGTAGTCCCGCTCCGTCCTCACAACCACAGCACACCCCCGTAAGTCAGCAGCTCATTGGGCGCGGCCTGCACATCGCCCACCGGGCTGACGACCTTGTGATCGCGCTCACCCGTGGCGCCGCTGATGGCCTCAGCGATGTGGGTGGCCAGTAACGTGGCGCCCAGCTCCGATTCACGGTTGTGTAGGTCCACCAGGGCGGCTTCCACGGTGCGGCGCACCGCGCTGCTGTCCGGGGTGACTGACAGCTGGTACTGCACCGGCCTCTCTGCCGGTGGCAGCACGTACACCTCGGCCGTGACGGGCCGCTCCTGCTCGATGTAGGCGGCCACGGCGGCGATGGCTTCGGCGTTCGGGATGATGTCGATATCACCGTCGCGCACGAAGAACACCCCAACCGTGCCCGGCCCCATCCAGTGCCGCACCACCCAGGCCCGGGTTACCCCGGCAACCTCCAGCGCCCAGGTTTCGTAATCGCTCTTGCTGCCGCCGTGGGCAATAACCCGGTACGAACGGATCACCCGAGCACGCAGCGCCTCGATACTCTCCTGCTCGGTGCCGCCGGTCAGGCCCGGTGCCGCCACGGTGAACGTGTCATTGACCCCCAGCACCGGCGACACCACGCGCAGCGGGGTGCCGGCCGGCGTGTTGCCCAGCTCGCCCGGCTCCAGGGCCTCGACCTGGGCCACGCCTTCGGTGCCGGTCAGCTTGACCGAAGCCCGCACCCTGAACAGCACCTGGTCATCGCGCTGCAGCAGCGTGCCGGCATCGAGCAGCGCCGAAGCGGCGCCGGTGAAGGTTGCCGCCCCGCTCGCCTTCACGGCCTCCAGGCGCCCCCGTTTAAGCCGCGCCTGGGCCATGCGCAGCAGGGTTTCGTCGTCGGCCGTGTCCGGCAGGATCTGGTCGGCAATGTAGCGCTGGTGACCGTAGCGGCCGGACGACGCCGCGCCCAGTACGCGGGCCAGTACCTCGGCGTCGGAGCGGACCAGGGCGCTACCGCCGGCCAAATCGGCCTGCGCCCTGGTCACCAGGGCGGGCAATGTTGGGATTTCAAACGGCATTAATCACCTGCCACAGGTTGTCTAGTTGAACATCGATCACCGGGCCGTCGCGCAGGCCGACCCGCACCTGCATGTCGAGGCGGTCGACCTTGCGCGACGCCGTTACCGTAACGGCGCTCACCCGGTCGTCATCCACCGCCCACTGCAACGCCTCGCGGGCGAACGCCTCGGCCGTGCGCACCGTGTCGTCGGTCAGCGTGCGCCGGCGCAGCTGCCACAGGCGGGAGCCAATCCGGTCATTGGCAAGGGTCGGGAACGTGTCGCCCCACCAGCCGTAACGCTGGTCATCGTCCAGCAGGTCGCCGGCCTCGGCGCGCCGCCAGGTCAAAAGGCTGATCACCACGGCGCGCTGCCAGGCGCGTTCGGACTCGGCATCGAGCAGCGTCATGCCGTCACCACCGGCTTACCGCTCTGCTGGTTACCCTTCGCCACGCCCTCATGCGGGTGGTTGACCTGGCTGACGCCGGCGGCGATCTGGTCGCCCTCGGAAACGATCTGGCCCGTGGTGCGGATCACCGGTGTGTCGAACTCCACGGCCGTCTCGGCCTTGACCTTGAGCGTCAGCGTCTGGATCTCGATCAAGCGGCCACGCTTGAAGTGCAGGCAGTCGCCCTCGTCGGTGTAAATCGCCACCTCACCGCTCTTAAGCGCCTGCAGGCGAAAGCGCCGGTCGGCGACGCAGACGACCACCCCATGGGAGCGGTCGCCGCCCAGGAACGCCGCCAGGGCCTCGGCGCCGGGCAGCGGGTTGGACGTAAAGCCGTAGGGCTCGAAGTGCTCCATGCCGTCTTTCACTTCGTCGGCGGTAAGGCGCATCTGCAGGCCCTGCAGCTTGCGGCCAGCATCGACCAGGGCGACCACGCCCCGGGCGAGAAAATTTCTCGTGGGTTTCATTGTCCTGGCTTCCAGTCGGCGGGGATCAGGTATTCGAAGTTGTCGGCCTTGCCGCCCTTCTTGAGCTTGCGCGACTTGTGCGGGTCTTTCGGCTCAGGGTCGAAGCCATCCGGCGGGCCTACCACGATGTTGGCCACCGTGCCGCCGTCATCGAGCACGTATTCGATTTCGCTGATGAGCATGTCGCGGTCGATGCCGATCAGCGGGTCGACCACGCGCACAATCATATTCGGCACCCACAGGGCACCGGTGGACTGCCGCCAACCCTGGATTTTGTAGCGCAGGGTCAGCGCCTTACCCATCCGGCTGCCGCGCTCCCAGTTGGCCCGCGCCTGGGCCAGCTCCGGGGTCATCTGGCCGCTCTCGTGGATCAGCAGCACCCGGCGCCGTGAGGCACGCGGATCGGTGACGCCGGCCTTCACTTCGCTGGCCGCCTCGCCGTAGTCAGTGTCGGTGCCCGAGCGCTGACCGGTGACGCGGTACTCGGAAAACACCCCCGAGAAATCCAGCTCGGCGCTGCCGGTCAGCAGGTTCTGCCCCAGTTCCAGGCGGTCGACGGCGCGGCCGGCACTGCCCGGCTTGATGATCACCACCCGCCCCCGGGCGTCATCGGTCGACAGCAGCCGCGACAGCGTCAGCAGGCGGTCGATGGACTCGAAGGCCGTTTCGCCCGGCTCTATCTGGTGGTCGGCCAGCTTGGTGGTTTCCGCGACCTCGCTCAGCACCCGCACACCGTAGGGCTCGGCCAGCGCCTGCACGATTTTCTGCACGCTCTGCCCGCGCCACTGGCCGGGCTTGTTCACCGCCGAACAGTCCACCAGGTCGGCAGTCAGCGAGCGGCCGGCCACCGACCGTTCGACACTGCGAGCGTCGTAGCTGATCGGCGTGCCGAACACCCAGCCGGTCAGCACCAGGTCGGCACCGATGCGGACTTCGCAGCGGTCGCCCTGGCGCACCGGGATTTCCTGCACCTGGCCCGGCCAGCTCCAGGTTACGCCCAGGCGGAAATCCCGGGCCTGGCGTTCGATGCCGGCACCGATGCTGACTTTCTTCCAGCCGCGATAATCCAGGCCGTTCACGCTCAGCGTGACAGCGTTTTGATAGTCCATGGGTTCACTCTCGGGCGATGGTCAGCGCGCCGACAGGCAAAAAGCCCGGGTGCTGCACCTTGTTACGCGTAACGATTTCCTCGGCGCGGGTGGCGTCGCCGTAGCGCTGGTAAGCCAGCACCACCGCCGGCAGGCTTTCCCGCGTGGTGACCTCGCTCAAACGCACGCCAGCGCGGGCCACTTCGGTCATGTGAGCACGCACCTGGCTGCGCACCGCCTCCAGCTGCTCGACGTGCTCGACGGGCGACGCCAGGGCGGCCAGCCACAGGGCGTCGCTGATGGCGTCACGCAGCGCTACCACGTCGGCAGTGACCGGCACCTCGGGGCGCTGGATCGGGGCCACCACCTGCTGTTCCAGGGTGGCAAAGCCAGTCAGCGGCTCGGGCGCCTGCACCACCGGCATGGCCACCGCCTCGCGCACGGCCAGCACGATCAGCGCGTCGCGCACCAACTCTCGGGCAGCGGTGACCACGGTGGCGGTGTCGGTTCCTTCGGCCGGCGGCGCCGCGTTGGCCAACTGGCGGGCCTGCTCCACCTGGCCGGTGATGGCCCGGCCGGACTCGGCGAAGTTGGCAAACTCCGGCGCCGCGTCGGGCAGCGCCGCGACAGTGCGGGCAAACTCCGGATCGGCTTCCAGGCTCGCCGACTCGCCGCCACTGGACGGCCCCCAGCGATAGCCCGACGACCGCGAACTGCCGCCGACACTGGCGAACTGCCCCCGGATCATTGCCGCGAAGTTGCCCGGGGCGTTAATCAGCATGTCGGCCAGCGCCTCCACCGAGCTGACCAGGCCGGTCAGCTGGCGAAGCTCTGAGGCAATGGCCATCTGCACGCCGGCCACTCCGTTCTGCAGCGCGACCACCGCCAGGCGCGCCCGGTTGACCACCGCCATGGCGGCCTTGTACCGGGCAATCGCCGACTCAAGCAGGCTTTCCGATGAGTCCTCCAGTTGCCGCGCCGTGTTCGGCACGCCGGCAGGAAAGCCCTTCTCGCCGTCCTCCACGAACACCAGGTCAAAGCGGACCATGCCGCCCTCGCGGCGCTCATGGCTGACGCTACACACCGTCGCGGTGGCCGTCAGCCGGCCATACCAGGGATGGACCAGCTCCCCCGCCCCGGGCTTGTCCAGGGCGTTGAGCAGGTTGTCACGCTGAAAATAGCAGTCCTCCCCGATCACGAAGCCGGCCAGCTTGATTTCCCGCGTGACGCGGCCCAGGTCTTCCACCAGCGGCTTGTCCCGCTGCGGATACTCATGCGTCTGTGTGCGCCGTCCTGCCGGCATGCTGTCGCTGTCGACGTGGAACGGCACGCCCCGGAATGAGGCCGGGTGCAGCTGATCCCGCCAGGTACTCATGACGCCCTCCCCAAGGATCGGTAGCCCACTTGTGGGCTGACCTGCAGCCCGGGTTGGTTGGTATCGGCCTGCTCCACCCGCATGCCGGGCGGCGCGTTGTCGAAGCGCACGACCATTTGCCCCTCCAGCTGGGCTTTGCTGGCCTGGGCCGCCTGCTGCACCAGGGAGCCCCGCGACGCAGCCAGGGCACCCGCTGCAGGTGCTGCCAGGCTGTTCTGCCCAGGCAGGCCCATTTCAGCGCGTTTCAGCGCCTCCCCCGGGGTCAGCCCTTTGGCCAGGCTTTCCTGCGCATGCTCGGCCATCTGCGAAGCCGACAGGGGCATAGCTGCCCATGGCCCCGGCTGGTCCGGCGCGCGCATCAGGCTGGCCGCGCTGGTGGCCTCCGGCATCAACTGCACCGGCTGCGCCATCGGCTTGACCAGTGCACCCGGTACCGGCTCGCCGGCGGCGTTGCGCGCCTTTTGCTGCTCGGCCCAGTCGTTGACCTTGGCCGTCGCCGCGCTGATCACGCCGTCACCACTCGACTCGCTGTCGAAGCCCAGGAATTTCATCATCGGCTCGATGATGGGTCGCAGCTTGTCCCAGATCCCTTTGAAAAAGCCGGTGATGGGCTCCCAGTGCTTGATGATCAGGCCCAGCGGCGACCAGTCGAACATGGTTTTGAGGAAGTCGAAGAACGGCACCGACAGGGCTTTGACCAGCTCCCACAGCGCGCCAAAGAACGCCGTCAGTGGCTCCCAGTTGGCGACGATCAGACCCAGCGGCGACCAGGCGAAAGTGGTTTTCATCCACTCCCACACTGCCATCGCCGGGGCCTTGATCTTGTCCCACACCGCTTGGAAGTACGGCGCCACGGTCGACCAGTTGGCAATCAGGACGCCGGCAGCGATGGCGATGCCACGGACGATCATGCCCACCGGGCTCATGCTCGCGACACCGTTCATCAGGGCCAGCGCCGCCGTGGCCCCGGCCGTGGCCAAGCGCAGCACGGTGAAGCCCACGGCCGCGCCCAGCACGCCCTTGATCAGCCACGGGTGCGCCCCGGCCAAGGTGGCCACGCTGCTGATGATTGGCCCCACGGCCGCCATGAAGTCGTTGAGCGGCGGCAACAGCATGCTGCCGACCGTAATACCCAGGCGGGTCACCCGGTTCTGCAGCAGCTGCATGGCGTTCTGCGTGGTCGCGGCCCGTGCGGCGTACTCGTTGTTCATCGAGCCGGCATACTGGCTCTCATCGCCAACCGCCTTGAAGTTGCGCTGCAGCGTGCTCAGGCTGGTCAGCAGCGGCGCAATGGCCCCTACCGACTCTTTGCCGAACAAGCTGGTCAGCACCGCCGCGTGCTTACTCTTGTCGACCTTGGCCAGCGTCTCCAGAACGCGGTTAATCGTCCCTTCACTGTCGGTCTGCATACCCTTGGCCAGCTCGTTGGCATCCAGGCGCAACGCCTTGTAGGCATCCTTCTGCGCCTTGGTAGCCGCCGTGCCGGCGGTCAGGCTCAGCATGAAGTTTTTGATACCCGTGGCAGCCACGTCCTGGGCGATGCCGACGCCGGCCAAGGTCGAGCCCATCGCGGCCAACTGCGCCGCGCTGACGCCCGCCACCTCACCCAGCGGACCAATGGCCGTCAGGATCGAGGAGATCTGCCCGGTGCTGGCCGCGCCGGTGTTGCCCAGGTAGTTGATCTGGTCGGCCAGCGTGACCACTTCGTCTTGGTTCATCTTGAAGGCCGTGCGCCACTTGGCCATCATCGAGCCCGACTCGGCGGCCGTCTGGTCGAAGGCAACGCCCATTTTCACGGCGTCTTCTGCGAAGCGGTTCAGCTCTTCCCGGGCAATACCGGACTGGCCGCCGGCGGCGACAATCTGCGCGATGCCCTCGGCCGCCATGGGCAGCCGCTCGGACAGGCCCAGCACGTCGTCACTCATCGCCTTGAACTGCGCCGGCGACTCGAAGTTGACCACCTTCTTCACGTCGGCCATGGCGCTTTCAAAGCCCATGGCCGCCTTCACGCCCATGACGAACGGGGCCGCAATCGCCCCACCCTGCAGGGCCTCACCGAAGGTGATCTTGCCCAGGCCCGAGCTGTTCAGCTGCTTGCGCAGCACCGCGGCGTTCTTGCGTACCCCGCTCAGCACCGGCGACAGCTTGTCGACGCCGGTGATCAGCGCCTTGAGTTGGAATTTATCCGCCACCGCCTCCCCCATTCAGCGCGTTGATGCGCCACGCGTTTTCCTCGCTCTCGAACAACGTGTCGAGGTTCCAGCCCAGCACCTCACCCGGGGTGGCTTTCCACCACCAGGCAAGGTCGTAGGCCAGCTCGGTCAGGCCGCCGACTGCTTCGAATCTTGGGGCATGAAAAAACCGACGATGATCCAGGCCAGGGTGTTCAGGTCCGACAGCTCCAGTTGGTTGACCGAACTGGCCGGGATCGCGGCGCACACGGCGATGTACTTCGCCGCCGCTTCAAGGTCTACCACCGGGTAACCGTCGCCGCCGAGGTTGTACGGCAGCACCTTGATTGCCCGGCACTCCTGCACGGTCGGGCGGCGCAAGTTCAGTTCTTTGACTTCCTCACCGTGGGCCTGGATCGGGGTTGCGAGTTCGTGGGTTGCGGTAGTCATTACTGCCAGTCTCCTTGGATGCCTTCGAATTTGAGCGAGACCTTGGCGTCATCGCCGGTCACTTTGGTTTCGTCCACCAGGTACGCGCCGCTCAGCACGTACACCGAGCCGTCGGCCAGCTCGGCGGTGACGGTCATGCCGATCCCGTTGGCCAGCTTGGCCCGGGGAAAGTTGGCGGTTTTCACCGCATCGACCACCACGTAGGGGATCAGGTCTTCTTCCTTGAAGAATCCCCGCGTGATGGTTTCGCGCTTCTTGTCCGACAGCGGGCATTCCACGCCGCCGGTGATCACCAGCTGATCGCCGTCGACCTTGATAAAACAGGTGCCCGCGACTTTCTGACCCATAAAGGGCGCTCCCATAAAAAAGCCCGCACTGGGCGGGCTGGGGTTGAACGATGAGGGTTACGCCGCGTCCGGGTACTGCAGGCGGAACTGGTACAGCAGCGCGAACACACGCAGCTGATTCACCAGGTCCGGCGGGAACAGCACACTCAGGCGGTTGGGGTTCTTCGGGTCGCGCTCGACGATCAGGTACTGATTGAACGCCTCGGCGTTCTCGACAATGCCCTCACGCTCCAGCGCGCCATAGGCCGCGATCAGCTCGCCGCGAATCACCTTCGGCGTGACGATGGCCTGGCCGGGACCGAAGCGCGTGCCGTCGTTAGCCAGCTTGTGACGGCCGTACTTACTGGTGATGATGCTGCGCAGATAGCGGATCACGTAGGCCGACTGGTGCAGCGTCTCGCTGTCCAGGTAGGAGTCATCCGGCTGGCCATAGGCGTTACGCTGGTAAGTCGTAACGGCGCGCTCGATGCGGTAGCTGCCGCCGTTGTAGACAGCGGTGGCCATGCCACTGGTCAGCAGCGACTGCCGCTCGGTCAGGGTGAAACGGTCACTTGCCTGCGCCGGGTCGATGCCCGTCAACGCGCCGGTCTGCGTCGGTCGCGCCGGGTCGGCGCTGATGAACACGGCGGTACGTGCCGCCCAAGCCGCCGCCACTTCCCACGCCGGCTGCGGCACGCCGCGCTCGAAGCCATGTACAGAGACGTGCGGGTCGTTGCGCAGGCGCCCAGCGGCGACCAGCTGGCCCAGTGTGCCGCGCTGCGCGCTGTACACATGGCCGTAGAGCTGCTTCGCCCAGGACCAGCGGCCGGCGCTGTCGTCCATGGCGGTTTTCCAGGCACCCAGCGTGTCGGCATCGGTCCAGGGCTGGGCGATGAACTCGAATTCTTCGTCGCCCAGTGCAGCCAGCGCCGCCGATACAGCCGGGGTGCCGGCGCCGTTGGTCATGGCCGTGGCCACCACCGTCAGGCCGGCCGGCGTGGTTTCGCCATTGGCGCGCCCCAGGCGGTTCAGCTGCACCTGGATATCGTTGCCCAGCTCGCCCTTGAACTTGGCCTGCAGGGTGACCACACCAGCGGCGGCCGTGGCCGTCACCGGCAGGTCAAGGGCGGCATTGATGGCCGCCGCCAAGCTGGCCGCCACGGCCTCGGCCGAGGCGCCGACCACCGCATCGGCCCGCACGCGCTGGCCAGCCACGTACAGATTGACCAGGCCGGCGGTGGCCACGCTGCCCGTTACGGTAACGGTGGCGGTCGCGGCCGCGCCGGTGGCCACCTTGAGCGGCAGGCACCAGACCTCGCCGGCCACGTCGATGGCCCGCCAGCGTGCATGCATGGCGGCCAGCATCGAGCCGGTACCGCCGATGTCCTTGGCGTCGCTGGTCTTCGACACCAGCACCAGGCGGCCGATTTCGTCGCTGTCGGCGTCGTCGTTGACCTGGCCCACGATCAGCCGGCGCAGGCTGGACCCGCCGCTGTTGGCCATGGAGTTGTCGACTTCGGCATAGAACAGCGGCACGCGAATGTCGCTCGGGATGTTGCTGAAACTGACGCTCATCGCGCTTTGCTCCCCCGGGTGGTGGTCTTCTGTTCCAGGGCGTCGCCGTCAAGTATGCGGCGCTCCCAATAGGCATCACGGGGCACTGCAGCGCCCTCGGCCGGCAGGTACTTGCCCGGCTGATCCGGCAGCGGGCAATCGCGCCCCGGGGCCGGCTTGAGGTGAATGGTGATCATGGGTTCAAGTCCTCACGGGTAATGAACTCGACCCGCCCGTCTGGCCCAGGGGCGTTGACGTTGGGGTCTTTCAGGGGGTTGAGGAAGTCGATACGGGTGTCGATGCCTTCCAGGGCCGGGAGGCCGGCCAGCTGCCATTCCTGCCAGGTCTGCGGCTTGCCTTCGCCGGTCTGCTCCCAGCGGCCGAGCTGGAAATCGGCATAGAAGCGATAGCGGTAGACCAGGCGGCTGCGGTCGAGCAGCAGCAGCTGACCGCCGTCGTACAACAGCGGCCCCGACTCGTCGTCCGGCTCAAAGCCCACCAGGGCGCGCCACAGCTGGGCGCGCAAGTCGTGTAGCGGATCGGCAACCGATTGCCCCCGCTCGTCGTCGGTTGGCAGCACGACACACACGTCGATGACGTCGCGCACGGCCTGGGTGTAAACGTTCTGCGCTTGCGGCTCGTCGGCCGAGTCGCCAACGGCGATCACATAGGCCGCCGGCGGCTGCATCTGGGCGCTGTCGGCGGTCGGGTCCCAATCCAGACCGCCGGCCACGCGCCCTTCGAAGCCAGGCGCATAGGCGCGCAGCTGCTCGATCACAGGCGTGATTTTCATGTCAGATACTCAGTTGAGCAACGCGGCGGCAAAGGCCTGCTGCAGGATGCGCCGCACCTCATCGCGGCTGTCGGCCAGGGCGTCGGTCATGTAGTTGTCACGGGGTCTGATCCGCCACCCGCCACCCGTCTTGCGGCGCACGCCGTAGTGCAGGTAAGCCGGGTAATACTCCTTCATGCTCGCGGTCTTGTTGGGCGCAACCCGCACCAAAAAGCCCGACCTGGACAGCTTGAAGTTGATCGAATCAGTGGTGGCCCCGGTCCGGTTGACTGGGTAGCCCTCCTGGCCACCGCCGAGCGCCAGATTCATCTGCGCCCGGCCGGTGATCAGCTGACCCACCTTGCGCATGCCGGCGCGGATCTTCCGCTTGTTGAAGGCCTCTTGGTCGAACTTGTCGAAGCCCTCGACGTGCAGATAGCCGTCAATCGAAACGGAGTTGGCCACGTCCACCCCCCGCTGGGACCTCCGGCCCCAGCTCCTCGACCTCGACTACCGACCAGATCTGCCGCCCGGCCAGCTCGCTAGGGCGCTTGACCCGGTAGACCCTGCCTCGCCCGACAAACTCCACATCGGCCTGCAGACCAGGAATGAATCGGCAGTACAAGCGGTGCGTGACCCCGGTCTTGGTCTGCTGGGCATGGGCATATGTCGCCGTACCCAGTGGCTCAACTTTCACCCACCGCATGCAGATGTGGCGAAACTCAGACGCCAAGCTCGGTCCAGCGGTCTTGTCGGTACGCTCTCGCACCTCCATCCGATGGATCAGCTCGCCCGATGCCGGCTCTCGGATGCTTCTCGTAGCTCCCGACGCCATGGCTAAAACCTCGGTGGGACAGTGATGTCCGCCAGTAGGTGATCAACGAAGCTTGACGGAACCTCTGCGAGAGCCTGACCGACGATCAGAACGCCACGGTGGGTAAACGCTGTTTCAGCAGCCATCAGCAACCAGCTGCGCACCCCGGGGTGCGCCTCTAGATCGACGCCGGCTCGGTAGCGGATTCGCAATCTGCCGTCAGGGCGACCATCGGGAAAGGCCAGATAGCTTTCCTTGCCACCTTGGATGAGATCTACAGCACCCTCAAAAGGTGACGAGCCACCGGAATGACCCAGCACCATGACAGATTCGATAGCGACAACCTGGCCAACATCCAGTGAATGGCCTGACGGATAGCTCGCCGGCCAGTCTTCCTCGTAGGTGGCCTCACGTATCGCCGCCCCCGTCCGTGACTCGCCTTGGGCAGTCACACCAGGGATGATGATCTGATCGATCAGCTCGGGCTGCAGATCTTCCGCCTCAGCCCGGCATTGAAAAGCCACCTGGTCCAGTGTCAGCACGGGCGCCCCCGTGTAGGCGATGCGACGCGCCATGATTAAGGCTTATCGTCGTCGGCGTCATTTCCAGCCGCGCCGGCATTCGGTGGAGGCTCGGACGAGGGACCGGGCTGAGGCGGCGCTTCCGGTGGCGGCGCCCCCTTGCCCTTGCCACTCGATTTACCAGCCTTCTTACCTTCGTACAGCTCAGCGCGACCGCCATCGATCAACGATTTCGCGATGTCATCGGGGAAGCCTGCAACCTCTTCCGCGCTGTAGCCCCGCCAGGAGCCAGTGAATTTGATAATTACTTTGTCCATGGATCTTCACCTTCCAGTTACGGCCCCGCTCGCGCAGGGCCAGGGTTTACATGCCCTTGCCCCACTTCACACCAATCGCCACCACGACGCTTTCAACGTGACGCGGGCCGAAGTCGTGCTTAGCAATGACACGCACCAGGGTCTGGTTGCGTTGGAAGGCGCTGACCATGTTGCCCTCGGCGTCCTTGTAGGAAGCCTCGCTGCTGAAGCCGATAGTCAGGTCCATGTCTTCGCCGATCATGCAGTCGGCGAAGTTGACGAAGTAGATCTCCGATTCGTCGCCGTCGGCGCCGAGGTTGGTCGGGATCTGCGTGCTGAGCCCGACCGGGTAGCCCTTCAGAAGGACTTGATCGATCTCCGGGTAGGCTTTGTTGCCATTGCCATCACGCAGCGACTGCAGCCAGCGCAGCACACGCGGAGCCATCAGCCAACCGCAGGACTTCATCTGGACGTTCGCAGCCTCAAGGCGCAGCATCATGCCGCCCAGGAACAGATCGATCTTCTCCAGCGTGAGGTCAGCCACAGCCGGCGCAGGCAGAACGTTGAACGCTGGAGCCCAGTGGCGCAGGCCCTTTGGCAGCACGCCAGAACCGTCCGCACGGATGAAGTGCAGATCCTCGGACAGCCCCATGCTGACGGTCAGGTCGCTCGCCACGATGGCATCAACCCGAGGGTTGACCCCGCTCATGGCCAACAGG
Organism: Pseudomonas sp. PONIH3; assembly: GCF_002934345.1. Classification (NCBI taxonomy): domain Bacteria; kingdom Pseudomonadati; phylum Pseudomonadota; class Gammaproteobacteria; order Pseudomonadales; family Pseudomonadaceae; genus Pseudomonas; species Pseudomonas sp. PONIH3. The sequence goes on from NZ_CP026386.1 coordinate 2,226,464, forward strand.
TCGTTGGAGATCGGTACGATTGCCGCCGCAGTCTTGGCCGACAGCTTGGTATCACCGAAGGTCATCCCAGTGACCGGGATATCAGTATCGCTGCCGATGTAGCTGACTACGGTGTTGCCGGTGATTCGGGGCATGGTCAGGTTGCCGTTGTTCAGCGGCAGGCTGGTGACGCCCATCTTGCGAACGGTGGAGACAGGTCGCAGCGACTCGATAATGTCGGTCGCGAAGTTCTGCGGCACCAGCACACCACCGGCCCCCGGGGTGACGACACTCAGCGCCATGTGGACATCGGACGGATAGCCACCGTCTTTGGCGAGCTGGGCCGCCATCTGCTGATTGCCCTGCGCAGCTGCAAGCAGCCGGGTCATCTGTGCCATCCCGGTACCGGGCTTGGCTTTCTCGCTGAACGGACCGGAAATACTGCCCCCCGGCGGGCTGGTTGCGCCCTGCGCCGACTCGTTGACCGGCACCGCACTGGCCGCCGCCAGACGCTCGGCCGACTCGGCGCGGCTGATCTTGGCGGTCAGATCGTTGATCTGCGTTTCCAGACTGGTGAATTGCTGCAACTGTTCGGCGCTCAAGCTACCGCCGTCGGCCTCGATCTTCGCCAGGGTTTGAACCTGGGCGACCAGGCCGGCGCGCTCGTTGCGCATTTGAAGTACAAGGGACATGGTGCCTCCTGGGCATAAAAAAACCCGCACGTGGCGGGCCTTGGGATTCGTTGGTACCGCCTGGGCGGTCACATCATTGATTGCATCGCCAACGCTGCGGCGCGAACGCTGATACGGCTCGACTGGCGTGTTGCACGGTTCTGCGCAACAGCACGCGACAGTTCGTCAACGGCGTGCTGCGGGCTCTGCAGGCGATCAGCAAGCCCCGCATTGATTGCGCCCTGCCCGCGATAAAGGCCAGCCTCGGTGGCAATTACCTTGGCAACCGGCAGGCCGCGATACTCAGCGACGGCACTGACAAACATCTGATAGCTCTCCTGCACCAGCTCGTTGAGGAAGGCCAGTGACTGTTCGGTGATGGGTTCGTGTGGAGACAGGTCGTTCTTGTGCGCCCCCGCAAACACCGTGGTCACCTTGACGCCCATCCCCTCCTCCATCTTGGAGCGGTCCATATGGCTGGCAATCACGCCGATGGAGCCAACGCCGCTGGTACGGCTCACCACAAGCTCGCTGCACGCCGAACCGATCAGGTAGCCGCCGCTGTACGCCATGTAGTTGACCAGGCCGGTGATGGGCTTCTGCGCTGTCATCGCCCGGATATCTTCGGCCAGCTCGAACGCGCCCACAGCCGACCCGCCTGGGCTGTCGATATCCAGCACGATGCGCTCGACCAGAGGATCGGCCACTGCGCGCTGCAGCTGGGAGCGCAGCCCTTCGTAGCTGGTCATGGTCTCGCAGGCGTTGATGTGGCTTCCACGACTGACGAGCACGCCACTCACTGGGATAACCTCGACGCCGGTCTGCGCAATGGCGTTGCGGCGTTGCTCATCGGCAAACGCCACACGGTCGACAGGATCGTCGTCCTTCCAGAGCTGGGCCGAGCTGCCGCCGAGGTTGATGATGTTTAGGCTCATGGTCTGATTGGCCCAGCGCACGCCCAGGTCGAGCATGTCCGGGGTAACCAGCAGCGGCTGGTTGAATAGCAGGCTGGATGCCCGCAGGTATTGCTTACTCATTGGGCAAGGATCCTCCCGATCTCGGCGTGCTGAAGTTCCAACTGGGCGCGCACCGTGGGGTTGTTCAAGTCGGGCTGCTTGCCAGCGTCGACCATGTTGAGGGGCTGCAGGTAGATATCGCCGCCCTGTACCGGCGGCATGTTCTCCAGGCGCCGGATGTCGTTCACGCTCAGCCATCCCCACTGGCGACCAATAGCGTAGGCCTCATAACGGCTTTTCTGGTCGCCGCGCAGTAGACCGGACAGGTTGAACTCAATGAAGTAGTCCCGCCGATCCTTGGGCAGCAGGAAGTCGCGCATCATCGCTTGCTCATGGCGCTTCACCCAGGGCAGCAGGGCGAACACCACAAACTGGATCATCAGTTGCTCCAGCGTGTTGTAGTTCGACTTCTCCAGGTCGTTCACCATGGGCAACGGGATCTTGTAGATCCGCGCAATGTCCAGGCCGGTCAGCTTCATGATGCCGACGATCTCGGCATCAACGTTTGTCATGGAAACCGGCTTGAAGGTCATCCCCTCTTGCAACAGGGCGACTTTCTTGGCGTTGTCCATGCCACCGAACTTCTGGCCCCACTGATCAACGATCTTGTCGATGATCCCCTGATCCTTGATCGCGGGAGCTTCGCGGGGACGCTCAATCACACCGGACACGGCCACGCCGTTGGCGAAGCTCTTGCCGGTGTACTGCCGGACGGCCTGGGTCAACCCAATCGCGTCGGCGTGCAGCTCAATGGGCGACAATCCGAGGTAGGGGCTGGTGCCGAACCAGCGCACGTGATGCACCATCCGCATCGGTACCGCCTCGCTGACGCCAATGCGGTAGTACGGGAGCAAGTCGGCACCCTTGAGCACCTGCACCTGATCGTTTTTGAGCGACCAGAGGGCGGTGACATTGCCATCCTCTCGCCGGTCGATGAAACTGAATGCATTCCCTCGCAACCCCGCCGCACCCTGGTGCCGTTCCATGTACTCACATGGCGTTTGAAACGGGTTCGGCTGGTACCGGAGCACGTCGTACAGCGGATGATTGATCGCCGCGTCCCGCTGCCCCTTATCCTTGCGCTGGTACAGCTCCAGCGGTAACTGAGCCACAGTCTCAGCCAGCAAGGTCACGCAGTTCTGCAGGATCGGCAGAGCAAGCGCCGTTTCGGGTGTTACAGCCACACCCGCAGAGGCACGCCCCCGACCGAGCAAGCCACGCCAGAAGCCGCCATCCGCGTTGGTCAGCGTGCCCGCGCCCGAGGCACGCAAGCTGGAAAAGAACATGTTCAGCCCCCTTCCCTTTTAACTTGGCCCGCCGCCGCTTGGTCGGCCAGCTTCGCCCAGACCAGCAGCCCGCTACCGGCAATCATGAATGCGGCCGGCCGGTAAACCATCCAGACGCCCGCGACCAGCAGCGCGAAGCCCAGCAGGCCCGCCAGCCAGGACGCAATTTGCAACTTCATATACCTACCCCTTCGTCGTAAACCGACGTGCCTGACGCCTCGGAAATGTCACCACTGATGCCTGCCGCCATCACAGCAGCGACAATGCCGTCGATCCGGCCCGTGGCTTTGGATTTGTCGACCTTCCGGTTGTTGGCTGGGTCGAACACGATCACCGCGTTGCCTGCGTTCCAAGTCATCACCGGGTTGTCATCGTGCAGCAGGGTTTCGACGACCTCGGTGCTTGTGACCACCTCCGACACGACCTCATAGTCGTCAGCGTCCAGCTCGATGACGTCGGTCGGCTCGGCTTTGCGCCCCAGCAATCGGCGCTCGAACTCATCCACCGCCGGCCCCATGTCTTTAAAGCCCTGGCCGAAGGGCTTCAACTCGGGCAGCGTGATGCCGTTATCGGTCATCAGCTGCAGCAAGTCCTCGATCCGCCAGCGGTCGTAAGCGATCCGCCGCACATCGAAGAAATCGCAGATCGTCTGTAGCCGACGGAGCACGTGCAGCTTGCTGATGGCCCGCCCCGGGGTCGTCTCCAGGTGGCGTTCCTTGATCCACTGGAGGTACGGTACGCGGTCGCGTTTCTCCCGCCCCACCAGGTCCTCGTCAGGGATCCAGAAGTACGACAGGGAGCGCCAGTGCGGGTCGTAGGGCATCGGGCTGAACATCAGCACGAACGCCGTCAGGTCCGTGGTACTGGAAAGATCGAGCCCACCCACGCATGGTCTGTTGCGCAGAACGCGCATCGGCACCCGCTCGGCGGCGCCGCTCCAGATCTCCCACGAAAGCCACGGCGATGTCGCCTGTGTCCATTCGCAGAAGTTCAGGCGCCTGACCACGGCCTCTTTAGCTGGCAGCCCCTTGGCCTCGGCCACCTGCTCGCGCAGGTACTTGCGCCCCGGGATGCCATCGGTTTGCCCCTCAAGGATGTAATCCAAGGATGGGTTGACCTTCGGCCAGCAGGCCTCGTCCTTGAACGGGTCATCCCCCTTATCCAGGGAGCAGATGAAGGCGAAGAACGCATCGTTGTGCTCTTTGCCCTCGCAGATCCGCACGCCCAAGTCGTGATACTGGCCGCACACCGAGCCCTTGTCAGAACCGCTGTTGGTGATCATCACGATCAACGCCCGGCGCCGAAACTTGGTACCGGCCCGCATCATGTTCACGGCGCTGGCGGTCTTGTGTTCATGCAGCTCATCGATCAGCGCCACATGAGGCCGAGGGCCGGACTGGCCGTCGTCGGAGCTGATTGGGCGAAAGAAGCTGTTGGTTGCAGGGTAGAAAAGGTTCCAGACCTTCTCGTCGCGTCCTGATTGGATCAGTCGCCCGGCAAGATGCGGCGCCATGTTCACCATCGCGACCGCATCACGGAACAGGATCTGCGCCTGGTCCTTCTTCGTTGCAGCGGCATACACCTCAGCCCGCTGCTCGCCATCGGCCACCAGACCATACAGGCCGATCCCGGCGACCAGGGGCGACTTGCCGGAGCCCTTGCCGGTTTCGATGTACGCCTGCCGGAAGCGGCGGTAACCATCATCGGTGTACCAGCCAAACAGGCTACCGACGATGAACGCCTGCCACGGTGCAAGGCGAAATGGCATGCCTTCGAAGTCGCCGCCATTCAAACGCAGTACATCTTCGAAGAAGCCGATGGCACGTTGTGCCGCCTCGGCATTCCAGATCAATCCGCGCTCATGCCCGCTTTCCAGATCCAGCAGGTGCCGGCGTGCAGCGTTGCGAACAGCTGGCCCAGCGACGATTGAGCCGACCAGCACCTGGTCAACGAAGGCCTTTACCCGGCAGTCAGCTGAAATACTTTGAGGCTGCGTCTCGTCCTTCATTCGGGAACAGATCTCCTTGCGCCGCCGGGGCGGCTCTCATGTTCCGGCGCGCCAGGGGAGATAATCCGAACTGAGCACCGGCCGCGTTCGCACGCTTCTCGGCGTCGTTGGCCAGCTGCCGCAGCACGTGGGTCTGTTGGGCGCCGGTCTTGAACGTCTGCACCTCGCCGCCCAGGCCATCAGCCGACGCGGTGTTCCGTTCAGCAATCAGCCGCTGAAACCGCAGCCAGTCGCCGTAGGCCTGGCAGTAAGTGGCAAGCGCCATCTGGTCGAGACGCGACACCCAGCCCAGCGCCAGCAGCGCTTCGGTGATGCGGGTCCATTCAGCAGCGGCGTCGCCTGTGAGGAAGTCGGGCATGGGCGGCACGCCAACCGGCACCGCAGGGTCTTTGATTTCGTTCATCAACTGCGCGGGCGAGAGCTTGCTGCGGTTGCCGTTGAGCAGATGCACCGATGCGGGCAGGCCTGGCCGCCCGGAGTTACCGTTTCCGGCCATGGAAACCTCCTATGTCTGATACCCCCCCACCCTCATTTTTCCCGGTTTTGCACACGGAGGTGGGCGAGCGGTCAATGAGAGGGCGAGGGAAAAGTTTTTCACCCCCCTACCCCGGCAGGCCAGGGCGGGCGGGGCGCCGGGTCAGCGCCGGTTCCAGTGGTGGTTCGGGTCTAGGGGCATGCCCGAGGGGCTGCAGCCCGCCACCCGACCGCTGCGCTCCAGCCTCTGCTTCACCGAGTCATGGCACAGCTTGCAGAGCGGCTGCCAGTTGTCCTGATCCCAGAACAACTTCCATGCAGCCCTGGTCTGGTCAGGGTCACCAGCCTCCTTGGCTTCCTGCAGGCGGGGCGCGACCTTGTGGTCCACCACCGTGGCGGCCACCGGGCGATAGGCCGTTGAGCACATCGAGCAGAACGGGTTGGCCGCCAGGAACACCTCGCGGGCCAACCGCCAGCGGTGACCGTACCCACGCGATGCGCTACTGCCCCGCCTTTCGTTACCCTTCATGGCTGGCTGGCGGCACGTCGCATACGCCCAACCGTTTCGCCGCCCAACGTTCATACAAGCCGATAGCCACATCAGCACCCGCCATCGCGGTCAGGCACCCGAACGCTGCGGCCGACCAGAGCGACGCCCCCATCGAATACAGCAGCATGATGGTGGACAACCCGCAAACGATGCAGGCACCCGAGCGCAGCAAGATCCGGCGGAACAGCGCCCAGCCCCGTACACCGGCCTTGTCGGCCCGCCACATTTCACCCGACACACCGCCGACCAGGGAAAGGAAGATCACCATCCAGATTGGCATTTCAACTAACGCTTGTTGCTCGCTGTTCATGTAAGCCTCATTGGCAAAGCACGATGCCGGAAAAAGAAAACCCCGCCGGATGGCAGGGTTCTCAATGCGCCGACAGATCGGAGCGGATTGCACAGCACAGTGCTTGTAGGGGAAGCGCCTAAGCGCACTTTTGATATCGTGGCGACTTTTTACCCTGGACCGGAAAAACCGAAAAGGGGCAATTTTCGGTACTCCGTTTGGACGCTACCTCGGCGCATCTTCGGCGCACGCTCGGCGCATTCCAACCCGACGAACGGTATGCGTGCGGTTCGGCCCTGACCGCACAGCAAGAATCCCCTGCACCTGCAGATGCAGGGCTTTAACCCAGTTGCGATAGGTCCGGTCGGCGTGTTCAGCCAAACCAACCTGGCGCATTTGCTCTCGCACAGGCACCTCATACAGGTAGCGAAATACGGCCAGTCTAGCCAATACCTTGCCACGCTCGTCACGCCGCTCCAGCTCGGCCACTGCAGCGTCGACTTCAGCAGCAGCATGATCTAGCCCAGCGCCCGACACCAATATGCTTGAGCCGGCCCCGCTCCCGCGAGGCGCTGCCCCTTTCCACTCCATGATACTGCCCATCTGACTGCCCAAGCCCGATACAAGCCCGAGCCGGGCGCGCTGCTCGGCCCAATGGCGCATCAACATTTCGACGTCAGCAAGCATCCTCAGCTCCTCAGCGACGGGGGCGACCAAGCGGATACTCTTCCACTTCCTTACGCAGCTCTGCATCGCGGGTGCGCAGAGGCTCGAGCATGGCAACCACTGCCAGATAGTCCGGCAAGCTATCCCTCACCAAAATGCAATCCATCACATCTCCATGCGCGTGAACATGGAAGAGGTAGCTGATGCCTGGCAGAGGCGCGCCAACAACAGCGGGAGCACGTTGATATTGGGCGTAGACATCCCTCGCATCGTCCCAAAGGGAAAAGCCCATTGCGCCGAAGTAGTCATCGCAACTCCAAGACGATTCCCACTCCTGGCCGGAGTACTCATCTAGTGCCTCAGCAACACGTTTCAGTTGTCCATTTTCTACGGTGTAAACAGCCATTTTCTGCCTTCCTACGCTTCTGATTAATGTCGGAACTACTGTCTGAATTCTGTCGGAATGGTTAATCCCTTTAAATTCAATGATTTGATACCCGATTCAGACAATCAGACAGGTATTTTAAGAAAGCCTTACGTATGGGAGTGCGCGCACGCGCACATGAGGACTTTCAAAAACTCTGTCGGAATGTCGGAATGCCCGATTTCATTGGGCGAAGTCTTGTCGGAACGTTGTCGGAATAGTGTCGGAATGTCGGAATCAGAAAGGTCCCGGCGGGGGCAGTACATGGCGGTCGAAAGCCGTCGTAAATTTACGGCACTCCAGCCCGGCCTTGCCAGCCCAATCACGCCCTAAATCGCCCTTCTCAGCCAAGAACGACGGCGTCACATAGATCCGTTTGGTGATGAACTGATCACCCTTCGTGGGGTACCGAATATCTGTTCGTGCTTGCTTCAAGTCCCGCACAGCCTCCTGAGTGAAGTCGCGTTGCCTTCGCTTGAACTCATTCGCGCCGTCGCACCACTTACAGAATGCACGCCACAGATCGTCCTGGGTCACAGCAGCCGTCACCGGGAACTCTGTTTCCCCAGCCAACCAACGACGCACAAAGTACCTTGGCGCCGGAAGGCTTCCGTCAATGAGGCCCTGCTTTTCCTCGTTGAGTGGTGGCTTGGTATGGGGGCTGAATCCCGTCAAATCAAGGCTCATGAGATATTCATAGAATGCCGCGATGCCTCCCGATTCAATCTCATTCACCAGGGCTTGGAAGTATTCCTTTGGCGGCACTCGATCCACGTACAGCACGAGATAGCGCCGATCACCATCATCCAACGCCAGCGGCACCGTAGAATTGGAGAGAAACACGAAGTTAAGGTGATTCTTCTCTTCCCTCACCGGCATATTTTTCTCGTTGATCTGCAGCGTCTCCCCCGTAACCAGGTGCTTCAGCACACCCTTGTAGTGGCGCATCTCTTCACGGCTCACGACTTCTTCAGCCAACGCGAACAGCTTGCGACTTTGCCACCCAGTAAACTGGCTCTCCAACTGCGCTTGCCCGATGGTGGTTCCATAGGCTCCATAGATCTCACGGACGACCTTTTCCCATAGCAAGCTCTTGCCCGGGCCTTCGGCACCAAACATCACCACCGCAGTGGCCATTTTCGCGCCTGGGTTCTGTAACGGATACGCGATCCACTTCAACAGAAACCGATACTCATCAGCGCGGTTGTTGCACAGCAGCCCCAAGTGCTTGAGGATCAGCTGGCAGCCTTCCTGTCCACGCTCATCACGCTCAGCATGGAACCCATCGAAGAGGTTCAGCATCATCGGGCTGCAAGTCTCGGTGGGATCAAAAACCACATCCTGCGCCATACGGCGATGCTCACTCTCTTGCCACCATTTGTATGAGGTTCGCCCTACCGCTTCGCGGATAGCGGACAGCTTGATCATGCGCCCCCGAACACAGTCCCAGGCGACATCAGATCCATAGATCACCACGAAGTCACGCAACAACTCCTGCTCAGTGATTCTGAAGCCCCCCGAGCCCCCCGGTGCGTGTGCGCCCATCTGCTCGCTATCCTCCGGCCACTCCCGAGAAGGGGCGTCGGGAAGAGACTCAAAGTCCGCCGCCGCATGCGCTGGCTCTGACGCCGTCTTGGGTTCAAGCGAAACGCACCCATTGGCAGGGGCGCGGGGAAGGTCTTTCGCGGACGATCTTGCCTCTCCCAGCGGAGGTGGAGATGGGGGCTGCGTCGAACCGCTCAGGCCGAGCTGGCGGGCAGCCTCTCTCGTGGCAGTGCGAACATCACCACCATGTTCCAGGATGCAGAAAACGTCGAAAGCATCGTTCCTGTGACCATTAGCCAACGGGTCAGATGTGTGGTGCGAATAGAGCTTGCCATCGGTGATGGTCACACCAGGCTCGCCGCTACTGCTCTGCGGGCACAGCCATTTGCCATCCATGCGTTTGTACCCATGAGCCTCGATCAGAGTCGCGATATCGTGGCAACGGTTGAACTCAGGAATCACCTCAGGCAGCACCTGACCAGGTGCGACCGCTGCACGAGCCCGAGGCGGCACTTGGCGAGAAGACACCACAGCCCTTGGACGCCATGGGCAAATTTCCTCAGCCTGCGGTTTGAACTCGTCCCATCCCTGCCAAATTGCCAGTAGCTGGGCCGGAAGCTCGGGCAGGCCAGCTGCATCAGGACGGGTACGCCAGACGTAGGGCTTACCTGTGCCCGGATGAATGGACGGAGGCAGGACGTCCTGCACAAGCCCGCCTCTCAGCTCGAAGACAGTGACTTTCTTGAATGGATCAGCAGCCAATCGGAATGCCGCCTCTCGCGCAGCATCGCCATCATCGCTCGCAGCCTTCACCTGCGCCATGAGGCCCTTGTAGATGGTGCCATCAGGGTCATTTTTGTTCGGCCACACCAGGGCATGACGACTCAGTTCTACGCCATCCGGCACGCGAAACATCACACGGAACCGTGCCGGGTTGCCCACGGTTGTCGGGAAAGCAGCCGCAAGTGCGTCGACGTCGAGGCCAAGGGTCTGGCTTAGAACCAGTCGGGTCAGCTCGACATCATCGACATCAAGCGAGCAGATCCGACTCGGCCCAAGCACCACCCCAAGGTTGTGGTTTGGGCGCATCGTCCAGAAAGCCGCAGCAGCGTCTGCGTCAGTGATGTAGCCTCCAGGCTTGTTCCAACCGCTACCCTTCGGCCCCTTTTCCCCCGGTTCGATAGGAACCAGAGCCAGACCGAAGGTTTCAATGTAACGCCGCGCCCAATCAGAGGTGGTCGAAGCTGGGCGCTCGCTCATCGACGACGCTCCCGCAACTCTTGGCAATCCACACAGGTCTCACAACCCACAATCGACAGCTGACGAGCTGCGGGGATCGGCTCGTCGCAATCCACGCAGCTCTCCGCGCTTGGCTTCTCAGGAAGCCGCGCAAGGCGCTGCAACGACAGCTGCAGGAAGTATTCGGCTTGATCGTTGGCAAAATCGACGGCGTCAGCCATGGGTCTGATCCTCCATGGCTTGGCGAGCACCCGCAGTGATCGCGAGCACCTGACGGATCACATCCATCCCGCAGGCCTCAAGCTTCTGGACCTCGTGGGGCTCCCATACGTTATCCGCAGCCCCCTCATGCATGCTGCTGACAAACTGCGCCGCTTCCTCCAGCAGTTGGCCCACGGCCTTCAGCTGTTCGTTAGTCGCTGGAACCGGCTGCGGGCGGTACCAGACCACTCCAGCTGCCCGACCCAGCGCATCAAGCACGCGCTTGTCTGAGGTCCACTGCAGCACCTCTTCAAGCTCGTCAGGGTTGAGCCAGCGGCGCTCTTCGTCGTGCTTCAGCTTCTTCTGAAGGGCATCCAAGTCCATGCCCATGTTGAATGCGAGGGTAGTGATACCCCCCTTGTATTCGCGACCTGCGCGGTAGAGCGCGTGCCGGAGGGAAAGGGCCGGACCGGCGTCCGGCAGAGTGTCGATGCGACTCATAACCGTTAATCCTCGGTTAACGGTGTAGCCTTGGGAGCGGGCAAGCCCTATCCTACGACCACGACCGTTGTGTGGTGCTTAGCGTGCTGTGCGGGCACTTCATGCGGTTCTAGTCATCCGGCCATTCTTGTGGTGAGAGGGCGCCGGATGGCGGGGGTCAAACACTGGGCTGGGGATTCTTGTGGTGAGAACCCTGGCCTAGTGATCCTTACTTTTCCCTTCGTTTGCGCCGCCCTCCTATCTGGCGGATCTCGATGAACTCATAGCCTCCGTGCCCATCACTGCGTACGCGGATATCTCTTTTCGAACTGAGCATCTGCGATACCGCGCTTTGCGAAACCCCAAGCAACTCTGCAAGCCGGGGTTGCGTCTTCCCCTCCGCGAAATCGCGAAGGGATAACCCAATGCTGTCTTCCATCCCTAAATCCTCAATGAGGTATGGCGAGAGATATTAGCGTGACTTCTTTTTATGAGCAACAAGGAAAGACGTACCACTGTTTTGATTTAAGCAGCCACGCTTATACATTTCGTCACATGACACACGAGATCCCCCAAGGCCATAGCGCCCCAGCACACCGCGAGGCCGACGAAGCCATTCGCAAGGAAGAAGCGGATCGCCTCAAGAAGATCTATCAGGAGCGAAAGCGCTCGGATCCGAGCCTGAACCAGGAACGGATTGCAGACCTGTGTGGCTGGTCTGGCCAAAGCGTGGTCAGTCAGTACATGAATGCCAAGATCGGCCTAAACCTTCCGGCCCTGCTCAAATTCGCCAGCATCCTGGCCTTTGACCCTGCCGAAGTAAGTCCACGCCTGGTAGAACAGCTCTCTCTGGCCGATCCGGCGAAGCAACAAGCCCCAGGCCACGCACAGGCACCGTCGGATCGCCACATCGCTCTGGACCCAATCGAGGTTTGGGATGACGAGACACCGCTTGGGCCCGACGAGGTTGAAATCCCGTTCTTTCAAGAGGTGGAGGTATCCGCCGGTACTGGATCTGCAGTGATGCTCGAAACGAATGGCAGGAAGCTTCGCTTTGGAAAGCGGACCCTGCAGCGCAAAAACGTAGACCCCTCGACCGCCGGCTGCGTACCTGTGAAAGGGAACAGCATGGAGCCTGTGCTACCCGATGGCAGTACTGTAGGCGTCAACACTGACGCCAAGAGCGTTGTAGATGGCAAGATGTATGCCCTCGACCACGATGGCCTACTGCGCGTGAAGCTGCTCTATCGCCTCCCCGGCGGAGGAATACGACTGCGCAGCTACAACGCTGCCGAGTACCCGGACGAGCACTACGACAGCGCATACTGGAGTGAGCACATCCGCATTATCGGACAAGTTTTCTGGTATTCCGTCCTCCTGTGAGGTCGAGAAAGACCACAAAAGACCGCTTCGGCGGTCTTTTTTTTGAAGAGAAAAAAGCAACACTCATCCAAAAAAGATTGACACCTCATATTAGCTTTACTAATTTCTCAAGCCGTAGCCCTCACCACAGGAAATCGCTATGGCACACGCACAGCACACCCAAGGGGGCAAGGTCTACTTGCACCCCACCACCTGCACCCGCCCCGCAATTGTCGACGCATTCCAGCGCCGCACTGGCCTGCGGTTGATCGTCACCTCCACTGGCCTGGTACGCGCAGTACCCACAGGAGGTGACGCGTGAGCGAATTCACCATCCCCCTGCGTCGGGTCATGCTGCTGCAGAAAACGCTGGAAGAAGGTGGAACCGCCGCCTGCCCAATGCGCCGCCCCGAAACCACTATCAACGCGCAGATCGAGGTGGAGAACGACGACCGCACACACCACCTCAAGGCGAATTTCGGGCCTTTCACCGGCTCGATCACCCTGCAGCGTGGCGACTCCGCCAAGTACATGGCCCTACGGGACTTCCTTGAGGAACTGGCCAACGACGGAGCCAGCCCGGCCGAATTGTCGCTGCAAGCCATTGCCCTGATGGAGGCCCAGGACTGCGTCAATAGCGTGATAAGCGCAAATCAGATCGCCTACGTCATCCCAACCATTACCCCTGCCCGCCCCTACGGCGCCGTCGTAACCGACGACCAGGGCGAGATCCACGCGGCTGCCACAGGCACCTGCAAGCAACATCTTGCAGACGCCGTGCGCGCCCAGCTCAGGCCCTCCCCCGAGGGGTATGGGGAGACCCCATGAGTAGAACGCTGGACCAGCTACGCACCCAATGGACGACCCCCTGCCCAACGCTGACCGCTGTGCGAGAGCACTACTTTCCGCACATCAAGACGGACCGCCGGTTCAGGGAGCTGATCCAGAAAGGCGAGATCAAGCTAGCGCTCAAGAAGCTGCATAGCTCAGCACGAGCGCAATACGTGATCTACCTACACGACCTGGCCGACTACCTCGACCAGCAACACAAGCAGTCTGCGTAACCAGGCGGCCCCGGCCATCAGGGGCATCGCATCCAGCACCAGGCCACCACCACACTCCGGCCGAAGCTGGGCACTACGGAGCACAGCACATGCAACCGCACCAACTAGTCCTCTCCATGGGCATCCTTTGGCTTGCCACCTTGATCGTCGCGCCATACCTGTTCTCGAAGGCCCGCAGCCGCGCCTTCAACCGTGGCGTGGAGATCGGCAAAGAACACCATAGAGCCGACCTCAGACTGCAGTTGAAGACCCTCCGAGACGAACTGGACGAGACTCGCATCCAGACCGAGGCAGACCAGCGTAAACACCATCTGGCCGTGGCCTCGCTCAAGCGGACCATCACCGAGCTCGAAGAGCGGATCATGTCCTACACCGGCATGCCCGTGACAAGGGCCGACTACGACCTGATGATCAGCGCTGTCGAGACACTGGCCCTGGCTGAGAAAACGTTGAAGGTCGTCCAGGGGACTGAGCCATGGTGCAAGCGGGCCCTGCAACAGCGACAGGACATCCAGGCTCTTGCAGTGCGCGTGCACCATCAACTGCGTAGCACACCGGCCAGCGCCGCAACAGCGGGGGCTGCAGCATGAGCGCCCACGACCGTCCCCAATCTGACGCCGAACACAACGCAGTCGCTTGGCTCGGCCATGCCGGGCTGTACCGCACTCGACTGGAAGCCGTGCAGAACGGCGAGCAGCACCTGGAACCAGTTTCTGCCGACGAGCTGTTCGAACTTGCACGCAGCCACGTTCGCGAGGGCTACATCCATGCCTAACCCAACACGCACCTGGCAACTGATCAGCTTGATTCTGGCGTGCGCACTCATCGCTGCACTAATCCAGCTGCACCAGCCTGCGCCTGTAAACAAGCAAAAAGGCACGTTACCGACCGTTAACAAAATGACCGGCTACGAGCACCTGGCCCTGAGCCCGAATGCGCGTCGCGCTCATGAGAGGTATTCGCTGTGACGGTAACGAACATCACAAGCGGTGAGATCAAGCCCCACCCAGGCGCTGGGTTGGCGTCATGACCGACCAGACAATGTTCATGACACCGGATGAGGTAGCCGAGATGACTGGCTACCTCCGTCCCAAGGACCAAGCACGCTGGCTACAGGCCGAAAAGTTTGGATTTGTGATCGCTGCCAACGGTAAGCCGAAGGTGTTGAGACAGGTTGTGCTCGCCCGCTTAGGCGGGCATGCCGAGAAGAAAGGACCGGAACTACGGTTCTGATAGAGGGACGACCGATGAGGCCGCGAAAGAAGGACAGGCACCTACCTCCGTGCATGTACATGAAGCACGGGGCGTACTACCTGGTGAAGAAGGGGAAATGGGAGCGCCTGGATAACGACTACCAGGGCGCTCTAATGGCGTACGCCAAGATCATGGGTGGCAAGAACCAAGGTGGAATGCCGAAACTGATAGACGACGCGCTTGACGCGATGCGGGCGCGGCTTGCAGAGAACACCGTGAAGCAGTACGAGGCCGCCGCAGAACGACTGAAAAAGAACCTGGCAGAGTTCGAACCGCGCCAGGTACTGCCACGCCACGTAGCAGCACTCAAGCTGCACATGTCTGACACCCCCAACATGGCAAACAGGGTCATATCGTTCCTGCGCATGGTGTTCGCCTATGCTCTGGAGCAGCAAATCGTCGACTCGAACCCCTGTACCGGCATCAAGCGACACACCGAGAAGAAGCGTGATCGATACATCACCGACAAGGAGTTCGGTGCGATCTGCGCTGCAGCCTCACCCTACATTCGGTCCATTATTGAGATGTGCTATCTCACCGGCCAACGGATCGGCGACGTACTGGCCATCAAGCTGTCAGACATTAGTGAGCAAGGCATAGCCTTCGACCAGCAGAAAACCGGGGCCAAGCTCATCGTAGGCATGACACCTGACCTCGAAGCCCTGATCGCCAGGGCAAAGGCCTTGCCCAGAACCGTGCGCGGGGAAACGTTGTTCTGCACCCGCGGCCGGGGCAAACCAGTCTCGTATGAGACCATGAAGGATGCATTCAGGAAGGCTTGCCTAAAGGCAAACGTCACCGGTGCGACCATCCACGACCTCCGGGCGAAGTCGCTCACGGACACGGACAAACAAGGGAACGACGCACAAAAACTCGGCGGCCACACCGACGCCCAAATGACCAAACGTTATCTGCGGCTGCGAGAAATTGACGTAGCCCAGCCCCCAAAAATGCCGAAAAATGGCTCCTGATGCCACGCGTCGGCTGGCTTGGGTGTTAGCTTGCAATTCATTGAAACCGTGCTGGCATATCGATATAGTCACTCGCCCAAAAAATCAATCAAGGATCAGAGTGTGCTGGGACTGAAAGAGGCCAACTCGGAAAGCGCGATTCATTTCCCCAGAACGCTCAGCGATTCGGATCCTGAGGCGCTTTTCCGCTTCTGTGCTAGCCTCAACGGCCCAAGCGACGTGGTTCTTGATGCTAGCGAGCTAATGTACATTGATCCTCTCGGCTTAGCAGTGCTGAGAGCAACCTTGGAATGCCAGCCGGAAGGCAAAACGTTCCATGTGAGGTACATGCAGGCCCACATGATTCGTCATTTGGTGAGGATGGAATTCTTTTCTGGCCTCAGCGTCGACGGGATCGACGTCCAAACGGGGAGAAACCCCCAAGGAGAGCCTGATCATTGCGTTGAACTGCGAAAGGTCAATCAAGGTCAATCTGAGCAGATTGCCTCTCTGTTGATTCAAGCAGTCACAGGCCTTGTTCAGGGCGATACCGAGCAGGCCATGGATGCGGTCCGCCGCCCCATCGAGTACGCACTCAAAGAGCTTCTCGAAAATTCGCTGTCTCATGCGAAAAAGGAAGGAAATCTGGGCTCGTCAGTCTGGGTGGCGTGCAAATATTCCCAGTCCAATGGAGAGGTGCGCCTTGCTATAGTGGACAACGGATGCGGTTTTCTTGCCACCCTGCTGAACCATCCACAGCTGGCCGAGCGTACGGACGCAGAAGCCATTAGGGCAGCACTGATCGCCCGGGTTAGCTGTAATCGTGGCCCAACCATTGGCTATGACGTTGATAGCCAAAATCAAGGAGTCGGATTGACCACCACCGCTAGAATTGCTTATGCAGCAGGTGGATATCTGGTGGTCGCTAGTGGAGAAGCTTGGCTCCGAACGAATTCTGAGGACGCTCATTCGTTAAGCGGAGCCCCCTGGAAAGGGGTGGCGATCTCATTCCACTGCAGCCGTGACCAGCTGCCGAATGTGAACATCCCATCCTTGCTTCCTGCTGTCGAAGGTGATGCAGACGGGGAAATTAGCTTCGACTGAATTTGCTTAGCTGGAGCCCCTAGCTAAAATTTCTACTGATGCGTACGATAAAAATCTGCGCTGATAATGCCGAGGAAAGCGTTATGCAAACTCTGATCAATCTAGCGTTGGGCGCTGAAAGCATCCGAACGCTGGGAATGAGAGCCTCTGCGACACCGATTCGAAAGGAAATCGAACGGTGCCTCCAAGAAGGATCCATTATCGCCATCGACTTTTCGGGCAAGGACGCGACCCAGTCCTTTGTAGACGAACTGATTGGCGGTTTGATTCTGCGCCACGGGCGTGCCGTACTGGGTCAGCTGTCATTCAAAAATTGTTCCGATGATGTGAAATCCATCATCAAATTCGTTGTGAATGATCGCGTCCATCAGATCGAAAGTGAGCGAGCAATCGCCTGATAGGTGTGAACCCTCACCCGAAAGCCCCGCATCCTGCGGGGCTTTTTGCTTTGGTCATCCTGTGAAGGGCAGCATCAAACCTGTAGTATTAGACGTTTCGCATTTGTCTAATAGACGCATAGCTCCAAGGCCTTGAATGTCCAGTCTTTCCGACCACACACCGATGATGCAGCAATACTGGAAGCTGAAAAACCAGCACCCGGACCAGCTGATGTTCTACCGCATGGGCGACTTCTACGAGATCTTCTACGAAGATGCAAAGAAAGCCGCAAAGCTGCTGGATATCACCCTGACCGCCCGCGGGCAGTCGGCGGGCCAGTCGATTCCCATGTGCGGGATTCCGTTCCACTCGCTCGAAGGCTACCTGGCCAAGCTGGTCAAGCTCGGCGAGTCGGTGGTGATCTGCGAGCAGATCGGCGACCCGGCTACCAGCAAGGGCCCGGTGGAGCGCCAGGTGGTGCGCATCATCACCCCGGGCACG
Organism: Pseudomonas sp. PONIH3; assembly: GCF_002934345.1. Classification (NCBI taxonomy): domain Bacteria; kingdom Pseudomonadati; phylum Pseudomonadota; class Gammaproteobacteria; order Pseudomonadales; family Pseudomonadaceae; genus Pseudomonas; species Pseudomonas sp. PONIH3. Next base: position 2,243,905 of record NZ_CP026386.1, read on the forward strand.
ATCAGCGACGAGGCGTTGCTCGATGAGCGTCGCGACAACCTGATTGCCGCCTTGCTCGGCGATGAGCGGCTGTTCGGCCTGGCGGTGCTGGACATCACCAGCGGCAATTTCACCGTGCAGGAGATCAAGGGCTGGGAGAACCTGCTGGCCGAGCTCGAGCGCATCAACCCGGTGGAGCTGCTGATCCCGGATGACTGGCCACAGGGCCTGCCAGCGGAGAAGCGCCGTGGCGCCCGGCGCCGCGCCCCGTGGGACTTCGACCGTGATTCGGCACGCAAGAGCCTTTGCCAGCAGTTCGCCACCCAGGACCTCAAGGGCTTTGGCTGCGACAAGCTGACCCTGGCCATTGGCGCCGCCGGCTGCCTGCTGAGCTACGCCAAGGAAACCCAGCGCACCGCACTGCCCCACCTGCGCAGCCTGCGTCACGAGCGCCTGGACGACACCGTCATCCTCGATGCCGCCAGCCGCCGCAACCTGGAGCTGGACATCAACCTGGCCGGTGGCCGCGACAACACCCTGCAATCGGTGATCGACCGCTGCCAGACCGCCATGGCCAGCCGCCTGCTGACCCGCTGGCTGAACCGTCCGCTGCGCGACCTGAAGGTGCTCAAGGCACGCCAGGACTCGATCCGCTGCCTGCTCGACGGCTACCGCTTCGAAAAGCTGCAGCCGCAGCTCAAGGAAATCGGCGACATCGAGCGGATTCTCGCGCGTATCGGCCTGCGCAACGCCCGCCCGCGTGACCTGGCACGCCTGCGCGACGCCCTTGGCGCACTGCCCGAGCTGCAGAACGCCATGGCCGAGCTGGAGGCTCCGCACCTGGCGCGCCTGGCGGCGATCACCGGCACCTACCCGGAGCTGGCCGGCCTGCTGGAGCGGGCTATCATCGACAACCCGCCGGCGGTGATCCGCGACGGTGGCGTGCTCAAGACCGGCTACGACAGCGAACTGGACGAACTGCTGTCGATCAGCGAGAACGCCGGCCAGTTCCTCATCGACCTGGAAGCCCGTGAGAAGGCCCGCACGGGCCTGGCCAACCTCAAGGTCGGCTACAACCGCGTGCATGGCTATTTCATCGAGCTGCCGACCAAGCAGGCCGAACAGGCTCCCGCCGACTATATCCGCCGGCAGACGCTCAAAGGCGCTGAACGCTTCATCACCCCCGAGCTGAAGACGTTCGAGGACAAGGCGCTGTCGGCCAAGAGCCGTGCCCTGGCTCGCGAGAAGATGCTCTACGATGCCTTGCTCGAAACGTTGATCGGGCACCTGGCGCCACTGCAGGACAGCGCCGCGGCGCTGGCCGAGCTGGATGTGCTGAGCAACCTGGGCGAACGCGCCCTGAACCTGGACCTGAACTGCCCAAGCTTCGTCGACGAGCCGTGCCTGCGCATCGAGCAGGGCCGCCACCCGGTGGTCGAGCAGGTGTTGACCACGCCGTTCGTGGCCAACGACCTGGGCCTTGACGACAGCACGCGCATGCTGATCATCACCGGCCCGAACATGGGCGGTAAGTCCACCTACATGCGCCAGACCGCGCTGATCGTGCTGCTGGCGCATATCGGCAGCTTCGTCCCGGCAGCCGCCTGCGAACTGTCGCCGGTGGACCGTATCTTCACCCGTATCGGCTCCAGCGACGACCTGGCCGGCGGGCGCTCGACCTTCATGGTCGAGATGAGCGAAACCGCCAACATCCTGCACAACGCCACCGACCGCAGCCTGGTGCTGATGGACGAAGTCGGCCGCGGCACCAGTACCTTCGATGGCCTGTCGCTGGCCTGGGCCGCCGCCGAACGCCTGGCCCAACTGCGCGCCTACACATTGTTCGCCACCCACTACTTCGAACTGACCGTGCTGCCGGACAGCGAGCCGCTGGTGGCCAACGTGCACTTGAATGCTACCGAGCACAATGAACGCATCGTGTTCCTGCACCATGTGCTGCCGGGCCCCGCAAGCCAGAGCTACGGCCTGGCCGTGGCGCAACTGGCGGGCGTGCCGGCGGCGGTGATCCAGCGGGCCCGCGAGCACCTGGGCCGGCTGGAGACCACCAGCCTGCCCCATGAAGCGCCAGTTACAACGCCGCGGGACAATATGCCCCACGTGCCCCACCAGAGCGACTTGTTCGCCAGCCTGCCACACCCGGCCATCGAGAAGCTGGGCAAGCTGGACCTGGATGACATGACGCCGCGCCAAGCTATCGAAATGCTATATCAACTGAAAAACCTGTTATAACGGCCCACCGCGCAAGCTGGTAGAATCCGGCGCGGTTTGCGAAGGCTGCAGGTTATTAGCCTGGTCTGCAGCCAGCACCGTGAACCGCGCTGCCCTGGAAGGAAGGGCAAGCTGCCGTCGCCTGAGGAGAGAATTAGAAATGACCTTCGTCGTCACCGACAACTGCATCAAATGCAAGTACACCGACTGCGTGGAAGTCTGTCCGGTGGACTGCTTCTACGAAGGCCCGAACTTCCTGGTGATTCACCCGGATGAATGCATCGACTGTGCGCTGTGCGAGCCTGAGTGCCCGGCCCAGGCGATTTTCTCGGAAGACGAAGTGCCGTCCGGCATGGAGAACTTCATCGAGCTGAACGCCGAGCTGGCCGAGATCTGGCCGAACATCACCGAAAAGAAAGACGCCCTGGCGGACGCCGAAGAGTGGGATGGCAAGCCTGGCAAGATCGCTGATCTTGAGCGCTGACAGCGCCCAGGTACGAAAAAGGCCCGCGAGGGCCTTTTTTCATTTTCAGCAGGCAAAAAAAGGGGCGGTTTGACCCGCCCACATTTTTTCCGTAGTCCCTGTATGTCCCAATCATCATCCTGATGAATCGCGTCCCGCGATGTCCTTGGCCATCATCCTTGATAGCCTGTGTCAGTCCGTAGACACAGTTCGAATACTAGCGATTCCCCGCCTTGCTACAAGCAGCGAATATCTCAGGATGATTCAGGCGAAACATCTTCTGATATTTATAAAAATTATATATTTCATGCACTTAGAAAAAGTATGCCATTAGAAACGACATTGATTTACTGATCCCTACAGCGATCACTTACATGATGAGTAAGCGAATGCTTACACGCGATACTACGAGGGTGGCGAAATAAACACTTTTGCTGAGGGTGTCATGGACTCCTCCCTCCTCAATGCCGCCCTCGCCAACGGTCAAGCCCCAGCAGTACCAGCCCGATGGCCCAGAACCCTGCCAGCACCCCCACCGCATTCGTCAGCACCTGCCCATAGCCAAGCCGCGCCACGTCGACGAACGGATAGGGATAGACGCCGATCTCATGCCCGCGCAGCAGCACGAAGGCAAAATACAGCATCGGATACAGCGCCCAGGCTGCCAGATGCCAGAGCCGCAGCCGCCCCTTAGGTACCTCGAACCACCAGTACAGGATGAACAGCAGCGGCATCACGTCGTGCAGCAACTCGTCCGCCAGCCACTGCCAGCCCTGGGGTTGCCATAGGTGTCGCAGCAATAGGCTATACGCCAGCGCCACCAGCACGATACTGGCCGCAACGCACGAGCTGATCGCCGGGGAAAGAAACCAGCGCCTGGCCGCCGAATCACGACCAAACGCGGCATGGCTCAGCACCGTGGCCACCAGCGTATTGCTGAGCACGGTGAAATAGCAGAACAGGTTGACCATCCCGCCGATCAGGCTGGCCTGTTCCTGCCAACGTGCCAGCAGTACCAGGTACAGCTGGATCGCCAATCCCGCCCAGCCAAGAACGGCCGCCAGGGCAAGCCAAGGCCGGCGCGGCATCAGCCTTTGCGCTGCAGCTTCACGTAAAGCTGCTCGACCTTCTCCCGGGCCCAGGGGGTCTTGCGCAGGAAGGTCAGGCTCGACTTGATCGTCGGGTCGCTTTTGAAGCAGCGGATATCGATGCGTTCGGCCAGGCCCTGCCACTGATAGTGCGCCACCAGCTCGGTGAGGATCTGTTCGAGGGTCTTGCCGTGCAGCGCGTTATGGTTGGCCGTGCTCATGCAGTGCTCCAGGTTCGGGAAGGTGCGCACCTTACACGAGTGTAGCGAGCGGGTGGGATCGAGGTTGCTTGGCCCGCCACAGCCCGGCTGAAGACGATGCAAAAACCACTGGCAAGCACGGAAAGCCTTGTGCTGAAATAGTTATGTTATATTGTAACAACACAAAGAATCTGCCAAGGAACGCCACATCCCCATGCGTCACATGCCGCTGCACCTCTCCCCCCTTGCCGTCGCGCTCTGGCTGGCCTCGACTTCCAGCCAGGCGGTGGAACTGCAACCCCAGGTAATTACCGCCAACCCATTGGGCAACGCCCAGCTGGCCGCCCCCACCACCGTCCTTGAAGGCGATAACCTGCTGCAGCAGCAACAGGGCAGCCTCGGCGAGACCCTCAACAAACAGCCTGGTGTTGCCTCCACCTGGTTCGGCCCCGGCGCCAGCCGCCCGGTGATCCGCGGCCTGGACGGTGACCGCATTCGCATCCTGCGCAACGGCGTCGGCGCCCTGGATGCCTCGTCGCTGTCCTACGACCACGCCGTGCCGCTGGACCCGGTGACCGTCGAGCGGGTCGAGATCGTCCGCGGCCCGGCCGCCCTGCTCTATGGCGGCAACGCCATTGGCGGGGTGGTCAACACCTTCGACAACCGCATCCCCGACGCGCCCATCGACGGCATCCATGGCGCCGGCGAGCTGCGCTACGGCGGTGCCGACACCACACGCAGCAGTGCCGGCAAACTGGAGGCCGGCAACGGCACCTTCGCCCTGCACCTGGATGCCAACAGTCGCCAGTTCAACGACCTGCGCATCCCCGGCTATGCCCGCGGCTCGAAGGTGCGCGACGCCGACGAGCCCGGTAGCAAGCACCGCCTGAAGAACAGCGACGGACGCCAGGACGGCGGTGCGATAGGCGGTTCCTATCATTGGGATCACGGCTATACCGGCCTGTCCTACAGCCGCTATGACAGCAACTACGGCTCGGTAGCCGAGCCCGGCGTGCGCCTGGACATGCAGCAGGACCACTACGGCTTCGCCTCGGAGCTGCGCGATCTCGACGGACCATTCAGCTCGGTGAAGGTCGATGCCGGCTACACCGACTACCAGCACCGTGAAATCGAAAGCGGTGAAGTGCACACTACCTTCAAGAACAAGGGCTACGAAGCACGCATCGAAGCCCGCCACCAGCCGCTGGGCCCGGTCGAGGGCGTGATCGGTGCACAGGTCAGCCGCAACGAGTTCTCCGCACTGGGCGAGGAAGCCTTTGTCCCGCACACCGATACCGACAGCCTGGCGCTGTTCCTGCTCGAGCAATGGCAGGCCACCGAGCGCCTGAACCTGAGCCTGGGCGCGCGCATGGAACATACCCGGGTCGATCCGGATGCCAAGGGCAACGAAACATCTGCAGGAGCCGATAGCGCCAGCAGCTTCAATGCCTTCAGTCTGTCATCGGGCGCGGTGTACCAGCTCGACCCGGTCTGGTCGCTGGCCGCCAACCTCGGCTATACCGAGCGCGCGCCGACCTTCTACGAGCTGTATGCCAACGGCGCCCATGTGGCGACCGGCGCCTACGAGATCGGTGACCCGAACCTGAACAAGGAAAAAGCCATCTCCGGCGACCTGGCCCTGCGCTTCGACAACGGCACCCACAAGGGCAGCGTCGGTGTGTTCTACAGCCATTTTCGCAACTACATCGGCCTGATCGGCACCGGCAACCTGCGTGAAGGGCATGATCACGACCATGGCGACGATCATGACCATGATCACGATCACGGTGATATCCCCGAGTATGCCTACCAGGGTGTGCGCGCACGCTTCTACGGTATCGAGGCCCAGGACCGCTGGAAGTTGCTGGAGAATCGCTACGGCAGCTTCGCCCTGGAACTGTCCGGCGACTACACCCGGGCCAAGAACCTCGACAGCGGCGAGCCGCTGCCACGTATCGCACCACTGCGCCTGAACAGCGGCCTAGTCTGGGAACTGGATCGCTGGCAGGCTCGGGTCGATGTGCAGCATGCCGCGTCGCAACGGCGCAAACCGGCCAACGAAACCGGCACCGACGGCTACACCACCCTCGGCGCAAGCGTGGGGTATCGCTTCGACATCGGCCAGAGTGAATGGCTGGCGTTCGTGCGCGGCGAGAACCTCACCGACCAGACCGTGCGCTATGCCAGCTCGATCCTGCGCGATATCGCGCCGGCGCCGGGGCGTAGTGTGCAGGTTGGCTTGCGCACCTCGTTCTGACCTTATCGCAGGGTAAGCCCTCTCCCACTGTGGGGTGGGCTACCCGGCGAGGGCCGATGGACTGTTACCCCATCAGCAACAATCCCCTGCGACATTTTGTCTTTTTTTCTTACAACTTCCCCTATATCCTCCCCGCCGCAAGCTGAATCGCTTCACTCGATACCCATCGCAGCCATTTCCCTTCGAAGACCTCGCACTTCGTTGCGCTTGCCGTTTCCTCAACAATCAAAAGATAGCGCTATCTCATGCTCCAGCTGTCCAATACCCGCTACTCCGGCCTCGCCCTCGCCACCCTGCTCGGTGCCCTTTCCCCTACCACCAGTGCTGGCGAAATGTTCGCCAAGGACTCGAAGTGGATGCTCGGCGACTGGGGCGGTACCCGCAGTGAACTGCTGGAAAAGGGCTACGACTTCACCCTTGGCTACACCGGCGAGATGGGCAGCAATCTGCACGGCGGCTACAGTCACGACCGCGCCGCACGCTACAGTGACCAGTTCACCTTCGGCGTGAACATGGACCTGCAGAAGATCCTCGGCTGGCACGACACCGAGGTGCAGCTGACCGTCACCGAACGTCACGGCAACAACATCAGCAACGACCGCATCAACGACCCGCGCGTCGGCGGCTTCACCTCGGCCCAGGAAGTCTGGGGCCGTGGCCAGACCTGGCGTCTGACCCAGATGTGGATCAAGCAGAAGTACTTCGATGGCGCGCTGGACGTGAAATTCGGCCGCTTCGGCGAGGGCGAGGACTTCAACAGCTTCCCCTGCGACTTCCAGAACTTGGCGTTCTGCGGCTCGCAGGTGGGCAACTGGGTGGGCGGCATCTGGTACAACTGGCCGGTCAGCCAGTGGGCCCTGCGCGTGCGCTACAACCTCGATGACGCGCTCTACGCCCAGGTCGGGGTGTTCGAGCAGAACCCCTCGAACCTCGAGAGCGGCAACGGTTTCAAGCTCAGCGGCAGTGGCACCCAGGGCGCGGTGATGCCGATCGAACTGGTCTGGAGCCCGCGGGTCAATGGCCTGAAAGGGGAATATCGCGTCGGCTACTACTACAGTAATGCCAAGGCACAGGATGTACTCAAGGACAGCAACGGTACGCCCGCCGCCATCAGCGGCGCCGCCTATCGCAGCAGCTCGAGCAAGCACGGCCTGTGGCTCGGCGCCCAGCAGCAGGTGACCGCGCTGGCCTCCGACCAGTCCCGCGGCCTGAGCCTGTTCGCCAACGCCACGGTGCACGACAAGAAGACCAATGCCATCGACAACTATGTGCAGGCAGGTGTGGTTTACAAAGGGCCGTTCGATGCCCGCGCCAAGGACGACATCGGTTTCGCCCTGGCCCGCGTGCACGTCAACCCCGGCTATCGCAAGAACGCCCGCCTCAGCAACCAGGCCAACGGCCTGGACGACTACGACAATCCCGGCTTCCTGCCCGTGCAGGACACCGAGTACAGCGCTGAACTCTATTACGGCATCCACCTGGCCGACTGGCTCACCGTACGCCCGAACCTGCAGTACATCCGCCATCCGGGCGGGGTGTCGCGGGTCGACGACGCGTTGATCGGCGGCCTGAAGATCCAGAGCAGTTTCTAACCCGACCCTTTCACACTACGGAGAACAGACGATGAGCACTGACGGTGCCAAGAATGGAACCCGCTGGCTACCGCGCCTGATGGGCGTGCTGCTGCTACTGATGGGCCTGGCCCTGCTGGCCGGCGGCATCAAGCTGAGCCAGCTGGGCGGCTCGCTTTACTACCTGATTGCCGGTATCGGCTTCGCCCTGTCCGGCATCCTGCTGCTGGCCAAGCGGCGCATCGCCCTGGGCCTGTATGGCCTGGTACTGCTGGGCAGCACCGCCTGGGCTCTGCTGGAAGTGGGCCTGGACTGGTGGCAGCTGGTGCCGCGCCTGGCCATCTGGTTCGCCATCGGCGTGGTCCTGCTGCTGCCGTGGGCGCGCCGCCCGCTGGTCGGCCCTGCGTCCAAGGTCAACACCGCCCTGCTCAGCGTCGCCGTGGTCGCCTCCGGCGCCACTGCCGTGGCCAGCCAGTTCACTCACCCGGGCGAAATCCGTGGCGAGTTCACCCGCGACAACAGCGAGATGGGCAGCGCCGCCCCGGCCATGCCCGACGGTGAATGGCAGGCCTACGGCCGCACCGAGCACGGCGACCGCTACTCGCCGCTGCGCCAGATCACCCCGCAGAACGCCTACCGCCTGGAAGAGGCCTGGCGTATCCGCACCGGCGACCTGCCGACCGAGAACGACCCGGTGGAGCTGACCAACCAGAACACGCCGCTGAAGGTCAACGGCATGCTCTACGCCTGCACCGCCCACAGCCGCCTGCTGGCGCTGGACCCGGACACCGGCGCCGAGATCTGGCGCTTTGATCCGCAGGTCAAGAGCCCCACCGGCACTTTCAAGGGCTTCGCCCACATGACCTGCCGCGGCGTCTCGTACTATGACGAGAACAACTACGTCAGCCGTGATGGCAGCCCCGCGCCGAAGATCACCGACGCAGGCCAGGCCGTGGCCCAGGCCTGCCCGCGCCGCCTCTACCTGCCCACCGCCGACGCCCGCCTGATCGCCATCAACGCCGACAATGGCAAGGTCTGCGAAGGCTTCGCCAACCAGGGCGTGATCGACCTGACCCGTGGCATCGGCCCGTTCACCGCCGGTGGTTACTACTCCACTTCCCCGGCCGCGATCACCCGCAGCCTGGTGATCATCGGTGGCCACGTCACCGACAATGAGTCGACCAACGAGCCGTCCGGCGTGATCCGCGCCTACGACGTGCACGACGGCCACCTGGTGTGGAACTGGGACAGCAACAACCCCGACGACACCAAGCCCCTGGCCGACGGCAAGTTCTACAGCCGCAACTCGGCCAACATGTGGTCGATCGCCAGCGTCGACGAAGACCTCGGCATGATCTACCTGCCGCTGGGCAACCAGACCCCTGACCAGTGGGGCGCCGACCGCACCCCGGGCGCCGAGAAGTACAGCGCCGGCATCGTCGCCCTGGACCTGGCCACCGGCAAGGCGCGCTGGAACTACCAGTTCACCCACCACGACCTGTGGGACATGGACGTCGGCAGCCAGCCCACCCTGGTGCACCTGAAGACCGACGACGGCGTCAAGCCGGCGGTCATCGTGCCGACCAAGCAAGGCAGCCTGTACGTGCTCGACCGCCGCGACGGCACGCCGATCGTGCCGATCCGCGAGATCCCGGTACCCCAAGGCGCGGTCAAGGGCGACCATACCGCGCCGACCCAGGCCCGTTCCGACCTCAACCTGCTCGGCCCTGACCTGACCGAACAGGCCATGTGGGGCGCCACGCCGTTCGACCAGATGCTCTGCCGCATCCAGTTCCGCAGCCTGCGCTACGAAGGCCAGTACACCCCGCCGTCCGAGCAGGGCAGCCTGGTCTACCCAGGCAACGTCGGCGTGTTCAACTGGGGCAGCGTCTCGGTCGACCCGGTGCGCCAGATCCTCTTCACCTCGCCGAACTACATGGCTTTCGTGTCGAAGATGGTCCCACGCGAGCAGGTCGCCGAAGGCAGCAAGCGCGAAAGCGAGACCAGCGGCGTGCAGCCGAACACAGGTGCGCCGTACGCCGTGACCATGCACCCGTTCATGTCGCCACTGGGCATTCCGTGCCAGGCGCCGGCCTGGGGCTACGTGGCAGCCATCGACCTGTTCACCAACAAAGTGGTGTGGAAACACAAGAACGGCACCACCCGTGACAGCACCCCGGTGCCGATCGGCATGCCGGTGGGCGTGCCAAGCATGGGTGGCTCGATCGTCACTGCCGGCGGCGTCGGCTTCCTCAGCGGCACCCTGGACCAGTACCTGCGCGCCTACGACGTGAAGAACGGCCAGGAGCTGTGGAAGGCTCGCCTGCCGGCCGGCGGCCAGGCCACGCCGATGAGCTACACCGGCAAGGATGGCAAGCAGTACGTGCTGGTAACCGCCGGCGGCCATGGCTCGCTCGGTACGAAAATGGGCGACTACATCATCGCTTACAAATTGGCTGAGTAAGCGTCACGCCTGTCGCGGGGCAAGCCCGCTCCCATCGAGGGAGCGGGCTTGCCCCGCTATTGTTTCCCCCGCAGTTCTCCCCCCTTCGTCTACCATTGAAACCTGCCAACCACCGCCCCATCTAAGCACCATAGCCATTCACGCAGGTGCCCCATGAGCGACCAGCAGGATTTCCCGGAACACCCCGACGAACACAGCGAAGTCGAACATCTCGATCCCTCGACCGCACCCGGTCACCATCTCGCCCTGCCCGGCCAGCAGCTGCCGGACAAGGTCTACGTGATCCCGATCCACAACCGCCCGTTCTTCCCCGCGCAAGTGCTGCCGGTGATCGTCAATGAAGAACCTTGGGCCGAAACCCTCGACTTGGTCGCCAAGACCCCGCACCACTCCCTGGCGCTGTTCTTCATGGACACCCCGCCGGAAGACCACCGCCACTTCGACACCAAGGCCCTGCCCGAATACGGCACCCTGGTGAAGGTGCACCACGCCAGCCGCGAAGGCGGCAAGCTGCAGTTCGTCGCCCAGGGCCTGACCCGCGTGCGCATCCGCACCTGGCTCAAGCACCACCGCCCGCCCTACCTGGTGGAGGTCGACTACCCACGCCAGCCGGCGGAGCCCACCGACGAGGTGAAAGCCTACGGCATGGCCCTGATCAACGCGATCAAGGAGCTGCTGCCGCTCAACCCGCTGTACAGCGAAGAGCTAAAGAACTACCTCAACCGCTTCAGCCCCAACGATCCGTCACCACTGACCGACTTCGCCGCCGCCCTCACTTCGGCCACTGGCAACCAGCTGCAGGAAGTGCTCGATTGCGTGCCCATGCTCAAGCGCATGGAAAAGGTCCTGCCGATGCTGCGCAAGGAGGTCGAGGTCGCCCGCCTGCAGAACGAGATCTCCGCCGAGGTAAACCGCCAGATCGGCGAGCACCAACGCGAATTCTTCCTCAAGGAACAGCTCAAGGTCATCCAGCAGGAGCTGGGCCTGACCAAGGACGACCGCAGCGCCGACGTGGAGCAGTTCCAGCAGCGCCTGGCGGGCAAGACCCTGCCCGAGCAGGCGAAAAAACGTGTCGACGAAGAGATGGGCAAGCTGGCGATCCTCGAGACCGGCTCGCCGGAGTATGCCGTCACCCGCAACTACCTGGAGTGGGCCACCGCCCTGCCCTGGGGTGTGTACGGCAAGGACAAGCTCGACCTCAAGCACGCGCGCAAGGTACTCGACCGCCACCACGCCGGGCTCGACGACATCAAGGAACGCATCCTCGAGTTCCTCGCCGTCGGCGCCTGGAAGGGTGAGATCAGCGGCTCCATCGTGCTGCTGGTGGGCCCGCCCGGGGTGGGCAAGACCAGCATCGGCAAGTCCATCGCCGAATCCCTGGGCCGGCCGTTCTACCGGTTCAGCGTCGGCGGCATGCGCGACGAGGCCGAGATCAAGGGCCACCGCCGCACCTACATCGGCGCCCAGCCGGGCAAGCTGGTGCAGGCGCTGAAGGAGGTCGAGGTGATGAACCCGGTGATCATGCTCGACGAGATCGACAAGATGGGCCAGAGCTACCAGGGCGACCCAGCCTCGGCGCTGCTGGAAACCCTCGACCCGGAACAGAACGTCGACTTCCTCGACCACTACCTGGACCTGCGCCTGGACCTGTCCAAGGTGCTGTTCGTCTGCACCGCCAACACCCTGGACTCGATCCCCGGCCCCTTGCTCGATCGCATGGAAGTGATCCGCCTGTCCGGCTATATCACCGAAGAAAAGCTGGCCATCGCCAAGCGCCACCTGTGGCCCAAGCAGCTGGACAAGGCCGGCGTGGCCAAGACCAGCCTGAGCATCAACGACGCCGCGCTGCGTGCGGTGATCGAGGGCTATGCCCGCGAAGCCGGGGTGCGTCAGCTGGAGAAACAGCTGGGCAAGCTGGTGCGCAAGTCGGTGGTCAAACTGCTGGAAGACCCGGACGCCAAGCTCAAGATCGCCGCCAAGGACCTCGAGCCCGCCCTGGGCATGCCGGTGTTCCGCAGCGAGCAGGTGCTGGCCGGTAAGGGTGTTATCACCGGTCTTGCCTGGACCAGCATGGGCGGCGCCACCCTGCCGATCGAGGCCACGCATATCCACAGCCTCAACCGCGGCCTCAAGCTCACCGGGCAGTTGGGTGACGTGATGAAGGAATCGGCAGAGATCGCCTACAGCTATATCAGTTCGAACCTCAAGCAGTTCGGTGGCACCCCCGGCTACTTCAACGAGGCGTTCATCCACCTGCACGTGCCCGAGGGCGCCACGCCCAAGGACGGCCCCAGCGCCGGTGTGACCATGGCCAGCGCCCTGCTGTCGCTGGCCCGCGACCAGGCGCCGAAGAAAGGCGTGGCCATGACCGGCGAGCTGACCCTGACCGGCCAGGTGCTGCCGATCGGCGGGGTGCGCGAGAAAGTGATCGCCGCGCGGCGCCAGAAGATCTTCGAGCTGATCCTGCCGGAGGCCAACCGTGGCGATTTCGAAGAATTGCCTGACTACCTGAAGGAAGGGCTGAGCGTGCACTTTGCCAAGCGCTTTGCCGACGTGGCGAAAGTATTGTTCTAAAGAGGACGGGGCCGCGTTGCGGCCCTATCGCCGGCAAGCCGGCTCCCACAAAGTGCAGGATGTATCCTACTTGTGGGAGCCGGCTTGCCGGCGATAGGGCGCGCGTAGACCACACAAACTTGCGACAGCTTCGGTTATCCTCAGGCCATTCCAGCTTCAGGAGCCAACATGACCCTCCCTCGCCTGCTCGTTCCCGCCGCCCTGGCCCTGCTCACCGCTTGCGCCCAGCAACCGCAACGCACCGTCGAACTGGACGGCGAAAGCGAATGCCCAAAGCGCCTGCAGGTCGGCCAGACCCTGACCCTCACCCTGCCCAGCAACCCCACCACCGGCTACCGCTGGCTGCTGCAGAACCCGGCTTCGGAGATCCTGCGCAGCCTTGGCCCCGAGGTATACAGTTCTCCGGAGCAAGCTGGCATCGTCGGCAGCGGTGGCCTGTCCAGCTGGCGCTTCCAGGCCAAGGCCGCCGGCGAGGGCCATCTGATCCTGGTCTACCAGCAGCCCTGGGCCCCGGAAGTACGTCCGGTACAGACCTTCGATTGCGCCATTCGGGTCAACTGAGCGAACGGCGCCGGTCAGCCAGTCATGCAAGCTTGCCGTGGTTTGGCTAGAATGCCGCCCCTGTAGATTGCCAGCCGCCTGGACCCACCGTGAGCAAACAACCCGACCGCCTATTCGCCCAACCCCTGGAGCAGGTGCCCGACTTCGTCTTCAACGAAGACGTGGTGCAGGTGTTCCCGGACATGATCAAGCGTTCGGTGCCCGGTTACCCGACCATCGTCGAGAACCTCGGCGTGCTGGCCGCGCGCTTCGCCCAGCCGGGCTCCGCACTGTACGACCTCGGCGCCTCGCTGGGCGCGGTGACCCAGGCGCTGCGTCGCCACGTGCGCGCGGACGGCTGCCGGGTGATCGCGGTGGATAACTCCGCGGCCATGGTCGAGCGCTGCCGCCAGTACCTCACCGCCCAGGACTCGATGTTCCAGGAGTTGCTGCCGGTGCAGGTGCTGGAGGCCGATATTCTCGCCCTGCCCTTCGAGCCGGCCTCTGTGGTGGCGATGAACTTCACCCTGCAGTTCGTCGCTCCCGAACAGCGCCTGGACCTGCTTGCCCGCATCCGCCAGGCACTTTTGCCGGGCGGCGCGTTGATTCTCTCGGAGAAACTGCGCTTCACCGACGCCCAGGAGCAGGAACTGCTCAACGAACTGCACCTGGACTTCAAGCGTGCCAATGGCTACAGCGAACTGGAAATCGCCCAGAAGCGCAGCGCCATCGAGAACGTGATGAAACCCGACACCCTGGAAACCCATGAAGCGCGCCTGCGCGCCGCCGGCTTCTCCAAGGTCGTGCCCTGGTTCCAATGCCTCAACTTCGCCTCGCTGATAGCCCTGCCATGATCGATCTGTCCCCCCTTGTCCGCCGCCTGGCGGGCACCCCCCTTGCCACCTGGTCCCAAGGCCTGCAGGCGCAACTCGAGAGCAAGCTGGAAAAAGGCCACGGCGACCTCGATCGCTGGCGCGGCGCCCTCGACGCACTGCCGCAGCTGACCCCGAGCGAAGTCGACCTGGTCGACGGCCTGCGCCTGGACTGCGACTGCGACGACGCCACCCGCGCGCAGATGCGCCAGGCGCTGATGGGCCTGTCGCCCTGGCGCAAGGGCCCGTTCGACCTGTTCGGCGTGCATGTCGATACCGAATGGCGCTCGGACTGGAAATGGTCGCGGGTCGGCCCGCACCTGGACCTCAAGGGCAAGCGCGTACTCGACGTGGGGTGCGGCAACGGCTACTACCAGTGGCGCATGCTCGGCGCCGGCGCCGACATGGTCATCGGCGTCGACCCCAACTGGTTGTTCTTCTGCCAGTTCCAGGCCGTGCAGCAATACCTGCCGGACTTGCCGGCGTGGCACCTGCCGTTCGCCCTCGAAGAGCTGCCGGCCAACCTCGAAGGTTTCGACACCGTGTTCTCCATGGGCGTGTTCTACCACCGCCGCTCGCCCATCGAGCACCTGCTGGCGCTCAAGGATTGCCTGGTCAAGGGTGGCGAGCTGGTGCTGGAAACCCTGGTGATCGAGGGCGACGAAAACCAGGTGCTGGTACCCGAGGACCGCTACGCGCAGATGCGCAACGTATGGTTCCTGCCGTCGGTGCCGGCCCTGGAGCGCTGGCTGCGCCGCGCCGGTTTCAGCGATGTGCGCTGTGTCGATGTCAGCGTCACCAGCGTCGAGGAACAACGCAGCACCGAGTGGATGCGCTATCAGTCACTGGGCGACTTCCTCGACCCGAACGACCACGGCAGGACCATCGAAGGCCTGCCGGCACCACGCCGCGCCACATTGCTGGCGCGCAAATAAAAAAAGGCGCCCGCTAGGGCGCCGAGGCTCACCTGCGCCGAGGAGCTGTGGCGGCGCAGGCGTGTGGTGCTCAATCCTTGGCCAGCTCGCGGGCCTTCTCTTCTGCCTTGCGCTCGCGCTCGGCCACAGCTTGCTGCTTGTCGCCGTGCAAACGCGCCTGATCCTCGCGGAAGGCTTGCCAGAATTGCTTCGAACGCTCCCCGCCACCCTCGGCGAAAATGCTGGTGCTGCCCAGGGCGAGGATCGCCAGCAGCAGGTACTTGGTCAGGTTCATCGTGCTTGCCTCGTGATAACCGTTTCGACAGGGCCATCATCGCAAGCGGGAGCTAACGCCAAGGTGAGGCAGACATTACAGTCCTGAAATCCCCGCCGTACCGCGTGGGAGCGGGCTTGCCCCGCGATTGCGACAAGCCTGTCGCGCATATGACCCACAGATTACAAATCAGCAATCCTCCTCTTTTCGCCATTCGCATCCAGTAACATTCCCGCCGCTTGACCCTGATGTCACTACAGGGTCGAGAATCGCCCCCTTTCCACACAGAGCCCGACCATGCGCCTACTGATCATCGAGGACGAACCACGCACCGCCGACTACCTGCAACAGGGCCTGCGCGAGAACGGGTATGTGGTCGACTGCGCCTCCAGCGGCACCGATGGTCTGCACTTGGCCCGCCAGCAGCCCTACGATCTGGTGATCCTTGACGTCAACCTGCCCGGGCTCGATGGTTGGGGCGTGCTGCAGCGCCTGCGCGCCGAATCCTCCACGCGGATCATGATGCTCACCGCCCACGGCCGTCTCGCCGATCGCGTCAAGGGGCTGGACCTGGGCGCAGACGACTACCTGCTGAAGCCGTTCGAATTCCCCGAGCTGCTGGCGCGTATCCGCAGCCTGCTGCGGCGCAACGACCAGCGCCTGCAGCCGAGCACCTTGAAGGTCGCCGACCTCGAACTCGATCCGGGCCGCCACCGCGCCTGGCGCGGCGGCCAGCGCATCGACCTGACCGCCAAGGAGTTCGCCCTGCTGCACCTGTTGATGCGCCAGAGCGGCGAGGTGCTGTCACGCACCCAGATCATCTCGCTGGTGTGGGACATGAACTTCGACTGCGACACCAACGTGGTGGAGGTATCGATCCGCCGCCTGCGGGCGAAGATCGACGACCCCTTCGACGACAAGCTGATCCACACCCTGCGCGGCGTCGGCTATGTGCTAGAGGCGCGGACGTGAAGCGCCCCAGCCTGTCGTTGCGCCTGGGCCTGGGCGTCACCCTGCTGGGCGCGGCGCTGGTGCTGCTGCTGGCGTGCCTGGCGGTATTTGCCCTGGACCACGAACTGGATAGCCGGGCGCGCAAGGACCTGACGCGCAAGATGCAGCAAGTCGAGCACAACCTGCGCGTAGACCTGCGAAGCGACGACCTGGGCGCCCGCGCCCACCCATTGCTCGATCTGGTCATGGGCCACGACAACCTCAGCCTCAGTGTGATCGCCATCAATGGCCGTCATCCGGCACTGCTCAGCCTGGGCCCGGCCATGCAGTCCCAGCATTTGCTGAACCTGGAAGCGGACGAGCGGCTGACCTTCCATGCCTGGCGCGACGACGGCGACAATCAGATCCTCACCGCCAGCCGCTTGATGCGCCTGCGCGACGACACCCCGGTCAAGGTGTTGATGTCGCTCAACCGCAGCGACGACAACAGCCTGCTGCAAGCCTATCTGCACTCGACGCTACTGGCCCTGCCGTTGCTGCTGGTGCTGATCGGCATCGCCGCCTGGAAGCTGGTGCAGCGCGGCCTGCGTCCGTTGCGGCACTTCCGCCGGATCGCCGGGCAGGTTTCGGCACAGGACCTTACTCACCGGCTGCCTGATGAGGGCCTGCCCAGCGAGCTGGCCGACCTCGCGCGCGCCATCAACATCATGCTCGACCGGCTCGACCAAGGTGTGCGCCAGCTATCGCAGTTCTCCGACGACCTGGCCCACGAGCTGCGCACGCCCATCGGCAACCTGATGGGCAAGGCCCAGGTGACCCTGGCCCGTGAGCGTGACGGCGACAAGTACCGCGAAGCCCTCGAAGACAGCGTCGAGGAGCTGACCCGCCTCAACCGCATCATCAACGACATGCTGTTCCTCGCCCAGGTCAGCCAGCCGCAGACCCAGGTTGCCCTGGCGCCCCTGACGTTGGCCGACGAAGTGGCGCGGGTGAGTGAACTGTTCGCCTTCAGTGCCGAGCTCAAGGGCATCTCCCTGCACCTGCAAGGCTGGGGCACGGCCCTGGCGGACCGGTTGATGTTCCAGCGGGCGCTATCCAACCTGCTGAGCAATGCGATTCGCCATGCACCGGAGGGCGAGCCGGTTGCCGTAGGCATCGAGCGGCTGGGCAACGAGATTGCCGTGTGGGTGCAGAACCAGGGCAGAGGGATAGAGGAGACCCACCTGCCGCACCTGTTCGAACGCTTTTACCGGGCCGGGGCCGGGCGTTCACGGCTGGAGGGTGGCACCGGGCTGGGGTTGGCGATCGTCAAGTCGATCATGCAATTGCATGGGGGGCGGATCGAGGTCAGGAGCAGCCCTTTGGGCCCTACCCGCTTCACTCTGGTATTTCGAGCGGAGTAAGTGGTTGATGCCAACGGCCTCATCGCCGGCAAGCCGGCTCCCACATGGATCGCACTGGCCTTGAGTGCTGCGCAGTACCTGTGGGAGCCGGCTTGCCGGCGATGAGGCCGGTGCAGACGATCAGAAAATCACCGCGAAGCGGCGACGATCAGCGCTTTCATCTCGGCCACCGCGGCCTTGAAGCCGACGAACAGCGCATGGGCCACCAGCGCATGGCCGATGTTCAGCTCGTTGATGCCCTTGATCGCGGCCACGGCCTCGACGTTGTGGTAATGCAGGCCATGCCCGGCATTGACGATCAGGCCCTGGCCAACACCAAACGCTACGCCATCGACGATGCGCTTGAGCTCCTCGGCGACTTCGGACGGCGTCTCGGCATCGGCGTAACGGCCGGTGTGCAACTCGATGGCCGGGGCGCCGACACGGCGCGAGGCCTCGATCTGCCGCTCGTCGGCATCGATGAACAGCGACACCTCGGCACCGGTGCGCGACAGGCGCTCGACCGCCGCCTTGATCCGCGCCTCCTGGCCAGCGACGTCGAGGCCGCCTTCGGTGGTCAGTTCCTGACGGGTTTCCGGCACCAGGCAGATATGCGCCGGGCGGATCTTCTCGGCGAAGGCCATCATCTCTTCGGTGACGCCCATCTCGAAGTTCATGCGGGTCTGCAGCACGTCCTTGAGCAGCAGCACATCGCGCTCCTGGATGTGCCGGCGGTCTTCGCGCAGGTGCACGGTGATGCCGTCGGCACCCGCTTCCTCGGCGTCCAGGGCGGCCTTGACCGGATCCGGATAGCGGGTGCCCCGGGCCTGGCGCAGGGTCGCCACGTGGTCGATATTGACACCGAGAAGCATGCGGTTGCTGTGAGTCACGAAGGGGCACTCCTGAAAGTTGAGGGCCACAGCATACGTGCTGCTCAGCGCTTGCGAAACAGTTCCCGGCTGACCAATGGCTTGGGCCCGAGGTGGACCGCCAGTGCCTGGCGCATCAGGCGCTTGGCGGCGAGCAAGGCACCGGGCGCCTCCCAGTCGGCCTGGGCCAGGGCCAGCAGTTCGCCGCCCTTGAACAACCCAGGCTGGAACAGTTCGACCCGCTCGAGGCCGGCGTCCACCTGCAGGCGATAAAGGCCTTCGGCGACCACAGGGCTGTCGTTGACGTCATGTTCAAGCGAGAAGGCGTAACCTAGCTCATCCAGCAGGCGCCATTCGAAGGAGCGCAACAGCGGCTCCAGCGCACGCCCGGCGGCCAGGGCCTGCAAAGTCAGGGTGTAGTGCTCGAACAGTGCCGGGTGCGGCGCCTCGGCGGGCAGCAGGCGCATCAGCAGCTCGTTGAGGTACAGCCCGCTGAACAGCGCGTCACCGTGCAACCAGGCGGCAATGCCGACGGCATCCAGGCGGCCGACGTTCTTCAACTCGCCGCGCCCGCGCAGCTCCACCTCCAGCGGCACGAACGGTCGCACCAGGCTGCCGCCCTTGCCCCGCGCCCGGCGCAGCACGGCGCGTACCTTGCCTTGCGGGGTAAGAAAGTCCACCAGCGCACTGGTTTCCTTGTAGGCGCGGCTGTGCAGCACGTAGGCCGGATGGGGGGTGGGTCGGTCCATCAGCGATTTCTCAACGTCATAAATGACTGTGGGAGCGGCGATGCGGCGGCCCGAATTGCCCCGCGATAGCTGTCGCGGGGAAAGTCGGGCCGCCGCATCACCGCTCCCACAAGAGGTACGGGTCCGGTCGGCGGATTACAGGTCTCCGTAGCCCAGCGAGCGCAGGGCGCGCTCGTCGTCGGACCAGCCGCCTTTGACCTTGACCCACAGGTTGAGCATGACCTTGGAGTCGAACAGCACTTCCATGTCCTTGCGCGCCTCGGAGCCAATGCGCTTGATGCGCTCGCCCTTGTCGCCAATGATGATCTTCTTCTGCCCGTCGCGTTCAACCAGGATCAACGCATGGATGTGCAGCACATGGCCCTGCTGCTTGAACTCCTCGATCTCCACGGTGATCTGGTACGGCAGCTCGGCACCGAGCTGACGCATGATCTTCTCGCGCACCAGCTCGGCGGCAAGGAAACGGCTGCTACGGTCGGTGATCTGGTCTTCCGGGAAGAAGTGATCGTTCTCGGGCAGGTGCTTGGCGATCTGTGCTTCCAGCGCTTCGAGGTTGTGCCCCTGCTGCGCGGAAATCGGCATCACCTCGGCGTTCGGCAGCTGCTCTTGCAGCCACTGCAGGTGCGGGATCAGCTCGGCCTTCTCTTCCATGCGGTCGGTTTTGTTGACCGCGATGATCAGCGGGCCGGTCACGTACTGCACGCGCTCCAGCACCAACTGGTCTTCGTCGGTCCACTTGGTGCGGTCGACCACGAAGATCACCACGTCGACATCCTTCAGGGCTGCCGAGGCGTTGCGGTTCATGTAGCGGTTCAGCGCCTTGTCGTTGGCCTTGTGCATGCCGGGGGTGTCGACGTAGATCGCCTGCACGTCACCCTCGGTCTTGATCCCGAGCATGTTGTGACGGGTGGTCTGCGGCTTGCGCGAGGTGATCGCCAGCTTCTGACCGAGGATGTGGTTGAGCAGCGTGGACTTGCCCACGTTGGGGCGACCGACAATGGCAACATAGCCGCAGCGGGTCGAAGTATTCTCAGTCATTGCCATTCTCCACGCCCAGGGCGATCAATGCGGCGGCGGCGGCGACCTGCTCGGCGATACGCCGGCTCACGCCCTGGCCGCGGCTTTTCTTGTTCAGCAGGACCACTTCGCATTCGACGAAGAAGGTCCGGCAGTGCGGTTCGCCCTGGATATCCACCACTTCGTAACGTGGCAACTCGCAGGCACGCGACTGCAGGAACTCCTGCAGGCGCGTCTTGGGGTCCTTGTTGGTGTCGACCAGGGTCAGGCCATCGAACTCGTCGGTCAGCCAGGCGAGGATTCGCTCGCGCGCGGTCTGCATGTCGGCGTCCTGGTAGATCGCACCGATCAGGGCCTCGAGGGCGTCGGCAAGAATCGACTCGCGACGAAAACCACCGCTTTTCAACTCACCCGAGCCCAGGCGCAGGTATTCGCCCAGGTCGAAGCCGCGGGCCAGCCGCGCCAGGGTCTCGCCCTTGACCAGACGGGCGCGAAGACGCGACAACTGGCCTTCACGCGCCTGCGGGAAGCGCTCGAACAGCGCCTCGCCGACCACGAAGTTGAGGATGGCATCGCCAAGGAACTCCAGGCGCTCGTTATTGCGCCCGGCGTAGCTGCGATGGGTCAGGGCCAGCAGCATCTGGTCCTGGTTCTTGAAGGTGTAGCCGAGCTTGCGCTCCAGGCGTGCAAGGGAACCACTCATGGGGCCACCCCGGCAATGTTCAACGCGTTGTTCAAATCAACATCCTGAAAGACGGTTTGACTGTGGTCAGACGCCGGCAACGGCGAAAGCCTCGCTCCCTGAGAACACAGCCTATGTCAGAAATGCAATCGGCGCCGTCCGTGGACAGCGCCGTCGTTACTCAATGGATCAGCCCGACCCGCGACAGGTTCGGGAAGTGGCTGAGTTTCGGCTCTGGCCAGCTCATCCAGACCGCGAAGGCCTTGCCGACGATGTTCCGGTCCGGAACCATGCCGTGCAGTTCCTTGGGAATGTTCGGATCATCCCAGAAACGGCTGTCGTTGGAGTTGTCGCGGTTGTCACCCATCATGAAGTAGTGACCGGCCGGCACGCTCCATTGCTGGTCCGGCGGCATGCGGTAGCGGGTCATTTCCTTGCGGATCAGGTGCTCGGCTTCACCGAGCTTCTCCTTGTACAGCTCGGCGCTGCCCAGGGTGCCCGGCTCGCTGCCGACCAACTGCTCGGCAATCGCCTGGCCATTGACGAACAGGCGCTTGTCGGCGGTGTAGCGGATCACATCGCCCGGCAGGCCGACCACACGCTTGATGTAGTTGACGTTGGGGTCGCTCGGGTAGCGGAACACCATCACATCCCCGCGCTGCGGATCACCCACCTCGATGACCTTCTTGTCGATCACCGGCAGGCGAATGCCGTAGGAGAACTTGTTCACCAGGATGAAGTCGCCCACTTCCAGCGTCGGCTTCATCGACCCCGACGGGATCTGGAACGGCTCGACCAGGAAGGAGCGCAGCACCAGCACGATGAACAGCACCGGGAAGAACGACTTGCCGTACTCAACCAGCAACGGTTCCTTGTTCAGGCGTTCGACCACGGCCATTTCGGGTTGGCTGACGCTGCCCTGGTAGTTGGCGATCGCCGCACGCCGGCGCGGGGCCAGGAACAGCAGGTCGAGCAGACCCAACAGACCGCAGACGGCAACGGCGATGACGAGCAACAGCGGGAAATTTAGCGACATAGGACCTAGCTATCCAACCTGAGCACAGCGAGGAAGGCTTCCTGTGGAATTTCCACGTTACCCACCTGCTTCATGCGTTTCTTACCGGCCTTCTGCTTCTCCAGCAGCTTCTTCTTACGGCTGACGTCACCGCCGTAGCACTTAGCCAGTACGTTCTTTCTGAGCGCCTTGACGGTTGTCCGCGCGATGATCTGGCCGCCGATAGCTGCCTGGATCGCCACGTCGAACATCTGCCGAGGGATCAGTTCCTTCATCTTTTCGGTCAACGCACGGCCTTTGTAGGCGGCGTTGTCGCGGTGCACGATCAGGGCCAGGGCATCGACCTTGTCGCCGTTGATCAGCACGTCCAGCTTGACCAGGTTGGCCGACTGGTAGCGGTCGAAATGGTAGTCCAGCGACGCGTAGCCGCGGCTGGTGGACTTGAGCCGGTCGAAGAAGTCCAGGACCACTTCGTTCATCGGCATGTCGTAGCGCACCTGCACCTGGCTGCCGAGGAACTGCATGTCGCGCTGCACGCCACGCTTCTCGATGCACAGGGTGATGACGTTGCCCAGGTGCTCCTGCGGAACCAGGATGGTCGCGGTGACGATCGGTTCGCGGAAGTCGGTGACGGACGAGACGTCCGGCAGCTTCGATGGGTTGTCGACGACGATGGTCTCGCCGGTCTTGAGCTCGAGCTCGTAGATCACGCTTGGCGCGGTGGTGATCAGGTCCAGGTCGTATTCGCGCTCCAGGCGCTCCTGGATGATCTCCATGTGCAGCATGCCGAGGAAGCCGCAACGGAAGCCGAAGCCCAGGGCGTCGGAGCTTTCCGGCATGTATTGCAGCGACGAGTCGTTCAGGGTCAGCTTCTGCAGGGCGTCGCGGAAGTCCTCGAAATCGTCGGAGCTGACCGGGAACAGGCCCGCGTAGACCTGCGGCTGGATCTTCTTGAAGCCCGCCAGCATTTCGACTTCCGGGGTGCTGGACAGGGTCAGGGTGTCACCGACCGGCGCGCCGTGAATGTCCTTGATGCTGGCGATGATGAAGCCCACTTCACCGGCTTTCAGATCGGCGGTCTGGGTGTGTTTCGGGGTGAACACGCCGACGCTGTCGACCAGGTGCACCTTGCCGGTGGACTTGACCAGGATCTTGTCGCCTTTCTTCACGCGGCCCTGGCGCACACGCACCAGCGAGACCACGCCCAGGTAGTTGTCGAACCAGGAGTCGATGATCAGTGCCTGCAGCGGTGCATCGATCTCACCGGTCGGTGCGGGAATGGTATGTACCAGGCGCTCGAGCACCTCGTCGACGCCCATGCCGCTCTTGGCACTGCACGCCACGGCGTCGGTAGCGTCGATGCCGATGATCTTCTCGATCTCGTCCTTGACGCGGTCCGGGTCAGCCTGGGGCAGGTCCATCTTGTTCAGCACGGGCATGACTTCCAGGCCCTGCTCGATGGCGGTGTAGCAGTTGGCCACCGACTGCGCCTCGACGCCCTGGCCGGCATCGACCACCAGCAGCGCGCCCTCGCACGCCGCCAGCGAGCGCGAGACTTCATAGGTGAAGTCGACATGGCCGGGGGTGTCGATGAAGTTCAGCTGGTAGGTTTTACCATCCTGCGCCTTGTAGTGCAGCGTGACGCTGTGGGCCTTGATGGTGATACCGCGTTCGCGCTCCAGGTCCATGGAGTCGAGGACCTGGGCTTCCATTTCGCGCGCAGACAGGCCACCGCACATCTGGATGAAACGGTCGGCCAGCGTCGACTTGCCATGGTCGATGTGGGCGATGATGGAGAAATTGCGGATATGACTCAAATCACTCACGGGTCAACACTCGAAAAGGCTGCGAGCCGGACGCCCGCCGAAAAATAGCCGGGAATTGTACCTCAAGCCGCGGGGATATGGGAGATTCCTCTATCGGTCTGTATACAAGCTGCATGGCAGCAGGCCGCCACGGACAGCGGACGCCTGCCCACTCATAGAAAAGGGCAGCCGAAGCTGCCCTTTTCCTACCTTTCATCCAGCTTATTCAGCCAGCTTGAAGGTGATGAAGCTGGCGCGCCCCTGGCGCAGCACGCGCATGGACACTGAACGGTTCTTCGGCAGGTCCTTGGCAATCTCGGTGAACTGCTTGGCCGAGGCAATGGCCTGGTTGTTCAGGTGGCTGATCACATCGCCCGGACGCAGGCCGATCATGGCCGCAGGGCCATCCTGGACTTCCTTGATGACCACACCGCCCTTGAGTTCGAGCGACTTTTTCTGCTCGGCGCTCAGGTCGGCGACAGAGACGCCCAGGCGGTTGCTGCTGCGTTCGGCACTGCCATCGGCACCGGCACCCATGCCGATGTCGGCGTCATCCTCGGGCAATGCGCCGATGGTGACATCCAGGTTCTGACGCTTGCCGTTGCGGATGATCTCGAGCTTGGCTTTCTCGCCATCCTTCAGGCTGCCCACCAGGTGCGGCAGGTCGGCGGACATGACGATCGGCTGGCCATTCATGCTCAGAATGACATCGCCCACCTGCAGGCCGCCCTTGGCTGCCGGCCCGTTCTCCAGGACCTGTGCCACCAGGGCGCCGGCCGGCTTGTCAAGGCCGAAGGATTCGGCCAGATCTTTGTTGACCTCCTGGATCACCACGCCCAGCCAGCCGCGGCTGACCTTGCCGTCTTTCTTCAGCTGGTTCGACACATCGATCGCCACGTCGATCGGGATGGCGAACGACAGCCCCATGAAGCCGCCGGAACGGGTGAAGATCTGCGAGTTGATGCCCACCACCTCGCCTTTCATGTTGAACAGCGGGCCACCGGAGTTCCCCGGGTTGATCGCCACGTCGGTCTGGATGAACGGCACATAGGTGTCGTTAGGCAACGTGCGGCCCTTGGCGCTGACGATACCCTTGGTCACCGAGTGGTCGAAGCCGAACGGCGAACCGATGGCCAGCACCCATTCACCTACCTTGAGCTTTTCCGAATCGCCCAGCTTCACGGTCGGCAGGTTCTTGCCGTCGACCTTGAGCAGAGCCACGTCGGTGCGTGGGTCGGTGCCCACCAGCTTGGCCTGCAGCTCACTGCGGTCGGACAGGCGGACGATGATCTCGTCGGCGTCGGCTACCACATGATTGTTGGTCAGCACGTAACCGTCGCTGGAAATGATGAAGCCAGATCCCAGAGACTGCGCTTCACGCTGGCGATCACCGCGTGGGGAGCGCGGCTGCTGCGGCATGTTGCGCTCGAAAAACTCGCGGAACATCGGCGGCAGGCCTTCGAGGTCGGGCATCTGCCCGGCGGCAACGCGGCGATCCGGCAGTTTCTGCTTGGTACTGATGTTGACCACTGCCGGCGAGGCCTGCTCGACCAAGGTGGTGAAGTCCGGCAGGGACTCTTCGGCCTGGGCGCTGAGCATCTGGCCGAGCATCAGCACGGCAGCGAACATCGATAGGTAGGTTTTCAAGCGTGGTATTGACATACGGCTCCCGTCACAACGAGCGTAGTTAGCAGTAAGGTTCCCGCAGACGCAGGAAAGGCCAGACTCCGAGAAGCCTGACCTATAGAAAATTTGCGGCAGGATTGCAAATGACAATGCCTTAATTTCATGTCAGCTCTGTGTAACAAGAGCTGTCAGAACACTGCGCTGTCATTGCCGCGCCTGGGCATCCTGGGCCCGCATCGACAAGGCGACACGTTCGGCCGTGCCCAGCGGAATCTCGCCAACCACCGTGACCATCACCTTGCCTTTGGGGGTTGTCAGGCGCCGCGATACTGCGACAGTGGGCCCAAGCTGGGCGCGGGTATCGATACCGGACTCGTTGCCGATCGGTTCAAGGAAGACCGAAAAACGGGCCAGACCATCGTCATACATCAGACTGCTGACAGTACTCTTGCGCTCGGGATCGCGCCGTACTGAGCTGTTGACCAGCTCGAAACCCGGCGGCAGCCAATCGGAACGCCATCCGGCAACACCCTCTGAAGTGCCTGGCGCGATCTTATCGACAGGTCGGCAGGCAGCGCCAGCACCAAGGTCGGCGTCGGTCGGCACCGTGTCGGTATCCAGGCGAGTCATCTGGAAACGCTCAAGCAACTGGCCCTTGTCGTTGAGCATCAACGAACGCAGGGGCAGTCCGGTGCGGCGATCAAGGTGCAGTTCGAAGGCATAGCGGTGCTGGTCACGCGGGGTGAGGGAGACAACCACGGCGTCGCGCCCGGCAACGCGTGACTCGCCTGACACGCTCAGGTCGTACCAGCTCATCAGTTTCAAGGGATCAAGCACACGCGCGGCATTATCCGGCGGGGCACTCACACTGGTGACCAGGTTGCCACTGACGCACTGCACCTTGCCATTGACCCGCACGATTTCCTGGGCCGAGCCGTCGAGCTGCAACAGCCGCTCGCTGACCTTGCCATCCTGGACGCGATGCCAGATATCGTGGGAAGAGAAGCTGCCGTTACGCTCGTAAACGAAGGAACCCTGGTAACTCTGCTGCTGCTCGGCCCGTGCCAGCTTGTTCAGCCACTCACTCGCCTCAGGCGAGGAATTGGCGGCCAGGGCCTGCACCGTCAGGCTGCTGCCAAGCAGCAGCGACAGGAGAGGTAGCGCGCGCATGATCCTCCTTACTTAGCGGTTTTCCAGGCTGGCAGCGCGAGCGTAAGGCAGCGCGGTCTCGTTGCCCTTCAGCGCGGACTCCTGGGCATGCTGACGCAGGTAACCTGGCAGCCGCTGATCCCAGCCAGCCTGGTTCTGCAGCACACCGTTGGCCATTGGCCCGGTCGGTTGCTCGTTGCTCTCACTATAGCCTGCCAATACAGCCGGACCTTGCACCTGAGGCATGCTCAGCCCTTGCTGGGCCGGTTGCTGGGCGGCCAACTGGGCTCCGGTGATTTCATCCTGGTTGTACAAGCGCACGCCAGCGAGCACGGCAACAGTCACCGATGCGGCCACGGCCAGGCGGCCGATGCTGCGCCATGGGCCCTGCTTGACCTTGGCCGGGACGGCCTCGTCGGCCAGCGCCGCGGAAACTGCCGAGGCGATGTCCAGCTTGGGCATCAGCAGTTCCTTGTGCATGGCTGCGCGGGCAATCTGGTAGCGCGACCAGGTGGCGCGGGTTTCTGCATCGTCGACCGCGTTCAGCACGCGACGCAGTTCCAGTTCGTCCGCTTCGTTATCCATCACTGCGGACAGCGATTCCTGCAAAGCTTCACGACTCATGGCGGTTCCTCTCTTGGCTGTCGCCGCTGTCTCAGGTTTCCTGCAACAAAGGTTGCAGGGCTTTATCTATGGCCTCCCGAGCGCGGAAAATTCGAGAGCGCACGGTACCCACCGGACATTGCATGACACTGGCAATGTCTTCATAACTCAGTCCATCGAACTCGCGCAGGGTCAGTGCCGTGCGCAAATCTTCCGGCAGTTGCTGGATTGTTCGATGGACAGTGCCTTCGATTTCATCCCGCAACAACGCGCGCTCTGGGGACTCGAGATCCTTGAGGCCATGATCGCCGTCGTAAAACTCCGCATCCTCGGAGCTCACATCACTGTCTGGTGGCCGCCTTCCACGGGATACCAGGTAGTTCTTCGCCGTGTTTATGGCGATGCGGTACAGCCAGGTGTAGAAGGCACTGTCTCCGCGAAAATTCCCAAGCGCACGGTATGCCTTGATGAAGGCTTCCTGCGCCACGTCCTGCGCTTCATGGGTGTCGTGTACGAAACGTACGATCAACCCGAGAATCTTGTGCTGATACTTCAGCACCAACAGATCGAACGCTCGCCTGTCGCCACGCTGCACGCGCTCGACAAGCTGCTGATCCTCTTCCTGGGTTAGCATGAACACTCCTCAATGATCTCGAAGGAGCGTTGCAACAACCATCGTTCAGGCTTGCAACCATAGACTCGGGCTTTGCGCAAAAGTTCTCCCCTCCAAGCAAGTTTCCTACGGCCCTTGGTCGGCTCGCACGGAAGACGCAGCGCGGTTACGGCCGGCTACGTCGATAATCAGGATTCATTACGCAGGTGCCAGCCCAGAATAGGACTGGTGCCTTGCGTCGCCGCGGCAATCTTTGGCGTAAGGGCAGCCTGTATAGGATTTCCAGGCATATCGGAAAGTTCCCAGAAAGATCGCCACTCACCCGCAAGTGCCATTGGAAATCAGGCGCCCGGGACTGCTATAAAGGCAACCCGATCCGGTTTCACGATAGTTTCACATTGCCATCGGCGCCCGACTATTGTGCCGTGCCCCCCCCAAAGATTACTAGTGTCCCGACATGAGCCAACAATTCCAACATGATGTCCTGGTGATCGGTAGCGGTGCCGCCGGTCTCAGCCTGGCACTGAACCTTCCCGGCCACCTGCGCATCGCCGTGCTGAGCAAGGGCGACCTGGCCAACGGTTCGACCTTCTGGGCCCAAGGCGGCGTCGCCGCAGTGCTCGATGACACCGATACCGTACAGTCGCATGTCGAGGATACCCTCAATGCCGGAGGTGGCTTGTGTCATGAGGATGCAGTGCGTTTCACCGTCGAGCACAGCCGCGAAGCCATCCAGTGGCTGATCGAGCAGGGTGTGCCGTTCACCCGTGACGAACACTACAGCGTCGACGACGGCGGTTTCGAGTTCCACCTGACCCGCGAGGGCGGCCACAGCCACCGGCGCATCATCCATGCCGCCGACGCCACCGGCGCCGCGATCTTCACTACCTTGCTGGAGCAGGCGCGCAAGCGGCCGAACATCCAGTTGCTGGAACAGCGCGTGGCCGTCGACCTGATCACCGAGCGGCGCCTGGGCCTGGATGGAGATCGCTGCCTTGGCGCCTACGTCCTGGACCGCAACACCGGCGAGGTGGACACCTTCGGCGCCCGTTTCACCGTGCTGGCCACCGGCGGCGCGGCCAAGGTGTACCTCTATACCAGCAATCCCGACGGTGCTTGCGGCGACGGCATCGCCATGGCCTGGCGCGCCGGCTGCCGGGTGGCAAATCTTGAGTTCAACCAATTCCACCCGACCTGCCTGTACCATCCGCAGGCCAAGAGTTTCCTGATCACCGAGGCCCTGCGCGGCGAGGGTGCGCTGCTGCGCCTGCCCAACGGCGAGCGCTTCATGCCGCGCTTCGACCCACGTGAAGAGCTGGCGCCACGGGATATCGTTGCCCGCGCCATCGACCACGAGATGAAGCGCCTGGGGGTGGACTGCGTCTACCTGGACATCAGCCACAAGCCGGCCGACTTCATCAAGAATCACTTCCCGACAGTCTACGAACGCTGCCTGGCGTTCGGTATCGACATCACCCGTCAGGCTATCCCGGTGGTACCGGCAGCCCATTACACCTGTGGTGGGGTAATGATCGACGAGCATGGCCACAGCGACGTGCCCGGCCTGTACGCCATCGGCGAAACAAGCTTCACCGGCCTGCATGGCGCCAACCGCATGGCCAGCAACTCGCTGCTTGAATGCTTCGTCTACGGTCGCGCTGCCGCCGCCGACATCGAGGCGCGCCTGGACCAGGTCGCCATGCCCCGTGCCCTGCCCTGCTGGGATGCCAGCCAGGTCACCGATTCGGACGAGGACGTGATCATCGCGCACAACTGGGACGAACTGCGGCGTTTCATGTGGGACTATGTCGGCATCGTGCGCACCAGCAAACGCCTGCAACGGGCCGAGCACCGGGTGCGCATGTTGCTGGACGAAATCGACGAGTTCTACAGCAACTACAAGGTCAGCCGTGACCTGATCGAGCTGCGCAACCTGGCGCAGGTGGCCGAGTTGATGATCCGCTCGGCCATGCAACGCAAGGAAAGCCGGGGCCTGCATTACACCTTGGATTATCCGGGGATGCTACCGGAGGCCAAGGACACGATCCTGGTACCAGCGAACCACGAGTAAGACCTGGACCGGCATGGGACCGGGCTAGCCGCGAAGAGAACAGCCTCTGTATCGACCTCGCGGCGCCGGCCCGCTCCCACGAACCGCCATCAAGCCAATGCTGGATCGATCACCAGCACCAGCTTCCCGGAAACCTGGTTGCTTGCCAGCTCCGCATACGCAGCTTCGGCAAATTCACCCGGATAGGTGTCGACCAGCTGTGGCGACAGTCGCCCCTCGCTGAACAACGGCCACACCTGCTGGCGCAATTCGCGCAACAATTCGGCCTTGAACCCGTCATCACGGTTGCGCAGCGTGGACCCGGTGATTTCCAGGCGCTTGCCCAACACCAGCGCCAAATCCAGCTCGACCTTGCGCCCGCCCATCAGGCCAATGATCACCCAACGCCCGTCTAGGGCCAGCAGTTGAAGGTTGAGCGACGCATAGCTGGCACCCACCGGGTCCAGAATCACATCGAATGGACCGAGCTGCTTCAGGTCGTCGAGGTTGCCATTACGCACCACGCCACCCGCAGCCCCCAGCGACTCACAGTAGGCCAGGCGCTCCGGCGAGCCGACGCTGACCCACACCGGGCTGCCGAATGCCTTGCACAGCTGGATGGCCGCAGAGCCCACGCCACTGGCGCCGGCATGCACCAGTACCTTCTCGCCAGCCTTCAATGCCCCCAGCTGGAAGATGTTCAGCCAGGCCGTGGCATACACCTCTGGAATCGCAGCGGCCTCGTGCAGGCTCAACGCTTCGGGCACCGGCAGCACATGACGGGCGTCGACCACCACCTCCTCGGCCATGCCGCCGCCGGCGAGCAATGCACAGACCCGATCGCCCACGCGCCAATCGGCACCGGCTCCAACTTCCTCGACCACGCCGGCGCATTCCAGGCCCAGGTAAAGGCTCGCACCGGGCGGTGGCGGATACAGCCCTGCGCGCTGCAGCAGGTCGGCGCGGTTCAGGCCCGCGGCGGCCACACGGATACGTACCTGCCCGGCATCGCATGCCGGGCGCTCGGCCTCGACCCACGCCACATGTCCGTCAACGCCTTGCAATGCCTTCACAGTGCCTCCATAGTTGAATCATATGACCGAGCCTGGGCACGCCAAGTCCCAGGCTTTTTGCAGTATGCGTCCGGCTCCGATGGAACCGGCGAACGGATAAGACGGCCTACTATGCGTGATCAATTGCCTCCACGTCGAATCAGCATGAAGCATTTCCTCCCCAGCACCGCCCTCGCCCTCATGATCGGCCTGGGCAGCCTCACGCTCGGTGGCAATGCGGCCGCCGCCAACAAGTGGGACAGCCTGCAGCCAGACCGCGACGAAGTAGTCGCCAGCCTCAACATCGTCGAGCTGCTCAAGCGCCACCACTACAGCAAGCCGCCGCTGGACGACGCCCGTTCGGTCATCATCTATGACAGCTACATCAAGCTGCTCGACCCTTCGCGCAGCTACTTCACTGCCGCCGACATCGCCGAATTCGACAAATGGAAGACCCAGTTCGACGACTTCCTGAAAAGCGGCAACCTCGAGCCGGGCTTCACCATCTACAAGCGCTACCTTGACCGCGTGAAATCGCGCCTGGACTTCGCCCTGGCGGAGCTGGCCAAGGGTGCCGACAAGATCGACTTCACGGTGAAGGAAGACCTGCTGGTCGACCGCAAGGATGCCCCGTGGATGAAGAACCAGGCCGAGCTCGACGACCTGTGGCGCAAGCGCGTCAAGGACGAAGTGCTGCGCCAGAAGATCGCCGGCAAGGATCCCAAGCAGATCCAGGAAACCCTGACCAAGCGCTACAAGAACCAGCTGGCGCGCCTGGACCAGACCCGCGCGGAAGACATCTTCCAGGCCTATATCAACACCTTCGCCCAGTCCTACGACCCGCACACCAACTACCTGTCGCCGGACAACGCCGAGAACTTCGACATCAACATGAGCCTGTCGCTCGAAGGCATCGGCGCGGTGCTGCAGAGCGACAACGACCAGGTCAAGATCGTACGCCTGGTGCCGGCCGGCCCTGCCGCCAAGACCAAGCAGGTGGCGCCGGCCGACAAGATCATCGGCGTCGCCCAGGGCAACAAGGAAATGGTCGACGTGGTCGGCTGGCGTCTTGACGAAGTGGTCAAGCTGATCCGCGGCCCGAAAGGCTCGGTGGTGCGCCTGGAGGTCATCCCGGCCAGCAACGCGCCGAACGACCAGACCAGCAAGATCGTCTCGATCACCCGCGAAGCGGTCAAGCTCGAGGAGCAGGCGGCGAAGAAGTCGGTGCTCAAGCTCAAGCAGGATGGCCGCGACTACAAGCTCGGCATCATCGAGATCCCGGCCTTCTATCTGGACTTCAAGGCCTACCGCGCTGGTGATCCGGATTACAAGAGCACCACCCGCGACGTGAAGAAGCTGCTCACCGAGCTGCAGAAAGAGAAAGTCGACGGCGTGGTCATCGACCTGCGCAACAACGGTGGCGGCTCGCTGCAGGAAGCCACCGAGCTGACCAGCCTGTTCATCGAGAAGGGCCCGACCGTGCTGGTGCGCAACAGCGACGGGCGCGTCGACGTGCTCGAAGACGAGAACCCCGGCGCCTTCTACAAAGGCCCGCTGGCACTGCTGGTCAACCGCCTGTCGGCGTCCGCCTCGGAAATTTTCGCCGGGGCCATGCAGGACTACCACCGTGCGCTGATCATTGGTGGCCAGACCTTCGGCAAAGGCACCGTGCAAACCATCCAGCCGCTCAACCATGGCGAACTCAAGCTGACGCTGGCCAAGTTCTACCGGGTTTCCGGGCAGAGCACCCAGCACCAGGGCGTGCTGCCGGACATCGCCTACCCGTCGATCATCGACACCAAGGAGATCGGCGAAAGCGCGCTGCCTGAAGCCATGCCGTGGGACACCATCCGTCCAGTGGTCAAGCCTGCCTCCGATCCGTTCAAACCGTTCCTGACGCAGCTCAAGGCGCAGCATGAGGCGCGCAGCGACAAGGATGCCGAGTTCGTCTATATCCGCGACCGCCTGGCACTGACCCAGAAGCTGATGAACGAGAAGACCGTCAGCCTCAACGAGCAGCAACGTCGCGCTCGCCACGACGAGATCGAAGCCAAACAGCTGGCGCTTGAGAACATCCGACGCAAGGCCAAGGGCGAAGAGCCGCTCAAGGAACTGAAAAAAGAGGACGAGGACGCCCTGCCCGCCGAGCCGGACGACACCAAGCCCGAGGACGATGCCTACCTGTCCGAGACCGGTCGCATCCTGCTCGACTACCTGAGCCTCAGCACCTCGGTGGCCAAGCACTGAAATGATGGCAAAATAATGTGAGCTGTCATCAAACAGTCACCGGACTGTCGTGAAATAGAAGGGCCGAACGTGCAAGCGTCCGGCCCTTTTCAATTCAGGAAGCAGTCCATGACCGTCACCGAACAGCTCAGCGCATTGAGTGCCATCCTGGCTCAACGCAGCATCCACTGTCTGTTCCAACCCATCGTCTGCCTTTCCGAACGGCGCATCCTCGGCTATGAGGCCCTGAGTCGCGGCCCCTCCAACAGCCCCTTGCACTCGCCCCTGAACCTGTTCGCCATCGCCCGCCAGGCCGGTCGCCTGGGTGAACTGGAGGTGCTGTGCCGGGAAACCGCCTGCCGACGCTTCAGCGAGCTGAACCTTGGGGGCCAGCTGTTTCTCAACGTCTCGCCCGAATCCCTGGTGGAACCCAATTACCCTTCCGGGCGCACTCTGCAGATGCTCGAACAGGTCGGCCTGTCCCCCAGCCGGGTGGTCATCGAACTGACCGAGCAGACCCCCACCGAAGACTTCCAACTGCTGTACAACGCCCTGCACCACTACCGCGACATGGGTTTTTCCATCGCTCTGGATGACCTGGGTGCCGGGTACTCCAGCCTGCGGCTGTGGTCGGAATTGCGCCCGGATTATGTAAAGATCGACCGACATTTCATCGACAGCATCCACCAGGACCCACTCAAGCGTGAGTTCGTCGGTTCGATCCTGCAGATCGCCCGTGCTTCCCG
This sequence comes from Pseudomonas sp. PONIH3, assembly GCF_002934345.1. Classification (NCBI taxonomy): domain Bacteria; kingdom Pseudomonadati; phylum Pseudomonadota; class Gammaproteobacteria; order Pseudomonadales; family Pseudomonadaceae; genus Pseudomonas; species Pseudomonas sp. PONIH3. The sequence continues at coordinate 2,277,865 of NZ_CP026386.1, forward strand.
TGCCCAGGTGATCGCGGAAGGTATCGAGTTGGCCGAGGAACTGGCGATACTGGGCGACATGGGGGTGGATCTGGTCCAGGGCTACCTGCTGGGGCGCCCCCAGGAGTTTCCCCCAGGTGACAGCATCGGCCCGTTGCCCCCGGCGATGGATACGAACGTGGCACTGGACGAAGACAGCAGCGATCTCAGCGCGCTACTCATCCTGCAACCCTCGGTCACGCGCGATACCACCATTCAGCACGTGCTCGAGGCGTTCCACCGCCAGGCCAACCTCAATTCGCTCGCGGTGCTGGACGAGCGTGGCAAACCCTGTGGCATCGTCCACCGCTATTCACTAGCCGAGGCCCTGCTAAAGCCCTTCGGCACCGACCTTTTCGCCCGCAAACCAATCAGCCGATTGATGAGCCAGGATTTTCTCGCCGTCGAGCGCAGCCAGTCGCTGCAGCAAGTCAGCCGGCTGCTTACCAGCCGCGCCCGCCAGCGCATCGAGGAAGATTTCATCATCACCCAGAGTGGGCGCTACGTGGGGCTGGGGCGAGTGATCGACGTACTCAAGCTGATCACCGAACAGAAGATCCAGCAGGCAAGGCACGCCAACCCACTCACTTTGCTGCCGGGCAACGTGCCGATCCAGCAGTGCCTGGCGCGCTTGCTGCTGCAACGGCGCGAGGCCGCCGTATGCTACGTGGACATCGACAACTTCAAACCCTTCAACGATATCTATGGCTATGCCCGTGGCGACGAAGTGCTGTTGTGCCTGGCACAGTGCCTGAGCGACTGCGTCGATCCAAGCAGGGATTTCGTCGGCCATATCGGTGGGGATGATTTCATGCTGGTATTGGGATCGGCAGACTGGCGAGCTCGTATTGAACTGCTGGTAGAGGCCTTCGTTCGGGACTGTCGACGCTTCTATCGTGGTGAACATCTGGAAGCCGGATGCTTCGTCGCTCACAACAGGCAAGGTCAACATGAAACGTTCGAGTTGCTGTCCTTGTCGATCGGGGTGGTTTGGCTCGAACCGGGAAGCTGCGCAGGGATGGATGCCGGCCAGCTGGCCGAGCTTGCCTCACAAGCGAAAAGAAAGGCCAAGGAAATCGGTGGCGCGAGCCTGAGCCTGATCGATACGACAGTACTGGAGTAACCCCCTGGCAGGCTCCGGCAACCGCTACCACGTCAGGTAGCTCCCTCCTCCGGTTTCAAGCCTCTTCTGGATAGCGGTACTCGAACACCCGCACCACTTCCGAGGCATGCCAGGACGCAGCCTCCATGCCGTCCACCGGACCGGAAAACCGTCCCAGGCGCTCGACACACTCGAAAAACCCGGTACGTGGCAGGCGGCTGGCGCCTTGGCTGATCACCAGCGAACTGCGCAGCGGCTGCTCGGCGCGGGCGTCGAGCACCGCCAGGTACTCAAGGGCCGCGGTCAAGGTCTGCATGGCCGGGCTGGGCAATTGCAAACGCTCGAGCAGTGCCCGGTAGGTCAGCAGATGGCGTTGCCGGCGGGCCAGGTCGAGCTCGCTCAGCAGGCCCTGCCACTGCTGACGGCTGATCCTGACCTGGCTCATGACGGCTCGCTCCAGCCGGCCACGCCCAGGTGCCACGCCAGGCTGCGCAGAATGGCCGCGTCGGGGCGGCGCTCGCCAGACTCGATCATGGCCAGGTATGCCGGGCTGATGCCGACACTGCGTGCCAGCTGCTCCGGCGCCAGCCCCTTGGCCTGACGCAAGGACGCCAGCTCATCCAGTGAGGACAGGCTGGCGCTTGGTTGAGTGCTGGCAACATTGCTGTCGGTGACGGGTGCGCTGGCCGGTGCCTGGCCTGCGGCCGCGAGCAACGCCTGATACTGCTCCCAGGGAACCACTGCGTACTCGGGCTGACCGTCCCGGCTGATGACCTGAATACCCATACAACCCCCTTGACGTTGGATTACGGCATGTAATCCGTAGGCATAACCCTTATGCCAATTATATTACCAACCTCGGGGGTCTGTGCGGAATCAGCTGCCAGGCCTTTCCAGGCGCAGCGCTTCAGCGGTATCCGGCAGCCGTTCGACCACGCGCAGCCGCTCCGGCGCCTGGCTGTCGCGCCAAGCCTTGAAGCGGCCCAGCTCATCAGCCACGGTCTTGAGCACCCAGCCCAGCACGGCGATGTCATCGAGTAGGCCGACACCCAGCAGCCAGTCGGGGATGGCATCCAGTGGGCTGACGAAGTAGAGCAGCCCGGCGACGATGGTCACCAGTGCCTTGGGGCTGACAGCGCGGTACTCGCCACGCCACCAGGCCAGGCAAAGCGCCTGCATCAGGCGCAGGTCCTCGCGCAGTTGGCCCAGCTTCGGCCCTTTACGGGCCACTGCGAACAGCAATGCCGGCAGCCGGCCGCGGCTGAGCAAGCGTTCGGCAAGGGGCAGGAAGCGGGCGAAATTCCAGGGTGCGCTCATGGGGCCTCCAGGGGAGCCAGAGGTTATCCACATTTATTGTGGATAACCTTGTGAACAGGGCGGCATTGACGCCGCGTGGTGCCCACCGGGCAAGGGCCGGGTACGAATCGGGCGTTTTTTACACAACCGTTTCAACCGCGCAAACGTTTTGCGACAAAGGCACCTATATTCAGGCCGGGCACTGCTTGCGACAGTGAATGACGCCAACGGTTCGCGTCAAGCACTGCTGAAAACGACGACGCCCCGTCGAAACGGGGCGTCTTCATGCAACACGACGGCTATTACTTGGCCGGTGCTTCGCCAGCCTTGGCCGGGTCTTTGATGGCCAGCAGTTCCAGGTCGAACACCAGGACCGAGTTGGCCGGAATCAGCGGGCTCGGGCTCTGGGCGCCGTAGGCCAGTTCAGCAGGGATGTACAGCTTGTACTTCTCGCCGACATGCATCAGTTGCAGGCCTTCGACCCAACCCGGGATCACGCCGCTGACCGGCAGGTCGATCGGGCTGCCGCGCTCGACGGAGCTGTCGAATACCTTGCCGTCGGTCAGCTTGCCCTCGTAGTGGACGGTGACGACGTCGGTCGGCTTGGGTTGCGGGCCATCGGCCTTCTTCACCACTTCATACTGCAGGCCCGAGGCGGTGGTGATCACGCCAGGTTTCTTGCCGTTTTCCTCAAGGAATTTCTTGCCGGCGGCGGCTGCTTCCTCGCTGGCCTTGGTCAGGCGTTCTTCGGCGCGCTTCTGCAAGGCGGTGAAGGCTTCGACCAGCTCTTCGTCCTTGATGCGCTGTTCCTTCTTGCCAACAGCGTCCTCGATGCCTTGGGCGACGGCTTTCGAGTCGAGGTCGTCCATGCCTTCCTGGGCCAGGCTCTTGCCCATGTTCAGGCCGATACCGTAGGAGGCCTTCTGTGCTGGGGTCTTCAGCTCGACGCTGCTGGTCTGGGCGTCGCAACCGGCGAGGACCAGGCCTACCAGGGCAACCGCGGCCGCCAAACGATGCTGTTTCATGTAATTTCCTTGTTCATGCGCCATGAGGGCAATCAGGGTAAAGCCGCGAGCTTAGCAGGCGGCCGCGACCAATGGCTACCGGGATAAGAGCTGCTTTGGGAGCGGAAGTTCCTGGGTGAAAGGTTGTTCATGGTCGCACAGGCAGCCTTTGGCCAGTATTCACGCTGTTTCATGAGTCGTAGCACGCTTTTGCAGGTGAGGCTCCAGTCTTGCAATTGCTGTCGCGGCCTCTCGCCGGCAAGCCGGCTCCCACAGAAAACACCGTTGCCCTTTCAGCAACTGACTCAGGCGATCCCGACCTGATTGCGCCCACTGTTCTTGGCCTGGTACAGCCCCTTGTCCGCCGCCGAGATCAGCTGTCGGCAATGGCTGCCGACACTCGGGGTCAGGGTCGCCAGGCCGATGCTCACGGTCAGGTGCGACGCCGCCTCGGGCACGGTATGGGCGATCTTCAGGCCCATGATGGTCTGGCGCAGTTTTTCGGCCACCAGGCGCGCGCCGCCGGGCGAAGTGTTGGGCAGCACCAGGGCGAACTCCTCACCGCCATAACGCGCCGGCAGGTCGGTGGGACGCGAGCAGCAGCCACGGATGGCCTCGGCCACCTGGCGCAGGGCCTCGTCGCCGGCCAGGTGGCCGAAACTGTCGTTGAACGCCTTGAAATAGTCGACATCGATCATCAACAGCGACAACTGCTGCTGCTCGCGAATCGCCCGGCGCCATTCCAGCTCCAGGTATTCGTCGAAGTGACGACGGTTGGATAACCCGGTCAGGCCGTCCGAGTTCATCAGCCGCTGCAGCATCAGGTTGGTGTCGAGCAACTGCTGCTGGCTTACGCGCAGCGCGCGGTAGGCCTCGTCGCGCTGCAACAGGGTGAGGTAGGAGCGCGAGTGGTAGCGGATACGCGCCACCAGCTCGATGGTATCCGGCAACTTGACCAGGTAGTCGTTGGCCCCGGCGGCGAAGGCCGCGCTCTTGACCAGCGGATCCTCCTTGGTCGACAGGACGATGATCGGAATGTCCTGGGTGGCCGGGTTGTTGCGGTATTCGCGCACCAGGGTCAGGCCATCAAGGCCCGGCATGATCAGGTCCTGGAGGATTACCGTGGGCTTGATGCGCATGGCCTGGGCCACCGCCTGGTGCGGGTCGGCGCAGAAGTGGAAGTCGATGTTCTCTTCGTGGGCGAGGCCACGGCGCACCGCTTCGCCGATCATGGCCTGATCATCGACCAGCAGGACCATCGCCGCACTTTCGTTGATGGTCGTGAAACCTTCGATCGGTAGATCATTCATGCGTAATCACCCATCCACTGCCGGCCACGCGGCGCGACTCAATACATATCGTCATTTCGGAAAGATTTCCATCAGTCGTCCGGCGATTCGCTCCAGCGGACGTATTTCCACCGCCGCGTCGATCGCCGCAGCGGCCTTGGGCATGCCGTACACCGCGCTGCTCTGCTGGTCCTGGGCGATGGTCAGGAAGCCCTGCTGGCGCATCAGCTTCAGGCCCTGGGCGCCGTCGCGCCCCATGCCGGTGAGCAGCACGCCCACCGCATCGCCGGACCAGCAGCGCGCCACGCTCTCGAAGAACACATCGATCGAGGGGCGGTAGATTTCGTTGACGGGCTCGGCAGTGTAGGCCAGCTCGCCATTCTTAAGGAGGCGGATATGGTGGTTGGTGCCGGCCAGCAGCACCTGCCCCGGCTGTGGCGGCTCACCCTCGCGGGCCAGGCGCACCGGCAGGCCGGAGGCGCTGCTGAGCCACTCGGCCATGCCGGCGGCGAAAACCTGGTCGACATGCTGGACCAGCACGATGGCCGCCGGAAAACTGCGCGGCAGCCCCTTGAGCAGTACTTCCAAAGCGGCAGGCCCACCCGCGGACGAGCCGATGGCGACCAGTGCGCGGCGCTGCGAGGCCTCGCGCAGCGGCACGCTAACCGCCCGAGGCGCGCTGGGCCGCTGCTGGCCGATCAGCCAGCCGATGTTGAGGATCTTGCGCAACAGTGGCGCGGCCGCCTCGCGTGCATCACCCGCGCCCAATGCCGGGGTGTCGACCACATCCAGGGCGCCATGGCCCATGGCCTCGAAGACCCGGTGCACATTCTGCTTGCGGTCCACGGTGACGATGACGATGGCGCACGGGGTTTCGGCCATGATGCGCCGGGTCGCCTCCACGCCGTCCATGACCGGCATGATCAGGTCCATGAGGATCAGATCCGGCGTCTGCTCGGCGCACAGGCGCACCGCCTCGGCGCCGTTGCCGGCGACCCAGATCACCTGGTGCGCGGGCTCGAATGCCAACGCCCGGCGCAGGGCCTCGACGGCCATGGGCATGTCGTTGACAATGGCGATTCTCATCCCTGGGCACCTCCGATCAGCTCCTCGACCGCATCCAGCAACGCATCGTCGTGGAAGCTGGCCTTGGCCAAATAATAGTCGGCACCGGCATCCAGTCCACGACGCCGGTCTTCTTCGCGATCCTTATAGGACACCACCATCACCGGCAACGATTGCAGGCGGTTGTCGCGCCGCACCAGGGTGACCAGCTCGATCCCGTCCATGCGCGGCATGTCGATGTCAGTGATCAACAGGTCGAAATCATCGCTGCGCAGCGCGTTCCAGCCGTCCATGCCATCCACGGCCACCGCCACTTCGTAGCCGCGGTGACCCAGCAGCTTGCGTTGCAGTTCGCGCACGGTGAGCGAGTCGTCGACCACCAGGATGCGCTTGCGCACCGCACCCTTGACGCCCCGCCCACCGCGCTCGATACGCTCCAGGCGGCCGGTGCTGAGCAGCTTGTCCACCGAGCGCAGCAAGTCCTCGACATCGACGATCAGCACCACCGAACCGTCGTCGAGCAAGGCGCCAGCGGAGATGTCCTGGACTTTGCCCAGGCGCGGGTCCAGCGGCATCACCACCAGCACCCGCTCGCCGATCAGCCGCTCGACGGCCACCCCATAGAGCTGCTCGCGCTCGCGGATCACCACCACCCGCAGGCTCTGTTCGTCGCCCTGGGCCGCCGGCCGGTTGAGCAGCTGGCTGGCGGCCACCAAGCCGATGTGTCGCCCTTCGTGCCAGAAGTGCTGCCGCCCTTCAATCTGCACGATGGCCTCGGCCGCCACGTCGACGGTGCGCTCGATATGCGCCAGCGGGAAGGCGTAGGCCTCGCCGCCCACCTCGACGACCAGGCTGCGAACCACCGACAAGGTCAACGGTACTTCCACATGGAAGCAACATCCCTGGCCGGCCACCTGGGTCAACTCGATGGAGCCGCGCAGCTCACGGACCATGTGCTGCACCGCATCCAGGCCGACACCGCGCCCGGACACTTCGGTGACCGTGTCGCGCAGGCTGAACCCCGGCAGGAACAGGAAGGTCAGCAGCTCGGCCTCGCTCATCTGCGCCACCGTCTCGGCCGGCGACAATGCGCGCTCGACGATACTCTCGCGCAAGCGCTGCAGATCGATACCGGCACCGTCGTCGGACAGTTCCAGAATCAGCAGCCCGGCCTGGTGCGAGGCGCGCAGGCGCACGGTGCCCTCGCTCGGTTTACCGGCCAGCAGGCGCTGCTCGGGCAGTTCGATGCCATGATCGACCGCGTTGCGCAGCAGGTGCGTCAGCGGCGCCTCGAGCTTTTCCAGCACGTCACGGTCGACCTGGGTCTTCTCGCCCTCGATTAACAGGCGCACCGGCTTGCCCAGCGAGCGCCCGAGGTCGCGGACCATCCGGCTCTGGCCGGTGAGCACATCGGCGAACGGACGCATGCGACAGGCCAGCGCCGTGTCGTACAGCAGTTGCGCGCGCTGGCTGGCCTGCCAACCGAACTCGTCGAGATCGGCCGCCTGCTGCAAGAGGATCTGCTGGGTTTCAGCCAGCAACTGCTGGGTCTGGGCCAGCGCTTCCAGCACCTCCGGCCCCTGCCCGCTCTCTTCCAGCTGGGCCTTCAGGCCATCGAGGCCGCGCATGCCCTGGCCATGCATGCGCTTCAGGCGCTGCAGGGTGGCCAGGTAGGGTTTCAGCCGCTGGGTCTCGACCAGCGACTTGCTCGACAGATCCAGCAGGCTGTTAAGACGGTCGGCGGTCACCCGCAAGACCCGCTCGCCCCCCTCACCACCGCGCTTGCCGGCCTTGCGGGCTGGCACGGGTTCAGCTTCGGGTTCAAGCTCCGGCGGGGCCTGGAGCGTTGGCTCGGGTTCCGGCCGCGCCGCCAAGGCAGCGGGCGGCGCGCCTGGAACGCCAGCCTGCGCGATCACCGGCACGGGCGCAGAAGGCTCGAGCAGTGCTGTCATCTGTGCCAAGAACACCGCCACGGCGGCGTCGCCACCCTGATCTCCAGGGGTCGCGATGCGCATCAACAGGTCAGTGCCCTGCAACAAGGCGTCGATATGCTCCGGACGCAGCAGCAGGCGACCTTCCTGGGCGGCCACCAGGCAGTCTTCCATGACGTGGGCGACGCTGACCCCGGCATCGATACCGACAATCCGCGCAGCACCCTTGAGCGAGTGCGCCGCACGCATGCAGGCCTCGAGCTGGTCGGGTTGCGCAGGGTTGCGCTCCAGCGCCATCAAGCCGGCGCTGAGCACCTGGGTCTGGGCCTCGGCCTCCAGGCTGAACAGCTCGAGCAGCGACGCATCGCGCATTTGCTCCGGGGTCATGACAGGCTCCGCTTCACGGCTGACATCAGGTGTTGTTCATCCAGCACTCGCACACTGCGCCCTCGCCACTGCAACACGGCGGCGGTGAAATGCGCAGCATCGCGGCCGTGGTCCTGGCCCGCAAGGTCAAGACGATGGATGCCGTCGATCTCGTCCACCGGCACCACCACCGGCCCACCCTCGGCCGCCAGGATCAGCATGCGCGGCATGCTCCGCCCGGTGCGCTCCGCGCCCGACTGCGTCGGCACGCCCAGCAGGTCGGCGAGCGACAGGCAAGGCACCAGCGCACCGCGCACATTGGCGACCCCCTGCAGCACCCGCGAGCGCTGGTGCGGCAACGAGTGCACCGGCTGCGCCGGGGCGATCTCGGCAAGGCAGGCGGTGGCCAGGGCCAGCCACTCCTCGCCGAGGCGGAACAGCAGCATCGAGCGGCCGACCGCGCATTCCCCCACGATGGCCGTTTCGACCTGTTCGTCCTGGACCAGCGCATAGCGATCCAGCAAGCGCGTGGCCGCGTCGGCATACACCTCGCAATTGCGGCAGTGCACATGCCGCTCCAGCAACGGGCACTGTTTGTCGCCATGCACGCCGATGCGGTTCCAGCAATCGTCGATGGGCTGGTCGTCATTGGCGATCAGTTGCATATGGTATCCGCCGCTCATCGTTCAGACTCCCTGCCGGCCCGGGCGGCACGCTCCTGCAGGCGCCGGGCACCGGCCTCGTCCCCCTGCGCAGCCAGCAGCATGGCCAGGTGCATCAGTGCCTCAGGGTGCTGCGGCTCGAGGTAGAGCGCCTTGCGATAATGGGTGATGGCCTGCGCGGCATCGCCTTCGGTGTCACTGAGCAACCCCAGCCAGTAATAGACCTGCGCCTTGGGGGCGAACTGGCGCAGATAGCGCTCGCAGTCCGCCCTGGCCTGCCGGTTTTCACCGGCATTGGCCTGCCGGGCAATGAGGGCCAGCAACTGCGCTTCGTCTTGCGCCGGTACCGGCGTCGCTGGCACCGCGCTCGACCTGGCGACGCGGGGCGGCAGTGCCACGACACGTGGCGGCAGCGGCGCAGCGACCGGCTGGCGCGCAACCGGCAACGGCTTGGCAACAGGCCGTGGGGCATCATCCTGGCGCACGTAGGCGAATGACTGGGCAATCCCCAGCGGGCGCATGCCCAGGCGCGCCAGCAGGCTGCCCTCGGCGGGGCCGATGAACAGCACGCCCTGGGCGTGGATCAGGCGCTTGAGTACCTCGAACACCCGCTGCTGGGTCGGAACATCGAAGTAGATCAGCAAGTTGCGACAGAACACGAAATCGTATAGCCCTTCACGCGCTTTGAGCGCCGGGTCGAGCACGTTGCCCGCCTGCAGGCTGACTTGCTGGCGCACCCGCTCATCCAGGCGATGGGTATCGCCGCTTGGGCTGAAGTGCCGCTCGCGAAAGGCCAGCTCGCTGCCGCGAAAGGAGTTGCGCCCGTACAGCGCCTGCTCGCCCTTGGCCACCGAACTGGGGCTGATATCAATGCCATCGACGCGGAAAGCGCCCGGGCTCAGGCCAGCGTCGAGCAAGGCCATGGCGATCGAGTAGGGTTCCTCGCCCGTCGAGCACGGCAGGCTGAGGATGCGCAGGGGCCGTGCGCCGGCAAGTTCTGCCGCACGCTTGTGCGCCAGCCCCGCCAGCGCGGTGAAGGATTCTGGGTAGCGGAAAAACCAGGTCTCCGGAACGATGACCGCCTCGATCAGGGCCTGCTGCTCATCGCCGGACTGCTGCAAACGCAGCCAGTAGTCATCGAGATCCGCAGCCTGCACGAGCGTGCAGCGCTGGCGCAGGGCGCGCTCGACCATCGCTGCGCCGACCGACTCCACATCCAGCCCGATACGTTCCTGCAGGAAACGGAAGAAACGTTGCTCGCTCATGCTGGCTCCTGCCCGGGCCCGCCGGGGTACAGCAGCTCACGCACCGCGTCCGACAACAGGTCGTTCACCTGGATGCGCTGCAACAAACCGCGGGCGTCCTGGCGGACCGGCCCGAGGTAGCGCGCGTCGGCATTGTCCAGGCCGTATGGCTGGAATTCCTCGGGGGCACAGCGCAGCGTATCGGTAGCCTGCTCCAGGACAAGCCCCAGCTGCAGGTCAGGGCGGCGCGAGTCAGCGCGGTAGTGCACCAGTACCATCCGCGTACTGCTGCGCGACTGTGCCGGCACACCGAAGCTCAGCGCCGACAGGTCGATCACCGGCACCAGCACACCACGGTGGGCGAGCACGCCGGCCACCCAGCCCGGCGACTGGGCAATGGGCTTGAGGGTACGGCACGGCAGCACTTCGATCACTTCGCGCACGTCCAGGGCGAAGCGCTGGTCGGCGATGCGAAATTGCAGGTACAGCACGCCCTTGCCGGCTGATTCGCGATCCTCGCGAGGGGACGGTTCGTTCATCGTCGTCAGACTTTGAACCGCGAAACACCGCCACGCAGCCCGGCGGCTACCTGGCTCAGTTCGTCGATGGCGAAACTGGCCTGGCGCAGCGATTCCACGGTCTGGGTACTGGCATCGCTGAGCTGGGCCAGTGCCTGGTTGATCTGCTCGGCGCCGGTGGCCTGGGCCTGCATGCCCTCGTTGACCATCAGCACCCGCGGCGCCAGCGCCTGCACCTGATGGATTATCTGACTGAGCTGCTCGCCCACCTGCTGCACCTCGAACATGCCGCGGCGCACCTCCTCGGAGAACTTGTCCATGCCCATCACCCCGGCCGACACTGCGGACTGGATCTCGCGCACCATCTGTTCGATGTCGTAGGTGGCCACGGCGGTCTGGTCGGCAAGGCGGCGTACTTCGGTGGCGACCACGGCGAAACCGCGACCGTACTCACCGGCTTTTTCCGCCTCGATGGCGGCGTTGAGCGACAGCAGGTTGGTCTGGTCGGCGACCTTGACGATGGTCACCACCATCTGCGTGATGTTGCTGGCCTTCTCGTTGAGGATCGCCAGCTTGGCGTTGACCAGGTCGGCGGCGCCCATCACCTGGTGCATGGTCTCCTCCATGCGCGCCAGGCCCTGCTGGCCGGCACCGGCAAGGCTCGAGGCCTGGTCGGCCGACGAGGTGACTTCGGTCATGGTGCGCACCAGGTCCCGCGAGGTCGCGGCGATTTCCCGCGAGGTGGCGCCGATCTCGGTGGTGGTGGCGGCCGTCTCGGTGGCGGTGGCCTGTTGCTGCTTGGAGGTGGCGGCGATCTCGGTGACCGAGGTGGTCACCTGCACCGACGAACGCTGGGCCTGCGACACCAGATTGGCCAGGGATTCGGCCATTTCGTTGAAGCCGCCCTCGATCGCGCCGAACTCATCCTTGCGGTCCAGGCTCAGGCGCATGCTCAGGTCGCCCGAACGCAGGCCGTCGAGGGCGTGCACGATGCGCTGCATGGGGGCGGTGATCGCGCGCATCAGCAGCAGGCCGCAAACGCCGGCGGCGACGATTGCCAGCAGCAGCGAGACGATCATGCTGCCTTTGGCGGTGGCCACGGCGCTGACGATTTCATTGGTGGCGTTGTCGGCCGACTCCCGGTTGCGCTCGATCACTTCGTTCAGGTGCAGGCGCCCTTCTCTCCAGGCGGGCGTCAGCACCTCGGCGATCAACCGCTGGGCTTCGGCGTAGTTCTTCTGGCGATAGGTTTCCAGGACCTGGTCGACAATCTTGACGTAAGCCTCTTCCTGGCGCGTGAAATCGTCGAACGCGGCCTGGTCGGCCGGGTCGCGGATAGTGCCCTGGTAGCTGGCCATATGCTGCTTCAAACGGTCGTCGAAACTCTTGAACAACTCGGCATCGGTGGTGGTGAACTCGCGGTGGTTCGACAAGCCGACCAGTTGCTGGCTGGTGACATAGCTGTCGACCCAGGCGCTGCGGATCATCGAGCTGTAGTAGAGCCCGGGAATGCTGTCGGACCCTACCGCCTCCTCGCTGGACTCGATCGCCACCAGCCGCGAGTAGGCGGCCACGATCATCAGCAGCATGATGGCGATGATCACGGCGAAACTTGCCAGGATCCGTTGGCGCAAGGTCCAGTTCTTCACATTCAGCCCTCAGGAATTCGATACGAGCGGGAAAAATCGCCGAAGTATAGCCCAGGCGTCCTACGTATTTGCGGCTGAATGCTGCTGTACTCAGGCCTCCGTGCCCATTGATATGGCCAATTGCAGGCTCATTGACCCGCGGCAAGCCTGACCTGGTTCTCCAACTCCAGGCGCAAGGCAGGGTCCAGGCGCAGCTGGCGCGCCAGTTCGTCGAGGTAGGCGCGCTCCATGAAGTTCTCCTGGTCGACCATCATCACGCTGGCCAGGTACATCTCGGCAGCCATTTCCGGGGTCTGCGCGGCGCGGGCCACTTCGGCCGGATCCAGCGGCTTGTTCAGTTCAGCGTGCAGCCATTGCTGCAACTCGCGGTCGCTGTCCAGGCGAGTGAACTCGCCTTCAATCAGAGCCCGCTCACGGTCATCGATATGGCCGTCGGACTTGGCTGCCGCCACCAGCGCGCGCAACACGGCCTGGCTGTGCTGCTCGACCTGGGCCGGGGGCAGGCGATCCAGCGTCTGCGGCTGCTGATCGCCGGCGCCCTGGCGGACCTGCCAGTTGCCATAGGCCTTGTAGGCCAGCACCCCGAGCGCGGCCAGGCCGCCGTAGGTCAGTGCCTTGCCGCCATACCTGCGGGCCTTCTTGTTGCCCAGCAGCAAGCCCATGGCGCCCGCTGCCAATGCGCCACCGCCGGCACCAGACAACAGGCTGCCAATGTTCCCCGAACCTTTGTCGCTGAGGCTCTTGCCCTGCTGGTTCTGCAGCAGAGATTGACCGGTTTTCAAGAGCTGATCGAGCAGACCACGCGTGTTCATCTGACACACCTCGCAAACATTCGACGTTGAGAAGGCCCCAGAGTAGGCCGGCAAGCTGAAGCCTCGCTTAACGCATTTGCATCCAGATGTTGCCCACTCTCGTTTGTCGGTACGGCCAGTCGCTTCTAGTCTGTAGCGTCATTGCGGCGCAGTGCGCTCGAGGCCCATAAGGAGAACCGCTCCATGCAAACCCGAATGCTGATCAACGGTCACCTGGTGAACGGCGAAGGCCCGGCCTGGACCGTGCTCGACCCGGCCAAGGGCAGCGCCCTGGCGCAGATCAACGAAGCCACCGAAGCCCAGGTAGACACCGCCGTGCGCGCCGCCGACCAAGCCTTCCAGCACTGGTCGCAGACCACCCCGAAGGAACGCGCCAGCGCTTTGCTGGCGATTGCCGAGGTCATCGAACGACACGCCGAGGAACTGGCCCGGCTGGAGTCGGACAACTGCGGCAAGCCCTATGCCGCGGCGCTCGGCGACGAGATCCCGGCCATTGCCGACGTGTTCCGCTACTTCGCCGGCGCGGCACGCTGCCTGGGTGGCCTGGCGGCGGGCGAGTACCTGCCCGGGCACACCTCGATGATCCGCCGCGACCCGCTGGGCGTGGTCGCCTCCATCGCGCCGTGGAATTACCCGCTGATGATGCTGGCCTGGAAGATCGCCCCCGCGTTGGCTGCCGGCAACACCGTGGTCATCAAGCCATCGGAGTTGACCCCGCTGACGGCCCTGCGCCTTGGCGAGCTGGTCCGTGAGCTGCTGCCGGCCGGCGTGCTCAATATCCTTTTCGGCCGTGGCCAGACCGTCGGCACCCCACTGGTCACCCATGCCAAGGTGCGCATGGTGTCGCTGACCGGCTCCATCCCCACCGGCGCGCACATCATTGGCGCCACCGCCGACAGCGTGAAGCGCATGCACATGGAACTGGGCGGCAAGGCGCCGGTGCTGGTATTCGACGATGCCGACCTCGACGCGGCCATCGACGGCATCCGCACCTTCGGCTTCTACAACGCAGGGCAGGACTGCACCGCCGCCTGCCGGCTGTACGTGCAGGACGGCATCTACGAACGCTTCGTCGAACGCCTGGGCGCGGCGGTTGCGAGCATCAAGCCAGGCCCGCAGCAGGCGGCCGACACCGAACTCGGCCCGTTGATCAGCGCCCAGCATCGCGACAAGGTCGCCGGCCTGGTGAACCGTGCCATCGCCCAGCCGCACATTCGCCTGGTCACCGGTGGCAAGGCACTGCCCGGTGATGGCTTCTTCTTCGCACCGACCGTGCTGGCCGATGCGCTGCAGGACGACGAAATCGTCCGCCACGAGGTATTCGGCCCGGTGGTGTCGGTCACCCGCTTCAGCGACGAAGCCCAGGCGCTGGAATGGGCCAACGACTCGGAGTACGGCCTGGCCTCGTCGGTGTGGACCCGTGACAGCGGACGCGCCCACCGCCTCGCCGCACGGCTGCAATATGGCTGCACCTGGGTCAACACGCATTTCATGCTGGTCAGCGAGATGCCGCACGGCGGGCAGAAGCATTCCGGCTATGGCAAGGACATGTCGATGTACGGGTTGGAGGACTACACCTGTGTGCGCCATGTGATGTTCAAGCACTGATGCACGACTAGCCGGTGGGGGAAACACTCACCGGCTTTTTTCCTGCAAAGCAACGCGATTTTTCCTACCTATTGCCTGAACTACACCCTACCGCCGATCTATTGAGTTAAATGGCGCTGGTATCACAGACTGATACCATGAATAGTCAACGTGCGTTACTCGAACTTGTCTTCAACAAGCTCGTTCCCCGAACGCTGGACTGGTCGCGCCTGGAATCCCTGCTGGTCTCGCTCGGTGCCCGGGTTGTCGAGGGTAGAGGCTCGCGTGTGCGCTTCGAACTCAACGGTGAGGTTGCGACCTTTCATCGCCCTCACCCCGATCGGCACGCCAAACCCTATCAGGTGCGCGATGCCCGCCAGTTCCTGGAGCAGGCAGGAGTTACACCATGAATGTGATGAATTACCGCGGCTACTCGGCGCGCATTGAATACAGTGACGAAGACCAGTTGCTGATCGGCCATGTCGCCGGGATCCGCGACGTGATCGGCTTCCATGGCGAGTCGATCAGTGAATTGCGCCAGGCGTTCGAGGAAGCTGTCGACGACTACCTCGAAACCTGTCGGCGCCTGGGGCGTGAACCGCAGAAAACCTACTCCGGCAAACTCAGCCTGCGCCTGGAGCCTACTCTCCACGCCAGCGTGGCGGCCAAGGCCGAGCTGGCGCAGAAGAGCATCAACCAGTGGGTCAGCGACATCCTCAGCCAAGCCGCCTGCAGCTGAGTCAGTCGCGCAAGTCCGATTCGTGGATCGGGTTGGCCCGGCTTGTCGCGCGTTGGTATTGCGCCGGCCAGGTCGCCTTGTTGCCGCCCAGGTCGTCGTCGGCGTGCAATGGCCAGTAAGGGTCGCGCAACAGTTCGCGGGCAAGGAAGATCACATCGGCCTGGCCGGTACGCAGGATATGCTCGGCCTGGGCTGGCTCGGTGATCATGCCGACGGTGCCGGTGGCGATCTCCGACTCCTTGCGCACCCGCTCGGCGAAACGGGTCTGGTAGCCGGGGCCGGTGGGGATCTCTGCGTTGACCGAGGTCCCTCCCGACGACACGTCGATCAGATCGACACCCAGGGCGCGCAGCCGGCGGGCCAGCTCCACGGTCTCGTCCGGGTTCCAGCCATCCTCCACCCAGTCGGTGGCCGACACCCGCACCAACAGCGGCAGCTCCTGTGGCCAGGCCTGGCGCACCGCTTCGACAACCTGCAAGGTCAGGCGGATACGGTTTTCAAAGCAGCTGCCGTACTCGTCGCGGCGCTGGTTGCTCAGCGGCGAGAGGAACTGGTGCAGCAGGTAGCCGTGGGCGGCGTGGATCTCGACCACCTTGAAGCCGGCCTTCAAGGCCCGCTCGGTGGCGGCAACGAACGCGTCGACGACCTGCTGGATCTCGTCCTTGCTCAGTTCATGGGGGACGGTGTGCTCGGGGTCGAAGGCAATCCTGGAGGGCCCTACCGGCTGCCAGCCGCCGTCTTCGAGCTTGACGCTGCCGTGCTTGCCCAGCCACGGCCTGTGGGTGCTGGCCTTGCGTCCGGCGTGGGCCAGCTGGATGCCGGGAACAGCGCCCTGGGCGGTGATGAAGCGGGTGATGCGCTGCAACGCGGGGATCTGCTCGTCGCTCCACAGGCCGAGGTCTTCTGCTGTGATGCGTCCATCGGCGGTGACCGCGACCGCTTCACTGATCACCAGGCCGGCGCCACCGACAGCGCGGCTGCCCAGGTGAACCAGGTGCCAGTCATTGGCCAGGCCGTCGACGGCGGAGTACTGACACATGGGGGAAACGGCGATACGGTTGGGCAGGGTCAACTGACGCAGGGTGTAGGGTTCGAGCAGCAGGCTCATGGCGCACCTCCCAGGGACTCCAATGGTTGCCGGGCCGGCATTTGTAGTAGGGCGTGGGCCGGTACCGGTAGGTTTCAGCCTAGACCATGGCTCCGAGGGACGTTCGCCCATCGCCCTGCGCCACGCGTTCCTCCTCGCGCAAGGTCAGCACCTCGACGCCGCTCTGCGTCACCGCCACGGTGTGCTCCCATTGCGCCGACAGGCTCCGGTCACGGGTAATCACCGTCCAGCCATCGCGCAAACCGCGGGTCCCACGCCCTCCCTGGTTGATCATCGGCTCTATGGTGAACACCATTCCCGGTTGCAGCTTCATACCCGTGCCACGCTGGCCGTAGTGCAGCACCTCCGGCGCCTCGTGCATCTGCGTGCCGATGCCGTGCCCGCAATATTCGCGCACCACGCTGTAGCCGGCGGCCTCGGCGTGGGCCTGGATGGCGTGGCCGATGTCACCGAGGGTCGCGCCAGGGCGCACCTGCTCGATGCCTTTCCACAGCGCAGCATAGGTAGTGTCCACCAGCCGTCGGGCCTCTTCGCCGATCTGGCCGATGCTGTACATCTTCGACGAATCGGCGATATAGCCGCCCTGCTCCAGGGTGATGTCGACGTTGACGATCGAACCCTCCTTCAACACCTCATCGGCCTTGGGCATGCCATGGCAGACCACATGGTCCACCGATGTGTTCAGGGCAAAGGGAAAACCGTATTGGCCCTTGCTCGCCGGCCGCGCCTTGAGGGTCTGGACGATGAAGGCCTCGGCGCGGTCGTTGATCTGCATGGTGGTCACGCCGGGGCGGATGAAACCGTCGAGGTCGGCGAACACCCGGGCCAGCAACTGGCCGGCACGGCGCATCAATTCGAGCTGGGCGGGGTCCTTGAGGATGACCTTGCTCATTGCAGCAGCTCCTTGAGATTGGCCTGCTCCTGGCGCAGCAACTGGCGCAGCAGTTCCTGGTAGGTGGCCTGCGGGTGCAACTCGGCCAGCATGCCGATACGGATCCAGTGCTCGGCCTGGGCGTTGATCGAGCGCGACAGCGCGGCGCTGGCTACGCGCAGGTCTTCGTGGAGTTCGTCGGCGATCTTGACGATACCCATGTGCGGTTACCTATATATGAAACGTATGCGAATCATATAGCCATAGTTCGACCGATGCCATCCGCTGGTGCGCAGCTCCCCATATCGGTGCGCGTCCCACGCCGGGCGAGCCCACTCTCACAGCAACACCGCGCCCTGCATGAAATGGCCCGGGATTTGCTGTTTGCACGGCATCGAGGCCATCAACGCCGATGGTTCTCTCTCCACGACGAAGGCGCCGTGTTGCCCCGCTTGCCACTTGCAGGCCGGGCAGCCGGCGCCTTTGTCGTTTAGTCAGCAGGAGATCGTGATGAGCGGCAGTGAAGTGCGCAGTGTTTGCCCGTATTGCGGGGTCGGGTGCGGCATCGTCATGCACGTGAAGGGGGGCAAGGTGGTCAAGGTCAGCGGCGACAAGCAGCACCCCAGCAACTTCGGGCGCCTGTGCACCAAGGGGTTGACCGCCCATGTGCCGTTGGAGGTCGGGCGCATGGCCCACGCTTTCGTCCGTGACCAGCGCAGCCAGCAACCAGCCCGTCGCCCGCTGGAGACCGCCATCGCCGAGACGGCCAGGCGCCTGCGCACGATCATCGACACCCACGGCGCCGATGCCGTAGCCCTCTATGTCTCCGGGCAGATGTCGCTGGAGGCACAGTACCTGGCCAACAAACTGGCCAAGGGTTTCATCCGCACCCGCCATATCGAGTCCAACTCACGCCTGTGCATGGCCAGCGCCGGTAGCGGCTACAAGCAATCGCTTGGCGCCGACGGCCCGCCCGGCAGCTACCAGGATTTCGAGCGCGCCGAGGTGTTCCTGGTGATCGGCGCGAACATGGCCGACTGTCACCCGATCCTGTTCCTGCGCCTGCTCGACCGGCTCAAGGCCGGTGCCAGGTTGATCGTCGTCGACCCCCGGCGCAGCGCCACCGCCGACAAGGCCGACCTGTTCCTGCAACTGCGCCCGGGTACCGACCTGGCCCTGCTCAATGGCCTGCTGCACCTGCTGCACGCCAATGGCCATACCGACGCGGACTTCATCGCGCGCCACACCGAAGGCTGGGAGGTACTGCCGGCGTTTCTCGAGGACTACACCCCCGCACGCGTCGCGGCCATCACCGGGCTGGCCGAGGCCGATATCCACGAAGCCGCCCGCCTGATCGGCGCGGCGGGCGAATGGATGAGCTGCTGGACCATGGGCCTGAACCAGAGCATCCACGGCACCTGGCATAGCAATGCTCTGTGCAACCTGCACCTGGCCACCGGCGCCATCTGCCGACCCGGCAGCGGGCCGTTCTCGCTGACCGGCCAACCCAATGCCATGGGCGGCCGCGAGATGGGTTACATGGGACCGGGCCTACCGGGCCAGCGTTCGGCGCAGGTGGCGGCCGACCGCGCCTTCGTCGAAGCGCAATGGCAACTGCCCCCCGGCACCCTGCGCAGTGAAGGAGGCGAAGGCACCGTGGCGCTGTTCGAGCAACTCAAGCAGGGCAAGGTAAAAGCCTGTTGGATCATCTGCAGCAACCCGGTGGCCAGCGTCGCCAACCGCCAGCAGGTGATCGACGGCCTGCGCCAGGCACAACTGGTGATCAGCCAGGACGCCTTCCTCGACACCGAGACCAACCGCTACGCCGACATCCTGCTGCCGGCGGCACTGTGGGCCGAGAGCGAGGGGGTGATGATCAACAGCGAGCGTAACCTGACCTTGATGCCCCGCGCCGTCGAGGCGCCCGGCGAAAGCCTCGAGGACTGGCGCCTGATCGCGCGCGTCGCCTGTGCCATGGGTTATGCGCACGCCTTCGACTACCCCGACGCCGAAGCGGTGTTCGATGAGATCCGCCGCTTCCACAATCCGGACACCGGTTACGACCTGCGCGGCATCGACTATAGCGACCTGCGCCAGGGCCCGCGGCAGTGGCCAAGCGCGCCGGGGCGCAAGGACACTCGCAGCCCGCTGCGCTATGTCGCGCCAGACGCCCCACAGACGCCGGTGTTTCCGACGCACACCGGCAAGGCGCGGTTCTTCGCCCGCCCCTGGCTGCCGCCGGCGGAGCTGCCCGAAGATGCCTTCCCCTTCGTGCTCAACACCGGCCGCGTCCAGCACCAGTGGCACACGCTGACCAAGACCGGCCAGGTACCCAGCCTGAACAAGCTGGAGCCCGGCCCCTTCGTCGAGATCCATCCCGACGACGCCCGGCGCCTGGGCATCGCGCCAAAGGACCAGGTGGCGATCCGCTCGCGCCGTGGCCAGGCCGTACTGCCGGCGCGGCTCAGCGAGCGAGTGCTGCCGGGCAACTGTTTCGCTCCGTTTCACTGGAACGATCTGTACGGCGAGCAACTGGCAATCAACGCGGTGACCTGCGACGCGGTGGACCCAACCTCGCTGCAACCGGCCTTAAAGCATTGTGCCGTGGCCTTGGAAAGGGTCGCTGGCGAGCGCATCGATGTCCTCGAACTGACGCGTGCCTCGGAGCCCATCACCCTGCCCACCGCCACCCTGGCCCGGCTGCTCGGCCTGGAGTCGTTGCCGGCGCCAGTCCTGGCCGAGGACGAGCGCCATTACCTGCAAGGTTTCCTGCTCGGCCTGAGCCAGGCCCACAGCGATGGCGTGCCCTCCCTCCCGCCCAATGCGCCCCTGGCGCCGGGGCGACGCCTGTTCATCGACGGCCTGCTGGCTAGCCTGTACGCCCCGCCCACACCGGCATCCCAAGCAGCGCTCTTGAGCCCTCGCCACCACGTGCTGTGGGCCTCGCAGACCGGCAATAGCGAACAGCTCGCCGAACGCTGCGCCCAGCGCCTGCGCGACGCGGGGCTGGTGGTCGCGCTCAGTTGCATGGAGGCGGTGCGCCCATCCCAACTGCGAGGTGCCGCCAGCCTGCTGCTGATCGCCAGCACCTTCGGCGACGGCGATGCGCCGGACAGCGGCACCGCGTTCTGGCGGGCGCTGCTGGACGACGAAGGCGCCAGTTGCGCCACCCTCCCTTACGCCGTGCTGGCCTTGGGCGATTCAAGCTACGACCAGTTCTGCGGCTTCGGCCGCAAGCTCGACCAACGCCTGGCCGACCTGGGCGCCCAGCGCCTGCTGGATCGGGTCGACTGCGAGCCGGATTGCGAGGCGGCCTTCGGCGCTTGGCTCGATGCCCTGTTGTCCGAGCTTGGCGGTGCCCCGGCGACCACCGCCGCCGCGCCAGTCACCGTCCGCGGCAAACAGCAGCCCTGGCCTGCCACCTTGCGGGAAAACCGCCTGCTCAGCGGCCCGGGTTCAACCAAGGAGACTCGCCAACTGGTCTTCGACCTGTCCGGTAGCGACCTGCGCTATCAACCTGGCGATGCCCTGGGCGTATGGCCGCGCAATTGCCCGGATCTGGTCGACGAGCTGCTCACGCTGATGCAGCTGGAAGGCCAAACCGAGATCGAACTCGAGGGCCATGCCCCAATGCCCCTGCGAACCGCGCTGGAGCGGCACCTGGACATCACCCAGGTCAGCCGCCAGCAGCTCGAAACCTTCAGCCAGCACGCTCCCGACCTGCAACGCCTGCTGCTGCCAGAGTGCAAGGACGAACTCAAGGAATGGTTGTGGGGCCGCCAGCTGGCCGACGTGCTGCGCGAACACCCCCAGGCCTTGCCGCTGGGCAACTGGTTGTCGCTGCTCAAACCCTTGCAGCCGCGCCTGTACTCGATCAGCTCCAGCCCCCGGGCTCATCCCGGCCAGGTGCACCTGACCGTGTCCATCGTGCGCCATGGCGAGCGCAAGGGCGTCTGTTCGAGCTTCCTCGCGGACCGGGCAGCGGCGCTGGAGGTGGGGATATTTGCCCAGCCATCGAAGCACTTCCGCCTGCCCGAGGACGACGGGGTGCCCATCGTCATGATCGGCCCTGGTACCGGTATCGCCCCCTTCCGCGCCTTCCTTGAAGAGCGCGAGGTACGTGGGGCCAAGGGGCGCAACTGGCTGTTCTTCGGTGAGCAGCATGCCGCCTGCGACTTCTATTACCGCGAACAAATGCAGGCCTGGGAGGCCAGCGGGCATGTGCGTCTGAGCACCGCGTTCTCGCGTGACCAGCCGCAAAAGGTCTATGTGCAGCACCGCCTGCTGGAGCACGGCGCCGAGCTGTGGCGCTGGTTGCAGGACGGCGCGCATGTGTATGTCTGTGGCGATGCCCGGTTTATGGCCCGGGACGTGGACGCGGCCTTGCGCCAGCTCGTGGCGGAACATGGTGGCCTGGACAAGACCATGGCAGCGGCGTACGTCGAGGGGTTGGCGCGGGACAAGCGCTACCGGCGAGATGTGTATTGATGCACCACGGTGGTGAGGCTGCACCCTGTTTGTGCGACCGCATCACATGGCCAACTCATGCCCAAAGGTCTCGTGGCACGCTGCAACCCTCTTGGGAGCGGGCTTGCCCCGCGATGACCGGGAGCCTGGCACATTCCCTGCTTCAACCGATGCACAACAGCCCCAACGACCAACGGCGGTCGACAGGGGCCTCACACTGATGAGTACAGGCAAAGGCGCCTGGAGCTTCGGCTCCAGGCGCCTTTTTCGTTTTTCCGTGATCGAGGATCGGCTATGCAGGCAACAGCGAACGAAGCACAACGAGCGCGACTGGTCATCGTCGGCAACGGCATGGTCGGCCATCACTGCGTCGAGCAACTGATCGAGCGCGGCGCCTTGGCGCGCTTCGAACTGCACGTATTCGCCGAGGAGCGTCAGCGCGCCTATGACCGGGTGCACCTCTCGGAATATTTCACCGGCAGTTGCGCCGAAACCCTGGCCCTGTGCGACCGCGACTACTATGCGAGTAACGGCGTGCACCTGCACCTGGGCGAGGCGGTACTGGACATCGATCGCGAACGCCAGGAAGTGATCACCGCCGAAGGCCGCCTCGGCTACGACCAGTTGATCCTGGCCACCGGTTCCTACCCGTTCGTGCCGCCCATCGAAGGGTCCAGCGGCAATGCGCGCCTGGTCTATCGCACCCTTGAAGACCTCGATGCGATCCGAGCCGCCGCCGGCAGCGCCCGCCGTGGGGTGGTGGTCGGCGGCGGCCTGCTCGGCCTCGAAGCCGCCAACGCCCTCAAGTCGCTAGGCCTGCAAGCGCATGTGGTGGAGTTCGCACCGCGCCTGATGCCGGTCCAACTGGATGGCGAGGGCGGCGCGGCGCTCAAGGCGCGCATCGAGGCGCTGGGCGTGGGCGTGCACCTGGCCCGCGCCACCCAGTCGATCAGCGCTGGCGAACACTACCGCTACCGCATGAACTTCGATGGCGGCGAACACCTGGAAACCGACCTGATCGTGTTTTCCGCCGGCATTCGCCCGCAGGATGCCCTGGGCCGCGCCTGCGGCCTGGAGATCGCCCCTCGCGGCGGCGTGGTGATCGACAGTCAGTGCCGCTCCAGCGACCCACGCATCTTCGCCATTGGCGAATGCGCTTCGTGGAACGGCAGTGTGTTCGGCCTGGTCGCTCCGGGATACGCCATGGCGCGTAACCTGGCTGCCCTGGTGATGGGCGAGTCGGCGGGCGAATTCAGCGGCGCCGACATGTCGACCAAGCTCAAGCTGCTGGGTGTGGACGTCGGCTCCATCGGCGATGCCCAGGGCGTCACGCCGGGCGCGCGCAGCTACCGCTTCATCGACGAGGCCAGCGCCTCATACCGGCGCCTGGTGGTCGATGCCAACGGCAAGCGTGTGCTTGGCGCGGTACTGGTGGGTGACAACAGCTACTACGACACCCTGCTGCAATACGCCCAGAACGGCATCAAGCTACCGGCCGACCCGGCCGCGCTGATTCTGCCCCAGGGCAGCGGCGCACCGGCGCTAGGCGCCGATGCCTTGCCCGACAGCGCGACCATCTGCTCGTGCCACAACGTCAGCAAAGGCGCGGTGTGCGCCGCCATCGACGGTGGCTGCAGCGACCTCGCCAGCGTCAAATCCTGCACCAGGGCGGCCAGCGGTTGCGGCGGTTGCGCGGCGCTGCTCAAGCAAGTGTTCGAGCACGAACTGACCGCCCGCGGCGTGACCGTCGACAAGAGCCTTTGCGAACACTTTGCCTACACCCGTCAGGAGCTCTACGGGCTGGTGCGGGTGGAGGGTATCCGCACTTTCAGCGAGCTGCTCGAACGCCATGGCAAAGGCCACGTGGGGTGCGCCATCTGCAAGCCGGCGGTGGGCAACATCCTCGCCTCGTGCTGGAACCAGCCGATCATGGACCCGGCGCTGGTGCCGCTGCAGGACACCAACGACACCTTCATGGCCAACATGCAGAAGAACGGCAGCTACTCGGTGGTGCCGCGCATTCCCGGCGGCGAGATCACCCCGGAAAAACTCATCGTGATCGGCCAGGTGGCAAAGAAGTACGACCTCTATACCAAGATCACCGGCGGCCAGCGCATCGACCTGTTCGGTGCCCAGTTGCACGAGCTGCCGCTGATCTGGGGCGAGCTGATCGCCGCCGGCTTCGAGACCGGGCACGCCTACGGCAAGTCGACACGGACGGTGAAATCCTGCGTCGGCAGCACCTGGTGCCGCTATGGCGTGCAGGACAGCGTGGCCATGGCCTTGCGCCTGGAGGACCGCTACAAGGGCCTGCGCGCGCCGCACAAGCTCAAGTTCGCGGTGTCTGGCTGCACCCGCGAATGCGCCGAGGCGCAAAGCAAGGACATCGGCGTGATTGCCACCGACAAGGGCTGGAACCTGTACGTGTGCGGCAACGGCGGCATGCGCCCGCGCCACGCCGAACTGTTCGCCACCGACCTGGACGACGAGACCCTGGTACGCCTGATCGACCGTGTGCTGATGTTCTACATCCGCACCGCCGACAAACTGCAGCGCACCTCGGTGTGGCGCGAGGGCCTCGAAGGCGGGCTCGACTACCTCAAGCAGGTGGTGATCGACGACAGCCTGGGCCTGGCCCGCGAACTCGAGACGCAGATGCAGCAGGTGGTCGACCGCTACGAATGCGAATGGGCCAACGCATTGGGCGACCCGGAAAAGCTCAAGCGCTTCCGCACCTTCGTCAATGACCAACGCGCCGATCCGGATGTGCACTTCGTGCGCGAGCGCGGCCAACGCCGGCCGGCGGCGCCCCTGCAGCTGATTCCCACCCATGAGGAGACAATGTGATGAACCTGTCCAACACGGCTGTAGCAAGTGAAACCCGCTGGCAGGCGGTGTGCCAGGCCAGTGACCTGGTCGCCGACTCCGGGGTGGTAGTGTGGCATGCAGGCGAGCAGGTCGCGCTGTTCTACCTGCCGGGGCGGGATCGACAGGTCTACGCGCTGGAAAACCGTGATCCGCGCTCCGGCGCCAATATCATCGGGCGCGGGCTGGTGGCCAGTCTGCAGGGCGAACTGGTAGTCGCGGCGCCGCTCTACAAGCAGCATTTTTGCCTGCACGACGGGCGCTGCCTGGAGGACCCGACACAGGCCTTGCGGGTGTGGACGGTGCGCCTGCGCGGCGGCGAAGTCGAACTGGCCCGTAGCTGATGCTCGAACGGAGCAACCAGACGTTGCAGGTCTGGCCCGCGCGGATACACTGCCGGGCATGAACCTCGATACCCGCATCAAGTTCCGCCACCTGCTGTGCTTCCTGGAGATTGCCCGACAGGGCAGCCTGGCCAGGGCCGCCGACGTGCTGGCGATCAGCCAGCCAGCGATCTCCAAGACCCTCAAGGAGCTGGAGGATCTGCTGGAAGCTCGCCTGTTCGAGCGCAGCCACCAAGGCGCCGCCTTGACCCCGGCCGGTACCCGTTTCATGCGCTATGCCGGCCCCAGCGTGCAGGCGCTGCGTGACGGGGTCGGCAGTTTGCGCGGTGAGGCTCGGGCGCCGTCGCAGGTGCGTATTGGCGTGCTGTCGACAGTCGAAGGGCTGCTGATGCCCGAGGTGCTGTGCCGCCTGCACCAGCAGCACGAGGCATTGGTCATCAGCGTGGTGACCGGGGCCAGCGCCCAGCTGCTTGGGCAGTTGCACCTTGGCGAGCTGGAACTGGTGATCGGTCGCATGACCGACAGCCCGCAGATCCAGGGGCTGTCGTTCGAGCATTTGTACAGCGAGTCGATGACCCTGGTGGTGCGACCCGGGCATCCACTGCTGGCGGCCCAGCCTATTGACCACAGGCAGGTCGGTACCTATCCATTGGTGCTGCCACCGCCCGGCACGACCATTCGCCAGCACGCCGACAGCTTGTTCGTGCAATGCGCCATCCCGCTGCCGGCACAACGCCTGGAAACCCTGTCGCTAGCCTTGAGCAGGCGCTACGTGCTGGGCAGCGAGGCGGTCTGGGTGGCCCCGCGCGACGCCGTGCTGATCGACCTCGGGCGGGGCGAACTTGCCGAACTCGACCTGGGCGTGCGCGAACCGGGCGGCTCGGTGGGGATCTGCCGCAATGCCGCCCTGGCACAGAGCCTGCCGGCGCAGTGGGTGTGCGAGGTGCTCCGGGAGGTGGCCGAAGCCTATCGACTCGGCGTATACCCCTGAAAACCGGCCCGCGGTTTCCTATACAATCCACGCCAGTTCCCAGCGCCTCCAGGACCCCTTCATGGACGAAACCGCGCAGCACTGGCTGCATGCCCTCTCCGCCCCCATGGCCGCCCTCAACGGCGCCAGCTACACCGCCCCCGATTACTTCGAAGGCGAAGACCAGACCGATCTGGAACGCTGGTGGGGGATCAGCGACCGTGCCCAGTTGCTGGATATGCTGAACATGGCCGACAACGGCCACGCCACCGAAATGAGCGAAGCCTACTGGCAGTACCAGCGCTGCCTGCCCAGCCAGTGGCAGGCCCTGCTCGACACCCTGCCCCCACGCGAACGCATCCGCCACGAATATGCCGCACGCACCTTCCCCGACTGCGGCCCGGGCGGCACCCGCGCCTGGGACCTGGGGCGCATGAGCTTCCTGCTGCGCGCCGGGGTCAAGAAAGGCCTGATCGATCGCGACGAAAGCCTCTACCTGCACTACCGCCTGGCGCTGCGCGCCCGCCACTACTACAACCGCTGGGATTGCTACCTGGCCGGCTACCTGTTCGGCAAGGCGCTGTGGAATGTCAGCGACAGCAGCGACGAGACCCTGGCCGCCGATCTCGAGCGCCAGGGCAGCGAACACTGGAACCGCTGCATCCTGCTTAACCTGCGTCTCGGCGCCCATGAGCTGCTGGCCGGGCTGCCCTGGGACATGGACCTGCCGGAACCTGCGCGCCCCGCCACCCTGGAAGAGGACTGCTGGTCATGAGTTGCTGGATTCGCCTGGGGATCGAACCGACCCAGGACCTGGACGCCATCCGCCTGGCCTACCGCGGCCGCCTGCCCGCGCACCATCCGGAAACCGACCCGGAAGGTTTCCAGGCCCTGCGTGCGGCATACGAGGAAGCGCTGCGCCTGGCCCGCGAGCAGGAAACCCAGGAGGCCGAGCCAAGGGTCGCCGAGGACACTCCCCATCCGGCGCTGCAGCACTTCCATCGCCTGCTCGAGGAGCCGTCCCTGCGCTTCGACCCACAAGCCTGGCAGGGCTACATCGCCGAGCTGGACGAACTGCCACTGGACGAACTGGACGACCTCGGCTGGCAGCTGCTGCACACACTGCGCGACTGCGGGCCGCTGTCCCATCACTGCGCGGGTCTGCTGGCCCGGCGCCTGGGCTGGGCCGAGCAGTTGCTGCGCCTGGACAACCCCCACGAAGTGGAAGCCTTCCTCGACCGTCTCGCGCAGCCGGATCCCTTCGATACCGCCTGCATGCGCGACTGGCCAGCCCCGGCGCAAATGGAGAGCCTGTGGTATTTCCGCAGCCTCGAATACTGCTACCAGCACCGTCCATTGTTCGAGTACGAGCAGTTCGCCAGCGTGCATACCTGCCTGGCGATCCCGGACGACCCGGCACTGGTACAGCGCCTGCTGGTGCAGTTCAGCCAGGCCGGCATCGCCAGCCGGACCTTCCACGGCATGCTCCAGGCACAACAGGCGCAAACCCCGGACGATGCCGACCTGCTCTACCTGCTGGCCCGCCAGGCCGATGCCCTGGGGGCCGAGCAACAAGCCCTGGACTGCTGGTTGCGGCTGTACCGCCAACACCAGCATCCACAGGCCGAGCGCTGGCTGATCGACCTCTGTGCCCGCCATCAGCCCCAGCGCCTGCCCCTGCTGATCCAGGCCTTCGACCGCCTGCACACGCCAGCCGGCTGGCCCCAAGACCTTGGCGACCCGGCCCAGGCATGGGGCAGCCCGGGGCAGTCAGCGCAGACCTTGGCGCGCTGGTCCGAAGCCTCGCGCCTGGGGCTGGACGGCATCGCCAGCACCTTCGTCGACTGGCATCTGGACGGTGACGACGAACTGCCCCTGCTGGCCTGGCTGCTGCAGGAGCAGCCGGAGCAGAACCTGCACCGCCTGTATTGGCATGCCTGGGCCCTGCAGCGCGGCGAGGCCGGTTTGCTGCGCCTGGTCCTTGCCCAGCCACCGGCCGAGGACGCCCTCGACGCGCTGATCCTCGAGGGCTTCCAGCGCCAGGCAAGCCAGCAGTTGCATTGGCTCGATCAGGCTCCTGTGGTCCAGGCGCTGACGCAGCTCTGCGCCAGCGATGATCCGGCGGTTACCTTGCCCGAGGCCCTGACCGAAGATGCCATTCGCCCGGTCTGCCGTGAATGGCTGCGGCGCATGCGGGTCTATCCGGCCCATGCCCTGCACACGCTCAACCGTCAGTTCGACATGCGCCGCCTGTTCACCACGCCATTCGCCCTGCAACTGCAGGACCGCCTGGCCGAAGCCGGGGTCCTGTTGCCGCCGATGCCCGAAGGGGAGGCACTGTGGCAGTGGCACCGCCAGCAGCTGTTCATGCTGGCGCTGCTGGAGCAACCTTCACGTTGGCTGGCACTGATCGACCCGGCCTTGCCCGCGCAGCTGCACTACCCGGCCGAGCATCCGTTCGCTCCGACACACGCCCTGCTCGGTCAACTGCTGACCAGCCCCGAAGGCGCCAGTGGGCTGCTCGGCAGCCTGGATATCCGCGACCCGGTACAAGCGCTGATCTCGGCACGCCTGCTGACCTTGCAACAGGTGCTCAACAGCACGCGCCTGCCCAACGCCGCGCAACTGCTGGCTTGCCTGGACAACGACGACGGCGGGCTGCGTACCGATTACGCACTGGGCTACCTGCTGTTCTGCGCAGTGCTGCACCACGATCCGTCGCTGGACGAACCACAACGCTGCGCGTTGCGCGACCGCATGCAGGCGCTGGACCTGCAAGACGACTGGTTCGAAGCGCTACGCCGGGGGCTGCTGGACGGCCAGGCCAAACACCCGCCGGCTGCCGCGATACGCGCGCAAGGCCTCGACAGCCGCACGGTCGACGAGGTACTGGATGCGCTGAACAGCCTGCTGAACACTTGCACCCCACCCAAGACCCGGGTGCTGCGCGCCCTGCAAAAGGTCAAGGACGACCCGGAACAGGACCCCGGCCTGCGCTGCGCGATCATGGCTGTGCTGTCATGGAGCGAACGCCTGCTGCTGGACATGATCAAGGAACCGCCGGCACCGATGTGGGCGTTCTGGAAGCTCAAGAGTCGACTGAACCGCACGGGCCTAGCCGTGCACGTGGCAATCATCGCCTTGGGCGCCAGCCTGATGCTGCATATCCCGGCGATGTTGGTGGCGATCAGCATCCTGTCGATCAGCGGCTTCCTGCGCCGCCTGCGCGACCTCGGCCACGGCGTGCCGGCACTGCTGCTGGTAATGGTGCTGACCCGTGTGTTGCCGTTCTCGTCACTGGTGCTGCTGGGCCTGCCCGGCGACAAGCTGCCAAACCGTTACGGCCCGGTACCGGGCAAAGGGCAGCCGCTGGAGGGCGGCCTGCAGGCCACCCTGCGCCGGCTCAACGCTCAGTAACGCAGCTCGTCGAGCGCCTGGCTCAATGCCTGGCGCTCACGGCTGATCTCGCTGGCCTGCTGCCCGGCCAGCACGGCATTGAAGGCGTCCAGCCAGTTGCCGATCAGCTCGCGCTCGTCGCCCAGGCTCTGCATCCAGGCTCGCTCCAGGCGGGCCAGCAAGGTGCGGTTGGGCAGCGTGTCACGTGGGTGGATCTTCAATTTTGCCAGGCGCTCCTCACTGGCCTGGCGTGCCTGCGCATCCAGCCCGGTGGGGCTGCGGTCGATACTGTGGCTATGCTTCTGGCCGCTCTCGAGGAAGGTCACGTCCACTTCCAGCAGGCCGTTGATGTCGTAGCTGAAGCGCACGTCCAGCGACTGGATCTCGCCGGTCGACTGCAACGGAATCTCGAAACTGTCCACCAGGATGTTGTCCCGCACCCATGGCCGCTCGCCCTGGTACACGGCGATGCGCACGAACTTCTGTTCCGGGTGGCTGCTGTAGAAACGCTGCACCTTGGACGTGGGGATGATCGTGTTGCGCTCGATGATCGGCGAGAAGGCGCCGGTGACATCTTCGCCCCGGGACGAGGCCACGCCGAGGGTATAGGGACAGACATCGGTCAGGATCAGTTCGTCGATGGCCTCGTCGCGGGCCTTGCACGCCGCCTGGCTGGCGGCGCCGAGGGCGACGATGGTATCCGGGTCCAGGTGCCGGTACGGCAGGCGGCCAAACAGCTTGGCCACCAGTTGCTGCACCTGCGGCATGCGCGTGGCGCCGCCGACCAGCACCAGGCTGTCCAGCTCCCGCGGGCTCAAGCGGGCATCGCGCAGGGCCTGTTCGATGGGGGTGCGCACCCGTGCCAGCAAGGGTGCCCAGATCGCCTGCAGCTTCTGCTCGTCCAACTGCCACTCGCGGGGCTGGCCATCCATGCTCCAGGCAAAGGTGCGACTGCCCTCGCCCACCTCGCACTTGAGCTGCTCGATGGCGTCGTGCAGGCTGGCCAGGGCCTGGGGTTCCAGGTCCTCGGCCTTGAGGTTCCAGTCACGCAGGCAGGCCTGCAGCAGCGCCTCGGTGAAATCCTCGCCGCCCAGGTAGTTGTCGCCGGTAGAGGCATGCACCTCGATCAACGGCAGGGCGTACTCCAGTACCGTGACGTCGAAGGTGCCACCACCCAGGTCAAACACCAGGGTGCGCTCGAACTTCTGCTCATGCAGGCCGTAGGCCATCGCGGCGGCGGTGGGTTCGTTGATCAGCCGCTGGACCTTGAGCCCGGCCAGTTCGGCCGCGAACACCGTGCGTTTGCGCTGCTCGTCGCTGAAATAGGCCGGCACCGAGATCACCGCCTCGCTCACCGGGCAGCCCAGATAGGCCTCGGCGTCCTGCTTGAGCGAACCCAGTACCAGCGCTGACAGTTCTTCAGGGGTGAAGCGGTGTTCGCCCAGGGCGTAACGCTTGTCGCTGCCCATGAAGCGCTTGAACGCCGCGGCGCTGCGTTGCGGGTGGGTAGTCAGGCGTGCTCTGGCGGCCTGGCCGACGAGGATGCTGCCATCGTCATCGACGCTGACCACTGACGGCGTCAGCACCTCACCCAGGGCATTGGCGATCAGCCGCGCTTCGCCATCCTGCCAGACGGCGATCAGGCTGTTGGTGGTACCCAGGTCGATTCCCAGCAAGGGAGTGGCGTGTGTCGGAGCGGTAGAGAGGCTGGCATCCTGCATGGTCGGTCTCTTGCTTGCGGTAGGAACCGGCGCAAGGCCTGCTGGCCACTTGCGGCGGACAGGGGGATTCTGACGCAACGCCAGAAACAAAAAAAGCGACCCTAAGGTCGCTTTCTCTGTTGCTTCCGGGTGTTCAGTGGGCCCTGGAAGCTTAATATGGCGCGGCGGACGGGACTCGAACCCGCGACCCCCGGCGTGACAGGCCGGTATTCTAACCGACTGAACTACCGCCGCGCTATACATCGAGTGGTGGGTGATGACGGGATCGAACCGCCGACCCTCTGCTTGTAAGGCAGATGCTCTCCCGGCTGAGCTAATCACCCTTCGTCTCGGTGTGGCGCGCATTCTACGGAGGACCTCCTACCCTGGCAAGCACTTTTTTCAAAAAAAATGAAAAAAATTTCCAGGCCTTTCAAAGACCTAGCCGCGCCGCGATTTTCTTCCTCTATATAGGACTGCTGGCCCTCTGACAGGGTTGGCCTGGAACCGTCGCTCGGAGAATAATGCCCGCCTTATGTATTAAGGAGAGATTCCCCCTCATGTGGTTCAAGAACCTGCTGTCCTATCGCCTGACCCAGGAAGTACCGTTCGAGGCCGAGGCCCTGGAGGCCGCCCTGGCCAGCAAGCCGGCCCGCCCCTGCGCCAGCCAGGAACTGACCACCTACGGTTTCGTCGCACCGTTCGGCAAGGGCGAGGATGCCCCCCTGGTTCACGTCAGTGGCGAATTCATGCTGATCGCCGCACGTAAAGAAGAGCGAATCCTGCCCAGCAGCGTTGTCAACGACGCGGTCAAGGAGAAGGTCGAGGAGATCGAGGCCGAGCAGATGCGCAAGGTCTACAAGAAGGAACGTGACCAGATCAAGGACGAGATCATCCAGGCCTTCCTGCCGCGCGCTTTCATTCGTCGTTCGATGATCTTCGCCGCCATCGCCCCGCGCCTGGGCATGATCCTGGTCAACTCGGCCAGCGCCAAGCGCGCCGAAGACCTGCTGTCGACCCTGCGTGAAGTGATCGGTTCGCTGCCGGTGCGCCCGGCCACCGTGAAGATCGCGCCAAGCGCGACCATGACCGACTGGGTCAAGTCGCAACAGGCCGCCGAAGGCTTCTACGTCCTCGACGAGTGCGAACTGCGTGACACCGCCGAAGACGGCGGCATCGTGCGCTGCAAGCGTCAGGACCTGACCGGCGAGGAAATCCAGCTGCACCTGAGCACCGGCAAGGTGGTCACCCAGCTGGCCCTGGCCTGGCAGGACAAACTGTCGTTCGTGCTCGACGACAAGATGGTGATCAAGCGCCTGAAGTTCGAGGAGCTGCTGCAAGAGCAGGCCGAGCAGGATGGTGGCGACGAGGCCCAGCAACAGTTCGACGCCAGCTTCCTGCTGATGATGATGACCTTCACCGAGTTCCTGCCGGTGCTGTTCGAAGCACTCGGCGGCGAAGAGATCCCGCAGGGGGTCTGACCCTTCAGGCCGGCGCGGCCCAGCGGCGCCGACTGAACTTCAGCCGCACCCGCAGCCTTCGATGCTGTTCCTGCGCCAGGGCATCCTTGGGGATGCACTGGCTCTGGCTGAACCATTGCCCCTTGCGCACGAAGCGCAGCACTACCACCGCGGGCAAGGCAACGCTGTCACGGCACAGGCGCGCTGGCTGCCACCCCCGGGCACGACTGTATATATGCCAGCCACGCGACTCGCGACGCAGGCCGGTGACGGCGCCGGGGTGGGTCAGCAGGATCCGGCGGGGAATGGCCCAGCAGGCGTGGGCAAGGGAGGCAATGACCAGCAGGCCCTTCAGCCAACCGGGCAACGCGACCACAACGCCGACGATGAGTGCCAGCGCCAGGCAGGCGAGATAGGCCGCCAGCAACAGGCGTGAGCCCTGCCAACGGCATTCGAAACAATCACTTGGGCTGGACACGATCCAGAATGATGCGGACCATGCGCTGCAGCTCCGGATCTTCGGACTCGGTACGCTCCATGAACCAGCCGAACATGTCCTGGTCCTCGCAGGTCAGCAGGCGACGGTACAGCTCGCGGTCCGCTTCGCTCAGGCTCGGGTAGACTTCCTGGGTGAACGGTACCAGCAGCACGTCCAGTTCCAGCATGCCGCGACGGCTGTGCCAGAAAAGCCGATTGAGTTCAGTTTGTTCGACCATGGGGCCCTCCTCGAATGGTCGCGCAGTATACCGCGCAGCGAATGAAGCGGCACAAGGCGTTGGTCTACTCACCTACCTATTTTGTTACCGGCGTTCTATGATGGCCGCCAGTCTTTAGCTACCGCGATGACCCATGGCCGATTCCGCTTTCTTCTGTTCCCTCTCCCATGAGGGCATCCTCGCCGTCCGCGGCTCCGACGCCGGCAAGTTCCTGCAGGGTCAAGTCACCTGCAACATCAGCTATCTCAGCGAAGCCCATGCGAGCCTTGGTGCCCGCTGCACGGTCAAGGGCCGCATGCAATCGAGCTTCCGTATCCTGCCCGAGGGCAACGGCTACCTGCTGGCCATGGCCAGCGAGCTGCTCGAGGCGCAGTTGGCCGACCTGAAGAAGTACGCGGTGTTCTCCAAGGCCACGCTGAGCGACGACAGCGCCGCCTGGGCGCGCTTCGGCCTGCAGCGCGGCGACGCGGCCCTGCAGGCGCTGAGCTTGAGCGTGGCGGACGAGGCCGGCGCGACCGCGCGTCATGATGGCCTGATCGCCGTCCGCGCCTCGGCCGGCCGGGTCGAACTGTGGGCGCCTGCCGAGCGGGCAAGCGCTGTGCGTGAGGCCCTCGCCGCCGCGCTGCCGGAGGGCACGCTCAACGACTGGCTGCTCGGCCAGGTGCGCGCGGGCATCGGCCAGGTCATGGGCCCGACCCGCGAGCTGTTCATCCCGCAGATGATCAACCTGCAGGCCGTCGATGGCGTCAGCTTCAAGAAGGGCTGCTACACCGGCCAGGAGATCGTCGCCCGCATGCAGTACCTGGGCAAGCTCAAACGCCGCCAGTATCGCCTGGCGCTGGCCGAGACAGCGGTACCCGAGCCGGGCGCCGAGATCTTCTCGCCAACCCACGGCTCGTCGGTCGGCGAGGTGGTGATAGCCGCCAGCAGCGGCAGCGCCGTCGAACTGCTGGCCGTGCTCAGCGCCGATGCGGTGGTGGACGACAACCTGCATCTGGGCAGCCTCGAAGGCCCGCGCCTGACGCTCCTCGACCTGCCTTACGAACTGGACCGCGACCGGGAAATCCAGCGCTGACCAGCCCGCCCCGGCTTCATGCCGGGGCTGCACCACCTTTGCCGTAGAGAAGTCCATGAACAAGCTGGCCGAGAAGGTCCAAGCGCTATTGCTCGCCGCCATCGACCGGGACGACCTGGTCCTGCCGACGCTTCCGGAAGTTGCCCTGAGCATTCGCGAAGCCGCCGAAGACAGCGAGATCAGCGTGTCCGCCTTGAGCAAGGTGATCGGCCGCGACGCCGCCCTGTCGGCACGCCTGATCAAGGTGGTCAACAGCCCGCTGCTGCGCGCCGCCGTCGAAGTCACCGACCTGCACACCGCGATCACCCGCCTGGGCATCAACTACAGCTGCAACCTGGCCATCGGCCTGGTGATCGAGCAGATCTTCCATGCCCGCGCCCCGGCGGTCGAACACAAATTGCGCGATATCTGGGCCAACAGCCTGGATGTGGCGGGCATCAGCTATGAACTGTGCCGACGCTACACCCAACTCAAGCCCGACCAGGCTACCCTCGGCGGCCTGGTGCACCAGATCGGCGCGTTGCCGGTGCTGATCTATGCCGAAGAGCACAACGAACTGCTGTCCGACCCGATCTGCCTGCATTTCGTGATCGAGCAGATCCAGCCAGTGCTGGGCGACAAGATCCTCAGTGCCTGGGAGTTCCCCGAGCAGCTGGTCAACCTGCCCAGCCAGGTGCAGGACCTGGACCGGCGCACCGACCAGATCGACTACATCGACATCGTCCAGATCGCCCGCTGCATCAGCCAGCGCGAGCGCAGCCGGCCACTGGCCGCCCTGCCCGCCTACCGGCACCTGGGGCTGCCCTATGGCACCGAACTGGATATCGCCGAACTGCTGGATGCGCGGAGCATGTTGCGCTGAATCGACAGGGCTGATCGCGGGGCAAGCCCCGCGACAGCCGACATCAATCCGCGATAAAACTCACCCGCACCTTCAACCCGCCGCGCTCGCCGTCATGCAGGCTGATCTGCGCCAGGTGCGCCCGGCAGATCTCGCCGACGATGGCCAGCCCCAGCCCGCTGCCCTGGGCGCTGCGCCGGTAGAAGCGCTCGAACACCCGCTCACGCTCATCCTGCGGGATCCCCGGCCCATCGTCCTCGACTTCGAGGACCGCCGGCGCCAGGACCCGCAAGACCACGTCGCCACCGGGCGGGGTGTGGGCCAGGGCATTGTCCACCAGGTTGCTGAGCAGCTCGTTGAGCAAGGTTGGTTCGCCCTTGAGCCATACCGGGGCCTCGGCCTCCAGCGCCAGGGCAACGCCGCGGGCATGGGCCAGCGGCGCCATGGCCATGCCCAGCTCGCGGGCCAGCTGGCTCAGGTCCAGGCGCTGGGCACCGCCTTCGGCGATGGCCCGGGCGCCGTTCTCCACACGCGCCAACGACAGCAGCTGGTTAGCCAGGTGGGTGAGTCGGTCCGTGCCCAGGGCTGCCGCCTCCAGGGTCTTGCGCCACTCCTCCGGCTCCCGCGAACGCAGGCCCAGCTCGACCCGCGCCTTGAGCGCCGCCAACGGCGTGCGCAGCTCGTGGGCGGCATCGGCGATGAACTGCGCCTGGCGCTCGAACTGGCCACGCAGCCGCTCGGTGAAATGGTTGAGCGCACGCACCAGCGGCCCCAGTTCACGTTGCACCTGCACCACCGGCAAGGCGCGCAGGTCGTCCGGCTGGCGCTCTTCCACCGCCGTGCGCAAGCGCTCCAGGGGACGCAGCGCGGCGCTCACCGCGAACCACACCATCACCAGCGCGCCGAAGGCCAGCATCCCCAGGCGCAGCAGGGTGTCGGCCATCAGCCCGCGGGCCATGCGCACCCGCGCCTCCTCGGTCTCGGCCACGCGGATCTCGGCCATGCCGTTCATGTTCGGCTCGCTCACCGCCTTGAGAAGGCTGACCACACGCACATCCTGGCCCAGGTAGGTGGCATTGTAGAAACGCGCCAGCGCCGGGTAGTCGTCGGTGCGCGGCGTGCCCGGTGGCGGGGGCGGCAGGTGCTCGTAGCCGGAAATCAGCTTCTGGTTGATGTCCAAAACCTGGTAGTAGATACGCCCGGCGCTGTCATAGGCGAAGGTGTCCAGGGCCACGTAGGGCACATCGGCGCTGAGGGTGCCGTCGCGCTGCGACAGGCCGGCGGCGATGGTCCGCGCCGA
Organism: Pseudomonas sp. PONIH3; assembly: GCF_002934345.1. Taxonomy (NCBI): domain Bacteria; kingdom Pseudomonadati; phylum Pseudomonadota; class Gammaproteobacteria; order Pseudomonadales; family Pseudomonadaceae; genus Pseudomonas; species Pseudomonas sp. PONIH3. The sequence continues at coordinate 2,314,260 of NZ_CP026386.1, forward strand.
CGCCAGCAGGGTCCGGTCATAGGCGGTGTCGGCGGCTTCGCGGCCATTCCAGTAGGCGCTCAGGCCGCTGGCCAACATCAGCACCACCAGCAGCAGCGCCAGGTTGCCCAGCAGGCGCCCGCGCAGGCTGCCGTTGTCACGCATCGCGGTGCTCGAGCAGGTAGCCCAGGCCACGGAAGGTGACGATGGCCACCGGGTGACCGTCGAGCTTCTTGCGCAGGCGGTGAATGTAGATCTCGATGGCATCGGGGCTGGCCTCCTCGTCAAGGCCGAACACCTGCGCCGCCAGCTGCTCCTTGCTCATCACCCGGCCGGGGCGGGCGATCAGCGCCTCGAGCACGCTCTGTTCGCGCTGGGTCAAGGTCAGCGGCTCGCCGTCCAGGCCGAAGCGCCGGGTATCCAGGTCATAGACCAGCGGGCCGCAACGCTGCTGGCGCTCGCCGCCGAGCACGCTGCGCCGCAGCAAGGCCTTGACCCTTGCTTCCAGCTCGGTCAGCTCGAAGGGTTTGGCCAGGTAGTCGTCGGCGCCGAGGTTCAGCCCATGCACCCGGTCCTTCACATCGCTGCGGGCGGTGAGCATCAGCACTGGCAACGTCTTGCCGCGGCCGCGCAAACGCGCCAGCACTTCGAAGCCGTCCATGCGCGGCAGGCCGACATCCAGCACCGCCACGGCATAGTCCTCACTGGCCAGGGCCAGGTCGGCGGCCACGCCGTCATGCAGCACGTCCACGGTCAGGCCCTGGCTCTTGAGGGCCTGGGCCACGCTTTCGGCCAGTTGCAGATGGTCTTCGACCAGCAGCACACGCATCGGATTCTCCCTGTTCGGCTGGGCTTTTTGCGCGGAGTGTACCGCCGTGGCGAGTGCTGTGAAGCCCTCGCAACAAACCTTTCACGCTGAAAGGTTAGCGAAAGGTTGGTTACCTAGCATCGCACCACGGCTGCCCCGCGCGCCGCAAAAAGCACCAGCAAGGTGCAAACACATAAGAACAATAAATGGAGTCACCGACGATGCTGTCCACGCAGCCGCAGGCGTACGCGCCTATCCGTTCCCTCGCCGCCCGACCTTCCGCCCTCGCCAGCGCCTTCGCCCTTGCCGGTGTCGCGCCCATGAGCCAGGCCGCCTTCTTCGAAGACAGCACGGCCACCTTCGAAACCCGCAACATGTACTTCAACCGCGACTTCCGCGAAGGCACCAGTGCGCAGCAATCCAAGCGCGACGAATGGGCCCAGGGTTTCATGCTCAACTTCGAGTCCGGCTATACCGAAGGCACCGTGGGCTTCGGCCTGGACGCGCTGGGCATGCTCGGGGTCAAGCTCGACTCCAGCAAGGACCGCACCGACACCGGCCTGCTGCCGACCCACGACAACGGCAAGGCTGCCGACGAATACTCCAAGCTCGGCCTGACCGGCAAGGTCAAGGTCTCGCAGACCGAACTGAAGGTCGGCACGCTGATCCCCGAGCTGCCCACGCTGCAGCCCAACGACGGGCGCATCCTGCCGCAGACCTTCGAAGGCGGCCTGGTCACCTCGAAGGAGATCAATGGCCTGACCTTCACCGGCGCCCGCCTGGAAAAAGCCAAGGACCGCAACGACACCAACTGGGAAGACCTGGCCCTCAACAACAAGAACAGTCGCTTCGGCGGCACTTTCAGCGCCGACCATTTCGACACCGGCGGCCTGGACTACCAGTTCACCGACCGCATCACCGGCAGCTACCACTTCGCCCAGCTCGACGACATCTACCGCCAGCACTTCATCGGCATGCTCGCCACCCAGCCGTGGGGCCCGGGCACCCTGGGCGCCGACCTGCGCCTGGCGATCAGCGACGATGCCGGCGCGGCCAAGGCCGGCAAGATCGACAACACCACCGTCAACGGCATGCTCAGCTACACCCTGGGCGGGCACAAGGTCAGCGGCGCCTGGCAGCAGCTCTCCGGCGACAGCGCCTTCCCCTACGTCGACGGTGCCGACCCCTACCTGGTCAACTTCGTCCAGATCAATGACTTCGCCGGCAGAGACGAGCGCTCCTGGCAGGCACGCTACGACTACAACTTCGCCGCCCTCGGCATCCCCGGCCTGACCTTCATGACCCGCTACATCAGCGGCGACAACGTCAGCCGCGCAGCTGGCGGCGAGGGCAAGGAGTGGGAACGCAACACCGAACTGAAGTACGTGGTACAAAGCGGCCCGTTGAAAAACGTCGCCGTGCGCCTGCGCAACGCCACCTTCCGCTCCAACTTCGCCCGCGACGCGGACGAGGTGCGGCTGCTGGTGAGCTACAGCGTGGCTCTGTGGTAACCCATAACAACAACGCTCACGGAGATAGACGATGACTTTTTCACTGCGCCGCCTCGTCCTGGCCACCGGCTGCCTGCTGCTGGCCGGCAACGCCCTGGCCGCCGAACCCAAACGCCCCGAATGCATCGCCCCGGCCTCGCCCGGCGGCGGTTTCGACCTGACCTGCAAGCTGGTGCAAAGCGCCCTGGTCAACGAGAAGATCCTCAGCAAGCCCATGCGCGTGACCTACATGCCCGGCGGCGTCGGCGCGGTAGCCTACAACGCCGTGGTCGCCCAGCGGCCAGGCGATGCCGGCACCCTGGTGGCCTGGTCCAGCGGTTCGCTGCTGAACCTGGCCCAGGGCAAGTTCGGCCGCTTCGACGAGAACGCAGTGAAATGGCTGGCGGCGGTCGGCACCAGCTATGGCGCCATTGCGGTGAAGAGCGACTCGCCCTACAAGACCCTCGATGACCTGGTCGCGGCCCTGAAGAAGGACCCGAGCAAGGTGGTGATCGGCTCCGGCGGCACCGTCGGCAGCCAGGACTGGATGCAGACCGCGCTGATCGCCAAGGCCGCCGGCATCAACCCGCGCGACCTGCGCTACGTGGCCCTGGAAGGCGGCGGCGAGATCGCCACCGCGCTGCTCGGCGGGCACATCCAGGTGGGTTCCACCGATATTTCCGACTCCATGCCGCACATCCAGAGCGGCAACATGCGCATCCTCGCGGTGTTCTCCGAGAACCGCCTGGACGAGCCGGAGATGAAAGACATCCCCACCGCCAAGGAGCAGGGCTACGACATCGTCTGGCCGGTGGTGCGCGGCTTCTACCTCGGGCCGAAGGTCAGCGACGAGGACTACGCCTGGTGGAAGGCCTCGTTCGACAAGCTGCTGGCCTCGGAGGACTTCGCCAAGCTGCGTGACCAGCGCGAACTGTTCCCGTTCGCCATGACAGGCGAAGAGCTGGACGGCTATGTGAAGAAGCAGGTGGCGGACTACAAGGCGCTGGCCCGGGAATTCGGCCTGATCCAGTAAGCCATGCAGCCTGTACTGGCCTCATCGCCGGCAAGCCGGCTCCCACAGGGCCTGCGCTAGGTTCTGAAGCGACGGACGTCCTGTGGGAGCTGGCTTGCCAGCGATACGGCCAGCACAGATCCCGAGTTGTGCTTCAGCAATCCTTTTCGAGGATTTCTACATGATCCTGCAACGCCTCTTCGCCCTCGTCCTGCTGGCGCTGTGCGCCGTGCTGGCGGTGATGGCCTGGCCCTACCAGGCCGCCTTCTCCTACGAACCGGTGGGCCCGCGCGCCTACCCGCTGCTGATGCTCGGCCTGATGAGCCTGGGCCTGCTGTACCTGGCCATTCGCCCCACGCCCATCGTGCGCAAGGATGATGAGCCGGAACTGGACCGCGAGACCCTGATCAAGATCGCGGCCTGCGTCGGCCTGCTGATCGTCTTCGCCGCCACCTTCGAGGCGCTGGGCTTCATCCTCAGCGCCATCCTGGTCGGCCTGCCCATGGCCCGTTTGTACGGTGGCCGTTGGCTGCACAGCGCCCTCGTGGTGGTGGGCATGAGCATCTTCCTCTACTGGCTGTTCGACCGGGTGATGGACGTCCCCCTGCCCCTCGGCCTGCTCGACGTACTGGAGAACTGACACATGGATACCTTGAGCTACCTGGGCCAGGGCTTCGGCGTCGCCCTGAGCCCGTACAACCTGGTCACCGCCCTGACCGGCACCCTGATCGGCACCGTGGTCGGCCTGCTGCCGGGCCTGGGCCCGATCAACGGCGTGGCCCTGCTGATCCCCATCGCCTTCGCCCTCGGCCTGCCGCCGGAGTCGGCGCTGATCCTGCTGGCCGCCGTGTACCTGGGCTGCGAGTACGGCGGGCGGATCAGCTCGATCCTGCTGAACATCCCGGGCGAAGCCTCCACCGTGATGACCACCCTCGACGGCTACCCCATGGCCCGCCAGGGTCTGGCCGGCGTGGCCCTGTCGCTGTCGGCCTGGAGCTCGTTCATCGGTGCCTTCATCGCCACCTGCGGCATGGTGCTGTTCGCCCCGCTGCTGGCGAAATGGGCAATCGCCTTCGGTCCGGCGGAGTACTTCGTGCTGATGGTGTTCGCCATCGTCGCCCTCGGCGGCATGGCCGGCGACAAACCACTGAAGACGTTCATTGCCGCGCTGATCGGCCTGTTCCTCTCGGCGGTGGGCATCGACGCCAACAGCGGCGTGTACCGCTTCACCGGTGACAGCGTGCACCTGGCCGACGGCATCCAGTTCGTCGTGCTGGTGCTGGGGCTGTTCTCGATCAGCGAGATCCTCCTGCTGCTGGAGAAAACCCACCATGGCCATGTGGCGGTCAAGGCCACCGGGCGCATGCTGTTCAACCTCAAGGAAGCGGCATCGGTATTCTTAGTCAACATTCGCTGTGGCCTGCTCGGCTTCTTCATGGGCGTGTTGCCGGGTGCCGGTGCGACCCTGGCCAGTGCCGTTGCGTACATGACCGAGAAGCGCATCGCCGGCGATAAAGGCAAGTTCGGCAAGGGTGACGCTCGCGGCCTGGCTGCCCCGGAAACCGCCATTGGCGCGTCCTGCTGCGGCGCCCTGGTGCCGATGCTGACTCTGGGCGTGCCAGGCTCGGGCACCACCGCGGTGATGATCGGCGCCCTGACGCTGTACAACATCACTCCCGGCCCGCTGTTGTTCGAACAGCAACCGGACATCGTCTGGGGCCTGATCGCCTCGCTGTTCATCGCCAACATCATGCTGGTGATCCTGAACATCCCGATGATCCGCATCTTCACCCGCATCCTTGCCGTGCCGAACTGGGCACTGGTGCCGGTGATCGCGATCATCACCGCGATCGGCGTGTACGCAGTGCATGCCACCACCTTCGACCTGTTCCTGATGGTCGGCATCGGCATCATGGGCTACATCCTGCGCAAGCTGGACTTCCCGCTGTCGCCGATCCTGCTGGGCTTCATCCTCGGCGGTCTGATGGAGCAGAACCTGCGCCGCGCGCTGTCGATCTCCAACGGCGAACTGGGCATCCTCTGGTCGAGCACGATCAGCATGGGCGTGTGGGTGCTGGTGGTGTGCATGCTGAGCCTGCCGCTGCTGCGCATCTGGCGCAAACGTGCCCTGCAGCGCCGGGCAACGGCCGATGCCTGACCGGTCGTTGCCACTGTTCTGGGCCACCGGGCTGGTCGGCCTTGCGGGCGGCTTTGCCGCCAGCAAGGTCGGCTGGCCCTTGCCGTGGATGGTCGGCTCGTTGCTGGCGATCATCCTGGTGCGCTGCCTGACCCCCTGGCAGCTCAGTGAAATCCCCAATGGCCGCAAGTGCGGGCAGTGGATCATCGGCATCGGCATCGGCCTGCACTTCACCCCGGCGGTGATCGAACAGGTGGCCAGCCACTTCGCGCTGATCTTCTTCGGTGCGTTGTTCACCACCCTCTCCAGTGTGATCAGCGTGTGGCTGCTGCGGCGCACCGGTGAAGACCGGGCGACGGCGTTCTTCGCCAGCATGCCGGGCGGCTCGGGCGAGATGGTCAACCTCGGTGCGCGCAATGGCGCGGTGCTCAGCCAGGTGGCCGCGGCGCAGAGCCTGCGGGTTCTGGCGGTGGTGCTGTGCGTGCCGGCGCTGTTCAAACTGCTGCTGGGCGATGGCGTGCCGCTGAACCATGCCGGCAGCGTGAGTTGGGGCTGGCTGGCGTTGATAGCGCCGTTAGGGGTGCTCATGGCACTGCTGTGGCAACGCCTGCGCCAACCCAACCCCTGGCTGTTCGGGCCGTTGCTGGTGGCTGCCGGCGTAAGCCTGGCGGGCAACCTGCAGATAGGCCTGCCCAACGGCGCCAGCCAGATCGGCCAGTGGTTGATCGGCAGTGGCCTGGCCTGCCACTTCAACCGGGCGTTCTTTCGCCGGGCGCCATCGTTCCTGGGGCGCACCCTGCTGGCCACGGCGTTGTGCATGCTGATCGCCGCCGGCGCGGCCTGGGCGCTGAGCCTGCTGACGCACCTGGACCTGCGCTCGCTGACCCTGGGCATGATGCCTGGGGGTATCGCCGAGATGAGCCTGACGGCCGAGACCTTGCAACTGTCGGTGCCGCTGGTAACGGCCCTGCAGGTGATGCGCTTGCTGTTCGTGCTGTTTCTGGCCGAGCCGTTGTTCCGGCAGTGGGCCAGGCACTGAGCAAGATGAGCCGCTTCGCGGCCCTCCTTCAGGTCACAACGGCGGCAACGCCCAATCGATCGGCGCGATGCCGCGCTGCTCGAGGAAGCTGTTGGTGCGGCTGAAATGGCCGCAACCAAAGAACCCACGGTAGGCCGACAACGGCGACGGGTGCACCGACTTGAGTATCAGGTGCTTGCTGGCATCGATCAGCTTCTGCTTGCTCTGCGCATGCGCGCCCCACAGCAGGAACACCACGTTCGGGCACTGCTCGCTGACCACCTGGATGATCCGGTCGGTGAAGAATTCCCAGCCTTTCTTCGCATGCGAAGCCGCATTGGCCCGCTCCACGGTCATGGTGGTGTTGAGCAGCAGCACGCCCTGCTCCGCCCAGCTCTGCAGGTAGCCGTGGCTGGGGATCGGCAGGTTGAGGTCGCGCTGCAGCTCCTTGTAGATATTGACCAGCGACGGCGGCGTGGCGATGCCCGGCTGCACCGAGAAACACAGGCCATGGGCCTGGCCCGGGCCGTGGTACGGGTCCTGGCCGAGGATGACCACCTTGACCTGCTCCAGCGGCGTGGAGTTCAGGGCGTTGAAGATCAGCGGCCCGGGCGGGTAGATCTCCTTGCCGGCGGCGTATTCGCCGCGCAGGAACTCGCGTAGCTGATGCATGTAGGGCTGGTCGAACTCGGCACGCAGCGCGGCTTTCCAGCTGGGCTCGAGTTTGATGCGATCGTCGTCGGTCATGGGGGCATCCAAAAGCAAAGTGCCGCGACACTAGGAAAGCCTGGCCGGCTTGTCAATCGATCCGACCGACGACCGGCAGCTTCGGCGCGGCAGGCCATACTGAGGGGATGATTTGCGCGAGGTAACCCATGTCCATTCAATGCGAGGTATTGACCGGCGCCGACGGCGCCCGTATCGGCATCGCCACCCTTGACGCGCCCAAGGCGCTCAATGCCCTGACGTTGCCCATGATCGAAGTGCTCGACGAACGGCTGCGCGCCTGGGCCAGCGACCCCGGGATCGTCTGCGTGCTGCTGCGCGGCAACGGGCCGAAGGCCTTCTGTGCCGGCGGCGACGTGCGGGCACTGGTCCAGGCGTGCCGCGAACACCCCGGCAGTGTACCGCCGCTTGCGGCCACCTTTTTCGCCAGTGAGTACCGTCTCGACCATCACCTCCACACCTACCCCAAGCCCCTGCTGTGCTGGGGCCATGGCCATGTGCTGGGCGGCGGCATGGGCCTGCTGCAAGGCGCCGCAGTGCGCATCGTCACACCCAGCAGTCGCCTGGCCATGCCCGAGATCAGCATCGGCCTGTATCCCGACGTCGGCGCCAGCTGGTTCCTGGCCCGCCTGCCCGGCAAGCTTGGCCTGTTCCTGGGGCTGACCGGCGCGCCCCTCAATGCCCGCGACGCACTGGACCTGGGCCTGGCCGACCGCTTCCTGGGCGAGCATCAGCAGGAGGCGCTGATCGAAGAGCTGCTGCAGTTGAACTGGCAGGAGCAGACCGCCCTGCAGCTCAACAGCCTGCTCAAGGCCGAACAGCACCGTGCCTGCGTGGAGCTGCCCGAAGGGCAATGGCTGGCACGTCGGGCCGTGATCGACGAAGTGCTCGACGTCGCCGACCCCGTCGCGGCCTGGCGGGCATTGGCCGGCCTGGCCCGGCATGCCGATCCGTTGCTGGCGGCGGCGGGTCAGCGCCTGCATGAGGGCTGCCCGCTGACGGCGCACCTGGTATGGGAACAGATCCGCCGGGCACGGCACCTTTCGCTGGCCCAGGTATTCCAGATGGAGTACACAATGAGCCTGAACTGCTGCCGTCACCCGGAGTTCAGCGAAGGGGTGCGCGCCCGCCTGCTGGACAAGGACAACACCCCGCACTGGCACTGGCCGGATGTGGCGCAGGTACCAGCGGCGGTGGTGGAAGCGCATTTCAGCAAGGTCTGGGAGGGGCGGCACCCGCTGGCAGAACTGGGATGACGCATCGCGGTGCCTGTGCGCACGCGGTCAACGCGACCAGCCCCGCTCGCTACCTCGCCCGCCGTCTGGTCGACGGTCGCGATTGCCCTGGCCGTTCGAATGCCAGCGATCACCTCGGCGATCGTCATTGCGGTAGTCGTGGCGGTCGCGATCGCGCCCATAGTCGTAGCGCTGGCGGTTGCCATAGTCGTAGCGTGGGTTGCCTTGCCAGCGCGGCTGCACGCCGGGCGCCGGATAAGGGCGGTACTGCGGCACCGGTGCGGGCCGGTAGTAACGCGGCGCGGGCTGGTAGTAATAGCGTGGCTGCGGCGCCACATAGTAGCGATCCTCGCGGTAGTAGCCAGGGTATACGTAGCGATCGCTGGTGTAGTAGTCACGCCGGTAATAGCCGTTGTCCGCATAATAAGGGGCGCAGGCCGATGTCAGCAGTCCGAGCAGGACGATGAGCAGGATTCGTGGGTACATGGCGGCCTCCTGGACCGCAGGGGTGCCCGGCACAGCGGCGCTGGCGGGCGTCGATGGCAATGCGTTCATCGACACTGGATAAGACAGTCGCGCCAGGGTTCGGTGCCATTTCTGCAACAAATTGAAACAGGTCGTATAACCCTGAAAAACATGCAGTCATTTTTCGGTCATCTCACTAGAATGTGGCCACCGGCACACTTCACGGGAAGATCATGCCTTCGCCCTCCGCCCTGTTCTCGCAACGCTCGCTGATCCTTGCCCTGCTGCTGTTGCTGGCCTGCGGCTTCCTGGCCACCTCGCTGTTGAGCTACTACGCCTCGCGCGGGGCGATCCGCGACGGGATCGTCAACACCGAGCTGCCGCTGACCTCCGACACGGTCTATTCGGAAATCCAGAAAGACCTGATTCGCCCGGTGCTGATCTCATCGATGATGGCCCAGGACACCTTCCTGCGGGACTGGGTACTGGGCGGCGAGCAGGACACCACGCGCGTCACCCGCTACCTCGGCGAAGTGATGGGCAGCCAGGTCACCTGCACCAGCTTCTTCGTTTCCGACCGCAGCCTCACCTACTACCAGGCCAAGGGCGTGCTCAAGCAGGTACGCCCCGATGCCTGGCGCGACGCCTGGTACTTCCGCCTGCGCCAGTCGAACAAACCCTACGAGATCAATGTCGACCTGGACATGGCCAACCAGGACAAGCTCACCGTATTCATCAACCACCGCGTGCTCGACTACCAGCAACGCTTCATCGGCGCCGCCGGGGTGGGCCTGAGCGTGGAGTCGGTGGTGCGCCTGATCGATGACTATCAACGCAGGTACCAGCGATCGGTGCTGTTCACCGATGCGCAGGGCAAGGTCCTGCTGACCGGCTCCGACGGTGGTCCCCACGGCTTGCGCGCCGGCCAGCAACTGGCCGACAGCAACCAGTGGCAGGCATTGCTGGCGCGCATGCCGACACCCACCACCGGCAGCCATGAGTACACCGACAACGACGGCCACAGCCACTTCCTCAACGTGCGCCTGCTGCCGGAGCTGGGCTGGTACCTGCTGGTGGACAAGCGCGAGACCGGCGCCCTGGAGCGCATCCGCCAGTCGCTGTACCTGAACCTGGCGATCTGCGCGATGATCACCCTGGTCGTGCTGTCGCTGCTCAACGCCATGGTCAAGCGCCACCAGGACAACGCCGAGGCGCTGGCCACCCTCGACAGCCTCACCGGCCTGCCCAACCGCCGCAGCTTCGACCTGCTGGCCGGCCAGGCGCTGGTCGAGGCCCAGCGCGACAGTGCGCCGCTGGTCGCCCTGCTGATCGACCTCGATCATTTCAAGGCCCTCAACGACACTCACGGCCACCTGGCCGGCGACGAAGTGCTGCGCCAGTTCGCCAATGTGCTGCAGAGCAGCCTGCGCCAGTCCGATATACTCTGCCGCTGGGGCGGCGAGGAGTTCATCGTGCTGCTGCGTGAAGCCGAAGGCCGCCAGGCCATCGAAGTGGCGGAGAAGATCCGTCGGCGCACCGAGCAACTGACCTTCAGCTATGCCGACCAGCCACTGCGCCTGACCGCGAGCATCGGCCTGTCTGCCCTGCAGCGCGGCGACAGCCTGCACAATCTGCTGACCCGCGCCGACCACGCCCTCTATCGTGCCAAACAAGGTGGACGCAACCGCGTCTGCAGCGAGATGCCCGGAACCGACCATGCCTGACCCCCAACGCTGCCCCGCCTGCGGCGCCCTCAACCAATGCGGCCTGGCCGATCCACGCAGCGCCACGCAAGGCTGCTGGTGCTTCGAGGTGGTCATCGACTCGGCAGTCATCGAAGCCCTGCCCGCAGAACTGCGCGACAAGGCCTGCCTGTGCCCGCGCTGCGCACAGGTGGACGCGCAGCTCAAGGCAGCGCAGGCGCGCACTATCCGTTAGACTGCGCGCCGATTTCCCGCAGACGACCCACCATGCGCCTCGACCGATTCCTCGGCAACCTGCCCTGCTACAACCGCCAGCAAGTGCGCCTGCTGCTGGCGCAAGGGCGTGTGCGCGTGGACGGAGTGGCGACCGCCGACCCACTGCTGGAGGTGCGTGAATTCAGCCGCGTCGCAGTAGACGAGCAGGTGCTCCAGGCCGGGCACCCGGCACGCTACCTGATGCTGCACAAGCCCAGCGGTTGCGTCAGCGCCACCCAGGACCCACAGCACCGCACCGTGCTCGACCTGCTGCCGGCGGCGCTGCGCGATGAGTTGCACATCGCCGGGCGCCTGGACTACAACACCACCGGGCTGATGATCCTGACCAACGATGGCCAGTGGTCGCGGCGCCTGACCCAGCCAAAGACCAAGCAGCCCAAGACTTATCTGGTGCACACCGAAGACGAGATTGGTGCGCACTACGTCGAAAGGTTCCGTGAAGGCTTCTACTTCGCCTTCGAAGACCTCACCACCCTGCCCGCGCAGCTGGATATCCTCGGCCCGCGCAGCGCGCGCCTGACCATCGTCGAGGGCCGCTATCACCAGGTGAAGCGGATGTTCGGACACTTCCAGAACAAGGTGGTGGCGCTGCATCGGGAAAGCATGGGGTCGATCACCCTGGACCCGATATTGCATCCTGGAGAGTTCAGGGCGTTGACCGACGCGGAAATCGCCTCGGTCTGAGCCGATCACCATTCGGCGGTTTCCCACCAAAGATTGTCCCGACGGCACTTGCGCGATCCTAGCCGCGCTGCTTGACTGCTAACTCGTCGGTCTGCATGTGACCAACCAGTCACAACCGCAGTCCAAGACGCCCTTTACCGGCCACCTGGGGTCTCGATGCCCTGGGGCACGGTAATCGCCCGCCACAACAATACCGTCGACACCAGCGTCAAGGATCGACACAAGGGCCCACCGGTTTTCAGTTCCAGGCGAATGCCTACCTGTCATAAAGCACGTGCACCCTGATGGCCATTCCGGTCGGTTCGGCGCCAGCCCGCCAAGCGACCACGCAGGCCACGAGGTGACGCGAATACCCTTTTTGCGCCAGGAGTCGATGACATGAGGCCAGAAATCGCTGTACTTGATATCCAAGGGCAGTACCGGGTTTACACGGAGTTCCATCGCGCGCAGGGCGCCGAGAAGACGATCATTCTGATCAATGGCTCGTTGGCCACGACGGCGTCCTTTGCACAGACAGTGCGCAGCCTGCACCCGCAGTTCAACGTGGTGCTGTACGACCAGCCGTACGCCGGCAAGTCGAAACCCCACAACCGCCATGAACGGTTACTGACCAAGGAAACCGAGGCGCACATCCTGCTTGAGCTGATCGAGCACTTCCGTGCCGATCACGTGATGTCGTTCTCCTGGGGCGGCGCCTGCACCCTGCTGGCCCTGGCGCACCAGCCGCGGCTGGTGAAGAAGGCCATCGTCAGCTCGTTCTCGCCGGTGATCAACGAACCGATGCGCGACTACCTCGACCGCGGTTGCCAGTACCTCGCCGCCTGCGACCGCTACCAGGTGGGCAACCTGGTCAACGACACCATCGGCAAGTACCTGCCGTCGTTGTTCAAGCGCTTCAACTACCGGCACGTCAGCAGCCTGGACAGCCATGAGTACGCGCAGATGCACTTCCACATCAACCAGGTGCTCGACCACGACCTGGAGCGGGCGCTGAAGGCCGCGCGCAACATCGACATCCCGGTGCTGTTCATCAACGGCGACCGCGACGAGTACACCACCGTCGAGGATGCGCGCCAGTTCAGCCGCCATGTCGGACGCAGCCAGTTCAGCGTGATCCGCGGTGCCGGCCACTTCCTGGACATGGAACACAAAAGCGCCTGCGAGGATACCCGCGATGCCATGCTCGGTTTCCTCAAGCCGGCCTTGCGTGAATCCCGCCAACGCTACACACAGGAACCGGGGCAGCATGCACTGGCGATCTGACCGCATCGGCGTCCTGTAGCCCTCGCCACCCTCAGGCTACGGGCCGCCGACAGGCTTTTTTACAAGCTTGGGGCTTCTCATTCGAGGAGGGTTCTGGTAAAAAGTCTTGCTTCGAAGCGGGTATAGTTTATTGGTAAAACTATAGCTTCCCAAGCTATTGAGGAGGGTTCTTATAGGACTCGCCATTTTGTGATCAAGCGTCAGGTGCAAAAGCGGGTATAGTTTAGTGGCAAAACGAAAGCTTCCCAAGCTTTAGTTGAGGGTTCGATTCCCTCTACCCGCTCCATCTCCAAGGCCCAAAATTCGCGGGCTTCAGCCTAAAAAACACTTCCAATTTTCCTCTTGATCACAAGAATCCCACCTTGTGATTAACCGCCCTTGAAGCCCTCTCACCTCACAAAAACTCTCGATTTCTGTGACCATAGAAATGCCCCACCAAGACGGCTTTGCCAAAGGGTGCGACTGAGCAACGCCACCACCCCACCCTCCTCCACAGCCCCCTGAGCAACGCCACCACCTCACCCTCCTCCACAGCCCCCTGAGCAACGCCACCACCTCACCCTCATCCGCAGCCCCCCCCCAGAGCACCACCCCTCCACTTCCCTCATCAATGTGGTGCGAACTCGCCTACTCACACCATATGAACCTCACAACGCCAAGACACCTTCGACGCAATCCTGCAAATCCACCAGGCGCAAGAACGCCGCCCAGCTCAAGCCCGAGATCAAGAGGGAAGAAATAAAACGAAAAAAGAATAAACGGCCTAGAAAATAGACTAAATCGGAATAATGAAGCTAAAGCAAAGCATGTATAGTGCGCGGCTCGACTTTATACCAGAGCTGCACAAATGCGTCAATATATGCTTAATTATTTTTTACCGCCTGAAAATTTCAACCATCCACACCAAAGCGCTTCCTGCTCTCGGTTGGCTGCGAAGAAAGCTCCGGTGAAGGCCGCAGACCAGGAGGTGAAGCTCTCCAGCCGCAACAAGAGTTGCTCGCTGGTGGCAGCGACCGATCTCCGCACGAGTGCTCCTCGTGAGGCCTACAACACCTTCACCTCCCCTTGCCTGGAGCCGTCACCAGGCCAGCGTGCAGAGACAGCATCATCAGCCTACCCCTACCAGGTGCTTGGTGCGATTCCCGCTAGCGGGATGACTGCAGCATGAAGAACGTGCTCTACGTGGTTGCCGGCTACCCTCGACTCTACGACTTAGCCACAGGTGAGCCAATTGAGGCGTTTAATACTCACTCGGACTATATCTGCAACCAAATCAGACAAACATTCTCAAGCGATACGCCTGAGCAATACACTAGAAACTTGGCTCGTTTTTTTGATTTCAGTTATGAAACTGGAGTCATGGGTGCCTCTCCGCTTAAAGAAGAAGCCGCACTCAAAACAATAAACCTTTACTACGACTTTCTAACAAAGGGTGCCGAGAGCCAGGATTATGTAATCCGCAAAGCCGCCATATCACTTGAACACAAGCCTGTAACGCATGCTAGTGCAAACACCTACTTAGCACCAGTAAATGGCTTCCTACGTTTAGCACAGGCCAGGCTAAAAGATACTGCAAGATTGCTGAGAATCCTCACAGGTAACAAGGTCTTTGATCATGTAAGCTCGCTCCCTATACTTGAGGATAGACAGCGTTCAAAAGCTGAAATGGATAGCATCCATAATACTACCTTAAAGTTCGGCAGAGACTCAGACACCTACAACAATCTTGCAGCCGGTGGAATTCGGGGCGGGAAAGTATCAGGAAACAACCTTCCCAAACACTTTCCTATCAACAAAATCCAGAGCTTACTTAACGGAATTGAAGACCCCATGCATCGTTGCTGCGCGGCCTTAATGGCAGCAGGAGGAGTTCGCCAGTCTGAGCTTTGGGCGGTAAGGCTTGAAGACATTGATGAGTTTACTCGAACCATCAAGATTGAAGATCCGAATTTCCATCGAAACCCGAGTGCTGAACAAGCTCATAAGAAACTTGCCTACAAGGGCCGCACTACAGCGTCCCTTGTGCTATTCGAACCTTTCAAGACAACTTTCTTTGAATCACTTTCCGAATACCTGGCAGTCAGACCAAAGTCTTCAAGTGAATATCTCTTCGTATCCAGCACGAAAAAAACATATGGCTTACCACTACTTTCCTGTCAAAAACAAAACACAACCAACAAACTCTTCAATAGAACCCTGAGGAAAGCACAGGAAAAACTCTGGCCAAATCACAACCAAGATCAGATCTATACATCGCATAGCCTGAGACACTTCTATGGCGTATGGGCCAGAAACTTTGTTTACATCCCAGGCCGCCCAAGCATCGGCTTAGAACTTGCCGAAATCCAAATATTAATGGGCCATAAAGACATTAAATCGACGGCTATCTACGCGAAAATATCGGAAGAGAATTTGATCATCGAAATTGAAATCGCCGAGCGAAACAAGATGTACCTAGGAGACTTTCAAGACATCAACGAAATTCGCTCAGCAGTATACATTGAACTAGGAAACGAACTTAAGTCGCGGATGAAACCATGATTAATTACGGAACAAAAGTCGAAACAACAGGTAACTCCCCTATCGGTCTTGATATGGGAGAGGCCCTATCAGCCTTATCCAAAATGACCCGCAATGAAATGGGAGTCAATTTCAAACTCGACCCGAAGTCAAAAAACGTCCAGGCCAGAAATCGCTTTGCCTTGCAGAACCTTGAAAGCATCAAGTCTGTTTATGACTTCACTCACGAAGACATGCATACAATGTACAAGCTCTGCACCAAAAAAGCAGGCGAACGCACTGAGATTTCCAGTCTGTATACGAAGCTACTGGGATTTCCGCCTATTTTTTTTGAAGACGCATTGGGTTTGAGAGTTTCATTTCGCGCCATGTTCCTAATGCTTTGGATTAAAGGCAAGGTGACTCTTCCATATACATTCACAACAGAGGGTGCTTTTCATAAGTACCCGATGCTTAGCACAACCACGAAAGGCTTCGTATTCAAAATCGCAACCGCTAGCCCACAGACAGTTAAACCATCCAGGGTTTTTCAATACCGCACCAACTGGCATTCTCCTGAGCATGTCTCATTCCAAGAGGCATGGGACGCAGCACCTTTTTTAAGCAAGATCGAAGACAATGATGAGAATGACTTCCGCTATCATGGGCGGTTGCAGGAGCTGAGTGCAACACGGTCATTGAATTGAAACTGGAGCATCATGCCGCATAGCCATGGCCTTCTGCATCACCTCGCCCATAACTTCGATTGGGCATTTGAAGTCGAAGCGCTTACGCGGACGCATGTTCAGTTGCAGTGCGATGGCATTCAGTTCTTCCTGGCTGTGTACCGACAGGTCTGTGCCTTTGGGCAGGTACTGGCGGATCAGGCCATTGATGTTTTCGTTGCTACCGCGCTGCCAAGGGCTGTGCGGGTCGCAGAAGTAGATCGCCACGCCGGTTCTTTGGGTGATCTCGGCGTGTCGCGCCATCTCCCGGCCCTGGTCGTAAGTCATGCTCTTTCGCATCTCCAGCGGCATGCCATTGAGCGCGGCGCTGAAGCCTTCCAGCGCCGAAGTCGCCGTCGCGTCGTTCATCTTTACCAGCATCAGGTAGCCACTGGTGCGTTCCACCAGCGTACCGACGGACGAGGCGTTGGCCTTACCCTTGATGAGGTCGCCTTCCCAATGCCCCGGCATCTGCCTGTCTTCAATCTCCGGCGGGCGCACATGAATACTGACCATCTCGGGGATCTGGCCGCGCCGATCCACACCACCAGAGCGCGGTCGGCGTGTCGTCTTGCTTTGCCGCAGGCAGATGATCAGCTCCTTGCGCAGTTCACCGACCGGCAGGGCATAGATCGCGTTATAGATCGTCTCGCGACAGACGTAGGCATCTCTGAGGCTGGGAATGTTCATGCTGCGCAGCTTGCCGGCAATCTGCTCGGGAGACAAACGCTCACGGAGCATATGCGCCACCAACTCGAAGCGCTCACCACCCGGCAACAGCTTTCGCTTCGGTCGACACACCTGGCGGCGAGCCTGCATCTGCTGCTGGGCCGCGTGGGCCGAGTAGCCGCCACAGACATCTCGATTGCGGCGCAGCTCCCGGCTGATGGTCGAAGGGGATCGGTTGATCAAGCAGGCAATCCTACGCAGGCTGAAGCCTTGAGTACGACCGATTTGAATGGTGGCGCGCTCTTCAACGCTGAGTTCGGTATAAGACATAGTGGCAGCACCGTACCGGAAAGGTCAGGTGTTGCACTCAGTTTTTGCCGCCGCCATGCTTGGTTGCAAGAATTTTCGTCACAATATCCAAACCGAATCACCCAAGAACAATTATTCTACTTAGAAAAATACCAGCAACACCTTAATTCCAAAAAATCATCGCAGAACTCCCCTGACGTCCACGCTCATACTTATGATGAGTTCAAAGAATACTATAACTGCACACCACAACAAGCCAAAGGTTTAACAACCGTAGAACGCCAGCGGCAACGGCGGAACATTAGCAGAAATCAGAAAGCAGTCAAAAAGGCCATCAACAAAAAAGCAAAGCACAAAGAAAACATCGATAACTTTATCAAAGAAACTGACTCTTACAGCCCTGAAGAACTTGCACTGGTACTACGCAAGGCGCCCAAATCGCTAGACAACTTTAACTGGCTGAGCAGCACTCACTACTACACCCGCGAGCACATAGATATTGACAACACTAGCCAGGAGTGGATCGCAGCAAGCGAGATGTTTTTAAATCGCCTTAAAACGAATGGCGACTCTACGTCTTCGAGAAAAGTTAAAATTAAAAATATAAACTTTCTGCTTGACTATTTATTTTGCTACCTACCACTTTGGCTGGAATACAATCCTAAATCATTGATCAGACTTCCTGCCTCGGTATGTGAGTTTGAGCGAGTATTATTTTGGAATAACAATATCAGCGAATCAGACAAGCAAAGTTATTTATTTAAGGCAGCAGGCATCCCTTCTGACATACCGTTGCCTATAACTGCCTGCCAATTTTACGACCGTGCGTATAGCAGCATGACGAAGTCATCTTTCGTTGTTCACATTCATGAGTTTTTTGAGTTCTGCCGAGCCAACCGGGTGTTACTCAATCAAGTACCTGGTTGTTCAATAGACGCCGATTTCGCTAACCCGGTCAATCTTTTAATCGACCGAACAGGTAGTGGTTCACGCGGTGGCAGCAACAAAATCCCTCTTCCTCTTGACAGCACGCTCATCGTCAAGTCCTACATTCAAGCCATCAATGACATAGGCGTTGAAATTCGCACAAGGATTCTTAATAAAGAATTTAGCGAGACTTTCATCGCTGACATTAAATCGAAGGACTGGCTCACGCTTTCCGATTTTAACCTAAGTTACACCATAAAAATCCAGTCATCAATCGATGAGTTCCTGGAAATCCCATTAACTAAAATCGCAAATGTTTATTCATGGTATTTAGGCCGCTACACCAACAATGACCAACTGATTACAGTCCCATGGATGAGTGTTGTCAGAATGCTTTCGATTGCTCTTTATGCGGGTTTGAGAATGCAGAACTGCCAATGGTTGGACATCAACTCGTTTGATCAATTTGTTTCTAGCCTAGACTCATCCGTACTGTCATCAACCATGATGTTTGTGAACACCGACAAAAGTGGGAAGGAACGCCCCGCAGTAGTGTCGACTGATGTAATGAAGTCACTGCTTGATGAGAAAGAATTTCAAAGCAATATCTTCACCAAGCCGATTACTCCTGTTTACTATGAAAACGACGATGATGACCCAAAAGAGTATGGGCCTATCTATCCGTTATTTCGAAGCCCTTGGGTTGGCTACAGCCTGCCCTTCTCAGACACATCCTACACATTAGTATGGCCAAAAATTCTTCTCGGCGTAGAAGAAATCTATAACTCTTTAGTGCCTGAAGACCGACATCATACCTTTGTTAAAACCGCAGCCAATGGCAGGCTCATGGCCATCCACACCCCGCATGCATTGAGAGCGACGTGGATCACGCACATGAAAATTTATGGGCACCTACAGGTTTCCATTATCCAAGGACAGGTTGCACATGAAAATGAATACACCACTAACTATTACGTAGTCCCTAATGCGAAAGAGCTTATGGAGCAGATAGATATTGCAAATTCCAGGGTGGCATCATCTGCTTGGAATAGGCTGAAAGGTATCAAAGAAGCAAATTCACATCCTCAATCCGTCATTCCAAGGGAATGGGCTAACAATAGGGTAGCGTTAGCCAAAGACCAGAACTTTATTAGCATTTCGTCTGCAATAATAGAGACGGAGGCTAGTGGTATAGAATTAATCGCTACTACTGCCAACGAGCCTGTAGCTTTTTTCACTCAGTGTGTCTGTGTCAAAAACGGCGAATGCCCCAAACAGCTGATTGCTTTCACTGGTCGTGAGCGTGTATGCGGGCTCTGCCCCATTGCCGTATTTGGTGTCGACCATTTGCCTGGTATCAGCTGCATTATGAGGCGTTTGGCAGGTAGGTCAGAGCAGCTGATTCAGCAGCTCAAGAAGCTCAAGGCCAGTGACGCTCGCCCCGAGGAAATCGAGTATGTACATCACGATTTGACTATAAACAAACTAGAACTGGCTAGTTATCTTCACATCAGCCAGCTTCTCAACAAACATCTAGAAACAGCCAAGAACGATGTTGGTTTAATCACCAGGTTGCGCGATATCAAAGATTACGTGAAACATGATATCAACATGGGCAATCCCGCACAGCGAGTCATCGCTCAGATCTTAGATAGCTCACTCTTCCCTCAACTTACCGGGGATGGCTATCCACATCTCATCCAGAAAATTGCGAAAAGCCCTGAGTTGCTCCAAGTGGCGCTGAGCGATCCTGATGCAAGAGAAATGTATACCGCTCAAATCCTGACCATCATGACAACCATGGGTATTTCACTTAGTGAACTCAGTGACAGTATTGAGTCTAGGCATATCAAATTGCTTGAGGCCGCCGCATGAATGTAACGGCCAAAGACACTCATCCGAAAAAGAAACAATTAAAATCCACCCTAGGGCGCTTGAAGATCGCCATCAAGCAACTTATATGAGATGAGTCTACGTTCGAGAATAAGTCGCGACTGGCAGAGAAACTTGGAGAAATTATAGATATAGATCCTTCCACGTTCAGAAAATCAAATGGTGAGCATCGAAAGATGCTCAACCAGTATTTACACATCTTGGTTCCTGGCACCAAGGTCGTCGTGGAAGACGTTCAGGTGGAGCTAAAGGCGCTGCGCAGCCAGGTTGTAGAGCGCGACAGGAAAATTGAAATCTACAAAAAAGTGTTATCTGAACAACAGTCTGTGCAATCCCCTCATCCACCCGACGAAGCTAAAGTTCATAGTGAAGAGTATTACTTTGAATACGAGATGACCTGTCTTTTTCTCAAGGATATTTTGAATGCAAACCCTAATCTGAAATTTGACAACGGCAGGCTTTATGATCACGCAACCTTCTCTGGTGATCCCGAGCTTGTCTCTGACAAGAAGCATACTGATGCCTACCTGAGATGGGAAAATGGACGCAATAGAACTCATAAACGAATTGAACAGCTTGAATCTGAAGAATGAACGAGCAATAGCACTAAGGGCAATGGCCGTTGAAAAGATCAACGGTGGGCAACCCTTTTTGAAGCATGGCAATGGGCTGAATCTTACGTGGCTAGCTAACGAGATCGGCACCAGCCGCCAAATCTTTTACCCCGACCGTTGCTCAATTGAGATTGCAAATGTCTTGCAGACGCTAAACAAGAACTTAGACAAGCTCAATATTTCCTCTATGGCCAAAACCAGCAACAGCTCAAAGGATAAAAGAGTACAGACGCATATCCTAAAAGTCAGAGAAGAAAACGCTTTTTTGAGGTCTCGAATTCGTCAGCTCGAAATGCTGAAAAGCTCGATCTTTACCAACTCCTTGCTAATTGACCTCGCTGATGACGATCTACTTAGTTAACGAAATCTCTCATCGCCTTGACGGTACTACTCTCGTCAACTGCATAACCCAACGCAGCCATCGACGGCTGAACCTACGCTTATCTGCAGGCAGCTCCGACACTGCTATATTGGTCGGCAGCGCATACGATTGCACATGGCGTTTCAAACTCGGCATTAGGAATGTGACATCTGTTTTACCAGCAACAATCCCGGATTGTTTCTGGCCTGTGCTTGTTTCTAAAAGTTTTTACATCCCTAACCTGACATTACCCAAGAAACTTAGGTCAACCTTACTTGGCCTCTCTCCCCCCTTGCAAACCCAGCTTTTGAGCTCACTTTCCAAGCGTGAGACTACTCTCTTCGAGGGGTACTTGCCTGAACCATACTTAAGCGAATTAGCCTTCCATATTGCCGAGTCACAACAACGTCATTTGACACTAAGCGCAATGCTACGAGCGGGGATTTCGGTAAGAAATTCTGAGGCAGTTTTCGCAGTCCATGGAAAGGAGTCCCTTCAAGTTATTAAAGACCCTATGAAGCTGCGCCAGTTCCAACCCCTAGCACCCGACTCTCTCCACGATGGTTACCGACTAATTGAATGGCTTGAACGGAATGCCAAGTGCGGTTCAACAATTATAAATGAACTAGATATACCACCTGACCTTCGCCATCGAATAGATTGGTGTAAATCACAAAAACTTATAATTGGTGGTATGGGTAAAGTACAACTCGTCACACATGCTATCCAGCAGCGATTGCTCAGGCAACAGATTCAACGCGTCAGTGATGGATTTTTTCCTCGCTATGCAGCATCTGAAATCGACTATGCGTACTCACGTTATTCCGGGCTCATGGGAACCCTTGATGGCCAGGATTTTTATGAGGCTGTATCGACAGCCATCAACTCTCGCATCTCCTATTTATCCTCCAGTTCCCTTTCCTCCACCTTGGACTTCATATCTGAACTCTCCGCGATGATCCAGCTTCTCGGGGCGCAAGCTCCCCTAATCGTCGTTAGATGGAAAGAACACACACTGCGCTATTCGAGCCTGGATAGTGAATGCAAGCTAATCTCGGAACTTCCACAGATCGAAGATGGGTACAGATCGTTTATCGCGCCAGACTTTCACCACTACAGCATTAGTGACTACCATAGTCTGTTCACGACTCTTACTCCTAAAGACAGGCTGGTTGCAATATCCGACCTGGCTAATGCTACCACTCACTACCCCGGCTCACAGGTTGCTAGGCAGTTCTCCGAATACTTCCAGCATGCCAATATACCTGGCAGCCCAGGCAGCGCTATTGAATCGATAACTGGCACCATTTCATTTAACTTGCAGATAGCCATAGACAAATTAAAAGCCAATAAGAGATTAGTAGCCATCTGCGATGACATGGGGATTGCAGACACAATCAACAGCTTCTCAGTTAATCAGTCTGAGGACGTGCTACTAGCCAACCCAGATAAAACATACTTCAAGTATGACAAGACAATAATTTACCCGCTGATTTCTAGCGATATCTCCCCATTTTTTTGCACGCTCCTTTCGACGAGTGACAAAGGTATTTACGCCGACTCTCCTTCTGGTGCGAAACGAATCTCAAACCAGGCATTGAGCGAGTCGCAAATCGTGGCTGGCTTTGCAATGGTTCCCGAGGTGGCATGTACCATTGGTATTAAGGAAGCGATCCTAGTGTGTAGAGAATCTAACAAACATGCTCTTTCAAGAATGCTAATTAGTTATGGAGTTAACATACAGTCCTGCCTCACCTACCAGGATTCCGAACACTCTCTAAAGCTTTCTTGCAGTATCCAAAGGATCGTACCTATCGTGGAGTAGCTAGATTAGAGCATCACTGGCCCTAATGGGCTATTCAACACGTCCTCTCACCAACAGCTCTCCTGCAAAACATAGCCCTAGCGGGCGTTCATTCTCGGGCATTTGCCTGTCATAGGTCGGCACAATCCGCATTTTTCGTTCCATTCGGGCTTAGCCTCAGCCTCCATTTCCAGAGCATCAGCCGCTGAGATACCATCGAAATAAACCTGTTCAGCCAGGCTCCAGAGAGGACATGGATGCCGAACGTTTGGTCGAAGATGCCAGAGATCATTGACGCCTGGATTGGCCTGTTATCGGACTGCTCCTGATGCCGCTCATCCTGCTGCCCGTTTTCTGTTCGGCTGGATCATGTGGGACTGGGCTTCGCCAGCAGCGATCTACGTTCATCTACGACAAGACCTTCATGATCGCCGTTGGGGTAGCCCTGCTGCTGCTCCTGATCTGGACGGAGGGTTTCAAGGCATCGCTGGATGAGGCACCGACCTTGGCCAAATTCCAATACGAGATGCCTAACCTCGGCTGGTTGCGGCGCTACTACCTTCGCAGGAACGATCTCATCGAGGCCTACTGGCGCGTGTACAACTACGAGGTGAAGAAGACTCGCTCGCGGTGTACCTGCAGCAGTACATGCCCGAGGTGTATCGGAGCCACACCCAGGCGATGTCGTTCATCGCCGAGAGGTTGACGCTTCAGCACGTCAGCGGCCACATTCGAAGCGGGCTCCTCCGCTACACAAAAAATGGGCCGGTAAGCGTGAGATCGCAGCACGTCAGCGGTCACTGGAGATCGAGACGTAGGTGGCTTGGCAAAACAAAGGGGGTCGAAATGAACGTACAGCTAGAACTTATGAATAAAAACATATCCATGCTCCAGGCAGAAATAAAATACCTGCAAACTAAAATCCAAGAATCCAGACACGTAGGTGACCAGGAAAAGCATAGCCAACTCTTAGAGCAGCAAAGCTCTGCAGCCTACTACCTCGAACATGCAATAGGGAAAAAGGCCAAGATAATTATGAACACCAATAAAACCTAGACACTCACAACAGCCAATACTTGCAGAAAGGATATGCAGATTGTTAAAGCCAATCAACAAGGAAGCGAGTGTAAATGAAAGCGAGAAGATTCTTGCCACGATTGCTTCAAATACATTTTTTAGCCTGTGGTGTTACCCCAGTCTGTATCGGTCGTTAGGAAAAGGAAAAGAGCTTACCGACCTCACCGTGTACTTCAATAATACAGTTATACTATTTTCCGACAAGGGGCACGTTAAATTCCAAGAGCAGAATGACCCAAAACTTGCTTGGAGCCGGTGGTACAGAGCCGCAGTCAAGGAATCTGCAAAGCAACTGCATGGAGCAGAAAGTTGCATTAGGAATCACCCAGACAAGATCTTCCTCAACAGCAAACTTGATGAGCCATTCCCTTTTGACTTGAGTAGGCCTGATCTCAAAATACATTTGGTAGCGGTAACCCGAGGAATAGGTAAACATGCCAAGCAGCATTTCGACGCCATAAGGCCCGGCAGCCGTGGTTCGCTCGGCTACTTTTATGGAGCGAATGAAGAACAGTTGCTCGATAAACCGTTCTTCGTCGGCGATGTAGACATGAGCAAAACCTTCGTTCACGTGCTAGATGAAGGGGGTATAAAACTTCTCCTAGAAGAGCTTTGCACACCTGCAGACTTCATCCGATACCTCGAGGTTAAAGAAGATGCAATCCGCAACAAAAATCTTCTGATCAGCGCTGGAGAAGAGGAAACACTTGCATGCTATCTCCAAGAGGATGGTGGCAACGGGTTCGGAAAAATCACCAACCCGCCTCACAACAAAGGCAACTTCCTAGTGATACCCGAAGGAGAATGGGATCATTACAGGAAAACGGTAATATATGCCTTGAGGTATCAACAAAGAAAAGAAGCAAAGCTATGGAATGATATAATTTCCCGCTTCGCGGACGGGATTGTGGATGCACAGGTAGGCGAAGCAAGTAACTTACCGTTCATAACGCATGCAAATGCTGTGCAGGTGTTGGCGTCGGAAAACCTTCTGTCGAGTAGTCTCCTTGCAACTGCCCTATTCGATAAGTTCCATACAGTCCCCAGCGGAACACGCTCAGCACGAACGACTCACTCCATCTGTAATCCAGGCCGAGTGTACGTCTTCGTATTTTTCCCCTGGAGTAATAGATTCAACTCCTATGATGAATATAGGCAGGAGCGAACTGCCTACATGCAGCTATACGCATGTGTAGCGCGGTACAAGTTCCAGAAAGCTAAAGAAATCTTAGTTCTTGGAGCCGACACCAAAGGCCATCAAGGGGGCTCTGAGACAATTTTTGCTATAGATGCATCTGTTCCGCTTACTGGCGATGAGCGAACGACTGCTCAAAAAATCATGAAAACCTACAACATACTAGACAACATTTCTCAGAGAGCAATACCAGGGAACGGGGTGGCGAAGAGCGTTAGCCGAAATGCTCCGTGCCCATGTGGCTCTAATAAAAAGTATAAGAAATGCTGCTTAAATCCAGAGCCATAACTTTTTTATGGATGGGTGAGAGTTCCTCCAACAGGCGGAAAACATCGCTCAACGGAGAGTTATGGCCCCGCCCCCTACTAGGGGACAGCTGTCGTGAACCGAACCCCGGCTGCGCCCGGTTTTGGCCCTACGGGCTTCCATCCTCTCGCCTCTGGCCCTTCAGGCCGGCGCGCTCCGCTTGCGAATTTGCCAACAAACGCAAAGACCTCTGCGATCCACTAATGGACTGACTGCCCAAGCGTGCCAGCCTTGTGCAACTGGTAGTCGATGACGGTTTGATACAGGTGGTCAGCCTCAAGACGAAGCCTTTCGATCTCCTCTGCTGGTCGCCCTTCATCCACAGCCTTCTGATGCGCCCGGACGGCTTGGAGAGCCTGCTGCAAGAGCGGCTCGCCGGCCTCTACCATACCCAGGATCGTTCTCTTCATCGCGACCTCTTGCTGCGATGGGCGCTCAGGTGCTCAAGCTCCTGGTGCCACACGGCCACGAACTTCTCGAAGTCGCGCAGATAGGGCCCCTCTGCCAGGCGGGTAGAGCCAACACTTGCCGCTTGGAAGCGCTGCAGCCATGGCTCGGGGATGCTGTCCTCGACGAGCAGCTGAACGCCGCTGTGGAGCTTCGTGGTGACGACATCGACGAGCTCCTGGGCGGAGAGCTGATCACCACTCACGATGTCCCGCAGGCCCTGGTCAACCTCGTCGAGCTCAGCCAGCACCTTTTCAGCGCGAGCGTCTCCAGGCTGTAGATCGGCAAGTGCCCACAGCGCTCTGCGCCTCGCGATCTCCAGCCTCCGCAGCCGATGATCAATCGTCACATCACTTCTCCCTGCCGCAGGTGGACGTCACAGGCCAAGTTCGACTTCTAACTGCGATCCCCGCAAGGTACGGGTGAGCTCGCCTCTCGGCAGTCTTGCCAGGATCCCATCGGAGAGGTCGTTGGCGTGCCGGGCGTACAACGTGACAACACCTGGTACAGGCACGCGATCTGGAACGAGGGCCCCAACTCGCACCTGGGCAATTTTCAGTATATTCACGACATCTGCGGGTAGCGTGTCAGTCGACAGGTGCTCGACGGTCGGCCTTGTGGGAGGGCTCGCACCGCCCCACAGATCTACAATCGTTTCCAACAGCTTTTCGGGGCCGAAATACGCCAAGGCGATTTCCCACAGGCAGCCTTCCTGGGACAGTTTCAGGCGGGCCCTAGTCATTGCAGAGGTTCCAACAGATGATGCTCTTTCTCGATTGTGAGTTCACTCAGCTCAACGCGCAGGCGAAGCTGATCTCCCTGGCACTGGTTGGCCAAGATCGCAGGGAATTCTACGTGGAAGTGATCGACGCGTGGCGAGAAGAAGAATGCAGTGATTTCGTGAAAGAGATCGTACTGCCGCAGTTGTGGGGTGGTGAGTACGCCATGCCAATCATCGAAGCCAGGTCGGCGCTCCTGCGGTTCCTGGCAACCTACGATGAAGAACTCGAGATTGTCACTGACGCACCTGCCTACGACTGGGAGCTGTTCTGCGAGCTCGCCTATGACGATGGGAAATGGCCCCAGAACGTCAGGAATTTCCCCACTGATGCCACGACCCTGACCGCGACGAACGATGGGGACGAACTGCCTCACCATGCCCTGTTGGACGCCAGGATCATCGCAAGCATGTTCAAAGCTACAGCGTAACCATCTCACGCTCAATGGATTGCCTGAGGTGCTCGGGCATGTTGTTGCAGACGTGGAAGTCGACTGGCACCCCCACCAAGGCCTGGAGCTCATCCTCGAGCTCGGCGATGTCGAACAAGGAAATCTTGCCAGCCATTTCTGGAGGGATGGTGGCGAGCAGATCGAGGTCACTCCCATCGTGGTCATCGCCTCGAGCGGCAGAGCCGAAGAGTTTGGGCTCAATAAAGCCATAGGTCTCGATCAGGCGTCGGATGTCCCCTTCCTTTCCTCGTATCGCATCAGTGGGCCTCATGCCTTTCTCTAAGTCGACGCTGAGCAGCGGGCAAAATGCAAATTCGGCACCTTGCTGCTTAGGGTAGGCCATCTGTTAATGACCTTTCTCAGCGGGGCCGCCGAGGGCGTGCAACTGGTAGTCAGTGACAGCCTGAAAACGATGCTCAGCCATTAACCGAAGGCGCTCCAGCTCCGCTCCAATTACCCCTTCAGCCTGGGCTTGATGGTAGATCTTCAGAGCTTCCACAGCCTCGGCGTACAGAGGGTGGTCGGGCATGAGCACCTTGCTCAGATCTCTCTTCACGATCCCTCCTTTTCGCCATAGCGATCCCACACGACGCGATGCCATGAAGGCTTGTGTTTAGCCTACCACTGCTGATCAGCCTGGACGGAGTGGGCGTACATCAATGCTTCGTCGGCGAGCTCCAGCATGTCAGCCAAGGTTCCTGAGTCTACGGCATGCGTATCACGTAGCGCATATGCGTGATGCAGAAGCTCCCTGTGATGTTTCTTAGGTGCGAGAAGCAGGGCCTCGGTGTCGTTGAGTAGCTGCCGCCACTCTTGGATCGACATTACGGGCAGATTGGTGCCTGTCATGGCGGCATTCCCTATTGCTGTATGTGCATACAGTATTCGGAAAATATCTGGCTGCATAGGTACTGCGGACGAAATGCGCCTGCGATGAGACCAGATCAGTTGCTGGAACGAGGCAGGCCTTCGCTGGGGGTTATGAGTCGCTCAGGTGTATCACCTGACAGCATCACAATAGAAAAAGCCCCCGTGAGGGGGCTTTAGCAAACCATCTGGGGAGAGTGTTACTGGGCGAGCCAGCCTTCCACCACATCAGAGCCGTACTCGGCTTTCCATTCCTTGAGCAGCTTGTGATTGCCGCCCTTTGTCTCGATGATTTCGCCGTTATGCGGGTTCTTGTACTGCTTCACCTGCCGCGCACGACGCGGGGCCTTCTCAGCTGCAGCAGGAGCAGCGGTGCGGCGGCTGGCCTGCGGATCGAGGATGTTGATGATGTCGCGCAAGCTGTAGCCGTACTTGTTAAGCAGGTCACGAAGCTTGGTTTCAAATTCGATTTCTTTCTGCAGTTCGGAGCTACCTTTCAGCGCTTCCAGCTCTGCGAGTTGTGCTGCGAGTTGCTGTTCAAGCTGACGAAACTCTGCCAGACGAGACATATTCGATCCTCAAAGTTAAGGGAAACAGGCGGAACATCCTAAAGCATCCCGCGAGCGATGTCCTTTAATAGGACGTTGGTTCTGGATCTTCGTTCGGTTTAACTAGCCTGGAAACTTCTCGAGACAAGGAAATTATGCCTGGCCTTATCAATCATTTGTCTGGGGCGAAGGCATCAAGTGAGGATAGGAGCTTCTCCAGATCCATAAGCCTGGACACCTTGATGATATCGTACTCACCACGACTACTCAGCTTATAGACCTCACGGGCCTTTTTGACACGCTCAAGCAATGGCACGACCACGCCAGATGCCATCTCCAAAAAGTCATTGATGTCGGCTCTTGTCTGCGGGATTTTGTAGCCTTTGGACGTACTTGTGATGATGACATCGGCGTCCCGCAGCTTCGCAATACCACTTGATCTGACCCGCTGCTCGGAGAGATCGCCAAAGCCTTTGTCACCGAGATGGGCCAAGATCGCGGCTGTAGGGATGTAATCCTTCGTGACGAACTCACTCTGAAATCTCAGGTAATCCAGGATGCTGATCTGTAGACGCTCGTCCTCGTCCGGGTGTTGGCCGGCCTTTTCGACGAAAAGTTCTGCTTGCCGGAGAGCTTCCTGATGCACCTGGTAGTCCGCGTAGCTGGACTCATCCATCGGCGGAGCAAGCAGCGAATTGAACTTGGGTGGCCACTCCAGAAGGCCGAGGGTCTGCTCGCGAAGAATCGTTTTATAGACTTCAGCAATATCGCCAACAGTCTTCTCCTCATAGATCTGGGCTACAGACCCCGCGAAGAAATCAGCGACCTGAATCAGGACATCATCCTTGCTGGATTTCGTCTGGAACGCATGGTCATCCCCGAAGAGATCATCGACGTAGCGATCTTGTACGTAGGCCTTCAGACTCTCTTGGAACTCAACTCCGCCATGCTCATCCACTGTCATCTGTAGATTGCGCCAGTTCCTGAAAAGCCGGCTGTAGAGTAATCCGTTGATATGCTTTACGAATGAGGTTTTGAATTGCAGGCCCCCATCTTTGTAGATGCGCTCCTTCTCCACCACCACGAAATAGAGCTTGATCGGAAGCTTCGCCAGGTCGGTAAGGATACGAACGCGTCGTTGAGCATCCTTCGCACGCACCTTACTGGACTTGATTTCGCCTGTCTGGAAGTGCTGCCGCCGAAGCTCCTCGGCACGCTGGTAGGCGGCCTGCAGGTCTTTCTCAGCCACAAGGATGGAGCAAACCACAAAGAAGCCAGAGCTCCCAGCCTTGGATGTGTCTAGGTCAGAGTTACCTGACTCATCAACATAGGCATACGTTCTGTCCAATCAGGTGCCTCCCTCATCAATAGGTGGCTGTACTGCTACCAGGAGCGGGCCCTTCGCTGAATGTGTAGTTGATGACTACATCATCGCGGATGAGCACATCCAACGTCTTCTGCGTACCGGTGGTGGTGACCTTCATCGTCACAACGTAGCTCTGCGCATGGGCAGAGCCAGAAGTGTACGTGTAGATCCACTTCTCATCGGTCTCGCTCACAGCACTCTTCGTGTATGGCTCACCGAACAGTTTTTTCAGCTCCGTTGTCGTGGTCTTTCCTTTGGTGATGCTCGCTACACCCGCCGATGGGAAGTCGCGCCCAGCGGTGTAGTGGGACGTGGCGCATGCACCGAGCAAGAAGCACATCCCAATGACAGCAATGAACCTATTCATAGTCTTCCTTGAATAATCTGAAGCCCGAGCTTATCTCGCAACCAGGCCAAATGCCATCATCGGACATTCCTTCGCAATTCATCATTCACGTAGCAGCGACCTTTATTGCGCAATACGTTGCGCTTGGAGACCTTTCGCGCCCTCTGTCAGCTAATACAGAAGTAAAGGAATCCAGCCGATTCCGCCCAGCATCCGAAATAAACACAGGTTCCCCTGTGTGAACCGACGAGGTGCGAGATCATGGCAAACGATCAAGACAAGACTGGCCAGCAAGGCGGCAGCACTCAGAACAACCCCGATGGCTTCGAGAACGATGCACACCGGCCATCTGAGCTAGGACAAAGAGGCGTACAGATGCCAGGTGGCCAGTCCAACATGGAACGGCAACATGAATCCCAAGGAGGCGGCCAGGGCTTAAGTGGCAACCACCAAGGTGATCAACAGGGAGCCGGCAGTGCAGTTCATCAAGGCGGTACGGGCGGCCATACCACTGGGCCAAAGTCCGACAATGACCAGAGCGACCTTGACGAAGCTTCGCAAGCTGTACAAGACGAAGACAGCGGCATGACTGAAGACAACCGATGAGGTTAATCAGGGCCAGGGAAATGAAATCCCTGGCCTTGCTCAGGTACTACCGCCCTATTTGCAGTAAACCGTCCAGAGCTCATCCACACGCGTTGTGAAGCTCTGGCTCATCATCTCCCTGCGCATGCCCCAGCTGGGATCGACAGGCACACTCGCCAACCGCATCGTTCCCCTACCCCACCGGCCATTGACCGCGTCAAGCACGCCCATAAGCCTCTCACTGGCGACTGGCTGAGCAACCGTAAACAGATCACCTGTGATCTCGTTACGCTGGCTGAGGTCGAGCAGAAGGACTTCAGCCTTGCTGTAGCGGAAACCCTCCCGGTAAACCCGCTCTACCCCCTCCTGCGCAGCCTTTGTCAACAAACGCGTGTCGTCCGTAGCGTATGGCAGGTCGACGAGGATTCCGTTGGCATACTTCGCCTCATTTGGGTTGAACTGGCCCGTGCGGATACTCACCCGTAGGCGTTTGCAGAGCGACTGCTGCGCACGAAGCTTCTCGGCAGCCCTAGACGTGTAGGTCGCCACTGCCTCCTTGATAGGGGCCAGCTCAGTGAGCCGGGTACCGAACATGCGGCTGCAGCAAATTTCTTTCTTGGGGGGATCGGGCTCGTCTAGCTCCAGGCAGGTGGTACCACCAAGCTCGCGTACAGTCTTCTCCAGCACAACGCTGAACTGCTTTCTGAGCGACCAAGCGTCGGCATGCGCAAGCTCCCACGCAGTACGGATATCCATAGCCGCCAGGTGAGCGGAGAGACGACGGCCAATGCCCCAAACATCTCCTGCATCGCATTTCTTGAGCACCCAGTTGCGCTTCACTTCATCGCGCAGATCTACAACGCCACCGGTATGGCTCTGCCATTTTTTGGCAGCATGATTGGCTAGCTTCGCCAAGGTCTTCGTCGAGGCAATACCGACGCCGACTGGGATGCCCGTGCGCCGGTATACCTCGGCTCGAATCTGCCTGCCCAGCCGCTCTAGATCTCCAGACATACCCGTGAGCTCAGCGAAAGCCTCGTCGATACTGTAGACCTCAGCTGCCGGCACCATGGACTCAATGACAGTCATGACGCGCTCACTCATGTCGCCGTAGAGCTCATAGTTCGACGAGCACGCCACGATGCCATGCTTACGGAGCTTGTCCTTTATCTGGAAGTACGGCTCACCCATCTTCACGAAAGGCTTGGCATCCGCTGAGCGAGCGATTACACAGCCGTCGTTGTTGCTCAACACCACTACGGGCTTGTTGCGAATGTCGAGGCGGAATACGCGCTCGCAACTGGCGTAGAAGCTATTGCAGTCGATGAGGGCGAAGACTCTCTCAGGCTTTGTCATGACTGCGCACGCTGTAGGTGACAACACCCCATACCTGGAGCTCTTCACCCTCCAGCAGATATCTAGATGGGTAGCGCGGGTTCTCCGACTTGAGGACTACCTGACTGCCGTCCCGGGCCAGACGCTTGCAAAGAGGTTCGCAGTTCACGGCAGCGATGACTATGTGGCCAGGCTCAGCCTCAATGGAGCGATCCACGATCACAAGGTCGCCTGGGTAGATGCCGGCACCGATCATCGAGTCGCCCTCAACACGCACCAGGTAAATGTGCGGCGCCCGGACGTCGAGCAGCTCATCCAAGGAAATGCGCTTTTCGAGATGGTCAGCTGCCGGCGAAGGAAAACCTGCCGGGACATGGAAGGCAAAGAGCGGGAGTTTCGCACCGCTTGGTTCGAGGGGGCCGAGGATGGTGACCATGACGAAAACGCCTATACTGTATATTCGTACAGTTAAACGTTTTCTCGTCAGTTGGTCAATGCAGCCCGGAGAAGCTGAAGATAGCTAGAGATCGCGAGCCCAAGTCTGGCTAACCAAATCTTTGCCGAAGCTGTTGACCTCCTCCTCTTCAATAAGCTCAAAACCGGCACCTTGATAGAGCTTACGGGCGGTCGTGAGATTGCTGGTCGTCCAGAGGATCATCCTTTTGTAACCAGCCTGACGAGCGAATCGTAGTGTCTCATCAACCAGGCGCTTACCAATACCCAGGCCTCTCGCACGAGCGTCGACGTACAACATCCTCAGCTTGGCAGTGTTCTCATCGTGCCGAACGACGAAAATTGATCCCACCACCTGGCCGCCCTGCTCTGCGATCCAGCAACGCTCTCGGGCTGGATCAAACTCCCGGAGGTACTTCGCGACGATCTCCGCCACCAGAGCCTCAAATTCGGAGTTCCAGCCGTACTCACCTGAGTAGAGTGCGGCCTGCTGCTGAACGACCAGCCCCATGTCGCCAGGCTGGGGATCACGTAGTAGGTAGGAGCGATCTGCTTTACCAAGAAGCCCTTCAATTTGCTTCATTGCCTCAGTCAGTTGGCGCTGCTGGGGCTCGGACAGAGGCTCAATTAGGGCCATCACCGCGTCTCGAGATACCTCCTCAAGCGATGCCAGGGTTCTCTGTCCCTCATGGGTCAGGTGGATCTCGTAAGCTCGAGCATCTTGGTCAGAGCGTACCTTCTCAATCAGGCCACGTTTCTCCAGGCCTGTTATTACCCTACTCATGTACCCAGCATCTAGGCTGAGGTGACTCCGAAGATCAACGCTGGTGAGTGGTCGACCTGCACCCAGCTCAAATAGGATCCTAGCTTCAGTTAGGGAAAACTCTGATCGAAGCAGATGTTCGTCGAGCAACCCCATCTGGTGCGTATAAAAACGATTGAATGAGCGGATGACATCTGCGCGCTCCCGCAAGGTGTTATGCATGACGAGCCTCAATGCTTGCTTTTAGCAATCATATCATTGCCAAAGGCAAGCATGTCAATTCAACTCTTCAGCCTCCCTGGCTTACTAGCAACAACCAAGATTAGGTGTCTCGCTGCCCCCCCCTGAACCAAGAAGGAGAAATCCGGGTCAACCCGTAACAGGAGATTGCGAAGGATGGGTTACGGCAAATGGTTTCATTTGACCTGCAGCGGATGCTCATTGGCGAGTTCCCACTGACCTTTCTGTTAGAGGTCGCTCTCCGCGTTTCAGCGGCGTTTCTAGCCGTATTCTTCTTTTTGAAATTCAGTGGTCGACGTGGAATCAGGCAACTGTCTCGATTCGAGCTCGTGGTGATCCTGACCTTGGGCTCAGCCGCAGGCGATGTGACGTTTTACGAAGATGTTCCTCTTCTGCCGGTCGCGTTGGTGTTCCTCACTTTACTTCTGCTTTATCGCGGAACTGTCTACGTGATGAGGCGGAGCAAAACATGCGAGGCCTGGGTCGATGGGCTACCCATAACGGTCGTAAAGGACGGAATGTACGAGATCCATTCGCTGCGGAATTTGAACATCTCGTCCAACGAGCTCTTTATGGAACTGCGCCAACAAGGCGTGGAGCATCTCGGCCAGGTTCGACTCGGCCTATTGGAAACCGATGGCGATATCAGTCTGTATTTCTATGGGCCAGATGACACCCGCCCAGGGCTGTCGGTGCTCCCAGTCGAACATCGTCCAGAGTACCTGGTACCGCCGAACGCGGGCTTACATTGTTGCGTCAGCTGCGGCTTCCCAACCTTCCATGAACCTCAAGACTCAGTCGTGTGTGAACGCTGCGGACATAACGTCTGGTCACCTGCATTGGATACCGTGCGCAACCGCTAGACCAAATCCACTTATGAGCGCGGGGTTGTACAGGCACCACCTTCACCGACGGGTTTATTCACGTCCTTTTCACATGCGGTGTGGGAACGTTAGCTATCCCTACGTGTGATAGAAGCTCCCTTGCCCGCCCCCAGCGGGCTTTCTTTTGCCCGAATTCTTCATCGACACGGGCCATTCGTCCGTTGGGCTGTCCGCTTTATCGGCCAAGGCTGTCCTCTATGGACACCAACCAGAGCCTTCCTCATGCGACAGCTATTCCAAACGATAACCCTTCCCCTCGCCTGCACTCTTCTGTGGGCTTGCTCTGCTCACGAAACTAAGTCTCCCGTGGAGACACCAGGCAGGCCCGAGTCTGCTAAAACCCAGCTGCTGGAAGCCGGCGCCGCGACGCTGCAGTCCAAGCCGCCCATTGAGGCCATCAATGCCTACCTGGATGGCTTCCACTTCTACAACGGGCATCCGGACGTGCAGATGGAGGCGCACCACTACTGCTCCATCCTCAACGAGGATGTCATTCAGTGTGTGATATTCGACGGCAATACTAAGGGTGCGAAGATCATGGGCGTCGAGTACATCATCGACGAGAAGCTGTTTGCCGGGTTGCCACCCAAGGAGAAGGCGATGTGGCACAGCCATGGTTACGAGGTCTCTTCTGGGCAGCTGATCGCTCCAGGCATTCCTGCACCTGCTGAGCATGCCCTGATGGAGCGCCTGGCGCATACCTATGGGAAAACATGGCACACCTGGCACACCGATCAGGACAAAGCGCTGCCGGTGGGTGTGCCGCAGTTGATGATGGGTTTTACCGCAGATGGCCAGGCTGACCCGGCGATGGTCGAACAGCGCAATCGGCGCCTGGGTGTGGATGCTGCAAAAAACAAAGCTGAGCGGGCTGACATTCGTATTCCTGATGCTGATCCTCAGGCGGATGGCTGGCAGCACGGTAATGTCATTCAAATCACCGATCCAACCGGTGCCCATGTACATCACCCTTCAACAGCTACACCACCCACTACAAATAGCCGATCCAGCCAATAGCCGCCTGCATCAGCTCTGCGTGGATGGGGCCTCGGGCGTGTCCCCCTTGCGGGGGAACGGCTGTCGTGTACCGCGCCCTGGCGCAGCCAGGGTCACGGCCCTACCGGGCTTCCATCCTCACGCCTACGCCCCTCCATGGGCTTCGCGCTCCGCTTGCGGGGTCAAGTCGGAACAATTTTCATCGTGCGATATCCTGCTTGTAGCGTTCCGCGTATACCTGCATGACCATGAAAACGACGTTCGGGATCATCATGATGGTGATCATCCCACAAAATCCGACTATCCCCCAGCCATGTAAGGCAGCGCCCAAAGCGATACCCAGCATTGAGAGCAGTACCTGCAACCACACGACCTTCCTTTGCCCCTTCATTCGAGTTCCTTGAGTTGACTCGTACATCATTTTTTTCGGTTACAGCCTACATATCGACCCAAGCGCAACAGCTAATCGCGGGTTAGGCCAAATGGGATTCACTTGCTGAGAAATGTCAGAGCGGTGCGGGCAAACTTCTCCGGCTGGTCAAGCATTACGAAGTGAAAACTGCCGTCAATGCGCTTTAACCGGATGTCGCGTGCTGAGGTATAGGCCTGATGGAACATCGAATCCACGCTGGATGAAGGCACGCCATACATTGGGTCATATGCGTACACGACCTCCACCGGCACGGTGATGCGGCTGAGTTCAGGTCGCAAATCGGTGACCATCAATTCATAGACAGCATCGGCCACCGTTCTGCGATCCGAGCGGATACTGTCAGCGACCAAACCTGGCCTAAACGCTTCATTTTTAACAAGCCGAGCGATGGATGCAGTTTGCATGGCTTCGTTTTGCTCAGCAGATGCAGCCATTAGCGAATCACGCATCACAGCAGCAGGCGCTGTAGCAGTTTCGGTGGTGGCCGAAGGGTCGACTAACAAGCTGTAAAAGGGAAGCGCATCAACGATCAGCAATCGGCCCACCTGATCGGGATGGCGAGCTCCAAGCATCAAAGCTGCCTCTCCTCCCAGAGAGTGACCGATGATCACCGGTGCCTTGATCCGCTGAGAGTGGATGTAGTCAGCGATCTCTTCGACCGCAGGAGCAATGACTTTCCCCTTGGTTTCGGATACGGCAGGCGACCCGGCGAAACCTGCCAGCTCAACCAGGTGAAGGCGATAGCTTTGCCTTAATTTGGGGACTAGGTCATCCCATACCTTTCGAGACGATGCCAGGCCTGGGATCAATATGACGTCCTTGCCGGAACCTTCAACCTGCACAGAAATTCGCTGCAGGCTGGAATGCTCTGCTGGCTGGGACGATAGGCCTGCTGATGCCATTACCGGCCCTGTCATCAACGAAAGCGTGGTTCCAACCATCGCCATGATTCTTCCAACGCGCATCAGACCCGCCCTTCTACGCAAAGCACTGCAATTTTTGCAGAACAATCACCTTTGAGAATAGTCGGCGTCATAGTCTCTCCTTGACCGTTGGCAAACGGACAGTATAAGGGCTTCAAAGCGCGGTGAAACCAGTAATCCGAGGTTCAGCTTGAGCCAAGGGGTGAAAAAAGTAGGCGTCCGCCCAACGCACCTTGCGTGAGCTGGGTCGGAATCCACTGACAGGTAGCAGCCCGTCCTTAGTGGCCTCGTTGCAGCACCGGCACCCTAGCGCGCCTGCGCTGCTTGTTGACGGGAATACGTTGCAGCACACTAAGCCTCCATCGTAAGGAGACGACCTCGCATGAAGGATACGCCTAGCATCCCCCTGATTATCCTCGATGTTCAGGATGCTATCGATCAACCTGTTTGGAATGGTAAAAGCCACCCTGGCTATTTGTCAGTTATCCAACGCCTTCTTTGGCACTGGCGATCCAGTGGCTGGCCTGTCCTTCATGTGAAGCATGATGAAGAAAATCCCACCTCCAGCTATTACGTTCATGGCCCTTGGAATGGGATCAAGAAAGAAGTGGCACCGGTAGAGGGCGAGATTGTCATTATCAAGCATGAGAACTGCGCATTCATAGGAACCCAATTGGATGCCATTCTCAAAAATATGCAAGTAAAACGCATTGTTTTGACGGGCGTTGTGGTTCACAACAGCATGGATGCCACTATCCGGGCCGGGAAAGCGCTTGGGTACGAAATTCTTCCTGCGGATGCCACGACTGCTGTACCCGTAACCGGGCCGCAAGGAACGTGTTGGGACGCCTTAACCGTTTATGAGCTGGCCTTGGCCATACTGGGCACTGAATATGCCCAAGTCATGTCATCAGAGGATGTGCTCGCTCAGCTCCGCCTATGAAGCAGCGGCAGGCCTCCACTGATGCGGTAGCAAGCGCCCGACTTCACTGGCCCGCTGCGTCGGCAGCCGCATCAGAACGTCCTTTGAACAAGTTGTCCCCCAGACGGGACTCCAGTTGACGCACTGAGTAACTAACCGCTGACTGTGTAACACGAAGCTTGGCCGCCGCACGGGTAAAATGTCTTTCCTGCGCCACTGCTAGAAATACGACGAGGTCGCTGAATTTGTCGCGGGCCATTGAAGCCGGCTAATGCAGATCCCAAAATTGCGGACTCTCTGCGATGTTCGTCAACTTCAAGGCACCGTCGTCGCTAGACTGCACAGAAGCGTAGCGCCTGACACAGTGTTGTCGAGAATGCACCAATTGGGTGGATGGATAGCGCTGTACAAGCCCGGCGCATCCTGCACCGGGCATCAGCCATCATTTTTCGAGTGTTGCCGCCTGGTTGCCACCTTCTTCAGCAATTGCAGAAAGCTTATCGTCCGCTGCTTTTTCCTCGGCCAAGGTATCGCCCAGCAACGACACTGCTTCCTTCATTCCCAGGTGCTTGGCCATGGCGATCAGCGTTCCGTAGCTGGCGATCTCGTAGTGCTCCACCTTCTGGCAAGCCCCGATCAACGCTGCATCGAGCACCGCGCCTTTTTCGATTTCATCGAGTAGCTCCTTGCTCTCCTCGACCAGCCCCTCCATCGCAACGCACTTCATCCGCTTGAGCTTCAAGCCTGCCGACTCCACCAGTTGGTCGATGCGCTCGATCTGACCCTGGGTTTCGGCCAGGTGGGACGTGAAGGCGTCGGCCAACAATGGATTGGTGGCGGCCCTGGCCAACCGAGGCAGCGCCTTGGTGATCTGCTTTTCTGCGCTATACACGTCAGACAGTTCGTGGATAAACAG
Source organism: Pseudomonas sp. PONIH3 (assembly GCF_002934345.1). NCBI lineage: Bacteria > Pseudomonadati > Pseudomonadota > Gammaproteobacteria > Pseudomonadales > Pseudomonadaceae > Pseudomonas > Pseudomonas sp. PONIH3. The sequence continues at coordinate 2,352,689 of NZ_CP026386.1, forward strand.
GTCTTCAACAGTTTTCCGTGCAGCCATTGGTTATCTCCTAGACGGTAGTGATCAGTGCAGGGTGTTACTCAGAAAAGTTTCTGGCCGCTCGACTTCCGGCGCATCGCCGGGAAGGTCGTTCGGTAGAAGCGAGCCGACTCCGAAGGTCATTACGGCCATGCGTAGACGGAGAGCTCGACAGGCCAAGCGGGACTCAGCTTCAAATTCGGCCAACGCTTGACTCATGAGGTGCTCAACGCCAACCAGGCGATGTGGCGAGGCTTTCTTGCGCAGAGTGTTCATGTAGCCTCCGGCAGCTCAGTCTTTGCCATTGATCAAGCCGCAGCCAAGATCCGCTCCGGTGACCGGGTTGGTGGTTGGATCGGACATCGTCCGAAGCTTCATCGCCTCGACCGTTTCAGCCTCGGCAGGAGTCAGCGTCACCGAAGCGGTGCCATCTCCCCCATCAACAGCTGCGGATGGATTTTCCACGTACTCCCACTCGCTGCCCTCGTTCCAAGGGCCGCGCACATTGGGCTCACCGGACATGTTGAAATACTTGTTGGTGAACTCCGGCATGCCGGGGAGCTTGCCTTGGGGGAAGTTCGGCTGAATGGCGTGAAGCGCCTTCTCAAAGGAAAGCTGATGGGCGATCTCTCGCGTCATGAGGAAGCCCAGCGCCTCTTTCACCCCTGGGTCATCAGTCACGTTCATCAGACGCTCGTAGACGATCTTGGCCCGCGCTTCAGCGGCGATGTTCGAACGAAAATCTGCTGTTGGCTCGCCTATGGTATCGACATAGGCAGCGCTCCAAGGGACGCCAGCCGAATTGGTGAGCGGAGCGCCGGCACCGTACAAGATGCTGGTGATATGGGAGTCGTTGCCCGCACCATTGATCGCTCGATACAACTCACCCTCCTCTTCTACGCCCTCTGCAAGGCGACCTTTGGCCCCTTTGTTGAGCATGACGATGATGGAGCCGACGATCTCCAGGTGACTGAGCTCCTCGGTCGCGATGTCCATGAGCAGGGGCGGCGGCAAAAACTGAGTGCAACACCTGACCTTTCCGGTACGGTGCTGCCACTATGTCTTATACCGAACTCAGCGTTGAAGAGCGCGCCACCATTCAAATCGGTCGTACTCAAGGCTTCAGCCTGCGTAGGATTGCCTGCTTGATCAACCGATCCCCTTCGACCATCAGCCGGGAGCTGCGCCGCAATCGAGATGTCTGTGGCGGCTACTCGGCCCACGCGGCCCAGCAGCAGATGCAGGCTCGCCGCCAGGTGTGTCGACCGAAGCGAAAGCTGTTGCCGGGTGGTGAGCGCTTCGAGTTGGTGGCGCATATGCTCCGTGAGCGTTTGTCTCCCGAGCAGATTGCCGGCAAGCTGCGCAGCATGAACATTCCCAGCCTCAGAGATGCCTACGTCTGTCGCGAGACGATCTATAACGCGATCTATGCCCTGCCGGTCGGTGAACTGCGCAAGGAGCTGATCATCTGCCTGCGGCAAAGCAAGACGACACGCCGACCGCGCTCTGGTGGTGTGGATCGGCGCGGCCAGATCCCCGAGATGGTCAGTATTCATGTGCGCCCGCCGGAGATTGAAGACAGGCAGATGCCGGGGCATTGGGAAGGCGACCTCATCAAGGGTAAGGCCAACGCCTCGTCCGTCGGTACGCTGGTGGAACGCACCAGTGGCTACCTGATGCTGGTAAAGATGAACGACGCGACGGCGACTTCGGCGCTGGAAGGCTTCAGCGCCGCGCTCAATGGCATGCCGCTGGAGATGCGAAAGAGCATGACTTACGACCAGGGCCGGGAGATGGCGCGACACGCCGAGATCACCCAAAGAACCGGCGTGGCGATCTACTTCTGCGACCCGCACAGCCCTTGGCAGCGCGGTAGCAACGAAAACATCAATGGCCTGATCCGCCAGTACCTGCCCAAAGGCACAGACCTGTCGGTACACAGCCAGGAAGAACTGAATGCCATCGCACTGCAACTGAACATGCGTCCGCGTAAGCGCTTCGACTTCAAATGCCCAATCGAAGTTATGGGCGAGGTGATGCAGAAGGCCATGGCTATGCGGCATGATGCTCCAGTTTCAATTCAATGACCGTGTTGCACTCAGCTCCTGCAACCGCCAGGTCTTTACGCCCCGGATCGTCTTCCGCCAACGCTTGAGTGAAATAACGGCTAGCAGCCGCCAGTTCACCTTGAGCACCACCGAATTGTTCGAGCAACAGGTTCGCCAGACCTGGATTGGGCTGCGCTACTCGCACGGTATATTGCAAGCGCTTGTTATGGATAAACATGGCTATCTCCTCGCGGCTAGTCGAACGCCCATAATTATTTGTGAACGTCGTCTATGGCTGGGAGTGAGCTCCGTCTTACATCGTGCTAACCAACGCTCAACATTCAGGACGGGCGGCCACGCAGAAATAGTTCAAAGTGATTTTCCATGCAAATAAAAATAAATAGACTCCAATAGTTAGTGCGCAACACCATTCATCGTCGGAAACGAACAGTTCCTAAAGGACGGTTTCCCAATAATTCCCTCACAAAGGATATTTGACCATGGCGACTCCAACCGAGAACTTACTGGATTGGCTGCGTGATGCTCACGCAATGGAACAGCAAGCTGAGACAATGCTGAAGGGGCAAGCAGAGCGACTTGAGCACTATCCCAAACTTCGCGAGCGAATTGTTCAGCACATTGCAGAAACCGAAGGACAGCAGCGTCGGCTAGTGGAGTGCATCGAGCGCCTTGGCGGAAGCACATCGAAACTGAAAGACATGGCCGGCAAACTCATGGCGTTTGGCCAAGCTGTTGGCGGCATGGCGATGAGCGACGAAGTGGTCAAGGGCGCCATGGCTGGCTACGTGTTCGAGAACGTAGAGATCGCTTCCTACACGGTGCTCGTAGAAGCGGCTACATTCGCGGGCGACGAGCTGACGGCAAATGCGTGCCGTTCGATCCTCAAAGAAGAGATCGCCATGGCGAAATGGCTGGGTGAGCATTTGCCAGAAATCACACAAGCCTTCCTTTCTCGTTCTGCAACTCCGGATGTTGAAGCGAAACGCTGATTTCGAAAAGGCCGTATCGCGTTGATACGGCTCATTACTTTCCGTTGGGCCTCCAATCGATATGAAAGACTTTTCCGATATCAACTGCTGCCATTCCCGCCTTAAAGGGCCGCTATGGAAGACGTTGAGCTTTAGCGTCTTACACTTCTCGATAGCCTTTACCGTCGCCTACCTACTCACCGGCTCTGCATTGACAGGCGGACTGATTGCGATCATTGAGCCGGCTTGTAATACCGTTGCCTTTTATTTCCACGAAAAGGTGTGGCAACGTCTTCAGAGCTAATAATTAACAACTTTACTGCGCGGATCACTGGCAATCCTTCTGGCCCGTCCTACACCCCAGGCCAGTGCACGGGTCATCGATTCTCCTGGCCTAGCATCAAATGCTTCTTCGTGGAGTGGCATCCCAGTGGCCGCATAGACGCCGATAAAAACCTGGGTAGCCCCGGTTCGCGACAATCTCGTCTGTACGTCAATAACCGTTCCGTTGTCCAGTGTCTCATCATGGCTACGATGGGGAAGCACAGGGTCAGCCCACTTCCAGAAAACATCACCACGTATTCGCATGTCAGCCATCCTATGACTTTAGTATCATTTAGACATCACCTGACCTTAGCGGAGCAGCCCATCAACGCGAGCGCCAATTTCCGACAACGACGCTTTTCGGACAGCCGGTAACGGTCGCCCAACTCTTCAACGTGCCATCGAGCTCCGAGCGGAAGTCGTAATGCAGCCGTGTGGCGTCATGCTTCTGGACGCAGAATTGTAAGGCCTGAATATTCCTGCTCGACTGCTTACGATTTCCAGACGGCTCCGGTGACGCGTCGAAATCTCGCATCCGGTTGTATTTCTCAAGGCTGGAGACATGGTTAGTGGATGGCGCATCGGGCTCGATGACGGCCTTGCCCAAAATCACCTCAACGAGCGTGGCCAGGGTTTTACGCTGAGCCTTGGCTTCAGCACTGAGGATCTGTACGGCCATGGTTTCACGCAGATCTGGGAGTGCTTCGCCAGCCTCCAATGCCTCCGCTTCTGTAAGCACTTGTACCTGCGAAAGCGCCTCAGGATGTGAGGCAGCGAACACCATGTATGCCAACATCGTGTCGTCCATCGCCACGCCCCTCGTTTAATCGGCCTGGCTCTTGTGGCACGGGCTCAGATCGTTCTGATACCGGTGTGGTCAGGAATGTTCAGCTTGAAATGTGGGCGTCGCGAATGAGTTTTAAGTACCACCGGACTTGTTCGGCTGAACTTTGCCATCTGTCATGGCTTCCCCTGCATACCTATCACGGAAAAACGCCTGCAGGAGCTGACCTTATGAGAGCACTGACCTACCACGGAGCACACGACGTCAGGGTCGATAACGTCCCCGATCCCATCATTGAGCAGGAAGACGACATTATCCTCAGGGTCACCGCCACAGCCATTTGCGGCTCTGACCTGCACCTTTATCGAGGCAAAATTCCAGAAACCGAAGCGGGTGATATCTTCGGCCATGAGTTCATGGGCATCGTCGAAGATACTGGCAGTGCCGTCACCAATCTGCAGATCGGCGACCGAGTAGTGATTCCCTTCGTGATCGCGTGCGGCAGCTGTTTCTTCTGCCAGCACGACCTGTTCGCTGCCTGTGAAACCACCAACACAGGTCGTGGTGCGATCATCAACAAGAAGGGAATTCCCCCAGGCGCCGCGCTGTTTGGATATAGCCATCTCTATGGCGGTATCCCTGGCGGCCAGGCGGATTACGTGAGGGTGCCCAAGGGCAACGTCGGCCCGTTCAAAGTGCCCACCGCGCTGGCCGACGACAAGGTGCTGTTCCTCTCGGACATCCTGCCGACCGCTTGGCAGGCGGTCATCAATGCCGAAATAGGCCAAGGGTCATCGGTGGCGATCTACGGCGCCGGGCCGGTGGGCTTGCTGAGCGCCGCCTGTGCGCGAATGCTCGGCGCTCAGACCATCTTCATGGTCGACGACAACGATTATCGCCTGGCCTACGCACGAGAGGCCTACGGGGTCATACCGATCAACTTCGAGCAAGACGACGATCCCGCCGACAGCATCATCCGCCAGACGCCAGGCATGCGCGGCGTCGATGCGGTGATCGATGCGGTCGGTTTCGAGGCGAAAGGCAGCACTGCCGAAACGGTGATGACGGCGCTGAAGATCGAAGGCAGCAGTGGCAAGGCGCTGCGCCAGAGCATTGCTGCAGTGCGTCGCGGCGGAGTTGTCAGTGTGCCGGGGGTATACGCCGGCTTCATCCACGCCTTCATGTTCGGCGATGCCTTCGACAAGGGGCTCACCTTCAAGATGGGCCAGACCCATGTGCAGAAATACTTGCCTGAACTTCTTGAACACATCGAAGCAGGTCGCCTGCAACCAGAGCTGATCGTCACCCACCGCCTGGCCCTCGAAGAAGCGGCCATGGGCTACAAGATGTTCGATCAGAAGCAGGACAACTGCCGCAAGGTCATCCTCGTGCCAGGCGCGGCAGCGGGCACCTTGGGCCCTGACTTCGTGTAAAGGAGGCAAGCACATGAACGGTATCGCCAGCTACTCCTGGATTGCCGTCGCGGCAATCCTCTTGCTCATCGATCTGTGGGCCATCGTCAGCGTGTTCCGGAGCGACAAGTCAGATGCAGTCAAAGCGGCCTGGGCCCTGCTGATCGTCGCCCTACCGCTGGTTGGCCTGGGTATCTGGGGCGTTGCTGGCCCACGCGGTATCAAGCGAGGTACTGGGCCCACTTCCGACGAGCACAGCAAAGGCTGACATTTCCGAGCTCCACTTACAGGGGTTTCAACATGATCGATCAAGCGACAGGCATGAAACCAGGCGAACGCTATCGCGTGGAAAACGTGGAGCGCGCTCATCAGTTCCCCGGCTTCTTTCAAGACGGGAAGTATTATCTCGGCCCTGAGCTTCTCACCGCCGTGGGATGGCTTGAAGGCACACAATTCATCTACGACAGCCTGGATGCCGAAGGTGAGCCCGTGTTTCCTAACCGGGAGGCGGGAATCATCGAAGGGCTGACTTTAACCCTGGTAGATGGCACCGCTCTGGGACTTTGCCGAGTCGAGGCCAGCGAAACCCTTGCTAACTTTGACGCCAGTACGTCGGGCACAAATGATGGAGCACTTGGCGATAGTTACCCGATCAAGGGCCCGCTTCGCGGCAAAGTCGTGGTGATCACTGGCGCTTCAAGCGGTATAGGTCGCGCCGCTGCGCACGCCTTTGCGTGCAAAGGTGCTCGCCTGGTACTCGCAGCACGCGACGAAGAGGCGTTATTCGACGTCCTGGATGAATGCACCGATTGCGGTACCGACGCCATAGCGATTATGACGGACGTCACCCGCAACGATCATGTTCAAGCGCTCGCCGAGCAGGCTGCAGAATTTGGCCATGGACGGATCGATATCTGGATCAACAATGCCGGGGTCGGCGCGGTCGGCAATTTCGAAGAAACGCCATTGGAGGCGCACGAGCAGGTCATCCAGACTGACCTGATCGGTTACCTGCGAGGTGCCTACGTCGCCCTTCCCTTCTTCAAGGCACAGGGCAGCGGTATTCTGATCAACACGCTGTCGCTGGGCAGCTGGGTGGCCCAGCCCTATGCCGCCGCTTATTCGGCGAGCAAATTCGGCTTGCGTGGACTGACCGAGGCATTGCGAGGCGAGCTGACTGGATATCCCAACATCCATGTCTGCGATATCTATCCAGCAGTCATGGACACACCTGGCTTCCGAGACGGTGGCAACTACACCGGACATACGCTGACACCGCCAAGCCCCGTATACGATCCCGAGATGGTGGCAAAGGCTATGGTGGCATGCGCAATCTCGCCTCGGGCTCACACCACCGTTGGCGCTGCAGCGCGCATCGCGCATTTGGCCAGCTACCTGATACCAGGGCTGCCTCTGTTGTCAGGGAAGCTGACGCGCTGGGGGATAAATCGCAGCCCCGTAGCCGCAGCATCATCAGGCAACCTCTTCGAGCCTCCAAGTGGCAGGAGAGGTATCGACGGAGGTTGGAGGAAGTCAAAAGATAAAACGCCCCTGCTGATCGGCGCAGCGGCGCTGGGAATCCTTTTGGGTATTACCCTCACACGTTCACGACGCAGGGATAGATAGAGAAGGTCTGCTTACAGAGGATTGAGCGTGGTTTCATTGCGAGATCACGTTCGATCCCTACTCTGCTGACGAGCTCCTGGGTTTAACCGGGCGATAGTCCTCCCCTGCTACCGCTCTCAGGTAAGCAGCGTCAGCCTCCAGACGAAGATCGCGCCATTCCTGCCAGCAGATAATCCCTCGACGATCCATCTCATCGGCTTGGCGAAGCAATTCCTCGTGATAATCGTCAGGCGAGTCCATGCGCAATGCCCTGTCTTCAAGCACCCGATACCAAACCGCCAAACAATTGAGTTTCAGCAATTGGGCGGCAGACAGGTTTTTCTCGAGTGTTCGCATCAGGAGGCCTCATATGCTGATGGAGGGTTGAGTCACGCAGATTGCAGAGGTTCAGTAGGGCGGTGTCAGCGGCATGGATGCGTCCAGATGGTCGCCCCCGTTATAGATCCGCTCACGGATGGGAATGGATGGCACTGACTCAAGTTGAAGTGAATTTTTTGAACGCTGGCGATGTCGTAGTGATGGCGCGCTGCTACGTCTTGCTGGAAGAAAGCAAGCAGACCTGGATGTCCCTCCCTTCCTGCAGCCGCATGTCCGAGTACACGTATGAAAGAGCTGCTTTCCGCTGCGAAGATAATTCGCCCAACTGTTCTCATCGTTGAGGACGAACCCATGATTCGAGAGCTTTTGACCCTGTACCTGGAAGAATGGGGGGCCATGGTGACAGCGGTGGCGACTGCCGATGACGGTAATGAGGCGTTGAGGAAGCAAGATTGGACGCTGCTGATAACGGATGTACAAACGCCTGGTTTACTCAATGGGGTTGATCTTGCCTGGATGGCAAGCCAGCAAAAACCTCAGACGCGCATCATTGTCATGAGCGGATACTACGAATTTGCAGGGAGAGTGTTGCCGCCAGGCGCGGAGTTCCTTCCTAAGCCGTGGCCAATAACCCAGCTCCAGGAACTGCTCTGCGCTCAGCTTAACCACGCCGACGAGGGTGGAAGGTCGGCGTCTGCCAAGCTTGATCTTTCCCAAACGTTCGCGAACAAAGCTTAAGGACGCCACACACGCCTGCACCGGTTCTTTCGCGCAACCCGTCGGCCTTGGCCAAAACCCACTGAGTAAACACCCCGCCCCAGGACGTCCGAGTTGAACACAGACTTTCCTGTGTGACGACATGAGGTGAAAGATCATGGCTAACAACCAAACCAATCGTGGCCATCAAGGTGGTACTGCTCAGAACAATCCTGGCAATTTTGCCAATGATCGCGAGAAAGCGTCGGAGGCAGGTCGCAAAGGCGGGCAGAGCTCAGGCGGCAACTTTGCCAACGACCGTGAGCGTGCCTCCGAGGCGGGCCGTAAAGGCGGGCAAAACAGCCACGGCGGCGGTCGCGGTAGTGAAAACCGGTAACTTGAAATGAGCCTGGCCGGGGTGCATGGCACTCTGGCCACTTTTTGAGAAAATGAAAGCGGTCTCAAGAAGACAGCGAAATGGGCAACAAGGGTTTGCCTCTCGCTCGAAGACGACCACCAACGAACACCAGCGCTAATGACGCTGCCGCTAGCAACAGGCTCACCCCTAGCATCTCGCTAGTGAGGTTGTGAAACCCTGAAACCGCAACGCCGATTATGGCTAACATTCCTGAAAGCCCAGCGTAACCTACCGCAGTCATCAGCCATCCCCAGTTACGCATACCCTACTCCTCCAATGATGATGCCAGGTCTCGAATCAGCCTGATTACGACCATACGCATTTGGCTAAGTGCCATCGGTGTGTGCAGGCGCGCCTAGAGTTTGAAGCGTACATGGATACAACTTTTACTATCCTGCCGATCAACCTCCACTGCCGCGCTACCGTAACCGGAATAGCTTTTGACCAATCGCATGCCAAGCCCTGTACCTGTCGGCTTAGGATAATTATCAGGGAAGCCGTCGCCCTCATCCCTGACGGTGAGTAGCGCATGGTCGCCGGCATGCTTGACGGCCACCTCAATGTCGCCCTTGCCATACTTGAGGGCATTCGTGATCAGTTCAGAAATCACCAGTCCCAAGGGCGCCATTCTTTCTGGAGGCAATACGAAGTCGTCAGCCTCCAGCGCAATTTTCCGGTCAGCCAAAGCCCTGCCCAGATCCCCCAGCAGAGCAGTGAGGTAGTCACGAGCACGAAGTTCTTGTTCTTCGGCAGCTTGGTACAGCCGCTCGTGAACCGTGGCAATGGTCACCACTCGGCCTGCGGCGGTTTCAAGTTGCAATTTGACCGCTGCATCAGGCGTGAGATTGGCCTGCAGCAAGAGTAGTGTGTTTACCAAGTGAAGGCTGTTCTTGACGCGATGGTGGATCTCTTCGAGATAGAGGTCGCTTCGGTTTTGCTTGCTATTCTGGGCCTCGATGAGCGACAGCAATTGAGCTTCATATTGATGACGCTCGGTGATATCTCGCGATACGGCAATCATTCGCTCGACCTTGCCGTCCACTCCGAGGATCGGCGCCACCGTCACGTCCCACCATTTTGGATCATCTGCAGAGATGGGGTGATAGGTGTCAATGGCCATTAATTTTGACCCACTTTTGGCCAATAGAATTGACCCACTTGCTCACCGCTAACCGCCGGTTTTCTGCTTCAAACGATAGCTCTCACCTCCCAGCATAAAGATGTGTGAATGGTGGATCACGCGGTCGATGATGGGCACGGCCACGTTGTCGTCATGGAAGAACTCGCCCCAGCTGGTGAAGTCCTTGTTGGTGGTCAGGATGACCGAGCGGTACTCGTACAGGTTGTTGATTAACTGGAACAGGTTGTACCGGGCTTGGCGCGTCATCGGCAGGTAGCCCAGCTCATCGATGATCAGCACGTCGTATTTGCTCAGCTGATTAAGGCGCTTCTTCAGCTCGCCCTTCATTTCCGCCAGCTCCAGATCCTCGACCAACGCCAGAGCCGTGCGGAACAGCACCTTGTAGCCCGCCTGAACCGCCTTGTGGCCAATCCCAATGGCCAAGTGGGTCTTGCCCACACCCGGTGGTCCGATGAACACCAGGTTGTCGCGGTTGTCGATAAAGCTGAAGTCCAGCAAGGTGCTGACCTGGCGCTTGGTGATGGTGGTCTGGTGCCGGTAATCGAAGGCCTCCAGATGCTTCTCCGAGGGGAACTGCGCCTGCTTGAGGTTGCGGCTTACGCGGCTACTGGAGCGGGCGTTAAGCTCATGCTCGACCAGTGACTGGGCGAAGCTCAGGTAGGACAGTTCATTGGCTTCGGCTCTGGCCAGCAGGGTGGCCAGCTCACCCGCGGTCGCGCTGAGGCGCAGGCTTCGGTACTGCGCGATAGTGCTGTCGAGCAGGCTCATTGGGTCACCCCGTGGCCAGTCGACTGGCCAATGCGGGCATAAGCGTTCAGGTCGGCGTGACTAACCTGGCTACCGGCCTCTGGCGCATAGTCATGGTCGCCGATGATCCGGCCCCGCGCCTTGGCTTGCTGCCATGCTTCGAGGTAGCGCTTGAGCCCGGTGGCGGTCAGTTCACTGCGCTCGCACAACTCGCCGAGCAACGCCGTATCAACCGGCGCATGGGCCATGAGCAGGTCGCGTGCAGCAACCAGCTGATCCTTGTAGATACGCGGCGAAGTACGCTTGAGCAGTTGGCACAGGGTTGCCCCAAGGGCATCGGGCAGGATCGAGTCGATGCCGCGCTCCAGGTCGGTAATGCGCTGGGCATGGTCTCGGTAATGGTTGTTGTTCTTGATCATCCGGCCCTTGGCCTTGCACAGGTCATGGGTGGCTATGAGTTCACCGCTCTCCAGGTCATGGATCAGCAACTGGTTGTCCTGTGCGCTGACACCGACACGGGCTTGCTGCCAGGCCATGGGTACCGAGTACTTGTTGGCCTGCCATGAGATCAAGCCGGTCTTGTCGACCTTGCGGGTCTCCCTTGTCGGCGCCACGTGCAGCAGGTTCTGCGGGACGAGATAGGGCTTGAGCTGACTACGCTCCAGTGCCTCGAAATGCGCTCTTGGATGCTGCCCCGTCGTGCCGTGCACGCGTGCGTTGGCGACAGTCTCGAGCCAATCATTCAGGTGCTGTCGGACGGCGGCCTCGTCCTGGAAGTGCTCGCCGTAGAAGCAGTCACGCTTGACGTACTTGACCCCGGCCTCCACCTTGCCCTTGCTCTCCGGGTCATAGCCCTCGCAGGCATGGATGCGGTACCCGACGGTAGTCGCATACTGGTGGAAGCGCTGGTTCAGCGTCAGCTCACGGTACTGCTCGTTGATCACCACCATCTTGGTCTGATCGTAGATGCACTCCTCGGTGACGCCGCCGAAGTAGCGGAAGGCCTCGTCGTGCATCTGGATAAACCGTTCGGTATCCAGCGGCCGGAAGTTCAGACCGACATACATCAGCCGTGAACAGGACAGCACAAACACCACAAAATGAACGACACGCTCCAGGCCGCCAATCATGACGCCTCGCAGCTCACCGGGGTCGACCTGACACTGCACGCCAGGCACTGACTCAACGACCGGCTCGTAATAGCGCAACTGGCCACTGGCAACCTGCTGCTTGAGCGCTTGCACATAGCGGCGAATGCTCCGGTCTGACACCGCCAGCTCGGTGGTGCGCTCCCTCAGGCGACGGGCCAGCTTGACTGCGCTCAGGGCTGGAAACTGACCCAACTGATTAATCAGATAATCGCGGTGCTCGTCGAGCACCTTGGTGCGTGAAGGGTCAGCAATGGTAGCGCTGATCTGCATCTCATCCAGGTGGAGATACTTGCGTACGGTGTTCCGGGAAATCCCCAGCTCACGACTGATGGCACGGACCGACAGGCCTCGGCCCTGGTCATACAACCCCTTGATCTTGTGAATCACAACCCACTCCTTCAATGATCTGTCCCCGGCCTGTGCATAAGGCGGGTGACGCTACATGGTCGGTGGCCAATGCCACTATGGGTGGGTCAAAATTGTTGGCCAGAGGTGGGTCAGTTTAATTGGCCATTAACAATAGGCCTCGAATCGAGCGGTTTCCCCGCTGCTGACCTTTCCCATAGCCTCGCAAACAAGTGAGCGAGACTCCTCGGGCCACAAGTCTTGCCACCTCTGGCCTTTTACATCCGCCAGCTGGGTAGCCAGGAAGAGTAGCCCGGTTTCGTTCATGAACTCGATCTCGCCACTTGAAGTCAGGATCTCGACCCAGTCGGGACTAGCGTTCAGAAGTGTTTCCGAATACGGATCGGGAAGAGGGATATCTGCTCCCGCAGATATTCGCTCAAGGGCCATGGAAATGACGTTCGAGATACCCTCCAAAAATACGAGATCGCTCTCTACAAAATCGTCCCCGTCACTGCTATCGGCTTCGAGAACGCCAAAGGGGCTAAGTACGCCCCGGATCGGGACGTTGATAGCCCTTTCGATTCCGTATTTCTTCAGCAACTCCGGTGTTCGGAACCGGTGCTCCATGCCCAGATGGTTCGAGAGCACTGGCCTGTAGGTTGCCAATGCATAGCCTGCCGGGCTTGCTTCATCGGCACCCACGGTAGCCTGACCGATGTCAGAAGCGTCCCAGCCCACACCGTGTGACAAGATGAAGCCTTCCCCCTCCTCAGCCGGCTGCAGCACCTTGGCGAAGCGAGTGCTCATCCCTTCAGCGACGACTTCACAGGCATGGGTCAACAACACATCCAGGTCAGTCACTTTCAAGGACATCACGCCGAACTCCACCACCAGTTCATGTTGGCGGTGCAGGCGAATGTGGGTCTTCTTCAAGGCCGCTCGTATGGTTTCGTCAGCTGGCAGCTGCTGCATAGTCTTCCCTTCAGATTGACGGTATACGCCCCGAAAACCGGGCAGAGCGTGAAGGCGGTTCGCTTGACGCCCTCCTACGATAGCCGCTAATGCCATGCGACGCTTGGCCCACCACTCATCGCTTCGGAGCAACATCAAATGGCCGGGAGGCCCTAACGCATACCAGAAGCGAGCTAACGACGCATGACCAAAACCATTTTGATCGTGGAAGACGACGAGCTACTCAGAGATCTCACCGCAGAGAGCCTCTCGTCACTTTACGCGGTAACCGTTACGTCCACGGCAAATGCTGACGAGGCGCTTCACCACCTTTCGCATGAAGAAACCCCTGCATTGGTAATGACCGATATCCACATGCCTGGCCGCATGGACGGATTAGGCCTGGCGCACGTAATTTGGCGCAGGTGGCCTACCCTACCCGTGATTTTGACGTCAGGACACGCAATCATCGATACCCACTTACTTCCGGTGAGGGCGGCATTCCTGCCCAAACCGTGGGGGATTACCGATCTGGCCTCGCTGATTAACAAGCTCGTAACCCTGCCCGCCATAGAGGCTTAAGCAAACCATGGGGGCGCAGATGCCTAATCACTCACTCGCCCGTGCCTACGGAAGCAGTGCTGAGTGCCTTACATATTGCGTCTGCTAGCTGATCAATCGACCATGGCTTGAACAGGTAGATCACAGGCGGGGTCACCTGCGACGCGTCCAGTTGATGGCCCGAGGTCAGAATCGCTGGCAGCCCAGGCCACCTCTCATGGGCCATGGAGATGAATTCCATTCCCTGAATGCTTCCAGGTACGCCGTGATCCACAACGATCAGCGAGCATTCATCTTTAAGGCTCAACATGCTGATCAAGGCATCTTCGGCGTTATCGAATGCAGCGCAGGCGGCGCCCAATTCGCTAAGAATTTCCACCAGCAAGGTTCGAAGCGTCGGATCGTCTTCTATGACGATCACTGTCTTCCCTGACAGCGACAAACCCTTGATGTCGAGCCTCATCAGCTACTCCAGTCCATAATCCAATCACCGAGTGTTTCACTCATGTGTCCGCACGTCGATGGGGGCTATAGGCCACCCTCTGCTCAGCGGCCTACCAACGTCTTCAAATGGGCCCGACCTTCGCGCAGGAATATCTCCACCGTCTTAGGGCCTATACCTTCAAACTCCATTAGCCAGCGTTTAAAACCCTCAATGCCTGTGGCTCCCGGCAGTGCCTCAAGTTGGGCAGCCAGTTCCACCTCAACCTTGTTGGCAAGGGCATGTAACCGTCGGGCCGTGGATTCATCGTATCGTCTGTACCCGGCCTGACCGAGTAGCCTGACAAGTGCCGAATGAGAGGTTTGGACAAGCTTTTGCGGCGTATCCAGCCCCTGCTCATGGACGAGGATTCGGTACGCCTTTACAGCCACGGTTGAGCGGATGGGCTTGCCTATGAGGAAACTGGCCAGCAACCATCTGAACAGGCCAAGGTCATCCGCGACCTCTATGCCGATGTCACTGGCAGTTACGTCCATCAACCTTTGCTACGACGCGGGTCATCTGAGCGGGGGTAGGTACGCTCCTCCTCGATGGTGCCGTCGGCCTTGTGGATTTTTACCGACGCCGTTTTCCCTTGGAAAAATTCAGAAAGTGAGGCCACCAGCTCCTGCTTGGTGGAGCTGCGTTTTGAGGCCCGTTCAGCTCCAGCCTTCTTGAGCTCCCAACCTTCTGCTGTAGGGCTTACGTGGTAGTTGTCCATCGTTCTACTCCTTCTGTTTCATGCCGATCCGCTGTCTCATCTCTGACGTGATGAGCTGCTTCGTACTGGCCAGTTCCGCCCAAGGATCATCACCGCCGAGCTCATCCAGACGCTCCTGGAGGTTGGTGATGTTCCACCTCGCTGCGGACTTGAGCTCGGCGACCTCCTCTCGGTAAATCGGGACAGATACAGGTAGCCCTTCACGAGCCCTGGCCGCATAGACATTGACCGTCGTAGCGCCTTTAGCGTTTCGCAAATAGTCGATGAAGATTTTGCCGATGCGGTTCTTCGGGCCAAGCACAGCCGAAAACCGATCAGGGATGAGCTTGGCGATGTACTTCACCACCGCCTGGCTGAACGACTTCACCTCTTCCCATGAAGCCTTCGGAGTAAGCGGCACCATGATGTGGATACCCTTCCCTCCGCTGGTCTTCAGGAAGGACTGCAGGCCTAGTTCATCCAGCACCACCAGGGTGAGTTGTGTGGCCTCGACCATCGCCTTCCAAGGCAAAGCAGGATCTGGGTCGAGATCGAGGACGAAGCGATCAGGCTGATCAATGCGAGCGGTTGTGCCGTTCCAGGAGTGCAGCTCAATGGTGCTCATCTGCACCGCCCCGACCAGAGCTTCGACGCTGTTGATCACCATGCCGGCTTTGCCTGCTTCGGCCTTCGGCACGGTCGTGATGTTGGGTATCGCTAGGCGATCAGCATTCTTCTGGAAGAACAGCTCACCCGTGATGCCTTCAGGCGCTCGCACGAGCGCAATGGGACGATCTTTCAGGTGCGGCAAGAGCCAAGGTGAGACCTGGGCATAGTATTCGGCCAGATCACGCTTTGTGAGGCCGCTGCTGGGATCGATGACGCGCTCGGGGTGCGTGATCCTAACCTTACTGCTTGTTGGTTTGGTCGCCTCAGCTTTGGCGGATGTCGCTTTTTTCGGCGCGGGCGCCGGCTTCTCTTCCGTGATGTCCTTAGCGGGCTTGTCAGTGCGGATGCCATGGAAGACGGCATGTCGCACAACACCATCCGAGGTGATCTCAGCGAACATGACCTCAGCTAACAGCTCAGGCTTCAACCAGTGGATACCCCTGGCGTCGACGCCCTTTGGCGGATTCACCACGGGCACTTTTTTCTGTTCCAGGGGCTGTAGCTTTTGCAGGATGGTGGCAAGCGTCGACTCGGTGAACCCAGTGCCCACCTTCCCAGCGTAACGAAGCTCTCCACTGTCCTTATCGGTGAGAGCAAGCACCAATGCCCCGAAGCCGCTGCGAGCACCTTTCGGATCGGTGAAGCCAACGATCACGAATTCCTGGCGATGCTTGCACTTGAGCTTGATCCACGAATCGCTGCGCCTTGATACGTAAGGACTCCCGGAGCGCTTCCCAATCAGGCCCTCCATTTTCATTTGGCACGCACTGTTCATGAGCGCCTCCACGTCTTCGGTGAAGTCGTCCGAGAACCGAAGCAAGGGATGTTCGTTGCTTTCCATCACCTGTTTGAGAGCGGCTCGCCGCTGCTCAACAGGCACCAGGCGCAGGTCGGCGCCGTTGAGGTACGGAAGGTCAAACAGGTAGTAGATGATGCCCTGGCTCTTGCCCGCGTCGAACGCGTTTTGCAGCAACTGAAAATCGGGGACACCTTCAGCGTTAGGGACGACGATTTCGCCATCCAACCAGGCACTCTCCAAACCCAGCTCCTTGATAGCTGCGGCCTGCTTCGGCAGCTTGTCAGTCCAGTCATGTCCATTTCGAGTGAACAGGCGCACTTCGTCACCCTCGACTCGGCAGAGCATGCGATAGCCATCGAACTTGATTTCGAAGCGCCACTCACTGCCCTGCGGACTCGACTCGACGAGCGTGGCCAACTGCGGTGCTAGCTTCTCTGGGAGGTCTGCCGGTACTGCATGAGCCGTTCGGAGCGGCTCGGCTTTATCTGGTGACTCACTCGGAGTGGAGGATTTAGGCTTGCCTCGTTTCTTGTGAATGACGGTTCGGTCGCTGAGCACGCTGTTCGGCTGCTCCGACACGACATCGTAATCAGCGAGCGGTCTGGCCGACTCGTCCTGATGTTTGATGAGAAACCACTGCTCCTGCTTGCCTTCGATATTGGTTCGAACCAGATTCCACAGGCCTGACAGCTTCTCACCCTGCAGTTCGAACTTGAGTCGGCCTTTGCGGTAGGCCTCGTCCGGATCACCTTGAGGGATCCAGATACCGCGATCCCAGACGATCACCTCGCCGGCACCGTAGTGCCCTTTGGGAATCGTTCCTTCAAAGGTGGCGTAGTCGAGCGGATGGTCTTCGACATGCACCGACAGCCGCTTCACCTTTGGATCGAAGCATGGGCCTTTCGGTATGGCCCAGCTCTTGAGCGTGCCGTTGAGCTCGAGGCGGAAATCGTAGTGGAGCCTTGTGGCGTCGTGCTTTTGCACGCAAAACTGCAGGGCTTGTGGTTCGGAATGTTTGCTTCGCTTCGTGGCCCTGGATGAACCGGAGGGCTCAGGCGAGGCACCGAAGTCGCGCATCTGATTGTACTTTTCTAGGCCTGGAACCGTGTCAGGTTCCTCTGCCACTTGGCTCGATTGGCCGGTGAACTCTAGTATCAGTGCCTTCAGTGAAATACTACGTTTCTTAGCCTCTGCCTCCAGAATCTGCGAAATCATGGTATCTCGCAGCGCCGCCAAGGATTCACCGGCCTCCAAGGCATTTGCCTCCGTAAGCGCTTGTATCTTCTCTACCGATTCCGGATGGTCAACGCTGAAGGCCAGAAATGCCAAGGTGATGTCATCCATGGAACAGTCCTCAGGGTAGCGATGGACGCCCGTCAGTCGCCTATTTATAGGAACGATCAGAAGGTCGAGGCTAGTGACTGAATGCATATTCGATTCGCCAACCACTGCGGGGGTTCAGCCAGAGACGAAACTGCGCCTGCAACCGGGAAGATAGTACGTCCTCCAATGCCTTTAAGCGTGTAAAACGTCTGGGTATTGTCAACGCAATGGATGATGAGAACTTTGCTGCTGCCGTTAAAGCCACTGGCCGCACAAAGTTCATCGTGGCCGGCGTCACCAACGACGTCTGCACCGTATATCCAGTGTTGACCTTGCTGGCTCAGGGGCAAGAAGTTCAGGTAGTCGCTGATGCCGGTGCTTCCCCAACCGTGATGGCTGACGATATCGCGATCCGCCGCATGGACAAGGCAGGCGCCACGCTGACCAGTACCAACCAAGTCATTGCCGAGCTGGCCGGCTCCAGAAGGTGGCGAATTGGTGCAGGTACTCATGGAATCCTTCGCCTAAACCACATCCAACAGCTGCCCAGTGCGGCGTCTCATGACGCTCACCGGGCAGCTTTTTTTATGCTCGGGGCGAAAGATGGATGCCGGCGATCATGCAGCGAACTGAGCCACCGGCCATCTCGATGGTGGGAACATCCAGCGGCACCAGCCTGGCCGAGCGATCAATACGCTCCCGTTGCTCTGCGGTGAGGCTGTTATGAGCCCTGCGCGAAAGAGCCAAGATGCGCCCGTCCCGCCCGGAGAGCTCAATGGCGTTGCCGGCAAACTCATTGATTTGCTGGTTGGTCAGGTCGATGACATCCCGACCCGACTCCATCAATCGCATGCGCACCTCCTCGGCTCGGGCCTTGTTCGTGAACGTGCCGAAGCCCACCAATGCAAACTCGGTCGCCACGCACATCAGCACGTTGGTGTGGTAAATCGGCGCCCCCTTCTCGTCCGCTGTATCGAACACCATCGGCTCGAAGTTGAAGTGGGTGCTGAAGCGCTCCAAGGCAATCGGGTCGGCCCGATTTGAACGTGCCGTGTAAGCGACCCTGGACATGTGATCGAACACCATGGCCCCAGTGCCTTCGAGGAACAGTTCATCCTGCTCCAGCCCCGAGTAGTCGATCACATCTTGAACCCGGTACTCCTGCTTGAGCATCTCAATGACGTCCACTCGTCTTTCCCTTCGACGATTCGGGGAGTACATGGAGTAAATCGCCACATGCCCGCCTGGATGGGTCGAGAACCAGTTGTTGGGGAAGACGGAGTCAGGGGTGTTGTTCTCGCCAAAGTCATCAAACAGGTGAACCCGGACACCCTCAGCTTCAAGCCGGCCAGCAGCCTGCGTGACTTCGTCCCGAGCAATCTCGGAGAGCGCTTGAGCGGCGATATCAGTATTGGTGCTCTGGAATGAGTTATCTGCTGCCGTTTCCGGGTTGGGGGTGAAAGCATGTGGCCTGACCATCACCACTGCCGCAGGTGCTTGAATAGAACGCGTAGGAAATGCCATCTCGAAATTCCGATGTGTGTCTGATCTTGGAGTTATGCAACGCGTCGGATGCGTTTCTTGGCAGCGCGGTCACGGGTATGGCTGAACAGATCCTTGGGATCATCCTCAACCCATGGCACCAGATCGATCTTCGTCCCAGCACCACGCTTCTCAGCCTGCTGCAGTACGTAGCGCAGTACCGAGTAGTCCTCGAGAGCGAAGCCCACGGAGTCGAACACCGTCACTTGCTCAGCGCTTTGGCGCCCTTCCTGTTCGCCCGTCAGCACTCGCCAGAGGTCAACGACAGGCGAGTCTGCTTCAAGCTGCTGGATGTCGCCTTCGATACGGGTCTGAGGCTCGTACTCCACGAAGACCCTGGCCTTGCGCAAGACATCAGCGTGAAGCTCGGTCTTACCGGGGCAGTCACCACCGACAGCGTTCAGGTGCATGCCCGGCTCAAGCATCTCCGGTGTGATGATGGTTGCGTAGGCCTTGTCGGCAGTCACGGTTGTGACGATGTCCGCACCCCGTACTGCTTCGGCGACACTCTGGGCACGCGTGATTTTGAGCTCTGGGTATTCCTGCAGGTTTCGGATCAGCTTCGCGGTGGCAATAGGGTCGGTGTCAAAGGCCACGATCTCCTGGATGCCGAGATGCTTATGGAAAGCCAAGGCCTGGAACTCACTCTGGGCGCCATTCCCGATCAACGCCATCTTGCGAGAGTCCGGACGGGCGAGTGCTTTCGCCGCCATCAGCGAGGTCGCGGCGGTACGCAGAGCCGTCGCAATTGTCAGCTCGGACAGCAGGACTGGATAACCAGTGTCGACATCGGCCAAAACCCCGAACGCCATGACTGTATGAAGATCTTTAAACGTATTGGATGGATGGCCATTTACATATTTGAACGCATACTGACTGTTATCAGCCACAGGCATTAACTCGATCACCCCAACATCAGAATGACTCGCGACACGGGCGGATTTATCGAAGTCCGGCCAACGCTTGAAGTCGTCGCGGATAACCTCAGAAAGCTCCCCCAGAAACTGGACTACTCCAATGTCATGAACCAGATCAGACATAGTTGGAACGTCGATGAAATGCGTCATTGTTATGCACCTTATGAGTGCGCCCGCTTCCAGACAGTGCACAGCGAGCGCCAAGTATATTTTTTTGCCACCTCCGAAATTCTGATGAAATAGTGGTACAAATTGAAGCATACAGGTTGCCAGATTTATCAGTTTTCTGGACACTTTGCTCACCCAATCTAGCAGTATGGATAGCGCAGCATCATGGACAGCATTGATCGAGAGCTCATCGCCCTCCTACGAGACAACGCTCGAACCCCAATCATGACCCTGGCCAAAAAGCTCAAGGTCGCTCGGGCTACCGTTCAAAACCGCCTCACCAAGCTGGAAGAGAGCGGCATCATCATGGGCTACACGATCCGCCTACAGTCAGACGCCATCGAGCGAGGGGTCAGGGCAATCACAAGTATCGGTATCAGTGGACACCACGCTGCAGAGGTCAAACACGCGCTACGCGGGCATCCCAACGTGGTTGCCATCCATACAACCAATGGCCGCTGGGATCTGATGGCGGAGCTCCGAGCCGAAACACTCGAAGCGTTTGACAAGGCGCTGAACACCATTCGATCCATCCCCCACATCGAAAACACCGAAACCAGCATCCTGCTGTCGACGTTCAAAATGTAGGGAGAAAGCAGGCTTTTGCACCATGGCTGTGCAGCTGAACAGAATGCTCAGCAGGCTATGCAGAATGCTAAACTAGGCCTCTAGGGCTGACATTTTGTAGCGTTCCTGTTGGCAACTATGGCTGGCAGAATGGGCACTTCCAGGCCATCAAGGCGGATGCCGGCAAGAAAAATAACCATACAACGCTACTGAAATCTAATTATCTGACAACTTGGTCAGATTCTTCTTGCGGGATTACTGTTCTCGTCTGCGTAATAACCAGCCCCTCCACTTTATGAGGTGCCTACGTGCACATAAATCACCTTCCGTAAGGAGGGGTGGGATAGGTTTTTACAAAAAAAGAATAAGAGGTCAATTATGCATCAATCGTGCAACTCGCAAGACGCGATACATGGCGACGGTCGAACACTTAAGCGACGACTGGAAAATAGACACATCCAGCTAATTGCCATCAGCGGCGCCATCGGCACAGGCCTATTCATGGGTTCCGGGAAGATGATCGCCCTCTCCGGATCGTCAATCATCCTGGTCTACGCGATCATCGGATTCTTCGTCTTCTGCATCATGCGAGCAATGGGCGAGATGCTCCTCGCCAACCTTGAAATGGGCTCGTTCGCAGAGCTCGTCCATCACCACCTGGGCCCACGCGCCGGGTTCATCCTAGCCTGGTCATACTGGCTGAGCTGGGTGGTCACAGCAGTCGGTGACGTGGTGGTGGTCGCAGGGTTCCTCCAATACTGGTATCCAGACCTCCCGACGTGGATCCCGGCATTCGGCGCAATGTTCCTGCTCGTGGCGCTCAACATGCTCGCCGTGAAGGCCTTCGGTGAGGTGGAGTTCTGGTTCGGCCTGATCAAGATCATCGCCATCGTAGCCCTCGTGCTCACCGGCCTCTACATGGTGGCTACTTCCTACACCTCCCCTGGTGGCGTGACCGCGTCGTTCAGCCATCTCGTCGAGCCGGGCGTGATGATGCCGCACGGCGTGTTGGGCTTCCTGGCCGGCTTCCAGATCGCCATCTTCTCGTTCGTAGGCACCGAGCTCATCGGCACTGCTGCAGCTGAGGCCCACAACCCCGAAAAAACGCTCCCCAAGGCCATTAACACCATCCCACTGCGGATCTTGCTGTTCTACGTCACTGCACTCGCTTGCATCATCAGCGTGATCTCCTGGGCCCATGTGCCTGCGAACCGAAGCCCCTTCGTCGAGCTCTTCCTGCTGGGTGGCTTGCCAGCGGCTGCCGGGATGATCAACTTCGTAGTGATGACATCTGCAGCCTCCTCGGCCAACAGCGGCGTGTACTCCGGCTCTCGCATGCTCTACGGCCTGTCGCACAACAAGCAGGCTCCCCAGTCCTTCGGACGTCTGTCAGGTTCTGGAACTCCCATCCGGGCACTGATGTTCTCAGGCCTGTGCATGACTATCGCGCTGACGTTGCTGTTCGTGATCCCTGACGTCATGGCGGTCTTCACCCTGGTCTCTACCATCTCGGCGGTCATGGTGATCGTAACCTGGTCACTGATCTTGCTGTCGTACCTCGCCTACCGCCGCAGCAGCCCTGAAGCCCATCAGCGGTCAACCTTCAAGCTCCCCGGCGGCAAGCTCACTGCGGTGACGTCACTGGTGTTCCTGATGTTCGTCCTGTGCCTGCTGGCACTTGAAGCAGACACCCGCACCGCCCTGTATGTGATGCCTGTCTGGTACATCGGCTTGCTGCTGGCCTATCAGCGCAGCGCGAAGGCATCCGGCCCTGTAGCCGTATCGGCGTTGTGAGGGGGCGCCCGTGAGCTCGACCACAGGCATCAAACTTGACGCGCTGACCAAGGAGCGCATCAGGGAAGCAGCAGGCTCGCTTGACCGGACGCCTCACTGGTTCATGAAGAAGGCCGTGATGTACTGGCTGGAGCGAGTTGAGGGAGGTGCCAGCGTTGCTGACATGCTGAACGAGGTCGAGCTCAAGGACGATGATCGGCTGAACAGCGTGCTGACCCGGCAGCGATTGCTGAACGCCGACTAGCGAAAGGTAACGACCGCAGCCAGTGCTGCGGTCGTCTCACTTGGGCCCCTCAAACGAGCGAGGCCTGCGCGAGACAATGCTGAAAGCTCTCCAAGAACACCGTCTCCGCCATGGTCATCCTCTGCTCCCTGTTCCAGAGCAGGTGCAAGTCCACATCGACGATCCCTTCGTATGGCGGCAGCCGCCAGAGCAAGCCTTTCTCCAGATCCTCATGGAGAAGGTGCTCAGGCATGCAACCCACTCCGTAGCCGGCACACACCAGCCTCTGGACTTCCTCGACGCTCGGCGAGGAAGCAACGATGCGCCCGGTGAAACCATGCTGATCGCGGAACATCGCAAGCGGCGAAAGGTTGCCGCCCAACTGGTCGCTTACAAAGCTCACAAAGTTCTCCCCACGCAGAGACTCGAGGCTGAGATCGGTGCGCCCGAACAACCGATGTCGCACACCACAGAAAAACGCATAGCGCTGATTGAGCAACAGGCGCTGCTCCAGCTTGGGCTGGGGTATACGACACAGGCCAACACCTGCCGTGGCGGTCTTCTGCAGCAGAGAACTGATGATGTCGGCACTGCGCATGACATCAATCTCCAGCTCAACTCGCGGGTGAGCCTCGTGGAAATCCCCCAGAAAATCGTCGTAGACCCGCGACTGCACGCGACTGACGCTCAGGATGCGCACCTTCCCGACGACCTCATCGCTCTCTTTTTCAACAGCCGCACTGATGCGTGACACGTCGCCATAGATATCGATGGCGATACGCAGCACCTCCTCTCCGGCAGCTGTCAGGTCGAAACGCGGGCCACCGCGAAGAATGAGGGCACAGCCGAGCTGATCTTCAAGACGCCTGAGCGCCTGGCTCACGGCTGACTGGGTTACGTGCAATCTCGCTGCAGCCCTGCTGATGCTGCCCTCTTGGCCAATCGCAAGGTAGGTACGCAGCAGGTTCCAGTCCAGGCGGTCGTTCAGAAATCGACGCCCTTCCCATTTGTTGACCAAAGCATCAGATCTTGAAGTTGGCGGATTCATCTACGGGCCCATTAGTAGCGCTGCTAATACGACGGATAAGAATTAGCAAATTGACTAATCATAGCCCCAAGGCGATAAATCTCGAAAGCGCCGAACAGAGCGCGACCGGTTTAGCCAAACCTGCCCACCTGCCTATAACTCTAAGAAGGGCCTTGCATGCATACGTCAAACCAGCCGCGTCGTGCGGCGGCTGCCGCATTTGTCGGCACCACCATCGAGTTCTACGACTTCTACATCTACGCCACGGCGGCTGCACTCGTACTGGGTCAGGTGTTCTTCCCGAGCAGCAACCCCTTGCTCAGCACCTTGGCGGCATTCGGCACCTTCGCCGTAGGCTTCATTGCCCGACCGATGGCAGGCATGGTCTTCGGCCATCTGGGCGACCGTCTGGGCCGCAAAAAAATGCTGCTGGTCACCATGGTGCTGATGGGCCTGGCCACCACAGGCATTGGCCTGCTGCCCAGCTACGCCACTGCTGGTATCTGGGCCCCCATCGGACTGATTGCCCTGCGGATTGTCCAGGGGATCTCCGTAGGTGGTGAGTGGGGTGGTGCCGTCCTGATGGCCAGCGAGCATGCGCCGGCCAAACGCAAAGTGTTCTACGCCTCGTTCGCTCAGCTCGGCAGCCCGGCTGGCCTGCTGCTCGCGCTGATCGCATTCCGCCTGGTGTCATCCTTGGAGCCCGAAGAGTTCCTGAGCTGGGGTTGGCGTCTGCCGTTCCTGGCCAGTGGCGTCCTGATGCTGGTGGGTCTGGTTATCCGCTTCGGCGTCGAGGAAAGCCCTGAATTCCAAGCCGCCAAGGCCAAGCAAGAGGTCGTCAAATACCCGGTGCTGGAAGTGGTACGTGACTGCTGGAGGCAGATCCTGTTTGCCGCTCTCGCGGTGACCATCGGCTCCGCCGGTTTCTTCTTCACCAACACCTTCATGATCACCTACGTCACCACCTACCAGGGTATCCCTCGAGCAACCATCCTCGACTGCCTGTTCCTGGTGACCATCCTGCAGTTCTTGACCCAGCCACTGGCCGCGCTGCTGGCTGAACGCATTGGCGAAGGCCGCTTCCTCAAGCTGGTAGCCCTGCTGTGCATGGCTGTGCCCTACCCCATGTTCATGCTGGTCGGCACCCAGAACCTGGTGTTGATGACAGCCGGCATCGCCATGGCAGTGGTCACGCTCTCGGCACTGTATGCGGTGATCGCCGGCTACATGACCCAAGCCTTCCCCGCTCACCTACGCTACTCCGGTATCTCGCTCGCCTACCAGTTGATTTGCGCCATCGCCGGGGGCAGCACGCCGATCATCGGCACGTTGCTGGCCGACCGCTTCGCCGGCCAGTGGCTGCCACTCGCCGTGTTCTTCACCGCGCTCTCCACGCTTTCCTTGATCGGCGTCTGTGGCCTCTCTCGCCTGCGTGGCGAGCAGCAGCAACCCACCCCCGCCATCGCTCGTTAAATCAGGAGTTTTCATGAGCAAGCCGCACAACATTAGCGATGTCGAATGGCAGGCACGCTGCGAACTGGCCGCGCTGTACCGGATGGTTGCGCACTTCCGCATGACCGATTTGATCGACACCCACATTACCCTGCGTATTCCTGGGCCTGAGCATCACTTCCTGATCAACCAATACGGCGTGATCTTCGACCGGATGCGCGCCAGTGATCTGGTACGCATCGACCAACATGGCAATGTGGTCGACCAGGCCAATGGCGAGCGCCGGGTGAACGCGGCTGGCTTCGTGATCCACTCGGCGATCCACATGGCACGCCCGGACATGCACTGCGTGATCCACACCCACACCGCAGCCGGCATCGCCGTCTCGGCTCAGGAACACGGGTTGCTGCCGATCAGCCAGCATGCGCTGAAGTTCTACGGCAAGCTGGCCTACCACCAGTACGAAGGCATCGCCCTGTCTCTGGATGAACGCGAGCGCCTCATCGCCGACCTCGGCACGCACAAAGCAATGATCCTGCGAAACCACGGCCTGCTGGCCGGCGGCTCCAGTGTTGCCGAGGCCTTCCACGAGATTCACTTCCTGGAGCGCGCCTGCCAGGCGCAAGTACAGGCATTGGCCGGCGGCAGCAAGCTCATCTACCCCAACGAAGAAGTCTGCCGCCACACCGCCGCGCAGTTCCAACGCGACGAGTCAGCGCAAATCATCAGCCTGAGCTGGAACGCCGCCCTGACCTTGATCGAACACCAACGCGAGTCGTACTGCTCATGAAACCGCTGGTACTGCTTTCAACCGACCAGGCACTTCTGGGCCAACTGCAGTCTGCCTTCGCTCGCAGCGCTCCCCAGCTACGTGTGGTGCTTGCCAACGATCCCGCAGCCCAGGAGGCACAGGTAGCCGCATGCTGGTTCCCTCCCGTAGGCAGCCTCAGCGCATTACCCAACCTGAAGCTGATCCACTCGGTGGCTGCAGGTGTTGATCACCTGGCCAACGACCCGAGCCAGCCAGCATTGCCAGTGTGCAGAGTCGTAGACCCAGCTCACCGCCAAGGCATGGCGGAGTATGTTCGCTGGGCGGTCATCCACTACCACCGGGACTTCGACCGAGCACTTGCCCAACAGCAGCAACAGGTATGGCAACGTCATCCTCAACGCCTCGCTGGTGAATACCGCATCGGCGTCATGGGGCTCGGCTCCCTTGGAGGGGCTATTGCCGGCGAGTTGGCCGAGGCTGGATATGCTGTCCGAGGTTGGTCGAGGAGTGCCAGGCAGCTGAGCGGCGTGCGCACATTCTCGGGCCCAGCGGAGTTCGATCAGTTCCTGGATGGTCTCGACCTGTTGATCAACCTGCTGCCATTGACCGATGCCACTCGCGGCATCCTCTGCCAGAAGACCTTTGAAGCCTTGGCGCCAAACGCGGCAGTGATCAACTGCGGACGAGGGCAGCACCTGCAGGTGGATGACCTGATCAACTCCGTCAACAGTGGCCGACTGCGCGGTGCGCTTCTCGATGTGTTCGAGAAAGAGCCGCTGCCATTGGACAGCCGCCTCTGGAACACGCCGGGAATCGTCGTCACACCCCACATGGCCTCATGCGCTTCCCACGACTGTATCGCCCAGCAAGTTGCCGAGAACGCTCGGCGTCTGGCCTGTGCTGAACCACTCCTGAACCAAGTAGACCCCGCGCTCGGATACTGATCCCACCGCCTGTTTGAGGATTCACATCATGCATACATGCAATGGCACACGGCTGTGGGACAGCCTCATGGACATGGCCAAGGTTGGCCCAACCGCCAAAGGCGGCAACTGCCGCTTGGCACTGTCGAAAGAAGACCGAGACGGACGCGAGCTGTTCGCAAGCTGGTGCCGCGAGGCCGGAATGAGCATCCATGTTGATGCCATCGGCAACCTATTCGCCCGCCTGCCAGGCCGCAATGACGCCCTGCCCCCGGTGGTCATGGGCAGCCATTTGGACACCCAACCGAAGGGCGGTCGCTTCGATGGCATCTACGGCGTACTTGCCGGCCTGGAAGTGGTACGTAGCCTTCAGGACAAAGGCCTGCAGCTCGAGCGCCCATTGGAAATTGCGGTCTGGACGAACGAAGAAGGCGCTCGTTTCACTCCTGCCATGCTCGGATCGGCGGTGTTCACGGGCGAGCTGCCCCTCGAGCAAGCGCTGTCCAGCCGCGATGCTGAAGGCGTCAGCGTTGCCGAAGCGTTGGAGCAAACCGGCTACGCAGGTGAGCTACCTCTGGGCCGTGAGTTCGACGCGTACTTCGAAGCACACATCGAGCAAGGCCCAATCCTGGAGGACGCCGGCCTGCCCGTAGGGTTGGTCACGGGTGGGCAAGCGATCTGCTGGCTGGACATCGAGATCAGTGGCCAGGCCGCTCACGCAGGCACCACGCCAATGCCTCTGCGCCGCGACTCCTTGTTCGGTGTAGGGGAAATGATCACCGCACTGGAACAACTGTCACGCGACTTTGCGCCCAAAGGCCTTGTTACCGTTGGCCAATTGCAGATCGCTCGCTCTTCCCGCAACACCATCCCTGGCCACGTGGCGTTTACCCTCGATCTTCGCCACCACGAAGATGCCGCCATCGCTGACATGGAAGCCAGCGCCCGTGCACTCATCGACCAAATCGCCACCAAGCGTGGCTTGGAAGTCCAGATCAACCGTCACTGGCTGAGCCCGGCCACGCCTTTCGACCCGGCCTGCATCGATGCAGTACGCAAAGCCATCGAAGGCCTGGGCTACCCGTACCAGCCAATCGTCAGCGGCGCCGGCCATGACGCCATTCACCTGGCCCGTCACTGCCCAACCACCATGGTGTTCATCCCCTGCGTCGGCGGCCTGAGCCATAACGAAGCCGAAGACGCCTTGCCCAACGACGTGACCATGGGCTGCGACGTACTGCTCAACGCCGTGCTGACCCGCGCCGACAGACGCTGACTAAACCAGATCCACCCAGGCGCCCAGCCAATTCAAGAAAGCTGGGCCCACGGGAACGCTTTGCCCAAAAACAAGAAATAGCCGCTCCGCCTTCAGCTGCCAATAACAACCAGAACCCATCTTTCGGGAGAAAATGGCAATGACCAGCCCTGCGTACACCGAGGTTGCCAGCGCGCAACCACAACGCACCGCCGACATGAAAAAAGTCGCGGTCGCCAGTGTGATCGGCACCACCGTTGAGTGGTATGACCTGTTCCTCTTCGCCACGGCCTCGGCCCTGGTATTCAATAAGATCTTCTTCCCAGGCTTTGATCCCCTGGTAGGCACCCTCCTCGCTTTCGGCACCTTTGCTTCAGCCTATGGCGCCCGGATGATCGGCGCCGCGCTTTTCGGTCACTTCGGTGACCGCCTGGGCCGAAAGTCGATGCTGCTCATCTCTTTGCTGACCATGGGTGCGGCCACCTTCGCCATCGGCCTGTTGCCGAGCTATGAGTCGGTCGGCATCTGGGCACCGATCATGCTGCTTACACTGCGCATCATCCAGGGCCTGGCTCTGGGCGGAGAATGGGGCGGCGCCGTGCTGATGGCGGTGGAACATGCGCCAAAGCATCAACGCGGACTCTACGGCTCGTGGGTTCAGATCGGCGTACCGGCGGGGACGATGCTGGCTAACCTCGTGTTCCTGATGTTCGCCACCACGCTGACCAACGAGCAGCTGCTGGATTGGGGCTGGCGTGTGCCGTTCCTGCTCAGCGTTCTGCTGATCGGATTGGGGTTGTACATCCGCCTCAACATCCATGAGACACCGTCGTTCAAAGCGGTGGAGAACAAAGGCAGCCAAGTCAAAGTGCCGCTGTTCGAGGTGTTCCGCAAATACTGGAAGCAGGTAGTCCTGGGTGGTGTGGCAACTATGTCCACTGGCACCTCCTACAACCTCATCGTGGCCTTCGGCCTAACCTACGGCACCCAGACCTTGGGCTTCACACGTGGCGAAATGCTCACGGTTGTTCTGGTTTCCTGCGCTGCCTGTATCGCCATGCTGCCATTCTTCGGCGCCCTGTCCGACAAGGTTGGCCGCAAGCCGATCATCATCGGCGGGATCATCGCCGAGGCACTCGTGGCCTTCCCGATGTTCTGGCTGATGGATTCCAAAGTTCTCGGCCTGGCGTTCGCCGGTTACATGCTGATGATGACGGCATTCGCGGCCAACTACGGCCCCATTGCCACATTCCTCGCGGAGTTGTTCGGCACTCGAGTTCGTTATTCGGGCCTGTCGATCAGCTACATGCTTTCCGGCCTGCTCGGAAGCGCCGCAACGCCTCTGGTTACCACCGCATTGCTGTCGTGGACTGGCAAAGGCTCATCGATTGCCTGGTACATGATCGGCTCAGCCGTTGTTTCTCTGATCGCGCTGCTGCTACTCACTGAGACCTTCAAACGGGATATCGACCAAGCACGGCAGTAATTCCGTGCTGTACCCCCGAGTTTCTCTCGCCAATCAGGCGAGTGTTTCCTACTTCCGTTTGAAGAGTTTCCAGATGAAAAAATACCTGATGAGTGCAGGCGTTTTCGCCTTGTCCCCTTTCGCTCAAGCCGATCTGGTGGGCGACAGCCATGCGAACCTTGGCCTGCGCAATTTTTACTTCAACAACGACTTCCGCGATCAGGCCGGCAGTCTCGGCCAGAGCAAAACCGAAGAATGGGCCCAGGCCTTCGTCCTCGACTTCAAATCCGGCTACACCGAAGGGCCAATTGGGGTCGGCGTGGATGCCCTGGGATTGATGGGCGTGACGCTTGATAGCGGCGATGGTCGCCACCGGGGCAGCAGCATGATCCCCGACGACGGCAGTGGCGCGGCCCAACAGTGGAGCCGCCTGGGCCTGACACCCAAGCTGAAAGTCGCCAACACCGAACTGCGATACGGCACGCTGATGCCCAAGCTGCCGGTGCTGACCTACAACGATGGTCGCCTGCTGCCCCAAACGTTCGAGGGGGCCCAGATCACCTCAACCGACCTAGATGGCCTGACCCTTACCGGCGGGCGCCTCAACCGTGCTACGGGCCGTGCCTCCAGTGACCGTACTGGATTGGCCGTAGCCGGCGGCACCCGTGAGAGCGACCAGTTCCTCTTCGCGGGTGGCGACTACCGGATCGGCAAACAACTCACGGCGCAATACTATGTTGCCAACCTCGAGGACTATTACACCCAGCACTTCGTCGGTCTCACCCACACGCTCCCGCTCTCCGAAGGCCAATCGCTGCGCACTGACCTGCGCTACTTCCGCACCTTCTCCGATGGAGCCAACGACTCCGCTGCGGGTCGCGCAAGTGGATACCGAGTGGGCGGCTACACCGAGGACGGTGACGGCAAGATCGATAACCACACCTGGAGCGCAGCGCTGACCTATTCCGTCCAGGGCCACGCGCTCATGGCCGGCTATCAGGAGGTGTCGGATGAAAGCAACTTCGTCCAACCGAACCAGGGCTCCCTCAGCGGCAAGGGCGCAGGTGGTGCCAGTGTCTACCTCTACACCGACCGGATGCTCGCGAGCTTCAACCGAGCGGGCGAGCGTACCGCGTTTGCCCAGTACAGCTATGACTTCGCCGCTGCCGGCGTACCTGGCCTGAAATTCTCCCTGATGTACCTGAAGGGTGAAGACATCCGCACCACCAGCGGCAATGACGCGTCCGAGTGGGAACGGGATGTGGGCCTGGACTATGTCGTGCAGGACGGTGCCCTCAAAGGTCTCGGCCTGGCTTGGCGCCATGGATTGCTGCACTCCGAAATCGACCCCAACCAAGAGCAGAACCGACTCATCGTCAGCTACACCCTGGCGCTCTTCTGATCTCTGACCACGTGCTGCCGGCGAGCCGGTGGCACATCTTCGCTTCAAGGAGCTCTCAATGAAACGCATCCACAGCGCCCCTGGCACCATCAGCCCAGTAGGCCCGTATTCCCAAGCCGTGGTCAGCGGCCACCTGGTGTTCACCGCCGGCCAAATCCCATCGCTGGGCAGCCTGGAAGAACAGCCCGACAATTTCAAAGACCAGGTCAGGCAGACCTTCGCCAACCTTGCCGCGATCCTCGAAGCGGCGGGCTCCAGCCTTTCCCACATCGTCAAGGTGAACGCCTACCTGACAGACCCCGATCAACTGGTGCCCTTCAACGAGGTGTACAAGGAAATCCTTGGCCATGCACCACCCGCTCGTACAACCGTCTGCGTGCAGCTGTGGGGCGTGAGCTTGGAAATCGACTGTGTGGCCGAGCTGATCGACATGGAGCGCGGGCAATGAACGACGACCTGATCGCAAAACTACGGGAGGTGAGCTTCGCCACGCTGGGCCACTTCCTCGAACGCGGGTTCGTCAGCCATGAAGTCCGCGCAATGGTGCCGGGCGGTCGCATTGTTGGGCGCGCCGTGACACTTCGCCTGGCCGAGCCCGATGCCATCGCCGTCAACCGTGCCCTTATCGCCCTTCAGCCAGGCGATGTCCTGGTGATCGACATGGCGGGTGACCATGCCCACGCTTGTGTCGGGGCGGTCACGCAGTTTGCGGCTCGCTGCGCGGGTGCCGCCGGCATCATCGTCGACGGGGTAGTCACCGACATCAACGAACTGCGTACCTGCCAGTTGCCGGTGTTCGCTCGTGGCACCACTCAGTTGACGACCAAGCTGATCGGCGGCCAGACAAGTCAGGTGAACGTGCCCGTGAGTTGCGCTGGAGTGGAGGTGCATCCCGGTGATTTTGTCCTTGCCGATGACAACGGCGTGCTAATCCTACCGGCGGAAGAACTCGCGACGGTTATCGACAAAGCACTGCAGTCAGACCTCAGTGAACCCGGCATCCTGGCGAGCCTGCGCAATGGTGAACCGCTCCAGGATGTGCTGGCCACGACCACCGGAAACAGCTAACCCAGGCCGGTGAGCCTTATCGCGGGTGAGTGAGTGCTGAATCTGCCACTCACCCATAATCGGAGGGCAAAAAAAAGCCCGCGATGGGGAGCGGGCCGGATGAATCGTAGAGATGTGGGGAAGCCTAACCCGCCCTTTGTGAAAATTACGTGAGGCACTCTGCGTGTCCAGACAATGCCAAGGTCTGGTTCTGGTGCATAAAAAAACCGCCAATCAGGCGGTTTTAGGGGTGACGCTCGGGGTCTCCGACTCGCCTCAGCGGGGTTTAGGTTGCTGATGACAAGTTCTTTTCCTTCACAGGGATTGGTGCCGGACACATACCGCTACAGGTTAACGCTGGATGGAATTAGCGGCAATGGCAGGTCGAATGGACGCCATGCCTCCTCCAGCATTACTGACGCCAGGACTCGACGGTTTCAGCGCCGTGCTCGGCTTTCCAAGACTTGAGGATGGCGTGATTCCCGCCCTTGGTCTGGATCAGTTCGCCGTTATGCGGGTTCTTGTAGGTCTTTACTTCACGTGGCTTACGAGTCGCTTTCTCCTGAGAAACTGGAGCAGCAGCACGACCGCGAGCTTGAGGATCAAGAATGTTGATCACCTCCCGCAGGCTGTAACCATACTCACCAAGCAGGCCACGAAGTTTGTTTTCAAACTCCATTTCAGCCTGAATGGCACCGTCATTTTTCATCGCTTCCAATTCTGCGAGCTGCTGAGCAAGCTGGAGTTCAAGGCGGCGGAATTCGGCGAGACGAGACATGGGGACGTGTTCCTTGGGGAGCTATGATCGGGCCAGATTACAGAAATTGCCGAAGAATGTCTTAACCATCTCAGGTCAAGTTTGCCCAAAAAATCTTTGACGAGGGGAAGCGACTCGACCTCTAAGACAATTGCTGTAACGCATTTCTTGGTATGTAACAACGCCAATGTTACATTCCAAAAACTACGTTACAAGCCCTATAAACAAGGGGTTTGACACCAAACGGCAAGCGGAGCGCGCAGGCCACGGATGGCTGAAGGCGTGAGGATGGAAGCCCGCAGGGCAAGGCCACACGAATGTGGGGCCTGGTTCACGACAGCCGTCCGCGAATGCGGCACGCCCTGAGGTCAGCGGTGCAGCTTGCTGAAACGCTCTGCTAATAGGGCGGGTGCAATCGACTTCCACGTATCAAGAACTGAGGTTTTGTGAAATAGGTAAATACCGCAACCCACAAAGAATCCCCCTGTCAGCAGCCCTATGACTGAGGCGCCCGAGTTGATAAAAGCCCATTGCAGCGACATCGAGCGGCTGCCCATCAAAAAATCCGATCCGAAGACCAGGGCAATCCAACTCAAAACAAATGCCACAGCAGCCCAAATCGCAGCAATCACCCAGAAGTGCAACTGTACTTTATAACGCATGCTCGGCACGCGCAGGAGCCTTCCGCTGGCAGTCTTGGCTGCAAGAACAATTGCGGTATTTTTGACCTTATTTTTTGAGTTCTGCACGAGAGCATAGAACTCAACATGAGACCCTTTTTCCAGATCTTCATAGATCTGAATCGGAACTTTGACATTGGGAATTAATATCCCATCAACTTTCATGATGACCTGCACGAAACCCGTGAGATGCTCGAAAACTCGAATATCCTCTAGGCAGCCAGCAAATTTTAGGTATTCAAACTTTATAAACACTTACAGCTCCTTGCTCAATTCCCGAATGACAGGCAGGGGGAGGCCTTGAGCACAAGTCAATGTGCTCAGGTTCGATCTAAATCAGTGCAGCTGTGTATTGGGGAAGCGGTCTCCAACTAGGCGACAAAAATCCCTCAGGCTCCGGCGCCCACCATCACGGCGAAAGGTAGCCACGACGTACTTGGAGTTCATGGTCGTGATCACCCAAAACCTACCTTCTTTCTTGATAGCCACGATGTCGGAGGTTTTGATCAAGTGCCCATCGGCGAATCGGCCATGAGGCCCTTGCCGCACATGCCCAAAAACCACGCCAACGGCACTCAGTCGATGAATGTGGACATTCACCAGAAACGCGGTGATCTCGCCCTCAAACCCCTGGCCCACAGCCCGAGCGATCCGCAGCAGATCGAAATCGCTGTAGCGCTTAACGTGGAAGTCGACCGCTACCGTGTTGTCCTCTGTCATGCCTACGCCCTCCGGGGCTCTGCTGCAGCACTGGCCTGAGCCATACCACGTCGATACAGCTCTTTGACGCCGTTCAGGGAGTCCGCACCTAGACCAGGCTCATGCGTATCGACGTACACAGCACCACCCTCTACTTCCAGAATACAGACGGCCACACCAGCCTGGTTGTGTCCCATCGAAAGCGACGTGAGCTTCTCCATCTTCCAACCGGCATCCTTGTTCATCCAGCTCGGGGTAACGGCTTGGACTTCCTGCACCACCAGGCTCTCGTCTTGCGCTACCAGCAGCTCGACGAGGCGCATCTCATCGTTGAGCATCTCCTCATAGGCAACGAACCGATCCTCGTGCCGGCGCTTGAGGCTGACGTGATACCAGTGAGTGGCCAGAGATCGTGTGACGGCATGGAAATGAGCCAGACCGTCTCCAAACATGCCTACCGGCCCGGCTTGATCTTGCGTGCTAATGCGGAACATCGTGAATCTCATCAGGGCAAGCCCGCCATGCGGAACCTGCGATTAACATAGAGCGAAAATTGCCTTCAGCGTCGCAGTGATCTCGCGTCCTTGCCCCATGAGCACGTAGACCGTGTTGCGCGTTTCAAACATGCATACGCCATCGAACGTCTTGCACAACGTCGAGCGCACCCACCCTCCTGGCGGAAATCGCCCCTGCTCGTCATAGATGACGCAGTGGGCGTACATGAATATCGGCTCAAGGCCTAAAGAACGCACCCTGGCCAACGACTCAGGTGGCTCGTCCACGTGGAAGAGGATCCAGTCCTCAACCAGGCAGTAGGCCTTCCTGGGAAACCGCTCAGCGACCATCGCCTCGATCTCTGCTCTCGGCAGCAACGTGCCGGCAGACGAGACCTCACCTTCCGGGAGCTCTTCACGCTCCGGAGAATTACCCATGAATTGAGGCTCCTCAGGGCTGCCCAAAAATATCCACAGATGCCCACGCACGGGCGCTCTGCACCCTGGGCCAGAGGCCTAATTCCCACTCCCATGACTATATACATTTGAATGGGAACGATCAAACCCGGCATACCGTCTCCTTTTAGGGGAGGGCTGCCTGGATGTCCTTGCGGAAGGCATACGCAGCAACGTTGCAGTGGCTTAGAATTCGGAGGGGGCTATCGCAGTCCGACCTTCAAAAACAGGCTGATCAGGCTCACATCAGCCGCCTGGAGGCATCAACGACCTCGGCCACCGTCGACCTCACCTCCGATCTGGCAGATGCCTTGGGCGTTACGCCGCTGTCGTTCTTTACGCTGCTCGCCGCAGCGAATGAAGGTAAAACGCCGCGCACGGCCTTGATCGAGACCCTCGCCGAGTTGCAGATCCAGGGTCTCCTGGATGAGAAGCTGCCCGCCGAGCCGCAGAAGCTCCCTCCACCACGTCAGGCAGCTGCGGCTGAGAAGATCAGGGCGATACGAGAGTTGAAGGAAGCCGGCCTCAGTCAGGCCGAGGTCTGCAAGAAACTGGGGCTGCCGAGTAGCACGGTTGGGCGCATGTGGCATGCTGATAACTGATCCTCAGGTGGTACTTTACAGCCGAACCCTCCTAATATTCAGGCAGGACGCCCCGCTTTAGGGCTGCGCGGTTTTGGTCAGGGAAAAAGCATGAATAAAGCGTTGAAAGATCTGGCTCTGGCCAGCGAACGGCTACGCATCGAACGAACTCGCGTTTGGGACGGCCTGAAAGCTTTTGAGAAGATCCTGATCGAGCAGGCCGGTGAGCTTGGCTTTGCTGCTCAAAGTGACAGAATTATCCTAGAAGAATTCTTTGATCAGGAAGACGAGCCGGTAGGGCACATCGAAGGCAGGCTGCACTTCAACCGCAAGCGCTTAGTTTTATACGCGCATCAAGTGCCAGAGGTTCACGACAGAAAGCCCGAAAAGCACTTTCTTGGAGATTTATCCACGGATTGGCTCAAGCGCATAAGTGCACCGGAGATTCTTCACTCCATAGCGGCCAATCTGGCGTTCTACATGCAGAGTGACCTTGAGGATACTCAGAGAGTCGCAGACGAACTCTCAAGGTATCTAAGCGAACAAAAAGCCAGAACTGACGAAGACATCCAGTCCGAGCTGACTGATGACCTCGCGTTATTGGATCTATGGACGCAGTGCCATAACACGGTCAGAACAAAGCCAGAAAATTCAATTGGACATGGTGCCGTACTGCTCGAGTCCACATTCAAAAGGTGCCTTACAAAACTTGGGTACACGGGACACGAAGACTTTTCGATGGCCGATTCAATTGGCGCTTTGAATACAATATTTTATGAAAAAGACCTCATCAAATCTTATTCAGGACAATTACTCGCAGGCGCCGTCAAAATGTGCAGCTCTATCGGCACCACACGAAATAAGGTTGCGGGTGTTCACGGGAAAGTCGAAGGCTACGTGGCACCCTCCGAGGATCTGGCCCAACTCATGAGTCACCTGAGTGGCGCCGTCTCCGTCTTCGTGCGCAAGCAGGTGGAGCTCGCTCTGGAGTCAGAGGAAAACACAACAGGCGTGCCTGACCTGGCCGACCCCGACTGAGCTTTTGGTCATGACTTGCGGACGAAGTGCTTCAGCCGCTCCCGCGATTCCAGCACCTGCTCACGAATTTCCTGAGGATCGATGGCCATTCCACCCTCCGGCGTCACCCTGAGCGTCTTGAGGTTGTTCACCGCTTCGATGAACTCACGCTCACGTTGCTTTTCCCACTCAGGGCGGCGGTCGGGAAACAGCCACGTAACAAGGCGATTGAGGTTGATCATGTGGTGCTCCGGTGTCACGGATGATAGTTAACGCACCTCAACAGGCTATCACCCAAGCTCCCAAGCCGAAACTGTGGGCATCTCTAGGGGTAAGAGACGCTGACCTGCCTTCCCCATACTAGGCTACCAGCCAAAATACTTACGCTCAGTTCCTGCTCGGTCTTAGAATTTGGGGCCAACGCCTGTCCCAGCGGTAACGCTGAAAATGCAGGTCGATACTGTCTGAGCCGGTTACTCGCCCAACCTGTTGACATTGGCGTTGATGCCATCGCTGAAGGCGACATTGGACACGGTTGCGCCAGGTGCAGGCATTCTTGAGCGACCTGGGCCTTAAACGGTTTCGGAAGGTGCCTTGGCCAGACGCTTACCGAATTGTGAGACAGCGCGGCACTCCGCCTATCTCAATTATTGCGTGGGGCGCAATCAACCAAAGGTTGAAGGTGAAATCACCAGCATTTATTGGCACTTTTGTTAAAGGGTACGCGCCGCGTGCTCGATGGATAACACGTAGAGCGCTTGAAGATGGATCTGGATCAAATACGACAAAACGCCCGGCATGCTGCTGCCGCAGATATTTTTGCGACGATGGCGTCAGAGGAAAAAAGCCAACAGCTACTCGCTCGCCTTGGCGCTCAGACCAATGCGCAGATCGACTTTTCTGCCCGATATGAAGGTATTCCTACGGAGCAGCTTGAAACCTACCGTGCCTTGGTTAAGGGTCAAGACAACCCTTTCTTGCAGGAACTGGGTAAAGTAGATGGCTTGCTGCAAGCGGGCGACATCATCCTATGCACTGGCGAAACCATTGGTGCAAAGGTGATCACCAAGGGCCAAAAGCTTCTTAACGATAATGCCCGTTCCAGCCACGTTGCCCTGATCCACGCGGATTTCGTCTGCGTGGACGCGATGCCGGGAGACGGTGTTACTAACCGACTGGTCTCTGAAGTCCTGACCAAGGTGAAGCCGGACTGGCGGGTTATTCGGTGTAAAAAACTCACCCAAGAGCACACTGACGCTGTCTATCGGGCCTGCGCGTACTACCTGGCACAGCCCTACAAAATTCTGCCCTCAAAAAAGCCAATGAAAACGGCTGCCTACTGCTCCGAGCTCGCACGCAAAGTCTTCTTGCACACGGGCATCACTGGGATCGGAATCCCAAACGACAGCGTACTTACCCCTGGGCGATTCGATGACCTCGTTGATAATCACCCTGAATGGGAGGATGTCACTGAGCAGGTGAGGCCAGCCATCGACTTCTGCATGAAGTACCCCGAGCTGATGAAAGTGTCTGCCCGGCTTATGATCGAAGGCCTAAAATTAAACCGAAAGCGCTTTGAGGAAAGAAAAGAGCAGGTTCAGCAGATCCAGCTCTTAGCAAGCAGAAAGAAAATCCCTAAGGAAAAAGCTAAAGAGATGATCAAGGCAATTCGAGAAATCGAAAATGATATGAATCACAAGTTCTGGGATCACTCTAAGTAATCACTTTCAGGGCCAGTTTGTCACCCTACATGATCACATGACTCATGACGTGCAAAACTGGCCCATATCCCTTCAAGCCTTCATGGCCTGCCGTTGACGTTGCCGAAATCGCTTGATGAAATCAGTGTCGACTAGCTCATTGAACTCTAGGGCCAAACCGCAGTTTACGAGTGACGCCAAGGCGCTGTCCGAGAGCGCAAAGCTGTTCGGTATAACACCACATTTCCTCACCTTGTTGTCGTCAACGCGGGCCAGGAATGCCTTCACGAAGTCGGAGAGCCCCGATTTGCGGCTCTCGGTAGCAGCCGCAGTGGCCGAATCGTCGGCGGTAACCCCTGCTCGCTCGGCATCGGTGCCAATTGCCTGAACGACGTCACTCAAGGCTGGCCAATACTTCAGGTCAAACTGGTACTGGAGACGCTCCAGATCATCCTTCACGTAACTTTCGTACTGATAGTTGTGCTCCGAAGCTTCGTGAACGATGTCCAGGATGTGGTAGTGAGTGCCCGAGCTGAAACCTGAACGGTTATGAAGGTCATCGCGCCGATCCAGCAAGGCTGCCATCTGGTCGGCCAGCTCGCTGATTCGGCTGTTGATCCCAACCAACTCCTCTCGTGCCTGCCTAGCTGCTCGGTTTTTCGTAGGATTCCATCCATCAGCAGCATGAACGAAGGCATCCCAAAAAACATAGAGAGCCCTAGGGGTGGAGGCCAGTGCGGCATGAACCTCATCGTAAACATCCGCTAGTTCGATACGGCGTTTGAGCATTCCGGCGATGATGCTTTGCACATTCGGCCAAATACGCTTGGCGTGGAGATCCTCCATCATAGTGTGCAGAAGGGTTTCACACTGTTTTACGGCTTCAGTAGATGCGTACACTCGGTGGTACCTGTTGGATAACTTGTGCCAAGGCTACCGCTCGACATCCATTGGGGCGGTACCTATTTAAAATTCTTTTCCAACCCAATAGGTACGCGGACATCAGCTAGTCCTTACTTTGCGCTGCAGAAGGCCATGGGCTAGGCCAGTTCCCAGGCAACAAATGGGACTTGATCTCGCAATTGGTGCCCCTACGTCTAGAGAGAAGCAACGAACCACTCACCCAATTCGACAGAAAGACAGTATTTTGAACTGCAGGATGGCGTCTACGGTGTACAGTGGACGTCATGCTTTCAATCGGAGCTGATTCGTCGTAATCAGAGACCATTGCCTAGACCTAGCCAGAGACAGCCCCTCCTGCAGGCCATCCTGCGCTGAGCGACCACTTGAGTTGTGCAAGGATGCGTTATGCCCAGATACCTCAGTAACAGCGCAATACGCCTTTTGGAAGCAAGCCAAGAATCTTTGGCCTTGGCGCTGCATTGCCTCGGCACTCCAAACCGGGGAAGCCTGAGAGTTGAGGTAGCTCGATACTCACCCGCGATTGGATTGGTCGGAGCCGCCGCTGAGCAAGCTTTGGCTGCGATTATCGTACAGGTTCGGGGCGATGAGGCGCTGGCTGCTTCCCCTACCCAGTACAAAAGTGCGCGACAAATTTTGTCGGACATGAGGGATTTACTCCGCGCTCCCATTCCTGCCAGCTCTTTTCTGACCGCAGGCGTAGCCGACCCTGCTCAACACCGCGAGTCGATCCTGCAGGCATCAGAAGGATTTTCTGTACTTTTCACCTACAGGGCGACCGGGCTCCATGCCGGCCTTGGTTTGTCTCGCACAGTCACACTGAAACAAGCAGTGAAGGTTCACAATTTTCTTGAGCTCCTAGCAAAGTCAACACGTATCCGCGCATACATGGATCGGTTGCCGATACCACCAGATGAGGTCATCGACCAGACCGTATTGATTGATGACCTCATTCAGAAATTCCAAAGTACCGATGCAATGACCGAGCGGGTCAATGCCTTACGATCTTTGTTCCTGATCCTCCCTGAAGTTCCCCCTGAAGCACCAGAGTGGCTTGAAGCGTTTGACCGCTCCGTGGTGTCACCACGCCCTGCCGACATCACCTTGCTTTTGGATACACTTGAACGTGCGGCCCCGATGAGATTCCGTCGCATGAATGCAGGGGGCCAAGCACTTCCAGTAGTTGTCCGGCCTAACGACCCAAATGCGTTACCCATCGCCTTGCAGGACATGCGCCAGGCCTTTGGCCACGCGCGCGAGCAGTTTGGCGCAGACGTGGGAAATGCGAATGGACGGCTTGATCAAGAAATTCTGGATCTACCCCCAGAATCTTTCTTGCTCGACTTGTGCCTCCAAGGCCCTGACCAACTACGCGAGACTCTGGATCGGCAAACGCTCACCGGGCAGGAGGTGTGGCCTTTCGTGGCTACTGCACTGAGCCAGCAAGGCACAGAGCGCCCTTACTGGTTCCTGGTATCGATGGTCGACGACATCGGACAGCTAATAGGCCAGCTCCGCAGGGCTTCGGCGGTATCGGCTCAGGGACAGTTCAAAGAACGCTGTACGGCAGCCATCAGAGCCCTCGAAGCCAAAAGACAGGAGCGCACACTTCCGCCCGCTTCTGAAATCGCAACCTTTACCGTCACGCAAACTGCTGCGGCTGAGGCCACACGAGATAACATTCCCGACTCGATGGAGCGCAACGAAGGCACTGCTCGTGAAGCATCTTTGGAAGCAATGCCGCCATTAGCCGCGTTGTATGCTGGCGAATTCACTGCCGGCCAGGCTTTCCCTGCGGTGTATGCATGTGAGAATCCAGATTCTAAGAAATACTGGACTCGCCAGTTGCTCATTGCAGCGACCGATACCAGCGACCGCTCAATGCTCATCACTGCCCTGCGAGACCCTGAATTCGCCAATCTGAAGACGGATGCTCGAAAAGCGCTGCGCCTGGTGGATATTTTGACCTATGGGCCGAATATCGAACTAGGGTGACCTCGATCCGTTCTACGACATCGGAGCACTCCTTCGTATGCCTCGAACCCAGCAAAACCTCACCAGCCTGAGAGACACCTTCAGCCAGATCTTGGGCAACCAGAAAGACCACTACACGGATACGCGGATCCCTGAATTGCTTTTCAGGCTAGGGCTGGATGATTGCACTGAGTACAGCTCCAAGCGGCGACACCTTGAGAAAGCAGTAGAGAATGCAAGCGATGCGCAAATGGTGGCTGCTGCTCAGAGGGCTTTAGAGCAGATTGGCTTCGATGTTCACGAGCGAGACCAGCTTCAAGAGCTGGTGTGGGACGATGGAACAGCGCCTATCATTCCTGGTCGCTACCGTCGAGAGCTGGCAGAAAAGCTCAACACCATTGAGCTGTACCTAGACAGGGCTGCGTTTGAACAGGTGCTCAGCGAACTCTGGCAAATCGACACGCTCTCGGTCATTGACTTTACTTGGTCGACCCCGACACTTCGCAAGGAAATTATCCGGCACTACATTGAAAATTCCGACTGGGATGCTGTGACACTGTTCGACAAGCTCGGAGCGTTTCAGTCCTCGCACGCCCGGTTTGGGCGCTTCATCGAGGCCCTGGCTTCGTCGCGGGTACTGCCCAGCGAATCTGCTCAGCGAATCTTCATCGAAATCGTCAACGGCACCCTCTCGGCGTGTGGCGTCCACGTTGTTGTTGGCGTGGGAGAGGATGCGTTTCTGACTGCATCGCTGGCCTACATGGGATCAGGCAAGCAATCATCTCCCAAGAATCTGATCTTTGCTTCGACCGCGAAGCCAGACCTACGCTTGGGCAACGCGCTGGACAACGATATCGAGATCGTAACCGGCGCTGAAAATGTCTTGATCTATGACCGCCCTATCGGGAGTGCAGGGCTCCTTTGGCGCGATCTGCAGGCCTGGTATTCCCAGACCCACAGTATCGATGAAGGCCAGGCCAAAAATCGTTTGTATCGACGCTTAGAAGCCTGCCTGCCGAAGTCATCGCCACCTCAAGTCCTCGCCTTTTCGAGCTTCTACAAAGCCTTCACAACAGCGATTCCTGAGCTTCCGGCCTTGTTACCCGAAGTCTGGTTCCACTGGGATCCTCAAACGGTCTCAAAACGCGGCAAACAGGCTCTGCTAAGAGCGCGCATGGACTTCCTCCTCCTGCTTCCAGGCGGGGTTCGAGTTGTCATCGAAATTGACGGCAAAGAACACTACACAGATCCAAACGGGCGCCCTAGTCCTCGCACCTATGCCGAAATGATGGCCGCTGACAGGTGCCTAAGACTCGTGGGATACGAGGTCTATCGCTTTGGAGCTTACGAGCTAGGGCAGCCCAACGCAGAGGAGGTGCTCATCAGCTTCTACCGCTCACTTTTTGAGCGTTACTCGCTCCTGCCAGTTTGATAATTTCGGGGTTTGAACACGGTGTAGATATTGTGTGCAACAGACTTTAACTGGATATATAACCAGTTAGGTTGGGTTGTCAATTTACGCTCAAATGTAGACCCCAAAGTGGCCATTTGATAGCGTCACGCAACTGGGTGCGAAGTACCACCTACACGATACCCGAGGCAAATCCCTTTTCGCCTTGGAAATGGACTAATCGACACGCGTGGCAAGGCAGGCGAGCTTTGATTATTACACCAGCAGGCCCCTTCAATGGAACGACCTGGGAGGCGACGCTTCAGCTCGTTCTGAAGTCAAAATTTGGCGCTGACGGCTACCAGCATGTGCCTGCCACACCGGGTGACTTTGGCATCGAAGGCTTCACCAAGCACACCGGGCTTGCCTTCCAGTGCTACTGCCCTGACGCGCTGTATGAGCGCACCGTGCTGAACAAGAAGCAGCAGGACAAAATCACCCGCGATCTGAAAAAGCTGAAGGACAACCAGTCTAGTCTTCAGGGGATTCTGGGTACCACGAAAATCAAGGACTGGTACTTTATCACCCCCGAAGTCGCCCACAACGCACTGCTGACCCATGCGCAGAAAAAGCAGGATGAGGTCAGGGCCTGGTCGCTTCCGCACCTAGATGAAAACTTTACCGTCCTGATACACGATATCGACTTTTACATTCAGGAAATAAACCAGCACCGAATCTCGGCTGGCGTTCCGATCTC
The DNA here is from genome assembly GCF_002934345.1 of Pseudomonas sp. PONIH3. NCBI lineage: Bacteria > Pseudomonadati > Pseudomonadota > Gammaproteobacteria > Pseudomonadales > Pseudomonadaceae > Pseudomonas > Pseudomonas sp. PONIH3. The sequence goes on from NZ_CP026386.1 coordinate 2,396,161, forward strand.
TATCGGCCAAGACAACCAGACCATCCCGAAGGTCAACGAGGGCCTGACCTCTTACGACGAAAACCTGGAACGTAAGACCGAATTACGGATGTCTGAAAAAGGTGAGCGGGCGGTCGCTGCGCTTTTCAAGCTAACCAAAAATTCATTCCTTGATCACGACAGTTTCTTTCAGGATCTCTACGCGAAATCGCCCCAGACCTACTTCCAGGTTGCGAAGACCTTGAACGGCTTTGAGGAGAACGTCGAAGAATGGAGCCTGACCACTTCCGACCACCCGGATAAGCTGGTCGAGATGATCAAGAATCGGTTAGCCGCTCGGCTGCTGGACGATGAGCGCCTGAAGATTGACGGAACACTCACGGACGACATAGTGCGCAGAACAGTCGCCCGTTGGCTTGCTGTCTGCCAACTGGACTTCTACAGCTGATGGCAACGATCAAGTTCACCCCAAGACCCATGCCGGTTCTGACCGAGCTCAGGCCGATGTACAAGATTTGCCAGGCGCTGCTGATCCTCCACCTCTGCGGGCATGGCAGTAAGTGCAGCCTGGTCAAACTTCACCTGATGCACTGGGCCATGAAATCGCCCAGGCGGATGGAGACGATGATCCTGGCCGCACAACTGGGCCAAATCAGCCTCCCCGTCTGGGGCTTCGATCCGGCGCTCTCCATCGCCCTGCAACTTGCGTTCAGGGACGGGTTAATCGAAGCGACCACCACCGGTTTTAAATTGCTTCCCAAAGGCCAGCAAATGGTAACGGACATCATGAGTGATGGAACCGTCATGGCTGACGAGAAAGCCACGCTTTCCAAAATTGGTCGGAAGATCACTGAAAGCATGGTCAAAACCATATCCAAGGAATGGGAATAGCCTTGTTCATCAAACGCATCAAAATCGCAATCGAAACGACCGGTGGCCCGTTCGGCTTCATGGCTGAGTTTTCACGCAACCTCAATATTATTCGTGGTCGAAACTCTGCAGGTAAAAGCACCATCGTGCACAGCATCCTCTACGCCTTAGGTATGGAGGAACTGATTGGTGCTCAGAATGCCGAGGCGCTGACGTATGTGCTGAAAGACCACGTGGAATACGATGACACCAAGCACTATGTCACGCGCTCCATGGTCATCATGGAAATGGAATCGAAAGGCAAGACGATCACCATCACTCGTAAGATCAAGGAAGATGGTGTAAACCCGAAGCTAGTCGAGATCCAAGAGTGTGCGGTTCTCAGCAAAGGGGAAACGGCACCAATCCTGTATCGGTTCCTGCACGACGGCGGGAGTGCCCAGCTCCGGGAGGGGTTCTACACCTACCTGGAAAACTTCCTGGGACTGCAGCTGCCCATGGTTCCCCACACAAACGGCAAGCAGGTCAAGTTGTACCTGCAGTACATATTCGCCGCGATGGCCATTGAACAAAAGCGAGGGTGGACGGACTACATTGCCAACCTGCCCTACTTCGGTGTCAAAGAAGCGCGGATCAAGATTGTCGACTTTCTGGTTGGCACCAATGTGTTCGAGATGGATGCCATTCGGGCTCGCCTCGACCATGAGTCACTGGAGCTGAATACGTCCTGGCAAGACACCTACAGAGCAATCACTAACGATGCTCTGAAGAGTTCGATGAAAGTGCAAAAGCTCCCGAGAAATCCAGTCGTGGACTTCCTCCCTTCGAGCGTGTCTTACATGAAGTCGACGCTGCAAGGCCTCGTCGATCTGGATACCTACAAGAGCAATCAGATTCAAGCTTTGAAGAAGCTGACGAATGATGAACTCAAATGGAAAGACTCTGCCCCTGAGGAAACGCTTAAGCTCATTGAGCACGAGACGGCCAGGCTTCAAGAGCTGACGGTTGCATACGAGGCCTGTGTGGGTGAACTCACGTTGCATCGTGCAGCGAGAAATGCCAACGCTCTTCACCAGCGCCAGGCCGAGGAAGAGCTGTCGAAGAATCAGGCAGCCCAGAAACTCATTCGATACGGTGCGTCCCTGAAGCTGGATGTTGCCAGCGACGTCTGTCCGGCATGCCAACAGAATATCGGCCATTCCCTGACCGACCTCCATGAAAGCACTCCGCACATGGACATCACGACCAACATCGATTATCTGAAATCCCAGATAAAAATGCTGGAGCGTGATACTGCCGGCATTGAGCAGTCCATCAAAGAAACTATGGTGGTCAGCGAGGAGCTCGCCAAGCGGATTGCTCAATCCAAGGACAAACTACGTGCGCTGAAAGCCGACCTCACAACCAATGCTGTGGTGTCGAAGGCCAACCTGCGCCAGCAGTTGCAAATAGAGATGAGCATCGAAGAAGCCTCTCTATTCCTGCAGCGTAATGAAGAGCAGCTGGAAACCCTGGTCGAGCTCTCAGCACGCTTCAAGCAGAACCTGCAGAACAGGGGTGAGCTGCCGAAGGATCACTACTCGGATGCTGATCTGGCCAAGTACGATTTGTTTGGTAAGATCTTCCGTTCCAACGTCGCGTCATTCGACTACCACAGTGCCCCGATTTCAGACATAAAGTTCAATGTGGACAACCTGCTGCCGGAGCTCGACAAGATCGAACTTCGGGAGATCTATCGGAAAGATTTCAGCGAGCGCAAAGCTGCCTCTACTTCCAGTTCCTCCAAGTCCGGCTCCAACATCGCACGTGAGTCGAGTGCCAGTGACTTCGTAAGGTTGATCTGGAGCTACATCCTCACGCTGTACGAGACCTCCGCGCACTTCACGGTCAATGGAAATCACCCTGGTTTCATACTGCTCGATGAGCCAGGTCAGCACTCGATGGCCACCAAAAGTCAGCTCGCTTTGCTTCAAAAACTCTCCGCCTCAAAGAACCTGCAAAGCATCGTCGCCGCTTCGTTCGATGACAGTGACGCAACCTACAACGAGGCCACTCACAACGTTCAGTTCAAGCTCATTCATCTCGGTGACAAGGCTATCGTGCCGAACGGGGATACGGTGCTGACAGGGGACTGAGTGACTGGGCTTCATGGGTGTATTGGTTTGCGGGCCTATGAGTGAGTAGTACACACAACTACTCACACACCGCGTACTCACTCACACACCCAGCAGTAGTTGATTTTTAGGGGCCATATGCGACTCGGCAAGTCCTACAGAAAACCTCTTACCCTCAACAGGAACCGCAGCGCTTAGGGCAGGTGCTTTACCTGGTCGGGTTTAGTGAAGGGGACGCGCCGGATGAGCTCGCCCTGCCAAGAATAATTAGCTTCTTTAAAGGCCTCATTCCCTCCACATGCCACGAGATGGACTCGGCGGTCTCGTAACTTGCTAAGGCGCTTCACTCGCCCGCCTATCGCCTCCAGTCGAGACCGCTCGCGGGATCGCTCACACGTGCTCACCTGGCGACTGTCCTTTGATCACATGTGAGCAAGGGGTTAACTGTGCTTGATGCCAAAGTTGGTGGGGCCTGAACGAAGCCACAACCTACACACCTACACACCTTCCCCTCATTCCGGTCAGATAACGATTCGATTCCCTCTACCCGCTCCATCTCGCATTCCCCGCACGACGTTCCATTGACGTCGTCGCTGTCAAAAGGAGCCTCGGCTCCTTTTTTCTTTTCCAACGTGCCTTTGTTGATCTGGCCCATAGCCACCGCCGCGCCAATTGGCTTGAATACACAGCCGTTCGCGGCGCCTGACCGCTACGCTTTCTGAAACATCTCCAAAGGACTGCGCATGTTTCTCTCCCGCTGGCTACCGGGCCTGGCCAACCTGCTGCACTACCGCCGCGAGTGGTTCCATGCTGACCTCCAGGCCGGCCTGTCGGTGGCCGCGATCCAGATCCCCATCGCCATCGCCTATGCGCAGATCGTCGGCCTGCCGCCACAGTACGGCTTGTATGCCTGCGTGCTGCCGATGATGGTCTATGCCCTGGTCGGCAGCTCACGGCAATTGATGGTCGGCCCGGACGCCGCCACCTGCGCCATGATCGGTGGCGCCGTGGCACCGCTGGCCATGGGCGACCCGCAACGCATCGCCGAGCTGTCGGTGATCGTCACCGTGCTGGTGGGCGTGATGCTGATCGCCGCTGGGGTGGCGCGGGCCGGCTTTATCGCCAGCTTCTTCTCGCGGCCGATCCTCATCGGCTACCTCAACGGCATCGGCCTGAGCCTGCTCGCCGGGCAGTTGTCGAAGGTGGTGGGATTCAAGATTGAAGGCGACGGATTCGTCCTCAGCCTGATCAACTTCTTCCAGCGCCTGGGCGAGATCCACTGGCTGACGCTAGCCATTGGCCTGGCCGGCCTGGGCCTGCTGATCTGGCTGCCACGGCGCTATCCGCGGCTGCCGTCGGCGCTGGTGACCGTGGTGGTATTCACCGCCCTTGCCGGGCTGTTCGGCCTGGACCGTTTCGGCGTGGCGATCCTCGGCCCGGTGCCGGCGGGCATTCCCGAGCTGGCCTGGCCACAGAGCTCCCTGGCGGAAACCAAGAGCCTGCTACGCGATGCGCTGGGTATCGCCACCATCAGCTTCTGCAGCGCCATGCTCACCGCCCGCAGCTTCGCCGCCCGCCACGGCTACGCGATCAACGCCAACCATGAGTTCCTCGCGCTGGGCGTGAGCAACCTGGCCGCCGGCATTTCCCAGGGCTTCGCCATCAGCGGCGCCGACTCGCGCACCGCAGTCAACGACATGGTCGGCGGCAAGAGCCAGCTGGTGGGCATTATCGCCGCACTGGTGATCGCCTTGATCCTGCTGTTCTTCACCGCGCCCATGGCCTGGATTCCCCAGGCTGCGCTGGGCGCGGTGCTGCTCATGGCCGGCTGGGGTTTGATCGACGTGAAGTCGCTCAAGACCATCCGCAAGCTCAGCCGCTTCGAATTCTGGCTGTGCCTCCTGACCACGGTCGGCGTACTCGGCCTGGGCGTGTTGCCGGGCATCGTGTTCGCCGTGACCCTGGCCATCCTGCGCCTGCTCTACAGCATCTACCAGCCCACAGACGCCGTGCTGGGCTGGGTGCCGGGCATCGAGGGCCAGGTGGACGTGCGCCAGCACAAGGATGCCCGCACGGTGCCAGGCCTGCTGGTGTACCGCTTCGACGACGCGATCCTGTTTTTCAACGCCGACTACTTCAAGATGCGCCTGCTCGAAGCCGTGCAGAACGTGGACAAAACCCAGGTAGTGCTGTTCGATGCGGAAGCTGTGACCAGCATCGACGTCAGCGGCATCGCCGCCCTGCGCGAGGTGCGTGACACCCTCGCCGCCCAGGGCATCCACTTCGCCATCGCCCGCGCCCGCGGCACCTTCCTGCGCATGCTAGTGCGTTCCGGGATGGCGCGGGAGATGGAGGAAAACCTGCTGTTCGGCTCGGTACGGGCGGGGATTCGGGCGTATCGGGTATGGCGCAACAGGGCTCGCCGGGAGGGTGCTGCGGATTGAGGGAGGGGGACTACCACGCACCGACGCCCCTTGAACGGGGCCTCGGATCGGCTTTACGACAAACAAGCCCGCGCCACAGTCTGTGTCCCCTGCCCATCATGTTGCCGATCAGTAACCCAGCTTGCGCAGCAACTGGCCTTCGTTCTGTGGCATCGGTCGTTTATAGAAACGCATCAGCTCACCGGCACGGTTGGTGAAGATGCCGTCGACGCCGGCTTTCATCGCCTTGTCGAAATCCACCGCCTCGTCGAGGGTGTACACGTGCACCAGCAGCCCCTTGTCGTGGCTGGCTTGGTTCATCCACGGCTGAATCAGGTCGGAGTAGCTCTGCTCGCCGAGGTCGGTGCGGATTGCCGAAGGGCCGGTACCAATGGCGCCACCGGCCTTGGCATAGTCGAGCCAGCGCAGGAACTCGGCACGGTCCTTGGGTTGCTGACGGGCGTAGAAGGCCGACTTGACCTGCTCGCCGGATTCGGCGAAGTCCTGCCCCGATGCCGGCTCGATGCTGCCCTTGGCCACCCACAGCAAGAGGATCTTCGGTACCTGCGGCATGGCCTCGTGCAGCAGCTTGAGGCTGTTGCGATCGAAGGTCTGCAAGATCACCTTACCCGGCTTATCTAGCCAGCCACGGGCCTCGAGGCGCTTTTTCAGGTCCTGCTCGATACCGGGAAACTGCGCCGGCTCCTTGGTCTCGATATACAGGCCCGGGTGACGCTCGGGGTTGCCTTCGGCGATATCGATCACTTCGTCCAGGGTCAGGATACGCTGGCCCTTGAACGCTTCGCGGGCACGCTCTGGATAGGCCTTGTTGAACCAGCTGCCGGCGTCCAGCGCCTTGAGTTCGGCCAGGGTGAAGGCACTGACCGGGCTCGCTTTGCGCTCGGGGTAACGTGCGGCGACGTCGCTGGTGCGGGCCAGCATATCGTCGTGGACCACCACCAGCACGCCATCGCGGGTGCGTTGCAAATCCATTTCCAGGTAGTCGGCGCCCAATTCGCGGGCCAGCAGGTAGGCAGGAGTGGTGGATTCGGGAGCATCGAACGAGGCGCCACGGTGGGCGATCACGGCCGGATGCGGGATGTCCTGGGCCTTGGCGAGGGCCTTGCCGTCAGTGGCATGGGCCGCGGTGCTCGCCAGCAAGGTGGCCAGGAGAAGGGTCTTGTACATGGGTAATCCTTTGCAGATCGGGGCCGGCCTCTGGAAGACGCCGGCAAGGTCAACGGTGCAGTCCTTGAGGGCGCAAGCCTCGCACACTCTGCATGACATGCTAAAGTCCCCGGCGTTTTCCGCCACACCCAATGGACCGCCCATGCCCGCACTCGACGCCCACTTGCCCACCTGGGCCGACCTCAACCAGCGCCACCCCAGCACCGCCCTGCTGCTGGGCAATGGTGCCAGCCGCGCGCTGTGGAAACCGTTCGGCTACTTCTCGCTGTTCGAGGAAGCCCAGCGGGTGCGGCACAAGGCATTGGGGGTGAGCGACCAGGCACTGTTCAAGGCCTTGGGCAGCGAACTGTTCGAGCCGCTGCTCAGCACCCTGAACACCACGGTGCGGGCCAACGCCGCGCTGGCGATCAACTCCACCGCGCCGCTGAACCGCTACTACTCGATCAAGGAAGCGCTGATCCACGCGGTGCGTGCCGTGCATCTGCCCTGGCCGCGCTTCCCCGGCGCGACGCGCACGGCCATCAACCAGGCACTGCGCCAGTACCGCAACATCTACACCAGCAACTACGACCTGATCCTGCCCTGGGCCGTGGCCGAGGATACGCAAGGTTTCGCCAACCTGTTCGACGAACAGGGTTTCTTCGACGTGCGCCGCAGCCAGGCCGACGGTATCCGCATCCTCCACCTGCACGGCGGCATGCACCTGCTCAAGTTGCCCGACGGCAGTACCCGCCGACGCAGCGCGGAACAGGCCGAACTGCTCGAAGGCTTCGCCGTGAACATTCCCGGCGAAGTACCGCTGTTCGTCAACGAAAGCCGCAGCGAAGACAAGCTGCGCGCCATCCGCAACTCCGACTATCTGTCCTGGAGCCTGGGCCAGCTGGCCCGCGAACACGACGGATTATGCTTGTTCGGCCAGCACCTGGACGCCAGCGACCAGCACCTGCTCGACGCCATCCGCCAGGCGCGGCCCAAGCACCTGGCCATCGCCATCCGGCCACTGAGCGAGGCATCGATCATCAACCAGAAGCAGCACTTCATTGATCGCTTCGGCGATCTTTCGCAAGTTCCGCTGCACTTTTTCGATGCTGCCAGCCACCCCCTGGGCTTGGCTGAACTGGCCATCCCCGTTCCGGCCGCACAGGATCGACGGCGCTGAGCCGCACACTTTGCAAATGTAAATAATTCTCGATAAGATCCGCACCCTTTCCTCTCCGCCAGCCCCGGAAAGCGTGCATGCAGCGCCCCAAACCCGACCCCGTCGCCCACGGTTTCTATGCCGACATCCTGCATTTCCTGCGCAAGCGCATGGACAATGCCAGTGACGCCGCGGACATGACCCAGGATGTCTTCGCCCAATGGCTGGGTTACCGGGATCGGGCCAAGGTGGAGCAGCCGCGCGCGTTCCTGTTCCAGGTGGCGCGCAACCTGCTGAGCGACCATTGGCGCAGGCAGAAAGTGCGCCATGCGGCGCTGGCCGACGACACCCTGCCCGAGCAGCAGGACGCGCCGGCCAACGATCCGCTGGACCACGCCCAACAGCAACAACGGCTGAATCAATTGCGTCAGGTGCTCGCAGAACTCTCGCCGCGACGCCGCGAAGCCCTTATGCTGCACCGTTTCGAAGGCCTGACCCAGGCCCAGATCGCCGAACGCATGAACATTTCCGTCAGCATGGTCGAAAAGCACATCGCCGCCGCCCTGCTGCAATGCAAGCAACGCCTGGACAGTGACAACGGCACGGAGCAGTTCCCATGACCCCCACCGACGAGCTCGACCCGCGCCCGATCGACGCCCAGGCGGCGAGCTGGTTCAGCCGCAACCGCAACCAGCCTTCACGGCAAGACCGCAAGGCGTTCGCTCGGTGGATGCAGACGCCCGAGCACACCCGCGCCTATCGCCAGTTCGAACAGCTGTGGGATGACCTGGCGGCACTCAAGCAAGCCAATCGCCCCGTGCCCTTACCGGTACCCCGGGCGCCACGCTGGCGCCCGGCCCTGGCAACGGCGGCGGCCCTGCTCTGCGCAGTGCTGGCCGGCAACCTGGGCGCGGGCAGCGAAGCCTTCAGCCAACGCATCAGCGCCAGCCAGGCCGTACAGGTGCTGCAACTGCCCGATGGCAGCCAGCTGCATGTCAACGCCCAGACCCGCCTGCACCTGGACTTTAGCGCCGAACAGCGGCTGATCCAGCTAGAACATGGCCAGCTGTATATCGAGGTGGCACCCGACAAAGAGCGACCGCTGTTCGTCGATGCGGGCAGCGGCCGCGTGCGCGTGGTCGGCACTGGTTTCGATGTGCGCCGGGGCGACCGCGAACTGGTGGTGGCGGTCGCCCACGGCCAGGTAGCGTTCGACACTCCCGGCGAACGACAACCGCCGTTGTTGCTAGGTACCCGCCAAGGCGCCACCTACGATCTCGCACGCGGCACCCTGACCCGCCGTGAACTGGGCGAACAAAAAGTGGCCGACTGGCGCGAAGGCCAGGTGAGCTTTCGCAACCGCGAACTGGCCAGCCTGATCGACGAGCTCGGCCTGTATCGCAAGCAGCCGGTGGTGCTGGCCGACCCGACGCTTGGCCGCTACAAGGTGTCCGGCAACCTCGACGTCCACGACCCGGACGCCCTGCTCAATGCCCTGCCCGCCCTGCTGCCGGTCAAGACCACCTTGCTGGCCGACGGCCGCCTGCGTATCGAACGACGCTAAAAAATAATTTGAGAATTTTTATCATTCGCAGGTGAGGTTTTGTCGCAACATCGCGTCTTCCTCCCCGCCTGCCGCGTGATGGCGGGCTTTTTCCGGCCTTTTGCCGTTTGGGGGAAACCATGTTGTCCGCGTTGCGTCCATTGCACTGCCTGCCTGTCCGACCCACATTGCTGGCCCTGTGCCTGGCCATGAGCCTGGCCGCCGAAGCCGCACCGGTACCATTCGACCTGCCGGCGCAACCGCTGGCGCGCTCGCTGAGCCAACTGGCCCAGCAGGCCAAGGTCCAGTTGCTGTTCGACGAGGCCCTGCTCGGCAGTGCCCAGGCGCCAGTGCTCAAGGGCGACTTCGAAGCCGAAGCGGCCATCAGCCGCCTGCTGGTGGGCAGCCGCTTCAACGTGGTGCGCATGGGCAACACCTATGTGGTACGCCTGCGCGAAGACGATCCGGCTGCCGACAACAGCCTGCAACTCGGTGCCGTGAGCATTGTTGGTGATGGCCAGCAGGTCGACGCTGGCAACGTCGGGCGCTCGACCCTCGACCAAGAGCAGATCGACCGCTACCAGCCCAGCAACATTCCCAGCGTGCTGGCGACCCTGCCGGGGGTGAATATGGGGGGCTCGTCCAAGCCCGGCGGCCAGACCATCAACATCTGGGGCTTCGGCGACGCCGAGGACGTGCCGATGACCCTCGACGGTGCGCCCAAGAGCGGCTTCGAGCGCTATCAGCAAGGCACCATCTTCATCGAGCCCGAGCTGATCAAGCACATCGAGGTCGAAAAAGGGCCGCACTCGGTCAAGACCGGCAATGGCGGTTTCGGCGGCAGCGTCAACATGGAAACCAAGGACGCCGGCGACCTGCTTCAGGAAGGTCGCAACAGCGGTGCGATGCTCAAATACGGCTATGGCAGCAACGACCACCAGCAGATCTATAGCTCGGCATTGTTCGGCCGTACCGACGACGGTCGCATCGACGGACTTGTGTATTACACCAAGCGTGACGGCGGCAATTTGAAAATGGCCGACAGCCTGCCCGACCCCACCGGCAAATGGCCAATCAACCCCCAGCGCATCCCCTACAGCGCCCTGGACTTGGACGGCGCCCTGCTCAAGACCAATATCCATTTCACCGACGAGCACAGCCTGGGGTTGTCCTGGGCACAATCAGAAAGCCAGCGCTGGACCACCTTCTCATCGACCGCCTTCAGCACGCCCCCCACTGCGGCGGATATCAAGAAGTACGGCTACGAAGCCGCCCTCAAGCGCTTCCTCGCCAACCGCCGCACCATCGACACCACCTGGTCGGCCACCTACAAGTACCAACCGATCGAGAACCCGTGGGTAGACCTGCAGGTGAAGTACTCCGAATCGGACACCAAGCAGACCGACGAGCGCGACGCCACGGCGTTCTTCCAGCCCGCCACTGGTGGACGCAAGATGGACACCGAGTACAAGGACCGCATGCTCGATGTGAAGAACACCAGCACCTTCCTCACCGGTCCCCTGGAGCATGCGCTTACCGCAGGCGTGCAGCTGCGTCGCCATGACCGTGACACGCAGATGTGGATGCCCGGCAAGACCTACGAAGTACCCAAGTACAACCATGGTCACTACCAGCCGTACTTCATGCCCAGCGGCCAGGTCGACAGCCAGGGCTACTACCTGCAGGACGCCATCACCCTGGGCGACCTGACCATCACCCCATCGTTGCGCTACGACCATGTGACCAATGAGGGCAAGCCCAACCAGGCGCCTTACTACAACAACCCGGTGGCTGGCCACGACTACAGTGACAAGACCTACAGCGGCTGGTCGCCACGTCTGTCGCTGTTCTGGAAGATGACCGAACAGACCGCGCTGTTCGCCGACTACAGCAAGACCTGGCGCGCCCCGGTGCTGGATGAACAGTATGAAGTGCAGGGTGTCGGCAGCCGCACCGCCACCAGTCGCAACCTCGACCCCGAGCGCATCACCGGTGTACGGGTCGGCAGCATCAGTACCTTCACCAATGTGTTCAGCCAAGGCGACAGCGCGCAGATTCGCACCATGGCATTCCACAACAAGGTCACTGACGAGATCTTCAAGGCCACCGGCATCGGCTGCCAAGAGCAACTGGTCAGCGGCGGCACCATTGCCAACACCTGCGGCGACGGGCTGATGGGCAACTACCGCAATATCGGCGACGTGACCTACAAGGGTTTCGAAATCGAGACCTTCTACGACGCCACCTATTGGTTCGGTGCGGTATCGTACGCGTGGATGGAAGGTCGCCACGAGGGCGCGTACACCAACCCCTGGGGGCCGGATGTCTGGGCCAAGGATGTACCGGCACCGAAATGGATCACCACCCTTGGCGTGAAGATCCCGGCCTGGGATGCCCGTGTCGGCTGGACCGCGCAGTTCGTCGGCGCCACCCACCACCTGCCCAGCGACAAGTACTTCGAGGGCCCCGCGAGTGCGCTCGGTGACCGTTACTACGACAACTTCGGCAACGAGAAGTACCAGATCCACGGCCTGTTCGCCAACTGGAAACCGCAGCAACCCTACCTCAAGGGCACCGAGGTCAACCTGACCGTGGACAACCTGTTCAACAAGGCCATCCGGCCGGAGCTGTCAGGTGAAAACGCCTATACCCAGGGACGCAATGCCAAGATCAGCGTGACCCGGTTCTTCTGAGCCTGCTGGCAGGCAATGATGCAACGGAGTGCATCACCTGCCGTTCGCCACCCGCTCCTGGGCCCTGGCGACATTCACCTGCATCGCCACGATGGCCAGCTCATGGACTGCCTGGGCGACGGCATGCGTGCCGCGCACCTGCATCCACGACAGGATGTCGGCGAGGTGCCAAAGCGAGAGCGTGCCGTCATGCACCGGGGCCGGAAAGCTACGGTGATGGGTGAGCATGAGCTTGCGCATGTTCTGCCGGGAAACCCCCACCAGCTCCGCCACATCGGTCAGGCCGACCAGGTCGGGGCTGACCTCGATCAGCCGGGCATCCGGCAACACTTTCCGCACATCCGCCAAAGCGCTGTGCAGTGCCTCCCGCGCCGTGCCGCCCTCGCGGGCGAAGGCAAGGGCCAGACGGCCCGGTTGGCCGCTACCGACCACTGCATCATCGCAACCGGCCTCCCCCAGGCGCTCGATCAGCGCCTCGACGTCCATGTCCTCGGTCAATTGGTATTTGAGGGTGAACTCGTACTCCATCACTTTCGCTCCACTGACTGATTGGCTATCACGCTTGTCGACGTACAGTTGTCCACGATCCGGCATAACTGGCGGGCGAAGGTGCCCGGGTTTCTGGGCGTGCTCCACACGCTGGTGATGCAGAACTCGCCGCAGCGGCATTCGCGGTCGTTGTTAGGGCAATAGACCCGCCCCCAGCAATGGCCTCCTCGCACCGTGACTTTCCAGCCCCGCGCTTCGGCGTGCTTCAGGGACTGCTCGACTTCCTTGTTTGGATGGAGGGGACGGACCATCGTTCGAGCTCCAGTATGGACATGAAAAAAAGGTTGTCAAGTGACAACCAGGCAACGCTGATGGGCGCCATCACAAGCCAGACTAGGTGCCGAGTGGGATGCAAAAGACTCAGAAAGGTCGTTTCGGAAACCACCTAACCGAGATTGGGAAAATGCTGTAGGTTCAGATGAGATCGATCACCCAGCGATCAGGCCATCCGCCTGCAGCAGGGTCTCCAGGCAATGCTCGCGCACCCCATAGAACGCCTTGAGCTCGGCGATTTTCTCCAGCAAACCCGCATTGTCCTGGGGCTGGCGGCGCTTGACCGCAAGGATCATCTTGTTCTTGTTGGTGTGCTCGAGCGAGATGAACTCGAATACCTTGGTCTCGTAGCCGCAAGCTTCCAGGTAAAGGGCGCGCAGGCTGTCGGTGAGCATCTCGGCCTGTTGGCCCAGGTGCAGCCCGTACTGCAGCATCGGTTGCAACAAGCCCGGGCTGTGCAACTGCGGACGGATCTGCTTGTGGCAGCACGGCGAGCACATGATGATCGCGGCGTTGCAGCGAATGCCGGTGTGGATGGCATAGTCGGTGGCGATATCACAGGCATGCAAGGCGATCATCACATCGATGGCCTCAGGCACCACGCTGCGCACATCGCCGCATTCGAACATCAGGCCCGGGTGCTCCAGGCGCGCGGCGGCGGCATTGCACAACTCGACCATATCCGGGCGTAGCTCGACACCAGTGACCTGCGCCTCACGGGCTAGGGTGTTGCGCAGGTAGTCGTGCATGGCAAAGGTCAGGTAGCCCTTGCCCGAACCGAAGTCGGCGACCTTCAGGCTCTGCTGGGCGTCCACGGGCGCGTCGCTCAAGGCATGGTCGAAGACCTCGATGAACTTGTTGATCTGCTTCCATTTGCGCGACATGGACGGGATCAGCGCGCCCTGCGCGTCGGTTACCCCCAGGTCGCGCAGGAACGGCCGCGACAGCTCCAGATAACGCCTCTTCTGCCGATCATGGCCAGCCGCGCCCGCCTCGCGGGGCGCCTGCTGGGCCAGGTGCCGGCGCAGCATCGGCTTGCCCTTCTTGCTGAACTCCAGGTGCACCTCGCCGGCAGCGGTGAACAGGTGCGCGTTGCGAAAGCTCTCGGGTAGCAGTGCGGCCACCAGCGCCTGCGCCTCGTCCAACCCCAGGTTGCGGGTGATGTCGCGAGTCTGGTGGCGGTAGACCAACGACAGGCAGACCTGGCCCTTGATCTGCACCGGCTTGGCGATGATCCTCTGCAGGGTCTGGTCGGTGCCGACATGGCGGGCCAGCACCAGCTTGCTCAGGCTGCCGTCGCCCAGGGCATCGGCGAGCAGGCTCAGGAACTGGGCGCGCGCGTCCGGCGCGCCAGGGGCGGAGGAAGGGGAAGACATGGGAACGGGTGCCTCGAAATGCGGGGGCGCGATGCGCAATGCCGGGCATTCTACGTCGATAGGCCCCCTGGTGAAACACGGACAACTGGCCAACAGTCAGTCGAGAATCACCAGGCGGTTGGGCAGTTCGTTGCGCGCATGGGTCGCAGGGACATGCTCGCTGAGCAACTCGCCGCAGGCCTCGATGCATTCGACGAAGCCCTGCAAGGTCTGGCCCTGGCTCACCTGATCGGTGAAACGGGCGACGATCGCCTCGCGTGCCTGCTCGGGCAGGTACCGGGCGATGCCCTCGTCGACCAGGATCTCGACATGCCGCTCGGCTTCGCTGACGAAGATCAACACCCCCGTGGCGCCGGCAGTACGCTGCAGGTTGAGCTCGAGAAACTGCTGCCGGGCCAGGCCCGAGGCGCGCCGGCGGCGCAGCATCGACGGCACCACCCAGGTAGCCAGGCGCGGATGGCGCAACACCAGGCACAAGCTGATGAAGGTCAGCATCTGCGCCAGCAACAAGCCATTGACGCCAATGCCGCCCAGCCACAGGTGCAACACACCGGGTACCAGCAAGGCCAGCAAGGCGGCCCAGAGCAATGGCAGATAAGGGAAGTCATCGGCTCGGCGGGCCAGCACCGTGACCAGCTCGGCATCGGTGCGCCGCTCGGCGCGGGCGATCGCTTCGGCGATCTGGCGCTGTTCGTATTCGGTCATGCCATCGTCTCTCGAGCGTTCTTATCATTGTTATCCCGGCAATCGGGTGGGCGGGAGTGTATCTCAACAAGTGCCCCATATAAGGCATAATCCGCGACTGCGTCGGATCATGGATGAATGATCCACAGAACGGCCAGCGGACACGACAACAACAGGCGTACGAAACGTCTCGGCCCACCGCTATCACTCGACAACGGAATTGATGATGAAACTGTCTTTGCTGGGCCTGGCCATGGGCCTTGCCAGTCAGGCGGCCCTTGCCGCCCCTACCGCCCCGCCCCTGCAGGACAAGCAGGCGTTCGTCGACCATCTGGTCAGCCAGATGACCGAGGCCGAGAAGATCGGCCAGCTGCGCCTGATCAGCATCGGCCCGGAAATGCCCCACGCGAAGATCCGCGAGGAAATTGCCGCCGGACGCATCGGCGGCACCTTCAACTCGCGCACTGCCCCCGAGAACCGTCCGATGCAGGACGCGGCCATGCGCAGCCGCCTGAAGATCCCGATGTTCTTCGCCTACGACACTATCCATGGCGAGCGCACCATTTTCCCGATCGGCCTGGGCCTGGCCTCGTCCTGGGACATGGACGCCATCGCCAAGGTCGGCCGCACCTCGGCCATCGAGGCAGCCGCCGACTCGCTGGACATGACCTTCGCACCGATGGTCGACATTGCCCGTGACCCGCGGTGGGGGCGCACCAGCGAAGGCTTTGGCGAGGACACCTACCTGACCTCGAAGATCGGCCAGGTGATGGTCAAATCGTTCCAGGGTTCGAGCCCCGCCAACGCCGACAGCATCATGGCCATCGTCAAGCACTTTGCCCTGTACGGTGCCGTGGAAGGGGGCCGCGACTACAACACGGTCGATATGAGCTTGCCGAAGATGTACAACGACTACCTGCCGCCCTACCGCGCCGCGCTCGATGCCGGTGCCGGCGGGGTGATGGTGGCGCTGAACTCGATCAACGGTGTGCCGGCCACCTCCAACACCTGGCTGATGAATGACCTGCTGCGCAAGGAGTGGGGCTTCAAGGGCGTGACCATCAGCGACCACGGCGCCATCCAGGAACTGATCCGCCATGGCGTGGCCCGTGACGGCCGTGAAGCCGCCAAGCTGGCGATCAAGGCCGGCATCGACATGAGCATGAACGACACCCTCTACGGCGAAGAACTGCCCGGGTTATTGAAGTCAGGCGAGGTCAGCCAGGCCGAACTGGACCAGGCGGTGCGTGAAGTGCTGGGCGCCAAGTACGACATGGGGCTGTTCAAGGACCCCTACGTGCGCATTCCCAAGCCTGAAACCGACCTGAAGGACTACTACGCCGAGGACCGCCTGCACCGGGAAGCCGCACGCGATGTCGCACGCCGTGGCCTGGTGCTGCTGGAAAACCGCGAGCAGACCCTGCCGCTGAAAAAGGCCGGCACCATCGCCGTGGTCGGCCCACTGGCCGATGCGCCGATCGACATGATGGGCAGCTGGGCCGCCGACGGCAAACCGCAGCACTCGGTCACCGTGCGCGAAGGCCTGCGCCGCGCCGTGGAAGGCAAGGCCAAGCTGGTGTACGCCAAGGGCTCGAACGTCACTGGCGACAAGGCGATGTTCGACTACCTGAACTTCCTCAACTTCGACGCCCCGGAAATCGTCGACGACCCGCGCCCGGCCGCGGTGCTGATCGACGAAGCGGTCAAGGCCGCCAGGCAGTCGGACGTGGTCGTGGCTGTGGTCGGCGAGTCCCGTGGCATGTCCCACGAGTCCTCGAGCCGCACCACCCTGGAAATCCCGGCGGTCCAACGGGATTTGATCAAAGCGCTGAAAGCCACCGGCAAACCCCTGGTGCTGGTGTTGATGAATGGCCGCCCGCTGTCGATCGCCTGGGAGCGCGAGCAGGCTGACGCCATCCTCGAGACCTGGTTCAGCGGCACAGAGGGCGGCAACGCCATCGCCGATGTGCTGTTCGGCGACTACAACCCCTCCGGACGCCTGGCCATCACCTTCCCGCGTTCGGTTGGGCAGATCCCGATGTACTACAACCACATGCGCATCGGCCGGCCGTTCACCCCAGGCAAACCCGGCAATTACACCTCGCAATACTTCGAGGAGCCCAACGGTCCGCTGTATCCATTCGGCTATGGCCTGAGCTACACCAGCTACGAGTTGTCGGACCTGACCTTGTCGCAAACCGAGCTGAAACGTGGCGCGACCCTCAAGGCCAAGGTCGTCGTGAAGAACACCGGCAAGCGTGACGGCGAGACTGTGGTGCAGCTGTATATCCAGGACCAGAGCGCGTCGATGAGCCGCCCGGTCAAGGAGCTGAAGAACTTCCAGAAGCTGATGCTCAAAGCCGGCGAGTCGCGAACCTTGACCTTCGACATCAACGAGGAAGACCTGAAGTTCTACAATGGCCAGCTGCAGCGTGTCGCAGAGCCTGGCCAGTTCAATGTGCAGGTTGGCCTGGATTCAGAGGCGGTGCAGCAGCAGAGCTTCGAACTGCTGTAAGCCAGAACAGGCCCCGTCGCGGGGCGAACCGATCCTGCAGGTGACAATGCGGGGGCGGGCTTGCCCAGCGATGAGGCCGACACAGACAACCGCAATCCCGGATCCGCTCCATGCCCTCATCCTTCCGCACCCTGCGCCTGGGTTTGATCATCCTGCTGATCCTGGTCGGCACCAGCCTCAGTGCAGGCTGGGCCATGCACCAGGCCAAGCGCCAGGCAATGGAAACCGACGCCCGTAGAGCGAGCCAGCAACTGGGCCTGTACGCCAACGCCCTGCATACCCTGATCGAGCGTTACCGTGCATTGCCTGCGGTACTGGCGCTGGACCCGGAGCTGATCGCCGCCCTCCGCGGCCCGGTTACCAAACAGGTGCAGGACGCCCTGAACCGCAAGCTCGAACGCATCAATGGCGCCGCCAACTCCTCCACCCTGGAGCTGCTGGACCGCACAGGCCTGGCCATCGCCGCCAGCAACTGGCGCCTGCCGACCACCTATGTAGGTTCCAACTACGGCTTTCGCCCCTACTTCAAACAAACTCGCAGCCAGGGCAGTGGGCGTTTCTACGCCGTCGGCGTGACCAGCGGCGTGCCGGGCTACTTCCTGGCGAGTGCGGTGGACGATGAACAAGGCCGCTTCCTCGGCGCCATGGTGGTCAAGCTGGAGTTCCCCGAGCTCGAACGTGAATGGCGCCAGGGCAGCGACATCCTGCTGGTCAGCGATGCCCGCGGCATCACGTTCATCGCCAACCAGGACGGCTGGCGTTACCGCGAGCTGCAACCGCTATCCGGCGCAGACCGCGCCGAGCTGGCCGAGACCCGCCAGTACGACAAGCAGCCGCTGGTGCCCCTGCAGCACCAGGCGTTGACCCGCTTCACCGACACCAGCCACCTGACTCGCGTGCAAGGCCCGGATGGCACCGCCGAATACCTGTGGGAGCGTCTGCCCCTGGAGGCCGAAGGCTGGACCCTGCACCTGCTGCGCAAACCGCAGGTTGCCGAGGATGGGCGCAACGCGGCCCTAGCTGCCGCCGCGGTCTGGCTGAGCCTGGTGTTTGCCGCGCTGTTCGTCAGCCAGAGGTTGCGTCTGGCCCGCTTGCGCCAACGCAGCCGCGAAGAGCTCAAACGCCAGGTCGAAGAACGTACCCGTGAGCTGCGCACTGCCCAGGAAGGCCTGGTGCAATCGGCCAAGCTGGCGGCGCTGGGGCAGATGTCGGCCGCGCTGGCTCATGAGATCAACCAGCCCCTGACCACACAACGCATGCAACTGGAAACCCTGCGCCTGCTGCTCGACCATGGCCGCCATGACGAAGCCCGCCAGGCCCTGGAGCCGCTCGAGCAGATGCTGACCCGCATGGCCGCGCTCACCGGCCACCTGAAGACCTTCGCCCGCAACAGCCCCGGAGGCCTGCGCGAACGCCTGGACCTGGCCACTGTGGTAGACCAGGCCTTGCACCTGCTGGACACCCGCATCCGCGCTGAAGGCGTCGAAGTGGCGCTGTACCTGGCGCGTCCAGCCTGGGTCCGTGGCGACGCGATCCGCCTGGAGCAAGTGCTGATCAACCTTTTGCGCAACGCCCTCGACGCCATGGCCGACAAGCGATACAAACGTCTGGAGATCCGTATCGAGGCGGACGATGGACAGTGGCGCTTGAGCGTGCTCGACTCAGGTGGTGGCATTCTCGCCACCGACCTTTGCCGCGTCTTCGACCCATTCTTCACCACCAAGCCGGTCGGCGAGGGGCTGGGCCTTGGCCTGGCCATCTCCTACGGTATCGTCGTCGATGCCGGCGGCCACCTGCAGGTCGAGAACCTGGCGGGGGGCGCGCGCTTCAGCCTCACCCTGCCCCGCGACCTGGAGACGGTATGTTGAATTCAGTGATCGTCGTCGATGACGAAGCCAGCATCCGCGCGGCGGTGGAACAATGGCTGAGTCTGTCGGGTTTCAACGTGCAACTGTTCGAGCGTGCCGAGGAGTGCCTGGCGCAACTTCCGGCGCACTTTACCGGCGTGGTCATCAGTGACGTGCGCATGCCCGGCATGTCCGGCCTGCAGTTGCTCGACCGGTTACAGCAGGCCGACCCGGACCTGCCGGTGATCCTGCTCACCGGCCATGGCGATGTCCCCATGGCGGTGGAGGCGATGCGCAACGGTGCCTACGATTTCCTGGAAAAACCCTTCACCCCGCAGCACCTGATGGGCAGCCTGCGCCGGGCCCTGGAAAAACGCCAGCTGGTCCTGGAAAACCGCCGCCTGCATGAGCAGGCCGACCTCAAGGCACAGCTGGAGAACACCTTGCTGGGCATGTCCCAGGGGCTGCAGCAGCTGCGTCGCCAGGTACTCGAGCTGGCCAGCCTGCCGGTCAACGTGCTCATCCGGGGTGAAACCGGCAGTGGCAAAGAGCGCGTGGCCCGCTGCCTGCACGACTTCGGCCCGCGCGCCGACAAACCCTTCGTCGCGCTCAACTGCGCGGCCATTCCAGAAACACTGTTCGAGGCCGAGCTGTTCGGCCATGAGAGCGGCGCGTTCACTGGCGCCCAGGGCAAGCGCATCGGCAAGCTGGAGTACGCCAATGGCGGTACGGTGTTTCTCGACGAGATCGAGAGCATGCCCCTGGCCCAGCAAGCCAAGCTGCTGCGGGTGATCCAGGAGCAGAAGCTCGAGCGCCTGGGGGCCAACCAGAGCATCGCCGTCGACCTGCGCATCATCGCCGCGACCAAACCGGACCTGCTCGAAGAGGCCCGTGCAGGGCGCTTTCGCGAGGACCTGGCGTACCGCCTCAACGTTGCCGAGCTGCGCCTGGCACCGCTGCGCGAGCGCCGTGAAGATATCCCGCTGCTGTTCGAACACTTCGCTCGCACTGCCGCCGAACGCCTGGGCCGCCATTGCCCCGCGGTCAGCGGGGGACGATTGGCGCAGTTGCTGGCCCACGACTGGCCGGGCAATGTGCGTGAGCTGGCCAATGCCGCCGAACGTCATGCCTTGGGGCTGGACTCGCCGAACCTTGAGAGCCTGCCAGGCGGACAGTCGCTGGGCGAACAGATGGAGGCGTTCGAAGCCCAATGCCTGCGTGCGGCGCTGCGCCAGCACAAGGGCGAGATCAAGGGGGTGATGGAGGCGCTGCAACTGCCACGGCGTACGCTGAACGAGAAGATGCAGCGGCATGGCCTGGTACGTGAGGACTTTCTCGGCAACGAGTAGGCGGATTTCCGCTTATCGATTCAGGCCAATGAGCGGAAGTTCGCTCACCGCATGCCGAATCGCCGGGGGCTGCCTGGCAGCCCATCGCTGGCAAGCCAGATCCCACAAAGCACCATGCAAGCCAGATACGCTGGGAGCTGGCTTGCCCGCGACAGGGCACAACACGCCCTCAAATGGACCACCAAGCACCCATTTGGCACACCTCCTGCAAAACCCTTCTCAAGCTGCGCCCCGAGCGCGCTCCACAAAAACAACGAGAAGGTATCCCTGATGGATAACGCCAGCACTCTGCCCACCGGGGCGGCCGTTGCGCCCGCCGCGGAAAAGTCCACCGCCAGCCGCCTCAAATCGATCTTCAGTGGTTCCATCGGCAATATGGTCGAATGGTACGACTGGTACGTCTACGCCGCATTCTCGCTGTACTTCGCCAAGGCTTTCTTCCCCGCCGGCGACACCACCGCCCAACTGCTCAATACCGCCGCAATCTTTGCCGTGGGCTTCCTCATGCGCCCGATCGGTGGCTGGCTGATGGGCCTGTACGCCGACCGCAAGGGCCGCAAGGCGGCGCTGATGGCTTCGGTACTGCTGATGTGCGCAGGCTCGCTGGTCATCGCGCTGACGCCGGGTTACGAGACCATCGGCGTCGCAGCACCGGTCCTGCTGGTCATCGCCCGCCTGATGCAGGGCCTCTCGGTAGGGGGTGAATACGGCACCTCGGCCACCTACCTGAGTGAGATGGCCAGCAAGGAACGCCGCGGCTTCTTCTCCAGCTTCCAGTATGTGACCCTGATCTCCGGCCAGCTCATCGCCTTGGCGGTGCTGATCATCCTGCAGCAGACGCTCACCACCGAGCAGTTGTATGCCTGGGGCTGGCGTGTACCCTTCGTGATCGGCGCGCTGTGCGCGGTGGTTGCCCTGTACCTGCGCCGCGGCATGGAAGAGACCGCCTCCTTCACCAAGAAAGAGAAGTCCAAAGAGAGCCTGATGCGCACCCTGATGCGCCACCCCAAAGAGCTGATGACCGTGGTCGGCCTGACCATGGGCGGCACCCTGGCCTTCTACACCTACACCACCTACATGCAGAAGTACCTGGTCAACACCGTGGGCATGAGCATCAGCGACTCGACCACCATCTCGGCGGCCACGCTGTTCCTTTTCATGTGCCTGCAGCCGATCATCGGCGGGCTGTCCGACAAGATCGGCCGTCGCCCGATCCTGATCGCGTTCGGCGTGCTCGGCACCCTGTTCACCGTGCCGATCCTCAGCACCCTGCACACCGTGCAGACTTGGTGGGGCGCGTTCTTCCTGATCATGGCCGCGCTGATCATCGTCAGCGGCTACACCTCGATCAACGCCGTGGTCAAGGCCGAGCTGTTCCCCACCGAAATCCGCGCCCTGGGCGTCGGCCTGCCGTACGCGCTGACCGTGTCGATCTTCGGCGGCACCGCCGAATACGTGGCCCTGTGGTTCAAGAGCAACGGCATGGAAACCGGCTTCTACTGGTACGTCACCGGCTGCATCGCCTGCTCGCTGCTGGTGTACGCGACCATGAAGGACACCAAGCAGCATTCGCGGATCACCACTGACTGATCAGCTGCACTGCAATGAACAAGGGGCGCTCCGGCTGGTGGAGCGCCCCTTTTTGTTGGGTGTGTCTCGTCCTGAATAGCGGGTTTATTCGGTTCACTGAATGAGCCGAATAGGTGTCACTCAGGGCATCTCCATCGCTCGTTGCGGCTCACGACGCTGGTAGTACGTGGCCGCCAGCACCAGCACCAGCAGCACCCCGCCCAGTACCATCGACGAACCCACGGTACCGAAGTCCAGCCCGCCTTTCTCGTGGGTCTTGGTCAGCACATCGCCCAGGGTCGCACCGAATGGGCGAGTGAGCACGAAGGCGATCCAGAACAGCACCACGCCGGAGATTTTCGTCCAGTAACGGGCAGCCGCCACCACGGCGATTGCCGAGCCGATCAACAGCGCACCGCCGGCGAAGCCCAGGCCCGAATCGTCGGCCAGGTAATCGCCCAGCGCAGTGCCGAGGGTGTTGGAGAACAGGATCGCCACCCAGTAGAACAGCTCGCCGCTGCGGTTCTTGATACGGGTGACATCCAATGGGTTGCCGCTCAGGCGCCACACCGCGAAGGTCAGCAGCAGGATGCCGATCAGCAGCGCCGAACCTGTCGCATAGCCCAGCCCCAGGGTGCGGTCCATGAAGTCGGACATGGTGGTGCCGGCAGTGCTGGTGGAAAGGATCACCAGCCAATAGAGCATCGGGTTGTAGCGGCGCGAGTAGAGCTGGGTGACCAGGGTCAGCAGGAACACGCTGATCAGCAGCAGCGAGCTCATCGCATAACCGATGTTCAGGGTCATCGACAGCAGGTCGCCCGCCGTCTCGCCGAGTGTGGTTGCGCAGATCTTCATGACCCAGAAGGCCAGGGTGATTTGCGGGAGTTTGTTCATCGTTGTGCCGCTCCAGGTTTAAGTGCGGCGATGGTGAAGAGCGCTGTCTGAAAAAACGGTTGGTGTTGCATGAAAAAAGCGTTGGTCGCGTACGGCAAACACTCGTGAGCTGTTAATTCGGCATTAATTCCCACCATTCATGCTTGGCCAACTGAAAAAGCCGCACCACTCGCATGGCCTGACAAGGCCAGGTACTGCTTTTGATGCGGGACAAGCGCGCCCACAACAATCGATTTAATTGATTATTTTACGTTGTTTTTTGCGCTTTTTAATCAATTTAATCGGCGTAGTATTGAACCCATAGAAGCAAATAACCCACTGATCCACCGGAGCAACGACCATGAAAAACAAACTGATCCTCGCCCTGACCCTCTCGGTTCTGACCACTGGCGCTTTCGCCGAAGACGGTTTCGACCGTACCAGCGCCCACACTTTCGCCGCCGCCCAGAGCCAGTCGGCCAGCTACGCAGAAGATGGTTCTGATCGCACGGGTGGTCAGCGCTTCGCCGAAGACGGCTTCGACCGCACCAACGGCCAGCGCTTTGCCGAAGACGGCTTCGACCGCACCAACGGCCAGCGCTTTGCCGAAGACGGCTTCGACCGCACCAACGGCCAGCGCTTCGCCGAAGACGGTTTCGACCGCACCAACGGCCAACGCTTTGCCGAAGACGGATTCGACCGCACCAACGGCAACCGCATCAGCTGATCACTGATGCGAGCAACCAGCCCGGCTTCGGCCGGGCTTGATCATTTTCAGCCAGGCAAAGCCTTGGCACACTAGGCGCCTCGTCCCCCACCAGGAAGGGCCTCACGGCCTTGCGCAGATGTACTACTACGAACCCGCCAAAGGCCACGGCCTACCCCACGACCCGTTCAACGCCATCGTCGGCCCACGGCCCATCGGCTGGATCTCCAGCCACGATCGCGAAGGCCGCCTGAACCTGGCGCCCTACAGCTTCTTCAACGCCTTCAACTACATCCCGCCGATCATCGGTTTCTGCAGCGTCGGGCGCAAAGACAGCCTGAACAACATCGAGCAGACCGGCGAGTTCGTCTGGAACCTGGCTACCCGGCCGCTGGCCGAGCAGATGAACCAGAGCTGTGCCGCGGTGGCGGCAGATATCGACGAGTTCGCGCTCAGTGGCCTGACCCCGGCCATGTCCAACGTGGTCAAGGTGCCGCGCGTGGGCGAGAGCCCGGTGAGCTTCGAATGCAAGGTCAGCCAGATCGTCCAGCTCAAACGCGCCGACCAGGAACTTGTGCCCAGCTGGCTGATCCTGGGAGAGGTAGTGGCGGTGCACATTGCCGAGCACCTGCTCAAGGACGGCATCTACGACACCGCCGCCGCCGAGCCGATTCTGCGTGGCGGTGGCCCGGCCGACTACTTTGCGCTGGGCGAGCTGTTCAAGATGGCCCGTCCACAGGTCTGATCAGAAGACCAGTTCGCCTTCCTCGCCCACGCCCTGCAGGCGTTCGAGTTCAGCACAAGCGGCCGCGTCGGCCGCGATCGCCGACTGGAACACCTGCCCGTCGAGCACTTTGTGAAAGCGCGGCGCACCGCCCATGCCCAGGGCCTTCACGGCGATCGCCGCGTGGTAGCCGCCGCCTTGCACCGGGACCATCGCCGAGACCGCTTCGAAGTGGGGGAATTCTCTACGTGCCATGCTGCACTCCGCCTGAATGATATAGGGGCGGCATTCTACACATCAGGCGAAGGTATGCAGGTCCAGGCTGCTGACCACCTGCGCCTGGACCAGCTCGCCAAACACCTCCAGGGTGGGCGAGGCGAAATAGCCGCTCATCGCCTGCTGGTCGCTCCAGCTGCCGCTGAGCAGCCACAGATCGGCATCGACCTGCGAACGCTGCACACTGAAGCTCAGGCAGCCGGGCGCCCGCAGCGACGGCTCCAGCAGGTCGCGCAGGCGCATGCCGAGTTCCGCCGAACGACCGTTGCTGGCGCGGATGAAAGCCAGGTGAGTGACCGGTTGAGGCTGGGTCATGAACGATCTCCTTGAAGCGCTACGGACGGGAAAACAGGCTGCCAAGATTAGGGCCCCACCCTCGCGCGACGTTAGGCCATTACTGCCGAGCGATTGCCTGATCCTGCCGCGCGACAGGATCAGGCAATCGAACGACAGCATTCGACTAGCGCCCGACATTGCCCATACCTATGCTGGCCCGGTCAGTAGAGGAACCACGTCATGACCACGCTCCCGCCACCCGACTCGACCCTTGAGCTGCAGCGCCAGGAACTGGCCGCGCTGATCCAGCGCCACGCCGGCCAGCCCCATGGCCCCGCGTCGGCCATCGAAGACCTTTACCTCACATGCTATCAAGAGGAAATCCGCGGCATGCCCGCGCTGGCCCAGCCGGCGTTGTGCATTCTTGCCCAAGGCAGCAAGACCCTGATCCTCGGCGACGAACATTACGCCTATGATCCGCTGCACTACATGGTGGTGTCGGTCACCTTGCCGATCAGCGGCGCCCTGCTCAAGGCCAGCCCCGAGCATCCCGCATTGGGCTTGCGCCTGGATATCGACCCGGCGCAACTGAGCCAGCTGATCGCCGAAAGCAGCCCGATGGTGGTGCCCAACCGGCCATCAGGCCTCGGCCTGTACGTGGAGAAAAGCGATCCGCAGCTTCTGGATGCGTTGATCCGCCTGATCAAACTGCTGGACTCGCCACGCGACATTGCCATCCTCGCGCCGATGATCCGCCGGGAAATCTTCTACCGCCTGTTGCGCGGCCCCCAGGGTTACCGGCTGTACGAAATCGCCCTGGCCAACAGCCAGACCCATCGGGTCTGCCAGGCGATTACCTGGCTCAACAACCATTACCACCAGCCATTGCGTATCGAAGACCTCGCCCGGGAAGTGAACCTCAGCGTCTCCACCTTGCATCACCGCTTCAAGTCGGTGACGTCGATGAGCCCCTTGCAATACCAGAAACAACTGCGCCTGCAGGAGGCCCGACGCCTGATGTTCAACGAGGGGTTGGAGGCTGCCGTGGCCGGCTACCGGGTGGGCTACGAGAGTCCATCCCAGTTCAGCCGCGAATACAGCCGGCTGTACGGCGCGCCGCCGATCCGTGACGTGGCAAGGTTGCGCGCCAGCGCCAGTTGAACGACCCGCCGCCCCCATGGTGCTTGCCGGCGAATCGAGGGCATAGCCCTCGTGGCGCAGTCAGCCTTGCACAGCCAACTGCCATTGGCCCTGATCCACCTGGATCAATGTCGGCCCCGCGCGCTCCACCGCTCGGCCCAGCGCCGCCTGTAACTGCGCCACGTCAGCCACCGACTCGGCATCGGCCCCCAGCGCTCGCGCCACGCCGATGAAGTCCGGGGTGTGGATGTCCACACCGACCGGCTCGATCGCCCGGTTGACCATGTATTTCTTGATTTCCTCGTACCCCTGGTTGTTCCACAGCAGCACGATCAGCGGCACCTGCGCCTCGACGGCACTGGCCAGCTCAGGCAGGGTGAACTGCAACCCGCCATCACCGATCAGGCATACCGTGGGCGCGCGTGCGGCACGTGCTTCGGCACTGCCGAGCCAGGCGCCCATGGCCGCCGGCAACGCATAGCCCAGCGTGCCGTAGCCGGTCGAGGCATTGAACCAGCGCCGCGGACGGGTCATGTCCAGGGTCAGGTTGCCGGTGTAGACCGGCTGGGTCGAATCGCCCACCAGCACAGCGTCCGGCAGGGTTTCCAGGATGCTGTTCAGCAAACGGGTCTGGCTCAAGGTCGGCTGGTCCCAGGTGGCGGCATTGTCCTGGCGCAGCCGGGCGGCCCGAGCAGCGCCCCAGTGATCATCACGCGGGGGTTGCGCCTGCATGTGCAGGGCCACCAGCAAGGCCTCGGTCGCCTGTGCGGCATCGGCCACCAGGGCCAGCTCGGGCAGGTAGTTGCGCACTGTCTGGTCCGGATCGATATCGATCCGCAGCAGGCTGCCAGGGATTTCGAAACCGCCCTTGAACGTCACGTCGTAGTCGGTCTCGGCCAGCTCGGTACCGATGGCCAGCACCACATCGGCCTCGGCAACCAACGCACGGGTGGCCGGCAAAGTCTGGGTCGAGCCGATCTGCAGCGGATGGTTGGCCGGCAGCAGCCCCTTGGCATTGATGGTCAGCGCCACCGGCGCCTGCAGGTGCTCGGCCAGCCTGGCCAGCCCGGCGCCGGCTTCCAGGGCACCACCGCCGGCCAGGATCAACGGTCGGCGCGCCCTGGCCAGACGCATGGCCATCTGCTGCACGGTCTGCGGTGCCGCGCCCGCCCGCGCGGTGCGCACCGGGCGGCCCGGGAGCAGGTGATCGGCCGGTTCCACCAGCACATCCAGCGGGATCTCGATATGCACCGGGCGCGGGCGGCCCCCGTCGAACACCGCAAAGGCACGGGCCAATACTTCGGGCAGGTCATCGGCACTCATCAAAGTGTGCGAAAACGCCGCCACGCCCGCCACCAGCCCGGCCTGGTTGGGCAGTTCGTGCAACTTGCCGCGCCCGCCACCCAGCTGGCTACGCGACTGCACGCTGGAAATCACCAGCATCGGGATCGAGTCGGCGTAGGCCTGGCCCATGGCGGTGGTGATGTTGGTCATGCCCGGGCCGGTGATGATGAAGCACACCCCAGGCTTGCCCCGGGTACGCGAGTAACCATCGGCCATGAACCCGGCGCCCTGCTCGTGGCGCGGGGTGATGTGGCGGATCGAGGAGGCAGCCAGGCCGCGGTAGAGTTCCACGGTATGCACGCCGGGAATGCCGAAGACATGATCGACACCATAGCCTTCGAGGAGTTTGACCAGCACTTCACCACAGGTTGCCATCATCGAGTACCCGATTCTTGTTGAGACTGGTGCTCATGGAACCAAGCGCCGACTACCGCCACAATGCAAAAAAACACATACTAGCCATGACCTCATATCATGGCTTGCCACTATGAAACGCCTGCCGCCCCTCCCCGCCCTGCACACCTTCCTGGTGACCGCGCAGCACTGCAACTTCACCCGTGCCGCGCAACAGCTGCATATCACCCAGGGCGCGGTCAGCCGACAAATCGCCGGGCTCGAGGAACACCTGGGCTATGCGTTGTTCCAGCGCCAGGCCCGTGGTCTGGCCCTGACCCGCGAAGGACAGGACTGGCTGCCTCGGGTGCAGCAGGTTTTCGCAATGATTGAGCAAGGCGTGCGTGAGGTCGGTGGCCGCAGCACGACTTTGCAGCTCAAGGCACCGACCTGT
The DNA here is from genome assembly GCF_002934345.1 of Pseudomonas sp. PONIH3. NCBI lineage: Bacteria > Pseudomonadati > Pseudomonadota > Gammaproteobacteria > Pseudomonadales > Pseudomonadaceae > Pseudomonas > Pseudomonas sp. PONIH3. Next base: position 2,424,397 of record NZ_CP026386.1, read on the forward strand.
GTGATGCGTTGGCTGCTGCCACGCTTGCTGGAGTGGCAGGCACTGCGCCCGGACGTGCCGGTGGAATTGACCACCACGGTGCAACATGGCGTGGATTTTCGCCGCGAGGGCTTCGATGCGGCCGTCGTGTATGGTGCGGTGCCGAACCATGGACTGCAGGTACGCAAGCTGTTCGATGAACAACTGACACCGGTCTGCGCACCATCGCTATCTGGCGCTCCCTTGCAGCTGCAGGACCTGGCGCGGCAGATGCTGCTGCACCCCTCTCGGGACGAGCACGACTGGCGGTTGTGGTTGCAGGCGGCCAATGCCGGCGTCGAACCCCAGGGGCCGAAGCAGCACTTCGAGACGTTGGACATGGCGATGGCCATGGCCTCCCAGGGGACGGGGATCGCCATCGGCGACTATTCGCTGATTGCCGACGACCTGCGCGCCGGGCGTTTGTGCATGCCGTTCGAGCTGAAGGTGACGACCGGGAAGGGTTATTACCTGGTCAGCCCGTCGAAGAGCATGCCCACGGGGTTGATCGAGTTGATGGAGTGGCTGCAGGCGCGTGCCCGCACATGACATCAATCGCGACCCGACCTGCCCCACGGTGCAGACGACTCAGTAGCCGACCGTGAACCGTGCCCGTGAATGCGCCGGCTTTTCCAGCTCGTCGAGCATGGCGATGGCATAGTCGGCAAAGGTGATCCAGCTTTTGCCATCGGCACCGATCAGCAGGTGATCCTTGCCCAGGATGTAGTGCCCGCTGCGCTGACCTTCGACGAACTCCGCCGACGGCGACAGGAATGTCCAGTCCAGGGCCGGCTCCTGGCGCAGCGTATCGAGGAAGCGCACACCGGCATTGGCCTCGGCCTTGTAGGCTTGCGGGAAATCCGGGCTGTCGATCACCCGCTGCCCGGACGGCAGCAGCAGGCTACCGGCCCCGCCCACCACCAGCAGGCGCTTGACCCCGGCACGCTTGACCGGCTCGATGATCGCTTCAGGCTCGATGGTCGAGAAATGCGCCGCGCTCAGCACCGCGTCACAGCCCGTCACGGCCGCCTGCAGGGCGGCACTGCCCTTGGCATCCAGCGCCTTGACCGTCACGCCGTCACGGCCTTGCAGCGCACTAGGATCGCGGGCGATGGCCACCACACTGTGACCCCGACGCAGGGCCTCTTCCAGCAACTGGCTGCCGGCGCGCCCGGTGGCGCCGATGATTGCGATCTTGCTCATGGGAAACACTCCAACAGGTTGAAAAGGGTTACCACTTCATCTCGCCCTTGGCGACCTTGGCACCCAATTCAAGGGAGCTCTCGTCACCCAGGTTCGGGTAGCGCTGCTTCATCGCCGCGATCAGCGCGGCGGCATTGGCAGCCTTGGCGGCCTCGGTATCGAAGTCACGAATGTAGCCGGCGGTGAAGCGCACCGCGTCCAGCGAACGGCTGCCGTCGCCCAGGTAGTGCCCCGGGATCACCGTGCGCGGTGCGAGCTGTTCGATCTTCGCCAGGGTCTTCAGCCAGTCGGCATGGGATTGCGCGGTCTGGGTGTCGGCCATCCACACATGGATACCTTCGGAAACCACCACGCCACCGACCACTGCCTTGATCGAGGGAATCCACACGAAGCTGCGGTCCGGCTGCGGACCGTCCAGGCCGACGACCTGCAGTGCCTGGCCTTCCAGTTCCAGGCGATCACCCTGCAGTACCTGGGGCACCACCAGACGTGCCGGCTTGTCCGCGCCCATTTGCGGGCCCCAGTAGGCCAGCTTGGCGTCCATGGTCTTGCGGATGTGCTCGACCGTGGCGGCCGAGGCGACCACGCGGGCCTTGGGGAACGCCTGGGTGATGGTGTCCAGGCCGAAGTAGTAGTCCGGGTCGCCATGGCTGACGTAGATGGTGGTCAGCTGCTTGCCGCTGGCACGCAGGCGCTCGACCAGCTGTTCGGCCTGGGCCTTGCCGAACTGGGCGTCGACCAGGATGGCGTCGTGGGCACCACTGACGATCACCGAGCTGACCGGGAAGATCGCCGCGTGACCGGGGTTGTAGGCGTCCAGTTTGAGCGGTTCGGCAGCCATGGCCTGGCCGCCGAAGGTAAGGCAGGCCAGCAGCAGGCCGCGAAGGGGCGTGAAGAGAGACATTGCAAGATCCTGTGAGTGGGACGATGGGTGCAAGCTTAGTTGCCCGATCCAATACAAAAAATGCGATGCTTCGACATAGTTTGTTTCTGAAATCGGACAGATCATGGATCGGCTCAACGCCATGCGCGTATTCGTCACCGTCGTCGACCTGGGCAGCCAGTCGGCCGCCGCGGACCATCTGGAACTCTCCAGGCCCGTGGTTTCCCGCTACCTGGCGGAGCTGGAGGACTGGGTCGGGGCACGCCTGATGCAACGCACCACCCGTAAGCTCAGCCTGACGGCCGCAGGCCTCGAGACCCTGCCACGCTGTCGGCAGATGCTGGAGCTGGCCGGCGACCTGCAAAGCGCCGTGCGCCAACCGGACGACGCGCCCCGTGGCGAGCTGCGCATCAGCGTCAGCACCTCGTTCGGCCAGGCCCAGCTGGTGGATGCGCTGGCGGCCTACGTCAAACGCTACCCCGGGGTGAAGGTTGAGCTGCAGATGCTCGACCGCACCGTCAACCTGGTGGACGAGCGCATCGACCTGGCGATCCGCACCAGCAACGATGTCGACCCCAACCTCATTGCCCGGCGCCTGAGCGTGTGCCGCTCGGTGATCTGCGCCAGCCCCGCCTACCTGCGCGAGTACGGTACGCCGGACCGGGTCGAGGCGTTGAGCCAGCACAACTGCCTGACCCACGCCTACTTCGGTCACAGCCTGTGGCACTTCGAGGTGGACGGGCAGAACGTCGCCGTGCCGGTGCAGGGCAACATCAGCGCCAACGAGGCCATGACCCTGCAGAAAGCCGCCCTGGCCAATGCCGGCATCGCCATGCTGCCCACCTACCAGGCGGCCGCCGCGCTGCGCAGTGGCGAGCTGGTGCGATTGCTGCCGCAAGCCAAGCCACGGGAACTGACCCTGAATGCGGTGTACACCTCGCGCAAGCACATGCCGGCGACGTTGCGCAGCATGCTCGACTTTCTCGCGCAGCGGTTTGCCGACGAACCGGAGTGGGACAAAGGATTGAGTTGAGTCAAGACGGTGCAGTTACGCGCATTGGGCCTATGCTTGTAGGTATCACCTGTTGCATCAACAGGAGGTCCGCACCATGAGTATCAAATCCAGGCGTTGCGCCCTCGTCTTCGCCCTGGTCGCGGTGGCCGGGCTGTACGGCTCGGCCTGCTGGCGGGTGGAGCTGCTGCGCAGCCAGCCCAACACGGCCAACAGTTGCGTACATGAGCATTGCGTTCCCCACAGCGCCACGCTGAGCGCCGTCAGGTAGGTCGGATCACTCCTCGACGCTCATGTACTCTTTCGCCCAGCGGATATAGTCCTCGGGCTGGGTGTAGGTGTGCGAAAGCTCGGTGGCACCGAGGCTGTCCGACTTGTGCTGCAGGCCACGCTGCTGGCGCAGGCAATCGTAGGTGGCCTTGATCGCGGCGAAGTAGGCGGCATGGCCGTCGACCACGATACGCACGCCCAGGCGCGCCAGGCGCTCGTCGTCGCGCAGGTTGGGGTTGGCGTAGGTCACCAGCATCAACGGCACGCTCAGGTGCTCGGCGATCTGCTCGAGTTGCTCGAAGTCCTTGACCCCCACCATGCAGATGCCATCGGCGCCGGCCTTCTGGTAGCTCTGGGTGCGCACGATGATTTCCTCGGTGGTCAACACGCCGGCATTGGTGCGGGCAATGATCGCCAGCGCCGAATCGACCCGCGCCTCCAGCGCCGCGCGGATCTTGCCCACGCCCTCCTCCACCGAGATCAGGTCGGTGGACTTGCGACCGAACTGGGCCGGCAGCAGGGTATCCTCGATGGTCAGCGCGGCAACGCCGGCGCGTTCCAGTTCGATCACCGTGCGCATCACGTTGAGCGCATTGCCGTAGCCGTGGTCGGCGTCGGCAAGCACCGGCAACTGGGCGACACGGCCGATGCGGGTAGCCTGCTCGACGAACTCGCTCAGGGTGATCAGGGCGAAATCCGGCGCCGCCAGGACCTGCAGCGAGGCGACCGAACCGCCGAGAATGCCGACCTCAAAACCAAGGTCGGCGGCAATACGGGCTGACATCGGGTCGAAGACCGACGCGGTGTGATAGCACGAACCTGAAGCAAGCAGTTCGCGGAAGGCAAAACGCAGATCGTGGTGGGAAGCCTTGGGCATGATCACTCCGCTTGTAATGAGAAATTGTGAACGGCTGACAACCGACCCCTGTATCGGGTCTACCTGACTGTTCTAACCGTCGCCATCAGGGCGGTCATGCTCGACATGCAGGCAGAGGAATAGAAGGTGTGGACATACAGCAACGCGAAATCCTCTGAAAAATACTTGCACCAAGCTGGTGCAGGCCCCGGATTTCAGCCTCTGCGGCCAAGCCACGATATCACGCGGCCATGCAGCACTGGATGAATGCGCCAATGCCGATCTTGCATAGGGGATGCACGGAGTACATAGGTAGCTATGTAACTCAGCGTACAATGCCCTACCATGAATGAGCCCATCGCGGGGCAGGCCCGCTCCCACGATGCCTCGCGATCACGCCAGCTCTGACCACAAGGTATCCACCGTGACCGCCGCCCTGCCCCCCACCGTTCTACGCAGCGTCCTCACCGCCCTGATGCTGGCGATATTCCTCGGTGCCCTCGACCAGACCATCGTCGCCGTGTCACTGCCGGCGATTTCCGCGCAGTTCAACGATGTCGGCCTGCTCGCCTGGGTCATCTCCGGCTACATGGTCGCCATGACCATCGCCGTGCCGATCTACGGCAAGCTCGGTGACTTGTATGGGCGGCGGCGCATGATTCTCACCGGCACCGCCCTGTTCACCCTGGCCTCGGTGGCCTGCGGCCTGGCTCAGGACATGCCGCAACTAGTGCTGGCCCGGGTGCTTCAGGGTATCGGCGCCGGCGGCATGGTGTCGGTTAGCCAGGCAATCATCGGCGACTTCGTGCCACCTCGTGAACGCGGTCGCTACCAGGGCTACTTCAGCAGCATGTACGCACTGGCCAGCGTCGCCGGGCCGGTGCTGGGCGGCTGGCTGACCGAGTACCTGTCCTGGCGCTGGGTGTTCTGGATCAACCTGCCGCTGGGGCTGACCGCGCTGTGGGTGATCCACCGGGCGCTGGACGGGTTGCCGGTCAAGCATCGCCAGGCCCAGGTCGACTACCTCGGCGCGGTGCTGATGATCCTCGGCCTGGGCAGCCTGCTGCTGGGCATCACCCTGGTCGGCCAGGGACATGCCTGGCAGTCGTCCGAAGTCCTGGCGTTGCTGGCCTGCGCGCTGCTGGGGCTGGCGGCGTTCGTAGCCCACGAGCGGCGCTGCCGCGAACCATTGCTGCCTCTGGGCCTGTTCGGCAACCGGGTCGCGGTGCTGTGCTGGTGCGTGATCTTCTTCGCCAGTTTCCAGTCCATTTCGCTGACCATGCTGATGCCCCTGCGCTATCAGGGCATCACCGGCGCCGGCGCCGACAGCGCGGCGCTGCACCTGCTGCCACTGGCAATGGGGTTGCCCATCGGCGCCTTTACAGGTGGGCGCATGACCAGCCACACCGGGCGCTTCAAGCCACAGATCCTCACAGGCGCGCTATTGATGCCAATGACCATCGCAGCCATGGCGCTGACCCCGCCGCAAGCCTGGTTACAGAGCGCGCTGTTCATGCTGCTGACAGGCATTGCCTGCGGCCTGCAATTTCCCACCTCGCTGGTGGGCACGCAAAGCGCGGTGGACAGCCAGGACATCGGCGTGGCGACCAGCACCACCAACCTGTTCCGCTCGCTGGGTGGGGCAATGGGGGTGGCGTGCATGTCCAGCCTGTTACTGGCGTGGTTGCACCAGGGCGGCTTCGAAGTGCTCGGCAACCCGCTGCTGGGCAGCCTCAAGGCGGGCGAGGCGGATCCGCACACCCAGGCGCGCTTGCTGGAAACCTTCCGCGACCTCTTGCTGGTCAGTGCCGGGGCTTCGCTGATCGGCCTGTTGGCCGCGCTGGCCTTGCCGGACAGACAGTTGCGCGGGCGCTGAAAGTCGTGGGAGGGGGCTGGCCCCGCGATAGCGTCCGCCCAGGCGACATCACGGCCTGAAGGTTGTCATCGCCGGGCAAGCTCGCTCCCGCGTTATTAATCCTGCGTTAACCGAAAAGGGATAACACTTCCTCACAATCGTTAACAAAGTGTCATTTGCGCAAGCCAGGGCTCAAGCGCAGCATATCCAGCCCGGTGTCGACCCATTTCTCGACATCGCCCAACAGGTCGAAGCTCTCCGGGAGCAGCAGCCAGCGGCCTATCAGGCCATCCACATAGGCAAACATGGCCACCGCAGCCCGGTCGATCTCGAGCTCGGCAGGCAACTGGCCACGACGCACTGCATTGCCCAAGGCCAGGGCAATGCTTTGATGGCAGTCCAGCACCGCGCCCTGACGCTGCTGGCGAATCTCACACATGTCGTCGGTGAACTCGCACTTGTGATGCAGGATTTCGTTGATACGCCGGGTTCGGGCATCGAGCACCAACTCGTTGAACACTTGCAGCAACAGCTTGCGCATACAGCCGAGCGGGTCGAGTTCATCCTCGCTTTCACTGGCGCGGGCCAGGTGGTCATGGGTCTCGTGCAGGCTGTCGAGCAGCGCCTGCACCAACTCGGCCTTGTTGCTGAAGTGCCAGTAGATCGCCCCGCGAGTGACGCCGGCGAGCTCAGCGATGTCGGCCAGGGTGGTACGCGCTACCCCGCGCTTGTAGAAGGCCTTCTCCGCCGCCTCGATGATCTGGGCGCGAGTTTCCTGGGCTTCTTCTTTGGTTCGACGGACCATGGCAGTACAACCTCATCAGGCCCCGCGCGCTCGATCTGGCGAGCGGGAATCAGGCCGGGGCAGGCTCTTTCAGGGCCGCTCCCGGGTGGATTTGGGCGATCGGCGGTGGTCACTCACGACGCACCGGCGCTATTTACAAACAACCATGAATGTAAGTATATTCCTTAGCAAGCTATTTATCCACCGGATAGCGTTTTTCTGACAAAGCACTTCCACTATATTCTTGAGCTCCCCTGCTCCTGCGACCCGAGGATCCTCATGCAATTCAAGCCAGCCGTAACCGCCCTGGTTTCCGCCGTGGCCCTGGCAACCCTGCTCAGTGGCTGTAAGAAAGAGGAAGCAGCGCCTGCGCCGCAGGCTCCTCAGGTCGGCGTCGTGACCGTACAACCGCAAGCCTTCACCCTGACCTCGGAACTGCCGGGGCGCACCAGCGCCTACCGTGTGGCCGAGGTCCGCCCACAGGTGAACGGCATCATTCTCAAGCGCCTGTTCAAGGAAGGCAGCGACGTCAAGGAAGGGCAGCAGCTCTACCAGATCGACCCGGCCGTCTACGAGGCGAACCTGGCCAACGCCCAGGCCAACCTGCAGGCTACCCGCTCGCTGGCCGAGCGTTACAAGCAACTGATCGACGAGCAGGCCGTCTCCAAGCAGGAATACGATGACGCCAATGCCAAACGATTGCAGGCCGAGGCGTCGCTCAAGAGCGCCCAGATCGACCTGCGCTACACCAAGGTACTGGCCCCGATCAGTGGCCGCGTCGGCCGCTCCTCGGTCACCGAAGGCGCCCTGGTGAACAACGGCCAGACCAACGCCATGGCCACCATCCAGCAGCTCGACCCGATCTACGTCGACGTCACCCAGTCCACCGCCGAGCTGCTCAAGCTGCGCCGTGACCTGGAAAGCGGTCAACTGCAGAAGGCCGGCGACAACGCGGCCCAGGTTCAGCTGGTGCTGGAAGACGGCAGCCTGTTCAAGCAACAGGGCCGCCTGGAGTTCTCCGAAGTCGCGGTTGACGAAACCACCGGCTCCGTCACCCTGCGCGCGATCTTCCCCAACCCCGACCACACCCTGCTGCCCGGCATGTTCGTGCATGCGCGGCTCAAGGCCGGGGTCAACGCCAACGCCATCCTGGCCCCGCAACAGGGCGTGACCCGTGACCTCAAGGGTGCACCGACCGCGCTGGTGGTCAACCAGGAAAACAAGGTCGAACTGCGCCAGCTCAAGGCCAGCCGTACCCTGGGCAGCGACTGGCTGATCGAGGAAGGCCTGAAACCGGGCGACCGACTGATCACCGAAGGGCTGCAGTTCGTGCGACCAGGGGTCGAGGTCAAGGTCAGCGAAGCCACCAACGTCAAGAAGCCGGCCGGCCCTGCTCAGGCCAACACGGCGAACGCAGACGCCAAAGCGGAGTAAACCATGTCGAAGTTCTTTATCGATCGCCCGATCTTCGCCTGGGTGATCGCCCTGGTGATCATGCTGGTCGGCGCCCTGTCGATCCTGAAGCTGCCGATCAACCAGTACCCGAGCATTGCCCCGCCGGCCATCGCCATCTCCGTCACCTACCCGGGCGCCTCGGCGCAGACGGTGCAGGACACCGTGGTGCAGGTTATCGAGCAGCAGCTCAACGGTATCGACAACCTGCGTTATGTGTCGTCGGAAAGTAACTCCGACGGCAGCATGACCATCACCGCGACCTTCGAGCAGGGCACCAACTCGGACACCGCGCAGGTCCAGGTACAGAACAAGCTGAACCTGGCCACCCCGCTGCTGCCGCAGGAAGTGCAGCAGCAAGGTATCCGCGTCACCAAGGCTGTGAAGAACTTCCTGCTGGTGATCGGCCTGGTGTCCGAAGACGGCAGCATGACCAAGGACGACCTGGCCAACTACATCGTCTCCAACATGCAGGACCCGATCTCGCGGACCGCAGGCGTGGGCGACTTCCAGGTGTTCGGTGCGCAGTACGCCATGCGCATCTGGCTGGATCCGGCCAAGCTGAACAAGTTCCAGCTGACCCCGGTTGACGTGCGCACCGCGGTCGCCGCGCAGAACGTGCAGGTGTCCTCCGGCCAGCTTGGCGGCCTGCCGGCACTGCCAGGTACCCAGCTCAACGCCACCATCATCGGCAAGACCCGTCTGCAGACCGCCGAGCAATTCGAGAAGATCCTGCTCAAGGTCAATGCCGACGGCTCCCAGGTACGCCTGGGGGACGTGGCTCAGGTCGGCCTGGGCGGTGAGAACTACGCCATCAGCGCCCAGTTCAACGGCAAGCCGGCCTCGGGCCTGGCGGTCAAGTTGGCGACCGGCGCCAATGCTCTGGATACCGCCAAGGCTCTGCGCAAGACCATCAGCGACCTGGAACCGTTCTTCCCGCCGGGGGTGAAGGCCGTGTTCCCATATGACACCACCCCGGTGGTTACCGAATCGATCAGCGGCGTGATCCACACCCTGATCGAAGCGGTGGTCCTGGTGTTCCTGGTGATGTACCTGTTCCTGCAGAACTTCCGCGCCACCATCATCACCACCATGACCGTGCCGGTGGTGTTGCTCGGGACCTTCGGCATCCTCGCCGCCGCCGGCTTCAGCATCAACACCCTGACCATGTTCGCCATGGTCCTGGCCATCGGCTTGCTGGTGGACGATGCCATCGTCGTGGTGGAGAACGTCGAACGGGTGATGTCCGAGGAAGGGTTACCGCCCAAGGAGGCGACCAAGCGCTCCATGGAACAGATCCAGGGCGCCCTGGTGGGTATCGCCCTGGTACTGTCGGCAGTACTGTTGCCGATGGCCTTCTTCGGCGGCTCCACCGGTGTGATCTACCGCCAATTCTCCATCACCATCGTCTCGGCCATGGGCCTGTCGGTGCTGGTCGCGCTGATCTTCACCCCGGCCTTGTGCGCCACCATGCTCAAGCCGCTGAAGAAGGGCGAGCACCATGTCGCCAAGCGCGGCTTCTTTGGCTGGTTCAACCGCAACTTCGACCGCAGCGTCGTCGGCTATGAGCGTAGCGTCGGCACCATCCTGCGCAACAAGATCCCGTTCCTGCTGGCCTACGCGCTGATCGTGGTCGGCATGATCTGGCTGTTCGCCCGCATCCCGACCGCATTCCTGCCGGAAGAAGACCAAGGCGTGCTGTTCGCCCAGGTGCAGACCCCGGCCGGTTCCAGTGCCGAGCGCACCCAGGTAGTGGTCGACCAGATGCGCGAGTACCTGCTCAAGGACGAAGCCGATACCGTTTCGTCGGTGTTCACAGTGAACGGCTTCAACTTCGCCGGTCGCGGCCAGAGCTCAGGCATGGCGTTCATCATGCTCAAGCCCTGGGGTGAGCGCTCGAAGGAGAACAGCGTGTTCGCCCTTGCCCAGCGCGCGCAGATGCACTTCTTCGGCTTCCGTGACGCGATGGTATTCGCCTTCGCCCCGCCAGCGGTACTCGAACTGGGTAATGCCACCGGCTTCGACGTCTTCCTCCAGGACCGCGCCGGGGTCGGCCACGCTAAGCTGATGGAAGCGCGCAACCAGTTCCTGGCCAAAGCCGCGCAGAGCAAGATCCTCAGCGCCGTGCGTCCTAACGGCCTGAACGACGAGCCGCAGTACCAGCTGACCATCGACGACGAACGCGCCAGTGCCTTGGGCGTGACCATCGCCGACATCAACAACACCCTGTCGATCGCCCTGGGCGGTAGCTACGTCAACGACTTCATCGACCGTGGCCGGGTCAAGAAAGTCTACATCCAAGGTGCGCCCAACGCCCGGATGAGCCCGGAAGACCTGCAGAAGTGGTACGTGCGCAACGGCAAGGGCGAGATGGTGCCCTTCTCGTCATTCGCCAAGGGCGAATGGACCTACGGCTCGCCGAAGCTGTCGCGCTACAACGGCGTGGAAGCGGTCGAGATCCTTGGTACCCCGGCACCAGGCTACAGTACCGGTGAAGCCATGGCCGAAGTCGAGCGTATCGCCGGCGAACTGCCAACCGGCATCGGCTTCTCCTGGACCGGCATGTCCTACGAGGAAAAACTTTCCGGCTCGCAAATGCCGGCACTGTTCGCCCTCTCGGTGCTGTTCGTGTTCCTCTGCCTGGCAGCGCTGTATGAAAGCTGGTCGATCCCGATCGCAGTCGTGCTGGTCGTGCCACTGGGTATCATCGGTGCCCTGCTCGCCACCAGCCTGCGCGGCTTGTCCAACGACGTGTACTTCCTGGTCGGCTTGCTGACCACCATCGGCCTGGCGGCGAAGAACGCCATCCTGATCGTCGAGTTCGCCAAGGAGCTGCACGAACAGGGCCGCAGCCTGTACGACGCGGCCATCGAAGCATGCCGCATGCGTCTGCGCCCGATCATCATGACCTCACTGGCGTTCATCCTCGGCGTGGTACCGTTGACCATCGCCAGTGGCGCCGGCGCGGGTAGCCAGCACGCCATCGGCACCGGTGTGATCGGCGGCATGATCAGTGCAACCATACTGGCCATCTTCTGGGTACCTCTATTCTTCGTCGCAGTGTCGTCGCTGTTCGGCAGCAAAGAGCCGAAAGAACACGCCACCCCTGAAACTCCACGTTATGAGGCTGGGCAATGACCAAGTCTTTGTTGTCCCTGGCGGTAACCGCCTTCATCCTCGGCGGTTGCTCGCTGATCCCCGACTACCAGACGCCAGAGGCGCCGGTGGCCGCGCAGTGGCCTCAAGGCCCAGCGTACTCGCCGACCCAATCGGCCGACGTCGCCGCGGCCGAACAGGGCTGGCGCCAGTTCTTCCACGACCCGGCGCTGCAGCAGTTGATCCAGACGTCGCTGGAAAACAACCGCGACCTGCGGGTCGCGGCGTTGAACATCGACGCCTACCGCGCGCAGTACCGCATCCAGCGCGCCGACCTGCTGCCGGCGGTTTCCGCCAATGGCAGCGGCAGCCGCCAGCGGGTGCCGGCGAACATGTCACAAACTGGCGAGGCGAATATAACCAGCCAGTACTCGGCCACCCTGGGTGTCAGTGCCTATGAGCTGGACCTGTTCGGCCGGGTGCGCAGCCTGACCCAGCAGGCCCTGGAAACCTACCTGTCCAGCGAACAGGCGCGCCGCTCCACGCAGATCAGCCTGGTGGCCAGCGTGGCCAACGCCTATTACACGTGGCAGGCCGACCAGGCGCTGTTGAAACTGACCGAGGAAACGCTCAAGACGTACGAAGAGAGCTACAACCTCACCCGCCGCAGCAATGAGGTGGGCGTGGCCTCGGCCCTGGACCTGAGCCAGGCGCGCACCGCCGTCGAAGGCGCTCGCGTCAAGTTGTCGCAGTACCAGCGCCTGGTCGCCCAGGACCTGAACAGCCTCACCGTGCTGGTAGGTACCGGCGTGCCGGCCAACCTGCCCAAGCCGCTGGAGCTCAATGCCGACCAGCTGGCCGAAGTGCCGGCCGGCCTGCCGTCCGACATCCTGCAGCGCCGCCCCGACATCCAGGAGGCCGAGCATCTGCTCAAGGCCGCCAACGCCAACATCGGCGCAGCGCGGGCAGCGTTCTTCCCGAGCATCAGCCTGACCGCCAACGCCGGTACCCTGAGCCCGGATATGGGCGGGCTGTTCAAGGGTGGTTCGGGCACCTGGCTGTTCCAGCCGCAGATCAACCTGCCGATCTTCAACGCCGGCAGCCTGCGGGCCAGCCTGGACTACTCGAAGATCCAGAAGGACATCAACGTCGCCAAGTACGAAAAGACCATCCAGACCGCCTTCCAGGAAGTCGCCGATGGCCTGGCCGCACGCAAGACGTTCGAAGAGCAACTGCAGGCGCAACGCGACCTGGTCGCGGCCAACCAGGACTACTACCGCCTGGCCGAGCGCCGCTACCGCATCGGTATCGACAGCAACCTGACCTTCCTCGATGCCCAGCGCAACCTGTTCAGCGCCCAGCAGTCGCTGATCGGTGATCGCCTGTCGCAGTTGGTCAGCGAGGTCAACCTGTACAAGGCCCTCGGCGGCGGCTGGTACGAGCAGACCCAGCAGCAGGCTTCGATCCAGACACCGAAAGGCTGACTGGACCGGTAACGGCACCAAGCCCACCCTCGCGGTGGGCTTTTTGTTGCGCGGTCACATTGCGTTCGATAACCGCCCCGTTCCGCTTGCAACGAATTGCCTAGCCCCCACCCTCCCCCGCACCATCGCCCCCGCAACGTTGCACAAGTTCTCTCTAAAGATGCCCATCCCTGCGGCCGTACCCGCAGCGACCCGGCTCGCCCAATAAAAACAAGAGATCCACGACAGATGAGCACTTTGCAACCCGCACGCCAGCTGCTGCCCGGCCTGTTGGCCCTGTCCTGCGCCCTGCCCGGCGTGGCCGCCGAAGGTGGCTTCCTGGAAGACGCCAAGGCCAGCCTCAACCTGCGCAACTTCTACATCAACCGCAACTTCGTCGACCCAGCCAATCCCCAGGGCAAGGCCGAGGAATGGACCCAGAGTTTCATTCTCGACGCCCGCTCCGGCTTCACCCAAGGCACCGTCGGTTTCGGCATCGATGTGCTGGGGCTTTACTCGGTCAAGCTCGATGGCGGCAAGGGCACCGCCGGCACCCACCTGCTGCCGGTGCATGACGACGGCCGCCCGGCGGACGATTTCGGCCGCCTGGGGGTGGCGTTCAAGACGCGCCTGTCGCAGACCGAACTCAAAGTCGGCGAATGGATGCCGGTGCTGCCGATCCTGCGTTCGGACGATGGCCGCTCGCTGCCGCAGACGTTCCGCGGCGGTCAGCTCACCTCGAAGGAGATCGACGGCCTGACCCTGTACGCCGGCCAGTTCCGCGGCAACAGCCCGCGCAACGATGCGAGCATGGAAGACCTGTTCATGCAGGGGCGTGCCGGTATCACCTCTGACCGCTTCAACTTCGCCGGCGGCGAATACAGCTTCAACGACAAACGCACGATGCTCGGCCTGTGGGATGCCCGGCTGAAAGACATCTATCGCCAGCAGTATCTGAACCTGGTGCACAGCCAGCCGTTGGGCGACTGGACCCTGGGCGCCAACCTGGGCTACTTCCTCGGCAAGGAGGATGGCAGCGCCCGCGCCGGCGACCTGGACAACCGCACCACCTCGGCCATGCTCTCGGCGCGCTACCAGGGCCACACCTTCTATATGGGCCTGCAGAAGGTCAGTGGCGACGACGCCTGGATGCGCGTCAACGGCACCAGTGGCGGCACACTGGCCAACGACAGTTACAACGCCAGCTTCGACAATGCCAAGGAGCGCTCCTGGCAACTGCGTCACGACTTCAATTTCGTCACCGTCGGTATCCCCGGCCTGACCTTGATGAACCGCTACATCAAAGGCGACAACGTGCATGCCGGAGGGGTGGACGATGGCAAGGAATGGGCCCGGGAGACCGAGCTGGCCTACGTGGTGCAGGCCGGAACCTTCAAGGACCTGTCGGTGAAGTGGCGTAATTCGACCATGCGCAGGGATTTCAGCAGCAACGCGTTCGATGAGAACCGCTTGATTGTCAGCTACCCGTTCAATCTTCTTTGAAGCCATCGCGGGAAGCCCGCTCCCACGCCGCCCGCACAAAACAGGAGCGGCATGGGAGCGGCGATGCGGCGACCCGACTTGCCTCGCGATTGGACCTGCCGTCCGGCAAATAACCAAATAACATATGCAAATCAAATAACATTCTTTGACGCTATATGTAACAAGCCGCTAAAACCAAGCTCCGATCCCCGCACCAGAGCCCGAGCATGGACCTCCGCCAACTGCGCTATTTCATCGCCCTCACCGAATACCGCAGTTTCGTCCGCGCCGCCGACGCCATGGGCATCACCCAACCCGCCTTCAGCCGCGCAATCCAGAACCTCGAACATACCTTTGGCTGCGCCCTGGTCGATCGCGCCAGCAAGGCATTGCCCCCCACCCCCGAGGGCCATGTGGTGTTGCAACATGCCCGTCGCCTGGTCCAGGGCGCCGCGCAACTGAACAACGACGTCCTGCAGATGACCAAGCTCGATGCCGGAGAGCTGCACTTCGGCAGCGGCCCGGCCCTGGCCGTGCGCCTGGTGCCCCAGGCCCTGCAACATTTCATCAGGACTCATCCCGGTATCCGCACCGACCTGCTGGTGGACAATGCCGAGCGCCTTGGCCAGGCCCTGCGTCGCGAGCAGATCGAGTTTTTCGTCGATGACGTGCGGCCCTTCGAGGCCGATCCCAACTTCCACACCGAGGCACTGTCCCCGCGGCCAGGCCTGTTCTTCTGCCGCCCCGGGCACCCATTGCTGGCCAAGGACAGCCTGTCGACCAACGACCTGTTCGCCTACCCGCTGGCCAGCGCCCTGCTGGCCCCCGGCGTGCGCAAACGCCTGGCCAATCTCAGCGGACGCACCGACTTCACCCCGCACCTGCAGACCGAGCACCTGGCGGTGCTGCGCAGCGTGGTGCTGGCCAGCGACGCCATCGGTACGGCCAGCGAAGAGGCGGTGGTCGAGGACCTGGCCGCCGGCCATCTGGTGCGTCTGCACTGGCGCAACCTGCCGCCAGGTCTGCAAGTACTCAGCGTGCGTTGTGGAGTGATCAGCCGCAGTGGCCAGCGCCTGTCACCGGCGGCGCAGGCAATGATCGACACGCTGGTCAGCCTGGATGCTGCCCCATCGCCCGCAGACGTGACGCATCGACAATCTCCACCTCGCCATAGCCCAGGCGCACCACGCCGGCCTGTTCGAGGCTCCTGAGGATCTGGTTGATGGTCTGGCGCGACAGCGACAGCATCAAGGCCAGCTGTTCCTGGGACACCTGCAGCCGCCATTGGGCGACATCGCGCTCACCGTAGCCCTCGGCCATCTGCAACAGCCGTTGCGCCACCCGCGGCGCGGCGGCCAGCAGGCTCTGCTGCTCGAGGGCGACGAACACCCAGCGCAACTTGTGGCTCATCAGCAGGGCCAGGTCGCGCCAGTACTCTGGCTGGCGGGCCAACCATTCCAGCAACGGCGCCTGGGGAATCCACAGCAGGCGTGTCGGCCCCTCGGCATAGGCGTCATGGGTGCGCGGCTGGCCATCGAACAGGCTGATCTCGCCGAACCAGTGGGGTGACTCGACCAGCGTCAGCAACGCCTCCTTGCCTGCGCTGCTGACCGCCCCGACCCGCATCGCCCCTTCGAGTACCGCATACAAGCCACACGGCGCATCGCCGCGCTGGAACAGTCGCTGCCCCGCTGCCAGCTCACGCGGACGGCCCAGGGCCAGCAGACTATCCTGAACGGTAACGGGCAACTGCCGGAACCATTGGCCATGCAGCAGCTGGGTACGCGGATCGTGCATGGCACCTCGCAAAGCGAACTCTGTCGGCCAGGCGACAGACGACGATGAATGGACAGGGGCAAGCTGTGCTCACCCCTGATGGAGGAACAACAATGAAAAACCTCGTCGAGCACTTGAGTCAATACGCGGCCTACCACCGCGATCCACGCAACATCGCCACCCACTTCATCGGCATTCCGCTGATAGTGCTGGCCGTGACCGTGCTGCTGTCACGCCCGGGCTGGGAGGTGGTGGGCCTCTGGCTGTCGCCAGCGCTGCTGCTGGCGATCTGGTCAGTATGGTTTTACCTGCGCCTGGACCTGCGCTTCGGCCTGGTGATGGGCCTGCTGCTGGGCTTGTGCCTGTGGGCCGGCCACGCGCTGGCCGTGCAGAGTACCGGGCTGTGGTTGAGTGCCGGGCTGGGTGCGTTCGTGGTGGGCTGGATCATCCAGTTCGTCGGACATGCCTACGAAGGGCGCAAGCCGGCATTTGTCGATGACCTCAGCGGGCTTATCATCGGCCCGCTGTTCGTGGTGGCGGAGCTGGCGTTCATGGTTGGGCTGTGCGGCGAGCTGAAAAAGGCCGTGGAGGCCAATGCCGGGCCTGTTGCCGTTCGCCAGAAGAAAGCAGTCGTGTGAAGTGATCGCGGGGCAAGTCGCGGCGGTGCGCCGATGCGACTTGCCCCGCGATGCGTTACTGCCTGGACTCCACCCCAAGTTCATCCCACACCGACTCGGCCAGGTGGAACGTGGCATTGGCCGCCGGGATGCCGCAGTAGATCGCGCTCTGCATGATCACTTCCTTGATCTCCTCCCGCGTCACGCCATTGTTGGCGGCCGCGCGCAGGTGCAGCTTGAGTTCGTCGTTGCGGTTCATGCCGATCAGCATGGCGATGGTGATCAGGCTACGGGTGTGCCGTGGCAGGCCGGGGCGGGTCCAGATATCGCCCCAGGCGTGCCGGGTGATCATCTCCTGGAACTCGCCGTGGAAATCATTGAGCTTTTCCAGGCTGCGGTCCACGTGGGCATCGCCGAGCACCGCGCGACGCACCTGCATGCCGGCTTCGTAACGTTGTTTCTCATCCATGGCAGGTTCCTCAGCGGGCCAGCAGGAAATCGAGCACACGGGCGGTGAAGGCCGCGCCGATCTCGACGTTGGACAGGTGCGCCGCCGGGAACTCGGCATAGGTCGCGTTGACGATGCGGCGGTGCATGAAGCGGCCATGCTCAGGCGTGGTGACCACGTCCGCGGTGCCCGCCACCACCAGCGTCGGCACCTGGATGCGCCCCAGCTGTTCGCGGTAATCGGCATCACGTACCGCCGCGCAGTTGGCGGCATAGCCTTCTGGGCTGGTGTACGCGAGCATCTGGCAGATGCGCTGGGCCTCGGCCGGCTGCGCCTGGGCGAAGGCCGGGGTGAACCAACGGGCGATGGAGCCATCGCGCAGGTCCGCCATGGCTTGCTGCCCCCCCTTGAGCACCGTGTTGATGCGAGAGTTCCAGACCTCGTCGTTGGCGATCTTCGCCGCGGTGTTGCACAGGGTCAGGCTGTGCAGGCGGTGGCCGGCGTTGATGCCCAGCCACTGGCCGATCAGGCCGCCCATGGACAGGCCGACGAAGTGCGCATGCTCGATGTCCAGCGCATCGAGCAGGGCCAGCACGTCGCCCCCCAGCTGTTCGATGCTGTAGGGGCCTTGAGTGACCAGCGAGCCGCCATGGCCACGGGTGTCGTAGCGCAGCACGCGAAAGTGTTCGCTCCAGGCGGGAATCTGCACATCCCACATGCCCAGGTCGGTGCCCAGGGAGTTGGACAGCACCAGCACCTGCGCATCGGCCGGGCCATCGAGTTGGTAGTTCAGTACGCCATCGGCCAGTTGCAAAAGCGCCACAGCGGTCTCCTATCAGGCAGTGAAACGTTGATGTTCGGCCACGGCGCGCGCCACCCAGACGCGGGCCTGGCCCAGGTAATGGGTGGGGTCGAGCAGGCGGTCGAGCTCGTCGCCGGACAACTCGGCGTTGACCTGCGGCTCATCACCGAGCACTGCACGCAGATGGCGCCCTTCGGCCACGGCGCGCTGGCAGCACTGCTCCAGCAGGTGATGGGCACGGTCGCGGCCCAGGCGTTGGGCGAGGACAATACTGACCGCCTCGGCCAGCACCAGGCCCTGGGTGAGGTCGAGATTGCGGCGCATGCGTTCGGCGTCCACCTCCATGCCTTCGGCGATTAGCTGGGCCTGGCGCAGTGCTCCGGAGACCAGGCAGCAGATCTCCGGCAGGGTTTCCCACTCGGCGTGCCACAGGCCGAGGCTGCGTTCGTGCTCCTGGGGCATCGCGCTGAACAAGGTCGAGAGCAGCCCGGGCACGCGGGTAGCGGCGCCGATCAACACCGCCGCCCCGACCGGATTGCGTTTATGCGGCATGGTCGAGGACCCGCCCTTGCCCGGTGCGGCGGGTTCGAACAACTCGCCTGCCTCGGTCTGCATCAGCAGGCTGACGTCACGGCCGAACTTGCCCAGGCTGCCGGCGACCAGGCCCAGCACCGAGGCGAACTCCACCAGGCGGTCGCGCTGGGTGTGCCATGGCTGTTCAGGCAAGGTCAGCTTCAGTTGCGCGGCCAGGGCCTCGGCCACCGGCAGCGCTTTGCTGCCCAGCGCCGCCAGGCTGCCGGAAGCGCCACCGAACTGCAGTACCAGCAGGCGCGGGCGCAGTTCCTTGAGGCGTTGCCGATGGCGAGTGAGGGCGCCGAGCAAACCGGCCAGCTTCATGCCCAGCGTCACCGGCGTTGCATGCTGCAGCCAGGTCCGCCCCACCAGCGGCGTGTCGGCATGCTGCAATGCCTGATGCGCCAGGGTGTCGGCCAGCTTGCCGAGATCGTTTTCGAGCAATCCCAGGGCATGGCGCAGTTGCAGCACCAGGCCGCTGTCCATCGCATCCTGGCTGGTAGCGCCCAGGTGCACGTAGCGCTCGGCCTCGGGTACGCCACTGGCGACCACCTTGCCCAGGGCCTTGACCAGCGGGATCGCCGAATTGCCGGCCACCGCGATGGCGTCGGCCAGCGCCCGGGCATCATAGCGCTCGGCCTTGCAGGCCGCCTCGATGGCAGTCACCGCCGTGTGCGGCACCAGCCCGGCGGCCGCTTCGGCACGGGCCAGGGCCGCCTCGAAGTCGAGCATGCCCTGCAGCCGGCCCCGGTCGGAGAAAACCTCGCGCATGGCCGGGGCGGTGAAGTAGGCGTCGAACAGTTGGTTGCTCATGCAACGTCCTTAGTGATCATGGTGCAGGTACGCCGCCTGCTTCGGCAGGCGCAGGCTGAACAGGAAAGCCACCGCCATCATGGCGGTCACGTACCAGTAGAAGGTGTTCTCCATCCCCAAGGTTTTCAAGCCCAGTGCCACGTATTCGGCCGAGCCGCCGAACACCGCGTTGGCCACGGCGTAGGCCAGCCCCACGCCCAATGCGCGAACCTGTGGCGGGAACATCTCGGCCTTCACCAGGCCGCTGATGGAGGTGTAGAAGCTGACGATGCACAAGGCCAGGGTCACCAGCACGAAGGCCATGAACGGGCTGGTCACGGTCTTCAGCGCCATCAGCAAGGGGACGGTGAATAGCGTCCCCAGGGCGCCGAACAGCAGCATCGAATTACGCCGACCGATGCGGTCGGAGAGCATGCCGAACAGCGGCTGCAGGATCATGAACAGGAACAGCGCGCCGGTCATGACGAAACTGGCGCTCTTGGCGTTCATGCCGGCGGTGTTGACCAGGTACTTCTGCATGTAGGTGGTGAAGGTATAGAAGATCAGCGAACCACCGGCGGTATAGCCCAGCACCGTGATAAACGCGGCAGCGTGATTGCGGAACAGCCCGCTGATGCTGCCGGCATCCTTGTCCTGGCGGGTCTCGGCGCTGCTGGTCTCCTTCAGCGAACGGCGCAGCATCAGCGAGATCAACGCGGCAATGGCACCGACCACGAACGGGATGCGCCAGCCATAGGCGCGCAGTTCGTCCTCGGTGAGCAGTTGCTGCAGGATCACCACCACCAGCACCGCCAGCAACTGGCCGCCAATCAGGGTGACGTACTGGAACGAGGCAAAGAAACCGCGTTGGCCACGCAGCGCCACTTCGCTCATGTAGGTGGCGGTGGTGCCGTACTCACCGCCCACCGACAGCCCCTGGATCAACCGCGCCAGGAGCAGCAGCGCTGGCGCCCAGGTGCCGATGCTGGCGTAGGTGGGCAGGCAGGCGATGATCAGCGAGCCGCCGCACATCATCAGCACCGAGATCATCAGCGAGTTCTTGCGCCCGTGACGGTCGGCCAGGCGGCCGAAGATCCAGCCGCCGATAGGGCGCATCAGGAAGCCTGCGGCGAACACGCCGGCGGTGTTGAGCAACTGCACCGTGGGGTCGTCGGAGGGGAAGAAGGCCGGGGCGAAGTAGATGGCGCAGAAGGCGTAGACATAGAAGTCGAACCATTCCACCAGGTTGCCCGACGAGGCGCCGACGATGGCGAAGATACGCTTGCTGCGTTCTTCGCCGGTGTAATAGGTTGAGGTCATGGTGCGTTTGCTCCTGGAGGGTCACAGGTAATTCTAGACATACCTGGTTACACACTCGTTCCGCCTTGCCCGTGCGTCATGGCGGGACAAGCCCGCTCCCACGTAGCCTGGCACAGGCATTTTCGTGGGAGCGCCGGGTTCCAAAGGATCAGACCCTTTCAATAGCCAACGCCAACCCCTGCCCAACGCCCACACACATGGTCGCCAACCCCTTGCGCCCGCCGCTCTTCTCCAGCTGATGCAATGCCGTCAGCACCAGACGTGCCCCGCTCATGCCCAGCGGATGCCCCAGGGCGATGGCGCCACCGTTGGGGTTCACCTGTGGAGCGTCGTCTGCCACACCCAGCTCGCGCAACACCGCCAGGCCCTGGCTGGCAAAGGCTTCATTGAGCTCGATGACATCGAAGTCGGCCACGGCAATGCCAAGGCGCTCGGTCAGCTTGCGCACCGCGGGGACCGGGCCGATGCCCATCACCCGTGGCGCCACACCGGCGCTGGCCATGCCCAGCACCCGGGCACGTGGGGTCAGGCCGTGCGTCTTCACCGCCTCGGCCGACGCCAGAATCAGCGCGGCGGCACCGTCGTTGACACCCGAGGCGTTGCCAGCGGTAACGCTCTTGTCCGGGCCGTTGACTGGTTTGAGCTTGGCCAGTGCCTCCAGCGTGGTCTGCGGGCGCAGATGTTCGTCGTGCTCGACCACCGTCTCACCCTTGCGGTGCTGGATACGCACCGGCACGATTTCCTCGGCGAAAAAGCCGGCGGCCTGCGCGGCGGCAGCCTTCTGCTGGCTGCGCAGGGCGAAGGCATCCTGGTCGGCACGCGATACCTGGTAATCATCGGCGACGTTGTCGGCGGTCTCGGGCATCGAGTCCACACCGAACTGGGCATTCATCAACGGATTGACGAAACGCCAGCCGATGGTGGTGTCCTCGAGCTTCATGTTGCGCGAGTAGCCGCTCTCGGCCTTGCCCATCACGAACGGCGCGCGGGACATCGACTCGACGCCACCGGCAATCGCCAGCTCCATTTCGCCGCTGGCGATGGCCCGGAAGGCGCTGCCGACGGCGTCCATGCCCGACGCGCACAGGCGGTTGAGGGTCACGCCCGGGACACTGTGTGGCAAGCCGGCCAGCAACAGCGCCATGCGCGCCACGTTACGGTTGTCCTCGCCAGCCTGGTTGGCACAGCCGAAGAACACTTCGTCGAGCCGGTCCCATTGCACACCCGGGTTACGCTCGATCAATGCCTTGAGCGGCACTGCCGCCAGGTCGTCGGCGCGCACGCCGGCCAGGGCCCCGCCGAAACGGCCGATAGGGGTACGAACAGCGTCGCAGATGAAGACGTCACGCATCAGGCTTCTCCTGCCGTCTGGCCATGGGCGGCGGCGGTACGCGCTTCGAGATCGCGCAAAGCGGACAGCTCTACCTCGCTGGGTGCCGCGGTTTGCTGCACGCCCTCGGCAAAGCGGATCGCCCAGCCAGTGGCTTTGATGATCTGCTCGCGGGTCACGCCTGGGTGGATCGAGGTGACCACGAACTCGTGGGTATCTGCCTCCGGCTCCATGATGCACAGGTCGGTAATGATGCCGACCGGCCCCTCTCCCGGCAGGCCAAGGCGCTGGCGCGAATCGCCGCCTTCGCCATGGCCGACCGAGGTGATGAAGTCGAGCTTGTCGACGAAGGCCCGCGGCGACTGCTTGAGGATGATCAGCACCTGCTTGGCGGAGCCGGCGATCTCCGGTGCGCCGCCTGCACCCGGCAGACGGGTCTTCGGTGCGTGGTAGTCACCGACCACGGTGGTGTTGATGTTGCCGAAGCGGTCGACCTGGGCGGCGCCGAGAAAGCCGACGTCGATGCGCCCGCCTTGCAGCCAGTAGCGGAAGATCTCGCCGGTCGGCACCACGGTGTCGGCGGTCTCGGCCAGCTCGCCGTCTCCGATGGACAGCGGTAGCACGCTGGGCTTGGCACCGATCGGGCCGGACTCGTAGATCAGCACCACGTCGGGCGATGAGGTCAGGCGCGCAAGGTTGGCGGCCTTCGACGGTAGGCCGATGCCGACGAAGCAGACGGCGCCGTTGCGCAGGCGACGGGCGGCGGCGACGGTCATCATTTCGGAAGTGGAGTAGCTCATTGCGCGGCCTCCGCGGTGCTGGCCAGCCTGGCCTGGAATTCGGTGAAATCGGCGGTG
The DNA here is from genome assembly GCF_002934345.1 of Pseudomonas sp. PONIH3. NCBI lineage: Bacteria > Pseudomonadati > Pseudomonadota > Gammaproteobacteria > Pseudomonadales > Pseudomonadaceae > Pseudomonas > Pseudomonas sp. PONIH3. The sequence continues at coordinate 2,447,286 of NZ_CP026386.1, forward strand.
CCACGGATATAGGTGTCGATCCAGGCAGTGAACGACTCACGGTTACGGGCAATCGGATCCCAGGCCTGGTAGAAGCGGTTGTCGCGCTCGTAGTAGCCGTGGGCGTAGGACGGGTGGGCGCCGCCGGGCACCAGGCACACCGCGCTGAGGGCCCAGGTCGGCAGCACACAGGCATTCATCGGTGCCTGCAGGTCATCGACGATCTCCTCGACGGTGACAATGCAGCGCTTGGCTGCAAGCGCCGCTTCCTTCTGCACGCCGAGAATGCCCCACAGCAGCACGTTGCCCTTGCGGTCGGCCTTCTGCGCATGGATCACGGTGACGTCCGGGCGCACCGACGGCACGGCGGCGAGCACTTCGCCGGTGAACGGGCAAGTGACAGACTTGATCAGCGGGTTGACCTTCGGCAGGTCGGAGCCGGCGTAGGCGCGCAGCACCGCGAACGGCAGGCCGGAGGCGCCGGCGACATAGGCGTTGGCCAAGTCGGCGTGGCTGTGCTCCTCGATCTCGATGGCGTGGGGCCACTGTTTTTCCACCGCGTCGCGCAGGCGGTGCAGCGAACCGACGCCGGGGTTGCCGCCCCAGGAGAAGATCAATTTGCGCGCGCAGCCGGCGCCAATCAGTTGGTCGTAGATCAGGTCCGGGGTCATGCGCACCAGGGTCAAGTCGCGCTTGCCCTGGCGAATGATCTCGTGGCCGGCGGCGGTCGGGATCAGATGGGTGAAACCTTCGAGGGCGACACTGTCGCCATCCTGGATGAACTGCTTCACGGCCTCGTGAAGCGAGAGGATTGCTGCCATTGGAGACTCCTGGTCAGGTCGAGTCGGGTCAGTGAGCAGCGGACCGATGCATCGCTGCGATGGGCCCAGATTAAGGAGACTGAGGGGGTTATCTCAATCCGATAATCGCACTTTTGTGCGATTATCGAACAATTTGTTACCCTGCTATTTATACGATCCTGCAGGAGCGAGCCTCCCAGACCTCAGGTCGCATCCGCGTGGCTGACCAACCCTTTCACCACGACAGCCACCGCGGCCAATGCCGCTGGCACCAGCAGTGCCGTCAGCACCTGCTCGAAATTCCACCCCAACCCCAGCAGCGTAGCCCCGCTCCAGGCGCCGAGAATCGCGCCGAAGCGACCGATCCCGAGCATCCAGGAAACGCCTGTGGCACGGCCTTGGGTCGGATAGAAGCGCGCCGCCAGCGAGGGCATGGCCGATTGCGCGCCGTTCACGCACATGCCGGCAACCAGCACCAGGGTCGCCAGCAAGGTGATGTTGCCCAGGCTCTGTCCAACGGCGTAGGCGAACACACCTGCGAGCAAATAGAAGATGCCGATCACCTTGTGCGGGTTGAAACGGTCCATGGCCCAACCCACTGCCACCGCGCTCAGCACCCCGCCAAACTGGAACAATGCGCCGATGAAAGCGGCCTGCTCCATGCTTGCGCCGCTGTCGCGCATCAGGGTCGGCAGCCAGCTGGTCAGCAGGTAGACGATCACCAGGCCCATGAAATAGGTCAGCCACAGCAATACGGTGCCCAAGCCATAGGTACCCGAGAAGATCACCGCAAACACGTTGCGCGCCGCCACCGCCTTCTGTTCCGGCACGCGGAAGCTCGATGCCTGGGCTACCTGTTCAGGATTGATCGGCGCCAGGGTCTTGCGCACCTTGTCGGCGCCGCGATTGCGCACCACCAGAAAGCGCGCCGACTCCGGCAACCAGGCCAACAGCACCACGGCCAGCAGCAGCGGCAGCACGCCACCGATCACCAGCAGGCTGTGCCAGCCGTAGGCCGGGATCAGCTTGGCCGAGATGAAACCACCGCCGGCCATACCCAGGTTGAAACCACAGAACATGCTGGTCACCAGCAACGACTTGAGGCGCTCCGGGGTGTATTCCGACAACAAGGTGGTGGCGTTGGGCATGCCAGCCCCCAGGCCCAGACCGGTCAGAAAGCGCAACACCAGCAATTGGTCGACATTGCTCGCGTAGGCAGAGGCCAGGCTGAAGCCACCGAACACCAGCACCGCTCCTACCAGCACGCCCTTGCGCCCGAAGCGGTCGGCCAGCGGGCCGGAGCCGAGGGCGCCGAACACCATGCCGATCAGTGCGGCGCTCATCACCGGGCCGAGACTGGCCCGGTCGATGCCCCACTCGTGGGACAGCGCCGGGGCGATGAAGCCCATGGCGGCAGTGTCCAGCCCATCGAGAAAGACGATCAGGAAGCACAGGATCACCACCCGCCACTGATAACGGGACAGCGGCTGGGCGTTGATGAAGGACTGGACGTCGAGGCAGTTGCCGACAGCGGATTGTGGCTTGTTCATTATTTTTATCCGGGAGTTGGGCACAGGCAGGCTACCGCGCAGGGCGGTTGCACTGGAACAGGGAACAGCGGATACGACGGCCGAGGCTCAGCCGGAGTGCAGCAGCACCGTGCGCGGGTGCGACCGCGACAGCGAAGGGACAGTGGTCATGGGGATGCCCTCGGGCCTGTTGTTATTATCCGGTCGGCGCAGCCGACAGGTGCGACAGACATTAATCAGCAGGCGTGGGCGGCGCAATTCGCCGAGAGCGACACTGTGCGTTTATCGAACAGGAAACGGCGTGATGTGTTCAACGCTCCTGCGCACGAGCAAAGTACGGTGTTGCTTGCAATGGCCGCATCACTGGAAAGCCAGCTGAGCCGGGTCGCTACGGGCGCCTGCTTTTCGGCGTTGGGGCGCAATGCGCCCCGGCGGGCTCAGCCAAATAGCTGATGACATAAATCCCTGCTTGCCGCCAGCAAGATCGGCAGGAAACGCTGCTCCAGCTCCCCGCGGCTGACGCGGCCGACATGAGTACTGACATTAAGCGCCGCCAGCACTTGACCGGATGCGTCATAGATCGGCACCGCAATCGAGCGCAACCCTTGTTCCAGCTCCTGGTCCACCACGCACCAACCTTGCTCACGCACCTGCTGGATACAGGCAAATAACGACTCCGGATCATGCAGGGTACGGCTGGTTCGGGCCTTGAGGTCGGCTCGTTCCAGGTATTCGTGCAGGCTGGCATCATCCAATGCCGCCAGCAGGATACGGCCCATCGAAGTGCAGTAGGCCGGCAATCGCCCGCCGACTGAAAGGTCGACCGAGATCAGCCGTTCGACCGTTGCGGAGCGTGCGATATAGAGAATGTCATCGCCCTCCAGCGTGGCCATGTTCGCCGCCTCGTGGAGCTGGTCGCTGATGCGATCCAGATAAGGCTGAGCCGACACCGCCAATGGCGTGGATGACAGGTAGGCATGACCAAGGGTCAACACTTTGGGCAACAGCGAATAGGTACGCCCGTCAGTGGTCGCATAACCCAGCTTCATCAGGGTATGCAGGCAGCGCCGCACCGCGGCCCGCGGGATCTCCGTTCGGTGGCTGATCTGGGCGATGGTCAGGTGGCGCTTGCGCTCCTGGAAGGCCTGGATCACTGCCAGGCCACGGGCTAGGGAGGTCATGAAGTCGGGGTCGCCGGTGAACGCCTGGATACGCTTGGCCGCCGATGCCACGATCGGCGGGGCCAGGGTGGGGCTGCTACTGCGTGCGGACTCGTGGGCTGACTGGCCGCTGGTTTCTTCACTCATGGGCATGCCTCAAAAAAATCGCTACCTCGTGCGATTATCGAACGAACGGCCGATAATCGCAATTGACCGCTGACACTTTTGCTTATACCTTTCCCCTGCCACATGTGGCTTCTTTGGAGAGACTGGTCAGGTACCCACCGTAGAAGTCCCAGGCAACGGCCTCGCCCTTAAGCGAGGCCGTTTTCATTTCTGACAGTGGCCGGCGAACTTTGCTTGCCATCGACTTGAACCTTTTGAATGCCTGCACGACAAAGGGCATATAGGCTGCACAACAAACTTCAGGTCTATTGTCAGTTGCAGGTAAAGAACGATAGCCTTCAACCGGGCGATTGCTATAATTGCCGGTGTTGATTGCAAGCACCGTTTAACGGATCCAATCGACGCATTTTCGTTGCCTTTAGACTGCCAGTCCCTGCCTTTGCAGTGGCTCGCCGTGTGCTGCACCGCAGCTTGCCAACTCATACATTGCCATTTCGCTGCAATGAATTGTTCGGCTTGCCGACATATCCGCATTCTGCGTGTGTATTTAAAGGCTGACGCCCAACTTCAACCTAATCAGGTATTACTGTGACGAAAGAAGAACTGCGCGCGGAACTCGAGCGCCAGGCTGAACGTTACAAGGATGTTTACGGTGGTGAAGTCACCACCTATGCCGCGCAACCCGATCCGGAACGCAAGCCCTGGCGTAAACGTGCCAGCGTTCTCGACCAGGCGTTCGCCCAGGAAATCGAGAAGATCGAAAAGGAACTGCGCAGCGACGACAACTGAAGCCGATCGATGCCAATGCGCTATCACCCAGGAAGGGTCTGAGGCCAGCCGGGTGAGCAAAAACCTGTGATATGAAATGGAATCACACAAATTTCATACAGTCGTTTTAATTGCGAAAGCCCAGTAAAAATCACCTCAAATAGCTGATTTTCCTGAATTTTATCGATTTTTAACGGCGTTTTTTTGCGATTACCCGGCACCTGGCTGCTTGTGCCATGTTGGCATTTGCCTGCCATCGGTCAGCCGCAGGTGCATCGATTGCCATCGTTTTCTGGCATAATCCGCCCCCCCTAAGACCGCCAGACAACCTTCATGATCGATTTATTCAGCGGACTGGATGCCTGGGTTATCGTGAGCCTGACGCTCGCTCTGACCTTCGTGCTCGCCTTCGAGTTCATCAATGGCTTTCATGACACCGCCAACGCGGTAGCCACCGTCATCTATACCAAGGCCATGCCACCGCACCTCGCCGTGTTCTTCTCTGGCGTGTTCAACTTCCTCGGCGTTCTGCTCGGTGGTGTCGGGGTGGCCTATGCCATCGTCCACCTGCTGCCGGTCGAACTGCTGATCAATGTGAACACCGGCCACGGCCTGGCCATGGTTTTCTCGTTACTGGCCGCCGCCATCACCTGGAACCTGGGCACCTGGTACTTCGGCATTCCGGCGTCCAGCTCGCACACCCTGATCGGCTCGATTCTCGGGGTCGGCCTGGCCAACGCCCTGCTCAGCGACATTCCGCTGGGTGACGGCGTCAACTGGCAGAAGGCCATTGATATCGCCATGTCCCTGGTGCTCTCGCCAATGGCCGGCTTTGCTGTCGCCGCCCTGGTGCTGATTGGCCTGAAATGGTGGCGCCCGCTGTCGAAGATGCACAAGACCCCTGACCAGCGCCGCAAGCTTGACGACAAGAAGCACCCGCCGTTCTGGAACCGCCTGGTGCTGGTGATCTCGGCCATGGGTGTGAGCTTCGTGCACGGCTCCAACGATGGCCAGAAAGGCATCGGCCTGATCATGCTGGTACTGATCGGTATCGTCCCGGCCAAGTTCGTCCTCGACCTGAACAGCACCACCTACCAGATCGAGCGCACCCGTGACGCCACCTTGCACCTGAGCCAGTTCTACCAGCGCAACGCCGCCACCCTTGGCGAGTTCCTGGCGCTGGGCAAGGCGCAGGCAAGCGACCTGCCGGAGCAGTTCAGCTGCAATCCACAGCAGACCGAGCCCACCATCGCCGCGCTGCAATCGTCGCTCGCCGGTGTGACCGACTATCGCGCCCTGAGCGCCGAGAAGCGCGTCGAAGTGCGCCGCTACCTGCTGTGCCTGGACGACACGGCGAAGAAGGTCGGCAAGCTGCCTGGCCTGGAGCCTCGTGAAAAGGCTGACCTGGATAAACTGCGCAAGGACCTGACCGCCACCACCGAATACGCCCCGTTCTGGGTGATCGTCGCCGTCGCCCTGGCCCTGGGCCTGGGCACCATGGTCGGCTGGAAACGCGTGGTGCTGACCGTTGGCGAGAAGATCGGCAAGCAGGGCATGACCTATGCCCAGGGCATGTCGGCCCAGATCACCGCGGCCTGCGCCATCGGCATGGCCAACGTATTCAGCCTGCCGGTGTCCACCACCCACGTACTGTCGTCCGGCGTGGCCGGTACCATGGTTGCCAACAAGAGCGGCCTGCAAGGCGGCACCGTGAAAACCATCCTGCTGGCCTGGGTGCTCACCCTGCCGGCGTCGATGGGCCTGGCAGCCGGCCTGTTCTGGCTGGCCACCAAGGCCATTAGCTGAGTGCTGATGCAGTACTGAAAAAGGCGCCCCTTACAGGGCGCCTTTTTCGTGGGAGCGGCGGTGCGCCGATGCGATTTTCTCCGCGTTTAGCCCAATAAGGCTTAACGTTTCTTCCCGCCCAGCAGCGACCCCATCAACCCCCGCACCAACTGGCGCCCCAACTGATTGGCCGCTTGGCGCACCGCCGATTTGATCGCCTGCCCCGCCGCGCTCTGCAGGAACTCGCCGGCCTTGTCGGCAAAGCTGTCTTCCCCGGCCTTGGACTGGGGAACCGGCTCCACCGGCGCGCCCTTGCGCTGCGTGAGCATTTCATAAGCCGACTCACGGTCGATCGGCTTGTCATAATGCCCCGCCAACGGCGACGCCGCGATCAGCGCACTGCGCTCAGCCACGCTCAAGGGTCCGATCCGCGACTGTGGCGGCGCGATCAACACCCGCTGAACCATGGCTGGCGTGCCCTTCTCTTCCAAGGTGCCGACCAGGGCTTCGCCGATACCGAGCTCGGTAAGCACCGCCAAACTGTCGAACGCCGGGTTCGGCCGAAACCCATCAGCCACTGCACGCAATGATTTCTGCTCCTTGGCGGTGAAGGCGCGCAGGCCATGCTGGATGCGCAAGCCCAACTGGGCCAATACCGCATCCGGCAGATCCCCCGGCGACTGAGTGACGAAATACACTCCCACGCCCTTGGAGCGGATCAGCCGCACCACTTGCTCCAGGCGGTCCTGCAACGCTTTGGGCGTGCCGTTGAACAGCAGGTGCGCCTCATCGAAGAATAACGCCAGCACAGGTTTGTCGGCATCGCCGCGCTCCGGTAGTTGCTCGAACAGTTCTGCCAGCAGCCACAGCAGGAACGTCGCATAGACCTTAGGGGCATCATGTACCAAGCGGCTGGCATCGAGCAGGTGGATGCGGCCGCGCCCGTCGCCCTCGGGGCGCAGCAGGTCTTCGAGCTGCAGCGCCGGTTCGCCGAACAATGCCTCGGCCCCTTGTTGCTCCAGGGTCGCCAGCCGGCGCAAGAGAGCCTGCGTGGAAGCACTGGTCATCAACGCGCCGTCCTCCCCCAGCAATTGCGGGTTTTCCTTGAGGTGCGCGAGCAGGGCCTTGAGGTCCTTCAGGTCGAGCAACAGCAAGCCCTCACGGTCGGCTACCTTGAACGCCGCATACAAGGCCGCCTGCTGGCTGTCGGTAAGCTCCAGCAGATTGCCCAGCAGCAGCGGCCCCATTTCACTCAAGGTGGTACGCAGGGGATGCCCTGATTGGCCCGCGACATCCCACAGGGTCACCGGGTAGCCTTGGGGCGTGTGTTTCAGCCAGGGCATCCCGGCAATCCGCTCGGCCACCTTTCCCTGCGGCGCACCCGCCGCCCCGAGACCACACAGGTCGCCCTTCACATCCGCGGCAAAAACCGCCACCCCGGCGTCACTGAACAGCTCGGCGAGATGTTGCAGGGTAACCGTCTTGCCAGTCCCCGTGGCACCGGCCACCAGGCCATGCCGGTTGGCCAGGCGCATGGCTTGGGATATGGGCTGACCATCCGGGCTTGCACCTACAACCATTCGTAAGAAATCTGACATCTTCTTTCATCCCCCACTCAAGTTCTGCCGCGTTACAGCCGATAGTTCAGAGTGACTCTTACCAGAAAGACAGTAACAACCCGAAAAGGACCCACGGGAATTGTTGCACTGTTTTCCAGCCGTGCTTTGTGCGAACGACCCGATAAAAACCTTAGCGGACACGATCACGTTATGAACAAAAGCCTTCGTTTCAGCCACAAGATTCTTCTGGCGGCATCACTGATCGTGATACTCGCCTTCAGCCTGTTCACCCTGTACAACGACTATCTCCAGCGTAATGCCATTCGCGAAGACCTGGAGAACTACCTGGCCGAGATGGGTGAATCGACCTCCACCAACATCCGCAACCTGTTCGAAGGACGCATCAAACTGGTCGACAACGTCGCCCAGAACCTCGCACAGTTCCCACAGAACACCGGCACACTGCTGGGCCAGAACGCCCTCACTTCGAGCTTCCTGACCATCTACCTGGGCCAGCCTGACGGGACATTCACCGTACGCCCGGACACCAAGATGCCCGACGGCTACGACCCGCGCGTGCGGCCCTGGTACAAGGACGGCCTGAACGCCAGCGGCCCGATCCTCACTGAACCCTACATCGACATGGCCACCAACAAGATGGTCATTTCGATCATCAGCACCGCCTCGCGCTCGGTGGGTGTGGTCGGTGGCGACCTAGCCCTCGACGGCCTGGTGGAGATCATCAACTCGCTGAACTTCGGCGGCATGGGCTATGCCTTCTTGGTCAATGACCAAGGCAAGATCCTGGTGCACCCGGACAAGAACCTGGTGATGAAGTCGCTGTCGGACCTGTTCCCACAGAACACACCGCGGCTATCCAGCGAGCTGACCGAAGTGACGCTCAATGGCGAAACCCGGCTGCTGACCTTCACCCCGGTCAAAGGCTTGCCGTCGGCCAACTGGTACATCGGCCTGTCGGTGGACAAGGACAAGGCCTTCTCGATGCTCAGCACCTTCCGCACCTCGGCGGTGATCGCCACAGTGGTTGCGGTAGTGATCATCATCGCCCTGCTCGGCCTGTTGATCCGCGTACTGATGCAGCCGTTGCACACCATGACCCGTGCAATGTCGAACATCGCCGAAGGCGAAGGCGACCTGACCCGCCGCCTGGAAATCCACAATCACGACGAGTTCGGCATCCTCGGCACCGCCTTCAACCGCTTCGTCGAACGCATCCATGGCTCGATCCGTGAGGTGTCATCGGCCACCGAACAGGTCAACGAAGTGGCATTGCGGGTCATCAGCGCCTCGAACTCATCGATGGCCAACTCCGACGAGCAGTCCAACCGCACCAACAGCGTCGCCGCCGCCATCAACCAGCTCGGCGCCGCTGCCCAGGAGATCGCCGGCAATGCCGCCCAGGCCTCGCAGCACGCCAGTTCCGCTCGCCTGCTGGCAGAGGAAGGTCAGCAGGTGGTGCAGCGCAACATCGATGCGATGAACCGTCTCTCGGACCTGATCGTCACCTCCAGTGAGCATATCGAGACGCTGAACAACAAGACCGTGAACATCGGCCAGATCCTCGAGGTGATCACCAGCATTTCCCAGCAGACCAACCTGCTTGCCCTCAACGCCGCCATCGAGGCTGCCCGCGCTGGCGAGGCCGGCCGTGGTTTCGCCGTGGTCGCCGACGAGGTACGCAACCTGGCGCACCGCACCCAGGAGTCGGCGCAACAGGTGCAGACCATGATCGAGGAGCTGCAGGTCGGCGCCCGCGAGTCGGTCGACACCATGGGCCAGAGCCAGCGCCACAGCCAGGACAGCATGGACATCGCCAATCAGGCCGGTGAGCGCCTGGGCAGCGTCACCCAGCGCATCGGCGAGATCGACGGCATGAACCAGTCGGTGGCCACCGCGACCGAAGAACAGACTGCCGTGGTCGATTCGATCAACATGGACATCAACGAGATCAACATGCTCAATCAGGAAGGCGTCGAGAACCTGCAGGCCACCCTGCGCGCCTGTTCGGACCTGGAGCAGCAGGCCGGTCGCCTCAAACATCTGGTCGGCAGCTTCCGCATCTGACCCTTCACCCGCTCCCACCCTGCGTGGGAGCGGGCCCAGCCAAACCCTGATCGAACAAACTATCCTCCAAGAAGGTCAACCCTAAGGCGCGTCATCGCCGGCCCTTTACCGCCTGATGACACACCGAGGACGATCCCGGAGGGATGCTGATCGTGCACATCGCCGACATCACCATGTTCTATGCCCCAGCCAGCGGCGGCGTACGAACCTATCTTGATGCCAAACATCGCCGTCTAGACGCCATGCCTGGCGTTCGCCACAGCCTGTTGATTCCTGGCGCCAGCGCCAGCCAGGTCAACGGCATCTACCATGTTCCAGCGCCGCCCCTGCCATTCGGCAACGGCTACCGTTTCCCGGTGCGTCTGGCCCCCTGGTGCAAGGAACTGCGTCGTCTGCAACCCGACCTGATCGAAGTTGGCGATCCCTACCTCACCGCCTGGGCGGCCCTGGAGGCACGGCGCCAACTTGATGTGCCGGTGATCGGCTTCTATCACTCCGACCTGCCACTACTGGTGAGCAATCGCATGGGCAGTTGGTTCACCCCCAATGTCGAGGCCTACGTCAGCAAACTCTATGGACATTTCGACCGGGTACTGGCGCCCAGCCAAGTGATGGCCGACAAGCTGCGCAGGCTGGGTGTCGAGAATGTCCATGTGCAGCGGCTAGGGGTAGATTTAGTGCAATTTCACCCCGACAAGCACGACCCAGGCCTGCGCCGCGAACTGGGCATCGCTGATAATAGTCGCCTGCTGGTCTTCGCCGGCCGCGGTTCGCGGGAAAAGAACCTGCCGGTGCTTCTGGACTGCATGCAGCTGCTCGGACAGCCTTACCACCTGCTTCTGGTCGGTTCGAACATGCCGGCCGGGGTGCCAGGCAATGTCAGCGTGATCGACCACTTCTGCCCACCCGACGAGGTCGCCCGGCTTCTGGCCAGCGCCGACCTGCTGGTACATGCCGGCGATCAGGAAACCTTCGGCCTGGTGATTCTCGAGGCCATGGCCTGTGGGACACCGGTAGTGGCTGTGCGCGCCGGCGCCTTCGGCGAGATCGTCGGCGAGCAGTGCGGCCGCCTGTGCCTGCCCAACGATGGCAGGGCCATGGCCAATGCCGTACGCGAGATCTTCGACAGCGGCGTGCGCGCGCTTGGCAGCAGGGCGCGTCAACACGTGGAGCGTCATTACAGCTGGGACAACGTTGTCAATGGCCTGCTTCAGCACTATCAGGCAGTGCTCGGCCATTCGCTGCCGGTACGCGCCCATGGCTGAGACCCTATTGGCCAACCGCAGCCTGATGCTGGTGCTACACGATGTGGCGCCGGAAACCTGGCCGGATTACCAACCCTTCGTCCAGGCGATCGACGACATGGGTGGCGTGCCCATGACCTGGCTGGTAGTTCCGGACTTCCACCATCGCAACCCACTCACGCGTTCGCCCGAGTTTTGCCGCCTGCTCGAACGGCGCTTGGCTCGTGGTGACGAACTGGCCCTGCACGGCTACTATCATGCCGACGACGGTCCTCCGCCACGCGGGCCGCGCGAATACGTCGAGCGCCGAATCTACACCCACGAAGGCGAGTTTCACAGCCTGGACCAGGCCAGCGCACTACAGCGCCTGCAAGCCGGGCTGACGCTGTTCGGGCAACAGGGCTGGCCAGTGGCAGGCTTCGTCGCCCCTGCCTGGCTGATGAGCGAAGGCACGCGCGCGGCGCTGCGCCAACTGCCGCTACGCTACACCAGCACGCCAAGGCACCTGTACCGGCTACCCGATTTCACCGCCTTCGCTGCCCCCGGATTGGTATGGAGCGCCCGCAGCGCCTGGCGCCGCGGGCTGTCGAGGGTGGTCAGCGACTGGCAACGCCGACGCTGGCGTGAGGCCGACACCCTGCGACTAGGCCTGCATCCGGTCGACATGCGACACCCCAGCGCGCGCAACTACTGGCTCCAGACCCTGCGGCAACTGCTGGAGCAAGGCCGTGAGCCACTGACCAAGTCGGCCTGGCTGGAGCGCCAGGCCACCCCATGACCCGCCTGGGCTGGCTCGGCCTGGCATTGCTGCTGGCGGTGCTGGTGCCCGCCTTGCTTGGTGGCAGCGAGCTGCTCCCCCGGCTCCAGTCTTTCGCACCCGGGCTGATGATGTTGCTGCTCGGCATGATCCTGCTGTGCTGGGCGATCAATGCCATCCGCCTGCGCCTGCTGCTCGGCGAGCAAGGCGCCCAGGTGGGCCGGATGCGTAGCCTTGGGGTGATCATCGCCACCGAGTTCGCCATCTGCACCACCCCCGGGGGCACCGGCGGCCCGCTTACCCTGATGACGTTGCTGGCACGCGAGCGTATTGCTCCATCACGGAGCGGCGCGGTGTTCGCCATGGACCAGTTGAACGACCTCTTGTTCTTCTTCTGCGCCATGCTGGCGATCGCCGCCTATGCCCTGTTCCATCGTCTTGGCCAGAGCCAGGCACACATGTTGATGGGCAGCGCCTTGCTGCTGTGTATCGCCTTGACCGTGATCGTCCTGCTGGTGCGCTATCGGCACGCGGTGATGCGTGGCAATGGCCGGCTGCTGCGCCGCTTGGGCGTGACATCGCAACGCAGGCTGCGCTGGGCGCGCAAGGTACTGCGCTTTGCCCATGCCCTGGCGGATACCTTGCGCATGCCACGGCGCAGGCTGGCGGCGGTGTTCTTCCTCACTTGCGCGCACTGGTGCCTGCGCTACAGCGTGCTCTATCTGGTGCTGCGGGGGTTGGGCGTCGACCTGGCGTGGATTCCGAGCTTCCTGGTGCAGATGCTGTCGCTCAGTGCAGGGCAGTTCAGCCTGCTGCCGGGCGGCGCGGGCGCGGCGGAGCTGACCTCGGCGGCCTTGCTGTCACCGCTGGTAGGAAGCTCGACGGCAGCCGCGGCGATCCTCATTTGGCGCGCGGTTACCTACTACTTTTACCTGCTGGCCGGGGGGCCGGTATTCCTTTATCTGCTGGCGCGTCCACTGCTGGATCGTCGGCGCCGACAGGCGGATTGAGCCGCCTCCAGAGTTCGGCGGCACCCGCGAACTCGGTGCCGTCATCATCGCTCAACGCTTCGGGATCGAAACGGGCAAGGCAGCCCTCGCCCAAGGTTGGTGGCGCCGAAGCGCCGGCCTTGTCACGTGGATCCGCCATTTGCCGGCCCCGTGTCAGTTGAACACAACAGTCTTGTTGCCGTGCACCAGCACGCGGTCTTCCAGGTGATAACGCAGGCCACGGGCCAGGACCATTTTCTCCACGTCACGCCCGAAGCGGACCATGTCCTCGATGCTGTCGGCATGGCTGACACGCACCACATCCTGCTCAATGATGGGGCCTGCGTCCAGCTCCTCGGTCACGTAGTGGCAGGTCGCGCCGATCAGTTTCACGCCACGCAACGCCGCCTGGTGATAAGGCTTGGCGCCCACGAACGACGGCAGGAAGCTATGGTGGATGTTGATGACTTTTTCCGCATATGCCTGGCACAGCTGCGGCGGCAGGATCTGCATGTAGCGCGCCAGCACCACGGCATCGGCGCCGTATTCCTCGACCAGGCGCGATACCTCGGCGAATGCCGGCTGCTTGTCCTTCGGGTCGACCGGTACATGGTGGAACGGAATGCCATGCCATTCGACCATGCTTCGCAGGTCATCATGGTTGGAGATAACGCAGGGGATCTCGCAGTCAAGCTCGTCGGTATGCCAACGGTGCAGCAGGTCTGCCAGGCAATGTGACTCACGGCTGGCCATGAGCACCACACGTTTCTTCTGTGCCGAATCGGTGATCCGCCAGGTCATCGAAAATTCTTCGGCGATCGGGGCAAATGCCTCGCGGAAGGCCTCTATACCGAAAGGGAGAGATTCGGCACGGATCTCATGACGCATGAAGAACCAACCGCTCTGTTCATCGGAATGGTGGCTGGCTTCATTGATCCAGCCATTGTAAAGGGCCAGGAAATTACTGACTTTTGCCACGATGCCGACACGGTCGGGGCAGGCAATCACCAGTCGATAGGTGCGCATGAGGGAGACTCCAGAACTTCGCAAAGGCGCATATTCTAGCGACCTGGCGAGAAAAACGCAGTAAGCATCTTTACCTGAGCGGCTTGGCCGGGAGGCTTGATCGCGCAGGTCCAATTGCTATTTCCCAAGGGCAAATCGGCATTGGCTCAAGAAAATTGTAAATTTTTCTTAACCTAACGTCAGGGAATTCGTGCCCTACTATTAATTGAGTCTTGAATTTTAAATTGTTTACTTGAGAGTTTCGTCTGTCTATTATTGCCCTACTGTCTCTCTCCGAACATGCATTAAGGAACACATCATGTCCCTGATCAACGAGTACCGCGCCACCGAAGAAGCTATCAAGGAACTCCAGGCCCGTCTGGCCAATCTGTCGCAGGACGGCAAACTGCAAAAAGAGCTGGAGTTCGAGAAGAAGCTGCGCGAACTGATGGCCGAAAATGGCAAATCGCTACGTGACGTGATCGCGCTGCTCGATCCGGAAAGCAAACTGAGCAAGACGCCACGTGGCGCAGTTAAGACCACCAGCACCAAACGTGCGCGCAAGGTCAAGCAATACAAGAACCCGCACAACGGCGAGGTAATTGAAACCAAGGGTGGCAACCACAAGACCCTGAAAGAGTGGAAAGCCAAGTGGGGCGGCGACGTCGTCGAAAGCTGGGCCACACTGCTGGACTGATAAGCTTGACCCGCGTACTGGCTTGAACATGAAAACGCCGGCATTCGCCGGCGTTTTTGTTTATCTGCACATTTCAAAGCAGATATTGCACTTTCAGTTGTCGGATATGACCCTGCCAGGCTTCCAGTACCTGGCGCCCCGCCTCGCTGGCGTCTGCCAGGCTGGCTTGGCATGCCTGCTCGAAATTGGCCAGGGTGTTCGGCGCACCAAAGGCAGGGTTTGTAAGACGTTGCTGACAGAACTCATGCCACCGTGCACGCTCTTGTTCATCAAGGGTTTCGGAAAAGTTTCGCGCCCGATAGCGGAACAACAATTCCGGCATGCGCGGATCATCGAACATCCACTGCCCCTTGGCCAATTGCGCCGGATCGGTACACCGCACTTGTTCGCTCAGCCGTTTGTCCCGTTCACCGAGGAAACCGTCATACAACTGTTGCTCCGGATCTTCGCTGGAAGCAAAGCCCTCTTCCTGATAGATGATGTCCAGCTTGTCTCGCCAGGTCATCTGCTGATTGGCCAACTGCTCCGCCCGTGCCTGCAACACCGACAATTCAAGCCCCAACCGTTGTTGATCGGCTGGGCGCAGTACCGATAGCGGCGCCAGCACCGGGCAGCGATTGATATGTACCAACTTCAGCGGTACCGGTAGTTCGCCCTGGGCCATGTCTTCATGCCGCGTGTACAAACGCTGACGCAATGCTTGCGCACTCTCCTGGAGCAGAGGCGAATTATCCTGTTGCAAGTCGCAGACTATCAGCGCGTTGCGATTACGCGGGTGCCAGGCCAATGGCAGCACCACACCGATATAATTGCGCTGCGCCGAGAAACGTCCGGATACATGTACCAGGGGCTGCAATAGGCGGATCTGCTCCATGACCTTATGCTTGCTGCGCAACTGGAACAACCAGTCATACAATCTGGGCTGTCGGTCACGAATCAACCGGGCCAGGGCAATGGTCGCCCGCACGTCGGAAAGCGCTTCGTGGGCATGGCCATGATCGATGCCATTGACCTTGCTCAACAGCTCCAGGCGCAAGCTGGTGCGCCCATCCTGCTGTGGCCAGACGATGCCCTCCGGGCGCAGCGCATAGGCCGTACGCACCACATCGATCAAGTCCCAGCGGCTGTTGCCACCCTGCCATTCACGGGCATAGGGGTCGAAGAAGTTGCGGTAGAGGCTATAGCGGGTGACCTCATCATCGAAGCGCAACGTATTGTAGCCGGCGCCACAAGTGCCGGGCCGGGCCAGCTGCTCATGGATCAGCGTCATGAATTCGGCCTCGCACAGCCCCTGGCTGGCCAACTGCTGCGGCGTGATGCCGGTCACCAGGCAGGCCGCTGGGTGCGGCAGGATATCGTCGGAGGGGCGGCAATAGACGCTGATAGGCGCCTCGATCTCGTTGAGGTCGAGGTCGGTGCGAACGCCGGCCACCTGCAGTGGGCGGTCGCAGCGTGGATTGATGCCGGTGGTTTCGTAGTCGTGCCAGAAGATGCTGGAGCTCACGGGGTCGTCCTGTAACAAGGTCGACCAGAGTCTAACGGCACGCGTGAGGGCTGGGCCAGCCTCACGCGGAGGCGTTCATCGGCCGGAAGCTGAAGAAGTCGCGCAGGGAGCGGACGAACTCATCATATTCCTGAGGGGCCTGCAGCAGCATGAAGCCGGCATCAAAATGTCCGGGCGTTTCGTCTTCACGACACCACAGGCAACTGGCAGTGAGGTTGATGAACTGCAGGCCACCGCCGGCCAGGGGAACCCGCAATTGCAGCTCGAAGTCCGGCCCCACCAGCACCGGCAACTGGCTGATCAACATCAGGCCGTCTTCCGAGGCATTGCCCAGATAGCCGATTTGCTGGTCGGTGCAGCGGTTGAAGACCTTGAGCACGCAAGGCAGCTGGTGACGTTGTATGTGTCGCTCGATAAACATGATCGCAGTGAAGTCCTGTACCTGGAGCCAGGAAGACAAGGTACTGGCGATGATCGTTACAACTCTCCAACAGATTAGCCCAGTCCGACGGACGGACTACATGAAATCATCGACACCTTGGGATTAACGCCAAGGTGTAGTGTTCACCGGACTGGCCACCGCCGCTTCGCTGCCGCGCAGGTGGCCGAGCTTCTCCAGTGTCTGCAGGCGTGCCTGGGCGCGATAGGCGTATTCATTGCGCGGGTACTGCTGGATCAGGTACTGGTAGGTCTGCGCCGCGTCGACGTAGAGCTTCTGGCGCTCAAGGCACTGGCCACGCAGCAGCGACACTTCCGGGTGAATGAACGGCCGGGCACGGCTGGTACGGTCGACCTGCGACAGCTCGAGCATGACCTTCGCGCAATCGCCACGGTCATAGGCGCGATAGGCATTGTTGAGGTGGTGGTCCATGGACCAGCGAGTGCAGCCGACGACACTGGCCGCCATGGTCAAAACGATCAGGGTGCGCATGGAAATTCTCCTTTGATGGGCACTGTATCGGCCTTTCACGACAAATCTTCACCGGCTTTTGCAAGCATATCGCGACCGGTCAAACGCCATACTCGCAACCGTGCAGGTAGTGCAACGGAACAATGACTACAACGCAATTGAGGAGTAGCCTTTCGCTGCGCTTCACTATAGGAGTCTGTGCATGACCATCCGCCGTACCAAAATCGTCGCCACCCTTGGCCCCGCCAGCAATTCGCCGGAAGTGATCGAACAGCTGATCCTCGCCGGCCTGGACGTGGCACGCCTGAACTTCTCCCACGGCACCCCGGACGAGCACAAGGCCCGCGCCCGCCTGATCCGTGACATCGCCGCCAAGAACGGCCGCCATGTCGCGCTGCTGGGCGACCTGCAGGGTCCGAAGATCCGCATCGCCAAATTCGCCAACAAGCGCATCGAACTGAAAGTCGGTGACAAGTTCACCTTCTCCACCGCTCACCCGCTGACCGAAGGCAACCAGGATATCGTCGGCATCGACTACCCCGACCTGGTCAAGGACTGCGGCGTCGGTGACGAGCTGCTGCTCGACGACGGCCGCGTGGTCATGCGCGTCGAAACGGCCACCGCAGATGCCCTGCACTGCGTGGTGATCATCGGCGGCCCGCTGTCGGACCACAAAGGCATCAACCGCAAAGGTGGCGGCCTGACCGCACCGGCCCTGACCGAGAAGGACAAGGCCGACATCAAGCTGGCCGCGGAAATGGACCTGGACTACCTGGCCGTGTCGTTCCCGCGCGACGCCAGCGACATGGAATACGCCCGCAAGCTGCGTGACGAAGCCGGCGGCAGCGCCTGGCTGGTGGCCAAGATCGAACGCGCCGAAGCAGTGGCCGACGACGAGACCCTTGACCAACTGATTCTCGCCTCCGACGCGGTCATGGTGGCCCGAGGCGACCTGGGCGTGGAAATCGGCGATGCCGAGCTGATCGCGATCCAGAAGAAGATCATCCAGCACGCCCGCCGCAATAACAAGGCGGTGATCGTGGCGACCCAGATGATGGAGTCGATGATCCAGAACCCGATGCCGACCCGCGCCGAAGTGTCCGACGTGGCCAACGCCGTGCTCGACAACACCGACGCGGTGATGCTTTCGGCCGAGAGCGCGGCCGGCAGCTACCCGATCGAGGCAGTCCAGGCCATGGCCCGTATCTGCTCGGGCGCCGAGAAGCACCCGACCAGCCAGAAGTCCAGCCACCGCCTGCACACCACCTTCGAACGCTGCGACGAGAGCATCGCCCTGGCGGCCATGTATACCGCCAACCACTTCCCCGGCGTCAAGGCGATCATCGCCCTCACCGAAAGTGGCTATACCCCGCTGATCATGTCGCGCCTGCGTTCGCACGTGCCGATCTTCGCCCTGTCGCCGCACCGCGCCACCCAGGCCCGTGCCAACATGTTCCGCGGCGTCTACCCGATCGCCTTCGACCCGGCGTCGCTGCCGGCCGACAAGGTCAGCCAGGCGGCCGTCGACGAGCTGCTCAAGCGCGGCCTGGTGGAGCAAGGCGACTGGGTCATCCTGACCAAGGGTGACAGCTACCACACCATCGGTGGCACCAACGGCATGAAGATCCTGCATGTCGGTGATCCGCTGGTCGGCTGATCTGGCGTTAAAACGCTATCGCGGGGCAAGCCCGCTCCCACGCATCAGGTATCACCTGCGTGGGAGTAGGCTTGCCCCGCGATTTTTCAATGCCTAGGCATGCTCGGTGAACACATCCGCCAACACCTGATTCCGCGGTACCCCGGCAATGAACAGGCGCCGGGCGAACCGTTCGACACTTGTCGGCGCCCCGCACAGCAATGCCATGGTCTGGCGCGACGGCAGGCGCAAACCGGCCAGCGCCTCATCCAACTGCTCGACCAGCACCAACTCCACCTTCACCCCGTCCACCGCCTGCAATGCCTCCGCCAAGTAGTGCCCGGCTGGCGTGCGCGCCACATGCAGCAGCCGAATTTCGCCCTGATGCCCCTGACGCAGGGCCTCGCGCAGGATACCCCACAAGGGCGCCAGCCCGGTGCCCGCCGCCAGCAGCCACAAAGGCCGCGCCTGCCAGTCAGGGTCGTAGTGCAGTGCACCGCCGCGCAGCTCACCCAGCCTCAGCGCATCGCCTACGTGCAACTGCCGGGCCCTGTCGCAAAACGCGCCGGGGCGGCTGCAATCCAGGTGAAACTCCAGCGCCTCATTCTCTGCCGGCAGGCTCGCCAGCGAGTAGGGGCGGGCCACATCGCCGCACCACAGCACCAGATGCTGGCCAGCCTGGTAGCGTAGCGTCCGGCCTGGGCGCAGACGCAGGCGCAGCACGTCGCCGAACCAATCCAGTGCAACCACCGTGGCTGGCAGGCCATCCTGCAGCGGATCGAACAGCGCCACCCGCAAGTCGCTGGCCACCGAGCACTGGCAGGCCAGGCGCCAGCCCTCGTCGCGCTGGGCCGCACTCAGGGCCTCGGGCCTGGCATCCTCGGGCTGGCCATCGAGGCAACGTACCAGGCAGGCGTGGCAGCTGCCGGCGCGGCAGCTGTAGGGCACATCCAGGCCTGCCTCGTTGAGGGCATCCAGTAGATTGCTGCCGCTTGGCACTGCCCATTGGCGCTCGCCCACGCAAAGTTCGGGCATGGTCAGGTTTCTCATTCGATTCAAGGTTTTCCAGGGGCGCTTTGCGCCCCATTGCCGGCGAAACGCTCCCGATACAACAGCATCGCATGTCATCAGCAAAAAGGATGCCCCTTCCCTGCCGACCTTGGTCCAGACCACGTGCAGGTGTTTCCGCAGGCGGGGCACGGTATACTGCCGCGCCTTTTTTGTGCCGGCCCGACCAGCCGGCGCCTTGCCAGGCGTTCCTGACATACAGGTGTGCACTGTCGGAATGCCTTTTCGAATGTTCCCGTCTTTAAGAGGAGCGCGCTGCATGACCGTGATCAAGCAAGACGACCTGATTCAGAGCGTCGCCGACGCCCTGCAATTCATTTCGTACTACCACCCCGTCGACTTCATCCAGGCGATGCACGAGGCCTACCTGCGTGAAGAGTCGCCTGCCGCGCGTGACTCGATCGCCCAGATCCTGATCAACTCGCGCATGTGCGCCACCGGCCACCGCCCAATCTGCCAGGACACCGGCATCGTCACCGTATTCGTGCGCGTCGGCATGGACGTGCGCTGGGACGGCGCCACCCTGAGCGTCGACGACATGATCAACGAAGGTGTGCGCCGCGCCTATAACCTGCCCGAGAACGTCCTGCGCGCCTCGATCCTGGCCGACCCGGCCGGTGCCCGCAAGAACACCAAGGACAACACGCCGGCAGTGATCCACTACTCCATCGTCCCGGGCGACAAGGTCGAGGTCGATGTCGCAGCCAAGGGCGGCGGCTCGGAGAACAAGTCGAAGATGGCCATGCTCAACCCTTCCGACTCGATCGTCGACTGGGTGCTCAAGACCGTGCCGACCATGGGCGCTGGCTGGTGCCCGCCCGGCATGCTCGGCATCGGCATCGGCGGCACCGCCGAGAAGGCCGCGGTGATGGCCAAGGAAGTGTTGATGGAATCCATCGACATCCATGAGCTGAAAGCCCGTGGCCCGCAAAATCGCATCGAAGAGATCCGTCTGGAGCTGTTCGACAAGGTCAACCAGTTGGGTATCGGCGCCCAGGGCCTGGGCGGCCTGACCACCGTGCTCGACGTCAAGATCATGGACTACCCAACCCACGCCGCCTCCTTGCCGGTGTGCATGATCCCCAACTGCGCCGCGACCCGTCACGCCCACTTCGTGCTCGACGGCTCCGGCCCTGCCGAGCTGGAAGCGCCCTCGCTGGACGCTTACCCGGAAATCGTCTGGGAAGCCGGCCCAAGTGCTCGCCGCGTGAACCTCGACGAGATCACTCCGGAAGAGGTTGCCAGCTGGCAGCCCGGCGAGACCATCCTGCTCAACGGCAAGATGCTCACCGGCCGCGACGCCGCGCACAAGCGCATGGTCGAGATGCTCAACCGTGGCGAAGAGCTGCCTGTGGACCTCAAAGGCCGCTTCATCTACTACGTCGGCCCGGTCGACCCGGTCGGTGACGAAGTAGTCGGCCCGGCCGGCCCGACCACCGCCACGCGGATGGACAAGTTCACCCGCCAGATCCTCGAACAGACCGGCCTGCTGGGCATGATCGGCAAGTCCGAACGTGGCCCGACCGCCATCGAGGCGATCAAGGACAACAAGGCCGTGTACCTGATGGCCGTCGGCGGCGCCGCCTACCTGGTGGCCCAGGCCATCCGCAAGTCGAAGGTCCTGGCCTTCGCCGAGCTGGGTATGGAAGCGATCTACGAGTTCGAAGTGAAGGACATGCCGGTCACCGTCGCGGTGGACAGCAAGGGTGAATCGGTGCACATCACCGGCCCTGCGCTGTGGCAGAGCAAGATCGCAGAAAGCCTGGCGGTGGAAGTGAAGTAACGTCTACACCGCAGTAGGAAACAAGCCGCTCCCTTGAGGAGCGGTTTTTTTGCTCGCAAGAAATTAATGCTGGCTCCTACAGCCAGCAATATGTACCGCTCTCAAAGCGTAATTTCCGACTCAAATGAGGCCTCATCTCCTGCATAGGCAGACCTCATGAGCAACACCGTAAAAGCCAATCAATGGCTACGCCGTTTCCAACTGGATATCACCTCCAACTCCCGTCGCGTTTATGCCAATGGCCGCCAACAGGTGGAGATCACAGTCACACTTGAACCTCGGAACGGCCAGACCATCTCTCGAGAAAGTCTCAACTCGCTAACCCTGGTCCAGATCGATGACGAAGGCAATCCTCGAGTACTGGATCATCCGGACCTGTACGCGCATACGCAGCGCGACGAGCGATTCGTCTACCATAACGCCAGCGGCAGCGCACCCAGCGCGCTGATGGTGTCATCCTCCAACGCCATTCACCGACGTTTCTATGTGTCGTCGAAGCGTCCTGGAGGCACGCTCAGCCAAATCCACGCGGCGATCTGGATGGATGAAGATCATCTCTTCGTCACCAATGCCGAACCCTTCAAGTCGTCGGTCGTTATTGAGTCAATTGCGCCTGTGCCGGCCCACAAAGACCTCTTCCAACTGAGCGTCGAGTCCCCCCTCAAGTACAAGCTCCCGAGCTTGAACCTGAATTACTGGGATGATGAGTTCGAAGAAACCGCCGGTTACTTCGGATTTACCGATCCGAGAACCGTGATGGTCGAAAGCCGGGCACTGGCCACTCCGGCCTCTCACGCCATCTATGAAATGAACGCTTGGGCTCACGCATTGATCTCGTTCCAGCTCACCAATGACTACAGCCAGCACCGCAAGGTAACAGTCTATGAGGTAGGCCAGCCATTCACGGTGAAATCTCCAGACTCAGGCCGAGCCTATCACCAGCGTCCTGGCCACATGCTGATTCATCTGTACGCCAGGCGCTTCTATAACCGCCACTACAGCAGTTCCGAGTCGAGGCGCAGTATCTGGAACGTGATCGACCAGCATGGCAACGCCTATGAAGTCGAGTTCTCTGTCGCAGAAGCAGGCAAACATGTGTCCTTCACGGTAAACGCGAACAACGCCTGACCTTCCCAGAAAATCGGTGTCCATCGAAAGGGTACCGATCTCTCCCCTGCGCCAGGAAACACCTGATGTCTTCGATACATACCCAAGCCAGTAATTTTCTGGGCTTCATGAAAACCGGCGTGGACAACCGTACCGGCCAGTTCACCCTCGCGGTCTCCCTGCCGCTCCCTCCCGCCAACCAGCTGAGTGGACCGGCGCTCTCGGTCACCCTGGCCTTCAGCGTGCTGGGTTCAAGTATCAACAAAGGCTACGGACTAGGTTGGACCATTGGGCTGTCCGAGCTCGACCGGAACACCCTGAGGCTCGCCTCCGGCGAGCAGTACGCCATTGATCAAGATGCTTCCACATTCGCACCCGACACGCCGTTGACCTTCACCGATCAAAAACTCCCGACGCTGCGGGTCACTCCACAACACAACGGCGATTTCCGGGTAGACAAGAAGTCCGGAGAGTGCGAAATCCTGCGTGAGCAGGAAGACAGTGGGCGCTATCTGGTTGAGGAAATGCACTCCCCGGAGGGCCATCGCCTGTTCATCGACTGGGCCCCCTACGGGAATGACGACCATTTCATTCTCCAGCGGATCCGTGATGAACAGCGCGCGCTGCTGAATGTGGATCAGCTGGAGGATGAAGTCCATCTCATCGTCAACCCGGATACCTCACAAGCGCTCAAGTTGCGCCTGGCGCTGAGCAATGACCGACTCAGCGAAATCCACGTGCCCGGCATCCAGCGTCCCTTCGTAATCGAGTACGACGACCTGCTCCTGGACAATGGCGCTCGCCTGCTGCTGCCCACCACCGTGGACAGCCCGCTGGGTGCCCATGACATCGTCAAGTGGGCGACCGGGGCCGACGGCCATCAGTTGCAGGCCAACGCACCGTTTTCCCACCTGCCGCGGGTCGAATCATGGACCCACAGCGCCGGCACCCCCGACACCGAACGGATGCACCACTACCGATGGGTCGGCACGGCCAATTTCCTTGGCTTCGGCAGCGCCCAGGCGTTTTCCTGGGAGCACGGACGGGACAACCTCTACCAGGTCGAAAGCGACTACCAGTACGAAGTGGTCGAAACGGTCAGCGATGCGCAGGGCACGCCCCTGGATACCATCACCCGCACCTGGAACCGCTTTCATCTGCCCCTCCTGGAAAGCTCGAGACGAGGCGATTGCGAGATCAGCACGCATACCCGCTATGGTATCGATCCTGGCAAAACCTGGGAGGAGCAATCCAGTACCTGCCAGCTCCCCCATCAGGTCTCGACCACTTACACGGACCATCGCCGCCCTGGGGCCATTCGCACCGAAACGACGCTTTATCAGTACGATAACTACGGCAACATCACCCAGGTCGACTACCCAACCGGGATCTGTGAAATCAATTGCTACTATCCCGCCGAAGGGGGAGAAGGTTGCCCAGCGGATCCCCTGGGGATGGTGCGCTTTGTGCGCAAGAAAACTATTCGGCCAGCCAAAGCTGATGGCTCAGCTCCGGTGTTGAGCAGCACGTACACCTATGCGCCACTTCCTTCACGGGTGGTCGATGCCCCTGCGCATATCGTGGTCGAGCGTGAACAGTTGCTTGACGAGTTGGACAGCCGCACGCTGGAGGAGACCCGCCACACGTATTTCCATCAACCTCATACCTGTTACGGGCGAATCCAGCGAAGCGTCACGACCCTCAACGACAAGTCAACCGCTACCGAATACCACTATGGGCAGGCAAACGGCGAACTGCTCTTGCGGACCACGGTGATCGGCTTCGAGAACGACGACGTGAACCGCTCGACCCACGACAGCGCGCAGTCACTGCTCACAGGCCAGACCACTTGGGAACGTAGCGAAAGCGGGGCGCTCACCCGCTACGAGTATGACCAGATTGGCCGTATCGTCCGAACACTCAACTCAGCCGATAGCCCGTACCAGACACAGCGCCTGGTGCGTTACCACCTGGGCGACGCACTGGCGGTGAACCTGCAAGGCTCCAGCGTCCTGCCGCCAATGATGATCGAGCTGGTGGAGGTTACCGGCCAACGCCAGCGTCTGTGGCTCGACGGCGATGGACGTACCCGGCGTATCGAATTGGAAGACCTGGACAACGAGCCCGGCCGCTTCCTTGAAATCATGCATTGCCAATTCGATGCCCTGGGCCGGCAGATACGCCGGACGACCCAGGACTGGTTGTCAAAGGACTCTCCTGG
Organism: Pseudomonas sp. PONIH3; assembly: GCF_002934345.1. Lineage (NCBI taxonomy): Bacteria > Pseudomonadati > Pseudomonadota > Gammaproteobacteria > Pseudomonadales > Pseudomonadaceae > Pseudomonas > Pseudomonas sp. PONIH3. The sequence goes on from NZ_CP026386.1 coordinate 2,471,998, forward strand.
CCCGCTGTCCCTGACTACCATCATTGCCTTCGACGACTGGGGGCAGACCGCCCTGACCATTGACGCCCACGGCATACATGCACACACGCTCCATGACCCAATCACCCGTCGCTGCGAACAATGGCAAGCTGCGGGCGGACTCTGCAGCCCTCGGACCGTGACCCTGAAAAACCTTGCGGGGAGCCCCATCGAACAGCAGCACTACGATTGCAACAACAATCTTGCCCGCACCTTGAAGTGGGTGCGCGATGGCCTGGACAGGGTGGTCGAAGAGCGGCTCAGCGTACCGAACATGTCCACTACCGTTACCCGCTACCGATATGACCACTATTCGCGGGTCATCGAAAAGGTCTTGGAAGATGGCACAACCCTCGCCTGGCACTTCGCGCCCCACAGCGATGGACAGCATCCCGAATTGATTACCACCACCGCCCCTGCGCAGGAGGAACAAGCATGAATGCCATTACCTTGGGCCGGCAGACTTTCGACGGCCTGGGCCGCCAGCGTGCGGTAGAGGTGGCCGGGCGCACCACCCTCTACCACTACCGCCCGGGCCAGTTGCCTCCCTGCGCCAATACGCTTGCCGATGGTCGACGCGTGGACTTCGCCTACGAACCACAACTGAATGACGTACTGCTTTCGTCCAGTACCGAGGGCGGCCACAGCGAACAACTGCACTATCACCCTTGCCTGGGTCAGCCCACCGAGGCCAGTGGTGCCCTGGGGACGCTGAAGTGGAGCTTCTCCCCCGCCGGCTTGCCGCAGCAGGAGTCCTGGGTCATCGATGGCGCCGAGCACATTACCCATTGGCGCACATCGCTAGGTGGCAAGCCACTGGGCTTCGTGGGCGCCAACGGCACCGAACAACAACGCCATTACGATGCCGTCGGCAGGCTCGCGCAAATCATCACAGGCAAGGTCAGTACGCGCATTTCCTATGATGCACTGTCGCGCGTCGCTCAAGTCACCACGCAGGATCAGGATGCCCGCGTGCTGGTCAGGCAACTGAGCTACGATGCCATGGGGCGAGAAGCCAGCAACACCTTCAGCTTGACCGAAAACGGTGCAACTCGAACCTTCACCCAAACCCTCGGCTACAACGCGCTCGATCAGCTCATCCGACGTACTGGCAAGTACGGCCAGCAAGAGGCAGACGAACGCTTCGCCTACGATTCGCGAGGCCGCATGGTGCGCTTTACCGCGAACACCAATGCTGCACCGAGGGACCCGTTCGGCAACGCCATCGTCGAGCAACGGTTTGTCTTCAATGAACTCGACGGCTATCGACAGGTCATCAGTCGTTTCAACGACGGCAGCGAAGATATCGCCCAGTTCCACTACGCAGCCGCTGACCCTTGCCGGGTCGTGGCGATCGATCATAGCCATTCCAGCTGGCCGGCGCGGATCGAGCTTACCTACGATGCCCACGGGCGCGTCATCGCAGACAGCCTGGGTCGCAAACTGACGTGGGACGCCCACGAACGACTGCAAAGTGTCGAACATGGGGGCAAGACATGCGAGTACCGCTACACCCCAAATGGCCAGCTGCGCGACCGAACGCTCAATGGCTCGCTCAACCGCAGTTTCTTCAGCGGCAGGCAACTGACCCATGAGCACCGGGGGAACACCACGCTTGAGGTGATTGGCGACGGCAGCACGCTGTTCGCCGTGAGCGCGATCACCGAAGGTGTACGCCAGACCACTTTGCTAGGCTGCGACGGCCAAGGCTCGGTGCGCCTCAACGCCGGTGACCAGGTGCGCATGCTGCAATACAGCCCTCACGGCAGCGAACAGGGCAACGACCAGCAACAGCCATTCGGATATGCAGGGGAACGCCGTGAACCCCTGACCGGCTGGTACATCGCCGCAGGCTATCGGCCCTACGACCCATTGCTGATGTGTTTCCTCGCGCCCGACAGCGAAAGCCCGTTCGGTCATGGCGGTATCAATGCCTATACCTATTGTGGCGGCGACCCGGTCAACCGCATCGACCCAGATGGGCACAGCTGGCAGACCTGGGTAATAGCCGGCATTGGTCTGGCGGTCGGAGCCCTGGCCACGGTCGCCAGCTTTGGCGCCGCCGGCGCCGCGCTGGCCGCGGGCGGTATTCTCAGTGCCAGCGGTGCACTGGCCGTGGCGACGGCGACACTCAACATCGTGTCCCTGGGCACGGGAGCGGCAGCCATGGCGATGCAAGTGCAAGGCAAGAATGAGCAAGCCGCCAATGTGCTCGGCTGGATATCGTTAGGCACAGGGTTATCCAGCATTGCCACGGGGGGCTTGACACGGATGGCTGGAAAAAGCGTCAGCACCCTCAAGCGCAGCAATGCACTGAGAAAGCCTGCGGTTCACGCCCCCAAGAATCCTCAGCATCCCATTGACGTCATGTTCAGAAACCCCAGAACCAACCGAGCAGAGGTCGTCTGGTACGACGATGCGTGGGGCAGAGGGATAAAAGCTTTTGAAACACATGGGGGCAAGGACGGTGTCTTGATGAACGCGGCTGGCCAATACGAAGACGCAGCACGCATCGCGCTGCGCGAGATAGCCCCGCGGGTGGCCAACGCCCCAGCAGGCGAGCCCATCGTCCTGCTCGCCTGCTGGGGCGGAAAAAGCGGCGCGGCGCAACGAATCGCCGATGTGCTGCAACGCCCGGTTTATGGTACCGACAAGATCACTTACGTCCCAGGTGTAAGCCGCATGGACAGGCTGGACGTCGGCAATCTCTGGTCCACAGTGCCCATGCAGAAGATCTCCAGATACCGTCGATTGTTCGGTGCCAAAGGTCCGTTCGATTTCGACAGTACCCTGGAACCGGCAACCGGACGAATGTACTTCCCATAATGAGGTTCATGCCGGTAGACACCCCGCCAGGCATATCATATCGGTAGCGCCTTGAGCCAGAACGACATGATCTTGTTGCTGCTTTCCTGCTCGTCCAGATCGCACCAGGCATGACGGGTGCGTAACGAAGGGTCCTGCAGGAAGCCGCGGTTACGCCAGAAACCGTGCAATGGTTTGTAACTGGCAGGCCGCAGCGGGTGTATGCCTGGGCGCTCGACGACGCAGAACGTGCAGTAATCGAACTCCGCCAACTTATGTGCGTAGGATTCGCGCTCGATGAAAAAGCGTACGCCCAGGCCCTGACTGCGATAAGCAGGTAGCAACACCGAGCCACCGAAGTAGTAGACCGACGTCGGATCACGCCCCTGGGCGAGGAACGGTTGCTGGAAGCGAGGCGCTTCATCTATCAGCGGCAGGCCTGTGGAGGCCCCTACCACTCGGCCGCCGTCCAACGCCAGCACCATCAGGCTACGGCCAGAGTCGGCGTAGGTAGCCAAGTGATTAGCCTCATGCTCCAGCGACCCCTCATAGAGGTAGGGATACTCGCGCAACACCGTCAGGCGCAAGCGTGCAAGCTCATCGATGTAAGGCGCAATCGCCGCGCCATGCAGCAGGCGTATTTCCATGGAGAAGCAGTCGTCTGGTCGCGGTGGATAACGCGCTCGGGCAAGCCGGCCTGAGGGGAAACCCTACCATCGGCGTCGCAACTTGCCCTTGTCCCGGCACGACAGGTATTTCTCCATGACCGCTACCGCCCCCCCCTGAACGCGCCCGCATTGATGCTGACGCCCTTACTGAATGCGCGTCCCAAGCACCTTGAGAAACGCCGCAAGCCACGCCGGATGAGCAGGCCAGGCCGGCGCTGTCACCAGGTTGCCGTCCACATGAACCTGGTCCATCGCGATATCGATGAACTGTCCACCCGCCAGACGCACTTCGGGGGCGCACGCCGGGTAGGCACTGCACTCGCGCCCTTCCAGTACCCCGGCCGCAGCCAGCAACTGCGCGCCATGACACACCGCGGCGATAGGCTTGCCCGCATGATCGAACGCCCTGACCAGTTCCAGCACCTTGTCGTTCAGGCGCAGGTATTCTGGTGCGCGCCCACCGGGGATCAGCAACGCGTCATAGCTCTCTGCCCGCACCTGGACGAAGTCGTAGTTCAACGCAAAGTTATGCCCGGGTTTCTCGCTGTAGGTCTGCTCGCCTTCGAAATCGTGAATCGCCGTGCGCACCGTCTGCCCCGCAACCTTCTCCGGGCAGACCGCATGCACGGTGTGGCCGACCATGCGCAAGGCCTGGAACGGCACCATCGCCTCGTAGTCTTCGACGTAATCGCCCACCAGCATGAGAATCTTCTTCGCCGTCATCGTATCCACTCCTTCGGTAGTCTGGGAACAGTCCCAGCAAGATAGTCCGCTTTGCCCGACCGCGATACGTGCGACTAGTCGCGGCGGTCGAGCAGGTTGGCCACCAGCCGGTCCAGCCAGCCCCATAGGCGTTGTTGCACACGACGCCACAGTGGCCGGGCGTGCCAGCGCGCGAGGTCGACTTCCAGGCTCTGGGCGAAATCGCGCTCGAAGCTGGCGGCCACGGCCGCGCTCAGTGGCGGGTCGATGGCCTCGACATTGGCCTCGAGGTTGAAGCGCAGGTTCCAGTGATCGAAGTTGCACGAGCCGACACTGACCCAGTCGTCCACCAGCACCATCTTCAGGTGCAGGAAGCATGGCTGGTATTCGAAGATCCGCACCCCGGCGCGCAGCAGCCTTGGGTAATAGCGATGTCCGGCATAGCGCACCGCCGGGTGGTCGGTGCGCGGGCCGGTGAGCAGCAGGCGCACGTCGATGCCCTTCTGCGCGGCACGCCGCAGCGAGCGCCGCACGCTGAAGGTCGGCAGGAAGTACGGCGTGGCCAGCCAGATGCGCCGCTGGCCGCTGTTCAGGGCGCGCACCAGCGCATGCAGGATGTCCTTGTGCTGGCGGGCGTCGGCATAGGCCACCCGGCCCATGCCCTGGCCCTGCGCCGGCACCTGGGGCAGGCGCGGCAGTCCGAAGCCCTCGGGCGGGCGCCAGGCGGTGCGACGCTGGTTGGCGTGCCACTGGCGGTCGAACAACAGTTGCCAGTCGGTGACGATCGGCCCCTCCATGCGCACCATCACTTCGTGCCACTCGCTGGTGTCGGCTTCGGGTGTCCAGAACTCGTCGGTGACCCCGGTACCGCCGACCACCGCCCAGCGCTCGTCCACCAGCAACAGCTTGCGATGATCGCGATAGAGATTGCGCAGGCCCCGGCGCCAGCGCAGGCGGTTGTACCAGCGCAGCTGGACACCCGCCGCCAGCAGGCGCTCACGCAATACGGAGGTAAAGGCCAGCGAGCCATAGTCGTCGAACAGGCAACGCACCCGCACGCCACGCCGCGCGGCCTGTTCCAGGACCTCGACCACCGCCTCGGCGCACGCCCCGGCCTCGACCAGATAAAGCTCCAGGTCGACCTGATACTCGGCACGCACGATCGCCAGAAGCATGCGCGGGAAGAACTCGGGGCCGTCGATCAGCAGTTCGAACTGGTTGCCATCCCGCCACGGGAAGACCGGCCCCGGCATGTCAGCGGGCGGTGAAGATCAGCACCGCGCTCACCGGCACCGAGGGGTTGATCGACTTGAGCCCGGCCAGCTTGCGCAGGTTCTCCAGGCCCGGCAGGAGACCGAACTCCGAGGCACGCAGGATCAGCGGCTCCAGGGTCACCACCTGGAAACGCCGTTCGTCCAGGCGCGTGGCCAGCAGCAGGGTGTTGTAGCTGCGGGTCTGGCCATGCAGGGTCACGCTCACCGGCAAGCGCAGCTCCAGTTGCGCGCCGTTGGCGAGGTCGTTGATCGGGCGCAGGTCGATCTGTGCCTGCACCGTGGCCTCGGGGAACTGTTCGAAGGCGAACAGGCCGTCACGCATGCGCTCGTCACGCAGCGGGATGCCGCTGCTGATCGAGTCCATCTCGATGCTGACCTCAGCCGCGCCCTTGCGGTCGACCTTGCCATGCAGCACCAGGAAACGGTTGACCTCGGCGATATTGCCATTCTTGCCGGTGACGAAGGACAGGCGCGAGGATTCGCCATCCAGGTGCCAGTTGGCATGGGCGGGCAGGCACAGGGCGAGCAGGAGGGCGGGCAGCAGACGGGACGGCTTGAACATGTGAAATCCTGTGAATCAAGGCCGTCAACCTTACCCGCACGGTTTCACGGCAGCAAGCGGCAGCCTTCGCGGTGACCCTGCCAGGCCGCCTGGTTGCGCCGGCCAAGGCCCTCGGCGGTGACCAGGCGCCGGGGGCTGTCCTCTTTCAGCAGGCCCAAGGGCAGGTACTGGCGCACATAGCCCCGGCAATAGGCCTCAGGGAAACCCATCACGAACCGGCACGAGCAGTACTCTTTCGCCGAGTAGGCCGAAAGGATGCCCGGGAAGTCCGCCAACGCCTGGCGCTCGTGCCAGGCCCAGGCAGACACGGCCAATAACAGCAGGAGCACCACCCGCTTCATGCGCCCTCCCCGGCCACGGCGTCCAGCACCCGCTTGAGCAGTTCGTTGTGGCTGAAGCTGCCATCGCGGTCATCGGCGTAGCGCACGATCACCAGCTTTTGCGTGGGTAGTACATAGAGCGCCTGACCCCAGTGGCCGAGTGCGGCGAACGTATTGCTCGGCGCATCCGGCCACGGCACTGGCTGGCCGGGCAATGGCTGGTTGAGCCACCAGTGCCCGCCGGGGTTGGCCTCGCCCGGCACAGGCTGCGCGGCGCTGAACAAGGTGCGGTTGAACGCCACCCACTCGGCCGGCAGCAACTGTTGCTCGCGCCAGCGCCCGTCACGCTGCATCAGCAGGCCGATGCGCGCCAGATCGCGAGCACTGAGATAGAGGTACGAGGAGCCCACATAAGTGCCCGCGCCATCGCGCTCCCAGACAGCGCTGTCGATCCCCAGCGGCATGAACAGGGCTTGCCAGGGATAGTCGGCATAGCGCTCAGGCGCGAGCATGGCGCGCAGGCTGGCGGCCAGCAGGTTGCTGTCGCCGCTGGAGTAGACGAACTGCGTGCCGGGCGCACTGGCGGCAGGCCTGGCCGCTGTGTAGGCGGCCATGTCGGTGCGGCCACGGGTGTAGAGCATGGCCACCACCGACGACTTCAACGGCGCGTATTCGTAATCTTCCTGCCAGGCCAGGCCACTGGCCCAATGCAGCAGGTCGGCCAGGCGCAACGTTGGGTGCGCCTGCAAGGCCGGGTAATAGCGCAAAGCCGGATCGTCGAGCTGGAAGCGCCTTTCGCCGTAGGCAACGCCCATGACCGTGGCCAGCACGCTCTTGCTCACCGACCAGGTCAGGTGCGCAGTGTCGACACGGGTTGGCTCGGCGTAGCGCTCATGCAGAATGCGGCCATCGCGGATGATCAACAGCGCATCGGTGCGAATGCCGCCGCGCTCGGTATCGTGTGGCGCGAAGGCGTAGGTGTCTACGGTTTGCCAGTTGATAACGGCGTTATCGACTGGCCACTGCGCCGAGGGCCAGTCTTCGGCCAAGGCCGGGGCTGTGGTCATGGCCAGGGCAAGCATCACTGCCTTCATGGAGAGTCCTGCAAGGGGCTGCTTTGCAGCCCATCGCGGCTGAAGCCGCTCCTACAAAGGTTGCGCACGGCCTGTAGGAGCCGCTTCAGCCGCGATGGGGCGCACAGTGGCCCAGGTTCAAAGGTGCCCACAGCCTCTCAGGCTTTCATGACAGTCCGGCGGCACTCCAGGCCTTGGCCAGGCGCTTGTCACGGGCGGCGCCGGCCAGCGCCAGCAGGCCCTGGTCGCGTTGCCACAACTGCGCCCAGTGCTCCGGCCCTGCGGCCAACGCCTGGTCGATCTCGCCTCGCAAATCGTGGAACTGAGCAAACAGGCCTCCCAGCAGCAAATGGCAGGCCACACTGTCCGGGCATTGCCGACTGCCCTCGGCGCACCCGGCGAGCAGGCCGATCAGCTTCAGGCGCAGGGCCTGCGGCCAGGCGCACTCCTGGGCTACGCCATGCAGCCAGGCCACAAGCGCGGCGAGCACATACAGGTCCTCGAGAGAGCGGAACGGCTTGACGTAGGCATCCCAGCCATCACCGGCCAGCAACTCGCACGCGGCATCCTTGAGCTGCAGGCGGCCATGCCCCACTTCGGGCATCAACGGCAGTGTCGGCAAGGCTTCGAGGCTGACCCCCGGCTCGCCCGGATAGACCACCGCCAGTTGCAAGCGCGGCGCCTCGCCCGCGCCTTCGTGACGAGCGGCCACCAGCAGCCATTCGGCGTCCAGCCCAGCGGTGACGAAGTCCTTGTTGCCGGTCAGGCGCAGGCCGTCCAGCCGGGTGTACATGTCCGCCGGGCGCACGCTGCGCCGCTCGGTGGCACACAACGCGCCCAGGCTGGCCGGAGCGCTGGGCCATAGGACCCGCAGCGCCGCCTGGTAGCCGAGCAGGAACGCCAGCCCGGGAGTGGCCATGGCCCGCCCGCCCAGCACCGCCAGCTCGAACGGCGCCACCGTGCCCAGGCGCTCGAGCACCGCCGCATAGGTTTCACCGAGGGTCGCCGCCAGCGGGTGGCGCAAGGGGTCGTTGAGTCGTTGCAACCAGGCCATCGCAAGCTCCTTTCAGGGGTGTCACGCAAGCATCACCAAAGATTCACGGGGGTGACACCGGGCGTACCTAGGCTGACTTTGCACAACAAAGCCGACCGGCCGCAACCCTTTGGCTGGCTTATGGAGACTCACGATGACCCGGATCGCTCGCTCTGGCGACACCAGCACTGAACGCCGTCTGCAAGCCGAACGCCTGGTCGGCGCCGCGGCCCTGCAGGAAGCACAGGCCCTGCGTTTCAAGGTGTTCAGCGCCGAATTCAAGGCCAAGCTCAAGGGCGCCGAACACGGCCTGGACATGGACGACTACGACATCCACTGCCGCCACATCGGCGTGCGCGACCTGGCCACCGGTCAACTGGTCGCCACCACCCGCCTGCTCGATCACCAGGCCGCCAGCAGCCTCGGCCGCTTCTATAGCGAAGAGGAGTTCAGCCTGCACGGCCTGTTGCAGTTGCAGGGCCCGATCCTCGAACTGGGCCGTACCTGCGTCGACCCGGCATACCGCAACGGCGGCACCATCGCCGTGCTCTGGAGCGAATTGGCCGAGGAGCTCAATGAGGGCCGCTACAGCTACCTGATGGGCTGTGCCAGCATCCCCATGCAGGACGGCGGCGTGCAGGCCCATGCGATCATGCAGCGCCTGCGCGAACGCTACCTGTGCACCGAGCACCTGCGTGCCGAACCGAAGAACCCGCTGCCCAGCCTGCCGCTGCCGAACAACGTCATCGCCGAAATGCCGCCGCTGCTCAAGGCCTACATGCGCCTGGGCGCGAAGATCTGCGGCGAGCCGTGCTGGGACGAGGACTTCCAGGTCGCCGACGTGTTCATCCTGCTCAAGCGCGACGACCTCTGCCCACGCTATGCCCGTCACTTCAAGGCGGCGGTCTGATGCCGCGCATACGGGCCGCTGCCCGCCTGCTGCGGCTGTTCCTGGTACTGGCCCTGGGGCTGGCCATGGCCAGTGTCATCGCCCTGGGCGAGCGTCTGGGGCTGAGCGCCTCGATAGAACAGCGCCAACGCTGGACACGGATGTTCATGGGGCGCCTGGTCGCCGCCCTGCCCTTCGAAGTGCAGGTCAGGGGCGAGCTGCCGCAACAGCCGATGCTGTGGGTCTGCAACCATGTGTCGTGGACCGACATCCCACTGCTCGGCATGCTCACCCCGCTGTCGTTCCTGTCCAAGGCCGAGGTGCGCCACTGGCCGCTGGCCGGCTGGCTGGCCGAGAAGGCCGGGACCCTGTTCATTCGTCGCGGAGGCGGCGATGCCCAGCGCCTGCGCGAGCAGATCAGCGAACAACTGGGCGAGCAACGCCCTCTATTGATATTCCCCGAAGGCACCACCACGGACGGTCGCAGCCTGCGCACCTTCCATGGGCGCCTGCTGGCCGGAGCAATCGACCAGAACACGCCAGTACAGCCGGTGGCAATCCAGTACCTGCGCGCAGGCCAGACCGATCCGATCGCGCCGTTCATTGGCGAGGACGACCTGGTTTCCCATTTGATGCGGCTGTTCGCACAGGACCGCGGACAAGTGCTGATCCACCTGTTGCCGCCAATCGGCAGCGCGGGCAAGGAACGCGCGGTACTGGCTTTCGAAGCGCAACAGGCGGTCCATCTGGCGCTTTTCGGCGCCGAGAACGTCGAGGTCGCACCGAGGCGACAGGCTCGGGCAGCCTGAGTCCGCGATTGCCGACTCAAGCCGATTGCTGTCCCCGGGCAAATGCCTGCAACTGCGGATAGAACTCGCGAAAGTCCGCCAGCAACGGCTCGTACAACCGCTCCAGTTCCACCATCACCCCAGCTATCCCCTCAGGTCGTGACAGGCGCCGGGCAATCCCGGCAAACACCTGCTCCAGGGTGGCGAAATCGCCATACGCTCCCAGCCAGTCGTCGGCCGCCATCACCGGCGCGATGCGCGCCAACCGCCCCGGCAACTCCGGCTCGGCGAGCAATACCTTGTAGAAATCATCGGTGAATTGCGCCAGCGGCTGTTCGGCATACGCCGCCCAGTGCCGCGCCAGACAGTGGTCGAAGAACACATCCACGACGATCCCGGCGAACCGCCGCCGCTCGCGCGGGAAACGCGCCAGCGCCGCCAGCACCAGTGGGTGGCTGTCGGTGTAGCGATCAATGTGCCGGTGCAGCCGAATAGAAGCCTCCAGCACAGGCGGGAAGCGCCCGGCGAGCTCGCCTTTGACGAAATCGCCATACAGGCTGCCAAGCAGTTGCTGCGGCGCGGGGCCGCCCAGATGAAGGTGCGCGAGATAATTCATGGCGCCAGTCTAGCACCGCTGGCGACTATATCGTCACAAGACGATATAGCTATCAAGACTTGCCTTATGACCACTTCATATTTGTATATCGCGATGCAGCGATTTATATTTCGCTCCATCGCGATATACCGCTACACGCCACGAGCCCAACCATGCCCCTCGATCTCGACGAAATAATAAAAGCCCTGGCCCACCCGGTCCGGCGAGACATCCTCAACTGGCTGAAAGACCCGGCCGCGCAGTTCCCCGAGCAGCACCACAGCACCGAACACGGTGTGTGTGCCGGGCAGATCGACCAGCGCTGCGGCCTGTCGCAGTCGACCGTGTCCGCTCACCTGGCCACCCTGCAGCGCGCCGGCCTGATCAGCAGCCAGAAGATCGGCCAATGGCATTTCTTCAAACGCAACGAGGCGACCATCAAGGCGTTCCTCGAGCAAATGAGCCAAGAGCTCTGACCTGATCCAAGCGAGGCTTCGCACATGACTACGTTGTTCGACCCGATCACCCTGGGCGACCTGGAACTGCCCAACCGCATCATCATGGCCCCGCTGACCCGTTGCCGCGCCGACGAAGGCCGCGTGCCCAATGCGCTGATGGCCGAATACTACGTGCAGCGCGCCAGCGCCGGCCTGATTCTCAGCGAAGCAACCTCGGTCACGCCAATGGGCGTCGGCTATCCGGATACCCCCGGGATCTGGAACGACCAGCAGGTACGTGGCTGGCACAACGTGACCAAGGCCATCCACGGCGCGGGCGGGCGCATCTTCCTGCAACTGTGGCACGTCGGGCGCATCTCCCACCCGTCGTACCTCAACGGTGAACTACCGGTGGCCCCCAGCGCGATCCAGCCCAAGGGCCATGTCAGCCTGGTGCGCCCGCTCAGTGACTACCCGACCCCGCGCGCGCTGGAAACCGAAGAGATCGCCGACATCGTCGAGGCCTACCGCAGCGGCGCCGAGAACGCCAAGGCCGCCGGTTTCGACGGCGTGGAGATCCACGGTGCCAACGGCTACCTGCTCGACCAGTTCCTGCAGAGCAGCACCAACCAGCGCACCGACCGTTATGGCGGCTCGCTGGAGAACCGCGCGCGGTTGCTGCTGGAAGTGACCGATGCCGCCATCGAGGTGTGGGGCCCAGGCCGTGTGGGTGTGCACCTGGCGCCACGGGCCGATGCCCATGACATGGGCGACGCTGACCGTGCCGAGACATTCAGCTATGTGGCCCGGGAACTGGGCAAACGCGGCATCGCCTTCATCTGCTCGCGGGAAAAAGCGGCTGACGACAGCATCGGTCCGCTGATCAAGGCAGCGTTCGGCGGCCCCTACATCGTCAACGAGCGCTTTGACAAGGCCGGCGCCAACGCTGCCCTGGCCAGCGGTAAAGCCGATGCAGTGGCCTTCGGCATTCCGTTCATCGCCAACCCCGACCTGCCAGCGCGCCTGGCTGCCGATGCACCGCTCAATGCGCCGCATCCGGAGACGTTCTATGGCAAAGGCCCGGTTGGGTATATCGACTACCCACGGATGTAGGGGAATGCAGGACTTGTAGAAGCGGGCTTGCCCGCTTCTACAAGTGGATACCTGCGAACGATCAGAAGTTGTAGCGCAAGCCCAGGTTCACCCCGTACGGCTGCTCGATATGCTCGCCATTGCTGTACTGGAACTCGCCATGCAGCTGCAACACTTCCGAGACCTGCGCCACCAGGCCCACTGCCACCTCGCCTCGGGTACCGGAGAGGTCGTTGGTGAAGTGGTTGTTGTTGACCTTGACCTTGTTGCTGTTGATGAACTCGTGGGCCGCCGCCACCTTGAGGTACGGTTGCAGGATGCTGCCATTGTCCAGCGCCAGGCTGCGCCCGACCTGCGCACCGACCTCGCCAAGCACCGAGTTGGCGCCATCGCTCTCGGCCCGCAGGCCGTTGTCCAGGGTATAGCTGTCGCCATCGACCCACAAAGCGGACAGCTGGGTGAACGGCTCGACATACCAGCCATCGTCCAGCTTGAAGTGCCGACCAACCTCAACCGAGGCCCCGAGACCGTCGTTGTGATACTCGCCCTTGGTCTTGCGACCATCGCTCATCACCACATCGTTGCGGTTACGGAAACGGTTGTACTTGAGCACGGCGTCGATGTAGTAGCCACTGTCGGCCATCCAGGTGCTGTAGGCGCCGACATAGTAACTTTTGATCTTGCCGGAAGAGCCGAGGCTGTAATCCAGGCCCGACTCGCTGTAGCCGCCCATCACCCCGAGCAACCAACGGCCATCGTAGCCAGGCAAGGTGCCGTCGGCGCCGAAGCTTACACCGTTCTGGTCCTGCTGGTAGGCCACGGCGCTACCCGCCGACAGGTTGTAGCGGTTGCCATAGCTGCGCATCCACAAGCCCTGGCCCTGGCCCAGGCGCAGTTCGCCCATGCGGCTGCGCAGCGACGACAGCTCGCCATACCACACGGTCGGCGCGGCGCTGAACATGCCCAACACCGCATGGGCACTCGGGGTCAGCACGTTGCCGGGCTTCTGCTTCAGGTACCAGTTGTCCTCACCGTCGCCTTTTTCCAAGGTGTAGAGGAAGGTGCCGAAATCGATCTCGTGCAACAGGCCAAACGTGGCATCACCGCCACCGGTCTCGACTATGCGATGTGGCGCCTGCCCTTCCACCGGGTCAACACCGGTGCTGGCGATGCTCAGTTGATGATTGCCCTCTGCCGCGCCAGTTACTTTCAGCAAGTCGCCGGTGCCGCTGGCCAGGTCGATGCCCATCACGAACACGCCCGAACCCTCGAGGCTGTCGAGTGTCAGCGTCTTGAAACCGGGCGTGGTATCCCGGTCGGTGAAATCGACGGTGCCGTCGTCCAGCGAGAGGTTGCCCACCTGCGCATCCTGGGTCATGGCCCAGCGACCGCCGCTCTCAAGCGTCAGGCTCTCCACGTTCACCAGGTTACCCCTGAGCGACGCCCCGTTGCGAAACAGCAGATTGGCCGTACTGGTGCCGTCGACAACCACGTCCCCGGACAACTGGCTGTTGTCTGCCGTGAAGTCGGCGGTCATGCCACGGGTGACCTCGAGGATGTTGCCATTGCCGCCGATGAGCCGGCTGTTGTTGCCCACGAGGATGTTTACCGTGCCTTTGTTGCCATCCGCGGAATCGCGCACAATGATGGCACTCCCCGTCTTGCCTTCGACGGTCGAGCCGTCCAGGGTCATGCTCGAGTCACTACCGCCAGTGGCCGTGGTGCCCTGGCGCAATTGCACCCCCTGGGTCTGTCCGGTAATGACCGAGCCTTGCAACGCGTTCAGAGTGCCGCCTAGCATGAAGGCACCGACCCCGGTCCTGCCGGTAAGGGCCGCAGCGGACAGGCTCAGGGTACTGCCCCCCGTGAACGACGCACCATTGTTGCCGACGATGGTGCCGCCTTGCACCTGCATGCTCGACTGGGTGTTGCCCGACACGCCGAAGGTTCCCCCGGAAACGGTCGCATCGACCAGGGCCGCACTGCTCTCGTCAGACAGGGCGACCCCCACCTGGGTGCCGCTACCGGCCACTTCCCCACCATTGACGACGAGAGTCGAACGGCTGCGCACATCGATGCCCTGCGTACTCCCCGTGGCAGTGACTTCCAAGGCCCCGCGGTTGCGCACCATATAGTCGTCCGCCACCGGGCCGCTGACCACTTCGGAACGGTTGTCGATAATCTGCGTTGCCTCGACCGCCCCGGTACTTGCCATCACCGCCAGGCCGACGGCGAGGCTCAGGGGTACTCTAGCGTGCTTTACCTTCATGTTGTTCTCCCGTCCCAGTTTCTCACCCGTGCTACCGAAAAGTTGAAATCAGCCACCTGGATGTAGCCAATTGGCCGCAGTCTCGACAAAAAAGGTAAAAACCTATGTAGGAGAATTCCTGTTTTTATATAGGCAAACACTGCCCCTTCTTACCAGTGCCCAGCACATCGCCGTGGCAATTGATATCAGTCGGGTTGGAATGACTTTACTTGGGAATACAACCTTGAACCGTCTACTTCGATGGAGTAACTGGCGAACACTTTCTTGCGTCTGTCAGTCTGGGGCCAGGCCGGATTCACCTTTATCAGGAAGGATCGCCCGTCCTTGTACACATCGAGAGTGGCCTCGCGCAGGGTGGGCTCAATTGCCGGATCCACTTCCCAGCGGATCTCGACTTTGTCTCCCTCTTTGATATTGGGATAGTTGAGGTTGAACCTTGGATTGTCTCCCCCGGAAGACAGGTACCCGGGGGCCGGTAGCTCCAGCGCCTGGGCAAGCACGGTCAACGCCAGGGCCTCCGACGTTGCCTCGGGCGGCTCACCACCACGCTCGACGAGGTACTTGACGTCAACCGTTGTTCCGATCGAGTCCAGCAACACCACCCGTGGCAACTGGAACACCACATCCCCAGGGGCTGTGATCACTTGCCACGGCATTTGGTAGGGGAAGTTCGGGCCGGTCCAGACCACTGCCACCTTGTCGCCAGTCGCCATGCCGGAGTATCGCGGAACCGTAACTTTCACATGTGACGCATTGGCAAAATCCTTATGGAAATCGAGCTGGTCGTTATCGTCCCCGAACGCCTTCTCCACCGAGGGGCGTCGCAAGTCGACCGGCACCACCAGTTTGCACGGGGCAGACTCGAACTTGGCGCCCCCCTTGGCGGTCAGTGCGTAGAACAACTCGAGCGTCCCGCCCACCAACTCGAGTACCAGGTCCTTCTCGACGAGGTGCTCGATATCGCCGACGCGTTCCACGGGCAAAGTCCAATCATGGTCGTGAGTAGCGCCATCCGCAGCAGTGCCTTTCCACCACACCGACACTTCGTCACCCACGGCCATATGTGCGTAGGCAGCGATGCGAATGGTTACGCCGTCGTCCGGCACATCATGCGGGTCGAGCCCCCCGCGACTGGCTTCATCCACACTGGGCGCGTCGAGTTCAAGGTTGCCCGATACAGTGATTTCCAGAACATGCGACTTGCGCCCCGCCTGGTCGTTGACCTGGTACTCCAACAATGCGCCCCCTTGCAATGCGGCGACCGCCAAGTCATTTTTCAACTCGAGCTCAATGCCGGCGGTGACTTCCTGCTGGGTCACGGTATGGGGTTGGTCTACGGGGTCCAGGCGCTCCTGCTTGGCATTGACACCCGTCCAGGTCAGCTTCAGCTGATCGCCGGCTGTAATATCGCGGTAAGGTTCAATCCTGACTTTGAGCGGCGTACCCTCCAGGGCGTTGAAATCGATGTTGCCGTCCTCGTCGGCATCCAAGGCCACCGGCGCGTCCAGGGTACGCTCGGCAAGATCCACCTTGGCGTAGGCCTCTCGCGACCACAGCGAGCGATTATTGACCTCGTCGCGAATTTCATAGCGAACGATGAGCTGTTCGACACTGCCGACCTCTTCGATGATGTCCTGGCCGACCGTGACAGGGAAAGAATCCGCGCCTGAAGGCACCGGCCCCTTTATGGATTTGCCATGCCATTGGAGCTCGTAGCAATCGTTCGGCCCACGATTGGGGTAGCCGCCCATGATGATGGCCTCTACTCCCTTGGCAGCCTGGTCAGCATCGATGAAAGGCGGGATGCCCCCCGGCATATCCAGGTTCTCGTTGAAGGAGGTGCTGGGATCGGGGTCGACACCGCCGGGCAAGCTGCGCTTGACCATGACATCAAGCTTTAACGAATCGTCCTCCTGCTCACCGATATCGTCTTTCCACTTGTACCAGACGACGCCAGCACCGTCGGGAATCTTCGACGGTGGTACGTCGAAATCAAGATAGGTACCGGATTCGATACCGAGTGCCTGCGCCTTGCGAACTCGCTTGACCACCGACGGGCTTACCGTCTTGCGCTCTATTTCATCGTCGTTCCAATACAGCGTGACGAGGTCGTTCGGTTGCATGTGGATTGCCAGCACTTGGACCTTCAACGGCGACTGCTCATCATCCAGCAAGCGCAAGCCAATCCCCCTGCCCTTAAAAGCCTGAGGGATCACAGGTTCAGGCAGTTGCGCGACGTGTTTACCGACAGCGGGGCGATTGCGCGACAGTTCTTCGGACATGGCCTTTGCCTCCCAGGTAGTGCCCCCTGGCGAGCAGGCGCTCGCCAGGGATATGGCTTCAGAAGCGTTGAGTGGGAATTGGGCAATTATCCTGCCCAGCCTCACGCACGGAGACTGGCGTAGGTTGATGCGCCGCCGCCACCGAGCCGAAAACGTTACTGGCGGTGTAGCTCACGTGCAGGTGACCTCGACAAACCATGTAGGCATATTGGCGCTTGAGCGCCAGCACTACCTCACCCTCGTCAATATGGTGCTGCTCGATGCGGAACGACGGCCCGCTCACCGGGAAGCCGGGAATCGGATCTTCTGGCATCCCAAGGCCGCGCTTTCCATCGACCGTGATCACGATCACATCGCCGGGCGCCATACCTTTGTAGCCAGCGATACGCACCGGCAGCTCTCGTTGTGCCTCCTCCCGGCCAATGGCACCGTTGCCATTCAGTTTGGTGAACTCCAGCGAAGGCAGTGGCCCCCCTTGCCCCGGCAACTCGTCAGCGCGCAGGACCTCGACCAGCTTCGGGGGTGAAAACGAGGTGTTTTCCGGCCCTCCTGTTTCAGTTTCCCGGGTGACTGCATAGGCCATTACCACTTGGCCGCTGGGCTCGGCACCCAACAACGCTGCTGGCACCGCACGGACGATAGGTAGCTGCTCAGACGCCTCGTGCGCAGTGACCGAATCGAGCGGATGAGGCGATTGGTTCCCCCACCACAGTGCGAGTTTGTCCCCCTCGGCCAGGACTTCCCTAGCACTGAGCCCCTCCCACGCAATGGTAACCTCGGCGCCTGCCGCGACATCCTCGGGATCCAGCTTGTCGTCCTGGCCTGAGCTACCACCTTTGATCGTGGCGGGCACCAGGTCGTCATGCCCGGGCGTTTCCGGATCAGGGTCGGGGCCACCTGGCACCCGTAGATCGACCTCTACATTCGCGGCGCCATCCGATGTACCGATCAACGAACCGGCTCGCCACAGTTCATAGGCAACGGCCACCGGGCCGTACTCCGTTTCCGCGCTGGTCAGCGGGTAGGGCAGCTTGAGCACCATCAGTGGATCCGGCGCTGGCGGAATCTGGTTGACCCGCTGCGGCGCGTCACGTTGGCTCCCCCACAACACGACGATCTCGTCACCCACCGCGACGCTGGTGATCTGGGGAACATGCACGTCCACACCCGCCCGGGCATCCGCCTCGAGGACAGGTGGATCACCGCCAGCATCGAAACCTGGCACTTCGGGAACCGGCAGCAGGTCCGGGATATCCGTCAACAGCAACTCGAGCGTGTCGTGCGGGACCGAAGCCAGCGACACGTTCCCCGCCCGGTCGGTCGACTGGTAGGTGAAGGTGATGGGTTTTCTGTCGTCCAACTTCTGCAAGTCGATCAAAGGCAATGGCACGGTAGTGGGATCAGTTGCGCTAAAAACGGTGATCGGCCCGATCGGTACCTTGTTGGTACCATCGGTCATGGTGACCACGATCTGGTCACCCACCTGCTGCGACACATATCCCTTGACCTCGGTATCCAACAGGCCGGAGGTGAAGTCTCCCACCAGAATGCGCCTTCTCTCCTCCACCACCTTGGGAAACTGCAGTTTGGCCAAGGCTCCATCGCTGCCTCCCGGAGCCTCTCGGTCGATGCGCACAAGGCGCCGGGGCCCTAAATCCCAACGGTCATCCGGGAACGGTTGTACGTCATAGCCCAGGCGAAACCGCGCATCCTCTCCATCAGCCACCGAGGCCCAATACGTGGCAGGCACGCTGAGCTCGAATTTAAAATCAGGGTTTGCCTGTTCTGCCTGAGCTATGGAGTGGAAAGCGCCAGGAATGTTATCGAGACGCACGTCGTCCCATGTCAATGCGATGATGTAATCGACCTCGGACTCTGGCCAGTTCGGTACCTTTACCTTTAGCGCGTCTTCTTGCTTGGTTTTAGGCAGCAATTCCATCTTTCCGGTACCGTCATCAATCAGATCTTCAACAATGGCCTCGCCCATCGCGAGTTTCGGAAAAACCAGCGTCGAAGTCTTCTTTACTTTTGCGCTGCTGATCAACGGGTGAGCAGGCGTATTCATGGCAACCTCCCCTTGCATTTGGCGTGTTCAGGCGTGTGCTGTTGTGAGCGTGGATTGCGCGGTACCTGAATGTAGGCTCCACCCCGGTGTCATTGGCCCGGATGATGCTCAGCTCCGGATGACGCGGTGCCGAGATCGTGATCGCGGCTGCTTGGCCACCACCGTCTGGGTGAAGCAGTAATAACAAAGTCCATCCAGGCCCACACCTGACAGAAATGCTAGGTGCGCGCTGCCATAGGCCTGAAAGCTGACGCTGCTGCGCCCAGGTTTACGCGCACCTGGGGCTTGCAAGAGGCGGCTGAAACCACTGTGGACAAACCACGAGCAAGCCCCGCGCGTAGATCACGCACGGAGCTTCAAAATAGGCAGGGAAGTAGAGCAGGCGCGTAGAAGCGCGCTCAAGGACGGGAGTTAATCTGCTGCTGCAGGTTCTGGATCTGGCTCTGCAGCGTGCTGATGTTGCGGGTTACCTGCCCGCGGAAGGCATCGAATTCCTGCACCGAGGCGCCACCGGCCGTGGGCGTAGGGCGATTGTCCACCTGGCTCTTGAGCACCAGGATATCTTGCTCCAGACTCTCGATGGCGGCATTTGGGTTGCCCTGTTTCTTCAAAGTCGCCACGTCGTTGCTCAGGCTCTTGAGCTGGCCATCGAGCTTACCGCCATCCACCTGCCCCGATTTGAGCGCGGCCAGCTCGGCATTGAGGACCTTGAGTTGCGCCTGCAACTGGCTTTGCAGTTCAGTGACCGCCTTCTGCTGTTCACGGGTATCGGCCAGCACTTGCTCCAGGCGCTTGCCCAGGTCCCCCGCCTGCCCGGCGACGCCCAGCTGCTGCTTGCCCTGCTCGGCCAGGGAAGCCTGCAACTGGCGAATCTGCAACTTCAATGCCTCGCTGCCGGTGCTGTTGCTGGACTCACTGGCGTCGACCTTGCCGCTGATCACCTGCAAGCGCCCGGCGGCCTCTTCACTGATACGGGCAAAGCTTTCCTGGGTCGCGACCAGCTGTTGCTCCATCAGGGTGATCTGCTGGAAGCTCCACCAGCCAAGCCCGGCCAGGGCGATGAACGAGGCGCCCAGCAATGTCCACAGCGGGCCATTGCTACGCGGCCGCACCGCCTTCTGGCGGCTACGGGCCACATGGGCAGGCAGCAATTCATCGTCATCAGGGGTGCCGGCACGCAGGGTGGGCACGTCGTCGAAATCATCGTGGGCGTCGTTACGCATGGGTGCATTCAACCGCGGTGGTAGCAAAGAGGCATGAGTATAAACCGCCAGGGCGGCGCACTGATGACCATCATCCCGCGCACAGGTTCAGCGTTGCCCGTGTTGCGCCTGCCACCAGCTGCAGAATTCATCCAGCGCCGCCCACACATCGGTTCCGGGCCGGTAGTCCAGATACTGGCGGGCGCGGCTGATATCGAGGGTGAAATCCGTGCTCATCACCTGCACCGCCGTGCGGCTCAGGGTCGGTTGCGGGCGCCCGGGCCAAAGCAGACAGGCAGCCTCGTTGAGCGCCCCCAGACTGTAGGCCAGGGCAGGTGAACGATAGCGGGTGACCTGGGGTAGCTGCATGCGGCGCATCACGTAGTTGACCACATCCCACAGCGGCAGTGGCTGGCCGTTGCTGATGTTGTAGGCCTGGCCCAAAGCCTGGTCCTCGGCGAACAGCGCGCTGAACAGTGCCTGGTTGAGGTTGTGCACACTGGTGAAGTCGACCTTGTTCAGGCCATTGCCGATGATCGCCACACGCCCCTTGGCCTGCATGCGCATCAGCCGTGGGAAGATGCTCGCATCGCCGGCCCCGGTGACGAAGCGCGGGCGCAGCGCCAGCACCTCCAGGCCGAACTCCTGGGCGCCGAACACCTTCTGCTCGGCCAGGTGTTTGGTCAGCGCGTAATGGTCATGGAATCGACGCGGTACCTGGTCCTCGCGGACATCCATACGCGAGCGGCCGGTGAAGTAGATCGACGGCGACGACAGGTGTACCAGGCGCCGCACATGCTCCTTGATGCAGCCTTCGACCACGTTCTCGGTGAGCACCACGTTGCCTTGGTGGAAGTCCTGATAGCGGCCCCAGGTGCCCACTGCGCCGGCGCAGTGCACCACCGCGTCCACCCCCTGGCACAGGCGCCGGGCCAGTTCGGCGTCGCCCAGGTCGCCGGGGATGAACTGCGCCCCACGCTTGACCAGATGCTCCACACCCTCTGCCCGCCGGCCGTTGACCCGCACCTCCAGGCCCTGCTCCAGGGCGAAACGCGCAAAGCGCCCGCCGATGAAGCCGCTCGCGCCGGTGACCAGAATTCGCATGTAAGACTCCGCCTTGCTCTATTTCAGATGCAGCTGACGCTTGAAGTGCCTACAAGGGCACCAGCCAATTCCGCGCCGAATGGCGCAGGTGCTCGGTCAACTGGGCGAGCAACTGCCCGCCGTTGCGCCAATGATGCCAGTACAAGGGCACATCGATGGGGGTATCTGCACAGATCTCCACCAGCTCACCACGCACCAGCTGCTTGGCCACCTGTCGCTCCGGCACCAGCCCCCAGCCGAGGCCGGCTTCTGTCATGCGCATGAAACCTTCGGATGAGGGGCAAAGGTGGTGCAGGAAACCTTCCTGCACACCCAACGACGCCAGGTAGCGATGCTGCAGGAAATCGTCAGGCCCGAACACGACAGCCGGGGCGCGGGCCAGGCGCTCGACCGCGAACCCGTTGGGAAAGTAACGCGCCATGAACGCGGGACTGGCCAGCGCCCGATAGCGCATCAAGCCCAACGGCAAGCTGCGCGCTCCGGCCACCGGCCGTTCGCTGCCACACAGGCAGGCCGCCACTTCACCGGCGCGCATGCGTTTCAGACCGACGTCCTGGTCCTCGACCACCAAATCGAGCAGCACCTGCTGCTCGGCGCAGAACGGCCCCACCGCCCCGGCCCACCAGGTTGCCAGGCTATCGGCGTTGAGGGCGATGCGCAGGCGCTCGGGCATGCCCTCCTCGTCCAGTGCCGGCACCTGGCCTTGCAGATCGCGCTCGAGCAGGCGCACCTGCTGCACATGGTTGAGCAACTGGCGCCCGACTTCCGTCGGGCTCGGTGGCGTGGCGCGCACCAGCACCGGCTGGCCAACCCGTGCCTCGAGCAGCTTTATGCGTTGCGAGATGGCCGATTGCGACAATCCCAGTACCTGGGCGGCGCGCTCGAAGCCGCCTTGCTCGATCACCGCGGCGAGGGCGGCGAGCAATTTGTAGTCGAACATCGATTTCTCTAATGACTGATCAGCTATATTTGTTTTTCTTATACCGCCGCAACCGCCAGAATGGCCACATCTTTCTTGGTAACCCGCGCCGATCCCGCATCGGCGCCATTGGAGTGTTCCCGCTATGTGGCAAAGCTATCTCAACGGCATGCTGGTGGCCTTCGGCCTGATCATGGCCATCGGCGCGCAGAACGCCTTCGTCCTGGCACAAAGTCTGCGCCGTGAACACCATCTGCCAGTGGCGGCACTGTGCATCGTCTGCGATGCCCTGCTGGTCGCCGCCGGGGTGTTCGGTCTGGCCACGGTGCTGGCGCACAACCCGACACTGCTGGCCGTGGCCCGCTGGGGCGGTGCGCTGTTCCTGATCTGGTACGGCGCCAAGGCCCTGCGCAGCGCCTGCTCGAAACAGAGCCTGCAGCATCAGGAAGGCCAGGGCATGCGTTCGCGCCGCGCGGTGCTGCTCAGCGCCCTGGCGGTGACCCTGCTCAATCCGCACGTCTACCTTGATACCGTGTTGCTGATCGGCTCCCTCGGCGCCCAGCAGGCCGTGCCCGGCGCCTACGTGGCCGGCGCCGCCAGTGCCTCGCTGGTATGGTTCTCGACCTTGGCGATCGGCGCCGCCTGGCTGGCACCGTGGCTGGCACGTCCGGCGACCTGGCGCATGCTGGACCTGATGGTGGCGGTGATGATGTTCGCGGTGGCGGCGCAGTTGATCTTCAACTGACGCCGCGAAAAAACCGGGTATCCCACGCAGGGCTACGACAGTCAAGCAGCCCACCTGTCGGCCCCAGCCAACCGCTCTGGAACCTCTATTCCCTATAGATGTTGCGTGGTTAAGCGCCGAGGCCGGTGCTATGATCCAGCCCTTGCGTCGCAAAGAGTACAAACTCGCCGACGCTCACCGGGCCGCCCGTGATCGGCCTTGCGCATACCGCGAACAGACCTGAATCAGGAGATCCACCATGGCTTTTGAATTGCCGCCGCTGCCATACGCCCACGATGCCCTGCAGCCGCACATCTCCAAGGAAACCCTGGAGTATCACCACGACAAGCACCACAACACCTATGTCGTGAACCTGAACAACTTGGTCCCAGGCACCGAATTCGAAGGCAAGACCCTCGAAGAGATCGTCAAGAGCTCCTCCGGCGGTATCTTCAACAACGCCGCTCAAGTCTGGAACCACACCTTCTACTGGAACTGCCTGGCGCCGAACGCCGGCGGCCAACCAACTGGCGCTCTGGCCGAGGCCATCAACACCGCCTTCGGTTCCTTCGACAAGTTCAAGGAAGAGTTCACCAAGGTCTCCGTCGGCACCTTCGGCTCCGGCTGGGGCTGGCTGGTGAAGAAGGCCGACGGCTCCCTGGCCCTGGCCAGCACCATCGGCGCCGGCAACCCGCTGACCAGCGGCGACACCCCGCTGCTGACTTGCGACGTCTGGGAACACGCCTACTACATCGACTACCGCAACCTGCGTCCGAAGTATGTCGAGGCGTTCTGGAACCTGGTCAACTGGAAGTTCGTTGCCGAGCAGTTCGAAGGCAAGACCTTCAAGGCCTGATTGTTCGCCAAGCCTGCAAAAAGACCCGGCCTCGTGCCGGGTTTTTTGTTGCCTGCCATGACGCTAGCGCCAAGCAAGCTCGCTGCCCCCAGGGCCAACCTGACAGAATTGCCTGCAACCCATCCGTGCGCTCTTGCTCAGCCCGCATAGCGCGCTAACATCAACCTTCTGGAAAGTTGACGCAGCGCACTCAAGTCGCATGACCGCTCAACCGATATAGAGCCAAGGGCAGATCCGTCGACGGACGTGTTGCCTGCCGGGGCATTCGGTCGATAGTCTGTCGCCATGGTTGATGGCAAAATAATGGCATGCGCATGGATTAAGGAAACCCCATTGAAGCTGGAATTCCGAAACAGCTTATCGGTCAAGTTGCTGCGGGTCGTACTGCTCTCGGCATTGGCTGTCGGCGTCGTACTCAGCTGTGCGCAGATCGTCTATGACGCCTACAAGACCCGCCAGTCGGTGAACAACGACGCCCAGCGCATCCTCGACATGTTCCGCGACCCCTCGACGCAGGCGGTGTACAGCCTCGACCGGGAAATGGGCATGCAGGTGATGGAAGGCCTGTTCCAGGACGGCTCGGTACGCATGGCCTCCATCGGCCACCCCAACGAAACCATGCTCGCGGAAAAGTCCCGGCCACTGCAGGACATGTCCATGCGCTGGCTGACCGACCTGATCCTCGGCCAGGAGCGCACCTACACCACGCAACTGGTCGGCCGCGGCCCCTACAGTGAATACTACGGCGACCTGAGCATTACCCTCGACACCTCCGCCTATGGCGAGGGTTTCCTGGTCAACGCGGTGATCATCTTCATCTCCGGCGTGCTGCGCGCCCTGGCCATGGGCCTGGTGCTGTATCTGGTGTACCACTGGCTGCTGACCAAGCCGCTGTCGAAGATCATCGAGCACCTGACGCAAATCAACCCCGACCGCCCCAGCCAGCACCAGATCCCCTTGCTCAAGGGGCACGAGCGCAACGAACTGGGCATCTGGGTCAACACCGCCAACCAGTTGCTGGCCTCCATCGAACGCAACACCCACCTGCGCCACGAGGCCGAGAACAGTCTGCAGCGCATGGCCCAGTACGATTTTCTCACCGGCCTGCCC
Source organism: Pseudomonas sp. PONIH3 (assembly GCF_002934345.1). Classification (NCBI taxonomy): domain Bacteria; kingdom Pseudomonadati; phylum Pseudomonadota; class Gammaproteobacteria; order Pseudomonadales; family Pseudomonadaceae; genus Pseudomonas; species Pseudomonas sp. PONIH3. Next base: position 2,496,785 of record NZ_CP026386.1, read on the forward strand.
AATCGCCAGCAACTGCAGCAGCAACTGGACAAGATCCTCATCGACGGTGGCCGCCTGCAACGCCGTGTCGCCGTGCTGTGCGTGGGCCTGGACGACTTCAAGGGCATCAACGAGCAGTTCAGCTACCAGGTCGGCGACCAGCTGCTGCTGGCGCTGGCCGACCGCCTGCGCGCCCACAGCGGGCGCCTCGGCGCCCTGGCCCGGTTGGGTGGCGACCAGTTCGCCCTGGTCCAGGCCAATATCGAACAGCCCTACGAAGCCGCCGAGCTGGCCCAGAGCATCCTCGATGACCTCGAGGCGCCCTTCGACCTCGACCACCAGCAGATCCGCCTGCGCGCCACCATCGGCATCACCCTGTTCCCCGAGGACGGCGACAGCACTGAGAAGCTGCTGCAAAAGGCCGAGCAGACCATGACCCTGGCCAAGGCCCGCTCGCGTAACCGATACCAGTTCTATATCGCCAGCGTCGACAGTGAGATGCGCCGCCGCCGCGAACTGGAAAAGGACCTGCGCGAAGCCCTGCCGCGCAACCAGCTGTACCTGGTGTACCAGCCGCAGATCAGCTACCGCGACCACCGCGTGGTAGGCGTCGAAGCCTTGCTGCGCTGGCAGCACCCGGAGCTGGGCATGGTCCCGCCCGACCAGTTCATTCCCCTGGCCGAGCAGAACGGCAGCATCATCAGCATCGGCGAGTGGGTGCTCGACCAGGCCTGCCGGCAGTTGCGCGAATGGCACGACCAGGGCTTCAGCGAGCTGCGCATGGCGGTCAACCTGTCCACCGTGCAACTGCACCACAACGAGCTACCGCGGGTAGTCAACAACCTGCTGCAGGCCTACCGCCTGCCACCGCGCAGCCTGGAGCTGGAAGTCACCGAGACCGGCCTGATGGAAGACATCAGCACCGCCGCCCAGCACTTGCTGAGCCTGCGCCGCTCCGGGGCGTTGATCGCCATCGACGACTTCGGCACCGGTTACTCCTCGCTCAGCTACCTGAAATCGCTGCCGCTGGACAAGATCAAGATCGACAAGAGCTTCGTCCAGGACCTGCTCGACGACGATGACGACGCCACCATCGTTCGCGCCATCATCCAGCTGGGCAAGAGCCTGGGCATGCAGGTGATCGCCGAAGGCGTGGAAACCGCCGAACAGGAGACCTACATCATCGCCCAGGGCTGCCATGAGGGTCAGGGCTACCACTACAGCAAGCCGCTGTCCGCGCGCGAACTGACCAACTTCCTCAAGCAGGCGCAACGCAACCAGGTTTCCGCGTTGTAACCCCCACCAATCTCGGCCAAGCAGGGCAAGCGGGCGTTTGCATGAAATGCGCGCCCGCCCCTTTACAGCAAATGCAAATCTTTCGCATGATGTTGCGGTTTCGCGTGCCACGGCGCACGGTCCACCCATGGTCCAACCACACGACGCAGGAAACCAACAATGATTCGAATGCCTCTGGCCTCCGCCAGTCTGCTGGCCATCGCCATCGCCCTCGCCGGTTGCGGCGAAGGCAATGACGACAAGGCCGCCGCACCGCAAGCCCAGACATCTGCCGCTGTCACCACCGCGGCACCAGGGGCTGTCGATGAAGCCGCCGCCAAGGCCGTGGTCAAGCACTACGCCGAGATGGTCCATGCCGTGTACAGCGACTCGCTGAGCACCGCCAAGCAGTTGCAGACTGCCGTCGACGCCTTCCTCGCCAAGCCCGACGACCAGACGCTCAAAGCCGCCCGGGACGCCTGGGTCGCCTCGCGCGTACCCTACCTGCAGAGCGAAGTCTTCCGCTTCGGCAACACCATCATCGACGACTGGGAAGGCCAGGTGAACGCCTGGCCCCTGGACGAAGGCCTGATCGACTACGTCGACAAGAGCTATGAGCACGCCCTGGGCAACCCGGCGGCCAACGCCAACATCATCGCCAACACCGAGATCCAGGTGGGCGAAGACAAAATCGACGTAAAGGACATCACCCCCGAGAAGCTGGCCAGCCTGAACGAGCTGGGCGGTTCCGAAGCCAACGTCGCCACCGGCTACCACGCCATCGAATTCCTGCTCTGGGGCCAGGACCTCAACGGCACCGGCCCAGGCGCGGGCAACCGCCCGGCCTCCGACTACCTCGAAGGCAAAGGTGCCACCGGCGGGCACAACGACCGTCGCCGTGCCTACCTGAAGGCGGCCACCGACCTGCTGGTCAAGGACCTTGAGGAAATGGTCGGCAACTGGGCGCCGAACGTCGCCGACAACTACCGCGCCAGCCTGGAAAAAGAGCCGGCCAACGATGGCCTGCGCAAGATGCTGTTCGGCATGGGCAGCCTGTCGCTGGGCGAACTGGCGGGCGAGCGCATGAAGGTCTCGCTGGAGGCCAATTCGCCGGAAGATGAACACGACTGCTTCAGCGACAACACCCACTACTCGCACTTCTACGACGCCAAGGGCATCCGCAACGTCTACCTGGGCGAGTACACCCGTGTCGACGGCAGCAAGCTGAGCGGCCCGAGCCTGTCGTCGCTGGTGGCCAAGGCCGACCCGGCCACCGACGCCACCCTCAAGGCCGACCTGGAAGCCACCGAAGCCAAGATCCAGGTGATCGTCGACCACGCTCTCAAGGGCGAGCACTACGACCAGCTGATCGCCGCCGACAACGCCGCCGGCAACCAGATCGTGCGTGACGCCATCGCTTCCCTGGTCAAGCAGACCGGCGCGATCGAGCAGGCCGCGGGCAAGCTGGGCATCGACAACCTGAACCCGGACACCGCCGATCACGAATTCTGATCAGCGTTGCGGTTCAGCAGAGGCGGCCTTCGGGCCGCCTTTTTCATTTCCGTGTTCGGGAGCGGAATGGGTGGTCGCGGACATTTCCAGGTAAAGCCTATTTCATCTGGTAATTGCAAATTGCTCTTATTCAATCCCCCCTGGCCTGATAAGCTTGCACGCCGGTTTTTCGCCCATGCCCAGGATTGTCGATGTCCTTGCTCCGCCTAAGCCCTCTGCTGCTGGCCTTCGCCCTCGCCGCCTGTGACGACGCCCCGCGTTTCACCCAGGCCGAGCCCGGCGAGGCGCTCTCCGGCGGCAAGGCGACGGTGCAGCGCAGCGATCGCAACGCCTACTCGCTGCCCTCGGCCAACCTCACGCCCGAGCGGCGCCTGGACTTCGCCGTGGGCAACAGCTTCTTCCGCAACCCCTGGGTAATCGCCCCCTCCACAACTACCGCCCGCGATGGCCTCGGCCCGTTGTTCAACACCAACGCCTGCCAGAACTGCCACGTGCGCGATGGTCGCGGCCATCCGCCGGAGCCAGACGACAGCAACGCGGTGTCGATGCTGGTGCGTCTGTCGATCCCCGACCAGCCGTACTACGCCCAGGTGATCGAGCGCCTGGGGGTAGTCCCGGAGCCCGTCTACGGTACCCAGTTCCAGGACATGGCCATCCCCGGCGTGGCCCCGGAAGGCAAGGTCCGCGTGACCTACGACAACCACAATGTCACCTTCGCGGACGGCCACCAGGTCGAACTGCGACGCCCGACCCTGCGAATCAGCCAGCTCGGCTACGGCCCGCTGCACCCCGACACACGCTTCTCCGCCCGGGTCGCTCCGCCGATGATCGGCCTGGGCCTGCTTGAAGCCATCCCCGAAGCCGACCTGCTGGCCAACGAGGATCCCGACGACCACAACCGCGACGGTATCCGTGGCCGCGCCAACCGCGTGTGGGACGATGCCCAGGGCAGGACCGTGGTCGGCCGCTTCGGCTGGAAGGCAGGACAGCCAAACGTCAACCAGCAGAACGTGCACGCCTTCGCCGGCGACATGGGCCTGACCACCACCCTGTTGCCCAAGGACGACTGCACCGCAGCGCAGCTCGATTGCCTGGCCGCGCCCAATGGCAATGGCCAGGGCGGCGAAAAGGAGGTCAGCGACAATATCCTGCGCCTGGTCACCTTCTACACCCGCAACCTTGCCGTGCCGGCCCGGCGCAACGTCGATGCGCCGCAGGTATTGTCCGGCAAGAACCTGTTCTACCAGGCTGGTTGCCAGGGCTGCCACACCCCGCAATTCACCACCGCCGCCAATGCGGCCGAGCCGGAACTGGCCAACCAGGTGATCCGCCCCTACAGCGACCTGCTGCTGCACGACATGGGCCCGGGCCTGAGTGACGAACGCACCGAATTTGCCGCCAACGGCCAGGACTGGCGCACCCCACCGCTGTGGGGCATCGGCCTGAGCGAAACCGTCAGCGGCCACAGCCAGTTCCTGCATGACGGCCGCGCCCGCAACCTGCTCGAGGCCGTGCTCTGGCACGGCGGCGAAGCCCAGGCGGCGCGCGACCATGTACTGACCTTCAATGCCGAGCAGCGCGCAGCGCTGCTGGCGTTCCTGAATTCACTTTAAACGCACAAGGAGCCGGGCATGTTCCGACCCAAACTGTTGTTCACCAGCCTCGCCGCACTCGCCTTGGGCGCCTGCTCGCCACAAGACCCACAGGCAGTGACCTCCGCGGCCATCGCCAAGCAGGTGATCCTGCCGACCTACAGCCGCTGGGTTGAGGCCGACCGGCAACTGGCCGCCAGCGCCTTGGCCTACTGTGAGGGCAAACAGGACCTCGAGACCGCCCGTGCCGACTTCCTCAACGCGCAAAAAGCCTGGGCCGAATTGCAGCCATTGCTGGTCGGCCCGCTGGCCGAAGGCAACCGTGCCTGGCAGGTGCAGTTCTGGCCGGACAAGAAAAACCTGGTCGGCCGCCAGGTCGAGCAACTGGTCAACGGCGAGCAGGCGGTCACCGTCGAATCGCTGGGCAAGGCCAGCGTCGTGGTCCGTGGCCTGTCCGCCTACGAATACATCCTGTTCGACAGCAAGCCAGACATCGCCAGCGCCGAACAGAAGGCCCGCTACTGCCCGCTGCTGGTCGCCATCGGCGAACACCAGAAGGCCTTGGCCGAAGAGATCCTCAAGGGCTGGAACAGCACCGACGGCATGCTGTCGCAGATGACCAAGTTCCCCAACCAGCGCTACGCCGACTCCCACGAGGCGATCGCCGACGTGCTGCGTGCCCAGGTCACCGCCCTGGACAGCCTGAAGAAAAAGCTCGGCGCGCCAATGGGCCGGCAGAGCAAGGGCATTGCCCAACCACTGCAGGCCGAGGCCTGGCGCAGCCACTCGTCGATCAAGAGCCTGGAAGCCTCGCTCAAGGCCGCCCAGACTGTCTGGGTCGGGGTCGACAACCAAGGCCTGCGCGGACTGCTGGCCAAGGACCAGACGGCACTGGCACAGAAGATCGACGACGCCTATGCTGCTGCGCTCAAGCTGCTGGCCGACAACCAGAAGACCCTCGGCGAACTGCTGGCCGATGACGCCGGCAAGCAGACCCTCAACCAAATCTACGATGCCCTCAACGTCGTCCACCGCCTGCACGAAGGCGAGCTGGCCAAGGCGCTGAACATCCAGCTGGGCTTCAACGCCAACGACGGTGACTGATCATGCTGCGACGCCAGGCCCTGAAACTCGGTAGCGTTCTGCTCAGCGCCCTCACCCTGGGTGGCTGGAGCCTGTTCCGCGGCAAAGGCAGCGAACCCTTGCTGCTTTCGGCCCGCGACGACGGCGACGGCAAGCACTACGCCGTCGGCTTCCGCCTGGACGGCACCCAGGTGTTCAGCACCCAGGTGGCCCAGCGTTGCCATGCGATCATCAACCACCCGACGCTGCCCATCGCGCTGTTCGTCGCGCGCCGACCCGGCACCGAGAGCTATCTGGTCGACCTGCGTGACGGGCGCCTGCTGCAGACCCTCGCCTCACAGCCCGACCGGCACTTCTATGGCCATGCGGTAATCCACAAGGGTGGCGAGTGGCTGTATGCGACCGAGAACGACACCAGCGACCCAGGCCGTGGCGTACTGGGCGTCTACCGCTTCGAGGGCGAGCGCCTGGTGCACAGCGGCGAGATCCCCACCCACGGCATCGGGCCCCATGAAGTGGCCTGGCTGCCCGATGGCGAGACCCTGGTGGTGGCCAACGGCGGCATCCGCACCGAGGCCGAGAGCCGGGTGGAGATGAACCTCGACGCCATGGAGCCGAGCCTGGTGCTGATGCAGCGTGACGGCACGCTGCTGAGCAAGGAGACCCTGGCCCAGCAGATGAACAGCGTGCGTCACCTGGCAGTTGGCGATGATGGCACCATCGCCGCCTGCCAGCAGTTCATGGGTGGCTCGGAAGAAACCGCCGAACTGCTGGCAATCAAGCGCCCGGGCGAGCCGTTCCAGGCCTTCCCGGTGCCGGAGCGCCAGCTGCAATCGATGGCCCAGTACACCGCCAGCGTCGCCATCCACAGCGACCTGCGCCTGGTGGCGCTGACCGCGCCGCGGGCCAACCGACTGTTCATCTGGGACCTGGACAGCGGCGCAGTCAAACTTGATGCGCCGATGCCCGATTGCGCCGGGGTCGGAGCGGTGAAGGATGGTTTCGTAGTCACCTCCGGGCAAGGCCGCTGCCGCTTCTATGATTGCCGCCAGGCGCAGTTGATCGGGCAACCGATGGACCTGCCTTCAGGCTTTTGGGATAACCATCTGCACCTGGTCTGATCGCTCTATTGCCTGCACCGGCCCCATCGCCGGCAAGCCCCACACCAGCAACACCCTCCTGTGGGAGCCGGCTTGCCGACGATGGGGCCACAACAGGCAATCTATCTCCTCCCCTTTTCCAGAAAACCGACAATACTTGCCCCATCGCACGTGGGCCGGATCGCCCGTGGTCGTGCCCGACGAACAACAAAATCCACCTCCAGGGAACCGGACCATGTTGCGCCGCCGCATGCTGATCATGTTGGCCGTCGTCCTGCTGATCGTGTTGATCCTGGGGGGCATCAAGGCCTTTTCCATCTACCGGCAAGTGCAGATGTTCTCGCAGCCCAGGCCCCCGGTCAGTGTTGCCGCTGCCCAGGCCGAGCTACGCCAGTGGCAGGAGCGCATGCCGGCGGTCGGGAGCCTCAAGGCCTACCAGGGCGTTGAGTTGAGCCTTGAGGTGGCCGGGACGGTAAAGTCGCTGCATTTCGAATCCGGGCAACAGGTCAAGGCCGGCCAGTTGTTGCTGCAATTGGACAGCGACCAGGAAACCGCCCTGCTCGGCACCGCACAGACCGACCTGGGGCTGGCCAAGGTCGACTTCGGCCGCGGCAGCCAACTGGTCGGCGACTCGGCGATCTCCCGTGGCGAATATGACCGCCTGGCCAGCCAGTACCGGCGCAACCAGGCCGTGGTTGACCAGCTCAAGGCATCGCTGGCGAAAAAGAGCATCAGCGCTCCGTTCAGCGGCACCATCGGCATCCGCCAAGTGGACGTCGGCGCCTACCTGCCCAGCGGTACGGTGATCGCCACCCTGCAGGATCTGTCCAGTCTCTACGTCGACTTCAATGTGCCCGAGCAGGCGTTGCCACACCTGAGCCTCGGCCAGCGCGTGCTGGCCCAGGTGGCCGCCTACCCTGACCAGACCTTCCCCGCCAGCCTCAGCGCGATCAACCCCAAGGTCGAGGAAAGCACGCGCAACCTGATGGTCCGCGCCACCCTGGCCAACCCCGAAGGCAAGCTGCTGCCGGGCATGTTCGCCAGCCTGCAACTGTTGCTGCCCGACCCGCAACCGCAGGTCGTGGTGCCGGAAAACGCCATCACCTACACCCTCTACGGCAACTCGGTGTATCGCGTCAGCCCGAAAAAGGGCGAGGACGGCCAGCCGCTGCACGATGCCAACGATCAGCCGCAGCTGATCGCCGAACAACTCACCGTGCAGACCGGCGAGCGTCGCGACGGTTGGGTCGTGGTGCTCAAGGGCCTGCAGGCCGGTGACCAGGTCGTCACCGCGGGTCAGCTCAAGCTGAGCCCAGGCGCGGCGATCCGCATCAGCGCCGATTCAGCCCTGAAACCCGCCGCGCCTGGCGCGCAGTGAACGGGAGGCGGCCATGGCGTTCACCGACCCGTTCATCCGCCGCCCGGTGCTGGCCTGCGTGGTCAGCCTGCTGATCCTGCTGCTGGGCCTGCAGGCCTGGAGCAAGCTGCAGATCCGCCAGTACCCGCAGATGGAAAACGCCCTGATCACGGTGACGACCGCCTACCCCGGGGCCAACGCCGAGACCATCCAGGGCTACATCACCCAGCCGCTGCAGCAGAGCCTGGCCAGCGCCGACGGCATCGACTACATGACCTCGGTGAGCCGGCAGAACTTCTCGATCATTTCGGTCTACGCGCGGATCGGCGCCGACACCGACCGGCTGTTCACCCAGTTGCTGGCCAAGGCCAACGAGGTGCGCAACAAGCTGCCCCAGGACTCCGAGGATCCGGTACTGAGCAAGGAGGCCGCCGACGCCTCGGCACTGATGTACATCAGCTTCTACAGCAAGGAAATGAGCAACCCGCAGATCACCGACTACCTGTCACGGGTCATCCAACCCAAACTGGCCACGTTGCCGGGCATGGCCGAGGCCGAGATTCTCGGCAACCAGGTGTTCGCCATGCGTATCTGGATCGATCCGGTGAAGCTGGCCGGCTTCGGCCTGTCGGCAGTGGACGTGACCAACGCCGTGCGCCGCTACAACTTCCTCTCCGCAGCTGGCGAAGTGAAGGGCGAGTACGTGGTCACCAGCATCAACGCCAGCACCGAGCTCAAGTCTGCCGAAGCCTTCGCCGCCCTACCGGTGAAGACCAGCGGTGACAGCCGGGTACTGCTGGGTGACGTGGCCCGGGTGGAAATGGGCGCCGAAAACTACGACACGGTCAGTTCGTTCGACGGCACGCCCTCGGTTTACATCGGCATCAAGGCCACGCCGGCGGCCAACCCGCTGGAGGTTATCAAGGAAGTACGGCGGATCATGCCGCAGCTCGAAGAACAACTGCCCTCCAGCCTGAAGGTGTCCATCGCCTACGACGCCACCCTGTTTATCCAGGCCTCCATCGACGAAGTGATCAAGACCCTCGGCGAGGCGGTGCTGATCGTCATCGTCGTGGTGTTTTTGTTCCTCGGCGCCCTGCGGTCGGTGGTGATCCCGGTGGTGACCATCCCGTTGTCGATGATTGGCGTGCTGTTTTTCATGCAGATGATGGGCTATTCGCTGAATTTGCTGACCCTGCTGGCGATGGTACTGGCCATCGGCCTGGTGGTGGATGACGCCATCGTCGTGGTGGAAAACATCCACCGCCATATCGAAGAAGGCAAGACGCCCTTCGAAGCGGCCCTGGAGGGTGCCCGCGAGATCGCCCTGCCGGTCGTGTCCATGACTATCACCTTGGCTGCTGTGTACGCTCCCATTGGTTTTCTCACCGGGCTGACCGGCGCCCTGTTCAAGGAGTTCGCCCTGACCCTGGCCGGAGCCGTGGTCATCTCCGGGGTCGTCGCCCTCACCCTCTCCCCCATGATGTGCGCCGTGCTGCTGCGCCACGAACAGAACCCCAGCGGGCTGGCCCACCGCCTGGACCTGATCTTCGAATCGCTCAAGGTACGCTACCAGCGCCTGCTGCACGGTACGCTCAACAGCCGCCCGGTGGTGCTGGTGTTCGCCGTGCTCATCATGTGCCTGATCCCGGTGCTGCTGATGTTCACCCGCAACGAGCTGGCCCCGGAGGAGGACCAGGGGGTTATCTTCATGATGAGCAGTTCACCGCAAACCGCGAACCTGGACTACCTCAACGCCTATACCGACCAGTTCACGCCAATCTTCAAGGGCTTCCCCGAGTACTACTCGTCATTCCAGATCAATGGTTTCAACGGCGTACAGAGCGGTATCGGCGGCTTCCTGCTCAAACCCTGGAACGAACGCGAGCGCACGCAGATGCAGCTGTTGCCGCTGGTGCAGGCCAAACTCGAACAGATCGGCGGCCTGCAGATCTTCGGCTTCAACTTGCCATCGCTGCCCGGCACCGGCGAGGGCCTGCCGTTCCAGCTGGTGATCAACACCGCCGGTGATTACCCGGCGCTGCTGGAGGTGGCGCAACGGGTCAAGGAGCGCGCCCAGGCCTCGGGTAAATTCGCCTTCCTCGACATCGACCTGGCCTTCGACAAACCGGAGGTGGTGATCGACATCGACCGCGCCAAGGCGGCGCAGATGGGCGTGTCGATGGACACCCTTGGCAGCACCCTGGCGACCTTGCTTGGCGAGGCCGAGATCAACCGTTTCACGCTGGAGGGTCGCAGCTACAAGGTCATCGCCCAGGTTGAACGGCCCTACCGCGCCAACCCCGGGTGGCTGAAGAACTATTACGTGAAGAACGAGCAAGGCCAACTGTTGCCATTATCGACCTTGATCACCCTGAGCGACCGGGCCCGGCCGCGACAGCTCAACCAGTTCCAGCAGCTGAACTCGGCGATCATCCAGGGCGTTCCGCTGGTGAGCATGGGTGAAGCACTGGAAACCGTGCGCGCCATCGCCCGCGAGGAGGCGCCGGAAGGCTTTTCACTGGACTATGCCGGGACAGCTCGGCAGTTCGTCCAGGAGGGCAGCGCGTTGTGGGTGACCTTCGGCCTGGCGCTGGCGATCATCTTCCTGGTGCTGGCGGCGCAGTTCGAGAGCTTCCGCGATCCGCTGGTGATTCTGGTGACCGTTCCGTTGTCCATCTGCGGTGCGCTCTTGCCGCTGTTCCTTGGGGTCTCGAGCATGAACATCTATACCCAGGTGGGGTTGGTGACACTGATCGGGCTGATTACCAAGCATGGGATTCTCATTGTCGAGTTTGCCAATCAGCTACGGGACGAGCGGGGGCTTGGGGTACGCGAGGCAATCGAAGAAGCCGCTGCGATTCGCTTGCGGCCGGTGCTGATGACCACGGCGGCCATGGTGTTTGGCATGGTGCCTTTGATTTTGGCCACTGGGGCCGGGGCGGTCAGCCGGTTTGATATCGGGATGGTGATTGCTACCGGTATGTCGGTGGGGACTTTGTTTACGCTGTTTGTTTTGCCTTGTATTTATAGTGTTTTGGCGCATAAAGGTGTTGCTGGGGTTTGAGGGTGATTGTTTTTGGTTTTGTGTGCGTATTCGTAGACGATATCGACATTTAGTCACCTTTCCGCCCTTACGGCGGCCGACTTTTGTCTTGGCAAAAGTCGGCAAAACCGTTCGGCTCCGTTCATACGGCCCCTACGCTTCGCTCCGGGGTTCCCTCGCTCCGTTCTTGCTCCCGTGGGTACCGCGCTGTACGCCCCATCCTGGGGCGCAGCGCTCGACGGCCATCCATGGCCGTCGCCCCACTACGCAAGAACTCCGCTCGGCCTCCTGAAGTCGCAATTGGCAGCGCCTGAACTATCGCGCGCTTAGAAGCAAGAGCAAGAGCAGGAAATGCGAGGTTTACTGTTTCAAAGTAAGTTATATATTGGCTGTGCCCCGCGAAACAATCGAGAGTTTAATTACGCTCCAACTAGCGACAGCTGCGCCAGTCCAGGCGCCGCCCGTAACTTCGCGACTTCAGGAGGCCGAACGCAGGTCTTGCGGAGGGAGGTGACGGGCATGGATGCCCGTCAAGCGCTGCGCCCCAGGATGGGGCGTTCAGCGCGGTCCTCCCGGGAGCAAGGCCGGAGTGAGGGAACCCGGAGCGAAGCGGAGGGCCGGATGAATGGAGCGAGGATTTTTTGGTTCCTTTTTGATCCTTCAAAAAGGGACCCGCCGTAAGGGCGGAAAGGTGAATAAGCGTCGACATCAAAAATGAATGCGCATACAACTTCCAAAACCACCAAACAACAACAACAACAACAACAACAACAACAACAACAACAACAACAACAACAACAACAACAACAACAAAGGGCGAATCAGAAGTCAGAACAACCACCCCCAATCCGCCCCCCTGTCAAAACCCTGAAATCAATTCAAAGCATCAAGCAAAGCCTGGTTCATCTCCGGCGTCCCAATCGTAATCCGCAGGAACTGCGCAATCCGCTCCTGCTTGAAGTGCCGAACAATCACCCCCTGCTCACGAAGCCGCGCCGCGATCCCGGCAGCATCCTGCCCGGGATGCCGGGCAAAGATAAAGTTCGCCGCCGAAGGCAGCACTTCGAACCCACGCGCCACCAACTCAGAAACCAGCACCTCCCGGCTGTCGATAACCTTGCGGCAGGTCTCATCGAAATACTCACGGTCGTCGAACGCCGCCGCCGCCCCGACAATCGCCATGCGATCCAACGGATAGGAGTTGAAGCTATTCTTGATCCGCTCCAACGCCTCGATCAGGTCGGGATGCCCCACCGCCAGGCCAACCCTGAGCCCCGCCAGCGAACGCGACTTGGACAAGGTCTGGGTCACCAGCAGGTTGTCATAGCGATCAACCAGGCTGATGGCCGTTTCGCCACCGAAATCGATGTAGGCCTCATCGACAACCACCACCGAATCCCGGTTGGCCTGCAGCAGTTGCTCGACCGCCTCAAGCGGCAACAGGCAGCCGGTCGGCGCATTGGGGTTGGGGAAGATGACCCCGGCATTAGGCTTGCTGTAGTCCGAAACCCGGATCTGAAACTGCTCATCCAGTGCTACCTGCTCGAACGCGATACCGTACAGACCGCAATACACCGGATAGAAGCTGTAGCTGACGTCCGGGAACAGCAGCGGCCCACGATTGTGCTGGAACAGGCCGTGGAAGATGTGCGCCAGCACCTCGTCCGAGCCGTTGCCGACGAACACCTGGGCCGGCGTCACACCGTAGTATTCGGCCACCGCCTGCTTGAGCCGGTCACCATTCGGGTCCGGATACAGCCGCAGGTTGTCGTTGAGCTCGCCGCGCATGGCTTCCAGCGCCTTGGGCGACGGGCCATAGGGGTTCTCGTTGGTGTTCAGCTTGACCAGCCGCGCCAGCTTCGGCTGCTCACCCGGCACGTAAGGCACCAGGTCCTTGACGAAGGGACTCCAGAATCGACTCATGCTCAGTTCCCCTTCTCGTTGAGGATGCGGTATTCGGCGCTGCGCGCGTGGGCGGTCAGCGATTCGCCCCGGGCCAGCACGGAAGCGGTGTGACCCAGCTCGGACGCGCCCTGCTCGGAGCAGAAGATGATCGACGAACGCTTCTGGAAGTCATACACGCCCAGTGGCGAAGAGAAGCGCGCGGTGCCGGAGGTCGGCAGCACGTGGTTGGGGCCGGCGCAGTAGTCGCCCAGCGCCTCGCTGGTGTGGCGGCCCATGAAGATCGCGCCGGCATGGCGGATCTGCGGCAACCAGGCCTGCGGATCGGCCACCGACAGCTCCAGGTGCTCGGGGGCAATGCGGTTGGCCACCTCGATGGCCTGCTGCATGTCACGCACCTGGATCAGCGCGCCACGGCCATTGATCGACTTCTCGATGATCTCGGCACGCTCCATGGTCGGCAGCAGCTTGTCGATGCTGGCAGCGACGCGATCAAGGAAAGCGGCGTCCGGGCTGACCAGAATCGCCTGGGCATCCTCGTCGTGCTCGGCCTGGGAGAACAGATCCATGGCGATCCAGTCCGGGTCGGTCTGGCCGTCGCAGACCACCAGGATCTCCGAAGGGCCGGCGATCATGTCGATGCCGACCTGGCCGAACACATGGCGCTTGGCGGTCGCCACATAGATGTTGCCCGGGCCGACGATCTTGTCCACCTGCGGCACGCTCTCGGTACCGTAGGCCAGGGCTGCCACGGCCTGGGCGCCACCGACGGTGAACACACGGTCGACCCCGGCGATGCAGGCCGCGGCGAGTACCAGTTCGTTGACCTCGCCACGCGGGGTCGGCACTACCATTACCACCTCGCTGACCCCCGCGACCTTGGCCGGAATGGCATTCATCAGTACCGACGATGGGTACGACGCCTTGCCACCAGGCACATACAGCCCGGCACGGTCCAGCGGCGTGACCTTCTGGCCGAGGACAGTGCCGTCAGCCTCGGTGTACTGCCACGAGTCCTGCTTCTGCCGCTCATGGTAGATGCGCACGCGGTTGGCGGCCTTTTCCAGGGCCTCGCGCTGTACCGGGGTGATGCGCGTCAGCGCAAGCTCCAGGCGCTCGCGATCGAGGATCAAATCGTCGATCGTCTTGGCATCAACACCATCGAAACGCTGGGTGAACTCCACCAGTGCCTGGTCACCGCGCTCACGCACGGCCTTGATGATGTCGAGCACGCGCTGGTTGACCGCGTCATCGGACACACTTTCCCAGCTCAGCAGATGATCCAGATGTCGGGCGAAATCCTGGTCAGCGGCGTTGAGACGGGCAATTGCAGTGGACACGGTCATGGCGAGGGCCTCGTTATTAGCGGATGTTCAGGCGCCCTAAAGCTACCACTCCATCCGCGCGGGCACCTGAGAAAAAAGGCTATGACGCGGATAGACGGGCGCGACAGCGGAGGTCGCGCGCAGAGGTCAGCCGCGGTGTCGCGATTCGACGGCGTTGCGCAGGGTGTCGATCAGGCTCTGGATACGGGCGTGCTGCATCTTCATGGAGGCCTTGTTGACCACCAGGCGCGAGCTGATCGTGGCGATCAGGTCCTGGGGCTCGAGGCCGTTGGCGCGCAGGGTATTGCCGGTGTCGACCACGTCGATGATCTTGTCGGCAAGGTTGATCAGTGGCGCTAGCTCCATGGAGCCGTACAGCTTGATGATGTCGACCTGGCGGCCCTGTTCGGCATAGTAGCGCTTGGCTACATTGACGAACTTGGTAGCCACGCGCAGGCGGCCTTTGGGCTCTGGTGCGCCGGTTACGCCAGCGGTCATCAGCTTGCACTGGGCGATCTGCAGGTCCAGGGGTTCGTACAGGCCCTGGCCACCGTATTCCATCAGCACGTCCTTGCCGGCCACACCGAGGTCGGCGGCGCCATGCTCGACATAGGTCGGGACATCGGTGGCACGCACGATGAGCAGGCGCACATCATCCTGCGTGGTGGGGATGATCAGCTTGCGGCTCTTGTCCGGATTCTCGGTCGGCACGATACCGGCCTCGGCCAGCAGTGGCAGGGTATCGTCGAGAATACGGCCTTTGGATAGCGCGATGGTCAACATTGGAACGTCGGTCCTTAAGCGTCTACTGCCGGCCGGGCTCAGCAGCCCGACCGCATACGATTCGGCTGGCGCGTCCCTGCGCCACGGTGACTGCTAGCCCGGCACGCGACGGATTTTCGCGCCCAGCATCTGCAGTTTCTCCTCGATGCACTCGTAGCCACGGTCGATGTGGTAGATGCGATCGATCAGGGTGTCGCCTTCGGCGACCAGCGCCGACAGCACCAGGCTGGCGGAAGCACGCAGGTCGGTGGCCATTACCGGCGCACCTTTGAGCGCCTTGACGCCAGTGACGATGGCAGTGTTGCCCTCGACCTGGATCTGCGCGCCCATGCGGTGCATTTCATACACGTGCATGAAGCGGTTTTCGAAGATGGTCTCGATCACCGCGCCAGTGCCTTCGGCGATGGCGTTGAGTGAAATGAACTGCGCCTGCATGTCGGTCGGGAACGCCGGGTACGGAGCGGTACGCAGGTTAACGGCCTTCGGCCGCTTGCCGTGCATGTCCAGCTCGATCCAGTCTTCGCCGGTGGTGATGTCGGCGCCGGCTTCCTTGAGCTTCTCGAGGACAGCTTCGAGGATGGTCGGGTCGGTATCCTTGACCTTGACGCGGCCACCGGTCACGGCAGCGGCGACAAGGTAGGTGCCGGTCTCGATGCGGTCGGGCATGACACGGTAGTTGGCCGAGTGCAAGCGCTCGACGCCATCGATGGTGATGGTGTCGGTACCGGCGCCCTGGATCTTCGCACCCATGGCGATCAGGAAGTTGGCCAGGTCGACCACCTCCGGCTCACGGGCGGCGTTCTGCAGCACGCTGCGGCCCTTGGCCAGGGCGGCGGCCATCATGATGTTCTCGGTGCCGGTGACGCTGACGGTGTCGAAGAAGAAGTGCGCGCCACGCAGGCCGCCTTCGGGGGCCTTGGCCTTGATGTAGCCGCCTTCGACGTCGATCTTCGCGCCCATGGCCTCCAGACCGCGGATGTGCAGGTCGACCGGACGCGAACCGATGGCGCAGCCACCCGGCAGGGCCACTTCGGCCTCACCGAAGCGGGCCACCATGGGGCCGAGCACCAGGATCGAGGCACGCATGGTCTTGACCAGCTCGTAGGGAGCGACCAGGGTCTTGATGGTACGCGGGTCGATCTCCACCGAGAGCTTTTCGTCGATCACAGGCTCGATGCCCATGCGGCCGAACAGCTCGATCATGGTGGTGATGTCGTGCAGGTGCGGCAGGTTGCCGACCGTGACCGGGCCATCGCACAGCAGGGTGGCCGAAAGGATCGGCAGGGCGGAGTTCTTTGCGCCGGAAATGCGGATCTCGCCATCGAGACGCGCGCCACCAGTGATAATCAGTTTGTCCATACGTATCTCGCCGCCAAGTAGGCTCAGGTGCGCTCAGCCCAGGCTGCGCTGCTGAAGAATTTCATGGTTACCGCGTGAATGCTGCCGTTGGCGATCCACGGATTGAGGTGAGCATAGATCGCCTGCTGACGCTTGACCGGGCTCTGGCCGGCCAGCTCGTCGCTGATCACGTTCAACTGGAAGTTGCAGCCTTCGCCTTCAACTTCGACCTGGGTTCCCGGCAATTTCTCTTCCAGAAAGCTTTTAACTTCTACGGCCTGCATGCTCAACCTCGATCGGCGCCCAACGCGCGCGGGTCGGCCATCATACAAAAAAGCCCCTCGCCTGCGAAGCCCATGAAGGGGCGCACTGACCGAGGGGCCTTTCCCGAACGGCAGGGCATCAGCCCGCCAATACCTCGTCGAGGTCGTAGACCCCGGCAATTTCCTGCATGTTCTCGGGGATACCGCGCAACTCCCAGGTTTTTCCAGCCGCCAGGGCATCGCGCATGAACCCCAGCAGCAACGACAGGCCGACGCTGCTCGACTTGACCACCGCAGTGCAATCGAACACCAGGCGCGCCTCACCACTGGCGGCGATCAACGCCTTGCCCTGTTTGCGCAGGGCCGGGCCGCTGCGGTAATCCAGCACACCGGCCAGGGCAAGAACGCCCGGCGCGGCCATGCTCACGGCGGCGTCGCTCATTTGACTTCCTTATCCGGCGAGCTGTCGGCTGTTTCCTTGGCCTTGGCCACTTCACCGGCCCAACCGTCGATGGTCTTGTCCAAGTTGTTGCCGTTACGCTGCATGGCATCCTGGAACTGGTCGCGGAACAGCTTGCCGATGTTGATGCCGTTGACGATGACGTTACGCACCTTCCACTCGCCGTCCAGCTTGACCATGGTGTACTGCACCGGATAGACCGCACCGTTGGTGCCGGTGATCTTCATGCCGACGCTGGTGCGATCGTCAGCCTCGGCCTTGGCCGGGTCGACGGTGATGCCCTGGTTGTTGTACTCCAGCAAGGCGTTGCCATAGAACTGCATCAGGCTGCGCTTGAAGTTCTCCTGGAAGCGCTGCATCTGCTCGGGCGAGGCCTTGCGCGAATACTTGACCGTCATGATGCTCTTGGAGATGCCGTCGGCATCGACCACCGGGCCAAGATTGGCGTTGAGCGCGTTGTAGAACGCATTGGGGTCGGCCTTGTACTGCTCCTTGTTGCTCTTCAGGTCGCTGAGCAACTGGGTGGTGGTGCCCTGGATCACATCACGGGCAGACTGCCCCGGCGCCGCCAGGGCCAGCAGGGGGAAGGCCGCCAGCAGAACCAGCAGGCCACGTCGCAGGATCGAAATCATGGAAACTCCTTAATTAGCCGGTTGAGCTTCTTTCGGTTCCTTGCCCACCGAGTTGAGCAGGAACTTGCCGATCAGATCTTCCAGCACCAGCGCCGACTGCGTGTCGTGGATGGTGCTGCCATCCTTGAGAACCACGTCCTCGCCGCCCACGCTGATGCCGATGTACTTCTCGCCCAGCAGGCCGGCAGTCAGGATCGAGGCAGTGGAGTCGGTCGGCAGGTTGTCGACATGCTTGTCCAACTGCAGCGTCACCCGACCGGTGTAGGAGTCGCGATCCAGATCGATGGCGGTGACCTTGCCGATGGTCACACCGGCCATGGTCACTTTAGCTCTGACCGTCAAACCGGCGATATTGTCGAAGTACGCATAAACTTTATATGTGTCGCTGCTCGGGCTGGCCGACAGCCCGCTGACACGCAGGGCCAGCAGCAGCAGCGCCAGGATCCCGGCCAGGAGGAACAGGCCGACACCGATTTCCAGGGTGCGGTTTTGCATCAGAAATCTCCAAACATCAAGGCGGTCAGAATAAAGTCCAGACCCAGGACTGCCAACGAGGCATAGACCACGGTCTTGGTGGTGGCACGGCTGATCCCTTCTGAAGTGGGCTCACAGTCGTACCCCTGGAATACGGCGATCCAGGTGACGACGAAGGCGAACACCAGGCTCTTGATCAGCCCGTTGAGCACGTCGTCGCTGAAAGAGACACTGTTCTGCATGTTGCCCCAGAACGAGCCTTCGTAGACGCCCAGCCAGTCCACGGCAACCCACGAGCCGCCCCAGATGCCCACCACACTGAAGATCAGCGCCAGCAGCGGCAGCGAAATGAAGCCGGCCCACAGGCGTGGCGCCACGATGTACTTGAGCGGGTCGACGCCGATCATTTCCAGACTCGACAACTGCTCGGTGGATTTCATGTTGCCGATTTCGGCGGTCAGCGCGGAGCCCGCGCGACCGGCAAAGAGCAATGCAGTGACCACCGGCCCCAGCTCGCGCAGCAGGGTCAGGGCGACCATCTGCCCCACCGCCTGTTCCGAGCCGTACTTGTTGAGAATGCTGTAGCCCTGCAGGGCCAGCACCATGCCGATGAACACGCCGGACACGACGATGATCGCCAGCGACAGTACGCCCACCGAATACAGTTGCTTGACCAGCAGCTGGAAACCGCCGCCGATACCACTGCGCCCGCCCAGCGAATGGCCGAGGAACAGGCACGAGCGTCCCAGCACGGCCAGCACATCGATGGCCGAACGGCCGAACAGACGGATACGTTCGAGTAAGGATTTTCTGCGCATCAACGCGTCCCCAGCAGATCGGCGCGGTAGTCAGGCGCAGGGAAGTGGAAGGGTACCGGGCCATCCGGGTCGCCTTTCATGAACTGGCGGATGCGCGGGTTGTCCGAGCCCATCAGTTCGTCCGGCGTGCCCTGCCCCAGCACCTGGCCATCACCGACCACATAGATGTAGTCGGCAATGCTCGCGGTTTCCGCAAGGTCATGGGAGACCACGATGCTGGTGATGCCCAGGGCATCGTTGAGCAGGCGGATCAGGCGCACCAGCACGCCCATGGCGATCGGGTCCTGGCCGACGAAAGGCTCGTCGTACATGAGGATCTGCGGGTCGAGGGCGATCGCACGGGCCAGCGCCACACGGCGCTTCATGCCACCGGACAGCTCGTCGGGCATCAGGTCGATGGCGCCGCGCAGGCCCACGGCCTGCAGCTTCATCAGCACGATGTCGCGGATCATCTCGTCCGACAGCTGCGTATGCACCCGCAGCGGGAAGGCCACGTTCTCGAACACATCCAGGTCGGTGAACAACGCACCGCTCTGGAACAGCACGCCCATCTGCTTGCGCGCATCGAACAGGTCGCCCCGCGACAGCGCGGGCAGGTTCTGCCCATTGACCCAGACTTCGCCGCCGGCCGGGCGCAACTGCGCGCCCATCAGGCGCAGCAAGGTGGTCTTGCCGCACCCCGAAGGCCCCATGATGCCGGTGACCTTGCCGCGGGGAATGCGTATGTCCACGTTGCTGAAAATGCTGCGCGAACCGCGCTTGAAGGTGACGCCCTTCAACTCGACCGCGTAGGCGCTATCCACACTCATCTAGACTCCTTGCTAGTGCAGCCTCGTCATAGTGGACGCCTGCCTTCATCTGGAAGGCACACAGGTCCCCGGCGGGCCGAATAGCGGCGAACTATAGCACCGCTGATAGGCCCGCCCCAAGGCCGTCACCCCACTCGTTCAGGGCACAGACAGGCAAGCGCGGCATCCATATGACATTCGAAGGATGAGCCTTTCACACATTGCGGCTATAATCGCCGCCTTTTCATCAGGCATTGCGTTTCGACATGACTCAATCCAGCGAGCTGATCCAATCCGCCCAGCGCACCCTGCGCCTCGAACTCGAGGCCGTGGAGGCCCTGCTGGCCCGCATCGACGGGGACTTCGTCAAGGCCTGCGAACTGATCCTGGCCAGCAAGGGACGGGTCGTGGTGGTAGGCATGGGCAAGTCGGGGCACATCGGCAACAAGATCGCCGCCACCCTGGCCAGCACCGGCACCCCGGCATTCTTCGTGCACCCAGCCGAGGCCAGCCATGGCGACATGGGCATGATCACCCGTGACGATGTCATTCTTGCCCTGTCCAACTCCGGCAGCACCGCCGAGATCGTCACCCTGCTGCCCTTGATCAAGCGCCTGGGCATCCAGATGATCAGCCTCACCGGCAAACCGGACTCGCCCCTGGCCCAGGCCGCCGAAGTCAACCTCGACGCCAGCGTCGCCCAGGAAGCCTGCCCGCTCAACCTGGCACCCACCTCTTCCACCACCGCGGCGCTGGCGCTGGGCGACGCCCTGGCCATTGCCCTGCTGGAGGCTCGCGGCTTCACCGCCGAAGACTTCGCCTTCTCCCACCCGGGCGGCGCGCTGGGCCGTCGCCTGCTGCTGAAGGTCGAGAATGTCATGCATGCCGGCGAAGAACTGCCCGTGGTAAAGAGCGGCACCCTGCTCAAGGACGCGCTGTTTGAAATGTCTCGCAAAGGTTTGGGCATGACCGTGGTGCTGGGTAACGACGGCAAGCTGGCCGGAGTCTTCACCGACGGTGACCTGCGCCGCAGCCTGGACCGCAACATCGACGTGCACAAGACGCTCATCGACGAAGTAATGACCGTGCACGGCAAGACCGCCCGGGCCGAGATGCTCGCCGCCGAGGCACTGAAGATCATGGAAGACCACAAGATCAGCGCGCTGGTGGTTGTCGACCAGGACGACCGCCCGACCGGCGCCCTGAACATGCACGACCTGCTGCGCGCCGGAGTGATGTAAATGAACCAGGACCTGATGCAACGCGCCAAGGCCATCAAGCTGGCCGTGTTCGACGTCGATGGCGTGCTCACCGATGGCCGCCTGTACTTTCTCGAGGACGGCAGCGAATTCAAGACCTTCAACACCCTCGACGGCCACGGCATCAAGATGCTAATGGCCTCGGGCGTGACCACCGCGATCATCAGCGGGCGCAAGACCCCTGTGGTCGAGCGCCGGGCCAAGAACCTCGGTATCCAGCACCTGTTCCAGGGCCGCGAGGACAAACTGGTGGTGCTGGACGGCCTGCTCGCCGAACTCAATCTAAGCTATGAACAGGTCGCCTACCTCGGCGACGATCTGCCCGACCTGCCGGTGATCCGCCGCGTCGGTCTGGGCATGGCGGTGCAGAATGCCGCGGCCTTCGTTCGCCAGCACGCCCACGGCGTTACCCAGGCCCGCGGCGGCGAAGGCGCCGCCCGCGAGTTCTGTGAACTGATCATGCAGGCCCAGGGCACCCTGGACGCTGCCAACGCCCATTACCTGTAAGGCTGCCCATGCTCAGCAAGAAGATCAGAAATGTCGCGCTGCTAGGCGGGATTGCCGCCGTGCTGGTTGCGGTAGGCTATTGGAACATCAGCCCGGAAAGCTTCCTCGAGCAACCCCAGGCCCAGGTCGACCAGAGCGCCATCGACTACTACGCGATCAACGCCCACAGCCTGCAGTTCCTGCCCGACGGCAAGCTGCAGTACGAGATGACCGCCGCCAAGGTCGAGCACCTCAAGGCCAGCGAGGTCACCCTGGTGACCACCCCCGACCTGCACATGTACCGTGGCACCGAGTACCCCTGGCATGTGCAGAGCAAGCGCGCCGAGGTCAACCCGGACGGCACCGAGGTGGAGCTGATCGACGAAGTGCGCGTGGCGCGCACCGACGAGAAGCAACGCGAAACCATCATCACCAGCACACGCATGACCGTGTTCCCGCAGAAGCAATATGCGCAGACCGAGCAAGCCGTTAGAATCGACGGCGCCGGTGGCACGACTACGGGCAAAGGAATGAAAGCGTATTTGAAAGAAGGCAGGATGGACCTGCTCTCTAACGTAAGAGGACAGTATGAGGCTCGTTAAAACCATCCCCCTTCTGCTCAGCCTGGGCGTAGCACTGGGAAGCGCGAGCGCCTTCGCCCTGCCGAACGACCGTGACCAGCCGATCCGCATCCAGGCGGACAACGCCCACCTGGACGACAAGCAGGGCGTCGCCACCTACACGGGCGATGTGATCATCACCCAGGGCTCGATGATGATCAAAGGCAACACCGTGACCATGACCCGCGCCGCCAACGGCGATATCGACGTGGTCACCTCGGTGGGCAACCTGGCCTACTTCGAGCAGCAGCAGAGCGCCGCCAAGCCCGACAAGATGAAAGGCTGGGCCGTGACCATCCAATACCAGGCGCAGAAAGACGTGGTGATCCTCACCGACCGCGCCAAGGTCGAGAACGAAGGCAACACCACCGAAGGCGAGAAGATCGTCTACAACACCAAGACCCAGGTGGCTACCGCCGGGCGCGGTGGCAACGTGACTGCACCGCGTCAGCGTATCGACATGGTCATTCAACCGAAGAAAAAGGCCGAGTAAATGGCAACCCTCAAAGCCCAGCACCTGGCCAAGAGCTACAAGGGCAGGCAAGTCGTGCGCGACGTCAGCCTGTCCATCGACAGCGGCCAGATCGTCGGCCTGCTCGGCCCCAACGGCGCCGGCAAGACCACTTGTTTCTACATGATCGTCGGCCTGGTCCAGGCCGACCAGGGCCGTGTGCTGATCGACAGCCTCGACGTCAGCCACCAGCCCATGCACGGGCGCGCACAGGCCGGTATCGGCTACCTGCCGCAGGAAGCCTCGATCTTCCGCAAGCTGTCGGTGGCCGACAACATCATGGCCATCCTCGAGACCCGCAAGGACCTCGACCGCGAAGGCCGACGCAAAGAGCTGGAAAGCCTGCTGCAGGAATTCCACATCAGCCACATCCGCGACAACCTGGGCATGAGCCTGTCCGGTGGCGAACGTCGCCGGGTCGAGATCGCCCGCGCCCTGGCCACCGCACCCAAGTTCATCCTGCTGGACGAACCGTTCGCCGGTGTCGACCCGATTTCCGTCGGCGATATCAAGCAGATCATCCACCACCTCAAGAACAAGGGCATCGGCGTACTGATCACCGACCACAACGTTCGCGAGACCCTGGACATCTGCGAGACGGCCTACATCGTCAACGATGGCCAACTGATCGCCGAAGGCGATGCCGAGACCATCCTGGCCAACCAGTTGGTCAAGGAAGTTTACCTGGGGCATGAGTTCCGACTCTGACCGCAGGCCTGCCCGGAGCACTGGCGAATGCGCCTGATCGGGGCTTAAGTTGTTACAGTGCTCTAGGCAAACGCTGCAATTTCAGGCATATAACTTGGCGGTTGCAGGAGCTGAGTGCAACACGGTCATTGAATTGAAACTGGAGCATCATGCCGCATAGCCATGGCCTTCTGCATCACCTCGCCCATAACTTCGATTGGGCATTTGAAGTCGAAGCGCTTACGCGGACGCATGTTCAGTTGCAGTGCGATGGCATTCAGTTCTTCCTGGCTGTGTACCGACAGGTCTGTGCCTTTGGGCAGGTACTGGCGGATCAGGCCATTGATGTTTTCGTTGCTACCGCGCTGCCAAGGGCTGTGCGGGTCGCAGAAGTAGATCGCCACGCCGGTTCTTTGGGTGATCTCGGCGTGTCGCGCCATCTCCCGGCCCTGGTCGTAAGTCATGCTCTTTCGCATCTCCAGCGGCATGCCATTGAGCGCGGCGCTGAAGCCTTCCAGCGCCGAAGTCGCCGTCGCGTCGTTCATCTTTACCAGCATCAGGTAGCCACTGGTGCGTTCCACCAGCGTACCGACGGACGAGGCGTTGGCCTTACCCTTGATGAGGTCGCCTTCCCAATGCCCCGGCATCTGCCTGTCTTCAATCTCCGGCGGGCGCACATGAATACTGACCATCTCGGGGATCTGGCCGCGCCGATCCACACCACCAGAGCGCGGTCGGCGTGTCGTCTTGCTTTGCCGCAGGCAGATGATCAGCTCCTTGCGCAGTTCACCGACCGGCAGGGCATAGATCGCGTTATAGATCGTCTCGCGACAGACGTAGGCATCTCTGAGGCTGGGAATGTTCATGCTGCGCAGCTTGCCGGCAATCTGCTCGGGAGACAAACGCTCACGGAGCATATGCGCCACCAACTCGAAGCGCTCACCACCCGGCAACAGCTTTCGCTTCGGTCGACACACCTGGCGGCGAGCCTGCATCTGCTGCTGGGCCGCGTGGGCCGAGTAGCCGCCACAGACATCTCGATTGCGGCGCAGCTCCCGGCTGATGGTCGAAGGGGATCGGTTGATCAAGCAGGCAATCCTACGCAGGCTGAAGCCTTGAGTACGACCGATTTGAATGGTGGCGCGCTCTTCAACGCTGAGTTCGGTATAAGACATAGTGGCAGCACCGTACCGGAAAGGTCAGGTGTTGCACTCAGTTTTTGCCGCCGCCCTTGCTTAAAGTCGGCGCCCAAGCGCCCTACGTGTAGTGGATGGCGCATGCGCGCCGGCAACAAGGTATTAAGCCCCAGCCATGAAACCATCGCTCGTCCTAAAAATGGGCCAGCAACTGACGATGACACCTCAGTTGCAACAGGCCATCCGCCTGCTTCAGCTCTCCACCCTGGACCTCCAGCAGGAAATCCAGGAAGCGCTGGAGTCCAACCCGATGCTCGAACGTCAGGAAGACGGCGAGGACTTCGACAACAGCGACCCGATGGCGGACAACGCCGAGAACAAGCCGGTCGCCGAAGCCCAGGACAACAGTTTCCAGGAAACCTCCAGCAGCAATACGGAAAACCTCGAGGACGGCGAGTGGGCCGAGCGGATCCCCAACGAATTGCCGGTCGACACCGCCTGGGAAGACATCTACCAGACCAGCGCCAGCAGCCTGCCAAGCAACGATGATGACGAATGGGACTTCACCACTCGCACATCGGTGGGCGAGAGCCTGCAAAGCCACCTGCTGTGGCAGCTCAACCTGGCGCCGATGTCCGACACCGACCGCCTGATCGCCGTCACCCTGATCGACAGCATCAACGCCCAGGGCTACCTGGAAGACACCCTCGAAGAAATCTGCGCCGGTTTTGACCCGGAGCTGGACATCGAGCTGGACGAGGTCGAGGCAGTACTGCACCGCATCCAGCAGTTCGAGCCTGCCGGCATTGGCGCCCGCACCCTCGGCGAATGCCTGCTGCTGCAACTGCGCCAGCTGCCGGCCTCGACACCCTGGATGAGCGAGGCACAGCGCCTGGTCACCGACTTCATCGACCTGCTCGGCAGCCGTGACTACAGCCAGCTGATGCGCCGCATGAAGCTCAAGGAAGACGAGCTGCGCCAGATCATCGAACTGGTGCAGAGCCTCAACCCGCGCCCAGGCTCGCAGATCGAGTCCAGTGAACCCGAGTACGTCGTGCCCGACGTCATCGTGCGCAAGGACAGCGAGCGCTGGCTGGTCGAGCTCAACCAGGAGGCAGTGCCGAAGCTGCGCGTCAATCCGCAGTACGCCGGCTTCGTCCGTCGTGCCGACACCAGCGCCGACAACACGTTCATGCGCAATCAGTTGCAGGAAGCGCGCTGGTTCATCAAGAGCCTGCAGAGCCGCAACGAGACGCTGATGAAAGTGGCGACGCAGATCGTCGAACACCAGCGTGGCTTCCTCGACCATGGCGACGAGGCGATGAAACCGCTGGTCCTGCATGACATCGCCGAAGCGGTAGGCATGCATGAATCGACAATTTCCCGGGTAACCACCCAGAAATACATGCACACCCCACGCGGCATCTACGAACTGAAATACTTTTTCTCGAGCCACGTGAGCACCGCCGAAGGCGGCGAATGCTCGTCTACGGCTATCCGCGCGATCATCAAGAAACTGGTGGCTGCGGAAAATCAGAAAAAGCCATTGAGTGACAGCAAGATCGCTGGTTTACTGGAGGCACAAGGCATCCAGGTAGCCCGTCGCACCGTCGCCAAGTATCGCGAGTCGTTGGGGATCGCACCCTCGAGCGAGCGTAAGCGGCTGATGTAGCCCCCGGATGTGCCACAGCGTTTCAGTGGCAGGTGCAACACCTGCCTCTTTATGCACGGGCAACAAAGGAGAAGCTGTATGCAAGTCAACATCAGTGGACAGCATGTAGAAGTCACCCAACCACTGCGCGATTACGTGCTCGAGAAGCTCGCCCGGGTGGAGGGTCATTTCGACAAGATCACCAACGTGACGGTGATCATGAAAGTCGAGAAGCTCCAGCAGAAGATCGAAGCCACGCTCCAGATTCCCGGCGGTGAGGTGGTGGCAAACGCCGAACACCAAGACATGTATGCAGCCATCGATGCCCTGGCCGACAAGCTCGACCGTCAACTGAAAAAGCACAAGGAAAAACAGCAAAGCCTGCTGCAAGGCGCAGCCGCCCGCTGATCCCCCTCATCCATGATCCGACTTGAAACCATCCTGACCCCCGGCCGTTCCCTCGTGAACGTGCCGGGCGGCAGTAAGAAGCGCGCCCTGGAAAAGGTCGCCAACCTGATCGCCGAGCAAGTACCCGAGCTGGAGATGCAAGACGTCTTCGACAGCCTGTGGGCTCGCGAAAAACTGGGCTCCACCGGTTTTGGCAATGGCATCGCCATTCCCCACTGCCGCCTGACAGGTTGCAGCGCGCCTGTCAGCGCCCTGCTGCATCTGGATGCCCCCATCGATTATGATGCCATCGATGGCGCCCCGGTCGACCTGCTGTTTGTCCTGCTGGTCCCGGAAGCGGCCACCGACGCCCACCTTGAACTGCTGCGCCAGATCGCCAGCATGCTCGATCGCAAGGAGGTCCGCGATCGCCTGCGTGCCGCCGACAGCAGCGAGACCCTCTACCAGGTCGTCCTGGACGTACAGAACGAGCACTGAACATGCGCCTGATCATCGTCAGCGGTCGCTCCGGCTCCGGCAAGAGCACCGCCCTCGACGTGCTGGAAGACAACGGCTACTACTGCATCGACAACCTGCCCGCCGGGCTGTTGCCGCAGCTGGCCGAAAACGCCTTGATCAACACAGAGCTGTTGCAACCCAAGGTTGCGGTCTCGATCGATGCGCGCAACCTGCCCAGCCATCTGTCACGCTTCCCGCAGTTGCTGGAGGAGGCACGTTCCCGGCATATCCAGTGCGACGTGCTGTACCTGGATGCCGACGAAGACACCCTGCTCAAGCGGTTCTCGGAAACCCGCCGCCGCCACCCACTGACCAACGACAGCCGTTCGCTGGCTGAGGCAATTCGGGTGGAGAGCGAGCTGCTGGGGCCGATTGCCGACCTTGCCGACCTGAAGATCGACACCACCAACCTGAACCTGTACCAGTTGCGTGACTCGATCAAGCTGCGCCTGCTCAACCAGCCCGAGCCCGGCACTGCGTTTCTCGTCGAGTCGTTCGGTTTCAAGCGTGGCATGCCGGTGGACGCCGACCTGGTGTTCGACGTGCGCTGCCTGCCCAATCCGTACTGGAAGCCGGAACTTCGCGAACATTCCGGCCTCGAACAGCCGGTGATCGACTACCTGGCCGCGCAGCCGGACGTCGAGGAGATGTTCCAGGACATTTCCAGCTACCTGCTCAAATGGCTGCCGCGCTTCGCCGCCAGCAACCGTGCCTATGTCACCATCGCCATCGGCTGTACCGGCGGCCACCACCGCTCGGTGTACATTACCGAACGGCTTGGCCAACTGCTCCAGCAATCCCTGAAAAACGTCCAGGTCCGCCACCGCGACCTCTAGCCACAGGATCCGCCCCACGATGCCCGCCCGCGAAATCACCATCATCAACAAGCTGGGCCTGCATGCGCGGGCGGCCGCCAAGTTCGTCGGCGTGGCCGGGCGCTTCCCCTGCCAGGTACGTGTCGGGCGCGCGCCGGACAAGCTGGTGGACGGCAAGAGCATCATGGCGGTGATGATGCTCGCCGCCGGCAAGGGCACCCAGGTGCACCTGCTCACCGAAGGTGAGCAGGACACCGACGCCATGGAAGCGTTGGTCACGTTGATCGAGAACTTCTTCGACGAAGGCGAATGAGCCAGGCGAGGACGGCAAACGGATAACTGGAACGTGGGATCGGCTTGCCCAGCGATACCAGTGTCGCCGGTGCGATGCATCGCGGGGCAAGCCCGCTCCCACGCCAATACTGCGATGACTGCTTCGCCAGCAAGGCTGGCTCCAGCAGTTTCTGAACTGCGGCGTCAGGACATCGCCGTGTCCATCACCATCATCAGACAGAACCCGACACACAACCCCAGGCTCGCCAGGCGGTGATGCCCGTTGCTGCGTGACTCTGGAATGATCTCCTGGGTCACCACCAGCAGCATCGCCCCCGCCGCACAGGCCAGGCCCAGCGGCAGCAACAGTTCGGCGATGTTCACCAGCCAGGCACAGATCACCGCGGCCAGCGGCTCGACCAGCCCCGATGCCGCACCGATCAGGAACGCCTTGAAGCGCGGCATGCCCGCCCCTGCCAGCACCAGCGCGATCACCAGGCCCTCCGGCACATCCTGCAGCGCGATGCCCATGGCCAGGCTATCGGCATCAGGCATTCCGCCACCGGCGGAAACCCCGATGGCCATGCCTTCGGGGATGTTGTGGGCAATGATGGCAATGACGAACAGCCAGATCCTGGCAGCAATCACCGGTTGCTGATCGCTGCCGACCAAAGCCTCCGGTGAGGCGCCTGAAACCTTCAGATCGACCAGAAACAGGCACAGTGCGCCGAACAGCAGGCCGCCACTGATCACACCACCGGCGCCCCATGGGCTGAAGCCAATGGCCTGGGCCGCATCCAGCCCGGGAATGATCAGCGAGAACGCGGTGGCCGCCAACATCACCCCGGCCCCAAAACCGAGCAAGGTGTCGGCCACGGCCACTGGCATGTTGCGGATTACCAACACCGGCACTGCGCCCAAGGCCGTCCCCAATGCGCACAGGGCTCCGCCCTCCAGGGCTCGCAACATGCGCGGTTGCAGGTCCAGCCAGGCGATGCCACGTGACACCAGCAATGCGGTGCCGACCAGCAACAGCACGGTCCCAAGCGCCAGGCGGAACAGGCGCACACTGCTGACAGACATCACCTCGGAGCGCATACCGGTCAGACTCACTTCAGGGCTTCAAGGTAGCGGCGTTCCACTTCGGTCCAGTCGACCACGTTGTAGAAAGCGCCAATGTACTCAGGACGGCGGTTCTGGTACTTCAGGTAATAGGCGTGCTCCCAGACATCCAAGCCGAGGATCGGCGTGTTGCCGTGCATCAGCGGGCTGTCCTGGTTACCGCTGCTCTCCACAACCAGGGTTTTCTGCGGGGTCACGCTGAGCCAGGCCCAGCCACTGCCGAACCGGGTCAGCGCTGCCTTGGTGAAGGCCTCCTTGAACGCCTCGAAACCACCAAGCTGCTGGTCAATGGCCTTGGCTACCTGACCCTCGGGTTGGCCACCGCCCTTGGGCGACATGACGGACCAGAACAACGTGTGGTTGGCATGGCCACCGCCCTGGTTGACCACCGCCCCTTGCAGTTTCTCGGGCAGTTGCTTGACTGCGCCCACCAGTCGCTCCACCGGCCATTCGGCCCATTCGGAGCCCTCGATGGCGGCGTTGAGGTTGTTGATGTAGGTCTGATGGTGCTTGCTGTGGTGGATCTCCATAGTCTGGGTGTCGATGTGCGGTTCCAGCGCATCGTAGGCGTAGGGCAACGCAGGCAAGGTATGTGGCATGTCAATGGACTCCGTAGGCAGGTTTGCGATCCGTGATGTCCGCGAGCGCAACCAGCTCGCTGGCCGCGGGCGCCTGGCGGTTAAGCAGGCGCTCGGTACGCGGGTATTGGCCATACTCGGCGATGAAACTCAGCAGTTCGGTGTAGGTACGCCCGCTGTGGCGCAAGGCCGCGTCGCGCAGGGCCTGGGGCAGGCGCGGATCCTGGCTGGCCTGGAGCAGCCGCTGGTGCGCCGCGCACAGGTAGTCGGCGCTTTCGTGCGGCTGGTTCAGGCGCAGGTGCAGGTCGGCCAGGTTGTGGTGGGCGATGACCAGTGCAGCCACCGCCTCGTCGACGTCATGCCAGCGCTCGAACAGCACCTGGGCCAAGGCCAGTGCTTGCAGGTAGTGCTCCCGGGCGTCGACCAGCTCGCCCAGCTCGAACAGGCGGTTTGCATCTTGAGTGGTGCGTTTCCAATGCTGCATGACGTGCCTCCTGGGTGGCCCGGGTTCAGATGCCGCCGGCGGTAAGTTTTTCCGGGTCCAGCAGTGCTTCGAGCTGGTCCCGCGACAGGTCGGTGTGCTCCAGTGCCACATCGATGATCGGAAGCCCTTGCTTGTAGGCGGTCTTGGCGATCTCGGCGGCCTTCAGGTAGCCGATGATCGGATTCAGCGCGGTGACCAGGATCGGGTTGCGCGACAGCGCCTCCTTGAGCTTGGCCTCGTTGACCTTGAAGCTGGCAATCGCCTTGTCGGCCAGCAAACGGCTGACGTTGGCCATCAGCTCGATGCTCTCCAGCAGGTTGCGGGCGATTACCGGCAACATCACGTTGAGCTCGAAGTTGCCCGACTGGCCGGCCACGGCGATGGTCGCGTCGTTGCCGATCACCTGGGCGGCGACCATGGCGGTGGCCTCCGGGATCACCGGGTTGACCTTGCCCGGCATGATCGAAGAGCCTGGTTGCAGGCCCTGCAGCTCGATTTCACCAAGGCCGGCGAGCGGGCCGGAGTTCATCCAGCGCAGGTCGTTGGCGATCTTCATCAGCGCCACGGCAGCCGTCTTGAGCTGGCCCGACAGCGCCACGGCGGTGTCCTGGGAGCCGATCAGGGCAAACAGGTTCTCGCCAGGGGTGAACTCGACCTGGGTCAGGCCGCTCAACTGGCGGGCAAAGCCTGCGGCGAACTGCGGGTGGGCATTGATCCCGGTGCCCACGGCAGTGCCGCCCTGGGCCAGTGCCTGCAGGCTCGGCAGCGTGGCTTCGATATGCGCCTGGGCACCCTTGATCTGGGCGGCCCAGCCACCAAGCACCTGGCTCATGCGTACCGGCATCGCGTCCATCAAATGGGTGCGGCCAGTCTTCACGTGCTTGTGCACCTCGACTGCCTTGGCCTCGATCACCTGGGTGAGGTGGCGCAAGGCCGGCAGCAGCTGTTCGTGAAGGGCCAGGGCGGCGCTGACGTGAATGGTGGTGGGGATGATGTCGTTGCTGCTCTGGCCACAATTGACGTGGTCATTGGCATTGACCGGCTCGCCCAGCACATGGCTGGCCAGGGTCGCGATGACCTCGTTGGCGTTCATGTTCGAGCTGGTGCCGGAGCCGGTCTGGAAGACGTCCACCGGGAAGTGCTGGATGAAATCCTCGGCCAGCAGCTGTTCCACCGCCTTGACGATGGCCGCGCCCTGCCCTGCGCTGAGCTGTTCCAGCTCGACGTTGGCCTTGGCCGCTGCGGCTTTGGCCAGCAGCAAGGCACGGATGAACTGGGTCGGCATCGGCTTGCCGCTGACCGGGAAGTTGTCGACCGCGCGCTGGGTCTGGGCACCGTACAGGGCCTGGGCCGGCACCTGCAGTTCACCCATGCTGTCGCGCTCGATACGGGTATCACTCATCTTCAAGTCCTTGCATCAGTTCTTCGGGAGAAATCGACGGCAGCAGCACGCAATTGGCGAGCTGCATCGCGTAGGGCTGCCAACGCTGGTTCTGTTCGAGGCGGTCGAGATTGCGCAGGTCGAGCAGCGGACGCCAGGCCTGGTCCAGGCACAGGCAGCGCCAGTGCCAGGGCAGCATGCGATCGTTGGCGGTATCTAGCAGCAGACGCAAGGCGGTCAAGGCCACCGACCACGGCGAGGTCTCGGTGCAGCACACCAGATAGCGGCCTTCGGCGAGGTAGTGCTCGATCAGGCGTGGCTCGTCGGGTTCCAGCGCGCAACGGATGCGCCGGCTGAGCCAGCGCCAGTTTTCCAGGTAGGGCAGTTCGTGGAGGACGGTTTTCATGAACATCATCGCCGAGTTACTGGATAATGATATTCATTATTAAGTGATAAATAGAATCAGTTCAAGCTAGACAATAGGCAAAATAAACCCGGCGCGATGGCCGGGTCGTTCGTCACGGAAAATGCTGATGCGTGTGAGTGGGCTTGCCCCGCGATAGCTGCAATGGCCTATCGCGGGGCAAACCCGCTCCCACCCGCCGCGCTGTCAGCTACCCGCGACCGTCATGCGCTCGATCAGCACCGAGCCGCTGTGGATATTGCTACGCGTCTCGATATCGCTGCCAATGGCGACGATCTGCTGGAACATGTCCTTCATGTTGCCGGCAATGGTCACTTCTTGCACGGCGTGCTGGATTTCGCCGTTTTCCACCCAGAAGCCAGCCGCACCCCGCGAGTAGTCGCCGGTCACCATGTTCAGCCCATGGCCCATCAGCTCGGTTACCAGCAGGCCACGGCCCATGCGCCGGATCAGTGCGGCCTGGTCCTCGACGCCGTGGGTGACGAACAGATTGTGCACGCCACCTGAGTTGGCGGTGCTCGGCAAACCCAGCTTGCGCCCCGAATAGGTGCCCAGGATGTACGACACCAGCTCGCCTTTGTCGACGAACGGCTTGGCGTAAGTGGCCAGGCCATCGCCATCGAACGCTGCACTGCCCAGCGCACGCGGGATGTGTGGCCGCTCGTCGAGGGTCAGCCAGGTGGGGAACAGGCGCTGGCCAAGGGTACCCTCGAGGAACGACGACTTGCGGTACAGGTTGCCGCCGGAAATTGCCGACAGGAAGCTGCCGAACAGGCCGCCGGCGAGCTCGGCCGAGAACAGCACCGGCACCTCGCAGGTAGGTACCGGACGGGCACCCAGGCGGCTTGCCGCGCGCTGCGCGGCACGCAAGCCGATGCTACGCGGGTCGGCCAGCAACTGGCCTTGGCGATTGACGTCGTACCAATAGTCACGCTGCATCTGCCCATCGACTTCGGCGATCATCACGCAGCTCAGGCTGTGACGGGTCGAGGCGTAGCCACCGATAAAACCATGGCTGTTGCCGTACACCCGCACACCCTGATGGGTATTGAGCGTGGTGCCGTCGGCGTTGCTGATGCGCTTGTCGGCATCGAACGCCGCCGCCTCGCAGGCCAGCGCCATCTCGATGGCTTTCTCCGGTTCGATGTCCCAGTCATGGTAGAGGTCCAGGTCGGGGATCTCACGGGCCATCAACGCGGCATCGGCCAGCCCCGAGCAAGTGTCCTCGGAGGTATGTTTCGCGATTGCCAGCGCAGCGGCAACCGTTTCGCGGATCGCCTCAGGGCCGCTGGCCGAAGTGCTGGCCGAACCCTTGCGCTGGCCTACGTAAAGGGTGATGCCGAACCCCTGGTCGCGATTGAACTCGACCGTCTCGACTTCGCGCTGGCGCACCGTGGTGGACAGCCCTTGCTCCAGCGACACCGCCACTTCGCAGGCGCTGGCGCCCTGGCGGCGCGCCTCGGCGACAATCGCCTCGACCTGCTCCTGCAACGCCGGCAGGTCCTTGGGGCCTACGCTCTGGACTGCACTCATGGTTTTCTCCACTGAAAATTCTGCGTACGGCTTGGGTCATTCTACGACCGGGCCGGACAAGCGGCCCCCGACTGGTTATCATGGCGGCGATTTCTTGCGGACGGCCCCCATGGTTGATTCTTACGACGACGCCTTCGATGGCGAAAAAAGCAAAACCCAGATCAAGCGCGAGCTGCATGCGCTGGTCGAGCTTGGTGAGCGCCTCACCACTCTCAAGGCCGACACCCTGGCTCGCCTGCCATTGACCGACGAGCTGCGCAAGGCGCTGGACGAGGCCAGCAAGCACACCGCCCACGGCGCTCGCAAGCGCCACATGTCGTTCGTCGGCAAGCTGATGCGCGTACAGGATCTGGACGCCATCCATGCCGTGCTCGAGCAGATCGACAGCTCCAGCCGCCAGTACAACGAGCGTTTCCACGGTCTCGAGCGCTGGCGCGATCGCCTGATCGACGGTAACGACGAAGACCTCGAGCGCTTCGTCAACGAGTTCCCCGACACCGATCGCCAGCATCTGCGCTCGCTGATCCGTCATGCCCAGCATGAAAAGGCGCGGAACAAGCCGCCAGCGGCAGCGCGTAAAGTGTTCAAGTACATCCGCGACCTCGACGAAACCCAGCGCGGCTTGCGCTGAGGCCATCGCGGGGCAAGTCGCATCGGCGCACCACCGTCCCCACGCTCGAAACCGTGGGGGCGGCGGTGCGCCGTGCGACTTGCTCCGCGATTGAACATCACCCACCGGTACCACCGACGGTGATCGCATCCAGCTTCAGGGTCGGCTGGCCAACGCCCACCGGCACCGACTGCCCATCCTTGCCGCACGTGCCCACGCCGCTGTCCAGCGCCAGGTCGTTGCCGACCATCGACACACCGCGCATCGCTTCCGGACCATTGCCGATCAAGGTCGCGCCTTTTACTGGCGCGGTGATCTTGCCGTCCTCGATCAGATAGGCCTCACTGGTGGAGAACACGAACTTGCCGCTGGTGATGTCCACCTGGCCACCGCCAAGGTTGGCGCAGTAGATTCCCTTCTTCACCGAGGCGATGATCTCCTGCGGGTCGCTGTCCCCGGCACGCATGTAGGTGTTGGTCATGCGTGGCATCGGCAGGTGCGCGTAGGATTCGCGCCGGCCATTGCCAGTTACCGCCATGCCCATCAGGCGGGCATTGAGCTTGTCCTGCATGTAGCCCTTGAGGATGCCGTTCTCGATCAGCGTGGTGCACTCGGTTGGCGTGCCTTCGTCATCGACGCTGAGCGAGCCGCGACGGCCTTCTAGCGTGCCGTCGTCGACGATAGTGCACAGGCTTGAAGCCACCTTTTCACCGATGCGACCGCTGAACGCCGAACTGCCCTTACGGTTGAAGTCGCCTTCCAGGCCGTGGCCGACCGCCTCGTGCAGCAGCACCCCGGACCAACCTGGGCCGAGCACCACCGGCAACGTGCCGGCCGGAGCAGGAATCGCCTCGAGGTTGACCAGCGCCTGGCGCAGCGCCTCACGGGCGTAGCCCATCACCCGCTCTTCACTGAAATAGCGATAGTCGGTGCGCCCACCGCCGCCCTGCCCACCACGTTCGCGACGTCCGTTGTGCTCGACGATCACGCTGACGTTGAAACGCACCAGAGGACGCACGTCGGCGGCCAGGCTGCCATCGGCGGCAGCCACCAGGATGCGCTCCCACACCCCAGCCATGCTCACGCTGACCTGCTGGATGCGCGGGTCGAGGGCACGGGTGGCGGCATCGACGCGCTTGAGCAGCTCGACCTTCTCGGCGCGGGTCAGTACATCCAGGGGGTTGTCAGGCGCGTACAGGGCGGTCACGTCCTGGCTGCGGAAGGCTTGCACAGTGCCGTTCTGCCCGGCGCGGGAGATCGAGCGGGCGGCACGCGCCGCCGACGTCAGGGCTTCAAGGTTGATCGCATTGCTATAGGCAAACCCGGTCTTCTCGCCGGACTGGGCACGCACGCCAACGCCCTGGTCGAGGTTGAAGCTGCCTTCTTTGACGATACCGTCCTCCAGTGCCCAAGTTTCCGAGATCTGGCCCTGGAAATACAGGTCGGCGGCATCAATGCCGGGACCGGCCAACTCGCCCAGCACCGTCTGCAGGCTGTCGAGGGTCAACCCGCCCGGGGCCAGGAGCTGCTCACTGACGGTGGATAACATCTGGCTCATAGTCACTCCGAGGTATGCGCAGGCCGCAAGGCGTCCTGCGAGAAAAAGCGCCGGTGTGTTGTAACCGGCATGCGCGCCCGAATGGACGCCTGTTCTTCGATATCGCGCGTGGCAAGCAACACCGCCTCGCCTCGCGCCTGTTGCGCGACGATCCGCCCCCAGGGATCAACGATCGCCGCCTGGCCGTGGGTTTCCCGCGGCCCCGGATGTACGCCGCCCTGGGCGGCCGCCAGTACATAGCACTGGGTCTCGATGGCCCGTGCGCGAATCAGCACTTCCCAGTGCGCGGCGCCGGTCACCGCGGTGAACGCCGCTGGCGCGCTGATCAGTTCGGCCCCAGCGGCGCGCAAAGCGCTGTACAGCTCGGGGAAGCGCAGGTCGTAGCACACCGACAGGCCCAGGCGGCCCACCGGTGTGTCGGCCACCACTACCCGGCTGCCGTGGGCATAATCGTCCGACTCGCGGTAGCGGCCACGGTTATCGGCCACGTCCACATCGAACAGGTGCAGCTTGTCGTAGCGAGCGGCGATCTCGCCATCCTCGTCGATCAACAGCGAGCAGGCATGAGCCTTGGCCTCAGGCTGACCGGCCGGCGGCA
The DNA here is from genome assembly GCF_002934345.1 of Pseudomonas sp. PONIH3. Lineage (NCBI taxonomy): Bacteria > Pseudomonadati > Pseudomonadota > Gammaproteobacteria > Pseudomonadales > Pseudomonadaceae > Pseudomonas > Pseudomonas sp. PONIH3. The sequence goes on from NZ_CP026386.1 coordinate 2,533,144, forward strand.
ACGGCAAGGTACCCGCGACTATCCATAACCTGTGGTCGCGGGCGGTGCGTTTCAACCATGGCAGGATCGGCCCCTCACCCAGCGCCTCGGCCCGACCAATGACCGCGGCGTCACGCCGGCCCATGGCGGCGAAGTTTTCCGGGAGCACCGCCAGCCGCGCGCCACCAGCGGCAGCCTGCTCGATCAGCACCGTGGCACGTTGCAGGTTGGCCAGCACATCGTCCTGGCTGACCATCTGGATCACTGCTGACGTCATGACCACCCCTGGGTTATTTATCAAAGGGTTTCACAAAGGTGATTTTAGGCTCTTTGACCGGTCCTTCGACGCGATAGTGCACGCTGGCGAAGCGCGCCACCCGATCACCGATCAGGCGATCAACGAGGAACAGCGCGCCACCCACCGCCGGTGCGCCGACAATCAATGCGGCGAGCGGAAGATTGTTGGTCACAGGCAATGTCACCAGCAGGTTGGCATCGACCCGGTCCCGGACAAAATCCATGGTGCCATCAAGCTCGAAGTTGCTCGAGGGCCCGGTGACGGTGATCGGCTTGCGCGTCACGTAGACCCCCTCGCTGGCTACCAGCAAGCCTTTGACCCGATCATAGGCCAGCCCTTTGCTGAAAAGGTCGGAGAAGTCCAGACGCAGGCGTCGGCCAATCGAATTGAAGTTGAGCAGACCGAACACCCGCAAAGCCTGGGCGCTGCCCTCGACCTCCACGAACTGGCCGCTGCGCAGGGCAGCGTCGAGGCTGCCGGAGTACCGATTGAGGCTTACCCAGGCCGGCGAGCCTGGCCAGCGGCCATCCACATCCATGCGGAAATCGCGGCTGGTGACCGTAGGGGCGAAACCCCAGGCCTTGAGGACATCGCCGAGATCCTTGCCGTCGATGCGCCCCTTGTACCAGCTCGAACTACTGCCCGGCTCGCCTTCCCAGCCACCAGTGCCGTCGATATGCAGCCCCTTGAGGTCCAGGTCGATGTCGCTCATCAGCATGCCCCGGGCTCCCTGGCGCAGCTTCAGCGTAGCGCTGCCAAACAGGTCGTCGCCGCGGTACAGTTTGTCGATGGTCAGATCCAGCGCGGGCACCTTGCGCGGATCGACATCAGCCAGGGGGTCAGGCGCATTCTCAGCCTGGGCTTCGTTAGGGTCGGCCGGCGGCAGGCGCAGGCTCTGCAGGCGGATGGACATTGGCGCGGTCTTGGCATCGGGAATACGCGCGTTGCCGATGACCTCCCTGCTGTCCACGCGCAGGTCCCAGGCTGGGCCGCCACGCAGCAGGCGAATCACTGCCTGGTTGAGGTCCATGCCGAATGCCTTGAGCTGGCCGATGCTCAGGTCAACGCTCTGCAAGTTCTGCCGGGCACTGCCGCCCGGATCCTTGCCGGCGAGGCGCTCCATCTGTTGCTGCCAAGGGGCCAGGTCCAGTGTCTCCAGCCGGCCACGCACCCTCAGGCCCTGGCCAGACGGCAAACTGGCCTCGCCTGTGCCCAACAACAGCTCGCCACGGCCCTGGGCCAGCCTGTCCGCAGGAGCGGCATAAGCGAAACGGGCCAGATCTGCGTAGCTGCCATCAATACGCCGTTCGGGGCCCTGCAGGGTCAGGCCGAAGCGGCTGTCGCGCGTCTCCCCGGCAGCTTTGCCAAACGGCGCCGGCAGGTCGATAGCGAGGCCCTTGAGTGATGAATTCACGATCAAGCGGTTATCGCGGCTGCCCAGTGTTACTTGCAACTGATACGGCAGCTCGCCCGAGGCTGGCAGTGGCTGCGTGTACTGCAACCAGTCGGTCAGGGCCTTGAGGGCAACCTGGCCACTGGCATTGATCCGGGTCTGGATCTGGCCCTGCCCTTCGGCGGTGATCTGGGCACTGACCGGTTTGCCGAAGGCGTGCAGGCTGATGTCCTTGCCGCTCAGGCCCTTGTCGATATCGAAGCTGAAGTTGCCCTTCAGCTGGCTCAGTTCCAGGGACGGAGGCGCCACTTTCAAGATGGCGTCGGCAGTCGCGAAATCCACCAGCACCTTGGGCCGCTGCCCGTGAGCCAGAGGAACATCGAGCTTGACCTTGCCGTTGAGCGGCCCCTCGCCCTCCCAGCCGGCGAATATTTCCTCGGTACCGATAGGCGCTTGCTTGAGGATCTTCAGCCCGTCGCCGAGGCTGCCCGCAAAATCACCCTCCAAAAGCAGGTGGCTGGGCTGTCCACCTTCCACATGAGGGATGTCGACACTGACATCGCTGACCTGGGTGTCCAGCAGCAACCCTTTGTGAGCCTGGATGCGCACGCCGGTATCTTCGATATAGACATTGCCATCGACCTGTTGCACCTGCGGCCAGCCCGGCTGGAAATCCAGCGCCGCGTCATGCACCTTGAAGAACAGGCTGATATCGCGAGCGTGAGGGGGTGCATCATGATGCAGTGACCCCTGGTACTGGAAGTAGCCCTCGTCGACGCTGCCCTTGACGATGGCACTGCGCAGCCATTCGTCCAGAGCGGGGCTTAGCACCTCGGGCAGATACTTGGCGGTGTAGCGCCCGTCGCCCTCGGTGAGGCCTACCCGCAGGTCCATGTAGTCTTCATGGCCCGGCTGCAGGTGGATACGAATCAGAAAGTCCGCGGCAATCTTGCCCTCGTCGCCCAGCACCTTGATATAGGGGGCGACCAGGGTGAAGGCCTCCTTGTCCAGGGTCCAAGTGAGGCGGGCATTGGCTTTAGGGTAATGCCAGGGTTTGCCGAAAATCGGGTACAGGTGCAGCATGAATGCCTGGGTATCCAGGCGTAGCTCGCCTTGCCCGAGGTCACCGCTGATCGCCCCGGTGACATTACCGGCAGCAGGCGCGCCGTGATAGGCATCGAAGCCGACCTTTTCCAGATTGGCGGCGAACTGCAGCCGTTGGTCACCTTCGGCCTTGGGGCGGATGTCCAGGCGCACATTGCGCAGGGCACCCGTCACCTTGAGCGCGTCGACCACCGTCATCAGTTTGTCCGGCAATGGCGCCAGGGCGTCGATCAGCGGCGTCAGCGGTGTCAGGTCGAGCCGGTCAGCCTGCACTTGCCAGCTTTCCTCGGCTGGGCCCTGCCCCGGACGCTGAGCCAGTTGCAGGTGCGACTCCCAACGCGCCTTGCCAAGCGTCATGGCCAGAGAGTCGACAGCGACGTCAAAGCCCTGGTCCTGTCGCTGGAACCAGGCCGACAGCGCCAGGTTGTCCACGGTGATGGCCTTGCGCCCGGTATAGGCCCCCTTGAGCTGCGGAGCATTGAGACGAACCATCGCCCGTTGCAGTTGCCCTTGACTCCAGTCGATCCAGAACTCACCACCGGCACGCAAGGCACTGGCCTGCCATTGGCCTAGCAATCGCGGCGGCAACCAACGCGCCCAGTCGCTCTGCGGCAGGCTGAGATAGGCTTGTACACGTCCGTCGCGCCAGGTCTTGGCTGTGGCGCGGCTGTTCAGGCTCATCGCCAGGGGCTGGCCGTCGGGCAACGTGGCGCGCAGATCAACGCTTTGGCGTGAGGCCCCCGCCTGCACGCCGAGGCTGACGTAGGTAAGGGTCAGGGGATCGCGCTGCCATGGATGCAGGGTGACCTGGCTGTCGAAGACATCGACTCGTCCAAGTTGGCGCAGACGCGTGAGTGCCTGCGCCGGGTCAAGCGGAGCATCTTGCTGCTGCGGCAGGCCTTCAAGGGCCCAGACACCCTCCTGGTTTTCACGCAGGATCAATTGCAGGCCGCTGAGCTGGATCCGCGCCAGACGCACTTCACGCGCCTTGAGACTGGCCCACAGGTCAGGCACCAGCTTGACGTCGTCCAGACGCAACCCTGTGGCCCCCTCGCCCAGTTGCAGGTCGCGCACCCGCAGCATCGGTGCCAGGCCGCTCCAGCGCCCCTCGAGCGCCCCGACGTGCACGGGCATGCCCAAGGCCTGTTCGGCCTTGAGTTCGGCGTCTGCACGGTATTCGGCGACCAGAGGCACCAGTTGCCGACCGAGGCTGACATACAGCGCCACCAGCACCGCCAGCAGGGCGCAGATAACCAGCCCCCAGCGGGTCAAGGCGCTCAGAACGCGGGTCAGACGTTCCATGGCCGAGGCCCTCCAAGTCGTCCCTTAACTATGGCCGGTGTATAGCGCTTTGCCAGCCCATCCATGGGGCGACCGCTGTTAGAAAGGGTCAGAGCAGCACCACATCGTATTGTTCCTGGGAATACATGGACTCCACCTGGAAGCGGATGGTTCGCCCGATGAAAGCTTCAAGTTCGGCGACATTGCCCGACTCTTCGTCGAGCAGGCGGTCCACGACCTTCTGGTTGGCCAGCACACGATAGCCCTCGGCCTGGTAGGCACGGGCTTCCCGAAGAATCTCGCGGAAAATTTCGTAACAGATCGTCTCCGGTGTCTTCAGCTTGCCGCGCCCCTGACACGCCGCGCATGGTTCGCACAGCACCTGCTCAAGACTTTCCCGGGTGCGCTTGCGCGTCATCTGCACCAGGCCCAGCTCGGTGATGCCGATGATGTTGGTCTTGGCGTGATCACGCTCGAGCTGCTTCTCCAAGGTACGCAGGACCTGGCGCTGGTGCTCCTCGTCCTCCATGTCGATGAAGTCGATGATGATGATCCCACCGATGTTGCGCAGGCGCAGTTGCCGGGCAATCGCGGTGGCCGCCTCGAGGTTGGTCTTGAAGATGGTCTCTTCGAGGTTGCGATGACCGACGAACGCACCAGTGTTGACGTCGATGGTGGTCATCGCCTCAGCCGGGTCTACCACCAGATAGCCACCGGACTTGAGGGGTACCTTGCGCTCCAGCGCACGCTGAATCTCGTCTTCCACGCCGTACAGGTCGAAAATCGGCCGCTCGCCAGGGTAATGCTCCAGGCGATCGGCGATTTCCGGCATCAACTCGGCCACGAACTGGGTGGTCTTCTGGAAGGTCTCCCGCGAGTCGATGCGGATCTTCTCGATCTTCGGGTTGACCAGATCACGCAGGGTCCGCAGCGCCAGACCGAGGTCCTCATAGATGACCACGGGCGCTCCGCTGGTCTTGATCTGCGAGCCGATCTGCTCCCACAGGCGGCGCAGGTAGCGGATGTCCTGAAGGATATCCTCGGCACGTGCGCCCTCGGCCGCGGTACGCAGGATGAAGCCACCGGCGTCCTTCATCTCCTCCTGGGCCATGCTGTCGGTGACCACCTGCTTGAGGCGATCACGCTCGGCTTCATCTTCGATCTTGAGGGAGATACCGACATGGCTGCTGCGCGGCATGTAAACCAGGTAGCGGGACGGAATAGACAGCTGAGTGGTCAGGCGAGCGCCCTTGCTGCCTATGGGGTCCTTGGTGACCTGCACTACCAGCGCCTGGCCCTCATGGACCAGTGCGGTGATGGTCTCCACCGCAGACCCTTCGCGCTGGGAAATCTCCGAGGCATGGATGAACGCGGCCCGCTCCAGGCCGATATCGACAAAGGCTGCCTGCATGCCCGGCAACACCCGCACCACCTTGCCTTTGTAGATATTACCGACGATGCCACGGCGCTGGGTGCGCTCTACGTGCACCTCCTGCAGGACTCCGTTCTCCACCACTGCCACGCGTGATTCCATCGGGGTGATGTTGATCAGGATCTCTTCACTCATGGCGCGCTCTCGTCAGTGGTCTGGGGTAATGATGGATTGCTGCGGCGTGGCTGGCTAGCGCTGTGCGGAACCCTCTTGCAGTTGCCAACATGGCACGCCGAATTGCTCGAGCAGTTCGGCGGTTTCACTCAGGGGCAGCCCGACCACGGCCGAGTAGCTGCCCTCGATGCCGCTGACGAACACCGCGCCCAAGCCCTGGATCGCATAGCCACCGGCCTTGTCGAGCGGTTCGCCGCTGTCCCAGTAGCGCAGCGCCTCTTCGAAAGAGATGGTGCGAAAGCGCACGGTGGTGCTGACGCAGCGGCTGATACTGCGCTGGCCATCGGTCAGCGCAACGGCGGTAAGCACCTGGTGTTCGCGCTTGGAAAGGTCGCCAAGCATGGCCAACGCCTGCTCACGTTCCTCCGGCTTGCCAAGGATCTGGCCATCGAGCACCACGGTGGTGTCGGCGCCCAGTACCACCCCTGCGCCATCGGTGTGGGCGAAGCCCGCAACCGCCTTTGCCTGGGCCAGGCGCTCGACGTAGGCCGCCGGCGCTTCGCCCGGCAACGGGGTTTCATCGATGGGCGCGCTGACCACTGTGAACGGCACACCAATCTGGGTCAGCAGTTCACGGCGGCGTGGCGAGCCGGAGGCCAGGTACAGCTGGGTCATGTGGACATCTCCCTGTCAGTGGCGGCGCGTCAGTGGATATGCAGACGATGGCGCAGGCCGCGCAGGGCAAAGCTGACCCACGGCCAGAGCAAGGCGCTGATCACCGCCGACCAGACCAGGGCCAGGGTCGGCAGGCGATTACCGGTCAGCGCGCTGAGCCACAGCTGGATCAGTTGGGCGATACCGAAGATCACCAGGATCACCAGGCTCTGCTGCCACATGGGGAACATGCGCAGGCGCTGCTGCAATGACAGCACCAGGAACGTGATCAAGGTAAGGATCAGGGCGTTCTGGCCGAGCAGGGTGCCATACAGCACATCCTCGGCCAAACCCAGCAGGAACGCGGTGGTCATACCGACCTTGCCCGGTACCGCAAGGGTCCAAAAGGCCAGCAACAGGGCCAGCCACATCGGCCGGAACACTTCCATGAACTGCGGCATGGGCGAAACGCTGAGCAACAGGCCAATGGCGAAGGTCAGCCAGATGGCCCAGCCGTTTCTGCTACGGGTGCTGGCCATTATTGTCTCCGGGGTTGGGCGGGCGCGGCGGCCGGTTGGGCCGGCGCCGTGCCTGCAGCCGGCGCTGGGGTCGCGGAGGGCGAACCAGGTGGTTGCTGGGGGGCGCCAGCCGGTACCGCGGGAGCTGGCGCGGCCGGCACCTGGTTGTGGCTGGCCCCCTGGCGATCAGCTTCTTCCTGAGCGATCGCGGCCTCGGTGGCGCGCTCCTCGGGCGTGCGCCGGTCGCTGAACACCAGCAGCATATAGCGACTGCGGTTGAGCGCGGCGGTGGGGATGGCACGGACAATGGCGAAAGGCTGTCCGGAGTCATGAATCACTTCATTGACCGTCGCCACCGGATAGCCGGCCGGAAAGCGCTGGCCCATGCCGGAGCTGACCAGCAGGTCACCTTCCTTGATGTCGGCGGTGTCGGCCACGTGGCGCAGCTCCAGGCGCTCCGGGTTACCCGTGCCACTGGCGATGGCGCGCAGGCCGTTGCGGTTGACCTGCACCGGGATGCTGTGGGTGGTGTCGGTGAGCAGCAGCACCCGCGAGGTGTAAGGCATCAGCTCGACCACCTGGCCCATCAGGCCACGGGCATCGAGCACAGGCTGGCCGAGGAACACGCCATCGCGCTCGCCCTTGTTGATCAGGATACGGTGGGTGAACGGATTGGGATCGACACCTATCAGCTCGGCAACTTCGACCTTCTCGTTGACCAGCGCCGAAGAGTTGAGCAGCTCACGCAGGCGCACGTTCTGCTCGGTCAAGGCGGCCAGCTTCTGCAGGCGCCCCTGCAGCAGCAGGGCCTCGGTCTTGAGTTTCTCGTTCTCGGCGATCAGTTCGGTGCGACTGCCGAACTGGCCAGCCACGCCCTGCCACGTGCGCTGCGGCAGATCGGTGATCCAGTAGGATTCCATCAGCACCAGGCCCATCTGACTGCGCACTGGCTTGAGCAGGTCGAAGCGCGAGTCGACCACCATCAGCGCGACCGACAGCACGACCAGCACGAGCAGGCGAACGCCCAGCGAGGGGCCCTTGGAGAAAAGCGGTTTAATGGGCCGTTCCTCGTGGACGACTCAGGAGGTCATTGGACATGGGGCAATGCACCGGCCTGCTGCGGATTGACGGAAAAGGCGCCCGGGCGGGCGCCAGCACAGCGCTTACAGGTAGCACTGTGCGTGCCACCTGTAAACCTGGACATACACTACTGCTTCAGCGATCACTCGCTGGAGAGGAGGTCCATGGCGTGCTTGTCCATCATCTCCAGGGCACGGCCACCGCCGCGGGCGACGCAGGTCAGCGGGTCTTCGGCGACGATCACCGGCAGGCCGGTTTCCTGGGCTAGCAGCTTGTCCAGGTCGCGCAGCAGCGCGCCACCACCGGTCAGCACCAGGCCGCGCTCGGCGATGTCCGAGGCCAGCTCCGGCGGCGACTGCTCCAGGGCGCTCTTGACCGCCTGGACGATGGTCGCCAGCGATTCTTGCAGCGCCTCGAGCACTTCGTTGGAATTCAGGGTGAAAGCACGCGGCACGCCTTCGGCCAGGTTGCGGCCACGGACGTCGACTTCGCGCACTTCGCCGCCCGGGTAGGCGGTACCGATTTCCTGCTTGATGCGCTCGGCGGTGGATTCGCCGATCAGGCTGCCGTAGTTGCGGCGCACGTAGGTGACGATGGCTTCGTCGAAGCGGTCGCCGCCGACGCGCACGGATTCGGCGTAGACCACGCCGTTGAGCGAGATCAGGGCGATCTCGGTGGTACCGCCACCGATATCGACGACCATCGAGCCGCGGGCCTCTTCGACCGGCAGGCCGGCACCGATGGCGGCGGCCATGGGTTCTTCGATCAGGAATACTTCACGGGCACCGGCACCGAGGGCCGATTCACGGATGGCGCGGCGCTCGACCTGGGTCGACTTGCACGGCACGCAGATCAGCACACGAGGGCTGGGCTGCAGGAAGCTGTTCTCATGCACCTTGTTGATGAAGTACTGCAGCATCTTTTCGCAAACGCTGAAGTCGGCGATCACGCCGTCCTTCATCGGACGAATGGCAGCAATGTTGCCGGGGGTGCGGCCCAGCATGCGCTTGGCTTCGGTACCGACTGCGACGACGCTTTTCTGGTTGCCGTGGGTACGGATGGCAACAACCGAGGGCTCATTCAGGACGATACCGCGCTCACGCACGTAGATAAGGGTGTTGGCAGTACCCAGGTCGATGGACAGATCGCTGGAAAACATGCCACGCAGTTTCTTGAACATGGGAAAGTGACCCTGGGGAAAGCGTGGGTAAAAAAGTGCGGCAAACTCTAACAATGGCAGGGATTTTGGGCAAGGAGCCAATATGTTAAATTGGTTGTTTTTCCGAGCATGCCTGCCGATGTTCGCGGCCCTTTGACCGCCAGAATGCCGGCATGTTCCTCATCTGCGGACCCATTCCGTTTTTCGTTTCCCTGGAGATCCCCATGGCGCTTCAACGCTCCGACGTGGAAAAGATCGCCCATCTGGCCCGCCTGGGCCTGAATGAAGGCGAATTGCCACGCATCACCGATGCCTTGAACAGTATTCTCGGGCTGGTCGACCAGATGCAAGCCGTCGACACCTCTGGCATCGAGCCCCTCGCCCACCCGCTGGAAGCCACCCAGCGCCTGCGCCCCGACCAGGTCACCGAAAGCAACCAGCGCGACCGCTACCAGGCCGTCGCCCCGTCGACCGAAAACGGTCTGTACCTGGTTCCGAAAGTCATCGATTAAGGGATAGCGCCTGCCATGCATCAACTCACTCTGGCCGAAATCGCCCGCGGTCTCGCCGACAAGTCGTTCTCCTCGGAAGAACTGACCGGTACCCTGCTGTCGCGCATCAAGCAGCTCGACCCGCAGCTCAACAGCTTCATCACCGTCACCCAAGCACAGGCCCTGGACCAGGCGCGCGCCGCCGACGCCCGCCGTGCCTCTGGTGAGACCGGCGCGCTGCTCGGTGCGCCGATCGCCCACAAGGACCTGTTCTGCACCAACGGCGTGCGCACCAGCTGCGGCTCGAAGATGCTCGACAGCTTCACCGCCCCGTACGACGCCACCGTGGTCGCCAAGCTGGCCGAAGCCGGCATGGTCACCCTGGGCAAGACCAACATGGACGAATTCGCCATGGGCTCGGCCAACGAGTCCAGCCACTACGGCGCGGTGAAGAACCCGTGGAACCTCGAGCACGTGCCCGGCGGTTCCTCCGGCGGCTCGGCCGCCGCCGTGGCCGCGCGCCTGCTGCCGGCCACCACCGGTACCGACACTGGTGGTTCGATCCGCCAGCCGGCAGCCTTCACCAACCTGACCGGCCTCAAGCCGACCTATGGCCGCGTATCGCGCTGGGGCATGATCGCCTACGCCTCGAGCCTCGACCAGGGCGGCCCGCTGGCCCGTACCGCCGAAGACTGCGCCCTGCTGCTGCAGGACATGGCCGGCTTCGACGCCAAGGACTCTACCTCGGTCGACGAGCCGGTACCGGACTTCAGCGCCAACCTGAACGCCTCGCTGCAAGGCCTGCGCATCGGCCTGCCGAAGGAATACTTTGGCGCCGGCCTCGACCCGCGCATCGCCGACCTGGTTCAGGCCAGCGTCAAGGAGCTGGAAAAGCTCGGCGCGGTGGTCAAGGAAATCAGCCTGCCGAACATGCAGCATGCCATCCCGGCGTACTACGTGATCGCCCCGGCGGAAGCCTCCTCCAACCTGTCGCGCTTCGACGGCGTGCGCTTCGGTCATCGCTGTGAAGATCCGAAAGATCTGACCGACCTGTACAAACGCTCCCGTGGCGAAGGCTTCGGCGCGGAAGTGCAACGCCGCATCATGGTCGGCACCTACGCTCTGTCGGCCGGCTACTACGACGCCTACTACGTCAAGGCGCAACAGATCCGCCGCCTGATCAAGAACGACTTCATGGCCGCGTTCGCCGACGTCGACGTGATCCTCGGCCCGACCACGCCGAACCCGGCCTGGAAACTTGGCGCCAAGAGCAGCGATCCGGTCGCCGCCTACCTCGAAGACGTCTACACCATCACCGCCAACCTGGCCGGCCTGCCGGGCCTGTCGATGCCAGCCGGCTTCGTCGACGGCCTGCCGGTGGGCGTGCAACTGCTGGCCCCGTACTTCCAGGAAGGCCGCCTGCTCAACATCGCGCACCGTTACCAGCAAGTCACCGACTGGCACACCCGCGCCCCCAACGGCTTCTGAGGAGTTCACACATGCAATGGGAAGTTGTGATCGGGCTGGAGATTCATACCCAGCTCGCCACCCAGTCGAAGATCTTCTCCGGCAGCGCCACCACCTTCGGCTCCGAGCCGAACACCCAGGCCAGCCTGGTCGACCTGGGGATGCCTGGCGTGCTGCCGGTGCTCAACCAGGAGGCCGTGCGCATGGCGTGCATGTTTGGCCTGGCGATCGATGCCGAGATCGGGCCGCGCAACGTGTTCGCGCGCAAGAACTACTTCTACCCCGACCTGCCCAAGGGCTACCAGATCAGCCAGATGGACCTGCCGATCGTCGGCAAGGGCCACCTGGACATCGCCCTGGAAGACGGCACCATCAAGCGCATCGGCGTGACCCGCGCGCACCTTGAAGAAGATGCCGGCAAGAGCCTGCACGAAGACTTCAACGGCGCCACCGGCATCGACCTGAACCGCGCCGGCACCCCGCTGCTGGAGATCGTCTCCGAACCGGACATGCGCAGCGCCAAGGAAGCCGTGGCCTACGTCAAGGCCATCCACGCCCTGGTGCGCTACCTGGGCATCTGCGATGGCAACATGGCCGAAGGTTCGCTGCGCTGCGACTGCAACGTGTCGATCCGGCCGAAGGGCCAGACCGAGTTCGGCACCCGCTGCGAGATCAAGAACGTCAACTCGTTCCGCTTCATCGAACGTGCGATCAACAGCGAGATCCAGCGCCAGATCGACCTGATCGAGGACGGCGGCAAGGTGGTGCAGGAAACCCGCCTGTACGACCCGAACAAGGACGAGACCCGCTCCATGCGCAGCAAGGAGGAAGCCAACGACTACCGTTACTTCCCCGACCCGGACCTGCTGCCGGTGGTCATCGAGCCAGGCTTCCTCGACAGCGTGCGCGCCGCCCTGCCGGAGCTGCCACCACAGAAGGTCGAGCGCTTCCAGAGCCAGTACGGCCTGTCGGCCTATGACGCCAACGTGCTGGCCTCCAGCCGAGAGCAGGCCGACTACTTCGAACAGGTGGTGAAGATCGGCGGCGATGCCAAGCTGGCCGCCAACTGGGTGATGGTGGAACTGGGCAGCCTGCTGAACAAGCTCGGCGTCGAGATCGACCAGTCGCCGGTCAGTGCCGAATACCTCGGCGGCATGCTGCTGCGCATCCGTGACAACACCATCAGCGGCAAGATTGCCAAGACCGTGTTCGAGGCCATGGCCGCCGGCGAAGGCGATGCCGACAGCATCATCGAAAGCCGCGGCCTCAAGCAGGTCACCGATACCGGCGCGATCGACAAGATGCTCGACGAGATGCTCGCCGCCAACGCCGAACAGGTCGAACAATACCGCGCCGCCGATGAAGCCAAGCGCGGCAAGATGTTCGGCTTTTTCGTCGGCCAGGCGATGAAAGCGTCGAAAGGCAAGGCCAACCCGGGGCAAGTGAACCAATTGCTCAAGGCCAAGCTCGAAGGGTGACCCCAATCGCGGTGCAAGTCGCATCGGCGCACCGCCGCTCCCACGATCTGTCGTGGGAGCGGGCTTGCCCCGCGATCGTCTGCGGCAACACCGGAGTGTCCGACTTGCTAAAACGATCCCTCACCACCCTCACCCTCTTCTCCGTCCTGGCCGGCTGCGCCAGCCACGACATCGACCCCCGCGGTTACAACGAAACCGGCACCGCCTCCTATTACGGTTCACGCCACCATGGCAAACGCACTGCCAGCGGCGAGCCCTTCAACCAGCATGGCCTCACCGCCGCCCACCGCAGCCTGCCCTTTGGCAGCCGTGTGCTGGTCACCAACCTGGCCAACCAGCGCAGCGTTGTGGTACGCATCAACGACCGTGGCCCGCACACCCGCGGCCGGCTGATCGACCTTTCACGCGCAGCCGCAGAAAAAATCGACATGCTCCGTAGCGGAACCGCGCGAGTCCGGGTACAAGGTCTGAGCGATTGACCTGACTGGAGCCCTCGCCATTTTCGACCTGGCCACCCTCCCCGCCTTCAGCCTGCTGCAACTGGGCCTGGGCCTGCTGCTGATGATCTTTGGTGCCGAGCTACTGGTACGCGCCGCTCTGCGCCTGGCCAGCCGCCTGCACGTGCGCCCTCTGATCATTGGCCTGAGCCTGGTCGCCTTCGGCAGTACGGCGCCACAGCTGACCGTGAGCCTGCAAGCCGCCTACCAGGGCGCGCCGGATGTCGCTGTGGGCAGCGTCGTGGGCAGCAACATCTTCAACGTGCTGGTGATCCTGGGCCTTGCCGCACTGATCATTCCGCTGCGTGTGTCACGCCAGCTGGTGCGCCTGGATATCCCATTGATGATCCTCGCCAGCGCCCTGGTATACCTGCTCGCGCTCAACGGTGAACTGGGGCGGCTCGAAGGCGGCCTGCTACTGCTCGGGTTGACCGGTTACCTGGCCATGCTCTGGCATCAGTCGCGCCACTACGCCCGCACCTACCCGGCGCCATGCACCAAGCACGCCAGCCCGCTGCGCTTCTGGAGCGGGGCACTGCTGCAGATTCTCCTGGGGCTGGGGCTGCTGAGCCTGGCGGGTTACCTGGTACTGGAGGCAGCCGTCGAGGTGGCGACCGACCTGGGCCTGTCCGAACGCATCATCGGCCTGACCGTGGTTGCGGTATGCACCTCGCTGCCGGAACTGGCCGCCGCGCTGATCGCGGCCCTGCGTGGCGAACGGGAGATCGCCGTGGGCACGGTGATCGGCAGCAACCTATTCAACCTACTGGCGGTGCTGGGGCTGACGGCAGTGACCGCACCCGCTCCCTTGTCGATTTCACCCAATGCACTGGACTTCGACCTGCCGGTGATGCTCGGCGTCGCCGCGCTGTGCCTGCCAGTATTCTATTCAGGCTACCGGGTAACCCGCGCCGAAGGCCTGGTATTCCTGTGTCTTTACCTGGCCTACGGCCTGCACGTGGTGACCTTCACCACCGGCCTGCCATTGGCCGGACGCCTCGAACAACTGATGCTGTTCTATGTAATGCCGGTGCTCGGGGTCGTGCTGCTTTACACGACGATCCGCGCCTGGCGCCGCCAACACTAAGGAAAACAACATGGCCGACACGAAACAGACGGGTGAACGTATTCGCCGCCAGGTGATGGGCGATGCGTTCGTCGATCGCGCCCTGGGCAACGCAACGGCGTTCACCCAACCGCTGCAGGACTTCGTCAACGAACATGCATGGGGCAGCGTCTGGGCCCGCGACGGGTTGCCGCTGAAGACCCGCAGCCTGATCACCCTGGCCACTCTGACCGCGCTCAAGTGCCCGCAGGAACTCAAGGGCCACGTACGTGGGGCGTTGAACAATGGCTGCACGGTCGAGGAGATTCGCGAGGCGTTGCTGCATTGCGCGGTGTATGCAGGGGTGCCGGCGGCGATCGATGCGTTTCGCGCGGCGCAGGAAGTGATCGACAGCTATCAGGCGAGTACCGCGGATTAAACGGCGAAACGCCAGAGGCTCATGGAGATCCCCTGGCGCCCGTCAAGACGACCTGCCTCAACCAACCGGCCGCAGGCCCTGGCTCATTCCGAACAGAAACAGTAAAAGATCATGATCTGGCTGAGCCTGCGCCTGGTCAGCCTTCACCACACGAGGCAACGGGCACTGCCCACCCTCCCCGGCCTTGCTGAACACCATGGGCCGCGGTTGCTCCCAGGCCGCCGCCGCTGCGGTAGTCACCGCTAACGCCGCAACCAGGAACAAAGCTCGAGCGATTTCTAGTTTCATTGCCCTAAACCTTTGACAGCGCTGCCAAACGCCATTTGGTAAAAGTAGAGCAAGGTTTGCCACTCCGCTTCACTGAACGACGAGTGGCGACGCAATTGACGCAGGTCGTTGTACGCCGCCCGCTGGCAACTGATGCGCCGACGGCATTTCTCCAAATCCAGCAATGCGACCTCCACCCGGGCCTGCTCGCCTTCGCCATATACCTTGACGAACACATGCTTGCCATACAGGCAACCATGCTGCCAATGGCCCAGGTGCATGCGCGCCAGATTGTCGGCCAGGTCCTTGAACATGCGCTCTTGCACTGCCTGTGGGTATCGCTCGCGAGCCCCCGAGGCATGCCAGGTGTCAAGATCGACAAAGCCGTCTAGGGCTTCACTGACCAGCAACGCACGCCACTGGTGATCGGCGTCACGCTCGGCACCTGCATAGACGATACGGGGTACCCGCACGCCCAGTTGCTCGAAACTGTGCAACGCATCAAGTTCGCGCAACACCGTGGGGCGCCCGAAGGGATGCAGAAGGCTGCGGTAGATATGCCCGACCTGGCGTTTCGCATACAGCATGTGGCCGTGGTCATCACTCAGTCGTTGCACGCCGCTCTCGCCGCCACGCCGCTGGTTGGGTTCCTCGACCCATTCCCCTTGCTGCTGCCAGTAAAAATCGAACTGTCTGGATTGATGCTGCGCTACCGCCATGACCCTTTACCCCTTGCGCAATACGTAAACTCGCCACATGGCATAGAACGGCAGAAAGTCGAGACGTTCCTGGATTCTGAAGCCAGCTGAGGAAAACTCTTCTTCCACTGTAGCCGCAGGTAACACAAATCGATTTTGGTAGCTGTCCTGCGCAGCCCGGAGGCTGCGCCGAGCCTCAAGCTTGCGCCGACGCCAAGCTTTGAAATTGCCGTCCACCCACAACGACAAAATCACACTATCACGGCTAACCCTTTGAAATTCAGAGAGAATTGTCTTTCGATGCGCGGGATCACCTATGTGATGGAACAGGCGCATGCAGAAAATGCTGTCCACCGCGTTGTCCGGCAGATCGATCGCAAAGGCGGAAGTCTGCAAGGGCCGTACCCGCTTGACGATCTCTGGCGGTTGTGCCGCACAGGCTGTCTCAATCATCGCGGCAGAATTATCTGCCCCGATGATGACCCGGTTGGCTTTTTCCGCCAGCAAAGGCCAGAACCGTCCTGCACCACAGGGCAGATCGAGCACCAGCCCCGGCTCGCCGGCAAGCGCCAGGGCTCGTCGCGCCAGTTGTTCGTCGCGCTGGTGGGAAAGGCGCCGAGCCAGGCCATCCTGGTGCTTGAGAAAATACTGACGAGCATGATCCCGGTCGTATTTTTCCGAGAATTCGAGTTTGATGGGGCTACGCATTGGGCATCTCCTGACTCCAGTGCGCCCACCTTATGCAGGCGGACGTTGGCGTCAGGTCATGCCTATGTGAAAAATCCGTAGGAAAAATCAGCAGGTGTTACCGGAAGTTAATCCGGATCCAATATCCCGTCGGGTCCCGGCGGCAGTGGGGCTCCCTGGCTCAGGTCGACCCGGAAACGGCAACCATGGGGCAGCGTTGTCGTCAGGGTCACGCGCCAGCCCTGGTCGTCACAGATGCGCTGCACCAGTGAAAGGCCCAGCCCCAACCCTTCGCCCCGACGCTCGTCGCCTCGCACGAAGGGCCGGAACATCGCTTCGCGCTGCTCCTCAGGGATTCCTACCCCACTATCTTCCACGCTGAAGCCATTGGCCTCCAGGCTGAGACGGATATAACCGCTATCGGTGTAGTGGGCGGCATTGCGCAACAGGTTGCCCATCACCGACTGCAGGAATGTAGCGTTGTACAGCACCGGGCTGGCGCTTACCCGGCCGTCGTAATACAGCGCCAGTCCCTTCTGTTCGATGGTGTCGCGCCAAACGCCGATCAAGTCGTCACCTACCTCGCGCAGCGACGCCCGTGAGGCCACAGCGCCCTCGTCTCGCTGCGCCCTGGCGAGCATCAGGAAAGTCTTGACCAATTCGCGCATCTCCTCGGTCGCCCGGACGATACGCTCGACATGGCTGCGAGCACGGGGTTCGAGATTGGGGTTCTCCATCAACAGCTCGCACGAAGTGGCCAGGACCATCAGCGGCGTTCGCAGCTCGTGGCTGACATCACTGGTGAACAAGCGCTCACGGGTCAACGCATCACGCAGGCGGCCCAGGGTATCGTCGAAAGCGACGGCCAACTGGCCGACCTCGTCCGCCGCATAATCCGGTGCCAATGGCGGCGCCAATCCCAGCAACTGGTCACGGTGGCGGACCTGGCGCGCCAGACGGATCACCGGTGCCATCACACGTCGCGCCAGCAGCCAGCCGAGAATCACCGCAAGGGCCAGGCTGAGCACGAAACCGACCACGACAACGGCGAACAACACTCGCTCGCGCTCTTCGAAGTCGCTCTGATCCTGCAGCAGCACATAACGTCGGCCGTCAACGATCTCGACCATCGCGTGGTACGAGAGCTGATCACGAAATACCTCGTGAAAACCTGCATCCAGGTGACGCAGGTCCTTGGGTAGTTCGAAATCGTCGCGCCCGCCGCTGAAGTAGAACAACTGGTCGGGACGCGGCCGGTGGCTCCAGTCGCTGACGCTGTCCATGCGCAGCAAGCGTTGCAAGTCGCCACCGAGCACAGAAGAGATCAACCGCTCTTCAACCAGGTGCACTGTGGCGACAATGCCGAAGGCAAAGGCCCCGGCCACCAGCGCGCTCATCAGCGCAAAGGCGATGATGATGCGCTGGGCAAGGCTCTGCTTAAACTCCATCACGGCCCTCGGCGAGGCGATAGCCGACGCCATGGACGGTATGTAGCAACGGTTTTTCGAAAGGCTTGTCAATCACCTGGCGCAGCTGGTGCACGTGGCTGCGCAGGCTGTCGCTGTCGGGGCAGTCATCGCCCCACAAGGCTTCTTCCAGTACTTCGCGGCGCAGTACATGGGGGCTCTTCTGCATGAGTACGGCCAGCAGTTTCAGACCCACAGGGTTGAGCTTGAGCAGACGGCCCTGGCGGGTCACCTCGAGGGTGTCGAGGTCGTAGGTCAGGTCGACCACCTGCAAGGTGCGCCGGCCGCCCCCCTGGGCACGGCGCAGCACTGCCTCGATGCGCGCGGCCAGCTCCGACAAAGCAAACGGCTTGAGCAGGTAGTCGTCTGCGCCCGAGCGGAAGCCTTGCAGGCGGTCGTCCAGCTGGTCGCGGGCGGTGAGCATGATCACCGGGGTGTCGCGGCGGGCATCCTCGCGCAGACGTTTGCACAGGGTGTAACCGTCGATGCCCGGCAGCATGATGTCGAGCACAATCAGGTCGTAGTGTTCGGTCGCGGCCAGGTGCAGGCCAGACAGGCCATCCTGGGCACAGTCGACGGTGTAGCCCTTCATGCCGAGGTAGTCGGCCAGGTTGGCCAGAATATCGCGGTTGTCTTCAACCAAAAGAATGCGCATCAAGATCTCCTTTGCGGCGCTTCGCCGGGCGCGGCAGGCGCAGCTTACGGCCATTGCGCGCATGGTGCCATGCCCTGAAGCTAAAACACCGGCCTTGACAGTTTTTTCACCGATCATTCACGGACACAGGATAGCGGCCCGAGGACAATGCACCGTCTCGTCCACCCTCTGGAGTCACCATGCAGGCTAGCGTCTCCCCTCGTCCGATCAACCCATGGCTTTACATGGGCATCCCGTTTATCACTGTCGTGACCCTTGTTTTGCTGGAATGGACTTCGCTGGACATGGACCTTGCCAACCTGTTCTACGAACCGACCGCCGGCGGATTCATTGGCCGCCACAGCTATCTGCTGGAAAACATCCTGCATGACCGCGTCAAGCAGGGTGTGATCCTGTTCGGTCTGCTGGCATTGACCGGGTTCGCCCTGAGCTTCTTCTGGAACCGAGTGGCGGGCTGGCGCCGCGAGCTAGGCTGCCTGGTACTGGCGCTGGCGCTGTCGACGGCCTTCGTCACGCCACTTAAGAAGGTTACCCAGGTGCAGTGCCCCTGGAGCTTGACGCAGTTCGGTGGCAAGGAGACCTACAGCAAGTTGCTCGAAGCCCGTCCGGCCACCGACAAGCCTGGCCTGTGCTGGCCCGGTGGGCATGCGGCGACCGGGTTCTGCCTGTTCGGCCTGTTCTTCATGCTGCGTGACCGCAAGCCACGTCTGGCCCGGGTCGCGCTGGCAGTGGCCTTCGTCGCCGGGTCGGTGCTGTCGATCGGGCGGATGATGCAGGGCGCGCATTTCCTGTCACACAACGTGTGGACAGCGGTGTTCTGCTGGCTAATCGGGCTGGGGTCGTACTACCTGATTCTGTATCGCCACGCGACGACCAAGCTACCTGCTGTCGAGCGCAGCGCAGCCTGATCCCTGGCAGGGACAAGGAAAACGAAGAAGCCCCGGTTCTCACGAACCGGGGCTTCTTCTTGGTACCGGGGGTAAGGCTGGCTTACATCATGCCGCCCATGCCACCCATGCCACCCATGTCAGGCATGCCAGCAGCTGGCTTGTCTTCCGGCAGGTCGGCAACCATGGCCTCGGTGGTGATCATCAGACCGCCGATCGAAGCTGCGGCTTGCAGGGCCGAACGGGTGACCTTGGCTGGGTCCAGGATGCCCATCTCGATCATGTCGCCGTACTCGCCGGTAGCGGCGTTGTAACCGTAGTTGCCCGAACCTTGCTTGACCTTGTCAGCGACAACACTTGGCTCGTCGCCGGCGTTGGCAGTGATCTGGCGAAGCGGCGCTTCGACTGCGCGACGCAGCAGGGCAATACCGACGTTCTGGTCTTCGTTGTCACCTTTGAGGTCAACGATGGCCGCCAGGGCGCGAACCAGGGCAACACCGCCGCCAGGCACCACGCCTTCTTCAACGGCTGCACGGGTAGCGTGCAGGGCGTCTTCAACGCGAGCCTTCTTCTCTTTCATCTCGACTTCGGTGCCTGCACCGACCTTGATCACGGCAACACCGCCAGCCAGCTTGGCCAGACGCTCTTGCAACTTCTCACGGTCGTAGTCCGAGGTAGTGTCGGCAACCTGGGCACGGATCTGGGTAACGCGCGCCTGGATGTCGGACTCTTCGCCAGCACCGTCGATGATGGTGGTATTTTCCTTGGAAAGGATGACGCGCTTGGCGTTACCCAGGTGCTCCAGGGTGGCGGTTTCCAGGGACAGGCCGATCTCTTCGGAAATCACGGTGCCGCCAGTCAGGACAGCGATGTCCTGCAGCATTGCCTTGCGGCGATCGCCGAAGCCTGGTGCCTTGACTGCGGCGACCTTGACGATGCCACGCATGTTGTTGACCACCAGGGTAGCCAGGGCCTCACCCTCGACGTCCTCGGCAACGATCAGCAGCGGACGACCGGCTTTGGCTACAGCTTCCAGTACCGGCAGCAGCTCACGGATATTGGAGATCTTTTTGTCGACCAGCAGCAGCAGCGCGCCTTCAAGCTCAGCCACCATGGTATCCGGCTTGTTGACGAAGTACGGCGACAGGTAGCCACGGTCGAACTGCATGCCTTCGACGACAGACAGTTCGTTTTCCAGGCCCGAGCCTTCCTCAACGGTGATCACGCCTTCTTTACCGACTTTTTCCATGGCTTCGGCGATGATTTCACCGATGGAGTTGTCGGAGTTGGCGGAGATGGTACCTACCTGGGCGATGGCCTTGGAGTCGGCGCATGGCTTGGACAGGTTCTTCAGCTCGGCGACAACGGCAGCGGTGGCCTTGTCGATGCCGCGCTTGAGGTCCATCGGGTTCATGCCGGCAGCGACGGCCTTCAGGCCTTCGTTGACGATGGCCTGAGCCAGAACGGTGGCGGTGGTGGTGCCGTCACCGGCAGCGTCATTGGCCTTGGAAGCAACTTCCTTGACCAACTGGGCGCCCATGTTCTCGAAGGCGTCTTTCAGCTCGATTTCTTTGGCGACGGAAACACCGTCCTTGGTGATGGTCGGCGCGCCGAAGCTCTTGGCCAGAACCACGTTACGGCCTTTCGGGCCCAGGGTCGCTTTTACCGCGTCAGCCAGAACGTTGACACCAACCAGCATTTTCTTACGAGCGGAATCGCCGAATTTTACGTCTTTAGCAGCCATGATCGTTTAATCCTTGGAATTCTTTGGAGTAACGGGAAGTCGGGGAAATCAGCCTTCGATGACGGCGAGGATTTCGTTCTCGGCCATGACCAGCAGGTCTTCGCCATCGACTTTCACGGTGTTGCTGCCCGAGTAAGGGCCGAAAACCACTTTGTCACCCACTTTCACGGCCAGCGCACGTACTTCGCCGTTGTCCAGGATGCGACCGGTACCTACCGCAACGACTTCACCGCGGTTTGGTTTTTCAGCGGCCGAACCCGGCAGGACGATACCGCCAGCGGTTTTCGATTCTTCTTCGCTGCGACGGATGACGACGCGGTCATGCAGAGGACGAAGCTTCATTGTCGATCTCTCCCAAATTGTGGTTTTCATCGGCCGGTGCCAGCACCGGCGGGTTGATTCGATCCGGCGTTGCCGGGGATGGCCCGCAAATGGCGAACCACCTGTGTCATGTCTGGTGTTGCCACCAGAAACCTTGCGGTGACCACATACATGAGGCCGCCAAAATCGATTACAAGGCTTGAGAGGAAAAATTTTCAGCCCCCCATCGCAAAAGCGGGCCTGCCTCGCGACAGCTTCAGCCATCGCGGGGCAAGCCCGCTCCTGCAACACACCCTGGGTATTATTTATCGCGTCGCTCGTACTCGCCCTCGATCACATTCGGACGATGCCCGCCATCGCGGGGCTGGGCCTGGAGCGGATCGTCCTGGAACGCCCGCTGGCGCAGGGCCTGCTCTTCGGCGCGGCGACGCAGCCGACCGACCACCAGGCGTCGAGTGAACGGCAGCAGGCACAGCAGGCCCAGCAAGTCACTGATGAAGCCCGGCAGCAGCAACAGGCCACCACCGACGGTGAGCATCAAGCCCTGGAACATGTCCTCGGCTGGCAGTTCGCCGCGCTGCAGGCTCTCCCGGGCACGCAGGGCGGTGGCCAGGCCAGCAACGCGCATCACCAGCACCCCAAGGGCGGAACCGGCGATGATCAGCAGCAGCGCCGGGAAGAAACCGATTGCCGCACTGACCTTGACGAAGACGAACAGCTCCAGCACGGGGAAAAGCAGTAACAGCAATAGAAAAGCACGCATCAAGGGTTCCTCGACGGAAGAGAATCTTCCTGTAAGACCATCAGATGGATGCCTCGACGCAGGTTTTCAACCCTCGCCTTGCGACGAACCGGGCCATACATCCGCACGAGCCAGCGAAACCAAGGCCTCGCGAACTTGTGTCGGGGTGTTGCAAGTAGTGGGGAAAGGCAACCAGTAGATGCCCTGGCCTATACGCAAGTGCATGCCCTCGCTGTCGATACCAACCATGTGTGCCGAACGCGGTAGCCCTGACAGTTTTGCATAGTGGTCAATAGCATTGGCATGGTCGTCATTCATATGCTCGATCATGCTTTGTTCGGCTTGGCCCGCAAAGGGATTGGCCAGCGTCACCTGATCTAGCCAGTGGATCGCGCCGAAACCACCGATGTAGCGGTGGCGTACTGGCTCAAGCACCCAGAAGTCGAAATCGTGAGCCTTATGGTAGTTCGCAGATTCGGGGAAATACCGGTAGTAGCGACTCGCAGCAGCCTCGATAGCGGCATCGTCAGTGAGTTTGCGGGCCTCGGCCATTACCGTCAGCCGCCCGACTGCCTGGACATCCTCGGCGTCGCGCTCACCCACCAACAGCGAGCATTTGGGATCCCGCTGCAGGTTATGGGTATGCTGGGCGATGCGGCTGATGAGGATCAGCGGATGACCGTCGGCGTCGAGGCAATACGGCACCACCGAGCCGAATGGGAACCCTGGCATCGATTTGGAATGCGTGGAGAGGACACCGCGGTATTCCTTGAGCAGCAGTTCCCGGGCGGGGCGAAGGGCGTTGGTACTCACTGGAGAGGCTCCTGAAAAAATCAGCTGCAAGCTATAAGCTACAAGCGACAAGAAAAAGCAAGGCGGCACCGTCCGTTGAGACCGCACACACGACGCTTGCTTGCCGTTTGTAGCTTACTGCTAACGCCTGTTTTTACCAGGTAACGCCGAATCCGGCGGTATAGCGGGTTTTGTCCAGATCGCTGTCGCGGGTGCCCTTGATCAGGTCCTTTTCGGCCTTGAGGTTGAGCGAGGCCCACTCCGTGACTTTGTAACGCAGCCCCATCTCGGCATCCAGCGAGTAGTCGGCGACGCCGCCCAGCGGCTTGCCAAACTCGCCATTGGTGAAAAACTCGACTTTTTTGCCGATCAGGTAGCGGTTGTAGTCCCATTTCACCGCGGCGGAATAGAAATTGTCCTTGCCGCCATCGCGGTACTCGAAGTCCGTGCGGTTGATCAGCGAACCCAGCGAGAACGCGCCGAGTTCGTCGTCCCAGAACTGATAACCCGGGCCGGTACCGACGGTGCGCTGGCGGGCCAGATCCTCGATATGGTCACGCTTGTATTCCAGGCGCCCCTGCCAGAACCACTTCTCGGTGATGAAACGGTCGAGCGCGTACTCGGCGCTCCAGTTATTGGTGGTGGTGACATCGTCCTTGGTCTCGCGGTTGTACTCGCCCTCGGCGTTGTGCCGCCAACGGCCATGACGGGCGGTGGTCTTGAAGCTGACGTCATAGTCGTCGGTGTTGTTCTCGGCGCGCTTGTAGTCCATCGCCACATCGACGTTGCCCTTCCACAGGAAGTCTTCGACCACGGGGCGCGGCTTCATGATCTGCTCGATGCTGGCCAGCTCCACGGTCTTTGGCGCCTCGCCATTGGCCAGAGTCACCTTGCCGGGTTCAGCGGCTTTCAGCGACTTGGCCTTCTCGCCGCTGTACGCATCTTGCTTGACCAGCAGTTCCTGATCGCTTTCCAGCGTCTTCACCTGTTTCCAATCCAAGGCGATCGAACCGCCATAGGGGGTTTCCAGCAGCAGCTTGCCGCCATCGAAGACCTTGATCTTGCCGCTCAGGCGGTCACCGTTCTTCATCCACACGGTGTCAGCGAGCACGGGCGTACAAAGGGATGCAGCGATGAAACACAGCAGGGTTCTAGAAGACATAAGCGCAATATGGGTTCGATTCGACGAAAAAGCCGGGCATTATCCAGATACCGACAACCTGAGCAAGGACAGACCCAGACCATGCCGATGAGTTCCACTCGCATTTGCCGCGACCTTCTGTCCGGTTTCATCTGCAGGACAGGGATCTCCTGATGTGCGCCCTCGATCCAGCTGCGGCGCAAGATGCAGATGCCCGACGAATGGCGCTGTATTCTGTACTCGGCCAGGTACCGGAGGGAAAAGTCGTCAGCTACGGGCAACTGGCCGAGCTTGCAGGCCTTGGCCGCGCGGCGCGGTGGGTGGGGCGCACACTTTCGCAGCTACCGCAGGACACTCGCCTGCCCTGGCACCGGGTGCTGGGCGCGGGTGGCAGGCTGAGCCTGGCCCTGGGCACGCCCTCGGGCGACGAACAACGCGCCCGGCTACGCGCAGAAGGCGTGAATGTGGCTAATAATCGTGTGGATATGGCGCGCCATGGCTGGCGTCCGATGGAGCACAGCGGTTAGAGTGCGCGCTTTGTTTTCGCAAACCTTGAGGCAGATGTTGGCCCATGCCCCGTAAAACCTGGCGCGCTGCGCTCGCTGCCTATGCCAGCCCGTCAACTTTGGTGCTTTTGCTGCTCGGATTCGCCGCCGGCCTACCGTACATGCTGGTGTTCTCGACGCTTTCTGTATGGTTGCGCGAGGCCGGCGTGGCCCGCGAGACTATTGGCTACGCCAGCCTGATCGGCCTCGCCTACGCCTTCAAATGGGTCTGGTCGCCGCTGCTCGACCAGTGGCGCCTGCCACTGCTCGGCGGCATGGGCCGGCGCCGTTCGTGGCTGCTGCTGTCGCAGGTCCTGGTGGTGCTAGGGCTGGTCGGCATGGGCTTCTGCGATCCGCAGAAACACTTGTCGTGGCTTGTCGCCCTGGCAGTGCTGGTGGCCTTCGCCTCGGCCACCCAGGACATCGCCGTCGACGCCTACCGCCTGGAGATTGCCGACGACCAGCGCCAGGCCGCCCTGGCCGCCAGCTACATGGCCGGCTACCGGGTCGCCGCACTGCTGGCCACTGCCGGTGCGCTGTTCTTCGCCGAGTGGTTCGGCTCCACCGGTTTCAGCTACTTGCACGAAGCCTGGACCGGCACCTACGTGCTGTTCGGCGTGCTGATGCTGCCCGCCGTGTTCACCACCCTGGTGATGCGTGAGCCGCCGGTCCCCCTGCGCACCCAGCTGTCGGCCGCGCGCTATGGCTTGATGCACCAGCTGGCGTCGGTGTTCGTACTGATCATCCTGCTGGTCTCGGTGCCGGCAAGTTTCACCCAGATGTTCAACACCGATTGGGGCAGCGTGGCGTTCGGCGACGCGACCATGCTCGACCTGCTGCTCGAAGATCGGGCCTTCCTACGCCTGATCCTCTATGTGCTGCTGACCTGGGCCTGCCTGTCATCCCTTGGCCGTCGCGGCCTGGCGCCGGTACTCACGCCGGTCAACGACTTCATCGTGCGCTATCGTTGGCAGGCGCTGCTGTTGCTTGGGCTGATCGCCACCTACCGCATGTCCGATACGGTGATGGGCGTGATGGCCAACGTGTTCTACATCGACATGGGCTTCACCAAGGACCAGATTGCCAGCGTCAGCAAGATCTTCGGCCTGATCATGACCCTGGTCGGCGCCGGCGCCGGGGGCCTGCTGATCGTGCGCTTCGGCATCCTGCCGATCCTGTTCATCGGCGGCGCGGCCTCGGCAGCCACCAATATCCTGTTCCTGATGCTGGCCGACATGGGCCCGAACCTGGAAATGCTGGTGGTCACCATCTCGCTGGACAACTTCAGTTCGGGGCTTGCCACCTCGGCCTTCGTCGCCTACCTGTCGAGCCTGACCAACCTGAAGTTCTCGGCCACCCAGTACGCCCTGCTCAGCTCGATCATGCTATTGCTGCCACGCCTGATCGGCGGCTATTCCGGGGTCATGGTGGAAAAGTTCGGCTATCACGACTTCTTCCTGGTCACCGCGCTGCTGGGTGTGCCGACGCTGGTGCTGATCGCGCTGCACTGGCGCCAGGAAGTCGGTCGGGGAAAGCCGGCGCCGGTGGAGAGCCCGGCGGCTGAACAACACTAGGCCTTCACTGGCCTCATCGCGGGGCAAGCCCGCTCCCACGTATTCAGTCTGAGGACTGCGTGGGAGCGGGCCTGCCCCGCGATGTTTCTACTGTGTCGCAGTTCCGTCCCCCGAACGCCCGCCTACCACGAACCACAAGGGCCACAGCGCAAGCGCGCCCGCCACGCCCGCAGCCAGGGCAAAGTGCATCAGGCTGGCACCGCCCCCCAGCATCGCCAACACCGCACCGCCCAATCCCAGCAAAGCGATGGTGATCATGCCCAGCATCGCCGACACCAGGCCCTTGCTCTGCTCACTGGAGAACAGCGTCATGCGGTACAGCACCGCGTTGGCCACGCCCAACCCCAAGGCGTACAGCGACATGCCGGAAACCACGCTGGTCACCGTTGGCCAGAGCCAGGTTGCCAGGGCCATCAGCGACAAGCCAGCCAGGTAAGGCCACAGAGCGCCACGCACCAAGGCCGGCAGCGGGTAGCGATCGGCGATACGGTTGATGATAAGGTTACCCAGGATCAGCCCGCCGAACACCGGCAATTGCCAAAGCGCGTATTCCATCGTGCTCAGGCCTTCATCATGGATCAGCAGCACAGGTGACAGGCCGATCCAGCCAATAAGAGGCAAACCTACCAGTCCCAGCGCCGCGCTACCGGCCACGAAACGACGATTGCCCAGCAACTGGCCATAACCTGCCAGCAATGGCAGCAGATGAATGGGCGTGAACGGCAGGCACGAGCCGTCGCGGCGCTCCACCCCCAGAGTTTCCGGCATCAGCCGGTAGAGCAGCAGCCAGCACAGCACCGCGCCGCCGGCGAAGGCCACGAACAGCCACCGCCAGTCCAGCCACTGCAGCATCAGGGTGCCCACCAGTGGGCCAAGCAACGGCGACAGCAGCGCGATGTTGGCCAGCAGCGCCATCATGCGCACCGCGTCGGCCTCGCTGAATGCCTCGTTGAGCGCCGGGTAGCTGACTGTGACGACGAAACCCAGGCCGATGCCCTGCAACAGCCGCAGCAGGTTGAACACACCGATATCCTGGGCCCAGAAGGTTGCCAGGCACGCCCCCCCGAAGAACACACAGCCCGCCAGCAACAGCGGGCGCCGGCCATAGCGGTCGGCCAACGGGCCGATCAGCCATTGCAGCAGCACGCCACCCAGCAGGTAGAGGTTGAGGGCATGGGGAATGTATTCGGGGCTGGCCTGGAGATCGCCGACCACGACCGGCATGGCGGGCATGACCGCGTCGCTCGCCAGATAGGTCAATAGTTCGAACAGCGCCAGGGTGAGGCCGAACAGCAGGGCGCGCAGGGGAGTGATATACAGCAGAGGTTTCATGGCGGACATCGGATTGGCAGGCAAGATCAGGGTGTATGCCAGATATGGCAGCGCCTGGCTGTGAACAAGTGTAAAAAACAGGGCCGCTTCGCGCCCCATCGCCGGCAAGCCGGCTCCCACAGGTTGACTGTTGACCCTGTGGGAGCCGGCTTGCCGGCGATGGGGCGCGAAGCGGCCCCGATTTCGCGGACGCTTATGTTACGCCACGGTCTCCTGCACCACGCGAATCACTCGCTGTGGAAAGGGAATGTCGATGCCTTCGGCCTTGAGCCGATCACGGGCATGTTCGTTGAGCATGAACATCACGTCCCAATAGTCGGCGGTCTTGGTCCAGATGCGCAGCGACACGGTGATCGAACTGTCGCCCAGGGTCGAAATCACCGCCTGCGGCGCCGGGTCCTGCAGTACACGCGGATCCTGGGCCAGCTCCAGCAGTACATTGCGAGCCTTCTGCAGGTCGGCGTCGTAATCCACCCCCACGTCGAACACCACCTTACGGGTCGGCTGGCGGTTGGTGTTGGTGATGATGCCGTTGGACAGGCTGCCGTTGGGCATGATCACGGTCTTGTTGTCGCCAGTGCGCAGCACGGTGTGGAAGATCTGGATGCTGTCCACGGTACCGCTGACCCCTTGGGCCTCGATCCAGTCACCGATACGGAAGGGGCGGAACATCAGGATCAACACGCCGCCGGCGAAGTTGGCCAGGCTGCCTTGCAAGGCCAGGCCGATAGCCAGGCCGGCGGCACCGATGGCGGCGACGAACGAGGTGGTCTCGATACCGATCATCGACGCCACGCTGACCATCAGCAGCACTTTCAACACGATATTGGCCAGGGTGCTGATGAAGCCCTGCAGTGCGGCGTCGGCGCGCAGGCCCACCAGCTTGCCGAGACGGGCGCTGAGTTTGTTGATGATCCACCAGCCGATGGCCAGCGTCAGCAGCGCCAGCAACAGGCGGCTACCGTACTCCATGATCAAGGGAACCCAGGTCTGCGATTGGCGAACAAGCTGATCGACTTCAGCGTTCAAATCCATGTTTATCTCCTGATGCCGAACGGCAAGTACACAGTGAAGCGGGCAGCGCAAAGCCAGCGGCCCTGACCCCGATGGACATCAATGCGCCATCAAGGTTCCGGGCCGCTGTACGATCAGTCGCGGAAGTTGTTGAACTGCAGCGGCATGTCGAATTCCTTGGTGCGCAGCAAGGCAATGGCCTCCTGCAGGTCATCGCGCTTCTTGCCGGTGACGCGAACCTGCTCGCCCTGGATGGCGGCCTGGACCTTGAGCTTGCCGTCCTTGATGGTGGCAACGATCTTCTTGGCCAGGTCCTTGTCGATGCCTTCGCGGAACTTGGCTTCCTGCTTCTTCTCCTTGCCCGAAGCGTAGGGATCCTTGGTTTCCAGGCATTTGACGTCGATCTTGCGCTTGACCAGTGCCAGGCGCAGGATTTCCAGCATGGCCTCGAGCTGGAACTCCTCCTCGGCGGTCAGCAGCACGGTCTGCTCCTTGTCCTTAAACTCGAAGGTGCCCTTGCCCTTCAAGTCGTAGCGACGGTCGAGGTCCTTGATGGCGTTGTCGACAGCGTTCTGCACTTCGTGCTTGTCCAGTTCCGATACCACGTCGAACGAAGGCATGGTTGATCTCCAGAAAAAAAAGCGCGCTCGGCCTGAAGATGGAGCGCGTCGGGTTTGATGGTTAAAATGCGGACTCATTATAACGGGTTGCGAAACGCAGATGAGCAGCACCTGGCATATTCTCGGCGCCGGCAGCCTCGGCAGCCTCTGGGCCTGCCGCCTGGCCCGCTCGGGCAAGGCAGTCCGCCTTATCCTGCGCGACCAGCAGCGCCTGGCCGCCTATGAACGCAAGGGCGGGCTGACCCTGATGGAGCAGGATGTCCAGCACCACTATGCGATCCCCGCGGAGAGCTTCGACGCGCCCGGCCCGATCCATCGCCTGCTGGTCGCCTGCAAGGCCTATGACGCCGCGCCTGCCGTGGCGCGCCTGGCCCCCAGGCTGGCCCATGGCGCCGAGCTGATACTGCTGCAGAACGGCCTGGGCAGCCAGGACGAGGTCGCCGAGCAGGTGCCCCACGCCCGCTGCATCTTCGCCTCCAGCACCGAGGGCGCGTTCCGCGAAGCCGACTGGCAGGTTCGCTTTGCCGGCCACGGATTCAACTGGCTGGGTGATCCGGCCAGCCCGGGCATGCCGACCTGGTTCGACGACCTGCACGAGGCCGGCATACCGGCCGAGTGGGCGCTCGACATCCCTGCTCGCCTGTGGCGCAAACTGGCGCTCAACTGTGCGATCAACCCACTGACGGTACTGCACGACTGCCAGAATGGCGGCCTGCTCGGGCACCTGACCGAAGTCGACCCGCTGTGCGACGAACTGGTCAACCTGCTGCATCGTTGCGGCCAGCCCGAAGCGGCCAGCGACCTGCACGAGGAAGTACAGCGAGTGATCCTGGCCACCGCGGCCAACTATTCTTCCATGTACCAGGATGTCCGCCATGGCCGGCGCACCGAGGTCCACTACCTGCTCGGCCACGCCTGCCGTGCCGCCGGCAGACACGGCCTGGCAGTGCCGCAACTGGAACACCTGCACCGACGCCTTGTCGATAACCTGCAGGCCCGCGGCCTGCGCAGCGACTGATCCTGCCCATTCATCGGAAACGGACACACTCAGACCCATGACCCTGCGTCAACGCCTGGAAAACCTCCCGGTCGGGCAGAAACTGCTGGCGGCCCTGCTGGTGCTGCTGGTGACCATTCTGCTGGTGGCTAACCTGGCATTCATCAGCGCCGCCTACTGGATCACCCAGGAGAGTATGGCCCCCCAGGCCCTGCAGACCATCGGCAAGCTGGTGTCCAATCCGCAGTTGTCGGCCCGCGCCGGCGACACACCGGAGACCGCCAGCGCGCTGCTCAAGGAACTCGACAGCTATGCCCCCCTGCGTGCCGCGGCGATCTATGGCGGCGATGGCCGCCTGCTGGCGCAACTACAGCATGGCGACCCGCTGACCCTGCCCAAGCGCTACCGCAACATCGATGGCTGGCGCCTGATGGAGTTTCGCAGTACTCAGCTGATCCGCCTGCCGCGCAGCGCCGCCCCACCCGCACATCTGCTGCTGGTGGCCAGCAGCGAGTTGCCCACCGCGTTCTACACCGGCACCCTCTCCGCCAGCCTGGCGATCCTGGTTTTCAGCGTGCTGCTGTGGCTAGTCATCGCTCGGCAGATCAAACGCCTGATCACACTGCCGATCAACCGCCTCGAAGAGCTGACCCGCCAGGTCACCCGTGAGGAGAGCTATGCCCTGCGCGCCCAGCGCGGCAATGACGACGAGATCGGCGGCCTGGCTGAAGCGTTCAACACCATGCTGTCGCGCATTGAAGCCCGTGAACAGCAACTCAAACGCACCCGGGACGAATTCCAAAACGCCTACGACCAGGCCCAGGGCTTGGCTGAGGAAACCCGCCACACCAACCGCAAGTTGGAGCTGGAAGTCCAGGTCCGCAGCAAGATCGAGAAAAAGCTCACCGGTTTCCAGAACTACCTCAACAGCATCATCGACTCAATGCCCTCGGCGCTGATCGCCCTCGATGAACAGCTCTACGTCACCCAGTGGAACCACGAGGCCACGGTACTCTCCGGGACACCGCTGGACGAAGCGCTGAACCAACCGATCTTCCTCGCCTTCGAGCCGCTCAAGCCGTTCCTGCCGCAGCTCAAGGAGAGCGTGGAGAAACACCGGGTGGCCAAGATCGAGCGGGTCACCTGGCCAAAGGGCGAGGACCTGCGTCACTACGCGCTGACCTTCTACCCGCTGATGGGCGGTGGCGGACGCGGCGTGGTGATCCGTATCGACGACATCACCCAGCGTCTATCGCTGGAAGAAATGATGGTGCAATCCGAGAAGATGCTCTCTGTCGGCGGCCTGGCGGCCGGCATGGCACACGAGATCAACAACCCGCTGGGCGCGATCCTGCACAACGTGCAGAACATCCGCCGCCGTCTGTCGCCGGACCTGCCGCGCAATCAGGAGCAGGCCAACGAGCTGGGCATCGACCTGCCGACCATCAATCGCTACCTGGCCAGCCGCGAGGTGCCACAGTTGCTCGACGGCATCCAGCAAGCCGGCGCGCGGGCCGCGAAGATCGTCACTCATATGCTCAGTTTCAGCCGCCGCAGCAACCGCCAGCTAGTCCCTTGCGACCTGCCGGCGTTGATCGACCAGGCGGTGGAGATTGCCGGCAATGACTTCGACCTGGCCATCGGCTTCGACTTCAAGGGACAGGCCATCGTCCGCCAGTTCGACCCACAGCTGGGGCCGGTGCCCTGCACCGCCAACGAACTGGAGCAGGTGCTGCTGAACCTGCTGAAGAATGCCGCCCAGGCCATCCACCAGCGCCCGCAACCCAGCGAGCCTGGGCGTATCACCTTGCGCACCAGGCTCAACCCGCCCTGGGCGGAAATCCAGGTCGAGGACAACGGCGTCGGCATGCCCGAGACGGTGCGCAAGCGCACCTTCGAGCCATTCTTTACCACCAAGGAGATCGGCCAGGGCACCGGCCTGGGCCTGTCGGTGTCGTATTTCATCATCACCAACAACCACAAGGGGCAGATGGAAGTGCAGTCCACCCCCGGCCAGGGTACCTGCTTCACCCTGCGCCTGCCCCTGAACCAGGCCCAACCGGCCCCCCTGAACACGGAGACATGACATGGGCTATCGCCTGTCGAAGATCTATACCCGCACCGGCGACAAAGGTGAAACCGGCCTGGGCGACGGGCGCCGGGTGCCCAAGGACCATCCGCGCGTCGAGGCGATCGGCGAGGTCGACAGCCTCAACAGCCAGCTCGGCGTGTTGCTGGCGGGTCTGGCCGAGGCAGGGCTGAGCGAGCTGATCGAGGTGCTGGCGCCTTGTCAGCATCGGCTGTTCGACCTGGGGGGCGAGTTGGCGATGCCCACTTACCAGGCGCTGAACAGCGTTGAAGTGGAGCGCCTGGAGGCTGCGATAGACCGCTGGAACGACGAGTTGGGGCCACTGAAGAACTTCATCCTCCCCGGAGGCTCGATGCTGGTGGCCCAGGCCCATGTATGTCGCAGCGCGGCACGCGCAGCTGAACGACGCTGCCAGCAGTTGAACACGCTGGAGCCGCTGGAGGGAGTGGGGCTGGCCTACATCAACCGGCTGTCGGACCTGCTGTTTGTCGCAGCACGGATCATTGGACGACGCCAAGGTGTCGACGAAGTGCTGTGGCAGGCGGCCGAGAAGCCCGTCTGAAAGCATCGCGGGGCAAGTCGGAGCGGCGCTGCGGCGCCCCGACTTGCCCCGCGATTGGCGGATGACTCAAGCCCCAGGCCAGAACGCCCGAATCCCCGCCACGCCCTGGGCACCGGCATCCCACGCCTGCTCCCGCTCACCCGGCCCCACCCCACCCAGCAGAAACACCGGATGGCTGATCCCGGCGATCAAGCGCTGTGCCTCATCCCAACCCAACGGCTCAGCCTCAGGATGAGTCTGCGTCGCCTGCACCGGCGACAGGGTGACGAAGTCCACCCCCATCTGCTCGGCCAATGCCAGCTCCTCGGCACTGTGGCAGGACGCCGCCAGCCAGCGCTCCTTCGGGAACGGCCGGCCCTTGGCCGCGTACTTGCGCAACTGCGCGGCGGTCAGGTGCCAGCCGGCAGACGGGAAGTCGCCGAGCCATTCAAGCGGCCCCTTGAGCATCAGTTGCGCCTTGCCTGCGCACAGGCCGACCGCGTCGACCGCCACATCGCGGTACTTGGGGTCGTACATGTCCGGTGCCCGTAGCTGGATCAGCCTGATACCGCTGGCCACGGCCTTCTGGATACCTTTGAGCAACTCGGGCACTTCCAGACCGTCCGGGGTGATCAGGTATTGATCAGGTAAACGCGCGGCGGCGACGATCGGCTTGTTCGCCTCGGGGAACGCATACTGCCCCAGGTCACGCGGAGCCACCCACGCCAAAGGCTGCCCTTCTGCCCCATGTGGCTCACCGGTAAAGCCATCCACCTCGCGCACATCGAGCAACACCTGCTTGTCCGGGTAATCGTGGCTGACCTTGATCAGCGGGCGTGAACCCGTGACCTCGATGCCCAGCTCCTCGCGCAGCTCACGGGCCAGCGCCGCTTCGACGCTCTCCCCCGCTTCCACCTTGCCGCCGGGGAACTCCCACAAGCCGCCTTGGTGCTGAGTATCCGCACGACGGGCGATCAGGATGCGACCATCGGCACCGCGGATGACCGCGGCCACTACATGAATCCGTTTCACCCTTCACGCTCCGCCAGGCCCGCCCGCTGCCAGGCCTGGAAGGCCGGCCACTGGTAGATGGTTTCGATGTAGGCGGCGGCCTCGGCCGGCACCTCGACGCGGTAGGTGCGCAGGCGCACGGCCACCGGGGCGAAGAAGGCATCGGCCAGGGTCGGCCGGCCAAACAGGAACGGGCCGCTATCCTTGGCCACCAGGCGGCACTCGGACCACAGGGCGACGATGCGGTCGATGTCGACCTGCACATCCAGCGGCACGCTTTCCAGCGCCTGGTCGCGGGACAGGTCGAACGGCATGGCGCCGCGCAGGGCGAAGAAGCCGCTGTGCATCTGGGCACAGGCCGAACGGGCCTGGGCACGGGCGGCGATGTCCTCAGGCCACAGGCGAGCCTCAGGGTGGCGTTCGTTGAGGTATTCGGCGATGGCCAGGGAGTCGGCGATCACACCATGCTCGCTCTGGAGCAGCGGCACCTTGGCGGTGGCCGAGAAGGCCAGCAGGCGCTGGCGGGTGTCGGGCTGGTTGAGCTTGACCAGGGTTTCTTCGTAGGGGGTGCCAGCCAGCTCAAGAGCCAGGGCGCCGCGTAGCGACCAGGAGGAATACAGCTTGTCGCCGATGATCAGGTGATAGCTCATGGTTCGGCTCCATAAAATTCGGGATATTGGGGCTGCTGTGCAGCCCCTGTGACATCAGGTGCGGTATTCGGCGTTGATCTTCACGTACTCGTGGGACAGGTCGGTGGTCCAGATGGTTTCGCTGCACTGGCCACGGCCGAGGTCGATACGGATGGTGATCTCTTCCTGGGCCATCACCGCCGAGCCTTGCGCCTCGGTGTAGCTCGGGCTGCGCCCGCCTTTGCTGGCGATGCACACGCTGTCCAGATACACGTCGATCAGGCTGACATCCAGCTCGGGCACGCCGGCGCGACCGACAGCTGCGAGAATGCGGCCCCAGTTGGGGTCGGAGGCGAACAGCGCGGTCTTGATCAACGGCGAGTGAGCCACGGCGTAGCCGACGTCCAGGCACTCCTGGTGGTTGCCACCACCGTTGACCTGCACGGTGACGAACTTGGTGGCGCCTTCGCCGTCACGGACGATAGCCTGCGCCACCTCCATGCACACTTCGAACACCGCTTGCTTCAGTGCTTCGAACAGCGCGCCGCTGGCTTCGGTCACTTCCGGCACATCGGCCTTGCCGGTGGCGATCAGCATGCAGCAGTCGTTGGTCGAGGTGTCGCCGTCGATGGTGATGCGGTTGAACGACTTGTTGGCGCCGTCGAGCATCAGGTCCTTCAACACCGCCGGGGCGACCTTGGCGTCGGTGGCGATGTAGCCGAGCATGGTGGCCATGTTCGGGCGGATCATCCCCGCGCCCTTGCTGATGCCTGTGACGGTGATGGTCTTGCCGTCGAACTGGAACTGACGGCTGGCGCCCTTGGGCAGGGTGTCAGTGGTCATGATGCCGGTGGCGGCTTCGGCCCAGTTGTTTTCCGACAGATTGTCCAGGGCGGCCTGCAGCGCGCCTTCGATCTTCTCGACCGGCAGCGGCTCGCCGATCACACCGGTGGAGAACGGCAGGACCGACTCGGCCGGCACGCCGGCCAGTTCGGCCAGCCTGGCGCAGGTGCGCTCGGCGGCGGCCAGGCCCGGGGCGCCGGTGCCGGCGTTGGCGTTGCCGGTGTTGGTCAGCAGGTAACGCACGGTGCCCTGCACGCGCTGCTTGGAGAGGATCACCGGTGCCGCGCAGAAGGCGTTGAGGGTGAACACGCCGGCGACGCTGGAGCCTTCGGCGCAGCGCATCACCACCACATCCTTGCGCCCCGGGCGCTTGATGCCCGCCGAGGCGATACCGAGTTCGAAACCGGGAACCGGGTGCAGGGTGGGCAGGGGACCAAGACCAACAGCCATTAGAGCGCTCCTAGATAAATCGGTTGAGAACAAAAAGCGGGGCCGCAAAGCGGCCCCGGATGTGTCACGTTACTGCAGGTGGTTCAGATCATTCAATCTGACCATGGCAATGCTTGAATTTCTTGCCCGAGCCACACCAGCAAGGCTCGTTGCGACCGAGCTTCATGTCGTTGCGCACAGGGGCCGATGCGACGGCGACTTCAGCGCCCTCCTCGGCCAGTTGCTCGCCTTCCAGGCCAGGTGCGGCGGCGTGCTGGAACTGCATGCGGCTGGCCAGTTCCTCGGCCTCGCGGCGCAGACGGGCTTCTTCCTCGACCGGGTCTTCGCGACGGACCTGAACGTGCGACAGCACGCGGATGGTGTCGCGCTTGATCGACTCGAGCAGCTCCTGGAACAGGGTGAAGGATTCGCGCTTGTACTCCTGCTTGGGGTTCTTCTGCGCATAGCCGCGCAGGTGGATACCGTGGCGCAGGTGGTCCATGGTCGACAGGTGGTCTTTCCACAGGTCGTCCAGCACGCGCAGCAGGATCTGCTTCTCGAAGGTACGCAGGGCGTCGATGCCGGCCTGGTCTTCCTTCTCGTTGTAGGCGTCGGTGATTTCCTTGAGCAGCTTCTCGCGCAGGGTCTCCTCGTAGAGGTGATCGTCCTCGTCGAGCCACTGCTGGATCGGCAGCTTCATGGCGAAGTCGCTGGACAGCGAAGCCTCGAGGCCAGCCACGTCCCACTGCTCGGGCAGCGACTGCGGCGGGATGTGCTGGCTGATGGTTGCATCGAGCACTTCCTGGCGGAACTCGGCGATGGTGTCACCGATGTTCTCGGCCGCCAGCAGGCTGTTGCGCATGTGGTAGATCACCTTGCGCTGTTCGTTGGCCACGTCGTCGTATTCGAGCAGCTGCTTGCGGATATCGAAGTTGCGACCCTCGACCTTGCGCTGCGCTTTTTCGATGGCGTTGGTCACCATGCGGTGCTCGATGGCCTCGCCGGACTGCATGCCCAGGGCCTTCATGAAGTTTTTCACCCGGTCGGAGGCGAAGATGCGCATCAGGCTGTCTTCCAGCGACAGGTAGAAGCGGCTCGAGCCGGCATCGCCCTGACGGCCGGCACGGCCACGCAGCTGGTTGTCGATACGGCGCGATTCGTGACGCTCGGAGGCGATCACGTGCAGGCCACCGGCCTCCAGCACCTGCTGGTGACGCTTCTGCCAGTCGGCCTTGATCTGGGCGATCTGCTCGGCGGTCGGGTTGTCCAGGGCGGCGACTTCGGCCTCCCAGTTACCGCCCAGCAGGATGTCGGTACCACGGCCGGCCATGTTGGTAGCGATGGTCAGGGCACCCGGCGCACCGGCTTGCGCGATGATCTCGGCTTCTTTCTCGTGGTACTTGGCGTTCAGGACCTTGTGGTCGATACCTTCCTTCTTGAGCAGGTTGGACATGTGCTCGGAGGTTTCGATGGTCGCGGTGCCGACCAGGACAGGACGGCCCTGGGCCATGCTTTCCTTGATGTCGGCAATGATCGCCGCGTACTTCTCGTCGGCGGTCAGGTACACCAGGTCGTTGAAATCCTTGCGCGCCAACGGCTTGTTCGGCGGGATGACCATCACGTTGAGCGCGTAGATCTGCGCGAACTCGAACGCCTCGGTGTCGGCGGTACCGGTCATGCCCGACAGCTTGGTGTACAGACGGAAGTAGTTCTGGAAGGTGGTCGAGGCCAGGGTCTGGCTTTCGGCCTGGATGTTCAGGTTTTCCTTGGCCTCGATGGCCTGGTGCAGGCCCTCGGACAGGCGGCGGCCCGGCATGGTGCGGCCGGTGTGCTCGTCGATCAGGAGGATCTGGCCATCCTGGACGATGTACTCGACGTTGCGGTGGAACAGTTTATGCGCCCGCAGGCCGGCGTAGACGTGGGTCAGCAGGCCCAGATTGTGCGCGGAGTACAGGCTCTCGCCCTCGGCCAGCAGGCCGGATTGGGTGAGCATGTCCTCGATGAACTGGTGGCCGGCCTCGTTCAGTTCGACCTGGCGGCTCTTCTCGTCGATGCTGTAGTGACCCTCTTGGGTCACCTGGCCTTCGACTTCCTCGATGTGCTGGGTCAGGCGCGGGATCAGGCGGTTGATCTCGATGTACAGCTTGGAGCTGTCCTCGGCCTGGCCGGAGATGATCAGAGGGGTACGCGCTTCGTCGATGAGGATCGAGTCGACTTCGTCGATCACCGCGAAGTTCAGCTCACGCTGGAACTTCTCGTCCTGGCTGAACGCCATGTTGTCGCGCAGGTAGTCGAACCCGAATTCGTTGTTGGTGCCGTAGGTGATGTCGGCGGCGTAGGCGGCACGCTTCTCTTCCGGCGGCTGGAACGCCGAGACGATGCCGACGGTCAGGCCGAGGAACTCATACAGCGGGCGCATCCAGTTGGCGTCGCGGCGGGCCAGGTAGTCGTTGACGGTGACCACGTGCACACCCTTGCCGGACAGCGCATTGAGGTAGACGGCCAGGGTACCGACCAAGGTCTTGCCTTCACCGGTACGCATTTCTGCGATCATGCCTTCGTGCAAGGTCATGCCGCCGATCAGCTGGACATCGAAGTGACGCATGCCCATCACGCGCTTGCCGGCCTCGCGGGCTACCGCGAAGGCTTCTGGCAGCAGTTGGTCGAGCGTTTCGCCTTTGGCCAGGCGTTCCTTGAACTCTGCGGTCTTGCCCCGCAGTTGCTCATCGGAGAGGGCCACCATCTTCTCTTCGAAGGCATTGACGGTGCTCACCGTCTTGAGCATGCGTTTGATTTCACGCTCGTTCTTGCTTCCAAAAAGTTTTTTTAACAAAGGCGCAAACATATCGGCAGGATCTTCCACACGTAGGGATGGAGGGCGGCCCCATGAGTCGCCCGTGCAGCCCAGAGGCCGCATGCGAACGAGCATTCTACCCGGAAACGATGGTGAGGAAAGTGGTGGATTTCCACGATGCTGGCACAGCGCTTTTAGGGGGCCTGACTAACATAGGGCCTTTTTGCACAAGTTCAAGGTGCGCATAGATGAAA
Organism: Pseudomonas sp. PONIH3; assembly: GCF_002934345.1. Taxonomy (NCBI): domain Bacteria; kingdom Pseudomonadati; phylum Pseudomonadota; class Gammaproteobacteria; order Pseudomonadales; family Pseudomonadaceae; genus Pseudomonas; species Pseudomonas sp. PONIH3. The sequence goes on from NZ_CP026386.1 coordinate 2,571,645, forward strand.
CGTATCGCCAATGACTTGTATCAAGATCCGACGGACGATCGCGGGGCCAGTCTGCTCCCGCCCCTGATCACGGCGTGTGGGCCGAGCGGGCCCCGTGATGAATGACCAACTGTTAGACTGATGGTCCTGTCATTTTCAGCGCAATCCCATGGCCTACAAACCTAGCCCTGCCCGCCCACCCGCCGACCTGCTGCGCAAGGCGCGGCCACTGCGCTTGCTGCTCAACCAAGCCGAGCGCATCGAGCATCTGCAGCGTCTGCTCGAGAGTCAGTTGCAACCGGCCGCCCGGGAGCATTGCCACGTGGCGTCCTGGAAGGAAGGCACCTTGTTGCTGGTGGTAACCGACGGCCATTGGGCTACCCGCCTGCGCTACCAGCAGAAGCGTCTGCAACGCCAGCTCCAGGCCATGGAAGCCTTCGCCAACCTCAGCCGCATCCAATTCAAGGTACAGCCGCCCTTGGTCCCAGCGAAGCGCGCAGGCCAAGGCCCGGAGCTGACGGAAACTGCCGCGTTGAGCATCCGCGGGTCCGCCGAGGGCATCAGCGATCCCAAGCTCAAGGCGGCGCTGGAGCGGCTGGCGACACATGCCAAGACTTGATCGGTTTTGCTCAAACCCGACTCCAAATAAGATGCAACCTGGATCATCGCGTATAAAAAAGGCCACCCGAGGGTGGCCTTAATCACTAGAGAGAGTGTTCGAACTTACACAGCCGCAACAGGGCGCATGTACGAGATCGGTGCCGTGCTGGCATCTTCGAAAGTCACCACTTCCCAAGCATCGGTTTCCGCGATCAGCTTGCGCAGCAGCTGGTTGTTCAGCGCGTGCCCGGACTTGTATCCCTTGAACTCGCCGATCAGGCTGTTGCCCAGCAGGTACAGATCGCCGATGGCGTCGAGGATCTTGTGCTTGACGAATTCGTCATCGGAACGAAGGCCGTCTTCGTTTAGCACACCCGTCTCGTCGACGACGATGGCGTTCTCGACACTACCACCCAGCGCAAGGTTGTGCTTGCGCAGGTACTCGATGTCACGCATGAAACCGAAGGTACGGGCACGGCTGACTTCCTTCACGAACGAGGTGCTCGAGAAGTCGACAACAGCGCTCTGGGTCTGGCCCTTGAGGACCGGGTGATCGAAATCGATCTCGAAGCTCACCTTGAACCCGTCGAAGGGCAGGAAAGTGGCGCGCTTGTCACCCTCTTCCACTGTCACTTCACGCAGGATGCGGATGAACTTCTTCGGTGCGTCCTGTTCTTCCAGGCCGGCCGATTGGATCAGGAATACGAAGGGTCCGGCACTGCCATCCATGATCGGCACTTCCGAGGCGGAGAGCTCGACGTAGGCGTTATCGATGCCCAGGCCCGCCATGGCGGAGAGCAGGTGCTCGACCGTATCGACTTTGACGTCACCGTTGACCAGCGTGGTCGACATGGTGGTCTCGCCGACGTTGGCCGCGCGCGCCGGAATTTCGACCACAGGGTCGAGGTCGGCGCGACGGAAGACGATGCCGGTGTCGACAGGCGCAGGCTTGAGGGTCAGGTAGACCTTCTCCCCGGAGTGCAGGCCGACGCCTGTGGCACGGATGGTATTCTTCAGGGTGCGTTGTCTAATCATGGCATTGGCCGCTTCAGCGCAAATTGCGAACAGGTATCAACAAAGGCTGGGGATGATAACAGACCCGGCCTTTGCTGAACACCAATCACCCTTATACCCCTGATAAATTCCATTAATCGGCCTGACGACGCAGGAACGCCGGGATATCCAGGTAATCCAGATCGTCCTGGGGGTTGAGTTTAGCGGCAGCCGCAGCACCTGCGTGGGCTTGGTTGCGCATCACGGTCGGGCGCTCCAGGTCACGGTAGTTGACGGCCGACTGCTCCTGGCGAGCCGGGGCAGGATTGGAGGCCTCATATGCCTGCTGAGCAGTCTGCAGGGTGTTGTCGACCACCTTGACCGGTTTCTCGATGCGCGCGCCCAGGCCAGTGGCCACGACGGTCACGTGCAGCTCGTCGCGCATGTCCGGGTCGATCACGGTGCCGACCTTGACCATCGCGTGGTCGGAGGCGAAGGCCTCGATGATGCTACCCACGTCGGAGTACTCGCCCAGCGACAGGTCAGGCCCTGCGGTGATGTTCACCAGGATGCCGCGAGCGCCCTGCAGGTTGACGTCTTCGAGCAACGGGTTGCGGATCGCCGCCTCGGTGGCTTCGCGAGCACGGTTCGGGCCGCTGGCGCAGCCGGTACCCATCATCGCCATGCCCATCTCGCCCATCACGGTGCGTACGTCGGCGAAGTCGACGTTGATCATGCCCGGACGCTTGATGATGTCCGAGATGCCGCGCACGGCGCCGGCCAGCACGTCGTCAGCCTTGGCGAAGGCGGACAAGAGGCTTGCATCCTTGCCCAGGATGGTCAGCAGCTTCTCGTTGGGGATGGTGATCAGCGAGTCGACGCTTTCAGCCAGCATGCGGATGCCTTCATCGGCGATCTGCATGCGCTTGCGGCCTTCGAACGGGAACGGACGGGTCACCACCGCGACGGTGAGGATGCCCATTTCCTTGGCCACTTCGGCGATGATCGGCGCCGCGCCGGTACCGGTACCACCACCCATGCCGGTGGTGATGAATACCATGTTGGTGCCCTGCAGCACTTCGGCGATGCGCTCACGGTCTTCCAGCGCGGCCTGACGGCCGACTTCCGGATTGGCGCCAGCACCCAGGCCCTTGGTCACACCGGTGCCCAGTTGCAGGATGGTGCGCGCGCCGATATTTTTCAGCGCCTGAGCATCGGTGTTGGCGCAGATGAATTCCACGCCCTCGATGCTGCTCTTGACCATGTGGTTGACGGCGTTGCCGCCGCCACCGCCGACGCCGATCACCTTGATGACCGGACTTTGCGGGACGTTGTCTACGAGCTCGAACATTTTCCCTCTCCTTACAGTTCTCTAGTTGTCGCGCCTACCACTACTGCTTTGAAACTCAGAAGTTGCTCTGGACCCAACGCTTGAGTCGCTCAAGCACTGGCCCCTTGGGTTCATCGCCATAGCTGTTGTTGCTGCTGTTGCTGTTGCTGATACCGGTCAGGGACAGGTCCTCGGACTGCTTCTGCAGGCCGTAGGTGAGCAGGCCCACGCCGGTGGAATAGATCGGGTTGCGGACCACGTCGCTCAGCCCGCGGACGCTGTGCGGCACGCCCAGGCGTACCGGCATGTGGAAGATTTCCTCGGCCAGTTCCACGGCACCCTCCATCTTCGCGGTACCGCCGGTGAGGACGATGCCGGCCGGCACCAGGTCCTCGTAGCCACTGCGGCGCAGCTCAGCCTGGATCAGGGTGAACAGCTCGTCGTAACGCGGCTCCACCACTTCGGCCAAGGCCTGGCGCGACAGCTCGCGCGGCGGGCGATCACCCACGCTCGGCACCTTGATGGTCTCTCCGGCACCGGCCAGCTTGGCCAGAGCGCAGGCGTAGCGGATCTTGATTTCCTCGGCGTACTGCGTAGGCGTACGCAGGGCCATGGCGATGTCGTTGGTGACCTGGTCGCCGGCGATCGGAATTACCGCGGTGTGGCGGATCGCGCCTTCGGTGAAGATGGCGATGTCGGTGGTGCCGCCACCGATGTCCACCAGGCACACGCCCAGCTCTTTCTCGTCGTCGGTCAGCACCGAGTAGGCCGAGGCCAGTTGCTCGAGGATGATGTCGTCGATTTCCAGACCGCAGCGACGCACGCATTTTTCGATGTTCTGCGCCGCGTTCACCGCGCAGGTAACCACGTGGACCTTGGCTTCCAGGCGCACGCCCGACATGCCCAGGGGCTCGCGCACGCCTTCCTGGTTGTCGATCACGTAGTCCTGCGGCAGGGTGTGCAGCACCCGCTGGTCGGCCGGGATGGCCACGGCCTGGGCGGCATCGAGCACGCGCTCGAGGTCGGCGGTGCTGACTTCACGGTCGCGGATGGCGACGATGCCGTGGGAGTTCAGGCTGCGGATATGGTTGCCGGCAACACCGACGAACGCCGAATGGATGCGGCAGCCGGCCATCAGCTGGGCCTCTTCGACGGCGCGCTGGATCGACTGCACGGTCGATTCGATATTCACCACCACGCCCTTCTTCAGGCCGCGTGACGGATGGGTGCCGATCCCGACGATCTCCAGGGTGCCGTCCTCGCCGACTTCACCCACCAGCGCCACCACCTTGGAGGTGCCGATGTCCAGCCCGACGATCATTTTGCCGCTATGCGCGTTTGCCATGGTCCTGCCTCTCTCTAATTCTTCGCAACGGCGGGTTGGGCCGTCGTCGGTGCATTCGGTTCCCGCCAACCAACGGCAAGTCCGTTGGAATAACGCAGATCGATGCGGGCGATATTGGTGATCTGGTCTTTAAGCGATTTGTCGTAAATGGCAATGAAACGGCGCATCTTCTCCACCAGGTGGTCGCGCCCCAGCAGCAGCTCGATGCCTGGGCCGGCGCTACCCGCGCCAGTGGTCAGGAACCAGCTGCCTCGCTCGCGCAGCTCCAGGCGAGCGATGGAAAAGCCCATGGGGCGCAGCATCTGGCTCAATACCTGATACTGCTGCATGACTTGTTGCTGAGCGCGCTGCGGCCCGAACAGCTGCGGCAGGTGCTCGTAGTTGGCCAGCTCGCGCGGGGTGAAGGCCTGCCCCTGGTTGTTGAGCAAGGCCTCGTCGCCCCAGCGCGCCACCGGCAACTGTTCTTCCAGGCGGATAACCACCTCGTCCGGCCACACCCTGCGCACTTCGGCGTGGGCGATCCAGGGCATCTGCTCGAGCTCGACGCGCATCGCCGCGAGGTCGACGGTGAAGAAGCTCGCCGCCACGTAGGGCGCGATCCGCTGCTGCACCGCCTGCTGACTGATGTAGCTGAGGTCGCCCTGCACGGCAATCTTGGTGATCGGCCGGTCGGCGTAGGGCATCAGGCGAATGGCACCCTCATAGGCGCCAAAACCGGCGGCCACCAGCAATACCGGCCACAGCAGACGCTTGAGGCCGCCGAAGCTTGGCCGCGGCAGGCGCGCCGATACGGGCTCGTCAGCCACCAGTCGGCTGGCACCACGCGGCACCGGCTTGCTACGGCCGGTGACGGGTGGCTGCTGACGTATCATCGCGCCTTGCATGGCTATTAACCTCTCGTCGCTACGCTGTCGGCCAGGATCGCCAGCACCAGCTGCTGGAAGTCCAGGCCGGCGGCACGGGCCGCCATGGGCACCAGGCTATGGTCGGTCATGCCCGGTGCGGTGTTGACCTCGAGCAGCCAGAAACGGCCCTGCTCGTCCTGCATCACGTCCAGACGGCCCCAGCCCTCGATACCAACGGCATCGCAGGCGCGCGCGGTAAGGTCGATCAGCTCCTGCTCCTTGACGCTGTCCAGGCCGCACGGGATGCGGTACTGGGTGTCATTGGCGATGTACTTGGCGTCGTAGTCGTAGAACACGTGAGGGGTGCCCAGCGCGATCGGCGGCAGCACCTGGCCACGCAGCACGGCGATGGTGAACTCCGGACCGTGGATCCACTGCTCGACCAGCACTTGCGAATCGTAGTTGGCGGCGTCTTTCCAGGCGGTGACCAGCTCTTGCTCGCTGTTCACCTTGGCCATGCCGATGCTCGAACCTTCATGGGCGGGTTTGACGATCAACGGGAAGCCCAGTTCCGCACTGGCGGCCACGCAATCCTGCTCGCTGGCCAGCACGGCGTGACGCGGCGTGGGGATACCCAGGCTCTGCCACACCTGCTTGGTGCGCAGCTTGTCCATGGCCAGCGCCGAGGCGAGGATGCCGCTGCCGGTGTAGGGAATCCCCAGGCATTCGAGCAGGCCCTGCATGCTGCCGTCCTCACCGCCACGGCCGTGGAGGATGATGAAGGCGCGGTCGATCTTCTCGCTCTGCAGGCGGGTCAGCAGGTCGTCGCCGACGTCGATGGCGACTACGTCGACACCAGCGCTGGTCAGCGCCTCGATCACTGCCTTGCCCGACTTCAGGGAAACCTCACGCTCGGCACTCTTGCCACCGTACAGCACGGCGACGCGGCCAAAGGCCTTGACGTCCAGGGTCGAGTGCAACTTGTCGTAGGCGCTGGTCATTTCGACTTCTCCTGCTTGGCGCCTGCGAACAGCGGGCTTTTCATCAATTGCGGGGCCAGGCCGCCGACATCGCCGGCACCCTGGCAGATCAGGATGTCGCCGGCGCGCAGCAGCGGCTTGACCAGCGGCGCGAGCTCGGCGCCGCGTTCGATGTAGATCGGATCGAGCTTGCCGCGCTGGCGGATGCTGTGGCACAGCTGGCGGCTGTCGGCGCCGGGGATCGGCTCTTCGCCGGCCGGGTAGACCTCCATCAGCAGCAGCACGTTGGCATCGCCCAGCACCTGCACGAAATCGTCGTACAGATCGCGGGTGCGGCTATAGCGGTGCGGCTGGTAGACAATTACCAGGCGGCGGCTCGGCCAGCCGCCACGCACGGCCTTGATCACCGCGGCGACCTCGGTCGGGTGGTGGCCATAGTCGTCGACCAGCATCACGCTGCCACCGTCGACCGGCAGCTCGCCGTAGACCTGGAAGCGTCGACCGACGCCCTGGAAGCCCGACAGGCCCTGGACGATGGCCTCGTCGCTGATGCCTTCGTCGGTGGCGATGGCGATGGTCGCCAACGCGTTGAGCACGTTGTGGTTACCCGGCATGTTCACCGACACTTCCAGCGGCTCACAGTCACGGCGCAGCACGGTGAAGTGGGTCTGCATGCCCTGCTGACGCACATTGATGGCGCGGATGTCGGCCTCTTCGCTGAAGCCGTAGGTAACCGTCGGGCGCTTGACCTGCGGCAGGATCTCGCGCACCACCGGGTCGTCCAGGCACATCACCGCCAGGCCATAGAACGGCAGGTTGTGGAGGAACTCGACAAAGGTCTTCTTCAGCTTGTTGAAGTCGCCTTCGTAGGTGGCCATGTGGTCGGCGTCGATGTTGGTGACCACCGCGACCATGGGCTGCAGGTGCAGGAAGCTGGCGTCGCTCTCGTCGGCTTCGGCGATCAGGTAGCGGCTGGTGCCCAACTGCGCGTTGGTCCCGGCCGCGGTCAGGCGACCACCGATGACGAAGGTCGGGTCCAGGCCACCGGCGGCGAACACCGAGGCCAGCAGGCTGGTGGTGGTGGTCTTGCCGTGGGTGCCGGCCACCGCCACGCCATGGCGATAGCGCATCAGCTCGGCGAGCATCTCGGCACGCGGCACCACGGGGATGCGGCGCTCCAGTGCGGTGGCGACTTCCGGGTTGGCCGGATTGATCGCGCTGGACACCACCAGCACATCGGCATTGGCGGCGTTCTCGGCGCGGTGGCCGACGAAGATCTCGGCGCCGAACGACTCAAGGCGCTCGGTGACCGGCGACACCTTGAGGTCGGAGCCGGACACTTCATAGCCGAGGTTCAGCAGCACTTCGGCGATGCCGCACATGCCGACGCCGCCGATACCGACGAAGTGGATGCGACGGATACGGCCCATCTTCGGATGCGGCATGGCTTTCTGGCTCTCAACCATGGGCCACCTCCAGGCAGATATCCACCACGGTGCTGGTTGCGGCAGGTTTGGCCAGGCGGCGGGCGGTGCCGGCCATGGCGTTGAGTTTCTCGGGTTGCATCAGCACCTCGTTCAGGCGTTCAGCGAGCTGCGCTGCGCCAGTAGTCGCTTGTGGCATCAGGAAGGCGGCGCCTTCACGTGCCAGGTATTGGGCGTTGTGAGTCTGGTGGTCGTCGATGGCATGGGGCAAGGGCACCAGCATCGAGGGCAGGCCCGCCGCCGCGAGTTCGCTGACGGTCAGGGCGCCGGCCCGGCACACCACCATATCGGCCCAGCCATAGGCATGGGCCATGTCCTTGATGAACGGTTCGACCTGGGCCTCGACCCCCGCCTCGTGATAACGCTCGGCGGTGACGGGCGCGTGGTTCCTGCCCGCCTGGTGGAAAACTTCGGGGCGCAGGTTCGCCGGCACCTCGGACAGGGCCTTAGGCAACAATTTGTTCAATGGTTCCGCACCCAGGCTGCCGCCCATGACCAACAGGCGCGCACGGCGCTCGGCCAGGGGCGCGCGCAGGGCGTCCATGAACAGCTCCGGGCGCACCGGATTGCCGGTAGTGCGCAGCTTGTCACTGGCGGCAAAGGTGTCCGGGAATGCTTCGCAGACACGCGCGGCCAGCGGCAGCAGCAACCGATTGGTGGTACCGGCGCGAGCATTCTGCTCGTGGATCACCAGTGGCACGCCACACAACCGCGCGGCTACGCCACCGGGGCCGGTCACATAGCCACCGAAGCCGACCACGCAGACCGGCTTGAGCTCACGGACGATGCGCCGCGCCTGCATCACGGCTTTGACCAGGGTGAACGGCGCCTTGAGCAGCGACAGCTTGCCCTTGCCGCGCAGGCCGCTGACCTGGATCAGGTGCAGCGGCAGGCCGGCCTGGGGCACCAGTTCGTTCTCGATGCCACGCGGGGTACCCAGCCAATGCACACTGTAGCCGCGTGCCTGGAACTCGCGGGCACAGGCCAGGGCCGGGAACACGTGGCCCCCAGTGCCACCGGCCATGATCAGGACGTTCTTGCCGTCAGCGGCCATGACTGGTCTCCTCGGCAAAATCGCTTTCCTTGAATTCGTGTTCCTCGCTGCCAAGATGGGTGCGGCTCTCCCACTCGATGCGTAAAAGCAGCCCGACACAGGCGCAACAGATCACCAGCGAGCTGCCCCCGTAGCTGAGGAACGGCAGAGTCAGGCCCTTGGTCGGCAACAGGCCGACATTCACGCCGATGTTGATCAGGAACTGGCCGATCCACAGGAATGACAAACCAAAGGCCATGTAGGCGGCGAAGAACTGCTTGGCCTTCTCGGCCCACAGGCCGATGTACAGGGCACGCACGGTGATGAACACGAACAGCGCGATGGTCAGCAACGAGCCGACCACCCCCAGCTCTTCGGCCAGTACCGAGAACACGAAGTCGGTGTGCGCCTCGGGCAGGTAGAACTGCTTCTGCACGCTATTGCCCAGGCCCACGCCCAACCATTCGCCGCGGCCGAAGGCGATCAGCGCCTGGGTCAGCTGGTAGCCGGAGCCGAACTGGTCGCTCCAGGGGTCGGTGAAGGTGATCAGGCGCGCCATCCGGTAAGGCTGGGCCTGGACCAGTACCACCACCGATATGACCGCCAGCACCACCATCAGCGAGAAGCGGAACAGCCCCACCCCGCCGAGGAACAGCATGGCCGCCGCAGCGCCCATCATCACCACCGTGGCGCCGAAGTCCGGCTCCATCAGCAGCAGGCCGGCCATTGGCAGCAGCACGATGAACGGTTTGAAGAAGCCCATCCAGCTTTCGCGCACCTCGGTCTGGCGACGCACCAGGTAGCCGGCGAGATAAATGACCACGAAGACCTTGGCGATCTCCGACGGCTGGACGTTGAAGAAGCTGAAGCCGATCCAGCGCATCGAACCGTTCACCTCACGGCCGATACCGGGCACCAGCACCAGCACCAACAGGCCGAAGGCACCGATCAGCATCATGAAGCCCATGCGCTGCCAGGTGGCGATCGGCACCAGCATGGTCATCAACCCGGCGCCCAGGCCCAGGGTGACGTACACCAGGTGGCGGAACATGTGGTACAGCGGGTTGCCGGACTGCACCGCGGCCACTTCGGAGGAGGCCGAGGTGATCATCACCAGGCCCAGGCCGAGCAGCGCCAGGCAACCGGCCAGCAGCGGGAAGTCGAGGTCGATGCCACGGCCGCTGATCAGCGGCGACGGGTACGGCTTGAGGATGCCGAAGATCATGCCAGCCCCTCCGCTGCCTGGGCGAACAGGCGCCCGCGCTCTTCAAAGTTCTTGAACATGTCGAGGCTGGCGCAGGCCGGCGACAGCAGCACCGCGTCACCGGCGTGGGCCAGCTCGGCGCAACGCTGCACGGCCTCATCGAGGGTCTGCACGGGCACCAGTTGCACGGCATTCTTCAGGGTTTCGGCCAGGCGTGCGGCATCGCGGCCGATCAGCACCACGGCGCGGCAATGCTGCGCCACCGGGGTGCGCAAGGCCGCAAAATCGGCACCCTTGCCATCGCCGCCGGCGATCAGCACCAGTTTGCCCTCGATATCGGCGCCCAGGCCTTCGATGGCCGCCAGCGCGGCACCGACGTTGGTGGCCTTGGAATCGTCGTACCAGTTCACGCCGTTGCGCTCGCGCACCCACTGACAACGATGGGCCAGGCCCTTGAATTCGCGCAGCGCGTCGAGCATAGGCGCGAACGGCAGGCCGACGGCGTGGCCGAGGGCCAGGGCAGCCAGGGCGTTACTGTGATTGTGAGCGCCACGGATCTTCAGCTCCCGCACTGGCATGAGGGTCTGGAACTCGAACGCCAGGTATTTCTCGCCGTCCACTTCACGCAGGCCGAAGGCCTTGAAGTCCGGTGCGTTGAGGCCAAAGGTCCAGCACGGACGGCCTTCGACCGGCAACGGACGGCTCAGGGCATCCTGGCGGTTGACCACCACCTGGCGGGCGCCGCGGAAGATCCGGTGCTTGGCCAGGTGATAGGCCGGCAGGCCGCTGTAGCGGTCCATGTGGTCTTCGCTGATGTTCAGCACGGTGGCCACTTCGGCGTTGAGCTGGTCGGTGGTTTCCAGCTGGAAGCTCGACAGCTCCAGCACGTACAGCTCGACGTCGTTAGCCAGCAAGTCCAGGGCCGGGGTGCCGAGATTGCCGCCGACTGCCACACGTTTGCCTGCCTTGGCGGCCATCTCGCCGACCAGGGTGGTCACGGTGCTCTTGGCGTTGGAGCCGCTGATGGCCACGATCGGCGCCTTGGCGTGATGGGCGAACAGCTCGATGTCCCCGGACAGCTTGACGCCACGCGCCGCGGCCTGTTGCAGCGCAGGCGTGGCCAGGGCCAGGCCCGGGCTGACATACAGCTCGCTGGCCCGGCACAGGAAGTCCACGTCCAGCTCGCCACAGCGCACTTCCACCTGCGGGTATTCACGGCGCAGGGTGTCCAGTTCCGGCGGTTGCTCGCGGGTGTCGGCGACCGCAAAGGCAATGCCCCGGCTCGCCAGGAAGCGAACCAGGGACATGCCGCTCTTGCCGAGGCCGACAACGATGCGGAATTGGTCGGAAGCGATCAGTGACACGCTCGTTTACCTCAGTTTCAGGGTGGCAAGGCCAATCAGCACGAGAATCACGGTGATGATCCAGAAGCGGACGATCACCCGTGGCTCGGGCCAACCCTTGAGTTCAAAGTGGTGGTGGATCGGCGCCATGCGGAACACGCGCTTGCCGGTGAGCTTGAACGAGGCCACCTGGATGACCACCGACAGGGTTTCCATCACGAACACGCCGCCCATGATGAACAGGACGACTTCCTGGCGCACGATCACCGCGATGGTGCCCAGCGCAGCGCCCAGGGCCAGCGCGCCGACGTCGCCCATGAATACCTGGGCCGGGTAGGTGTTGAACCACAGGAAGCCCAGGCCCGCGCCGATCAGCGCGCCGCAGAACACGATCAGCTCGCCTGCGCCAGGCACGTAGGGGATCAACAGGTATTCGGCAAACTTCACGTTGCCCGACAGGTAGCAGAAGATGCCCAGCGCGCCGCCGACCATCACCGTCGGCATGATCGCCAGGCCATCGAGGCCGTCGGTCAGGTTGACCGCGTTGCTCGAGCCGACAATGACGAAATAAGTGAGCACGATGAACCCGGCGCCCAGCGGGATGGCCAGGTCCTTGAGCATCGGGATGATCAGCGTGGTCTCGACGCTGGTCGGCGCGGTCTTGTACAGGAAGATCGCCGCAGCCAGGCCGAATACCGACTGCCAGAAATACTTCCAGCGGCTCGGCAGGCCGCGGGAGTTCTTCTCGATGACCTTGCGGTAGTCGTCGACCCAGCCGATGGCGCCGAACGCCAGGGTGACGATCAGCACCACCCACACATAGCGGTTGGTCAGGTCGGCCCACAGCAGGGTGCTGATGGCGATGGCGGAAAGGATCAGCGCACCGCCCATGGTCGGGGTGCCGGACTTGGACAGGTGCGATTGTGGGCCGTCGTTACGCACGGCCTGACCGATCTGGCGGATCTGCAGGGTACGGATCATCCACGGGCCCAGCCACAGGGCCAGGGACAGCGCGGTCAGTACACCCAGGATCCCGCGCAGGGTCAGGTACTGGAAGACCGCGAAGCCCTTGTGGAACTGTTGCAGATACTCAGCCAACAGCAGCAGCATTAATGTTTCTCCCCGCTGGCGCCGCACAGTGCGGCCACGACGTTTTCCATCGCAGCGCTGCGCGAGCCCTTGATCAAGATAGTGGTGTCGCTGGCGGCCTCGGCCTTGAGGGCCTCGATCAGCTCAGCTTGAGTGGCGAAATGGCGGCCATTGGTACCGAATGCCTGAACGGCGTAGGCCATGTTGCTGCCCACCGCGTACAGCGCATCGACCTTGCCACGTGCATAGTCACCCACCTGGCGGTGACCTTCCTCGGCCCATTGCCCCAGTTCGCCGATATCCCCGAGCACCAGGACGGTGCGGCCGGAAAAGCCGGCGAGTATATCAATGGCCGCACACATCGAGGTGGGATTTGCGTTGTAGCTGTCGTCGATCACCCGCACACCATTCGGCGCGATCTGCGCCACGGTACGGCCCTTGACCGGCTGCACGGCGCCAAGGCCGGCGGCGACGCCGCCCAGGCTCAGACCAACGGCATGAGCTGCTGCTGCAGCGGCCAGGGCGTTGCTGACGTTATGGATGCCTAGCAGGTTTAGTTGCACCGGGACGCTACCGTCCGGACCGTGGAGGGTGAACGAGGGGCAGCCACGGGCGTCGCGGCCGATATCGCTGGCGTGGAAGTCGGCGTACGGATTATCCAGCGCAAAGCTGACGACGCGGTGATTGCCCGCCCGCTGGCGCCAGATGTCGAACGCCTTGTCGGCCAGGTTGAGGATGGCCGTACCGCCCTCGCCCAGGCCTTCGAGGATCTCGCCCTTGGCCTCGACGATCTTCTCCGGGCCGCCGAACTCGCCGACGTGGGCGGTACCGGCGTTGTTGATGATGACCACCTGCGGCCGGGTCAGGCCGACGGTGTAGCGGATCTCGCCGATGCGCGAGGCACCCAGTTCGATCACTGCGGCGCTGTGCTCCGGGGCGATCTCCAGCAGGGTCAGCGGTGCGCCGAGGTCGTTGTTGAGGTTGCCACGGGTGGCATGCACCGGCCCGCGGGTACGCAGGATCGCGGCGAGCATTTCCTTGACCGTGGTCTTGCCGCTGGAGCCGGTGATGGCCACCACCGGCTTGTCGAAGGCTGCACGATTCAGCGCGCCGAGCTGGCCAAGCGCCACGCGGCAGTCGGCGACCACCAGCTGCGGCAGGTCGACATCGGGGATTTCGCGCTCGACCAACGCGGCGACGGCCCCTTTGGCCTTCACATCGGCCAGGTAGTCATGGCCATCGAAGCGCGGCCCGCTGAGGGCGACGAACAGTTGACCGGCAGCGACGCTGCGGCTGTCGATGCTGACGCCGGTGAAACTGGCGTCGGCGCCTGCCAGGCGTGCGTTCAATGCAGCAGTCAGCTGGCTGAGCATCATCGGCTTAAGCATGTGGAGCCTCCCAGGCGGCTAGGGCCTTCTCGGCTTCGACCAGATCGGAGAAGTCATGGCGCTCGCCATTGATCTCCTGGTAATCCTCGTGGCCCTTGCCGGCCAGGACGATCACATCCTCGGCAGCAGCAGTGGCGACCAGATGGGCAATGGCCAGGCCACGGCCAGCGACGAACTCCACGCTGTCGGGCTGGGCAAAGCCGGGGCGAATGTCATCGAAGATGCGCTGCGGATCCTCGGTACGCGGGTTGTCATCAGTCACCAGCACACGATCGGCCAGGCGCTCGGCGACTGCCGCCATCAGCGGACGCTTGCCGGCGTCACGATCACCACCACAGCCGAACAGGCACAGCAGCTTGCCGTGGGCGTGCGGGCGCAATGCCTCGAGCACCTTTTCCAGGGCATCCGGGGTGTGGGCGTAGTCGACCACCACCAACGGCTTTTTACCGCCACCCAGGCGCTGCATGCGGCCGACCGGGCCCTGCAGCTGCGGAGTGACTTTGAGAATTTCGTCCAGCGAATAGTCCAGCGCCAGCAGGGTAGCCACCGCCGCCAGCATGTTGCTCAGGTTGAAGCGCCCCAGCAGCTGGCTGCGCAGGCTGCGCTCGCCCTGTGTGGTGACGAGGGTGGCGCGTACGCCATCATCGTCGAACGTAGCCTCGCGGCAGAACAGCGAAGCGTCCGGGTTTTCCAGGCTGTAGCTGAGCAACCGGGTCTCGATATGATCGGTACTCGGGCGGCGGGCGAAGTCGGCAGCCAGGCGGCGTCCGAACTCATCATCCAGGTTGACCACCTGGCAACGCAGGCTCGGCCAGGCGAACAGCTTGGCCTTGGCGGCCTCATAGGCCTCCATGCTGCCGTGATAGTCCAGGTGATCGCGCGACAGGTTGGTCATCACCGCGATATCGAACTCCAGCGCGGCGACGCGCCCTTGCTCGAGGGCGTGAGAGGACACTTCCATGGCCACGGCCTTGGCGCCGCTCTTTTTCAGGTCGTTCAAGGTCGATTGCACGGCAATCGGGTCCGGCGTGGTCAGGCGGCCGCTCTGCAATTCACCGTAGAAGCCGGTGCCCAGGGTGCCGATCAGCCCGCAACGCTGACCAAGGGCGTCGAGCGCCTGAGCCACCAGCTGGGTGACGCTGGTCTTGCCATTGGTACCGGTGACACCCACCAGGTTCAACTGGCGGCTGGGCTCGCCATAGAAGCGCCCGGCGATCTGCGACAGCTGGCCGATCAGCCCCTTGACCGGGATCAGCGGCGCGTCGGTAAGCGGCAACACACAGGTGCCCTGCTCTTCATAGGCGACCGCTGCGGCGCCACGGGCCAGCGCGTCGGCAATATGCTCACGGCCGTCGACCTTGGCGCCCGGCACAGCGAGGAACAGATCGCCCTGGCGCACCTGGCGGCTGTCCAGGGTCAGCTCGCGGATCAACGGATCGCGGCTGGCATGGGCGAACAGTTTGCTCAATGGCATCGTCATCAACCTCGCCCTCCCTTGGCGGGTACTGCGCTGGCTTGCTGCGTCGAGGACGGCAGGTTGTCCGGCGGTACATTCATCAGGCGCAGGGTGCCCGACATCACTTTGCTGAATACGGGTGCCGAGACCAGGCCGCCGAAGTAGCCGCCCTTGCTCGGTTCGTCGATGACCACGACGATGGCATAGCGCGGGTCGCTCATCGGGCCGAAGCCGGCGAACAGCGAACGGTAGGCGTTCTCGGTGTAGCCCTTGGAACCGACGGTGGCTTTACGCGCCGTACCGGACTTGCCACCCACGTGGTAGAACGGCACCTGGGCACGGAATACCCCGCGCGGCGCTTCGATTACCTGCTGCAGCATGCCCTGCACGGTTTCGGCGGTTTCCTTGGGGATCGCCTGGACCGATTCCGGGGCCTTGTCGACCTTGAGGATCGACAGCGGCACCATCTTGCCGTCGTTGGCCAGTGCGGCGTAGGCATGCACCAGCTGCAGGGCGGTCACCGACACGCCGTAGCCATACGACAAGGTCGCGGTCTCGGCCTTGCGCCACTCGCGGTGGTTGGGCAGGTTGCCGACACGCTCGCCGGGGAAGCCGAGGCCGGTGTACTGGCCCAGGCCTACCTGGGACATGACCCGGTAGATGGCCTCGCCACCGATATCGAAGGCGATCTTGCTCATGCCGACGTTGGACGAGTTGATCAGGATGCCGGTCAGGTCGAGAATCGGGCCCTCGCTGCGCGACACGTCCTTGATGGTGTAGCGGCCGATTTGCAGGCTGCCCGGATAGACCTCGACCTTGTCGGTGACCTTCCAGCGGCCACTCTGCAAGGCGGCGCTCATCGAAATCGGCTTGACCGTCGAGCCAGGCTCGAACACATCGATGATCGCCCGGTTGCGCATCGCGGCCGGGAACATGCTGCGGCGGTTGTTCGGGTTGTAGGTCGGCTGGTTGACCATGGCCAGGACCTCGCCGGTCTTGACGTCCATGATCACCAGGCTGCCGGCCTTGGCTTCCTGTTCGGCAATGGCGTTGCGCAGCTCGCGGGTGGCCAGGTACTGCAGACGCAGGTCTATCGACAACGCCAAGGTCTTGCCGGCCTTGGCGTTCTTGGTTACCTGGATGTCCTTGATCAGCCGGCCACGCCGGTCCTTGATCACCTGCCGCTTGCCGGGCACCCCGGCGAGCCATTCGTCGTAGGCGAGTTCGACGCCTTCACGACCATGGTCATCCAGGTCGGTGAAGCCGACCATGTGTGCGGTGACGTCGCCGGCCGGATAGAAGCGGCGGAACTCTTCGAGGCCGTAGACGCCCGGAACCTTCAGGTCGAGGACGTGCTGGCCCTGCTCCGGGGTCAGGCCGCGGACCAGGTAGATGAACTCCTTGCTGGCCTGCTGGGTGAGACGTTCGCTCAATTGCTGCGGATTTTGCCCGAGCGCGGCGGCCAGCTGTGGCCAGCGATCCTTGGCCGCTTGCATTTCCTTGGGGTTGGCCCACAAGGTGGTGACGGGCGTACTGACAGCCAGCGGCTCGCCGTTGCGATCGGTGATCAGGCCGCGGTGCGCGGGGATGGGAATATGGCGCAGGCTGCGAGCATCGCCCTGGCCCTTGAGGAAGTCGCGGTCGACGACCTGCAAGTCGATGATGCGCCAGCAAATGGCACCGACCATCAGCGCCAGCAAACCGATCACCACCCGGAAGCGCCAGGGGTAGAGTGCGCCTTCGAGCTTCATCATGGCGCCACCATTCGCACTTCGTCAGCGGCGGGCACGCGCATCCTGAGCTGCTCCGAGGCCAGGCTCTCGATACGGCTGGAGGCAGTCCAGGTGCTTTGCTCAAGGATCAACCGGCCCCACTCGGCCTGGGCCTTGTCGCGCTCGTTCAGTTCACCGTACAGGGTGTTGAGCAACTGACGGTTCCAGTGGGCGCTGTAGGAAACGGCGATCGCCGAAATCAGCACGGCGACGAACAGCAGAAGCATCAGGAAGCTTCCGCCTGGCAGCGGCTTGGCAAACAGCCTGCTCACCGCAACTTCTCCGCGACCCGCATGACGGCGCTGCGCGACCGAGGGTTGGCCTTGAGTTCGGTTTCGGAGGCGAACTGCGCCTTGCCGATCAATTTGATCTTCGGCTCGAAGGCCTTGTGCTGGACCGGCAGGTTGCGCGGCAAATTGTCTGCCTCGCCCTTGACCAGCTTGCGCATGAACAGTTTGACGATACGGTCTTCCAACGAGTGGAAGCTGATCACTGCCAGGCGGCCACCCACCTCAAGGGCGTCGAGCGCGGCTTCAAGGCCGGTCTCGAGGTCGCCAAGCTCGTTGTTGACATGGATGCGCAGGCCCTGGAAAGCGCGGGTCGCAGGGTTCTTGCCCTTTTCCCAGGCCGGGTTGGCGACCTTGAGCACTTCCGCCAGGTCGGCGGTACGGGTGAACGGCTGCTTCTCGCGGCGCTCGACCACGGCGCGCGCCATGCGGCCGGCGAAGCGCTCCTCGCCGTACTCCTTGAACACCCGGGCAATTTCTTCGACGGGGGCGGTGGCGACGAACTCGGCGGCGCTGATGCCCTGGCCCGGGTTCATGCGCATGTCCAACGGGCCGTCGTTGAGGAAGCTGAAGCCGCGCTCGGGGTCGTCCAGTTGCGGCGAGGATACGCCCAGGTCGAGCAGGATGCCGCTGACCTTGCCGTCCAGGCCGCGGGCGCGCACTTCGTCGCCGAGTTCGGCAAAGCTGCGCTGCACAATGACAAAGCGGCCGTCTTCGGCCGCCAGCGCTTGCCCGGTGGCAATCGCCTGAGGATCCTTGTCGAAGCCCAGCAACCGCCCTTGCGGCCCGAGCTTGCTGAGGATCAGGCGGCTGTGGCCGCCACGCCCGAAGGTGCCGTCCAGATAGCAACCGTCGGCGCGCAGGGCCAATGCCTCGACGGCTTCGTCGAGGAGGACGGTGATGTGGTTGAAGCCGCTATCTATGGTCACAGGATCAGGTCACGCAAATCATCGGGCATGGCGCCCGGTTGTTGAATAGCTGCAAGGTCAGCTGCCGAAACCGCGTTCCAGGCATCCTCATCCCACAGCTGGAATTTGTTCAGCTGCCCCACCAGCATCGCCTTCTTGTCCAGCTTGGCGTACTCACGCAGACGGGGCGGCACCAGGAAACGCCCACTGCCATCGAGCTCCAGGTCCACCGCATTGCCAATCAGCAAACGCTGCAGGCGACGGTTTTCCTCACGCAACGACGGCAAGGCACGCAACTTAGCTTCTATCTGTTCCCACTCATCGAGGGGATAAACACACAAGCAGGGGTCAACGGCGTCGATGGTCACGATCAATTGACCATTGCAACGCGAATCGAGCTCGTCACGGTACCGGCTCGGCATGGCGAGACGGCCCTTTGCATCGAGGCTGACGGCGTTGGCTCCGCGAAACACGGCTGCGATTCCCCACAATGTTAGCTTTTTTGTGCCAGAAAACCCACTTCATCCCACTTTCTGCCACTTGCGCACACTATAGGAATCCGCCCGCCACACCGTCAAGGCACGTTCATAAGGAAATCCCTTACAGGACGGCGATTTAGCGCAACAAAGGAAGGGAGAAGGATTACAGGCGGGAAAAACTGACGGGAAAAATCAAACACACTCAAGCGGATAGAGTGAGAAGTTAAAGTAATTTATTAAGAGTAAGATTTTTTCGGTATTACCAGGACGCATCTGCTATCGATTCAAGCAGGAAAGGAAGAGGTGGAGAGTCGATCTGTAAGCCGGGTTTTGTCGAGGACAGTCATTCCTCTACGACGGCCATCACTGGACGCCTCTAGCAACCTACCCGGTTCCGACGCGGGCCACGCCGTATGGAACCCTATTTGGTCTTGCTCCGAGTGGGGTTTACCTAGCCACGGACTGTTGCCAGCCGTGCGGTGCGCTCTTACCGCACCTTTTCACCCTTACCGGCACCGAAGTGCTTAGGCGGTTGTTTTCTGTGGCACTTTCCGTAGGCTCGCGCCTCCCAGGCGTTACCTGGCACTCTGCCCTATGGAGCCCGGACTTTCCTCCCCCGCCTTTTGCGGAACAAAAGACGGCAGCGACTGTCCGATCGACTCTCCGCCGCCAAGGTTACCGGTAGCAGCGCTCAAGAACAAGCGGCGCGACCATTAATACCATTATGCCACTAATGGGCTTTCTGCTTTTCCAGGGCCAACTGATAGAGCAGGTTCTTGCGCACCCCGGTGATCTCGGCCGCCAGCGCCGCTGCTTTCTTCAGCGGCAGTTCGGCCAGCAGCAGATCCAGCACCCGCTGCGCCTCGGCGCTGATCGCCTGCTCGCCCTCCGGCGCGCTCCAACCGGCCACCAGCACCACACACTCGCCACGCTGCTGATTGCTGTCACCCTGGACGAATGCGCGCAACTCGGCCAACGGCAAGCCTTTGAGGGTCTCGAAAGTCTTGGTGATCTCACGCGCCAGCAGCGCCGGTCGATCGCCACCGAACACCGCCTCCATGTCCTCCAGACACTCGAGGATCCGGTGTGGCGCCTCGTAGAAGATCAGGGTGCGCGGCTCTTCCTTGACCTGCTCCAGACGCGCACGGCGCCCGGCGGCCTTGGCCGGCAGGAAGCCTTCGAAGATGAAGCGGTCCGACGGCAACCCCGCCGCCGACAGCGCGGCGATCAACGCACAGGCACCCGGCACCGGCACCACCTGCACGCCCGCAGCACGCGCCTGGCGTACCAGGTGATAGCCCGGATCGGAAATCAGCGGCGTGCCGGCATCGGACACCAGCGCCACATCGTCGCCGGCCAGCAGGCGAGTGATGAAGCGCCCGCCCTCGTCACGCTCGTTGTGCTCATGGCAAGCGGCCAGCGGCGTGTCGATGCCGAAATGCTGCAGCAGACGCACCGAGTGGCGGGTGTCCTCGGCGGCGATCAGGCTGACATCCGCCAGCACCTTCAGCGCCCGGGCGCTCATGTCGTCGAGGTTGCCGATGGGCGTGGCAACGACGTAAAGCTTGCCCAACGTGGATTTCGAAACCCCTGCAACATCAGTCACTGCGCACACCTGCTTTCCGGATCAAAGGTCGCCATTGTAGCCCGAGCACCGGTAACAGGGCGCAAAGAACTTCGCCCCGGGCACACCACGGGCCACCTATAGTGAAGGTTCAGTGTCGGCGAGATCGCGCCGTGCCCCCCGCTTGGGTACAATTGCCGGCCAACTTGATCGAGTAACAGGACCTTTACATGATCGCTTGTCTGCGGCTGCTCACAGCCCTCTGCCTTGCTGCCCTGCTGGCAGCCTGCGCCAGCTCGCCCTCATCCAGCCTGGGCGAACTGCCACGCACCCCGGACGCCAGCATCGAGCAACTGCTCGAGAAGGCGGCCTCCAGCAAGTCCGCCGAGGATGCGGCCCTGCTGCGCTTGAGCGCCGCGGACCTGGCATACAAGCAAAAGGATTTCCCGCGCGCCGCGCGGATTCTCGAGCAGGTCCCGCTGGAGCCGCTCAAGCCCGCCCAGCAGGTGTTCGCCTCCACCCTGGCCGCCGAGCTCGCCATGAGCCGCAACCAGCCCAAGGCCGCCCTGACCGCCCTCGCCCACCCGAGCCTGCAGCGCGTCGGCGAACTGCCGACCGAGCAGCAGGCCCGCACCTACAGCGTTCATGCCGCAGCCCTCGAAGCCGACGGCCAGGCCCTGGCCGCCGCCCAGCAGCGCGCGCTGCTGGCCCCCCTGCTCAGCGGCCAGGCCGCCAGCGCCAACAATGACGCGATCTGGGCCCTGGTCGCCTCGCTGCCCGCCGAACAACTGCAGCAGCCGGCCGCCGACGAGACCCTGGCCGGCTGGACCAGCCTGGCCCTGGCCGTGAAGCGCGCCGGCACCCTGGAACAGCAACAGGCCGCCATTGACACCTGGCGCCAGCAGCACCCCGAACACCCGGCAGCCAAGCAATTGCCGACAGCCCTGGTCAAGCTCAAGGAGCTGGCCAGCCAGCCACTGACCAAGATCGCCCTGCTGCTGCCCCAGGAGGGCCCACTGGCCGGTGTCGCCCGTGCGCTGCGTGACGGCTTCATGGCCGCTCACTTCCAGGCCCAGCAAGGTGGCCAGCCCGCCCCTGCGGTACAAGTGTTCGACAGCTCGCGCATCACCTCGCTCGACGACTTCTACCGTCAGGCCCAGGCTGCCGGCGTGCAACTGGTGGTCGGCCCGCTGGAAAAGCCGCTGGTCAAGAAGCTCGCCGCCTACCCGCAACTGCCTATCACCACCCTGGCCCTGAACTACGCCGACGCCGGCCAAAAAGCGCCGCCACAGCTGTTCCAGTTCGGCCTGGCCGCCGAGGACGAAGCCCGCGAAGTGGCACGCCGTGCCCGCGCCGACGGCATGGTTCGCGCCGTGGCCCTGGTACCGAGCGGTGAATGGGGCGACCGCGTGCTCGCCGCCTTCCGCCAGGACTGGGAAGGCAATGGCGGCACCCTGATCACCGCGCAGCGCATCGCCCAGCCCGTCGCCCTTGCCCAGCAGATCGCCGATCTGTTCCAGTTGCGCCAGAGCGAAGGCCGCGCCAAGAGCCTGCAGAGCACCGTCGGCGGCACCATCGCCGCGCAGCCTTCGCGCCGCCAGGACATCGACTTCATCTTCCTCGCCTCGACGCCGCAGCAGGCCCAGCAGATCAAGCCGACACTGA
This sequence comes from Pseudomonas sp. PONIH3, assembly GCF_002934345.1. Lineage (NCBI taxonomy): Bacteria > Pseudomonadati > Pseudomonadota > Gammaproteobacteria > Pseudomonadales > Pseudomonadaceae > Pseudomonas > Pseudomonas sp. PONIH3. The sequence goes on from NZ_CP026386.1 coordinate 2,593,389, forward strand.
ACTTCCAGTACGCCGGCGACGTGCCGGTCTACGCCACCTCCAACCTGTACAGCGCCAGCGGTGACGTGAACCAGTACAACGACATGAACGGCATCCGCTTCTGCGAAACGCCTTGGCTGCTGGACACCACCAACAGCCTGCGCCAGCAAGTCGTGCAGCAGTGGCCCCAGGCCGCCGGTAGCCTCGGCCGCCTGTACGCCATGGGCGTCGACGCCTACAGCCTGGCTCCGCGCCTGGGCCAGCTCAAAGCGCTGCCGGACAACCGCGTCGAAGGCCTGTCCGGTAGCCTGAGCATGAACCCCAGCCAGCGCATCGAACGCCAGCTGCCATGGGCCGAATTCGCCGGCGGCCAGGTCAAGCGCCTGCCGGACACCCCTCGCTGATGCCCGGCGCATCGCCCAGCCTTGCCGGCCAGACAGCCGAAGATCACGCCCTTGAATACCTTCAAGGGCAAGGTCTGCGGCTACTGGAGCGCAACTGGCGATGCAAGGGGGGCGAGCTCGATCTGGTCATGCTCGATGCCGATACAGTAGTATTCGTCGAAGTCCGCTACCGGTTGCATGCGGAGTTCGGCGGAGCGCTCGCCAGTATCGATGGGCGCAAGCAGCAACGACTGGCGCTTGCCGCCAACCTCTTCCTGCAGCACGAACCCCGCTGGGCCACCCGCCCCTGCCGCTTCGACGTTATCGCCCTGCAGGGCCGGGGGCATGCGGGGCAACCGCTTCAATGGCTGAAAAATGCCTTCGAGTGCTGAACCCAATTCGATTTTCTAGCTCTATGTTTCGCGGGCTGGTCACTGTTGCGCGTAGCAAAGGCCACCGCCCCTCTTAAGGTCACCCAGATGGACATGCAATCCCGAATTCGCCGGCTGTTTCAGGCCAGCATCGACACCAAGCAACAGGCAATGGACATCCTGGCACCCCACATCGAGCAGGCCAGCCTGGTCATGGTCAACGCCCTGCTCAACGACGGCAAGATGCTCGCGTGCGGCAACGGCGGCTCGGCCGGCGATGCCCAGCACTTCTCCTCGGAGTTGCTCAACCGCTTCGAGCGCGAGCGTCCGAGCCTGCCGGCCATCGCCCTGACCACCGACAGCTCCACACTGACCTCGATCGCCAACGACTACAGCTACAACGAAGTCTTCTCCAAGCAGATCCGCGCCCTGGGCCAGCCCGGCGATGTGCTGCTGGCGATCTCCACCAGCGGTAATTCGGCCAACGTGATCCAGGCGATCCAGGCCGCCCATGACCGCGAAATGATTGTCGTCGCCCTGACCGGGCGCGATGGCGGCGGCATGGCCTCGCTGCTGCTGCCCGAGGACGTCGAAATCCGCGTCCCCGCCACGGTCACCGCGCGCATCCAGGAAGTCCACCTGCTGACGATCCACTGTCTGTGCGACCTGATCGACAGCCAACTGTTCGGGAGTGAAGAATGATCTCCAAGCGTATCGGCCTGATGGCCCTGACCCTGTGCCTCGGCGTATCGGGCTGCAGTTCCGTACTCACCTCGGCGCGCAACTCGCCTATCGAGGATGACCGCGGCACCCGCACCATCGGCAGCAAGATCGATGACTCGCTGATCGAGACCAAGGTCTCGGTCAACATCGCCAAGGCCAACCCGGAGCTGGACAAAGGCTCGCACATCGTCGTCAGCAGCTACAACGGTGTCGTGCTGCTTGCCGGCCAGACCCCACGCGCCGATCTCAAGTCCCTCGCCGAGCAGACCGCCGGCCAGGTGCAGCGAGTCAAGAAGGTACACAACGAGCTGCAAGTCATTCAGCCGTCGTCGATCCTGGCGCGCAACAACGACGCCTGGCTGACCACCAAGATCAAGACCCAGATGCTGACCGACGAGAGCGTGCCCAGCTCGCGCATCAAGGTGATCACCGAAAACGGCATCGTCTACCTGCTCGGCCTGGTAAGACAGCAAGAGGCCAACGCTGCCACCAATGTGGTGCAAGGTGTGTCGGGCGTACAGAAGATCGTCAAGCTGTTCGAGTACATCGACTGACAACCCCTTGGCGAGCGTCGGGACGCTCGCCTTTTTCACTCTGATCCAGGAAGTACCCCATGAAAAAGCTGCTGCTGCCCGCTCTGCTGATCGGCACCTTCGCCACCCTGGCCGGCTGCTCCACTCCGAGCGTGATCACCCTCAACGATGGCCGCGAACTGCAGACCACCGACACGCCGCACTTCGACCGCAACTCCGGCTTCTACGAGTTCAAGCAACTGGATGGCAAGCCGACCCGCATCAACAAGGACCAGGTGCAGAGCATCAAGGACCTGTAATTGCGGCAGTAATGAAAAAGGCGATCCCTGCGGATCGCCTTTTTCGTTTCTGCCTGTTACTTCACGACTTTCAGGCTCGGACGACCACTCGGACGCGGCGGCTCGGGCGGACCATCATCATCCGGTTCGACACCGCCGTCCTCAAGGTCATCCTCGTCCGCGAGCGGCGGCTCCAGCTCGAAGACCATGCCCTGGCCATTCTCCCGGGCGTAGATCCCCAGGATGGCACCAATCGGCACATACAGCGTATGCGCCACGCCACCGAAGCGCCCTTCGAAGCTCACCGCCTCGTTGTCCATATGCAGGCTACGCACGGCACTGGGGGAGATGTTCAGGACGATCTGGCCATCGCTGGCGAAACCTTGTGGCACCTGGACCGCCGGGTACTCGGCGTTGACCAGCATATGGGGCGTGCAATCGTTGTCGACGATCCACTCGTACAGCGCACGAACCAGATAGGGGCGACTGGAGTTCATCAACGGCTCCTCTTTAAACCTTGCGCATTTCACGTTCAGTAGCAGACAGGCTCGCCTGGAAAGGCTCGCGGGCGAACTGTCGCTCCATGTAATCCAGCAGCGGCTTGGCCTGCCGCGGCAACTCGATACCCATCACCGGCAAGCGCCAGAGTATGGGCAGTAGACAGCAATCGACCAGACTCTGCTCCTCGCTCATGAAGCAGGCCATTTCAGCGAATAGCGGAGCCACGCCCGTCAGGCTCTCGCGCAACTCCTTGCGCGCCTGGGTACGTGCCGGCTCGCTGCTGCGCGGGTCCAGCACGGTGTCGGCCAGGCTGCACCAGTCGCGCTGGATGCGGTGCATCAGCAGGCGGCTGTTGCCGCGAGCCACCGGATAGACCGGCATCAGCGGCGGGTGCGGGTAACGCTCCTCGAGGTACTCCATCACCACGCTCGACTCGTACAGCGCCAGATCGCGATCGACCAGGGTCGGCAGACTGCCGTAAGGGTTCACTTCGACCAGCTTGGGTGGCAGGCGATTGCGGTCGACATCGATAATCTGCACCGTAACGCCTTTCTCCGCGAGCACCAGGCGTACCCGGTGGGAGTAATGGTCAGCGGGGTCGGAATAGCAGGCTAACCTGTTGGTTGCGCCCATGTAGCGCCTCCTCGTACGGGATGCTTGTAATACTGCAAATGAAAACGCGCCCGGGGTGCCCCAGCGACATCGCTGGGGCACCCCGGGCGCGTTCAACTACCAGAAACTACTGCGTGATCAGTGCACGTCCTTCCAGTATTCGCGCTTGAGCAAGTAGGCGAACACGAAGAAGAAAGCCAGGTACAGCAACACGTAGGTACCGATGCGCTGGCTTTCCAGTTTGACCGGGTTGGCCGAATAGGCCAGGAAGGTCACCAGGTTCTTGACCTTCTCGTCGAACTGCTCGGTCGTCAGGGTACCGGATTTCTCTTCGACGGTCAGCTGGTCACACGCTTCATGGGTCAATGGGCTGCCGGTCAGCGGGTCGTATTGCTTCTTGCCATCGACCACGCTTTGCACCTGCTTGCAACCAATCACTTGGTTGCCCTGCAGACCAACCAGTACGTTAGGCATGCCGACGTTGGGGAAGACCTTGTTGTTCACCCCATATGGCCGCGCCTTGTCCTCATAGAAACTGCGCAGGTAGGTGTACAACCAGTCGTTGCCACGCACCCGGGCAACCAGGGTGAGGTCGGGCGGCGCGGCGCCGAACCAGGTCTTGGCATCGTTCGGCTGCATGCCGATTTTCATGTGATCGCCGATCTTGGCGCCGGTGAACACCAGGTTTTCGAGCATAAGCTCGTGGGGAATCCCCAGGTCATCGGCGACACGCTCGTAACGCTGGAACTTGGCGCTATGGCACCCCATGCAATAGTTGGCGAAGGTACGCGCCCCATCCTGCATCGCGGCCTTGTCGGTCAGGTCGATATCGACCTTGTCCAGCTCCAGGCCGTGCTCGGCGGCGAACGAAAGGCCAGGCATCAATGCCAGCAAGCATACTGCAATAAACTTTTTCATCAGCCAGTCACCCTTTCCGGAACCGGTTTGGTCTTCTCGAGCCTTGTGTAGAACGGCATCAGCAGGAAGTAGGCGAAGTACAACACGGTGCACACCTGCGACAGCAAGGTACGCCCCGGGGTCGGCGCCAGCACGCCCAGCACGCCAAGGATGACGAAGGCCACGCAGAACACCAGCAACCAGATCTTGCTCAGCCAGCCCTTGTAGCGCATCGAGCGCACCGGACTGCGGTCAAGCCAGGGCAACACGAACAGCACCGCGATTGCCGCGCCCATGGCAATTACCCCGAACAGTTTGTCGGGCACCGCGCGCAGGATCGCGTAGAACGGTGTGAAGTACCAGACAGGCGCGATGTGCTCAGGGGTCTTGAAAGCGTTGGCCTGCTCGAAGTTCGGTTTTTCCAGGAAGTAGCCACCCATTTCCGGGAAGAAGAACACCACGGCACAGAACACGAAGAGGAACACCACGACCCCGGCGATATCCTTGACGGTGTAGTACGGGTGGAACGGGATGCCATCCAGCGGAATGCCGTTCTCGTCCTTCTTCTTCTTGATGTCCACGCCATCGGGATTGTTCGAACCCACTTCGTGCAGCGCCAGGATATGCAGCACCACCAGGCCCAGGATCACGATCGGCAAGGCCACCACGTGCAGGGCGAAGAAGCGGTTCAGGGTGATGCCGGAGATCAGGTAGTCACCACGAATCCACTGGGTCAGGTCATCACCGATCACCGGGATCGCGCCGAACAGCGAGATGATCACCTGGGCACCCCAGTACGACATCTGCCCCCAGGGCAGCAGGTAGCCCATGAACGCCTCGGCCATCAGCGCCAGGTAGATCAGCATGCCGAACAGCCAGACCAGCTCGCGGGGCTTCTGGTAGGAGCCGTAGAGCAGCCCGCGGAACATGTGCAGGTAGACCACGATGAAGAACGCCGAGGCGCCGGTGGAGTGCAGGTAGCGCAGGATCCAGCCGTACTCGACGTCGCGCATGATGTACTCGACCGAGGCGAAGGCCTCTTCCGCCGAGGGGGTGAAACTCATGGTCAGCCACACGCCGGTGACGATCTGGTTGACCAGCACCAGCAACGCCAGCGAGCCGAAGAAGTACAGGAAGTTGAAGTTCTTGGGCGCGTAATACTTGCTTAGATGGTCTTCCCACATCTTCGTCGCGGGGAAGCGCGCATCGATCCACTCCATGAACTTGCTCATCATGCGTTCTCCTGATCGACGCCGATGACGATGATTTCGTCCGACTCGTACGAGTGCGGTGGCACTGGCAGGTTTAGAGGCGCTGGCTGGGATTTGTAGACACGCCCGGCAAGGTCGTAGTGCGAACCGTGGCAGGGGCAGAAATAGCCACCGACCCACTTCGGCCCGAGGTCAGCCGGGGCGACCTCAGGGCGGAAGGTCGGCGAACAACCCAGGTGTGTGCACAGGCCCACCAGGATGAGAATCTCGGGCTTGATCGAGCGGACTTGCGGGTCGACGTAGGTAGGCTGCACCGACGCCTTGGATTCAGGGTCGGACAGCTCGCCGGTGATCTTTTTCAGATTACCGAGGATCTCCTCCGTTCGCCGCACGATGAATACAGGTTGCCCACGCCATTCAGCTACCATCTGCTGACCGGGCTCGACCTTGGCGATATTGACCTTCACCGGTGCCCCTGCGGCTTTCGCCTTGGCACTGGGAAACCATGACCCCACGAACGGTACCGCTGCCCCCACTGCCCCCGCTGCCCCGACCACGGATGTCGCGGCTACGAGGAAGCGGCGCCGGCCTGCGTTGACGCCGTCATTGCTCATTCAGTCCTCTCCCATCAGCTTGCTTGGCCTGTTTGAACAGGCATCTACTTAGGTACGTCTGTGGCACTAAAAATTGGCCGCAATGGTAAGGAACAAATCCACACGCTGACAAGGTGATTACCCGCTCGTCGGGCCACTACCCTCGCTTTGCTTGATCTGCGTCTATGCGACAAACGGCCACGGACTAGCAGACAGGTTAGTTGAAGACATAAAAAAAGCCCGGTTCCAAAAAGGAACCGGGCTTTTTTCGACTGCCGAAGCGGTATTAACGCTTGGAGTACTGAGGACGCTTACGCGCTTTACGCAGACCCACTTTCTTACGCTCAACTTCACGAGCGTCGCGGGTGACGTAGCCAGCACGACGCAGAGCGCCACGCAGGGTTTCGTCGTATTCCATCAGGGCGCGGGTGATGCCGTGGCGGATTGCACCGGCCTGACCGCTGACACCACCACCGGAAACGGTGACGTAGATGTCGAACTTCTCAACGGTTTCGGTCAGTTCCAGCGGCTGGCGAACAACCATGCGAGCGGTTTCGCGGCCGAAGAACACGTCCAGAGAACGGTTGTTGATGGAGATGTTACCGGTACCTGGACGCAGGAAAACGCGAGCGGTTGCGGTCTTGCGACGGCCAGTGCCGTAGTTTTGAGTCGCCGACATAATGAACTATCCCGTTAGATCTTCAGTTCTTGAGGCTGCTGAGCAGTGTGTGGGTGAGCAGCACCCGCGTACACTTTCAGCTTGCGGTACATGTCGCGACCCAGCGGGTTCTTCGGCAGCATGCCTTTGACCGCGGTTTCGATAACACGCTCAGGGGCCTTGGCGATCAACTTCTCGAAGTTGATTTCCTTGATACCGCCCGGGAAGCCGGAGTGGGAGTAGTACATCTTGTCGGAAGACTTGGCACCAGTCACACGGATTTGCTCGGCGTTGATGACGACGATGTAGTCGCCGGTGTCAACGTGAGGGGTGTATTCTGGCTTGTGCTTGCCACGCAGGCGGCTAGCGATTTCGGTAGCCAGACGACCCAGGGTCTGACCAGCGGCGTCGACTACGAACCACTCGCGCTTTACTGTTTCCGGTTTAGCAGTAAAAGTTTTCATTCTCTAAAGCCTCAGAGGCCGCCCAGCGAAAAATAGACGGCGAATCTTACTGGATAGTGCACAGCTTGCCAAGGGCAAGCGCGCAGCCGAACGCTGACGCTTTTGGGGGCTCGGGTCGGGCACGCCAATGTTCGACAAGGGTTCCCTGCATGGTGGTGCATCACTTCCGCCACACGGAGAGGGGCAGAATTATCCAGATTGCAGGAAAAATTTCAACCTGCTTTTATGCTCATCTTTGCCATGGAGCGTATACCCGATGGAATACCGTAAGCTCGGCCGTACCGACCTCGACGTCAGCGCCCTGTGCCTGGGCACCATGACCTGGGGCGAACAGAACACCCAGGACCAGGCCTTCGCCCAGATCGCCCTGGCCAAGGCCAGCGGCATCAACTTCATCGACACCGCCGAGATGTACCCAGTGCCACCGCGCCCGGAGACCTACGCCGCCACCGAACGCATCATCGGCAACTGGTTCGCCGCCAACGGCGACCGTGACGACTGGATCCTTGCCAGCAAGGTCGCCGGCCCCGGCAACGGCATCAGCCACATCCGCGACGGCCAGCTCAAGCACAACCGCCAGCACATCGTCGCCGCGCTGGACGAGAGCCTCAAGCGCCTGCAGACCGACCGCATCGACCTCTACCAGTTGCACTGGCCCGAGCGCAGCACCAACTTCTTCGGCAAGCTCGGCTACCAGCACCTGCCCCAGGACATTTTCACCCCGCTGGAGGAAACCCTGGAGGTGCTCGATGAACAGGTGCGCGCCGGCAAGATCCGCCACATCGGCCTGTCCAACGAAACCCCGTGGGGCACCCTGAAATTCCTGCACCTGGCCGAAACCCGCGGCTGGCCCCGCGCGGTGTCGATCCAGAACCCCTACAACCTGCTCAATCGCAGCTTCGAGGTGGGCCTGGCGGAGGTGGCAATCCGCGAGCAGTGTGGTTTGCTGGCCTATTCGCCGCTGGCCTTCGGCATGCTGTCAGGCAAGTACGAAAACGGCGCCCGCCCCGAACACGCTCGCCTGACCCTGTTCAGCCGCTTTGCCCGCTACTCCAATCCGCAGACCGTGGCCGCCTGCGGCCGCTATGTGCAGCTGGCCCGCGAACACGGGCTGGACCCGGCGCAGATGGCGCTGGCGTTCGTGACCCGGCAGCCGTTCGTGACCAGCAACATCATCGGCGCGACGAACCTCGAGCAACTGCGCAGCAACATCGACAGCCAGGCGTTGAACCTGGGCGATGAACTGCTGGCGGCGATCGAGGCGGTCCATCAGGAGCAGCCGAACCCCGCGCCTTGATGCAACACAGACGCTGCACTGCTCTTTCGTGGGGTAGACACAATCGCCAAAAAATAAGACGATCCAGCCGGTGATTGACCACTCTACCCTATAAGAACAATGACAATGATGTTTACCCAACCCCCGGCGTCGCTGCGGCGCGTCAGCATCCTGGCCGTTGATAAAGTGTTCGCTTCGACACTGATGCAGGCCAAGGACTTCTTCCACCTGGCCAGCCTGCGCTACAGCAAGCAGCTGGGCCTGGGCCTGCAACCGATGTTCGAGATCGGCCTGGTGAGCCCGGACGGTTTGCCCGTGGACAGCTTCAGCAACGTGCAGTTGCCGGTCGACAGCGGCCTCAATGATGCCGACGTGATCATCCTGCCGGCCTTCTGGGATGACTTCGACAACCTGCTGCAACGCTATCCGCAGGTGCTGCCCTGGCTGCGCGCGCAGCATGCCCGTGGCGCGGTGCTGTGCGCCGAGGCCAGCGGCGTGTTCTGGCTGGCCGAGTCGGGGCTGCTCGACGGCAAGGAGGCAACCACCTACTGGCGCTTCTTCAGCAGCTTCGCCGAGCGCTTCCCGAAGATCCGCCTGAACCAGGACAAGCACCTGACCGACGCCGACAATCTCTACTGCGCCGGCGGCACCACCTCGGCCTGCGACCTGTACATCTACCTGATCGAACGCTTCTGTGGCGCCAACGTGGCCCGCGCGGTGGCCCGCGACATCCTCTACGAGGTGCAGCGCAACTATACCCCGGGGCGCATGGGCTTCGGCGGCCAGAAGCTGCACCAGGACCTGATCATCCTGCAGATCCAGCACTGGCTAGAAGAGCACTTCGCCGACAAGTTCCGCTTCGAGGATGTGGCGCGAAACCACGGCATGAGCATCCGCAACTTCATGCGCCGCTTCCAGAGCGCCACCGGCGACAAGCCCCTACACTACCTGCAGCGCCTGCGCATCGAGACCGCCAAGGGCCTGCTGTCGAGCACGCGCAAGAGCATCAAGACCATCAGCTACGAGGTGGGCTACGACGACGCGAGCTTCTTCGCCCGGCTGTTCCGCCAGCACACGGAGTTGTCGCCGAACCAGTATCGGCAGCAGTTCATGCAAGAGGCATGAATCTTCTATCGTGGGAGCGGGCTTGCCCCGCTCCCACGAAAGGAATGGCTTACGGCTTGTGCGCCCGCGACAGGAACTCGTGGGACTGCATCTCCAGCAGGCGGCTGAGCGTGCGCTGGAACTCGAAGCTCAGGCGCCCGCCGGTGTACAGGTCCTTGAGCTCCACCTCGGCCGAGATGATCAGCTTCACGTTGCGGTCGTAGAACTCGTCGACCATGTTGATGAAGCGCCGGGCGATGTCGTCGGTGGTCACGCCCATCTGCTCGACGTTGCTCAGCAGCACGGCATGGAAGATCTTGCCCAGCTCGATGTAGTCGTTCTGGCTGCGCGGCCCGTCGCACAGGGCGCGGAAGTCGAACCAGGCAACGTCATCGCAGGTGCGCAGGGCATGGATCTCGCGGTTCTCGATCATCAGCACGTCGTTCTCGACTGCCTGGGTGCACTCTGGGGTCAACGCCTTGAAGCTGGCGCGCAGGCTTTCATGCGCCGCGTCGTCGAGCGGGAAGTGGAACAGCTCTGCCTGCTCCAGGTGGCGCAGACGGTAGTCCACGCCGCTGTCGACGTTCACCACATCGGTGTACTGCTTGATCATGGCGATGGCCGGCAGGAAGCGCGCGCGCTGCAGGCCGTCCTTGTACAGGCCGTCCGGGACGATGTTGGAAGTGGCCACCAGCGACACGCCGTTCTTGAACAGCTCTTCCATCAGGGTGCCGAGGATCATGGCATCGGTGATATCGGAGACGAAGAACTCGTCGAAGCAGATCACCTTGGCTTCGTCGCTGAAGCGCTTGGCGATGATGGTCAGCGGGTTCTTCTCGCCCTTGAGGGTCTTCATCTCCTCGTGGACGCGCTTCATGAAGCGGTGGAAGTGCGTGCGCATCTTCTGCTTGAACGGCAGCGCTTCATAGAAGGTGTCGACCAGGTAGGTCTTGCCCCGGCCCACGCCGCCCCAGAAGTACAGGCCCTTGACCGGCGTCTGCTCCTTCTTGCCGAACAGCTTGCCGAACACGCCCGGCTTGTTGTTCTGCGCGTGTACCAGGTCGTCGTACAGGCGCTGCAGGTGACGCACCGCAGTTTCCTGCGCCGCGTCATGGAAGAAGTCGGGGCGTTTCAGATCGGCTTGGTATCGTTCTAGGGGCGTCATGATTTCGTTAGCGAGGCAACAAAAAACGGGCCGTCACTGTAGCGACCGGCCCGCTTAATGGCAATCAGACTTGCGTCAAAGTGACTCAGTCCGCCTGTGGCGCCAGGGCCTCGCGCAGGCTGGTGATGGCCGCGTCACGGGCCTCGGCGGCCTCGAACTGCGGCCCGTCGGCAACTTGCTCACCGTTCAGCCACAGCGAGAAGCCCAGGCCCTCGACTCGCACATCGGCCTCGCCGCCCTGTTGCAGCTGCTTGCTCACCGCCCCAGCGCTCTTGCCATCGGCGAAGCTGCGCGACAGCAGCAATTGCTCGCCATCAGCGGCCAGCAGGCGGAAGCGGAAGCTGCCATCCTCGTCACGGAAGCTGACGAAGCGGGCGCTCTTGGCGGCCTTCTTCTTCACCTCGGTGCTGGCCTGCACGGTGGTGCGGAACGAACGCAGGCCAACTGCCTCGCGCAGTTGCTCGAGGAACGGCGTGGCGATCTTGCGGGCCTTGGCGGCGCCGGCCAGAAGGATGTCCTCGAGCTCAGACGGGCGCGCGATCAGCTGGTGATAGTGCTCGCGCTTTTCGGCCAACTGGCCGTCGAGCAGCTGGAACAGGCGCTGCTTGGCATCGCCCCAGCCCAGGCCCTGAAGCAGCTCTTCGCGGAACTCGGCGCATTGCGCCGGCGAGGAGAAGGCCTGGAACAGGGTGAACAGGTGCGAGTTGTCCGGATCCTTGGCCTCGCCGGGGGCCTTGGAGTCGGTGACGATGCGCGAGATCGCATCCTTCATGTCCTTGGCGCTGGTGAACAGCGGGATGGTGTTGTCGTAGCTCTTGGACATCTTGCGACCGTCCAGGCCCGGGAGCGTGGCCACGCTCTCCTCGATCACCGCCTCGGGCAGGGCGAAGAAGTCCTTGCCCTGGCCGAACAGGTGGTTGAAACGCTGGCCGATGTCACGTGCCATCTCCACGTGCTGGATCTGGTCGCGGCCAACCGGCACCTTGTTGGCATTGAACATCAGGATGTCAGCAGCCATCAGCACCGGGTAGCTGAACAGGCCCATGGTAACGCCGGCGTCCGGGTCTTCGCCGGCCTCGACATTCTTGTCCACCGACGCCTTGTAGGCGTGAGCGCGGTTGAGCAGGCCCTTGGCGGCGACGCAGGTCAGCAGCCAGGTAAGCTCCGGGATCTCGGGGATGTCCGACTGGCGATAGAAGGTCACCTTGGCCGGGTCCAGGCCACCGGCGAGCCAGGTGGCGGCGATCTCCAGGCGCGAACGCTGGATGCGCTGCGGGTCGTCGCACTTGATCAGGGCGTGGTAGTCGGCCAGGAAGTAGAACGAGTCGACGCCGGGCTGCTGGCTGGCGAGGATGGCCGGACGGATGGCGCCGGCGTAGTTGCCCAGGTGCGGGGTGCCGGTGGTGGTGATACCGGTGAGGATGCGCGTGGTCATGGGGGTTCGCTTATTCAGGCTTGGCTCAGTTCGAAAGGCGCGGCAGCAGCAGATCCTTCAGATCGGTCAGCTTGCCATGGAAAAAGTGTCCGCATTCTGCCACTTTCAGCAGCTCGTGGGGGCGCGACAGGGCGGCGGACCAATCGTAGACCAGTTGCGGATCGACCACTTCGTCGGTGTCCGGCTGCACGACGATCAGCGCGACGCGCTCGGGCAGCGGGAACTGCGCGTTCAGGCGCATCACCGCCGGGGCGATCATGAACAGCTGTTGCAGCTCGACATCCGCCGCCTCCAGGCGACCGGCCAGGCTGGCGGCAACGAAGCCGCCGAAGGAGAAGCCCATCAGCACCAACGGCAGCTCGGGATGCTGCTGGCGCAACCAGGCTGCGGCAGCCTCGGCATCCGCTACCTCGCCAGCGCCCATGTCATGGCTGCCGGCGCTCTGGCCAACGCCGCGGTAGTTGAAGCGCAGGGTGACGTAACCTGCATCACGGGCGGTACGCTGCAGGGTCGAGACCACCTTGTTGAGCATGGTGCCGCCCTGGACCGGGTTGGGGTGGCAGATCAGCACCGCGCCGCGGGCATCGGCCACGTCCAGGTACAAAGCCTCGAGCTGGCCGGTCGGGCCATCAATGAACAAGGGGGTTTCGCGGATAAGCAAGGTACTACTCCGTGACCTCGTGAAGGGTCGACTCGTCTAGCAAAGGAATTCTGTTCTGATTTGCGATCGCTCGCGGTATACAGCGCAGGTCTGAGCCGTTAACGTAAAGCAAAGCCGTTTATAGAGGAAGGACTCGTGGAACACTCGCTCCTTGTTTGGTTGCTGCCGACCCTGGCCCTGGTTGTCGGTGTCGTCGTCGGTTTCGCGCTGGCCCGCCTGCTGCCCAACGCGGCACCAAGCAACACCCAACGCCAGCTGGATGACATCCAGCAGCGCTTCGACAATTACCAGAACGAAGTGGTAACCCACTTCAACAGCACTGCATCGCTGGTCAAAAAACTGACCCAGAGCTACCAGGACGTGCAGGATCACCTGGCCGACGGCGCCAACCGCCTGGCCCTGGACGAGCTGACCCGCCAACGCCTGCTGGCCGCGCTGCACTCCGAAGCCGCGCAAGGCCCGCGTGATCGCCTGACGCCGCCGAAGGATACCGCCGAAGTGCCACGCGACTACGCACCGAAGTCGCCGAACTCGCCGGGCATGCTCGATGAGAGCTACGGGCTCAAGCGCTGAATCGATGACATGAAGAAGGCCTCGCAAGAGGCCTTTTTTGTGGGCGCTGTCTACTCGCCCTAACACTCCGTGGGAGCGGGCATGGGCCGCGATAGAGCCGGCCCGGATCACCTCAGCGATACCAGGCCGCGCCCTCCTCGCCGATGTCATAAAGCGCCCGCGCCTGCCCCAGTACATCCCTCGGCAATACGCCCTGGCATACCAGCCCATGCAAGGCCGCCAGCACCACGGCATACCGGTCCACCTCGAAAAACCGTCGCAACTGCTGGCGCGTATCGCTGCGCCCGAAACCATCGGTGCCCAGGGTGGCATAGGGCGCCTGCACATACTCGGCGATCAATTGCGGCCAGGCGCGCACATAGTCGCTGGCCGCGATCACCGGGGCGGCGCCGGGCAGGCAATGACGCACATGGCAATCCGCCTGCTCCCCGGCTATCGCCAAGCGTTGCGCATCCCTGGCCCCACGCGCCAGTTCGCTGAAGCTGGTGACGCTGAACACCTCGCTGTCGACCTGCCAGTCACTGGCCAGCAACTCGCCGGCGGCAATCACCTCGCGCAGGATGGTGCCCGAACCCAACAAGCGCACCTGGCCACGGGGTGCGGCCGAGGAATGCCGGGCAAAGCGATACATGCCTCGCAGTACATCGTCGTGCATGTCTTCGGGCAACGACGGCTGCGGGTAGTTTTCATTCATCACCGCCACATAGTGGAACTCATCCTGCTGCTCCACCAGCATGCGCCGCGCGGCATGGTCGAGGATCACCGCCAGCTCGCCGGCAAAGCACGGATCCCAGGCCCGGCAGTTGGGCACCATCGATGCCATTACCAGGCTCGATCCGTCCTGGTGCTGCAAGCCCTCGCCGCCCAACGTGGTGCGCCCCGCCGTGGCGCCCAGCAACAGGCCCCGGGCACGCTGGTCGGCGGCAGCCCAGATCAGGTCGCCGACCCGCTGAAAGCCGAACATTGAATAGTAGATGTACACCGGCAGCATCGGCTCGCCATGCACCGCGTAGGCGGTCGCTGCCGCGACCCATGAAGAGATCGCCCCGGCCTCGGTGATGCCCTCCTCCAGCAGCTGGCCGTCCCGCGCCTCCTTGTAGACCAGCAGCGAGCCCGCGTCCTCCGGCTCGTAGCGTTGCCCGTGGGGCGAATAGATACCGATCTGGCGGAACAGGCTGGCCATGCCGAAGGTGCGCGCCTCGTCGGCGACGATCGGCACCACTCGTGGTCCCAACCCCGGCGCCTTGAGCCAGTTGCCCAGCAAGCGCACCGCGGCCATGGTGGTGGACATCTCCTTGCCTTCGGCGTGCAGGGCGAAACCGCCGAATGCCTCCAGCTCGGGCACAGGCAAGGTGGCACAGTCGTTGCGCCGCAGCGGCAGCGGCCCACCCAGTGCCTGGCGGCGCTGGCGCAGATAGACCATCTCCGGGCTGTCTTCGGCCGGGCGATAGAAACGCAGTTGCTCCACCGCCTCATCCGACAACGGCAAATGGAAACGGTCGCGGAAGGCCAGCAGTGCCTGCACGTCGAGTTTCTTGGCCTGGTGCGCGGTCATCCGCGACTCGCCGGCACTGCTCATGCCATAGCCTTTCTTGGTCTTGGCCAGGATCACCGTCGGCCGGCCCTTGCAGGCCCTGGCGGCGGCATAGGCGGCATGCAGCTTGCGAAAATCATGACCACCGCGCTTGAGGGCGTTGATCTCTTCGGTGCTCATGTGCGCCACCAGGCGCTGCAAGGCCGGGTTCTGCTTGAAGAAGTGCTCGAGGTTGTAGCTGCCGTCCTTGGCGCCGAGGGTCTGGAACTGACCGTCGGGCGTCGCCGCCAACTGGCGCAGCAGCGCGTGTTCGTGATCACGGGCGAACAGGGCGTCCCACTCCGAACCCCACAGCACCTTGATCACGTTCCAGCCGGCACCGCTGAACAACGCTTCGAGCTCCTGGATGATCTGGCCATTGCCGCGTACCGGGCCGTCCAGGCGCTGCAGGTTGCAGTTGACGATGAAGGTCAGGTTGTCCAAGCCTTCACGGGCAGCCAGGGTCAGGCCGGCGGTCGACTCCGGCTCGTCCATCTCGCCATCGCCAAACACTCCCCAGACATGCCGGGCAGAGGTGTCGAGCAGCCCGCGATGATGCAGGTAGCGCATGAAGCGCGCCTGATAGATCGCATTGAGCGGGCCGATGCCCATGGAACCTGTGGGAAACTGCCAGAAGTCCGGCATCAGCCAAGGGTGCGGATAGGAGCACAGCCCGTTGCCGCCGACCTCCTGCCGGTAGTTGGCCAGCTGTTCCTCGCTCAGGCGCCCTTCAAGAAATGCGCGGGCATAGATGCCAGGCGCCGAGTGCGGCTGGAAGAACACCAGGTCGCCGCTGCGCTGCACGCCACCGCCCTCGCCGCGAAAGAAATGCTGGAAGCCGACCTCGAAGATTTCCGCCGCCGAGGCGTAGCTGGCGATATGCCCGCCCAGCTCGCCATAGGCGTGGTTGGCCCGTACCACCATGGCCAGGGCGTTCCAGCGCAGGATGCCGGTAATACGCTCGTCCAGCTCGAGATCACCGGGGTAAGCGCCCTGCTGTTCCACCGGCACAGTGTTGCGGTAGGCCGAGAAGGCCTGGGCCTCGCGCTCCAGGCCCAGCTCGAGGGCATGGGCCTGCAGGCGCTGCAGCAGGTAGCGGGCCCGCGCCGGGCCGCAGTGAGCCAGGGTCGAGGCCAGCGCCTCGCACCACTCGGCGGTTTCCGCTGGGTCGCTGTCCAGGGCGGCATCAAGGGCCGTCAACGGCTCGTTCGGGTTCATCATCGCTACCATCGCGCAGGCCTCGTCCGTGGCGATTCAGGCGCAGGCCTTCAGGGCCTGGGCAATGTCGGCAAGCAGGTCGTCGATGTCTTCCAGCCCCACCGACAGACGCACCAGCCCTTCCGAGATGCCATGCTCGGCACGCTCCTGCTGGGTATAGCTGGAGTGAGTCATGCTCGCCGGGTGCTGGGCCAGCGACTCGGCATCGCCCAGGCTCACCGCGCGGCTGAACAGCTGCAGGGCGTTCATGAAACGGCGCCCGGCTTCGATCCCGCCCTTCAGCTCGAAGGCGATCATCCCGCCCGGCAGGCGCATCTGCCGTTGGGCCAGCGCGTACTGCGGGAAGGATGGCAGGCCCGGGTAGTGCAGCAGCTCAACCTGAGGTTGTTCGGCGAGAAACTCGGCCACCTGCTGGGCATTGGCGCAGTGGCGGTCCATGCGCAGGGCCAGGGTCTTGATGCCGCGCATCAACAGCGAGGCGTCGTGGGGCGAGAGCACGGCGCCGGTCATGTCCTTGAGCCCTTCCAGGCGGATGCGGTCGACCAGCGCCTTGCGCCCGACTACCAGCCCGGCGGTGATATCGCCATGTCCGGACAGGTACTTGGTGGCCGAATGCACCACCAGGTCGACGCCCAGTTCCAGCGGGCGCTGCAGGTAGGGCGTGCAGTAGGTGTTGTCGACCACGATGCTCAGGTCATGGCCCTTTGCAGCCTCGACGACGGCAACGATATCCACCAACTGCATGTTGGGGTTAGCCGGCGACTCGAAGTAGATCATCCGCGTCTTTGCGGTGATCGCGGCCTTGAGTGCCGGGATGTCGTTGAGGTCCACATGGCGGATCTTCACGCCGAACTCGCCGATGCCGTGGTGCAGGTAGGCGAAGGTGCAGCCATACAGGGTGCTGCCGACGATCAGCTCGTCACCCGGGCGTAGCAGGGTCCATAGCGTGGCGGTGATGGCGCCCATCCCGGAGGCCAGCGCCAGCCCTGCCTCGCCGCCTTCGAGCGACGCCATGCGTTGCTCCAGCAGGGCCAGCGTCGGGTTGGAAATACGGCTGTAGAAGTGCCCCGGCTCTTCGCCGGCGAAGCAGGCGGCGCCATACTCGACAGTCGGGAAAGCGTAGGTGGCGGTCTGGTAGACCGGCGGCACCAGGGCGCCGCCATGGGACATCGGGTCATAGCCATGGTGGATGGCCCGCGTGGAGAAACCGGTGTTGTTGTTGGAGTCGCGCATGGCAACAGTCTCTTGTGGTTTGTTATAAGCTTATGCCACCAAGCTGCCGCGCTTTTTCCAAACTTGCCCACGCAATCGGGCATGTTTTGAAAGAAAAACAACAAAAATAGAACCAGGAGGGCAAGATATGCCTTCAACGCTCGACCGTACCGACCGCGCCCTGCTCGCCGCCCTGCAGGACAACGCCCGCCTGACCGTTTCCGAACTCGCCGACCAGGTCGCCCTGACCACCTCGCCCTGCTGGCGGCGGGTCAAATTGCTCGAGGACAACGGCTACATCACCGGCTACCAGGCCATTCTTTCGCCCAAGTCGCTGGGCTTCGGGGTGACCGCGTTCGTCAGCATCATGATGGACTCGCACACCAAGGAAATGGCCCTGGCGTTCGAGAAACGGCTGATGGAGATCCCCGAGATCGTCGCCTGCCACAATATCTCCGGGCGCTATGATTTTTTGCTGGAGATCCTGGCACGGGACCTGGAATCGTTTGGCGAATTCACCCGGGAGGTGCTGCAGCGGTTGCCGGGGGTGAAGGAGATCTATTCGAGCTTTTCGTACAAGGCGGTGAAAGAGCGACGGGTGATTCCGGTGTCGGAGAAGCATATCTAGGGTCGCAAAGCAGACCCAAAATCCTGCCAACAAACGCCGTACAAATGAAAAACCCCGCCGAAGCGGGGTTTTTCACATCAGGCAATCAATCAGATCGCCCCACGCTGACGCAGCACATCCAGCACCAGCTTAACGCCTTCATCGACGCTGACCGACTGGGTGTCGATCACCAGGTCCGCATCCAGCGGCACATCGAATGGGAAGCTCTCGCCCGGGATGTTGTCGCCACCGGCGGCATACAGGCCCTGCGGGTCACGCTCGCGGCACACCATAGGCGAGGCCTGGACATACACCGTAACCAGACGCTCCTTGCCGATCAGCGCCTTGGCCTGCTCGCGGCCCTCGGCATCAGGGGCGACGAAGGCGGCCAGGGTCAGCAGGCCGGCTTCGTTGAACTGGCGCGCCACATGGGCGGCGCGGCGCCAGTTCTCGGTGCGCCCGGCGCGGTCCTGCGGCAGGCCTTTGTTCAGGTCGTGACGCAGGTTCTGGCCGTCGAGCACGTAGACTGCACGGCCCATGTCGAACAGCTTGCGCTCCACGGCATAGGCCAGGGTGCTCTTGCCGGCGCCCGACAGGCCACTGAACAGCACGGTGGCTGGCTGCTGGCCGAAGCGCAGGGCGCGCTCTTCGGTGGACACATGGGCCAGCTTGCCGTGCTGGCCAGTGCCGCCGTGTGGCAGGACCGGCGGGGCGATGATCATGCCGGCGCCGACGGTGCCGTTGGTCAGGCGGTCGATGACGATGAATGCGCCGGTGGTGCGGTTGCTCTCGTAACCGTCCAGGGCGATGGCGCTGTCCAGGGCGACCTTGACCCGGCCGATCTCGTTGAGTTGCAGCGCGCTGGCGGCGCCCTGCTCCAGGGTATTCACATCGACCTTGTGGGTGATGCTGGCGATCGAGCCCGGCACATAGCTGGTGGCGCGCTTGATGTCGTACTTCTTGCCCGGGAGCATCGGCTCCTCGGCCATCCACACCAGCATGGCGTCGAACTGGTCGGCCACCGTTGGAACATTGTCGGCATGCACCAGCAGGTCGCCACGGGAGATGTCGATCTCGTCTTCCATGGTCAGGGTCACCGCCTGGCCAGGCCCGGCGTTCTCCAGTTCACCTTCATAGGTGACGATGGACTTGACCCGGCTGCTCTTGCCCGACGGCAGCACGACGATCTCGTCGCCCTTGTGCACCACGCCACCGGCGATGGTGCCGGCGAAGCCGCGGAAGTTGAGGTTCGGGCGGTTGACGTACTGCACCGGGAAACGCAGGTCGGTGACATTGCGGTCGGCAGCGATCTCGACAGTCTCGAGGATCTCCATCAACGCAGGGCCCGTGTACCACGGCGAACGCTCGCTGCGGTTGACCACGTTGTCACCCTTGAGCGCCGACATCGGCACGAAGTGCAGGCTGCTCGGCTTGAGGTCGATGCCCTCGGCGAACTTCAGGTAGTCGGCCTTGATCGACTCGAAGACCTGCTCGTCGAAGCCCTTGAGGTCCATCTTGTTGACCGCAACGACGATGTGCTTGATGCCCAGCAGGGATGCGATATAGCTGTGCCGGCGGGTCTGGGTCTGCACGCCGTAGCGGGCATCGACCAGGATGATGGCCAGGTCGCAGGTCGAGGCGCCGGTGGCCATGTTGCGGGTGTACTGCTCGTGGCCCGGGGTGTCGGCGATGATGAACTTGCGCTTGGCGGTGGAGAAGTAGCGGTAGGCGACATCAATGGTGATGCCCTGCTCGCGCTCGGCCTGCAGGCCGTCGACCAGCAGCGCCAGGTCGACTTCCTCGCCAGTGGTGCCGGACTTCTTCGAGTCACGGGTGATGGCCTCGAGGTGGTCCTCGTAGATCATCTTCGAATCGTGCAGCAGGCGCCCGATCAGGGTGCTCTTGCCGTCGTCCACGTTGCCGCAGGTGAGGAAGCGCAGCAGTTCCTTGCGCTCGTGCTGGGCCAGGTAGGCGAGGATGTCCTCGCTGATCAGATCAGATTGGTGCGACATGCTGGAACCCTGAAATTAGAAGTAGCCTTGGCGTTTTTTGTCTTCCATGGAACCGGCGCCATCGTGGTCGATGACACGGCCCTGGCGTTCGGACGTCCGGGTCAGGAGCATTTCCTGGATGATGTCCGTCAGGGTCTCGGCTTCGGACTCGACCGCACCCGTCAACGGGTAGCAGCCCAGGGTACGGAAACGCACCTTCTTCTTGACGATGCGCGCCTTCTCTTCCTCGGAGAGGTGCTCGAGGATGCGCTCGTCGTCGATCATGATCAGGGTGCCGTTCTTCTCGATCACTTCACGCTCGGCGGCGAAGTACAGCGGCACGATCGGGATGCCTTCGAGGTAGATGTACTGCCAGATGTCCAGCTCGGTCCAGTTCGACAGCGGGAACACGCGGATCGACTCGCCCTTGTTGACCTTGCCGTTGTAGATGTTCCACAGCTCCGGGCGCTGGTTCTTCGGGTCCCAGCGGTGCTTGCTGTCACGGAACGAGTAGACGCGCTCTTTGGCTCGCGACTTCTCTTCGTCGCGGCGCGCCCCACCGAAGGCGGCGTCGAAGCCGTGCTTGTCCAGCGCCTGCTTCAGGCCCTGGGTCTTCATGATATCGGTATGCTTGGAGCTGCCATGGGTGAACGGGTTGATGCCCTGCGCCACACCCTCGGGGTTGACGTGGGTGATCAGCTCCAGGCCCATCTCTTCGACCATCTTGTCGCGGAAGCGGTACATCTCCTGGAACTTCCACTGGGTGTCGACGTGCATCACCGGGAACGGCAGCTTGCCCGGGAAGAACGCCTTGCGCGCCAGGTGCAGCATGACCGCGGAATCCTTGCCGATCGAGTACAGCATCACCGGGTTGTCGAACTCGGCGGCCACCTCGCGGATGATGTGGATGCTCTCCGCCTCCAGCTGTTTCAAGTGCGTCAGATTGTCGACCATGGCTACTCACGAAAAACGATCTTATGGACGGCCTGCGGGCCGTGTTCGAGCGAGCCACTTTATCACAGCGCCTGATTCTATTTAGGCGTGCGACTAGATCGAAAAGGTCTAATGATATGACTGCGGGTTTGGGCCTTGCCTGGCGAAAAGCCGATCAGATCGGGTTTGGGCAATCAATGAACAGATGCTCGACCGCGAAGCGCCGCGCCAGGTAATCACCCAACGCCTGCACGCCGTAGCGCTCGGTGGCGTGATGGCCGGCGGCGATGAAGCTGATGCCGTTTTCGCGGGCACTGTGAAAGGTCTGCTCCGATGCCTCGCCACTGAGGAACAGGTCGACTCCGGCGGCAATGGCTGTGTCGATGTAGCCCTGCCCGCCTCCGGTACACCAACCGACTCGACGGATCATCCGCTCACCCTCGACCACCAGCGGTTCGCGCCCCAGTGCCTCTTGCACTCGGCGGGCAAAATCCCGCGCCGAGACTGGTTCGGCCAGCGAACCGACCAAGCCCACCACCTTGGGATTGTTCGGATCCAGCGGG
Organism: Pseudomonas sp. PONIH3; assembly: GCF_002934345.1. Lineage (NCBI taxonomy): Bacteria > Pseudomonadati > Pseudomonadota > Gammaproteobacteria > Pseudomonadales > Pseudomonadaceae > Pseudomonas > Pseudomonas sp. PONIH3. Next base: position 2,614,903 of record NZ_CP026386.1, read on the forward strand.
CCTTCGACAGTGATGTCCAGCTGGCGCGCCAGTTGGACGTTGTTGCCCACCTCCGGGTGCACGTCCAGCGGCAGGTGGAAGGCCAGCAAGCTGATGTCGTGCTTGAGCAAGGTCTTCAATCTGCGCTGTTTGATGCCGGTGATGCAGGGGCTTTCGCCCTTCCAGAAGTAGCCGTGGTGCACCAGCACCAAGTCGGCCTCGGCCTCGACCGCCGCGTCCAGCAACGCCTGGCTGGCGGTTACGCCACTGACGATGCGGCTGACCTGGGGGCGGCCCTCGACCTGCAGGCCGTTGGGGCAGTAATCCTGGATCCTGGCGCTGACCAGGTAGCGCTCGGCTTCCTCGACCAGGGTGTTTAGGGCGACTGCCATGAAAAATCTCCTCGAATTCGGCGTTGCGGCGGGCGTCAGGCTCTATAATGGCCGCCATTATGGGCCGTCGCCGGCGTGGGGGAAACCGCTGGCGGGCGCTCGGGGTGTCCGGCCATCGCCGTTCGGTTTTATCAGGTGTATGATCGCGCCCGCTCGCGCCCCGGGCCACATTGTCACGGCCCCCGCCCTACTCCCAGGATCCATTCATGTTCAAGGCTCTGCGTTACTTCGGCTGGCCCCTGCTCACCGGTGTGCTGATCGCCATGCTGGTCATCCAGCGCTTCCCCGAATGGGTCGGCCTGCCCAGCCAGGACGTCAACCTGCAACAAGCTCCGCAAACCACCAAAATCATGCAGGGACCGGTCTCCTATGCCGATGCCGTGACCCTGGCAGCGCCTGCAGTGGTCAACCTCTACACCACCAAGGTGGTGAACAAGAGCGCGCATCCGCTGTTCGAGGATCCGCAGTTCCGCCGCTTCTTCGGTGACAACCTGCCCAAGCAGCGGCGCTGGGAATCGAGCCTGGGCTCGGCGGTAATCATGAGCCCGGAAGGCTACCTGCTGACCAACAACCACGTCACCAGCGGCGCCGACCAGATCGTCGTGGCCCTCAAGGATGGCCGCGAAACCCTTGCCCGAGTGATCGGCAGCGACCCGGAAACCGACCTGGCGGTACTGAAGATCGACCTCAAGAGCCTGCCGGCGATCACCATCGGCCGCTCTGACAACATCCATATCGGTGACGTGACCCTGGCCATCGGCAACCCCTTCGGTGTCGGCCAGACCGTGACCATGGGCATCATCAGCGCCACCGGCCGCAACCAACTGGGCCTGAACAACTACGAAGACTTCATCCAGACCGATGCGGCGATCAACCCGGGTAACTCCGGCGGTGCGTTGGTGGATGCCAACGGCAACCTGGTGGGCATCAACACCGCAATCTTCTCCAAGTCCGGAGGTTCCCAGGGCATCGGCTTCGCCATCCCGGTCAAGCTGGCGCTGGAGGTGATGAAGTCGATCGTCGAGCATGGCCAGGTAATCCGTGGCTGGCTGGGCATCGAAGTGCAGCCATTGAGCCAGGAGCTGGCCGACTCGTTCGGCATGCAGGGCCGCCCCGGCATCGTCGTGGCGGGGATCTTCCGCGATGGCCCGGCAGCGCGCGCCGGCCTGCAACTGGGCGACGTGATCCTGAGCATCAATGGCGAGCCGGCCGGCGACGGGCGCAAGTCGATGAACCAGGTGGCGCGGATCAAGCCCACCGACAAGGTCGCGATCGAAGTAATGCGCAACGGCAAGCAACTGAAGCTGGTGGCCGAAGTAGGGCTGCGACCGCCGCCTGCGCCGGTGCCCGCCGGCAAGGAAGAACGCTGACGATATCCCCGGGGCCGCATTGCAGCTCCTTTGGTTTCCCTCAGCCCGCTGCGCCACTGGCATTTATGTCAGGTGTTGCCATGCCATGACCGATGTAGATTGTCCTTTACCCGGATAGCGGACGCTAAACGGAAGTGTCGATCAGCAGGAGGCAATCATGGCAACGCAAGCCCCCATCCATAGCGGCTATTTCACCAGCGTCGACTACAACGAGGAAATTCACGTTTATCTGAAGTGCATGTGCCCCGAGCAAGAGCTGCGGCACGTCGACAAGGCGAAGTTCATACTGAAAAGGGCCGACGGCTACATTCTTGACTCCCTGACTTCGCAGCCTCCCACGCAACGGCAGACCTTCACGAAGCGAGAACCGGGGCGCTACAGGCTAGAGGTGGAACTGCACAGTTACGAGGGGTCTGTATCCAGGATAAGCGACTTGGAGATCGACACCACCCGCTATACCCATGGCTCTTGGCTATGCCGCGCTTTCCAAGAGCACCTAAAAGAGCGCCTAAGTGTAAGTAAGGCTCCCGCGCCCCGCGCGAGCCAAAATTTGAAAGGCTTCCGGCGGTTGCCCCCCAACGGCAAAGACTACGACTTGCAAGTGATGTTTCAGGACGGCGGGAATGAAACCGTAAAGAACCGTCCTCCTCTCACGCTCGAGGGCTTCCCGCAAATCACCTTCGAGCCGGTCTGGGTAGCGACTCGATGGTCCCACACTGGCCGGGCCGCAAACCTCAACCGTTTCTGCAATCTGTACCGCGTGAAGACGCAGAAGCAGGATAGTCGGCAGAAGCTGGAATTGGCCAAGAGGCTGGAGCAACTTGACATCGTCAAATACGTCGCTTTCGACCTGCCAGTCTACCCACTACAAAAAGCGCTAGAGACCGCTAAAGTCGCACCGTCCCTGGAACAAACACCCGACCTCACCGTGCATCAGGGCTACCTCGACGACAACTTGGGAATGAATGCACGAAACGCCTGGAAACAAGACGCAAACGGCGAACAGGCAAGTGTGCGCTTCCTGGATTTTGGGGTTTTCGAGGACCATGAGGACCTGAAGGGCTACATCGACGTGGTCACCAACGCAGGCTACGCCAAGAACCACGGCAGCGCGTCGGCGGGGTGCATTGCCGCCGGTAACAACGGCAAGGGGGTCACGGGGGTTGCCTGGGGGGCCCGCCTGTACATGTATGACAATACCTCGTGGCAACGCATCCTGGCTGATTACTGCCCCGGCGATATCATCGCGTTCAACATCCAGGGCTCCGGTGGTTTGCCCTATGCACCGGCGGTCCACGACAAACGCTACTGGGATGCGGTGCGGGCCCTGGTGGATGCAGGTGCGATCGTGCTCTTCGCCGCAGGCAATGGTGGCCTGGACCTCGCCACGCATTCCGACTTCAATAACTATGGCGACTCGGGCGGCATCATGGTCGGCTCTTGCAACCATAACGATGGCAAGCGCCACAGCACCTCCAACTACAACCTTCACGCCACCCTCAACTCATGGGGCGACAACGTCGCGACAACCGGCACGCTGCGGCAAAACGGGGACGGCGCAGACCTGTGGGATGGCGGAACGCCCGAGACCAGGTACATGTACTTCGGCGGTACCTCGAGCGCTACCCCACTCACGGCCGCGGCATTGGCGGTTGTCCAGGGCTACGCCATCCGTCGGTACAACTTGTGCCTGGACACGGCGCATATGCATGCGCTGGTCACCGAGGCGGGCTACAAAGAGGCGCAAGTACAGCAGATCGGTGCGCGCCCGAACATCAAGGCAACGCTTGACCTGCTTGATCAAATCATAGGTGGCAGACGCGCCTGAACTGGCCAACCGCCCTTGCTTGCAAGGTGGCTGGCCGAGTGCATCAGTGCAGGATCTGGCTCAGGAACAACCTGGTCCGGTCACTGCGCGGCCGGTCGAAGAAGTCGTCCGGCGCCGCCTGCTCGACGATCTCCCCTTTGTCCATGAAGATCACCCGGTTGGCCACGGTGCGGGCAAAGCCCATCTCGTGGGTCACGCAGAGCATGGTCATGCCATCCTCGGCCAGGCTGACCATGGTGTCGAGCACCTCCTTGACCATCTCAGGGTCCAGCGCCGAAGTCGGTTCGTCAAACAGCATGATCTTCGGTTTCATGCACAGCGCCCGGGCAATCGCCACCCGCTGCTGCTGACCGCCGGACAACTGCCCGGGGTACTTGTGTGCTTGCTCAGGGATGCGCACACGCTCGAGGAAATGCATGGCGATTTCCTCGGCCTTGCGCCGTGGCAGCTTACGCACCCACATGGGCGCCAGGGTGCAGTTCTCGAGGATAGTCAGGTGCGGGAACAGGTTGAAGTGCTGGAACACCATGCCCACTTCGCGGCGGATCGCCTCGATCTGCTTGAGGTCGTTGGTCAGCTCGACACCGTCGACGACGATACGTCCCTGCTGGTGTTCCTCAAGCCGGTTGAGGCAGCGGATGGTGGTGGACTTGCCCGAGCCCGACGGCCCGCACAGCACGATGCGCTCGCCCTGGCGCACGTTGAGGTTGATGTCCTTGAGCACATGGAACTGGCCGTACCACTTGTTCACGCCCTGCATCTGGATGATGCCTTCGGGGCCGGCAGGCTGCTTGATCGCTTCACTCATTTCGAAACTCCTAACGCTTGTGGCCAGTGTCCAGCTTGCGCTCCAAATGCATGGAGTAGCGGGACATACCGAAACAGAAAATCCAGAACACCAGGGCAGCGAACACATAGCCCTCGGTCGCCATGCCCAGCCAGGCCGGGTCGGCCGCGGCCTGCTTGACGCTATTGAGCAGGTCGAACAGGCCGATGATGATCACAAGGCTGGTGTCCTTGAACAGGGCAATGAAGGTGTTGACGATGCCGGGGATCACCAGCTTGAGCGCCTGGGGCAGGATCACCAGGCCCATTGCGCGCCAGTAGCCCAGGCCCATGGCCGCGGCGGCTTCGTACTGACCCTTGGGGATGGCCTGCAGGCCCCCACGCACCACCTCGGCGATGTACGCCGACTGGAACAGGATCACGCCGATCATCGCCCGCAGCAGCTTGTCGAAGCTCATGCCTTCGGGCAGGAACAGCGGCAGCATCACCGATGACATGAACAGGACGGTGATCAGCGGTACGCCGCGCCAGAACTCGATGAAGGTCACGCAGACCACCTTCACCGCCGGCATGTTCGAGCGTCGCCCCAACGCCAGGAGGATGCCCAGCGGCAACGCACCGACAATACCGACCGTGGCGATCACCAGGGTCAGCATCAGGCCGCCCCATTGGCTGGTGGGCACTGTGTCCAGGCCCAGCGTGCCACCGTGCAGAAGGATGTAGGCCAGGATCGGATACAGCACCAGGAAGCCCAGGCCGTACACCGCTTTGCGCGGGAAGCGCTTGATGAACAGCGGGGCCGCGCCGAGCACGGCGAGCCACACCGTCAGGTCGACGCGCCAGCGCAGTTCCGTCGGGTAGTAGCCATACATGAACTGGCCAAAGCGCTGCTGGATGAACACCCAGCAGGCGCCCTCCTTGGTGCAGTCGGCGCGGGTGGTGCCGACCCAGTTGGCGTCGATGAACGCCCACTGCACCAGCGGCGGCACGATCAGCCATACCAGGTATAGGGCGAACAGTGTCAGCAAGGTGTTGAGCCAGCTGGAGAACAGGTTGGCCCGCATCCAGGCGAGCACGCCAACGGTCTTCACCGGTGGCGGCATGTCGGGTTTGAAAACATGGGCTGTCACGGAAGGACCCTCACCGTTCGATCAGCGCAATGCGCTTGTTGTACCAGTTCATCAACAGCGAAATGCTGATGCTGATGGCGAGATAGACGCTCATGGTGATGGCGATCACCTCGATGGCCTGGCCGGTCTGGTTGAGCACGGTACCGGCGAACAGCGAGACCATCTCCGGGTAGCCGATACCGGCGGCCAGCGACGAGTTCTTCGCCAGATTGAGGTACTGGCTGGTCAGCGGCGGGATGATCACCCGCAACGCCTGGGGAATGATCACCTTGCGCAGCGTCGGGCCTTCGCGCAGGCCCAGCGAACGAGCTGCCTCGGTCTGGCCGTGGCTGACCGAACGAATACCCGAGCGCACGATCTCGGCGATGAACGCCGCGGTGTAGATGGTCAGCGCCAGGGTCAGCGCCAGCAGCTCGGGGATCAGCACCCAGCCACCGACGAAATTGAAGCCCTTGAGCTGCGGCGCTTCCCAGTGCACCGGGCTGCCGAACAGCAACGCGCACACGCCGGGGATGCCGATCAACAGCAGCAGGCCCACCCAGAACTTGTGGAATGGCTGGCCGGTTTCATCGAAACGCTTGTTGGCCAGGCGCACCATCAACACGATGGCGACGATCGCCAGCACCAACGCGATCAAGAACGGCCAGAAGCCTTCGGCCATCGAGGCGCCGGGCATGTTCAGGCCACGGTTGCTGATGAAGAAGGTGTCATCGATATTGATGCTGCCCCGCGGCCCCGGCAGGGTCAGGAACACGGCGAAGTACCAGAACAGGATCTGCAGCAGCGGTGGAATGTTGCGGAAGGTCTCCACGTACATCGTCGCCAGCTTGTTGATCATCCAGTTCGGCGACAGCCGCGCCACGCCGATGACGAAGCCCAGCAAGGTAGCCAGGATGATGCCGATGAAGGTCACCAGCAGGGTGTTGAGCAGGCCGATGACGAACACCCGGGCGTAGCTGTCCGATTCCACGTAGGGAATCAGGTGCTGGGCAATGCCGAAGCCGGCACTGCGCTCGAGGAAATCGAAACCGGAGGTGATGCCCCGGTGCTGCAGGTTGGTCTGGGTGTTATGGAACAGGTACCAGCCCAGGCCCACCACGAAGACTACGGTGAGGATCTGGAACAGCCACGCGCGCACACGTGGATCACTAAGGGAAAACCCTTTCCGTGCGCCGATTTGATTTTGCATGAAGTGCCCCGAAAAGAAGGGATTCGAACGACCCGCGGCGGCAGGATGCCGCCGCGGGGTGCAGCCATCAGCGCACAGGTGGCGCGTACTGGATGCCGCCGTTGTTCCACAGGGCATTCATGCCACGGTCGATCTTCAGGTCGGTGCTCTGGCCCAGGTTCTTCTCGAACACTTCGCCATAGTTGCCGACTTGCTTGACGATCTGCACTACCCAGTCCTTGGGCAGCTTGAGGTCCTTGCCGTACTCGCCATCGGCGCCCAGCAGACGGGCGACGTCAGGGTTCTTGGTGGACTTGGCCTCGGCCTCGACGTTCTTCGAAGTGACCCCTGCTTCTTCCGCGTTGAGCATGGCGAACAGGGTCCACTTGACGATGCTGAACCATTCCTCGTCGCCCTTGCGCACCACAGGGCCCAGGGGCTCCTTGGAGATGGTTTCCGGCAGCACCACGTACTCGGTCGGCGCGGCCAGCTTGGAGCGCTGGGCGAACAGCTGCGACTTGTCCGAGGTCAGCACGTCGCAACGGCCGGACTCCAGCGACTTGGCGCTCTCGTCGGAGGTGTCGAAGGTGATCGGGGTATATTTCAAGCCATTGGCACGGAAGTAGTCGGAGACGTTCAGTTCAGTGGTGGTACCGGCCTGGATGCAGATGGTGGCGCCATCGAGCTCCTTGGCGCTGGAGACACCGAGCTTCTTGTTGGCGAGGAAACCGACGCCGTCATAATAGGTGACGCCGGCGAACACCAGGCCCATGCCGGCATCGCGAGAGCTGGTCCAGGTGGTGTTGCGCGACAGCACGTCGACTTCGCCGGACTGCAGCGCGGTGAAGCGCTCCTTGGCGTTGAGCTGGCTGAACTTGACCTTGGTCGCATCGCCGAACACGGCGGCGGCCACGGCGCGGCACACATCGGCGTCGATGCCGACGATCTTGCCCTGTGCGTCAGGCACGGAGAAGCCGGGAAGACCATCGCTCACGCCACACTGGACGAAGCCCTTCTTCTTCACCGCGTCGAGGGTGGCGCCGGCCTGGGCGAAACTGGTGGCGCCTAGCGCGGCGGCGGCGGTCAGGACTGCCAGGGTGGTTTTCAACATCTTCATCAACAACCTCCAAATCGCTCTTGTTGTATGAGCCGGAATTGCACCGCACCCTTATGAGGCGCATCCGACCCCTTGTTGGCTTGTTTTTGGGTCAATTGGCGCAATGGGCTGTTCTATGACAGCCTTCGATCCACACGAGGGGTGTTACCGGGACCGGTCCACCTCTTCGCATGACAAGGACATAGCAAAGGGCGTACCACAGTCGAAGGCTTAAGCGATTAAGCGGTAGTCAAGTGGGAAAAGTTGTAGAGTTGCGACATCTTTTTCTGGCATTAGCCTGCAATGCCTTCTTTTTAAGCACTACATCAGTACGCCAGCACTCTTTCGGAGCAGTCATGACCCAACCGCTGATTCTCGAACCGCAGAAAACCGCCGACGCCTGTGTGATCTGGTTGCACGGCCTGGGGGCCGACCGTTACGACTTCCTACCGGTAGCGGAATTCATGCAGGAACGCCTGCTGAGCACCCGCTTCATCATGCCCCAGGCACCGACGCGTCCGGTGACCATCAACGGCGGCTACCAGATGCCCAGCTGGTACGACATCAAGGCCATGACCCCGGCGCGGGCCATCGACGAGGCGCAACTGGAAGAGTCGGCCGACCAGGTGATCGCCCTGATCAAGGCCGAACAGGCCAAGGGCATCAACCTGTCGCGCATCTTCCTCGCCGGGTTTTCCCAGGGCGGTGCGGTGGTGCTGCACACTGCCTATATAAAGTGGCAGGAAGCGCTGGGCGGGGTGATCGCCCTCTCCACCTACGCGCCGACTTTCAGCGACGCGCAGCAACTGAGTGCCTGCCAGCAACGCACGCCGGCGCTGTGCCTGCATGGTGTGCACGACCCGGTGGTGATCCCCTCGATGGGCCGCACGGCGTTCGAGTACCTCAATACCTGGGGCGTGGCCGCCCAGTGGCATGAGTACCCGATGGAGCACGAAGTGGTGGTCGAGGAGCTGAAGGACATCCACGACTGGCTGAGCCGCCAGTTGCAGTGATTCTGTAGCCCAGCCCGCATTGCACTACGCCGCGCCCGATTCTTGCATTACACTGCCCGGCGTACATTCCTTAACCAGTTGACGAGACGACCGTGCTCAAGGCACTCAAGAAAATATTCGCCAAAGGTGACGCCGCACCGCCCATCGCCGCGTCCCAACCCGAGCCGGCTCCTCAGCCGGCCGCCGCCCAGGCGCCAGAGCGCCAGGCGGGCAAACCCAGGCCAAAGCCTGCGCCCAAGGCCAAGGCCGAGCCACAAGCCGCCGTCCAGGTCGCCCAACCGCCGCGCGCCGAGTCGCCCGCCAAGGACAAACCACGCCGCGAACGCAAGCCCAAGCCGCAGGCGAGCCTGTGGAAGCCGGAGGATTTCGTCGTCGAGCCGCAGGAAGGCAAGACGCGTTTCCACGACTTCAAGCTCTCCAATGAACTGATGCATGCCATCCACGACCTCGGCTTCCCCTATTGCACGCCGATCCAGGCGCAGGTCCTGGGTTACACCCTGCGCGGCCAGGACGCCATCGGCCGGGCCCAGACCGGCACCGGCAAGACCGCCGCGTTCCTGATCTCGATCATCTCGCAGCTGCAGCAGACCCCACCGCCCAAGGAACGCTACATGGGCGAGCCGCGGGCGCTGATCATCGCCCCGACTCGCGAGCTGGTGGTGCAGATCGCCAAGGATGCCCAGGCACTGACCAAGTACACCGGCCTCAACGTGATGAGCTTTGTCGGCGGCATGGACTTCGACAAGCAGCTCAAGTCGCTGGAAGCACGCCATTGCGACATCCTGGTGGCTACCCCGGGCCGCCTGCTGGACTTCAACCAGCGCGGCGAGGTGCACCTGGACATGGTCGAGGTGATGGTGCTGGACGAGGCCGACCGCATGCTCGATATGGGCTTCATCCCCCAGGTCCGCCAGATCATCCGCCAGACCCCGCCCAAGAGCGAGCGCCAGACCCTGCTGTTCTCCGCCACCTTTACCGACGACGTGATGAACCTGGCCAAGCAGTGGACCACCAACCCGGCCATCGTCGAGATCGAGCCGGAGAACGTCGCCAGCGAAACCGTCGAACAGCACGTCTACGCCGTGGCCGGCAGCGACAAGTACAAGCTGCTGTACAACCTGGTCACGCAGAACAAGTGGGAACGGGTGATGGTGTTCGCCAACCGCAAGGACGAGGTGCGCCGCATCGAGGAAAAACTGGTGCGTGACGGCATCAACGCCGCCCAGCTCTCGGGCGACGTGCCGCAGCACAAGCGTATCCGCACCCTGGAGAGCTTCCGTGAAGGGCGCATCACCGTGCTGGTGGCCACCGACGTGGCCGGCCGTGGCATCCACATCGACGGCATCAGCCATGTGATCAACTTCACCCTGCCGGAAGACCCGGACGACTACGTGCACCGCATCGGCCGTACCGGTCGCGCCGGCACCAGCGGCGTGTCGATCAGCTTTGCCGGCGAGGACGATTCGTACCAGTTGCCGGCGATCGAAGAGTTGCTGGGGCGCAAGATCAAGTGCGAGATGCCGCCGGACGAGCTGTTGAAGCCCGTGCCGCGCAAGCATCACTGACAGGCCTCTGTAGGAGCGGGCTTGCCCGCTCCCACGATCACCGTCTCATTCAGTCCCAGCGCCCTGCCGCATCCTGGTCGCTCTGCTTGCCTTCCACCCAGCGCGGCCCTTGCTGGGTATTCTCCTTCTTCCAGAACGGCGCCCGGGTCTTCAGGTAGTCCATGATGAAGTTGCAGGCGTCGAACGCCGCCTGCCGATGCGCGCTGGCCACGCCGACAAAGACAATCGGCTCGCCCGGTTCCAGGGCGCCGATACGGTGCAGCACCTCGACCTTGAGCAGCGGCCAGCGCCCCTCGGCCTCGACCACGATCTTGGCCAGGGCCTTCTCGGTCATGCCTGGGTAGTGCTCGAGGAACATCCCCGCCACCTCCCGGCCATCGTTGAAGTCACGCACATAGCCGACAAACCCGACCACCGCGCCCACGCCGACATTGGCGGCGTGCATGGCGTTGACTTCGGCGCCCGGGTCGAAGGCCGCCTCCTGAACGCGCACGGCCATGGTCAACCTCCGGTGACGGGTGGGAAGAACGCGATCTCGTCACCCTCTTCCAATGGTTCATCGAGCCGGCACAGCTCTTCGTTGCGGGCACACATCAGGTTCTGCTCGGCCAGCACCGCGTAGTGCCCACCCTTGCCCGCCAAAGCCTGGCGCACATCGTCCAGCACCTTGAAGTCGCCTTCCAGGCGCTCGGCGTCGATGCCCAGTAACTCACGGTAGCGGGCGAAATACATGACCTTGACCTTCATCACCCCTCCACCTTGTAGTGCCCGCTCTTGCCACCGGTCTTCTCCAGCAGGCGCACGTGCTCGATGACCATGCCTTTGTCCACTGCCTTGCACATGTCGTAGATCGTCAGCGCGGCAACGCTGGCGGCGGTGAGCGCCTCCATTTCAACGCCGGTCTGTCCGGCCAACTTGCAGCGGGCGACGATATGCACCACGTTCTCGCCCTCGGAGGCCAGCTCGACCTTGACGCTGGTGAGCATCAGCGGATGGCACAGCGGGATCAGGTCGCTGGTCTTCTTCGCCGCCTGGATGCCGGCGATGCGCGCCACCGCGAACACGTCGCCCTTGGGGTGTTGGCCATCGACGATCATGCGCAGGGTGTCCGGCAACATGCGCACACGTGCCTCGGCAATCGCCTCGCGGGCGGTCACGGCCTTTTCAGTGACGTCGACCATGTTGGCGCGCCCCTGGGAATCAAGATGAGTCAGCACTGCTCTGCTCCTGGGAAGGGATAACAGAGTGTAAACCTGCCGGTCAGCTTTGAGCAGAGGGCAGAACAGCGCATCGCGGGGCCATCCCGCTCCCACGGTGGGAACGGGATGGCCGGCGACAGGTTACAGGTGCGACTCGGCGTACTCGGCCAGTACCGAGCGTGGCACGCCCTGCAGGGTGATATGAACGCCGTGGGGGAAGTCCTTGAAGCGCTCGGTGAGGTAGGTCAGGCCGGAACTGGTGGCCGACAGGTAGGGGGTGTCGATCTGCGCCAGGTTGCCCAGGCAGACCACCTTCGAGCCGGTCCCGGCACGGGTGATGATGGTCTTGATCTGGTGCGGCGTGAGGTTCTGGCACTCGTCGATGAGGATCAGGCTCTGCTGGAAGCTGCGCCCACGGATGTAGTTCAGCGATTTGAACTGCAGCGGCACCCGCTCGAGGATGTACTCGACACTGCCGTGGGTGCTCTCGTCATCCATGTGCAAGGCTTCGAGGTTGTCGGTGATGGCACCCAGCCAAGGCTCCATCTTCTCCGCCTCGGTGCCCGGCAGGAAGCCGATCTCCTGGTCCAGCCCCTGCACGCTGCGGGTGGCGATGATGCGCCGGTAGCGCTTGCTGACCATGGTCTGTTCGATGGCCGCGGCCAGCGCCAGGATGGTCTTGCCCGAGCCCGCCGCACCGGTCAGGTTGACCAGGTGGATATCCGGGTCGAGCAAGGCGAACAGCGCCAGGCTCTGGTGGATGTCCCGTGGCTTGAGGCCCCAGGCTTCCTGGTGCAGCAGCGGTTCCTGGTGCAGGTCGAGCAGCAGCAGCTCGTCGTTGCGGATGCCCTTGATCCAGCCGACGAAGCCCTGTTCGTCAATGATGAACTCGTTGACGTGCACGGCGGGCAAGTTGTCCGTCAACTGCACCCGATGCCAGGTACGGCCACGCTCCTGACGCGTGTCGACCTTGCTCACGCGGTCCCAGAACGACCCTGTGACCGAGTGGTAGCCCTTGGACAGCAAGGACACATCGTCGACCAACTGGTCGGTGCTGTAGTCCTCGGCGGCGATCCCGCACGCACGCGCCTTCAGGCGCATGTTGATGTCCTTGGTCACCAGCACCACGTCGAGGTCCTTGCGCTTGGCGCGCAGGTCCAGCAGTTGGTTGATGATGATGTTGTCGGCGAGGTTCTCGGGGAGCAGGCGGTTGGGCTCGTTGCGCGTGCTCATGAGGATGGACAGGAAGCCCTTGGGCCCGCTCTTGCCGCGCTGGATCGGCACGCCCTGCTCGACATCGCTGGGCGAGGCGTCGCCGAGGGTCTGGTCGATCAGGCGGATGGCCTGGCGGCATTCGGCGGCGATGGTCTGTTTACCGGTCTTGAGCTTGTCGAGTTCCTCCAGCACCGTCATCGGTATGGCGACGTGGTGCTCCTCGAAGTTGAGCAGGGCGTTGGGGTCGTGAATCAGGACGTTGGTATCGAGCACATACAGGATTGGCTGGTTGGAGGAAGGGTTGCGTCCTTGGTCATCCATACTCGTTCACCTTATGTGAAAGCCACACGGCGCGAACGGCTGCGCCGCAAAGTGACTGCCGTTCTCCCCGTATCCGCGTCGTTACGGGCGGGAAGCTCACCTGGCAAGGAGGGCGTGGATGACGCCACCTGTGCTGCAGGGTTCGGCTGTCTGGTTCCTTGATACCGCAAAAACCATGACCGAAAAAAGTCTTTTTACGCTCAGGTGAAGTTTATTTTTCGGATTGACGAACAGGGCTTGGCGCGGGCCCGGAGCAGGACTACAGTCAAGGATCAGGTGCCGCGAAATGTACTCAGGCGCGTACGAAACGCTGGCGCAACACATCGCTCAGGGCATCCACCAGCAACACCAGCACCAGCATGGCGATGATCACCGTGCTGGCCTGGGCCTCCTGGAACAGGCTCAGGGTCGCGTAGAGCATCTGCCCCAGCCCACCCGCCCCCACGAAGCCCAGCACGCTGGCCATGCGGATGTTGTTCTCCCAGCGATACAGGCTGTACGCCAGCAGTTGTGGCCACAGGTTGGGCAAGGTGCCGAAGCAGAAGGCCGCCGCCTGGCTGCCGCCCTGCAGGCGGATCGCCGCCGCAGGCTCGGGCGGTGCATTCTCCAGTGCCTCTGCAAACAACCGTCCCAACACCCCGGCGGTATGCAGCGCCAACGCCAGGGTGCCGGCATTCGGTCCCAGGCCCGCAGCCAACACGGTCAGCGCCGCCCAGACCAGCTCCGGAATCGCCCGCAGCGCATTGAGCAGCAGGCGCGCCGCGCCCTGCAACGGCAAGCCGAAACGCCCGGCGGCCGGCAGCGCCAGCAACAGGCCGAGCAGCATCGCCAGGATTGTCCCTATTCCTGACATCGCCAGCGTTTCCAAGGCCCCCTGCCCCACCGCTCGCAGGTGCGCCACAGACAGGTCCGGGTGCAGGAAACGCGCCGCGTATTCGCCCATCTGCGCCGGCCCGCCACTGCCGACGACCGCTGCCAGGTCCAGCTCCAGATAAGCGAACGATGCCAGCACCGCCGCCAGGATCGCGGCGATCACCAGCCCATTGATCACCCGGTTCATGCCAGCCTCCCGCGCAGGAAACGGCTGAGCAAGTCGGCCAGCACGACCAGCAGCAGGAAAGTCAGCAGCATGCTCGCCACCTCGGCACCGGCGAACATGCGCATCGACAGATCGATCTGCTGGCCCAGCCCACCGGCACCGACGAAGCCCATCACCACCGAAGCGCGCACCGCGCACTCCCAGCGGTACACGGTGTAGGACACCACCTCGCTCGCGGCCTCGGGCAGGGTGCCGTAGAGAAACGCCGACAGGCGGCTGCTGCCGGCCTGCAGCAAGGCATGGGCAGGGCGCTGGTCCACCGACTCGAAGATCTCCGCGTAGACCTTGCCGAGCATGCCGCTGTAGGTGATGGCGATGGCCAGCACGCCGGCAGTCGGGCCCAGGCCCACGGCGCGGACGAACAACAGTGCCCAGACGATCTCCGGTACGCTGCGCAGGAAAATCAGCAGGCCACGCACCGGCAGGCGCGCAGCCCGGGACCATGGCCCCAGGCGCCCAGCGCTGGAGGCTGCCCGCAAAGACAACGCCCGGCTGGCCAGCAGGCTGGCCGGTACCGCCAGCAGCAGTGCCAGGCTCATGCCCGCGGTGGCCACGGCCAGGGTCTGCACCGTGGCGGTGAGCAGCAAATCGAGAAACCCGGCGTCGTGGGCCGGGGGCCAGAACGCGCTGACGAAGCCGGCCATCTGTTGGCGGTTCTCGGCCTGTAACAGCACGCCGGGGTCCAGCTCGCTCAGGCGCAGGCCCGGCCACAGCAACGCCAGGCACAACAGGGTCAACAGCACACGTGGGATGGCAGCAGGATCTCGCTGGTCAGTGCTCAGCATCGCGGGATCTGCACCTGCGGGCTGGCCGTCGAGGCAACAGGCGAGGCCAGTTGCTCGTTGGCGTACAAGGCATCGAGCATCGCTTCGCTGACCGCCGCTGCCGGGCAGTCGAACGCCACCTGCCCGGCGCGAATGCCGACGATGCGCGGAAAGTGCGCGAGGGCGAGCTCCACCGCGTGCAGGCTGGCGACCAGCGTCACGCCATGGGCCTGGGCATGACGATTGAGCAACGCCAGGCTGTGATCGGCGAGCACCGGGTCCATGGCCGAAACAGGCTCGTCGGTCAGCAGCACTTCAGGTCGCTGGTACAAGGCGCGGGCGATGCCGACCCGTTGCAACTGTCCCCCCGACAACTGCCCGCACTGGGCAAACAGCTTGTCAGCCATGCCCAGCTCGGCCAGTGCCGCGCGGGCACCGGGAATATCCCCGGGGTGAATCAGGTTGAGCAGCCCGCGCAAGGTGCCCCACTGCCCCAGGCGCCCCGCCAGCACGGCGGTTACCACCCGCTGGCGCGGCGGCAGGGGCGGTGCCTGGTGCACCAGGCCGACCCGTGCACGCAAGCGCTGACGGGCGCGGGCAGACAGAACCCAGGGCTGCTCGCCCAACAACTCCAGGCGCCCGCCACTGGGCGGCACGGCAGTGGCCATCAGGTGCAGCAGGCTGGACTTGCCGGCTCCGGACGGACCGATGATCGCCACCCGCTCGCCCTGGCCGATCTGCAGGTCCAGCGCGCTCAAGGCCTGGACCTGGCCATGGCGCACGCTGGCGCCCTGAACACGGATACTCACTTGAGCAGGCCGGCCTCGCGCGCGGCTTGCTCGGTGCCCTGGTAATTCTCCGGCTTGGTTTCAATGAAGCGGCTGGCGGCCTGCAGGTCGAGGATCGCCTTGTCCGCAGGCTTGGCCGGATCCAGGGCGAGGAAGGCCTGCTTGATCTTCTCTTTCAGCGCCGGGTCCATGTTGCCGCGCACGGTCCAGTTGTAGTCGAAGTACTCCGGCGTGGTGGCGAACACCCGCACCTTGCTGGTGTCGACCTTGCCGGCGGCGACCAGCTTGTCCCAGACGCTGGCGTTGAGCACGCCGGCATCGGCCTTGCCGGCCTGGACCCAGGCGGCGGTGGCATCATGGGCGCCGGAATAGGCGACGCGGCTGAAGTATTCCTCTGGCTTGATGTTGTCGTTCTTGAGCATGAAGTAACGCGGCATCAGGCTGCCCGAGGTGGACGAAATCGAACCGAAGGCGAAGGTCTTGCCCTTGAGGTCCTTGAGACTCTTCACGTCCGGGTTGGCGGTGATGAACTTGCTGGTGAACTTGGCATCCTGCTCACGCTGCACCAGCGGCGTGGCCTTGGGGTCCTTCAGGTGCACCTGGACGAAGGTGAACCCCCCCAGCCAAGCCAGGTCCAGGCGATCGCTGGCCAGCGACTCGACCACCGCTGGGTAGTCGGCCACCGGCACGAACTGCACCTTCATGCCCAGTTGCTGCTCGAGGTACTCGCCCAATGGCTTGAACTTGCGCAGCAGTTCGGTCGGCGCCTCGTCGGGGATGGCGCTGACGCGCAGCACATCGGCGGCCTGGGCGAACACCGCGCAGCAGGACAGCGCGAGACCGGCAAACAGTGCCAGGGGGCGTTTGAGCATGGGGATTCTCCGGTTCGATAGCGGGACATGGTTCGATGTCGCATCGCGGGGTTTTCCCGGCGTGGGAGCGGGCTTGCCCCGCGATGCTGGCAAACGAGGGAAGTATAAGAGCCGCAGGCACAAAGGCCAGCTTTGCTACAATCGCGCATCACGAAAAGTCGAGGTGCACATGAGCGAGCCGATTCGTCTGACACAGTACAGCCACGGCGCTGGTTGTGGCTGCAAGATTTCTCCCAAGGTGCTGGATGTAATCCTCGCCGAGAGCGGCACCCAGGCGCTGGACCCGAACCTCTGGGTCGGCAACGCCTCGCGCGACGACGCTGGCGTCTACGCCCTGGACGACGAACGTGGCGTGGTCTCGACCACCGACTTCTTCATGCCCATCGTCGACGACCCGTACGACTTCGGCCGCATCGCCGCCACCAACGCCATCAGCGACATCTACGCCATGGGCGGCGACCCGCTGATGGCCATCGCCATCCTCGGCTGGCCGATCAACGTATTGCCGCCGGAGGTCGCCCGCGAAGTGATCCGCGGTGGCCGCGCGGTCTGCGCAGAGGCCGGCATCCCATTGGCCGGTGGCCACTCCATCGACGCCCCGGAACCGATCTTCGGCCTGGCCGTCACCGGCGTGGTAAGCAAGCGCCACCTCAAGCGCAACGATACCGCCAGCGTCGGCTGCCGCCTGTACCTGACCAAGCCGCTGGGCATCGGCATCCTCACCACCGCCGAGAAGAAGGCCAAGCTGCGCGAACAGGACCAGGGCCTGGCCCGCGACTGGATGTGCACCCTCAACACCCCCGGCAGCCGCTTCGGCAAGCTCGACGGCGTGCAGGCGATGACCGACGTCACCGGCTTCGGCCTGCTCGGCCACCTGGTCGAAGTCGCCGAGGGCAGCAGCCTTACCGCCCGCCTGCAGTTCGCTGCCGTACCGTGCCTGCCCAGCGTCGAGCATTACCTGGCCGAGGGCTGCATCCCCGGCGGCACCTTGCGCAACTTCGACAGCTACGGCCACAAGATCGGCGCACTGAGCGACGAGCAGAAGCACCTGCTGTGCGACCCGCAGACCAGCGGTGGCCTGCTGGTGGCGGTCAGCCCGCAGGGCGAGGCCGAATTCCTTGCCGTGGCCCGGGAACTCGGGCTCGAACTGGCGCCGATCGGCGAGTTGGTCGAACGACAGAGCCACGCAGTCGAGGTGATCTGATGCGCCCCGACTGCACCGAGCTGAAACAGCTGTTCCTCAACAACGTGCCGCTGATGGACATGCGCGCGCCGATCGAATTCACCAAGGGCGCCTTCCCCGGTGCGGTCAACCTCCCCCTGATGACCGACCAGGAGCGGCAGAAAGTCGGCACCTGCTACAAGCAGCAGGGCCAGGCCGCCGCCATCGCCCTGGGCCACCAGCTGGTCAACGGTGCGGTGAAGCAGCAACGCCTCGACGCCTGGACGGCCTTCACCCAGGCTCATCCCGACGGCTACCTGTACTGCTTCCGCGGCGGGTTGCGCTCACAGATCGTCCAGGGCTGGCTCAAAGAAGCCGGCATCCAGTATCCGAAGGTGGTGGGCGGTTACAAAGCCATGCGCACCCTGCTGCTGGAGACCACCCAACAAGCGGTGCAACACTGCGACTTCGTGCTGGTGGGCGGCCTGACCGGCACCGGCAAGACCGACGTACTGCTCCAGCTGGACAACGTGCTGGATCTGGAAGGCCATGCCAACCACCGCGGCTCCAGCTTCGGCAAGCGCGCCACCGCGCAGCCGGCGCAGATCGATTTCGAGAATGCGCTGGCCATCGACATTCTGAAAAAACGTGACCGGGGCATCGGCCAGTTCGTACTCGAGGACGAAGGTCGCGTGGTCGGCAGCTGCGCGGTGCCGCTGGAGTTGTACCAGGGCATGCAGCGCTATCCGCTGGTGTGGCTTGAAGACAGCTTCGAGCATCGCGTGGAACGCATCCTGCGCGACTACGTGATCAACCTGTGCGCCGAGTTCATCGCCGTGCACGGTGCACAGGCCGGCGGCCCGCTGTTCGCCGAACGCATGCGCCAGAGCCTGATCAACATCCACAAACGCCTGGGCGGCGAGCGCTTCCAGCGGCTGTCGACGTTGCTCGACCAGGCGCTGGAGGAGCAGTTGCGCAGCGGCGACGTGAGCCTGCACCGAGGGTGGATAGAAGGGCTGCTCAAGGAATACTACGACCCGATGTACGCCTACCAGCGTGCGGCCAAGGCGCAACGGATCGAGTTCGCCGGAGACGGGGTGGAAGTGCGTGAGTACCTGAAGGCCCGGGCACTGCGTGAGCAACGCGGCGCCTGATTCGCGAACGCCACATCACTGCCCCGGGCTGAGCACCCGTTCCAGCTCCGCCGCCCGGTCCTTGCTCATGTCCATCTCGCACATCGCGCCTTCGATGCGGTAGATGCTGCCGTTGCTCAACTTGCCGTGGAACGCGCAGTTGCCGTCGCGGTACTTCATCCAGATACGCTGGACTTCGCGCAGGTCCTTCTGCTGCTGGCTGCCGAGCTTGGCCATCAGCTGCTTGTAGACCCGGTTCAGCCGATCATCCTGCAGCTGGGTCTCGGCCTGGATGCAGGCCCCCATGGCCAGGGTGCTGGAGGCTTTGTCCATGCACTGGGTGTAGGTGGGCGAATAGTCCTCGGCCTGGGCGCCGGCAACGATCAGCAGGGCGGCGGCGCCGACCAGGCAATGCTTGAACATGGGCTTTCCTTTTCGCAAATGAATGCGGCACAGCCTAGCATTCTGCTCCGCCTTCGTTCACGCACAACACCTGGATTTGCGCCCGCAGCCAGCGGTGCCCGGCATCGCCGTCGCGCCGCGAGTGCCAGGCCTGGGCAAAGGCGAACGGCGAGATCGCCAGGGGCGGCGCGAACTGGCGCAGGGCCGGATCCAGGCGAGCACCAACGAGGCTGCGCCGGGCCACGGTGAGCACCAGGTCGGTTCCGGCAATGACACTTTGGGCCACGCCCCAATGCGGCAGGGTCAAGGCGATGCGCCGACGTGCGCCCAAGGTGGCCAGGGCCTGGTCGATTTCGTTGTCGATGCCGGGGCGCACCGCCACCAGCACATGGGGCCGCGCCAGCCACGGGTCCAGCGCCAGGCCACCGCGAGGCGGCAGGCTGGCGCGATCGGCCAGGCAGACGAAGGACTCCTCGAACAGCACCTGCTGAGCCATTTCCGTCGGCAGCTCCGGAAACACTCCCAGCGCCAGGTCCGCCTCGCCGTCGATCAACTGGCCGAGCATCGCCTCGCGGCTACCCTGGGACACCACCAGGTCGATGCCCGGTGCTTCGCGCCGCAACAGGCGCATCAGCGAAGGCAACACCACGCGGGCGCCGTAGTCGGACATGGCCAGGCGAAAAGTACGCCGAGCCCGCGCCGGCTCGAAGCCCGGCGTGCCGAGCAATCCGTCGAGTTGCTGCAAAGCCTCCTGCAGCGGCGCGTGCAGGGCTTCGGCGCGGGCCGTGAGTTGCAGGCGGCCACCGCGTCGTACCAGCAGCGGATCGGCGAAGATCTCGCGCAACTGCGCCAACGCATGGCTGACCGCCGGCTGGCTGCGGTGCAGGCGCAATGCCGCACGCGAGACATGCTGCTCGCTGAGCAGGGCGTGCAGAGTCAGCAATAGATTGAGGTCGATACGGCGCAAATCATCCATGGTACGAATACAGCCTGTGCGAAGTTCGAATTTCCATCATTGAAGTGCATAGCGAAGACTGAGGCCAGTGTTTTGACCAGGAGTAGACACCATGCCCGCCAGCCTCTTCGCCGCCCTTCCCTTGCTCATCGCCCTGCTCGCCGGGGCTGCCGTGCCGTTTCAGGCGGGCAGCAACGCCGCGCTCGGGCGCCTGCTCGGTCATCCGCTGTGGGCGGCCGGGGTGTCGTTGCTGGTCAGCCTGCTGATGCTGGTGCCGGCCCTGCTGCTGATGCGCGCGCCGCTGCCACAGGTGCAGCAACTGGCCCATGCGCCCTGGTGGGCTTGGTTCGGTGGGATTGCCGGGGTGCTCTACATCACCGCCGCGCTGGTGCTGACGCCACGGCTAGGCGCGGCGGGGTTCATCGTCTGCGTGGTGGCCGGGCAGGTGCTGTCGTCGCTGCTGATCGACCAGTTCGGCCTCATGGGCCTGCCGGAGCGACCGGTGAACCTGCTGCGGCTGGCGGGAGTGGGAATGATCGTGCTCGGGATGATCGCGGTGCAGTGGGGCACGGCGCGTTAAGGCCATCACAAGGTGCGCGGCTGCTCCGGCGGCACGATCACCTTGTGCGGCTCGAAGCGCAGCGATGGCATTTGCGTACCGGCATACAGCGCCACGCTCAGGGCCGCGATCAGCGCCACATCGAGCCAGCCCCAACCCGGTACATCCGCTGCTGAACGCGCCTTCCAGCACCACCATAGCTGTCCCATGCAAAACACCAGGATCGCCAGCAACCACAGGTAGAAGCCCGCGCCAAAGCCGGTCACATCCTGGAAGGCGTAGCTCTGGTTGTCCGGCAATCGGGTGATCGCGAAGCTGCTGGCCGCCAGATACAGCGCCAGCAGGCCGCACCCCAGCGCCAGGCGGCGGAACCGGCGGTGGGCTAGGACCGCCAGCGCCAATAGTGGGTTGGCGAACCACTGGTACAGGCCGAAGGCGATACCCCATGGGCCGTAGAGCAGCATCTGCAATGCCGGTACATGTCGCCCTGCGCCTGTCAGGGCACCATCGAAGGCCAGGCTCAGCAGGTACAGGGCGAGGCTTGTGGTCAGGTAGAAAGCGGGCAAGTCAGGCACCTGGTAAAAGCGAACGAGCTGCGACCTTAACCCAGCCCCTGCCGTCTTTCCAAACCCAAGGCGCGTCTGGAGAGTTCAGCCTGCCTGTACCTGCTCCATTGGCTCGTCGGAACTGCGAATCTGCACGCCCAGGCTGGGCCTCTGAGTCGCCAGGTAGATCGTGCTCGTCAGCACCGCGATCAGCAGCACATCGAACCAGCGCCAGCGCGGCATATCCTGCGCCGTCTGCGCCTTGCGGCACCACCACCCCTGCCCCAGGCAGAACAGCAGGATTGCCAGTGTCCACAGGTAGTAGCCGGGTCCGAAACCGGTAAGCGGCAGGAATTCATAGCTGCGGTTGTCCGGCAGCCGCTCGATGCCCAGGCAACTGAGCGCCAGGCCCAGGGCGATCAGGCCAGCGCCAAGCGCCACCCGGCGAAAACGCCGGCGGGCGAGGATCGCCAGCCCCAGCAATGGATTGGCAAACCACTGGTACAACCCGAAGGCAATGCCCCATGGGCCCATGAGCAGTATCTGCAGCGCCGGCATATGCCCGTCGACGCCCATCAGCAGGCCATCGAAACACAGGCAAAGAAGGAACAGCACAAGGGTGAACATCACATAAAAAGCAGGCACGCGCAGGCTCCATCCAGCAGCGAAAGGCGCGACCATAGCTCAAGCGGGCGTCAGGCGACAGGCGGTTCTAGCAGCAGACCGTAAAGCCCCGAGTCAGACAACTCGCCGGCCACGCACCAGCGGGCGCGCAGGGTGCCCTCCAGGACGAAGCCCTGGCGCTCAAGGGTACGTGCCGAGCCCTGGTTGCGCGGGTCGATTTCCGCCTCCAGGCGGCGCAGGTGCAGGGTGTGGGCCAGGTAGTCGATGAAGCAGGTCAGCGCTTCGTCCATGTAGCCCCGGCCCTGGGCGGACTTGGCCAGGCAGTAGCCGATTTCGCCCCGGCGCGAGGCCTCTTCGAGGTTGAACAGCTGGACCATGCCGATCAGCTCGCCGTTGTCACGGCGGTACATGCCCAGCTTGAGCAACTGGCCGGCGGCATACGCCTCGCGGTCGGCAGCCAGGGCGCTCTCGGCCTCGGCCAGGGTCTGCCAGGGGGCGTGGTACCAGTAACGCATGACCTCGGGGTCGGCCATGATGGTCAGCCACTGCTGCGCGTCGCCATGACGCATGGGACGCAACTGCAGGCGTGGGCTGTCGAGGCACAGGTCGCTGGGGAAACTGCGGGGGTCGGGCACGCCGGGACTCCTGTCCGGTGGTGAGGAGATGACAGTCTAACGACAGTGGCTCGGTCTGGCATCCCTGGGGCCGCTTTGCGGCCCCCTTTCACCGCTACCGGTTCAACCCCAGCTCCATGTCATCGATCAGCCCCTTGGCCAGCCCGCTGAGAATCCGCGCCGCACTGGCTGCCATGAGGTCACCCTCCATCTCGGCCTCGGTGGTGAAATGCGCCACGCAGCCGAGCAGCACCGACAGGTCGCTGAAAGCGTGGTCGAACGGGATGCCGGGCTGGATACAGAAGATCTCGAGGCAGGTGGTCTTGCCCTGGGTCGGGCCGGGCTTGAAGTCGTCGCTCATACCGGCGCCCCCTTGGCCCGGGCGTGGCGGACCAGCGAGATGACCAGTTGGCCGAGGATCTCGACGCTGTCCATCATCACGTCGAGGCGCGCATCGCGCTGGCAGACGGTGTAGGCGTGGACGGTGTCGCTGAGGATGTGCATCAGCTTGTTGGCATGGGCCATGGCTTCCTCGGGGTCGAGGTCGCTGATGATGGTGACGAAGGGGATTGGATAGGGTGGGTCGGGTACAAGTTTTTTCATGGTTACTCCTCGAAATTGAACTTCAGGAACAACCACCTCGATCCTTCTCACAGATTAGGGTGGCAGTCGTACGCATGGTGAGAAGCCCGTGTGTAACCATGAATCCACGGTCAGGCCAAAGCCTGCACGCGCACGACCGCCATTGACGAAATCGACATGGTTCACACAACGGGCTTCTCACACCCGGTCGCCAAATGTGACGACCCAGAGACGGTACCCCTGATGTATTTCCCGGCCAATTCAGAGCCTTCCGGCAGGCGCGTAGGATAGATCCGAAGCGCTGGCTGGCTGAAGGATTTGGTTTCAATTTCGGAAAAATCTTACGCATGCAGAAACGTATCGCGGGGCAAGCCCGCTGCCACGAGAGACACGCCAAATCTCGTGACAGCGGGCTTGCCCCGCGATGGGCCACACGACGGCCCCTGGAAGCTACCTCAGAACCCCATGCTGAAGCTCACCACCACGCCATGGTCGCGGTTCTCGCTGGACAGCTGCCCGGAGTACCCGACCCCGAGCTTGCCGCTCGCGCCCACCGACAGGTCCACCCCGGCCTCGACCACCGCCGCATCCTTGGCAATCGGCACACCCTCGGTGCTGAAACCGTCGCCACCACCGATGAAGCGCAGATCGGCATCGGGCTTGTCGTCGCCGAAGGCATGGCGCCAGCCTACCGACAACCGCGGCGTGATGGTGCTGCCGCTGTCGAGCAGGATGCGCTTGCCAGCCCGCACGCCCAGGGTGGAGAAGGTCACATCCTGGTCGACCTTGCCCTCCAGCCGCCCTGCCCCGCCCTTCTCATGGGCGGTATCGCTGTCGTAGTTGACATACGCCAGCCCGGCGAACGGCTCCAGGGCAATGCCGCCGGCATCTATGGCGTAACCCACCTCACCGAACACCTGGGCGCTGCGCGCCTTGTACTTGGCCTTGAGACGGTCGTCATAGCTGCCCACGCTGACATCGCGCTTGGTGTCGATGTCGTGCCAGCTGTAGGCCACACCCAGGCGAGCGGCGAAGGCATCGAGCTGGTAGCCGAGGTAGGTGGTCAGGTGGTAGCTGTCCACCGTGGCGTCGGAGCGGCGACGGTGCGCATCAATGCTCGAACGGGTGTAGCCGGCGGCGGCGCCCACTTTCCACTCATCGTCCAGCGCGCGGTCGACACCGAGCATGAAGCCCGACAGGTCGCGGTCGACGCTGGCATGGCTGCTGCTGCCGTCATAGGTGCCCCAGCCGCCGATGGCGCGGATCCAGCCCACGGCCTGGCCCTGGCAGCCTTCGCTGGTCAGTTGCTGGTTGGCGGTCGGCGCCAGGGTGCGACGCGGGTCGTCCTGGTTGGTGCAGTCGGCCTGGCGCAGGCGGTCATTGACCGCGTCGCGGACGTAGCGCGAGTCCTCGATCAGCACGGTCGCGGTGCTGGCGTGGATCTCGCCGGACAGGCTGTCAAACGCGGCCTGGGCGCCCTGGCGGTCCAGCGGCAGCAGGTTGTTGACCAGTTCGGCCGGCGCCCCGGCACTGGCCAGCGCGGTGGCCACGCCACGCTGGTTGCCAGTGGCGGCGACATCGGCGAAGGAGTTGCCGTTGCGGCTGACCGACAGGGTCACCTGGTTGGCGCCGTAGTCCAGCGAGCTGTTGAGGAACGCCGAGTTGGCCAGGTTGGTGGTGGCGAAGGTGCCGTTCACCCCGCCCGCGGCGCTGACCACGGTGTACTGGCCGTTGCCGCTGGCCAGGTTGGCGACCATCAGGCTGCCGCCGAGGTTGGCGGTGCCGCCCACATTCAGGTAGTTCACCGGCGAGGTGCCGAGGTCGATCACCAGGGTGCCGGTGGCGCCGTTGGTGAAGTTGCCCGACACGTTCAGGTTACCGGCAGGCCCTGGCAGCACGGTGCCATTGTTGGTGAGGCCGGCGACGGTGCCATTGCCGGTCAGTGCGGCGCCATTGGCCACTGTGACCTGGGCTGCGAGGTTGCTGCCCGGATTGGCCGCATCGCCCACCTGCAACACGCCCTGGTTGACGTTGAAGGCGCCACTGAACGGCTGGTTGCCGGTCAGCAGCAAGGTACCGCCGCCCTGCTTGGTGGTGGTGCCGGTGCCGCTGAGGGTGCCGTTGAAGGTGCCATTGCTGCCTTGGGCGAAGACCAGGTTGGCGTTGTTGAGGATACTGCCCTGCAGGCTGGTGGTGTTGCCGACCAGGGTACCGCCGCTGACAGTGGTGCCACCGCTGTAGGTGTTGGCACCCGAGAGGATCAGAGTGCCGGCGTCGAGTTTCTCGATGCCGCCGCTACCGACCAGCGGCACGCTGACGGTGGCGGTGGCACCTGCGTTGACACGCACCGGCGCCAAGCTGCCATCGGCACCATTGACCGGCGTCAGGCTACCCCCAGCGCCCGGAACGACCTGGTAGCCGTTGCTGAGGAACTGCAAGCCCTCGAACGACTGGTTGCCCACCACGGTGACGGTGCCCGGGGTACCGCCGAAGACCGCGTAGCCACCACTCCAACCTTCGTTGCTGGTGCCGCTGGCGTTGGTCCAACCGGTGTTCGGCCCCCAGGTACCACTGCCGCCGCCGATGCTGCCATCGGGGTTGGTCTTGCCGCCATTCCAGAACTGCAGCTCTTCGCCGTAGTTCTGCACCACCAGGTTGATCTGGTTGGCGATGGCGGTCTGCAGGGTCAGGTCACCCAGCACTACGCTGCCCGGAATCGCACCGAACACCAGGCCGTTGTCGGTGAGCGTGCCGCCGTAGCTGAACAGTTGGTAGACACCAGTGCCAAAGCCGCCGGCATCGGTGATGTTCAGCGTGCCGTCCAGCACCAGGTTGCCGTTGACCTTGACCACGGTGGTTGAGGCCGCCGGGGCGCCGAGGCTGAAGTCCAGGGCACTGCCCGACGCCAGGTCGAGGCTGCCGACGGTGAGCGGCGTGGCGCTCTGGCCGGCAGCCAGGGTGGCGCCATTGGCGATCTGCACCGCGCCGCCGTAAGTACCGCTGCCGCCCAGGCGGGCGCCGGTGGCGACCTGCACGGTGGTACTGTCGAGGCGGCCGTTGACCAGCAGGCTGCCGGCGTTGACCTGGGTCGCGCCGGTCAGGCCATTGATGCCGGTCAGCAGCAGTTCGCCGGTGCCGTTCTTGGTCAGCGTGCCAGTACCGGTGAGGTTGCCGGTGTAGCTGCCATTGGCGTTCTGCTCGAAGGTCAGGGCCGCGTTGTTGAGGATCGCGCCTTGCAGGCTGGTGGTATTGCCCACCACGCCGCCTGCGTTGATCTGGGTGCCGCCGCTGTAGGTGTTGGCACCATTCAGGGTCAGCAGGCCAGCGCCATTCTTGATCAGCCCACCGGTGCCGCTGACCACCCCGTTGAGGGTCAGGGCGTTGCTGCCGGCGATGGCCAGGGCGCCGTTGAGCACGGCATTGTTGGCCAGGGTCACGGCGGTGTTGCTGTCCAGCGTGGTGCCGCCCGCGGCCGTCAGGGCGCCACTGCCCAGCGCGCTATCGTTGCCTAGCACCAAGGTGCCGCCGTTGAGGGCGGTACCGCCGCTGTAGCCATTGGCAGCGTTGAGCACCAGGGTGCCGCCGTCTTGCTTGGCAACGCTGCCGGTCCCGTTGAGGGCGACGTTGAGGGTGGCGGTGACGCCGCTGTCGACCCGCAGGTTGGTGGTGCCGTTGCCCAGCAGTTCACCGGCCGTCCCCGCATTGAGCACATAGCCGTCGGTGACGAACTGCAGGCCGGTGATGCTGTGGCTGCCGTTCACGGTGACGGTGCCGGGGGCGCCCTGGAACACGGCGAAGGTATCGTTCCAGGTGCCGTTGAGCACGCCGTTGGCGTCGGTCCAGTTGGTGTTGGTGGCATCCCAGACGCCGCTGCCGCCCTCGATCACACCGTTGGCCACGGTCTGGCTGCCGTCCCAGAACAACACGTTGCTGGCGCCACCGACCACCAGGTTGACCTGGTTGGCCACGGCGGTCTGCACCGTCAGGTCGGTGACCGGCACCGGCGTGGTGCCGAAGCTCATGCCGTTGTTGGTGAGGCTGCCACCGTAGGCGAACAGGCGGTACACGCCGGCGCCGAAGCCACCGATGTCGGTGACATTGAGGGTACCGCCCAGGGTCAGGTCGTTGGCCACGTTGACCAGCGGTGTGCCGCCAGCCGACGGCGCGCCCAGCGAAGCGTTGAAGTTGGCGCCGCTGTCGAGCACCAGATTGCCGGCATTCAGGGTGCTGCCGCCGATGGCCGCCAGGTTGCCGCCATTGGCCACGGTCACCGAACCACCGAGGCTGCCGGCGCCGCTGAGGGTGGCGCCACTGGCGACGTTGACCGTGCCGCTGGCCAGGGACCCATCCACCTTCAGCCCGCCGCCTTGCACGTTGGTATTGCCGGTGTGGCTGTTGGCGCTGCGCAGCGCCAGGGTGCCGGCGCCGAGTTTGTTCAGGGTGCCGGTCCCACCGATATTGCCATCGAAGGTGCCGCCCTCGACGCTCAGGCTGTTGCCGGCGGCGATGGCGATCGCACCGGTGCCTCCGATATCACCCAATGTGGTGTTGCCGTCGAGGTTGAGGCTGGCGCCACTGCTGACATTCAGCTCGCTCTGGGTGCCCAGGGCGGTGGTGCCGATGGTGCTCAGGCTGCCGGACAGGATATTGAGGATGCCGCTGAAGGTGTTGTTGCCCGACAGCGTCAGGTCAGCCACGCCGCTCTTGTTCAAGGTACCGGCACCGCTGAGCACGCCGGCCAGGTGCAGATCGTTGCTGCCCAACACGTTGAGCACGCCCCCCACGTTGACCGGATTGGCCAGGGTTACGGCACTGGCGCTGTCGAGACTGGCATTACCGGTGACATCCAGCCCGCCGCTGCCAAGGGCCGCATCGTTGCCCACCACCAAGGTGCCGGCCTGCAGCTCGGTACCACCGCTGTAGGTGTTGGCGCCCATCAGCGCGAAGCGGGCGAGGCCGGCCTTGAGCAGGCGGCCGCTGCCGCCGACGGTGCCGCCGAGGGTCAGGTCGTTGCTGCCCAGGATCGTCAGGTCGCCGGTGGCGTTGACGTTGTTGGCCAAGGTCACGGCCTGGCTGCTGTCCAGGCTGGTGCCGGCCACGGTGTTCAGGCTGCCGCTGCCCAGCGCGGTATTGGAGCCCAGCACCAGGGTGCCGCCGTTGAGCGCGATGTTGCCGGCATAGGTGTTGTTGCCAGCCAGCGCCAGCCGGGCGCTGCCAGCCTTGACCAGGCCACCGGCGCCGCCGATGTTGCCGCCCAGCGCCAGGTCGTTGCTGCCTGCGATGTTCAGCGGCCCCGCCAGGGTGATGGCATTGGCCAGCGTGACCGAGGCATTGCTGTCGAGGGTGGTACCCGCAGCGGTTTCAAACGCACCGCTGCCCAGGGCCGTGTTGCTGCCGACAATCAAAGTGCCGCCACTGAGCACGGTACCGCCGCTGTAGCTGTTGCTGCCGTTGAGCACCAGGGTACCGCTGTCGAGCTTGTTGAGCTTGCCGACGCCGGTCAGGCCGACATCGAGGGTCGCCGTGGCGCCCGGATCGACCCGCACGCTGGTGTCGCCACTCGCGCCGTTGATCAGGTCGAGCGCACCGGCGGTGCCGGCCAGCAGGCGGTAGCCATCGCTGACGAACTGCAGGCCATTGACCGTCTGGCTGCCGTCGACGGTGACATCGCCGGCGGTGCCCTGGAACACCGCGAAGGTGCTGCCCCAGGTGGTGTTGGTCAGGCCGTTGAGGTCGGTCCAGTTGGTATTGCCGGCGTTCCACACGCCGGCACCGCCGTCGACCTGACCGTTGGCCACGTTCTGGCTGCCATCCCAGAACTGGATATTGAGCCCCGCGGCGCTGACCAGCAGGTTGACCTGGTTGGCCAGGGCGGTCTGCAAGGTCACGTCACCCAGGCCCACCCCCAGCGGCAGGCTGCCGAAGTCCAGACCGTTGTCGGTGAGGGCGCCGGCGTAGTCGAAGACGCGGTACACACCGTTGCCGAAGCCGCCGATGCTGCTCACGTTGAGCGTGCCGTCGAGGGTCAGGTTGCCACCGACGTTGAACAGCGCGGTGCCGCCAGTGGACGGCGAGCCGAGGCCGATATCGACGATCGAACCGCTGTTGAGCACCAGGCTGCCGAGGCCCAGGGTCGCGCCGCTCTGCCCGGCCAGGTGGCCACCGTTGTCGATCACCACCGAGGCATTGGCGGTGCCGCTGCCGGTGAGGGTCGCACCGCTGGCCACGGTCAGCAGGTTGCTGCCCAAGGTGCCGTCGACTTTCAAGGTACCGGCGTTGACCTGCGTGTTGTCGGCCAGGTTGCTGGTGCCGGTCAGGGTCAGGGTGCCGCTGCCGACCTTGGTCAGGCCGCCCAGGCCGTTGAGACCACCGGCGAAGGTGCTGCTGAGGTTGTTGCCGCCCAGGCTCAGCACGCTGCCGACGCCGACATCGACCAGGCCGCTACCGGTCAGGCTGCCGAGGCTGGCGTTGCCGTTGAGGTTGAGCTGGCCGCTGGCGCCGACGTCGAGGGTGTCGACGTTGGCCAGCACACCGCTGCCGAGGGTGGTAAGGGAGCCCGCCTGGATATCGACGTTGCCGGTGAAGGTCTTGACGCCGACCAGGGTGAGGTCGTCGACGCCGGTCTTGACCAGGTTGCCACTGCCGCCAAGGTCGCCGCTGAGGATCAGCGCATTGGCGGTTTCGACAGTCAGGTTGGCGCCGTTGCTCAGGGCGATGGTGTTGCCCAGGGCCATGGGTGAGCTGTTGGCCAGGGTGGCATCGGCGGTGACCGCCAGGGTGCCGGTACCCAGTGCGCCGCTGCTGCCCAGGGTCAGGCGTCCGGCGTTGAGCTGGGTGCCGCCCTGGTAGCCGTTGTTGCCATTGAGGGTCAGGTTGCCGCTGCCGTTCTTGGTCAGGCCTGCCGTGCCGTTGATCACGCCGTTTAGGGTCAGGTCGTTGCTGCCATCGACTGTCAGGCCAGCGTTGAGGGTGACGTTGTTGGCCAGCGTGGTGCTGGCGCCGCTGCTGAGGGACGAGGCCCCGACGACGGTCAGGGCGCCCTGCCCCAGCGCGTTGTCGTTGCCGACCACCAGCCGGCCGGCACCGAGGGTGGTGCCGCCCAGGTAGCTGTTGGCACCATTGAGGGTCAGGGTGCTGGCACCGGCCTTGCTCAGGCCGCCGACGCCATCCACCACGCCGGTGAGGGTCAGGTCGGCGCTGCCGGGCAGGTTGAGGGTGCCGCCCAGGTGCACGTTGTTGGCCAGGGTAGCGCCCGCACTGCCGGCATCGAGGCTGGTGTTGGCGCCGGTGCTGAGATCGCCGCTACCCAGCGCGGTGTTGCTGCCGACCACCAAGGTGCCGGCGTTGAGGGTGGTGCCGCCGCTGTAGGTGTTGTTGCCGTTGAGGGTCAGGCTGGCGGCGCCGTTCTTGACCAGGCCATTGTTGCCGGAGACCACACCGCCGAGGGTCAGCGCCTGGCTGCCGCCGAGGGTCAGGTTGCCACCGGCGAGGTTGACGGCATTGGCCAGTACCAGCGCCTGGCTGGCGTCGAGGCCAGCCGCGCCGTTGACGGTCAGGGCGCCGCTGCCCAAGGCGCCAGCATTGCCCAGCAGCAGGCTGCCGGCCTGCAGCGAGGTGCCGCCGGCGTAGGTGTTGCTGCCATTGAGTACCAGTTGCCCGGCGCCCAGCTTGTTCAGCGTCCCGGCACCGCTGATCACACCATCTAGGGTCAGGGCCTGGGCATTGTTGATACTCAGGGTAGTGGTAGCGCCGATGCCGATGGCATTGGCCAGTTGCAGCGCCCCGGTGGTGGCCAGGGTGCTGTTGCCGGTCACCGACAGGTTGCCCGTGCCCAGCGCGCTGTTGTTGCCCAGGGTCAGGGTGCCAGCGCCAAGCGTGGTACTGCCTTGATAGGTGTTGGCGGCGCCGAGGGTCAGGTTGCCGGTACCGGTCTTGGTCAGGCCGCCGGTACCGCTGATCACGCCGTTCAATGTCAGGTCGTTGGTGCCGGTCAGGCTCAGGGTGTCGTTCAGCGCCACCTGGTTGGCCAGGGTCAAGGCACCCGTGGTGGCCAGGTTGCTGGCGCCGCCGACGACAAGGTTGCCGGTACCCAGGGCCTGGTTGTTGCCCAGGGTGAGCGTGCCGGCATTGAGGGTCACGCCGCCAATCAAGGTGTTGGCGCCACTGAGTGTGAGGTTGCCGGCACCGTTCTTGGTCAGGCTGCCGGCCCCCGTGACCAGCCCGCCCAGGCCCAGGTCGTTGCTGCCGGCGATGGTAAGGTTGCCCGCCAGGTTGACGGTGTTGCCGATAGTGATCACCGAGGCGCTGTCCAGCGTGGTCCCGGCAGCCGCGTTGAGCTGGCCGAGGCCGAGGGCGCTGGCGCTGCCGAGCACCAGGGTGCCGGCATTGAGATTGGTGTTGCCCAGATTGCCATTGGTGCCGTTCAGGGTCAGGGTGCCGCTGCCGGTCTTGGTCAAACCGCCGACGCCGGTGACGTTGCCGCCCAAGGTCAGGTTCTGCGCCCCGGCGACGGTCAGGTTACCGGCCAGGTTGATCAGGTTGGCCAGGGTGACGTTGGCATTGCTGCTCAGGGTGGTGCCGCCGGCTGCGTTCAGGGCACCCGTGCCCAGCGCCGTGTTGCTGCCTATCACAAGGGTGCCGCCATTCAGGCTGGTAATGCCTTGCTGGCTGTTGCTGCCGTTGAGGGTGAGCGTGCCGGCGCCACCCTTGATCAGGCCACCGGTGCCGCTGAGCGCACCGTTGAGGGTGAGGTCGTTGCTCCCCGGCAGGGTCAGGTTGGCGTTCAGGGCGATGGTATTGCCCAGCGCCAGGTTGCCGGTGGTGGCCAGGCTGGCGGCGCCGGTCACGGTCAGGCCGCCAGTGCCCAGGGCCTGGGCGTTGCTCAGGGTCAGGGTACCGGCCCCCAGGCTGGTGCCGCCGCTGTAGGTGTTGGCATTGCCCAGGGTCAGGTTGGCGCCGCCATTCTTGATCAGGCTGCCAACCCCCGAGACCACGCCGGACAGGCCCAGATCGGCGGAACCGGCGACGGTCAGGGCACCGCTGAGGCTGAAGGCGTTGCCGAGGGTGACGGCCGTATTGCTGTCCAGGGTAGTGCCGTTGGCGGTGCTGACCGTGCCGGTACCGAAGGCGGTGTTGTTGCCGACCACCACTGTGCCGCCATTGAACAGGGTGCCACCGGTATAGCTGTTGGCGCCATTGAGCACCAGCGTGCCGCTGTCGAGCTTGGCCAGTTGGCCGCTGCCAGAGAGGCCAACGTTGAGGGTCGCGGTGACACCCGGATCGACGCGCAAGGCAAAGGCGCCGTTGCTGCCGTTGACCAGGTCCAGGCCACCGGCGCCGATCAGGCGATAGCCGTTGGTGACGAACTGCAGGCCGGTGGCGGCCTGGGTGCCGACCACGGTGACATCGCCTGCGGTGCCCTGGAATACCGCGAAGTCGCTGGCCCAACTGCCATTGAGCACGCCGTTGACATCGGTCCAGTTGGTGTTGCCACCGTTCCAGGTACCGGTACCGCCGTCGATCACGCCATTGGGCACGCTTTGCGCGCCATCCCAGAACTGCACGGTGCCGCTGGCGCCGCCGACCAGCAGGTTGATCTGACTGCCAATGGACGTCTGCACCTGAAGGTCGCCGGGCAACATGACGCCCGGCACGTTGCCGATCAGCAGGCCGTTGTCGACCAGCGCGCCGGTGTAGTCGAACAGCCGATAGATACCGGTACCGAACCCGCCGAGGTCGGTGACGTTGAGGGTACCGTCCAGGGTCAGGTTGCCATTGACGCTGACCACTGCGGTGCCGCCGGTGGCCGGCGATGCCAGGCCGAAATCGAGGATCGAGCCGCTGTGCAGGGTCAGCGCACCGGTGCTGAGGGTCGCGCCGCTGTTGGCCAGCAGGTGCGCACCATTGGCAATGTCGACTGCGCCGAGCAGGCTGCCGGTGCCCCCGAGGCTGGCGCCGCTGTTGACCTGGACGCTGGGGCTGGCCAGCGAGCCGGTGACGTTGAGCAGGCCGGCATTGACCGTGGTATTGCCGCCGAGCACGTTGACGCCGGACAGCTCGAAGCTGCCGGTACCGGTCTTGATCAGCCCGCCACTGCCGGCCAGGGCACCGCTGAACACGCTGTTGAGGTTGTTGCCGCCCAGGGTCAGGTCGCCGCCGCCGGCGATGTTCACCGTGCCGGCCCCGCTCAGGCCACCGATGGTGGCGCTGGCGCCGAGATTGAGGCTGGTGCCGGCGCCGACGCTGACCGCCGAGGTATTGCCCAGGGCCGTGTTGCCGACCGTGGTGATGCTGCCGCCAAGCAGGTCGATGGCGCCGCTGAAGGTGTTGTTGCCGGTAAGCGTCAGGTCGGACACGCCATTCTTGATCAACCCGCCGGTACCGCCGAGCACGCCGCCAAGGGTCAGGTTGTTGCTGCCGCCGAGGGTCAGGTTGGCACCGAGGTTGACGTCGTTGCCCAGGGTCATCGCCACACTGTTGGCCAGCGTCGAGGCACCGCCGACGTTCAATGCCCCGGTGCCCAGCGCCGCGGCGTTGGCCAAGGTCAGGGTGCCGGCATTGAGGTTCAGGCCACCGCTGAAGGTGTTGGCGCCGCTCAGGGTCAGATTGCTGCTGCCGTCCTTGGTCAAGGCCCCGGCACCGCTGATCACGCCGCCCAAGGTCGTGGTGTTGGTGCCTGGCAGGGTCAGGGTAGCGCCGTTGCCAAGGGCGATGGCGTTGCCGAGGTTGAGGGTGGCGCTGGAGTCGAGGCTGGCATTGCCGCCCACGCTCAGGGCGCCGCCGCCGATGGCGTTGTTGTTGCCCAGGACCAGGGTGCCGGCATTGAGGGTGGTGCCGCCGCTGTAGGTGTTGTTGCCGTTGAGGGTCAGCACGGCGCTGCCGTTCTTGACCAGCGCACCGCTGCCGCTGATGAGACCGCCGAGGGTGGTGGCATTGCTGCCCAGTACGGTCAGGGTATTGGCGCCGAGGTTGATGCCGTTGGTCACGGCAACGGCGGTGCTGGCGTCGAGATTGGCGTTGCCGCCCACGGTCAGGGCGCCGATGCCCAGCGCGGTGTTGCTGCCCAGGGTCAGGGTGCCGGCATTGAGCTGGGTGCCGTTGGTGTAGAGGTTGTTGCCGCTCAGGGTCAGGTTGGCGTTGCCATTTTTGACCAGCGAACCGATGCCGCTGACCACGCCGCTCAGGCCCAGGTCGGCGCTGCCATCGATGGTCAACGGGCCGGCGATGTTCACATCGTTGGCCAGGCTCACCGCCGTATTGGCATCCAGGTGGGTACCTGCCAGGGTATTGAGGGTACCGGTACCCAGCGCGGTGTTGCTGCCGACCACCAGGGTACCGGCGTTCAGGCGGGTGATGCCGCTGTTGCTGTTGTTGCCGGTCAGGGTCAGGGTAGTGCCACCATTCTTGGTGATGCCGCCGGCACCGGCGATGACGCCGCTCAGGGTCAAATCGTTGCTGCCGGGCAGGATGAAGTTGCCCGCCAGGTTGAGCGCGTTGCCAAGGTTCAGCCCGGCCGCACTGGTGTCCAGCGTGGTGTTGTTGGCGGCGTTGAGCGCGCCGGTGCCCAGTGCCGTGTTGCTGCCGACCACCAGTGTGCCGGCGTTGAAGGTGGTGGCGCCGCTGTGGGTGTTGTTGCCGCTCAGGGTCAAGGTGGCGCTGCCGTTCTTGACCAGGCCGCCAGCGCCGCTGAGGGTGCCGGCCAGGGTGAGGTTGCTGGTGGTCGGCAAGGTCAGGTTGGCGCCGAGGTTGACGGCGTTGTTCAGGGTCATCGCCGTCGAGTTGGCCAGGGTCGCCGCGCCACCGACCGTCAACGCGCCGGTTCCTAACGCGGCGGCGCTGGCCAGGGTCAAGGTACCGGCATTGAGCGTGAGGCCGCCGCTGAAGGTATTGGCACCGCTCAGGGTCAGGTTGGTGGCGCCGTTCTTGACCAATGCGCCGGTGCCGCTGATCACCCCGCCCAGGGTGGTGGTGTTGCTGCCTGGCAGGGTCAGGGTATTGCCGGCCAGGTTGATGGCGTTGCCCAGGTTCAGGGTGCCGCTGCCGTCGAGGCTGGCATTGCCGCCCAGGGTCAGGCCGCCAGTGCCGAGGGCATTGCTGTTGCCCAGGGTCAGCAGCCCCGCGTTCAGGGTGGTGCCGCCACTGAAGGTATTGTTGCCATTGAGCGTCAGGCCGGCACTGCCGCTCTTGACCAGGGCGCCGGTGCCGCTGATCTGCCCGGTCAGGGTGGTGGCGTTGCTGCCCAGCACGGTCAAGGTGTTGCCGCCCAGGCTGATGCTGTTGGTCGCCGAGACGGCGGTACTGGTGTCCAGGTTGGCGTTGCCGCCCAGGGTCAGTCCGCCGATGCCCAGTGCGGTGTTGCTGCCGAGAATCAAGGTACCGGCATTGAGCTGGGTGCCGTTGGTGAAGGTGTTGCTGCCACTCAGGGCCAGGCTGGCGTTGCCGTTCTTGACCAGCGAGCCGATGCCGCTGATCACCCCGCTCAGCCCGAGGTTGGCAGTGCCGTCGATGGTCAGGGGGCCGGCGGCAATGACGTCGTTGGCCAGGCTGACCGCGGTGCTGGCGTCCAGGTGCGTTCCCACGGCGGTGTTGAGGATGCCGGTACCGAGCGCCGTGTTGTTGCCGACCACCAGGGTGCCGCCGTTGAGGAAGGTGGAGCCGCTGTTGGTATTGGCGCCGCTCAGGGTCAGCGTGGTGTTGCCGGCCTTGGTCAGGCCGCCGCTGCCGGCGATGACGCCGCTCAGGGTCAGGTCGTTGCTGCCGGGCAGGTTGAGGTTACCGGCCAGGTTCAGGCCGTTGCCGATGTTCAGCCCGGCGACGCTGGTGTCCAGGCTGGTGTTGGCCGCGGCGTTGAGCACGCCGGTGCCCAGCGCGGTGTTGCTGCCCAGCACCAGGGTGCCGGCGTTGAGCGTGGTGGCGCCACTGTGGGTGTTGTTGCCACTGAGGGTCAGGCTGGCGCTACCGTTCTTGACCAGGCCGCCGGTGCCGCTGAGGGTCCCGGCCAGGTTGAGGTTGTTGGCGCCTGTCAGGGTCAGGTTGCCGCCCAGGTTGACCGCGTTGCCCAGGGTCAGCGCCGCCGTGTTGGCCAATGTCGATGCGCCGCCCACGGTCAGGGCGCCGGTACCCAGCGCCGTGGCACTGGCCAGGGTCAGGGTGCCAGCGTTGAGGGTGAGGCCACCGCTGAAGGTGTTGGCGCCGCCCAGGGTCAGGTTGGTGCTGCCGTTCTTGACCAGCGCGCCGGTGCCGCTGATCACACCACCCAGGGTGGTTGCGCTGGTGCCAGGCAACGTCAGGGTGTTGCCGGCCAGGTCGATGGCGTTGCCCAGGTTCACCGCCACGCCCGCGTCGAGGCTGGCGTTGCCGCCCAAGGTGAGGCCGCCGGTGCCCAGGGCGTTGTTGTTGCCCACGGTGAGAACACCGCTGTTGAGGGTCGTGCCGCCGCTGAAGGTGTTGCTGCCGTTCAGGGTCAACCCGGCGCTGCCGTTCCTGACCAGCGCGCCGGTACCGCTGATCACGCCGCCCAGCGTGGTGCTGCTGGTGCCCAACAGGTTCAGGGTATTGGCGCCGAGGTTGACGGCGTTGCCCAGGCTCACCGCCGTGCTGGCGTCCAGGCTGGCGTTGCCGCCAAGGGTAAGGGCGCCGGTGCCCAGGGCGTTGCTGTTGCCGACGGTGAGCTTGCTGGCGTTGAGGGTGAGGCCGCCACTGAAGGTGTTGTTGCCGTTCAGCGCCAGGTCCCCTGCCCCGCTCTTGACCAGCGAACCGGTACCGCTGATCACGCCACCCAGGGTGGTGGCACTGGTGCCGAGCAGGTTCAGAGTGTTGGCGCCAAGGCTGATGGCGTTGCCCAGGCTTACCGCGCTGCTGGCATCGAGGCTGGCGTTACCCCCCAAGGTCAGCGCGCCAGTGCCCAGCGCACTGCCGTTGCCGACGGTAAGCTTGCCACCCGCCAGGCTGGTACCGCCGCTGTAGGTATTTATGCCGTTGAGGGTGAGGTCGGCTGCGCCCGCCTTAGCCAGCGCACCGGTACCGCTGATGATGCCACCCAAGGTGGTGGCATTGTTGCCAGCGAGGGTGAGCGTGCCTGCGCTCAGGGCGATTGCGTTGCCAAGGTTGAGCGCCGAGGCACTGTCCAGGGTGCTGCTGGCGGTCACCGTCAGGGCGCCGCTGCCCAACGCCGTGTCGCTACCCAAGGTAAGCGTTCCGCCGGCCAGGGAGGTGCCGCCACTGAAGGTATTGAGGCCATTGAGCGTCAGGCTGCCGGTGCCGCTCTTGACCAGTGAGCCGGTGCCGCTGAGTACGCCGCCAAGGGTCAGTGCGTTGCTGCCGGGCAGCGTCAAGGCTGCGTTCAGCGCCACCGCGTTGTTCAACACCAGCGGCACGCTGCCTTGCAGGCTGCCGGCGCCACTGACGGTCAGCCCGCCTGTGCCGAGCGCCGTGGCGCTGGTCAGGTTGAGGCCCCCGGCGGCCAGGGTGGTACCGCCACTGTAGGTGTTGCTGGCGCCAAGGGTGAGCAGCCCGGCACCGGTCTTGGTCAAGCCGCCAACACCCGAAACCACGCCATTGAGGGCCATGTCGGTGGCGCCACCCACGTTCAGGCCGGCATTCAAGGTCAGCGCGTTATTAAGGCCCAGGC
Source organism: Pseudomonas sp. PONIH3 (assembly GCF_002934345.1). Taxonomy (NCBI): domain Bacteria; kingdom Pseudomonadati; phylum Pseudomonadota; class Gammaproteobacteria; order Pseudomonadales; family Pseudomonadaceae; genus Pseudomonas; species Pseudomonas sp. PONIH3. The sequence goes on from NZ_CP026386.1 coordinate 2,652,693, forward strand.
CTGCCACCGTGCCCGCGAGACCACCGCCGTTCACCGTGATGCCACCGGTACCGAAGGCGCTGGCGTTGTCGAAGTTGAGCAAGCCACCGTTGAGGGTGGTCTGGGTGGTGCCGTTGAGCAATTGCCCGATCAGCGACCAGGTACCGCTGTCGACGATCAGGCGGTTGAAGTTGATGTAGTTCGAGGCGTTGATGGTGCCGCTGCCGCTGGTGCCGCTGCCGCCACCGATGGCGTTCTGCAGCGCCAGGGTATTGGTGCCGCCGGCACCGCCGTCGACCACCCCTGCAGGCGCGAAGGCCAGGTTGGGGTTACTGGTGACCAGCAGCGAAACACCGACACCGGCTCCCGCGCTGAGGCTGGAGCCGGTGATGGCGTTGAAGCGGTTGGTACTGCCCGCGCCCATGGACAGGCTGCCGGTCAGGCTCCCGGCGTTGGTGAAGGTGTTGCCGCCTGCCGACGCCTGAAATGCTGTACGACCCAGCACGGTGCCGGTGTTGGTGAAGTCCACCGACCCGCCACCGCTCACGGCGATGACCGGGGTGTCCTCGCTGATGATCGTCAGGCTGGCCAATGCCGTGGAGCCGATGCTGCCTGCGTTGTTGATGGTAGTGACACCTCCGGCAGCGTTACGCACGTCCATTGCCATGCCGGTAAGGTTCAACAGGCTCGCGCCCAGCACCGCCCCGGTTCCTCGAATCACACCCGTGGCATTGTTGGTGATGTTGATGGTACTGGCAGTGCTGGTGTTGCCGATCACGGCGCCAGTGGACTGGATGCTAAGGATCCCCAGCAACGACGGGTTGACGGTACCGGAGTTGTTCAACGTGATGTTGTTGCCGGTGAGCGACAGCGCGGTGCCGCCCACGCCCAGCAGCACGCCCAGCGAGGCACCGGTGTTGACATTGACGGTCAGGCCGTTGCCACTGTTGGAATAGCTCGGCGCGAGCGGGTTGGCCGCGCCGCTGCAGGTCACCGTGGAACCGGCCAGGCTGCAGGCGGCCAGCGCCTGTTCGCCGTGCAGACCAAAGGCCATGGCAGTCACGGCCAGGCTGACGGCCAGCGACAGTTGGGAGAAACGGGCGGGCGAACGGGGGGCGGCGCGACTGTCCACGGAAAGCTCCTTCGTGGATCAGGCGATTCAGTCCTTGAAAGCGTGTACAGCAGGGTGGGCAGGAGCAGTGACACACGCGACGGCCGAAATACCTGATCTATGGCTACGAACATCCTTTGAAGGAATGTGTAGCCGCTCAGGGGCGGGCGGCTTGCCGTCGATGCCGGTCAAATGGTGTTAATACTTTGTCGAGGCGGCACGTGTTTCGCGGGTTTCAGCGATGCGCTCATTGGATCCAACCGACGAACGGTAGTGCCTGCTCCGCGAGGAGCAGGCTTGACCCGAGCAGGTTCAGGCGACCTCCGCCCCGTCGTCCGGCCAATGCGGCTCGTTGGCGCCCGGCGGCGTCAGCGGTGGCAGGCCATAGGCTGCCCGAGCGTCGTCACAGCTCGGATTGTGCACGCCGTTTTCCCACGACGCTTCGAACTCGCGGCAGGGGCTGGAGCGGTTCTCGTAGATGGAGCACGCCACCTGCGTGCCGATCTCGCCGCCGAGGCTGACGCAACGGCAGGGCTTGGCGTCGGTGCCAATCATGGCGACGCGGGTCGGGTTGATCTGCACGACCAGGTCGTCGGGCACCAGGCCACCGGCGGACTGGCACTCACCCCAGAAGAAAGACACACGAAAGTAGCCGCAGCAGGCGCCGCAGGTCAGGCAAGGGTTCTGTTCGGACATGATGGCCAGGGAGGGAGGTTGTTGTTATCGGGGCGGGCGCCCGCGGCGCTATTTGTAATCCAGGCGCGGGCGGCTGAGAAGAGGGGGAATGCAAAAAAAGATCGCCGCTGATCGGCGATCTGAAAGTCGTGATCGATATCGCCTGTACCGGCCCATCGCCGGCTAGCCGGCTCCCACAAGGTCCAGTGCCATCCTGTGGGAGCCGGCTTGCCGGCGATGAGGTCGGACCTGTTTACTTGCTGGTCAAACCATCGGCGCGGAACATCTGGCGGATCCCGCGAATGGCCTGGCGGATACGGTCCTGGTTCTCGATCAGGGCAAAACGCACATGATCATCGCCGTAGTCGCCAAAGCCGATCCCCGGCGACACGCAAACCTTGGCCTCGGCCAGCAGCTTCTTGGAAAACTCCAGCGACCCCAGGTGAGCGTACTGCTCAGGGATCTTAGCCCACACGTACATCGAGGCCTTGGGGTTCTCGACCATCCAGCCTAACTCGTGCAGGCCCTTCACCAGCAGGTTGCGGCGCTGGCGGTACTGCTCGGCGATATCGCGCACGCACTGCTGGTCGCCTTCCAGGGCGGCGATGGCGGCCACCTGCAGCGGAGTGAAGGTGCCGTAGTCGTGGTAACTCTTGATCCGCGCCAGGGCACTGACCAGCTCAGGGTTGCCGACCATGAAGCCGATCCGCCAGCCAGCCATGTTGTAGCTCTTGGACAGGGTGAAAAACTCCACCGCAATGTCCTTGGCCCCCGGCACCTGCATGATCGACGGCGCTTTCCAGCCGTCGTAGACGATGTCGGCGTAGGCCAGGTCGTGCACCACCAGCACATCGTACTGCTTGGCCAGGGCCACCACACGCTCGAAGAAATCCAGCTCCACGCACTGCGCGGTGGGGTTGGACGGGAAGCCGAGGATCATCATCTTCGGCTTGGGGATCGATTCGCGGATCGCCCGTTCCAGCTCGTTGAAGAAGTCCACGCCCGGTACCAGCGGCACCGAACGTACCTGGGCGCCGGCGATCACCGCGCCGTAGATGTGGATAGGGTAGCTGGGGTTGGGCACCAGGACCGTGTCGCCGTGGTCGAGGGTGCCGAGCATCAGGTGCGCCAGGCCTTCCTTCGAGCCAATGGTGACAATGGCTTCGCTTTCCGGGTCGATGTCGACCTCGTAGCGTTCCTTGTACCAGTTGGAGATGGCGCGGCGCAGGCGCGGGATGCCACGGGAGGTGGAATAGCCATGGGTGTCTTCGCGCTGGGCAACCTGCACCAGTTTCTCGACGATGTGTGGCGGCGTGGCGCCATCAGGGTTGCCCATGCTCAGGTCAATGATGTCCTCGCCACGGCGGCGGGCGGCCATCTTGAGCTCGGCAGTAATGTTGAAGACGTAAGGGGGGAGACGATCGATGCGCGCAAAGCGGCGCGGCGAACCTGGGTTGGCCATGTGTTCCTCGAGAGACGTAAGCGCCCGGAACCGTCCGAGCGACGCTGGCCTGCGGCGGCCGACAAACAACATAATCCCGCCATGATCACTTAGTAAAGGATAATTTCCTGTTTTATTATATTTTTTCAGCCACTTCATTTGAAAAAAATCGTAATTACAGAACCCTCCTCAGCAGGCGGAGCTTGCCGAAACACCGGCAAGCACCGCCGTCAAAGGGCTCAGTAGACCTGCACCCGCCACAGTTCGCGCGCGGCCGAGGCCGCGCTCATCGGCAGGCGCCCGTGCAAGGTCTGGTAGTTGTCGATCAGCACCAGGTCACCCGCCTGCCACTCATGGGCAATCAGGCATTCGGGGTCATAGACCAGTTCATCGAGCTGGCTGATCAATGCCTGCTGGAAGGCTTCGTCATGCCCCTGCACCTTCTGTTCGAGGGTCTGCAACGACGACTGGCAGCCCTCCTGGTAGCGCAGTACCCGCTCGCCGCTGCGCGGATCGAGGTCGACCAGCGAGTAGCTGCGCGGCGAACCGCCGAAATAGGTCATGCGCGTGTAGTAGGTCAAATCGATGCCCTGCCACTGGCGGGCGGTGCGCAGGCCCACCTTGCGCAAGGCGTTGCGGCTGTCGACGACCGTGGTCTGCCCTTCCCCCGGCTGCGGCGGCGTCTTGCAATACAGCATGAAGGTGTGGGCGCAGAACTTGGCATCGCGCTGCACCAGCGGATCGCTGTCGGGCAGCATGTTGAGGTCCCAGTGCAAGGGGGTCTTCTCCAGCGAATGCACCACGCCTTGGGGCTGGTCGGCCGGCTTGACCACATGCACCTCGCCAAAGGACCAACGGTAGATGGTGCCGAAACGCTCACAGTCTGTGGCGAATGCCTGCTGGTCGGTGAATTCACAGCCTCTGAGGCAGACAAAACCGAAACTGCGCACCAGGGCTTGCAAGGTCTCGGTAGACAGTCGCTGGAAACCCAGCCCCAGCGGGTCGCTGACCAGCAACCCGAACAGGGGGAGCTTCTGCAATGTGAAGTTGAAGCCCTCGAGCGCCTCGCCCGCTGTTTCATGGAACAGCCATGGCTGCCCCTGCCAGGTCACCAGCACATGCCGCGCGGCGTCGATCTGCGCGCGGCCGCGCAGGGTCTGGTGACCGTCAAGCTGGCGCACCGGCACTGCATGCCAGGGGCTGACTACATGATCGAGCCCCTCGGCCAGGGCCACGGTGAACTTGGGGCCGGCGTTGTCGTACTGGTGCACCGACAGGCGCACGTGCCCGGGGAAAAACCGCTCGACCGCCGCATTCAAGGCCTGGCCGCGCAGCATCATCTGGTAGGCCTTGTAGCTGATCTGGCGCAGGTGCTCGTCTTCGTCCTGCCCGGCCTGGCGGCACAGGCGCAGGTCGTTGTAGAGGTGGCTGCACAACTTGTCGTGGGTCCGGCCCAGGGCCTCGTCGTGCTGGCACTGCTCGATCAGTGCCTCGACGTTCTTCCACGGCAGACGGGCCTGCTTGACCAGGGTGGCACGCAGGGCTTCGGCACTGCTGGCCTGGGGGAACAGGTCCTCCATGCTCACCCAGCGGATGCAATGGGTGGTGCACAGGGTGCGCAGCGCCTGGTTGTAGGCGCGGCGCACGTCGTCCGGCACGCCGACGATATCGTTGAAGGTGGTGCCGTCGCTGAGGATCGCGATCTCGCAGCCAGGGGCGTGGAGCTCGGCGAGCTCCTGGGCGAGGCGGTCGAGGCGCTCGATGGCGATCACCTCGCCATGGTCGGGCAGTACGCCGAAGGTCTTGTCGTGATCATTCGGCGACTTGCACGGGAAACCCGGCAGCACCATGCGCAGCGGCTCGCCACTGTCGAAGCAGCGCGCCAGGTCGTGGGCCAGGTGCGCCCTGCCCGCTTGGTCGAAGCGGTCGTCCTGGGCCTTGAGCAGGTAAGCGTCCAGCACCTGGCCGACGGCTTCCATCCAGCTGTCTTTGTCTTGCATGTCGTGTCTTCCTTGAGAACGGCTACAGCGAACCGATTGGCGTTGCGGATTGGCTTGCACAGTGGCGCACTTGCTCCGGGCGCAGGGCCCGGAGCAGCTGCAAGGGTTGCTGGCAATGGAACTGTGGCCGCTGCTCGAGCAACGCTTGCCACTCGCCGTAGCCCCAACCGACGGCGGCGGCGGGCATGCCCGCGGCCTTGGCGGTCAACAGGTCGACCGGGGTATCGCCGACAAACAGGCAGTGGCCTGGGTCGATGCCCAGCCGTTCGGCAGCCTGCAGCGCGATGTCCGGTGCCGGCTTGAGCCGCTCGCCGGGGCGATGACCGAGCACCGCGGCAAATCGCTGCGCGGGCAGCAGCCCTTGTACGACACGCTCGGCGAGGGTGTGGGCCTTGTTGGTGACGACAGCCATGGGCAGCCCTTTGTCGGCAATCCTCTCGATCAGGCCGATACAACCTGGGAAGACTCGGGAACGCCGGACCAGGTTGTCGTGATAGCAGCTGCTGTAGTCGTCATGCAGGCGTTGACGTTGCTCGGCGTCGAGGCCGACGGCGGCCCTTTCGAGCATCGCCGCCACACCGCCGCCGATCATCCCGCGCACCTCATCCGGCTGCAGCGTGCGCAGCCCGTGCAGGCTCAGCACATGATTCAGGCACCAGGCGATATCCGGCAGGGTATCGACCAGGGTGCCGTCCAGGTCGAACAGAACCGCGCGTATGTCCATTGGCGCCACCCTCACTGCGCGCTGGCGTAGTGGCAAGGCCGGCCACGGCGGAATACCAGCCGGCTGTAACGCTCATCGACATTGCTGCGCCGGTCGAGGGTCACCACGCCACGACGCTTGATCGCCACCGAATGCCAGGGGGTGCGCCACAGGTCGCTGGTCGGCACCAGGCGGATACCGATCTTGCTCGACACCGCCAACTGCGGGTGGATCGACAGGCGCAGGCAATGCGGATAGCGCGCTTGCAGCAACGCACTCCAGGCCTCGCTACGCTGGATCACCCGCTGGGAGGCGGGCTTAGCGGCCTTCTTAACCGCGTTCATGCTCATGCCTTCGAACTCCACCAGTCCGGCGTAGTCCTCGGCGAGGAAACGATGGATGCCGCAGTACATCAACCGCATGTGCTCCTCGTCCTCGAAGCGCTGCTGCAGGACGCGCAGCGACTGGCCATGCTCGATCATCAGCTCTTCGCGCATGGAGTCCAGGCAGCCCAGTTGCGGATAGGCATCCTTGAGGTCGAACAAGGTGAAACGGCCGGGATAGTGCTGGCCGGCATAGCGCTGGATATCGTCGGTGTAGGCCTGGACATGGGCATCGGGCACCCGCACCAGGTCGGCGAAGACATAGCCGTCCGAGCAGATGTGAATGACTGCACCGGGGGCATGCAATGCGCGGATTTCCTCAGCCAGGCGGTTCAGCTCGTCGATGGCATGGTGCTCTGCCAGGTCCGGGAGCGGGCCGAGGGTCTTCTGGCGGTTGGGCGACTTGCCGGGGAAGGCCGGGAGGACCATCTCCACCGGCAGCCCGCGCTCGACGGCCTGCAGCACCTTGGGCAGGTGCGGGGCGAGCACGGCATCATCCAGCGCGTCATCCTGCCCAGTGGCCAGGCTGCGTCGACGAAACAGGCATTCGAGGATGGCCAGCGCGGTAGCGGTGCTGGCAGAGGCATGGCGTTGGCGCAGCGAAGCCGCGCACGCCGAAGGAGCGGAGCTCGATTCGGTCATGGAACAGTCCTTGTCATGTGGATCGATCCGAATGGATCGCGGCCTACCCTGGCCTGCAGGTCGTCCTGACCTGCGGCGCATAACATCCGGCAAAGGGCATGGCGCTGTCAACTGCCCTTCGAATGAATTTTCCGAGGCAAAAAAAACGCCCCGGCAAGCCGGGGCGTCTTGTGCAGCTGGGGTGTTTCAGCGTGCGTAGGTCATCAGCACGTCGGCCGCGGTCTGGCTGTCCACGCCCATCATCACGCTCAGGGCAGTGACGGTGAGGATGGAGAAGCCGAATACCTTGCGCGCCCACTTGCTGTCGTCCTCGGCCTTGTAGCCGCCCCAGGCCATGTACAGCCAGTACAGGCCCATGGCGGCCGCCACGGCGAGGTAACCCAGGCCGGCGTAGCCGCCGAGGGTCAGCATCAGGGTGGCGAGGACGAAGGCCAGCACGTACAGCACGATCTGCTTCTTCGCCGCGAGGATACCGCGCGCCACCGGCAGGACCGGGATGTTGGCGGCGCTGTAGTCCTTGAAGCGGAAGATGGCGATGGCGAAGCTGTGCGGCATCTGCCACAGGCTGAACATCACCAGCAGGGTGAACGCGGCCAGGTCGAAGCTGTTGCTCACCGCGCAGTAGCCGATCACCGGAGGCATGGCACCGGACAGGCTGCCGACCAGGGTGCCGTGCACCGATTTGCGCTTGAGCCACAGGCTGTAGAAGCCGACGTAGACCACGAAGCCAACCAGGGCGCAGAACGCCGACAGCGGGTTGGCCTGGACATACAGCAAGCTGAAACCCGCCACCCCGAGCAGGGTGGCGTAGATCAGCGCCAGGGGCAGCGACATGCCGCCCTGGACCATGACGCGGTTCTTGGTGCGCTCCATCTTGTGGTCGATGTCACGGTCGATGCAGTTGTTGAACACGCATCCGGACGCGACCACCAGGGACGTACCGATCACCACCGCCAGGAACAGGGCGAAATCCACATGCCCCTTGGCGGCAAGGAAGAAACCGCCTGCCACGGAAAGCACGTTACCGAAAATGATCCCCGGTTTGGTGATTTGGATAAAGTGCTTCACGGACATGCAGTCTTACCTCACTTGGCCAGCATTTCGAAGTGGATGCTGAACATGATCCACAGCGACAGGCCGACCAGCAGTGCAATTACCAGAACGGTGAACAGGAACGTCGACACGTTGGAGCGCTGCTCTTTCGAGCGGTCCATGTGCAGGAAGTACACGAGGTGCACCACCACCTGGATGACGGCCATGGCCACCACGATCAGGACGGTCAGGTTCTTCGGCAGGCTTGGGTACATCACCAGGCCGAACGGGATCGCGGTCAGGATGATCGACAGTACAAAGCCGATCATGTAGGACTTCACGCTACCGTGATTGCCTTCGTGATGAGTGTCGTGTGCGCTAGCCATTACAGAACCCCCAGCAGGTAGACGACGGTGAACACGCAGATCCAGACCACGTCGAGGAAGTGCCAGAACAGGCTCAGGCAGCTCATGCGGGTCTTGGCGGTCGGCGTGATGCCGTGCTTGTTGATCTGGTACATCATGATTGCCATCCAGATCAGACCGGCAGTCACGTGCAGGCCGTGGGTACCGACCAGCGCGAAGAACGCCGACAGGAAGCCACTGCGCTGCGGGCCGTAGCCTTCGGCGATCAGGTGATGGAACTCATAGATTTCCATCGCGATGAAGCCTGCACCGAACAGGAAGGTCACAGCCAACCAGCCCAGTACACCTGCCTTGTTGCCGGCGAACATCTTCAGCATGGCGAAGCCGAAGGTGATCGAGGACAGCAGCAGAAACGCGGTTTCGACCAGCACGAAGTCGAGCTGGAAGATGTCGTGACCCGACGGGCCGCCGGCGAAACCGCCGGACAGCACCGCGTAGGTGGCGAAGAGCGACGCAAACAGGATGCAGTCGGTCATCAGGTACAGCCAGAAACCGAGTACGGTCATCTGGCCCGAGTCGTGGTGGTGGTCATCGTGCGCATGGTCATGACCATGCGCGCCACCGTGGATTACTTGACTGGACATTGATTACACCCGTTCAAACGATTCGACACGTGCGCCGCCAGCAGGCAGTGCACCAGCGTTGGCCAGCGCTTTCATGCGCTCGCTTTCGATGCGCGCCACTTCTTCGGCCGGCACCATGTAGCCCTGGTCGTCACGCGCGGCGTGGCGAACAAAGACAGCGATGGTCGCAACCAGGCTCGCACCCACCAGCCACCAGATGTGCCAGATGAAGGCGAAGCCGAACACGGTCAGCAACAGACCCATGAACAGACCGGTGGAAGTGTTGCTCGGCATGTGGATCGCTTCGTACTTGGCCGGAGCCTTGTAGGCGGCGCCGGCTTGCTTGGCTTCGTGCCAGGCGTCCAGGCCAACGTGCTCAGGCATGTGGGCGAAGTTGTAGAACGGAGGTGGCGACGAAGTCGACCATTCCAGGGTACGGCCGCCCCATGGGTCGCCGGTGACGTCCATGTTGTCCTTGCGATCGCGAACCGAGACGTAGATCTGGATCAGCTGGCAGGCGATACCGAACAGGATCAGCACGGCGCCGACTACGGCTACGTACAGGTAGGGTTCCCACAGCGGGTTGTCGGAGTGGTTCAGACGACGGGTCATGCCCATGAAGCCCAGGGCGTACAGCGGCATGAACGCTACGTAGAAGCCGGAGATCCAGAACCAGAAGGCAGCCTTGCCCCACTTCTCGTTCAGGGTGAAACCGAAGGCTTTCGGGAACCAGAAGGCGAAGCCGGCGATGTAGCCGAATACCGCGCCACCGATGATCACGTTGTGGAAGTGGGCGATCACGAACAGGCTGTTGTGCAGAACGAAGTCGGCACCTGGAACAGCCAGCAGGACGCCGGTCATGCCACCGATGGAGAAGGTGACCATGAAGCCCAGGGTCCACATGATCGGCGCGGTGAAGCGCAGACGGCCCTGGTAGATGGTGAACAGCCAGTTGAACAGCTTCACACCGGTCGGAATGGAGATCAGCATCGTCGCCAGGCCGAAGAAGGTGTTGACGCTGGCGCCGGCACCCATGGTGAAGAAGTGGTGCAGCCAGACCGCAAAGCCGAGGATGGCGATTGCGCCCGATGCGTAGATCATCGAGTGGTGACCGAACAGGCGCTTGCCTGCGAAGGTCGAGGTGACTTCCGAGAACACGCCGAAGGCCGGCAGGATCAGGATGTAGACCTCAGGGTGACCCCACGCCCAGAACAGGTTGACGTACATCATCGGGTTCCCACCAAGCTCGTTGGTGAAGATGTGGAAGTCCAGATAACGGTCAACAGTCAGCAGCGCGAGTGCGGCGGTCAGGATCGGGAAGGAAGCGACGATCAGTACGTTGGCCCAGGTGCAGGTCCAGGTGAAGATCGGCATGTCCATCAGCTTCATGCCAGGGGCGCGCATCTTCATCACGGTGACGAGGAAGTTCACGCCGGTAAGCGTCGTACCCAGACCTGATAGCTGTAGTGCCCAGATGTAGTAGTCGACACCCACCCCAGGGCTGTACTGGATACCCGCGAGCGGCGGATAGGCAACCCAGCCGGTCTTGGCGAATTCACCAACGCCCAGCGAGATGTTGACCAGCAGCACGCCTGCCAGCAGCAGGTAGAAGCTCAGGGAGTTCAGGAACGGGAAGGCAACGTCACGTGCACCGATCTGCAGAGGAACCGCAAGGTTCATCAGGCCGGTGAAGAACGGCATCGCCATGAAGATGATCATGATCACACCGTGGGCGGTGAAGATCTGGTCATAGTGTTCAGGCGGCAGGTAGCCTTCGGAGCCACCGGTGGCGGCGGCCAGCTGGGTACGCATCATGATGGCGTCGGCGAAGCCGCGCAGCAGCATGACCATCGCGACGATGATGTACATCACGCCGATTTTCTTGTGGTCGACCGTGGTCAGCCACTCGGTCCACAAGTAGGTCCACTTGCGGAAATAGGTGATGGCACCAACGACAGCGATACCACCGAGCGCGATCATGGCAAGCGTCACCATGACTATCGGCTCGTGATACGGTATCGCCTCCAGAGTTAATTTACCGAACATCTCTTACTCCTCTGCACCGGCAGCTGGTTGCATACTCGATTCCACACCCTTGGTAGTGGCCAGGTCTTTGCTGCCTGCTTCTTCGTGGCTCGGACGACCGCGGTTCATGCCTTCGTACTTGTCGACGATGCGCTGGAACTGGTCAGCCGGGGCCTCGCTGTACAGCGCGACTGGGTTGTTTTCGCTAGCTTTGGCCAAGGCGTCATATTCTGCCTGGTCCAGTTTCTTCGGCGATGCCTTCACTTCAGCGACCCATGCATCGAAGTCAGCTTGCGAAGTGGCAACAGCCTTGAATTTCATACCGGTGAAGCCGGCGCCGCTGTAGTTGGCGGAGATACCGTCGAACTCACCGTTCTCGTTGGCGATCAGGTGCAGTTTGGTGGTCATGCCAGCCATGGCGTAGATCTGGCCACCCAGGCCCGGGATGAAGAAGGAGTTCATCACGGCGTCGGAGGTCACGCGGAAGTTGACCGGGGTGTTAGCCGGGAAGACGATCTTGTTGACCGTGGCAATGCCCTGTTCCGGGTAGATGAACAGCCATTTCCAGTCCAGCGCGACCACGTCGATCTGCACCGGCTTCACATCGGAATCCAGTGGACGGTACGGGTCCAGCTTGTGGGTGGAGTGGTAGGTGAAGTAACCCAGGGCGATGATGATCAGGATCGGGATGATCCACACCGCGGCCTCGATCTTGGTCGAGTGCGACCAGTCAGGGGTGTAGGTGGCGGCCTTGTTGGACGCACGATACTTCCAGGCGAACGCCAGGGTCATGATGATCACGGGCACGACCACCAGCAGCATCAAGCCGGTGGCGATCAGGATCAGGTTCTTCTGCTCAATGCCGACCTGGCCCTTCGGATCGAGCAGGGTCCAGTTGCACCCACTGAGTAAAAGCATGCCTAAAAAGGGCAATATGCCAAACAGTCTGGGGTAACGCTTTTTACTCATCTCACGACCTCTAGATCAGCTTGCTTCAATGCAATTTGTGTTTGGTAGCCAACACTTCGTCCTGCCAAGTGCGGCAATTGGCGCCCGTACCCGCCCCTGCCAGGGATCCGACTGCTGGATCTTGGCGTCAAGCGGGTTGGCGGTGCTTATGGTTTCGTAGGCAACAGGCCTGTACTTCAGACCAAGTCCATTTGGTGCGGGAAAACGCGGAGGGGTGTCCGCCCGGTATCGCCGTTGGGCGAAACTTGTCGAAGTCAGCAAATGGAAAGCGCTGCGGCTCCCATCAATCCTGCGACTCGCAAGCAGTGCCGAACGGAAATTGGGGGCGATTGTAGATAGGTCGCCCCACGATGACTATGACTTATTGAGCAACAGTCTTTTACAGAATACGCAACAATACTGGTCAAAAAATCAACTTCGCGACAGTTTGTCGCACCCCGCGCAGTAGCCCTGAAACCCTTGCCGCGCAAGGGCTGGTGGCTGACCTGGATCAATCATCGGGGGCCATTTGCAGCTTATCTCGCCGCGCAATAGACCCAGGTCAATTCGGGACTTTGGTCTAAGCGCGGCGACGGTTTCGGTAGATGCCCATGGGCACCAGGACCGCCGTCAGCACGAACGCCACCAACGCCCATTGCGCGAGGGACAGACCGAGGATCGGTGGGTAGGGCGTGGAGCAGAACCCATCGACCTGGAACGCCAGCGGCCAGAGCTTGGCCAGCGGCAGGTCGTCGACGATGGGCTGCAAGGTGTCGATTCCGCAGCTGACCATGGGGTTGGCGAGTATATACACATGGTTGCCGGCGGCAACGATGCCACCGATGGCGCTGAGCACCACCAGCGCCTCGAAGAAGGTCAGGCTGCGGCGCCCGGGCATGGCGGCGGCGATGAAGGCGAAGATCGCGATGAACAGCAGGGCATAGCGCTGCAGGATGCACAGCGGGCAAGGTGCCTCGCCCAGCACCACCTGCATGTACAGGGCGCCGCCGATCAGCGCCAGGCAGATCACGCCGAGGAGCACCAGAAAGCGCCGTTCCCGATTCAGGCGCGATGAGAGTTCGTTCATTGCCGATTCCTTCGATGGAGAGTGACAGCGCGGGCTGCCCGAGGGGCGCCCAGTCTACACGCTGGAGATGACCTTTGAATGCATCGAGCGGGGGCGTGCGCGGCTATCCACTGATGACCTAGGACCGAGCGGGTCGGTTTCGGTTCACTGACGCACGTGAAAAATGCGCCAGCCAGGTGCCGGGCAGGAGCAAGCCCCTCGACACCTGGGAGTGAAGGATACAGTGATTAAAGGAGGATTAAAGATGAAAGCGGGTGTAACCGCGTTCACCTCTTCCTTATATAGAAGACCGGTTAGGCCCAATCGCTGCGGTTCGGCGCTCGGCCAGGCCGACAGCGTCGAATGTCATCGTCCGCTTCGTTCTCGATTACCCACGGCCGGGAGCATCCGTGTGCTGGCGGCCCGACAGAACGCCGAACCGCAGCGATTGGGATGAATCACTCGTAGCCTGTCCCGGCCCCATCGCCGGCAAGCCGGCTTCCACAGGTATCGCTGAACCCTGTGGGAGCCGGCTTGCCGGCGATGGGGCCAGCCAGGCCTATCGCTTACTCCAGCGCCGCAGCCGGCCCGAAGAACTCATAGCGGCTCTGCCCTTCCGGCACACCCAGGCCCTTGAGCTGACGCTTGATCGCCGCCATGAAGCCCTTGGGCCCGAGGAAGTAGGCGTCGATATCACGCTCACGCGGCAGCCATTCGGCCAGCAGGTCCTGGTCCAGCAGGCCCACTGCGTCGGCAGCCTGGCTGCCATCTTCTTCTGCGTAGCAGTAGAAGCGCTTGAGTTGCGGATGGCGTGCCGCCAGGCCATCGATCCAGTCGCGGAAGGCATGCACCGCGCCGTTGCGCGCGCAATGGATGAAGTGCACCGGGCGTTCGGTCTCGAGGGCCGCCTCAAGCATGGCCAGGGTCGGGGTGATGCCCACGCCGCCGCTGATCAGCACCAGCGGCTTGGCGCTGGCGACCAGGGTGAAATCACCGGAAGGCGGGAACAGTTGCAGGGTATCGCCGACCATCAAGCCATCATGCAGGTAGTTGGAGACCTTGCCGCCCGCCTCGCGCTTGACGCTGATGCGGTACTGCTCACCGTCGCACAGGGCCGACAGCGAATAGTTGCGACGTTGCTCCTGACCATCGATTTCCAGCTTCAGGCCGATGTACTGGCCCGGCTCGGCCTTGAGCACCGGTTTGCCATCGACCGGAGCGAAGTAGAACGAGACGATCTCGCGGCTTTCCTGCTCGCGGCGCACCAGGCGGAATTCGCGGGTGCCGCGCCAGCCGCCGGCGGCCTCTTCCTTCTGTTTGTACAGGTTCTCCTCGGCGCCGATGAGGATGTCGGCAAGCTGGCCGTAGGCCGCCGCCCAGGCAGCGATCACCTCGGCGGTAGCGATCTCCTTGCCCAGCACTTCCTCGATGGCGCGCAGCAGGCAGCTGCCGACGATCGGGTAGTGTTCAGGGAGAATCTGCAAGGCGACGTGCTTGTTGATGATCTGGCCTACCAGACCGCCCAGCTGCTCGAGCTGGTCGATATGCCGGGCGTACATCAGCACGCCGTTGGCCAGGGCACGCGGCTGGTCGCCGCTGGCCTGGTGGGCCTGGTTGAACAGCGGGCGTACCTCGGGGTACTCGCTGAGCATCATCTTGTAGAAGTGGGTGGTCAGGGCCTCGCCACCGCTTTCCAGCAGGGGCACGGTGGCTTTGATGATTGCACGTTGTTCGGCATTGAGCATTACGACAACTCCTGAGCCTGTGGCTTCGAATGGTTGCGTAGACCATTTCAGCAATCGTGCCAACTTTGATCGTCAATAAAACCGGGGCTTTTCATTGATCAATGTCAAAAGGACACACTCAGGCGTATAGTCATTCCGACCAACAGGAGTCCATATGACTGCAAAGCCCCTGCTCACTGCCCTCCTCCCTCTGGTGAGCGACTTGTCCCGCGACCTCCCCGACCAGGAACGCTACCGCCGGCTGCTGCAGGCCATGCGCGGTCTGCTGCCGTGCGATGCCGCGGCGCTGCTGCGCCTGGATGGCGAGTGGCTGGTGCCGCTGGCGGTGGATGGCTTGTCAGCGGACACCCTGGGTCGACGCTTCCGGGTCAGCGAGCACCCGCGCTTCCAGGCCCTGCTCAGCCGCCCCGAGCCCACCCGCTTCCCTAGCGACAGCCCGCTGCCCGACCCTTACGACGGCCTGGTCGACGCCGCCCATGTGGATCTCGAGGTGCACGACTGCATGGGTTGCCCGCTGATGGTCGACGAACGCCCGTGGGGCCTGCTGACCCTCGACGCGCTCACCGCCGGCCAGTTCCAGAGCCTCGAGCTCGACGCCCTGCAGGCCTTCGCCAGCCTGGCCGCCGCCACGGTAACCGTGGCCGAGCGCATCGAGCACCTGGCCCTGCGCGCCGAGGATGAACACCAGCGCGCCGAGGTATATCGCCAGGCCAGCGGCCAGGACCGCGAACTGATCGGCCAGAGCAAGGCGCACAAGCGCCTGGTCGAGGAGATCCGCCTGGTCGGTGGCAGCGACCTGACCGTGCTTATCACTGGCGAGACCGGCGTCGGCAAGGAACTGGTGGCCCAGGCCCTGCACCATGCCAGCCAGCGTGCCGGCAAGCCGATGATCAGCCTCAACTGCGCCGCCCTGCCCGACACCTTGGTGGAGAGCGAACTGTTCGGCCATGTGCGCGGCGCCTTTACCGGCGCCCATGGTGAACGCCGCGGCAAGTTCGAGCTGGCCAACGGCGGCACATTGTTCCTCGACGAGGTCGGCGAGCTGCCGTTGGCAGTGCAGGCCAAGTTGCTGCGGGTGTTGCAGAGCGGGCAGTTGCAACGCCTGGGTTCGGACCGCGACCATCAGGTCGATGTACGCCTGATCGCCGCGACCAACCGCGACCTGGCCGAAGAGGTGCGCAATGGCAACTTCCGCGCCGACTTCTACCACCGGCTGAGCGTCTACCCGCTGCAAGTTCCGCCCCTGCGCGAGCGAGGCCGCGACGTGCTGTTGCTGGCTGGCTTTTTCCTCGAACAGAACCGCGCGCGCCTGGGGCTGGGGAGCCTGCGGCTGTCCACCGACGCCCAGGCCGCCCTGCTGGCGTACGGCTGGCCGGGCAACGTCCGCGAACTGGAACACCTGATCGGTCGCTCGGCGCTCAAGGCATTGGGGCAGCAAGGACGGCGGCCGAAGATCCTCACCCTGGAAGCGGCTGACCTCGATCTGCGCAACGTGGCGCCGAGCATACTGGCAGAAACCGAGGCACCGTCGGCTGACGCGCCGCTGCCCGAGGGGGGGCTGCGCGAGGCGGTGGATGATTATCAACGGCAGATCGTCGAAGCGTGCCTGGATCGTCACCAGGACAACTGGGCAGCCGCAGCCCGGGAGCTGGGGCTGGATCGGGCCAACCTGAGCCGGTTGGCCAAACGCTTGGGGCTGCGCTGATGGGGCTGCGAAGCAGCCTCATACAGAGCGAATAGCAAACTAAGCTAAAGCCTGGCGCCAGAAAGCCGATAACCCGGCATCCTCCCCCTCATTCATAGCGAAGGTTGTCCATGGCCACGCAAAAAGCCCGCGCGGACTCGCTGTCCCTGCTGCTGTTCACCCTGCGCAGCGGCAAGCTGATGGCTATCAACCTGCTCAAGGTCAGCGAGATCATCCCCTGCCCGCCGTTGACCAAGCTGCCCGAGTCCCACCCGCACGTCAAAGGCGTCGCCACCCTGCGCGGCAACTCGTTGTCGGTGATCGACCTGTCACGCGCCATCGGCGAAATGCCCCTGGCCGACCCCGACGGCGGCTGCCTGATCGTCACCGAGATCAGCCGCTCGCGCCAGGGCCTGCACGTGCAAGCGGTGAGTCGTATCGTCCATTGCCTGAGCACCGACATCAAACCGCCGCCCTACGGCTCGGGCAACCGCTCGTTCATTACCGGCGTCACCCGGGTCGACAATACCCTGGTGCAGGTGCTGGATATCGAGAAGGTCATCCACGGCATCGCCCCGCCGCCCCACGAACCGCACCCGGGGGAAGTCAGCGAAGAAGATGCAAGCCTGCTGGCCGCCGCCAACATCCTGGTGGTAGACGACAGCCAGGTTGCGTTGCAGCAGTCGGTGCACACCCTGCGCAACCTTGGCATCGAGTGCCATACCGCGCGCAGCGCCAAGGATGCGATCAATGTGCTGCTGGAGCTGCAAGGCACCGAAAGGGAGATCAACATCATCGTCTCGGACATCGAGATGTCCGAGATGGATGGTTTCGCCTTCACCCGCACCCTGCGCGAAACCCCGGACTTCCAGCACTTGTACATCCTGCTGCACACCTCGCTGGACAGCGCGATGAGCGGTGACAAGGCCAAGCTGGCCGGGGCCAATGCCATTCTCACCAAGTTCTCCTCGCCGGAGCTGACCAACTGCCTGGTGACGGCGGCGCGCGCGGTGGTGTTCGAGGAGCACTGAAACATCAAGTCAGGACTTTCCTGACTTGATGAAGGAAAACGTTCGGGCATAATTCGCGCCCTTCGCAGGTTCATTGCCGGTGTCGCGTATGAAATTACTCAATTCGTTCCTGATTCTCTGCGCCTTCGCCAGCGGCGCAGTACACGCTTCGAGCAACCAAGCCTGGAGCGACCAACGCCAGCACATGCTCAAAGCCTGTCTGGCCGCCAGCCAGTTCAAGGACGCCCACGCCCTGGGCAAACCCGCCGAGTTCGACGACCAGATCGGTTACAGCGCGCTGCTGATCGAGGGCATCTACCCCCAGAAGCACATGCAGAACCGCACCGGTACCGAGCTGTGCCTCTACGACCGCCAACGCCAGCAAGCCTTTACCACGGAATGGGAAGCCGGCAAACGATGAGCGACAGTATTCGCTTCGCCTGCACCGGCTGCGGCAAATGCTGCACGGGCCATCATGTGCCGCTGACGCTTGCCGAGGCCCACCAGTGGGCGATCTCTGGTGGTCAGGTGGTGGTGCTGATCGAAGGTTTTCTCGCCGATGGCCCCGGCATGCCGGCAGACCAGCGCGAGCATGTGCTGCGCCGTTCGCACCCGGTGCCATGCGGTGACGCGCAGTTGCAGGTATCGGTGACCTTCGCCGCGTTCAATCCAGGGCGCTGCCGCAACCTCGATGACAACGACCTGTGCGGTATCTATGAAAGCCGCCCGCTGGTCTGTCGCATCTACCCGGCGGAGATCAACCCGCACCTGCCGCTGCGCCCGGAAAACAAGGACTGCCCGCCCGAGGCCTGGACGCAAGGGCCGGAACTGATTCACGGCAACCTGCCGGTGGATGAGGCGCTGCGTGCCCTGATCGAAGCCTCACGCCAGGCCGACCGCAATGATATCGCGGCCAAGGTGGCGATCTGTCAGGCGCTGGGGATGACCACCAGTGCGCTGAAGGGCAATGGGTTTACCGCGTGGCTGCCGGACATGGCGGCGTTTGCCTCGGTGCTGGAGCAGGCGCCACAGGCGGTCGATGGACCGTGGGTGGTGCATGTGCAGGACGAGACACTTGCGGCCGATCTGCAGGGTCATCGCCTACAGGTGACGGGCGAAGCGCCGGTCTACTATGCGTTCATCGGTTTCTAGATAGATCCGGCACAGACAACTCAGTCAATCACTGACAGCGCCGCCAGAACTCATCCGCCAGCCGCCGCAGGTCCTTGGCCAGGTCCGCCACGTCACTGGCGCTGCTGTGGCTGCGCTGCCCGACGCTGACCGTCGCCTCGCTGGCCTGGCGGATGCTGGTGATGTTGCGGTTGATGTTCTCGCTGACCTGGCTCTGCTGCTCCACCGCCGCGGCGATCTGCAGGCTCATCTCGTTGATCTGGTTGACCCGCACGCTGATGCTGTCCAGCGCGTCGCTGGCCAGTTGCGCCTGCTCGACGCTGTGCCCGGCATGGGCACTGCTCTGCTGCATCACCTGCACCGCCGCGCGGGCACCGTCCTGCAGGGCACCGATCATGCGCTGGATATCGTGGGTCGACTGCGCGGTGCGCTGGGCCAGGCCACGCACCTCGTCGGCGACCACCGCGAACCCGCGTCCCTGGTCGCCCGCACGCGCCGCCTCGATGGCGGCGTTGAGCGCCAGCAGGTTGGTCTGCTCGGCGATGCCACGGATCACGTCGAGCACCCCGGAAATCTCGCTGCTGTGGTTCTCCAGTTGCTGGATCACCTCGCTGGCTTCCACCAGCGAGCCGGCCAGGTCCTGGATCGCGCAGCGGTTGCGATCGACCAGCTGGTGGCCTGACTGGGTCTCGTCCTCGGCCTGGTCGGCCGCCATCGCCGCCATCTGCGCGCTGCTGGCGACCTGGGCGACACTGGCGCTCATCTGGTGGATCGCCGTGGCCACCTGGTCGGCTTCGCTCTGCTGCTCGAGGCTGTTGGCGTGACTGCTGTGCAAGGCCTCGACCAGCGAGCCCGAGTGCCCGGCCAGGCGCGAGGAGGTGTCGCCGATACGCCCGACCACCGCCCCCAGCTGCGCCTTGAGCATGCGCATGGCGAACTCGATCTGCCCCAGGCCGTCACGCCGGCCGGTGTACAGGTGCTGGCTGAGTGGATTGTCGGCGATCGTCTGGGCCTGCCGACGTAGCCGCTCGTATGGGCGCAGCAGCACCAGGATCGCCAAGCTGCTCAAGCCCCCAGCCGCCACCATCTCCACCAGCGATTCCAGCAGCGGTGCCCCCAGCCACCATTGACCCGCGCCTATCACCAGCGCCAGTACCACACCGACCGCCAGCGACAAGCGTGTGCCCAACTGCAGTACCGGTAAGCGCTCGCGCCAGTCACGCCGGCCTTCGCGCAACCTTGCATAGCACCGCTCGGCCGCCGCGACCTGCTCGACCCCAGGCTTGGTCCTCACCGACTGGTACTCCAGCACCTGCCCGCCACTGCTGATCGGCGAGACGAAAGCGCTCACCCAGTAGTGGTCACCGTTCTTGCAACGGTTCTTCACCAGTCCCATCCACGAGCGTCCGGCCTTGAGCGCCTGCCACATCTGGGCGAAGGCCTGGGGCGGCATGTCGGGGTGGCGGACGATGTGGTGGGGATTGCCCAGCAGCTCCTCGCGCGCGAACCCGCTGACTCGCAGGAAATCGTCGTTGGCATAGGTGATGCGGCTGTCCAGATCGGTGGTGGACAGGATATTGGCGTCGCCGGGGTAATCCACTTCGCGACCGGTAACAGGCATATTGCACTTCATCGGAGGCTCTCGTTGTTGTACGTGAAATCGGCAGGGCGTACGACTCTAGGGGCAAACGCCAACGTAACATTGATCCATGGCAGGGTATTGGCACTTGGCCATCAACCCACCGAAACTGACAGCCATGACAGCCAGGCGTCACGCTGCCGACCCGGACGGCGCGCTATAACCTTGCAATAGTCCAATCCACTTCCCAGCCCCTTGGTCAAGGTGCCTGCCCCGATGCGACGTCCGTCCCGCTACCTCGTACTCGCCGCCCTGGCCCTCGCCCTGCTGGTCGCCATCGGCGCCTGGCAGGGATTGCGCCGCGAAGCCCCGGCCAACCGCGCCGCCAGCGCGATACCGGTGCGCGTGGTCGCCGTGGCCCAGCAGGACGTCCCACGCTACCTGAGCGCCATCGGCTCGGTGCTGTCGCTGCATAGCGTCGAGGTGCGCCCGCAGGTCGAGGGCGTGCTCACCCAGGTGCTGGTCAAGGAAGGCCAGTGGGTCATGCAGGGCGACCTGCTGGCCACCCTCGATGACCGGGCGATCCGCGCCAACCTCGATCAGGCCCGCGCCCAGCTCGGCCAGACCCAGGCGCAGTTGCAGGTGGGTAACGTCAACCTCAAGCGCTACCAGTTGCTCAGCAGCGACGACGGAGTGTCCAAGCAGACCCTCGACCAGCAGCAGGCGCTGGTGAACCAGTTGCAGGCGACGATCAAGGGCAACCAGGCGGCCATCGACAATGCCGCGGTGCAGCTCAGCTACACCCAGATCCGCTCGCCGGTGAGCGGGCGCGTCGGCATTCGCAACGTCGACCCTGGCAACCTGGTACGCACCAGCGACACTCAGAGCCTGTTCAGCGTCACCCAGATCGACCCGATCGCCGTGGAGTTCGCCCTGCCCCAACAGCAGCTGCCAGTCCTGCAGGGCCTGCTCAACTCGGCCACACCCGCCGAAGTGGAGACCTACCTGGACGCCGACGGCGAACGCAGCCTGCTCGCCAAGGGGCACTTGATGCTGATCGACAACCAGGTTTCGGCCACCACCGGCACGGTGCGGGTCAAGGCCGAGTTCGACAACCGGGACGCACGCCTGTGGCCGGGCCAGCTGGTTACCGTGCGCCTGCGCACGGCGGTGGACGAGGACGCCCTGGTGGTGCCGCCGCCGGTGGTGCAGCGCAGCATCGACGGCCACTTCGTCTACCGCCTGGACGGCGACAAGGTCAGCGCCGTACCGGTCAAGGTGGTGTACCAGGACAGCACGCTGAACGTCATTGCCGGGGTCAAGGCCGGCGATCGCCTGGTGCTGGACGGTCAGTCGCGGCTCAAGCCCGGCAGCACCGTGGAAGTCACCCCCGACACCCCTGCCCCGGCGCAAATGGCCGAAAGCAGGAGCCATCCATGAACACCCGCAACGGCGTCTCGGCCTGGTGCATCGAGCACCCCATCGCCACCCTGCTGCTGACCTTCGCCCTGGTGCTGCTCGGTGCCATCGCCTTCCCGCGCCTGCCGGTGGCGCCGCTGCCCGAGGCCGACTTCCCGACCATCCAGGTTACCGCCCAGTTGCCCGGTGCCAGCCCGGAAACCATGGCCTCGTCGGTCGCCACGCCCCTGGAGGTGCAGTTCAGCGCCATCCCCGGCATGACCCAGATGACCAGCAGCAGCGCGCTGGGCTCGACCAACCTGATCCTGCAGTTCACCCTCGACAAGAACATCGACACCGCCGCCCAGGAGGTCCAGGCGGCGATCAACACCGCCACCGCGCGCCTGCCCCAGGACCTGCCCAGCCCGCCCACCTGGCGCAAGGTCAACCCGGCCGACAGCCCGGTGCTGATCCTCACCGTCAGCTCGGCGCAGATGCCTGGCAACCAACTGAGCGACTATGCCGAGACCCTGCTGGCCCGCCAGCTCAGCCAGATCGACGGGGTCGGCCTGATCAACATCACCGGGCAACTACGCCCGGCCATCCGCGTGCAGGCCCAGCCCGAAAAGCTCGCCGCCATCGGCCTGACCCTGGCCGATATCCGCCAGGCCATCCAGCAGACCAGTCTCAACCTGGCCAAGGGCGCGCTGTACGGCGAGCACAGCGTGTCGACCCTCGCCGCCAACGACCAGCTGTTCCACCCCGACGACTACGCGAAGCTGATCGTCAGCTACCGCAACGGCGCCCCGGTGCACCTGGCCGACGTCGCCAAGGTGATCGACGGCGCCGAGAACGCCTACGTCAGGGCCTGGTCCGGCGAACAGCCGGGGTTGAACCTGGTTATCTTCCGCCAACCCGGGGCAAACATCGTCGACACCGTGGACCGGGTGATGGCTGCCCTGCCCCGCCTGCAGGAAATGCTGCCGGCAGCGGTCGAGGTGTCGGTGCTGCAGGACCGCACGCAGACCATCCGCGCCTCGCTGCACGAGGTCGAGCTGACCCTGCTGATCGCCGTGGCCCTGGTGATCGGGGTGATGGCGCTGTTCCTGCGCCAGTGGTCGGCGACCTTCATCGTTTCCAGCGTGCTCGGCGTGTCGCTGATCGCCAGTTGCGCATTGATGTACGTGTTCGGCTTCAGCCTCAACAACCTCACCCTGGTGGCCATCGTCATCGCCGTGGGCTTCGTGGTCGACGATGCCATCGTCGTGGTGGAGAACATCCACCGTCACCTGGAGGCCGGCGACGACAGCCGCACGGCGGCGCTCAAGGGCGCCGGCGAGATCGGCTTCACCGTGGTGTCGATCAGCTTCTCGCTGATCGCCGCGTTCATTCCGCTGCTGTTCATGGGCGGCGTGGTCGGCCGGCTGTTCAAGGAATTCGCCCTGACCGCCACCGCGACCATCCTGATTTCGGTGGTGGTCTCGCTGACCCTGGCACCGACCCTCGCCGCGCTGTGCATGCGCCGCCCGCCCGAGACGCAGCATGGCGGCTTCGGCCAGCGCCTGGTGCGCTGGTACGAGAAGGGCCTGGACCGGGCCCTGGCGCACCAGCGTGTCACCCTCGGCGTGTTCGGCCTGACCCTGGCATTGGCGGTGGTCGGCTACGTGGCCATCCCCAAGGGCTTCTTCCCGCTGCAGGACACCGGGTTCATCCTCGGCACCAGCGAGGCGGCGGCCGATGTGTCCTACCCCGCGATGATCGAGAAGCACAAGGCCCTGGCGAAGATCATCGAAGCCGACCCGGCGGTGCGCGCCTTCTCCCATTCGGTAGGTGTCACCGGCAGCAACCAGACCATCGCCAACGGGCGCTTCTGGATCTCCCTCAAGCCCCGTGGCGAGCGCGACGTGTCGGCCAGCGAATGGATCGACCGCGTGCGCGCAAAACTGGCGCAGGTTCCCGGCATCGTCCTGTACCTGCGCGCAGGGCAAGACATCAACCTCAGTTCCGGGCCGTCGCGCACCCAGTACCAGTACGTGCTCAAGAGCAACGACGGCGTTGCGCTGAACCTGTGGACCCAGCGCCTGACCGAACGCCTGCGCGAAAATCCGGCGTTCCGCGACCTGTCCAACGACCTGCAACTGGGCGCCAGCGTCACCCGCATCGACATCGACCGCCAGGCCGCCGCGCGCTTCGGCCTGACCACCACCGACGTCGACCAGGCGCTGTACGATGCCTTCGGCCAGCGGCAGATCAGCGAGTTCCAGACCGAGACCAACCAGTACAAGGTGATCCTCGAGCTGGACGCCCGCCAGCGCGGCAAGGCCGAGAGCCTCAACTACTTCTACCTGCGCTCGCCACTGTCGGGCGAGATGGTGCCGCTGTCGGCCCTGGCCCATGTCGCGCCGCCCAGCACCGGCCCTTTGTCGATCAGCCACGACGGCCTGTTCCCGGGCCAACCTGTCGTTCAACCTGGCCCCCGGCGTGGCCCTGGGCGATGCGGTGCAGATCCTCGAACGCACCCAGCGCGAACTGGGCATGCCCGACTCCATCGCCGGCAACTTCCAGGGCGCCGCCCAGGCCTTCCAGAGTTCACTGTCGAGCCAGCCCTACCTGATCCTCGCCGCGCTGGTGGCGGTGTACATCATCCTCGGCGTGCTCTACGAGAGCTTCGTGCACCCGCTGACCATCATCTCCACCCTGCCCTCGGCGGGCCTGGGCGCGCTGATCCTGCTCTGGGCCATGGGCCAGGACTTCACCATCATGGGCCTGATCGGCGTGGTGCTGCTGATCGGCATCGTCAAGAAGAACGGCATCCTGCTCATCGACTTCGCCCTCGAAGCCCAGCGCAACCACGGCATGACGCCCGAGCAGGCGATCCACCAGGCGTGCCTGGTGCGCTTTCGCCCGATCATCATGACCACCCTGGCCGCATTGCTCGGCGCGCTGCCACTGATGTTCGGCTTCGGCGCCGGCGCCGAACTGCGTCAGCCACTGGGCATCGCCGTGGTCGGCGGCCTGCTGGTGAGCCAGGCACTGACGCTGTTCACCACCCCGGTCATATACTTGGCCCTGGAGCGTCTGTTCCACCGCCGCCGGGCCACCGTCGCCCCCGCGCCGACCGCCAGTTGAGACAAGACCATGCGTGTGCTGATCATCGAAGACGAAGAAAAAACCGCCGACTACCTGCATCGTGGCCTCACCGAGCAGGGCTTCACCGTCGACCTGGCCCGCGACGGCATCGACGGCCTGCACCTGGCCCTCGAAGGCGACTACGCGGTGATCGTTCTCGACGTGATGCTGCCTGGCCTGGATGGCTACGGCGTGCTGCGCGCACTGCGGGCGCGCAAGCAGACGCCGGTGATCATGCTCACCGCCCGCGAGCGGGTCGAGGACCGCATCCACGGCCTGCGCGAAGGCGCCGACGACTACCTGGGCAAGCCGTTCTCGTTCCTTGAGCTGGTGGCCAGGCTGCAGGCCCTGACCCGGCGCAGCGCCATTCATGAGCCGCTGCAGATCCAGGTGGCGGACCTGTGGATCGACCTGATGGCGCGCAAGGCCAGCCGGGCCGGCCAGCGCCTGGACCTGACCGCCAAGGAGTTCTCGCTGCTCAGCGTGCTGGCCCGGCGCCAGGGCGAGATCCTGTCCAAGACCGCCATCGCCGAGTTGGTCTGGGACATCAATTTCGACAGTGACGCCAATGTCGTCGAAGTGGCGATCAAGCGCCTGCGCGCCAAGCTCGACGGGCCGTTCGACCACAAGCTGCTGCATACCATTCGAGGCATGGGCTATGTCCTGGAACATCGTGGCTGAAACCTGCAATACCCGCCCCCATGAATTGGCCGCAGGTAACGCCCGATGAATCCTTGGCGCAACTCCATCGCCCTGCGCCTGGCGGCGCTGTTCGCCATGGTCGCCCTGGCGGTGTTCGTACTGATCGGCAGCGCGCTATACCGCCAGGTCGACCATAGCCTCGACCTGCTGCCAGAAGCCGAACTGGACGCACGCTTCAGCGTGCTCGAATCCACCCTCAACCGCTTCGGCACCTCCGAGCACTGGGCCAAGATCAACAACAAACTAAACCTGCTGAGCGAAGAAGACCGACGTATCCGCTTCTGGGTGGTGAGCGGCGCCCCGGCCTTCGAGTACGGCCATCCCAGCGAACAGGTGCGCGACTTTGCCAAGGGCCCTGTGGGCATGCGCGAGCTGCGCCTGTCCGACAGCCCCTATCCCTACAAGGTGCTGGTCAGCGAGCTGCCCGCGCAGGGTGAGCGCCCGCCCCTGCGTTTTCTGATCGGCATCGACACTGAAACCTTCTGGCAGGCCCAGCACAGCCTGCTGGTGGCCATCGTTGGCCTGGCGGTTTTCGGCGTGCTGCTGGCCTCGCTGCTTGGTTACTGGGTCGCGCGTATTGGTCTGCGGCCCCTGCTCGCCCTCTCCGAAGAAGCCCAGGCCCTGGCGCCGCCACGCCTGGACGGTCGCCTGCAGACCCGCGACCTGCCGCCGGAACTGGCGCGCTTCGCCGGCACCTTCAATGCCGCCCTCGACCGAGTCAGCCAGGCCTATTCGCAACTGGAAGCCTTCAACGCCGACGTCGCCCACGAACTGCGCTCGCCGCTGACCAACCTGATCGGCCAGACCCAGGTCGCCCTCACCCGCGGGCGCAGCGCCGAGCACTACTTCGAGGTGCTGCAATCGAACCTCGAAGAACTCGAGCGCCTGCGCAGCATCATCAACGACATGCTGTTCCTGGCCAGCGCCGACCAGGGCAGCAAGGCCACCGCCCTTACCCAGGCCTCGCTGGCCGAGGAAGTGGCCACCACCCTCGACTACCTCGACTACATCCTCGAAGACGCCCACGTCAGCGTCACCGTCAGCGGCGATGCCCAGGCCTGCATCGAAAAGGCCCAGTTGCGCCGGGCGCTGATCAACCTGCTGAACAACGCCGTGCAGCACACCGCACCGCACCAGGCGATCCAGGTGCGCATCGAGGCTACTGAGGAGCAAGTCAGCATCGCGGTGAGCAACCCGGGGCCGGCGATCGACG
Organism: Pseudomonas sp. PONIH3; assembly: GCF_002934345.1. Classification (NCBI taxonomy): domain Bacteria; kingdom Pseudomonadati; phylum Pseudomonadota; class Gammaproteobacteria; order Pseudomonadales; family Pseudomonadaceae; genus Pseudomonas; species Pseudomonas sp. PONIH3. Next base: position 2,679,277 of record NZ_CP026386.1, read on the forward strand.
ACGAACACCTGCCGATGCTGTTCGAGCGCTTCTATCGGGTGGATGCGGCCCGCGCCAACAGCGGCGGCGGCAACCACGGACTGGGCCTGGCCATCGTCAAGGCAATCGCCCTGATGCACGGCGGCAGTGTTTTCGTGCACAGCGAGGCCGGGGCCAATACCTTCGGTATCAACTTGCCGAGCGCTCAACTACGCGGGTTTGCGGTAAAAGTCTGAGTATTTTTGCCGCGATCATTACTTTTTGCGCAACAGTGCTTATCTGAACAGCCTCTGTTTCCCCGCTGTTTACAGGACTAACTTTAGCCCTGTCTCCATTAGCACTTGCCCCGCAAGAAGGTTGTTCCAAATGTCCAACAGTATGGGTATTGCCAGCGTCTTCGTCCTGTCTTCCCTGTTGTTGTCGCCCCTGGCCATGGCGGAAGAATCCCCGGCCTTCGTCGCCCGCAACGCCGAACTCGCCGCGGTTCACCAGGAGGCGCGTGACGCCTACGCCGCGCAGCAGTCCGCTGCGGCTAAAGACGCACAGCAGACCGCTTCCAAGGTATCTGTCGATACCAATGCCGATAGCTGACCGGCCACGCCAGCTGTTTCCAGTTTTCCCTGGGCTACACCATGGGCACTGCCTGTGACGATATGTTAGCCTTTCAAAGCCGCTGCCTTTCAGCGGCTTTTTTTATGCGTCGAAAATCTCAGCCTGGCTGTTACGTCTCTAATAAGAACTTGCAGACACGACAATAAAAAACTGCCCCATCGCTTGACCAAAGGAGTTTGTACCGGTGTCTTTCGCGTTTCGTTTCACCCCGTTGTTCGTTGCATTGGCCGCAACGATGCCCGTGGCCGCACAGGCCGATGAAGCCAAGGCTGATGGCTTCATCGAGGGCTCCACGCTGAACCTGCATTTGCGTAATGCCTACTTCAACCGCAACGAGAAGAATGCCTCGATCAAGGACAAACGCGAGTGGGGCCAGGGCGCCGTCGCACGCTTCGAGTCCGGCTACACGCCTGGCGTAATCGGCTTCGGCCTCGACGCCCACGCCATGGTCGGCCTGAAGCTCGACGGCGGTGATGGCCGTGCCGGCACCTCGATCCTGCCGAGCGCACCGGAAGACAAGGCGCGCCACGCCTTCTCCACTGCCGGCGGCGCGATCAAGCTCAAGGGCTTCGACACCGAGTTCAAGGCCGGTGACCTGTTCCTCACCAACCCGGTGATCGCCGGTGGCGAAAGCCGCATGCTGCCGCAGACCTTCCGCGGCGTCGCGCTGACCAACAACAGCATCGACGGGCTGATGCTCGAAGGCGGCAAGGTCAGCTTCACCAAGCCGTACAACCAGAGCGGCCACCGCCGCATCAACACCTACTACAGCAACCAGACACGCGAGCAGGACAGCCAGAACCTGAGCTGGGCCGGCGCGTCGTGGAGCGGCACCGAGGGCGTCACCGCCAACCTCTACGCCGCCGAGCTGAAGGACATCTGGAACCAGTACTACGCCGACTTCGACTACACCTACGCGGTCAACGACCTGGTCAGCCTGAACCCAGGCGTGCACTTCTATCACACCCAGGACACCGGCCAGTCGAAGCTGGGCAGCATCGACAACAACACCTGGAGCGTGCACTTCACCGTCGCCGCCGGGTACCACAGCGTCACCGCCGCCTACCAGCGGGTCAATGGCGACACGCCGTTCGACTACATCAACCTGGGCGACAGCATCTTCCTCGACAACTCGCGCATGTACTCGGACTTCAACGCGCCGAACGAGCGCTCATGGAAGCTGCAGTACGACTACGACTTCGCCGGCCTCGGCATCCCAGGCCTGAGCACCTCGCTGTCGTACTCGCGCGGCAAGGCCGACCTGACCAAGGCCAGCCAAGACACCCAGTACTACGATTTCTACAACGCCGAAGGCGAAAATGCCCGGCACTGGGAGCGCGACTTCGACGTGAAGTATGTGTTCCAGGAAGGTCAGATGAAGGACCTGTCGGTGCTGCTGCGCTATGCCACGCACCGGGCCAACGCGGCCTACTCGACGATTCAGGACAACAACGAATTCCGCATGATCGTGGATTATCCGTTGAACGTGTTCTGATCTGAAACCGATCGCAGGGCAAGCCCGCTCCCACGCCAGGCGGATTATCAGGCGTGGGAGCGGGCTTGCCCTGCGATGGACTTCAACGGGTACGGTTCAACCCAATCTCCAGGTCATTGATCAGCGCCTTGGCCATGGCACTGAGGATCCGCGCTGCACTCCCTGCTTTCAAATCCCCTTCCATTTCCGTCTCCGTGGTCAGGTGCAGGATGCAACCCTGCAGCACCGACAGCTCGTTGAACGCCAGGCTGAAAGGCACATCGGGCTCAACACGAAAACACTCCAGGAATGTCGAAACGCCGGCAGTGGCAAAACGTTCGGGCTGCTCGCTCATGGCTGCACCTCCAGCGACCTGGCGTGGGCCATCAGGCAGCTCAGCAGCCGGCTGAGGATGGAAATGTTCTCCACCAGGATCTCGGGACGCTCATCCACGGGAAAGGCCATGTAGACGTCGCAGGTGCGGGTCATCATGGTCATCAGGACAGCGGCATGCTCCCAGACTTCGGCGAGGGGCAGATGGTCGATGATGAAGATGTAGGGGATGGGTGGGTCAGGTACTAGCTTTTTCATTTCAAATCGCTCATGTCGATTGAAGAAAATCGCCACTTGAACCTTTCTCACAGGATTAGGTGGCAACCGTGTACGGGGTGAGAAACCGAGGACATGAAACCCAGCCAGACCAGAGGTCTGCCCGAACACGGCTGCCATTGAAGTGGCCGAAAGACATATCATCAGGTTCTCACGCCCGGTCACCAAATTTGGCGACCCGACGACGTTAGCCCTGATGCATTTCCCGGCCTATCCAGACCCTTCCGGCAAGCGCGTAGGATAGGTCCCAAGCACAGCCCAACTGAAGCATTTGGTTTCAGATTCGGAAATGTCGTACATCCCATCGCAGGCCTACTGAATCAATTCCGTCGGGCAAAACACCTTTGATCTTGTCCGACAATCGCGCCTTGCCTAAAATACCGCCGCCGCTTTCCGGCCCACTCCCCATGGATCCCGGGGCTTATGCAGTTGCGAGCATGACGTTGCCCACCCGATCACCACGATCCGCCCTGTACAAGTCACACCCCGAGCTGGTCCTCAACCTGGGCAGCTGCCTTGCCGTGCTCGCCATAGTGGCTATCGTCGGCTACCTGCTGGCACGCGAGCGCGACAGCGTCGAGCAATCGGAAATGCGCTCGTCGAGCAACATCGTGCAGTTGATCGAAAGCGACATCCTGCGCAACGTCGAACTCTACGACCAGTCGCTCAAGGGCCTGATCTGGGCCGTGCAGCACCCCGAGCTGCTCAACGTACCGACCAAGCTGCGCCAGCAGATCCTGTTCAACCAGGCCTTCTCCGCGCCGGTGCGCGGCGACATTCTCTGGCTCGACGCCAAGGGCGACGTGCTCGGCGACTCCACCAGCGCGGTGCCGCGCCAGGCCAACTTCGCCGACACCGTGGCCTTCCAGGCGCACCGAGACCGCCCGGGCCTGGGCCTGCTGATCAGTCCGCCGTTCAAGGCGCGGCTGGGCAACCTGGACTGGTGCATCAGCTTCAGCCGGCGCATCTCCGGCGCCAACGGCGAGTTCCAGGGCCTGGCCGCCGGGGCCTTGCGCCTGTCCTATTTCAACGAACTGTTCCAGCGCCTGGACATCGGCGTGGACAGCAGCATCAACCTGCTCAACACCGACGGCCAGCTACTGGCGCGCCAGCCGACCCGGCCGCAGGATCCACTGATCGGCACCAGCTTCAGCGAGCGCCCCAACTTCAAGCGCATCCTCAGCGAGCGCAGTGGCAGCTTCACCGCCCGCTCGACGGCCTATGAGGGCCAGCGCCTCTACACCTTCGCCCGGGTCGCCGACCTGCCGTTGATCGTGCTGGTGGCCCACTCGGCCGATGAAGTGTTCCAGTCGTGGCGGCGTACCGCGATCGTGGTCAGCGTGGCCACCGGCGTGTTGTGCATTGGCATCCTCTGGCTGACCTTGCTGCTGGGCCGCGAGCTACGTCGGCGCCACGATGCCGAAATGGGCCTGGCCACCCTCGCCGCCACCGACAGCCTCACCGGCCTTGCCAACCGCCGCCGCCTCGACCAGGTGCTGCGCCAGGAATGGGCGCGCGCCCAGCGCAACCGCAAGCCGCTGGCAGTGCTGATGGTGGATGTGGACCACTTCAAGGCCTTCAACCAGCGCCATGGCCATGCCGGTGGCGACCATGTACTGCGCGAGGTGGCCACCACCATCGAGCTGTGCATCCGCCGCCCGGCGGACCTGGCGGCGCGTTACGGCGGGGAAGAGTTCCAGGTGGTGCTGCCGGAAACCGAGCTGGCCGGCGCCCGGTTGCTGGCCGAGCGGATTCGCGCCAGTGTCGAGGCGATGCCGCCGTTCGGCGATGACGAGCGGTCGGTGACGGTCAGCGTGGGGATTGGCCTGCATATCCCCGGCACCCATCAGGACCTGGCGGCGCTGCTGGGTGATGCTGACGAGGCGTTGTATCGGGCCAAGGCCAATGGGCGGAATCGGGTGGAAGGACCCGAGGAGTGAGTCATGGGGCCGTTAAACGGCCCCATGCTGATCAGGACCGAGCGCGGGCTGCGTTACGCAGCGCCTTCACCTGATCATGATTGCGCTGCACGCCCTGCAGCTGTTTCTCTACCAAGGCATACGAAGTGTCATTGGCCGAACGCCCCAGTTTGACCAGCTTCTCGCGGGCTTCCTTGTAGGCCTTCAGCGCATGGTCTTCCCCACGCTCCACTTCATTGAGCACCGCTTCTTCATCCTTGCCGGTGACCATCGACTTGAGGTTGACCCAGCCACGGTGCAGGTCACCGCTGATGCTGGTGCTGGTTTCCGGGTCGCCGCCCAGGCGCCGCACTTCGCCCTGCAACTCTGCGGCGGCACTGGCGCACTCGCTGGCACGCTGCACGAAGAATGCTTTCAGTTCAGGGTTCTTCACATCCTCGGCAGAAGTCTTGAAGCCTTTCTCACCATCCTTGCTGTACTCGATCAGGTCGTTGAGTACGTCGATCGTGTCTTTGTTGGGATTACTCATGGCAACAACTCCTTGGCAGGTCATAGTCACCTTGATCGGAGCAGGCTTCGTGCCAAACCCAGGAAATAAAAATAATTCATTAAAATCAGTAACTTGAAGATTTCACAAACATGCCGCTCAAGGGCGTTCTGCATGATCGCCGCTTGGGTCGTCGTGCAGTTTGCAGTAAGGTCGCGCTTCAACCGCCACTGGCCACCGCCCGATGAAACCCGAAACCCTGCAACTGCTGGTCACCCGCACCATGCCTTTTGGCAAGTACCAGGGGCGGATCATCGCCGACCTGCCCGGGGACTACCTGGCATGGTTTGCCCGTAAAGGCTTCCCGCCCGGGGAGCTTGGCGGGTTGCTGGCGCTGATGCACGAGATCTACCACAACGGGTTGGGCGATCTGCTGAAACCGTTGCGGGGCAAGACCAGGGGTTGAAGCATTTGATGGAGCAATCGCGGGCCTAGCCCTTGGCTGGCGCCACGACCATCTCCACCTGCTCGCTCTTCTTGATCAGCGCGTACACCACCGCCGTCAGCAGGCTGCCGGCGACGATGGCCAGCAGGTACAACAGCGCATGGTTGATCGCGTTGGGGATCAGCAGCACGAACAACCCGCCATGGGGCGCCATCAGCTTGCAGCCAAAATACATCGACAAGGCCCCGGTCAGCGCGCCCCCGGCGATGCTCGCCGGAATCACCCGCAGCGGGTCCTTGGCGGCGAACGGGATCGCGCCCTCGGAGATGAAGCACAGGCCCAGCGCCAGCGCCGCCTTGCCGGCCTCGCGCTCACTCTGGGCGAACTTGCGCCGGGCCAGGAGGGTGGCGATGCCCAGGCCGATCGGCGGCACCATGCCGGCGGCCATGGTCGCGGCCATCGGCGCGTAGCTCGACGAGGCCAGCAGCCCCACCGAGAAGGCATAGGCGGCCTTGTTGATCGGCCCGCCAAGGTCGACGCACATCATGCCGCCGAGCAGCAGCCCGAGCAGGATGGCGTTGGTGGTGCCCATGCTGTCGAGGAAATGGGTCAGTCCCTCGAGCATGGCCGCCACGGGCTGGCCGACCACGTAGATCATCACCAGGCCAGTGAACAGGCTGGCCAGCAGCGGGATGATGAGGATCGGCTTGAGCGCGTCGAGGCTGCTGGGCAGGCGCACCCAGCGGGCAATGGCCTTGGCGCTGTAGCCGGCCAGGAAGCCGGCGACGATGCCGCCGATGAACCCCGCCCCCAGCGTGCTCGCCAACAGGCCGCCGATCATCCCGGGCGCCAGGCCCGGGCGGTCGGCAATGGACCAGGCGATATAGCCGGCAAGCAGCGGCACCATCAGCTTGAACGCCGCTTCGCCGCCGATCTGCATCAAGGCGGCGGGCAGCGTGCCGGGCTCCTTGTAGGCCTCGATGCCGAACATGAACGACAAGGCGATCAGCAAACCGCCGGCCACCACCATCGGCAGCATGAACGACACCCCGGTCAGCAGGTGCTTGTAGACGCCGGTCTTCTCGGCCGGCGGCACTGCGCCGGTCGTTCCCGCCGCCTCCACCTTGCCCTCGGCCAGGGCCTTGTCCAGCGTGGCGCGGGCCTGCTTGAGGGCGATGCCGGTGCCGCAGCGGTAGATGCGCTTGCCGGCGAAGCGCGCAGCCGGTACTTCGATATCGGCGGCCAGCAACACCACATCGGCTGCGGCAATGGCCTCGGCCGGCAGCGGATTGCGCGCGCCGACCGAACCCTGGGTTTCCACGGTGAGCTGGTAGCCCATGGCCTGCGCCGCTTGTTGCAGGGCTTCGGCGGCCATGAAGGTGTGGGCCACGCCGGTCGGGCAGGCAGTCACAGCGACAATCTTCGGCGCACCATGCACCGGGGTTTGCGCTACCTGCACCTGGGCGCCCGCAGCGGCCTCGTCGAGGAAGCCTTCACGGTCGGCCAGGGCCTGGGCCGGCGTGCTCTGGTACAGGCGCTTGCCCGCAAAGCGCGCCAGGTCCAGCGGCCCGGTGCTGACCACCAGCACCCAGTCGGCCTCGGCGATCTGCGTTGGCGTCAGGCGCAGCTCCGGATGTTCGGCGTCATGCACCTCGACGCAGGTTTTCCAGCCCCGACGCTGGGCCGCGGCGGCCAACAGGCGGGCGCTGAGCACGCTGGACACCTGACCGTTGGGGCAGGCGGTGACAATGGCAATGTTCATCAGCAGCCCTCTTCTTGTTGTTCTGTAAGGCGCACGGCGGCTTCCAGACGCTCCAGTTGCTCACGGTCGTGAACGCCGAAGCCGACCTGGGTGACTGCCTGGGCGGCGATGGCGGTGGCGCGGCGCAAGGTAGCGGCGGGCGCTTCGGCCAGGAGCAGGCCATGGACCATGCCGGCAACCAGCGAATCACCGGCGCCGACGGTACTGGCGATGCGCACTTTCGACGGTTGCGCATGCAGCGCCAGGCCAGCGGCGAACCAGTTCACGCCCTGCTCGCCCTGGGACACCACCACATGCTCGACGCCAGTGGCGAGCAGCCGCCGTGCGGCCGCGCGTTGCTCGTCCGCAGCCTGCACCGGCAGCCCGAGGACTTCACCCAGCTCCTCGGTGTTGGGCTTGACCAGCCAGGGCGCGGCCTGCAGGCCTGCGCGCAAGGCTTCGCCGCTGCTGTCCAGGGCCACCTTCAGGCCCTGGGACTTGAGCATCAGCAGCAGCTCGCGCAACCACTCGGGGCTGATCCCCCGTGGCAGGCTCCCGGCCACCACCACGGCGTCATGCCCCGGGGCCACGAGTGCCAGACGTTGCAGCAAGGCGTCGCGGGCGGCCTCGTCGACCTGCGGCCCTGGCCCGTTGATATCGGTGACCTGGCCATCGGCCTCGACCAGCTTGATGTTGCTGCGGGTCTCGCCCGGGACGCGCACGAAGCAATCGGCGAACCCGCGCCAGGCAATCAGCGCCTCGAACGGCGCCAGGTTATCCTGCCCCAGGAAACCGCCGACAGTGACGCTGTGACCCAGGTCGGCCAGCACCTGGGCGACGTTCAGCCCCTTGCCGGCGGCATGGCTGTGCTGGGCCTGGCTGCGGTTGACCGCGCCGGGTCGCAGGCGGTCGAGGATGATGGTGATATCCAGCGCCGGGTTGAGGGTGAGGGTGAGGATCTTGGCCATCAAAAACGCTCCACCAGCGCCCGAACTGCCTCGGCGCTGTCTTGTTGCAGGGCCTCGCGCGCCAGGGCGCGGGCCGTCGAAAGGTCGGTCTGGCGCACCAGTGCCTTGACTTCAGGAATGCTGCGGGCGGCGACACTCAGTTCGTCCACCTCCAGGCCCAGCAGCACGGCGACCGCCTGCGGGTCGGCCGCCAGCTCGCCGCACACGCCCACCCACTTGCCCTGGGCATGGGCGGCGCGCACGGTCATGTCGATCAGGTTGAGCACTGCCGGGTGCAGGCCGTCGGCCTGTGCCGACAGGCTCGGGTGACCGCGGTCGATGGCCAGGGTGTACTGGGTGAGGTCGTTGGTACCGATACTGAAAAAGTCCACTTCACGGGCCAGCTGTGGCGCCAGCAAGGCGGCCGACGGCACTTCGACCATGATACCTACCTGCAAGTCGCCCACCGGAACCTCCTGGCGCAGGCGCTCGACCATGGCCTTGGCGGCGCGCCATTCATGGAGCTGGCCGACCATGGGGAACATGATGCGCAGCGGGCGGTTGTCCGCGGCACGCAGCAATGCGCGCAGCTGGTCCTCCATCACCTGCGGGCGTTGCAGGGTCAGGCGCACGCCGCGCACGCCGAGGAAGGGGTTTTCCTCAGCCGCGATCGGCCAGTACGGCAAGGGCTTGTCGCCCCCGACGTCGAGCGTGCGCACCACCAGTGGCCGTCCGTCCAGGCCATCGAGCACCCGACGGTACTCGGCTTCCTGGGCCGCCACATCGGGCAGTTGCGGGTGGGCCATGAAGATCAGCTCGGTGCGCAACAGGCCGATGCCTTCGGCACCTTGCTCCACCACCTTGTCGATGCCGTTGCTCTGGCCGATGTTGGCGAACACTTCGACGGCATGGCCGTCGCGCGTCCGCGCGGGCTCATGGCGGTTGGCCCAGGCGATCTGCAGCCGACGCTCGCGGGCATCACGCTCTGCCAGGGCTCGTTGCAACTCGGCCTCGGCTGGCGCAACCACGACCCGCCCGCGCTGACCATCGAGCAGCAGCGGCGTGCCGCTATCCAGCAACAACACGGCCGCCCCGGCCCCGACCACCGCCGGGATGCCCAGGGCGCGAGCGACGATGGCGCTGTGTGCGGTGGCGCCGCCCTGGGCGGTGACGATACCGGCGACCCGTGCCGGGTCCAGGCGCGCCACGTCCGAAGGGCCGACCTCGGCCATCACCAGCACATAGGGCTGCTCTGGCTCGGCGCTGTCCTTGACGCCGCACAGTTGCGCCAGCACCCGACGACCGATATCGCGCAGATCGGCGGCCCGCTCGGCCAGCAGCGCATCGTGCAGGGCCTCCTGCTGACGGGCAGCGGCTTCGATCACCGCCATCCATGCAGCTGCGGCGCTTTCGCCCTGGGCCAGGCGCAGCTCGACGTCGTCGGTCAGGGCCGGGTCGGCGAGCATTTCCTGATGGGTGACGAAAATTTCGCCGATGGCCTTGTCGCTGCGTTGCACCAGGGCCTGAAGATCGGCGTGCACTGTGTCGATGGCCTGGCGCAGCCTGGCCCGCTCCTGGGCGGGCGACTCGCCGCGCAGCGGGTAGTCGATATCGCGCTCGACGCAGACATGGGCCGGGCCACTGGCGATACCCGGCGCGGCCGCGACACCCTGCAGGGTGCTGCCGGGCGGCGGGGCCTGGAGGGTTTCGACCTGCGGCTGCTCCACTGCTGCCGTTTGCGGCAAGGGCTCGACCTCCTCGCCGAGGCCCTGCTCGATAGCCGCCAGCAACGCCGGCAAGGCATCGGCGGCGATGCCAGGTTCAGCGATCAATTCTAGAACTTGGCCACGACGGATGCCGAGGCTCAGCAGCTTGCTCAGGCTCTTCACCGAGACGGCGGGCTGGCCGCTGTCGTGCAGCCGTATGCGGATCTCGCCCTCGAAACCCTTGGCCAGCTGCGCCAGTACCTTTGCAGGGCGAGCATGCAGGCCATGGGCGTTGGCCAATACTATCCGGGCGCTGGGCCAGTCGGCGGGCGCCTCGCCGCCGAGCACTTCGAGCACGGCGCGGCTGCTGGTGGCCTGGTAGAGCATCTGCCCACGGCCCTCGATCAATACCTCGCACAGGCGCTCGAGCAGGGCTTGATGCGCCGCTCCGAGGCTGGCCAGGCAGAACAGGCCATTGAGCGGTTGATCGCGGTAGCGCAACGGTTGCTGCGGGGTGACGAAGGCCAGCCCCGGTTGGCGCACCTCACGTTCGCTGTGCAGCCACCACAGGCCCTCGCCCAGCGGCAGCGGCTCGGTCTGCTGCAGCACGGCGGCAAAGCCGCTGTCGGCACAACCGGCGCGTTGCAACAGACGAGCGCCGCGCCAGGCCAGTTCGTCGAAGTCTTCCGCCGCCAGGTTGAGGCCGACCAGCTGGGCATCCAGCGCCAGCTCGCGTGGCGCCCCTTGCAGTAACTTGAGCAGTGCCTCGGCGCTGCCGGAGCGACGCAGCGCCTCGGCCAGGTCGGTTTCACCGAGGGCGCGGGTCAGCAGTTGCAGCAGGCGCAAATGTTCATCGGAGCGGGCGGCGATGCCGATGGCCAGGTAGACGATCTGGCCGTCGCCCCAGTCCACGCCGTCGGGAAACTGCAGCAGGCGTACGCCCGTGGCGAACACCAGCTCGCGGGTCTGCGGCGTGCCGTGGGGGATGGCGATGCCCTGGCCGAGGAAGGTCGAGCCTTGCGTCTCCCGGGCCTGCAGCCCCGCCAGGTAACCCTCGGCGACCAGACCATCGGCAACCAGTCGATCGGCCAGCAGCGCCAGTGCCTCGCCCTTGTCGGCGGCACGCTGGCCCATGGCAATCTGCTCAACGGCAAGCTCGAGCATGACCCTCTCCTTTTGCGGCAGCCCCGTCGGCTACCGAGGTATTGTTGTGGAATTCGACGGCAAAAGCCGCCGAAACGATCAGCACAACCGGCGAAGACTGATTTTCAGGCAGGAAAATTCGCTTTGCTGAAACGTTTAATCTGACCAAGCGGCCACGTTACTCGATAATCTGCCAACGAAAAAGCCCCATCCTGTCGGACAATTGCGACAATGGTCGTCTGCGCGCGGGCCCGTCGATGGGTGAAACTAGCCGGTCAAGCCCCGCAGGCAGTCCCGGAAACAACAAGGAAAATTCGGTGAAACTCAGCGATATCGCCCGTCTGGCCGGTGTGTCCGTGACCACCGCCAGCTACGTCATCAATGGCAAGGCCGAACAGCAGCGCATCAGCAGCAGCACCGTCGAGCGCGTGCGTGCGGTGGTCGAGGCCCACGGCTTCACCCCGAACCCCCAGGCCGCCGGCCTGCGCAGCCGCCACACCCGCACCCTGGGCTTCATTCTCCCGGATCTGGAGAACCCCAGCTACGCCCGCATTGCCAAGCAACTGGAGCAAGGCGCCCGTGCCCGTGGCTACCAACTGCTGATCGCCAGCAGTGACGACCAGCCCGACAGCGAACGCCAGTTGCAGCAGCTGTTCCGTGCCCGGCGCTGCGACGCGCTGTTCGTCGCCAGTTGCCTGCCGCCGGAAGACGAGAGCTACCGCGAACTGCAGGCCAAGGGCCTGCCGGTGATCGCCATCGACCGGCGCCTGGACCCGGCGCACTTCTGCTCGGTGATCAGCGATGACCGCGACGCCAGCCGCCAGCTGGCCCAGAGCCTGTTGAAAACCCGCCCGCGCAGCATCGCCCTGATCGGCGCCCGCCCCGAGCTGTCGGTGAGCCAGGCCCGTGCCGGTGGTTTCGACGAAGCCCTGCAAGGTTTCGCCGGCGAAGTGCGCCGCTGCCAGGGCGAAGCCTTCAGCCGCGAGTGCGGCCAACGCCTGATGCAACAGCTGATCGATGAACTGGGTGGCCTGCCGGATGCATTGGTGACCACGTCCTACGTGCTGCTGCAAGGCGTGTTCGACACGCTTCAGGCGCGCCCCGAGGACTCACGCCAGCTGCAGTTGGGCACCTTCGGCGACAACCAGTTGCTCGACTTCCTGCCGCTGCCGGTAAACGCCATGGCCCAGCAGCACGGCCTGATTGCCGCCACCGCGCTGGAGCTGGCCCTGGCCGCCATCGAGGACAAGCGCTACGAGCCCGGCGTGCACGCCATTGGCCGCACCTTCAAGCAGCGGATCGCCAAGGCCTGAGCATGCGCCTGATCGACACCCACACCCACCTCGACTTCGCCGATTTCGACGCCGACCGCCCGCGCCTTCTGGCCAACGCGGCGGCGCGCGGGGTGGAGCGCATGGTGGTGCTGGGGGTGTACCAGGACAACTTCCAGCGAGTCTGGGACCTGGCCTGCGCCAACGAAGGCGTGTACGCGGCGCTGGGGCTGCACCCGATCTACCTCGAGCAGCACCTTCCTGAGCACCTGGCGCAGTTGCGCGACTGGCTCGAACGCCTGCGCGGCAACCCGCGGCTGTGCGCGGTGGGTGAGTTCGGCCTGGACTTCTACCTGCCCGAACTGGACCAGACGCGCCAGCAGGCGTTGTTCGAGGCCCAACTGCAACTGGCCTGCGACTTCGAGCTGCCGTCACTGCTGCATGTGCGCCGCAGCCACGCCCAGGTGATCGCCACGCTCAAGCGCTACAAGCCGGTGCGGGCGGGGATCATCCATGCCTTTGCCGGCAGCTACGAAGAGGCGCGGGAGTACATCAAGCTCGGCTTCAAGCTGGGATTGGGCGGCGCCGGCACCTGGCCCCAGGCATTGCGCCTGCGCAAGACCCTGCCGCGGTTGCCCCTGGACAGCGTGGTGCTGGAGACCGACGCGCCGGACATGGCGCCGGCGATGTTCCCGGGGCAGCGCAACAGCCCGGAATATTTACCAGAAATTGCACAGGCACTGGCTGAAGTAATAGGTGTCGATGTCGAGCAACTGGCGAAGACCAGCACCCACAATGCCTGCGCACTGTTCGGCTGGTAAATCACCGCTGTTCCAGCCTGCACTTTGGCAACACCCAGAAGCTACTTTTCTGTTTCCGACACCTCGACCGTCCAACTAGATTGATGCCCCGAACGCGCTTGGGTGAATCTTGCTCAAGTACGCCTACGAGCTGGTCACAAGGATATCGAGGTTGGCAATGGACCGTCTGAATGCAACTCCTCCACACCTGAACACCCAGAGCGATCTGGGACAAGCCCTGATTTCCATGTTCAAGTCAGTGGAAGCGGAAATGGTGCAAGAGCAAGCAGGGCCAGGCGCATTGAAAATCATCATATTCGGAGGGTGTGCTGTCCACCTCTATACTCATCATCGCGTTTCCGTGGATGTCGATGCCGAATGTTACGAGAACAGCCTCGCCGAGCCGTTCGACTTGCAAGCTCTACTCGCCGAAGTCCCTCAAGCCTTCTTCGATGCCCAATCCGGACGCATGCTGGAGTTGCACTACGACCTGCATTACACCACAACTTTCGGGCCGATCCACGAAGACTATCTGGAGCGCAGCCTGCCATTGGCAGAGTTCCCGGAAACCTCCCCCTTGCATATTCGTATCGCAGCGCCTGTCGACATCGCCATATCGAAGCTGGCCAGGGCAAGCGAACAAGACTTGAGTGACATTCACGCATTGCTCCGTTCGGGTCTCATCCTGACCACTGACTTACGGAGGCTGGCACTGGAGGCAATCGATGTGTATGTTGGGTCCAAGGAACCACCGACCACCGTACTGACCAATCTCTTGCAAGACTTCCTGGAGCCCGAAGATGGCGAAGCGTCTTGACGGCAACCTCTTCACATCCGCGCTGGACAAGCTGGCCAGATCTCCCTTGAATGAAGCGGATGACTCAACCCTTGTCCACGTAGCGCAGGCTGTCTGGTATTCGGATGTCGACCTGGTCAGCGCTGCGCGAGCGTTTCTGAGGTGTCATCCCGATGAACTTCAGGTCCGTCGAGTGGGTTACTTGTTGGAGAAATTGACGCGCTTCTCCTGTGCTTCGGTCCACCGTGTCATGGATACCCGCCACGCACTTGAGCTGTTTCCCCACGCCATGCCAATTGCCCAGTCACCGACCGCTGTACGCAAGCGCCGTGATGAACTGGCAGCATCCTGGGGGCTTGATGAAGGGCTCGGTTTGAAAGCGCAAGCCCTGCTGCCTTACCAGACCCGCCATTACGAAGCCAGGCAAACCAACTCCTGAAACCGCTGCTCCAACCATTCGAATCGCCTCGTCCATTCAGCCCCGCAACACTAGGGTCTGTACGAAATGTGTCTGCGCGAAGGCCAGACAAGGCGAAACGGGGGGAGGAACGGCCGGGGTCGCGCCCGACTGTACTGGAGTACATGAGCATTCCGAGCCCCGTTTCAACGCAGTATGTGCGAGTGCAGATACATTCCGTACAGAGCCTAGTCACTAGACCCGAAACGCCCCGATCAGCCGCTTGAGCTCCACCACCTGCGCCGACAATGCGCGGCTAGCATCTTCGGTCTGACAAGCGCCTTCGGTAGTGTCCTGCGCCGCACGGTTGATCGCCACGATGTTCTGGTCGATGTCGTGGGCCACGGCGGTCTGCTGTTCGACGGCGGCGGCGATCTGCTGGTTCTGCTCGACGATCCCACCGACCGCGCCAAGGATATTGCCCAGCGCCTGCTGCACCTGGCGCGCTTCGTCCACGGTGCCGGCGGCCATCTGGTGGCTGCTGCCCATCACCCGCACCGCCGCGCCCACGCCTTCGCGCAGGCGCTGGATCATCTGCGCAATCTCTTCGGTGGAGTCCTGGGTGCGCCTGGCCAGGGTGCGTACCTCATCGGCAACCACGGCAAACCCCCTGCCCTGCTCGCCGGCTCGGGCCGCTTCGATGGCGGCGTTGAGGGCCAGCAGGTTGGTCTGCTCGGCGATGCTACGGATCACTTCCAGCACTCGGCCGATGGCCTGGCTGTCCCCCGCCAGTTGGTTCACCGCCGCCACGCTCTGGTCAATCTCGCCAGCCAGGCGGGCGATGCTGCCCTGCTGGCTCGCCACCAGGTCGCGGCCCGAGGCACTCTCATGGTTGACCCGCTGCGCGCCTTCGGCGGCCAGGGCCGCGCTGCGGGCGACCTCCAGCGCGGTGGCGCTCATCTGGTTCATGGCCGTGGCCACCTGCTCGATCTGCTCGCGCTGGCCACTGACCGCCTGGTTGCTGCGGCTCGACACCGACAGCACCTGGCCGGCCTGTTCCTCGACCGTGGTCACGGTCTTGCCGACCTGCTCGATCAGCCCGCGAATGCGCCGCACGGTCTCGTTGAAACCACGCCCCAACTCGCCCAGCTCGTCTCGGCTGCTGGCCTGGAAGCTGATAGTCATGTCGCCTGCGGCCACCTTGTCCATGGCGGTGCCCAGGTTGCCGAGGGTTTCCCGGGTGGATACGTAGAAGCCGCTGTAGAGGTAGATGATCAATGCGAAGACGCTGGCCAAGGCCGCCACCAGCGCGACCGTGCGCAGGCGGTGCTGGCCGAGGCGCTCTTCCAGTTGCCCGTGCAGATGGGCCAGCACGGCATCGTTCAAGCGGTAGGTTTGCGCCATCAGGTCGCTGGTCTGCTGGTAGAAACCGGCCCACGGCGCGTCCAGGCTCTCGGCCACTACCACCTGGTCCTCGAACAGGGTCGCCGCCTGCTTGACGGTGGCCTGGCTGGCCTGGGCGCTGCTGGCGAGCGCAAGCTTGAGCCCGGCATCGGTTGCCAGGGCGTCATCCAGGCGAATGGCGTAATCGGCGGACAAGCGCTCCAGGCGCTGCAGCAGGTCTTCGAAACGCGCGCTGCCCGAGGAGTCCATGAAGCCGCGGCCCAGGGCCACCGCGCCCATTGCCCGCCCCTCACCGATGGCCTGGGTCACCTGGGCCGTGGCATTGCCGAGCAACTCGCTCAACTGACGCACCGAGGCCTGGCTGTCCTGGCTGAGGCCCGACTGGCTGGCCACCAGCTTGCCCAGCACCTGGGCCTGGGCCAGCAACTTGTCGAACAGCGCCGCCTTGTTCTGCAGCGAACTTTCGTCACGGGCACTGGCGAAGGCGTCGGCCAGCTCTGCACGCTTGGCCTCGAACGCAGGGTCGCTACCCTTGAGGCCATCGAGCCGGGCCTGAACCTTGTCCTGCAGCGCCGCGATACGGCTTTCCACATCGCCGGCCTGGCCCGACTGGCCCAGCACGGCGTTGATCTGCAGCAGGTTGCCGAGGGTCTCCAGGTCGCCGCGCAACGTCAGGCTCTCGGACAACGGCGCCAGCCCCTGCAATTCACCACGGGTGGCCTGGAGCTGGTTGTAGGCGTCGCGTACCAGATAAAAACTGGTGACCAGCATGGGCAGGAAGAACAGGACGCTGATCAGGCTGAACTTCATGCCGAAGCTCAGCCGGTTCATCAGTGCGATGGCCGGATAGAGCAGACGCTTCACAGGTCACCTCCTTGAATTCTTGTTGTTCTGCGGGGTAGCACTAGGCCATCTAGGGCCAGTGGCTTTGTATAGCGCAGATTGGAATTAAGGTTTGTAACTTATGGTTAAGCGCGGTTCGGTAGGAGCGGCTTTAGCCGCGATGCAGACACCGCGGAGCCTGGCACCCGCTTCGCGGGTGATCGCGGCTGAAGCCGCTCCCACAGGGAGGTGCTAGAAGTCTTTCAGACCAGCACGGTCCACAGGGCAAAGCAGGCATACCACAGCACCGCGCAGCGCAGCAGCAGATCCCACAGGCTGTCCAGCCGCTCCAGGCCGCGCTGGCGGTCCTCCTCCTCAGGGATGTCGTCGGCCACCCGACCAACCTTGGCCACCAGGTGTCCGGCGCTGATGTGCCAGTCGAGCAGTTCGTGCAGCATCACGCGGGTCACCGCGACGAAGTTGCCGACCAGGGCGAAACTCACCGTCATCACTCGTACCGGCAGCCAGTCCATGGCGTGGCGCAGTTGCCCGGCCAGGCTCTGCAAGGCCGGCTGGCGGCTGTTGTCCATGGTCAGCGCCAGCAGGCGGTAGGCCAGCGCCGCCGCCGGGCCGAGCAGGAAGTACCAGAAGATCACCGCGAAGAAGCTCTGGTAGGCCTGCCACAGCAGGTGGCCCTGAACCCGCTTGATCAAGCTCTGGGCGTCGTCGGCGGCCAGCCCCAGGTCGCGCTCGGCCACATGCAGCGCCGCCTGTTCGTCACCCCGGCGCCAGGCGTCGCGAAACGGCCCCAGCGCCGCCTTCACATCGCCGCGCCCCAGGCTGTAGACCAACACCAGCAAATGCACCGGCAGCGCCAGCAAGCCGTAGGCCACCGGCTCCAGCACATGCAAAAGCAGCACGAGCAGCGCCACCGGCGCCAGGATCAGGATGCTCAGCGTCCACCACGGGTGGACCTTGCCGCTGCGCTCCAGGCGCACCAGCTCGCCGAGGTAGAAACCGTCGCGCTGCAACCGCTGGCGCAGGGCCGAGAACTTCTCGACCCACAGCGCCAGCACCAACACCAGAAAACTCATGCCTTGTCCTCGTTGCGTTGCAGCGCGGCGCGGTAGCGCGGCCAGTCGAAGGCCGGGCCCGGGTCGGTCTTGCGCTGCGGAGCGATATCGTTGTGGCCACAGATGCGCTGGGCGTCGATCACCGGCCAAGCCGCGCGGATCTCGCGGGTCAGCCGCTCCAGGGTGGCATACTGGGCATCGGTGTAGGGCAGCTCGTCGGTGCCTTCCAGCTCGATGCCGATGGAAAAATCGTTGCAGCCCTCGCGCTCGCCGAAGCGCGACACGCCGGCATGCCAGGCACGGTCGAGCAACGAGACGAACTGGGTCACCGCGCCATCGCGCTCGACGAACAGGTGCGCCGAGACGGTCAGGTGGTTGATGGTCGCGAAATACGGGTGCTCGTCCGGGTCCAGGCGGTTCTGGAAGAACTGTTGCACCTTGCCGGTGCCGAAGCAGGCCGGAGGCAGGCTGATGTTGTGGATGACCAGCAGCGCAATGGCCTCACCTTCGGGGCGGGCGTTGAAGTTCGGCGAGGGGCAGTGGCTGACGCCGGTGAACCAGCCGGTCGCGCGGTCCAATTGCATGGTGCAGATCCTGAAATGACGCCCGAGACAGATGGTCAGTATGCCGTGGGCGGCCAGTGCTTGCATGTAAATGATTGTGTAGGAAGCTTCAGCTTTGCTGCGCCTGCAGCCCACCCAACTGCTCCAGCACCGCCTCCAGTGCCCGCTCGAACAGCAGGCCATTGTCCAACAGGCGTACCTCGCCACGACGCAGGGCCATGGCCAGGCCCATGCGGTTCCATTCGCGCACCTTCATGCCGGTGCGGTTGCTGAAGACCAGCCGGTCGTTGCTGTCGACACGCGCCACCAGCTTGCAGCGCAGCGCCTCGTCGTCGTCCATCACCTCGACCCAGGTGCCGACCTGCAACCGCTGTACCTGATGAACGGCAGGGTCATGCTCGTCGAGCGGCAGGCCAGCGTCCAACTCGGACTCATCACTGACGACCAGCACGATATCGTCCTCCACCCACACTTCGTCCAGCGCGGCATCCGCCTCCGGCGTGCCGCCACAGGCACGCTGATGCAGCTTCTCTAGTTGCAGGAAGAAATCACGGGTGGCGGCGGAGTCCAGCGCCACCCCCGCCAGACCATCGCGCAGCGCCTTGAGCAGGCCCGGCACCTGCTCCAAGAGGCGTTGTGGCTCACGGTACGGGGCAATGCTGACCAGCAGGTCGTCCACTGTCGCCAGGGCCTCGGCCCAGGCTGGCGAAGCCTCACCCTGCTTCAGCCAGGCCAGCAGCAGCACCTGGCTCCAGGATTGCACCAGCATCTGCACCACCACCTGCGGCAGCACCCGGCCATGCAGGCGGTCGTTCAGCTCCTGCTGCACACGCTGGCGGGCCAGCAGCGTACGGGCGCGGCCCTCCTCGGCGTCACGGGTGCGCTGCTCGAGCAGTTCGTTGCGCCGACGTTCATCCTGGCTGAACGCGAGAAACTCATCGAGCAGCTCGTCGAACAGGGCGCAATCGTCGGAAAAGTCATTGAGCAGGCGCTGCACGATACGTTCGACGCGCAGGTGCAAGCTGTCGCGCAGCCCCTCGGCCTCGGTCTCCCAGCCAATGGCCGCGGCGGCGATTTCGTTGAGCAGGCGGCGCGCCGGGTGGCTGCCACGGCTGAACATGCCCTTGTCGATCAGCGCCACCTTGAGCACAGGGATATGCAGGCGCACGATCAACGCGCGCAGGCTGGCCGGCAGGTTGTGGTCACCCTGGATGAAGGCGAACAGCAGGTCGACCAGATTGATCGTGTCTTCGTCGTCGGTGGCAATGCGCCGCCGCGTGCCGCTGCGCACGCTGACCCGCAACAGCAGTTGCTCCAGCTGCTGGCCAAGGTTGAAGTCATCCGGCTCGCCAGGGGCCGGCACATAGTGCTGCAAGTGGGTGAGCAGGCGCAGCAGGTCGCCGGTACTGGTCGGCTGGGCCGCGCCGGCCGCCTGCAAACGCGGCGTGACCCGCCCGCGCACCGGTGCCAGCAGCGCCTGCACCGAGGCGAAGAACGCCTGGCCAGCGGAGTCGGGCAGGCCGCCCGGCATGGCGCTGGCCGGCACGCGCCTGGCAATGCCGCGCCGGTCCTCGGCACGACGCCGTGGCGCGGGCAGCAGGTCCGGCAGCACGCCGGCACTGGCGAGCAACTGGCTGGCCTCGCCGTAGAGCAGGTCGAGGTCGCGCAGCACGTAGCGCTCGAATAATTTGACCAGCACCATCTTGACGCTGGCGCCGACGCCCAGGTTGCGCCCGGCATCCAGGAAGTAACCGCAGAGGTTGCCTGGGCCGAGTGGGTTGTGCGCGGTTTCCAGCGGCACTTCCAGCAACGTGGTGAAGCGCAGGTTCAGTTGATCGAGCAGAAACCCGTCACGCGACAGCACCCGATCGACCATGGCCTGCACGGCCACGGTTCGCTTCAGCGCCGACCTGTCCTGGGTCTGTGACCTGACCAGGGCCTCGAGCCCACCGCCCTGGCCGATACGCGCGAAGGCGTCGTAGAAGGTGTCGAGGAACCCGCGCTCGATACTCTTGCGCTTGAGGCGCAGATCACGCATGGCCTCGAAGTAGAGGTTCTGGTCGAGGCGGCCACTGGCCTTATCGGCCATTTCGAAGAGGGTGTCGTCGGCATTGTCGAACAGCGCCTGCAAGCCTTGGCGCAATTGCAGCGCAGCCTTGTCGCGCACTTGCAGGAGCAAGACCGGAAGGCATGGCGAGGGCGCACGCGCGCCCCGGTCGATGGCAGCCGCCAAGGGCACCACCTTGCCTTCATCATGCATCCCGGACTCCTTGGTGGATGTTGCGTTGTTCGATTGGAAGGGTGGTCGTCAAAGCTATGACGCCAATTACAAGGCGCTATTATCGGTGAAAATTCTGACAGCTGCTAGCACGCCTTTCGCACGCCTCAACGGACAATGCATTTGCACAATTGCTCAAACCGCCTGACCAAAGGTCATCGGCACGGCAGCTGTACACGCCGCCCCCCTGCCCTATAATCGCCGGCACCTAGCTTGTGGAGCCGACCATGCCGAACCTACGCCTCGCCGACCTGACCGCCGAAATCGAAGCCAACGTGCGCCGCGCGCTGCTCGAGGACATCGGCAGCGGCGACATCACCGCCCAGCTGATCCCAGCCGAGCGCCTGGCCAAGGCGACCATCATTACCCGCGAGGACTGCGTGATCGCCGGCACCGCATGGGTCGATGCGGTTTTCCGCCAACTCGATCCGCGGGTAGCGGTGCACTGGCAGGTTGCCGATGGCGAGCGCGCCACCGCCAACCAGGCCCTGTTCCACCTCGAAGGCCCGGCGCGCTCGCTGCTCAGTGGTGAACGCTCGGCATTGAATTTCCTGCAACTGCTCTCGGGCGTGGCAACCCGCGCACGCTTCCTGGCCGACCTGGTCGAGGGCACCCAGGTGCGCCTGCTCGATACCCGAAAGACCCTGCCGGGCCTGCGCCTGGCGCAGAAGTACGCGGTTACCTGCGGCGGCTGCCACAACCACCGCATCGGCCTGTATGACGCCTTCCTGATCAAGGAAAACCACATCGCCGCCAGTGGCGGCGTGGCCGAGGCAGTAGCGGCGGCGCACCGCATCGCCCCGGGCAAGCCGGTGGAGATCGAGGTGGAAAGCCTGGACGAGCTGCGCCAGGCGCTGGTGGCGGGCGCCGATATCGTCATGCTTGACGAACTGAGCCTGGATGAAATGCGCGAAGCGGTACGCATCACCGCGGGCAAGGCCAAGCTTGAGGCCAGCGGCGGGGTCAACGAAACCACCCTGCGAGTGATCGCCGACACCGGTGTGGACTACATCTCGATCGGTGCGATGACCAAGGATGTGAAGGCGGTGGACCTGTCGATGCGGCTCAGTCTGTGAGCTGAATCGCAGGTACAAAAAAACCGGCCAGATGGCCGGTTTTTTTATCGCCGGGCCAGCCCGCTCCCACGTTGTGTGCAGGAGCGGGCTGGCCCGCAAAGGCTGGATCAGTGCGCGGCGTTGGCCAGGCCGTCCAAGTAACGCTCGACGTCCAGGGCCGCCATGCAGCCGGCACCGGCGGAAGTGATGGCCTGGCGGTAGACGTGGTCGGCCACGTCGCCGGCGGCGAACACGCCCTCGACGTTGGTGGCGGTGGCGTTGCCTTCACGGCCGCCGTGGACCACCAGATAGCCGTCCTTGAGGGTCAGCTGGCCTTCGAACAGCGAGGTGTTCGGGGTGTGGCCGATGGCGATGAACACACCGTCGACCTTGATTTCGTCGAAGCTGCCGTCGTTGTTCTTCAGGCGCGCACCGGTCACGCCCATGTTGTCACCCAGCACTTCGTCCAGGGTGGCGTCGAGCTTGAGTTCGATCTTGCCTTCGGCGACACGGGCGTGCAGCTTGTCGATCAGGATCTTCTCGGCGCGGAAGGTGTCGCGACGGTGTACCAGGGTCACCTTGCTGGCGATGTTGGCCAGGTACAGCGCCTCTTCCACGGCGGTGTTGCCGCCGCCGACGACCGCCACCGGCTTGTTGCGGTAGAAGAAACCGTCGCAGGTGGCGCAGGCCGACACGCCCTTGCCCATGAAGGTTTCTTCCGACGGCAGGCCCAGGTAGCGGGCGCTGGCGCCAGTGGCAATGATCAGCGCATCGCAGGTGTAGGTGCCGCTGTCACCGCGCAGGGTGAACGGCTTGTTGGCCAGGTCGACGGCGTTGATGTGGTCGAAGACGATCTCGGTCTCGAAGCGCTCGGCGTGTTCCTGCATGCGCTGCATCAGGGCCGGGCCGGTCAGGCCGTGGGGGTCGCCCGGCCAGTTGTCGACTTCGGTGGTGGTGGTCAGCTGGCCGCCCGCCTGCATGCCGGTGATCAGCAGCGGCTTGAGGTTGGCGCGGGCGGCATACACCGCGGCGCTGTAACCGGCAGGGCCGGAACCGAGAATGATGACGCGCGAATGACGTACTTCGGACATGTCGAACTCCTGTCGAGCGGGCCGCACGGGGCCGGCGTCGGTGCGCCGGTTGCGCCAGCTGGAATTAAAAGGGACCCACGCAGCACTTGGGGAAGGCTACAACGCGTTGGTCCAAAACCAAAAAAGTTGAGCGCACTGTAGCGAGGCCGCAGAGATTAAGGAAATATCCTTCGACAATCCACCTTATAGACAGTCTCTATCCGCCGAGGAAACCGACAGGCATTATGCCAGCGCTTTGTTACACGCCGTTTCCCGAAGGCGCGGTGCCTTTCGTCGGCGCGCCAAACTCGGTAAGGTCAGCGCGTTTTCCTCAAGCGGAGCATTCCGATGCAAGCCCCCGTCCTGTCCGGCCCGCAGTACCTGCGCGAAGGCCTGAAACTGGTCCTGAGCCCCAGCCTGCGCCTGTTCGTGCTGTTGCCCCTGGCGGTCAACCTGCTGCTGTTCGGCGGCCTGATCTACTTTGCCGGCCACCAGTTCAGCCTGTGGGTCGATGCGCTGATGCCCACCCTGCCCGACTGGCTGGGTTTTCTCACCTACATCCTGTGGCCGCTGTTCGTCGCCCTGGTGCTGTTGATGGTGTTCTTCACCTTCACCCTGCTGGCCAACATTATCGCCGCGCCGTTCAACGGCTTCCTGGCGGAAAAGGTCGAAGTGGTGGTGCGCGGCCAGGACAACTTCCCACCCTTTAGCTGGGGCGAGCTGGTGGCCATGGTGCCACGCACCCTCAGCCGCGAGATGCGCAAGCTTGGCTACTTCCTGCCACGGGCCATCGGCCTGTTCATCCTGTCGTTCATCCCGGTGGTGAACGTGATCGCCGCGCCGCTGTGGCTGGTGTTCGGTATCTGGATGATGGCCATCCAGTACATCGACTACCCGGCGGACAACAACAAGATGAGCTGGCAGGACATGCTCGCCTGGCTGCGCGCCAAGCGCTGGCAATCGATGGGCTTTGGCGCGATCACCTACCTGGCGCTGATGATTCCGGGGGTCAACGTGCTGATGATGCCGGCGGCGGTGGCCGGGGCAACGTTGTTCTGGGTGCGTGAACGCGGCTGAATGAACGCCATCGCGGGGCAAGCCCGCTCCCACTAGATCTGTAGGAGCGCGCTTGCCCCGCGATGGCTTGAGTTCGGTCAGTGGTTCAACTGGCTGGAAAACTGCCCCACCGCATCCACCACCTTCTTCGCTCCTTCCTGGATCTCGACGATCACCCCGCCGGTATCGGCGGCCAAGGCCAGGCCCTGCTCGGCCTGGCGCTTGCTGGTGTCGATGATGTCCACCGCGGCCTGGGCCAGCTGTTCGTTCTGCTGCACCACCTTGGCGATTTCCTCGGTGGCGCTGCTGGTGCGCGAGGCCAGTTGGCGCACTTCGTCGGCGACCACGGCGAAACCACGGCCCTGTTCGCCGGCGCGGGCGGCTTCGATGGCGGCGTTGAGCGCCAGCAGGTTGGTCTGCCCGGCGATGTCGCTGATGGTCTTGATGATCGCGCCGATCACCTTCGACTGCTTGTCCAGCGCCTGGATACCCTCGGCGGCGTCCTGCATCGAGCCTTCCAGCCCACGCATCACCTCGACGGTCTGGGTCACCACGTCGGTGGCCTTGCGCGCGCTGTCGTCGGTTTCCAGCGAGGTGGTGTAGGCGATGTCGGCGGCCTGGGCCACGGCCAGTTCCTGGTTGACCTGGTCGGTGATCACGGTGGCGAACTTGACCACTTTGTAGAGCACGTCGTGGGCGTCGATGATCGGGTTGTACGAGGCCTCCAGCCACACCACGCGGCCATGGGCATCGATGCGCTTGAAGCGCTCGGCAACGAATTCGCCGCGGCGCAGCCTGTTCCAGAACTCCTGGTAGCCCGCTGAATTGGCTTCTTCCGGCTCGCAGAACATGCGGTGCGACTTGCCGCGGATCTGTTCGAGGGTGTAGCCCATGGTCTGCAGGAAGCGGTCGTTGGCGGTCAGCACCTGGCCTTCGAGGTTGAACTCGATCACCGCGGTGGAGCGCATCAGGGCCTTGATCAGGCTCTCATGCTCGCGAGACGTCTCGATGGTGCGGGTCAGGTCGCTGGAATGCAGGGAGAAGTATTTGATGCGCCCGTCGCTGTCCTTGACCGGTTGCAGGATCGAGCGCAGCCAGGCCTCTTCGCCGTTGCCACGCAGCAGGCGGAAGGCGCCGTTGAGGTGCTCGCCCCGGGTGATGGCGTGCTTCATGCGCTGATAGAAATCGAGCTTCTTCACATGGGCCGGGACGATCTCCTCGATGTTGCGCCCGATGAGCTGCTCGGCGCGGTAGCCCATTTCGGCCTCGAAGTTGCCATTGACCGACTCGATGCGCCCCTGCGGGTCGAGCTGGAGCACCAGCATCTCGCTGTCGAGGCTGTTCTTGACCTGCTCGATGGACATCAGTTCTTCGCGCAGTTGCTGGATTTCTTTCTTCAGTTTGCTGTTGAACATGGCCGCTCTCCCGGAGCGTATTCCCGTAGTCGAATGCATCTGCATCGGCTGCGTCCCGAGAGTTCTTGAGTGCGTTGCAAGGAAATATTCAAACGGATGGAACTGCCGGAAATCAGGCGTCATCCGCACGTCACAAAGACGTCATATGACCGCAATGGGGGCGTCGGACACTTTTTGCCATGAACACACCGTCCTTGCGCATCACCCTGGTCAGCGAAACCTTCCCACCCGAGATCAATGGCGTGGCCAACACCCTCGGCCGCCTCAGCGAGGGGCTGCGCCAGCGCGGGCATCAGGTCGAACTGATCCGCCCGCGACAGGCTGCCGACAGCGCATCGGGCAACGACGACGAACTGCTGCTGTGCCGCGGCTGGCCATTGCCCGGCTACCCCGGCCTGCAGTGGGGCGAAGTGTCGATGCACAAGCTTTGGCGCCGCTGGCGTCGGCAGCGTCCGGACGTGCTGTACATCGCCACCGAAGGTCCCTTGGGCCTGAGCGCCCTGCGCGCCGCCCGGCGCCTGGGCGTGGCGGTGGTCAGTGGCTTTCATACCAACTTTGCGCAGTATTCTGGGCAGTATGGCCTGGGGCTGCTGTCGCGGCTGCTGACCCACTACCTGCGCTGGTTCCATCGGCGTACCGCCATCACCCTGGTGCCCAGCATCAGCCAGCGCCTGGAACTGCAACGCCGCGGCTTCGAACGCCTTGGCCTGATGGCCCGCGGGGTCGATGCCGGCCTGTTCAACCCGGCAAGGCGCAGCCAGGCCCTGCGCGAGCAGTGGGGGCTGGCCGTGGATGACCTGGCTGTGCTGCACGTCGGGCGCCTGGCCGCGGAGAAGAACCTGGCCTTGCTGCGCCCCTGCATGGAAGCCCTGCGCAGGGCCTACCCGCACCGGCGGCTGCGCCTGGTGATCGTCGGCGATGGCCCACTGCGCGGCCAGCTCGAACAACAGCTGCCCGACGCGGTGTTCTGCGGTGCGCAGCGCGGCGAGGTGCTGGCCGAGCACTATGCCAGCGGCGACCTGTTCCTGTTCCCGAGCCTGACCGAGACCTTTGGCAACGTGGTGCTCGAGGCGCTCGCCTCGGGTCTTGCCGTGGTCGCCTACGATGAAGCCGCGGCCGCCCAGCACATCCGTCACGGCCACAGCGGCGCACTGGCCATGCCGGGTGATCAGGCGGCGTTCATCGACGCCGCCTGCTGGTTGCTGGAGGAAAGCGAAACCCTGCGCCGGGTGCGCCTCAATGCTCGCCAGCATGCCAGCCGCCAGGGCTGGCCGGCGATCATCGAGCAGTTCGAGGGTTACCTGTACGATGCCTGCCGCGGGTTGCAGGCTACCCGCGAACAGTCGCCGCCCCTGGTGATCAAGCCAGGGTCGTCAGCGCCTCACGGCTGAACGGCAGCACATCAGCCTCACGTCCCTCGCGAACCTTGCGCGCCCATTCGGCATCCACCAGCAAGGCGCGTCCCACGGCCACCAGGTCGAACTCCTGGTCCTGCAAGCGTTGCAGCAAGCCTTCGAGGCTGGCCGGCTTGGCCACCTTGTCGGTTGCGACCATGAACTGCAGGAACTCGCCATCCAGGCCGACACTGCCCACGGTGATGGTCGGCTTGCCGGTGAGCTGGCGGGTCCAACCGGCCAGGTTCAGCTCGCTGCCCTCGAATTCCGGCTCCCAGAAGCGCCGGGTAGAGCAGTGGAAGATATCCACACCCGCTTCGCACAAGGGGCTGAGGAATGCCGCCAGT
Source organism: Pseudomonas sp. PONIH3 (assembly GCF_002934345.1). Classification (NCBI taxonomy): domain Bacteria; kingdom Pseudomonadati; phylum Pseudomonadota; class Gammaproteobacteria; order Pseudomonadales; family Pseudomonadaceae; genus Pseudomonas; species Pseudomonas sp. PONIH3. Next base: position 2,706,080 of record NZ_CP026386.1, read on the forward strand.
GCCTCCGGGGTCTGTACCAGGCGTGCGTTGTAGTCCTGCTGCTTCCACTGCGAAAAGCGCAGGATGATTGGGAAGTCCGGGCCGACGGCTGCGCGCACGGCCTGGATAAGCTCGATGGCGAAACGCGAGCGTCCGGCCAGGTCACCGCCGTATTCGTCGTCGCGACGGTTGCTGGCCTCCCAAAAGAACTGGTCGATCAGGTAACCGTGGGCGCCGTGGATTTCCACACCGTCCATGCCGATGGCCTGGGCATCTCGCGCGGCCTGGGCGAAGGCGGCGATCACCTCGCGAATGTCGTCGTGGCTCATCTCCTGGACCAGTACCTGGCCATCCTTCTCCTTGCCGCTCGGGCCATAACCCGGCACGTCGGCATCCGGCTCGGTGCCCAGTCGGCGCACACTGCCCACGTGCCACAATTGCGGCACGATGCGCCCGCCTTCGGCATGGACCGCGTCGACCACACGCTTCCAACCGGCCAGGGCATCTTCGCCATGGAAGCGCGGCACATTGGGGTAGCCATTGGCGGCCTTGTGCCCGACCGTGGTGCCCTCGGTGATGATCAACCCGACACCGGCGGCGGCGCGGCGACGGTAATAGTCGACCACTGCGTCATGGGGTACGCCACCGGGGCAGAAGGTACGGGTCATCGGTGCCATGACCACACGGGTCGGCAGATCGAGGGTGCCGAGGGTAAAGGGCTGGAACAGAGGGTTGCTGGACATGCGGCGCTCCCGACGGGTGAGGAAATGCGCCTGAGCTTAGGGGTCGCCTGGCGGATGGCCCAGCATTATTGATTGCAGTGATCGGCCGTCATCGTTGTGAGCGGAGCGAATTGCAACAGGAAATTTATTTTCAGAAAGGGCTTGAATTCGTCCGGCGCTTGCCTGACTTTAGAGTCAAGAGGCGCAGGAAAACCAACGCCCTCAGTGGCCTAGGCGCGCCTCTCGCGAGCAAGCTGAATAAGGATTGAATCATGCAAATCCAGGTCAACAGCAGCAACCATATCGAAGGCAACATCCGTCTCGACCAATGGGTCCGCAGTACCCTGCAAAGCAGCCTCGAACGTTACGAGGACGACCTCACCCGCATTGAAGTCCACCTGCATGACGAAAACGGCGCCAAGCCCGGTCCCCACGACAAACGCTGCCAGATGGAGGCTCGCCCGAAGGGTCACCAGCCGATTTCCGTGACCCACACCGCCACTTCGCTGGAACATGCCGTCGATGGCGCCGCCAGCAAACTGAATCACGCCCTGGAACACTTCTACGGCAAGTTGCGCAGCAAGCGCGGCGCCCTGGAACTGAGTGACCCAGACGCCTGACCGGCAACGGGTCAGACAAGAACGCCCGGCCTTGCGCCGGGCGTTTTCGTTGTTCGCCGATCAGCGGGCCTGAACCAACCTTGGCCGAGCCCGGTCAACTTCTGCAATCATTCACTGCAGACCCCGACCATGAACAATCCCTTTGATCAGATCAGCGCCGCCTTCGCCCCGGAGTACCGGGTCAACCTGAGCATCGAGCGCCTGGACGGCAGCATCATGCTGACCCTCTCCGACGACAGTGGCGTGGTTGCCAAGCGCCTGATCAGCCAGGCCCAGCGCAACGACCCGGTACGCCTGCAGCGGGTCATCGACAGCATCCGCCTGGGCCTGGCCATCGAGCTGGGGCAGAACCCGCTGGAAGTGCTTGCCGCGCTGACCCGCCCCGCGCACGGCGAGCGCCGCTTCCCTGCCGCCGGCCTGGCCAACTGAGGGCTATTTGCCCTCGTCCACTTCCTTGCCACTGGCATCCAGCGCCTTGGTCGACGGGTAGCGGTACGAGGCGTAGCGCACCACCAGGATGGCGAAGGCCAGCAGCAGGATGCCACCGCACACGTACAGCAGCCCGACATCCGGCGCCTTGTGGTGCGAGACGTCGCCGATCAGCAGGCGCGTGAGCGCGGTGATCGCCACGTAGAGCAGGAAGCGGATCGGCATGTGGTTGGTCTTGAAGTAGATCCCCACCATCGCCCCCAGCTCCAGGTAGATGAACAGCAGCAGGATGTCATCGACGCTCACCCCGCCCTTGCCCAGCATGTCCAGGAAGGTCACCACCGCCGCATAGGCGGTGATCGCGCCTATACCGAACAGCGCCAGGTAGTGGAAGGCCTCCACACACAGGTTGCCCAGCGAGTCGGCGGAGCCGTGCAGGCCCTTGCGCAGCTTTTCTGCCCATTTGATGTTCACGATGTTCGATTCCTGATACTGAAGGTCTGGTGCCATGCAGTTAAAGGGCCATGGCTCCTGTCTTGGAAGGCGGTCGATTGCCGCAGGGCACCTGTGGGCTACGCTGATTTTCAGTTTGCCTGGCCATCATTGCAGTTGCAGGGTGATGGCCTGGCGATGTACTGTATAAAAATACAGTTGTCCGCAACCCAATCAGCAAAAAGGCACAGAGGTGATGAATGGCCGTCGAAGTGGTGTACCGCAGCAGCCGCGACCCGGAGCGCTTGTTCATGGATAAGGCCGAAGCAGACCGTCACGACAAGATGCTCGAGCTGGCCGAACGCCTGGCCGAGGTACTGCACAAGGCGGTGCCTTCGATGAGCGAGCAGCAGGTAGAGGAAGCCGGCATCTACATGGCCAAGAACCGCGATGTGTTCGCCCGGGCATTCAAGAGCCAGCCCGATGCGCTGGCGGAGCTGCTTGAAGGCGGCGCGGTAGAATGACGCCATCGCGGGGCAAGCCCGCAAGGCCCGCATCCATGGAAAATCTCGTGGGAGCGGGCTTGCCCCGCGAAATGGCTTTCAGCCGTACAGCAATCTTTCCGCCAGCATCTGCGCCACCCGTGCCGGAGAACGCTTCTCCGCCTGGGCATGGGCGAACACTTCGGTCAGCCGCGACGGTATCCGCGCCAGGTGTGCGGTAATGGTCCCCAGCCCTTCGCCCCGATGGGTAAGCGCCACATAGATCAACCCACCGGCATTGATCACATAATCCGGCGCATACAGGATGCCCCGGCTCTCCAACTGGTCGGCCACCTGCAGCGTGGTCAACTGGTTGTTCGCCGACCCCGCCACTGCCGCGCAACGCAGTTGCATCACGCTCTGCCCGTTCAACACCGGCCCGACGCCACACGGCGCAAAGATGTCGCACGGCGTGCTGAGCAAGGCCTCATGGGCCACCGGGTGGGCATTTAGCTGCTCCACGGCCAGCCGCACCTTGCCTGCATCCAGGTCGCTGACCAGCAATTCGGCACCCGCCGCATGGAGTTGCTCGGCCAGCGCATAGCCGACGTTGCCCAACCCTTGCACCGCCACTCGCAGCCCCTCCAGGTTGTCACTGCCAAGCCTTGCCATCGAGGTGGCGCGGATGCCGGCGAACACGCCCAGCGCCGCATGGGGCGAAGGATCGCCCGAGGCGGTGGTACTGGTGACGTAGGGGGTGGCCTGGGCAATGCAGTCCATGTCGAGGGTCGAGGTGCCGCTGTCCACGGCGGTGATGAAACGCCCCTGAAGCGTGTCGACGAAGCGCCCGAACGCTTCGAACAACGCTGCACGGTTTTCCACATGCGGATTGCGCACGATCACCGCCTTGCCGCCGCCCATCGGCAGGCCAGCCAAGGCCGCCTTGAAGCTCATGCCCTGGGCCAGGCGGATGGCATCGGTCATGGCGCTCTCGTCGTCGGCATAGGGCAAGTAGCGACAGCCGCCCATGGCCGGGCCGAGTTGTTCGCTGTGAATCGCCACCACGGCCTTCAAACCCGTGGGCGGGTCGATGAACAGGTGCAGTGACTGGGTGCGGGTGCTTTGCATGAGCGCGAACATCGACGGGCTCCCCCGAGAGGTGCTCCTACCAGTATAAACAGGTCAAGGCCGCACACCGCGCGGGCGGACCACTGGACGAAAAGCCGCGCCAGGGCTACAAGTTAAGCGTGATGGAGAAGCCCCATGAACCCACGCCAAGCCTGCCTGGCCTGCCTGGAACGCGAGCCGGTCGCCCTGCTGGAAGCCTCGCTGTGGATCGCTGCCGAGCATGACCGCACTGTCGAGCCCGCGGCCAGCCTGGCCAGGCTGCACGAGCTGCAACGCGAAGTCAGCACCAGCCTGCCGATGCTGCCGGTCAACGAACTGGCCCAGCCTTTGCTGCGTCAGCTCAACGCACTGGGCTACCAGCAGGACGAGTACCACCCGTTGCGTCCACACGTGGCCTTGATGGACAAAGTGCTGCAACGCCGGCGTGGCCAACCTCTGCTGCTGGCGATCCTTGCTCTGGAGCTGGCCCGCCGCCTGTCGATTCCCCTGGAGGGCGTGAACTTTCCCGGCCACTTCCTGCTGCGCGTGCCCGGTGCCGACCACCTGCTCGACCCTTGCGGCGGCCGGCGCCTGTACCCCAACGACTGCCGCGAGCTGCTCGCCCGCCAGTTCGGCCCACAGCTGCCGCTGACCGCCGAGCACCTGCGCAGCGCCTCGCCGATGCAGATGCTCCAGCGCCTGTCGCGCAACCTTCGCCAGTTGCATATCAGCAACGACAACGACCTCGCGGCGCTTATCGACGCCGAGCGGGTCATGCAACTGGGCCCGGTGCAGGTCGGCGACTACCTGGCGCGGGCCACGTTGTACCAACACCTGGACTGCCCCCAGGCAGAGCGCTTCGACCTGGAGCACGCACTGCTGCTGACCGACGACCCGGTGCAGCGCCTGAAACTCACGGAACGCCTTGGCCAGTTGCCCAACGGCAGACGCTCAATCCACTAAAGCCTCGCCCTTCACCGTCGCTTCGCGCTGCTGCGGTGCGCGTACCCGGCTGATCAGCAGCGCGCCGAGCAGCGCCGGCACGGCGCAGAAGAAGAAGATCTGCTCCACAGGCATGTGCAAGGTCAGCAGCAGACTGCCAAGCAAAGGTCCGAGGATCGAGCCGAAGCGCCCGACACCCAAGGCCCAGCCGGTACCGGTGGCGCGCACCTGGGCCGGGTAGAAGTTGCTGACGAAGGCATTGAGCGTCAACTGCCCGCCAATGATGCAGAACCCGGCGGCGAACACACTGGGCACCAGCCAGCGCGGATCATCATGGTTAATGCCGACCAGCACGCTGAACAGCGCTGCCCCCAAAAGCACGCCCGCCAACAAATGGGCCTTGTTGGCCATGCGGTCGGCGCACCAGGCCAGGCACACCGCGCCGAAGGTGCCGGCGAACAGGAACAGCGAAGTCACCAGGTTGGCCTGGTTCAGCGCCAGCCCGCTTTCCTGCAGCAGCGACGGCAGCCAGCTGATCATGAAGTACAACAGGATCAGGCTGACAAAGAAGGTGCTCCACAGCAGCAGCGTGGGCCGGGCGAACCCCTCGCGAAACAGCGCCACCACGGTGAGCTTGCTGTCCGCCGGCTCGTCGGTGGCGATGCGCGCCGCCGGTACCTGCCAGCCCGGCAGCAGGCGAGCGGTGACCCGCTGCAACCGTGCATAGGGCGGGGCGTCGCGCAGCAGGCGCGGCAGTGACTCGGGCAGGAACAGCGCCAGGAACGGGAACAGCAGCAAGGGCGCCACGCCGCCGGCGAGGAACACCGCCTGCCAGCCGTAATGATCGATGAAGCCCGCGGCCACGAAGCCCCCCGCAGCGCCACCCAGCGAGAAACCGCAGGCCGCCAGGGTGACCATCAAGGTGCGCAGTCGGGGCGGCGCGTAGTCGGCCATCAGCGCCATGGCGCTGGGCATCGCGCCGCCCATGCCGATACCGCAGAGAAAGCGCGCCAGCATCAGGCTGTCGAGGGAAGTGGCGAACACCATCAGCAGAGTCAGGCTGGCGTACAGCAGCACGCAGCACAGCAGCACCCGGCGCACGCCGAAGCGGTCGGCCAGTGGCGTGACCGCCAGCGAACCGACCGTCAGCCCCAGCAGGTTGGCGCTGAACACCGGCCCGAAAGCGGCCTTTTCCAGGCCCCAGTCCTGGGCCAGCGCGGGGATCACATAGCCCAGCACCTGGGCGTCATAACCATCGGTGACCAACAGCAGGATCAACAGCAGCAGCAGGCGCCACTGGTAGGGTGACACCGGGCGCGCGTCTAGCGCCGCGCGAAAGCTGGCTATCTGGTTGTGCATCGCAAGGTCCCTGTCTTTTGTTGTTATGAGTGCAGGTGCGGGCGGTGGCGATCAGTCGGGCGTGTCGGGCTGCCTCGCCGGGTGGGCCTGCTGGAAGGCCGGGTGCTGCTCGGCCAGGGCGGCCACCCGGCGAATGCGCGGGTAACCACCAAGGTCGATGTTGAAACGTTCGGCCGCGTACAGCTGCGGGATCAGGTAGACGTCGGCCAGGCCCGGCGTCGCCCCGAAGCAGAAGCCGTCATCGCCGATCAGTTGCTCCACCGCCGCCAGCCCCTGGCTGATCCAGTGACCGATCCACTGGTTGACCTGGGCCTCGTCGTGCCCCAAATGACGCAGCTGGTTGAGCACGCTGACGTTGTGCAACGGGTGGATATCGCAACCGATGATCGCCGCCACGCCACGCACCCTGGCCCGGGCTTCGGGCTCACGGGGCAGCAGTGGCGTTTGCGGGAAGGCTTCCTCCAGGTATTCGATGATCGCCGGCGACTGCACCAGCAACTCGCCAGCGTCAGTACGCAGGGCCGGCACCCGCCCTTGCGGATTGAGCGCCAGGTAGTCCGTGCCGCGCTGCTCGCCCTTGAGCAGGTTCACAGGCTCGGCCTGGTATTCCAGGCCCTTGAGCGCCAGGGCGATGCGCACCCGATACGAAGATGTGGAGCGGTAGTAGCTGAACAGTTGCATCGCCCTGCCCTCCTCAGCCGGCCGCGACGATGGTGCCACGGCATTCGCCGAAGCCGATGCTGGCCACGCCATCGCGCACGCAACGGGCGCGCAGGATGATCTCGTCGCCGTCCTCGAGGAACTTGCGCACTTCGCCACTGGCCAGTTCCACCGGGTGCTTGCCGCCTTCGGTGATCTCCAGCAGGCTGCCGAACGAGCCTGGCGCCGCGCCCGACAGGGTGCCCGAGCCGAACAGGTCGCCCGGTTGCAGCTGGCAGCCGTTGACGCTGTGGTGGGCGACCATCTGTGCCACGGTCCAGTACATGCTGCGGGTGCTGCTCAAGGTGAGGCGATGCGCCGGCAGGTTCTGCTCGCGCATGCGTTCGGTCAGCAGCAGCACTTCCAGTTCGATGTCGAAGGCGCCGGCGGCTTGGTCGCGCTTGTCCAGCAGGTACGACAGCGGCTGCGGGTCACCCTCCGGACGGGCTGGTTGGGCGCAGCGGAACGGCTCCAGGGCTTCGGCGGTGACCACCCACGGCGACACCGTGGTGATGAAGCTCTTGGACAGGAACGGGCCCAGCGGCTGGTATTCCCAGGCCTGGATGTCGCGCGCCGACCAGTCGTTGAGCAGGCAGAAGCCGGCCACGTGTTCGGCGGCGTCACCGATCGGGATCGGCTGGCCCATGTCATTGCCCTGGCCAATCCAGATGCCCAGTTCCAGCTCGTAGTCCAGGCGCGCGCAAGGGCCGAAGCTCGGCTCGGTCTGGCCCACCGGCAGGGTCTGGCCCTTGGGGCGGCGTACGTCGGTGCCGGACGGGCGGATGGTCGAGGCGCGGCCGTGGTAGCCGATCGGCACATGCTTGTAGTTGGGCAGCAGCGGATTGTCCGGGCGGAACAGCTTGCCGACGTTCTTGGCGTGCTCGATGCCGACGTAGAAGTCGGTGTAGTCACCGATCTTCGCCGGCAGGTGCAGCTGGCATTCATCAGCCGGGTACAGCGCGGCCTTCAGGGCCGCCTGGTGCTCGCTGCCCTCGCCCAGCAGTGCCAGCAGGCGCTCGCGCAAGGCGACACGGGCCTCGCGGCCAAGGGCGAAGAAGTCATTCAGCGCACCACCGACGGTGGCTTCGACGGCAGCCTTGGCCGCCCCCTCGAACAACCCGGCGGCCAGCACGGCCTCGAGGTCGAGGATCGCGTCGCCGATGGCCACGCCGCAACGTGGCGCCTGCCCTGGGCGGCTGAAGATGCCCAAGGGCAGGTTCTGCAACGGGAAGTCGCGGTGCCCGTTGGCGTGCTCGACCCAGCTACGGGCAATGGCGGTGTGGTTCATCGGTTATCTCCGGTTCGGGTTGAAGGTGCTCGGCAAGGTGGCCCAGCAACTATCGTAGTCGGCCTGCAACTGCGGGCTTTCGAGGGCCTGGCGGCTCGGGCGCAGCACCTGGCTGGTCTCGAACATGAAGGCCATGGTGTTGTCGATCTTGTGCGGCGCCAGGTCCACCGAGATGGCCTTGTCGCAGGTCTCGGCGTCGGGGCCGTGGGCGCTCATCACCCCGTGCAGCGAAGCGCCGCCGGGCAGGAAGCCTTCGGCCTTGGCATCGTAGGCGCCCTGGATCAGGCCCATGAACTCGTTCATCAGGTTGCGGTGGAACCATGGTGGACGGAAGGTGTTCTCGGCCACCATCCAGCGCGGCGGGAAGATCACGAAGTCCATGTTGGCCATGCCATGCACGCTGGTAGGCGAGGTCAGCACGGTGAAGATCGACGGATCGGGGTGGTCGAAGCTGACCGTGCCGATGGTGTTGAAGCGGCGCAGGTCGTATTTGTACGGCACGTTGCTGCCGTGCCAGGCGACCACGTCCAGGGGCGAGTGCTGCAGCTCGCAGGCCCAATGTTCGCCGAGGAACTTCTGCACCAGCTGCATAGGGCCGGTGCTCTCTTCGTAATGGGCAACCGGGGCAAGGAAGTCACGCGGGTTGGCCAGGCCATTGCTGCCGATCGGGCCAAGGTCAGGGATGCGCAGCGGCGCGCCGTGGTTCTCGGCAATGTAGCCCCGGGCCTGGGCATCGAGCAGTTCGACCCGGAACTTCATGCCACGCGGGATCACCGCAATCTCCAGCGGCTCGACCTCAAGCACGCCCAGTTCGGTGGCGATGCGCAGGCGGCCTTGCTCGGGCACCAGCAGCAACTCGCCGTCGGCGTTGAAGAACACCCGCTCCATGGAACGGTTGGCGCGGTAGATGTAAATACTCACGCCGGCCGGTTTTTCCGATGCCGAGTTGGCCACCATTGGCAGCCAGCCGTCGATGAAGTCGGTCGGTTCGGACGGGATCGGTTGCGGGCTCCAACGCAGGCGGTTGGGATTGACGCCTCCCAACGGCCCGGTCAGCGGCTGGCGCTCCAGGCGCTCGAAGCGCGGGTGCAGGGCCGAGGGGCGAATGCGGTACAGCCAGGTACGGCGCAGTTCGCTGCGGGTCATGGTGAACGCGGTGCCCGACAGCAGCTCGGCGTACAGGCCATAGGGAGCCTTCTGCGGCGAGTTCTGCCCGACCGGCAGGGCGCCGGGCAGGGCTTCGCTGGCGAATTCGTTGCCGAAGCCGCTCAGGTACTGGAGTTCAGGGGATGTGTCGCGGGTCATCGGTGCCTCCGGGCTACAGGGAGCCGTTTCGGGCAGCTGGCTGCGGAGCCCGATCCTGAAACCGGCACCAAGGGCGGCAGCGCGTCTGCATTGTTTTTATCGTAATCAGATTACGAATAACGTAATTTGCCCGCGCGCAGGCGTCAAGCTATAAAGGCGCCACCCCATGAAATCTGCATAGAAGTCCCCCATGGCCAAAGCCAGCAGCACCGACAACGGCAAACAGAAGGTCCGCTCGGCGGAAGTCGGCACCGACATCCTCAAGGCCCTGGCCGAACTTTCCCCCTCTACCTCGCTGTCGCGCCTGGCCGAACATGTCGACATGCCGGCGAGCAAGGTGCACCGCTACCTGCAGGCGCTGATCGCCAGCGGCTTCGCCGAACAGGACCCGGCCACCAACCACTACGGGCTGGGGCGCGAGGCGTTGCGGGTGGGCATGGCGGCCCTGGGTAGCATCGATGTGCTGAAGGTGGCGGCGCTGCCACTGTCGCAATTGCGCGACGAGTTGAACGAAAGCTGCTTCATCGCCGTGTGGGGTAACCAGGGGGCGACCGTGGTGAGCATCGAGCCTGCGGTGCGGGCGGTGACGGTGGTGACCCAGATCGGCTCGGTGCTGCCGTTGCTCAGCTCCTCCACCGGACTGGTGTTCGCCGCGCACCTGCCCGAGCGCGAGACCGTGGAGCTGCGCGACCGGGAACTGGCAGCGCTCGGCCAGACGGCGGACGACTATGCCGCCTTGCTCGAACAGATCCGCCAGCGCGGCCTGCACCATGTGCACGGATTGCTCATGCCAGGGGTGGACGCGCTGTCCGCGCCGGTGTTCAACGCCATGGGCCAGGTCGCCGCAGTGATGACCGTGGTCGGCCCGACCTCGATCTTCCACGCCGACGAGCATGGCCCGGCCGCCCGGCGCCTGCTCGCCGCCACCCAGGCCACCAGCTGGCGAATGGGATACGGCGCGGATCAGTAAAAGGGCTTACAAAGCATTACGGACTTTTCCTGCGAGAGCGGCCTATAGTCCGCCTCGCACTTTTGCTCGAAACGTAAAGGTGAATGTCATAAGCGGGTATTTTTCCCACGGGATCATGCGCTTATTCTGATCTCACTGGCCGGCACGAAGGGCTCTCCCCCCTGCTTTTCGCGCCCGCCCAGGTTCACCGACGTTGATTTTGAAGCTCCTTGATCTAACGTCTCGATTGGCCGCTGCGATTGCAGCGGCCTTTTTTATTTCTGCAAGAATTGCAAGGTCGGCGCCAATCAACCCAACGGATACTTCTGCAGGTTCGCCATCATCTGCTGCAACGCCTGCAAGCTGTCCTGCGGGTGCTGCGCGCCTTCGAAATCACCGATCCGCGCCCAGTTGTCCGCCACCTGCTCGGGGGTGAACCCTTCACGCGGATCGAAGCCCACGCCCTGACTACGCTCCCAGCGCACCTTGCCCACCCAGCCGCCGCCCACCTCGAACAGCTCGCCGCTGTCCTGGCACTGCTCGCTGCCCAGATACACCACCAACGGGCTGATCAGCTCGGGCTGCAGACGCTCGAACACCTGCGGCGGGATCAGCCCCTCGGTCATGCGCGTGCCACCGGTCGGGGCGATGGCGTTGACCAGGATGCCGTGCTTGCGGCCCTCGATGGCCAAGGTCCGGGTCAGCCCGTAGAGGCCGAGCTTGGCCATGCCGTAGTTGGCCTGGCCGAAATTGCCGTAGATGCCCGAAGTGGACGAAGTGAAGATCACCCGCCCCCAGTTCTGCGCCCGCAGGTGCGGCCAGGCGGCGTGGGTGACCTTGTAGGCACCTTCGACATGCACGCGGTAGACCAGCTCCCAGTCGCCGTCTTCCATCTTGTGGAAGGTCTTGTCGCGCAGGATGCCGGCGTTGTTTACCAGCACATCGACCCGGCCGAAGGTATCCAGGGCCTGCTCGACGATGCGCGCGCCATCGGTGACCGAGTCATGGTTGGCGATCGCCGAACCGCCCGCGGCGCGGATCTCCTCCACCACGCGGTCGGCCGCCGAGGTGTTGGCGCCTTCACCATGTGTCGACCCACCCAGGTCGTTGACCACCACGTGAGCGCCGCGCGCGGCGAACAACAGCGCATGGGCCCGGCCCAGGCCACCGCCGGCCCCCGTGACGATCACCACTCGATCCTGCAGACGTACCGGCTCGCTCATGCTCAAGGCTCCTGGCAATGAAGGGATGCAACGCAGTCTCCGCCAGCCGCCTGGGCCGGGCAATCAAGCGCACCGTGGCGAATGCCGCTTTATAACGACCGGCGATGATCGCCCAGTCAGGACCAGGCAACCTTCAGTGGGATATAGCTCAGCGGCTGTTCACGAAACGCCAGGTAATGGCGCAGCACCTGCACCGGCGCCTCGGTGTGCGGATAATGGCCGATGCCCTGCAGCACCACGGTGTCCGGCTCCGGCACCAGTTCGCGGTAGCGCTCGACCATGTGCGCGCCGGACAAAGGATCGACCGCGCCATTGATGAAGCGCAGCGGCACGCCGGGGCGCTGCAGCGCGGCGACCCAGCGTTCGCGCTGGGCCCGGCGCTCCGGCAGGAAGCTGACCAGTTTATGCAGGATCCGTGGGCCACGGTTGGAAGCGATCAGGCTCCAGTAGTCATCCAGGGCGCTCTCGCTGGGATGAGTGCACGGGCCATAAACCTGGGTGACGTTGCGCACCAGGTCGTCGCGCCCGAACGAGCGCCCGACCAGCCAGCCCAGGCGGCTGAGCAGCAGCTTCTGGACCAGCAGCACCCGGCAGCTCTCGGGGAACAGCCCGCTGTTGAGGAATACGCAACTGGCCACCTGGAGCCGCTGTTCGTGATGTCGGGCCAGCAGCTCCTGGGCAACGCTGCCGCCGTAGTCGTGGGCCAGCAGGTGCACCGGCTGGTCGATATGCAGGTGCGCCAGCAAGGCCTGCTGCAGGTCGGCCTGCTCGAGCAGGCTGTAGTCGTGGTCCGCAGGCTTGGCCGAATCGCCGAAGCCAAGCATGTCGCAGGCCACCACGCGAAAACGCTGGGTAAGGGGTGCCCACAGGTAGTGCCAATCCCAGCTGGCCGTGGGGAAACCGTGAAGCAATAGCAGGGGCTCTCCTTGCCCTGCCGTCCAGTAGCGGATGCTCTGGCCCCGGAAAGTGAAACCCTGGCTCCGGGTGCGCCAGACGCACAATGGAATTTCGGCCAGTGGCATCACGGTCGTCCCGGTGGATAAGTGTCGGAAGAGGGCAAGGCTGCGTTCATTGCATGTCACCTCGGCACATACATGTGCTCTCTATGTCGAGGCTCAGTCTAGAGGCCTATACGAAGGTGATAAGTCGCCTTGGCAGCCAGCCTGATGACCGTGCGAGTCAGTGGCACGAACGGTCAGACCAGCATCACCAGCAACGGCGCGGCCAAGAGGTTGAGCAGCCCGGTCAGGACCATGACCAGGCCGGCCACCGAGCCTTCCTCGCGCCCGACTTCCTGGGCGCGGCTCACCCCCGCGCCATGGGCGCCGACACCGAACAGAGCGCCCCGTGCCAACGGTGTGCGCAAGGGCAGCCAACGCAGGAGAATGCCGCCGAACATCGCCCCGAGCACCCCGGTAAACATCACGAACACCGCTGTCAGCTCCGGCACGCCGCCCAGGTCCTGGGCCACGGGCATGGCGAACGGTGTGGTGATCGAGCGCGGCAGCAACGACAGGCTGACCGCATCGTCCAGCGCGAGCAGGTGCGCCAGCGCCCAGGAGCTGCCGATGGACGCTACGCTGCCGGCGAGCATGCCGACCAGCAGCGCCGGCCAGTGCCGCGCCAGCAGTGCCCGTTGTTGCCAGATCGGCACCGCGAACGCGACGGTGACCGGGCCGAGGACGCCCATCAGCCAATGCGTGTTGCGAGCGTACTCGGTGTAGGCGGTGTGCAGCGGCACGGCCACCGCCAGCAGCAAGGCCGGCACCAGGATCAGCGGCGACAGCAGGTAGCGTCCGCTGCGCCGGTACAGCCAGCGGCTGCCCAGGTAGGCGCCAAGGGTCAGGGCCAGCCAGAACAGCGGCATGGGTTCAAGGCTCATGGCGCAGCCTCCAACGGCACACCATCTCGACGGTGACCGCGGTGACCACCATCACCAGCAGGGTACTCAGCGCAATCACCAGCAGGATGCGCCAGCCCTCGCTGCGCAGCAGGCTGCCGTAGTCCAGCAGGCTCATCAGCGCGGGAATGAAGAACAGCAGCATCTCGGCCATCAGCCAGCCGGCAGCCAATTGCAACGTGGCCGGTTTGAGCAGGCCGGTGGCGAACAGTGCCAGCAGTAGCGCCAGGCCCATTACGCCACCAGGAATCGGCCAGCCAAGCCAGGCGGCCAGCTGGCCACCGATCAGGAACAGCGCCAGCAACACCATCAGCTCGGCGAGCAGGCGCAAGGTCTTTTTCAATAATGCAGGATTCATGGGCGGGAGTTCCTCGACAACGGGCCCATTGTAGAATTCCACCCCCTAGGCCAGAAGCGAATTGTTAGACTGGTAGCCATTCCAAAACGGAATTCGGCATACATGGAATTCAAACAGCTGCGCAGTTTCATCGAAGTCGTCCACAAAGGGGGCTTCACCCAGGCGGCGGGCACCCTGCACGTCAGCCAGTCGGCGGTGAGCAAGCAGGTCGCCCAGCTGGAACAGGACATCGGCCAGCCGCTGCTGGAACGCCAAGGCTCACAGCTGCTGCTGACTGCCGCCGGGCGCATCGTCCTGGAACGCGGTGAAGCGCTGTTGCGCCAGCGCCAGGAACTGCTGAGCGAACTGGACGACCTCAGCCAGATGGCCCGCGGCGAATTGCGCCTGGGCCTGCCGCTGCTGGGCAGTGATGCGCTGTTCGCCGGATTGTTCGCCGAGTACCGGCGGCGCCATCCGAATATCTCGATCCAACTGCTCGAAGGTGGCAGCCGCATGGTCGAGCAAGCCGTCAAGAGTGGCGAGCTGGAGTTGGGCGGTAGCCTCACCCCGAGCGACCCGGCGTTCGACTACCAGCCGTTCTGCAATGAGCCACTGGAGGCCTTGCTGCCCGCCGGCCATCCGCTGGCCGGGCAGGTCGACGTCGCCCTGGCACAGCTGGCCGACACGCCGTTTCTGCTGTACCAGCGCAGTTTCGTGCTCAACGATCGATTGCTCAGCGCCTGCCAGCAGGAAGGCTTCACGCCCAAGGAGGGTGGGCGTAGCGGCCAGGCAGACTTTCTTGCCGCATTGGTGGCGGCCGGGCAAGGCGTGGTGCTGCTGCCGGCGATCGTCGCACGGGCGCTGGAACGGCCCGGGGTGGTGCGCTTGCCGTTGCGGGCGCCGGAGTACCTGCGTTGGGATATCGCCTTCATCTGGCGGCGCGGGGCGTATCTGTCACGGGCGGCGCAGGCGTGGCTGGCATTGTTGCGTGAAGACTCAGCCATGCATTGAGGCGACCGGCCCTATCGCGGGGCCGGTCCAGGCAACATCAGCCTTTCAGCACAGCCGCAAACTCCGCCAGCCACGGCTCGGCATCGGCCTCGGGTGTCACGGTCTCACTGGCATCGAGTCGCAGCATCGGCAGCACTTCGTTCACCCCCAGCTCGGCAAACAACTCACGCATCTGCTCGCCACCGCCGCAGTAGGTATCGCCGTAGCTGGAGTCGCCCAGGCCGATCACCGCCCCTGGCAAGCCGCGCCAGGCCGTCGGCAGCACATCGCGGATCGTGCTGTACAGCGGCATCAGGCTGTCGGGCAGCTCGCCCATGCCGGTGGTCGAGGTCACCGCCAGCAACGCGTCGGGACCAAAGCCCTCGATGTCCTGCAGGGTGGCGCGGGCCGCGTGCCAGGCTTCAAGGCCGGCGGCCGTGAGCAACGACTCGGCGTGGCGGGCGACTTCGTCGGCGGTGCCGTACACCGAACCGGAAATAATGGCGACTTTCATCGGGTGAGGATTCCGAAACTGAGTGAAAACGTAGGATACTAGCACTCGACAGTGGCAAAAGGCCGCCCCCGCCTAAAGTCACTAGCTTGAGAATTATCCGACGAATGCCCGGAACGAAACGGACTAGCCACTGTCCACCGCCGTGAACAAAATCGCCGTTACCGATTGCCCCTTCGAGTCAGACCATGCAAGCAGACGCCCTACTCTCCCAGGACGAACTGGACTTCATCCAGGACATGCAGCATTCGCCCCAATTGAACCTGGCTGACCCCATGTCGAGCCTGCTGGTCAATGGCGACCGTCATCTCAAGGACCTGCTCACCCGCTTGGTGGCCAACGAGCAGGTGACGCTGCAAGCCAGCTTCAATAATCAGCAGCTGAGCTTCCCCCTGCAACTGGTCGAGGATGAGTTCCACGCCTTGCACCTGCAACTGGGCTCGCCGGACATCTACGAGGACGGCCCCATGCTGCGGCCATGGCGCCTTTCGCTGCAGCAGCCGACCGCGCTGCTGGACGATCACGGCCAGGCCAGCGACCTGTGGGTACGCGACATTTCCTTCAAGGGTGTGCTGCTGGAAGTGCGCGGTGGGGCTGAAGCCCCTGCGCAATTCAACCTGCGCTTCGCCGCCGAGGACATCCCGCCGATCGGCCTGCACGGCGCACTGCGCCGGCGCATCACCCCGCGCCTCGCCGCCTACGACCTGACCCACACTCCGGCCGAAGAGGTCGAGCGCCTGCGCGAATATATCCTCCAGGCCCACCGCAAGGCCCACCCCGAGCTGCACGCCCAGGCACCCAACACCTTCTGACGACCGTCCAGCCATTGAAACTGACCGGTCATGATTGATCGGCGATAATCCGTGCCCGATTCTTGCAAGCCCGCCTGCGCCGCCCATCACCCCGGGCCGCAAGCCAGGGGCCGGCTACCCGCCAGCCCCGTCGCCAGGAGATACACGATGTCTACCCCACCCGTCACCTTGATGGTGTCGCGCCGCGCCGCCTGCGGCCGCTACCAGGACCTGCTGGCCTGGCTGCACGAAGGCGAACAACTGGCCAACGACTTTCCCGGCTACCTGGGCTCGGGCATCCTCGCCCCGCCGAGCGAGGGCGACGAATTCCAGATCATCTTCCGCTTCGCCAGCGAACAGACCATGCACGCCTGGGAGCATTCCGCCTCGCGCAGGGCCTGGCTGGAACGCGGCAACGGCCTGTTCGAGCGCCCCAAAGAGAGGCGCGTGAGCGGTATCGACGACTGGTTCGGCACCAATACAGTGCAAAAACCACCGCGCTGGAAGCAGGCAACGGCCATCTGGCTGGCGTTCTTTCCGGTTTCGCTACTGTTCAACCTGCTGTTCGGCCACTGGCTGGCGCCACTCGACCTGCTGCCTCGAGTGCTGCTCAGTACCCTGGCCCTGACGCCATTGATGGTGTACCTGTTCATCCCTCTGTCCACCCGGTTGCTGGCCGGCTGGCTCAACGCCACGCCACGCGCCGCCACCGAGCGTTCCCAGGGGCTGCGCAGCCGCTGAGGCACGGGCTCGCAAGGCCGTGCAGTTCGGGTATGCTGGGGCATCACGCACGGACAGACGAACAGACCGCCCGAACATGAACAGCCCAATCCTCATCACCGGCGCCAGCCAGCGCGTCGGCCTGGCCCTGGCCATGGAGCTAGCCCAGGCCGGCCATACGGTGGTCAGCGCCAGCCGCACCTTGCAGGGGCAGGCTGCCCACCCGAACATCCGGCAGTTCCAGGCCGACCTGACCCGCAGCGAAGACCGCCAGGCCCTGATCGAGTACCTGCAACGCGAGTACGACGGCCTGCGTGCGATCATCCATAACGCCTCGCTGTGGCTCGACGATGGCCTGGACAACCTCGACACCATGTTCCGCCTGCACGTCGAGGCGCCCTACCACCTCAACCTCGCCCTCGGCGAGCTGCTGGACAAGGTGGACAAAGCCGACATCATCCACATCTGCGACGAGACCTCCTCGCGCGGCAGCAAGAGCCACATCGGCTATGCCGCGACGAAGGCCGCGCTGCAGAACATGGTGCTGTCGTTCGCCGAAAAATACGCGCCCAAGGTGCGGGTCAACGGTATCCTGCCTGGCCTGCTGATCCTCAAGGAAGGCGGCGACGAGCAGTACCGCGAGCAGACGCTGAAAAAGGCCCTGCTCGAATTCGAACCCGGCGCCCGCCCGTTGATCGACGCCGTGCTGTTCCTGCTGCAAAGCCAGTACAGCACCGGCAGCCAGGTGGTCATCAACGGTGGCCGCCATCTGAAGAACCGCATGACCTGAAGAGATCGCCCATGACCCCGCAACAACAGCTCGAACTCGAAGCCGCCGCGTTCCGGCGCCTGGTCGACCACCTGCAAAAACGTACCGACGTGCAGAACATCGACCTGATGAACCTTTCCGGCTTCTGCCGCAACTGCCTGTCCAAGTGGCTCAAGGCCGCCGCCGATGATCGCCAGATCGAGCTGAGCCTGGACGATGCCCGCGAGCAGGTGTACGGCATGCCCTATGCCGATTGGAAAGCCCAATACCAGAACGAAGCCAGCGCCGAGCAGAAAGCGGCGTTCGAACAAGGAAAACCGCGTGACTGACCTGAATACCCTGCGCAGCAGCCTCGCCAGCGGCGAACACGTTTTTGCCGACACCCTGGCCTTCATCGCCGCGAACTACAGCTACCAGCCCCAGGCCTTCGACAATGGCGACGTGCACAACGCCGCCGGGCAGAACGAAGGTTCGTGCAAGACCCTGGGCCTGGCGCTGCTCGAAGGGTTGAGCGACCAGGAGGCACTGCTGGCCTTCGGTGAGCACTACCGCAGCGTGGTCGCCACGCCCGAGGGCAGCGACCATGGCAATATCCGTGCGCTGATCAAGCATGGGCTGGCCGGGGTGAAGTTCACAACCCAGCCACTTGCGCGCCTGGGCTGATAGCAGATGGGGCCGCTGTGCGGCCCCAACCGGACATCAACTGATGAGCCGGCCTGGTGTTCCAGCCTCAAGGCGCCCCTTGTGCAACCACTCCAGCGCAATCGGCCACAGACTTTCACGAAACCGATCGTGAAAGAACGCGAAGTGCCCGATCTCCCCGACCGAGATATCCACAGGCGCCACCCGCAGATGCCGCCGCTCGCCCGTTTGCAGGTACCCCAACAATCGTTCAGTGGCCGCCACCGTGCCGAACGGATCGTCAGTCAGGCTGATGGCCAGGGTCGCCGCCTGTACCTGGGCAAATGGCGTCGCCGACAGTAGACGCCCACTGGGCCGCTGCTCGTAACGCGGCGTACGGGCAACCCAATCGCGTACCACGCCGGCCGGGGTATCCTCCAGCCAGCCCAGGCGCTTGCCGGGGAAATAGCCGAACATCCGGGTCAACAGCGGCATCACCACGTGCCATTTGCCGAACAGCTGCCAACGCTGCTCCGGCGCATAATCGCGCCAATAGGCGAACTGCGCGCCCACCAGCAGTGCATGGCGCACCTGCCCCGCCGACGGCGCCAGCCCGAGCGCCCAGCCGCCGAAGCTGTGGCCGACCACATGCATCGGCTGGCCCGGATGCTCGGCGGCGGCCAGTTGCAACATCGCTTCGAAGTCCAGCCGGCCCCAGTCGCTCCAGGACGCCTGGAAACCGCGCAGCGTGGCCGGGCGCGACTCGCCGATACCGCGATAATCGTAGGTGAGCACGTCAAAGCCCTGGGCGAACAGGTAGTCGGCGAAACGCGAGTAATAGCGGCAACGCACCGAAGTGGCGGCATTGATGATCACCAGGGGACGCAGGGGATCGGGCTTAGCGTGGCGCCAGCGAAATCCGCCGAGGCCATAGCCGTCGGCGGCGACATGACGAAAGGCACAGGAGGGTTGGGTAAGGCTGCTCATGGCGCGCTCCCTGCGGCGTCGCGCCATGCTGGCGGACGGGCTGTTGTCGTGCGCCAACGCTAGCAAAAAAAACCTTGCCTGTAATCGCGGGACAGGCTCAGGTGGTCGGCAGCGCCCGCGCCACGCCCGGCTTGCGCAGCACCGCCAGGCGCGAGCCGTGGTAGCGGGTTTCGCGGAACAGCTTCCAGCGACCGAACAGGCCGTACACATGCATCACCCGGCCCTGCTCGTGGTAGCCCATGCGCAGGTGCAGTTTCATTGCTGGCACGTTGTGGGTCTCCACCACGTCCACCACCTTGTGGCAGCCCTTCTCGCGCATGGTGTTCCACAGCTCGACCTGGGCTGTCACCGACAACTCGCTGCCAAAGTACGGCCGGGTCATCTCGCCGCCGAACTCGAAGAACTCGCCGGGTTTCACCGGGAAGGTGCAACCATAGTAATGCTTGTCGTGGTAATCGACCACGCTGGCCCAGATGAATGCCACGGCATCGCCCTGCTCATCCAGGTACATGTGCCCGGTATGGCCCTCGGCGGCCAGCTCGCGCATGGTCTCGACACGGTCGCCGAAATGTCGGGCGAAGGCATCGGCATTGGCCGTGGTGATCTGCGCCAGGGTGACCGGCGCATGCGCCTTGAGGCTGTGCGGCGGCACCGGACTGATCAGGTCGCGCTCCATCCACAGCAGTTCCCAATGGAAAAACACGTAGCGCTCGAAAAAAGTCTTGAAGGTGCGCTTGAGGCCCTTCTGGCGGATGCGTTCTTGTAGTTTTTGCAGTACACCCATTGCTCCCTCCTCGGCGCCAGCGAAATTGCCAGGCCAATAGCTGGTGTATAGATCAGGCGGAGGGTGGCCATGGCAAAGGGCCAGCGAGGGATTTGTTTCAGAATATTAACAAGTCGTCGGCGGGAACCGCGCAGCCGTCATGAACGGCTGCGCGGTCAAGGACTTGCTTACAGCTCGACGCAGTCGAACCGTACGTCGGTGGCCACGTCTTCGTCGTAGTTGACGTCAGCACGCTCGAAGCCGAACAGGTTGAGGAACTGCTTCTTGTAACCGGCGTAGTCGGTCAGCTCGAACAGGTTCTCGGTGGTCACTTTAGGCCACATCTCACGGCAGGCGTTCTGCACGTCATCACGCAGTTCCCAGTCGTCCAGACGCAGACGGCCCTTCTCGTCCAGCGCCGCCGGGGCGCCATCGGCGCGGTACATGCGGTCACGGAACATGCGATCCAGCTGGTGCTGGGTACCTTCGTGGATACCCTTCTCCTGCATGATCTTGAACACCATCGACAGGTACAGCGGCATCACCGGGATGGCCGAGCTGGCCTGGGTAACCACGGACTTGAGCACGGCCACGTTGGCACTGCCACCCACTTTGCCGGCCAGGCGCTGGGCGGTTTCGTCCAGGTCCTGCTTGGCCTTGCCCAGCGCGCCGTCCCAGTAGATCGGCCAGGTGATGTCGGAGCCGATGTAGCTGAAGGCCACGGTACGGGCTTGTGGCGCCAGAACACCGGCGGCATTCAGGGCGTCGATCCACAATTCCCAGTCCTGGCCACCCATCACGGTGACGGTATCGGCGATTTCCTGCTCGGTGGCCGGTTCGATGCTGGCCTCGATGATGGTGTCCTTGTTGGTGTCGATGGCGGTCGACTTGTACGGCTGGCCGATCGGCTTCAGGGCCGAGCGGATCACTTCACCGGTCTGCGGCAGCTTGCGCACCGGCGAGGCCAGGGAGTAGATGACCAGGTCGACCTGGCCGCCCATTTCGTTCTTGATCAGCTCGATGACCTTGGCGCGGGCTTCGTCGGAGAAGGCGTCACCGTTGATCGACTTGCTGTACAGGCCTTCGGCCTTGGCGAACTTGTCGAAGGCGGCGGCGTTGTACCAGCCAGCGGTGCCGGCCTTGGTCTCGGTGCCCGGCTTTTCGAAGAACACGCCCAGGGTATCGGCCTTGAAACCGAACGCCGCAGTGATACGGGCGGCCAGGCCGTAGCCGCTGGAGGCACCGATCACCAGGACTTTCTTCGGACCATCCTCGCGCACGCCCAGCTTGCGGGTGGCTTCGATCTGGTCACGGACGTTGAGCTCGCAGCCCTTGGGGTGAGTCGTGGTGCAGATGAAACCGCGAACCTTGGGATGAATGATGGCCAATGTCTGTACCTCGTCAGGTTTAGGCTGGGGCAGCGCCCGGATTCGGGGTGCTGCCGTTTGATCTAGAGGGTGAGACTACCCTCGCAAGTCATCCGACACATATTACGGGGTGATCGGAGCAATGAAAAATCGCAGCGGCTCTGATAAACGCTATACCTGCGCCAGCGCCGCCTTCAACCATCCCAGGAACTGCCGCGCAAACGGATCCTCCTGGCTTTCCCAATGCACTAGGCAGCTCCACACCGGCCCGCGCACGCGCTGTACCGACAAGGGCCGCAGGCGCCCTTCGTCGACCATCCGCCGCGCCAGCAACTGACTGACCAGGGCGATCCCCAGCCCCTCGCCCGCCGCCTCCAGCAGCAACCCCGGGTCGGAGAAGTTCAGCCCCTTGCCTTGCTGCCCCACGTCCTCCCCGCCCTCCAGTTGCCAATGGCTCCAGTCCATCTCCCGCTCGCCATGCAGGGTGGTCCGCCCCTGCTCGGGCAGGTCCGGACGGCACGCCGGATACAGCTGGTCCTGGTGCAGCACGGTAAAGCTGCATTCGGCCTGGGCGCCGATATCGTCGCGGATCGCCAGGTCGATGGTCTCGCTGGCCATGTCCGGCACCTCGAAGCTGGTGAACAGCCACAGGTCCACGTCTGGGCAGCGCTGGTGGAAGTCCGCCAGGCGCGGCAGCAACCAGTGCCGGGCGAACGCCGGGGTGGTGTTGACCACCAGTTGGTTGGGCTTGCGGTACTGCTCCAGGCGGCGGATGCCCACCGCCAGTTGCTGCAACAAGGCCTGAGTGGTGCTGAGCAGATCGTGCCCGGCGTCGGTCAGGCTGACGCTACGGCCACTGCGGTGGAACAGCGGCTGTTCCAGGTAGCCCTCCAGGCTGCGGATCTGCTGACTGATTGCCGACTGGGTGAGGTTCAGGGCCTCGGCGGCCTTGTGGAAGCTGCCCAGCCGGGCAGCGGCTTCGAAGCCGCGCAGGGCGTTGAGCGGGGGCCAATGCTTGAGCATGCTGATAAGCCTGACTGATCAGAAATACGCTAAATCTATCGTTTGTCGCCCTGGATTCCCAGTCATAACATGGACAACAACACCCGCGACGGCGGGCTTCGTTGATAACAATCCCTAATAGATCGGAGTTCACTATGACCCTGTCCCTCGACAGCGGCTGGCGCATGCCCGCCGAATGGGCCCGCCACGCCGCCACCTGGATGATCTGGCCGCACAACCAACCTCTGTGGGAGTCGGGCTGGGGCGTGACCCTGGCCGACGTGCAGCGCGACTACGCCCGAGTGGCCTCCGCCATCGCCCGCTTCGAGCCGGTGAAGATGGTGGTCGATCCGTCGGCCATGGCCATCGCCCGCGAACTGTGCGGCGCCGGTATCGAGCTGGTCGAGCTGGCCGTGGACGACAGCTGGTGCCGCGACAGCGGCCCGACCTTCCTGACCCACCCGCAACACGGCGTGGCGGGCCTGAGCTGGCGTTTCAACGCCTGGGGCGGCAAGTCCGATCACGGCAAGGACCGCAGCCTGGCCCGGCGCATCCTCGACCACCTTGGCCTGGAAGGCCTGAGCACTCCGCTGTGCAACGAAGGCGGCGCCATCCATGTGGACGGTGAAGGCACCCTGATCACCACCGAATCGGTGCTGCTCAACCCCAACCGCAACCCGGGCCTGAGCAAGGCTGACTTCGAGGATTGCTTCGCCCGCCTGCTGGGCATCCGCAAGACCATCTGGCTGCCGGGCGACCCGCAGTACGTCACCGGCGACATGACCGACGGTCACGTCGATGGCGTGTGCGCCTTCGCCCGCCCCGGCGTGCTACTGGTGGACGCCACCCACGACCATGGCTCGGTGTATGCCGAAGTGGCCCGCGAAAACCGCCGCGCGCTGGAACTGGCCACGGACGCCCAGGGCCGTTCGTTCGAACTGCTCGAGCTGTTCGAGGCCACCGCGGCCGTGGACACCGAAGCCGAGGTGTTCTGCGCCTCGTACACCAACTTCTACCTGGCCAACGGCGCGGTGATCATGCCGGCCTATGGCATCGACGCCGACCAGGCCGCGGCGCAGCAACTGGCCCTGGCCTTCCCCGGTCGCGAAGTGGTACCGGTGCGCATCGACCATATCGCCCACGGCGGTGGCGGCATCCATTGCATCACCCAGCAGCAGCCGGCCTGGCAAGGAGCGCGCCCATGAGCACGCTGCGCATCGCCACCACGCAGATGGCCTGCAGCTGGGACCTGCCCGCCAACCTCGACCACGCCGAACAACTGGTGCGCCAGGCCGCTGCCAAGGGTGCCCAGGTGATCCTGTTGCAGGAGCTGTTCGCCACCCCGTACTTCTGCATCGAGCAGTGCCACAGCCACCAGGCCCTGGCCCAGGACTACCACGACAGCCCGCTGCTCAAGCGCTTCGCCGCGCTGGCCAAGGAACTGGGCGTGGTGCTCCCGCTCAGCTGGTACGAACGGGCCGGCAACGCCTTCTTCAACTCGCTGACCGTGGCCGATGCCGACGGGCGCCTGTTGGGTGTGTATCGCAAGACCCACATCCCCAACGCCATCGGCTACCAGGAAAAGGAATACTTCAGCCCCGGCGACACCGGCTTCAAGGTCTGGGACACAGCCTTCGGTCGCCTGGGCATCGGCATCTGCTGGGACCAGTGGTTCCCCGAGACGGCCCGCTGCCTGGCGCTGATGGGCGCCGAAGTGCTGCTGTTCCCCACTGCCATCGGCTCGGAGCCTGGCGCCGCCGAACTGGATTCACGCGACCATTGGCAGATGGCCATGCGTGGCCATGCCGCCGCCAACCTGCTGCCAGTGGTGGCCGCCAACCGCGTCGGCCATGAAGTGGCGCGCAGCGACGACAGCCTGAGCATGCGCTTCTACGGCTCGTCGTTCATCTGCGACCACAAGGGCGCGATGCTGCAAGAGGCCGACCGCGACAACAGCGGCGTCTGGCTGCACGACCTGGACCTGGCGCGCATGCGCGAAGACCGCCTGAGCTGGGGCATCTACCGCGACCGCCGCCCCGACATGTATGCGCCGCTGCTGACCCTTGACGGCCGTACCCCACCGACTGCGAGGGCCTGAACCATGCCAAGCCGTCCATCGAAACTGCTCGCCATCGCCGCCCTGCTGGCCTGTGCCGGTATTGCCCAGGCCGAACAGGACGCCCTGCGCCTGTACAACTGGGCCGACTATTTTGCCGAAGACACCCTCAAGCGCTTTACCGCCGAAACCCGCATCCCGGTGATCTACGACGTCATGGACGGAAGCGAGGTGCTCGAGGCCAAACTGATGTCCGGGCGCAGCGGCTACGACCTGGTCTTCCCTGGCGACACCGTGGCCGAACGGCTGATGCGCGCCGGCAGCCTGCGGCCCCTGGATCGCAAGCAGCTGAGCGCGCTCGATGATATAGAGCCTGGCCTGCGCCAGTTGCACGACCGCTACCCCAAGGCCAGCCAGGCCACCGTGCCCTACACCTGGGGCACCATCGGCCTGACCATGGACGCGAAGAAGATCCGCGAGCGCATGCCCGGCGCCCCGCTCGACAGCCTCGACCTGCTGTTCAAGCCGGAGCTGGCGGCCAAGTTCGCCGACTGCGGCATCTCGATGATCGACTCGCCCGACGAAGTGCTGGCCGTGGTGCTTCACTACCTGGGCCGCGAACCGCGCAGCGCCAAGCGTGAAGACCTGGCCGCCGCCAGCGAGCTGCTCAAGGGCATCCGCCCGTACGTGCGCAAGCTTCAGTCACAACCGGTCACCGAGCTGGTCAATGGCAACACCTGCCTGTCGCTGGGCTACAGCGGCGACGTGATCCAGGCCCAGCGCACCGCCGAGGCCGCGGGCAAGGCCATCGACTTCCAGTACCGCGTGCCTCGCGAAGGCACCACGGTGTGGATGGACACCATGGCTATCCCCGCCGATGCCAAGCACCCGGAGTACGCCTATCGTTTCATCAACTTCGTCATGCGCCCGGAGAACATGGCCGCGATCAGCAACTTCACCGGCTACCCCACTGCCAGTGCCAAGGCCCGGTCGCAGGTGGACGCGCGCCTGCGTGACAACCCGGACATCTACCTCAGCGATGCCACCTTCACCCGCTTGATCCCGGGCAAGGACATCCCCCAGGCCGACATGCGCGCGCGCATGCGTGTCTGGACCCGTTTCAAGACCGCACAGGACTGACCCCATGCCCACTCGCCGCACTTTCCTCCAACACATGAGCGTCGTCGCCGGCCTCGGTGCCGCCGCCGGCTTCGGCCTACCCTTCGCCAGCGGCAGCGCCCGCGCCAGCGAAGCAGGCCGCTGGTTCATGCCCGACGAGGGTGAGCCGCACCAGCGCGCCTACATCGCCTTCGGCGCCCAGGACGCCATCTGGGAAGACTTCACCGAAGACGTCCAGGCTGCCCTCGGGCGCATCGCCCGCGCCATCGCTGCCTACCAGCCGGTGACAGTGTTCTGCCGCGCCAGCGAACGCGACATTGCCGAGGAGGAATGCGGCAGCCACAACATCACCTACGTCGAGACCGAGCTGGACGACATCTGGATGCGCGACATCGGCGCCAACTTCGTGGTCGATGACGATGGCGCGCTGGGCGCCGTGGACTTCAACTTCAATGGCTGGGGCGGCAAGCAGCAACACCGCCATGACGCCAAGCTCGCAGCCCGCGTTGCAAAGTTGGCTGGTGCCCAGTACCAGCGCAGCGAGCTGGTGGGCGAAGGCGGCGGTATCGAAGTGGACGGCCATGGCACCGGGATCATGACCGAGAGCAGCTGGATCAACAGCAACCGCAACCCCAGCTGGAGCAAGGCCCAGATCGAGGCGGAACTGAAGGAGCGGCTGGGGCTGCGCAAGATCATCTGGCTGCCGGGCATCAAGGGCAAGGACATCACTGATGCCCACGTGGACTTCTATGCTCGCTTTGCCGCGCCCGGCGTGGTGGTGGCGAACCTGGACAACGATCCGGACTCCTACGACCACGAGGTGACACTCAAGCACCTCGAGATCCTGCGCAACGCCACCGATGCCGACGGGCGCAAGCTACAAGTGCATACGATGTCGCCGCCCTTGAAACCAAGGCGCAGCAAGTTCAACGAGGACAATCCGGATTTCGCGGCGGGGTACATCAATTATTTCGTGATCAACGGAGCGGTGATCGCCCCGCAGTTCGGCGACCGCAGTGCCGATGAGCAGGCGCGGGCGTTGCTGGTGAAGCTGTACCCGGGGCGCAAGGTGGTGCAGTTGGACATCGACGCCATTGCGGCGGGAGGGGGCGGGATTCACTGCGTGACCAACCAGTGCCCGGCGATCTAGCGCAATTGCCGGGGCTGGCGCGCAGCCCCGGCATCGCCAATCCGGCGCTTATGGATACTGCTGCACGGTCCCTTGCTGGTCATACTGCTGGCCCGGGATCGGCTTCAGGTTGACCTCGACCCGACGGTTCTGCGCACGGCCGTTGGCATCGGCGTTGCTGGCGATCGGCTGGTCCGGGCCCATGCCACGCACGCTGACCCGCGACGAATCCACGCCCTGGGAGGTCAGGTAGGTGCTGACTGCCTGGGCGCGGCGCTGCGACAGGTCCATGTTGTGCTGGCGGCTGCCGGTGCTGTCGGTGAAGCCCACCACTTCGATGGTGTTCTGGTTGAACTGCTTGAACGAGTTGGCCAGGTTGTTCAGCGGCGAGTAGAAGCTTGGGGCAATGTTCGCCGAATCGGTGGCGAAGGTGATGTTGCCCGGCATGATCAGTTTGATCTGGTCACCCTGGCGCTGCACTTCGACGCCGGTATTGGCCATCTGCGCCCGCAGCTCGGCTTCCTGCTTGTCGGCGTAGTAACCGTAACCGGCAGCGGCGGCACCGACCGCGGCGGCACCGATCAACGCCCCCTTGCCACGGTTGTTGTGGTCGATGGCGGCACCGGCGATGGCGCCGGCCAGCGCGCCCAGGCCACCATATTTGGCGGTCTTGCTCATCCCTGTGGAGCCCTGCGCCTGGCCCTGGCTGTCGTACGGGTTGGGGCTGGCACAACCAGACATCAGCGCGGCGGCGGTAGCGACGATAATCAGACGACGCATGGTGAACATGGACAAGCTCCTACTGAAATTCGAAAGTGCAGCGGATCGACTACGGATCTATGCCAGCCTTGGATTGCAGCGCAGCGGAAAAATTCCATGAAACCTCAGGCGCGCACGAAGGGGTTCTCGCGCATCTCGTCGCCGAGGCGGGTGTCCGGGCCATGGCCGGTCACCACGATGGCGTCCTCATCCAGGCGGTACAGCCGTTCCTTGATGGAACGAACGATAGCCCGCTGATCGCCTCCCCACAAATCGGTGCGTCCGACACCACGGCGGAACAAGGTATCGCCGGCGATCAGCAACTTGTGCTCAGCGAACCAGAAACTCATCGAGCCCGGCGTGTGCCCGGGGGTGTGCAACGCCACGCCGCAGCCGCAGGCCAGCGCCTCATCGTCGCTCAGCCATTGGTCCGGCGACGGTACCGGCGTATAGGGCACGCCGAACATCTGGCACTGCATTTCCAGGTTTTCCCACAGCGGCTGGTCGGCCTTGTGCAGGTGCAGCGTGGCGCCGGTCAGCTCCTTGAGCCTGCCCGAGGCGAGGAAATGGTCGAAGTGCGCGTGAGTGTGGATGATGCTCACCAGGGTCAGGCTATGATGCTGCAGGCGGGCGAGGATCTTCTGCTCGTCCCCGCCCGGGTCGACGACGATGGCGTGCTTGCTGACCGGGTCACCGATCAAGGTGCAGTTGCACTGCAAGGGGCCGACGGGGAAGGTTTCGCGGATGAGGCTAACGGGCAATGGGTTCATCGTTCTGGAACTCGGTACAGTCGATAGAGAGAGCAAATATGACCATGGTCCAGCTTGCCTCTCACCAAATCAAGGCAGATACAACCGGAACAACCCGCCCCCCAGCGTCCCGCCATTGGCGATCTCGATCCGCCCGCGCACGCCATTGCGCTCGTGCAACGCGGCAATCCGCGCCGCGAAATACAGCCCCAATCCAGTACTGCCACTCTGCGAATCGATGCCCTGCACGTAGTCATGCTGGCGTTCGAGCATACGCTGTGGATAACCGGCGCCGTCGTCGTTGACGCTGATCACCAGCTGCTCGCCCTCTTCCTCGATGCTGATCAACAAGGCGTGGCCGGCATAGCGGATGGCGTTGGTGAGGACGTTGGCCACCACCGAGGCGACCAGTTCACGGTCGAAGAAACCCAACGGGCTTTCGGTCTCGATGCGCCAGGTTGCGAGGATGTCGCGATGCTTGATCACATCTTCCTGGGCCGCCAGTTGGGCCTCGATGAAGTCGTCCAGCTCGTGGTAGTCCGGGCAGATGGGCAACTGGTTGACGCCCAGCTTGTAGAGCCCCAGCAACTGCACCAGCATGCCGTTCAGGTGGCTGAGCTCGTGCTCCACCACGCCCTGCTCGGTACCGCCGCGCAGCTCCTCGGGCAGGCGCGCCAGCCATTGGCTGTGTGCGTGGGTCAGTGCCGAAAGGGAGTTCTTCAGGTCGTGCACGGTGGAGGCGATCACCGTGGAAAAATCCAGCCCCTGGTTGTCCTGGTTCATGCGCCAAAGACCCGGATGTGCAGTTTGCGATAACGGTCGTAGCGGCTGTCGCTGGCGGGAATGCCGGCCACGCTGGTAAGACAGTCGCGGCACTCCTGCATCAACGCCGGCGGTGGCGTCTCGCCGCCGATGCGCAGCAGGGCCTGGGCGGTGTTCAGGGCGATACTGATGTTCTTCGGCTGCAGCGAAAGCGCCTTGCGGAACATGCCCAGCGCCTCGTTGAGCTGGCCACCCTGGTAGCTGCGCACGCCCTGACGGTTGAGGTCCACGGCTTCGGTCACCGCTCCCAGCACCAGCGGGTCGTCGGTGAGTTTGGCGACGCTCTGCATGACCTTGGGGTCGTCCCCGTAGGTTTCCACGCAGCCCTTGAGGATAGAGGTGCCCGCCGCGTCCTGACCAAGTTGCTGCAATTGCTTGGCCACCGTCAGCGCCGCCTCGACGGAGAAAAACTGATCCATTTTTTCCAGGCGCAGCATGGCCTGCTCGGTGAGCTTGGCGGCGGTATCCGGGTCTCCGGCCTGCTGCAGGCTGGCAGCCTTCATCAGGCGGGCGCGCACCTGCAGGCCCTGGTCCTCGACGTTCTCCTTGGCCACCTCGCTGAGCACGGTGTTGATTTCCACCCGGGTGCGCGCATCGAGACCGTTGCCGGTGTTCTTGCTCATCAGCGCCTGGACCAGGCCGAGATTGCTTTCGGCGTCTTTGTAGCGCGAGCTCTGTCCCTGGTTGACCGCATGGCGATAGGCCTTGGACGCGCTTTCGAAGTCGGCGTTATCCAGCGCCAGCTTGCCCAGCGCGGCCTGGCGGCGCACGGCGAGTGGCGACAGGCGCACGGCCTCCTCGAGCATGTGCTGGGCGCGCTTGGTTTCGCCCTGGGCCACCAGCACATCAGCCATGCCATCGTACAGGTTGGGCATGATCGGGAAGGCCTTGAGGGCTTGCTCGTAGACGCCCTGGGCCTGGGCGTTCTGGCCACGCTTGTGCAACAGGCTGCCGAGCGCCGCGTAGGCCCAGGGTTGCGGGCGGCTGGCCAGGATATTCTTGAGGAACTTCTCCAGCTCATCAAAGCGATTGAGGTCGCGCAGGGCGTCGGCGCGATAGCGCAGGCACAACGGGGCGAACCGCGGGTCTTTCTTGCACAGCTCGGCGCAGGCGGCGAGTACCTCGGCCGGGCGGCTGCGATCCAGGGCCTGGAGAATGGGCTTTAGCAAGGTCTTGCGCTGGGTCAGTTTCTCCAGACGCTGGGCCAGGCCCACACGGTTGAAGGGCTTGGTCAGGTAGGCGTCGGGTTCGTGCTCGATGGCGCTGAGCACGATGGCCTGGCTGCTCTCGGCCGTGACCATGATGAACACGCACTCATGGCTGATGAGCTTGTCGAGAATCAGGTCCTCGAGCACCTGCTGGCCATTCTTCTTGCCATCGCCCAGGTGGAAATCCTGGAGGATGAAGTCGTAGCGTTTCTGCCCGCACATGCGCAGCGCCTGTTCGCCACTGTCGGCGGTGTCCACGTCACGTACGCCCAGCTCGCGAAGCATCGAGCGGGTCGAGGTGCGGAAGTCGGTAAAGTCGTCGACGATCAGAAAGCTTTTTTGCCCATACTGCAGCATCAACACGACCTGTATTGGAAGAAGTGGGGAAGTGGCGCACGGCGATGCGTATCGCCGAAAAGTGTATCGGCAGCGGATCGGGAAAGATGAGCCCGGAACGGCGATAGCCTTGTGCCGCTATGTTAACGGCCGCCCATGCCGCAGATCACTAGTGTCCTGTCTCAAAAATACGTTCTCTTTTGGCGAGTGGCTTGGGTGTTCGGCCAAGGCGCCGCGACGAGTCATAGCAGTGCTCTGGCGAGGAGTGGCAACGCGGGCCGGGCGCCCAAGACGCCGCCAAAAGTGAACAGCTTATTTCCGAGACAGGACACTAGACGAGCAACCCGAGGGACTTGGCCCTGGCCACCGCCTGGGTACGCCGTTCCACACCCAGCTTGCTGTTGATATGACTGGCGTGGGTCTTGACCGTATGCAGGGAAATGAACAGCCGCTCACTGATCTGCTGGTTCGAACAACCTTGGGCGATAAGCTCCAGCACGGCGAACTCACGGCTGCTCAGGGCCTCGGTGGTGCAGGTGCTGGCGACGAGGGCTTGCGGCAGGTGCGTCAGCAGATCGCGCTGCACGGGGCAGGCGGCACGGCCGGCCAACTGCTCGCGCAGCCATTGCGGCTGCTCCTCGATCAAGCGCTGGAATGCCTGCAAGGCACCGCCCTGCGCGGCCTCCAGTGCCTGCGCAAGCAGCTTGGCCGCCTCGGGCTCACGCCCCTGGGCCAACAGCAACGCGATCAACTGGCACTGCGCGCTGACCATCAGCGTCATGCCAGCGCTGGCCTGCCCGCGCTCGATCAGCCTGTGCAGCCTCGCTTCGGCATCGTCGACACGGGCCAGCACCCGCTCCAGCAACGCTTGCTGCAACTCGATATGCAGCGGCAACAAGGGGTGGAACTCCGGCGCGGCGGCAGGCTGCTCGCCACCGTAGGTCTGCCCCAGGCGCAACAGCCACGACTCCGCCAGGTCCGTACGTCCCTGGGCCAACCAGAGCTCGCACTTCACCAGGGTAATCATGGCCAGGTAGAAGATCGGCGGCACATCCCAGATATGCATCAGCCGCTCGGCCTCGGCCAGCTCGGAGAATGCCTCGGCGAACCGCCCTTCGCGCCCATCGAGCGACGCGATCACGCAATGCCCGATCAGGACACTGATATCGCGACAGCTCCGCGCCTCGCTGAGCCCGGCGCGCAAACGCGCACGGCCCGGGGCACAGTGCAGGCGGGTGGCCAACAGGTAGCCTTCGTACAAAGTGAGGCGGGCGCGCACCGCATACAGGCGTTGGCCCGACAGGCCTTGCAACCTTTGCAGCCCCTGGCGCACTTCATCCAGTGCCCGCAGTATCTCGCCTCGAGCGTGCAGCACCCGCGCCCGGTCGTAATGGGCCAATGCCTCGAACAGCGGATTGCCGACCCGTTGCGCCAGCTCGAGCGCCTCTCGGTTCCAGCCCCGCGCCCGCCAGAAATCGCCATCGGCGATGGCCAGGTTCGACAAGGTCGACAGACACACCAGGCGCTGCCCATAACGTTTGCTCGGCAAGCTCTGCAGCGCCTCGCCACAATAGGCGAGGGTTCGCTCGCGATCACCACGGCCGCGGGCGATGACCCCACTCAAGGCCAGCCACTGGGCGAGCATCGATTTTTGCGCCGTGGCCGAAGGCGCGGGCAGGAACCGGCTCAGGTAGGCCGCCAGCTCCTCGGCGGCGTCCAGCTGGCAGGCAAGCCCCAGGGCCCAGCTGTACAGGACAATCAACCTGGGCGTGCTGATCAGCAGGCTGTCGGGCAGATCCATTTTCCAGCGCAGCAGCATGCCGACATTCTGCTCGGCGAGCAGTTGCTCCTCCGACAGGCTTTGTACCAGGTCCGCCGCAACATCCAGATGGCCGGCCCGCAGGGCCTGCTCCACCGCCTCATCCAACAGGCCCTGCCCCTCGAACCAGCGGCAGGCACGCAAGTGCAGCCCCGCCTGGGGGCCACTGGCCTGCCGGCTGCGCAACAGGTCGGAAAACAGATGGTGATAGCGGAACCACAGCCCATGCTCATCCAGCGGCACCAGGAACACCTGGTGGGCCTGCAGGTAGCGCAGGATCTCGGCACTGTCGTGCCGCTCGCGCAGGGCATCGCACAGTTCGGCGCAGAAACGTTCCTGGCAGGCGGTGTCGTAGAGAAACGCCTGCACGGGCGCCGGCAGGATTTCGATCACCTCCTCGAGCAGGTAGTCACGAATCAGTCCCTCGCCGCCATGCAGTGCCTGGGGCAAGGCGTTGTCATCGCCGGATTCGCTGGCCGCCAGCTGCCAGAAACGCAGCCCGGCCACCCAGCCGTCGCTGCGCTGGATCAGATTATCCAAGGCCTGGCCGCGCAGACCGGTAGGCTGACGACCAATCACCGCCAACGCTTCATCGGCAGTCAGGCGCAAGTCCTGCTCGTTGAGCTCGACCAGCTGGCGCGACAGGCGCAGGCGTGCCAAATGCCAGTCGGGCCGCTGACGGCTGGTGACCAGCAGGACCAGCCCGGCAGGCAGGTGATTGAGGAAGAACTGCAGGCATCGATCGAGCACCGGGCCCTGGGCCAGATGGTAGTCATCCAGGACTAGCAGCAGGGGGGTGTCCGGCTGCAGATAGAGCGCGAGCTCATCAAGCAGGCCATCGAGCCATTCCTCGAAGGCGAAGGGCTGATGACGCTGGCGCATTTTCAAAAGGCCCATGGCCTGCCCGCCGAGCGCCGGGCAGAACTGCTGCAGCCCTTCGAGCAGGCGCTCGAGAAAACGGCCCGGGTCGGCATCGCGCTGGCTCAACCCTAGCCAGAGGCTGCGCCAATGGCCGGGCAACTCCTGGCAGAATTCGATGGCGAGCGAGCTCTTGCCGAACCCGGCCGGTGCGTTCACCAACAGCAGACGCCCGCCCAGCCCGCCTTGCAAGCGCTGGCACAAGCGCGCTCGGGGGACGTGAGCCTCCGGCAGGGGTGGACGGAAGAAACGCCCGTCCAGCAGGCCCAGGGCCTGGCTGGCGACTCCATGCGTACGGGACAAATCTGTCATGGCCGGCTCGTTCTGATTGGAGTAATGCGGCAGTACGGATGGTTGCGAGACTAGCGGCAAACGCGGCGCATTTGAAGATGATGGAAACGCATCGAGCGAAAAAGACTACAACAAAAAGAAACAATGCTGATGGACGGACACCCCTGGAACAGAAACGCCCCGGCAAGCCGGGGCGTTCTGGGAGATCAAAGGAGTTTGCGTTCAACGGCTCAACGCACACCCGCCTGGCGCAATGCCGCTGGCTGGAAGTCAGCCTTGCTGGCGCTGAAGCCGAAGTCGTAGGCGCGCTTCTCTTCGTTCTTCATGCCCAGCGCCAGGTAGCGAC
Source organism: Pseudomonas sp. PONIH3 (assembly GCF_002934345.1). NCBI lineage: Bacteria > Pseudomonadati > Pseudomonadota > Gammaproteobacteria > Pseudomonadales > Pseudomonadaceae > Pseudomonas > Pseudomonas sp. PONIH3. The sequence goes on from NZ_CP026386.1 coordinate 2,739,926, forward strand.
CCGACTGCAGGTCGTAGATGGCTTCCAGGGTGTACCACGGCACCTGCACGTTGTAATACGGCTGGGCGTGAGCCTCGGAAACACGCCACAGCTGGTTGCGGCCGTCATACTGGTCGATCACCGCGGCCTGCCAGGTGTCCTCGTCGATATAGAAGTCACGCTTGGCATAGATGTGGCGCTGGCCCGGCTTGAGCGTGGCGACCACGTGCCAGACGCGACGCAGCTCGTAACGCGACAGGTCCTGGTTGATATGCCCGGCCTTGATGATGTCGCTGTACTTGAGCTTCGGATCGTCCAGCTTATAGGCGTTGGAGGCGATGTACATCTCCTTCTTGCCTTCGAGCTTCCAGTCGTAACGGTCTGGCGCGCCGTTGTACATGTCCAGGTTGTCGGAGGTGCGCAGGCCGTCGGCGGCGGTACCCGGGCCGTCGTACGACACTTGCGGCGCCTGGCGCACACGACGCTGGCCGGCGTTGTAGATCCAGGCCTTGCGCGGTTCCTTGACCTGGTCAAGGGTTTCGTGGACCAGCAGCACGGTCCCGGCCAGACGCGCCGGAGCGGTCACTTCCTGCTTGAAGTAGAACAGGATGTTGCCGGGGTTGGCCGGATCGTAGTCCTTCATCTTGTCGCGGAAGACGAACTGGTCCTGGAAGTACACCAGGCTGTAGGAGCCGTTCTGCTGCGGGGTGGCCTGGGTGACCAGGCGGGTCACGCTGCCGCCACGGTAGCGGGTGATGTGGTTCCAGATCACCTCCACGCCATCCTTGGGAATCGGGAACGGTACGGCTGTCTTGAAGTTCTCCAGGCCGTTGCCACCTCCGACCAGGGTGGTCTTGGTGGCGTTTTCCTTGATGGCGGCGAAGACATCGTCCGGCACCGTGGAGCCGCGGTGAGTCTTGTACACCGGAATCTTGTAGGTATCCGGGTAACGCTTGAGCATCGCCACCTGGCCAGGCGAAAGCTTGTCCTTGTACTGGTCGACGTTCTGCGCGGTGATGGTGAACAGCGGTTTTTCGCTGGCATAAGGGTCGGAGAGGAAGCCCTTGGCGTCGGCACTGCCGGCGCTCTTGGACAGCGGCTCCCACGGGCCGATGGAACCATCGGCGTTACCGGCCTTCTCGGCGCCCATCGGGGTGAGCGACGCGCCCAGCTTGGCGGCCTCGTCAGCGGAAACCGCAGCCATGACGCTGGTTGCCAGCAGGGACATGCCCAGTACACCGGCTTGCAGCAGACGTGTGGTCATTTTCATTCTTTGTCGTCCTGGATCAATGTTCTTAGAAGTTCACGCCGAAGCTGAGCGCGACGAAGTCGCGGTCATCCACGGTGGTGTACTTGCCATCGAAGAAGTTGGTGTACGACAGGCTCGCCGTGTAGGTGTTCTGGTACTCGGCGTCCAGGCCCAGGCTGACGGCCTTGCGCCCTTCCTCGAAGTTGCCGCCAGGGCCAGGCGAGTAACCCGAGACGTCATGGGACCAGGCCACGCTGGGCTTGAGGTTGACCCCAGCGAAGACGTCGTTGTAGTCCCAGATGGCGCGTGCGCGGTAACCCCAGGAGGTGCTGGTGGTGAAACCATCTCCCTCGCAATTGCGGGTCAGGTTGGCGGTAGAGCTGCCCAGGCCTGAACCACCGATGGTGCTGGTATTGAGCAGGCGGCAGGCATTGCCTGGCAGATCACCTGGACCATAGACCGGGTCGCGGCCATAGCGGGCCTTGTCACGGCTCTCCAGACCACCCACATGGGTGACGCCGACTTCACCGACAAGTGTCATGCGGCTGGCACCCATGACCTGATCGAAGAAGTGAGTGAAAGTGGTCTGGAACTGGGTGATCTCCTTGCGTTTGTAACCGTGAAGGTCTTCCCCCGGCTGGCCGTTGAGTACCGAAGCATTGCCGAACAACGGACCGCCCAGCGGTTTGACACCGGCAAACAGGATGTCCGTACTGTTCAATTGCACAGGCGCGTTAGGACGGTAGCTGATCTCGCCGCTCCAGGCGGTACCGGTGGGCAGGGTGGTGGAGAAGCTGAGGCCGTAGAGACGAATGTCCTCGGGGTATTCGACGAAGTACTGCGAGTTGCCGGCCACGACCAGGGGCGCAAGCCCCGCCAATGGGCCGGTCGCCAGCGCACGGGCGCGGGCGAAGGCAGCAGGCGAGGCGCCGGTGGCGCTGAAGATCGGTGCCCGGCTGTGGTAGTTCATGAAGTAGGCGCCGAACTCGGTGTCCAGCGGCTCGTACATGTAGCGGAACGCCAGGCCCCACTGACCACTGTCACGGGCATCCCGGTCAGCACCGCGGCGTACCAGCACGCCTTCCTCGTTGTAGTTGACATTATTGGCCGCGAGTACGCCCCGAGCTACCGCCGGCAAGGCATTGAGAGTACGGCTGCTGTTCAACACGCGCAGGTTGTCGGTGCAGCCGTCGGCAATGATGTCGGGCTGCGAGAAGAACGTGCCGCAGTTGTCGACGACCGTCTGGTCCCATTCGATCTGGTAGAACGCTTCGGCCGACAGGTTGTCGGTGAGGCTCTGGGAGATGTAGAACATGTTGACCGGGATCAAGCCTTCCTTGATCTCGGACCCCGGACGGCGGAATGCGGACACATCGATCGGGTTGATCGAGTTGATGCCGCCACCGATGAAGGTGCTCTCCCCCCAGCTCACCACCTGCTTGCCCAGGCGCACCGAGCCCGGCAGGTCGGCGATGGAGTAGTTGTGATAGACGAAGGCGTCGAGCAGTTCGGCACCGGAGGACTTGGCGCCCTCCTTGCGGTTGGAGTCGCTGATGTCCTTGAACTCGCGGCCTTCGTCCTTGAGCTCGAAGTCGTACCAATACTTGCCGCGGACGAACACGCCCGTATCGCCGTACTTGAGCTCGAGGTCGTGGATGCCCTTGAAGATCTTCGAGAACGTCTCGCCTTTCTTGAAGTTCAGGTGGCCGTCGTCGGAGGTTTGCGACAAGCCTTTGCCGCCGTTGTTGACCCCGATGAGGTTCTTGTTCGGGTTGGCCGTCGACCAGCTGGCGCCAACGGAGAGCGACGAGTCGAACTGGCCTTCGATTTCACCGATGTTGAAGCTGACCGCGAAAGCAGGACTTGCGAGCGTGGAAGCGAGGCTGACGGCCAGGGGCAGTTTCGCCCGGCGCCAGAACGGGTTTGCAGATGTCATCGACGCTACTCCATGTACTTTTTTGTTATGGCAGTGAGTCCTTTCAGAAACGGCTCGAGCGCCTGGTGAAGCAGGCTCCTGCCCGTGACGCCGCGCGTTGCCGTGCGGCGCCCTCCCCCATTCCTGAAAATCCCCTGACCCGACTATAGCCAGCGGTCACAGGTGCTTGATCCCTCTAAAGTGTGATTTGCGCGTCCTGCTTGCGGCCCACCCCGATCGGCCGGCCTGCGCGCTGGCAGTGCTCAAGCATGGCTCAATTCTGCTGTTTGACAAGGCGGCATACTGTCTAGCCTGCGGGGTCGCGCCGACAAAGCGCGACCCCCGCCTGGGTTACAGGGTGGAAAGGAATGCGCTGTTACTGGCCTGCCACTGGCTGATGTCCACGCGGATGCGCTTCTTGTCGAGCTTGCCGACGCTGGTCTTGGGAATTTCAGTAACAAGGGCGATCTGGCTGGGAATCGCCCACTTGTTGATGTGGCCCTGCTCGACGAAAGGCTTGAGGTGGTCCTTGAGCGCACGTGCATCGATACTCTGCCCCTCGCGCACCACCAGCAACGCGAACGGGCGCTCGCCCCACTGCGGATCGGGCACCCCGACCACCGCGACCTCGCGCACCGCCGGGTGGCGGCTGACCAGGTCTTCCAGGTCGAGCGACGAGATCCATTCGCCACCGGTCTTGATCACATCCTTGATGCGGTCGCGAATATCGATGAAGCCCATGCCATCGAGCGTGGCAACATCGCCAGTGTGCAGCCAGCCACCCTGCCAGAGTTCCTCGCCCTTCTCCGGCTCGCGGAAGTAGCCCATGGTCAGCCAGGGCGCACGCAGCACCAGCTCGCCTTGGGTTTCGCCATCGGCGGGCAGGAAGTTGCCATTGCCATCGACGATGGCGGCTTCGACCAAGGGCACCGGCACGCCGGCCTTGATCCGGTAGCTGGTACGTTCATCCTCGCTTCCGGCCTGCAACTCGTCGTTCAGGTGCGCGGCGCTGATCAGCGGGCAGGTTTCAGACATGCCGTAGGCGGCGGTGAGCTGGATACCACGGGCCAGTGCGGCCTGGTACAGGGCGCGGTTGAGTGCGCTGCCGCCGATGATGATCTTCCAGCCACCGAAATCCTGGCCGGCTGCCGACGGGCAGTTGAGCAGCATCTGCAGGATGGTCGGCACGCAGTGGGAGAAAGTCACCTTCTCTTCACGCCACAGCCTGATCAGCATGTCCGGCTCATAGCGCCCCGGATAGACCTGCTTGATCCCCATCATGGTCGCCGCGTAGGGGATGCCCCAGGCGTGCACATGGAACATCGGCGTGATCGGCATGTAGACATCGTTGCTGCTCAGCAGCCTCACGCTGTCCAGACTGCCGAGGACCGAGGTTTCGGCCAAGGTATGCAGCACCAGCTGGCGATGGGTGAAGTAGACGCCCTTGGGGTTGCCCGTGGTGCCGGTGGTGTAGAAGGTGGTGGCCACCGAGTTTTCATCGAAATCGGGGAAGTCATAATGCGGGCTCGCCGCGGCCAGAAGCTGCTCGTACTCGCCTTGCAGGCCCGGCAGGTCGGCAGACTTGTCCGGCCCATCGGTCAGCAACACGGTACCTTGCACCGTGGTCAGTTGCCCGGCGATGGCCTGGTAGAGGCCGATGAAATCACTGTTGACCAGCACGAAGCGGTCTTCGGCGTGGTTCATGGTGTAGAGGATCTGCTCCGGCGACAGGCGCACGTTGATGGTGTGCACCACGGCGCCGATCATCGGGATGGCGAACATGCATTCCAGGTAGCGGTGGCTGTCCCAGTCCATCACTGCCACGGTATCGCCGGCCTTCACCCCTGCCTCGGTCAGCACGTTGGCCAGGCGGGCGATGCGCTCGCTCAGTTGCGGGTAGGTTAGGCGGATCTGGTCGCGGTAGACGATCTCGCGGGTCTTTTCGTAACGGCCGCCGGACATCAGCAGGCGCTTGATCAGCAGTGGGTACTGGTAGGCGCCCTCGGCGGGCTGGATGATGCGCGTCTGCAACATGGGTATCCCTTTTCTTCAAAGCGGGCAGGACAGTTCAGGCAACAACTGTAGTTCGGTGACGCAGCGGTCAAATCAGCCGAAGGAATGATTTGTGCCGTGCGGGTATGAGCGCAGGCGCGACCGTTGACGAGCGGCGGCGCCGGGCCGGACACTGCGCCGAGCCCATCCTGCCCTGCCACCGGAGCCCCTGATGTCCAGCCCACGTCGCGCCGTGTTTCTCGATCACCAGTCACTGGACCTGGGTGACCTCGACCTTTCACCCTTGCATGCCCAGTTCGACACGTTGCAACTGCATGCCACGACTCACCCGGACCAGGTCGCCGAACGCCTGCAAGGTGCCGTGGCCGTCATCAGCAACAAAGTGATGCTCGATGCCGCCACGCTGGCCGCCAACCCGCAACTCAAGCTGATCCTGGTGGCCGCCACCGGCACCAACAATGTCGACCTGGCCGCCGCCCGTGCTCAGGGCGTCACCGTGAGCAACTGCCAGGGCTACGGCACGCCGTCGGTGGCCCAGCACACCCTGGCCCTGCTGCTGGCCCTGGCCACGCGCCTGTGCGACTACGACCAGGCGGTGAAGGCCGGGCAATGGGCCAAGGCCAGCCAGTTCTGCCTGCTGGATTTCCCAATCGTCGAGCTGGAGGGCAAGACCCTCGGCCTGCTCGGCCATGGCGAACTGGGCGGCGCGGTGGCGCGACTGGCCGAGGCCTTCGGCATACGCGTGCTGAGCGGGCAGATCCCCGGCCGGCCACCCCGGGCCGATCGCCTGCCACTGCACGAATTGCTGCCACAGGTCGATGCCCTGACCCTGCACTGCCCGCTCAACGAGCAGACCCGGCACATGATAGGTGCCCGCGAGCTGGCTCTGCTTAAGCCCGGCGCGCTGGTGGTCAACACCGCCCGCGGCGGGTTGATCGACGAACAGGCCCTGGCCGACGCCCTGCGCGGCGGCCACCTGGGTGGCGCAGCTACCGATGTGCTGAGCGTCGAACCGCCGGACAACGGCAACCCGCTGCTGGCGGCGGACATCCCCCGCCTGATCATCACCCCGCACAGTGCCTGGGGCGCGGTGGAGTCGCGCCAGCGCATCGTCGGCCAGCTGGCCGAGAACGCCCAGGCCTACTTCGCCGGGCAGCCGCGGCGCGTGGTCGGCTGACCCGCCTCTGGTACACTGCGCCACTTTTTCAGGAGGCGTCGTCCATGGACCCGCGCAGTGAAGTGTTGCTCCGCCAGGCAGAGCTGTTCCAAGGCCCGCTGCTGGTCGCCGGCGCCCAGGCCGATGGCCTGCTCGGCCAGTTGCCTGGGGCCCACGGCTGGACCTGGCATGCCGGCGACCAGGCCGTGCTCGAGAGCCGCTTCGCCGGGCGCAGCCACTACGGTGTCGAAGTGCCCGAGGTAGCCTTCGACGCCGCCGTGCTGTTCCTGCCCAAGTCACGCGAGCTGGCGGCCTACCTGCTCAACGCCCTGGCCTCGCGCCTTACCGGTCGCACGCTGTACCTGGTGGGGGAGAAACGCGGTGGCGTCGAGAGCGCGGCCAAGCAATTGCAGGCCTTCGGCCGGCCACGCAAGCTCGACAGTGCCCGCCACTGCCAGCTATGGCAGGTGACCGTGGACAACGCGCCCGAGGCCAAGCCTCTGGAAAGCCTGGCCGAACGCTTTGAACTGCCCCTCGAAGATGGCCCGCTGCAGGTGATCAGCCTGCCCGGCGTGTTCAGCCACGGGCGCCTGGACAAAGGCACGGCCCTGCTCCTGGAACACCTCGACGGCCTGCCGAGCGGTCATGTCCTGGACTTCGGCTGTGGTGCCGGGGTGCTCGGGGCCACGATCAAGCGTCGCTATCCGCAGAGCCAGGTCACCTTGCTCGATGTCGACGCCTTTGCGGTCGCGGCCAGTCGCCTGACTCTGGCCGCCAATGGTCTGGAAGGCGAGGTGATCAGCGGTGACGGGATCGATGCGGCCCCCACCGACCTGGACGTAATCCTGAGCAATCCGCCGTTCCATACCGGTGTACACACCGACTATCACGCCTCGGAAAACCTGCTGAAAAAATCCAGGGAACATCTGCGAAAAGGCGGTGAAATCCGTTTGGTAGCCAACAGTTTCCTTCGTTACCAACCGCTCATCGAAGGTGCCCTGGGCAACTGTGAGATCCGTGCCGAAGCACAAGGTTTTCGCATCTACCGCGCAACACATGGATAAAAACAGGGCTTGCCGAAAGCGATTCGCCTAGGCAGAATCCGCTCCGTCCTAGGGGAGTAGTCTCCCGCGAGCACCCAGCTCGCCCGGTACGCGTCAACACACTTGGCCCACAGGCCATGGCGCGTGCGACCCACGATCTGCGCAGACAGGTCCAGGGTTTGACAAGACCTATGACACGCACACCTTACCCGGGGCGGGGAGGTCGTACGTGTCATAGCCGTGTCGACCCGCCCCCGTAGGAATCCTGATGCTGGAATCATTGCTCGTCCCCACCGCGATCGTCGCGCTTGCCGAAATCGGCGACAAGACGCAATTGCTCGCGCTCATCCTCGCGGCCCGTTTCCGCAAGCCCTGGCCGATCATTGCCGGGATCGTCGCCGCGACGCTGGCCAACCATGCCGCCGCTGGCGCGGTCGGCGCTTGGGTCAGCAGCTTCTTCACCGAGTCGGTATTGCACTGGATCCTCGCCGCGAGCTTCACCGCCACCGCGTTGTGGACCCTGGTGCCGGACAAGATGGACGATGAAGAAACCAGCAGCGCACGACGGTTCGGGCCATTCGTGACCACGCTGATCGCGTTCTTCCTCGCCGAAATCGGCGACAAGACCCAAGTGGCGACGGTGATGCTGGCCGCCCAGTATCCGCACCTGATCATGGTGATCATCGGCACCACCCTGGGCATGCTGATCGCCAACGTGCCGGTGGTGCTGGCAGGCAACTTCGCGGCGGAGAAACTGCCGCTGACGCTGATCCGTCGCCTAGCGGCGACCGCGTTCGTGGTGCTGGCCATCGTCGCGGTGTATTCGGCGATGAAGACCAGTGGCTGGATAGGCTGACCGTAGATGCGGGCTTGCTTTCGCTCTGAAGATGCTGGGTTTTACACCTTCATCGCGGGGCAAGCCCGCTCCCACGCCTTGCATATCCCCGAAGGATTACTTCTTGGCCGCCTGATACAGCGGCATCACCTTCGGAATCGCCGCCTGCAACGAGGCGATACGGCTGCTCGAAGCCGGGTGGGTGCTCATGAACTCTGGCGGCGCGCCTTCGGACGCCTTGCTCATCTTGTTCCACAGGGTGATCGCGGCGTTCGGGTCATAGCCGGCACGGGCCGACAGTTCGAGACCGATCAGGTCGGCTTCGTTCTCGTTGGCCCGGCTGTTGGGCAAGGTCATGGCGTAGTTCACCACGGTGTCGGCCATGGCCATGCTGTCCTGCCCCAGACCGAAGATCGCGCCGGCACCCTGGCGTGCCATTTCCACGCCGTAGGCCTTGGACATCGCTTCACGGCTGTGCTCGCGCAGGGCGTGGGCGATTTCATGGCCCACCACTGCGGCGATCTCGGCGTCGGTCAGCTGCAGCTGATCGATCAGCCCGGTGTAGACGATGATCTTGCCGCCCGGGCCGCAATTGGCGTTGAGCTCGTCACTCTTGATCACGTTGACTTCCCAGTTCCACTGCGCGGCATCCGGCCGGAACTGTGGCGCCTGTGCGATCAGGCGCTTGGCGATGGCCTGCACGCGCTTGGCATCATTGCTGCTCTTGTCCAGCACGCCCTTGCTCGACGCCTCGCCGAGGGTCTGCTGGTAGGACTGGGCGTACATCTTGTTGACCTCATCGGTCGAAAGCATGCTGAACATGTATTGCTGGCGCTGGACGCCCACGGCACCACCACTGGTGGTATTGACCGCCTGGCAGCCGCCGAGCAGGACGCCGACCGTCAGCATGCTGACAACGAATGACTTACGCATGAAAACACTCCCTTTTTACGTGCCGCGTATCCTAGGCCCAGACGCCCGCCCCTGCCAGAGCCGCAGGTAAGATTTCTGACAAGGTCCTCATGCTTTGGTATTAGCCCGCCGATAACACTCGGTAACGACCTCCTTGCGCGCGGAGCTTTGCCATGAAGTTCAAGTCGATCCAGTTTTCCGTAGCCGCCCTGGCCGGTGCCATCGTGCTGAGTATTGTCGCGGCCCTGGTGCTGTACGCCGTCTACTCCGGGCAACGCACCCAGGCCCTGGTGCAACAGCGAACCCAGCAACAGTTCGAAAACGTCATCGAGCAGCGCCTCACCGCCCTGGCGCGCACCCAGGTCAGCGAGATCCAGCGCGGCCTCGAAGCTCCGTTGTCGATCGCCCGCGGCCTGGCCACTGGCAACGCCATGCTCGGCATGCAGGGAAGCGACGGCCAAGCGCTGATGAGGGTCGACCGCGAGCACCTGATCAACCAGCTCAAGCGCACCGTGGAGGTCAATCCAAGCGTGCTCGGCGCTTACCTTGGCTGGGAGCCAAACGCCCTCGACCATGCCGATGCCCGCTACGTCGGCAGCAGCCTGGTGGGTATCGACAGCGCCAACGGCCGCTTCCTGCCCTGGTGGTTCCGCAATGGCGATGGCAGCCTTGGCCAGGACAAGCTGGCCGATGTCGACGACCGCACAGTCCTCGCCACCGGCGTGCGCGCCAGCGAGTACTACCTGTGCCCCAAGGAGTCGAAGAAGGCCTGCGTGATCGACCCCGCGCCTTATAAAGTGGGCGACAAGATGGTCATGCTGGCGTCGTTCGTCGAACCGATCATGGTCGATGGCCAGTTCCAGGGCATGGCCGGTGCCGACCTGTCGGTGAACTTCATCCAGGACCTGCTCAATGCCGCCGATCGCCAGCTGTACGACGGCGCCGGCGAGCTGGCGCTGGTTTCCAGCAACGGCCGCCTGGTGGCCTATACCCGTGACCCGGCGAAATTCGGCGAGAAGGCCAGCGATGTGCTGGACAGCGACGAAGCCAGCACCCTCAACAGCCTGAGCGGCGAAACCCTGCACTACGAAGTGGACGCCGGCAAGGATCGCATCGAGCTGTACCTGCCGTTCAAGGTCGCCAACACCGATGCCCGCTGGACACTGCTGCTGGAACTGCCGCTGAGCGCCGTGATGGCTGAGGTCAACCAGCTGCAGAAGGATCTGGCCGAACAGCGTCGTACCGATATCACCGGCATGACCCTCGTTGGCCTCGGCATCGCCGCCCTTGGCCTGCTGGTGATCTGGTTGCTGGCCCTGGGCATCGCCCGCCCGCTCAAGCAGATGGTGGCGATGCTCGACGACATCGCCCAGGGCGAAGGCGACCTGACCCGTCGCCTGCACAGCGACCGCGCCGACGAGCTGGGTGCCATCGCCAAGGGCTTCAATACCTTCCTGGCCAAGTTGCAGGCCATGATCAGCCAGGTAGTGGGTTCGGTGCAGAAGGTCAGCGATTCGTCCGAGCACACCGCCGACATCGCCATCCGAACCAACCAGGGCGTGCACAAGCAGATGGCCGAGATCGACCAGGTGGCCACCGCCGTGCATGAAATGACCGCTACCGCCCAGGATGTCGCGCGCAACGCCACGCAAGCCGCCCAGGCCGCCAGCGCGGCCGACCGCGCCGCCAACCAGGGCCTGGAAATCGTGCGCGACACTTCCAGCGCCATCAGCGCCCTGGCCAGCGAGATCGGCCGCGCAGTCACCGTGGTCCAGGACCTGGCCCGCGACAGCGAAAACATCAATGCGATCCTCGTGGCCATCCGCGCCATTGCCGAGCAGACCAACCTGCTGGCGCTCAACGCCGCCATCGAGGCCGCCCGCGCCGGCGAGCAGGGCCGTGGCTTCGCCGTGGTCGCCGACGAGGTGCGCAACCTGGCGCAGAAGACCCAGCAGGCCACCGAAGAAATCCAGCAGATGATCCAGCAACTGCAGCAGGGCACCCGAGAAGTGGTCAAGGTGATGGAAGACAGCCAGGGCAAGACCGACGACAGCGTGCTGCAGGCCAGCCGCGCTGCCGAGGCGCTGGAAAGCATCACCCAGGCGGTGTCGGTGATCAACGACATGAACACCCAGATCGCCAGTGCCGCCGAGGAACAGAGTGCCGTGGCCGAGGACATCAACCGCAACGTGATCAACATCGGCCAGGTGGCCGGCGAAGTGGCGGGCGGTGCCGACGAGTCGAGCCAGGCCAGCGCCGAGCTGACCAAGCTGGCGGAGCAGCAGCGCCGCCTGATCAATCAATTCAGGGTCTGAGCTTTAAGCCGCAAGTGTATAGCGAAAAGTCAAAGCCGAGCACGAACCGCTTTGACTTGCCGCTTGCAACTCACAGCTTGCAGCTTAGGCCGTCAGGCGGGGGTCAGGCACTCCGGCCCATCGAGCTTCGGGTCGTTGACGAAATGTGCCAGCGCCCGCTCACGCAGTGCCGTCGGCGGTTTGGCCAGCAACTCGTGCAGTTTTGCCATCGGCGTGTCCGGGTCCAGCCACAGCGCCTGCTCGGCCCCGTCCAGAATCAGCGGCCGACGCTGGTTCATCGCCGCTTGCGTGACCACCGCACAACTCAGCCACTCTTGTTCCTGCACCGGGTAGATCTCCCACACCGCGGCGAAGAACAACGACGCGCCCTCCCCCGGCGTTACCCAGTACGGGCGCTTGCGCGCCGTGCCGCGCCATTCGTAGAAGCCGTTGGCGGGCATCAGGCAACGGCGCTGGCGCAGGGGCTCGCGGAACATCGGCTGCTCGGCCAGGGTTTCGGCACGGGCCTGTGCCGGTGTGCGGGAAAGGTCGGTGAGCCAGGCCGGGGTCAGCCCCCAACGAGCGCTGGCCAGCTGCAGTTGGCCGTCGACCTGGCGCTGAATCAGTACCGAGGCGCCGGGCGCGATGTTCCATTGGGCCTTCTGGCCCGGGGGGAAGCCCGGCAGGCCGGCGAAGCTCTGGGACCAGCGAAACAGGGCGTAGCGTCCACACATGGGCGAAATCAAAACCTAGCAGATCAGGGTTCCGGGATAACTCTCCGGTTCGTCACCGGCAAGCGGCTGGGCGGCATTGTACTCATCGATCAGTTGCCGTGCGTACCCGGCCTGCTCGTCGGGCACCGCCAGACCGAGCAAGCCGTGCATCGGCAACTCGCCCACGGCGCCCATCAGGTCGCGCCCGACCAGGTGCACCTCGATGCCTTCGCTGGCCAGCATGCCCACCAGTACCTGGGCCTCCAGCAGGCTTTCCGGTTCATAGATTCGCCGCATCAGTCGTTCTCACCGTAGACATCGAGCATCCACTCCTCACCATGGACCTGCAGCACGAAGCGAATGGGCTTGCAGCACACCTGGCAGTCCTCGATGTATTCCTGGTCGCCGCCGGACAAGTCCACCGTGGTTTCGACTTCCTCGCCACAGTAAGGGCAATCGTAGATCGCAGTTTCCAGCATCGCGGCCTCCGGAGTGACTTGTGCGTATAATTGCCGGTCTGTTTACAGGGCCTGTGTGCGTCCGAGCCGTTTTTCGGAGCCCGCCCCTACCTAATTACCCTAGCCGTTTCCAACAAGAGAGCATGATGGGCGAATTCGATGCCATCCGACCGTACGACGACGCTGAGGTCCCTGCTGTGCTGGCACGCCTGCTCAGCGACCCGGCATTCCTCGATATCCTCACCCACTTCCGCTTTCCGCGTGCGGCGGGTGCCTTCGGCTGGCTGCTCAAACCACTGATCGCCCGGCGCCTGCGCAAGGAATTTGCCGGCGTGACCTGCGTATCCACGCTGCAGGACAAGGTCGAGTACTACGTCGACCGCACCATCGACCGCGCCACCGACGGCGTCACCTACAGCGGCGTCGAACAGCTCAAGTCCGGTACCGCCTACCTGTTCCTGGCCAACCACCGTGACATCGTGATGGACCCGGCCTTCGTCAACTATGCGGTGTACCACGCCGGCCTGCCGACACCGCGCATCGCCATCGGCGACAACCTGCTGCAAAAGCCGTTCGTCAGCGACATGATGCGCCTGAACAAGAGTTTCATCGTGCACCGTTCGATCAGCGGCCGCCGCGAGAAACTGGCCGCCTATCAACTGCTCTCGGCCTACATCAACCACTCGATCCGCAACGATGGCGCGTCGATCTGGATCGCCCAGGCCGAAGGCCGCGCCAAGGACGGTGACGACCGCACCGATTCGGCGATCCTGAAAATGTTCCACATGAGCCGCAAGGACGAACCGTTCGGCGCGGTGATCCAGAGCCTGAACCTGATCCCCGTGTCGATCAGCTACGAGTACGACCCCTGCGACCAAGCCAAGGCCCGCGAGCTGTACATCCGCGCCACCACCGGCACCTACAAGAAGGCACCCGGCGAGGACGACAACAGCATCGCCCAGGGCATCACCGGCTACAAAGGGCGGGTTCACATCAACTTCGCCCCTCCGGTGACCGAGTACCACGAGGACACCAAGCAGCTGGCGCAGGCCATCGACCGGCAGATCCTTGGCGGCTACCGGCTGTTCCCGGTGCATTACCTGGCCTATGCGATGTGGGCGGAGAAAGATGCGGCACTCGAAGTGCCGAGCGCGGAAAAACTGTTCCCCGCCGATGAACTGGCCAAGGCCAAGGAAGAATGGCAGCGCCGGCTGGATGCCTGCCCGGTCGAGCAGCAGCCGTACCTGGTGCAGCAGTACGCGACGCCGGTGCGCAATCAGTATCAGGTGAAGCGTCAGCCCACTTCAGCCTGACAACACACCTGTAGGAGCGGCTTTAGCCGCGATCACCCGCAAAGCGGGTGCCAGGCACCCCGTTGCCTGGATCGCGGCTGAAGCCGCTCCTACAGGGTCGACATCAGCGATTCAGATCCAGGTACTGAACCAGGACAGCAGCAACGCCATCGCCAGGCAGCAGAAACCGAGGATGTAGTAATAACGCGGCACACGCTGCTCGAGCACGTCCACCACCCCTTCATCCATCGCCAGGCTTTCCCTGGCAAGCGCCTCGCGGCGCCGGGCGCCGTGCAGCAGCAAGCCGCCCGGGCAGGTGATCAGCAAAGCCAGCAGATTGATCAGCTTGGCCGGATGGGCGGCCAGGAAGCCCCAGAGCACTTGCAACGACATTACGCGACCTCGGTATCACATGTGGCAAAGCCCGGCATTCTACCCAAGCCCACATCGACCACCGCCACTTTGCGACCAGCTGTCATCTAATTTCACCTGTCACACGCTCGTCATCAAGACAGGCCACCCTGTCGGCCTTCAACTGACCGGAGCTTGTCATGCTGCACGCCGAAAACCAGGACCGCCTTTACCTCGTGGCCCAGAGCGACGAACAACAGGCGCTGATCGACGGCTTCGCGATCAACGTCCAGGACCGACAGTGGCTGGTGTATTGCGCCCTGGGCGGGCATGCCCATGACGACCTGCCGGAGATCGACCCGCACACGGGCATCAGCCTTCTGGACTTTCACGTCCAGGCCGCCTGACTGGCCCTAGTGTGGTGTTTTGCAAATACGACCAATAACTCGCGAGTGATTTTTGCGCTCAGGCAAGGCGTCGCGACGAGTCGTAGCCCAGCTACGGCGAGGAGCGACAACGCCGCATGAGCGCAAAAAGCACCGCGAGTTATGGTCGTTATTTGTGAAACACCACACTAGATACAGCCATGAAAAAGCCCGCTGCCTGATCCCAGGCAGCGGGCTTTTTTGACGCGGTATCGGCGTGCTTACTCGCCCAGTACCTGACCGACGGTCGGGTCCTTGAACAGGCGGGTCAGGGCATCGCTGAGCACGTCGCTCACCAGCTTGGTGTTGGTTTCCTGGTTCGGCGCCATGCCGAACCGCTGGTCCAGCGACGCACCGTAACGGCCGCTGTAGCGACGGTTGGCGTTCGACACATCAGCGCGGAAGGTGGCACCGATGGTCGCCTCGGTCACGTACATCTTGTCCTTGGGCGACTGGTACTTGAGCTCGGCCAGGGTCACGGTCAACTGCGGGGCATTGCCGGCATTCGGCGTCGGGGTGAAGCCCAGCAGGCGCACCGCCGCTTCGGCCTGGGCCTGCAGCTTGGGCACCACGTCATTGCCATTGACGGTGATGGTGCTGGTCTCGGGGTACATGCCACCACGGGTGCCGAGCGACTGCGAGGCGCGCCCATCGACGACCCTGACCACCACCGGCTGGCCGTGGCCGACCGGGGCCAACTGCTGGGTGAGCTTGGGTTGCGGGCTGAGTTGCTGCGGGCTGTGGGCACAACCGGCCAGGCTCAGGCTGGCCACCGCGAACAAACCGACCAACAGACGTTGCAACATGCGCATTTCTCCAGAAAAAGCGGCAAAGGCCCACAGTATACCTAGCGCACCACACGCCAGCCATCGCCCGGCCCGCTTGTCACAATCGTTTCATGCCCCTGCGTTTATCCTTGCGTCAGCCCTCCCTCACAGGACACCACGTCATGGCCTCGCTCTGGACCCTGCTCTTCCACCGCCCGCGCCACGCCACCTACGCCCGCCTCGACAGCGATGGCACCTGCCTGGCCTTCAAGCACTGCGCCACACCGCCGGGCAACGGCACCTGGGTGCAGGTCAGCGAAGCGCGACTGACCTGGCTTGGCCGCCCGCTGCCGGCCAGCGCCCGGGTTTGCCACGGTGCAATGCGCCTTTGGCAGCAACGCACCCTCGCAGCCTGACAAACGCTGCAATAAAAACCAACAAGTACGCCCTTTCCGCCCGCGACATCGTTATAATCTCCCCCCGATTATAAGGACGTCTCCTGATCGGGCCCCGCATTCGCCGCTTCAACCCGGCACCCTCGACGCTTCGCCCACAGAGAGCCTTCCACTCAGGTCTTGCATTGGCTGTCGTGCCTGCTGTTTTCGGCCGTCCGCTGCGCATGAACCTGCGGGTTGCCATCGCGCAGTCCACTTTTGAGGTTCACGACTCCAAAAGAGCGTGAAAAAACGGTTTTTCACAACTTCACGAGAGTGTGGCGAGCAAATGAACAGTCTGGCATGTGCAAGAGCGGCAGATGTGTACCGAACAGCCCTGAACAGACGGCAAGAGCGCTCATCCCTAATGAACGCCTGAGGCCGATCCATAACGCACAACGGGCCACTTGACCATAAGTCGAATTGCCGCACCCGTGGCAATGGGCGTTCAATAGCCGAACACCCAAGACTGATTGGCGGTGTCCGCGGAAGTTGCAAGAACTGCGAAGAGTCGGACATGGCGATCCTGGCCAACCCAGGGATCCTATGCTGTCAATTAGGTGCTGTAGATTGTGGAGACGCGTTAATGGCGCAGAACGAATCGGTTGATGTGGTACTGGTAGGCGCGGGCATCATGAGTGCCACCCTGGCCGTACTGCTCAAGGAGCTCGACCCGACCCTGAAGCTAGAGGTCGTCGAGGCGATGGACTCCGGAGCCGCGGAGAGTTCCAACCCCTGGAACAACGCCGGTACCGGCCATGCCGGCCTGTGCGAGCTCAATTACACCCCGCAGGCCGCCGATGGCAGCATCGACATCAAGAAGGCCGTGCACATCAACACCCAGTTCGAGGTTTCGCGCCAGTTCTGGGCCTACCTGAGCCGCAAAGGCAACTTCGGCTCGCCGCGCGCCTTCATCAACCCGGTGCCGCACCTGAGCTACGTCGAAGGTGACAAGGGCGTCTCGTTCCTCAAGAAGCGTTTCGAGCTGCTCAAGCAGCACCACGCCTTCGCCGAGATGGAATACACCGAAGACAAGGCGGTGATGAAGGACTGGATGCCGCTGATGATGCCAGGCCGCCCGGCCGACCAGCACATCGCTGCCACCCGCGTGATGAAAGGCACCGACGTCAACTTCGGTGCCCTCACCAACAAGCTCCTCAAGCTGCTTGGCGACTCGCCCGATGCCCAGGTCAAGTACAGCAAGAAGGTCGTCGGCCTGCGCCGCAACGGCAGCGGCTGGACCGTGAGCATCAAGGACGTCAACAGCGGCGGCAGCCGTGAAGTGGACGCCCGCTTCGTCTTCCTCGGTGCCGGTGGCGCCGCCCTGCCCCTGCTGCAGGTGTCCGGCATCCCGGAAAGCAAGGGCTTCGGCGGCTTCCCGGTCAGCGGCCAGTGGCTGCGTTGCGACAACCCGGAGATCGTCAAGCAGCACCAGGCCAAGGTCTATAGCCAGGCCGCGGTCGGCGCCCCGCCGATGTCGGTACCACACCTGGACACCCGCGTGGTCGACGGCAAGAAATCACTGCTGTTCGGGCCATACGCCGGCTTCACCACCAAGTTCCTCAAGCACGGCTCCTTCATGGACCTGCCGCTGTCGGTGCGCATGGGCAACATCGGCCCGATGCTGGCCGTAGCCCGTGACAACATGGACCTGACCAAGTACCTGGTCAGCGAAGTGATGCAGTCGATGGAGCAGCGCCTGGAATCGCTGCGCCGCTTCTACCCGGAGGCGAAAGCCGAGGACTGGCGCCTGGAAGTGGCCGGCCAGCGCGTGCAAATCATCAAGAAGGATCCGAAGAAAGGCGGCATCCTGCAGTTCGGCACCGAGCTGGTCTCGGCCGAAGACGGCAGCCTGGCTGCCCTGCTGGGCGCATCGCCGGGCGCATCGGTGACCGTGTCGATCATGCTCGAGCTGATCGAGCGCTGCTTCCCAGAGCAGGCCAAGGGCGCCTGGGCCGCCAAGCTCAAGGAAATCTTCCCCGCCCGTGAGAAGACCCTGGCCACCGACGCGGCCCTATACCACAAGATCAGCGCTGAAAACGATGTGGCGCTGGAGCTGGTGGAAAGCAGCCCGGCCAAGCATTACGCCTGATCCGGCTGAAACGAAAAAACGCCCCCCCGGGGCGTTTTTTTTGCCTGGGCCGAGCCCGCAAAGCGGGGCAGCCAGATCAGCCGCGAGCTTTTTCGATGATCTCGATGTACTCCGGCGCATTGCGCTGGTCGGCTATGGCCTCGGCGAAGGTCTTGCCATGTTCGTCCTTGCCATCCAGATCGTAGCCGGCCGACACGAAGAAACCGACGTAACGCTCGAAGTCGTCGACGCGCAAACCACGGTAGCCTTTGATCAGCTTGTGATGCGAAGGCGAGGTCAGGCCATCGGCCGGTTCGAACTGCAGGAACGTCTTGATGTACTCGTCGCTGATCTCGTCACCAATCACTTGTTTCTTGTCTTTACGCATCGCCGACTCCAACTGGACCATCACGGACATTTTCGAAGGCCGGCAGTGTACCCCCCGGCGACGGCGAGCCTCAACGCGTACGTACGGTACCGGTGTGCAGGTCGGCCCAGATATGGCCGTTGGCATAGGTGAGGAACTGTACGTAGAGCGTCTCGTTACGCAGCAGGTCGATGATCACCCGATAGTCGGCCAACGGATAGTTGAGCGTCAGCGTGCGGGCCTTGTCGTCGTACACCGGTTTCTTCAGGCTCTTGCCGCCCTCGCCGTCGAAATTGAGCAAGACCTGGCCAATGGTCGAGCCCTTGCTCAGCGGCTTGCCCTTCAGGCGCACCTGCAAGGAAGAGGTGATCGGGATCGGCTGCTGGTCGGACTGGCGCTGGGTGCCGACCACCACGCTGTAGTCGGTGACCTGCAGCAGTTGCTGGCTGACCGGTGCTTCCTGGCGCAGTGAGAGGTCGTCGGGCGGGAGGAACTGGCTGTGCAGCGGCGCGGCGGCAAGCGGCAGGCTCACCGCCAGCAGGAGGGGGACGATCGCACGCATGTGGGGCTCCTTGGCATGAGCAGGCACTCTACGCACAGGCCCTGTCGCGGAGCAAGCCCGGTCCTGAGGTGAGGGCGCGGGCTCAAGATTGGCGCAAGCTCAATCGAACTGCGCGCGCATCCAGGCGTGATACTCGGCAACGGCCGCTTCACCTTCACGCGGCGCCCAATGAGCGTGCTCCCCCTCGCCCACCGGCCGGCACGGCCCGGCCTTGCACTCGAACATGACGCTGTCGGCCTCGAGCACCACCAGGCCATGGTAGGTGCCAGGCACCAGGTCGACCCCAAGACACTCGCCGCCCGCTTGCAGCACACGTTTGTCGGTGACCTGTCCCAGGTCATCGAAAATCAGCAAACCCAAGCGCCCTTTCAGGACGATCAAGACCTCGGCCTTGTCGTCACTCAGGTGCCTGTGCGGCGGGATATAGGTAGCTGGCTGCAAGCCCACCGCCATGCGGTGGCAGGGCTCTTCCATCTGGTGGAAGTTGTGGTGCTGGCGGCCACGCGGACTCTCGGCGGCCTTTTGTGCCAGCCCGACGAACAACGACTGATCGAGGAACGCAGGCTGGCGCATGCTCACATCCCCTTGACGGCGAAGAGGCCGTTGGCGTTGCGCCAGTAACCCTTGTAGTCCATGCCGTAGCCGAAGACGTAGCGATCGACGCACGACAAGCCGGTGTAGGTGGCCTTCAGGTCCGGACTGGCCTTGCGGTCGTGGTCCTTGTCGATCAGCACCGCGGTGTGCACGGCGCGGGCGCCGGCGTGCTTGCAGAACTCGATGATGGCGCTGAGGGTGTGCCCTTCGTCGAGGATATCGTCGACGATCAGCACGTCGCGGTCGATGAACGACACTTCCGGCTTGGCCTTCCAGAACAGCTCGCCACCGCTGGTGGTGTTGCGGTAGCGGGTGGCGTGCAGGTACGAGGCTTCAAGCGGGAACTGCAGGTGGGTCAGCAGTTTGCCGGAGAAGATCAGGCCACCGTTCATCACGCAGAAGACCACCGGGTTCTTGTCGTGCAGGTCCTTGCAGATCTGTTTACCGACCTCGGCGATGGCGGCCTCGACCTCGGCTTCGTTGTACAGGCAATCAGCCTCGCGCATCACTTGACGGATATGCTCGAGATCGGCGGACATGGCGCTCTCCAGGGGGTGCGTTTTGGAAAAGCGAGCAAAGGTACGCATCCGCTCGTCCCAGATCAAGCCTTTATGGACTAACGTGCACAATGACTGCACGACATCAAGGACTGAATAGATTAATCTAGCGCGGTTTTTTTGCCCGCCTCCCGGAGCCCTCCCCCTATGCCTACTCGTGAGATCCGCCATCCGCTGATCCGCCACAAGCTCGGCCTGATGCGCCGTGCCGATATCAGCACCAAGAATTTTCGCGAACTCGCCCAGGAAGTCGGTGCACTGCTGACCTATGAAGCCACACAGGACCTGCCGCTCGAAACCTACGAGATCGACGGCTGGTGCGGCAAGGTGCAAGTCGAGAAAATCGCCGGCAAGAAGATCACCGTAGTGCCGATCCTGCGCGCCGGCATCGGCATGCTCGACGGCGTGCTCAGCCTGATCCCCGGCGCCAAGGTCAGCGCCGTGGGCGTGGCCCGCAACGAGGAAACCCTCGAGGCCCATACCTACCTCGAGAAGCTCGCGCCGGACATCAACCAGCGCCTGGCCTTGATCATCGACCCGATGCTGGCCACCGGCAACTCGATGGTCGCCACCATCGACCTGCTGAAAAAAGCCGGCTGCAAGGAAATCCGCGCCATGGTCCTGGTCGCGGCGCCCGAAGGCATCGAAGTGGTGGAAAAAGCCCACCCGGACGTGCAGATCTACACCGCCTCGATCGACCAGCGCCTCAACGAGCACGGCTACATCGTGCCGGGCCTGGGTGATGCCGGCGACAAGATCTTCGGCACCAAGCAGAAGGACGCCTGACCATGCAGGACGGCTTCAACGACCCGCTCTGGCGCCAGGTCGTTTCGGGCGCGCAGATGCTCTTCGTGGCATTCGGCGCGCTGGTGCTGATGCCGCTGATCACCGGCCTCGACCCCAACGTGGCACTGTTCACCGCCGGCATCGGCACCCTGCTGTTCCAGCTGGTCACAGGCCGTCAGGTCCCGGTGTTCCTGGCCTCGAGCTTCGCTTTCATCACCCCGATCATCCTCGCCAAGGGCCAGTTCGGCCTGGCCGAGACCATGGGCGGCGTCATGGCGGCAGGCTTCGTGTACACCTTCATGGGCCTGATGGTGAAGATCAAGGGCACCGGCTTCATCGACCGCATGCTGCCGCCGGTGGTCATCGGCCCGGTGATCATTTCCATAGGCCTGGCCATGGCGCCGATCGCCGCCAACATGGCGATGGGCAAGGGTGGTGACGGTGCTGCGCTGATGCCGTACAAGACCGCCATGCTGATCTCCATGCCGGCACTGCTGACCACGCTGATCGTGGCCGTGTTCGGCAAAGGCATCTTCCGCCTGGTACCGATCATCTCCGGCGTGCTGGTGGGCTTCGCGCTGTCGTTCGCCTTCGGCGTGGTCGACACTGCCAAGATCGCCGCGGCCCCATGGCTGGAACTGCCCAACTTCACAGCGCCAGCCTTCAACTGGCAGGCCATTCTGTTCATCGTGCCCGTAGCCCTGGCCCCGGCGATCGAACACATCGGCGGGGTGATTGCGGTGGGCAGCGTGACCGGCCGCGACTACCTGAAAAAGCCCGGCCTGCACCGCACGCTGCTTGGTGACGGCCTGGCCACCACGGCAGCCGGCCTGTTCGGCGGCCCGCCCAACACCACCTACGCCGAAGTGACCGGCGCGGTGATGCTGACCAAGAACTACAACCCGAAGATCATGACCTGGGCGGCGGTATTCGCCATCACCCTGGCCTTCATCGGCAAGTTCGGCGCATTGCTGCAGAGCATTCCGGTGCCGGTGATGGGCGGCATTCTCTGCCTGTTGTTCGGTTCGATCGCCGCAGTGGGCATGAACACCATGATCCGCCACAAGATCGACCTGGCCGAGGCCCGCAACCTGGTGATCGTGTCGGTGACCCTGGTGTTCGGTATCGGCGGCGTGCTGATCGGCAGCGGTGACGGCCCGGACGATTGGGGCCTGAAGGGCATCGCCCTGTGCGCCGTGGTGGCCATTGCCCTGAACCTGATCCTGCCGGGCAATGATGGCTGGAAGAACAAGAAACTGGATGATCAGTTGCCTTGAATGACCAAGTAGTTGCACCCATGTGAGAGCGGGTTTGTCCCGCGATGGCTAAGCCCAGGCCATCGCCTTCGCGGGGCAAGCCCGCTCCCACGCAGCATCACGGATTCCCGCTCAGGCCTTCTCGCACAGTCCCGCCAGCACTCTCACCCACTCTGGGTGATCGTTAAGGCACGGCACCAACACTAGCTCCTTGCCGCCGGCCTCGATGAACTGCTCACTGCCGCGCATGCCGATCTCTTCCAGCGTCTCGATGCAATCGGCGACAAACGCCGGGCACATCACCAGCAACTTCTTCACCCCCGCCTTGCCTAGCTCGTCAAGACGCGTTTCGGTATACGGCTCGATCCACTTGGCTCGGCCCAGACGCGACTGGAACGACACCGACCACTTGCCCTCGGGGATGCCCATCTTCTCGGCGAACGCCCTGGCCGTGGCCAGGCACTGGCCGCGATAGCACACCGCGCGCATCTCGGCGCTGGCGTCCTTGCAGCAGTCGGCCGCCTGGAAGTCATGGTTGCCGGTGGGGTCGAGCTTTTTCAGGTGCCGTTCGGGCAGGCCATGGAAGCTCAGCAACAGGTGATCGTAGTCCTGCTCCAGGTACGGGCGGGCGCTGGCAGCTAATGCCTCGATATAGTCGGGATGCTCGTAGAACGGCTGGAGCACGCGGGTCTGCAAGGGCAGCCGGCGCTCGGCGATGGTCTGCTTGGCCAGCTCCACCACCGTAGTCACGGTACTGTCGGCGAACTGTGGATAAAGCGGTGCCAACGTCACCTTGCGCACACCTTGCGTGGCCAGGCGCTCGAGCACGTCAGGCAGTGCTGGCTCGCCATAGCGCATGGCGATCTCCACCGGGCCATGGGGCCAATGCTCGAGCATCGCCTGGCGCAGGCGGCGGGTCAGCACCACCAGGGGCGAACCTTCATCCCACCAGATCGAGCCGTAAGCATGGGCCGACTGCTCCGGCCGCTTGATCAGGATCAGCGACACCAGCAACCGCCGCACCGGCCAGGGCAGATCGATCACATAGGGGTCCATCAGAAACTGGTTGAGGTAACGGCGCACGTCGGCTACCGAGGTGGAAGCCGGCGAACCCAGGTTGACCAGCAGCAGGGCATGATCAGTCATGCAGCGTCCTATGTCAGAGGCGGCTGGACAGGTTGTCCAGGGCCGATTGCAGATCGTTGAAACGGAACGTGAAGCCCGCCGCCAACAGGCGTACAGGGCGGGCACGCTGGCCACCGAGCAGTAGCGTCGACAGCTCGCCGAGCACGGCCTTGAGCAGCAGCGCCGGCGTCGGCATGAACGCCGGACGATGCAAGGTGCGCCCCAGGCGCTTGGCGAACTCGCGATTGCGCACCGGCTCCGGCGCGCAGGCATTATAGGGACCGCTGGCCTCCTTGTGCTGCATGAGAAAATCAATCAGGGCGATTTGATCATCGATATGCACCCAGGGCATCCACTGCCGGCCATCGCCCAGAGGCCCGCCCAGGCCCAGTTTGTAGGGCAGTCGCAGGCGCGACAAAAAGCCGCCATCGGCCGCCAGCACCAGGCCAGTTCGCACCAGCACCACGCGGATCCCCAATGCCTGTGCACGCAGGGCGGTCTCCTCCCAGGCGATGCACAGCTGGCTGGCGAAGTCCTCCTTCACCGGGGCCGAGGTCTCCGTGAGTTCGCGCTCACCGCCGTCGCCGTACCAACCCACCGCAGAGCCGGAAATCAGCACCGACGGCCGCTGCTCACGGCTATCCAGCCAGGCCAGCAACTGTTCGGTAAGGGTCACCCGACTGGCCCAGAGCAGGGTCCGGCGCGCCGCAGTCCAGGGGCGATCGGCGATCGGCGCGCCGGCCAGGTTGATGACTGCATCCACTGGGTCGTCCTTGGCGATATCGTCCAGCCGCGCAACACCACGCACTCCAGTGCCACAGATTTTCGCCACCTGTTCAGGCCTGCGGCTCCAGACAGTCAGCCGATGCCCCTGGCCCCGCCACAGTTGGCACAGGTGTTGGCCGATAAGGCCGGTACCGCCGGTCAGCAATATATGCATGGCTGTGTCCTCACACTTGGCGGCCGTGGTCTATTTTTAAGATCAAGGCACTTTTTTGACTGATCGCTCTCGGATAAACATAGGCCACCTGCCTATCGAGCGGAATAACCTTATACAAACATTGTGCATTGTACAGGTTTGCCTGGCAGCGTACGCTGCGTGAAGCTAGGTTCGAAGAGGCCATCATGACAGTACCCATCGCCATCATCGGAGCCGGTATCGCCGGCCTGTCCGCAGCCCAGGCCCTGCAGAAGGCCGGGCAGACCGTCCACTTGTTCGACAAGGGCCATGGCAGCGGCGGCCGCATGGCCAGCAAGCGCAGCGATGCCGGGGCCCTCGACCTTGGTGCACAATACTTCACTGCCCGTGACCGGCGCTTCGTCGAGCAGGTCCAGCACTGGGTCGCTTCGGGCTGGGCCGCGCAGTGGAAACCGCAACTGTACAACTACCGAGATGGCGAACTGACGCCCTCCCCGGACGAACAGGTCCGCTGGGTCGGCGTGCCGCGCATGAGCGCCATCACCCGCGGCTTGCTCAAGGATGTCACGGTCAACTTCGGCTGCCGCATCGCCGAAGTGTTCCGCGGTAAGCAGTACTGGCATTTGCAGGACACCGAAGGCTGCAGCCATGGACCGTTCAGCCGAGTGGTGATCGCTGTGCCGGCCCCCCAGGCCACACCGCTGCTGGCCGCCGCACCGAAACTCGCGGCGGTCGCCGCAGGCGTGCAGATGGAACCCACCTGGGCCATCGCCCTGGGCTTCGAGACACCACTCGACACGCCGATGCAGGGCTGCTTCGTACAGGCCAACCCGCTCGACTGGCTGGCTCGTAACCGTAGCAAGCCAGGCCGGGACGCACACCTCGATACCTGGGTACTGCACGCCACGTCCGACTGGAGCAAACAGCACATCGACCTGGCCAAGGAAGAGGTGATTGAACAACTGTGGGGTGCATTCGCCGAAATGCTCAGCTGCTCGGTGCCCGCGCCTACCTTTGCCCTCGCCCACCGCTGGCTGTACGCCCGCCCCGCGGTCAACCACGAGTGGGGCACGCTGGCCGATGCCGACCTGGGTTTGTATGCCTGTGGCGACTGGTGCCTGTCCGGGCGCGTCGAAGGTGCCTGGCTCAGCGGCCAGGAAGCCGCCAGGCGACTGCTGGAGCACCTCGAATAGTCGCGCTGAAAACTTATACAAAAATTTCGCTTGTATAAGTTTTCATCTGTGCTGAAATTAACTTGTACAAATTTTTCAGCCTGTACAAGTATTTCGGAGACCGCGATGAACGCTCCCCTTTCCAGCCGCAAGCCACGCTTGGCCATCAGTGCCTGCCTGACTGGCCTGAATGTGCGCTACAACGCTGGCCATAAAGCCTCCAGCCTGTGTCTGGACCTGCTCGATGAACATTTCGACTGGGTACCGTTGTGCCCTGAAGTCGCCATCGGCCTGGGAACCCCGCGCGAGCCGATTCGTCTGGTCGGTGATCCCGAACATCCGGTGGTCACCGGCACGCTCAACAGCACCACCGACTTCACCGGCCCGCTACGCGAATACGGCGAGCAAATGGCCGAGCAGATCGACGACATCTGCGGCTACATTTTCATGCAGAAATCGCCGTCTTGCGGGCTTGAACGAGTGAAGGTCTATCAGGATGAAGGCCGTCCTGCGCAGCGGGCTGGACGGGGGGTGTACGCTGCGGCGTTCTGTGCCCGGCGCCCGGATCTGCCGGTCGAGGAAGAGGGGCGTCTGCACGATCCGGTACTGCGGGAGAACTTCATTGCCCGGGTCTACACTTACGCCGACTGGCAATCACAACTGCGTCAGGGCCTGAGCCGAGGCGCGCTGACCCGCTTTCATGCGCGCTACAAGTACCTGCTCATGGCCCACAACCCACAGGCCTATCGCAGCCTCGGCCGCCTGCTTGGCAGCTTGAACCGTGACGATGATCCCGCGCACATCGGTAGCCAATACTTCAGCCAGCTGATGCAGGCGCTGCGTCGCTGCGCCAGCCGCGGCACCCACGGTAACGTGCTGCAGCACCTGAGCGGCTATCTGCGCAATGACCTGGATCGAGCCGACAAGGCTGAACTGCAACAGCTCATCGGCCAATACCAGAAAGGCGTGGTGCCACTGGTCGTGCCGTTGACCCTGCTCAAGCACCACTTGCGCAACCATCCCGATCCCTACCTCATGCAGCAGTCGTACCTGCAACCCCATCCGGAAAACCTTGGATTACGCAATGCCATCTGACGAACTGCTGCCCATCGGCGAGGTAGCGCGACTCACCGGCGTCAATCCGGTCACCTTGCGCGCGTGGGAGCGTCGCTACGGCCTTATCAAGCCCCAGCGCACTCCCAAGGGCCATCGCCTCTATTCCCAAGACCAGGTGCAAAGGGTCCAGGCCGCGTTGTGCTGGTTGGAGCGCGGCGCCGCAATCAGCCAGGTGCGCGAGCTGCTGGACGGCTCAACGAACACTCCGCCAACCCTCCAGGGCGAATGGGGTGAACGTATCGAGCAAATGATCACGGCAACTACACGCCTGGCCCAGCGCCCCTTGGACCAACTACTGAACCAGATGATGGCCCTCTACCCTGCCGTGACCGTCTGTGAACGCCTGCTCTTGCCGCTACTAGAGGCACTCACATCGCGCTGGCAAACCCATTTCGACGCCCGTCTCGAGCAGGTCTTTTTCCATACCTGGCTGCGCAGCAAGCTGGGCGCCCGTGTTTATCACGATGGCCAATCACTAACCGGCCCCTGCATACTGCTCGCCCGCACCGACGATACCCCCTTTGACACGGAGTTCTGGCTCTGCGCCTGGCTGCTGAGCAGCAATGGCCATCACCTGGAGATTCTCGAGTGGTCCGTCGAGCCTCGCCAGCTGCGCCTGGCCGTGGATCGACTGCGACCGCATACGCTGCTGCTGCATCTCGGGCGGCGTCCAGACCTGACCGCATTGGGGCGAGCACTTCGGGAAACCAACGTGAAGAAACTCCTGGGCGGTAGCACGGTCACTCTTCATGAAGCTGAGCTTCGTGCCCTGCCGCTGACCGACCTGTATCTGTTCGACAGCCCGCAAGCCGCCTTGCGCCGCTTCCAGCAACCCTGACCAATCGTGGACCCGTTCTCCATGCAACTGATCTGGCTACGCAGTGACCTGCGTATCGACGACAACACCGCCCTGGCGGCAGCCTGCCAGCGCGGCCCGACCATGGCCCTCTGGATCGCCAGCCCCGGGCAATGGCTGGCCCATGACGACGCGCCCTGCAAGGTCGACTTTTGGCTGCGCAACCTGCGGCTGCTGCGCCAGTCGCTGGAGGCGCTGAACATTCCACTGCTGGTTCGCCAGGTCTCCACTTGGGCGGATACGCCTCGATGCGTGCTCGAAGTCTGCCGCCAGCACGGCATCGAAGCCGTGCACTGGAATGACGAGTACGGTATCAACGAGGCGCAACGCGACGAGGCCACGCGTGAGTCATTGCAGCGAGCAGGGGTCGAGGCCACCGGCCATCTCGACCAGTTGTTGTTCCAGCCCGGAACTGTGCTGACCCGTAGTGGGCAGTATTTCCAGGTATTCAGCCAGTTCAAACGGGTCTGCCTCGAACACCTGCACCGTGCCCTGCCGCCCCTAGCCCCAACGGTACAGCGTCAAGAGGCCTTGGGGATCCGTAGTGACGCCATTCCCGAGCACATTGAAGGCTTCGAGAGTCCTACCCAAACCTTGCGCGATTGCTGGCCTGCGGGTGAGAAGGAAGCTCGCCAGCGGTTGCAGCGCTTCATCGACGAAATCGTCGAAGACTACGCGCAATTGCGCGACCTGCCCGCCAAGGCCGGAACCAGCCAGCTTTCGCCCTATCTCGCTGCGGGCGTGATCTCGCCACGCCAGTGCCTGCACGCGGTCCTGGCGAGCAACCGAGGCGAGTTCGACAGCGGCAGCGCGGGCGCTCAGACATGGGTCAACGAGCTGCTGTGGCGTGAGTTCTACAAGCACACACTGGTGGGTTACCCCCGCGTCTCGCGGCATCGCGCCTTTCGCCTCCACACCGAGGGATTGGCTTGGCGCGATGCGCCCGCCGATCTGCAAGCCTGGAAGGAGGGCCGCACGGGCTTTCCTATCGTCGATGCTGCCATGCGCCAGTTACTGGACACCGGTTGGATGCACAACCGCTTACGCATGATTGTCGCGATGTTCCTCAGCAAGAACCTGTTGATCGACTGGCGGCATGGCGAACGGCATTTCATGCGGCATCTGATAGACGGCGACTTAGCCGCCAATAACGGCGGGTGGCAATGGAGCGCATCGACCGGCACCGACGCCGTGCCGTATTTCCGGATATTCAACCCTGTTACTCAGTCACAACGCTTCGACCCCAATGGCGCGTTCATTCGTCGCTGGCTGCCCGAACTGCAAGCCAGGGACGACAAATCGATTCACTACCCAGTGATATCTGCCGATCTATTTGCTACAAATCTTTACGCCAACCCGATAGTCGATCTCGAAAGTAGTCGCCAACGCGCATTGGAAGCTTTCAAAAGCTTGTCCAGCTGGCAGGATCAGGGGCATAAACCATGACACGTCGATTCTGGATTACAGGAGCCGGCCACGGACTCGGCCTGGCCTTGGTGGAAGAGTTGCTCGCACAGGGACACACGGTGACCGCCAGTGGCAAGGATAGCCAGGAACTCCATACCCTGGGCCAAGGTTACGGCACACGCTTGTTGCGCCTTTCCGGCCCCTTGCAGGACGCCAGCCATCAGCTTCGAGCCCAATCGGATGCGCTGGATGCATTGATCATCAATGCTGGGACCTGCGATTACCTGCCAGACAGTCTGGCGGATAAAGATCTATTCGAGCAGATCGCCAGCAGCAACCTGCAAGCTACTCACCAGTGCCTGGCCGCGGCGCTGCCCTTGCTGGCCAAAGGCAAGAAGCCTCAGGTCATGGCCATCCTCAGCCGCTATTCGGCCCTGCAACTGTTCGAGCCGAACCAGCCGCTCACTGGCGGCAACAGCCTGCCGACCTGGTTGAATGAGCAGCGCGCCACCTTGCAAACGCTGGGTATCGATCTGACCGTCGTGGCGCCGCAGTTGCTGAAAAGCCCTGTGACCTCGGCACAGGCTGTACCTGAACCCTGGTCGGCGCAAAGTGCTGCGCAAGAGTTGCTGTCGCGCCTGGAGCAGCGCCAACCCCAGCTGGTGCTGGAAGTGCTCAAGCCCAGCGAACTGTGGCCACTGCCAGAGAACAGCTGACAGCGTGATTCAAGGCACGAAGCGCTGCACGCTGCCGGGCTGGTTCCACAGCAGCGGCAGCACCTGCTCCAAGCTGCCTGGCTCGCTACTGCTCCAGAACGCCGTCGCCTGCGCCGGTCCGTCGCTGAGGAGTTCACGAGCGCCCAGCAAGCGCTGCAGTTGTCGCGCCACGGCAGCACCGGTGTCAATGATCGCCACATCCGCCGGCACCATTTCCGCCAGCATGGGCCGCAAAAACGGATAGTGGGTGCAGCCCAGGATCAGCGTATCGCATCCAGCCGCCAGCAAAGGTTTCACGTAGCCCGACAACAATTGGCGCAACTGCTCGCTGACCAGGTCACCCGCCTCGATGCGCTCGACCAAACCCGGGCACGGCTGGGTAATCACTTGCACGTCATTGGCGAAGCGATCAAGCAAAGCGGCGAACTTGGCACTCTGCAGGGTGCCGGTGGTTGCCAGCACACCGACAACGCCGGAACGGGTCGCTGCCGCCGCCGGCTTGACCGCCGGCTCCATCCCCACCAACGGCCAGTCCGGGTACAGCTCACGCAGGTCGGCCACTGCCGCCACTGTGGCGGTGTTGCATGCCAACACCATGGCTTTGGCGCCTTGCTCGCGGAAGAATTCGGCAATGTGACGCAGGCGCCGACGGATGTAGTCCGGGGATTTTTCGCCATACGGCACATGGCCGCTGTCGGCGACATACAGCAACGACTCGCTGGGCAGCAGGCGCTGGATTTCGGCTAGTACCGACAAGCCGCCAACACCGGAGTCCATCACGCCAATAGGCGCCAAACG
This sequence comes from Pseudomonas sp. PONIH3, assembly GCF_002934345.1. Classification (NCBI taxonomy): domain Bacteria; kingdom Pseudomonadati; phylum Pseudomonadota; class Gammaproteobacteria; order Pseudomonadales; family Pseudomonadaceae; genus Pseudomonas; species Pseudomonas sp. PONIH3. The sequence continues at coordinate 2,770,064 of NZ_CP026386.1, forward strand.
CTCAGCCATGACGGCTGGCGCACACGGCGCAGGCTGGGTCGCGCTTGACCCGCAGCTCGCGCATGCGCGTACTCAATGCATCAATCAGCAACAGGCGCCCCACCAATGGCTCGCCAAACCCTGCCAGCAACTTCAAGGCCTCCAGCGCCTGCAGGCTGCCGACCAAACCTACCAAAGGGCCAATCACCCCGGCCTCGCTGCAAGTCAGTTCGGCCTCGCTGCCATGACCATACAGGCAGTGGTAGCAAGGACTGGTGTCGCGACGGGTGTCGAACACCGACAACTGGCCCTCGAGGCGGATCGCCGCGCCGCTGACCAGCGGTTTGCCAGCGGCGACGCAGGCGGCGTTGACCGCCTCGCGGGTGCCGAAGTTGTCGGAGCAGTCCAGCACCACGTCCACCGCCGCCACGGCGACGGCCAGCGAATCCTCGTCCAGCGCCTGGCGATGGGTAACCAGGCTGACTTGCGGGTTGATCGCCTGCAACCTCCTGATCGCCGAATCGACCTTGCTCATGCCGACGCTGTCGCTGTCGTGGATCACCTGTCGCTGCAGGTTGGTCAAGTCGACGGTGTCGAAGTCGGCCAGATGTAGCTCACCGACACCCGCCGCCGCGAGGTACAGCGCCACCGGCGAGCCTAGCCCGCCCAGGCCGATGACCAGGGCCTTGCTGTGTTTCAGACGCAACTGACCGTCGATATCCATCTGCGACAACAAGATCTGCCGGCTGTAGCGCAAAAGCTCCTGGTCGCTCAACATGGCAGACGTCCCAGGCTGATGCGTTCATGGCCACCCAGGTCGACCCGGCTGACCACCTCGGTGAAGCCGCCGCTCACCAGCAATGCACGTACCGCGGCGGATTGATCATACCCATGCTCGAGCAGCAGCCAGCCACCAGGCAATAGGTGCCCTGGCGCCTGGGCCACGATCACGCGCAGATCGTCCAATCCGTCTTCACCGGCCACCAGTGCGCTACTGGGCTCGAAACGCACGTCACCGGCCACCAGATGCGGATCGGCGGCGCGGATATAGGGCGGGTTGCTGAGGATCAGGTCAAAGCGCTCACCGGCGAGGGCGTCGAACCAGTGGCTGACAAGCACCTGGACATTGCCCAGACCCAGGCGCTGGCGGTTGCGCTCGGCCAGGGCCACGGCCTCGTCGATACGGTCCACCGCCATCACCTGCCAACCAGGACACTCGCTGGCCAGGGCCAGGGCGATGGCCCCAGTACCGGTGCCCAGGTCGAGCACCCGGGCGGGCTTGGGCGAAACCAGCTCCAGGGCGGTCTCCACCAGCAGCTCGGTGTCCGGACGCGGGATCAGCGTGTGCGGTGCCACTTCCAGGTCCAACTTCCAGAACCCCTGCTGGCCGAGGATATAGGCCACCGGTTCACCGGCGCGACGGCGCTCGAGGTAGCCGGCGAAGGCGGCTGCCGCCTCGCTGCTGACGATGCGCTCGGGCCAGGTGTGCAGGTAGCTGCGCGACTTGCCCAGGGCCGCAGCCAGGAGCAACTCGGCGTCCAGCCGTTCGGTCGGTGAGTCCGGCAACTGTGCGTTGCGCAACAAGCTGGCGATGATGGTCATTTCAGTCCCCCAGGGCAGCCAGCTGATCGGCCTGGTATTCGGCCAGCAACGGTTCGATCACCGCGTCCACACCGCCGGCGAGAATATCGTCGAGCGAATAAAGGGTGAGGTTGATGCGATGGTCGGTAACCCGTCCCTGTGGGTAATTGTAGGTGCGGATGCGCTCGGAGCGATCGCCCGAGCCGACCAGCAGCTTGCGCTCGCTGGCGATGGCGTTCTGCGCGGCGCTGGTCTGCATGTCGTTGAGCTTGGCCGACAGCCAGGACATGGCGCGGGCACGGTTCTTGTGCTGCGAACGTTCTTCCTGGCACTCGACCACAATGCCGGTGGGCAAGTGGGTGATACGGATCGCCGAATCGGTCTTGTTGACGTGCTGGCCGCCGGCACCGGATGCGCGGTAGGTGTCCACGCGCAGGTCGGCCGGGTTGATCTCGATCGCCACCTGCTCGTCGGGCTCGGGCAACACCGCCACGGTGCAGGCGGAGGTATGGATACGGCCTTGCGACTCGGTTTCCGGCACACGCTGCACACGGTGCGCGCCGGACTCGAACTTCAGCTTGCCGTAGACGCTATCCCCTTCGACCCGGGCGATGATTTCCTTGTAGCCACCGTGCTCGCCTTCGTTCTCGGAGAGGATCTCCAGGCGCCAGCCGCGCTTCTCGGCATAGCGCGAGTACATGCGGAACAGGTCGCCGGAGAAGATCGCCGCCTCGTCGCCACCGGTGCCGGCACGGATTTCCAGGAACACGTTGCGCCCGTCGTTGGGGTCCTTGGGCAGCAGCATGCGCTGCAGCTGCGACTCCAGGCCCACCAACAGCTCCTTGGCTTCACGCACTTCCTCCACCGCCATCTCGCGCAGATCGGGATCGGCGTCCTTGAGCAGCGCCTGGGCGCCTTCAAGGTCGTCCTGGACCTTGCGCCATTCTTTATAGGCCCCGATGACCGGTTCCACTTCGGCATATTCACGGGAATAGGCGCGAAAGCGCGTCTGGTCGGAAATGACTTCGGCATCACCGAGCAGCGCGGTGAGTTCCTCGAAGCGGTCCTGGAGCGTGTCCAGTTTGTTCAGCAGCGACGCTTTCATTGCGGGGATTTGTCCGTCGAGCCCTCGTCGAGGGCGAAGAGTTCCTGCGCCATGGCCAGCGCATCGAGGCGGCCTTCGGCGGAGAGCTTTTTCAGTTGTACGCTGGGTGCATGCAATAGCTTGTTGGTCAGACCCCGGGCCAGTTGCATGAGCACGTCCTCGGGGTTGCCGCCGTTGGCCAGCAGGCGCTGGGCCTTTTGCAGTTCCTCGTCGCGTAGGCGCTCGCTCTGTTGGCGATAGGCCTTGAGCACGTCCACCGCCGCCAGCTCACGCAGGCGCACCATGAAATCATCCGCGCCGGCCGAGACCAGCTCCTCGGCGGCCTGGGCGGCGCCCTGACGACTTTTGAGGTTTTCCGCGACCACTTCATGCAGGTCATCGACGGTATAGAGGTAGACGTCGTCCAGCTCGCCGACCTGCGGCTCGATGTCTCGCGGCACGGCGATGTCGACCATGAAGATCGGCTTGTGCCGGCGCTGTTTCAGCGCACTCTCCACCGCGCCCTTGCCCAGGATCGGCAATTGGCTGGCGGTGGAACTGATGACGATGTCGCTATTGGCCAGCTCCTGCGGGATGTCCGCCAGCAGCACCGCATGGGCACCGAACTGCTCGGCGAGGATACTGGCGCGCTCCAGGGTACGGTTGGCCACGACGATACGGCGCACGCCCTGCTCGTGCAGATGGCGGGCGACCAGGGTGATGGTCTCGCCGGCGCCAATCAGCAGCGCCTGGCTGCGGCCCAGGTCGGAGAAGATCTGTTTGGCCAGGCTCACTGCGGCAAACGCCACCGACACCGGGTTCTCGCCGATGGCGGTATCGGTGCGCACCTGCTTGGCGGCGCTGAAGGTGGCCTGGAACAGGCGCCCAAGCAACGGGCCGACGGTGCCGGCCTCGCGCGCCACGGCGTAGGCCGACTTCATCTGGCCGAGGATCTGCGGCTCACCGAGCACCAGCGAATCGAGGCCGGAGGCCACGCGCATCATATGCCGGACCGCGTCGTGCTCCTCGTGGACATAGGCACTGGCGCGCAGCTCGTCGAGGCTCAGCTGGTGATAGTCGGCCAGCCATTGCAGCACGGCATCGGCGGCAAGGTGGTCCTGTTCTATATAGAGTTCGCTACGGTTGCAGGTCGACAGGATCGCCGCTTCGCGGCTGGCGGTCAGTCGGCACAGCTGCTGCAGGGCATCGACCAGCTGCTCGGGCGTAAACGCCACGCGCTCGCGTACGTCTACCGAGGCAGTCTTATGGTTGATACCAAGGGCAAGAAAGGCCATGCAAGATCGCTGGTTGGGACGTGAAGCCGATAATTGTCCTACTTCGCAGGTTTTAGAACAACCACCGTTCGCTATTGTGCTAATGCGGCCAGGCTATCGGCTGTCCTGCCACCTCTATCTGCCTTTGGCTTTGGCTTTGGCTTTGGCTTTTTAGAGCGTGTGTATTGAAAGCTGTATGCGCATTCATTCGCTGCGGCGACTCACAGTCACCTTTCCGCCCTTACGGCGGGTTACTTTGGACGGCCAGTAACCAAAGCCGCCCGGCTCCATTCATCCGGCCCCTACGCTTCGCTCCGGGGTCCCCTCACTCCGGCCTTGCTCCCGGGAGGACCGCGCTGAACGCCCCATCCTGGGGCGCAGCGCTTGACGGGCATCCATGCCCGTCACCTCCCTCCGCAAGACCTGCGTTCGGCCTCCTGAAGTCGCAATTGGCATTGCCTGAACTACCGCGCGCTTAGAAGCAAAAGCAAAAACAAGGGCAAGGGGCAAGGGGCAAGGGGCAAGGGGCAAGGGGCAAGGGGCAAGGGCAGGATGCCGTGGAGTGGTTGCGAACCACCGCTCCGGCTCATTGTCCCTATACTCCGAAGCACCGCTTCACACCACGACCTTCGCAGGTGGGTTTGCCATCGCGCTTGTGTCATCATGCTCCGACCGCCGGTTTAGCCTCTTTATAAGCCTCTATGAACAAATCCTACGCATTGCTGCTTGCCCTCGCCCTGCTTCAAGGCTGCCAGAGCCTGGCCCCGAAGACGGACGTCCAGACGCCCGCCGCCGACGCCGGCAAGAGCGCGGAAAAGCCCGTGGTGTACGGATCGTTCAAGCAGGACACCCTGTACAGCCTGCTGGTGGCGGAGCTGGCCGGCCAGCGCAACCGCTTCGACATCGCCCTGGCCAACTACGTCGACCAGGCCGAGAAGACCCAGGACCCGGCCGTCTCCGAACGCGCCTATCGTATCGCCGAGTACCTGGGCGCCGACGAACCGGCCCTGGACACCGCGCTGATCTGGGCCCGCAACGACCCGCAGAATCTCGACGCCCAGCGCGCCGCCGCCATCCAGCTAGCCCGTGCCGGACGCTACGACGACTCCATGACCTATATGGAAAAGGTGCTGCAAGGCCAGGGCGACACCCACTTCGACTTCCTCGCCCTGTCGGCCGCCGAAACCGACCAGCACACCCGCGACGGTTTGATGCAAAGCTTCGACCGCCTGCTGGTGAAATACCCCGACAACGGTCAGCTGGTATTCGGCAAGGCCCTGCTTCTCAACCAAGACGACAAGCCACAACAGGCCCTCGACCTGCTCGAGACCCACCCACCGCAGAATGGCGAGATTGCACCGATGTTGCTGCGCGCCCGCCTGTTGCAAGCCCTGGACCGCGGCCCCGAGGCCCTGCCACTGCTGCGTAGGGCGATTCGCGACAACCCTGAAGACAAGCGTCTGCGCCTGACCTACGCGCGCACCTTGGTCGAGCAGGACCGCATCAACGACGCCAAGGCCGAATTCGAGAGCCTGCTGCAGCAGTATCCGGAAGATGATGAGATCCGCTACTCGCTTGCCCTGGTATGCCTGGAAACCAAGCACTGGGACGAAGCCGAAGGCTACCTGCAGGAGCTTGTCGAACGGGACGCCAATGTCGACGCCGCCCACCTCAACCTCGGCCGCATCCGCGAAGAACGCAGCCAACCCGCCGCCGCCCTGCGCGAGTACGCCCTGGTCGGGCCCGGCCCAGACTACCTGCCGGCGCAACTGCGACAGGCCGATATCCTCATTGCCAACGGACGTAACGCCGAAGCCTCGAAGCTGCTCGGCGAAGCCCGTGAGGCACAGCCGGACTACGCTATCCAACTGTACCTGATCGAAGCAGAAAGCCTGGGTAACAACGGCAAGGAGGCCCAGGCATCTCAAGTGCTGGAGCAGGCGATCAAACGTTACCCGGATGACCTCAACCTGCTCTATACCCGCGCCATGCTCGCAGAGAAGCGCAACGACCTGGCACAGATGGAAAAAGACCTGCGCACCATCATCGCCCGCGAGCCGGAAAACGCCATGGCCCTCAACGCCCTGGGCTACACCCTGGCCGACCGCACCACCCGCTACGGCGAAGCCAAGGCGCTGATAGACAAAGCCCACCAGCTCACCCCGGACGACCCGGCCGTGCTCGACAGCCTGGGCTGGATCGCCTATCGCACGGGCAACCTCGAGGAAGCCGAGCGCCAGCTGCGCCTGGCCTTCGAACGCTTCCCCGATCATGAAGTCGCCGCCCACCTGGGCGAAGTCCTCTGGGCCAACGGCAAGCGCCGCGAAGCCCGCCAAGTCTGGGCCAAGGGCTTCGAAGCCCAGGCCGACAGCCCCATCCTGCGCAAGACCCTGTTGCGCCTGACCGGATCCGAGAGCCTGTAAACCATGCTTCTGCGTCATTGCATCACCTTCACCCTCATCGCCCTGCTCGCCGGCTGCGCTGGCTTCGGCAGCAAGGAAGCCGTACAGGGCCAGGGCAACCCGCAGCTGTGGCGCGAGCACAAGCAGCAGCTGGGCAGCCTCGACGGCTGGCAGATCAACGGCAAGGTCGGCATCCGCGCCCCGCGTGATTCGGGCAGCGGCACGCTGTTCTGGCTGCAACGCCAGGACTACTACGACATCCGCCTGGCCGGTCCCCTGGGCCGCGGCGCGGCACGCCTGACCGGGCGCCCCGGCGGCGTGGTGCTGGAAGTCGCCAACCAGGGCCGCTACGAGGCGGCCAACCCCGAGGCCCTGCTGGAAGAGCAACTGGGCTGGCGCCTGCCTGTGTCGCACCTGGTCTGGTGGGTGCGCGGCCTGCCCGCCCCGGACAGCAAGAGCCAGCTGACCCTCGACGGCGACAGCCGCCTGGCCAGCCTCGCCCAGGACGGCTGGAAGGTTGAATACCTGAGCTATGTGGAGCAGAACGGCTACTGGCTGCCCGAGCGCCTGAAGCTGCACGGCGAGAACATCGACGTAACCCTGGTGGTCAAGGACTGGCAGCCACGCCAGCTGGGGCACTGATTCGATGCAAAAGCTGACACTGCCTGCGCCGGCCAAGCTCAACCTGTGGCTGCACATCACCGGGCGCCGCGCCGATGGTTATCACGAGCTGGAAACCGTGTTCCAGTTTCTCGAGCATGGCGACGAACTGAGCTTCGCCCTGCGCGAAGATGGCCAGATCTGCCTGCGCACGGAAATTGACGGCGTGCCCCACGACAGCAACCTGATCGTTCGCGCGGCGCGGATGCTGCAGACCCAGTCCGGTACCCAGCTCGGCGCCGACATCTGGCTAAACAAGGTACTGCCCATGGGAGGCGGTATCGGAGGCGGCAGCTCTGACGCGGCGACCACCCTGCTGGCACTTGCGCACTTGTGGCGACTGGACTGGGACGAAGACCGCCTGGCGACCCTGGGCCTTTCGCTCGGCGCCGATGTGCCGGTGTTCGTCCGTGGCCATGCTGCCTTTGCCCAGGGTGTCGGCGAGCAACTTACCCCGGTCGACCCCGCCGAACCCTGGTATGTCGTACTGGTACCGCAAGTGTCTGTCAGCACAGCGGAAATTTTTTCGCATCCAGAGTTGACACGTGATTCCCTCCCCCTTAAGATGCGCCCCGTTCCCGAGGGAAACAGTCGAAATGACTGCCAACCGGTGGTAGAGCAAGGTTACCCTGAAGTTCGCAATGCGTTGATTTCACTGGGTAAATTTACCGAAGCTCGAATGACCGGCACTGGAAGCTGTGTGTTTGGGGCCTTCCCAAGCAAAGCCGAAGCTGATAAAGTTCTGGCCCTTCTTTCAGAGACCCAAACAGGGTTTGTGGCGAAAGGAAGCAATGTTTCGATGTTGCATCGCAAGCTGCAAAGTCTGATCAAGAAGTCGAGTTCATAAGAATTCGCAGCAACAGATACAGGGGCGTCGCCAAGCGGTAAGGCAGCAGGTTTTGATCCTGCCATGCGTTGGTTCGAATCCAGCCGCCCCTGCCATTTCTTATACTCATCCAGGTTACCCTCAGCCTTCAGGTACTGCGCGTGTCCAAGATGATGGTCTTCACGGGGAATGCTAACCCCGATCTGGCTCGGCGTGTCGTACGTCAGCTGCATATTCCACTGGGTGATGTTTCTGTCGGTAAGTTCTCCGACGGCGAAATCAGTGCTGAAATCAACGAAAATGTCCGCGGTAAAGACGTCTTCATCATTCAGCCCACCTGTGCCCCAACCAACGACAATCTGATGGAACTGGTAGTGATGGCCGACGCCTTCCGCCGCTCCTCAGCGTCGCGAATCACCGCCGTGATTCCTTACTTCGGATACGCCCGCCAGGACCGCCGTCCGCGTTCGGCACGTGTAGCCATCAGCGCCAAAGTCGTCGCTGACATGCTCACTGTCGTAGGTATCGACCGTGTACTCACCGTCGACCTGCACGCTGACCAAATCCAGGGTTTCTTCGATATCCCCGTCGACAACATCTACGGCTCGCCCGTACTGGTCGACGACATCGAAGACCAGCGTTTCGAGAACCTGATGATCGTTTCCCCAGACATCGGTGGCGTGGTGCGTGCTCGCGCCGTCGCCAAGTCCCTGGGCGTCGATCTCGGGATCATCGACAAGCGCCGCGAAAAGGCTAACCACTCCGAGGTTATGCACATCATCGGCGACGTCGAAGGACGCACCTGCATCCTGGTAGACGACATGGTCGACACCGCTGGCACCCTGTGCCACGCGGCCAAGGCCCTGAAAGAACACGGTGCTGCCAAGGTTTACGCCTACTGCACGCACCCTGTCCTGTCGGGCCGCGCGATCGAGAACATCGAGAAGTCGGTACTGGACGAGCTGGTGGTGACCAACACCGTTCCGCTGTCCGCCGCGGCTCAAGCCTGTGACCGTATCCGCCAGCTGGATATCGCACCGGTTGTCGCTGAAGCGGTACGCCGCATCAGCAACGAAGAATCGATCAGCGCGATGTTCCGCTAAGCGGAACACGTGTTGATATGAAGCGCCCCGCCCCAGCTTTCGTTGGGGCGGGGCTTTTTTGCCATCCCCGTTGGCGCTGGTCGCAAACGCCCTCGGGGGGCTATTTTGGAGAAGCAAAATGACTGATTTCATCCTGAACGCCCAAGCGCGTACTGACCTGGGGAAAGGTGCGAGCCGCCGCCTGCGTCACTCCGCCAACATCCCTGCCGTTGTCTACGGTGGCGATAAAGAAGCCCAGTCCCTGACCATCGTGGCCAAGGAAATCGCCAAGCTGTTCGAAAACGAAGCTGCCTTCAGCCACGTTATCGAACTGAACGTCGATGGCGCCAAGCAGAACGTCGTGGTCAAGGCCATGCAGCGTCACCCGGCCAAAGGCTTCATCATGCACGCCGACTTCGTTCGCGTCGTTGCTGGCCAGAAGCTGACCGCCAAGGTTCCGGTTCACTTCGTCGGCGAAGAAGCCCCGATCAAGAAAGGCGGCGAGATCTCCCACGTCGTTTCCGAGATCGAAGTTTCCTGCGAAGCCAAAGACCTGCCTGAGTTCATCGAAGTCGACCTGTCCAAGGCCGAAGTCGGCACCATCATCCACCTGTCGGACCTGAAAGCTCCGAAAGGCGTAGAGTTCGTCGCTCTGGCCCACGGTGATGACAAAGCTGTTGCCAACGTCCACGCCCCGCGCGTTGCCGCTGAAGCTGCTGAAGGCGCTGCCGAGTAATCCACTCGCACGCCGGCGTTGATCGGGTTACAGTGCCGCGCGCACCGTAACCCACCAACTCCAAGGAAGAGCCCCTGACGTGACCGCCATCCAGTTGATCGTCGGCCTGGGTAACCCCGGCCCCGAATACGAACAGACCCGGCATAACGCAGGGGCTCTTTTCGTTGAACGCCTCGCCAGCGCCCAGCGCGTCTCGCTGTCCGCTGACAAAAAGTATTTCGGCCTGACGGCTAAGTTCAGCCATCAAGGCAACGATGTTCGTTTGCTGATCCCCACCACCTACATGAACCGCAGCGGCCAGTCCGTGGCGGCTCTGGCGAATTTCTTCCGCATCAAGCCGGAAGCTATCCTGGTGGCGCACGACGAACTCGACCTGCCCCCCGGCGTCGCCAAGCTCAAGAGAGGCGGCGGCCATGGTGGGCACAACGGCCTGCGCGACATCATCGCGCAGCTCGGCAACCAGAACGACTTCCACCGCCTGCGGCTTGGCATCGGCCACCCGGGTGACGCCAAACTGGTCTCCAACTTCGTCCTGGGCCGCGCGCCGCGCGCCGAGCAGGAGAAGCTCGACGCCAGCATCGATTTTGCCCTCGGCGTGATGCCCGACGTGCTTGCCGGCGACTTCGCCAAGGCGATGCGCGAACTGCACAGCCAGAAGGCCTGACACTTTTAGATAGGGGAATACCCATGGGTTTCAATTGCGGCATCGTCGGCCTGCCCAACGTCGGCAAGTCCACCCTGTTCAACGCCCTGACCAAGTCCGGCATCGCGGCGGAGAACTTCCCCTTCTGCACCATCGAGCCGAACAGCGGCATCGTGCCGATGCCCGACGCACGCCTGGCCGCGCTGGCCGAGATCGTCAAGCCGAACCGCATCCTGCCGACCACCATGGAGTTCGTCGACATCGCCGGCCTGGTCGCTGGCGCCTCGAAAGGTGAAGGCCTGGGCAACAAGTTCCTCGCCAACATCCGCGAAACCGACGCCATCGCCCACGTGGTGCGCTGCTTCGAAGACGAGAACGTGATCCACGTTTCCAACAGCGTCGACCCCAAGCGCGACATCGAGATCATCGACCTCGAACTGATCTTCGCCGACCTCGACAGCTGCGAGAAGCAACTACAGAAGGTCGCCCGCAACGCCAAGGGCGGCGACAAGGATGCCCTGGCACAGAAGGCCATCCTGGAAAAACTGATCCCGCACTTCACCGAAGGCAAGCCAGCACGCAGCCTGATGAAGAACATGGCTGACGACGAAAAAGCCGTCATCCGCGGTTTCCACCTGCTGACCAGCAAGCCGGTGATGTACATCGCCAACGTTGCCGAAGATGGCTTCGACAACAACCCGCACCTGGACGTGGTCAAGGCCATCGCCGAGGAAGAAGGCGCGGTGGTGGTACCGGTGTGCAACAAGATCGAAGCCGAGATCGCCGAGCTCGACGACGGTGAGGAGAAGGACATGTTCCTCGAGGCCCTGGGCCTGGAAGAGCCTGGCCTGAACCGCGTGATCCGCGCCGGCTACGAGCTGCTCAACCTGCAGACCTACTTCACTGCCGGCGTGCAGGAAGTGCGTGCCTGGACCGTGCGCGTGGGCGCCACCGCGCCACAGGCGGCCGGCGTTATCCACACCGACTTCGAAAAAGGCTTCATCCGCGCCGAAGTGGTGGCCTATGACGACTTCATCCAGTTCAAGGGTGAGAGCGGTGCAAAAGAAGCCGGCAAATGGCGCCTTGAAGGCAAGGACTACATCGTCAAGGACGGCGACGTGATGCACTTCCGCTTCAACGTCTAAGCACAGCCCGGCGCCCTCCCATCGCGGGGCAAGCCCGCTCCCCACGTAATCTGTACTGGACGCGTGGGAGCAGGCTTGCCCCGCGATGCATTTGTGCCGGGAAAAGTTGAGCAGTTGCGTAACTGATTGCCAGCAGAGTTGCATTTAACGTCGCTCGGCACCGGTCCAGGCTAGTCGCCTTTCCGTGAACAGGCATGCTTCCATGACGCAAACAACCCAACGTCCCAAAGCCGTACCCACCGTTCAGGTGAACACCGAAGAAGTGATCGTCACCGAATGGCGCTTCGCCCCAGGTGCCGAGACTGGCCGGCACCTGCACGGCCATGACTACGTGGTGGTGCCGATGACCGATGGCACGTTGTTGCTGGAGACCCCGGAAGGCGAGAAGCTCGCCCCTCTGGAGGCGGGCCAGAGCTACTTTCGCAAGGCCGGTGTGGAGCACAACGTGGTCAATGCCAGCGATCACGAAGTGGTGTTCATCGAAACCGAGCTGAAGTGATGAACAAGCGCGCGCCTGCCCAGGTTGCGCGTGTACCCCAGCGGCCCTACACTCCCCCTGCTTGAACCGGGATAACCGAAGCACTGCCTCGAAACCCGATGGACCTGACCCTTGCCGGTCAACCGTCGGGACAAATGGGTCCGGACCTTGGCCGGCCTGTTTATCGGAGGCAACACAATGAGCCCGCGTATCTGGCTGCTGGCCCTGGCGACGTTCGTCACGGGCATGGCAGAAAACATCACGGTCGGCATCCTGCCGGCCCTGGCCGATGGCCTGCAAGTCCCGCTCGGTATTGCCGGGCAGCTGACCACGGTGTTCTCCCTGAGCTTCGCCCTCGCCGCGCCCTTCTCTCCCCTGCTGACCACACGCCTGCCCTTGCGCCGCCTGCTGTGCGCCACCCTGGCGATCTTTGCCCTGTGCAACCTTGCAGCAGCCCTGGCGCCTGGCTATACCGCGTTGCTGGTGGCGCGCATAGGCATGGCCGCGACCAGCGCCCTGACCTGCCTGACCTGCACTCTGATGGCCACGCGCATGGTGCCCGAGGCCCAGCGTGGCCGCGCCATCGGGGTGATCTTCATGGGCATCTGCAGCTCACTGGTGCTGGGGGTGCCGGCTGGGATGCTGCTGTGCGACGTGCTGGGCTGGCGTGGCGTCTTCACCGGGCTGAGCGTGCTGGCAATGGCGGTACTGCTGATGGCCTGGCAAGGGTTGCCGCAGCTGCAGAGCAGCGAACGCATCGCCCTGCGCAGCTATGTCCGCCATCTGCGCGACAGCCGCCTGATGGCAGCCCAGGGCGTGTCGTTGCTGATGATTGCCGGGCACTTCACGGTCTTCGCCTACCTGGCCCCCTATGCCCACCAGGTCGCCGACATTCCGCTGCAATGGCTGGCGGCAGTGTTCGCCGCCTTCGGCATCGCCGGTGTTTCGGGCGGCTATGTCGGCGGCTGGATGGCGGACCGACTCGGCGCAGGCCGCTCCATCGCGCTGGCGCCGCTGCTCTATCTCGCCAGCTTGCTGGTACTGCCCTTGAGCGTGGGCACGCCATGGTGGTTCCTGGCGACCATGATGCTCTGGGGTGGGCTGAGCTGGACCACCTCACCGGTGGTGCAGAGCTACCTGGCGACCCGTGGCCCGGATACCTTCCCGGCTGGCATGAGCCTGAACATGTCGGCCATGCACCTCGGTGTCGGGCTGGGTTCGGCCATCGGCGGCGTGGTGATCACCGGGGCGACGCTGGCGGCCACCCCCTGGGCCGGCGCCGCGCTGACCGCCTTGGCGGCGGGCCTGGCATTCTGGTCGGCCCGCCCTCCTGCCGAGCCAGTTTTCAGCAAGCGCGAACCGGCGTAGCGGTCTGCTGCTCCTGCTCGAAGGCGTCGGCCAGGTAGTCGATCAGCTTGCGCACCGCGGGCATCAACCCGCGCCGGGAAGGGAACAGCGCCACCACCTCCCCTTCCCGTGGAGCCCAATCGTCGAGGACATGCACCAGCCGCCCGTCAGCCAGGTCGGCACGCACCGCCTCCTCGGGCAACAGCACCGCGCCCACACCGGCCAGGGCGGCCTCGCGCAGTACCGTGAGGTCGTCCGACACCACACGAGGGCGATGGCGCACGGCAGCCTCGGCGCCCGCAGGCCCGATCAGCATCCAGGTGGCGTCCTGCACATTGGCGCCCCAGTTCAGGCTCGGCAGGACCTGGAGCCCTTCCGGTGACACGGGCCGCCCGTGTTCGGCCAGCAGGCCCGGCGCAACCACCAGGCACTGACGGCTCGGGGCCAGGCGACGCATCACCAGCTCGCTGCTTTCCAGTGGCTGGTGCTGCACGCTCAGCACCAGGTCAAAGCCCTCGCCGATCACATCCACCCGGCGGTTGTAGCTCTTGACCAACAACTCGACCACCGGGCATTGCGCCATGAAGCGCGCCAGCATCGGCGCCAGACGCGAGTCGAGCAGCGCGGTGCTGCTGGCCAGGCGCACGATGCCACGGGGCTCGGCGCGGTTGCGCTCGACGGCATCCTCGGCGGCGACGGCCTGCTCGAGCATGCCCAGGCAATGGCGGTAATACTCCAGGCCCACCTCGGTAACCTGGAACTGCCGCGTGGAGCGCTGGATCAGCCGCACGCCCAGGCGCTCCTCGAGCTTGGCCACGCGCCGGCTGAGGCGTGACTTGGGCAGGCCAAGGATGCGCCCGGCGGGCGCGAAGCCGCCGTGCTCCACCACCTTGGCATAGAGATAAAGGTCGTTCAGGTCGAACATCGGCAACACTCGTCCACGGCTCACCGCTGCATCATCCGCCATTCTCCAGGGATCGTCACAGGGGCCGTGGGCGTCACCAGGCCCGGGCCCCGGCAACGGGGCCCGGGTTGGCGGTCACTTGGCCAGCTTGCTGTAGCTGGTCATCAGGTTGCGGTAGTCGGGGATGTGGTTGGAGAACAGCGTGCCCAACCCTTCGATGTCGTTGCGCCAGTCACGGTGCAGCTCGCAGGCCACGCCGAACCAGGTCATCAGCTGGGCACCGGCGGCTTCCATGCGGCGCCAAGCCGAGTCGCGGGTCAATTCATTGAAGGTGCCGGAAGCGTCGGTGACCACGAACACCTCGAAGCCCTCCTCCAGCGCCGACAGCGCCGGGAAGGCCACGCACACCTCGGTGACCACGCCGGCGATGATCAGCTGCTTCTTGCCGGTGGCCTTCACCGCCTTGACGAAGTCCTCGTTGTCCCAGGCGTTGATGTTGCCGGGGCGGGCGACGTAGGGCGCCTCGGGGAACTGCTCCTTGAGCTCGGGCACCAGCGGGCCGTTGGGGCCGGTCTCGAAGCTGGTGGTGAGGATGGTCGGCAGCTTGAAGTACTTGGCCAGGTCGGCCAGCGCCAGCACGTTGTTCTTGAACCGGTCCGGGTCGATGTCGCGCACCAGCGACAGCAGCCCGGTCTGATGATCGACCAGCAGTACCGCGGCGTTGTTCTTGTCCAGACGCTTGTATTGGAATGCCATGGTGGATCTCCTTGCTTGGATGGGAAACAGCCAGGTTCAGTTGCGTTGCGAGTCCAGTTGCTCATGGCCGGTGACGACGGCCTGGGCCTTGGCGTAGCTCTCGATCAGCAGTTGATAGTGCGGGAATACAGCGCTGTAGGCCTCGGCCCACTGCGCGGCATCCGGACGGTTCCAGGTGCGCTGCACCTCGGAGCAGACGGCGGCGGTGTCCATTGGCACCACGCCGGCCTGGACCACCCGCGCCAAGGTCACTTCCTGGGCCATCTTGGAGTAGGTGCCTGACGCGTCGATGACAGCGAACACCTGGTAGCCGGCGGCCACCGCGCTGATGCTAGGGAAAGCCATGCACACGCTGGTGATGGTGCCGGCGATGATCAGTTGCTTGCGCCCGGTGGCCTTCACCGCAGCGACGAACTCGGGGTTGTCCCAGGCGTTGATCTCACCTTTGCGGGCCACGTATTGCGCGTGTGGCGCAGCCTCGTGGATTTCCGGGATCAACGGGCCGTTGGGGCCCTGGGGTACCGAGGCGGTGGTGATGACCGGGATCTTCGCCAGGCTGGCAACCTTGGCCAGGGTGATGGCATTGGCCCGCAGCTCGGTCATGGGCATGTCCTTGACCGTCTGGAACAGGCCACTCTGGTGGTCGATCAGCAGCATCGCGACGTTGTCGGGATCGATGCGTGGCACCTGGCCTTCGAAGTTGGCGGCTTGCGAGAAATTGCTCATCGTTCTCTCCTCTTGGTGTGAGAACTGGCCATCCTGGCCGCTGCGGTCGGGCCGCGCCCCACACATCCACAGTGGGGACTATGAGAGTAGGCAACGCAGGCTGAACGAAGCGACCGTCAGTCGGCGGGCCGTGGAATATGCCCGTGCGGCCTGTGGCCAGGCGGGCGACAGGCCTAACGGTAGAGAGGAGAGATGCGGGCCGGTAGGCCCATGGGTGAACCCTCAGAGTTGCGCTGGGGGAACGATGATGAAACGCCTGCCCCAATCACCGATCCGATGGATCGGTAATTTTCAGCAGCGCTACTTGGTCGATAACTTGGTCGGTTACTTGGTCGGTCAGTCCATTGGTTCACGATTTCCTGAACTGATTATTTGACCACAGCGATTCTTCCACCCGCCGGCCCCCACCAGAATCGCTTCACCAACAATCACAATAAACCGTGAGGCCACTCCCGTGGACCAGACACTCCAGGTACGGCAGGCCGCCGCCGACCTCGTCGCCGCCTTCGCCAACAACGACACCGCCCGCTACTTCGCCTGCTTCAGCGAAGACGCCACCTTCCTCTTCCACACCGTGCCGCAACCGCTGCTGTCGCGCCGTGCCTATGAAGAACTCTGGGCCAGCTGGCAGGCGGACGGTTTCGCTGTGCTCGGCTGCGAGTCAAGCAATGCCCAGGTGAGCCTGCAGGGCGAGGTGGCGATCTTCATGCACGACGTGACCACACGCCTGAACGTCGCCGGCGAGACCCTCGACCTGAATGAACGCGAGACCATCGTCTTCCGCCTGCACGGCGACCGCTGGCTGGCCTGTCACGAGCACCTGTCGGTCGTCTCGCCGGCCTGATCCTCTTTCAAGCGGCCCTGCCGCACTGCCATCGCACCCACAACAAGGCCGCCCGACGGCCGACAACATTCGCGCTGGAGCATCACCATGAGCCACTCGACCGGTATCGAGACCAATGGCGTCGAACAGATCCCCGACGATCAACGCGACGCCGCCCCGCTGGACCTGTTCCGCCTGATCTTCGGCGGTGCCAACACCTTCGCCACCGCCGTGCTGGGCAGCTTCCCGGTGCTGTTCGGGCTCTCGTTCCAGGCCGGGGTCTGGGCGATCCTGCTCGGCGTCGGCGTGGGCGCGCTGATCCTCGCGCCGATGGGCCTGTTCGGCGCGCTCAACGGCACCAACAACGCGGTGTCGTCCGGCGCGCACTTCGGTGTGCACGGGCGTATCGTCGGCTCGTTCCTGTCACTGCTGACCGCCGTCGCGTTCTTCTCGCTGTCGGTATGGAGCTCCGGCGATGCCCTGGTCGGCGGCGCCAAGCGCCTGGTCGGCCTGCCGGAAACCGACCTGACCCTGGGCCTGGCCTACGGCCTGTTCGCGATACTGGTGCTGGTGGTGTGCATCTTCGGCTTCCGCTTCATGCTGTGGGTCAACAAGATCGCGGTGTGGGCCTCGAGCCTGCTGTTCCTGCTGGGCATCTTCGCTTTTGCCGGGCCCTTCGATGCGGGCTACGCCGGCAGCGTCTACCTCGGCCAGGCCGGCTTCTGGGCGGCGTTCGTCGGCGCGGCGATCCTGGCCATGAGCAACCCGGTGTCGTTCGGCGCCTTCCTCGGCGACTGGTCGCGCTATATCCCGCGCCAAACGCCCAAGTCGCGCATCATGCTGGCGGTGATTCTCGCCCAGGCCGCCACGCTGATCCCGTTCCTGTTCGGCCTGTGCACCGCCACCCTGGTGGCCAGCCAGGCACCAGACTACATCGCCGCCAACAACTACGTCGGCGGCCTGCTGGCAATTTCGCCGGGCTGGTTCTTCCTGCCGGTGTGCCTGATCGCGGTGATCGGCGGCATGTCCACCGGCACCACGGCGCTGTACGGCACCGGCCTGGACATGTCCAGCGTGTTCCCGCGCCTGCTCAGCCGCGCCGCCGCCACATTGCTGATCGGCGTGCTGGCCATCGGCTTCATCTTCGTCGGCCGCTTCACCTTCAACCTGGTGCAGAGCGTGTCGACCTTCGCCGTGCTGATCATCACCTGCACAAGCCCCTGGATGGTGATCATGATCCTCGGCCTGATCACCCGCCGCGGCTTCTACCACGCCGACGACCTGCAAGTGTTCACCCGTGGCCAGCAAGGCGGCCACTACTGGTTCGAGCACGGCTGGAACTGGCGCGGCATGGGCGCGTGGATCCCCAGCGCGGTGGTTGGCCTGTGCTTCGTGAACCTGCCCGGACAGTTCGTCGGCCCGCTGGGCGAGCTCGCCGGCGGCATCGACCTGAGCCTGCCGGCGACCCTCGGCATCGCCGCCGTGCTGTACCTGATCCTGCTCAACCTGTTCCCTGAACCTGCTGGCGTGTATGGCCCCCGTGGCCCGCGCTGGGTGCGCTGCAAAAGCACGCCGGTAAAGCCTGTGACCACTGCCGAAATGGCCTGACTGGAATCCGACCATGACCACACCTCACTACATCGACGGCCGCTGGGTCGAAGGCCAGGGCAGCGACTGCATCGTTGTCCACAACCCGTCCGACGGCCAGCCGTTCGCCGAACTGATGGCCGCCAGCAGCGCCCAGGTCGACCAGGCCGTGGCCGCCGCGCGCCGTGCCCTGGCGCCTTGGAAGACGGTCAGCGCCACCGAGCGTGCCACCTACCTACGCGGTTTCGCCGAACAGCTGGGCCAGCGCCGCGACGAACTGATCGCGTTGCAGATGCGCAACAACGGCAAGCCTCGCCATGAGGCCGAGATCGACCTCGACGACGCCAGTGCAACCTTCGCCTACTACGCAGACCTGGCCGAGCAGTTACCGGCGAAAAACCGTGACGTGCCCCTGGCCGCGCCGGGCTTCACCGCCCGCACTCGCCTTGAGCCGGTGGGCGTGGTCGGTCTTATCGTGCCGTGGAACTTCCCGCTGGTGACCAGCGCCTGGAAGCTCGCCCCGGCCCTCGCGGCCGGCTGCACCGTGGTGCTCAAGCCCTCCGAAATCACCCCGTTGATCGAGCAGGCCTACGGCCAGATCGCCGAGGTGCTGGGCCTGCCGGCCGGCGTGCTGAACATCGTGGGCGGCAAGGCCGAGACCGGCGCTGCGCTGAGCGGCCACAACGGCCTGGACAAGCTATCGTTCACCGGCAGCAACGGCGTCGGCAGCCAAGTGATGCGCGCCGCCGCGGCCCAGTGCCGGCCGATAACGCTGGAGCTGGGCGGCAAGTCGGCCATCGTGGTGTTCGACGATTGCGATGTCGACCAGGCGGTGGAGTGGATCGTCGCCGGTATTACCTGGAACGCCGGGCAGATGTGCTCGGCCACCTCGCGCCTGCTGGTGCAGGAGGGCATCGCCGATGCCCTGCTGCCGCGCTTGCAGGCGGCGCTGGTGGCGTTGCGCGTGGGCAACCCGCTCACTGAAGAAGTGGACATGGGGCCGCTGACCAGCCAAGCGCAGTGGCTCAAGGTCGCCGGCTATTTCGCCACCGCCCGCGAAGAGGGCCTGAAGTGCCTGGCCGGCGGCACCGCGCTGGACCGCGACGGCTGGTTCGTCAGCCCGACGTTGTATGTGGATGTACCGGTAAGCAGTCGCCTGTGGGGCGAAGAAATCTTCGGCCCGGTGCTGTGCGCGCGGCGCTTCGGCAGCGAGGCCGAGGCCATCGCCCAAGCCAACGACAGCCGCTTCGGCTTGGTCGCCACCGTGTGCTCCGCCGACCTGGAACGCGCCGAGCGCGTGGCCGATGCGCTGGAGGTGGGGCATGTGTGGATCAACTCGGTGCAGGCGGTATTCGTCGAAACCTCGTGGGGCGGGACCAAGGGTAGCGGGATCGGGCGTGAGCTCGGGCCTTGGGGGCTTTCGGGGTATCAGTCGGTGAAGCATGTGACGCGGTGCTTGGGGTGATTTTTTAGGCGTCCCTTTTTAAAAAACGGGGAGGCAGGCAGGTGTTCGGCGAGTTTTTTCAACGCCTATCGGCGAACACCTGCCAGCCTTCACGCAATCGCATTCAAACCCCATCGCGGGGCAAGCCCGCTCCCACGCCGACATGTGCAACCAGTGGGAGCGGGCTGGCCCCGCGATTGGCCTTATGCCGGTTCGTCGGCCTGGCGCCCGTTCTCCTGCACCAGCACCATGCTCGCCGGCGACGACAGGGCGATGCCCTCTTCGCGCAAGCGCCCGAGAATGGTGAATAGCAGGTCGCTGCGCGTGCCCGATACCTGTCGAGGCGAAGCGACATAGCCGCTTACCCCGATGACCATGCCACTGCTGGTCAGGTCCTTGAAGGTAACCGAGGTGGCCGGCGCGTCGAGGATCGACTCGTGCTCCTTGTACGCCGCCAGCAACACCTCGCGCACTTTCGCAGGGTCGGTCTCCAGCGGCAGCGTCAGGGTGATGCCCACCACCCCCAGGGCATTGGCCATGGTCACGTTGCGTACGTTCTGCGAGATGAACTGCGAATTGGGCACGATCACCGTCGAGCGGTCAGACATCTGGATTTCCGTGGCGCGCACGTTGATCCGGCGAATATCACCCTCGACACCCGCCAGGCTCACCCAGTCACCCACCTTCACCGGGCGCTCGGTGAGCAGGATCAGGCCGGAGATGAAGTTCTGCACGATCTGCTGCAGGCCGAAACCGATACCCACCGACAGCGCACTGACTACCCATGTCAGGCTGGTCAGGTTGATGTGCAAGGTGGACATCACCAGCATGGCCAGGAACAGGAAGCCCAGGTAGCCGACCAGGGTCACCAGCGAGGCGCGCATGCCGGCGTCCATGTCGGTTTCCGGAAGCAGGCGTTCGCTCAGCCAGCGCTTGACCACGCGAATGGCGAACCAGCCACCGAGGAAGATCGCCACGGCCAGGAAGATGTCCTGGGGCACGATGTTCAGGTTGCCCAGCACCTTGCCACCGGTGCCGTCCCAGTCCGCCAGGCTCAGCAGCAGCTCGCCGGGGCTGGTGCCCGAAGGCATGAATATCAGCAACGCGGCGGCAAACAGCAGCAGTGTGCGGCCGATTCCCGCCAGCACCGTGCTGGCCTGGGCCTGGTGGCGTTGCTGCAGGCCCAGCGCCGAGGCCAGCGCCAGGCCACCAGGCTGACGCGGCGACAGCAGGGTTTCGCACAGGTCGCCGAACACGGTCACCAGCAGGTAGGCGCAGGTCACCACCACGCTGATCCACAACAGCTTGCCGGTGAGGAAATAGGCAAGTGTCAGATAGCCGGCGAGCAGGGGCAGCAGGATCGCCACCACCCACACCACGATTACAAACGGGATCAGTCCGGCCAGGCCTTTGGGACGCTCCAGGCCATGCTGACGACGGGCACGACGGTAGCGCAGCAGGGCCACGACGAACAGCAGCGAGACCACCAGCGTGGTCACGCCGTTGGTGGCCAACGTCAGCGCCAGGCTGGCACCGATCACGCTGTTGATGCGCTCCTGGGTCAGCAGCACCATCAGTGCCAGGGCCAGGACTTTGGGGAACCAGCCCAGCGCGCTGGCCACTTCGTCAGGGATCGGTGGCAGGCGCCAGGACGGGCGCTGCAGCATCAGCATGGCGCGGCCCAGGCCGGAGATGAAGGCACTGAAGATCACCAGCGCCAGGATATGGTTGGTCAGGCTGGCGACGTCGGTACCCAGGTCGGCGCTGCTCTCCAGGCCCCAACGCAGCAGCGACACCGAGCCGGAGATGGTGCCCAGAGTGGCCAGGCTCACGCTCAGGGCCAGGGCGCTGCGGCGCAGACGGCCTTCGGGTAGCCAGCGGATCATCGCATCGGCCAGCAGGCGCTCCAGCAGCCGCCGTACCAGGGTCCAGACCAGCACCGCCGCCACCAGCGCGGTGATGAACAACCAGCGGTTTTCGGCGCTGAGGGCGCTGGCCATGGCGTCCGAGACTTCGTCGCGCAGGTCGCGCAGGCGCGCCACGTCGTCGTCGGTGGGGCGGATCAGGCTCGACCAGAACGCCGGGCTCAACGGGCTGGCGGCGCGGCTGGTGATCTGCGAGTTGAACAGGCTGCGGCGCAGGTTGACGATCTGCGTGGACAGGTCACGGGCCGACTGGGTCAACGTGGTGGCGTCTTTCTGCTCAGCGACCACCTTGTTCTTTTCGTCAGTGAGCTGCTTGCGCTGCCGCGTCAGGCTCTCGGCCTCTTCGGCCATGGGCGGGCCGAGCACGTTGAGCTGGTCGTCCAGGCGCTGCACGTCGGCGGTGCGCTGGGTGGCCAGCGCATCGGCCTGGCGCTGCACCTGCAGGGCCGACTGGCGCAACTGCGCGAGTAGGTCATCGTTGGCGTTGCTGGTGACGCCCTGGCGGATCTGGTCGAGGCGTTCGCTCAACTCTTCCAGGCTGGCGTTCTCGTCCAGCACCTGCTGCTCGGCCACGGCCAGGCGCGATGCCGGCGTGGCCGGGGCAGCCCAGGCCGGGACGGCCAGGCACAACAGCAGGGCGAAAATCCCCGCATAGAATCGGTCAAGGCTGACACGCCTCATCGAATGTTCCTCTACGCAACTCGACAGGGCGTGAATTCTACTCGGTCCGCGCGCTCAGGAGAGTGCCGTCTCTCGGTCCAGCAACTGACGCTTGCGCTCGATGCCCCAGCGGTAGCCACTGAGGTCACCGTCACGGCGCACCACCCGGTGACAGGGAATGGCAACGGCGATCGCGTTGGCCGCGCAGGCCTGGGCCACCGCCCGCACGGCCTTGGGCGCGCCGATGCGCTCGGCGATGTCGGTGTAGCTGACCGTGGTCCCGGGCGGCACCTCGCGCAGCGCCTGCCAGACCCGCTCCTGGAACGCCGTGCCCTGCACATCCAGGGGTAACGCCAGGCCCAGCGCCGGCGCCTCGACAAAGCCGATCACCTCGGCCACCAGCCGCTCGAAGGCGTCATCGCCGCCGATCAGCCGGGCCTTGGGGAACTTGTCCTGCAGGTCCTTGAGCAAGGGCTCGGGCTCGTCACCCAGCAGGATCGCGCAGATGCCCCGCTCGCTCTGGGCCACCAGGATCGCCCCCAGCGAGCACTGGGCCACGGCAAAATGGATGGTGGCACCCTGGCCGCCGGCACGGTACTCCCGCGGGCGCATGCCCAGCCGCTCGGCGGCGCTCTCGTAGAACCGGCTGTTGGAGTTGTAGCCCGCGTCGTAGATGGCCTCGGTGACGCTGTCGGCGGCATCCAGGCGCTGGCGCAGACGTTGGGCGCGGAAGGCCGAGGCGTAGGCCTTGGGGGTCAGGCCGGTCTCGGCCTTGAACAGGCGATGCAGATGGAAGGGGCTGACGTTCAGCTCGCTGCCGAGCTGGTCGAGGTTGGGCGCGGTTTCACGGGCCTCGATCAGGCGGCAGGCGCGGGCCACCAGGTCAGTGCGCCGGCTGCCCTGCCCGGCCTTGCAGCGTTTGCAGGCGCGGTAGCCAGCTGCCTCGGCCTGGCCGGGGTCGGCAAAGAACTCGACATTTTCGCGCTTGGCCAGGCGCGACTTGCAGGCGGGCTGGCAGTAGACGCCGGTGGTGCGCACGGCGTAGACAAAGTGGCCGGTCGCGGCGGTGTCGCGGGACTGCACGGCGTGCCAGCGTTCAGCGTCGGTGGTGTAGGTGGTCGGGGCGGGGGTCATGGCGCCTCTCCTTGGTTCGATGCGCTGAGCTTGACGGCTTGGCCGAAAGTGAACACTCCGAATCTTGCGTTATCTTTAACGGGCCAATCACGGGTCAAGCCCGCCACAGGTACCAGGCCGCCACGGTGCGATAGGGGCTCCACGCCCCGCCCAATACCCGCATTTGCGCGGGCGTCGGCGCCTTGTCCAGGCCCTTCATGCGTCGATACCCCTCACGCACGCCAAAATCATCCACCGGCAGGATATCCGATCGCTCCAGGCTATAGATCAACAGCATCTCCACCGTCCAACGCCCGACTCCTCGCAGCGCCACCAGGCGTTCGACCAGTGCGGCATCCGACATATGCAGCGCCTCTTCCCGGCTGGGCACCACACCCTCCACACGCGCCTGGGCGATCCCGTGAACCGTGGCGATCTTGCTAGCGGAGAGCCCACAGGCGCGCATCGCCTCCGGCGTCACCGCCAGCAACTGTCTGGGCGAGGGAAACGCTCCATCCGGGAACAACGCCAGCAACCGCCCGAGGATCGCCTCGGCCGCCCGCGCATGCAACTGCTGGTAGGCAATGGCCCGCACCAGCGCCTCGTAGGGCTCACGACCGGGGGTCGCCCGATGCAGGCAGGGCCCCACGGCGGCAATATGCCGCGCCCAGTCCGCATCCTGCTCGGCCAGCCAGGCAGCGGCAGCCTCAAAGGCCTGCGGGGAAAGGTCTGCAAGGATCATTGTTGGCGTTCCCATGGACACAGCCTCCCAGCCTAGCCCAACCGTTCATCGGTGAAACGCTCAATCTTGCGCATCTAATCGCTGGCATACCATTGATCCGCCCGTGGCGCCCCGCATAGAATTGAGAACTATTAACAATCACATTATCCGCGCAGGCTCTCCAGACGATGCAGATCGAAGACACGCTGAAACCGGCCGAGGTCGATCTGCTCTATCAGGCCCATCACCGCTGGCTGCGCGGCTGGCTCGGCGCCCGGGTGGGTTGCCGGGAGAACGCCGCGGACCTGGCCCAGGACACCTTCGTGCGCCTGCTCAAGGCGCGCCAGGCCTCGCCACTCAAAGAGCCGCGCGCCTATCTGAGCAGCATCGCCCGTGGCCTGATGATCGACCAGTTCCGCCGTCGCGCCCTGGAAAAAGCCTACCTGGAAAGCCTGGCCAACCTGCCGGAACAAGAGGCGCCCAGCGAGGAGCAACGCCTGTTGATCCTCGACACCCTCGAGCGCCTCGACCTTGCCCTGCAACGCCTCAAGCCCCGGGCCCGACAGGCCTTCCTGCTGGCCCAGCTCGACGGCCTCAGCCTGACGCAGATCGCCCAGCGCCTGGACGTTTCCCGGGCCACGGTGGAACGCGACCTGGCCAAGGCCCTAGGCGTCTGCTACCGGATGCGCTATGCCGACGCCTGACCAGTCACCGACCCAGGCCCAGGTCGACCAGGCCATCGAATGGCTGGTCAAACTGCGCTACGACAGCCCCGGCCCACGCACCGAACAGCAGTTCCAGCGCTGGCTGGCCAGCCACCCGCAGCATGCCCAGGCCTGGCAGCGGGTCAGCAGCCTCGGTGACGAACTGGCCAGCCTGCCCTCCGAGTTGAGTCGGCAGACCCTCGCCGGTACCGAGCGCCGACGCATGAGCCGGCGCGACCATCTCAAGCTGCTGTCAGTATTGGCCCTTGGCGGAGGCGCTGGCTGGGCGGCACGTGAACCGCTGGGCCTGTCGGCCTGGATGGCCGACAGCCGCACCGCCACCGGCGAGCGCCGTGAACTGCTCGGCAGCGACGGCAGCCTGATCCACCTGAACACCGCCACTGCCATCGACCTGCGCTACAGCGCCGACCAGCGCCGGCTGACCCTGCTCCGTGGTGAAATCAGCCTGGACAGCAACGTCAACGACAACCGCCCGTTCAGCATCGACACCCCGGTTGGCACCCTCGGCACCCAGGGCGGCCAGCTGCTGCTGCGCGAGAACGCCCAGGGCCTGCTGCTGGCCGTGCGCCGAGGCGAGGTGACGTTGTTCCCCGCCTCCAGCGCCGCGCATTCGGTCAAGCCTGGCGAGGTGCTGCAGGTGTTCGCCCAAGGCGACTATCGGCCTGCCACCGTGCATGGCGACCCCTGGGCCTGGACCGACGGCGTGCTCAGCGTGCAGCAGATGCCCCTGGGCGAGTTCATCGACGAGCTGTCGCGCTACCGCCCCGGCGTGTTGCGCTGCGCGCCGGAGGTGGCCGGGCTGAAGATCTCCGGCACCTACCAGCTGGCCGACACCGACCAGGTCCTGCTGCTGGTCGCCCGTAGCCTGCCGGTGCGCGTCGACTACCGCACACGCTATTGGGTGAGCATCGGCGCCGCCTGAACAATTGATGAAAATAAATGAGGTGGAATCTCATTCTCGTCCGGCCTGAAGGAAAACAAGCCCGAACAGTGGTCTGACAACCTTCAGGAGCGCTTCATGATTCGCCCGTGTTCCCCTCGCAACGCCACCCTGCGCCATGCCATCCACGCTGCCGCCCTCGGCCTGGGCATGGCCTGCGCAGGCGTGCTGCCGACAGTCGCCGTCGCCGCGCCCGCCAGCCAGAGCCAGCAGCGCGACTGGAACATCCCGGCCGGCCCGTTGGCCGCCGCGCTGGACCAGCTGGCGCGCCAGGGGGGTCTGAACCTGTCGTTCGACGCCGGCAGCCTGCAGGGCAAGACCACCCAAGGCGTGCAGGGCCGGCATGACAGCGCGCAGGCGTTGCAGATCCTGCTGCGGGGCAGCGATGTGCAGGTCCAGCAGGAAAGCGAAAAGAGCTTCCTGCTGATACCCGCCCTGGAGATAGGCGATGCCCTGCAACTGGGCGCCACCAGCATCTCCAGCAACCGCCTGGGCGAGACCACCGAGCACAGCGGCTCCTACACCACTGGGGCGGTCACCATCGGCAAGACGCCGCAAAGCATCCGCCACACGCCGCAATCGGTGACCGTGGTCACCCGCCAGCGCATCGACGACCAGAACATCACCAACCTCACCAACCTCACCAACCTGCTCGAGCAGACCCCAGGCGTGGTGGTCAACCTGACCGACAGTGAGCGGGTGCAGTACTACTCGCGCGGCTACCAGATCGATGCCATCCAGTACGACGGCGCCACCGTGGTGCAGAGCAGTGGCGGTGGTTCGTTCATCCAGAGCGATTCGGCAATCCTCGACCGCGCCGAGATCCTGCGCGGCGCCACCGGCATGCTGCGCGGCGCCGGCAACCCCTCCGGCACCGTCAACCTGGTGCGCAAGCGCCCCACCTATGAGTTCCAGGGCGAAGGCAGCGTCACCCTCGGCACCTGGGATGCCCAGCGCTACGTCGCCGACCTTTCCGGCCCCTTGACCGAGACTGGCAACGTGCGTGGCCGGGTGATCGCGGTGCATGACGAGAAGGACCACTTCCAGCAATCGCGCCAGGAGCGCAAGGATGTGCTGTACGGGGTCATGGCCTTCGATCTCGACGACAGCACCACCCTGACCACTGGCCTCGAGTGGACCCAGCTCGACGCCACCGGCGCCTGGGGCAACCTGCCGGCCGACTACGACGGCTCGCCACTGCCGTTCGGCCGCAGCACCTACCTGGGCGCCGACTGGAACCGCTGGAACCGCAGCAACCTGCAGACCTTCGCCGAGCTCGAGCATCGCTTCGACAATGACTGGACGCTCAAGCTGATGGCCCAGCGCACCCACTTCGAGCTGGACGACAACGGCTTCAAGCAGACCTACTTCAGCCGTGCCACCGGCACCGCCAACCCGACCCGCAACCCTTACCTGATGAGCTACCAGGTCACCGAAGGCGATGGCGGCGAGAGCCTGCAGAACAACCTCAGTGCCACCCTCAACGGCCCGTTCGACCTGCTCGGTCGCAGCCACGAGCTGATGCTGGGCGTCGAACGCATCCGCAACGACTCCTACGCCTCGGCCACCAACAATGTGCAATCGGGCGTGTTCGACATCCGCACCTGGGACCCGAAGACCAGCCTGGCCAACCCGAGCATCGACATCACCGCCCACCCGGTACGCACCCGCACCACCCAGGAAGGTGCCTATGCCACCTGGCGCATCTCCCTGGCCGATCCGCTCACCGCGATCATCGGCGCCCGCGCCAACTGGTATGACTACGAGCAGGAAAACAACACCAAGGCCAACGGCAAGTTCAGCGTCGACAACGAGATCGTGCCCTACGCCGCGCTGATCTACGACCTCAACGAGAACTTCAGCACCTACGCCAGCTACACCGAGATCTTCAACCCGCAGACCAACACCGATGCCGCCGGCTCCGTGCTCGAGCCGGTCACCGGCGAAGCCTACGAGACCGGGATCAAGGGCGAGTTCTACGAGGGCCGGCTGAACACCTCGCTGGCGTTCTTCCGCATCTACCAGGTCGGCAACGCACTGGACGACCTCAGCGGGCCTAACCCGTGCCTGCCCAACTACACCAGCGGCTATTGCAAGGTCGCCGCGGGCAAGAACCGCAGCCAGGGCTTCGAGCTGGAGATTTCCGGCGAAGTGCTGCCGGGCTGGAACGTGACCGGCGGCTACACCTACAACACCACCGAATACCTCAAGGACACCACCGGCAACAACGGCAACCCGATCCGCACCACCGACCCCAAGCGCATGCTGCGCCTGTTCACCAGCTATCGCCTGCCGGGCGAGCTGCAGGCCTGGACCGTGGGCGGCGGCGTGCAGGCGCAGAGCGCCATCTACAACCGCAGCGGCACAGCCGAAGCTTCGCAGTCGGGGTATGCGGTGTACAACGCGATGGTGAACTACCGCTTCAACGACAACTATTCGTTGCAGTTGAACGCCAACAACCTGTTCGACAAGAAGTACTACCGCCAGGTGGCGCCGACGCCGACCGGGTACTACTGGGGCGATCCGCGCAATGTGTCGGTGACCTTGCGCGGAACCTTCTGACCTGCCGTTCGATGGCTGGGGGTCAGTCCGCCACCGCCTGAAGCTTGCCTGCCCGGCGATAGGCCTGGCGGGCGAAGCACACGAACAGCCCCGCCATCAGCGCCAGCGCCATGGGCAGGCCATGGGGCGCCACGTCCATCGCCGCGCCGCTGACCAGCGGCCCGACCAGGCTGCCGACGCCCCACAGCAAGCCGACGCTGGCGTTCGCCGTGACCAGGTCCTGGCCTTTGAAGCGCTGCCCGATCAGTACCAGCGCCAAGGTATAGATGCCCCCCGCCACCGCGCCGAGCACCACCAGCAGCGGCCACAGCAGCCAGGTCATCTGCAGCAGCCAGGGCAAGGCGATGCCGATCATCATTGCCACCAACCCGCATACCAGGTGCAGCCCGGTACGCTCGACCCGGTCGGCGAGCCAGCCCAGCGGCAGCTGGAAGAGCATGTCGCCGGCGAACACCACGGTCACCATCAGCGCCGCCACGCCCACGGCGAAACCATGGCTGGTGGCGTACACCGGCAGCAGCGACAGCACCACGGCATCGAAGAACGAGAAGAACAGCACCGCCACGCACAAGGCCGGGGCCACACGGAAGAAACCGGCCAGGCCGAAGCTCTTGGCGTCTTCCTCATGCTCGACATGATCGTTGGGCACGGTGAACAGGATGCACAGCAAGGCCAGGCCATAGCAGAGGGTGACCACGCCGGTCAGCCATGGGCTATTGGCGCCCAACAGCGCCAGCAGCGCCGGGCCGAGCACCTGGAAGCCGGTGAAGCTGGTGGCGTACAGCGCCATGATCTTGCCGCGGTTGTGCTCGGGGCACAGCTCGTTGACCCACGACTCGCCGAGGATGATCGCGATGCCCATGCCAATACCGAGCCCCAGGCGCAGCAGCGCCAGCCACAGCATCGAGTCGAAGGCCCACTCGAGCAAGGCGATGCTAAGGGTGCACAGGCTGAAGCTCAGCAAGTAGATGACGCGGCGGGTCAGGTGCCGGCAACAAGCGTCGACCATGAACGCCGAGAGCATCATGCCCGCCGCCGGGATCGCCGAGATGATGCCGATCTCCAGCGTCCCCGCCCCCGCCTCGTGCAGACGCAACGACACCAGCGGCAGGCTCGCCCCGAGGCTGAAACCGACCACCGACACGGCGAACAACAGGCCCGCCAGCAAACGCATGTTCATGTACCACTCCTTGCAAGCCGGCGCACAGGGGCTCTGGCCCTGGCCGACTGGAAAATCCGCTGAAAGATGTTCGAACGCAGACGCCCGCCGTCACGCCGGGAAGGCGCGCTACGCAGGGGCGCGGATCAGTTCAGGGCAAGGTGTGGCGAGAAGGTGAAGGCGAACAGCACGCTGCGTCGACGCTTGAGCACCGTGTCGCTCGGCCACGCGCGGCGCGCTGTCGGGGCGACAGGCTGGCGGTGTGGGCGAAGACTACGGGTACGGCGCATTGCATCGGCTACGCAGGATATTGAGGAGGCGGCACTCTAGGCCAAGGTGATCCGGACCGTCAATCGCCACAGTGGCTTCGCCCTCTCTGTGGACGCCGCCGCGCTACAACGCCCGCTCCTCTCAGTGCTTGCCGGTGGAAGGCAAGAACACCGCCAGCAACCCGAACAATGGCAGGAACGAGCAAACCCCGTACACATACTCGATCCCACGCAGGTCGGCCACATACCCCAGCAGCGCCGCGCCGATCCCGCCAAACCCGAACATCAACCCGAAGAAGATCCCGGCGATCATCCCCACATTGCCCGGCACCAGTTCCTGGGCATACACCACGATGGCCGAGAACGCCGAAGCCAGGACAAAACCGATCACCACGCTGAGCACGGTGGTCCAGAACAGGTCGGCATAGGGCAGCGCCAGGGTGAACGGCGCCACGCCGAGGATCGAGAACCAGATCACCGCCTTGCGCCCGATGCGGTCACCTATGGGCCCGCCAAAGAAGGTGCCCGCCGCCACCGCGCCAAGGAACAGGAACAGATGCAGCTGCGAACTGGCCACCGACAGCTGGAACTTCTCGATCAAGTAGAAGGTGAAGTAGCTGGTGAAGCTGGCCATGTAGAAGTACTTGGAAAACACCAGCAGGCCCAGCACCACCAAGGCCATGATCACCCGCTGGCGCGAGATGCCGTGGGTGGCCTGCACCGCCTTGCGCGCCTTGGCCTGGTTCAGGTGCTCCTTGTACCAGCGGCGCAGCATCAAGGTCACGGCAAAGAAGAACAGCCCGGCCACGCCGAACCAGGCCACGTGGGTCTGGCCGAAGGGAATGACGATTGCCGCCGCCAACAACGGGCCAAGGGCGGAGCCTGCGTTGCCGCCGACCTGGAAGCTCGACTGGGCCAGGCCGAAGCGCCCGCCCGAGGCCAGCCGGGCGATGCGCGAGGTCTCCGGGTGGAAGGTTGAGGAGCCAATGCCCACCAACGCCGAGGCCAGCAGGATCATCGGGAAGCTGCCAACGAAGGCCAGCATCACGATCCCCACCAGGGTGCACAGGGTGCCCAGCGGCAACAGGTTCGGCGTGGGCCGCTTGTCGGTGAAGAAGCCCACCCACGGCTGCAATAACGAGGCAGTGATCTGGAAGGTCAGGGTGATCAGGCCGATCTGGGCGAAGCTCAGGTTGTAGTTGGCCTTGAGCATCGGGTAGATCGCCGGCAGCACGGCCTGGATCAGGTCGTTGATCAGGTGCGCCAGGGCACAGAAACCAATGATGCTCATCACCAGCGGCGTGGCCGGGTTTGCCGGGCTGCTCGCGCTGGAAGTCGGGGTGCTGCTGATGGCCATGGGCTGGATGTCCGTCTGCGGGTTGGGATCCGATTATCGTGAAACAAATAGATACGAAGCTACCTTTTTATTTGCGCGAGCCTTCCATCCGACACGTACTTGTAAATAATTCTCAATATATTTAGCATCCTTTCTCCTCTTCCCTGTGAACGCTGGGCGAAACCGCCCGCCCCCTGCGAGCAGACCGATCCCATGAGCCCGATGCCCGCCTTGCAGCCCACGCCCGACCCCGAGCAAGAAGCCCTGGACTGGTTCTCGCGCCTGCGCCAACCCGGCTGCGACGAGGCCCTGCGCCAGGCATTCGCCAGCTGGTGCCAAGACCCGCTCAACGCCAGGGCCTATGCCCAGCTCGAAGCTTACTGGCAGCAGTTGCAGGTGCCGGCGGCCCGGCCCCGACCACGGGTCGCCAAGGTACGCCGCAACCGTGCCGGGCTGTGCCTGGCGCTGCTGTTCCTGATGCTGGTGGCAGCACTGGCCTGGCTCTACTGGCCACTGATGCAGCGCCTGGGCAGCGAATTGCACACCGACAGCGGCGAACGCCGCAGCGTGCGCCTGGCCGATGGCTCGACCCTGCACCTGGACAGCGCCAGCGCGATGAATGTCGACCTGCGTGGCCGCACCCGCCAACTGCATCTGGTGCAGGGCCAGGTCTATCTAGAGGTGATGCTCGATGGCCGGGCCATGGAGGTGCAGGTCGATGACACCCGGATCCAGGTGTTCGGCACCCGCCTGCAGATCGCCCGCCATGCCGACCACGACGAACTGGTGGTGCTCAGCGGCAAGGCCGCGGTCCTGCAGGGGGGCGACCAGCGCCTGGTGAATGCCGGTGAACGGGTGACGTTCAGCGAGAGCCGTATCAATTCGGTCGAAAAGATCGATGCCAGATTGGCCGATGCCTGGCGCAACGGCCAATTGAAGGCCAGGAACCTGCCGTTGAGCGAAGTGCTGGAGCGCCTGGCCGATTACCGTGGCCAGCGTGTCTGGATGATGAACGAGCAAGCAGCCTATCAGCGGATCAGCGGTGACTTCGACCTCGACCACCCGGCGCAGAGCCTCGAGCGCCTGGCCGCCGATCAGCAATTGCGCCTGCACAACCTGCTCGGCCACTGGCTGATCGTGCGTTGAGGCGCCCTTCCGGGCTAAGCGTTTGAAAGGTTGGAAATTTTTTTTTGAAAACGTTGTTGACAGGATCGCGATTCGAGCTAATAATGCGCGCCAAGTTGGCTACATAGCTCAGTTGGTTAGAGCATAGCATTCATAATGCTGGGGTCCGGGGTTCAAGTCCCTGTGTAGCCACCACCTTCTAAAAGGGCTTATCGAAAGATAAGCCCTTTTTCTTTGCCCGCGAAAACGTTACTTCACTCCCGCCACCACCACGGCCAGCCCCAGGCCGATCAAGGCCACCCCGATTACCCGGTCAACCGTGCGCTGGCGCTCGATCATCGCCGCCCGCAGTCGCGCACTGGAAAAGAACACCGCCACCAGGCTGAACCACACCCAATGGGCAAACGACATGAACGCGCCATAGGCGAAGTCCAGCGCCAGCGGGCTGCCCGGCCGCACTACCTGGGTATAGGCGCTGACCACGAACAGCATGGTCTTGGGATTCAGCGCATTGGTCAGAAAGCCCGTGCGCAACGCGCTCGCCACGCTGGAAGCGCCTTGCGCCAGGCCGTCGAGGCTGATGCGCGTGGTGTTGGTCAGCGATTTATAGCCCAGGTACACCAGGTAGCCCGCCCCCACTACCTTCATGGCCAGGAACAGGGTCGGGGTCTGGCTGATGATCACGGCGATGCCGAGCACGGTGTACAGCACATGCACTTGCACGCCCAGGGCGATGCCTGCCGCGGCAGCGAGGCCAGCTTTGCGGCCTTGTGCGTAACTGCTGCGGGTGACCATGGCGAAGTCGGCGCCAGGACTGATGACAGCCAGAATGGTGAACAGGGCTACGGCGATGAGTTCGTTCACGAACAGGGATCCTCGATGAAAATTCACGGAAGATGGGATTATCCTGTTGCCTTGAACGAGTAAAAATCGATTTATAGTCTGGCTAATCTGCTAGTTTTACTCACCTATTCGCATTGAATCGACTGGCCTATCGCGGGGCAGGCCCGCTCCCACGAGCGCAGCCTCAGCATGCGTGGGAGCGGGCTTGCCCCGCGATAAAGCCGGAACAGGCCAGCACATGAAACTGCCTCCCCTTACCGCCTTTCGCTACTTCGACATCGCCGCCCGCACTGAAAGCTTCGTGCGCGCCGCCGAGCACCTGCATGTCACCCACGGCGCCGTCAGCCGCCAGGTGCGCCTGCTCGAGGAAAGCCTCGGCGTGGCACTGTTCGAACGGCGCAACCGGGCAATCTTTCTCACCCCCGCCGGTCGCGAGTTGCACAGCACCACCCAGTCGATCTTCGAGCAATTGGAGGGCGCCGTGCAGCGCCTGCAACAGCAGCCAGAAGACAACGTACTGGTGGTCTCCTGCGAGCCGACCATCGCCATGCGCTGGCTGATCCCGCGCCTGCCGCGCTTTCACGCCGCACACCCCGACCTGCAACTGCACCTGGTGGCGGCCGGCGGGCCGGTGGACTTCGCCCGTGGCGGCATCGACCTGGCACTGCGCCGCGATGACTTCCATTGGGACCGCCAGTTGCACAGCCTGAAGATCTGCGATGAGTGGATCGGCCCGGTCGCAAGGCCAGACTTCAAGGGCCAACGCCTGCTGCACAGCACCACCCGCCCCGATGCCTGGGCCACCTGGCTACGCCTGAGCGGCCAAGGCATCCGGCACACGGCGCGCAGCGACTTCGAGCACTTCTACTTGTCGATCCAGGCCGCCAGCGCGGGCATGGGGCTGGCCATCGCCTCGGCGCTGATGGTTCGCGACGAACTGGACAATGGCCAGCTACAGGCGCCGTACAGCTTCCTGCGCGACGGCTCCGGCTACCACCTGCTCAGCCCGCAGCCGCTGGACGACGGCAGCAAGCGCCAGCGCTTCGCGCAGTGGGTCGGCGACGAGTGCCGAGCCTGTCTGGCTCACCTGGGCTTGCTGCAGAACGACGACCCGGCCCCGCCGTCACCGCCCCAGGTGCGATAGCCGGCCGTGTCGATATGGATACGCCCCGAGGGGTAACGGCCAAGCCCCATGTTCCAGGCCTGGCCGTGCTGCTGCCAGAAGCGGCACAGCGGGTTCGGGTCGGCCCAGGGTGGCAGCAGCAGGTCGACGGCGAAGGCGCGCATGTGCGCACTGCTCGGCGCGCCGCCGGCGCAGGCATTGAGCCGGGGATCGCGGTAGGCCGACACCACTTCGAACTGACGCAGGATGCCCTGCTGGTCCAGGGTCTTGATCAATGCCAGGGTTGAACGCACCGCCGGCCAGTGGCTCGCCGGCGGCACCGCGAAGGGTGAAGCCTTGCACAGGCGCCAGTCCGAGGCCGAACGCAGCAACTGATGGATCGGCACCACGCCATACAGCCGGGCGTCCACCAGCATTTCACGAAACCTGCGGTTCTCGTGATCCCCGGCCCACTGGGCGAACATCCACACATCGCGTTCATCGGCCTGGGCCGTACCCAGCCCGATCAGCGCGCTAGCCAATAGCCATATCCTGGCGCTTTTCATTCCCCCACCTCTTCATCCACCATGGGCGGTCCGCCGTCCTGGCGGCCACTGACAAGGAGTTAAGCATGCACAAGATTGCTGTATCGGGCCTGGCCGCCCTCGCCTTCAGCGGCCTGGCCATGGCCGACGCGCAGATCGACCTGGGCGATGCCCAGCGGGTCACCCGGCTGTTCGCCTATCCCAACAACTGCAACGTGATCTGCTACCGCGACTGGACACTCGAACAGACCGTCGAGCACTACCTCACCCAGAGCGTGCAGCGCGACGGCTATGCCAATGCCAAGGTCACGGTGAACCGCGACAACGACAAGCTGCGCGCCAGCATCACCGACGTACCGGCGAGCTACACCGAACCCTTGCGCAAGCTGCTCGACAGCGGCGAGCTGGCCTACCAGGGCGCCACCCGCCTCAACCAGAAAGGCGGCTGGGACTATAGCTGGTACCTGTTCCTGCCCCTGGGCATGGCCTTGGAGAACCGCCGCAGCATCGAACTGCTGCACTTCCCGCCGGACTACTCGCTGACCCGCTACCAGGACTACCTGAAGTCCAACACCACCGACCGCTGGGCGCAACTTCTGACCTTCAACGGTATCGAGGCTACCCAGACCCCGGCCTACCAGACCATCGTCGACATCGCCCCGATCGCCGCGCCGGCCAGCGCCGGCAAGGACCTGGAAGGGGTCTACAGCTACTTCAACGACTACCAGGTGCGCATGGTCAAGGAAGTGGCCCTGACCCACGACGGCAAAGGCGCCTTGCCGATGGTCGCGTTCGGCGCGCCGGTACGGGCCTGGATCCAGCAGCAGTATGGGCCGAAGGTGAATGTGCTCGGCTTGGTAAGCATCAGCCCCGAGGCCAACAGCGCCAAGGTGCCCGTGCTCGGCGCTAACCACCCGAGCGCGATCTGGTACGCCGCCGACCCGAAAAGCTACGACGGCGACCAGGACAAGGCCGACGCCGCAGGCCTGAAGATGATGGGCCAGGACCTCTCCGCCGCCTGCTGGCAGGCCGGCATGGGGCGCAACCCGCAGGCCGATGCCAAGCTCACCCTGGATGCCTGCACCAGCAAGTGGCAGGTAACCCAGAAGAAGCAGACCTGCGAATTGTTCTACCGCACCATCCGCGAGATGACCCCGGAGCAGGCGGCAGCCAAGTGCAATACCGGAACGGTGACGCGCAGCTTGCGCGACCTGCGTAAACCGGTCGAAGTGCAGCACCCAGAGATCTGAGTTACTTGCACAAGGGGCCGCGATGCGGCCCTCTCGCCGACAAGCCGGCTCCCACCCCGACCGCGCCGCCTTCAAGCCAAGTGCCATCGCCGTGGGAGCTGGCTTGCCAGCGATGGGGCGCATAGCGGCCCCAATACAAGACAGCGTGCGAAATCAGTCTTCGAGCAACGTACAGGCCATCACCAGCGCATCTTCCCGCCCGCCCGCCATCGGATAGTAGTCACGGCGCCGACCGACTTCATTGAAGCCATAGCGCTCGTACAAGCGATATGCCGACTGGTTGCTGGCACGCACCTCCAGGAAACACTCCCGGCCATTGAGCTGGTAGGCCCGGGACATCAGGTGCTCGAGCAGGCGCAGGCCGAGGCCACAGCCCTGGTTCTCCGGCTTTACTGTGATGTTGAGCAGGTGCGCCTCGTCGATGATCACGTTGATCACGCCATGGCCGACCTGCTGCTGGCCGTCGAACATCAGCCACACTTCGTAGGACTTCAGCGCATCCTGGAAGATGCCGCGGGTCCAGGGATGGCTGAAGGCGGCATATTCGATCTTCAGCAGGGTATCCAGATCCGCCTCGGTTGCCGGGCGGAAACTGATCGAGTCACTCATTCAACGCGTTTCCAGCGCGCCATCAGCTGGCGCATGGCTTTCCAGACGTCCGCCTTGCGCTGCGGCTCGTCCATCAACAGTTCAAGGCCGGGCAAGGCCCAGGCATCGCCGAGCAGGTCGACCTTGAGTTCTTGGTAATAAGCTTCGCCGTCTGCCTGGCCGGCGAAGCGAATGGCCGGCAGGCCGATCAGCCACAGGCAGGCGCACGGCGCCTCTTCCAGGCGAGCGGCGATAAAGCCCTGGACAAAGTCCCGGGCGGCATCCGGCCCCTGGTCCATGTTGCCGCGCATCAGTAGCGGCCAACGCACCGGCTCGCCAATGATCTGCGGGGCGTCCGGCAGACCGGCGGCGCGCAGCATGTCCTTGAGCAGCAGGTAGGACGGGTCGCGGCTCTGGAACGGCTGGCCGGTGGCCAGCTCCACCAGCAGCAGACAGTCGCCGGCACGCAGCAACTGCAGGGCGAAGCGCGGTGGTGGCACAGGCGCCGGGCGCGGCGCGGGAGGCTCTGCCTCTGCCTCGACCGGCTTGGCGGCGACTTTCGGCGCGCTGCCCGGGCGCGGGATCTCGATCTTCGGCCGCTCGGCACGCGCCTGAGGGGCTGCCGGAGTGGCGCTCGGCGCAGGCGCGGCCGGACGCACCTCGAAGTCGACCTCATCGACCGGCGCCACCGGCAACAGCAGCTCTGGCCGCGACGGCGCGGCGAACGGCAGTTCGGCGCGCGGCAGCCAGTGCACCACTTGCATGGCGGACAGGTAGGCGCGGCGGCGGGACTCGATCAGCAAGGCGCGGGTATCCGGTGGATAGTCGAAACAGTCGGGCATTCTAACGCTGTTGACCTGGATGCGCCGCAACAGATTGTCGGTCATCGCGGGCCTGCCCCGCGATGAGGCCGGTGAATCCCCCAAAAGGATCAGGGTTATCCCCATAACAGACCAAGGGGTGAAATCCTCCCCCCCGGATGCAGTACAATCGCCGCTTTTATTTGGCAACGAGTCGACCCGCCAATGATCGAACCCAAGCGCGTCCTGCGCGCCCTAGCCGAACACTGGGCCTTGATCGAGCCGCTGTGCGAGCGCTTCGACCAGGGCACCCTGAGCCTGGTCGAGCTGCGCCAGCAACTGGCCCGCCAGCAGGTGGAAAGCACCCCGCAGGACATCACCCAGCTGCTCGACGTGTGGATCCGCCTGGACATCCTGGTCCCGGTGGCCAAGAGCCCGAACCGTTTCGAGCTCAACGCGCAGATCCACGACTTCCTCGCCTATCTGCGCCGTGAGCACCGGCTGGGCCTGTGCCTGGAGATCGAGGCCTACCTGCGCCACCTGGAGCGCCTGGCCGGGCATATCCAGGACGCCTTCGACAACCGCGACAGCGACGACCTGGCGCGCCAGTTGCGCCTGCTCGACATGCGCGTGCGCGATGTACTGAAGAAGCTCGACAACGACGAGCAGGCACTGGTGGCCGTGGCCGAGCGGGCCAAGACCAGCAACCGCCAGATCCCCCTGCGCCAGCGCTACGCCGAAGTACTGGCGACCTGGGACGAGTACGTCGAGCCGATGATCCAGCTGGTCAACGCCGACGGCGCCTTCGAGCAGGGCGTGCGCAAGGTCGAGACCGTACTGCTGCGCCTGCTGGGTGAGCAGGCGCGCTTGGGCCACCTGGTCGACGACGACATGCTGCTGCGCACCCACGCGCGCATCCTCGAGATGCAGACCAGCGCCCAGCTGACCTTGCGCCACGCCCGCGAGCTGCTGCTGCCGCTGCGTGAAGAGGCGCGCCGGCACAACGCCGTGACCCGCGGCGCCGCGCTGGCGCTGTCGGTGATCCGCAAGAAAGGCATCGACGCCGTACCCC
The DNA here is from genome assembly GCF_002934345.1 of Pseudomonas sp. PONIH3. NCBI lineage: Bacteria > Pseudomonadati > Pseudomonadota > Gammaproteobacteria > Pseudomonadales > Pseudomonadaceae > Pseudomonas > Pseudomonas sp. PONIH3. Next base: position 2,808,276 of record NZ_CP026386.1, read on the forward strand.
AGGCCGCCATGCCGCTGTTCACCCGCCCGCAGAGCACCTTCCTCGGCAGCGCCAGCCAGGTCGAGGCCTACGTCTATGCACTGGCCCGCTTCGAGCCCAAGCCCGCGCGCTTCCCCAAGGCGCACAAGACGCAAAAGGGCCCGCTGCCCCGCGCCCCGCGCACGGTCAAGGAAATGCTCGAGCGCTGCGAAGACGCCCTGCCGCTGCCGGACCTGATGGTCTGGCTGCTGGAGCAGGAGCCTGAAGGCGCCACCGACGAACTGCTGTACTGGTTCTCGCGCCTGTCGCGCGAGAAGCGCTTCAGCCGCGAGCGCCTCGACCGCCAGCAATACCTCACCCGCGAACACCTGGTCAGCCTGCGCTCCTTCGCCCTGACCTCCAGCCGCGACAAGCCGGCGACCACGACCGAATCCACCGCGAGCCCCACCCATGCATCTTGATCTTTCCGAACTGTCCCAGCTCGCGCCGATCTTCCGCGAGCTGTTCAAGGGCTTCCACGTCAGCCGCCGCGACCCGGAGCTGTACGCCCAGCTGTCGAACTTCCAGGACCAGTACCGCACCCTGTTCAAGGCCCTGGGCTTCGAGCTGGTGTGCGATACCCGCGGCTTCTACTACTTCGTCCCCGAGCAGGCCGCCGCGCAGGTCAACAAGACCGCCCAGCGCCTGTCGCTGTTTACCTTCATCCTGGTCGAGCACCTCGCCGACCAGGGGCGCGACCCGATGGCCGTGCTCGACGGTGGCAGCATCGGCCGTGACGAACTGCCGTCGCTGCTGGACAAGTACCGCGACCTGTTCCTGCAGGCCGAAGTGCAGACCGTCGACGAGCTCGAAGAAAAAATCATGCGCCGCATGAGCCAGCTCGGCTTTGCCCATGAGGAAGGCGGCATCTACCGCTTCCTGCCGCCGATGCACCGCTTCCTCGACGTCTGCCTGTCGGTCCAGCAGGACCGCGACTTGGCCGCCACCCTGCACAGCGACCTGCCGCTGCCGGTACCCGTGCTGGTTGTGGAAGAGACGCCCGAAGAACTCAACCGCACCGACGATCCGCTCGACCTCACCCCGTTCGATGGCGAGGAAAGCGAAGAGGATGCCCTGGCTCGGGCGATCCGCGAAGAGCAACAGGAGATTGACGCATGAGCCAGGAACGCTACGGCATCCGCCGCTTCGCACTGCTCAACACCGCCGGCTACAGCCTCGGCCTGTTCCCCCTGGAACACCCGCTGTCGGTCTATGGCGCCAACAACCTGGGTAAATCGGCGTCGATCAACGCCCTGCAGTTCCCGATCCTGGCGCGCATGTCCGACATGAGCTTTGGCAAGTACAGCCTGGAGCAGTCACGCCGCTTCTACTTCGCCACCGACACCAGCTACATCCTCTGCGAGCTGAACCTGCCCCACGGCCCTCACGTGATCGGCGTGGTCGGCCGCGGCCCGGGCGGCGGCTTCGGCCACCAGTTCTTCGCCTACCAAGGCGAGCTGGACCTGGCCCACTACCAGAAAGACGACACCTGCCTGCGCCAGAAAGAGCTGTTCACCAACCTCGAGCGCCATGGCCTGAAGGCCTACGAGCTCAAGCCTGACGAACTACGCCGGCTGCTGGTCGGCGGCCACACCTCGGTGCCGCTGGACCTGACCCTGATCCCGCTGCGCTCGACCAGCGAACAGAGTCTGAAGACATTCCGGGCGCTATTCATCAACCTGCTGCACATGCGCGAAATCACCGCCGCCAAGCTCAAGCAACTGTTCCTCGATGCCTTCGAGCACAGCCTGCGTTCGGGCAGCGTCGACTACATCGCTGCCTGCGAAGAGGCCTTCCGCGATGTGCGCCGCATGGAGGGCGACTACAACGCCCTGGTGGCTGCCGGCCCGTTGGTCGAGGCCCTGGCCGGCGGCGTGGCCCAGCGCGACATCCTGCGCGGCAAGCTGCACCGTATCTCGCCCCTGCTCGACAACCTGCTGGGCACATGGCAGGAATACGCCATGGCACGCAAGGAAGAGCTGACCATCCAAGCCGAGCACTACCGTGGCGAGCAGGACCGCCTGCAGAACGACCAGCGCGGCGGCACTCAGGAGTTGATGCGCCTGGAGCGCGAGATCACCGGCATCCAGCGCTGGCTGGGGGAGCTGTCGGTGCTCAAGCACCGCTTCGCCCTGGTCACCGACGTCAAGGTGCTGGAGCAGCAGCTGCTGGCCGCCAAGGACGCCCACGATGAACTGGCCGGCGCCCTGGCCCAGTCGCGGCAGTTTTCCGCCGAAGACCTCGACGAGCGCGTGCGCGACCTTGAAAAACGCGTCAAGGCGGTCAAGCAGCAGCTCGACCACGCCGACAACAACAGCTACGCCCGCCTGCGCGAAGAGTTCTCGCAGCAGGACGTGGACCGCCTGATGCGCCTGTTCAACGGCGCGCTGTTCAGCCTGCCGATGGGTGACCGCGGCATCGAGCTGGACGACAGCGACGTCTGGGTGAAGACCCTGGAAAGCGTGCTCGACCGCTTCAAGGGAGAGCGCTTCGAAGTGCCCGGCCTGTCCATCGACATCTCGCACATCGACCCGCCCGCGCTGCAGGCCCTGGCCGACCGCGCCGCCCTGCGCGACCAAAAGGAACGCCTGGAGAAGGAGCTCAAGCAGCTCAAGACCCAGCAGGCCGTGGCCCTCGACCGCGCCGCGAGCAAGGCGCAGACCGAGGCGCTGTACCAGCAGGTGCTGGATGCGCAGAAGGCCCTGGAAGACTTCCGCCGCACCGAGACCCTGGCTGCCGAAGAGCCGGAAAAAATGGAGCAACTGGGCCAGCTGGAAGCCGCCCAGGACGAGCTCAAGCGCTCCAGCGACGCCTTCACCGAGCGCGTCCAGCAGCTGTCGGCCAAGCTGCAACTGGTGGGCCGGCAGATCGCCGACCTGGAAGCCAAGCAGCGCACCCTGGAAGACGCCCTGCGCCGTCGCCAACTGCTGCCGGCCGACCTGCCGTTCGGCACGCCGTTCATGGAAGCCATCGACGACTCCATGGACAACCTGCTGCCGCTGCTCAACGACTACCAGGACAGCTGGCAGGCCCTGCAACGCGTGGACAACCAGATCGAGGCGCTGTACGCCCAGGTGCGCCTGAAGGGCGTGGCCAAGTTCGACAGCGAAGACGACATGGAGCGCCGCCTGCAGCTGCTGATAAACGCCTACTCGCACCGCACCGAGGAAGCGCTGACCCTGGCCAAGGCCCGCCGCGCCGCGGTCACCGACATCGCCCGGACCCTGCGCAACATCCGTAGCGACTATGACAGTCTCGAGCACCAGCTGGCGCTGTTCAACCGAGAGATCAACAAGCGCCAGGTATCGAACCTGGAGAGCTTCCGCGTGGTGCTGGCACCGAACAAGGAAGCGCTCAAGCACATCGACCAGATCATCCACAGCGCCGGCCAGTACGAGGAAGGCGAGACCCTGTCGGTATTCGACCTGACCCAGAGCGCCGAGCAGGATCACAAGAACGAAGAGGCCAAGGAGTACCTGGCGCGGCTGGTGGCGGCCAACCACAACCAGCTGGGCCTGAAGGACCTGTTCGAACTGGCCTTCGAGATCACCAAGATCAACAGCCAGCCGGTGATCCACGCCGACATCGATGGCGCCGCGTCCAACGGCACCACCATGACCATCAAGGCGCTGACCAACATGTATTTGTTGCTGCACCTGATGGACCGCGACCTGGCCGGGCACATTCGCCTGCCGTACTACCTCGACGAGGCGGCGGACATCGACGAACGCAACCAGGCGGCGTTGCTGGAAACCAGCCAGCAGCTGGGCTTCGTGCCGATCCTGGCGAGCGTGAAGCCGCAGGTGTCGGCGCGGGTGGCGATCGACCTGGAAGGTGGCAGCGGGCCGAATGGCATCTACATCGACGAGTCGGACTGGAAGTACATCAGCCGTCGCGACGAGGTGAAGGCGATAGTGCGTGAGGATGAGGCCGAGGAACTGGCCTGATTCAAACCGAAAAGCATCGCGGGGCAATTCGCATCGGCGCACCGCCGCTCCCACAAGGCTCTGTGGGAGCGGGATTGCCCCGCGATCATTTCAACCGGCTGTTACTGTTGAGCCCAAGGCACGATCGGAATCGCCGTCACCGCATTCTGCGGGCTGCCTTCGATCACGCGGTCGCTGTACACCAGGTACACCAGCGTGTTGCGCTTCTTGTCGAGAAAACGTACCACCTGCATGGTCTTGAACACCAGCGAGGTGCGTTCCTTGAACACCTCCTCGCCATCCTTGAGCTCACCCTTGAACTGGATCGGCCCGACCTGACGGCAGGCAATCGACGCCTCGGCGCGGTCCTCGGCCAGACCCAACCCACCTTTCAGGCCGCCGGTCTTGGCCCGCGACAGGTAACAAGTCACACCATCGACCTTCGGGTCGTCGAACGCCTCGACGACGATGCGGTCATTCGGCCCGACGAACTTGAACACGGTGGACACCTGGCCGATTTCCTCGGCCCCGGCCAGCATCGGCAGTGCCAGCGCGGCGGCGGCAATCAATCCTTTAAGCACTTGCATCTCCTTCAGACCAACACCAGGTTGTCGCGGTGCACCAGCTCAGGCTCGGCGCTGTAGCCCAGCAGGCCCTCAATGGCATCGGACGGCTGGCCAATGATCTTCTGCGCCTCCAGGGCGCTGTAGTTGGCCAGGCCACGGGCCACTTCCAGGCCGTCGGGACCGACGCAGACCACCATCTCGCCACGGCGGAAACTGCCCTGCACGGTCTTCACGCCGACCGGCAGCAGGCTCTTGTTCGATTCGCGCAGCGCCTTCACGGCACCGTTGTCGATCACCAGGGTGCCACGGGTCTGCAGATGGCCGGCCAGCCACTGCTTGCGCGCGGCGAGCATGCCGCGCTCAGGCGACAGCAGGGTGCCCAGGCGCTCACCGGCCTTCAGGCGGTCGAGCACGCGCTCGATACGGCCACCGATGATGATGGTATGCGCACCAGAACGGGCGGCCAGGCGCGCGGCGCGCAGCTTGGTTTGCATGCCGCCACGGCCCAAGGCGCCGCCGGTGCCGCCGGCCACGGCATCCAGCGCCGGATCATCGGCGCGGGCTTCGTAGATCAGCTGGGCCTCGGGGTTGTTGCGCGGGTCGGCGTCGAACATGCCGTCGCGGTCGGTGAGGATCACCAGCAGGTCGGCTTCCACCAGGTTGGCCACCAACGCCGCCAGGGTGTCGTTGTCACCGAAGCGGATCTCGTCGGTGACCACGGTGTCGTTCTCATTGATCACCGGCACCACGCCCAGGTCTACCAGGGTGCGCAGGGTGCTGCGGGCGTTGAGGTAACGCTTGCGGTCGGAGAGGTCGTCGTGGGTCAGGAGGATCTGCGCGGTGTGCTTGCCGTGTTCGCCGAAGCTCGACTCCCAGGCCTGCACCAGGCGCATCTGGCCAAGCGAGGCGGCGGCCTGCAGCTCGTTCATCGCGCTCGGTCGCGTGGTCCAGCCCAGCTGGCTCATGCCCGCCGCCACGGCCCCGGAGGAGACCAGCACCAGTTCCACGCCCGCTTCACGCAGGGCCACCATCTGCTCGACCCACACCGCCATGGCGCCACGGTCGAGGCCCTTGCCGTCGGCGGTCAGCAGCGCGCTGCCGATCTTCACGACCCAGCGCTTGGCGCCAGTCACCTTGCTTCGCATCTTCTCTTCCAACCTATGTCGAATCTGTAGATACCTTGGATACAAAAACGCCGCTCCAGAGAGCGGCGTTTAGTGTACTGCAACCGATCAGTCGCGCACGTAAATGATTTCCGGGCCGTCTTCATCGTCCTCGAAATCATCCCAGTCGTCATCGTCGCCGATGTCGTGCACGCTCTTGACGCCGGTGCGACGCAGGGTGCGGGCGTCGTCGAGGGCCTGCAGCTGGGCGCGGGCCTCGTCTTCGATGCGCTGGTCGAGCTCGGCCAACTCTGCAGCGTAGGCCGGGTCATTGGCCAGGCGGTCGGCGCGGTCCTCGAGGTAACGCATCAGGTCATGGCTGAGCTTCTCGGTACCCTGCTTGGCGATAGCCGAGATCACGTACACCGGGCCATCCCAGTTCAGGCGCTCGACCACTTCCTTGACGCGCTCGTCACGCTCGTCGTCCATGATCATGTCGGCCTTGTTCAGCACCAGCCAGCGCTCACGGTCGACCAGCGCCGGGCTGAACTGCGCCAGCTCGTTGATGATCACTTCGGCTGCGTCGGCCGGGCTGCTGCCATCCAGCGGCGCCAGGTCGACCAGGTGCAGCAGCACGCGGGTACGGGCCAGGTGCTTGAGGAAGCGGATACCCAGGCCGGCACCTTCGGAGGCGCCTTCGATCAGGCCAGGGATGTCGGCGATGACGAAGCTCTTCCAGCGGTCGACGCTGACCACGCCAAGGTTCGGCACCAGGGTGGTGAACGGGTAGTCGGCGACCTTCGGCTTGGCGGCCGAAACCGAGCGGATGAAAGTACTCTTGCCGGCGTTCGGCAGACCCAGCAGACCGACGTCGGCCAGGACTTTCATTTCCATCTTCAGGTCGCGCTGATCGCCCGGCTTGCCTGGGGTGGTCTGGCGCGGCGCACGGTTGGTGCTCGACTTGAAACGGGTGTTGCCCAGGCCGTGCCAGCCGCCTTGGGCGACCATCAGCTTCTGGCCCGGGGTGACCAGGTCACCGATCACTTCCTGGGTGGAGGCGTCGATCACGGTGGTGCCGACCGGCACGCGCAGGAACAGGTCCTCGCCCTTCTTGCCGGTGCAATCGGTGCTGCCACCGTTCTGGCCGCGCTGGGCCTCGTGGTGGCGGGTATAGCGATAGTCGACGAGGGTGTTGAGGTTCTCGTCGGCCACCATGTACACCGAGCCGCCGTCACCGCCGTCGCCGCCGTTGGGGCCACCGTTCTCGATGAATTTCTCGCGGCGGAAGCTCATGCAACCGTTGCCGCCGTCACCGGCTTTTACCCGGATCGATACTTCGTCTACAAACTTCATTCAAAACCGCCTCTCGTCGGACGACGAGTCGAAAACCAGAAAACCATGAGGCTCTTGCAAAAATGAGCGCGGCGGCCCCGTACGAATCAGAAACCAACGCCGGCAGCCCAGACAAACAGCTTTGCAAGAGGCTCACCACAAACGAAAAAGCCCCGTCGCATGACGGGGCTTCTGGAGCGACGTCGCGATTAAGCGGCGACGATGCTCACGTAACGGCGCATGAACTCGCCTTTCTTCTCGAACTTGATCACGCCTTCGATCTTGGCGAACAGGGTGTGATCCTTGCCCATGCCAACGCCGTAGCCAGCGTGGAATTCGGTGCCGCGCTGACGGACGATGATGTTGCCAGGTTTGATGACCTGACCGCCATACATCTTCACGCCAAGGCGTTTCGATTCTGAGTCGCGACCGTTACGAGTACTACCACCAGCCTTCTTGTGAGCCATGGTTCAATTCTCCAATAAATTCAGGGGATCGGGGCGATTAAGCCTGGATACCGGTGATTTTGATTTCGGTGAACCACTGGCGGTGGCCCATGCGCTTCATGTGGTGCTTACGACGACGGAACTTGATGATGCGAACCTTGTCGTGACGGCCTTGCGAAACGACTTCGGCCACTACTTTAGCACCAGCAACAACTGGAGCGCCGATGGTGACTTCTTCACCGTTGGCGACCAGCAGAACGCGATCGAAGGTCACGGATTCGCCAGTGGCGACTTCCAGTTTTTCGATCTTGAGGAATTCACCTTCAGCGACTTTGTACTGCTTGCCGCCGGTAACGATTACTGCGTAAGACATGGTATTTCTCCGATAATCCTGCTCACCCAGCGCTTTATATGATGAGTATTGGCTGGCATGGCTGCACAGGGCTGGAACGGCCCGGTGCAATTGCGTAAGGCAGGTGCTGCCCAGGAAGTTAGGGTGCGCGATTGTACGCAACCCCATAAATGCTTGCAAGTACCGGCCCGGGGCCACGGCCACCGCGCCTTGACACACCGGTACCTGCGACCTAGCATGCCGCGCAACCTCAATGGAGCAGCCGATGCAACCCCAAACCTTCTACCGCGCGGTAGCTGATGACTTCAGCGCCGTCGACGAGATCATCAAGAAGCAGCTGACCTCGCGCGTGCCGCTGGTATCGAAGATCGGCGACTATATCACGTCCGCCGGCGGCAAACGCCTGCGCCCCCTGCTCGTGCTGCTGTGCGGCAAGGCCCTGGGCCGCGAGGGCGACGACCTGCGCCTGCTGGCGGCGACCATCGAGTTCCTGCACACCGCCACCCTGCTGCACGACGACGTGGTCGACATGTCCGGCATGCGCCGTGGCCGCTCCACCGCCAACGCCCTGTGGGGCAACGCGCCGAGCGTGCTGGTGGGCGACTTCCTCTATTCGCGCTCGTTCGAGATGATGGTCGAGCTGGGCTCGATGCCGGTCATGCAGATCCTCTCCAAGGCCACACGGGTGATCGCCGAAGGTGAAGTGCTGCAGCTGTCGCGCGTGCGTGATGCCAGCACCACCGAGGAAATCTACATGGACGTCATCCGCGGCAAGACCGCGATGCTGTTCGAAGCCTCGACCCACAGCGCCGCCGCCCTGGCCGGCGCCACGGACGCGCAGCGCGAGGCCCTGCGTACCTTCGGCGACCACCTGGGCGTGGCCTTCCAGCTGGTCGACGACCTGCTCGACTACAAGGGCGACTCCGAGACCCTGGGCAAGAACGTCGGCGACGACCTGGCCGAAGGCAAGCCGACCCTGCCGCTGATCTACACCATGCGCGAAGGCACCGCGGAGCAGGCCGCTCTGGTACGCCAGGCGATCCAGAAGGGTGGCCTGGAGGACCTGGAGCAGATCCGCCTCGCCGTCGAGGCATCCGGCGCGCTGGACTACACCGCGCAGATGGCCCGCGACTACGTCGCTCGCGCCATTGCCTGCCTGGAAGTGCTGCCGGCCAGCGAGTACCGGGATGCACTGGTAGAGCTGAGCGAGTTTGCCGTAGCGCGTACGCACTGACACATCGCATCACCCCTATCGCGGGGCAAGCCCGCTCCCACGCCAGCACATCATGGCGTGGGAGCAGGCTTGCCCCGCGATGCTTTTGTGCAGGAAATCACTAAACCCTATACAATGTGCGCCTTTAACCGCCTGTACTTGAAAGGAAACGCCGTGAGCACTCTGCCACCCTGCCCCCAATGCAACTCCGAATACACCTATGAGGATGGCACCCAACTGATCTGCCCCGAATGCGCCCACGAGTGGTCGGCCAACGGCGAAGCCGAAGCCGCCAGCGACGACGTGGTGAAAAAGGATTCGGTCGGCAACGTCCTGCAGGACGGCGACACCGTCACCGTGATCAAGGATCTCAAGGTCAAGGGTTCGTCCCTGGTGGTCAAGGTCGGCACCAAGGTCAAGAACATCCGTCTGTGCGACGGCGACCACGACATCGACTGCAAGATCGACGGCATCGGCGCGATGAAACTCAAGTCTGAGTTCGTGCGCAAGGTCTGATCGCCTGCCCCTCGGGGCTGCCCAACGGGCGGCCCTGACAGATCCTGCAACAGGATCGCCGGGACCATTCGGAAGAAATCTTCCAATAGTCTCTTGCTATTTTGATAATAAGAATTATTCTCATTGGAACCGCTATCCAAGGAGAGTAGCCATGACCTATCTCATCGACGCCTGGCTCGACCGCCCCCACCCTTACCTGCGCATCCTGCATCGCGAGACTGGCGAAGTCTGCGCCGTGCTCGAGGAAGACGCGCTCGATGAACTGCGCGACCAGGGCGACCTGGACCTCATGGGGCTGAATTCGAGTGAGCCGGGAGTGCTCAAGGAGCTGGTGAGGAACCTGTTCCTGTTCTGCTATGCGCGGGCATTGCGCCCGGGCGGAACGGATTGGAACTGAATTTAGCAGGCCTGCCCTCATCGCCGGCAAGCCGGCTCCCACACTGATCGCAACGACCTAAGGTCTTGTGCTGTTCCTGTGAGAGCGGGCTTGCACGCGAATGGGCCGCAAAGCGGCCCCGACGGTATTACAGAACGTCGAGCAGTTCGACGTCGAATACCAGGGTGCTGTGCGGCGGGATGCTGCCGACGCCTTGAGCGCCATAGGCCAGCTCGCTCGGCACGTACAGGCGCCATTTGCTGCCAGCATTCATCAGTTGCAGGGCCTCGGTCCAGCCGGCGATCACGCCGCCAACCGGGAATTCGGCAGGCTGGCCACGATCGTAGGAGCTGTCGAACACGGTGCCGTCGATCAGGGTGCCGTGGTAATGAGTACGCACGTTGTCTTCGCGGGACGGCTTGGCGCCCTCGCCTGCGGTCAGCACTTCGTACTGCAGGCCCGAGGCCAGGGTCACGATGCCTTCACGCTTGGCGTTGTCAGCCAGGAATTCCTTGCCGGCGGCAGCGGCGGCTTCGGCCTTGGCAGCAGCTTCTGCCTGCATCACTTCGCGGATGACCTTGAAGGCCGCCGACAGGTCTTCTTCGCTGACGCGGCTGTCGGCGCCGTTGAAGGCATCGGTCAGGCCGGCGACGATGGCGGTCAGGTTGACGCCCGGTGGCGGGTTGTCGCGCAGCTGGCCACCCAGCTGACGGCCGATGCCGTAGCTGACGCGGGATTCGTCGGTGGACAGATTGAGTTCGGACATTGGCGTGCTCCGCTTGAGGGCGCACTGCATCCGCGCCCTGATGAAAAGGGCGAGCAGCCTAGCACACTGGCGCCGCGCGAAGCAGCTACCAGGCCGATCGCTGGGAGATCGGTAATTTGAGGTCTTCTTCCGGGTGCGTGCCCATGCCGCACATCTCGTCTTGCACGGACCAATGGGTAAGATTCATCGACACTTGGGGAATGGCTTGCAGAAGCTGCCTTGCATCCTCCACCGAATGCACCCTCAGGCGTTCACCACGGGCGTCGGCAAGGGGGTGGGCACGGCCTTTGATCCGGGCCTCCAACAGATAATCGCCGCCTTCGATGGCGATCAGGTTGAGTTCGTCGACATGGCCAGCCCTGGCCTCGGAATTGAGCTGATGCAGGTTCATGGACGCACCTCGCTGCGGGAACCGCGCATGAGTGCTCATTTTTTGTACAGACCTGCTGAAAGTACAAGCCACCATCCGTCAGGAGCTGAAAAGCATCGCGGGGCAAGCCCGCGATGAGCGCAGACGGATCAGTGCTTGGTGATGCGATCCAGGTAACCCATGACGAATGCCGAAATGACGAAGGTCATGTGGATGATCACGTACCACATCAGGTAGTCGGTGGAGATGTTCTGCGCATCCATGAATACCCGCAGCAGGTGGATCGAGGAAATGGCGACGATCGATGCGGCGACCTTCATCTTCAACGACGAGGAATCCATCTTGCCCAGCCAGTTGAGCTTTTCCTTGCTCTCGTCGATGTCCAGCTGCGAGACGAAGTTCTCGTAGCCGGAGATCATCACCATCACCAGCAGGCCACCAACCAGCGACATGTCGATCAGCGACAGGATCACCAGGATCAGGTCGGCTTCGGCGAGGGTGAAGACGTTGGGCAGGACATGGATGATTTCCTGGAAGAACTTCAGGGCCAGTGCCAACAGGCCCAGCGAGAGGCCGAAGTAGATCGGGGCGAGCAGCCAGCGCGAGGCATACATCGCGTTTTCGAGGATACGTTCCATGGACAATAAGGGACTCTGAAGTGACTGGAAAAGCGAGCGCGAGTATATCCAGCCACCTGTTACAGCAAAAGCCTGCGGTCAGTTGCCGCAGGCCCGATAAATCCTCGATACCCTATCGCCGGCAAGCCGGCTCCCACAGGTCAGGTGTGTAACAGCTTGCTGGCGACGAGATCATTGGGTCAGGTTTCGGGATGGAACTGATAATCCCCAAGGTTCCGGCAACGTTCACCATTGATCCGACGCAACTGCGCCTGCAGGTGCAGGCACCAGATCTGCGGATCTTCAGCGACCTGATAGCCATGGAGGGTGAGGCTGTCGACGATGGCATTCATCACCGATTCGGCGACCATCGGCCCGTGGAACGGGCCCTGGGCCTTGATCGCCGAGGGTTGTTCACCGGCCATGCCGGCGGCGAACAGCAAGGTCCACATGCCATTGTCGCCGGCCAGCGGACGGATGCTGCATTCGATGCGGGTCACCAGGCCCAGGCACTGGCGGGTGAGGCTGAGGTTGCGCATGGCGGCGTCCCCTCTGTAAAGCCCTGTTCAGCCTGAAACCTTCAGGCTGTTTCCATCCTGAACCCTGATAACGTCCTTAAGTTCCACTGTAGCCGACCTAAGGAAAAAGTTGGAAAACTGGCGCTGAACGGTAGCACTTCGCCGCTAGCGCCAGTTTATTGACTTACGCAGGCTTGGCCTGGGTGATGACCTCCTCCAGGCGCTCTTTCTCGGCTTCCTTGATTTCTTCCTCGCTGATCATCTCGGCGATCACCCGCAGGCGCTCGACCACCCGGGCGTTGACACTGCCCTCGGCGAATTCGCCCTTGTCATCCATCTCGCCGGCCTCCTCGCCCACCAGCAGGCTCAAGGCTTCGTCGGCCTGGCTGACGGCATAGACATGGAAACGACCAGCCTCGACCGCCTGCACCACCCGCTCGTCGAGCATCAGCGTGGCGACGTTGGCACGCGGGATGATCACCCCTTGTTCACCGGTCAGGCCACGGGCTTCACAAAGTCGGAAGAAGCCTTCGATCTTCTCGTTGACCCCACCGACCGCCTGCACCTCGCCAAACTGGTTGATCGAGCCGGTAATGGCAAAGCACTGCTTCAGCGGCGTACGCGACAACGCCGAGATCAGCGTGCATGCCTCGCCCAGCGAGGCGCTGTCGCCGTCGACATAGCCATAGGACTGCTCCAGCGCGATGCTCGCCGAGATCGCCAGGGGAAACTCCTGGGCATAGCGGCTGCCCAGGTAGCCGGTGAGGATCATCACCCCCTTGGAGTGGATCGGCTGCCCCAGGTTGACCTCGCGCTCGATGTCGACGATGCCACTGCCGCCCGGGTAGACGGTGGCGGAAATCCGCGCCGGCATGCCGAACGCCGAATCGCCGACCTCGAGCACGGTCAAGCCGTTGCACTTGCCGATCGCCGCGCCTTCGGTGTCAATCAGGATGATCCCGGCGAGCATGTCGTCTAGCACCCGCTGCGACACCCGCCCGGTGCGCTGGGCCTTGGCCTTCAGGGCGCGCTCGATGTGACCGGCGTCGGTCATGCTCTCGCTGGCCAGCTGGCGGATGAAGTCGGCCTCGCTGACCAGCTGGAACAAGTCGCCGATGCGCGCCGACAGCCGCGACTGGTTCTCGGCCAGGCGCGCGCTGTAGGTGGCCAGGCGCGCCACTGCATCGCTGGTCAGCGGCGCCATGCCTTCCTCGTTGGTGCGGGTGCGCAGCAACTGGGCGAACTGCTCCAGGTTCTCGTCGACCATGGGCATGTCTTCATCGAAGTCCACGAGCACCCGGAACATCTCCTGGAAGTCCGGGTCATGGTCCTGCAGCGCATAGTACAGTTGGCGCGAGCCAATGATCACCAGCTTGACGCTGAGCGGGATCATCTGTGGCGTCAGGCTCACCGTGGCGACACGGCCCAGTTCGCCCAGCGGCGACTCCATCTTCAGCTTGCGCGACTGCAAGGCACGCTTCAGGGCGTCCCAGACAAAGGGCTCGCCGAGCATCTTCTCGGCTTCGAGAATCAAGAAGCCGCCATTGGCGCGGTGCAACGCACCGGCGCGAAGCTGGCGATAGGAGGTGTACAAAGCGCCCTGGTCGGTGCTGTATTCGATGCGACCGAACAGATTGTCGTAGGTCGGATGCGGCTCGAACACCACCGGCGCCCCGCCTTTGCCCGGGTGGCCGACCACCAGGTTGGGGGCGTATTGCTCCTCGAGCATCTTGCGCGCCACCGCGTCGGTCTTGCTGTCATCGACCAATTGTTCGACGACAGTCCGCAGCAGGTTCAACTGCACCGATTGCAGATAGGCGCACACTGCGGCGTTTTCTGCGTACTTTTCCGATAACGGCGCCAGCAGCGGCTGTAGAGCAAGGGTGATGGTCTCCTCGTTGAGCTGGCGCAACTGGTTGTTCGATTCACGCTTCCATTGCGGCAGGCTGGAGAGCTCCTCGTTCAAACGCTCCTCGAGCTCGGCGATGTCCTCGTGGAAGCGCTCGCGCAATTGCTCAGGCAGTTGAGCGAATTCAGCTTCGTCCAGCGCCTTGCCATCGGCCATGGGGGTAAAGGCGACATTGCTGCTGTCGCGGTATAGCGCCACATCCTTCTCCAGCGAGGCGCGCTCGATCACATCCAGTGCCCGGTCATAGCGCTGGTTGAAGGCGCGGTCGATGGCGCTTTTCTTCTGCTGGTAGGAAGGGTGCTCGAACACCGCCGGGAACGTAGCCAACAGGTTGTCGATCAGGCCGTTCATGTCGCTGATGAACTCATGGGCGCTGCCAGCCGGCAGTTCCAGCGCGCGTGGCTCGCGCGAGTCCTCGAAGTTGTTGACATACAACCAGTCGGCCGGGGTGTGCTGGCGCTTGCCTTCGGCCTTGAGGTAACGCTTGACGAAGGAGAAACGGCCCGTACCGGGCTCGCCCATCACATACACGTTGTAACCGGGACGCGGCATGGCCACGCCGAACTGCAGGGCCTCGACAGCACGTTCCTGGCCCAGCACACCACGAAATGGCTCCAGATCGTCGGTATTGGAAAAAGCAAACTGTTCAGCGGAGAAACGCCGGGTCAGGGCTTCTGGCGCGAGACGCAGGCGCGAGGCGACAGGATCGGGCATTGGGTTTCCTTACTTCGGCGGGGCGGATGAAAGGCATTCTGGCGCTGCCAGCGCGTAGCGGCAAGGCTCCGTGGGACTTTATGTCACAGCCCAAGCCTGGCCATCACGCAAGCAATTTTTCGCAATAAACAACGCAACCTTTGGATCGTGCCTAAACTCCAAGCTGCGCAGGAGGATGGAAATCCTCTCGCACTGGCAACTGCGTTGCCAGAAACCTGACCATTGGTACGTCACTTGAGAAAGAGAACATCGCTATGAAACGGATTCTTCTGGGTACTCTGTTCGCCGCTGTCTCGATCAACGCCATGGCTGAAGCGCCAGGCGGCCCGAACTGCGGCTGGGGCAACCTGCTGTTCGAGGGCCAGCGCGGCACGCCGGCCCACTTCCTGGCCTCCACCACCAACGGCACTTCCGGCAACGCAACATTCGGCATGACCTCGGGCACCAATGGCTGCTCGACCAAGGCCGCACTCACCTATGGCGGCAAATCCTGGTTCGCCATGAACGGCATGATGAACGAGCTCTCCGAAGACATGGCCCAGGGCCAGGGCGAAGCCCTGACCACCTATGCCGTGGTCCTAGGTGTAGCCCCTGAAGACCGCGCGCATTTCGCCGCTGTCACCCACGAGCACTTCCAGCAGATCTTCAGCAGCGCCGACGTGACTGCCGAGACTGTCCATTCCAACACCCTGGCGGTGCTCAAGAGCGACCCGCAGTTGGCCAAGTACGCCACCGAGGCTTGAGTACCACGCCTCCCGCCCCGGCAGCGGGGCGGGTTTGGCGCTTTACCTTTCGGCATCATCAGGATGTAGTTGCCCGACATGCTCAAACGCCTCGCTTCCCTGGCGCTGATCGTCAGCGCACCGCTTCATGCCGCCCCACAGCTTGACCTGGCCCGCGTCCAGCAGTTGGCGGCCACGCCCTACTGGATCGCCCTCGGCCATTACGAGACTGCCAAGCTTGACGGTTGGCGCAGCTATGTGGACGACCCGCGCTTCTTTCTCGCCGAGGATGGCGCGCATCACCCGGACCAGGAGCTGCAGGCAACGGTCGCCGCGCTCTATGCCCCGGCCAGCCTGGGTGACAAGCATGCCCAGTGCGTGTTCCCGGCACGGACCCGCTGGCTGCGCGAACAGCTGGCCCTCACCGACCTGCCGAGCCCGGCCTGCCAGGAATTCGATACCTGGTACAAGTCGATCGACCCGCACAGCGCGGCGCTGATCTTCCCGGCTGCCTACCTCAACAGCCCGTCGTCGATGTTCGGCCATACGCTGCTGCGCATCGACCAGTCCAATACCCGGCGTGACGACACCACGCTGCTGAGCTACGCGATCAATTTCGGCGCCTACATCGAGGGCAGCGACAACAGCATCCTCTATGCCTGGAAAGGCCTGATGGGCGGCTATCCCGGGCTGTTCGCGATGATGCCCTACCAGGAAAAGCTGTCCGAGTACCGCAGCCTGGAAAACCGTGACCTGTGGGAGTATCAACTGGACCTGACCCCAGAAGAGACCGGGCGCATGGTCGAGCACGTGTGGGAACTCAAGCAGATCAAGTTCGACTATTTCTTCTTCGACGAAAATTGCTCCTATCGCCTGCTGGAGCTGTTGCAGGTGGCACGCCCCAGCCTGGACCTGACCTCGCAGTTCCCGCTGACCGCCATCCCGACCGACACCGTGAAGGCGGTGAAACAGTCCGGGCTGGTGGCGGACGTGCGCTACCGCCCGTCCCGCGAGCGTGAACTGCTGGCCCGTGCCGAGCCGCTGGACCACGAGGAAAAGCAGCAGGTGCTGGCCATCAGCGCCGACACCGCGCAGCTGCAGAGCCCCTCCTTCACCGCCCTGCCCCGCGACCGCCAGGCGCTGGTACAGGACGCCGCCTACCGGTTGGAGCGCTACCGCGCCAACGGCCAGGAACGCGACCCGGCCCAGGCCGGCCGCAGCTATGAACTGCTCAGGGCGATCAACCGCAACCCGCCGCCGCCATTGCAGATCGAGCGGCCCGGCCTGCCGGAGGACGGCCACCAGTCGCGAACCTGGCAACTGGGGGTGGGTACCCGTGAGGACCGCGCCTACGCCGAGTATGGCCTGCGCATGGCTTACCACGACCTCAACGACAACATGGACAGTTTCCCCCTCGGCGCGCAGATCGAGATCCTGCAGCTCAAGCTGCGTCAGTACGAGGGCAACGACTGGCAGGTACAACGCCTGGACCTGGCCACCATCCGCTCGCTGACACCGCGCAACGAACTGCTCAAGCCATGGTCGTGGCAGGTCGCGGGCGGCCTGGAGCGCGTGCCGGGCAAGCATGACGACGAGGTGCTGGTCAGCCATGTCAACGGCGGCGCCGGCGGTACCTGGCAACTGGGTGACGACTTGCTGGGCTTTGCCCTGGGCACGGTGCGGGTCGAGCATCACAACGATTTCGCTGAGTTAATCTCGCCCGCCGCCGGGTTCAACGGCGGGCTGCTGTGGCGCAACCCGCTGGGCAACCTGACGCTTGAGGCAAAGGGTGATTTTTTCACCAACGGCGAAGTACGGCGTAGCGTGAGCCTTAACCAGCAATGGGAGATCAGCCGCGACCTGGGCTTGCGATTGAGTGCTTCACGCCAATTCAGCCACCTGGCCACGGCGCAGAACGAGGTGATGCTGGAGTTGAAGTGGTATCAGTACTGAGCACCTGGGCCGCTTTGCGGTCCCAGTCCCGATGCAATCCTTCGACAGCGTTTTGACATCGCGCCAACAATTCCCGACCTAGACTTTGCGGTATCAATCCGAGGGTCCTGTGGTCATGTCGCGGTACTGGTTAGCCTTGTTTCTCTTGCTGCTGGCGGGTTGCGAAACCACCCATGAACAAATGGTCAACCAGGGCTACCCGCCCGCCTATGCCGACGGCTTCCAGGACGGCTGCAGCAGCGGTCGCCAGGCCGCCGGGCTGATGGCCGGCGACTTCCGCAAGGATGTCCCGCGCTACCTGAATAACCGCCAGTACGAAAGCGGCTGGGACGATGGCTTTCGCCAGTGCCACGCCATGCAGTCCAACGAAGACCTGCGCGAGTATCGCGAACGCTATTGGGACGAGCGTGACCGCGACTGGCAGAAGGAGAAAGACCAAGGTGCGGCCCGTGCATACCGCCGCAACTGACGTCGTAAATGGACAACTGTTGAAACCCGCAGCCTGCCACCATGGTCTCCAGCACAAGGAGGCCAACCATGAGCCGAGCATTCGTCAATGAAGACCAGGCCGCCGCCCAGGCCAGCCAGCCGGTCGAGCGCCTGGTCAGCGA
Organism: Pseudomonas sp. PONIH3; assembly: GCF_002934345.1. Taxonomy (NCBI): domain Bacteria; kingdom Pseudomonadati; phylum Pseudomonadota; class Gammaproteobacteria; order Pseudomonadales; family Pseudomonadaceae; genus Pseudomonas; species Pseudomonas sp. PONIH3. Next base: position 2,826,304 of record NZ_CP026386.1, read on the forward strand.
CCAGCCCAATTACGTCACCGCCAACGGCCTGGCACAGTTGCAGCAGCGAGTGGCCGCGCTCAATGCATTGCGCGCCGCGCTGCAGGCCGAAGGCGATGCCGACAAGCAGCGGCTGGCCGATACCGAGCGTGACCTGCGCTACTTCACCGCTCGGGTGCAGAGCGCGCAGGTGGTACCTGCTGTAACGTCCACGGAGAAGGTGCAGATCGGCAGCCTGGTGCGGTTCGTCGATGAACATGACCAGGAGCATCAGGTGCAACTGGTGGGCGAGGATCAGGCCGATGCCGCCCAAGGATTGGTCAACTGGGGCTCGCCGCTGGGGCAGGCGCTTCTGGGCGCCGGGCCTGGGGATGAAGTGTTGTGGCGACGGCCGGCGGGGGACCAGATGATCGAGGTACTGGCCATTCTGGGTGAGTGCTGAAATCATCGCGGCCGCTTCGCGCCCCTTTCGGCGCGAAGCGGCCGCAAGTTATCGAATCAGACCACGCCCTGGGCCAGCATCGCGTCAGCCACCTTCACAAAGCCGGCGATATTGGCGCCCTTGACGTAGTTGATGCTGCCATCGGCCTCCTCGCCGTAGTGCACGCAGGCATGGTGGATCGACTGCATGATGTGGTGCAGCTTGCTGTCCACCTCCCCGGCCGTCCACAGCAGGCGCATGGCGTTCTGCGACATCTCCAGGCCCGACACGGCCACGCCACCGGCATTGGATGCCTTGCCAGGCGCGTAGAGGATGCCGGCCTCGATGAAGATATCCACAGCCTCCAGGGTGGTCGGCATGTTGGCCCCTTCGGCAACGCAGATACAGCCATTGCGCAGCAGGGTACGGGCGTCTTCGGCGCCCAGTTCGTTCTGCGTCGCGCACGGCAGCGCGATATCGCATGCCAGGCTCCAGGGCGTCTGGCCTTTGCGGAACTCCAGGCCGAACTGCTCGGCCAGCTCGCTGATGCGACCGCGCTTGACGTTCTTCAGCTCCATCACCGCGTCCCACTGGGCATCGGTAAGGCCGGCTTCGGCATACAAGGTGCCTTCGGAGTCGGACAGCGAGATCACCTTGCCGCCCAGGTCCATGACCTTGCGCGCCGCGTACTGGGCAACGTTGCCGGAACCGGAGATCGCCACGCGGCGACCGTCGATGCGCTGGTCGCGGCGCTTGAGCATCTCTTCGGCGAAGTACACGCAGCCGTAGCCGGTGGCCTCCGGGCGGATCAGGCTGCCGCCATAGGTCATGCCCTTGCCGGTCAGCACCGAAGTGAACTGGTTGGCCAGGCGCTTGTACTGGCCGAACAGGAAGCCGATCTCGCGGGCACCGACGCCGATGTCACCCGCAGGCACGTCGAGGTCGGCGCCAATGTGGCGGTACAGCTCGCTCATGAACGCCTGGCAGAAGCGCATCACTTCGGCGTCGCTCTTGCCCTTCGGGTCGAAGTCCGAGCCGCCTTTGCCGCCGCCCATTGGCAGCGAGGTCAGCGAGTTCTTGAACACCTGCTCGAAGGCCAGGAACTTGAGTACGCCCAGGTTGACCGACGGGTGGAAGCGCAGGCCGCCCTTGTACGGGCCGATGGCGCTGCTCATCTGGATGCGGTAGCCGCGGTTGACCTGGACCTTGCCCTGGTCGTCGACCCACGACACACGGAACAGCACGGCACGCTCGGGTTCGACCATGCGTTCGAGAATGCCTGCCTGCAGGTAGTGAGGGTTGGCTTCGAGGAAAGGCCACAGGCTGCGCAGCACCTCCTCCACGGCCTGGTGGAATTCGGGCTGGGCCGGATCGCGTTGTTGCAGTCGGGCCAGGAAATCGTCGACAGATTCGATCATGGTAGACATCTCACCAAGAGAGGGATTGTTTTTGGTTTTTTCGGGAATGTACCAAGAACCAATCGCACTGGAACAGGGCGAAATGTCGTTTTTATGAAATTAATTGGTGCGTTTTCTATAACTGTATACAAGTTTCTCGCTGTACTCGTGAGAGTGCACTTTCTCCCTGCTCTCCCTTAACGCAGCAATCGCGGGGCAAGCCCGCTCCCACGCAGCCCTTCTCATCCCTGAAAGCCAGGCACAAAAATGGGGCCCCTGAGGGCCCCATCGTTGTGCAGCAAAAACCGGCTTACTGGGCCAGTTTCTTGTGACGCACACGGTGCGGCTGGGCAGCGGCGTCGCCCAGGCGCTTCTTGCGATCGGCTTCGTACTCGGTGTAGTTGCCTTCGAAGAACACCACGCTGGAATCGTCTTCGTACGCCAGGATGTGAGTGGCCACACGGTCCAGGAACCAACGGTCGTGGGAAATCACGATGGCGGCGCCCGGGAAGTCCAGCAGGGCTTCCTCGAGCGAACGCAGGGTTTCGACGTCGAGGTCGTTGGACGGTTCGTCGAGCAGCAGGACGTTGCCGCCCTCCTTCAGGGTCAGGGCCAGGTGCAGGCGGCCACGCTCACCACCGGAGAGGTCCTTGACGAACTTCTGCTGGTCGCCGCCCTTGAAGTTGAAGCGGCCGACGTAGGTGCGCGACGGGATCTCGTAGCTGCCGATGCGGATCTGGTCGGAGCCGTCGGAGATCTGCTGGAACACGGTCTTGCTGCCGTCCAGGTCTTCGCGGCTCTGGTCGACGCAGGCCAGCTGCACGGTTTCACCGATCTCGATGCTGCCCGAGTCCGGCTGCTCCTTGCCCATCAGCATGCGGAACAGGGTCGATTTACCGGCACCGTTACCACCGATCACGCCGACGATGGCGCCCTTGGGCATGGCGAACGACAGGTTGTCGATCAGCACGCGATCGCCATAGCCCTTGGTGACGTTCTTGAACTCGATGACCTTGTCGCCCAGGCGCGGACCGGCCGGGATGTAGATCTCGTTGGTCTCGCTGCGCTTCTGGAATTCCTGCGACTGCATCTCTTCGAAGCGCTGCAGACGGGCCTTGGACTTGGACTGGCGGGCCTTGGCGCCTTTGCGCACCCACTCCAGTTCCTCTTTCATGGCCTTCTCGTGGGCGCTCTGCTGCTTGGATTCCTGCGCCAGACGGTCCGACTTGGCTTCCAGCCAGCCCGAATAGTTGCCTTCGTACGGGATGCCGGCGCCGCGGTCCAGTTCGAGGATCCAGCCGGCGACGTTGTCGAGGAAGTAACGGTCGTGGGTGATTGCCACCACGGTACCGGGGAAGTCGTGCAGGAAGCGCTCCAGCCAGGCTACCGAGTCGGCGTCCAGGTGGTTGGTCGGTTCGTCGAGCAGCAGCATGTCGGGGGCCGACAGCAGCAGGCGGCACAGGGCCACGCGGCGCTTCTCGCCACCGGACAGGTGCTCGATCTTCGCCTCCCAGGCCGGCAGGCGCAGGGCATCGGCGGCGACGTCCAGCTGGCGCTCGAGGTTGTGACCGTCGGCGGCCTGCAGGATGGCCTCGAGCTTGGCCTGTTCGGCGGCCAGCTTGTCGAAGTCGGCATCCGGGTCGGCGTAAGCGGCGTAGACCTCGTCCAGGCGGGCCTGGGCGTCCTTGATCACGCTGACCGCTTCCTCGACCACTTCACGCACGGTCTTGCTCGGGTCCAACTGCGGCTCCTGGGGCAGGTAGCCGACGTTGATGTCGGGCATCGGACGGGCTTCGCCGTCGAATTCCTTGTCGACGCCCGCCATGATCCGCAGCAGGGTCGATTTACCAGCGCCGTTCAGGCCCAGCACGCCGATCTTGGCTCCCGGGAAGAACGACAGGGAAATATTCTTGAGAATTTCCCGCTTCGGCGGCACGACCTTGCTCAGCCGATGCATGGTGTAGACGTATTGAGCCAAAACCAAGCCCTCTATCAGATAGGTAAATACACGCGCCCCGGCATTGGCCAGGGGATGTGATTACGGGGTCATTGAATAAAGTGGGCCATTCTACGCCAAGTCGCGGCGTTGCACAGATGGGGTAGATGGCGGGGCCGCCCGGCGGCCTTCGCGGGGCAAGCCCGCGCCCACGCCGGCACGGGTGGGGCGGGCTTGGCGCAGGCTCAGACGTGCGACTGCCTGGCCTTGCCACGCGGCAGGCGGCAACGGTCCGATTGCTCGGCCAGGCGCGCGGCCCAGGCGGACTTGACGCTGAAGCCGCCACTGCGGGCAGGTTTGCCAGCCGGCTTGCTCACGGTCTTGGCAGGCGCGGCAGTGGGCTTGGCGGTGGGTTGTGCGGCAACCTGGGCGACCGGCTCGGCGGCAGCCTTGGCCGACTTGCGCAGCTCGGCCAGCGACGGCGTCTTGTTGGCACTGGCGGCAGCCGCGTCCGGCTTGGCCAGCGAGCGCTGGCAGGTCTTGCAGGATACGTCCTCGGCCAAGGCAGTGCTGACCAGCGTCTGACTGCTACGCCCGCAGGCGGAATCGAGGCCATTGGTGGAATAGTGGGTAACCAAAACCGTACATCTCCGATGCGTTGACTATGAAGCGGGCGGCATTCTCGCACAGGTTGCAGGGACTTGCCGAACCGGCATGACCAACTGCGGGTCGGCATCGGACATGCGGACTGGCACTTTGCCATATTTGAAGGCATGCTAGTCGGCTTCCCGCGTGCGCCTTATAGTGCGCCCAGCAGCCACGGCACGGGCCGTGCATGCCGCGAGAACGCAACCCCTGCCATCGTCAGCCCAATCGCAGGACCCAACGCTTGACCAATCTCACGCAACCGTCATCCCTGCGTCCTGCCGATTCCACGGCCGGCGCGCACCTGCGTGGCTCGCTCAAGGGGGCGCTGGCCCTGCTCGCCCTGATTCTGCTGGGTTTGCTGCTGTGGCAACTGTTCGCCCAGTTCCGCCATACCCAGGCCGACCTGCGCCAGCAGAGCCTGGCCACCAGTGCCGAACTGGCCGACCATCTGAGCCTGAACATGGCGCTGAAGGCCCAGCAATCACTGAACCTGGTCCAGCCCTACGTCAAACCTCCGGCGCCTGTCGCCCTGCCCAGCCTGCTCGCCACCTTGCAGGCCCGCCTGCCGGCCCTGCGCGACCTGGCCTGGCTTGACGCCACCGGGCAGGTGCGCAGCGACACCCTCGCTGGCTCACCCGACCGTCAGCTGATTGACGACCTGCTGCAACTGAATCAGGGCAGGGCATTTTTCTATGGCAACGATGCCGACAATCAGCGGCTCTACCTGCTGCTGCGCCAGCCGACCGAGCAAGACCGCGGCTACTGGCTGCTGCGCCTGAGCCGCGACTACTACCAGGAGCTGACCCGTCACCTTGACGGCCCCACCCATCCCCTGTGGCTGCTGGAAAACAGCCGCAGCGGCGAGGTCATCGAGCGCCACGGGCACCGGCAGACCAGCGAAGATCCTCTGCAAAGCGTGATGCTTGCCTTCATCGACAACAGCACCTGGCAACTGCGTGGCCTGTTCGATGCCGGCCTGGCCCGCGACAGGTTGCTGCCGGCGCTGCTCGGCAAATGCGTGCTGGTGCTGTTCTGCGCGCTGCTGCCGGTACTGGCGCTGATCAACATGCGCCGTCGCCAACGCGCCTTGCAGGAAGACCGTCGGCGCTACCAGGAAATCTTCGAGGGCACCGGCGTGGCCCTGTGCGTGCTCGATCTCTCCAGCCTGCCGGGGCAGCTCGACCGCTACCACCTGCGCAACCGCGCCGCGCTCAAGCAAAGCCTGGCCCTGGACACCAAGCTGCGCCGCACCTTGCTTGCGGAACTGAAGATCACCGAGATCAACCAGGTGGCCCGCCAACTGCTCAACGTCGACTCCCACGCTGGCGCCTGGCAGCGCCTGATAGATGGCAGCGGGGACAGCCGCGACAGTATCGGCATGCAGTTAATCGACGCGCTGATCGAAGAGCGCCAGCAACTCGAACTGGAGGTCCGCCTACCCGCCCCGCTCGGTGGTGAACTGCACCTGTGGCTGATGGCCCGACTGCCGCAGCAGCGCCGTGACTACCAGGCGGTAATCCTGAGCATCAGCGACATCACCAGCCGCAAGCAGGTGGAGCTGTCGCTGCTCGAACGCGAGGGCTTCTGGTCGGACGTGGTGCGTACCGTGCCCGACCAGCTCTACGTGCAGGACGTTGACAGCCAGCGGATGATCTTCAGCAACCGCCACCTCGGCCAGACCCTCGGTTACGACCGCGCGGAGCTGGCACAGATGGGTGACCGCTTCTGGGAGATGCTCCTGCATCCCGGCGATGCCGAGCACTACCGCGCCCTGCGCCAGCAGCAGCGCGACACCGGCTATGGCCAGTCGCTGCACTGCCAGTTGCGCTTCCGCCATCGCGACGGTGGCTGGCGGTGCTACGACATCCGCGAGCAGGTGCTGACCCGCGACAGCGAAGGCCTGGTCACACGTATCATCGGCGTGGGCAAGGATGTCACCGTGCAGATCGAAGCCAGCGAATCGCTGCGCGACAGCGAACAGCGCTACCGCATGCTCGCCGAGAGCATCAGCGACGTGATCTTCTCCACCGACAGCCAGCTGCAGCTCAACTATGTCAGCCCCTCGGTGCAGGCGGTGCTGGGCTACCAGGCCGACTGGATCTTTGCCAACGGCTGGCAGTCGATCATTGCCAACCCGGCCCAGCTCAGCGGTGTCTACAACCTGCTCGAGCGCGTCAGCCAGGTGCTGGACGACAGCACGCAACTGGCCCAGTTGCGCAGTACCCTGCCTACGCAGTTGTTCCTGTTCGACTGCCTGCGCGCCGACGGCCGCAAGATCCCCATCGAGCTGCGCCTGGTGCTGGTGTGGGACGAACACGAGCGCTTCGAGGGGGTGCTCGGCGTGGGCCGCGACATCAGCCAGCAACGCCGGGCCGAAAAAGACCTGCGCATGGCCGCGACCGTGTTCGAGCACTCCACCTCGGCGATCCTCATTACCGACCCGGCCGGCTATATCGTCCAGGCCAACGAAGCATTCACCCGCGTCAGCGGCTATGCCGTGGCCGAGGTGCTCGACCAGCTCCCCGGCATGCTCACCGTCGAGCAGCAACAGAACGCCCAGCAAGGCTACGTGCTCAAGCAACTGAGCCAGCGCGGCAGCTGGGAAGGCGAGGTCTGGCTGAAACGGCGCAACGGCGAGCACTACCCGGCGTGGGTAGGCATCACCGCGGTGCTCGACGATGAAGGCGACCTGGCCAGCTATGTGTGCTTCTTCACCGACATCAGCGAACGCAAGGCCAGCGAGCAGCGCATCCACCGCCTGGCCTACTACGATGCCCTCACTCACCTGCCCAACCGCACGTTGTTCCAGGACCGCCTGTACACCGCCCTGCAACAGGCCGAGCGCCAGAAGGCCTGGGTGGTGCTGATGTTCCTCGACCTCGACCGCTTCAAGCCGATCAACGACTCCCTTGGCCATGCGGCGGGCGATCGCATGCTCAAGGACATGGCCGAGCGCCTGCTGGCCTGCGTCGACGACGACGACACCGTGGCGCGCATGGGCGGCGACGAGTTCACCCTGCTGCTGCAGCCCAAGGCCAGCCGCGAGCAGGCCCTCAACCGCGCCATCCATGTTGCCGAGCACATCCTCGACGGGCTGGTCACCCCGTTCGTGCTGGAAAACCGCGAGTTCTTCGTCACCGCCAGTATCGGCATCGCCCTGAGCCCACAGGACGGCAGCGAGCTCAGCCAGTTGATGAAGAACGCCGACACGGCGATGTACCACGCCAAGGAACGCGGCAAGAACAACTTCCAGTTCTACCAAGCGGACATGAACGCCAGCGCCTTGGAGCGTCTGGAACTGGAAAGCGACCTGCGCCATGCACTAGAGCAGAACGAGTTCATCCTCTATTACCAGCCACAGTTCAGCGGCGACGGCAAGCGCCTGACCGGCGCCGAGGCGCTGTTGCGCTGGCGCCACCCGACACGCGGCCTGGTGCCGCCGGGCGACTTCATCCCGGTGATCGAGGAGCTGGGCCTGGTGGTCGACGTTGGCGACTGGGTACTGCGCGAATCCTGCCGTCAGCTCAAGGCCTGGCACCAGCAGAAAGTGCGTGTGCCCAAGGTGTCGGTGAACATCTCCGCCCGGCAGTTCTCCGACGGCCAGCTGGGCACGCGCATCGCAACTATCCTCGACGAAACGGGGCTGCCGCCGGCGTGCCTGGAGCTGGAGCTGACCGAAAGCATCCTGATGCGCGAGGTCAACGAGGCCATGCAGATCCTCGACAGCCTGAAGAACCTGGGCCTGAGCATCGCGGTCGACGACTTCGGCACCGGCTACTCGTCGCTCAACTACCTCAAGCAGTTCCCCATCGACGTGCTGAAGATCGACCGCACCTTCGTCGATGGTCTGCCCGAAGGCGAACAGGACGCACAGATCGCCCGGGCGATCATCGCCATGGCCCACAGCCTCAACCTGGCGGTGATCGCCGAGGGCGTGGAAACTCATGAGCAGTTGGAGTTCCTGCGCGAACACGGCTGTGACGAGGTGCAGGGCTACCTGTTCGGCCGACCGATGCCCGCCAACCAGTTCGAGGCCCAGTTCAGCAACGAGACGTTGTTCATGTTCCAGTAGGCGCTGCGCGGGGTCTTCGCGCCCACCAGACCTCATGCAACCTGGAAAAAACCGGACCTCAAAGTCAACTCCAGCCCAGTCGCCACGCGGCCTGCAACATGAAGCCCATTGGTCCGCGACTTGATGCCACTTCATATGCCAGCGGCGAATCAATCGGTTAGAATGCTCCCCCAATTCTGCCCGATCCTTGAGGACCGCCATGTTCAGCCGTGATTTGACCATTGCCAAGTACGACGCCGAGCTCTTCGAAGCCATGCAGCAAGAAGCCCTGCGCCAGGAAGAGCATATCGAGCTGATCGCTTCGGAAAACTACACCAGCCCGGCGGTCATGGAGGCCCAGGGTTCGGTTCTGACCAACAAGTACGCCGAAGGCTACCCAGGCAAGCGCTACTACGGTGGTTGCGAGTACGTCGACGTCGTCGAGCAGCTGGCCATCGACCGCGCCAAGGAGCTGTTCGGCGCCGACTACGCCAACGTCCAGCCGCATGCCGGTTCCCAGGCCAACGCCGCTGTCTACTTGGCCCTGCTGTCGGCCGGTGACACCATCCTGGGCATGAGCCTGGCCCACGGCGGCCACCTGACCCACGGTGCCAGCGTTTCCTCCTCGGGCAAGCTGTACAACGCCATCCAGTACGGCATCGACGCCAACGGCCTGATCGACTACGACGAAGTCGAGCGCCTGGCTGTCGAGCACAAGCCGAAGATGATCGTTGCCGGCTTCTCCGCCTACTCGCAAGTGCTGGATTTCCCACGCTTCCGCGAAATCGCCGACAAGGTCGGTGCCTACCTGTTCGTCGACATGGCTCACGTCGCCGGCCTGGTCGCCGCTGGTGTGTACCCGAACCCTGTGCCGTTCGCCGATGTGGTCACCACCACCACCCACAAGACCCTGCGCGGTCCACGTGGCGGCCTGATCCTGGCCCGTGCCAACGCCGACATCGAGAAGAAGCTGAACTCCGCCGTCTTCCCGGGCGCCCAGGGCGGCCCGCTGGAGCACGTCATCGCTGCCAAGGCGATCTGCTTCAAGGAAGCCCTGCAGCCTGAGTTCAAGGCCTACCAGCAGCAGGTCGTGAAAAACGCCCAGGCCATGGCCAGCGTATTCATCGAGCGTGGCTTCGACGTCGTCTCCGGCGGCACCGAGAACCACCTGTTCCTGCTGTCGCTGATCAAGCAGGAAATCTCCGGTAAGGACGCCGACGCCGCTCTGGGCAAGGCCTTCATCACCGTCAACAAGAACTCGGTACCGAACGACCCACGTTCGCCGTTCGTCACTTCGGGCCTGCGTTTCGGCACCCCAGCCGTTACCACCCGTGGCTTCAAGGAAGCCGAGTGCCGTGAACTGGCCGGCTGGATCTGCGACATCCTGGCCGACCTGAACAACGAAGCGGTGATCGACGCCGTACGTGAGAAGGTCAAGGCCATCTGCAAGAAGCTGCCGGTGTACGGCAACTGATTGGCAGACGCCTGAAATGAAGAAGCCCGGCCTTGTGCCGGGCTTTTTCATGTTTGTACTTCATCGGGCTGGCGCGACATCCGGTACGAGACGTATTTCCACGCGCTGCCCCAAGGCCCTGGCAGCGCTAGCCAACGTTGCCAAGGTCATGCCAGCGTCTGTCTGATCCAAGGCTCGATCGACCGCCGCCCGACTGGTGTGCATACGCTCGGCCAAAGCCTTCTTGCTGATCTTTTGCTGCTTCATCGCCTGCGTCAGTTGCCAGGCGATCACCCGTTTCAGCGCAGCCGCCGTGACCTCTTCGAGGATGCCCTCTTCGGCGAGAAAATCATCGAAGTTCGAACCGATATGCGGGTTCATGTAGTTGACCTCCGTAAGCTGGCCTTGCGTTGCCTGGCCAGGGCCAGATCTGCTGAAGGCGTTTTCTGGCTTTTCTTGATGAATCCATGGAGCATGAACATCACGCCATCCATGATCGTGAACAGTACACGGGCAACGACATGCCCCATGTCGATACGGATTTCCCAAAGCCCGTGCTCCAGCTTTCTGACCAAGGGCATGCCAAGTGGCCATCCCAACTGAACGGTCTTGATTTCCATGCCAATCAGATAGCGTTCTTCACGTGCCAAGCCCTTTAGCCACTCCCTCACGGGCTCATTACCCAACGCACTACAGAAGAACTGCACATTTATTTTTAGATCCGACGCGGCCAAGTGTACCAAAAAAAGTACCTCCTGCAAGCGGCCACCTCGACTGGCCTGATCGCTGAAACGAGGCCAAAAAAATGCCGCCTTACGGCGGCATCGAACAGTCGGCTGTATCCCAATCAGGCGTGGCTCAAAGCTTCGAAACCAGCCCGAATCCTTTCCTCCGGCAGCTCATCGGCGATGAACACCATCACGCTTTCCCGAAGCTCGCCTTCCTTCCACTCGGCGTCCCAGTCGAAGCCGTACAGCTTCAGCACTCCCTGGAACACCAAACGGCGATCTTCACCCGCGATATTCAACACGCCCTTGTAGCGCAACAGCTGTTTGCCGTGCTCCTCCAGCAGCTCGTTCATGAAGTCGCTGAGCCGATCGATATCCAACGGTGTTTCGGTGCACAGCACCAGCGTCGAAATGCGATCCGGGGTGGCGGGCTTGAGGACCGGGCGCAAGCTGGGCCCGGGGCTGATGCCAAGGTCCGGGTTGAGGTTGAACCCTCGCACATCGAGCAGCTCGGCCAGGTCGATGCGACCGTGCTCGACCACGCGAATCGTCGCCCGGCCATTGATGCACGCCAGGCGCTCGCGCAGGGCATCGACCACCTGCGGCTCGACCAGATCGGTCTTGCTCAGCAGCAGACGGTCGGCAAAGCCGACCTGGGCCTGGGCGATGGCCTGGGTCAGGTGCAGTTCGGCGTGGGCGGTGTCGACCAGGGTGATGATGCCATCGAGGATATAGCGCTCGCGCAGCTCTTCGTCGATGAAGAAGGTCTGTGCCACGGGTGCCGGGTCGGCGAGGCCCGTGCACTCGATCACCAGGCGATCAAAGGCGATCTCGCCGGCGTCCAGGCGTTCGAGCAGCAGGTACAGGGCACGGGTCAGGTCGCCATGGATGCTGCAGCACACACAGCCGTTGGCCAGGGTCATGACCTGCACTGGCTCATCGCCCAGCAGTTGGCTGTCGATGCCGGCCTCGCTGAACTCGTTCTCGATCACGGCGAGCCTCAGGCCGTGCTCGGCCTTGAGCATGTGCTTGAGCAGTGTGGTCTTGCCGGCACCGAGAAAGCCGGTCAGCACGGTAACGGGAATCGGCGTTTGCACGCGGTTGTCTCCTGCAGCTGAAAATGAAAGTGGGAGCCCGGTTGCCCGGGCTCCCACTGGTTCACGCGTGTCGCGGGTTCAACAGCACTTGGGCCCGGACTTGCCACCATAACGCGCTTCCTGGCGCTCGCGGAAGAACGCCTCGTAGCTCATCACCGGCTTGTCCGGGTGCTTGGTCTGCATGTGCTCGACATAGTTGTCGTAATCGGGCATGCCGACCATCAGGCGGGCTGCCTGCCCCAGGTACTTGCCCAGTCGACCCAGGTCGTTGAACATCGCGGCATTCCTCTCAAGCGTCAGGCAGGGCCTGGAACGGGGTTTCCTTGTCGGTCCGCTCCTTGCGGCCCCAGGCGGCATAGCCGACCTTGAGGGCGAAGAACAGGATGCTGAACACCACCACCAGGAACAGGATCGTCAGGCCAGCGTTGGTGTAGGCGTTGAAGATCACGTGCTGCATCTGACCGATATCCTTGGCAGGCGCCAGCACCTGGCCGGCGTCCAGCGCGGTGCTGTACTTCTTGGCCAGCGCCAGGAAGCCCACAGCTGGGTTCGGGTCGAACAGCTTGATCAGGCCCGCGGCGGTGGTGCAGATCAGCAGCCATACCGCAGGTACCAGGGTGACCCAGATATAGCGCTGACGCTTCATCTTGATCAGTACCACGGTACCGAGCATCAGGGCGATACCGGCCAGCATCTGGTTGGAGATACCGAACAGCGGCCACAAGGTGTTGATACCCCCCAGCGGATCGATCACGCCTTGATACAGCAGGTAACCCCACATGGCCACGCAACCGGCGGTCGCGAGCAGGTTGGCCCCCCACGACTCGGTGCGTTTGAGCGCCGGAACGAAGCTGCCCAGCAGGTCCTGCAGCATGAAGCGCCCGGCACGAGTACCGGCGTCCACTGCGGTGAGGATGAACAGTGCCTCGAACAGAATGGCGAAGTGGTACCAGAACGCCATGGTGTTCTCGCCCGGCAGCACCTGGTGCAGGATCTGCGCGATACCGACCGCCAGGGTCGGCGCGCCACCGGCACGGGCGAGGATGGTGTGCTCGCCGATGTCGCGGGCAGTGGCCTCCAACTGCTCGGGGGTAATCATGAAGCCCCAGCTGCTGACGGTCTGCGCCACCGAAGCGACGTCGGCGCCGACCACTGCGGCCGGACTGTTCATGGCGAAGTACACGCCCGGCTCGATCACCGAGGCGGCAACCATGGCCATGATGGCGACGAACGACTCCATCAGCATGCCGCCGTAGCCGATGTAACGGGCGTTGGTTTCGTTGTCCAGCAGCTTCGGCGTGGTCCCCGAGGAGATCAGCGCGTGGAAGCCGGACACCGCGCCGCAGGCGATGGTGATGAACAGGAACGGGAACAGGGTGCCCTTCCACACCGGGCCGGTACCGTCGGTGAACTGGGTCAGCGCCGGCATCTTCAGCTCGGGCGCGATGATCAGGATACCGATGGCCAGGCCGACGATGGTGCCGATCTTGAGAAAGGTCGACAGGTAGTCGCGCGGCGCCAGTACCAGCCACACCGGCAGCACAGCGGCGACGAAACCGTAGCCCACGAGCATCCAGGTGATCTGCACGCCGGTGAAGGTGAACGCCGGGCCCCACACCGGATCCGCGGCGATCTGGCCCCCCAGCCAGATCGACAGCAGCAGCAGGACCACGCCGACAATGGAGATTTCACCGATGCGGCCCGGGCGGATGTAGCGCATGTAGATGCCCATGAACATCGCGATCGGGATGGTCGCGATCACCGTGAACATGCCCCACGGGCTCTCGGCCAGGGCCTTGACCACGATCAGCGCGAGCACCGCGAGGATGATGATCATGATCAGGAAGCAACCGAACAGGGCGATGGTGCCCGGTATGCGGCCCATCTCTTCCCGGACCATGTCGCCCAGCGAGCGGCCGTTGCGCCGTGTGGACAGGAACAGGACCATGAAGTCCTGTACCGCGCCGGCCAGCACCACGCCAGCGATCAGCCACAGCGTGCCGGGCAGGTAGCCCATCTGCGCCGCGAGCACCGGGCCCACGAGCGGGCCGGCGCCGGCGATGGCGGCGAAGTGGTGGCCGAAAAGGATGTGCTTGTTGGTCGGGACGTAGTCCAGGCCATCATTGTTGAGTACCGCCGGCGTGGCCCGGCGTGGGTCGAGCTGCATCACCTTGGTGGCGATGAACAGGCTGTAGTAACGGTAGGCAACCAGGTAGATGGCCACTGCCGCGACGACGATCCACAAGGCATTGATCGCCTCACCGCGACGCAGGGCGACGACGCCCAGCGCGCAGGCCCCTATGACTGCCAGCGCCAGCCACGGGATATGGCGTAGCAGGCTGTTATTGTTGTTCATGGCATGCTTCCAGCTTAAGTGGTTGGAATAGACAGCCCTCTGAGTCTAGGGCCTGCTCGCCTCCATTACCATATCCAGATGAGCGTCCTTGCTACCCCAGGGGCTCCGACCTAGAGCGTTGTTCCCGCAACTCACCTGGTAATTCTGCCAGTTGTCGGGCCACAGTCCAGAGTGCATTTTGAACAGGTCTTGAATACACAAGGATGTTCACAATGAAGACCAAGTACCTGCTTCACACCTCTTTCATCGGCCTGCTCGCCACTGCGGCGATACCTGCCCATGCCGCCCCCATCGAGCCAATGCATGGCGCCATGGAAGTACCCGTGGCGCGCCAACTGGCTTGCTTCAACGCACAAGACTACCACTGGCCAGAAGATGGCTCAGGTATCAAGAGTCCAGGCTGCAAAGCGGCGTACCAACACGTTTACCGCAAGTTCGACAACAACGCCCAACAGGCGACCTATCAGTTCATCCAATGGCACGAAGTGTCGAAGAACATCCCCGAGTACGACAAAATCGAAGAAGTCAAGAAGGCTATCCCCGACGGCCAGTTGTGCTCGGCGGGCAATGTCGTGGCAGCGGATTCACTAAGCAAGGTCAGGAACGCACTCCTCGAAATTTTGCGCAAGTTGAAATTGGATTCGAATTGGCTGTACCTCTTGGTCAACGACAAGAGCGGCCTGGACCAACCTGCCGAGTGGGCCACCCAGGAACTGCGCAAGGGGGCCGACAACAAAGTGCACATGAGCTACAAGATCGAGGCCGTGCATAACCCCAGTTACTGGGAAATCTATGTGTCCAAGCCTGGCTACAACCCCGCAGAGCGCGCGCTGAAGTGGGACGATCTGGAACTGGTGCAGGAAATCGGCGACGTGCCACCAGTAAATGGGTACTACGAGCTTGAGGTCGATCTCAAGAACCACATCGGCAAGCGTGTCATCTACAGCCGCTGGCAGCGCAAGGACCCGGCCGGCGAAGGCTTCTACAACTGCAGCGATGTGAACATCGTCGGCGGCAAATAGCCTCCGGTTAATCCTCCGAAAGGGACGGCCATGGCTGGGCTATAGTCAGAAGATCTGACGAGGATCCAGCCATGACTAGCTCCCACGACGAACGCCGCCGTTTCCAGCGCATCGCCTTCGATGCCCCTACCGAACTGCGCCAGGGCGAACGTCGCTGGCCGGTGAAGCTCCTCGACCTGTCGCTTAAGGGCTTGCTGGTAGAGCGCCCGGAACCCTGGGATGCGGACCCCACCCAGGACTTCGACGCAGTCATCCACCTCAACGACAAGAAAACCCAGGTCAGGATGCAGGTCGAACTGCGCCACGACGAGTCCACGCGCCTGGGCTTCATCTGCCTGCACATCGACATCGACTCGATGACCCATTTGCACCGTCTTGTGGAACTGAACCTGGCGGACAGCACCGAAATGATGCGCGAGCTGCGCGAACTCATCGAAGATTGATATCTCTTAGCCTGCTAACAATCTGGCTGTGACCGCTTTCTTGTCCAGCCAGACAGCTTTCCTGCCTTTCCCAGCCCCTTTGTACACACCCCTCTGGAACAGCCTCTCGCAGGTTGGAACGCAACGTGCATCCAGGTTTCAGGCACCCTGGATGCATCCTTTACGACGCTACGATCAAAACTTTGTATACAATTTTAGTGGCAATTATTTGCGCTAGTTGTCTACAGTAGCGGCACAACAATAAACAGAGAGCCTGCTCCAATGACCACGTCCCCCAGCACGTCTCCCGCCCCGCGCCCCGAGGACGAAAACCTCGGCCTCGGCGCCAACCTGGCCTACGGGCTGCAGCATGTCCTGACCATGTATGGAGGGATCGTCGCCGTACCCCTGATCCTCGGCCAGGCCGCCGGCCTGGCGCCGGCGGAGATCGGGCTGCTAATTGCTGCCTCGTTGTTCGCCGGTGGCCTGGCGACATTGCTGCAGACCCTTGGGCTGCCGTTCTTCGGCTGCCAGCTGCCATTGGTCCAGGGCGTGTCGTTCGCGGGCGTGGCGACCATGGGCGCGATTCTTGGCAGCCAGGGCGGCGGTGGCCTGCCGGCGGTGCTGGGCGCGGTAATGGCAGCTTCGTTGATCGGTTTCCTGATTACCCCGGTGTTCTCGCGCATCACCAAGTTCTTCCCGCCCCTGGTGACCGGCATCGTCATCACCACCATCGGCCTGACCCTGATGCCCGTCGCGGCCCGCTGGGTGATGGGCGGCAACAGCGCCTCGCCAGAGTTCGGCAGCATGGCCAACATCGGCCTGGCGGCGCTGACCTTCGCCATCGTCCTGCTGCTGAGCAAGCTCGGCAGCGCGAGCATTTCGCGCCTGTCGATCTTGCTGGCGATGGTCGCCGGCACATTGATCGCCTGGTCGCTGGGCATGGCCGATTTCAGCAAGGTCACCGAAGGCCCGATCTTCGCCTTCCCCACCCCGTTCCACTTCGGCATGCCGACCTTCCACATCGCCGCGATCCTGTCGATGTGCATCGTGATCATGGTGACCCTGGTGGAAACCTCGGCGGACATCCTGGCGGTCGGTGAAATCATCGACACCAAGGTCGACTCCAAGCGCCTGGGCAACGGCCTGCGCGCCGACATGGCATCGAGCATCCTGGCGCCGATCTTCGGCTCGTTCACCCAGAGCGCCTTCGCCCAGAACGTGGGCCTGGTGGCAGTCACCGGCGTGAAGAGCCGCTATGTGGTGGCCACCGGCGGCGTGATCCTGGTGGTGCTCGGCCTGCTGCCGATCATGGGCCGGGTGATTGCGGCAGTGCCTACCCCGGTACTCGGTGGCGCCGGTATCGTGCTGTTTGGCACCGTGGCCGCCAGCGGAATCCGTACCCTGTCGAAAGTCAGCTACAAGAACAACGTCAACCTGATCATCGTCGCCGCCTCGCTTGGCTTCGGCATGATCCCGATCGCGGCGCCGAACTTCTACCACAGCTTCCCCAGCTGGTTCGAAACAATCTTCCACTCCGGCATCAGCTCGGCGGCGATCATGGCAATTCTGCTGAACCTGATGTTCAACCACTTCACCACCGGCAACTCGGAAAACCAGTCGGTGTTCGCCGCGGCCTACGAGCGCACCATCCAGTACTCCGATATTTCGGCCCTGCGTGATGGCGACTACTTCAAGGACGGCAAGCTGTTCGACGCCGAGGGCAACGAGGTACCGGTGCTGGAACTGGACGAGCACGGCAACGAGACGCCCAGGCGCAAAGCGGTTGCCGAACACTGATCGCTGACCAGGACGGTCACCGAGGGGAGCCGACGCGCATCGTCGGCTCTTTTTTTGTATGGGAAGATGCGTGGAATCCTATGATCGCTTTAGCCGTGAGCCACAAAGTACCGATTCAACACATTCAGATCACCGGCCTCCAGCCCCCCGCCATATAGCGCAGCTGCAACCAGGACCGTAAACCGTTGGTCATTCGGTTTCCTGCAGGCACGGCATCACATAGGCCAGGGCGTTGGCCAGATGCTTTTGCACCGAACTGTCGGAGATCCCCAGATCCCTGGCGACCTCGGCGTGGGTCATGCCTTCCAGGCGGTTGAGGCGGAAGATCTCCCGGGTGCGCTCGGGCAACTCGCCGAGGATCGCCTGCAACCGACGCAGGTGCTGCTCGCGCACGGCTCGCTCTCGAGCCCGGGGCCATCCTCGACGAGCGCCTCGAAAGCCTCGTGGGGCATCGTGTCGGTCTTGCGCCATTGCTGCTAACGCACGTGATCGATCTTCGGGTTGTGCACGGTGCGATAGAGGTACGCCTGGGCGTTGTCGATCGTCTCGGTACACTGCTGCTCGGCCATGCGCAGGAAACTGTCCTGCACCAGGTCAGCGGCCAGCAGTGAGTCGCACACCTTGCGCGAGAGCAGGCCTTGAAGGTTTTTCGCGTGCTTGAGAAACAGCCGCTTGAGGTCTGACTCCGCCAGACGCACTCCATGAGGTGCTCGCAGGGTGGCGGCATGCTACTCGCTATTGAAAATCACTTATAAAAAAATTGACCTACTCGAACAATGCGTCCAGTGCCTGTTCCAGACGGGTCACGGCAATCACCTGCAACCCGGCGGGCGCCTCTTTCGGCGCGTTGCCCTTAGGCACGATGGCACGCTTGAAGCCATGTTTTGCCGCTTCCTTCAAACGCTCCTGGCCACTGGGTACCGGGCGTACCTCGCCCGACAGGCCGATTTCGCCGAACACCAGCAGGCCATGGGCCAGCGGACGATTGCGCAGGCTCGACATCACCGCAGCCAGCAACGCCAGGTCGGAGGCAGTCTCAAGCACCTTCACACCACCGACGACGTTGAGGAACACGTCCTGATCATGGGTGGGGATGCCGCCGTGTCGATGCAACACCGCCAACAGCATGGCCAGGCGGTTCTGGTCCAGGCCTAACGTCACCCGTCGCGGATTGGCCAGGTGGCTGTCGTCAACCAACGCCTGGACCTCCACCAGCATCGGCCGGGTGCCCTCCCAGGTGGCCATGACCACGCTGCCGGGCACCTCTTCCTGGGTGCGATTGAGGAAGATCGCCGACGGATTGGAGACTTCCTTGAGGCCGCGGTCGGTCATGCCGAACACACCCAGCTCGTTGACCGCGCCAAAGCGGTTCTTCACTGCGCGCAGCAGGCGCAGGCGGCCATCGGACTCACCCTCGAAATACAACACCGTGTCGACCATGTGCTCGAGCACCCGAGGACCTGCCAACGAGCCCTCCTTGGTGACGTGACCGACCAGGAAGATCGCCGTGCCGCTCTGCTTGGCATAGCGCACCAGCAATGCCGTGCTCTCGCGCACCTGGGCGACGCCGCCCGGCGCCGACTGCAGTTGTTCGGTGAAGATGGTCTGTATCGAGTCGATCACCATCACCCGCGGCTTTTCCTGGCGCGCGGTGGCAATGATGGTCTCGATGCAGGTTTCAGTCATGACCTTGAGCTGGTCCTGGGGCAGGCCCAGGCGCCGGGAGCGCATGGCTACCTGCTGCTGCGATTCCTCGCCGGTGACATACAGCGCCGGCATCTGCACGGCGATGTTGCATAGGGTCTGCAGAAGGATGGTCGATTTGCCGATACCCGGATCGCCCCCGATCAGTACCACCGAACCATCCACCAGGCCGCCGCCGAGTACACGGTCGAGTTCGGTGCTGCTGGTGGTGAAGCGCGGGATCTCCTCGACGCTCACTTCGGCCAGGGTCTTGATCTGCGCCTGCTGCCCGGTCCAGCCGGCGCGCCCGCTCGGTGCCGCGGCGCCGCCGCTTTCGATCATGCTCTCGACCAGGGTGTTCCAGGCCCCGCACTCGCCACACTGCCCGGCCCACTTGGGAAAGGTCGCGCCGCACTCGGTGCAGCCATACAAACGCTTGGCCTTGGCCATGGGCTGGGTCTCCTGGAAAAAACCGCCATGATAGCCGAACACGGACGTGCCCCGGAGGCCTCGGCGGACGACAAAACTATTCGCTCTATAAACAGTCTGTAGCTGCGAACGTCACGCATGAAGCGTTTTAGTGGCTTACACTGCGTTTACCTCTCCATTCGTAACAAAGGAATACAGCATGGGCATGCTCAGTGAATTCAAGGCCTTCGCGGTCAAGGGAAATGTCGTCGACATGGCGGTGGGTATCATCATCGGCGCGGCGTTCGGCAAGATCGTCTCTTCCTTTGTCGGTGACGTGATCATGCCCCCCATCGGCCTGCTGATCGGCGGTGTCGACTTCAGCGACCTGGCCATCACGCTCAAGGCTGCCGAAGGCGATGTGCCGGCCGTGATGCTGGCCTACGGCAAGTTCATCCAGACCGTGCTCGACTTCATCATCGTCGCCTTTGCCATCTTCATGGGCGTGAAGGTGATCAACCGCCTCAAGCGCGAAGAGGCCGTGGCACCGACCGCGCCGCCGGTGCCCAGCGCCGAGGAAGCCCTGCTGACCGAGATTCGCGACTTGCTCAAGGCGCAGAATCGCCAGCCCTGAAGCACAAAACGACTGGGGCCGCTTTGCAGCGGCCCCAGTGACGGCGATCCAAAAGGCGCCATTGTTCCTTACCAGTAATTCTCCACCGCCACCTGCCCCGGCCGCTTGCTCAGGCTCAGTTGCAAGTCCCGCGCCTTGAGCACCTTGCGCGTCTCGTCGATCATCTCCGGGTTGCCGCACAGCATGATCCGTGAATGCTCCGGCGACAGCGCCAGCCCCGCCGCCTTTTCCAGTTCACCGTTCTCGATCAACGTGGTAATCCGCGCATTCAACGCACCCGGATGCTGCTCTCGGGTAACCACCGGAATGAACTGCAGCTTGCCCGCGTACTCCGCCAGGTAGTCGCGCTGTTCCAACGCGGCGATTTCATCGACATACGCCAGCTCCTTCGCCTCGCGCACCGAGTACACCAGCTTGATATTGTCGAAGCGCTCCCAGGCCTCGAAGTCCTGCAGGATCGACATGAACGGTGCGATGCCGGTGCCGGTGGCCAGCAGCCACAAGTCACGGCCGCCGACGAAGCGGTCAAGGGTCAGGTAGCCGAAGGCCTGGCGGTCGATCAGCAGGGTGTCGCCTTCGCCAAGCCGGCTGAGCTCACTGGTGAACTCGCCCCCGGGCACCACGATGGAGAAGAAGTCGAGAAACTCGTCATGGGGCGCGCTGACCATGGAATAGGCACGCCAGACAACGCTGCCATCGGCCTTGTTCACGCCCAGCCGGGCGAACTGACCGGCACGAAAGCGAAAGCCTGCATCGCGGGTGACACGCAGGGAAAACAGGTTGGGAGTCAGAGGCTGGACGCCGAGCAGGGTCTGGCGGGTGAATTTGTCGGCGCTGGCGGTCATGACGGGCTCCACGAATCAAGAGCGCACAGTGTCGCGCAAAGCAGCGCAGATAAACACCGTCGATTTGTAGGGCATGACACGACACCGAGCAGAACTACCTAAAAAAGCGACACAGCTATAGCAAAAAAACCCAGCACACCAGTAGGAGCTTTCCTACACTACGGTCCGTGTAGTCCTCACTTTGGATCCACGAAGACGTAAAGGGAGCCTCAGATGCCACATTGGAAGAGCGAGCAGCTCCAGCAACTGCTGGAGGAGAAAGAGCCGCAGCAGGTGTTCGGCAAGGCTGTGAAACTGGCCCAAGCACTGGACATGGAGTTCATCGGCCTGACCTTGCACCTGCATATCGCTGCCCGTGGCCCCCAAATCGTCCTCTACAACAATTACCCAAGCGCCTGGAACACCCTCTATCAGGCTGAAGACTTCATCAACATAGACCCAACAGTATCAAAATGCCACCACACGACGTTGCCACTGGTCTGGAACGACGATCTGTTTCATGAGGTGCCACAGCTGCGTGAGGCCGCCAGCGCCTACGGCATGATCCATGGCTGGAGTCAATCGGTGCACGACCAGCAGCACAACGAAAGTCAGTTGAGCGTCTCCAGGGCCGAAGGCGCCGTCTCCCGCGACGAACTGTTCGAGAAGAGTGCCCAGGTCATGTGGCTGTGCAACACCTTGCACGCCGCCCTCAGCACGCACCACCTGGCGAAGTACAGCCCACTGCCGCAATTGAGCGAACGCGAGCTTGAAGTGCTCAAGTGGTCCGCCGCCGGCAAGACTGCCGCCGACGTGGCGATGATCCTCTCGCTGTCGACCAGCACCGTGAATTTCCATATTCGCAGTGTGATCAGCAAGACCAACGCCTCCAACAAAGCTGGCGCCATCGCCATTGCCGCCCTGCGCGGCCTGCTCTGACAGCGCGTCCCCCACCCAGGCGCAAAGCCCTGTAGAATTCCCCGCCGCAAGCCCGCCGCACCCGCGCGCCGGGCAGATACGCAGCAGAGCCCCACGTCATGCCCCTGTTCAACAGCCCCTTCGCCGACCTCGACCTGATCCGCCAGCCGGAGCAAGCCAACGACCCGCTGCTGGCGTTCGATGCCGCCGACCAGTACCTGCTGGAACACCTGGCCGCCCAGGCACCGGGCGCAGGGTGCAAGGTGCTGGTGCTCAACGACAGCTTCGGCGCCCTGGCCGCCAGCCTGGCCGGACACCTGGACGTGACCAGCAGCGGCGACTCGCACCTGGCGCACCTGGCCCTGGAGAAGAACCTCGCGGGGAACGGCAAGCCGTTCGACAGCGTGCCCTTCATCCCGGCCAACGAGCCCTTCCAGGGCCCGTTCGACCGCGTGCTGGTGCGCGTGCCCAAGACCCTGGCCCTGCTCGAGGAGCAACTGATCCGCCTGCAGGGCCAATTGGCGCCTGGAGCCCAGGTGATCGCCGGGGCGATGATCAAGCACCTGCCACGAGCCGCCGGCGACCTCATGGAGAAGTACATCGGCCCGGTGCAGGCTTCGCTGGCGCAGAAGAAAGCGCGCCTGCTGACTGCCACTGTCGCGCAACGGCCCGTCGCGCGCTCCCCCTACCCCAGCCGCTACCGCCTGGACACGCCGGCCCTGGAGCTGGTCAACCACGCCAACGTGTTCTGCCGCGAAGGCCTGGACATCGGCACTCGCGCCTTCCTGCCGCATCTGCCACGTGATTTGGGCCGCGCCCGCGTAGCCGATCTCGGCTGTGGCAATGGCGTGCTGGCGATTGCCTGCGCCCTGGCCAACCCGGATGCGCAGTTCACCCTGGTCGACGAGTCGTACATGGCGGTGCAGTCGGCGCGGGAGAACTGGCAGGCGGCACTGGGCGAACGCGAAGTGACGATCAGGGCCGCGGACGGCCTGGCCGGCCAGGAGAAACAATCGCTGGACGTGGTGCTGTGCAATCCACCGTTCCACCAGCAGCAGGTGGTCGGCGACTTCCTCGCCTGGCGCATGTTCCAGCAGGCCCGCGAGGCGCTGGAAGTCGGTGGCGCGCTGTACATCGTCGGCAACCGCCACCTGGGCTATCACAGCAAGCTGGCGCGCTTGTTCCGGGGCGTCGAGCAGGTGGCGGCAACGCCGAAGTTCGTGGTGCTCAAGGCCCGGAAATAAAAGCATCGCGGGGCAAGTCGCATCGGTGCGACTTGCCCCGCGATGACTCAATGGCTTAGTGAGTACTCAGGCCTGCCGCGTTCATGAACATGCGCATGCCATAAGCCACCACGCCAAGCGCTGCCACGCTCAGCCCCCAGATCAGCACCAGCCAACCCAGGCGTTGCCACAGCGGTTTCTTCTCTTCGACATTCATCGCCCGGCGCTCCTAGTGATAGCCGTCTTCATGGGTCACCTTGCCGCGGAACACGTAGTAGCTCCAGTAGGTGTAACCAAGGATGAACGGCAGGATGAACAGCGTGCCCACCAGCATGAAGCCCTGGCTCTGCGGCGGCGCCGCGGCATCCCAGATGCTGATCGACGGCGGGATGATGTTCGGCCACAGGCTGATGCCCAACCCGCTGTAACCGAGGAAGATCAGCACCAGGGTCAGCAGGAACGGGGTGTAGTGGGCATTGCGCGCCACCGCCCGCAGCAACCCGTAGAAGGTCACCAGCACCAGGATCGGCACCGGCATGAACCAGATCAGGTTGGGCATGCTGAACCAACGCTCGGCGATCTGCGGATAGGCGATCGGCGTCCACAGGCTGACGATGCCGATCACCACCAGCAGCACCAGCGCCAGTGGCCGAGCCATGTCATGCATCTTCTGCTGCAGCGGCCCTTCGGTCTTCATGATCAACCAGGTGCAGCCCAGCAGCGTGTAGGCGACGATCAGGCCTAGGCCCGAGAACACCGTGAACGGCGTCAGCCAATCGAGGGTGCCACCGACGAACTTGCGGTCGACCACCTTGAAGCCCTCGATGAAGGCGCCCAGGGCCACGCCCTGGAAGAAGGTCGCCACCAGCGAGCCCCAGATGAAGGCCTTGTCCCAGATATGGCGCCTGTTGGCCCGGGCCTTGAAGCGGAATTCGAAGGCCACGCCCCGGAAGATCAGGCCCACCAGCATCAGGATCAGTGGCAGGTACAGCGCCTCCAACACCACCGAGTAGGCCAGTGGGAAAGCCCCGAACAGCGCCGCCCCGCCCAGTACCAGCCAGGTCTCGTTGCCGTCCCATACCGGAGCAACCGTGTTCATCATTACATCGCGGTCACGCTCGTCCTGGACGAAGGGGAAGAGCATGCCGATGCCCAGGTCGAAACCATCCATCACCACGTACATCATGACGCCGAAGATGATGATCACGGCCCAGATCAGCGGAAGATCGATACCCATCTCAGTTCCCCTTGCTCAGGCTGCTGGAGTCGGCCTCATGGCCTTCATCGGCGGCGGACAGCGGCCGCGCCGGCGTACGTTTCTGGCCAGGGCCACCCGGGGTGTGCTCATCGCCTTCACCGGTCTTCGGCCCTTTGCGCACCAGGCGCATCATGTAGCCCAGGCCGGTGCCGAACAGCGCGAAGTAGACCACCACGAACATCACCAGGGTGAACCCCAACTGCGCGTAGCTATGGTTGGACACCCCATCGGCGGTGCGCATCAGCCCGTAGACCACCCACGGCTGGCGGCCGATCTCGGTGGTGAACCAGCCGGCGAGGATCGCGATCAACCCCGACGGGCCCATCCACAGGGTCAGGTAGAGGAACGGCCGCGAGCTGTACAGGGTGCCGCGCTTGCGCAGCCACAGGCTCCACAGGCCGACGAAGATCATCAGCATGCCCAGGCCAACCATGACCCGGAACGACCAGAACACGATGGTCGAGTTGGGTCGGTCCTCGGGCGGGAAGTCCTTCATCGCCGGCACTTGCTTGTCCAGGCTATGGGTCAGGATCAGGCTGCCCAAGGCTGGAATCTCGATCTTGAAGCGCGTGGTTTCTGCCTGCATGTCGGGAATGCCGAACAGGATCAGCGGCGTCGGCTCGCCGGGCTTGTTCTCCCAGTGGCCTTCGATGGCGGCGATCTTCACCGGTTGATGCTTGAGCGTGTTCAAGCCATGGAAGTCGCCGATCACGGCCTGGATAGGCGCCACCACCAGGGCCATCCACATGGCCATCGACAGCATCTTACGCACTGCCGGGTTGTCCCTCCCGCGCAACAGGTGCCAGGCCGCCGAGGCGCCGACAAAGAACGCGGTGGCGACGAAGGCCGCGGTGGCCATGTGCATCAGGCGATAGGGGAAGGACGGGTTGAAGATCACCGCGAACCAGTCCACCGGAATCACCTGGCCATTGACGATCTCGTAGCCCTGGGGGGTCTGCATCCAGCTGTTGGAAGCGAGGATCCAGAAGGTCGACACCAGCGTGCCGAGCGCCACCATGCAGGTGGCGAAGAAGTGCAGGCCACGGCCTACACGGTTCCAGCCGAACAGCATGACACCAAGGAAACCGGCCTCGAGGAAGAAGGCGGTCAAGACCTCGTAAGTGAGCAAGGGACCAGTGATGGATCCGGCAAAATCGGAGAACTGGCTCCAGTTGGTGCCGAACTGATAGGCCATGACCAGGCCCGAGACCACGCCCATGCCGAAGTTCACGGCGAAGATCTTCGACCAGAAGTGGTAGAGGTCACGGTACGTGTTGTCGCCGGTCTTCAGCCAAAGGCCTTCTAGGACCGCCAGGTAGCTCGCCAGGCCAATGGTGATGGCCGGGAACAGGATGTGAAAGGACACGGTAAAGGCAAACTGGATTCGGGCGAGCTCTAGAGCTTCCAATCCGAACATGGTGCTTCCTCTTCAGGTAATCCGGCGACCGGGCTCATGGCCTGTCGCCCACTGCCCCCACGGGTATCGAGTGCGGCGCGTTAGAATTGTTCTGTTCGATCGCGGGGATTCCGGCCCGAAGGCCAAGATCGTTGCATCTGGAACGATTGATCCAGATCAACGACTGAATGGAAGCATAGTCCTGAATGCTCCATCCGGATGTGTGGTTGATTGCCGCGTGACCGGTTGCCTCACCCTCTTTTGCGAATTCGCGGCAGTTGATCCACACGACTTTCAGCAACTATTTGTTACAAACAGATGTTACTCTGCAGGCCCCTCTATCTCCGAGGCTGCAGCCCCCCGATGTCCGATTCCGCCCCGCAATTGCTGCGTCATCACCGCCCTTTCCTGGCCTTCTGGCTGGCCCGCGTGTTCACCGCCAGCGGCTTCCAGATGCTGACGGTGGCCATTGGCTGGCACCTCTACCAACTGACCGGGAATGTCCTCGACCTGGGCCTGGTCGGGCTGGTCGAGTTCGCGCCCCGGGTGCTGTTCATGCTGCACACAGGCCATGTCGCCGACCGCTACGACCGACGCAAGGTGGCCGCCCTGTGCCAGACCCTGCAGGCGCTGATCGCCCTGGCGCTGGCACTGGGCAGCGTCACCGACAACGTCAGCCGCGAGCTGATCTTCATCCTCGCCTTCCTGCTCGGCGCCACCCGTTCGTTCGAGATGCCGGCGACCCAGGCGCTGTTACCCAACGTGGTGCCGCCAGGGCTGTTCCCACGGGCCGTGGCGGCGTCGGCGTCGGCCACCCAGTCGGCGACCATCGTCGCCCCGGCGGTCGGCGGCTTTCTCTACGCCTTCGGCAGTACCTGGGTGTACGGCCCGACCGTGGCCCTCTACCTCATCGCCTGCCTGTTGACCCTGAGCCTCGACGCGCGCCAGCAACTGCCCCAGCGCGGTCGGGCCAACCTGGAATCGCTGCTGGCCGGGGTACGCTTCATCCGCAGCCGTCCGGACATCTTCGGTGCCATCTCCCTAGACCTGTTCGCCGTGCTGCTGGGCGGCGCTACCGCGCTGCTGCCAGTGTTCGGCAAGGACATCCTGCTCACCGGCGCCTGGGGCCTGGGCCTGCTGCGCTCGGCGCCGGCGGTGGGCGCGCTGCTGATGTCGCTGTGGCTGGCGCGCTTCCCGGTGGAGCGCAAGGTAGGCCTGATCATGTTCGCCTCGGTCGGCGTGTTCGGGGTGGCGACCATCACCTTCGGCCTCTCGACCTCGTTCTGGTTCTCCCTGGCGGTGCTGGTGGTGCTCGGCGCGGCGGACATGATCAGCATGGTCATCCGCGGCGCCTTCGTGCAGCTGGAGACGCCGGACGAGATGCGCGGCCGGGTAAGCGCGGTGAACGGGCTGTTCATCGGTGCCTCGAACCAGCTCGGCGAGTTCGAGTCGGGGCTGACCGCGCACTGGTTTGGCACAGTGCCGGCGGTGGTGCTCGGCGGCGTGGGCACGCTGCTGGTGACCGGGGTATGGATGAAGCTGTTCCCGACGTTGACCCATCGCGACCGTATGCATAACGGCTGAAAACCGTGTTCGCCCCCTCGCGAGGCGAAAAACCGCGAGAGGGCCCGAATGGCCTCTCTCCCCAATGGCCATAGGCCCCCGCCATCCTTGCTGGTATGATGCGCGGCTTTTTTCCACCCCACACAAAACCACGGCACCCGGTACGGTCTGTGCTTTGCTGTTGGGGTCGATACATTCACGGCGCGAGCGCGCCCGGGGAGCAGGCATGCTGGAAAGGCTGTTTCAACTAAAAGCACACAACACCAACGTGCGCACCGAGATTCT
This sequence comes from Pseudomonas sp. PONIH3, assembly GCF_002934345.1. Classification (NCBI taxonomy): domain Bacteria; kingdom Pseudomonadati; phylum Pseudomonadota; class Gammaproteobacteria; order Pseudomonadales; family Pseudomonadaceae; genus Pseudomonas; species Pseudomonas sp. PONIH3. Next base: position 2,853,806 of record NZ_CP026386.1, read on the forward strand.
CGCGGGCGTCACCACCTTCCTGGCCATGGCCTACATCCTGTTCGTCAACCCGAGCATCCTCGGCGAGACCGGCATGGACAAGGGCGCGCTCTTCGTCGCCACCTGCCTGGCCGCGGCCATCGGCTCGGTGACCATGGGCATCATCGCCAACTACCCGATCGCCCTGGCGCCGGGCATGGGCCTGAACGCCTTCTTCACCTACACCGTGGTCCTGCACATGGGCCACACCTGGCAGGTGGCGCTGGGCGCGGTGTTCCTCTCCGCGGTGCTGTTCTTCCTGCTGTCGATCTTCCGCATCCGCGAATGGATCGTGAACAGCATCCCGCTGCCGCTGCGCTCGGCCATTGCTGCCGGCATCGGCCTGTTCCTGGCGCTGATTGCCCTGCATAACGCCGGCATCGTCGTCGATAACCCAGCCACCCTGGTGGGTCTGGGCGACCTCAGCAAACCCGCGCCGATCCTCGCCACCCTGGGCTTCTTCCTGATCGTCGCCCTCGAGTCGCTGAAGGTTCGCGGCGCCGTGCTGATCGGTATCCTGGCGGTGACCGTGGCCGCGATCGCGCTGGGCGTCACGCCGTTCGGCGGGGTGGTCTCGATGCCACCGTCGCTGGCCCCGACCTTCCTGCAGTTGGACATCGCCGGCGCCCTGGATGTCGGGTTGATCAGCGTGATCTTCGCCTTCCTGTTCGTCGACCTGTTCGACAACTCCGGCACCCTGATCGGCGTGGCCAAACGCGCCGGTCTGATGGGCAAGGACGGCCACATGCCGAAGATGGGCCGCGCCCTGATCGCCGACAGCACCGCCGCCATGGCCGGTTCGCTGCTGGGCACCTCGACCACCACCAGCTACATCGAGTCGGCGGCGGGCGTGAGTGCCGGCGGGCGCACCGGCCTGACCGCCATCGTGGTCGCCATCCTGTTCCTGCTGGCGCTGTTCTTCGCCCCGCTGGCCGGCAGCGTGCCGGCCTTCGCCACCGCTCCGGCGCTGCTGTTCGTCGCCGTGCTGATGGCTTCGGGCCTGGCCGAGATCAACTGGGACGACGTCACCGAAGCCGCGCCAGTGGTGGTGACCGCCCTGGCCATGCCGCTGACCTACTCGATCGCCAACGGCATCGCCTTCGGCTTCATCGCCTGGACCGCCATCAAGCTGATCTCCGGCCGTCGCCATGACCTGAACCCGGCGCTGGTGATCCTGTCCATCCTGTTCGTCATCAAGCTGGGTTGGTTCCCCGCATGAGTGCTGCCTACGATCCCGCGCAATACGACGCGCAACTGGCGGCCAAGGCCGCCCGCCTGCGCGACCTGCTGGCCCCGTTCGACGCGCCGGAGCCGGCCGTGTTCGACTCGCCGCGCGGACACTACCGCCTGCGCGCCGAGTTCCGCCTGTGGCGCGAAGGCGGCCAGCGCCACTATGCGATGTTCGCCCCGGGCGAGAAGCACAAGGCCATCCTGATCGACGACTTCCCGATCGCCAGCGAGCGCATCAATGCATTGATGCCGCGCCTGAAAGCCGCCTGGCAGGCCAATGAAGACCTCGACAACCGGCTGTTCCAGGTGGAGTTCCTCACCACCCTGGCCGGTGACGCAATGATCACCCTGTGCTACCACCGCCCGCTGGACGAGGCCTGGGAGGCCGCCGCGCAGCAGTTGGCCGCCGACCTCGGTGTCAGCGTGGTCGGCCGCTCGAAAGGCAAGCGTGTGGTGATCGGCCGCGACTACGCGGTGGAGAAGCTCGACATCGCCGGGCGCACCTTCAGCTATCGCCAGCCCGAAGGCGCCTTCACCCAGCCCAACGGCGCGGTGAACCAGAAGATGCTCGGCTGGGCCTTCGAGGCCATGGGCGAGCGCCAGGACGATCTGCTCGAGCTGTATTGCGGCAACGGCAACTTCACCTTGCCGCTGGCCACCCGCGCCCGCCAGGTGCTGGCCACCGAGATCAGCAAGACCTCGGTCAACGCCGCCCTGCACAACCTCGACGAGAACGGCGTGGACAACGTGCGCCTGGTGCGCCTGTCGGCCGAAGAGCTGACCCAGGCCCTGAACGAGGTCCGCCCGTTCCGCCGCCTGGAAGGCATCGACCTGAAGAGCTACGACTTCGGCACGGTGTTCGTCGACCCGCCGCGCGCCGGCATGGACCCGGACACCTGCGAGCTGACCCGTCGCTTCGAGCGCATCCTGTACATCTCCTGCAACCCGGAAACCCTGGCGCAGAACATCGCCCAACTGCACGATACCCACCGTATCGAACGCTGCGCGCTGTTCGACCAGTTCCCCTACACCCACCATATGGAAAGCGGGGTGCTGCTGGTTCGGCGCTGACCCGGGACGACGCGGGGCCGCCAGGGCCCCGCCGTTCGCTGCAAGGAGTGATGTGCCATTGGACCAGTTGAGCGCCATGCAGACCTTCCGCCGGGTCGTCGACCTCGGCAGCTTCAGCGCCGCCGCCCACCAGGCGGGCGTTTCCCACACCGTGCTGTCGCGCCAGGTGAAGCACCTCGAACGCCATCTCGGCACGCAACTGCTCAACCGCACCACCCGTCGCCTGCAAATGACCGAAGCCGGGGCGCTGTTCTATCGCCACTGCACCCGGATTCTCGAGCAGATGCAGGCCATGAACCTTGAACTGTCCGAGCATCAACAACAGCCCAGCGGCACGCTGCGCCTGGGTGTGGCCACTGCCTTTGGCGAGCTGGAACTCGGACACTGGCTACCCGACTTCGTCGGACGTCACGAGCGATTGCAGGTCGAACTGCATTGCAGCGACCGCTTCATCGACCTGCTGGAAGAAGACATCGATGTCTGCCTGAGGGTCACCGACCACCTGCCCGACTCCAGCCTCGTAGCCCGTAGGCTGGCAGACAGCGAGGTGCTGCTGGTGGCCGCTCCCGGCTACCTGGAGCGTCACGGCACGCCGACCACCCCCGACGCCCTGGCTGCCCACCCATTGCTCGGCTACAGCCGCTTGCCGCATCCACAGCGCCTGCAACTGACCGGCCCCGCCGGCGAGCGCCGGGAGTTGCTGATGCCTCAGCGCCTGAGCGCCAATTCGCCGATGGCCCTGCGCGCGGCAGCGATCGGCGGGTTGGGGATCGCCAGCTTCGACCGCTTCATCGCCCACGATGCCTTGCGCGACGGGCGCCTGGTGCCGGTGCTGGCGGACTGGTCGCTGCCCTCACGCACTGTATACGCGGTCTACCCGCAGAGCCGCTATGTGGCGCCCAAGGTACGGGCACTCCTCGACTACGTGCAGGCGTACTACGCAGAGCAGCGATGGCAACATTGATTTGTGCTTAAAACGCACAGGTTATGGCACTATGAAGAAGTATTTGTGCATAACTTGATTGTTTAACCTTCGCCCATTGTCACTTGGCGAAGGAGCCTCCCATGAAAGCACTGCACACGATTTTCGCCGGCCTCACCCTGGCCACTATTACCGCCACCGCCAGCGCCGCTGGCGACACCCTGAGTTCGGTCCCTGACAGCGCTTCGCTGAAATGGCAGCAGGTGCCCGGCACCCACGGCGCGGTGAGCTACGCCAATGTCGAAGGCGACCTGTTCGGCAAGGGGCCGTACTCGGCCTACGTAAAATTCCGCAAAGGCACCGACAATGGCCTGCACACCCATAGCCAGACCCTGCCGACCATGGTGTTGAGCGGAACCTTCTACGCGGTGATCGATGGCAAGCGGGTGGAGTACCCGACAGGCGCCTACTACAAACTGCCCGCCAACCTGGTGCATGAAAGCGGCTGCACCGCGGCGGCCGATTGCCTGCTGTTCCAGTACCAGGCTGGTGCCTTCGATCTGAACCCGGTCAAAGGCTGAGCCTGGGCAACGTGCTTACTCGCTGACCTGGAACTCCACCCGCGCCGTCTCGCCGCTTTCATCCAAAGCACTCAACTCGATGCGCCCGGCCTGCTCGAAACTTACCTGCAGGCTGTCCTGCCCTTGGGTCTCGCCCAAGGGCAGGCCATTGAGGAACCACCAGCGTCGCCCCGCCCCACCCAATGCCGACACCCGCACCTGCAGCGGCTCATGGCTGGTGGCCGGGCGACGCAGGCTGTCGCCGGCCCGCACCCCGACGATCGACAGCGGTGGCGCACTGGCCGCCATCCGCGGTGGGCAGGCGGGGTCGACAGTCGGCAGCCGCGCTGCCCGGCGTTCGGCGCTGGGCAACCACGGCTCGAGCGGGGCCGGCCATAGCGCGACATCATGCGCCCTGGCACCGGGACAAGAGGCATCGACACGCAAGCCGCGCTCGTTGAGCCACACCGTTTCGCGCAAACCCAGCCCCAGCGGCTGGTCGGCAGCCTGCAAGGTCGGTGGCGTGGTAGCGTCGAGGGTCCAGGCGAAACGTTGCCGACGGCAGTTCGGGTCCTGACGGTTCATTGGCTGGCCCAGCGGCCAACAGATCGCCGCCACACCGACCGAATCGGGCACTGGTTCGACCGGCACTTCGATGCCGCGTTGGCTGTCGCGGTTACTCAGCAGGTCATGCACCTGCAGCATCAATGGCGCCGCCGAGGCCAGGCCGAACTGGCCCGGCACCGGGGTGCCGTCGGGGCGGCCGATCCATACGCCGATCAGGTAGCGCGGGCCGACGCCCACCGACCAGGCATCGCGAAAGCCGTAGCTGGTGCCGGTCTTCCAGGCCAATTGCGGACGCTGCACCAGCTCGGCGTGGGGGTCACGGTCCGGCCGCGCCAGGCCGCTGAGAATGCGCCGGGTGATCCAGGCCGAACCCGGCGACAGCAAGCGGCGTTCCACCAGCGGGTCCTGAGGTTGCAGGCGCACCTGCGCGCTGAGCCCACCACGAGCCAGCGCGGCATAGCCACCGACCAGGTCCTCCAGGCGGCTGCCTGCGCCACCAAGAATCAGCGACAGGTTCGGCTCGGCCAGCGGCGGCAGCACCAGCGGCATCCCGCCCATGCGCATCTGCGCGGCGAAGCGTTTCGGGCCGTAGGCCTCGAGCAGTTGCACCGCCGGCAAGTTGAGCGACAGCGCCAGCGCCGAGCTGGCCGACACCGGGCCGCTGAAACCCATGGAGAAGTTGCCGGGGCGGTAGTCGCCGTAGCGCCGTGGCACATCCTGCAACAGCGATTCGGAGTGGATCAGGCCGTCGTCCATGGCCATGGCGTAGAGGAACGGCTTGAGGGTCGAACCGGGCGAACGCAGGGCGTGGATCATGTCCACGTGACCGAAGCGGCGCTCATCGCTCAAGTCGATGGAGCCGAGATACGCGCGCACGGCCATGCTCTGGGTCTCGACCACCAGCAACGCCGCCGAAGTGCGCCCGGGCAGGCGAGCGCGCCAGCCCAGCAGCAGGTCTTCGAGGCGCCGCTGCAAGGCGGCGTCCAGGGTGGTACGGATCAGTGGCGGGCTGTTCGGCGTATTCAGGCGCCGGGCCAGCAGCGGCGCCAGCGCCGGCTCCTGGCGTGGCGCCAGCAACAGCGGCTCCTCACGCGCCTCGTCGATGCGCTGGGCTGGCCACACCTGGTACTCGGCCAGGCGCTGCAGCACCTTGTCCCGGGCACGCTGGGCGCGTTCAGGGTGGCGGTCCGGACGCAGCCGGCTCGGCGCCTGGGGCAGCACCGCGAGCAACGCGGCTTCGGCCGGAGTCAGGTGTTTCGGCGACTTGCCCAGGTACGCCCAACTGGCTGCCGCTACGCCCTGCAAGGTGCCGCCGAACGGCGCCCGGTTGAGGTACAGCTGCAAGATCTCGTCCTTGGACAGGTGCCACTCCAGCTGCACCGTGCGCCACAGCTGGCGCAGCTTGCCGGGCAAGGTGCGGTCGTGCGGGTCGAGCAGGCGCGCCACCTGCATCGACAGCGTGCTGCCACCAGACACCACCCGCCCGCCACGCAGGTTGAGCCATGCAGCCCGGGCCAGGGCCATGGGGTTAACCCCGGGGTGGCGATAGAACCAGCGGTCCTCGTAGGCGAGCAGGGCTTCAAGGTACAACGGCGAGACTTCCTGCGGGCTGACCGGATAGCGCCAGACGCCGTCGGCGTCGGCGAAGCGCCACAACGGTGTGCCGTCCTCGGCCAGCACCACCCGCGCCAGGTCGTCGCCCGGCATGGGCAATGGCCAGATACGGTCAGCCAGCCACAGCAGGGCCATGCCCAGCAGCACGCTGACGGCGACACGCCGCAGCAGCCTGGTCAGGCGCGGGCGCGCTAAGCTTGGCATCGGGAACCGACCGGGCCAGGTGATGGCCAAAGGCTGGGAATCGCCGATTCGTTGATCAGGAAGCGACTATGCATGTAGAAGGTTTTTTCGAATGGCTGGGCCAGGCACTGGGTTCGGTGATCCGGTTCATCGTCGATGGCTTGAGCGGGTTGTTCAACCTGCTGGCCAACGCCGGTGGCAATTTCATCGATGGCCTGGCGCGCACGCTGGGGATGGACACCTCGCTGGTGAGCATCCTGGCGCTTATCGTCGGCCTGATGTTGCTGTACTCGGCGGTCCGCGCATTCATGCGCGCATCGATCATCCTCGGGATCATCTGGGCGTTGCTGGGGTTGTGGGTGTTGAGCTGGGTGGTGCATTGAAAGCAGCTGCAAGCTTGGAGCTACGAGCGGCAAGTTGAAAGCAGCCTGCATCGACTGCTTTCTCTTGTAGCTTGCAGCTTGAGGGTCAGCGAGCTCTTACAATCATCTCGCCCTGGCTATCACCAATCGCCTGCAGGTTGGGCCGGTACATCGACTCCACCTGCGGTGGCGGAATGCGATAGCTGCCCGGCGTCACCGCACGGGCCAGGTACAGCAAGTGGGTGGTGCCGTAGCTGTCGAGCTTGAGCGCGGCCACGTAGCGGTCGTCGCGGTACTCCTGGTGCACCACGCTGGCGTTCTGCATCGACTCGCGCCACTGCTTCACCGCGCTGCTGGCATTGTCCAGGCTGGCAGCGCTCTGCGCCAAGTTCTGGTTCTCCAGCTCCAGGCCTGCCGGCAGCAGGTCCACTACCAGGGCGTCGGGCACCTGGTCCTGGGCCTTGAGCGCCAGGTGCACCAGCACCAGGTCACCGCTGCGCAGGTTGCGCACATCCAGCGTCTGGCCATTCATGCCCAGGTACTCACGGCGGATTTCCATGCCATTGCCGCTGGCGGCCGGAGCCTGGCGCGGGTAGCCGGACAGGGTCAGCTGCTGGTACAGGGTCTCGCCACCCTGGTTCTGCACGGTCAATGGCGAGGCCAGTAGCGGGCCCTCGAGCTTCATGCCCGAGTCATTGTTGTCGAACTCGCGGACCTCTCCGGCGCTGTCCAGGCGGGCCTTCCAGTTGCCCTCCTGCTTGCCCAGCAGGCCACGGCCGGCAAGGAACAGCGCGTTGCGCTCCTGGGTGGACAGCCAACGGTTGGCGGCCAACTCGTCGGACAGGCCGAACAGGCGCTGGTCGACCTGATTGGCGGCCAGGTTGTTCTCCTGCAGCAGGGACAGGATCAACGCCTGGTCACGCAGGGCGCTGCCGTAGTCGGCCAGCCAGCCTTTGCCGCGGGTGACCGCCAGGCCCGCCTGCAGCGCCTGCTGCGAACGCTGCTTGTCGCCCATCTTGTCCAGCGCCACCGCCAGTTGCACCAGCGGCAAACCGGAGCGGGCGTCAGCACGACGCTCGAACAGGCTGCGCAAGGCGCCCAGCGGCGCCTGTTGGCTGCGCGCCAGCACCAGGCCGGCGTAGGCCTGCACGGCGAAGCGGGTGTGGTCGGCGTTCTGGCTGTAGTCGACTTCGATCAGGTTGCGCTCCTGCACATAGCGCAGCAGGCGCTCGCTGGCCTTCTTCAGCGCCTCGGCCGGTACGCCGTAGCCTTGCTCGCGGGCGCGCAGCAGGAAGTCGGTGACGTAGGCGGTCAGCCAGTATTCCTCCTCGCTGTCCGAGCTCCACAGGCCGAAGCTGCCGTTGTAGCGCTGCATGCCCAGCAGATGCTCGATGCCCATCTCGATCTTGCGCTTGCGCACATCGGCCGGCTCACCCTTGATGCCCAGGCGCTTGAGGCTGTCGGCATCGGCGTACAGCGACGGGTACAGGCCACTGGTGGTCTGCTCCAGGCAGCCGTAGGGGTAGGCTTCCAGGGCGCGGATCTGCTCGGCAAGGTTCAGCGGTGGGCGGCTCGATAACGCCAGGCTGGCCTCCAGGCCCGCAGGCTCGAACTCGGCCAGGTCGCTGTCGGGCAGGCTCCAGGGCTGGTCCTTGAGGGCCACGCGGTAGTGCTTGAGCATCGCCGGGTAAGCCGGGCGAATACCCAGGGTCCATTCACGCTCGAAGGTACTAGCCGGCTCACCCGGCAGCTGCAGGCCGTTGACCTGCACGCGAACCTTGCCCTGGCCCAGGCCACCCTGGGCCTGCACCGGGATCATCAGGGTGGTGCGCTGGCCTTCGGCGAGGGTGAAGTTCTGCTGAGCGCCACCGACCAGGCTCAGTTGACCTTCGCTGGACACCTGCACGCTCAGTTGCTGGGCGCGGCCGGACAGGTTGGCCAGGTCCAGCGCCAGGCGGGTCTGATCGCCACCGGCGAGGAAGCGCGGCGCGGACAGCTCGGCGATCAGCGGCGCGGCGACCACGGTCTTGCCCTCGGCCATGCCGAAGTGTTCTTCGGTCCAGGCCTGGGCCATCAGGCGCAGTTCACCGTTGAAATCGGGAATATCGACGCTGGCCTGGCCCTCGCCTTTTTCATCGAGGGTCACCGGCAGGCTCTGCTGGGCGACGATGGTCACCGTGGTGTTCGGGCGCTTGCCGCCCTTGGCCATGGCGGCGTCACCGCCGAAGGCCAGGCTGGCCAGGCGGCCCTGGCCGGCTTCGATCAACTGGCCATAGATGTCCAGCTGGTCGGCGCCATAGGCCTTGCGGCCGAACAGGCTGGCGAACGGATCGGGGGTCTTGAAGTCGGTGATGTTGAGGATGCCCACGTCCACCGCCGACAACAGCACATGCACCTGCTTGGGCACGCTGCCATCGGCGTTGACCGCCTTGACCTTGACGGTCAGCGGTTGCTTGGGCCGCATTTTTTCCGGCGCCTGCAGCGACACGGCCAGCTTGCGCTCGGCGCGGTCCAGCGGCAGGTGCAGCACGCCCACGGCGCGTTTCGGCGTGGCGTTGGCCTTGCGCTCACCCGGGCGGATCACCAGGGCGCTGATGTACAGGTCGTGGCGCGCCCACTTCTTGTCCAGTTCGACATCGAAGGTCTTGCCCTCGGCCGGCACCTCGATTTCCTGCCACCACAGCGGGCCGTCGGCGGACTCGATCATCAGGTAGCCGCTGCCGGCGGCCGGCGGGGTGACGGTGACCTTGGCGGTGCCGCCTTCCTTGTAGGCTGGCTTGTCCAGGGCGATCTTCACCTGGTCAGGGCGCACGGCGCCCCCCTCGGCGTTGTCCTGGGCGCGGTAGCCGGCCCAGAAGCGGGCACTGGAGACCAGGCCGGTCTGCGGGTCTTCCACCTCGACACGGTACGGACCCCACTCCACCTGGAAGTTCAGCTTGGCGGTGGAACCTGCCTTCACGCTGACGGTTTCTTCAGCCTGGGTAAGGAACTTCTCGTTGTAGTTGTAGCTCCAGCCATCGCTCTGCGAGTAGTTCCAGTAGTAGTCGCGGCGCTCGCGGATCAGCCGTACCTTCAGGTTGTCGGCGGCCAGTTTCTTGCCGTCGCGATCAGCCACCAGGAACTCGAACTCCACCGGGCCGTCGCCATCGGTTTCTTCGCCGTCGAACAGGCCGCGCAGGCCCGGCATACGCTCGGCAGGCCAGATCGGCTGCTCCAGGCGCCGGGTGATCGGCCGACCACCGGACTCCTGCAGGCTGGCCTGCACGGTCAGTTGCAGCGGCGAGCGGGCTTCAGCCCAGCGACTTTCGATGTCGATGCGGGCCTTGCCGTTCTGGTCGAGGGTGACTTCGTCCAGTTCCAGGTCCTGGTTCAGCTCGGTCTCGGTGACCGCGCCGAACTGATAGCCCGGCAGCGCCTTCACCGCTTCACGCAACGGACGCACGTAGGCCTGGCCACTGAGGCGGTTGCCGGCGGCGGGAGCCCCATAGAGGTAACGACCATTGACCTGGATCGTGGCGGTTTGCTCCGGCGCCAGCGGCGCGGCACTGCCTTTGAGCTCCAGCGCCAGGCGCTCGGGGAGGAAGTCCTCGACAAGGAATTCGTAAACCTGCTTGCGGCCACCGCCCATGTCGAGCAGCAACTGCCAACGGCCGGTCGGCGCTTCGCTGGCCAGTTGCAGCTGGTACTGGAACAGGCCGTTCTGGTCGGCCTCCCAGACGAACTTGCGGCTGACCTGCTCATCGGGGCGGCGTACTTCCACGTTCACCGGCTGGGCCTTGACCGGCTTGCCGTCCTGGTCGCGCAGCAGGCCGTTGAGCAGCACGGTCTCGCCTGGGCGATAGAGGTCACGGGGGCCAAAGATGAAAAACTGCAGCGGGTTGGCCTGGGGCCCGGTGATGTCGAATTCGGCCAGGTCCAGCGCCGCAGTGTTCAGACGCAGCAGGGTGGTGTGCACGCCCTGGGTGGCGATCAGCGTATCGGCCTTGGCGGTGATCGGCAGCTGCGCATGACCGTCGCCGTCTGTTTTGGCCTGGGCCAGCAACTTGCCCTTGTCGTCGTGCAGCTCGAGGGTGACGTCCTTGAGCGCCTTGCCGCCCTCAAGAGCCTGGGTGAACACGTCCAGGCGATCGCGATAGCGGTGCGCCGAGACACCGATGTCACTCAGGGTGAACAGGGTCGCCGGCTGCGAGTAGTCATAGGTGCCCGAGGCACGCATCACCGCCAGGTATACGCCTGGCTCCTGCAGCGGCTTGATCCCGGCGATCGGCAACAGCACGGTTTCGCGGGTATTGCGCGCCGGGTTGAGGTCGAAACGGCCGCTGTAGACCAGCTCGGCCATCTCCAGGGTTTCCTTGGACTGGTAGTAGTACAGGCTGCTGTTGCGCCCCCAGTTGACCAGGAAACTCGAGAGCATGTCCGGCTTGATGCGGAAGAACTCGACATCGACCTTGTCGACGTTCAGGGCAATCACCGGCAGGCCTTCGGCCAGGCGCGTGGGCAGCAGCGAACCGCGGCTGGCGAAGCCCACCGTGGCCTGCATATCGCGGGTCTCGAAGCGGCTGACCGATTCGGCCTGCAGCTGGTTGCCGTTGACCGAGAGCAGGCCCTTGTCGATGGTCAGGACCATCTTGCGCTGCGGCTCCAGGTGGCGCAGGCGCAGTTCCATCTGGTTGTCGGAGAGTTCCCAGGCGCCGTCGACCTTGCCCTTGACGGTGTCGACCAGGTGCAACTTGCCGGCGAAGTCCTGATTGGCGTCCAGCGGCGCGGAGACGCTGACCGACAGGGTGCTGGCGCCGTCGAGCTGCACTTCCGAGACGTCCAGCACGGTCAGTTCACGGCCGGCATAGCGTTTGGCGAGCACTGCCGGATCTTCGCGCTTGGCCGTCCGGGTTTCGACAGGCGCGACGGCAGCGGCGTCAGCAGCAGGCGCCGATGGCTTGTCCGGGGTGGAAGAATCACAGGCACTGAGCAGGGCCAGCGCGCAGGCCAGCAACAATCCTTTGTTGAGCATTTGAGAGAGAACTCTTCGGCAGCGTGTACGTGAGGGGGGCAACTATAGCGCAACGGCTCGAGGCTTTCCTGGCGATGCGCGGCAAGTGAGACCGTGTTCGCGCCAATAGGTTGCCGGGCCGGTACAATCCGTTGCGCAATCACGCAGGAGCCCGCATGTCTTCACTGTCCACCGCCTGGCGCAACCGCCCCACCCACCACAAGGTCTGGGCCCTGGCCGCGCCGATGATCCTGTCCAACATCTCGGTGCCGCTGGTGGCGCTGGTCGACAGCACGGTGATCGGCCACCTGCCCCATGCCCATCAGTTGGGCGCGGTGGCCGTCGGTGCCACGCTGTTCACCTTCATGGTCGGCCTGCTGGGCTTCCTGCGCATGGGCTCCACCGGCTTCGCCGCCCAGGCCGCCGGCCGCGCCGACGGCGCCGCGCTGCGCCAGGTACTTGTGCAGGGGCTGCTGCTGGCGCTGGCTTTCGCCGTGCTGATCGGCCTGCTGGCCCTACCCTTCAGCCAACTGGCACTGCAGGCGATGCAGCCCAGCGAGGCGCTGCATGCCTCGACCGAAGCCTTCTTCCACACCCGCCTGCTCGGCCTGCCGGCAGCACTGGCCAGCTATGCCCTGGTCGGCTGGTTCCTCGGCACCCAGAGCGCCAGGGCGCCGCTGGCGATCCTGCTGACGACCAACCTGCTCAACATCGCCCTGAACCTGTGGTTCGTACTTGGCCTGGACTGGGGGGTGGTCGGCTCGGCGCGGGCCTCGGTGATCGCCGAATGGAGCGCCGCCCTGCTCGGCCTGGCCCTCACCCGCCCGGCCTTGCGCGCCTACCCCGGGCAGGTCGCCTGGGCCGCGTTGAAACGCTGGCAGAGCTGGCGGCCGCTGCTGGCGGTCAACCGCGACATCTTCCTGCGCAGCCTGGCCCTGCAACTGGTGTTCCTACTGCTCACCGTGCAGGGTGCGCGCCTGGGCGAGGCTACGGTGGCAGCCAATGCCCTGCTGCTCAATGGGCTGATGCTCACCGCCTATGCCCTCGATGGCCTGGCCCATGCGGTCGAGGCCCTGTGCGGCCATGCCATCGGCGCCCGTGACCGCAGTGCCCTGAAGCAGGCACTGGTGGTGGCCTGCGGCTGGTCGCTGATCGTCAGCCTGGTGTTCGCCGTGCTGTTCTTGCTGGGCGGGCATCTGTTCATCGACCTGCAGACCGACATTGCCAGTGTGCGCGAAGCCGCGTATCCCTATCTGCCCTATCTGGCGGTGCTGCCATTGGTAGCCGTGTGGAGCTACCTGCTCGATGGCTTGTTCATCGGCGCGACGCGGGCACGCGAGATGCGCAATGCGATGCTGCTGTCGGTGGCGGTCGCGCTGCCCCTGGCGCTTGCCATGCGCGGGTTCGGCAACCATGGGCTGTGGTGGGCGTTCCTCGGCTTCATGGTGCTGCGGGCGGTGACGCTGGGGTGGCTGGGGTGGCGTTTGCAGCAGCGCGACCGCTGGATTCGCTGAGAGCGGCGCCGCTTTGCAGCGCTGCGTCACGAAACCAGGCGAAAGCCCTCACCTGCCCCCTTGCCTGCCCCCGGCCTGATTCCCCACAATCGCGGCCATGCCGCACCATGACAGGGAATTCGCCGTGCCATCCATCTACCAGCTCAAACCCCGCTTCCAGGCGCTGCTGCGCCCTTCGGTGCAACGCCTGTACGAGCGTGGCGTCACCGCCAACCAGGTCACCGTCGCCGCCGCGGCGGTCTCCATCGTCCTTGGCCTGCTGCTCGCCTGGCAGCACCAGGCCACCTGGCTGTTCATCCTGATACCGCTGTGGATGCTGCTGCGCATGGCGCTGAACGCGGTCGACGGCATGCTCGCCCGCGAGTTCGGCCAGCAGTCCAGGCTCGGCGCCTACCTCAATGAACTGTGCGACGTGATCGCCGACACCGCGCTGTACCTGCCGTTCGCCCTGCTGCCCGGCGTTTCGCCGGCACTGGTGGTGCTGGTGGTGGTGTTCGCCGTGATCAGCGAATACGCCGGGGTAATGGGCCCGCTGGCCGGCGCGTCACGCCGCTACGACGGGCCAATGGGCAAGAGCGACCGGGCCTTCGCCTTCGGCGTGCTGGGCACTGGCGTGGCGTTCGGGCTGCTGGCCGCGAGCTGGATCAATGGCCTGCTGCTGGTGATCCTGCTGCTCTCGCTCTATACCCTGTACAACCGGGTTCGCCACGGCCTGGCCGAAACCCGCTGAGCCCCTCGCTGCCGGACAAGGATATTCGCCATGCGCCAAGCGCAATCGCTGCATTTCTGCACCCATGACGGCGTCGAGCTGCACTATCGCCACTGGCCCGCCACGCGCAACGAGCATCAACCACGCCGCGCCGTGGTGATGTTCCACCGCGGCCACGAGCACGGCGGGCGCATGGCCCACCTGGCCGACGAACTGAACATGCCCGGTTATGATTTCTTCGCCTGGGACGCCCGTGGCCATGGCCAATCGCCAGGAGCACGCGGCGACAGCCCGGGCTTCGCCACCAGCGTGCGCGACGTGCAGACCTTCATCGAGCACCTCCAGGCCAGCCATGGCATCGCCGAACCCGATATGGTGGTGCTGGCGCAAAGCGTCGGCGCGGTACTGATCGCCACCTGGGCCCACGACTATGCGCCCAGGGTGCGCTGCCTGGTGCTCGCTTCGCCGGCGTTCAAGGTCAAACTCTATGTGCCCTTCGCCCGCCCCGGGCTGAAGCTGATGAAGGCCCTGCGCGGCAACTTCTTCGTCAACAGCTACGTCAAGCCGCGCCTGTTGACCCATGACCCGGAGCGGGTCATGTCCTATGTCGCCGACCCGCTGATCAGCCGGCCCATTTCGGTCACCATGCTGCTGGGCCTGTATGACGCCGCCGACCGCGTGTTGGCCGACGCCCAGGCAATCCAGGTGCCGACGCAACTGTTGATCTCCGGCGCGGACCTGGTGGTCGAGCGCAAGCCGCAGGAGCATTTCTTCGATCGCCTGGGCAGCGCACGCAAGGAAAAGCACATCCTGCCAGGCTTCTTCCATGACACCCTTGGCGAGCGCGACCGCGCCCACGCCCTGGCGCGGATCGAACGCTTCGTCGAGCACTGCTTCGACGCGCCGCCAGCGCGCCCTTCCTTGTTGGACGCCGACAGGAGCGGCGCCAGCTGCGCCGAGGCCGAGAGCCTGGCTGCGCCGTTGCCACGCCATTCGCCACGCGACCTCTACTGGCGCGCCACCCGCGCCGGCCTGCAGTTGGGCAAGGGCCTTTCCGAGGGGGTGAAACTGGGCTTCGACACCGGCTTCGACTCCGGCTCGACCCTCGACTACGTCTACCGCAATACACCAACCGGCAAAGGCCGGTTGGGCGAGCTGGTCGACCGGAACTACCTGGACGCCATCGGCTGGCGCGGTATCCGCCAGCGCAAGCTGAACGTCGAGGAGCTGTTGCGCCTGGCCATCGCCCGGTTGCGCGAGCAGCAGCGCCCGGTCCATATCGTCGATATCGCCGCCGGCCATGGCCGCTATATCCTCGAGGCCTTGCAAGGCCTGCAGCAACTGCCCGACTCGATCCTGCTGCGCGACTACAGCGAGCTGAACGTGCAACAGGGCAACGCACTGATCAGCGAAAAAGACCTCGGCGAGATCGCCCGCTTCGTCCAGGGTGATGCCTTCGATCGGCAAAGCCTGGCCAGCCTCACCCCACACCCCACCCTCGCGGTGGTCTCGGGGCTCTACGAGCTGTTCGCCAGCAACGAGCTGGTCGGCAATTCACTGGCGGGTTTGGCCGATGCCGTCGAGGACGGCGGCTACCTGGTCTACACAGGCCAGCCCTGGCATCCGCAGCTGGAGATGATCGCTCGCGCCCTGACTAGCCACCGCGGCGGCCAGGCCTGGGTTATGCGCCGACGCAGCCAGGCAGAGATGGATCAGTTGGTCGAGGCCGCAGGGTTCCGCAAGATCACCCAGCGCATCGATGAATGGGGCATCTTCAGCGTCAGCCTGGCGCAGCGGGTGCGCTGATGGTCCGTGAAACCGGGCTGATCCGCCGTGGCGTGCTCTGGCTGCTGTTACTCGGGCCGTTGTTTTTCCTCAGCTACGGCCTGGCCAACTCCTACACGGCCGGACGCGACGATATCAGCAGCCTGGTGTTCGCCTGGGAACGGCACATGCCGCTGTGGCCGTGGACGATCATCCCGTACTGGTCGATCGACCTGCTGTACGGGTTGTCGTTCCTGCTGCCGCGTACACGTCGCGAGATGGACCGACATGCCCTGGCATTGCTCACGGCACAGGTGATCTGCGTGGCCTGCTTCCTGCTCTGGCCGCTGCGCTTCACCTTCGAGCGCCCCGAGCTGTCGGGGCTGTTCGGCTGGCTGTTCGATGTGCTGATGGGCTTCGACAAGCCCTACAACCAGGCGCCTTCGCTGCATATCGCGCTGTTGGTGATCATCTGGACGATGTTCGCCCGCCATGCGCGGCATCCCGCCTGGCGCTGGCTGGTGCACGGCTGGATGGGGCTGATCGGGCTGTCGGTCCTGAGCACCTGGCAGCATCACTTCATCGATGTGCCGACCGGGGCGTTGGCCGGGTTCGTCTGCCTGTGGCTGTGGCCGCAACAAGGGCCGTTGCCCTGGCAGCAGGCGCGCCTGGCACGCGATCCCAAACGCTGGCGGCTGGCGTTGCGTTATGGACTGGGCGCGCTGCTGCTGGCCGTGCTCGGGTTCAAGCTGGGGCACTCCGCCTTGTGGCTGCTCTGGCCTGCGTTTTCACTGCTGCTGGTAGCGTTGAACTACGCACTGTTCGGGGCGCAAGGCTTCCAGAAAGACAGCGATGGCCGGCTGTCGGTCGCGGCGACGGCATTGCTGGCGCCTTACCTGATTGCGGCCTGGATCAATTCAAGGCTGTGGACCTGGCGCCACCCGCAGGCGGATGAGGTATGCGAGGGGGTATACCTCGGGCGTGTGCCGGGCGCGGGTGACGCGGTGCAGTTCCAGGCGGTGATCGACCTCAGCGCGGAGCTCGCCTGCAGAGCCCTCATCGCGGGGCAAGCGCGCTGCCACGAGCAGACGCCACAGGCTTCGCAGTCCTACCTGAACCTGCCGTCACTGGACTTGGTCGCCCCTGACACGCAGACCTTGCAGCAAGCTGCCGAGGCTATCGAACACCTGCGCCGGCACGGCCCGGTACTGGTCTGCTGCGCACTGGGCTACTCACGCAGCGCCAGCGCAGTCGCCGCCTGGCTGGTGGTCAGCGGTCGCTGCAAGGCAATCGCGCATGCCGAAACACTGATCCGCCAGGCGCGCCCCGGCGTGGTATTGCATCCAGCCCACCGCCAGGCCCTGCAGCCGCTGGAGACACAGCCATGAACCTGCTCGTCGTCGCCAGCCTGCTCGCCCGTGGCCGCCAACTGGAGCGCTGGTCGGACGGCATCACCTTGCTGGCCCTGGCCTGCAGCCTGGCGCCCATGCTGGGCGTGCCGCTGCCAGCGCTGCCCCGGGTGTTCTGCGCAACGTTGCTGGCGCTTGGCCTGGCGCACAAGTACTGGGCCATACGCGTTGCCCTGGATGCCGAGCTGTTCGCCCGGCTCGCCAGCCGCGACAGCCTGCCCGCTGATACCCAGGCCCTGGACCGTGCCCTGTTCGAACTGCGCCTGAAACCGACCGCCGACGATCCACGCGGCTGGCCTGCACGCAGCGAGGCTGCCCTGGCCCTGCTGCGCCGTCAGGCCTTGTGCCTGGCCGCGCAGGTGCTGCTCGCCGTCACCCTTCCCTTCACCGGATAACCCCGATGCTCGCCAGCCTGACTGCCTTCGTCATCACCTCCGCCGCCCGCCTGATCACCGGTGCCCGCGCCCTGTGGCTGGGCTGCACGCCGCAACCGGTGCAGCGCCTGTACTTCGCCAACCACAGCAGCCACGGTGACTTCGTGCTGCTCTGGGCCGCGCTGCCCGAGCCGCTGCGCCGCCGCACCCGGCCAGTGGCCGGCGCCGACTACTGGTGCAAGCCGGGCATCCGCGACTTCCTGATCCGCCAGGTGTTCAACGGCGTGCTGATCGATCGCCAGCAGGCCTGCGAGGGCAACCCACTGCAACCGGTGCTCGACGCCTTTGCCCAGGGTGACTCGCTGATCTTCTTCCCGGAAGGCACGCGCAACCTCACCGATGACCCGCTGCTGCCGTTCAAGAGCGGCCTGTTCCACCTGGCCTCGGCCAACCCGCAGGTAGAGCTGGTGCCGGTGTGGATCGCCAACCTCAACCGGGTCATGCCCAAAGGACGCGCCCTGCCGCTGCCGCTGTTGTGCACCCTGAGTTTCGGCGAGCCGCTGCACCTGCAGCAGGACGAAGCCAAGCATGCCTTTCTCGAGCGGGCCCGCCAGGCCCTGCTGAACCTGGCCCCGAAGGAAGCCTGAGATGGATCACAACACCCTGTCGCTATTCGCCGGTATCGGCGCCCTGCTGCTGCTCGCCAGCCTCGTCGGCCGCCTGCTCAAGTGGCGTGCCGGCCCCGCGCCACATGCGGTGATCGACAACCTCAACGCGCGCATCAATGCCTGGTGGGTGATGGTGCTGGTGATCGGCATCGCCTTCCTGTTCGGCAAGTACGGCGTCATCGTGCTGTTCTACGGCGTCTCGTTCTACGCCCTGCGCGAGTTCATGACCCTCACCCCGACCCGACGCAGCGACTACCCCGCCCTGGTGGCGGCGTTCTACGTGGCGTTGCCGGTGCAGTACCTGCTGATCGCCATGGACTGGTACGGCCTGTTCAGCATCTTCATCCCGGTGTACCTGTTCCTGCTGCTGCCGATCCTCGCCAGCTTCGGCGGCGACACCACGCGCTTCCTCGAGCGCGCCTCGAAGGTGCAGTGGGGCCTGATGATCGCGGTGTACTGCGTGTCTTCGGTGCCGGCGCTGATGACCCTGGACATCCCCGGCTACGAAGGCCGCAACCTGCTGCTGATCGCCTGGCTGATCCTGGTGGTGCAGATCAGCGACGTGCTGCAGTACGTCTGCGGCAAGCTGTTCGGCAAGCGCAAGGTGGCGCCCAACCTGTCGCCGTCGAAGACCGTCGAAGGCCTGGCCGGCGGCGTGGCCTTGGCGACCCTGGTCGGCGCCCTGCTGTGCTGGATCACCCCGTTCACCTTCTGGCAGGCGGCGCTGATGGCGCTGACGGTCAATGCCATGGGCTTCTTTGGAGGGCTGGTGATGTCGGCGATCAAGCGCGACCGCGGAGTGAAGGACTGGGGCCACATGATCGAAGGCCACGGCGGCATGCTCGACCGCATGGACTCGGTGTGCTTCGCAGCGCCCGTGTTCTTCCACTTCGTGCGTTACTGGTGGGCGTGAAGCCTGGCCGATCGGCAGGCTTGGGTTGAGATAGCGCGCTCTGACAGCTGGACGTCGAGCCCAGGCAACTGCCCGTACTTCGATGGCCCTATGGTGACGCGTCATCTCACCTGTTACCTGGAGCCATGCCATGTCCGACTTCATCACCGTCCTGCGCGAAACCTGTCCGACCCCGGTGGTCGACGCGACCAAATGGAAGCGCATCGGCGGCGACCCGCACACCGTCAACCTGAACGCCTACCTGTCCGCCGACGGCAGCAAGATCATGGGCACCTGGATCTGCACGCCGGGCAAGTTCGAGGTCAACTACGAGAAGTGGGAGTACTGCCATTTCCTCGCTTAGTGAAACCAAAAATATCCCAAAACCAACAAAAATACGTTATCGACTTGTTTTTCTTGATTTTTTTTTGGGAATAATTTTAGGATACCCCAGCATCCAGTTCCTAAATCGAAGCCACCGATAAGGCCCTTTGCTAACCTCCCCTCTCCAAGGTCAACACTTTCTCAATCGCATCTCTGAATCCCGGTTTTTGAATGATACGGCCCTTGGAGTCCGAGACCTCGCCACGAGGCCCGATTGTCTGTCCCATCTGACGCAGATTATCCTCATCGATTGCAAACCTCAGCGCCGATAATTCAACCTCCCTCAGCCGAAAGTATGTTTCAGGTGTTTTCCCTTCAACCGCACCTAAAAAAATGGGCGTCATGCCACTAGAAAGCTGTCGACGCATCTTTGATTTTAACGCCTTCAACTCCTTTACCAGCAAAGAAACATTTAACTTCAGCACCGGATCTTCGATACTCGAGACCCAAGATAATGCATCAGAGAATTGATGCGTTGGAGCTGGCATCGATGCTTGTTTCCAAGCATGGATTAGCAATCTGTAATGTTCCCCTGTAGGATTCACAATCGACTTTTCACTGGGTACTGCCAAGCCGCGAGCTTGTCCCATAGCCAGCAGAGCTCTGTATGAGAAGTCCTTTACCTCAAGGCTCGCAGCAATCTTACAAGCTTCGTTGATCGCCTCCAGACTTCGACGGCGTCGAGAGTCACTTGCTTCGGATGTCAACCTTTCAAATACCACTTCTGGAAGCTCACTCATCATTCTCGTCTCCATGCGCACCAGAGGTAAGCGATACGTAATTCGAAAAAATCGCCTTGATTTCGGATGTTATGGGAGTCAAACCGGCTTGATATTCATCAACATCCAATATCATTAACTTCCCTGAGATCAAATTATCGATTCTTTCCCAGGAATGCAGACGACTCATCAGCAACGAATTTAACTGATTGCATGCAGCAAGCTTTTGCGCATTTGTAAGCTTATACATTGCTGGCCGCAACCCGTTATTAGCTGCCATCCTGTCGATCATTTCTGAAATCAATGGCAAGGCACGAGATGGGTTCGCAGATCTGTAAATAGTTGCATTTTGACAGATTTCAGACAGCAGATGGTAGGTCGACTCTGAGGCCCTGAAGCTCATCTCCTTCAGGTCTTCCGAAACAACTAACTTAAGCTCTGCCTCACTATTTTCTGACTCAGTGTGATCGATTGCTTTTACGCAACCCATTACGTAGCGATTGACAGCCCCATAGTCACGTAACAACACTTCGAGTTTTGCTGCACTTTGTTGCTGTTGAGCGACTGAACGTTTACGGTCCAGCTCCCGATCAAATGGTAGATCTTTGATGCTCGCATCGTACCAGGCGCTTTCCAACTCATCCAGTTCAGCTGTATAAGCTTGATATCTACCGCTTTCATCATGAATTTCAAGAGCTATCTCATTCGCCAATGAAACCAATCCTCCTAAGAATGCTATCCCTGAAACAAAGAAACGACAACGAGGACAATTTTTCTGCCCTAGATACCCAGCTTCAACCGCGGCATATACATTCTCAATGAGATCACCACCTATATTGCAGGCGGCAGCCGACATCGGGCATATTCCCCAATCAAAAATTACGTTTGCAGATTTTGTCGATGACTTCTCGAAAAAAATCCTATTTCCGTCAGTTGCAATCAAATTCCTAGCTTGCGATTGCAAGCCATTGGCAAGCACGTCTCGCACCAAATTATCACAGGCGGTATATTCAGCACGCTTCTCGGCCTCTTGCATAGGCCTCCGCATTTGGTGTTCCTTAAGACTCACATAGTGAATGGTCATGACGAGCGCTGCATGCCCAACCAGCTTCGACACTATATGTATCGGCGCATCCCCGTCCGCTATATAGGCGGTGATGAGACTTACCCTCAAGCAGTGAGGAGTGTAGTCACTAAGATAACGAGGTCCGTACTGACTGTTTTTCCTGGCTAGATCTTCCCCACCCCGTTGAATGAGATAAAGTAGCTTAGGCAATGTGGTCTGGAAGGCCGTTGCCGTAGTAATAGGCTGACCCGTTTTATCTTGTCGAAAAAGAAAGCATTGGCTACCCCGAGATTTCAAAATCTCACTATTGATCTCTGCGTGTGTTTTTATCGAAGTCCATGGTGTGGGGTAATCAAGCGGTGAGTATTTTTCCTGCCAGTCCCTCAACACCAACAACCAATACGCCAAATCCTCTGGAATCCATTCGACTTCGTATCCTTGATCACGAGCACCAGTTTTATTAGTTGTGCAATAGAACTTTGGATATCCATTTATTCCTTTTTGAACTGCCGCCTGAGGTGTACTGCTCCTGGTGCCACGCAAAGCAAGATGCCCAGTATTCTTCCTCCACTCAATTGTACCAGTTTCCATGTCAACAACTCCGACCTCTCGGTCAGCCTCTCCGCTATCCAGCCACAGAATCTGTTGCCCCCGTAATGGAAACCTTAGCAAGGTATAAAGCGCTACAAACCGAACCGGAGACCATACCTGATACACAACTACTCTGCGCCGTTTCCCAGCAACAACCCGCTCAATTCGCTCAAGCTTTCGCCATACCGTATGAGGATCATCGACATCAATTTTCGATAATGGGACATCAAGCCAGTCTCCGCGGCTATCGAAGAACTCTTGGAGATGCTCTAACTGGCTTAGGGACACGCGTCGTGATAGAGACATCTCATAATCAGGAACGAGGTAGTTTCTAGCTCTCAAAATATACTCGTAACCAAGCGAGGGTTTATTCGTCTGACCTAGTTTAGAATAGCCTAACCCTTTGGCGAATCCGGCGAGGATGCTAGAAAACGGATTTCTGAAGTCGTTTAGCACGACGCTCTCATCCCCATCGACATCTGTACATTCTTCGTCGAGAACCCACTGAAAAAATGTCGAAATTGACGTGTGTACCTGCTGCTTCAGGGACTCTGCCTGAGACTCAATCAATGATATATACAGCGCAGCATTAAACTTATTAGCCCTTAATAATAAAAATTTTGGATCATCAGGTAAATTTAATTCGTGAAAGTATCCGTTTATCAGCACCCTCAACGCCATGCGACGTATTGCATAATTTGTTTGAAACCTCAAATGTTTCTCATATACATCACACAAGCATGGGTAGCTATCTGAATAATCAGGAGCTATTTCCAGCGAAAGAAAGTCTTGTATACTGATCCAGCCTTTGTGCTTGAAGGCTCGATAGGGAGCACTCGGCAGCCTAGGATCCTGCTTATATCCGTCTCTATACTCGGCATATGACTTAAAACCAAATTTTTCGGCAGCTTTTTTTGCTTCTTCATATGTTTTGTAATTCCTGTCGCGCTCAACCCCAAGGAAATTTGGCCATCCTGACCATGGAAGAAAGTGACTCTTAGGGTCGCACGGCAGACGAGGATCCAGTTTATATTTAGCTCTATAGTCAGACGCACTTATAATCCCCAACCGCTGAGCAGCGGCGCTAGCCTCGGCCAAATCACTATAAAAAAGCGGTTTAAAGAAACGAAACAAAAACTTCCAACTGACCCAGCCTTTAGAAGCGTACTCCGACCAAGGCGCACAGGGTAATTTTTCGTCTTCCTTACGCCTAACCAAATACTCATCTTTACTCGTAATGCCCAATTTATGCACCGCCTGCTCCATCTCTGAATAGGTGGGATAAAATTTAGATTTCTGCCTATCAAAAAAATCATACCAATTAGTCCAGCCGCGGCCAGAATAAGCCTTTTCAGGGCTAGATGGGAGCCTGGGATCTTCGTAGTATCTTTTCCGATAATCCGGAACACTCACAATCCCCAGCTTTTTTGTCGCTTGCTTAGCCTCTTCATAGCTCGCGTATATAGCAACCAGCTCATCTGAAAGGAACGGCCCCCACCCTTTCCAACCTGTTTTCGCGTAGACTTCATTTGGATTACTCCTCAGTTTTTTATCGGCTAAGTAACGGTTTTTATATTCTTTCGCGGTGTGTACACCTAGCCTTCTCGCTGCGCTTTTTGCTTCTTCATAGGTTGGATAAGCTTTCTCATAATCCTCTTGGAAGAAATGCCTCCAAGATTTGCATTCATCGTAAAACCGTACGGGATCGGAAGGCAGACGTGAGTCTTCCTTATAACGAGCCACGTATTCTAGCTGAGTTGAAATACCTAGAAACCTTGCTGCAATCTGTGCTTGCGACAACGATTCGTATAAGTCTGGCTTTGCCTTGCTCAGAAACACATACCAACAATCCCATCCTTTTCCCGCAAAGAAAATTGGGGGATTTGATGGTAATCCCGCATGCTCTTTGTATCGACTCCTATATTGACCGGCAGTGCATATATTAAGCGCGGCAATTATCTGGCGAGCTTCATCATAGCTACAATAAGATTCTTCTGGCATTTTTATTCTCATGCAATTTAGTTTATTGCAGCGACGCATGTATAGCGTAGTTCAATACATCACCACCTTCCACCGCCACCCTCAGATCGTTTTTGAATGGCCGGATAGAAACATCGACCATTTGAGCTGATAATCAGATATAAAAAACACTAACGCTCACCTTCATATGGAGTTAGCCTAGACAGAAATTCGCAAACGGGCATATTAGTGTCGGGTACAGACATCTCTCTTCTGACATACTTTGTGATGCTACAAAACATCATCACCACACGAACACATTCTATGAAAGACCTAATCGTTGTACTGCGCGACACCTCCCCTTTACCAGTTCTTGACGCATGCACCTGGGAACGGCTGTCGGGCGAGCCTCACACTGTCAATCTGAACTCGTACACCTCGGAAGATGGGTCGAAGATTATGGGTACATGGATATGCACGCCCGGTAAATGGCGCGTGGCCTATACCAAATGGGAGTACTGCGACTTCCAAGAAGGTTATTGCGTGATTACCCCCGATGGTAAGCAGCCAATTCACCTCAAAGCAGGCGACAAATTTATTATAGAGCCTGGCTTTTCCGGAACTTGGGAAGTAGTAGAGACCGTACGCAAATATTTCGTATTCTCTTAAATGTCAAATGGCAGCGCCGCGCCATCGCGTCGGCGCATGACCATGATCGCGGATTTGAAGGAGGTACAGACATCACGCCTTCGAATTCTGCCAAGCGGGACATAGATGCGGAAGACTTTGTGCGGTGCAACCTCACGACTGGCTCAGTGTTGAGTGAAGATGGCCCGGGAGGAACTGGGCGATCTGCTGGAGCTGACTCAAGCCTGAGGAGGCCTGCTGTAAACCACTTTTTTCACTGTAAACCACAGTGGCTTACAGTGAAAAAAAGTGGTTTACAACGTAGCTACGACACGCGCTCTGGCGACTCCCCAGGCCAACGCGCTCGTCATTGATTCGTTCGGCCGGGTGTCGAACGCTTCCTCATAAAGCGCGGTTCCCGACGGCGCGTACACACCGATAAACAGCTGCGTTGCGGCTTTCCGCGAAAGCTTTACCTGCACGTCGAGATAAAATCCGTCATTCAGGATCTCTTCGTGGGTCCGGTGATGAAGCGTAGGATCTGCCCAGCTTCAATAAACATCTCCGTGCAAACGCATGCAGCCCCCTGCAATCGATGGATAGCGATGGATTCCAAGCTAGCCAAAGCGAGGCGGTAATCAAGCCGATCTAAGCTTTTTGTGAGTCGCGCCCGACAAGTGACCACCTTGTAGTGACTTAAAACAACCCCAACCGATCACGCAAAGCAGAAGACTCACGACTACAGTCAGGAAGGTTTGCACGCAGCCTAAACAAAAAAGCAGCTCCCGAGAGCTGCTTTTCTCTTACTCCCCCTTTTTGTGCTTGTGAGGTTTCAGGTCCGGATGGTCCTTCTGCTTCTCAGGGGTGACTCGCTGCCTTTTGTCCGGAGTGCCATCTTCATTGGTGCGCTTAGGGCCTGGCTTGATGCTCATGCAAAACTTCCTTTTCCGCTTGGGTTGTTGGATGCAGCTATGTAATTAGTCCAGCTTCTCTCAGCTGTCAAAGCAGGCTTGTGCAGAGCCGCCTGGCCGATGATCCGGGCCATATCGAACATTTAAAGGCCTGAATAAGAGCCTCCGGCCAAGGGCTTGCAAGGGGCTGTGAAATCCAGCGCTGAGCGATACGAGGACGTCTGGACGTTCATCATGCCGAGCACGGTGTGGAACAGGTTGTCGTGGCTCAGCGGTGACGTGGTTTGAGCTTTCAAACAACCCACGTTGACCTTTTCGCTCTTCGCGAGCGAGTCAGACATCCAAAGTACCAACGGCACCTTTGTTTGCTCGTCAGGAGCCATCGCGTAAGGCAGCCCGTGCAGATAGAGCCCACCCTCCCCCAGCGATTCGCCGTGGTCCGAAACGTACATTAGCGCAGTGTCGAACTTGGTGTTGGCCGCCAGGATATCGATGAGATTTGCAGTCACATAATCGGTGTAGTGGATTGAGTTGTCGTAGGCATTGACCACCTCCTCCTGCTTACATTTGTCGAGCTCGTTGGTCTCGCACACCGGTGCGAATTTCTTGAATTGCGAGGGGTAGCGCTTGTAGTAGGCCGGGCCGTGACTGCCTTTGTAGTGGAGCACCAGGACAGCATCGCCTTCCTGGCGCTTGATGAAGTCTTGCATCTCCGTGAGCAGCACCCCGTCCTTACACTCCTCGCTGGTGCACAGTTGGGAATCCGCGTGAGAGGCAGCCTTGTGGTTGGGAATCCTGTCGCAGACCCCTTTGCACCCCGAGTTGTTGTCAGTCCACATGACACTGATGCCAGCGCGTTGAAGCACGTCGAGCAGCCCTTCTCGGCTCTTGGCCAAGCCATCTTTGTACTGGGCCTTACCCACGTCCAGGAACATGCATGGCAGCGAGACCGCGGTGGCGGTACCGCAGGAGCTCACGTTCGTGAAGCTAATGACATTTCGCTTTTCTAGTTCCGGATTCGTTTCACGGGAGTAGCCGTTGAGGGAGAAGTTGGCGGAGCGAGCGGTCTCTCCTACTGCCAGTACCAGCAGCCTGGGTTTACGAGCCGCACCCTGTCGATTAACTACCGCATCAGTACCAATGGCCGTCAGCGTTTTAGGTGAGGCCAGCTGACGCTTCAGGTACCCATGGCCAGCCGCAAACAAGTTGGTAGGTACCAGAATCAGCCGGATCTCCCGATTGTTGCGCAGCAAGGAGGCATACGACTGGTACTGACTCAACGCGATGCCAGATAAGGTCAACAGAGCGAGCGACAGAGCAATGAACCTGCTGACCAAAGCTTTGGCCCAAGGCTTACGCCGGAGGGGAACCCGGGCAATCAGGTAGACGGGCAACACCCCAACCATTGCGACCCAAAGACCGAGCTTCCAATTCAGCAGCTCGGTTGCCTCAGCGACGTCGGTCTCCACAACGTTGGTGAACATTGTGTAATCGACCACGATGCCGTAGGCATTCATGAAGTAACTCGCGAAAGACGCGCTGATCAGTACCAGACACAGCAAGGGTTTGGCCAGCCGCCCCCATGACAGCAAGCTCAGAACGGTAAACACCCATGCGAATACTATGACTGGGAGGCTAGCAGCTAGCAGCCAGTTCACTTCATCGGTTTTGAATACCAGCGTCCAGAGCACGTTCCAGAGCTCAGCGTTCGCGAATAGCAGCAACCAAAAAGTCACCAGGCCGATTAGCAAATTAGTACTGATGCCTTTCTGCCGCGCATTGCGAATAGCAAAGATCCATTTGCTTAACAGGGTGTGAACAATGGATTTGGAAGGTGTCATTATCAAACTCTGGAAGCTGCTTATCCATGGCGGTAGCTATGGAGTTAGCGGGAGCTACAAGGCAAGCCGTCGACAGATGCTGAGCGATTGCGCAATGTGCGGAGCGCCAGAGGCCTTGGGCCCCTACGCGTTGGGGACGCTTAGTATGTGTGAGGCATAGGGATAAAAAGAGAAATGAATCTCGCTGAGCGCATTATTTCCGGGACCTGATAACGACACGATGACCTCGGGATTACAATGCTGACAGAAATCCAATAACTGCTGCTTTGATTGTCAATGATCACGCTATGATCAAAATTAGGGGAATACCACCCACCAAAAACAATGCGCCGCTCAGCTAGATAAATTTAATTTCACGAACAAAACGGTTTCGTTTTGTCGTAGGCTAATTTTGAACTTTCAATTCAACTTACAAGTCTTTCTCGCGAGCAGAACATTATTTTCAACTTTTGCTCGTTAATATGTCACCCATCAATGAGGGGCGAATACCATGAGCTTTTTCAAAAACATCCTGGGCGGGCACCATGGTCGTGAAAACCACGGTGGAGGCAAGCACCACAGCGGGGGACATGGGGCCGAGCAATATGATCGCCATGGCCGGCAGCAGGGCTGCGACGGCGGCAATCAGGTGTATGACGGCGGGCGCCCTGCCACTCCAGCCCCCATCAAAGATCTGCAGGGCTGCAGGCAGTGCCGGACGGCCAACGATCCGTCAGCACGCTTTTGTCTAAACTGCGGAACACCGCTATCGAGTGGTTGCACCGCCTGCGGCTCGCTGCTGAGTGCAGGAGCAAGATTTTGCAGTCAGTGTGGCCAAGCGACGCTCTAAGGCTAGCTAGACAGGAAGGCCAACGAGACCACAACCCTGCGCAAGGAGAAATACGTGGGTTCAAATCACGACCATGGCAGCGCTGCAGTACGCGAGGGGCATCAGAAGAAGCTAATCATGGCGCTCGCCTTGACTGGCAGCTTCATGATTGCAGAAGTGATCGGCGCGTGGATTACCGGCAGCCTGGCGCTGCTGTCGGACGCATCTCACATGTTCACAGATACTGCCGCCTTGGCGATCTCACTGATTGCACTTCAGATAGCCAAGCGGCCGGCAGATCAGAAAAGAACCTTCGGCTATGCGCGCCTGGAAATTCTGGCTTCGACGTTCAACGCCGTGCTGCTCTTCCTGGTGGCGATGTACATCTTGTATGAGGCCTACCAGCGCTTCTTCATGCCGGCGGAGATCGCTACCGGAGCGATGATGTGGATCGCAATCGCCGGCCTGATCATCAACCTAATTTCGATGCGCCTTCTGGCATCTGCGAGCAACGAGAGCCTCAACGTCAAAGGAGCCTACCTCGAAGTTTGGAGCGACATGCTCGGCTCGCTAGGCGTAATCATCGCGGCACTCATCATCCGCTTCACCGGCTGGACTTGGGTCGACACGATTGTCGCTGTGGCAATCGGCCTCTGGGTTCTGCCGCGGACGTGGCAGTTGCTTCGCGAAAGCCTGGGAATCCTCATGGAGGGTGTGCCGAGGGGGCTCGACGTGACGGCAATCGAGGCTACCATCCTCGGCGTAGATGGCGTTACGGACGTTCATGACTTGCACGTCTGGGCCGTCAGCAGTGGCAGCAACGTGATGACGTCGCACGTAGTGATACGGGATTCTGCAGATGGGGATGCTGTGCTGGCGGCCGTCGTGGATGCTGTCAGCGATGCATTCGAAATCCATCACTGCACCATCCAGATCGAGCGGGCAGCTTTCCACGAAAGCGTTCCGTCGCCCTCACACTGATCGATCGGTAAAAACCAAACAAACACATCACCCTCCTGGCTGAGGGTGATGTCGTAGAAGACATGCGGTGAAGGATGGCGTAAACGGCAGGAGCACTTCGAGAGGGGTTGGTGAATGGCTTCGCCTGCCCCCGACCATAACCTCCAGAAGGTTCAGCGATGGCTTGGATCATCACGAAGTATCTACTCACTGCCGGATTAGTGATTCTCGTATCGGAGCTGGCAAAGCGCAGTGACAAGCTGGGCGGGCTGGTCGCCGCCCTGCTGCTGGTCTCGGTCTTGACGCTGGTCTGGCTTTACCTGGAGAACCAGAGCATGGAGAAGATCTCCAATCATGCTTGGTACACCTTCTGGTACGTGCTGCCGACCCTGCCGATGTTCATCGCTTTTCCAGTGCTGCTGCCCAAACTGGGATTCTGGCCAACGCTTATCAGCAGTATCGTCATCACCATGGTGAGCTTTGGGGGCTTTGCCCTGCTGCTCCGTCGATTTGGCATTGAGCTGTTATAAGTCACGAGCCAGGACTGCAATTCAGGGGCCGTTCAACGACTATTGATGCACTCACCTTTGACCAGGTAGCGAACCATATGTAGTTCGCCCTTTGAGTCTTCGTAGGTCATCATGCTTCTCACGTTACCGCAGTACCGCACGCTGGGCGATACATACACCAACTTACTAACGTCAAGGTCCATGCCATAGGCGTAGTCTTCAAGCTGAGGCATGGGCTTTTTTACGCGCTGAGCATAATCCGCAGTAGCCTCTCTAGCAGATCGCTCAATGCGTTGATTGATCTCCATACCGCTTTGGGCATTGGCTGTTAGTGATGTAAAGAGCATAAACACGGCGATCGCTGATACAGTAGTGTTCATAAGAAGTCCCTTAATAAAAAAGCGCCCGTAGGGGGGCGCTAAAATTCACCTACCAAAGGAGCGTATGGTTTACAGGTGAATGCACTGGCGTGAACAACTGCCCGTCGCTCTTGCCAAGCTGCTTTGAAATGAGACAATTTCCAAAGCAGCAATGCCTCTTACGCTGCCGTTAAACTAGCAAAGGAGGCTAACACCAAGATGATCGCGCAATTACAATTTGGACATGTAATAGATTGTAAGATAATTATTCGAGAGAATACTGAGCCCTCGCGTGAACTAATTCACAGAAAGGCGCAGGGGTTTGGGGCCGTCCATGGGGACTGCCTGCATGGCACTCGATCCAAGGCCAGTACCAGTCCCGCCAGCTAGCGGCAGAAATGCTGCCTGTCCTGGCCGATTCCACCCGTCAGGCGAAGCTGTCGTACACCGTTGCAGGCCCCAGAATCCGCTAAGCTCAAGGGTGGAGCCTGCATGACTGTCAGAAATCTTGCGGCTACATTACAAATTTGTAGGATTTCGCCGCGACCAGCTTCTTCGCGTTAAGATTCAAGCGTCCTCAGGTGACCCGGCGTATGGACAGAGGTAGCGACTACCACATGCCATACCCCCAGCCAAACTTTCGAACAGCCTGCAACCATGGCGGATTAG
Organism: Pseudomonas sp. PONIH3; assembly: GCF_002934345.1. Taxonomy (NCBI): domain Bacteria; kingdom Pseudomonadati; phylum Pseudomonadota; class Gammaproteobacteria; order Pseudomonadales; family Pseudomonadaceae; genus Pseudomonas; species Pseudomonas sp. PONIH3. The sequence continues at coordinate 2,884,056 of NZ_CP026386.1, forward strand.
GCCAACTCCTTCCTCACACCTTGAGATAAGTTATGCGCGTTCTAGTTGTGGAAGACGAAATTAAAACTGCCGAATATCTTCAGCAGGGCCTATCCGAAAGCGGGTATGTCGTAGATATCGTGCACAACGGTGTAGATGCCCTGCACTTGTTCAACACTAATGTCTATTCGTTGGTCCTGCTGGACGTGAACCTCCCAGGTATCGACGGCTGGGATCTGCTGGAAACCATCCGCAAGAGCAGCCGGGTCCGCATCATCATGCTGACCGCCCGCGGACGCATCAATGACAAGCTCAAGGGCTTGGACGGCGGCGCGGATGACTACCTTGTTAAGCCATTCGAATTCCCTGAGCTGCTTGCACGCATCCGTTCGCTGCAACGCCGTGGTGATGAGTTAGTAGAGAAGAGCTCGCTGAAAATTGCCGACCTAGAACTCGACTCCGTCCGCCATCGCGTTTTCCGCGGTGGCACACGAATCGATCTCACCACCAAGGAATTTGCGCTTTTGCACCTGCTCATGAGCCGAACGGGCGAAGCGCTGACTCGCTCTCAGATCATCTCGTTGGTCTGGGATATGAATTTCGACTGCGACACCAATGTCATCGATGTAGCCATCCGGCGCTTGCGCTCGAAGATCGATGACCCGTTTGAAACCAAGCTCATTCACACGCTTCGTGGCGTTGGGTACGTTTTTGAGGAACGCGCATGAGGCCATTCAGCCTGGCTGCAAAGCTGGGACTAAAAGTTGGATTGATGAGCGCAGCGCTGCTGCTGATGTTCGCTACCTTCGGTTACATGATGGTTGGGCAAGCACTGGATAGAAATGCTCGCATCGATCTCGGCGTCAAAATGGAGGCAATGGCGCACAGCCTTTCCGAAATCACTGATATTGCCGATGTCAGTTCAGATTCGCACAAGCTGGTGGATTTGGTCACAGGCCAGAACAACCTCTACGTAAGCATCTACAGGTCCGCAGAGAGTGAAGATCCTTTACTCACCATCGGTTCCAAACAGATCAATCGAGAGGTTCATAGGTTCCAGGCTGCGGCGCAGACCACGGAATATGAGTGGAGCGACTATAACGGACGCCCCCTGCTCAGTGCTTCTCAGGCCATGACTCTGGGCGATGGTACGGAGGTCGGCGTCTACATGACTGCTGATCAGTCATCCAATGAAGCCCTACTCGATGCGTTGTTAACCTGGGGCCTAATGATGTCCCCTGTCATCCTCGCGTTGATCCTGGCCATTGGTTGGTGGACCGTGCGCAGAGGCCTGCTGCCACTGACCAAGTTCCTCAAGATCGCGTCGAAGATCTCAACCGAGAGCCTCGACCATCGCCTTCCAACTGATGGGATGCCTGCAGAACTCAAGAAGCTCGCCGACGGTATCAACATCATGCTGGCTCGCCTGGATGATGGGGTTCAGCAGCTCTCGCAGTTTTCTGACGACCTTGCTCACGAACTTCGGGCACCGCTCTCCAACCTAATGGGCAAGGCCCAGGTTGCCTTGACCAGAGAACGATCGCTTTCCGAGTACCGGGAGGTTCTAGAGTCGTGCACAGAAGAGCTGGACCGCATGAGCCGCATGGTTTCCGACATGCTGTTCTTGGCCCAGGTCAGTCATCCAGCATCCATGGTGGAGTTCGAACCCGTTTCCTTGGTGGACGAGGTTCAGCGAGTGTGCGATCTCTTCAGCATTTCGGCAGAAGAAGGCGAGATCCAGCTGCAGATCTCTGGCAGTGATGACGTGGTGCGCGGGAACCGCCTGATGGTTCAACGTGCCGTCTCGAATCTGGTCTCGAACGCGATCCGTTACTGCCCTCGCGGCCGCACGGTCTACGTGAAGGTGCAGCATAGTGCGAGCGGTACGACGTTGAGTGTCGGCAACCCCGGCCGCGGTATTGCCAAGGAACACCATGCGCACTTGTTTGAGCGGTTCTACCGTGTGGACAAGAGCCGAGCACGGAGCGAAGGCGGTACCGGTCTTGGCTTGGCCATTGTGCAGTCGATCATGAGCCTGCACCAAGGGTCGGCGAGCGTGGAGGTGACCGAAGAAAACTTCACGTGGTTCCACCTTCACTTTCCCGCAGCCCAGCAAATGCAGCCGGCAATGACCGCCGCTTAAATTGCGCAGACACGATTAGGCCCGTCAATCGACGGGCCTTTTTGTTTGCCTCAATGCATCAGTGCCGGAGGACCACAGGGTCCATGGGCGACCGCAGAATCACCGACTTGATGATCTTCTGCTCGTCAGGATTGGCATTCTTCCACAGGTGGGAGAAGTACTGAGCATTCACTTTCTCTTGAGCACTTACGCTGCCGGCGGCATCGATCAGGCGCATTGTCGAGTAGACACAGATCAGCGCCAGAATGAAGAACGCCGTGGCAACCACCATCACATAACGCTTGGCCAGCACCGGTGCACGCTTGAGCTCCTGGATAGAGGCGTCCGCGGCCTTTGTCGCTGCTGTAAGCTCCGAAATCAGTGGCTGGATGGCGGTTTCGACTCCGCGGCATGCAGCTGAATATGCTGATGCAGCGGCGCGCAAGGCAACTTCTTCCGCATTCGACCAAGCCTTCTCCGCCTTTCGCACCTCCTCCTGAATCTGCCGGCCGACAGCGTCCACCTGTTCCACCAGTTCGTTCGACCTCTCCAGAACAGCGCTGGAGGTGCGCGTCTGCGAGGTCAGCTCGTCGAGTTGGACAGTGAGTTTTTCAGTGCAGCGGCGAAAGTCACCGATAGCAACTGCCCAGGGCTCTATGTCATTCATGGCTATCTCCTAGGGCGGCCAACAACGCCGCGCTGAATTAACGCGCTAGATATCAAAATTGTAATTTAAGACAAAATTCGAAGTCGCCCTCGACAGTGCCGAGATAGACATGATCCTTCCAGATTTGACGATTTAACGCATCCTATCTGCAGCCAAAATTACGGAATTGTAATTATTGACTCACCTTGTCGTTAGCTTCGCGTTCCTAAACTACAAACCAACAAAGGCCGCTAATCAGGTAGGCCTAGTATGAACCGAGGTTCACAATGAAATTTGTCAAGTCTATCGCTATTGGCAGCCTGCTGCTGGGTCTCATGGGTACCGCTTACGCTGAAGGCGGCTTCGAGCGAGCGAAACAGTTCAACGAGAACTTCCGAACCGAACAGGCTCGCCTATGGAGCGATGACTCTTCGGACCAGAACAAACAACAAGTCGCTCAAGAGCAAAAGAAAGAAAGCAAGGATGGTAAGGAACAAGCCGACAATTAATCGGCGGTTAAATAGGACTTCAAATGACGAAAGTAATCGACAAAAAAGCCAGGGTAAAACCTGGCTTTTTTGTGCTTGGAATTTAGCCTTCGTTCTTGCGAGGCGTTTCCGCATTGCTTTCTCCGGCCAGACCCTCGGCACCTTGTGCGGTACGCTTCCAATGGCACAGCAGGAGCTGGCTGGCGTTCGCTTCGGTAATCGATGTGCAAGCTAGATCAGCGGGCAGACCATCCTTGCTGTCTCGCAAGCGCCTGGACAGATAGAACGAGCCATCCTGCGGCCACTTGGCAGGATCCTTGATGTTCTCGGACTTCCCGCTGCTGTAAAACTCCGACGAGTATGAGCGGCGGCCAGGATAGATCAGGGGAGCGGAATGAGCAGACTGCACATTGAGCCAGGCTTGAACCACATCTCGCTGATTCTGAGGTCGCTCCTCTAGTACCCCGGCGTAGATGATGCCCGCACCGATGATTGGCAACACCAATGCGCTCGCAGCGGCAGCCCAGGTGGTCTTCGGGCCAACTTCGCTGACCCGTGCAGACAGCAGCAAGGCCCACGCTGGCAGCGCGGGTAGCAGGTAGGTCCACAGAATGTTGCCTGCAAATGTGAAGAAGACCGGTGTCGCCAAGGCCCACAGCCAGAGGTAGGCTTCGAAGCGCTGCATCGATCCACGCTTGCGGATCAACAGTGGTAGGAACAAGGCCCATGGCAGTAGCGACAATCCGAGCTGGATCCAGATGCTGCCGTACGGCTTGGCATGAGCACTACCATAGAGGTCCCCTGCCCAGTTACTGACGACGTAGCGGCTCCAGTGCTCACCAACGAAGAAGTACTCCATGAAGCCGGGCGTTTTCATTTCGGCCGCGACATACCACGGCACGGATATACCGAACATGAGCACAAGGCCGCTAATCCAGGGAAGCCTCAGTACCCGTCCCCATTCCTTGTAGATAACGAACCAGGCGAATGCCGGCGCCCCCATAAGCACAAGGGTCAGCGGCCCTTTGGCAAGCAAGCCCAGCCCGAGACCTGCGAACATCAGGTAGGCATCCGCCTTGCTGGCGCACTTCATCCAATGCCAGAAACCGTAGCTGGCCAGCAGAATCGAGAACGACAAAACAGGGTCAGTCAGCACAACACCGCTGGAGACCAGGCCAAGTGTGGTGCTGGAAAAAATAATGGCAGCCCAGATGCCGGCGTTACGAGAAATCTGCTGCGTACCGAGTTTGATGATGATGAAACAGCTTGCCAGGTGTAGTAGCCACGCTGGGAAACGCGCAGCGAACTCGTTAACGCCGAAGACCGTCATGCTCGCGGCCTGAGTCCAGAAGGACAACGGAGGCTTGCCCCAGAATGGTACCCCGTAGTCGAACATGGGCGTGATCCAGTCATTCAACTCGACCATCTTGCGAGCCATTTCAGCGTAGCGGGCCTCAGATGTGTCCATCAGCGGGTAGATGCCCAGCCCCACCAAGCGCAATAGCAAAATCGAACCCAGGATCAACCACAGCGTCCTCTCGTTCTTCAGATTCAGCATTTCTTACCCTCGATCGAAGCCATCGAAGGGTGGAGTGACACGGGATCTACCTTGTTGCTGTGCTTCAGGAAATAGAGAGGCCGGCGCTTCACTTCCGCGAGTGTCACGCCCAGGTACTCTCCCACCATGGCGACACCGACGCACATGAATGAAGCCATTCCGACGATCAGGTGATGGATGTCGAAACTGCCTGCCACAAGCGACGCGAGCATGTAGCAGATGCTGGAGACGAATAGTCCGAAACTGATGAGGCTGAAAATGCGCAGCGGTTTGCGAGAGAAGCTGACGATGCTCTCGATGGCCAGATTGAACAGGCCAGATGCATTCCACTTGGTGCTCCCGGCATGGCGAACAGTGCGATTGTAGGGCAGTTCGATAGTACGAAAGCCTACCCAGCCGATCATGCCTTTGAGAATCCTGGAGCGTTCGTCCAGCGCCCGCAGTGCTGCCAGCGGCGCAGGCCCAATCAATCGGAAATCGCTGACATCGGCCGGCATGTCCACCTTCTCCACCAGGCGCTGCATGACCCAGTAGTAAGCCCGGGCACTCATGCGCTTGAACCACGAATCACCGATTCTCAAGTTGCGCTGCATGTTCACTACGTCGTAGCCGCGTTGCCAGTAGTCCACCATGGCCGCGATGAGCTCTGGTGGATCCTGCAGGTCGACATCAATGAAAATCAGCGCACTGCCACGGGCATGATCTATCCCGGCACTCAGTGCAGCCTCTTTACCGAAGTTGCGACTCAGGGACAGGCAACGTACAGATGACCCATCCTGATAGTGGCGAAGAATGTCGGCTGTCCGGTCACTACTGCCGTCGTCGACATAGAGGATTTCGCAGGAGACGGGTAAGCGCTTAACCACGCGGGTGATTCGCTGGTGGAACTCGGGGATGGTTTCCTCTTCCTGGAAGCAAGGGACCACGATGGTTAACAAGGGATCAGGGCGCTCGGGAAAGCGATGTAATGTCTGCATGATTGAATGTCCAAAAACGATGTGCAATGAATCCAAGTGCAGTGAGGCTTAAGGTCACTAGGACTTGGGAGATAAGCGGTGACAGATTCGACTTGATGAGGAACCACATACCCACGCCATTGCCGAAGTTTGTGGCTAACGCGACCAGTGCAAACCTGACAGGCTGAAACTTACGAGAGCCATCTGGCACAAAACAGAGCGCCCTATTTCCAATAAAGCTTGCGATTGCGCCAACCATGCCGCCACAGATACTGGCCAGCAACGGAGTAGCAAATTCTGTCGTAACCAGCACTAGGAACACCACGTAATGGATTCCCGTTGCTATGAAGCCGATCCCCAGATAACGAATTAGTAAGGTAATAAGAGGTGGGTTTTGATTTTCCATGGCCAAAGCCTATGGAGGCAAAGGTGAAAAAACAGTGAACTAAATGTAAATGCTTAATTAGCTGAATCTATATATGATAAGTAATGAGTTGGCGCACTAGACTAGCACGCTACAATATCAGAGGGATTGCCTGAGGATTACGCTTTTGAAATAAAGGCCTGCCAATAACGCACGCATGACCTGTGCATTACAATGTTGTCAAGATAAGGAAATGTCAGACGACATTGAGCTAGATTCCCCGAATGAAGGGGGATCGAATGGTTACACAAAATGAAACATATACAAGCAGCGTTGTTTCTTACAGTCCTGACATATTGGATGATCTGCCAATTGATGATCAGCTGGCCGTAGAGTTTTTCGCAACAGCACGTTGTGCCAGTTTCAAACAGGCTGCCCGAGGGCTCAATGTGCCAGTGGTAGGCCTTCGCAAACGCTTGGAGAAACTGGAAGAGCACATTGGTGCTCCCGTGTTTGTCTACAAGCACAACAAGCTTGCTCTGACCCGGACAGGCGAGAGGGTCAGCCAGTACCTGTGCCAACTCTTCGGCCCTGAAGGCCTGGGCAAGTCTGGTGAAAAGGAGGACTCCAGGCTTACCATCGCGATCACAGAGCCAGTGCTGAGCGACATCGTGAACCGCGATCTAGTCGCCTACGTACGCGATCATGCCGAAATGCGGCTGGAAATCCATTCAGAGTGCACAACGCAGATGCTTTCTGAGTGTGAAGTCGATGTGGGTATCGCTTTCGTGAGCCCAGATGATGAGGGCGCTTTTGATCGCCATCCTACGTATAGGTTTGAACGGCTCGGCCGGATTGGGCACGCGCTGTTCATTTCCAGCCGCTACTCAAGGAGCGTCACCCTTCCTGTGGAGAGCTTGGATTTGCACAACTTCATGCTCGTTGTCCCTTGGGATGAAGAGATCTTGGCGGGCTCACGAAAGTGGGCATCGATAATGTCTGAGCATCAGGGCGGTACCACTCGGGTCAAGAGCTACAACCTATCACGAGGCCTTGTCGTTGGTGGTGCGTGTATTGGAGTGCTGCCCGACTACAGCCGAAAACTGGAGAGAAATATCCTACCCGTGCCGGGTTTCCTGGACGACCTGGAGGAGAAAGATGTCTATCTTGTTATCAAATCGAAATTGATACGTAATCCCCAGGTTTTGGAAATTCGAAGATTGATCAAGAAGAGCTTCTTTGATAAGAAAGACTGGCTTGTTCGGTAACAGTTTTGTTAGGTTTGAAACTCTCCCGTTAACACTTAAGAAACACAACTGTCATATTCGCTTGCAATCTAGTCAGAGTGCTTAGAACAAAGGCATCTTGTTACAGCAGGTGACAACCGTGGCCTGCTCCCATCTGCAAGATCAATTTAGGCCGGCGCAGGGCGAAACACAACGTCGGTACCTAAGCACTTAACATACGAGAGGCAAGCAATGATCCGTTCTTCGAACATGCGGGAAAAGCTGTTGGCTGCCGCAATAATAGGCAGGCGGTTGCAGGAGCTGAGTGCAACACGGTCATTGAATTGAAACTGGAGCATCATGCCGCATAGCCATGGCCTTCTGCATCACCTCGCCCATAACTTCGATTGGGCATTTGAAGTCGAAGCGCTTACGCGGACGCATGTTCAGTTGCAGTGCGATGGCATTCAGTTCTTCCTGGCTGTGTACCGACAGGTCTGTGCCTTTGGGCAGGTACTGGCGGATCAGGCCATTGATGTTTTCGTTGCTACCGCGCTGCCAAGGGCTGTGCGGGTCGCAGAAGTAGATCGCCACGCCGGTTCTTTGGGTGATCTCGGCGTGTCGCGCCATCTCCCGGCCCTGGTCGTAAGTCATGCTCTTTCGCATCTCCAGCGGCATGCCATTGAGCGCGGCGCTGAAGCCTTCCAGCGCCGAAGTCGCCGTCGCGTCGTTCATCTTTACCAGCATCAGGTAGCCACTGGTGCGTTCCACCAGCGTACCGACGGACGAGGCGTTGGCCTTACCCTTGATGAGGTCGCCTTCCCAATGCCCCGGCATCTGCCTGTCTTCAATCTCCGGCGGGCGCACATGAATACTGACCATCTCGGGGATCTGGCCGCGCCGATCCACACCACCAGAGCGCGGTCGGCGTGTCGTCTTGCTTTGCCGCAGGCAGATGATCAGCTCCTTGCGCAGTTCACCGACCGGCAGGGCATAGATCGCGTTATAGATCGTCTCGCGACAGACGTAGGCATCTCTGAGGCTGGGAATGTTCATGCTGCGCAGCTTGCCGGCAATCTGCTCGGGAGACAAACGCTCACGGAGCATATGCGCCACCAACTCGAAGCGCTCACCACCCGGCAACAGCTTTCGCTTCGGTCGACACACCTGGCGGCGAGCCTGCATCTGCTGCTGGGCCGCGTGGGCCGAGTAGCCGCCACAGACATCTCGATTGCGGCGCAGCTCCCGGCTGATGGTCGAAGGGGATCGGTTGATCAAGCAGGCAATCCTACGCAGGCTGAAGCCTTGAGTACGACCGATTTGAATGGTGGCGCGCTCTTCAACGCTGAGTTCGGTATAAGACATAGTGGCAGCACCGTACCGGAAAGGTCAGGTGTTGCACTCAGTTTTTGCCGCCGCCGCACATTTTCCTCGCAAGCATTCTCCGGAACAGTAACCACTGACGGAGCTGACATCGTTCTGAAGACCAAGGGCGGTCTTGAAGTATCGACTTCTGACAAGGAATTCAGTTTCAAACTGGGCGGCCGAGTTCAGGCCGATTACGGCCGGTTCGATGGTGTCTTCACCAAGAATGGCGATACCGCTGACGCAGGGTACTTCCGTCGCGCCTACCTTGAGCTCGGCGGCGTGCTGTACCGCGATTGGAAGTATCAGCTCAACTACGACCTTTCCCGCAACACGGGCAACGACTCCGACGGCTACTTCGACGAAGCCAGCCTGACCTACACCGGCTTCAAGCCGGTCCAACTGCGGTTCGGCCGTTTCTATACCGACTTCGGTCTTGAGAAAGCCACAAGTTCGAAGTGGACCACCGCCATGGAGCGGAACCTCTCGTACGACCTGGCGGACTGGATCAACGACAACGCCGGCATGGGTGTACAAGCCACCAGCACCATCGCTGACATGGCTTATGTCTCCGGTAGCGTGTTCAGTGAAACCAACAACAACTCGGATGGCGACAGCACCAAGCGCTACAACGTACGTGGCGTGTTCGCACCACTGCACAGTGATGGCAACGTCCTGCACGTCGGTGCTCAGTACGCTTACCGCGACCTCAAAAACAGTGCGGTCGATACCCGGATTCGTTCGCGTCTGGGCGTTCGCGGTGTAGATACCAATGGCGGCGGCGATGCCGGCACCAACGGTAACCGCATGCTGTTTGGCGGTGCCGCCGCACAAGATGGCCTGTGGAAGGACGATTCGGTCTGGGGTCTCGAAGGTGCCTGGGCCACCGGCCCGTTCTCGGTGCAAGCGGAATACCTTCGCCGCAAGCTGAAAGCTGACCAGGCCAACAACGACATGAAGGCCTCCGGTTACTACGCCCAGATGGCTTACACCCTGACCGGCGAGCCGCGTATCTACAAGCTCGACGGTGCCAAGTTCGACACTATCAAACCAGAGAACAAGGAACTGGGGGCCTGGGAAGTCTTCTACCGCTTTGACGATATCAAGGTCGAAGACGGCAACCTGGTCACCGCAGCGGACCAATCAAACGAGCGCAAGGCCAAGAGCCACACTGTGGGTGTGAACTGGTACGTCAACGAGGCGGTGAAAGTCAGTGCCAACTACATCAACGTGCGTACCGACAATAACGAGAACACCGTGGGCGACGACAGCGGCAATGCCATCGTGACCCGTCTGCAATACGTCTTCTGATCCCTCTCATCAGTCTGACGTGAGAAAGCCGGAAGCGCTGTATGTGCTTCCGGCTTTCCTGTTTCTGACGTGATCAAGCATGGAGCGCCCTCCTCCTACCTGCTTTTGCTTACCGATGACCTCTCTTGCCAACGCTCGGCGAATCTGGTGTGATTGCCGCGTCGGGCTTTGCATGGTGGCCGTGCAAGCAAATCAAACCTGACTCCTACTCATGATTGAACCTGATTCGACGTCCAGCTTCGCGTCTAACGGCCCTACAAGCGCAGCTACCCCAACGTCGCTCTTTAGGGGATAGTCATGTCTGCCAAAAAGCTGCTTCAACCTCTCGCTGCTCAGCTGCACGCCTCGTTTTCGGCTTCTGGCCGCCTGTATTCTCACCAGGACATCCACCAGCTGTTCCACGCGGCCATCGGCTCCGTTGCACCGCAAGTAGCCTCCCAAGACAAGCTCCCAATCCAGGTCAGTCGTGACAACGACACACGGCAGTACAACCTCTACGCGGCGGTCGAGCGTGCGAAAAAGTGCTTGGGATTGACCGATCTTCAAGCAGTCGGTGTGGCAGAAGAGGTCATCGAGGTGCTACGAACCGCGGGAATCGGCGTGAACCAGGTTCGCCTGCTTCTTGACCCCACCTTCACCTCGAAGACTCGCAAAAAGGCCTTCAAAGCCCTCTGCAAGAATCTGGATCTGAACGAGCTCGGCGATCGGTTCGTCCCCAAGACGGCCACGTTGGCCATCGCTGCTGGTATTGCGCCGCCTCCCAACATGTCGTGGAAGGATCGCTTCGCCTTGGCTGCAAATTCCCCTATGCGCGGGCCAAGCGAGCTCATCAGCATGGTGAACCGAGATGAGTGTTATTTGTGGGTATTCCCACCGACTGACCATCATGCGACGGCTCCAGCGACGCATGACCGTTTCTTTGGTGAAAAGACCCATCCGAGCGCAGAAATGGGCATGGGTTTCAGCATCATCGATTCCGGCTGGACCCGCCCCAAGTACCCGCTCGCCAGGCAGTCACAAGAGACCTTCATCCAGTATTCGCTTTCTGCGCCGATGTGGTCCTGGCGCGCACAAAGTGACACCTGGCGCCTGGGAAACATCCTGCGCTCCAGGATCCTTGACGGAGCTCCTTGGCATAACGAGCCTCTGAGCGATGTGTTGCCAGAGGGTTTGAAGTCTCTGCCGCGGATCTATGGGTGCGAAACCTGCCGAACGCTGTTCATCGAGAAACACAGCGGCTATCCGGATGTACCCACTCAGTGCCAGTGCGGGGATGCGAGCAGCACCGATGACCAAAACGAGCCACCTGCTCTCAATAGCTGATTTTCTTTCGGTGGCGGGGCTTTGCCCTCCCCTGAAGGGATTGGCTATGGGAGCGGGATTCGCTCAGCCCAAACCTGAAGGTGCCGCCACCTAACCGAGCGATATGAGCTGAATGCTCGCGGAGTAGATATGCAGAACAGTAAAAACAAACAAGACACCCTGGCGGCGATCAATGCGCTTGTCGAGATTGCGTATGATCAGGGATTTTCGGACGGACACGGAGTCGGCAATCAAGTCGGTTTTGTAGGCGGTGTGATGAGCCTCAAAGCTGCCTTGGCCTGCGGTTTACGGCATGGCTCACCTGAGTGTGGTAAGGCCCTTGAAAGCCTCAAGCGTATCGGTATCGACGAGTGAGTGAATAGCACCGGTCGTGCGCTATCTGCGCCCGCCCGGTGCTTCTACTCCAGGATCAGCTGGCCCACTAATCAAGGCAGCCTTTCTCGCTATTGCAGAGCCTTCATTCAGAATTTCATTTTGAATCCTGATATGGCTGGGCACAAAGCCCAATGACTCAGAGAAGCGATGCGCGTCAGGGCGAGCGCGGTCGCAGGTGAGCTTTACTATGACGCAGCCAAGTTCGCGAGCTTGTTCAAATGCCCACGAATAGGTTACGACCCAAACCACTTCACGCATATCTTCATGCACCCTCGCCGCTTTAATTTGGGCACGTCACGAGCCTAGGTAGAAAATGTTAGGCGTGTAGGGCAATTGCAGGGTAACCGCTCATCATTTTTGCTATACCACTCCCTTGCGATTGAATTGCGCTCTAAGATCTCAGGCCGTTCAGCAATGGGCCATTCACTTTTTCAAGAGCCGCAGACCATTTAGTACCACCAGCAAACTGACCCCCACGTCCGCAAAAACTGCCATCCACATCGTGGCGAGCCCCATCAGGGTGAAGGTCAAAAACAGTGCTTTGATCCCTAGCGCGAAGTAGATGTTTTGCTTGAGGATGCTGACAGTATCCCGCGACAGTTGCACGAATGCAGGGACCTTGCGCAGGTCGTCATCCATCAGCGCGACATCTGCCGTCTCAATCGCGGTACCGGTACCTGCTGCGCCCATGGCGAAGCCGATCTGGGATTTAGCCAACGCCGGCGAGTCGTTAATACCGTCACCTACCATGCCCACTATATGATTGGCCTTCTGGAGCTTGCCAATCACATCGAGCTTATCTGCTGGAAGCAAGTTTCCGCGCGCCTGGTCGATGCCTAGGCTCCTACCAATGGCCTCAGCGGTATGCTCGTTGTCGCCAGACAGCATCGCAGTCTTGATGCCGAGTTGGTGGAGAGCCTCGATGGCCTTTTGGCTCGAAGGTTTGATAGTGTCGGCCACTCCGAAAATGGCAAGCACACGTTGTGTGTCGAGCAGCGCAACTACCGTTTTACCCTCACGCTCCAGCGCATCCATGGCGCCGGTAAGGATGGGTGTGGTCAAGCTCAGCTCACTGACAAGGCGGTAATTGCCCAGGTAGTAGAGGTGACCGCCAATGACACCCTGGATGCCTCGCCCTGGCAGCGCCTCGAACTGCTCGACATCGGCCAACTGGTCCAGCGAATCCGACGCTGCTTTGGCGATTGCCTGGGAAACCGGGTGGTCGGAGCGGACCGCCAGGCTGGCCGCGATCAGTTCAGGGGAAACGTCAGCGACTTCACCCCACAGACGGTAATCTGTTTGTACGGGTTTGCCATGTGTCAGTGTCCCGGTCTTATCGAAGGCAATGAAACTGAGCTTGGCGCCAAGCTCTAGGTAGATACCGCCTTTGACGAGAATCCCCTTCCGCGTCGCGGCAGTCAGCCCGCTGACGATGGTTACCGGCGTTGAAATGACCAACGCGCAAGGACAAGCGACCACCAACAGAACGAGCGCACGGTAGATCCATTCGGTCCAGACGCCAGCCATGAACAGTGGTGGGACGACCGCAATGGCAACCGCGAAAAAGAACACTGCCGGTGTATAGATTCGGGCAAAACGATCCACGAATCGCTGAGTCGGCGCCCGCGAGTTCTGTGCCTCCTCGACCGCGTGGATAATCCGCGCCAATGTCGTATCGCTGGCCTTGGCCGTCACGCGGTACTCGACCGAGCCAGACTCGTTGACCGTGCCCGCATACACGGGGTCACCCACAGTCTTGTCCACGGGCAAGCTCTCACCGGTGATCGGAGCCTGATTGACCGCCGAACTCCCCGAGATCACCTCACCATCCAGGCCTATGCGCTCGCCTGGGCGCACGCGCACAATAGCCCACAGCTCAACACCTTTGACCTCGACCTCCCGCCAACTGCCATCGTGCTGCTGCACTGTGGCGCGGTCAGGCGTCAGATCAATCAGGCCTTTGATTGCATTGCGTGCGCGATCCAGGGATCTCGCCTCAACCCGCTCGGCCAGCGTGAACAGCACCATGACCATCGCCGCTTCCGGCCATTGGCCAATGAGCGCCGCACCCGTGACAGCAATGCTCATCAGCGCATTGATGTTCAGGTTCAGGTTACGCAGCGAAATCCAACCCTTCTTGTAGGTGGACGGACCTCCCAACGCGATGGCCAACAAGGCCATAAGGGCCACCACCCACTCAGGTGCGGCGGCGGTGAAGTGCAGCACTTCCGAGAACACTGCGGCGATCCCGGCCAATCCAATGGTCCACCAGCGGCTTACGTGGGCATTGGGCGCTACAACCTTGGCTGCCGAGTCGCTGCCCTGCCCAGACGAAGCCGCCGGCACGGCTTGCATGCCCAGTGCATGAATGGCGGCCACGATCTGGCTACTGTCAGCCAGCTCGTGCCAGACACCCATCGTCCTGTTCATCATGTTGAATTCCAGGGCATGAATGCCGGTGACCTTCTTCAGTTTCGCTTCGATCATGGTCTGCTCGGTTGGGCAGCACATTTGGGCGATGCTGAATCTTTCGAACTGACCGCGCCGCTCTCCCGTGGGCGCACGCGATTCATCAACCTTCACATTAGCGCTGGCATGGACGAACAGCGGAGTAGAAGCGTTCGCGGCAGTTGCTGGCTCCGCCAGTGCATACAGCGTGGAGGACGATGCGGCTCGTGCAACCGGAGACGAAGCGCAACAGCCTGTAGCACAGCTCTCGACCGAGGACTGCTCAGTCTCAACCTTGCACGCCTCCCCTGAGGTGCAGCATGCATCAGCTTGTTCTTCCTGCTTGTCCGGTGCAGGGCTACCTACCGGCTCGGCTAACTTGTAAAGGCCAGACTCCTGGGCAGACAGCTTCGGCGAATTCCCCTGGCAGCAGGATGAGGATTGAGCATTCACATCAGCCGCTGCCGCTGGGTCGAACACTTCGACAGCGCCTTTGGTGTTGGAGGGTTTGTCACCGCAGCAGCTTTTCATAGGCAGTTCCTGAGCATCGATGGACATCAGTAAACACCCTATAGCGACTATAGGGACAAGGGGCATCGTTGACAGTTAGGTCACGCTCAGCGTGACTGGCTGATCTCGCTACGGATCAGGTCGTACAGCGGTTGCGCACCAAATGACAGCAGCGGCTTGCCATTCACGAAGAATGTCGGCGTGCCTTTGACCCCCAGTGTTTTGGCATCCTGAGTGTCTCGCTCGATGGCTGCGATGATGTCCGGCGACATCATGTGCGAGCGCGCTTTGTCGACGTCCAATCCGGCCAAGGCAGCGGCTTCCCACGCAGCCGCAGCCGTGGCGTCGTCATGCCATTGCGGCTGAGATTCCAGGACGGCTTCCAGCACAGGCGCAAATACACCCTGCTTGCGCGCAGCCTCCAGTAAGCGAATGGCCTCCTCAGAGCCAACGTGCAAGCGCACATAGCGCAGGACCAGCCTGACGTCCTCGGGGTGTTTGGCCATCATCTGTTTGACGATCGGATAGAACGCCCGGCAGCTTTCACATGATGGGTCGAAGAACTCCACAATGGTGACTGGAGCCTTGGCGGGCCCGAAACTGGGTGCATTGAAACGCAGCAGCGCGCTGGTGGATTGCACCGGCACGGCCACCTCCGGTGCGGGCTCTTTACCTTTGTAGATGAATGCAGCCGCCAGGAAACCCGCGATGGCAAGGAGGCTGATGATGATGACCGCAGTGCGTCTGCTCATGGTTTGGCGTTCCGACGAAGAAGCAAGAGAAGAATGATCAGGAGGGTGAATGCAGCCAGCGAGAGTGAGGGCAAGGGCAGTACGCCCATCATCGTCATGTCCACTCCTGAGCATGAAGGACCTGTGCCGCAGGGCTTGATGGCTTCCGGGATGACGGCGAAGTACAAAAGGTTGTGATACAGGGCTGCAAGCCAACCCGCGGCTGCGAGTGGTACGGCATAGCGCCAGATGTCCGAATCACACCGTACCGTCGCGACGGCAAGCATGATGGCCAGCGGGAACATGAACGCTCGTTGATACCAGCACAACACGCAGGGCTCCTGCCCCATAACTTCACCCACGAACAGCACTACCAGCGTCGAAACGAGTGCCAGCAACCAAGCCGTGAACAGCAGCCCGGCGTCGCTCGGTAACGTTTTTGATGTTGCATCCATAGAGAGAAGCCCGGTCGAGTTCTGAGGCGGAATCGACAATCAACACTGTCGAGGGTCTGAGTATAAGCATCAGGGTTCTAGCGGCTATAAGGTCAACCCTGGTGCTCTGTGCGTATCACTGACTTGCCCGGGCCTCCCAGTACGCCTGGAGTTGGCAGTTGAGTAAGCAGACTACGATCAGAACCGCGAGCAATGCCGAAGGCAGCGGCCCTATGGTTTCGCCGGCATGTCGAACCCAGCGGATGTTACCCTCTGCTGGGCCAATGTCCGGCTGCAAATACACCAGCAGATCGAAGAGGCCAGCGTGCCTGCTGCTGCCGCTGAGAGTAGCCCCCGATAAAGGGCGCTCTGGCCGTGGCGATACAGCGCTGTCGACGCCAGCCACAGGATTGGCACGAGCAGCATCAACTGAACAAGACAAATCACCCCAGGCGCTTGAGCCAACACCACTTCCTGCCCCCAGAGCATCACATTCAGCGCCAACGCGAGAAACCAAGCGGCCACAAGCAGCCCTCGCGGCAAACGTGTCGCCCCACTACTCACAAGGACATAGATCCGCGCCGTACTTCATGCAGTTCGCTCCCTCAAGTCGGTTCGCGTAGACTCAGGGTTATAGCAACTATAAGGTCAAGCTCCATGAGCGAAACAACGTTGAGCATCGGTGAACTGGCCAAGGCGACGCAGACGAAGGCCGTGACCATCCGTTACTACGAGCAGCTCGGGCTGCTGCCGCCAAGTGGCCGCACCGCCGCGGGCTACCGGATCTACGGGGAAGCTGAGCGTGACAGGCTGCTGTTTGTGCGCCGCAGCCGTGGCCTGGGTTTCACCCTCGATGATGTCCGTGAGCTTCTGGGGTTCGCTGACCACCGCGAAGCGTCCTGTGCGGCCGTGGACGCGAAGGTCGCCCAACAATTGAGTCAGGTGAAAAGCCGCATACGCGACCTGAAAGCCCTTGAGGCTGAATTGCAGCGGTTGCTGGGATGTTGCAAAGGCGGTGTGATCGAAGAGTGTCGCATCATCGAGTCGCTGACCCGGCACGACTGCTGACTCTTGTTCAGCAACGGAAGCGCAGGCTGGCTCGGGTGCCTTGCGGTTCGAGGTTGAGCAACGTCGCCTCGCCGCCAAAATGCTCCATCACCTGGCTGACCATGAACAGGCCGATGCCCAGGCCACCCTGCTTGGTGGTGTAGAACGATTTGAACGCGGATATCTCCTGCTGACGGGAAATCCCGGGGCCGGTGTCGTCAATCAACAGAAGTGCTTCGGCGGTGCCTGAGCGCTTTAGCGACAAGCGCAATTCTCCGCCCTCTGGCATCGCCTCGATCGCATTGGCCAGCACACTGTTGAGGACCTGTCCCAGCAACAAGGTGTGACTGATCACCTCGACCTTACCGCTGATCGCCAGCGTAGTGCGAATCCGCGATTGCTGAAGCTGTGCCTCGAAACTGCTCACCGCCTCACGGGTGATGGCCACCAGGTCCACGGATTCTGCCTCGCCGCGCAGCGACCGCAGGTATTGCAGCAGATCATTCACCCACCCCGACATCCGGTCGACCTGCGCAATGATATCCGCGATGTTTCCAACGGCTGGCTGACTTGGCATGACCTGTGCCAGTTCCGCACTGCTGCGGATGCTTGCCAATGGGTTGCGCAGACTGTGTGCGACTGCGGTGGACATCTCCACCAAGCCGGCATACGTCTTGTTTGCCACCAACTGGTCCTGCTGCTCGGTCAGCAGTCGCGCCGCTCGCCACACGATCCAGAACAGACCGAAGTAGATTGCCATCCCACCCAGTGCTGTTGCGGCCCAGATCAGCCTGCGACCGCGCTCCAACCGCTCGAAGAGATCGACTGGCTCCTTGTAGATCTCGACCATCGCCAAGACCTTGCCTTGATCATCCAGCAAGGGAATGTAGTTCTCGACGAAGAACATTTTCGGTGACCGAGTGAACTGTTGCTCTGGTTTGCCAGGCTCGACTTCGTCGTACCGGGCACTGACTCGCCCCCTGAGCGAAAAGCGCTATCCAGCACGCTATCGTGTTCAAGCTTGCGGCCCACCAATTGAGGGTTGGTGGACCAGATGACCTCTTTGTCCGGCGAGAAGATGGTGGCCAACAGAAGGTCTGGAAGGTTGGACAGGTGATCGAGAAACTCTAATCGCGCCCGCTGACGATTCTCTGCGGTGCCCCGCGTGAGCATGCCGTAACGCACAGCGGACAAGACGTCACCCATCTTCATCCCCGTCAGGTCATGGTGACGAATTTCACCAACGGCGATCGACTGGATGAATTGAGCCGAAAGCAACGCATCGCGTTCCAAGCTTTCATTGACCAGAAAGCGCGTTGAAAACCCGGCAAGGCCGAGAGCCACCGCGCCGATGATGATGAAACTGGTCAGCGAGAAACGCAGCATCAGGTTGAGCGGTTCAGAACGCTCAGGAGGCCTCGCCCGAAATTGCCAGGTGCGCATCCGTCCAGAAAACAATCCCATCACGCCTCCTGGTCCTCGGCAGGTCCTTAGCAGGTGCCGGCCGAGAAAGTTGCTAATTCACCTCCCCTATACATGGGGAAAAGAATGGGCTTACCCAGTATTGGGGGATATCTCCATCGCAGCATTACTGCAATCTTCACGTTCTGGCTAAGAAAGCTGTTCACCGGTCATAGAAACCTTCAATTTTCGCACTCTGCGAAGCAACGTAAAAGCAGGCGCACTGAGGATCAGCAAATCCGATGCCAGAAGAGGACTCGCCGGAATATGGAGAAGATTTAGCCAAGCCCCCGCTCCAAGTCTTCCGGTCTAAGTAAAATCAACTTGATCTCCGCAACGAGATGGCTGTTACGGCTTTGGAAGTGGTTGATCATCTTCCATCGGCAGCTGGTACCACTCTCGCCCATGCTGTCTGACCGCGATGGCAAGCTAGGCAACGTCATTTTCCTGAATCTCTGCGGCAAACATATCAGTGACAAGCGCCATCGTTCCGGGCCTACCCCCTTGGT
This sequence comes from Pseudomonas sp. PONIH3, assembly GCF_002934345.1. NCBI lineage: Bacteria > Pseudomonadati > Pseudomonadota > Gammaproteobacteria > Pseudomonadales > Pseudomonadaceae > Pseudomonas > Pseudomonas sp. PONIH3. Next base: position 2,902,909 of record NZ_CP026386.1, read on the forward strand.
TTTAACCAAGACCGCTGGTTTAGATACCCGGACGGATCGTAAAAATCAGCATGCCCGGATAGCCTGGCGGCGCGATGTCATCGGACAGGGATGCGCCAGCTCAGGGACTGTTCACCAAGCTGGGCACCAGCAGTGTCAATGGCCATTAATTTTGACCCACTTTTGGCCAATAGAATTGACCCACTTGCTCACCGCTAACCGCCGGTTTTCTGCTTCAAACGATAGCTCTCACCTCCCAGCATAAAGATGTGTGAATGGTGGATCACGCGGTCGATGATGGGCACGGCCACGTTGTCGTCATGGAAGAACTCGCCCCAGCTGGTGAAGTCCTTGTTGGTGGTCAGGATGACCGAGCGGTACTCGTACAGGTTGTTGATTAACTGGAACAGGTTGTACCGGGCTTGGCGCGTCATCGGCAGGTAGCCCAGCTCATCGATGATCAGCACGTCGTATTTGCTCAGCTGATTAAGGCGCTTCTTCAGCTCGCCCTTCATTTCCGCCAGCTCCAGATCCTCGACCAACGCCAGAGCCGTGCGGAACAGCACCTTGTAGCCCGCCTGAACCGCCTTGTGGCCAATCCCAATGGCCAAGTGGGTCTTGCCCACACCCGGTGGTCCGATGAACACCAGGTTGTCGCGGTTGTCGATAAAGCTGAAGTCCAGCAAGGTGCTGACCTGGCGCTTGGTGATGGTGGTCTGGTGCCGGTAATCGAAGGCCTCCAGATGCTTCTCCGAGGGGAACTGCGCCTGCTTGAGGTTGCGGCTTACGCGGCTACTGGAGCGGGCGTTAAGCTCATGCTCGACCAGTGACTGGGCGAAGCTCAGGTAGGACAGTTCATTGGCTTCGGCTCTGGCCAGCAGGGTGGCCAGCTCACCCGCGGTCGCGCTGAGGCGCAGGCTTCGGTACTGCGCGATAGTGCTGTCGAGCAGGCTCATTGGGTCACCCCGTGGCCAGTCGACTGGCCAATGCGGGCATAAGCGTTCAGGTCGGCGTGACTAACCTGGCTACCGGCCTCTGGCGCATAGTCATGGTCGCCGATGATCCGGCCCCGCGCCTTGGCTTGCTGCCATGCTTCGAGGTAGCGCTTGAGCCCGGTGGCGGTCAGTTCACTGCGCTCGCACAACTCGCCGAGCAACGCCGTATCAACCGGCGCATGGGCCATGAGCAGGTCGCGTGCAGCAACCAGCTGATCCTTGTAGATACGCGGCGAAGTACGCTTGAGCAGTTGGCACAGGGTTGCCCCAAGGGCATCGGGCAGGATCGAGTCGATGCCGCGCTCCAGGTCGGTAATGCGCTGGGCATGGTCTCGGTAATGGTTGTTGTTCTTGATCATCCGGCCCTTGGCCTTGCACAGGTCATGGGTGGCTATGAGTTCACCGCTCTCCAGGTCATGGATCAGCAACTGGTTGTCCTGTGCGCTGACACCGACACGGGCTTGCTGCCAGGCCATGGGTACCGAGTACTTGTTGGCCTGCCATGAGATCAAGCCGGTCTTGTCGACCTTGCGGGTCTCCCTTGTCGGCGCCACGTGCAGCAGGTTCTGCGGGACGAGATAGGGCTTGAGCTGACTACGCTCCAGTGCCTCGAAATGCGCTCTTGGATGCTGCCCCGTCGTGCCGTGCACGCGTGCGTTGGCGACAGTCTCGAGCCAATCATTCAGGTGCTGTCGGACGGCGGCCTCGTCCTGGAAGTGCTCGCCGTAGAAGCAGTCACGCTTGACGTACTTGACCCCGGCCTCCACCTTGCCCTTGCTCTCCGGGTCATAGCCCTCGCAGGCATGGATGCGGTACCCGACGGTAGTCGCATACTGGTGGAAGCGCTGGTTCAGCGTCAGCTCACGGTACTGCTCGTTGATCACCACCATCTTGGTCTGATCGTAGATGCACTCCTCGGTGACGCCGCCGAAGTAGCGGAAGGCCTCGTCGTGCATCTGGATAAACCGTTCGGTATCCAGCGGCCGGAAGTTCAGACCGACATACATCAGCCGTGAACAGGACAGCACAAACACCACAAAATGAACGACACGCTCCAGGCCGCCAATCATGACGCCTCGCAGCTCACCGGGGTCGACCTGACACTGCACGCCAGGCACTGACTCAACGACCGGCTCGTAATAGCGCAACTGGCCACTGGCAACCTGCTGCTTGAGCGCTTGCACATAGCGGCGAATGCTCCGGTCTGACACCGCCAGCTCGGTGGTGCGCTCCCTCAGGCGACGGGCCAGCTTGACTGCGCTCAGGGCTGGAAACTGACCCAACTGATTAATCAGATAATCGCGGTGCTCGTCGAGCACCTTGGTGCGTGAAGGGTCAGCAATGGTAGCGCTGATCTGCATCTCATCCAGGTGGAGATACTTGCGTACGGTGTTCCGGGAAATCCCCAGCTCACGACTGATGGCACGGACCGACAGGCCTCGGCCCTGGTCATACAACCCCTTGATCTTGTGAATCACAACCCACTCCTTCAATGATCTGTCCCCGGCCTGTGCATAAGGCGGGTGACGCTACATGGTCGGTGGCCAATGCCACTATGGGTGGGTCAAAATTGTTGGCCAGAGGTGGGTCAGTTTAATTGGCCATTAACAAGCAGCGATAAAAAGCGCCGTTCTCTATGTCGACAGGGACATTTTTATAATGAAAATTAGGTGCCTTTAGGGTAGGCCAACAGACGTAAGGCGTTGAATACTACCAACAGTGTTGAGCCCTCATGGATCGCAACAGCAGCGCCAATGCTCAAACCCATGATGGTTGACGGAACGAGGATGGCCACAATCCCCAAGCTGACGAACAGGTTCTGGCGAATGATCGATCGCGTGTGACGGCTCAGCCCCACCGCAAAGGGGAGTTGCCTGATGTCGTCAGCCATAAGCGCGATATCAGCCGTTTCCAGAGCCACATCGGATCCCGCAGCTCCCATTGCGATGCCCACGCTTGAGTTGGCCATGGCAGGGGCATCATTCACGCCGTCACCCACCATAGCTACACTGGAGCTAAGGCGGAGATTCTTGATGGCTTTGACCTTGTCCTCCGGCATCAGGTCTCCCCAAGCCTCATCCAAGCCAACTTGTCTGGCTACAGCTTCCGCAACGCGGTTGTGGTCACCAGAAATCATGACCATACGGCCGATGCCCATCTCTCTGAGTTTTTGGAGTGCCTCTTTGGCTCCCTCTCGGGGGGTATCCAGTAACCCGATAGCGCCCAGATCCTTGTCGGCGCGACGTACCACCATGGTAGTGCGGCCCGACTGACGCAGACGCTCTGCAGCCTCCAAGGCTGCTTTGCTCAGTGCGGGAACACCATCAGTACCGAACATCTCGACCTTGCCAATCCAGACGAACTGCCCATCAAGCTCAGCACGCACGCCGCGACCAATCATGTTGGTCATGTTCTTGGCTTGGAATCGGCGCCATGTGCCAATCATCTCTTCACCGTCACGCACAATTGCCGCAGCCAGCGGGTGGTCGCTCATCGACTCCACTGCGATGGCGACGTTTAGTAAATCCTCAATCTGCGTACCGCCTACGGGTATTACATCGGTGATACGTGGGCGCCCTTCGGTCAGGGTACCGGTCTTGTCGAATGCCATGGCATTCAAGGAGCCAAGCTCTTCAAGCGGCGCACCGCCCTTGATCAGTACCCCACCACGAGCTGCCCTGGCGATGCCCGATAGAATGGCGCTTGGTGTTGCGATCGCAAGCGCGCAGGGGCTGGCTGCAACCAGTACGGCCATCGCCCGGTAGAACGAGTCACGGAACGGCTCGTCAAGGAAAATGCCGGCAAAGATCAACCCTACCACTAGCAGCAAAACTAACGGGACGAATACGCGTTGAAAGCGGTCCGTGAATCGCTGGGTCGGTGACTTCCTGACCTCCGCTTCACTGACCATCTTGATGACCCGCGCCAGAGTACTTTCAGTGGAGCGCCGTGTTACCTCAACTTCGATGAGCGTTTCGCCATTGATGGTACCGGCGAAGACTTTGGAGGCTGCGTCCACTGCATCTGGCTTGCTCCGTGCGAGTTCAGCATCAACTACAGGCTGCTTGTCAACGGGGACGCTCTCACCGGTCACCGGCGCCTGGTTAATGCTTGAGGAGCCTACAACCACAAAGCCATCGGCAGGCAGGCGGTCATTGGGACGCACGATGACAACGTCACCGGGAACGAGAAGCTCCACCGGCATTTCCTGCGTTCCGTTTGTTCTGCGTACGATAGCGGTGGCCGGTGCGAGCTTGGACAGAGCCTCAATCGCTTTCTTCGCCCGCCCCATCGCGTAGCTTTCAAGGGAATGCCCCAAACTGAACAGGAACAGCAGCAGAGCCCCCTCCGCCCAGGCGCCAATGCTCGCGGCACCGGCTGCGGCGAGAAGCATTAGCGAATCGATGTCAAAGCGTTTCTGGCGGATATTGCTGATCGCTTCCTTGGTGGTGAACCATCCACCGAAAACGTAGGCCGACACGTACAAAACCAGCTGTAGTCGATCAATTAGGTCGAGTTTTCCTGCGAGGGCTCCGGCCCCCAGGAGAGCACCACAGATCAGCGCGAAAATCAGCTCGGTGTTCATGCCAAAAATGCCGCCATGCTCATGGCTATGACCTTCATGCCCGGCTTGATCATCAGGGCGTTCAATCAAACTCTTCATAACTCGTCACTTCTGGGGTCAAGGCTTCCAATTGCCCTCTGCAGTTGGGAGCCGTCGCTATTAATTAGCTAACATCTAATGCACGGTTTGCCCGGGCCCAGGCGTTAACATTCCGAACCTATGGTGGTATCGGGCGTAATAAAAAATGCCAGGCGCTGCCTGGCATTTATGAATGCTCTAGTTGTTCTGTTCAACTTGCTTACTACTTGTTGTTGATACATTGCGAATACATCGAGTAACGAACGGTCTTGAGCGTGCCCTGGGAGTCCTCGAAGGTCATCAACCGTGGGTAGACTTGGCAAGTACGGGGGTCCTGCGACTGACGCACGAACTTAGCAACGTCTATCTTCATACCATATTTGTAATCCTGAATCTCTGGCATTGGCTTGCCATTCTTCTCTGCGTACGTAGCCACTGCGGTCTGGTGTTCCTTGGTGTATTGCAGCTGCTTGCTCTCGGAGAAAGTGTTGGCCTGCGAAGCCATCGAGAAAACAACAAGTGCAGCAGCGATAATTATCTTTTTCATAAAACCCTCTCAATTTCAAATCTTCTCGGGCATAACCTTAGCAATGCATAGGCATCACCGGCATGACGAGAAACTTACAATTTTGAAAGGTAAGTGCATCTACTTCACTTTAAACAAAAAAGCCCACAACACGTGTTGTGGGCTTCTCTCTAGCGGAGGCTGTTAGCTAACCACTTCGGCCTCCTCGCCGTCTTCATCCTTACGGTGTGCCCAGTGATACAGGGCAGGCAGTACGAGCAAGGTCAGTGCGGTGGAGGACAGGATCCCACCAATCACCACTGTCGCCAATGGCCGCTGAACTTCTGCACCGGTACCGGTGGCCAAAGCCATCGGGATGAAGCCCAGGGACGCTACCAAAGCTGTCATCAGAACAGGTCGCAAACGGGTCAATGCGCCTTCATCGACTGCCTGCCTGAGCGTCCGCCCCTCCTCTCTTAGCCCGCGGATGAAGGCAATCATCACCAGGCCGTTCAGTACTGCAACGCCGGACAGTGCGATGAAGCCGACACCTGCCGAGATCGACAGAGGGATGTCCCGCAGCCACAGCGCCACAACACCACCAGTGAGTGCGAATGGAATACCAGTGAAGACCAGCATGCCGTCCTTCAGGTTGTTGAACATCAGGAACAACAAGGTCATGACCAACAGCAAGGCGACTGGAACAACGATCTGCAGACGCTTGGCTGCCGACTGCAGCTGCTCGAACTGGCCACCCCAAGTGGTCCAGTAGCCGGCGGGAATTTGCACCTTAGTATCCAGCGAGGCTGCTGCTTCCTCAACGAAGGATCCCAGGTCGCGGCCTCGAACGTTTGCACTAACGATCACTAGACGTTTGCCGTTCTCGCGGCTGATCTGGTTCGGTCCCAGTTGCAGGTCTAGATTCGCAACCTGCGACAGCGGGATGAAGCCGATCTGATTGGCGCCCTGGGCCGCATTGGCAGGTACCGGGATCAGCAGGCTAGACATACCCGCCACGTCGGTGCGAACGGTCTCAGGCAGGCGTACCACCATGTCGAAGCGCCGATCGCCTTCATACAGCGTACCGGCCTGACGGCCACCCACCGCGATAGCGATCGAGTTCTGAACATCCGCGATATTTAGGCCGTAGCGCGCAGCTTTTTCACGGTCAATATTGATGGTTAGGACCGGCAGACCGGATGTCTGTTCAACTTTCACTTCCGACGAGCCCGGGACCGCTCTGAGCACTGCTGCGATCTTGTTGGCAGTATTGTTGAGCACGTCCATATCATCGCCGAAGACCTTCACAGCGACGTCACTACGCACACCCGAAATCAGTTCGTTGAAACGCAGCTGGATTGGTTGGGACAACTCATAGTTACTCCCTGGAATACCTTCAGCGGCTTTCTGCACTTCAGCGATTAGCTCATCACGTGACTTCTTGGGGTCCGGCCACTGGTCCTGCGGCTTGAGCATGATGTAGGCGTCGGAAGCGTTAGGCGGCATTGGGTCAGAAGCGATTTCTGCAGTACCCGACCGAGCGAACATCCGCTCTACCTCGGGAACCTGCGCCATCACCGCTTTCTCCAAGCGCTGTTGCATCTCTACGGACTGAGTGAGGCTCGTTCCAGGCACACGCATCGCCTGCATCGCGAAATCGCCCTCACTGAGGCTTGGGATGAACTCGCTACCCATCCGACTTGCCAGTACACCGCTGAGCACGACCAAGGCTACTGCGGCCGAGAAAGCGATGTTCCGATGTCCCAGCACCCATTGCAGAACTGGCTCATAGCGCTGTCGAGCTGTGCGCATGACCACGCCTTCCTCTTCCTTTACCTTGCCAGTGACGAACATGGCAATAGCTGCAGGAACAAAGGTAACGGACAGGATCATTGCTCCCAGCAGCGCCATCACGACGGTAAAGGCCATCGGGTGGAACATTTTACCTTCGACGCCGGTGAGGGCGAAGATCGGCAGGTACACCACCATAATGATTAGCTGACCGAAGATCAGCGGCCGGCGAGCTTCTCGCGCCGCAGCAAAGACCTCATGGAAGCGTTCGGTTTTGGTGAGCATGCGGCCATGCTTATGCTGCGCATGAGCCAGTCGTCGGATCGCGTTTTCTACGATCACCACAGCACCGTCGACGATGATGCCGAAGTCGAGTGCCCCCAAACTCATTAGGTTGGCACTGACCTTGTTGTTGAACATGCCTGTGAAGGTGAACAGCATGGACAGCGGGATCACCATCGCGGTGATCAGTGCAGCACGGATGTTGCCGAGGAACAGGAACAGAATGGCAATTACCAGAATCGCACCTTCCACCAGGTTCTTCTTCACCGTAGCGATGGCTTTTTCAACCAGATTGGTGCGGTCGTAAACGGTCACGGCCACCACGCCCTTTGGCAGGGTGCGGTTGATGTCCGCCAGTTTGGCGGCGACAGCTTGAGATACGGTACGGCTGTTTTCACCAATCAGCATGAACACAGTACCGAGCACGACTTCGCGGCCGTTCTCAGTAGCAGCACCTGTTCGGAGCTCTTTGCCGATGCTGACGTCAGCAACGCTGCTGATGCGAATCGGTGCACCATCCACGCTGGTGATCACGATGTTGGCGATGTCTTCGATGCTGCTTACCTGACCTGGCGCACGGATGAGCAACTGCTCACCATTACGCTCGATGTAGCCGGCGCCGACGTTGGCGTTGTTACTTTCCAACGCTGCGACCAGGTCATTGAGGGTCAGCTTGTAGGTAGCCAGGCGCTTTGGATCCGGCGCAACCAGGAACTGCTTGGCGTAGCCGCCGATGGTGTTGATCTCCGCTACACCCGGCACATTGCGCAGCTGAGGCTTGATGATCCAGTCCTGGATCACGCGCAGGTCGGTCGGGGTGTACGGTGTACCGTCCTCTTTGACCGCGCCATCTTCGGCTTCAACGGTCCACAGGAAGATCTCGCCGAGGCCGGTAGATACCGGACCCATGACGGCTTCTACACCGTCTGGCAGCTGTTCCTTCGCAACCTGCAGCCGCTCGTTGATTAACTGGCGGGCAAAGAAGATGTCAGTGCCATCCTTGAAGATCACGGTGACCTGAGACAGGCCAGAGCGAGACAGGGAACGGGTCTGCTGAAGGCCCGGGAGACCGGCCATGGCCGTTTCAACAGGAAACGTGATCCGTTGTTCGGTTTCCAAAGGCGAATAACCAGGCGCTGCAGTGTTAATCTGCACCTGAACGTTGGTGATATCGGGTACCGCATCGATGGGCAGCTTTTGATAGCTGTAGATACCGATACCCGCCATGATCAGAACAGCGATCATTACTACGATGCGCTGCTCGATGGCGAATCTGATGATACGTTCAAACATGAGAAATCATCCTGTCAGTTCGCATCAGTGACCGTGTTCGGCAGAAGCTTTGCCGAGCTCAGACTTGAGTGTGAAGCTGCCACTGGTTGCTACCTGGGCGCCGGCTTCAATACCGTCGATGATTTCCACGTACCCATTGTCGCGACGACCCAGTTTTACCGGGCGGGTGTCAAAACCTTCTGGGGTTCGTACGAATACCGAGGGTTTGTCTTCAACGGTCTGCACTGCGTGCTCAGGGACCGCTACGGCAACTCGATCAGTCTGGGAAGTGACCGCAATGTTCACGAACAGGCCTGGACGCCAGGCACCGTTGGGGTTGGTCAAGGTGACGCGGACAGTAGCTGCACGGTTTTGCTCGCCCAGCAGGCTGCCGACATAACCCACCTTCCCTTCGACCTCGACGTTCATATCAGGCGAAGAGACTTTCACCGCACGACCAGTCGTGACCTTGCCCAGATCTGTAGGTGGGACGGCGAAGGTTGCCCAGACCTGGTTCAGGTCGGAAAGGATGAAGGCGTTGGTCGCCTCGCTAACGACTTCGCCAACGGTCAGGTGTTTCTCCACTACCACGGCGTCGAAGGGAGCTCGGAGTTCGTAACGATTACCGCCAACGGAGTTAACCGAGGCACCGATCGCGCCGACCTTCTGCTTGGCGTTGGCCAAGGAGATCTCCGCTTCTTGCAGCGCTTGGCGTGCTTGGAGGTAGTCTTGCTCAGCAGAGATCTTGTCCTGCCACAGCTGTTTCTCACGCTCAAAGGTCACACGCGCCAGTTCGACGCGACGCTGTGCGGCCTGTTGTTCACTGCGCAGGTCAGAGATCTGCTGGCTGGCGATTACAGCGAGGACCTGACCCTTTTTGACCGTCTCACCCAGGTCCGCCTGCACCGCTTCAACAACGCCAGGGACACGAGGAACGACGTGGGCAGTGCGGTCTTCGTCGAAGCGGATCTCGCCCGGGAAGCTCACGACAGTACCGAGATCACGAGGCGCTGCAGCTTCCAGGGCAACACCGGCTGCCTTGATCTGTTCAGCGCTGAGCGTCAGCTTGCCCTCTTCTTCACCACCCTCTTCGCTGTGGCCCTCTTCTCCATGACCCTCATCACCCTCCTCTATGGCGGCAGATGCGGCTTTCTTTTCGTCGCCATGACCGTCGTTAGCACCGTGCTCGGCGGTACTAGCGGCCTGCTGCTCGGAACTGTTGTTCCAGGCAAGGCTGCCAAATCCGAGGGCTGCCACAGCGGCTACCGCGAGGGCGATCTTGCGTTTATTATCCATTGCTACTCCTGCTGATCGTTGGCACCGGCTTGTTCAAGGCTGGGTGCCGAAGAAAATGTTTGGCCCGTTCAGCGAGCGCCGGCAGTTGAGCCGACTTCGCCATAAACCCTTTCCACCTGCGCACGCGCATTGGTCGCCGCTGCCAACGATTCGAGGTATTGGCCACGAGCGACGATCAAGGTGCGCTGGGCATCCAGCACTTCGATGAAGCCGAATTTGCCCATCTCGAAGCCGCGGGTTGCGGTCTCTACGGCTTGTTGGGCTGACGGCAGAATGGTCTTGTCGTAGGACTCGACCTCCTGCATTGCGGTGGACCACTGGTTCAACGCGGTTTGGGTTTCGGTGCGCAGGCGCAGCTCCACAGCATTGCGCTGGTCTCGGGCCTGATCGGCACGTCGAGAAGCGGAAAGAATGTTGCCTTGGTTACGATCAAACAGCGGCAGAGGCATAGACAGGCCCACAGTGTTGACCCGCTCGCGCACAGAGCGGTCGTACTGGCTGCCTACGCTGACAGTAAGATTCGGGATACGCTGAGCTTTCTCTGAACCGAGCGAGGCATCGCTCTTGTCGATCTGCACCACGGCCTGGCGCATTTCTGCGGTCTGATCGAGCTTTGCCAGCAGCTCTTCAGTCTGCGGTGGCAACCCCGGGGAGAGGGTTGGCGATTCGAGTCGATCAAAGACCGTGACCGAGCTCCCGGTAATTTGCGCGAGCTGCTGGTAAGCGGTCGTCTTTTCCGTTTCGGCACGTCGAACTTGAAGCTTGGCTTCGGCCAGTTGCACCTGGGCGCGGGTGGCCTCTACTGGGGACGATTTACCTGCGCGAACACGGCCATCGACGATGCGGAGGCCGCGCTCAGTCAGTTCGAGAGATTGTTTGGCCAGGTCAAGGCCTGTCTGGGCCCGCAACGCGGCGTAGAAGGCCTGTACGACGTCTGCACGCAGACCGTTCACGCGACGGTCCAACTCCAGCTGTGCGGCGGTCTGCCCGTAAGTGGCGACGTCGACACGAGCTCCTCGCTTACCCCCCAGCTCCAGGGTCTGGCTAAGCGACACGGTCGTCGTGCTGGTGTTACGACGGGTGTCTTCTACGTCGTACGAAATAGTGGGGTTGGGGATAAGCCCGGCCTGCTTGCGAGCACCATCAGCGATTCCAATCTCTTGCCTGGCCGCGGCCAGGTCAGGGTTGGCATCCATGGCCGTCGAAAGCGCCTGGGGCAAGCTGATGCTTTGAGCAAGTGCTTCTGGGGCCATCAACCCGGCCATGACCGCGCAAAGGGCGGCGATCTTCCAAGGAGTGACGGAGGTCTTAGATAAGACATTGCGGTTATACCGGGGCACTTTGATGGTCCTCGTGCACAAACTTCGATAAAGCTTGGCGAGAACGCCGAAACAGCTGCCAAGCCCCACTTGATTAGGTGATGGCACTCTAATGAGCGGTAGCTATCAGAGGGGTGGCTAGAAAATTACAATTTCGTAAGAAATCTCTGTAATGCCCGTAAATACTGGGAAAACCAACCCGGCACTATGATTTCGTTACAAGCAACGGAGATGGCAAACACGCGGTGTAGAAGCGCCAAATAGCTGGCAGATGACGAAATTGTAATTATCCTATCACCCTCCCGTTATCTTCGGCCTGCAAATATGAGCTCGCGCTACGCTAGGCGCACCGCCGGGTCAGAACAATTAACGACACCCGCGCAGGTAAACATAATAAAAACTGCCGTGAATCAAAGGAGCATCGGATGAAAATCAAAGTACCACTGTACCTGGCGGCAGTTTCTGCGCTGTCTGGAAGCTATGCTATTTCGGCACAAGCTGAAGACAAGCCCGAAGGCTTCATTGAAGGCAGCAGCCTTACAGTGCTGAACCGTAACTTCTACTTCAACCGTGATAACCGCGACAGCACCGCCCCCACTTACAACAGTGGCAAGGGCAATACCAACGGCTACTCCGAAGCCTGGGCGCACGCGATCATCAGCAAATTCAACTCTGGGTTTACCCAGGGTACCGTTGGCTTCGGCGTTGATGCCTTCGCCATGATCGGCCTTAAGCTCGACACCGGTGATGGTCGCAACGGCGGCCGTAGCTCCTTCGACGTGCTACCTGTTGATAACAAGGGCGAAGCTCGCGACGAATACACCAAGGTAGGCGGCGCAGCCAAGGTCCGCTTGTTCGATACCATCGTGAAAGTGGGTGATGTGTTCCCATCGACACCGGTGGTTGCATCCGGCGACTCTCGCCTGCTGCCTGAAAGCTTCCGCGGTGTGACCGTTGAGAACACCAGCATCCAGGGCCTCACCCTTCAGGGTGGTCGACTGCACGCCATGAGCCAGCCAGTCTCCAGTGACCTGAACGACAACTTCGTGACCTTCTACGGCGGCCCGGTCAACTCGCCATGGATCGGTTACGGTGGTGGTGACTACTCGGTCAACGACAACTGGACTGTGAGCGTCTATGCCAGCCAGCTGAAAGACGTCTGGAATCAGTACTACGCCGGCACCAGCGTGGTTTACCCGCTGAGCGACGATCTGGCGCTGATCGGTGGCTTCAACTACTACAAAGCCGTAGATGAAGGTAAGAAGCGCCTGGGTGAATTTGACAACAACATCTGGAGTGCCAAGGTCGGCGTGCGTTACGGTGCCCACACCCTGGCCCTGTCGCACCAGCGCAACAACGGAGACGACGATTTCGACTACCTACGTCAGTCGGACTCGATTTTCGTCGACAACTCCATCCAGTACAGCGACTTCAACTCGCCGAAAGAGCGTTCCTGGATGCTGCGCTATGACCTGAACTTCACCAGCTACGGCATTCCAGGCCTGACGTTCATGACCCGCTACGCCAGAGGCTCGGGCGCGGATTACTCGAACGCTAACCAGTTCTACATGCGCACTGACGACAACGGCAACCCGCTCGACAATCAGAAGCGTTGGGAACGTGACGTCGAAGTCAAATACGTTGTCCAAACCGGTCCGGCAAAAGATCTGTCCTTCCGGTTGCGCCAGGCAACAACGCGTGCCACTGCATTCGAATCTGATCTGGATGAAACTCGTGTAATCATCGAGTACCCGCTTTCGATTCTGTAATTCGCTAGCCGGACCAGTTATTCATTAGCTGGTCCTATTAGCACAACGAGCATTACGAATTCACCTTGAGAGGCTTAAGTGCTCCTTTGGTAAAAGGTGAATATTTGGCGCCCATTGGGCGCCTTTTTTTTGCCTAGAATTCAAGTAAGCGTTCGATTGTACGCATCGCATGTCGGTGAAGTTCATGACTACACCAATGACCAGTCTCCTCGATGTGAGCGACCTCGCCGTCATCTGAGCGGAACGAAGCCAGCACAAAGAAGAAAATAACCCAATACTTCATAAGGTCAAATCACCTGCTGGAGAGAGGGCCCGCAACTGTCAAACCCAAACCGCGACAAGATATACCGCTAGACTATCAACTGTATTACCTAGAAATTACAAATCCGTCATTTGAGCCCCGACGCGCTCATTTTGATTTACCATCCCTTTCAATAATGCCGGCGCGCGTGCGCGGTTAATTGCTCAGTGATATCGAGACAAAACCCCATGCGAATTCTGGTAATTGAGGATGAAGTAAAAACTGCGGAGTATGTGCGTCAAGGTCTGACGGAATGTGGCTATGTCGTAGATTGCGTCCACACCGGGTCAGATGGATTATTCTTGGCCAAGCAGCACGAATACGAGCTGATTATTCTCGATATAAACCTTCCAGAGATGGACGGTTGGCAGGTTCTTGAGTTGTTGCGGCGTAAAAATTGCCCTTCCCGCATCATGATGCTGACGGCGAGAAGCCGGCTGGCGGATAAGGTCCGGGGGCTGGAGAACGGCGCAGACGACTACCTGATCAAGCCATTTGAGTTCCCTGAGCTTCTGGCCCGGGTTCGCGCCTTGATGCGCAGGTCAGATCACCCCGCATCCGTAGAAGTCATTCGCGTCGCTGACCTAGAGCTTGATCAGAGCCGACACAGGGCATTCAGGGACGGTCAGCGCATAGACCTGACCACGAAAGAATTCGCGTTACTGCATTACCTGATGCGTAATACCGGTGTGGTGCTGAGCCGTACGCAAATTATCTCGCAGGTTTGGGATATGAATTTCGACTGCGACACAAACGTTGTAGAGGTGTCGATTCGAAGACTCAGAGCCAAGATAGATGACCCTTTCGAGACCAAGCTGATACATACGCTTCGGGGCGTAGGGTATGTGCTCGAAAAGCGATAATTGCCAAGATCTCTCGTACCGAAAATCAGTTATATACTCCCGTCGCTTGCGAGCTTGAGCTTTCTGTCTACGATCCGCGGCGCTGATTCCTCACCCAACAAATGAGGTAGGCTGTACATGAGGTATAGCATTTATTATCAGCAGGTTTCGCAAGGTCAATCGCATGCCAGGATTGATGCCTGTCCAACTGAAATTATCTTCAACAGCGACCATGGCTTAGCACTTATTCCGTGCGTCGGTGATGTTATCAATCTCCCCTCTACGGCGGTCAAAGGAGGGGTATGCGGCGTCGTTAGATCAAGGATTTTCAATTATCTACGAGGCCCAGAAGATCTGTACTGCCACGTCAATATTCTTGTTGAAGAGGCGGGCATTGGGCGGACGGATCATCGACCCCAGTCGATGCGGTGATCTGGTGTACCGGATTCAAGCCGGCGCTGGGGCACTTGGTGCGTCTTGGTGTAGTCACTGAAGGCGGTCGCGTCGAAGTTACAGGTACACGTGCGGTGAATGAGCCTGGCCTTTGGCTGGTGGGTTATGGCGAGTGGACAGGTTCTGCCTCGGCGACCTTGATTGGAGTGACCCGTACAGCCCGTAGCACCGCTGCTGAGATTGAGCAGTTTTTGGTGAAGGTGGAGACCTGAGTTCCCCTATTTCCAATGTGAATATCCGGAAATCCGGAGGCGCCTTGTTTGGATAGGCGGTCATGTACGGCCCAACTCCCGAGCATTGCTCGGGAGTTGCCTAAGGCGATCAGTCCTGTAGGGGTACCTTTCGCTGATAGCCCATGGGCGTAAGCGATCTACTCTTTTTGGATATCAACAATCGTCGCCGCGCTGCCCTCCATCCGGAAATCAAACGCTACTTTGTCTCCCACCTTCAATTGTTCGAGCTGCTGCGCAGAAGCTTTGAAGCCCATGGTCATGGCTGGCCATTTCAATGCCGGCACCGGTCCATGTGCCAGGGTCACTTTACCGCCCAAGGCGTCAATAGCCTTTACCGTACCTTCAGCGTGAGCAGCAGGTGCTGATGGGGCTTCCTTCATATCCATTCCGTCCATGTTCATTCCGACCATGGAGTCTTGGGCTTGCGCGCCTGATGCGAAGGCAACGAACAGTGCAACATTGAGGTAGAGCTTTTTCATTGGATGTCTCCTGGTTTGGAATCATGGGTTACTGCAAGTTCGCGGCGCCGTATTAGCCAATACGCTGCGGGAATCACAAAGAGAGAGAGCAACGGCGCCGTCAGCATGCCGCCTACCATCGGTACGGCGATGCGACTCATCACTTCGCTGCCTGTCCCGCTGCTCCAGAGAATGGGTAACAAGCCTGCAACGATAACTGCCACTGTCATCGCCTTCGGCCGGATGCGCTGCACCGCGCCCTCGCGAATGGCTTCCAGAAGTGCAACTTGCGTGCGCTCGCTATTGGCTTGCCGTTCAGACCAAGCGTTGTTCAGGTAGATCAGCATGATCACTCCGAATTCCGCCGCGACCCCGGCCAGGGCAATGAAGCCAACACCGGTGGCCACCGACAGATTGAAACCCATCAGGTACAGCAACCACACGCCACCGGTGAGGGCGAAAGGCAGGGTGCCCATAATCAGCAGCGCTTCGCCGAGGCGGCCAAAGGTCAGGTAGAGCAGGACGAAGATGATTGCTAGGGTCGCCGGCACCACCCAGGCCAACCGTGCGTTGGCGCGCTCCAGATACTCGAACTGCCCTGAATAGCTCAGACTCACTCCTGGATCGAGCTTCACATCGCTATCAACTGCCTGACGCAAGTCAGCGACCACAGACGACAGGTCACGGCCCCGCACGTCGATGTACACCCAGCCAGAGGGTCGGGCGTTTTCGCTCTTAAGCATCGGCGGGCCTTCAGCGATTCGCACATTTGCCACGGTACCGAGGGTGATCTGGCCCCCTTGTTCGGTGTAGATCGGTAGCTGACGCAGGGCGTCGACTGAGTCGCGCCATTCGCGGGGATAGCGCACGCTGATCGGGTAACGCGCCAACCCTTCGACCGTCTCACCGATGGTTTCGCCACCAATGGCGCCGGCGACAATGGCCTGCACGTCGGCGATGTTCAAACCGTAACGGGCAGCAGCCTGGCGGTCGATGTCGAGATCGACGTATCTCCCTCCGGTCAAACGCTCGGCAAGGGCTGAAGTCACGCCAGGTACAGACTTCGCTACCCGTTCGATAGCCAAGGTCGTGCGGTCGATCTGCGCCAGGTCGCTGCCGGCCACCTTTACGCCAATCGGGCTCTTGATACCGGTGGCGAGCATGTCGATTCGGTTGCGGATTGGCGGAATCCAGATGTTGGTCAGGCCCGGTACGCGTACGGTCCGGTCGAGTTCCTCGACCAGTTTTTCGCTGGTCATTCCTGGCCGCCACTGATCCTTGGGCTTGAGCCGCACGATGGTCTCGAACATCTCCAACGGTGCCGGGTCGGTGGCTGACTCCGCGCGACCGGCCTTGCCGAACACACTGGCGACTTCTGGCAACGTGCGGATCAGTCTATCGGTGCGCTGCAGCAGCTCCGAGGCCTTTTGCGCCGACAGGCCTGGCAGGGCCGAGGGCATGTACAGCAGGTCACCTTCGTCCAGCGGCGGCAGGAATTCTCCACCCAGGTGGCTCAATGGCCACAGGCTGCTGAGCAAGATCGCCAGCGCGCCCAACAGCGTCAACCACGGCCTACGCAGTACGACCTCAAGCGCCGGCCGGTACACGCGAATCAGCCCACGGTTGAGTGGATTACGCTGCTCGGCAGGCAATGGCCCACGGATCCAGTAGCCCATTAGCACCGGCACCAATGTCACGGCTAGCCCCGCCGCGGCCGCCATGGCGTAGGTCTTGGTGAACGCCAGGGGTGCGAACAGCCGTCCCTCCTGGGCCTGCAAGGTGAACACCGGCACGAACGACAGGGTGATGATCATCAGGCTGAAGAACAGCGCCGGCCCGACCTCCACGGCGGCATCTGTCATGACCCGCCAGTGCTCGGCTCCTCTCAGCACCTGCCCCGGATGACGGGCATGCCAGGCCTCGACCCGTTTGTGCGCGTTTTCGATCATCACCACAGCGGCATCGACCATTGCGCCAATGGCGATGGCAATTCCGCCCAGAGACATGATGTTGGCGTTGATGCCCTGGTGCCGCATGATGATCAGCGCGATCAGCACCCCCACCGGCAATGACACGATCGCAACCAGCGACGAGCGCAGGTGCCACAGGAAGGCCGCACACACCAGTGCGACCACGATGAACTCCTCGATCAACTTGTGACTGAGGTTGTCTACGGCGCGGTCGATCAATTGGCTGCGGTCATAGGTAGTCACCAGCTCGACGCCGGCGGGCAGGCTTTTCTTCAGTGTTTCGAGCTTTTCCTTCACACGGGTGATGGCTTCCCGGGCATTCTTGCCGCTGCGCAGGATCACCACGCCGCCCACGGCTTCGCCTTCGCCGTCCAGCTCCCCGATGCCCCGCCGGGCTTCCGGCCCGAGTTGTACTCGGGCGACGTCGCCCAGCGTCACCGGTGCACCGTTGGCAGCCAAGCGCAGGGGGATGGCGCGAAAGTCGTCCAGCGTCTTCAGGTAGCCCGAGGCCCGCACCATGAATTCCGCCTCACCTTGTTCCAGCACGCCACCGCCCGTTTCCTGATTGGCCTTGCCGATGGCGTTTGCGACCTCGCCCTGGGTGATGCCGAGACTGGCCATACGCAGCGGGTCGAGTACCACCTGGTACTGCTTGACCATGCCGCCAATGCTTGCCACTTCAGCGACATCCGGTACGGTCTTGAGCTCAAAGCGCAGGAACCAATCCTGCAGGCTGCGCAGCTGTGCCAGATCATGCCTGCCACTGCGGTCGACCAAAGCGTACTGGTAGATCCAGCCAACGCCTGTGGCGTCCGGCCCAAGTGCTGGTTTGGCTGAGGCAGGCAGGCGCGACTGAACCTGGCTCAGGTACTCCAACACGCGTGAGCGTGCCCAGTACACGTCGGTGCCATCTTCAAACAGCACGTAGACGAAGCTGTCGCCGAAGGCAGAAAAGCCACGTACGGTCTTGGCGCCCGGTACCGAGAGCATCGTGGTGGTCAGCGGATAGGTGACCTGGTTTTCGACGATCTGGGGTGCTTGCCCTGGGTAGGAGGTACGGATGATCACTTGGGCGTCCGACAGATCGGGCAAGGCATCGATCGGCAGGCTGCGCAGCGAAAATATCCCCCAGGCCACCAGGAACAAAGTGGTGAGCAGAACCAGTATGCGATTGCTCACTGACCAACGAATCAGTTTTTCGATCATGGCTGGCCCTCCAGCGCATTGATCTGCTCGATGACCATGCCGTCGTCGCGCTCCCGAACACCAAAGCGGATACGTTCACCCACCTTGAGCCCAGTAATCAGCGTGGGGTCGGCCACATGAAAAGTCATGGTCATCCCAGGCATTCCCAGGGTGACGAAAGGCCCATGGGCGATGGTCAGCTGATTACCTTCAATTTGCACGATTCGACCGTCTGCTTCATGCAGCTCGGGCGGTTGCGAGGCGGCCGGTGAGTCCGAGGCGGTGGTCGCCTCGATGCCTTTGAGGCTGGCTTCGGAGTCGATCAGGAACTGTCCGGATGCCACGACTTTTTGCCCGGCCTGCAGGCCTTTCAAGATGGTAACCTGGCCGCCGTTCTCCTGGCCTAGCAGCACTTCCACTGGGCGGAACCGGCCTTGGTCTTCGGCCACCATCACCAGATCACGTTTGCCGGTGCGGATTACGGCCTCGGCAGGTAGCAGCAGGCTGTCATCGGCGTTTTCGCCTGGGCGCAGCGCAACCTGCGCGGTCATTCCCGGCCGTAGCCGACCATCTTTGTTGGGCAGCTCAATACGCAGGCGCAAGGTACGGCTTTGCAGGTCTGCATCCGCGAGCAGAGCTGTCAGTTTGCCTAGAACGGTCTCGCCGGGATAAGCCGGCAAGTGGGCCTCTACTGCTTGCCCCTCGTGCAGGCCACTTGCCTGAGCTTCCGGCACAGCGGCTTCGAGCCACACATTCGCAATGCCATTGATACGTGCCAGAGTTGCGCCAGGTGTCACGGTCATTCCTGGACGCAGATCCAGCGCCTGGATGACCCCGGCACTCGGCGCGACCAGTGTCACCTGGTTCTGCACCTTGCCGCTGCGTGCGACCCGGTCGACCAGTTCACCCGGCATACCGGCCAGCAGCAGGCGCTGGCGTGCTGCAGCTAGCAACTGCACATCACCCAAGTGGCGCAGCGCGAGAAACTCTTCCTGCAGACCAGCCCATTCCGGAGCCAGTACATCCGCCAGAGGCGCGCCTTTGGCCACCACATCCCCTGTGGCTCGGCCATAGGTGCGCTCGACGAAGCCTGCGGTGCGTGCCTGGAGTGCACTGAAATCCCGCTCATCGAAGGCCAGTACGCCGCTGACCTGCAGGCTGCGCTGCAGCCGGCCACGGCTCACCGTCGCTAGGCGTACCCCAAGGTTCTGTTGTACGCCTTGGCTGATTTGCACCGTTGGCTGCACGGGATCTGTGCCTTCTTCGGCGTATTTCGCTACCAGTTGCATGTCCATGAACGGCGACTTGCCGGGCGCTGGGAAGTGTTGCTGCGGGTACATCGGGTCGTACCAATACAATGGCTTCTGTTCCGCTGTTGCTGCGGGTGCTTGTGCAGGTTGCCCAGGATGCCCCAGCCAATAGCCTGTCCCGGTGCCAATGGCCAGGGCGAGTGCTGTGATCAAACCGATAGACGTGTTGTTCATGCACGCACCTCTCCATATACGAAGTGCAGGCGAGCGGCGGTCGCCGCTAGCTGCCCTTGCAGGTCGATATCCTGTAACCGTGCCTCGATGCGCTGACGCCGCGCTGTGACTACCTCTTCCAGCGCCGACTTGCCTGCCCGGTAGTCGGCCAAGGCCAGGCTGACGCGTTGTTCGGCCAGCGGCAGCAAGGTTTCGCGGCTGCGCGTCACCGCCCTTTGCAGGCGTTGGTATTCCGCCAGGTCAGCTTCGAGCTGCGCGGTGTGTTCACGCAGTGCCGCTTCCTGTTCGTCCTCCAGTTGCCGCACCTGGGCCTGGCGAGCGGCGATCATCGGGTCCTGCCGCGACCCGCTGAACAGCGGTAACTGGAAACTGACCTGCAGGCTGACCATGTTGCTGAATTCAGGCCCGCGGCGTTGGTAGTCAACCTGCCAGCCCCAATCTGACTTTTTCTCGGCGATGGCCTGCTGCACCTGAGCTTGGGCTTCACGGGTCATGGCCCCGTAGGCGGCCAACTCCGGATGGGCGTGTAGGGTGTGCAGGTAGTCAGGTGCGCGTACCGGCCACTGCGGAAACGTCGGCGCTTGTAATGCGTCGGCATCCTGTCCGATCCAGCGTTTAAGTGCGGCGCGGGCCTGGGTGGCTTGGGTCAGTAGTTGGTCCTTCTGCTCTTCCAGCTGCGCGGCCTCCTGGCCCGGGGCCAGGGCGTCGGCGGAAGCGCCGCCCCCTGCGGCCAGGCGTGCACGTACCGCCGCTGCCAGCAGGCGGTTCTCGTTGAACAGATTGTCGAACTGCTGCAATTTGCGTTGCAGGGTGTACGCGGTAATCCAGGCTTGTGCCGTGGCTGCACGCACTTTCAGACGCTCGAACAGCGCTTCGGCATCCGCCCGCTCGACCGTGGCCTGAGCGGTTTCGACCCGCGCTTTTCGTTTGTCGCGGTTGGGCACCTCCTGAGAAAGGCCGACCACCTGCATGGTCATGAAGTCTCGGTTGGTACTCCATCGATCGCTGCCATCCACGGGCAGGTTCTGCACACCGAGATTCAATCGTGGATCTGGCAATTCACCCGCAGGCACAACTGAGTGACGTGCTGCGGAAGCCTGTTCTTGGCGTGCTTGAAGCGAAGGTGCGTTGCGCTCGGCGAGTTGCAGCGCATCGTCCAGCGTGAGCGAATTCGCCTGCGCGGATAGCACCGGCAGCAGGAGTGTCAGGGCGGCAGCAAGCATCCGCCCTGAATGGGAACATAGGGGAGTCATGAAGATGATTCCTCGAAAAAACCAGCGCATAGGCGCGTGTCATCGTTCAGCCGCCGAGGCAGAACAATGGTGTGAGTTTTACGAAAGAATCAGGCCCGAGGAGGGCGCCAGTGATCGGGGGGAGCCCTGGTTAGAAGGCTTTGACCGTAGGTATCGACGGGACGTGGAGTGGCGAAGGTGAGTGCGGGCTCGACCATGCTGACCTGCAGTGTGCTTGCAGTTCTACATTCCTGACCGACTTTACAGGCTTTGGATGAGTGTTGGTTGGGCTCTCCGTTGTCTTGATCCTGGCAACAATCGTGGTCCATGCCTGCCATCATATCCATGCCCTGAGACTGCATCGGGCATGGTTCTATGGGTGAGTCGATTCCCGCCATCCCATGGAGAGGAAGCGCGCCCACGAGCATCAACATAGTTAGCAGTCGTAGGAATCGAATCATGATGGTCGAGTGTAGGCCAAAGCGGTTAGCGCAACATTAACGACGCGTGCGATTGTTAGCCGTTCGGTGCGCGGCAGGAAAAACGAAATTGAATGCTGTAACCCCTTCGGACGAGGTGCACCAGACTTTTCCATCATGTGCTTTGACGATGGAGCGGGTAATGGCCAGACCAAGCCCTGCATTGCTAGGTCCTCCTTCTCGCCTTGCCGGATCGGCCCGGTAGAAGCGATCAAAAATCTTGTTGATGTGTTGCGTGTCAATGGCGGACCCGCCGTTTTTGATCGTGAGGGTTACCTTGTCTGCTGCTTGCTGAATTTCTACCGAGATCTCGCTCCCGTCCGGCGTGTATCGCACGGCATTCGAGAGAACGTTGGATACAGCTCGATCAATCATGAGCCTGTCTCCGGAGATGATGCCTTTCCCTTGAAGCGTGAGGCGTATGTCGCGATCGTCGGCCAGCAACTGGTAGTACTCGAAGAGTTTGGCAACAAGGTCATGAAGCTGGATGTCCACCTGCTCAGGGATGATGAGGCCGTTGTCTGACTTGGCGAGGAAGAGCATGTCATCGATCATGCGTGACATCCGCTTCAGATCTTCCAGGTTTGAATACAGGTTCTCTTCATACGCGTCGACATCGCGCTTCCGGGACAGCACCACTTCGGTGTGCGTTAACAGGTTACTGACAGGCGTTCGCAACTCATGCGCGATATCGGCTGAGAAATTTGATAGACGAACGAAGGCATCTTCCAGGCGTGCGAGCATCCCGTTGAAGGACAAGATCAGTGTTTGCAGTTCGAGTGGTACAGGCTCCAGCGGGATTCGCTCTTGAAGTGACCTGGCAGATATGGACGTCGCAACCTTCGTAATTTGTTCGACGGGGCGTAGGCCACTTTTCGCGACCAGCCAGCCTATACCAGCACTGACCAACGCACTAATAACCAAACCAATCGCAAACCACCGCTGGAGGGTTTCGAAGAAGTGCGCATGGCTGGTGATATCCAGCATCAGCATGACGGTGCCGAGAGCTGGTTGGCCCTGGATCGCAACGTCAGCGGTGATACCGCGGAAATTATGGTATTCGTCCTGCCATTCCCACACCTCTTCCTTGTCAGCGCGCTTGTAGTGGTCTGGAATTTGTACGGCTTTGAGATCTGAAAATAGTACCTCACCCTGTGAGGTCAGCACCTCTGCCGTCAGATCCTGATGAGCACCCAGCAATGCGCGGAGTTGTGGTCTCAACTCTTCCATTCCCGTTCCAGGTGCCTGGATTGACAGAATGTGTCTCGTTGACTCCAGCTTCTCGGACAGCGCTTGTTCATCGAGCATGCGGAAGTGATGCTGGCTCAGCATGTTGAAGCTGATGCCCGCGACCACAAGAACAGCAATGACCGCGAACATGATCATCAGAGTCAGGCGCTTTACGAGCGAGGACCGGGACAAAATCACTCCGGGGCATCCATCATGTAGCCCATTCCTCGAGCTGTGTGAATGAGCTTAGGAGCAAAGTCATCATCAATCTTTGCCCGTAGCCGTCGTATCGCAACCTCGATCACATTGGTGTCGCTGTCGAAATTCATGTCCCACACCTGGGAAGCAATCAGAGATTTGGGGAGCACTTCACCACGCCGGCGCATCAAAAGTTCCAGAAGTGAAAACTCTTTAGCAGTAAGGTCCATTCGCTTGCCACCTCGAGTAGCTCTTCGTTTGAGGAGGTCTACCTCAAGATCCGCCATTCTCACAGTGGTCTGGGCTGCTGTGCTGGTGCCCCTGCGTAGTAAAGTCCGCACACGAGCGAGCAGTTCTGAGAAAGCAAAGGGTTTGATCAGGTAGTCATCGGCTCCCAGCTCAAGGCCCTTCACTCGATCATCCACCCCATCTCTGGCAGTCAGAAACAATACAGGGACGTCTTTGCCGGCTGCGCGGACCATTCGCAAGACTTCCCATCCTTCTAGCCCCGGCATCATCACGTCGAGTATCAGCAGGTCATAGCTTTCGCTCAGTGCATGTTGAAGGGCATCGGTACCCGTGAGGACCCGGTCAACAGTGAATCCCGCCTCTGCAAGGCCCTGTTGTAAATAAGCACCGGTTTTCGGTTCATCCTCAGCTACGAGTAGTTTCATGTGCTCAGCCTTCAAAAGGTGTACACACCCAGTGTGCAGCAAAAAAGTGAGCAAACCAGAAGCTGACGTAAAAGTAATGTTGGGATCAGCCAGCTGTCAGGGCCTGCCGTCTACGGTCATTGAAGACGGGCATTGCAGTCACGCCTGCCGTTATCGGTAGCAATGGTTTCAAACCACCTGATGGAGATAGTCCCGTGAAATCGATCAGACTTTTGCTTGTGGCTACATCTATGCTGCTGTCGTCGGCCGTTTTTGCTGAAGGTGGGAGCGATCGAGCAATAGAGCGGATGCAGCAGCTTCGCGACAAAGCCGAAGCAGTTCTGGTGAGGGCTGAAAAAGCTGAGCCCGGCCAACGACATGTGCATATGAAAGAGCACATGTCCATGCTTAAGGACCTGATGGGCCAATTGCACCAAGATCACCCCAAAGCGGGTATGTCCAAAGAAGATCACCTGGCGTGGATGGAGAAACACGACAAGATGGTTGATGACGTACTCAGTCAAATGGTTCGTGAACACAAATTGATGATGGCGGACAAGGAGTGTCATCCATAGCCCAGGATTCGTGGCCGTTCCCCCTCTGCTCCTTTGGCCTATCGGCGCCCACACGGCGCCGTTTTTTTTGTGGGCCGCATGAAGCTGACGGAACTGTAATGCCGAGCTCAGCTTTCTGAAAGCGCAGCCTGGCTAATGTGACCCCAAGCCTGAACTCCATGGGCCGCACAGTAATCCGCCGAGGAACAACAGATGAACTCGATCAAAGCTCTCGTAATGGTTATCACTTTTGGAATGGCTGGCCTTGCTCTGGCTGAAGGTGGTGGCGACCGTACCTTTGCGAAAATGGAGGCTGCCCGCCAAACCGCCACTGAGGCGTATCAGCTTGCACAGCAGAAGACCGACAAGGCGCCGATGGCAAGCCAAAGCCATAAACACGGGCAGCATGAGAACTGCTAATCCGAGCTTACAGAAATGTAATCACTCGGGAATCTTTTATGTGGCAGTTTCAAATCGCTTTCTCCCACTGTGGCTTGCGCTTTCGAGCAAGTCCATAAGACTTGTGGGACCCCCAAGGAAGCCGGGTCTGCGATCGAGCGGCCCGGATATCAGCGAATTATCTGACTGACTGGACACTACGGCATGCACAGCAAAACCACGAGACGATCTTTCGTCAAAGGCCTGGCCGCTACTGGACTACTGGGTGGACTGGGCATGTGGCGCGCGCCGGTCTGGGCTGTGACCAGCCATGGCCAACCGAATGTTCTGACAGGCACCGATTTTGATCTCTACATCGGTGAGCTACCGGTCAACATCACCGGAGCAACTCGCACAGCCATGGCAATCAATGGATCGTTGCCGGGGCCGATCCTTCGTTGGCGGGAGGGAGACACAGTCACGCTCCGCGTACGCAACCGCTTGAAACAGGACACTTCTATCCATTGGCACGGCATCATCCTGCCAGCGAACATGGATGGTGTGCCTGGTCTGAGCTTTCATGGCATCGCACCCGATGGCATGTATGAGTACAAGTTCAAGGTCCATCAGAACGGTACCTACTGGTACCACAGCCACTCCGGGCTCCAGGAGCAGGTCGGGGTGTATGGCGCCCTAGTCATCGACGCGAAAGAGCCTGAGCCGTTCACCTATGACCGGGACTACGTGGTCATGCTCAGCGACTGGACGGATGAAGACCCTGCACGTGTGCTGTCCAAGCTCAAGAAGCAGTCTGACTACTACAACTACCACAAGCGCACCGTGGGCGACTTCGTCAACGACGTAGGCGAGATGGGATGGTCGGCTGCGGTGGCGGATCGGAAAATGTGGGCTGAGATGAAAATGAGCCCTACCGACCTCGCTGACGTAAGTGGTTACACCTACACCTATCTGATGAACGGCCAGGCCCCGGACGGTAACTGGACGGGCGTGTTCAAACCGGGCGAGAAAATCCGCCTGCGCTTCATCAACGGCTCGGCCATGACGTATTTCGATGTGCGAATTCCCGGCCTGAAGATGACGGTTGTCGCAGCGGATGGGCAGCATGTCAAACCCGTTGCGGTCGACGAGTTCCGCATCGCCGTTGCCGAAACCTACGACGTAATTGTTGAGCCGGAAGACGAGCAGGCTTACACCATTTTTGCTCAATCCATGGATCGCACAGGCTACTCCAGAGGCACTTTAGCCCTTCGCGAAGGTATGCAAGCTGCAGTTCCGGCAGTTGATCCTCGCCCTCTCATTTCAATGAGCGATATGGGTATGGATCACGGCAGCATGGCTGGCATGGACCACGGCAAGATGGCTGGGATGGACCAAGGCAGCATGGCTGGCATGGACCACAACAAAATGGCTGGGATGGACCAAGGCAGCATGGCCGGTATGGACCACAGCAAAATGGCTGGGATGGACCAAGGCAGCATGGCCGGTATGGACCACAGCAAAATGGCTGGGATGGATCAAGGCAGCATGGCCGGTATGGACCACAGCAAAATGGCTGGGATGGATCAAGGCAGCATAGCTGGTATGGACCACAGCAAAATGGCAGGGATGGACCAAGGCGGCATGGCCGGCATGGACCACAGCAAGATGGCTGGTATGGACCACGGCAGCATGGGAGACATGGGCGGCGCCATGCAGTCTCACCCAGCCTCAGAAACTAATAACCCCTTGGTCGACATGCAGACTATGAGTCCAACGCCCAAGTTGGACGATCCGGGAATCGGCCTGCGCAACAATGGACGACGTGTCCTGACGTATGCGGATCTGCGCAGCACGTTCATTGATCCAGATGGACGTGAACCAGGGCGCACCATCGAGCTGCATCTCACAGGCCATATGGAGAAGTTCGCCTGGTCCTTTGACGGCGTCAAATTCTCCGATGCTGAAGCCCTGCGCCTCAAGTATGGCGAGCGTCTGCGAATCACGTTGGTCAACGACACCATGATGACTCACCCCATCCACCTCCACGGAATGTGGAGCGATCTGGAAGATGAGGAGGGTAATTTCATGGTTCGAAAACACACCATCGACATGCCTCCAGGCTCAAAACGAAGCTACCGAGTAACCGCGGATGCTTTGGGCCGTTGGGCCTACCACTGCCACCTACTGTTCCATATGGAAATGGGCATGTTCCGAGAAGTCCGCGTGGACGAATGAACTGGAGATCCAAGATGAGCAAACCAATGAAGCGAAACGCCTTTTTCCTTTCTGCTGCGATGGCTGGTCTGTTTGCTGTTTATGCTCCTTCGTCGTGGTCCAGCGACAATCATGAACAGCACACCCAGAAGTCTGCCGATGCCGCGAAATCGAAGGGTTCTCAGGGCATGGATCATGACTCGATGAAGGGTATGGATCATGGCTCCATGAAGGGTATGGACCACGACAGCATGAAAGGTATGGACCATGGCTCGATGGAAGGTATGGATCACAGCAAAATGATGGAATCGCATGGCAGCGATAACGCTAAGGCAGGGAAAGATGACCAATAGCCTGGTACGACCATCGCTGCTGGCATTGACCGTTTCATTCAGCTTGCTGGGTGCTGCGCCCAGCTTTGCTGCTGAGGAGATGGACCATTCGGCAATGGGGCACGGAGCCATGGAAATGGATTCCGCTCCGTCGGCTGACCCGATGCCAGGCATGGACCACGCTCAGATGGGCGCGAGCAAGCAGCAGAAGAAAGCCGCGCCCGTTGATCACAGCAAAATGAAACACAGTCAACCTGCGGCCAAACCTGCACACATGGACCACAGCAAGATGGACCATGGCAGCATGCAGGGGATGGACCATGGGGCCATGGATCACTCGATGATGAACCATGGCTCTGATGCCCCAACGACGACTAGCCGTACTCCGATACCTGTGCTGACGGATGCTGATCGCCAAGCTGCCTTTCCTCCGTTGGGCGGGCATCAGATGCACGACAGCGCGATCAACAGCTTCTTCCTGCTAGATAAGCTTGAGTACCAGGATGCAGACGAAGGCAGCGCGCTGGCTTGGGAAGCCTCTGGATGGGTTGGCGGCGATATCAACCGGCTGTGGATCCGCTCCGAAGGTGAGCGGACGAATGGCGTCACCGAGGACGCAGAGTTGCAGCTTCTGTATGGGCGATCCATTAGCACATGGTGGGATGTGGTCGCTGGGGTGCGCCAGGATTTCCAACCAGGATCTCCACAGACATGGGGAGCTTTTGGTATCCAGGGCATGGCGCTCTATGACTTCGAAGCCGAAGCCACAGCGTTCATCGGTGAGAATGGCCAGACAGCTGCTC
Source organism: Pseudomonas sp. PONIH3 (assembly GCF_002934345.1). Taxonomy (NCBI): domain Bacteria; kingdom Pseudomonadati; phylum Pseudomonadota; class Gammaproteobacteria; order Pseudomonadales; family Pseudomonadaceae; genus Pseudomonas; species Pseudomonas sp. PONIH3. The sequence goes on from NZ_CP026386.1 coordinate 2,930,759, forward strand.
GGCTAGAGGGCGAATACGACATTCTCCTGACCAATCGCCTGATCCTGCAGCCAACCGCTGAAGCCAATTTTTATGGCAAAAACGATCCCGAGCGCGGGGTGGGTTCTGGCCTGGCAAACACCGAAGTCGGTCTGCGCTTAAGGTATGAGATCGTGCGCCAGTTCGCACCCTACGTCGGCGTCACCTGGAGCCGCTCCTACGGCAAAACGGCAGACCTGATCCGCGATGAAGGCGGGGATGTCGATGAAGCGCGTTTCGTTGCCGGCATTCGGATGTGGTTTTGAGAGCCTGACATGAAGAGAACAATTACAACGTTGGTAGCAGCAGGCGCCGTGGGTAGTGCGGCGGCGTTGGGGGCCGCGTATTTTGGCCTGGTCAACGTCGGTGCTGATGATCCTCACTTCCCAGCCGTGCATGCTTTCCTCGCCATGGCGCGGGATCGCTCCATTGAAGTGCGCGCACGGGACATCGAGGTACCGAACCTAAAGGATGAAACCCTTATCCGTACAGGTGCCGGTAACTACAATGCGATGTGCATTGGCTGCCACCTCGCCCCTGGGGTGGATAAAACCGAGCTCAGCCAAGCGCTTTATCCGGCACCGCCCAATCTTGCCAAGATTGGTTCAAGCAATAACCCCGCAGCGGCCTTCTGGACCATTAAACACGGTATCAAGGCTACCGGCATGCCCGCTTGGGGCAAGAGCATGGGTGACCAGTACATCTGGGGTATTGTCGCTTTCCTTGAGCAAATGCCGCAGATGAACGCAGAGCAGTACAAGGCCCTGGTAACAACCAGTGGCGGCCACCAGCACGGTGGTGGGGAAAGTGAGATGCACAACCATGAGGGCCAGCATGGCGGCAATGAGCCAGACCATCATGGCAAGGTTTCCTCTGAGGCAGGGCACCACGATATGGAGCAGTCAGAGGCTCATCACTCACACTCGGCAGATTCCGAGGGTCACGAATCTGAGGGCGGCCATCATGATGCTACCGAGTCCTCTAGTGATCAGAATTCCAAACCAGGTTCGAAGACGCACACACACAAAGATGGAAAGGTACACACCCATGAAGGCTAACAGCCGCTTTCTCAGGTTGGCCGCCTTCGCGGCATTCATCGCGCTGCCGCCAGTCTACGCAGCCGTACCGACCACGATTGATGTTCATCGGGATGCCAATTGCGGCTGCTGTAAAAAGTGGATCGCACACTTGGAACAAAATAGCTTCAAGGTCATTGACCATGTTGAAACCGACATGAGTGCTGTAAAACAGAGCCTTGGGGTCGCACCGCGTTTGGCTTCCTGTCACACGGCAGTGATTGATGGGAAGTTTGTCGAAGGACACGTGCCAGCTGAGCAGGTTCGTGAGCTGGCAAACAGAGATGATCTGATCGGTGTCGCCGTCCCAGGTATGCCGGCAGGCTCCCCAGGTATGGAAGTGGATGGTGTCACTCATGCATACCAAGTCATCGGTTTCAACAAGAGCGGGCAGGATGTAGTGGTTGCGGAGTATCCAGGCCACTGATCGACAGTTTTCCCAACGCAAACGGCGCTTTTAAAGGCGCCGTTTTAGTTTGAATAGAGTTCAAGAGCTCAGTTCTGGCCGCGGCAATTGATGCCAGCTGCGCGGTATTCGAGAATGTTGAGCTTGCCTGTCGAGTCTTCATAGGTCATTTGCGCAGGCATCACATCACAGCTTCCCCGGTTTGAGGTCACAGCAATCACTTTTGCTACATCGAGCTCCATGCCGTAGCGGTAGTGGACTACCTCTGGGGGATTTTTACCGATGGAGGCTGCGTATGCGCGCATGGCCTGCTCATTCGCCTGAATCATTTTCCCGTGCAGGCGGTCGGACCCGCCCTCAGCCATCGCGGCCGAGGAAGCCATCAGAATCAGTATGGCGGCAACGCCGTTGAGAGCTTTCATGTTCGTCACTCCGATTTGGTGTGATTGAATCTTAGGGGGCAGCACCTGTCTCTCGGGTGATCTGTGGATTACATCTTTGTCAGTCGGCAAGCGGTGTCGAACGGCATTCTCTGAGAGCTGGTGAAAGGCCAGAAAAGCTCATTCCCTGGGCGCAGCATAGATCCTGGGTGAGCGCCTCGTCAGTGCCTTGCGTGTGCATTCCGAGCACGGGTATTGGGATGCCAAAGCAGTGGTCAGTGCCACGGGCACCTGGAGCAACCCTAATATCCCTGCTTATCCCGGTGCCGAGCTGTTCCGTGGTCAGCAGCTGCATTCAGCTCATTATGTTGAGCCGCTGGCCTTCTCGGGTAAGCGAGTACTGATCGTCGGTGGAGGTAACTCCGGGGCACAGATTCTCGCTGAGGTTTCCCAAGTAGCGGATGCGACCTGGGTAACGCCCACCGAGCCACTCTTCCTGCCTGATGATGTGGATGGTCGAGTGCTGTTCGAACGGGCGACAGAGCGCTGGAAAGCGCAGATGGAGGGCCGTGTGATTGAGCAGCCAGTCGGTGGGCTGGGCGATATCGTGATGGTCCCGGCTGTGGTCGAGGCGCGTGAGCGAGACGTTCTGCACGCTGTGCGGCCCTTCGTTCGTTTCACCCCCGACGGTGTGGTTTGGGCGGACGGCTCGGAGACCGCGGTCGATGCGGTGATCTGGTGCACCGGATTCAAGCCGGCGCTGGGGCACTTGGCGAGCCTCGGGGTAGTCACGGGTGACGGACGCGTCGAAGTTTCAGGTACACGGTCAGTGAATGAGCCTGCCCTTTGGCTGGTGGGTTATGGCGAGTGGACAGGCTCTGCATCCGCGACCTTGATCGGGGTGACACGCACAGTCCGCAGCACTGTTGTTGAGATCGAGCAGTTTATGGTGAAAGCGGAGGCTTGAGTGCATCCGCTCTTCCCCTGTGCTCAGTGGGTCTGCTGCGCCATTTCGCTGTGTCTGGGCAACCCGAGCGAGATGAGCGCGGCAGCCAATACGAAGATGCTGGAAACCCACAGGCAGGCCTGCAAACCGTAGGCTTGGAACACCCAGCCTGACAGCAGTGTACCGACCAGCCGCCCCAGGGCGTTGGACATGTAATAGAACCCTACATCCAGGGAGACGCCGTCTTCCTTGGCATAGCTGACGATCAGGTAGCTGTGCAGCGAGGAGTTCACCGCGAACAGCACACCGAACAGCATCAGCCCACCGAGCAGCACCACCTGGGCCGACCAGCCTGCCGATAGGCCCACGGCAATGAGCGCAGGCAGTCCCGCCAGGGCGATCGCCCAAATGAAGGCCGCTCGACCGTCCGGCACGTGACCGCGCTTCTTACCGGTGATGTGAGGAGCAAACGACTGGACGATGCCGTAGCCAATGATCCACGCGGCGAGGAAGCCGCCGACCAGCCAGAAGTCCCAGCCAAACGCGGTGCTCAGGTACACCGGCAGCGCCACGACGAACCAGACGTCCCGGGCACCAAAGAGAAACAGCCGTGCGGCCGAGAGGATGTTGATGGCTCGGCTCTTGGACAGCATGTCGCGGAACTTGGGTTTGGCCTTGGCTTTGCCCAAGTCCTTTTTCAGCAGCACCAGACTGCCAATCCAGATCAGGGCCAGTACTGCCGCCATGGCCAGCACCGCCAGGGTGAAGCCGAGCAACGCGAGCAGTGCTCCGCCGAGGAAAAAGCCCACGCCTTTGAGCGCGTTCTTCGAGCCCGTCAGGATGGCCACCCATTTGTAGAGCGTCCCCTGTTGGCTGTCCGGTACCAGGAGCTTGATGGAGCTCTTGGCGCTCATCTTGTTCAGGTCCTTGGCGATGCCGGACAGCGCCTGAGCGGCCATCACCCACGGCACCGTAAGCCAGGCTGCCGGCACTGTGAGCATCAGCAGTGCAAAGACCTGCATGCCCAAGCCGATGTTCATGGTGCGGTTGAGTCCCAGGCGGGCGCCGAGGTAGCCACCCACCAGGTTGGTGATCACGCCGAACACTTCGTAGAACAGGAACAGCGCGGCGATCTGCAGCGGCGTGTAGCCCAGCGAATGGAAGTGCAGTACCACCAACATGCGCAACGCGCCGTCGGTGAGGGTGAAGGCCCAGTAGTTGCCGGTAACCAGCAGGTACTGACGCACTTCCGCAGACAGGGCTGACAACGCCTTCATGATCGCTGTTTACTCCGCTGCGCCGACCAGGCGGGCCAGTTCCGCTGCACGGTTGGCGTAGCCCCATTCGTTGTCATACCAGGCGTAGAGCTTCACCTGGGTGCCATTGACCACCAAGGTCGACAGTGCGTCGATGATCGAGGAGCGCGGATCGGTGCGATAGTCGATGGACACCAAGGGGCGCTCTTCGTAGCCCAGGATGTCTTTCAACGGGCCTTCGGCCGCCGCCTTCAGCAGAGCGTTGACCTCTTCAGCCGTTGTCTCACGTTCCACTTCGAACACGCAGTCGGTCAGCGAGGCGTTGGCCAGCGGTACGCGCACGGCGTGACCATTCAACTTGCCGCGCAGCTCGGGGAAGATCTCGGCGATCGCAGTAGCCGAGCCCGTGGTGGTTGGGATCAGGCTCATGCCAGAGGCACGGGCGCGGCGCAGGTCCTTGTGCGGCGTATCGAGGATGCTCTGGGTGTTGGTGAGGTCGTGGATGGTGGTGATCGATCCGTGGCGGATGCCAAGGTTCTCGTGAATCACCTTGACCACCGGGGCCAGGCAGTTGGTAGTGCAGGAGGCGGCGGTAACGATGCGATGCTGCGCCGGGTCGAACAGGTGCTGGTTGACGCCCATCACCACGTTCAGTGCGCCTTTCTCCTTCACTGGAGCGCAGACCACCACACGTTTGACGCCCTGATCCAGGTAGGCCTGGAGCACGGCTACCGACTTCATCTTGCCGCTGGCCTCGATGACCAGGTCGCAGCCTGACCAGTCGGTGTCGGCGATGGTCTTGTTCGCGGTGACCTGAATGCGCTTGCCATCGATCACCACCGTACTGCCCTCAGCACGGGCTTCACGGAGCCAGCGGCCGTGGACCGAGTCGAAGTTGATCAGGTGGGCATGGGTCTCGGCGTCGCCGGCCGGGTCATTGATCTGCACAAACTCGAACTCTGGCCAGTCCCAAGACGCGCGCAGCGCCAAGCGACCGATACGGCCAAACCCATTGATACCTACTTTGATAGCCATGTTCTTGTTCTCGGGTCGCGATTAGCGAAGGGTCAGAGGGTAACGCTGAACTGGTTGATGTAGCCGACGTGCGCAGGGTTCTGAATTGCACGTGGACGCAGGGCCTGGACCTGGGAAACAGCTTCCTGCACAGGGATGCCGCACTCGATCATCAGGCGGGCGGCAAACAGGCCGGTGCGGCCAGAGCCGCCCTTGCAGTGAATGGCGATCGTCTTACCGGTCACCACCAGCTCTTTCAGGCGTTCCCGGTGAGTTTCCCAGGCAGCAGCAAACGGCTCACCGGGTGCTTCGTCGTCTTCGACCGGCAGGTGGAACCATTCGAGGCCCAGCAGTTGGCACTCCTCGGGAAGCAGATCGATCTCGTTCTGCAGCAGTTCTTCACTCGGCATCAGGGTTACCAGCGCGCTCGCGCCGGCATCGCGCAGCGTTGCCAGAGCCTGAGATACCGATGTCTCCTTGGTACCTGGGCACGGAGTGAAGATCAGCTGGCCGACCAGTTCGGAATTAGCCAACACGGAATACGGGTGCAATTGCATGCTCACAAAGCCTCAAATGGATCGTTGATTGACACGCTTGGATAGTTCTTCAGCCGACTCTTTACGTTCGGAGTAGCGATCGACCAGATAGTCGGAGCGATCACGAAGCAGCAGGGTGAACTTCACCAGCTCCTCCATCACGTCGACGACACGGTCGTAGTACGAAGAGGGTTTCATGCGACCCGCCTCGTCGAATTCCAGGTAGGCCTTCGGCACGGACGACTGGTTAGGGATGGTGAACATGCGCATCCAGCGGCCGAGGACGCGCAGCTGGTTGACCACGTTGAACGACTGCGAGCCACCGCAGACCTGCATCACCGCAAGGGTTTTGCCTTGGGTCGGGCGCACGGCGCCCATGCTCAGTGGAATCCAGTCGATCTGCGATTTGAACACGCCAGTCATTGCGCCGTGGCGTTCTGGCGAGCACCAGACCATGCCTTCCGACCACAGCACCAGGTCGCGCAGCTCCTTGACCATGGGGTGGTCATCGGGCACGTCATCCGCCAGCGGCAGCCCGGTCGGATTGAATATCCGCGTCTCGGCACCGAAGTGTTCCAGCAGGCGTGCAGCTTCTTCCGTCAGCAGGCGGCTGAAGGAGCGTTCGCGGGTCGATCCGTACAGCAGCAGGATGCGAGGCTTATGGGTGGACTTTTGCTCGACTGCCAGCTTGTCTGCTGTCGGCAGTTCGACCAGATCGTTGTCGATGTTGGGGATGTGGTGTTCGGTCATGATTTACTCCTGAGACAAGGCGCCAGATGGCTGATCGAACCAGCGGCGCTTGAGCCACAAGGCCACGCCCACCAGGGAGATCAGTACCGGCACTTCCACCAAGGGCCCGATGACGGTGGCAAACGCGACCGGCGAGGCAAGACCGAAGGTGGCGATGGCCACGGCAATGGCCAGTTCAAAATTGTTACTCGCTGCGGTGAACGCCAGAGCAGTGGTACGTGGGTAGTCAGCTTCCAGCAGCTTGCCCATCCAGAAGCTGATGAAGAACATCACCACGAAGTAGATAGTCAGCGGGATAGCGATGCGCAGCACATCCAGCGGCAGTTGCAGCACCATGTCGCCTTTCAGGCTGAACATGGCCACGATGGTCAGCAGCAACGCCAAGAGCGTCAGCGGGCTGATCCTCGGAATGAAGCGCTCCTGGTACCAGGTCTCGCCCTTGCTGCTGATCAGAATCTTGCGGGTCAGGAAGCCGGCCAGGAACGGGATGCCCAGGTAGATCAGTACCGATTGGGCGATGTCGAGGAAGCTGGTCTCGATGACGCTACCCTCAAGGCCAAACAGAGGTGGCAGCAGGCCAAGGAAGATCCAGGCGTACACGCTGAAGAACAGGATCTGGAAAATGCTGTTGAAGGCGACCAGGCCCGCCACGTACTGGTTGTTGCCACCGGCGATCTGGTTCCACACCAGCACCATGGCGATGCAGCGCGCCAAGCCGATGAGGATCAGGCCAGTCATGTACTCAGGCTTGTCGGAAAGGAACACTACTGCCAGCCCGAACATCAGTACCGGGCCGATTACCCAGTTCTGGACCAGCGACAGCACGAGGATGCGCTTGTCCTTGAAAACCTGAGGCAGTTCCTCGTATTTCACCTTCGCCAGCGGCGGGTACATCATGACGATGAGGCCAATCGCGATGGGGATGTTTGTCGAGCCTACCGACAGGCTATTCAGCCACGCAGGCAATCCCTGGAACAGGCTGCCCAGACCAATGCCCAGGCCCATGGCCAGAAAGATCCAGACCGTCAGGTAGCGGTCTAGGAATGAAAGTCGGCTTTTGCTCATGGTGGATCTCCCTAAACGTCAGAGCGTTCCGATGCGGGCCAGCTCGACCTTGAGCTGGGCGGCATCCATTTGGTCGAAAGGCAGTGCGATGAATGCCTTGAGGCGTCGCTTGATCTGTTCAAGCGTGTTGTCGAATGCCGCGTCCAGCTCGGCGGCACTACCGTGCAAATCCGAAGGGTCAGAAAGTCCCCAGTGGGCTTTCACTGCTGGTCCGAAGAACACGGGGCAGGCTTCGCCAGCGGCCTTGTCGCAGACGGTGATGACGAAGTCCGGTGCCAGCTCGGCGTGTGCATCGCTGGATTTGCTGCTGAGGCCATCGGTGGAAATACCGGCGCGCTGCAGCGCGGAGATGGACAGCGGATGTACCTCGCCCTTGGGCTGGCTTCCGGCGCTGTAGGCCTTCATGCCGGCCGGAGCCAGGTGATTGAAAACAGCCTCGGAGAGGATGCTGCGGCAGCTATTGGCGGTGCAGAGGAACAGAACTTTCATCGGCTTTTGCTCGGCAGTAATCAGCAGCAGGTAGCAGCACGCTGTGGGCGGTCACCCATGGCGTCCAGTCGAGTGGAACTGCTGTTCAGCCACTCGCTGTTGGCCTCCAGCGTCGTTTTCAGGATCTCGCGTACCCAGGCGGGCAGCTCTGGATGCAGCCGGTAATAAACCCATTGGCCCTGGCGGCGGTCTGCCAGCAGGTCACAGGTGCGTAATTGCGCCAAGTGGCGGGAAACCTTGGGCTGGCTTTCTTCCAGCGCACAGGTCAACTCACAGACGCAGAGCTCTTCCTCGCGGGCGATCAGCAGCATCATCCGAATGCGGTTCTCGTCGGCGAGGCATTTGAAAACCTTGGTAGGGGTCAGTGGATCAGTCATAACGATTCTCAGTGTTTGGTTTTCACGAAGACGAACATCTTGATGCGCTCATGGATCTCGTGAAGCGTATGGCGGAAGGCATCGTGCTTGTCGCTGGTGACCGGATCTTCAAAGTGCCACGCCAAGCGCTCGCCCAATGCCGGTAGTAACTGGCACTCCAGCGCCGCCTTGTCGCAAAGGGTGATGAGGTAGTCGAAGTGTTCGCCGGCGAACTCATCGATGGACTTGCTGCGCGGCCGCTGGCATCGATACCGAGGTGCTCAAGCGCCGCGAAGGTACGCGGATCTACTTCGCCAGGCTGAGTGCCGGCGCTGAATGCTTCAAAGCGCACAGGGTCTGTGTGTCGGAGCAATGCTTCGGCGAGCTGGGAGCGAGCAGCGTTTGCGGTGCAAACAAACAGGACGCGGATCTTGCCAGTCATCGCGAGGTACTATGCATGTATATGATTTTTCGAATATACGCTTTTCCGAATGTATCGCAACCCCTCCGGTGATGGGTGGCTTTACATGTGCATATTCGTGCACATATATTGGCGGCATGACGACCAACCAGAACCTCCGCACCCAAGCCATCGACGCTGCCATCGAGTCGCTGGACGAAGCCTTCTTCAAAGCACTCTGCGAGCCCTCCAGGGTCGCGGTGTTCAAGCGCGTGCTCCTGCTGGGCCGGGCGGATGTCGGCGAAATCGCTAAAGAGCTGCCGCAGGAGCGCTCGGTGGTCTCCAGGCACCTGCAGGTGCTGCACGATGCCCAGATCGTGAAAGCCACCAAGGTGGGCAGGCAGGTGTTCTACGAAGTGAATGGTGGGGCGATCGTCGAGCGCCTTGAGGGCCTGCTCCAGCGAACCAAGGGTCTGGTTTCGCTGTGCTGCCCGTAGCTCGTGCCCTTTTTTTGTCCTGATATATGCTTGAGTGCGCACATATGAATAAATCGAGTCGCGCGGTGGATGTGATCGTCATCGGTGGTGGGCAAGCGGGCTTGGCGCTTGGCTGGCATTTACAGCAGCACGGCTTGGACTTTCTGATCCTAGATGAGCAGACGCGCCCAGGCGGAAACTGGCGCAAGTACTACGACAGCCTGCTGCTTCGTCATCTGGAACGGGTTGGTTCGACGGAAACACCCGCTCAACGATCGCGCAATCCAGCCAACGGCCTTCAAGACAAGCGTGCTTCTCATAGACGCCAACCGTCCTGAAACCGCAGGACTGACAGAGCGCGAGGCTCGCCTCGTTGAAGGTGAAAATGCGGGAGAGGACTTTCCAGAAGCCGCGTGCCTCAGCCTCACTGAGCAATGCCTTGAGCAGCGCCTTGCCGATGCCACGTCCGCGGACGTCACGGCCCAGATAGATCGAGAAGTCGGCGATGCCGGCGTAGCACGAACGCGCGCGGTAGCTGCTCAGGTTTGCCCACGCCACTACCGCACCGTCGACCTCGACGACCAGCACCGGATGGCGAGACATGTCGGCCACCCAGGGCTGCACATCCATGGCGCTGCGTGGTTGGGTCTCGAACGTAGAGCTGCGGTCTTCGATCCCCTGGTTGTAGATCTCGGCAATGGCCTGGACATCGCTGAGTTGAGCAAGGCGAATGTGCATCTGGCTTCCTTTCGCGGGAACTAGTGGTTAGAGGGCTGGGTTTTTCTTTCGGCAACTGCTTATTCACCCCCCGGCCTACTTGCACTGTACAACGCGGGAGTGGGGTTTTCACATTTCGGCGGCGACTCGCCGAGAATCAGTACTTGCTAGGGATGTTCGCAACCAACAAATTGGCTGGGGGAAACCGTTCGACTCGCTCCTCCTTGATGCAGTCCCACGCCCATTTATGTAGCGATGCGCTGCGCAGGAAATCACCTACCAATTCGATAGGAATCTGGTCTTCGTCGACAGCAAGTTTGTAACTAGGCTGCATGGCATAGCACACGTCCATTCACATTCGACCACTAAGCAACTGGTTAATTACCTTCACCCGCTGAGTCCAGGTCAAACGCTGCTTTCTACGCTTCGAGTTCTGATAGACCATCAAATTTAGGTGGAGAGACGCATGTATATATGCACCTATGCAAATACGCTGAACATTTTGAGCTCTGAACGACTGCGGTCAATCATTCGCAACGAGTCTGATTTGCGCCCAATGCCCAGAAAATCTGCACCGCTGATTGAGCACGACAACATTTGCGGCGCTCAGTATTACGCGTCTCAAGGAGATGAACTGCCATGAAAACGATCGCTAACACAGCTGAAAGTTTGAGCAGCCTCGGGCTGAGCGAGATGGCTGAGGCATACGAGCGCCAGCTGGACGATCCGGCGCTGCTCGGTCAACCCTTCGAGACCCGCCTCGGCCTGATGATGGATGCGAAAAAAAGCGAGCGCGAAACCCGGAAAATTGAGCGCCTGCTCAAGGCGGCCAAGCTGCGAGAGACGCAGGCCACACTCGAAAACATTGAGTTCAAAGCATCGAGAGGCCTCGACCGAAACACCATCATGACACTCGGCGAGTGCGAGTGGCTCTACTCATCCACTCACGCGCATATCGCGATCAGCCGAAAAAATAATCTCTGTGACCTTGAGGTTCTCTCGATGAGGCGAGTGATGAATGCTGTAGCAAGCCCCGCCTACTACCTTGTAGATATAGCCCTCATCCGTTCCTGAGGCATCTTCAGCAATGCTCACTTCCTGAAGCGGTTCCATCACCCAGTCTTTCCCACCTCTCATGTGGCCAGGAGACATCAGATGTGCCTGCGCTGTCAATGGCCATTAATTTTGACCCACTTTTGGCCAATAGAATTGACCCACTTGCTCACCGCTAACCGCCGGTTTTCTGCTTCAAACGATAGCTCTCACCTCCCAGCATAAAGATGTGTGAATGGTGGATCACGCGGTCGATGATGGGCACGGCCACGTTGTCGTCATGGAAGAACTCGCCCCAGCTGGTGAAGTCCTTGTTGGTGGTCAGGATGACCGAGCGGTACTCGTACAGGTTGTTGATTAACTGGAACAGGTTGTACCGGGCTTGGCGCGTCATCGGCAGGTAGCCCAGCTCATCGATGATCAGCACGTCGTATTTGCTCAGCTGATTAAGGCGCTTCTTCAGCTCGCCCTTCATTTCCGCCAGCTCCAGATCCTCGACCAACGCCAGAGCCGTGCGGAACAGCACCTTGTAGCCCGCCTGAACCGCCTTGTGGCCAATCCCAATGGCCAAGTGGGTCTTGCCCACACCCGGTGGTCCGATGAACACCAGGTTGTCGCGGTTGTCGATAAAGCTGAAGTCCAGCAAGGTGCTGACCTGGCGCTTGGTGATGGTGGTCTGGTGCCGGTAATCGAAGGCCTCCAGATGCTTCTCCGAGGGGAACTGCGCCTGCTTGAGGTTGCGGCTTACGCGGCTACTGGAGCGGGCGTTAAGCTCATGCTCGACCAGTGACTGGGCGAAGCTCAGGTAGGACAGTTCATTGGCTTCGGCTCTGGCCAGCAGGGTGGCCAGCTCACCCGCGGTCGCGCTGAGGCGCAGGCTTCGGTACTGCGCGATAGTGCTGTCGAGCAGGCTCATTGGGTCACCCCGTGGCCAGTCGACTGGCCAATGCGGGCATAAGCGTTCAGGTCGGCGTGACTAACCTGGCTACCGGCCTCTGGCGCATAGTCATGGTCGCCGATGATCCGGCCCCGCGCCTTGGCTTGCTGCCATGCTTCGAGGTAGCGCTTGAGCCCGGTGGCGGTCAGTTCACTGCGCTCGCACAACTCGCCGAGCAACGCCGTATCAACCGGCGCATGGGCCATGAGCAGGTCGCGTGCAGCAACCAGCTGATCCTTGTAGATACGCGGCGAAGTACGCTTGAGCAGTTGGCACAGGGTTGCCCCAAGGGCATCGGGCAGGATCGAGTCGATGCCGCGCTCCAGGTCGGTAATGCGCTGGGCATGGTCTCGGTAATGGTTGTTGTTCTTGATCATCCGGCCCTTGGCCTTGCACAGGTCATGGGTGGCTATGAGTTCACCGCTCTCCAGGTCATGGATCAGCAACTGGTTGTCCTGTGCGCTGACACCGACACGGGCTTGCTGCCAGGCCATGGGTACCGAGTACTTGTTGGCCTGCCATGAGATCAAGCCGGTCTTGTCGACCTTGCGGGTCTCCCTTGTCGGCGCCACGTGCAGCAGGTTCTGCGGGACGAGATAGGGCTTGAGCTGACTACGCTCCAGTGCCTCGAAATGCGCTCTTGGATGCTGCCCCGTCGTGCCGTGCACGCGTGCGTTGGCGACAGTCTCGAGCCAATCATTCAGGTGCTGTCGGACGGCGGCCTCGTCCTGGAAGTGCTCGCCGTAGAAGCAGTCACGCTTGACGTACTTGACCCCGGCCTCCACCTTGCCCTTGCTCTCCGGGTCATAGCCCTCGCAGGCATGGATGCGGTACCCGACGGTAGTCGCATACTGGTGGAAGCGCTGGTTCAGCGTCAGCTCACGGTACTGCTCGTTGATCACCACCATCTTGGTCTGATCGTAGATGCACTCCTCGGTGACGCCGCCGAAGTAGCGGAAGGCCTCGTCGTGCATCTGGATAAACCGTTCGGTATCCAGCGGCCGGAAGTTCAGACCGACATACATCAGCCGTGAACAGGACAGCACAAACACCACAAAATGAACGACACGCTCCAGGCCGCCAATCATGACGCCTCGCAGCTCACCGGGGTCGACCTGACACTGCACGCCAGGCACTGACTCAACGACCGGCTCGTAATAGCGCAACTGGCCACTGGCAACCTGCTGCTTGAGCGCTTGCACATAGCGGCGAATGCTCCGGTCTGACACCGCCAGCTCGGTGGTGCGCTCCCTCAGGCGACGGGCCAGCTTGACTGCGCTCAGGGCTGGAAACTGACCCAACTGATTAATCAGATAATCGCGGTGCTCGTCGAGCACCTTGGTGCGTGAAGGGTCAGCAATGGTAGCGCTGATCTGCATCTCATCCAGGTGGAGATACTTGCGTACGGTGTTCCGGGAAATCCCCAGCTCACGACTGATGGCACGGACCGACAGGCCTCGGCCCTGGTCATACAACCCCTTGATCTTGTGAATCACAACCCACTCCTTCAATGATCTGTCCCCGGCCTGTGCATAAGGCGGGTGACGCTACATGGTCGGTGGCCAATGCCACTATGGGTGGGTCAAAATTGTTGGCCAGAGGTGGGTCAGTTTAATTGGCCATTAACATGCGCGATCCATGAGCAGTCATCAAGCTCCGAAAGCATCTGTTTAAGTATCGGTACCGTGGGGATCATCAGCATGCTGCCCACGATGTCATCACCATAATCGCGCACGAGCTCCACGTAAAACCATGGATGGTGCAGTTCCAGCTCAATAAATTTCCAGCGGCGACTGGAAGGCTCTCCGAAAATGTCGGCTGAGCTGAGTTCGGCGTGCCTGTAGGTCTTGAACATCGAAAAATCCTCAAAATATTAACAATAGTTAATGGATGTCCGACGTTCAAGACGGCTTCATCATTCCTTTTGTAGGAATGAAAAAATGGAACTGAAACAGGCATTTGGGAAAGCAATGAGGCAGCTCAGAAAATCCCGCAACCTTAACCAAGAAGATTTCGGTGGCCACAGCAGCCAAACCTACCTCAGTCAACTGGAAGCCGGAGGAAAAGGCCCTACCCTCGAAATGGTGCATGGGCTCGCCTCTGCCATGAATGTTCATCCTTTGACGATCTTGACCCAGTGCTACCTTTTTATGGACAAGGATGCCACCCTGGATTCAATCATTCAGCGCGTTCGTGAGGAGCTCAGCGTGACGCCATCGGACCGATGAGGATGGGCATCTGCACCCTTCAGCATGGGCTGAGATGTCTTGTCTGATGCAACCAAATTCTGCGCTCCCTGACCCAGTGGCTGGGTTGCGCCTTGGCCCTACCTATGCGGGAAAGGAGATACATTGAAAGGCCGGCGGAAGGTAAAGACTGAGAAGTGGCGTATCAAGTCGGAACTGGAAGGCAGCGCCCAAGAGCTTTTGCGAGGGCGGGCACAGACACAAGGAAGGTTCCTCGATATAGCGGCACAAGCCGGCAAGAGAATGGAACCCGTTGGCCGACTTGCCGGTTGAGAGATACGCTTTCACATTTGAGGTGTGCAAATGAACGATTCTCAGATACTAGCGCTTTGCCCCAGTTCACCGCTGGAATGCTGGAGCATCGTCCACCGATGCTACAAGGGAAGGTGCGAGCAAATCCTGCACCTGGCGACGCGAGTGCTTGGCAGTCGAGTGCTCGCCGCGCAATGGCTATACAAACCAGCGATAGGGCTAAGTCATCAGGTACCTTGCATCATCATGGTAAGTCGATCGGGCTACCAGAAAGTGGTGACACTTCTAGGACGAATTGAACACGGCGTCTATGCTTAACGCCGCAAGGTTCCATGCCAGAGGACCTGTCCACTACTCGTCTGACATAGGTTTAGCTGTGTCTATCGCAGAGTCTATATCGAACCGAATCAAGCGTATGCCTAAGGGAAGGCCCTTTGTTAGATCCGTATTCGAGCGAGCCGGCTCTCGCTCCGCGGTAAACAAAGCTCTTTCTCGAATGGTGCTCAGGGGTTCCCTGGAGCGCGTTGCCCGCGGCGTTTACATGCGTCCCAAGCACAGCCAATACACGGGTAAAAGGGTTCGAGCCAACCCGCTTTCTGTATTGGAAGCCGTTGCTAGGGCAAGAGGCGAGATTATCCAGATCCATGGTGCAGAAGCTGTTCGTCGACTGGGGCTGAGTGTTCAGATGCAGGTCCTGCCTACTTACTACACCAGCGGGACGACACGTGAGATCAAGATCGGTAACGCGGTTGTTAGGCTGCGCCATGCGTCTCGCCAACGACTCCAGCAAGCTGGAACGCCAATAGGGACGGCCCTGACCGCTTTTTGGTATCTCGGAGAAAATGGGGTGGATGAACAGGTCGCGAGCAAGATTGTGAGCTCGCTCAGCGCTGAAGAGTTCAACAGGCTCATGGAATGCAAAATGCCTAAGTGGATGCGCTCAGCACTGGCCAACTGCGCTCGAAATGTGAACTGAAAAATTCTGAAGCGGGAGCGAATCCGACGAAAAATCTACGCAACGCATGACGAAGGCCGGAGTTGTATTTTCGATTACATGGAGATACTCATAAACGCCGGCACGGCATATATTATGCAACTGTCGCCAGCAGAGTACGAGAAACGCTAGATCCTGAGCTTAGAGAGCACCGAGGAAACTAGTGGCGACTCTAACCTAAATTGTCCCAGTAGACTCCGCACACCTTAATCGCCACTATCTGCATCGTGATGCTTGTATGCCATTTTCGATTCAAGAGCAGCCAGAGTTGCGCGAACCTGCGTTGATTTTGGCTGAGTATATACTCCACTTGATTCAATAGACGAGTGATGCATAGCTGACTTAATAGTAAGATCCGTGGCTCCGTCTGCGGCAAGTCGCTGCCCATAGGAATGCCTGTGTCCATGAGGGGTAGTACCTAACATTTTCTCACTGATCAACCCAATGCGCTTTACAGCCCCTCTATGTGCTTTCCTGTAGGCAGTATGTGAATACGGCTGCCCAAGTTTGTTAGTGAATGCATAAGGATGCTCTTGACCTAATGCAGGTTTCACTCTGTGCATGCAATGATACTCACTCCACAACTGCGCAAATACTTCTGCCTTGAATGCCGGATGAAAGAAAACCTCAAAACTCATTCGCTGACGGTCAGTAAACGCCCTTCCCTTCGCACCCAAAAATAGAGAATCCTGCGATTTGACCAGTAGATTTCTAGGAGTCAGCCCATACTT
The DNA here is from genome assembly GCF_002934345.1 of Pseudomonas sp. PONIH3. Lineage (NCBI taxonomy): Bacteria > Pseudomonadati > Pseudomonadota > Gammaproteobacteria > Pseudomonadales > Pseudomonadaceae > Pseudomonas > Pseudomonas sp. PONIH3. The sequence continues at coordinate 2,946,857 of NZ_CP026386.1, forward strand.
GTCACGCAGAAATGTTTGACGCTTCATCCGTTTTTTTCCAGGCGCTAATCCGAGTTGAGGATGATAAACTCGAACAACAACTTCACCTTTTTCAACTGTGACATCATCGCACCACAAGCTCAGCGCCTCAGATAACCTTAGCCCGCCATAATGCATGAGCATAGTGATTAAGATATCTCTGATACTGTATACATTCTTCCGAAGCTTGAACCCCTGCGCAAGAAAGGCATCAATCGATTCTTCAGGAAAATCTTTTGCAGGCTCTAGATCAAAGCTTATCATTGAAGTAGACCTGACCTCCCTACTCATTGAAAAATCAGGTGGCTTTATCCAAAGATGCGAAAGAAAGGCATTACTCTTCCGATGGACGTAAGCTGCCCAATTAAGTTTTTCCTCAGCACGATTCGCTTTGCGCCAAGTATTTAAAACCAATCCAGAATCTTCATTTAGCGCAGCCAGCCAGTCTGAAAATTGAGTAATCGCGGAAATAATCTTGGAGGCATCATCTGGCTGTCTTGGCTCCCACCACAATTCAGATGGATCGCATCCCCGCTCCACGGTACCACTATACAGTGAATTGGAAAACGATCTAAACAGCATTTGGGGAGAATCAAAAAACTGATGATTAGCTTCTACATATTCCAACAACAGCTGCACAGCAAAAGTCGTACTATCTTGCCATGACCTGCTCTTACGCCCATTCAAGTACATATAGTAAGCAAAATCCTTAAGTATCCCTTCATCTGTGATGATTACAGGCAACACCGGTCGAAAACCAGTCGCATCGAATCTCAGCGCTCTGTACTCACGATGGGATCGTTCGAAGAAAACAGCCATTTTGCTGACTCCGGAGATCAATGCAGTTGGAGAGCTTCGTTTTCACAGCATAGCTGAGCTCGGTCCAGTAGAGAGGTAGGCCAAATTTTTTGGGACTATAGCTTGGGTTAACCTTCCTCGATGGCTACTGCATCGTCACCCCGGAAGGCGAGGAGCCGAAGCATCTGAAGGCGGGGGATGTGTTCGTGATCGAGCCGGGGATGAAAGGGACCTGGGAAGTGGTCGAGACGGTGCGCAAATACTTCGTGTTTGCCTGAAAGCTCGAAGCAAAAAAATCGCGGAGCACATGCCCCTCCCCCAAGGTGCGCAGTTACAAGGGGGAGGACCATACGATCCGCGATCAAGTCCACTCGCGGGTCAATCCTTCTTGCGGTACCCCTCGACGATCGCCGAGAAATCCTTGCCACCTTCGCCGCGCAGGCTCATGGCCTGGTAAAGTTGCTGGGCCACGGCACCCAGGATCACCGGCTGGTGCGCCTGGCGCGCGGCCTCGGTGGCCAGCCCCAGGTCCTTGAGCATCAGTTCGGCGCCGAAGCCGCCGGTATACCCCCGTGAAGCTGGGGCAGTCTCGATGATGCCTGGCCACGGGTTGTAGGTGTCCGAACTCCAGCAACGTCCGGTCGAGCTGTTGATGATCCCGGCCAGCACCTTGGTGTCGATGCCCAACGCATTGCCCAGGGCCATGGCCTCGGACACGCCGATCATCGAGATACCCAGCAGCAGGTTGTTGCAGATCTTGGCGATCTGCCCGGTGCCGACTTCGCCGCAATGCACGATATTGCGGCCCATCTGCTCCAGCACCGGCTTGAGCGTGGCGAACAGCTCGGCGCTGGCGCCGACCATGAAGGTCAGGGTGCCGGCCGCCGCGCCACCGGTGCCGCCAGAGACCGGCGCATCACCCATGTCGATGCCCTTGGCCGCGGCGGCCTTGGAGACCTCACGGGCGGTCTGCGGATCGATGGTGCTGCAGTCCACGGTCGGAGTGCCGGGGCGAATGCCGGCCAGCACGCCGGTTTCTTCATCCAGGTACACGCCACGCACATGAGCGGCGGCCGGCAGCATGGTGATCACCAGCTCGCTGTTGACGGCGGCGTCCTTCGGTGAGGTGCTGACCTGCCCGCCCAGCTCGGCGAGTTCGGCCAGCACGGTCTTGTTCAGGTCGAACAGGTTGAGCTGGTGCCCGGCCTTGATCAGGTTGCGGGCCATGGGCGCGCCCATGTTGCCCAGGCCGATGAATGCGATACGCATGACGAGCTCCTTAGCGCAGGCTGATGGTGGTGTTCACACCGTCATTGACGCTGTCATCGTCGAACCAGCGGGCGGTGACGGTCTTGGTCTGAGTGTAGAACTGCACCACCTGCTTGCCGTACGGGCCGAGGTCGCCAAGCTTGGAACCGCGCGAACCTGTGAAGCTGAAGAACGGCACCGGTACCGGAATCGGGATGTTGATGCCGACCTGGCCGATGTCGATCTCGCTCTGGAACTTGCGCGCCGCCGCGCCGCTCTGGGTGAACAGGCCGGTGCCGTTGCCGAACGGGTTGGCGTTGACCAGGGCGATGGCCTCGTCGAGGGTATCCACCTCCAAAGTCACCAGCACCGGGCCGAAGATTTCCTGGGTGTAGACCTGCATGTCGGTCTTCACCCCGGAGAACAGGGTCGGACCGACGAAGTTGCCTTGCTCGTAGCCCGGCACCTTCACGTCGCGGCCGTCCAGTTCGAGCTTGGCGCCCTCCTTGATACCGCTTTCGATCAGGCCCAGCACACGCTCCTTGGCGCGCTTGGAGACCACCGGGCCGACATCGGTGCCCGGCTCGTTGCCGGCATTGACCTTGAGCTTGCTCGCCGCGTCCTTGATATCCGGCAGCCATTCGCGGGCCTTGCCCACCAGCACCGCCACCGAGGTGGCCATGCAGCGCTGGCCGGCCGCGCCGAAGGCGGCGCCGACCAGGGCGTTGATGGTCTGGGTGCGGTTGGCGTCGGGCAGCACCACGGCGTGGTTCTTGGCACCCATCATCGACTGCACGCGCTTGCCGTGCTGGCTGCCCAGGTTGTAGACGTGGGTGCCGACTTCGGTCGAGCCGACGAACGAGATCGCCTTGATGTCCGGGTGGGTGCAGATGCCATCGACCACTTGCTTGCCGCCATGCACCACGTTGAGCACGCCGGCCGGCACGCCAGCCTCCAGCGCCAGCTCGACCAGCATCATGGTCGACAGCGGGTCCTGCTCGGACGGCTTGAGCACGAAGGTGTTGCCGCAGACGATGGCCATCGGGAACATCCACAGCGGGATCATCGCCGGGAAGTTGAACGGGGTGATGCCGGCGCACACGCCGATCGGCTGGCGCAGGGTGTAGGTGTCGACGCCGCCGGCGACGTTCTCGGCGAACTCGCCCATCTGCAGGGTGCCAATGGAGGCGGCGTGCTCGACCACTTCCAGGCCACGGAATATATCGCCCTCGGCATCGGCAATGGTCTTGCCCTGCTCGGCGCTGAGGGTCACGGCGATGCGCTTGCTGTGTTCGCGGATCAGCGCCTGCAGCTTGAGCATGATGCGCATGCGCGCGCCGATGGGAGTGTCGCGCCAGGTCTTGAAGGCGCGCTCGGCGGCGGCCACCGCGGCGTTCACTTCCTCGACGGTGGCGAACGGCACACGCGCCAGCACCTGCTGGGTGGCCGGGTTGACGATGTCGCGCCACTCGGTGGTTTTCGACTCGACCCATTGGCCGTCGATCAGCAGCTTGACCTGCTCGACCTTGGTCTGGTCGGGCGTCTGGGGTGCGTTCATCTGCGCTCTCCTTGGAATTATTGTCGGAACGAAGACGCCTACGCCGGCATGGACACGGGGTGGCGTACAGGGGCTGAGATCGAGTATAGATGTGCAAACATCCAACAAGAATGCACAAAAAAACCGGATCATCATGCAAAAAGACCTCACCTCCCTGAGCGCGCTGAACTGGGACGACCTCAAGTTCTTTCTTGAGGTAGCGCGCACCCGCAAGGCCAGCAGTGCGGCCAAGCGCCTGGCCGTGGACTACACCACGGTGTCGCGGCGCATCGGTTCACTGGAAGGGGCGCTGGGCACTTTGCTGTTCGAAAAATCGCGGACCAACGGCTTCGTCCTCACCGCCGAGGGCCAGCGTCTGCTGGGCTATGCCGAGTCGATCGAGAGCACCTTGCACATGGCTTGCGAGCAAGTCTCGGGCTCGGGCGTGGCATTGTCGGGGCATGTGCGCATGGGCTGCACCGAAGGCTTCGGCAGCTTCTTCGTCACCCCGCAGCTGAGCCACTTCGTCGATGCCTGGCCGGCGATCTCTGTGGACATCCTGCCGCTGCCGCACTTCATCAGCCTGTCCAAGCGCGAAGCCGATATCGTCATCGCCCTGGAGCGTCCGGAACATGGCCCTTACGTGTGCTGCAAGCTGTGCGACTACCGCCTGCGCCTGTATGCCACCCAGGATTACCTGGACAGCCATGAACCCATCCGCGAGATTGCCGACCTGGGGCGCCACCCGTTCATCAGCTACGTGGACGACCTGGCCTTCAGCTCGGAGCTACTGTATCTGGCCAACCTGATCCCCAACGCCAACGCGCACCTGCGCAGCACCAGCGTGATCGCCCAGTACACGGCGGCATTGCAGGGGCGTGGGCTGGCGATCCTGCCGTGCTTCCTGGCGGCGCAGGACCCACGGCTGGTGACGGTGCTGCCGGAGCAGATCGAGGTGACGCGGCAGTTCTGGATGTACTGCCGGGAGGACCTGCGCAAGTTGAAGCGGATCACCCTGCTGTGGGATTACATCCGTGAGGTGACCGAGGCCAATGCGCCGTTGTTGATGGGGGAGACGCGGGAGATGAAGTTCGCTCGGGATTGAGGGAAGGCATCATCGCGGGGCAAGCCCCGCGATGTCGGTATCACTCCGACCCCACCACGATCGACACCCGGCGGTTCTCCATGCGCCCTGCGGCGGTGCGGTTGTCCGCCACCGGCTGGCTGCTGCCCATGCCGCGGGTCTGGATGTTCTGCGGCTGCATGCCGATGCCGGCCAAGGCCTTGGCCACGCTCTGCGCGCGGCGCTCGGACAACTGCTGGTTGTAGGCGGCCTTGCCCGAGGCGTCGGCGTGACCGTCGATGCGCACGCGTTGGATATCCACCGACAGCAACGCCTTGCCGATGCGCTCGACGATCGATTCGCTCTGGCTGTTGAGGCTATCCAGGTCGCTGCCAAACAGCACCTTGCCGGACAGGTCGAACGCCCAGCCGTCATCGGTCGGGGCGAAGCCCTCGCGCTTGAGCACGGCGACCTGCTCGGGTGTCAGCCCCTTGGGCGGCACGCTCTGGCAGCCGGTGAGGGCGAACAGCGCCAGCAGCAGGGTGAATAACGGGAAACGCAGTACGGAAAAACGCTTGGTCACGGTTCAGCTCCTGTTCTTTGCATCGTTGGCACAGCGTTCCGTCTGTGCCACTTGCCAATGGCCGCGGCGATTGCGCTTGGCCTGGTACATCGCCGCATCGGCGGCATTGAGCAGACTGGCCGGGTCGCGGCCGTCGTCCGGGTAATAGGCGATACCGACACTCAGCGAGGTGGTCAGACTGGTACCATCCTCCAGTTGCACCGGCAGCTTCATGCTGTCGACGATTTTCTCGGCGATGCGCTTGGCATCCTCTCGCGAGTGCAGCGGCGTCAGCAGCACGGCGAACTCGTCACCGCCCAGGCGCGCCACCAGGTCATGCTCGCGCAGTTGCGCACGCACCCGACTAGCCACGCTGATCAGCACTTCGTCCCCCACCGCATGGCCGAGGCTGTCGTTGATCTGCTTGAAATGGTCGCTGTCCAGGAACAACAGGGCCAGATGATCTTGCGTGCGCGCTGCGTTGCGCAGGCTGCGACTCAGCCGCCCTTCGAAGAAGGCGCGGTTGGGCAGGCCGGTCAGGCTGTCATGGCTGGCCTGGTGGGCGAGGGTTTCGTTCTCGCTTTGCAGGTGGCTCTGCCACACCTCCAGCTCATCGAGCAGGGCATTGAAGTCGTTGCCCAGCTCGTTGAGCTCGGCGATCTGGGTTTCCGGCACGCGGCGGTCGAAACTGCGCTCGCGCCGCGCCGCATGGGCGACGCTGGCCAGGTTGCGCAGGGGCCGGATGATGTCGCTGAACAGGCGCCGTGAAAGATACAGCGCCAGCACCGCGCTGAGCACCGTGCACACCAGGATCCCGGCCAGGCCGCTGAGCAGGAAGCGCACCAGGCTGCCACCCTGCCCGGTCAACTCGATATGCCCGACGCGCTGGCCCATGTGTTGCACCGGCATGTTGATCGGCTCTTCCAGCAGTCCGCGCGCCACCTGGGTCTGCAACTGCGCCATCACGCCGGGCGTATCACGCTGCCAATGGGCGAGCAGTTCGCCGTCGTTGTCATAGACCTTGGCGTCGGCGACCTCCTCGGTGGAGGCGATCAATGCCAGCGCTTCGTTGGCCGCGGCACTGTCGTCGAACACCACGGCCGCCTCGACGGTGTAGTTGATGGAGCGGGCGATCAGGTGCAGGTTGTGATTGGCATAGACGCGCAACGCCGCCACGCCGAGCAGGGTCACCAGCACACCGGCCAGGCCCGCGGCGAGCAGCGCCACGCTCAGGTGACGACGGCCGAGCACAGCACGCAGGGTCGGCCGGCTGAAGCGCTTGGCTGAACGCTTCATGGCTGCCCTGCCCGCCGTCGCGACAGCTGCAGCACGCTGGGGTGGATGCGCACACCGCTGCGCGCCACCGAGTCGAGGTTGACGTCGAACGCCACCTGCTGGTCGCTGACCCGCAGGCAGAACAGGCTACCCACGGTGCACGGGTCATCGGCCTCGCTGATGCTCAGCAATGGGTGGCCATTGACCCGCTGGAACAACCGCTCACGTTCCAGCTTGTCGAGCTTGCCGATATAGATGGCATCACAGGCATTGGCCACGCTCCGGTCGTCGGCCAGCAGACGGCGCACCTGCAGGGGTTGCCCGGAGTTCTGCACATTGCCCTTGATCAGGTCGTCGGCGTACTCGGTAGGGCCGACCAGGCACAGGCGCAAGGGGTTGGGGTCGGCAGGCCAGCGTGCGTAGCTGAGGATCCCCAGTACCACCTGGGTCACGGCCTTGGCCCGTTGCTGCGCCTGCGCATCCGACGCGGCAGTGCCCGCCCAGGCGGGAGCGCCGGTCGACAACAGCGTGGCCATCAGCAGCGAGAGCGCACAACCCGTCACTCGTCTCAAGACCGAGACAGCCACAGTCATGGGGGAAAATCTCACAAAATGTTTGCGGATAATGCCGCAACGATAGCATATCGGCGGCGAACTCCAGAGTCAGACTTGCTCCAGCATCAGCCCCGAGACTCGCCTGACCTTGCGCTCCACCGCTTCCTCGAACACCCGGGCGCGCGGCTCGATCAGGCTGAAGCAATGCTTGGCGCGGGTGATGCCGGTGTACACCAGCTCCTTGGTCAGCACCGGGTTCAAGGCATCGGGCAGCACCAGCGCGGTATGGCTGAATTCCGAGCCCTGGGACTTGTGCACGGTCATGGCGAACACGGTTTCCACTTCGCTGAGCCGGCTGGGCAGGACGAAGCGCACCCCGCCGCTGCCATCGTTGCGCGGGAAGGCCACGCGCAGCAACGCCTCGCCCTGCTCGTCCGGCAGGCGCAGGGCAATGCCGATATCACCGTTCATCAGGCCGAGGCCGTAGTCATTGCGGGTGACCAGTACCGGGCGGCCCTCGTACCAGGGTTGCTGGCTATCGATCAGTCCGGCATTGTGCAGCACCCGGGCCACGCGTTCGTTCAGGCCTTCGACACCCCAGGCGCCCCTGCGCACGGCGCAAAGCAGCTGGAAGGCTTCGAAGCTCTGCAGTACCTCGGCGGCCCAACGCTCCCAGCGCGGATCGTCGCCCGGCGTGCCAGGCGGCGGGCGCAAGCGGCCGATGGTGCGCAGGTAGCCACGGTAACCCTGCGGCCCTTCGCCGCCCTGGCCAAGGCCGTCGAGCAACAGGCGATCGAAGCGCTTGTCGTGTTCGCCGCCCAGGGTCAGGCAATGAACGTCCGCAGGTCGGGTCGCCAGCAGCGCCCGCGCCTCCAGCGCCTGCTGGCGATTGACCAGGCGCGCCAATTGGCCGATGCCGCTGCCTTCGCCGAAACGCCGCGAATGACGCAGCATCACGATCTGCTGGGCCAGCGGATTGCGCTGCCCATCGCCCGGTTTCAGGCCAATGCCCGCCAGCGACTGCCCGCCCACCTGCTCAAGCCAGGCCAGGGTCTGGGGCCAGTAGCAGCCTTCCTCGGCGTCGCGACACAGGTCGCCCAGCACCGCCCCGGCTTCCACCGAGGCCAGTTGGTCCTTGTCGCCCAGCAGCACCAGCCGGGCGGTGGACGGCAGGGCATCGAGCAGGTTGGCCATCATCTCCAGGTCGATCATCGAGGCTTCATCGATCACCAGCACGTCCAGCGGCAACGGGTTGCCGGCATGATGGCGGAAATGCCGAGAGCCTGGGCGGCTGCCCAGCAGGCGGTGCACGGTGCTGACCTCGGTGGGGATCTGCGCCCGTACCTCAACGTCCACCTGCAGGCGCTCGACCTGCTGGCCGATGGACTCGGTCAGGCGCGCCGCGGCCTTGCCGGTCGGTGCCGCCAGGCGGATACGCAGCGGTCGGCCTTGCTCGACCGCCGGCCCCTGCAACAACGCCAGCAGGCGCACCACGGTGGTGGTCTTGCCGGTGCCGGGGCCGCCGGTGATCACACTGAAACCCGCTCGGGTGGCCAGGGCGCATGCCAGCTTCTGCCAGTCCACCTCGCCGGCCGCCGAGCCGCCGTCGAACAGCTGCGCCAGGCGCTGGGCCAGATCGGCGGGCTGAGGCTGACGGCGTGCCAGGCGCTCATGCAGGGCGCCGTCGATCCGCCGCTCGTAAGCCCAGTAGCGGCGCAGGTACAAACGCTCGGCGCTGAGCACCAGTGGCCGGGCGCGCTGTTCGACGCTATCGCCCGCCGCGACCAGCGAGCTCTCGGCGATCCGTTGCAGCCAAGTACCCAGGTCAAGGCTGGCCAGCAGTTGCGAAGGCAGCAGCAGCGGCCCGGCCAGGGCATCGCCTTCCGGAGGCAGCGACAGGGCGAAGTCTGGTTCCGCGAGAGTCTGGCGCAGGTCCAGACAGACATGCCCATGCCCCAGCTGGTGGCTGGCCAGCGCCGCGGCCAGCAGCACCAACGGGTCACTGCCTGGCGCCCGTTCCTCGAGAAAACTCACGAAGGCCCGATCCAGGGCACGCAACCACCCGCGCTCGACCCAGCGATCGAGCAACGCCAGCAGGTCGTGGCTGGCGCTCAGCGGCGCCAGGGCGCTCAGATGCTCCGCCTGCAATGGCGTGGGCAGCAGGTCATCGAGGTTGCGGCTCATGGCGCGGCTCCGGCAAACAGGTCCTGTTGTTCAGGTTCTTGCTCACCCCGGAACATCGCGTCGAGCTGCTCGATCAGCGCCCGGGGTGGCCGCGCATGATACAGCCCGTGGCCTGCCGACGTGACGCCGCGCAGGAAGATGAACACCGCGCCACCGACATGCCGATCGTAGTCGTAGTCAGGCAGGCGGGCGCGCAACTGGCGATGCAGGGCCAGCAGGTAGAGCACGTACTGCAGGTCGTAGCGATGTTCGAGGATCGCCTGCTCCATTGCCAGGGCGCCATAGGCTTCGGCATCGGGGCCAAGCCAGTTGGACTTGTAGTCGGCCACGTAGTAGCGCCCATCGAGCTCGAACGCCAGGTCGATGAAGCCCTTGAACATGCCATTGAGCAAGGTCGGCTGCGCGGCCGGGCGCGCCGCGCCGGCATGGGTATGGCGCGCCACCTGGTAGTCGAGGCGCAGGGCGTCGACCTGGTGGCTGGCGAACCAGAACTCCATTTCGATCTGGTAGTGGTTCAGTTGCGCCAGGGTAAGGGTGGCCCCCTGCAGCGGCATGGGTTGCAGCAGCAATTGCTGCAGCCACTGCGTCAGCGTGGGGATCCAGCCGGTCCAGTCGCGTCGATTGCAGCGCCGCCCCACGGTGCGCTCGATCACCTCGGCCTGGCTGCTGATCTCGGCGAAACCTTCGCGACCCGCCCATTCGAGCAGGCCATGGAGGAAGGTCCCCGGGTTCGGCCCACGGGGGAAGCGGTGGATATCGCCCGCCTCGGCCGGGACCTCGCGCAGCAGCTGGCTGTCCAGCACCTCGTCGTCCAGCAGTTGCTGGGCCTGGGAGCTGTCGGCGATCAGCGTCTGGTCGCCCACCCGCAGGGCACTGTAGGAGGCAATCCACCAGTGTTCCGCGGCGGCGCGCCGTGGCTTGCGCGGCGGCAGGAGTTCGCGCTGGCTGTCCGGCGTGCGATAGCTCTGTGTCTGTACTTCGGGCAGCGCCCCCCGGCTGATGGCCGGGTTGCTCGCTGCCAGTGCCTGGAGCCACTCGCCCAGCTGGCTGGAGGCAGGCAATGGCAGCCCGCCGCCGAGCAGGTAACCCAGTGCCGAACGGTGCAGTTGCGAGCTGCGCTGGGTGCCGCGCTTGAGGTCGGCGACGCCCAGCCAGCAGGCGTATTGGGCGCGGGTCAGGGCGACGTAGAGCAGGCGCAGGTCCTCGGCCAGGCGCTCGTCGTCGGCGCGCTCGATCTGCTCGGCATTCGGCGTCAGAGTCAGGTGCGCCACGCCTTGCTCATCGTGCCAGCCCAGGGGCAGACGCTGGCCATCCACCGGTTTGCTGGTGCAGATGAACGGCAGGTACACCAGCGGGTATTCCAGGCCCTTGGACTTGTGGATGGTCACCACCTTGACCAGTTGTTCGTCGCTTTCCAGGCGCAGGATCTGCTCCTCGCCCGCTTGCCCGGCGTTGGCCAGGTGCTCGGTGAGGTGGCGGATCAGCGCTTGCTCGCCATCCAGTTCGCCCGCCGCCTGCTGCAACAGCTCGGCCAGGTGCAGCAGGTTGGTCAGCACGCGTTCGCCGTCACTGCGGCCCATCAACGCGCGGGGCAGCTGGAAGTCATGCAGCAGGCGGCGCAGCATCGGCAGCACGCCCTGGCGTTGCCAGATGTCGCGGTAGCGGCGAAAACGCATCACCCAGCCCTCCCAGACCCGTTCGTCCTGGTTCAGGCGCTCCAGTTCGACCAGCGGCAGGTCGAGGGTCAGGCTGGCCAGGGCGGCCTTGAGCAGGCGCTCCGAGTCCGGTTCGGCGCAGGCCTTGAGCCAGGCCAGCAGGTCGTGGGCTTCCTGGGCGGCGAACACCGAGTCCTTGTCCGACAGGTACACGCTGCGCACATCGCGGGCGGCCAGCTCGGCGCGGATCAGCTGGGCCTCGCGGCCGTCGCGCACCAGGATGGCGATATCGGAGGGCAGGCAGGGGCGCAGCTTGCCAGCGGCGTCGGCGAAACCACTGATGCCTTGCTGCCCGCCATTGAGCAGCTCGACGATATGGCTCGCGCAACTGGCCGCCAGCTGCTGGCGATACAAGGTACTGGATACCGGCTCATCGCTATCCAGCTGCCAGCAACAGAGGGCCGCGCTCGGCTGCCCGGCCACCAGCAATTGCTCGCCACGGCCCTTGGCGCGTACTTCGACGAAGGGCAGCGGGTTGTCGCCATGGGCCCGGAACAGGAATGCCCCACGGCCCTCGGCACGCTCCTCGGCCTGGAGGAATACCCGGTTCACCGCCGCGACCATGGCTTGGCTCGAGCGGTAGTTGGTGTCCAGGCTGTGCAGGCGCCCGGCGGTGGCGCGGCGCGCGGCCAGGTAAGTGAAGATGTCGGCGCCGCGGAAGGCGTAGATCGCCTGCTTGGGGTCGCCGATCATGAACAGGCCGGTGTCCGGATTGTTCTCGCTGATACGGTAGATACGTTCAAAGATGCCGTACTGGACGGGGTCGGTGTCCTGGAACTCGTCGATCAACGCGACCGGGAACTGCTCGCGGATCAACGCGGCCAGGCGCTCGCCGGCATCGCTGCCCAGAGCATGCTCAAGGCGCAGCAGCATGTCGTCGAAGCCCATTTCGGCGCGTCGACGCTTCTCCACCTCGAAGCGCGCCGAAACCCAGGCGGCGGCATGCTCCAGCAGGCGCGCATCGGGGCTGGCCAGCCCCTGCAACTGTTCACGCAGGGCCGCCATGGCGTGCAGCGCCGGGTGCTGCGGTGGCTCGCCGGCCTTCCACGCCTCGGCCATGCCCGCCGGGGTCAGCCGGGTAAAACCGGTCCCCAGGTCCAGCTCCATGGCCTGCTCATCACCGGCCCAGGCGCGCAGCTTGTCGAACCAGGGCTCGAAGTAGCGTGCCTGCAACTTGCGCCCATCCGCCTGCTTGGCCGCCACGGCATCGCGGCAGATCTGCTGCAGCTCGTCGGCCCAGGCGGCCCAAGGGGCCTTGAGCTGGGCCAGTTGCTCGGTGCGCTGGCGCAGGGTCGCCTCGATCAAGGCTTGCGGCTCCTGATCGTCCGTCTGGCCTCGGACGCGGCCGAACAATGGCCTGATCCTTGGCAACAAAGCATCGGGGCTGCCCCAGTTGCCGCGCACCCAGGCCAGCGACTCGCCACGCATGCCGTAGCAGAAGCGCCGCCAGTAGTCGCGCATGACCTGGCCCAGCAACTCGCTGTGATCGGTTTCCAGGCTCTGGGTGAACAGGCTGCCACTGTCGAACGCATGCTCACGCAACATGCGCTGGCACCAGCCGTGGATGGTCGATACCGCCGCTTCGTCCATCCATTGCACGGCGATTTCCAGGCGGTTGGCACAGCGTGGCCAGTGCGCCTGTGGATAATCCTCGCGCAACAGGTGCAGCAAGGGGTCGGCATCCTCGAGTTCGCCGCGGAAAAAGCGCGCCGCTTCAGCCAGGCGCGCACGGATACGCTCACGCAGTTCCTTGGTTGCCGCATCGGTGAAGGTCACCACCAGGATCTGCGGCGGCAGCAGCTCGCGGGCAAAGCCCTGCTCGCCGCCATGCCCAAGGATCAGGCGCAGGTACAGGGCCGAGATAGTGAAGGTCTTGCCGGTGCCGGCGCTGGCCTCGATCAGTTGGCTGCCGTGCAAAGGAAAGCTCAGCGCCAGGGGGCGGGCTTGGGTCATTGGGCGCTCTCCGGGTTGCCCAGGGTTTGCCAGGGCGCCGCGAACAAGGGGCGATACAGGGTTTCGCACCAACCCTCGAAGGTTTCCTCGAGGGCCAGTGCGGCGAAGTCACGGTATTGACGGGCCAGGGCCAGGCTCTCGCTGCGCTCGCCAAAGCTGTTCTGGCCGTCACCTTCGTAGGCCCGGGCTGCTGCAGCCAGCGCCTTGTCCGGATCCTCCTGGGCCAGCCAGGCGAAGGCAGTCTTGGCCGCGACGGGCAAGGGCGCGTTCATTCCCGCCTGGCGTGCCACCAGCAACTCGCCCAGGCGCTGCGTCGCATCGGCTTGCGGCAGCGGTGCCAACAGCAAGGTCAGGTCGCTGGCCACCAACGCGCTGTGCAGCGGATAGCCCGAGGCGCAGGCGGCAAGGTGCATGACCCAGGCCGGAATCAGGCGATGCCATTTCAGGCTGTTACGCCCGGCACTGAGGGTATTGGGCACAGTGGCGATGCTCAGCAGGCTTTGGTCTTCGCCCTGGTACACACGGCCGAGCCAGCCTTCCAGGCGCTGCGCGCCCTGTTCGAAGTGAATCGGCAGGGCACCCTCGACCAGCGTCGGCCAGCGCTGCAGCAATTGTCGATGGCGTTGCAGCAAGTCCGGCAGCGGCTGGATCAGCTCCGCCTGCAAGGCCTCACCGAACCCGGCCAACGGTAGCAGCCCACAGGCCTGCAGCCTCCGGGCCTGGGCTTGCAGGGCTCGCTCGGCGTTGTCGGGGTCGGCCAGCGCGGCGCCAAGCAGGCTTTCACTCAGGCCATAGCGCTGCAGGGCATCGAGGACAAAGGGTTCTTCGTCCGGCGTCGGCGCTTCCAACGTTTCGAAGAACACTTTCAGGCGCTGGCTGAAAAAATGCCGTACCGGGTGGCGCAGGAAATCCTGAAGCTGCACCAGGTTCAGCGGTTCATCGCTGACGTAGGGCGACAGCCCGATAGCGGCGGTCGCTGCGCCGTCCTCGGCCTGATGCAAGGCCAGCCACTCATGGGCAAAGCTGAACAGCGGGCTGCCTTTCTGGAAATAGCGCTGGCTGAACGGCTGCAGCGGATGCTCCTGGGTCAACGCATGCAGCAACTGCTGTCCAGCGTCATCGCGCAACCCGGCCTTGGCCCCGGCGAGCTGCCAGCCGGCAGCCAGGTGATCGCGCAGTTGTCCGATCAGCACCGAGGCCGGACGCTCGCTGTTGTCGCGGATACTGCGCCCGACCCAGCTGACATAGAGCTGGTCACGTGCCGACAGCAGGGCTTCGAGCAACAGGTAACGGTCATCCTCCCGTCGGGAGCGGTCGCCCGGGCGATAGTCGCTGGCCATCAGGTCGAAGTCCAGGGGCGGCTGGGCGCGAGGATAGTCACCATCGTTCATGCCCAGCAGGCAGACAACGCGGAACGGGATGGCGCGCATGGGCATCAGGGTGCAGAAGTTCACGGAACCGGCAAGGAAGCGTTGCGACAACTTGCCCTGGTCCAACCCCGACAGCCAGGCCTCGCGCACCACCGTTAGCGGCAGCAGGTCCTGGAGGCCAACCGCCTCGCAAGTCTCCAGCCAGGCGTCGCGCAGGTCCTGCAGTTGCACCAGGAGCAGCTCGTCGTGTTCGTTCTCGGCCAGGAAGAAGATCTGCAGCAGGGCGTGCAGCCGTGCGCCCCAGTCTGGCGCCGAGGCCGGCTGGGTCAGGGCCTGGCAAGCGACCTCCAGGGCATCGAGCAAGGCCACCAGCGGCCCGATCAAAGCGGCATCGAGGCCGCCAATTTCATCATAAGGCTCGATGCCATCACAGCCTTCGCCCACCCCGACCGCGTACCCCAGCAACATCCGGCGCAGGCCGAACCGCCAGCTGTTCTGCTCCAGCCCTTCCGGCAGCCCCAGGCTGGCGCGCTGTTCGGCACTTAGCCCCCAGCGGATGCCCGCCCCTTCGATCCAGCGATGCAGCGTCGGCAGGTCGCCTTCCTGAATGGCGAAACGGGCGCGCACGGCCGGTACGTCCAGCAGGTCGAGCACTTCACTGACGGCAAAGCGGCTGTCAGGCAGCTTGAGCAGATGCTCCAGGGCAATGAGCAGTGGGTCGCGACCACGCTGGCCCTGGTCGGTCAGGGTGAAGGGGATAAAGCGCGGGTCGTTGCGATCGAGCTGGCCGAACACTGCACGGATGTGCGGCGCGTAGGTGTCGATGGCCGGCAGCATGACGATGACGTCGCGGGGGCGCAGCGTCGGGTCGGCGCTGAAGCGGGCGAGTAACTGGTCGTGGAGGATCTCGACTTCGCGCTGCGGGCTATGGGCCAGGTGGAAGCGCACGGAGCGGTCCTTGGCCGGATCGACTGCTGGCCATTGCGTACGCGTCTCGGCCAAAGGCCGCAGCTCGAGGATATCGTCCTGCAGCTGGTTGAGCAGGGTCTCGGGTTGGGCGTCACTGAACAGGTCGATACGGCCTTCGCTGAAGACATTCTGGTAGCTGCCAGGGTCGTCATAGCTGTCGAGCAGGTTGATATAGTCGCGCCCCTGCTTGCCCCAGGCCGCCAACAGCGGATGGGCATGCTGATGCAGCAGCTCGTCGTCCAGCTGCAAAGGCATGCCCTGCTTGCGTTGCTGGCGTTTGTACTGGTGCCGCAGCAGGTCTTTGTCGGCGACGATATCGCCCCAGTGGTGACGACAGGGGTTGTGCACGCACAGCAGCACCTGGCTGAAACGGGCAAGGCCTGCCAAGGCTTCCAGGATCTGTGCCGGCAGCGAGGAAATGCCAAACACGATCAACCGCGCGGGCAGCCCTGGGGGCGCCTGCTCCAGGCTGTTGATCCGCTCGATGAAGCGCTGGTGCACACCAGCTCGGCTCTGGGCCATGCCCTCCGCGCCCACGTCCTCGAGCAGGAGCCGCCACAGCTCGGCCTGCCAGCGATTGCCAGCAGCCAACGGCTTGCGCTCGCCACGGGCGGTATTGAGTACGTGGGCACCATCTGCCCAGTCCTTCAACCAGTCGGCGCGGTAGACCTGGTACTGGTCGAACAGGTCGGCGAGCCGTTCGGCCAGCTGGTAGCGCTTGCGCAGGTCGCTGTCGTCGGTGAGGAAGCGGCGCAGTGGTTCGAAGTGCGGGCGTTCGATCACTTCCGGGAGCAGGCGCATCAGGCGCCAGGTCAGGGGGGCCTTGTCGAGCAGCGAAACCTCGGGGATTTCATCACGGCCCAACACTCGGCGGTACAGCTGCCACATGAAGCTGCCCGGGAGCTGCACATCAATGGCAGCGGCGATGCCGCAACCGCCCTGATCGTCGTCTTGCGGGTCTTCGGCCAGGGCCAGTTTCAGCCATTGGGCGATACCGTTGCTCTGTACCAGCGCAATCTCGTTCTCCAGCGGCGCCAGGGGGTAGCGGCGCATCACGCTCACCACCAGATTGCGCAGCTCGTCCAGGCGATTGCCCTGGACGATCATGAAACCTGGGTGGAGTGAGGTGGTCTGCGGCATAGGAGCTCTCGGGAATGCGGTTGATGCTGACGGGAAACCTTATCACGGAGACAGCAGGCGGGGGCTCGCGATGCTGCCCGGTCAGGCCATGAGTTTTCCGGGCACAAAGACAAAACCCCTACCTGCTCGCGCAGATAGGGGTTTTGCGAAATGAATCTTGACGATGACCTACTCTCACATGGGGAAACCCCACACTACCATCGGCGATGCATCGTTTCACTGCTGAGTTCGGGATGGGATCAGGTGGTTCCAATGCTCTATGGTCGTCAAGAAATTCGGTTGCCAGTACGTCCTTGCAGACATGCCAGCCAATTCGGATATGTGATCTTGTGGTTCGTCGCGAACTTTCGGTTCGTTTCGTCTTCACCACCGCAATCTGCGTGAGCAAATTGCTTGGGTGTTATATGGTCAAGCCTCACGGGCAATTAGTATTGGTTAGCTCAACGCCTCACAGCGCTTACACACCCAACCTATCAACGTCGTAGTCTTCGACGGCCCTTCAGGGAGCTCAAGGCTCCAGTGAGATCTCATCTTGAGGCAAGTTTCCCGCTTAGATGCTTTCAGCGGTTATCTCTTCCGAACATAGCTACCCGGCAATGCCACTGGCGTGACAACCGGAACACCAGAGGTTCGTCCACTCCGGTCCTCTCGTACTAGGAGCAGCCCCTCTCAAATCTCAAACGTCCACGGCAGATAGGGACCGAACTGTCTCACGACGTTCTAAACCCAGCTCGCGTACCACTTTAAATGGCGAACAGCCATACCCTTGGGACCGGCTTCAGCCCCAGGATGTGATGAGCCGACATCGAGGTGCCAAACACCGCCGTCGATATGAACTCTTGGGCGGTATCAGCCTGTTATCCCCGGAGTACCTTTTATCCGTTGAGCGATGGCCCTTCCATACAGAACCACCGGATCACTAAGACCTACTTTCGTACCTGCTCGACGTGTGTGTCTCGCAGTCAAGCGCGCTTTTGCCTTTATACTCTACGACCGATTTCCGACCGGTCTGAGCGCACCTTCGTACTCCTCCGTTACTCTTTGGGAGGAGACCGCCCCAGTCAAACTACCCACCATACACTGTCCTCGATCCGGATAACGGACCTGAGTTAGAACCTCAAGGTTGCCAGGGTGGTATTTCAAGGATGGCTCCATGAGAACTGGCGTCCCCACTTCAAAGCCTCCCACCTATCCTACACAAGCAAGCTCAAAGTCCAGTGCAAAGCTATAGTAAAGGTTCACGGGGTCTTTCCGTCTAGCCGCGGATACACTGCATCTTCACAGCGATTTCAATTTCACTGAGTCTCGGGTGGAGACAGCGCCGCCATCGTTACGCCATTCGTGCAGGTCGGAACTTACCCGACAAGGAATTTCGCTACCTTAGGACCGTTATAGTTACGGCCGCCGTTTACCGGGGCTTCGATCAAGAGCTTCGCTTGCGCTAACCCCATCAATTAACCTTCCGGCACCGGGCAGGCGTCACACCCTATACGTCCACTTTCGTGTTTGCAGAGTGCTGTGTTTTTAATAAACAGTCGCAGCGGCCTGGTATCTTCGACCGGCGTGGGCTTACGCAGCAAGTGCTTCACCCTCACCGGCGCACCTTCTCCCGAAGTTACGGTGCCATTTTGCCTAGTTCCTTCACCCGAGTTCTCTCAAGCGCCTTGGTATTCTCTACCTAACCACCTGTGTCGGTTTGGGGTACGGTTCCCAGTTATCTGAAGCTTAGGAGCTTTTCTTGGAAGCATGGCATCAACC
>NZ_CP026386.1:2970000-3570000 GCF_002934345.1 Pseudomonas sp. PONIH3
GGTAGCCCAGGCCACCGGCGAAAGTCAGGCTGCCCAGTGGATCGAACCGCGCCGCCGAACCGTCGCGGGACTCCTCGATACTGCGTACGACCATGAACGCCAGCGCGATCACCAGCGGCAGGTTGATATAGAAGATCCAGCGCCAGCCCAAGGTACTGGCGATCAGCCCACCGAGCAGCGGCGCGAAGGTGATGGTCGCGCCCATGCAGGCGCCCCAGAAGGCCCAGGCCCGCATGCGTTCCTGCGGCGCATGGAAACGGTGGCCGATGGCGGCCAGCGCGGCAGTCAGCAACAACGCGGCACCGATGCCCTTGGCTGCGCGGGCCAGATCAAGCAACAACAGGCTCGGCGCGGCGCCGCACGCCAGCGAGGCAGCGCCGAACAGCGCCAGGCCGAGCAGCAGCATGCGCCGCCTGCCGAAGCGGTCGGCCAGGCTGCCAGCGGGTAGCAGGCAGGCAGCGAACGCCAGCAAGTACGCACTGACCACCCATTCGATGTCGCTGAACGAGCCGGACAGATCGCGGGCAATGCTGGGCAGGCTGACCGCGACGATGTTGGTGTCGAGGATGATCACGGCGCACACCGCCGAGGCAGTGAACAGGGTGAAGCGTGGTGAGGCGGCTGCAGGCATGGCAAGGCTCCATTATAGAGAGCAGGCAGGTCGTCGCCGCTTTACCGCCACGACGCCAGCCTTGTAGTGTTGCCTCAACCATAACGCCGCAGGGCGCCCGGCTTGTTAGCCAGCACGTCCCGCGTCATTAGCGCCTGGCTAACGAGGCCCCATGGAGATACGTCACTTCCGCTACTTCCTTGCCGTCGCCCGCCACGGCCACTTCACCCGCGCTGCCGAGCAACTGGGCATCGCCCCGCCGACCCTGAGCCGGCAGATCCAGGACATGGAGCGTGAGCTGGGCGTGCGGCTGTTCGAACGCAGCCAGCGCGAGGTAAGCCTCACCGCCGCCGGCCAGGCCTTGCTCACCGAGGCCGAACAGGCGGTGCAGCAGTTCGACGCCGCGCAGTTGGGTGCGCAGCGTGCCGGTCGCGGCGACAGTGGGCGGATCGAGCTCGGCTACGTTGCCTCGGCGGCTTACTCCGGTACCCTGCAGCAACAGGTCAGTCGGTTTGCCCAGGCTTATCCCGGCATACAGCTGAACATTCGCGAAGTGCCCATGCTCGAGCTCCCCTCGCTTGTCGAGGAGGGCCAACTCGACCTCGCCTACTTGCGCTCGCCGATGGAGCTGTCGCAGACCCTGAACGCCATCGCCCTGCATCAGGAAGGTTTCGTCCTGGCCCTGCCGGCCAGCTCGCGCCTCAACGAACTGAAGACCATCCCGGCCTCACGCCTGGTCGACGAAACCTTCATCTTGCCCGAGCAGATTTCCGGCACCCTGGCAATTGCCAGCCAGGGCAGTTTCACCCCGCGCCAGGGGCCGCAACCGGGCAGCCTGGTGGCGGTGCTCACCCTGGTGTCACTGGACCAGGGCGTGGCCGTGGTACCGGCGTCGGTGGTCCAGCGCATCAGTTTGCCCCAGGTCAACTACCGGCCCATCGCCGACGCCCAGGCAAGTTCATGGCTGAGCCTGGTGCACCGCCGCTTCGAAAAGTCGCCCGCGGTGCTGCGCTATATAGAAGGAGTGCGCCAAGGTGCCGAATGATCACCTACGTGCCGGCTATCGGGCACTGCTGGTGTTGCTCGCCTGCCTGGCCTGGCCCGCGTGGGCCGGCGACACCATGCAGACGATGACGCTGGGCAAGCCTGTGCCCTACCCTTTCTTCACCTATGCCAATGCCAGGCTCGACACCCGCCTGCCAGTCCAACATGCAGTGATCGTGCTCCATGGCGTGCACCGTGATGCCGACCACTACTATCGCAGCGGCCTGACCCTGCTCGGCAATGCGGGACTCACCCAGGACGACACACTGCTGCTGGCCCCCCGCTTCTTCAGCGAAGACGATCCCCAGGCAACGCCCACTCCGCCCTTGTGGGTGAAAAGCCAATGGTTGCAGGGCCACGAGTCCGTGGCCGGACGTTCCGGCATCTCGGCATTTGCCGTGCTCGACGACCTTCTCGCCTACCTTGCCGATCGTCATCGATTTCCACACCTTGAAGACATCACCTTGATCGGCCATTCCGCCGGTGGCCAACTGTTGCAGCGCTACACGCTGCTCGGCACGGGCGACCAGGCGCTGCGAGCCCTTGGCATCCATGTGCGCTACATTGTCGCCAGCCCCTCCACCTATCTGTACCTGGATGCCAACCGCCCCCTTGGCGAAGGCTTCGACCCTTTACCTGCCGCGCAGTGCGCCGACTACGACCGTTACCGCTATGGCCTGCCAGGCGCACCGGACTACTTCGTCACGCAGCATCTCGATGCCCGCCAGGTGCTGGGCCGCTACGCCGCACGCGACGTGACCTACCTGGTCGGCGAGCGCGACCGCCACCCCCACAGCCGGATCATGGACCGCAGCTGTGCAGCCCAGGCCCAGGGCAGTGACCGGGTCGAGCGGCAACTCAACTACCTGCGCTACGAGGCTTTCCTGGCCCAGCGCTGGTCGATTGCGCTCGCGCATCGTCAGTACGTACTGCCCGGAGTCGGCCATGACCCCGCCCGCCTGCTGAGCGATCCAGGCGTTGCCCAGCTGCTTTTCCCCGGCCACTGACATTCCACCACGCCGCGCAGTACACTCGGGCCCTCCCCCTTTCGGAGACGTCCAAGGTGCATCACGCAGGAAGCGATGAACATCCACCGGCACGTGCCCGAGCTGGCGCGGTCATCTGGCTTACCGGACTCTCAGGTGCGGGAAAGTCGACACTGGCCCAGGCCCTGGCCCGAGAGCTCCATGAGCTGGGACATGGCTGCTACGTGCTCGACGGTGATGTACTGCGCACAGGGCTGAATGCCGACTTGGGTTTCTCGCCCGAGGATCGCCACGAAAACATCCGCCGCACAGCCGAGGTGGCGGCGCTGTTTGCCGATGCCGGGCTGATCTGCATTGCCGCGTTGATCTCGCCCTATCGCGCCGGACGCGCCACCGCGCGCCAGGCCTGCAAGGCGGGCTTCCACGAAGTGCACGTCAAGGCTGATCTGGCCACTTGCGAGGCCCGCGACCCCAAGGGCCTGTATCGCCGCGCCCGAGCGGGAGAGCTGCCGGCCTTCACCGGGATCGATGCGCCCTACGAAGTGCCGGAGCGACCGGAGCTGGTGGTGGAGACGGCAAAAGTGCCGCTGGCGATAGCCACGGCGCAACTGCTGGCGTACGTACAGCAGCGGGTACTGCACCAAGCGCAGTAGGCGCGGGCTGACCCCGCGCCTGCTGGTTGCGCTCAACTGCCCGGGGCGATATCGCCACGCTGCCAGCGTGCCTCGTTGTTGCCCAGGGCCTGGGCAATGTCGGCGAGCTCGCCGGACGGCAGGGTCTGCGGCAGCGGGTCGAGCCCGGCGCTGGCGAACACCTGGCCATAGCTGTTGCGCAGTTCGGCATAGGCCAAGTCGCGGCGCAGGTCGGCCTGCAGCGCATTCAGTTCCCCCTGGATCAGCTCCAGCTCGCCAATGCCCTGCGCCTGGTGGCGATTGCGCAGTTGCTCGACGATCTGCTGGTCAAGGGCGACCAGTTGCTGGCTGGTGGCGAACTGGCGGCGAGCTTCGTTGTAATTGGCATTGGCCACGTAGAGCTGGGCCAGGATGGCCATCGACATCGCCTGGCGACGCGCCTCGACCACCTGCTCGCCGGCCTTGGCCACATCGATGGACGCCGGCCCCGATAGCACGTTGAACAGGTTCCAGGTGACCTTGACGCCATAATCGGCCCAGTGCTGGTTGGTCAGGAAGCTGTTGCTGTCGTAGTGCCCGCCCGCCGAGAACTCCAGCCCCGGCAGCATGCGCAGCATCGACTTGCGTACCTCGGCGGCGCTGATGCGGGCCTGGTAGTCCTGCTCGCGCAATTCGGGGCGCGTGGCCAGGGCCTGCTGCTCCAGCGCTTCGAGGCCTACCTTGAGCTCCGGTACACTGTAGTCATCGGTGGCGGCGAGGGTCAGCTCGCTACCCGGCGGCAGGTTGATCAGCGCCCCCAGTTCAGTCTTGGCCAGCGACAGCGCGCGACGCTGTTCCTCCAACTGGCGGGTGGCCTCGATCAACGAGCGCTGGTAGTTGAGCGCCTGGATCGGGTCGCCGATGCGCTGGTCACCCATGCGCTGGCTGTTGTCCCGGGCCTGCTCGACCCGCACCATCAGCGCGTCGATCTGCTTGAGCAGGCGCTCGGCGGCGACCGCACGCCAGTAGGCCGAGCGCACGTCCTGGATGATGGTCTGCACTACCTTGCGCCGGCGTTCCTGGACGATCAGGCGCTGATCGCCCTGTTGCTTGGCGCTGACATAGCTGACACCGAAGTCGAGCACGTTCCACACCATGGTCAGGTCGGCCACGTCGCGGTCGCGGTCCTGGGAGGTCGATGGCTCCAGGGACTGGGTATTGGTCAGTACGCTCTGGCTGCTGGATGCGCTGACGTTGCTGCGCCCGGCGTAACCGGCAGACAGGGCCATGCGCGGCAGCATGTCGAAGGTGGCCAGGTCGACCTGGCGCTGGGCCAGGGCTTCCTCCATGATCTTGAGGCGTGCCTCCAGGTTGTACTTGACCGCACGGGCCATGGCCTGGTGCAGGGTCAGCGGCCCGTGCAAGGCCTCCTGGCCCTTGAACATGCTGGCAAGGTCAGCCCGCGCCCGCTGCTCGCTGACGCTGCGGTCGATGGGCTGGGTCTTGACCGCGCACCCTGTTACCGCCAGTGCCAGTACGCTTACCGCAAAAATCCTCGATGCTCTGCTCATCCCTGTCCGCCCCCTTGGTACGGCACTGCTTTTCTTCTAATTGGATTGCTCGCGTGCGCAGGCTCAGGCCTGCGGCACGGGTACCTCGACCTGGCCCAACGCCTGCGCCAGTTGCCTGGCCTGGTGTTGTTCCCCCTCCCGGAAGGCCTGCAACTGCTGCCCGAGGGTCGGTGCCCCGGTCAGGCCCTTGCCCGCCCCCGCCTCTGCCCCCTGGCGGAATGGCTTGCCACCGCTCAGTTCATACTGGCCACCGTCATCCGGCAGCGTCTTGTCGAAGATGTTGGCCAGGCTGCTGGCCCCGAAGACATTGGCGTCACCGCCACCAAAGCCGAGGAAACCGGCCCCCGAACCGTTGCCGATAGCGCTGTCGGCGTGCTGGCCGGCGAATACCTGGGCCAGGTAGCTGGGCGCCAGCGCACCGTTCTGGATGAACAGATTGCCCAAGGTCGGCAGACCGCCGCCCACTGTCGGCACTTCGAACAACGGCTGTGGCAGCAGCGGCGACTGGAACGGTGCCGTTGCCGGCAACGGTGCGATCACCACTGGCGTGCCTGGGCTGGCCTGGCCCGGGCGCGCCGGTGGATAAGCGCGGAATTCCGGATCACCGTCGGTAGACTGCAATGTCACGCGTTGGCCGGCGAAGCCGCCGACCAGGTCGTTGCCTGCACCATCGCGAATGCCGGTGCCACTGGCCTTGAGCCCAAGGGCCAGGCCACCACTACCCGCTACCCCTGCGACATTGACCTGCCAGGTATGACCGTCGAGGCGTACCAGCGACTGCAGCGTGCCGCTGGCGTTGCCGCTGGTCAGCAGTTCGAAGTCGCCCAAGTCCACACCGCTGACATCCTCGCTGAAGGTCACGGTAAAGGACTGGCTGCCCGGCGTCGGCGACGGATTCGCCACGATCGAGACCACGCTGGGTGGCGTGCCGTCGACGATGACCCCATGGGTATCGCCAATATTGTTCAGCCCCGGTGTCAGTTGGTTGCCGGCCGCATCGTGCAGACTCGCGCCATTGGCCGACAGGCCGAGCACCTGGATGCCGTCGGCATCGTTGTCGCCGGCCTGGATCTGGTACTGGAACACCAGCGTCGGCGTGCCTGAACCGGCCACGAAATCGGCGTAAACCGTGCGCCCGCCGACATCCAGGGCAAGCCGCGGCACACCGTCGACCAGCACCGCTTCGCTGGTGTTGACCACGAAGGTGAGCACATCGCCCGTGTTATAGGGGACGCCGACCGGCACGCCGACACTGCTCACCGTGGGGGCGTCGCGGTCGATGTTGTATGTGGCGCCGGTCAGGCCACCGACCAGTGCGTTACCGGCCACATCAGTGATACCCGTGGCACTGCCATTGAGGTTCAGGCCCAGGGTGCCGGTGCCGTGCACGCCACTGACGGTGATCACATAGACTCCCCCGCCCAGCGCTTGCAGGCCGCTGAGCGCACCGCCGGCCGAGCCGGTGCCGACCAGGCTGAAATCGCTGAGGTCGACGCCATTGACCTGCTCGTTGAAGGTCACGGTGAAGCGCACGCTCTGGGCGTTGCTCGGCGACGGGTCGAGGGTGACGATGCCGACCGCGCTCGGCGCCTGGGTATCGACCAACACCTGGTGGGTATCGGCCACGCCATTCAGGGTCAGGTCCATGGCGTTGCCCGCGGCGTCGACAAGGGTCGCGCCATTGGCGGCAAGGCCAGTCACGGTGATGCCGTCAGCGTCGTTGTCACCGGCCTGGACGACGTACTGGAACACCAGGGTCGAGGTGCCGGCGCCCGCCACCAGTTCGGCAAACACCGCGTGCCCGCCGATATCCAGAGCCAGGCGCGGCGCCCCCGTGACCTGGACCGCTTCGCTGGTGTTGACCACGAACACCAGCGAGTCGCCGGCGTTGTAGGAAACCCCCGCCGGGCCACCGACGCTGGTCACGCTGGGAACGCGGGTATCGATGACATAGTTGTTGGAGTCGGTACTGCCCACCCCGGCGTTGCCGGAAGACACCCCGACCACACCGCTGTTGTCCAGGGTGATCAGGTTACTGGTGTCCTCAACCTGACTGCCAGGTGTCAGGGTCGCGGTCCAGGTGATGCCGCCGTCGCTGCTGCTCAACCCGCTGAGGGTGCCGTTGGCCACCGTCAGGTCGGCCAGGGTGAAGCCACTGACCGCCTCGCTGAAGGTGATCGTCACCAGGCTCGACTCGCCCGTGCGCAGGGCCGTGTCGGCAACCACGACAGTGGCGGTGGGGACGACGGTGTTGACCGTGTAGTTGGCCGATGAGGTAGTGCCGACTCCGCTGTTGCCGGCCAGGTCGGTGTAGCCGGTGTTGTTCAGTACGATCAGGTTGGTGCCGTCCTGCACACCGGTGCTTGGCGTGAAGATGGCGGTCCAGGTGATACCGCCGTCGGCGCTGGAGAGCGCGCTCAAGGTGCCGTTGGCCACGGTCAGGTCGGCGTTGCTGAAGCCGGTTACCGCCTCGCTGAACGTGATGGTCACCAACGAGGTTTCACCGACACGCAGATCGCTGTCGGCCATGACGATGGTGGCGGTCGGGCGCTGGCTGTCGATGGCGTAGTTGTTCGAGTCGGTGCTGCCGGAACCGGCGTTGCCAGCGGTGTCCGTCACCCCGCTGTTGTCCAGGGTGATCAGGTTGGAGGTGTCGGTAATGCCGGCGGTCGGCGTCAGGGTCGCAGTCCAGGTGATACCGCCGTCGTTGCTGCTCAGTCCGCTCAGGGTGCCGTTGGCCACGGTCAGGTCGGCGGTGGTGAAGCCGCTAACCGCCTCGCTGAAGGTGATGGTCACCAGCGACGTCTCGCCAATCGCGAGGCTGCTGTCGGCCACCACGATGGTTGCGGTCGGGCGTTGGGTGTCGATGGCGTAGTTGTTCGAGTCGGTGGTGCCGGAGCCGGCGTTACCGCTGCTCGTCCCGACCACGCCACTGTTATCTAGGGTGATCAGGTTGCTCGCATCCTGGATATTGCTGGTTGGCGTGAAGGTGGCGGTCCAGGTGATGCCGCCGTCGGCGCTGGACACCGCGCTCAGGGTGCCATTGGCCACCGTCAGGTCGGCATTGGTGAAACCGCTCACCGCCTCGCTGAACGTGATGGTCACCAGCGAGGTTTCACCGATACGCAGCGCCGCATCGCTTACCACCACAGTGGCCGTGGGTTGCAAGGTGCTGACGCCGTAGTTGTTGGAGTTGGTGGTACCGCTGCCGGCGTTGCCGGCCAGGTCGGCCACCCCGCTGTTGCTCAGGGCGATCACGTTGGTGGCGTCCTGCACGTTCACCGAAGGGGTGAAGGTCGCCGTCCAGGTGATGCCGCCGTCACTGCTGGAAAGCCCGCTCAAGTTGCCATTCGGCGCCGTCAGATCGGCCAGGGTGAAGC
Source organism: Pseudomonas sp. PONIH3 (assembly GCF_002934345.1). Lineage (NCBI taxonomy): Bacteria > Pseudomonadati > Pseudomonadota > Gammaproteobacteria > Pseudomonadales > Pseudomonadaceae > Pseudomonas > Pseudomonas sp. PONIH3. Next base: position 2,978,203 of record NZ_CP026386.1, read on the forward strand.
CAGTGACCGCCTCGCTGAAGGTAATGGTCACCGTGGTGGTCTCGCCGACGGTGAGATTGTTGTCGGCGACCACGATGGTGGCCGTCGGCCGCTGGGTGTCGATGGTGTAGTTGTTCGAGTCGGTGCTGCCGCTACCGGCGTTGCCGGCCAGGTCGGCCACCCCGCTGTTATCCAGGGTGATGAGGTTGCTGGTGTCGGTGATATTGCTCGACGGGGTGAAGGTGGCCGTCCAGGTGATCCCGCCGTCGCTGCTGGACACCGCGCTCAAGTTGCCGTTGGCCACGGTCACGTCGGCATTGCTGAAGCCAACTACTGCCTCGCTGAAGGTGAAGGTCACCAGCGACGTCTGGCCGATGGCCAGGGTGGGGTTGGCCACCACGATGGTCGCGGTCGGGCGCACGGTGTCGATGGCATAGTTGTTCGAGTTGGTGGTGCCGCTGCCGGCGTTGCCGGCGGCATCGCTCACCCCGGTGTTGTCCAGGGTGATGAGGTTGGTCGCGTCGCTGATGGCGCTGCTCGGAGTGAACGTCGCGGTCCAGGTGATCCCGCCGTCGCTGCTGGAGACAGCGCTCAGGGTGCCGTTGGCCACCGTCAGGTCGGCATTGGTGAAACCGGTCACGGCCTCGCTGAAGGTGATGGTCACCTGCGACGTTTCACCGATGCTCAGGCTGCTGTCGGCCACCACGATGGTCGCCGTCGGGCGCTGGGTGTCGATGGCATAGTTGTTCGAGTTGGTGGTGCCGCTGCCGGCGTTGCCAGCGGCATCGCTCACCCCGGTGTTGTCCAGGGTAATGAGGTTGGTCGCGTCGCTGATGGCGCTGTTCGGGGTTAGCGTCGCGGTCCAGGTGATCCCGCCATCACTGCTGGACACGGCGCTCAGGGTGCCGTTGGCCACCGTCAGGTCAGCATTGGTGAAGCCGGTCACGGCCTCGCTGAACGTGATGGTCACCTGCGACGTTTCACCGATGCTCAGGTTGCTGTCGGCCACCACGATGGTCGCCGTCGGGCGCTGGGTGTCGATGCTGTAGTTGGCCGAACTGGTGGTGCCAGCACCAGCGTTGCCGGCCAGGTCGGTGACGCCGGCGTTGTTCAGGGTGATGACGTTGCTGGCGCTGGTGATGTTGCTGGTCGGGGTGAAGGTGGCGGTCCAGGTCTTGCCGCCATCGCTGCTGGCCACCGCGCTCAGGGTGCCGTTGGTCACCGTCAGGTCGGCATTGGTGAAGCCGCTCACCACCTCGCTGAAGGTGATGGTCACCGTCGCCGTCTCACCCACTTTCAGGGCCGTGTCGCTGAGGCTGATGGTGGCGGTTGGCGGAACCGTCTCGTGTATGGCCACCGTGACCGACGCCGCGCTGGAAGTGGCACCGTCGCCATCGTTGATGGTGACCGACAGGGTACGGGTGGCCTGGCCGATGCTGTTGGCGGCATTGCTGTTGTCGTAGGTGAGGTTGCGCACCACCGCCTGGACCGCCGCCGCCGTGGCATTGCCGTTGAATGTCAGCACCAGGTTTGCGCCCCCCGTGCCTCCGGTGTAGGTGCCGATGGCCACGCCGCCGTAGCTGACCGTGTTGCCGCTGACGCCGATCTGCCCGACGCCATTGCCCTGGTTGCGAATGCCCAGCACATCTTCGCCGGCTACGCCGTTGGCGCTCACCGCCACGGTCAGGTTGCCGCCGGAGAAGTCGGCCGAGTCGCTGTCGGTAACGGTGGCATTGCCGCCGCTGTCGAGCAGCACCGAGCCAGCGCCTTGGGTGAAGGTCTGGCTGTCGCCGTTGAGGTTGGCGATCACCGGCGCGGCGTTGAGTGGCTGGACCACCACCGAAGCGGTGCGGGTGGTGCTGCCCATGTCGTCATTGACGCTGACCGTCACGCTGCGGGTGCCGCTGGTGTATGCCCCGGTGCTGTTGCCGTAGGCCACCACGGCGAGGATCGAGCGGTACTGGGCCAGGGTGGCCACACCGCTGAGCGACAGCACCGTGGTGCCGGAGCCGCTGATGGTGATGCCGTAGCTGGCCGCGGTGGCGATCTGCCCGGCGCTGAGCGACAGGGTTTCGTTGCCGCCGTCGAGCACGCCACCGAGGGTCAAGGTCGCGCCGCTGACCTGGGTGTCGCCGTCGGTCTGAGTGAGGCTGATATTCGGCACGATGGCCACCGGCGTGCCGGCGAAGTTGACCGTGCTGTCGTTGCCGCCGGTGCCGGTGTCCAGGTCGACCACCGGCGGCGCCGAATACAGCACCTCGTAGGCGCCGATATCAACGCCACCGCCACGGGGCCGGTCGAAGCCGCGCAGGTCGGTGAGCGGTGCGCCGGCGAGGGTGCCCTGGTCGATGGCGTTGCTGGCGGTGCTGGCCAAGCGGTAGTCACCGGTGGCGGTGTTGACGAAGTTGACCGCGGTACCGATCAAGTTGGTGGTGCTGGTGTAGCCGCCGCCAACGCCACCATTGGTGGCCGCATCGAGCTGGGTGCCGTTCACGGTATTGCCGGTGAGAATGCTGTTCTGCACCGTCACCGTGCCGGCCTGGCCGCTGACCCAGCCGAGGCCGCCCGAGGTGATGCTACCGGTACTGGTGTTGAGGAACACGTTGTTGGCGATGGTGCTGTTGGTGATGCGCACCGTGCCGCCGCTGTTGCTCAGCACGATGATCGAGCCGGCCGCCACCGTGCCGGTGGCGCCGTAGGTGCCGGTGTTGTTGTAGATGGCGACGTTTTCCAGCACGTGGTTGTTGGCGCCGCCCAGGCGCACGAGCGTCGACATGGCGGTGCCGCCGACAATGCTGGCGCTGTTGTCGTGGATCGTGGTGTTGCGCACCACCACGGTGGATCCTGCGGTGGTCGCCGAGTTGATCACCGTGCCGGCGTTGCTCTCGAAGTTGGAGTCCTCGACGGTGATCGAGCCGCCGTTGGCGCGGATCGCGCCGCCAGCAATGTTGCTGGAGAAATGGCGGAAATCCAGGTTGCGCACGGTCAGCACGCCCCCGCCGTTGCTTTGCAGGCCCGAGGCTTCGAGGGTATCGCGGGTACCGTTGTTGTTGACGTCACCGCTCAAGATGATGTCGCCCTTGCCGTCGCCGTCGACATCACCGTTGATAGTGATGTTGCTGGTCACCGCCAGTGCCGTGGCCGAGGACCAGCGGATGGTCTGCCCTTTCAGGTTCTGGTGGAACACGATGATGTCGCTGCCGCTGCCTGCGGCCGAGCCGTCCACCGAGGTGTCGGTGTTCGCGGCCTGGATGGCCTCGGCCAGGGACACCTGGCCATCGTTGGTGATGGCCGACGCATCGGTGGTGGTGACGGTGATGGTCGCAAGCGAAGTGTTGAAAGCCGACAGGTTGCCACGCTGCACGCCGACGTCCGTGGCAACCACCCCGGAGACGGTCTCCAGCGCCCAGTCCTCGCCGGCGCGGTTACCGGTGGCGTCGGACGAAGCGCCTACATCCGCACCGCTGAGCCGCGCCACTTCGTTGACGAACAGCTGGCCGTCGCTGCCGGCCCCGGTGTTGCAGGCAAAGAACCGGATGTCACCGCCCGGCGCCAGGCTGTTGCCAATACGCGCAAGGTCCGCGCCGTGGCTGGCCAGCTGGTTGGCCCAGATGGCGTTGCCGGCCAGGTAGACATAGCCCTTGTCACCGTGGCTGATGATATCGATCGAGGTCACGTCGTTGCGGCCATCGAGGTAATCGGCGATCTGCTTGAAACCATCCTTGCCGTTCTCCAGCACCACCACTTCGACCCCGGCGGGCAGGCCGGCAATGAGCTTCTGGTAGTCGCTGACGGCGGAGTCGACGAATACTACTTCGTGGTTGCCCGAAGCTGCCGTGACCGGCGCGGTGGCGGGCGCCGCCTCGTGGACGGGCTCGTGGGTGGCGCTGTCGCGGGTGCTGGCCGCATCGCTCGCGGCGCTGGTGTCCTTGGCCACGCTGGCGGCTGCGACTGCTTCGACCGCCTGGGCGCCCTGGTCGGCGACCACGCCCACCGAGGCGTCGAACATCATGCGCGGCTCCAGGGCCTGGATGAGGCTCGGGCGGCTCGTGGAAACGTTGGGTGTGTGGGTGTCCTTGCCGCGTTTCCAGAATGCCATGATGCCCTCGCTCAGCCCTGGGGCTGGTTGTGCGTGCCGCCCTTACGGGTGAGGACGGCCTGTCCTTGTTGGAAAATCCTGAACGGACGACGGGGCGCCGATGTGCGCCCCGCAGCCCTGCTTGTTGCCTATCCGGCCTCAGTTGCGGGACGGGAACAGCCCTTCCACTGCAATGATGAAGTTGATACCCAGGTAGGGGTTTCGGATCGAGAAGGGCTGGCTTTGCCCCGTGGTCGCACCGGTGCTGGCCGGAATGGTGAGGTTGAACGGTTTGAGCGTCGTGTCGCTGGCGGTCGAGGCATAGATGTCGATCGCAGCACCGGAGCCCGTGGTGTCCTTGGGCTTGGCCAGCACGCCACTGGTCGAAGGTGCGGGCAGGTCAGCATCGCCTTCCGCTGCGGGGATGGCGACCGACACCGTGCTGGCCGGGATGATCACGGGTTGCGAGGCCATGTTCAGTGACGTCAGGCTGGCCGTTGGGGCACCTGCCACCTCCCCTAGCACGACATTCGGCAACCCCGGCCCCGTCCCTTGCTGGATAGGCGCCCGGCCACGCAGGTCAGGCAGTGCGAAAGTGGTCTGGCCATTGCCACCGTAGGTCGTCCCGAGAATCGAGAACAACGCGGTGTTCTGGGCGATGCTCAGAAGCTGACCTTGGCAGAAGGCCCAGCCCCGAGGGGCGAAGTTGCCTGCGAACAAGGTGATCTGACCGAGGAACGGCTCACTCATTTGCTGCTCTCCTATGACAACACTGCGAAGACGGGCCCCATGGCCCGCCGGACATGACGCGTGTGGCGGACGCCCTCAGAGCGGCCGGTCTACGTGAAAAATCGCTTCCAGCACCGGGCGCCCATCGTCATCGGGGCTCACCGGGGTCATCAACAGCAGCCAACCTTGCTCGCCTGGCGGCGACAGGCGGAACACCGCCTGCGGCAGCTCGGTGCCGGCCGGCAGGGCGAATTCCGCCGCATAACGCTGGTGACGCGGCGACATGGCCGGTCCTTCGGTCACGGCCAGCAGTTGCGCCTGGAGCGCCTGTTCGTCGCTGATCCACAGCTGGAAATGGCTGCCGGTGGCCTGTTGCAGTGCGTCGAACGTGGGCATGGCATGCATGGGTCTGGTCCTTCAGGCGCGTATGGCAGTGGTGAGCGCCGCTCGGCGCATCTTCAGGGACAGGCCGGTCTCGCCGACCACCTCGAACCCGCAGCGCTGGTAAAGCCGCAAGGCCGGGTTATGAGGGGTGACATGCAGGCCGGCGCTGAGGCCGTCGGCATCGGCGTGTGCCAGCCACTGCCCGAGTAACCGGCTGCCGATGCCGCGCCCGCACCAGACGGGCAGCAGGGCCATGTCGATGAACTGCACGTGGCTGTCGGTCCAGTGCAGGTAGACGCGGCCAATGGGCTCGCCCGCCACTTCGATGATGAAGAAGTCGGCGTCGGCGAACTGGGCCTGGTAATAGTCGTGCTGGGCTTGGAACTGCTGGTCGAGGAACACATTGATGGCGGCCTGGGGCCACGGCAGCAGGGCCATTTCGGCGGCACGAGTGGTGCCGTAGAGGGTGCGCAGGAACGCCCGGTCGACGTCCACGATGGGACGGAGGCTCACCTCGGAAATGGACATCGGGTATGGCTTCCCTGCATAAGGTTACCCCATGGTGAGGGGCGCACATCCAAGTGAATTGTCCTACACAATCTGCAGCAGCGTAGCCGAAGATCAAGGCAAATAGCCACTACCCGAACAGGGTCTTTTCAACTTTTTTCTCAAACACCCGTTCGAGGTAGTTTGACGCCATTTCCTAGACGTTTCGCAACCGTATGGATTCCAACGCGTTGTAAGGCGCCTGGGCCCAACGGATGACCGCAGCCCGTATTTCGTCGTCGGCCTCCTCGCGCTTGCGCTGGCTGTCGGCGCTGAAGTTCATGGCCGGCTGCTTGGCGTCGAAGGCCGCGACGGCGCGCAGGTCAGCCACATCGCCTGGCTGGATGCCGAACAGTGGCCCGAGGCGTCCCCAGACGGCGTCGGGCAATTCGCTGTAGTTCACCGCGATGGCACCGTGGCGTTCGCACAACGCTAGGCCAGCCGTGAGGATTTCGCCAATCATCCGGCAGGTGTATTCCACCGTGTCCATGGCTTGGGGGGCGGACAGCAAGTTGTCCAGGCCCGAAGCGCCGAGTAGCCCCGGCACCCGGTGCATGCCCGCCTGGCGCAGTTGCGAGACGACGATTTCCAGCGGGTCACGATAGAGAAACACCCGAGGCACGTCGGGATACAGCGCCGTCAGCAATGATGCGTCGAAGATGTTCCAGGCATCGAGCTTGATCAGCAACTGGCGCTCGTCGCCCCGACGACGCTGACCGTAGGCCGAGCAAAGCGCCCGCAATGCATCGGCCTGCCAGGCGGCGGCGGACGGGTCCTGGCGCGCGGCACGCAACAGGTTGTCCAATGGCGGCGGCTCGGACAGCACGATATTTCGCGCTTGGCTGGCCAGCAATTGGGCGATCAGCGTCGAACCACAGCGTGAAGCGTGAAACACCAAGGCCGAGGGCGTCAGCCCCGGGCTACGGGCGTGCCAATCGAGCAAAGCTGAGACATCGGTGTCGCGGCGCATAGCCTGGTTGAACGGCAGGCGTAACGCCTGGTCGACGTCATCGCGGAAAAACGGGCGGGTCAGGCGCTGTTCGCCGAACCAGCACCAGTCCACCCGCCATCCGGCGTCGCCTTGCCAGAGGCGGATGGGCAGCCAGCCGTGAAAATCCATCGGGGTATTCACACTCGCCATTGATCGCTCCATGCCTGCTTGCCCCGGCGCATCGCGCCCAGGACCTCTGCCTCGGAAAACGCCAGCCCTAGCTCGGCACCAAGGCGCACCGCCTCGGCCACGAAGGCCCGAGGATCCTCCAACGCCTGTAGTTGCGCAGCCAATGCCGGCGCCTCACTCACCTGCTGGCGAAACCGTTCGAATGCCTGCCCGGCCCTGCCGGGTTGCAATGCCGGCGTCTGCGCCAGGCCTTCGTCGATCAGCGCCAGCAGCCAAGGGTCGGCCGCGCAGTCAAGTACCAGGTGGATACGCTCACCGGGCCCGGGGTTGTTGACCCGGTGGGGGCGCGACAGGTCGATGAACCAGCACTCGCCTGGGCGCATCGGCACTTGCAGGCCATCCACAAGAAACTCCACGCCCGGGGGGCTCAGCAGCGGTATATGCAAACGCAGGCAGCCGCCTGGGCGCCCGAGGTCAGGGTCACGGTGCTCGTGGATCCGCGCCCCCGCCCCCAGGCGAAGCAGGCGGGCGGCGCGCAGCGATGCCTGGAAGGGTGCAAGGGCTTGCTGCCAGGCCGGCTCGCCTTGCCACCAGGCCAGGCTTGACGGCGAGCCTGTGCCTGGGGCCAGCGGCAACGGCGCGTCCTCGGCGGCGACCAGCGCCACACCGCTCCAATCACCTTCGTGGTAGCCCCGGTTGAAATGCGCCTGCCAGGCATGAGTGTCCAGCCGGGTCAGGGCCTGCTGCAACGCGGGCAGGTTCGTGGGCAAGGTAAGGCGGGAACACAGTGGCAGAGCGGTCTCGGTCATGCGGGCTCCTTGCGTCGGCATTGTCTTGAACGGCATTCCTGGCGATGGATCGCGTAATTACGACGGGAGCCTGGCGGGAAAGGCCGCCTAAAACCCACTCTCACGAACCCCCAACGCCGCCAACCGTCGCCAGGCGGCCCCCAGCAACGACTCGCGCGCGCCCTCCAGTACCACCAGCCCACGCAACGGCTGCGCCACATCGGGCACTTCGCCCAGCGGGCTCAAATGTACGCCGTACTGGGCCTGCACCGGCTCCGCACGCTGCTGGCCATCACGTCGCACGGCTACCGGGCCATGACGGTCGGAGGCCAGCGCTTCGAGCTCCAGCACGGCAACACCGGTGGCATCCACCTGCTCCACGCGCACCGGCAATGCCGGGCGCGCCGGGTCATCGGCGATGAAGCGCCCTTCGCTGCCGGCCGCCACCCGCCACAGGTCGGCCTCGGCCAGGTAGCCGCGCAAACGCAACCCTGGCTCGACCAGCCGGCCCAAGGTCTGTGCCGGACTGACCCATTGCCCCGCTGCCAGGCCGGCCGGCAGGTCACGCAACACACCGTCGCGGGGCGCGCGCAGTTGCAAACGCTCACGCTGGGCGGCCAGGCCGCGGTACTCGGCCACGGCTTCGGCCAGTTGCTGCTCGAGCACGCCAACGTCCGCCGCCGTCTCGCTGCGCCCGGCCTGACGGCGCAATAGCAGCTGCAGGATATCGATCTCGCGGCGCACGATGGACTGGCGCGACGTCAGGTCAGGCGACTCCAGTTCCACCAGCAGCTCGCCCTGGCGAACCGCCTGCCCTTCGCCCACCGGCAAGCTTTTCACCCGTGCCGCCACCGGCGCATGCAGGGCGCTGACGCGGGACGCCTCGAGCATCGCCGGCACGTCCACCGCGCCACGCCAGGGCAGCACCAGCACGGCCAGCAACAACGCCAGCGCGGCCGCCACCCGCAGCGTCTTGCCCGGCGCCGCCTGGCCACGGTGCAGCCACCATTGCCGCAACTCCTTGTACACCGGCAAACCGATGAACCAGGCCAGCTCCACCAGCATCAGGAAGATGCCCAGCACCTTGAAGAACAGGTGATATACCGCCAGGGCAATACCGAAGAACAGCACCGCGCGCCACAGCCAGGCGCCATAGCCCCACACCAGCAAACGACGGCGCATGGTCGGCGACCAGGCTTCCGGGGCCGGCTCGCCATAGCCGAACAGCGCCTCGCGCAGTCGCCAGCGACACAGGGCAAAGGCGCGGTTCTGCAGGTTCTCGACCCGCCACAGGTCGCTGATCAGGAAGTAGCCGTCAAAACGCATGAAGGGGTTGAGGTTGACCAGCAAGGTGGTGATCCAGGTGGCGCTGGCCAGCATGAACGCCGCCGTGCGCGCGGGGCCGTCAGGCAGCAGCGACCAGGCCAGCAGCGCCAGCACCGCCAGCAGCAGCTCGGCGAACACCCCACCGGCATCGATCAGCAGCCGCGCACGGCGGTCGCTGACGCGCCAGGCATCACTGACATCGGTGTAGAACATCGGCAACAGCACCATGAACGCCAAGCCCATGCTCTGCACTCGGCACCCGGCTCGCTTGGCCATGAAGGCGTGGCCGAACTCATGGCAGAGCTTGGCGAACCCCAGCGCCACGCCAAAGGCGAGGATGCCGCCGAGGCTGAACAGGTGCGGGAACGTGGCGATGAAGCGCGACCAGTCGCGAATCACCAGGAACACACCCAACGCCAGCACCAACGGCAGGGCGTAGCGCAAGATCCAGCCGCCATGGCGTTCAAGCACCGGCCATGCGCGGTTGAGGAAGGCATCCGGGCGCCACAGCGGAATCCGGAAGAACAGGTACTGGTGCAGCACACGGGTCCACAGGCTCTGCCGGGTGGCGGCGGCCTTGGTCGCATAGCTTTCGCGCTGGCGGGCATCTTCGGCGCCGATCAGGTCGTGCTGGCCGAGAAACAGCAAGAGCTCTTCCAATGCCTGCTCGTCGACTGCCAGGCCAGGCTCGGCATTGGCGGCAGCCAGCACACGTTGCGGGTCACCCAGGCGCCAGTGCTGCAGCAGCCGCACGGCGCCACCGCCCAGCTTGAAGTAACGCCCGCGCAGCGGGTCGGCCAGGGTCCACTGCGGCGCGCCGTCATGCCCGGCCGCCGCCGGCGAAAGTTGCAGGTCGGCGCGCAGCGCTGGCAGGGTCACAGCCCCAGCCCCTGACGCAACGCAGCCAGCGGGCGACGCAGCAGGTAGTAGACCAGCGGTGCGCGCTCGCCATACACCTTGGCGGTACCGCGCAAGCCGATGCGCGGCGGAGCCTCGTCGAAACCGGCGTCCAGCCGATAGGCCAGTTGCCCGGCGGCGGTGGCCTGGGCCTCGTAGGCCGCGCGCTCCAGGCGGGCGCCATGGCGGTGCAGCGGGTCGCTGTCGAGGAACAACGCCACTTCGGCACCAGGCTGCAAGGCGATGGCATCGCCCACCGGCAGTTCCAGGCGCAGTTCGGCCTGCTGCGGATCGGCCAGTTGCATCAGCCGCTCGCCGGTCTGCACGGGCTTGCCGGTCCAGCGCTCGGCATCGGCGAACACCGCGATCCCCGCACGCTCAGCGCGAATTTCGCTGCGGCCGAGGAGCTGGCGGGCGTAGTCGAGTTCGGCGCGTTTCTGTTCCACACGGGCGGCCAGCAGGTCGAGGCGGGCATTGGATTCGGCATCGCTGAAGGCACGCTGGGTGCTGGCCTTGAGCTCGGCCTCGGCGACCCCGAGGGCGCGCTCGGCGACATCGACCTGGGCCTTGAGGGTGGTGGCGTCGAAGCGCACCAGCAGGTCACCGACAGCGACCGTCTGATTGGGCTTGACCAGGAACTCAGCGATCACACCGTCCAGCGGCGCGGCAACCACCCGCCCCGCCCGCGGCACGACCTCGGCCGGAGCCAGCACCGACTGGCGCACCGGCACCAGCAGCACCAGCAACGACATCCCCAAGGCCACCAGCAGGCGCCGCCGTGGCCAACGCAATCGCCAGGGTTTTGCCGGGCCCAAAGCCAGCCAGGCGTGGGCGTAAGTCTCCCCCAACTGATCGAGCAGGGCTTGCTCGGCGGGGTTGAACGCCTGGTCGCGGGCCAGCCACAGCCCACCGAACACTTTGCCCTGGCGATCGAGCAAGGGCAGCCAGAATGCGTGGGCGGCGGATAACGAGCGCCAGTCTGCCTGGGCCTGGGAGTCCAGCATCGTCGGCTCCACGGCCCCGGCCTGGGCCGCGACGCCGGCAGCCTGTAGCGTGTGAGCGGCACGTTCGACAAACGCCACGAACGGCGCATGGGCCTCGACCACACTGATGCCGGTCAGTGCCCGAACCTTGCCGGCGATCAGCAGGGCGGCATGGCGAAAACCGAACAGTGTCTGGCCATCGTTGACCATGTTGTAGGCCAGTTGCTCGGGACCAGCCGCCTGGCGGGCCTGGCGCTGCAGGCCGAGAAACAGTGCGAAGGCATGCTCGGCCACACCCGTGGCGGCGGCCGTCATGGTTGTGCGGCGAAGTGGGCGGTGCCGCTCATGCCGGCCAGCAGCCCCTGGCTGTCGCGGGGCAGTTCGCCGATCAGCAGCAAGGTCTGGCTGCCCTCGTCGATCCGGGCGCCGACGCGCTTGACCTGTGCTTGCAGCGGCTTGCCGGTTTCATCGGGAACGAACTCGAACGGCTGGCCTTGCTTGAGCTGCCCCAGCCACCGCGAGGGCACCAGCAGGTGGATCTCCAGCGAGCGGTTGTCCACCACCTCGAGCAGCGGCGAGCCACTGGCGACGCTTTCATGGGGCTGGGCCCGGCGCTGCACCACCCGGCCATCGAACGGCGCGCTGACCACGCAGCGCCTGACCTGCACCTGGTACACCTGTGCCTCGGCCTGGGCCTGGGCCTGCTTGGCCTCGGCCAACGACACCTCGAACTGACCGACCGACTTCAACGCGGCCAGTTGGCGGTTGTGGTTGAGCTCTTCACGGGCAGCACGCACGGCAGCCTGGGCGGCGTTGAGCTGGGCTTGGTAAGCGCTGCAATCGAAGCGCGCCAGGATGCTGCCCTGCTTGAAATCCTGGCCATCGGCATAGGGCATCTCGATGATGCGCCCAGCCAGTTCACTGGACAACACGGCCTGGTCGCGGGCCCGCAGTACACCACGGGGGTTCTGCCCGGCGCTGGACGCCACGGGTGCATCGAGCAAAGGGTCGGCGGGAGGGTCGCCGGCGTACGCCTGTGGCAGGTACAACAGACCCAGGGTCAAAGCCAGACGGAAACCGCGAAGCATGTTGCGCACTCCCTTGCGATCTGATGGCAGGAGTGTAAGACAAAAGATGATGGCACGGATATATCACGCCGATGAAGATCCAGATGGCTCACAGTGCGCAAGGAGCAGGCCTAGGAGCCCGCTCCCACAGAACCCGCGCAGGCTACAGAGTCAGGTTCAGCCAGGCGACCGCGCGGCCACCGCCCGACGCCCATGCCCTCGGGTGGTGATGATGCCGAGGAACGAGATCATGATCGCCAGGCTCAAGGTGGCGCTGACCTCGGCGCGGTGTTCCTCGGTAAACATCATCACGGCCAGTGCGCCGCCGATGAACAGGATCACCGCCCAGGTCAGCCAGGGGAACAACCACATGCGGAACTTGAGGTTGGCGTTCTCGCGCTCCAGCCGCCCACGCATGCGCAGTTGCGAAATGGCGATTACCAGGTACACCAGCAGCGCGATAGCGCCGGAGCTGGCCAGCAGGAACTCGAACACGCCCTTGGGCGCGAAGTAGTTGAGGATGGCGATGGCCGCGCCGATCAGGGTGCTGCCGAACACCGCCGCACGCGGCACGCCAACCCGTGAAGTGTTCTTCAGCAGCGCCGGCGCATCGCCGCGCTTGGCCAGCGAGTACATCATCCGCGAGGCGATGTAGATCGACGAGTTCATGCAACTGGTCACCGCGATCAGCACCACAAAGTCCACCATCAGCGCGGCATTGGGGATATTCATGATTTCCAGCGCGCGCTGGTAGGAGCCCACCACCGCCAGCTGCGGGTCGTTCCAGGGCACCACCGAGATGATCACGAAGATTGACAGGATATAGAACGTACTGATGCGCCAGATCACCGAACGGGTGGCCTTGGCGATGTTGCGCGCCGGATCGCTGGACTCGGAGGCGGCGATGGTCACCGCCTCGGTGCCGATGAAACTGAACATCACGGTGATGAAGGCACCGACCACCGCCGACCAGCCCTTGGGGGCGAAGCCGCCATGCTCGTCGACCAGCGTGCTCAACCCGCTGACCTCGCGCTCCGGCAACCAGCCTGCCAGTGCGGCAAAACCCAGGCCGATGAAGCCGAGAATCGCGGTGACCTTGAGAATGGCGAACCAGAATTCGAACTCTCCGTACTTGGCCACGCTGAACAGGTTGGTGCAGGCCAGCAACAGCACCGAGGCCAGGGCGAAGATCCAGCTGTCTACCTGGGGGAACCAGGCGTTGAGCACATGCCCCGCGGCCAGCGCCTCGATGGGAATCACCAGCACCCAGAACCACCAGTACAGCCAGCCGATGGTGTAGCCGGCCCAACGGCCGATGGCCTGGTCGGCATAGGTGGAGAACGAGCCGGTGTCGGGGTGGGCCACGGCCATTTCGCCGAGCATGCGCATGACCAGCACCACCAGGGTACCGGCCACGAAATAGGACAGAATGGTGGCGGGCCCGGCAGCCGCGATGGCATGCCCGGAGCCGACGAAAAGTCCCGCGCCGATGATGCCGGCGATGGACAGCATCGTTACGTGACGTGGCTTGAAACCTTGAGCAAGGTTGCCATCAGTTCCCACGGTGTTCATTGGTCTTGTTCTCTTTTTACTGACACAAGGAAGGGACGGGCAGGCGTAGGCGAAACTGTCTCCTCGGCTAAGGGCGGAGTACGTTGCGCACGCTCTGTTACGGCCTTCTCATGCGCCCGGGGCAACGCACCATGGGGATGCGGGCTTCACTTTAAGCTGGGCGCGGCGCCAGCAAAATGCTCGAAAACGTCAGACAACTGTTCGATCACGACACCGCGTGCCCATGCACGTCAGTCAAGCCCCCGGACATGCCTGATTGCGTCAGTCGCCGCGCACATCCGGTGTGGCGTGGGAAATCTGCCAGTGCCCCTCGTCAACACAGTACAACCTTCTGCATCGCTTCATGCCGGCCAACCAGACCTGGCATTTTTGTCAGTTCACCCTATACCGGCGCGGTGCTAGCTTGATGCCAACCTGATCGGATGCACAACTGCGGATCACTGTTCAGCGGTGTGAGCAATGAACGAGGAATTGCCATGGCTACCAGCAATTTGCTGTCTTGCGACCACATGCAAAGCCCATTGATGGCGCAAACCGGGGCGAATCGTCTGTTCTGCGTCTACAACCCCTACGGCCATCGCGCCGAAAAGGCTGGTGACCCGGGAACAGGGTTTACCGGCCAATGCCGCGAAAGCCGGCAGGGCTGGTGTCTGCTGGGAAACGGTTATCGGGTCTACAACCCGGTGTTGATGCGATTCCACTCCCCGGATCAGGGCAAGAGTCCTTGGGGGCGCGGTGGAATCAACAGTTATGCCTACTGCCATGGCGACCCAGTCAACTTCCACGATCGTAGCGGTAGAGAACCGGGCCGCCTGAATTCAATGGTGAGCTCCGATTTTTACAGTAGTGCGAGTTGGTTTACAAACGTCGCTGCAGGAGCCATGCCGGCAATCGCTTACGGGGCGATGAAGTCAATACAGCTCTCTTACGGAGCAGAAGTTTCGCCGACCGATATGAAAATTTTTGGCGCAGGGGCAGCGGGAGCAGTAATTTTTATCGCTGGAGAATATATTTATCATTATCACGACCGCGACTTAGGCACGTTTTTAAAGGATATTGGAACCTCGACAGCCAATATCAGCGGCGTATGGGGGCTCGTATTACAACGCCGCGACGCAGCGACCGATCACTATTTAAGAGTGGCAGTGGGTGATCAAGAACTAGGCACTGACCCTTCCGCGCAGATAATCCGGCGTCCGCAAAGATCCTCGTTTCGTGTGGCAGGAGGGTTCGTCATCAGACGGCCGGTGACAATAACAGATAGTCCAGACACGTCATCCAACAGTTCAGACAGCCCACCTCAAACACCCGGTCTTTTGCGAAGCGTCATGGGCAGCTTGAACAGCATTTTCAGTAACGAGCCACGCCCCCCAGGGAATATCGATGAACTTTGATGCTTCGCCACCTGCCAGTGTTTCATAACGAAATTTGAGAATTCGGCTACGTGAGCAAATAGCATGGTCAAATTTTTCTATCAAAACAACTTTTTACAGTTCGAAATTGATGAGGGGCAGACTCGGGCATTCCTCCGCACACCGCTTGGTCCCATGGCAGTACTCAAGCAGTCTAACAATAGGATATGCACCGAATTATTGCCCATTGACAGATCTGGATCCGTGATAGATCCGTTCATCTATACCTGCTTCGGCGACTCGACAGTATGTCATTCCCAGCCCCCCTTGCTCGCCTTCAATGCCCAGCGCCCGGATCCCTTTACCAGATGCTATCTGCTTGGCAATGGCAGGCGTGTCTATAACCCTGTACTGATGCGTTTCCAGACCACGGATGCGTTTAGCCCATTCGAGAAAGGTGGCGTAAACGCCTATGCTTATTGCGAAGGTGATCCGGTGAACTGGCAGGATGAATCGGGGTTTGTTCGTGAGAGAACAGACCGTCTAACAACGGCAAGCAACACCCATTCCGTAAATACCGTCAACCCTCCCATAGGAACCGGTGCTCTCGTTCTCAAACAGAATGACAAAACAAAACATCAAGACTCAAATAAACGAAAAGTCAGTTTCTCCACAGAAATAACCACAGCCTCACCCATATTAATAGATTCAAAATTAGTCCAGCCGCTTTCAAACCTTACCAAGAAGCAACACCAAAAATTACTTGACAAACGCCAAGCAGTAAAAATCGACAAAAGTCGTACAAATTTAATTGCCTTGGGAAAAGAAAAGGACACTCTTAACAAATTAGAAAAACTTCTTTACATCGCAAGAAAAGTCAGTCAACCCGAAATAGTTTACGACTTTACAAAAGTAGAAAAAATCAGATTAGAAGAACCCTTTCTCGACGAATAAAAATATCGCCTCACACCAAGGCAAAATTGCGCCCTTGTACGGATCACCCACATGGGTTACACAAAAGTTCACTCACATAGGTGACAACACCTTGAGTGTTACATAACCATCAGTGGTATCCCGCACATCGACTCTGCCAAGGATGATGGGACCGAAAATAACATCCCAGACGCCATCCCCAACCTGCTCCAGTCCAATGGTCTGGTGCTTGAGCACATAACCTACGTAGATCCTCAAGCCCCGGCGATTGATGATGCCGGAGCTATCAGCCGGCAAGCTCTCGATATGACTGGGATAGGTCATTTCGGGGAGCTTTTCAGGGAATGCGCGTGGAGATGGCTGGTAGCAAGACGCCGGTGTTTTCTGCTTCAGCGCTTCATGCAAGCGCTCGTGATTGTAGTGCTGCCGAAAGCGATCAAAGTGCCGTTGTTGAGCCTCCCAGGCCACTGCCGGCGGCGATGGGAGCGTGCTTTTGAGCGTTCGATGCATGCGCTCGTGGCGGCCATTTTGTTCAGGCCGACCAGACGCAATGCGCTCGGGAATGATGCCTAGACGCAGCCACCAGATCGACAGCTGAGAAAGTCCCGCACGCCCCTTACTGGCAAACGGCACACCGTTATCGGTACGAATCCGCTCAGGCAAGCCATTCTCTCGGAACACTTGGGTGAAAACGGCCTGGGTTTCCAGCAGGTTGGTATTGGGCATGCTGTGACAGGCGAGCAGGAAACGACTGGCGTGATCCATGATCGTCAGCGGATAGCACCAGACGCCTGCACCTGTCAGAAATTGACCTTTGTAGTCCGCACTGAACAACTGGTTAGGCGACTCGGCCTTCTCCAGGGGCTTGGGATAGACCGCTACACGCTGACGCAAGCGGCGTGGTTTGACCAATTCGGCTTTCTTGAGGATGTTGTAGATCGCTGTCTTCGAGGGCGGCGCCTGATCAGGGAAACGCTCCTGTAGCGCAGCCTGGATCTTTTTCGGCCCCGGTTCCGTTTCGCCTCGACTGCGTAATTCGATGATGGCTTCGCGAACTGCGGCGGGTACGACCCAATCCTGGTTCAACCGGCGGCGGCTGCGTTCTTCCAGCCCCGAAGGCCCCTCTTTCTCAAATCGCTCGACCCATTTGTAGCCGGTCTTTCGGCTGATCTCGTAGGCCTGGCACAGGGCGCTGAAGCTGGGCGGCCCCTGCAGGTAATCCGCAATGAAAAGCATTTTAAGGTCCATAGGTTTCAGCTCTCGCCAAGGCATGGTCAGATCCTCGAAAACCGACCCTGCCAGTTAAAGACTGTTACCTATGTGCGTGAACTGATTTGTAACCCATGTGGGTGAGTCATACCCCCTACAGTTTTTCACGACATTTTTTAACAGCGGCTACTGTTAACACTTACTTTACAGGTTTAAGTGAATTCCAGGGCGGTCTTGCTCAACGACTCGACTCTTGAACTTGTGGAACACTACCACGACGACCCGCACCTAGGCGGCGAACTCAACGTCGAGCGGGTCACACTAATGACGCGGGAAGTAGTGCTGGGGTTTGCGCCGCGGCACAGCGAAGGCTTTGCGACACGGGCTGTGGATAACGATGATGCGCTGTTCGTCTGGGGTGCGTCGCGAACTAGCCTTGATGCACAGGTGTTGATGTTTCCGTCGCTGTCCCACACCTGAGCGGGCCTCATCGCGGGGCAAGCCCGCTCCCACAGAGCGGGCGCAGCCTTCGAACCATGCTGCGCCAGTGGAAACCGGCTTGACTGGCGTGAACACCAAAAAGCAGTGCCTGCCTTACCAGGTCAGGCAGATCTTGCCGAAATGCCGGTTGCTCTCCTGGTACCGGAACGCATCGACCATCTGCTCCAGTTCGAAATGCTTGTCCACCACCGGCCGTAGGCCGTTGGCGTCGATGGCGCGGACCATCGCCTGCTGCTGGGCGCGGCTGCCCACCAGCACGCCCTGCAGGCGAATCTGCCGCACCAGCGCCTGCACCAACGGCAACTGCCCGGCCACGCCGGTGAGAATGCCGATCAACGATACGTGGCCACCGATACGCGCCGCGATCATCGACTGCTCCAGGGTGGCCGGGCCGCCGACTTCGATCACATGGTCCACGCCACGGCCGCCGGTGAGTTCACGGACCTTTTCGCCCCAGGCAGGCGTGGCCTTATAGTTGATCAGGTGATCCGCGCCCAGTGCCTTGAGGCGCTCGAGCTTGGCATCGCTGGACGAGGTGGCAATCACCGTGGCGCCGGCCAGCTTGGCGAACTGCAGGGCGAAGATCGACACGCCACCGGTGCCCTGCACCAGCACGCTGTCACCGGGCTTGAGGTGGTCGTCGCTCATCAACGCGCGCCAGGCGGTGAGGCCGGCGGTGGTCAGCGTCGCCGACTCGGCATGGCTGTAGCCGTTGGGCGCAAGGGTGAAGGAGGTAGCCCGGGCGGTTACCTGTTCGCGGGCGTAGCCGTCGATGCCATCCCCCGGCACGCTGGCGAAGCCCTCGACCTGGGCCTGGCCGCCGAGCCAGTCGGGGAAGAACGTGCTGACCACGGCATCGCCAACCTGGAACTCACTGACCCCAGCCCCCACCGCGAGCACTTCACCGGCGCCGTCGGCCATCGGGATGCGCCGCTCGCTCGGCCCCCACATGCCACTGACCACGGCGAAGTCGTGGTAGTTGAGGGAGCTGGCGTGCAGGCGCACGGTGATCTCGCCGGCTGCGGGCGCGGCGGTTTCGCAGGTGCCGACCTGGACCTTGTCGTAGCCGCCGCCGGGCAGGACGTAGAGAGCCTTGGTGCTCATGGGGTGGGTCTCCATCGTGGGAAAAGGTGCAGTGCAGCTTAGACAGGTCTGGAGGATCGCGGGGGCAAGCCCGCTCCCACGATGGTAGGCACGGGGAGCGGGCTTGCCCCGCGACAGGGCCGTCAGCCGAGCAACGCCCTCAACGCCCGGCAATCTGCCGCGTGCCAGTCGGCCAGCTGCGGCCAGGGATTGTCCGGCAAGTTGACCAGCACGGTGCGGGTGCCTGCGGCCCGCCCGCAGTCGAGGTCGAAGCGGTAGTCACCGACCATCACCATTGCACCGGGGCTTACACCCCAGGCCCGGGCGATCTGCAACAACCCATCCGGGCTGGGCTTGGGTGCCGCCTCGTCGCGACCGAGGATAAGTTCGACCGGGAAGCAGTCAGCCAGGCCGATGGCCTCGAGGGTCACGTGGGCAAGCTCGCGGGCATTGCGCGTGAGAATGGCCAGCCGGCAATCGCGTCGGGCCAGTTCGCGCACCAGCTCCACGGCGCCGTCGGCGGCCTTGGAGGCTATCGCCAGGTCGCGCTCATGCTCCAGCAGCCAGGCATGCTTGGCCACCGCCTCCGCTGCCGGCAAGGCTGCCAGGTGGGTGAGGATGTCGTGCTCGGACGGGATATCGAGCGCTTCGCGGATGGCCGCGAAGTCATGCACGGCGACCGTGAGGGTGCCGTCCATGTCGAACACCCAGTGGCGGATGTCGCCCAGGCTCATGCCCAGTCCTTGCGATGGCGGATCAGGCCTTCCTGGGTCGACGAGGCCACCAGTTGCCCGGCGCGGTTGAAGATGCTGCCCCGGCAGAAGCCACGGGCGTTGCCGGCCCAGGGGCTGTCGGTGGCGTACAGCAGCCAGTCGTCGGCGCGCAGGTCACGGTGGAACCACAGCGAGTGGTCGAGGCTGGCGATCTGCATGTCCTTCTGCCACACCGACTTGCCATGGGGCAGCAAGGCCGTGGTCAGCAGGCCGAAGTCCGAGGCGTACGCCAGCAGGTACTTGTGCAGCGCCGGAATGTCCGGAAGGTTGCCGTCGGCACGGAACCAGGCGTACTTGACCGGATCGCCGGGCTTGGGATTGAACGGGTCGCGCTCGGTGACCGGGCGGATCTCGATGGGCTTGGCGCACAGCACCTTCTCGCGGATGCGCTCGGGCAGCCTTTCAGCCATGGCACTGGCCAGCTCGACCTCGCTGGGCAGGTTCTCCGGGCCGACCACGTCGGGCATCGGCGCCTGGTGCTCGAAGCCTTCCTCGTCGTACTGGAACGAAGCGCTGCAGGTGAAGATCGGCTGGCCCTTCTGGATCGCCGTGACCCGCCGGGTGCTGAAACTGCCGCCGTCACGCACGCGGTCCACCGAGTACACCACCGGCATGCTGGCGTCACCCGGGCGCAGGAAGTAGCCATGCAGCGAATGCACATGGCGCGCGTCCTCGACCGTCTGGCTGGCCGCCGACAACGACTGGCCGAGCACCTGGCCGCCGTACAGCTGGCGGAAGCCCAGGTCCTGGCTGCGTCCGCGGAACAGGTTCTCCTCGATGGACTCGAGGCTCAGCAAGTCGACCAGATCGTCGAGTACGTGGCTCATGGGGTTCTCCTGGCAAGGCAATACGGCGCTGTTATGGCGGCAAATGATACAGGGTTTGTCTGTAGTCCCGCCGTACGAATGGCCACCTATTCAGCCGCGCAGGTTCTGTTGCCAGCGGGCGCGGTCGATGCGGTAGAGCACATGAGGGCGCAGCGGATCGCCCGGTGGCAGGCGCGGGTGCTCGAAGCTGGCCTCGAGGTCCTGGACCATGCCGATGGCCTGCATCACCTTCTGCGACGGCAAATTGCCCTCGGTGGTGAACGACACCACCTCGTCCAGATGCAGCTGGGCGAAGGCACAGCGCAGGCAGGCCCAGGCGGCCTCGCTGGCGAAGCCCAGCCCCCAATGCCGGCGGGCAAGGCGCCAGCCAATTTCCACCGCCGGGCCGAAGGGCGCGTCAAAATTGACGTTGAGCAGGCCGGTCATGCCGATGAAGGCGCCGCTGTCCTTGCGCTCCAGGGCCCAGAGGCCGAAACCGTATTCGTTGAAATGACCGCGCACCCGGCCGATCAGCGCGGCTGCCTCGACCCGGGTCATCGGTGCGGGGAAATAACGCATCACCTGTGGGTCGGCGCACAAGGCGGCGAACTCGCGCAGGTCGTCGTCCTGCCATTGGCGCAGCACCAGGCGCGGGCTTTCCAGTTCGAGGATGGGGGTCATCGGCGCGGCTCCGAAATCACAGTCTGCCAGTGTACAGCGTAGGCCGCGCACATCGGCCAGCCGATGCTTTTTTCACATCGGCTTCACCGCCCCCCGACAGGCCTCTTTGCACAATGCCGGACACTACCGCGGCCTTTGTCGACGCCGCACTGCCATCGGAGTGACGCATGCACCCCAGCAACACCCTGCACAACCCGGCCCTGCTGGCCCGCCCCGAACGCCGCCGTTCTCGCACCGCGCTCGGCGCCGCCTTCGGCCTGCTCCTGGCACTGGCCGGGGCCAGCACCTGGCTAGCGACGAGGACGCACATCGTGAATCTTGGCAACGAGCAACAACTGAGCGAAAGCGGCCTGCTGCAGGACTGGAAGGACGGCGCGGTGATCGTGATGATCCGCCACGCCGAACGCTGTGACAGTGCCCCAGGCCCCTGCCTGGACGATGCGACCGGCATCACCGTGGCCGGCAGCCAGGCGGCGCAGCGGGTCGGCCAGGGCCTGCGGCAACTGGGGCTGAGCGGTGCCGATCTGCTCAGTAGCCCAAAGCTGCGAACCCGCCAGACCGCGCATTTCATCCTTGGCCAGGCCGTCTCCAGCGAAGACTGGCTGGAGCGCTGCGACCGTCCTTTCCCCGCCGAGGCCATGGCCCGCAAGCGGCCCGGGCACAACCTGATACTGGTGACCCACAATGGTTGCATCGATCACTTCGCCCGCCAGCAGCATGTGCCGGGCGGTGAGCGTGAAAGCGGCTACGCCAGTGCGCTGTTCGTGTCGGTGGATGGCAATGGCAAGGCGCGGATTCTGGGGCGGATGAACGAGCCAGACTGGCAAAGGGTGCTGGCATCGGCAGGCCAATGAGCGCCACAAGATGACCGCAGCTGCGTGGGAGCGGGCTTGCCCCGCGATTGCGTTGGCGCCGGCGCCACCAATACTGGCAAGATCGGTGTTCGCCCCCAACGCGCCGACACCATGCCCCTGCCGCTGATCTACCACGACGACTACAGCCCCGAATTCCCGCCGGACCATCGCTTCCCGATGGACAAGTTCCGCCTGCTGCGCGATCACCTGGTAGACAGCGGCCTGACCACCGACGCGGCCCTGCTGCGCCCTGAAATCTGCCCCAACGAGATCCTCGCCCTGGCCCATGACCGCGCCTACATCGAGCGCTACATGAACGGCGAACTGTCCCGCGAGGACCAGCGCCGCCTGGGCCTGCCCTGGAGCGAAGCCCTGGCCCGACGCACCGTGCGTGCAGTAGGTGGTTCACTGCTGGCCGCCGAGCAAGCGCTGCAGCATGGCATCGCCTGCCACCTGGCCGGCGGCACCCATCATGCCCACTACGATCACCCGGCCGGCTTCTGCATCTTCAACGACCTGGCAGTGATCAGCCGTTACCTGCTGGAAGCCGGACGCGTACACCGGGTGCTGATCTTCGACTGCGACGTGCACCAGGGCGACGGTACGGCGCGCATTCTCCACGACACGCCGGAGGCGATCACCGTGTCCCTGCACTGCGAGCAGAACTTCCCGGCGCGCAAGGCCCAGAGCGACTGGGATATCCCCCTGCCCCGCGGCATGCACGACAGCGCATACCTCAAGGTGGTCGAGGATGCGCTGAACTACCTGCTGCCGTTGTACCAGCCAGACCTGGTGCTGTATGACGCCGGCGTCGATGTGCACAAGGACGACGCCCTGGGCTACCTGCAACTGACCGACGCAGGCCTCGCTGCCCGCGACGAGCATGTGCTGCGCCAATGCCTGGGCCGCGACATCCCGGTGGTAGGGGTGATCGGTGGCGGCTACAGCAAGGACCGCCAGGCCCTGGCCCGGCGCCACGGCATCCTCCACCACAGCGCGGCGCGGGTGCTCGGTTGTGCACAATGACTGTGGAACCGCCTGTGGATAACCTGCGAGAAAGCCGCTCCAGCCCTTTAACTGCCTGAGCTGCAAAGAGTTGGTTGTTTTTTGAGCAGTGCCGCGAGCCGTCCCGCTGGGGTAGAATGCGCGCTCTTTTCCACAGCCTGCCGCCCGCCATGAACGATCCTCGCCCCGCCTCCCGCCCCCTTGTCGCCGTGATCGGTGGCGGCCCTGCTGGCCTGATGGCCGCCGAAGCCCTGGCCAGGCGCGGGATGGCGGTTGAAGTGTTCGACGCCATGCCTTCGGTGGGCCGCAAGTTCCTGCTGGCCGGTGTCGGTGGCATGAACATCACCCATTCCGAGCCCTACCCGGCCTTCGTCGGCCGCTACGGTAAACGCCACGGCGAGATCGACACGCTGCTGCACGACTTCGACGCCGATGCCCTGCGCCAGTGGATTCACAGCCTGGGCATCGAAACCTTCGTCGGCACCTCGGGTCGCGTATTTCCCCGCGACATGAAGGCCGCGCCGCTGCTGCGTGCCTGGCTCAAGCGCCTGCGCGAGGCCGGGGTGGTTATCCACACCCGCCACCGTTGGCTGGGCTGGACCGACGCTGGTGCCTTGCGGATCAGTTATCCACAGGGCGAACGACACGTGCAGGCAGACGCCGTGGTGCTGGCGCTGGGTGGCGGTAGTTGGGCGCGCCTGGGTTCGGACGGCGCCTGGGTGCCGCTGCTGGTCGAGCGGGGTGTGGATATCTCAGCGCTGCAACCGAGCAATTGCGGCTTCGAAGTCGAAGGCTGGAGCACGCTGCTCAAGGACAAGTTCGCCGGTGCCCCGCTGAAGAACATTGCCTTGAGCGTCCCCGGC
Source organism: Pseudomonas sp. PONIH3 (assembly GCF_002934345.1). Lineage (NCBI taxonomy): Bacteria > Pseudomonadati > Pseudomonadota > Gammaproteobacteria > Pseudomonadales > Pseudomonadaceae > Pseudomonas > Pseudomonas sp. PONIH3. The sequence goes on from NZ_CP026386.1 coordinate 3,001,732, forward strand.
GCCGCACCGCGCAAGGGCGAGTTCATCCTCACCGCCCAGGGAGTGGAGGGCAGCCTGGTGTATGCCTGGTCGGCGGCGCTGCGCGAGGCGATCAACCGCGACGGTCGAGCAACCCTGCTGCTGGACCTGCTGCCGGACCGGCCTGTGGAGAAGATTGCCCAAGCCCTGGCCAAGCCGCGTGGATCGCGCTCGATGGCCAAGCATCTGCACGGTCAGCTCGGCATCGACGGGGTGAAAGCGGCGTTGCTGCGCGAACTGACCGACCAGGCGACCTTTGCCGACCCCGGGTGCCTGGCGGCGGCGATCAAGGCGCTGCCGATCGTGCTGGTGCGGACCCGGCCGCTGGACGAGGCGATCAGCAGCGCCGGCGGGGTACGGTTCGAAGGGTTGGACGACGGACTGATGGTGCGCAACCTGCCCGGGGTGTTCTGCGCGGGGGAGATGCTGGATTGGGAAGCGCCGACGGGTGGGTACCTGCTGACGGCGTGCTTCGCTAGTGGGTTGCGGGCGGGAAATGCGGCGGCTGATTGGCTGACGCGCCTGACCTGATGAATGCCGGGGCTGCTACGCAGCCCCGAGGATCTCAAGGCTTGGGCTTGCGCGGCTTGCCACCGAACGCCGGCACCTTGCGCACCGCCTTGACCGCCGGTGCCGCAGCCCCCGCGCCCTCGCTGTCCATCCAGCGCCCCAGGCCGCGCTTGGCGCTGTTCTCCTTCGGCTTCTTGGGCTTCTTCGGTTTCTTCAGCACCTGGCCACTGGCATCGGTCACCGGCACCCGGTGATCGGGGATGAAATCCGGCTCCTCGTGCCGTGGCAACACCTGGCGGATCAGGGTCTCGATCGTGGCCAGCAATTGCACCTCGTCGGCGCACACCAGCGAAATCGCCTCGCCCTTGTTCCCCGCGCGGCCGGTACGGCCGATGCGGTGCACGTAGTCTTCGGCGACGATTGGCAGGTCGAGGTTGACCACCAGCGGCAGGTCGTCGATGTCCAGGCCGCGAGCGGCCACATCGGTGGCCACCAGTACCTGGATCTCACGGGCCTTGAAGCTGTCCAGGGCACGCTGGCGGGTGGCCTGCGGACGGTCGCCGTGGATGCCGTCGGCATTCACGCCCTCGGCCAACAGGCGCTCGACCAGTTGATCGACACCGTTGCGAGTCTTGGCGAACACCAGCACCTGCTTCCAGCGCTGCTTGCGCATCAGATGGATGAAAAGATCGGCCTTGCGCTTTTTATCCACAGGCACCAGCCACTGCTTGACCGTAGTCGCGGCGGCGTTGCGCGGGCTCACTTCGATGCTCAGCGGATCGTTCAGCGCCAGGCCCGCGAGCAGGCGGATCTGCTCGGAGAAGGTGGCGGAGAACAACAGTGTCTGGCGCTTGCGCGGCAACGCCGCGTACACCGATTGCAGCTCCTCGGCAAAGCCCAGGTCGAGCATGCGATCGGCTTCGTCGAGCACCAGGGTCTGCACCTGATTGAACTTCACCGCGTTTTGGCGGAAGAGGTCGAGCAAGCGGCCTGGGGTCGCCACCAGCAGGTCAACGCCACGACGCAGGCGCATCATCTGCGGGTTGATGCTGACCCCGCCATACACCGCGTAGGTGCTCAACGGCAGGTTTTCGGCATACTCGCGCACGTTGTTGTGCACCTGCTCCGCCAGCTCGCGAGTCGGCACCAGCACCAGCGCGCGGATCGAGTTGCTGGCGACCTTCTCCCCTTCCAGGGCCAGGCGCTGCAGCACCGGCAGGGCGAAGCCGGCGGTCTTGCCGGTGCCGGTCTGGGCGGCGGCCATCAGGTCACGGCCAGCGAGCACGGCGGGGATGGCCTTGGCCTGGATCGGGGTGGGCGTGGTGTAGTCCAGCGTCTGCAAGGTGCGCAGCAGCGGTTCGATCAGGCCGAGTTGGGCGAAATTCATGGCAATACCGTCAGGGGGTTCAGCGAAGGCGGCAAGTTTACCGCAACGCCCTGCCCTACTTGCACATTTCGCCTTTCAGCGGCACCGGCTGCTGCGGCGCCTTGCGCCATTGCGGCAGGCCGATCAGCACCACCGCGCCAATGATCACCGCCATGGCCACGCACTCCTCGGCGCCGATCTGCTCGCCGGCGAAAACGATCCCCAACAGCACCGCCACCGCCGGGTTGACGTAGGCGTAGCTGGTCGCAGCCGCCGGACGCACGTGCTTGAGCAGGTACATGTAGGAACTGAACGCCAGGATCGAGCCGAAGAACACCAGGTAGGCCAGCGCCCCCCAACCGGCCGCCGTGGGCATCTCGGTCAGGCGCTCGCCGCTCACGGCACTGCCGATCAGCAAGGCGGCGCCGCCCACCAGCATTTCCGCGGCACTGGCCATGGCGCCCTGGGGCAGCGGCAGGCTCTTGCTCCACACCGAGCCGAAGGCCCAGGCCGCCGCGGCGAACAGGATCAGCGCCGCGCCCATGGGGCTGGCCTGCAGGTTCGAGCCCAGGTTGAGCATGCCGATGCCGACCAGCCCCAAAACAATCCCCGCCCATTCCAGGCGCGAGTTGCGATGGCCGAAGAACAGCCCGAACACCAGGGTGAACAGCGGCACCGTGGCTACCGCCAGCGCCGCCACGCCCGAGGCGACTCCGGCATGCTCGGCCAGGGTCACGCCACCGTTGCCGCAACTGAGCAGGAGAAAGCCGATGGCGCCGGCGGCGCGCCACTGCGGCCAGGTCGGCGCCGGCGCGCCACGCCAGCGCAGGAAGCCATACAGCAGGCTGCCGGCAATCACGAAACGCACCCCGGCCATCAGCATCGGCGGCCAGGACTCCACGCCGATACGAATGAACAGGTAGGTCGAGCCCCACACCAGGTACAAGGCAAGGAAGGCTCCGATGAGCAACAGCGGGAAGCGGCGGGCGGTGGACATGGCAGGGCTCGAAATCCGTTTACGGGTGGATTAGTTTAGAAAGGCCCTCGCGCAAACTTAAGTTACAAAACACGTTTAAAACACCAAAACACTTTGCAATACACGGTTATGCAGACGCTTCACCGTCGATTGCAAGGTCACCTGGAATCGCCATGGACAAGTACGATCGCATGCTTCTCGCCGCGCTGCTGGAAAACGGCCGGGCCACCTACGCGCAGCTGGCGCGCCAGGTCAATCTCTCCGCCCCGGCGGTGGCCGAGCGGGTGGCCAAGCTGGAGGCCAGCGGTGTTATCAGCGGCTACACGGCCAAGGTCGACCTGGAAAAAATCGGCCTGCCGATCCAGTGCGTGATGGAACTGCGCCTGGCCAGCCATGGCAACCAGCAGGCCTACGAGGCCTTGGAGAAGATCCCTGAACTCACCGAGTGCCACCGAGTGACCGGTGACCCGTGCGTGATCATGCAAGCGGCCGTCACGTCCATGGGCGAGTTGGAGGCGCTGATCAACCGCGTGTCGCAGCTGGGCTTCACCAAGACCTCGATCATCCTGTCCAGCGCGGTGGCACGAAGGGTGCCGCTGGGGCATCTGGGGGGCAACGGCAAAAAAACCTGAGCCTGGGTTCAGTGACGCAGCAGCAGCCTGCCCTCGATCGGCACGTAGCGGCTTGCGGCGCGGATTACCGACAACGCCGTCAACCCCGGCACGCCGTACACGACGGTTTCCACGCCATGGCGTTGCATTGCCCGCTCCAGCAACAGGTCGAAATCACCGTCGCCGGAGGCCAGCACTACCTGGTCGACCCGAGCTGCCGCCTCGATCACATCGAGGGTGATGCCAACGTCCCAGTCGCCCTTGGCCGAACCGTCGGCACGCTGGATGAACGGCTTGAGGCGCACCTCAAAACCGAGGTTGCGCAGGATCTGCTGGAACTGCTGCTGCTTGCTGTCGCCGCGGTCGATGGCATAGGCCACCGCTTCGACGATCTGGCCCTCGCGGCTGACGTCGGCCCACAGCGCGGCGTAGTTGAAATGGCAGCCATGGCCTTGGCGAACCGTGTAGTAGAGGTTCTGTACATCGGCGAACAGCGCGATTTTCTTCACCGGGAGCCTCTCTCTGGCGGTGGCAGACAATCGCGGGGCATGCCCGCCCCCACGCTTCGGCAGGAGCGGACTTGCCCCGCAATCAGACGCTGCAGTATGCCAGAGCCCTCAGACGTAGTCGTCGTCCGAGAAGAAGCCGCCATCGTCGCCGCCGCTGTAGTCGGTATCGGCGAACCCGCCCTGGTCATTGCCCCAGCCACCGTTGTCGGCCACCTGGCGCTGACTGTCCTGATCGTTCCAGCCTCCAGCATCGCTGGCCGGCGCCGGCTCTTCCTTGATCACCTCGACGATTTCTTCAGGCTGCGAGTTGTGGTTGAACAGGCTGCTGATACCTTGAGCCAGCAGCACGCCACCAGCCACCCCCGCAGCAGTCTGCATTGCCCCGCCGAGGAAGCTGCTGGCACCGCTGCGCGCCGGAGCAGGCGCCGCACCGAAACCCTGTTGTGGTTGCGGCGGGGAATAAGCCTGTGGCGATGGCTCACGCCAGCCTCCTGAGGAACTCGAAGCCGGTGCCACCGGCCGCTGCGGCTCCGGGCTGCGCGCTCCGGCGCCGAAGATGCTGGAAAGAAAACCGCCGCCGCTGCCACTGGGGCGACTTGCCTCCAGTTGCGCCCGCACTTGCTTGAGCTCGGCCTCGAGCTGCTTGTTCTGTTCGTCCAGGCGCTTGATCGCCGCTTCCTGCACCAGGATCGCCTGGGCCATGTAGTACGGCGCCGCCGGCTGCTGGCGCAGGTGCTCCTCGATGCGTGCCTGGGCCTGGGCATCGCGCGGCTGGGCCGGGTCTTCGGCTTGCTTGAGACGGCCGAACAGGCCATCGATCAGGGTTTGTTCTTCAGTGTTCATCGGGGCAACCTCGTGCGCTGAACAGGGCATCGGACAGCGTCAAAGATGGGGGGCCGGGCGCGGTGATTCAATTGCCCCGGCCATGAAACTTTTTTCAGCAAGCGGGCGGTCTGGGCTAAAGTTACGCCCTGCTTTTTCCGCCATGCGATGTTGACCGATGAATCCGTTGAGCGTTCTGCGCGACTCCCTGTACTTCTTCCGCCGTCACCTGACGAGCATCCTCCAGCTGTGCCTGCCGTTGGTGGTACTTGAGGCCCTCGGCACCCAGTTGCTCTACAACCATCTCGGCGAACAGGCCTCGCCTGCCTACGGCATGCTGGTCAGCCTGCTGTTCTATCCGCTGTACAGCGCCGCGCTGATCCTCTACCTCGACACCCGCAGCAATGGCCAGGACACCGCCAAGCGCGACCTGTTCGCCCGCGCCCTGCAGCTGTGGCCGATGCTGGCCCTGCTGATCGTGATCAGCTCGCTGCTGATCATGGCCGGCCTGGCGCTGTTCATCTTCCCCGGCGTGTGGATCATGGTGAACCTGGTGTTCGCCGAGTACCTGCTGGTGCTGCGCGGCCTGCCGGTGATCGAGGCGATGCGCACCAGCGCGCGCATGACCACCGGGCACTTCCTGCGCATCATGGTGTGCATGCTCTCGGTGCTGGCGCCGCTGTGGCTGATTGACGGCCTGCTGCTGCAGCTGTTCCCCGAACCGCAGGCCGGTGTGCAACTGGCTTTGGACAGCCTCAGCGGCTTCCTGCAGCTGTTCAGCACCGTGGTGCTGTACAGGTTGTTCATGCTGCTGGAGAGTGAGGCGGGCGCAGCCAACTGATCGCGCGCGTTCAGGGTTTCCTCGGCTTGGCCCTGGCCGTGGCTTGCGCCACCAGCGGGTCGTCCGGCCAGTAATGCTTGGGATAACGCCCTTTCAGGTCCTTCTTCACCTCGGCGTAGGTGGTGCGCCAGAAGTTGGCCAGGTCCTGGGTCACTTGCACAGGCCGACGTGCTGGCGACAGCAGGTGCAGCTTGACCTGCTGCCGCCCATTGGCGATGCGTGGAGTATCGGCCAGGCCGAACAGCTCCTGCAGGCGCACGGCCAGGATCGGTGGTTGCTCACTGTAGTCCAGGCGTATGCTTGAGCCCGAAGGCACGGCCAGGTGCGACGGTGCGAGCTCGTCCAGGCGCTGGGGCAGCGGCCAGGGCAGCAGGTTGCGCAGGATCGAGGCCAGGTCCAGGTTAGAGAAATGGCTCAGCCGCGACACCTTGCCCAGGTAGGGTTGCAGCCAGTATTCCAGGCTGGCCAGCAAGGCGTCATCGCCCAGATCGGGCCACTCGCTGTGGCCGTCCTTTTCCAGATCCAGCTGACGCAGCAGCGCGACGCGGGCCTGCCACTGGCGCAGTTCCGGGGTCCAGGCCAGCAGGTTCAAGCCTTTGCGCCGAACCAGGCCGAGCAACGCCTTGGCCCGCGCCTCGTCGTCCAGCCCAGGCAACGGTTCACGGCTGAGGACCAGCTCGCCGACCTTGCGCTGGCGCTCGGCGCGCAACACCTGCTCGCGTTCGTCCCAGTCGAGCAGGTCGATTTGCTCGACCTGCTCGGCCAGCACTGCGTCGAACAATACCGGGTCGAACTCTGCAGCCAGGTAGATACGTTCCTCGCGCTGCCCCTGCCGGCTGCCCAGATCGGCAATCACCAGCCACGGGCTCTTCATCAGCACATCGGCTTCGGCGAACAGTGCCGCCCGGCCATTGGCCAGGCGGTATTCGCCGCCGCCTTCGCGGCGCTGTTGCGCCACCCGGTCGGGGTAGGCCAGCGCCAGCACCGCGCCCAGCCAGCGTGGATGGTCGGGGTCGGCGACCGGGTTGCGCGGTTTGCCACGCAGCTGGCCGCGGTATTGCCGGGCCAGCTGCCGCGCACGCTGCACACCGCCCTGCCCACCTCGCGCGGCGCGGCTTTCACCGCTGAGCAAAGCCAGCCGGCTATGCAGGTCAGCACCACCGCCACGCAGGATGTCGCGCTCGCCCAGCAACGCTGCGACATCGCACGCCAGGTCGGCCAACCCGAGATCCTGACCGCGCAGCAGCAAATGGGCGATGCGTGGATGCGCAGGCAGCTCGGCCATGGCTTGGCCATGGGCGCTCAGAACGTCGCGGCAACCTGGCTTGAAGGCGCCGAGTCGGGTCAGCAGGTCCAGGGCTTGGCCATAGGCGGCCGTAGGTGGCTGGTCGAGCCAGCTGAGCTGCTCCGGTGGTACGCCCCAGCGCGCCAGCTGCAGGGCGAGCCCGGCCAGGTCGGCCTGGAGGATCTCGGCGCTGCCATGGGCCGCCAACTGGTCGTGTTGCGCCTCGGACCACAGCCGATAGCACACGCCAGGCTCGAGGCGCCCGGCCCGACCGGCGCGCTGGGTGGCGCTGGCCCGGGAGATGCGCTGGGTGTCCAGGCGGGTCATGCCGCTACCGGGGTCGAAGCGTGGCACCCGCGCAAGCCCTGCGTCGATCACCACGCGCACACCTTCAATGGTCAGGCTGGTCTCGGCGATGTTGGTGGCTAGCACCACCTTGCGCTGGCCCTTGGGCGCCGGCTCGATGGCGGCGCGCTGGGCACTCAGCTCAAGCTCGCCGTGCAGCGGGCAGAGCAGGATCTGCGGACGCTCGCCCACGGCCTCCTGCAGAGCCTGGTGCACGCGGCGGATCTCGGCCTGCCCGGGGAGGAACACCAACAGGCTGCCGGATTCGTCGGCCAGGGCCTGGAGCACGCAGTCGACCACGCGCGGCTCGACGAACTCGCCAGGCTGGAACGGCCGGCTCCAGCGAATATCCACCGGGTGCATGCGCCCCTGACTGCTGATGATCGGTGCATCGTCGAGCAGGCGCGACAGGCGCTCACCCTCCAAGGTCGCCGACATGAGCAGAATCTTCAGCGGCGGCTCGTCACGCAGCAGCGCCCGGCCGTTGAGGCTCAGGGCCAGGGCCAGGTCGGCATCCAGGCTGCGCTCGTGGAACTCGTCGAAGATCACCAGGCCCACGCCTTCAAGCGCAGGATCGCTTTGCAGGCGGCGGGTGAGGATGCCTTCGGTGACCACTTCGATGCGCGTGTTCGGGCCGATCTTGCTGTCGAGGCGGATGCGATAACCCACGGTTTCGCCGACCTTCTCGCCCAGCTCGCTGGCCAGGCGTTCGGCAGCGGCGCGGGCGGCCAGGCGCCGGGGCTCGAGCATGAGGATGGTCTGCCCGGCCAGCCAGGGTTCGTCGAGCAGCGCCAGTGGTACGCGGGTGGTCTTGCCGGCGCCGGGTGGCGCCTCGAGCACCGCTTCGTCACGTTCGGCCAGGGCCTGGCGCAGGTCGGACAGTACGGCATCGATCGGTAATGAAATCATGGTGGTCCTCGAACAATCGTCCGAGTATAACGGCGAACCGAGGCTGCCCTATCATGGTCTTAACCTCAGGCGCCGGCGATTGCCGCGCCCTTGATCGTCGTTACCTTTCGGAGATTCACATGCGCATCCCCTCCCGCGTCATCGGTGGCGCCCTCATCGCCACCTTGCTGACCCAGCTGACGGCCTGCGGCACCCTGTTCTACCCTGACCGTCGCGGCCAGATCGAAGGCAAGATCGACCCTGTGGTGGCGGCCATGGATGCCATAGGTATTCTCTTCTACGTGCTCCCCGGCCTGATCGCCTTCGGCATCGATTTTGCCACCGGTGCCATCTACTACCCTGGCGGCAAGAGCGCTCAGGTCGACCCGGCCAAGCTCAAGCCGGCGATCAATGCAGATGGCCACGTCGACAGGACCAAGCTGCAGGCTATCCTGGAGAGCGAACTGGGCCAGCGCCTGCCGCTGAACGACCCACGGCTGATCCAGCACCGTGGCAGTGTCGAACAACTGGCCAGCTACGGCCTGGTGCCCGCCGCCTGATCTGACCACGGACGATTCATAGCGCATGACCGCCAACGCCGAACACCAACGCCTGCTGCGCCTGGCCACCCGTGCGTCGCTGAGCGTTGCCTGCATCCTGGTGCTGAGCAAGGCCGTGGCCTGGTGGCTGAGCGGCTCGGTCAGCCTGCTGGCCGGGCTGACCGATTCGGCGCTGGATGCCGCCGCCTCGTTCCTTAACCTGCTGGCCGTTCACTACGCTCTGCGCCCCGCCGACGACGACCACCGCTTCGGACATTGCAAGGCCGAAGCCCTGGCCGGCATGGCCCAGGCGCTGTTCATCGGGGTCAGCGCGGTTCTGATCGGGGTCCAGGCGGTTGATCGGTTGTCGTCGCCAGAGCCTTTGGGCGATACCGCTGCCGGTATCGCCGTGATGCTGCTGTCGCTGGTGCTCACTTTCGCGTTGCTGGCATTCCAGCGCAAAGTCATCCGGGCGACTGGCTCCACGGCCGTGCGAGCCGACTCGCTGCATTACCGCTCGGACCTGCTGCTCAACGCCAGCATCCTCCTGGCGCTGCTGCTGGCCCGCTTCGGCTGGCCGCAGCTCGATGCCCTGTTCGGCCTCGGGATCGCCTTGTATATCCTGTGGAGCGCGCTGCATATCGCTCGCGAAAGCACGGCAATCCTGATGGACAAGGAACTGCCGGCCGATGTCGGCGAGCGCATGCATGAAATAGTGCTGGCGATACCAGGCGTGAAGGGCGTACACGACCTGCGCACACGGGTGTCCGGCAACCAGTGGTTCGTGCAGCTGCATCTTGAGTTGCCCGGCGAAATGCCGCTGCACGCCGCCCATGAATTGTGCGTGCAGGCATCTCAGGTCATTCGCCAACACTATCCGCGGGCCGATGTAATGGTTCATGCCGACCCGGTGTAGCCGGCTATCGCAACTGACTTGTCAATTGACGCTGTAGCCGCGGCCGCTCAGGCAGGCCCCCAATGCCCGCCTATAGTTGTCCGCCACATTGGCCGGCGGCGCATAGGTCGCCGTCGCCGGATCGAACCCCGACTGGCTCACCGCCCAGCGGTGGCACTGGTAGCGGTCCTGCTCCTGCTGCTCCGGCCCCTGGCCGTACATCGGGTAGGCGATCACATCATAGCCACTGCCCTGCTGCTGCGGTGCAGGCGCAACGCTGGGCGGGTTGACCACCACGTACTCGCGGCTGTCGGCGAGGTACTGGTAGTAGGTGTCGGCCACCAGGAAGAACAACGCACCGCTCAACCACACCTCGCGGGCATAGGGCGGCAGATAGCCGACCCGCACACCGTAAGGCGGCGTGACCACCACGTAGCCGCCGCCATGGGGCCGGTACCAATACCCGCCCGAGTAGAAGTAGTCCTGCCCACGATAAGGCACCTTCCAGTAGCGGTCCGGGAAGCGATCGACGGTGTGCCCTGGGTGATACTGCGGTCCTGGCCCCCAGCCATTGCCATGACCATCGGGCCGTCCCGACCAATCGCCGCCGGGGCGCTGACCCGGACCTCCCGCCTCCCAGTGACGGTTGTCACCGTAACGCCGGGGAATGTCCTGGTAGTAGCCCTGGCGCGGCGGTTGCGTCTGGCGCACTTCGTCCCGTGAATTGAGCGGTGATCCGCGCCGTTCACCACCGCCCTGCTCCTGCTGGCCGCCATGACCGTCATGCCCGTCTCCGGGGCCCTCGGCCATGGCGCCCAGGCTGATGCCCAGGCCCAGCAAACCAACGCCTGCCAACCGCCAGATGCGCGAACTCATGTTGTTCCTCTCGATGAAAACGCTCGCCTTTACCGTTCGCAGTCTACTGCGCAGACCGCGACCGGCAGATGAAATAGCCGACAGCCTAGCGCGCCAGCAGGCCACGCAGAATTAATTCCAGGGCAACCAGAGCCTGGCCGAGGCGGGAATCGCCGTCCTCCACCTGGGCGATCCAGACCGCCGCCTCCGACAGGCTGCCATGTACCAGGGCCGCCAACGCCCAGGGATCGGCCTCGGCAACCACACTTTGCTGGACCAGCCCGCTGAGCATCCGCTGCAGTGATGCGATGCAATGCTGCTGCGCCTCAGGCGAGGCCGCACCCAGGACGGCGCGCGCATCACGCAGGACAATGCGCTGGATTTCCGGCTCGCGGGCCATGCGCAGGTAGGCCTCGCAACGCTGGCAGAAGCCTTGCCAGGGGTCATCGCAGGATGCGGAGATGGCCAGCAGACGTGCATCCATCTCACCATCGATCTGTGCCACCACGGCCGCCAGCAGGCCCTGCTTGTCGCCGAAATGGTGGTAGAGCGCGCCACGGGTAAGCCCGGCGCGAGCGGTCAGGTCATCCATGGACGCCTGTGCGTAACCTTGTTCGCTGAAGACCTGGCGGGCCATTGCCAGCAAGGCGGCGCGGGTTTCTTCCATCTCGGCGCGGGTGCGACGAACCATGGCCTCTCCTTTACGTACAATCCGTATGAATATTTACATTCAACTCGTATGAATATTTAATCATACGCACTGTACGTATTATCCACGTCCTGCCTTGCCGCCAGCAAGCGGGCCGTCTCACGGAGGAAGCGACATGCCCAACCCTTATGCACACTTGTTCGTCCCGACCGGCACCCTCGGGTTCACCTTGGCCGGCCTGCTGGCCCGCCTGCCGTTGCCCATGACCGGTATCGGCATCATTACGCTGGTGGCGCAATGGCGCGGCAGCTATGCCTTGGCCGGGGCGGTGTCGGCCTGCTTCGTGCTTACCTATGCCCTGTTGTCGCCACAGGTATCACGCCTGGTGGATCGCCTGGGCCAGCGCCGCGTGCTGCCGCGGGCCAGCCTGCTGAGCGTGCTCGGGCTGCTGCTGATGGCTGCCTGCGCCTGGTGGCGTAGCGCCGACTGGCTGCTGTTCGTCGCCGCCCTGCTGGCCGGCTGCATGCCGAGCATGTCGGCTATGGTCCGGGCGCGCTGGACCCATCTGTACCGTGGCCAGCCGCAACTGCAGACTGCCTACTCGCTGGAAACCGTACTCGATGAAGCCAGCTTCATTGCTGGCCCACCGCTGGCCGTCGGGCTCAGCGTGGCGCTGTGGCCCCAGACCGGGTTGCTGGCGGCTGCCGCGTTACTGCTGCTGGGTACCCTGGCGTTGACCCTGCAGACCGGCAGCGAACCACCGGTGGCCCCTGCCGAAACCTCGTCCAGACGTGACCTGCCGGCCTGGCGATGCGACGGGGTGCCTCAGCTGACGCTGCTGATGGCGGCAATGGGCATGATCGTCGGCACCGTGGACATCGTCAGCGTCGCCTTCGCCAGCGAACAAGGGCAACCGGCTGCCGCCAGCCTGGTATTGTCGGCCTATGCCGTGGGCTCCTGCGTTTCCGGGCTGCTGTTCGGCACCCTGCGCTGGCGGATGTCGCTGCCCCGTCAGTTGCTGGTCGGCGCGCTGGCTACCACCCTCAGCACCCTGCCGCTGCTCCTGGTCGGCAATATCGCCCAGCTCGCGGCGGCAGTGTTAATGGCCGGGGTGTTCTTCGCCCCGACCATGATCGTGGCAATGGCCCTGGTCGAGCGCAGCGTGCCAGAGCGCCAGCTGACCGAGGGCCTGACCTGGCTGCTCGCCGGGTTGAATGTCGGCGTGGCCATCGGCGCGGCAGGTGCCGGCCAATGGGTGGACGCCACGACAGCGCGCAGCGGCTTCATGATTGCCGTGATCGGCGGCTTGCTGGTGCTGCTGGCGGCGCTCGCCGTGGCGAGTCGCCGCCAGGCCAGGCCTGTGCAATCTTCAGCACAATAAAAAAGGGAGGCCTTGCGGCCTCCCTTCGGGAATTGTCGTCCGTGCTCGGCACTTGTGGCACCGGCTCACCTCGCGCCGTCTTCTGGACAGTGCGTAGCCCGGGGGCCTGGCGGATCCTGTTGGATCGCTGGCCGCGACCGCCCGCCTAGGGCGCGTCGCCGTGGACTGATGTCCGGGCAGTGATTCTGTTGATAAAGATAGGGCAGACGCCGGGGCAGAGGATTGCGAAGATTGCTCTGTTAAATAGGGCTTGCGCAATTTTTCACTCAGGATCGATAATTCGCCGCAATCTGAACAGAAAAGGCCCTTTTCATGAGCAAGCTCGACCGCTACGACCTGAGCATCCTCGCCGAATTGCAGCGCGATGCGCGCATCTCCAACCAGGAACTGGCCGAACGCATCGGCTTGTCGCCGTCACCCTGCTCACGTCGGGTCAAGCAGCTCGAAGACGACGGTTATATCTCGCGCCAGGTAGCGCTGCTGGATCGCAAGAAACTCGGCCTGAGCCTTACGGCCTATGTGCTGATCGGCATGGACCGGCACACCCCCGAACGTTTCGAAACCTTCGAGGCGGCGATCCGCAGCCTGCCCCAGGTCCTCGAATGCAGCCTGGTTACCGGAATGGACGCCGACTACCAGCTCAAGGTGGTGGTGCCGGACATGGATCATTACCAGAAACTGCTGCTGGGCAGCCTGACCCGTATCGAAGGGGTGACCAGCGTGCGCTCCAGCTTCGTGCTCAACCAGGTACTGGCCAGCACTGAGCTGCCATTGACCCACCTGCGTTGAATCCCCGCGCGCCCGGCGTATGATCGGGCTTTGTGCTTGCCTGGAGTAAACCGATGGATCCCGCCGTATTCGAAGAATGGATGATGATCATCCTCGTCACCGTGCTGATCGCCTTCATGGGCTTCATCGTCTGGGACCTGGCGAAGAAGTCCAAGGCTGGCCGCTTCGGCACGCTGATCCTGTTCTTCGTGCTGGGCCTTGGCGTGCTGGCGTTCATCATCAAGAGCGTGGTGGTGGGGTTCCTGGAAGGGGTCTGACAACCCCACCCTGGGCGGCGACTACAGCTTCGCCGCCACTTCCCGCCAACATCCCTGCTGCAGCCCTTCGATCGTCCAGTCACCGATACGCACCCGCACCAGACGCAAGGTCGGCAGCCCCACCGCCGCCGTCATCCGCCGCACCTGGCGGTTGCGCCCTTCACGGATCACCAGCTCCAGCCAGGCAGTCGGCACGCTCTTGCGAAAGCGGACCGGCGGATTGCGCGGCCACAGCTCGGGTTCCTCGAGCTGACGTGCCTGCGCCGGTAGCGTGGGCCCGTCGTTGAGTTCGACGCCCTCGCGCAGGCGCTGTAGCTGCTCCTCGCTCGGCTCGCCCTCCACCTGCACCCAGTAGGTCTTGGCCAGCTTGTGCTTGGGGTCGGCGATCCGCGCCTGGAGGCGCCCGTCGTTGGTCAGCAGCAGCAGGCCTTCGCTGTCGCGGTCCAGGCGCCCGGCCGGGTAGATGCCGGGAATGTCGATGAAATCCTTGAGCGTGGCGCGCCCTTCTCCGTCGCTGAACTGGGTGAGCACATCGAACGGTTTGTTGAACAGGATCAGGCGCGGCTCGGCCGGCGGCGCCTTGGGCTGGCGACGCGGGCCGGTGGGTCGCGCCGCAGGGCGACGCGGGTTGCTACGGGGTGGCAGGGGCATGGATCCTCAGCGGAACGGCGGCTCATCGAAGCTGCGCAGTTTACGCGAGTGCAGCGAGTTGAGCTCGGTGCGCAGCAGGTCGAGGGCGGCGATGCCGATCTTCAGGTGCTGGCTGACCGCGCGGTTGTAGAAGGCGTTGGCCGACCCCGGTAGCTTGATCTCGCTGTGCAGCGGCTTGTCGGAGACACACAGCAAGGTGCCGTAGGGAACGCGCAGTCGGTAGCCCTGGGCAGCGATGGTGCCGCTTTCCATGTCTACCGCCACGGCACGGGACAGGTTGATAAGCGGGCGCTCCTGGGCCCAGCGCAGCTCCCAGTTACGGTCGTCGTAGGTGAGCACGGTGCCGGTGCGCAGGCGCTTCTTGAGCTGCTCGCCACGCTCACCAGTGACCTGCGCCGCCGCCTCCTGCAACGCCAGCTGCACCTCGGCCAGGGCCGGGATCGGGATGTTCGGCGGCACAACCCGGTCGAGGATGCCGTCGCGGCGCATGTAGGCGTGGGCCAGCACATAGTCGCCGATGGTCTGCGACTGGCGCAGGCCGCCGCAGTGACCAATCATCAGCCAGCAGTGCGGACGCAGCACCGCCAGGTGGTCGGTGATGTTCTTGGCGTTGGACGGGCCGACGCCGATGTTGACCAGGGTCACGCCATCGCCGTCGGCGGCGATCAGGTGGTAGGCCGGCATCTGGTAGCGGTGCCAGACCACGCTGGCAACCAGCGCCTGGGCCTCGCCGTTGTCCATGCCCTTCTCGATGACCACGTTGCCCGGCAGGACCATGCGCACGAAGCGTGGATCCTCGCGCAGTTGCTCAAGGCCATGGGCGATGAACTGGTCGACGTAGCGGTGGTAGTTGGTCAGCAGGATCCATGGCTGCATGTGCCGCCAGTCGCTGCCGGTGTAGTGCACCAGGCGGCGCAGGGAGAAGTCCACGCGGGCGGCGTCGAACAGCGCCAGCGGCAGGGTCTCGGCGCTTTCCCAGTCGTACAGGCCATCGGCGGTGTTGTCGGTGGCCGCCGACAGGTCGGTGCTGGGGAAAACGCGTGCCAGCTGGGCCGCGGTGATGCCGCTGCCCGCCAGCTCATCGCCCTGGTCTACCACGTAGGGGTAAGGGATGTTCTGTTCGCTGACACCAACTTCCACGGTCACGGTGTAGTCGTGCATCAAGGGGCGCAGCTGTTCGAGCAGGTAGCCACGGAACGCCGCGGGCTGGGTGACGGTGACGCTGTAGGTACCATCCACCTGGACCTTGGCGTAGGCGCGGGTGGTCGCGGCGACTTCGCCCTGGCTGGAATAGATGAGGCGCAGGGCCGGGTAGCGAAACAGCGCGCGTTCTTCGTCACCGGGCTCGGTGCGGTCTTTCAGGTAGCGCTTGAGGGCCTGGCTCAGGGCACCGGTGGCCTGTTCATGCAAGGCCGCCAGACGGTCGACGGCCTGTTCGGGGGTATCAACGACTACAAACGCTTGGCTCACGCTGGGCTTCCTGTCTTATGGAATGCATGACCACCATCTTGCCTGCGTTGCAGGGTAAAAACACCCCCGCGATGGCGTTAACCGGCCCACGCCGGCGTGGCCCTGGCCACCAACGCCGCAGCATCCACCCCGCGCGGCAACACACCATACACCCGCCCGCCAGCGCCCAGCCGGCTGCCGATGAACGCATCGCTCACCGTGGCGTTGCCCGCCTCCAGCAACAGCTTGGCCTGCAACGCCACGGCGATGTCCTCGGTCAGCTGCCGGGCGCGGTACTGGATATCGCCAGTATCGGCGAAAGCGCCCTTGAGGTTGCCGATGAACGCCGCCAGGCGTGGGTCGCCATGACCATCCCCGAGCTCAGTGAAAAGTGCCTCCAGCACACCCGGCTCCTTCGACAAGGCGCGCAGCACGTCCAGACACTGCACATTGCCCGAGCCCTCCCAGGTCGAGTTGACCGGCGCCTCGCGGTACAGCCGCGGGAGGATGCTGTCCTCGACGTAGCCGGCGCCGCCCAGGCACTCGGCGGCCTCGTTGATCATCCCGGGGGCGCGCTTGCAGATCCAGTACTTGCCCACGGCTGTCACCAGGCGGGAGAAATGTGCCTGCTGCGGGTCGTCGAGCCGATCAAGCGCCTGGCCCATGCGCAGGCTCAGGGCCAATGCGGCCTCGCTTTCCAGGGCCAGGTCGGCGAGCACGTTCTGCATCAAGGGCTGCTCGGCCAGCACGCGCCCACCGACCTTGCGGTGGGCGCAATGATGCGCGGCCTGGGTCAAGGCCTGGCGCATCAAGGCGCTGGAGCCGACCATGCAATCGAAGCGGGTCATGGCCACCATCTCGATGATGGTCGGCACGCCACGCCCCTCCTCGCCCACCATCCAGGCCAGGGCGCCACGGAACTCCACTTCGCTGGATGCGTTGGAACAGTTGCCGAGCTTGTTCTTCAGGCGCTGGATATAGAACTGGTTGCGGTTGTCGTCAGGGCGGTGGCGCGGCAACAGGAAGCAGCTCAGGCCCTTGTCGGTCTGCG
Organism: Pseudomonas sp. PONIH3; assembly: GCF_002934345.1. Classification (NCBI taxonomy): domain Bacteria; kingdom Pseudomonadati; phylum Pseudomonadota; class Gammaproteobacteria; order Pseudomonadales; family Pseudomonadaceae; genus Pseudomonas; species Pseudomonas sp. PONIH3. Next base: position 3,018,419 of record NZ_CP026386.1, read on the forward strand.
CCAGGGTAAGGAAGGCATCGCACATCGGCGCCGAGCAGAACCATTTGTGCCCCACCAGTTCATAGGGCTGGCCCGGCCCGGGCGCGCCGACCGGGTAAGCGCGGGTGGTGTTGGCGCGCACATCGGTACCGCCCTGCTTCTCGGTCATGGCCATGCCGATCGTGACGCCGGCCTTGTGCCGGTCGCCGACATTGCGCGGGTCGTACTCGCGGGCAAGGACCTTGGGCAGCCAGTAGCCAGCCAGCTCGGGCTGCAGGCGCAGGGCCGGCACGGCGGCGAAGGTCATGGTCAGCGGGCAGCCGGTACCGGCTTCGGCCTGGCTGTGCAGATAGGTCATCGAGGCCCGGGCCACGTGGGCACCGTCTCGTGGCTCCGCCCACGGCAACGAGGGCAGGCCATGCTCGACGGCAGTACGCATCAACTGGTGATACGCGGGATGGAATTCCACCAGGTCGATGCGGTGACCATAGCGGTCATGGCTGCTGAACTCGGGCTTGTGGGCATTGGCCAGGAAACCCGCCGCCATCAGCGGGCCACCGGCCAGGGCGCCGTAGGCGTCGATCCGCGACTCGGCCCAGCCGGCACCGAAGCGCCGCGACCACTCCTGCAAGGGCTGGTCGAGGCGGTAGAGGTTGGCACCGTCGAGGGACGGCGGCTGGTTGGTGACTTCGTGGGTTTCCGCGAACTGGTGCAGGTTCATCGTGGGCCTCCTGGATCCGTTCATGCCTGGATAACCCAGTGAAGCACCGCGGGCCGGTCAGTCAAAGTGACAAAACGGACTACATCGGGGGCACCTCTGTTCAGAAGCGGTCCAGCCTCGAGGCGGCACGCGCCGGTGGAGCCTGCACCTGTGCCACCGCCAGGGGCAGCGTCAGCTCGAACCGACTGCCCAGCCCCTGGGTGGACTCATGGGACAACGTGGCGCCGATCAACTCGCTCAACTGGCGGCAGATGGACAGGCCGATCCCCAATCCGCCATAGCGCCGGGTCATCGAACCGTCCACCTGGAAGAAGCGCTGGTACAGCACCGCCTGGTCCAGGTCGTCGAAACCGATGCCACTGTCGCTGACCGTGAGGCTCAGGGCCAGGCTGTCAGGTCCGGTACGCCGGCCACGGGCCTGCACGGTAACGCCGCCCTGGTGGGTGAACTTCAGCCCGTTGTCCACCAGGCACGCCAGGCAGCGGGCGAGCTTCTGCGCATCGCCGACCAGGCTGTCGGGCAGGTCGGCGGGGATGTCCAGGCTCAGGTACAGGCCCTTGGCCAGCGCCTGGCTCGCATAACCGGCCCGCAGTTCCTGGAGCAGGCGCCGTAGGCTGAACGCCATGCCATGGTTGCGCAGGCGCCCGGCCTGCAGTTCGGTGAGGATGAGGATATCGTCGACCATCGCCATCATGTCCTGGGCCGAACCGGTGGCGGTGCGATGGTACTGAGCCTGCTCGGCGCTCATGGGCAGTGTGTGCAGCAGCTCCAGCGAACCGATCACGCCGTTCATCGGCGTGCGCAGCTCGTGGGTCACGGTGGCGAGGAACTCGTCCTTGAGCCGGTTGCTGCGGGCCAGTTGCAGGTTCATCTGCTCCAGGGTGCGTCCGGTTTCGCGCAGGGCCTGGGCCTGCTGCTCACGCAAACTGTTGATGCGGTCGGCCAGGGCCAGCGACAACAGCGCCACTTCCAGCGCAGCGCCCAACTGACTGGCGTACATGGTGATGAACAGGTTGGGCAGGTACCCCAGCACCATCAAGGTGTTGACCAGCCCGCCGACGAGGAAGGCCGTCCAGGCGATGATGAACCAGCGCGCCACGCGCAAGCCGCGCCACCAGGCATACAACCCCGCACTGAAGACGCTCACGGTGAACAACAGCGCCAGCAGCGTGGCCATGCGCAGCGCCACGCCGTAACGCAGGGTCACCGCCAGCACCATCACCAGCGCGCCGCCAGCCATCAACCCCTTCAGCAGGCGGTCGAGGCCACGGCTGAGGTTGCCCAGTTGCAGGAAGTGCCGGGCGAACTGGCAGCCGAACAGCCCGGCGGCGCCGATGAAAAATGGCGTGGCGGCGTTGGCCCACCAGGGACTGTCGGGCCAGAAGTAGGCGATGCCGGCACCATTGACCGAGACCTGATAAAGGCCGAACGAAGCGATGTAGAGGATGTAGTACAGGTAGCTGACATCACGCACACTGAGGTAGAGAAACAGGTTGTACACCAGCATCACCAGCAGCACGCCATAGATCATCCCCAGCACATAAAGACGCGTGGGCTGGTCTTCCAGATAAGCCTGAGCCGACCACAAGGTCAGCGGCGCCTGGATCGAACCCTCGCTCTGCAGACGCAAGTAGGCGGTCGTCGCCTGACCGGGACGCAGTGGCAGCTCGAACAGGTAGTTGTTCTGGCGGATCTGCCGGCTGGCATAGGGCAGGGCATCACCCGTGCGCTGGGCCAGCCGATAAGTGCCCTGGGCGTCGGGCAGATAGAGTTCCAGATGATCCAGCGGCGGGTAGGCAAGCTCCAGCAACCACTGGCGTGGTGCTGGCGAAGGTGTGGCTGCATAGGCGAGATCGACCCGGAGCCAGAAAACGGAGGTCGAATAGCCGGCGTTGAGCACCTCGTCGTGATGGGCATGGAAGCGTTTGGCGAATGCGCCGGCACTGACCTGAGCGATGCTGGCACTGCCTTCGTGGTCTTCATAGACCTGCATGTAGCGGCCCAGCGGCAAGCGTCCGGTGGCGTCGTCGAATTCGACCGCTCCGGCCAGCAGGGGCAAGCAGCCCAGAAGCACAATCAGCAAATAGCGCATACAGCCCCAGCATGGCCTGTCCGGTCGCGTCGCGGTTGCCTCCCTTCCCTTTGAGACGACGTGATCCGGCAGAACCCGTTCATCGAGTTATCCGAGCACTCTAGCATAGCCTCCAGCATTGCTCAGCAGCTACTGTCAATTTCAAAGCAGAGGCTCTAGAACGCACGTTTCAGAATATCCAATAAAACCAATCTGACCACTTGATCAGCAAATCTCTCACCGCGACCGAACCGCACAAAAAGGTTTGGTGATAAGCTCGCCGACCATGAATACCTACAGCTCCCGCCCCGTTGTCCTCTGTCTCTCCGGCCACGACCCCAGTGGTGGCGCCGGGCTGCAGGCAGATATCGAAGCCCTGATCGCCCAGGGTTGTCACGCCGCACCCGCCGTGACCGCCCTGACCGTGCAGGATACCGTCAACGTTTCCGACTTCCGCGTGCTCGACCGCGAGTGGGTGCTGGCCCAGGCCAACGCCGTGCTGGCCGACTCCACGGTGGCCGCGGTGAAGCTGGGGATGCTCGGCTCGATCGAGATGGTCGACACCGTCGCCGAACTGCTGGCCGCCCACCCGCACCTGCCACTGGTCTGCGACCCGGTGCTGCGCGCCGGTGGCGGTGGCCGCCTGGGCAAGGACGAGGTCGGCTACGCGCTGCGCGAACGCCTGCTGCCGCTGGCCACCATCGCCACGCCGAACCTGCCGGAAGCACGCATTCTGGCGGAACTGCCCGAAGGCACCGCAGACGAGTGCGCCGAGAAATTGCTGCCGTTCTGTAGACACCTGTTGATAACCGGCGGTCACGGCGACGAGGTGGAAATCCACAACCGCCTGTATAGCCGCGACGGTCAACAGCACACCTGGACCTGCCAACGCCTGCCGGGCAGCTACCACGGCTCGGGCTGCACCCTGGCCAGTGCCCTTGCCGGCCGCCTGGCCCTGGGCGAAGCATTGACCAGCGCCGTGCGCAGCGCCCTGGACTACACCTGGCGCACCCTGCGCGACGCAGAGCAGCTGGGCAAGGGCCAGTACGTGCCGCGCCGCCTGCCCCTGGATTTCTGTTCCTGACTCGAGGCCATCCGATGAAGCTCCGCGGTCTGTACGCGATCACCGACAGCCAGCTGCTGGCCGGCCGTTTCCTCTCCCACGTTGAAGCGGCACTGGAAGGTGGCGTTCGTCTGCTGCAATACCGCGACAAGAGCGACGACACCGCCCCCAGACTGCGCGAGGCCGAAGCGCTGAAGACGCTCTGTGAGCGTTACGGCACCGAGCTGATCATCAACGACGACGCCGAACTGGCTGCCCGCCTGGGCGTTGGCGTGCACCTCGGCCAGACCGATGGCCCGCTCACGCCGGCCCGCGCCCTGCTCGGCCGCCAGGCGATCATCGGCTCGACCTGCCACGCCAGCCTCGACCTCGCGCAGCAGGCCGCCAACGAGGGCGCCAGCTATGTCGCCTTCGGTCGCTTCTTCAATTCCGTCACCAAACCGGGTGCGCCCGCCGCCAGCGTCGATCTGCTGGAGCAGGCCCGCGCCCAGGTCAAGCTGCCGATCGCGGTGATCGGCGGCATCACCCTCGACAACGCCGCCCCGCTGGTCGCCCATGGCGCCGACCTGCTGGCGGTGATCCACGGCCTGTTCGGTGCCGACAGCGCGCAGGAAGTCACCCGCCGCGCCCGCGCCTTCAATGCCCTGTTCGCTTGCTGATTTCGAGAGAAGATCCCATGTCCCGTTCCGAAGCCCTGTTCGCCCAAGCCCAGAAACACATCCCCGGTGGCGTCAACTCGCCGGTGCGCGCCTTCAAGAGCGTCGGCGGCACCCCACTGTTCTTCAAGCACGCCGAAGGCGCCTACGTCATCGATGAAGACGACAAGCGCTACGTCGACTATGTCGGTTCCTGGGGCCCGATGATCCTCGGCCATGCCCATCCGGACGTGCTGGACTCCGTACGCAAGCAGTTGGAGCACGGTTTGTCCTACGGCGCGCCGACCGCCATGGAAACCGAGATGGCCGACCTGGTCTGCTCGATCGTGCCGTCGATGGAGATGGTGCGCATGGTCAGCTCCGGCACCGAAGCGACCATGAGCGCCATCCGCCTGGCCCGTGGCTACACCGGCCGTGACGCCATCATCAAGTTCGAAGGCTGCTACCACGGTCACTCCGACAGCCTGCTGGTCAAGGCCGGCTCCGGCCTGCTGACTCAGGGCGTGCCAAGCTCGGCCGGGGTGCCGGCGGACTTCGCCAAGCACACCCTGACCCTGCCGTTCAACGACATCGCCGCCGTCGAGAAGACCCTGGCCGATGTCGGCCAGACCGTGGCCTGCATCATCGTCGAGCCGGTGGCCGGCAACATGAACTGCGTCCCGCCGGCGCCGGGCTTCCTCGAAGGCCTGCGCGCATTGTGCGACAAACACGGCGTGGTACTGATCTTCGACGAGGTGATGACCGGCTTCCGCGTCTCCCTTGGCGGTGCCCAAGGCCACTACGGCATCACCCCCGACCTGTCGACCTTCGGCAAGATCGTCGGCGGCGGCATGCCGGTCGGCTGCTTCGGAGGCAAGCGCGAGATCATGGGCTGCATCGCCCCGCTGGGCCCGGTCTACCAGGCCGGTACCCTGTCGGGCAATCCGTTGGCCATGGCCGCCGGCCTGACCACCCTGAAGCTGATCAGCCGCCCGGGCTTCCATGACGAGCTGAGTGCCTTCACCAGCCGCATGCTCGATGGCCTGCAACAGCGTGCCGACGCTGCCGGTATCCCGTTCGTAACCACCCAGGCGGGCGCCATGTTTGGCCTGTACTTCAGCGGCGCCGACGATATCGTCACCTTCGACGACGTGATGGCCAGCGATGCCGAACGCTTCAAGCGCTTCTTCCATCTGATGCTCGAAGGCGGCGTTTACCTGGCGCCAAGCGCATTCGAGGCGGGCTTCACCTCAATCGCCCATGGTGACAAGGAGCTGCAGATCACCCTGGATGCTGCCGAGCGGGCATTTGCCAAGCTGAAGTAAAGGATGTGCCTGGCTCTGCCTGATTGCGATCAGGCAGAGCCAGGCAAGCCTGTGACACCCATCACAACCCGACGCGTCCCATTGTGCTGTAGAAATTCGCGTAAATCTTTGTAAGGTAGGCGCTGCTTATCCCATAATGTGCCACCAGAGACATTGGCCGCAGCTTTGCAGAGGTAAGTCGATCCCCATGAACCGCACCGGCCGCGCCCTGACCCTGGGCTGCCTGTTGCTTCTTCAGCCCCTGCTGGCACTGGCAGAGGGCGGTAATTCGTTGCTGATTCCGGCGACGGGCCGCTGCGCCCTCGATACCGCGCCCGAAGACCTGCAAAATGCCCTCAAGGCCTGTGAGCAAATCGCGCAGTCAGGGGATGCCGAAGCGCAGTACGAGCTGGGCGAGTTCTACTACAGCGGCACACCGCGTCAACTCGACAACGCGCTCAAATGGTTCGAGAAAGCCTCGCTGCAAGGCCAGGCGCAGGCACAATACCGCCTCGGATCGATGTTCTTCCACGGTGAAGGGGTCAAGGCGAACAACGTCCAAGCCTACATCCTGCTCAAGATCGCCGCGGTCAACGGTGCCGAGGACGCGCTGGACATGGCTGACGAAGTCACCGAGCAAATGCCCCGCGACGAACTCGAGCACGCTACCCAGGTACTCGGCCAGATCTTCCGCAAATACCTGCTGGAACTGCAGAATGCCGAAGGGCGCACCCCTTTCTCTCCCCTTCCCTGAACCATTGCCCTGCCTGTAGCTGGCCCCTATCATCAATTCGTCAGCTTGCCCCGCCATGCTCGAGGACGCTTCGCACCGACCCTTGATCGTTTCAGTGCTTTCGCCACTGCCACTCTAGGGTTATTCTTGAGTTCACATTCATTGCCGTCGAGCGGCTAAAAACGACCTTGAACGCACCCATACAACCCCATCGCTTCATCCTCGAACCCTTCGAGGCCCACCGTTTCGCCAACCTGTGCGGCCAGTTCGACGAGCACCTGCGCCTGATCGAACAACGCCTGGCCATCGAGATCCGCAACCGCGGCAATCAGTTCGAACTGATTGGAGAACCCAAGACCACTTCTGCCGCCGAACAGCTGCTGCGCCGCCTCTATCGCGAGACCAAGGCAACCGACCTGTCGCCGGAAACGGTCCACCTTTATCTTCAAGAATCGGCGGTTGAGAGCCTCGAGAATCCGGCTGTCAACGAGGTCAGCGTCTCGCTGCGCACGCGCAAGGGCAACATTCGCCCACGCGGCGTCAACCAGCAGCGCTACGTCAAGGAAATCCTGGCCAACGACATCAACTTCGGCATCGGCCCGGCCGGTACCGGCAAGACCTACCTGGCCGTAGCCTGCGCGGTCGATGCGCTGGAGCGCGAGCAGGTGCGCCGCATCTTGCTGGTGCGCCCGGCGGTCGAGGCCGGCGAAAAGCTCGGTTTCCTGCCCGGCGACCTGGCCCAAAAGATCGACCCGTACCTACGCCCGCTCTACGACGCACTTTACGAGATGCTTGGCTTCGAGCACGTGGCCAAACTGATCGAGCGCCAGGTGATCGAGATCGCTCCGCTGGCCTACATGCGCGGCCGCACCCTGAACAACAGCTTCATCATCCTCGACGAGAGTCAGAACACCACGCTCGAACAGATGAAGATGTTCCTCACCCGCATCGGCTTTGGCTCGACCGCGGTGATCACCGGTGACATCACCCAGGTCGACCTGCCCCGCGGCACCAAGTCGGGCCTGGCCCATGTGATCGAGGTGCTCAAGGACGTGCCAGGCATCAGCTTCACCCATTTCCAGCCAAAGGACGTGGTACGCCACCCGTTGGTGCAGCGTATCGTCGAAGCCTACGACCGCTTCGAAGCCCGTCAGTCCAAGCCCGAGGCACCCGGCAAAGATGCTTGAACTCGACCTGCAACGGGCCACGGACGCCGCTGCCCCGGATGACGCCGCCTTCCGCCGATGGTGCGAACTTGCCCTGCGCCAGCGCAGCGCCGACTCGGAAATGACCATTCGCCTGGTCGACGCCGCCGAAGGCCGCGAGCTGAACCACACCTACCGGCACAAGGACTACGCCACCAACGTGCTGTCATTCCCCGCCGACGTCCCGGACGAGTTGCTCGATATCCCGCTGTTGGGTGACCTGGTGATCTGCGTGCCAGTGGTCGAGCGCGAGGCCGCCGAACAGGGCAAATCCCTGGAGGCGCACTGGGCGCACCTGGTCATCCACGGCTGCCTGCACCTGCTCGGCTACGACCACATCGAAGACGATGAGGCCGAGGAAATGGAAGCGTTGGAACGGCAATTGCTGGCGGAACTGGGTCATCCGGACCCTTACGCCGACGACGAAACCGAAACAATCACACACTGATACTGCAAGGATCACGAGTAACCGCCATGAGCGAAGACCGATCGAGCAACGGGCAAAAGTCCTGGTTGGGTAAGCTGACCCAGGCTTTTGCCCATGAGCCGAAAAACCGCCAGGAGCTCCTCGAGCTGCTGCGCGAAGCCCATCAGAACAAGCTGCTCGACAGTGAAGCGCTGACCATCGTCGAAGGCGCCATCCAGGTCGCAGACCTGCAGGTGCGCGACATCATGGTGCCGCGTTCGCAGATGATCAGCATCAAGGCCAACCAGTCGCCCCGCGAGTTCCTGCCGGCAGTGATCGATGCCGCGCACTCGCGCTACCCGGTGATTGGCGAGAGCCACGACGATGTGCTCGGCATCCTGCTCGCCAAGGACCTGCTGCCGCTGATCCTCAAGGAGAATGGCGACAGCTTCAACATCAAGGATCTGCTGCGCCCGGCCACCTTCGTGCCCGAGTCCAAGCGCCTGAACGTGCTGCTGCGCGAGTTCCGCGCCAACCACAATCACATGGCCATCGTCATCGACGAGTACGGCGGCGTGGCGGGGCTGGTGACCATCGAAGACGTGCTCGAGCAGATCGTCGGCGATATCGAGGACGAGCATGACGTCGAGGAAGACAGCTACATCAAGCCGCTGCCCAGCGGCGACTTCCTGGTCAAGGCCCTGACCCCGATCGAGAACTTCAACGAGTTCTTCGACAGCGAGTTCTCCGATGACGAGTTCGATACGGTCGGCGGCCTGGTGATGAGTGCGTTCGGCCATTTGCCCAAACGTAACGAAACCACCGAGATCGGCGGCTACCGCTTCCGCATTCTCAATGCCGACAGCCGCCGGATACACTTGCTGCGCCTGACACCGATCAACCGTTAAGGACGAACATGCGCTGGATCACCCGCCCCGGCTGGCCCGGTAACCTGCTGGCCATGGCGGCCGGCGCTTCCACCCTGCTGGCCCTGGCCCCCTTCGACATCTGGCCGCTGGCCCTGCTGTCCCTCGCGCTGTTCTATGCAGGGCTGCGCGAACTGAGCCCGCGCCAGGCGCTGGGCCGGGGCTGGTGCTTCGGCTTCGGCCTCTACGGTGCCGGCACCTGGTGGATCTACGTCAGCATGAACACCTATGGCGGCGCCTCGCCGCTGCTGGCAATCCTGCTGCTGCTGGCGTTTTTCGCCTGCCTGGCCTTCTTCTTCGCCCTGCCCGCCTGGCTTTGGGCACGCTGGTTGCGGCGTGACGAGGCGCCACTGGCCGACGCCTTGTGCTTTGCCGCCCTGTGGTTGCTGCAAGAAGCTTTCCGAGGCTGGTTCCTCACCGGTTTCCCGTGGCTCTACGCAGGTTACAGCCAGCTCGACGGCCCCCTCGCGGGCCTGGCGCCGCTGGGCGGTGTGTGGCTGATCTCGTTCGCTCTGGCGTTGACCGCGGCCCTGCTGTGCAACATCCATCGCCTTCGCGAGCGCCGCTCGTTCTTGGCCGTTGGTGTAGCACTGTTGGTGGCGCCTTGGATTATTGGCCTGGCTCTGAAGGATCATGCCTGGACGCAACCGGCGGGCGATCCACTGAAGGTCGCTGCCCTGCAAGGCAACGTCGAACAGGATCTGAAGTGGGACCCGGCACACGTGAATGCGCAACTGGCGCTGTATCGTGACATGAGCTTCAGCTCGAAGCCCGTCGATCTGCTGATCTGGCCGGAAACCGCCGTGCCGGTACTCAAGGACCAGGCCCAGGGCTACATCGACATGATGGGCACCTTCGCCGCCGAACGGCATTCGGCGTTGATCACCGGGGTGCCGGTGCGGCAGATGGTTCACCACCAACGCCGCTACTTCAACGGCATCACTGTGGCCGGCGAAGGCGACGGCACCTACCTCAAGCAGAAGCTGGTGCCCTTCGGTGAGTATGTGCCCTTGCAGGACATGCTGCGCGGCCTGATCGAGTTCTTCAACTTGCCGATGTCGGATTTCGCCCGTGGCCCCGCGGACCAGCCACTGCTGCAGGCCAAGGGGTACCAGGTCGCCCCGTACATCTGCTACGAAGTGGTCTATCCCGAGTTCGCTGCGAGCCTGGCCGCACGCAGCGACCTGCTGCTGACCATCAGCAACGACACTTGGTTCGGCACCTCGATCGGCCCGCTGCAGCACCTGCAGATGGCCCAGATGCGCGCGCTGGAGGCCGGCCGCTGGATGATCCGCGCCACCAACAACGGTGTGACCGCGCTGATCGACCCGTTCGGCAGGATCACCGCGCAGGTCCCGCAGTTCCAGCGGGCAGTCCTGTATGGCGAGGTGGTACCGATGCAGCAACTGACGCCGTACCTGCAATGGCGCTCGTGGCCGCTGGCGATCGTCTGCGTGCTGCTACTGGGCTGGGCCTTGCTGGCCGGACGCATCGCGCGAACCGTCTGAGGCACCCCTGGGGCTGCTACGCAGCCCCAGTCCTTAGTAGAACAGGCGATACCCCACCAAGCCCGCCGCCTCGTTGAGCAACTGCCCGCTCTGCCACATTGCCCGGGTTTCCGGCAGCAATCCCGCGAACGGCCGCGCATGATCCCTCCCCAGGAACCCCACCGGTGCCGGTACCACTTCGAACCCGGCCCGCTCGAAACTCCAGCGCGAGCGCTGCATGTGCCAGGCCTGTGTCACCACCACCACCCGCTTGATACCCAGCGGCTGCAACACCTTGGCGCTGAACTCGGCGTTTTCCCAGGTGGTGCGGCTGGCTTCCTCCTTCCAGGAAACCTTTACCGCAAAATCCGCCTCCAGGCGGTCAGCCATCAGCTGGGCCTCACTGGGCGGCGTGCCATAGTGCAAGCCACCGCTGGTCAGCACCGGCAGCCCTGAGGCCTTGGCCAGTTGCGCGGCGTAGCGCATGCGCTCGAGGGCGACGTAGGTTGGCTGATCAAGACCACCCCAAGCCGGATCGCCGCGCTCCCGCCCGGCACCCAGGACCACGATGGCGTCGGCCCTGGAGGCCAGGCCTGCCCACCCCTCGAGCGCCAACGCAGGCTCTGTTTCAAGGGTTCGGGCAACTTGCTCGACCGTCAGTGGCAAGCTCATCAGCCACAAGCCACCCAACCCCAGGGTGAAACAGGCCGCGGCCAGGCGTGGACAGCGACGGCGCCACCACCAAGCGGCAAGCAGCAACAGGAACAGGACGCCGGGCGGCATCAACCATTGTTTGATGAAAAAGCGCAGCGGCATCACACACCTCCATGGAAGGCGTGCAGCCTAAGAGGATCGGCGCCGGGCCTCAAGGGCAACCGGCGCCGATCGATGCGTGCATTGCGAAAACCGGCGCGTCGCCGCGCCTGCAACCCTGAACGGCTATCGGGACGGCAATGTCCTGGAGCTGGCTGGGGCGCCGGGGCGCCTGCGGTCCTTGAGCCAGACGATCCTGGCCGAGGACGGCTCCGGTTGCGGGTAGGCAACGGCACTGGCAAAGCGGCCGTCCGGGAGGGATTCCAGGTAGGCCTTGATGACTTCGAACTCGGCATGGCTCAGGCCACGCAACTCCAGTTCGGCAGGCATCTCGTCGCGCAATCGCACCGAGGTCCTGGCCACTTCCAGTGCCAGGCCCAGCCGGTCGATCAGGCGTTCGTATAGCTCCGGTTTGCTTGCGGTTAGTTGCGACTCTCCCATCCGTTCACCTCATTGAAGGTAAGAATATCTCCCCCCACAAATGAGCTTAGCGTCACTCGTAAAAGCGGCCGGGCGCCGCGACCAACGGCCCGCGCGGCGGGCGATGCAATCAGGGTTTCCCACGATGCGCGGCGCTCATGTATGCTACGGCGTTCACTCTTGCAGATCCCGGAGTGCCGGACGCAGCAAGCCCGAGCTGCCTGGAACATGTCTCTTATCTCTCAATACAAAGTAGCCATGCACGAACAATACACGCCCCGTGATGTAGAAGCCGCCGCCCAGAATGCCTGGGACGAGCAACAATCGTTCGCTGTCACCGAACAGCCAGGCAAAGACACCTACTATTGCCTATCGATGTTCCCGTACCCGAGCGGCAAGCTACACATGGGCCACGTGCGCAACTACACCATCGGTGACGTGATCGCCCGCTACCAGCGCATGCTGGGCAAGAACGTCCTGCAACCGATGGGCTGGGACGCCTTCGGCATGCCGGCGGAAAACGCCGCGATGAAAAACAACGTCGCCCCGGCCAAGTGGACCTACGAGAACATCGACTACATGAAGACCCAGCTCAAGAGCCTGGGTCTGGCCATCGACTGGTCGCGTGAAGTCACCACCTGCAAACCGGACTACTACCGTTGGGAGCAGTGGCTGTTCACCCGCCTGTTCGAAAAAGGCATCATCTACCGCAAGAACGGCACCGTGAACTGGGACCCGGCGGACCAGACCGTACTGGCCAATGAACAAGTCATCGACGGCCGCGGCTGGCGCTCGGGCGCGCTGATCGAAAAGCGCGAAATCCCGATGTACTACTTCCGCATCACCGACTATGCCGACGAGCTGCTGGAAAGCCTCGACGAGCTGCCGGGCTGGCCCGAGCAGGTCAAGACCATGCAGCGCAACTGGATCGGCAAGTCCCGCGGCATGGAAGTGCAGTTCCCCTATGACCAGGCGAGCATCGGTCATGAGGGCACCCTGAAAGTCTTCACCACCCGTCCGGACACCCTGATGGGCGCGACCTACGTGGCCGTCGCCGCCGAACACCCGCTGGCCACCCAGGCCGCCCAGGGCAATCCGGCGCTGCAGGCGTTCATCGACGAGTGCAAGAGCGGCAGCGTCGCCGAGGCCGACATGGCCACGCAGGAGAAGAAGGGCATGGCCACTTCCCTGTTCGTCGAGCACCCGCTGACCGGCGAGAAGCTGCCGGTATGGGTCGCCAACTACGTGCTGATGCACTACGGCGATGGCGCGGTCATGGCCGTGCCGGCGCACGACGAGCGCGACTTCGAATTCGCCCACAAGTACAACCTGCCGGTCAAGGCGGTGGTACGCACCAGCGTCGGCGACGAAGTCGGCAGCGAGTGGCTGGCCGCCTACGGCGAGCATGGCCAGCTGATCAACTCCGGCGAATTCGACGGCCTGGATTTCCAGGGTGCCTTCGACGCCATCGAGGCCGCGCTGATCCGCAAGGACCTCGGCAAGTCGCGCACCCAGTTCCGCCTGCGCGACTGGGGCATCAGCCGTCAGCGCTACTGGGGCTGCCCGATCCCGATCATCCACTGCCCATCCTGCGGCGACGTGCCGGTGCCGGAAGACCAGCTGCCGGTCACCCTGCCGGAAAACGTGGTTCCGGACGGTGCCGGTTCGCCCCTGGCACGCATGCCCGAGTTCTACGAGTGCACCTGCCCGAAATGCGGCACCGCGGCCAAGCGCGAAACCGACACCATGGACACCTTCGTCGAGTCGTCCTGGTACTTCGCCCGCTACGCTTCGCCGAACTACGACAAGGGCCTGGTCGATCCGAAAGCCGCCAACCACTGGCTGCCGGTTGACCAATACATCGGCGGCATCGAGCACGCCATCCTGCACCTGCTGTATGCGCGCTTCTTCCACAAGCTGATGCGCGACGAAGGCCTGGTCACCTCCAACGAGCCGTTCAAGAACCTGCTGACCCAGGGCATGGTCGTCGCCGAAACCTATTACCGCGTAGCCAGCAACGGCGGCAAGGACTGGTTCAACCCGGCCGACGTCGAGATCGAGCGTGATGCCAAGGCCAAGATTATCGGCGCTCGCTTGAAGACCGACGGCCTGCCGGTGGAAATCGGCGGCACCGAAAAGATGTCCAAGTCGAAGAACAACGGCGTCGACCCACAGTCGATGATCGAGCAGTACGGCGCCGATACCTGCCGCCTGTTCATGATGTTTGCCTCGCCACCCGACATGAGCCTGGAGTGGTCCGACTCCGGCGTCGAAGGCGCCAGCCGTTTCCTGCGCCGCGTTTGGCGCCTGGCCCAGGCCCACGTGGCCCAGGGCCTGCCGGGCACGCTGGACATCGCCGCCCTGAGCGACGAGCAGAAGGTCATCCGTCGCGCCATCCATGCTGCGATCAAGCAGGCCAGCACCGACGTGGGCCAGTACCACAAGTTCAACACCGCCATCGCCCAGGTGATGACCGTGATGAACGTGCTGGAGAAGGCGCCACAGGCCACCGCCCAGGACCGCGCCCTGCTGCAGGAGGGCCTCGAGGCCGTGACCCTGCTGCTGGCACCGATCACCCCGCACATCTCCCATGAGCTGTGGAAAGCACTGGGCCACGACCAGGCGGCGATCGACGCGGCCTGGCCGACGGTCGACGAGAACGCACTGGTGCAGGACACCGTGACGCTGGTGGTTCAGGTCAACGGCAAGCTGCGTGGCCAGGTAGAGATGCCGGCCGCTGCCAGTCGCGAGGAAGTCGAAGCCGCCGCTCGCAACAACGAGAATGTCCTGCGCTTCACCGACGGCCTGACCATCCGCAAGGTCATCGTCGTTCCGGGCAAACTGGTCAACATCGTCGCCAACTGATGGCAACGCCCGCCTGCATATCCTGCCGGCGGGCGTAATCGGTCCACGAGGGAGCAACACACATGATCAAACGCAATCTGCTGGTAATGGGCCTGGCTGTGCTGCTCAGCGCCTGCGGTTTCCAGCTGCGCGGCACCGGCACTACCGAACTGACCATCAAGGAGCTGGACCTCAGCGCCCGCAACGCCTATGGCGAGACCATTACCCAACTGCGCCGTACGCTGCAGAACAGTGGTGTCAAAGTGTACAACGGCGCCCCCTACAAGCTCGTGCTCACCAATGAGCAGGAGAGCCAGCGCGCCGCGACCTATACAGGTGGCAGCCGCTCAGCCGAGTACGAGCTGACCACTGTGCTGAATTACACAGTCGAGGGCCAGAACGACACGGTACTGCTGGAAGACAAGCTGCAGGTACAGAAGTACTACGTCTACGATGGCAACAACATCAACGGCTCGGGCCAGGAAGCCGTCCAGGTCCGTCAGGAAATGCGCCGTGACCTGGTCCAAGGCATGATGGTCCGCCTTCAGCAACTGACTCCGGTGCGCCTGCAAGACCTTCAGCACAAGGCCGACGAACGCGCCAAGGCTGAAGCCCGCGCCCTCCAGGAGGCACAGCGTATCCAGGACGAGACGCCCCAGCAGTCGCCGCTGGAAGTCCCGGCTCCCTGAGCCTGAACGGGGCACCTGAGGTGCCCCGCCCTTCGCCATGAAGCTCTCCCCCGCTCAACTCAACAAGCACCTGCAAGGCCAACTGGCGCCCGTCTACATCGTCAGCGGTGACGACCCGCTGCTGTGCCAGGAGGCCGCCGACGCCATCCGCAGCGCCGCGCGCCAGCAGGGCTACGACGAACGCCAGGTGTTCAGCGCCGATGCCAACTTCGACTGGGGCAATCTGCTGCTGGCCGGGGCAAGCCTGTCGTTGTTCGCCCAGCGCCGGCTGCTGGAGCTGCGCCTGCCCTCGGGCAAGCCCGGCGACAAAGGCGCTGCCGCGCTGATGGAATACTGCGCCAACCCGGCCGAGGACACGCTACTGCTGATCAGCCTGCCCAAGCTCGATGGCAGCGCGCAGAAAACCAAGTGGGGCAAGGCCTTGATCGAAGGCGCGCACTGCCAGTTCATCCAGATCTGGCCAGTGGACGCCCAGCAATTGCCGCAGTGGATCAACCAGCGCCTGTCCCAGGCCGGGCTGTCGGCCCAGCGTGACGCCATCGACCTGATCGCCGCTCGGGTCGAGGGCAACCTGCTGGCCGCCGCCCAGGAGATCGAGAAGCTCAAGTTGCTCGCCGAGGGCAACCAGATCACCGTCGAGACCGTCCAGGCCGCTGTTGCCGACAGCGCCCGCTTCGATGTGTTCGGGTTGGTCGATGCCATTCTAAATGGCGAAGCGGCCCATGCCCTGCGCATGCTCGAGGGGCTACGCGGCGAAGGTGTCGAGCCGCCGGTCATTCTCTGGGCCCTTGCCCGCGAACTGCGCCTGCTGGCCGGCCTCGCGCAGCAGTTCAGCCAGGGCGTGCCACTGGACAAGGCGTTCAGCCAGGCCCGACCGCCGGTGTGGGACAAGCGCCGTCCGCTGGTGAGCAAAGCCTTGCAGCGCCTCTCTGCGCAGCGCTGGGCCATGCTCCTGCAGGATGCCCAGCGTATCGATGCACAGATCAAGGGCCAGGCCGAGGGCTCGCCATGGACCAGTCTGGCGCGCTTGTCGCTGCTCATGGCCGGGCAGCGCCTGGCGCTGCCCGCCGAGTAAGGCTCATCGTGGGTCACGCCCGCGATGAGCCCTGACGCCATAAACACAATCAATTGGCTCACATAGCGCTACAGGCCTAGAGTGCGCCCGCAATCCACACAGATCGGGGATCCACCATGAGCAAGAAGCCGAAGAAGCACGGCCCCAACAAGGCCAAGTCGATCATCGCCCAACCACTGTTCCGCTGCCGCCAGGAACAGGCAGGAAAAGGCAAAGGCAGCTACCGCCGCGAAGCCTTCCAATCGAGAGATTGGGAGGCTTCCTGCTTTATGGCCGCCTGAAAAGGCATGAAATGCGCAGGCATGGTATGGTCGGCACCTGACCTGCAATTCTGGATCTGTGCATGCCCTCTCGTCTCACTCTCCGCTGGCAACCCCGCCAGCTGATCGCGGCCACAAGCTTCATCCTGCTCGTCGCCTGCGCCGAGAAACCCACCGCCGCCGATGCCCTGCCGCTGGCACCCGCCCAGCCTGCACCCGTCGTTACGCTACCCGGCGCCACGCCCGATAGCAGCAGCGAAATCCAGCCCCTGCAGACCTTCGCCCAATGGCAGGCCGGTTTCCGCGAGCAAGCCCTGCAAGCCGGGATCAGCGTCAGCCTGTTCGACCGCGCCTTCCTCGGCGTCACTCCGGACATGGACGTGATCAAGGCCGACCGCAGCCAACCGGAGTTCAGCCGCCCGGTCTGGGAATACCTGGACGGTGCCCTGTCGCCGCTGCGCGTACGCAACGGCAAGAAACTGCTCGAACAGAATGCCGAGCTGTTGACCCGCATCGAGCAACGCTACGGCGTCGACCGCCAGGTGCTGGTTTCGGTGTGGGGCATGGAGAGCAACTTCGGCCAGTTTCAGGGCAGCAAGTCGGTGATCCGTTCGCTGGCCACCCTGGCCTATGAAGGCCGCCGCCCACAGTTCGCCCAGGACCAGCTGATCGCCGCCCTGCAGATCCTGCAAAACGGCGACATCCAGCCTGACGCGATGCGCGGTTCCTGGGCCGGCGCCATGGGCCAGACCCAGTTCATCCCGACCACCTACCTCACTCACGCGGTGGATTTCGACGGTGATGGTCGCCGTGACATCTGGAACAGCACCGCTGACGCCCTGGCATCCACCGCGCACTACCTGCAGGCCTCCGGCTGGAAGCGTGGCCAACCTTGGGGCTTCGAGGTACAGGTACCTGCCGGTTTCGACTGGTGGCTGGCCGATGGCAGCCAGCGCAAGAGCGTCAGCGAATGGTTGCAGCTGGGCGTGAAACTGCCCGCCGGCACCGCATTGCCCGCTGGCAGCAACCAGCTGTCCGCTGCCCTGCTGCTTCCCGCTGGTGCCCGTGGGCCGGCGTTCCTGGTGCTGGACAACTTCCGCGCGATCCTCAAGTACAACAACTCGTCCTCCTACGCGCTGGCGGTGAGCCTGCTGGGGGATCGCTTCTACGGTTGGGGGTTCATTGCCGGCAGCTGGCCGAAAGAAGACCTGCCGCTAAGCCGCAGCGAACGTATCGAGCTGCAGACCTTGCTCAACGCCAGTGGCCATGAGGCAGGCAATCCCGACGGGATCATCGGTGCCAATACCCGCAAGGCCATTCGCAATGCGCAGCAGGCGCAGGGCTGGCCGGCGGATGGTTATCCGACGCACAAGCTGCTCGACAGCCTGCGTCGCTAGAACGTATCGGGGCCGCAAAGCGGCCCCAACTGTTTCAGGCTTTGAACAAGGCCTGTTCGAGCACCAGCCGCTTTTCTCCCGCTTCAAGCCTGACCCTCGCCCCCAACGGCAGGCACACATTCGGGTCACAATGCCCGCTACGCCACCCCGCCAGCACCGGCACCCCGAGCGGGCCGAAGATATCCAGCAGCAAGGGCGTCATGGCCGCGACCGTGATCCCGGCAAAATCCCCCACCAGTACACCACGCACGCCCGCGAGCTTGCCGGCCAGGCGCAATTGGGTCAGCAGGCGGTCGACACGATAGAGCGGCTCGTTGACGTCCTCGATGAACAGGATGCTGCCCTGAGTGTCGACTTCGCCCAAGGTCGCCAATGTTGCCCCAAGCACCGACAGGTTGCCGCCAACCAACCTGCCACTGGCCACTCCGGGAATGATTCCGGTCAGCGCAAAAGCCGCCGGATGGGCAATCTCGTCCCCCGCCACTACCTGCCCGCCAAGCTGGTCGAACAATGAGCGTACGGTCGGCTCCAGCTTCGCTCCCAGCAAGTCGGCATTGAGCATCGCCCCATGGAAGGTCACCAACCCCGCATGCCGGTTGATCGCCGTATGCAAGGCGGTGATATCGCTGTAGCCCACCAGTGGCTTGGGGTGACGGCGGATCAGGTCGAAGTCGATACGGTCCAGCAGGCGCATGCTGCCGTAGCCCCCGCGCATGCACAGGATCGCGTCGATGTCCGGGTCACGGAACGCGTCATGCAGGTCTCGCAGGCGCTGCTCATCGCTGCCCGCCAGGTAGCCGTCCGCCTGCAGCACCCCGGGGTAGATCCGGCACTGGTGCCCACGCTTCTCGAACCATTGGCGAGCCTTGTCGGTATCGAGCCGCGCCGGGCCAGCCGGGGCGATGATGGCGAAACGGGCGTTGCCAGGCAGTGCCTTGGGCAACAGGGGGTCAGCGGTCTCCAGGCAATTCATCGCGCCACTCCTTGCAGCTCGTCGCTTGAAACATGCAGCTCAAAAAAATGCCGATGCCGCCTTCCGGCGCGCATCGGCATATCCCGCTCAAGCCCGACTCAGAGCTTGATCTTGGCTTCGTGAGCCTGCTGGTCGGCGTGGTACGACGAGCGTACCAGAGGACCGGAGGCGACGTTCTTGAAGCCCATCTTGTAACCTTCCTCGGCGAACCAGGCGAAGGTGTCCGGGTGCACGAAGCGCTGTACTGGCAAGTGGTTGCGCGACGGCTGCAGGTACTGGCCGAGGGTGAGCATGTCGATATCGTGCTCGCGCATGCGGTGCATCACCTCGATGACCTCCTCGTCGGTCTCGCCCAGCCCCAGCATCAGGCCGGACTTGGTCGGTACGTGCGGGACCATTTGCTTGAACTTCTGCAGCAGGTCCAGCGACCAGTCGTAGTCCGAGCCCGGGCGTGCCGCCTTGTACAGGCGCGGCACTGTCTCGAGGTTGTGGTTGAATACGTCCGGCGGGGTCTGTGCGGTAATTTCCAGCGCCACGTCCATACGGCCGCGATAGTCCGGCACCAGGGTCTCAAGCTGCACGCCCGGCGACAGCGCGCGGATCTCGCGGATGCAGTCGGCGAAGTGCTGGGCACCGCCATCACGCAGGTCGTCGCGGTCCACCGAGGTGATCACCACGTACTTCAGGCGCAGGTCGGCGATGGCCACGGCAAGGTTCTTCGGCTCGTCGACATCCAGCGGCTTCGGCCGGCCGTGACCGACGTCGCAGAACGGGCAGCGGCGGGTGCAGATGTCGCCCATGATCATGAAGGTGGCGGTACCGCCAGAGAAGCACTCACCCAGGTTCGGGCAGGAAGCTTCTTCGCATACGCTGTGCAGCTTGTGCTTGCGCAGCAGTTGCTTGATGCGGTCGACTTCCGGGGAAACCGGAATGCGCACGCGGATCCAGTCGGGCTTTTTCGGCAGCTCTTCGGTGGGGATGATCTTCACCGGGATACGTGCCACCTTGTCGGCACCACGCAGCTTCACGCCGGCTTCCACTTTCTTGGGAGCAGGGCGCGGGGTGACGTCTTGCGTCGAGATCAGGTTCGGCACGGTTTCTTGCACAGTTGTCATAATCAGTCGATTCCGCCCGTCAGGGTCGTCTGCTCAGCATAGTCGAGGTGCTTGACCAGCTGTCCGCGCAGCCTTGTCCTGACCTCAGTGAGTTCGATCGGACCTGCCAGGTCGCGCAGCTGGGTCATGGCCAGCCCCGCATACCCACAGGGGTTGATTCGGCGGAATGGCGCAAGGTCCATGTCCACGTTCAGGGCAAGGCCGTGGAACGAACGGCCATTGCGGATTCGAAGGCCAAGGGACGCGATCTTCGCGCCATCGACATAGACGCCCGGAGCGTCGGGTTTGGCCACCGCTTGCACGCCATAGCTGGCGAGCAGGTCTATGAGGGTCTGCTCGATGCGACTGACCAGCTCGCGTACGCCGATACTCAGGCGGCGCACATCCAGCAGCAGGTAGGCCACCAGCTGGCCGGGGCCATGGTAGGTGACCTGTCCGCCGCGGTCGGTCTGCACCACCGGTATCTCGCCGGGCACCAGTAGGTGTTCGGCCTTGCCGGCCTGGCCCTGGGTGAACACCGGAGGATGCTCGACCAGCCAGACTTCGTCCAGGCTGTCCGGGCCGCGCTGCTCGGTAAAGCGACGCATGGCCTCCAGCACCGGTTCATAGGGCTGCAGGCCAAGATCGCGAAAACCGAGGCAAGCGGGCATCACAGCACCATTTTCACGATGCCGGTAGCGCGCAAGGCGCTGTTGATGTCGTGCAACTGGTCCTCACCGGTGGCAACGATATGCAGTTGCACCGTGGTGTACTTGCCTTCCTTGCTCTGGCGTTCGGCCAGCGTCGAGAGGTCGACCTTGGCGTACTTGCTGAGAATTTCGATTACCGTGTCCTTGAAACCGACAACGGTGTCACCGATCACCTTGATCGGGTAATCCTCGCAGGGGAATTCGATCTTGTGCGACTTGACGTCTTCTTCGCTCATGGCGGAAACGGCCTCGTAAGCCGTGGCAGCAGCGCCCCCGCCTGGTTCACGGGGGCGTGCAAGTCACGTATCAGTTGAACAAACCGTAGAAGAACAGGCGGATGCTGTCCCACATGCGGCCGAAGAAACCTGCTTCCTCGACGCCGTCCAGGGCGATGAGGTCGGCACTGTGAACCACTTTCTCATCCAGTTTGACTTCCACTTTGCCGATGACGTCACCTTTGGCAATCGGAGCGGTCAGTTGCGGGTTCATGGTCATCGACGCCTGGAGGCGTTTCAATTGGCCTTTAGGCATGGTCATGGTCAGGTCGTTGGCCAGGCCGGCCTTGACCTGGTTGGTCGCGCCTTTCCAAACCTGGGCTTGAGTCAGCTCGGTACCCTTCTGGTAGAAGGTCTGGGTTTCAAAGAAGCGGAAACCGTAGGTCAGCAGCTTCTGGGTCTCGGCGGCGCGGGACTGCTCGCTGTTGGTGCCAAATACCACGGCGATCAGGCGCTGGCCGTCACGCACAGCCGAGGCGACCATGCAGTAGCCGGCTTCGTCGGTGTGGCCGGTCTTCAGGCCGTCGACGGTCTTGTCGCGCCACAGCAGCAGGTTGCGGTTAGGCTGCTTGATGTTGTTCCAGAAGAACTCTTTCTGCGAATAGATGGCGTAGTGCGCCGGATCTTCGTTGATGATCGCGCGCGCCAGCAGGGCCATGTCGTGGGCCGAGGAGTAGTGCTCCGGGTTCGGCAGGCCGGTGGGGTTCATGAAGTGGCTGTTGGCCATGCCCAGGTCGGTGGCGGTCTTGTTCATCATGTCGGCGAAGGCATCTTCGCTGCCGGCGATGTGCTCGGACAGGGCGACCGATGCGTCATTGCCGGACTGGATGATGATGCCGTGCAGCAGGTCGCTGACGGTCACCTGGCTGCCAACCTTGATGAACATGCGCGAACCGCCGGTGCGCCAGGCGTTCTCACTGACGGTCACCGGGTCGTTCTCGCCAATCTGGCCACGACGAATGTCCAGGGTGGCGATGTAGGCGGTCATCAGCTTGGTCAGGCTGGCTGGCGGCAGGCGCTCGTCACCGTTGTTCTCGACCAGCACGTTGCCGCTGGACGCGTCCATGAGTACGTAGGACTTGGCGGCCAGTTGCGGTGGTGCCGGCATCATCTGCTCCGCTGCGAAGGCAGCAGGCGTGATCATCAGCAGAACAGGCAGGCAAAGTCGTTTGGCAAGGTTGGTGATGTTCATCCGTCTCTCGTAAATCGCTAATGGTCTGATGTTCCGTGGGCAAGTTCATTTGCCCAGCGCCCCGTCAGTCTAGTTTTATGGCCTGTGGCCTGGCCCAGAAAGTGCGGCGTAATGCCGCTGCGGGCAAAAGCGGCATTGTACATACCTACGACCGGCAATTCATGAACAAACCGACAGGTCGGTGTGCTGATTCATTGCGGGGCATACCCGCTCCCACGCCGTTCGGACCACCTGGCATGGGCGCGGGTTCGCTGCGCGATGCCGCTCAGTCAGTCACGACTTTCGCCTGGCCTAGATTGGCCAGGCGAATGCTGTCCTGTGCCTGCTGGATCTCGCCCTGGCTGTTGATCGGCCCCAGGCGCACTCGATGCAGGGTCTGCTGGTTACGCACCACGGAGCTGATGAATACTGGTGCGCTGACCATGGTGCTCAGCTTCGAGCGGAGCAATTCAGCGGCGTCCGGGTTGGCGAACGCGCCCACTTGCAAGATGCTGCCGCCGCTGGCATTCGGCACATTGTTTCCGCCCACCTGCACCGGCACCACGGGCGCCGCGTGTTGCTGCGGCGGCGGGGTCCACTGCTCGACACGCCCGGTGCTGGCGGGAATCGGCTGGGCCTGAGCGACCTGCGGCTCCTTGAGCACCATCGGCGGCTGCTGGCCACGCTGGGCCCACCATTGTTGCGGGTCGATGCCCTCGACGCGCACGTGGGCGGTGCCGATCTCGGCATAGCCAAGCTTCTTCGCCGCCGCGTAGGACAGATCGATGATCCGGTCGGAGTAGAACGGACCACGGTCGTTGACTCGCAGAATCACACTACGCCCGTTGGCCAGGTTGGTCACCCGCACGTAGGCCGGCAGCGGCAGGGTCTTGTGCGCCGCGCTCATGCCGTAGAGGTCATAGAGCTCGCCGTTGGCAGTGTTCTGGCCATGGAACTTGGTGCCATACCACGACGCGGTACCCTCGGCGCGGTAGTTGCGCGAGTCCTGCATCGGGTAGTAGGTCTTGCCCAGCACCGTATACGGGTTGGCCTTGTAGTTGCCGGTGTGCACGGTCGGCGTGGCGTCGGGGATCTTGTTGACGTCCACGTCCCACCAGGGCGCGCCATCCTTGTGGGCACGGTTGATGTCCAGGCCCGGTTGCGCACGCACGGTGTTGCCGCTCTGCGGGGTGGAGGGCCGGCTCGACGAGCAACTGGCCAGCACCAGGCCGACGGCGACGCAGGTCAGCAGTTTTGCGGTATTTACAGTGAAGATTTCGCGCATTTACTTGACGCCCCGTGCCAGAACCAGCTGTTCCGAAAGCTGATGCACCGCCATGGCATACATCACGCTGCGGTTGTAGCGAGTGATCGCGTAGAAATTCTTCAGGCCCATCCAATACTCAGGGCCGTATTCACCTTCCAGGCGGAAGGCGGTGACCGGCAGATCATCGCGCAGCGCATCATGACTCGACCAGCCCAGCGCCCGCAACTGCGCGACCGTCTTCACCGGCTCGATGCCGCTGGTCAGGCCTTCGTCGGCGCGCTCGCCACGCACGGTGGCACGGCTGACCACAGGCTCCCCGGCCACCCAGCCGTGGCGCTTGAAGTAGCTGGCGACACTGCCGATGGCATCGTCCGGGTTGTTCCAGATATTGATGTGCCCGTCGCCGTCGAAGTCCACGGCATAGGCTCGGAAGCTGCTCGGCATGAACTGCGGCAGGCCCATGGCGCCGGCGTAGGAGCCCTTGAGCGTGAGCGGGTCAAGTTGCTCTTCGCGGGCCAGCAGAAGGAATTCGCGCAGCTCCTTGCGGAAGAATTCGGCGCGTGGCGGGTAATCGAAGCCCAGCGTGGACAGCGCGTCGATGACGCGATAGTTGCCGGTATTGCGGCCGAAGAAGGTTTCCACCCCGATGATCGAGACAATCACCTGCGCCGGCACGCCGTATTCCTGCTCGGCGCGGGCCAGCACGGCCTCGTGCTGGCGCCAGAAGTCCACGCCACGGGCGATGCGCGCATCGGTGATGAACATCGGGCGGTATTCCTTCCACGGCTTGACCCGTTCGGCCGGCCGCGAGATCGCGTCGAGGATCGCCTGCTTGCGCTGCACCTCACGGAACACATCCATCAGTTGCTCGCCGGCAAAGCCGTAGTCGCGAGTCATCTCGCCAACGAACTCGGCCACTTGTGGCGAACCATCATAGTCACCGGCATTGGCCTGCTGGACTGCGCCGAGCAGACCCAACGCGCCGAACCACGGCGCCAGGCGGGCAGCCCAGCCACGCACTGCTTGCATGAAATTCTTCACCTTTTTCAAACCTGTGCGATCCATTTGCGGTGCGTATGGATCGACATCAGAACGCCAAACGCTGACAGCAGCGTCACCAACGAAGTTCCGCCATAGCTGATAAAGGGCAGCGGCACGCCCACCACGGGCAGAAGGCCGCTGACCATACCGATATTGACGAACACATAAACAAAGAAGGTCATGGTCAGGCTGCCCGCGAGCAGCTTGCCGAACAGGGTTTGGGCCTGGGCGGTGATCATCAGCCCGCGGCCGATCAACAGGATGTAGATCAGCAGCAGCAGGCAGATGCCAACCAGGCCGAACTCCTCGCCGAGCACGGCGATGATAAAGTCGGTGTGGCTCTCGGGCAGGAAGTCCAGGTGCGACTGGGTGCCCAGCAGCCAGCCCTTGCCGAACACGCCGCCCGAACCGATGGCCGCCTTCGACTGGATGATGTTCCAGCCGGTGCCCAGCGGGTCGCTTTCCGGATCGAGGAAGGTCAGCACGCGCTGTTTCTGGTAGTCATGCATGACGAAGAACCACATTGCCACCGCCACCGGCACCGCCGCCGCGATCACGCTGACGATCCAGCGCCAGCGCAGCCCGCCCATGAACAGGACGAAGGCGCCGGAGGCGAGGATCAGCAGCGCCGTGCCCAGGTCGGGCTGACGCACGATGAGGATGAATGGCACGCCGATCAGGATCAGGCTGATCGCCACATGCTTGAGGTGCGGCGGCAAGGTGCGCTTGGACAGGTACCAGGCGATGGTCGCCGGCATGATGATCTTCATGAATTCCGAGGGCTGGAAGCGGATCACCCCGGGAATGTTGATCCACCGCGTGGCGCCCATGGCGTTGTGGCCCATGACGTCAACCACGATCAACAGGAATACCCCGGCCAGGTACGCCAGCGGCACCCAACGCGCCATGAAGCGCGGCTCGAGTTGGGCGATGATGAACATCGACACCAGGCCGATGCCGAATGAGCTGGCCTGCTTCATCAGCAGGTCCCAGTTCTTGCCGCTGGCCGAATACAGCACGAACAGGCTGCCGGCGGCGAGCGTCAGCAGGATAAGCAGCAAGGGACCGTCGATATGGATGCGCTGCAGGAAGCTGGCGCGCCTGCGCATCACGTCCTCGCTGGAGAGCATGCGGTCGAAGTTGTTCTTCACGGGGCCGATTCCTGGGCGACTGTGGCGGGGGCGAACTCGGGCTTGAGCCGGCCATTCTCGTCAAGCAGCCAGGCATCCATGACCTGACGTACCACGGGGGCAGCGACGCCGGATCCGGACTCGCCGTTCTCGACCATCACCGAGACCACGATCCTGGGGGCGTCGGCCGGGGCGAAGGCGACAAACAGGGCGTGGTCGCGGTGGCGTTCCTGGAGTTTGTTGCGGTCGTACTTCTCGCCCTGCTTGATCGCCACTACCTGGGCGGTACCGCTCTTGCCAGCGATGCGGTACTGAGAGCCGATTGCGGCCTTGCGGGCGGTGCCGCGGGCGCCGTGCATCACCTGCTCCATGCCATGGGTGACCCGGGCCCAGTCGGACTTGTCGCGCAGTACGATGTTTTCCATGGGGTTCTCGTCCACCGGCGGTTGGCCTTCGATGGTCTTGGCCAGGTGCGGGCGGTTCCACACGCCCTTGTTGGCGATCAGCGCGGTGGCCTGGGCCAACTGCAGCGGCGTGGTCTGCATATAGCCCTGGCCGATGCCGAGGATCAGCGTTTCGCCGGGGAACCAGGCCTGGCGGCGGGTCGCGCGTTTCCACTCACGAGACGGCATCAAGCCGGGCGACTCCTCGAACATGTCCAGGGCGACCTTCTGCCCGATACCAAACTTGTTCATATAGCTGGACAGCCGATCGATGCCCATTTTGTGTGCAAGATCGTAGAAATATGTGTCATTTGACCGCATGATCGCCACATCCAGGTCAACCCAGCCATCGCCGGTACGGTTCCAGTTGCGGTATTTGTGATCGTAGTTGGGCAGTTGGTAGTAACCCGGGTCGAACACCCGGCTGCCCGCCGTCACCACGCCACTGTCGAGCCCGGCGATCGCCACCGCCGGCTTGATGGTCGAGCCCGGCGGGTAGAGGCCGCGCAGCACGCGGTTGAACAGCGGCCGGTCGATCGAGTCGCGCAGTTCGGCGTAGGCCTTGAAACCGATGCCGGTAACGAACAGGTTGGGGTCGAAACTCGGCTGGCTGACCATCGCCAACACTTCGCCGGTGCGCGGATCGAGGGCGACGATGGCGCCACGGCGCCCGCCCAACGCCTGCTCGGCGGCCTCCTGCAGCTTGATGTCGAGGCTCAGGACAATATCCTTGCCCGGCTTCGGATCGGTGCGTTTGAGCACCCGCAGCACCCGGCCCCGAGCGTTGGTCTCGACTTCCTCGTAGCCCACCTGGCCATGCAGTTCGTCTTCGTAGAAGCGCTCGATGCCGGTCTTGCCGATATGGTGGGTGCCGCTGTAGTTCACCGGGTCGAGGGTCTTGAGTTCCTTCTCGTTGATTCGCCCGACATAGCCCACCGAATGGGCGAAGTGCGCGCCCTGGGGATAGTGACGAACCAACTGCGCCGCCACCTCTACCCCAGGCAGGCGGAACTGGTTGACCGCGATGCGGGCGATCTGCTCTTCATTGAGCTCGAACAGGATCGGCACCGGCTCGAACGGCCTGCGCCCCTGCTTCATGCGCTTCTCGAACAGGGCACGGTCGTCAGGGGTGAGCTCGAGCACCTCGACGATCACGTCCAGCACATCCTGCCATTTGCCCGCGTTGCCAGCGCGTTCGCGGGTCATCACCAGGCTGAAGCTGGGGCGGTTGTCGGCCACCACCACGCCGTTGCGGTCGAAGATCAGCCCGCGTGTCGGCGGGATCGGCTGCACATGCACCCGGTTGTTCTCCGACAGCGTCGAGTGATAGTCGTACTGGATGACCTGCAGGTAATACAGCCGGGCGATCAATACGCAGACGAGCAGCACCACCGCCACGGCGCCCACGACGACGCGGTTGCGCACCAGGCGGGCGTCTTTCTCGTGGTCCTTGAGGCGGATCTGCTGCGGCATCGGACAGGCTTACAGGTTCATTTGTGGTAGGGATGCCCGGACAACACGGTCCAGGCGCGGTAGATCTGCTCGCCGATGAGTATCCTTACCAACGGGTGCGGCAATGTCAGCGGCGACAACGACCAGCGCTGCTCGCTGCGTGCGCAGACTTCCGGCGCCAGCCCTTCCGGGCCGCCCACCATCAGGTTGACCGTACGCGCATCCAGGCGCCAACGGTCCAGCTCGCCCGCCAGTTGCTCGGTACTCCAGGGCTTGCCATGGACCTCGAGGGTGACGATGCGTTCCCCGGGCTGCACCTTGCTCAGCATCGCCTCGCCCTCCTGACGGATCAGGCGGGCGACATCGGCGTTCTTGCCGCGGGTGTTCAGCGGGATTTCCACCAGCTCCAGCGCAAGCTCCGGGGGCAGGCGCTTGGCATATTCATGCCAGCCTTCCTCGACCCACTTGGGCATGCGCGAGCCGACCGCGATCAGGCGCAGACGCACGACGCTTCCTTATTCCCGGTCCTTGAGCTTGTCGGAGTACTCGTGAGCGTGCTCCGGGCTGTGGTGCTTGCCGTCGTTGGCGCGGCTCTGCTCGGCGCCCAGCCACAGGCGTTCCAGATCGTAGAACTGGCGGGCGGCGGCGGTCATCATGTGCACGATGACGTCGTTCAGGTCCAGCAGCACCCAGTCGCTGTCGCCCTTGCCTTCTTCGCCCAGTGGCTGTGCGCCCTTGGCCTTGACCGCTTCACGGACCTTTTCCAGCATCGCGTTGATCTGGCGGTTGGAAGTACCGGTGGCGATGATCATGTAGTCGGTCAGGCTGTGCTTTTCACGCACGTCGATGACCTGGATGTCCTGGGCCTTGACGTCTTCCAGCGCGGCCTTGGTCAGTTCGACCAGTTCTTCGCCGCTGATGCCGTTGATTTTCTGCTTGGTCATATAAAACTCGTTCAACTCATTGATTGAGGCGCCCATGGGCGCCGTCAGTTGGACGCACGATACAGGTCGTGCGCCTCGATATAGGCCAGTACTGCGTCCGGCACCAGAAACCGCACCGACTTGCCGCTGGCCAGCAGCTGTCGGATCTGCGTGGCGGACACCGCGAGCGGGGTCTGCCAGACGAACGAAATATGCCCCGCCGGGCCGGACATGGCGGTGGGATCGCTCTCCGAGCGCGCCGCCAGAAGGTTGCGCAGCTCGTCAGGGGGTTCGACATCGGCATCCGGGCGTTGCAGCACCAGGATGTGACAGTGTTGCAGCAGCTCTTCCCAGCGATGCCAGCTGGGCAGGCCGCAGAATGCGTCCCAGCCCAGCACCAGGAACAACTGGTCGTGCGCGTTCAGTTCGCCGCGGATCGACTCCAGCGTGTCGATGGTGTACGACGGTTTGTCGCGGGCCAGCTCGCGGGCATCCACGCTCAGGCGCTCGACGCCCTGCACGGCGCCGCGCACCATGGCCAGGCGATCCTGCGCAGCCACCAGCGGAGTGTCGCGGTGCGGCGGCCGGGCGTTGGGCAGCAGGCGCAGTTCGTCCAGGCACATGAATTCGGCCACTTCCAGCGCACTGCGCAGGTGACCGATATGCACCGGGTCGAAGGTGCCGCCGAGAATGCCGACGCGCCGGACTGCGACAGGGTTGCTCAACTCAGCACGGCTCCTGGCCGCGCAGCTGGCCATCGCCGATCACCACGTACTTCTCGCAGGTCAGGCCTTCCAGGCCGACCGGGCCGCGGGCATGCAGCTTGTCGGTGGAGATACCGATTTCCGCGCCCAGACCGTATTCGAAGCCGTCGGCGAAGCAGGTCGGGGTGTTGAGCATGACCGACGCCGAGTCGACCTCGGCCATGAAGCGCCGGGCCTGGCCCTGGTGCTCGGTGATGATCGAATCGGTGTGGTGCGAGCCATAGTGGTTGATGTGCTCGATGGCCTGTTCCAGGCCGTCGACCACGCGAATCGACAGGATCGCGTCGAGGTATTCGGTGTGCCAGTCGTCTTCGCTGGCCGGCTTGGCGTCGATGAACGCCCGGGTGCGCTCGCAACCGCGCAGTTCGACGCCCTTGTCCTGGAAACGGCGGGCCATTTCCGGCAGGAAGCGCTCGGCCACCGACTGGTCCACCAGCAGCGTCTCCATGGCGCCGCAGATACCGTAACGGTAGGTCTTGGCATTGAAGGCAACGCGCCAGGCCTTGTCCAGGTCGGCGTGGGCATCGACGAAGATGTGGCAGATACCGTCCAGGTGCTTGATCACCGGTACACGGGCATCGCGGCTGATGCGTTCGATCAGGCCGCGGCCGCCACGAGGCACGATGACATCGACGAATTCCGGCATGCTGATCAGCGCGCCCACGGCTTCACGGTCGGTGGTCTCGACCACCTGCACCACTGCCGGCGGCAGGCCGGCCTCGGCCAGGCCGCGCTGGATGCAGGTGGCGATGGCACGGTTGGAATGGATGGCTTCGGAGCCGCCGCGCAGGATGGTGGCGTTCCCCGACTTCAGGCACAGGCTTGCGGCGTCGATGGTCACGTTGGGGCGCGACTCGTAGATGATGCCGATCACCCCCAGCGGCACGCGCATCTTGCCGACCTGGATCCCCGACGGGCGGTGGCTCATGTCGCGGATGGCGCCGACCGGGTCCGGCAGGCTGGCCACCTGGCGCAAGCCAGTGATCATGCCGTCGATGCGTGCCGGGGTCAGCGCCAGGCGCTCGAGCAGCGCGGGTTCCAGGCCGTTCTTGCGGCCATTGGCCAGGTCCTGTTCGTTGGCTGCGGTGAGCGCGTCGCGGGCCGCGTCGAGAGCGTCGGCGGCGGCCTGCAGGGCGCGGTTCTTCTGCGCGGTGCTGGCACGGCCGATCACCCGCGAGGCCTCACGGGCGGCGCGACCCAGGCGGGTCATGTAGTCAAGAACGGACTCGGTCATGGGTTCGGTGTCTTGGCAAAGGGGAAATCGGCTGATTATAACTGGAGCGCTCGGGTACGCCCAGCGGCGGGTGGCGGATGGTAGAAAATGGCTGCCGCCAATACGTAGGAAAGATGTAACCACCCGTATCGAAACACACCTCAGCGTCATCGCGGTGCAAACCCGCTCCCACGCCCTACGGGGCATGCAGCCATTTCCGTGGGAGCGGGCTTGCCCCGCGACAGCGTCAACTTGATTCAGCCTCGATTAAGCCATTCATTGCTATCATCCCCGCCTTCACAGCCACGAACCGCCCGTATGTCCGCCCCAGCCCCCTGCCCGGCCCGCGCCCTGCCCGACAGTTTCTTCGATCGCGATGCGCAGACCCTCGCCCGCGACCTGCTGGGCAAGGTCATCCGTCACCGCCAGGGCGACCTATGGCTGGCGGCGCGCATCATCGAAACCGAGGCCTACTACCTCACCGACAAGGGCAGCCATGCGTCCCTGGGTTTCACCGAGAAGCGCAAGGCGCTGTTCCTCGATGGCGGGCATATCTACATGTACTACGCCCGCGGCGGCGACTCACTGAACTTCAGCGCCCAGGGCCCGGGCAACGCGGTGCTGATCAAGTCCGCCTACCCCTGGATCGACACCATCTCTGATGCCAACAGCCTGGCCCGGATGCAACTGAACAACCCCGACGCCAGCGGCAACCTGCGCCCGCCCGAACGCCTGTGCAACGGCCAGACCCTGCTGTGCCGCGCCATGGGCCTGAAGGTGCCGCACTGGGATGCCCGGCGTTTCGACCCCGAGCGCCTGTACGTCGAGGATTGCGGCATCGCGGTCCCCCGGGTGATCCAGACCACCCGCCTGGGCATACCCCATGGCCGCGACGAACATTTGCCCTACCGCTTCGTCGATGCCGATTACGCCCGCCACTGCACCCGAAACCCGCTGCGACGCGGCCAGGTCGAAGGGCAAGACTTCTTCATGCTTGAACAAGGAAACTGAACCATGGGCCAATGGCTGGACAGCCTGACCACCTGGCTTGGCGCCAACCCTCAGTGGCTGGGCCTGGCAATCTTCCTCGTGGCCTGCGTCGAATGCCTGGCCATCGCCGGCATCATCGTGCCCGGCACCGTACTGTTGTTCGCGGTCGCCGTGCTGGCTGGCAGCGGCACCTTCAGCCTGGGCGAAACCCTATTGCTGGGTTTCCTCGGCGGCATGCTCGGCGACGCGATCTCCTACGCCATCGGCAAGTACTTCCACCAGAACATCCGCCGCCTGCCGTTGCTGCGCAGCCACCCGGAGTGGATCGGCAGCGCCGAGGCGTACTTCCAGCGCTATGGTATAGCAAGCCTGCTGGTTGGCCGCTTCATCGGCCCGCTGCGGCCCATGCTGCCGATGGTCGCCGGCATGTTCGACATGCCCCTGCCGCGCTTCATCGCCGTTAGCCTGGTGGCCGGCGCCGGCTGGTCGGTGGCCTACCTGCTGCCCGGCTGGGCCACCGGCGCGGCGATGCGCCTGCCACTGCCGGAAGGCTTCTGGCTGGACGCGGGGATTGTCATGGGCACCCTGGCGGTGCTGATCGGCCTGAGCCTGAGCACCAGCATCCGCGATCAGCGTCACGGCACCCGCCTGATCGCTGCCCTGAGCGGCCTGGCGGTAGCCGCGCTGTTCATCGGCTGGCGCTACTTGAGCGAATTCGACCAGGGCGTCATGACCCTGGTCCAGGAGCACCGCAGCCAGGCCATCGACGGCGCCGTGGTGGTGATCACCCGCCTGGGCGACTTCCGCACCCAGTTCTTCCTCGGCGGCTTGCTCACGGGCCTGCTGCTGCTGGCCCGGCAATGGCGCCATGCGCTGTTCGCCGGCGCGACGCTGATCGGCACAGCCCTGGCCAACGGCACGCTGAAATGGTTGTTCGCCCGCGCCCGCCCCGAGGTGCTGACCGACCCGCTGACCAGCTACAGCATGCCCAGCGGGCATAGCTCGGCATCGTTCGCCTTCTTCCTGGTGCTGGCGGTGCTGGCCGGGCGTGGCCAGCCGCCGCGCATGCGCCTGACCTGGGTGCTGCTGGGATGCATTCCGGCCCTGGCCATCGCGCTGTCGCGGGTATACCTGGGCGCGCACTGGCCGACCGATATCCTCGCCGGCGCGCTGCTGGCATGCTGCGTGTGCGCGCTGAGCCTGACCCTGGTGCAATATCGCCAGCCACTCACCGCGCTGCCGCAGCGGGTATGGTGGCTGGTATTGCCAGCGTGCATCGCGTTGCTGACATTCTTTGCCCTGCACGCGCTGCCCAAGGCGTTGCTGCGCTACCAATACTGACGGCCATCACTGGGCAACCCGCTCCATCGGAGCGGGCCTGGATGGTTCAGGCGAACAACTCGCCCTGGATCCGCTCCAGCAATGCCTGGATCGCTTCCAGCCTCAACTGCGGCGAGTCGATGGCCAGCAGGTCGAGCTTGTCCTCTTCCACGAACGGCAACAGGTAGGCCAACTGGTTGGCCAACGCCTGTCGCCCGTCGACATCCCGCGGCATGTCCAGCGCCTCGACCATCGGGTGCTCGCCCAGGGCCAGCAGCAGCGCCAGCAGGTCATCGTCCTGCTCCTGCAGCGGTCCGTCCGCCAGCTCCGACAGCCACTGCACCTCGCCGATCATCAACTGGTCCTTCTGCACCTCGGTGCGCTCGACACGAAAACGCCGCAGGCCCTCAACGCGAATGCCCAGCAGGCCGTTGTCCTGCTGCACGAAGTCGCGGATCAGTGCCTCGCAGCCGACCGACGCCACCACTGGCGCCGCCTTGCCCACCTGCTCGCCTTCCAGGATGCATACCACGCCGAAGCCTTCACCCTGCTTCATGCAACGGCCGATCATGTCCAGGTAGCGCGCCTCGAAGATCTGCAGATCGAGCAGGCAACCGGGGAACAGCACGGTATTGAGGGGAAACAGCGGTAATGTCATCTCGATTCCTCAAGCCACCAGGCTGACCGCCAACGGCAGGAACACCGCCGTGGCCACCCCCATAAGGCTCATCGCCAGCGCGGCGAAGGCGCCGCATTCGTCACTTTCCTGCAAGGCCACCGACGTGCCCACCGCGTGAGCGGTGACGCCCAGCGCCATGCCCCGGGCCTCGGGGCTGAGTACGCCGAAGCGGCTCAGCAGCGCCGGGCCGAAGATCGCGCCGATCACCCCGGTGATCAGCACGAACACCGCAGCGAGGGCCGCCACACCACCAATCTGCTCGGCCACCAGCATGGCGATCGGCGAGGTGACCGACTTCGGCGCCATGGTCATCAGGATCATGTGCTCGGCGCCAAACCACCAGCCCAGCGCCAGGCATGCCACGGTGGCGAACAGGCCTCCGACTACCAGCGTAGTAAATGTCGGCCAGAACAGCTGACGGATCCGCCGCAGGTTCAGGTAGAGCGGCACCGCCAGGGCCACGGTGGCGGGGCCCAGGAGGATGTTCATGATCTCGGTGCTCTTGCGGTACTCGGCGTAGTCGATGCCGCAGACAAGCAGGATGCCGATCACCACCAGCATCGACACCAGCACCGGTTGCAGGAAGATCCAGCGGGTTTTTTCATACCCTGCCAGCACCAGCTGGTAGGCGGCCAGCGTGATGCCGATACCGAACAGGGGATGGTGGATGACCGCGTCGAGCGCGCCGTGCCAATCGAGGGTCATGGCTGCTCCTCTTGCTTGCCCTGGCGGTGGATCAGTCTCTGCATCAGCACCCCCACGAACACCAGGGTCGCCAGGCAAGAGATCAACAGCGCCCCGACGATCGCCCAGAAGTCGGCGGCGATGTCCCTGGCATAGACCATCACCCCCACCGCCGGCGGCACCAGCAGCAGCGGCAGGTAGCGCAGCAGGCTGCCGGCGGCCTCGTTGAGCGGCTGGCCGACTTCGCCACGAACCATCAGGAACACCAGCAGCAGCAACAGGCCGATGATGGGCCCGGGCAGGATGTGCAGGAACAAATGGTTGATCGCCGTTCCCAGCAACTGGAACAGCACCAGCCAGGTCAGACCACGCAACAGCATAGGGACCTCCGTCAGAACATGGCGGTCATTATAAGCACGCTAAGCAATTGCCTATAAGGCGATATTCGGCGAAAAGCGGGCAACTTGACTGAAACGGTGCTGCGTGCTGATCTTGAACATTCGTACCAAATGACAATCTGGAGATGTCGCGATGCCCTATGTACCCGTTACAGAGCTTTCGCAGTACGTTGGCAAGGAGCTGGGCCGTTCCCAATGGCTGAAGATCGACCAAGAACGCATCAACCTGTTCGCCGAAGCCACCGGCGATTTCCAGTTCATCCATGTCGATCCTGTGAAAGCGGCCAAGACCCCGTTCGGCAGCACTATCGCCCATGGTTTCCTTACCCTGTCGCTGATCCCCAAGTTGATGGAGGACATCCTCGTGCTGCCCGAGGGGTTGAAGATGGTGGTCAACTATGGCCTGGACAGCGTGCGCTTCATCCAGCCGGTGAAGGTCGACAGCCAGGTACGACTCAAGGTCGACTTGACCGACGCCACCGAGAAAAAGCCCGGGCAATGGCTGCTCAAGGCCACGGTAACCCTTGAAATCGAAGGCGAAGAGAAACCGGCCTACATCGCCGAACCACTGTCACTCTGCTTCGTCTGACCACCACGCCGCGCCTGGAGCAGACGCACGGGGCGCGCAGCGCCCCAATTCACGGCCTGGCGTATTCTGCGGCATACTCGGGGCATCGTTTTCCGCGGAAGCCGCCATGCGCCCCCTGCTCCCCCTGACCCTGATCCTGCTGCTCGCCGCCTGTGGCGAAGGCGAATCCCTGTCTCCGCCGGACGCGCGCCTGCCCGATGGCGGCCGCTACCGTGGCCAGGTGGTGAATGGCCTGCTACAGGGCGAGGGGCGCATCGACTATCCCAACGGCAGCTGGTACGCCGGCAGCTTCAAGGATGGCCAATGGCACGGCCAGGGTGAGTGGCATGGCAGCAACGGCGAGGTCTACCGTGGCCAGTTCAGTGAAGGCCTGTTCCAGGGCCTGGGTGACCTGACCACGCCCGGCAGCCACTACGCCGGCACCTTCAAGCATGGCCGCCGCGATGGCGAAGGCACCCTCAAGCAAAACGACCAGACCTACCGCGGCCAGTTCAAGGACGACCAGTACGATGGCGCGGGGCAACTGGAACTGGCTGACGGCAGCCGTTACCAGGGCCTGTTCGCCAAGGGCAAACCGAACGGTGCCGGGGTGCGCAGCGATGCCAGCGGCAACCAGTTCAGCGGGCACTTCATCGATGGCCAGCTACAGGGAGCCGGCACCTACGACAGCGCCGACGGCGAACAGTACATCGGCGAGTTCAAGGACAATCGCCTCGAGGGCCGTGGCCGCTACGAGAGCGCCGACGGCGACGTCTGGATCGGCGACTTCAAGGACGGATCGCTGGCCGGCCAGGGCGAACTGCTGGGTAGCGATGGCAGCCGCTACAAGGGCGGTTTCCGTGACTGGCGCTTCGCTGGCACCGGCACCTTGCAACTGGCTGACGGTAGCCAGTATATCGGCGGTTTCGCCGACGATGCCTACCACGGGCGTGGCAAGCTGACCCACCCGGACGGTCGCAGCGAAGCCGGTACCTGGGTCAACGGCGTGCGCGTGCGCGACGCCCAGGGCAAGCTTTTGCCCGACCCGCTCGACCTGGCCCTGCTCAACCAGGGCAAAATGCTGGCCGATGCGCTGGCCAAGGTGCCTGCGTCGGTCCCACCCGTGCAGTTGTACAGCCTTGTGGTGGCCGGCGACGGCCAGCAAAGTGTGTTCCTGCGTGAGGCCGACTATGTCAGCAATATGCTCAAGGTGCGTTTCGGCGCCCTCGGCCAGATCACCTTGGTCAACCATCGCGATCATCTGGCCGACCGGCCCATGGCCACCCGTGAGAGCATCACCCGCGCTGCCCGCACCTTGGCCGAGCGCAGCGGCCCCGAGGACCTGGTGTTCATCTACCTGACCAGCCATGGCAGCCACGACCACCAACTGGTGCTCGACCAACCACGCCTGCAACTGGCCGACCTCTCCGCCGACGAGCTGGCCAGCGCCCTCGCCCCGCTGAAGGACCGCGACAAGGTGATCGTCATCTCCGCCTGCTATTCCGGTGGCTACATCGCCCCGCTCAAGGACGACCGCACCCTGGTCATGACCGCCGCCCGGCCAGACCGGGTGTCATTCGGCTGTTCGGAAGAAGCCGACTTCACCTACTTCGGCGACGCCCTGTTCGCCCAAGCGTTGAACCAGACCGACGATCTGAAACAGGCGTTTGAACTGGCGCGGCAAAGCGTTGCCGAACGAGAACGAAGGGAAGGTTTCGAAGCCTCTGAGCCGCAGCTCTGGGCGCCGCCGGCGGTAATCAGCCATTGGCAGCGCCTGCGCCGCCAACAAGCCGAGCAAGCCTTGCGCAATGAAGCCCAGCCAGCTTCGGAGGAACAGGCAAAAACACCTGGCGCCCACTAAGCTGTGTAGTAACGAGGGAGAAACACCATGTACCTGACGCCTCAGCATGTCCTGCTTGCCGGTGCCACGGGTCTGACAGGAGAACACCTGCTCGACCGCCTGCTCAACGAGCCCACTATCAGCCGCGTGCTGGCGCCAACGCGCCGCCCGCTGGCCGAGCATCCGCACCTGGAAAACCCAGTGGGTGACCCGGCCATGTTTCTCCCGCAACTGGCTGGCCGTGTCGACATAGCGTTCTGCTGCCTGGGTACCACCCTCAAGCAGGCCGGATCTGAAACGGCCTTCCGCGCCGTGGACCTGGATATGGTCGTGGCCTTCAGCAAGCGCGCCAGGGAGATGGGCGCCCGCCATCTACTGGTGATCAGCGCGCTCGGCGCCGATCCGAAGTCTTCGATCTTCTACAACCGGGTCAAGGGCGAGATGGAGGAAGCGCTAAAGCAGCAGGATTGGCCGCAATTGACCATCGTGCGGCCTTCGCTATTGCTGGGCGAGCGGATCCAGCCACGGCTGGGTGAGCGCATGGCCGCACCCTTCGCCCGCCTGATACCGGGCAAGTACCGCGGCATCGAGGCCTGCACCCTGGCCCGGGCGCTGTGGCGGCTGGCGTTGGAGGAGGAGGATGGAATTCGCGTGGTCGAGTCGGACGAGCTGCGCAAGCTAGGCAAGAAGTAAGGCATCAAGCCCATCGCGGGGCAAGCCCGCTCCCACGCTACGGGCTATCGCTCAAGGACGTGGGAGCGGCGGTTCGCCGCTGCGACTTGCCCCGCGATGCTGTTACAACCCACCGGTAGCGTTGAACCCCACCCCCGCCGCCGTCAATAACGACAACGGCAGCAGCAGCGTATCGAGCAACGCGCTCCCAGGAAGGTCCAGCCCCGGATAGGCCGGCGCCTCGG
The DNA here is from genome assembly GCF_002934345.1 of Pseudomonas sp. PONIH3. Taxonomy (NCBI): domain Bacteria; kingdom Pseudomonadati; phylum Pseudomonadota; class Gammaproteobacteria; order Pseudomonadales; family Pseudomonadaceae; genus Pseudomonas; species Pseudomonas sp. PONIH3. Next base: position 3,056,299 of record NZ_CP026386.1, read on the forward strand.
CCCCGAACCGATCTTCTGGACAGCACCCACCATTGATCACGTACAGGTCAAGCCGTGTCCCGGCATACACCACCGGTGCCCCGGGCTTGTTGGCATCCAACGTGCGGACCGTGGCGCAGCCACCGAGCTGGGCCAACACCAGCAGCCCCAGCACAAACCGCCTCAATCATCGACCCCATGATGATGCTCGCCCCAGCGCGGCAGCATGTCCTGCGGGATATTCAGCAGGTTCAGGATGCGTGCCACGACGAAGTCGACCAGGTCGTCGATGGTCTGCGGCTGGTGGTAAAAGCCCGGTGCCGCCGGCAGGATCACCGCGCCCATCTGCGACAGCTTGAGCATGTTCTCCAGGTGGATGGTCGAGAATGGCGCCTCCCGCGGAACCAGGATCAACTGACGACGCTCTTTGAGGGTCACGTCGGCCGCCCGCTCGATCAGGTTGTTGCAGGCACCGGTGGCAATCGCCGACAGGGTGCCGGTGGAACACGGCACCACCACCATCGCCGCCGGCGCGCCGGAGCCCGAGGCCACCGGCGACATCCAGTCCTCCTTGCCATACACGCGGATCTGCCCGTCGGCCGCGCCGGTGTACTCGGTCAGGAACGCCTGCATGGCCTGGGGCTTGGCTGGCAACACCACGTCGGTCTCTGTAGCCATTACCAGTTGCGCGGCCTTGGAGATGAGGAAATGCACCTCGCGGTCTTCGCGCACCAGGCAATCGAGCAGGCGCAGGCCATACTGCGCCCCGGAGGCGCCGGTCATGGCCAGGGTGATGCGTTCCGGCCCGCTCACTTCAGCGCCTCGGCCAGCTTGCCGTGCAGGCCGCCGAAGCCGCCGTTGCTCATGATCACCACATGGGTACCCGGGCGGGCCTGGCCCTTGATCCGTTCGATGATCGCCTCGAGGCTGTCGGCGACCACACTCGGCACCTTGCACTGCGCGGCGGTGCCGGCCAGATCCCAGCCCAGGTTGGGCGGCGCGTACCAGATGACCTGGTCGGCGTCGTTGACGCTTTCCGGCAGGCCGTCGCGGTGCGCGCCCAGCTTCATGGAGTTGGAGCGCGGCTCGATCACCGCGATCACCGGCGCCTCGCCTACGCGCTTGCGCAGGCCATCGAGGGTAGTGGCGATGGCGGTCGGGTGGTGGGCGAAGTCGTCATAGATGGTCACGCCCTGAACCTCGGCAACCAGTTCCATGCGGCGTTTGACGCTCTTGAAGGCGCTCAGGCCTTCGATACCCATGGCCGGCGCCACGCCGACATGGCGGGCGGCAGCCAGGGTGGCCAGGGCATTGGCGACGTTGTGTTGGCCGGTCAGCGCCCAATCCACCACTCCTTGCGCCTGACCTTCGAACAGCACTTCGAAGCGCGAGCCATCGGCGCTGAGCAGGCGCGCCTGCCACTGGCCACCCTCGCCCGTGGTCTGCACCGGGGTCCAGCAGCCCATGCCGATGACGCGCTCCAGCGCCTGCTCGGTGGTCGGGTGAATGACCAGGCCCTCACTGGGAATGGTGCGAACCAAGTGGTGGAACTGCCGCTCGATGGACGCAAGGTCGGGGAAGATGTCCGCGTGATCGAACTCGAGATTGTTGAGGATCGCAGTACGCGGATGGTAGTGCACGAACTTGGAGCGCTTGTCGAAGAAAGCGCTGTCGTATTCGTCGGCTTCTACCACGAAGAACGGCGTATCGCCCAGGCGCGCCGACACCGAGAAGTTCTGCGGCACGCCGCCGATCAGGAAGCCCGGGCTCATGCCGGCGTGTTCCAGCACCCAGGCCAGCATGCTGCTGGTAGTGGTCTTGCCATGGGTACCGGCCACGGCCAGTACCCAGCGGCCCTGCAGCACATGGTCGGCCAGCCACTGCGGGCCCGATACGTACGCCAGGCCCTTGTTCAGCACATACTCCACCGCCGGGTTGCCCCGCGACATGGCGTTGCCGATCACCACCAGATCCGGTGCCGGCTCCAGCTGGGCCGGGTCGTAGCCTTGGGTCAGCTCGATGCCCTGGGCTTCGAGCTGGGTGCTCATCGGCGGATACACGTTGGCGTCGGAGCCGGTGACACGGTGGCCAAGGTCCTTGGCCAGCACCGCCAGCGAACCCATGAAAGTGCCGCAAATACCGAGAATATGAATGTGCATGATCGACCTCGCAAAACGTCGAGGCAGGGTAGCCCAGGGCGAGGGAAATCGCACCCGCTGTTTCGCTCAGCAGGCCCTGGCTATGCCATGTTTGCGCAGTTTTCGATACAAGGTATTGCGGCTGATGCTCAGGTGCTCGGCGACGCGGGTCATGTGCCAGTGGTTTGCCTCCAGGGCGCTGAGCAAGGCCTGGCGCTCGGCATCGCCAAGACACACACGACCATCGTGGGAGCGAGCCTGCCCCGCGATGGCGTTGGCAGGACCCACTCCCACATTGCGCACCATTTGCGGGAGGTCCGGATACTCGATCCGCCCCTCCTCGCACAACGCCACCAACGTGCGCAGCACATTGCGCAACTGCCGCACGTTCCCTGGCCAGGCAAAGTCCAGCAACGCTTGTCGTGCTTTCGGTTCGATTTCGATGACCTGTCCTTCGGCCTCCTGCGCCAGCAGGAAGTCCAGCAGCGGCGCCTTGTCGCTGCGTTCGCGCAACGCCGGCAGGGCCACCTCCAGGCCATTGAGGCGGTAATAGAGGTCTTCACGGAACCCGCCGTGCGCCACCCGCTCCAGCAGGTCACGGTGGGTGGCGCTGATGATCCGCACATCCACCGCCTGCGGCTCACCACCGATCGGCACCACCTGGCGCTCTTCCAGTACCCGCAGCAAGCGAGTCTGCAGCGCCAACGGCATGTCGCCGATCTCGTCCAGCAGCAAGGTGCCGCCATCGGCCTGCAGCAGCTTGCCGCGCATGCCTTCCTTGCGCGCACCGGTGAAGCTGCCACCGCGATAGCCGAACAGCTCGCTCTCGATCAGGCTCTCCGGGATCGATGCGCAGTTGATCGCCACGAACGGCTTGTCACGGCGTGCGCTGGCTTGGTGCACCGCCTGGGCAAAAGCCTCCTTGCCGCAACCGGTTTCGCCGCGCAACAGCAGCGGCACGTCACGCTCGAACACCCGCACGGCGCGACGGAAGTCCTCGCGCAAGGCCGGATCGAGCAGGCAGATGCCCGGCGCAGCGGTCTGGGGCAAGGCCACCGGCACCGACCACACCGGCGCCCGTGCCTGGCCGCGCAGGCTGGCGAATACCTGGCGACCGTCGCGGGTGTGCAGCGGCCAGGCAGTACTGCCCTGGAGAGTGGCGCGGCTGAACATTTCATCGTGGCTGCAGGCGAAGAACCTGTCCAATGGCTTGCCCAGCACTCCGCCGCGGATGGTCCCCAACAGGTTCAAAGCACTCTGGTTGGCGGCGCAGATCCGCCCGTCGCCATCGAAGGCCAGCAGGCCCTCGCTGAACAACCCGACCGACTCGGCCTGCAAGTGAAAACGCAGTAGCCATTGCTGCTCGAAGTGGCGCAGGAAGTAGCAGCTCTCGATCATCTTCGCCGACAGGTTGACCAGCGCCATGGTGTGGAACTGGCTCTGGCGCGAGACATCGGGCCGCGCCGACGACACATCGAGTACCGCCAGCAACTCGCCGTGTGGGTCGAATACCGGGCTGGCCGAGCAGGTCAGCCCGGTATGGCGACCACGGAAGTGCTCGTCCTGGTGAATGGTCAGGGCTTGGCGCTCGACCAGGCAGGTACCGATACCGTTGGTGCCCTCGCGGGCCTCGCTCCAGTCGGCGCCGAGCCACAGCCCGGCACGCTCGAAGATGCGCCGCTCGCTGGGCGCGGTGACGCAGTTGAGGATCACCCCGCGAGCATCGGTCAGCAGCACCGCGTGCCCGGCACCGGACAACTGCTGGTGCAGGCTGTTCATCTCGTTGTCGGCGATCTGCAGCACCTGGCGCAGGCGCTCGCGGCTCTCCAGCAGGCGGCCGTGTTCGAGCACCACCGGTGCCTGGACCCGCGCGGGGTCGAGGTGGTAGTCCTCCAGGCAACGCAGCCAGGAGCGGGCGATGGACGGGTCGCTGCCCGGCCCGCTGGTCTGGCCCTGGGCGACCGTGAGCACTTGCTGGGCATGGCGGCTGAACGGATTGCTCTGCATTTCTTGTTGTTCTCCGCAGATAGAGCGTGCCGTCAGCATCCTCCAGGCGTGAACGCTTTGCAACGTTGCACCGACCCTGCGGTCACGGCCTGTGTCGCAACGGGTACAAAATGTCACCCTGGCCGTGCCGAGGCTGGCACAGGTCATTTCAATCGCGGCGCCGCACTTGACCCAAGTCATTGATAAACAAGGGCCTCCAGGCGCTGGCCCGACCTTTGCTCTACGCTTGGTAACTCCGCAACAATCACAACGACCAGGAGACACATCATGCGTTATGCACATCCCGGCACCGAAGGCGCGAAGGTCAACTTCAAGAGCCGCTACGGCAACTACATCGGTGGTGAGTTCGTGGCGCCGGTGAAGGGGCAGTATTTCGAGAACACCTCCCCGGTCAACGGCAAGCTGATCGCCGAGTTCCCCCGCTCCACCGCCGAAGACATTGAAAAGGCCCTCGACGCGGCCCACGCGGCCGCCGATGCCTGGGGCCGCACTTCGGTGCAGGACCGATCCAACGTCCTGCTGCGCATCGCCGACCGCATCGAGCAGAACCTCGAGCTGCTGGCCATCACCGAAACCTGGGACAACGGCAAGCCGATCCGCGAAACCCTCAACGCCGACATCCCGCTGGCGGTCGATCACTTCCGCTACTTCGCCGGCTGCATCCGGGCCCAGGAAGGCGGCGCCGCCGAGATCAACGAAACCACCGTGGCCTACCACATCCACGAGCCGCTGGGCGTGGTCGGGCAGATCATCCCGTGGAACTTCCCACTGCTGATGGCCGCCTGGAAGCTCGCCCCGGCCCTGGCCGCCGGCAACTGCGTGGTACTCAAGCCCGCCGAACAGACTCCACTGGGCATCACCGTGCTGATGGAACTGATCGGCGACCTGCTGCCCAAGGGCGTGCTCAACGTGGTGCAAGGCTACGGCCGTGAAGCGGGCGAGGCCCTGGCCACCAGCAAGCGCATTGCCAAGATCGCCTTTACCGGCTCTACCCCGGTCGGCGCGCACATCATGAAATGCGCCGCCGAGAACATCATCCCCTCCACCGTCGAACTGGGCGGCAAGTCGCCGAACGTGTACTTCGAGGACATCATGCAGGCCGAGCCGAGCTTCATCGACAAGGCGGCCGAAGGCATGGTGCTGGCCTTCTTCAACCAGGGCGAAGTGTGCACCTGCCCGTCGCGTGCCCTGGTGCAGGAATCGATCTACCCGCAGTTCATGGGAGTGGTGATGAAGAAGGTGCTGCAGATCAAGCGCGGCGATCCACTGGACACCGACACCATGGTCGGCGCCCAGGCCTCGCAGCAGCAGTTCGAGAAGATCCAGTCCTACCTCAAGATCGCCCAGGAAGAGGGCGCCGAGTTGCTTACCGGCGGCAAGGTGGAGCAGCTCGAAGGCGCGCTGGCCAGCGGTTACTACATCCAGCCGACCCTGCTCAAGGGCAACAACAAGATGCGCGTGTTCCAGGAGGAGATCTTCGGCCCGGTGGTCAGCGTCACCACCTTCAAGGACGAAGCCGAGGCCCTGGCGATTGCCAACGACACCGAATTCGGCCTGGGCGCCGGCGTGTGGACCCGCGACATCAACCGCGCCTATCGCATGGGCCGCGGAATCAAGGCCGGCCGCGTGTGGACCAACTGCTACCACCTGTACCCGGCGCATGCCGCGTTCGGTGGCTACAAGAAGTCCGGCGTCGGCCGTGAAACCCACAAGATGATGCTCGACCACTACCAGCAGACCAAGAACCTGCTGGTGAGCTACGACATCAACCCGCTGGGCTTCTTCTAAGCACGAATCATCGCGGGGCAAGCCCGCTCCCACGTGGGAGCGGGCTTGCCCCGCGATGAGGCCGATCAACCAAGCGCGGTTGCCGTGCAGCAACCGCTCTGGCTCGCTTCCTGCAGTACCTATCACCATCGGCCCGAAACCCTTCCGGCCACCAAGAAGAAAAACAGGTGAATCCATGCCAAGCGATCATTCCGCCGGCGCGCCGGCAAGCTCCTCCGTCGACTTCGAAAAGGTCAATTCCGAGTATTTCCAGCAACGTGAACTGAAAAAAGGTGCCGCCGGCTGGGTGCTGCTGGTGGGCCTGGGCGTGGCCTACGTGATCTCCGGCGACTACGCCGGCTGGAACTTCGGCCTGGCCCAGGGCGGCTGGGGCGGCATGTTCCTCGCCACCCTGCTGATGGCCACCATGTACCTGTGCATGTGCTTCTCCCTGGCGGAACTGTCGTCGATGATCCCCACGGCCGGCGGCGGCTACGGCTTCGCCCGCAGCGCCTTCGGCCCCTGGGGCGGCTTCCTCACCGGCACGGCGATCCTCATCGAGTACGCCATCGCGCCCGCAGCCATCGCCGTGTTCATCGGTGCCTACTGCCAGTCGCTGTTCGGCATCGGCGGCTGGATGATCTACCTGGCCTTCTACATCGTGTTCATCGGCATCCACATCTTCGGCGTCGGCGAGGCGCTGAAGCTGATGTTCATCATCACCGCGGTTGCCGCCATCGCCCTGGCCGTGTTCCTGATCGGCATGGTGCCGCATTTCGATGCAGCGAACCTGTTCGACATCGCCAAGACCGACGCCGTCGGCGCCAGCAGCTTCCTGCCTTTCGGCTATGTCGGTGTCTGGGCGGCGATCCCCTACGCGATCTGGTTCTTCCTCGCGGTCGAAGGCGTACCACTGGCCGCCGAAGAGACCAAGAACCCGAAGCGTGACCTGCCCCGTGGCCTGATCGGCGCGATGTTGGTGCTGCTGGCCTTCGCCTTGTTGATCCTGGTGGTCGGCCCCGGTGGCGCCGGTTCCGAAGCCCTCAAGGCCTCAGGCAACCCGCTGGTCGAGGCGCTGTCGAAGGCCTACGGCGGTTCGACCTGGATGGGCGGCTTCGTCAACCTGGTGGGCCTGGCCGGCCTGATCGCCAGCTTCTTCTCGATCATCTATGCCTATTCGCGGCAGATCTTCGCGCTTTCCCGCGCCGGCTACCTGCCACGCAAACTGTCCGAGACCAACAAGAGCAAGGCCCCGGTACTGGCCCTGGTGATCCCCGGGATCATCGGCTTCGCCCTGTCGCTGACCGGCCAGGGCGACCTGCTGATCCTGGTGGCGGTGTTCGGCGCCACGCTGTCCTACGTGCTGATGATGGCCGCGCACATCACCCTGCGTATCCGCCGCCCGAAAATGGAGCGTCCGTACCGCACCCCCGGCGGCATCTTTACCTCGAGCGTGGCCCTGGTACTGGCCTGTATCGCCGTGGTCGCCGGCTTCCTGGTCGATCCGCGGGTGGTGATTGGCGCCGCGGTGATCTATGCAGTATTAATTGCCTACTTTGCGTTCTACAGCCGCCACCACCTGGTGGCCGGTACACCGGAAGAGGAATTCGCCGCGATCCAGAAGGCCGAAGAGGCCCTGCACTGATTGCCGACTTGCGCCGCAGGCCAGCCCTGCGGCGCCCTGGAGATTCTGTATGGCAAGTTTCACGCATACCGTGGGCCACCAGGTCTACCGCTTCGACAGCCTCAAGGAGGTGATGGCCAAGGCCAGCCCGGCACGCTCGGGGGACTACCTGGCCGGCGTCGCCGCCAGCAACGACGGCGAGCGGGTGGCCGCGCAGATGGCCTTGGCCAACATCCCGCTCAAGCACTTTCTCAGCGAAGCGCTGATCCCCTACGAACAGGACGAAGTCACCCGCCTGATCATCGACACCCACGATGCCGCGGCCTTCGCCGCGGTCAGCCACCTGACCGTCGGCGGCTTGCGCGACTGGCTGCTCAGCGACCAGGCCGACGAACACAGCCTCAGGGCCCTGGCCCCCGGCTTGACGCCGGAAATGGCCGCCGCAGTGTCGAAGATCATGCGCGTGCAGGATCTGGTGCTGGTGGCGCAGAAGATCCGCGTGGTCACCGCGTTCCGCGGCACCATGGGGCTGCGCGGGCGGCTATCGACGCGCCTGCAGCCCAACCACCCCACCGACGAGCCGGCCGGTATCGCCGCGAGCATTCTCGACGGCCTGCTGTACGGCAACGGTGATGCGATGATCGGCATCAACCCGGCCACCGACAGCATCGCCTCGATCTGCGCGCTGCTGGAAATGCTCGATGCGATCATCCAGCGTTACGACATCCCCACCCAGTCCTGCGTGCTGACCCACGTCACCACCTCGATCGAGGCGATGAACCGCGGCGTGCCGCTGGACCTGGTGTTCCAGTCCATTGCCGGCACCGAAGCGGCCAACGCCGGCTTCGGCATCAACCTTAACGTGTTGCAGGAGGGCTACGAGGCCGGCCTGTCACTCAAGCGCGGCACGGTCGGGCAGAACCTGATGTACTTCGAGACCGGCCAGGGCAGCGCCCTGTCGGCCAACGCCCACCACGGCGTCGACCAGCAGACCTGCGAAACCCGCGCCTATGCGGTGGCCCGGCACTTCAAGCCGTTCCTGGTCAACACCGTGGTCGGTTTCATCGGCCCGGAGTACCTGTACAACGGCAAGCAGATCATCCGCGCCGGCCTCGAGGACCACTTCTGCGGCAAGCTGCTGGGCGTGCCGATGGGCTGCGACATCTGCTACACCAACCACGCCGAAGCCGACCAGGACGACATGGACACCCTGCTGACCCTGCTGGGCGTGGCCGGGATCAACTTCATCATGGGCATCCCCGGCTCCGACGACATCATGCTCAACTACCAGACCACCTCGTTCCACGACGCGCTCTATGCCCGCCAGACCCTGGGCCTCAAGCCCGGGCCGGAATTCGAGGCGTGGCTGGAACGTACCGGTATCTTCACCCAGGCCGATGGCCGTATCCGCTTCGGCGACAACCTGCCGGCGGCCTTCCGCCAGGCCCTGGCACAGCTGGCCTAGAGGTGAGCATGGAACGACACACCCCCACCCCCGACAACCCCTGGCTGGCCCTGCGCAACCTGACGCCAGCACGCATCGCCCTGGGCCGCACCGGCATCAGCCTGCCGACCGGCGCCCAACTGGACTTCCAGTTCGCCCATGCCCAGGCCCGCGACGCCGTGCACCTGCCCTTCGACCACGTCGGCCTGCGCCAGCAACTCAGCGAGCGCGGGCGCGACAGCATGCTGCTGCACAGCGCCGCCAGCGACCGCCACCAGTATCTGCAACGCCCGGACCTGGGCCGACGCCTGCACGAGGGCTCGGCCCAGTGTCTGCGCGAGCACGCCCAGGCCAACCCTGGCGGCGTCGACCTGGCCATCGTTGTTGCCGATGGCCTGTCGGCGCTGGCCGTGCACCGCCACACCCTGCCCTTCCTGAGCCGCTTCGAGGAACAGGCCGCCGCCGATGGCTGGAGCAGCGCCCCGGTAATCCTGGTGGAGCAAGGCCGGGTCGCGGTGGCCGACGAAGTGGGTGAGCTGCTCGGCGCACGCATGACGGTGATGCTGATCGGCGAACGCCCAGGCCTGAGTTCACCCGACAGCCTGGGCCTGTACTTCACCTACGCGCCGAAGGTCGGCCTGACCGACGCCTACCGCAACTGCATCTCCAATGTGCGCCTCGAAGGCCTGAGCTACGGCATGGCCGCTCATCGCCTGCTGTACCTGATGCGCGAGGCCTGCAGGCGCCAGCTGTCGGGGGTGAATCTGAAGGACGAAGCCGAGGTCCCTAGTATCGACAGCGAAGATTCTGCCGGGAAAAACGGAAACTTCCTGCTCGGTGAAGGGTAAAAAACATGTCACCGAAGGCGGATTGCGCTTCTAGCCTGCTTTAGGCAGCATGCCAGTGGACGCTGCTGGCAATCCGCCGTATTCCCAATGGACTCAGAGGCCCGCCCATGCGCATCATCCAGGCAACCTTGGAACACCTTGACCTGCTCACCCCATTGTTCGTGAAATACCGCGAGTTCTATGGGCAACTGCCTTACCCGGACAGTTCGCGGGCCTTTCTCGAAAAACGCCTCAAGCGCAAGGAATCGATCATCTACCTGGCCCTGCCGGATGATGGCGATGACCGCCTGATGGGCTTCTGCCAGCTCTACCCGAGCTTCTCATCGCTGTCGCTCAAGCGCGTGTGGATCCTCAACGATATCTATGTGGCCGAAGACTCGCGGCGCATGCTGGTGGCCGACAACCTGATGCGCGAGGCCAAGAAGATGGCCAAGAAATCCAACGCCGTGCGCATGCGCGTGTCCACCAGCAGCGACAACGAGGTGGCGCGCAAGACCTATGAATCCATGGGCTTTCGCAAGGACACCGAGTTCGAGAACTACATCCTGCCGATCAGCCAGGATTGAAGTCCGTACGGAAAATTTCGCCCAGAGCCTGATCGATACGTCGGCATATCGTGCAGTGTGGGAGCGGGTTTGCCCCGCGATTGCCAGGACGCCCCTATCGCAGGGCAAGCCCGCTCCCACGAAACCGTATGCCCCCATATTGTCGTAACCCCCCGCTACAAACTCTCCGGGCACAATCCGGACTTCGCCGTATAATCCCCCTCCTGTCATGTGCGAAAAGTTACCGGCACAACCGGTAAACCTCCCCAACCATGGCACTGTCCGTCATCGCGTGCCCGTAGAAGCGGGTCAAGAACACAGGTGCTGTACATGGATTTCAACCCGCTGGACCTCATCCTGCATCTCGATGCCTACCTCGATCTGCTGGTCAACAACTACGGTCCCTGGATCTACGCCATACTCTTCGCCGTGATCTTCTGCGAGACCGGCCTGGTGATCATGCCGTTCCTGCCGGGTGACTCGCTGCTGTTCATCGCCGGCGCCGTGGCCGCCGGTGGCGGGATGGACCCGGTACTGCTGGCCGGCCTGCTGATGGCCGCGGCAATCCTCGGCGACAGCACCAACTACGTGATCGGGCGCACGGCGGGCGAACGCCTGTTCCGCAACCCCAACTCGAAGATCTTCCGCAAGGACTACCTGCAGCGCACCCACGAGTTCTACGAGCGCCATGGCGGCAAGACCGTCACCCTGGCGCGCTTCCTGCCGATCCTGCGTACCTTCGCGCCGTTCGTCGCCGGTATCGCCCACATGCACTACCCGCGCTTCCTGGCCTTCAGCGTAGCCGGCTCGCTGCTGTGGGTGGGCGGCCTGGTGACCCTGGGCTACTTCTTCGGCAACGTGCCGTTCATCAAGCAGCACCTGTCGCTGATGGTGGTGGCGATCATCCTGCTGTCGCTGATACCGATGATCCTTGGACTGCTGCGCGGCCGTTTCGGTCGCACGGCCAAGGCCCACTGACCTGGGCATGTGGTCGTTCAGCGCCTGGCGGCGCCGGCGCACCCTGGCCCGCTATCCGGTCGATCCACAGCTGTGGCAGGTGATCCGTGATCGCCTGCCGCTGCTCGACGGCATCAGCGACGAAGAAGACCGCTGGTTGCGTGACGCCTGCGTGCTGTTCCTGCACGACAAGCACCTGACCACCCTGCCCGGCGTCGAGCTGGACGACGAGCAGCGCCTGTTCCTCGCCGCCCAGGCCCAGTTGCCGCTGCTGCACCTGGGCGAGCTGAACTGGTACCAGGGCTTCCACGAGATCATCCTCTACCCCGACGACTTCAAGAGCCCTCAGCGCCACCGCGACAGCAGCGGGGTCGAGCATGCCTGGGACGCCGAGCACAGCGGCGAAGCCTGGCAGCAGGGACCGGTGATCCTCGCCTGGCCCGGCGTCCTGAGCAGCGGCGGCTGGGAAGCCTACAACCTGGTCATCCACGAACTGGCGCACAAGCTGGACATGCTCAACGGCGATGCCAACGGCCTGCCGCCCTTGCACAGCGGCATGCGCGTGGAGGACTGGGCCCAGGCCATGCAGCAGGCCTACGACGACCTGAACCGCCAGCTCGACGCCAACCCCGACGCCGAGACGGCCATCGACCCCTATGCCGCGGAAAACCCGGCCGAGTTCTTCGCCGTCACCAGCGAATACTTCTTCAGCGCACCCGACCTGCTGCATGAGGCCTACCCGAAGGTCTACCAGCAGCTGTCGCTGTTCTACCGCCAGGATCCGCTGGGCCGCCTGGCACGTCTGCAGGCCGAGCACCCGGACTACCGCGCCAGCCACGGCTGAAAGCCGCACATCAGGCCGGGCGTGGCACCCACTGTGGGAATGTGCCTATAATCGCCGCCACTTTTTTGATCAAACACGGGGGCATTGCCCAATGAGCTACAGCAAGATTCCAGCCGGCAAAGACCTGCCGAACGACATCTACGTCGCCATCGAGATCCCGGCCAACCACGCGCCGATCAAATACGAGATCGACAAGGACAGCGACACCCTGTTCGTCGACCGTTTCATGGCCACCCCTATGTTCTACCCGGCCAACTACGGCTTCATCCCCAACACCCTGGCCGACGACGGTGATCCGCTGGACGTGCTGGTCGTGACCCCGTACCCGGTCGCCCCAGGCTCGGTGATCCGCGCCCGTCCCGTTGGCGTGCTGAACATGACCGACGACGGTGGCGGCGACGCCAAGGTCATCGCCGTTCCTCACGACAAGCTGTCGCAGCTGTATGTCGACGTGAAGGAATACACCGACCTGCCTACCCTGCTGATCCAGCAGATCGAGCACTTCTTCGCGAACTACAAGGATCTCGAGAAGGGCAAGTGGGTCAAGATCGAAGGCTGGGAAGGCGCAGACGCCGCCCGCGCCGCGATCACCAAATCGGTCGCAGCCTACAAGGGCTGAACCTGACACGAAGAAAACCCTGCTCCGGCAGGGTTTTTTTTATGGACATTCGCCGCAGCCTGGCGGCCTATCGACTTATCCTACGCAATCCTAAGGCGCACCCTACAATTCAACACGTTTCCTACAGATCACTTCGACATCGGGTTGATTTCCACGCACTTCAAGGAACTATAGACTCGCTGTCATGAAAACATCCGGCGACCGTCTCAAAGCCCTCCTTTTGGAGTGCAACCTGACCCCTTCAGACTTTGCCGCCCAGCGCAAGATCACGCCGCAGCACGTCAACAACTGGTTCAAACGCGGCGTGCCCCAAGCCCGACTCGAGGAGATAGCCGATCTGTTCTGCGTCCGCATGCGCTGGCTGCGCAGTGGCGAAGGCCCGAAGCATCCGACCCCGCTTCGCCCCGTCCGATCTACCTGTTCTGCCAGTCCCTTGCCGCCGCCACTGCTGGCCTTGGACACGGACATGGCGCATTTGCCCCTGCATCACCTGGAGCAGGGCCGTCTGCAAGTTCTGCCCGGGCACTACCAGCCGGTCCCCCGCCGGGCCCTGGAGGCCCTGGAGGTCACAACGGCAAACGCCATCTGCCTCGGCATGCCATGCAACAGCATGGCCCCCCTGCTGCCCGAAGGCGCCCTGCTGGCTATCGACTGCGGCTTTACCCGGGTCGTGGAGGGCGAGTGCTATGCGCTGCTGCACAATGGCCGTCTGCGAGTGCAGCGTCTCTCCGTTGGCCACAACGGCACGCTGTGCCTGCACAGCCATGACCGCCTCAACCACCCCAGCGAACGCTACACAGCCTATCAACGTCGCGTGCAGAAGCTGGAAATCCTCGGCTGGGTGTTCTGGTGGTCATGCCTGCGCCCTGTGCGTCCGGGCTGAAACACCTCGCACCACTTTTTGCTGGGCAGGGACCCCGCACACGGGTATGCTACGCGGCACATCATGCCCCCTGATGGTGCAAGCCGCATTCCAGAGGGCCTGGCGACGCCTCACACAGCCGTCCGCCATCTTTTTCCGGCCATGTTGCCAACCGTTTAAGGCGGTTGCGGCTTATCAAAAATGAGCCAAGACCGTCCCCGAGAAGCCGGCCACAAGCCGGCTTTTTAATGCCTGTCGACAAGCAAGGCCCCCCTCAGAATCGCGCCACCATCCCCACCCGCCAAGTCCGTCCAGGTGCCGGCATGAAGCTCTGCGCCAGCGGATCCAGGTAGTAGCGGTCCGTCAGGTTCTGCACCGACACGTTCAGTTCGGTGTGCTCCAGCACCTTGTACTTGAGGAACAGGTCGAACAGCGCCACCGAGCGATAGTCGATCTGCGGTGTGGTGGCGCCGGTCTGCCAGGGCTTGTCCATCTGCGCGGTGGGCCCCGAGGTATAGGTCATGCGCCCGCCCACGGTCAGCGCCTCGTCGAAGAAGCGCAAGCCGGTGAGCAGATTGGCCGAGAAGCGTGGCGGGTTCTGCGTGTTGGTGTATGAGCCCATGTAGCTGCCCGGCGTGCAGTCCGGGGTGTCGTGGGTACGTTGGTACTGATTGGCGCTGGCGCGCAGCTTGCCGGCAAAGGCCGCGTCGCAGGTCTCGGTCATCAGGTAGTAGGTGGCCGACAGGTCGGCGAACACCCGTCCGGCATCGTAGTGCGACTGCAACTCCAGGCCGCGGGTGTGGAAGCTGTCGGTGTTGCTGAAGGTCATTTGCCCCCACAGCCCCGGGCTTGGGTCATAGTAGCGGGTGATGTAGTTCTTGATGTCGTTGTCGAACCAGGCCAGCTTGGCCGACGCCTCGTCACCCGCGGTCAGCAGGTCGCTGCGCAAGGCACTCACGCCCACTTCCCAGCTGCGTGAGCGCTCGGGCTTGAGGTGCTTGCCCGGGGTGACCTGCTGGGTACCCTGGCTGGTCTCGAACAGCGAAGGCAGGCGCAGGCCCTGGGTGTAGGACGCGTACACGAAAGTGTCGGGGAGGAACTCGACATTGATGCCGAAGGCCGGCGAGAAACCACCGCCGCTGCTCTTGCCCTGTGGGGTGTAGTCATAGCCGGTGACCACTCGGTTTACACCTTCAGGATGGACAACCACATTGGTCGCGCCGGACTCATTGAACGGCACGCCATTGAACGGCTCGTTGCTGTTTTCGAAGACAATGCCGTTGTTCAGGCGCGGGTCGGTGGCGTCGGTGTACTGGCCGTTCTGGTCCGGGAACCATATCATGCTGCCCCAGTGCCCCGGGCTGCTGGCGGTGATCCAGCGCATTTCGCGCTCCTCGCGGCGCGCCTCGGCCAGCACCGTGTTGTCCTTGGTTCGGTAGTGGGCATAGCGGCCGCCGCCCCACAGCGTCACCGTCTCGACAGGCTTGTACTCCAGGTTGCCGTTGAAGCTGAACTCCTGACGCGAGGCATCGCGCAACATGCGGTTGGCGTTGATGTCGTGCTGGGTGGCCACGACGCTTTTCTGCGGCTGCAGGTCCTCGAGCTGGAAGGCACCGCCCAGGTCGAGCTTGAAATCGCCATGGGCGGTGGTGAAGCGCGACACGTTGCTCAGGTCGCCGCCGATGCGGCGGTTGTCCTGGCGCGACCAGGCGCGGTCGGTGCGGAACAGCTGCGACTTGGGCGCCATCCAGGCCGCGCTCAAGGTGCTGGTCTTCGAGTCGGTCATCCACAGGTTGCTGGTGAGGTCCACCCACGGATTGCCCTCGGGCAGGTAGTGATAGCGCGCGGTGTACGTGTCGATCTCGATTTCGCTGGTGGGGTACTGGTAGATGCCGGCGGTGCCGTAGCGGAAGATGTCCGACGGCATGATCTCGCCCATGTGCCCGTCGAAGCGCCGGTAGCCGAGGTCCAGGGTGTGGTCGTCGGCCAGCCGCCAGGTGGTCTTGAGCAGGTAGGAGTCGGTCTCGAACGACGAGTTGAGCACTTCCTCGCCGGCATTGTAGGTGTTGGCGACACTGGCCTGCTCCTCGCCCCAGCGATCATAGAGGCGGTAGCGGTCCTGGCCCTTCTTGCCGGAGAAGTAGTTGCCCTGGTTGCGGTGCGCATAGGCCGCCACCAGGTCGAAGCGCTCGTGGGAATAGGCGAAGGCGGCGCTGCCGGACTCGGCCTTGGAGCCGAACAGGCTGCCGCGCTCATCACGCGGCGCCGCACTCAGGTCCTCGTCGCGGGAATGGCGGTTGCGGTGCTCGGGTTCGACGCCGTTGTTCCACAGGTTGCCGGTCAGGCGCACGCCGACGTCCTTGCCATCGACCAGGATGTCATCCACGCCGATGGTCTTCATCTCCACCGAGCCGCCAATAGCCCCCGATCGGGTACTGGGGCCCTTGTTCACGGTGACGCTGCTGATCAGGTCGGGGTCGATGTAGCTGCGCTGCTGGGTGCCGCCGTAGCCCCGGTAGACATCCACCGCCTGCTCCGAGCCATCGACCCTGACCGCCACCCGGCTCTGCCCCTGGATGCCGCGAATGTTGACGTCCAGCGCGCCGCCGTTGCGGCTGTCGCCCACCTGCACGCCGGCCACGCCCTTGAGCATGTCGCCCACCGACACGGTGCTGAAGCGGTCGAGGTCTTCACGCGACAGGTGCACCGTCGAACGCGGCGCGCGGTAGGTGTCACGCTGCGGGTCGACCATTTCGCTGGAGGCGACCACGGTCGGTGTCAGCTCGGTTGCCGTCGCCGATGCCTGGGCCTGGGCCTGGGCCTGGGCCTGCGGGATGAGGATGTATGCCCCCCGTGAGGTGGGCAGCAGTTGCAGGCCGGTATTGGCCAGCAGGCGGCGGGCGCCCTCCTGCACGGTGTAGCGGCCCTTGAGCGCTGGCGCGGCGCGGCCGCGGGTCAGGTCGGGATCGTAGGACAGCAACAGCCCCGATTGCTTGGCGAACACGCCCAGCGAAGTGCCCAGCGGCCCCTGGGCGATATCGTAGTCGCGGCGCGTGGCGTCGTCGGGTCGGCTGTTCTCGGTTGCCGCCGGGGCGGCCTGGGCCAGGCTTGCGCCAGAGCCCAGCAAACAGCCGAGCACCGCGCAGCGCACGGCGAAGCTGATCGGGGACAAGCGTTGCGATGGGCGCGAAACAGGGGGAAGCCGATAGCTGGCGGGCATGTTTTTCTCGCTCGTGAGGTCAGTGCCCGGCACTCGATGCGGGCTTGCACCTCTTCTGTCGCACGACAGCGAAAAAGGTATATGCGTGCGATTCGCATTTTCACTTGATCTTGTGATTTAGCCAAATCTAGTGATAATTGTTTGCATTTACGCCCTTGACCCCGCTGCCCATGACCCTCTTCAAGAACCCACCACGGCACATCCAGCACTGCGCCGTGACCGCGCTGTACGTCGAGCACCACGCCTGGTTGCGCGGCTGGCTGGCGTATCGCTTGCGCTCCTGGGGGCGTGGCGTGGCCGATGACCTGGCCCAGGACATTTTCGTGCGCGTGCTGGCCAGCCGGGACACCACCCAGCCCGATACCCTGCGCCAGCCACGTGCCTACCTGGCCCGTATCGCCAATTGCGTCCTGGTCAGCTGGCGTCGGCGGCATTCCCTTGAGCAGGCCTGGCTCGAGGCCCTGGCGTTGGTGCCCGAAGTCGAACATCCGGCGCCCGAGCAGCAGAGCGTGATTCTCGAGACCCTGCACGAGATCGATGCCGTGCTCGACAGCCTGCGGCCACGGGTCAGGCAAGCCTTCCTGATGGCAACACTGGACGGCATGAAGCAGAAAGACATCGCCCAGGCACTGAACATCGCCTTGCCGACGGTGAAGAAATATATTCACGAGGGCTACGTCGCCTGCCTGAGCCAGATGCCCGATGAGTGACCAGCCCCCCATCGCCCAGGCCATTCTCGCCCAGGCCGCCGCCTGGCTGCTGTTGATGCAGGAAGGGCCGCTGACGCCGGCACAACAGCTCGAACTGGAGCACTGGCGATACCGCGACGCCGAGCACGAACGTGCCTGGAACCGGGCACAGCGCCTGCTCACCCGCCTCGGCACCCTGCCTCCCACCCTGGCCCGACAGACGCTGGTGCGCCCCGACAGCAGCCGGCGCACCGTGCTGCGCAGCCTGCTGGTGTTGCTGGGCGCGGCACCACTGGGCTGGTGGGCATGGCGGCGCAATGAAGGTGGCACCGAGTACTTGACCGCCTTGGGCGAACGCCGGGATGTGCTGCTGGCCGACGGCACCCAGGTTTCCCTCAACAGCCACAGCGAGCTGAGGGTGCGCTTCACGGCCGAGCAGCGCCTGCTGCACTTGCGCCGGGGCGAGATATACATCGTCACTGCGGCGGACCCGTCGCGGCCTTTGCGGGTGCGGACCGGGCAAGGCCTCATGCAGGCGTTGGGCACCCGCTTCAGCGTGCGCCAGTTTCCCCAGGAGACCCTGCTCGCGGTGTACGAAGGCGCCGTACAGGTCCAGCCCGAAGCCGCCGGCGGTGTCATCGTCCAGGCAGGCTCGCAGCTGCGCTTCAGCCGTGATCGATTCGATCCACTGGAGGATGCACGCGACGCCCAGCTGGCCTGGCGCAATGGCCTGCTGATAATCGACGAGATGCCGTTGTTGCAATGGACCCAGGAACTGATGCGCTACAGCGACCAGCGCCTGGTCTGCGACCCGGCGTTGGCCAAGTTGCGGGTTTCGGGCAGTTTCCCGATCGATGACCTGCCCCTGGCCCTGGCCATGTTGGCCCAGAGCCATAAGCTGCGTACCCGCAGCGAGGCCGGCGGGATATTCATCAGCCGCTGACATCCCGCAAGCCCCCCAGCAGATACCGTGTAACGCGAAGAAATGCCAGCACCTGGCTATTGCCCCGGCACCGCCGCCAATCGGAGTGTTCGTATTGCAATGAATTCTCATCAAGGCAATCCCATGCCCCCAAGCTTTTCCTCACCGGCCGACGATAGTGGCAGAGCCTCGCCGGCACACTGGCGCAGGCTCGCTATGAACGCTTCCCGAGGCTGGGACACGGCCCGATGCTGGCAGCCTCGCTGCATAGGGTGGTGGAAGGGATGTACAGCAAGGGCCGCCCGCAGGCGCCGGCCAATCACTTGGCCCGCGCCTCACGCATCAGGCCTGGCGAGCGGGCTCGGACGCTGGCCGGACCGGCGTCTCGATGAGGCTTCTCCAATGCTCGATGATGGTTTCCGGCACACCCAACGACTTGCGCAGCGCCTCTACACGCTCCACCGGGTAATTCGCGAAACGCTCGTTCATGAAGTCGAGGTTGGGATTCTTGCCACTCTTGTCACCATCGCAGACGCGGTACAGCGTAACCTTGGTTTTCCGGGTGCACGGCAGCAGCACGTTACGCTCGAGTTCATCGTCGAGCCACCCATAGCGGTGGCAGCTGGTACCCCCGGTATCCCCCGGGGCGCACATATCGCGCACATCATGGCTGATCTTCGCTTCACGGTCCTTGATGATCCGCTGCCACAGCTCGGCGGCGAAATCGGCGTACATCTTCGCGGCCCTGGCAACTGTGCCGGTCCCAGGCTGGCCATAACTGGACTGCAGCGGGCTGCGTAGCGTGCCATCGCGTCCCAGGCCCTTCGGATCGACAAAAGCCATCTCCTGGAACAACGCAAGTTGTACACCGGCAGCAATCAGGAACACGCCGAAACCGAGCTTGGCGTACTTCTCGTTCATCAGCGTGCCCAGCATTCCCCCCGGGCCCGAGAGGTAAGTGGTCTCGTACTTCTGCAAAAGCGCGTACAATTGCTGGCGATCTTCCGGCAGCGTGAGATCGAGTGATTCCTTGGCCGGCAGGTATTCGGTCTCCAGGTGCTGCTGGATGCTCTTGATCGAGCCGTCGATGCTATCGATCAGGCTTTGCTGCAATTCACCACCGACAATCCTTTTGAGCTCAACATAGACCTGGTCGAAGTAGCTCGGCACGCCTAGCGGAAAGGCCTGTTCGAACAGTGCCTTGCCAATTGCACCACCAACAGCGGAGGCCAGTGACGAGGCAAGCTTGCCACCGAGCTCACCGAATGCCGCTGCAACGACATCCGTCGAGCTCAGTTCCAGATCCGCTGCTGGAGAGTTCACCTGGCCAACTGCCTCGATGAACAGCAACTGGCCATCCTGCCCCACCACCACATCCTTGAACAGGTACACCAGCTGCCCGTAGTTGGTAGTGCGCAACAGTGCCACCGAACGGACACGACAGCCGTTGTACGGTTTGCCGAGAAACGCAAAGCTCTCCTCCTGCAAGGTTTCGCCTTCCAGCAATGGCGTTTGACGCTCCACAGCCTGGCGGATACAGGCAGTACGCGCGGCATGCTGCCTGAGCACCGAATCGCGCAACGTCGGCAAGGTATCGGCCGAGGTGAGCGGGATAGCGGACATCAGCCTGGTCATCTGCTGCAGACGCTCTTCATCCACGTCCTGCTCGCCATACTGTGCGAGGTAACGCAGCAGGTGTTGACGGGCATAGTCCGGGGGCGCCTCGGCCTGCACTTTGGCAATGCCAAAGAGGAAACTCACGTTGGTGACCTGATCGAGCTCTTTCGCTGCCTGCATGACGACTCCTGTGTCACTTCAATCAACCGGGTGGGTGCGGAAAATCGTGAACTGCTGGGGTTCGAGTGGCACGGTCGGGCCGTGAACGGCTGACCGGAAAGCAAATAGATATCAAAGCGCCATCATGAATACCGCAATCCGTTTGAGTCGGCAATACGCCTGTGACACTCGGTCGAGCACTCGAACAGCTGCTCCAGAGCAGCCCAGTCGCCCGCTTCAACCTTTCACACACACCACCTGCCGCAGGGTGTGCACCACTTCGACCAACTCACGCTGGGCCTGCATCACTGCATCGATATCCTTGTAGGCCATCGGGATCTCGTCGATCACATCCTTGTCCTTGCGGCACTCCACGTGGGCAGTGGCGCGCTGCTGGTCTTCGACCGTAAAGCGGCTCTTGGCCTTGGTGCGGCTCATCACCCGCCCCGCACCATGGCTGCACGAGCAGAACGATTCCTCGTTGCCCAACCCACGCACAATGAAACTCTTCGCGCCCATGGAGCCAGGGATGATGCCCAGCTGGCCCTTCTGCGCCGACACCGCGCCCTTGCGGGTCACCAGTACCTCGCGGCCGAAGTGCTGCTCTTTCTGCACATAGTTGTGGTGGCAGTTGACCGCCTCGAGGCTGGCCTCGAACGCTTTGCCCAGCACCTTGCGGGTGGCGGCGACCACCGCCTGCATCATCAGTTCGCGGTTGTGCCGGGCGAAGTCCTGCGCCCACTCCACCGCCTCGACATAGTCGGCGAAGTGCCGGCTGCCTTCCTCGAAATACGCCAGGTCACGGTCCGGCAGGTTGACCATGTGCTGACGCATGTCGGCCTGCGCCAGTTCGATGAACAGGTTGCCGATTGCGTTGCCGACGCCACGCGAGCCGCTGTGCAGCATGAACCAGACGCGGTCGGCCTCGTCCAGGCAGACCTCGATGAAGTGGTTGCCGCCGCCCAGTGTCCCCAGGTGTTGGCGGTTGTTGGTCTTCTCCAGGCGCGGATGCTTGTCGGTGATTGCCTTGAAGCGCCCGGCCAGGCCGCTCCAGACCTGGTCGGCCTGGTTCGGCACGTTGTCCCAGGCCCCCTGGTCGCGACGGCCGAAGGTCTTGCCATGGGGCACGGCCTTCTCGATGGCTGTACGAAGGCCATGCAAGTTGTCCGGCAGGTCACGGGCATGCAGCGAGGTACGCGCGGCGATCATGCCGCAGCCGATGTCCACGCCCACCGCCGCCGGGATGATCGCGCCCACGGTGGGGATCACGCTGCCGATGGTCGAGCCCTTGCCCAGGTGCACGTCCGGCATCACCGCCAGGTGCTTGAAGATGAACGGCATCTTCGCCGTGTTCATCAGTTGCTTGCGGGCGTCGTCCTCGACCGGCACACCGTCGGTCCACAGCTTGATCGGCTTGCCGCCCGCCACTTCGAGTATGTTCATTACCTTGTTCCTTGTTGCGTTACGTCGTGTCGCACAGGGTCAACCCGCCTTGAGGCTGACCATGCCATTCAATACCTGATCCAGGCCACCGAACACCGAAATCCGGTCGATGCGCTCGGCCACCCGCTCCAGGGTTTCCAGCTCTTTCAGGCGCAGGGCCGTCGGGTTGCCTTCCATCACCTTGGCAGTGTTGAGCAGCGAGCGGGTCGCCTGGGTTTCCTCACGCCGCCGGATCACGTTGGCCTGGGCTGCCTTCTCTGCCTCCACCACCTGCGCCAGCAGGGTTTTCATTTCGCCCGGCAGGATGATGTCGCGCAGCCCGAGGCTACCTACTTCCAAGCCACTGCCCGGCAACTGCGCCTGCAGGCGCTCGGTAACGCTGTCGTCGATCAGTTGTTTGTTCTCCAACAGCTCATCGAGGGTCCGGGTGCCCACCGCCGCACGCAGGCCGAACTGCAGCTCGCGGTACAGGTGCTCAACCGGCTTGCTCATCTGCCCATGGGCACCGAGCACGTCGGTATAACGCCAGTTGGCCACCAGACTCAGGCGCAGGTTGACCTTGTCGCGGGTGAGAATCTCCTGGCCGCTCACCTCCAGTGCCTGCAGGCGGGTGTCGACCATCTCCACCGCTACCTGGCTGCCGCAACGCCAGTAGCCATGCTGTCCGGGCTCGAGCACCCCGGCCACCACGCCGTCGATCTTCAGCACGCCGACATGGAAGGCCGGCACCAGCGCCAGCAGCACATGGTCCATGCCGGCGATACCCGGGCGATTCAGGCGGGTCACCAACTCGGCGTCCAGGCACTGGCCATGGGTCAGGTCGAGACGTTGCAGCTCGTGCCTGGCCTGGTCTTTCCAGTAGGCACGGCGGCTGTCCGGCGGCAGCACTTCGACCAGCTTGCCGTCCTCGAAGCGCAGCCCGACCTCATGCTCGCTCAGGTCCATGCACACCAGGTGCTGGTCCATGCCACGGGCGAGCAACTCCCGGACGTTGACGTCCGAAACAGGGCGACGCGTATCCACCGTGTCCACCACTACCTGGGCGCCGCAGCGCCAGAATCCATGCTGCCCGGCCAGCAGCAGGTCGACCACGACACCATCGATGCGCAGCACACCGACGCTGAAGGTCGGCACCGTCACCAGCAGCACGTTGTCCATGCCGGCGATTCCCGGCTTGTTCAGGCGTGCCAGCAGCTCGGCGTCCAGGCGCCGCCCCTGGGCCAGATCGATCCGCGTCAGGCTCTGCCGGGTCTGACCTTTCCATTGCAGGCGGCGGCTGTCAGTTGCCAACAGTTCCTTCAACTGACCATCCTCGAAACGCAGGCCCACTTCGTTTTCGGCCATGTCCAGGGTAAGGAAATACTGCTCGACCAACGCCGGCTCATGTTGGCGCAGATAGCGCTCGAGGGGATAGTCGTGCAGCGGGGAATCCTGGGGGCAGGTCTTCAGCGTCAGCCGCCCCTGCCAATCGAAACGCTTGTACTGGCCCGGCTCGAGGATCGCCTCGAAATCGCCATCGTTCAGCAACAGGCCGTGTTCGTTCTTCTTCACTACAAAGCGCTTCAACATGTTCATCTTGCTCATCCTTTGTTCAATGTCCTTGGTTGCCGGGGTCGCCAACCCATCGGGCGTCGCGAGCGAAGCCTGGCGGAGTCCGGGGCCGGGAGCATTGCTCCAGCGGCCACCATCGTTGCGCCAGGCCCGGCCGGCGAGCCGGGTGGGCCAGCGGCGGGCCAGGCGTCCTTCGCAGTGACGGGCCGTCCTGGCCCTGCTTGCGTTGCCTGTGCCCACCCGGCGGGTGTTGCGGTTACAGCTACCTTAGGAGGGTAGTGCCGGGGCTTTGCCCGGCGAGCGTCTGCGCCGGCCTTTCCAGGGGCCCAGCGCAGCAATGACCGGTCGTTGCGGCGGCGGCATGCACGACACCGACACCTGAAGGTGGGTACGTGCACCGGCGGGGGGTTCCCCTGTCCCGAGGGCCTGCCTGGCGATGCGGTCGAGAGGGATATAGCGAGCGGCGTGCCAGGTTTTCATTCGTTCTTGAAAAATCTTTTAATTATCTGATTTATAAGAATTTATTTTTTATTGCGCGTTAAGCTGCACATTGCAACGTGTCATACCTATTTCACTTTTCGTATATCCTGAGATACATATTTATCTTTTTGGATAATCACGGATGACCAAGCCCCTCGTTGCCATCGGTTTTCTCGGCACCACCCTCGACCGCAACGGCAAGGGTGCGGCGCGCTGGAACAGGTGGCGGCCAACCATCGGCCTGTGCCAGCAATCCGACCTGCCCCTGGACCGCCTGGAACTTATCCACGGCCCCGACGCACGCGACCTCGGCCTGGCCGAGCGCATCCGCGCCGACATCCAGCAGGTCTCGCCCGGCACCGAGGTGCGCCTGCACCCGCTGGCGCTGCGCAACCCGTGGGATTTCGAGGAGGTCTACGGCGCCCTGCACGACTTCGCCAGCGGCTACAGCTTCGACACCGAGCACGAGGACTACCTGGTGCATATCACCACCGGTACCCACGTCGCGCAGATTTGCTGGTTCCTGCTCACCGAGGCGCGCTACCTGCCGGCGCGCCTGGTGCAGACCTCGCCCTCGCGCAAGCACGACGAAAACAGCGACCCGGCCGGCATCGCCACGCTGATCGACCTCGACCTGTCGCGCTACGACCCGATCGCCTCGCGCTTTCGCCGCGAACAGGTCGAGGGGCAGTCGCTGCTCAAGTCAGGCATCGCCACGCGCAACCCGGATTTCAACCGCACCATCGAGCAGATCGAACGGGTCGCCCTGCGCTCGAAGGCGCCGATGCTGCTGGTCGGCCCGACCGGCGCCGGCAAGTCGTTCCTGGCCCGGCGCGTCCATGAGCTCAAGCGCGGTCGTCACCAGTTGGGCGGTCGCTTCATCGAGGTGAACTGCGCCACCCTGCGCGGTGACGGCGCCATGTCGACCCTGTTCGGCCACGCCAAAGGCGCCTTCACCGGCGCGCAGAACGCCCGCGACGGCCTGCTGCGCGCCGCCGACGGCGGCATGCTGTTCCTCGACGAAATAGGTGAGCTGGGCGCCGACGAACAGGCCATGCTGCTCAAGGCCATCGAAGAAAAGCGCTTCTTCCCGCTGGGCGCCGACCGTGAGGTGGAAAGCGACTTCCAACTGATCGCCGGCACCCACCGCGACCTGCGCGCCAAGGTCGCCGACGGCTCGTTCCGCGAAGATCTGTTCGCCCGCATCAACCTGTGGACCTTCGCCCTGCCGGGCCTGGCCCAGCGGCGCGAAGACATCGAGCCGAACCTGGATTTCGAGCTGCAGCGCCACGCCCGTGAGCAAGGCCGCCAGGTGCGCTTCAACCTCGAAGCCAAGCGCCGCTACCTGGCCTTTGCCCACGCCAGCGAAGCACGCTGGGCCGGCAACTTCCGCGAGCTGTCGGCATCGATCACGCGCATGGCGACCCTGGCCGACAGCGGGCGCATCGACGAGGCACTGGTCGAGGAAGAGATCGAACGGCTGCGCTATGCCTGGGGCCTGGAATCGGCAACCGAGCCGCTGCTGGACGGCCGCGAACTGGACCTGTTCGACCAGGTGCAACTGCAGGCGGTGATCGATGTGTGCCGCCGCACCCCTAGCCTGTCCGAGGCCGGGCGCCAGCTGTTCGCGGTGTCGCGGCAGGAGAAGGCCAACCCCAACGACGCCGACCGCCTGCGCAAGTACCTGGCGCGGTTCGGACTCGACTGGCAGCAACTAAAGTCGTAGGGCTTGCCAGCAGTCCGCCACCGTGGGGTATGCTTGCCCGGTCTTCAGGGCGGGGTGAAAGTCCCCACCGGCGGTAAATCGAAAGATGAGCCCGCGAGCGCCCCGGCCATGCCGGGGGTCAGCAGATCTGGTGAGATTCCAGGGCCGACGGTCATAGTCCGGATGAAAGAAGGCGTTTGGCAGGGGCCGCCCAGGCGCCCTTGCGCGCGCATTTTGTTCGCCCCGAGACGTTCATCGATCATTCACGAGGAGCGTTTCATGTCCACCCCGCTTAACAAGCAATTCCCCAACGTCAGTGCCGCCATCGCCGCCTTCCAGGCCGGGCGCCCGGTGCTGCTGCTCGACGACGACGACCGCGAGGACGAAGCCGACATCGTCGCTGCCGCCGAGAACCTGTCGCTGCAGACCATGGCCATGATGATCCGCGATTGCAGCGGCATCGTCTGCCTGTGCCTGGACGAAGCCACCGTCGACGCCCTGCAGCTGGCGCCGATGGTGCAGAACAACCAGGCCCGCCACGGCACCGGCTTCACCGTCACCATCGAAGCCGCCGAGGGCGTCAGCACCGGCGTGTCGGCGCAGGACCGCATCACCACGATCGAAGCCGCGCTGCGCTCCACCGCGCAACAGCGCCACATCGTCAGCCCCGGCCATGTATTCCCGCTGCGCGCCCGTGACGGCGGCGTGCTGATCCGTCGCGGCCACACCGAAGGCTCGGTGGACCTGGCCCGCCTGGCCGGCCTGCGCCCGGCGGCGGTGCTGTGCGAGTTGATGAACCCCGATGGCAGCATGGCCCGCGGCGAACAGGTGGCGGTGTATGCGCGGCAGTACAACCTGCCGGTGCTAACCATCGAGGAGCTGGCGCGCTATCGCGAGGCGATGGTTGAGCTGGAGGCCGAGCCGGCCTGATCCAAAGGCATCGCGGGGCAAGCCCGCTCCCACGCCAAGTACCAAGGTGCTTCGTGGGAGCGGGCTTGCCCCGCGATCAGGCCAGGCCTCAACGCAACCCCAACGGTCCCTTCAGAAACTCATACAAGCCCGCCGCACTCTTGCGATAGCCATCGGCTGTCAGATGGACAAGATCAGGCCGCGCCAGCCCCTGCGCCTGCCAGCCGGCGATCGAGCACGGCCCGCCCATGAACCCCTGCCAATCCCAGAACAGCGCCTTGTGCTTGCGCGCCATCTGCTTCTGGATACGGATCACCGAGGCCAGCGGTTGCGGCTGGCGCGCCGCGCAACTGCGCGCCTTGCGCTGCTTGATCGAGTCCGGTGGGCCGACCAGCAGGATCGCCGTCTGCGGCAGGTCCTTGCGCAAGCCCGTGAGGGTCGCCTCCAACTGCGTCTGGTACAGCGCCAGGTCGAGCTTGTCGTCGAACGCCTCATTGGTGCCGTAGGCCAGGATCACCAGGTCCGGCCGCACGGCCTTGAGGCTGTCGCGCCAACCCGCCTGCCACTTGTCCACCACCTCCAGGCGCGCGCCGTTGATGCCCAGCGTCGAATAGGTCACACCGGCATTCTTCTGCCCCTGCAGGTACCAGCCACCCAAGGCGACGCCACGGCCACCCTCCATCGTCAGGTGCACCGGCAGGCCGACATTGGCGAACGCCGGGCTGAAGCGCCACTGGCCATTGCTGGCCGGCAGCACCCGACGCTGGCCGCCATTGACCAGCAGGCTGGCAGTCCCGCTGGACTGGTACAGCGCCGAGACCTTGTAGCGCTGGCGGTCCTCGTCACGCGCCTGCAGCATCACGCTGGAGCGGTTGGCCTGCGGCAGCGACAGGTAGCCACCCAGGGGAAACTGCTGGCTCTGCTGGTTGCGCGCCGACACCAGCTCCCACTGGCGCTTCTCGCTCTTGATGATCACCCGGTCGTTGCGAATCCCCGGCACCGGCGAGGCTGGCACCAGGCCGATGCCGCCATCGCCGTAGCGCGCCTGTAACAGCTTGCGCAGTTCGCCGCTAAACAGGTCGGCGGCGGTATGCGAGTCACCCAGCTGGACGATGCCGACCGGGGCACGCCTGGCATTGCGCAGCTTGCTCGCGAGCAGGGCGACGTTGCCGTCCTGGCGAGTGACGGGCGTGGCGGTGGGCCGCGCCGCGGGCTGGGCGCTCACGCTGTTGGCGCCGGTGCTGCAACCCGGCGCGGCGCTGATCAGCAGGGCCAGGCCCAGCAGGTGATGCCATTGGCGCATCTCAATGTCCTGTTACGGTCAGGCCAGGGAAGCTGATCAGCGACAGTACCTGTTCGGCGATCATCTTCTGGCCTGTGATGGTGAAATGAATGCCGTCGTCGACCCGCACCTTCACCCGCTTGCCCTGCGCGGTCTGCACCGTGTACGAGAAGCTGGCGTCGGCGTAGCCGAGGATCGGGTTGGCCGACACGTAGTGCTGGCCGTACAGCGCGGTCTGCTCCTGATAGAGCCCGCTGAGGTAGCCCATGGCGGTGGACAGCCGCGCCTTCTCCATGTTCGGCGGCCCGACCCAGATAACCTGCACGTTATGCGAGCGGGCCTGTTCGAGGATCGAATCGATCCGCGCGCGATAGGCCACCTCCCATTCCGGCGACTTGAAGCGCAGGAACGGCTTGCCCTTGCCCTGAGGCATGTCCCACGGGTCGTTGGGGCCGAGGAACACCACCATCAGGCGCACGTTCGGTTCGTGGTCGAGGGTCTCGGCCACGGTCTTCGGCCAGTTGAAGAAGCCCGGGTAGGCAAGGCCGGTGCTCTGCTTGCTGAGGTTGACGGTGCGGATCTGGTAGCGCTTGCGCAAGCTGTTGGCCAGGTGCGGGGCAACGCCCTGCATCAGCGAATCGCCGACCAGGAACACCTCGTCACCGGCGGCCAGGGAGGCCACGGTGCCGGGTTGCAGCAATGCCGGCGCCGGGACTGGTGCCGGAGTTGCCGCTGGCATTGGCGCTGACGCCGGCACTGCCGCGACGGGCTGGGCGACAGCGACGGGCGCGGGCACAGTAGCCGGCGCCGGCGTGTGTGCCGCACCGTGCGGCAGCGGCTTGGCCAGTGCCGCCGGGGTCTGCAGGTCGACCGTGACCACCGGTATCGGTGCGGGCAGCACCTCGGGCAGCGGCGCTTCGACCACCTGCGGCGCTGGCTGCAGGCGCTCGAGCAGGTCGTCGCGGCGCGCCTCGAGCAGTGCCGTCAGTTGCGCGCCCGTGCGCCAGGCCGGCATCTGGCCCAGCAGCGGGATTTCGCAGCTCTGGTGGTACTTCTGCTGGCAGTAGAGCTTGATCGAATCCTGGTTCAGCCAGAACAACAGCGCGGTTGTGACCACGATCGCGTACAGGCCACGGGCGGCGCCCATCTGCACCTGGAACAGCTGTTTGCTATCAGAAGCTTGCATAGATGAACCCCGGCACGCCCGACTGCGAAGCGAAAATCACCAGCGACACGCCGACCCCGAGCGGGATCGGGTACAGCTGCCACGGCAGGCGCTGGAAGGCCGCGCCGCTCTGGCGCAGCAGCACCAGCCATTGTGGATAACTGGCCACGAACAGCACGCAGGCCAGCAGCATCAGGCCCGTGGCACTGTTCAGGCCCGCCAGGCTCAGTTGGGCGATGTCACCGAGCATCTCCAGCGCGCCCTCCAGCGTCGGGCTGCGGAAGAAGATCCAGGCGAACGCCACGTAGTGGAAGGTCATCAACCGCGCCAGCAAGCCCGATCCCGGCAGGCGGGCAAACCCCGGGCACCACTGGCTGAACAGCTTGGAGATGGCCAGGCCCACGCCGTGCAGCGCGCCCCAGATGATGAAATTCACGCTCGCCCCGTGCCACAGCCCGGACACCAGCATCGCCAGCAGCATGTTCAGGTTGCCGCGCCATACCCCCTGGCGGTTACCGCCCAGCGGGATATAGACGTAGTCGCGGATGAAGCGTGACAGGCTGATATGCCAGCGCCCCCAGAATTCCTTGAGGTTGTGCGCGGCATATGGCGCGTCGAAGTTGTCCGGCAGACGGAACCCCAGCAACAGGGCGATGCCGGTGACCAGGTTGGTGTAGCCGCTGAAGTTGAAGTAGATCAGCAGGCTGTAGCCGTACACGCTCAGCAGCACCTGCTCGGGGGTGGCGCTGCCCGGGGTGTCGAACACCGGGTCCACCCACTCGCTGCCCAGCCAGGCACTGAGGAAGAACAGCTTGACCACCGCCATCGCGATCAACCCCAGTGCCCGCTGCGGCTCCAGCACCTGGCGCATGGCTGGCGGGCGGATCTGCGGCAGCATGTGCAGGGCGCGGTTGACCGGCCCGGCCACCAGGCTGGGGAAGAACGCCAGGTATAAGGCCAGGTCCAGCGGCGCCGACGGCGCCAGCTCGCGCCGGTTGATCGACACCAGGTAGCTGACCGAATGGAAGGTATAGAACGACAGCCCGATCGGCACCAGCACTTCCAGCAGCGGCAGCGCCACGTCGAACCCGGCGGTGGCCAGCGCGGCCTGCGCGCCTTCGACGAAGAACGCCTGGTACTTGAACAGGTAGAAACAGCCCAACACCAGCGTCAACAGCAGCACGCGGCTGAACCAGCGCCCGGGGTAGCGCCCCGCCAGCAGGCCGAGCAAGTACACCAACACGCTGTAGCCCAGCAGGATGTAGAGCGACTGCAGACTGAAACTGGCTACCAGGCCATAGCTGGCCGTCAGCAGCAGCAGGTTCTGCAGCCGGACACTCCAGCACAGGCTCCAATAAAGCAGGAAGAACAGCGTGAAACAGAGGCCGAATTCGATCGAGAGGAAGCTCACAACGTAGTCCATTACATGACGTCGGGGAGGGAAGCCGCTGGCCCGCGGGCCAGAGCGCGCGGATTATGGCAGAGGGCCGCCACCCCCACAATTCGATTGCTCCGCAGATTGCAAGACGGGCCGCTGGGGACAAGTGCAACAAAATGCGACGAACTCCCCCTGCAATTTGCTCCCCCTGCCCCGCTCTGCTAGTGTCGCGCCGTTCTGGACACCACCGAGACTGTCGCCATGGCCCGCAAAAAAGCCTCCATCGATTTCGAACAATCCCTCGCCGACCTGCAAGCCCTGGTCGAGCGCTTGGAGAACGGCGAACTGTCGCTGGAAGAGTCGCTGGCCGCCTTCGAGCAAGGCATTGCCCTGACCCGCGATTGCCAGGGCGCCCTGGCCCAGGCCGAGCAGAAGGTGCAGATCCTCCTGGAGCGTGACGGCGAGCTGGCCGCGCAGCCGTTCGACGCGGAGCCCGAGGCATGATCGCCCAGTACCAGGCAAGTGCCCAGGCTCGGGTCGACGCGGCCCTGGAACCCTTGTTCCAAGCCCCCTCCAAGGAGCTCGAGCGCCTCTACGCGGCCATGCGCTACAGCGTGATGAACGGCGGCAAGCGCGTGCGCCCGCTGCTGGCCTACGCCGCCTGCGAGGCCTTCGGCGTGCCGGCGGAGCAGGCCAACGGCGCTGCCTGCGCAGTGGAGCTGATCCACGCCTACTCGCTGGTACACGACGACCTGCCGGCCATGGACGACGACGACCTGCGCCGCGGCCAGCCCACCACTCACAAGGCCTTCGACGAAGCCTGCGCAATCCTCGCCGGCGACGGTTTGCAAAGCCTGGCCTTCAACGCCTTGCTCGACCCGCGCCTGAGCCCGCAGCCAGACGCCATCCGCCTGCAGATGGTCCAGGCCCTGGCCAAGGCGGCCGGCCCCGCGGGCATGGTCGGCGGCCAGGCCATCGACCTCGGCTCGGTGGGCCTGAAGCTCGACCAAAAAGCCCTGGAGTACATGCACCGGCACAAGACCGGCGCGCTGATCGAAGCCAGCGTGCGCCTCGGCGCCCTGGCCAGCGCCCGCGCCGGGCAGGTCCAACTCGATTTGCTGCAGACTTATGCACAGGCCATTGGTCTGGCGTTCCAGGTGCAGGACGATATCCTCGACGTGGAGAGCGACACCGCCACCCTGGGCAAGCGCCAGGGGGCCGATATCGCCCGCGACAAGCCAACCTACCCAGCGCTGCTCGGGATGGAGGCGGCCAAAGCCTATGCCTTGGAGCTGCGCGACCAGGCGCTGGCCGCGCTGGCAGGCTTTGGCGACAATGCCGAGCCACTGCGGGCGCTGGCTCGCTACATCGTCGAGCGCCGCCACTGAGGCACCCGTGGGAGCATTGGCGCACCGCCGCTCCCACGTTGATCAACGACACCTTCACCACACCCGACTGAATGGGCAGCTTTTCCTACAATGGGGTAAACTGCCGCGTCTTCACACCTATAACGACTCGCCTGATGCCCACGACGTTTCAAGAGATCCCCCGCGAACGCCCGGTCACGCCGTTGCTGGACCGCGCCGACACGCCCGCCGGCCTGCGCCGGCTGGCCGAAGCCGACCTGGAGACCCTGGCCGACGAGCTGCGCCAGGACCTGCTCTATACCGTTGGGCAGACCGGTGGGCATTTTGGTGCGGGCCTGGGCGTCATCGAGCTGACGATCGCCCTGCACTACGTCTTCGACACCCCGGATGACCGGCTGGTGTGGGACGTCGGCCACCAGGCCTACCCGCACAAGATCCTCACCGGCCGGCGCGAGCGAATGCTCAGCCTGCGCCAGAAAGACGGCATCGCCGCCTTCCCGCGCCGCAGCGAGAGCGAGTACGACACCTTCGGCGTCGGCCACTCCAGCACCTCGATCAGCGCCGCGCTGGGCATGGCCATCGCCGCCCGCCTGCAGAACGACCCGCGCAAGTCGATCGCGGTGATCGGCGACGGCGCGCTGACCGCCGGCATGGCCTTCGAGGCGCTGAACCACGCCCAGGAAGTCAACGCCGACATGCTGGTGATCCTCAACGACAACGACATGTCGATTTCGCGCAATGTCGGCGGCCTGTCCAACTACCTGGCCAAGATCCTTTCCAGCCGCACCTACGCGAGCATGCGCGAAGGCAGCAAGAAAGTGCTGTCGCGCCTGCCCGGTGCCTGGGAAATCGCCCGCCGCACCGAAGAGTACGCCAAGGGCATGCTGGTGCCGGGCACGCTGTTCGAGGAGCTGGGCTGGAACTACATCGGCCCGATCGACGGCCACGACCTGCCGACCCTGATCGCCACCCTGCGCAACATGCGCGACCTCAAGGGCCCGCAGTTCCTTCACGTGGTGACCAAGAAGGGCAAGGGCTTCGCCCCGGCCGAGGTCGACCCGATCGGCTACCACGCCATCACCAAGCTGGAGCCGGCCGACAAGCCGGTCGCGCCGAAGAAGGCCAGCGGCCCGAAATACGCCTCGGTGTTCGGCCAGTGGCTGTGCGACATGGCCGCCGCCGACAATCGCCTGGTGGGCATCACCCCGGCGATGAAGGAAGGCTCGGACCTGATCGACTTCAGCGAACGCTACCCGGAGCGCTACTTCGACGTCGCCATCGCCGAGCAGCACGCGGTCACCCTGGCCGCGGGCATGGCCTGCGAGGGTGCCAAGCCGGTGGTGGCGATCTACTCGACCTTCCTGCAGCGCGCCTATGACCAGCTGATCCATGACGTGGCGGTGCAGGACCTCGATGTGCTGTTTGCCATCGACCGCGCCGGCCTGGTCGGCGAGGACGGCCCGACCCACGCCGGTGCCTACGACCTGTCCTATCTGCGCTGCATCCCCGGCATGCTGGTGATGACCCCTAGCGACGAGAACGAGCTGCGCAAGATGCTCAGCACCGGCCACCACTACAAGGGCCCGGCCGCCGTGCGTTATCCACGCGGCACCGGCCCCAACGCGCCGATCAGCGGCGACCTGGAGCCACTGGAGATCGGCAAGGGCGTGGTCCGCCGCCAGGGTGGCAAGGTCGCCCTGCTGGTGTTCGGCGTACAGCTGGCCGAAGCCCTGCAGGTAGCCGAGCAGATCGATGCCACCGTGGTCGACATGCGTTTCGTCAAGCCTCTGGACGAGGCGCTGGTGCTGGAAATGGCCGCCAACCATGAGTTGCTGGTGACCATCGAAGAGAATGCCATCATGGGTGGCGCCGGCGCAGCGGTGGGCGAGTTCCTCGCCCGCGAAGCGGTGGTCAAGCCGCTGCTGCACCTGGGCCTGCCGGATATCTATGTCGAGCATGCCAAGCCTGCGCAGATGCTGGCCGAGTGCGGGCTCGATGTGGCAGGGATCGAAGCCTCCGTCAAAGCCCGAATGGCCAAGCTCGGCCTGTAATCCCTGGGACCGCTTTGCGGCCCATCGCCGCGGTTCGTCGCCACGACAAGCCGGCTCCCACAGGGATCGCAGTCCCTTGTGGGAGCCGGCTTGCCGGCGATTGCGCTGGAACTAGCCATGAAACTCCCAAGCCTCACCACCCTGCTCTGCCTGCCCCTCCCGCTAATGGCCGCTGAACGCGACAACGCCCTGAAGCTTCCCGACGTGCTGATCAGCGCCAATCGCCAGGTCGAGTCGCGTACCGCCACCAGTGCGGCCAATACGGTGTTCACCCGTGCCGACATCGACCGCCTGCAACCCAGCAGCGTCACCGATCTGCTCGCCCGCGTGCCCGGCGTGCAGGTCGCGCCCACCGGCGGTCGCGGCAGTCTGCCGGGCATCTTCGTGCGCGGCACCAAGGCCGCCCAGACCCTGGTGCTGGTTGATGGCGTGCGCATCGCCAACGCCACATCCGGCGACAGCGGCCTGCAGTTTCTCGGCATCGACCAGATCGAACGGGTGGAAGTGCTGCGCGGTTCGCGCTCGGCGATTTACGGCAGCGACGCCATCGGCGGGGTGATCCAGATCTTCACCCGGCGTGGCGAGGGCCAGGGCCTGCAACCGCGCCTGCGCCTGGCGGCCGGCAGCAACCAGACCTGGCAGCGCAGCCTGGGCCTGTCCGGTGGCGATGGCGCGACCCGCTTCAACCTCGGCGCCAGCCTGGACGAGACGGCCGGCATCGATTCGACCGGGCCGTCGTATGCCAGCGATGGCGACCATGACGCCTATCGCAACCGCTCGCTGAACCTGAGCTTGAGCCACAGCTTCAACGAGCGCTTCGAAGCGGGCCTGAACCTGCTCGACAGCCGTGGGCGTCGTGAGTTCGACGAACCTCGTGGTAGCAGCCCGCAAGTGCCCTACTCGAACTTCGCCGTCAGCAGCCTGGGCAGTTACTTCGATGCCCAACTTACCGATCTGTGGCATTCCCGACTGGAGATGGCCCACAGCGAGAACCGCGACGACAGCCGCGACAAGCTCACGCACCAAAGCTCGCCATTCAACACCTACCGCGACCAAGTCACCTGGCAGAACGATCTGACCATCGATGACGACAACAGCGTGCTACTGGGTGGCGAGTGGTACGAGGACCGGGTGCATTCGAGTACCGATTTCAATGAGGACAGCCGCTGGAACCGCGCAGTGTTCGCCCAGCATCGCTTCCACAACGAGCACTTCTCGACCGAACTGGGCGTACGCCACGACGAGAACCAGCAGTTCGGCGGCCAGACCACCTGGAGCGGCAGCCTGACCCTGCCATTGAACGCCCGTAATGACTTGCTGTTTTCCTACAGCGAGGGGTTCCGCGCCCCCACGTTCAACGACCTGTACTACCCCGGCTTCAGCAACCCCGATCTCAAGCCGGAACACTCGAAATCCTATGAGGTGCAATGGCGCAGTCAACTGACCGACAGCAGCCGCCTGGAGACCTCGCTCTATCGCACCGACTTGCGAGACGCCATCAGCTACGACGCAGATGCCAATACCATGGGCAACGTTGCCCAGGCCCGTATCAACGGCTTCGAGATGGCGCTGGACCAGCAATGGGGGGCCTGGACATCGACGTTGGGCCTGGCATTGATCGACCCGCGTGACCGGAAGAGTGGCCACACGTTGTCCCGGCGCGCGCGGCGTACGCTGAGCCTGGATATCGACCGTCAATACGACCGCTTCAATGTTGGCGCCAGCTGGCAGGCCGTGAGCAGCAGCTACAACGACGAAACCAACAACGCCCCCATCGGCGGCTACGGGCTGCTGGGCGTTCGCGGTGGCTGGGCTGCCACTCGCGAGCTGAGGCTCGACTTGAAGCTCGACAACCTGCTGGACAAGCGTTACAGCCGCAACCTCTACAACTACCAGGGCAATGACTACGGCTACCGCGAAGAAGGACGCACCTGGCTGTTGAGCCTTACCTGGACACCGGCGCTTTAGCATCGAGCAACGCGCACAGCCGAGCAGTCGCCTCGATCATCTGCCCGCTGGGCCGCTCCAGGCCTTTGTCCGGCACCACCAGTAAGCGCTCGCCCTTCACCGCGCTCAGCCGCGGCCAGTTGCGCCAACTCGCCAGTTGCGCCTCATCGCCCGCCAGGATCACCTCGGGGTCGCGCAGCAGCACCGACTCCACGCTGACCTGCGGGGCGGGCTGGGCCAGGTCGTCGAACACATTGCGTGCCCCACACACACGCAAGGCGTCGCTGACCACCTGGCGGCCACCCAAGGTGTACAGCGGCTTGTCCCAGACCTGGTAAAACACCCGTAGCGGCGCCTCCCGCCGGTAGCGGTCACGCAGCCCCTGCAACCGCTCACGCAGGCTGGCGGCATAGGCGCGGCCTTGCTGGTCACGGCCAATACGTTGGGCGATGGCTTCGATCTGGTCGATCAACTGGTCGAGGTTGCCGGGCTCGCCGCTGAACGTGGCGATGCCCAGGCGCCTGAGCTGGTCGCGCTGGGCCGGAGGCACGCTGCCGGGCCACAGCAGCAAGAGGTCGGGCTCGAGGCTTAACAGACGCTCCATGTCGAGCTGGCCATGACGGCCGACGGAAGGCAACCGGGCCAGCGCCGGCGGACGCTCGCCGCCATCGAGCACACCGACCAGCAACTCGCCGGCGTCCAGTTCCAGAACGATCTCGGTCATCGATGGCGCCAGGCTGACTACCCGCGGCGCAGCCTCGGCCAAAGCACCGAGGCACAACAGCGAAAAACCGGCGAGCAGCGCCCGCATCAACCGAGCTGGCGCGGGATGCGATAGAGGTACAGCAGCACCACGGTGGACAGGGCGAGGAGAATCTGCGGCACTGCCTCCAGCCCGACCAGCACCGACAGCGCGGCAACCCAGGCCGGGAAGCAGGCGAACAGCATGGCCAGGCGGCGCACCCGCGCCAGCTCGATCCAGGCGGCCGGCTCTTCGGCGCTGCCCAGCGCCTTGTCGGTGGCGATCAACGCCCGCTTGTACGCGCTGAAGCGCGGCAGGCTGAGGAACATGCTGGCGGCACCGGCGATGAACAGCGGCATGGCCAACACCGGGATCAGCGCCTCGCCGCCACCGAAGGCCCAGGCCATCACCGGCAGCGGCAGCAATCCCACGGCCAGGTACTGCCACCAGGCCAGCGCCAGCCGCCGCTTCACCTCTGTGCGCGTCACGCCTGGGGCACCTCGCCCTGGTGCTTGTTGCCCATCATGTGGCCGAGCTTGTCGGCCTTGGTGGCCAGGTACAGGCGGTTGTGCGGGTTGTGGCCAGTGTGCAGCGGCACGCGCTCGGCGACCTTGATGCTCATGTCGGTCAGGGCCTTTACCTTGCGCGGGTTGTTGGTCATCAGACGCAGCGACTTCACGCCCAGGTGCTCGAGCATCGGCAGGCACATGGCGTAGTCACGCTGATCAGCGGCGAAGCCCAGGCGCTCGTTGGCCTCGACGGTATCGGCACCGCCGTCCTGCAGCTCGTAGGCGCGGATCTTGTTCAGCAGGCCGATGCCACGGCCTTCCTGGCGCAGGTACAGCAGTACGCCACGGCCTTCACGGGCGATGGCCTGCAATGCAGCCTCCAGCTGCGAGCCGCAGTCGCAACGCTGGCTGAACAGCGCATCGCCGGTCAGGCATTCGGAGTGCAGACGCCCCAGCACCGGCTCGCCGTCGGCGATATCACCCAGGCTGAGCACCACGTGCTCGCGGCCAGTGGCTTCGTCGAGGAAGCCATGCATGGTGAAGGTCGCAAAGGGAGTCGGGAGTTTCGAGGCGGCAACAAAGACGACGGGCACGTTGTGCTCCTGGGCAGTAGGTTTTTTCAGATCGGCCGATTGTATCAGCAGCCCGGCGCAGGTGCGCAGGAGGAATATCGTGGCTTAAGATCGAAAAGTTAGATGCATATGGCCCCACACCGGCCCCTGCGGGAGCAGACTGCGGGTACTTACTGATGAGGCAGGTGATCAACCGTAAACGGGTAAGGCTGCTTCCAGCGCTCGAAGATCGGCTTCAGCTCGCCGCTGCGCACCAGTTGCTCCATGCGCCGGTCGAACAGGTCGCGCAGGACCTTGCCCTGTTCACTGTGGGTGAAGGCCAGGTACAACGGCAGCTCGGCGACGTGGGTGCGGCGAAAGCGCGTGGCATCGGGCGCCTGGCCAAGCACATAGTCGACCTCGGCGAGCGCATCGATGTAGAAGTCGACCCGGTCATGCTCGAGCATCGGCAGGATGCCCTCGCGACGCTGGATCTCGCGGAAGTTGTGGACCTCGGGCAGATAGCTGGCATAGTCGTACCCGCGCACCCAGGCCAGCCGGTACTGGCCGATGGTCTCGAGCGTTGGCACCGGCTTGTCGACCAGGCCCAGGGCATAGATATGGTCCTGGTCGAAGTACCACTGCGGATACAGGTTGTCGGCGTTCTCTTCCTTGTAGGAGCCGACCCAGGCATCCGCCTCGCCGCGCTTCACCAGCCCGACGGCGCGGCTGTAGGGCGCGCTCTTGACCACGACCTTGACCCCGGCCGGCTCGAACACCTTGCGCAACACGTCCCAGGCCAGCCCGGTGCCATCGGCATTGGTGTAGTCGACCCACGCCTCGCTGACCAGACGCACCTGCGCCGGCGCCTCCTGGGCCATCGCACCCGGCCCCGTGACCAACAGCATCGATGCCAGCACCACAGCCTTCAGGCCCATCGCAACGCTCCCTGTATCAGGCCACCGCCCACACCAGAACCTGCATGCCCAGCCAGGCGAACACGCCGGCCAGGATATCGTCGAGCATTATCCCGAACCCCCCATGCACATGGCGGTCGACCCAGCGGATCGGCCACGGCTTGAGGATGTCGAAGAAGCGGAACATCAGGAACCCCGCCAGCAGCCACTGCCAACCTTCCGGCACCAGCCACAGGGTGATCCACATGCCGACGATCTCGTCCCAGACAATGCCCTCATGGTCGTGCACGCGCAAGTCGTTGGCCACCTTGCCGCACAACCACACGCCGAACAGCATGCTGATGCCCAGCAACAGCCAATAGCCCCAGTCGGGCAGCATCTGCCACAGCGGGATGAACGGCAGCGCCACCAGCGAACCCCAGGTCCCCGGTGCCTTGGGCAGGGTGCCCGAGCCGAAGCCGAAGGCGATGAAGTGCCACGGGTTGCGCCAGACCGAAGGCGGAACGAACTCCGCAGGCACCTGGTTGGGGTGGTCGGTCACGGTGTCTCCCTGAAATGTTGATAGCCCCGTTGCACGGGGGTGATGTCCTGGCCTTGCGGGTCACGCAAGGTCACGCCCTGGCCTTCCAATACACGACCGATGACGTGCACCTCGCGGGCCAGGGTCGTCAGTGCACTTTCCGGCACGGTGAACGCCAGCACGTAGTCGTCACCACCAGTGAGCGCTGCATGCAAGGCCGCTTCTCGACCGAGGAAAGCCTGTAAAGGAGCAGACACGGGGACCTGCGCCAGGTTCACCTGCAGCGCCACGCCGGACGCCTTGGCGATATGCCCGCAGTCCGCCAGCAGGCCATCGGAAATATCCAGCGCCGCCGTGGCCAGGCCGCGCAAGCGCTCGCCCAGTTGCAGTTGCGGCACGGGCGACCAGTAATGCTCGAGCAATGGCCCGGCCACATCGGCTGCCGCCTCGCGTTCGCCCAGCACCAACGGCAAGGCCCCTGCCGCATTACCAAGGAAACCACCAACACACAGCAGGTCGCCCGGCTGCGCGCCGCTACGGCGCAGCGCCTGGCCGGTCGGCACCCGGCCGAACACGGTCACGGTAATGCTCAACGGGCCGCGTGTAGTATCGCCACCAATCAGGCTGATAGCGCAGCGCGCGGCCATGCGGCCGAGCCCGTCGGCAAAGCCGGCAAGCCATTGCGCGCCGACCTGGGGCAAGGTGAGGGCAAGGGTGAAGCCGATGGCCGTGGCGCCCATGGCCGCCAGGTCACTGACCGCCACGGCCAGCGCGCGCTGGCCGAGCAGCAACGGGTCGCAGACTGCGGGGAAATGCACACCGGCCACGAGCGTGTCGGTGGAGATCGCCAGCTGCTCGCCGGCAGGCAGGTCCAGCAGGGCACAGTCGTCGCCGATCCCCAGGGCCACACCCACGCCGCCCTGCGCACAGGGCGCGGCGGCGAAGTAGTGACGGATCAGCTCGAACTCACCCATGGCTGGTCAGCGCCGCGATCAGCGCTTGTTCGCCTTGACTTCCGCCTCACGCAGACGCGGAGCCAGCTTGTCGAGCACGCCGTTGACGAACTTGTGCCCGTCGGTGGCACCGAAGACTTTCGCCAGTTCCACACCTTCGTTGATGACCACGCGGTACGGTACGTCGACGCGCATCATGAACTCCCAGGTGGACAGGCGCAGCACGGCCAGTTCGACCGGGTCGAGCTCTTCCAGTGGCGTGTCCAGGCAAGGCTTGAGCGCCTCGTCGATCTCGGCCTTCTTCGCTGGGACCCCGTGCAGGATCTCGCGGAAGTAGGCGCCGTCGATATCGGTGAAATCGTTGTCGACCCGGAACTGCGCTTCGACCTCGTTCAGCGAATGCTTGGCCATGTGCCACTGGTAGAGCGCTTGCGTGGCGAGCTTGCGGGCTTCGCGACGCTTGGCGCTCTTCGAGGGCTTGCCGGCATCCGCGGGTTTTGGATCGCGCGGGTTGAAACGATCGCTTTCGTCGCTAATCACTTGGCCTCCAACTGCGCCAGCAGGCTGACCATTTCCAGAGCGGACAGGGCAGCTTCGGCACCTTTGTTGCCGGCCTTGGTGCCGGAACGCTCGATGGCCTGTTCGATGGAGTCGACGGTCAGTACGCCGAAGGCCACCGGAACACCGAACTCCATGGACACCTGGGCCAGGCCCTTGGTGCACTCGCCCGCCACGTATTCGAAGTGCGGGGTACCGCCACGGATCACCGCGCCCAGGGCGACGATCGCGTCATAAGCACCCTGCTGGGCGACTTTCTGTGCCACCAGCGGGATTTCGAACGCGCCCGGGGCACGGATGATGGTGATGTCGCTTTCGCTGACGCCGTGGCGTACCAGGGCATCGACTGCACCGCTTACCAGGCTTTCGACGACGAAGCTGTTGAAGCGGCCAACCACCAAAGCATAGCGACCTTTGGGGGCGATGAAGGTACCTTCGATGGTCTTCAGGGTCATTCCGGAGTTCTCATCTT
Organism: Pseudomonas sp. PONIH3; assembly: GCF_002934345.1. Lineage (NCBI taxonomy): Bacteria > Pseudomonadati > Pseudomonadota > Gammaproteobacteria > Pseudomonadales > Pseudomonadaceae > Pseudomonas > Pseudomonas sp. PONIH3. The sequence goes on from NZ_CP026386.1 coordinate 3,097,040, forward strand.
CAAGAGCGAGGCCGCGCTGTGGCGGCCTCGGGAGGGTTTTGACTCGAGCTTAGGGGCGATCAGGCCGCCTCAAGTCACTCGGAGGGCACGTATTCTACAACTTCCAGATCGAATCCGGATATCGCATTGAACTTCATCGGCGAACTCATCAGGCGCATCTTGCGCACACCGAGGTCGCGCAGGATCTGCGAACCGGCACCGACGGTGCTGTAGGTGGTGGGTGCCTTGGGCTGCGCATCGCCCGCGCTTTCGCGGATGTGCGCCAGCAGCACGTCGCCGTCCAGCGGGTGGCCCAGCAGCAGGACCACGCCGCTGCCGGCCTCGGCCACCGCGGCCATGGCCGCGCGCAGGCTCCAGCGCCCCGGCTGCTTGACCAGCAGCAGGTCGCGCAGCGGGTCCATGTTGTGCACCCGCACCAGCGTCGGCTCTTCGGCGCAGATCTTGCCCAGTGTCAGGGCCATGTGCACGTCGCCTTCCACCGCGTCACGGTAGGTGACCAGGTTGAATTCGCCCAGCTCGCTCTCGATCGGCTGCTCGGAAACGCGCTGCACGGTGCGCTCGTGGATCATGCGGTAGTGGATCAGGTCGGCGATGGTGCCGATCTTCAAGCCATGCTCGGCAGCGAACACTTCCAGCTCGGCGCGGCGCGACATGGTGCCGTCGTCGTTCATCACCTCGCAGATCACTCCGCTCGGCTCGAAACCGGCCATGCGCGCCAGGTCGCAGGCGGCCTCGGTATGGCCGGCGCGGGCCAGTGTGCCGCCGGGCTGGGCCATCAGCGGGAAGATATGCCCAGGGCTGACGATGTCTTCGGCCTTGGCGTCCTTGGCCGCGGCGGCCTGCACGGTGCGGGCGCGGTCGGCGGCGGAGATGCCGGTGGTGACGCCTTCGGCGGCTTCGATCGACACGGTGAACTTGGTGCCGAAGCCCGAACCGTTGCGCGGCGCCATCAGCGGCAGCTTCAGGGTTTCGCAGCGCTCGCGGGTCATCGGCATGCAGATCAGGCCGCGGGCGTGCTTGGCCATGAAATTGATGTGCTCGGGCAGGCAGCACTCGGCCGCCATGATGATGTCGCCTTCGTTCTCGCGGTCTTCGTCATCCATGAGGATGACCATTTTGCCCTGGCGGATGTCTTCGACCAGTTCTTCGATGCTGTTGAGCGCCACGCGGCACCCCCTTCTCAATCAGGATTTCAAGAAGCCGTTGGCGGCCAGGAAGCTTTCGGTGATGCCACTGCCTTTGCTCGGCTCGGCGGCCTTGTCGCCCAGCAGCAGACGCTCCAGGTAACGGGCCAGCAGGTCGACCTCAAGGTTCACCCGACGCCCTGCGCGGTAGTCGGCCATGATGGTTTCAGACAGGGTGTGCGGGACGATGGTCAGCTCGAACTCGGCGCCATCGACTTCGTTGACCGTCAGGCTGGTGCCGTCGACGGTGATCGAGCCCTTGTGGGCGATGTACTTGGCCAGCTCCTTGGGCGCACGCACGCGGAACTGGATGGCGCGGGCGTTATCAGCGCGCGAAACGATTTCGCCGACACCGTCGACGTGGCCGCTGACCAGGTGTCCGCCCAGGCGAGTGGTCGGGGTCAGGGCCTTTTCCAGGTTGACCCGGCTGCCGCTCTTGAGGTCGACCATGGCGGTACGCTTGAGGGTCTCGACGCTGACGTCGGCCCAGAAGCCGTCGCCAGGCAGCTCGACGGCGGTCAGGCACACGCCGTTGACCGCGATGCTGTCGCCAAGCTTGACGTCGGCCAGGTCGAGCTTGCCGGTTTCAACGTAGACGCGCACATCACCGCCCTTGGGGGTGAGGCTGCGGATGGTGCCGATGGATTCGATGATGCCGGTGAACATACTGTTCTCCTCAAGTACGGGCTGCGCGAAGCAAGCCAGGCATTATACGCCGGGGGCCGGCAGGGGGATGGCAGTGACTCGCCAGTCATCGCCGACCGCGCGCATGTCGGTGATCTTCAGCCGCGGTGCCTCGCTCATTTTCGACAGCGGCCAGTCCAGCAGCGGACGGGCGTCGGAACCGAGGAAGGTGCCGGCGACGAACAACTGGTACTCGTCGACCAGGCCCTGGCGGGCGAAGGCGCCGACCAGACCGGCGCCGGCTTCCAGGAGAATTTCGTTGACGCCCCGCCCGGCCAGCACCCGCAGCAGGGCCGGCAAGTCGACGCGGCCGTCGCTGCCGGGCAGGTCAAGCAACTCATGGCCGGCGGCGGCATAACGAGGGTCCTCGCCGGTGGCGGTCACCACCAGCGCCGGGCCGGCCTGGAAGAACGGCGCGTCCAGTGGCAGGCGCAGGCGCCCGTCGATCAGCACGCGCAGCGGCGGGCGCGACACGGCCAGGGCGGTGAGCGCCTCATCCAGGCCAAGTTCCTCGCCACGCACGGTCATGCGGGCGTTGTCGAACAGCACGCTCTCGGCGCTGGTCAGCACCACGCTGGACCGGGCGCGCAAGCGCTGGACCGCGGCACGAGCGGCGGGGCCGGTGATCCACTGGCTCTCGCCGCTGGCCATGGCGGTGCGACCGTCCAGGCTCATCGCCAGCTTGGCGCGCACGAATGGCAGGCCGTGCTCCATACGCTTGAAGAAGCCTGTGTTGAGGGCGCGAGCCTCGGCTTCGAGCACCCCGCTGGCGACCTCGATGCCGGCCTCGCGCAGACGGCGCAGGCCATTGCCGGCCACTTGCGGGTTGGGGTCCTGCATGGCCGCGACCACCCGCGCCACCCCGGCGTTGACCAGGGCTTCGGCGCACGGCGGCGTGCGGCCATGGTGGCTGCAGGGTTCGAGGGTGACGTAGGCACAGGCGCCTCGGGCGCGCTCGCCGGCCTGGCGCAGGGCATGGACCTCGGCGTGCGGCTCGCCGGCACGCACATGCCAGCCCTCGCCGACCACCTCGCCATCGCGCACGATCACGCAGCCCACGCGGGGGTTTGGGTGGGTGCTGTACAGGCCCTTGCGGGCCAGTTCCACGGCCCGGGCCATGTAGTGGGCATCGAGAATGGCTTGGCTGGACATGCTTACTCTTTGGCTGGCTCGCGGGCCAGGCGGTCGATTTCTTCGCGGAATTCGTCGAGGTCTTGGAAACGTCGGTAGACCGAGGCGAATCGGATGTAGGCCACTTCGTCGAGCTTGCGCAGCTCGGCCATCACCATCTCGCCGACCACCAGCGATTTCACTTCGCGCTCGCCGGTGGCACGCAGGCGGCTCTTGATGTGCGCCAACGCCGCTTCCAGGCGCTCGACGCTGACCGGGCGCTTTTCCAGCGCGCGCTGCATGCCGGCGCGCAGCTTGTCTTCATCGAAGGGCTGGCGCGTGCCGTCCTGCTTGATCAGCCGCGGCAGCACCAGCTCGGCGGTTTCGAAGGTGGTGAAACGTTCGCCGCAGGCGACGCACTCGCGACGGCGACGCACCTGTTCGCCCTCGGCGACCAGGCGCGAGTCGATGACCTTGGTGTCGTTGGCCCCGCAAAACGGACAGTGCATGGTGACAGGCAACAAAAAAAGGGAGGGCCATGGTAGCGCATTGCACTGGCAAGACAAGCCAAAGGGGTTACCATCCATGCAAATCTGCCCGTGAAGGACGACCCCATGTACCCTCGAGCGCTCGTCGTGCTGTGTTGCGCCGCCCTGCTCGCCGCCTGCGGCAGCGACCGCCCAAATCCGGAGCAAGCCCCGGCCCCGGTGCCGGCCAAGGTGGCAAAGAAGACCGAACCCCTGGGCCCGCTGCCGGCCTACCAGCGCGAGCTGAGCGGTACCCTGATGGAAATCCCGGCAGGTGCCGATGTGGAGCTGGCCCTGCTGGTAATCGACGAGCGTGGCCGCCCGCAGCAACTGCTGGCCAGCAGCACCCTGAGCGGCACCGGCCAGGCCTTGCCCTACCGACTGCGCTTCAACCCCGAAGCCTTCCCGGCCGGCGCGCGGGTCGAACTGCGCGGCCGCGCCAGCCGCTCCGGCCAGTTGATCCTGCACCTGCCTCCGGTACCCATCGCCCAGGCCCAGACCCAGGCCACCGGCCCGCTGCGTTTCGAAAAGGCACCATAGATGGCCCCGCTGGCCCTGCAACAGGCCTTGAGCGGCCTGATCGGCGAAGCACGCCTGATCGTCAGTGAACTGCCCGAGTGCGACCTGAAACTCTGGTTGATCGACGACCAGAACATGGATCGCGCATTCAGCAGCGAGGAAACCCGGCGCATTCTCGAAGAGCCTCCCTACTGGAGCTTCTGCTGGGCCAGCGGCCTGGCCATGGCGCGCTACCTGGCCGAGCAACCGCACTGGGTGCGTGGCAAGCGCGTGCTGGACTTCGGCGCCGGCTCCGGCATCGCCGGGATCGCCGCCGCCCGGGCCGGCGCGCTGGAGGTGGTGGCCTGCGACCTCGACCCGCTGGCCCTGGACGCCTGCCGCGCCAACGCCGCACTGAACAACGTGACACTGGGCTACAGCAGCGACTTCTTCGCCGAGGCCGACCGCTTCGACCTGATCCTGGTCGCCGATGTGCTCTACGACCGCGCCAACCTGCCGTTGCTGGACGCATTCCTCGGCCGTGGCCGCCAGGCGCTGGTGGCCGACTCGCGGGTGCGCGATTTCAGCCACCCGCTGTACCGTCCGCTCGGCGTGCTGGAGGCGCTGACCCTGCCGGATCTGGCCGAGCCGCACGAATTCCGCCGGGTCAGCCTGTACCACGCCAGCCGCGAGCCCTTATAGTGGGGGCATTCACGGATTTGCGAGAGTCACGATGAGCCAGGAAACACCATTTATCTTCGATGCCACCGATGCCACCTTCCAGCAGTTGGTCATCGAGAACTCCTTCCACAAGCCGGTACTGGTCGACTTCTGGGCCGAATGGTGCGCGCCGTGCAAGGCGCTGATGCCGCTGTTGGCGAAGATCGCCGAGGGCTACCAGGGCGAGCTGCTGCTGGCCAAGATCAACTGCGACGTCGAGCAGCAGGTCGTCGCCCAGTTCGGCATCCGCAGCCTGCCGACCGTGGTGTTGTTCAAGGATGGCCAACCGGTCGACGGCTTTGCCGGCGCGCAGCCCGAGTCGGCCATCCGCGCCATGCTCGAACCCCATGTGCAGATGCCCGCGCCGCCCGCCGCCGCGCCGCTGGAGCAGGCCAAGGCGCTGTTCGCCGAAAGTCGCTTCAGCGAGGCCGAGGCCCTGCTGCAGGTGCTGCTGGGTGAAGACAACAGCAATGCCGAGGCGCTGATCCTCTACGCCCGCTGCCTGGCCGAGCGTGGCGAGCTGGGCGAGGCCCAGGTGGTGCTCGACGCGGTCAAGACCGACGAGCACAAGGCCGCACTGGCCGGCGCCAAGGCCCAGCTGACCTTCCTGCGCCAGGCCGCCAGCCTGCCGGAAGCCGCGGAGCTGAAGAGCCGCCTGGCGCAGAATCCGCAGGATGACGAAGCAACCTACCAGCTGTGCATCCAACAGTTGGCACGCCAGCAGTACGAGGCCGCAATGGATGGATTGCTGAAGCTGTTTCAGCGCAACCGCGCCTACGAGAACGGCCTGCCGCAGAAGGCGCTGCTACAGGTGTTCGAGCTGCTGGGCAACGAGCATCCGCTGGTCAGTGTGTACCGCCGCAAGCTGTCCTCAGCGTTGTTCTGAGGCTGCTGGGGCTGCTATGCAGCCCCTCATCCCACCCAGCGATACACCGGCGCATCCACGCCACTTTCCACCTTCACCTCACTGCTATGGCGCAACCGCACCAGCAGCCGCTTGCCTGCCGCCACGCTTCCGGCCAAACCTTCCAGACGCTCCAGCAGTTCCGGACCACCCATCTGCCCCGCCTGACGCAGCACTTCACGCGCCGCCACCCACTGTCCGTCATCCTGTCGGGGTACGGGGCTGGCGCTGACCGGCGCAGCTTCCACCGGGGCCTGGACATCCATCCTACGCCCCAGCTGCGCCCACTCATGCGGCTCCAGCTCGACAGTCAGGTCCACCGGCCACGCGCCGATCTGCCCACGAATTCTCACGATTATTTCCTTGTTTCCAGGCTCGATTACGCCATGCTCCCACGAACATGAAACCTGTGCCAGGCAGGCTGGCGGGGCAAATGCAAATTGTTATAACATCACAAATTCATCCTAAGCCGCCTGTGGAGCCGTCCATGCGTCGTCTGTTGCTCGCCCTGCCCTTTGCCCTGCTTCCCCTGGCCGTGGCCCATGCCCACGACGATCACGACCATGATCACGATCACGCCCATGGCACCCTCGGCGCCCATGAGCACGGCGTGGCCAAGCTCAACGCGGTACTCGACGGCAACGTCCTCGAGCTGGCGCTGGACAGCCCGGCAATGAACCTGGTGGGCTTCGAACACGCCGCCAGCAGCGACGCCGACAAAGCCAAGGTCGCCGCCGCCCGCCAGCAGCTCGAACAACCCCTGAAGTTGTTCGCCATCGCCCAGGCCGCCGGTTGCAAGGAGGAGGCCCAGGACCTGGAAAGCCCGCTGTTCGGTAATGCCCCCGAGGCTGGCGGCGACGCGCACCAGCACGCCGACATCAATGCCCGTTACCAACTGACCTGCGCCACCCCGGGCAAACTCACCCAGATCGACCTCGGCCGCCTGTTCAAAACCTTCCCGCAAACCCAGAAGATCAACGTGCAACTGATCGGCCCGAATGGCCAGAAAGGCGTGGAAGCCACCCCCGCCAAGGCCGTGGTCGAGTTCTGAATGAGCCAGCCGCTGATCGAACTGCATGACCTGGTGTTCGCCTGGCCTGGCCAGGCGCCGCTGCTGGAGATCCCGGCGTTTCGCCTGGAGCCCGGCGAGGCGTTGTTCCTCAAGGGCCCCAGCGGCAGTGGCAAGACCACCCTGCTCGGCCTGCTGGGCGGGGTCAACCGCCCAGGCCAGGGCAGCATCCGCCTGCTCGGCCAGGACTTGGCGACCTTGGGCCAGGGCGCGCGCGACCGCTTCCGGGTCGATCACACCGGCTACATCTTCCAGCAGTTCAACCTGCTGCCGTTCCTCTCGGTGCGCGAAAACGTCGAGCTGCCCTGCCGCTTCTCGAAAAGCCGTGCCGCTCGCGCCGCCCAGCGCCACGGCAGCATCGACCAGGCCGCTGCCCAGTTGCTCGCCCACCTGGGTCTGGACGACCCGGCCCTGCTCGCCCGCCGCGCCGACAGCCTGTCGATCGGGCAGCAGCAGCGAGTCGCCGCGGCCAGGGCGCTGATCGGCCAGCCCGAGCTGGTGATCGCCGACGAGCCGACCTCGGCCCTCGACGCCGACACCCGCGAGGCGTTCATCCGCCTGTTGTTCGACGAATGCCGCGACGCCGGCGCCAGCCTGCTGTTCGTCAGTCATGACCAGAGCCTGGCGCCGCTGTTCGACCGCCATCTGTCCCTGGCCGAGCTCAATCGCGCCGCCAAGCCCCGGGAGGCCTGATGTACCTGCTTCGCCTTGCCCTGGCCAGCCTGGCCAACCGCCGTTTCACCGCCCTGCTCACCGCGTTCGCCATCGCCCTGTCGGTGTGCTTGCTGCTGGCCGTCGAGCGGGTACGCACCGAAGCCCGCGCCAGTTTCGCCAGCACCATCAGCGGCACCGACCTGATCGTCGGCGCCCGTTCGGGGTCGGTGAATCTGCTGCTGTACTCGGTGTTCCGCATCGGCAATGCCACCAACAATATCCGCTGGGACAGCTACGAGCATTACGCCAAGGATCCACGGGTGAAGTGGGCGATCCCGATTTCCCTGGGCGATTCGCACCGCGGCTACCGGGTGATGGGCACCAGCGCCGACTACTTCAGCCATTACCAGTTCGGTCGCCGCCAGCACCTGGCACTCGACCAGGGCCGGGCGTTCGCCGACGATCCGTTCGAAGTGGTGCTGGGTGCCGAAGTCGCCGAGGCGCTGCACTACAAACTGGGTGACAAGCTGGTGCTGGCGCACGGCGTGGCCGCCATCAGCCTGGTCAAGCATGACGACAAGCCATTCACCGTGGTCGGCGTGCTCGAGCGCACCGGCACCCCGGTGGACCGCACCCTGCACATCAGCCTGGCAGGGATGGAGGCGATTCACATCGACTGGCACAACGGCGTCCCGGCCCGTGGCGCCGGACGCATCAGTGCCGAGCAGGCCCGCGCCATGGACCTGCAACCCACCGCCATCACCGCCTTCATGCTCGGGCTCAACAGCAAGATCGCCACTTTCAGCCTGCAGCGCGAGATCAACGAGTACCGTGCCGAGCCCCTGCTTGCGATCCTGCCCGGTGTGGCCCTGCAGGAGCTGTGGAGCCTGATGGGCACGGCCGAGCAGGCACTGTTCGTGGTGTCGTTGTTCGTCGTGCTCACCGGCCTGATCGGCATGCTCACCGCGATTCTCACCAGCCTCAACGAACGCCGCCGGGAAATGGCCATCCTGCGCTCGGTGGGGGCCCGTCCCTGGCACATCGCCGGGCTGCTGGTGCTCGAGGCACTGGCCCTGGCATTGTCGGGCATCGCCGCCGGGCTTGGCTTGCTGTATGCCTGCATAGCCCTGGCACAGGGCTATGTGCAGGCCAATTACGGGCTGTACCTGCCATTGGCCTGGCCAAGCGCCCATGAGTGGACGCTGCTGGCTATCATCCTTGGCGCGGCGCTGCTGATGGGCAGCGTGCCGGCCTGGCGCGCCTACCGACAGTCGCTGGCCGATGGCCTGTCGATTCATCTTTGAGAACCTTCATGAGCGCGACGTCCATGGACAAAAGGCAGGCTTCCACCGCTTGGCATTACCTGTTACTGGCAGTGGTGTTGCTGGCATCCACGGTGTGCGCCGCCGAACCTCGTGAACTGGACTGGCCCGCCCTGATCCCCGAAGGCGCGCCGATCATCCCGCCGCAACTGACGCCACTGCACGACCTGTCGCAGATCAGCGACGCGCTGGCCGCCGAGGCCGCCCCCGCCGCGCGCCAGCAGGCGCCCAACGCGCCGGTGGTGAAGGCACTGGACGGCCAGCCGGTGAAGATCCCCGGCTACATCGTGCCACTGGAGGTCAGCGACGAAGGCCGCACCACCGAATTCCTTCTGGTGCCCTACTACGGCGCCTGCATCCACGTGCCACCGCCACCCTCGAACCAGATCGTGCACATCTTCAGCGAGATGGGCGTGCGCATCGAAGACCTCTATCAACCCTACTGGATCGAAGGCACGATGCAGGTCAAGGCGTCCAGCAGCGAGCTGGCGGATGCGGGCTACCAGATGGAAGCCGAGAAAATCTACGCTTATGAGCTGAAGTGAGAACTGTGCACGCCCGTTTGAAGAGGCTTCGTTGAGCTGGGTCAAACTTTCTGTTTAGTCAGCTTCGTACCATTGGACTACTCGATTACTCACGTCCTCTGGGAGCTTCCATGAACAAGTCCTTGCTCAGTGCCTCGCTCGTCGCGTTGGCGCTCGCAGCCCCTGTTGCCCACGCCCACCAGGCGGGGGATTTCATCCTCCGTGCTGGCGCCATCACCACTGCGCCGAACGAAAGCAGCGGTGACATCAAGCTCGATGGCGCCAAGGTGTCGGGCACCAAGGCGACCCTGGACAGCGACACCCAGCTGGGCCTGGCCTTCGCCTACATGCTCACCGACCACATCGGCCTTGAGCTGCTGGCTGCCACGCCGTTCCAGCACACCGTCGGCGTCAAGGGCCTCGGCCCAGGCCTGGACGGCAAGCTGGCCGACATCAAGCAACTGCCACCGACCCTGTCGCTGCAGTACTACCCGATGGAGCCAAGCTCCAAATTCCAGCCCTACGCCGGCGTGGGCATCAACTACACGATGTTCTTCGATGAAGACCTGAAGAGCAATCGTAAGGCCCAGGGCTTCAGCAACATGAAGCTGAAGGACTCGGTGGGTATCGCCGGCCAGCTGGGCATGGACTACATGCTTACCGACAACCTGCTGCTCAACGCCGCGGTCTGGTACGTCGACATCGACACCAAGGCCAGCATCGATGGCCCGAGCGCCCTGGGCGTCGGCAAGACCAAGGTCGACGTGGACGTCGATCCATGGGTCTACATGGTCGGCATCGGCTACAAGTTCTGATCCGCAGGCAAGCCCGTTCCTTCTGGAGCGGGCTTGCCCCGCGCCGTCTCGCCCCACCACAGGTACCCCCAGTAGCCCCAGGCAGCAGCGCTTATCCCCGCCCCCAACCCGCACACCGCCACCCAGCCCCACTGCCCATACACCCAGGTCGCCACGACCGCTCCCACCCCGCTGCCCACCGAATAGCAGCACATGTAGGCACCGATCAGCCGGCTGGCCATCTCGCCGCGCCCCGCCAGCAACAAGCTCTGGTTGGTCACATGCACGGCCTGCACGGCCAGGTCCAGCATCAGCACCCCGATCACCAGCGCCAGCAATGACTGCTCCAGGTAGGCGCTGGGCAGCCATGACAGCGTCAACAGCCCGAGCGCCCAACCGCTCACCCGCCGGCCATGCCCCTGATCCGCCAGGCGCCCGGCACGCGATGCCGCCAGCGCGCCAGCCACGCCGGCCAGGCCGAACAACCCGACCTGGGTGTGATCGAGCGCCAGCGGCGGGGCGCTCAGGGGCAACACCATCGCGCTCCACAGCACGCTGAACGCCGCGAAGATCAGCACCGCAAACACACCGCGCTGACGTAGCAGACGGTCATGCCGGTACAAGCGCAGCACTGAAACCAGCAGTACCCGATAGCGCTGCCTCGGCCCCTGCGGTTTGACAGCAGGCAAGCGCCAGGCCAGCAACAACGCCATGGCCAACGCCAGCCCCGCAGCCACGACGTATACGCCGTGCCAGCCCAGCAGGTCAGCCAGTGCACCCGAGACCAAGCGCGCTGACAGGATGCCCAGCACCACGCCACTGGTGACAGTCCCCACCGCCTGCCCCTGCTGAGCTGGCGTGGCCAGTGTGGCGGCATGCGCGACCATCACCTGCACCACCACCGCAGCCAGGCCGACCATGGCCATCACCGCCAGCAACATGGCCCAGTCCACGGCAAACGCCACGGCCAACAACGCGCCGGCCGATGCCAGCAACTGACCAACGATCAGCCGGCGGCGATCGACCAGGTCGCCCAGCGGCACGATCAGCAACAGACCCAAGGCATAGCCGGCCTGGGTCATGCCCACCACCAGGCCGGCGTGCGCAGCGCTTACGCCGAGGCTTGCGGCCATGGCCTCCAGCAGCGGCTGGGCGAGGTACACCGTGGCCACGGCCAGGGCGCAGGCGGCAGCCAGCAACAGCGTCAATCCGCGGGTGAGCGGTGGCATCAGCAATCCCTCCAAATCTGGTTTCAATTTAAAACCAAGAAACTGGATTTCTAGCAAAAATGGTTTTATTCTGCAACTAGATCACCCCCAAGGAACGCCTCATGCTCGACGAGAACAACCAGCAATGCCCAGTGGCCCGCGCCCTGGAGGTGCTCGGCGACCGCTGGGCGCTGATGATTCTGCGCGATGCCTTCGATGGCCCGTGCCGTTTCAGCGAATTGCAGAAAAACCTCGGGCTGGCGAAGAACATCCTCGCTGCGCGCCTGAAACTGCTGGTGGAGGCCGGGCTACTGGCACAGCAGCCTGCATCCGATGGCAGTGCCTACAAGGAATATGTGCTGACGGAGAAGGGCCGTTCGGTGTTTCCGATCGTGATCGGCTTGCGCCAATGGGGGGAGCGGTACCTGTTCACGTCAGGAGAGTCACGCTCGCAGTTGGTCGATGATCGCGGCCAGGGGCTGGAGACGTTGCAGGTGCGGGCCCGGGACGGGCGAGTGCTGGGGCCGGAGGATTGCCGGCGACAGCTGATCCGGCATTCGTGACATCATCGCGGGGCAAGCCCCGCGAGAGGCTCAAGCTTTGCCGAGCAAGCGGGCGAGGCCTTCGACAAACGGCGTCGGCTCAGGGAAGTCGAAACGTGCCAGCAAACGCGAGTTGTCCGCTCGCGAATGGCGGATGTCCCCCGACCGTGCCTGGCCGTAGCTGATTGCAGGCAAACCGCCCACCACCTGTTCCAGCGCCTTGAGCAACTGGTTCAGCGAGGTCGCCTGGTTCAGGCCGATGTTGACCGCGCCCTCTTCCACCGCCTGCTGCTCGAGCGCCTGCACCATTACCTGGACCAGGTCACCGACAAACAGGAAGTCGCGGGTCTGCTCGCCATCACCGAACACCGTGATCGGTTTGCCACTGGTGGCGCGCTCGCAGAAGATGCTGATCACCCCGGAATACGGCGATGAAGGGTCCTGGCGTGGCCCGAAGATGTTGAAGAAGCGGAACACCACCGGCTCCAACCCGTGTTGGCGGCGGTAGAAGTCCAGGTACTGCTCGCTGGCCAGCTTGTCCACCGCGTAGGGGGTCAGCGGCGCCTTGGGGGTATCTTCGGCAATCGACTGGCCTTCGCCGTTGTTGCCGTACACCGCCGCGCTGGAGGCGAACAGCACGCGGCGGATGCCGTTCAGGCGCATCGCCTCGCACACGTTCAGCGTGCCGATGAAGTTGCTCTGGTGAGTCTTCACCGGGTCTTCCACCGAGGCCTGCACCGAGGCCACCGCTGCCAGGTGCACCACCGCCTGGCAGCCAGCGGCGGCACGGGCCACCAGCGCGGCATCGGCGACATCGCCCTCGAGCAGTTCCAGGCGCGGGTGGCCAAGCTGCAGGTTGTCGCGCTTGCCGGTCGACAGGTCGTCGAGGATACGCACCGCGTAGCCTTTCTCCAGCAACGCATCGCACAGGTGCGAGCCAATGAAGCCGGCACCGCCGGTGATCAGGATGGGGGCGTCAGCCATGTCGGTAGAATCGGTCCAGTAGGGGCGGCAAGCCGGCGCGCCAGGCGCGTGGCTTGATGCCGAAGGTATGAAGGATCTTCTTGCAGGCCAGGACCGCGTGCTGCGGCTCCTCGCTGGCATCCGGGCGGGCGGCGTGGGCCTGGGCGGTAGGCGCCTGCACGGCCAGCTTGCGCCACTGGGTGGCCTCGGTGAGGATCGCCTGGCCGAGCACCAACGGCGTGGTGGCCTCGTTGCCGGCGTAGTGGTAGGTACCCCACAGCGGCGCCTGGCAATCGAGTTGCTTGAGCACTGAGAGAATCACCCGCGCGGCGTCGTCCACCGGCGTCGGGTTGCCGCGGCGATCATCGGCCAGCAGCAGTTCCTGGGGCTGCTCGGCACGGGTCAGGAAACGCCCGAGCGCGCCATCGAGGCTTTCATCAAGCAGCCAGCCGAAACGCAGCAGCACATGCTGCGGGCAGGTGGCGCGCACACTCTGCTCGATGCGCCACAGCGCCTGGCCACGCAGGCCGAGCGGCACCGGCTCGTCCTTCTCGCTGTAGGCCGTGGCGCGCGAACCATCGAACACCCGATAGCTGGACGGCTGCACGAGGATCATCTCGTGGTGCTGGCACAGTTCGGCGAGCCGCTCCACCGCCCGCTCCTGCTGGGCCAGGCGTTGCTCGCTGACCGACTCGGCCTGGAACCAGTCGAAGTAGTAGGCCAGGTTGATCACGGTGTGCGGGCGCTGCTCGTCGAGCAGCAGGGTCAGGCTGGCCGGATCCCAGCCGTTTTCCGGAGGGCGAGGCGCCAGGAAAGCGATATCTTCCTCGGCCCCGAGACGAATCAGCGCTTGCCCGAGGGCATTGCCACCACCCAACAGCATCAGGCGCATACGCATAGAGTCAACAGGTCCGGTCTGGTCGATGGAGGAAAGGGTTCATTTTGCTGTTTCCGACAGGGGAAGTCCAACCCAGGCAAGGCCTGGCGCGCACCGCGTGCCGATTGGCGCCGATCGGACGGGTGTTCCGCCTTTGCCGACAGCTACTTATACTGCGCATGGCCTGTTCAAGGAGATCAACATGGATGCCGAGTCGAACACCGCGCTGCGCGCCAGATGGCAATACGACGAACCCGCTCCCGGCCCGGAACGCTTTATCGACGAGGCTTTCGACGGTTATCGGCAACAGGCCCGCCTGCTGCTCCCGGTACATGAGTGCGCCCCTACTGTCTTTGTGGTCGGCGGCGCCCGCTCCGATTTCACCCGCCTGAACCCTTTGCTCTATCGCCTGCAACAGCAGGGGATCGGCTCGCTGACCGGCAACCTCTCCGGCCACAGCCTGGCCAGCGAGCCTGGTGCAAAGGACGCGTCGTTGGCCAGCAACCTGGAGGAAGCCCTGCGCTTCCACCAGCATCTGGATGCGCGCAGCGACACCCTGGTCGGTCACAGCCTGGGCGCCGCCATCGCCCTCAAGCTGGCCGCCCAGCGCCCCAACGTGCGCAAGCTGGTGCTGATCTGCCCGGCGGTCTATCCCGATGCGGCCCATGTCGCCCCCTTCGGCCCAGCCTTCAGCGAAGCGATTCGCAAGCCTTATGCGTTCCTCGACTGCGACAGCTATGCCTTCCTGCGCCAGTTCCAGGGCCGGGTACTGTTGGTGATCGGCGAATATGACGGGCTCAACTCCAAGGTGCACGGCCAGGGCCCCGGGACCTCTGCCGGCACCCGGCGCCTGGCGGGTGTCGAGCGCTACAGCCCGATCCCCGAGGAAGTCACCCACGCCTTGTTGCGTTCGGTGCCGGCGCCCCATGTGGAATGCCTGATGCTCACCGACTGCGACCACGGCATCGCCGCGCACCTGCGTGACCGGCCACAGGTGGCGGATCAGGTGGCCGACGCGGTGGCGGCGTTCATTCTCGACTAGCTCTGCGGGCGCCCACGAGTCAATGCGCCATCAACGTTGATTCACTCGATCTCGAACAACCCGTTGCTGATCATCCCCGCACTGAGGCGGTCGCGGATATCGTCGTCGATGCGCGGATCGTCCGGGCGGTAAAGCTTGATCTGGCGGAAGGCGTTGATGCGGTTGATCTCCTCGCCCAGGTATTCCCACACCACGCGGGTGCAGGCCGGGTTGCGCCGGTCACCGCTGGAAACCCCGGTCTTGAGGCCGTTCAGGCGGCTGATACGGCTCTTGAAGCTGGGGATGAGCACGGTCTGGCTCATCTCGTTGAGGGTCAGCGACTCGTAGTCGATCAGGAACATCCGGTCCTGCAGCTGGAACGCCGCACCCAGGTAGCGGCAGCGCACCTCGGCATGCCGGTCGAGGCCGCTGCTGCGCTCCTGGCGTTCCTGGCGCTCGAACAGGAAACTGCCGCGCTCCTCCCACAGGTGCACCAGCGACACCAGGATCGAACCGGGCACCGACATGCAGTTGGAGTATTCGAAGTAGTAGCCGCAATAGCGCGAGAGGTTGCCGGCTTCTTTATGCAGTGGCTTGAACAGCTCGCTGATGGGGTCGTCCTGGGGGCCGACAGGCTGCTGCTGGTTGCGTGCGCCGATCAGGCGGGCGAACTGCTCGGGCGGCAGGCCCAGCTCGTAGTCCTCCACACCGAAGAAGTCGCCGATGCGCTTTAGGTTGTAGGCCGTCGGACGGCTCTGGCCGCTCAGGTACTTGTTGAACTGCGCCCGGTTGATCGACAGCTGCCGGCAAACCTCGGAGATAGAGCGGTAATGGCTGCAGGCCAATTTGAGGTTGATAGCGAAATGATCGCCCATGATACGCGGGTCCAGGTGATGCGAGTGGCGTCATTCTAGCATCAACTCGCACCAAAATGGAGCAACCCGCGAAATTGTAACCATAGTTGTCATGGCCAACCATGCGCCCCCAATGAATAGCGGTGCGCCTGCCGTCCGCTGGTCTTTCCACGCGAAGAATAAGAATCGAGGTCATTTTCCAATGCTCGAAGCACTCAACGATTTCCTTTCGGGGAAACTCCTCATCGTGCTGATCGTCGGACTCGGCGGTTACTTCACCATCCGCTCGCGGTTCGTCCAGTTCCGTCACTTCGGCCACATGTTCGGCGTCTTCAAGGAATCCCTTCGCGGCCAGGCAGGCCAACTGAGCTCGTTCCAGGCCCTGATGCTGAGCCTCGCCGGCCGCGTCGGCGCCGGTAACATCGCCGGTGTCGGTATCGCCGTGACCCTCGGCGGCCCAGGCGCCGTGTTCTGGATGTGGGTCACCGCACTGGTGGGCATGTCCAGCAGCTTCTTCGAATGCACCCTGGCCCAGGTCTACAAGCGCGCCGACGGCGACGGCCTGTACCGCGGCGGCCCGGCGTACTACATCCAGCACGGCCTGAAGCTGAAAAGCATGGCCATCGTGTTCTCGATCCTGCTGCTGGTCACCTACGGCTTCGCCTTCATCGGCCTGCAGTCGTACACCGTGACCCACTCGCTGCAGAACGCCTTCGCCTTCGATCCCAAGCAGACCGGCATCGTCCTCGCCGTGCTGCTGGCCATCACCTTCATCGGCGGCATCAAGCGCATCGCCGCAGTGTCCGACCTGCTGGTACCGGTCAAGACCCTGGCCTACATCGGCGTGACCCTGTACGTGATCGGCACCCAGATCGAACACGTGCCAGCCATGCTGGAAACCATCTTCAAGAGCGCCTTCGGCCTCGACCCGGCGTTCGGCGGCCTGCTCGGCAGCGCCATCGTCATGGGCGTGAAGCGTGGCGTGTTCGCCAACGAAGCGGGCCTGGGCAGCGCACCGAACGTGGCCGCCGTGGCTGCCGTGAAGCACCCGGGCGCCCAGGGCGTGGTCCAGGCCTTCAGCGTGTTCCTCGACACCTTCGTGATCTGCACCTGCACCGCGCTGCTGATCCTGCTGTCGGGCTTCTACACCCCGGGCTTCGAAGGTGACGGCATCGTCCTGACCCAGAACTCGCTGGCCGCCGTGGTCGGTGACTGGGGCCGCATCTTCGTCAGCGTCGCGCTGTCGCTGTTCGTCTTCACCTGCATTCTCTACAACTACTACCTGGGCGAGAACAGCCTGCAGTTCCTCAGCCGCAACCGTGCCGTGCTGATGACCTTCCGTGGCCTGGTGCTGGCGCTGGTGGTGTGGGGTTCGACCCAGGACCTGTCGACCGTGTTCGCCTTCGCCGACATCACCATGACCTGCCTGGCCTTCGTCAACCTGATCGCCCTGGCCATGCTGTTCAAGGTCGGCCTGCGCGTGATGCGCGACTACGACGCACAACGCAAGGCGGGCATCAAGCAGCCGGTGTTCGACTCCAGCAAGTTCGCCGACCTGGACCTGGACCGCGCCGCCTGGCCGGCCAACCCGCAGGCTGAAACAGCCGCTGACAAAGCCGCCGCCCCGGCGTCAGCGCAGCACTGATACCCTGCCCTGCCACAACCGCCCCGCCCGGGGCGGTTGTCTCTTTCTTTCGCTACATCGCTACGGAATACTTCCATGCGTGCAGTCAAGAATCTGCTTGTCCTATACACCGGTGGCACCATCGGCATGCTGCAGACCGCCGAAGGCCTCGCGCCGGCCGGTGGCTTCGAAGCGCGCATGCGCGAACACTTTGCCGCCTGCGGCGATGCGCCCAAGGTGCAATGGGCGCTGCGTGAACTCAATCCGCTGATCGACAGCGCCAACATGCAACAGGCCAACTGGCTGGCGATGCGCGATGCCATCGTCGAGGCGGTCGAACGCGACGGGCATGACGGCGTGCTGGTGCTGCATGGCACCGACACCCTGGCGTACAGCGCCGCTGCCCTGTCGTTCCTGCTGCTGGGCCTGCCGGTGCCGGTGCTGCTTACCGGCTCGATGCTGCCGGCCGGCGCGCCGGACAGCGATGCCTGGGCCAACCTGGTCGGCGCGCTCAATCTGTTCGAAAACGGGCTGGAAGACGGCGTGCAGCTGTATTTCCATGGCCAGTTGCTGCACGGCTGCCGCGCCTCGAAACTGCGCAGCGAGGCGTTCGACGCCTTCACCGTGCTGCCGCGCCATCGTGATGGCGAGCGTGCCGCGGAACTGCCAACCCGCCTGGACTACCGCCAGCCACGCCAGCCGGTCAAGCTGGCGGTCATGCCGGTGTTCCCGGGCCTTGCGGCCGAACACCTGCGCGGCCTGTTCGACAGCGGCATCCAGGGCCTGGTGCTGGAGTGCTACGGCAGCGGCACCGGCCCGTCGGATGACCAGGCGCTGCTCGACGCGCTGCACGACGCCCGCCAGGGTGGCGTGATGATCGTTGCCATCAGCCAGTGCCCGGAAGGCTCGGTGGTGTTCGACACCTACGCCGCCGGCAGCCGCCTGCGCGACACCGGGCTGGTCAGTGGCGGCGGCATGACCCGCGAGGCGGCGCTGGGCAAGCTGTTCGCGTTGCTGGGCTCGGGGCTGGATGTACAGGCGGCGGAGCACTGGTTCGCGCTGGACCTGTGCGGCGAGCGCGCCTGACTCGCAGATCTTCCGTTCGCCATCGCGGGGCAAGCCCGCTCCCACAAATCCGTGGGAGCGGGCTTGCCCCGCGATGGTTTCAGCATCTGGAAAAGTGGCGGAAGGCAGCGGGAGTCGAACCTGCCCGGGAACGGCTGCCGTCCCCAACCGGGTTTGAAGCCCGGCCGCGCCACCGGGCGCGATTGCCTTCCTTGAAATCAGGGCCCGTGTTGCGGTTGGGCCAGGGCGCTGTCGACGCGAATATGACGCAGGTCGCCAACTCGTCGGGTCAAGCCAACGCGGTCGAAATACTCGAGAATCTGCACACTGCGCTTGCGACCGATGGCCAAACCATCGCGAAACGCCGCGACCTGCACTATCGGCGATGTCGCGGCCTGGCGCAACAGCAGCTCTGCCATGCGCCTGAGCGTCGTCTCCGGGTAGAACAGGTCACGCACCACCTGATGCACAACGCCCAATCGGGCCAGCTTGCGCAACAACAGCCGGACATCAGCCTCTTCGCAGCCCTCCTCGCCGGCCAGGGTCCTTACCCAGGGCGGGTCGAACTCACCTGCCAACAGGCGCGGCAACAGCCGCTCCCACAACGCGTTGTCCGCGTCGCTCAACTGGACCCGGTGGTCCGGCAGGTGCAGCCATGGGCCACTGCTGCTGATCGCACCTGCGCCCAGCAACTCATCCAGCAAGCTGACAAACGCGGGGCGCTCCAATGGCAAGGCGGTAAAGCGGCGCAAGCGATCCCGGTCCGGGCCAAGCTGGTCAGGTTCCTGCTCATGGAACTGCGCCAGACGCTCCAGCACCTGTCGCTTGAGTGCCTGCCACTGTAAGCGATCGAACAACAGCTGACCTTGACGGGTGGCAATCACCAGCACCGAATCCGGCAACTGCCAGGTCTCGCGCAGGCGGTTGAACTGGCGCTCCAGACGCCGGGGCTCGAGACCGCCGGGGGCCGCCTCGAGCAGGGCCGACAGCGCTTGCTCGAGATTGTCGGCTTCGCGCAGCACCTGCAACTGACGCAAGCGCGCCTCGCTGCGCCGTTGCCGACTCGGGGCGAACGGGTCGAGCACACGCCCACCACCCAGCGTGCACTGGGCGCGTTGGTCACGCAGTACCAGGCGATCCCCATGCACCGCCTGCAGCGGGGCATTGAGCAGCAACTGGGCGAACATGCGCTGGCCGGCGGCGAGCCGTTCACCTTCGAGCAAGGCAACCCGGGCGGTGACATCCTGGGTGCCCAGGTGCACGTGCACCGCGCTGAAATGCTCGAAGGTGCGGGTTTCGCCCGGCAGCAGGGTGAAGTCGATATCGACCCGCACGCTGGGCGCATGCAGCCACTGCGGCACAAGCCAGTCGCCACGATGCACCTGCTCGGCCGAAAGCTTTTCCGCGCTGATGTTCAAGGCCACCCGCTGCCCGGCTGCGGCGACCAGGGCCGCCTGGTTCTGGGCATGCAGGCCACGCACCCGCACCGCTTTGCCGGCCTTGCCCAGCAGCAAGGTATCACCGACGCTGACCTGCCCGGCCAGCGCCGTGCCGGTGACCACAACTCCCGCTCCGGAAACCGCGAAAGCCCGGTCTACCGCCAGGCGGAAACCGCCACGCACGCTGCGCTGGCGAACATGCGCTTCAGCCGCCAGCAAAGCCTCGCGCAGGGCGTCGATCCCCTCGCCGGACAGGCTCGAAACCGCAAACTGCCTAGCCCCGGCGAAGGGGCCGGGCGCGAGCAGTTCGGTGACCTGGGCCCGGACTTCGCTCAACCGCGACGGCTCGACCCGGTCGCACTTGCTGATCACCACCAACGCCTGGGGAATGCCCAGCAACTCGATGATCGAGAGGTGCTCACGGGTCTGTGGCATCACCCCATCGTCAGCAGCTACCACCAGCAGTACCAGGTCGATGCCATGGGCACCGGCCAGCATGTTGTGGATAAACCGCTCGTGGCCCGGCACATCGATGAAACCGGTCAGCGGCGCTCCTTCCGTCAGCGCCGCGTAGCGATAACCGAGGTCGATGGTCATGCCCCGGTCGCGCTCCTCCCGGCGGGTGTCGCCGGCCTGGCCGGTCAGGGCCTGGAGCAGCGCGGTCTTGCCATGGTCGATGTGGCCGGCAGTCCCGACAATCACTGCACCGGCCCCAGTTGCAACGCCGGCAGTTGCGCCAGCCACTGGGCCTCGTCGTCCAGCTGGCGCAGGTCGAGCCACAGGGCATCGTCGTCGATACGCCCGAGCACCGGCACCGGCAGGTCGCGCAACGCGCGCTCCAGCACATGCAAGCTACGCCCGCGCAGTTTCTTCGACACCTGCGGGCGCAGGCATAGCGCCGCGCTGGGCAGCCGCGCCACCGGCTGGCTGCCGCTGCCGATCATGCCCAGGGCCGGCTCGACGCTCACCACCCATTGCGCGCCGAGACGAGCAGCCAACTCAGGCGCCAGACGCTCGGCCTGGGCGGCGATCTCGGCTTGCGCACGGGTCAGCAGGCGCAGGCTGGGCAGGCGGTCAGCCAGGCGATCGGGGTTGCGATAGAGCTGCAGCACCGCCTCCAACGCGGCAAGGGTAATCTTGTCGACCCGCAGGGCACGCTTGAGCGGGTTCTTCTTGATCTTCGCGATCAGTTCCTTGCGCCCGACGATGATCCCCGCCTGCGGCCCCCCCAGCAGCTTGTCGCCGCTGAAGGTGACGATGTCGGCGCCGTCGGCCAGCGCCTGGCGCACCGTCGGCTCGGCCGGCAGGCCCCAGCGGGTCAGGTCGAGCAGGCTGCCGCTGCCCAGGTCTTCGAGCAGCGGCAACTGATGGTCGTGGGCGATGCGCGCCAGCTCGGCGGTGGGTACCTGGGTGGTGAAGCCCTGGATGCTGTAGTTGCTGCAATGCACACGCATCAGCAGGCCGGTACGCGGGTTGATCGCGCCTTCGTAGTCGCGGGCGTGGGTGCGGTTGGTGGTGCCGATCTCGTGCAGCTTGACCCCGGCGCGGGCCATGATGTCGGGGATGCGGAACGCACCGCCGATCTCGATCAGCTCGCCGCGGGAGATGATGCCCTCCTTGCGTGCGCCCAGGCTGTTGAGCGCCAGCAGCACGGCGGCGGCATTGTTGTTGACCACGGTGACGGCTTCGGCGCCGGTCAGCTCGCGGATCAGGCCTTCGATCAGGTCGTCGCGGTCACCCCGCTTGCCGGTGGCCAGGTCGAACTCTAGGTTCAGCGGATAGCGGGCAGCGACCTGCATCGCCTCCACCGCCTCCTCCGGCAGCAAGGCGCGGCCGAGGTTGGTGTGCAGTACCGTGCCGGTGAGGTTGAAGACCCGGCGCACCTGGCTGCGTTGCTGGATGGCCAGGCGCTCGCCCGTGCGGCCGAGCAGGACGTCGGCGCTCAGTTCCACGGCACCAAGCTGACCCAGACGAGCCGGTTCGCGCAAGTCGTCGAGGAGCTGGCGCAGGGTGGCCAGGGTAGCGTCGCGGCCATGACGGTCGAGCAGCGGCTGGCAGGCCGGATGGCGCAGCAGGGTGTCGATGGAGGGCAAGCGTGGGGTGTCGCTGGCGGGGCTTGGAGACATGCGGTACTACCTGTGACTGATCCGTTGTCTGTTCGGGCCCTATCGCTGGCAAGCCAGCTCCCACAGCTCCAGCGCCAGACTCGAGGCTTGCGCTGTACCTGTGGGAGCCGGCTTGCCGGCGATGGGGGCAACTCGATAGCGAAGTGTAGACACTCACCCACCACCCGGTGCCAACATAAGGTTCGGCGCCAGCCGATGGAAGCCCTCCTCGTCCAGCCGCATGTCCAGCGCCAGGCTCGCCAGGTCATCGGCCAACGGCTCGGCCGCCGCGTCGTTCTCCAGGTAGCTCTGCTTCAGGTAGCCCTGGCACCCCGGACAGCACTCGGCGCGTAGCGGTGCCTTTCCCGGTGCATGGCGGTCATCCTCGAGGCTGCTGTAGCGCAGGTCCTTGCTCGACTCGCAGTACACGCACTTGACCCGCACCACATGCCATTCGCAGGCACACAGCGAACAGGCCAGGTAGCGCAGGCCGTTGTGCTTGCCACGATTGCGCACCACACCGGCCATGGCCGGCGAGCCGCAGGCCGGGCACTGGGCCAGGCTGCCACCAGGCTTGAGCTCAGGCTCTGGCAGCGCCAGCAACCAGCTCGACCAGGCGGCCTGCAACGCCGCGCCCAAGAAGGGCACCAAGGCCGCCGGTACGGCGTCGTACTGGCCACCGAGCAGCGCGACGGCCCAGCCCTTGCGCTGCTCGTCACCACTCTCGCGCAGGCTGCCCAGCGCCGCTGCCAGTGGCCCTTCGGGCGCCGGCTCGCAGCGATCGAGCAGCGCTTGCAGCCACACCAGCCACTGCCTTTCGCGCACCAGGCCGTCCGCTGCCAGGGGTGGCAGGCCATGACTTACGCAAAGGCGCTGACGCTCCTCGGCCACCGGCAAGCCACCGGGCGGGTTATCCACAAGCTGCTGCTGGATCCGGCACAGCCGCGCGACCAGACGCAGGTACTCACCAAGGGCATTGCCCTCGGCCAGGTGCTCCAGGCGCTCGGCCCGCACTGCGAACAAGTTGGTGGGCGGCAGATGCAAGAACGGCGGCATTACCGCCGACGCTTCGATCTGCCCTGGTTCAAGAATCGTGCTCAAACGCTCATCCTTCTTTTCTACCGTGGTTGTGCGGCGTCTTTTCGCCGGTGACTTCCCGGTACCAAAGTTCATGGTGCTTGCGTGCCCAGGCGCGGCTGACCCAGCCATGCAGCATGGCGCCGATCGAGCCCTTGATCCAGATCCCGGCGTAGATGTGCACGATGATGCTGAGGATCAGCACGAACGCCGCCAGGGCATGCAGCAGCGCCGACAGGCGAATGACGTCGATGCCGAACCAATGGCTGAAATACGCGCGCCAGATCACCACGCCACTGACCAGCAGTACCAGCATGCACGCCAGCAACGTCCAGAACAGCAGCTTCTGCCCGGCGTTGTACTTGCCGATCGGCGGCACGCCCTCTTCCTTGTTGAGCATCACCCGGTCGATGCGGCGCAGCCACAGGCGGTCGTTGGCGGTGATGAAGTTGGCGCGCCAGAAGCGCAATACCAGGCCAAGGAAGAACACGAACATCGCCACGCCGATGAACGGGTGGAGGATCCGTGTCCACGGCCCGCCGCCGAACAGGTGGCTGAGCCAGAACAGCGCCGGGTGGAACAGCGCCAGCCCCGACAGGCCGGCCAGCACGAACAGGATCGCGACGATCCAGTGGTTGCTCCGCTCGTTGGCGTTGTAGCGCAGGATAGGCTTGTTGTCGTTCATGGCCGCTGCTCCCCCTGCCCGCCCGGGCGGTTCGGATCATAGACATGCACCGCCGGGTCCACCTGGTGGACATCGTTATCCACAGGTGCCGGATGCTCGTCTTCCTCGACCCGCTGCGGGCCGACACGTACGTAGTGGAAGAACCCAGCCAGCACCGCCGCGCCCATGGCCAGCAGCGCCAACGGCTTGCTGAAGCCCTTCCACAACCCGACCAGCGGGCTGATCACCGGTTGGTCCGGCAGGCCGGCGTAGATCCGCGGTGTGTCGGCATGGTGCAGCACGTACATCACGTGGGTGCCGCCGACACCGTCCGGGTCATACAGCCCGGCGTTGTCGTAGCCCCGCGACTTCAGGTCGACGATGCGCTCGTCGGCGTGCACCTTCATCTCCTCCTTGCTGCCGAAGACGATCGCCCCGGTCGGGCAGGTCTTCACGCAGGCCGGCTCCAGGCCCACGCTCACGCGGTCGGAACACAGGGTGCACTTGTACGCCTTGTGATCCTTCTGCGAAATGCGCGGGATGTTGAACGGGCAGCCGGTGATGCAGTAGCCGCAACCGATGCAGTGGTCCTGGTTGAAGTCGACGATACCGTTGGCATGCTTGATGATCGCCCCCGGGCTCGGGCACGCTTTCAGACAACCCGGATCGGCGCAGTGCATGCAGCCATCCTTGCGGATCAGCCACTCCAGGTTGCCGTCGTCGCGCTCATGCTCGGTGAAACGCATCAAGGTCCAGGTTTCGGCACTGAGGTCCTGAGGGTTGTCGTAGGTGCCATGGTTGTGGCCGACCTCGTCACGCAGTTCGTTCCACTCCGAGCACGCCACCTGGCAGGCCTTGCAGCCGATGCACTTGGTGGTGTCGATCAGCTTGGCGACTTCCTGCTGCTGGCGTACCGAAGGCGGCACGGTGGTGGTGGCCGAGCGGGCAATGATGTCTTGGCTGGCCATCAGAGTTTCTCCACTTTGACGAGGAACGACTTGGACTCCGGCGTCTGCGTGTTGCCATCACCGAGGAACGGCACCAGGGTGTTGGTCAGGTAACCGTGTCGCGTGGCGCCGGTGAACCCCCAATGCAACGGGATGCCGATCTGGTGCACGGTCTGGTTGTTGACCTGCAGCGGACGGATCCGCTTGGTCACCACCGCCACCGCGTCAATATGCCCGCGCTTGCTCGACACCCGCACCCGGTCGCCGGCCTTGATGCCCTTCTCGTTCGCCAGCACCTCGCCGATCTCGACGAACTGCTCGGGCTGGGCGATGGCGTTGAGCCGGCAATGCTTGCTCCAGAAGTGGAAGTGCTCGGTCAGCCGGTAGGTGGTCGCCGCATGGGGGAACTCGTCGTGGGTGCCCAAGGTGTCCCACACCGAATCGAAGATGCGCCCGGCCGGGTTGCTGGTGGCCTTCTTGTTCTGCGGGTGCAGCGGGTTGATGCCGATCGGCGTCTCGAACGGTTCGTAATGCTCGGGGAACGGCCCTTCGGCCATCTTGTCGATGGCGAAGAAACGCGCCACGCCCTCAGGGTTCATGATGAATGGGTTCATCCCCGCTTCCGGCGGCGAGTCGACCTTGAAGTCGGGCACGTCGGTGCCGGTCCAGGCCTTGCCGTTCCACCACACCAGGCGCTTCTTCTCCGGATCCCACGGTTTGCCCTGCGGGTCGCTGGAGGCGCGGTTGTAGAGGATGCGGCGGTTGGCCGGCCAGGCCCAGGCCCAGTTCTGCACCTGGTGCATGCCATAGGGGTCGCTGTTGTCGCGACGGGCCATCTGGTTGCCCTGCTCGGTCCAGCTGCCGGCAAAGATCCAGCAACCGGAGGCGGTGCTGCCATCGTCCTTCAGCTGGGCGAATCCGGCGAGCTGTTGCCCGGCCTTGAGCGTGGCGCCGGTGGCGTCGGTGAGATCGCTGACCGCCCAGCCGTTCATCTCCTTGGCCAGTTCTTCCGGCGAAGGCTCCTCAGGGACCTTGTACGGCCAGCTGATGTTGAGCAGCGGGTCCGGATAGGCGCCGCCCTCGGCCTGGTAGCGCTTGCGCAGGCGCAGGAACAGCTCGCTCATGATGTGCACGTCGGTACGGGTCTGGCCCGGCCCATCGGCGCCCTTCCAGTGCCACTGCAGCCAGCGGCTGCTGTTGACCAGCGAACCGTCCTCTTCGGCGAAGCAGGTGGTGGGCAGGCGGATCACCTCGGTCTGGATGTTGGCCGTGTCGACGTCGTTGAACGGGCCGGCGTTGCGCCAGAACTCGGAGGTTTCGGTGGCCAGCGGGTCCATGATCACCAGCCACTTGAGCTTGGCCAGCGCGGCGGTGACGCGGTTCTTGTCCGGCAACGCGGCGATCGGGTTGAAGCCCTGGCACATGTAGCCGTTGACCTTGCCCTGGCCCATCATCTCGAACATGCGCAGCACGTCGTAGGCCGGCACGTCGAGCTTGGGCAGCCAGTCATAGCCCCAGTTGTTCTCCGCCGTGGCATTGGCGCCGTACCAGGCCTTCATCAGGCTGACGTGGAACTTGCCGTAGTTCTGCCAGTACGACAGCTGCCCCGGGCGCAACGGCTTGGAGGCGCGCTTGTCGATGTAGGTGGCGTAATCCTGCTCGGCGTCGCCGGCCAGCGTGAGGTAGCCCGGCAGCGAGTTCGACAGCAGGCCCAGGTCGGTCAGGCCCTGGATGTTGGAGTGCCCGCGCAGGGCGTTGACCCCGCCGCCGGGCATGCCGACGTTGCCCAGCAGCAACTGCACCATCGCCGCGCTGCGGATGATCTGCGCGCCGATCGAGTGCTGGGTCCAGCCCAGGGCATAGAGGATCGTCATGGTCTTGCCCGGCACCGAGCAGGTGGCGATCTCTTCCCAGACTTTCATCATCTGGTCCTGGGGCATGCCGCAGGTCATGCTCGCCAGCTCCGGCGTGTAGCGGCTGTAGTGCTGCTTCATCAACTGGTACACGCAACGCGGGTGCTGCAGGGTCGGGTCGACCTTGGCAAAACCGTCCTCGCCCAGCTCATAGCCCCAGCCGGACTTGTCGGCATACACGCGCTTGGCCGCGTCGTAGCCGCTGAACAGCCCGTCCTCGAAGCCATAGCTCTCTTTGACGATGAACGACACATCGGTGTAGTTGCGCACGTACTCGTGCTGGATCTTGTCGTTGCTCAGCAGGTAGTTGATCAGCCCGCCCATGAAGGCGATGTCGCTGCCGGTACGGATCGGCGCGTAGTAATCGGCCACCGAGGCAGTACGGGTGAACCGCGGATCGACCACGATCAGCCGCGCCTTGTTGTGCGCCTTGGCTTCGGTCACCCACTTGAAGCCGCACGGGTGCGCTTCAGCGGCGTTGCCGCCCATCACCAGGACCAGATTTGCGTTGGCGATATCAGACCAGTGATTGGTCATCGCGCCACGGCCATACGTCGGGGCAAGACTTGCCACCGTCGGGCCGTGTCAGACACGCGCCTGGTTATCGAACCCCAGCATGCCGGTTGCACGGACCACCTTGTGCGTCAGGTAGCCCGCTTCGCTGGAAGCGGCGGACGCAGCAAGGAACCCGGTGGTGAGCCAGCGGTTGACCGTCTGGCCTTGGGCGTTCTTCTCGATGAAGTTGGCGTCGCGGTCCTGTTTCATCAGGTCGGCGATGCGGTCGAGGGCTTCGTCCCACTCGATGCGGGTCCACTCGTTGCTGCCCGGCTTGCGCACCTCGGGGTACTGCAGGCGGCTCGGGCTGTGGATAAAGTCCAGCAGGCCCGCGCCTTTCGGGCATAGGGTGCCGCGGTTGACCGGATGGTCCGCGTCGCCCTCGATATGGATGATGTTCTGTTTGACGTTCTTGCCCGCGTCACCCTGGCTGTACATGATCAGGCCGCAGCCGACCGAGCAGTAGGGGCAGGTGTTACGGGTTTCTTTGGTGTGCGCCAGCTTGAAGTGGCGCACCTGCTCGGCGAACGCGGGGGTCGGGGCCATGCCCAACGCCGCGAGGCTCGAGCCTCCAAGGCCGACGGCGGCGACCTTGAAGAATTGCCGACGGTTGAGGTCCATCGTGCACTCCTGATCAGGTTCTCGGGCGCACAGGACTTGGCCGGCGCCTCAGGGACTTCACGGTGGCGGTGGACAGAGACCGCCAACTGTTAAGCCTAGTCAAGAATCTGGGAAGTGGGGTGACATGGATCATGGAAAGGTAATGCAATCCCACATTGCGATCAGAAACGGACTACATCTCAAGCCAGCTTTTGCTTGCTAGGTTGCTGAATCCACATGGACGAGGCACGTATGAATGAACACGAAACACTTCATGGTCGGGCTCTTGCTCGCCCTCCCGATGCACGTAACGCCCACACTGGCGGCCCCACCCAACCGGCCCGACACCCCTGCCATTTCGCCCATTAGCGCCGAGAAGGCTCGAAGCCTGGCCGCCGCCGCCGAGCGCGCCGCCCGTGCCCAGGGCTTCGCCATCGTCATCAGCATCGTCGACAACCACGGCAATCTGAAGCATTTCCACCGCATGGACGGCACCAGCAGCGGTAGTGTCCAGGTAGCGCAGCTCAAAGCCGCTACATCTGCACGCTTTCCACTTTCATCCCGCTCACTGGGTGAACGCAGCGCCGGATTGCCAGCCAATCCCTACGCTTCGCTGCCCGGTTTCACTTTGCTGGAAGGCGGGTTGCCAATCATGGATGCGAACGGCAGGCATATCGGCGGTATAGGCATCAGCGGAGCAACACCAGAGCTTGATGCACAGTTTGCCCAGGCGGCGCTCGAAGAAAGCTGACAGGCAAAAAGAAACCCGCTTCATGCCTGAAGCGGGTTTCTTGTCACAGCTCCGTTCACCTGTGGCACCTAGTGCCCACAGGCAAGGATCAGAACGGTTCTGTATACCTAGGCATAGTAAACAGGTCGAATCCACCTTTAGAACCAGTGTATTAGGTACGTATAACGATCTCCGAAAAGAAAAAACGTAAACAACTCCCCAGCAACAGGCGGATTGTTTACATTATGATTGTGTCAGCATCAGTGGTCCCGCGTCGTCTGAAGCGCCCCATCCCCACTCTCGTCGATGCAACATCATCCAACGCATGCGTGACGAAAGCGCACGCTATGGAATCAACGCACATGCGAAGCCAAAAATGGCTATTTTGCTATTGAGCTTCCCGCTTACTCATCACCCTCTACTCGACGAAGCCAAAATGCTACGCTCAACTCTAGACAACAGTAGTGGGGACAACTCACCGCTAATTTTGCATATCCCCGTCCGGGAAAACCCCACCTGACCGCTCAGACTGTTATGCCTGACGGAATAAGACGCAGATTCGACAGTAACGCCTTCCAATCCAAAGCTATCCAGATGTTCTTTATCCAACCCGACCTTCGAAGCCAGTTCTACACGCCCTACAGCAACGATACTTGGAATTCCCCCAGACATCTTTATGGAGCTTAATAATATCGGCGAGAATCCCGAAATAGCATTTAAAATAATATTTTCAGTTACCAAAACAGGCTGACAAACAAAGCCAAACCCCACTATATTCTCAAGGCAATTTAACATCTCCTTGGAAGATCTAGGCGGATTCTCCAATCTTAGCAACAACTTATCCTCTCCGACTATCTGTGCTTTCTGACGATTAGTAGAAAAAAACTCACTTCTCTGCTCCTGCCCATCAACATCAATAGATGTTGCGTACAAAGGGGTACGCCAGAAAAACTCAAAGGAAGAGGATGCTATATCCGTCATAAAGCTGCGCGTCTGACCGTCGTCTTGACGATAAGCATCTAGACGAGCAAACGTCTCTGGCAACGGCCTAGGGAATCTAATCGTATACCATTTGTACCTAGCTAACATAGCGCCTCACTTTGAGCCCGTATGCGTCTGTACAATTGATTTGGCAGCTGCCTCGACGACCCTAGTTAGCTCTTCAATCTCGAGTGCCATAGGGGGACGATATTTAGTGAACTTATTATCCGTATTAGGGTAGACCGTTTTTAACAAAACAGAGAAGCCTTCACAGTTCCTAGGGTCTGCAAACGACGCCTCCATTTTATAAACATCACCATTCCCCATCACGCGCTTGGCCAACCAACAAATTTTGACGATATAATAATCGTCTGCACCAACCAGATCCTGGAGAATGGAAGATCTGGTCACTCCGTTTCCGCGTAGAAGCACCTTCTCAATATGAGTTTCATCATCATCCGAAGACAAATCCTCATCTGAGTCCTTTGCCGGTTTCGGCTTATACACATATACATCCGTTACATCCCTGCGAGAGAATCCATTCATCTTACTCATCAATTCGATGAAAAATTCCGTACGACTCTTCGGCAATGGGACGTGGAAAAGCGATACAGTAAATTTCTCAACAGGCTGGTCCGACTTGGCCTCGACCCCATTGGCTAAATCATCTCGTAGCCCGTTAACAAATTCGTTTTGAGGCGCCACGATTGTGTAGCCGAGGTCGGTCTTGCGGATATTTATCACCGCATCTTTAACAATCAACTGGGAGAACTCAGATTTTTTATAATCATACCTAGAGTACTGAACCTCTAAGATAAAATCGTCCCCATTTCGAGTGACTTTTGCAACATCCCCGACCTTAAGAATCTGTTTCTTTAGCTCCTCAACCGCAGCCTGCACTGACTCCGGTTTTACGTCGCCCACCAGCTCTACTGTAGTAGCTCGCTCGCGACGCGGAGCAACACCGAGCTTTGAAGAAATAATCTTATGATCATAGTAGTCGTGTGTAAGCCTGGAAAAATGCTCTGCCAGGTCATCTCGCTCGGTCTTTTTAGAAACAATCGTGTTTCGATTTCTAAAGAGCTGAGCGATTGTAGCCGAGTCAACCTTATGCTTCTGCACCAGTGCATCAAAGACATTCTTGTCCGAGGCGAAGTATAGGGCTGGACCATAACTTCTATTTTTTTTCATTCTCTCCACCCCATCCACCCAGGACTGTAACCATCAACCATTGCGGGAATAGTGGTTATTTTAACGTCACCCAGCACTTGCTCCCGGATAGGATCGAATCCCCATACCCTTGCGTACTTTTCTTTCGCCGCATTAAAATTTGCAACTAGATTTTTATGGGGGTCACGGGCCGTTACACGCACCTGCACCGTCTTGTTTGATTCGAGCATCTGATAGCGAGACAAGCTATCCAGAAAATACTCAAACTCCGCAGATGATGCCCCCGTGCGGTTATAATAAACCACATAGCCAACTTGTGGATTATCTTCAGCCCCCTTGTGCTGAATAATCACGTAAGGGCTGGTGAGTGCCTCAACCGTTGCAGGCTGTGCCCACACATCGCCTTGGCGATGCCTCATAACCAGATCGGGATAGTAGAAAGAATATTCTGAGGATATCTTCTTCTGCGCAATCAAACGCATAATATCGTTCCCAATACTCACCATCCGCAAAATGTCATCAGGCCCCAGCCAATGGAGACATACATTTTCGGGAATAGGAATTGAGTCGAAACCTACTTTCTCAATCAGGCTTGAAAAAGTCGCTCTGTATTCATGATCGTGATTGTGCACGAATAGGAGACCGCGAACCTCGTACTCCTCGGAGGTGTCTATGCTGAAGGTTTCGCACCAAGATTGCGACTGCCTTGCGCACTCAATAGTCATTCCAAGAGACTTAAAGGCATCTCTTATTTTACTTTTTGTTATGGAGTCCTTTGCATAGCTTTTTAAATCTGTATGCAGGTAGATTGTGGACCCCAAATACGGATCTTGATAGTGAAAAATCAGATCGCAGGGATGTTGAGTCTTAGCATCCCCACTAGGTGTTTGATGATGCGGGCAATGGCAGTCAAAATTCTCATTGGTCCGAGGTTTTATTTCCCAAAAAAAGTAGGAAAAAATATCATCAACTAATTTTTCGGCAATTTCGCCAATGTTTACTGTTTCGGCCATCACGCATCCCTACAGAAGTCAGCCATCGTACAGGCGTATGGCCATCATAGCAGCATCTGCACCCTTCGAGCGGTCCTTCGAGCCATAGCGAAAAGGGCTGCTCCCCCCCCGCAAAAATCGAGCCCCGATCAGCTTCAAGGCTTCCTATTAGTGCTTTCTACCCTCAGGATAGCCATGCTCGCAGGCGGAGTACGTTATCCCTCAGATGCATCCAAGGAGCCGAAAATCATGAGTGTCGCATCATCCGTGAGGACCTAATCTCAGAGGCACTCAACCTTTATAACCTCTCCGAGCCACACGATACTTGGACTTGCCCCTACACGACCCCCCGTTAAATTGATGCGGCTACCAAGCGCCTGAACTCCCTCGGTGAGCGGTCGCCCTCCGCAAGTGATACGCACTGCAGTAAAGCGAATTAGAGATTAGGAACCGGGAACTCCAAGATCGGCGATTTGCTGGATATCGTAAGAGAGTGCCTGGCCCTAGAAATAGCCACGTAGAACAGTTTCGCAGCGGCAAATCTCTGCTTGGTGTAATGCGCAGCGTCAGGAATCAGCACGTGGTCAAACTCCAACCCTTTCAAGAGCAGAGGGGTTGAGATAGTTCTGGCCACTGGAGCCCTGCCCGTCAGGCTCAGGCGCTGCCTAACAGCTTCAGAGGCCGTAACCAAGCTATGATGCCGTCCTTCGACAAGCTCATTCAAAGCACGCCTCGTGTCGGCAATGAGTTCGCCACGAAATGTCCTTGAGAGAGGATGGCTCCTTTCCAACGTCAGAACGTCCAAAGCGTTCATTGCGGAGCCGTCGACCGAGAGCTTTGCCCATGCGGCATAGGTCTCGACGTCGAGCACTGGATCAGAGTGTTTCTCAGGGCTGGGGGCCGCGCGGGTAATCGCGTCATCGACCAACGACCTCAGCGCATCAGCACGTGCCTGGGGTGTTGATTCCGGCATATCCCAGATATCTGCGAAGTCCATCAGACGCCGTGCAGCAATCTCTTCGATCGCTTGAAAGGCACCTTTGGTACTTTTGGCCAGTTGATCACATGTCTTACGCCAACAATTAATCGCCGCTGTGGTACCAGATCTAGATTCGAACCCATCGAAGAACAATGACATGTCAAAAGCATCATTGCTCTGGATGTAGGTGATAGGCCCGTCTCGAAGGTCAATCGGGTGACCGACCATGAGCTTCTGCCGAGTCTCAGCAATCCATCGCCCTAGCTCCGTATTCGCGCTCGCCCAGCGGTGAGGCACTACGAGATCGAATGCTGGAGTAAAACTGGTTGCAACAGTGGTGTTCCAGGAAATTTTGGTCTCAACAAACTCAAAAATCCCCTGCATCGGATCCCCAAACACCACGGTAGGGACGATGCATGAGAGCCACATGGCAATGGAATGCTGATATTGCTCGCAATCTTGGTATTCGTCGATCAGTACTCGGTCGTAGGAGGCCTTGATTACCTCCTGAACCACAGGGCTTTGCAGGATTGATACAGCACCGAGATAAACATCGTCCCAGTTGGGCTTGGTGGGATGAAGCGCCTGCCTCCCTGAGCGACTCGGAAAGGCCTGTACATATCTCCGCGCCCACGAAGCGATGGTATCCACCACCACCGACTCACTGGGCACATGCATTCGTTTCAGGCGTGACCTAATAGCATGCACGCCCGCATGCGTATGGGTGAGCACCAAAGTCCTGCGGCCTAGCCCAGCGACCTTGGCTATCAGCTCCGTCTTCCCATGGCCGGCTGGAGCAACTACAGCCCTTCGGCTCAGGGCCAAAATCGACTCAGGCGTCACCATATAGCCACTGCTCGACAGAGTTGAGGCAAACCCCTAGAGGGGCTGCTGGCGCGCAGGCCACTATTTTCGTAACCAGGAAGGATATTGCCCGACCCCGCTCGGCATTCTTGAGCCAGCTTTTTGCTGCGGCCAGATCACTCATACGCTTACGAAATTCGGCGTGATCACTCACCAACCCCCAGTCGTTGAAGCTTTCCGAGGTATCCACCTCCGGAAACTCTTTCGCAAGGTGATCATTGAGCGTCGGCTCGCTCACAAATCCTGCGACCAAATCCAGCAGGCCATCAACCTGGTCGTTCGAAGCTGATAGAAAAACCGCCCTCTCGGTATTCAAATCCCCACCGTACTCAATGACGCGCACACCCTGGGATTTGAGTTTGGTGACAAAATGAGCTTCCAACTTACGATCGGAATCCCGGAACAGGCCAACTTGATACCCAAGAGCTCGTAGAGCTAGAGCTAGAGGCGGCCCCGCTGATCCGCCACCATCAATGATGGCGGCACCTAACTGCTCAATAGGTACGCCATCGTGCTGATCTGGGTAATGCTCTCGTATACCGAGCATCAACCCCAATTCTGTTGCCCCCTCGCAAAGAAGGATTCGGCGGGCGAATAGTGCTCGTGGAGCGCCCTTCAGAACGCGGGAAACATCCCCGCTTGAAGAGGCATGCTTGATATCAGTGATAGCTGTCGGCGATCGAGATACGATGAATAGCGAGGGCGGTGGCAACTCAGCCAGAACAACGTCCGAGTGCGTGGTCATCAAGATCTGACCTATCGCGAGCTGAGTTTTTTCCGCCTCTTTTTGCCATTTCTTCAGCTGCGCCATGGCCCCGAGGACTCGATGAGGCTCAAGTCCTTGCTCCAGCTCGTCGACCAGCACAATTGCCCCTTCATTGATGGCTGAGCGCTGCACTGCCAGGGTGGCCAAGCGCCTGGTTCCGAGCCCTGCCAAACGCAACGGTACGGAACCATCATGCAGTGCGATAGATCCGGAACTGAACCCCCCACGTCCCAGTTCAAGATCAGGGCCGTAATTCTGATTGACGTAGGCCCCCAAAGCCCGCGCAGCAGTTTCCGCAGAGGCAGCCGCTTGTGCTAGCTCAGGAATAGAACTCAAATTGGCACTTTGTCTAGCGGAGCGATAGGCATGAGCCAACATCTGCGCGGTCTCATCGTTCGCCTCAGTCATTTTAGAGAGGACTGAGCCCTGAGCCCAGGTGAGATGCCGCGCCTCGTCCCCTGCGAGGCGGACAAGACAGAACATTGCCCTATCTCTATTCGACAGCACCCTCGGAACCGGGTACCTATCGCAGACCAAAGACCACACCGGCTCCATAGTTGCGTCTACAGAAAGCCTCACTGTGAGAACAGGCTCATCGGCGTCTTCAGGCTCATCGTTCAGTTGGCCACCTTGAGAAAGGCCGCGCAGATACAGGCCGAATCGACCATCTGAAAGCAGCGCACGCGACAACTCGCCGATTGTGACTTCGACCTCGATGCCCTCAGCCGTATTGGCATGGTGGAAGTCAGACTCATTGAAGGTCATCCACCGTGGGGAAAGCGCTGCCTCAACTGCATCCAGAACGGTGGTCTTGGCACTGTCGCCTACGCCGATCAGACAGCAGATTGACTGCTCCATCAGGTTCCATTCGAGATGCTTGATGCCCCTGAAATTCTTGACCTTCAACTGCTCAACGCGCATCAATCACCTGAAAAAAGTGGCCCAATGCAATCAAGGTTAGCTGGCTCCCTAAAATTCTCCATAATCAAGTCTGCTGTCGCAGAGGCCTACAAGCAGGCAGGCCATGGAATTGACAACCTAACGATGGTTGATCAAAAATGGTCAAAGGCACCTAGTCTTTCCCTAAGGTGCCTAATCTGCATATGGAGGTGTCTATGCCCAAGGTTTCGATCGCGATGATCAAAGAAAGCAACAAGATGCTTTCTTCGTTTTCGTCGAAGAAGGTAACTGCGCGCACCTCCAACATGTCGAAGGAAGTGATCAATTCGATCATGAAGAAGGCATATGAGCGCCTGGCGCGCTGATCTGGCTGCCAGCACCTTGTCTTCAGAACCTACCGAAGCATCGAACGTATCGCCCATTTCCCCGTCCGCCACACCTGGTTCTCGGGCAGAGGCGGGAGCGGGCTCTCGCTCAATCCAAAACGATGTTTTCAACAACCTAGTGGAGTCAAATGACGACTTCCTCGGGTTGTTATCTTACTCATTGTACAAACGGCACAAGATCGAATGGATGAATGCTCATCCAGGCGAAGACTTCGAGTCGTTCAAGAAATTCGCATGTACTGCCACGCAAGTGACCATGTACAAAAACGAAGCAGAACAGATGTTCAAAAACATCGTTGACCTGACGCTGGAACAGTGTGGCAATGAGATGCGGGAGGGCATCCAGCAAAGCGAGATGGTCGCCTCAATCAACCGCCTGAATCCCACCTTCAGCGCCAAGCTAGGCAACCACCTGGTGGGTGGCGTCTGCTCCGTACTCGTTGCCCTCACATTCTATGGCATCTTCGCACTTTACTCGGCCTTCCAAGGTGGCGGTGGAGTGGAAGGCGGTGCAAAAAAAGCCATCGAATCTTACATGGAAGCTGGCAAACCAGTGGAAGCGACCCGCGAGACACTGCAGGCTCCGCCTCCATCGCAAAAGCGGCAATAACGCGCCTATTAGGTGCCCATGGACTATCCAGCATCCACCAGCTTCCTGAGAGCAGCCTTACGTGAAAAAGCTTTTGGCGCCCGCTCAACAGCATCCCTGACTGCCATCGCATCCCCGACCAAGATCACCTGAACATGTGCGCGCGTAAACATGCAAACTATGACCAGAGATGCAGGGCAAGACAATATTTGCCTGGGACGATAACGCCCCAGGCAACATAGAAGGTTCCGCCTCTTATCAGGCTGAGCGAGGTCGTGCCGCAGGCTTTTTATCAGCAGAGCAAGGCTCACGAAAACTAACTTGATCAGCCGGCATATGGTTTTTTAATCATTGCCCCCAAACCCCAACTTAACCTAGCTATTAATACGAACCTGTCGATTAGTGAAAATATTTTTAATGGTGGCCGGCTCAGCTTGCACACATGTTTTCCTTCGAACCACCTCTAAAGCCAACTCAATTCTATAATCTTCAAAATACCTGAACATATCCTCCATCGACTCCTCTACGACCAAGCCTTCATTTTTGGCAAACAGGATATGAATAATAGCTACCAGCGGCAGGGACATGCAGCCATTACTGTCAGAGTCATCTGCATCGTCGAGACCTTCAAACAGCTGCTCCAAACTCCTCTGGAGCTCATCAATCCAAAAATCATTCAAATTTGAGGGCAACGTAGCGTCACAACCTTGCTTCATGACTTCTTCCTGAAAACGTTTGAGCATATGAGCATTACTCATAGGGCACCCCTCAATTTGTAAGATATATGTTCACTACGCCAGCAGCCGAAGCATCCGAAACTCCCTCCACCTCAGCCAAAACCTATTTATGCCGCGCAACCTTAGTTACCTCTCGGTCTACTCGAGGAAGCGGAGTATTCAGGTATTCTTTTGTTAAACCCTTTAGATACGCATTATAGCCCCACGTAACGAACTGCTCGAGCAGCCGCTCATTTTCAATCTTTAATCGACTATTTTCTGCCTCTAGCCGACTAACTCGCTGACTTAACACCCCGGCTTCTACAGCAGATGGTTTTTGACCAGCCTTATAACTAGACTCGCCACCAACTCGCTGCTTAGCGACTTGATAAGCCATTTTTACACGAGCTCGCTTGTCCAGTGCCTGGCGTGTATAACGAACAAGTAGGCGCCTCTCAATCATGTCAATTAAGAGATCCCAGGTGAGCTTGCCTGACCACCCATCCAATATGGCGACGATGACTCCAATGGCATCTTCATTGAGGTTCTTTGCTCGCCCTTTAGTCATTGCCATTGTCTATTCCTTTCAAGTGGCGGGGGGGCGAAGCCTCCAAGTGGGTTTTCGCCGAACGCCCGTCCAGTGCAACCCCATCCTCTAAAGCGTGCTCCCCCCATGAGACAACGGGAACATCAGCCAACTGAATTACAGCGCCGACTGGAACCGCTGGGTTATCGAGAATCTCTGTAAGCTGTGTCAGACGTAGAACCGTTTTCTTGTGGTGATCCATCCATCGATCCGCTCCGTAGTAGCCTTTCGCGGTCGCAGCTTCAGCACGCTCCAGCAATTCTTGCGCGTCCTGTAGCCGGTGCTTCACCATCATGGCCTTGCCTTTATCACCCTTCACGCATACATGCTCATTGCAGTTGACGCAGTCCGCATGCCGTTCACATGGCGTCATCGTATAATCATGCACACAGAAGCCGAAATCAGTTGTATGGGCCGTCGGAATCTTGAGCCGTGCAAACTCATCTCGTGAAATCGGGATATTCTTTGGCAGCTTTGCCAGGGGGCCAAACATCAGAGTCTGGTCACCAATGGACTCACGAATCTTCGCCACCATTTGATCTGCGGTCACGTGGTCATACGCCTCGTTTTGACGGACATCCAGGCGACCCGACCACTTCGCAATGTCCAACTGACTCATCCCCCCTATCTGAGCCAGGGTGTTCAGGTAGTGACGGAACTGATGGGTAGATACTCGAATTCGACTACCGTCTGGTTCAGTGAGACCAAGGCGATCAAATATCGACTCAACACCATGCTTGCTTCTCGTTCCGAGTGCTGTATTGACCTGGTTGATGTTGACCGGCTCAATGACACAGCCAAATGTACCTTTTGCAGAGTGCAGCTCATTACGCCGTACTACAATGAGCGCCTCCGAGAACTTAATGCCCACCTCCGCGTTTAACAGCGGAAATCCGGCCGGCAGAAGCGCTATTGCTGCTCTTTCGACATCAGCAAATCGCGCGTACACACGGCTATCTCTCTTAATCAATAACACGTTATTTGCGGAGCACCATAGCCTCGCAAATGAGGGAGCCCCCTCCTCCAGCAAGATCGCTCGCTGAATCTCATCTAATGTCAGAAGCTCCCGACTCCTCAGATATTCCAAACCCTGAGGTAAATAAAGCCTTTCTGGATTTATCTCGTACCACAGAGCAATACGTCGAGCGCCTGCAGTCAAATTCCTGATTTTGGCAATGGCCTCCACGACAATTGGAGCCATCGACGGAATGACCCATTTAACCATTGGGTCGGCCCCCTTGGCGGGCTGCCATCGTAGGCCATAGGCACCTTTACCGCTTGACGTTTTGTCATGAACCTCACAGTTCTCAGCAAGCAATAAAACCTCATTGATACGATCAGGCGCTGAGCAAAGAATCGCGGCAATCGACGAGAACAGAACGTCATTAGGTTGGGTCGAAATATGAAACGCCTTGGGAAGCGCCTCCAATGCGGCTTGAGATGGCATTTTTTCGCTACGGCGCGTATCAAACTCAGGCCCAACACGGGTCGTGTCAATTGGTCGTTTAATAGGGTTTCGCCACGCGAGTGGAACACCGGTCAAACGGTGTTCGGACATGAACTTAGCGATCAGCTCAAGCTGAGCACCCACTCGATAGGCCGTAACGCCTGTAAGCCGCTCAGCGATAGCTCGCGCCGCTCGATTAAACGTGTCGCCATCCATCATCACCGGGCCCAGGCGACCGCTCTGCCGATGAGCCGCATCTAAGGCGCGTAACGCAGTGACACGAAAAGCAGGATTCTTCGTCGGCCGCATACCCTGCATGTAGCGGACGTAAGCCTTTGCAAAGGATACAAACGGCTCAGCCATCTGAGCCGGCAACCTGTCGTCTACCGTTTCTTGAGTAGAGAAGTAGATGCGGACCCGCTGGTTCCCACGCGCCTTCTGCTGCGTAGTGTTAGTGACGTCCCAGGCAATATCGTCAAAAGGAAGATCGGCACCGAAGATACTCAGTTGAGACCGGCTCATCGCGATAAACTCGGCGGCGGCAAAAACTGAGTGCAACACCTGACCTTTCCGGTACGGTGCTGCCACTATGTCTTATACCGAACTCAGCGTTGAAGAGCGCGCCACCATTCAAATCGGTCGTACTCAAGGCTTCAGCCTGCGTAGGATTGCCTGCTTGATCAACCGATCCCCTTCGACCATCAGCCGGGAGCTGCGCCGCAATCGAGATGTCTGTGGCGGCTACTCGGCCCACGCGGCCCAGCAGCAGATGCAGGCTCGCCGCCAGGTGTGTCGACCGAAGCGAAAGCTGTTGCCGGGTGGTGAGCGCTTCGAGTTGGTGGCGCATATGCTCCGTGAGCGTTTGTCTCCCGAGCAGATTGCCGGCAAGCTGCGCAGCATGAACATTCCCAGCCTCAGAGATGCCTACGTCTGTCGCGAGACGATCTATAACGCGATCTATGCCCTGCCGGTCGGTGAACTGCGCAAGGAGCTGATCATCTGCCTGCGGCAAAGCAAGACGACACGCCGACCGCGCTCTGGTGGTGTGGATCGGCGCGGCCAGATCCCCGAGATGGTCAGTATTCATGTGCGCCCGCCGGAGATTGAAGACAGGCAGATGCCGGGGCATTGGGAAGGCGACCTCATCAAGGGTAAGGCCAACGCCTCGTCCGTCGGTACGCTGGTGGAACGCACCAGTGGCTACCTGATGCTGGTAAAGATGAACGACGCGACGGCGACTTCGGCGCTGGAAGGCTTCAGCGCCGCGCTCAATGGCATGCCGCTGGAGATGCGAAAGAGCATGACTTACGACCAGGGCCGGGAGATGGCGCGACACGCCGAGATCACCCAAAGAACCGGCGTGGCGATCTACTTCTGCGACCCGCACAGCCCTTGGCAGCGCGGTAGCAACGAAAACATCAATGGCCTGATCCGCCAGTACCTGCCCAAAGGCACAGACCTGTCGGTACACAGCCAGGAAGAACTGAATGCCATCGCACTGCAACTGAACATGCGTCCGCGTAAGCGCTTCGACTTCAAATGCCCAATCGAAGTTATGGGCGAGGTGATGCAGAAGGCCATGGCTATGCGGCATGATGCTCCAGTTTCAATTCAATGACCGTGTTGCACTCAGCTCCTGCAACCGCCCTCGCCCATGTTTTCCGCAGCATCCCGTTCTGCCTTGGGGGTAAATACCACTAGGCTGTCAGGCATCCTTCATCTCCTCACGTCTCTCTCGAGCGAGCTGAACCACCTCGGCAACGGCAAGAATTGTTCGGTCATTTACTGTCGCTATGCGCGCATCCACCTGTGCGATCAGACGGCCACGCTCGACCAGCAGGTAGTCCAACACCGCTTCATGAGGACCATCCACCCAGGCCTGGAAGTTTTTACAGGTGTAGCACGCGATCGGAGCCATAAAACCACACGGTCCGTCACGACCACAGTTTCCCATCGGCTTCATTGTTTCATCGAAGCGGGGGTCCACAATGCGACTCGTTGGGTCATCGCCCCGGATCGCCACTGACTCGTTACCAATGACGACACCGGCAAAAGCATGAGCAAGCGGAGCCATTCGAAGCGCCACGGCACGATCAATCCGCTCGATAATTTCAGGCATGGCTTTTACATAGATGCCGACATTCTGAGTATCGCTGTGGTCGAGCAATTCAGCGATGATGAGTTCGCCATGTCCCTCTCTCGCCGCGGACGTAGCCACCGTTTGGCGGAGCCGTTTACTAGTAACCTTGATGGGTTAACCAGTGCGCTCCGAATACACCTGTAGAGCTTCGAATACCGATTTGACTCTCTTGCCGATACCCTCTGGTGACATGTGATAATGAAAGCCCGGACGAGCCTTCTTCGTCGTCTTTTTTTGAGGAAACAGGGGCGCCTGCGATGACCCAATAGAGAGCGTGTCGTCGCCCCCGAATCGTGCGCGAACATTACTCGCGTAGTCCATGAGCATTTTCCCAATAACGGGGGTGATCAGCCGCTCCTTGAATTGTTCCCGTCGCCCCGCAGCACTCCCCTGTTTAACCCGAGGCACGCGGAGCACATACTCAGTAGCTCCATCAGCCTTCGCAATTTCCCTGACATCGCATACCTTCAACAATGCGAACTGGATGTTTCGCTGCCCCAAGAGCAAACAAAGCCAGGCCAGAAGATAGTCATCCAGTGCAACCGTCCCGGCAGCAAAGGCGTCGTTAAGCGCTGCTTGCGTGGCAGAGCGCTCGATGTCAGTAAGCGGCCCCATGAGCGGGTCCATCGTCAGGACTGCAACCCCCTTGCGGTTTCCTTTGAGGCGAACGCTTTTCAGCAAGCGCACTGCATCCTTCGTTACGCCCGGGACGCCTAGACTCTCCCACTTCTTGAAAAAAGCGCTTAAGCCTCCCAGCTTCCACTCTGTTTCCCATGTCAGAGAAGCTCGATAGGTGGCGAGCTGTGGCGCATCAATGATGCCGACAGGCTGGCCCTGTGCAGCCGATACTGATAAAAGTAATCGCCTCAAATTGTCAAACAGGTTGACAGTAGTTACTGCCTGGGCGTTTTCGGCATACCAAATCAAGGGAAATTTCGCTGCCGCAATCAACTCATCTGTCGCACAACCGCTCAGCCTTTCGAAATTCACATTGATTGACTGGAGGCCATCATGGAACGTCCAACGTTTGGCATTCGGATCGAAAACTGCTCCGCTGAGCGTTCTCACTGTGGTCGGCAGGCTTAAACGAATCGACGATTGACACGTCATCGCTCGGTGTTCAGTCATCACTTGATACACCTTCTACTTGCGTACTTTGCATCGCCAAGGACACCTGCTGAGCTTTCAGTCGGACATGTCGACGGGTGTAATTCACAGAGGTCTTTGAGGTAGGTGCCCACCCCATCAAGTATGAACGCATGCGCTCTTCCTCAGCTTCGGAGACCTTCGCCTTGTCCATTACCGTCGAGAAACGGTCATTCCAAGTGTGGCGAAGAACATGCGGAGTTACAGCATCAAACTCGCCATTAAAGGCATTGCGAAGTTTCACGAAGATCGCATTCAAGGCACTGAGCGACAGAGGCGCCCCTGTGCCCATGGCGATGAACAGAAATGGGTGACGTCTTGCGCCCTCAGTGGCTCGGCGTGTGTTCGTTATGTATTCGTGCGTCAGCTTGCAAAGGCCTGGGGATAAGGGAATCTTTCGATCGCGAGTTTTGACCAATGGCTGGTCTTTTCGAGGATCCTCTGGATCGTCTGCTCGCCTGACAACCGTCAGCTCTTCCGACTGAAAGTTAATGTCGGGAATCTTTACGTTCAAAACCTCGCCACGACGCAGGCCAAGCTCATAGAACCAGCGGACCAGGAGAGCGTTTCGAATGCATGTGCCTTTCCCTTTCCAGGGGTTCTCCGGCGATGTTGGCGACGTAACATTGAGAAGTCGCTCCGCAACCTCTGGCTGAAGCCCTTCACGCTGCCCGATGGTATTTCGGCCTTTATGACGCGGCAGCCGCGCGTTCAGCGCATCTTTGCATGACGCCCATTCATTCCAAAGCCGCTCTCCCTCAGTTGCACCCAAGTGATAGCGAGCCATGTGGTATCTCACCAGCCAATCAAGATAGTCGCGAATGACCCGAATACGGTTAGCGGCGGTATGTGTTAATGGCCAATTAAACTGACCCACCTCTGGCCAACAATTTTGACCCACCCATAGTGGCATTGGCCACCGACCATGTAGCGTCACCCGCCTTATGCACAGGCCGGGGACAGATCATTGAAGGAGTGGGTTGTGATTCACAAGATCAAGGGGTTGTATGACCAGGGCCGAGGCCTGTCGGTCCGTGCCATCAGTCGTGAGCTGGGGATTTCCCGGAACACCGTACGCAAGTATCTCCACCTGGATGAGATGCAGATCAGCGCTACCATTGCTGACCCTTCACGCACCAAGGTGCTCGACGAGCACCGCGATTATCTGATTAATCAGTTGGGTCAGTTTCCAGCCCTGAGCGCAGTCAAGCTGGCCCGTCGCCTGAGGGAGCGCACCACCGAGCTGGCGGTGTCAGACCGGAGCATTCGCCGCTATGTGCAAGCGCTCAAGCAGCAGGTTGCCAGTGGCCAGTTGCGCTATTACGAGCCGGTCGTTGAGTCAGTGCCTGGCGTGCAGTGTCAGGTCGACCCCGGTGAGCTGCGAGGCGTCATGATTGGCGGCCTGGAGCGTGTCGTTCATTTTGTGGTGTTTGTGCTGTCCTGTTCACGGCTGATGTATGTCGGTCTGAACTTCCGGCCGCTGGATACCGAACGGTTTATCCAGATGCACGACGAGGCCTTCCGCTACTTCGGCGGCGTCACCGAGGAGTGCATCTACGATCAGACCAAGATGGTGGTGATCAACGAGCAGTACCGTGAGCTGACGCTGAACCAGCGCTTCCACCAGTATGCGACTACCGTCGGGTACCGCATCCATGCCTGCGAGGGCTATGACCCGGAGAGCAAGGGCAAGGTGGAGGCCGGGGTCAA
The DNA here is from genome assembly GCF_002934345.1 of Pseudomonas sp. PONIH3. NCBI lineage: Bacteria > Pseudomonadati > Pseudomonadota > Gammaproteobacteria > Pseudomonadales > Pseudomonadaceae > Pseudomonas > Pseudomonas sp. PONIH3. The sequence continues at coordinate 3,140,586 of NZ_CP026386.1, forward strand.
GTACGTCAAGCGTGACTGCTTCTACGGCGAGCACTTCCAGGACGAGGCCGCCGTCCGACAGCACCTGAATGATTGGCTCGAGACTGTCGCCAACGCACGCGTGCACGGCACGACGGGGCAGCATCCAAGAGCGCATTTCGAGGCACTGGAGCGTAGTCAGCTCAAGCCCTATCTCGTCCCGCAGAACCTGCTGCACGTGGCGCCGACAAGGGAGACCCGCAAGGTCGACAAGACCGGCTTGATCTCATGGCAGGCCAACAAGTACTCGGTACCCATGGCCTGGCAGCAAGCCCGTGTCGGTGTCAGCGCACAGGACAACCAGTTGCTGATCCATGACCTGGAGAGCGGTGAACTCATAGCCACCCATGACCTGTGCAAGGCCAAGGGCCGGATGATCAAGAACAACAACCATTACCGAGACCATGCCCAGCGCATTACCGACCTGGAGCGCGGCATCGACTCGATCCTGCCCGATGCCCTTGGGGCAACCCTGTGCCAACTGCTCAAGCGTACTTCGCCGCGTATCTACAAGGATCAGCTGGTTGCTGCACGCGACCTGCTCATGGCCCATGCGCCGGTTGATACGGCGTTGCTCGGCGAGTTGTGCGAGCGCAGTGAACTGACCGCCACCGGGCTCAAGCGCTACCTCGAAGCATGGCAGCAAGCCAAGGCGCGGGGCCGGATCATCGGCGACCATGACTATGCGCCAGAGGCCGGTAGCCAGGTTAGTCACGCCGACCTGAACGCTTATGCCCGCATTGGCCAGTCGACTGGCCACGGGGTGACCCAATGAGCCTGCTCGACAGCACTATCGCGCAGTACCGAAGCCTGCGCCTCAGCGCGACCGCGGGTGAGCTGGCCACCCTGCTGGCCAGAGCCGAAGCCAATGAACTGTCCTACCTGAGCTTCGCCCAGTCACTGGTCGAGCATGAGCTTAACGCCCGCTCCAGTAGCCGCGTAAGCCGCAACCTCAAGCAGGCGCAGTTCCCCTCGGAGAAGCATCTGGAGGCCTTCGATTACCGGCACCAGACCACCATCACCAAGCGCCAGGTCAGCACCTTGCTGGACTTCAGCTTTATCGACAACCGCGACAACCTGGTGTTCATCGGACCACCGGGTGTGGGCAAGACCCACTTGGCCATTGGGATTGGCCACAAGGCGGTTCAGGCGGGCTACAAGGTGCTGTTCCGCACGGCTCTGGCGTTGGTCGAGGATCTGGAGCTGGCGGAAATGAAGGGCGAGCTGAAGAAGCGCCTTAATCAGCTGAGCAAATACGACGTGCTGATCATCGATGAGCTGGGCTACCTGCCGATGACGCGCCAAGCCCGGTACAACCTGTTCCAGTTAATCAACAACCTGTACGAGTACCGCTCGGTCATCCTGACCACCAACAAGGACTTCACCAGCTGGGGCGAGTTCTTCCATGACGACAACGTGGCCGTGCCCATCATCGACCGCGTGATCCACCATTCACACATCTTTATGCTGGGAGGTGAGAGCTATCGTTTGAAGCAGAAAACCGGCGGTTAGCGGTGAGCAAGTGGGTCAATTCTATTGGCCAAAAGTGGGTCAAAATTAATGGCCATTGACAGTATGACCCGCCACCTCAGCGGGAACAGGTTGTCGTTGAAGAAGTCGCACACTTTCTGCGGAGGTTTTACGAATGGATTGCGGAGAAGGACAAAGTGAACTGTGCTTCAGCTGATCCGCGACAGGCCGCCTGCAGTGCCGGACAAGTTCGTCGAGCTCGCTTAGACGAAAAACCCCGCCCTGTCGGATCCGATGCTCAATATCAATCCCGCTCGAGTCGAGGAATAGCTGCAGTACCATGATCGACCGCAAGACCTGGTCAATCGTATTGCTTGCTCTGTTGGTAGCTCGAATCTCGCTGAGCACGTAAACAGATGGCTCGAATAGGGGAGCACCCGTGGCCAGTGCAATGAGCACCGGCAAGCGCTCCCCGGACGTCAACAAGAGCGTCTTTACCGCGTAGGAATTGAGGGCCATTTGTTTACACCTTCGAAAGGTAAACACTTAACAAATGTAGCCCTTACGCCACAAAAATCTGTTAACAACAAAAAAGCGAAGCCAAATCAATGGCTTCGCTTTTATTGTTTACAGTTCTGAAAAAGCTGGGTTTCAGAACGGAATATCGTCGTCGAAGCTGTCGAAGTCAGCGGCAGGCTGCGGAGCCGGCTGTTGCGGCGCTGGGCGCTGCGGCGCTTGTTGCGGGCGCTGGGCCTGCTGACGCGGAGCCTGGTTGTACTGTTGCTGCTGACCGCCCTGGTTGTAGTTGTTGCCACCACCCTGGTTGTACTGGTCGCCACCGCCCTGCTGGCCCTGCGGACGACCGCCGAGCAGCTGCATGGTGCCGTTGATGTCGACGATGATCTCGGTGGTGTAGCGCTTGATGCCGTCCTTTTCCCACTCGCGGGTCTGCAGCTTGCCCTCGATGTAGCACTGCGAACCCTTGCGCAGGTATTCGCCGGCGATTTCGGCGACCTTGCCGAACAGCGAGACACGGTGCCACTCGGTGCGCTCGACCTTCTGGCCCGACTGCTTGTCGGTCCACTGCTCGCTGGTGGCCAGGCTCAGGTTGGTCACGGCGTTACCGTTGGGCAGGTAGCGGACTTCGGGATCCTGACCGCAGGTACCGACCAGAATGACTTTGTTAACCCCACGGGCCATAACGTTCTCCTAGGCTTCGCACGCCGCAGAGGCTGGGTTCACCAGACGCTCGAGGGTCGCACGGTCCAAAATTTTCGTATCCAGTTTGATATAGATGGCGGCTTCTTCTGCCACCACCACAGCGTCGGTCACACCCGGCACGGCCATCAGGCGCTCGGTCAGCCCGGCTTCCCGGACCGCTTCCGGCGTCAGCGGCATGCGCAGGCTGGTCACGTACGGCGGCTCGTTCATGCGCAACGCCGTCAGCAGCCAGAAGGCGCACAAGCCAGCGCAGCCGAGGAACACCATGCTCAAGCCACCGTGCTGGAACAACCAGCCACCGAGGATGCCACCCAGTGCCGCGCCAAGGAACTGGCTGGTGGAGTACACCCCCATCGCCGTGCCCTTGCCGCCGGCAGGCGACACCTTGCTGACCAGCGAAGGCAAGGATGCCTCCAGCAGGTTGAATGCAGTAAAGAATACCACGGTGCCGATCACCAGTCCGCGCAAGTTGTCAGCCCACTGCCAGAAGAACACCTCCACCAGCAGCAGGACACTGACCGCGCCGAGCAACACGCGTTTCATCTTGCGCTTCTTTTCCCCGTAGATGATGAAGGGGATCATTGCAAAAAATGAAACCAGCAGCGCGGTCAGGTACACCCACCAGTGCTGCTCCTTGGGCAGCCCGCCTCGCTCGACGAAGGCCAGGGGCAGCGCCACGAAGCTGGCCATCAGGATGGCGTGCAGCACGAAAATACTGATGTCCAGGCGCAGAAGGTCCGGATTGCGCAGGGTCGGGCCGAGGGCCTGGCGGGCGACACCGGACTCGCGATGGCTCAGCACACTGTGCGAGCTGGGCACGACGAAGGCGATCAGCGCGATGCCGACCAGGGCAAGTCCTGCAGTGGCCAGGAATAATCCTGACAAACCAAAGGCGCGGGTCAACAGCGGGCCGACCACCATCGCCACGGCGAACGACAAGCCGATGCTCATGCCGATCATGGCCATGGCCTTGGTCCGGTGCTGTTCGCGGGTCAGGTCGGACAACAGCGCCATGACCGCCGCGGAAATCGCCCCCGCGCCCTGCAGGATGCGCCCGGCGATAACGCCCCAGATCGAGTCGGCCTGGGCCGCCAGCACACTGCCCAGGGCGAAGATCACCAGCCCCACATAGATCACCGGTCGGCGACCGATGCGGTCGGAAACCACCCCGAACGGAATCTGCAGCACCGCTTGCGTCAGACCATAGGCGCCGATGGCCAGGCCGATCAGGGCCGGTGTGGCGCCGGCCAGGTCCATGCCGTAGGTGGCCAGCACCGGCAGCACCATGAACATGCCCAGCATACGAAAGGCAAAGACCAGGGCCAGGCCGCTCGCGGCGCGGGTTTCGCTGCCACTCATGCGCTCGTTGTGGGTGTCGTGCATGGATTAACCTCGTGTGAACCGGCGGCGATTCTAACAGTCCGACGCCTTGACGGCATATACGCGACGCTTTGCCGCGTACTGGCAGCGCGCCGTATACTGCTTTGTTTATGCCCGCCGAGCGAGGCCGTAGTGGACAAGATCCTGATCCGTGGGGCGCGTACCCACAACCTGAAGAACATCGACCTGACCCTGCCCCGGGACAAACTGATCGTGATCACCGGCCTGTCCGGGTCCGGCAAGTCCTCGCTGGCGTTCGACACGCTTTACGCCGAAGGCCAGCGACGCTATGTCGAGTCGCTGTCGGCCTATGCCCGGCAGTTCCTGTCGATGATGGAAAAGCCCGACGTCGACACCATCGAAGGATTGTCGCCGGCCATCTCCATCGAGCAGAAGTCGACCTCGCACAACCCGCGCTCGACCGTCGGCACCATTACCGAGATCTACGACTACCTGCGCCTGCTCTATGCCCGCGTCGGCACCCCGCGCTGCCCGGACCATGACATCCCGCTTGAGGCGCAAACGATCAGCCAGATGGTCGACCTGGTGCTGGAAAAGCCCGAAGGCAGCAAGCTGATGCTGTTGGCGCCGGTGATCCGCGAGCGCAAGGGTGAGCACTTGGCGGTGTTCGACGAGCTGCGCGCCCAGGGTTTCGTACGCGCCCGGGTCAACGGCAAGCTCTACGAGCTCGACGAGTTGCCCAAGCTCGACAAACAAAAGAAACACAGCATCGATGTGGTGGTAGACCGCTTCAAGGTCCGCGCCGACCTGCAGCAGCGCCTGGCCGAGTCCTTCGAGACCGCGCTCAAGCTGGCCGACGGCATCGCCCTGGTGGCGCCGATGGACGACGAGGAAGGCGAAGAAGTGATCTTCTCGGCGCGCTTCGCCTGCCCGGTGTGCGGCCATGCGATCAGCGAGCTGGAGCCGAAGCTGTTCTCCTTCAATAACCCGGCTGGCGCCTGCCCGACCTGCGATGGCCTGGGGGTCAAGCAGTTCTTCGACACCAAGCGCCTGGTCAACGCCGAGCTGACCTTGGCCGAAGGCGCGATTCGCGGTTGGGACCGGCGCAACGTCTATTACTTCCAGATGCTCGGCTCGCTGGCCGCGCATTACGGCTTCAGCCTGGAAGAACCATTCGGCGAGCTGTCCGCCGAGCACCAGAAGGTCATCCTGAACGGCAGTGGCAAGCAAAGTGTCGACTTCAAGTACCTCAACGACCGTGGCGACATCGTCAAGCGCTCGCACCCGTTCGAAGGCATCGTGCCGAACCTTGAGCGTCGCTATCGCGAGACCGAGTCGGCCACCGTGCGTGAAGAGCTGGCCAAGTTCCTCGGCACCCAGCCCTGCCCTGATTGCCGCGGCACCCGCCTGCGCCGCGAAGCGCGCCATGTCTGGGTGGGCGAGAAGACCCTGCCGGCAGTGACCAACCTGCCGATCGGCGAAGCCAGCAACTACTTCGGCGCGCTGACCCTCACCGGTCGGCGTGGCGAGATCGCGGCGAAGATTCTCAAGGAGATCTGCGAGCGCCTGCAGTTCCTGGTCAACGTAGGCCTCGACTACCTCACCCTCGACCGCAGCGCCGATACCCTGTCTGGAGGCGAGGCCCAGCGCATCCGCCTGGCCAGCCAGATCGGCGCAGGCCTGGTGGGCGTGATGTACATCCTCGACGAGCCCTCGATCGGCCTGCACCAGCGCGATAACGACCGCTTGCTGGCGACGCTCAACCACCTGCGCGACCTCGGTAACACGGTGATCGTGGTCGAGCACGACGAGGACGCCATCCGCCTGGCCGACTACGTGGTGGACATCGGCCCGGGCGCTGGTGTGCATGGCGGGCAGATCGTCGCCGAGGGCTCGCCCGAGGAGGTGATGGCGCATCCCGACTCGCTGACCGGCAAATACCTGTCCGGGCGCAAGAAGATCGTCGTGCCGGCCAAGCGCACCCCGCGCAACAAGAAACTGTCGCTCAAACTCAAGGGCGCGCGCGGCAACAACCTGCAGAACGTCGACCTGGAAGTGCCGATCGGCCTGCTGACCTGCGTGACCGGTGTGTCCGGCTCGGGCAAATCGACGCTGATCAACAACACCTTGTTCCCCCTGGCCGCCACCGCCCTCAACGGCGCGAGCAGCCTGGAAGCGGCGCCGCACGCCAGCGTCGATGGCCTACAGCACCTGGACAAGGTGGTCGATATCGACCAAAGCCCGATCGGCCGTACGCCACGGTCGAACCCCGCGACATACACCGGCATCTTCACGCCGATCCGCGAGCTGTTCGCCGGCGTGCCGGAATCGCGCTCGCGCGGATACGGTCCGGGGCGCTTCTCGTTCAACGTCAAGGGTGGTCGCTGCGAGGCCTGCCAGGGCGACGGCCTGATCAAGGTCGAGATGCACTTCCTGCCTGACATCTACGTGCCGTGCGACGTGTGCAAGAGCAAGCGTTACAACCGCGAGACCCTGGAGATCAAGTACAAGGGCAAGAACATCCACGAAGTGCTGGAAATGACCATCGAGGATGCCCGCGAGTTCTTCGACGCAGTACCTGCCCTGGCGCGCAAGCTGCAGACCCTGATGGATGTGGGCCTGTCGTATATCAAGCTGGGGCAATCGGCGACCACGCTGTCGGGCGGCGAAGCGCAGCGGGTCAAGCTGTCTCGCGAGCTGTCCAAGCGCGACACTGGCAAGACCCTGTACATCCTCGACGAACCCACCACTGGCCTGCACTTCGCCGACATCCAGCAACTGCTGGATGTACTGCACCGCCTGCGTGACCACGGCAATACCGTGGTGGTGATCGAGCACAATCTGGATGTGATCAAGACCGCCGACTGGCTGGTGGACCTGGGGCCGGAAGGCGGGTCCAAAGGCGGCCATATCATTGCCTGTGGCACCCCAGAGGAGCTGAGCAAGATGAAGCAGTCGTACACTGGCCACTACCTCAAGCCGCTGCTTGAGCGTGACCGGGCCTGAGTGCCGCCGGCGACATGAAAAAGCCCCTGGTACCATCGGTGCCAGGGGCTTTTTCGTAGGGCTGTGGATAACTTACATCTGCGACTGCAGATAGTTCTCCAGGCCGATGGCCTTGATCAGACCCTGCTGCTTCTCCAGCCAGTAGGTATGATCTTCTTCGGTGTCGGCCAGCTGCGCGCGCAGGATGTCGCGGCTGATGTAGTCCTTGTGCAGTTCGCACAGCTCGATGCCCTTGCACAGCGCGGCACGTACCTTGTACTCGAGCTTGAGGTCGGCCTCGATCATTTCCGGCACGGTGCTGCCCACTTCCAGGTCGTCGGCGCGCATGTCCGGAGTACCTTCGAGCATGAGGATACGGCGCATCAGGGCATCGGCGTGCTGCGTCTCTTCTTCCATCTCGTGGTTGATACGCTCGTAGAGCTTGGTCAAGCCCCAGTCTTCGTACATGCGCGAGTGGATGAAATACTGATCGCGTGCTGCCAGTTCGCCCTTCAGCAACGTGACGAGATAGTTGATTACGTCCGGGTGACCTTGCATCGCCCTGCTTCTCCGTGTGAATACATCAATAGGGCCTAGTGTGAACCAGGTTTTGCTCGCGGTCACTGAAAAACGCGCAATTAGAAGCAAAAAATCGGCTAAACAGTAGTGATATTCATTGAAAAACCGCCCAAATGAGGGCGGTTCTTCTTATCACTTCGACTTAGGCGAGATTCACACCCAACGCCTTCGCGATCCCTTCTCCATAGGCCGGATCAGCCTTGAAGAAGTACTGCAGCTGACGCTGGATGACATCGTCGCTGACACCGGCCATGGTCCCGGCGATGTTGTTGATCAACAGCGCCTTTTGTTCATCGCTCATCAGGCGGAACAGTGCCCCGGCATGGCTGTAGTAATCGTTGTCCTCACGGTGATCGTAACGATCCGCCGAGCCGTTCAGCGCCAGAGCGGGCTCGGCATGCCGCGGATATTGCTTCGGCGCGCTCGCATGGCTGTTGGGCTCGTAGTTGGGAGCGCCGCCGTATGCGCCGATGGCCATGGAGCCGTCGCGCTGATAGCTGTTCACCGGGCAGCGCGGCGCATTGACCGGCAGTTGCTGGTGGTTGGTGCCTACGCGGTAGCGATGCGCATCGGCATAGGCGAACACACGGCCCTGCAGCATGCGGTCTGGCGACAGGCCAACCCCGGGGATCATGTTGCTGGGCCCGAACGCCGCCTGCTCGACCTCGGCGAAGTAGTTGAGCGGGTTGCGGTTGAGCTCCAGCACACCGACTTCGATCAACGGGTAGTCCTTCTGCGACCAGGTCTTGGTCACATCGAACGGGTTTTCGTCGCGGCTGGCCGCCTCGGCCTCGCTCATCACCTGGATGCACACGGTCCAACGCGGGAAATCGCCGCGCTCGATGGCCTCGAACAGGTCACGCTGGGCGTAGTCCGGGTCGCTCCCGGCCAGGCGTGCGGCATCGGCCGGCGCCAGGTTCTTGATGCCTTGCTGGGTCTTGAAGTGCCATTTGACCCAGCTCCGCTCGCCCTGGGCGTTGATCAGGCTGTAGGTGTGGCTGCCGAAGCCGTGCATGTGGCGGTAGCCATCGGGAATGCCGCGATCGGAGAACAGGATGGTGACCTGGTGCAGTGCCTCGGGCGAATGCGACCAGAAGTCCCACATCATTTGCGCGTTCTTCAGGTTGGTCTGTGGGTGGCGCTTCTGGGTGTGGATGAAGTCGGGGAACTTCAGCGGATCACGAATGAAAAACACCGGGGTATTGTTGCCGACGATGTCCCAGTTACCTTCCTCGGTGTAGAACTTCACCGCGAAACCACGTGGGTCTCGCTCGGTGTCCGCGGAGCCGCGCTCACCACCCACGGTGGAGAATCGCAGGAACGTCTCGGTCTGCTTGCCGATAGCCTCGAACAGCCTGGCACTGGTGAGCTCGGTGATATCACGAGTGACGGTGAAGGTACCGTAGGCGCCGGAGCCTTTGGCGTGAACGCGACGCTCCGGGATGTTCTCGCGGTTGAAGTGGGCAAGCTTCTCGAGCAGGTGGAAATCGTCGAGCAGCAGCGGGCCACGGGGGCCTGCGGAACGGGAGTTCTGGTTGTCGGCTACGGGTGCACCGCTGGCGGTAGTGAGAATCTTGCTCATGGGCTCTCCTGATCGGTCTTGAATTGCCGGCTAATCGGCTTGAGGAGAGTATTGTCGAGCGAAGTTACAAGAACAAATTCATTAGATGACTTACATCAATAGAAAATAACAATTCACCAGACAACAAAAAACCGGGCCTAGGCCCGGTTTCTTGTAGCAGACAGAACGTCTTACTCGGCAGCTTCTACAGCACCACCGACCGGACGATCAACCAGCTCGACGTACGCCATAGGCGCGTTGTCGCCAGCGCGGAAACCGCACTTCAGGATACGCAGGTAGCCGCCCTGACGGGTGGCGTAGCGCTTGCCCAGGTCGTTGAACAGTTTGCCAACGGCGGACTTCGAACGGGTACGGTCGAAGGCCAGACGACGGTTGGCAACGCTGTCTTCCTTGGCCAGGGTGATCAGCGGCTCGGCAACGCGGCGCAGTTCCTTGGCTTTCGGCAGGGTGGTTTTGATCAGCTCGTGCTCGATCAGCGACACAGCCATGTTCTGGAACATAGCTTTGCGGTGAGAGCTGGTACGGCTCAGGTGACGTCCACTTTTACGATGACGCATGATTCATTCCTTACCAAACACAACGTTCGGTGATTACGACGATCAGGCAGTCGCCTTGTCGTCTTTCTTAAGGCTTGCAGGCGGCCAGTTGTCGAGGCGCATGCCGAGAGACAGACCACGGGAGGCCAGGACGTCCTTGATTTCAGTCAGGGACTTCTTGCCCAGGTTAGGAGTCTTCAACAGCTCTACTTCGGTACGCTGAATCAGGTCGCCGATGTAGTAGATGTTCTCCGCCTTGAGGCAGTTGGCCGAACGTACGGTCAGTTCCAGGTCGTCAACCGGGCGCAGCAGGATCGGATCGATCTCGTCTTCCTGCTCGACCACAACCGGCTCGCTGTCACCTTTGAGGTCGACGAACGCGGCCAGCTGCTGTTGCAGGATGGTCGCGGCACGACGGATGGCCTCTTCAGGATCCAGGGTACCGTTGGTTTCCAGATCGATGACCAGCTTGTCCAGGTTGGTACGCTGCTCAACACGGGCGTTCTCGACCACGTAGGCGATACGACGCACCGGGCTGAACGAAGCGTCCAGCTGGAGACGGCCAATGCTGCGGCTTTCGTCTTCGTCGGTCTGACGGGAGTCGGCCGGCTCGTAACCGCGACCACGAGCTACAGTGAGCTTCATGTTCAGGGCGCCGTTGGACGCCAGGTTCGCGATTACGTGATCGGGGTTGACGATCTCGACATCGTGATCCAGCTGAATATCGGCAGCGGTAACCACCCCCGAACCCTTTTTCGACAAGGTCAGCGTAACTTCGTCACGACCGTGCAGTTTGATAGCCAGGCCTTTCAGGTTCAACAGGATTTCAATGACGTCTTCCTGTACACCTTCGATCGCGGAGTACTCGTGGAGTACGCCATCGATCTCGGCCTCGACTACTGCACAGCCAGGCATGGAGGACAACAGGATGCGGCGCAGCGCGTTGCCCAGGGTATGGCCGAAGCCACGCTCGAGAGGCTCGAGCGTGATCTTGGCGCGGGTTGGACTGACAACCTGCACGTCGATGTGACGGGGTGTCAGAAACTCATTTACCGAAATCTGCATGGATGCACCTATTTTCTAGCCCTTACTTGGAGTAGAGCTCGACAATCAGGTTTTCGTTGATGTCGGCGGACAGGTCGCTGCGAGCAGGAACGTTCTTGAAAACGCCCGACTTTTTAGCAGCATCCACATCAACCCACTCAACGCGGCCACGCTGGGCGCACAGTTCAAGGGCTTGAACAATGCGCAGCTGGTTCAGCGACTTCTCGCGAACCGAGACCACGTCACCCGGACGAACTTGGTAGGATGGAATGTTTACGGTTTTACCGTTGACGCTGATAGCTTTGTGCGAAACCAGCTGACGGGACTCGGAACGAGTCGAGCCGAAGCCCATACGGTAAACGACGTTATCCAGACGGCACTCGAGCAGTTGCAGCAGGTTCTCACCAGTTGCGCCTTTTTTCGAGGCAGCAGCTTGGTAGTAACCGCGGAACTGACGCTCCAGAACACCGTAGATACGACGAACTTTTTGTTTCTCGCGCAGCTGGGTACCGTAGTCGGACTGACGGCCACGGCGCTGGCCGTGGATACCTGGGGCTGCTTCGATGTTGCACTTCGATTCCAGAGCGCGAACGCCGCTCTTCAGGAACAGGTCAGTGCCTTCACGGCGAGACAGTTTGCATTTTGGACCAATGTAACGTGCCATTTATCTGTCTCCTGATTACACGCGACGCTTCTTCGGCGGACGGCACCCGTTATGCGGGATTGGCGTCACGTCGGTGATGCTGGCGATCTTGTAGCCGCAGCTGTTCAGTGCACGAACGGCGGACTCACGACCTGGACCTGGACCCTTGACGTTCACGTCGAGGTTCTTCAGACCGTATTCCAGCGCAGCTTGACCAGCACGCTCAGCAGCGATCTGTGCTGCGAACGGGGTGGATTTGCGCGAACCACGGAAACCCGAACCACCGGAAGTAGCCCAGGACAGCGCGTTGCCCTGACGGTCGGTGATGGTCACGATGGTGTTGTTGAAAGACGCATGGATGTGGGCGATGCCATCAACCACTGTCTTTTTGATTTTTTTACGAGGACGAGCAGCAGGTTTTGCCATGTCTATATTCCTGGGCGATTACTTGCGGATCGGCTTACGCGGGCCCTTACGGGTGCGTGCGTTGGTCTTGGTGCGCTGACCGCGAACCGGCAGACCTTTACGATGACGCAGGCCGCGGTAGCAACCCAGGTCCATCAAGCGCTTGATCTTCATGTTGATGTCACGGCGCAGGTCACCTTCGGTGGTGAACTTCGCGACTTCGCCACGCAGGGTTTCGATTTGCTCGTCGCTCAGATCCTTGATCTTAGCGGCTGGGTTTACACCAGCATCTGCACAGATTTTCTGTGCAGTTGTGCGACCGACACCATAGATGTAGGTCAGCGAGATAACAGTATGCTTGTTATCTGGAATGTTGACGCCTGCAATACGGGCCATTCAGTGGGACTCCAATTGACAGCTACCTACGCCCCGGAAGCCAAGAAATAGGGCGCGAGATAATATCGCTGTAGAAACGAATAATCAACCCAGCAGCACACTAGCTGCTGGGTTTGAAGCGCGGATCACACTCAGCCTTGGCGCTGCTTGTGACGCGGTTCCGCGCTGCAGATCACGCGCACGACACCTTCGCGACGAATGATCTTGCAGTTGCGGCACAGCTTTTTCACCGATGCACGAACTTTCATTACCGACTCCTCGAACCTTAAGGGGCTAAATCAGCGCAGCAGACCGCTGCCGCCGTAGCCTTTCAGGTTGGCTTTCTTCATCAGGGATTCGTACTGGTGCGAAACGAGGTGCGATTGTACTTGGGACATGAAGTCCATCACAACCACTACCACAATCAGCAACGAGGTCCCGCCAAGGTAGAACGGCACGTTTGCTGCTACCACCAGGAACTGGGGCAGAAGGCACACGGCCATCATGTAAAGAGCACCGAACATGGTCAAACGGGTCAGAACGCCATCAATGTAGCGCGCCGACTGCTCACCAGGACGGATGCCCGGAATAAAGGCACCGGACTTCTTCAGGTTTTCCGCTACGTCTTTCGGGTTGAACATCAACGCTGTGTAGAAGAAGCAGAAGAAAATGATCCCTGCACTAAACAGCAGAATGTTCAACGGCTGACCAGGAGCGATCGACTGCGAGATGTCCTGCAGCCAGCCCATACCTTCAGACTGACCGAACCAGGCACCCAGCGAAGCCGGGAACAGCAAGATGCTGCTCGCGAAAATGGCCGGGATTACCCCCGCCATGTTCACTTTCAGCGGCAGGTGGCTGGTCTGCGCAGCGAAGACCTTGCGGCCCTGCTGACGCTTGGCGTAGTGAACGGCGATACGACGCTGACCACGCTCGATGAACACCACGAAGCCGATAATCGCTACTGCCAGCAAACCGATTGCGACCAGGGCGAAGATGTTGATATCGCCTGTGCGTGCAGACTCGAAAGACTGCCCGATTGCTCTCGGAAGACCGGCAACGATACCTGCGAAGATCAACATCGAGATACCGTTGCCCACACCGCGCTCGGTGATCTGCTCGCCCAGCCACATCATGAACATCGCGCCCGCCACGAAGGTGGAGACGGCGACGACATGGAAGCCGAGGCCAACAGAAAACGCCACGCCCTGGTTGGCCAGGCCAATGGACATGCCAATGGCTTGGACCAGCGCCAGGATAACGGTGCCGTAGCGGGTGTACTGGCTGATCTTGCGACGGCCAGCTTCACCTTCCTTCTTCAACTGCTCCAGCTGCGGGCTGACAGCGGTCATGAGCTGCATGATGATCGATGCCGAGATGTACGGCATGATCCCCAGTGCAAAGATGCTCATGCGCTCCAGCGCGCCGCCGGAAAACATGTTGAACAAGCTAAGAATGGTCCCCTCATTCTGCCGGAACAGATCCGCGAGACGGTCCGGGTTAATGCCTGGTACCGGGATGTGCGCGCCAATCCGATAGACGATGATCGCCATGAACAGAAAACGCAGACGAGCCCAGAGTTCCGACATCCCGCCCTTACCGAGCGAAGAGAGAGCACCTTGCTTAGCCATTTATTCCTCGAACTTGCCGCCAGCTGCTTCGATAGCCGCACGTGCACCTTTGGTGACGGCGATACCCTTGAGGGTGACTGCGCGAGTGACTTCGCCCGACAGCATGATTTTCACACGCTGTACGTGCTGGCCGATCACGTTTGCGTCCTTCAGGGACTGAACGGTGATCAGATCGCCTTCCACCTTGGCCAGCTCGGACAGACGCACTTCAGCGCGGTCCATGGCTTTCAGGGAAACGAAGCCGAACTTCGGCAGGCGACGGTGCAGCGGCTGTTGACCGCCTTCGAAGCCTGGAGCGATGGAACCACCAGAACGGGAGGTCTGACCTTTGTGACCACGGCCACCGGTCTTACCCAGACCGCTACCGATACCACGGCCCGGACGGTGCTTCTCGCGACGGGAACCCGGCGCTGGACTCAGATCATTGAGTTTCATCGATTAACCCTCGACCTTCAGCATGTAGTAAGCCTTGTTGATCATCCCGCGGTTCTCGGGAGTATCCTGGACTTCTACAGTGTGACCGATACGACGCAGACCCAGACCCTTCACGCACAGTTTGTGGTTAGGGATACGGCCCGAGACGCTCTTGATCAGCGTAACTTTTACGGTTGCCATGATCAGATGATCTCCTCAACAGTCTTGCCGCGCTTGGCAGCAATGGACTCAGGGGATTGCATGGCTTTCAGACCCTTGAAGGTGGCGTGAACCACGTTCACCGGGTTGGTCGAACCGTAGCACTTGGCCAGGACGTTCTGAACGCCAGCAACTTCCAGGACGGCACGCATTGCGCCACCGGCGATGATACCGGTACCTTCCGAGGCAGGCTGCATGTAGACCTTCGAGGCGCCGTGGGCGGCCTTGGTGGCGTACTGCAGGGTGGTGCCCTTCAGGTCAACCTGAATCATGTTGCGACGAGCAGCTTCCATGGCTTTCTGGATCGCGGCAGGTACTTCGCGCGATTTGCCACGGCCAAAGCCAACACGACCCTTGCCATCACCTACCACGGTCAGCGCGGTGAAGGTGAAGATACGGCCGCCTTTAACGGTTTTGGCTACGCGGTTAACTTGAACCAGCTTCTCGATGTAGCCTTCGTCGCGCTTTTGATCGTTATTTGCCATAACTTAGAACTCCAGCCCGCCTTCACGAGCAGCATCAGCCAGCGCCTTGACGCGGCCATGGTACTTGAAGCCGGAACGGTCAAAGGCAACTTGAGATACACCGGCGGCTTTCGCGCGCTCAGCTACCAGCTTGCCAACCTTAGTGGCCGCGTCGATGTTGCCAGTGGCGCCATCACGCAGTTCTTTGTCCAAGGTCGAGGCGCTTGCCAGAACCTTGCTGCCGTCGGCCGAAATGACCTGGGCATAGATGTGCTGCGAGGAGCGGAACACGCACAGACGCACGGCTTCGAGCTCGTGCATTTTCAGGCGTGCTTTGCGAGCGCGACGCAGTCGAATAACTTTTTTGTCGGTCATTTGCTAGGCCCTACTTCTTCTTGGCTTCTTTACGACGGACTACTTCGTCCGCGTAACGCACACCCTTGCCCTTGTAAGGCTCTGGCGGACGGAAACCGCGGACTTCAGCGGCCACCTGACCCACCAGCTGCTTGTCGATACCCTTGATCAGGATGTCGGTCTGGCTTGGGGTTTCAGCGGTGATACCGGCTGGCAGTTCGTAATCCACTGGGTGCGAGAAGCCCAGAGCCAGGTTCAGGACGGTGCCTTTGGCCTGAGCTTTGTAACCAACACCGACCAGCTGGAGCTTGCGCTCGAAGCCTTGGCTTACGCCGTGGACCATGTTGTTCACCAGGGCGCGGGTGGTACCGGCCATGGCGCGAGCTTGCTGGTCACCGTTGCGAGCGACGAAACGCAGCTCACCAGCTTCTTCGGTAACTTCAACAGACGAGTGAACGTTCAGTTCGAGAGTGCCCTTGGCACCCTTTACCGAAAGCTGCTGACCGGCGAATTTGACTTCGACGCCTGCTGGCAGCTTAACGGGGTTCTTAGCGACGCGAGACATGCCTATCTCCCCTTAGAACACTGTGCACAGAACTTCGCCGCCGACACCGGCAGCGCGCGCAGCGCGGTCAGTCATCACACCTTTGTTGGTGGAGACGATAGACACGCCCAGGCCGCCACGTACTTTCGGCAGCTCAGAGACGGCCTTGTACTGGCGCAGGCCAGGACGGCTGGTACGCTTCAGTTCCTCGATGACCGGACGGCCTTCGAAGTACTTGAGTTCGATCGACAGGGAAGGCTTGGCTTCGCCGTTGACTTCGTAGCCGGCGATGTAACCTTCGTCTTTCAGTACTTTGGCAACCGCGACCTTCAGGGTAGAAGAAGGCATGCTTACGACAGACTTTTCAGCCATCTGGGCATTACGGATGCGAGTTAGCATGTCCGCTAACGGGTCCTGCATACTCATGGGCTAGATGCTCCTGATACAAGAATTATTAGCCTTGCGGCTATCACAACCACCCGAGCAGGCAGGGCAAAAAACCCGGGCTCAGGTGAGCCGGTCATTCTAGACACAAGGCAGAAACGAAACAAGCCCCATATAGGGGCTTGTTTCAATGCGAGGTCACCGGCGGTCGGAAGATCACTCCCCTTCCACCGGTGGTCACGCCAACCGGGATTACCAGCTGGCCTTGACCAGACCTGGCACGTCACCACGCATGGCGGCTTCGCGCAGCTTGTTACGGCCGAGGCCGAACTTGCGGTACACGCCGTGCGGACGACCGGTGATGCGGCAACGGTTACGCATGCGCGAAGCGCTGGCGTCACGTGGTTGCTTCTGCAGGGCGACAACGGCAGCGAAACGCTCTTCTGGAGAGGCGTTCAGGTTGACGATGGTCGCTTTCAGCTCGGCACGCTTTTTGGCGTACTTGGCTACCGTGAGCTGACGCTTCAGCTCGCGGTTTTTCATGCTCTTCTTGGCCATTTTCCTACTCCAATCAGTTGCGGAACGGGAACTTGAAAGCACGCAGCAGAGCGCGGCCTTCGTCGTCCGAACGAGCAGTGGTGGTCAGGGTGATGTCCAAACCGCGCAGAGCATCGATCTTGTCGTAGTCGATTTCCGGGAAGATGATCTGCTCTTTCACGCCCATGCTGTAGTTGCCACGACCATCGAAGGACTTGGCATTCAGGCCGCGGAAGTCGCGAACCCGAGGCAGGGAGATCGCCAGCAGGCGGTCCAGGAATTCGTACATCTTGTCGCTACGCAGGGTCACCTTGACGCCGATCGGCCAGCCTTCACGGACTTTGAAGCCCGCGATGGATTTACGAGCGAAAGTCACGACCGGCTTTTGACCGGTGATCTTTTCCAGGTCGGCAACAGCGTGCTCGATGACTTTCTTGTCGCCGATCGCTTCGCCCAGACCCATGTTCAGGGTGATTTTGGTAACGCGCGGAACTTCCATCACGTTCGACAGCTTAAGTTCTTCCTTAAGCTTGGGAGCGATTTCGTTCCGGTAAATCTCTTTCAGTCGTGCCATGGTCTTCTACCTAGCAGTGTTCAAGCATCAACCGCTTTTTGGGTCGACTTGAAGACACGAATTTTCTTGCCTTCTTCTACTTTGAAGCCAACGCGGTCAGCCTTGTTGGTTTCGCTGTTGAAGATGGCAACGTTGGAAGCGTGCAGTGGCGCTTCTTTTTCGACGATACCGCCCTGAACGCCCGCCATCGGGTTAGGCTTGGTATGACGCTTGACCAGGTTCACACCACCGATGACCAGACGGTCATCAGCCAGAACCTTCAGCACCTTACCGCGCTTACCCTTGTCTTTGCCGGCGATCACGATGATCTCGTCGTCACGACGAATCTTTTGCATGTCGGATCTCCTTAGAGCACTTCAGGGGCGAGCGAAACGATCTTCATGAACTTCTCGGTACGAAGTTCACGGGTCACTGGCCCGAAGATGCGAGTACCGATCGGCTCTTGCTTGGTGTTCAGCAGAACAGCAGCGTTGCCGTCGAAACGAATGATGGAACCGTCAGCGCGACGTACACCGTGACGGGTACGGACGACAACAGCGGTCATCACCTGGCCTTTTTTGACCTTACCGCGAGGAATTGCTTCCTTGACGGTAACTTTGATGATGTCACCGATACCGGCGTAACGACGGTGGGAACCGCCGAGCACCTTGATGCACATGACGCGACGAGCGCCGCTGTTATCGGCCACATCGAGCATGGATTGAGTCTGAATCATAAAATTTCTCCGACCCCTAGCCCTTAGACTTCAACAGCGCGTTCGAGGACTTCAACCAGTGCCCAGGACTTGGTCTTGGCCAGCGGACGGGCTTCACGGATGGAAACCTTGTCGCCGATCTTGCACTGGTTGGCTTCGTCGTGCGCGTGCAGCTTAGTCGAACGCTTAACGTATTTACCGTAGATCGGGTGCTTTACGCGACGCTCGATCAGAACGGTGATGGTCTTGTCCATTTTGTCGCTGACGACACGGCCAGTCAGCGTACGGACGGTTTTTTCAGCTTCAGCCATGATCACTTACCTGCCTGCTGGTTGAGCACAGTTTTCACGCGAGCGATGTCACGCTTAACTTGCGAGAGCAGGTGCGACTGCCCCAACTGGCCAGTTGCTTTCTGCATGCGCAGATTGAACTGGTCGCGCAGCAAGCCGAGCAGTTGCTCATTCAGTTGCTGTGCGGATTTTTCACGAAGTTCATTCGCTTTCATCACATCACCGTCCGCTTAACAAAGGAGGTGGCGAGTGGCAGCTTTGCAGCAGCCAGGGCGAAAGCTTCGCGCGCCAGCTCTTCAGAAACACCCTCGATCTCGTACAGGACTTTGCCTGGCTGAATCTGGGCAACCCAGTATTCCACGGAACCCTTACCTTTACCCATCCGCACTTCGAGAGGCTTCTTGGTAACCGGCTTGTCCGGGAACACACGGATCCAGATCTTGCCGCCACGCTTAACGTGACGGGTCAGGGCACGACGTGCCGACTCGATCTGGCGAGCGGTGAGACGACCGCGGGCGACAGCTTTCAGAGCGAACTCGCCGAAGCTGACCTTGCTACCGCGCAGTGCCAGACCACGGTTGTGGCCGGTCATCTGCTTGCGGAATTTTGTACGCTTTGGTTGCAACATTTGGCGTACCCCTTACTTAGCAGCTTTTTTACGAGGCGCTGGTGCTTGCGGCTTCAGCTCTTCCTGGCGACCACCAATAACTTCGCCTTTGAAGATCCAAACCTTCACACCGATCACACCGTAAGTGGTGTGAGCTTCGTAGGTGTTGTAGTCGATATCGGCACGCAGGGTGTGCAGGGGCACACGACCTTCGCGATACCACTCGGTACGTGCGATCTCGGCACCGCCGAGACGACCGCTCACCTGGATCTTGATGCCCTTGGCACCAATACGCATGGCGTTCTGCACGGCGCGCTTCATGGCGCGACGGAACATTACGCGGCGCTCCAGCTGCTGGGCTACGCTCTGAGCAACCAGCATGGCGTCGAGTTCCGGCTTGCGGATCTCTTCGATGTTGATGTGCACAGGCACACCCATCTGCTTGGTCAGGTCCTGACGCAGCTTCTCAACATCTTCACCTTTCTTGCCGATAACGATACCGGGACGAGCGGTGTGGATGGTGATGCGTGCAGTTTGAGCCGGGCGATGGATATCGATACGGCTAACGGACGCGCTTTTTAGTTTGTCTTGGAGGTACTCGCGAGTTTGCAGATCCTTCAGCAGGTAATCTGCGTAAGTCGCGCCGTCTGCGTACCAGACGGAGGTGTGCTCCTTGACGATTCCCAGGCGAATGCCAGTGGGATGTACTTTCTGACCCATCTGATCGACTCCGTTACTTGTCCGCAACCTTGACAGTGATATGGCAAGACCGCTTGACGATGCGATCAGCACGGCCTTTGGCACGTGGCATGATGCGCTTCAGCGAACGCCCTTCGTTGACGAAGACGGTGGAGACCTTCAGGTCATCAACGTCTGCGCCTTCGTTGTGTTCGGCGTTGGCAACGGCCGACTCGAGGACTTTCTTCATGATTTCAGCGGCTTTTTTGCTGCTGAAGGCCAACAGGTTGAGCGCTTCGCCCACCTTCTTCCCGCGGATCTGGTCGGCGACCAAGCGGGCTTTCTGGGCGGAGATGCGAGCGCCCGACAACTTAGCGGCTACTTCCATTTCCTTACCCCTTAACGCTTGGCTTTCTTGTCAGCCACGTGCCCGCGGTAGGTGCGGGTACCGGCGAACTCGCCCAGTTTGTGGCCGACCATGTCTTCGTTCACGAGAACTGGGACGTGTTGGCGACCGTTGTGTACCGCGATGGTCAGACCGACCATTTGTGGCAGGATCATCGAACGGCGCGACCAGGTTTTAACTGGCTTGCGATCGTTCTTCTCCACCGCCACTTCGACCTTCTTCAACAGGTGAAGATCGATAAAAGGACCTTTTTTCAGAGAACGTGGCACTGTCGTATCCCTCTAGTTACTTGCGACGACGGACGATCATGTTGTCGGTACGCTTATTACCACGGGTTTTAGCACCCTTGGTTGGGAAGCCCCATGGCGATACCGGATGACGACCACCGGAGGTACGACCTTCACCACCACCATGCGGGTGGTCAACCGGGTTCATGGCAACACCACGAACGGTTGGGCGAACGCCGCGCCAGCGTTTGGCACCAGCTTTACCCAGCGAACGCAGGCTGTGCTCGGAGTTCGAGACTTCGCCCAGGGTCGCACGGCACTCAGCCAGGACTTTACGCATTTCACCAGAGCGCAGACGCAGGGTCACGTAGACACCTTCACGAGCGATCAGCTGAGCCGAAGCACCAGCGGAACGAGCGATCTGAGCACCTTTACCCGGCTTCAGTTCGATGCCGTGAATGGTGCTACCTACTGGAATGTTGCGCAGTTGCAGGGAGTTACCGGCCTTGATTGGGGCCAGGGCACCTGCGATCAGCTGGTCGCCAGCGCTCACGCCTTTAGGGGCGATGATGTAGCGACGCTCACCGTCTGCGTAGCACAGCAGGGCGATGTGAGCAGTACGGTTTGGATCGTATTCGATACGCTCGACAGTGGCTGGGATGCCATCTTTGTCGTTGCGACGGAAGTCGACCAGACGGTAGTGCTGCTTATGACCACCACCCACGTGACGCGTGGTGATGCGGCCATTGTTGTTACGACCACCAGACTTCGATTTCTTCTCGATCAGCGGTGCGTGAGGAGCGCCTTTGTGCAGCTCCTTGTTGACCACCTTGACCACGAAACGGCGGCCAGGGGAAGTCGGTTTGCATTTAACGATTGCCATGATGCACCCCTTCCTTACTCAGCACTGCTGCTGAAATCGAGATCTTGGCCTGGCTGAAGGGAGACGATCGCCTTCTTCCAGTCATTACGCTTGCCCAGACCACGTGCGGTACGCTTGGTTTTACCCAGAACGTTAACGGTCGACACGTTTTCAACTTTTACGTTGAACAGGCCTTCGACAGCTTTCTTGATTTCCAGCTTGGTTGCATCGGTAGCAACCTTGAATACGAACTGGCCTTTTTTCTCAGCCAGAACGGTAGCCTTCTCGGAAACGTGCGGGCCAAGGAGGACTTTGAATACGCGTTCCTGGTTCATCCCAGCAGCTCCTCGAATTTCTTCACGGCCGAGACAGTGATCAACACTTTCTCGTATGCGATCAGACTGACCGGGTCGGAACCTTGAACGTCACGTACGTCGACGTGCGGCAGGTTACGAGCAGCCAGGTACAGGTTCTGATCAACAGCGTCCGAAACGATCAGTACGTCGCTCAGACCCATGCCGTTCAGCTTGTTCAGCAGGTCTTTGGTTTTCGGTGCTTCAACAGCGAAGTCCTGAACCACGACCAGACGGTCGCTACGCACCAGCTCGGCGAGGATGGAGCGCAGGGCTGCGCGGTACATCTTCTTGTTGAGCTTCTGCGAGTGATCTTGAGGACGAGCTGCGAAGGTTACACCACCGCCACGCCAGATCGGACCACGGGTAGTACCGGCACGAGCACGGCCAGTACCTTTCTGACGCCATGGGCGCTTACCGCCACCGGCTACGTCAGAACGGGTCTTCTGCTGCTTGGTGCCCTGACGGCCGCCGGCCATGTAGGCCACGACTGCTTGGTGTACCAGCGTCTCGTTGAATTCGCCACCGAAAGTCAGTTCGGAAACTTCGATCGCCTGAGCGTCATTTACATTAAGTTGCATGTCAGTTTCCCCTTACCCGCGAGCCTTGACAGCTGGACGCACAACCACGTCGCCGCCAGTAGCGCCTGGAACGGCACCCTTGATCAGCAGCAGGTTGCGTTCAGCGTCTACGCGTACTACTTCCAGGGACTGCACAGTCACGCGCTCAGCGCCCATGTGACCGGACATTTTCTTGCCCTTGAATACACGACCAGGAGTCTGGCACTGGCCGATGGAGCCAGGGACACGGTGCGATACGGAGTTACCGTGGGTGTTATCTTGACCACGGAAGTTCCAGCGCTTGATGGTACCGGCGAAGCCTTTACCTTTGGACTGACCGGTTACGTCTACCAGCTGGCCTGCAGTGAAGAGTTCAGCTTTGATCAGATCGCCAGCCTGGAAATCGCCTTCTTCAAGACGGAACTCCCAGACACCGCGACCAGCGGCAACGTTGGCCTTGGCAAAGTGGCCTGCCTGAGCGGCGGTCACACGCGAAGCACGACGCTCGCCGACAGTGACTTGCACTGCACGGTAGCCATCAGTTTCTTCGGTTTTGAACTGGGTGACGCGATTCGGCTCGATCTCGATGACCGTGACCGGAATGGAGACACCTTCTTCGGTGAAAATACGGGTCATGCCCGCTTTCCGACCGACTACACCAATAGTCATGTTGTAAACCTCATGAGTGTACGGGGCTTTCACCCGCTATGGCCGCCCATTTCAGAGCGTTACACGACCAGACCGAAGTCTTAGCCGAGGCTGATCTGTACTTCCACGCCGGCCGCCAGATCGAGCTTCATCAGCGCGTCAACGGTTTTATCCGTTGGCTGGACGATGTCCAGAACACGCTTATGAGTGCGGATCTCGTACTGGTCACGCGCGTCTTTGTTGACGTGCGGGGAGACCAGAACGGTGAAACGCTCTTTGCGGGTAGGCAGTGGAATTGGACCACGCACTTGTGCACCAGTACGTTTCGCGGTTTCCACGATTTCCTGGGTGGATTGGTCGATCAGGCGATGGTCGAAAGCCTTCAACCTGATACGGATTTGCTGATTTTGCATTGGATTTCAGACTCCAGGCTGTTCCCAACGGACGCACTACGCCCGCTAAAAGGAGGCGTGATTCTATAGACGCCCCAATTTAGTGTCAACCCAATAAAAAAAGCCCCCGCTGAGCGGGGGCTTTTTCAATCGGTCGAGTGATTACTCGATGATTTTGGCTACGACGCCGGCGCCGACGGTACGACCGCCTTCACGGATGGCGAAACGCAGACCGTCTTCCATTGCGATGGTCTTGATCAGGGTGACAGTCATCTGGATGTTGTCACCTGGCATTACCATTTCAACGCCTTCCGGCAGTTCGCAGTTACCGGTCACGTCAGTGGTACGGAAGTAGAACTGAGGACGGTAGCCTTTGAAGAACGGAGTGTGACGGCCGCCTTCTTCCTTCGACAGGACGTAGACTTCTGCGGTGAACTTGGTGTGCGGCTTGACCGAACCTGGCTTGACCAGAACCTGGCCACGCTCAACGTCGTCACGCTTGGTACCACGCAGCAGAACGCCGCAGTTCTCGCCAGCACGACCTTCGTCCAGCAGCTTGCGGAACATCTCAACACCGGTGCAGGTGGTGGTGGTGGTGTCACGCAGACCAACGATTTCCAGGGCGTCTTGAACGCGGACGATACCACGCTCGATACGACCGGTAACAACGGTACCACGACCCGAGATCGAGAATACGTCTTCGATTGGCATCAGGAACGGCTGGTCGATGGCACGAACTGGCTCAGGGATGTAGGCATCCAGAGTTTCTACCAGCTTCTTGACAGCGGTAGTGCCCATTTCGTTGTCGTCTTTGCCTTCCAGCGCCATACGAGCCGAACCGATGATGATCGGGGTGTCGTCGCCTGGGAAGTCGTAGGTGGACAGCAGGTCGCGAACTTCCATCTCGACCAGTTCCAGCAGCTCAGCGTCGTCTACCAGGTCAGCCTTGTTCAGGAAGACCACGATGTACGGAACGCCAACCTGACGGGACAGCAGGATGTGCTCACGGGTTTGTGGCATCGGACCATCGGCGGCCGAGCAAACCAGGATCGCGCCGTCCATCTGGGCAGCACCGGTGATCATGTTCTTCACGTAGTCAGCGTGACCTGGGCAGTCAACGTGAGCGTAGTGACGAATGTTCGAGTTGTACTCGACGTGCGCGGTGTTGATGGTGATACCGCGAGCTTTTTCTTCCGGAGCCGAGTCGATCTTGTCGAACTCAACGACGGCCGAACCGAAAACTTCGGAGCAGACGCGGGTCAGAGCTGCGGTCAGAGTGGTCTTACCGTGGTCAACGTGGCCGATGGTGCCGACGTTAACGTGGGGAAGGGAACGATCAAATTTTTCTTTAGCCACGACAGTGAACCTCTTGCCTAAAGGGGATTAGCCTTGTTTTTTAACGAGTGCTTCGACGATGTTCGACGGAGCTTCGGCGTATTTGGAGAATTCCATGGAGTAGCTTGCGCGACCCTGAGACATGGAACGAACGTCGGTTGCGTAACCGAACATCTCTCCGAGCGGTACCTCAGCAGTGATTACCTTGCCGGACACCGAGTCTTCATTACCCTGGATCATCCCGCGACGACGGCTCAGGTCACCCATCACGTCACCCAGGTAGTCTTCCGGGGTTACAACTTCGACCTTCATGATCGGCTCAAGGACCACGCCACCACCCTTCTGGGCCAGTTGCTTGGTCGCCATCGAAGCGGCGATCTTGAACGCCATTTCGTTGGAGTCGACATCGTGGTACGAACCGTCGAATACCGTAGCCTTCAGGCCGAGCAGCGGATAGCCGGCAACAACGCCGTTTTTCATCTGCTCTTCGATACCCTTCTGGATCGGGGCGATGAATTCCTTAGGAATCACACCACCAACGACTTCGTTGGTGAACACCAGACCTTCGGTGATGTTGCCCTTGTCGTCGACGTCCGGCTCCGAGAAACGGATCCAGCAGTGACCGAACTGACCACGACCACCCGACTGACGAACGAACTTGCCTTCGATCTCGACGTTGGACTTGGTGATCTTCTCGCGGTACGAAACCTGCGGCTTGCCGACGTTGCACTCGACGTTGAACTCGCGCTTCATGCGGTCAACGAGGATGTCCAGGTGCAGCTCACCCATACCGGAGATGATGGTCTGGCCGGTTTCTTCGTCGGTCTTGACGCGGAACGACGGGTCTTCCTGGGCCAGCTTGCCCAGCGCGATACCCATCTTCTCCTGGTCAGCCTTGGTTTTCGGCTCTACGGAGAGCGAAATTACAGGCTCAGGGAAGTCCATACGCTCGAGGATGATCGGCTTGTCGGCGTTGCACAGGGTGTCACCGGTAGTGACGTCCTTCATGCCGATCAGAGCAGCGATGTCGCCAGCGCGCACTTCCTTGATCTCTTCACGCTGGTTAGCGTGCATCTGCACCATACGACCAACGCGCTCTTTCTTGCCCTTGACCGAGTTGATGACGGAGTCACCGGAGGTCAGGAAGCCCGAGTAAACGCGGACGAAGGTCAGAGTACCAACGAACGGGTCGGTAGCGATCTTGAACGCCAGAGCCGAGAACGGCTCGTTGTCGTCAGCAGGACGCTCGTCGTACTGTTCTGCAGTGACTTCGTCCTTCGGCACGTCGATCAGATCAGGGTGGATACCCTTGATCGCAGGGATCTCGGTTGGCGCAGGCAGGAAGTCGATAACGGCGTCGAGAACCAGGGGAACGCCCTTGTTCTTGAACGAGGAACCGCAGACAGCAGGAACGATCTCGCTCGCCAGGGTACGGGCGCGCAGACCAGCCTTGATGTCTTCGACGGACAGGTCACCTTCTTCAAGGTACTTGTTCATCAGCTCTTCGTTGGCCTCGGCAGCAGCCTCGACCATGTTGCTGCGCCATTCGTTGGCCAGGTCCACCAGCTCGGCAGGAATTTCTTCCTCGCGGTAGGTAGTACCTTTGTCGTCGTCGTTCCAGTAGATGGCTTTCATCTTGATCAGGTCAACCTGACCCTGGAAGTCGTCTTCCGCACCGATAGCCAGCTGGACCGGAACCGGGGTGTGACCCAGACGGTTCTTGATCTGACCGACAACGCGCAGGAAGTTGGCACCAGCACGGTCCATCTTGTTCACGTAGACAACACGTGGAACGCCGTACTTGTTGGCCTGACGCCATACGGTTTCGGACTGCGGCTCAACGCCGGAGGTACCGCAGAACACAACGACCGCGCCGTCGAGTACGCGCAGCGAACGCTCAACTTCAATGGTGAAGTCAACGTGGCCGGGGGTATCGATGACGTTTACGCGGTAGTTGTCGTACTGACCACGGGAACCCTTCCAGAAGGTGGTAACGGCAGCGGAGGTAATGGTGATACCGCGCTCCTGCTCCTGCACCATCCAGTCGGTGGTCGCGGCGCCGTCATGCACCTCGCCCATCTTGTGGCTCAGACCTGTGTAGAACAGGATCCGCTCGGTAGTGGTGGTCTTGCCCGCGTCAACGTGGGCACAGATACCAATGTTACGGTAGCGGTTAATTGCTGTAGTACGAGCCATAAAGCCCTCGCAAAATGATTGATGCTTGAATTAGAAGCGGTAGTGCGAGAACGCTTTGTTGGCTTCAGCCATACGGTGAACGTCTTCACGCTTCTTGACTGCAGCACCTTTGCCTTCGGCAGCATCCAGCAGTTCACCGGCCAGGCGCAGAGCCATCGACTTCTCGCCGCGCTTGCGGGCGTAGTCTACGAGCCAGCGCATTGCCAGAGCGTTACGACGGGACGGACGAACTTCAACCGGGACCTGGTAAGTGGCACCGCCGACACGGCGGGACTTTACTTCGACCAGCGGAGCGATGGCGTCGAGAGCTTTCTCGAAGATTTCCAGGGGGTCGCTGTTCTTGCGTGCTTTGACTGCGTCCAGGGCACCGTAAACGATGCGCTCGGCCACGGCCTTCTTGCCGCTTTCCATCACGTGGTTCATGAACTTGGCGAGGATCTGGGATCCGTACTTCGGATCGTCCAGGATCTCACGTTTTGCTGCTACACGACGTCTTGGCATGATAAGCCCTCAAACGGTCTTCAGGTTAGCCCGGGACGTGGGTCTTCGACCCCTGCCCGACCTTACTCTTATCGACTCAAAAAATTGGATATGTGCAAACGGCCGATTACTTCGGACGCTTGGTACCGTACTTCGAACGACCCTGGTTACGGCCTTTGACGCCCGAAGTATCCAGAGAGCCGCGAACGGTGTGGTAACGAACACCTGGCAAGTCTTTTACACGGCCGCCACGAATCAGGACGACGCTGTGCTCTTGCAGGTTGTGGCCTTCACCACCGATGTACGAGGAAACCTCGAAACCGTTGGTCAGACGCACACGGCATACTTTACGCAGTGCCGAGTTAGGTTTTTTCGGCGTGGTGGTGTACACGCGGGTGCACACGCCACGACGCTGCGGGCAGTTCTGCAGCGCAGGAACGTCGGACTTCTCGACCGAACGCTTACGCGGCTGACGTACCAGCTGGTTGATAGTTGCCATCTACTAGCTCCACTGATTGTCTTGCGACTCTATTGTCTTGCAAGAAAGCCAAAAATTGGCGAGACGGAGCCTCACCAAATTTAAGGGTACAAAAGTCTAAAGAGGATCTTGCACCCAGTCAAGACGAGGCCCCGGCCCTCCTCGCCCGGTCATCGGCAACAAATCATGTCGCCGATGCCCGCCCGAGGCTTGCCGGGGCCCTGCCCTGTACTTAGTTACCGCTGGAATTCAGTGCTTCGGTCAGTGCGGCTTCCACCTCACTGGCGCTCACACGCAGCGGTTTGTCGGCATCACGGCGACGCTTGCGCTCGCTGTGGTAGGCCAGACCGGTACCGGCCGGGATCAGACGACCCACGACCACGTTCTCTTTCAGGCCGCGCAGGTAGTCACGCTTGCCGGTTACCGCCGCCTCGGTCAGTACACGGGTGGTTTCCTGGAAGGAAGCCGCCGAGATGAACGATTCGGTGGACAGCGAAGCCTTGGTGATACCCAGCAAAACACGGGTGAACTTGGAGATGAACTTGTCTTCGCCGGCGAGACGCTCGTTCTCTACCAGGACCTGAGTCAGTTCCATCTGGTCGCCCTTGATGAAGCTGGAATCGCCCGACTCGGAGATCTCGACCTTGCGCAGCATCTGACGCAGGATGGTCTCGATATGCTTGTCGTTGATCTTCACGCCTTGCAGACGGTAAACGTCTTGGATCTCGTTGACGATGTACTTCGCCAGCGCGCTCACACCCAGCAGACGCAGGATGTCGTGCGGATCGCTCGGACCGTCGGAGATAACTTCGCCGCGGTTGACCTGTTCGCCTTCGAAGACGTTCAGATGGCGCCACTTCGGAATCAGCTCTTCATACGGATCGCTACCGTCGGTCGGAGTGATGACCAGGCGACGCTTGCCCTTGGTCTCTTTACCGAACGCGATGGTGCCGCTGACTTCAGCCAGGATCGAGGCTTCTTTCGGACGGCGCGCTTCGAACAAGTCGGCAACGCGTGGCAGACCACCGGTGATGTCACGGGTCTTCGACGTTTCTTGCGGGATACGCGCGATAACGTCACCGACGCCGATCTGGGCACCGTCAGCCACGCCGACGAGGGCGTTGGCCGGCAGGAAGTACTGGGCAGGTACGTCGGTACCTGGCAGGTACAGGTCCTTGCCATTGGCGTCGACCATCTTGATTGCCGGACGGATTTCCTTGCCTGCGGCAGGGCGATCCTTGACGTCCAGAACTTCAATGTTGGTCAAACCGGTCAGTTCGTCGGTCTGACGCTTGATGGTGATGTTTTCTTCCATGCCCACGAAGGTCACGGTACCTTTCAGCTCGGTAACGATCGGGTGGGTGTGCGGGTCCCACTTGGCGACGATGGCGCCAGCTTCGACCTTGTCACCTTCCTTGACCGAAATCACGGCACCGTAAGGCAGCTTGTAACGCTCACGCTCACGACCGAACTCGTCGGCAATCGCCAGCTCGCCGGAACGCGATACGGCAACCAGGTTACCGTCGGCACGCTCAACCTGTTTCAGGTTGTGCAGGCGCACCATACCGCCGTTCTTCACCTGGACGCTGTCAGCAGCCGAAGTACGGCTTGCAGCACCACCGATGTGGAACGTACGCATGGTCAGCTGGGTACCCGGCTCACCGATCGACTGCGCAGCGATAACGCCGACAGCTTCACCGATGTTCACCTGGTGACCACGAGCCAGGTCACGACCGTAGCACTTGGCGCAGATGCCGTAGCGGGTTTCGCAGCTGATCGGCGAACGCACGACGACTTCGTCGATGCTGTTCAGCTCGATGAACTCGACCCACTGCTCGTCGACCAGGGTACCGGCCGGAACGATGACGTCCTCGGTGCCTGGCTTGAATACGTCACGGGCGATGACACGACCCAGTACGCGCTCACCCAGCGGCTCGACAACGTCGCCGCCTTCGATGTGCGGGGTCATCAGCAGGCCCTGGTCGGTGCCGCAGTCGATCTCGGTCACGACCAGGTCCTGGGCAACGTCTACCAGACGGCGAGTCAGGTAACCGGAGTTCGCGGTTTTCAACGCGGTATCCGCCAGACCTTTACGAGCACCGTGAGTCGAGATGAAGTACTGCAGTACGCTCAGACCTTCACGGAAGTTCGCGGTGATCGGCGTCTCGATGATCGAGCCGTCCGGCTTGGCCATCAGGCCACGCATACCGGCCAGCTGACGGATCTGAGCGGCGGAACCACGCGCACCGGAGTCGGCCATCATGTACATCGAGTTGAAGGACTCTTGCTCGACTTCCTTGCCCTCGCGGTCGACGACCTTCTCTTTCGAGAGGTTGGCCATCATCGCCTTGGACACTTCGTCGTTCGCCTTGGACCACAAGTCGATGACCTTGTTGTACTTCTCGCCCTGGGTGACCAGGCCGGAGGCGTACTGGCTCTCGATTTCCTTCACTTCGTCGGTAGCGGTACCGATGATGCGGGCTTTCTCGTCCGGGATAACGAAGTCGTTAACGCCGATCGAAACGCCGGAAATGGTCGAGTAGGCAAAACCGGTGTACATCAGCTGGTCAGCGAAGATCACGGTCTCTTTCAGACCCACCACGCGGTAGCACTGGTTGATCAGCTTGGAGATCGCCTTCTTCTTCATCGACTGGTTGACGACGTCGAACGGCAGGCCGGCCGGTACTACCTGGAACAGCAGCGCACGGCCGACAGTGGTGTCGACGATACGGGTGTTCTTGGTGATGCTGCCATCACGGTCTTTCACGGTTTCGTTGATACGAACCTTGATTTTCGCGTGCAGGGCGGCTTCGCCGGCGCGGAAAACGCGGTCGACTTCCTGCAGGTCGGCGAATACGCGACCTTCGCCCTTGGCATTGATGGCTTCACGGGTCATGTAGTACAGACCCAGTACCACGTCCTGCGACGGAACGATGATTGGCTCACCGTTGGCTGGGGACAGGATGTTGTTGGTCGACATCATCAGCGCGCGCGCTTCGAGCTGGGCTTCCAGGGTCAGCGGCACGTGAACGGCCATCTGGTCACCGTCGAAGTCGGCGTTGTACGCGGCGCAGACCAGCGGGTGCAGCTGGATAGCCTTACCTTCGATCAGTACCGGTTCAAAGGCCTGGATACCCAGACGGTGCAGGGTCGGCGCACGGTTGAGCAGTACGGGGTGTTCGCGGATCACCTCGGCGAGAACGTCCCACACCTCCGGCAGCTCGCGCTCGACCATCTTCTTGGCAGCCTTGATGGTGGTCGCCAGACCACGCATTTCCAGCTTGCCGAAAATGAACGGCTTGAACAGCTCGAGGGCCATCTTCTTCGGCAGACCGCACTGGTGCAGACGCAGGGTCGGGCCTACGGTAATTACCGAACGACCGGAGTAGTCCACGCGCTTACCGAGCAAGTTCTGACGGAAGCGACCTTGCTTACCTTTGATCATGTCGGCCAGGGACTTCAGCGGACGCTTGTTCGAGCCAGTGATGGCGCGACCGCGACGGCCGTTGTCGAGCAGGGCGTCGACCGCTTCCTGCAGCATGCGCTTTTCGTTGCGCACGATGATGTCCGGCGCCGACAGATCGAGCAGGCGCTTCAGACGGTTGTTACGGTTGATCACCCGACGATACAGGTCGTTCAGGTCGGAGGTCGCGAAGCGGCCGCCATCCAGCGGAACCAGCGGACGCAGGTCCGGCGGCAGTACTGGCAGGACGGTCAGGACCATCCACTCAGGCAGGTTGCCCGACCCCTGGAAAGCTTCCATCAGCTTCAGGCGCTTGGACAGCTTCTTGATCTTGGTTTCCGAGTTGGTCTGCGGAATTTCTTCGCGCAGGCGGCCGATCTCGTGCTCCAGGTCGATAGCGTGCAGCAGTTCGCGGACAGCCTCGGCACCCATGCGGGCGTCGAAGTCGTCACCGAACTCTTCCAGCGCTTCGAAGTACTGCTCGTCGTTCAGCAGCTGGCCCTTCTCGAGGGTGGTCATGCCCGGATCGATCACCACGTAGCTCTCGAAGTAGAGCACGCGCTCGATGTCACGCAGGGTCATGTCCATCAGCAGGCCGATACGGGACGGCAGCGACTTCAGGAACCAGATGTGGGCAACCGGCGAGGCCAGTTCGATGTGCGCCATGCGCTCACGACGAACCTTGGCCAGGGCAACTTCAACGCCGCACTTCTCGCAGATCACGCCGCGGTGCTTGAGGCGCTTGTACTTGCCGCACAGGCACTCGTAGTCCTTGACTGGGCCAAAGATCTTGGCGCAGAACAGGCCGTCACGCTCAGGCTTGAACGTACGGTAGTTGATGGTTTCCGGCTTCTTGACTTCACCGAACGACCACGAACGGATCATTTCAGGCGACGCCAGACCGATGCGGATGGCGTCGAACTCTTCGACTTGACCCTGGTTTTTCAGCAAATTCAGTAAGTCTTTCAAGGCCTTTCCTCCTGGCGGAGCAGGGAGCGGGCATTACCTGCCCACTCCCCTCGCGTCACGTGTTATTCGGTTTCCAGATCGATATCGATACCGAGGGAACGGATCTCTTTGATCAACACGTTGAAGGACTCGGGCATGCCCGGCTCCATACGGTGATCGCCATCCACGATGTTCTTGTACATCTTGGTACGGCCGTTCACGTCGTCCGACTTCACTGTGAGCATTTCTTGCAGGGTGTATGCCGCGCCATATGCCTCCAGCGCCCACACTTCCATCTCCCCGAAACGCTGACCACCGAACTGCGCCTTACCACCCAGCGGCTGCTGGGTAACCAGGCTGTACGAACCAGTGGAACGCGCGTGCATCTTGTCGTCCACCAAGTGGTTCAGCTTGAGCATGTACATGTAACCAACGGTCACCGGACGCTCGAACTTGTTGCCGGTACGGCCATCGAACAGCACCATCTGGCCGCTCTCTGGCAGATCAGCCAGTTTCAGCATGGCCTTGATCTCACGCTCCTTGGCACCGTCGAAGACTGGAGTGGCCATTGGCACGCCTTTCTTCAGGTTGTTCGCCAGGGCGATGATCTCTTCGTCGGTGAACTCTTCCAGGTTCTCCTGACGACCACCGATCTCGTTGTAGATCTCGGTGAGGAAGGTGCGCAGTTCAGCGGCTTTGCGCTGCTCTTCGATCATGCGGTCGATCTTCTCGCCCAGACCCTTGGCCGCGAGGCCCAGGTGGGTTTCAAGGATCTGACCGACGTTCATACGCGAAGGTACGCCCAGCGGGTTCAGTACGACGTCGACCGGAGTACCGTTGGCGTCGTGCGGCATGTCTTCGACCGGCATGATTACCGAGACGACACCCTTGTTACCGTGACGACCGGCCATCTTGTCACCCGGCTGGATGCGACGGCGAATTGCCAGGTAGACCTTGACGATCTTCAGTACGCCCGGAGCCAGGTCATCGCCCTGCTGCAGCTTGCGCTTCTTGTCTTCGAACTTGTCGTCCAGCAGGCGACGGCGATCGACGATGTACTGCTGAGCCTTTTCCAGCTGCTCGTTCAGTGCATCTTCGGCCATGCGCAGTTTGAACCACTGGCCGTGCTCCAGACCGTTCAGCACGTCGTCGCTGATCACGGTGCCTTTCTTCAGGCCCGCGCCACCGTCGACCACCTGGCCGTTCAGAGCCGAACGCAGACGCTCGAAGGTCGCGCCTTCGACGATGCGGAACTCTTCGTTGAGGTCCTTGCGGATCTCGTCCAGCTGCATCTTCTCGATGGCCAGGGCGCGACTGTCGCGCTCGACGCCATCACGGGTGAAGACCTGTACGTCGATGACGGTACCCTTGGTGCCGGTCGGCACACGCAGGGAGGTGTCTTTGACGTCGCTGGCCTTCTCACCGAAGATCGCACGCAGCAGTTTTTCTTCCGGAGTCAGCTGGGTCTCGCCTTTCGGAGTGACCTTGCCGACCAGGATGTCGCCAGCGCCGACTTCGGCACCCACGTAGACGATACCGGCTTCGTCCAGCTTGTTCAGCGCAGCTTCACCGACGTTCGGGATGTCCGCGGTGATTTCCTCTGGGCCAAGCTTGGTGTCACGGGCCACACAGGTCAGTTCCTGGATGTGGATCGTGGTGAAGCGGTCTTCCTGAACCACACGCTCGGACAGGCAGATGGAGTCTTCGAAGTTGAAGCCGTTCCACGCCATGAACGCGATGCGCATGTTCTGACCCAGTGCCAGTTCACCCATGTCGGTGGACGGGCCGTCGGCCATGATGTCGCCACGCGCAACCTTGTCACCCTTGCTCACCAGCGGACGCTGGTTGATGCAGGTGTTCTGGTTGGAGCGGGTGTATTTGGTCAGGTTGTAGATATCCACACCTGCTTCACCGGTCTCGACTTCGTCGTCGGCAACGCGCACGACGATACGGCTGGCGTCGACCGAGTCGATCACACCACCGCGACGAGCAACCACGCAGACACCGGAGTCACGGGCAACGTTGCGCTCCATGCCGGTACCTACCAGCGGCTTGTCGGCGCGCAGGGTCGGTACAGCCTGACGCTGCATGTTGGAACCCATCAATGCACGGTTGGCGTCGTCGTGCTCGAGGAACGGAATCAGCGACGCGGCAACCGACACTACCTGCTTCGGCGAAACGTCCATCAGGGTGACGTCTTCCGGCGCCTTGACGGTGAATTCGTTCAGGTGACGAACAGCTACCAGCTCATCGATCAACTGCTTCTTGTCGTTCATCGCGGCCGAAGCCTGGGCGATCACGTGATCGGCTTCTTCGATGGCGGACAGGAACACGATGTCGTCGCTGACCACGCCTTCCTTCACCACGCGGTACGGGCTTTCCAGGAAGCCGTACTGGTTGGTGCGGGCATAGGCCGCCAGGGAGTTGATCAGACCGATGTTCGGACCTTCAGGGGTCTCGATCGGGCACACGCGGCCGTAGTGAGTCGGGTGTACGTCACGGACTTCGAAGCCAGCACGCTCACGGGTCAGACCACCAGGGCCGAGTGCGGAAACGCGGCGCTTGTGGGTGATCTCGGAAAGCGGGTTGTTCTGGTCCATGAACTGCGAGAGCTGGCTGGAACCGAAGAACTCTTTCACCGCCGCCGCAACCGGCTTGGCATTGATCAGGTCCTGCGGCATCAGGCCTTCGCTTTCAGCCATCGACAGACGCTCTTTGACCGCGCGCTCAACACGCACCAGGCCAACGCGGAACTGGTTCTCGGCCATCTCGCCGACGCAACGGACGCGACGGTTACCCAGGTGGTCGATGTCGTCGACGATGCCTTTGCCGTTACGGATATCGACCAGGGTCTTGAGGACCTCGACGATGTCTTCCTTGCTCAGCACGCCCGAACCTTCGATCTCGGTGCGACCGATACGACGGTTGAACTTCATGCGGCCAACGGCGGACAGGTCGTAACGCTCGGCGCTGAAGAACAGGTTGTTGAACAGGGTCTCGGCGGCGTCCTTGGTTGGTGGCTCGCCTGGACGCATCATGCGGTAGATCTCGACCAGCGCTTCCAGTTGGTTGCTGGTGGTGTCGATCTTCAGGGTGTCGGAGATGAACGGACCGCAGTCGATGTCGTTGGTGTACAGCGTCTCGACGCGAACGACCTGGGCCTTGGCGATCTTCACCAGCAGGTCGGTGGTCAGCTCGGTGTTGCACTCGGCAATGATCTCGCCGGTAGCCGGATGCACGATCGCCTTGGCGGTGGTGCGACCCAGTACGTACTCCAGCGGAACGTCCAGCTCTTTCACGCCAGCTTTTTCCAGCTGGTTGATGTGGCGCGCGGTAATACGGCGGCCTTGCTCGACGATGACCTTGCCGCTGTCGTCATGGATATCCATGACCGCAACTTCACCCCGCAGACGCTGAGGCACCAGCTCCAGGCTGAGCTTCTCGCCGGAAAGGTGGAATACGTTGGTGGTGTAGAAGGTGTTCAGAACCTCTTCGGTGCTGTAACCCAGGGCACGCAGCAGTACCGAGGCCGGCAGTTTGCGGCGACGGTCGATACGTACGAACACGCAGTCTTTCGGGTCGAACTCGAAGTCCAGCCACGAACCGCGGTAAGGGATGATGCGCGCGGAGTACAGCAGCTTACCGGAGCTGTGCGTCTTGCCACGGTCGTGGTCGAAGAACACACCAGGCGAACGGTGCAGCTGGGATACGATCACACGCTCGGTACCGTTGATAACGAAGGTACCGTTTTCAGTCATCAGGGGGATTTCACCCATGTAGACTTCTTGCTCTTTGATGTCCTTGATCGCTTTATTCGACGATTCCTTGTCGAAGATGATCAGGCGCACCTTCACCCGCAGCGGGACCGCGAAGGTCACACCGCGCAGGACACATTCCTTCACATCGAAAGCCGGCTCGCCCAGGCGATAGCCGACGTACTCCAGGGCAGCATTGCCGGAGTAGCTGATGATCGGGAATACCGATTTGAAGGCCGCATGCAGACCGACGTCGCGGAACTGATCCTTGGATGCTCCCGCCTGCAGGAATTCGCGATACGAATCCAGCTGGATGGCCAGGAGGTACGGCACATCCATGACGTCCGGCAACTTGCTAAAGTCCTTGCGGATACGTTTTTTCTCAGTGTATGAGTAAGCCATCAGCATTCCCCAGCTTGGTCACCTGCTTGTTTGGCATCTCCCGGCGGGAGCAGCCAGAAAATCGTGCAAACCCTTTGGTTTGCGCCACCCTCTTGGGTGTCTTGCAGCTCGTTATCGGGGCCGACCTGATCGGCCACCAATAACGGAAAAAGGCCGGTGGCATAAGCCACCAGCCATCAGCCCTTCGCTTGACGCTCGGGCTGGCATCGCAAAGTCGAAATTACTTCAGCTCGACTTTAGCGCCTGCTTCTTCCAGCTTCTTCTTAGCGTCTTCAGCGGCTTCTTTCGAAACGCCTTCAGCTACAACCTGAGGAGCGCCATCGACTTTCTCTTTGGCTTCTTTCAGGCCCAGACCAGTCAGCTCGCGAACGGCCTTGATCACGTTTACTTTCTTGTCGCCGGCTTCAACCAGAACAACGTTGAACTCGGTTTGCTCTTCAACAACGGCAGCGGCAGCAGCTGGGCCGGCAGCGGCAACAGCAGCGGTAACGCCGAAGGTTTCTTCCATTGCTTTGATCAGCTCAACAACTTCCAGAACGGTTTTCTGGCCGATTGCTTCGATGATTTGCTCGTTAGTCAGAGACATGACTTAAATCCTGTATTGGGGTGACAGCCTACGCAGCTATCAAATTAAACGTATGATTTGAAAGAGTTTCCGGTGCCTTAGGCAGCGGTGGCTTCTTTCTGGTCGCGAATGGCTGCCAGGGTACGGGCCAGCTTGCTGGTAGCGCCTTGGATCACGCTCATCAGCTTCGCGATGGCTTCGTCGCGGGTCGGCAGGGTAGCCAACACGTCGATCTGGTTCGCTGCAATGAACTTACCGTCAAACGCAGCTGCCTTGATCTCGAACTTGTCCTGACCCTTGGCGAACTCTTTGAACAGACGAGCAGCGGCGCCCGGGTGTTCGTTGGAGAAAGCGATCAGGGTCGGGCCAGTGAAGGCGTCGTTGAGGACACTGAATTCAGTGTCGGCAACAGCGCGCTTGAGCAGGGTGTTACGTACGACACGTACGTATACGCCAGCTTCACGAGCCTCTTTACGGAGTCCGGTCATTGCGCCTACAGTCACACCACGGGCATCAGCCACGACAGCGGACAGAGCGACTTTGGCAGCCTCGTTGACTTCAGCGACGATGGCCTTCTTGTCTTCGAGTTTAATTGCCACGGGTAAAACTCCTGCTTGTTACCGTTTCATCTGGCCGAAGCCGGATGTCGTTTTGGTGTCTGATTCGGTAAGGAACCGGGAGCACCATCTGCGTAGGCTGGTTGTTTAAGGCTTGCGCCGCCTACGGTCTTGGATAGCCCCCGCCAGGCAGGGACCCCAATTTTTGCTGCCGGCGAGCTTACACCCGCCGGCATGGTCTTACACGTCCAGCGAGCTCTGATCGATGATCAGACCTGGGCCCATGGTGGTGCTCAGGGTAACGCGCTTGACGTAGATACCTTTCGAGGAAGCCGGCTTGATACGCTTCAGATCAGCGATCAGGGCTTCAACGTTTTCCTTCAGCTTGCCAGCTTCAAAGCCGATCTTGCCAACGGAGGTGTGGATGATACCGTTCTTGTCGGTACGGTAGCGAACCTGACCAGCCTTGGCGTTTTTCACGGCAGTGGCTACGTCTGGGGTAACGGTACCGACTTTCGGGTTAGGCATCAGGCCGCGAGGACCCAGAACCTGACCCAGCTGACCTACAACACGCATGGCATCAGGCGATGCGATGACGACGTCATAGTTCAGGTCGCCGCCTTTCATTTCGGCAGCCAGATCGTCCATACCTACGCGGTCAGCGCCGGCAGCCAGAGCGGCTTCAGCAGCCGGGCCCTGGGTGAAGACGGCAACACGTACGGTCTTGCCAGTGCCGTGCGGCAGCACGGTAGCGCTACGTACGACCTGGTCGGATTTACGCGGGTCAACACCGAGGTTGACGGCGATGTCGTAGGACTCGACGAACTTGGCAGCAGGCAGCGAGGCCAGCAGAGTTGCCGCTTCTTCGAAGTTGTAGGCCTTGCCTGCTTCGATTTTCTCGGCGATTGCCTTTTGGCGCTTGGTCAGCTTAGCCATTACACACCCTCCACGTTCAGGCCCATGCTGCGGGCAGAGCCAGCGATGGTGCGTACAGCAGCGTCCAGGTCAGCGGCAGTCAGGTCAGCCTGTTTGGCTTTCGCGATGTCTTCCAGCTGAGCGCGGGTAACGGTACCGACTTTAACGGTGTTCGGACGAGCCGAACCACTGGTCAGGCCAGCAGCTTTCTTCAGCAGAACCGAGGCAGGGGTGCTCTTGGTTTCGAAGGTGAAGCTACGGTCACTGTAGACAGTGATGATCACTGGAGTCGGCAGACCTGGCTCTTGACCCTGAGTACGGGCGTTGAAGGCCTTGCAGAATTCCATGATGTTAACACCGTGTTGACCCAGTGCTGGACCAACGGGTGGGCTTGGGTTGGCCTGGCCGGCCTTTACTTGCAGCTTGATGTAAGCCTGAATCTTCTTAGCCATGAGCTACTCCAAAATCGGGTACAAACGCCAGATGGCTCCCCGGATGACTTGCGTTTTATCCCAGTGACGACAAAACCCCGCAGCACATAGGGCTGCGGGGTATGGGATGCTTCGTCCTGCTAGACCTTCTCGACCTGGCCGAACTCGAGCTCCACCGGAGTAGAGCGACCGAAAATGAGCACTGCAACCTGCAGGCGGCTCTTTTCGTAGTTAACCTCTTCGACGGTGCCGTTGAAGTCAGCAAACGGACCATCAACGACTCGAACCACTTCACCCGGCTCGAACAACGTCTTCGGCTTCGGCTTGTCACTACCATCGGCAACGCGACGGAGGATGGCCTCGGCCTCTTTATCAGTGATCGGCGCAGGCTTGTCTGCGGTACCACCAATGAAACCCATGACTCGAGGGGTATCCTTGACAAGGTGCCAAGTCCCTTCGTTCATTTCCATCTGGACCAATACATAGCCAGGGAAGAATTTGCGCTCGCTCTTGCGCTTCTGGCCGTTGCGCATTTCAACGACTTCTTCGGTCGGGACCAGGATCTCGCCGAATTCGTCTTCCATGCCAGCCAGCTTGACGCGCTCGATCAGGGAGCGCATCACATGCTTCTCGTAACCCGAGTAAGCATGCACTACGTACCAACGCTTAGCCACGGGACACCCTTAGCCAACAATCAAGGAGACCGCCCAGCCGAGCAGGGAGTCGAGACCCCACAGCAGCAGCGCCATAACCAGAACAACAGCCACGACAATCAGCGTGGTCTGAGTGGTTTCTTGGCGGGTCGGCCACACGACTTTACGGATCTCGGTCCGCGCTTCCTTCGCCAGCGTGAAGAACGACTTACCCTTCGCAGTCTGCAAGGCAACGAAGCCAGCAACCGCAGCCAGGGCGAGAAGTGCAAGAACGCGGTACAGGATCGGCGACGCGGAGTAATACTGATTACCCACAACGGCGACAACCACCAAAGCCACTACAGCCAGCCACTTGAACAAGTCGAAACGCGATTCTTGGGCTTCAGTTTTGGGAGTCATCGGGGAGGATCCTGTAAGAAGAAAGCCAATCACACCGAGGTGAATGGCAGGTCAGGAGGGAATCGAACCCCCAACCTACGGTTTTGGAGACCGTCGCTCTGCCAATTGAGCTACTGACCTGTAACGCTGTATCAGGCCGGCCATTATACCGACCTGATCAAGTAAATCAACTACTTATTCGATAATTTTTGCTACGACACCAGCGCCGACGGTACGACCGCCTTCACGGATGGCGAAACGCAGACCGTCTTCCATTGCGATGGTCTTGATCAGGGTGACAGTCATCTGGATGTTGTCACCTGGCATTACCATTTCAACGCCTTCCGGCAGTTCGCAGTTACCGGTCACGTCAGTGGTACGGAAGTAGAACTGAGGACGGTAGCCTTTGAAGAACGGAGTGTGACGGCCGCCTTCTTCCTTCGACAGGACGTAGACTTCTGCGGTGAACTTGGTGTGCGGCTTGACCGAACCTGGCTTGACCAGAACCTGGCCACGCTCAACGTCGTCACGCTTGGTACCACGCAGCAGAACGCCGCAGTTCTCGCCAGCACGACCTTCGTCCAGCAGCTTGCGGAACATCTCAACACCGGTGCAGGTGGTGGTGGTGGTGTCACGCAGACCAACGATTTCCAGGGCGTCTTGAACGCGGACGATACCACGCTCGATACGACCGGTAACAACGGTACCACGACCCGAGATCGAGAATACGTCTTCGATTGGCATCAGGAACGGCTGGTCGATGGCACGAACTGGCTCAGGGATGTAGGCATCCAGAGTTTCTACCAGCTTCTTGACAGCGGTAGTGCCCATTTCGTTGTCGTCTTTGCCTTCCAGCGCCATACGAGCCGAACCGATGATGATCGGGGTGTCGTCGCCTGGGAAGTCGTAGGTGGACAGCAGGTCGCGAACTTCCATCTCGACCAGTTCCAGCAGCTCAGCGTCGTCTACCAGGTCAGCCTTGTTCAGGAAGACCACGATGTACGGAACGCCAACCTGACGGGACAGCAGGATGTGCTCACGGGTTTGTGGCATCGGACCATCGGCGGCCGAGCAAACCAGGATCGCGCCGTCCATCTGGGCAGCACCGGTGATCATGTTCTTCACGTAGTCAGCGTGACCTGGGCAGTCAACGTGAGCGTAGTGACGAATGTTCGAGTTGTACTCGACGTGCGCGGTGTTGATGGTGATACCGCGAGCTTTTTCTTCCGGAGCCGAGTCGATCTTGTCGAACTCAACGACGGCCGAACCGAAAACTTCGGAGCAGACGCGGGTCAGCGCTGCAGTCAGAGTAGTCTTACCGTGGTCAACGTGGCCGATAGTGCCGACGTTAACGTGAGGTAGCGAACGATCAAACTTTTCCTTAGCCATCGATACAGTCCTCCGCAGAAGAAATAGTCATACCGCTGATAAAACAAAGGCAGATATTTTCATATCTGCCTTGTTTATATGGAGCTCTTGAGCGGACTTGAACCGCTGACCTCACCCTTACCAAGGGTGTGCTCTACCAACTGAGCTACAAGAGCGAAACACTTTGTGCAACAACAGCAAACTTGGAGCGGGTAGCGGGAATCGAACCCGCATCATCAGCTTGGAAGGCTGAGGTTCTACCACTAAACTATACCCGCGGAGCTTGCGGCTCTCGCTAAAACTGGTGGAGGGAGAAGGATTCGAACCTTCGAAGCTCTCGCAACGGATTTACAGTCCGTCCCCTTTGGCCGCTCGGGAATCCCTCCAGATGTGGCCGGCATTATATTTGTCTGCCGTCCCAGTGTCAAGCGTTTTTTCAAATTTTTTCAATCAAATCTGAAACTTAGCTGCTTTGACACTGCCTCCAGATCTACCACCTAGGTGATGTTCCCTGTGAAGCGGGCGCCATTCTATCAAGCTATTCGGCAGTTGCAATACCCTCGCACAAAATAATTTTGTGTTTTAAGTCTTTGAAATCCTTGGAAAGAGTCGAGAGCACAGCCGGGTCCAGCAAACGCTCGCTTTCCGGGGCAACCTTGAGCCAGAGCCCGTCGGCACCCGGTAGCTGACCAACCACTGGCAGGGCAGCGATATCCAGACTGACCAGCCGCTGACGCAAGGCCTCGAGCTGCTCGGGCGCAGCCATGCCCCCAACCACCAGGCATTCGTCACGGCGCCGGACGGGCGCCGCAACTCCGGTTTCACGCAACAGGCGGATTTCCTGCTGAGAACCTTTGTACAAAGCCAACGGGGCGACTTCCTTGACCTTCAGGGGAGCTTCCTGCTGATGCCACACGTAATAAAAGACGTTGAGCACAACCAACAGCAGAAACAACCAGCGCATAGTCAGTCACCTCAGTTCAATGGACAGGCCATGGCCAAACCGACGAATACCAAGTCCGGCACGATCCGAGCCTTCGGTGCCGCCTCCTGTACCAAGGGCGCATCCCCACCGGTCAGAAACACAGTGAAGTCCTCACCCCACATCGCCCTGGCCTGCTCGATCTGGGTACGGGCGAAGCCCTGGAGCATCAGCACACAACCACGCTCGACCGCCTCGACGGTCGAGCGCCCCGGCGCCAGGCTGCTCAGGGCGCGCTCGGCCGACGCATCGTCATAGCGAATACGCCGGGTATGGGTGCGCAACTGGCTACGCATCAGCGGCATGCCCGGGCAGATGTAGCCCCCCAGGTGCTCACCATTGGCCGCGACGAAATCGGCCTTGGCCGCGGTGCCGAAATCGATGACCAGGCAAGCTCGCCCGGCCAGGTGATAGGCGCCCAGCGCGCCCAGCCAGCGGTCCATGCCCAGACGCTGATAATCGTCATAGCCATTGCGCACGCCGGCCATTTCCTGCACAGGCTGGGCCACGTTTACCTCGACCCCGAACGAGGCCTGGATCAATGCGCACAGCGATGAAGTTTCCTCCTCACTGCGCACGCTGACCATGCGGCAACCAGTCAGACTCAGGCTAGAGAGCCCTGCGACAGCTGCGACCAATGCCTGATCGGAGTCCACGATGCCGCCACCGTTGATGGTGCAGTCGGCTGCATGGATGACGCGCCACTTGATAAAGCTGTTTCCACAATCGAGCTCAAGAATCATCACGCAACCTCAGGCTCAGCTCGCCGCCGCTGAAGCTCTTCTCCACACCATCGACCTCCAGACGCAAGCCGCCCTGCCCATCCACCCCCAGCGCGACACCTTCGATACGCGAAGTGCCCGCGACAAGCGAAACTTTGCGCCCCTGCCACAGGTGCGCCTGCTCCCATTCCTCTTGGAACGCAGCGAAGCCATAGCGGCGATGGCGACCAAGTTCGTGTTGCAACTGCTGGCTGAGCACCGCCACCAGGTGGTTGCGATCCACCAGCTGCCCAGCTTCACCGCGCATCGAGGCCCATTGCTGATCGATCTGTTCGTTGCCCTGCATGTTTACATTGATGCCGATACCCAGCACCACATGGCAGACGTCCGCAGGATCCCCGACCAGCTCCAGGAGTATTCCGGTGATCTTGCGCCCGTCGGCAAGGACATCATTGGGCCACTTGAGCCCCACATCCTTTAGCCCGAACGCCTGCAGTGTACGCATCACCGCCAGGCCAACCACCAGGCTCAAGCCCTCCAGCTGACGCATGCCGCCATCAATGCGCAAGACCAGGCTGTAATAGAGGTTTTCCGCAAAAGGACTGACCCACGGACGCCCACGACGACCGCGACCTGCACTCTGGCGCTCGGCCAGCACCAGAAACGGCGCCGCTTGCCCTTGCGCAATCAGCCTCAGCCCTTCGGCATTGGTGGAGTCGATGGTGTCGTGAATGAACACCGGCCACGGCTCGCCCTGCGCGAACTTGGCGATTGCCTGCGCTTCGAGCAGGTTCAACGGCGCCGCCAGCTGATAGCCGCGGCCACGTACCTTGTGAATGGTCAGGTTCAGTTCGCTCTCCAGGTGCTGCAGCTGCTTCCAAACGGCGCTGCGACTCACCCCGAGGGCGGCCCCCAGGGCTTCTCCGGAATGGAACCGGCCATCCTTGAGGAGGTTCAACAACTTCAGCATGCCAATCTCGACTCGGAATAAGGCTGGCATGATAGCCACGCCCCGAGGGCTTGCATAGGAAAAGGGCTACCGCTGCCATTACAGGCGACGGGCTCCTACAAGGGTGGGTGTTAACTTGCCAAACGCGCAAAGACAAAACCCCTACCTGCTCGCGCAGATAGGGGTTTTGCGAAATGAATCTTGACGATGACCTACTCTCACATGGGGAAACCCCACACTACCATCGGCGATGCATCGTTTCACTGCTGAGTTCGGGATGGGATCAGGTGGTTCCAATGCTCTATGGTCGTCAAGAAATTCGGTTGCCAGTACGTCCTTGCAGACATGCCAGCCAATTCGGATATGTGATCTTGTGGTTCGTCGCGAACTTTCGGTTCGTTTCGTCTTCACCACCGCAATCTGCGTGAGCAAATTGCTTGGGTGTTATATGGTCAAGCCTCACGGGCAATTAGTATTGGTTAGCTCAACGCCTCACAGCGCTTACACACCCAACCTATCAACGTCGTAGTCTTCGACGGCCCTTCAGGGAGCTCAAGGCTCCAGTGAGATCTCATCTTGAGGCAAGTTTCCCGCTTAGATGCTTTCAGCGGTTATCTCTTCCGAACATAGCTACCCGGCAATGCCACTGGCGTGACAACCGGAACACCAGAGGTTCGTCCACTCCGGTCCTCTCGTACTAGGAGCAGCCCCTCTCAAATCTCAAACGTCCACGGCAGATAGGGACCGAACTGTCTCACGACGTTCTAAACCCAGCTCGCGTACCACTTTAAATGGCGAACAGCCATACCCTTGGGACCGGCTTCAGCCCCAGGATGTGATGAGCCGACATCGAGGTGCCAAACACCGCCGTCGATATGAACTCTTGGGCGGTATCAGCCTGTTATCCCCGGAGTACCTTTTATCCGTTGAGCGATGGCCCTTCCATACAGAACCACCGGATCACTAAGACCTATTTTCGTACCTGCT
Organism: Pseudomonas sp. PONIH3; assembly: GCF_002934345.1. Lineage (NCBI taxonomy): Bacteria > Pseudomonadati > Pseudomonadota > Gammaproteobacteria > Pseudomonadales > Pseudomonadaceae > Pseudomonas > Pseudomonas sp. PONIH3. Next base: position 3,185,187 of record NZ_CP026386.1, read on the forward strand.
CGACGTGTGTGTCTCGCAGTCAAGCGCGCTTTTGCCTTTATACTCTACGACCGATTTCCGACCGGTCTGAGCGCACCTTCGTACTCCTCCGTTACTCTTTGGGAGGAGACCGCCCCAGTCAAACTACCCACCATACACTGTCCTCGATCCGGATAACGGACCTGAGTTAGAACCTCAAGGTTGCCAGGGTGGTATTTCAAGGATGGCTCCATGAGAACTGGCGTCCCCACTTCAAAGCCTCCCACCTATCCTACACAAGCAAGCTCAAAGTCCAGTGCAAAGCTATAGTAAAGGTTCACGGGGTCTTTCCGTCTAGCCGCGGATACACTGCATCTTCACAGCGATTTCAATTTCACTGAGTCTCGGGTGGAGACAGCGCCGCCATCGTTACGCCATTCGTGCAGGTCGGAACTTACCCGACAAGGAATTTCGCTACCTTAGGACCGTTATAGTTACGGCCGCCGTTTACCGGGGCTTCGATCAAGAGCTTCGCTTGCGCTAACCCCATCAATTAACCTTCCGGCACCGGGCAGGCGTCACACCCTATACGTCCACTTTCGTGTTTGCAGAGTGCTGTGTTTTTAATAAACAGTCGCAGCGGCCTGGTATCTTCGACCGGCGTGGGCTTACGCAGCAAGTGCTTCACCCTCACCGGCGCACCTTCTCCCGAAGTTACGGTGCCATTTTGCCTAGTTCCTTCACCCGAGTTCTCTCAAGCGCCTTGGTATTCTCTACCTAACCACCTGTGTCGGTTTGGGGTACGGTTCCCAGTTATCTGAAGCTTAGGAGCTTTTCTTGGAAGCATGGCATCAACCACTTCGCGCTCTAATGAGCACTCGTCATCAGCTCTCGGCCTTAAGATCCCGGATTTGCCTAAGATCTCAGCCTACCACCTTAAACTTGGACAACCAACGCCAAGCTGGCCTAGCCTTCTCCGTCCCTCCATCGCAATAACTGGAAGTACAGGAATATTAACCTGTTTTCCATCGACTACGCTTTTCAGCCTCGCCTTAGGGACCGACTAACCCTGCGTCGATTAACGTTGCGCAGGAAACCTTGGTCTTTCGGCGTGCGAGTTTTTCACTCGCATTGTCGTTACTCATGTCAGCATTCGCACTTCTGATACCTCCAGCAAGCTTCTCAACTCACCTTCACAGGCTTACAGAACGCTCCTCTACCGCATCACCTAAAGGTGATACCCGTAGCTTCGGTGCATGGTTTGAGCCCCGTTACATCTTCCGCGCAGGCCGACTCGACTAGTGAGCTATTACGCTTTCTTTAAAGGGTGGCTGCTTCTAAGCCAACCTCCTAGCTGTCTAAGCCTTCCCACATCGTTTCCCACTTAACCATGACTTTGGGACCTTAGCTGACGGTCTGGGTTGTTTCCCTTTTCACGACGGACGTTAGCACCCGCCGTGTGTCTCCCATGCTCGGCACTTGTAGGTATTCGGAGTTTGCATCGGTTTGGTAAGTCGGGATGACCCCCTAGCCGAAACAGTGCTCTACCCCCTACAGTGATACATGAGGCGCTACCTAAATAGCTTTCGAGGAGAACCAGCTATCTCCGAGCTTGATTAGCCTTTCACTCCGATCCACAGGTCATCCGCTAACTTTTCAACGGTAGTCGGTTCGGTCCTCCAGTCAGTGTTACCTAACCTTCAACCTGCCCATGGATAGATCGCCCGGTTTCGGGTCTATACCCAGCGACTAAAGCGCCCTATTAAGACTCGCTTTCGCTACGCCTCCCCTATTCGGTTAAGCTCGCCACTGAATATAAGTCGCTGACCCATTATACAAAAGGTACGCAGTCACCTAACAAAGTAGGCTCCCACTGCTTGTACGCATACGGTTTCAGGTTCTATTTCACTCCCCTCTCCGGGGTTCTTTTCGCCTTTCCCTCACGGTACTGGTTCACTATCGGTCAGTCAGTAGTATTTAGCCTTGGAGGATGGTCCCCCCATGTTCAGACAAAGTTTCTCGTGCTCCGTCCTACTCGATTTCACTGGCAAGAGATTTTCGTGTACGGGGCTATCACCCACTATGGCCGCACTTTCCAGAGCGTTCCACTAATCTCAAACCAGCTTAAGGGCTGGTCCCCGTTCGCTCGCCACTACTAAGGGAATCTCGGTTGATTTCTTTTCCTCAGGGTACTTAGATGTTTCAGTTCCCCTGGTTCGCCTCTTGCACCTATGTATTCAGTACAAGATAACCAGCTTGTGCTGGCTGGGTTCCCCCATTCAGAGATCTCTGGATCACAGTCTGTTTGCCGACTCCCCAAAGCTTATCGCAGGCTACCACGTCTTTCATCGCCTCTGACTGCCAAGGCATCCACCGTATGCGCTTCTTCACTTGACCATATAACCCCAAGCAATCTGGTTATACTGTGAAGACGACATTCGCCGAAAATTCGCACGTCGCTCTTTCGAGCAGAACTCACAAATTTTACCTTAGCCTGAATAACCAGCAGTGAAACTGGCATTCAGTCTATTTCTATCACATATCCGAATTTTTAAAGAACGATCTGACAAAAGTCAGAAATCAACATTCATCACCGAATGTTCATTTCTAAGTTCTGAGCAGTGCTGCGAAACCTGAAAGAGTGGTGGAGCCAAGCGGGATCGAACCGCTGACCTCCTGCGTGCAAGGCAGGCGCTCTCCCAGCTGAGCTATGGCCCCATTTGACCAGCCGCACCAAGTAATTGGTAGGTCTGGGCAGATTTGAACTGCCGATCTCACCCTTATCAGGGGTGCGCTCTAACCAACTGAGCTACAGACCTATAACAGGGTCGCGTTACAGCATCGTCTTTACACAATGAATCAAGCAATTCGTGTGGGAGCTCATCAGCAGGCTGATGTCTTCGATTAAGGAGGTGATCCAGCCGCAGGTTCCCCTACGGCTACCTTGTTACGACTTCACCCCAGTCATGAATCACACCGTGGTAACCGTCCTCCCGAAGGTTAGACTAGCTACTTCTGGTGCAACCCACTCCCATGGTGTGACGGGCGGTGTGTACAAGGCCCGGGAACGTATTCACCGCAACATTCTGATTTGCGATTACTAGCGATTCCGACTTCACGCAGTCGAGTTGCAGACTGCGATCCGGACTACGATCGGTTTTGTGAGATTAGCTCCACCTCGCGGCTTGGCAACCCTCTGTACCGACCATTGTAGCACGTGTGTAGCCCAGGCCGTAAGGGCCATGATGACTTGACGTCATCCCCACCTTCCTCCGGTTTGTCACCGGCAGTCTCCTTAGAGTGCCCACCATAACGTGCTGGTAACTAAGGACAAGGGTTGCGCTCGTTACGGGACTTAACCCAACATCTCACGACACGAGCTGACGACAGCCATGCAGCACCTGTGTCAGAGTTCCCGAAGGCACCAATCCATCTCTGGAAAGTTCTCTGCATGTCAAGGCCTGGTAAGGTTCTTCGCGTTGCTTCGAATTAAACCACATGCTCCACCGCTTGTGCGGGCCCCCGTCAATTCATTTGAGTTTTAACCTTGCGGCCGTACTCCCCAGGCGGTCAACTTAATGCGTTAGCTGCGCCACTAAAATCTCAAGGATTCCAACGGCTAGTTGACATCGTTTACGGCGTGGACTACCAGGGTATCTAATCCTGTTTGCTCCCCACGCTTTCGCACCTCAGTGTCAGTATCAGTCCAGGTGGTCGCCTTCGCCACTGGTGTTCCTTCCTATATCTACGCATTTCACCGCTACACAGGAAATTCCACCACCCTCTACCATACTCTAGCTCGCCAGTTTTGGATGCAGTTCCCAGGTTGAGCCCGGGGCTTTCACATCCAACTTAACGAACCACCTACGCGCGCTTTACGCCCAGTAATTCCGATTAACGCTTGCACCCTCTGTATTACCGCGGCTGCTGGCACAGAGTTAGCCGGTGCTTATTCTGTCGGTAACGTCAAAATTGCACGGTATTAACGTACAACCCTTCCTCCCAACTTAAAGTGCTTTACAATCCGAAGACCTTCTTCACACACGCGGCATGGCTGGATCAGGCTTTCGCCCATTGTCCAATATTCCCCACTGCTGCCTCCCGTAGGAGTCTGGACCGTGTCTCAGTTCCAGTGTGACTGATCATCCTCTCAGACCAGTTACGGATCGTCGCCTAGGTGAGCCATTACCTCACCTACTAGCTAATCCGACCTAGGCTCATCTGATAGCGCAAGGCCCGAAGGTCCCCTGCTTTCTCCCGTAGGACGTATGCGGTATTAGCGTTCCTTTCGAAACGTTGTCCCCCACTACCAGGCAGATTCCTAGGCATTACTCACCCGTCCGCCGCTGAATCAAGGAGCAAGCTCCCGTCATCCGCTCGACTTGCATGTGTTAGGCCTGCCGCCAGCGTTCAATCTGAGCCATGATCAAACTCTTCAGTTCAATACTGCTTGGGTTTTTAAGAAACCCTAAACTTGGCTCAGCAATCTCAAATGACTATGTGATTTCTCGCATGGCCACTTGTGATGCTGATAATCTTGGCGACTATCAGTCCATACTCACAAGCACCCACACGAATTGCTTGATTCAATTTGTTAAAGAGCGTTTGGCTAAGAGCGCTTCGTCTCAACCGAGGCGCGCATTCTACGCCTTCCTCATTTGCTGTCAAGCGTTTATTTTGAAGTATTTTGCGAGAAACCCGTTCAACTTCAAACACTTGACTCGCTGCGATCTCTCGTAGCGGGAGGCGAATCATACAGCGTTACAACCTGCTGTCAACTGCCTTTTTCACCGCTGCCGATCTGGCGATCGAAGCACCTCCGCAACCCTCTTGATCGATCAACTCATTGATATTCAAGGAATTTTTCGTTCCGATGTCGCTGGAAGTGGGGCGCATTATAAGGGGTTCTGAAAGCCCGTCAACCGTTAATTTCATAAAAATCAAAAAGATCGCACCAGGTGCTCGCCGACGCCCTACCATCCTGACACCTATAGTAAGCAGCGCTAAAACAAAAGCGGGGAGGCCTACCGGCCTCCCCGCTTCTATATAGCTACACCTGCAGGCAATCACTCAGCCTTGAGGGTAACCCGAGCAAACGCCTTCTTGCCCGCCTGGCACACGTGGGTCGCGCCGAGCACAAACATGAAGTCACGGTCGATCACCTCACCATCCACCTTGACCGCGCCAGCGCCGAGCAGATCCCGCGCCTGCGCCGAGTTCTTCACCAGGCCAGCCCGGTTCAGCACGGCGGCGATAGGCAGATTTTCAGCAGCGGCCACTTCGATCTCCGGCAGGTCTTCTGGCAGCTCGCCTTCCTTCATGCGGTTACCCGCAGCACGGTGCGCATTGGCCGCGGCCTCTTCACCATGGAAACGCGCCACGATTTCCTCGGCCAGCTTGATCTTGATGTCACGCGGGTTGGCACCGTTCTCGACATCCGCCCGGAACTGATCGATCTCTTCCATCGAACGGAAGCTCAGCAGCTCGAAGTAACGCCACATCAAGGTATCGGGAATCGACACAAGCTTGCTATACATCACCCCAGGGGCTTCCTGGATGCCGACATAATTGCCCAGCGACTTGGACATCTTCTTCACGCCATCCAGCCCTTCAAGCAGCGGCATGGTGACGATGCTCTGCGCCTCCTGGCCATAGGCGCGCTGCAGCTCGCGCCCCATCAGCAGGTTGAACTTCTGGTCGGTGCCACCCAGCTCGACATCGGCCTTCAAGGCGACGGAGTCGTAACCCTGGACCAGCGGATAGAGAAACTCATGGATCGCGATTGGCTGGTTGGTGGTGTAGCGCTTGTCGAAGTCATCGCGCTCGAGCATGCGCGCCACGGTGTACTGCGAGGCCAGACGAATAAAGTCGGCAGGCGTGAGCGTGTCCATCCAGGTGGAGTTGAACGCCACCTCGGTCTTCGCCGGGTCGAGAATCTTGAAGACCTGCTGCTTGTAGGTCTCGGCGTTGTCCAGCACCTGCTCGCGGGTCAGTGGCGGGCGAGTAGCGCTCTTGCCGCTGGGGTCGCCGATCATGCCGGTGAAGTCGCCGATCAGGAAGATGACCTGGTGGCCCAACTCCTGGAACTGACGCAGCTTGTTGATCAGCACCGTGTGCCCCAGGTGCAGGTCGGGCGCGGTTGGGTCGAAGCCCGCCTTGATGCGCAGCGGCTGGCCGCGCTTGAGCTTCTCCACCAGTTCCGACTCGACCAATACCTCTTCCGCACCGCGCTTGATAAGCGCCAGCTGCTCTTCAACCGACTTCATAGACAGACCCGCAACGCTAGGATTCAAGGGGAGCCAACCATACAAGATCGGCCATCAAATACAAGTTTCGCAACGGATTGTGACCCGAACGGCGCACCGCAACGTCTATGCGCCCTTGCGTGAGAATGGATTTGGTTATATTTTATACAGTTATTTCATCTTCATCATGTCATTCATCTTTTCCATTTCACCTTTTTCAAAGTCACCTTACCTATGACCAACGAAACGCCTAAAGCGCCCCCGCTTTATCCGAAAAGCCATCTGTTGGCCGCCAGCGGCATCGCCGCCCTTCTCAGTCTGGCTTTGCTGGTATTCCCGTCCAGCGAAGTGGAAGCCAAGAAAACCACCCTCAGCCTGGAGCTGGAAAGCCCGGCCGAACAGCTCAAGGACGAGTCCCGCGGCGCCCCGCTGGTACAGGCCGAGCAGAACAGCGACTCGCCCTTCGCCCAGATCGAAGGTGCAGAACCCGAAACGGCCAAGGCGGAACCCGCTCCAGCCCCTGCGGCCAAACCGGAGGACAAGGCCCCGGGTCACCGCGAAGTGGTCGTCAGCCGCGGCGATACGCTCTCGACCTTGTTCAACAAGGTCGGCCTGCCTGCCAACGTCGTTCACGACGTGCTGGCCAGCAACAAGCAGGCCAAGCAGTTCAGCCAGCTCAAGCATGGCCAGGTGCTGCAATTCGAGCTGGACAAGGACGGTCAGCTGGCAAGCCTGCACAGCAAGGTCAGCAACCTCGAGACCATCCGCCTGAACCGCACCGACAAGGGCTTCGCCTTCGAGCGCGAGGTCAGCAAGCCGGTGGTGCGCACCGCCTACGCCCATGGCGTGATCAAGAGCTCGCTGTCCGCCTCCGCCCAGCGCGCCGGCCTGTCCCACAGCATGACCATGGACATGGCGCGTATCCTCGGCTACGACATCGATTTCGCCCAGGACATCCGCCCGGGCGACGAATTCGACGTGGTCTACGAGCAGAAGATGATGGACGGCAAGGTGGTCGGCACCGGCAACATCCTCTCCGCCCGCTTCACCAACCGCGGCAAGACCTACACCGCCGTGCGCTACACCAACAAGCAGGGCAACACCAACTACTACACCGCCGACGGCAACAGCCTGCGCAAGGCGTTCATCCGCACCCCGGTGGATTTCGCCCGCATCAGCTCGCGGTTCTCCGCCGGCCGCAAGCACCCAATCCTCAACAAGATCCGCGCGCACAAGGGCGTGGACTACGCCGCGCCACGCGGCACGCCGATCAAGGCTGCAGGCGATGGTCGCATCGAGCTCGCCGGCCGCCGTGGCGGCTACGGTAACACCGTGATCATCGCCCACGGCAATTCTTACAAGACGCTCTATGGCCACATGCAGGGCTTCGCCAAGGGCATCAAGACCGGCTCCAGCGTCAAGCAGGGGCAGATCATCGGGTACATCGGCACCACCGGCCTTTCGACCGGTCCGCACCTGCACTACGAGTTCCAGGTCAATGGCGTGCACGTCGACCCACTGAGCCAGAAGGTGCCGATGGCCGATCCGATCGCCAAGGCCGAGCGCCAGCGCTTCAACCAGCAGAGCCAGCCCCTGATCGCCCGCATGGATCAGGAAAAGGCCACTCTGCTCGCAGCCAACAAGCGCTGAGCCCATGGCGCTCTACCTGGGGGTGATGTCCGGCACCAGCCTCGATGGCCTGGACATCGCCCTGATCGAGCAAGACGAGCAGCTGCGGCTGCTCGCCACCCACTACATCCTCATGCCCGTCGACCTGCGCCAGGACCTGCTCGGCCTCTGCGCCAGCGGCCCCGATGAGATCGCGCGTGCCGCCCTGGCAGAGAATCGCTGGGCCACGCTGGCCGCCCAAGGCATCAACAACTTGCTGAACGCTCAAGGGCTGGCACCCGAGGCCATTCGCGCCATCGGCAGCCACGGCCAGACCGTTCGCCATGAACCGGCTCGCGGCTTCACCGTGCAGATCGGCAACCCGGCCCTGCTGGCCGAGCTCACCGGCATCTGCGTAGTGGGCGACTTCCGCCGCCGCGACGTGGCGGCAGGCGGCCAGGGCGCCCCCCTGGTACCGGCATTTCACGAAGCCTTGTTCGGCCATCTTGGCCACAACCTGGCGATCCTCAACGTAGGCGGCTTCAGCAACCTCAGCCTGATCGAGCGGGATCAACCGGTACATGGTTTCGACTGCGGGCCGGGCAATGTGTTGCTGGATGCCTGGATCGAGCGCAAGCAAGGCCAGGCCTTTGATGCCAACGGCGCCTGGGCGGCCAGCGGCTGCGTGCAGAACGATCTGTTGAAGGCGCTGCTGAGCGATCCGTTCTTCGCTGGCAGCGGCCCGAAGAGCACCGGGCGCGAGGTATTCAACCTGCCGTGGCTGGATGCCCACCTGGCCCGGCTACCCGCTTATCGCGACGAAGACGTCCAAGCCACGCTGCTGGAGCTTACGGCCCACACCATCATCGACTCGCTACGCCAGGCTCAGTCAGGGACTGAAGCCCTGCTGGTCTGCGGTGGTGGCGCCCGCAACGGCGTCCTGATGGCTCGCCTGGCCGCCCTGCTGCCTGGGGCAAAGGTTGCCAGCACCGCCGCGCATGGCGTGGACCCCGACTGGGTAGAGGCCATGGCCTTCGCCTGGCTGGCCCACTGTTGCCTGGAAGGCATTCCCGCCAATCGGCCGAGTGTGACCGCCGCCATAGGCCTGCGCATCCTCGGCGCGATCTACCCCGCCTGAATGCAAAACGCCGCGCAAATGCGCGGCGTTTTTATGCCCGACCCGATCAGATCGAGAACGACGAACCGCAACCGCAGGTGGTGGTGGCGTTCGGATTCTTGATCACGAAGCGCGAGCCTTCCAGGCCCTCCTGGTAATCCACCTCGGCGCCGGCCAGGTACTGGTAGCTCATCGGGTCGACGACCAGCGCGACGCCTTCGCGCTCGACGATGGTGTCGTCATCGGCCACGTCCTCATCGAAGGTGAAGCCGTACTGGAAGCCCGAGCAACCGCCGCCGGTCACGAACACACGCAGCTTCAGCCGGTCGTTGCCCTCTTCGCTGACCAAGGTCTTCACCTTGTGCGCAGCCCCGGGGGTGAACTCCAAAGCCGTGGGGGTGAAGGATTCGACGCTCATGTTGATTCTCCCGGCGCAGTGCCGCCATAAAACTCGATGGGGCGTATTATCCGCTTGTCCGAGAAAATCGGTCAAGAATTGTGCGGCTTTAGTCGGCCCCACGAAAAAGGCCCGCACACGGCGGGACTTGGCAACGTACGCTGGCTTACGGCAGCAGGCCCGCGTGGGACAGGCCCATGCGTTCATCCAGGCCGAACAGGATGTTGAGGTTCTGCACCGCCTGGCCTGACGCGCCCTTGACCAGGTTATCGATCACCGACAGCACCACCACCAGGTCACCGCCCTGCGGCCGGTGCACGGCGATGCGGCAGACGTTGGCACCGCGCACGCTGCGGGTTTCCGGGTGGCTGCCGGCGGGCATCACGTCGACGAACGGTTCATTGGCATAGCGCTTCTCGAACAGCGCCTGCAGGTCGACAGAAGTGTCGGCGACCGTCGCATAGAGCGTGGCATGGATGCCGCGGATCATCGGCGTCAGGTGCGGCACGAAGGTCAGGCCGATGTCCTTGCCGGCTGCCTGGCGCAGGCCCTGGCTGATCTCCGGCAGGTGACGATGCCCCTTGACCGCGTAGGCCTTCATGCTTTCCCCAGCCTCGCAGAACAGCGAACCTACCGCAGCGCCACGCCCGGCGCCACTGACGCCCGACTTGCAGTCGGCGATCAGGCGCGACGGATCGGCCAGGCCAGCCTCCAGAAGGGGCAGGAAGCCGAGCTGGGTGGCGGTCGGGTAGCAACCCGGCACTGCGATCAGCTGCGCCTGGCGGATCTTCTCGCGATTCACCTCGGGCAAGCCGTAGACCGCATCCTTGAGCAGTTCTGGTGCACCATGGGGCTGGCCGTACCACTTGCCCCACTCGACAGCGTCCTGCAGGCGGAAGTCGGCGGACAGGTCGATGACCTTGGTCCCGGCGGCCAGCAGCTCACCGGCCAAGGCGTGGGCGACACCGTGGGGCGTGGCGAAGAACACCACATCGCAGGCCGCCAGGGTCTTGCTGTCCGGAACGCTGAACGCCAGGCCGTCGTAGTGGCCCCGCAGATTCGGATACATGTCGGCAACCGCCACGCCCGCCTCGGAGCGCGAAGTGATGACCGCCACTTCGGCCTGTGGATGCTGCGCCAGCAGACGCAGCAGTTCGACACCGGTGTAACCCGTGCCGCCGACGATACCGACCTTGATCATGACGCTTGCCCCTTATCAACGAGACCACTGGAAAGCGCACGATAATAGGGGGCCAAGGCGCCTGTAACAACTCTTGGGATGACCCTTCGGCCCCTTGGCCTCTACTATCTGACGACCGTGAAAACCTGAAGGAACTCCCCATGCTCTATCTATGGATCAAGGCGCTGCATATCGTCAGCGTGGTCTGCTGGTTCGCCGGCCTGTTCTACCTGCCACGGCTGTTCGTCTATCACGCCCAAAGCCAGGACAGCATCAGCCTCGAGCGCTTCGTCACCATGGAGCGCAAGCTGTACCGGGGCATCATGAACCCGGCGATGATCGCCACCTATGTGTTCGGCGGCTGGATGCTGTACCTGAACCCCGGCTGGCTGAGCCAGGGCTGGCTGCACGCCAAGCTCACCCTGGTCGCGCTGCTCACCGTCTACCATCACATGTGCGGCGCCCAGCGCAAACGCTTCGCCGCCGGCACCAACACCCGCAGCCACGTTTACTACCGCTGGTTCAACGAAGCACCGGTACTGATGCTGCTGGGCGTCGTAATCCTCGTGGTGGTCAAACCGTTCTGACGATATCCACCCGCCTACAGGAGTTTCGCCATGTCCCTGCCCGCCTCGCTCGCAAAACACCTGCGCTTGCCTCTGGTCGCGGCGCCGATGTTCCTGATCTCCAACCCCCGGCTTGTGCTGGCCTGCTGCGCCAATGGCGTGGTGGGCAGCTTCCCGGCCCTGAACCAGCGTGACAGTGCAGGGTTCAAGGCCTGGCTGGAGGAGATCGAAGCAGGGCTGGCCGAACTGCAGGCACCCGCTGCCTATGCGGTCAATCTCATCGTGCATCCGAGCAACCCGCGTCTACAGGCCGACCTCGCACTGTGCGTCGAGCATCGGGTCCCCATCGTCATCACCAGCCTTGGCGCGGTGAAGGAGGTGGTCGACGCGGTGCACGGCTATGGCGGCCTGGTGTTCCATGACGTGACCACCCGCCGCCACGCCGAAAAGGCCGCAGAGGCAGGTGTCGACGGGCTGATTGCCGTGGCGGCCGGCGCCGGGGGCCATGCCGGCACCTGGAGCCCGTTCGCCCTGGTTGCGGAGATCCGCCAGTTCTTCGACAAGACCCTGCTGCTGGCGGGCTGCCTCAACCATGGCCACGAACTGCTGGCCGCACAATTGCTGGGGGCGGACCTGGGCTACATGGGCACACGCTTCATCGCCACCCGCGAGAGCCAGGCCCAGGACGCCTACAAACAGATGATCCTGGGCGCGGGTGCGGCCGATATCGTGCATACCCCGGCGGTGTCCGGCATCCCCGCCAGCTTCCTGCGCCAGAGCCTCGAACAGGCCGGTTACGACCTGGCCGCGCTCAAGAGCAACCACGAGGCCGGTAAGCTCAAGCCGCTGGACGAGGAAGCCAAGGCCTGGAAGACGGTATGGTCGGCCGGCCAGGGTGTCGGCGAAATCCATGACCTGCCCACTGCCGGTGACCTGATCGCGCGCTTGCAGGACGAATACCGAGCGGCCCTCGAACGCAGCCAGCAGCTGCGCAGCAACGCCTTGTAGCAAAACGGCCACGCTGTACACTAGGCGCCCCTTTCGCCCCAGGAGCCTTGCATGACCCGTTACGCCATGATCACTGGTGCTTCCAGCGGCCTGGGCCTGGCCCTGGCGGAGGCTCTGGCGCGGCGCGGGCGCAACCTGATCCTGGTGGCACGCCAGCGTGAAACGCTGGAGCCGGTGGCCATCGAACTCACCCAACGCTTTGGCGTGGAAGTGCTGTTCCGTGCCTGCGACCTCAGCCAACCCTTGCGCCTTTCGGGCTTCGTGCTCGAGCTGGAGGAAGGCGAGCGGCGTATCGACCTTCTGGTCAACTGCGCGGGGCAGCGCACCTATGGGCCATTCCTGGCGCATGAATGGGCCGATGAGCAGGACCTGCTCGAGGTCAACATCCTCGCGCTCAGTCGCCTGTGCCATGCCATCGGCAACCTGATGGCGATCCAGGGTGGCGGGCAGATCCTCAATGTCGCGGGACTTGCCGGCGTCGCCCCCGGGCCGTGGATGGCCGCCTACGCGGCCAGCAAGGCCTATGTGCTGAGTTTTTCCGAGGCATTGCGCGAAGAGCTGAAACGCACCGGGATCAAGGTGTCGGTGCTGTGCCCGGGACCGGTGCGCTCAGCCAGACGTCGCATTCCCCGGCTGGAAGGCAACACCCGCTGCCTAAGCCCCGAGGAAATCGCCTTGTATGCGGTGCGCGCCCTGGACAAGAACCGCGCCCTGATCCTGCCCGGCAGGCGCAACCGCTGGCTGGCCTTCGCCCCACGCCTGCTACCGCGCTGGTTGGCGCGCAAGCTGGCCGGCGTTATCCATCGGCGCTACTGCCCGGTCGGCATGGAATAGCCACTGGGCGAGCAGCGTCGGGCTCAGTACACTCAGCCCCGACACTCACCATGGAGCACGTGCTGTGGACGATCTATTCCTCAAAATCATCAACCGGGAAATCCCGGCGGATATCATCTACGAAGATGACCAGATCCTGGCCTTCAAGGACATTGCCCCAGCGGCACCTGTGCATTTTCTGGTCATTCCGAAAAAACACATCCGCACCCTCAACGACCTGACCGAAGAGGACAAGGCCCTGGCCGGCCATATCCTGTTCACCGCCCAGCGCCTGGCCGTCGAGCAGGGCTGCGAGGAAGGCTTCCGCGTGGTCATGAACTGCAACCCGAAAGGCGGCCAGACCGTCTACCACATCCACATGCACGTGCTTGGCCAGCGCCAGATGAACTGGCCACCTGGCTGATCCAAGGCAAGCCCGTCCAAGGGGATTGAGGTAGACTGTCGGGCATCACTTCAGCGGAGGTGCCCGATGGCTACCGAACGTCACTACTCGCCGCTCGACCGCTTGTTGCTGCAGGCCGATACCGCCATGCGCACCTTGCTGCCCTTCAGCGGCCAACCCGCCCGCCCCTCGCCGGCCATCGTCCAGCCGGACGCCGAGCTCGATGAGCAGCAGTCCCGCCATATCGCCGGTCTGATGCGCATCAACCACACCGGCGAAGTCTGTGCCCAGGCGCTGTACCAGGGCCAAGCCCTGACCGCCAAGCTGCCCCAGGTGCGCAAGGCCATGGAGCATGCGGCCGAAGAAGAAATCGACCACCTGGCCTGGTGCGAGCAGCGTATTCGCCAGCTCAACAGCCACCCCAGCGTGCTCAACCCGGTATTCTACGGCCTGTCGTTCGGCATCGGCGCCCTCGCCGGGCTGGTCAGCGACAAGGTCAGCCTGGGCTTCGTCGCCGCCACCGAGCATCAGGTGTGCAAGCACCTGGACGAGCACCTTGAGCAGATCCCCGAGAACGACGGCAAGTCCCGCGCCATCCTCGAACAGATGCGCGTCGACGAGGAACACCATGCCGAGTCCGCGCTGGAAGCCGGCGGCTACCGCTTCCCCGCGCCCGTGCGCTTTGGCATGAGCCTGCTGGCCAAGGTCATGACCAAGAGCACCTACCGAATCTGAGACGCGCACCATGGAACGTTTCGACGCCAGGGACCTGGCACGCGCCGTAAGCGCCGGGGTGCTGCACCCGGGGCAGGACCAGGCCTTGCTGGCCTTCCTGCGCCAGCAGCCGGAAAGCCGCGCCAGCTTCCAGCTGGCCCATGTGGCGTTCTACTTCGGCGCACTGTTGATCATGGGTGCCATGGGCTGGTTGCTCACCGAGGCCTGGATGCGTATAGGCGACGGTGCACTGCTGGCCATCGCCCTGCTCTACATCGCCGGAATCACCCTGTTCGCCTTGTCGCTGCAACGACGCAACCAGCCTGTCGCCGCCGGCGTGCTGGCCGCCGTGGCGGTCAGCATCGTGCCGCTGGCGGTGTTCGCTATCGAGCGCCTGGCAGGCTGGTGGCCGCTGGACGACGCCCAGGGCGACTACCACCAGTACTACACCTACGTGCAGGGTGGCTGGTTGGCGATGGAGGCAGCGACGGTACTGGCTGGACTGCTGATGCTGCGCCTGATTCCCTTCCCTTTCATCGTCATGCCGATCGCGGTGGCCCTGTGGTTCATGTCCATGGACCTGAGCGAGTGGTTCCATGGCGACCTGTTCAGCTGGGAGCAACGGCGCACGGTCTCGCTGTGGTTCGGCCTGGGCCTGCTGCTGGTATTTCTGGTGATCGACGGACGCACCCGCCGGGACTATGCCTTCTGGGGCTATCTCGCCGGCCTGGCGGCGTTCTGGGGGGGCTGACGCTGATGGACAGCGGCAGCGAGTGGGGCAAGGCGCTGTACTGCCTGATCAACCTGGGACTGATGGGCCTGGCCGTCCTGCTGCGCCGCCCCGTGTTCATGGTGTTCGGAGCGATGGGGGTGGCGGCCTATCTGGGCTATCTGTCCTACGAGGTGTTCGCCGATTCCCTGCTGTTCCCGGTCATACTGACCTTGATCGGCCTCGGCGTGATCGGTCTCGGCGTGCTGTACCAGAAGCGACGTGAGGCATTGAGCGAGCAGCTTCGGGCACAGCTACCCGAACGCCTGTTGCAACTGCTGCCGGCATTGCGTCGCTGAACATGGGACGATCGCTCACCCGGCTGCTGCAGGGCCTTGGCCTGATCCCGGTCGCCTATCTGTTCGTTTGTCTGATGGTCGCCAGTGTCGGGCACAGTACTTTCAGCCTGGAACTGCCGACGCTTACCGACCCTGACAGCAACAGCACCGCTGAGCTGATGCTCGGCACACTGCCCGCGCAATTGCTGTTCCTGCTGCTCAGCGTGTTTTTAGCCAGCCGCCAACTGCTGATCGGCACGTTCGTGCTCGCTGGCACGTTGGCTGCGTGGCTGCAGTGCCAGGTGTTTGCCGAACACTTCGGCACCACCTGGAGCAGCAGCGAAATCCTCATCCTGCTCGGGGTGAATACGCCCTGGCTGGTGCTTGCGCTGATCCCGGGGCTCGCGTTGCTGCTAGGTGTCGAACGCCTGCACAAGCAAAGCGCCTGACCGGCAGGCGCTGCCTTCGATCAACCGAGTTCGACGATTTCGTAACCGTGGGTGATCTCCACACCGGCACGCTCGAGCATGATCGACGCCGAGCAGTACTTCTCGGCCGACAGTTCCACTGCGCGCTTGACCTGCGCCTCTTTCAGCCCTCGCCCTTTGACCACGAAGTTCATGTGGATCTTGGTGAACACCTTGGGGTCTTCACCGGCGCGCTCGGCTTCGAGGAAGGCTTCGCAGCTTTCCACGGCCTGGCGGGATTTCTTGAGGATGCTGACCACGTCGAAGCTGCTGCAGCCACCCAGGCCAAGCAGGAGCATTTCCATCGGGCGCACGCCCAGGTTGCGGCCTCCGGCTTCGGGCGGGCCGTCCATGACCACGACGTGGCCACTCCCCGACTCGCCAAGGAACATCGCTTCACCGGCCCACTGGATGCGTGCCTTCATCTATCCGGACTCCCGATCTCGTAAAAGGGTGTCAGCTTAGACCTTGCGAGGCTGTCGGAAAAGCTCAAGCCGCGTCGCTTTTGTGCCGATTCAAGTTGAAGTGTCTGATAAGCTGGCGCCAAATGACTGGCGCGTACTGCCAGGCAGCCTCTATAAAAAGCCAATGCGTCGCATCGAACAGGATTTCGTGATGGTCTCCTCAGCCCTGCCACCCAAGATCAAGAACATCGACAAGCTGCTGGCCCACTGCCAACGCCGCCGCTACGCCGCCAAGAGCAACATCATCTGCGCCGGTGACCGGGCCGAGACCTTGTCGTTCATCATCAAGGGTTCGGTGACCATCCTGATCGAGGACGACGACGGCCACGAGATGATCATCGCCTACCTCAACAGCGGTGACTTCTTCGGCGAGCTGGGGCTGTTCGAACCCGCCGGCCAGGAGCATCAGCGCAGCGCCTGGGTCCGCGCCAAGACCGAGTGCGAAGTGGCCGAGATCAGTTACGACAAGTTCCGGGAGCTGGCGCGCCTGGAGCCGGACATCCTCTATGCCCTGGGTAGCCAGATGGCCCAGCGCCTGCGCAACACCACGCGCAAGGTCGGCGACCTGGCGTTCTTCGACGTCACCGGCCGCGTCGCCCGCTGCCTGCTCGACCTGTGCAAGCAGCCTGATGCCATGACCCACCCCGATGGCATGCAGATCAAGATCACCCGCCAGGAGATCGGTCGTATCGTCGGTTGTTCACGGGAGATGGTCGGCCGCGTCCTCAAGGACCTCGAGGAACGCAGCCTGGTGCAGGTCAAGGGTAAGACCATGGTGGTCTACGGCACCCGCTAGGCTCTGTACGTAATGTATCTGCACTCGCCCATACTGCGTTGAAACGGGGCTCGGAATGCTCATGTACTCCAGTACATTCCGCTTCCTCCCCCCGTTTCGCCTTGTCTGGCCTTCGCGCAGACACATTTCGTACAGACCCTAGTCCGTAGGTAGCGCCGCGAGCACTTGCGCATAGGCCTGGTTCAGACGCTCGAACCACGGCGCGGCGGGCGCCACTTCGTGCAGGGCGATATGGCTGTCGGCGCGGCAGCGCTGCTCCAGTTCGCAGCATTCATTGAAGCGATTGACCGCCGCCACCATCGATTCGCGTTCGTTGTCCAGCAGCAACGCTCCATGTACCAGCACCACCGGGCGCTTGCCGCCCAGGCCCTGGCGCCAGCGCTGGGCCGTGCCGACCAGCTTGCGACCGTTGAGGTTAACGTTGTAACGGCCGTCGCAGAAAGCCCCGTCGATCTCGCCCACCGACGCCACTCCACCCCATTCGCGCAGCACTTCGCACAGCGGCAGGCACAGGCGTTCGTAGGCATTTTCGATACGGCCATGGTCGCCTTCGCTACGCGGAGCCACATAGACCAGCGCGACGTTGACCGTCGAGTGCGACTGCGGCACCGGCTCGCCACCGGTTTCGCGCAGCAGTACCGGCCAACCGGCGATGGCCAGTTCCGCGCAGGCGGCTTCGAAGTTATCCAGTCGGCTCATGCGCCGGGGCATGACCAAGGCGTGGTCGGTGGGGCGCCAGAACAGCACGCCGGAATCGCGTTCGCCGCGGCAGACGGCGGCCAGCAGGTCTTGTTCGGCGTGCAGGCCCTGCTCGACGGTCAGGGCTAGAGGTTGATCGCTCATCGAGCCACCTTGCGTGTTGGATTCACCGGCCTCATCGCCGGGCAAGCCCGCTCCCACGCCAATACGGGACAACGTGGGAGCGGGCTTGCCCCGCGATGAGGCCGGTACAGGTATGAAAAAGCCGGCAAAAACGCCGGCTTTCGGTTCGATCAGTCCAGTTGCTGAACGGTCTTCTTCACTTGCTCGGGGAAGAACAGCCGCTGCAGCTCCAACCCTGGCTGCTCCGCGCGCATGAACGCCTCGCCGACCAGGAAGGAATACACCTCGTTGATTTCCATCAGCTCGACATCGGCCCGGTTGAGGATGCCGCTTTCGGTAATCGCCAGACGGTCACGCGGGATGCGCGGCAGCAGGTCGAGGGTGGTCTCCAGGCTGACCTCGAAGGTGTGCAGGTTACGGTTGTTGACCCCGACCAGCGGTGTGTCGAGGGTCTTCAGCGCACGCTCCAGTTCATCGCCGTCATGCACTTCGACCAGCACGTCGAGGCCGACGTCCTTGGCCGTGGCCGCCAACTCGGCCATTTTCACGTCGTCCAGCGCCGACACGATCAACAGCACGCAGTCGGCACCCAGGGCGCGGGCCTCGACGATCTGATAAGGATCGACCATGAAGTCCTTGCGGATCACCGGCAGCGAAACGGCGGCACGCGCCTGCTGCAGGTAGATGTCAGCGCCCTGGAAGTAGTCCACGTCGGTCAGCACCGACAGACAGGTCGCGCCACCCTTCTCGTAGCTGACGGCAATTTCCGCCGGCACGAAGTTTTCGCGGATCACGCCCTTGCTCGGCGAAGCCTTCTTGATTTCGGCGATGACCGCCGGCTGCTTGCGCCTGGCCTGCTCGATCAGGGCATTGGCAAAGCCACGCGGGGCATCGGCCACCTTGGCCAGGCGCTCGAGCTCGCCCAGGCTGACCCGCGCGCTGCGCTCGGCCACTTCCTGGAACTTGCGGGCGATGATCCTTTCCAGCACCGTCGGTACACTCATGCTTCGTTCTCCACCTTGAATACCGCGGTAAAGGCGCCCAGTTCCTGGAGTTTTTCCCAGGCCAAGCCGGTGTGCAGGACATCGTGAGCCAGCTCGACACCCTGGGCCAGGGTCATCGCGTGATCAGCGGCATACAGCGCCGCGCCAGCGTTGAGCACGATCATCTCGGCGGCCTTCTGGCCGTTCTCGGTCTTGCGTCGGCCCAGGGCATCGCGGATCAGTTCCAGCGAGGCCTGCGGGCCCTCGACCGCCAGGCCATGGAGGCTCTGGCTCTTCATGCCGAGGTCTTCCGGCTCGACCCAATACTCGGTGATCTGGCCGTTCTTCAGTTCAGCGACAAAGGTTGGCGCAGCCAGGCTGAACTCGTCCAGGCCATCCTTGGAGTGCACCACCAGCACATGCTTGCTGCCCATCCGCTGCAGCACTTCGGCCAATGGGCGGCACAGGGCCTGGGTGAACACGCCGACCACCTGGTGCTTCACACCGGCCGGATTCGTAAGCGGGCCGAGCATGTTGAACAAGGTACGCAGCCCCAGCTCGCGACGCGGGCCGGCGGCGTGCTTCATCGCGGTATGGTGGGTCTGGGCGAACATGAAGCCGATGCCGAGGCTGTCTATGCAGCGGGCCACCTGCACCGGGGTCAGGTTCAGGTAGATGCCGGCGGCTTCCAGCAGGTCGGCGCTGCCGCTCTTGCCGGAAACGGCGCGGTTGCCGTGCTTGGCCACCGTGCAGCCCGCAGCCGCCAGCACGAAGGCCGAGGCGGTGGACACGTTGAAGATGTTGGCGCCGTCGCCGCCGGTGCCGACGATGTCGACCACGCCGTCGAGGGTCTTGAGCTCGACCTTGTCGGCCAGCTCACGCATCACCGACACCGCGCCGACGATCTCGTCGATGCTCTCGCTCTTCATGCGCATGCCCATGAGGAAGGCGCCGATCTGCGCCTCGGTGCACTGGCCGGTCATGATCTGGCGCATGACGTCGCGCATTTCCTCTGTGGACAGGTCCAGGTGGCCGACAATGCGGCTCAAAGCGGTCTTGATTTCCATGATCGGTCCTTAACGGCGTCCGCCGGTCTGCTTGAGGAAGTTGGCGAACAGCTCGTGTCCCTGCTCGGTGAGGATGGATTCCGGGTGGAACTGTACCCCCTCCACGTTCAGGGTTTTATGACGCAGGCCCATGATCTCGTCGACGGAGCCGTCTTCATGCGCGGTCCAGGCGGTCACTTCCAGGCAGTCGGGCAACGTGTCGCGCTTGACCACCAAGGAGTGGTAGCGGGTCACGGTGAGCGGGTTGTTCAGGCCCGAGAACACACCCAGGTCGCGGTGGAACACCGGGCTGGTCTTGCCGTGCATCACCTGGCGGGCACGCACCACGTCACCGCCATAGGCCTGGCCGATGGACTGGTGACCCAGGCACACGCCGAGGATCGGCAGCTTGCCGGCAAAATGCAGGATGGCCTCGATGGACACACCCGCTTCGCTCGGCGTGCAGGGGCCCGGGGAGACGACGATGCGTTCGGGGTTCAGGGCTTCGATCTGGGCGATGGTCATTTCGTCATTGCGAATGACCTTGACCTCGGCACCGAGCTCGCCGAGGTACTGCACGACGTTGTAGGTGAAGGAGTCGTAATTGTCGATCATCAGTAACATCTGGAACGAACCTCTTGAATACTGACTTTTGATTCGAGCCTTCCCTGCTGCCGTGGGCGCGGGAAAATTCCGCGGTGGGCGGCGGTTAAAGCGAAGGGAAGGCAAACAGGAGCGGGCCGGGCATGCCGGCAAGAGATAAAGTCAGGCGCGCCAACGCCAACGGGCGACGGCCTTGATAACGCGCATCAAGAGTTTGCTGACGATCAACACGGGGTAGGTCTCGTTCATACGTCAGGGCACAGTAGCCTACCGGGGCGACGGGCGCAATACGCCCGTAAACACTGGGAAACCAATGCGATGGTGGGCGAAGACCGGCGATTTGCTAAGGTCATGCGGCTTGCTTCGATAAAAACAACGAAAAGGATATTCATGCATGCGCAAGACTCCCTTCCTGTACTCCGCCCTCGGCATCCTCGCCCTGGCTTGCAGCCAGGCGATGGCCGGCCCCTCCCCTTATTCATCGCTCATCGTCTTTGGCGACAGCCTCAGTGATGCCGGGCAGTTTCCCGACCTGACCGGCGGCACGCCAGGCATGCGTTTCACCAACCGCGATGCCGATGGCAACTACGCGCCCGTCTCGCCGATGATCCTGGGGGGCAGGTTGGGCTTTTCGGGAACTGCCCTGGGACCATCGACATCACTCACCAACCAGTTGCAAGGCACGCCCGACGGCAACAACTGGGCCGTGGGCGGCTACACCACCCAGCAGATCCTCGACTCGATCACCGACACCTCGAAAGCCGTCATCCCGCCCGGGCGCCCTGGCGCGGGGGTGGTCCTGCGCGAGCGTGACGGTTACCTGGCCAACGGCCTGCGCGCCGACCCCAATGCCCTGTACTACCTGACCGGTGGCGGCAACGACTTCCTCCAAGGCCTGGTCAACAGCCCCGCGACCGCAGCCGCAGCAGGTGCCCGCCTGGCGGCCAGCGCCCAGGCGCTGCAACAGGGCGGCGCGCGTTACATCATGGTCTGGCTGCTGCCAGACCTGGGACAGACACCGAACTTCAGCGGCACCCCCCAGCAAGGACCGCTGTCGCAGCTGTCCGGCGTGTTCAACCAGTCATTGGTCAGCCAGCTGGGGCAGATCAACGCCGAGATCATTCCGCTCAACATCCCAACCCTGCTGCAAGAGGCCCTCACCAGCCCCGCCCAGTTCGGCCTGGCCGCCGACCAGAACCTGGTCGGCACCTGCTACAGCGGCGACGGCTGCGTGGGCAACCCGGTCTACGGGCTGAACGGTACTACCCCGGACCCGACCCGGCTGCTGTTCAACGACTCGGTACACCCGACCATCGCCGGCCAGCAGCTGATCGCCGACTATGCCTATTCGATCCTGGCCGCGCCGTGGGAACTGACCCTGCTCCCGGAAATCGCCCACGCCAGTATCCGCGCCCACCAGGATGAACTGCGCAACCAGTGGCAAACACCCTGGCAGGCCGTCGGTCAATGGCAGGCCTTCGTCGCCACCGGCGGCCAGGACCTGGACTTCGGCAGCCAGCGCAGCGCCGCCAGTGGTGACGGGCGCGGTTACAACCTGACCCTCGGCGGCAGCTACCGGCTCGACGACGCCTGGCGCGTGGGGCTGGCGGCCGGCGTGTACCGGCAAAAACTCGAGGCGGGCCAGGATGACTCGGACTACAAGCTCGACAGCTACCTGGCCAGCGCCTTCGCCCAGTACCGCCAGGATCGCTGGTGGGCCGATGCGGCATTGACCGCCGGTCACCTGGATTACCGCGACCTCAAGCGCACCTTCGCCCTGGGTGTGAACGACCGCAGCGAGAAAGGCGACACCGATGGCGAGGCCTGGGCCGTCACCGGCCGGGTGGGCTACAACCTGGCGCCCGAGAGCAGCCACTGGCAACTGGCGCCGTTCATCAGTGCCGACTACGCGCGGGTCAAGGTCGATGGCTACGACGAGAAGAGCGGCCGCTCCACAGCGCTCGGTTTCGACGACCAGGAACGTACGTCACGCCGGCTCGGAGCCGGCCTGCTGGGTAGCGTGCAAGTGCTGCCGACGACAAAGCTGTTCGCCGAGGTGGCCCGCGAGCATGAGTTCGAGGATGACCAGCAGGACCTGCGCATGCATCTGACCAGCCTGCCGGCAAACGACTTCACCCTCACCGGCTATACACCACACAGCAACCTGACGCGGGCCAGCCTGGGGGTGAGCCATGAACTGGTGCCGGGATTGAACCTGCGGGGGAACTACAACTGGCGCAAGAGTGATGAGTTGCGCCAGCAGGGAGTGAGCGTGGCATTGAGCCTGGACTTCTGATTTGTCGGGGCCGCGTTGCGGCCCCGATCAATCTACTTGGAGCAGCTCTGCTCGGCCAGCGCCACCGCACGGAACATCGCCCGGCGCTTGTTGATGGTCTCTTCCCACTCCAGCGCCGGCACCGAGTCGGCGACAATGCCGCCACCGGCCTGCACATGCAGTTCGCCGTCCTTGATCACCGCAGTGCGGATGGCGATGGCGGTATCCATGTTGCCATTCCAGGCAAAATAGCCCACCGCGCCACCGTAGACACCGCGCTTGACCGGTTCGAGCTCATCGATGATTTCCATCGCGCGGATCTTCGGCGCACCCGACAGGGTGCCGGCCGGCAGGATCGCCCGCAGTGCGTCCATGGCGGTCAGGCCTTCCCGCAGCTGACCAGTGACGTTGGACACGATATGCATGACGTTCGAGTAACGCTCGATCACCATCTTCTCGGTCAGGCGCACACTGCCGGTGGACGATACACGGCCCACGTCGTTGCGCCCGAGGTCGATCAGCATCAGGTGCTCGGCGATTTCCTTGTCGTCCGACAGCAGGTCGTCTTCCAGGGCCCGGTCGGCTTCTTCGGTGGCGCCACGCGGGCGGGTACCGGCGATCGGGCGCACGGTCACCAGGTTGTCTTCGACCCGCACCAGCACTTCCGGCGAGCTGCCGACCACATGGAAGTCGCCGAAATTGAAGAAGTACATGTACGGCGTCGGGTTGAAGCAACGCAGCGCCCGGTAAAGGTCGATGGGCGCGGCCTTGAAGTCGATGGACATGCGCTGGGACGGCACCACCTGCATGCAGTCGCCGGCCAGGATGTATTCCTTGATCCGGCCCACCGCACTTTCGTAGTCGTCACGGGTGTAGCTGGAGCGGAACTCGGGCTCGGCCGCCTGCGGCCCGCTCAAGTCCAGGCCGCGCCGCGGGGTGATCGGCTGGCGGAGGGTGTCCAGCAAACCTTGCAGGCGGGCCTGGCCCTGCTCGAACGCTTGTTCTTCGGCCGGATCGACCAGCACGATCGCGTGCATCTTGCCGGCCAGGTTGTCGAACACCACCACCGCGTCGGAGACCATCAGCAGGATATCCGGCACGCCAAGCGGATCGGGGTTCGGGCTGGCACCCAGGCGTTTTTCCACATAGCGCACGCAGTCGTAGCCGAAGTAACCGACCAGGCCACCATTGAAGCGCGGCAAGCCTGGGATGTCAGCGACCTTGTAACGGTCCTTGAACGCCTCGACGAAAGCCAGCGGGTCTTCGACGTCGTGGCTTTCGACCTCGACGCCATCCTGCAGGATGCTCACATGGTAGCCATGCACACGCATGACGGTGCGCGACGGCAAGCCGATCATCGAGTAGCGGCCCCACTTCTCGCCACCTTGCACGGACTCGAGCAGGTAGGAGTTGGGCTGGTCAGCCAGTTTCAGGTAGATCGACAGCGGCGTGTCGAAGTCAGCCAGGGTTTCGCAGGCCAGGGGGATGCGGTTGTAGCCGGCAGCGGCCAGGCGCAGGAATTCTTCGCGGGTCATGTGTAGCCTCGGGGCAAGCAGCAATGGGGTCGGGCAAACGGATGTACCGGCAGGCGCCGGCGGGCGGGAGTCAGGCGCGCCAGCGCCAGCGGGCCAGGGCCTTGATGACTTTCATCCAGAATTTGCCAGTAACCACCACGTCGTTGTCTCTGCTTTGCGGGGCTTGAAGGTCCGCCAACGTTATCCCAGTGTCGGTGACTAAGCAACCGGGCAGCAGCAGGCGCAGGTCGCTGAGCACCAGGCTGGGCGACTCCTCGTCGATGGGGCGGCCATGGTTGTAGCCATAGCTCAGGCCGACGCACTGCACCCCCGCGGCCTTGGCGGCCAGCACGTCGCTGCGTGAATCGCCGACGAACAGCGCCTGCTCGGCGCTGACGCCGGCCATTTTCATGACAAACAGCAGCGCCGCAGGGTCGGGCTTCTTCTGTGGCAGGGTGTCGCCGCCGATGATCCAGCGGAAGTAGCGCCCGATCTTCATCTGGTCGAGCAAAGGGGCAACGAAGCGCTCGGGCTTGTTGGTGATCAGCGCCATTTCCACACCCTGCTTGCGCAACCAGCGCAGGGTGTCGCGCACACCGGGGTAGACCACGGTGAGTTCATGATTGTCGGCATAGGCCTCCATGAACAGCGCCAGCGCGCGCTCGGCCAGTTCGTCGTCCACTGCGGCGTGGTCGATACCACCGGCCAGCGCCCGGCGCACCAGCACCTGGGCACCGTTACCGACCCAGTGGCGCACGGCCTCAAGGCCTGCAGGCGGTCGCCCGAGTTCGAGCAGCGTTTGGTCGACGGCTGCGGCCAGGTCGGGTACCGAATCGATCAGGGTGCCATCCAGATCGAACATCACCAGCCTGGGCAGTGTCCCCGGGAACAGCTGCTCGAAGCCGCTCATGCGCGTGCCAGCGCCATTTCAGCACGCATCTTGTCGATGACTTCCTTGTAGTCCGGGGCATTGAAGATCGCCGAGCCGGCGACGAAGGTGTCAGCACCGGCGGCGGTGATCTCGCGGATGTTGTTGACGTTCACGCCACCGTCGATCTCCAGGCGGATGTCACGACCGCTGGCGTCGATCAGGGCACGGGCTTCGCGCAGCTTGTCGAGGGTGCCGGGGATGAACTTCTGGCCGCCGAAACCCGGGTTGACGCTCATCAGCAGGACCATGTCGATCTTGTCCATCACGTACTTCAACGCATCCAGGCTGGTGGCCGGATTGAACACCAGGCCAGCCTTGCAGCCGCCGTCCTTGATCAGTTGCAGCGAGCGGTCGATGTGCTGCGAGGCTTCCGGGTGGAAGGTGATGTAGGTGGCGCCGGCCTCGATGAAGTCACCGATGATGCGGTCGACCGGGCTAACCATCAGGTGCACGTCGATGGGTGCGGTCACGCCGTACTTGCGCAGGGCGCTGCAGACCATCGGACCGATGGTCAGGTTGGGCACGTAGTGGTTGTCCATGACATCGAAGTGGACGATGTCGGCCCCGGCGGCCAGGACCTTGTCGACGTCCTCGCCCAGGCGGGCGAAGTCGGCGGACAGAATGGAGGGGGCAATAGCGTAGGGCTGCATGGCGCACCTGTTGGGCAGAATCACGGTGGCGCGCATTGTAACTCAGGGAAGCGAATCGGGGCTGATTGGTATCAACGCCGGCGCAGCAGATGGTCGAACGGATGGCGCGGGAGCGGGTTTGCCCCGCGATTGCGATCGCGAATTCGGTATGCCATCGCGGGGCAAGCCCGCTCCTACGTCACCCGCGCCGAAGATTCAACCTGGCTGCTGGGTCCTCAGTTTTTCACTGCGCCCACGCAGCCACTCCAGGGTCAGCAGCAGGATCACCGAGAAGGCGATCAACAAGGTGGCCGCCGCCGCGATGGTCGGGCTCAGGTTCTCGCGGATGCCGCTGAACATCTGCCGTGGCAGGGTCGCCTGCTCGGGCCCGGCAAGGAACAGGGTCACCACCACCTCATCGAACGACGTGGCGAAGGCGAACAGCGCACCGGAGATCACCCCAGGGGCGATCAACGGCAAGGTCACCCGACGGAAGGCCAGTAGAGGCGAGGCCCCAAGGCTCGCCGCCGCGCGCACCAGGTTGTAGTTGAACCCCTGCAGCGTGGCCGACACGGTAATGATCACGAACGGCACACCCAGCACCGCATGCACCAGGATCAGCGAGGTGAAGCTGTTACCCATGCCCAACGGCGCGAAGAACAGGTAGCTGGCCACACCGATGATCACCACCGGCACCACCATCGGCGAGATCACCAGCGCCATCACCAGCGACTTGCCGGGGAAGTCGCCACGGGTCAGGCCGATGGCCGCCAGGGTGCCGAACACCATGGCCAGCAGCGTGGCTGCCGGGGCCACGATGATGCTGTTCTTCAGGGCGCGCATCCATTCGGCGGAGGCGAAGAAGTCCTGGTACCAGTGCAACGAAAAGCCTTGCAGGGGATAGACCAGGAAGCTTCCGCTGTTGAACGACAGCGGGATGATCACCAGCACCGGC
Organism: Pseudomonas sp. PONIH3; assembly: GCF_002934345.1. NCBI lineage: Bacteria > Pseudomonadati > Pseudomonadota > Gammaproteobacteria > Pseudomonadales > Pseudomonadaceae > Pseudomonas > Pseudomonas sp. PONIH3. The sequence continues at coordinate 3,211,728 of NZ_CP026386.1, forward strand.
AACACCAGGAACAGCAGGATCAGGCCGCACAGGATGCGCAGGCTGTAGAACCACACCCGCTCCACGGGCGACATGTAAGGGCTCAGCATGACAAGGCTCCTCAGCTCAGGCGCAGGCGGCTGGCGCCGACCAGCCAGCTATAGATCAGGTACAGCAGCACGGTGGCCAGCAGCAACAACCCGCCCAGGGCGGTGGCCATGCCCCAGTTGATGCTGGTGTTGGTGTAGAAGGCGACGAAGTAGCTGACCATCTGGTCGTTCGGGCTGCCCAGCAGCGCCGGGGTGATGTAGTAGCCGATGGCCAGGATGAACACCAGCAGGCAGCCGGCGCCGACACCGGCGTAGGTCTGCGGGAAGTACACCCGCCAGAAACTGGCGAACGGATGGCAGCCGAGGGAGATCGCCGCCCGCATGTAGCTGGGCGAGATGCCTTTCATCACGCTGTACAGCGGCAGGATCATGAACGGCAGCAGGATGTGCACCATGGAGATGTACACGCCGGTACGGTTGAACACCAGTTCCAGCGGCTGGTCGATGATGCCCACGGCCATCAGCGCACTGTTGATCAGCCCGCCTGACTGCAACAGCACGATCCATGCAGCCACCCGCACCAGGATGGAGGTCCAGAACGGCAGCAGCACCAGGATCATCAGCAGGTTGCTCTGCCGGGTCGGCAGGTTGGCCAGCAGGTAAGCCAGGGGATACGCCAGCACCAGGCAGATCACGGTGATCACCACCCCCATCCACAGGGTGCGAGCGAAGATGTCCAGGTAGATGGCCTGATCGGGGGTGGCCTTGGCCAATTCGCCCAGGTCGTCGATACGGTGGTCCAGCGCGGCCAGCAGGTAGAACGGCGTGACACTGCTGGTGTTGCGACGGATCGCCTGCCAGTAGGCAGGATCGCCCCAGCGCTCGTCGAGCGTCTGCAAGGCTTCTTTATAGGAGGCAGGCTCGGCCTTGAACGGCAGCGCCCGCGCGGTCTTGGCCAGCAGGCTGCGGTAGCCGGCCAGCTCCATGTTAAGGCGCTTGGAAAGGTCACCCAGGGTCTGGTTCTTGCGAGACTCGGCCAGGTCCTGACTCAGGGCCTTGTAGACCTCCTCGCCCGGCAGGCTCTTGCCATCCCACTGCGCGACTGCCTCGACGGTGCGCGGAAGGCCGGCGACAACCTCGGGGTTGCCGACGCTCTTGTACAACAGTGCCGCGATCGGCACCAGGAACACCAGCAGGAGGAACAGCGCCAGCGGCGCGATCAACGCCTGGGCCTTCCAGCGGTTGACCCGCTCGGCATGCTTGAGGCGCTGCTTGAGGCTTTTACCCGCGCCTTCGTTGAGGGGCACTGCAATGGCCATGGCGAACTCCGCGATACAGGCTGAAATTGGGGCTGCTGCGCAGCCCATCGCCGGCAAGCCGGCTCCCACAAGTACTGCACAGGTTTTATGGGAGCCGGCTTACCGGCGATGAAGGCTCCAGATGGTTTACTTCTTCGCCGCCCAGGCGTTGAAGCGTTGCTCCAGCTGTTCGCTGTTGTCGGCCCAGAAGGCCACGTCGATCTGCACCTGGTTGGCGATGTTCTCAGGGGTGGTCGGCATGTCCTTCTTCACCGCGTCGGCCAGCAGCGGGACGGCCTTGGAGTTGGCCGGGCCGTAGGCAATGTTCTCGGAGTAAGTCTTCTGCTGCTCGGGCTGGACGGTGTAGGCAATGAATTTCTTCGCCTCCTCCGCATCCTTGGCGCCTTTCGGGATGGCCCAGGCATCGAAGTCGTAGATGCCGCCGTTCCACACCACCTTGAGGTTGCTTTCCTTCTGCACCGCGGCGATACGACCGTTGTATGCCGAGCTCATGACCACGTCACCCGAGGCCAGGTACTGCGGCGGCTGGGCACCGGCTTCCCACCACTGGATGCTCGGCTTGAGTTCGTCGAGCTTCTTGAAGGCGCGGTCCTGGCCTTCCTTGGTGGCCAGCACCTTGTACACCTCTTTGGGTGCGACGCCGTCAGCCATCAGGGCGAATTCGAGGGTGTACTTGGCGCCCTTGCGCAGGCCGCGCTTGCCCGGGAATTTCTTGGTGTCCCAGAAATCGGCCCAACTGGCAGGCGCGCTCTTGAGTTTGTCGGCGTTGTAGGCCAGCACCGTGGACCAGACGAAGAAGCCCACGCCGCACGGCTGAATGGCCCCGGGCACGAAGTCGCCTTCATTACCGAACAGTGCGGGGTCAAGCTCTTCGAACATGCCTTCATCGCAACCCCGGGCCAACTCCGGCGACTCCACCTCGACCAGGTTCCAGCTGACGCTCTTGGTGTCGACCATGGCTTTGACCTTGGCCATCTCGCCGTTGTACTCCCCGGCGACAATCTTGCCCTTGCCCGCCTTTTCCCAAGGCTCGTAGAACGCCTTGGTCTGGGCCGCCTTGTTGGCGCCGCCGAAGGAAATCACGGTCAGGTCGGCCGCCATGGCCTGGCCGGCGGCGAACAGGCCAAGGGCCAGGGCGGTCAGTTTCAACTGCTTGCGCATTATTATTCTCTCCACAGTTCAGGGTTGGTGAAGCAAACCATTAATGGGCCTCGGCAATCGGATCGAGCGCGCGGGCGTGCTCCACCTCCCAGCCCAGCGGTACCACGTCGCCCACAGCCAGGGCCGGGTCGAGCTCGGCGATCGGCTGCTTGACGAAGAAATCGGCCTTGCCACAGACCTCCAGGCGTACCCGCACGTGGTCACCTAGGTAGATGAACTCGGCGACACGACCGGAGAAGCGGTTGACGCAGTTCTCGCTGTGGCCGTTCAAGCGTACCCGCTCGGGGCGGATCGACAGGGTCACCGGGTCACCGGCCTGGCCGACATTCACCGCCAGCGCATCGACCCGCTCGCCACGGGCCAGTTGCACCTGGCAACGATTACCGTCACTGGCCAGCAGGGTGCCGTTGATGCGGTTGTTCTCACCGATGAAGTTGGCGACGAAGGTGTTGCAAGGCTCTTCGTAAAGGGTGCGCGGGTCGGCGATCTGCTGGATCTCGCCCTGATGGAACACCGCCACCCGGTCGGACATGGTCAGCGCTTCGCCCTGGTCGTGGGTCACGTAGACCACGGTCACGCCCAGGCGCTGGTGGATGTGCTTGATCTCCATCTGCATGTGTTCACGCAGCTGTTTGTCGAGGGCGCCAAGCGGCTCGTCCATCAGCACCAGTTGCGGCTCGAACACCAGGGCGCGTGCCAGCGCCACGCGCTGCTGCTGGCCACCGGAAAGCTGGCCGGGATAGCGTTTGGCGAAGGCATCAAGCTGAACCATGCCGAGCACGCGCTTGACCCGCTCGCTGACGTCTGTCTTGCTGAGGTTGCGCACGGTCAGCGGGAAGGCCAGGTTCTCGGCCACGGTCATGTGCGGGAACAGTGCGTAGTTCTGGAACACCATGCCGATATCGCGCTTGTGCGGCGGCACATTGTTGATCGAGCGCCCGGCCAGCTGGATCTCACCGGCGGTGGGGGTCTCGAAACCTGCCAGCATCATCAGGCTGGTTGTCTTGCCCGAACCGGAAGGGCCGAGCAGGGTCAGGAACTCGCCCTTGCGGATGTCCAGGTTGAGGTCCTTGACGATCAGCGATTCGCCGTCGTAGCTCTTCTGCACACCTCGGAAGCTGACCAGCGTCTCGTTCGAATTCGCCTCGCTCATGCCCTGCACCTTCTTGTTGGAATGACTGCGTAGGCAAAAGCGTAGAAGACGCGTAAAGCCCCGGAAATCGGGGGCGCTGAGAGAATGCCATCATCCGGATGGAAGACTTGTTGTAGGGATCGCCCTACAAGGATGGCGTTTTCAGGTAACTCGAGCTTTGCAGAAGCGGCTTTAGCCGCTCCTGCGGTGAGATCGCGTAAAAGCCATTGTCGTAACCAGAACACTCACACTAACTTGTGCTCCATGGCGTATTTCACCAGCTCCGCCAGCGAGTTGACCTTGAGCTTCTGCATCAGCCGCGCCTTGTGGGTGCTGATGGTCTTGCTCGACAGCGCCAGTTGCAGGGCGATGTCGTTGACGTTGGCGCCTTGGGCCAGGCGCTCGAACACCGAGAACTCACGCTCGGACAGCAGGGTGTGCAGCGGCCGGGTTTCGGTCAGGCCCACCTCGAATACCATGCGGTCGGCCAGGGCCGGGTCGATGTAGCGCCCTCCCCCCGCCACTCGACGGATGGCCGTGAGCAACAGCGCCGGATCGCTGTCCTTGGTCGCATAGCCCGCCGCTCCGGCCTTGAGCGCCCGCGCCGCCATCTGCGCCTCGTCATGCATCGACAGCATCAGGATCGCCGGCGGGTTGTTCAGCGCGCGGATCCGCGGGATCGCTTCCAGGCCATTCACCCCAGGCATGGAGATATCCAGCAGCACCACCTCGCAGGGCGTGTGGCGCAGGGTCTCCAGCAACTGCTCGCCATTGCCCGCCTCGCCCGCCACCTGCATGTCCTTGGCCAGGCCGATCAATTGCTTGATGCCTTCCCGGACGATGGTGTGGTCTTCCGCCACCAGCACTCGAATCACGATTGTTTCTCCTGCTTCAAAGGAATCGCCACGCTCAGGCTGGTGCCCTCGCCCGGCTCGCTGTCCAGGCTCATGCTGCCACCGTGCATCAGCACCCGCTCACGCACACCCACCAGGCCGAACGAAGTCGGCCGCGCCGCCTCCATGGCAAACCCCACGCCGTCGTCGATCACGGTCATGCGCAACTGCCCGGCCTCGTGAACCAGCTCGATCTGCACCGTGTGCGCCTGGGCATGGCGCATGACGTTGGTCAGCGCCTCCTGCAAGATACGGAACAGGCCGATGGCCTTGGCATCGCTCAAGGGTGGCAGATTGTCCGGTACCTGCACCAGGCAGGGGATCTGCGTGCGAGCCTCGAAACGCCGCGCCTGCCACTCGATGGCCGAGGCGATGCCGGCGTCGAGGATAGGCGGGCGCAGGGCCGTAGCCACGTCGCGTACCAGCTGGAACAGCTGGGCGATCAGGCGCTTCATGCTGGCCAGGCGCTCGTTGAGGGCGGGATCCAGTTCGGCGAAGGCAAGCTCGCACATCGACACCTCAAGCTTGAGCACCGTGAGCATCTGCCCCAGTTCGTCGTGGACTTCGCGGGCAATCCGCGCCTTCTCCTCTTCGCGCACGCTTTCCAGGTGCGCCGACAACTCGCGCAATTGCTCCTGGGACCCGGCCAGCGCCAGCTCGGCCTGCTTGCCCTGGGTGATGTCCCAGACCACGCCATCCCACACCATGCGCCCATCGGCCAGGCGGCGAGTGGTCGCCTTGATGTCGGCCCAGCGCTGCTCGCCCTGGCGGGTGAGGATACGCCCCTGCCAGGACCAGTCCCGGTCGCTGGCCAAGGCCAGGTCCTGGACCCGATGGTAGTCGGCGCGATCCTCCGGGTGGACCAGGTTGCGCAGCCCCATCTGCGGGTGCTGGATCGCCGCCGGGGTGTAGCCGACCAGCGCCTCGCTGCCTTCGCTGATGTAGGGAAATTCCGGGTCGCCTTCGGCCGGATCGCGCTCCAGGCGGAACACCAGCCCCGGCACGTTGCCAGCGATCCCCTTGAGCCGCGCCTCGCTTTCGCGCAACGCGGCCAGGTCGCGCCGGCGCTCGGTGACGTCGGCGAGGAACACCACCAGGTACTCGGCATCGCGAAAACGCAGGAACGACAGCGACAACTCGACCGGGAACAGGCTGCCATCGGCGCGCCGACACTGGCTTTCGAACTGCTGTTCGCCGCCATCTCCGGTACGGGCACGCTTCCACAGTTCCAGCCAGCGATCCATCTTCAGGTTCGGCTCGATAACGACCAGTGGCAGCTCCAGCAACGCCCCCTCGGCAAAGCCCAGCATGCGCTCGGCGGCATGGTTGGCGTAGCGCACATGGCTGTCCCAGTTGACCCAGAGGATGCCCACCGTGCTCTGGTCGATGGAAAACTGACTCAGACGCAAAGCCTCCTCACGCACCTGGCGCTCGACCAGGCTCTCCCGGGCCGCCAGCAACCCACGCTCCAGGCCGCGCTGCTGACGACGCTGCCAAGCCAGGGTGGCCAAGGCGCACAGCAGCAGCAGGCCGAACAGCAAGGCCAGGTTCTGCCAGAACCCGGCGGATTCGGAGAACCGTGGATACCTGGGCTGCAACCAGCGCTGGTGCATCTGCTCCAGAGTCTTGGCCGGCAGGACCTGCAAGGCACGCTCAAGAATATCGGCCAGCATTGGCCAATCGCGCCGTGAGCCGACCCGCAGCAGTTGCGGCAGACCGATATCACCCACCACCGCGAGGTCGGCGAACTCGCCTTCGCGCGACAGCCGGCTGAGCTGCGCCTCGTCCAGCACGGCGAAGCTGGCCTGCCCGCCCAACACCAACTGCAGGGCCTCGCGCTCGTCGGGTACACCCTGCAGGTTCAGATTGCCGTAGTTGCCGCGCAGGTAATCCGCCAAGGTACCGGGCATGCGTACCGCCACGCGGTCATTGGCGTTCAGTTTTTCCAGTTCCACGGCTACCGCGCCGCTGCGCATCCCCACCACCAGCTGCGGCACACGCATGTAAGGGTCACTGAACAGCCACAGCCGCAGGCTGGTCGGCGTTTGCATAAGGCCTGGGGCGAAATCGATCTCGCCCGCCTGCAAGGCATGCTCAAGGGCGGCCTGATCGGCAAAGCCGCGCCAGGTCAAATCCAGGCCCAACGCCTGGGACAGGGCGCCGACCAGTTCGACGTTGGCCCCGTAGAATTGCTGCAGGCGGCGGTCGAACTGGGCATAGGGCGCCTGCAGTACCAGGCCGACGCGCAAGCCGCGGTGTTCGTCCAACCATTGCTGCTGGGCTGGATCCAGTACCACTGCGGGCGGCGCCGGCGGCTTGGCCAGGGCGATCAAGGGTAGACACAACCAGCCGATAACCCACAGGCAACGCACTCGCTTCATCTCTACGCTCGTCTTGGCAATGACGGCCACCTGGCGTGGCCGTCGCGGGCAAATACCATTAGGCTGCCAGTATGATTCTGGCCTTGGATTGATCGATGTTCACACTTTATCGCACGACGCTGGCAATGTTCTGCCTGGCTTCGGCCCTGCCGTTCGCGGCTCAGGCCGACGACGCCGAGAAACCCGAAGCGCCCGTCGAGGCGGCCGCCTCCGCCCCCGCTCCGCGCCCACCGCTGCTCGAGCGTAGCCAGGACGATGCACTGGCCCTCGAGCGCCAGGTACCCAAGGCAGAACAACAGACCTTGCAGGCCAATGGTGAAAACTTCCTGGCGCTGTGGAAGCCGGCCAACGACAGCGACCCGCAAGGCGCGGTGATCATTGTCCCTGGCGCGGGCGAAAGCGCCGACTGGCCGACCACCGTTGGCCCGCTGCGCCGTGGTTTCCCCGATGTCGGCTGGGGCACCTTGAGCCTGAGCATGCCCGACCTGCTGGCCGAGCGCCCGCAGGCGCGGGTCGAGGCCAAGCCTGCAGTCGAACCGAAAAAAGAGGACGGCGAGTCGGCTCCGGCCAAGGACACGCCTGCCGATGCCAACGCCAACGTCGCCCAGGCGACCGCGCCGGAAGCGGATACCGCCGAGAGCACCGACGCGGTCGAAGCCGACGAACACACCAGCGAGGAGGACGCCGAGCGTATCTTCGCCCGCCTCGACGCCGCCGTGGCCTATGCCCAGCAGCAGAAGGCGCGCAGCATCGTGCTGCTGGGCAGCGGCAGTGGCGCATACTGGGCCGCGCGCTATCTCAGCGAGAAGCAGCCGCCTCAAGTGCAGAAACTGGTGATGGTCGCCGCGCAGACACCGGCGCGGGTCGAGCATGACCTGCTGAGCCTGACGCCGACCCTCAAGGTGCCGACCGCCGACCTCTACTACGCCACCCGCACAGCCGATCGGCTCGCGGCCCAGCAGCGCCTGCAAGCTAGCAAGCGGCAGAAGAGCAGCCTGTACCGACAGCTTTCGCTGATGGCCGTGCCTGGCAACAAATCGGCGGAGCAGGAACAACTGTTGCGTCGGGTACGCGGCTGGCTGACGCCGAAGGCAGAGTAAGAGTGACCGCGCCTGCCTACTCCGGCAGGCGCGACCTTGCCCACAATGGCGTTACAAGCCCCGCCGCTTGCGGATCATGGCATAGGCCTGATGCAGCTCGCGGGTAAGCTCGGTCGCCTCGCGCACCTTCGCTTCGCTGGCGCCACTGCCCACCAGCTTGTCCGGATGATGCCGGCTGAGCAATCGCCGATAGGCCTGCTTGACCCGGTCGGCCTCGGTGTCCGGCTCCACCCCCAGCAACCTCAGCGCCGCCGCATAGGTCATGACGCCACCTTCTATCGACGACCGGCGAGGCTCATACTCCAGCGACAAGGCCTGCACCTGGTTGCGACTGAGCCCCAGTTGCTGGCCCCAGCCCAGCAACAGGTCGCGTTCCTGCCGCCCGGCCTTGCCGTCGGCCCAGACCATGCGCCAGCAGGCGCGCAAGGTACCTTCGGCGCCGTGGGGCTGCACCCTGATACGGCGCAGGTAGTGCCCCAGGCGCTCCTTGCCCGACTTCCCGCGGTTGAACGCGGCAATCGCTCGCATCCGAGCAGGTTCCGCCAGGTCCAGACGGGACATCTCCTGTCGCGCCTGCTGGATGTGACCCTCGACAACCCTGCCATCACTCTTGGCCAAGCGGCCGAGCAACACAAACAACAACTCTTCGTCACGCAGCGCCGGGCGCCCGCCCAGGCGCTCGCGCACGTCTTCCCAACCCTGCAGCCGCAGGCGCCGATCCATGGCCTGGCCCAGCAGCGCCCCCAGCAACGCGCCGGGGATGCTGGCCACGGCGAAACCGGCACCGGCACCAATCACTGTGCTCGGCCACCACATATCAGGCACGCTCCCCGATCAGGCGCTCGACATCGGCCAGACGCTCGAGGGTGCCGACATCGATCCAGTGGCCACGGTAGTGCTCACCACTCACTCGACCGTCGGCCATGGCCTTGCGCAACAACGGGGCCAGTTTGAATGCGCCGGGCTGGCAACCTGCGAACAGCGCCGGGTCCAGTACAGAGATACCACTGAAAGTCAGCGTTCCCGGGGCGTCATCGCCATCGCTCACCTGCCCGTCCGCCAGGCGGAAGTCGCCCCGGCCGTGGTGGCCGGGGTTGTCCACCAGCACCAGATGCGCCAGGCCGTGCAACGGCGCATTCAGGCCGGCGAAGTCGTAGTCGGTCCAGACATCGCCATTGACCAGGATGAACGGCGCATCACCCAGCAACGGCAGCGCCTTGAAGATCCCGCCACCGGTCTCCAGCGGTTCGCCCTCCGGCGAATAGCTGATCACCAGGCCGAAGCGGCTGCCATCGCCCAGGTGATCCTCGATCTGCTGGCCAAGCCAGGCGTGGTTGATGACCACCTCGCCAATACCGGCACGGGCCAGCGCCTCGAGGTGATACTCGATCAACGGCTTGCCGGCGGCTCGCACCAGCGGCTTGGGCGTGTGCAGGGTCAGCGGGCGCATGCGCTCGCCCTTGCCTGCCGCCAGGATCATCGCCTTCATGAACGCGCCCCGGCCTGGAGTTCGGCAATCAGCTGGCCCAGCTCGGCCAGCTCAGGCCGGCGGCTGATCACCTCATCTATATAGGCAAAGAAACGCGGCACGTCGGCCAGGTAGCGTGGCTTGCCGTCGCGGTGGCAGATGCGCGCGAAGATACCGATCACCTTGAGGTGGCGCTGCACCCCCATCAGGTCGCTGGCACGCTGGAAGGCTTCGAAGTCTGCCTGTACCGGAATCCCGGCGGCCTGCGCCTTGCGCCAGTAATCACGCAACCAGCCCTCGATGCGGGCCTGGGGCCAGCTGAGGAAAGCGTCCTTGAACAGGCAGGTGATGTCGTAGGTGACCGGGCCATAGACCGCATCCTGGAAATCCAGCACGCCTGGATTTTGCGCACTGTGCATCAGGTTGCGCGGCATGTAGTCGCGGTGCACCAGTACCTTGGGCTGGGCCAGGGCACTGTCGATCAGCAGCTGGCTGACCCGCTGCCAAATGGCCTGTTGCGCGTCGCTGAAGCTCAGGCCAAGCGCGCGGCCCACGTACCACTCGGGGAACAGCTCGACCTCACGGCGCAGCAGGGCGACATCGTAGCTGGGCAGTGCCGCGTCCATCGGCAAGCGCTGGAACGCCAGCAGCGCATCGATGGCGTCGGCGAACAGGGCATCGGCATTGCCCTGATCAATGATGTCCAGGTATGTCTGGCGGCCGAGATCCCCCAGCAGCAGGAAACCGCGCTCCAAGTCCTGGGCATGGATGACCGGCACGTTCACGCCGGCCGTGGCCAGCAAATGGTCGATGTCGACGAACGGGCGGCAGTTCTCCTGGGGCGGCGGCGCATCCATGATCACGAAGCTGTGCCCGGCGCCCTCCCAGCGGAAGTAGCGGCGGAAACTCGCATCGCTGCTGGCGGCGGTCAGGCTGCCGGCGGGCACTTCGCCCCAGGCATTGGTACGGAAGAGGTTCTCCAGTTGCCCGGCAAGCCAGGCGGTCAGTTGTTGCAGGCGTACATCGTGATCGGGCATTACAAGGGTTCTCCGACGGCCCTAGCCGTCAAGCGGGTCATGCTTTATTATCCAGCATCTTTTTCAGACCATCGAGAGGCGTGCGGCCCCCACACGCGGGCAGATGGCACGCAGGAAGCCCGGACTAATAAGATGGCATTGAAATCCCCCGCGTTTCGTAGAAAGTTTCCGTTGCTCGTGACTGGCGGTTTGCTGGCCCTGCAACCCCTGGCCACGTCGTACGTGGTAGCGGCCGAGCAGTTCGACTGCCAAGTGTCCGCTTCCGGTGGCTGGGACTGCAAGCCCAAGACCGCTGCCAACTTGCCTCCGCGCCCGGTACACCCGGGCGCTGCCGCGGCCAGCACGGGTGCCGAGGCATCCGGCGAAGTCGCCGCGACCGAGGCCGACAAGCCGATGCTGGTCACCGAGGCCAAGGGCCGCGGCCTGAAGTCGCGCAGCGAAGACTACAGCCATCTGGACTGGGTCCCGCGCGAGAAGCTCACTGCCGCGCAGCTGGCCGAGACCGGCCCGTACTGCGGCGGCGCCTACATCGAGCCGACCCGCCCGGGCATGAACGACTCCACGCCCAAGGACGAGTCGCCGACCTACATCAACGCCAAGGTCTCCAAGTACCAGCAGGAGCAGCAGATCGCCACCCTCGCCGGTGACGTGGTCATGCGCCAGGGCAGCATGCAGGCCGAAGCCGACGAAGCCAACCTGTACCAGGCCGAAAACCGCGGCGAGCTCAAGGGCAACGTCAAGATCCGCGACAACGGCTCGCTGGTGGTCGGCGACGAAGCGCAGATCCAGCTCGATACCGGCGAGGCCCGGGTCGACAACGCCGAATACGTGATGCACAAGTCGCACATCCGCGGCAACGCGCTGTACGCCAAGCGTGCGGAAAACGCCATCATCCGCCTCAAGGACGGTACCTATACCACCTGTGAGCCGGGCAGCAACGCGTGGCAACTCAAGGGCAACAACATCACCCTGAACCCGGCCACCGGCTTCGGCACCGCGACCAACGTGACGCTGCGGGTCAAGGATTTCCCGGTGTTCTACACACCGTACATCTACTTCCCGATCGACGACCGTCGCCAGTCCGGCTTCCTGCCGCCGTCGTTCAGCTCCAGCAGCGACACCGGCTTCATGCTGGTCACGCCGTATTACTTCAACCTGGCACCGAACTACGATGCCACGTTGTACCCGCGCTACATGACCAAGCGCGGCATGTTGATGGAAGGCGAGTTCCGCTACCTGACCAAGTCCAGCGAAGGGCAGTTCGGTGGCGCGTTCCTGAACGATCAGGACGATGACCGCAAGAAGCAGACGGACTACAAGAAAGACCGCTGGATGGTCAACTGGCAGCACAAGGGCGGCCTCGACGAGCGCCTGATGACCGAGGTGGACTACACCGACATCAGTGACCCGTTCTATTTCCAGGACTTGGAATCTGACCAGATCGGCATCAAGACCCAAGACATCGTCAACCAGCAGGGCGCGCTGACCTACCGGGGTGACAGTTATACCGCACGTCTGAACGTGCATGCCTACGAGATGGCGACCATTTCGCAGACCACTCCATACGACCGACTGCCGCAGATCACTTTCAACGGCATGCTGCCCTACCATCCGGGTGGCTTCGACCTGACCTACGACAGCGAAGCGGTACGCTTCGATCGTGACTTGAAGGACGACTTCGTTCTTGACAAGGACGGCAAACCCGACGCGTCTGCCGGTCGTGCAGGTCGTCGCCTGGACGAGAACATCTTCGGTGTTGCTCGCTCCAATGGCACTCGCCTGAATCTTGCACCGGCGATCAGCCTGCCCATGCAGGCAAGCTATGGTTTCATCACCCCGAAACTGAAATACGTCTACACCCATTACGATCTGGATCTGGACAGCAAGGGCAAACAGGACCTGATCGACAATCCAGGCCGGACTGAACTCTACGGCGACTTCAAGAGCAACCAGAATCGCGACATTCCGGTCTTCAGTGTCGACAGTGGCCTGTATTTCGATCGCAACACCCAGCTGTTCGGTACCAACTACCGCCAGACCCTGGAACCACGCCTGTTCTACCTTTATGTGCCGTACAAAGACCAGACCGATATCCCGCTCTTCGACACCGGCGAGAACACGTTCAACTACTCTTCGCTTTTCCGCGACAACCGTTTCGTTGGCACCGACCGTATTGGCGACGAGAACAAGCTGTCGCTGGGCGTAACCAACCGCTGGATCGAAGACAACGGCTTCCAACGCCAGCGCTTCAGCATCGGCCAGGCGTTCTACTTCAAGGATCGCAAGGTCCAACTGCCAGGGATCGACTACCGTACCCGAGTGGACAGCAAGTCGGATGTGTCGCCGTACGCGCTTGAATACGAATACGCTTTCAACCGCGACTGGCGCTTCAATTCGGCCTACAACTGGGACCCGGACACCCACAGCCCTCGCTCAGGCAGCGCGATGTTCCACTACCAGCCCGAGGACAACCCGAACAAGGTCGTCAATCTCGGCTATCGCTACCGAAACGACCTGATCACCTACGACTCGCAGACCGGTAACTGGAAGGTCGGCGGTGGTGACTACGGTACGCCGGGCACGCCGGGTTACATCAAGGACTACTACAAGATCCAGCAGCACGACTTCTCGGTCATCTGGCCGATCGTGCCGCAATGGAGCGTCATTGCCCGCTGGCAGCATGACTACAACCGTAACCGCACACTGGAAGCGATGGGCGGCTTCGAGTACGACAACTGCTGCTGGAAACTGCGCCTGATCAGTCGCTACTGGATGGACTACGACGACTTCAGCCAGGCCCTACCTGAAAACGAAAAGGGCGACCACGGCATCTTCCTGCAGATCGTGCTCAAAGGGCTCGGTGGTGTAGTCGGCAACAAGGTCGAATCGTTCCTGGACCAAGGCATTCAAGGTTACCGTACCCGTGAAGAGCAAGCTTATTGATCGTCTGCGCCCGCTGATGCTGGGCGCCGCATTGTTGAGTGGCGCGGTGCATGCCGCGGTACAACCCATCGACCGCATCGTGGCCACCGTCGACAACGACGTGGTCATGCAGAGCCAACTGGACCAGCGCGTTCGCGAAGTGCAGCAGACCATCGCCAAACGTGGCGGCGGCGTGCCGCCCACCAGCGCACTGGAACAGCAAGTGCTGGAACGCCTGATCGTCGAGAACCTGCAACTGCAGATCGGCGAGCGCTCAGGCATCCGCATCACCGACGAAGAACTGAACCAGGCCGTCGGTACCATTGCCCAGCGCAATGGCATGTCGCTGGAACAGTTCCGTGCAGCCCTGGCCCATGATGGCCTGTCGTACGATGACGCCCGCGAGCAGATCAAGCGCGAGATGATCATCAGCCGTGTGCGCCAGCGCCGCGTGGCCGAGCGCATTCAGGTGTCCGAGCAAGAAGTGAAGAACTTCCTCAACTCGGACCTGGGCAAGATGCAATTGTCAGAAGAATACCGCCTGGCCAACATTCTCATCCCGACCCCGGAAGGTGCCAACTCGGAGGCAATCCAGGCTGCAGCGCGTCAGGTAGGTGATGTCTACCAGCAACTCCGTCAAGGCGCGGACTTCGGCCAGATGGCCATCGCCCGCTCGCGCAGTGAAAATGCCCTGGAAGGCGGCGAAATGGGCTGGCGCCAGGCAGGCCAACTGCCTCCAGACTTCGCCAAGATGCTCAGCGGCATGGCGGTCGGCGATATCACCCAGCCAATCCGCATCCCCACCGGTTTCATCATCCTCAAGCTGGAAGAGAAGCGCGGCGGGAGCCAAAGCGTGCTGCGCGACGAAGTGCATGTTCGCCACATCCTGATCAAACCGAGCGAAATCCGCAGCGAAGCCGCCACCGAGCAACTGGCCGAGCGCCTGTACGACCGCATCCAGAACGGTGAAAACTTCGCCGATTTGGCGAAGAGCTTCTCGGAAGACCCGGGCTCGGCACTCAACGGCGGCGATCTCAACTGGGTCGACCCGAACAGCCTGGTACCTGAGTTCCGCGAGCAGATGGCCAATGCCGAGCAAGGCGTGGTGACCAAGCCGTTCAAGACCCAGTACGGCTGGCATGTGCTGGAAGTGCTTGGCCGCCGCGCCACCGACAGCACCGAACAGGCTCGCGAGCAGCAGGCCATGAACGTCCTGCGCAACCGCAAGTATGACGAAGAGCTGCAGAACTGGCTGCGCCAGATCCGCGACGAAGCCTACGTTGAAATCAAGCTGCCTGGCGCCGACCAGGCCGCCCAGTGAAACCCCTGCGCTTCGCCGTCACCCCCGGCGAGCCTGCCGGCATCGGTCCCGACCTGTGCCTGCTGCTCGCCACCGAGGTACAGCCCTACCCCCTGATCGCCATCACCAGCCGTGACCTGCTCGCCGAGCGGGCCACGCAGCTGGGCCTGAACGTCAAGCTGATCACGGTTGTGCCGACCGCCTGGCCGGAGCAACCGGCTGCCGCCGGCAGCCTGTATATCTGGGATACCCCCCTGGCCCGCCCGGTGACAGCCGGGCAGCTGGACAAGGCCAACGCCGCATTCGTCCTGGAAACCCTGACCCGTGCCGGGCAAGGCTGCCTGGACGGGCACTTCGCCGGGATGATCACCGCGCCGGTGCACAAGGGCGTGATCAACGAAAGCGGTATCGCCTTTTCCGGGCATACCGAGTTCCTCGCCGACCTCACCCACACCACGCAAGTGGTGATGATGCTGGCCACCCACGGGCTGCGTGTGGCACTGGTGACCACCCACCTGCCACTGCGGGACATTGCCGAGGCCATTACTGGCGAGCGCCTGGAGCGCGTCACCCGCATCCTGCATGCGGACATGCGCGACAAGTTCGGCATCGCCAACCCACGCATCCTGGTCTGCGGGCTCAACCCGCATGCCGGAGAAGGCGGCCACCTGGGCCGCGAAGAAATCGACATCATCGAGCCGGCGCTGCAACGCCTGCGTGCCGAAGGCATGGACCTGCGCGGCCCACTGCCGGCCGATACCCTGTTTACCCCCAAATATCTGGAGCACTGCGACGCGGTGCTGGCGATGTACCACGACCAAGGCCTGCCCGTGCTCAAGTACAAGGGCTTCGGCGCCGCGGTCAACGTGACGCTGGGCCTGCCGATCATCCGCACATCGGTCGACCACGGCACAGCCCTGGGCCTGGCCGGCACCGGCCGGATCGACACCGGCAGCCTGCGCGTCGCCCTGCAAACCGCCTACCAGATGGCCGAGAACCGACCATGACCGAGCAATACCAACACCGGGCGCGCAAGCGCTTCGGCCAGAACTTCCTGCATGACGCCGGAATCATCGACCGTATCCTGCGGGCGATCAACGCCAAGGCCGGCGAACACTTGCTGGAGATCGGCCCGGGCCAGGGCGCCCTGACCGAGGGCCTGCTGGGCAGCGGCGCTCAGCTGGACGTGGTCGAGCTGGACAAAGACCTGGTGCCGATCCTGCAACACAAGTTCGCCGGGCGCGACAACTTCCGCCTGCACCAGGGTGACGCCCTGAAGTTCGACTTCAATCAGCTGGGTGTGCCGGAGCGCAGCCTCAAGGTGGTGGGCAACCTGCCCTACAACATCTCCACGCCACTGATCTTCCATCTCCTGGCCCACGCCAACCTGATCCGCGACATGCATTTCATGCTGCAGAAGGAAGTGGTCGAACGCATGGCTGCGGGCCCTGGCGGCGGCGACTGGGGCCGTCTGTCGATCATGGTGCAGTACCACTGCCGCGTGGAGCACCTGTTCAACGTCGGCCCGGGTGCCTTCAACCCGCCACCAAAGGTGGACTCGGCAATCGTGCGCCTGGTGCCCCACGAAGTGCTGCCCTTCCCGGCCAAGAACCCCAAGCTGCTGGAGCACGTGGTGCGCGAAGCCTTCAACCAGCGCCGTAAGACCCTGCGCAACACGCTCAAGGGCGTGCTCGACAGCCAGGCCATCGAGGCCGCTGGCGTCGACGGCAGCTTGCGCCCCGAGCAGCTCGACCTCGCCGCCTTCGTGCGCCTGGCCGACAAGCTGGCCGAATAGCAGGCCTGACCGAGCCTGCGCAGGACAAGCCCGTCCCACCCTGGGGGTGGGCTTGCCCCGCGCTCAGGCATGACTGGCCTCCACCCCCGCCAATGGCCTAGACTGCGTTATTGCGTCAGTTCGCCCAAGGCCCTTGCATGTCCGACCCCCGCTACCAGATCGACGTCAGCGTCGTGACCCGCTATCTCAAAGAACAATCCGACCCCGAAAGCAGCCGCTTCGCCTTCGCCTACACCATCACCGTGCAGAATAACGGCACGCTCAAGGCCAAGCTGATGTCCCGCCACTGGCTGATCACCAACGGTGACGGCGAAGTCGAGGAGGTGCGCGGTGCCGGTGTGATCGGCCAACAGCCGCTGATCGAGCCAGGCCAGAGCCACACCTACAGCAGCGGTGCGGTGATCAGCACCCGCGTCGGCACCATGCAGGGCAGCTATCAGATGTTCGCCGAAGACGGCAAACGCTTCGATGTCCAGATCGCCCCGTTCCGCCTGGCCGTGCCCGGGGCGCTGCACTGATGGCCACCTATGCCGTCGGGGACCTGCAAGGCTGCCTGCAACCACTCAAGTGCCTGCTCGAGCGCGTGCGCTTCGACCCGGCTGTCGATCGCCTGTGGCTGGTGGGCGACCTGGTCAACCGTGGCCCAGAGTCCCTCGAGACGTTGCGTTATCTCTACTCGATCCGCCATGCGCTGGTCTGCGTGCTGGGCAACCATGACCTGCACCTGCTGGCCGCCTGGCACAATGTCGAGCGCCTGAAGAAAAGCGATACCCTGCGCGAAGTCATCGAAGCCCCGGACGCCGACCAGCTGTTCGACTGGCTCCGCCAGCAGAAACTGCTGCACTACGACGAAGCACGCGGCATCGCCATGGCCCATGCCGGCATCCCGCCGCAGTGGACCCTGGGCAAGGCGCTGGAGCTGGCGGCGGAGGTCGAGGAGGTGCTGCGCGACGACAGTCGCCTGAAACTGTATCTGGACGGTATGTACGGCAACGAGCCGAACAAGTGGAGCAAGGATCTGGCCGGCGTCGAACGCCTGCGAGTGATCACCAACTACTTCACCCGCATGCGCTTCTGCACCGCCACCGGCAAGCTCGACCTCAAGAGCAAGGAAGGCGCCGACAGCGCGCCCAAAGGCTATAAACCATGGTTCGCTCACCCGGACCGCCGCTCGCGCCATGTGAAGATCATCTTCGGCCACTGGGCAGCCCTCGAAGGCCGGGTCGACGTCCCCGGTGTGATTGCCCTGGACACCGGCTGTGTCTGGGGGGGCGCGATGACCCTGTACAATGTCGACAGCGGCGAATTCCACCGCTGCGACTGCACCCGCGAAGGCACACCTCGCCCGCCGGCATCTCTCAACGATCAGCCATGAAGGAACCGCACCCATGAGCGAATTCAAGCGTATCTCCCCAGAACAAGCCCTCGCCCTGCGTGCCGAAGGTGCGATCGTTGTCGATATCCGCGACCCACAGGCGTTTGCCGCCGGCCATATCGCCGGCGCCACTCATCTGGATAATCACTCGGTAGCCGACTTCATCCGCAGCGCCGACCTGGACGCGCCTACACTGGTAGTCTGCTACCACGGCAATTCCAGCCAGAGTGCCGCCGCCTACCTGGTCGGCCAGGGCTTCTCCAACGTCTACAGCATCGATGGTGGCTTCGAACTGTGGCGTAACACCTACCCGGGGGAAACCGCCCAGGGCAGCGCCGAATAATTTTTTCATTTTTCCTGCAGCCCGCGCTTGGCGCGGGCTAGGGCCCGACCTGACGAACGGTCGTAGGCGTCTTCTCCGCTCCCCGCCCTTGACCTCTCGTATAACCAACTATCCTTAAGCCCAGGCCATCCAAAAAAGGGGAGAGCCGGTACACCGGCGTGCGGGTCATCGGTAGCGTTACAGGGTGTTCTGGGGGGTATACAGCAACCGACAAAACCGGTTGCATGCCAGCATCGGCTGACTGATCCGGCGTCGTCTCCACGTATCGAGCGAGGTGACGTCATGAGCATTTTTAGCCACTTCCAACAACGTTTCGAGTCCACCCGCCAGGAAGAACTTTCGCTGCAGGAGTACCTTGAGCTGTGCAAAGAGGATCGCAGCGCCTATGCCTCGGCGGCCGAGCGGCTGTTGCTGGCCATCGGTGAACCAGAGCTGATCGACACCTCAAGTAACTCCCGGCTGTCGCGGATCTTCTCCAACAAGGTGATCCGCCGCTATCCGGCCTTTGCCGATTTCCATGGCATGGAAGAGTGCATCGACCAGATCGTCTCCTACTTCCGCCACGCCGCTCAGGGCCTGGAAGAGAAGAAGCAGATCCTCTACCTGCTGGGTCCGGTGGGCGGCGGCAAGTCGTCGCTGGCCGAAAAACTCAAGCAATTGATGGAAAAGGTACCGTTCTACGCCATCAAGGGCTCGCCGGTCTTCGAGTCGCCACTCGGGCTGTTCAACGCCACCGAGGACGGAGCGATCCTCGAGGAAGAATTCGGCATTTCGCGCCGCTATCTGAATACCATCATGTCGCCCTGGGCCACCAAGCGCCTGCAGGAGTTCGGCGGCGACATCAGCAAGTTCCGGGTGGTGAAGCTCTATCCATCGATCCTCAACCAGATCGCCATCGCCAAGACCGAACCAGGTGACGAGAACAACCAGGATATCTCGGCCTTGGTCGGCAAGGTGGATATCCGCAAGCTCGAGGAGTTTCCGCAGAACGACGCCGACGCCTACAGCTACTCGGGCGCGTTGTGCCGGGCCAACCAAGGCCTGATGGAGTTCGTCGAGATGTTCAAGGCGCCGATCAAGGTGCTTCACCCGCTGCTCACCGCTACCCAGGAGGGCAACTACAACAGTACCGAAGGTCTGGGGGCGATCCCCTACACCGGTATCCTGTTGGCCCACTCCAACGAATCGGAATGGCACACCATCCGCAACAACAAGAACAACGAAGCGTTCATCGACCGTATCTATATCGTCAAGGTGCCGTACTGCCTTCGCGTCAGCGACGAGATCAAGATCTACGACAAGTTGCTGATCAACAGCTCGCTGGCCAAGGCTCATTGCGCGCCCGACACACTGAAGATGCTCGCCCAGTTCACAGTGCTTTCACGCCTCAAGGAGCCGGAGAACTCCAACATCTACTCGAAGATGCGCGTCTACGACGGCGAGAACCTCAAGGACACCGACCCCAAGGCCAAGTCGATCCAGGAGTACCGCGACTCCGCCGGCGTCGACGAGGGCATGAACGGCCTGTCGACCCGCTTCGCCTTCAAGATCCTCTCCAAGGTATTCAACTTCGATCCGCATGAGATTGCCGCCAACCCGGTGCACCTGCTGTACGTGCTGGAACAGCAGATCGAGCAGGAGCAGTTCCCTGCCGAAGTACGCGAGCGCTACCTGCGCTACCTCAAGGAGTACCTGGCGCCGCGCTACATCGAGTTCATCGGCAAGGAAATCCAGACCGCTTATCTGGAATCCTACAGCGAGTACGGCCAGAACATCTTCGACCGCTACGTGCTGTATGCCGACTTCTGGATCCAGGACCAGGAGTACCGCGACCCGGAGACTGGCGAAATCCTCAACCGTATCGCCCTCAACGAGGAGCTGGAGAAGATCGAGAAGCCGGCCGGTATCAGCAATCCGAAGGACTTCCGCAACGAGATCGTCAACTTCGTGCTGCGCGCCCGTGCCAACAACAATGGCAAGAACCCCAGCTGGCTCAGCTACGAGAAGCTGCGGGTGGTGATCGAGAAGAAAATGTTCTCCAACACCGAAGACCTGCTGCCGGTCATCAGCTTCAACGCCAAGGCCAGCAAGGAAGACCAGCAGAAGCACAACGATTTCGTCACCCGGATGGTGGAACGTGGCTACACCGACAAACAGGTACGCCTGCTGTCGGAATGGTACCTGCGGGTCAGGAAATCGCAGTAAAAGCCGCACGCACCGGCCGCTTGGCGGTGTGCCCCGGCACACCGCTGGCCTGTGGCGGCAGCGATTGCTTTTACTTGCAGCTCGTAGCTTGAAGCTTGCAGCTGTACCCAGCTACCGGAGGGCCCATGAGCTACGTTATCGACCGACGCCTGAACGGCAAGAACAAGAGCACGGTCAACCGCCAGCGCTTCTTGCGGCGTTACCGTGAGCACATCAAGAAAGCCGTCGAAGAGGCCGTGAGCCGCCGCTCCATCATGGACATGGAACACGGCGAGCAGATCAGTATCCCGGGGCGTGACATCGACGAACCGGTGCTGCACCACGGCCGCGGCGGCAAGCAGACCATCGTTCACCCAGGTAACAAGGAGTTCACCGCTGGCGAACACATTGCCCGGCCCCAAGGTGGCGGCGGTGGCGGCGGGCGCGGCAAGGCCGGCAACTCCGGCGAGGGCATGGACGATTTCGTGTTCCAGATCACCCAGGAAGAATTCCTCGAATTCATGTTCGAAGACCTGGAACTGCCCAACCTGGTCAAACGCCACCTTACTGGTGCCGACACCTTCAAGACCGTGCGCGCCGGTATTGCCAACGAGGGCAATCCTTCGCGCATCAACATCGTGCGTACGCTGCGCTCGGCCCACGCCCGCCGTATCGCCCTGACCGGCAGCAGCCGCGCGCTGTTGCGCGAGGCGCAAAAGGAACTGGAACGGCTCAAGGTCGAGGAGCCGGACAACTTCACCGACATCCAGGATACCGAGGCCGAGATCGAGCGCCTCAAGGCGCGCATCAATCGCCTGCCCTTCCTCGACACCTTTGACCTCAAGTACAACCTCCTGGTCAGGCAACCCAACCCCAGCTCCAAGGCAGTGATGTTCTGCCTGATGGATGTCTCAGGCTCCATGACACAGGCTACCAAGGACATCGCCAAGCGCTTTTTCATCCTGCTATACCTGTTCCTCAAGCGTAATTACGACCGCATCGAGGTGGTGTTCATCCGTCACCACACCAGCGCCCGCGAAGTGGACGAGGAAGAGTTCTTCTACTCCCGCGAGACCGGCGGCACCATCGTCTCCAGCGCGCTCAAGCTGATGCAGGAAGTCATGGCCGAGCGCTACCCGGCCAGCGACTGGAACATCTATGCCGCCCAGGCATCGGACGGTGACAACTGGAACGACGATTCGCCGATCTGCCGCGACATCCTCGCCAACCAGATCATGCCGCATGTGCAGTACTACACTTACGTCGAGATCACCCCACGCGAACACCAGGCGCTGTGGTATGAGTACGAGCGCATCGGCGAAGCATTTCCCGACACCTTCGCCCAGCAGCAGTTGGTATCGGCCGGCGATATCTACCCGGTCTTCCGTGAACTCTTCCAGCGCAGGTTAGCCACATGACCGCCAGAGAGCAGAGACGCCAACCCATTTCCACCGGCTCCGAATGGACGTTCGAGCTGATCCAGACGTACGACCGCGAGATCAGTCGCCTGGCCGCCCGCTACGCCCTGGATACCTACCCCAACCAGATCGAAGTCATCACCGCCGAACAGATGATGGACGCCTACGCCTCGGTGGGCATGCCACTGGGCTATCACCACTGGTCCTACGGCAAACAGTTCCTCAGCACCGAGAAGTCCTATAGTCGGGGCCAGATGGGCCTGGCGTACGAGATCGTTATCAATTCCGATCCGTGCATCGCCTACCTGATGGAAGAAAACACCATGTGCATGCAGGCACTGGTGATCGCCCACGCCTGCTATGGCCACAACAGTTTCTTCAAGGGCAACTACCTGTTTCGCACCTGGACCGACGCCAGTTCGATCATCGACTACCTGGTGTTCGCCAAGCAGTACATTGCCCAGTGCGAGGAGCGTCATGGCATCGACGCCGTCGAGGACCTGATCGACTCCTGTCATGCGCTGATGAACTATGGCGTGGATCGCTACAAACGCCCCTACCCCATCTCCGCCGAAGAAGAACGGCGCCGGCAGAAGGAGCGTGAAGAGCACCTGCAACGACAGATCAATGACCTCTGGCGGACCATTCCCAAAGGCGTGGAAAAAGGCGGCGACAGGGACGATGCGCGATTCCCCGCCGAGCCCCAGGAGAACATTCTCTACTTCATCGAGAAGCACGCCCCGCTGCTCGAACCCTGGCAGCGCGAGGTGGTGCGCATCGTGCGCAAGATCGCCCAGTACTTCTATCCACAACGCCAGACCCAAGTGATGAACGAAGGTTGGGCGACCTTCTGGCACTACACGCTGATGAACGACCTCTATGACGAGGGCCTGATCACCGAGGGCTTCATGATGGAGTTCCTCCAGTCTCATACCAGCGTGGTGTTCCAGCCTGGCTTCGACAGCCCCTACTACAGCGGCATCAACCCGTACGCCCTTGGCTTTGCGATGTACACCGACATCCGTCGCATGTGCGAGGCCCCCACCGAGGAAGATCGCCGCTGGTTCCCGGATATCGCCGGCAGTGACTGGCTTTCGACCATCAAGTTCGCCATGAGCAGCTTCAAGGACGAAAGCTTCATCCTGCAGTACCTGTCGCCCAAGGTGATGCGCGACCTCAAGCTGTTCAGCATCCTCGACGATGACCAGCGTGACGACCTGCTGGTCCCGGCGATCCATGACGAAGCCGGCTACCGCACCATCCGCGAGCAACTGGCCGCCCAGTACAACCTGGGCAACCGTGAACCCAACGTGCAGATCTGGAGCATTGATCGCCGCGGCGACCGCTCGCTCACCCTGCGCCACCAGCAGCACAACCGCAAACCCCTGGGTGATTCCACCGAAGAGGTGCTCAAGCACCTGCACCGCCTGTGGGGCTTCGATATCCACCTGGAGACCGTTCAGGGCGACCAGGTGATGAAGACCCACCACATGCCGCCACGGGGCGAGCACAGCGAGGCCGGCGACTACGGGCGCATGGACCTGGCCGTGGTGCACCACCTCTAGCGGCAGCCCACCTCCATTGCCGTCGACAAGGTATCCTGTCGCCAGTAATGGAGGTTCCACATGCAGATCTACAAGGTTGGCGGCGCCGTGCGCGACCGTCTGCTCGGCCGTCCGGTCAGCGACGTCGACTGGCTGGTGGTCGGCGCCACGGTCGAACAAATGCAGGCCGAGGGCTTTCGTCCGGTCGGTGCCGATTTTCCGGTATTCCTTCACCCCAGGACGGGCGAGGAATATGCCCTGGCCCGTACCGAACGCAAGAGCGGGCGCGGGTATGGTGGTTTCACCTTCCACGCGAGCCCCGAAGTCACCCTCGAGGAGGATCTGGTTCGTCGCGACCTGACCATCAATGCCATGGCCGAGGACGAGCACGGCAACCTGCACGATCCCTACCATGGCAAGGCAGATCTCGAGCAGCGCCTCCTGCGCCATGTTTCCCCGGCATTCGCCGAAGATCCCCTGCGGGTGCTGCGCGTTGCCCGCTTTGCCGCGCGCTACGCGCCCCTGGGCTTTCGTGTAGCCGATGAGACCTTGCAGTTGATGCGCCAGATCGCCGAATCAGGCGAACTGCAGGCGTTGACCGCCGAGCGCAGCTGGAAGGAGATCGAGCGCGCATTGATGGAAAGCGAGCCGCAGGTGTTCATTGAGGTGCTACGCAGCTGCGGCGGGCTGAGCGAGCTGACGCCCGAGCTTGAGGGCGCCAGTACACTGGCCGCGCTGCACCAGGCGGCAAGGCACCAGCAGCCGCTGGCGGTGCGCTGGGCGTGCCTGCTACGCGGGCTGCAGCCTGCCGCGCTCAAAGCGCTGAACCAGCGCTTCAAGGCCCCGCGTGAGTGCCAGGAACTGGCGATGCTGGTGGGGGAGTTTGCCGAGCGAGCGGACCAGGCTCCGCAGCTGGAACCTGCAAGCCTGCTGGAGATGCTGCAGAAGTTTGATGTGTACCGACGGCCGAAGCGCTTCGAGGACTTCATCGCCGCCTGCGAGATGGCGGCGCTGGGTTCAGAGTATCCACAAGGCGAGTATTTGCGCGGGGCCGCTGAAGCTGCACGCGCCGTGGATGTCAAGCCGTTGCTCGAAGCCGGGCTTGCCGGCCAGGGCCTGGGTGAAGCGCTCAAAGGTGAGCGACTGAAGGCGCTCGAAGCCTACAAGGCTGCTTGATCTGCCCGGCCTCTTCGCAGGTAGAACCGCGAAGAGGCCGGGGCAGGCTAAGCGGGGGTCAACTGCAACCCGCGCCATTCGAACGGTACCGGCGCCAGTACCTGCTCGATGCGCGCCTCCCGCCACAACTGCCCCATGGACCTGCCCTCGCCCGGGTGCACCAACTCCGGGGCCAGCAAGGACAGCGGCCAGAGCACGAAGGCGTTCTTCAGGATCTCCGCGCGCGGCAGCACCAGGCCATCGAAGGTCCCGCACAGGTCATCGAACATCAGTACGTCGATATCCAGTGGCAGCCCCTTGCGGTCCGGCGCGTAGCGGCCATTGTCGGCCTCGATGAACTTGAGCCGGCGATCGAGTTCCAGCAGCGGCAGTTCGGTGCGCCCGCGCACCACCAGATTGTAGAACGGGCCACTCTTGATCCCCACGGCCTGGCTCTCGAACACCGCGGAACACTGCATGTCTTTGAGGATGCCGGCGAGGGCATCGAGCCCGGCGCACAAGTGCCGCTCACGCTCGATGTTGCTGCCCAGCCCAAGGTATACCGTGCTCAGAGACATCCGCGCTCGATCTCCACGCCAACACCACCACGGGCCGCCGGTACCGCGCCCGGCTTGGTGAGTTTCAGGCGCACCCAGGGAATGTTGAATTCCGCCATCAACACCGCGACCAAGCGCTCGGCGAAGGTCTCGACCAGCTCGAAACGGGCCTGTTCGGCGAACGCCTGGATACGTGCCGAGACACTGGCATAGTCCAGTGCCAGCGACAGGTCGTCACCGGCCGCCGCCGGACGGTTGTCCCAGGCGAAGCTCAGGTCCAGGCGCAGGCACTGGCGAATATCCCGCTCCCAGTCATAGGCGCCGATCACGGTATCGACTTCCAGGCCTTCGATGAACACTCTGTCCAAGCACTTCTCTCCACAGCACGACAAGGGCGACGGGCGCCGTTAGAATCAGGGCGTCCTCGCCCGGAATAGTTAGCATGTTTTGGTCACTGGCGCTGCTTGCCTACCTGCTCGGCTCTCTGTCCTTCGCCATTGTCCTGAGCCGCCTCAGTGGCAGCCCCGACCCGCGCTCCAGCGGTTCCGGCAATGCCGGCGCCACCAACATGCTACGCCTGGCGGGCCGCAAACTGGCGATCCTGACGCTGCTCGGCGACCTGTGCAAGGGCATGTTGCCTGTGCTGCTTGCTCGCCTGGCCGGACTCGACCAGCAAGAGCAGGCCTGGGTGGGCATCTGCGCAGTGCTCGGTCACCTGTTCCCAGTGTACTTCCGCTTCAAAGGCGGCAAAGGGGTGGCCACCGCCGCCGGCATGCTGATGGCGCTGTACTTTCCAGCGGCCCTGCTGGCCATTGGCGCCTGGCTGCTGACCTTCTACCTGACCCGCACCAGTTCGCTCGCGGCGTTGATCGCCACACCGCTGACGCTGCCCTTGCTGGCCTGGCGCGAGCCTGAAGCACTGCTGCCGATGACCGTGCTGACGGTGCTGATCGTCTGGCGCCACCGCCGCAACCTGCGTGACCTGTTCGCCGGGCGCGAACGCCACTTCTGATGCATTCGCACAAGCCCGGCTCACTTCATACTGCCGGCAACTGCTCCATCGGCCAGCGCGCCTGCACGCTGATCGCCAGGTCCTGCTGCTGCCCGGCCAACAGACGCTGGCAACCGGCATAGGCGATCATCGCACCGTTGTCGGTGCAGAAACGTGGGCGGGCGTAGTAGACGTTGCCCTTGATGCTGGTCAGCATCTCTTCCAACGAAACACGCAAGGCCTTGTTGGCGCTCACGCCGCCGGCGATGACCAGGCGCTTGAGGCCGGTCTGCTTGAGGGCGCGCTTGCACTTGATGGTCAGAGTTTCCACCACCGCCTGCTGGAACGCCAGCGACACGTCGCAACGGGTTTGCTCGTTGTCGTCCCCGGCATCGCGGCATTGCTGCCAGGTATTCAGGGCAAAGGTCTTGAGGCCGCTGAAGCTGAACTGCAGCCCGGGGCGGTCGCACATCGGCCGCGGGAACACGAAGCGCCCGGGCGTGCCTTGTTCGGCCAGACGGGCGATCTCGGGGCCACCCGGATAATTGAGGCCGATCAGCTTGGCGGTCTTGTCGAACGCCTCGCCGGCGGCGTCGTCGAGGCTCTCGCCCAGCAGTTCGTACTGGCCGATGCCATCGACCCGCACCAGCTGGGTATGGCCACCTGAAACCAACAAAGCGACGAACGGAAACTGCGGCGGTTGCTCTTCGAGCATCGGCGCCAGCAGATGGCCCTCCATATGGTGCACACCGATCGCCGGAATATCCCAGGCGAACGCCAGTGCCTGGGCGCAAGAGGCGCCCACCAGCAGCGCGCCGACCAGTCCCGGGCCTGCGGTATAGGCGATGGCGTCTATCTCGGTGGCGACGCAGTCGGCCTCCTGCAACACCTGGCGAATCAGGGGCAACATGCGTTTGACGTGATCGCGCGAGGCGAGCTCGGGCACCACGCCGCCATAGACGCGGTGCAGGTCGATCTGGCTGAACAGCGCGTCGGCCAGCAGGCCGCGTTCACTGTCGTATAATGCGACGCCAGTTTCGTCGCAGGATGTTTCCAATCCCAGTACTAGCATGGGTCCGTGCCTTGTTGAGGCTGAATTCGAAGGCGCGCATGATAGTCCCCGTGCCCGGTGCCGACCAGCGGTTTTCGATCAGAGGCTTTGCATTCCGGCCAGCTAAGGGTTAACATCCGCAACCCTTGAAAACCGACGTTCTCCAGCACACCTTATGTTTTGCCAGGAGCACGTCTACCCCGGTAATGAATTAAGGTAGCCCTGGATGCCAGCCGTCAAAGTTAAAGAGAACGAACCCTTCGACGTAGCTCTGCGTCGTTTCAAGCGCTCCTGCGAAAAAGCCGGTGTACTGGCTGAAGTTCGTAGCCGCGAGTTTTACGAGAAGCCGACCGCCGAGCGTAAGCGCAAAGCCGCTGCCGCTGTTAAGCGTCACGCGAAGAAAGTTCAGCGCGAACAGCGCCGAGCCGTTCGTCTGTACTAAGTACAGCCGTTCTACGCAAAGCTTCTGCCATGCCCGGCCTCGTGCCGGGCTTATGGTAGCGGTTGCTTGAAACCCTTGGCCATGCGCCTGGGGTGCCCCGGCAAAAGCCATGGGCAACCTGCCTCAACGCGTCAGAACTGGTCTTTGGCCAGGCGTGCACGTCTTTTCTGACGAGCCTTCACCGGCTACCGACGAGCACACACCTCTTCCTGCGACACCCCACGCCAAACCCGCGCACAAGCGTTTAGACTTGCCAGTTGCCAGATGACGAGACTGCCATGGCCGGGCTAATTCCCCAGAGCTTTATCGATGACCTTCTCAACCGCACCGACATCGTCGATGTGGTGAGTTCGCGCATCCAGCTGAAAAAGACCGGCAAGAATCTTTCCGCCTGCTGCCCGTTCCACAAGGAAAAGAGCCCCTCCTTCACTGTCAGCCCCGACAAGCAGTTCTACTATTGCTTCGGTTGCGGCGCTGGGGGTAACGCCCTCGGCTTTGTCATGGACCACGACAACCTGGACTTCCCCCAGGCAGTCGAGGAGCTGGCCCGCGCGGCCGGCATGGAAGTCCCCCGCGAGGAAGGCCGCCGCGGGCAGAAGCCGCGCCAGCCGACAGACTCGCCGCTGTACCCCTTGCTCGAGGCGGCCAGCGAGTTCTATCGCCAGGCCCTGCGCAGCCACGCCACCCGCAAGGCGGCAGTGGAGTATCTCAAGGGGCGCGGCCTGTCCGGCGAGATCGCCCGCGACTTTGGCCTGGGCTTCGCGCCGCCGGGCTGGGACAACCTGCTCAAGCACCTGGGTGCCGACTCGCTGCAACAGAAAGTGATGATCGACGCCGGCCTGCTGATCGAGAACGCCGAAAGCGGCAAGCGCTATGACCGCTTCCGCGACCGAGTGATGTTCCCGATCCGCGACAGCCGCGGCCGGGTCATCGCCTTCGGCGGCCGGGTACTGGGCGACGACAAGCCCAAGTACCTGAACTCCCCGGAAACCCCGGTGTTCCACAAGGGCCAGGAGCTCTACGGCCTGTACGAGGCGCGCAAGCACAACCGCAACCTCGACGAGATCATCGTCGTCGAAGGCTACATGGACGTCATCGCCCTGGCCCAGCAGGGCTTGCGCAACGCCGTGGCCACCCTCGGCACGTCCACCAGCGAGGAACACCTCAAGCGCCTGTTCCGCGTGGTGCCCAGCGTGCTGTTCTGTTTCGACGGCGACCAGGCTGGCCGCAAGGCCGCCTGGCGTGCCCTGGAGGCGACCCTGTCGAGCCTGCAGGACGGTCGCCGCGCACGCTTCCTGTTCCTGCCCGAAGGCGAAGACCCGGACAGCCTGGTGCGCGCCGAAGGCACCGATGCCTTCCAGGCCCGTATCAACCAGCACGCCCAGCCACTGGCCGATTATTTCTTCGAGCAGTTGAGCAACGAGGCCGACCCGCGCTCACTGGAAGGCAAGGCGCACATGGTGACGCTGGCCGCACCGCTGATCGAAAAGGTCCCGGGCGCCAACCTGCGCCAACTGATGCGCAACCGCCTGAAAGACATCACCGGCCTCGACCCGCAGCAGATGGAGCAACTGGCCCAGAGCGCGCCAGCACCCAGCGCGCCTGATTACGACCCCGGTTACGACTACGACGCCATGGCAAGCTACGTGCCTGACCATGGCGACATGCACTACCAGCCCGACTACTCGGCGCCACAACAGGAGCAACGCCCCTGGACGCCGAACAAAGGTGGCGGCAAGAAGCAGTGGGACGGCAAACCCTGGGACAAGAAAGGTGGCAAGCCGTGGCAGCGCGATGGCCAGCGCGGCGAAGCGCCGCCACGGGTGCCCGCGCCAGTGGAACCACCGACGCTCTCGGCCTTGCGCACCTTGCTGCATCACCCGCTGCTGGCGGGCAAGGTCGAGGATGCCAGCCACTTCGCCGACGAAGAGCAACTGTACAGCCAGCTGCTGGTGGCCCTCATCGAGGCCGCGCAGAAGAATCCTAAGCTAAGCTCAATGCAGCTGATCGCGCGCTGGCACGGGACCGAACAGGGTCGCCTGCTGCGCGCTCTGGCGGAAAAGGAATGGTTGATCGATGCCGACAACCTTGAACAACAGTTTTTCGACACTATAACTAGCTTGTCCGCTCGCCAGCGCGAGCGCAGCCTGGAACATCTGCTCAGGAAAGCGCGTCTAAGTGAACTGAGTACAGAGGAAAAATCTCAGCTGCTTACCCTGCTGAGCCGTAATGTTCCCGCACAAAACCCGACCTCATCTGGCGCGTGAGGTCCATGCTCGGGTATAATCCTCGGCTTGTTTTTTGCCCGCCAAGACCTTCAGTGGATAGGGTGTTATGTCCGGAAAAGCGCAACAGCAATCTCGTATCAAAGAGTTGATCACCCGCGGTCGTGAGCAGGGCTACCTGACTTACGCGGAGGTCAACGACCACCTGCCAGAGGATATTTCAGATCCGGAGCAGGTGGAAGACATCATCCGCATGATCAACGACATGGGGATCAACGTATTCGAGAGTGCTCCGGATGCGGATGCCCTGTTGTTGGCGGAAGCCGACACTGACGAGGCCGCAGCCGAAGAGGCCGCCGCCGCATTGGCGGCTGTCGAGACCGATATCGGCCGCACGACCGACCCGGTGCGCATGTACATGCGCGAAATGGGTACCGTCGAGCTGCTGACCCGCGAAGGCGAGATCGAAATCGCCAAGCGTATCGAGGAAGGCATCCGTGAAGTCATGGGCGCCATCGCTCACTTCCCGGGTACTGTCGACTACATCCTCGGCGAATACGACCGTGTCACCTCCGAAGGCGGCCGTCTTTCCGACGTCCTCAGCGGCTACATCGACCCTGACGACAACATCGCCGCACCGACCGAAGAGGTACCAATCCCGGGTGCCAAGGCCGCTGCCGCGAAGGAAGAAAGCGACGAAGAAGACGAAGAGAACGCCGATGGCGACGACGAGGAAGAGGCCGAAAGCGGTCCGGACCCGGTCGTTGCCGCCCAGCGTTTTGGTGCAGTCAAGGATCAGCTGGTCGATACCCTCAAAGTGCTGAAGAAGCACGGTCGAGGCCATAAAGACAGCATCAGCGCCATGCAGGCGCTGGCCGACCTGTTCATGCCGATCAAGCTGGTGCCCAAGCAGTTCGACGTTCTGGTCGAGCGCGTACGCAGTGCCCTGGATCGCTTGCGCCAGCAAGAACGCGCCATCATGCAACTGTGCGTGCGTGACGCGCGCATGCCGCGTGCCGACTTCCTGCGCCTGTTCCCGAGCAACGAGACCGACCAGACCTGGTCCGGTGACCTGGCCAAGCGCAACACCAAATGGGCCGCCGCCCTGGGTGAGAAAAACGCCGCCATCGTCGCTTGCCAGCAAAAACTGATCGACCTCGAGAGCGAGACCGGCCTGACCGTCGCCGAGATCAAGGACGTCAACCGCCGCATGTCCATCGGTGAAGCCAAGGCTCGCCGCGCCAAGAAGGAAATGGTCGAGGCGAACCTGCGTCTGGTGATCTCGATCGCCAAGAAGTACACCAACCGCGGCCTGCAGTTCCTCGATCTGATCCAGGAAGGCAACATCGGCCTGATGAAGGCGGTGGACAAGTTCGAATACCGTCGCGGCTACAAGTTCTCGACCTACGCCACCTGGTGGATCCGCCAGGCGATCACCCGCTCGATCGCCGACCAGGCGCGCACCATCCGTATCCCGGTGCACATGATCGAGACGATCAACAAGCTCAACCGTATTTCCCGCCAGATGCTGCAGGAAATGGGTCGCGAACCGACCCCGGAAGAGCTGGGCGAGCGCATGGAGATGCCTGAGGACAAGATCCGCAAGGTCCTGAAGATCGCCAAAGAGCCGATCTCCATGGAAACCCCGATCGGTGACGACGAAGATTCGCACCTGGGCGACTTCATCGAGGACTCCACCATGCAGTCCCCGATCGACGTGGCCACGGTCGAAAGCCTCAAGGAAGCGACCCGTGACGTGCTCTCGGGCCTGACCGCACGCGAAGCCAAGGTGCTGCGCATGCGTTTCGGCATCGACATGAACACCGACCACACCCTCGAAGAAGTCGGCAAGCAGTTCGACGTGACCCGTGAGCGGATCCGTCAGATCGAAGCCAAGGCGCTGCGCAAGCTGCGCCACCCGACGCGAAGCGAGCACTTGCGCTCCTTCCTCGACGAGTAAAGAAAAACCCCGGCCCAGGCCGGGGTTTTTCTTATGTGACAGAAGGTCGTGGCCCCTGTCTACCCAGCGGGCGGCAAGCCCGTCTACACTCGAATCAGACCCCCTGATCGAGAGGCCGCTATGCCCCTGATGCCGGCCTTCCTGTTGCTGATCCTGCTCGCCTGGAACACAACGGCCGGCGCCCTGACCCTGACCGACGAGGAACAAGCCTGGCTCAGCGCCCACCAGCAGCTGCGCCTGGGCGTCGATGCTTCATGGCCGCCGTTCGAATTCCGCGACCAGGAAGGTCGCTACCAGGGATTAGCCGCCGATTACATCGCTTTGATCCAGGAACGCCTGGGGATAACCCTCAAGCCGATCGAGCCCAGCAGTTGGACCGAAGTCCTGGCACAGGCACGTAGCAACCAGCTCGACCTGCTCCCCGGAATCATGTCCACCCCGGAACGGCAAGCCTACCTGGCCTTCACCCGTCCTTACCTGGACTTCCCGATCGTCATCCTCGCCCACTCCGGCGGCGCGCAACCGCGCAACCTCAAGGACCTCTATGGCCTGAAGATCGCCGTAGTGGAGAACTATGCCCCTCATGAGCTGCTGCGCACCCACCACCCGGACCTCAACCTGGTGGCCATGCCCAATGTCAGCTCCGCCTTGCAGGCCCTGGCTACTGATGAGGTAGACGCCGTGGTCGGCGACCTCGCTTCGAGCATCTGGAGCCTTCGCCAACTCAAGCTGGATGGTTTGTATGTAAGCGGTGAAACGCCATACCGCTACCAGCTGGCCATGGCCGTGCCGCGGGAACAGAAGATGCTCGTTGGCATCCTCGACAAGGTCATCGCCGACATGAGCAGTAGCGAAGTCAGCCACATACAGCAGCGCTGGGTAGGCAACGTCGTCGACCAAAGGACTTTCTGGCACGACGTGCTGCTCTACGGCCTGCCGGCCATGCTGGTGCTCATGGCGATTCTGGCAGTGGTGATCCGTATCAACCGCCGGCTGAGCTCGGAGATTTCCCGGCGCATCGCCCTGGAACAGGAACTGCGCAGCAGCGAGTACCACTACCGCGGCCTGATCGAGAGCCTGTCAGCGGTGGCCTGGGAAGCCGATGCCAACGACTTCAGCTACAGCTATGTATCGCCGCACGCCGAGGACCTGCTCGGCTACCCGACGGGAGAATGGCTCAAGCCGGGCTTCTGGCGCAGCATCCTGCACCCGGAAGATGCCCTGTGGGCGCAGGCCTACTGCGACAGCGAAACAGCCGCCGGGCGCGACCACAGCCTGGACTACCGGGTGATCCGCGCCGACGGCCATACGCTATGGGTACGCAACATCGTCAGCATGATCGAACACGGCCACAAGTCGCTGATGCGCGGCTTGATGATCGACATCAGCGAAACCAAGCACACCGAAGATGCCCTGCGCCTGTCGGAGCAGAAGTTCGCCTCGGTGTTCCAGCAGTGCCCGGACATCCTGATCATCGCACGGCACAGCGATGGCTGCCTGCTGGAGGTCAACGAGGCCTTCGAAGAACTGATCGGCCTGAGCCCGGCGCAAGTGATCGGCCGCACCGCCACCGAGCTCGGCCTGTGGGGCGTGGCCGGTACCGGCCCGGCCCTGCTCGAACGCCTGCATCGCGGCGGCATCCGCAACCTGGAAATGACCTTCCGCCGCAACAACGGCGAGTTGTTCACCGGGCTGACCTCGGCCGAGACCTTCGACCTCGACGGCATGCCGGCGCTGGTGGTGGCGATCCGCGATATCAGTCAGTTGAAGGAAACCCAGCAGCAACTGCAGACCTCCGAGGAGAAGTTCGCCAAGGCCTTCCATGCCTCACCCGATGGCCTGTTGCTGTCACGCCAGAGCGATGGCCTGCTGCTGGAGGTCAACGAAGGCTTCTGCCGCCTCACCGGCTACGACATCAGCCCAACGGTTGAC
Source organism: Pseudomonas sp. PONIH3 (assembly GCF_002934345.1). Classification (NCBI taxonomy): domain Bacteria; kingdom Pseudomonadati; phylum Pseudomonadota; class Gammaproteobacteria; order Pseudomonadales; family Pseudomonadaceae; genus Pseudomonas; species Pseudomonas sp. PONIH3. The sequence goes on from NZ_CP026386.1 coordinate 3,245,442, forward strand.
CAGACCTCGCTGGACCTGGGTATCTGGGTCGACCTCAACGAGCGCCAGCGCCTGGTCGATCAACTGCAGCGTGACGGTTTCGTGCGCGATTTCAGTTGCCACATCCGCCGCAGCGACGGCCAGATCCGCCTCTGCGAACTGTCCGCCCGACCACTGCCCATTGGCGGCGTCGACTGCATGCTGACCATCGCCCGCGATATCACCGAACGCCACCTGATGCAGGAGAAACTGCAACTCGCCGCCACGGTGTTCGAGAACACCGCCGAAGGCGTGCTGATCACCGACACCGACCAGCGCATTAGCGCAGTCAACCGCGCGTTCAGCGAAATCACCGGCTACAGCGAAATCGAAGCCCTCGGCCAGACCCCGCGCCTGCTCGCCTCCGGCCAACATGACAGCGCCTTCTACGTCGCCATGTGGCACCAGTTGACCGCCGAAGGTCACTGGCAGGGGGAAATCTACAACAAGCGCAAGAACGGCGAACTCTACCCCGGCTGGCTGACCATCAGCGCCGTGCGCAACCACGAACGCGAGATCACCCACTTCGTCGCCGTGTTCGCCGACATTTCCAGTCTGAAGCACGCCCAGGCCAAGCTCGACTACCAGGCCCACCACGACCCGCTGACCGGCCTGCCCAATCGCGCCCTGTTCGAAAGCCGCCTGCAGGCCGCACTCAGTTGCGCCCAGGTCTCCAACCGCCAGGGCGCGGTGCTGTTCCTCGACCTCGACCGCTTCAAGCACATCAACGACAGCCTCGGGCACCCGGTGGGCGACCTGTTGCTCAAGGGTATCGCCCAGCGCCTCAAGGAGCAGGTGCGTGATGTCGACACCGTGGCCCGCCTGGGCGGCGACGAATTCATCATCCTGCTGCCCGGCCTGCACAAGCCCAGCGATGCCAGCGCCATCGCCAACAAGTTGCTGGCCGGCTTCCACGCACCGTTCCAGGCCGGCGAGCACGAGTTCTTCACCAGTGCCAGCATCGGCATCAGCCTATACCCACAAGACGGCACCGATGTCGCCAACCTAATCCGCAACGCCGACGCCGCCATGTACCGCTCCAAAGCCAAGGGCCGCAACCGGGTCGAGGCCTACACTCGCGAACTGACCACCCAGGCCAGCGAGCGCATTGCCTTGGAGCACGAACTGCGCCGCGCCATCGAGCGCAACGAGCTGAGCCTGTGCTACCAGCCCAAGTTCAGCCTCAAGACCCAGAGCCTGGTGGGCGCCGAGGCCCTGATTCGCTGGACCCATCCAACCTTCGGCGACGTGCCCCCCGAGCAGTTCATTCACCTGGCCGAGGAGAACGGCACCATTCTCCAGCTTGGCGACTGGGTACTTGAACAGGCCTGCCGGCAGATGCACAGCTGGAAGAAGACCTACCACGCCTTCGGCCCGCTCTCGATCAACCTCGCCGGAGCCCAGCTGCGCCAGCCCAACCTGGCCCGGCGCATCGAGCAACTGCTGCGCAACTACCAGCTCAAGGCGGGCGATCTGCAGCTGGAGATCACCGAAAACTTCATCATGAGCCAGGCCGAGGAAGCCCTGAGCGTGCTCCATCAGCTCAAGCAGCTGGGCGTGCAGCTGGCCATCGACGACTTCGGCACCGGCTACTCCTCGCTCAGCTACCTCAAGCGCCTGCCGCTGGACATCCTCAAGATCGACCAGTCGTTCATCCGCGGCCTGCCCGACGATCCCCACGACGCCGCCATCGCCCGCGCGATCATCGCCCTGGGCCGCAGCATGCAATTGACGATCATTGCCGAAGGCGTGGAGAACCAGGCGCAGCAGCGCTTCCTCGCCGCCGAAGGCTGCGAGCAGATTCAGGGCTATATCGTCAGCCTGCCCCTGCCGCCGGACGAATTCGCGGCGACCTTTCTTCGCATAGCACAAACGGATCTTTCGGATGGCACGCTATCGAAACCCTCGTTATAATCCAGCGCTCCTGCTGAGGGCCTATAGCTCAGTCGGTTAGAGCAGAGGACTCATAATCCTTTGGTCCACGGTTCGAGTCCGTGTGGGCCCACCACCTTCAAAGCCGCGCATTGCGCGGCTTTCGTGTGTTTGGCAGCCGTACCCCGCCCCGACCCCAGATCGCCCCTTCATGCCAACTGCGACCACCTGCCCCATCTCGACAAAACTTATAAATAACTTATAATTCAACCTTGGGAGCAAGGTGAAATGGGCATGGGCACGATCAGCTGGTCACGCAAGGCAGTCAAACAGCTCAGAAAGATCAACAAGGCCGATCAGCCCAAGATCTACGATGCCGCCCAGGCACTGGCTCACATGCCGAACGTCCAGAACGTCAAGACGTTGGTCAACCATCAGTATGGCTACAGGCTACGGGTCGGGAACTACCGCATCCTTTTCGACTGGGACGGCGGGGTGAAGATCGTAAATATCGAAGAGGTCAAGAAGCGCGATGAGCACACCTACTAACGTACAGATCATCAACGGGGCGGATGGCCGGCCAGCCTTCGTTGTGCTCCCTTACGCCGACTACATCTCCAGCCGCCCAAAGGATGACTTGGTGCCCAATGCAGTCGTGGGCTACATGGTCAAAGACGGTTTGACCCCCATCGGCGCGTGGCGCAAGCATCTGGACCTCACCCAGGCTCAAGTGGCAGAGCGCCTGGGTATATCCCAGTCAGCCTACGCCCAACAAGAAGCGGCCGAACGGCCACGCAAGGCTACCCGCGAGAAGATCGCGGCAGCGCTGGGTATACCGGTGCAGTCTCTGGATCTGTAGTTCGGGTCGCTCTGACCAGCGGCAAAGTGCCTCTAGCACACCCGTTCTATTTCGCCATCACGGCCGCGTTTCTAGAATCCCTCCATCGCTTCGGCACCGGGTCGGAGCCCAGTGATCGAGGGAACGTCACATGAACATCCAAGGAACGCTTGGAACCCTGCTCGTTGTACCGATGCTGGCCACGCTCGCAGGTTGCGTGGCACCGGGCTCCTACAACCAGGGCCAGCAGCCCAGTCAGATGGCTGGCGGCAATGCCCCGTGCACGCCCAGCGCAACCGACAACCTGATCTCCACAGGCCGCAGCCTGCTCAGCATCGCCAACTCCGTGCTCGAAACCAAGAACAGCATGAATGGCACTTCAGCCACCTATGACCAACGCATGCAGCTTGCCGAGAACGCGCAGAAGGTCAACAAAGGCAACCAGATGCTCGACAATGTCGAGAGCATGACTGCTGGCCTGAAGTCGCCTTGCGCCACGGCGCAGACCAGCGCGTCACGTTGATCAAATCCGATCAGGGCTGCGCAGCAGCCCCGGTCGTAAACGTCTCTCGGCGATTCAAACCGACGCCAGCACCTTGCAGCCCCGCCGCGAAATTTCGATCCTCGTGTAACTTGCCTCACCGAGCCCGCTGATCCGGTCAAGACAGGCGGCAGGGTCGTGCAGCGGCAGCTCCAGCAACTGCCGGGTATCGCGCTCCCACCAGCGCGATGCGAGCAGACGCTCGATCATCGCTTCCGGGTATCGATAACGCACCACCTTGGCTGGAAAGCCCGCCACCACGGCATAGGGCGGCACGTCCCGAGTCACCAGGGCGCGAGTGGCGACAATCGCGCCCGTGCCCACTTCGACGCCCTCCATGATCATCGCACCTTCGCCGATCCACACGTCATGGCCAATGCGTGCCGGCGTGCTCGGCGGCTCGTATTGCCACTGGGTGCCGGTGAACTGGAAAGGGTGGGAACTCAGCCAGTCGGTGGGATGAGCGTATTTTTCCTGGCCGATGACCACCGCGCTGCCGATCGAGCAATAGCGCCCGATCGACTCGACCACCTGCAGCGAGCCGCCACTGCGGATATAGGTGTGAGCCCCGATCGAGACATCCAGGGTGGCGGCGCTGACCGCCACATCGCCGATGCGCACCTCGGCCTCGAGCGCCAGCCTGGCGCGCTTGCCGAACTTGGAAATGCCCGTGCTCACCTTGCAACCGTGTTGGCGAATCCATCGCCGCCAGTACCAGTCCTTGAACTTCATGGGTCAATCACTCCTGCCATGGTCCAGGCTGCCGAGCGGCAGCGGCCCGCTATCGTACCGCCTTGCCAACGTAATGCCAGCCTTGGGCGCCTTGCGCGAATCGGTCGCGCTTGCATAGGCTAGCAGCTCGACAAAAGAGACCTACCATGCCGGCCACCTCCTCCATCACCCTCGACGCCATCGATCGCCAGTTGATCTCCCTGTTGCAGATCAACGCCCGCGAAAGCGTCGCCACGCTCGCCCGCCAACTGGGGATCGCCCGTACCACGGTGAACTCGCGCCTCGAACGCCTGGAGCGCAACAAGGTGATCACCGGCTATGGCGTGCGCCTGGGGCAGCGCCTGATCGGCGGCGGTCTGCAGGCGTACGTGGGGATCAAGGCGCAGCCGCGCTCAGGCAAGGACATCGTACGCCACCTGAGCGCCATGGGGCAGGTCCAGCAGTTGTGCGCGGTCAGTGGCGAATTCGACTATGTGGCCTGGCTGCTCAGCGACTCACCGGAGCAACTGGACCAGTTGCTCGACCTGATCGGCAGCCTCGACGGGGTGGAGAAGACCACCACGTCGATCATCCTCAGCAGCAAGGTGGACCGCGGGCAGCCAGGCTGAGGTCCTCAGGCCTCCATCGCGTCGAGCAACCCCTCCAGCAGCGCCCGTACCGTTTCCGCCGAATGCAGGATCGACCAGATCATCGCCCGCCCCGCCTCGGGGGCATGATGCTGGGCATAGTCGTCGGCGATTTCCTGGATGGCCTGGGCCAGCATGCTCGCGTGGACCAGGGCGTCGGCGGCATCGACGCCGGGGCGTACGGTGAAGATAGGGGGATGGCTGGACTGGCAGGAGCAGAAGGACTGCTCGGTGGTTGGGTTCAAAGTGAGGGGTGGGTCGGGGACGACCTTTTTCATGGTGTTGCCTCCATTACCGGCTCAAGCAGGCCACCACGCAACCTTCTCACGGGAATGGGTGGCAGCCATGGGCGGGGTGAGAACCGGCGAAGTTGGAGGCTACATTCCGGCCAGGCAGAACCTGCCCGCGCACAGCTGCCATGACAGCATGCCTCCAGTTTGATCGCCGGGTTCTCACGCCCGATCACCGAATATGCGGTGACCGGCTGAAGTTAACCGCGAAGGTTTACCCGCACAGCCAGACCGGAGCGACAGGGCTTGTAGGATAGGTCTCGTTAAATTTCACGTCTGTAGGAAATGGTCTGACAAACAAAAACCTAGCATCCTCCCAATGACATATCCGGCAACTCTCCCCCGCCAGCACTCCCTCGATCCACGTTTAGGCTGATGACATCTGCCCTATTGACGTAGCACAAACCTCATCACAAACTATACGCGGATCACGTACAAAAAATGGATGCCCTATTTATCGAGCTGCCCGCTTTCGAGCGCTTTCGCAGCCAGTATCTGGACGATGAAGATTTCCGGTCTCTGCAACGCGTACTGCTTCTGCATCCCCATGCGGGTGACGTCATCAAGGGAACGGGCGGCCTCAGGAAGGTGCGTTTCGCCGATGCACTACGCCATAAAGGCAAGCGAGGCGGCACCCGGATCATCTACTACTGGTGGCAGGCTGGGCTGCAGTTCTGGCTTTTCACGCTTTACGGAAAGGAAGTCCAGGATGACCTGACACCGCAGCAACGCCAGGCCCTGAAGAACCTGCTTGAACGCGAATACCTGATGAGGACGACCAATGCCACGCAACATCTTCACTGAACTCACCGAAGGTTTCGATGCCCTTGCCGATGTGCGCTCCGGCAAACTGACCCTGCGTTCGCACAAGGTAACCTTCGAGGAACTGGCCCCGCTGGCCCCCAATGAACTGACCGAGCTGCGCCAGCGCCTGAACATGTCCCGGGCGGTGTTTGCCGCGTACCTGCGCACCAACGCCCGCACCCTGGAGAGCTGGGAGCAAGGCCGCTCCAAGCCCAACGCCCAGGCCGTGGCACTGATCCGGCTGGTGCAGAAGTACCCTGAAACCGTCGAGCACTTGGCATCATTGAGCTGATTCGTCATTTTTTAATGAACATCAATCATCAAGACGAAACAAATCACATAACGACGTCAGTTTTCACCTTAATAACGAACACCCCGCTTCATAAAATGGCCACCAGGCATTCTCTATACTCAGGCTCCGCCCCCTGCGCAGCCCCTGGCAAGGTCATTACATGAACAAGAAAAACCGCCACCCCGCCGACGGCAAGAAACCCATCACCATCTTCGGCCCGGACTTCCCCTTCGCCTTCGACGACTGGCTGGAGCACCCGGCCGGCCTGGGCAGCATTCCCGAGGCGCGCCATGGCGAAGAGGTGGCGATCGTCGGTGGCGGTATTGCCGGGCTGGTGGCGGCCTACGAGTTGATGAAGCTGGGCCTCAAGCCCGTGGTGTACGAAGCTTCCAAGCTGGGTGGCAGGCTGCGTTCGCAGGTGTTCAACGGCACCGACGGCATCGTCGCCGAACTGGGCGGCATGCGCTTCCCGGTGTCGTCCACCGCCTTCTACCACTACGTCGACAAGCTGGGCCTGGAGACCAAGCCCTTCCCTAACCCGCTGACGCCGGCCTCGGGGAGTACGGTGATCGACTTGGAAGGCCAGACCTACTACGCCGAGAAGTACGCCGACCTGCCACACCTGTTCCACGAAGTGGCCGACGCCTGGGCGGACGCCCTGGAGAGCGGCGCGCAGTTCGCCGACATTCAGCAGGCCATTCGTGACCGCGACGTGCCGCGCCTGAAAGACCTGTGGAACAAGCTGGTGCCTCTGTGGGACGACCGCACTTTCTATGACTTCGTCGCCACTTCGCGCTCGTTCGCCAAACTGAGCTTCCAGCACCGCGAGGTGTTCGGCCAGGTGGGCTTCGGCACAGGCGGCTGGGACTCGGACTTCCCCAATTCGATGCTGGAAATCTTCCGCGTGGTGATGACCAACTGCGACGACCATCAGCATTTGGTGGTCGGCGGCGTCGAGCAGGTGCCGCAGGGCATCTGGCGCCATGTACCGGAGCGCTGCGCCCACTGGCCGGCCGGCACCAGCCTCAGTACGCTGCATGGCGGCGCGCCGCGCACCGGGGTCAAGCGCATTGCCCGCGCCAGCGATGGTCGCCTGGCGGTCACCGACAACTATGGTGACGTGCGCCACTACGCTGCTGTACTCACCACCTGCCAAAGCTGGCTGCTGACCACCCAGATCGACTGCGAGGAGTCGCTGTTCTCACAGAAAATGTGGATGGCCCTGGACCGCACCCGCTACATGCAGTCGTCGAAGACCTTCGTCATGGTCGATCGCCCGTTCTGGAAGGACAAGGATCCGCAGACCGGCCGCGACCTGATGAGCATGACCCTCACCGACCGTCTGACCCGCGGCACCTACCTGTTCGACAACGGCGACGACAAGCCGGGAGTGATCTGCCTGTCCTACGCCTGGATGAGCGACGCCCTGAAGATGCTGCCGCACCCGACCGAAAAGCGCGTGCAACTGGCCCTCGACGCGCTGAAGAAGATCTACCCCAAGACCGATATCGCCGGGCATATCATCGGCGATCCGATCACCATCTCGTGGGAGGCCGACCCGCACTTCCTCGGCGCCTTCAAGGGCGCGCTGCCGGGCCACTACCGCTACAACCAGCGCATGTACGCACACTTCATGCAGGCCGACATGCCCGCCGAGCAGCGCGGCATCTTCATCGCCGGTGACGACGTGTCGTGGACCCCGGCCTGGGTCGAAGGCGCGGTGCAGACTTCGCTCAATGCCGTGTGGGGTATCATCAACCACTTCGGTGGCCAGACCCACCCGGACAATCCCGGCCCAGGCGATGTGTTCCACGAGATCGGTCCGATCGCCCTGGCCGACTGAGCGAAGGAGTAGCGCCATGCGCATCGCCCTCTACCAGGGTACGCCAAAGCCATTGGACGTGCCCGGCAACCTCGAGCGCCTGCAGCACCAGGCCCAGCTGGCCGCTGCCCGCGGCGCGCAGTTGCTGGTATGCCCGGAGATGTTCCTCAGCGGCTACAACATCGGCCTGGACCAGGTGGAACGCCTGGCCGAGGCCGAGGACGGCCCCTCGGCGATGAGCGTCGTCGAGATTGCCCAAGCGCACCGGATCGCCATCGTCTATGGCTATCCGGAGCGGGCCGAGGACGGGGCGATCTACAACAGCGTGCAACTGATCGATGCCCATGGCAGCAGCCTGTGCAACTACCGCAAGACCCACCTGTTCGGTGAGCTCGACCGCTCGATGTTCAGCCCAGGCGCCGATCACTTCCCGGTAGTCGAGCTGGACGGCTGGAAGGTAGGTCTGTTGATCTGCTACGACATCGAGTTCCCGGAGAACGCCCGGCGCCTGGCGCTGAACGGCGCTGAGCTGATCCTGGTGCCGACGGCGAACATGGCGCCCTACGACTTCGTCTGCCAGGTGACCGTGCGCTCGCGGGCGCAAGAGAACCAGTGCTACCTGGTGTACGCCAACTACTGCGGCAGCGAGAGCGAGATCCAGTATTGCGGGCAGAGCAGCATCATTGGGCCGGACGGGGATGTGCTGGCAATAGCCGGCCACGAAGAAGGACTGTTGCTGGCAGATCTGCAGCGCGAGCGGGTATTGAAAGGGCGGGAAGCATTTCCCTACCTGGCGGACCTGCGTCGGGATCTGCATTAACTGCGGCAGGGCCAGACCAGACAACCTCAGCATTGCGCGCTAGCATGGCGTCATGTCCGACGCCATTCGCCACCTCACCCTCGCCAACGGCCTGCACCTGACCCTGCGCCATGCCCCACGCCTCAAGCGCGCTGCGGCAGCGCTGCGGGTGCATGCAGGCAGCCACGACGCCCCGGCGCGCTGGCCGGGCCTGGCGCACTTTCTCGAACACCTGTTCTTCCTCGGCACCGCGCGCTTCCCGCTGCACGACGGCCTCATGCGCTATGTCCAGGGCCTGGGTGGCCAGGTCAACGCCAGCACCCGCGAGCGCACCACCGACTTCTTCTTCGAAGTGCCGCCCATGGCGCTGGCCGGCGGGCTGGAGCGTCTGTGCCAGATGCTCGCCGAACCGGACTTTGCCATCGAGCGCCAGCGCCGCGAACGCGAGGTGATTCATGCCGAGTTCATCGCCTGGTCGCGCAACCCCGAAGCCCAACGCCAGTTCACTCTGTTGCAATCGGTGTCGGCGCGCCATCCGCTGAGCGCTTTCCATGCGGGCAACCGCTACAGCCTGCCGCTGGAAAGCCCGGCCTTCCAGCAAGGGCTGAGACTGTTCCATCAACACCACTATCAAGGCACGCAGCTCACCTTGAGCCTGGTCGGCCCGCAGTCACTGGATGAGCTGGCACAACTGGGCAGACGTTACGGCAAGTTGTTCGCCCAGGGTCCGGGCGCCGTCCGCAATCCGCCGCCCGCCTTGCTCGAAGCGCCTTTGCGCCAGCCAACCGCATGGGGTGCCCGTCAGGACTGGCTGTTCGCCCATGACCGCATGCCGGAAGGCGCGGAGCAGGCGCTTGAATTGTTACTGGCCCAGCTCACCGACAGCCGGCCTGGCGGTTGGCTGGATGCCTTGCGCAAACGGGGCTGGCTGCAGGACTGCAAGGCGCAACAACTCCACGCCCATGCCGGGCAGCTGCTCTGGCATGTCCAGTTGCAGCTGTCGGACGAGGCCTGCCTGGCCGAGGCCCGGGCGCTGCTGCATGGCTGGCTGGGCTTTCTACGCCAGCAGGATCCTGGACAGCTGAACCTGCGCTTCACTCAACTACAGCAGCGCCGGGAACAAGCTGGAAGCGCGCTCGAACTGGCCCAGCGCGACAGCGCCGGCCGGTCGTTCAGCGGTCTGTCGGGCCAAGGACTGGCCGCCTTCGATGCACTGTTGGCCGACCTGCCATCCATGGCTGCAGGGGACTGGCAACTGCCACCCGAGGAAGCACTGCTGGCAGACGCCCTGCCCACGATCGGCAGTGCATTGCCAGCCGCGCTCGCTATCGGCCACTGCCTGCCGCCAGCACGCCAGTTCGCGGCCCTGGACCTGCGCTGGCAGGTTCCGTCACCTCTGCGCCAACGCCTGTGGACCGTTCTCGAGCACAGCCTTCGACCGTTGCGCGAGCGTGCCACGCAGGCGGCATTGCACCTGGGCTTCGAGGCCTGCGGCGAGTACTGGCAGTTGCACCTGGCGGGGCATCCCCTGGCCGTGATCAACGCCACACAGGAGGCGCTTGCGTTGCTGCGCGCGCCTGCCAGGCAGCATTGGCAGGCACCAACGGCAGCCGAAGCCCCCTTGATACCGATCCGCGCGTTGCTCAAGGCACTGCCGAACACCTTGCTGATGGGCGCAATGCAACCACTACCGGCCTGCACGCCGGACCAGCCGCAGCTCGATTCACTCTGGCAGCAGGCCCGGTGGCAGGGGTTGGCGCAAGGATTCGACGCGGCGCAACAGGGGGCGCTGGGAACGGTACTGCAAAGCCTCATGGGTCAACCTGCCGAGCCCTCAGAGCCTCATCCGTTCCACGAGCGCCACTGGCGGCAGATCCCGACCAAGGGCAGCGAGCCCGCACTGTTGCTGTTCTGTCCATTGCCTGCGCACCTGCAGCCCACCGGCCGCCTGCTCGCCCATCTGTTGCAAGGCCCCGTCTATCAACGCCTGCGCGTTGATCTGCAATTGGGTTATGCGGTGTTCAGCGCCTTTCGTCAGATCGAAGGCTACGGTGGGCTCCTGTTCGGCGTGCAATCCCCGCACGCCAGCCACGCGCAGATCCTTGGCCACCTGCTGGATCTGCTGGGTCAAGGCGTCGCGCTGGACGCCGATGCCCGCACGCAACTGGCCAATCAGTTCGACGAAACGGCGATGAGCAATGCCGATGTCGCTCAATGGGCCTGGCAGGCACATATGGCGACCCACAATCCGGACCTGTCGCGGATGCGCCGGTCTATTCTCAATGTCGAGCAAGTTCAGTTGGACGAACTACTGCAGCAACTCATCGACGCCAGGCACGGTTGGCTTTGCCTGGCCAATGTCGTCGCGCCGGACGCCAAATGGCGGTGAGGGCGGAAATGATTGTTACCGTTTGTGCAAGGGCACATTTCGAATAATTAACCTTTCGGTACAATTTTTTCTTGTAAGATAGCGCAATCTCGGTCAATGGAACCTCTCGTGCCTGAGAGAACCCAATAATGAACCGACCACCTCAAATCCCATCCGGAAGGAGCAAACCCATGTGGACCAAACCTGCATACACTGACCTGCGTATCGGCTTCGAAGTTACCATGTACTTCGCCAACCGCTGAGCGGCAGTGCGTTACGACGCCTCGGCCCGCCGGGGCGTTGTCGTTTTTCGGATCAGCGTTTACGAGGGCGCGCATGTACATCCAGATTCTCGGTTCCGCCGCCGGTGGCGGCTTCCCCCAGTGGAACTGCAACTGCGTCAACTGCAAGGGCTACCGCGACGGCACCCTGCGCGCCACGGCGCGTACCCAGTCGTCCATCGCCCTGTCCGACGACGGCGAGGACTGGATCCTGTGCAATGCCTCACCGGACATCCGCGCCCAGCTCCAGGCCTTCGCGCCGATGCAGCCGGCCCGTGCCCTGCGTGACACCGGTATCGATGCCATCGTCCTGCTCGACAGCCAGATCGACCACACCACCGGCCTGCTCAGCCTGCGCGAAGGCTGCCCGCACCAAGTGTGGTGCACCGACATGGTCCACCAGGACCTGTCCACCGGCTTCCCGCTGTTCAACATGCTCAGCCACTGGAACGGCGGGCTGGTGTGGAACCGCATTGAGCTGGCTGGCAGCTTCGTCATCAATGCCTGCCCTAACCTTCGCTTTACCCCCTTCCCACTGCGCAGCGCCGCACCGCCCTACTCGCCGCACCGTTTCGACCCGCACCCGGGCGACAACCTCGGGCTGCTGGTGGAGGACACCCGCACCGGCGGCAAGCTGTTCTACGCGCCGGGCCTGGGCCAGGTCGACGCCAAGCTGCTGGAGAAGATGCATGGCGCCGACTGCCTGCTGGTCGACGGCACCCTGTGGGAGGATGATGAGATGCAGCGCCGCGGCGTCGGCACCCGCACCGGCCGCGAGATGGGCCACCTGGCGCAGAATGGCGCGGGCGGCATGCTCGAGGTGCTGGACGGTTTCCCACGTCAGCGCAAGGTGCTTATCCACATCAACAACACCAACCCGATCCTCGACGAAGACTCGCCGGAACGCGCCGAAGTACAGCGCCGGGGCGTGGAAGTCGCCTTCGATGGCATGAGTATCGAGCTGTAAGGAGGCCCCGTGAGCGACGCAACGCCGATGTCCCCTACCGAGTTCGAGCAGGCCCTGCGCGCCAAGGGTGCCTATTACCACATCCATCACCCCTACCACGTGGCGATGTATGAAGGCCGCGCCAGCCGCGAGCAGATCCAGGGCTGGGTGGCCAACCGCTTCTACTACCAGGTCAACATCCCGATGAAGGATGCGGCGATCCTGGCCAACTGCCCGGACCGCGAAATCCGCCGCGAGTGGATCCAGCGCCTGCTCGACCACGATGGCGCACCCGGCGAGGACGGCGGCATCGAGGCCTGGTTGCGCCTGGGCCAGGCCGTGGGCCTGGACCCGGACCAATTGCGTAGCCAGGAGCTGGTGTTGCCCGGCGTGCGCTTCGCCGTCGACGCCTACGTCAACTTCGCCCGCCGCGCCAGCTGGCAGGAGGCCGCCAGCAGCTCGCTGACCGAACTGTTCGCCCCACAGATCCACCAGTCACGCCTGGACAGCTGGCCGCAGCACTACCCGTGGATCGACCCGGCCGGCTACGAATACTTCCGCACCCGCCTGGGCCAGGCCCGGCGTGATGTAGAACACGGTCTGGCGATCACCCTGCAGCACTACACCACCCGCGAAGGGCAGGAGCGCATGCTGGAGATCCTGCAGTTCAAGCTGGATATCCTGTGGAGCATGCTCGATGCCATGAGCATGGCCTATGAACTGAACCGCCCGCCGTATCACAGCGTCACCGCCGAGCGGGTCTGGCACAAGGGGATTGCCCTATGAGTTTCGACCGTCAACAAGTGCCCGCCTGGCGCCCCGGCTATCGTTTCCAGTACGAGCCCGCGCAAAAGGGCCATGTGCTGCTGTACCCCGAGGGGATGATCAAGCTCAACGACAGCGCGGGCCTGATTGGCGGACTGATCGATGGCCAGCGCAGCGTCGCCGCGATCATTAGCGAGCTGCAACAGCAGTTCCCCGGTGTGCCCGAAGTCGCCGACGACATCGAGCAGTTCATGGAGGTGGCCCGTGCCGAACACTGGATCACCCTCGCCTGAGGTGCCGGTCGGCCTGCCGTTGTGGCTCCTGGCCGAACTCACCTACCGCTGCCCGCTGCAGTGCCCGTACTGCTCGAACCCGCTGGATTTCGCCGAGCAGGGCAAAGAGCTGAGCACCGAGCAGTGGTTCAAGGTGATGGCCGAAGCCCGCGAGATGGGCGCCGCGCAAATCGGTTTTTCCGGCGGCGAACCGCTGGTGCGCCAGGACCTCGCCGAGCTGATCGGCGAGGCCCGGCGCCTGGGCTACTACACCAACCTGATCACCTCCGGCATCGGCCTGACCGAGCAGAAGATCGCCGCGTTCAAGCAGGCCGGGCTGGATCATATCCAGATCAGCTTCCAGGCCAGCGACGAGCAGGTGAACAACCTGCTGGCCGGCTCGAAGAAGGCCTTCGCGCAGAAACTGGAGATGGCCCGGGCGGTGAAGGCCCACGGCTACCCGATGGTGCTCAACTTCGTCACCCATCGGCACAACATCGACCGGATCGACCGCATCATCGAGCTGTGCATCGCCCTTGAGGCCGACTTCGTGGAGCTGGCCACCTGCCAGTTCTACGGCTGGGCGCACCTCAACCGCCTTGGCCTGCTGCCGACCCGCGCCCAGCTGGAACGGGCCGAGCGCATCACCAATGAGTACCGCGACAAGCTCAAGGCCGAAGGCAGCCCGTGCAAGCTGATCTTCGTCACCCCCGACTACTACGAAGAGCGCCCCAAGGCCTGCATGAATGGCTGGGGCAGCCTGTTCCTGACCATCACCCCGGACGGCACCGCCCTGCCCTGCCATGGCGCGCGCCAGCTGCCGGTGCAGTTCCCCAATGTGCGCGACCATGACCTGCGCCACATCTGGTACGACTCGTTCGGCTTCAACCGCTTCCGGGGCTATGACTGGATGCCCGAGCCGTGCCGCTCGTGCGACGAGAAGGAAAAGGACTTCGGCGGCTGCCGCTGCCAGGCCTTCATGCTCACCGGCGATGCCAGCAAGGCCGACCCGGTGTGCGCCAAGTCACCGGACCACGGCATCATCCTCAAGGCCCGCGAAGAAGCCGAGCACGCTACGCTGGAGATTGAACAGATGACCTTCCGCAACGAGCGCAACTCCCATGTCATTGCCCGCGGCTGAGTTCAGCGCCACCCAGGCGGTGGCCGCCGGGACCGACTTCGCCGAACTGAAGGTCGGCGAACACGGTGTGTTCTGGAACGAGTTCCGGCCGGCCGATGGCGCTTGTCGGATCTGGCATTGGCGCGACCACCAGGCACGTTGCCTGACCCCGGAGGGGTTCAGTGTGCGCAGCCGGGTCTACGAGTACGGCGGCGGCAGTTTTTGCCTGAGCGACGAAGGGCTGGTGTTCGTCAACGAACAGGACCAGCAGGTCTATCTGCAGGCACTGGACGGCAGCTTGCCGCACCGGCTCACCCATGCTGACGACCGCCGCTACGGTGATGTGCAGTGGCATGCGGGCCTGGTTCTGGCCGTCGAGGAACACCACGGGGAGCAGGTCGAGCATCGCCTTGTGGGTCTCACCGCAGAGCATCGACAGATCCTGGCAGAAGGCGCCGACTTCTATGCCTCCCCCACACTGAGCCACGATGGATGCCGCCTGGCCTGGATCGAGTGGGACCGGCCGGCGCAACCCTGGACCGTCACCCGCCTGATGTGCCGGGAACGCGAACCTTCTGGCGCCTGGGGCGCGGTACGCTGCGTCGCCGCGCAGGACGAATCCTTGCAGCAGCCCCGCTTCGATGAGCAAGGCCGCTTGTACTGCCTTTCCGATCGCGACGGTTTCTGGCAACCCTGGGGCGAGCTCGACGGACACTGGCAACGTCTGCCCGCCGCATCCGCAGACCACGCCGCAGCTCCTTGGCAGCTGGGCGCCAGCACTTGGCTGGCCCTCGGCCCCGCCAGCTATCTGGCCAGCTGGTTCGAGGACGGCTTCGGAGAACTGGGGTTGCGCCGCGACAGCGGCGAAGTGGAACGCTATGCCAGTGCATACACGCGGTTCCGTGGCCTGGCCTTGGATAACGAGCGCATCTATGCAGTGGCCGCCTCGCCGATCAGCCCAGCGGCGGTGATCGCCATCGACCAGCGCAGCCACGCAGTCGAAGTACTGGCAGGCGGCGCCGAGGTGCTACCGGTGGAACACATCAGCCGCCCCCAGCCGATCCACTATGCCAGTGGCGATGGTTCGGCCCACGGCTTCTTCTACCCAGCCATGCAAGGTACGGCCGGCCTACCCCCACTGGTGGTGTTCATCCATGGCGGCCCGACCTCGGCCTGCTACCCGGTGCTCGACTCGCGTATCCAGTATTGGACCCAACGCGGCTTCGCCGTCGCCGACCTCAACTACCGAGGCAGCAGCGGCTACGGTCGCGCTTATCGCCAGGCGCTGTACCTGCGCTGGGGCGAATGCGACGTCGAGGACGCCTGCGGGGCAGTCAGGCATCTTGCCGAGCTGGGCCTGATCGACCCGGCCCAGGCCTTCATCCGCGGTGGCAGCGCGGGGGGCTACACTACCCTATGCGCCTTGGCCTTCCAGGATGTGTTCCGTGGCGGCGCCAGCCTGTACGGCGTCAGCGACCCCGAAGCGCTGGGCAGGGCCACCCACAAGTTCGAAAGCGACTACCTGGACTGGCTGATCGGCGACCCGCAACGCGATGCCGATCGATATCGCCAGCGCACACCATTGCTGCACGCCGGACGGATCAAGGTACCGGTGATTTTCTTCCAGGGTGAGCTGGATGCGGTGGTGGTACCGGGGCAGACACGCTTGATGCTCGAGGCCCTACAGGCCAATGGCATCCAAGCCGAGGGGCATTTTTATGCGGGCGAGCGGCATGGGTTTCGCCAGGCGGCGAATCTGGCGCATGCGCTCGACGAAGAGTGGAAGTTCTACTGCCGGTTGCTAGGCCGGTAGGGCAAAACAGAGTTTCAGGCTTCAACTGCAACTGCGTGGGAGCGGCGGTGCGCCGCTCCCACGCAGTTCATGCTTGCAGAGCGGTCTTTGCTCTCAGCGCTTGGCAATGATGTACACCGCGTGCACGATCCCGGGGATATAACCCAGCAGGGTCAGCAGGATGTTCAGCCAGAACGCGCCACCGAATCCCACCTGGAGAAATACGCCCAGCGGTGGCAGGAGGATAGCGATGATGATGCGAATGAAGTCCATGCGGTGCGCTCCTTGAAAGTGTATCAACACAGACTAGTCGCACCGCCCGGAGGTTCCACCGGGCAAAAAAACGCCCCTGGCCATGTATTTCAGACCAGAGGCGATGCGCAGGAACGCGAGACGGTTCGTTGAAATTCTGTATGCCGGTGCCAAGTCAGGCCGGAACTTCGCGGCGATTGTGCTGGTGGGCATGCAGCCGGGTGAACGCCCGGGCCAGGCGCTGAAGCATTTCGTCGATGTTGCCTTTGCTCACGGTCAGCGCCGGCGAGAAGCGCACAACATCGGCCTGCGGGGCATTGAGCAGCAAGCCTTCCTGCAATGCCGCCTCGACCAGCGGCACTGCGGTCCCCTCACGCAGTTGCAGCCCCCACAGCAGCCCCTGGCCACGCACTTCGCCCTGGCCATAGCGGCCAGCCAGGCGGCTGAGGCCATCGCGCAGGTGGCGACCACTGTCCATCACCTGCTCGAAGAACCCCTTCTCCAGCACGGTCTGCAGCACAGCCATCCCGGCAGCGCTCATCAGTGCGTTGCCATGGTGGCTGCCTTCCAGCTCGCCCGGTTCGGCGCAGCAGGCGCGTCCGCGGGCCAGCAGCGCGGCCAACGGCACACCGCCGCCCAGGCCTTTGCCGAGAGTGATGATGTCGGCCCGCACGCCGTAGGTTTCCTCTGCCAACAGGGCGCCGCAACGTCCTACACCGGTCTGCACCTCATCGAGGATCAGCAGAATGCCCAGCTCACGGCACAACCGCTCGACACCCTGGAGGTACTCACGGGTGGCCGGAATCACGCCGGCCTCACCCTGTATCGGCTCGAGCATGATCGCCACGGTGCGCGAGTCGACCGCCGCATGCAGCGCCGCCAGGTCGTTGAAAGGCACCTTGCTGAAGCCCGGCAAGCCGGGCTCGCAACGGTTGCATGGCAGCGGGTCGGACGCCGACAACGCCCCGAGCGTGCGCCCATGGCAACCTTGGCTGGCGGTAATGATGTGATAGGCGCCGTTGCGGTGCAGCTGGCCCCATTTGCGCGCCAGCTTGATCGCCCCCTCGCAGGCCTCGGCGCCACTGTTGAGCAGGTAGGCCTGATCACTGTCGGTGCGCTGGCACAGCAACTCGGCCAGGTTCAGCAGGCCGCGGCTGTGGTAGCCCGCGCCTGGATTGATCAAGGCCTGGGCCTGGTCGCCCAGGGCCTTGACCAGCACGCTCGGGCTGTGGCCCAGACTGTTCACCGCGCAACCCTGGGTGAAGTCCAGGTAGGCGTGACCCTCGTCGTCCCACAACCACGATCCCTGGCCTCGCACGAACACGTGCGGCGCACGTTCGATGCTGGGCATCAGCCGCTCGCGGGAGCACTGCGCGGCGGCCGGCACGCTCACCGAGGCACCCTTGGGCTCGGCGACGGCGGGTGCCGAACGGCGCAGGTTGAACAGGTTCATCGGGACTCCGGCCAATCACGGTGGTGGGCGGTCAAGGCTCCGGTCTGACGCCGGAATTGAATATTCTGCCTTGCCTATCAAAAGTGTTTCTCAGCTGCGGTAACAATCGCCGGGTTGAGCGCTGTAACCCGTTGGAATACGGCGATAGACTAGGGCTCTAGTCGTTTCCCGGCCATTTCGATTTCTCAGCTTTTTCGATAAGTATCACTTATGGATTTTCGCCAACTGCGTTACTTCGTCGCGGTCTATGAAGAAGGCCATGTGGGCCGCGCCGCCGAACGCCTTTCGCTGTCCCAGCCAGCGCTGTCCCAACAGATTCGCCAGCTGGAGCACAGCCTCGACCTGAGCCTGTTTGAACGCAGCAACAAACGCCTGCTGCCCACGCTCGCCGCGCATACCCTGTACAACCACGCCGTGCCCTTGCTCGAAGGCCTTCAACGGGCCCACGAGGCCATGGGCAACTTCAAGGGCCAATCACTGCGCACCCTGGCTATCGGGGTACTGCAGACCGTGCGGCCAAGCCTGGTGCCGCAACTTCTGGAGCGGGTGCGCAAAGCCCAGCCGCACCTGGTGGTACAGATCTATGAACTGTCGGGGTCAGAGATCGAGCGGCGCCTGCTCAACGGCAGCCTGGACATCGGCATCAGCTACCTGCCGCCACGCCAGCCTGGCCTGCATGGCTTGCTGCTGTACGAAGATGAACTGCAATTGGTCATTCCCCGTGCCCACCCGTTGAAGGACTTCAAGAAAGTCTCGATGCGTCAGGCTGCCGAGTTACCGATGCTGATGCTTGGCGAAGAATTCCAGATCCGCCAGATCTGGAAGGCGCAGCTGGCCAGCCAAGGGCGCAGGCCGCAGGTGCAGGCCGAGATGAACAACATGGCGGGTATCCTCGACAGCCTGGCGCACACTGCGCTGGCGACCATCCTGCCGGGTCGGGCCAAGGAAGCCACCCAGGACGACCAGGAGCTGCTGTGGAAACCTCTCAGCGAGCCACGTATTCCGTTGAAGGTAGGCCTGGTGTTTCGTGACGCACAACGTCAACAGGCCTCGGTCGAGCTGCTGCGCAGCTTGTTGGAGGAAGAAGCCGACCCACGCCAGCTGGGGATTTCACCGTTGGACGTGCTTGGCTGAAACGCGCCCATAAAGAAAACCCCGCCTAAGCGGGGTTTTCCAGACTGTTTCCCTTCGACATCCCTATCACCCCGCCATCCTGGCAGGAAATCCTTCTTGTCCCTGTTCTATCTTTTCGCGCTTCCTGCGCAACTTCCTTGTAAGGCGTCCTGCTCTGTCCATTGCGCGTCCTGCGCTACGTCCATGTAAGAAAGAGTAACCGTGGATCCAATCTCAGGAAAGAGGCGAAACGTCACCACGTCGTGTAAGCCAAAGCTTACAAAAGAGGTTTGTTCACAAACATGTGCCGCCGGCAAAACAAAAAGCCGCCCGGCACCGGATGTATCCGGTGCGGGGCGGCCTCATGCCGCAATCAGGTTATCAAGCAGTCCGCTCGGGGTCAGAACTGCGCAGCGTCCAGCAGGTACAGCGATTCGCTACCAGCTTTCACCGACGCCGCCAGCGAATGGACTCGCGGCAACAGGCGTGCAAAGTAGAAACGTGCCGTGCCCAACTTGGCGCCATAGAAGTCCGCATCGCCTTCGCCGGCCTTGGCAGCCCGCGCCATCAGTGCCCACATGTAGGCGTAGGCGACATAACCGAATGCGTGCAGGTATTCGACCGAAGCCGCGCCGATCTCGTTGGGGTTGCCCTTGGCCTGATCCAGCACCCAGTTGGTCAGCTCGTCGAGCTGGTCGAGGGAGGCTGCCAGGGGCTTGGTGAACTCGCCAAGGTCAGCAGCGCTGACGGCGATGAACTCGCGAATCTCGTCGGCGAACAGCTTGTAGTAAGCGCCACCACTGGCCACCACCTTGCGACCGACCAGGTCCAGTGCCTGGATACCATTGGTGCCTTCGTAGATCTGGGTGATGCGCACATCGCGCACCAGCTGCTCCTGGCCCCACTCACGGATGTAGCCATGGCCGCCGAAGACCTGCTGGCCATGCACCGTGCACTCCAGACCCAGGTCAGTGAGGAAGGCCTTGGCCACCGGGGTAAGCAGCGCCACCAGTTCCTCACTGCGCTTGCGGGTCGCGGCGTCTTCGCTGTACTTGGCGCTGTCGAGCTGCATCGCCACATAGGTGGAGAACGCCCGGCCGCCTTCGGTCAGCGCCTTCATGGTCAGCAGCATGCGGCGCACGTCCGGGTGGACGATGATCGGGTCGGCCACCTTGTCCTTGGCCTGCGGGCCGGTCGGGGCGCGGCTCTGCAGACGGTCGCGGGCATACTCCACGGCGTTCTGGTAGGAGCGCTCGGCCGAGGCCAGGCCCTGGATGCCAACCCCCAGGCGCTCGTAGTTCATCATGGTGAACATGGCTGCCAGGCCTTTGTTCGGCTCGCCGACGATATAGCCGACCGCTTCGTCGAAGTTCATCACGCAGGTGGCCGAGCCCTGGATGCCCATCTTGTGCTCGATCGAGCCGCAAGTGGCCGGGTTGCGCGCGCCGAGACTGCCATCTTCGTTGACCAGGAACTTGGGCACCAGGAACAGCGAGATGCCTTTCGGGCCTGCCGGTGCATCCGGCAGCTTGGCCAGTACCAGATGGATGATGTTCTCGGTGAGATCGTGCTCGCCACCGGTGATGAAGATCTTGGTGCCGCTGACCTTGTAGCTGCCATCAGCCTGGGGCTCGGCCTTGGTGCGGATGATGCCCAGGTCGGTACCGGCGTGGGGCTCGGTGAGGCACATGGAGCCGGCCCAGACACCCGAGTACATGTTCGGCAGGTACTTTTCCTTGAGCGGTTCACTGGCGTGGGCGTTGATCGACAGGCAGGCGCCGGCGGTCAGCATCGGGTACAGGCCGAAGGCCAGGCTCGAGGCATTGACCATTTCCTCGACCTGGGCCGAAACGACCTTGGGCATGCCCATGCCACCGAAGAGCGGATCGCCGCCAACGCCGACCCAGCCACCTTCGGCATAAGTGTTGTATGCCTCGATGAAGCCCGCCGGGGTGCGCACCGAGCCGTTGTCCCAATGGCAACCCTCTTCGTCGGCGGCACGGCTCAGCGGCGCGATGGTCTTGCCGGTGACCTTGCCGGCCTCCTCCAGCACCGCCATGGCCGTATCGGCATCGACTGCCTCGGCAAGGCCGGGCAGTTGCGACCAGAGCGTGGCCACGTCGAAGACTTCATTGAGGACGAAGCGCATATCGCGCAGGGGCGCTTTATATTCAGCCATGACAACCTCTCGCTATCGGGGTCGGGGCGGCCGATGAGGGCCGCAGCACTGGGATGACCGCAGTGTAACCGAACAACTTTTACGAGACATAGGGTCATCATGCGACCGAATGGTCTACCATAGTCACTCACTAACCTGCCATGCGCACAGCACCACGACGCGACTGCTGGCCGAAGGTCATGACGCAGTTACGTCCCGCGCCTTTGGCGCTATACAGCGCCTGGTCGGCCGACTTGAGCACTTCATCGGGGTTGCGGTGCTCGGCCTGGCGCTCGGCCACGCCGATGCTGATAGTCACCGACACCGTGGTGTTTGCGCCGCCCCCGCGACGCTGGCGACCGGTTGAGTCATCCTGCGGCCGGCTGTTCTGGTCACGCAGTTGGATCGCATAGTTGGCGATCATCTCGCGTACCGCCTCCAGGTGGGGCAAGCATTCTTCGGCAGTCTTGCCGGCAAACACCAAGGCGAACTCTTCGCCACCATAACGGTAGGCGCGACCGCCGCCGGTCACCTTGGACAAGCGGCTTGCAACCAGGCGCAATACCTGGTCGCCGACATCATGACCATGGGTATCGTTGAATTTCTTGAAGTGGTCAACGTCGGTCATGGCGATTACATAGTTGCGCCCCAGGCGTTGCATACGCTCGTTCAAGGCCCGTCGTCCCGGCAGGCCGGTCAACTCATCGCGGAAGGCCATCTGGTAGGCCTCGTGGGACACCGCCGCGGCAATCATCAGCATCACCTGGCTGCACATGATGTTCAGGGTGAAGGGGAGGATGAAAGTCTTGGGCAGCATCCAGAAGATACCCACCAGGCCGATGATCTGTGCGGCATGCAACGGCCTGGGCTCACGCAGGTACTGCGCCACCAACAGGATGAACACCGCCAGGAACAGCGGATAGGCCAACTGGATTAGGCTCATCCACTGGCCATGCAACGAGGGCCAGCGGATCTCGGCCAGCCAGCCAAGTAGCGCCTCGGGGAAACTTTGCTCCAGCGCCACGGCCACGCTGCTAACCGCGAACAGCACGGCGAAACGGGCCAGAAGGTCCTGGGCCAGGTGCGTACGTTCCTGCCAGGCGCCATACAGGCCAAACAGCGCCGGCAACAACAGGCAAACCAAGTGGAAGATCACCGCGGCATCGTCACGGACCCGGCCGTTGTCGCGGTAGAAGTCGGTCTGGGTGTCGAGCAGGAAATAGGCGATGTACACCGTGACCATCAGGAACAGCTCACGCTGGCGGCGATACACCGCGCAGTAGGCGCCGCCCAGTAACAGAACCAAGGTGGGCAAAACATTGAACAGCGATGTGAAAAAGACACTGAGGTCCCTCACATAGGCTGCAGCGAGCCCCGCCAGCAGAAGGATCAGCGATGGCAGAAAGTGGCTCGCACGTACAGCGGATAGACGAAACAAGGGTAATCTCCGACCCGGCAGATCAATAATGGCATTGTGCCCCTACTTCATCGGCAGCGCACATGAATAGATGAATTTACGGACGCTTTAACGGCAAGGATGGCGGCCAGCTTGAGACTTTCTCGTAACTGGATGCGACATTGGCCTGTTGGCAAGGCCCATCGCGGGCCTCTGCCTAACTTGTAGGCTTGCCCCGCGACAGGCTCCTGGAGCCAAAATCACAGGCAAAAAAAACCGCCTGCCGGTAACGGCAGGCGGTTTCGTGCAACCGTCTGGGCTTAGATGGACAGACCGAAGTCTTCTTCCTTCATCGCCATCAGGTTGTCGGCGCCGGACAGAATGGCCGCCACGTGGGTGCGGGTACGCGGCAGGATGCGCTGGAAGTAGAAGCGCGCAGTCTGCAGTTTGGCGGTGTAGAACGCCTCTTCGCTGGTGCCGGCTGCCAGTTTCTCGGCTGCCAAGCGGGCGATGTCGGCCCAGAAGTAGGCCAGGCACGCATAGCCGGAGTACATCAGGTAGTCCACCGAAGCGGCACCCACTTCCTCGCGGTCCTTCATCGCGGCCATGCCGATCTTCATGGTCAGCTCGCCCCATTCCTTGTTGATCGCGGCCAGCGGCTCGACGAACTCCTTGGTGGCGGCGTTGCCTTCCTGGGATTGGCAGAACTTGTGAACGATCTTGGTGAAGCCTTTGAGCGCCTCGCCCTGGGTCATCAGCACCTTGCGGCCGAGCAGGTCAAGCGCCTGGATGCCTGTGGTGCCTTCGTACAGCATGGAAATGCGGCTGTCGCGTACGTTTTGCTCCATGCCCCATTCGGCGATGAAGCCATGACCGCCGTAGATCTGCACACCGTGGTTGGCCGACTCGAAACCAACTTCGGTCATGAACGCCTTGGCGATCGGGGTCAGGAAAGCCAACAGCGCGTCGGCCTTCTTGCGCTCTTCCTCATCCTGGCTGTACTTGACGATGTCCACCTGCTTGGCGGTGAAGTAGACCATGGCGCGGTTGCCTTCGGCGAACGCCTTCATGGTCAGCAACATGCGGCGCACGTCCGGGTGGACAATGATCGGGTCAGCGGCTTTATCCGGGGCTTTAGGGCCGGTCAGCGAGCGCATCTGCAGGCGGTCACGGGCATATTTCAGACCACCCTGGAACGCCACCTCGGCGTGGGCCAGGCCTTGCAGCGCGGTGCCCAGGCGAGCGGTGTTCATGAAAGTGAACATGCAGTTCAGGCCCTTGTTGGCGGGGCCGATCAGATAGCCGGTGGCGCTGTCGAAGTTCATCACGCAGGTGGCGTTGCCGTGGATGCCCATCTTGTGCTCAAGCGAGCCGCAGCTCACGCCGTTGCGCTCGCCCGCGCCTCCTTCGGCGTTGGGCAGGAACTTCGGCACGATGAACAGCGAGATACCCTTGGTGCCGGCCGGCGCATCGGGCAGGCGGGCCAGGACGATGTGCACGATGTTGTCGGCCATGTCGTGTTCACCGGCCGAGATGAAGATCTTGGTGCCGGACACTTTGTAGCTACCGTCGGCCTGAGGTTCGGCCTTGGTGCGCAGCATGCCCAAGTCGGTGCCGCAGTGCGGTTCGGTCAGGCACATGGTGCCGGTCCATTCGCCGGACACCAGCTTGGTCAGATAGGTTTCCTGCTGCTCTGGGGTTCCGTGCTCGGAGATGGTGTTCATTGCACCGTGGGAGAGGCCTGGATACATGCCCCACGACCAGTTCGCTTCACCGACCATTTCGCTCAGGGCCAAGCCCAACGATTCTGGCAGGCCCTGACCGCCGTGCTCGACGTCATGGGCCAGGCTCGGCCAGCCGCCTTCGACGAACTGTTGGTAGGCTTCCTTGAAGCCGGTCGGGGTCTTCACGCCCGCCTCGCTCCAGGTGCAGCCTTCCAGGTCGCCGACGCGGTTCAGCGGGGCCAGTACCTCTTCACAGAACTTCGCGCCTTCCTGCAGGATCGCGTCGACCATGTCGGGCGTGGCGTCCTGGCAGCCCGGCAGGCTCTGATAATGCGCCTCATAGCCGAGCAGTTCGTCGCGGACGAAGCGGATATCACGCAAGGGGGCTTTGTAATCAGGCATTGCGATGAACCTCTGTGATGAGTTCGGTAGGGAGACCGCGGGTACCGACCAGCTCTTGGCGGCTTTCGGTCAAACAGTTGTTTGAAACTTACGTTTAGGACGCCTCGCTGTCAAGGTGGGCTAACAATGGCATTTATGCCGCCTAATATGACAATTCGGCCAAACACCCTCAAACGTATCGCGGGGCAAGCCCGCTCCCACGAATGGAAGCGGGCTTGCCCCGCGAAGTAAGCGAATGTGGTTCAGCGAGTCAGGCGTAGGTGTCGATGAATCGGCCGAGCATTTCATCGGAAGCCTTGGCGACTTTGGCACCCAGTTCGACTTCGTGCTTGCCCAGGGCCAGTTGCACGGTGCTGGTGGCCAGATCCATCTGTTGGCTGCGGTCAACGCTGCGCAGACGCTCTGCCTGGTAGTCGCTGGACTGCCCGCTGGTGCCACGCTCGACGGCGCCGCTGGCGATCTGCTGGGCGGCCTGATCGACCCGGTTCTGCCCGTTCTGGATGGCACCCAGGCCCGCGTAGAAGGCGGAACTCGCATTGATTTCCATGTCAGGACTCCATGACGCTGGATGATGAACAGACCTTATTAAAGCAGCAGACCGGGAAAAAGGCCCGTTTAAATCCCTAATAGCCTAGTGCCAGCTGATAGGCAAAGGCCTAATCCAGCAGGTCCAGGTGCAAATGCTCCGCCACCGCAGCGGCGCTCGCTTGTTTCAACCAGGGTATGCGCCCCAGGCATGGCGCGGGCAGCCGCTCAGCTAGGCTCGACAGGTTCTCCTCCAGGCGCGATGTCCGCGGATCGACGATGTTCGCCACCCAACCGGCCAGTTGCAGGCCGTCGCGGGCGATGGCTTCGGCGCTGAGCAAGGCGTGGTTGATACATCCCAACCGCACCCCTACCACCAGGATTACCGGCAGTTTCAGGGCAATGGCCAGGTCTGACAGGTTGGCATGGTCGGACAACGGCACCCGCCAGCCGCCGGCCCCTTCGATCAAGGTGAAGTCGGCGTGCTGCGCCAGCACCTGCTGCATCGCATCACGCAGCACCGGTACGCTCAACACCACCCCCGCCTCGTGCGCCGCCACGTGTGGAGCGATGGCCGGCTCAAAAGCGAAAGGATTGACCGCTTCATACGGCATTTTGACCGAGCTTTCATCGATCAACGCCAAGGCATCGCTGTTGCGCAACCCTCTGGGCGTCACCATGCACCCGGATGCCACCGGCTTGGCCGCCAGCGTGCTCAGCCCCGACTGCATCGCCGCATGCAGCAGACCCGCGGCGATGGTGGTCTTGCCGACATCGGTGTCGGTGCCGGCAACAAAATAGGCCTGGCTCATGTCACTGCTCCCCGGCCAGCGGTTTGCGCAAGACGCCATACACCACCTGATAGGTGGCAGGCAGCCCCTGAGGCTGGCGGAACTGTTCATAGGCCTGCAACAGGCCCTGCATCCGCGCGCGTCCGGTCAACCCCGATGGGCGCCCTGGATTGAGGTTGTGCGCACCCAGTGCCTTGAGCTCGTGGGTCAGGCTGCGCACGTCGAGGTAATGCAGTACATGGGGACGTCGCTCCAGGTCGATCAGCTCCAGGCCGCTGTCCCCGCATAGACGCTGGTAATCCTCGAAACGCCGGAAGCGATTGACATGCACCATGCCATCGACGGCTTGCCAGCTGGCACGCAACTCATCGAGGGTGCCCACGCACAAGCTGCTGAATGCCAACACCCCGCCTGGGCGCAGCACCCGTCGTGCCTCACCCAGCACGCTGGCGAACTGGCCGCACCACTGCACCGCCAGGCTGCTGAACAGCAGATCTACACTGCCATCGAGCAACGGCAGACGCTCGGCGTCACCTGCCACATGGTGCCGGGCGCCGCCGTGCTCACGGGCATGGCGCAACATGCCCTCGGCGATGTCCACCGCCACACCATCGGCATCGTTGAAGCACTCGGCCAGGACCCGGCTGAAATGGCCGGTGCCACTGCCCATGTCCAGCCAGCGCGCTGGGGCGAGCCCTGCGGGCAGTTTATCCAGCAGCGCCATGCCTACGGCGCGCTGCAGGGCCGCGACACTGTCGTAGCTGGCCGCGGCGCGGGAAAACGAAGCCGCCACCTGGCGCTTGTCCGGCAGGGCACCGGGCAAGGTGGGCTGGGAAAGATCAGTCATCACCACTCTCATGCAGGAAACTCTTGATGCCCGCCGCCAGCTCCTGCGGGTACTCCAGCAGGAAGGCGTGGGAACTGTCTTCGACCAGGCCGACTTCCACGTCAGGCAACAGGTCGCTCAGGGCCTTGGCAGCCTCCACCGGTACCAGCGCGTCACTACCGGCGAACAGGTGCAACTGCGGGCCGCCGTATTGCTCCAGGGCAGCGCGTGTATCAAGGCTGGCCAGCACCTCCAGCCCAGTGGCCAGGTACAGCGGATCGGTGTCGGGCACGCCGACGCCCAGCTGGCGCAGCAAGGTGCGCGGTTGCAGCGCGCCGTCGCTGCACAAGGTACGAAAGCGCTTGAGTGTCACCTGGGTATGGCTGCGGCAGCCATCAAGGAAGGTGCCGAAGGTATCCGGCGCCATTCCGTGCGGCCAGTCCGGCCGAACGACGAAACTGGGGTTGCTGGCCAGGGTGAGCAAGCCGCAGCAATGATCGCCGCGCTTGTGCGCCAGGGCGCTGGCAAGCATGCCACCCAGCGACCAGCCGCCCAGCCACACGTCGTTGGGCAGCTTGCGGTCGAGGTAGTCGACCCAGGCCAGCGGGTCGTTGTCAGGCAGATCCGGCAACGGCATCAGTTCGACCTGCAGGCGCGGGTCCTGGGCACGCAGGCTGGCGGCCAGCGGCTCCAGTGAGGCGGTGCCCAGCCCCCAGCCGGGCAGAAGGATCATTCGGTTACGCATCGGCGGACTCCAGCTGTGGATAACACTCGGCCAATGCATTCAACAATAGCTGCACCTGCGCCTCACTGTGGGCAGCGCTCAGGGTCACCCGCAGACGGGCACTGCCGGCGGGTACGGTGGGCGGGCGAATCGCTGTGACCAGCAGGCCGCGTTCGCGCAGCAAGCGGGACAATGCCAGCGCCCGCCCCGCATCGCCGATAAGGATCGGCTGGATTGCAGTGTGGCTATCCATCAGGGTCAGGCCGATCGCCTCGGCCCCGGCACGGAACTGCCGGACCAGCGCGGCCAGGTGCTCACGCCGCCAGCGCTCCCGGCGCAGCAGCTCCAGCGCCTTGAGCGTGGCGCACGCCAATGCCGGCGGCTGGCTGGTGGTGTAGATGTACGGCCGGGCGAACTGCACCAGCGCCTCGATCAGGTCCTCGCTGCCGGCAACGAAGGCGCCGGCGGTACCACAGGCCTTGCCCAGCGTGCCGATCAGCACCGGCACATCATCGACACCCAGACCGAAATGCTCGACCAGGCCGCCGCCGTTGACGCCCAAGGTACCAAAGCCATGGGCATCGTCGACCATCAGCCAAGCGTCGCGGCTGCAGGCGGCATTGGCCAGGGCCGGAAGGTCGGCGCAATCGCCATCCATACTGAACACGCCGTCGGTAACCACCAGGGTATTGCCGGTAGCTTTCTCTAGACGACTGGCCAAGCTGGCCGGGTCGTTGTGCAGGTAGCGGCTGAAACGGGCGCCACTGAGCAGCCCGCCGTCGAGCAGGGAAGCGTGATTGAGGCGGTCCTGCAAGACTGTGTCGCCCTGCCCCACAAGCGCGGTGATAGCCCCCAGGTTGGCCATGTAGCCGGTGGAGAACAGCAATGCCCGGGGCCGCCCGGTCAACTCGGCCAGCGCTTCTTCAACGGCATGGTGCGGCGTGCTGTGGCCGATCACCAGATGCGAGGCACCACCGCCGACACCCCAGCGCTCGGCGCCATCGCGCCAGGCCTTGATCACCTCGGGGTGATTGGCCAGGCCCAGGTAGTCATTGCTGCAGAAGGCCAGCAGCGGCTGGCCATCGACCACCACCTGCGGCCCTTGCGGGCTTTCCAGCAGCGGCCGTTGACGATAGAGGTCCGCGGCACGCCGTTCGGCCAGCCGCGCGGCGAGATCGAAGGCCATGCTCAGGCCGAGGCTGCGTCGTAGAACAGCTCGCTGCTGCGCTGCTCGACCAGCGCCTGCTCGATAGCGGCCTGGTGCACTTCGTCGGCGTGCTCTTCGCGAGCTTCCGGCTGGATACCCAGGCGGGCGAACAGCTGCATGTCCTTG
Organism: Pseudomonas sp. PONIH3; assembly: GCF_002934345.1. Lineage (NCBI taxonomy): Bacteria > Pseudomonadati > Pseudomonadota > Gammaproteobacteria > Pseudomonadales > Pseudomonadaceae > Pseudomonas > Pseudomonas sp. PONIH3. Next base: position 3,274,317 of record NZ_CP026386.1, read on the forward strand.
TCAGCCTGCGGGTTGGCCGTGGTCAGCAGCTTCTCGCCGTAGAAGATCGAGTTGGCTCCGGCCATGAATGCCAGGGCCTGCATCTGCTCGTTCATCTGCTCACGGCCTGCCGACAGGCGCACGTGGGACTTGGGCATGAGGATCCGGGCCACGGCAAGCATGCGGATGAAGTCGAACGGATCGACGTCTTCCTCGTCGGCCAGCGGCGTGCCGGCAACCTTGACCAGCATGTTGATCGGCACCGACTCCGGGTGCTCGGGCAGATTGGCCAGCTGGATCAACAGGCCTGCGCGGTCGTCCAGCGACTCGCCCATGCCAAGGATGCCGCCGGAGCAGATCTTCATGCCGGCGTCACGCACGTAGGCCAGGGTCTGCAGGCGGTCGCTGTAGGTACGGGTGGTGATGATGCTGCCGTAGAACTCCGGCGAGGTGTCGAGGTTGTGGTTGTAGTAGTCCAGGCCGGCCTGGGCCAGGGCCTGGGTCTGCTCCTGGTCGAGCTTGCCGAGGGTCATGCAGGTTTCCAGGCCCATGGCCTTGACCCCTTTGACCATCTCCAGCACGTAAGGCATGTCCTTGGCCGAAGGATGCTTCCACGCCGCGCCCATGCAGAAGCGGGTCGAACCGATGGCCTTGGCCCGGGCGGCCTCCTCCAGCACCTTCTGCACTTCCATCAGCTTCTGTTTTTCCAGCCCGGTGTTGTAGTGGCCGGACTGCGGACAATATTTGCAATCTTCCGGGCAGGCGCCGGTCTTGATCGACAGCAGCGTGGAGACCTGCACACGGTTGGGGTCGAAATGCGCGCGGTGCATGGTCTGGGCCTGGAACAGCAGGTCATTGAACGGCTGCTGGAACAGTGCCTTGACCTCGGCCAGGGACCAGTCGTGACGGGTTGTTGCAATTGCGCTAGCGCTCATCGGCGTTTCCTTATCTATGGTCTGACTGACGCCGGGACAGGAAAACCTTCCAGCGCATCACGGATAGCTCGCATAGTCACGGAAGGCCCATGAACTGTCAACCAATCAAGAACATACTGGTTTACATCTGTACAAATATCGATCAACCCTGTTTGCTCTGCGACGAGCCCGCAGGGCAGCCCTATTCCCTGTGCCTCGCCTGCGAACAGGCGCTGCCCTGGCTGCAAGAGCAATGCCGCCGATGCGCGCTGCCACTGGCCTTGGACGACCTTCTCTGTGGCAGCTGCAGCCGCCACCCACCGGCATTCAAACGGGTAATCGCGCCCTGGCATTACGGCTTTCCCGTCGACACCCTGATAAGCCGCTTCAAGCACAACAGCCAGTGGCCCTTGGGGCGGTTACTGGCCCAATTGCTCGGCCAGAGCCTGAACCAGCACTATTACGAAGGCTTGCCACGGCCTGACTGCTTGTTGCCCGTTCCCCTGGCCGGACGACGACTGCGCCAGCGCGGCTTCAACCAGGCAGCGATGCTCGCCCGCTGGCTGGGCAGACAATTGCGCCTGCCCTGCGACGAGCACCTGCTGCAGCGGGTGCGTGATACAACGGCGCAACAGGCGCTCGGCGCCAAGGCCCGGCAACGCAACCTGCGGCAGGCTTTCGCCCTCATCCCCGGCAGGGAACTGCAAGGCCTGCACCTGGCGCTGGTCGACGACGTGCTGACCACCGGGGCGACCGCGCAGACCATCGCCCGGTTGCTGCGCAAAGCCGGTGCCCGGCGGGTGGACATCTACTGCCTGGCACGCACACCGCGCCCGGGGCAGGCTTGACTTGCCCCTGTGGCGGCGGCAACGTCGCAGGACCTACACCACGCCTGATGTCCGCCCATGTCCCTACCCGCCTTGCTCGCCCAGCACATCACCCGCCGCCCACAGCGCATCGCCCTGCTGCAACATGTCGCCGAGCAAGGGTCCATCACCCGCGCCGCCAAGGCTGCCGGTATCAGCTACAAGGCCGCCTGGGATGCCATCGACGAACTCAATAACCTGGCGGCGCAGCCGCTGGTGGAGCGCAGCACTGGGGGTCGGGGGGGCGGTGGTGCCCGGCTGTCCGCCGAAGGCGAACGCATCCTGCGCCTGTACCAGCGGCTGCAGGCGTTGCAGGCAGAGATCCTGGAATCCGCCGAGGACAGCAACGACCTCGCGTTGCTCGGCCGGCTGATGCTGCGCACCAGTGCGCGCAACCAGTTGCAAGGGCGGATCAGCGGGCTGCGCCGCGAAGGCCGGCATGACCGCATCAGCCTGGACTTGGGCGGCGGTCTGGAGATCGAGGCCTTGATCACCCGGGGCAGTACCGAGCGCCTGGAACTGGCGCTGGGCGGCACCGTCGTGGCATTGCTGAAGGCGGGGTGGGTACAGTTGCTGGGGCCGGACGAACTGGCGGCGCAAGGCAGCAATTGCCTGCAGGCCAAGGTCGAGGAGCTTGTCGGTGAGCAGGACGGTCCCGTCGAGGTGCGCCTGGCGCTGGGTAACGGACAGACTTTGTGCGCTTTCGCCGAGGCTGACTGGCTGGCGCAGTATCAAGTCGTGCCGCAGAGCATGATGCGGGTGCAGTTCCATCCGTCGTTCGTGTTGCTGGGGGTGCCAGTCTAACCGTATACGACAAGGGCGGGGCCTGCCACGTGATTGGGGTAACATGCAGCCACGCCGTTCCCGCGCCTGGAGCCTTTCATGTCCCACCCCTTCGACACCCTCACCCCCGACCTCGTGCTGGACGCCGTGGAAAGCCTGGGCTTTCTCAGCGATGCGCGGGTGCTGGCGCTCAACAGCTACGAAAACCGTGTCTATCAGGTGGGCATCGAGGGGGAACAACCGCTAATCGCCAAGTTCTACCGCCCTGGGCGCTGGAGCGATGCGGCAATCCTCGAAGAACACGCCTTCACCGCCGAGCTGGCGGAGTGCGAAGTGCCCGTGGTGGCTCCGCTGCTGCACGAGGGTCGCTCCCTGTTCGAGCACCAGGGGTTTCGCTTTGCCCTGTTCCCGCGCCGTGGCGGCCATGCTCCGGAGCCGGGCAACCTCGACCAGCTGTATCGCCTGGGTCAGTTACTCGGGCGTTTGCATGCCGTGGCGGCCATCCGGCCATTCGAACACCGTGAACAGCTGACTGTGGACAACTTTGGCCATGCTTCGCTCAACACCCTGCTGGACGGGGGCTTCGTTCCTCGCGAGCTGCTGCAGGCCTTCGAATCCGTGGCCCGCGACCTGCTCAAGCGGGTCGAGGATATCTACGCCCGCACCCCGCACCAGCGGATCCGCCTGCACGGCGACCTGCACCCCGGCAACCTGATGCACCGCGACGACGTCTACCATGTGGTCGACCTCGACGACTGCCGCATGGGCCCGGCGGTGCAGGACCTGTGGATGATGCTTGCCGGCAGCCGCGAGGAGCGCCTCGGCCAACTGGCCGAGCTGATCGACGGTTACAACGAGTTCCACGATTTCGACCCGCGCGAGCTTGCCCTGATCGAGCCACTGCGCGCCCTGCGCCAGCTGCACTACAGCGCCTGGCTGGCACGGCGCTGGGATGACCCGGCGTTCCCGCCGAGCTTCCCGTGGTTCGGCCAGCCGCGTTACTGGGGCGACCAGATCCTTGCCCTGCGCGAACAGATGGCCGCGCTGGATGAACAACCGTTGAAATTGTTCTAGAAGCGCGCCGCGCTCTGTCTACAATAGGCGTCGCTTTATTTAGCTACCTAAGCAAGGATTCTGCATGCACGCCGCAAACCCGCGTCGCGGGTATATTCTGGGCCTTGGCGCCTACATCATCTGGGGCCTGTTCCCCCTGTACTTCAAAGCGATCCAGAGCGTCCCGGCGGTGGAGATCATCGTCCATCGGGTGCTTTGGTCGGCGCTGTTCGGCTCGCTCCTGCTGCTGGTATGGAAACACCCCGGCTGGTGGCGCGAACTGCGCGACAACCCCAGGCGCCTGGCCATTCTGGCCCTGAGCGGCACGCTGATCGCAGGCAACTGGCTGACCTATGTATGGGCGGTGAACAACGGGCGCATGCTCGAAGCAAGCCTGGGCTACTACATCAACCCGCTGATCAACGTACTACTGGGCATGTTGCTGCTCGGTGAGCGCCTGCGCCGCCTGCAATGGCTGGCAGTGGGCCTGGCGGCCCTGGGCGTGGCGCAACAGGTCTGGCAGGTCGGCAGCCTGCCCTGGGTATCGTTGGCGCTGGCCCTGTCGTTCGGCTTCTACGGCCTCATCCGCAAGCAGGCGCCGGTAGCGGCGCTGCCCGGTCTGGTGGTCGAGACCTGGATGCTGGTACCCCTGGCGATCGGCTGGCTGCTGCTGCACCCGACGGCCAACAGCGCCAGCCTGGCGTTTTTGAATAGAAGCGAGGCCCTGTGGCTGATCGCCGCCGGCCCGGTCACCCTGATACCCCTGGTGTGCTTCAACGCCGCCGCGCGCCACCTGCCCTACACCACCCTGGGCTTCCTGCAGTACCTGGCGCCGACCTTGGTGCTGCTGCAAGCGGTGTGGCTGTTCGATGAGCACCTGACCTCCAGCAACCTGCTGGCGTTCGCGTGCATCTGGGCGGGGCTGGCGGTGTACAGCGTCGATGCCTGGCTGAGTTTGCGCAAGCGCGCCTGATCAATTAATAATCAAACAGCTACACGCCACGAAATTCGTGGCCTGTAGCGAGGTCTCCAGAGGTTATCCACACCCTCGTCCCCGTGGTTTGTGCACAAGCGACTGATTACTGAGTGTTTTTTGCTCAATGCTGGCTAACCAGCGTGGTTATTGGGCTGTAGCGGTACGCCCCCAGGTTATCCACAGGGGCGTCCCCGTTAAATCGGGATAACCGTGGGAGCCGTCTTGCCCCGCGATTGCCCGCTATGGCTATCAATCCTCCGACCGTAACTTCAACTCCACCATCAGATCATCCGCCAGGCTCTCCAACCTTGCCTGCAAATCATCCAGCGACAGGGTCAACGGCAGCGCCAGCAGCGCATCGGCCTGGAACAACGGCTCGCTGCTCATCGGCGCCGGGCGCACCTCGGTGCTAAGACGCTCCACGTTCACCCCAAGCTCTGCCAGCAAGCGGGTAATGTCGCGAACGATGCCGGGCCTGTCGTTGCCCACCAGCTCCATCGCGATCGGTTTCCAGGTGCAGGACGGTTCTATGCCGCTTTCGGCGATCAACACGCGAATGCCGTGGTCGCCCAGTTTCTGCAACGACTCGACCAGTTCGGCGTAGTTCTCCGCCGGTACCGCCACCCGCAAGATCCCGGCGAACTGGCCGGCCATGCGTGACATGCGGCTTTCCAGCCAGTTGCCGTTGTGATCGGCGATGCACTGGGCGATACGTTCTACCTGCCCGGCCTTGTCAGGGGCAATCACGGTCAGTACAAGATGGTCCACGGGGCCACTCCTTCATTGCTCTGCAAGCGCCGCCGCAGATGGGGGCGATACGGGGATCAAATCAGTATAGGCAAGGCGCGGCAACCTGCCGCAGGACAGTCAAGGCAACTAATCGTGTACTGTTTCAAGATTTATCTGGAACAATCCACCTGTTTTTTGCGAACATATCGTCTCCCAGCGTGACCCCATGCGACCAATCGGTCGCAGAGCGACGCTTTTAGTCTGATGTTTACCTGCCTGCTGCTTCATGTAGTATGCATCGGCGCGGACTACAAAAACGTCGTTTCGATGTCTGCCAAGGCGCCTGTGAAAATACGCCAACCGCCCGCCGGCCCGTCTGGCGAGCCGCACCCAGCCGCCCCGGATCACGCGGGCATGCACTGGTGCCGTGTTTAGAGAAGCGCTACAGGCTTAATACAGAAGAGCGAAAGCGAAATAGCTGAGCAGAGGTGAGGCAAGCAATGACTGGATACGTTCAAGTCGGTGGCCTTCAGGTCGCCAAGGCCCTGTACGACTTCGTCAACGACGAAGCGATCCCTGGAACCGGCATCAAGGCCGATGCGTTCTGGGCCGGGGCGGCAGAGATCATTAAAGACCTCGCTCCGAAGAACAAAGCCCTGCTCGCCAAGCGCGACGAGCTGCAAGCCAGGATCGACGCCTGGCACCAGGCCCGCAAAGGCCAGGCCCACGACGCCGTGGCCTACAAGGCGTTCCTCGAGGAAATCGGCTACCTGCTGCCAGCCGTCGAGGACTTCCAGGCCACCACCCAGAACGTCGATGAAGAGATCGCGGTCATGGCCGGCCCGCAGCTGGTGGTGCCGGTGATGAACGCCCGCTTCGCCCTGAACGCCGCCAACGCCCGTTGGGGCTCGCTGTATGATGCGCTGTACGGCACCGATGCCATCAGCGAGGAAGGCGGCGCTGAAAAAGGCCAGGGCTACAACAAGGTCCGTGGCGACAAGGTGATCGCTTTCGGCCGCGCCTTCCTCGACCAGGCCGCGCCACTGGCCGCCGGCTCCCATGTCGACTCCACCGCCTACCGCATCGAAGGCGGCAAGCTGGTAGTCGCGCTCAAAGGCGGCAGCAACAGCGGGCTGCGTGACGATGCCCAGCTGATCGGTTTCCACGGCGATGCCGCTGCGCCGACCGCGGTGCTGCTCAAGCACAACGGCCTGCACTTCGAGATCCAGGTCGACGCCAGCACCCCTGTCGGCAGCACCGACGCCGCCGGACTGAAAGACATCCTGATGGAATCGGCACTGACCACCATCATGGACTGCGAAGACTCGGTCGCCGCCGTCGACGCCGACGACAAAGTGATCGTCTACCGCAACTGGCTGGGCCTGATGAAAGGCGACCTGGCTGAAAGCGTGAGCAAAGGCGGCAAGACCTTCACCCGCACCATGAACCCGGATCGCGAATACGCCGCGCCCAATGGCGGCAGCGTGACCCTGCACGGCCGCTCGCTGCTGTTCGTGCGCAACGTCGGGCACCTGATGACCAACCCGGCGATCCTCGACGCCCAGGGCAACGAAATCCCCGAAGGCATCCAGGACGGCCTGTTCACCAACCTGATCGCCCTGCACAACCTCAACGGCAACACTAGCCGCAAGAACACCCGAACCGGCAGCGTCTACATCGTCAAGCCGAAGATGCATGGCCCTGAAGAGGTGGCGTTCGCCGCCGAGATCTTCAGCCGCGTCGAAGATCTGCTCGGGATGAAACGCAACACCGTCAAGGTCGGCATCATGGACGAGGAGCGCCGTACCACGGTCAACCTCAAGGCCTGCATCAAGGCCGCGGCCGAGCGCGTGGTGTTCATCAACACCGGCTTCCTCGACCGCACCGGTGACGAGATCCACACCTCCATGGAAGCCGGCGCCGTGGTGCGCAAGGGCGCCATGAAGAACGAGAAGTGGATCGGCGCCTACGAAAACAACAACGTCGATGTCGGCCTTGCCACCGGACTTCAGGGCCGCGCGCAGATCGGCAAGGGCATGTGGGCCATGCCCGACCTGATGGCCGCCATGCTCGAGCAGAAGATCGCCCACCCGCTGGCCGGCGCCAACACCGCCTGGGTACCGTCGCCGACCGCCGCCACCCTGCACGCCCTGCACTATCACAAGGTCGATGTGCAGGCCCGTCAGCGCGAGCTGGCTTCGCGCACCCCAGCTTCGGTCGACGATATCCTCACCATCCCGCTGGCGGCCAACACCAACTGGTCGGCCGAAGAGATCCGCAACGAGCTGGACAACAACGCCCAGGGCATCCTCGGCTACGTGGTGCGCTGGATCGACCAGGGCGTGGGCTGTTCGAAAGTGCCGGACATCAACGATGTCGGCCTGATGGAAGACCGTGCCACCCTGCGGATTTCGGCCCAGCTGCTGGCCAACTGGCTACGCCATGGCGTAGTCACCCAGGAGCAGGTGCTGGAAAGCCTCAAGCGCATGGCCGCGGTGGTGGACAAGCAGAACGCCGGTGACGCCCTGTACCGCCCGATGGCGCCGAACTTCGATGACAACATCGCGTTCCAGGCGGCGATCGAGCTGGTGATCGAGGGTGCCAAGCAACCGAACGGCTACACCGAGCCGGTCCTGCACCGTCGTCGTCGCGAGTTCAAGGCGCGCAACGGGCTGTAAGCCGCCAGTAACACATCGCGGGGCAAGTCGCATCGGAGCATCGATGCGACTTGCCCCGCGATCGTTTTCAGCCCTGATCCATCCTCAGTTCGCGGCGCACCAGCTCCAGCAACTTGCCCAGGTCCACCGGCTTGAGCAGAAAATCCACCACCCCCAGGTGCATCACGTCCACCGCCTCCTTCACATCGGTGTCGCCCGACACCACGATGATCGACAGCGCCGCCCGCTCGGACTCGCGAACCTGGCGAATCAGCTCCAGGCCATCCTTCGGCTCCATGCGCAGGTCGGTGATCATCAGCGCGATCCGTGGTTCGTAATGCAGCTTCAACATCGCTTCCTGCACACCGTCTGCCGTCATGCAGGCGATGCCTCGGCTCTTCAGGTACAGGCTCAGCGCCTCGCTGTTCACCGGATTGTCGTCCACCACCAGTACCACGGGACGAGCCGCGACAGGCGCACTCACCCCGGCCAGTGCCTCGCGCTCGGCGTCACTCAGTATGTCTTCATGCTCGGCCATGGCCCATCTCGTCAAAAAAATCTCGTTCACAGCTTAGGACCGCGAAATTTACATAGCCCGGTTCGCCTTTCGTCGGATCCTTGACAGCCTCGCTCTAGACTTACGTCCAATGGGCACCACAGTACGGCCAGCCGACCATGGGGGCCGAGAACAACAAAGCCGACCCCTATAGATAGATATATATAGTTCGGCGTAGCGATACGGTCAGCTTCATGAGCAAAAAGGACGCCTATACCCAGGCCGGCAGGACAGCGGTACTGCAAAACATCCAGGGCACCCTGCAGTTCCTGCAGCGTTTCCCGCCGTTCAACCAGATGGAACACAGCCACCTGGCCTACCTGGTGGAACAGTGCCAGCTGCGCTTCTACGCGGGCGGCGAAAGCATCATCACGCCGGCAGAGGGCCCGGTCGAGCACTTCTATATCGTCAAGCAGGGGCGCGTGGTCGGCGAACGTCACCATGTCACCAGGCCAGGCACCGAGACCACCTTCGAGATCACCAGCGGTGAATGCTTCCCGCTGGCGGCTTTGCTCGGCGAGCGGGCCACCCGCACCGAGCACCTGGCCGGCGAAGACACCTTCTGCCTGCAACTGGACAAGGCCGCGTTCATTCGTGTGTTTTCCATGTCCGAGGTGTTCCGCGACTTCGCCCTGCGCGGCGTCAGCAGCCTGCTCGACCAGGTCAACCAGCAAGTGCGCCAGCGCGCCGTGGAAACCCTGGGCACGCAGTACTCGCTTAACACACCGCTGGGCGAACTGGCGCTGCGCCACCCGGTGGTGTGCACGCCAGACCTGGCACTGCGCGAAGCCGTGCGCCTGATGCACGAGCAACAGGTCGGCAGCATCGTGATCATCGATGAGCAGCGCCACCCCATCGGCATCTTCACTCTGCGCGACCTGCGCCAGGTGGTGGCCGACGCCAGCGCCGAACTGACCGCGCCCATCGAGCGCTACATGACCGCCAAACCGTTCTACCTGAGCCCACAGGCCAGTGCGTTCGACGCCGCCATGGCGATGACCGAACGCCACATCGCCCACGTCTGCCTGGTGGACAACCAGCGCCTGTGCGGGGTGATTTCCGAGCGCGACCTGTTCTCTCTGCAACGCGTCGACCTGGTACACCTGGCCCGCACCATCCGCCATGCACCGCGGCTGGACAGCCTGGTGTCACTGCGCGGCGAAATCGGCCAGTTGGTCGAACGCATGCTCGCCCACGGCGCGTCCTCGACGCAGATTACCCAGATCATCACCCTGCTCAACGACCACACTGTATGCCGGATGATCGAACTGGCCATCGCCGAGCGCGGCGACCCCGGCGTGCCGTTCAGCTGGTTGTGCTTCGGCAGCGAGGGCCGCCGCGAGCAGACCCTGCACACCGACCAGGACAACGGCATTCTTTTCGAGGCCCGTGACGGCGCCGAAGCCGAGGCGATCCGCGCACGCTTGCTGCCGTTGGCCCAGCATATCAACCACAACCTGGCCCAGTGCGGCTTCACCCTGTGCAAGGGCAACGTGATGGCCGGCAACCCCGAGCTGTGCCTGTCGCGTGGCGAGTGGGCGCGGCGCTTCGCCGGCTTCGTACGCGAAGCCAGCCCCGAGAACCTGCTGCGCTCGAGCATCTATTTCGACCTGCGCGTGGTCTGGGGCGACGAGCAAGGCTGCGAGCAACTGCGCCAGGGCCTGCTGGAGCAGGTCGCGGACAACCGCATCTTCCAGCGCATGCTGGCCGACAACGCCCTGCGCCAGCGTCCGCCGGTCGGGCGCCTGCGCGAGTTCGTGCTGACCCGCCAGGGTGACGACAAGGCCGCCACCCTCGACCTCAAGGTGCAAGGCCTGACCCCGTTCGTCGATGGCGCTCGGCTGCTGGCCCTAGCCCATGGCATAACGGCCTGCAACACCCTCGAACGGCTGCGTCAGCTGATTACTAAGGGGGTAATCGACCCGCTCGACGGCGCCGCCTATGAAGAGGCCTACCACTTCATCCAGCAGACCCGCATGCAGCAGCACCAGCGCCAGAGCCGCGAGAACATGCCTTACTCCAACCGGCTCGACCCCGACAGCCTCAACCACCTGGATCGGCGCATCCTGCGCGAGTCCCTGCGCCAGGCCCAGCGCCTGCAGAGCAGCCTGGCCCTGCGGTACCAGTTGTGAACCTGTTCGCCTGGTTGCGCCCCACAGCACCCGAACTCGATGCGGCGCTGCAGCGGCGCCTGGACGCGCTGCCCGGCCCTGCTCCCCTGGGCGTGTGCTCCCTGCGCGAACAGCGCTGGGTGGTGCTGGACCTGGAGACCAGCGGCCTGAATCTCAATCGCGACCAGGTGCTGTCGATCGGCGCGGTGGCCATCGAGGACGGTGCCATCGACCTCGGCCGGCCGTTCGAACGGACCCTGCGCCGCCCCGAACAGAAGACCAACGCCAGCGTGCTGATCCACGGCCTGGGCCCCAGCGCCCTGGCCGCCGGCTGCGAACCGGTCGAAGCCCTGCTCGACCTGATGACGTTCATTGGCGACAGTCCGGTACTGGCGTTCCATGCCCCGTTCGACCAGCGTATGCTGGCCCGGGCGTTGAAGGACAGCCTGGGCCTGCGCCTGCAGCATCCGTTTCTCGACGTGGCGGAGCTGGCGCCGATGCTCAACCCCGACACCGTGCTGCGCGAGGCCGGGCTGGACGACTGGATCGCCCGTTTCGGTCTCGAAGTCCAGGCCCGCCACCATGCCAGCGCCGATGCCCAGGTGACCGCGGAACTCGCGTTGATCCTGTTCAGCCAGGCGCGCCGCCAGCAACTGGACAGCCCGCTGCAGCTGGAGCAGCGGGTGCGCCAGTGGCGACGACGCAAGGCGCAGCACCACGGCCTCTGACTTTTATCGCGCTCCCCTCACATGCTGGCAATCCGATAAGCGTCAATTGCGCCCTCCCCCCTGCCTCTGCCACAATCGCGAATAATTATCGTTAGTTAACGCATTCTTTCCCGGGGAACGCTTCTTGACGTCTGCGCACAGTCCACATGCCGAACTGGTCGGAGCGCTGTACCGCGACCATCGCACCTGGCTGCTGGCTTGGCTGCAGCGCAGCACCGCCTGCCGCCAGCGTGCCGAGGACCTGAGCCAGGACACCTTTGTGCGCCTGCTCGGCCGCGAGCGCTTGGACGCCCCTCGCGAACCGCGCGCCTTTCTGGTCGCCGTGGCCAAGGGCCTGTTGTTCGACCACTTCCGTCGTGCCGCCCTCGAGCAGGCCTACCTCGCGGAACTGGCGCTGCTGCCCGAAGCCGAGCACCCGTCACCGGAACAGCAACACCTGATCCTCGAAGACCTCAAGGCCATCGATCGCTTGCTGGGCAAGCTGTCGAGCAAGGCCCGGGCAGCCTTCCTGTACAACCGCCTGGACGGCCTGGGGCACGCCGAGATCGCCGAGCGCCTCGGGGTGTCGGTCTCGCGCGTGCGCCAGTACATCGCCCAAGGCCTGCGCCAGTGCTATGTCGCTCTTTACGGTGAGCCGACATGAGGCATGCCCCGGTTTCCAGCAAGGTGCTGGAAGCGGCCATCGCCTGGAAGCTGTGCCTCGACGAAGGTAGCGGTACCCCGGACGAACGCAGCGAGTTCACGCGCTGGCATGCCGCCCACGAGGAGCACGCCCGCGCCTGGCTGCAACTGGGCATGCTCGACCAGCGCGTCAACGCTGCCGCCGGACCGGTACGCCACGCCCTGCTGCAATCCCGGGCCGGGTTGCGCCAGCGCCTGGGCGGCCTGGCCGGCATGCTGCTACTCGGCGGTCTGCTGGCCTGGGCTGGCGCACCGTCACTGTCGCCCACCTACTGGCTGGCCGACCAAAGCACCAGCACCGGCGAGTTGCGTACCCTGCGCCTGGAAGACGGAACCCTGCTCAGCCTCAACAGCCAGACCGCGGTGGACATCGACTTCCAGGGCGAACAACGGCTGATCGTCCTGCACCAGGGCGAGATCTCGGTGGAAACCGGCCACAAGGACAGCCGCCCGTTGCTGGTGCGCACCGAGGAAGGTCGCCTACGCCCGCTGGGCACCCGCTTCCTGGTCAAGCGCGAGAAGGCCGGCACACGCCTGGAGGTGCTGCAGGCATCGGTAGCCGCCAAACCCCAGCACAGCGGCGACGAGCAGGTGCTGCGCGAAGGCCAGCAAGTGCTGATGAGCGCCGACGGCCTGGGCAGTGTCAGCCCCGTGGCGGTCGGCAGCGACGCCTGGACCCGTGGCATGCTGGTGGTGGACAACGTGCGCCTGGCCGACCTGGTGGCCACCCTCGGCCAGTACCGCAGCGGCCACCTGGGCGTCAGCGACGCAGTGGCCGAGCTGCGCGTGAGCGGCAGTTTCCCGCTGACCGACACCGACCTGGCCCTGGCCTCGCTGCAACCGGTGCTGCCGGTGAAGATCGAACGGCATACGCCGTGGTGGGTCACCGTTACCGCCAAATAGCCCCAGCCAGACCGCCCTTTGGCAGCCGGCTTGCCGCCTCCCAAAGGGTTTTGCAAATCAGTCGTATTTTTTTTCACGCCCCCCTGTCACTTTTCCACTCTCGCTCGGCAAGGAAGCAGTCAGCACTATTTCGTCGAGGAGCCGCTGAATGTCCCGTGCCGTTGATGCTTTGCTTCGCCCCAGCCTGATGGCCCTGGCCATCGGCCTGGCCACCCCGTTGGCCAGCACCGCCCTGTTCGCCGCCGAACAGTCCGCCATGCGTGCCTACAACCTGCCCACCGCACCGCTGGCCAGCACCCTGAACCAGATCGCCAGCCAGGCCGGTATCGCCCTGGCGCTGGATCCGGCGCTGGTCAGTGGGCGCAATTCGGCACCGGTAAGCGGCCAGTACAACGGTATCGGCGCGCTACAGGCAGCCCTGCGTGGTACCGGCCTGCAGTTGCAGCAAAGCAGCGCCGGCAGCTACAGCCTGGTGGCGGAAGGCAGCCTGGCGCTGCCGGAAACCAACATCGATGCCAACAGCAGCTTTGAAAGTGCCTGGGGCCCGGTGGAGGGCTATACCGCCAAGCGCACAGCCGCCGGCACCAAGACCGATACCGCGCTGGTCGAAGTCCCACGCTCCATTTCCATCGCCACCCGCCAGCAGATGAGCGACCGCGGCGTGCAGAGCCTGGATGATGCGGTGAAGTACATGCCCGGCATCGTCTCCGCCAGTTTCGGCAGCGACACCCGCTATGACTGGATGCGCGTGCGCGGCTTCGAGCCGACGCAGTTCCTCGACGGCCTGCCCCTGCCCCGCGGCGTCTATGCCAACGCGAAAGCCGAAACCTGGAACCTCGACCGCCTTGCGCTGCTGCGTGGCCCGGCCTCGTCGGTGTATGGCCAGACCCCGCCCGGCGGCCTGCTGGACATGGTCAGCCGCCGCCCCCAGGCCGAGAGCAGCCACGAGATCCAGCTGCAGTACGGCAGCGACAACCACCGCCAGATCAACTTCGCCAGCACCGGCAAGCTTGATGAGCAGGGCCAGTTCCTCTATGGCGTCAGCGGCGTGGTGCGCGACAGCGGCACCCAGATCGACCATATCGACAACAAACGCTACAACATCGCCCCAAGCTTGACCTGGAACATCGACGAAGACACCTCACTGACGTTCCTCAGCCAGTTCACCCGTGACGATACCGGCGCCACCAGCCAGTTCTATCCGATCCAAGGCACCAAGATCGACATGCCGTTCGGCAAGGTATCCCGCCACAAGAACCTGGGCGACCCGGATTACGAATACTACGACCGCACCTACTACGCGTTGGGCTATGCCTTCGAACATCGTTTCAACGATGTCTGGCAGTTCCGCCAGGACGTGCGCTACACCAAGAGCGAGTTGTCGTTCCAGACGATCACCGTTGGTAGCTACTACCAACCCGGCGGCCCGGTGGACAACGAGGGCAATGCCAGCCGCATGTCCACCAACGTCGATGAGGACATCAGCCAGTTCGCGCTCGACAACAACTTCCAGGCCGACTTCACCACAGGCGATATCAGCCATACCGTGCTGATCGGCCTGGACCACCAGCGCACCGAGTCCGACTTCCTCTCCATCTATGGCTTCAACGTACCGCCCACCAACGTCAACAACCCGGAGTACGGCTTGCCGATCACCCGCCCGGACCGCGCCTCGGCCTATCTGGACTACAACCAGAAAACCGTGCAGACCGGGCTCTACATCCAGGACCAGATGGCGCTCGACAAATGGCGCCTGACCCTGGGCGGGCGTGAGGACTGGGTGCATACCGGCACCACGTTCCTCAACAAGGGCAATGCCACCAATACCCAGCGCGACAAGCAGTTCAGCGGTAACGCGGCACTGAGCTACGTGTTCGATTCAGGCTTTGTTCCCTACCTGTCCTATGCCGAGTCGTTCCAACCAAGCGCCGGCTCGAACGCGGATGTCGAGAAGTCATTCAAACCGACCGAAGGCCAGCAATGGGAGCTGGGTATCAAGTACCAGCCACCTGGCTCCAACACGCTGTTGTCTGCGGCCATGTATGACCTCACCCAGAAAAACGTGACCGTCACCAACAATGTGGGCGGGGTGCCGATCTCCAGCCAGACCGGTGAGGTCAAGGTCCACGGCCTGGAGCTGGAAGCCGTCTCCGACGTCACCGACAACCTGAAAGTGATCGCCGCCTATACCCTGGCCAAGTCCGAAGTCCAAAAAGGGCAGTACAAAGGCAACCGTCTGCAACAGATGCCTAATCAGCAGGCCTCCGTGTGGGCCGACTACACGTGGCATACCGGTGTGCTTGACGGTTTCGGCATTGGCCTGGGCGCGCGTTACACCGGCAACCGCTACGGTGACGAGGCCAACACCTGGCTCGGCAAGAGCAAGGCCTACACAGTGTTCGACGCTGCCGTGCACTACGACCTGGGTCGCCTGGACAACAGCCTCAAGGGGGCCTCGGTGGCGGTCAACGCCAGCAACCTGCTGAACAAGGACTATCTCTCGACCTGCGACGGCTACTACTGCTACTACGGCGACCAGCGCAGTGTCGTCGCCAGCGCCACCTACAAGTTCTGAGTGACCGAAGCCATCGCGGGGCAAGTCGCATCGGCGCACCGCCGCTCCCACGGATGGTGGGAGCGGCGGTGCGCCGATGCGACTTGCCCCGCGATGCGTAAGGAGCCGTGATGAAAAGCCAAACCATCCGCCGCTGGTCAGCGATCCACACCTGGAGCAGCCTGGTGTGCACGCTGTTCCTGCTGCTGCTGGCCCTGACCGGCCTGCCGCTGATTTTCCACCACGAGCTGGAACACCTGCTGGGCGATGCCCCCGAACTGCGCGAGATGCCCGCCGGCACCCCGCATCTAGACCTGCAGCAACTTGTGCTCAAGGCCGAGCAACACCGCCCTGGCGAAGTCATGCAGTACTTCGGCTACGAAGCGGACGAACCCAACGGCGTGGTGGCGATCATGGCCGCCACCGCCGGCACCCACCCGGACCAATCGCACACCTTCATGCTCGATGCGCGCACCGGCGAGGCCGTGGCCATGCCGGCAGCCAACGGCGGTTTCATGATGCTGATGCTGCGTCTGCACGTGGACATGTTCGCCGGGCTGCCCGGCAAATTGTGGCTGGCCTGCATGGGCCTGCTGTTCATCATCGCGATCATCTCCGGCACGGTGCTGTACGCGCCGTTCATGCGCCGCCTGGAGTTCGCCACGGTGCGCCACGACAAATCCCGCCGCCTGCGCTGGCTCGACCTGCACAACCTGATCGGCGTGGTGACCCTGACCTGGGCCCTGGTGGTCGGCGTCACCGGGGTAATCAGCGCCCTGTCCGACCTGGTGATCGCCGCCTGGCGCAATGACAGCCTGGCGGCCATGGTCGCCCCCTACCGCGATTCCCCGCCGCTCACCGAACGCGCCCCGGCCACGCAGTTGCTGAAGATCGCCGAACAGGCCGCGCCAGGCATGCGTCCGGACTTCATCGCCTTCCCCGGCACGCGCTTCTCCAGCGAACACCATTACGCGGTATTCATGAACGGTGCCACGCACCTGACATCCCACCTGTTTACCCCGGTACTCATCGACGCCCGCACCCTGGAAGTGACCGCGGTCGGCGCCCGGCCCTGGTACATGGACGCCATGGGCCTGTCCCAGCCCCTGCATTTTGGTGACTACGGTGGCCGCCCCATGCAGATTCTGTGGGCGGTGCTGGACGTGCTGACCATCGTCGTGCTCGGCAGTGGTCTGTACCTGTGGTGGGGCAAGCAACGCAAAGCCAGGGAGGCACGTGCATGAGCCACAAGTCACAGCCAACCCTGCGGATTTTCGCCTGGCCCCTGCTCATCGGCTTGCTGGCCGCCGCCGGGCTGTTCGCCGCCCTGCTGGGTGATGGGCCCTGGGACGCGCTCGCCTGGCTGGGTCTGGGCGTCCCCGCCGTGCTCGGCGTGCGCAGCCTGTGCGGTCGATAGCCGGATACCACAGGCCGCCCGCAAGGGCCCAGTAGCGTGGACGCTCCCCACAGCAAGGAGCGGCCATGCGTCCCCTGGAACGTATCGAATTCATCGACCAACAGATTCTCACGCTGCTCGCCGCAATGCCCGTACCCGGCCGGCACGCGCAGGCTAGGCCCCGACTCCACCATGAGATCGCCAGTTTCTGGACGGCTACCGATACCCAGGGGCGCTCACGCCGTCTGCGGCTGGTGGACCTGCGCAGGGCATTGATGCAGGCCGAGCTCGGTTTGCGCGTCCACGACCAGACGCTGAGCGAGCAGCAGGCGCAGCTCGTCAGTAGCTGCCTCGACCTGCCCTGCGCCTGGCAACGCCACCGCCAGCCGGTGGCGCAGCGCGTACAGGTGTACCGACCGGTCCTGAGCCGCGACCGCCCCCAATGGCGGGCCGCACTCCCTGGCACCTTCGTGCTCATGGCCGGCACAGCGGAAGGCGCAAACCAGGTTCCTGCACAAGCACATGGGCCGGCGTACCTGTTCGGCCTGCCCCAGGGCATCGAGGTCTACACGTCGCTGGCCGAGCTGCATCAGGAGCTGTGCGAGCGGCTCGACGACCCGATCCAGAGCACTCCACTGTTGCAACTGCTGGTCGAGCCTGAGCAGATCGCCAACGCCCGTCTCGCTGACCGCCTGCGCTACCAATGGTACGCAGACGACCCTATCGAGGCCCAGGTGGACAGCCTGATAGAGGCGCAACGGCGGCGTCTCCACACTGCCTGGGCGACAGCAGATGCGCAGGCCGACATCGGCAAGGCCGTTGCTCTTGGCGATGAATGTGGCAAGCGTCCGCTGCTCGAGACCCGCTATGCCCTGCTGCTGGAAAAGCACCTGCCCAACTGGCTGCGCCAGGCAGGCCCGCAAGCCCTGGCGCATATCATGCAGACCCTGCAAGTACTGGTGGCCACCGGTCAGCAGGTAGCCGCCCCCGGGATTCTCACCCTGCGCCAGTTCCAGGAACAGAACCGCCTCGAGGACTGGGCACGCCAGCGCGTGCAACAACACTTGCGCAATGACCTGGGGTTGACCATTGCGCCTGCGGATATCGAGGTCTACGTCACCCAAACCCGGCAGGTCGGCCCCCACCTGAATCCATTCAACCCATCCAGCTACATCACCTGGCGCGGGCTGGAAAAGGTCGGCGGCCAGCTTGTCGAGAACATCCACGAGCGCTACTCCCTTGATCAACTGGCGCTGCGCAACGTGGCCTGGTTCGATTTTGACTATTGGCTCACCGCCCGCATCGTCCACCGCCTTGGCAAGCCATTGCCAGCCGAACTGTCGCCAGGCTACATCAAGCGCATGGTGCGGCATCTGAGCGTAGGGGGCAGCTATGTCGAGTACCTGAGGGCGCAACTGATCGATTCGACCGTTGGCGCCTGGCGTCTGCATGCCCATTGCCGGATCAACCGTGCGCGGATGCGCGCCGAAGCGGCCAAGGCGCGCTATGCTGGGCATCTAGCCGCTGGTGGCAGCGAACGTGGCTATGCATGGGTACGCCAGGTGCTGGACTACCCTCACAACGCCTTGCGCCCACCGGTGGATGGCGACTCTCTCACCGTGCGGCAATTGTTGATCGGTGGCCATACTGTGCAAGGCGTATTGCTCATCAACTGCAGCACGCCTCGGGTAGGCCTGTTCGTGCTGTACACCCCCGACGCGCCAGACCGCAGGGCCTGGCGTGCGTTCGCCAGCCCACGCGAACTGCTACGACTGCTCAAGCGCAAACCCGCCTTGCGCAGCTATGTCACCAGTCGCATGGCGCAACGTTCCAAGGCCGCCACTGAAGGATTATTGGTCAAAGGTCGCCTGGGCCCAGTGCTGAGTACACCCGCAATCGCCGACGATCTGTTCTTCGCCTACTACATGGCCGAAGTCCACGGCATGCTGGCAGTCGCCGATGCCAACAGCCGCACTTCGGCTGAAGCAGACGCGCAACAAGCTGTCGCCATCTCCTGGCGGGTACTCGACCTGATCAGCCTGATACTGCCGTCGAGGTTACTGGTCCCGATGTCGCTGGGGCGCATGGCGATCGAGATCTGGGGCAGCGCGGAGGCCTATCGCGCCGAAGACCTCAATGGTGTGCTGCAGCATGTGTACAGCGCACTCGGTCACTTCAACGATGCGACCACCAGCTTGGCCACCACCGGCCTGATGCGCCGCCTGCTACGCGGCATGCCGGCGCAGCCGCCGTTGCCGATGCCCAGCCACTACAGCGTCGCGGCCCCAGCCGAACACCTGCGCTATCGAATCGATGGCATCTATGGCGAGGGGGTCTTCGAAAAAGCTTCGGAATTCGAAGGCCTGAGCCACTACTTCATCCAGGATGCACAGCAGCGACACTACCGGGTCACCTTCGATGGCCAGCGCTGGCGCGTGATCGACCCCGCCCAGCCGGATGCTTACCAACTACAGCCGCTCAAGCGCCTGGCCGATGGCCGTTGGGTGATCGACTCACCACTGCTCTGGTATGACGGCCTGCCAGACCTGGAGCGGCTGTTCGATGACTGCCGCCTACCCGAAGAGCTCGACGGGACAGCGATCGGCGACATCGACGGGCTTTACCTGGCCCATGAGCAGCTGTACCTGCAAACCCGCGGCGGCCAGCTGGCGCTGCGCCGCCATCTGCTTCAGGGCCGCTACCACCTGCCGATCCCGGCTACCCGCAGCACCGGCGTGGAGCCTTGGGCAGTGTTACGCTGGCAGGATCATCAGTGGCGTATCCAAGTTCGCCAGGCCGGGCGCAGCAGCGCCTGGCTGACGCTGCCGCAGGCTTACGCTGTCAGCCGAGGCAGCACAGCGTCCAGGCGCTGATGCAAGGCGCTGCCGCTCGGCCAGTTGCGCAGCAAGCGCGCCCGGTCACGGGCAAACGCCGGAGCGAAGCTGAGCTGGGTGGCATGTTGGCACATGGCGTCGAGGTCGATCAGCGACCATTGGCCGTCCTGCCAGAACAGGTTGTGGCCCTTGAAGTCGCCATGGCTGATGCGCTCGCGGATCAGTTGCTGCATTACCAGCACCAGGGCCTCGACCTGCGCGTCGGGCGCCTCGCCACTTTGCACGTAGGGTGCAAAGCATTCGATCAAGTCCGGCCCGTCGGCGTACTCGGTCACCAGATAGGCCGTGCTGCGCAGCCCCATCACCCGCTGCTCCAGCACCGCCAGGGGGCGAGGCGTGGCGATGTCGAGAAACTCAAGACGGTGCCCTTCGATCCACGAATGCCAGGCCCGGCTGGGGCGCCAGAAGCGCTTGAACCAGTGGGCGGTATTCTTGATGTTGTAGCGCTTGAGCACCAGCGTGCGGCCGCCCACCTCGATACGCGCCACACTGGCCGCCCCACCGGTCTTGTACAGGTGGCCCTGGTCAATCAGTACATCGGCCTTCTCGAGCACCGCCAGCAGCGCCTCGACTTCGCCGCGACGGATGGCGCGCAGGCCCGACAGACTACGTTCGACGCTGAACAGCGTACATTCGCGCCCGGCCTTGTCCAGGTAGTCTTTCAGGCGCCAGTTGCGCACCTTGTCCACCTGCTTTTGCAACGCCTCCAGCGGCAGCGCATGCTCGGCGTTGGCCAGGATGTAGTGCACCAGCGCCTCCTCGATGAAAGGCTCCAGGCGCTTGGGCAACTGGGCGAAGAACACCCCGAGGTTTTCCAGCACGCGCTGACGCGACAGCTGCTGGCCGGGGGTTTCGGCCTTGATACCGGCGCCGTCGATCAGGTACAGCGTGCCGTCCTGGCGCAGCAGGTTGTCCAGGTGCAGGTCCTCCTGCCACAACCCCTTGGCGTGCATGTGCGCAACAGCGGTCAACGCCTCGCCAAGCACCAGGTGCTGCTCGTCGGCGAGCATCGGCAATGACTCCACCTCGGCCCAGGCGTCACCCAGGCTTTCGGCATGATCGAGGTATTCGAACAACAGCCAGCCACCCTCGCCATCCTTGAGGCCATCGACCAGCAGCCGCGGAGTGGTCAGGCCCTGATCGGCCATCAGCCGGGCTCCATCGCGTTCGCGCTGGAAGTGGCGGGCGGCGTTGCCGCCGACCAGCAACTTGGCCAGGACCTTGGTGCCACGCCAGATGCCGGCGCCGACATAGCGCTGGCCCGGCAGCACGCGCAGCAGGCTGAGCAGTTGCAGGTCGGCGCTGCCCGCCGCGTCAGCGAGGGTGATGGTCAGGGGCAGGCTTGGTCTGCGCCCGGCCTCCTTCAATTCGGACAGGCGCATCAGCGGGCCTCTTTGTGACGGCGGCGTTGGGTCAGGCGTTGCAGCCAGGTGGAAACCAGGGCGCTGTCTGCCGGCTGCTCCAGGTAGGCGGCCAGCAGCACAAGCACGTCTGCCTCGCTCCAGGCACGGGCACGCCTTAGCAGCGGCTCGAGGTCCTTGACCCGGTCACGCATGCCGAACAGCAGCGGGCGGGTCTTCTCCAGGTCGATCAGCTGTGCCTGCCAGCCCTCGCGGCGCTCACGCAGGAAGATATGCTTGGGGTAGAAGCAACCGTGCATCTGCCCGGCGGCGTGCAGGGTGCGGGCCAGTCGTCCACAGGCTTGGAGAATCGCCTCGCGCTGCGGCGCAGCCATCTGCGACCAGCGGGCAAGCAACTGCTCGAGATCAATCCATTCGTCCAACGCGCGGGTCATGAGAATCGCGCGATGCTGCCCAGCCTGTTTGCGCTCGCCGTAGAACACCGCCTGCAAGGCAGGGATGTCGAGCTTCTGGTAGCGGCTGATGTTGCGGAACTCGCGGGCGAACGTCGGCTCGCCAAATGGCCGCTGCAGGCTGCGAGTAAAGTAGTCGCTCTGGCGCTTGAGGTAGAAGCCCTTGCCCTCCAGCTCCAAACGGAAAACGCTGCTCCAGCCACCACGGCCAGTGTTGGGTTCATCGACAGCGTCCAGTTGCAAAGCCCAGAGCGCCTCGAAGTCGCCCAGTCCGTGGCGTTGCAGCAGTGCCTGATCGGCACTGGCCAGGTAGTCGGTCATTCTCTTCCCTCGAAAAAACCCAGGACCTGACGGATACGCTTCTTGTCGCGGCCATGCAGACGCGCATGTCCACGGTATTGCAGATAAAAGCGCAGGCGCTGGGTCGCCGACAAATGATATTTGGCAACCTTGTCCAGGCATGCCAGATCCTTGATCAACCGATGGCGCAGCATGAAGCCGCGCCAGAAGTCACCGGTTGGGCAATCGATGAAGAACAGCGTGCCCTGGTCATCGACCAGCAGGTTGCGCCACTTCAGATCGTTATGGGCGAAATGATGGTCGTGCATCACCCGCGTATGCCGCGCCAGCTGGCGGCTGACATGGTCGACCCAGGCCGCGTCACGCAGGCGCGGATCATTGCGCTCAGCCAACGCCGAAAGGTCCTCGGTGCGTGGCAGTTCGCGAGTGATCATCGCCCCACGGCCAAACGCCAGGCCCTGGCGCTCGAGGCCCCAGGCGACCACGTCGGCGGTGGGGATGCCCCACTTGGCGAACTGCTTAAGGTTCTGCCACTCGGCCTTGACGCGCGGGCGCCCCAGGTAGCGACGCATGTGCTTGCCGGCGCCAGTGTAGCGTTTGACGTAGTAGTTGACCCCGTCCCGTTCGATACGGATGACCTCGCTCAGCGGGTCGCGGGTCAGGCGCTCGCCCTTGATCGCGAACACCGCGTCGATACTGCCGAAATCGGCCGCCAGGTGCGCATACTCAGGCGCCAGGTTCCAGCTCGCCATCAGAGTGCGTCCCCGTAACGTTGCTTGCGGTCATAGAGTTTCTGCGCCTTGCGCTCCAGCCAGGCGAGCAGTGCGGCCTCGTCCTTGAGCACCTGGCGCAACGGGCGCTGGAAGTAGCCACGCAAGAAGCGCAGCTTGTCGCGGCGGGTCAGGCCGATGTCCAAGGCCGAGAAATACAGGGCGGCCAGGTCCTTGTCGCGCCAGCGGCGGGTAATTTTCGCCCGTGTCTGAGCGCGGTGCAGGTCGATCACCGACAGCTTGAAGTCTTCCGGCGTCACCGGGCGGTCGGTGTGCAGCAGGAAATGACAGATGTAGCAGTCGCGGTGATTGACCCCTGCGCGGTGCATGCCGCCGGTCATCTTCGCCACCTCGGCGATCAGTGCGCGCTTCAGGCGCGGCGCTGGCGGCTGCTTCACCCAATCGATGCTGAAGTCTTCCAGGCTGACGGTCGGCGCCAGCTCCTCGGTGACGATGAACGAATGCTGGGTGGCCGGATTGCCACCGCGCTCGCCGTAGGCCACGGCGGTCATGGTTGGCACGCCAGCTTCATGCAGGCGCTGGATCGCACGCCACTCCTGGCCGGCACCGAGCACCGGCAGCTTGGCGCTGAGCAGGTTCTTGAAAATCTCGCCCCAGCCGATGCCACGGTGGATCTTGACGAAGAAGCCCGCGCCATCGACCTCGGTACGCAGGGTGCGACGGCCTTCCAGCTCGCGATATACCTCGCCCTGCAGGGCCTCGACGGCATCGAAGGGGTCACGCCCGGCCCACAGGCGCTTGAACGGTTCGGCCAGTATCAGCTTCATGCGGTCTCCTGCCCAAGGATCACATCGGCGGCATGCTGCGGCATGCTGTACAGGTCGGCGGTGGCGGCGAACGCCACGCCGTTGCTCGCCCAGGATGCACGGGCCGCGGCGTCTTCGAGCATGCGTTGCAGATAGGCGTTGAGCTGGTCCTGCTCGAATGGCTCGTCCAGCACCAGGCCGCTGTCGGCCTCGGCGATGTAGTGGGCATAGCCGCACACCTGCGACACCAGCACCGGCAGGCCGGCGACCAGCGCCTCTAGCAATACGGTACCGGTGTTTTCGTTGTAGGCAGGGTGGATCAGCAGGTCGGCGCCAAGCAGGAAGCGCGGAATATCGCTGCGCCCCTTGAGGAACTGCACCTGGTCGCCCAGGCCGAGAGCCGTGCTCTGCACCTGGAACAGCTTGGGGTCGTCCTGGCCGATGACCATCAGTTTCGTACGCTTGCGCAGGGCCGACGGCAGCGCCGCGAGGGCCTTGAGGCTGCGGTCGACGCCCTTGGTCTTGAAGCCCGAGCCGATCTGCACCAGCAGCAACTCGTCGTCGGCCAGGCCGAACTCCTGGCGGAAGGCGGCGCGGATGGCCTCGGCGTCGGCCGGGCGCCGGCGGTCCTGGGAAATGCCCGGCGGCAGCAGGTGGAAACGCGCCTCGGGCGTACCGTAGTGCTTGATGAACAGCGGCTGCTGCACCTCGGAGATCATCAGGATCTCGGTACGTGCATCCTTGGCGAACACCGCCCGCTCGTACTCGGCGAAGTGGCGATAGCGGCCCCAGCGGCGGTAGAGGCCGCCGCGCAGGGTCTGGGCCTTGTCCTCGAAGCAGCCATCGGCGGCGTAGTAGACATCCAGGCCGGGCATCTTGTTGAAGCCGATCAGGCGATCGACCGGACGCTTGACCAGGTCCGCCGCCATCCACGCACTGAGCTTCTCGTTGCGGCGATGGTTGAACAGCGCCTTGACCGGCGCCACCAGCACCTCGAAGCCCGGCGGAATATCGCCTTCCCAGATCAGCGTGTACACACGGATCTGGTGGCCACGCTTCTGGCATTCGAGGGCGATGCGCATGAAGTCACGCTGCAACCCGCCAAAGGGGAAATACTTGTAGAGCACAAAAGCCAATTGCATCAACGAACATCCTCAGCCAGCAGCAGCGCGCTCAAGCGGCCCGCCACATGCTCGGGATTCAGGCGAGTGAAGCACAGCGGCCACTCGCGTTTGAGATCGAACCGGCGCAGGTCCTCGGCACTCGGTTTATAGGTGCACTTCTTCTGCAGGCACGGGGCGCAGGGGAAGTCGCTCGCCTGGTGGATCTGGGCGCGTCCGTAGGCACCGGTCAGACCAGGGTTGGTGGGGCCGAACAGGGAGATGGTCGGCACATCCAGGGCCGCGGCCAGGTGGCCCAGGCCGGTGTCCACCGCCACGCAGGCCTTGGCGGCGGCCAGCACACGGGCCACGCCCGCCAGGTTCAATTTGGGCAGCACCTGGCAATTGCTCAAGCCCTGGGCGATGCGCTCGGCGCGGGCTTTTTCCGCAGGATTGCCCCACGGCAGCATCACCTGCAGCTTGCGCCGGCCCATGCGCTCGGCCAGCTCGCGCCAGTAGGCCTCGGGCCAATGTTTGGTGGCCCAGGTGGTGCCATGCAGGAACACCACGTAGGGCGCGGCGGGCGGCAGTTGCAAGCGGTTGAGGTCAAGGCCGTAGTTGCCCAGCCCTTCCGGCAGATCGTAGGCAAGGGCCAGGGCGAACAGTTGGCGCACGCGTTCAACGGCGTGCTGGCCGACAGCGACCGACAGCCGCCGGTCATAGAAGCGGCTGGCCCAGCCCTCACGAGCCGAGTAACGGTCCAGGCCGGCTACCGGCGCTTTCACGTAACGGGTCAGCCAGGCCGACTTGACCAGGCCCTGGGCATCGATCACCAGGTCGTACTTGCGCTCGCGCAGGCGCTGCTTGAAGGCCTTCCACTCGCCGCTCTTGAGCGTCTGCCAGATATTCTTGCGCCAGCGCCGGATAGCCACCGGAATCACCTGATCGACCGCCGGGTGCCAGCTGGGGATCTCGGCGAAGCCTTCCTCCACCACCCAGTCGAAACGGATGCCGGGGATGGCGTGGGCGGCGTCGGTAAGGGCCGGCAAGGTATGGATGACGTCACCCAGCGACGACGTCTTGATGATCAGGACCCGCACTCAGTCGACCTCGGCCACGGTTGCGATCAGGTCGGAACCACCCAGGCTGTGCAAGGCGGCGATCACTTTCGCCGGCTCCAGCAGCCGCAGGCAGTTGTAGTGGCCGAAGCGGCAGGTGCGGTCGAAGCATGGGCTGCATTCGATACCGGTGCGCACCACTTCCACCTGGTCGGCCAGCGGCGGGGTGAAGCCCGGCGAGGTCGAGCCATACACCGCCACCAGCGGACGGTTGAGAGCGGCAGCCACGTGCATCAGCCCGGAGTCATTGGACACCACCGCGCTGGCGCAGGACATCAGGTCGATGGCCTCGGCCAGCGAGGTCTCGCCGGCCAGGTTGCAGGATTCCTCACGCAGGCCCGGGATCAGTCGGTCGCGGATCTGCTCACCGACAGGGTGGTCGTTCTTCGAACCGAACAACCACACCTGCCAGCCCTGGCGGATCATCGCCTCGGCCACTTCGGCGTAATGCTCGGCGGGCCAGCGCTTGGCCTCGCCGAACTCTGCGCCGGGGCACAGGGCGAGCACCGGGCGGTCCAGCTCCAGGCCGAACTTGGCCAGGGCGGCCTCGCGGCTGGCCGCCTCGATTTGCAGGGCCGGGCGCGGATACGGCTTGGGCAGTTCGCTACCCGGTGCGTAGGCCAGGGCCATGAAGCGCTCGATCATCAGCGGGTAGCGCGCCTTGTCCAGCTTGCGCACATCGTTGAGCAGCAGGTAGCGCATCTCGCCGCGCCAGCCGGTGCGCTTGGGGATGCCAGCGAAATACGGCACCAGCGCCGACTTGAGCGAATTGGGCAGCAGGATCGCCTGGTCGTACTGGCCGGCCAGCGACTTGCCGATGCGCCGCCGCGTGGCCAGCTCCAGCGCGCCGTGGCCGAGCGGAAAGCTCAAGGCCTGGCGCACCTCGGGCATGCGTTCGAGGATCGGCCGGCTCCACTCGGGTGCCAACACGTCGATCACACAGTCGGGGTGCTGCTGTTTGAGGCTCTGGAACAGGGTCTGCGCCATTACCATGTCGCCGACCCAGCTGGGGCCAATGATCAGTATTCTCATGCTTTATCCAGAAACATTCGGGGAGGCTGCAGGCTGCGCTACAACCTGGCCTCCCCTCTTTATATTCAGGCTATGTGGCGGACAGTGTACCACCGAGGGCGCGCTGCGCCCTTTTCGCCGGCAAGCCGGCTTCCACATGGACCGCATTCACCTGTGGGAGCCGGCTTGCCGTGGCGACGAACCGCGACGAAAAGGCCGCAAAGCGGCCCCGACAATCTCAGCTCAAACCCAACTGCCCCCAGATCCGCCGCACCTCGCGACGCTCCTCGGCGAACTGCGCCGCGTCGATCACCCCGGCCTGCTTCTGCAAGGCCTGGCGGTGCGAGGCCGAGCGGAACGCCTTGTACAGCTCGCGCAGCAGCACGGCGTCGGCGGCGGGCATCAACCCGGCCTGTTCGAGCTCTTCGAGGATACGGATGTTGTCGGTCCAGCGCAGTATGGCCGGATGGTCGTGGGACCAGGCCAAAGCGGCGTATTGCACCATAAATTCGATATCCACGATACCGCCGGCATCCTGCTTGATATCGAAGGGTTGCCCGGCATCGAAGGCATTGCCCGCCGTGCCCGCGGCGGTGGCCTTGGTGCCCAGGTTGTCGCGCATCTTGGCGCGCATCTCGCTCACTTCGGTGCGCAGCTTGTCCAGGTCACGGGGCTGGCCGAGCACCTTGGCCCGCACGCTCTCGAACGCACTCGCCACCTGTGGACAACCCACCAGCACCCGGGCCCGCACCAGGGCCTGGTGCTCCCAGGTCCAGGCCTCGTTCTGTTGGTAGCGCTCGAAGGCGCCCAGCGAGCTCACCAGCAACCCCGAGGCGCCGGACGGGCGCAAGCGCATGTCCACGTCATAGAGCTGGCCGGAGTTGGTCTGGGTGGTCAGCAGGTGGATGATGCGCTGGCCCAGGCGGGTGTAGAACTGCGCGCTGTCGATCGGCTTGGCGCCGTCGGTCTCGGCGTTCGGGTCACCGTCGTGGATGAACACCAGGTCCAGGTCCGAGCCGTGACCCAGCTCGAGGCCGCCGACCTTGCCGTAGCCAACGATGATGAAGCCAGGGTCGCATAGGCTGCCGTCGCTGCGCTTGGGCTGGCCATGGCGTGCTACGGTCTGGCGCCAGGCCAGGGCCAGCACCTGGTCGAGAATGGCCTCGGCGAGCCAGGTCAGGTAGTCGCTGACCTTCATCAACGGCAGGTTGCCACTGATCTCCGAGGCCGCCACGCGCAGGCTGTGGGCCAGCTTGAAGTGGCGCAGGGCCTCCATCTGCTGTTCCAGGTCATCCTCGGGGATACGGGTGAGCCGTTCGCGCAGCTCGGCGGCCAGCTCCGGTGCCAGCGGCGGGCTGAACAGTCGGCCTTCGTTGAGCAACTCGTCGAGCAGCAGGGGGTAGCGCGCCATCTGTTCGGCGATCCATGGGCTGGCCGCGCACAGGGTCAGCAGACGGCGCAGCGCGCCGGGGTTTTCAGTGAGCAGCACCAGGTAGGCCGAGCGGCGCGCCACCGCCTCGACCAGGGGCAGCACCCGCTCCAGCACCAGGTCCGGGTTGTCGTGCTCGACCGCCTGGGCCAGCAGCCGCGGGATGAAGGCATCCAGGCGTTCACGACCGATGCGCTGCATCGAACGCAGTGTCGGGCTGACCCGCAAGGCATTGAGCCGGCGCAGCGCCTCGGCAGGCTGGTGGAAACCGGCCTCCTGCAACTGGCGCCCGGCGGCTTCTTCATCCTGAGCCTGCTCCCACAGGGGCGACCATTCGCCACCGACTACCAGTTCGCCCTCGGCCTCATCCTCATCCGGATCGGCGATCACCTGGCGGAAATGCCAGTCGATCCGCCCACGCCAGTTCATCAGTTGGGCATGGAAACCATCCCAATCGGCAAAGCCCAGCATATAGGCGATGCGCGCGCGGTCGGTCGGGTCGTCCGGCAGCATCTGGGTCTGGCGGTCGGCGATGGCCTGGATCGCGTGCTCCGTGTAACGCAGGAACTCGTAGCCGTCGCGCAGCTCGGTGACCACCGCCGACGGCAGGTAGCCCTGGCCCTCCAGGGTGGTCAGCACTTTCAGCAATGGCCGCTGCTGCAGGCTCAGGTCGCGCCCGCCATGGATCAGCTGGAATGCCTGGGCGATGAACTCGACCTCGCGGATGCCACCGGCCCCCAGCTTGATGTTGTCGGCCATGCCCTTGCGCCGCACTTCCTGCTGGATCAGTTGCTTCATGGTGCGCAGCGCCTCGATGGCGGAGAAGTCAAGGTAGCGCCGATAGACGAATGGCCGCAGCATCTCCTGCAACTGCGCGCCGGCCGCCTGGTCGCCGGCCACTACCCGCGCCTTGATCATGGCGTAGCGTTCCCAGTCGCGCCCCTGGTCCTGGTAGTACTGCTCCAGGGCATTGAAGCTGAGCACCAGCGCGCCTGCAGAGCCGTAAGGGCGCAGGCGCATGTCGACACGGAACACGAAGCCATCGACGGTGACCGGGTCGAGCGCCTTGATCAGGCGCTGGCCGAGGCGGGTAAAGAACTCCTGGTTGTCCAGCGAGCGCTTCACGCCTTCGGTTTCACCGCCCTCGGGGAAGGCGAAGATCAGGTCGATGTCCGACGACAGGTTCAACTCCACCGCGCCCAGCTTGCCCATGCCCAGCACCACCAGGTGCTGGGGCTGGCCGCTGCGGTTGCCGATGGGTGTGCCGAACTGCTGGCAATGGCGCGGGTACAGCCATTGATAGGCTTCGTCGATGCTGGCATCGGCGAGGTCGGACAGGTCGCGGCAGGTCTCGGCCAACGCCGCCTGGCGGGTGACGTCGCGCCAGATGATGCGCAGCTGCTGGCGATTGCGCTCGCGGCGCAGGTTGCGCGCCAACTCGTCCTCGGATTGCGCGGCCTGGGCGGCGCCCTTGATGCGCGCACGCAATTCGCCTGGTGCGAAGGCACGTGCCATCTCGCCGCCGGCCAACAGGTCGAACAGCATCGCCGGCTCGCGTTGGGCCTGGGTGAGCACGAATTCGCTGGCCGCCGCCACCTGGTCGAACTGCCGACGCTGATCTTCTGTCCAGCTGCTTGTCGCCAGGTCAGGGTGCGCAACCAGTGCGTCTGCTAGGAACTGTCGATTACGAACGACCAGTGGTTGGAGAGCGGCAGGCAGATCGAGCGGCAAAGGCAGGCGCATGGTCTATCCTTGATCGGCGTGAATGAGAGGGGTTGAGGGGGTCAAGCGCAGGCTGGACCACGGTTGGACTGTCGTACAAAAGTTGGAAATAGCCGAAAAAACCGAAAGATTGGCAAAAAACATCAAGATCCACCCGTTAGCAACACAACGCCAACCAACATGAACGTTTTTCCTCACAACCCAGGGTGCGACCAAACGTCGCATTTGTGTAGTTTTACTACTACGCCCAACGTGCAAAAGCATGAAATGCGAAAGCATTTGTAGTAAAACTACACCGCGCCGGATGACTGTCCGGTAATCCAAGAATTCACGACGTCTGCCCATAAGGCCAGTCGCAAACTCAGGCCATCGATTCTGGTGGCCTTTCCGCCCTGGAGCAAGCCATGCAAGACCTCGATCCAATCGAAACCCAGGAATGGCTGGATGCCCTGGAGTCGGTCCTCGACAAAGAAGGCGAAGACCGCGCTCATTACCTGATGACCCGTATGGGCGAGCTGGCCACCCGCAGTGGCTCGCAGCTGCCGTATGCCATCACCACGCCGTACCGCAACACCATCCCTGTCACCCACGAAGCACGCATGCCCGGCGACCTGTTCATGGAACGCCGCATTCGCTCGATGGTGCGTTGGAACGCCCTGGCCATGGTCATGCGTACCAACCTGAAAGACTCGGACCTGGGCGGACACATCTCCAGCTTCGCCTCCAGCGCCACCTTGTATGACATCGGCTTCAACTACTTCTTCCAGGCCCCGACCGACGAACACGGCGGCGACCTGATCTTCTTCCAGGGCCACGCCTCCCCAGGCGTCTACGCCCGCGCCTTCATGGAAGGCCGCATCAACGAAGAACAGATGAACAACTTCCGCCAGGAAGTGGACGGCAACGGCCTGTCTTCGTACCCGCACCCATGGCTGATGCCTGACTTCTGGCAGTTCCCGACCGTTTCGATGGGTCTGGGGCCGATCCAGGCCATCTACCAGGCGCGCTTCATGAAGTACCTGGAAGCCCGTGGCTTCATCCCGGCCGGCAAGCAGAAGGTCTGGTGCTTCATGGGTGACGGCGAGTGCGACGAGCCGGAATCCCTGGGCGCGATCGCCCTGGCCGGCCGCGAGAAGCTGGACAACCTGATCTTCGTCATCAACTGCAACCTGCAGCGCCTCGACGGCCCGGTTCGCGGCAACGGCAAGATCATCCAGGAACTCGAAGGCGTGTTCCGTGGCGGTGGCTGGAACGTCAACAAGGTCGTCTGGGGCCGCTTCTGGGACCCACTGCTGGCCAAGGACACCAATGGTGCCCTGCAGCGCCGCATGGACGAAGTCATCGACGGCGAGTACCAGAACTACAAGGCCAAGGACGGCGCGTACGTCCGTGAGAACTTCTTCAACACCCCAGAGCTCAAGGCCATGGTCGAAGACCTGTCCGACGAGGAGATCTGGAAGCTCAACCGTGGCGGCCACGACCCGTACAAGGTCTACGCGGCATACCACCAGGCTGTGAACCACAAGGAGCAGCCGACCGTCATCCTGGCCAAGACCATCAAGGGTTACGGTACCGGTGCCGGCGAAGCCAAGAACACCGCGCACAATACCAAGAAGGTCGATGTCGAAAGCCTGCGTCACTTCCGTGACCGCTTCGACATCCCGGTCAAGGATGCCGACCTTGAGAACCTGCCGTTCTTCAAGCCTGAAGAAGGCTCTGCCGAAGCCAAGTACCTGGCCGAGCGTCGTGCTGCCCTGGGCGGTTTCGTGCCTCAGCGTCGCGCCAAGAGCTTCAGCGTGCCGACCCCGCCACTGGAAACGCTGAAAGCGATCCTCGACGGTTCGGGCGACCGCGAAATCTCCACCACCATGGCCTTCGTGCGCATCCTGGCGCAACTGGTCAAGGACAAGGACATCGGCCAGCGCATCGTCCCGATCATCCCGGACGAAGCCCGTACCTTCGGTATGGAAGGCATGTTCCGCCAGCTGGGCATCTACTCGTCGGTTGGCCAGCTCTACGAGCCAGTCGATAAAGACCAGGTGATGTTCTACCGCGAAGACAAGAAGGGCCAGATCCTCGAGGAAGGCATCAACGAAGCCGGCGCCATGTCGTCGTTCATCGCTGCCGGTACCTCGTACAGCTGCCACAACCAGCCGATGCTGCCGTTCTACATCTTCTACTCGATGTTCGGCTTCCAGCGCATTGGCGACCTGGCCTGGGCCGCTGGCGACAGCCGCACCCGTGGCTTCCTGATCGGCGGTACTGCCGGCCGTACCACCCTCAACGGTGAAGGCCTGCAGCACGAAGACGGTCACAGCCACATGATGGCGGGCACCATCCCGAACTGCCGCACCTACGATCCGACCTACGGCTACGAGCTGGCGGTGATCATCCAGGACGGCATGAAGAAGATGACCGAAGAGCAACAGGACATCTTCTACTACATCACCGTGATGAACGAATCCTACCAGCAGCCAGCCATGCCGGCCGGTGTCGAGGAAGGCATCATCAAGGGCATGTACCTGCTGGAAGAAGACACCCGCGAAGCCGCGCACCACGTACAGCTGATGGGCTCCGGCACCATCCTGCGCGAAGTCCGCGAAGCCGCGAAGATCCTGCGTGAAGAGTTCAACGTCGGCGCCGACGTGTGGAGCGTCACCAGCTTCAACGAACTGCGTCGCGACGGCCTGGCCGTGGAACGCGCCAACCGCCTCAAGCCTGGCCAGAAGCCTCAGCAGACCTACGTCGAAGAGTGCCTGGCCGGTCGCAAGGGCCCGGTCATCGCCTCCACCGACTACATGAAGCTGTTCGCCGAGCAGATTCGCCAGTGGGTGCCGAGCAAAGAGTTCAAAGTCCTGGGTACCGACGGTTACGGTCGCAGCGACAGCCGCAAGAAGCTGCGTCACTTCTTCGAAGTCGACCGCCACTTCGTGGTGCTGGCTGCCCTGGAAGCCCTGGCTGACCGTGGCGAGATCGAACCCAAGGTTGTGGCTGACGCCATCGTCAAGTTCGGCATCGACCCGGACAAGCGCAACCCACTGGACTGCTGAGGAGTATTTTTAAGTGAGCGAACTCATTCGCGTACCTGACATCGGCAGCGGTGAAGGTGAAATCATCGAGCTGTTCGTCAAGGTCGGTGACCGTATCGAGGCCGACCAGAGCCTGCTGACCCTGGAGTCCGACAAGGCCTCCATGGAGATCCCGGCCCCCAAGGCCGGCGTGGTCAAGGAACTGAAGGTCAAGCTGGGCGACCGCCTGAAAGAAGGCGACGAGCTGCTGGTCCTGGAAGTCGAGGGTGCCGCTGCCGCGGCACCTGAGGCGCCTGCCGCTGCTGCTCCGGCGCCAGCTGCTGCCCCAGCGCCTGCCGCCGAAGCCGCCCCTGCTCCGGCCGCAGCCCCGGCTGCCGCCAGCGTGCAGGACATCCACGTGCCGGACATCGGCTCATCGGGCAAGGCCAAGATCATCGAAGTACTGGTCAAGGTCGGCGACACCGTCGAAGCCGACCAGTCGCTGATCACCCTGGAGTCCGACAAGGCCTCCATGGAGATCCCGTCGCCCGCCGCTGGCGTGATCGAAGCCGTGCTGTGCAAGCTGGAAGACGAAGTCGGCACCGGCGACCTGATCTTCAAGATCAAAGCCGCCGGCGCTGCCCCTGCTGCCGCGCCAGCGCCAGCCGCCGCTCCGGCCAAGGCTGAGGCTGCTCCAGCCGCGGCACCTGCCGCTGCTGCTCCGGCTGCCGCCCCCGCACCGGTCGCCACCGCGCCGGCCGCCGGCAGCAACGCCAAGGTCCATGCTGGCCCTGCCGTTCGCCAACTGGCCCGTGAATTCGGCGTCGACCTGGGTTCGGTCGCGGCTACCGGTCCGCACGGTCGCATCCTCAAAGAAGACGTGCAGGTCTACGTCAAGGCCATGATGCAGAAGGCCAAGGAAGCCCCGGCTGCCGGTGCTACCGGCGGCGCTGGCATCCCGTCGATCCCGGCTGTTGACTTCAGCAAGTTCGGTGAAGTCGAAGAAGTCGCCCTGACTCGCCTGATGCAGGTCGGTGCCGCCAACCTGCACCGCAGCTGGCTGAACGTACCGCACGTGACCCAGTTCGACTCCGCCGACATCACCGAGCTGGAAGCTTTCCGCGTTGCGCAGAAGGCCGTGGCCGAGAAGGCTGGCGTCAAGCTGACCGTGCTGCCGCTGCTGCTCAAGGCCTGCGCCTTCCTGCTCAAGGAACTGCCGGACTTCAACAGCTCGCTGGCGCCAAGCGGCAAGGCGATCATCCGCAAAAAGTACGTGCACATCGGCTTCGCCGTGGACACCCCGGACGGCCTGCTGGTCCCTGTGATCAAGAACGTCGACCAGAAGAGCCTGCTGCAACTGGCTGCCGAAGCCGCCGCCCTGGCCGAGAAAGCTCGCACCAAGAAGCTCTCGGCCGACGACATGCAAGGCGCCTGCTTCACCATCTCCAGCCTCGGCCATATTGGCGGTACCGGCTTCACGCCGATCGTCAACGCGCCGGAAGTGGCGATCCTGGGTGTCTCCAAGGCAACCATGCAGCCTGTCTGGGACGGCAAGGCCTTCCAGCCCAAGCTGATGCTGCCGCTGTCGCTTTCCTACGATCACCGAGTGATCAACGGCGCCGCCGCCGCGCGCTTCACCAAGCGCCTGGGCGACGTGCTGGGCGATATCCGCACCATGCTGCTGTAATCGCTGCACGCTGCCCCTCAAGCGAGGGGCAGCACCGTTTTCGAGCTGCCACGCTCGTACCTCAACCCCGCCAATTGGCGGGGCTTTTTTTATTGGGCCCGCTCCCACCAAGGACCTCGCTTCAGATTTCATCCTGTTGGCCGACAACCTGTTCACAGCATCCCGCATGGGCGCTTGCCAGCCCACGGGACATGATGCAACCTTGCCCGATACGCCGTGCCTCAGGCCGCGCCCCAGTTCAAGCGAGTCTTCGATGAAAAGCCAACCCGATGCCGCCAGCCGTGTGGCGGCCGAGGTCGTGACGCAGCTCCCCGTGCCCTCGCGGCTCGGCATGCTGCGTTTCGAACGGCTGAACGAAGCCAGTTGGGCGATGCTCTACCTCGATCCGGCGTGCGACCGCCAATTCGGCCTGCCCGCTGCCGAGCTCTGCGCCCTGATCGGCTCGCCCTATGCCAGCCTCATGGAGCCTCAGGCCCGCTATAAGCTGCACGACGAGATCCAGCTGCAACTGGCTCAGCGCGGCCACTACCGGGTGCACTACACCCTGCACGCCAGCCCAGCGCCACTGCGCCTGCTGGAAGTCGGCGAAAGCTACAAACAGCACAGCCGCCAACTGCTGCGTGGCTACCTGACGGTGTTCGACGATCACCCGCAAGACGCCCCCGACCTCGATGCGAACGACCTGGAATCGCGCAACAATCGCCTGCAACTGGCGCTACAGCTGAACCAGCGCGCCCAGCAGGAGCAGCTCGAGCACCTGGATCGGGTACGCGCCCAGCAGGACCTGATCCTGCGCCTGGCACGCCAGCGCTACAGCGTCGGCAACTCGCTGCTCGAAGCCGCCGAACTGATCACCCGCAGCGCCTGCGAGATCTACCGGGTCGACTGCGCCAGCATCTGGTACCTGAACGATCAGCGCCTGGAGCCGATCAGCGCCTGGTACCGCCGCGAACAACAGCACCGCATGCCCGAGGCGATCGACGCCAGCCGCTTTCCCGACTACCTCGAGGCCTTGCACGCCAGCCGCGCCATCGACGCCCACAACGCCAGCCACGACCCGCGCACCCGCGAGATGGCCGAGTCGCTGTACAGCACCGACGACAACGCGATGCTCGATGCCAGTATCCGCATCGATGGCCAGGTGGTCGGCGTGCTGTGCCTGGAACAGACCGGCCAGCCGCGGGCCTGGCAGTCGGACGAGATCGCCTTCGCCGGCGAGCTGGCCGACCAGTTCGCCCAGGTCATCAACAACCACAACCGACGCACCGCCGCCAGCGCCCTGCACCTCTTCCAGCGGGCCGTGGAGCAGAGCGCCAGCGCCTTCCTGCTGGTCAACCGCGACGGCGTGGTGGAATACGTCAACCCCAGCTTCACGGCGATCACCCAGTACAGCACCGAGGAAGTCCAGGGCCACCACCTGGCCGAACTGCCGGCCCTGGAAAACCTCAGCGAGCTGCTGTTCGACTCGCCGTCGAGCCTGGCCATGGGCAACAGCTGGCAGGGCGAGTTCAAGAGCCGGCGCAAGAACCTCGAGCCCTACTGGGGGCAACTGTCGATCTCCAAGGTGTACGGCGACAACCGCGAACTGACCCACTACATCGGCATCTACGAAGACGTCACCCAAAGCAAGCTGGCCCAGCAGCGCATCGAGCGCCTGGCCTACACCGACAACCTGACCAACCTGGGCAACCGCCCGGCTTTCATCCGCAACCTCGACGAGCGCTTCGCCCGCGACAGCAACAGCCCGATCTGCCTGCTGCTGGTGGACATCGACAACTTCAAGCGGATCAACGACAGCCTCGGCCACCAGACCGGCGACAAGCTGCTGATCAGCCTGGCCCGGCGCCTGCGCAACAGCCTGGCCAACGGCGGCAGCCTGGCGCGCTTCGCCAGCAACGAGTTCGCCGTGCTGCTCGACGACACCAGCCTAGATGACGGCCAGGGCGTGGCCCACCAGCTGCTGCGCACCCTCGACAAGCCGATGTTCGTCGACAACCAGCTGATCAACGTCACCGCTTCCGTGGGTCTGGCCTGCGCGCCATTGCACGGCAGCGACCCGGCCACGCTGATGAAGAACGCAGGCCTGGCCCTGCACAAGGCCAAGGCCAACGGCAAGCACCAGGTCCAGGTGTTCACCGAGGTGCTCAACGCCGAGGCCAGCTACAAGCTGTTCGTCGAGAACAACCTGCGCCGCGCCCTGACCCAGAACGAACTGGAGGTGTTCTACCAGCCCAAGCTGTGCCTGCGCAGCGGTCGCCTGCTGGGCCTGGAGGCGCTGCTGCGCTGGAACCACCCCGAGCGCGGCATGATCCGCCCCGACCAGTTCATCAGCGTGGCCGAGGAAACCGGCCTGATCATCCCCATCGGCAAGTGGGTGGTGCGCCAGGCCTGCCGCATGAGCCAGCAGCTGCGCGAAGCAGGTCTTGGCAACCTGCACGTGGCCATCAACCTGTCGCCCAAGCAGTTCTCCGACCCGGAGCTGGTCGGCTCGATCGCTGGCATCCTCAAGGAGGAAGCCTTGCCACCGCACCTGCTGGAACTGGAGCTGACCGAAGGCCTGCTGCTCGAAGCCACCGAAGACACCCACCGCCAGCTCGACGAGCTCAAGGCGCTGGGCCTGACCCTGGCTATGGACGACTTCGGCACCGGTTACTCCTCGCTGAGCTACCTGAAGAAGTTCCCGATCGACATCATCAAGATCGACCGCAGCTTCATCAACGAGATCCCCGACAACCAGGACGACATGGAGATCACCTCGGCGGTGGTGGCCATGGCCCACAACCTCAAGCTCAAGGTGGTCGCAGAAGGGATCGAGACGCCCGAGCAGCTGGCATTCCTGCGCCGCCACCGCTGCGACGTCGGCCAGGGCTACCTTTTCGACCGCC
This sequence comes from Pseudomonas sp. PONIH3, assembly GCF_002934345.1. NCBI lineage: Bacteria > Pseudomonadati > Pseudomonadota > Gammaproteobacteria > Pseudomonadales > Pseudomonadaceae > Pseudomonas > Pseudomonas sp. PONIH3. The sequence continues at coordinate 3,311,707 of NZ_CP026386.1, forward strand.
CTATTCCGGGGCGCGAGCTGAGCGAAAAACTGCGCCGCTATCCCCGTGGTCCGGTGGACTGACAGCAGCGTAAAGCTCGGGCACTATAGAAGCCATTCGGTCCCCATCGCGGTGCGCCGATGCGACTTGCCCCGCGATGGGTCCAACACCTATCCCACTGAAAAAACACAGAGGAACGGCCATGGTCCTGCGTTCGGAAATCCTGGTGAACAAAAACGTCCTGCCCACCGCGGAACAGGCCCTGCCTGGCCGCGAAACCCCGATGACCCTGCCCGAGTTCCACTACGTGTTCGAAGGCACCCCGCTGCTCGGCCCGTTCTTCGAAGGCGACATCGACTTCGCCATCTTCGGCCTGGGCTGCTTCTGGGGCGCCGAGCGGCGCTTCTGGCAGCGCGAAGGCGTGGTCAGCACCGTGGTCGGCTACGCCGGTGGCTTCACCCCCAACCCGACCTATGAAGAAGTCTGCTCGGGCCTGACCGGCCACACCGAAGTGGTGCTGGTGGTGTTCGACAAGAACAAGGTCAGCTACCGCGAACTGCTGGCGATGTTCTGGGAGCTGCACAACCCGACCCAGGGCATGCGCCAGGGCAACGATGTCGGCACCCAGTACCGCTCGGCGATCTACTGCACCTCGCCGCAGCAACTCGAGGAAGCCCAGGCCAGCCAGGCCGCCTTCCAGGCCGAACTGAGCAAGGCAGGCTTCGGCGAGATCACCACCGAGATCGCCCAGGCGCCGACCGTGTACTTCGCCGAGGCCTACCACCAGCAGTACCTGGCCAAGAACCCGGACGGCTACTGCGGCATCGGCGGCACCGGCGTGTGCCTGCCGCCCAGCCTGCAGGGCAACTGAGCCATGATCCTGTTCCATTCGCCGTTGTCACCGTTCGTGCGCAAGGTGATGATCGTCCTGCACGAGACCGGCCAGTTGGAGCGCGTCAGCGTGCAGGGCGTGAACATCAGCCCGCTGAACGGCGACGAGCAGCTCAACCGCGACAACCCGATCGGCAAGATCCCGGCCCTGCGCCTGGGCGATGGCAGCGTGTTGCACGATAGCCGGGTGATCTGCGAATACCTCGACAGCCAGCATGTCGGCCTGCCGTTGATCCCCCGCGAGGGCTCGGCGCGCTGGCGGCGCCTGACCCTGGCCGCGCAGGCCGACGCGATCATGGATGCCGCCGTGGCCACGCGCTACGAGACCTTCCTGCGCCCGATGGACAAGCAGTGGGACGGTTGGGTGACAGCGCAGGGCGAGAAGATCCGCCGCGGGCTGGCGAGCCTGGAGCACGAGCACCTGGCAGAGATCATCTCCGGCTTCGATATCGCCGCGATCGGTGTGGCCTGCGCCTTGGGTTATCTGGACTTGCGCCAGCCGGAGTTCGACTGGCGCGGAGAGTATCCGGGGCTGGCGGCGTGGTACGCCGAGGTCAGCCAGCGGGCGTCGATGCTGGCCACCGCACCGGCAGCCTGACCGGGCCCTATCGCGGGGCAAGTCGGGCCGCCGCATCGCCGCTCCCACGCCAAAATCTGGATCGAAACCTGGATTTGCGTGGGAGCAGGCTTGCCCCGCGATGGCCTCACCTCGGCAGCACAGGAAACAACTGCCCGATCCGCTGGGCCAACCACCGCCCGATCTCTCTATCCTCCCTCATCCCAACCTCCCCACCCGCGACCAGTCCAGCCGGCGGGTCAGCACCATGAACACACCCAGCAGGCCAAAGCACAGCAACGAGCCCATCAGCAGTGCGTAGTCCTCGGCGCTGAGCAGCCCGTAGAGCATGCCGTACAACGCCGCCAACCCCGCCGCAAAGCCCACCCCGCGCCCCAGGCTGCGCAGCACGTGCACCAGGTAGAAGCCGATCAGCAGCACACAGCCCGACGCCGACAGCCCATAGGCCAGGCCGAACCCCAGGTGCTCCGACAACGACAGCAGCAGCAGGTAGAAGAACGCCAGGGCCACGCCCACCAGGATGTACTGCACCGGGTGCACGCTGAGGTTCTTCAGCACCTCGAACAGGAAGAAGCCGGCGAAGGTCAGGGCGATGAACAGCAGCGCGTACTTGATCGCCCGCTCGCTCTTGAGGTACTGGTCCACCGGGTCGACGAAGCTGACGCCGAAAGCCCGGTCGGTGAAGTCAGCGCACTTCTGCGCAGTGGCGCACAGGCGCACCGCCTCCTCCAGGTTGGTGGCGAAGAACGTGGTCTGCCAGTGGGCGCTGAAGCCTTTCTCGTCGATGGCGCGGCGGCTGGGCAGGAAGTTGCCGATGAAGCTCGGGTGCGGCCAGTTGGCGCGCATGTCCACGGTACTGCTGCGCCCGACCGGCAGCACGGCCAGTTGCCCGGTGCCCAGCAGGTCCAGGTCGAAGGCATAGGTGAACTCCCGGGCCTGCGGCTCGCTGAACTGCGGCAGGTCCACATGCACGCCGCCAGGCAACCAATCGACTCCGTTGCCGGGCTGGAACGGCAGGCGCTGGTCGTCCAACTTCAGTTCAAGGCTGTTCTCGATGCCGCGGATATCACTGATGCCGACCATCAGCCGCGGCTTGTCGAAGCGATAGTCGTCGTAGTCTTTCTCGATCCCCCAGCGCTCGGGCAGCTTGAAGCGGCCGCTGATCCTGCTCTTGGCATGGAACAGGCGCGCCTGGTAGATGCCCCGGGCACGCAGCTCGGTATCGACGCCCACATCCATTTCGAAGGTTTCCGGCAGGAAATACAGCTGGCCGTGGACCGTGCTGGTTTCCTGGACGCTCTTGCCGTCCTTGTCGATCCAGCGGCGCTCGTACTTGCGATAGGGCACTACCACGACCGGGCCACTGACCAACTGGTCGAAACTGGAGCTCGCGGCGATCTCGCCGAGCACGTTGTTGCGCAGTTGCTGACGTTCGTCGATCAAGCCGCCGATCATCAGCAGGGGAATCAGCAGCAGCAGGATCAGCACGGCAATCAGGCCGAGCTTGAAACCTAGGGTCTTGTTCATGGGGTTGGGCTCCGTTTGCGATGGGGGCAGTGTCTGCCCGCTGCGTGGAGCCCTTGGGGAGGGAATGTGGAGATTGTGTGGAGATTGGAGCGGTCAGCAGAAAGTCTGTGGGAGTGGGCGACTTGCCTCTCAGGTAAGTCGCCGCGCCGGCAGCCACAACCTCACTCGCACGCCACCCTCGACGTTGTCCACCGCCAGCGCCCCGCCATGCAACTGCATCACCTCGGCCACGAAGTTCAGCCCCAGCCCGGTGCTCTTGCGCCCGGTGCCGGGCCTTGGCAGCGAATAGAAGCGCTCGCTGACCCGGCCCAGGGCATATTCGGGGATCGCCTGCCCCTGGTTGAACAGGCTTAAGGCCACCCGCTCGCCATCGCGCTCCAGCTCGAAGGCCAATGCGCCTTGCTGCGGGGTGAAGTCCAATGCATTGTCCAGCAGGTTGGCCAACGCCTGGCGCATCAGGAATGGATCGCACAGTAGCCTGAGGCCCGCCGGGATCCGCTGGCGCACCTGCAACCCGGCACCGTCGATCCTTGTACCTTGGGCCAGCAACAGTTCGTCGATCAACGCCGCCACCGCCACCTGCTGCTCGTCCTCCAGGGCCTGCATCTGTTCGACCCGGGCCAGGTTGAGCAACCGCTCGATCATCTGCTGCAGGCGGTCGCTCTCGCGCTCGATGTTGCCGGCAAAGCGCGCCCGCTGCTCTTGCGGCATGTCGCCCTGCAGCAGCTCAGAGGCGCCACGGATCGCCGCCAGCGGGCTCTTGAGTTCATGGGTGAGCGTGTGCACATAACGTTCGACGTAGGCCTTGCCTTCGAGCTGGGTGCGCATGCGCTCCACCGCCGTGGCCAGTTGCAGCAGCTCGCCGCCCTTGTAGTGCGGCAGCGCGGCGCGCTGGCCCTCGCTGACCGCCTGGGCATAGTGGGTGAGGCGGCGCAGCGAACGGGTCAACCACCACGACAGCGCCGCACCGACCAACAGGCCGAGCACGATCAGCCCGAGGCCGAGGATCAGCAGGCGCCGCTCGGAGCGGTCGATGTATGGCTGCAGCGAGCTGTTGGGCTTGGCCACGGTGACCACGCCGATGATCTGGCCACCGTCGAGGATCGGCGCCGCCACATGCATCACCGAAGTGCTTTCGTCATCCGGGTCGCTGCGGGTCGAACGTGCGCCGTACTGGCCACGCAAGGTCAGGTAGACGTCATTCCAGCGCGAATAGTCCTTGCCCACGTCCCGGCCGCTGGAGTCGAGCAGGACGATGCCCTTGGCATCGGTCACGTAGATCCGGTGGCTGACCTGGTTTTTCGCCAACCCCCAGATCTGCGCGCTCGGGCGCCGCTCGCCATAGGAGGCCAGTACCTGCGACAGGCGGCTCTGGGTCAGGGTGCCGTTCTTCACATCGTCATGCAGAATCTCGGCCAGCAGGTTGGCGGTGTCCACCAGGGTTTCTTCCGATGACTGACGCACCACCGGGCGGATCTGCTCGCGCACCGTATTGAGCAGGAAATAACCCGCCAGGCCGACGAACAGGAAGTACACCAGGAAGATGCGAATCCCCAGGCGCATCAGGCGTGCTCCGGGCTGTAGCTGTAGCCCAGGCCGCGGTGCGTCTGGATCGCCTCGGCGTCAGGGGCAACCTGGCGCAGCTTGGCGCGCAGGCTCTTGATATGGCTGTCGATGGTGCGCTCGTAGCCCACATCCGAGGCCACGCCCAGACCATCGAGCAGTTGCTCGCGGCTGAACACCCGCCGCGGTTGCTCGAGCAGGCTTTGCAGCAAGCGGAACTCATGGCGGGTGAGCGCCAGCGCCTGACCCCGGTAGCTGATACGCATCGCCAAGGTATCGAGCTGGAACGGTGTGCTGTCGCTGGCCACTTCAACCCTCGGCGCCATGCGCTTGAGGATCGCCCGCACCCGCGCCGCCACCTCGCGGGGGCTGAATGGCTTGACCACGTAGTCGTCGGCGCCGATCTCCAGGCCCAGCACGCGGTCGATCTCGGCGTCGCGAGCGCTGAGGAACATCACGGGCACCTCGCTGAAGCGGCGCAGCTGGCGGCAGGTCTCGAAGCCACTGATATCGGGCAGGCCGATATCGAGGATCACCAGGTCGGCCGGGCACAGGCGCTGCTGCTCGACGGCGGCGCTGCCGAGGGTCACCCACTCGGTGCTGTGGCCGTCGGCCTGCAAGGCGTAGATGAGGGTGTCGGCGATGGCGGATTCGTCTTCGACGATGAGGATGTGGGGCATCTGAGCGGCAAGCCTCGAGCTGCAAGCTTCAAGTGAAAGCGGATCGCGGCAACTTACACCGATCCGCCGTTTCTTGCAGCTTGTCGCTCTATGCTTGCAACTGCTGCATCAGCAGCCCGGATTGCCTGCCGTGAACTTCTCGCGCGGGTCCACCGCCGCCTTGAACTTGCGCAGGGCCTTGGAACCGATCAACAGCGGATAGCGGAAATTGCTGCGGTCGACCAGGTTGACCTCCACGGTGCGTTTCACATCGCCCAGACACATTTCCAGGTCGATCACCGGGCGATGCGAGAGCGCGGGCGACTCCTCCTCGTCATCTTCCTCGGCGCGGTTCTTGATCTTGCTGATACGCGACACTTCATGCTCGTAGAGCTTGTCGCTGGCGCCCTCGGTCGCCAGGCGGAAGCGCACCCACTCGTTGCCATCACGTTTGAACATCTCGATGTCCTTGGCCGACAGCGAAGCGGTCCAGGCGCCGGTATCCATCTTGGCTTTGAGGGTCTGGCCGATCTCCGGCAGCTTGATGTTCTCGTAACGGCCATAGAGCGTCGGTTCGGCGGCCATTACCGGCAGCGCCAGAAGGGACAACAGGGCAAGCAACGGTTTCACAGGGCAGGCTTCCTTGAGAGGGGTCAGTGCTTAGACTGTGCGGGCAGGATAGGTTCGTCGCCACAGGTTAAACAACATAATGTGAAACATTTGTCCCAGTTAATGGACGTACGACGTTTGGCTAAGGGCCATACCCTGCTTATCATTGCCAACCGTTCACCTCACACAACAAGAGTCCCCTTATGCGTCGCCTGCTGACCGGCATCCTCACCCTCACCCTGCTGCTGCTCAACACCCTGGTGCTGATCGGCCCGCTGCTGGTCTTTGCCCTGCTCAAGCTGGTGCTGCCGGGCCGTGGCCGCGACTACGCGTCGGCCGCGGTGATGTGGATCGCCGAAACCTGGTCGGAAATCGACAAGGCCATCTTCGCCCTGTGCATCCCCACCCAGTGGGACATTCGCGGCGTCGACACGCTGCGCCAGGACACCTCGTACCTGTGCGTGAGCAATCACCAGACCTGGGTGGATATCCCGGCGCTGATCGAGAGCCTCAACCGCCGCGTGCCGTTCTTCAAGTTCTTCCTCAAGAAGGAGCTGATCTGGGTACCACTGCTGGGCCTGGCCTGGTGGGGGCTGGATTACCCGTTCATGAAGCGCTACAGCAAGGCCTTCCTCGACAAGCACCCCGAACTCAAGGGCAAGGACCTGGAGATCACCAAGGCCGCCTGCGAGCTGTTCAAGCGCCAGCCGGTGACCGTGGTCAACTACCTCGAAGGCACCCGCTTCACCGAGGCCAAGCGCGCCGAGCAGCAATCGCCCTACCGTCACCTGCTCAAGCCCAAGGCCGGCGGCGTGGCTTTCGTACTGGCGGCGCTGGGCGAGCAGCTGGATGCGCTGCTCGATGTGACCATCGTCTACCCGGGCGACAAGGCGCCGGGGTTCTGGGATCTGCTCAACGGCAGTATCAGCCGGGTGATCATCGACATCCGCGTGCGCGAGCTGGACCCGGCGTTGTGCGCGGGCGATTACGAGAACGATCCGACGTTCCGTCAGACGGTGCAGGCCTGGGTCAACCAGCTGTGGCTGGACAAGGACCAGCGGATCGCGCAGTTGCGCGCAGAGATGCGCTGAAACCAATGGCCCTGGCGCGCTCTTGCCCGCGATAGGGCCTACAATACCTCACCAAACCCCGATTAAAATCCAGATTTATAATCGACATAAGGAACTCTTTGTTTGTCACCACCCACCTGAGTGGATAAAAATCGATCAACCACAACTACAAGAAAAGCCAGGATCGATCGATGGCCAACCCTCCCTGCTCCGCCCCCGCGCAACTGCGCCGCGTCCTGGGCCTGCCCGCCCTGGTGTTCTTCGGCCTGGTGTACATGGTCCCGCTGACCATCTTCACCACCTACGGCATCGTCACCGAACTCACCGGTGGCCGCACCGCCGCTGCCTACCTGGTCACCCTGCTGGCCATGCTGTTCACCGCCACCTCCTACAGCTTCATGGTCAAGCGCTTCCCGGTCGCGGGCTCGGCGTACTCCTACACCAACATGGCGTTCGGCCCCAACGTGGGTTTCCTGGCGGGCTGGTCCCTGCTGCTCGACTACCTGTTCATCCCGATGATCAATTACCTGCTGATCGGGCTGTTCCTCAACATCGCCTTCCCGGCCATCCCGGCTTGGGCCATCGTGCTGGCGGCCATCGCCGTGGTGACCGTGCTCAACGTGGTCGGCATCCACTCGGTGGCCAAGACCAGCAACCTGATCGTCGGCGCGCAGATCGTCTTCATCGGCGTATTCGTCGCCCTGTCCTGGCAGGGCCTGGCCGGCCAGCCGGTGGACCTGCTGGCGCCGCTGCGCGGTGATGGCAGCGCGCCGGGCTTCGCTGCCTTGATGGCAGGGGCTGCGGTGCTGTGCCTTTCGTTCCTCGGCTTCGATGCCGTGTCGACCCTGGCCGAAGAATGCAAGGACGCCCGCCGCGACGTGCCGCGAGCGATCATCCTCACCACCCTTGGCGCCGGGCTGCTGTTCACCGTGCTGGCCTATGTCAGCCAGCTGGTGCTGCCGGGCAGCGCCTTCGCCAACACCGATGCCGCCGCCAACGAAGTGATGATGAAGGCCGGCGGGCAGTTCCTCGCCAACTTCTTCACCGCTGCCTTCGTTGCCGGCAGCCTGGGCTCGGCGCTGGCCTCGCAGGCGGCGGTGTCGCGCATCCTGTTCACCATGGGCCGCGACCACGTACTGCCGCAGCGCAGCTTCGGCTACCTGTCGCCGCGCTTCGGCACGCCGGTGTTCGCCACCCTGCTGGTATCGGCGTTCTCGCTGCTGGCACTGGTGATCGACCTGGCCACCCTCGCCTCGCTGATCAGCTTTGGCGCGCTGGTGGCGTTCTCGGCGGTGAACCTGGCGGTGGTGAAGACGCACCTGATGGATGACGCGGGACAGCGCACGCCGCTGGGCCTGCTGCGCTATGGCGCGGTACCGCTGGTGGGGTTGGGCCTGACCTTGTGGCTGTGGACCAGCCTGTCGGCGCTGACGCTGGTGATCGGCTTGTGCTGGTTTGCGTTGGGGCTGGCGTACCTGGCGGTGCTGACTGCCGGTTTTCGTCGGCCAGTGCGGTTGGTGGATTTCTCCGAAACCGCGTAGCCCCGCATGTCTCCTGCAGGAGTGGCAGTGCAAGCTCCTGCAGAGGGTGGGGGTCAGACCGACGGGGTATGTACCGCCGGGCTACCCCACAAACTCCCCAGGTTTTGCAGCAACGACCCGGCAATCCCCTGCTGGCCCAGGTACTGCAGGATCAACGGCGCGAACTGGCCGATCATCCCGGTATCCATGCCCAGCGCCTTGAAGGCGTTGTCCAGGTCATTGCGGTTCTCGACTTCACCGCCCAGCGCATTGCTCAGGGCCGAGCTGTTCTTGTCATTGCCCAGCAACTGCCCCAAGCCGTTCAGCCCACCCAGCGCATTGTTGCCCGACAGCAGGTCGAGCCCCGGCACGGCCTTGGTCAACTGCCCGTAGTCATCGCCGCTGAGGTTGTTGCGCGCCAGGCCCAACATGGCCCCCGCGCCGCCGATGGCTTGCTCCGGAGTGATCTTCAATTCGCTACCCAGCGTGTTGAGCAGGTTGGCCTGGGCGGCTGGCGCTTGTCCCTGAACCTGCTGGTTCTGCATGGCCGAGACGGCATTGGCCGCGTCGCTGAGGTTGAAGGCGAACACCGGGCTTACGGCCAGGGTCATCAGGGTTGTCAGGGTGAATGCTTTCATCGGGAGGGACCTCGTCGGCCGGAATGGCCGGGAAACGAAGGGTTGGACTGGGGTGCCGGAGGTTTGTTCCGGGCCGGCCATCGGTGTTCATCCCAAGGCCCAATCGCTGGCAAGCCAGCTCCCACAGTGGATTGCACAACAGCCTAAGGCCTGCGCTGTACCTGTGTGTGGGCTTGCCGGCGATGGGCCGCACAGCGACCGCGGCTATTTCAATCCGGCTGATAAAAGCCCGAGGCAGGCACCTGCTTCAACGCCCCCACCAGCGCATCTGACTGCCCCCAGGCGACAGTCAGATGCTGCAGGCTCGACGCCTGGAGCTGCTTCACATCGCCGTCGGTCGCCAGCTCTTGGGCGTGATAGCCGTCGGTATAGGCGATGAACATGAAATGGCAGACGTTCATCAGCACCTCCTCGATGGGCACGGCGCCTTCGAGGAGGGCAGTGGAAAGGGATTGGCCGGGTGGGAGTTGTAATTTGGCGTGGAGGTCTTCGGGCGGGTCGGGGACGATTTTTTCATGACAGTCACCTGAATGCAGTGATGCTGCACAATTCGTTTCCACACAAAAGGGTTGCAGCTGTACACGGGGTGGACTCGGATGCATTCAGGAAAACCCGGTAGGCACTAAGCCTCCCGCACACAGCCGCCATAACGACACGTTCCAGGACGCATATCCGGGTTTCCACACCCGATCGCTGAACCGACAGCGACCGGGAAAGCCTAGTGGGCAGGATTTCCCCGGACAATCAGACGTGCATCGACATATCGCGCAGGATATTTCCTGCAACCTCAAGCAGTATGTGGGGTATAGCCTCATTCTGGGTAGGATTCTTTTTGAGACCTAGCATTTTTGCCAGTAGCGGGCCTAGCTCCATTGCCGCAAATTTGTGAAGGAGACCCAAGATCATTTGGAGACAGTCATGCAACCGAAGCACCTCTCCCCCTCGGCAACATCGTTACTGGCAACAGACATGCAAGGTTCAATATTGCGTGCGCATACAAAACAAGAGCCTCTTTCACTATCGTATGCGACCTACGGGTTCGACCCACATGCAATCTCGGACAGCCCCCAGCTCCGATTCAACGCGGAACTTCGCACAGTTGCAGGTTTCTACCTACTTGGCAGCTACAGAGCCTACAATCCAATACTGATGCGTTTTCACTCGCCCGATCGCTTAAGTCCTTTCGGAGCCGGTAACATCAATGCTTACGCTTACTGTTCTAATGACCCGGTAAATTATACTGACGCCTCCGGCTATATGAAAAATCCGCTACGAAGCCCAGCGGGCTTAACGCTAATCGGCGATAAAAGCAATATAAACGGGAAGCTCTACAGAAATGCACAAATCAGCGGTCAAACAAAACTAGTACCAGCTCCTAAATTCACCGAATCAGAAACTATCCATCTACAAAATTTAAGTCAAGAACAAACGCAAGAAATTCAGAAAACGAGCCAAAACATTCAAGATTACAAAAAAAAATATGGTCGCGGCATTAAAAAAATGCTTGAAGCGGAAGCCACCATAGATGACCTTAACACGAAGCGCAAAAAATACGTTGAGTTACTTAAAAGGACTCAAGACCTTGGCACAATAACAGACAAAATCTCTGCTATAGATGACAAAACAAAAACAAATCGCATAATATTTGCAGAATTATCAGCACAGTATTCAGCCCCAAAAAAAAATCTTATTCTACTCACCCATCATCTAAAGCAGCTTGAAGCCGACCTTGACTACGCGCAAAACCTTATGCGAACCAACACCAAATAATACTTTTAATTATACATAAACCGTCAGATTTCTGGCTTCACAGCAGCTTCAGGCGCAAAGTCTCTCAACATAGGTTTCCCGTATGACACAGACACATAAGCGCATGACCTCCACGACATTACTAGCAACTGATATGCAGGGCTCAGTGCTCCGTCATTCCCCCCAAAAAACCGTAATACTTTTTACGAAAGGCTCTCTGAAAAAGACGAAACATCTCCAACTGCAAATTCATCAGAGCCGAAAAAGTCGCACACTTAAAGTGCCTATCGAACATGAGCAATACAAAAAACAGAGCCCCTATATACGGGGCTCTGATTATTCCGACCTACGCCGCACTAAACGTCTTATGCGGATCAATCACAAACTTCTTCGGCACCCCTGCATCAAACTCGCCATACCCCTCGGGCGCCTGATCCAGGCTGATCACCTGCACCCCCACCACTTCGGCGATATTGATGCGGTCCCACATGATCGCCTGCATCAGCTGGCGGTTGTACTTCATGGTCGGGGTTTGCCCGGTGTGGAAGCTGTGGGACTTGGCCCAGCCCAGACCAAAGCGGATGCTCAGCGCGCCGATCTTGGCGGCAGCATCCACCGCGCCCGGGTCTTCGGTCACATAAAGACCCGGGATGCCGATGTTGCCGGCGACGCGGGTCACTTGCATCAGCGAGTTGAGCACGGTGGCCGGGGCTTCGTGCTTGGCGCCTTCATGACCATGGCCACGGGCCTCGAAGCCGACGGCATCGACGGCGCAGTCCACTTCCGGCTCGCCGAGGATATCGACAATCTGCTCATGCAGCGGGGTGTCCTTGGACAGGTCGACCACCTCGAAACCCTGGGACTTGGCATGGGCCAGGCGCAGCGGATTAAGGTCGCCGACGATCACGCAGGCGGCGCCCAGCAGGCGGGCGGACGCTGCGGCAGCCAGGCCGACTGGACCGGCACCTGCAACGTAGACGGTGCTGCCCGGGCCAACGCCTGCGGTGACGGCACCGTGATAGCCAGTGGGCAGGATGTCGGACAGGCAGGTCAGGTCGCGGATCTTCTCCATGGCCTTGTCGCGGTCCGGCAGTTTCAGCAGGTTGAAGTCGGCGTACGGCACCAGCACGTATTCGGCCTGGCCGCCGGTCCAGTCGCCCATGTCGACATAGCCGTAGGCGCCGCCGGCGCGGGCCGGGTTGACGGTAAGGCAGACGCCGGTGTGCATCTCTTTGCACGAGCGGCAGCGACCGCAGGCGACGTTGAACGGCACCGACACCAGGTCGCCGATTTTCAGGCGCTCGACATCACGCCCCATCTCGACGATTTGACCAGTGATTTCGTGGCCCAGCACCAGGCCGACCTGGGCGGTGGTGCGGCCGCGGACCATGTGCTGGTCGGAGCCGCAGATGTTGGTGGAGACCACCTTGAGGATGACACCGTGCTCGATCTTCTTGCCGCGCGGGTCCTGCATCTTGGGGTAGTCGATCTTCTGCACCTCGACCTTGCCCGCGCCGAGATACACCACTCCACGGTTACCAGACATGCTCTTACCTCGCTTGATTTGTATTTATGCAGCGGTGGTGGAAAGCGCCGCCTTTCCGTGGGCGGCCTGTGTTACTGGAATGAAGGGATTGTGGGCTTGATGGGGGATGGGGCGGTGACTGGATGCGACAGGGGGATACCTGTTTGCGGCGCACCATCTGTCGTAAAAAAACCATCGCGATGCGACTTGCCCCGCGATGGTTTCGGCTTAGAGAACGACAGTCCTATTCGCGTTTAGGAACACCCTTCTTTCGATGTGATAGCCAACCGCCCGTGCCAGGGTCAGGCACTCGATATCCCGCCCCTTGGCGATCAGGTCTTCCGGATAGTGGCTGTGATCCACCACCTCCACGCCCTGGGCGATGATCGGCCCTTCGTCCAGGTCGTTGTTGATATAGTGCGCGGTGGCACCCACCATCTTCACGCCCTTGTTGTAGGCCTGGTGATACGGCTTGGCGCCCTTGAAGCCAGGCAGCAGCGAGTGGTGGATGTTGATCGCCCAGCCATCCAGCCGGCGGCACAGCTCCGGCGACAGCACTTGCATGTAGCGGGCGAGGATCACCAGTTCGGCACCGCTCTCCTCGATCACCTGCAGCACCTTGCGCTCCTGCGCCGGTTTGTCGTTGGGGTCGAGGGCGAAGTGGTAGTACGGAATCTTGTGCCAGTGCGCCAGGGGCTCCAGGTCGGGGTGGTTGGACACCACCGCTACCACGTCCATGGCCAACTGGCCGATGCGTTGGCGGTACAGCAGGTCGTTCAGGCAGTGGTCGGCCTTGGACACCATGATCACCACCTTGGGGCGGTGATTCGGCGCGGTCAGCTCGAAAGCCATGCCGAAGGCTTCGCTGCGTTCGGCGAGGCCGGCACGGAAGCCCTCCTCGTCGAAGCCGTCCGCGGCGCGGAACTCCACACGTATGAAGAACCGCCCCGATAGCCGGTCATCAAAGGAATGGTGCTCGGTGACGTAGCAGCGCTGCTCGTAGAGGTGACGCGTCACCACATCGACCGTGCCGAGCATGCTCGGGCAGTCGGCGGTGAGAATCCAGGTGTCCGGTGCCCGACTCATGGTGCTGCTCCTTAGGCTTCGATGGCCAGGCCGTACTCGGCCGACGCGTCCTGCAGCCACAGCCACCAGTAGTCGGAGAAGCTGCGGCGAATCACCAGCTCCCAGGTGTCCTCGGCGGTGCGGCGTATCACCAGTTGCGACTTGGCGAACACGGTGCCGACGGCCTTGCCGACCGGGAAGTTGTTCGGGTGTACATCATAGCTGGTGGATTTCATCAGCACGTCGCGCACGTTGGGGCCGCGCAGCTCGAGCAGGGTCTGCCCACCGGTGACGTTGACCACCTGGATATGCTGGCCGTCGAGGGCATCGCGCAGCTTCTGCTCGACGGCGAACTCCTGGCCGCCGGGGACGATCAGCAACCACTCGTCCGGGCCGACCCATTGCAGCGACATCTCGCTGTTGGCGACCACGGTCAGGGCCACCGGCAGCTCCAGGCCAAGGGCCTTGTGCACGCCGCCGGCGAAGGCCTGGTCATGGCCGTCGCCACGCAGGGTCAGGTGGCCGAGGAATTTCTTTTCGCGCAGGGTCACGCCTGCATTCTTGCGGCCCTTGCCGACCAGGCTGGCCAGGTCGGCGTGGTGCAGTGGCGACTGAGCCTTGGCTTCAGGGCCTGGGTTTTGCTGGAAGACGTTGATAGCGCTCATTTCTTACCTGCCTTGAATTCTTGTAGGTCAGAGCGGCATCGGCACCGTGGGAGCGTGCTTGCCCCGCTATGGGGGCGCCAAGGCCTCCATCGCATCGCGGGGCAAGCCCGCTCCCACAGTATCCGGTGTCGCCAGCCGGAAGCCTTAGACGTTCTGCCGCTCACCCTTCGGGTCGAAGAACACCGAAGGCACGATTTCCGCCTCGATCACGCTGCCATCGGCCTGCGGCGAATACACCCGCTCGCCCATGCGCTTGAGGCCGCCCTTGACCACGCCCATGGCGAACGAATAGCCCAGGGAGTTGGCCGCGTAGCTGGAGGTGACGTGGCCGACCATGTCCATCGGGATCGGCTGCTTGGGGTCGAACACCAGCTGGGCACCCTCCGGCAGCCACACGTTCGGGTCCACGGGCTTGAGGCCCACCAGCTGCTTGCGATTGTCGCGGGTGGTGTCTTCACGGTTCATGCCGCGCAGGCCGATCCAAGAGAAGGCCTTGTTGCGGCCCACGCACCAGCTCATGTTGAGGTCGTCCGGGGTCATCGAGCCGTCGGTGTCCTGGCCGACGATGATGAAGCCCTTCTCGGCGCGCAGCACGTGCATGGTCTCGGTGCCGTACGGGGTCAGGTTGTACTTTTTGCCCGCCTCGACGATCTGCTCCAGCACACCCATGGCGTAGTTGGCCTGCACGTTGATCTCGTACGACAGCTCGCCGGTGAACGAAATGCGGAACACCCGCGCCGGCACGCCGCCGACCAGGCCTTCCTTCCAGCTCATGAACGGGAAACCGTCCTTGTCCAGGTCGATGTCGCTGACCTCGGCCAGCAGCTTGCGGCTGTTGGGGCCGGACAGGGTCATGGTCGCCCAGTGGTCGGTGACCGAGGTGAAGAACACCTTCATTTCCGGCCATTCGGTCTGGTGATACAGCTCCAGCCACTGCAGCACGCGGGCCGCGCCGCCCGTGGTGGTGGTCATGATGAAGTGGTTGTCGCCGACGCAGGCGGTCACGCCGTCGTCGAAGACCATGCCGTCTTCCTTGCACATCAGGCCGTAGCGGGCCTTGCCCACGTCGAGCTTGGTCCAGGCGTTGCTGTAGATGCGGTTGAGGAACTCGCGGGCGTCCGGGCCCTGGATATCGATCTTGCCCAGGGTCGAGGCGTCCAGCAGGCCGACGCTGTCACGCACGGCCTTGCATTCGCGGGCCACCGCGGTGTGGATGTCTTCGCCGGGCTTGGGGAAGTACCACGGGCGCTTCCACTGGCCGACGTCCTCGAACTCGGCGCCGTTCTTGATGTGCCAGGCATGCAGGGCGGTGAAGCGCACCGGCTCGAACAGGTGGCCGCAGTGCCGGCCGGCTACCGCGCCGAAGGTCACCGGCGTGTAGTTGGGGCGGAACATGGTGGTGCCCATTTCCGGGATGCCGATCCCGAGCGAACGGGCGGCGATGGCCAGGCCGTTGATGTTGCCCAGCTTGCCCTGGTCGGTGCCGAAGCCCAGCGCGGTGTAGCGCTTGACGTGCTCGACCGACTCGAAGCCTTCGCGGGTGGCCAGCTCGATGGCCGCGGCGGTGACGTCGTTCTGCTGGTCGACGAACTGCTTCGGCGCACGGGCGGTGCCTTTGTCGTGGGGCACCTGGAACAACGCCACGGTGGCTTCTTCCTTGCGCGCCAGGGTTTTCGGCAAGGTCCCGACGCTGGCCTTGAAGCCCGCCTCGGTGGCGGCGCGAACACCGCCTTCGAAACCGTCGGCGATCACGTCACCGAGGGCGTAGACACCGTTCACGCCACCGACGCACACGCGCTTCTGCGGCGCATCGCCCGGCACGAAGCCGAGGATGTCCTCACGCCAGACCGGGCGACCGCCCAGGTGCGAGGCCAGGTGCACCACCGGGCTGTAGCCGCCGGAGGTGGCGATCAGGTCGCAGTCGAGGGTTTCACCGGGGCTGGTGACCTTGTGCGCCTGCACATCGATGGCGGCCACGCGGGCGCCGGTGACGTGCTTGCTGCCCTTGGCCTCGATCACGGCGCTGGAGGTGAGGATGCGGATGCCCTTGGCACGCGCCTCTTCGACCAGCGAACCGCGTGGGTTGTGGCGCGCGTCGGCGATGGCGACCACTTGCAGGCCGGCGTCGTGCCAGTCCAGCGCGGCGCGGTAGGCATGGTCGTTGTTGGTCGACAGCACCAGCTTGCGGCCTGGGGCCACGCCGTAACGGCGCACGTAGGTCGATACGGCGCCAGCAAGCATGTTGCCCGGCAGGTCGTTGTTGCCGTACACCAGCGGGCGCTCGTGGGCACCAGCCGCCAGCACCACGCGGTTGGCGCGCACGCGATGCACCCGCTGACGCACCTGGCCTATCGGGGCGCGGTCGCCGAGGTGGTCGGTGAGGCGTTCGTGGATGGTGAGGAAGTTGTGGTCGTGGTAGCCGTTGACCGTGCTGCGCGGCAGCAGGGTGACTTCCGGCAGGCTCTCCAGCTCGGCCACCACGGCGCTGACCCAGTCGGCGGCCGGTTTGCCGTCGAGGGTTTCGCGGCTGTCGAGCAGGGTGCCACCGAACTCTTCCTGTTCATCGGCGAGGATCACCCTTGCACCACTACGCGCGGCGGCCAGCGCAGCGGCCAGGCCGGCGGGGCCGGCGCCGACGATCAGCACGTCGCAGTGCTGGTTCATGTAGTCGTAGCTGTCGGGGTCGTTCTGCAGCGGCGCGCGCCCAAGGCCCGCCGCCTTGCGGATGTACTTCTCGTAGGTCATCCAGAACGACTTGGGGTACATGAAGGTCTTGTAGTAGAACCCGGGCGGCATCATGCTGCCGCCGACCTTGCCGATGATGCCCATCATGTCGTTATTGACGTTCGGCCAGCCGTTGGTGCTGGTGGCCACCAGGCCTGCATACAGGGCCTGCTGGGTGGCGCGCACGTTGGGGATCTGGGTGGCTTCGCTGGCGCCGATCTGCAGGATCGCATTCGGCTCTTCGGTGCCGGCGGCGATGATCCCGCGGGGACGCGAGTACTTGAAGCTGCGCCCGACGATATCGACGCCGTTGGCCAGCAGCGCGGCGGCCAGGGTGTCGCCGGCATAGCCCTGGTAGGTCTTGCCGTTGAAGGTGAAGTTCAGCACCTTGCTGCGGTCGATACGGCCGCCGCTGGCGAGGCGATAGGTCTGGCTCATACTTTTTCCCCTTGGCCCTTGGCGGTCGCTGGCGCGCTGCTCTGTTTCGAGGCGGCGGTGACCTGAGGCTTCTCGCCGATCTTGTAGGTTTCCAGAATCTCGTAGGTCACGGTGTCGCGGGTGACGTTGAAGTACTGGCGGCAGCCGGCAACGTGATCCCACAGCTCGTGGTGGATGCCACGCGGGTTGTCGCGGAAGAACATATAGGTGCCCCACTCCTCGTCGGAGCAGGCGTTCGGGTCCAGCGGGCGGGCGATATGGGCCTGGCCGGACGCGTGGAATTCTTCCTCGGAGCGCAGCTCGCCGCAGTGGGGACAGAAGATGTGCAACATGACGGTTGTCTCCGGGGTCAGTGGGCGACGGCAGCGGCGCCGTGTTCGTCGATCAGCGCGCCGTTGTAGAAACGGTCGATGGAGAATGGCGCGGCCAGCGGGTGCATCTCGCCCTTGGCCAGGCTGGCGGCAAACACGTTGCCCGAGCCCGGGGTGGCCTTGAAGCCGCCAGTGCCCCAGCCGCAGTTGAAGAACATGTTCTTCACCGGGGTCTTGGAGATGATCGGGCAAGCGTCGGGGGTGGTGTCGACGATGCCGCCCCACTGGCGGTTCATGCGTACGCGGGAGAGGATCGGGAACATCTCGACGATCGCCTGCAGGGTGTGCTCGATGACCGGGTACGAGCCGCGCTGGCCGTAGCCGACCCAGCCGTCGATGCCGGCGCCGATCACCAGGTCGCCCTTGTCGGACTGGCTGATGTAGCCGTGCACGGCGTTGGACATGATCACGCTGTCGATGATCGGCTTGATCGGCTCCGATACCAGCGCCTGCAATGGGTGCGACTCCAGCGGCAGGCGGAAGCCGGCGAGCTTGGCCATGTGCCCGGAGTTACCGGCGGTGACCACGCCGACGCGCTTGGCGCCGATGAAGCCCTTGTTGGTCTCGACGCCGATCACCGCGCCGTTTTCCTTGCGGAAGCCGATCACTTCGGTCTGCTGGATCAGGTCCACGCCCAGCGCGTCAGCGGCACGGGCATAGCCCCAGGCCACGGCATCGTGGCGAGCCACTCCGCCACGCCGTTGCACGGTGGCCCCGAGGATCGGGTAGCGGGTGTTCTTCGAGCAATCCAGATAGGGGATCTCGGCCGCTACCTGTTCGGTACGGATGAGCTCGCCATCGACGCCGTTGAGGCGGTTGGCGTTGACCCGGCGCTCGGAGTCGCGGATGTCCTGCAGGGTATGGCACAGGTTGTAGACGCCACGTTGGGAGAACATCACGTTGTAGTTGATATCCTGCGAGAGGCCTTCCCACAGCTTCATGGCGTGCTCGTACAAGTGCGCAGACTCGTCCCACAGGTAGTTGGAACGCACGATGGTGGTGTTGCGGGCGGTGTTGCCGCCGCCCAGGTAACCTTTCTCGATCACTGCGACATTGGTGATGCCGTGCTCCTTGGCCAGGTAGTAGGCGGTGGCCAGGCCATGGCCGCCACCGCCGACGATGACCACGTCATAGACCTTTTTCGGCGTCGGCGTGCGCCACATGCGCTGCCAGTTCTCGTGGTGGCTGAGGGAGTGCTTGAAGAGGCCGAAGCCCGAATAACGTTGCATGGTGTTCTGCTCCACTCAGCGGTAGACCGGGAAGTCGGCGCACAGCGCGGCGACGTTCTTGGCCACATCGGCCTCGACATCGGCGTCGCCCAGGTTGTCCAGCACATCGCAGATCCAGCCGGCCAGCGCCACGCACTGGGCGACCTTGAAGCCGCGGGTGGTGACGGCCGGGGTGCCGATGCGCAGGCCCGAGGTGACGAACGGCGACTGCGGGTCGTTGGGCACGGCGTTCTTGTTGACGGTGATATGGGCGCGGCCCAGGGCGGCGTCGGCGTCCTTGCCGGTCAGGCCCTGGCGGATCAGGCTGACCAGGAACAGGTGGTTGTCGGTACCGCCCGACACCACGTCGTAGCCGCGCTCGATGAACACCTGGGCCATGGCCTGGGCGTTTTCGATGACTTGTTTCTGGTAGGCCTTGAACTCGGGCTCCAGTGCTTCCTTGAAGCACACCGCCTTGGCGGCGATCACGTGCATCAGCGGGCCGCCCTGGGCACCGGGGAACACGGCGGCGTTGAGCTTCTTCTCGATCTCTTCGTTGGACTTGGCCAGGATCAGGCCGCCACGCGGACCGCGCAGGGTCTTGTGGGTGGTGGTGGTGACCACGTCGGCGAAGGGGATGGGGTTTGGGTACAGGCCGGCGGCGACCAGGCCGGCGACATGGGCCATGTCGACGAACAGCAGCGCGCCGACTTTATCGGCGATCTGGCGGAAACGCGGGAAATCCAGGGTCTTGGAGTAGGCCGAGAAGCCGGCGACGATCATCTTCGGCTTGTGTTCCACGGCCAGACGCTCGACTTCGTCGTAGTCGATCAAGCCGGTTGCGGTGTCGATTCCGTACTGCACGGCGTTGTACAGCTTGCCCGAGGACGACACCTTGGCGCCGTGGGTCAGGTGGCCGCCGTGGGCCAGGCTCATGCCCAGGATGGTGTCGCCGGCCTGCAGCAGGGCCAGGTACACGGCGCCGTTGGCCGAGGAGCCGGAGTGCGGCTGGACGTTGGCGTAGTCGGCGCCGAACAGCTGCTTGGCGCGCTCGATGGCCAGCGCCTCGACTTTATCCACATGTTCGCAGCCGCCGTAGTAGCGCTTGCCCGGATAGCCTTCGGCGTACTTGTTGGTCAGGCCGCTGCCCTGGGCCTGCATCACGCGCTTGCTGGTGTAGTTCTCCGAGGCGATCAGCTCGATGTGATCTTCCTGGCGCTGTTCCTCGGCATTCATCGCCGCCAGCAGTGCGTCGTCGTAACCCTGGATCTGGTCTTGCTTGCTGAACATCGTGTATCTCCCGGCAGCGATCGTTTCTTGTCTGGTGAGGGTTTTCCCACCCTTTGCAGCGATGGTATGACCGGGCACGGCGGTACAGATGCCTGCGCGCGCCTTGCAATGGCGCGTTTACGACATTGTTCAAGGCACTGTGGAAAACAGCGCGGGAGCGGGCTTGCCCCGGATGGCCTCATCGCGGGCAAGCCCGCTCCCACGAGGCCTGCGCTGCCTTTGGACAACCTGTATAGGCAACCGCCGAATCGATGGTTTAGAGTGCGTGCCTGCGTCGTAAAAAGGACAGGCGTCATGACCAACAACAACCAGCAATTCGCCAGCGACAACTATTCCGGCATCTGCCCCGAAGCCTGGGCCGCGATGGAAAAGGCCAACCAGGGCCACGAACGCGCCTACGGCGACGACCAGTGGACCGAACGGGCCTCGGAGTACTTCCGCAAGCTGTTCGAGACCGACTGCGAAGTGTTCTTCGCCTTCAACGGCACCGCTGCCAACTCCCTGGCACTCGCCTCGCTGTGCCAGAGCTACCACAGCGTGATCTGCTCCGAGACCGCTCACGTCGAGACCGACGAATGCGGCGCGCCGGAGTTCTTCTCCAACGGCTCCAAGCTGCTCACCGCGCCTAGCGTCAACGGCAAGCTCACCCCCGAGTCGATCCGCGAAGTGGCGCTCAAGCGCCAGGACATCCACTACCCCAAGCCGCGGGTGGTGACCCTTACCCAGGCCACCGAAGTGGGCACCGTCTACCGCCCCGACGAGCTCAAGGCGATCAGCGCCACCTGCAAGGAGCTGGGCCTGAACCTGCACATGGACGGCGCGCGCTTCACCAATGCCTGCGCGTTCCTCGGCTGTTCGCCGGCCGAGCTGACCTGGAAGTCTGGCGTCGATGTGCTGTGTTTTGGCGGCACCAAGAACGGCATGGCGGTGGGCGAGGCGATCCTGTTCTTCAACCGCGACCTGGCCGAGGACTTCGACTACCGCTGCAAGCAGGCCGGGCAGTTGGCGTCGAAGATGCGCTTCTTGTCGGCGCCATGGGTCGGGCTGCTCGAAGACGGCGCGTGGATGCGCCATGGCCAGCACGCCAACCACTGCGCGCAGCTGCTGGCGTCGCTGGTGAGTGACCTGCCGGGGGTGGAGCTGATGTTCCCGGTTGAGGCCAACGGGGTATTCCTGCAGATGCCGGAACCTGCGCTGGAGGCGTTGCGCAACAAAGGCTGGCGTTTCTATACCTTCATCGGTAGCGGTGGTGCTCGGTTCATGTGCTCGTGGGATACCCAAGAATCCCGCGTGCGGGAGTTGGCGGCGGATATCCGCGCCATCGTTGGTGCCTGACAGACCCTAATCGCGGGGCAAGCCCGCTCCCACGCAACTGTCGTGGGAGCGGGCTTGCCCCGCGATTGTTTTACAGCCTGAACCCACCCATCTGTCGCGCCAGGTCATCGGCCAAACCACGCAGCGCCTGGCACTCCTCGCGGCAATCCTGCACCTCGGCCGCCGTCTGCCGCGCCAGGTCGGAAATGCCCTGTACCGTCCGGTTGATCTCCTCGGTCACCGCCGACTGTTCCTCGGTGGCCGTGGCTACCTGCTCGTTCATGCCGCTGATGCGCTCGACCTGATCGGTGATCGCGCCGAGCGAGGTACCAGTGCGCTGGCTCGACTCGACACCGTTGCCGGTGGCCGTTTGCCCGGCCTGCATCGACGCCACCGCCATGCCTGCGCCCTGCTTGAGACGCTGGATCATCTGCTGCACTTCGTCGGTGGACACCTGGGTGCGGCGCGCCAAGGTGCGTACTTCATCGGCGACAACCGCGAAGCCCCGGCCCATCTCACCGGCCCGCGCTGCCTCGATGGCGGCGTTGAGCGCCAGCAGGTTGGTCTGCTCGGATATGCTGCGGATCACCGCCAGCACCTCATCGATCGAGGCAACCTCGTCGGCCAGCTGGGTCACGGCCTCGGCGGCGCGGCCGATCTCCCCGGACATGCCCTCGATGTTGTGGATCGAGCGGCGCACCACCTCCCGCGCCTGCAGCGCTTCGTCCCGCGCCGATTGCGAGGCGTGGGCGGCGGAGCCGGCGTTCTGGGCGATATCCTGCACGGTCAGGCCCATTTCATGCACCGCGGTGGCGACCATTTCGGTCATCTCCTGCTGGCGGCCCGAGCGCTCGGCGGTGTTGTCCACCACCTGGGTCACCTGCTCCACCGACCGGTGCAGGCGTTCGGTGGTGCGCAGCACCTCGCCAATCAGGCCGCGTTGACTGTCGAGAAAGCGGTTGAAACCCCGGGCCAGATCGCCCAGTTCGTCCTGGCGCGCATCGTCCAGGCGATGGCTGAGGTCGCCCGCGCCACCGCCGATCTGCACCAGCGCCGCTGTGACCTGGCGGATCGGCCGTACCAGCCCGCGCGCCAGCAGCACCACCAGCAACAACGAGATCAGCGCCACGGCGCCGCCAATCAGGCAGGTCTGCCAGATGGCCTGGCGCGCCTGGGCGTAGATCTCGGTTTCCGGCACCTCGGCCACCAGCGTCCAGTTCAGGTCGCGCAAGGGCAGGCCCAAGGCCAGGTAGTCCTCGCCATCACGTTGGAAACGGCTGCTGCGCAGGCCCTCGCCGCCCATCAGCACAGCGTTTGCCGCCTCGACGTCCAGCTGCTCGGCAAGTTGACGCTTGCCGCTGAACTGCTGGTCGGGATGAACCTGGATCAGCCCGTCGTTGCGCACCAGGAACACCTTGCCGTGCTCGCCGAAGCTGAAGTCGTGGATCAGCTTGGACAGCTCGGTCATGCGCAGGCCCATGCCTGCCACGCCCACCAGCTGGCCGGCCTTTTCCACGCGATAGTCGATGAACAGCGCCAGTTCCCCCGTGGAGCCATCGATGTCGATGTTCAGCATGCGTTCGGCGCCGCTGTCGATGTAGCCGTAGAACCAGTTGTCCTTGGGATTGGCACGGCTGAGGGTGCGGTCCAGGCCTTTTTCGTTGTAGTAGTTGCCGCTCACCGTGGAGGCGAACAGGGTGGTAAAGGCGTGGTTGCGCTGCTTGGCGGCGTCGAGGTATTCGATGAACGCCTGCAGGGCGGCGGGATCTTCACCGGCAGCCAGCCAGTCGCGCAGGAGGGTGTTGCCGGCGATATCCGCGGCCGCCACCAGAGGGCGGCCGAGCATGCGCTCAATATCGTTGCGGATGGCTTCGATGCTGGCCGGCAAGGCCGTGTCCACCAGATAGCGCTCGGTGAGGCGGTTGAGCGCCACCGTATAGATCGCCACCACCACCAGGATGCTCGCCAGCAGGGCGGCGCCCATGCTTGCGATCAGTTGCCACTGGATGCTCCGCTGCCAGATGCGCATGTGCCACTCCCCGATAATTATTGTTTTTCGGGAAGTGTATACACTTAAGTATCCAGTTGTTCCAGTGATCTGCGACAGACTGGACGTCCGCATCGCGGGGCAAGTCGGGTCGCCGCATCGCCGCTCTCACGAAGGCGCACGACGACGTCAGTCAGACGTCGGAGACGGCCTTGCTGATAGCATCGACCGTAGCGTCGATCTGCGCCTGGGTGCGCTCGAGGGTGCGGTCGTGCTCGCGCTGCAGTTCGATCTGCTTGGAGCACAGGTTCAGGGCTGCCAGCACCAGCAGCTTGTCGCCGATCAGGGTCGGGTAGCTGCGCTTGGTCTCGGCCAGGGCGACATTGAGCATGCGCACGGCCTGGTTCAGGGTTTCTTCCTGGCCCTCGGGGGCCTTCAGCGAATAGTCGTTGCCCAGGATCGACACGACGTTGACCGGCTGCGCTTGCAGTCTCATGCGTTCACGACACCTGCGCTGGCGCGCTCGACCAAGGCCTGGATGCGCGCGGCGGTGGCGCCGTGCTTCTCTTCCTGCTCCATGAGCGACAACTGCAGGCTGTCGTTCTCTTCCTTGGCTTGCGCCAGTTCCTGGCTGAGGGTGGCGTTCTGTTCGGCCAGCTGTGCGTTCTTGTGCATCAGGTCGCTGACCAGTTGCTCGAGTTGATTCAGGGAAGTTTCCAACATACGTCTATCTCGGTTGTTGCAAAGGGCGCACACGATAAGGAAAAACCTGCGCCCCCGCCATTAAATATCGGATTCAAAAGGTGTTCGCCGGGTTGAGGTTGACCCAGGATCAGCCCCCTTGTTCCGACCTGGGTCAACCGCTGGTCAGGAAAATAGTTAGCTGCCTCACAATTTCATCAAGTCAGCCTAAAGACTGGCCGGTCACGACCGATAGGCAGGCAGGTCTTCTTCCGTCGCATGGATCGCGGCACCTCCTCTGCCTTGGAAACCGCCTCCATGTCCTTACGCAATATGAATATCGCGCCCCGCGCGTTGCTCGGGTTCGCCGTGATCGGTGTGCTGATGCTCGGCCTGGGTATCTTCTCGCTGATCCAGATGGGCAACATCCGCCAGGCCGGCGTGACCATCGAAGAAGTCAGCGTGCCCAGCATCAAGACCCTCGACGAGCTGACCGCACTGAACCTGCGCCTGCGCACCCTCTCCTACCGCCTGCTGCTCAACCGCGAGCCGGCCACCCAGCAAGACACCCTGCGCCTGCTGGACGAGCGCAACGCGCAGATCGACAAGGCGCGCCGCGCCTACGAGCCGCTGGTGACCGCCGCCGACGAGAAGGCCGCCTTCGACCAGTACGGCCTGCTGCTCAACCAGTACCGCCAGCTCGAGGCGCGCATGCGCAGCCTGAGCCAGGCCGGCGACCTCGATGCCCTGCGCGAACTGCTCAACCGCGACCTGCTGGACAACTCCGAGCAGATCAACAAGGTCATGGACGCGCTGGTGCGCATCAACACCGAGCAGACCAGCGCCACCAACGCCCAGGCGGCCGAGCAGTACAGCGGCGCCTTCACCCTGGTCATCAGCCTGCTGGTAGCGGCCACGGTGCTGACCTTGCTGTTCGCCTTCCTGCTCACCCGCAGCATCGTCAAGCCCATCGACGAGGCGCTCAAGGCCGCCGAGCAGATCGCCGAAGGCGACCTGACCCATGGCATTCACGCCGACGGCACCGACGAGGCCGCGCGCCTGCTCAAGGCCATGGCTAAGATGCAGGACAAGCTGCGCGACACCCTGCAGCTGATCGCAGGCTCCGCCACCCAGCTGGCCTCCGCCGCCGAAGAGCTGAACAGCGTCACCGACGAAAGCGCCCGTGGCCTGCAGCAGCAGAACAACGAGATCGAGCAGGCCGCCACCGCCGTTACCGAAATGACCAGTGCCGTCGAAGAAGTGGCCCGTAACGCGGTCAGCACTTCGGAAGCCTCCAGCGAAGCCAGCCGCTCGGCCGGCGATGGCCGCGACCTGGTACTGGAGACCGTGGGCGCCATCGAGCGCATGAGCGGCGATGTGCAGGCCACCGCCAAGCTGATCGCACACCTCGCCGAGCAGTCCCGTGATATCGGCAAGGTGCTCGACGTGATCCGCGGCCTGGCCGACCAGACCAACCTGCTGGCGCTCAACGCCGCCATCGAGGCCGCCCGCGCTGGCGAGGCAGGCCGTGGTTTTGCCGTGGTTGCCGACGAAGTGCGTGCCCTGGCTCACCGCACCCAGCAGTCCACCAGCGAGATCGAGCGGATGATCGGCAGCATCCAGGGTGGCACCGAGCAGGCCGTGGACTCGATGCGCACCAGCACCGAGCGCGCCGAATCGACCCTGAACATCGCCCGTGGCGCGGGCCTGGCACTGGACACCATCGCCGGCGCGGTGGCGCAGATCAACGAGCGCAACCTGGTGATTGCCAGCGCCGCCGAGGAGCAGGCCCAGGTGGCCCGCGAGGTGGACCGCAACCTGGTGAACATCAACGACCTGTCGGTGCAGAGTGCCACCGGGGCGCACCAGACCAGCGCGGCAAGTGCCGAACTGTCGCGGCTGGCGGTGGATCTGAATGGGTTGGTGGCGCGATTCCGTACCTGATCCTCAAACGCATCGCGGGGCAAGCCCGCTCCCACCAGCCTCACTGCGTGGGAGCGAGCTTGCCCCGCGATCGCATCCGATCGAGGATCAATACTCGATCCGCACATCCCCCTTTGGCACGCTGCAGCACGACAGGATGTAGCCCTCGGCCTCGTCCTCCTCGGTGATCCCGCCGTTGTGCTCCATCTCCACCTCGCCGCCGAGCTTGAGCACCTTGCAGGTGCCGCAGATGCCCATGCCGCAGGCCTTGGGGATCATCAGCCCGACCTTGGCCGCCGCCGCATGCACGGTTTCGCCCGGGGCCACGCGGATGCTCTTGTCACTGCCGACGAACTCCACCAGGTTGAGGTCGGCTGCATCCACTTCCGGCGCATCGGCCGCCGCTTCGGCGTGCTCCACTGCGTCGGCCTTGGCTTCAGGCGGCGTCGCGCCGAACGATTCCTCGTGGTAGTTCTTCATGTCGAAGCCGACCGCTTCGAGCATGCGCTTGACCGCGCTCATGTAGGGCGTGGGGCCGCAGCAGAAGATGGTGCGCTCAAGGTAGTCCGGGGCGATCAGCTCCATCAGCCGCTGGTTGAGGTAGCCGCGATAACCCGCCCACGGCTCGCCCAACCCGTGCTTCTCGCAAATGATATGCAGGCTGAAGTTGGGGATGCGCGAGGCCATCTGTTCCAGCTCGCGGTGGTAGATGATGTCTTTCGGCGAGCGGGCGCTGTGCACGAAGACCATGTCGACATTGGCGTTGGTGTCGTAGAACCAGCGCGCCATGGACATCACCGGGGTGATGCCGACGCCGCCGGACAGATAAAGGGTCTTGCCGGCCGGGAAGTCGATGGCGTTGAACAGCCCCACCGGCCCGTGCACCGGCAACTCGGCGCCTTCGTGCATGGTGTCGTGGAGGAAGTTGGAGACCAGCCCGCCCGGCACCCGCTTGACGGTGATCGAGAAGCTGTAAGGCACCGACGGCGAGCTGGAGATGGTGTACGAACGCATCACCGGCTTGCCTTCGATCTCCAGCTCAAGGGTGACGAACTGCCCGGGCTTGAAGAAGAACATGATCGGCTGGTCGGCCATGAAGCAGAAGGTGCGCACGTCCCAGGTTTCCTGGATGACCTTGACGCAACGCACGATGTGGCGGCCATTGGCCCAGGTCTGGGTGGTAACCGGATTGAGGAAGGTATCGGACATGTTCATCTCCAGCAGCCGACTGTCGGCCTTTCTTATGGCTCCGATAATGCGCATAGCGCCGTCTACGTACATTCCCATCCGCGACATCGGCGTGCTTATCGCGACCAGCCCCGCGCTACAAGGGCTGGCGCGTCGGAATTCGATGCGGCCATGTCGCCCGTGGATATGGTCCTTTCCCGGCCCGGACGCACACTCCTCGGCAAAACAACACGCTGTTTATCCCAAAGAACAGCCTTGCGGCACTACAACAACGATTAGCCACTTCAGCCGGCCGCACGCGGCCACGAGGACCACACGATGGACGTCACCGCAACCCTGAGCCTGGGCGATCCACTGGAACCTGCACGCAAGGCCACCGCCGAGATGCTGCAGACCCGCGAGCGCACCTACTCGCTGCCGCAACCGTTCTACTGCGATGAGCGCCTGTTCCAGATCGACATGCAGGAGATCTTCCACAAGGAGTGGCTGATCGCCGGCATGGTTTGCGAGATCCCGACCAAGGGCAACTACATCACCCTGCAGATCGGCAAGAACCCGATCATCGTGATACGCGGTGCCGAAGGTAAGGTGCATGCCTTCCACAACGTCTGCCGCCACCGCGGCTCGCGCCTGTGCGTGAGCGACAAAGGCAAGGTGGCCAAGCTGGTCTGCCACTACCACCAGTGGACCTATGAACTCGATGGCCGCCTGCTGTTCGCCGGCACCGAGATGGGCGCCGACTTCGACATGAACCAGTACGGTCTGAAACCGGTGAACGTTAAGGTGGCCGGAGGCTACATCTTCATCAGCCTGGCCGAGAATCCGCCGGCCATCGACGAGTTCCTCGCCACCCTCGACCACTACATGGAACCGTACGACATGGAGAACACCAAGGTGGCGGTGCAGACCACCTTGATGGAAAAGGCCAACTGGAAGCTGGTGCTGGAGAACAACCGCGAGTGCTACCACTGCAACGGCTCGCACCCGGAGCTGCTGAAAACCCTGCTGGAATGGGACGACACCAACGACCCGCGCGCCAGCCAGGAATTCAAGGATCACGTGGCCGCCTCGGCCGCTGCCTGGGATGCCGAGAAGATCCCTTACCTGCACAAGAGCCATGGCCTGCGTAACCGCATCGTGCGCATGCCGCTGCTCAAGGGCACCGTGTCGATGACCATGGACGGCAAGGTGGCTTGCAAGAAGCTGATGGGGCGCATCAAGAACCCGGACCTCGGCTCGATGCGCATCCTGCACCTGCCGCATTCGTGGAACCACTGCATGGGCGATCATATGATCGTGTTCACCGTGTGGCCGATCAGTGCGCAGGAGACCATGGTCACCACCAAGTGGCTGGTGCACAAGGATGCGGTGGAGGGGGTGGATTACAATCCTGAAGAGATGCGCAAGGTGTGGGACGCCACCAATGACCAGGACCGGCGGTTGGCGGAGGAGAACCAGCGGGGGATCAACTCCACGGCGTATCAGCCGGGGCCGTATTCGAAAACTTACGAGTTTGGGGTGGTGAATTTTATTGATTGGTATAGTCAGCGACTGTTGAACAACTTGGGGGCGGAGCCGGCGCCGTATCTCAAGGAAGTTCTGGCACAGTAGCGAGAGCATCAGCCATGCCTGCGCCTATTGGCAGCAGGCGTGGCTTTTGAAATGCAGGACGTGTATTCACTTATGACTCATAAACCACATATTGCGTAGAAAAATGCAATACCAATAATCATTACTTAACTTCAGCTGACTTCTAACCCCCGCCACCCGCCTCAACATCAAAATCAACTATAGCTGACTCCTCGTAATTGGGCTCCTCTCGGACATCTGAAGCATGCTTTGCTAAAACTTTTTTCTGCCTCGCCCTGTCTAGATCCACACTATTCACCCACGCATCCAGACCACTTGAACCAATAGCACTTAACATGGCAAAGCCTTTGATAATATCGGCATCTTTAGTCACCCAATCTCTCGCCATGGTCTGGAATGTATCGACAGGGTCTGTTACAGTCGGAGCGTTCCTCTTAACAATCTCGCTAGTGCCCAAGAGACCCAACGATAAACCCTTTAACGCCCTACTAGTAATCTCGGGATACTTCATAGGATCGCTCCAGGGGCGAGCCGAGCCACTCACCCTCTGCTTCCACCATTTCAAGCCGATATTTACAATATCAAACGAGACCTTTGCGCCGAGATAAAGAGTGGCAATCTGCGACGCAAACCTTCCACTCGAGTCAACCCTGTTTATCGGGTCACGAACACAATATGCATAAGTATTGGCTCCACCTTTACCGAAAGGACTTAGCCTGTCAGGTGAGTGAAAACACATCAATGCTGGATTGTAGACCCTATAGCCATTGCCCAGGGAATACCAACCTACTGCGGGCTCGCATAGCTGGCCGGTGAAACCGAGACTTGGCTTCGCGGTGAGCCCATGCTTGTAACCATATGGCAAGTACGCGGCAGTGCTATTGCATGCACCAAACCGGGCAAGTGGACTGTGTAGGCGATCAACTGCCAGTAGTGTGCTCGACATTAACCAGAACTCCTACAAGGAAATGACAACCGATGAGGTCGATGCCTGTCCCGCGAAGGGCCTGCACAGCCCTGTAGCAGGCCTACTCGAAGCACGCTATCACCGACGCTAATTTTTGATAACTGGTAAAAATGCCAGGTCAGCGGCAAGCTGCCTGACCTTCACCTCAATTGTTATCCACAAGATGTCTAGGTGGCGGCGGCTGCGAGCCAACGGATCAAAAAATGATCAACTTGCTGAACGCCATGTAAATCGGGGCTCGTAGCACTCATCAAACATGTTATCCACAGAGACGCCAACAGCATTTGTTGAAAACAGTCAGCTAACCATCACGCACTCTGTGGATATCATCCGCCAGACCCTTTGCCGCATAGCTTTACAGTATCCTGAACAGCGTTGCTCATTTTCTGAACAACTACATGCAAGCCAACAAATACGCTGGTTTCAAGCATTTCTTTACATATTATCCACAGGCCGACCAACAGTATTTGTGGGCAAATACCGGCTCACGGCCTCCAATCTGGATTAATGCCCTGCAACTCGCCAAAGCCTGGACTGATTATTTTTTGACCAGCCGGCTGTACGCCTTGAATCTCGCACACTCCAGCAAATGGCGAACACTTTATCCACAGTGTGGCAAACAGAAACGGTGGGCAAAAAGCAACGATCGCCCCTACAGTCGACACGCAAGGCCAGTAGGAGCGGAGCTATACGGAGACGACGTGCCCCCTGGTGGCATCAACGCAGGACCCCCTCCTCCACCAACAACTTGAGGATCGCTTCGGCGCCCTCCTCTGGAGAGACATCCTTGAGCACCTTGCCGCCCCCGCCACTGGCCTTGGCCGTGGCGGCCTTCATGCGATCGGCGCCGCTCTTGGCCTTGATCACCTTGAGCCGCTTGGGGCGTGGGCGGGCCGGTTGCAGGGCATCTTTGGCCAGCAACGGATCGTCCACAACCTCTACAGTGCGCGCCGCCAGCACCCCACGCCGGGCCGGGCCGAAGGCTGATTGTCGTGGCTTGGGCGCGGCGTTATCCACAGTCGCCAGCAATGGCAGGCGCACTTTCAGGCGACGCCGCTGGCCGCGTGGCAGTGCCTGCAGCACCTGGGCAGTGCCGTTGTCGATGGACTCGACCTCGGCCAACCCCACCACCAGCGGCCAGCCCAGTTTCTCGGCCAGAAGGAATGGCAGCATGCCCGAGCCTTCACCGGTTTCGGCCTGGCTGCCGGCCAGCACCAACTGGGCGCCAGCATCGCGCAGGTAATCGCCCAGCACACCCAGCACATCGGCGCCAGCAGGCTGTTCCAGCACATCCAGATGATCCAGCCCCATCCCCAGGTAAGCACGCAGCGCCTCTTCGTGGGGATCTCCGGCATGCACCACCTGCAAGTTATCCCCAGCCAGCTGCAGGCCCAGTTCGACGGCGCGGGCATCCTGCTCGGCGCGACGGGCGCGCCCGGAACTGGGGTGGGCACCGATGGAAACCAGGCTGATGACTTTCGTACTCATGCGCGTGCCCCTATGCCGCGTCGCGCTGGCCGCCGCTGCGGAAGTTATCCACAGCCTCGATCAGTGCCTGGAGAATCGCCGAGCTGTCGCCAATCACCGACAGGTCGGCCCGTTTGATCATGTCGCATCCCGGGTCCATATTGATCGCCACCACCTTGTCGCAGGCGCCGATGCCCTGCAGGTGCTGGATGGCGCCGGAGATACCCACAGCCACGTAAACCCGTGCGGTAACCCAGGTGCCGGTAGCGCCGACCTGGCGGTTGCGCGGCATGAAGCCGTCATCCACCGCCACCCGCGAGGCGCCTTCGGTGGCGCCCAAGGCAGCGGTGGCCTGGTGATACAGGTCCCAGTCCTTGACGCCGTTGCCGCCGGATACGATGAACTCGGCCTCTGCCATGGCGATGGCCGCCGGGTCCACGGCCACCGAGCCGAGGTCTTCGATGCGCGACAGGCTGCGCGCCACGCCTGTGGACAACTCCACTGGCAGGGCTTCATGGCGGGTTTCACTGACCGGCTCGGCGCATTCGGCGGCGGCCAGGATCAGCCTCGGCATGGCGCGCTGGATATCTTGCTGGCCCGCGCCAGCACGGCCGATGCACTGGCCATCCTTGACCTGCCACACCCTTGTTGCCGGGCGCTCACCCAGGGCCGCGGCGAAGCGTCGGCCCAGCTCTCCGCCGCCGCTGCGGCTGTCAGGCAATAGCCAGTGGCGTGGTGCGAACTGGTTATCCACAGCCCGCAGGCCCTGGACCAGTTGTTCCGGTGCATAACCCTCGAAGGCCTCACCCTCGACGACCAGCAGGCGGTCGACGCCGGCTGTGGAAAAGTTGCTTTCCTTGTGCTCGCCGAACACTACGGCCAGCACCGCACCGTCGCTACCGGCCAGGCTGTGGGCCAGGCCCAGCAGGTCGCGGTCGTGGCTGCCGAGACGACCGCCGACCATGTCCGGGACCACGGCGATATAGAACGCAGGCGCGGCAACTTGGTGCAGCGGCAGCTGCACCTCGGCGGCGGCTGTGCGCCGCCCACCCACACCGGTGCCCTGCTGGGCGCCGCTGCGGTCGATACGCTTTAGGCCGTTGGGGCCGATGAAGCCGGCAGCAATCGCATGGGGATTCTTGCGCATCAGCCCATTGGTGCCCATCCAGCTGGTTTGTTGCGTCTGCATGGCCGCATGCAGCGGGTGCAGGCGGTTACGGGCGATCCACTCGGCGCGTGGGTCACGGCGGATGATGTCGCTCATCAGTGCACCTCCGCAGGTTCACGTTTGGCCGCTGGCGACTTTGCGCTGGCTGGGGCCTCATCTTCGATCAGTACATCGGCGACCAGCTCGGCCAGGTCCTTGATCTGCGGGCGCGGTTCGACCACGCCTTCGAGCATCGCCGTGCACTGCGGGCAGCCCACGGCCACCAACTCGGCCTCGGTCTCGCGGATATCGTCCATGCGCATGTCGGGGATACGCTGCTTGCCGGGGATATCGGTGATCGGCGCACCGCCGCCTCCGCCACAGCAACGGGAACGGAAGCCCGAGCGCTGCATTTCGCGTACCTCGATACCGAGGGCCTTGAGCACGTCGCGCGGGGCTTGGTACTCGCCGTTGTAGCGGCCCAGGTAGCAGGGATCGTGATAGGTGACGCTGCCGCCCTTGTGCTGGCCGAGGTTGAGCTTGCCGGCGGCGATCAGTTCGGCGATGTAGGTGCTGTGGTGCTGCACCTGGTACTCGCCGCCAAGGGCGCCGTATTCGTTCTTCAGCACATGGAAGCTGTGCGGGTCGCAGGTGACGATGCGCTGGAACTGGTACTTGGCGAGGGTCTGGATATTGCGCTTGGCCAGTTGCTGGAAGGTCGCTTCATCGCCCAGACGGCGCGCCACGTCACCGCTGTCTCGCTCTTCCAGGCCGAGCACGGCAAAGTCCACTCCGGACGCCTTGAGCACTTTGACGAAGGCGCGAAGGGTGCGCTGATTGCGCATGTCGAAGGCGCCATCGCCGACCCAGAACAGCACCTCGGTGGTTTTCACCTCTGAGAGCAGCTTCAGGTTGAGGTCAGCCGCCCAGTTCATCCGCCCGCCGGGGGCGAAGCCGCCGGGGTTGTCGGTGGCAATCAGGTTGTCCAGCACCTCGGCGCCCTTGTTCGGCGTGGCGCCCTTTTCCAGGGTCAGATGGCGGCGCATGTCGACGATGGCATCGACGTGCTCGATCATCATCGGGCATTCCTCGACGCAGGCGCGGCAAGTCGTGCACGACCACAGCGTCTCGGCATCCACCAGGCCGTTGACGATCGGCTGGTGCGGGTGGCCGCCATGCTCGCCGATCGGCTTGCCCGGGTACGGGCTGCCGGCGAAGCGCGCGTCGGTGCCACCGGCCAGGCCGATGACCATGTCCTGGATCAGTTTCTTCGGGTTCAGCGGCTGGCCAGCGGCGAACGCCGGGCACATGGCCTCGCATTTGCCGCACTGCACGCAGGCGTCGAAACCGAGCAACTGATTCCAGGTGAAGTCCACCGGTTTTTCCACGCCCAGCGGCGCATTCGGGTCTTCCAGATCCAGCGGCTTGAGGCCCGTGGAGCGGCCACCGCCAAAGCGTTCGGCGCGGCGGTGCCAGGCCAGGTGCAGGGCGCCGGCGAAGGCGTGCTTCATCGGCCCGCCCCAGGTCATGCCGAAGAAAAGCTCGGACACGCCCCACAGCACACCGATACCCAGCAGTGCCACCAGTACCCAGCCGCCCGTGCCTTCAGGCAGGATTCCCGCCACCGGCAAGGTGGCAATGAAGAAGCTCGCCGCGAACATCAGCAGGCTCTTGGGCAGGCGCATCCACGGGCCCTTGGACAGCCGGGAGGGCGGGTTCAGCCGGCGTTTGAAGACAAACAAGGCGCCACTGAACATGACCACCGTGGCCACCAGCAAGGCGTAACCGAGGATCTTGCTGTGCAGGCCAAAGCCATGCACCAGGATCGCCAGCACGGCCGAGAGCACGAAGCCGCCGGCGGTGGCCACGTGGGTCTTGGACATGTACTTGTCGCGCTCGACCACATGATGCAGGTCCACCAGGTAGCGTCGTGGCATGGCCAGCAGGCCGCCAAGCAGGTCGACCTTGCTCGGCCGCCCGCGCCGCCACATGCGCACCCGGCGCAGGGCGCCGAGCACCGCCAGGGCGAGGGCGGTGAACAGCAGGATGGGTAGAAGGGTGTTCAACATGGGAGGCTCCCACAACAGCGGTAAGCGTGCGCCGGTCCCTGTGGGAGAGGTCGGTGGGAGCGGGCTTGCCCCGCGATAGCGTCCGATCGGCCAATCAGGTTGCACCTGCTGGCGCTATCGCGGGGCAAGCCCGCTCCCACCGTGTTCTCCCTACAGGAACCGCGTTGGTCCTGGGCTCAGAAATCCTTGCACAGCCGCAAGGCGTCGTAGATCGCCGCATGCACGTTGCGCTGGGCCACGCAGTCGCCGATGCGGTACAGCAGATAGCCCTCGCCCGGCTGGCTGAGGATCGGCTGCGGCTTGATGGCGAACAGCGCCTCCACGTCGATCTGGCCCTTGTTGCGCGAACCGTCTTTGAGCGCGTAGTACAGCTGCTCGTCGGGACGCACACCGTTCTCCACCACCACCTGGTCGACCACCCGTTCTTCCTTGGCGCCGGTGTACTCGTTCTCGAGCACCGCCACCAGCTTGTCGCCTTCGCGGTAGACCTTCTCCAGCATCATGTCGCCGGTCATGATCACTTCTTTCGGGTACATGCTGCGGTAGTAGGTCGGGAAGGTGGTGCCGCCCATGGCCACGCCCGGTTTGATGTCGTCGGTGACGATCTCGACCTGGCTGCCCTTGTCGGCAATGAAGTCGGCCACCGACATGCCGGTGAATTCGCAGATGGTGTCGTACACCAGCACGTTCTTGCCCGGCGCGACCTTGCCGTCGAGCACGTCCCAGCTGCTGACCACCAGGCCTTCGGCAGCGCCCCAGTGCTCGTTCTGTTCAAGGAACGAGTGCCCACCCACCGCCAGCACGATCACATCCGGGCGCAGGTCCTGGATGGTCGCCACGTCGGCGGCAGTGCCCAGGCGCAGGTCGACCTTCAAGCGCGCCAGCTCCAGCTGGTACCAGCGGGTGATACCGGCAATCTGGTCACGCTGCGGGGCCTTGGCGGCGATGGTGATCTGCCCGCCAATCTGCTCCTTCTTCTCGAACAGAGTTACGTCGTGGCCACGTTCAGCTGCCACGCGGGCCGCTTCCATGCCGGCCGGGCCTGCGCCAACCACCACCACCTTGCGCTTGACCCCGGTGGTCTTCTCGATGATGTGCGGCACGCCCAGGTATTCACGGGAGGTAGCGGCGTTCTGGATGCACAGCACATCCAGGCCCTGGTACTGGCGGTCGATGCAGTAGTTGGCACCGACGCACTGCTTGATCTGGTCGATCTGGCCCATCTTGATCTTGGCGATCAGGTGCGGGTCGGCCATGTGCGCGCGGGTCATGCCGACCATGTCCACGTAGCCGCCTTCGAGAATGCGCGTGGCCTGGTTCGGATCCTTGATGTTCTGCGCGTGCAGCACCGGGACCTTGACCACTTCCTTGATGCCGGCCGCCAGGTGCAGGAACGGCTCCGGCGGGTAGCTCATGTTGGGGATGACGTTGGCCAGGGTGTTATGGGTGTCGCAGCCCGAGCCAACCACGCCGATGAAATCGAGCATGCCAGTGGCGTCGTAGTAGGCGGCGATCTGCTTCATGTCCTCGTGGCTGAGGCCATCGGGGTGGAACTCGTCGCCGCAGATACGCATGCCCACGCAGAAGTCGTCGCCGACTTCCTTGCGCACGGCCTTGAGCACTTCCAGGCCGAACTTCATGCGCCCTTCGAAGGTGCCGCCCCATTCATCGGTACGCTTGTTGACCCGAGGGCTCCAGAACTGGTCGATCATGTGCTGGTGCACGGCCGACAGCTCGACACCGTCCAGGCCGCCCTCCTTGGCCCGACGCGCAGCCTGGGCGTAATTGCCGATCACCCTCCAGATCTCTTCCACCTCGATGGTCTTGCAAGTGGCGCGGTGCACCGGTTCACGGATGCCCGATGGTGACATCAGCGTTGGCCAGTTGAAGCCGTCCCAACGCGAGCGCCGGCCCATGTGGGTAATCTGGATCATGATCTTGGCGCCATGCTTGTGCATGGCGTCGGCGAGGTTCTGGAAGTGCGGGATGATGCGGTCGGTGGACAGGTTGACCGAGGCCCACCACTCCTGCGGACTGTCGATGGCCACCACCGACGAGCCACCGCAGATCGCCAGGCCGATCCCGCCCTTGGCCTTCTCTTCGTAGTACTTCACATAGCGGTCGGTGGTCATGCCGCCATCGGTGGCATACACCTCGGCGTGCGCGGTGCTGAGCACGCGGTTGCGGATGGTCAGCTTGCCGATCTGGATCGGCTGGAACATTGCTTCGAAGGCCATGACGCTATCTCCGGCTTACAACGGCTTTGTAACGAACAGGCCATCTTCGTGGCCTTCTTCCGACCCGCCGTAGACCTGCTCGGCCACGGTGCGGATCGAGCTGCCGCGAGCGGCGAGAATCTGGTCCATGGCGCCGGCGAACCAGCCGGTGAACATGTAGTCGACCTTGCGGCCGCACTTGCCGTACACGTACACGAACGCCGAGTGCTTGAGCTTGACGCTGCAGGTGCCTTTATCCAGGTCGATGTCCTGGATCTCGAACAGGCCCCAGCCACGCTGGCTCAGGCGCTTCATGTAATGCTCAAACACCGCCACGCCTTCGAGGCCATGGCATTCGGCTTCCTTCTCGCACCAGTGCCAGGCGGACTTGTAGCCGGCCTTGTAGAGGATCTCGGCATAGGCGTCGGCGCCCAGCACTTCCTCGATGCCCATGTGGTTGTTGACGAAGAAATGCCGCGGCACGTAGAGCATCGGCAGGGCGTCACTGGTCCAGACACCGGTCTCGCTGTCGACTTCGATTGGCAATTGCGGGGCGATCTTGGCCATGGAAACTCAACTCCATACAAATTTTTATTGGTGTGCCCCGGCGTTGCTGGCAGGGGCTTTCAGACTTGGAGAGCGGCTTACTCGCCCCAGACGTCTTTCAATACGTTGACCCAGTTTTCGCCCATGATCTTGCGTACCACGCGCTCGGAATGGCCACGCTTTAGCAGCGTCTCGGTCAGGTTGGGGAACTCGCCGACGGTGCGGATGCCCAGCGGGTTGATGATCTTGCCGAAATTGGTCAGGCGCCGGGCGTAGCCCTTGTCGTGCGTGAGGTACTCGAAGAAGTCCTGGCCGTGGCCCTGGGTGAAGTCGGTACCGATACCGATGGCATCTTCACCGACGATGTTCATGGTGTATTCGATGGCTTCGGCGTAGTCGTCGATGGTCGAGTCGATGCCCTTGGCCAGGAACGGCGCGAACATGGTCACACCGACGAAACCGCCGTGGTCGGCGATGAACTTCAACTCTGCGTCGGACTTGTTGCGCGGATGTTCCTTGAGGCCCGAGGGCAGGCAGTGGGAATAGCAGACCGGCTTCTTCGACTCGAGGATGACTTCCTCGGAGGTTTTCGAGCCGACATGGGACAGGTCGCACATGATGCCGACCCGATTCATCTCGGCGACGATCTCGCGGCCGAAGCCCGACAGCCCGCCGTCGCGCTCGTAGCAGCCGGTGCCGACCAGGTTCTGGGTGTTGTAGCACATCTGCACGATGCCCACGCCCAACTGCTTGAACACCTCGACGTAGGCGATCTGGTCCTCGAACGCGTGGGCGTTCTGGAAGCCGAAGAGGATGCCGGTCTTGCCCAGTTCCTTGGCCTTGCGGATGTCGGCGGTGGTACGCACCGGCATCACCAGGTCGCTGTTTTCGCGGATCAGCTTCTGGCTGGAAGCGATGTTGTCGACAGTGGCCTTGAAGCCCTCCCACACCGACACCGTGCAGTTGGCCGCGGTCAGCCCGCCCTTGCGCATGTCCTCGAACAGCTCGCGGTTCCATTTGGCAATGATCAGGCCGTCGATGACGATGCTGTCGGCGTGAAGTTCGGCTGGGCTCATCAGGCTGTCCCCTTTTATTGAAGTTTGCAGACGCCGAACCTTGTGCCGACGCTTTGGGGCCAGCATATGCCTGCGGCCCGAGGCGCCCCGATGCAAAAACGACAGGGGGTTTGCCGAAAGCGTCAATGGCTGACCTGGCACGCTCTAACGCGCCCCTCGGCAATGAGAGCGAGTCTCGACAACGCTGTTTCATGAACATTTTCTCGGGGAGCTATCGCCCGGGCCTGGGCTGAGCGAGAATCCAGCGACTCGCAGCCTCTTCAGGAGAAACCCGATGAAATCAATGGCATGGCTGGTCTTGCTGGCAGTGGCTTTCGGCGCGCACGCCGCCGAAGAGGAGAGTACCCCCTGCGACAACGTCGAGACCGACCAGCAGGGCTATGCCTGCGCCGCCTACAACAAGCAGACCGCCGAACGCGAGCTGAAGGCGGCCTATGACGACCTCATGCAGCGCATTCGCGACCAGTACGCGGATGAAAGCGACAAGGCCGCGGCGCTGAGCGGCAAGCTGGAAGCCGCCGAGAAACTCTGGACGCAGCTGCGTGACGCCGACTGCAAGGTCGAGACCTGGGCCGAGAAACCCGGCAGCAAGGCGTTCGAGGCGGCGTGGGACACCTGCGTGGCGCAGCGTAGCGATGAGCGCTCTGAGTACCTGCAGGGCATCGGCCAGCAATGACCTTTTGCCCGCGACGGGCCGCCAAGCGGCCCCCGGGGAGTTTCTGCGCCGGGCGCTAGCGCCTGAAGTCAGGCCGCAGCTCCTGGCCATCGATGCTCAGCGTCTTGTAACGCGGCGCCACCAGCTTCACCGCCCCCTCGCGAATACCGTTGGCCAGGCCTTCGAGGTTTTCCATGTTGCCGCTCAGGCTGCCCACCTCACGCCACTCGCGGTCCTCCCAGGTGAAGACGAACAGCTGCGATGCATAGGTGTGCCGGGGGATCATCAACACCTCGTTGTGCCCGTCGCCATCCAGGTCGACTGCCCACAGGTAGCAGCCCTTGCCACCGCACTGGCTTTGCGCAAGCGTGGCGTCGGCCAATGACTCGCTGCTCGATTGCACCGACCCGAGCCACTCGAACTTCGGGCCATGGTCTTCGGCCACTGTCGGTTGACGCACCTGGGCCATCTGCGCCAGCAACTGCTGGCGGCGGCCCGCATCGAACAGCTCATCCGTCTGCAGCCGCTGCTCGAGCTGCTCGAAGGCTTCACGCCCCGGCTGGCCGAGGTCGCGATACAAGGTCTCGGCGTCGAACTCGGTGATCGGCGTGTGCCCGTTGACCAGGCGCTGCACCTGGCTCCTCGCACTCAATGCCTGCGGATCGAGCAGAGGCGTATAGAACACCACCACCAGCAGCGCACTGAGCAGGGCGATCCATGGATTGCTCAGCCGCAGGCTGTGCAGCCAGGCCTGGCGCGAACCCAGCACCGCCCATACCGCCGCCAGGCCATGCGCCAGCATTACGGCCACCAGCATCGACGCCATGATCCGTGTCGGTGTCAGCCCGTACTGGTCGATACGCAGCCAGCTCGCATAGGCCGCCAGGCCCACCAGCACCGGCAGGCACAGCAGGCTGGCCTCCACCAGGCGCTTGAGCGGCGCGGGGTAGACGCTACCTTGCCGGCCATCCTGGAACACGCCGTTGACCAGGAACAGGTTGATGCCCGCCAGTACCAACAGAAGAGTGGTCGAATAGCCGGTGTCCCACACCGGTTGCAGGCCGGAGAACGGCAATGTCAGGGTGAACAGCACGGCGATCAGCGCGCTGAGCGGCAGCAAGAAGCGGCACAGCGTCAACAGGATGCCGCGCAGCAGGCCGATGATCTTTTCGTTTTCCCGGCCCATGCGCATGCCCAGCGAAAACACCACCGGCAACACCAGCCAGAGAAACACCGGTGACTCCACCGCGTCCTTGACCTGCGCAACGCCCAGCATGCTGAACAGCAGCGCGCACAACCACAGCAGTTGCCAGAACAGTCCGGTCAGCAGCTGTGCCAGGAAGACGATGAAAACGTTGTTCCAGGCATGCCGGAACAGGTCTTCGTAGCGCGGGCGCAACCCTTCGCCGGTCGGCCAGGCGAGAATGAACGCGGTTCCGATATAGGCCAGCACGATGGCGGCCAGGCACCAGGTCTGCTGCAGCCAGTCCATATGCCCGGTATCGAGGAGCCAGGCACTGATCCCGCTGAGCAGCACGGTCAGGCCCAGTACCAACCAGCCGGTGCCACGCTGCAGCACCGCGCTGCCAAGCAACTGCAGGTTCACGCCCGCTACCGCCACCGCGACGCACAGGGCTACCGACAGGCTGAAACCCAGCAGCTGACCCTCCCCCTTCACGGTGGTGAGCCACACCAGGCCCTGGATCAGGCCGATGACGACGTAGAACAATAAGGAGCGACTTGGCGCTGGCATTGCAAATCCTTTTGGCCAGTGAGGTAGGAGGCGCGCAAGTCTACCGAAACCGGCTCGTACCACGCCAAGGCCTTTACCTTGCGGGCTGGCGGAAGCCAATTATCACAACGCCATTCCCTCACGAGCGCGGCGGTGTAGAATCGGGCTATTCATCGCCAGACATCCCCGGCGGGTTTATGAGCTCTGGTCGAGCCTGCGGCGATCCCGCGCGGTCCTTCGACCCCCATCCGTGCCTGTGGCAACCGGCCTTCGGCGTTTTTAGGACAAGAGAAGCTCACTCCCTTATTTGGCTTTGCGCGAAAAGTCGCCGAGCGGCGATCAGGCAAGGCGAGAACAGGCGAGGAAGCGGAGTTGACTGGTTGTCAATGCGCATTCCGAGCCTGTTTTCAACGCAGCATGATCGTCGCGCAGGCATTTTTCGCGCAAAGCCAGTGACCTGATTAAGCCGCCAGGAGCGCTATATGCCTGATTATCGTTCCAAGACCTCCACCCATGGCCGCAACATGGCCGGCGCCCGTGCCCTGTGGCGCGCCACTGGGATGAAGGACGAAGACTTCAAGAAACCGATCATCGCCATCGCCAACTCGTTCACCCAGTTCGTCCCGGGCCACGTGCACCTGAAGGAC
The DNA here is from genome assembly GCF_002934345.1 of Pseudomonas sp. PONIH3. NCBI lineage: Bacteria > Pseudomonadati > Pseudomonadota > Gammaproteobacteria > Pseudomonadales > Pseudomonadaceae > Pseudomonas > Pseudomonas sp. PONIH3. The sequence continues at coordinate 3,352,980 of NZ_CP026386.1, forward strand.
CTGGGCCAGCTGGTTGCCCGCGAGATCGAACGCGCCGGTGGCGTGGCCAAGGAATTCAACACCATTGCCGTGGATGACGGCATCGCCATGGGCCACGACGGCATGCTGTACTCGCTGCCCAGCCGCGAGATCATCGCCGACGCCGTCGAGTACATGGTCAACGCCCACTGCGCCGACGCCATCGTCTGCATCTCCAACTGCGACAAGATCACCCCCGGCATGCTGATGGCCGCCCTGCGCCTGAACATCCCGGTGATCTTCGTCTCCGGCGGCCCGATGGAAGCCGGCAAGACCAAGCTGGCCAGCCACGGCCTGGACCTGGTCGACGCCATGGTCATCGCCGCCGACTCCTCGGCCAGCGACGAGAAGGTCGCCGAGTACGAGCGCAGCGCCTGCCCGACCTGCGGTTCGTGCTCCGGCATGTTCACCGCCAACTCGATGAACTGCCTGACCGAGGCCCTGGGCCTGGCCCTGCCGGGCAACGGCTCCACGCTGGCGACCCACTCCGACCGCGAGCAGCTGTTCCTTACCGCTGGCCGCACCATCGTCGAACTGTGCAAGCGCTACTACGGCGAGGGCGACGCGTCCGTGCTGCCGCGCAGCATCGCCAACTTCAAGGCGTTCGAGAACGCCATGATGCTCGACATCGCCATGGGCGGCTCGACCAACACCATCCTGCACCTGCTGGCCGCGGCCCAGGAAGGCGAGGTGGACTTCGACCTGCGCGACATCGATCGCCTGTCGCGCAAGGTGCCGCAGCTGTGCAAGGTGGCGCCGAACATCCAGAAGTACCACATGGAAGACGTGCATCGCGCAGGCGGCATCTTCAGCATTCTCGGCTCGCTGGCCCGTGGCGGCCTGCTGCACACCAACCTGCCGACCGTGCACAGCGCCAGCATGGAAGAAGCCATCGCCAAGTGGGACATCACCCAGACCGATGACGAAGCCGTGCACACCTTCTTCAAGGCAGGCCCGGCCGGTATCCCCACGCAAACCGCGTTCAGCCAGTCGACCCGCTGGGAAACCCTGGACGACGACCGCGAAAACGGCTGCATCCGCAGCTTCGAGCACGCCTACTCGCAAGAGGGCGGCCTGGCCGTGCTGTACGGCAACATCGCCCTGGACGGCTGCGTGGTGAAGACCGCCGGCGTGGATGAGTCGATCCACGTGTTCGAGGGCAACGCGAAGATCTTCGAAAGCCAGGACAGCGCGGTACGCGGCATCCTCGCCGACGAAGTGAAGACCGGCGATATCGTCATCATCCGCTACGAAGGCCCGAAAGGCGGCCCGGGCATGCAGGAGATGCTCTACCCGACCTCGTACCTGAAGTCCAAGGGCCTGGGCAAGGCCTGCGCGCTGCTCACCGATGGCCGCTTCTCCGGCGGCACCTCGGGCCTGTCCATCGGACATGCCTCGCCGGAAGCCGCCGCAGGCGGCGCCATTGGCCTGGTTCGCGATGGCGACAAGGTGCTGATCGACATCCCCAACCGTTCGATCAACCTGCTGGTCAGCGATGAAGAGCTTGCCGCGCGTCGTGTCGAGCAGGACAAGAAGGGTTGGAAGCCGGCGGAAGTGCGTCCACGCAAGGTTACTACCGCATTGAAGGCCTATGCCCTGCTGGCCACCAGCGCCGACAAGGGCGCGGTGCGCAACAAGGCAATGCTCGAAGGGCTGTGATGGCCTGAAAAAAGCCGGCGCCTGGTGCGCCGGTTTTTTTATGTCTGCGAAGCCCCGCGATTGCTCTACTGAATCTGCTCCGGCGTCACAATCACCCAGTTCTTGTCCGCCGTCACCGGCAAACCTTCCTTGGCCTGGGCCGCTGCATTCTTCGCGATCATGCCGTTGAGCTGATCCATGTACTTGGCCTTGCGGTTTATCCACAGGTGGATGCCGCCTTTGTTCACATCGACGCCATGGAACTGCATGTAGCCATCGCTCGTCGGGGTGTCGCCCCCCACCAGCACCGGTTTCTTCCACTCATCGATGTAAGTCAGGATCGCCGCCTGCTTGCCCGCCATCCAGGTAGCCGGCGTCCACAGGTACGGGGTCAACTCCAGGCCCTCGTTGGCCTTGGGATCGTACTGCCCGGCGCTGATCTGCTTGCGTGCGGTGGTCAGTTGGCCATTGGCCCGGTCCTTGAGCAGCAGGCTCACACCGATCACGTTCTGTGGTTTGACGTTGTAGCCGTACTTGGGATCGGAGGCGACCATGCGTACCAGCTCTTCGGACGCCGCCGAGATCACATAGACCTCGATGCCGTTCTCCATCAGCTTGTTGTACAGCTCGGCCTGGCCAGTGAACACCTTCGGCGGCTGCACCTCGATACTCTTGACCTGGTCGCCCTCGAAGTAGGTGCTGGGGATCGGCTTGCCCGAGGCCATCAGCTCGTCGACCTGCTGCTTCAGTTCCTTGAGAGTGAAGCCCGAGAACACTTGGGCCACCCAGGGGTAGCAGACCATGTCGTCGAGTTCGCACAAGCGGTAGTAGTAACTGAACAGGCTCTCCTTGTGCTCGGCGCTGTCCTTGAACGGAATCAACTTGAGCGAGGGATCGAGCTTGTCGCGGGTCAGCAGGCCCTTGTTTTCCATGAACGGCAGCAGCGCCTCTTCGAGGTCGAAGCGGTAGCTGGTGTTGTCCATGTCGAATACCGCGTAGTTACCCTTGTTGGCGTTGGCGGCAATCATCGCGTCGAGCTTCTGTGCGGCTTCGGCCGGCCAGTGCTTGAGCTCGGTGGCCGCCCAACTGCTGGCACTGAGCAACAGGGCAAGGCCGCCGGCAAGGATTTTCGGAGCTGACTTCATGTGCGGTTCTCCCAAGGACGTGGCCGCTCAACCCTAGACCTGATTTGTGACAGGCAGGCATGCGCCACCGACCTCGAAGCAACCGCAAACGCCATGTGTATTGCCAAAAACGACCAGGCGTTATTCCATAAACGACTATGCAAATTCCTTTTAGGTATAAATTCGTTTGTTTTCAGGCTGTTAGCATTTCCGTTCGTAATCGCTCAAAGAGGCGATGCCTCTTTTGCCTTTTTCCGGAGCTTCAATGAACCTGCCGCTGTCACTCAACCTGCTGGCGTTCCTGACCCTGCTGCTGGGCCTGGCGCAAACCCGTCGCACCGACTGGAGCCTGGCCAAGAAGGTGCTGCTGGGCCTGGCCTTCGGCGTCGGCTTCGGCCTGGTGCTGCACACCATCTACGGCGCCGGGCACCCGGTGCTCAAGGCCACCATCGGCTGGCTCGACCTGGTCGGCAATGGCTACGTCGGTTTGCTGCAGATGATCGTCATGCCGCTGATCTTCGCCTCGATCCTCAGCGCCGTGGCCCGCCTGCACAACGCCTCGGCGCTGGGCCGCATCAGTGTGCTGAGCATCGGCACCCTGCTGCTGACCACCGCGATTGCCGCGCTGCTCGGTATCGCCCTGACCAACCTGTTCGGCCTGAGTGCCGAGGGGCTGGTGGCCGGTGCCCAGGAAAGCGCCCGCCTGCAGGCCATCCACAGCGACTACGCGGGCAAGGTCGCCGACCTCAACATCCCGCAACTGCTGCTGTCGTTCATCCCGACCAACCCGGTCGGCGACCTGGCCCGGGCCAAGCCGACCTCGATCATCAGCGTGGTGATCTTCGCCGTGTTCCTGGGCCTGGCCGCTTTGCAGTTGATCAAGGACGACAAGGACAAGGGCGAGCGCGCCCTGTCGGCCATCGACGTACTGCAGGCCTGGGTCATGCGCCTGGTGCGCCTGGTGATGAAACTCACCCCCTACGGTGTGCTGGCCTTGATGACCAAGGTAGTGGCCAGCTCCAACCTCGACGACATCCTCAAGCTGGGCAGCTTCGTGGTGGTGTCGTACATCGGCCTGGGCCTGATGTTCGTGGTCCACGGGGTGATCCTGGCGCTGACCGGCGTCAACCCGCTACGCTTCTTCCGTAAAGTCTGGCCGGTGCTGACCTTCGCCTTCACCAGCCGCTCCAGCGCCGCCAGCATCCCGCTGAACATCGAGGCGCAGACCCTGCGCCTGGGCGTGCCGCAGTCGATCGCCAGCTTCAGCGCGTCGTTCGGTGCCACCATAGGCCAGAACGGCTGCGCCGGCCTGTATCCAGCGATGCTGGCAGTGATGGTCGCCCCGGCAGTGGGCATCGATACCTTCGACCCGCTGTGGATCGCCACGCTGGTGGCCATCGTCACCCTCAGCTCGGCAGGCGTTGCCGGCGTCGGCGGCGGCGCGACCTTCGCCGCGCTGATCGTGCTGCCGGCCATGGGCCTGCCGGTGGAACTGGTGGCGCTGCTGATCTCGGTGGAACCGCTGATCGACATGGGCCGCACGGCGTTGAACGTGAACGGTTCGATGACTGCCGGCGTTGTGACGAGCCAGCTCTTGAAGCAGACCGACCAGCAGGTGCTGAGTGGGGACCAACATGCTGAGCTGAGTCACTCCTGACACATTACCGGGGGCTGCTGAGCAGCCCCATTTTCAGACCTGGTCCCAGACTTCGAAGTGATAGGCCGGCTTGTCCGCTTCGGACTGCGCCTCGCTTGAGGTCAACTGCCACTGCCCGTTGTCGAATTCCGGGAACCAGGCATCACCCTGCGGCGACAATTCCACCCGGGTCAGGTACATCCGGCTCACCAGCCCTTTCTCCAACGCCTGCCCATACAGCTGCGCACCGCCAATCAGCATCAATTCCCCGACGCCCTGCTGCCGCGCCCACTGCTCGGCGCGCACCAGTGCCGCCTCCAGCGAGGCGAACACTTCGGCACCGGCCAGTTGCAGCCCCGGCTGACGGCTGACGACGATATTCAGCCGCCCCGGCAATGGCCGGCCCAGCGAATCCCAGGTCTTGCGCCCCATGATGATCGGCTTGCCCAGGGTAGTGGCCTTGAAGTACTTGAAGTCCCCCGGCAGGTGCCAGGGCATGGTGTTGTCGATGCCGATCACACGGTTCTCGGCGAGCGCCGCGATCAGGCTTAGGGGGAGTGATGTATTCATGCCGGCGAGGATAGCACCGGGCGCGTGGGTTATGCTTGCGGCCAGACCTGTGCAATGGAAGAGCTTGTGACTGCACCCACTCCACTCGACAAGCGCTGGCTCACCGAAGCGGTACGCCTGCGCGAGGAACACGCCGGCCCCCTGGAAGACCAGGAAGCCAACCGCCGCGCCCGCCACCAAGGCGGCGACCTGGCCACGCGCATCGAGGCACGCGCCTTGTGGCTGGCCGAGCGCGACGGCATGGACACGGCGCTGCACCACTGGAAGCAGGGCGCACGGCTGGCATTGCTGAGCTTGATGGTCCTGGCCTTGTTCAGTGGCGCCGGCCTGGGGCTGGCGGCCCTGGGCGACGGCCAGCGGCCGGTGAACGTGTTCTGGGCCCTTGGCAGCCTGCTCGGGCTGAACCTCGTGCTGCTGCTCGGCTGGGCCGTGGGTTTCTTCTTCGCCGGTGAGCATGGCGCGGCGCTGGGCCGCCTGTGGCTGTGGCTAAGCGAGCGTTTTGCCCGTGACGCCAAGGCCGCGCAACTGGCCCCCGCGCTGCTGGTGCTGCTGCAGCGCCAGCGCCTGAACCGCTGGCTGCTCGGCCTGCTGGTGCATGGCCTGTGGTCGCTGGCGATGCTCGCGGCGCTGGGCATGCTCCTGGCCCTGCTGGCGACCCGACGCTACGGCTTCGTCTGGGAAACCACGCTACTTGCCGCCGAACCCTTCATCAGCCTCACCCAGGCCCTGGGCGCACTGCCCTCGCTGCTGGGTTTCGCCGTGCCGGACGAGGCGATGATTCGCGCCAGCGGCGACACCCTGCCGGCACTCGACCTGGCGCGCCAGGCCTGGGCCAGCTGGCTGCTCGGCGTGGTCCTGGTCTACGGCCTGCTGCCCCGCCTGCTGCTGGCCGCGCTGTGCCTGTGGCGCTGGCGCCAAGGCCGCGAGCGCCTGGCGCTGGACCTCAACCTGCCCGGCTACGCGCAGCTGCGCGAAGCGCTGATGCCGCGTAGCGAGCGCCTCGGCGTGCAGGACCCAGCCCCCGACACCCTGCCCCGCTTCGAGGCCGGCCAGCTGGAGCGTGACAGCGGCGGTGCCCTGCTGGTCGGCCTGGAGCTGGACGACCAGCGCCCCTGGCCACCGGCCCTGCCCGGATCGGTCACCCACGCGGGCGTGCTCGACAGCCGCGAGTCGCGCAACAAATTGCTCGAGCAACTCAGCCGCTTCCCCCCGGCGCGTCTGGCCATTGCCTGCGACCCGCGTCGCTCGCCCGACCGTGGCAGCCTGGCCTTGCTTGCGGAACTGGCGCGCAACGCCGGTGCCACGCGCATCTGGCTGCTGCAGGCGCAACCCGGACAGGCCTTGGACGCGGCACGCCTGGGCGACTGGCACGAGGCCCTCGACCGCCTGGGCCTGTCCCATGCCGACACCTCGCCCTTGACCTGGCTGGAGCATGGCCATGACTGAGCCGCTGAAACTGGCCGTGGTCGGCCACACCAACGTCGGCAAGACCTCGCTGCTGCGCACCCTCACCCGCGACGTCGGCTTCGGCGAGGTCTCGCACCGCCCCAGCACCACCCGGCATGTCGAAGGCGCCCGCCTGTCGGTGGACGGCGAACCATTGCTGGAGCTGTACGACACCCCTGGACTGGAGGACGCCATCGCCCTGCTCGACTACCTGGAGCGCCTCGAACGCCCGGGTGAGCGCCTGGACGGTCCCGCTCGGCTTGAACGTTTCCTCCAGGGCAGCGAGGCGCGCCAGCGCTTCGAGCAGGAAGCCAAGGTGCTGCGCCAGCTGCTGGCGAGCCATGCCGGGCTGTACGTGATCGACGCCCGCGAACCGGTGCTGGCCAAGTACCGCGACGAGCTGGAGGTGCTGGCCAGCTGCGGCAAGCCGCTGTTGCCGGTACTCAACTTCGTTGCCAGCAGCCAGCACCGCGAGCCCGAGTGGCGCGAGGCCCTGGCGCGCCTGGGCCTGCATGCGCTGGTGCGTTTCGACAGCGTGGCCCCACCCGAGGATGGCGAGCGCCGCCTCTACGAAAGCCTGGCCCTGCTGCTGGAAGAGGCCCGCCCTGCCCTGCAACGGCTGATCGATGACCAGCAGGCTCAGCGTGAAGCCCGCCGCCACAGTGGCAAGCGTTTAGTCGCTGAGCTGCTGCTCGACTGTGCCGCCTGCCGACGCAGCGTAGAGGCCGAGCCCGCCGCCGAAGCACAGGCCGTCGAAGCCCTGCGCCAGGCAGTGCGCCAGCGCGAGCAACGCTGTGTCGAGGCACTGCTCAAGCTGTATGCGTTCCGGCGCGAGGACGCCAATGCCGGCGACCTGCCGCTGCTCGATGGGCGCTGGGGCGACGACCTGTTCAATCCGGAGACTCTGAAGCTGCTCGGTGTGCGCCTGGGCAGCGGCGTGGCGGCGGGCGCGGCGGCAGGTGCTGGCGTCGACCTGCTGGTTGGCGGCCTCACCCTGGGTGCCGCCGCGCTCGCCGGGGCCATTGCCGGCGGCGCCTTGCAGACCGCACGCAACTATGGCTCGCGCCTGATGGGCAAGCTCAAGGGCCAGCGCGAGCTGACGGTGGATGACGCCGTGCTGCGCCTGCTGGCCCTGCGTCAGCAACAGTTGATACTGGCCCTGGAGGCACGCGGGCACGCAGCGCAGGACAGCATCCGCCTGGCGGCGCCGGAGGACAAAGGCTGGCGCGAAGGCAAGCTGCCCGAGGCCTTGCGCAAGGCGCGGGCGCATCCGCAGTGGTCCACGCTCAATCCCGGGGCGCGGGTCAACCAGGCCGAGCGGCAGGAGCAAATCGACGCCCTTGCGGCGGACCTGTAGAAACGGGCTAGCACCTCTTCTTGCGCAGTTCCACCAACAGCCGGCGCATCTCCCGATGCCGCTGGCTGTTGAACACCAGCATTGCCAGTAATGGCAGCACCAGCGCCGCGAGCTGCAACACTGTATGCAGACTGCTCCCGATCAAGCTCAACGCCGTCAGCAAGGCAACCGCCAGCACTGGCAATATCATCCACAGTGCCCCATTCAGCCCGCGAACCATCGCGATATGACCCAGGCACAACAGCACTACCAGCCCACCAGTGACCATCACGGTGTAGAGAGGGTTGTCCGGATGGTTACGCCAGTAGGTGTCGAACCAAAGCGTCGCCGTCATGGCCACCGGAAGGATCGACATGAAAATGCCCAGCAAGAAGACAGGAAAGTAACGGGCCATGAACCGTGCCGAGCTATCCGAGCTCATCGGCGCGCCTGTCGCGCCAGGCGTCTCTTCGCCCGATACTCCGCCAGGCGGATACGCATCTCCCGGTATCGTTGGCAGTTGAGCAACAGCAAGGTCACCAACGCAGCCAACAGGCTGCTGGTGTAGATGAACAGGTTGGGACGATGCCCATAGGTCGCAAGCGTGAGCACCATGCATCCCACGCACAGCCCTGCCACCAACCACGCGCCCCATGCGCGCCCGCGAACCACGGCGCCGTGTCCCAGCATGAAGACTGTCAATGTCGCCAGCAGGCTCCAGGGAAGTACCCCGTCCTTCGAGCAGCTTCGGCAATAGGTGCTCCACACCAATGCAAAGGTCCAGGCGACGGCGATGATCGACGAAAAGTAGGCAGCGATGAACACACCGAAGTAACGCTGGAGAAAACCCTTCAGCTCAGGATGCCGGGTCATTCGGTGATTTCCTCGTAAAGCCCTACGGCCATCCCCTGCACAGTACCGCTGCCGGCAAGGCCAATGAAGCCACCCAGTGAGTCCTTGATCAGCGTCTGCGTGGAATGACTGATCTGCGTAGGCGTGAAACGTTTGACCAGCTCACCCGCACTTTGGCGGAGCTTCAACTGCTTGGCCGTCAGGGTCGGATGCTTGATCATCAGCAATTCCGTGGTGAGTGCCTTGCGTTGCTGTCGACTCAGCGAACGGGTCAGCTGATACCAGCTGTTGCCGGTCGCCGCCTTGCGCACCTGGAGAAACTTCAGCGTCGTAAGCCCTGAAGCCCCCACGCCCATCAGCGACACGGCATCGAGCACAGGAGTGGCCGCCTGGTACCACGCCTCCTGGTCCAGCGCGTCATTGAGCGAAGGGTCGGTTGCCTCGAAAGCGGTCCGCACCAGGCCTATCCCGCATTGCGCGGTACTGGCGGTTGCCGCGGCATAGCCTGCGACAGTCAACGCCAAGCTGGCTCCGCCGGAAAACGGCACGGCGATGGTGCCGCTGAACATGACGATCCAGCCCAGCACGGCGCCGGCGCAGGACAATGTGGTGTTGACTGCTTCCTTCACCACCCGAGCTTCGCGTGGGTTGGTCTGCAACTGGTTCATGAACTGCTCGGGCGAGGTGTAGCGAGGCGCCTCGCGCAGAATGATGCGCTTGGGCTTGATGCTGCAGATAGGCTGGAACTCGCGCAGGGTGATGACGTTGTAATCGGCATCGATGTACACGACACCTGCGCCGACGATGCCGGGGTCGGCGTCGATGGCCTTGAACAGCTTCTGCTGATCGATGCGGCCCTGCATGCGCTGGCGCGCCATGAATTGCGAAGTACTGCCCAGGGGATTGGAGAGCAGGTCTGTCACGAATCGTTTTCCTTACACAATGCTCGGTGTCCTCGGGGCTGCTTCGCAGCCCATTCGCTGAGGCTTGTCGTGGCGACGAACCGCAGCGAATGGGGCGCAAAGCGCCCCCTGCTGCGGTATCACACGTTCGGGCACGGCACCGGCGCCCAGTCACCCATATCCGGGTTGCGGCACATGGCGTTGACCTGGTCGGTACCCGCCTTGGCCACCTGCTGGGCCTCGGCTTTCTTGCCGTTGGCGTTCTGCAGGGTCTTCTCGGTGGCCACCGCTTCCTGTGGCACCTTGGTGTTGGTCTTGGCCGGCTGGACCTTCTTCACATCCTTCTTCTTGCCGGTGGTCGCCACCTTCGGCGGCTCGGCCACGGCGACCACTTCGGTGCGCTGCACGCCCACCTGCTTGAGGTCCTGCTCGTAGGCCTGGGTGTAGTTGTTGAGGTTTTCACCCAGACGCCCATTCACGGCAGTCAGCAGGTTGTTCGACTCCTGCAGGCCGGCGACGATCTCGGCCAGGCGCTTGCGGCCCTCGGTGTCGTTGATGCGGCCAGCCTTGCGGTTCTGGATCAGGCTGGCGAACTCGCGCTGGTAGCAGCTCTGCGACGACTTGGCGTAGGCAGTGGTGCGGTCCATGTCGGCCGCGCTCTTGTTGATGTCGGTGGCGTACGAAGCGATGCGCTGCTTGTCGTCGCTGATCTGTTTCTGGCGCTCGGTGTAGTAGCCGGCGGCACCACCGACCAGGGCGCCGCCAGCGGCACCGATGGCGGCATTACGGCCGCGTTTTTCCTTGTCGACCAGGGCGCCGGTGAGGGCGCCGCCGACCGCGCCGAGCAGCGCGCCAGTGGCGACCGAGCGGGTCATGTCGCCGTCGGTGGAGCGCAGGTGCTGCACCGGCTCGTAGCAGTTGGGGTAGTACTCGACCTTGGTCGTGGCGCCAACCTTGGACGCCGGCGAGCTGGCGCAACCGCTCAACAGCACGGTGCTGAAACCGGCTGCCAGCAGCAGTGCGGTACGGGCCTGGGATGCGGTAATCAGGGGTTTGCGGGTGAACATGGTCTGGTTTCTCTTCTTGGGTTTCTGGGTGACCGGGGGCTTCGTGCCACCCGGGAGTCCTTTCTGTCGAAGCTGTCCTTAGGGTCGCGGGGCGGCCGATGCCAGCAGCTCCTTGAGGATCGTCGCCGGATCGGCCCGCCGGTTCTGGCGGTACTCCCCGACGTGGCGGACGAACAGGGTGGCGCGGGTGACCAGGCTGTTGCCCAGCACAGGCTTGCGATTGAGCTCTTCCTTGACCCGCTGGAACTGCGCCTGGATCACCGCGTCGGTGTAGCGCGTGCCGCTGGCCAGGTTGTCGATGTAGATCGCCACGGCGCCGTCGAGGGCGGCGCGGCCATTGGCGATGGCCGCGCCGTACATGCGCGCGCTGGTCTGGTCGCCGGCAGCCTCGGCCTTGGCCTGGGTGTTCTGCAGGTTGGTCAGGCGAATGTTGTAGTTATTGACGGTTTCGGCCACCAGGGCGGCGGACTGGATCAGGTTGCCGGCCGCTTCCTCGCGCTGGCGGGCGATCAGCGACACATTGCGCTTGAGCTCTTCGTTGACCAGCCCCAGCTCGGCCTGCTGGCGCGGGTCGGTGGCGGCGGCGATGATGCTGTCCAGGCGCTTGGTCGGATCCTGGGCGGCGTCGATGTCGTCGGTCAGGCCGGCCAGGCGACCTTCCTTTTGCCACTGCTCGAACAGTTCCTGGTAGCGCGAGCGCGGCGCCGACAAGGCGCCGATGGCCACGCGGAAACCAGTGGTCTCGTTGCGCTGCTCGGTGCCGTCGACGCCGAACAGCGGGTACTCGCGGCGCATGCCGGTGAACAAGGTGCCCTCGCCTTCGAGGTAGTTGCCGCCCTTGACCACGAAGCCGCCGTAGGCGCCTTGCAGGCGCCCGGCGTTGACCAGCTGGAACGACTCCTGGACCATCTCGGCGGCATTGCCGATCACGTCGAACAAGCCCAGCGGATTGGGCTGTTTGGTGCCGATCGGCATCAGCCGCGCCGCCTGCCCGGTACCACCGGCGACCTGGTTGAATACCGCGAAGTCGCCCAGCGGCCCTTCGCTGTCGGCGCCTTCGACCTTACGCGGGAACAACCGCCCTTCCAGCTCCTGGCGGCTGACCGCCGAACCGCCACGGGCGGCGAACTCCCATTCCACCTCGGTGGGCAGGCGCACGAAGCCCACGCCACCATCCTCGGCCTTGCTGCCTCGGCCGCTGACCGGCAGCAGGTCGCGGTGATGCTTCATCAGCCAGGCGCTGTAGACGGCGGCGAAGCGTTCGGCCTCGAAGCGCGACAGTTTTACCTTGGGCAGACGCCCCGCCGCGTCGTTGTTCGCCTCGCAGGCCGGTGCCGCGTCACCACCGGCCAGCGACGGCGCCTGGGCCATCACCTGGGCGTATTGGCGGGCAGTCACTTCGTACTTGCCGATGAAGTACATCATCGGCGTGAGCGGCCCACCTTTCTCGACCTTCGGCAGGCTTGGCGCAACCGCCTTCTGCCACTGTGGCGCCAGGTCCTGCAGGCTGAACTGGCCATTGATGAAGTCGCGTCGGTAACCGGAGATGAACGACTGCTTGTAGCCGGCCTCGCCTTCGCTGAACGGGTAGCCAAGGTTGACCTCGCGGTCGTCGAGGCTGCCCTGGGCCAACACATAGACACTGCGCAGCACCAGCTCACCGCCACACGGCAGCGGCAGGCTGACATCGCCCGGCAACGGCTTGGGGTTGTCGAACTTGCTTTCAGTCCCCGGCTGCGCCTGGGCAACTGGCTTGGCTTTGTCGTCACCATCGGCCGGGGAGCAGGCGCCCAGGCTCAAAGCGGTCAGGAGCAGGGCGGCAGCCCCGAGGCGGCGATCAGACATCACGTATTCCTTGGCAAGCCTCGATGCGCGCCACCCGCCAGCCGCCCAAGGCGGCGGCGGCGGTGCTGGCCAGCAGCACGGCACACAACGCAACGAGGTAGTGCATGGGCAGCAGGTGGCTGGCGAACTCGCCGGGCACCTGCATGAAAAGTCGGTTCAGGCCATGTTCGGCCAGCAGGTACAACAGCCCCGCCACGGCGGCGGCCAGCAGCCCGCTGTAGAGCGCCTGGAGCATCACGAACAACAGCAGTGCGGCCGTGCCGAAGCCCAACAGACGCAGCACTGCCAGCTCGCGCTGCTTGCGCTCGACCGCCGCCACTGCGCCTGCGGCGATTGCCGCTACGGCGCCGGCCACGGCCAGGCTGGCAATGATCCAGAACACCAGGTCGAGATTGCGGCTGAGCGATTGCACCTGGGCGATCTGCGCGGCCTGTGTGGAAACCAGCAGCTTGCGTTCGGCGAAGAACTGGCGAAGCGGCTCGACATCGTTCAGTTCGCGGGCATACAGGCGCAAGGCCGGGTACACCCGCGCTGACGCGCTGCCTTGCTCCTCCCCCTGCCAGCCCAGCGCAGCCACGGCGCGGCCATCGCGGTAATCCTCGACGGCTTCGAGCAGTTGCAGCGAGGCAAACAGGCCATCGCGCTCGAACGCTGCCAGAGGCAGCACGCTGCTGACCTGCAGGCGCGTGCGTCGCCATTGCATCTGCCCGGCCTGTTGGCGGCTGAAGCTGGCCTGCAGTTCGTCCCCGGCCCTGGCACCGAGCTTTTCCGCGGCGGTAAAGCTCAGCACCACCTGTTGCAGGCCGTCTGGCGGAGCTACCTGCGCCAGCAAGGGGTCGCCCTCGGCGGTGGGCAGCATTTCCACCGTCAGGCCACGCCCATGGGCCGGCAGCAACAGCTCGGCAGTGGCAGCAATCTGCCGGGTGCGCGGAATGGCAAAGGCCACTCGCGGGTGCTGGGCCAGTTCCTCGATGAACTCGGCGCGAAAGCGTCCACCGCCCAGCGGAATGATCTCGCGCACACCCGGGTCGCGCTGCAGCCGCTCGGTCAGGCTGCCGACCAGGCCGAACTTCAGCCCGAACAGCACCAGCAACGGCGCGATCACCGCCACCAGCGCCAGCACGGCGCACGCCGACAACCGCGCATCGTTGCGGAAGTCCTGCCAGGCCAGCCCGGCGATCAGCAGCGGGCGCATCAAGCGGCCCTCTCCAGGCTCGCCGTGACGCCGCCGTCGGTGTCGCGCCGGCAGGCCATGCGCAGCACCGTCAGCCCGGCCTTGTGAGCCAGGGCTTCGTCATGGGTGGCGACCACGCAGGTCACCTGGCACGCCTCGGCTTCGCGCAACAGCAATTGCATCACCCTATCGGCGTTCACCGGGTCCAGGGACGCCGTGGGTTCATCGGCCAGCAACAATGCCGGGCCATGGGCCAGGGCACGGGCACAGCTGACCCGCTGGCGCTGGCCGATGGACAGGGTCGCGGGCTTCTTGCCCAGCTGGTCGTGCACATCCAGCGCTTCGGCCAGACGCTCGACGCTGCCGTCATCGCCGAGCCCCAGCAACTGGCGTGGCAGGCGGATATTGCCGCGCACATCGAGAAAACCCAGCAACCCACCGGCCTGCAGCACATAGCCCAGGTGACGGCTGCGCCAGCTGGCCAGGCGGTCGAGCTGCCGGGCACGCCACAGCCCGGCGACATCCTCGCCGCCCAGGGCAAAGCCCTGCGCCGCGTCCGGCGCCAGCACCAGCGCCAGCAGGTCGAGCAAGGTGCTCTTGCCACAGCCGCTGGGCCCGACCAGCGCCACCCGCTCGCCCGCCGCCAGATGCAGCCGGTCAATCTCCAGGCTGTAACGCTGGGCACCCTGCCCGCGTGTCTTGCGCACCCCGTCCAGACGGATCATCACGGCAGCGTCGACAGCGGGACACGGTACAGGGCGTCGCCCGGCTCGGCCTTGCCGAAGCGCACCCAGTTGGCCATGTCGTTGTGGAAGGTTTCGTACAGGCGGATCTTCGAGTCCAGCTCGTCGATGAAGTCCTCCTGCTCGGCCACCGACAGCGACAGCCACAGGTCCTGGGTCATGCTCAGGGACTTGCTGCGGTACGGCAGGCCGTCGAGGTATTCGCCGAGCACGCCGCCCTGGGCCAGGTTGGCGCCCTTGCGCAACGCGCCGGGGTCGCGGCTCATGTAGGCACTGGCGCTGGCGATTTCGTTGAAGAAGTCGCCCGGCGAGCTGCGGGTCTTGCGCGCGGCATCGACGATCAGCTTGAGCGACTGCTGCAGGTCGTTGAGCTGCAGCTTGGTCAGCATCACGCACACCTGCAGGGTCGGCAGCGTCGGGTTGGTCAGGTCGCGGTCGGCGGTCCAGGCGCTGACCAGTTGCGGCGCCTGGCTGGCGCCATGGCGGCCCAGGAAGTCCATGTGCATGGCGTAGCCGATGGCCTGCGACTTGGCCGCCAGGCTCGAGGCCGAGGTCAGCAGCGGTACGGGTTGCGGTTGCTGGTTGCGCACCTGGTGCACCAGCTCGGCGAAGGTCGAGCCGATCTCGCGCACGCGGTCGCCGAAAGCACCGACTTCACCGCCCGGCACGCTGACGTAGAGGTCGCCGATCTGCGGGTTGCTGTCGGCGGTAAGCACGCGGTACTGGGACTCGGCCGCGCCGTGGTTCTTGACCCCGGCGGGGGTGCGCAGGTGCAGGGCGTAGATCTTGATCTGCTTGCTCAGCGCGGCCTGGCGCACTTCGGCTTCGTTCATCTGGGTGCTGCTGAACGGGTCGTTCTTGCGCAGTGCGCCGGCATCGCTGACCAGCAGGATCAGGCGCCCGCCGTAGCCGGACCAGTCCATGCCCTCGACCGCCTGCATCACGCCGGCGAAGGCGTCCTCGTTGAACGAGTGGCTGGAAACACTGGTGGCCTTGACCTGCGAGGCGGCCTTGAGGAAACGCGCCGGGTCGCGGCCCTGCTCCAGGCTGACCAGGGTCTTGCTCAGGTACTCCAGGCCCGGGGTGCGCTTGACGCTGTTGCGAAAGCCGACCAAGCCGAAGCTGACGCTGTCCAGCTCGCCACGGGCCGCCAGTTGCTGCTGCAGCTCGCTGACCACCTGGCGTACCCGATCGATGTACGGCTGCATGGACACCGAGGTGTCCACCACCAGGACGATGCCGGTACGGAAGCTGTTGTCGCCGACCGCCGCGACGCCGGCCACCTGGGGCGCGCTGTCGCGGGCGCTGGCACCGGGGTCGATGGAGGCGATGTTGAGCAGTTGCACCGGCTGGCCACCGGCGTCGAAGCTTTCGCGGTAGTCGAAGATCGGCATCAGGTAGAACTGGTTCTGCGGCACGGCGCTGGCCGCCGGTTCCAGGGCCATCACCTGGGGCACCTGGTCGGGGTTGTTCTGCGCCTTGAGCAGGCTGTCGCGAGCCAGCGGGGTGTCGTCGAGCAGATGCTGCACATCGTCCACCTGGCGCATGAACATCACCGGCGAGCGGCCCGAGCGTTCGGTGAACTTGAGCACCAGGCTCTGTTTCCAGTCGCTGGTCTGCGCCGCCGGCAGCCAACCCTCGCGCTGGCCGTCGCTGGCGGCGCCGACCTGGACCCAGGCCTGGCCGCCGACGTCCTTGCGCTGGTAGACATAGAGCACGGAGAAAGCCGGCAGTGTCTCGCCCGAGGCATCGCCGGGCTGGGCAACCAGCTGGGCATCGGGCTTGGTCAGCACACGCTGGAACAGGGTCTTCTTGCCGGGCATCAGCAGTGGACGACCGTCGTCCGAGGCGGCCACCGGCGTGACTTTGGGTTCGGTGGGGACCACGCTGTCGGCGGGCGCCTGCACCACCGGCGTTTCAGGCGCGGGCGCGTCATTGCCGCCGAGCAACCAGAAGAACGCGCCCCCCAGACCCAGCGCCGCCGCTATCGCCACCGCCAGCACGGCCTTGGCCGGCTTGTTCGAGGCGGGCTTCACAGCAGGCGCGGGCTTGGGTTCGGACCGCCGGGCAGGCTCGCTCACCGGAGCGGCAACGGCCTGCGGAATATCGATGGACACCGGCTGCGGGATGGCCGGTGGCGGGATCGGCAGCGGGCGAACCAATGTGCTGTCGTTGTCCTCGGCCGGCGCCTGGACCGTCAGGCGGTCCAGCGCGACCAGCAACGCCGCCGCGTCGGCGAAGCGCTCGTTGGGATCCTTGGCCAGCAGACCGCGCAGGATGTCCTGGTAGCGGCCATGTTCGATGGGCAGCTCCGGCAGCGGCTCGGTCAGATGCGCCAGCGCCGTGGACAACGCATCGGTGCCGTTGTACGGCAGCTTGCCGACGAGGATTTCGTACAGCACCACACCCAGTGCATACAGGTCGGCGCGCCCGTCGATCTCCATGCCGCGCGCCTGTTCCGGGCTCATGTAGCTCGGCGTGCCGACGGCGAAACCGGCCTGGGTGAACTGGGTGCGGTCATCCAGCGACTTGGCGATGCCGAAATCCGACAGCACCGCAGTGCCATCAGCGCGGAACAGGATGTTGGCAGGCTTGACGTCGCGATGCACCAGGCCCTGGGCATGGGCATAACCCAGCGCCTGGGCGATCTGGCGTACGTAGGCCAGGCCCTGCTCGGGCGTCAGCCCCGCGGCGATCCGCTCCTTCAGCGTGCCGCTGGGCAGGTACTCCATGGCCATGTAGTACAGCTCGCCGACATTGCCGATGTCATGGATGGTGGCGATGTTCGGGTGCGCCAGCCGCGCCAGGGTGCGGCCCTCGCGCAGGAAGCGCTCGCAGAAGGTCGGGTCGGCGGCCAGGCTCGCTGCCATGATCTTCAGCGCCACCTTGCGCTCCAGGGAGCGCTGGGTGGCGAGGTACACGCTGGCCATGGCGCCCTGGCCAAGCTCGCTGTCGATGTCGAATCCGGGAATCTGCATGTCCATGATGTCTTCAGCTGGCCTTCACGACGACGGCGGTGATGTTGTCGGGGGCGCCACGGGTCAGCCCCAGGTGTACGAGGCTGCGCACCACCTCATAAGGATCGGCGTGGCCGAGCACCTCGGCGATCTCGTGGTCCTCGGCGGTCTTGTTCAGGCCGTCGCTGCACAACAGGTAGGTGTCGCCGGGCTGCACCTGCAAGGCGACGGCCTGCAGCTCGAGGTGGTCCTCGACGCCGATGGCGCGGGTGACGATGTTGCCGCGAGGATGCACACGGGCTTCGGCTTCGTTGAGCAGGCCGCTGTCCTGCAGCTCCTGGACGTAGCTGTGGTCGTGGCTCAGGCGCTCGATACGGCCGTCGCGCAGGCGATACAGGCGGCTGTCGCCGGCCCACAGG
Organism: Pseudomonas sp. PONIH3; assembly: GCF_002934345.1. Taxonomy (NCBI): domain Bacteria; kingdom Pseudomonadati; phylum Pseudomonadota; class Gammaproteobacteria; order Pseudomonadales; family Pseudomonadaceae; genus Pseudomonas; species Pseudomonas sp. PONIH3. The sequence goes on from NZ_CP026386.1 coordinate 3,370,707, forward strand.
CCGATGGCCTGGTCGCCTCGGGCGGCCAACACCACCACGGTACTGCCCATCATCGCCACGCCACGGCGCGCGGTTTCCTCGCGCACGATGCCGTTGACCCAGGCGAGGCCGTCGCGCACTTCGCCGGCAAAGTCGTCCAGGGAATCGAGCCTCGGCAGGCTGCGCAGGCTATCGACCGCCAGGCTGCTGACATAATCGCCCGCCGCATGACCGCCCATGCCGTCGGCCACCGCCCACAGGCCTGCCCAGGTCAACTCCAGGCAGGCGTCCTCATTGATCTTGCGCACCATGCCGACATGGCTGTAGCTGGCGGCTGTGTACTGCATGCCGGTCATCCGATCCGCGCCTCGCTACCCAATAGAAAACCGGCGAAATCCTCGCTACGCGGCAATCCCGCGCAGCGCATCAGCCCCGGGGCGATCCGTTCGGAACCCCTGCCCCACCAAAGGCTCATGCCTTCGCAGGCGCATTCGGCCAAGGCCAGGGCGCGCCCCTGCGGCGTGATCGCATCCAACCGCTGCAGCCCGCCCAGCGTCGCACGCGGCTCTTGCACAAGCGGCCTCGCGCGGCAAAAAGGCTGCAAGGCAGCCTCGAAATCTTCAAAGGCAGCACCCGGCTCAAGCGTCGCCAGCAAGGTCTCCTCGACCGCCTCGAACCATTCCTCGGCCCCGGCCACCACAGGCGCCAGCGGCTCACCCGGCTCCAGCACCTGGGCCACGGTCAGCGGGAAATACCGCCCCACCCGGTCGATGCTCGGCATCAGCACCCCGACCACCGCTTCTGGCCCGCAAAGCCCCGGCGCCAGGGCGAAACGCCACAAGGGGCTGACCAGATAGGCCTCGAGCCAGTGCTCGCCCAGGGCCTGCTGGCTCGCCTGGAGCCCCGCCGCCAGCCACTGGTCCCAGGGCTGGATGAAACCGTGCGGCAGGCCGCGGCTGACAAAGTCGCCGCGGCAGGCCAGCTTTCCGTAGAAACCCACGTCGTTCACAGATGCTCCGGCAGGCTGAAACCGCTGAGCACTCGGCTGCGGAACGGGTTGAAGGCGCTGCTGGCACGCAGCTCGTAGGACACGCTGGCGCCGTCGACGCGCAGGCGCAGGTTGAAGCGCTCCGGCGAGCCACCGGCCACCAGGTCGGACTGGTCGAGCAGGCGGAACCAGGCCCACGGCCCCTCCACGGTCAGTCCCGAACGACCGCTGGCCGAGGGCGGCGAGATCGACAGGCGCACCACGCCGATGCTGTTGGGGTTCGGCCACTGCAACGCCACCGGCCGGCTCGGGCCGTGGTCGTAGCTCACCTGCTGGCCGTCGAGGTCGAGCAGGAACTGGGTGATGGTCGCGTCCATCGCCACCGGCTTGAGCTCGAAGCGCACTCCCGGCTGCACGCCGTTGCTGTTGCGGAAGAACGCGTCGCGGATGCTCGCCGCACGCTGGAAGGTGTACAACACGTTGCTGTTGATCCCCAGCTTCTGCGCCGCGCCCGGCTGCCAGCTCCAGGGGGTGCTGGAGGTGTTGACGTAGGGTTGCAGGTACTTGCGGAAGTAGTTGTCCATCACCCCGCCGACGCCGAAGAACAGGCCGAAGTCCTCCAGGGTCGCATCCCGCGAGCTGCCGGCCACCAACGGATAGCGACCGCTGAGGGACTGGCGATAGACGTTCACCACCTCGCTGGTCCAGGCGGCGTTGAGCTGGTTGCGCACCCCGCCCATGACCAGGTTGTGGGTCGAGCCAAGCACCGAGCTCACCAGGTTCTGCACCACCTTCGGCTGACGCGCGGCCCCTAGGGCAACCCGCTGCGCGGCGGCCTGGGCCTGGTTCTTGGCCTCGCCCAGCAGCGCATCGCCACTGGCGCCGACCATGGCGCTGACCTGAACGTACAGGGCATTGAGGTCGGTAAGCAGGCCGTCGATGGCCGCAGGCTGACCTTCGCCGGTTTCCACCAGCGCGGCCAGTTCAGCGAAGTGCGCGGTGACCGGGTCCACCTCGCGGGCGGCCGGGTTGTCGCTGGGCAACGGGGCATCGCCGAGCAGGCCGCCGAGGCGCTGGCGCAGTTGATCGACGCCCGCCTGTTCAGCCTTGGCCTGGACCTTGTCGAGGGTGGTCGGCTGCTCCAGGTTGGTCTCCTTGGCGACCGCCTGCAGCAGCTTCTTCATCGGCGAAGTCGGCCCGGACAACACCCGCAGCACATCGGCGGCCTGGCCGACGCTGGTGATCGGCACGAAGTCCAGGTCGGCCAGCAAGGCATCCCAATGGCGGATGTAGTCCTGGTAGTACAGCTGCAGCACATCGTCGGCCAGGCGCTTGGCATCGGCCGATTCGCTGGCCTCGCGACCCAGCACCCAGCGCTCCTCGGCCAGGGTCTCGCTGTGGGCCAGGCTGGCGGCGAGGAAGGCCTTGCGGTAGCCCTCGACAGTGAAGATGCCCGGCAGCGGTTCGCTCAGCGGCTTGCCGTCCTTGAAGCGGAACACCAGCGCGGCGTCACGCCCGGCGGCATCGCTGACGCGGAAGTCGCTGACCCCGGCGGGCAGCTTCTGGCGCTTGACCCGATCGTAGACCCGTTGCGCCACCGGCAGTTGCTGCAGCTGGCGGCGGGTATCGTCGATCAGGCGCTGGTCCAGGCGGGCGTTCGGCGGACGCTTGTCGAACAGCGCCGCCAGGTGCTGCTCCAGGGCCTGGCGCAGATCCGGGGCCAGGTCGCGCGGCAGGCTGCGCTCCCAGTCGAGGGTGACCCAGGCCTTGATGAACTCGGCGTCATAGTGTTCGCCGTCGGCCAGCATCAGGTAGGCCTTGAGCCCCTCGTAGAGGTAGTCGGACGGACCACCGCCATACAGCTGCTCCTCGATGCGGGTGACCAGGCGCGGGGCGAAGATGGCGATCAGCAGCTTGCGGTAGACGCTGTCCGACTCGCCTTCGAGCATGTCGCCCTGGTACAGCCCCAGGCCCTCGGCCCAGCCGGGCGGATCCTCGGCCAGGCGGCGCACGCCATTGAGCAGCGGCAGCACCTCGACCACGTTGCGCTGCGCCGGGCTCAGCTCCTGCACGCTCTTGCCCAGCGGCTTGAGGCGGCTGTCGACCTCGGCGATGTATTGCTGGTTGGCGCGGTAGCTCAGTGTCCACAGGGTACCGACCACCAGCACCAGGGCCACGCTCAGGGCCAGGGCGCCACGGGCGATCCACTTGCGCCGCTGCTCGATCTTCGGGTTGCTGCCAACCAGGCCACGCTCGGCGAAGGCCACGGCGCTGAACAGCTTCTCGATGAAGTAGCTGCGCCCGGTGCCGTTCTGTCGTGCCAGATGGGCACGGTCCAGGCCCATGCTCTGGGCCATGCTGCCGATCAGGCGGTCGATGGGGCTGCCTTCCTGGGTACCGCTGGTGAAATACACACCGCGCAGCAGCGCACGCTCTTCGAAGGCGTTGGGCTTGAAGATGCCGTCGAGGAAGGTTTTCAGGTTGCCGCGCAAGGCGGCGAACTGCTGGACGAAGCCGTAGACCAGGTCGCGCCGCGCCGGATCGCGCTCCTGCTGCAGGCGCTCGACCAGGCGTTGGTTCAGGCGCTGTTCCAGCAAGGCGAATTCATTGCCGAACTGCGCCAGCGGCCCGTCGCCCTGCTGGCCATCGTCGAGCGGGAAGGTCATGCCCCAAACCTGGGCGCGTTCTTCCTTGCTCAGGGTGTCGAAGAACTCCATGAACCCCGGCACCAGGTCGAGCTTGGTCAGCATCAGGTAGATCGGGAAGCGCACGCCCAGCTGGCTGTACAGCTCCTGGATGCGGGTACGGATCGCCGCCGCGTGGGCAGCGCGCTCGGCATCGCTGCCCAGCAGCAGGTCGGACAGGCTGATGGCGATGAACGCGCCGTCGATGGGGCGGCGTGAGCGTTGGCTCTTGAGCAGGTCGAGGAAGCCCAGCCAGGCCGCCTTGTCCACTTGGGCATGACTGTCCTGGGTGGTGTAGCGGCCGGCGGTGTCCAGCAGCACGGCCTGGTCGGTGAACCACCAGTCGCAGTTGCGCGTACCGCCAACCCCACGGATGGCGCCCTCGCCCAGCTGCGCCGCCAGCGGGAAGTGCAGGCCGGAATTGACCAGCGCCGTGGTCTTGCCCGAGCCGGGCGGGCCGATGATCACGTACCACGGCAGTTCATACAGGTTGCGTCGCTCGTCGCCACCCAGGCGTGCCTTCTTCAGCAGCACCAGGGCTTCGTCCATGCGCTGGCGCAGGGTCGCCAGCTCTTCAGCGGTGGCCACGCTGGCGGGGTCCGCCGCGGTTTCTGCGGCCAGGCTCTGCATGACCTTGGCCGCCTGACGGCGGGCCTGGACGATGCGCCACACGCGGTAGGCGACCCACACCGCGAACAACAGGCCGATAAGCACCAGGCGCGGAGCGGCAGGCACCAGCATGTCCAGCAGCGGGCCGAGGAACCAGATGATCAGGCTCAGGGCCAGCAGGCCCAGCAGCGGAACTACCCAGCGAATGACAAAACTGAAAAACGCCTTCACTCGACGCCCTCCGCCAGAACGGTGATTTCAACCCGGCGATTCTTCGCCCGGCCTTGCGCGCTGTCGTTTGACGCCAGCGGTTCGGTGTCGCTCAGGCCCTGCGCGGTAAAGCGCTCGGGCTGGCCGGTGCGGGCGGCGAGGAGGTTCTTCACCTCTTCGGCGCGGGCCTGGGACAACGCCCAGTTGGACGGGAAGCGCAGCGTGGCGATGCGCTGGTTGTCGCTGTGGCCGGTGACTTTCACGTTGCCTTTCACTTTCGCCACGGCTTCGGCGATGCGCAGCATCAACGGCTCGAAGTCGCCCTTGATGCTGGCGCTGGCCGAGGCGAACAGTTCGTCGCCACGGATGGTCACCACCGAACGGTCCACCGCGTCCTGCACGGCGACCCGGCCGGCCTTGATGTCTTCGACGAGGAAACCGGCCAGGCGCGGACGCTCCACGGGCTTGGGCTGCACCACCGGACGATCCATGGCCTGCACCGGGATCTCGCCCAGGGCATGAATGCCGCGGAACACAGGCTCCGCGTCGGCCGCCAGCTTCAGGCGCAGGCCGAACAGCACCAGCAGCAGCAACGCCAGGGCCACCGCCAGGCCGACCCAGGGCGGCACGAACTGCGCCAGGCGATCGCGGGCCACGGTGACACCGCGCCAGTGCGGCGACAGCTCGCGCTCGAACTCGCCACGGGCGCTGCGGATGGTCGCGGCGGTGCGTTCGCGCAGGGCCTCGAGCTGGGCGCGGCCACCGTTCATCACCCGGTAGCGGCCTTCGAAGCCCAGGCTGGTGCACAGGTACAGCAACTCCAGCAGGTGCAGGCGTTCACGCGGGCTCTGCAGGCAATGCTCCATCAGCTGGAACACCTTCTCGCCGCCCCAGGCCTCGTTGTGCACGGTGATCAGCAGGCTCTGCTTGCCCCAGTCACTGGCGCTGCCCCAGGGCGTGCTCAGCACCGCCTCGTCGAGCGCGGTGCACAAGGCATAGCGCGCCAGCAGCACCTCGTTGCGCGGCACCCCGGCGGCCTCGGCACGCTCTTCGAACTGGCGCAGGTAGGCCAGCAGTTGCGCACGCAGGCTGGCCGGGGCCGGATGGGCGATGGTGTTGCGCAGGCGCGTGAGCAGCGCCAACAATGGACCGGCCGCCTGCTCCAGCGGGTTCAGGCCCGCCGCCTGGCCCGGCGCCAGCGGTTCGGCCGGCACGTTCAGGGGTGGCGGCGGCGCAGCTTGCGCAGGCCCCGGCGCGGCCGGTTGCGGGCCACGGCCACCGGGGCGCGGCATGAACTGGGTGCGGTCGTTGGCGAGCGGATCGTCCGATTGCATCGCGGCTTATCCTCGAATGGCCCAGAAGGCCAGGTTCAGGCCGGGGAACTCGCCAGCGACGTAGAAGGCAAAACCACCGGAATGCTGCAGTTGCTTCCAGTGTTCGCTGCCCCGGTCGAGTTCGAAGTAGGTGGAACCGGCGTGGAACGGAATCTGCCGTGGCGCCACCGGCAGCGGCAGCAGGCCGATGCCCGGCAGTTGCAGGTTGACCAGGTCGCGGATGTGCTCCACCGCGCCGATCTTGCTCTGCTGGCCAAAGCGGCTGCGCAGGGTCTCGCTGGGCACGTCGGCGCGCACCACCAGCACGAAGCTGGCGCTGTCGAGCAGGCTGCGGTCGGCGAGCATGCCGACATGGATGCCGTAGGCCTTCTCGACCAGCGGGATGGCCACGGCCTTGCTGTCGATCAGCATCGACAGCGCCTCGCGCAGCGCGGCCATTACCGGGGCGAAGGTCGCCGCCAGGTCGTCGTGCTGGTACACCGGGTAGCTTTCCGGACGGCGGCCATCGCGGGTGAAGGTGGCGAACTCGCCGGCCAGGGCCACCAGCTCGCTGTACAGCCGCTCGGGGTGCAGCGGCGTCAGCTGGTTGAGGTGCTCGACCAGCGGCTGGGCGCGGTTGACCAGTTGCAGCAGCATGAAGTCGGCGATCTCCGAGGCGCCGCCATTGGCCGAGGCGACCACGCGCCCGGCCAAGGCTTCGCCGCGCTGGTGCAGCAGGCCCAGCAGCTCGCCACGAAAGCCCGAGAGCTGGTTGCTGGTGGCCACATCGAGCAGCGGCGGGATGTAGCTGTCATCCAGCACCAGTGCGCGGTCGGCACGCTTCTCGCGGATACGCACCACGCCCAACGCGGCATAGTCGCTCAGGCCATCCTCGGCGCGCAGCAGGCGCAGGGCACGGCTGCCCAGGGCAAGCGGCGCGCGGTTTTCGAACGGGGCGTTGTCGTCGCGCACTTCGCTGACGCGGCTGACGTACCGCGCACCGTCAGGCACCTCGCCGTCGTCGACGGTATCGCGGGCGCCGGCACGCTTGAGCGGCAGACCGAGGTGGATCACACCGTTGCGCAGGTCGTCGGGAATCTCCAGCGGCGCGGGCGGCAGGTCGTCACGGGGAATATCGAACGGCGTGCCATCCGGCAGCAGGCCACGGGCGCTGAGGATCGCCAGCTTGCCCTGGGCCAGCAGGCCCTGATCGATCAGCAGTTCGGAAAAGCCCCAGGCGGCGGCACTGAGCGGCCGGCTGCGGGCATCGACGAAGTTTTCCAGGTAGCGGTCGTGCTGCTGGAAGTGCTGGGTGGTGATGAACATCCCTTCCGACCAGACCACGCGATTGTTCCAGGACATGCTTTCTCCGATTGCCTAGCGGGCAGGCTCAGGTTGTGGGGTGGCCACGGCGCTGCGCACGGCGCGCACATCGAGGCTGATCTGATAGTCACGGGGCGGTACCGGCAGCACGCTGCGCCACTGGGCGCGGTCGACCTCGCGGTAACCGACCACCAGGCCGACCTGGCGCGTGGCCGGGTCGAGCGGGCGCTCCAGGCGCAGCTGCTCGCCGGGCTGGAGCAGGACTTCATCCTGATCGATCAGGTCGGCGGCCAAGGTGGCCTGGGCGCGTTCGGCCAGGGCGAAATAGTCGGCACGGGCGAAGGCGGCGCTGTTCTTCAGCTCGTAGATGCGCACCCGTACCGGCGCGGGCATGCCGCTGGCACCGGGGTTGAGCCCGGCGGCGGCGCTGAAGTACAGGGTGACTCCCGTGGCGGGCGCCGCCTCGGGGGCAGGCTCGCTTGGCGTGTCCTTGCTGCAGGCACTGAGCAGCACCATGGCCAGGGCTGCGATCAGTCTTGTTGCACTCATCCTCGTCCTCATGACGTCTTGTGTTCTTCCTGTATCCCGGGCGCTGGCCTCAGGAACGTTGAATGCGTTGGCTGTGGGCCTCGTAGGCGCGGCTGAACTCGCGGCCGAACAGGTCCTGGAAGTCGTCTTCGGCCTCTCGGGAAATCTGGCTGTAGAGCTCGGTGAACTGCTGCCAGCAGTGGGCCTGGCGCGAACCGCCGAACAGCTTGGCCAGCCCGGCGGCAGGTGCCAGACGCTCTTCCAGGCGGGCGGGTTCGAAGCGTTTGAGCAGGTGCTTGAGCGCCGCCTCGATGCCTGCCATCACCGCCAGTTGGTGGGCGCGCAGGTCGTCGAAGCTGTCGCGTACCGCCTGGTCGGGGGCCATGAACGCCTGGTTGCCCTCGCGCAGCAACAACAACAGCGCTTCGTCGGCATTGGGAGCGAACTTCAGCGGGTTGTTCTGTACCGGGGCGATGGTGGTCTGCTGCATGCGGAACTCGCCTTTCAGGCTGCTGCGCGCGCGCAACACATCGATCAGGCCCTCGACCATGAGCCGGTAGCTGCGGCCAATGGCCTCCATCTGCGCGGCGGCATCGACGGCGTCGATGCGCAGGTGCTCGATGCCTGCGCCACGCAGGAAAGCCTGGAGCAGCGCATCGCTGTCAGCAGACGCGGCAGCCGTCACGACGGGCTGCGGCCGAACAACAGGCTCGCTCGGGGTCAGCGGCTCCGGCAGCGGCGGTGGCGGTGCTGGCGCCAGTACCGGGGCGGGCTGGAGAACAGGTGCCGGGGTTTCATCGAACAGGTTCCAGTCATCTGGGATCACGCCCGGCGCGCCGGGCGTGGCTGCCGGTAACGGCGCGGGCGGCGGCGCCACCGGCGTGGGTGGTCGAAAATCATGCTGCTGCGCGGGGACATGATCCGGCTGGCTGACAGGCGGCACGCTGGAAGGGCCGAGGAAATCGAACAGATCCGGCAGGGTGTCGTGGCTCGACGCCCCCTGCAGGAAGGCGGCAGGCGCACCGGCGATGGGCGCATTGGGGGTGGCCCCCTGGTTGGCCATCAAGGCCTCGAAACTATGAGCCTCGGGCTGCCCGGCAAACGGGATCGACAGGCCGGAATCAATACGTGGGCGGTTGCAGGAGCTGAGTGCAACACGGTCATTGAATTGAAACTGGAGCATCATGCCGCATAGCCATGGCCTTCTGCATCACCTCGCCCATAACTTCGATTGGGCATTTGAAGTCGAAGCGCTTACGCGGACGCATGTTCAGTTGCAGTGCGATGGCATTCAGTTCTTCCTGGCTGTGTACCGACAGGTCTGTGCCTTTGGGCAGGTACTGGCGGATCAGGCCATTGATGTTTTCGTTGCTACCGCGCTGCCAAGGGCTGTGCGGGTCGCAGAAGTAGATCGCCACGCCGGTTCTTTGGGTGATCTCGGCGTGTCGCGCCATCTCCCGGCCCTGGTCGTAAGTCATGCTCTTTCGCATCTCCAGCGGCATGCCATTGAGCGCGGCGCTGAAGCCTTCCAGCGCCGAAGTCGCCGTCGCGTCGTTCATCTTTACCAGCATCAGGTAGCCACTGGTGCGTTCCACCAGCGTACCGACGGACGAGGCGTTGGCCTTACCCTTGATGAGGTCGCCTTCCCAATGCCCCGGCATCTGCCTGTCTTCAATCTCCGGCGGGCGCACATGAATACTGACCATCTCGGGGATCTGGCCGCGCCGATCCACACCACCAGAGCGCGGTCGGCGTGTCGTCTTGCTTTGCCGCAGGCAGATGATCAGCTCCTTGCGCAGTTCACCGACCGGCAGGGCATAGATCGCGTTATAGATCGTCTCGCGACAGACGTAGGCATCTCTGAGGCTGGGAATGTTCATGCTGCGCAGCTTGCCGGCAATCTGCTCGGGAGACAAACGCTCACGGAGCATATGCGCCACCAACTCGAAGCGCTCACCACCCGGCAACAGCTTTCGCTTCGGTCGACACACCTGGCGGCGAGCCTGCATCTGCTGCTGGGCCGCGTGGGCCGAGTAGCCGCCACAGACATCTCGATTGCGGCGCAGCTCCCGGCTGATGGTCGAAGGGGATCGGTTGATCAAGCAGGCAATCCTACGCAGGCTGAAGCCTTGAGTACGACCGATTTGAATGGTGGCGCGCTCTTCAACGCTGAGTTCGGTATAAGACATAGTGGCAGCACCGTACCGGAAAGGTCAGGTGTTGCACTCAGTTTTTGCCGCCGCCGTGCCTGGATCTCGTAATCGCCAATTCGAATAACTTCGCCGTCCATCAACGGCTCACTGTTACCGCGACGCAGGCGAATACCGGCATGCACCAACTCCACGCCATTGGTGCTGTTATCGGTCAAATAGTAGCGACCATCCTTGAACTGGATCACACAATGTTTCGAAGAAACAAGGCGTTCCGGATCGGGAAGTACCCAATCATTATCCGCAGCCCGACCGACGCTGATGGCACCGTTTTCCAGCAACTTCTCCGGGCACTGGCCCGGGGTGATCTTGTGATAACTGGTAATGGTCAGGCAAAGTGCCATCATGCCTCCTTGCATATATATGAAACACTCATCTATCCATTTGAGTGGATAAACGAGCCCGACCTGGCATTTCGACCAGACCCTTTGAAATCAAGGGCCCGATGCCAAAACACGCTTCCCGGAAGGTCGTATTAAACCCTATCGGCAAGGCACTTTGATGGCACCTGACCAATGGACGCCAAGGGTTGCCAACTGGTTCACAGTCGCCTTGCGCGGCGCGTAGCTTACCTTGACAGCAATTTGGAAATAAACCATAAATGCGCAACTTAAGAGTGCCAAAGTGATATCACCGTGATATCAACTTCGCATTCTTTGACAAGTTTGTGCGCCAATTCACATTTGTAACTTGGCGCATACGAAGCCCTCGCCAAGGGCCGATATGGAGATCGATTTCTGGTGAACTCACCGCAGCTGCTCGCCGCTGTTTCCGCAGACTTCCCGTGCGGCGACGACCTCGAATACGACGCCGATTTCCTGCAACTGGAACGCGATGCCCAGGGCCGCCCCGAGCGCGTGATGGGCGATGCCGTGCAAGCAGCCGAACCGCCGCAGTGGCGTTCCATCGAACAGTCCTGCACCGACCTGCTGCAACGCAGCAAGGACCTGCGCATCACCCACTTCCTGGTCCAGGCCAACCTGGCCCTGCACGGCCTGCCGGGCCTGGCCGCCAGCCTCGAGCTGATCCGCGACCTGCTCGGCGAGTACTGGCTGCACCTGCACCCGCAGCTGGACGCCGCCGACGACAACGACCCTACCGTACGCATCAATGCCCTGGCCGGCCTTACCTGCGACACCAACATCGGCCTGCTGCGCGACGCCGTGCTGGTGCGCTCCCGGGCGTTCGGCCCGGTGACCCTGCGCGCCGCCCTGCATGCGGCCGGTGTGCAGCACTTCGCCAGCGAACAGCTGAGCGCCGAGGAACTGGCCGCCGCCCTGCGCGATGCCGACCCCGAGCAGCTCGAACAGTGCCGCCAGGCGCTGCAACTGGCCCGCGACGCCCTTGACGTCATCGAGAGCCGGGTCAATGACCAGGTCGGCTCGTCCAGCGGCGTCGATCTGTCTGCGTTGCGCCAGCCGCTGCGCCAGGTCCAGCAAGTGCTGGCCGACTACAGCCCGGAAGGCGCAGCGCCGCCTTCGGGCAGCAGCGAAGAGCAACCCGCCAGCAGCAGCGATGACGACCGGCAACCCGTTGCCAGCGCCGCCGCCCCCCGCCCGACGGCGCGGCCCGGCGAAGTGAACAGCCGCGACGACGTGCTGCAGAGCCTCGAACGCCTGCTCCAGTACTACGCCCGCCACGAGCCCTCGAGCCCGTTGCCGGTGCTGCTGCGCCGGGCGAAGAACCTGGTCAACGCCGATTTCGCGACCATCGTCCGCGACCTGATCCCCGAGGGTCTGTCGCAATTCGAGAACCTGCGCGGCCCCGAAGGCGACAACTGACGCCTCGACACCGCATCAACACCGACGCCCGCAACAAGCAACGCCGCCGTACCGGCGACCAGGAGGAACAACGTGGCGAAAGACAGCTCCCAGAAGTTCATCGCGCGCAACCGTGCGCCGCGGGTGCAGATCGAATATGACGTCGAGCTGTACGGCGCCGAGAAGAAGGTCCAGCTGCCCTTTGTCATGGGCGTGCTCTCGGACCTCGCCGGCAAGCCCGCCGAGCCACTGCCGGCGGTGGCCGACCGCAAGTTCCTGGAGATCGACGTCGACAACTTCGACTCGCGCCTCAAGGCCATGAAGCCCCGCGTGGCGTTCAACGTGCCCAACGAGCTGACTGGTGAAGGCAACCTGAGCCTGGACATCACCTTCGAGAGCATGGACGACTTCAGCCCCGCCGCCGTGGCACGCAAGGTCGACGCGCTGAACCAGCTGCTCGAGGCCCGTACCCAGCTGGCCAACCTGCTGACCTACATGGACGGCAAGACCGGTGCCGAGGACATCATCCTCAAGGCCATCAAGGACCCGGCCCTGCTGCAGGCCCTGGCCAGCGCGCCGAAACCCGCCGACACCGAGCCGAAGGCCTGAGGAGACCGACCATGAACGATCCGTTGCGCGACAGCCAGGCCCCGCAGGCGGCCACCCAGGACCCGAGCGAGTTCGCCAGCCTGCTGCTGCAGGAGTTCAAGCCCAAGACCGAGCGGGCCAAGGAAGCCGTCGAGAGCGCCGTGCGCACCCTCGCCGAGCAGGCCCTGGCGCAGACCAGCCTGGTGTCCAACGATGCCATCGGCTCGATCGAGCAGATCATCGCCGCCATCGACGCCAAGCTCACCGCCCAGGTCAACCAGATCATCCACCACGATGACTTCCAGAAACTGGAAAGCGCCTGGCGTGGCCTGCACTACCTGGTCAACAACACCGAGAGCGACGAGCAGCTGAAGATCCGCGTGCTCAACATCTCGAAGACCGACCTGCACAAGACCCTGAAGAAGTTCAAGGGCACCGCCTGGGACCAGAGCCCGGTGTTCAAGAAGCTCTACGAAGAGGAATACGGCCAGTTCGGCGGCGAGCCGTACGGCTGCCTGGTGGGCGACTACTACTTCGACCAGTCGCCGCCCGACGTCGAGCTGCTCGGCGAAGTGTCCAAGGTCTGCGCCTCGATGCACGCGCCGTTCATCTCCGCCGCCTCGCCGACGGTGATGGGCATGGGCTCGTGGCAGGAACTGAGCAACCCGCGCGACCTGACCAAGATCTTCACCACCCCGGAATACGCCGGCTGGCGCTCGCTGCGCGAATCGGAAGACTCGCGCTACATCGGCCTGACCATGCCGCGCTTCCTGGCGCGCCTGCCCTACGGCGCCAAGACCGACCCGGTGGAGGCCTTCGCCTTCGAGGAAGACACCGACGGCGCCGACAGCAGCAAGTACACCTGGGCCAACGCCGCCTACGCCATGGCCGTGAACATCAACCGTTCGTTCAAGCACTACGGCTGGTGCTCGCGCATCCGCGGCGTGGAGTCGGGCGGTGAAGTCGAAGGCCTGCCGGCGCACACCTTCCCCACCGACGACGGTGGCGTGGACATGAAGTGCCCGACCGAGATCGCCATTTCCGACCGCCGCGAGGCGGAACTGGCCAAGAACGGCTTCATGCCACTGCTGCACAAGAAGAACACCGACTTTGCCGCCTTCATCGGCGCGCAGTCGCTGCAGAAACCGGCCGAGTACGATGATCCGGACGCCACCGCCAACGCCAACCTGGCCGCGCGCCTGCCGTACCTGTTCGCCACCTGCCGCTTCGCCCATTACCTGAAGTGCATCGTTCGCGACAAGATCGGCTCGTTCAAGGAAAAGGACGAGATGCAGCGCTGGCTGCAGGACTGGATCCTCAACTACGTCGATGGCGACCCGGCGCACTCCACCGAGACCACCAAGGCCCAGCACCCGCTGGCGGCCGCCGAAGTGGTGGTCGAGGAAGTCGAAGGCAACCCGGGTTACTACAACTCGCGCTTCTACCTGCGCCCGCACTACCAGCTCGAAGGGCTGACCGTGTCGCTGCGCCTGGTGTCGAAGCTGCCTTCGGCCAAAGGGGCCTGATCATCGCGGGGCCCGCCCGCGCCCACAGTGGGGGCGGGCCCCGCGATCAGCCAATACCACCGCTAACCGACGCGAAATCCCGAGGACATCATGGCTGTAGATATTTTCATCAAGATCGGCGACATCAAGGGCGAGTCCCACGACAAGGCCCACAAGGACGAAATCGACGTGCTGAACTGGAGCTGGGGCATGTCCCAGTCCGGCAACATGCACCTGGGCAGCGGCGGCGGTTCGGGCAAGGTCAACATCCAGGACCTGTCGATCACCAAGTACATCGACAAGTCCAGCCCCAACCTGATGGCTCACTGCTCCAGCGGCAAGCACATCGACAAGGTCAAGCTGACGGTGCGCAAGGCCGGCGGTGAAAGCCAGGTCGAGTACCTGATCATCAACCTCGAAGAGGTGATCATCAGCTCGCTGAGCACCGGCGGTTCGGGCAGCGACGACCGCCTGACCGAGAACGTGACCCTGAACTTCGCCAAGGTCACCGTCGACTACCAGCCGCAGAAAGCCGACGGCACCAAGGAAGGCGGCCCGATCAAGTACGGCTGGAACATCCGCTCGAACGTCAAGATCTGATCGACCGCGCCCGTGCCGCGCCTGGGCGCGGCGCGGGCGCACCTCCCCACGCGTCACCCGCTCACGGTGAACATAATGGCCAAGCCTTCTTTCATCAACCTGTGGAATGCCTACCCGAGCGTGTCCTCGCCCTGCGACGGCCCGTGGGACAACCAGTGCGCCATCCGCATGAGCATCGCGCTCAACGGCGAGATGAGCCTCAAGGTCAACAAATCGACCTATACCGAACCCAAGTGCGCCCACGAGCATGCCCGTGGCGCCGAATCCCTGGCCAACTGGCTGGAGACACGATTGTTCTACCCGCTGAAGATTGCCGGTACCGCCCAGGCCCGCGAAGCGCTCAAGGCCAAGACCGGGATCATCTTCTACAGAGACTGCTTCGCCCGCACCGGGCAGAGCCAGGAGAACCGCACGGGCGACCATATCGACCTGTGGAACCGCGGCCTGACCAAAGGTTTCTCCGACCACAACTACCAGTCGAAGCAAGTCTGGTTCTGGGAGCTCACATGACCCGCGCTGCCCTGGCCGGCGCCCTGCTGTTGGCCTTGAGCGCTTGCGCCGACGCCGAACTGCTGAACCAGGCCAACCTGGGCGGGCAGACCGTGACGCTGAGCGAGAATGCCGGCCAGTGTGTGCTCGATCGCGGCGAACAGCGCCTGGCGCTGGACATGCAATGGCCCTGCGGCCTGAGCCCGGACCGCGCCGGCAAGGCCCGGGTCGAGCAGTTCAATGGCACGCCAATCGTGCTGGTGACCCATGTGCAGCCACACCCGACGCTCAAGGGCGAATGCCTGAAGACCTCGCGCGCCGTGCGCCTGACCCAGGCCGGCCTGCTGGAAGCCTCAACGCCGGCGCCGAGCGCCTCGTGCGACACCGGTTTCGAAGACCAGAAAATGTTCACAGGGATGTTCCAGTGGTAGCCGAAATCGCCACCCGCGACCGCCTGCAGCCTTCGCTGCTGGATCGCCTGACCGACGATGACCCGGGCAACCCACAGGAAGCCCCCGACAAGCGCGTGCTCAGCCTGCAGCAGCTCAAGGCCTCGGTACTGCGCGACCTGGCCTGGCTGCTCAACACCACGTCGCTGCTCGACACCGGCGCCACGCTGAACTCCCCGGCCGGCGCCTCGGTAATCAACTACGGGTTGCCGGCATTGGCCGGCAACAGCGCGTCGAACATCGACCTCAACGCGCTCGAACGCATCATCCACCAGGCCATCGCCACCTACGAGCCGCGCATCCTCGCCCATACCCTGAAGGTACGCGCCCAGGCCGCGCCCGGCGAGATGAACGCCAACGCCCTGAGCTTCGAGATCGAAGGCGACCTGTGGGCCCAGCCTGCAGCCCTGCCGCTGCTGCTGCAGACCGACGTCGACCTGGAATCCGGGCACGTGCGCGTGGCCCCCGCCGACCGCCGGAGGCGCGCATGAACCCGCGGCTGCTCGAGCTGTATAACCAGGAACTGCAGCACATCCGCGAGGGTGCCGCGGAGTTCGCCAAGGAATACCCGAAGATCGCCGGGCGCCTGACGCTGTCCGGGATCGAGTGCGCCGACCCATACGTCGAGCGCCTGCTCGAAGGTTTCGCCTACCTCACCGCGCGGGTGCAGCTCAAGCTCGACGCCGAGTACCCGACCTTCACCCACAACCTGCTGGAAATCGCCTACCCGCACTACCTGGCGCCGACGCCATCGATGACCGTGGTGCAACTGCAGACCGATCCCGACGAAGGCTCGCTGGCCGCCGGATTCCAGCTACCCCGTGACAGCGTCCTGCGCGCCAATCTTGGGCGCAATTCGCAGACGCCCTGCGAATTTCGCAGCACCCAGGACGTCACCCTGTGGCCGTTGCAGGTTGCCCGGGCCGAGTACTTCGGCAACCCCGGGGCTGTGCTCGGGCGCCTGGCCGCCAGCGAACCGAAAGCCCGCGCCGGACTGCGCCTGACCCTGCGCAGCGGCGCCGAGATTCCGTTCTCCAGCCTGCCGCTGACGCACTTGCCGCTGTACCTCAACGGTGCCGACGAAACCCCGTTCCGCCTGTACGAACAACTGCTGGGCAGCGCCTGCGCGGTGTTCGTGCGCCAGCCGGGCGCCGACTGGGTCGAACGCATCCCGGTCGAGGACGCCTTGCTGCCCTGTGGCTTCGATGACCGCGAAGCAGCGTTGCCGGTGGTGCCGCAGGCCTTCCAGGGCTATCGCCTGTTGCAGGAGTATTTCGCCCTGCCCCAGCGCTATCTGTTCGTCGACTTCGCCGGGCTGGAGCGCGCGGTCAAGCGCTGCGACGGCCAGGAGCTGGAGCTGCTGGTGCTGTTCGACCGTATCGACGCCGCGCTGGAAAGCAGCGTGGGCCCCGCCCAGTTCGTGCCGTTCTGCACCCCGGCGATCAACCTGTTCCCGCGCCGGGTGGATCGCATCCACCTGACCGACCGGGTCCACGAGCACCATGTGATCGCCGACCGTACCCGGCCCACCGATTTCGAGATCCACTCACTGCAGCGGGTCACCGGCCACGGTACCGGGCCGGACCAGGAATTCCTGCCGTTCTACGCGGTGCGCGACCCGTCGCGCTATGGCCGTGACCAGGCGTACTACCTGGTGCGCCGCGAACCGCGCGTGCTCTCCAGCGAGCAGCGGCGCAACGGTACGCGCTCCAGCTACATGGGCAGCGAGACCTTCGTCAGCCTGGTCGATGGCAACCAGGCGCCGTACCGCCATGACCTGCGCCAGCTGGGCATCAGCGCGCTGTGCAGCAACCGCGACCTGCCGCTGTTCATGAATGTCGGCGACGGGCGCAGCGACTTCAGCCTGGCCGACAGCGCACCGGTATCCGCCGTGCGCTGCCTGGCCGGCCCCAGCCGACCGAAGGCCAGCCACGCCCACGACAACCGGGCCTGGCGCCTGATCAGCCAGTTGTCGCTGAACTACCTGTCACTGGCCGAGCAAGGCCAGGGCGCCGCCGCCCTGCGCGAGCTGCTGCGCCTGTACGGCGACCAGCAGGACAGCGCCCTGCAGCTGCAGATCGACGGCCTGCGCGAAGTCAGCTGCAAACCCTGCACGCGGCGCCTGCCGATGCCCGGGCCGATCGTCTTCGGCCGTGGCCTGGAGATCACCCTGACGTTCGACGAGAACGCCTTCCGCGGCACCGGTGTGTTCCTGCTGGGCGCGGTGTTCGAGCGCTTCCTGACCCGCTATGTGTCGATCAACAGCTTCACCGAAACCGTGCTGCGCACCAGCGAAAGAGGCGAGATCATGCGCTGGAAAGCCAAGCCCGGGCGCAGGCCGAACCTGTGAACACGCTACAGGCCATGCAGGCCGAGCCCTGGGAATACGATTTCTTCCAGGCGCTGCGTCGCCTCGAGGCGGAGAACCCCGAGCTGCCCCGCTTCGGCCACTCGCTGCGCCTGGCCGACGAACCGGTGCGCCTGGGCCAGCGCCTGGACTGCGGCTTCGCCCCGGCGACGCTGGCCTCGGTCACGGCCAACGACGACCAGCCAGCGCGCCTGGAGCAGTTCTTCTTCGGCCTCGGCGGTCCCAACGGCCCGCTACCGCTGCACCTGACCGAGTACATGCGCGAGCGCCAGCGCAACCACGCCGACCCGACCAGCAAGCGCTTCCTCGATGTCTTCCACCACCGCCTGCTGAGCCTGTTCTATCGCGCCTGGGCCGAGGCCCGGCCGACCGTCAGCCATGACCGCCCGGGCGACGATTACTGGGCCGCGCGCCTGGCCGCCCTCAGCGGCCGCGGTCAACCGGAGCTGCAAGGCCAGGGGCCGCTGGCCGATACCGCCAAGCTGCACTGGTCCGGCCACCTGGCGGCGCAGACCCGCTACCCGGATGGCCTGTGCAGCATCCTGGCCAGCTACTTCGGCGTGCCGGTGAAGCTCGAGGAATACGTCGGCCAGTGGCTGGAGCTGCCTGAACGCAGCCAGCTCGGCGTGCGCGCCAACCGCCTGGGTGTCGACCTGTGCCTGGGCCGCTACGTCTGGGACCGCCAGCACAAGTTCCGCCTGTGCCTGGGCCCGCTGACCCTCGACCAGTACCACGCCCTGCTCCCCGGCGGGCAGGCGTTCGTCGAGCTGGCCGCGTGGGTCGCCGAGTACCTGGGCCAGGAACTGGACTGGGACCTCAACCTCATTCTCGCGCAGGGCCAGGTGCCCGCGCTGCAACTCAATGCCGGCCAACGCCTGGGGTTCGATACCTGGCTCGGCCGGCCGTCGCACGATGCCAACGACCTGAAGCTTGCCCGGTACTACGCCGAGCGGCCGGTCAACGCCCCGCCAACAAGGAGTCAGGACCATGGGTGAAATCAGCCGCGCCGCGCTGTTCGGCAAACTCAACAGTGTCGCCTACAAGGCCATCGAGGCCGCCACGGTGTTCTGCAAGCTGCGGGGCAACCCCTATGTCGAATTGGCGCACTGGCTGCACCAGCTGCTGCAGCTGCAGGACAGCGACCTGCACCGCATCATCCGCCAGTTCAACGTCGAGTCGGCGCGCCTGGCCCGCGACCTGACCGACGCCCTGGACCGCCTGCCGCGGGGTTCGACGTCGATCACCGACCTGTCCTCCCAGGTCGAGGAAGCCGTCGAGCGCGGCTGGGTGTACGGCAGCCTGATGTTCGGCGAAAGCCAGGTGCGCACCGGCTACCTGCTGGTCGGCATCCTCAAGACCCCGAGCCTGCGCAACGCCCTGCTGGGGCTGTCCAGCGAATTCGCCAAGCTGAAGGTCGAGGCCCTGAGCGAGCGCTTCGACGAGTACGTCGGCGACTCGCCGGAAAACAACCTGGCTGCCAGCGACGGCTTCAGCGCTGCCGCCCCGGGCGAAGCCAGCGGCGCGGTGGCGCCAGCGGCGATGGGCAAGCAGGAGGCACTCAAGCGCTTCACCGTCGACCTCACCGAACAGGCGCGCAGCGGCAAGCTCGACCCCATCGTCGGCCGTGATGAGGAAATTCGCCAACTGGTGGACATCCTCATGCGCCGCCGCCAGAACAACCCGATCCTCACCGGCGAGGCCGGCGTCGGCAAGACCGCCGTGGTCGAAGGCTTCGCCCTGCGCATCGTCGCCGGCGATGTGCCGCCGGCCTTGAAAGACGTCGAACTGCGCAGCCTGGATGTCGGCCTGCTGCAGGCCGGCGCCAGCATGAAGGGCGAGTTCGAGCAGCGCCTACGCCAGGTCATCGAAGACGTGCAGGCTTCGCCCAAGCCGATCATCCTGTTCATCGACGAAGCCCACACACTGGTCGGCGCTGGCGGCGCGGCCGGCACGGGCGATGCCGCCAACCTGCTCAAGCCGGCCCTTGCTCGTGGCAGCCTGCGCACCGTGGCGGCGACCACCTGGGCCGAGTACAAGAAGCATATCGAGAAGGACCCGGCGCTGACCCGGCGCTTCCAGGTCGTCCAGGTGGACGAGCCGAGCGAAGCCAAGGCGCTGCTGATGATGCGCGGCGTGGCCTCGACCATGGAGAAGCACCACCAGGTACAGATCCTCGACGAAGCGCTGGAAGCCGCCGTGAAGCTGTCGCACCGCTACATTCCGGCGCGCCAGCTGCCCGACAAGTCGGTGAGCCTGCTCGACACCGCCTGCGCCCGCGTGGCCATCAGCCTGCACGCAGTGCCGGCCGAGGTGGACGACAGCCGTCGGCGCATCGAGGCGCTGGAAGTCGAGCTGCAGATCATCGCCCGCGAAGCCGCCATCGGTGTCAACACCGGGCAACGTCAGGCCCAGGCCGACAGCCTGCTGGCCGAGGAGCGCGAGCGCCTGGCCGCCCTGGAAAGCCGTTGGGCCGAGGAGAAAGCCATGGTCGACGAGCTGCTGGCCACCCGTGCGCAACTGCGTGAACAGGTCGGCGTGGTCGATCAGGAAGTGGACGTGCAGGGCAGCCATGAGCTGCGCGAAAAACTCGTCGACCTGCAGCAGCGCCTGAGCCAGCTGCAAGGCGAGAGCCCGCTGATCCTGCCAACCGTGGACTACCAGGCAGTGGCCTCGGTGGTCGCCGACTGGACCGGTATCCCGGTGGGGCGCATGGCGCGCAACGAAATCGAGACCGTGCTCAACCTCGACTCGCACCTGGCCAAGCGCATCATCGGTCAGGATCACGCGCTGAAGATGATCGCCAAGCGCATCCAGACCTCCCGCGCAGGCCTGGACAACCCGAACAAGCCGATCGGCGTGTTCATGCTCGCCGGCACCTCCGGCGTGGGCAAGACCGAGACCGCCCTGGCCCTGGCCGAGGCCATGTACGGCGGTGAACAGAACCTGATCACCATCAACATGAGCGAATTCCAGGAAGCCCATACCGTCTCGACCCTCAAGGGCGCGCCACCCGGCTACGTCGGCTACGGCGAAGGCGGCGTGCTGACCGAGGCCGTGCGCCGCCGCCCGTACAGTGTGGTGTTGCTGGACGAGGTGGAAAAAGCCCACCCCGACGTGCACGAGATTTTCTTCCAGGTATTCGACAAGGGCGTGATGGAAGACGGCGAAGGCCGCCAGATCGACTTCCGCAATACCCTGATCCTGCTCACCACCAACGCCGGCACCGAGCTGATCGCCAACACCTGCAAGGACCCGCAGGCCCTGCCCGACCCCGAGGCCGTGGCCACCTCGCTGCGCAAGCCGCTGCTGGAGATCTTCCCGCCGGCGCTGCTCGGCCGCCTGGTGACCATCCCCTACTACCCGCTCAGCGACACCATGCTCAAGGCCATCACCCGCCTGCAGCTGGAGCGCATTCGCAAGCGCGTGGAAGGTACCCACAAGGTCGGCTTCGCCTACGACGACGAGGTGGTCGAGCTGATTGTCTCGCGCTGCACCGAGACCGAAAGCGGTGGCCGCATGATCGACGCCATCCTCACCAACGGCCTGCTGCCGGACATGAGCCGCGAGTTCCTCACGCGCCTGCTCGAAGGCAAGCCGCTGGCCAGCGTCAGCATCAGCCGTCGCGACAACGACTTGCACTATGACTTCGGCGCCGCCGACTGACAGGACCGACCATGCTGTTCAAGCAGTTCACGCGCCTGGCGCAGATCAACAGCCCCCTGGGGCCGGACAAGCTGATCCTTGCCGAGATGGGCGGCAGCGAGGAGCTTGGCCGCCTGTTCGACTATGAGCTGCAGCTGACCAGCGACGACCCCGCCATCGACCTCAACCAGCTGCTGGGCAAACCGATGAGCCTGAGCGTGCAGCAGAGCGTCGGCACATCGCGGCACTTCCACGGCATCGTCGCCCGCTGCAGCCAGTCGGTGGACCAGGGCCAGTTCGCCAGCTACCGCGTCACCCTGCGCCCCTGGCTGTGGTTGCTGACGCGCACCAGCGACTGCCGGATCTTCCAGCACCTGAGCGCGCCGCAGATCATCAAGCAGGTGTTTCGCGACCTGGGCTTCTCGGATTTCGAGGACCTGCTCAGCCGCAACTACCGCGAGCGCGAGTACTGCGTGCAGTACCGCGAGACCAGCTTCGACTTCGTCAGCCGCCTGATGGAAGAAGAAGGCATCTACTACTTCTTCCGCCACGAGCAGGAGCGCCACGTGCTGGTGCTCGCAGACGCCTATGGCGCGCACCAGAAGGCCCCCGGCTACGAGACCGTGCCCTACTACCCACCGGACGGCCAGCACCGCGAGCGCGACCATATCAATGACTGGCACCTGGCCCAGGAAGTCCAGCCGGGCTCGCTGGAGCTCAACGACTACGACTTCCAGCGCCCCAGCGCGCGCATCGACGTGCGTTCGGCGATGCCCCGGCCGCACCAGGCCGGCGACTACCCGCTGTACGACTACCCCGGTGCCTATGAACAGACCCAGGATGGCGAGCACTACGCCCGCACCCGCCTGGAATCGCTGCAAAGCCTGCACGAGCGCGTCGAGCTGCGTGGCAACGCCCGGGGCCTGGGCAGCGGCCATCTTTTCAGCCTGAGCAACTTCAGCCGTCAGGACCAGAACCGCGAGTACCTGATCGTCGCCGCCCGCTACTACGTGCACCAGGAACGCCTGGAAAGCGGTGGGGGCAGCGGTGCGGCGCAGTTCGAGAGCAACCTGAGCTGCATCGACGCGCAGCAGAGCTATCGCCCGGTGAGCAGCTCGCTGCGCCCGATCGTCAAGGGGCCGCAGACCGCCGTGGTGGTCGGCCCGGCCGGCGAGGAGATCTGGACCGACCAGTACGGCCGGGTCAAGGTGCACTTCCACTGGGACCGCCACGACCAGTCCAACGAGAACAGCTCGTGCTGGATCCGCGTGTCCCAGGCCACGGCCGGTAAGAACTGGGGTTCGATCCAGGTGCCGCGCATCGGCCAGGAGGTGATCGTCAGCTTCCTCGAAGGCGACCCCGACCGGCCGATCATCACCGGGCGGGTGTACAACGCCGAACAGACCGTGCCCTACGACCTGCCCGGCGGCGCCACCCAAAGCGGGATGAAGAGCCGTTCGAGCAAGGGCGGCAGCCCGGCCAACTTCAATGAAATCCGCATGGAGGACAAGAAGGGCGCCGAGCAGCTGTACATGCATGCCGAACGCAACATGGACACCGTGGTCGAGCATAGCGAGACGCTGTCGGTGGGCATCAACCGCACCCAGACCGTCGGCATGCTCGAGACCATCACCATCGGCCAGGACCGCATCCGCGCCGTGCGCCGCGACGACATGCTGCTGGTCGGCGCGAGCAAGACCGACAGTGTCAGCACCAGCTACCTGATCGAAGTCGGCGAGAATCTGCGCCTGGTCTGCGGCAAGAGCGTGATCGAGCTCAACGCCAGCGGGCAGATCAACATCAGCTGCGAGCAGTTCAGCTTCCACGCCAACGCCGACGCCGAGATCAACACTGGCGGCACCCTTGACCTGAACGTGGGCAGCGGCGCGCAGACCGGCCCGAACAACCAGGGCGTTAAAACGGCCATCGACGGTGCGGTGAAGGCCCTCTTCCCCGGTACCGGCAAGTAACGAGACCAAACCATGAGCTACCGCCTCAACGAATTCCGCTTCGCCCTGCCCGATGCGCAGGTACGCGACACCAGCATCAACATCCTGCGCTTCGAAGCCCTGGGCACCTCGCTGATCGTCAGCCGCAGCCTGCTCGAAGAGGGCGAGACGCTGCAGAGCAACTTTGACGGCCAGTTGCAGCGCCTGCAGCAACAGGTCAAGGACCTGCAGTTCCAGCCGGCCCGCGCCACCCAGGTGGGCGCGGCGCAGCCGATCGAGGCGATCGAGCTGAGCAGCCAGTTCAGCAAGGGCCAGGAAAAGGTCTACCAGTACCAGCTGGCGCTGGTGCTGCCGGGCACGCGCAAGATGTTCGCCCTCAGCTATGTCAAACCCACCCCCCTGGGCGAGACGGAGGCGACGCACTGGGCGGCGCTCAAGCAGTCCCTCGATTTCGACAACCTGGGCTGACACCGCACCATGTCCGACGCACTCTGGGCCGCCCGCGAAGGCGATGCGCTGCTGCACACCTCGGTGATGGCCGACATCATCGGCGGCGTGCTGGAAGTGGCCGCCAACGTCGCCATCGGCGCCCTGGCCACCGCTGCGGTGGGCGCGGCACTGGGCATTACCGTGGTCACCGGCGGCCTGGGCTGCTTTGTGCTTGGCGCGGTGGTGGGCCTGGTGGTCGGCGTGGTCATGGCCAAGACCGGCGCCGACACCGGGCTCAGTCGATTATGCGAAGGCATCGGCAACGCCCTGTTTCCGCCGACCGTGCAAGCCACCATCGCCAGTGGCTCGCCCAACACCAAGACCAACGGCAAGCGCGCCGCGCGCGCGGCCGGCGTGGTCACCGCGCCCTCGGCCCCGGCCACTGGCGAGGGCGGTGACGCGCAGGCCGAGGAGCAGGAAGAGACCTTCCTTGACATGGCCAAGGGCTTCTTCTCACAGATGTGGCGGCCGACCGTCGCCAGCCCAGCGGCCAACACCCAGGAAGCTCCCGACGACAAGGTGCTGTGCACCAAGCACCCGCCGATGCCGCCGCAGTACCTGGCCGAGGGTTCGAGCAAGGTGCTGATCAACGGCCACCCGGCCTGCCGCAGCGGCGACCGTGGCACCTGCGAGGCCGTGATCGTCGATGGCGGGCTGGTGTCGGACAACGTGCGCATCGGCGGCGGGCCGATCGTGGTGCGCGAGATCCGCAGCGGCAAGACGCCGGGGATCGGCCTGGCGATCACGGCGTTGATGATGTTGCGAGGGCGGGGGGGAAAGTTTTACAGCAAGTTTGGGTGCATGTTGATCGGGGGCGTCACCAGCTTGGTGACCAGCCAAGTCACCAGTGCCCTCACTTCGGCCATCGCCGGCTCACCCAACCCGGTGCATGCGCCTACTGGTGCGAAGATCCTCAATGGTGAGGCCGAGTTGGATTTCGAGCTGCCGGCACTGATCCCACTGGACTGGCAGCGCTACTACAACAGCCATGGGGAGCGTGAGGCAGGACTGCTCGGCAGCGGCTGGAGCGTACCTTACGAGGTCCATATCGACGTCATACCCCATGCCGATGGCGGTGAAAGCCTGGTCTTCAACGATGAGCAGGCCCGAGCAATCGACATGGGGCATCTCCCGCTGGGAGATGCGCTTTATAGCACCGGCGAAGGCCTGAGCGTGCGCCGAGCACTCAACGGTGAGGTACTGATCGAAGATCGTGATGGCCGCTATCGTCTATTTGAGCAGGTGCCCGGCAACCCAGCCAGATTGCGCTTGAGCCAGATCGGCGACCGCAACGACAATCGTGTCTACCTGGACTATGACGACCGCGGGCGCCTGCGCGGCCTGCGGGATACCTTCGGCCTGGTCGAGGTGGAACTGCACTACAGCCCGCAATGGCCTCAACGTGTCAGCCATGTGCAACGCCGCTTCGCCGATACCAGCACCGAACAACTGGTCAGTTACAACTACGACGACAGAGGAAACCTCACCGAGGTGCGAGACGCCCAGGGCCAGGTGAAACGACGCTTCGCCTATGACCAGGGCCAGAGGATGATCGAGCACCAACTACCAACCGGCCTGCGCTGCCATTACGAGTGGGTGCTGACCGAAGATGGCTGGCGCGTGGCTCGGCACTGGACCGACGAGGGTGACGAGTACCTTTTTGAGTACGATGTAGCCGCAGGTGTGACCCGTATCACCGATGGGCTTCAACGCCAGAGCATCCGCATTTGGAACAACCAATACCAGGTCACCGCCTACACTGATGCCCTTGGCCGGACCTGGCGCTTCGACTGGAACGACGAGCGCCAACTGCTGGCCGCCAGCGACCCGGACGGTGGGCTGTGGACGTTCGACTACGACACGTCTGGCAACCTCGCACAGACTATCGACCCTCTTGGTCGCAGTGAGTCGACACACTGGATGGAGCACTGGGCACTACCCCGCGCCTGGACCGACGCCGCCGGCAACTGCTGGCAATACGGCTACGATCAGCGTGGTAATTGTGTCCGGGAAACTGATCCGCTAGGCCTGGTAACCCGTTATCGCCATGACGGACACGGACGCACGGTCGAAATCGTCGACGCCATGGGTAAAGCCAGACAACTGCAATGGAACGACCTGGGCCTGATCAGTGCATTTACCGATTGCTCCGGCTACACCACGCGCCTCGTCTATGACCGCCATGGCTACCTGGCCACGGTGGTCGACGCACAAGGGGAACGCACCGACTATCGCCATGATGCACAGGGACGACTGCTGGAGATCCGCACGCCAGATGGTCGCAGCGAGCACTACCGGTACAATACCGCCAGCCTGCTGGTGCGACGTGAGGACCCCACCGGCCATGGCTATGAGTTTCACTACGACGTTTGCGGCCGCCTGCAACGGCAGGTTGATCCCCTGGGGCGGACCGTCGCGTACCGCTACGACACTTATGGTCGTCTGCTCAGCCTGGCCAACGAGAACGGCGAAAGCTATCGATTTACCTGGGACCCCGCCGACCGGTTGGTTGAGCAGCGTGATCTAGATGGCAGCGCCCGACGCTACCATTACGACCGCCTCGACTGTCTGCAGCGCCTTGATTACATGCCTGCGCCCCATGGCTTGGGACTGGCACTGGTACCCGGCACGCCGATGGCGCCGATCAGCCACGTCTTCGAGCGCGATGCCGGTGGTCGCCTCCTGGCCAAGGTGACCGACGACGGACGTACCGAGCACCAATACGATGCACTCGACCAACTGCTCATGGTCCGCTTCACCGACAACCAGGGCGATAGCCAACAGCTTGGCTTTGCCTACGATGCCCTGGGTCGACTGATCGAGGAGCACGGTACATCGGGTGTTTTACGCCATCACTACGATGAACTGGGCAATCGCATCCGCACCCAGTTACCGGACGGCCGCGAGCTGAACCAGCTTTACTACGGCAGTGGCTATCTGCATCAGGTGAATCTCGATGGCAAGGTGATCTGCGACTTCGAGCGTGACCGCCTGCACCGCGAAGTCCTGCGCACCCAGGGCAACCTCGATACCCACAGCGAGTACGACCGATCCGGCCGCTTGCGTTCGCGTCGAAGTCGACCGCGTGGAATGCCCAGGCAGCTGCCAGCCCCCCTGCAGCAGCACTTCGAATACGACCTGGCGGACAACCTCACAACGCGCTTACGGCAGAGCCCTGGCGAGCAGCACGCACAGCATCTGCGCCACGATGCCAGTGAACGCATCATCGCCAGCCAGCCAACCGGTATGCAGCCGGGCGAAACCTTCGCCTATGATGCGGCAGCCAACCTGCTCGATGGCCCACAAGGTGGCTGGGTCCGCCACAATCGCGTGCTGACTTACCAGGACAAGCGTTACCGCTATGACGCTTTTGGCCGACTCATCGAGAAGCGTAGCGCGCGGCGCGGTGTGCAGCGCTTGCGTTACGATGCCGAGCACCGTCTGATCGAAGTGCGCTCCCAGCACAGCGGACGCGAGCGCGTGGTGCGCATGCAGTACGACCCCCTTGGCAGACGCATCGCCAAGAGCGAATACGATGATACGGGGCAGTGCCTCGGCCTCACCCGGTTCGACTGGGACGGCTACCGCTTGCTCGAAGAGCGTCGCCATGGGCAACGCTGCCTCTACCTGTATGAGGACGACAGCCATGAGCCCCTGGCCCGCGTCGACGGCCTGGGCGAGTACCAGCAGATACATCACTACCACAACGACCTCAATGGCCTGGCGGAGCAACTGAGTGATGAAGCTGGCAACATCGTTTGGCAGGCCCGCTATCAGGTCTGGGGTAATACGATGCAGGAACTGCGCGAGCCGGCACTCGTCGAGCAACAGAACCTGAGGTTCCAGGGCCAGTACCTTGATAGGGAAACCGGCCTGCACTACAACTTGTTCCGCTTCTACGATCCGGATGTGGGTCGGTTTACCCAGCCGGATCCGATCGGCCTGGCGGGCGGGCTGAACTTGTACCAATACGCCCCGACACCCGCCACCTGGATCGACCCACTAGGGCTGGAAGTCTGCCGGTTGAGTAGCGCAGACAAGAAGAAGATGGGGCGCGCGCCCAAAAACATGAAAAACCCGCACCGGCACCACATCGTTCGGGAAAACGCGCCACGCAACTGGAAACAGCAGAACCGTGACTACATCCTCAATGCGCAGGCGATCATGGCCAAGCACAAAATCGACCTGAACACCGACTTACGCAATTTCACCTGGGCGCGCAATGGCGGCAAAACCCACACTGTCGCGTCGGCCCAGAAAGTCTTCGAGCGTCTGCAGAAAGCCGATGCCAAAGGATTGAAAGCGGTGGAGCGCGAATTAAAACGCATGGGACTGGCCTTCAAACGGGGAACTTTCATCTGATGATCGACTGGCAACAACTCTACGAAAAGCATGAGACCAAGCTCGACCGCCTCTATGACGATGTAGAAGAGGGCAAGCTGGAGCGGCTACGTGCGTTCGCACAGAAATACCCCGAGCTGCTGGTGCTGCCCCGCTATGGCGAGGCCGACGAGGAAGGGCTGCTGCATATGGCCGCCCGGGCCGGACAGACTGCGAACTGTGGCCTGCTCCTGGAGCTGGGCCTGGCGCCTAACCAGCCGTATGTAGACGAGGGCCATGCCAGTGCACTCGAACTGGCAGCCAGTGAAGGGCACCTTGAAACCTGCGTTTGCCTGCTCGATGCCGGTGCCTGGGTCGATGGCCTGCCGCTCAGCGTCTGCCCACCGCTATACGCAGCGGCCCAATCGGGCCACAACGAGGTCGTCGCACTGCTGCTGACTCGAGGCGCACAGGTCAATCGCCTGCACCGACGCGCCAATGACAGCGCACTGGACGCTGCGCGTGAATGGGGGCATCAGCGCACGGTCGATCTGCTGCTCGAACACGGCGCACGCAGCATCAACGATGTCGAGGGTGCCGATGCCGAAGGCGCCGGACAGGCCATTGTCACCTTCGTGCACAATACTGCTGGGTGGGTCCTGCCCACCGAGTTCTGCCCCCCCAGTGAAGACCCTCGCAGCACGCTGCATGTCAGCCTGATCGATAGCAAGACTGACTACAAGCTGTTGTTCACCAGCGGCCTGTACCAGGTTGCCCCGATGACCGAGTTGTTCCTCTGCCTGCCAGGTGACTGGGCACTGCCCCAGGCCGGATTGCCGGTGCCAGACGCCTGGTGTTTTCCAGTACGAATGCTGGCACGCCTCGCCGCCACAACCTTCGAGCACGGCCCGGTGGCCGAGGGCATGCTGTTCCAGCGTGACGATCCACAATTTGCCGACCTGCACTGGCCTTGCGCGGTGGATGCGCTGTTGGCGGTGGACAAGCCCTGGAACAAGCATGGTGATGACGAGCGGATTCCCGAAAGTGACAAGGTCACCCTGCTGACCCTGGCACCGGTGAAGTTCACCGGCAAGGGTGCTCCGACCGCCAAGGCCCTGGCCGCGCTCATCGAACGTAAACGCAAGGCGAGCTGGAAGGCCTTGGCGCTGGAGGGGCCGACTGAAGCCCCTGTGTAGGGGTATGGATACCTGTATGCCGAGGGACCGGCAGGTACGGCGCGGTAGCCGGTGTCCGCGCCAGGCGCATCCGCGTCGAGTAACAGTCTTTTACCGAAACCCCAGGTTTTCCCTGCGCAACCTTTGCCTATCCTAGGCCGGGTCATCCCGTCTGCGATGGACCCATGAAAGACTCGCTCCCCAGCCGCTATGCCTGCCTGTTCCTGTGTCTGGTCTTCACGATTGCCAGTGCCCCTTTGCTGCTTGCCCACACCTGGCTCTGGCCCTTTACCGTCACCAGCGCCCTGCTCAGCCTGGTCGGCCTCAACGACCTGCGCCAACGCCACCACGCCGTGCGCCGCAACTACCCGATCCTGGGCAATATCCGCTACCTGATCGAGACCATCCGCCCGGAGATCCGCCAGTACCTGATCGAGGGCGACGACGACAAGCTGCCGTTCTCCCGCGCCCAGCGTTCGCTGGTGTACGCCAGGGCCAAGAACGAAAGTGCCGAGAAAGCCTTCGGCACGCTCAATGATGCCTACAAACCGGGCTTCGAGTTCATCAGCCACTCGATGCTGCCGGTGCCGATGCCCGACCCTGCGTCGTTCCGCATCCGCATCGGCGGCCCGCAGTGCCGCCAACCGTACTCGGCGTCGATCTTCAATATCTCGGCCATGAGCTTCGGCGCCCTCAGCGCCAACGCCATCGCCGCGCTGAACAAGGGCGCGCGCCTTGGTCGCTTCGCCCATGACACTGGCGAGGGCAGCATCAGCCCCTACCACCGCGAACACGGCGGCGACCTGATCTGGGAAATCGGCAGCGGCTACTTCGGCTGCCGCACCGAGGACGGCCAGTTCGACCCCGAGCGCTTCGCCGAGCAGGCCCGTGCCGCCCAGGTGAAGATGATCGAGATCAAGCTCAGCCAGGGCGCCAAGCCGGGCCATGGCGGGATCCTGCCGGCGCACAAGGTCAGCGCCGAGATCGCCGCCACCCGAGGCGTGCGCGAGGGCGAGGACTGCATCTCGCCGGCCGCCCACAGTGTTTTCGCCACGCCGCGGGAACTGCTGCAGTTCGTCGCCCGGCTGCGCGAGCTGTCTGGCGGCAAGCCGGTGGGCTTCAAGTTCTGCCTGGGCCACCCGTGGGAGTTCATGGGCATCGCCAAGGCCATGCTGGCCACCGGCATCACCCCGGACTTCATCGTCGTCGACGGCAAGGAAGGCGGCACCGGCGCGGCGCCCCGGGAGTTCTCCGACAACATGGGCGTGCCGCTGCGTGAGGGCCTGATGTTCGTGCACAACACCTTGGTGGGGCTGAACCTGCGCGAGCGCATCCGCATCGGCGCGGCGGGCAAGCTGGTCAGCGCCTTCGACATAGCCTGCGTGCTGGCCATCGGCGCGGACTGGGTCAACTCGGCCCGGGGCTTCATGTTCGCCATCGGCTGCATCCAGTCGCAAAGCTGCCACACCAACAAGTGCCCAACCGGCGTGGCGACCCAGGATGCGTTGCGCCAGCGCGCGCTAGTGGTGCCGGAGAAGGCCGAGCGGGTCGCCAGCTTCCACCGCAATACCTTGCATGCCTTGGCCGAGATGCTTGCCGCCGCCGGCCTGGACCATCCCTCTGAACTCAAGCCCAAGCACCTGGCACGGCGTATCAGCGCCAGCGAGATCAGCCTGTTTTCCCAGCTGCACACCTTCCTCAAGCCGGGCGAGCTGCTCAGCGGTGCTATCGACAGCGAGTTCTATGCACGGATGTGGCGGATGGCGCGCAGTGACAGCTTTGCGCCGGAGACGGGGAGATCGAGGTGGCGGCGTCGGTTAACGTGCGCCGGAAAGAAACAGCCCCGGCATAGGCCGGGGCTGCGGGTGACGCGGGATCAGGATCAGAAGATGCTGATCGGGTACTCGACGAATACGCGGACTTCGTTGCCGTCGTCGTTGTAACCGTTCTGCTGGACAGCATTGTTGGTCCGCAGGAAGGAGCTACGCAGTTTGACGGACAGGTCCTTGGCCGGGCCTTCCTGAACCACGTAACGGATCTGGTTGAAGATCTCGCGCTCTTTACCTTCACCGAAGCCTTGTGGGGCGCCGACTTTACGGGTGTTGATGTTGTCACCCACTACATAGGCAAACTTGTAGGTCAGCCCCGGCACGCCGAAGGCACCGAAGTCCAGGCCGTAGCCCAGCTGCCAGGAGCGCTCGTCTTCTGCGTTGAAGTCGGACCAGTAGGAGTTGGCGAGGTAGATGGTCGAGCCACCGTCACCCACGCCACCATCGTTCTGGTACCAGCCGTAGTTGTAGCCGGTGCTGCCGGTGCTGCGCTGGTGCGCCAGGGTGAACGAGTGCGGGCCGTAAGCGTAGGTGGCGGCCAGGCTCCAGATGGTGTTGGAGTCGCCGTTGAGCTTGGCGGCACGCACGTACTTGTTGTCGATGTCCGACTTGTAGCCGTTGAAGTCCAGGGTCAGGGACTGGTCGCTGGCAATCGGGAAGACGTAGTTCAAGCCCAGGTAGTGCTTCTTCATCACGTCTTCGTTGTCGGCGGTGTACAGCGACGCGGTGAAGTTGTCGGTGAACTTGTAGCTGCCGCCGAGCACGTTGATCGACTTCAGGCCGCCGCCATCGCGACGCTCGGCGCTCTTGCGCGCTTCCTGGGTGAAGCGGCCGGCGTTGATTTCCAGGCCCTTGATCTCCTTGGAGGTGATCATGGTGCCGGTGAAGCTTTCTGGCAGCAGGCGACCGTCGTCGTACTGCAGGACCGGCAGGGCCGGCATCTGGTCACCGTATTTGAGTACGGTGTTCGAAACACGGAACTTCACCGCAGCGCCACCACGGGCCAGGTTGTGCGGAGCGTTGGTCTTTTCACCATCGAAAGTGGGATCGGAACGCTTGAAGAAGTCGACACCGCCACCCTGGTTACGGCCCTTGCCACCATCGAGGCGCAGGGCGTACAGGCCGAA
The DNA here is from genome assembly GCF_002934345.1 of Pseudomonas sp. PONIH3. Taxonomy (NCBI): domain Bacteria; kingdom Pseudomonadati; phylum Pseudomonadota; class Gammaproteobacteria; order Pseudomonadales; family Pseudomonadaceae; genus Pseudomonas; species Pseudomonas sp. PONIH3. Next base: position 3,402,841 of record NZ_CP026386.1, read on the forward strand.
GGCGTCGACACCTACACCGACGGTGCCTTGGGTGAAACCGGAGGAGAAGTTGGCGATGACACCCTGGCCCCACTGGGACTGGTCGTTGGTGTGATGCTTCTTGTCACGGTTGATGAAGGCGTTGCGCAGAAGGACGTTGGCGTGGCTGTCCTCGATGAAGCCCTTGCTCTCGGCCTGGTCATTGGCCTGTGCCTGGGTCGCGGCGATCATCGCCAGGGCGACCAGGCTGATCCTGGTTTTCAACATGTTATTTTCCTTATTTCGTATTCAAAAACGCTCTGCATCAGAACGCCAGGAACCAACGCCCCTTCGTAGGTTCGACGCTATGCGGATCCAAGCCGAAGGCCCGCCAATGGTCTGCAACGGGCCTTGCAGCCGCATGGCCAGGGAATGGCCAGCAGGCGTAGAGCCCGAATCCTAGCCCTGCCTGCTTATACATGTCAAAAAAACGTGAAATGCAGGTTGATATAACCAAAAACAAGGTCAGCGCTGGTGCATTTCCATGCATATCTGTCGTGGGTCAGCGCAAATTTGTCTCTTTTGTGGAAAGCAGTCGAAATCCATAAAACCGTCATACGGCCATGTTCCCGCAGTCCTTCCGAAAGCCTGTTTGAACTGCCCTGTTCTTCCCACTGCGCGGTCACGCGCAGAGCAACGTTGCACTCACCGCCGCTTCCACAAGCCATTCCGAAGCGCATCCTTGTGAATGCCAAGACACTTCAAATCAATTCAAACAAATAGCAACATCTTGAAACATATGTAAAGACAACCCTTTACAAATGTCGATGCAACAGCAAATAGCAAGCATTACCATTCGCGCCAAATTTCTCACTCCTCCCTTGGACGCCTTCGATGCCTGCCCCCTGCCGCCTCTCACCCTTGACTCTGGGCCTGTCGCTGCTGTTCAGCACCGGCCTGGCCAGTGCCGCCACCACCACACTGCCGGAAACCTCGGTGACCGCCGACAGCACCCGCGAGGAAGACAACCCGCGGGTCAAGGACGTAACCACCGCGACCCGCACCTCGACCCCCGCGCGCTACGTGCCACAGGCCATCGATTCGGTGAAGACCCGCAACGTGCTGGACTACGGCAGCAGCAACCTGGGCAAGGCGCTGGAAGGCATCCCCAACGTCAGCAGTGGCGCCGACACCCGCTTCGACAGCCTGCGTATCCGCGGCTTCGACGCCAGCAACGACTTCTACCTGGACGGTGTCCGCGACGACAGCCAGTACACCCGTGATCTGCACAACATCGAGCGGGTCGAGGTGCTCAAAGGGCCGGCGGCAGTGCTGTATGGCCGTGGCAGCCAAGGCGGCATCGTCAACCGGGTGAGCAAGGCGCCGGAACACGGCCGCCGCTCGACCATCGAGGCACAAGGTGGCAGCCAGGACCTGCGCAGCCTGTATGCCGACCTCAGCGCCGACCCCAGCGACACCTTCAGCCTGCGCCTGAACCTGGGCAACGAGGACAAGAACAGCTTCCGCGACGGCATTGACGGCAACCACCGCCAACTGTTCGCCCCGTCCATGAGCTGGCAGATCACCCCCGAGCTGAACTGGCTGGTGCAGTATGAGTACAGCCGTTACGACCGCACGCCCGACCGTGGCATCCCCGGCAACCCGCTCACCGGGCGCCCGGCCGATGTCGGCCGCAAGACCACCTACGGCGACACCCAGCGCGACTACATCAACGACCGCGCCGAGTCGCTGCGTTCGCGCCTGAACTACGAGCTGAATGACCAGTGGCAACTGCGCCACACCTTCAGCCTGTTCACCCTGGAGAGCGACTTCGACAATACCTACCTGACCGCCTACCGCCCCGCTACCGGACTGGTGGACCGCCAGCGCTGGCAGCAGGACCTGAGCACCCGCAATCTCTACAACACCGTCGAACTCGAAGGTCATGTAGAAACCTTCGGTCTGGAGCACACGCTGCTGGTGGGCCTGGAAATGGGCGAACAACGTCGCAACTCGCTGCTGAGCCAAGGCGTGGGCGTGCCCTCGGTACCTCTGCAGGGGGCCACGGCCAGCCAGCAGCACAACGGCACGATGCGTGTGTCCAGCAACAACCACACCGACGTCGAGAGCCGAGGGATCTACCTGCAGGACCAAATCCGCCTCAACGACCAGTGGCAGTTGCTGGCCGGCGTGCGCTTTGACCAGTTCGAGGTGGACACCACCAACAAACTGCGCAACATCTCGGAAAAGCAGAAGGACAACAGTTTCAGTCCGCGTATCGGCGTGGTGTACACCCCCTGGCAGGATCACTCCTTCTATGCCTCCTGGAGCAAGACCTACTCTCCGGTCGGTGGCGGCCTGATAGGCATCACCCCTGGCGCGGCCGGCAACGCCAACCAGACCGACCCGGAACAGACCCGGCAGAAGGAGATCGGGGTCAAGAGCGAATGGTTCAACGAACGCCTGAGCACCACCCTGGCGATCTACGAACTGGAACTGTACAACCGCCGTACCCGCGACCCGCTCAACCCGGAACTGATCCAGCTCAGCGGCCTGCAGCGTTCACGCGGCCTCGAGCTGACCGCCACCGGCAACGTGGTGGGCAACTGGTACGTGCGCGGCGGCATCGGCCTGCAGGACGCGACCATCGTCAAGGACAACAACGGCCAGCAAGGCAACCGCATCAACGACGTGGCCAAGCGTAACGCCAGCCTGTTCGTGACCTGGAAGCCGGAGCTGGGCTGGTACGCCGAAACCGGCCTGACCCTGGTCGGCGACCGCTACGCCGACAACCAGAACACCGTGATCCTGCCGGGCTACGGCGCTGGCCGGTTATCGCACCCACGACTGGGATGTACGCGCGGCGTTGAGCAACATCACCGACAAGACCTACTACAGCTCGGCCACCAGTGCGGCGCAGATCCAGGTGGGCGATCCGCGCAGCCTGGTGGTGACCGGAACCTACAGCTTCTGAGTTGTGACAGCAGCGAGCATCAAGGACGGGCCGCCCAAACGAAAACGCCACCGCAATTGCGGTGGCGTTTTTTTCTGCGACGGGTTCCTTCCCGGTCAATGCCAGACAGCCAGCAGAGCTTCGAGCTCTTCCTCGCTGATCAGGCCTTGGGGGTATCGCCCATCCAGCAGGCGTCGTGGGTCGGTCGTCCTGACCCGATCGTCTCCATGACGTTTCAACCACTGAGCCAGGATTCTGAGCGATTGGTGACTGGCCGCCGTTGAGGGCAAAGCCGACTCACTTGCTGCGTTCATTTCCTCACGTACTCCCTGGGCCGAGTGAGCGGCTAAGTTACTTCAGGCACGTTACAGAACGGCGTAGGCCGATTCCCCTGAAGTACGAGGAAAAATCAATACAATTGCTGTGCCATTCCAAGTGTCCGACTATCGCCAGCAAAAAAAAGCCCGTCTTGCGACGGGCTTTTCTCTCAGTGGCCGATCAGCGTTTGACCGGTGCCGGCTGCTGCTGGGTCAGGCAGTGAATGTTGCCACCGCCAAGCAGCAGTTCACGCCCTGGGATCATCACCACTTCGTGGTCCGGGAAAACCTTGGCCAGGATCGCTCTGGCCTGGGCATCAGCCGGGTCGTCGAAACTCGGGGCGATGATGCCCCCGTTGACGATCAGGAAGTTCACGTAGGAACCGGCCAGGCGTACCGAAGGGTCGCGCTCCTGGCTGCCCGCCACGTGATCGACGCCGTCGCATTCTGCCTGGGTGGCATACAGCGGCCCCGGGATCGGCATTTTGTGCACCACGAACTCGCGCCCTTTGGCATCGCGGGTGTTTTTCAACACCTCGTAGGCGGCGTGGCAGCGTGCATAGTTGGGGTCATTGGAATCATCGGTCCAGGCCAGTAACACTTCGCCTGGGCTGACGTAACAGCAGAAGTTGTCGACGTGGCCATCGGTCTCGTCGTTGTACAGGCCGTCCGGCAGCCAGACGATGGTCTCGACCGCCAGGTGCTCGCGCAGGATCTCCTCGATCTGTTCGCGGTCCAGGTGCGGGTTGCGGTTGCGGTTGAGCAGGCATTCTTCGGTGGTGATCAGGGTGCCTTCGCCATCGACGTGGATCGAACCGCCTTCGAGCACGAAGCCTTCGGTGTGGTAACGCTGCACGCGCTCCATCTCCATGACCTTGGCGGCCAGCTCCTCGTCACGGTTCCAGGGCGCGTACAGGCCGCCGTCGAAACCGCCCCAGGCGTTGAAGCCCCAGTCCACGCCGCGTACCTCGCCGTGGTCGTTGATGACGAAGGTCGGGCCGGTGTCACGCACCCAGGCGTCGTCGTTGCTGATCTCGACCACGCGGATGTTGGGCAGGTCGAGCTGGCGACGGGCGTTCTCGTACTGCCCGGCGGACACCGCCACGGTGACCGGCTCGAAGCGGGCGATGGCCTTGGCCAGGGTCACGTGCGCGGCCTGCGCCGGCTTGCCGCCCAGGCGCCAGTTGTCCGGACGCTCCGGCCAGACCATCCACACCTGGGTCTGCGGGGCCCACTCGGCGGGCATGTGGAAACCGTCGGCGCGGGGGGTCGAGTTGAGGGTCTTCATGGGTAACCTCTGCGAAGGCCCGGGGCCAGGGGCGCCAGGTCGGTGATCGAAAAAGATGCAGGCCCGCCAATATAGGCAGCGTAATGATCCGTCGATAATACAACCGATAAATATCGACATTAAATAGATAATCATAAAATATTTAGGCATAAAAAAGCCTGACAAACCGATAACAATCGATTTACCAGGCCTGCATGCCTTGAATCAGAGCCCTTCGTCGAGGACCCGCTCCACGCTGTCGACGAAGTAGTCCACGCTGGCCCGCGTGGTGCACATCGGTGGCTTGATCTTGAGGATGTTCAGGTAGTCGCCGGTCGGCTGCATGAAGATCCCCAGATCGCGCAGGCGATCACACAGGATCATGGTCTCCTCGGTCGCGGGTTCCAGCGTCTGGCGATCACGCACCAACTCCAGCCCCAGGTAAAACCCAGAACCATGGGCGGCGCCAGCAAGCGGATATTTATCGACCAATGCCTGCAGCCGAGCCTTGAAGTAACGGCCCACGTCTCGGGCGTTGTCCCACAACCCTTCGTCGCGCATCACCTCCAGCACCGCCATGCCGATGCGGCAACTGACCGGGCTGCCACCGGCCGACGAGAAGAAGTAGCCCTCGACCTCCAGCGCCTCGGCGATCTCGCGCCGGGTGATCACCGCGCCCAGCGGCTGGCCGTTGCCCATGCCCTTGGCCATGGTGATGATGTCCGGCACCACGCCCTGCTCCTCGAAGCCCCAGAAGTACTCGCCCAGGCGCCCGTAACCGACCTGCACCTCGTCGGCGATGCACACCCCGCCGCGTTGGCGCACCTTGGCGTAGGCCTCGCGCAGGTAGCCCGGCGGCAACGAGATGCCCCCAGCGTTTCCGTACACCGGTTCGCAGATCATCCCGGCCAACTGGCGACCACGGGCGTCGAGGTCGGCCAGCTTGGCATCGACATCGCGCAGGTAGTCGGCGGCGCTGTCAGCGCCCCGGTAGCGACCGCGGAAGGTGTTCGGCGCCTCCACCGGATGCACCCAGTCTGGCCGGGTCTCCAGGGCCTGGGGGTTGTCGGCGATGGAGGTGGAGATCGCGTCAGTGGCCACCGACCAGCCGTGATAGGCCTCCAGCACGCTGAGCAGGTCGCGCCCGCCGCTGTAGGCCCAGGCCAGACGAATCGCCAGGTCATTGGCCTCGGTGCCGCTGTTGACCAGGAACACCCGGTCGAAGCCTTCCGGGGCCACTTCCAGCAGGCGTTCGGAGAATTCGGCGATGGCTGCGTAGTGAAAGCGCGAGTTGGTGTTGACCTGCGACCACTGGCGCGCCGACTCGGCGGCCATGCGCGGATGACCATGGCCAAGCACCGCGACGTTGTTGAGCATGTCCAGGTACGAGCGGCCCTGCATGTCGATGAGGTAGTTGCGCCAACCGCGCTCGATATGCGGAGGCTGGGCGTAGTAGTGCTTCTGCGAGCGTGCGAAGCTGGCATCGCGACGGGCCAGCAGGGCCTGTGCGTCGGCCAGCGGCTCGGCATCGCAGTCGAAGCCGAGCAGGGTGCGCGGTGACGGGCACAGGGCCAGCCAGGCGGCAGCGTGGGAGGGCGTGGCAAAGAATGGCGGACGGATATCGGTATCCACGCACAGCTGCACGCGAAGGTACCCACAGGTCGCGCCGATGGCCTGGCCCTTGCGCAACGCCTGGCCATCGGTCGGTGCCTCCTCCAGGCCATCGAGCCACAGACTCCAGTGCGCGGTGCGCAGGCAGCCACGGCCATCGCCGATGCATTGCCATACCCCAGCAGCGGGCGCCTGCAACGCGGTGCCGGGTAACAGGTTCAGCTCCACGCCCAAGGCGCAGGTAGCCGGTTCTTCAGGCCGGTCGATGTGGGTTTGCGACAGGCGGTACTGCCCATGCAGGCTGCACGCCGGCCCCGGCTGGGCAGCAAGCAGGCGCTGGTCAAAGCCGGGTTGCTCCCAGTTGCCCGCCTCGCAGTGGGGGCTGAGCACGCCCAAGTCGACCCGGGTCATCGCCTCGCCGTTCAGCGTCGGCAGCAACACGGCGCAATCGCCAAGATCGATGCTGGCCGGTTTGCGCCCAGCCGCCTGGAGGATCGCCGCCTCCATCAAAGCTGCGGGCACGGCGCAGGCCGTATCGAAGATCTCCCACTCATGGGCGATGTTGTCACGGGTGTACTGGTTGTCCGGATCGATGGCCAGTTGCTGTTCGCTGCTGAGCACCAGCACGGCTGCTCGGTTCAGCACCAGCGGCCAGAGGGCGCGCAACTCCGAGTCCTGCAGGGGATTCACGGCATGGTAGGCGCTGACCGCCGGCAGGATCCGCAGCGGGTCGCCCTCGGCGTGATGCAGCAAGGCCGCGCAGGTCACCGACAGATCAGCGATGCGCCAGGTACGCACCAGGTCACCGAAGTCGATGACACCCTGCACCTGCCACTGCCGCTCGGCATCGCGCGCCCAGACCACGTTGTCGTCGGTGATGTCCAGGTGCACGGCCTGGATCGGCAGCAGGTCGACCAACGGTTGCAGACGTGCGGCTGCCGACTGGGCGACCTGCTCCACCTGCGCCCGGCGCTGGGCATTCTGCAACACGGGCGACAAATGCGGGATCAGTACCTGGGCATGGCGCGGATCCCACTGCAAGGTGCGCTCGAGGCCTGGATGGTCGAAATCGGCTAGCGCCTCATCGACACGGGCGCAAAGCGTACCGAGCTCAGCCATCACCCGCGCTGGCAAATGGCCCAGGCGGGTCAGTGGCTGCCCGTCGATGTAATCGAGCAGGCGGGCCCGAAGCGGCTGGCCATCGACCTCGAGGTCCAGCAATAGCTCGCCGGTACTGGCTTTGCGCACTACCGGCACTGGCACGCCTTGCCCATGCAGGAACGCCAGCGCCGCATGCTGGGCTTGCAGTTCGACCGCCGCATAGCCGCCATGGCAGACCTTGAGCACGAAGCGGCCCTGGTCGCTGTCCACGCGAAAGTTGAGGTCCTGCTGGCTGCCCAGCACCTGCAACGTGCCCTGCAAGTCGTAGTGCGACCTCAGCAGGGCATGGGCCTGGGCCTCGCCAAGTGAAGGACTGGGCTGGCTCGAACGCTGGATCAGGGTGCTCAGGAGCATGAACGGGAAACCTCGTTTTTTTGTCGCTTATATCGCCACCACCGCTGCCGATAAGCAAGTGGCAGCCTTGCACAGACGACAGGCCGCCCTGCAACAAGACTTGCAACAGACGACGCCAGCCAACAAGCTAGGCATCTGCCACCACGTTTTCCGCACAGGCATCTGCACATGCGCATTCTCGTCACCGGCGGCGCCGGCTTCATCGGCTCGGCCCTGATCCGCCACCTGATTGACCATACCGAGCATGAAGTGCTCAATCTCGACAAGTTGACCTACGCGGGCAACCTGCAGTCCCTGCAGCGGATCGCCGACAACCCCCGCTATGAATTTGTCCAGGCTGATATCGCCGACCAGGTCAGTGTCAGCGCCATGCTTGCCAGGTTCCAGCCACACGCCATCATGCACCTGGCCGCAGAGTCGCACGTCGACCGCTCCATCGATGGCCCGGCGGACTTCATTTACACCAATATCGTCGGCACCTACAGCCTGCTGGAGGCCGCTCGCGGTTACTGGAGCTCGCTGGAAAAGCCTGCCCGCGACACGTTCCGCTTCCACCACGTTTCCACCGACGAAGTGTTCGGCGACCTGCACGGCCCCGACGGACTGTTCGATGAAAACACCCCGTACGCCCCCAGCTCTCCCTACTCGGCCAGCAAGGCGGCAGCCGATCATCTGGTCCGCGCCTGGCAACGTACCTACGGCCTGCCGACGGTGATCAGCAACTGCTCCAACAATTACGGCCCGTATCACTTCCCAGAAAAGCTGATCCCGTTGATGATCCTCAACGCCCTGGCCGGCAAGCCGCTTGCGGTGTACGGCGATGGCCAGCAAGTCCGCGACTGGCTGTACGTCGAGGATCACGTCCGAGCCCTGCTCCGGATCGTTACCGCTGGAGAGGTCGGCCAGACCTACACCATCGGCGGCCACAACGAGCAGCGGAACATCGACGTGGTGCAGGCCGTGTGTGCGCTGCTGGAAGAGCTGGCCCCTGCGCACCCCGCCGGGGTGACCCGCTACACCGACCTGATCACCCACGTCCAGGACCGCCCGGGGCATGACCTGCGCTACGCTATCGATGCCGGCAGGATCGAGCGTGAGCTCGGTTGGGTACCGCAGGAAACCTTCGCCTCAGGCTTGCGCAAGACCGTGCAGTGGTACCTGAACAATCTCGACTGGTGCCGCCAGGTCCAGGACGGCAGCTATCAAGGACAGCGCCTGGGCAATTCGGACTTCAAGGACCTGATCGCATGACTAAAGGAATCGTCCTGGCCGGCGGCACGGGCACCCGCCTGCACCCCATCACCCTCGGTGTCTCCAAGCAGTTGCTGCCGATCTACGACAAACCGATGATCTACTACCCGATATCGGTGCTGATGCTCGCCGGCATCCGCGACATCCTGCTGATCTCCACGCCACAAGACCTGCCGCAGTACCGCCAGTTGTTCGGTGACGGCAGCCCGTTCGGCATTCACATAAGCTATGCCGAACAGCCGTCCCCCGACGGGCTGGCACAGGCGTTCCTGATCGGAGAGTCGTTCATCGGTGAAGATGCCGTCTGCCTGATTCTTGGCGACAATATCTTCCACGGCCAGAGCTTCAGCGAACAGTTGCAGCGTGCAGTGAAGCACACCTCGGGCGCCACCGTGTTCGGCTACTGGGTCAAGGACCCGGAGCGATTTGGCGTGATCGAGTTCGACGCCGATGGCCGGGCGTTGTCGATCGAGGAGAAGCCCCGGCAACCCAAGTCCAGCTTTGCCGTGACCGGCCTGTACTTCTACGACAACGATGTGGTGAACATCGCCAAGAGCATCCGCCCGTCAGCCCGCGGCGAACTGGAGATCACCGACATCAACAACGCCTACCTGGCACGCGGCGACCTGCGCGTAGAACGCTTCGGCCGTGGCTTCGCCTGGCTCGACACCGGCACGCACGACAGCCTGCTGGAAGCCTCGCAGTACGTGCAGACCCTCGAACATCGCCAGGGGCTGAAGGTGGCCTGCCTGGAAGAGATCGCCTTCCAGAACGGTTGGATCAGCCGTGAGCAACTGCTGGCCAAGGCCTGCGAACTGCAAAAGACCGGCTACGGCCAATACCTGAGCCAACTGGCCGAAGAACAGCCATGAATGTCATCTCCACCGCACTTCCCGACGTCCTGATCATCGAGCCCAAGGTGTTCGGTGACAGCCGAGGGTTCTTCTACGAAAGCTACAACGCCCGCGACTTCGCCCTGCGCACCGGCATCGATACGCCATTCGTCCAGGACAACCACTCTCGCTCCCTACACGGAGTGCTACGTGGGCTGCACTACCAGTTGCAAAATGCCCAGGGCAAACTGGTCCGCGTGCTGCAAGGCGATATCCTCGACGTGGCGGTGGACATCCGTCGCAGCTCGCCAACCCTGGGCCAGTGGGTGGCGGTGCGACTGTCCGCCACCAACCACCGCCAGCTGTGGCTGCCACCCGGTTTCGCCCATGGTTTCCGGGTGTTGAGCGAGTCGGCCGAAGTGCTCTACAAGACCACCGACTACTACAACCCCGACGCCGAGTACGGCATCCGCTGGGACGACCCGCAGCTGGCCATCGACTGGCAGCTGAACGGCCTGCAACCGTTGCTGTCGGCCAAGGACCAGGCCGCCATGTCATTTGCCGATGCACAGCTGTTCCCATGAAGATCCTCGTCTGCGGCCGCCACGGCCAGGTTGCACTGGCACTCCAGGAAGCATTGCGCGGCCTGGGCGATGTGCAGCGGCTCGGTCGTGACGGGTTCGACATGGCCCGACCAGGGCAACTGCGCGCCGTGCTGCGCCAGATGGCGCCCGACCTGATCATCAACGCCGCCGCCTACACGGCAGTCGACCAGGCCGAAAGCGAAACGCAGATGGCCCATGCCATCAACGCCGAAGCGCCCCGGATACTGGCCGAAGAAGCCGCACGGCTCGGCGCACCGCTGATCCACTACTCCACCGACTATGTCTTCGACGGCAGCAAGCCAGCTCCCTACAGCGAGGATGACGCCCCCAATCCACTGAGCGTCTATGGCCGAAGCAAGCTGGCGGGCGAACAGGCCATCACCGCTGTCGCCGGTGAACATCTGATCCTGCGCACCAGCTGGGTCTATTCGCTGCATGGACGCAACTTCCTGCTGACCATGCAGCGCCTGCTTCAGGAACGTCCACAGCTGAAAGTCGTCAACGACCAGATCGGCGCCCCGACCTGGGCAGGCACCCTCGCCGCCAGCACCCGCGCGCTGATCGAGCGCTGGCGCAACGGCCAGGCCGGTGCCTGGGGCACCTACCACCTGACCGCCCAGGGCGAGACCTCCTGGTTCGGCTTCGCCCAGGCCATCGCTGACCAACTCAAGGCCCAGGGGCGGCCTTGCGCCGAACTGCTGCCGATCCCTTCCAGCGAGTACCCGACACCGGCAAGACGACCGCTCAACTCACGCCTGGATTGTTCCCGCCTGGCCCGTGAATGGCACGTCAGCCAACCGCACTGGCACGATGCACTCATCGACTGCCTCAAGTAGCGCATAATTGCGCCAGATCCTACTGGCGCCCTTATTGCGATGATCCCAAGACCCACGCCTCCCCGCCGCCCCCGCTGGCGCAGCCTGGCCCTGCTGGCGCTGTGCCTGGCCCCGCTGCTGTGGCCGCTGCACCACCTGGCCGAGCGCTACTACCAGGACGAACTGGCCTCGCAGAATCGCCAGACCCTCGACCTTTACGTCGCCAACCTGCTGGGCACCTTGCACCGCTACGAAACCCTGCCGCAGATCCTCGGCGACCTGCCGGCGCTGCGCGGCGTGCTGGCCGACCCGTTCCGCCTCGAGGCGGTGACCAACGCCAACCGGTTGCTCAAGGGCATCACCCAGCAGACCGGTGCCGAGGTGATGTACCTGATGGATGTCAGCGGCAACACCCTGGCCGCGTCCAACTGGGACAAGCAGGACAGCTTCGTCGGCCGCAACTTCTCGTTCCGCCCGTACTTCATCGAGGCGATGGAGGGGCGGCTGGGACGGTTCTTCGGCCAGGGCACCACTTCGGCCAAGCGCGGCTACTTCTTCGCCGCCGCCGTGCACGACCGCGACAAGGTGATCGGCGTGCTGGTGGTCAAGGTCGACCTCGACCACACCGAAACCCTGTGGGGCCGCACGCCGGAACAACTGCTGCTGACCGACCAGAACGGCGTGGTGGTGCTCACCTCACGCCCGGACTGGCGGTTCCGCGCCACCCGCGAATTGACCGCGGCCGAGCGCCAGGCCATCGTCGCCATCCAGCCCTACCCGACCCAGGCTCCACAGCCGCTGAGCCTTGACCGTGACGCCTGGCTGATCCAGACCCGCGACATCAAGGAAACCGGCTGGCAGGTGAACATCCTCGCCCCACGCCTGCTGGTCGACCGCTCGGTGCAGACGGTCATGGCCATCGGCGGTGGCGCGCTGCTGGTGACCATGCTCCTGGCTGGCCTGGTGATGCAGCGCCGACGCCACTATATCGACCGCATCGACTTCGAGGCCCGTGCCCGACAAGAGCTGGAAAAGCGCGTGATCGAGCGCACCGCCGATTTGGAAGGCCTCAATACCCGGCTTAAGAGCGCGGTGCTGGAGCGCGAAAGCGCCCAGCAAGAGCTGGTGCGCGCCCAGGACGAACTGGTCCAGGCCGGCAAGCTCTCCGTGCTGGGCACCATGTCGGCGAGCATAAGCCATGAGCTCAATCAGCCGTTGGCGGCGATTCGCAGTTATGCCGAGAACGCCGAGATCCTCCTCGACCATCAGCGCACCGAGGACGTGCGCGGCAACCTCAAGCTGATTGGCGAACTGACCGGGCGCATGGCCTCGATCATCGCCCACCTGCGCGCCTTCGCCCGCCGCGACCAGCACGCCCCGGAGAGCGTTGCCCTGCAACCGGCCCTGGATGATGCCCTGGCGCTGCTGGCCAAGCGTCGCCGGGCCATGGCCGTAGAGCTGGTGCGCGACCTGCCTGAGGCCACCCTGTGGGTGCAGGCCGGCGAAACCCGCCTGCGCCAGGTACTGGGCAACCTGCTGGCCAACGCCCTCGATGCCCTGACCGAAAAAGCCAACCCGCGCAGGCTCTGGCTAAGTGCCGAACGCCAGGACGGCTGCGTCTACCTGTACATCCGCGACAATGGCCCAGGCTTCAGCCGCCAGGCCCTGGAGCACGCCAAGGAGCCGTTCTTCACCACCAAGACCCGCACCCAGGGCCTCGGCTTGGGGCTGGCTATCTGCGAAAGCCTGATGCACGCGCTCGGCGGCGAGTTGCTGCTGGGCAACCACCCTGAAGGCGGTGCCCTGCTGACCCTGAAACTGCGCGTGGCCAAGCCCGGCGCCAATCTGCAATCTTCGGAGGACACCTCGGCATGAGCACCGAGACACCCATCGACAGCCGTGCCCAGGTGATCCTGGTCGATGACGACCCGCACCTGCGCCAAGCCCTGAGCCAGACCTTGGACCTGGCCGGGCTCAAGGTGGTGGCCCTGGCCGAAGCCCAAGGCTTGGCCGAACGCCTCGAGGAAGACTGGCCGGGGGTTGTGGTCAGCGATATCCGCATGCCCGGCATCGATGGCCTGCAACTGCTGGAGCAACTGCACGCCCGCGACAGCGAATTGCCGGTGCTGCTGATCACCGGCCACGGTGATGTGCCATTGGCGGTGCAGGCCATGCGCGCCGGGGCCTATGACTTCCTCGAGAAGCCCTTCGCCAGCGACGCCCTGCTCGACAGCGTGCGCCGCGCCCTGGCCCTGCGCCGCTTGGTGCTCGACAACCGTAGCCTGCGCCTGGCCCTGAGCGATCGCCAGCAGTTGGCCACGCGCCTGCTCGGCCAGTCCCCCGGCATGCAGCGCCTGCGCGAGCAGATCGGCGCCCTGGCCGGCACCCGCGCCGACGTGCTGATCCTTGGCGAAACCGGCGCCGGCAAGGAGGTGGTGGCGCGTGCGCTGCACGACCTGTCGAGCCGGCGCGACGGCCCCTTCGTGGCGATCAACGCCGGCGCACTGGCCGAGTCGGTGGTCGAGAGCGAGTTGTTCGGCCATGAGCCGGGCGCCTTCACCGGTGCGCAGAAGCGCCGCATCGGCAAGTTCGAGTTCGCCAATGGCGGGACGCTGTTCCTCGATGAAATCGAGAGCATGAGCTTGGATGTTCAGGTCAAGCTGCTGCGCCTGCTGCAGGAGCGGGTGGTCGAGCGTCTGGGCGGCAACCAGCTTATCCCGCTGGATATCCGTATCATCGCCGCCACCAAGGAAGATCTGCGCCAGGCCGCTGACCAGGGGCGTTTCCGTGCTGACCTCTACTACCGCCTGAACGTCGCACCGTTGCGTATCCCCGCGCTGCGTGAGCGCGGCGACGACATCCTGATGCTGTTCCAGCACTTCGCCGACGCCGCCAGCGACCGGCATGGCCTGCCCCCCCACAACCTGCAACCGGTGCAGCGTGCCCTGCTGCTGCGCCACGACTGGCCGGGCAATGTACGCGAGCTGCAGAATGCCGCCGAACGATTCGCCCTTGGCCTGGAGCTGGCCCTCGATGGCCAGGCGCCTGCGGTGGCCAACGATAGCCATGTCCCGGTGCCAGCCGGCAACCTCAGCGAGCAGGTCGAACAATTCGAGCGCTCGCTGATCGCCGCCGAGCTGATGCAGCCGCACAGCTCCATGCGCAGCCTCGCCGAGGCCCTTGGCATCCCGCGCAAGACCCTGCACGACAAACTGCGCAAGCACAGCCTGAGCTTTGGCGGACACGACGACCAGGAGGACAACCGTCAATGAGCAACGACAGCCAGTACCTGCAGTCCGTACTGCACAGCGATATTCCGCTGACCCGCGAAATGGGCATGGAGGTCATCGATTGGCAGGCGCACACCTTGCGTCTGAAGCTGCCTTTGGCGCCCAACGTCAACCACAAGAGCACCATGTTCGGCGGCAGCCTGTACTGCGGCGCTGTGCTGGTGGGTTGGGGCTGGCTGCACCTGCGTCTGCGCGAGCTGGGGATCGATGACGGGCATATCGTCATCCAGGAGGGGCAGATCAGCTACCCGCTGCCAGTCACCGGGGCCGCCGTGGCGCGTTGCCCGGCGCCGGACGAGAGGACCTGGGAGCGGTTTCTGACAATGTATCAACGTCGTGGACGGGCACGCCTGACGCTGGAGACGGTGGTGAGCAACGAGGGTAGTGACGAGCCTGCGGTGACGTTCAGCGGGCAATACGTGCTGCATCGCTGAAAGCTTGGGGCGCGTAGCGGCCCCGACAAGCTCAAGCTTTGATCGCACTCGCCAGTTCGACGAGCGCCTGTCGCCATTCAGCAGCGCGGGGCAACGCCAGGAAGAACGGATTGAGCAACGACTCACGCGGTGGGTAGCGGAACGGCAACCCGTCCAGCCCGATCACCTCGCCCCCGGCACCTTCCAGCACGCCCTGGGCGGCGGCAGTATCCCACTGCGAGGTCGGCGCCAGCCGCGGATAACAGTCGGCACTGCCTTCGGCGAGCAGGCAGAACTTCAAGGAGCTGCCGATGTTGGCCAGTTCCAGCTCCCCTAACGCACTCCCAAGCCCCGCCAGCAGCGCTTCCTGCTCCGGGCTGGAATGCCGACGGCTGGCGACGACGGTAAACCGCTCATGCGCCGGTGGGGCATTACGCACCTGGATCGGTTGAGCCTCTTCGTTATGCTCGGTCTTCCAGGCACCTAACTCGCGCCCACCGGAATAACAGCGGCCATTGGTCGGCATTGCCACCACGCCAAACACCACCTCGCCGTTTTCGATCAGCGCGATGTTGACGGTGAACTCCTCACTACCGGCGATGAACTCCTTGGTGCCATCCAAAGGATCGACCAGCCACCAGCGCTGCCAACCTGCGCGGGTTGCCAGCGGGATGTCGCAGTCCTCCTCGGAGAGCACCGGAATCTGCGGCGCCAACGCCTGCAAGCCATCGGCGATAACCCGATGGGCTGCCAGGTCGGCAGCGGTCACCGGTGAATCGTCGGCCTTGTTGCTTACCGCCACGTCAGCGCGCCAGAACGGCAGGATCGCCTCGCCAGCCAACAGGGCGAGCTTGACCACGTCCTGCATCAGTTGCCGATCATTCATACGCTCAGCACCCCACGCTGGATCAGCAGGTCACGGGCCAGGTACAACGCCGCCAGTGCTCGGCCTTCGCTGAACTGCGGGTGCATGGCCAGGGCCGAGAGCTCGCGCAGGTTGACCTTGTCGACCCGCATCGGCTCGGGCTCGTCGCCCTCCAGACGCTCTTCGTACAGGTCGGTGGCTAGGACCACCTGGATCTTCTGGCTCATGTAGCCGGGCGACAGCGACAGCTCGGTCAGGTGCTCCAGCTGACGCGCGCCAAAACCAGCCTCTTCCTTGAGCTCCCGGTCGGCGGCGGCGAGCACGTCCTCGCCCGGCTCGATCAGGCCTTTGGGCAACGACAGCTCGTACTCGTCGGTACCGCCGCAATATTCCTCGACCAGCACAGCATGCTCGGCATCGAGCATGGCCACGATCATCACCGCGCCATAGCCGTTGCCGCGGCCAACCAGTCGCTCATAGGTGCGCTCGGTGCCGTTGGAGAAGCGCAACTGCACGGCTTCCACGCGGAACAGGCGGCTGCTGGCGACGATTTCGCGGCTGAGAACGGTGGGTTTCTGGCGCATGGGGCGGCTCCTTGGCGTGAACGGGTTACTATACCGTGGCTTGCCGACTGATCGAGAATTTCCCATGCCCGTTCTTCCCTGGTCCACCATCGATACCGTCCTGCTGGACATGGACGGCACCCTGCTCGACCTCCATTACGACAACCGCTTCTGGCTGCAGCACCTGCCCCAGCGCTACGCCGAGCTGCATGGCGTGAGCCGGGCCATGGCCGAGCTCGAGCTGCGCCCGCTGTTCGAACAGCATGCCGGCACGCTCAACTGGTACTGCCTGGACTTCTGGAGCCGTGAACTGCGCCTGCCGATCCGCGAGCTCAAGCTGGAGATCGCCGACCTGATCGCCTTGAAGCCGGATGCCGATACCTTCCTCGCCGCCATTCGCAAGGCCGGCAAGCGGGTGGTGATGATCACCAACGCCCACCGCGACTCGCTGTCGCTGAAGCTGGAGCGGGTTGAACTGGCGCCGTACTTCGAGCGGCTGATCAGCTCGCACGACTATGGCTATCCGAAGGAGAGCCCGCAGTTCTGGGATGCGCTGCAGGCGGACATCGGCTTTGAGCCGGCGCGCAGCCTGTTCATCGATGACACCCTGGCGATTCTGCGCAGTGCCCGGCAATTTGGCGTGGGGCACCTGCTGGCTGTGCGCCAGCCGGATAGTCGGGCCGAGCCACGCGATACCCAGGAGTTCACGGCAGTAGAGGATTACCGGGAGTTGCTGGAAGGGTTGTAACTGCGCAATCGCCCCGTAGGAGCGGCTTCAGCCGCTCCTACAAGCGCCCCCTCAGTCGGGAATACGCAGCACCTGCCCCGGATAGATCTTGTTGGGATCCTTCAGCATCGGCTTGTTTGCCTCGAAGATCTTCTGGTACTTGTTGGCATCGCCGTAGACTCGCTTGGAGATGGCACTCAGGGTGTCACCCTTCTCGACCTCGACGAACCGGGCAGCTTGAGCAATTGGCCCGGTGACGGTGATCTGGTCATCCACCGAGGCCACACCGGCGATGTTGCCTGCAGCCAGGATGATCTTCTCTTTCTCTTCCTGGCTGCTTACCTCACCCTTGAGGATGACCTTGTCACCCTCTACAGTGGCCGAGATGTTCGGGTTGCCCAAGCCAACGTCACTGAC
This sequence comes from Pseudomonas sp. PONIH3, assembly GCF_002934345.1. Classification (NCBI taxonomy): domain Bacteria; kingdom Pseudomonadati; phylum Pseudomonadota; class Gammaproteobacteria; order Pseudomonadales; family Pseudomonadaceae; genus Pseudomonas; species Pseudomonas sp. PONIH3. Next base: position 3,420,241 of record NZ_CP026386.1, read on the forward strand.
GTGTTTCTTCAACTGTTCCTCGGCATTGGCATTGCCGGGGGTCAGCAGGTCGATCAACTTCTCGCCGGCTTCCTTCACGAAACTGAACAGGCTCATGTGGCGCTCCTTTGATGGTGAATCCATGGAAGCAGGAGTCTAGGCCAGGATCGGCCAACCCGCCCCGGTGCGACCAATCGACGCGCTCTATCACGGGATAGACGCTAGCGATTAGACGCCATCTGCACAGGGGCCTAGGCTTGTGGGGTCAAACTGCCAGCCGGTATTCGAGCCGATGAACAGCAAGCCACCGGTCTGCGCGGCGTCAACGCCTCTCGCCCTGCCCGCCGCCAGCAACACCTACGACTACGTCCAGCTTTCCGATGCCGCCCGCGACAATACCCCGCTGGCCGAGGAAGTGGCGTTGGCGATCGTCTACAACGGCCTGAACCAGGCGGTGATGCTGGTCAGCCCGACCGACCTGGAAGACTTCGCCGTCGGTTTCAGCATCGGCAGCGGCATCGTTGCCGGTACCGAGGAAATCTACGACATGAAGCTCTCCGGCAGCGGTTCGGCGCTCTACGCCGACCTGGAGATATCCAGCCGCGCCTTCTGGAACCTGAAGAACCAGCGCCGCCAGCTGGCCGGCACCAGCGGTTGCGGCCTGTGCGGCGTCGAGGCATTGGAGCAGGCGCTGCCCGAGCTGAACGTGCTGCCTGGCGCGCCGCTGCCACCTGCCCACTGGCTGAAGGACCTGCGCCAGCGCATCGACGCCTTCCAGCCACTGGGCCAGCACTGCGGTGCGGTGCACGCGGCACTGTTCATGGACCGCGACGGCCAGCTGCTGCTGGGTCGCGAGGACATTGGCCGGCACAACGCCCTGGACAAGCTGATCGGCGCCCTGCTGCGCCAGCGCATCGAGACCCAAGGGGGGCTGGCCATCGTCACCAGCCGCTGCAGCCTGGAACTGATCCAGAAGGTCCTGCGCGCCGGCATCCAGACCCTGGTAAGCCTTTCCGCGCCCACCGGCCTGGCCCTGCAATGGGCCCGCAAGCACAACCTCAACCTCATTCATCTGCCCAAACACAGCGCACCGCGGGTGTTCAGCCCAGCGGCGGAGTAGCAACAGCCGTGACCTCCTACGAAAAACTGCCAGACAACGCCCCCGCCTCCACCCCTCGCTACAAACCTTATCCCGGCCCCGCCGGCGGCTGGGGCGCGCTGCGCAGCGTGGCCAAGGCCTGGGTGGGCAGCGACAACGCCCTGAAGAACATCCGCGCCCTGCTCAAGACCAACCAGAACGGCGGCTTCGACTGCCCCGGCTGCGCCTGGGGCGACTCGCCCGAAAGCGGCATGGTCAAGTTCTGCGAGAACGGCGCCAAGGCGGTCAACTGGGAAGCCACCAAGCGCCGGGTGGATGCCGCGTTCTTCGCCCGCTACAGCGTGAGCGCGCTGCTGGGGCAGAGCGACTACTGGCTCGAGTACCAGGGCCGACTGACCGAGCCGATGGTCTATGACCCGATCACCGACCGTTACCGGCCGATCGACTGGGACGCCGCCTTCGCCCTGATCGCCCGGCACCTGAACAACCTGGCAAGCCCCGACCAGGCCGAGTTCTATACATCCGGCCGGGCCAGCAACGAGGCGGCTTATCTCTATCAGCTGTTCGTGCGCGCCTACGGCACCAACAATTTCCCCGACTGCTCGAACATGTGCCACGAGGCCAGCGGCGTGGCCTTGGGCCAGAGCGTCGGCGTGGGCAAGGGCACGGTCACGTACGACGATTTCGAGCACGCCGACACGATCTTCGTCTGGGGCCAGAACCCCGGCACCAACCACCCTCGCATGCTCGACCCGTTGCGTGACGCGGTGAAACGCGGCGCCCAGGTGGTGTGTGTCAACCCGCTCAAGGAGCGTGGCCTGGAGCGTTTCCAGCACCCGCAGAACCCGTTGGAGATGCTGACCAACAGCGACCGACCGACCAACACCGCATTCTTCCGCCCGGCGCTGGGCGGCGACATGGCGCTGCTGCGCGGCATGGCCAAGTTCCTGCTGCAATGGGAGCGTGAGGCCCAGGCCAGCGGCGCGCCGGCGATCTTCGATCATGCCTTCATCGCCGAACACGGCCATGGCGTGGACGAATACCTGGCGGTGGTCGACGCCACCCCATGGGAACAGATCCAGGCCCAGTCCGGGCTGACCCTGGCCGATATCGAGCTGTCGGCACACATGTACTGCAAAGGCAAACGCGTGATCATGTGCTGGGCCATGGGCATCACCCAGCACCGCCATTCGGTGCCGACCATCCAGGAAATCGTCAACCTGATGCTGCTGCGCGGCAACCTCGGGGTACCGGGCGCCGGCCTGTGCCCGGTGCGCGGCCACAGCAACGTGCAGGGCGACCGCACCATGGGGATCAACGAACGCCCACCGGTGTTGCTGCTCGATGCCATCGAAAAACGCTTCGGCTTCCCGGTGCCGCGCCATAACGGCCACAACACCGTCGAGGCCATCCACGCCATGTTGGAAGGCCGGGCCAAGGTGTTCATCGGTTTAGGCGGCAACTTCGCCCAGGCCACGCCGGACACCGAGCGCACCGCCCAGGCGCTGCGCAACTGCGAGCTGACCGTGCACATCAGCACCAAGCTCAACCGCAGCCACCTGATTCATGGCAAACAGGCGTTGATCCTGCCGTGCCTGGGCCGCACCGATATCGACCTGCAGGGCGAAGGCCCGCAGGCGGTGACGGTGGAGGACTCGTTCAGCATGGTCCACGCCTCCAACGGCCAGCTCAAACCACTGTCCCGACAGATGCGCTCGGAGCCCGCCGTGGTTGCCGGCATCGCCGCCGCCACCTTGGGCAAGCAGCCAGTGGACTGGCACTGGCTGGTGGCCGACTACGACCGTATCCGCGACCTGATCGCCGACACCATCCCGGGCTTTGCCGACTTCAACGAGCGTCTGCGCCTGCCCGGCGGCTTCTACCTGGGCAACAGTGCCGGCAGCCGCCAGTGGAAGACCGCCAGCGGCCGCGCCAACTTCAAGGCCAATCTGCTACCGGACAGCCTGCTCGACGAGCGCGTGCGTGCCAGCGGCCAGATACCGGACCTGATCATGCAGTCGATGCGCTCGCACGATCAGTACAACACCACCATCTATGGCATGGACGATCGTTATCGTGGCGTGCGCGGCCAGCGTGACGTGCTGTTCGTCAACGAGGCCGACATCGTCCGCCTGGGCTTCCAGCCGGGGCAGAAGGTCGACATTGTGTCGCTCTGGGGCGATGAACATCTGCGCCGGGTGCATGGGTTTACCCTGCTGGCGTTCGACATCCCCGCTGGCCAGGCGGCGGCCTACTACCCGGAGGTGAACCCGCTGGTGCCGCTGGAGAGCATCGGTGACGGCAGTTACACGCCGACGTCGAAGTTCATCGCCATCAAGTTGGAGCGCGCGCGGGACGACGGGCGCATCATCTGATTCGCGCCCGGCAAAGCTGAACGCCGCCCACAAAAAAGCCCTGTTCCGCAACGGTTCAGGGCTTTGTCATAAGTACCTCAGACAAGCAAAAATCGAGAAAGTTTCATACAAAATTCAATAACTTAGAGAATTGTGTACAACTCGTGCTACTCGTCGGATTCCGATTGCCAGCCGCTTCGCCGAGCCTCAAATTCCGCTTCGTCATCCCTCTGAGGCTCTCTTGATGAAGAAGTACTCCTCGATTCTGTTGTTGTCTTTTGGTCTGCTCAGCGGCGTTGCCATGGCAGGCGGCACCACCGAGGCCGGCATTGGCGGCGCATTGGGTGGGGTACTGGGCTCCGTGGTGGGCAACTCCATCGGTGGTAGCACCGGCGGCGCCATCGGTGCCGGTCTGGGCGGCGCGGCCGGCGGTGCCCTGGGTGCCGACAAGCGCCAGCGCGGCGAAGCGGCCATCGGTGGCGCACTGGGCGCGGCCGGCGGCAACGTGGTCGGTCGCTCGGTGGGGGGTACCACCGGTAGCTACATCGGTGCGGCGGCCGGCGGCGGCGCTGGTGGGGCACTGGGCAACTACATGGGCAACAAGGCCGATGAAGACGAGCGCCATGAGTCGCGCCGCTACCGCCGTGACTATGATGATCGCCGCCACTATGACCGTGGCCACCACTACGGTCACCGCAAACACAAGCGCCACTGGCGCGACTGATCGCCAGGCTTACGCCTGACGCCTAAGGCCCTGCCCTCATCGGCAGGGCCTTTTCATTTGCAGGCACGCCAAGGGATTAAGGGCCGCCCCGATATGGAGGCCACTAGCCACTAGTTATTATCGCTGTTTTGACCAAGCACAGGACGCAGGGAATGCGCGCGACCTTCACCGACTCCATCTGTCTACCCCGGGCCAGGAGAGGCTGAGGAATGCCAAGCCGCCGCCCACCTCTGCTCAGCGAAGCAAGCTTTGCGTCAATACGTCAGCGGGTAATGCAGGCTACGGGTGTGCAACTGGCCGATGATCGCCGGACCGTGATCGCGACGCGCCTGCACAAGCGCTTGAAGGCTCTCGGCCTGGCTAGCTTCGAGCATTACCTCGACTTGCTCGACAGCCCACAAGGCACAAACGAGCACGAACAGTTGCTGCGCCTGCTGGTCGCCCGCGACAGTTATTTCTTTCGCGAACATCGGCATTTCGAATGCCTGGCCTCCTGGCTGGCCGAACTCGACCACCCCGCCCGTCTGTGGAGCGCCGCCTGCGCCACCGGTGAGGAGGCCTGGAGCCTGGCAATGGTAGCCGCAGAAAAAGCCCGCCACCCCGGTTGGGAGGTGCTGGCCAGTGATTTCGACCCGCAACTGCTGGAAAGCGCAGACAATGGGATCTACGACATTGCCCAGGCCCGTTACTTCCCCGAGGGCTGGCTGACCCGTCACTGCCTGTGCGACGTCGGCGAGATGGCCGGGCGGCTGTGCATCGCTCAGGCTCTGCGAGAGCGGGTACGCTTCCAGACCATCAACCTGATCCGCCCCATGCCTGCTTATCTCGGCAGCTTCGACGTCATCCTGCTGCGCAACCTGTTGTCGAGCCTGGCACCACGCTACAAGAGCGAGGTGCTTCAACACCTGCTGGCACACCTGCGCCCCGGAGGCCTGCTGATCATCGGCCACAGCGAAAGCGTCCATGCGCCGGGCCTGCCCCTGCGCCCACTACTGCCGTCGGTGTTCGAACGCCTATGATAAGAGGCACTGCCGCGCCCATCGGCAGACAAGGACTGATCGCGCAGTTGCGCGGCAGTGCGCTTTCGGATCGAGCAGGCCTGCCGCCCCCCTTCTCTTGCGAAACAGGCCCTAATCCATGCCTTGCCGAATTCTGCTTGCCGATCATTCGCCCCTCTTCCGCGCCGGCCTACGTGCCCTGCTGGAGCAGAAGAAAGATTTCGTCGTGGTGGGCGACACCGGTGATGCCATGAGTGCCGTGAGCCTGGCCGAAAAGCTCAAGCCAGATATTGTGGTGCTCGACATGAGCGGCGAGCTGGACAGTCAGCAGGCCCTGCAGGAACTATTCATCCGCGCCCCTGCCAGCCGAGTGCTGATGTTCTCGTCGCGCTCGGAGCTTGAGCATGTAATGAGCTGCCTGCAGCTCGGCGCCCATGGTTTTCTGCTCAAGAACGCTACGGTGACCGAACTGGAGCAGGCTCTGCAAACCCTGCGCGGTGGTGGCCAGTACCTGTCTTCAGCGGTACTGCCGATGGTCATCGGCCAGGCTCTCAAACACAGTCGCAAGCGCGTTGCGAATCAGGTCCAGCCACCACCCCTGACCACTCGCCAGCTGGAAATCCTGCGCCTCATCGCCCGGGGCGAGACCACCCGCTCCATCGCCGACGGCCTGGGTTTGAGCATCAAGACTGTCGAGGCGCACCGCTCGCAGATCATGCACCGCTTGCAGATCCACGACGTGCCCGGCCTGGTGCTGTTCGCTGTACGCGAAGGGATCATTCGCCTCAACGATTGAGCGACAGCCCGGCGAGGATCAGTTGCAGCGTTTCCGGCAGTGCCGCCGGGCGGCCCGAGGCACGCTCGATGAACACCTGCACCATGCTGCCCGCCGCACAGGCTTCGGCCTCGCCCGGGCGGAACAGCGCCAGGCGGAACTCAACGGTACTGCCCGCCAGACGGGTCACACCCAGGCCCACCTCAAGCACGTCGGGAAAGCCAGGCAAGGCGAAGAAATCTGCCGCCGAACTTACAACAAAACCGGCCAGTTCACCGTCGCGCAGGTCCAACTCGGCCTGTTCGACCAAGAAGGCCTGGATCGCGGTTTCAAAGCAGGCATGCACGGTGGAGCCGGCGAGGTGGCCGTTGTGGTCATTGTCCTGCGGACGGGTGAGGATGGGATGGAAATGGGAGAAGGCGGAGCGTTGCGGAGACTCGGTCATGGGGCCATCTGCATTCTGGTGGGTACCCTGCAAGTGAAACAGATTCTGCCGGTACTGTATCGCCTCCATCGCAGCTCAAACCCGGTCCTACATCGAATAACGAAAAAGCCGCCCCGAGGGGCGGCTTCCTTATCCGAACCGGCAGCAGCTTACAGCTGCGGACCAGCGGCCTTGATGGCGTCGGAAACGTCGAACTTCTTGAAGTTCTCGGTGAACAGCGTAGCCAGCCCCTTGGCAGCTTCGTCGTAGGCAGCCTTGTCAGCCCAGGTGTTGCGGGGGTTGAGCAGCTCGGTCTCGACGCCCGGAACGGCCTTGGGTACGTCCAGGTTGATGATGTCCAGGTGCTCGGTTTCTGCACCGACCAGCGCGCCGCTCTGGATGGCAGCGATCACACCACGGGTGGTGGGAATGCTGAAGCGCTTGCCAACGCCGTAGCCACCACCGGTCCAGCCAGTGTTGACCAGGTAGACCTTGGAGCCGAACGCCTTGATGCGCTTGATCAGCAGCTCGGCGTAGACGCCAGCTGGGCGTGGGAAGAACGGTGCGCCGAAGCAGGTGGAGAAGGTCGACTTGATGCCGCTGCCCGAACCCATTTCGGTGGAACCGACCAGCGCGGTGTAGCCGGACAGGAAGTGGTAGGCCGCCTGCTCGTTGTTCAGGATCGACACTGGCGGCAGCACGCCGGTCAGGTCGCAGGTCAGGAAGATGACTGCGTTCGGCTCGCCGCCCAGGTTCTTCTCGGAGACCTTGGCCACGTGGGTCAGCGGGTAGGCTGCGCGGCTGTTCTGGGTCAGGCTCACGTCGGCGTAGTCGGCGTGCTTGGCATCGTCGATGACGACGTTTTCCAGCACCGCGCCGTGCTTGATGGCTTTCCAGATGACCGGCTCGTTCTTCTCGGACAGGTCGATGCACTTGGCATAGCAACCGCCCTCGATGTTGAAGACCACGCCTTCGCCCCAACCGTGCTCGTCGTCACCTATCAGGTAACGGCTTTCATCGGCCGACAGGGTGGTCTTGCCGGTACCGGACAGGCCGAAGAACAGGGTGACGTCACCCGCTTCGCCGATGTTGGCGGCGCAGTGCATCGGCAGCACGTCGGCGGCCGGCAGCAGGAAGTTCTGCACCGAGAACATGGCTTTCTTCATTTCACCGGCGTAACGCATGCCGGCGATCAGCACTTTCTTCTGGGCGAAGTTGATGATCACGCAGCCGTCGGAGTTGGTGCCGTCACGCTCTGGCACGCACTCGAAGTTGGCGACGTTGAGCACCTGCCATTCATCGCGGCCAGCCGGGTTGTACTGGGCCGGGTTGATGAACAGGCAACGGCCGAACAGGTTCTGCCAGGCGGTCTGGGTGGTCATCTTGACCGGCAGGTAGTGCTCGGCGGCAGCGCCTACGTGAACGTAGGAAACGAAGTGATCCTGGGCGTTGTTGAACGCCTCGACGCGGTTCCACAGGGCATCGAACTTGTCGGCCGGGAACTTGCGGTTGATCGGGCCCCAGCCAATCTGGTCCTGGGTGGAAGGTTCTTCGACGATGAAACGGTCAGCCGGCGAACGGCCGGTGCGATGACCGGTTTCCACCACCAGCGCGCCGGTATCGGCCAGCACGCCTTCACCGCGGGACAGCGCTTCTTTTACCAGCTCATCGACGCTCAGGTCGGTGTACACGGTGTTGTTGGCTTGCGTCATGAGATACCCCATCCGGCCCGAGGCCGAGTGCTCCAAACGTTTTGTAGTTGTCTCGAAAAAACTACTACAGCGAAAAAAGTGGCCGGATTATGCCAGAAAAGCCCAAAAAAAGTAGGCCCCTCCTGTCAGAACTGCGCTTTTGCGCAATTCGACAGGAATATTTCCTGTAGTTAACCGTTTCAGTGCTGAGTTTCTGACGGCGCCTCAGTGCCACCGCCGGCAAACAATTGCGCGACATCGCTCGCATCGAACAAATAACGTTCGTTACAAAACTGGCAATCGATCTCGACCTGGCCGCCACATTCGGCCACCAGCGCCTTGGCATCCTGCTCGCCGAGACTGACCAGTGCATTGCCGGAGCGCTCGCGCGAGCAGCTGCAGCGGAACCGTAGCGGCTGGATATCGAACAGGCGAACCGCGTCCTCGTGGTACAGGCGGTGCAGCACGGTTTCGTTGTCCAGACCGAGCAGCTCCTCGATCTTCACGGTGTTGGCCAAGGCCTTGACGTGGGCCCAGCTTTCATCGCGCTCCTCGCTGTCCTTGTGGATCTCGGCCGGCAGTTGCTGCACCAGCAGGCCACGGGCACGGGCGCCATCGGCGGCCAGAGAGATGCAGGTGTTCACCTGCTGCGACATGACGAAGTAATTGGTGAAGCACTCCGACAGGTCCTTGCCGTCCAGTTCGACGGTGCCCTGGTAACGCTGGCCGTTGACAGGAATGATAGTCAGCACCAGGTGACCGCCAGGCATCAGATCGGCAAGGCTGGCATCCGCCTTGATCTGCTCGGTCTCGTAACGCGCCAAGCCACGGATATCGTGCTCGCTGGTGTACTCGATGGCTAGCAGCGGAACCGGGCCCTGGGACTGCGCCTGGAGCACCAGCAACCCGTCGAACTTCAAAGTGCCGACCAGCAGCGCGGCCGCGGCCATCAGTTCACCGAGCAGATGCTTAACCGGCTGCGGGTAGTCGTGCTTCGCCAGCACCTCGGCATAGCTGCGTTCCAGCACCACCATCTCGCCGCGCACATCGCGGTCATCGAAAAGGAAGCGTTGGGTGAAATCGGTATCTGGCAAGTCGCTCATGGTTGTCTGGCTTTCTGAAAATGGTTACAAAATAATTACAGGAGACTGAAAGGTCTGTCGCAGAGCGCTAAAAGGCGCTTATTTCCTGCTGGATATCGAGGTATTTTATGGATAATCGACCACTGTTCCAAGCAAGGTGGTCCTGGGGACCTTTGGCAACCTGCACCCTGCTGCCCATCGCGCTACTGTGTTTCTGGTTGTGGCCCGTTGGCCAGATCCTTTGCCTGACATTCGACGAGTGGCTGTTCCACAGCCTGAATGCGCCGCTGGCCAATAACACAAGCTGGCGCTACATATGGACCGTCGGCAGCCTGCGCCCGTTCGACATCGTCGTCGGCCTGATCCTTCTGGCAGTGCTTATTCGTGGTGACTGGGTGTTCAAGGCAGCCCAGGTCCGCCAGGCCTTCTTCGGCTTTCTGGTCACGCTACTCCTCTTAGTGGTGATTCGCGCGCTGTTTTCCAAGTGGGTGGATGCAGCCGGTTGGCAACACAAGAGCCCGTCGATGATGTTCGACGACGTGGTGCACCTCAGTGACTACTACCCCAACCTGGAGGCGTCCTGGGAGCTCAAGGACCGATCGAGCAAGAGTTTCCCGGGGGATCACGCCTCTGTGTTGTTGATCTGGGCACTGTTCATGAGCCTGTTCAGCCGTCGCCTGCTGCAGTACCTGCTGGTGTGGGGGCTGGCCTTGTTGTTCATGCTGCCGCGCCTGGTCGCCGGCGCTCACTGGGGGCAGGATGACTACATCGGTGGCCTGCTGATGGCAGTGCTGGCGCTAGGCTGGAGCTGCTATACGCCGCTGGCGGCCAAAGGCAGCGCAGCGTTGCTGCGCTGGACGGGACCGCTGTTCGACCTGCTGGGCAAGCTGCCATTGATCGGGCGGATGAGCGTGGTTCGCGCCGCCTGATCATGACTGGGGCCGCTGCGCGGCCCTCGTCACTCGAAACTGCCGTGCAGCTGGTGAATCTGCCGGCGCTGCTTCTTGGTCGGCCGCCCGTCGGTGGTCACGCCCATCGCCCCCGCCTTGCGCATTTCAGCAGCCTGCTCGCGGCGCGTCACACTCTCGGCGGTTTCCTCGTACAACGTCTGTGCTTCGGGCGCGCCACGGCGCACCACCGACAACGCCCTGACCACCACGGTGCGCTCGTCGAAACCGGTGCGCAAAACGAACTCATCGCCCACCCGTGGCTCCTTGCCCGGCTTGCAGCGCTCGCCCCGGCAGTGCACCTTGCCACTTTCAATGGCCGCCTTGGCCAATGCGCGGGTCTTGTAGAAGCGCGCTGCCCACAGCCACTTGTCCAAGCGTACCTTGTCGTCGTCTTCAGGCTTTTGTGCCATGGTTTTTCCTCGAATTCTGTCTTTCACGGAACTGTACTACCGTGACTGACAGATGCAAAAAGTCCGTGCCGTCATTACAGTTCACCTCCTTATCCGCAGGGCACGCTAAGTGAAGACATTTGACCACCTGACTGTGATCGGCCTGCGCGAGTGGGTCGCCCTGCCCGGCCTCGGCGTCGCCGGCCTGCGCGCCAAGATCGACACCGGAGCCAGCACCTCCAGCCTGCACGCCACGGAGGTCGAGCCGTTCGAGCGCGATGGCCAGCAATGGGTACGCTTCACCGCCCACCTGGGTTCGGTGGTGCAACTGCGCCATCGACGGTGCGAAGCGCCCATGGTGACCATGAAGACGATCAAGAGCTCCAACGGCCATGCCCAGACCCGCTATGTGATCCGCACACCCCTGGCGCTCGGTGACCGGGTCTGGGAGGTCGAATTCACCCTGGCCTGCCGCAAGAGCATGCGCTATCGCCTGCTGCTTGGTTCGAAGGCGCTCATCCATGGCCAACTGGTGGTCAACCCCGGCCTCAAGTACGTTCAGGACAAACCGGCCTTCGCGGCCACCCTTTCCCCTGTCACAGGTGCTGCATGAAGATCGCTGTGCTGTCGCGCAATCCGCGTCTGTATTCCACCCGCCGCCTGGTCGAAGCCGGTACCCAGCGGGGCCACGAAGTGGTGGTGATCGACACGCTTCGGGCCTACATGAACATTGCCAGCCACAAGCCGCAGATCCACTACCGCGGCAAACCCCTGGAAGGCTTCGACGCGGTCATACCGCGCATCGGCGCCTCGGTCACCTTCTATGGCTGTGCGGTGCTGCGCCAGTTCGAGATGATGGGCGTCTATCCGCTCAACGAATCGGTGGCCATCGCCCGCTCGCGGGACAAACTGCGCTCTCTGCAACTGCTGTCACGTCGGGGTATCGGCCTGCCGATCACCGGTTTCGCCCACTCGCCGGACGACATCCCCGACCTGATTCAGATGGTCAACGGCGCGCCGCTGGTGATCAAGGTACTGGAAGGTACCCAGGGCATAGGCGTGGTGCTGTGCGAGACCACCAAGGCCGCCGAGTCGGTGATCGAGGCATTCATGGGCCTGAAGCAGAACATCATGGTCCAGGAATACATCAAGGAAGCTGGTGGCGCCGACATCCGTTGTTTCGTGGTCGGTGACAAGGTGATCGCCTCTATGAAGCGCCAGGCCAAGCCGGGCGAGTTCCGCTCCAACCTGCACCGCGGGGGCGTGGCCAGCCTGATCAAGATCACCCCTGAAGAACGCATGACCGCGATTCGGGCGGCCAAGGTAATGGGGCTGAGCGTGGCGGGCGTGGATATTCTGCGTTCGAACCATGGCCCACTGGTAATGGAAGTGAACTCGTCGCCGGGCCTGGAGGGGATCGAGGTGACTACCGGCAAAGACGTGGCCGGGATGATCATCGAGCACCTGGAAAAGAACAGCGGGCCGAATCAGACGCGGACCAAAGGCAAGGGTTGAAATTAATCGCGGGGCAAGTCGCACCGGCGCACCGGTGCGACTTGCCCCGCGATGGGTCTAGACGGCATTACGCGGCAGCAACAAACCCAACGGCAACCTCACTCGCGCCTCGATCCCGCCACCGGACCGGTTGCGCAACTCGACATTGCCGCCATGCTGCGCGGCGATGCGCTTGACGATCGCCAACCCCAGCCCGGTGCCCTTGCCGCCCCGCGCCCGGTCGCCCCGGATGAACGGGTTGAAGATGGTCTCCAGTTCCGACTCGTCGATGCCCGCCCCGCGATCCAGCACGCTGAGCACCACATAAGGCGCACTCTGGTCACCCGACACATAGGCCGCCACCTCAACCCCCTTGCCGGCGTGATGCAGCGCGTTGCCGATCAGATTGCCGAGCATACGCTTGAGCGAGACACGGCGCAGCGGGAACGGCGGAATCGGCTCGAGGCACAGGCGCACCTGTTCTTCATGCTGGTTATAGGGGGCCACCACTTCGTAGATCAGCTCATTCAGGTCGACCTCTTCCACCGGCTCGTCACGCCCATCACGAATGAACGCCAGGAACTGGTCGAGGATCGCGTCCATGTCCTCGATATCGCGGACCATGTCCTCACTGAGGTCGCTTTCGTTGCCCATCAGCGACAACGACAAGCGCAACCGAGTCAATGGTGTGCGCAGGTCGTGGGATACCCCCGCGAGCATCAACTCGCGCTCGCGACCGGCCTGCTCGACATCCTCGGCCATCTGGTTGAACGCCCGATACACCTCGGTCATTTCGCTGGGGGTATCGCTGATCGGCAGGCGCACACTGCGCCCCTGGCCCAGCTGACGGGCAGCGAACACCAGACGCTTGAGCGGCTGATTGAGCTGGCGCACGAAGATCCAGGCCGAAGCGGTGGACAGCAGGCCGATGGCCAGGAACCAACCAAGCACGTTCCAGATCTTCTGGCCACGTAGCGGATGCGGGTACAGCGGCACCTTGAGCCAGCCTGGTCCCAGGCTCGGCGCGTTCACCCAGAGCGCGGGCGGTGCGTGGATACGCAACCGCACCTCGGTGTCCTCGCCCAGCTCGGCTTGCATCTGCCGCTGGTAGATCTCGCTGTAGGGCCAATGCTGCTCACCCTCCGGGACACCGGCGCCGGTCACGCGGATCAGGCCAGCAGCCTCGGCTATCTGCTCGCGGTTCTCTTCATCCGCTGCCCAATAGGCACGCAGCGTCAGGGCCACGCCGTGGCTGTACTGGCGGTCGACCAGCACGTCCTCATTCATCAACAGGTACACGAGCGTCAGTGCCTTGGAAAACAGCACGACGATCAGCACCAGCCAGAGGGTGCGGGCGAAGAAGCTTTGCGGGAACCAGAGAGGCGTTTTCATCGATCAACTACTGTACTGAAAAGGCCGGTCGCCGTAGACGAAACAGGGCGACCCGCATGGGTCGCCCTGCTGCACCCTGACGAGCCGGCAGGCTCATTTGCCGGCGTTTCCGTCCGGCACGAAGACGTAGCCCACACCCCATACGGTCTGGATGTAACGCGGCTTGGAAGGATCGGGCTCGATCATCCGGCGCAGGCGCGAGATCTGCACGTCGATGGAACGCTCCAGGGCATCCCACTCACGGCCACGGGCCAGATTCATCAGTTTGTCGCGGGTCAGCGGCTCGCGAGCATGCATCACCAGGGCCTTGAGCACGGCGAACTCGCCGGTGGTGAGCATGTGCGTTTCTTCACCGCGCTTGAGCTCACGGGTGGCCAGCGAAAGTTCGTAGTCGCCGAAGGTGACGGTCTCTTCCTCGCTGCCCGGCGCGCCCGGCACGGCCGGGGCCTGGCGGCGCAGCACGGCCTTGACCCGGGCCACCAGCTCATCTGGGTTGAACGGCTTGGCCAGGTAATCGTCGGCGCCAAGCTCCAGCCCCTTGATCCGGCTGAGCTCATCGCCCTTGGCGGTAAGCATGATGATCGGGATCTGGTTGTTCGCGGCGCGCAGGCGCTTGCACGCCGACAGGCCATCCTCGCCCGGCAGCATCAGGTCGAGCACCACCAGGTTGAACACTTCACGGGCCAGCAGGCGATCCATCTGTTCGACGTTGGGCACGGTGCGCACACGGAAGCCCTTGCTGGTGAAGAAACGGTCCAGCAGGCTGCTCAGGCCCGGGTCGTCGTCGACGATGAGAATCTTGTCGCCTTCTACGGCGTTTGCGGTGCTGGTCATGAATTACTCCTCTGATATCGCCGCGCATTATGGCGTAGCCATTGCCGCGCGTGCCGTGTGCATTGTTAGCAGATTTTTCCCGCCGTGCCACTGCCGCCCCATCGACGACCGGCCCCGCGCCATCACCGCAAGCCCGGCCCGATGGGTATAATGCGCGGCTTTCACCCAGCGTCGCCGGGGCTGAACGCCCACCCGCGGCCTTGCATTCACTATTTGTCAGGTGGTTTTCATGGACAGCATCAACAGCCGTATCGCCGAGGAACTGGGCGTGCGCCCACAGCAGGTCGAAGCGGCCGTGGGCCTGTTGGACGAAGGATCGACCGTGCCCTTCATCGCCCGTTACCGCAAGGAAGTGACCGGCAGCCTGGATGACACTCAACTGCGCCACCTGGAAGAGCGCCTGCGCTACCTGCGCGAGCTCGACGAGCGTCGCGCCAGCATCCTGGCCAGCATCGAGGAGCAGGGCAAGCTGACCCCGGAGCTGGCGCGCGATATCAAGCTGGCCGACACCAAGACCCGCCTCGAAGACCTCTACCTGCCGTACAAGCAGAAGCGCCGCACCAAGGGCCAGATTGCCCTGGAAGCCGGCCTGGGCGAGCTGGCCGACAGCCTGTTCAGCGACCCGCAACTGAACCCGGAAGCCGAAGCCGCACGCTTCGTCGACGCGGGCAAGGGCGTGGCTGACGTCAAGGCCGCCCTGGAAGGCGCCAAGTACATCCTCATGGAGCGCTTCGCCGAAGACGCCGGCCTGCTGGACAAGCTGCGCAACTTCCTCAAGCAGGAAGCGGTGCTCACCGCCCGCGTAGTCGCCGGCAAGGAAGACGAAGGCGCCAAGTTCCGCGATTACTTCGCCCACGACGAACTGCTGCGCACCACGCCGTCGCACCGTGCCCTGGCGATCTTCCGTGGGCGCAACGAAGGCGTGCTGAGCGCGTCGCTGAAAGTCGGCGAAGAACTGCCAGGCACCCTGCACCCTTGCGAGATGATGATCGGCAACCATGTCGGCATCGAAAACCGCAACCGCCCCGCCGACAAGTGGCTGGGCGAGGTGGTGCGCTGGACCTGGAAGGTCAAGCTCTACACCCACCTGGAAACCGACCTGTTCGGTGAACTGCGCGACAATGCCGAAGGCGAGGCGATCAACGTCTTCGCCCACAACCTGCACGACCTGCTGCTGGCCGCCCCGGCCGGCCCGCGCGCCACCCTGGGCTTCGACCCGGGCCTGCGTACCGGCTGCAAGATCGCCGTGGTCGATGCCACCGGCAAGTTGCTGGACTACACCACGGTCTACCCGCACGCGCCGAAGAACGACTGGGACCGCACCATTTCCGTGATGGCCGCGCTGTGCGCCAAGCACTCGGTGGAGTTGATCGCCATCGGCAACGGCACTGCCAGCCGCGAGAGCGACAAGCTGGTGGCGGAGCTGGTCAAGAAGTACCCAGCACTGAAGGTCACCAAGATCATGGTTTCCGAGGCTGGCGCTTCGGTGTACTCGGCCTCTGAACTGGCCGCCCGCGAGTTCCCCGATCTGGACGTGTCGATCCGCGGCGCGGTGTCCATCGCCCGCCGTCTGCAGGACCCGCTGGCCGAACTGGTGAAGATCGACCCGAAATCCATCGGTGTCGGCCAGTACCAGCACGACGTGTCGCAGGTGAAACTGGCCCGGGGCCTGGACGCCGTGGTCGAGGACTGCGTGAACGCCGTGGGCGTGGACGTAAACACCGCCTCGGTGGCGCTGCTGACACGCATTTCCGGCCTCAATGCCACCCTGGCGCAGAACATCGTCGCCCACCGCGACGCCAACGGCCCGTTCGCTACCCGCGCCGCGCTGAAAAAGGTCAGCCGCCTGGGCGAGAAAACCTTCGAGCAGGCCGCCGGCTTCCTGCGGGTGATGAACGGCGACAACCCGCTGGACGCCTCGGCGGTGCACCCGGAAGCCTACCCACTGGTGCAGCGCATCGCCGCCGACACCGACCGTGATATCCGCTCGCTGATCGGCGACAGCGGCTTCCTCAAGCGCCTGGACCCGAAGAAATTCACCGACGAGTCCTTCGGTCTGCCGACCGTCACCGACATCCTCCAGGAACTCGACAAGCCAGGTCGCGACCCGCGCCCGGAGTTCAAGACCGCCACCTTCCAGGACGGCGTCGAGGACCTCAAGGACCTGGAACCCGGCATGATCCTCGAAGGCGTGGTGACCAACGTCACCAACTTCGGTGCTTTCGTCGACATCGGCGTGCACCAGGATGGGCTGGTGCACATCTCGGCGCTGTCGGAGAAGTTCGTCAAGGACCCGCGTGAAGCGGTCAAGGCCGGCGACGTGGTCAAGGTCAAGGTCATGGAAGTGGACATCCCGCGCAAGCGCGTCGGCCTGTCCATGCGCATGAGCGACACCCCGGGCGAGAAGGTCGAGGGCAACCGCGGCGGCAACCGCTCCAATGGCGGCAACCGCCAGCAGCAGGCGCCGCGCCAGCGCGAGGCCACCGCCGCCGCGCCGGCCAACAACGCCATGGCGGCGCTGTTCGCCAATGCCAAGCAACTGAAGAAGAAGTGATGGAAGTACCGAAGGAGTACGTCGAAAGCGCCTTCAGCCAGCTCCTCGGCTGCCGCCTGCAACGCCTGGAAACGGGTGTTGCAGAAGTGGCCCTGGCGCTTGAGCCGCACCTGCGCAACCGTGGCCAGAAGCTGCACGGCGGGGCGATCTTCAGCCTGGTCGATATCAGCATGGGCCTGGCCTGCTCGGCCAGCCATGGCTTCGACCAGCAGAGCGTGACCATCGAGTGCAAGATCAACTACATGCGCGCCGTCAGCGAGGGCGAGGTCGTGTGTACCGCCCGGGTGCTGCATGCGGGACGGCGCACCCTCGTGGTCGACGCCGACGTGCTCCAGGACGACAAGCTGGTGGCCAAGGCGCAGGGAACCTTCGCGGTTCTCTAGCTGACAGGCCCCGATCTGCGGTATTTTCGGCGTAATGCTGTACACCTGATCGCGGGGCAAGCCGCTCCCACGAACGTTTCTACGCTTCGTGGGAGCGGGCTTGCCCCGCGATCAGACGCATACAGGCCAGCGACGGAACCGCGTAAACCAGGCGACAACGCCAGTTCCTTTCCCAACTACCCTTGTAGACCGTCATCTCTACCCCCATATTGGGGCGACTGACGCGTGAAGGAATCCATCTTGAGCGACCTCCTCAACCGCCGCCTGAGCCTGCTCGGCGACAATATCGACCTGCTCAAGCAGTGCCTGCACGGCATTGAGCGCGAATGCCTGCGCGTGACCAAAGAAGGTCGCCTGGCCCAGACCCCGCACCCCGAAGCACTGGGTTCGGCGCTGACCAACGAGCAGATCACCACCGACTATTCCGAGTCGCTGCTGGAGTTCATCACCCCAGCCCTGGCGGACCCTGCCAAGGTGCTCGAGAGCCTCGAACAGACCCACCGCTTCGTTTACAGCAAACTGGGCGACGAACTGCTTTGGAGCCCGTCGATGCCCTGCGCGCTGCCGGCCGAAGAAGACATTCCGATCGCCGAGTACGGCAGCTCGAACATCGGCAAGCTCAAGCACGTGTACCGCAAGGGCCTGGCCCTGCGTTACGGCCGCACCATGCAGTGCATCGCCGGCATCCATTACAACTTCTCGCTGCCCGAGACGCTGTGGCCGCTGTTGCGCGATGCCGAAGGCGGCGAGCAGGACGACCGCGACTACCAGTCCTCGGCCTATATCGCGCTGATCCGCAACTTCCGCCGCTACAGCTGGCTGCTGATGTACCTGTTCGGCGCGTCCCCGGCCCTGGACAAGGGCTTCCTGCGCGGCCGCCCGCACCAGCTCGAAGAACTCGACGCCGAAACACTGTACTTGCCCTACGCCACCAGCCTGCGCATGAGTGACCTGGGCTACCAGAGCAACGCCCAGGCGGGCCTCACGCCCTGCTACAACAACCTGGCCAGCTACACCGATAGCCTGCGCAAGGCCGTCGGCACGCCCTACCCGCCCTATGTCGAGGTCGGCACGCACGTCGATGGCGAGTGGGTGCAGTTGAACACCAACATCCTGCAGATCGAGAACGAGTACTACTCGAACATTCGCCCCAAACGCGTCACCTACACCGGCGAGCGGCCAATCCAGGCCCTGACCTCGCGTGGCGTGCAATACGTGGAAGTACGCTGCCTGGACATCAACCCGTTCCTGCCAGTGGGCATCGACCTGACCGAAGCCCGTTTCCTCGACGCCTTCCTGCTGTTCTGCGCCCTCGAAGAGAGCCCGCAACTGGACAACGGCGAGTGCGGCCAGTGCACCGACAACTTCCTCACCGTGGTCAAGGAAGGTCGGCGCCCGGGCCTGGAGCTGCGCCGTGACGGCCAGCCGGTCGCATTGAAGGAATGGGCAAGCGAACTGATCGAGCGGATCGGCCAGCTGGCCGGGCTGCTCGACCGTGCCAAGGGTGGCAATGACCACGCCAAGGCCCTGGAAGCACAGCAGGCCAAGGTCGACGATCCCGAGCTGACGCCATCGGCGCAGGTGCTGGCGCGCATGACCGAACATGACGAGAGCTTTGTCCAGTTCTCCCTACGCCAGAGCCGCCTGCACGCCGAGAGCTTCCGCGAGCAGCCACTGACCAGCGCGCAGCAACAGGCCTTCGAAACCCTTGCTCGCGAGTCGATCGCCAAGCAGTCCGAGCTGGAACAGGAAGAGGTCGGTGACTTCGACCTGTTCGTCGGCGCCTACCAGGCCAGCATCCTGGCAATCAGCAACTGATGAACCGCACCGCCACCCCGCGCAAGCCACGCGCCAGCAGCCAGGCCAGGATCGAAGCGATCCTCGCCGCGGCACGCGAGCTGCTGGCAGGCCAAGGGGTGGCGGGGTTGTCGATCTACAGCGTGGCGGAACGGGCGCAGATCCCGCCATCGTCGGTGTATCACTTCTTCGCCAGCGTGCCGGCCTTGCTGGAGGCGCTGACCGCCGATGTGCACCGGGCTTTTCGCGAGGCCCTGAGCGCACCGATCGACAGCACGGCGTTCAGCACCTGGCCTGGCCTGTCGCGCCTGATCGAGCAGCGCATGCTCGACATCTACAACGAGGACGCCGCGGCGCGGCAGCTGATCCTCGCCCAGCATGGTTTGAGCGAAGTGGTCCAGGCTGATCGCCAGCATGATCTGGAACTGGGCGAGTTGATGCACCAGCTGTTCGACCGACATTTTCAGTTGCCAGCGATGCCGAGGGAGGTGCACGTGTTCGCCCTGGCGATGGAACTGAGCGACCGGGTGTATGCCCGCTCGATGCAGCTGCATGAGACGATCACGCCACGCATGGCGGAGGAAGGGATGCGCGTGTTCGAGGCGTATCTGGGGCTGTATCTGCCGCCTTATCTGGCCAAACGCTGATTCGGCGTGGGAGCGGCGGTGCGCCGATGCGACTTGCCCCGCGATAGCGTCAAGTCAGGCAACGTAGATGTGTCGACTGACGCCATCGCGGGGCAAGCCCGCTCCCTCGCAAGACACCGGAAATCAGAGCTTGGCGATGGACACCTCGGTCGATTTCACGAAGGCGATCACCTCGCTGCCTACCTGCAACTCGAGCTCCTTCACGGAACGGGTGGTAATCACCGAAGTGACGATGCCAGAGGCGGTCTGCACGTCGATTTCAGAGAGTACCGGGCCTTCGAGGATTTCCTTCACGGTGCCTTTGAACTGGTTGCGAACGTTGATGGCTTTGATGGTCATGGCGTCATTCCTTTTTGCGGTTTCGGGGATTCAATGAGCCCAACGCAACTGCGTGGGCAACGGGGCGACAGGTTCCGGATCGGGCGGCGTGCCCGGGACGGAGAGAACACGGTTGAGCACTTCGCTTTCCAGCGCCGCCAGGCGGTGCGAACCCCGCACTCGAGGTCGCGGCAGGTCGATGACCAGGTCCAGGCCGACGGCGCCGTCTTCGATCAGGATCACCCGGTCGGCCACGGCGACGGCTTCGCTGACGTCGTGGGTGACCAGCAGCACGGTGAAACCGTGCTGGCGCCACAGGCGCTCGATCAGTTGCTGCATCTCGATACGGGTCAGGGCGTCCAGCGCGCCCAAGGGCTCATCCAGCAGCAGCAGACGCGGCTGATGAATGAGCGCCCGGGCCAGGGCCACCCGCTGTTTCTGGCCACCGGACAAGGCCGCCGGCCACTCATTGGCGCGATCGACCAGGCCGACCGCCTCCAGGGCTTCCAGGGCGCGTGGCCGCCAGTTGCCGGACAACCCCAGGCCGACGTTGTCGATCACCTTCTTCCAGGGCAGCAGGCGCGCGTCCTGGAACATCAGCCGGGTATCCTCGCGGGCCTCGGCAAGCGCCGCGGCGCCCGCCAGCAATTGGCCGCCGCTGGGCTGGTCGAGCCCGGCCAGCAGGCGCAGCAAGGTGCTTTTACCGCAACCACTGCGACCAACGATGGCGACGAACTGGCCAGCCGGAATGTGCAGATCGATCCCGCGCAGCACTTCGCGCTGGCCGAACGTACGACGCAGGTCCCTGGCCGCCAGGGGGATGCCACGCAGCAGGCGTGGCGGTTGTGCCTTGAGCACCGTCATCACGCGCCCTCCTTCTTCGCCACCTGGTACGCCGGGTGCCAACGCAGCCACACACGCTCCAGGCCACGGGCGGCCAGGTCGGCCAGCTTGCCGAGCACCGCGTACAGGACAATGGCCAGCACCACCACGTCGGTCTGCAGGAACTCACGGGCGTTCATCGCCAGGTAGCCGATGCCCGAGTTGGCCGAAATGGTCTCGGCGACGATCAGTGTCAGCCACATGAAACCCAGGGCGAAGCGCACGCCGACCAGGATCGAGGGCAGCGCCCCCGGCAGGATCACCTGGCGGAACAGCGCGAAGCCCGACAGCCCGTAGCTGCGCGCCATCTCCACCAGCGCCGGATCGACGTTGCGGATCCCGTGATAGGTGTTCAGGTAGATGGGGAACAGCGTCCCCAGGGCCACCAGGAAAATCTTTGCCGACTCGTCGATGCCGAACCACAGGATCACCAGCGGGATCAGCGCCAGGTGCGGCACGTTGCGGATCATCTGCACCGAACTGTCGAGCAGGCGCTCGCCCCAGTTCGACAGGCCTGTGATGAAACCGAGCAACAGGCCGAGACTGCCGCCGATCACGAAGCCCAGGCCGGCACGCCAGCCGCTGATGGCCAGGTGGGTCCAGATCTGGCCACTGCGCACCAGCTCGACGCCAGCACTGACCACCGCGCTCGGCGCCGGCAGGATGCGGGTCGACAGCCAGCCTGCGCTGACCGACAACTGCCATACCGCCAGCAGCAGGATCGGCAGGGCCCAGGGCGCCAGGCGCTTGGACCAGGTGGTGGTGGATGCACGACTCATGGCCCCGGCCCTCAGCTCTGCGACACGGATTTGGGCAGGATGTCGTTGGCGACCATTTCACCGAACGGGCTTACGTAGCCACCGGTTTTCGGCTGCTCCGGGCGCTGCACGTCCAGATGCGGGAACAGCAGCTCGGCGACGCGGTACGACTCTTCGAGGTGTGGATAGCCCGAGAAGATGAAGGTATCGATGCCAAGATCGGCGTATTCCTTGACCCGCGCCGCGACGGTCGGGCCATCGCCCACCAGCGCGGTGCCGGCGCCACCACGTACCAGGCCGACACCGGCCCACAGGTTCGGCGCCACTTCGAGGTTGTCGCGCTTGCCACCGTGCAGCGCGGCCATGCGCTGCTGACCGACCGAGTCGAAGCGCGCCAGCGACGCCTGGGCGCGGGCGATGGTGTCGTCGTCCAGGTGCGAGATCAGCCTGTCGGCGGCGGCCCAGGCCTCCTCGTTGGTTTCTCGCACAATCACGTGCAAGCGAATGCCGAAGCGCACCTCACGGCCCTGGGCGGCCGCTTTCTCACGTACCGCAGCAATCTTCTCGGCCACCGCGGCCGGCGGCTCGCCCCAGGTCAGGTACAGCTCGACCTGTTCGGCGGCCAGGTCCTGGGCAGCGTCAGACGAGCCACCGAAGTACAGCGGCGGGCGCGGCTGCTGGATCGGCGGGTAGAGCAGCTTGGCGCCTTTGACCTGGATGTGCTTGCCGTCGTAGTCGACCGTTTCGCCTTCGAGCACCTTGCGCCAGATACGGGTGAATTCCACCGACGCCTCATAGCGTTCCTGGTGGTTCAGGTGCAGGCCATCACCGGCCAGTTCGTCCGGATCGCCACCGGTCACCAGGTTGAACAATGCACGGCCGTTGGACAGACGATCCAGGGTCGCGGCCTGACGGGCTGCGACGGTCGGCGAGATGATCCCCGGGCGCAGGGCCACCAGGAACTTCAGGCGCTCGGTCACCGGGATCAGCGACGCCGCCACCAGCCAGGAGTCCTCGCAGGAACGTCCGGTGGGGATCAGCACGCCGCCGAAGCCCAGGCGGTCGGCGGCCTGGGCGATCTGGCTCAGGTAACCGTGGTCGACGGCGCGGGCGCCTTCGCTGGTGCCCAGGTACTTGCCGTCACCATGGGTAGGGAGGAACCAGAAAATGTTAAGGCTCATTGGAGTTGTCTCCTCAAGGGTGGCTCATGCCGGGGCGACGCCCCGGCGCAGGCGAAACGTTCAAGGCGCACTGGCGACCTTGGCCGGGGGTGTCCAGATCACGTCCTTGATGCTCAAGGGCTTGGGAATCAGCTTCAGGGCCTGGAAGGTGTCGGCAATCTTCTGCTGTGCGGCGATCACTTCCGGGGTCAGCGGCGCGGCTCCGTAGCCTTGGCGCTTGACCGAAGTCAGGGTGATGTCGGCAGGCAGGCCGAGCAGCGGCGCAACCTGGTCGGTGACCTGATGCGGATTGGCCTGGGACCATTCGCCCACGGCGCGCACTTCTTCAACCAGGGTGTTGATCACCGCCGGGTGCTGGGTCGCATAGCTGCGGGTGGCGAGGTAGAACTGGTGATTGTCGACCAGATCCTTGCCGTCACGCAGGGTGCGTGCCTGCAGCTGTTGCTCGGCGGCGGCCTGGTACGGATCCCAGATCACCCAGGCATCGACACTGCCGCGCTCGAAGGCGGCGCGGGCATCGGCCGGGGGCAGGTAGACGGGCTGGATATCGGTGTACTTGAGACCGGCGTCTTCCAGGGCACGCACCAGCAGGTAATGCACGTTGGAACCCTTGTTGAGGGCGACTTTCCTGCCCTTGAGTTCCTTCACCGACTGGATCGTCGACCCCTTCGGCACCAGGATCGCCTCGCTGTGCGGAGCTGGCGGCTCATAGGCGACGTAGAGCAGATCGGCGCCCGCGGCCTGGGCAAACACCGGCGGCGTTTCGCCGGTCACGCCGAAGTCGATGGAGCCGACGTTGAGCCCTTCGAGCAGCTGTGGACCGCCGGGGAACTCGGTCCATTGCACGTCGATGCCCTGCTCCTTCAGGCGCTTTTCCAGCGAGCCCTTGGCCTTGAGCAGCACCAGGGTGCCGTATTTCTGGTAACCGATACGCAGGCTCTCGGCCTGGGCTTGGCTGATGGCGCCGAAGGACACAGCCGCCGCGAACAGGGCGACCAGACCACGACGCAAGAAGACTGTGCGCATGGCGCTCTCCTGTGCGAGTTGGGTTCGGGTAGCACCTGCTTGCCTCGTTGACGGGCGAGTAAGGTGGGGACAGCGATAGAGCGGTCAAGCCTGGTTCAGATACTCCAGCGGGCACTGATCAGGCGTTCGTTGAGCACGCCGGGGGCGACAGGTTGGGGCCGGCGCGCCATGGCGCTGTGGAACGTTTCCAGCGAATCCTGCAGGCGCTGCTCCAGGGCAGCGGCCAGTTGCGCGGGCCTGGCGCCCTCGCCGTAGGCAATCTGGCTGTCGTCGGCGAAGATCCCTTGCAGGGTCTCCTGCGCCTTGAGGGCCGACAGCACGGGCTTGAGCGCGTAGTCCACGGCCAGCATGTGGGCGATGCTGCCACCGGTTGCGATCGGCAACACCACCTTGTGTTCCAGGGCCCGCTCGGGCAGCAGGTCGAGCAAGGTCTTCAAGGCCCCGGCGAAGGACGCCTTGTACACCGGGGTGGCCACCACCAGGCCGTCGGCCTGGGCTACAAGTTCGTTGAAGTGGCGCACCTGCGGGCTGTCGAAACGGGCATGCAGCAGATCTTCGGCGGGAAACTCACGCACCTGGAAGGTCACCACTTCGACGCCCCGCTCTTGCAGCCAGTCGCGCGAGCGTTCTAGCAGCACGCCGGAGCGTGAACGAAGACTGGGGCTACCACCGACAGAGACAACCAGCATTGAAAGCGCTTCCTTCGATTCGATTGCAGGGCCGCGAGGGGTTGTCCCCGCTGGATGTAACGACATTAACAGCTCGTCACATATACCTATAAATCATATTTTTTCATTTGTTTATTCCATTTATGAATTTATGATTTGTTGTAGCCACGCAATAAAAAAGGGCCGTCGAAACGGCCCGAAGATCCCTGCTTGGCTAAGAGCAATGCAACGAGGAATGCCTCAACGATTGGGTTGCGGGGTCAGCCGCAGATAGGGTTTAACCGCCCGATATCCTTTCGGGAAACGACGTTTGATTTCATCTTCGTCCTTGAGCGAAGGCACGATCACTACCTCATCGCCGTCCTGCCAGTTGCCCGGCGTGGCGACCTTGTAGTTGTCGGTCAGCTGCAGCGAATCGATCACCCGCAGGATCTCGTTGAAGTTGCGCCCGGTACTGGCCGGATAGGTAATGGTCAGGCGCACCTTCTTGTTCGGGTCGATGACGAACAGCGAGCGCACGGTCAGGGTGTCGCTGGCATTGGGGTGGATCAGGTCGTACAGGTCGGAGACCTTGCGGTCGGCATCGGCGATGATCGGGAAGTTGACCACGGTGTTCTGGGTCTCGTTGATATCGTCGATCCACTTGTGGTGCGAGTCCACCGGGTCCACCGACAGGGCGATGGCCTTGACCCCGCGCTTGGCGAAATCATCCTTGAGCTTGGCGGTCAGGCCCAGCTCGGTGGTGCACACCGGGGTGAAGTCGGCCGGGTGGGAGAACAGCACGCCCCAGCTGTCGCCCAGCCATTCGTGGAAACGGATCTTGCCGGCGCTGGAATCCTGTTCGAAATCGGGGGCGATATCGCCGAGTTTGAGGCTCATGGAAGCGGCTCCTGTGCTGTGTCTGGCCTTGTGGGTTCAATGTGCCTGCTTCCGAATAAAAATAAAAAGAATAAATATCGATTTATTTATAACCAGATCGCATACGGAATCGCAGACACAAAAAGCCTCGCACAAGGCGAGGCTTTCTTTGTGCAGCTACGACTTACATGAAGGCGTAAGTGTAGTTGACGATGAAGCGAGTCTGGTCCTGGTCTTTGGTGTATTCAGTGTTGCCGGCAGGACCGTTGGTCCCGCGGTAAACACCTTGACGCAGGCTGAAGCCCAGTCCCTTCAGAGTACCTTCCTGGATCACGTAGTCGACACGCGCGTCCCGCTCCCACTCGCTGTAGGAACCGTTGCCCGAAGCGTTGCGAACGTCGGTACCGCGCAGATATGCAACGGACGCCTTCAAGCCTGGCACGCCAAGACGAGCGAAATCGTACGAGTACTGGCCGAAGGTAGTGTTTTCACCTGCACGAGCGAACTGGTTGATCATGCTGTCGGTGAACAGGTAGAAGCTAGCACCGCCCGCGCCTTCCGGACGGCCATTGCCATCGCGCACGCTACCCTGGTTCAGCCAGACGAACGCACCGTCATCGCTGACCTGCTGGTGACCGAGCATGAGTGCATGGCCGCCCAGAGTATAGGTGAACATCGCCGACCAGGTTTTGTTGTCAACTTCACCGACATGCTTGGCATAACCGTTGTTGTTGTTGAAGTTGTAGCCGCCACCACTGCCGTTCCGGCCGTCGCTGCTGCTGTCAAAGTAGCGCAGGTCGGTCTTGAATGACTGGTCGTCCGAGATCTTGAAGACGTGAGTCGCACCCAGGAAGTGCTGTTTGTAGAAGTCTTCCAGGTTCGAGTAGTAGTACTGCAGGGTCAGGTCTGGAGTGAGCTTGTAGTCCAGGCCGCCGTAGCGGAACTTGTTGCTGTCAGCGGTAGCACCGTTGACCGACAGGCCGGTGCGGTTGCTCGAAGCACGACCCATGGCGTGGGTCAGTTGACCGGCGTTGACAGTCAGATTGTCGATTTCCTTCGAGGTGATGGTTGCACCTTCAAAGGTTTGCGGCAGCAGGCGACCGTCGTTGGAGACCAGGATCGGCAACATTGGCGCCAAGGCGCTACCGAAGTGAGCTTCAGTTTTGGAGAAGCGGGCTTTGGCGTTGGCGCCAAGACGAGCCCATTGGGCCGCTGCCGAACCGTTGGTCTCACTCGGGAAGAAGGAGCTGTTGTCAGGGTGCTTGCCTTTGCCACCGTCGAGGTGAATACCCCACAGCGCCTGAGCGTCCACACCGAAGCCTACGGTACCTTCGGTGAAACCAGAAATGTAGTCGAGCTTGAAGCCCTGACCCGATTCACGGTTGTCCGCACCGACTTCACGGTTATCGTTGTTGAAGTACATGGTGCGCGAGCTCAGGGACAGCTTGCTGTCCTCGACGAAACCTGCAGCGCCTGCTTGTTGGGCGAGAACCCCCAGTGCCACGGCCAGGGCCAGGCTGGACTTGTACATGTTTTGCTCCTCTACGTTCTAATTTTTGTGCGTCTCAAGCGGCGGAGTCTGCTGCCCCACTCACCCGGATTGGCGATTTAGCCCTAAAGCGTGACCGCCAAGTCAATCGCTAACGATCGATTCGCGACTTTGGTCTAATCCGTCGATCTGCGCTACAGGATAATGACAATCCTATAAATCCAAAATGACCGTTTTATGAATCTGTAAGATTTTTACGGAATAACATCGGAACCATTCCTGCAAATCGTTGTATCGACGCCGTCAATCATACCTTTAGGTTATGTGCAAACGTTTGCAGGCGTGACGACCGCCCCGTCGAAACCGATCAAGCCTAGCTGGCTTGGCAGATTCCGCCACCAGTACCGCCGCCCCACAGGGCCGTGGGTCAGAGCGATTGGCTTTTAAGCTAATTCTAAAAAGTTATTTATTTCATATTTCTTAGATCATCTAGTCTTCTCGCCATCTATCCCAGAATGCCTGACGAGAGGTTCAACCATGATCCCGCATGCTCCGCTGCGCCTGTTCGCCGCCCTGACCCTCACCAGTGCCAGCTGGCTGGCCCAGGCCGCCGACCTGACCGTTGCCTACCAGACCACCGTCGACCCGGCAAAGGTGGCCCAGGTCGATGGCACCTATGAAAAGGACAGCAAGGCCAGCATCGACTGGCGCAAGTTCGACAACGGCGCCGACGTGATCACCGCTGTCGCCTCGGGCGACGTGCAGATCGGCTACCTCGGCTCCAGCCCGCTGGCCGCCGCCGCCACCCGCAAATTGCCTGTGGAAACCTTCCTGATCGCCACCCAGATCGGCGCCGGCGAAGCCCTGGTCGCCCGCGACAGCATCAAGACCCCGCAGGACCTGGTGGGCAAGAAAGTCGCCGTGCCGTTCGTTTCCACCGGCCACTACAGCCTGTTGGCCGCGCTGAAGAGCTGGAACATCGACCCGTCGAAAGTGCAGATCCTCAACCTCGCGCCACCAGCGATCATCGCCGCCTGGAAACGCGGCGACATCGACGCCACCTACGTCTGGGACCCAGCCCTGGGCGTGGCCAAGGAGAACGGCAAGGTACTGATCACCTCCGGCGAGCTTGCCGAGAAAGGCGCGCCGACCTTCGACGCCTGGATCGTGCGCAAGGACTTCGCTGCCAAGCACCCGGAGATCGTCAAGTCGTTCGCCAAGGTCACCCTCGACGCCTATGCCGACTACCGCAAGGACCCGCAAGCCTGGCTGGCCGACAAAGACAACGTCGCCAAGCTGGTCAAGCTGTCTGGCGCCAAGCCCGCCGATATCCCGGTGCTGCTGCAGGGCAACGTCTATCCACTGGCCGCCGACCAGGCCAGCGCACTCGGCGCACCGACCACCCAGGCGCTGACCGACACCGCCACCTTCCTCAAGCAGCAGGGCAAGGTCGATGCCGTGCTGCCGGACTACGCGCCCTACGTCAGCGCCCAGTACCTGCCCAACTGATCTGGAGCCCGTCATGGCCTTGCTCGAGCTGGAGCGCATCAGCGCACAGTACCCCGGCGCCCCCACCCCGGTGCTGGCCGATATCAACCTGAGCCTGGGTCCGCGCCAGTTGCTGGTGGCCCTCGGGCCTTCAGGCAGCGGCAAGACCTCGCTGCTCAACCTGATCGCCGGCTTCGTCGCCCCCAGCGGCGGGCGCATCACCCTCGATGGCGCACCGGTGCAAGGCCCGGGGGCCGAGCGCGGCGTGGTGTTCCAGGACGACGCCCTGCTGCCCTGGCAGGACGTGCTCGGCAACGTCGCCTTCGGCCTGGAGCTGGCAGGCGTACCGCGTGCACAGCGTGAAGCCAAGGCACGAGAGATGCTGGCACTGGTAGACCTGGCCGGCTTCGGCGAGCGGCGCGTATGGCAATTGTCCGGTGGGCAGAAGCAGCGCGTGGGCCTTGCCCGGGCGCTGGCGGCCGACCCGCGAGTGCTGTTGATGGACGAACCGTTCGGCGCCCTCGATGCCTTTACCCGCGAACAGATGCAGGAGCTGCTGCTGCAGGTCTGGCAGCGCACCGCCAAGCCAGTGTTCCTGATCACCCACGACATTGAGGAAGCGGTGTTCCTCGCCACCGAGCTGGTGCTCCTGGCGCCCAATCCGGGACGGGTGGTCGAGCGCCTGCAACTGGACTTCGGCCAGCGCTACGCCGCTGGCGAGTCGGCGCGGGCGATCAAGTCCGATCCACGCTTCATCGAGACCCGCGAGCACGTGCTGGCGCGGGTGTTCTCGCAACGTCAGGAGTCCGCATGAGCAGTATCGAATTGCCAGCCACCGCCAAGCGGCCCCCCCGGACGCCACCTGTCGTGAAAACCCGCAAGCCCTTACCGACCCGCTGGATCAGCGCCCTCACCCTGGCCTCGCTGCTGTTGGTGTGGTGGCTGGTTACCGCCGCCGGCTGGATCGAGCCGCTGTTCCTGCCCTCGCCCGCCGATATCCTGGCCAAGGGCTGGACGCTGCTCACCCAGGGCTACATGGACGCCAGCCTGTGGCAGCACCTGGGCGCGAGCCTGGGGCGCATCGGCCTGGCGCTGCTTGCCGCCACCCTGACCGCCATCCCGGTGGGCATCGCCATCGGCTACAACCGCGTGGCCCGCGGCGTTCTCGACCCGCTGATCGAGTTCTACCGGCCGATTCCGCCGCTGGCTTACCTGCCGCTGATCGTCATCTGGTGCGGCATAGGCGAGCTGTCGAAAGTGCTTTTGATCTACCTGGCGATCTTCGCCCCGATTGCCATCGCCACCGCCACCGGCGTGCGCACCGTCGACCCGGCCAAGTTGCGCGCCGCGCAGTCGCTGGGCGCCAGCAAAATCCAACTGATCCGCCACGTGATCCTGCCTAGCGCACTGCCCGACATCCTCACCGGCATCCGCATCGGCCTCGGCGTGGGCTGGTCGACGCTGGTCGCCGCCGAACTGATCGCCGCCACCAGTGGCCTGGGCTTCATGGTGCAGTCCGCCGCGCAGTTCCTGGTCACCGATGTGGTGGTCCTGGGGATCCTGCTGATTGCCCTGATCGCCTTCGCCCTTGAGATGGGCCTGCGCGCCCTGCAGCGCAAGCTGGTGCCCTGGCACGGCCAGAGCCATTGATCCCCAAATGACCACGCCGGCAAACCGGCACCTGGAACGAGAAAAGACATGAGCCTGACCGTTACCCCCTTGAGCCCGGCACTGGGCGCGCAGATCAGCGGCGTGGACATCAGCCGCGACATCAATGCCCAACAGCGTGACGCCATCGAGCAGGCGCTGCTCGAGCACCAGGTGCTGTTCTTCCGCGATCAACCAATCACTCCCGAGCAGCAGGCGCGCTTCGCCGCCCGCTTCGGCGACCTGCATATCCACCCGATCTATCCCAATGTGCCGGAGACACCGCAGGTGTTGATCCTCGACACCGCAGTCACCGACGTGCGCGACAACGCCGTGTGGCACACCGACGTGACCTTCCTGCCGACCCCGGCGCTGGGCGCGGTGCTCAGCGCCAAGCAGTTGCCGGCCTTTGGTGGTGACACTCTGTGGGCCAGCGGCATCGCTGCGTTCGAGGCGCTGTCGGCGCCGCTGCGCACAATGCTGGACGGCCTGACCGCCACCCATGATTTCACCAAGTCGTTCCCGCTGGAACGTTTCGGCACTACGCCCGAGGACCTGGCCCGCTGGGAGACGACCCGGCGCAACAATCCGCCGCTGTCGCACCCGGTGGTGCGCACGCACCCGGTCAGCGGACGCAAGGCGCTGTTCGTCAATGAAGGTTTCACCACGCGGATCAACGAATTGAATGAGCAGGAGAGCGAGGCGCTGCTCAAGCTGCTGTTCGCCCATGCGACGCGGCCGGAGTTCAGCATTCGCTGGCGTTGGCAGGAAAATGACGTGGCGTTCTGGGACAACCGCGTGACGCAGCACTTTGCGGTGGATGATTACCGGCCCAGCCGGCGGGTGATGCATCGGGCGACCATCCTGGGGGATGCGCCGTTCTGAAAGATCGGGGGAGGCCTTTGGCTTCCTTTCGCTGGCAAGCCAGCTCCCACAGGTTTTGCAACAACCCTGTGGGAGCCTGCGAAAGGGCCGCATAGCGTCGCCAGCGATCTACCTGACCAGGTGCAGGTACTGCATGTGCCGCTCGTACTGGTCGAGGATGTCGTTGATGATCTGCTCCTTGCTGTAGCCCACCAGGTCGTAGTTCTGGCTGCCTTCGGACAGATGCACCTCCGCACGGTAGTAGCGGCGGTTCTTCAAGTCCTGGGTGCCCAGCCCGCCCAGGGCGAACGACGGCGTAAAGTACCCGCGCATCTGCACCTGGTAGATGAACGGCTGCTCCTCGCCATGGCCGATCTTCAGGCTGACGTTGTCGTGGCTCGGGTCGTCCTGGGTGATCAGCACCAGGCCCTTCTGCTCGAACACCTCGCGCACTTCGGCGATCGCCGGGCGCACCACGTCGTCCATGAAGCGATACACCTCGTCCCGAGACGGGAAGTGCACCGCCTGGCTCAGGCGTTGGCGCCAACCGCCACGCCCACGCCGGGACTGGGCGAACGGCGCCAGCGAATGCATCTGCGCGATCTGCCGCTGGCTTTCCAGGTAGAAGGCCTTGTGCAGCCCCCACATCATGCACAGCAGGATCAGCGAGAACGGCAGCGAGGTCAGCACCACCGCCGACTTCAGCGAATCGATGCTGCCGGCGAACAGCAGGCTGCTGGTAATCAGCGCGGTCATCGCCCCCCAGAAGATCCGCAGCCAGTTCGGGCCGTCCTCGTCGGCGCCACCGCCCTTGGCCGACAGCGTCGACAGCACCACGGTGCCGGAGTCGGCCGAAGTGACGAAGAACACAAAGCTGATGAACACCGTCACGGCTATCACCGCCTTGCTCCACGGGTAGGTTTCCAGCAGCAGGTACAAGCTCATCGACGGGTTGTCGAGGGCTGACTGGCCGAGCGCGGTCATGCCGTGGTTGATCACCTGGTCAAGGGCGCTGTTACCGAAGATCGACATCCACGCCAGGGTGAAGCCCAGCGGGATCAGCAGCACGCCGAAGACGAACTCGCGGATGGTCCGGCCCCGCGAGATACGGGCGATGAACAACCCCACGAACGGCGCCCAGGCAATCCACCAGGCCCAGTAGAACACCGTCCAGCCGCCCAGCCAGTCGCGCTGCTCGCCGTAGGCGTACACATCGAAGCTCTTGCGTGGCAGGGCGCCAAGGTAGTCACCGAGGTTCTGGATCAGGGTGTTGAACAGGTGCTGGGTGGGCCCGGCGAACAACACGAACAGCAGCAGCGCGCAGGCCAGGAACAGGTTGATGTCGCTCATCACCCGCACGCCCTTCTCCACCCCGGCGACCGCCACGGCCACGGCCGCGCCCATCATCAGGGTGATGAGGATCACCTGCACCCATTGGCTGTGGCTGATGCCGAACAGGTAGTCCAGGCCTGCGTTCAGGTGCAGCACGCCAAAGCCCATGTCGGCGCCCAGGCCGAATACCGTGGCGATAATGCCAAAGCCATCCACCGCGTAGCCGATCGGCCCGTTGATGCGCTTGCCGATCAGCGGGTACAGCGCCGAGCGCAGGGCCAGTGGCAGGTTGTGGCGGTAGGCGAAGTAGGCGAGCGCCATGCCGACGAAGGCGAACACACCCCAGCCGTGCAGGCCCCAGTGCAGGAACAGGATCTGCATCGCCTGGCGCCCGGCCTCGGCCGTGCCCGCCTCGCCTTGGGGCGGCTGGAGCATGTGGGTCAGAGGTTCAGAGACGCAGAAGAAGAACAGCGTGATGCTGATGCCGGCGGCGAACAGCATGCCGGCCCAGGACAGGTAGCTGAACTCGGGCTCGTCATGGTCGGCGCCGAGCTTGATCTTGCCGTAGCCCGACAAGGCGGTGACCACCACGAAGACCAGGTACAGGGTCATGGCCAGCATGTAGTACCAGCCGACCGTGTTGGCCGCCCAGTTCTGCGCTGCCAGCAACCACTCGCCGGCAGCCTGGGGCTGAGCGATGACGATCAAGCCGAAAATGAGGATGAAGCTTGCCGCGAAATAGAACACGGGGGGGTTCATGCGGATCTTGCCGTTGGCAAGGTCGGGGGTCGGTGCACTCATTGAACGGGCACCTCGTCACGGGACGTGAGGTTCGGATTGAACGGGTTCAGCAAAGGCGATTCCTCCTTTTGAACACCGGCAATGGACCAGCGTTTTTCGTTGAACAAGCGTTCAAGTTAAACATGGATTGGATTTCAATGCGACCCGATGCCGCTCCAGGGCGTGATCGAGGTGGTGGCGGGAAGTCCCGCCGCCACGCCTCATAAGCCTAGAGCTAGAGGGCTTTCTTGCCCTCGCAATCGAGCTGCAGGTTCGCCTGGGTAATGTTGCTGTCAGCCGGCACGCTGCGGGTCAGCCAGACGTTGCCGCCAATGGTCGAACCCTTGCCGATGGTGATACGCCCGAGGATGGTCGCGCCGGCGTAGATCACCACGTCGTCCTCGACGATCGGGTGCCGCGCCAGGCCCTTGTGCAAGGTGCCGGACTCGTCGCTGGGGAAGCGCTTGGCGCCCAGGGTCACCGCCTGGTAGATACGCACCCGCTCGCCGATGATCGCGGTCTCACCGATTACCACGCCTGTGCCGTGGTCGATGAAGAAGCCAGGGCCGATCTGCGCACCGGGATGGATATCGATGCCGGTGGCCGAGTGCGCCAGCTCCGAACTGATCCGCGCCAGCAGCGGCAGGCCGGCCCGGTACAGGTGATGGGCCAGCCGGTGGTGGATGATCGCCAGGATGCCCGGGTAGCACAGCAGCACCTCGTCTACGCTGCGCGCCGCCGGGTCGCCGTGGTAGGCGGCGAGTACGTCGGTGTCCAGCAGCACGCGCAGCGCCGGCAGGGCTGCGGCGAAGTCCTGGATCAGACGCAGGGCGTGGGTATCGACATCGATCACATCAGTCTTGCCATGACGCGCCGCATAGCGCAGCTCCAGGCGTGCCTGGGCCAACAGCGCGGTCAGCGCAGCGTCGAGCGTATGGCCCACATAAAAGTCCTCGCTCTCCTCGCGCAGGTCCACCGGCCCTAGGCGCATCGGGAACAGCGCGCCGCAAAGCTGCTCGAGGATTTGCCGCAGCGCCTCGCGCGACGGCAGTTCGCGCCCGCCCTGCTCGCCGCTGCTGCGGCCATTGCTGCTGCGCCACTGCTCGCGGGCGTTGCGCAGGCCACTGACGATACCCTGCAACTGCCAGTGCCCGGTTGATGGTTGTTCGCTCACGGTGTTTCTCCTGCCAGGCGGCTTTCTCGGTATGCATACGCTCCTACAAGGAGGTGCAAAACACGATACGTCAAATCTGCCTCTTGGAAAAAACAACGCTTTATTCCATCCTGAGCTAAGTCGGGTATAAGCCGCTGCAATTTGCAGATTTGGAATAATAACCTGATTTTTTATTATTTCCCGGCCTATGAAGCCCACCTCTATAGTCGCCACCTCACTACTTCCACAACAAGCGCGGGGCATGCCATGACCAAATTCGCCAAACCCCTTCTCAACGCCAGCCTGGCGCTCCTGCTCGGCGCCGGCTTGCTCGGCCAGGCCTTTGCCGGCGAGCAGTTGAAGACCATCCAGGAAAAAGGCGTGATCAACGTCGGCCTGGAAGGCACCTATCCACCGTTCAGCTTCCAGGACGAAAACGGCAAGCTGACCGGCTTCGAGGTCGAGCTGTCCGAGTTGTTGGCCAAGGAGCTGGGGGTCAAGGCCAAGGTCCAGCCGACCAAGTGGGACGGCATCCTCGCTGCACTGGAATCCAAGCGCCTCGACGTGGTGATCAACCAGGTGACCATCTCCGAGGATCGCAAGAAGAAGTACGATTTTTCCGAGCCGTACACCGTTTCCGGCATTCAGGCCCTGGTACTCAAGGGCAGTGACAACGAGAAAAACATCAAGACTGCCGCCGATCTCGGTGGCAAGAAGGTCGGTGTCGGCCTGGGCACCAACTATGAGCAATGGGTCAAACAGGATGTGCCGACAGCCGATGTGCGCACCTACGAAGATGACCCGACCAAGTTCGCCGACCTGCGCAACGGTCGTATCGACGCCATCCTGATCGATCGCCTGGCTGCACTCGAGTACGTCCAGAAAACCGCCAAGGACAAGAAACCGACCGCACTCGCTGGCGAGAAATTCTCCAAGCTGGAATCGGGCGTGGCCTTGCGCAAAGGCGAACCTGAACTGCTCGATGCGCTGAACAAGGCCATCGACAAGCTCAAGGCCGACGGCTCGCTGGCCAAGCTGTCCGAAAAATACTTCGGTGCCGATGTCACCAAATGATCGCTGAAAGCCTGCAACTCGTTGTCGATTCCGCGCCCTTCCTGTTGAAGGGTGCGGGTTATACCGTGCTGCTCAGCGTCGGTGGCATGTTCTTCGGCCTGGTGCTGGGCTTTGCCCTGGCGCTGATGCGGCTGTCGAAGATCCTGCCGCTGGACTGGCTGGCGCGCATCTATGTGTCGTTCTTCCGCGGCACGCCGCTGCTGGTGCAGCTGTTCGTGATCTACTTCGGCCTGCCGCAGATCGGCATCGAGCTCGATCCGATCCCCGCCTCGCTGATCGGCCTGTCACTGAACATGGCGGCCTATGTCTGCGAAATCCTCCGCGCGGCAATCTCCTCGATCGACCGTGGCCAGTGGGAAGCCGCAGCCAGCATCGGCATGACCCGCACCCAGGCCATGCGCCGGGCGATCCTGCCGCAAGCCCTGCGCACTGCCCTGCCTCCGCTGGGCAACAGCTTCATCTCGCTGGTCAAGGACACCGCCCTGGCGGCGACCATCCAGGTGCCCGAGCTATTCCGCCAGGCACAGCTGATCACCGCACGGACCTTCGAGGTCTTCACCATGTACCTGGCTGTCGCGGTGGTCTACTGGATCCTCTGCAGCATCCTGGCGCACTTCCAGAACCGCATGGAAGCGCGGGTCAACCAGCACGACCAGGAGCACTGAGATGATCGTAGTAGAAGGCCTGACCAAGCAGTTCAAGGGCCAGACCGTGCTCAACGGCATCGACCTGAGCGTGCAGCCCGGCGAAGTGGTGGCCATCATCGGCCCCAGCGGCTCGGGCAAGACCACTTTCCTGCGCTGCCTGAACCTGCTGGAAACCCCCGATGCCGGGCGCATCCAGATCGGCGATATCAGCATCGATGCCAACCGTCCGCTCGGCGGCCAACAGGGTGCTATCCGCCGCCTGCGCCAACAGGCCGGGTTCGTGTTCCAGAACTTCAACCTGTTCCCGCACCGCACCGCCCTGGAAAACGTCATCGAAGGGCCGGTGATCGTCAAGAAGACGCCCCGCGACAAGGCCATCGAGCTGGCCAGGCGCCTGTTGGCCAAGGTCGGCCTGGCGGGCAAGGAAGACGCCTACCCCAGGCGCCTGTCCGGCGGCCAGCAGCAACGGGTGGCCATCGCCCGGGCCCTGGCCATGGAGCCGGAAGTGATCCTGTTCGACGAACCCACTTCGGCGCTCGACCCCGAACTGGTCGGTGAAGTGCTGGAGACCATCCGTAGCCTGGCCGAGGAAAAGCGCACCATGATCATCGTCACCCACGAGATGAGCTTCGCCCGCGATGTCGCCAACCGGGTGATCTTCTTCGACAAGGGCGTGATCGTCGAGCAGGGCGAGGCCAAGGCACTGTTCGCCAACCCGAAGGAAGAGCGCACACGCCAGTTCCTGCGCAAGTTCCTCGGCACCGCCGCCGGCCAGGAGTGAAGCCGATGCGCGGGGCTCACACCTCGCGCAGGTTGTGGCAACGCCTGAAGCGCGCTTCCAGGTTGCGATCGGGCATCTGGTGGCTGCGTAGGGCGTTGAGGGTCTGCTCCACGTAATCGCGCGTGGTGCCGTAGCGCCCCTTGGCGCTGGCGAGGATCTGGCTGAGCAGGGTGTCCGGCAGGTTGCCCGCGTAGCACGGCAGGTGCCGCTCCAGCACAAAACCCAGCGCCTGCACCTTGCTGCCATCGCCCAGGCGGCAGCTCAGCCAATGCGGACGATAGGCCGGGAACGGCATCTCACGCTGCCACAGGGCCATGAGCGAGTCGTGCAGGTTGGTTTCGTCCAGACGGAAGGCAAAGCCGCTGCAGGAGCCGCCACGGTCCAGGCCGAACACCAGGCCTGGGCACTCCGGTGTACCACGGTGTTCGTGGGACCACAGGTAGAGGCCGCGGTGATAACCATGCACCCGCGCCCGCTGCCGCTCGACCGAGTTGCATTCGGGGCGCCAGATCAGCGAACCATAGGCAAACAGCCAGACCGGGCCGCCTTCGTGCTGGGACATGGTTTCCTGCATCGAACGCTGCAGTTGTTCACGGGTCAACTGCTGCCCGAAGTCGAGTGACGGCGGATAGGCTATTTGCCAGGATGAACTTTCAAGCGTCGACATGAGCTGCCGCCATTAATTCCTGAGAACTACCAAAGTGCAGGTATTGCCGTGCCTGTTCGGATGCTATCGCGGAGCAAGCCCGCTTCCACAAAGGCCCGCCAGGATCGCATGGGAACGGGCTTGCCCGGCGATTTACCTGGCGCCTAACGTAAGGCAAATCGCTCTTTGCACTCAACCCCGAAAACAGGATTTCATTAAAGCATCCGCTGAACGGAAACTAATAGTCCGAGTATAGCGAAACTTATTACCCGCACCGGTAACAATCCCCACCATATAACCAACAGAAAAAACTTGGTTATTAAACCCGACACTCCCTTGCAGCGTGCCGGGTGACTCAGCCGCGTGGCGCGTAGGCAAACACGTCAGCCCGCATGCGGTGGGCATCCATGCCGGCCTCGACCAATGCATCGAGGGTGGCGTAGACCATGTTCGGCGAGCCACTGGCATAGACATGCACCTGGTTCAGGTCGCCGATGTCCTCGCATACCGCTTCGTGGAGCAGGCCACAGCGCCCCTCCCAACCGCACAGATCGCTGACCACTTTGTGCAGGAACAGGTTCGGCAGACGCTCCCACTCGGCCCAGTGCTCGATCTGGTAGAAGTCTTCAGGCCGGCGTACACCCCAGTACAAGTGCACCGGGTGCTTGAAGCCCTGCGCCCGGCAGTGCTCGATCAGGCTGTGCATCTGCCCCATGCCGGTCCCGGCGGCGATCAGTACCAGCGGGCCATCCGGCAACTCCGCCAGGTGAGCATCACCAAATGGCAGTTCGATGCGGGCCAGGCCATTGCGCTGCAACTGCTTGATCAACTGCACGGCACTGCTTTCGCGGGCCAGCACATGCAACTCCAGCTCACGCCCACCGTGGGGCGCCGAAGCGAGCGAAAAAGCCGCCTTGTCCATACCCTCGCGCTCGATCATCAGATATTGCCCGGCGTGGTAGCGGGGCGGCTTGCCGGCCGGCGCGCGCAGGCGCACGCGCCAGACATCGCCACCGATCTCGACGCACTCGGTCACGGTACAGGCCAGCTTGCGCAGCGGCAGCTCGCCCAGGGCCAGCACACCATCCCACAGCAACACACAGTCCTCCAGCGGCTCGGCGATGCAGGTGAACAGCTCACCGTGATCGCGCACCTGGCCTTCCTGGCGAACACTGCCTTCCACCAGCAGCGCGGCACATACATGGCAGTTGCCGTTGCGGCAGCTGCTCGGGCAGTCATAGCCCAGGCGCCGTGCCGCATCCAGAATCCTTTCACCCGGTTCGACCGCCAGTACCGCCCCGGAAGGCTGCAAGGTTACCTGCATCAATCTATTCCCAACTGGTCCCACAACTCATCGATACGGCGGGTGACGGCCTCGTCCTTGACGATGACCCGGCCCCATTCGCGTGTAGTCTCGCCCGGCCATTTGTGCGTGGCGTCCAGGCCCATCTTCGACCCCAGCCCCGATACCGGCGACGCGAAGTCGAGGTAGTCGATGGGGGTGTTGTCGATCATCACCGTATCACGCTTGGGGTCCATGCGCGTGGTGATGGCCCAGATCACATCGTTCCAGTCGCGGGCGTTGATATCGTCGTCGGTGACGATAACGAACTTGGTGTACATGAACTGTCGCAGGAACGACCACACACCCAGCATGACGCGCTTGGCATGGCCCGGGTACTGCTTCTTCATGGTCACCACCGCCATGCGGTACGAGCAGCCTTCCGGCGGCAGGTAGAAGTCGGTGATCTCGGGGAACTGCTTCTGCAGGATCGGCACGAACACTTCGTTCAGCGCCACGCCGAGAATCGCCGGCTCATCCGGCGGCCGGCCGGTGTAGGTGCTGTGGTAGATCGGCTTTTGCCGGTGGGTGATGCGCTCGACGGTGAACACCGGGAAGCTGTCCACTTCGTTGTAGTAGCCGGTGTGGTCGCCGTACGGGCCTTCCGGGGCCATCTCGCCGGGGTGGATCACGCCTTCGAGGATGATCTCGGCGGTAGCCGGTACCTGCAGGTCGTTGCCACGGCACTTGACCAGTTCGGTGCGGTTGCCACGCAACAGGCCAGCGAAGGCGTATTCGGAAAGCGTGTCCGGGACCGGGGTCACGGCACCGAGGATGGTCGCCGGGTCCGCGCCCAACGCCACGGCTACCGGGAACGGCTGGCCAGGATGCTTCTCGCACCATTCGCGGTAGTCCAGCGCCCCGCCGCGGTGGCTCAGCCAGCGCATGATCACCTTGTTGCGGCCAATCACCTGCTGGCGATAGATGCCCAGGTTCTGGCGTTCCTTGTTCGGCCCGCGAGTCACGGTCAGGCCCCAGGTGATCAGCGGCGCAACATCGCCCGGCCAGCAGTGCTGGATCGGCAGCTGGCCGAGGTCAACGTCATCGCCTTCGACCACGATTTCCTGGCATACCGCGTCCTTGACCACCTTCGGCGCCATGGACACGACCTTCTTGAAGATCGGCAGCTTCGACCAGGCGTCCTTCAGGCCCTTCGGCGGCTCGGGCTCCTTGAGAAACGCCAGCAGCTTGCCGATCTCGCGCAGCTCTTCGGTCGACTCGGCGCCCATGCCCATGGCCACGCGCTCGGGGGTGCCGAACAGGTTGCCCAGCACCGGCATATCGAACCCAGTGGGCTTTTCGAAGAGCAAGGCCGGGCCCTTGGCGCGCAGCGTGCGGTCGCAGACTTCGGTCATTTCCAGAACTGGGGAGATGGGAACCTGGATGCGCTTGAGTTCACCGCGCTGTTCCAGGCCACGAATGAAGTCGCGCAGATCGCGATACTGCATGCAAAGGCCTCGTGTTGGGCGTATCGGTCGGGGTGCAGAGTGTAGCGCCGTTCACGCCTTGTTTGGGGGCAAAAAATGAAAAGGGGCCGCTTCGCGATCCCATCGCCGCGTTGCCGGCGATGGGCTGCAAAGCAGCCCCTTTCAGTACCTGGCCGGGAAGCTTACTTGCGCTTCATCGACAGGAAGAACTCATCGTTGGTCTTGGTCTGCTTGAGCTTGTCGACCAGGAACTCGATGGCGGCGATTTCGTCCATCGGGTGCAGCAGCTTGCGCAGGATCCACATGCGCTGCAGTTCGTCGTCGGCGGTCAGCAGCTCTTCGCGGCGGGTACCGGACTTGTTGATGTTGATGGCAGGGAACACACGCTTCTCGGCGATGCGGCGGTCCAGGGGCAGCTCCATGTTGCCGGTACCCTTGAACTCTTCGTAGATCACTTCGTCCATCTTCGAGCCGGTCTCGACCAGCGCGGTGGCGATGATGGTCAGCGAACCGCCTTCCTCGATGTTACGGGCGGCACCGAAGAAGCGCTTCGGCTTCTCCAGGGCGTGGGCATCGACACCACCGGTCAGCACCTTGCCAGAGCTCGGGATCACGGTGTTGTAGGCACGCGCCAGACGGGTGATGGAGTCGAGCAGGATGACCACGTCTTTCTTGTGCTCGACCAGGCGCTTGGCCTTCTCGATGACCATCTCGGCGACCTGCACGTGGCGGGTCGGCGGCTCGTCGAAGGTCGAGGCGACCACTTCGCCGCGCACGGTGCGCTGCATCTCGGTCACTTCTTCCGGGCGCTCGTCGATCAGCAGGACGATCAGGTGGCACTCGGGGTTGTTGCGGGTAATGTTGGCCGCGATGTTCTGCAGCATGATGGTCTTACCGGCTTTCGGCGGTGCGACGATCAGGCCACGCTGGCCTTTGCCGATCGGGGCACACAGGTCGATGACGCGACCGGTGAGGTCTTCGGTGGAGCCGTTACCGGCTTCCATCTTCAGGCGCTTGTTCGGGAACAGCGGCGTCAGGTTTTCGAACAGGATCTTGTTCTTCGCGTTTTCCGGACGGTCGAAGTTGATGGTATCGACCTTCAGCAGCGCGAAGTAACGCTCGCCTTCCTTCGGTGGGCGGATCTTGCCGACGATGGTGTCGCCGGTGCGCAGGTTGAAGCGACGGATCTGGCTGGGCGAAACGTAGATGTCGTCAGGGCCGGCCAGGTAAGAGGCATCCGCCGAACGCAGGAAACCGAAACCATCCTGGAGAATCTCCAGCACGCCGTCACCCGAGATCTCTTCGCCGCTTTTCGCATGCTTTTTCAGCAGGGCGAAAATCACGTCCTGTTTGCGCGAACGGGCCATGTTTTCGATGCCCATCTGTTCGGCCATTTCCAAAAGATCGGTAATCGGCTTTTGCTTGAGTTCTGTCAGGTTCATAAGGGGAGTGACGTAATCATGTAAGGAAGGGAAAAATTAAGCAGTTGGCTTAATGAGGCCGCGCCGCTAGATGGCGACAGGATCGCGTACTGATTCGAATTAGGGATGCTTCGGCGACGGCGTGCAGAGGGCACTGGAGAAGCAGTGCGAGGCCGAATGTAACACTTGCTTTTTTCGACGTCTAGTGGTTTTGGCCAGTGTTTTACGGGGCCATCCGACTGGATGGCCGCAAGGCCGGGGCTCGCCAGCCCTCAGGAAAACCACCTACAACAGATAAAGAAAAGCCCCGCATTTGCGGGGCTTCTTCACATCACAGGCTGGCGTCGAGGAACGCTTTGAGCTGCGACTTGGACAACGCGCCGACCTTGGTGGCCTCGACGTTGCCGTTCTTGAACAGCATCAGCGTCGGGATGCCACGCACGCCGTGCTTGGCCGGGGTTTCCT
Organism: Pseudomonas sp. PONIH3; assembly: GCF_002934345.1. Taxonomy (NCBI): domain Bacteria; kingdom Pseudomonadati; phylum Pseudomonadota; class Gammaproteobacteria; order Pseudomonadales; family Pseudomonadaceae; genus Pseudomonas; species Pseudomonas sp. PONIH3. The sequence goes on from NZ_CP026386.1 coordinate 3,462,054, forward strand.
GGTTTTCGTCGATGTTCAGCTTGGCGATGGTCACCTTGCCTTCGTATTCAGTGGCGATGTCGTCCAGAACCGGAGCGATCATCTTGCATGGACCGCACCATTCAGCCCAGTAGTCGACCAGTACCGCACCTTGAGCCTGCAGGACTTCGGCTTCGAAGGTAGCGTCGGTGACATGTTTGATAAGATCGCTGCTCATGGATATCTCCAGGTCGTAAGCACAAAAAACGTTGCCCATCATAGCCGCACCCAGGCGCGACAGGAAGCCACAGACGATTGAGTGTAACTATAGTTGTGCAAGACGCCACGAATCGAAACTGTCATATCACGGTCATAACATTGCTATGACATTGCCATGCATCAAGCCTTGCAGTGCCGCTCGTTGGCGTAGGACCACGATCGTGGCACGATTGCCGGGTTAACGACCGAGAACCTCCAGACCATGCCGCATACCACCGCGAAGAACCTGTCTCTGATCGCCGCCATCGACCTGGGCTCCAACAGCTTCCACATGGTCGTGGCCAAGGCCCATCATACGGAAATCCGCATCCTCGAAAGGCTTGGAGAAAAGGTTCAGCTCGCCGCCGGCATCGACGATGAGCGCAAGCTCAGCGAAGAAGCCATGCAACGCGGCCTGGAATGCCTCAAGCGCTTCGCCCAGCTGATCAACGGCATGCCCCAGGGCGCGGTGCGCATCGTCGGCACCAACGCCTTGCGCGAAGCACGCAACCGCAACGAATTCATCCAGCGCGCCGAGGCCATCCTCGGCCACCCGGTCGAGGTCATTTCCGGCCGTGAAGAGGCGCGCCTGATCTACCTGGGCGTGTCCCACACCCTGGCCGACACCCCGGGCAAGCGCCTGGTTGCCGACATCGGCGGCGGCAGCACCGAGTTCATCATCGGCCAGCGTTTCGAGCCGCTGCTGCGCGAAAGCCTGCAAATGGGCTGCGTCAGCTTCACCCAGCGTTATTTCCGCGACGGCAAGATTACCCCGGCGCGCTACGCACAGGCCTACACCGCCGCGCGCCTGGAGCTGATGAGCATCGAGAACGCCCTGCACCGCCTGACCTGGGATGAGGCCATCGGCTCGTCCGGGACCATCCGCGCCATCGGCGCCGCCATCAAGTCCGGCGGACTGGGTAATGGCGAGGTCAACGCCGAGGGCTTGGCCTGGGTCAAGCGCAAGCTGTTCAAGCTGGGCGAGACCGACAAGATCGACTTCGAAGGGGTCAAGCCCGATCGCCGAACCATTTTCCCCGCAGGCCTGGCCATCCTCGAGGCGATCTTCGATGCGCTGGAGCTGCAGCGTATGGAACACTGCGACGGTGCCCTGCGCGAAGGCGTGTTGTTCGACCTGCTGGGCCGCCACCATCACGAAGATGTGCGCGAGCGCACCCTGAACTCGCTGATGGAGCGTTACCACGTCGACCAGGGCCAGGCCGCACGGGTCGAGCGCAAGGCGCTGCACGCCTTCGACCAAGTGGCCAAGGCATGGGACCTCGAGGACGGCAACTGGCGCGATCTTCTTGGCTGGGCGGCGAAAGTGCACGAAGTGGGCCTGGACATCGCCCATTACCACTACCACAAGCACGGTGCCTACCTGATCGAGCACTCCGACCTGTCCGGCTTCTCCCGCGAGGACCAGCAGATGATGGCCCTGCTGGTGCGCGGCCATCGCCGCAACATTCCCAAGGACAAGTTCGCCGAGTTCGGCGACGAAGGCATCAAGCTGATCCGCCTGTGCGTGCTGCTGCGCTTCGCCATCCTCTTCCATCACATCCGCGGCACCCAGCAGATGCCGAAAGTGGTGCTGCAGGCCGGCGACAACAGCCTGGAAGTGATCTTCCCTGGAAACTGGCTGGAAGAAAACCAGCTGACCCAGGCCGACTTCGCCAACGAGGCGGAGTGGCTGGCCCGGGTCGGCTTCGTTCTCAGCGTACGTTGAGGACCGGGTTGCTCAGGCGCTCCAGCAGGGTCGCCTGGGCACTGCGCGGATTCTGGTTGCCGGTCGGGGTGCTGCGCACGTAGCGCCCGTCCGGTTGCAGGGTCCAGGCCTGGGTGTTGTCGGTCAGGTACCCTTCCAGCTCCTTCTTGACCCGCAGCAACAGCTTCTTGCCTTCCACCGGGAAGCAGGTCTCGACACGCTTGTCGAGGTTGCGCTCCATCCAGTCGGCACTGGACAGGTAGATCTGCTCCTCGCCGCCATTGAGGAAGTAGAACACCCGGGTATGCTCGAGGAAGCGGCCGATGATCGAGCGCACATGGATGTTGTGCGACACCCCCGGTATACCCGGACGCAGGCAGCACATGCCACGCACCACCAGGTCGATGCGCACGCCCGACTGGCTGGCCTTGTACAGCGCCTTGATGATCTTGGCGTCGGTCAGCGAGTTGAACTTGGCGATGATGTGCGCAGGCTTGCCCTCCAGGGCGAACTGGGTCTCCCGGGCGATCATGTCGAGCATGCCCTTTTTCAGGGTGAAGGGCGCGTGCAGCAGCTTCTTCATGCGCAGGGTCTTGCCCATGCCGATCAACTGGCTGAACAGTTTGCCGACGTCCTCGGTGAGGGCGTCGTCGGAGGTCAGCAGGCTGTAGTCGGTGTACAGGCGGGCGTTGCCGGCGTGGTAGTTGCCGGTGCCCAGGTGTGCGTAACGGACGATCTCGCCCTGCTCGCGGCGCAGGATCAGCATCATCTTGGCGTGGGTCTTGAAACCGACCACCCCGTAGATCACCACCGCGCCGGCGGCCTGCAGGCGGCTGGCCATCTGCAGGTTGGACTCTTCGTCGAAGCGTGCGCGCAATTCGATCACTGCCGTGACCTCCTTGCCGTTACGCGCCGCGTCCACCAGGGCGTCGACGATCTCCGAGTTGGCACCCGAGCGATAGAGCGTCTGGCGCACGGCAAGCACGTGCGGGTCCTTGGCGGCCTGACGCAGCAGGTCGATCACTGGGGTGAACGATTCGAACGGGTGCATCAGCAGGATGTCCTGCTTGCCGATCACACTGAAGATGTTGTCGGCGTTCACCAGCAGCTTGGGGATCGCCGGGGTGAACGGCGTGTACTGCAGCTCGGGGTGGCTGTCGAGCCCGGTGATGCTGAACAGACGGGTCAGGTTGACCGGGCCGTTGACCTGGTACAGTTCGCTCTCGCTCAGGCTGAACTGCTTGAGCAGATAGTCGGAGAGGTGTTTGGGGCAGGTATCGGCTACCTCGAGGCGCACGGCATCGCCGTAGCGGCGCGAGAACAACTCGCCGCGCAGGGCACGGGCGAGGTCGTCGACCTCTTCCGAGTCCAGCGCCAGGTCGGCGTTACGGGTCAGGCGGAACTGGTAGCAGCCCTTGACCTTCATGCCCTGGAACAGGTCATCGGCATGGGCATGGATCATCGACGACAGGAACACATAGTTGTCGCCAGGCCCGCCGACGTCTTCCGGCACCCGGATTACCCGCGGCAGCAGGCGCGGTGCCGGGATGATCGCCAAGCCCGAATCGCGGCCGAAGGCGTCGACACCCTCGAGCTCGACGATGAAGTTCAGGCTCTTGTTCACCAGCAACGGGAACGGGTGGGTCGGGTCGAGGCCGATCGGGGTGATGATCGGCGCGATCTCGTCGCGGAAGAAGCGTCGTACCCAGGTCTTGAGCTTGGGTGTCCAGTAACGGCGCCGGATGAAGCGAATGGCGTGTTTTTCCAGCTCCGGCAGCAGCACGTCGTTGAGGATCGCGTACTGCCGATCCACTTCAAGGTGCACCAGCTCGCTGATCCGCGCCAGCGCCTGGTGCGGCTGCAGGCCATCGGCGCCGGCCTGTTCGCGGGCGAAGTTGATCTGCTTCTTCAGGCCCGCCACACGGATTTCGAAGAACTCGTCCAGGTTGCTGGAGAAGATCAACAGGAACTTCAGGCGCTCGAGCAGCGGGTACGACTCGTCCAGCGCCTGCTCCAGCACGCGGATATTGAACTGCAGCTGCGAAAGCTCGCGATGAATGTACAGGCTGCTGTCGTCCAGGCTCGGCACGGCGATCGCCGGGGCCGGCGCAGGCACAGGGGCCGGGGCGGCTTCAGCGACAGGTTCCGGCTGCGCTACCGCCGGCAGGTCGGGCGGGGTCTGCACCATTTCTTCGGGCACGGCCTGGGCATCCTTGATCGCGACAGGGTTGAGCACTTCGTTATTCATCTGACGTTCCTGGAGAGCGTTACTGCCCTCTCATCATTTGAGCGGCACGCACGGCGAAATAGGTCAGGATGCCATCGGCGCCTGCCCGTTTGAATGCGGTGAGGGATTCGAGGATCACGGCTTCGCTGAGCCAGCCGTTCTGGATCGCGGCCATGTGCATGGCGTACTCGCCGCTGACCTGATAGACGAAGGTCGGCACCTTGAACTCGGTCTTCACCCGGTGAACGATGTCCAGGTACGGCATGCCCGGCTTGACCATGACCATGTCGGCGCCTTCGGCAAGGTCGGTGGCCACTTCGTGCAGGGCCTCGTCGCTGTTGGCCGGATCCATCTGGTAGGAGGCCTTGTTGGCCTTGCCCAGGTTCAGCGCCGAGCCGACCGCATCACGGAATGGGCCGTAGTAGGCACTGGCGTACTTGGCCGAGTAGGCCATGATGCGCACGTTGACGTGGCCGGCCACTTCGAGGGCTTCACGGATCGCGCCGAGACGGCCGTCCATCATGTCCGACGGGGCGACCACCTGGGCGCCGGCCTCGGCATGGGACAGCGCCTGACGCACCAGGGCGTCGACGGTGATGTCGTTCTGCACATAGCCTTCCTCATCGAGGATGCCGTCCTGACCGTGGGTGGTGAACGGGTCAAGGGCCACGTCGGTGATCACCCCCAGTTCCGGGAAGCGGGCACGCAGGGCGCGGGTGGCACGCTGGGCGATGCCGTCCGGGTTCCAGGCTTCGGCGCCATCGAGGGATTTCTTTTCGGTCGGGGTCACCGGGAACAGCGCCAGCGCCGGAATGCCCAGCTCTACCCAAGCCTGCGCGGCTTCCAGCAGCAGGTCGATCGACAGGCGCTCGACGCCCGGCATGGACGGCACTTCTTCGCGGCGGCCCTCGCCGTCCAGTACGAATACCGGAAGAATCAGGTCATCGACAGTCAGGGTGTTTTCGCGAACCAGACGACGGGAGAATTCGTCCCGACGGTTGCGACGCAGACGGGTGGCAGGAAACAGACGATTGGCGGGGGTAAAGCTCACGGCAGACTCCTGAGCCCGCGCAGGCGGGCGAGCGCGACAGTTATAAGCGGCCATTATGACGCCTGTGTGACACCCGAGGGCAACCCTGCGACTTGTGGCCGCAGTCATTGTCCTTGTAGGAATTGTTCACGTCGAGACACATTTGGACACTTTCCCGAACGCGCCCGAAGGGGTAGGCTGCGCGTTCATTTCGCCAGCACGCCAGAAAATGCTTCAACAATTCCTGAACGATTTCGGCTACTTTGCCCTTTTTCTCGGCACGTTCTTCGAAGGCGAGACCATCCTCGTGCTCGCAGGGTTTCTTGCGTTTCGCGAATACATGGATATCAAGCTGGTGGTCCTGGTGGCCTTCTGTGGCAGTTATGCCGGTGACCAGTTGTGGTATTTCATGGGTCGACGCCACGGGCGCAAGATCCTCGCCCGCAAGCCTCGCTGGCAAGCCATGGGCGACCGCGCGCTGGAGCATATCCGCCGCCATCCGGACATCTGGGTGCTGAGCTTCCGCTTCGTCTACGGCCTGCGCACGGTGATGCCGGTGGCCATCGGCCTGTCCGGCTACCCGCCACGCCGCTACCTGCTGCTCAACGGCATCGGCGCCGCAGTCTGGGCCCTGGCCCTGGGCCTGGCCGCCTATCACTTCGGCGCCATACTCGAAGGCATGCTGGGCAGCATCAAGAAATACGAGCTATGGGTGCTCGGCGGCCTGCTGGTGCTGGGCCTCGCGCTCTGGCTGCGCCGGCGCTTTCGCAACAGCCGCGCCGAGCGTCGCGCGGCGGCAGAGGGCCAGGCCGCCGAGGCTGAGCAGGCTGTAACCCAGGAGCAGCAGCCAGAACAGGGGCGTGACCAGCACTAAGCCCAGCGCGCCGGCCAGGTACAGCGCTGGCGCATTCGACAGCAGGCGCGCCAGCTCCAGGCGCGCTGCCCAGGGTCGATCCTCGAGCGCCACGCCCAGCACGAACAGCCCGAACGCCATTACCGTCCAGCCCAATGCCAGGGCTGCGGGCGTCACCTGGTCCGCCATCTCCATCAGATAACTGCCCAACGCCACGTAGACCGCGAACTGCGCCGTGACGTACAACTGCTGTGCACCGCCCAGCGGGATCGCGAACTTGCGAAACGCGGCGAGGTCCTGCTTGGCCTGTGGATAAGCGGCGGTCACGTCCGCTGGCCGCCAGCCAGTGGGCATGAACCAGATACGCAGCTTGTCCCACCAACGGGCCGTTCGCCGGGCGTCGTCCCACAGCTGGGCGTAGAACTGCACGTTGGCCCACAGCGGGTTCCAGCTCGCCAAAGGCGTGGTCACGCCGAAGATCACCGGCTCACGATCGTCCTCTTCCTGGAAGGTGCCGAACAGCCGGTCCCAGATTATGAACACGCCGCCGTAGTTGCGATCCAAGTACAGAGGATTCTGCGCATGGTGGACGCGATGGTTGGACGGCGTAATGAAAATCCACTCGAGCCAGCCCAGCTTGGGCACATGGCGAGTGTGCACCCAGAACTGGTAGAGCAGGTTCAGCGAGGCCACGGTGAGGAACACCAGGGGCGGCACGCCCAGCAACGCCAGCGGCAGGTAGAAGATCCAGGAAAACAGAAAACCGCTGCTGGTCTGGCGCAAGGCGGTGGTGAGGTTGTACTCCTCGCTCTGGTGATGCACCGAGTGCGCGGCCCACAAAACGTTGCGCTCGTGGCCCAGGCGGTGCAGCCAGTAATAGCAGAGGTCGTAGAGCACGAAAGCGACCACCCACACCCACCAGGCACCCTCCGGCAGCCGCAGCCAGGCCAGGTGCTCCCAGGCCACGGCATAGGTGATCAGCCCCACCCCTTTGGTCAGAAGGCCGGTGCTGGTGGACAGCGCACCGGTGCTCAGGCTGTTGATCGAGTCGGCAAGCTGGTAGTTGCGGCGCCCGCGTACGCGGTCGGCGATCAGCTCCACCGCGATCAGCACGAAGAAGAACGGCACGGCCAGCAGAATCAGGTCCATGAACGGCCACCTCCAAGGTTGTCCACGAAGATTAGGCCCGCACTGGGGCAAATCCCATGGCTACATCTGCCAAACTAGAGGACATTTAGCGCCTCGACACTGGAGTATTGAGCATGACGAAAAAAGTTGCGGTGATTCTGTCCGGTTGCGGCGTGTACGACGGCGCCGAAATCCACGAGAGCGTGATCACCCTGCTGCGCCTGGACCAGCGCGGCGCCCAGGTGCAGTGCTTCGCGCCGAACATCGCGCAGATGCATGTGATCGACCACCTGACCGGGGAAGAGATGCCCGAATCGCGCAATGTGCTGGTGGAGTCGGCGCGCATCGCCCGTGGCGAGGTGAAGGACATTCGCGAAGCCAAGGTCGAGGACTTCGACGCCCTGATCGTGCCGGGAGGCTTCGGCGCGGCGAAGAACCTGTCGAACTTTGCCGTCGAAGGCGCCAACTGCACCGTGCAACCGGACGTGCTGGCGCTGGCCGAGGCCTTTGCCGGCGCCTGCAAGCCGGTCGGGCTGATCTGCATCTCGCCGGCCCTGGCGGCGAAGATCTATGGGCCGGGCGTGGTCTGCACCATCGGCACTGACGCCGATACCAGCGCGGCGGTGGTGAAGATGGGCGGCACCCATGAAGAGTGCGATGTGCATGACATCGTCGAAGATACCCAGCGCAAGCTGGTGACTACCCCGGCGTACATGCTGGCCAAGTCGATCAGCGAGGCGGCGGGTGGAATCTACAAGTTGGTGGATCGGGTGCTGGAGCTGACCCACGAGGGTGACAAGTAAGGCCTCGAAGGCCTGCTACGCAGGCCATCGCCGGCAAGCCGGCTCCCACAGGATCACCTACACATGCGGGAACCGGCAACCCCACGTACTCAACGCTTGGAAAGCCGTCCCAGAATTCGGTCCAGGGCATTGGCGAACGCCTGCTTCTCGCGTTCGCCATAAGGTGCCTGCCCGCCACCCACCTGCCCCTGCTCGCGCAGTTCGGTGAACAGGTTGCGCACCGCCAGGCGCTCGCCCATGTTGCGCTCGTCGAACTCGCGGCCACGCGGGTCCAGCGCGGCCACGCCTTTCTTGATCAGGCGGTCGGCCAGCGGCACGTCGCTGCAAATCACCAGCTCGCCGGGCTCGGCGTTGTCCACCAGGTAGTCGTCGGCCGCGTCCATGCCGCTGGGCACCACGATAAGCCGCACGCAGGCGAAAGCCGGCTTGATCTGCGGCTGGCCGGCCACCATCACCACCTCCAGCTTGCGCTTGAGGGCGAACTTGACGATCAGGTCCTTGGCCGCCTTGGGGCAGGCGTCGGCATCGATCCATACACGCATGAGATTAATCCTGTGCTCCGGGCGGACATTATGCCAGCCCCAGCCTCATTGCGGGGCGGGGTGGCGGCACACCACCCCTTCCCACTGCACAGACTCAGCTGGCCGCCGCCCGGCGCTTCTCGGCCAAGCGGCTGCGCCCATAGAGGAACACGATAGCCAGCAACGCCACCGCCTGCGCGCTCAGTGAGTAGAGATCGGCGTGGATCCCCAGCCAGTCGAACTCGAAGAACGCCACCGGCCGCGTACCCAGGACGCCGGCCTCCTGCAGCGCCTTGACGCCATGCCCGGCGAACACCACCGACAGCGCACAGAGCAAAGCCGCGTTGATGCTGAAGAACAGCGACAGCGGCAGCTTGGCCGAGCCGCGCAGGATCACCCAGGCCAGGCCCACCAGCAGCACCAGCGCCGTGGCACCGCCTGCCAGAACCGCCTGGTGGCCAGCCGGCCCGGCCTGCAGCCACAGGGTCTCGTAGAACAGGATCACCTCGAACAACTCGCGATACACCGAGAAGAACGCCAGCACGGCAAAGCCGAAGCGCCCGCCGCCACTGACCAGGCTGCTCTTGATGTAGTCCTGCCAGGCGGCCGCGTGGCGGCGGTCGTGCATCCACACGCCGAGCCACAGCACCATCACCGCGGCGAACAAAGCCGTGCAGCCTTCGAGCAGCTCACGCTGCGCGCCACCGACATCGATCACGTAGGCCGCCAGGGCCCAGGTGGCGAAACCGGCGACCAGCGCCAGGGCCCAGCCGACGTTGACGCTACGTACCGCAGACTGCTGGCCGGTGTTGCGCAGGAAAGCGAGGATCGCCGCCAGCACCAGGATCGCCTCCAGGCCCTCGCGCAGCAGGATCAGCAGGCCGGAGATGTAGCTCAACGACCAGCTAAGGCCATCGCTGCCCAGCAGCTTCGAGGCCTGTTCGAGCTTGACCTTGGCTTCAGCCAGGCGCTGTTCGGCCTGGGCCACCGGCAGGCCGTCCTGCAGCGACTGACGGTAGGCCATCAGCGACTTCTCGGTGTCCTTGCGGGCCTGGGTGTCGATGTTGTCAAGCGAGCTTTCCACCAGCTCGAAGCCTTCCAGGTAAGCCGCCACCGACAAGTCGTAGGCCTGGTCGTGGTCGCCGGCACGGTAAGCCGCCAGGCTCTTGTCCAGGGTGCTGGAGGTGTACTCGAGCAGCTGCGCCGGGCCACGCTTGACCTGCGGCGGTTGCGCCCGCTGGGCGCGGAACGCGCCCACGGCGTTTGCGCCTTCATTGGCGGCAACCTCGGCCGGGGTCTGCCGGGCCAGGTCGGCGAGGTTCCAGGTCTTGTCGCTCTTTGCCGCCTGCGGATCGGCGGTGAAACTGGCGATGTAGGCCGCCACGTCCCAGCGTTGGCGCTCGTCGAGCTGGTCAGCGAACGAGGGCATCTCGGTGCCCTCGATGCCCAGCCCGAGGGTGTTGTACAGGTCGAACAGGCTGAGCTGGTCGAGGCGCGCGGCATCGCGCAGGTTGGCCGGCGCAGGCTCCAGGCCGACGCCGGCCGGGCCATCGCCCAGCCCGGTATCGCCGTGGCAGATCGAGCAATTCTGGGCATACAGCGATGCGCCGCGGGCCGGGTCCGGGGTGATCACCGGTGCCTGGCTTACCTCGTAGGCCACGGCCAGCCGCGCACCCAGCTGGCGGGCCTGACGGGCAACGCCGGCGCCATCCTGACGCTGGTCGATGGCCTGGCGCAGGCTCTGGACACCCTGCTCCAGCGCGCCGCGCTCGGCATGCTCGGGCAGCCCCTTGACCAGCTCGGCCAGCACCCCGCTGAACTCCTGTTGCTCGCGGTATTCCCCGTCGTCCACCACCTTGCCGTCGCGCACGGTCGGTGGGTAGTCGGCACCGATGTAATCCAGCAGATGCAACGCCTTGGTCGCCTCGGCGGGTGCTTCGGCCAGCGTCGGGGTGCTGCACAGCGCCATCACCGGGCCAAGCAACAGGGCAGGCAGCCAGGCAAGCAGACGGGAACGGGAAATCATGGCCAATCTCGACGGAAATACGAAAGAGAACATTGTTCACTTCCACTCTCTCCCGCTCAAGGCTCACTGGCAGATTTCATGAAAAATCTTGCGACAAATTGACCTGTCAACAGCCTGGAAAGCGCTTTTTCGACCGATGGCACGCCTGCAGAAAATGCGAAGCAATTCGCCATCACATAGCTACTACTTTGGGTATAATTCCGCGCCGCCGTAATAGCCATTAGCAATCAAGGCGCCTCCATCGAGAGGTTCTGGCGATAAAACAGAGGGATCTGCCGCCCCCGCCCACGCGGCCAACCGTTTCAGGGAAAGAAGAAGTCCGATGGTATCCCGCGCCCTCACCCTGGCGACCCTGGTCGCCGCCGTGCAGCTTACCGGCTGCTCGGTGTTCCGCAGCTACGACAGCGAACTGCAGGAGACCAACAAGCAGTTGGCCGCCGGCAATGTCGACGCCGCCCTCGCCCTGCTGGAAAGCAACAACAAGGGCGACAAGAAAGACCTGCTCTACTACTTCGAGAAAGGCGAGCTGCTGCGCTCCAAGGGCGACCTCAAGGGCAGCCAGGACGCCTGGCGCTCGGCCGACAGCGTGGTGTTCCAGTGGGAAGAGTCGGTCAAGCTCGACACCGACAAGTACCTGAGCCAGTTTGGCAGCTACTTGGTCAACGACAAGGTGCGCCGCTACGAAGGCTACGACTACGAAAAAGTCATGTTGACCACGCAAATGGCCTTGAACCTGCTGGCGCAGAACGACTTCGACGGCGCCCGCACCGAGATCAAGAAGACCCACGAGCGTGAGGCGATCATCGCCGAGCTGCGCGACAAGGAATACCTCAAGCGCGAGGAAGAGGCCGAGAAGGAAGGCATCAAGACCGAATACAAGGACCTGCAGGGTTACCCGGTCGCCAGCCTCGACGCCCCTGAGGTGGTCGGCCTGAAGAACAGCTACCAGAGCGCCTTCAGCCATTACCTGTCCGGCTATGTCTACGAAGCCCTCGGCGAGAAGGGCCTGGCCGCGCCGGGTTACCGCAAGGCCGCCGAGCTGCGCCCGAATACCCCGCTGCTGGACCAGGCGCTGCTGGAGCTGGACAAGAACAGCGCCAAGGCCGGTGAAAGCGACGTGCTGATCGTGGTACAGACCGGCCTGGCCCCGGCTCGTGATTCGATCCGCATCCCGCTGCCACTGCCGATCCAGGACAACCTGGTGATCACTCCGTTGTCGTTCCCGATCATCAGGGAGGACACTTCGACCGCGCACCTGAGCGAGATTCAGCTCAACGACAAGGTCCTGGCCCTGACCGCGCTCAACAGCACCACCGCCATGTCACGCCGCGCCCTGCGCGACGACATGCCTGGCATCATCCTGCGCACCAGCGTGCGCGCCATCAGCCGCGGCGTGGCGCAGAAGAACTTGAACCAGACCAACCCGATGGCCGGGCTGGTGGTGGGCATTGCCTCCACCGTGCTGGAAGGTGCCGATACCCGTACCTGGCGCACCCTGCCAAACGAAACCCAGGTGGCCCGTGTACGCCTCAAGCAGGGCGAACACCACGTGAGCCTGCCGTCGAGCCTCGGCGGTACCCAGGTCACGGTGAAAGTCGATCGCCCCTACCAGGTGGTCAGCCTGCGCGTGGTCGGCAACCGCGTGTTCGCTGGCGGCCCGTCCGTCGAAGTCGCCCCGCAGGCCGCAGCCACTGCTGTCGCCAGCCTCAAGTAACCCAAGGATCGAACATGCGCAAAACATGCCTCGCCCTGGCCGCCGTCGCCCTCCTGGCCGGCTGCGCCACCCCGCCCCCTGCCCCGGGCAGCGCCGCCAGCAAGGTGGTGACCATGGGCCAGCTGGATGACATCGAGATCGGCCAGATGCGCGTCGCCCGCGAAAACGGCTATCTCACCGTCAACGTGGCGCTGACCAACAGCAGCCGCAGCAACCAGACCCTGTTCTACCGCTTCGCCTGGCTGGGCAGCGATGGTTTCCCGGTGGCCGATGAAGAGAGCTGGAAGGCCCTGCCGCTGTACGGCAAGCAGGCCAAGTTCCTGCCCGCCATCGCACCGACCCCCGCAGCCCGTGACTTCCGCCTCGAAGTCCACACCCGGTAACCCCCTTTCAGGAGCACGTTCGATGTTTGCACGCCTTTCCCTCGCCGCCCTCGCCATCGCCCTGGTCAGCGGCTGCAGCACCCCTTCGCCGGTTCTCGGCGGCAAGAACATCAGCTACGGCGACAGCAAGGCCGTCGAACTGGTGACCAACGAGTTCGGCTCCACCGACCTGCAGATGATAGCCGAGAGCATGACCCGCTCGCTGGCCCAGTCCGGCGTGCTGCACGGCCGCCCGGTGGTGCAGGTGTACGACGTGAAGAACAAGACCAGCGAGTACATCGACACCCGCGAGATCACCACCTCGATCAAGACCCAGCTGATGAAATCCGGCGCCGCCCGCTTCGCCAGCGACAACACCGACATGCAGAGCCAGGTCGACCAGCTCAAGCTGCAGAACCAGAGCGGCCTGTACAAGAAGAAGACCGTGGCCAAGACCGGCAACATGATAGCCGCCAAATACCGCCTGGAAGGCTCGATCAGCTCGATCGTCAAGCGCAGCAGCGACTACAAGGACGTGTTCTACAAGTTCAGCCTGCAGCTGATCGACGTGGAAAGCGGCCTGGCCGAGTGGATGGACGAAAAAGAAATCCGCAAGACCACGGAGCGCTGATCGATGCGTGCATGGATGGCAATAATCGGCCTGGCCTGCGCCTTCGGCGCGCAGGCGGCCCCCAAGGTGGCGGTGACCGACCTGGCCTACCAGGCGCAGGTGGAGGAATACATCCACACCATCAACGCCCAGAGCAGCGGCCAGGCCGGCATGTACCACGCCAGCGGCCAGTCGAGCTACAGCGAGTACGAGAGCCTCAACAGCTACATCGAGCAGACCGAGCTGCGCAAGTTCGGTGGCGACATCAAGGGTGAGATCCTCAAGACCGGCATGTTCCAGCTGGTCCAGGGCCGCCCCTACACCGCCGACTCGAAGGAGGACGTGTACGACGTGATCCGCCGCATCAAGAACGGCGCGTTCAAGGGTGCCGACTACGTGCTGTTCGGCACCCTGTCGGACATCGACTTCCAGCAGGACATCAACTCGCTGGACCACACCGACAGCTACTCGGCGGTGCTGGGCCTGACCGTGGTCGCCGACTTCAGCCTGATCAACACCCGCACCTACGAGATCACCTCGGCGTTCACCGCCATGGGTGAAGGGCAGGACACCAAGCTGGTGAAAAGCCAAGACCGCCGCGTGACGTTGAACCGTCCGCGGGTGGTGCGCGATGTATCGAAGGCACTGGGCGAGGATGTGGCGCAGCAGTTGGCCGAGCAGTTGGGCGGCTCGGTGCCCGGGCAGGCGAAGCAGCCGCGTGGGCGGGACAACCTGCCGCCGGATGAGCCGGCGCGGGTGCTGAACTAAGCCTCTCCCCCAAGGGAAATGGGGGCTTCATAGGGGTTCGTGGGAGCGGCGATGCGTCGCTCCCACACTCTTCCTCAAGGTCTGGCACTGCTTTTCCAGCCGCCACCCAAGGCCAGGAACACGCCTATCTGCCCCATCGCCACCTGACTGTTGGCCGCCGCCAGCTGCGCCCGTGCATCGGTGTAGGTCCGCGTCGCTTGCAGATCCGCCAGGAACGACTCACGCCCCACCTGATAGCGCATGTGGGTCTGGTCCGCCGACTCCTTGGCGGAGCGCTCCGCCTCGGCCAGCGCGTCGCGCCGATCCAGCAGCGCGCTGTATTGCGCCAGGCGGGTCTGGGTTTCGCGAATGGCATTCAGTACCACCCCATCGAAATGTGCCAGCGCCGCTTGGGTCGAGGCCTCGGCCATGCGGATGCGCGCGCGGGTGCCGTTGGTGGGGATGGCCCAACTGACCTGCGGGCCGAAGCCCCAGCGGTTGGTGGCCGGCTCACCGAGGTTGTCGAGGATGCCGATGGTGCCCACCTGGGCGCCGATGCTGATATCCGGGTACAGCGCGCCGGTGGCCACACCGATGGTGGCAGTGGCTGCCGCCAGCTGGCGTTCGGCCTGACGCACATCCGGGCGGCGCTTGAGCAGAGCGGCGCCATCGCCGACCGGAACCAGTTGTGACAGCTGTGGCAGCTCGGCGCAATCGGCGGTGCCGGCAGGCAATTGCTCGACAGGCCTGGCCAGCAACGCGGCCAGCGTGTAGAGGCCCGCCTCGCGCTCGGCCTTGAAGCGCGGCAGCTCGGCGCGCAAGGACTTGAACTGGGTCTGCGACCGGGTGACCTGGCTCTCGTCGCCACGCCCGGCGTCGCGCAGACGCTGGGTCAGTTGCACGCTCTGCTGCTGCAGGTCCAGCGACTCGCGGGCGATGTGGTACTCCTCGTTGGCCGAGCACACCTGGGTGTACGCCTTGACCACATCGGCCACCAGGGTGATGCGCGCAGTGTCGGCGGCGGCTTGCACGGCATCGGCATTGGCCTTGGCGGCCTCGGTGCCGCGCTTGAAGGTGCCCCAAAGGTCGAACTGGTAGCTGGCGCTGATGATCGCCTCGCCAATGTTGGCAACCGGCACTTTCTCCGGCAGCAGGAACGCTTCGCCGGACTCCTGTAGGCGCTGGGCACCCAGCTTGACGCCACCATTGAAGCCACCCTGCGACTCGGCCACCTCCACCTGGGCGCGGGCCTTGGCGATGTTGGCGGCAGCCACGCGCAGCTCGGTGTTGGCGCCGAGCGCCTCGCGCACCAGCTGGTTGAGCCTTTGATCCTGGTACAGCTGCCACCAGTCCTCGGGCACTGGCGCCGAGACCACGCTATCGGCGTCCTGGCGCAGCGGGCCGTTGAGGTCGCCGCGCTGCACGGCGGCCTCCTTGGGCAGCTCGTAGTCCGGGCCGACCATCATGCAGGCGCCAAGGGACAGGCACAGCCCCGCCAGGATCAGCTGTTTCATGGGCGTTGGCCCTCTACGATCGACACCGTGGCGGTGCGCCCGGCGATCATGCGAAAGTCCGCCGGCACTTCGTCGAAGGTGATGCGTACCGGGATCCGCTGGGCCAGGCGCACCCAACTGAACGCCGGGTTGACGTTGGGCAGCAGGTTGGCGCCGCTGCTGCGGTCGCGGTCCTCGATACCGGCGGACAGGCTCTGCACTCGGCCGCGCAGGCGGGTGGGGTCGCCCATCACACGGATATCCACGGCGTCGCCGATATGGATCCCGCCCAGCTTGGTTTCCTCGAAATAGCCATCGACGTGATACGAGGCGCTGTCGACCACCGACAACACCGGGCGCCCGGCGCTGACGAACTCATGAGCGCGCGGGGCGCGGTCGTTGAGGTAGCCATCCACCGGGCTGCGCACCACCGAGCGGTCGAGGTTGAGCTGGGCGACATCCACCTGCACCTGGGCCTCGCTCACCGCCGAACGGGCGCGGGCCTCGCGCGACTGGCTCTCTTCCAACTGCTCGGCCGCCACCAGGTTGCCCAGCTTACGGTTGCGCTGGGCCTCGCGGGAGGCCTGGGCCAGGGTTTCCTGGCGTTCGGCCAGGGTTGCCTTGGCCTGGCGCAGGGCCAGGGTGAAACGGTCCTGGTCGATGGTGAACAGCACGTCACCGCGCTTGATGGTCTGGTTGTCGCGCACCTCGACCTGCTGGATCAGCCCGGAGACATCCGGGGCGATCTGGATCACGTCAGCGCGGATATGGCCGTCGCGGGTCCAGGGGGCGAACATGTAGTACACCACCATCTGCCACACGAGCACGGCGGCGAAGGTCACTACCAGCAAGGTCAGGACCACGCGGCCCAAGGTCAGCAAAGGTTTTTTCATGGCAGCATCAGGCTTCGGCAAAAGTGGTCCACCGCGCCAAGCAGCACGGCATACAGGGCAACGTTGAACAGCGCCCGGTGCCAGACCAGGCGGTAGAAATGCAGGCGCACCAGCACTGCGTGCACCCCCAGGTACAACAGGTAGGTGCCAAACATCATCACCAGCAGCGTGGGCAGGAACACCCCGCTGATATCCAGTTCACCGATCACAGGGGTGCTCCGTCGAGGCCCGGGGGCAGTTGCGTTTGTTCGGCGGGCTCGAGCATCACCTCGACACCTGGCAGCAGCGCCAGGCGCAAACCGGCCAGGGCGTGCAGCAGGTGGGTGCGGGCATCGCCGCGCTCGTAAAGCTCATCGAGGTTCAGCGCCAGGCGCGCGCGCTCCATGTTGCGCAGCAGTGCCGCCGGGGCATGCAGGCGCTCGCCGGCGCGCAGGCAGGCGGCATAGTGCGCGCCGACTTCCTCGATCACCGTCTGCAGGCGCTCGCGAGCCTGGGCGCCGGCGCGCGGCATGTACGCCAGCAGGTCGAGCAGATTCAGGCCCACGCGCAGGTCGCGCAAGGCCACGCCACTGTCCTGGCCGGTCTGCGACAGGCGAGGCAGGTGCTGCATCAGGCGGTCGAGCATCTGCACGCCGACCTGGCGGTGCTCGGCCAGGGTGGCCGGCGCGGTCATCTCGACAATGTCGCGCCAGGCGAAGCGGGTCATGCGCTTGGCCGCCAGTTCCACGCCGAACGGGCGTACCACCAGGGTCCAGATGAAGGCGAACAGCAGCCCCACGGGACCGGCCAGGTTGGAATTGAGGAAGGTGAAAAAGTCAGCGTCGTAGGCACCCTGGATGCTGATGAAGGTCGAGGTGTTGACGATGGTCAGCAAGGTGCCGAGGTAGAAGCGCGGCTGCACGGTCAGGGTGCCGACGCAGATGAACGGCACGGCAAACGCCAGCACCAGCATGGCGAAATCATGCAGGTTGGGCAGCACCAGGAACAGGTACAGGCTGGAGAAGATCACCGACATCAGCGTCCAGAAGAAGAACCGGTAGATCTGCGGCGCCGGGTCGTCCATGGCGGCGAAGAAACTGCACGACACGGCGGCGAGGATCACCGCGCTGGCGCCGTCGTTCCAGCCAAGGCCGATCCACAGGCCGCAGGCGACGACGATGGCGGTGACGGTGGAAAACACCGAGTAGAGCATCAGGCCGCGATCGAAGAACGGCGTCAGCCGGCCCAGGCGCCAGTGACGATAGACCGCGCGCCAGGGCGTGGCGTCGTCCTTGCGCAGGGCGTGCTGCAGGCTGCAGCAGTCCTGCCAGAGGTCGGCCCATTCGGTCAGGCGATAGAGGGCGTTGGACAGCAGCAGCTCGGCGCGCTGGTCGAGGGCGGCGGCGCCCGGCTGCAGGCGGTCGATCTGCTCGTGCAGGGCGGTCCAGCGTGCCACCGAGGCGCTGTCGGCGGTGCCTTCGAGCCATTTACGGGCGCTGTCCAGCACCGGTTGCAGCAAGGCGAACTGCGCCGGGGCACGACCTTCAAGGGCGATCAGGGCATCGTCGAGCGCGTCGATCACCGGCAGCAGATGGATCATCCGCCCGCGCAATTCGCGGGCGTTCTTCAAGGTATGCGGGCCGGCGCCTTCATGGCCGAGCTGGCCGATCATCAGCTCCAGCGAGTTGAAGGTGGCGACCATCGCGCCACGCATGCCGCCGACCTTGTCGGCGCCGGCTTCGCGGGCCAGGTAGGTGTCGCAGTAGCGAATCGCTTCGCCGAACCAGCTGCCGGTGGCGCCGACCACCACAGGTGCCAGCCGGCGCGGCCAGAACACCGCGCCAACCACCGCCGCGCAGACGATTCCCAGGCAGATTTCCTGGGCCCTGGACGAGGCCACGTCAAACACTGCCAGCGGGTTATCGACCACCGCCAGGGCGATCATCGGCAGGGTGTAGCCGGCCAGCATCAGCACGTAGTTGTTGGCCGTGCGCAGGTTCAGCGAGAGGAACAGCAACGTGCCGGTCCACAGGGCGATGGCGATGCTCAGCAGCAGCGGCGATTGCACCAGCGGTGGCACCAGCAGGATCGCCCCGCCAGCGCCCAGCAAGGTGCCCAGGGCGCGGTACAGCGCCTTGGATGTGGTCGGGCCGAGGAATGGGCTGGAGACGATATAGACCGTGGCCATGGCCCAGTACGGGCGCGGCAGCTGCATCAGCAGGGCGATATACAGGGCAATCATCGAGGCGGCGAAGGTGCGCACGCCGTAGAACCAGTTGCGGGCAGGCGGGACCGAGCTGAAGAAGCCACTCATGGCTGCAGGCCTGCCTGTTCGAAGGCATGGATGACCCGCAAGGTGGCCTCCAGGTCGGCCTGGTCTATGCCTCCAAGCACCTCACGACGCAGGCGCACCAGCTCGCCTTCGATGGACTCGGCCAGGGCGCGGCCCTCGACGGTCAGGCTCAGCGCCTTGGCACGACGGTCCAGCGGATCCTCGCTGCGGCATACCAGACCAGCCTTGCACAGCTGGTCGAGCAGGCGCACCAGCGACGGGCTTTCCAACCCGGCCGCCTGGGCCACCGCCACCTGATGCACGCCATCGCCCAGGCGCACGATCATCAGCAAGGGGACGGCGCAGGCTTCGGAAATACCGTAGCCGGTCAGGGCGCCCTGGCACAGGCGGCGCCAGTGCCGGGCAGCCACAACCATGCCGCTGCTGATTTTCAGGTGCAGTGCGTCGAGGGACATGTGAGAACCGAGGATATTCATAGTTTGCTAACTATCAATATACGCCCTGCCCTCCCCCTGTCGTCAACCGCAGGTGACGGAGGGAAAACATGAAAGGTTGTTCATGATCCCGGCAGGCGCGCTGCGCTAAGGCTGGATCTGGTCTTCCAGCTTCATGGTCAGTGCCAGCGTGCTGCCCAGTTGGATTGCCTGGTCGCGCCAGCCCAGGTAACGCGACGCGTCGCGGCTGCTGAAATGCACCGCCAACTCCTCGGCGGCCTGCATCACCCCGGTTGCCGCCGCCAACTCCAGCCAGTAGAGGCCGGCCTTGGTGTCCGCCTCGATGTACAAGCCATGCAACAGCCTGTATCCCACCTCGAAGCGGCAGCGCTTCTCGCCTCGCTCGGCGCCACGGAGAAACCACTGGTAGGCCTCGAGAGGGTCGACCTGCCACTCCTGTTCGCCGTCGCACACCTCTTCCTCGTACAGATCGCCCAGCGCCGCAGCGGCATGCACCATGCCCCGCTCGAAAGCATGGCGGTAGTATTCGGCCGCGTTAACGTAGGAAACATCGACGCCCTTGCCGAAGTATTGCTGCTGGCCGAGGTTGAACCAGGCGGCAGCGTTGCCCTGCAACGCCGCCATGCGCAACAGGTGCCCCGCCAGCACCGTGTCGCCGCGCCAGTACTTGCCATTGAGCCAGATCCAGCCCAGGTCGTTGAGCGCCGCGACATTGCCCAGCAGGGCCTGGCGGCAGAGGTCGTGGTAGACCGCCTGCAGGTCGACTGCCTCGTCCAGGCGGTCGATCAGGCCAAAGCGCTCGCCGCTCAGGGCCTGTTGGGCGGGCATGCCGACCCCGGCGAACAGCCGGTGGCGCTGCCCCGGGCGAGCCGGCGCCGGGACGATCCGCTCCGGTAGAAGCCGGGCAAGCAGCGAGTGGATATTGCTGGCGGCAGACATGTTCATCCTCATTGAACGACCCACAGCTCCAACCTCCACTGTGATGAGGCGTGATTCTGCGCGATGCCACGACAAAACCTGTCGCGAACGAATTGATCCCAGGCAACCAATTGCATCTTCCTTGATCTGAGCAGGCTGTGGCCAATTGCCATGCCCTGCACGTGCCGCCATCCTATGCCCGCAAGCCTAGACAAGGACGTTTCCTTTTGCCGTTCGCCACCACCCGTGCCACCCTCAGCCGCCAATGGGCATTGCTGCGCCAGTTGCCCAGCCGCTCCCCCGGGATCACCAGTGCCGAACTGGTGTGGCGCCTGCGTGACGTGGGCTTCAATGTCAGCAAACGCACGGTCGAGCGCGACCTCAACGAGCTGTCGCTGATCTTTCCACTGGAGCGCAATGACAAGAGCATCCCGTTCGGCTGGCACTGGTCGGCCAACGCCGGCGGGGAGTTACGCGGAAATTTCGACCTGCAGGGGTATCTGCGCGGCGATACTTTGCAGCCTGGACAAGGTCAGGGCATCGAACTGCAGGCGTGGATCAGCGATTTGCTGGCCCGCCGCCTGCGCGAGACACCGCTGAGCGCGGATATGCGGTTGACCGCCCTGGATCAGGGGCACCGACTGCGAGCGACGGTGGCGGACGGTTGGCCCTTGCGCTGGTGGTTGCTGAGCCAGGGCGATGGACTGGTGGTGGAAGCGCCGCAGACGCTACGTGAAGAGATTGCACGGACATTGGTCAACGCGGCGGCGCAATATCTGGAATGACTGACTGCCCCGCCATGGCATCGGACCAAGCAACATCTCTGCTTGCACTTACGCCATCGCGGGCGCAGCCCGCTCCCACAAGCACTGCTGATGCCCCTTGAGGCGATCAGCGCTCACGCAGCGCTTCGCTGCGCGCCTTGATGATCGGCTTGAGCAGGTAGCTCATGATGGTCTTCTTGCCGGTCATGATGTCTACCGTCGCCACCATTCCCGGGATGATCAGCAGCGGCTTCTCGTCGCTGCCCAGGTGGCTCTTCTCGGTGCGCAGCTTGATCAAGTAGTAGGTGGTCTTCTTGTCTTCGTCGGTGATGGTATCGGCGCCGATCTGCTCCAGCTTGGCCTTCATCCCGCCATAGATGGTGTAGTCATAGGCTGTGAACTTGACCGTGGCTTCCTGGCCTGGATGCAGGAAGGCGATATCCTTGGGCAGGATCTTCGCCTCGATCACCAAGGTATCGTCCAGCGGCACGATCTCGATGATGTCGCTGCCCGGTTGGATCACTCCACCGATGGTGTTGACCAGCAACTGCTTGACGATACCTCGCACTGGCGAAGTGACCATGGTGCGGTGCACGCGGTCATCCAGCGCCTTGCTGGTGGCGGTGGCCTTGTTCAGCTCGGTGCGGGCCTCGTTGAGCTGGGTCAGCGCCTCGCTGCGGAACTTGCCGCGGGTCTCCTCGATCTTGCTCTCGACCTCCTTGATCGCCGCCTCGGCCCGCGGGATAGCAAGGGCGGTGGAGTCCATCTGCCCACGGTTCTCAACCTCGGCCCGGCGCAGCCGCAGCACCTCGACCTGAGAGATAGCGCCTTGGGCCACCAACGGCTCGGACATGGCGATCTCCTGGCGCAGCAGCTGCAGGCTGTTGGCGTACTGGGCGCGCTTGGAGTTGAACTCGCGTAGCTCTTGTTGCTTTTGCACGAGTTGCTGTTGCAGACCGCCAATCTCGTCCTGCAGCTGCTGACGCCGACTCAGGTACAGCGACTGCTCGTTGGCCGCCTGGCTTGGGGCGGCTTTGCGCAGTTCCTCGTCAATCTGCAGCGGCTTGTCCTCGACCTCGGCGTTCAGACGCTGCACACGCAGAGCCATGGCCAAGCGCGAGGCCTCGGTCTCGTCGACGTTGGAGGCAAAGCGGGTCTCGTCCAGGCGCAGCAGCGGCTGGCCGACTTCGACGATCTCCCCCTCCTTGGCGAAGATCTCGGCAACGATGCCACCTTCAAGGTTTTGGATTTTCTGCACCTTGGATGACGGGATGGCCTTGCCCTCCCCACGGGTCACCTCGTCGATGGGCGCGACGCTGGCCCAGACGATGAGAAACAAGAAGAACGCGATCACGCCCCAGATGGTCAGACGCACCACTCGCGGCGCGTCCTCGATCAGCGCCTTGTTGACCTCGGGCAGCGGCTGCCCGGCCAGCGACTCGGAGCCCTTGAAGTAGCGGCGCAGGTTGTCCTTGAAACGCCCCATATCCAGCTTATGCAACACTGATCTGCCCCTTCTTCAGCGCATCCATGACGGCGGCTTTCGGGCCATCCGCGACGATCTGTCCACGATCGATGACGATCAATCGATCCACCAGCGACAGCAGCGACGCCCGGTGGGTAACCAGCAGCACGGTCTTGTTCTCGACCACTGCGGCGAGGCGCTGCTTGAGCCGCTCCTCGCCGGTGTTGTCCATGGCGCTCGTGGGCTCGTCGAGCAGCAGAATCTGCGGGTTGAGCAACAACGCACGACCCAGAGCGACGTTCTGCCGCTGGCCACCGGAAAGATTTTGGCCGCGCTCGCCGACCTGCAATTCGTAGCCGTCGGGGTGCAGGCGGGCGAACTCGTGCACGCCGGCCAGTTCCGCGGCCTGGAGAATCAGCTCGTCCTCGATGTAGCGGGCGCCGCTGACCAGGTTGTCGCGCAGGGTGCCGGCCAACAGCTGGATGTCCTGGGGCACGTAGCCGATGTTATGGCGCAGTTCGCTGACGTCGATCTGGCGGATATCCACGCCATCGACCAGCAGCGAGCCGTTATCTGGTTCGTACAGGCCGACGATCAGCTTGGCCAGGGAGCTCTTGCCCGAACCACTGCGACCGATGATGCCAACCTTCTCACCCGGACGGATATTCAGGTTGATGCCCTTGAGCGCCTGGTTCTGCTGGTTTGGATAGGTGAACTCGACGCCGCGGAACTCGATCGCGCCCTGCAGCACCTGACGGCTCAGCGGACGCTCTTCGAAATTGCGCTCCTGGGGCAACTCCATCATCTGGTCGGTGGCAACCATGGTCACCTTGGCTTGCTGATAGCGGGCCAGCAGGCCGTTCAGCGAGCCCAGTGGGCCAAGGGCCCGACCGCTGAGCATGTAGCAGGCCACCAGGCCACCCATGCTGAGATTGCCGTCGATGATCAGGTAGACGCCCACGCAGATCATGGCCACGCCCGCCAATTGCTGGACCAGCGCGGTAATGTTCATGGCCAGGCCCGACAGCACCTTCACCCGCAGTTCCAGTCGGCTTAAGGTGCCTAGGGTCTGCTCCCACATGTACTGACGCTCACTCTCGGCGTTGTTGACCTTGATCCCGTCCAGTCCGGCCAGGGTCTCGATCAAGCTCGACTGCCGCTCGGAGGCCAAAGCCATGGTGCGTTCCATGGTCGCCATCAGCGGTTTCTGCAAGGCGTAGCCAATACCCAAGGCAAGGGGGAACGCCAGGATCGGAATCCATACAAGGTGCCCCCCGATGATGGCGATGACCACCAGGATTAGCAGAGTAAACGGTAGGTCGATCAGGCTGGTCAGTGTCAACGAGGCAAGAAAGTCACGCAGGCCCTGAAACTCATGGATGTTCTGGGCGAAGCTGCCGACCCGCGCCGGCCGGTACTTCATGGCCATGCCGACGATACGCTCGAACAGCGTCGCCGATATGATCAGGTCGGTCTTCTTGCCGGCCAGGTCCAGGCACAGGCTGCGTAGTCCTTTGAGGATCAGGTCGAACACATAGGCCCCGGCGATACCCACCGCCAGCACCCACAGGGTCGAGGTGGCCTGGTTGGGCACCACGCGGTCATAGACGTTCATCACGAACAGCGGCGCTGCCAGGGCGATCAGGTTGATCACCAGGCTCGCGGCGATGGCATCGATGTACAGCCATTTGCTGCGCAGCAGCGTGTCGCGGAACCAGGAGCGCGCGCGAGGGATCAGGTTGCCGTGGTTGACGTCGAACTTGTGCTGGGGCTGGGCGAAGAACACCTTGCCGCTATAGTCGCCCAGCAACGCCTCACGGGTGACATGCACTTCGCCGCCGTCGCTTTCGCTGAGCAGCAGCCGCGCGGTGTCTTCATTTTCCCAGCCCAGCAGCACCGCGCAGCGGCCTTCCTTGAGCAGCAGCATCGCCGGCATGGCGATGCTGGGTATCTGCTCCAGCTTGCGCTGCAACAGGCGCCCCTGCAGCCCGGCCCGTGCGGCCGCACGCGGCAGCAACTCGGCGGTCAGGCGTTGTGAGGGCAAGGGCAGCCCGGTGGTCAGCATGGCCCGGCTGGCGGGTTTCTGATGCAGGACACACAGGGTCAGCAGACTGTCCAGCAGCGGGTCGTCATGCTGACTGCGTGGATCGTGGCTGAGTTGGACTCGACTGACTTCGGATTCCACGCGGCGCTCTCTTCATCCTTGCGGGGGGTGGGTTCAAGGCGCCTTTCAGTTCATGCCTGGCAGGTTCACCTTGGGTTTCAGGTCGTTCTGCACAACGGTGGCCATCGGGGCTACAACACCCTGGCTCTTGAGCAGTTGGCCAATGGTCGCCTTGATTCGGTACTGAGTAAACATTTGTATGTTCTTCACTTCCACCAGACGACGCTGGGCGGTGAAGGTTTCATTCTCGCTGTCGAGCAAGTCGAGCAGGGTTCGCTCGCCCAGGCCGAACTGCTGCTGGTAGGCGCTGCGCACCCGCTTGCTGTGATCGACGTACTGCTGGGCGATCGGCACCTGGGTGTTGGCGTTGTCCAGAGCATTCCATGCCAAGCCTAACTCCTCATTGAGTTGGCGCAAGGCGTTGTTACGAATGTCCAGTGCCTGGTTGGCCAGGTACGACTTCGATTCCAGGTCCGCCTTGTTGCTGCCGCCTGCGTACAGGTTGAAGTTCATGCGCAGCATCGCCTGCCACTCGTTGTTGTGGCCGGTCGCACCGTCTAGGTTGTTGGCTACCGTTCGTCCAATTTCGGCATCGAAGCGCGGATAGAACGTGGACTTTGCCGCTTCGTATTGTTTTTCGGCGGCGGCGATGTCCGACTCGGCCGAACGCAGAATCGGACTGTTCTTGATCAACTGATGACGGGCCTCCTCAAGGGTGGCCGGCAGCAGGTCCAGAAATGGCGCAGGCATGCTTAATTCGTCGGGCATCTGCCCGACGACGCTCAGGTAATTGATATTGGCATCAGCCAGGTTGGTCTGCTCGGTGGTCAGGTTGTTGCGGGCCTGGGCCAGGCGCGCCTCGGCCTGGTCGAGGTCGGCAAGACGGCCGACGCCACGGCTGGTTCGCAACTTGATCTGGTCAAGGATGCGTTCGTGGTTTCGCAGGTTATCTTCGGCCAGGCGCACCATCTCCCGGCGCGACAGCACATCGAGGTAGACCTGGGCAACTGTCAGCGCGGTGCGCTCAGAGGTGCCCAGCAGGGAGTAGGCGCGAGCGTTGACGGTAGCCTGTTGACGCCCGACCTCACTGGAAGTGGCGAAGCCGTCGAAGACCATCTGCCGCAGGCGGATCGCCGATTCGCCACGGTTGAGCGTCTCCCAGCGATTGCGGGTGCCTGGGCTGTCGCTGCCCTCGCGGCCATAGCCGGCGGTCACTTCGACCCGCGGCAAATAGCCGCCTTGGGCTGCACGCAATTGATGGTCCACAGCCGCGCGTGCGTTCACGCCGGCCTGGATTTCCGGGTGCACCTCAAGGGTTTTCTGCATGGCTTCGGGCAACGTCTGGGCTTGAACAAGCGTAGTGATGAAAGTGAAAGGTAGAGCGGCGAACAAGAACACACGCATTCAACTGATTCCCGGAAAAATACTGTCACGACTATAAGAGCTAATTCCTCCTAACCTTTTAAGATGAAAGCTCACTTGTAGCAGTAGGAATATTTACCCAATCATGTACGGCATGTAGGAATACTCTTCAGAAACACGATTTCCGATATGAAGTGAAAAAATTATTGATTAGCATCATCCGAAACATGCCAAGGACTCAGGCAAACCCTAGGGGCATAGTCAGGCCTAGGGTTATCACGAATAGTTGTCGCGCGGCGATCAGGCAAGGCAAAAAAAGGCGAAGAGCGGTCGGGCCGTGCTCGAACCTACAGGCTGTAAAAGTTCAACTCGAGCCTATTTCAACGCAGCATGCCCATCGAGCAGGCAAAGCCTAAAGCTTGCGCCACATATTCAAGCACACCAAGCCCAAGTGACATAACCACATGGCCGCCACTATGGCAGACCCCTGCATAAAAGTTTGGAGAGTTAAATGAGCACTGTTGCCGCCATCGTAAAAAGCCTTGTTGGCCAGGTTATCGCAGTTTCTCCAGAGGGTATCCAGCGTATATTGATCGAAGGCGACCGCTTGCTTGCCGGAGAGCAACTCGACACTGGCATCGGCGGCTCGGTGACCCTTGAACTGGCCGATGGTCGCATCTTCGAACTGGGTGGCGACACCCGGTGGACCGGCACTCCTCCAGGCAGCAGCGACCTCAGCACAGCCGCATCGTCGAGCGAAGCACTGCAGCAAACCACCACGGTGGGCGCAGACGCGACTATCGAATTCGATATCCCAATCGTCGCCCCAAACGCCCCTGATGACGGTGGCCACAGCAGCGTCATGCTAGAAGAAACCGCAGGGATGGTCGCCCCGAGAATCGGCTTCCCAACCGATACTGGCACGCCATCGAGTTGTAGCGATCTCCACGAATCCCCTGGCAATGCATATACCTCAGGCGCTCGGGCGCTCAACACGATCCATGCACCTAACGCGACGTCATCCTTTACTGATCAGCCGCAGGCCTACGTCGGCATCAATCTGAACGAGGGAGATGACACCTACGCCCTCACCGCTGATCACAATATCGTTGTGGCAGACATTGCGGGCTGGCGTGTCCTGCCCGGGCAGAACTACAACCTTGCGTTCATCGTGGACACCTCTGCCAGTATGAAAGAAGAAGGCGTCGGTGCAGCGAAAAAGTCTCTCGAGACAGTGTTCAAGGTATTGGCCGCCAGCGCCCAGAGCGCCCACTCAGGCAGCGTGAACATCCTCCTGGTGGACTTCTCCTCCAACGTCAACAGCATCGTTTCGGTTACCCTGAACGAAGAAGGCTTAAAGCAATTGCTCGATGCCTTGAACACCCTCAAACCGGGAGAGGGCGATAACGCTGGCACAAACTATGAAGATGCATTCAAGACAACTGCCAATTGGTTCAATAATCTCCAGAGTGCTGGCAGCTGTGCCAGTAACCAGACGTTCTTCCTCACCGATGGCGTACCAACCCATTATCAAGAAGAGCGCATCAACCCGATACTGGGTGACTCAGGCACTACTCTGGATAGTTTCCTGAGCACTATAGATTATCAGAAGGGCATGACATACAACGGCCACCTTGGCAGCGGCACTTCCACTATAAATATCGATAGCGATGGCAGCCTGACGCTGAGCTATTACAGCGATAAAACATGGAAGCATGAGCCACTTGGGAAATTGTACGCAAATGGCCATGGCGGTTACGAACTGTCTACTGTCGTACATGAAAACCCAAAGCAGGGCCCTAACTCCCTCCTCAACGCACTTGCCAGCTTCGAACTGCTGAAAGACCTGTCCAATGTCGAGGCCATCGGCATAAATGACAGTATCCAGCTTGTGGAACTGAACCCTTTTGATTCCGACGGCGTGCCGCAGGCCAATATCGACCCGAGCAAGCTGGCCGAGGCTATCTTCGGAACCACCGAGTCTGTCCGACCGGGTAACGATACCGTCAATGGTGGTGGCGGCAACGACATTCTTTTCGGCGACCTGATCACCTTCGACGGCATCGCCAGCGCTGGTGTTCATGCAATTCAAGATTACGTCGCCGACAAATTGAACATGCCGGTGAATGCTGTAAATACCGAAACCATGCACAATTTCATCACCGAGCACAGCGCCGAATTTAACGTTTCGGGCAGAAATGATGGAGCCGACACACTGCTGGGCGGTGCTGGCCAGGACATTATCTTCGGCCAGGGTGGCGACGATCACATAGAGGGTGGCAAAGGTGACGACGTGCTGATCGGAGGCAAAGGGGCCGATACCTTCGTGTGGAGGGCCGGCGACGAAGGTAACGATGTGATCCGGGACTTCAACGTCCAGGAAGGCGACCGACTCGACCTGCGCGATCTGCTACAGAGTGAGGAGGACATTGCCATCGACAACTTCCTCAGAATCACCACTGTCGACGGCGAGACCACGCTACAGGCGAGCAGCGACGGCAAACTGAACGCTGCCGGCGGCTTGGCAAATGCCGATGTCAGCATCAAGCTCGAGGGTGTCAACTGGTCGAACACCACGATCCAGTCACTGATCAGCGGTGCCGATCCGACCATCAAGGTCGACCATTCCAACAGCTGAACCCGCTCCAACCAACGGCCTGCAGCCACCGTCGGAAGGAGCCAGGGATACTCAAGACTTCCCTCAGTTCATGCCCGGCAGGTTCACCTTGGGCTTCAGGTCGTTCTGCACAACCGTCGCCATCGGCGCGACGACACCCTGGCTCTTGAGCAACTGGCCGATGGTCGCCTTGATTCGGTACTGAGTAAACATTTGTATGTTCTTCACCTCCACCAGGCGGCGCTGGGCGGTGAAGGTTTCATTCTCGCTGTCGAGCAAGTCGAGCAGGGTTCGCTCGCCCAGGCCGAACTGCTGCTGATAGGCGCTGCGCACCCGGTTGCTGTGATCGACGTACTGCTGGGCGATCGGCACCTGGGCGTTGGCGTTTTCCAGAGCATTCCATGCCAGGCCTAACTCCTCATTGAGCTGTCGCAAGGCGTTGTTGCGGATGTCCAGTGCCTGGTTGGCCAGATACGACTTCGATTCCAGGTCCGCCTTGTTGCTGCCGCCGGCGTACAGGTTGAAGTTCATGCGCAGCATGGCCTGCCATTCGTTGTTGTGGCCGACCGCGCCGTCGAGGTTGTTGTCGGCCGTTCGTCCGAGTTCGGCATCGAAACGTGGATAGAACGTAGACTTTGCCGCTTCGTATTGCTTCTCGGCAGCCGCGATGTCCGACTCGGCCGAACGCAGGATCGGGCTCTCTTCGACCAACTGGTGGCGAGCTTCATCGAGGGTCGCCGGCAACAGGTCGACAAATGGCGCGGGCGTGCTTAACTCGTCGGGCATTTGCCCGACGACGCTCAGGTAGTTGGTGTTGGCATCGGCCAGGTTGGTCTGCTCGGTGATCAGGTTGTTGCGGGCCTGGGCCTGGCGCGCTTCGGCCTGGTCGAGGTCGGCCATGCGGCCTACGCCACGGCTGGTGCGCAACTTGATCTGGTCGAGGATACGATCGTGGTTGCGCAGGTTTTCTTCGGCCAGGCGCACCATCTCACGGCGCGATAGCACGTCCAGGTAGACCTGGGCGACGGTCAGCGCGGTGCGCTCGGAGGTCCCCAGCAGGGAGTAGGCACGTGCGTTGACGGTGGCTTGTTGACGCCCGACCTCGCTGGAGGTGGCAAAACCGTCAAAGACCATTTGCCGCAGGCGGATCGCCGATTCGCCACGGTTGAGCGTCTCCCAGCGGTTGCGGGTGCTTGGGCTGTCGGTGCCCTCGCGGCCATAACCGGCCGTCACATCGACCCGCGGCAAATAGCCGCCCTGGGCTGCACGCAGTTGATAGTCCGCGGCCGTGCGCGCGTTCACGCCGGCCTGGATTTCCGGGTGTACCTCGAGGGCCTTCTGCATGGCTTCGGGCAAGGTTTGTGCTTGAACGAAAGAGGCGGCGAGAGCGAAAGGAAGAGCGGTGAACAGTGACGCACGCATTTTTACTGGTTCCCGAGAGAGCTGTTGTCCCAAATCACAGCCGAAGCCGTGCCTGCCTTGGAAAATGGCGAACCCTGATCTGTATGTAGGAAGCTTCCGAATAGGCAGTGCGATTAATACAAAAGAAAGGGGTTGGCTGGCCAAATATCAATGTGACATTACCTTGGCGATTGTTTAGGATGGCAGCCAGAAGGTCAATAGTTTGGCATAAACTTAATAGCCAGAAATTATAGACGTAAAATTGACGCAATTATGCGTCAAAAACATTATTGAAACATTCCATCAGTCGCCGCCTTCGAATGCCGGCCGGGCATGGAAGCCAACTGAACGGGTAGTCCGGAGAGTCCAATGAGCACTGTTGTTGCCATCGTCAAAAGCATTGTTGGCCAAGTCATCGCAGTTTCCCCAGAAGGCATCCGGCGCGTTCTGATCGAAGGCGATCGCCTGCTTGCCGGTGAACAGGTAGACACCGGCACTGGCGGCGCGGTCACTCTGGAGCTGGCCGACGGCCGTTTGCTCGACCTCGGTCGCGACACCCAGTGGAGTGCCGACGCCCCCGACAGCAGTATTGACCTGAGCCAGGCCACCGCCCAGGCGGCGCCCTCGGTCGAAGAGCTGCAGCAAGCCATTGCCGCCGGCGTCGACCCAACCACCGAACTTGAAGCCACCGCAGCCGGCCCGGCCGCGGCGGGCGGCGGTTCGGTAGGCGGCGGGCATAGCTTCGTCCTGCTTCAGGAAACCGCCGGAGTGGTCGACGCGACCATCGGCTTCCCCACCGGCCCGATAGGCTTCGGCAACGGCCTGGCGGTCGAGGAGCTGGGCGGACTGGACGGCAACGCTGCCAGCACCAACACGGCCAACGTCCCGCTCACCACCGGTCTGACCCTGAGCGCCACCCCCACGATCACCGAGGCGGGTGGCGTCATCGTCTATACCGCCACCGTCGGCCAGCCTCCGCTGACCAACCTGACCGTGACCCTGTCCAACGGCGCCGTCATCGTGATCCCGGCCGGCCAGACTACCGGCACCGTCAACGTCAATATCCCGGCCAACGACACGCCCTACATTGATGGCGGCCAGATTTCCGCGACCATCACCGGTACAAGCGGCGGCAATGGCCTGATCGTCACGCCGAGTACCACCCCGGCGGTGACCCAGGTCACCGACACCATCGACACCACAACTGCCACGCTGACCGCCAATCCAAGCGTGACCGAAGGTGGCGTGATCACCTACACCGTGACCCTGACCAACCCGGCCCAGACCCCGGTCACCGTCATCCTGTCCAATGGCCAGACCGTCACCATCGAAGCCGGCAAGTCGTCAGGCAGCGTTGATTTCCAGACCCCGGCCAATGACGTCTATAACAATGGCAGCACTGTAAGCACCACGATCACGGGGGCAACGGGCGGCAACTTCGAGAATCTGGTGGCGAACCCAGCACCAGCGGAAACGAAGATCAACGACTCCGTCGACACTACCACCGCCACCCTGACCGCGACCCCAAGTGTGACCGAAGGTGGCGTGATCACCTACACCGTGACTCTGACCAACCCGGCCCAGACTCCAGTCACCATCACCCTGTCCAACGGACAGACCGTCACCATCGACGCCGGCAAGTCGTCCGGCAGCGTTGACTTCCAGACCCCGGCCAATGACGTCTATAACAATGGCAGCACTGTAAGCACCACGATCACGGGCACAACGGGCGGCAACTTCGAGAAACTGGAGCCGAACCCGGCACCAGCGGAAACGAAGATCAACGATTCGATCGACACTACCACTGCCACCCTGACCGCGACCCCAAGCGTCACCGAAGGCGGCGTGATCACCTACACCGTGACTCTGACCAACCCGGCCCAGACTCCGGTCAGCGTCACTCTGTCCAATGGCCAGACTATTACCGTCAAAGCCGGCGAAAGCGCTGGCAGCGTCGACTTCCAGACCCCGGCCAACGATGTGTTCGTCAACGGCAGCACGGTCAGCACCAGCATCACCGGCGCCACCGGCGGCAACTTCGAAAAACTGGTGCCCGACACCACGCCAACCCAGACCGTGATCAGCGACAGCATCGACACGGTGACCGTCAGCATCGCCAGCAATGGCAACGTGACCGAGGCCGAACAGCCGACCTTTACTGTTTCAGTCAGCCAGAAGCTCGACCATGACCTGACCGTGACCCTTTCCAATGGCGCCACTGTGGTTATCGGCGCCGGCCAGACCCAGGCCACCTACAGCCTGCCGGCCCAAGGCGACGACGTATTCAAGGACGCCGGCTCCGTGACCCTCGGCGTGACCGATGCCAGCGTGACGGGCAAGACCTTCGAGAACCTGCAGTTGGGTGGCGATGCCACCGTGCAGATCACCGACACCGTCAGTGAAGTCGTAGCGACCCTCACCGCCGACAAGACCAACGTCACCGAGGGCGGCCAGATCACCTACACCGTGACCCTGACCAACGCCCAGGGCCTGTCGGTCACCGGCCACAACGGCCTGACCTTCACCCTGACCGATGGCACCAAGGTCACCATCCCGGCCGGCAGCGCCACTGGCACCATCACCATCAATGCGCCGGACGACGTATTCGTCGGCGGTCAGCCGACCATCACTAACAAACTGGAAGGCGTGACTGGTGCCGACAACTTCGAAAAACTGACCCTGGGTCAGGACGAAGTGAAAACCTCCGTCACCGACGAGCCAGGCACCGGTACTCCAGGCACCGACAACCAGGGCGACAAGGTCACCGTCACCATCGTCGGCAAAGGCGATGTGACCGAAGACCAGCAGCCTGCCTTCACCGTCAAGGTCAGCCAGAAGCTCGACCACGACCTGACCGTAACCCTGTCGAACGGCGACAAAGTCGTCATTCCAGCCGGTCAGACCGAAACCGAGTACAAAGCCAAAGCTCAAGGTGATGACGTCTTCAAGGACGGCGATACCCTGACCGTCGGCATCACCGATGCTGCCGTTGACGGCAAAGCTTTCGAAAATCTGGAGCTGGGCGGCAACGCCAGCGTTCAGATCAACGACACCATCAGCGAAGTCGTCGCGACCCTGTCTGCCGACAAAACCACCGTCAGTGAAGGCGGCCTGATCACCTACACCGTCACGCTGACCAATGCCCAGGGCCTGTCGGTCACCGGCCACAACGGCCTGACCTTCACCCTGACCGATGGCACCAAGGTCACCATCCCGGCCGGCAGCGCCAGCGGTACCTTCACCATCACCGCACCGGACGACGTGTTCGTCGGCGGCCAGCCTTCGATTGTCAACAAGATCGAATCCGTTGCCGGTGGCGGCAACTTCGAGAAACTGACCCTCGGCGACAACTCGGTCACCACGACCGTGACCGACGAGCCAGGCACCGGCACTCCAGGCACCGACAACCAGGGCGACAAAGTCACCGTCACCATCGTCGGCAAAGGCGATGTCACCGAAGATCAGCAGCCAGCCTTCACCGTCAAGGTCAGCCAGAAGCTCGACCATGACCTGACCGTCACCCTGTCCAATGGCGACAAGGTCGTGATCCCGGCCGGCCAGACCGAAGCCGAATACAAGGCCAAGGCCCAGGGCGATGACGTATTCAAGGATGGCGATACCCTCACCGTCGGCATCACCGATGCTGCCGTTGACGGCAAAGCTTTCGAAAATCTGGAGCTGGGTGGCAACGCCTCGGTTCAGATCACCGACACCATCAGCGAAGTCGTCGCAACCCTGACCGCAGACAAGACCACCGTCACCGAAGGTGGCCAGATCACCTACACCGTGACGCTGACCAATGCCCAGGGTCTGCC
Organism: Pseudomonas sp. PONIH3; assembly: GCF_002934345.1. Taxonomy (NCBI): domain Bacteria; kingdom Pseudomonadati; phylum Pseudomonadota; class Gammaproteobacteria; order Pseudomonadales; family Pseudomonadaceae; genus Pseudomonas; species Pseudomonas sp. PONIH3. The sequence continues at coordinate 3,495,615 of NZ_CP026386.1, forward strand.
GGTCAACGGCCACAATGGCCTGACCTTCACCCTGAGCGATGGCACCAAGGTCACCGTACCGGCCGGCAGCGCCAGCGGCACCTTCACCATTACCGCACCGGACGACGTGTTTGTCGGTGGCCAGCCTTCGATCGTCAACAAGATCGAATCCGTTGCCGGTGGCGACAACTTCGAGAAACTGACCCTCGGCGACAACTCGGTCACCACCACCGTGACTGACGAGCCAGGTACTGGCACTCCAGGTACTGATAACCAAGGCGACAAGGTTACCGTCACCATCGTCGGCAAAGGCGATGTCGCCGAAGACCAGCAACCCGCCTTCACCGTCAAGGTCAGCCAGAAACTCGACCACGACCTGACCGTAACCCTGTCGAACGGCGACAAAGTCGTCATTCCAGCCGGTCAGACCGAAACCGAGTACAAAGCCAAGGCCCAAGGTGATGACGTCTTCAAGGACGGCGATACCCTGACCGTCGGCATCACCGATGCTGCCGTCGATGGCAAGACCTTCGAGAACCTGGAACTGGGTGGCAACGCCTCGGTGCAGATCACCGACACCATCAGCGAAGTCGTCGCGACCCTGTCTGCCGACAAAACCACCGTCAGTGAAGGCGGCCAGATCACCTACACCGTGACGCTGACCAACGCCCAAGGTCTGCCGGTCAACGGCCACAATGGCCTGACCTTCACCCTGAGCGATGGCACCAAGGTCACCGTACCGGCCGGCAGCGCCAGCGGCACCTTCACTATCAACGCTCCGGACGACGTGTTCGTCGGCGGCCAGCCTTCGATTGTCAACAAGATCGAAAGCGTCAGCGGCGCGGATAACTTCGAGAAGCTGACCCTCGGCGACAACTCGGTCACCACGACCGTGACCGACGAGCCAGGCACCGGCACTCCAGGTACCGATAACCAGGGCGACAAGGTCACCGTCACCATCGTCGGCAAAGGCGATGTGACCGAAGACCAGCAGCCTGCCTTCACCGTCAAGGTCAGCCAGAAGCTCGACCACGACCTGACCGTAACCCTGTCGAACGGCGACAAAGTCGTCATTCCAGCCGGCCAGACCGAAGCCGAGTACAAAGCCAAGACCCAAGGCGACGACGTCTTCAAAGACGGCGACACCCTCACCGTCGGCATCACCGATGCTGCCGTTGACGGCAAAGCTTTCGAAAATCTGGAGCTGGGCGGCAACGCCAGCGTTCAGATCAACGACACCATCAGCGAAGTCGTCGCGACCCTGTCTGCCGACAAAACCACCGTCAGTGAAGGCGGCCAGATCACCTACACCGTGACGCTGACCAACGCCCAAGGTCTGCCGGTCAACGGCCACAATGGCCTGACCTTCACCCTGAGCGATGGCACCAAGGTCACCGTACCGGCCGGCAGCGCCAGCGGCACCTTCACCATCACCGCACCGGACGACGTGTTCGTCGGCGGACAGCCGAGCATCGTCAACAAGATCGAATCGGTTGCCGGTGGCGACAACTTCGAGAAACTGTCCCTCGGCGACAACTCGGTCACCACGACCGTGACCGACGAGCCAGGCACCGGCACTCCAGGTACCGATAACCAGGGCGACAAGGTCACCGTCACCATCGTCGGCAAAGGCGATGTGACCGAAGACCAGCAGCCTGCCTTCACCGTCAAGGTCAGCCAGAAGCTCGACCACGACCTGACCGTAACCCTGTCGAACGGCGACAAAGTCGTCATTCCAGCCGGCCAGACCGAAGCCGAGTACAAAGCCAAAGCTCAAGGTGATGACGTCTTCAAGGACGGCGATACCCTGACCGTCGGCATCACCGATGCTGCCGTTGACGGCAAAGCTTTCGAAAATCTGGAGCTGGGCGGCAACGCCAGCGTTCAGATCAACGACACCATCAGCGAAGTCGTCGCGACCCTGTCTGCCGACAAAACCACCGTCAGTGAAGGCGGCCAGATCACCTACACCGTGACGCTGACCAACGCCCAAGGTCTGCCGGTCAACGGCCACAATGGCCTGACCTTTACCCTGAGCGATGGCACCAAGGTCACCGTACCGGCCGGCAGCGCCAGCGGCACCTTCACCATTACCGCACCGGATGACGTGTTCGTCGGTGGCCAACCGACCATCACCAACAAGCTGGAAGGCGTCACCGGCGCCGACAACTTCGAAAAACTGACCCTGGGTCAGGACGAAGTGAAAACCTCCGTCACCGACGAGCCAGGCACCGGTACTCCAGGCACCGACAACCAGGGCGACAAGGTCACCGTCACCATCGTCGGCAAAGGCGATGTCACCGAAGACCAGCAACCCGCCTTCACCGTCAAGGTCAGCCAGAAACTCGACCACGACCTGACCGTAACCCTGTCGAACGGCGACAAAGTCGTCATTCCAGCCGGTCTGACCGAAACCGAGTACAAAGCCAAGGCCCAAGGTGATGACGTCTTCAAGGACGGCGATACCCTGACCGTCGGCATCACCGATGCTGCCGTTGACGGCAAATCCTTCGAGAACCTGGAGCTGGGTGGCAACGCCTCGGTTCAAATCACCGACACCATCAGTGAAGTCGTAGCGACCCTCACCGCCGACAAGACCACTGTCACGGAAGGCGGCCAGATCACCTACACCGTGACCCTGACCAATGCCCAAGGCCTGTCGGTCACCGGCCACAATGGCCTGACCTTCACCCTGAGCGATGGCACCAAGGTCACCGTACCGGCCGGCAGCGGCAGCGGTACCTTCACCATCACCGCCCCGAGCGACGTATTCGTCGGCGGCCAGCCCTCGATCGTGAACAAGCTCGAAGGTGTCAGCGGCGCGGACAACTTCGAGAAGCTGACGCTCGGCAAGGAGACACTCACCACTACCGTCACTGATGATCCGGATACCGGCAACAAGGTATCTGTCACCATCGTCAGCAACGGCGATGTCACCGAGGACCTGCAGCCATCCTTCACCGTCAAGGTCAACCAGAAGCTGGACCAGGATCTCACTGTCACCCTGAGCAATGGTGCCAAGGTGGTGATTCCGGCTGGCCAGACCCAGGTCGAGTATAAGGCGGATGCCCAGGGCGATGACGTCTTCAAGGATGGCAGTTCGCTGACCGTCGGCATCACTGATGCAGTCGTTGATGGCAAGACCTTCGAGAACCTGCAGCTGGGTGGCGATGCCACCGTGCAGATCACCGATACCGTCAGCGAAGTCGTCGCGACCCTGACCGCCGACAAGACCACTGTGTCGGAAGGTGGCCAGATCACTTACACCGTGACCCTGACCAATGCCCAGGGCTTGTCGGTCACTGGCCATAACGGCCTGACCTTCACCCTGACCGATGGCACCAAAGTCACCATTCCGGCGGGCAGTGCCAGCGGGACCTTCACCATCACGGCCCCGGACGACGTGTTTGTCGGTGGCCAGCCGAGCATCGTCAACAAGATCGAATCGGTTGCCGGTGGCGACAAATTCGAGAAGCTGACCCTCGGCGACAACACGGTCACCACGACCGTGAACGACGAGCCAGGTACTGGCACTCCAGGCACTGATAACCAAGGCGACAAGGTCACCGTCACCATCGTCGGTAAAGGCGATGTTACCGAAGACCAGCAGCCAGCCTTCACCGTCAAGGTCAGCCAGAAGCTCGACCATGACCTGACCGTCACCCTGTCCAATGGCGACAAGGTCGTGATCCCGGCCGGCCAGACCGAAGCCGAATACAAGGCCAAGGCCCAGGGCGATGACGTATTCAAGGATGGCGATACCCTCACCGTCGGCATCACCGATGCTGCCGTTGACGGCAAAGCTTTCGAAAATCTGGAGCTGGGTGGCAACGCCTCGGTTCAGATCACCGACACCATCAGCGAAGTCGTCGCAACCCTGACCGCAGACAAGACCACCGTCACCGAAGGTGGCCAGATCACCTACACCGTGACGCTGACCAATGCCCAGGGTCTGCCGGTCAACGGCCACAATGGCCTGACCTTCACCCTGAGCGATGGCACCAAGGTCACCATTGCGGCCGGCAGCGCCAGCGGCACCTTCACCATCACCGCTCCGGACGACGTGTTTGTCGGCGGCCAGCCTTCGATCGTCAACAAGCTCGAAAGCGTCAGCGGCGGGGATAACTTCGAGCAGCTCACGCTCGGCAAGGACACCCTCACCACGACCGTGACCGATGAGCCAGGTACTGGCACTCCAGGCACTGGCAACGAAGGCGACAAGGTTTCCGTGACCATCGATGGCAACGGCGCGGTCACCGAAGACCAGCAACCAAGTTTCACCGTCAAGGTTAGCCTGAAACTCGGTCAGGACCTGACCGTAACCCTGAGCAACGGCGATAAAGTGGTTATCCCAGCGGGTCAAACCCAGGTTGAGTACAAGGCTACCGCCCAAGGCGATGACGTCTTCAAGGATGGCGACACCCTCACCGTCGGCATTTCCGATGCGTCGGTCACCGGCAAGACCTTCGAGAACCTCGAGCTCGGTGGTAACGCCTCGGTGCAGATCACCGACACCATCAGCGAAGTCGTAGCGACCCTCACCGCCGACAAGACCAACGTCACCGAGGGCGGCCAGATCACCTACACCGTGACCCTGACCAACGCCCAAGGCCTGTCGGTCACCGGCCACAACGGCCTGACCTTCACCCTGAGCGATGGCACCAAGGTCACCATCCCGGCCGGCAGCGCCACTGGCACCATCACCATCAATGCGCCGGACGACGTATTCGTCGGCGGTCAGCCGACCATCACTAACAAACTGGAAGGCGTGACTGGTGCCGACAACTTCGAAAAACTGACCCTGGGTCAGGACGAAGTGAAAACCTCCGTCACCGACGAGCCAGGCACCGGTACTCCAGGCACCGACAACCAGGGCGACAAGGTCACCGTCACCATCGTCGGCAAAGGCGATGTGACCGAAGACCAGCAGCCTGCCTTCACCGTCAAGGTCAGCCAGAAGCTCGACCACGACCTGACCGTAACCCTGTCGAACGGCGACAAAGTCGTCATTCCAGCCGGTCAGACCGAAACCGAGTACAAAGCCAAAGCTCAAGGTGATGACGTCTTCAAGGACGGCGATACCCTGACCGTCGGCATCACCGATGCTGCCGTTGACGGCAAAGCTTTCGAAAATCTGGAGCTGGGCGGCAACGCCAGCGTTCAGATCAACGACACCATCAGCGAAGTCGTCGCGACCCTGTCTGCCGACAAAACCACCGTCAGTGAAGGCGGCCAGATCACCTACACCGTCACCCTGACCAATGCCCAAGGTCTGCCGGTCAACGGCCACAATGGCCTGACCTTCACCCTGAGCGATGGCACTAAGGTCACCGTACCGGCCGGCAGCGCCAGCGGCACCTTCACCATCAATGCGCCGGACGACGTATTCGTCGGCGGTCAGCCGACCATCACTAACAAACTGGAAGGCGTGACTGGTGCCGACAACTTCGAAAAACTGACCCTGGGTCAGGACGAAGTGAAAACCTCCGTCACCGACGAGCCAGGCACCGGTACTCCAGGCACCGACAACCAGGGCGACAAGGTCACCGTCACCATCGTCGGCAAAGGCGATGTGACCGAAGACCAGCAGCCTGCCTTCACCGTCAAGGTCAGCCAGAAGCTCGACCACGACCTGACCGTAACCCTGTCGAACGGCGACAAAGTCGTCATTCCAGCCGGCCAGACCGAAACCGAGTACAAAGCCAAAGCTCAAGGTGATGACGTCTTCAAGGACGGCGATACCCTGACCGTCGGCATCACCGATGCTGCCGTTGACGGCAAAGCTTTCGAAAATCTGGAGCTGGGCGGCAACGCCAGCGTTCAGATCAACGACACCATCAGCGAAGTCGTCGCGACCCTGTCTGCCGACAAAACCACCGTCAGTGAAGGCGGCCAGATCACCTACACCGTCACCCTGACCAACGCCCAGGGCCTGCCGGTCAACGGCCACAATGGCCTGACCTTCACCCTGACCGATGGCACCAAGGTCACCATCCCGGCCGGCAGCGCCAGCGGTACCTTCACCATCACCGCACCGGACGACGTGTTCGTCGGCGGCCAGCCTTCGATTGTCAACAAGATCGAATCCGTTGCCGGTGGCGGCAACTTCGAGAAACTGACCCTCGGCGACAACTCGGTCACCACCACCGTGACTGACGAGCCAGGTACTGGCACTCCAGGTACTGATAACCAAGGCGACAAGGTTACCGTCACCATCGTCGGCAAAGGCGATGTCGCCGAAGACCAGCAACCCGCCTTCACCGTCAAGGTCAGCCAGAAACTCGACCACGACCTGACCGTAACCCTGTCGAACGGCGACAAAGTCGTCATTCCAGCCGGCCAGACCGAAGCCGAGTACAAAGCCAAAGCTCAAGGTGATGACGTCTTCAAGGACGGCGATACCCTGACCGTCGGCATCACCGATGCTGCCGTTGACGGCAAAGCTTTCGAAAATCTGGAGCTGGGCGGCAACGCCAGCGTTCAGATCAACGACACCATCAGCGAAGTCGTCGCGACCCTGTCTGCCGACAAAACCACCGTCAGTGAAGGCGGCCAGATCACCTACACCGTCACCCTGACCAATGCCCAAGGTCTGCCGGTCAACGGCCACAATGGCCTGACCTTCACCCTGAGCGATGGCACCAAGGTCACCGTACCGGCCGGCAGCGCCAGCGGCACCTTCACCATTACCGCACCGGACGACGTGTTTGTCGGTGGCCAGCCTTCGATCGTCAACAAGATCGAATCCGTTGCCGGTGGCGACAACTTCGAGAAACTGACCCTCGGCGACAACTCGGTCACCACCACCGTGACTGACGAGCCAGGTACTGGCACTCCAGGTACTGATAACCAAGGCGACAAGGTTACCGTCACCATCGTCGGCAAAGGCGATGTCGCCGAAGACCAGCAACCCGCCTTCACCGTCAAGGTCAGCCAGAAACTCGACCACGACCTGACCGTAACCCTGTCGAACGGCGACAAAGTCGTCATTCCAGCCGGTCAGACCGAAACCGAGTACAAAGCCAAGGCCCAAGGTGATGACGTCTTCAAGGACGGCGATACCCTGACCGTCGGCATCACCGATGCTGCCGTCGATGGCAAGACCTTCGAGAACCTGGAACTGGGTGGCAACGCCTCGGTGCAGATCACCGACACCATCAGCGAAGTCGTCGCGACCCTGTCTGCCGACAAAACCACCGTCAGTGAAGGCGGCCAGATCACCTACACCGTGACGCTGACCAACGCCCAAGGTCTGCCGGTCAACGGCCACAATGGCCTGACCTTCACCCTGAGCGATGGCACCAAGGTCACCGTACCGGCCGGCAGCGCCAGCGGCACCTTCACTATCAACGCTCCGGACGACGTGTTCGTCGGCGGCCAGCCTTCGATTGTCAACAAGATCGAAAGCGTCAGCGGCGCGGATAACTTCGAGAAGCTGACCCTCGGCGACAACTCGGTCACCACGACCGTGACCGACGAGCCAGGCACCGGCACTCCAGGTACCGATAACCAGGGCGACAAGGTCACCGTCACCATCGTCGGCAAAGGCGATGTGACCGAAGACCAGCAGCCTGCCTTCACCGTCAAGGTCAGCCAGAAGCTCGACCACGACCTGACCGTAACCCTGTCGAACGGCGACAAAGTCGTCATTCCAGCCGGCCAGACCGAAGCCGAGTACAAAGCCAAGACCCAAGGCGACGACGTCTTCAAAGACGGCGACACCCTCACCGTCGGCATCACCGATGCTGCCGTTGACGGCAAAGCTTTCGAAAGTCTGGAGCTGGGCGGCAACGCCAGCGTTCAGATCAACGACACCATCAGCGAAGTCGTCGCGACCCTGTCTGCCGACAAAACCACCGTCAGTGAAGGCGGCCAGATCACCTACACCGTGACGCTGACCAACGCCCAAGGTCTGCCGGTCAACGGCCACAATGGCCTGACCTTCACGCTGACTGACGGCACCAAAGTCACCATTCCGGCCGGCAGTGCCAGCGGCACCTTCACTATCAACGCTCCGGACGACGTGTTCGTCGGCGGCCAGCCAAGCATCGTCAACAAGATCGAAAGCGTCAGCGGCGCGGATAACTTCGAGAAGCTGACCCTCGGCGACAACTCGGTCACCACGAACGTGACCGACGAGCCAGGCACCGGCACTCCAGGTACCGATAACCAAGGCGACAAGGTCACCGTCACCATCGTCGGCAACGGCAATGTCACTGAAGACCAGCAGCCGTCGTTCACCGTCAAGGTCAGCCAGAAACTGGCGCAGGACCTGACCGTGACTCTGAGCAACGGCGACAAGGTGGTGATCCCGGCCGGTCAAACCCAGACCGAGTACAAGGCTGCCGCCCAGGGCGACGATGTGTTCAAGGATGGCAGCTCGCTGACCGTCGGCATCACCGATGCCGCAGTCACCGGCAAGACCTTCGAAAACCTGGAGCTCGGTGGCAACGCCACTGTGCAGATCACCGATACCATCAACGAAGTCGTCGCGACCCTGACCGCCGACAAGAGCACTGTGTCCGAAGGTGGCCAGATCACCTACACCGTGACGCTGACCAACGCCCAAGGTCTGCCGGTCAACGGCCACAATGGCCTGACCTTCACCCTGAGCGATGGCACCAAAGTCACCATCCCGGCCGGCAACGCTACCGGCACTGCCACCATCAATGCACCGGACGATGTGTTCGTCGGCGGCCAGGCGACCATCAGCAACAAACTGGTGACCGTCAGCGGTGCCGACAACTTCGAGAAACTGACCCTCGGCCAAGGTGAGGTGCAGACCTCCGTGACCGACGAGCCGGGCACTGGAACCCCGGGCACCGACAACCAGGGCGACAAGGTGTCCGTCACCATCGTCGGCAATGGCAATGTCACCGAGGACCAGCAGCCCTCGTTCACCGTCAAGGTCAGCCAGAAGCTTGGATACGACCTGACTGTCACCCTGTCCAACGGCGACAAGGTGGTGATCCCGGCCGGTCAGACCCAGACCGAGTATAAGGCCGCAGCCCAGGGCGACGACGTGTTCAAGGACGGCAGTTCACTGACCGTCGGCATCACCGATGCCACGGTTCCGGGCCATACCTTCGAGAACCTGGAACTGGGTGGCAATGCCACCGTGCAGATCACCGACACCATCAGTGAAGTGGTCGCCACGCTGTCCGCCGACAAGACCACTGTGTCCGAAGGTGGCCAGGTCACCTACACTGTGACCCTGACCAATGCCCAGGGCCTGTCGGTCACCGGCCACAACGGCCTGACCTTCACCCTCACCGACGGCACCAAGGTCACCATCCCGGCCGGCAGCGCCACTGGCACCGCCACCATCAACGCGCCGGACGACGTGTTCGTCGGTGGTCAGCCGACCATCAGCAACAAGATCATCGGCGTCACCGGCGCGGACAACTTCGAGAAGCTGACCCTGGGTCAGAACGAAGTGAAGACCTCCGTCACCGACGAGCCAGGTTCGGGCACGCCCGGCACCGGTAACCAGGGTGACAAGGTCTCGGTCACCATTGTCGGCAACGGAGATGTCAACGAAGCCCAGCAGCCATCGTTCACCGTCAAGGTCAGCCAGAAGCTCGACCAGGACCTGACCGTCACCCTGAGCAATGGCGCCAAGGTAGTGATCCCTGCTGGCCAGACCCAGGTCGAGTACAAGGCGCCGATCCAGGGCGACGACGTGTTCAAGGACGGCGGCCCGCTCACCGTTGGCATCAGCGATGCCAGCGTAGTCGGCAAGACGTTCGAGAACCTCGAGCTTGGCGGCAATGCTACCGTGCAGATCAACGACACCATCAGTGAAGTGGTTGCCACGCTGTCTGCCGACAAGACCACCGTCACCGAGGGCGGCCAGGTCACCTACACCGTAACCCTGACCAACGCCCAGGGCCTGTCGGTCACCGGCCACAACGGCCTGACCTTCACCCTGTCCGATGGCACCAAGGTCACCATCCCGGCCGGCAGCGCCACTGGCACCGCCACCATCAACGCGCCGGACGACGTATTCATCGGTGGCCAGGCCACCATCAGCAACAAGATCACCGGTGTCACCGGCGCGGACAACTTCGAGAAGCTGACCCTGGGTCAGAACGAAGTGAAGACCTCCGTCACCGACGAACCGGGCTCTGGTACTCCAGGTACCGGTAACCAGGGTGACAAGGTCTCGGTCACCATCGTCGGCAACGGAGATGTCAACGAAGCCCAGCAGCCATCGTTCACCGTCAAGGTCAGCCAGAAGCTCGACCAGGACCTGACCGTCACCCTGAGCAATGGCGCCAAGGTAGTGATCCCTGCTGGCCAGACCCAGGTCGAGTACAAGGCGCCGATCCAGGGCGACGACGTGTTCAAGGACGGCGGCCCGCTCACCGTTGGCATCAGCGATGCCAGCGTGGTCGGCAAGACGTTCGAGAACCTCGAGCTTGGCGGCAATGCTACCGTGCAGATCAACGACACCATCAGTGAAGTCGTGGCCACCTTGTCCGCCGACAAGACCACCGTGTCCGAAGGTGGCCAGATCACCTACACCGTGACCCTGACCAACGCCCAAGGCCTGTCGGTAGTCGGCCACAACGGCCTGACCGTCACCCTCAACGACGGCACCAAGGTCACCATCCCGGCCGGCAGCGCCACTGGCACCGCCACCATCAACGCGCCGGACGACGTGTTCGTCGGTGGTCAGCCGACCATCAGCAACAAGATCACCGGCGTCACCGGCGCGGACAACTTCGAGAAGCTGACCCTGGGTCAGAACGAAGTGAAGACCTCCGTCACCGACGAGCCAGGTTCGGGCACACCCGGCACCGGCAACCAGGGTGACAAGGTTTCGGTCACCATCGTCGGCAACGGCAACGTCACCGAAGACCAGCAGCCAAGCTTCACCGTCAAGGTCAGCCAGAAACTGGCGCAGGACCTGACCGTGACCCTGAGCAACGGTGCCAAGGTAATCATTCCGGCCGGCCAGACCCAGGTCGAGTACAAGGCTGCAGCTCAAGGCGACGACGTGTTCAAGGACGGCAGCTCGCTGACCGTCGGCATCACCGATGCCGCAGTCACCGGCAAGACCTTCGAGAACCTCGAGCTGGGTGGCAACGCCACCGTGCAGATCACCGACACCATCAGTGAAGTGGTTGCCACCCTGTCTGCCGACAAGACCACCGTCAGCGAAGGCGGCCAGGTCACCTACACCGTGACCCTGACCAATACCCAAGGCCTGTCGGTAGTCGGCCACAACGGCCTGACCTTCACCCTCACCGACGGCACCAAGGTCACCATTCCGGGCGGCAGCGCCAGCGGCACCTTCACCATCACCGCCAAGGACGACCCGTACCTCGGTGGCCAACCGAACATCGTCAACAAGATCGAGTCGGTCGCCGGTGGCGACAACTTCGAGAAGCTGACCCTGGGCAGCAACACCGTCACCACCAGCGTCACCGACGAGCCGAGCGGCCAGGGCGACCTCACCACCGTCGGCATCAGCGGCGACACCTCGGTGACCGAAGGCGACACCGCCCACTACAACCTGACCCTGAGCAACCCGTCGAAGTCCGAGGTGACCATCACCCTGACCTACAGCGGCACCGCCACCGACGGCCAGGACTTCACCGGTGTGGTCACCGTGAAGATCCCGGCCGGCAGCAGCGGCACCAGCTTCGACATCAAGACCATCGACGACAAGCTGGTCGAGGGCTCGGAGAACTTCACGGTCAAGATCAGCGGCGCCACGGGCGGCGGCTTCGAGAACCTGCAGGTCGACTCGAGCAAGTCCAGCGTCACAACCACCATCATCGACAACGACCACGCGCCGGTGTCGACCGGTGGTGCGGTGACCGGCAGCGAAGACACCGACTACGTGTTCAAGTGGGGCGACTTCAACGTCAGCGACGCCGATGGCAACACCGGCCTGTCGGTGACCATCAGCAAGCTGCCGGACCTGGGCAGCCTGAAGTTCTTCAACGGCACCTCGTGGGTGGATGTCTCGCTCAACCAGAACATCAGCCAGGCCGACATCGCCGCCGGCAAGCTCAAGTTCGTGCCGCTGGCCAACCAGTCGGGCGTCGACGGCTATGGCGGCAGCGGCGTGGGCAACAAGCAAGCCGACTATGCGCAGATCAAGTACAAGCCCAACGACGGCACCAACGCCGGCGGCGAAGTGACCCTGAAGGTCGATATAGCCCCGGTGGCCGACAAGCCGGACTTGAACATCGGCAACAACAACGTCAACTCGATCGGCCTGCTCAAGGAAACCTGGAACAGCCTCACCGGCCTGGGTAGCAACGGCAACGGCATTACCGGCGATGCACTGAAGAACGTCTTCGCCAACTCTGGCAATGCCAGCAAGAGCGAAACCGTCACTGGTGTCGACACGGTCGCCACCGTGACGCCTGGTACAGGGTCGAAGACCTCCGGCCTGATCTACCTGGAAGCCGGCAAGACTTATTCGTTCAGCGGCACCGCCGACGATAGTCTGCAGATCGTCGTCGGTGGCAAGAACGTCGCCAGCGGCACCTGGGGCTCGGCCAGCGGCGCCATTTCCGGCAGCTTCACCCCGACCACCAGCGGCTACTACACTCTGGAGATCTACAACGCCAACCAGGCCGGCCCCGGCAGCCTGGACGTCAACATCAAGGTGGGCAACGGCGCGGTCACCGACCTCAACAGCTCGAACATCCCGATGTACCCGAGCGTCAAGGACCTGACCAACGCCGGCGTGACCGTTGGCGACCTGCACGGCAGCAACAACCAGGGCTACTACGACGGCTACAAGCTCAACGAAGGCAGCGAGAACGGTGCCCCGGTCAAGCTGGTGGGCATCAGCACCAACCTCACCGACACCGACGGCTCCGAGTCCCTGAGCGTCAAGCTCAGCGGCATCCCGGCAGGCTCGGTGCTGGCCGATAACGCCGGCCATACCTTCACCGTCGGCAAGGACGCGGTGGACGTCACCGGCTGGAACCTGGGTAGCCTGACCATCAAGCCGCCGGCTTACTACCAAGGCCAGTTCGACGTGAAGGTCAGCTCGACCTCCACCGAGAGCGTCGGCGGCAGCACGGCGACCAGCGAAGGCACCGTCAAGGTCACCGTCTACCCGCAGTCCTACACCACCAGCAACCTGTCCTCGGACAGCGACAACATCACCGGCACCGACGGCAACGATGTGGTGGTTGCCGACGTCACCGGCCTGCACGTGGTGCCGGGCCAGGACTACAACCTCGCCTTCATCGTCGATACCTCGGGCAGCATGGGTTCATCCGGCGTGGATGCGGCGAAAAAGTCTCTGGAATCGGTGTTCAAGACCCTGGCCGCCAGCGTCAAGGGCGACCAGTCGGGTACCGTGAACATCCTCCTGGTGGACTTCGCCACCCAGGTCAAGAGCAGCGTTGCGGTGACCCTGAACGATGCCGGCCTGCAGCAGCTGCTCAACGCCCTGAACAATCTGCGGGCAGATGGCGGCACCAACTACGAAGACGCCTTCAAGACCACCGCCAACTGGTTCCAGAACCTCAAGGATGGTGGCAATACCGGCAGCAACCAGACGTTCTTCATCACCGATGGCAAGCCGACCTACTACCAGACCAACGAGAACTCCAACCCGACCCTGGGCACCTCTGGCATCACCCTGGACACCTTCCTGGCTTCGATCAACTACAAGCCGGGCATGGCGTACAACGGCTACATCGACAGCAGCAACACCAACTACGTCAGCATCGACAACGCCGGCAACCTGCAGGTGCAGTACTACCGCAACGGTTGGAAATACGGCGTATCGGGCGAGCTGCACGCGGAAGGTAACGGCACTTACGAGCTGTCTTCACGGGGTGGTCTGGGCTACGACACCAACACCGCCACCACGAGCAACTCGCAGGACAGCTTCAAGTTGCTCTCGGGCCTGTCCGAGGTCGAGGCCATCGGCCTCAACAACGGCGTCAACACCAACGACCTGAAACCGTACGACACCGACGGCAAGCCGCAGACCAACATTGACCCGAGCAAGCTGGCCGAGGCCATCCTAGGTCATACCGAAGTCACACAGCCGGGCAACGATACAGTCAGCGGTGGCGACGGCAACGACATCATCTTCGGCGACCTGATGGTCTTCGACGGTGTTGCCGGCACCGGTGTCGAGGCGATCCGCGGCTATGTCGCCGACAAGCTCGGCGTAGACGCGGGCAGCGTGGACGCGCGGGCGATGCACAAGTACATCACCGAGAACTATGCCGAGTTCGATGTCTCGCGCAGCAACGACGGTGCCGATACCTTGCTGGGCGGCAACGGCAACGACATCATCTTCGGCCAGGGTGGCAATGACTACATCGACGGCGGCAAGGGTAACGACATCCTGCTCGGCGGCACCGGCAATGACACCCTGCTCGGCGGTGAAGGCAACGACATGCTGTTTGGCGGTGCTGGCAATGACATTCTCATTGGCGGCAAGGGCGATGACATCATGACCGGTGGCAGTGGTGCCGACACCTTCGTGTGGAAGGCCGGCGACCTGGGCAACGACGTGATCAAGGACTTCAAGGCAAGCGAAGGCGACCGCCTCGACCTGAGAGATCTGCTGCAGGGCGAAAAGGCCAGCACCATCGACAACTTCCTGAAGATCACCACTGTGGGAGGCGAGTCGACCCTGCAGGTTAGTACCGAAGGCAAGCTCAACGCCGCCGGTGGCCTGGCCAACGCCGATGTGAGCATCAAGCTCGAAGGGGTCAACTGGTCCAACACCACGATCAACTCGTTGATCAGCGGTGCCGACCCGACCATCAAGATCGACAACTCCAACAGCTGAGTTCCCTCCCCCTGCGGCAGCCGGCAACGGCCGCCGCGTCGGGGCGGGCTTTCCCCGCCAACGCTTCACGCGCATACTCGTGCACCGGGCCTACACGCCCGGTGAACTTTGCCTATGCTGCTGACTACCAACAAGGAATCATCGTGACGAGGGACGCCGCCATGTTCTACGTGCAACGCGACGCTGACGGCCGTTTGCTGCGAGTGGAAGCCGCCGGGTTTGATGGATTTACGGACATGGTCCCCGCCGACAGTGCCGAGATCCAGGAATGGTTCGCCGACGATGTCGTTGAGAACAGCCTCAGGCAGCTCAAGCAGAGCGATCTGGACATGATCCGGGTGCTGGAGGACCTGATCGAGGTGCTGACTGCCAAAGGCGTGTTCAGCATCACCGACCTGCCGCCCGGCGCCCAGGCCAAGTTGCTCAACCGCTCCACCGCGCGCAAGGCGCTGGGTAGCCTGAACAACCTGATAGAGGAAGACGAGGAAGGCGGGTTGATCTGACCAAGCTGGCGGCGTATTGCAGTGCGAGTTGCCTCGCACTGATGACACGGCTGGTCAACGCCAGGGGGCCGGCCCACCAACCAGTTGGCCCTGGATGCCCTGCACACCCATGTCCCGCAGCACCTTCAACTCCCCCTCGGTCTCCACCCGCTCAGCGATCAGCGGCAGGTCGATACTGTGTGCCGCCCGCTGGATAGCTTCGATGAAGAGGCGCTTGTGGCGTTCCTGGTCAATGTTGCGGATATAGCCACCATCGATTTTCAAGTAGGCCAGCCCCAAGTGAGCCAGGTTTCCGATCATGCTGAAGCGCCCACCGAAACGCTGCAGCGCCAGGCTGAAGCCCAATGTTCGCAGGCGCCGGGTCAGGAGCTCCAGCACCGACTGCTCGGGCAGCTGCTCCTCGCCGATCTCGAAAGTCAGCCGCGGTCCCAGTGCACTGTGCTGCCCCAACAGGTCATAGATCCGCTGCAGCGCCTTGGGATCGGCCAGTGTCGCAGCCGACAAGTTCAGTGCCAACGCTTCGCCATGCCCGTGCAGGTGCTTGAGCACCTTTTCCAGCACCAGCAAGTCCAGCCGTGGCATCCAGCCGAAGCGCTCCAGCCAAGGTAGGAAACGGCCGGCCGCCAGGGCTTCGCCCACTTCGTCGTGCAAGCGCGAGATGACCTTGTAATGCAGCACTCGCTCGGGCGCCCGGGCATCGACGACGGGCTGGAAGAACAGCTCGAACTGCCCTTGGCCCAGCGCCTGGTCCAGGCGCGTATGCCAGACATGGTGGCTGTCGGCGGCTTGGTCTGCGGCGCCCTGTTCCAGGCATACCCAACCCGGTGCGGGCTGACTCTCGGCGCGGGCCAGAGCTTCGTCGGCGAGCTTGAGGAGCCCTTGCGGCGCATCACCTGGACTGAAGGGGGCAAGGCCAATGCAGGCCACCGGGTCAACATCGCTGGCTCCGGTCTCGTGCAGGCTCTGCAAGGTGCCTTCCAGGGCTTGCGCCAGTTGGATTGCCTCATCATGAACCATGCCCGGCGCCAATACCGCGAACTCGCCGCCACGGCTGCGCGTGATCAGGTCGTTTGTCTCGGGGTAGTTCGCACAGGTGCGAAGCAATTGCTCCCCCACCGCCTGCAGTAATTGGTCGGTACGCTGACCACCCAGCCGGGCATTGAGCCCGGCCAGGTCCTGAACCCGCAGCAACAGCAGGTAGCCGCTCCGGGCCTCCTCCAAGTTGCTGACCCGGGCATTGAGCTGCATTTCGAAGTAACGGCGGTTGGCCAGGCCGGTGAGGCTGTCCTGGTAGGACTCCGCACGCAGCTTCTCGCTGCGCTCGGCCTGCTCGGTGAACAGAGCCTTGAGTTTCTCGACCATCTGGTTCATGGCCTGTACCACTCGGCGCAGTTCGGGGGTGCGTGGCAGCTCGGGCAGACTGAGGAACTCACGACGGGCGATGGCGTGGGACTGCGCCACCATATAGTCGAGCGGACGCAACTGGCGGCGCAGCAGCAGCGCCCCGAGCACCGCGCTCACGGCGCCGCACAGCAGCAGCCATCCAAGGCTGCCCAAGGCGCTCTGCCAGAGCTTGGCCAAGGCGAACATCGGGTGGCTTATCACCTCTACCCGCGCCGCCTGCTGCCAGCCCCGGCTGACGAGGGCATCGCCACCGGCTGGCTCCAGGCCGATGAGCTGGATGAACCAGCCCGGCACGCCGCCGGTGTCGGGCTCTGCGTGACGCTCGACCAGCACGGCATTGGAGTCCAGGTCGATAACCTTGATACTCGAGTAGTAGCCACTGTCGAAAATCGAGCTGACCATCAGCTCGACCATCGCCGGGTCATCGATATTCGGCGTCAGCGACAACGCCAACGCGGTCGCGGCATCCTGGGCATGAGAACGCAGTTGGTTGACATACTGGCTGCGCGAGCTCTCCAGGCTGACCATGAAACTGCCACTGAAGGCGATCACCAGGAACAGGCAAATGGCTAGCAGCAATTGTTTGAACAGTGACATCTGTGCTCCTTCAGTAAACCGGTTCGGCCGGGAACCCTTCGGCCTGCATTTTCTTCAGCAAGTCCTGCCAACGCGACAGGCGCTTGGTGTCGCCGACCTTCCTGTTGCCGCCTGCGCCGGTCAGCCACAAGCCTTCACCGTTGAAGGCGTACACCGGCAGCAGGTCAGTGCGCTGGCTGGCCGGCTTGATCGCGTCCATCAGGCTGTCGAGCACCAGCGGCTGCGCCTGTGGGCTTGAATAATAGGTCAGGACCATGTGCGCACGATTCTGGCGCAGGGCTTTGACGTAAGTGATGCGCAGCTTCTCCGCCGGAATGCCGATACGCCGCAGGCTGAAGTACTTGGCGATGGCGTAGTCCTCGCAGTCGCCCGCTCCTTTGATCAGCGATTGGACCGGCGTGGCCCAGTAGTCAACCTCGTGCCATAGGTCTATGTCCTCGACGTAGCGCAACTGCTTGTTGAAGAACAGATTGACCACTTGCAACTGCTCCATCTCGCTGCCCTGCTTCTGTGTCGACAGCAGGTTCTGCCAGGCATCGATACGCCCCTGGCCCGGGCCTAATGGGCCATAGAGCGCCTGGGCACGGCGGCTGATCTGCGAGAAGTCCCAATCCGCCTGCGTGACGCCCAGCCACAAGCAGCCGAGCAGCACGGCAAGGCCGAGCCGGCGAACGATCGCGTTGAGAGGCCAAGGTATCGCCACTGCGAACACCTGTTCAGATCAGTCGAAAGCAGCGATGGTGCGGGCTGGCGCGAGAAAAGACAATGGCGCCGGCTGCCAGTGCTGCCAACTGTCGGCAAAGCCGCTTCGTACAAGGGCTGGCGACCTTGACCATCTTCCCAATGCCGGCAACTTGCTTCACGATAGCCGCGTTTCGTGAGTGCGCCACGGCGCAACTGCCTGATCAATCCGTTTGACAAGCGCCCCCTTCCCTCACTAGGGTTATTGGATCCAATTTTCATGTTGCCGAGGCGAACCCCGCGTGGCTGAGAAACCCAAACTCCTGAGCACCGTGCTAGGCAGCGAGCAGGTACCGCCGCACCTGGCGCGCGGTGTCATCGAAGAGCGTCTGCGCAGTGCCATCCTCGACGGCCGACTGCCACCGGGGACCGCGGTGCGCCAGCAAGAGCTGGCGACCCTGTTTGGCGTCAGCCGCATGCCCGTGCGCGAGGCGCTACGCCAATTGGAGGCCCAGTCCCTGCTACAGGTGGTGATGCACAAAGGCGCCGTGGTGGCACCGCTGATCGGCGAGGACGCCGTCGATACCTACGCCCTGCGCGTACTGCTCGAGACTGAGGCACTGCGCCAGTCAATCCCCTCGCTCGACGCTGACGACATCGCCCAGGCCAGATCGTATATCCGCCAACTGGAGAACGAGACCCGCCACGCTGAAATCGGCAGGCTCAACCGTCTGTTCCACATGGCCCTCTATAGCAAGGCAAAGAACCAGAAACTGCTGCGCATGATCGAGATCGAGCTCAACGAGGAGGAACGCTTCCTGCGCTTCCATCTGTCCTCGATGGGGCTGGGCAAGCTCACCCAGGACGACCACATCGCGTTGGTCGACGCTGCCAGCGACAAACTGGTTGACGAAGCCATCAAGCTCCTGGAAGAGCACCTGAACCACGCCGCGCGAACCATCAGGAACTACCTCGACAAGCAATCGGGCAACTGATTCTGCTCAACCGCGCAGCCGACCTCAGCGACCGCGTCGCTGCGCAGACACGATCCGCCACAAGGAACGGCAGTGCACGTGCAGACGCGACAGGAAACCACGCCCGACCAGCCCCCCAGGATTCGCTTGATCTGCCTGGCAAGCACCCGACAGCAACTTGCCCAATACCGCACGTGGGCAAGGACCCTGGGCGATCCCATCGAACTGGTCGCGGTCGATGTGCCCTCCATCGCCGACCCCGAACAATTACTGCCCATTTCTGGGCATCTGACTCAGGTGCTGCTTGAACAGCTCCAACCCTACCTCGTGCAGCCGCACGCCTTGTTTGCCCAAGGGCTAGGCGCGCATATCGCACTGGCCCTGATACAGAAGGTGCAGGGTGCTTGCCCAGGGCTGACCCGTCATTTGTTTGTTTCAAGCTGTGACAGCCCACAATTCAGTACCACCCACCTGCCCCTTCATATCCCCACGACTGTGCTCTATCCGCCAGGCTCCCTGGCGGCAATGCTTGGTTGGCACAGGCTGGTTCGTCGGGAGCTGGAGCTGATTGAGCTACCGCTGCAAGCGGTGGATAGTTCGTTGCTGAACCAGCGCCTGGTGCGCATCTTCAACGCCCATCTCGGGTTGCTGAGTTTCTAATCCTCCCCCTGCCATCCCTGTGCTGATCAAGGCTTTTCCGTGGCCCGGTCAGTGCCTGGCCATGGCAGTGCCAGCTTTTTGGGGACACTCTACTCCCCGCAGCGGCCGCTGATCATCAGACGTGGACCTGGCCGTCTGCCTCCCCATTAACTTGCAGAAGGAACCTGGCACCGGGGCAAGGACCGCAAGCGATCAGCCGCCCCTCAATAGTTACTCTCCCCCTCTCCGTTCATTCGTGCTCCGAGTGAGGCATTCACTCTGTGACATTTTTTCTGATCGTTAATTATCGGAAGGAGTACGTATTGCCAAAATAAAACTTACTCAAAGTTTTATTCAGAACCGTATATTTCAAGAAAAGTCCGAATATAAATTAATCAAAAAAACAATTGCGGCAAACTTTGAAGTTGTTCTAACTTTTATATCGCCAGCCAAGGAGCGGCCCTGCGCCTCCGTGAGCGCTTAGCCAGACGAGCCCTGCTGGCCTCTGCCTGTTGTTCGAATTCGAGTTTCCACTCGAGGCCTTCATTCGCCCGGCATTTATCTGCCTTGCAACTTTCAGAGTAATACCAACCCTGTATTTCAACCCTAAACGGAGCTCATCATGAGCACATTGAAGCGCACACTTTCCGACAAGAAACATAAACTCTCCCTGCACCCGCTATTTTCCGAAATCGATTCTCTGGAGACGCTCCGGGGGTTCATGGAAACCCATGTGTTCGCTGTCTGGGACTTCATGTCTCTGACCAAACGCCTGCAGCAGGAGCTGACCTGCGTCAGCCTGCCCTGGCTGCCACCAAGGGACCCGGCCGCAGCGCGTCTGATCAACGAGATCGTCCTGGGCGAAGAATCAGACGAGCGCCTGGATCATGGTCACTACAGCCACTTCGAGCTGTATCTGGATGCCATGCGCGAAGTCGGTGCAAGCACCCAGGCCATCGAACGCTTCGTCAGCCTGCAGCAACAAGGCGTCGCGGCATTCGACGCGCTGCAACGCTGTGGCGCCAGTGAAGCGGCACAGCGGTTCGTTCGTGACACTCTCGAAGTGGCCATCGAGGCACCGGCCCACCAGGTTGCCGCCGCCTTCCTGCACGGGCGGGAAAGCGTCATTCCATCGATGTTCCAGCAGATTCTCGACGAGTGGGGCATCGGCACCGAGCAGGCACCGACCTTCCGCTACTACCTGCAACGTCACATCGAAGTCGACTCCGAGGACCACGGCCCCGCCGCCGAGCAATTGCTGGCACGCCTGGTCGATCACGATCCGCTGCGCCAGGAAGACGTCTACGTGGCCGCCATCGCCGCGGTGGACAGCCGCATGGCCCTGTGGGACCGCCTGCGTACGTCGCTGAAAACGGCTGTTGCCGAGGTCACCCCATGAATGCCCTCGAGTATCGCTCCTTTGCCGAGGCCTGGGAGGCCAGGGCGACCATTCGCACTCGGCCACGACGCCAGGTAGAGGATGACCAGCGCCTGATCTACCCCCTGAGCCGCCAGCCCCTGGTGCTCGGCGCGACGTTCCAGCGCGAGTGCCCGCAGTTGCGCGACTTCGTGCTGGTACAGAGCCTCTACAAGTTCATCAATGACGTGGTGATCTTCGAGACCGAGATCGTCGACCGTACCGCCCGGCGCATCGCCAAGGACCGCTTTGCCGTGCGTTTCCCGTTCGCCTGCCGCTACGACGCGATGACCGTGGTGGTGGACGAGGACTATCACGCCCTGGTGGCGATGGACTTCCTGCAGCAGAGCATCGCCCTGACCGGGATCGAGCCGATCGCCCTGCCCCAGGAAATCGAACTCAGCCGCGCCATTCCAGCCGTGCTGGAACAGGTGCCCGAGGCCCTGCGTGACGCCCTGGAGCTGATCTGCGTGGGCATCGCCGAGAACACCCTGACCGACGATGTCGCGGCCTTTGCCCGCGACGACTCGGTCAAGCCCTCGGTGAAGGGTCTGATGGCCGATCACCTGCTGGACGAAGGTCGTCACTCGAGCTTCTGGGCGCGCCTGACGCGCATCTACTGGCATACCGCGCCTGAGGCGGATCGCCAGATGATCGCCAAGGTACTCCCGTTGTTCCTGCGCCAGTACCTGACCAACGACATCCAGCAGGCTTTCGACTGCGCCCTGATCGACGCCTTGCCGGTGAGCGATACGGTGCGCCAGGCCCTGCGCGAGGAAGCGCTGGGCCTGGCCTACCCGATCAACCGCCAGCATCCGCTGCTGGGCAACATCCTGCGTTTCTTCCGCAGCAGCTCGATGCTCGAGTCTCCCTGCGTACAGGACGCCCTGCGCGACTATCTGCCCTGAGGACTTAGACATGAGACGCCTCGACATACTCCTGGTGGGCACCAGCCCGCCCCTGGAGGAGTTCGCCCGCCTGCTCGCCGAGCACGGACATGGCTCGGCCAGGGCCGATAGCGCCCAGGCCGTCCCCCGGCAGTTGTCGGCCCAACCCGACCTGGTGGTGGAGGATGGCAGCCTGGCACTGCGCAGCAGTGATTGGCAGCCCCTGGGCGGCACGCCGCTGCTCAGGCTGCGCCTGGGTGCGAGCTACGCCGACACCCTGCCGCAACTGGAGGCCCTGTGCTGGTGCGGCAGTGCCAGCGCCCAGCGGCTGATCCATCGCGTGCCGATACACACACCGCGCTCCGGCAATGGCCAACAGCTGCGTGAGGACACCTTGCAAGCCCTGTGCGAGCAACTGGCGCTGCAGGTCACCCGCTTCGCCCGCAACCCGTTGCATCTGCAGGAAACGCCTGCGGTGAGCCCGGGAGACCAGGAGCGTGAGCACGGCCTGGACTGGCTGGACACTTTGGCCTACCGCCATCCGTTCAACCGCACACTGCGCGCCGATTTGCTGGAGAAGGCCGAAACAGGCCTGATCGGCGGCCTGGAGCACAGCCTGCGTGTGCACGCAGGGTCTCCCGCCGTGAACCACAACGGCCAGCGTTGCTCTTATGAGCAACTGCACGCCCGCGCCGCCGTCATCCAGCAGGCCCTGTTGCCGCTGCTGCCCGACGCCGGGGAACAGCCGCCTGTGGTCGCCGTATGCATGGGCAAGTCACCCGAGCTCTACGCCAGCCTGCTGGCGGTGCTGGGCTGCGCCGCCATCTACCTGCCACTGGATCCGGCCACGCCGGCCGAGCGCCGCCAGCTGATCCTCGACGACGCAGGCGCCTGCGTCATGCTGCACGACGGCCAGACGCCTGTGGATATCCCTGATGTGGATGTGCGCAACCTTCCTTTGGCGCAGGACTTGCCGCCGCCCAGCCTGGCGTTGCGCCAGGCTGCCGCCGAGCAGGCCTGCGTGGCGATCTACACCTCCGGCACCACCGGCCAACCGAAAGGCGTGTTGCTCAGCCAAGGCAACCTGGCGCACTTCATGGCCTGGTATCGCGAGCATGTGGACCTGGACCGGCACAGCCGGGTCCTGCAGTTCTCCACCATCGGCTTCGATGCCTCGCTGCTGGATATCCTGCCGACGTTCGCCTGTGGCGCGGAACTGGTCCTGCCCAGTGAAGACCAGCGTCGCGATCCGCAACTGCTGGTACAACTTATCCACAGAGAGGAGGTGAGCCACGCGTTCCTGCCACCGGCGCTGCTGAGCATCCTGCCCCGGGATCTCCATCTGGGCCTGCGCCATCTGGTCACCGGCGGCGACGTCTGCGAACCGGAGGTCATCGCCCGATTGGCCGGGCAATGCCGGATGCACAATATCTATGGGCCGACCGAAACCACCGTGCTGGCCACGACCCGGGTGTTCGGTACGGGCGACGACAACCGCAACCTGGGGCTGCCAATCGCCAACACCCAGGTGTTGATCCTCGACCAACACCTGCAGCCGGTTTGTGAGCAGACCCCGGGCGAGCTGTACATCGTCGGGCCAGGTGTCGGCCTGGGCTACCTGAACAACCCCGAACTGAGCGCCGAACGCTTCGTCGAGCTGAGCTTGCCCGCGGGCCGCACACTGCGCGCCTACCGCACGGGAGATATCGGCAAATGGACGGACCAAGGTATCGAGCTGTGCGGCCGGCGAGACAACCAGGTGAAGATCCGTGGCTTCCGGGTCGAACCCGAAGAAATCGAGCACTGCCTGCGCGATAGCCAGCTGTTCGCCCAGGTGGCGGTGGTGATCGACGCCCAGCGGCGGGTCCTGGCCTTCCTTGCCCACCCGCAACGGGCCGATGGCGAAACCTTGCTGCGCGAGCATGCCGAGCGACACCTACCCGACTACATGCGCCCGATGTTCTATCAGGTACTGCAGCAGATGCCCTATACCGCCAACGGCAAGGTGGATCGCCGGGCGTTGTCGTTGCGTCCACTGGCGTTGCCAACCAGCCAGCGCATCGAACCGCGGACAACCACCGAGGAGCGCCTGCGCTGCCTGTGGAGTGCGCTGCTGGAGCTTCCACACAGCGAGATTTCCGTCGACGAGAGCTTCTTCAACCTCGGCGGGCACTCCATCCTGCTGTCGCGCCTGCTGCTGGAGGTCAGGGAACACTTCGGCCAGGGGGTGGCCATCAACCGCTTCATCGAACAGCCGACCCTGCAACGCCTGGGCGCGCTGCTCGATGGCGATCACGAGGCGTTGCAAACCTCCCTGGTACGCCTGGAGCAGGACGCCAACCGCGAACTGGGCCTGCAAGTGCAACCGCTGGAGCGCCTGGGCGATGTGCACAAGGTGATCGTCACCGGGGCCAACAGCTTCCTTGGCGTGCATCTGGTCGAGGCCCTGCTGGAGTGGGGCGCGAGTGAAGTCGCTTGCCTGGTACGCAGCGCCGCAGGGCTATCCGCCGATGAGCGTTTCTCCCAGGCCCTGCAGGACAACCACGTCACCCTGGACCGCAGCCGCGTGCGGGTATTCGAAGCGGACCTGCGCAAGCCACTGCTGGGTTTGGCCCAGGCCGACTACGACTACCTGGACAGTAACTATGGCGCGTTGCTGCACAACGCCGCGCAGGTCAACCATGTGCTCGACTACGAGGTCCTGGCAGCCGACAACATCGAGCCCTTGTTCGAGTGCCTGCGACTATGCGAAGGCCGGCGCAAAAAGATCTTTAACTTCATCTCGACCCTGTCCGCTTGCAGCGCGGTCGACATTGACGGTCGCGTGCTGGAGAGCGATCCGACCAGTACTCCGCCAATCTACATCCGCAACGGCTACAACCTCAGCAAATGGGTCGGCGAGCGCATCCTCAGCCGTGCCCGTGAGCAGGGCGTGTGGGTCAACCTGTTCCGCCCCGGCAACATCACCTTCGATAGCCGCACCGGGGTCTGCCAGCCGCAGCGCAACCGGCTGATGCTGATGCTCAAGGGCTCGCTGCAGTTGGGCCAGGTGCCGGAGCTCGAAATCGACTTCGACCTCATGCCGGTGGACTTCCTGTCCCGCTTCATCGCTTTCCACAGCAGCCGTCACCTGGCCGGCCAGTGCGTGTTCAACCTGCACAACCCCGAACCCCTGCGCTGGCGTGACTACCTGGCTTCGTTCCATGCCCAGGGCCATGCCTTCGAACTGGTCAGCATCGAGCAATGGCAGCGCCAGTTGGCCAGGGTCGATAGCGACAACGCGCTGTACGACGTCCTGGGCTTCTACCTGGACGGTTTCGAGGAAGACATCGGTGACATCTCCGGCATCGCCCACGACAACGCCCGCGCCGGCGTGCAGCGCATGGGCGCCCGTTACCCAAGCAAGGACCCGGCGCTGCTCAGCCGCGGCTGCCGCTACCTGGCCGACATCGGTTTTATCTGACCCCTTTCATACACAACAGGAGCAATACCCCTATGCAAGCACTCAAACCCGATACCCTGATCCGCAACCCGCAAGGCTGTCTGGTGGTTTCCAGCGTGGAGATCGCCGCGCCGGCGGCCAGCGTGTGGAACATCGTCGGCAACTTCGCTGGCTTCCCGGTGTTCATTCCTGCCCTGGCGCATATCGAGATGACCGGCAGCGGTGTGCGCTCGGTGCGCAAGAAACTGTTCAAGGATGGCAACGTGGTGATAGAGCAATTGAACAGCCGTGACGATCTAGCCATGAACATGACCTGGAGCCTGATCTACACCAGCTTGAATATCGGCAATCTGTGGGCGGCCATGCAAGTGCAGGCGACCGACGCCAGCCACAGCCGTGCGACCTGGACCATCCAGGCCGAGCCGTGGGAAGGCGGCCCGGAGGCTCTGCCGGGCTTCCAGGCGTTCCTGCAGGGATTTGCCGATGAAGCGATGGGCAATGTGCGTAATCTGCTGAGCTGATAGCACTGGCAGGGGCGTATGCCCCGATAGCAAAAAGGCCGCTCCCATCCGGGAGCGGCCTTTTTTTGTTTGACGATGACTCCAGCCCGGCACTTCGCTGGACTGCGCCCAGGCCCGCTACAGCAGGTTTATCAAGGACTTAGGCGCGTCCATCATATGCCGGTGCTTTCCGAAACTTGACCCGGCTTCCGGTCGCGTGGCTCCCATGTGGCTCTTGGAAACCGAGGTTTCCGAGGAGTCATCATGGCAAGAATCAAACTCACCAAATCCGCTGTCGATGCCGCCAAGCCCCAGGCGCAGGCCATCGAACTGCGGGACACCGTGGTGCCCGGCTTCCTGTGCAAGATCACCCCGGCCGGCCGCAAGGTGTTCATGCTCCAGTACCGGACGAACGCCGGCGAGCGCCGCAAGCCGGCCCTGGGCCAGTACGGCGAACTGACCGTCGAGCAGGCCCGTGTCATGGCGCAGGAGTGGCTGGCCGAGGTGCGCCGGGGCGGCGACCCCAGCGCGGCTAAGGCCGCCGCCCGCAAGGCACAGACCATGAAGGAGTATTGCCACACCTTCATGGAGGACTACTCCAAGCAGCGCAACAAGCCCAGCACGCAGCGCGGCTATCAGGGCGTCATCGACCGCTGCATCATCCCGATCATGGGCCGGATGAAGGTGCAGGACGTGAAGCGCCCGGACGTGGCCGCGCTGATGAAGAAGCTGGCCCACAAGCCGGCCGAGGCGAACCGCACCTTCGGCGTGTTGCGCAAGATGTTCAACCTGGCCGAAGTGTGGGGGTTGCGCCCGGACGGCACAAACCCGTGCCGCCACGTCCCGATGTTTCCGCCCGGCAAGGAAACCCGGCTCATCGTGGACGATGAACTGGTGCGGATCTTCCGTCACCTAGAGCACTTGGAAGCCGAGGGACTGGAGAACTACGTCATCCCGCTGGCGATCCGCCTGCAATTCGAGTTTGCCGCCCGCCGCTCCGAAATCTGCCCGCTCGAATGGGGCTGGGTTGATCTGGAAAAGCGCCGCGTCGTCTGGCCCGACAGCAAGACCGGCGGCATTTCCAAACCCATGAGCGAGGAAGCCTATCGGCTGCTTTCGACGGCGCCGCGCCGGGAGGGCTCCCCCTACGTCCTGCCGTCGCCCAACGACCCGGCCCGGCATCTGACGCATGGCGAACACTATGGCGGCTGGAAGCGCGTGCTCAAGGCCGCGGGCGTGCCGCACGTCGGCACGCACGGCATCCGCCATCGAGCGACGACCGACATTGCCAACTCAGGCGTGCCAACCAAAGTGGGCATGAAGCTCACAGGTCACAAGACCGTTGCGATGTTTATGCACTACGTACATACCGAGGACAAGCCGGTGCGAGATGCCGCCGAGCTGGTGGCGAATCGGCGGCTGGCGATTACCGGGGCGTCCCGTTCTATGGAGGTGACAGCATGACAAGGAAGACGCCCGCAGCAGTGGGGAATCCGCCGCCTTACCGGGGCTGGATATGCTGGCATCCAGGGCGGCATCGTGGAACTGCTGGATGCCGCGCGCCAAGCAGCGGCGGGCAGTGTCAATGCGCTGATGACGACCAGCTATTGGGAGATTGGCCGCCGGATCGTGGAAGCCGAGCAGAAAGGCAGGCGGCGGGCTGGTTACGGCGAGCAGTTGATGGCGCGGTTGTCCGCCGGTCTGACGGCGCGCTTTGGGCGCGGGTTCAGCCCGGACAACCTGGAAAACATGCGGCGCTTCTTTGCCGCTTACCCCCTTGAGGCAATTTCCAAGACGCTGTCTCGGAAATTTGACCTCTCCGAACTGGCCCTGGTCTTCAGGTTGCTGTGGTCGGCCTATGTCCGGCTGCTGGCGGTCAAGGATGACCATACCCGTCGGTTTTACGAGGCCGAGGCGCCGCGCGGTGCGCCAGCTCGAATGGCAGATCGGCAGCCACTTCTATGAGCGCACCGCCAAAGCCTGACGATGCAATCAAGAGCTCGTATGAGTTGGAGTCACTGAACCGCAAGGACGAATATTCGGAATCTGATATTAAACAGCAGTCGACCAGCGGATGGTGGATTTCTCCCGGAGCTTGGCAAAGGCTGCACCTTTGCCGACGACAGCGTCGATTGCGTATCGGCCGGACATGGTGCCGGGTGGGTCTCTACCGGCACCACTCGATCAAACCCTTCTTTACCCAGAAGTGACAGGAACATGCCCGATGCTGGTGGATGGAGGGCGACATGGTTGGTCGCCCCCAGAAGTCTGTTTCGACAGACCACCGGGGTCGTCGATCCGGGTTAAGGGAAAGTGATATCTGCACGCCACAACCGCCGGGGCAGCTCATGCAAGCCCACTTCTTGACGCCGGTGTCGATGACCAGCCACAGCTCTCCCGGCGGCACGGCATTATTGCCCGGATGCTGCGCAACCGGGTAAACGAGCAGGTTGTACTGCAGCCACCCGAGCCGGCGCAGCGCTCGCGCGATAAGTCGCTTCATGGTCATCCGATCACCCCAAGAAATGGGTTGACATCGCCGCGTCCCCAGCTCGCCTGGCTGGCACAAACCGGGCAAGACGCCAAGGGTCGGCAGGTCATGGTGCGATCCACTACGCGGTCAAAGCGGCGAATCCTGTTGTGCGACATGCCCGCAGGACCGCGAAAACCGGTCAGTCCCTGAATGAGCTCATCGACGGCCGCGCAGGCGATGGCCGTGGTGAACGTGACCACCGCAGGCGCCGGGTCGCCGCCGCCGTCCACATAGGCTTCCGCCTTACGCCGCTCGAACTCGGCCGGGTCGCTGCGCCGGAGTCCTTCGGCCGCAGCGCGGCGCGGATCGGCTACTCCCAGACACATGAGACAAGGTTTGCCGGGCCCAATCGTCGACACGCGCCCCGTCATGTCGAAGTCCGCGCCGCTGCGTGCCGCGCGCATGCGCAGGCCCACATCGATCAGCGGGATGCCGTAGTAGTGCGCCAAGCGGTTAAGCGTCAGCCGCCCCTGATGGTCGTCGGTACAGCCGAAAAGCACGTCGCAGGAGCGCAGCAGATCGCGCAGATCAGGATGGCCGACCCACTCGTCTTTGGTGACGACCTGGGTGCCGAGACCCGCGGCGCGAATCTCGCGCGCGAGGATGTCCACCTTGGCCAAGCCGGCGTCCACATCTGCGGTGCGCGAGCCATGCACGCGGTTGAGATTGGTGACATCAATGGTGTCTTTGTCCATCAGCCCCAGAAAGCCGACGCCCAGCCGCGCCAATAGCATCGCGACAGCACTGCCCGTGCCGCCGCCCCCTACGACACCCACCCGCAGCCCGCGCACGACTGGATTGAACCCTTGGCCGAAGAGCGCGGCCTGCCGCGCCAGGAATTGATCTTCGTCAGCCGCAGCCACCTTGCGCGCGATCTTGATCTGGCTTCCTACCAGCGAGATCGAGGATGCCATGACCGTCTTGCCGGGGGCAGTCCAGAGCCTGCCCGCGATGGCGTCATCGCGGCCGAACACCATGCTGGCTAGGCCGGAAACGCCCTTGTTGAACGTCGTCCGGGCCAGCTCCGACTCGTTTCGGTCATCCTGGTCGGAGAAGAACGCTGCCGCGTTCGGATGCGTGTGTACCAGGCCCGCAACCAAGCCCCGTTCTTTCGCGATGCCGAGAATGCGCATGAAGCCTCGGGTGGACCATGTGACATGGACAGGCGATGCGGAGACCATTTCATCGGCCGCGACGGGGATGACTTCGTGCGAGATCAATCTGGTGCGAGGCACTCCCGACCAGGGGTCTGCCGAGATGTCAGCCTTGCCGAACAGCACGTAGGCGGACGCCTCGGCACCGTTTTCCCTTTGCAGCAGCAAGCGCAGGGCCGCCTCGTGCGGCTCCAGCAGGACGATGTCCAGAGCGGCCGGCGACATCACTTCGCCTCCGCCAGGGCGTGCTCGATGCGCTTGAGCATAGTGTGCAGGCCGTCGATGCCCGGGCGCCACGCTGTGTTGTGGCGCGACCAGCGCTGCCAGCTGCGGCCCTGGAACGCGTGGGCCTGGTCAGCGCAGGTCGGGTAGCGCCCAACGCTTTGCAGCGTCAGCCACGGGTCGCAATAGAACATGTCCGGCGCAACATCGGGATAGCCCGGCGGCAGGAGAACGAGCACATCGGCCGTGGCGTGGTTGAGCTTTCCGGAGGGCAGCGGCAACTGCTTGAAGATGACGCCCGTGTGCGCGCCGTCGCTCACCATCTCGAAAGCCACGCCATGGCTGCTCAGATAGCGCTGGTCCGCTTCGGGCAGCGTGAGCAGCCCCTCAGTGGTGTCACGGATTAGCGTGATGAAGCGCTCGATGCCCGGCTTACCCAGATCGATCAGGTCGCCGTCGCGGATCAGAATGTCCTGGCCCCCGCCACGCACTTCGAGATAGACGTCGTAGGTCTCTGGTGGGACACCGGCCAGCGCCTTGAGCACGCGGCCGCTGATGCTGGGCTTGCCCCACTCCAGTTGCCGGTCATCGATCGTGAACTTGAACGCGCGATCAGTCTGGAAGATGACGAAACGTTCCGCACCGCGGCCGCGCAGATCGTAGGTTTCGTCCAGACGCAGGTCCTCGAACTCGCCAGAGGTCAAAATCGCATAAACGCTGTACTCATCGGCCGGGCGCGATCCGGCGGCCTGAAGGATCTGGCGCCCGGTCGGCACCGGATCGGAGAGATCGACGTGACGTTCGTGGAGCTGGTCGTCCAAGACGACGATCCGGTAGAGCGCTGCTGGCCGCAGGCTGCGGCCTTCGCGGATCGCCGCAGCAACATCTTCGACATCGAAGCGGTCATCACCGCTGGTGGTCTGGGTTTGCATTTGATTGCCTCATAGGGAGCCGTCATCTGCGGGATTGCAGGTTTTCTAGCCCCTTACTTGGTCAATCGCAGCCCAGCGGCAGACCGGAAAGGTCGATCAGAGTTTTTCTTGTACCCACCCCCCTCCGGGCAACTCGCCGCAGAGGAAGAAGTGCGGGCAGCGCGGACAGCTACGAGCCTCGGGCTTAGAGGGGAACTGCCCGGCCTGCATTGCCTGAAGGAAGGCCTGCAGCTTCTCGCGCCTGGATTCCAGCTTGCGCGACGTGATTTCCATCGGCTGGATGGTTTCGCTGGTAAGGTAGGTCACCTCGACCTGCGCATGTGGTCCATAAGCCTGGACGGCGGCGAGTTGGAGAATTGTGTACTCAATATCATCGAAGGCGTTCGAGCGCTGCTTGCCCGTCATGACGCGCCGCACCGTGACCCGGCCACCGGCTCCGTGAGCTACACTATCCGGGGTTACGAGGATCTCGCCCTCGGCCCAACCCAGCGAGATCGGTGGCGCCGGCGCGGCCACGTCACGATTCCGGCTCTCGATGAGGAAATCGACGAGCCGCTTGCCGATGCGGCGGTAGTCCTCCGCATATCCATGCTCTGTCGCACCCTTGGAGCACCAGGCCTCCTCGAAGCGTGCAGCCAGCTCGTCGACCGTGGGACTTGTCGTCTCGTGCTCCCGTTTCAACCAATCGAACACGTCGCTCACGACGTTGTGCATCTTCATGAATGCGGTTTCAGTTCGTCGACCTCCAAGCCTCAGCACGTGCGTGTACAAGAAGCGGCGCGGGCACCGCTCGAAGAGGTTGACCTGGATGTCGGTCCATTGGGGACGCCCTTGCCATGTGATGGCGAGCGGGGTGCCCGTCGATGTCGAGCCGGCTTGCAACGGCACCGGTACCGGACGAACAAGGAGTCGGTCGATCGGGGCGATAAACTTGGAGGCGCTACGCGTACGACCATCTGCCTGCCTGGCGTAGGCATACAGCTGCAGCCTATCGCGCGCTCGCGAAAGCGCTACGAAGAACAAGCACTCTTCTTCCTCGTCGTGGCCGGCCTT
The DNA here is from genome assembly GCF_002934345.1 of Pseudomonas sp. PONIH3. Lineage (NCBI taxonomy): Bacteria > Pseudomonadati > Pseudomonadota > Gammaproteobacteria > Pseudomonadales > Pseudomonadaceae > Pseudomonas > Pseudomonas sp. PONIH3. The sequence continues at coordinate 3,527,320 of NZ_CP026386.1, forward strand.
CACCGCCTCGATGCCGGTCAGCCCCTCCGAACCATGGATCAGACCGTCCGGAGGAAGACAACGCGGCGGCACGTTGTTGCGCGGTAGGCCGGACGTTACCATGCCAGGTAAATGAACGACATCGAACTCCAGCCCCTTGCTTCCGTGGATGGTCATCAAGCGCACTGCTTCGATGTTCTCGGCACTGCGGGGCAACTGGCTCAATCCACGATCCTCAGCGAGCAGAACTAACCGCCTGACGCGATCAAGCAGGCGAACCACTGGCATGCCTTGGCCTCTTGGCTGCCGGCGACAGAAGTTCAAGAACTGCCAGACAGCCAGACTTTGCATGCGACTCTGCGGATCACCAGCCAAATAAAGCGTCTTCGCGAGTCCGAGACCATCAATCGTCCATCCAGCAAGTAAGAGCCAGGGGTCAGTCGATGCGTTCACACCTGCAAAGAGCGCGGACAGGCGAGATAGCGCTTCTCGACTGCAGTCTGTCAGGCCATCCACTCCGGCATGTATTGCCAACCAATCCAGCGAAGCTGGATTCGTCGTCCGCAGCCGCTCAATGACCCGCATGACATCCTTCAAGGGCATTTGGTGCCGAGCCATGGTTGCCACGCGCACCATCGCGGCCGCCCGCGGGTCGGTCGCCAGCGAGAGCAAGGCCAGCAGATCCTTGATTTCCGGCCTCTCGAACAAGCTGCCCAAGTGCAGCGCGGGAATGCCCCGGGCCTCAAGACCTTCTGCAATGGCGTTCAGGCGCGCATTGGACGCGCACAGCACCGCCTGGCCACCATAGGCAATGCCCTGCTCGTGCAGGGCCGTGATCGACGCGGCAAGCGCGGAGATTTCATCGTCAGCCGACCCGGCAACGCGAAGCTCAACCCGTTCTCCTGTGGAGCCGCGGTCGGCCTGCAGGTTCAGCGGCAACGCACCGGCGGATGCTTGCATGCCGCGCGCGAACTCGGTGAACACATCGACGATCCGTTCGTCGGAGCGATAGTTGACGCCCAGCTGTGCGGCCTGCGCGCCGGGGAAGTCGATCGCAAAGCGCGCGATGTTCGTCGCAGAGGCGCCGCGGAAGCGGTAGATGGATTGGCGTGCATCGCCGACAACCCACAGGTTGCGGCCGTCGCTGACGATGGCCTTCAGGAGCCGGACCGAGGCGCGGTTGACATCTTGGTATTCATCTACCAGTACATGCTCATGGCGAGCACGCAGGGCATCCCTTACCTCGGCGCTGCCCTCGACAAGACGAACCGGCAGCGCGACCAGGTCACCGAAGTCCAGCAGCTGGCGCGCGGTCAGCAGCCGTTCGTACGCCTCGAAGAGCGTGGCGACCTCCAGGCACTTCTGCGCACGAACCTTCGCGTCCTGGTCGGTCCCTGCTCGATCCGCCATCGACTGCGCGAGGGCGCGATAGCCTGCTGCATCGACAACCTCATCCTTGGCGCGCGAGATCGCGCTCAGCATGTCGCTTAAATCCAGGGCCGGGTCCCAGAGGTTGCGATAGTGCTTCAGGTCGAGCCGCGGAAACTCGTCCTCCAGGAGTTCAATGGCCTCCGTCCGGTCGATCAATCGTGGGTCCGGCGGCAGCGCCAGTCGGTCGTGAAAGCGGCGAACGATGTCCAGCCCGAATGCGTGGAATGTGCCGATCCACATCGCCGCCGCCGCGAGAGGATTGCTCGCGGCAATCCTCTCGCACAGTTCATTGGCCGCCTTGTTGGAGAAGGTGAGTACCAGGATCGTGGTGGGATCGACGCCGTCCGCAAGCAACCCTTCGATGCGACGAACAAGCGTCCGCGTCTTGCCCGTACCCGGCCCTGCCTGCAGCTGAAACGCCAAACCACGATGTGCTGCCGCCTGAGCCTGCGTGGGGTCTGGGGTGAGCGGAGCTGCCACGGCGCCGGCGCCTACGGGGTTCGGCTCTTCGGCCGCTGGCAGCAGCAGTGCATCAAGCAACTGTTGCTGCACCACAGCGAGCGGCGCGCCGAAGCGCATCGCGATCGCGTCGGATGTCAGTCCTTCGTTGACATGCAACTCGCGCAACACAGGACGCGGCAGCAGGAACTCGCGCGCGAAGAGGTCCATCTTCACTTCACGTCGCTCACGCGCCCCGTAGTCAAGGACACGATCGACGCCCACCGGTGCGTCTTCCAGCGATCGGTCGGGCTCGACATCCACCGTCACCACATCGAGCGTGCCACCTTCCAGCACGACATGGCCGAGTTCGTGTGCAATCAAAAACGCGCGCTCGAAGTCTGATCCACGATCCTCGTAGAGGATGCCTCCAGCCTGACAGTCGAACGTGGCTTTGCCTCCCTTAAGCTGTGGGTCTCCTTCTCGCAGCGCGTACACATCCAAGCCGCGATTTGAGGCCTCCTGAAGCGCAAACACTAAAGGCCGGGTCGGATCTCCGCCGGCCGCGACGTTCGCACGGTGCAGGCGTTCTGCTTCCAGTCGAGCGGCCTCGGTGGCGTCCATCGTTCAGTCCGACAGTGCCTTTAGCGTCGCCTGCTGCTCCGGCGTGAGTTGTGAAGTCGCGACAGCTTGGTCGAACGTGATCTGCTCGCCCACACTCGGCTTCACATTTGACCGAAAAGCGTGTCCGGAAACCATGCCCGGTGGCCCCTGCAGGTATGCGTTCACAGATTGAACGGTGACACCCAGTTCTGACGCAAGCTTCTCGACGAATCGGGCAGGAATGGTGGCTGTACGAATGGCCCGATCGCGCACCCGCATGAGGAAGAGGTTACTGACGTCCAGGCTGCGTGCGAGCGACTTGAAGCTGCTCGTATTGAGCTTGGTGAACGGATTCGCAACCTCCGCATCGGGCTGCTGGACAGCCCGCTCGAATCGCTGCCAGGCCTTATCAATCGCGCTGTCCGGCACTTCGGTCGCCGGAACATCGCCTTCTGGCGCCTCATAAAGCAGATCGATCGAACAGTCGATCAGCGCGGTCGCATGCTGCGGGTACTCCCTAATGTAGCGTTCAAGCGTTTCCCGGCCATGGTTGGGCTCCATGGAGAACGCCATCAGCACAGATTCCTCGTCTGCAGCGAAAGGCTTTGACGTACTCATGCGTCCTCCTGCAGAACAGACCTGAGGGTCTTGTAGGCACGGTCGCGGCGATTGCGCACGGTTCTCTCATCGCACTGGAGCATCTTCGCGATAGTCATGATGTTCGGGTCCTTCGAGTCGATCTGGAAGCCTTGCCGTAGCAAGCCAACGACCCGCCTCTGATCGTCTGGTAATGCGTCAATCGCAGCGTCCAACTCCAACCGGAAAGCCGGGTCGTCAATTTTTTGAGGGTCGCCTCCGAGGAAGTCGGCCGCTGCTGCCTCGACTTCCGGTGAAATGTCCTGACCCTCATTGTCATCCGTGGACAACGGCACTGTAAGGACCGAGGCCGGACCAATCTGCCTCAGCACGGTCTTGCGGAACCGGGCGAATGCTAGGTCGAACCGCACTTCAAAGAAATCCAGCATAGCGAAGCGGCCGCTGCAGTCCTTGGCAATTCGCTCAGCGAATCGGCTCATGACCTCTTCTCGGATGTCTTGTGCCCCGGCCATACGAGAGTCCGGGATCGATGCAAACAGAGACTGCCCGACGCGCTTCATGAGCAGTCCGAAAAGCTGCTTGAACTCGTCCTTTGCGCCTGTCGCATGGGCGCGCCGCAGGAAATATGTCAGTGCTTCCGACGGCACATAGCCGTCGCTCTTCCTCGACGCGACGGTGAAGGCCTGCAGGCGTGTCGCGGCATCGATCGACTCCAGCCTCTGCAAACAGGCGTCGATCTCCGGGGGGCGCGCGAACGGCTCCCCGTTTTTATCCTTGCTTCTCAAGGGTTTCGGCATCGATCTTCTCCTTGCCCGTCAGCCCGCTCTATACATGCGTTCTCTTTTCCACCGTCACCGAACACGAATCGGCAAGGACACCTGCGGCTGGATCGGCACGAGGGTTTTGGCATAGGCACGCAAGATGTCGTTGTAGAGATCAGCATGCTTCGGGGCCTCGACCGAGAGGATCAGTGCATAGCGGATCTTCTCGGCACCAGTGGTGGCCCGGCCGCCGCCGTCGCGGGCGTTGTAGTGAATGTCGAAAACGGGGTTCTTGAGGCTGGAGCCGCGGAAGGTCTTGGCTCCGTGCAGCACAGTTTCCCATTTGCCCTGATCCGAACGCCGCTCCTGCTCGGTGGCGAACTTCTTCAAGTCGAAGAAGCCCTTGGTATCCGCGTTGCTCTTGCCATCCTTGATCTTCTCGTCGTTGGGCCGGAAGACGACTTCGAGGCCGGCCTTGGTGTAGGCCGCGGCATCCTGCGGATCGGTGGGTGAGGCATAGCAGAACGTCGCCTTCAGACGCACATTGCCGAGCAGTCCTTCCTTGGGCAGCGGCAGGCTGGCACGCAAGTACTTACTGGGCTTGAGCTCGCCCTGGTAGACCACGCGGGCCACACCATCCGGGCAGGTGATAATGTCGAGGGTGTCCTCAGGAATCTTGCCCCAACCCACTTCGACCGGATCATGCTCGCCAGGATCGGCCGCGTGAACCAGAAGGGCCTTGATGGCGAGTGGCGTCAGATCTCCGCCCAGGATCGCGCGTACGCCGACCGCGCTACGCAGCAGGTACGGAGCCGCGAAGCTGGTACCCAACTGCGGCGTCAGCACCGGCTTCACGTTCGGCGCCAACACATGAAAGTATTTGGCTGCTGGGTTGCCACCGAACGCCATCAGGTCTGGCTTGATAACCCCAGGGCTGCGGCCCGGCCCGATCGCGCTGTAGGGCGCGCGTGCCCAGCCAGCATCGGTGTCGTCGGCCGCGCCGACCGCGAGCGCATTCACGCAATCCGATGGAACCTGCACGCGGTTGTAGCCGAGCTCGCGGTCCCGGTCTCCGTTATTGCCAACGGCCACCGTCATGAGCGTATCGCCGTCGCTGAGCAACTCGTCGATAACGGACGTCCAAGCGTGGACTTCCCGGTCCTCCACTTCGAGATCTGGGCCCAGGCTCAGGTTGATGAACTCGTAGGACCTCGACAGCAGAACCTGCTCGATGAGACCGAGTGTGCGATACAACTCCAATGGATCTTCGCCGCCCGCCTCCTGGTCCAGCACGCGCAGATGGTCCACCGGGGCGAACGGCCTGCCGACCGTACCGTTGGGCTGGATCGGACCGAACAGCACGGCGGAGGTCACGCCCAAGCCATGCTCCGGGCCGTCCGGATCATCGTCGGCGTCTTCGTCGAGCTTGCGGTACGAGCGCAGCCAGGGGCCGATCGGATGGTGCTTAGGCAGGCCACCGTCCAGGATGGCGACACGAGGTTCGGATGAAAGGGCCTGTTCGGTGGGGAGGCTGCATCCCACTGAGGGCCCACCACTGCGTTGCAAGGGACGGATACCACGCAGCTTTGGCACGGGACGGATCACCCGCACGAAGGCGAAGCTGGCCAACCGCTCAATGTCGCGCGGCTTGCCCTCGACCGGCACGAACCACAGATTGCCGGCGATGAAATCGACTTCACTGTGGACCTTCACGCCTTCCTGCTGCGCGAACTTCACGAAAGCCTTCTGGATTAGGCCCGGGTCTTCATCCGGTAGCAGATGTAGGCCTACTTCGAAAAAGCGATCCTTCGGGCCGCCGAGGCCCACGATTCGCTCTGCTGGCGCAAAGGCGGCAAACTGTTCGATGTGGGCAAGATCTTCGCCCTCGTCGGATTCCGCCTCAATGGTTTGCGTCCATCGGGAGAGGTTGCGGAAAGCCTGGCGCTTGCCGGCGACAAACAGTTCGGTCGTTGTGGTTTCATGCGGCTGCCCCTTGCGGGTCCAGGCCTGCGGCTTGACCTTGACGGTACGGCTCCCGATGGACTCCAGTCCCGTACTACGCAGTAGTCCTGTCGGAAAATACGAGCGCGCAATGAAGCTGGGATTCATCATCAGCCGGGCTACCGCGAAGTCGCCCGGGCAAGCGTCAGCAGATAGCTCGTCCAGCGCCTTGCTTGCACTGCGGAACTGAGGAACCATTCGCTCCCTCGCCTGCGCGAACGTGTAGACCTCGGCCTTGCCTGGCATGCGCTTCGGACCGACGATGTCATGGGTCAGCAGCTCGCCACGACCGATCAGGAAATTGGTTTGGCTCATGCGTCAGCCTTTCTCCGTTGTGCGGCCTTTCGTACCGCAGACGTCTCATTGGTGTACTTTCGGATCGTGTCCCGGCTCACCCCGGTGATGTCGGAAACAGTGTGCTGGGACAGGCGGGTCTGCTTGGCCAGCATCACTGCCAGGTCGATGCGGCCCTGCCTATCGAGCGCCAAAGCACGCGCCTTCATGAAGTCTTCGACCAGATCAGCGTCGGTGGTCGTGCCCAGCGCCACGGCACGCCGGAAGCGCTGCACGTCGCGCTCGATGTCGCTGAACGAATGGCCGGCGAATGCAAACACCAGGATGTCGATCCAACGGGCAAAAAGGGCGTAGTCCGGCCCCAGGAATCGCTTGATGGCTTCCTTGACTGCCTGTTCATCGGGCGTCTTGAACTGGACTACCAGGTCGAAGCGTCGCCACAGCGCCGGATCGATCAGTTCCGGGTGGTTGGTGGCCGCCAGCAATACACTGCTGGCAGGCCATTCGTCGACTTCTTGCAGGATCACCGTGACCAGGCGCTTGAGTTCGCCTACGTCGCTGTCATCGCTGCGTCGCTTGGCGATAGCGTCGATTTCGTCCAGCAGCAGCACGCAAGGCTCGCGTTTGGCGAAATCGATGGCCGCCCGCAGGTTGGTGCCGCTCTTGCCTAGCAGGCTGCTCATCACGGCTGTCAGGTCGAGCACGTACAGCGGCACCTTCAATTGCGCGGCCAGCCAGCGGGCCGTGAGTGTCTTGCCGACCCCGGGCGGCCCCACAAAGATGGCCGAGCGGGTCGGCGTCAGCCCCATGGCCTGAAGTCGATCGCTCTGCCGGCGCTCGGCGATGAGTTGCCCCAGTGAATCCTCGACATCGCCGGACAGCAGCGGCGCATCTGTCGTCGGTTCGTCCTTGAACACCTTCAGGAGAGAGAGACGGGATTCGTCGTCAACCGGCAAGGCGTGGGCCGTTGGCGGCTGAGGCGACAGCTTGCGCATGGGAGAGACACTGCGTACTGGCTTCGACTTCAGGAACAGTTCGAGCTGCTCGGCCAAGTCGGGCGCCGTCCCTCGGTACTTGCGGACTAGCCGCGCCGTGAACAGGCGCACATCCTCACTCTGCTCGGCCAAAGCCAGGCGGACCATCTGGGCTAAATCTGAATGCTCTTCTCTCATTTCGCCCGCAACCTCGATAACTAATTGATTTATATTGAAAAATAAAAATTCTTCAATGGACTAAAGTAATTATCTCATAAAGCGAGGTCAAGTGGTAAGAGAGGCTGCGGCAGTAGCGGTCACAGCGCCGTCGTCGACTGGCAGGTTTGCCGTCTAGCGTGATCTGCGATTCCACGCCCAGAAGCGCCTGAGCGCCTATGCGCGCCTGGTCGGGCGGGGTGTCGTATGACCGGCCATCAGGGCTTGAGCAAGTCCGGCGGGCAGTCGGCGAACGCCGGCTGGGCCTTGCCCATCGGAATGGTGATGGCTTCATCGCCGCTGAGGATGGCCATCATCATGGCGATCATGGTCCTCAGGCCGTTCGAGTTACGCAGCACCTCCAGGCCAGATGCACGGGGAGCCGTCGAAATCGGCGCCGTCGAGCAGTTCGTTGAACCGTTCGTGCAAGGCCTCCGAGCGCTGGAACATGTGTTCCAGGGGATCGTTGGAATCGGCGTGTTCTGTCTCGGGCATAGCGTCATCGTAAAGGCCACTTTGCGTTCGGGCGTCCCCGGCCATCTGAGCAATGGCCGGTCGCGCTGTCGTGCGCGTAGCGCATCGAGCCTCGCTGCGCGAGTCTCGCCCCTATCTGGCTTCCATCGTTCCCTCGCTCCGCTCGGCTGACGCCTTCGGCCCGGCTTCCAGCTTCGGGCCTGCGCGCTTCGCTTGCGTGCGGTTGGCACACCAGGGATGGCCGTTGCCTTGTCCAGCCATCTCCCCTGACTTCATCACCTTACCCGCGACCGTAGCCCGCTCCCGTGTGCCGTCAAGGCGCGCAGGGCCGTGTCCTCGGCTGCGCCTGCGGGCCGCACCAACCCTGCGCTTGCTTCCTTGACGGCCCCCGTCCGCGCGCTCCTTTGGCCGCGGGCGATGAACTCAGGAAAGACGGTGGCAACAGGGCCAACCGGGTTCCTCGTGCCGACCGCACCGAACAGTCGAAAGGCTGGGCTCCGAATCTAGGAATCCGGTGTGCGGTTTGAACAGCAAACCCTTTTCGTCAGGAGAAAGACCATGCAACTCGCATCCCGATTCGCTTCCCGTTCCCCGTCGCTGCGCAGCGATTACCCGCTGTCCGACGATCAAATCCGCACGGTCGCGCCGTCCATCTTCGCGGACGCCCCGCACGAAAGCCGTTCCGAGCGGTACGCCTATATCCCGACCGCCGCCGTGCTGGCGGAACTGCGCAAGGAAGGGTTTGAACCCTTCATGGCAGCACAGACCCGCGTGCGGCACGACGATCGCCGCGACTACACCAAACACATGCTGCGCCTGCGCCACGCCAGCCAGATCAACGGCGCGGAGGCTAACGAAATCGTGCTGCTGAACTCGCATGACGGCACCAGCAGCTATCAGATGTTGGCCGGAATGTTCCGGTTCGTGTGCAGCAATGGCCTTGTCTGCGGTGACACCGTGGCCGATGTGCGAGTGCCTCACAAAGGCGACGTGGCAGGTTCCGTCATCGAAGGCGCTTACGAAGTCTTGCGCGGCTTCGACCGCGTGCAGGAATCCCGCGATGCCATGCGCGCCATCACCTTGAACGATGGCGAATCCGAAGTGTTCGCCCGCGCCGCGCTGGCCCTCAAGTACGACGACCCCGACAAGCCCGCGCCCATCACGGAATCGCAAATCCTGATGCCGCGCCGCTTTGATGACCGCCGCCCGGACTTGTGGAGCGTATTCAACCGCACGCAAGAGAACCTGACCCAAGGCGGCCTGCGCGGACGCAGCGCCAACGGACGCCGCCAGCAAACCCGCCCGGTGCAGGGCATCGACCAAAACATCCGCCTCAACCGTGCGCTTTGGCTGCTGGCCGATGGCATGCGCCAGTTGAAAGCCTGAATCCCCACGCGGCAGGGGCAGGCAGCAGCCCTTGCCGCTTCTCTCGCTGCTGCATCCCTAACCGCAAGGAGTTATCACCATGAACGCCGTTACCCAAATCGAAACCCGAGCCATCGAAACCGCCGCGCCGTTGGAAGTGGCCGACCCGACCAAGAACCTGATTTTGGTTCCGCTCTCGCAGTTGCTGCCGCGCCGCTCCAAGCGCAACGCACGCAAGACCCCGCGCCTGTCCATTCCCGAACTGGCCGCGAGCATCGCCCGCATCGGTCTGCTGCAAAACCTCGTCGTCATCCTGTCCGCCGATGGCGAGCAATACGAAGTGGTGGCGGGCGACCGCCGCCTGACCGCGTTGAAGCTGCTGGCGAAGAAGAAGCGCATCGCCGCCGACTTTGAAGTGCCTTGCCTGCTGGTGCCCGACGCTTCGGCCCGTACCGTCAGCCTCGCGGAAAACCTGCTGCGCGAGCAGATGCACCCCGCCGACCAGTTCGAGGCGTTCGCCGCGCTGGTCAAGGAAGGCCGCCCCATCGAAGACATTGCCGCCGACTTCGGCGTGACCCCGCTTGTGGTGCAGCGCCGTCTCAAACTCGCCAACGTCTCGCCGCGCCTGCTGGCCGACTACCGGGGCGGAGCCGTCACGCTGGAACAGTTGATGGCCCTGACCATCACCGACGACCACGCCGCGCAGGAAGCCGCGTTCTACGGTGCGCCCGAATGGCAGCGTTGCGCGAACGCCTGACCGAGCGCGAAATCGACGCCACGCATCCGCTAGTGCGCTTCGTTGGGCTGGACGCCTACACGGCGGCGGGCGGCGGCATCCGCCGCGACCTGTTCGCGGAAGGCGATGCCGGAACCTACCTGACCGACGCCGCGCTGCTGGAAACGCTGGTGCGCAGCAAGCTGGATGCGCTGGCCGGGAACGTGCGCGCCGAGGGTTGGGCATGGGTGGAAGCCGTGCCGCACATGAGCTACGCCGAGCGGCAGGCGTTCCAGAACGCGCCGCGCCAGCGCCGCGAACCGAGCGCCCGCGAAGCCCGCCGCATCGCATCGCTGCAAACCCGCCTCGACAAGATCGACGCCGAACTGGAAGAAGCCTACGACGCCGAGGACGAGGACAAGACCGAGGCGCTGGAACCGCGCCGCGAACAGGTCGCCGGGGAACTGCAAGCCGTGGAGGAAGCCTTGCGGGGCTACGCCCCGGACGTGCGCGCCGTGGCCGGTGCCATCGTCACCCTCGACCGCGGCGGCGAAGCTGTGATTCATCGCGGGCTGTTGCGCGAAGCCGAAGCCAACGCGCTGCGCACGCTGGAACGCTTGCGGCAGGGTTTCGGCAGCGCGGAAGGCGAAGCCGGGAACGACGACGAAGGCGAGGACGCCGAGCAGCCCAAGGCCGCGAGCCTGTCCGACCGGCTGGCGCAGCGGTTGAGCGCGCACCGCACCGCCGCGCTGCAAATCGAAGTCGCCCGACATCCGCAAGTCGCGCTGGCCGCGCTGGTGCATGGCATGGTGCAGAGCGTCTTGCAGGACAACCACTACGGCCACGACTTGCCGCTGGGCGTGAGCCTGAAAGTGCAAGACCGGCTGGAAGGCATGGCCCCCGACTGGCCCGAATCGCCCGCCGCCGTAGCCCTGCGCGAGTTGCAGCAGGTCGCGGGCGAAGCGCTGCCGCAGGACAGCGCCGAACTGTTCGCCGCGCTGCTGGCGATGGAGCAAGGCGAACTGGTGCGGCTGCTGGCGGTATGCGTGGCGGCGACCGTGGACGTGGTGACGCCTCGCGCCACGGCGCAACAGCCGGGCGCGGAACTGGCGCAGGCCGTGGGGCTAGACATGGCCGCATGGTGGCAGCCCACCGCAGACGGGTATTTCCAGCATGTGCCGAAGGCCGCGATTCTGGAAGCCGTGGGCGAGTTCGCAGCGGAACACGTCACACGGTTGGCAAAGTTGAAGAAGGCCTACATTGCCAGCGAAGCGGAACGGCTGGCCGATGGTATGGGCTGGATGCCCGCCGTGTTCAAGAGCGGACACGACACGGAGCCGCAGGACGGCGCGGAGGACGTGGAAGATGCTGCCGACGTAGTGGAAGCCCACGCGCTCGCCGCCTGACATAGCAGCATAACCCCGGCGCACCGCGCCGGGGTTTCAACGATGCCATCGGATAACGCTGAAAGCCGACGTAGGGTTAGCCAGGTCCTGGTAACGCCGGCGGAACCGCATGAATCCAGCATCCAGGGCTTTCACTATCAAAGAAGTCCACATGGACAGGCCCTAAATCATGGCGGCGGCAAAAACTGAGTGCAACACCTGACCTTTCCGGTACGGTGCTGCCACTATGTCTTATACCGAACTCAGCGTTGAAGAGCGCGCCACCATTCAAATCGGTCGTACTCAAGGCTTCAGCCTGCGTAGGATTGCCTGCTTGATCAACCGATCCCCTTCGACCATCAGCCGGGAGCTGCGCCGCAATCGAGATGTCTGTGGCGGCTACTCGGCCCACGCGGCCCAGCAGCAGATGCAGGCTCGCCGCCAGGTGTGTCGACCGAAGCGAAAGCTGTTGCCGGGTGGTGAGCGCTTCGAGTTGGTGGCGCATATGCTCCGTGAGCGTTTGTCTCCCGAGCAGATTGCCGGCAAGCTGCGCAGCATGAACATTCCCAGCCTCAGAGATGCCTACGTCTGTCGCGAGACGATCTATAACGCGATCTATGCCCTGCCGGTCGGTGAACTGCGCAAGGAGCTGATCATCTGCCTGCGGCAAAGCAAGACGACACGCCGACCGCGCTCTGGTGGTGTGGATCGGCGCGGCCAGATCCCCGAGATGGTCAGTATTCATGTGCGCCCGCCGGAGATTGAAGACAGGCAGATGCCGGGGCATTGGGAAGGCGACCTCATCAAGGGTAAGGCCAACGCCTCGTCCGTCGGTACGCTGGTGGAACGCACCAGTGGCTACCTGATGCTGGTAAAGATGAACGACGCGACGGCGACTTCGGCGCTGGAAGGCTTCAGCGCCGCGCTCAATGGCATGCCGCTGGAGATGCGAAAGAGCATGACTTACGACCAGGGCCGGGAGATGGCGCGACACGCCGAGATCACCCAAAGAACCGGCGTGGCGATCTACTTCTGCGACCCGCACAGCCCTTGGCAGCGCGGTAGCAACGAAAACATCAATGGCCTGATCCGCCAGTACCTGCCCAAAGGCACAGACCTGTCGGTACACAGCCAGGAAGAACTGAATGCCATCGCACTGCAACTGAACATGCGTCCGCGTAAGCGCTTCGACTTCAAATGCCCAATCGAAGTTATGGGCGAGGTGATGCAGAAGGCCATGGCTATGCGGCATGATGCTCCAGTTTCAATTCAATGACCGTGTTGCACTCAGCTCCTGCAACCGCCCTGGTAATCGTGGTCGGAACGTGTGTCGCTGAGCCAAAGCGCGAAGCCAATACCAATCGCACCGAGCAGCACGACGAACAGACCAATGAATACATGATGGGCACGTGGTTCCATGATCAGACCACCTCGTTCTCAGAGTTTAAATATTGCGTGCGCCCAGCCCAATGCGTGCGCGACGGAAGAATGATGCAGATGCGGAGGGGTTTCATGGCTGCGTCTCTTGGCTGGAAGCACCAGTGGCCTGTGCGGCCGCACGGCCACGGGGGCCGTGAAAGTATTCCTGTATCCACGGGTGCTTGAAGCGCTCGACTGCCTCGATGCCGTCGTTGATGAGTACCTTCTGGTTCGCCAGGACCGCGACACGGTCGCATATGGTGTACAGCGTATCGAGGTCGTGGGTTACCAGAAACACCGTGAGGCCCAGTGCATTGCGCAGGGTCAGAATCAATTGGTCGAAAGATGCAGCCCCGATTGGATCCAGTCCTGCGGTGGGTTCGTCAAGAAACAGGATGTTCGCATCAAGCGCCAAGGCTCTCGCCAGTGCTGCTCGTTTCACCATGCCTCCGGACAACGAGGCCGGATACTTGTCTCCCGCTCCGGCAGGCAACCCCACCAAGCCCAGCTTGCTTCTTGCCAAACGCTCGGCAAGAGGCCGCGCCAGACCGACATGCTCGATCAAAGGAAGAGCGACGTTCTCCAAGACGGTCAGCGATGAATACAACGCGCCCTTCTGGAACAGAATGCCGAACCTTCGCTCCATACGCGCGCGCGCAAGCCATTGGGCTCGCAGTAGGTCGCGCCCCCCGATACGGACCACGCCCGAATGCGGCTTCTGCAGCCCGACGACGCTACGCAAGAGCACGGATTTCCCGGTGCCTGACCCTCCCACCACGCCAAGGATTTCCCCGCGCCGCACGTCCAGGTCTAGGTCCTGATGGACCTGCTGGGTTCCAAACCTGTTGTCCAGGCCGCGCACTTCAATAGCGTGTCGCACACCGTTGTCGGTGTCTTGCTTCACCGCGCTCACCAGCCCATCTCCATGAAGAACAGTGCAGCGATGGCGTCTATCAGGATCACCATGAAGATTGATTGCACGACACTAGACGTCGTGTGGTCGCCTACCGACTCAGCGCTACCGGCGACCTTGAACCCTTCATGGCAGCCGATAGCGGCGATCATCACCGCGAAGAGCGGGGACTTGCTCATTCCGACAAGAAAATGGCGCACCTCGATTTTTTCCTGCACGATGGCAAGGAACTGTGCGGGAGGAATTTCCAAGCTCAGTGCGCATACGGTGGCGCCGCCCGCAATGCCAGCCAAGATGCCTACTAAGGTGAGCAGTGGCAAGGACACAAGAAGCGCCAGCACGCGTGGCAGCACCAGTAACTCGATGGGGTCGAGCGCGTTGGAGCGAAGCGCATCGATCTCTTCATTTGCCTTCATCGAACCGATTTGGGCGGTGTACGCGCTTGCGGTACGGCCTGCAATCAATATGGCCGGGAGCAGCACTCCGAACTCGCGCATGAACGAGAAGGCGACCAGATGCACCGAGAAGATGCTCGCACCGAAGTTGGCCAGCACCGTTGCTCCCAGGAACGCCACCACCATTCCTACCATGAAGCTCAGTAGCGCCACGATGGGAATGGCGTCCACCGCTGATCGCTGGATTTGAGCGATCACCGAGGTCGCGCGCCAGCGACGCGGGTGACGAACGGTACGGCTCCATGTTTCGATGATCTGGCCCACGAACCCGGCCAGACCAAGACACGCACGACAGCCCTGTTCCAAGGTCAGGCCTATGCGTCCCAGACCGCGGAGCAGAGGATTCCCGCTCACCGCTGCTTTCTCCGTCTTCTGCTGATCGGTAGCAGCGGCGGCCAGCGCTCTCATTAGGGCGAGGCGATCCGAGGACAGATTTGGAGCTGCCTCCGGCCGGTCGAGTATCGAGTCTGGCCCGAGAATTTCCACCAGCAGAGCCGCGCCGGCGGTGTCCAGTCTCTGGACTTGCGTCCAGTCGAGTAAGGGAGTGGCGTACCCCTCGGCATGACTGATGCGGGCGGCGGACACGGATTTTGCCAGACTGGCGTAGTGCTCTATCGTCCAGTCGCCACCCGCCAGCCATTTGTGATCACCGCCGACCATGGCATCCTGCCGGAGCCAAGCCTGTGAAGCGTTGCTCATGGCTGCGTGTCCCGCCAAGCGCTGTCGATGCGCTCGATGCAGTTCGTGATCGCCGCTTTGGCATGACCCAGCAATGTGTACGAACCGGCGAACTCTTTAATGACGTTGCCGCGCTCGAAGCAACTGGCGGCAGCAACCCGGCGTCCCGTCCTTAAATCGACTGCTTCGAACTCTAGGCTGGCACCACCCGTCGTCACGGGTCCAACCAGCAGGGTCGTCATTGCATTGACTGCCCGATTCGGTGTCTGCAGTTCGGTGACCGCTACACGCACCCGAACCTGTCCCGCGCCACCTGGGGGGGCGGGACTTTTGCCTTCCTGGCGTTTCAGTTCGCTCGTCACATGGTCTAGCACTTCGCGCTGCTGCGCGTCATCGAGCCCATCGATGCGACCCGAGGCGGTCTTGATCTGCGCTTCTTCCACCACGACAGCGGCATAACGCTTGGGCTCGAATCCCGCTGCGCGGTACATCAGTACGTTCTCGTATCGTGTCGGCGATAACTTCTCGTAGTCGCCGAGAAATCCGGAGCGCGTCATGCTGTTGGTCGCGCATCCAGAGAGCGCGCCTGCTACGCAAAAAAAGATGCCGCCGCGGATCAATGCAGTTTTGCTCTTCATAATGGGTCTCCTTGATCAAACGAAACTAAGACAGGCAATGCCTGCTGCGATGAGGGCGGTGCCAGACCAGCGCGTTACCGATGCGACATCGCCTAGTAGGAGGGCGCCGACGCCCAAGTTTCCAAGTAGCCCGATTCCTGCCCAGGCTGCAGAGGCCGCGCTGATCGGAATCCGCTTGAGCGCGAACCACAAAAGTGCGCCGCTGGCCGCCATGCACGTCACTGCCACACAGAGGCCGACCCAGCGCATCGGACCGCCCGCCGTGATGGCCCGCAGGCCCAGTGGATAGCCCGCTCCTAGAACCCCTGCGGCAATGACAATCGACCAGGATTTCCAGATCAGCGGATGGGTGCTGAATCGCATAAGCCTAGCGAGACATACGCATGAAGCGTGGGTGCATACGAATTCTGAGAATGCGCAGCACGCGGCGGCTCGCAAGAGACTCATGAGCGATCTCCATGCGCGGTGGCGACACTCAGGTTCCACGGCCCAATTCGCTTGATTCCAAACAGGACTTCGTAAAGCAGCGGAATCAAGCCCAACGTCACCAGCGTTCCGAGTGCCAGCCCACCGATCATCGCGATCGCCATCCCTTTCCATAATGGTCCGGAGAAGAGCATGAGTGGCACCAGTCCCGAAATGCAGGTGACCTTGGTCATCACGATTGGACGAAGCCGTTGTATCGCGGCCCCAACCAAGGCTTCATGGCGTGGCAGGCCTTCCGCTAGCCCCTGGTCGATGCGTTCCAGCAAGAGCACGGCGTTGTTGACAATGATCCCGAACAGGGCCAGTACGCCGAAGGTCGCCATGAAGCTGAAAGGTGTGCCGGTCAGCTTCAGAGCCAATACCACGCCGATAAGCGTGAAAGGGATCGTCGCGAGGATCACACCGAGCTTGCGGAAAGAATTGAACTGCCATACGAACAGCATCAGCATCGCCAGAAATGCGAGGGGCATGTAGGTCGACAGCGCGGCGTTCGATTCGGCGGCTTCCTCGATCTCGCCGCCAAGTTCAACCGAGTAGCCCGCGGGCAGGTCCAGGGCAGCGACGCTAGGCGCCAGGCGGTTGATGATCTCCTGGGCGGTGTAAGAGGTGTTCTGTCCTTGCACGGTGATCGTGCGGATGAGATTGCGCCGTTGGATGACCGAGGGCTCGCTCGCGAGCGATACGTCTGCGACCTGAGCCAGCGTCACCGCTGGACCGCCGTTGGTGGGATAGATGAGCGTCGCGCCTACGTCTGCCGTGCTGCGACGCTCGCTTACGATACTGCGCAGGACGATCGGGACGGAGGTGTCACCGTCGCGAATAACCGAGATCGATCTGCCGCTGTAGCGGACATCCAGCCCGCCAGCGATGTCTTCAGTCGTCACGCCCGCCCGACGCGCGCGGTCCTGGTCGACCCGTACGTCGATGCGGCCAACGCGCGTATCCCAATCGTTCTTGACGTTGATGGTGCCGGGCAGCTTGCGCAGCGCTGCTTCGATTTTGGACGCGGCCCCCAACAATACCTCCTCATCCGGACCGCTGACGCGATAAATGGCAGTCCCTGACTCGGTCGCACCGAGCGAGAAACGCTTGGGCTCGGCGCGCACGTCGCCATGTGCTTGCGCAAAGTAGCTGCGGGTGCGGGCGAGGACGGCGTCGATGTCGCTCTTCGGCTTCAATGTGACAACGAAGTACGCGATGTTCGATGCTGGCAGTGGTGGATTCAGGCTAAGGATGAAGCGCGGGCCACCATCGGCGACGTAGCCGATGTGATCGGAGACTTCTGGATTGATGTTCGTGTCGCCCAGCCAACCACTGATCTGCTTCACGCGGGCGAGCGTTTCGCGCGAGTCGGTACCGGGGGCGAGCTGCACCGGAATCTGGAACTGAAGCCGGTCGGACTTGGGCATGAAATCGTACGGCAGGGTGGTGAAGCCATACAGCGCAATGGCAAGCGCCGCGATCATCGACGCTACATAGACCGCCTTATGGTGGAGCACCCACTCCAGTACGCGCCGGTAGCCACGGTAGAAGCGGGTGTCATAGGCGTCGCCCTGCTCCTGCTTGTGATGGGGTTTGGCGAAGTGGTAGCACAATAGGGGCGTGACAGTCAGGCACAGCAGCCACGAAGCGAACAACGTCAGTGCCAGCACGACCACGAGATTGTGCAGATACTCGCTCGTGGCGTTCTGGCCAAAAAAGAACGGCGAGAACACGATCACGATCACGAGCGAGGACGTGAGCAGCGGAATGGCGAGCGTGCGGCCCGCCTCGAGGCAGGCATGCTTACGATCTTCGCCACCGGCCAGGCGGCGTTCGATGTCTTCGGCAATCACAATGCCGTTGTCCACCAACAAGCCGAGCGCAATGATGATGGCGCCCATCGAGACGTTCTGAAGCTCGATGTTCATCGCGCGCATGACGATGAGTGCACTGAGGATCGTCAACGGCACGATCATGCCCACGATGATCCCGGTGCGCCAACCGAGAAATAGCACGACGACACCGAGGACGACGATGATCGTCTCCATCATGACGTGGTTCATTTTGCCCATCTCGTGCTTGACGACATCGGCCTGGAAAGTGACGTATGACAGATCGAAACCCGCCGGCAGCAGCTTCTCCTGGTCTGCAACCCGTGCTTTGAGCGCTTTTCCGAACTGCTCCACGTTCTGACCGGAGGCCATCGAAACCGCCATGACGACAGCGGGCTGGCCTTTGTAGATGGCAGCAGATTCCGGCGGATCGGCTGGCCGCACACTCACCTGCGCCAGTTCACCCAATGCGATCGTCGGCACGGGCGCCGTACTACTTTGCGGTCGTGGCAGCGCGATCGGCATTGCTCGCAGGGAGGGAGCGTCACGCACTTCGCCACTGACCGCCAAGGTTGCATTGATGCCGCCGACAACAATTTGTCCACCCGAAGCGACGACGTTCTGTTTGACGAGTTGGTCGATCACCCCCTGTGGTGTCAGCTCCAATCGCGCGAGCCTAGGCCGATCGAATTCGAGATAGACGCGCTCTTCCTGCAGGCCGTAGAAAGTGATGCGCTCAATACCAGGCACGGTGTACAGGCGGTCGCGCATCTGCTTGAGCGCGACGCGCATCTCGCTCATGGAGTAACCTGGTGCAGTGACCGCAATCGAGGCAACCGCGACGCGGCCGAAGTCTTCGTCGACGAAAGGCCCCATCGTGCTCTGTGGTAAGGCATCCTTCGAATCGGCGACCTTGGCCCGGACGCGCTGCCAGATCGGTGCCAAGTCGGTGTAGCGGTCCCAGATCGTGACCTGGATCATGGCGCTGCCTGCGCGCACGGTGCTCGTCACGCGCTTGACCTCTGCCAGTTCGCGCAAGCGCTCCTCGATCGGCCGGGCAATGAGTTGCTCAACGCGTTCGGCGGGCAGCCCCGGGTTCAACGCCGTGACCATCGCATCGCGGACCGTGACAGTCGGCTCCTCCTGAGAAGGAAAATTCAGGAAGGTCGCGATGCCGGCGACGAAAATGATGAGCGCTACAAAGTAGGTAAGTCGACTGGCGCGCAGCGCCATCTCGGTGATCTTCATGATGAAGTAACCTGGTGGATCGCGTTAGCGCTTGGTCAATTGAGTGGTGGCTTCCAGTGGTGTCACTGGCTGTCCATCGGTGAGCCATCCTCCTCCGGCGGCAACCACCGTCTCGCCGGGCTTGAGTCCAGCGAGGACGCGCGCGCTGTCTCCTTCCTGTACCGGCGTGAAGCGCACCGCGCGACGGTGCACCTTCTTATCTTCAGGGGTGTAGACGAAGACGGAAGCCTCGCCCGGCTTCGTGCCGAGCACCAGCGAGGCATAAGGTATGGATACAGTCTCGGGCCGAGAGGTCTTGGAGGTTGCCGCAGGTGCGTCGAGCACGACCTGTACGGGAATACCTGGCCGAAGTGCGCGCGCTTGCGCGTTATCTTCAGGCACTAGCACCACGGGTAGGAGCGAGCCATTTTCGGCGCGCAGACCGACACGACGTACCACCGCTCGGATTGGTTGTTCGGCTCCGCTCCAGCTCAGTTCTGCGCGTTGGCCGACATCTATGTGAGGTGCCTGTGTAGTAGACGCGTTCGCGATGATCTCAGTGCCACTGCGCACGCCGTCGACCTGAAATACCGGCGCACCAGCAGCAATGTCGGTGAACGCCAAAGCCAGCTTTTCCGCCACGACACCATCGAAAGGAGCGACGATCATCGTGCCACGTTGTGCTCGTTCGGCCAGGCCAAGCGCCGCCTTGGCAGTGCGCGCTTGACCCTCTGCGACCGCTAGCTGCGCCTTCGCGCTCTCGAACGCAGCAGGGGAGATGACTTCGCTTTCGAGCAACCGGCGCTGTTGATCTGTCTGTACACGTCGATCCATCAGGCCGGCTTCGGCGGCCGCCAGGGATGCTTGCGCTTGTGTCACGCGAAGCCGGTCAGGTTGCGCATCAAGTTCTGCCAGGACTTGGCCGCGGGAGAACCGTTCACCCACGTCGACGTTCAACTTGGCGATCCGTCCTCCTGTTTCAAATCCTAGGATGCTGCGCTCGGTTGCTCGCGCCGAGCCAGTCAATTCGATGCGAGAGCTATGCGGGAGATCCGACTGCGCGGCGGCGAGCTTCACTGCGCGCGGAGGCTCGGATACGGTGGATTGCGAGTTTCCGCACCCTGAGAGCAGAGTCGAAATGGATAGTGTGC
This sequence comes from Pseudomonas sp. PONIH3, assembly GCF_002934345.1. Taxonomy (NCBI): domain Bacteria; kingdom Pseudomonadati; phylum Pseudomonadota; class Gammaproteobacteria; order Pseudomonadales; family Pseudomonadaceae; genus Pseudomonas; species Pseudomonas sp. PONIH3. The sequence goes on from NZ_CP026386.1 coordinate 3,547,334, forward strand.
AAGCAACCGCCAAGGAGCGCGGTGCGCACGCGGTCATGACACCGCTACGGACGCGACTCATGTGCGTCCTTTTGCCGGGACAAGTTCGAGATGACCCGAGGCGAGATCCTGGAGCGCCCGAAAGAAATGCCGCCGCTCTGCGGGTGCGAGTATTGGCAAACCCAGAAGATCGGCGAACAGGGCGCCATCCAATGCCAGCATGATGAGTGCCGCGGTCTCGGTGCCACGCGGGGATCGACGCACGCGTTCGTACTGCACGCGGTACCACTCGCGCAGTGGGTCGAGAAGTGTTGGATCTTCCGCAGCTGCCGCGAGCAGCGCTGCGCCCATCTTCTGCATCTCGTCGTCGGGCATCGCTTCCACCTGGCTCGACAGCCAGGGGTCCGGATCTCCGGCAAACCTGCGCTCGTGATTGGCTTGTACCGCGTCGAACGCCCGGATCATCTCGTCGATCAGTGTCACGAACAAATCGCGTTTGGTCTTGAAGTGATAGAGAAACGCCCCTTTGCTCAACCCGGCCCGCACAACGACGGCGTCCAGTGTCAAGCGACTGGCACCTTCCTCCAGCACCAGTTCGCGGGCGGCCTGCAGGATGCGGTCGCGAGTTCGCTGGGCTCCTTGCTGGAGGCCGGGCTGCGCATCGGCGCTGCTATGGGCAGTGGACGGGGGGGGCAACTTTGTTTTCGCGCGGGGCGGCATGGTCGTGCTCCAAAAAAGCTTGAGCCATATACAGTCCAGACGGTATAGTAGAAGCCATACAACAGTCCGTCAAGACTTTTTCGGAACGCAAGGAGCTGCCATGTCTCAAATTCTTGAACGCTATCGCCTCATTGCCATGATTTCTCCGCTACTGCTTCTTGCGGCCTGCAGCCATGCCCCGCACTCTGCCGATCCACCTCGCCTGGATGTACCGGCCCATTTCTCAAATGAAGAGGGAGGTGAAGGCATCTTGGACAAATCGTCCCGCCGTACTCTTCCCGTCGATTGGTGGACGGCCTACGGCGATCCGCACCTCAATGCCTTGGTCCGGGCGGCGCTGGAGCGCAATACCGAACTGACGATTGCGCGAGCGCGCGTGGACGAGGCATCGGCCGCCACGCGGCGAGCACGGGCCTCCCTGCTCCCCTCGTTGTCCGCGGGCACGCAGGCAACTCGAGGACGCGACTATTCAGAGAACGTTGCAATCGGCAATGATGGCCGCGCCACGTTGTCCGCATCGTGGGAGGCAGACCTGTCGGGACGGCTTTCGCAGGCAGCAGAAGGTGCGCGCCTGGATGCGGTGGCAGCCGAACAAGCGTGGGTTGCCACGCGGTGGCAGGTCGCGTTTGAAACAGTGTCGGCGGCTGTGCAGCAGCGCCAAGCCAGTGAGCTCGAAGCGCTAGCCGCGGCGCGGCTGGCATCCGCAGAACGACTCGTCTTGCTGATGCAACGGAAGTTCGAGGCCGGACAAGCTACCGGCTTCGACATCGAGCGTACCCGCGCCGGCGTCGTCGCACTGCGCGTGGAGCAAGAGCAACTGCGGCGTGCGCGCGGCGAGGCGACGCATGCACTCGATGTACTAGTGGGACAAACGCCCGGAGCGCCTGCAGCTTCCCCAACTCTTGCGTCGCTCGCCGTCCCGGACTGGACACCGACACGCATACCTGCGGACCTGCTGAGTGAGCGGCCCGACGTGCGCGCCGCCGAAGCGAAGTTCGCCGCCGAAACCGCGCGCTGGAACGCAGCCGAAGGCGAACGCTTCCCCAGGCTGGTGTTGGACCTGAGCGGCGGACGGCAGCGCGTAGAGAGTGTGGGAACCCGCATCACTGGAAACATTTTTTCACTTGGGGCCGGGGTGTCGTTGCCGATCTTCGATGGTGGCGCGATCCGTGCCGGCATCGAGACCGGAGAGGCGCGCAGCCGAGCTGCCCGTGCGGAGTTCGAGCGCACTTTGTTGAGTGCTTTGCAGGACGTAGAGAACGCATATCTCGGTTGGCATACGCAGCACGCAGCACTGGAGCATCAGGCCGAGGGTGTCGCAGTCGCGGAGCGTCAGCTCGATTGTTAATGGCCAATTAAACTGACCCACCTCTGGCCAACAATTTTGACCCACCCATAGTGGCATTGGCCACCGACCATGTAGCGTCACCCGCCTTATGCACAGGCCGGGGACAGATCATTGAAGGAGTGGGTTGTGATTCACAAGATCAAGGGGTTGTATGACCAGGGCCGAGGCCTGTCGGTCCGTGCCATCAGTCGTGAGCTGGGGATTTCCCGGAACACCGTACGCAAGTATCTCCACCTGGATGAGATGCAGATCAGCGCTACCATTGCTGACCCTTCACGCACCAAGGTGCTCGACGAGCACCGCGATTATCTGATTAATCAGTTGGGTCAGTTTCCAGCCCTGAGCGCAGTCAAGCTGGCCCGTCGCCTGAGGGAGCGCACCACCGAGCTGGCGGTGTCAGACCGGAGCATTCGCCGCTATGTGCAAGCGCTCAAGCAGCAGGTTGCCAGTGGCCAGTTGCGCTATTACGAGCCGGTCGTTGAGTCAGTGCCTGGCGTGCAGTGTCAGGTCGACCCCGGTGAGCTGCGAGGCGTCATGATTGGCGGCCTGGAGCGTGTCGTTCATTTTGTGGTGTTTGTGCTGTCCTGTTCACGGCTGATGTATGTCGGTCTGAACTTCCGGCCGCTGGATACCGAACGGTTTATCCAGATGCACGACGAGGCCTTCCGCTACTTCGGCGGCGTCACCGAGGAGTGCATCTACGATCAGACCAAGATGGTGGTGATCAACGAGCAGTACCGTGAGCTGACGCTGAACCAGCGCTTCCACCAGTATGCGACTACCGTCGGGTACCGCATCCATGCCTGCGAGGGCTATGACCCGGAGAGCAAGGGCAAGGTGGAGGCCGGGGTCAAGTACGTCAAGCGTGACTGCTTCTACGGCGAGCACTTCCAGGACGAGGCCGCCGTCCGACAGCACCTGAATGATTGGCTCGAGACTGTCGCCAACGCACGCGTGCACGGCACGACGGGGCAGCATCCAAGAGCGCATTTCGAGGCACTGGAGCGTAGTCAGCTCAAGCCCTATCTCGTCCCGCAGAACCTGCTGCACGTGGCGCCGACAAGGGAGACCCGCAAGGTCGACAAGACCGGCTTGATCTCATGGCAGGCCAACAAGTACTCGGTACCCATGGCCTGGCAGCAAGCCCGTGTCGGTGTCAGCGCACAGGACAACCAGTTGCTGATCCATGACCTGGAGAGCGGTGAACTCATAGCCACCCATGACCTGTGCAAGGCCAAGGGCCGGATGATCAAGAACAACAACCATTACCGAGACCATGCCCAGCGCATTACCGACCTGGAGCGCGGCATCGACTCGATCCTGCCCGATGCCCTTGGGGCAACCCTGTGCCAACTGCTCAAGCGTACTTCGCCGCGTATCTACAAGGATCAGCTGGTTGCTGCACGCGACCTGCTCATGGCCCATGCGCCGGTTGATACGGCGTTGCTCGGCGAGTTGTGCGAGCGCAGTGAACTGACCGCCACCGGGCTCAAGCGCTACCTCGAAGCATGGCAGCAAGCCAAGGCGCGGGGCCGGATCATCGGCGACCATGACTATGCGCCAGAGGCCGGTAGCCAGGTTAGTCACGCCGACCTGAACGCTTATGCCCGCATTGGCCAGTCGACTGGCCACGGGGTGACCCAATGAGCCTGCTCGACAGCACTATCGCGCAGTACCGAAGCCTGCGCCTCAGCGCGACCGCGGGTGAGCTGGCCACCCTGCTGGCCAGAGCCGAAGCCAATGAACTGTCCTACCTGAGCTTCGCCCAGTCACTGGTCGAGCATGAGCTTAACGCCCGCTCCAGTAGCCGCGTAAGCCGCAACCTCAAGCAGGCGCAGTTCCCCTCGGAGAAGCATCTGGAGGCCTTCGATTACCGGCACCAGACCACCATCACCAAGCGCCAGGTCAGCACCTTGCTGGACTTCAGCTTTATCGACAACCGCGACAACCTGGTGTTCATCGGACCACCGGGTGTGGGCAAGACCCACTTGGCCATTGGGATTGGCCACAAGGCGGTTCAGGCGGGCTACAAGGTGCTGTTCCGCACGGCTCTGGCGTTGGTCGAGGATCTGGAGCTGGCGGAAATGAAGGGCGAGCTGAAGAAGCGCCTTAATCAGCTGAGCAAATACGACGTGCTGATCATCGATGAGCTGGGCTACCTGCCGATGACGCGCCAAGCCCGGTACAACCTGTTCCAGTTAATCAACAACCTGTACGAGTACCGCTCGGTCATCCTGACCACCAACAAGGACTTCACCAGCTGGGGCGAGTTCTTCCATGACGACAACGTGGCCGTGCCCATCATCGACCGCGTGATCCACCATTCACACATCTTTATGCTGGGAGGTGAGAGCTATCGTTTGAAGCAGAAAACCGGCGGTTAGCGGTGAGCAAGTGGGTCAATTCTATTGGCCAAAAGTGGGTCAAAATTAATGGCCATTGACATCGATCGCAGCCGACGTCTGTTCGAGGCGGGACAAGTGGACGCCACGGTGGTGGCCGAGGCTGAGGCCGGGGTGCTGTCAGCGCAGGCTTCGCTGATCCGCACGCGGGCCGAGACAGCCATGCAATGGGGCGTCCTGGCAAAAGCATTATCCGGCTCTCCTGTTTGATCGCAGAAACATGCTGGAGCAGCTTGCGAAGGCTAGCTAAATAGCGTGACGCAAGGCGAAGGTGGTGAGGCCTGAGTGATGAGGAATGCGAACATGGAAATTCGACACCTGCGCTACTTTCTGGCGGTGGCAGAGGAGCTGCACTTTGCCCGAGCCGCAGAGCGCCTCCACATAGAGACATCGCCGCTGTCGCGCGCCATCAAGGAACTTGAGGAAGAGTTGGGCGTAGCGCTATTTGCGAGAACCACTCGGAGCACCCGCTTGACTCGTGCGGGCAGGCTCTTCTTTGAGAGCGTGCCGCGTGTCTTCGCAGCTTTGCAGCAGGCGCGCGACAGTGTGAACGCCGCAGCCAATGGCTTTCATTGCCAGCTCCGTATTGCATTGTCTGATGGAATCACGCCATCGCGCCTGCCTGCGTTGTTGGCGCTCTGCCGGCAGGAAGAGCCGGAAGTGGAAGTTCGCTTCTTCGAGGTGCCTTTGGCACAGCAAATCAAGGGATTGTGTGGCGAACTGTACGATCTCGGCTTCGCTCAATCGGATGAAGTCGGCGAAGGCATCATCGCCGTGCCGGTGTGGAGTGACCCTCTGATGGTAGCTGTGCCCGCACGGCACCCCTTGCTATCCCACAAACAGATTCCCCTAGAAGAGCTGTTGCGGTATCCGCTGGTGCTCTGCGACGCGGTGGCGTGTGAGGGCCATGCTCGGCAAGTTGAACGGGTGCTACGTCGCGTGGACATAGAGCCACTGATTGCCGAACGCGTGACTTCCAGCGATCTAATGATGGTCCTGGTTTCGGCGGGACTTGCACTAGGCCTCACAGGAGGCGCGCATATCACAGCCAGCAGGGAACAGGGGGTGGTCGCACGGCCGCTGACTGGACGTTCGCCAATGCTCACGACCTATCTACTACGGCCGGCCAGCGAGCCGTCAGAAATGCTGACTCGCTTCATGGAACGCGTTCATTCGATCAAATCTCCAGATGCCAAAGGTCGGCGGTAAACCATCACACAATCTCCCAAAGAAAATTAACCATGAAGAAGATTGCTCTCATATTGCTTTCCTCGACATTGGCAGCCTGCAGCCCATCTGGGAAACCAGATAAAGCCAACCTTCCGACAGTCGATGAATTAGCGCTCAATCCTGAGCGTCTGAAAGAGTTGCGCAAGCAATGCAAGTTGGATCGACCAATGCTGGGCGACCAACTATGTAACCGGGTTGCCGAGGCTACGCGAAAGCGCTTTTACGAAGATGGCGATGTGCCCCACACCACGCCTAAAGAGCCGCCGAAGTTCTAAGCTGGTGGTCATGCCGGAGTATGTATGCCGGATATGAAAAATTTGAAGGAGAATCGCAATGGGTTGGATCTATCTTGTTTTGGCTGGATTGTTTGAAATCGGATGGCCGGTCGGGCTGAAAATGGCGCAAGAGCCAACATCGCGTTGGAGTGGGGTCGCAGTAGCCGTCTCTTTCATGACAATTAGCGGCGCCTTCCTATGGCTTGCTCAGCGTCAGATACCGATTGGGACTGCTTATGCGGTGTGGACGGGTATCGGAGCGGCGGGAACTTTCTTAGTCGGAATTCATTTCTATGGCGACCCAACCTCCCTGATGCGATACCTTGGCGTGGCGTTGATCATCCTGGGCGTTATCACGCTCAAGTTATCGAGTTGATCGCTAGCTCCATTGGTAGCGTAGTCGCTAGGCGACCCAGCTCCCAGAGTGGATCGGGCGCTGGGAACTCGTACGGTCACCTCCTCTCTCTAGTCGCTATGTGACGAGCTTGCCGGCGCCTCGGGAGAGTTCGAGCCAGTGCGCGTAAGGCGGTGGGAGCACCCATTCCGGGTGGCTCCACCTTCAGTGCCTGCGCCAAGGTGACCTGAGTACGAACTTTGTAGCCAGTCAGGCAGTGAGTTCGGAGGGGATGCTATCGGATTGGATCCAGTTGCGCCGGATCGTCGCCGGCGGTTTGTAAGCATGCGCGCTATGCGGCCGCTGCTCGTTGTAGAACTGTCGCCAACGTTCGATCAGCACCTTCGCTTCGGTCCGACTGCGGAACCATTCGCGGTTGAGCAGTTCGTCGCCCATCGTTGCCTGCGAAGTCAGGACCAGCAGAATCCTGAGGGGAGTTCTCATCATGGTTTTCTCCGTTCAGACGCTTGGGATCAAGCGGCCGGAGACCACTACGCCTGCTTGGCTTTGCGCGCTGCCTCGACCAAGCTGTCGAGCCAGTCCTGATGGCCGTTGATCATCGGGTTGGGTTTGGCGTTGTGCAGCTCCTCGGCCGGTTTGCCCTTCTGAGTTTCCTGCGTGAGGATGCGCACGCGCCTGCCGTCCAGGTTCTCAACCAGCCAGGCGTGATGCACATCCAGGCGCGTATCTGTGCCTTCCTCGCCGGACCAGCCGTGCCAGGCCACGCGGCCGGGTTGCCCATCCGCAGGTGGCACGTATTCGTTGCACTGCCCCTCTACCGGGAAGCCGAAGGTCTCGAAGTAAAACCGATCGCCGTCGGCCAGTACCGGGCCTTTGCCGTCATGAAAGCACACGTTAGCCGAGTTGGCGTAGTAGCTTGGCCACAGCGATGGTGTGACGAGTAGAGGCCATACGTCGGCCGCGCTCAAGCCGGCGGCGATGATCTCATTGGAGGCGAAATTCTCAGTAAAGCCCGGCGTGTAGCCTTCGGGCCAGAGGATGGCGTTCTGTTGCTTGCTCATATCGAAGCTCCTTCACAAAATGTCGATGACGCAACAGGGGTGGCTGCGTCATTCAAGTGGTCATGGAGCAAATCATGAGCCTCCATCTGCAATAAGTGAAATCCTAAGTTTCTATTTTTGATATCATAAAATATGATATCAAGGCCTAGGTTCTGCCATCCACCGACTAGGCTATCTCGCAGCGGCGCTACGAAAGGGCGCGTCTCCAATTGAGCCGACTGATTGCTTATTTGTAGTGCGAGGTAGAGTTGTGCTGAGCATGACGATAGGAGCGATCTTGCCTACTTGTTGTTAGCACAGGAAGTGAACAGCAGTGCTCGTATCCAGCGATGTGCTGGATCGTGATGGGTGCGTTCGTGCCAAGCAGCCGTCTTGGTGAACCCCGGTATCTTCACCGGCGGCAGGGAGATAGCCAGCTTGTCCATACCGGCGACCAAGCGGCTCGGCAAGATCGCAACCATGTCACTGGCACGCAGGATGTCTGGCAAGATCAGAAAGCTCTTGACCGACAGTGTGACGCTGCGTCGTTTGCCCAACTGTTCTAGCGCATCGTCGGTGACGCCGCGGAAACCTCCACCATCGTAGGAAACAAGCGCATGGTCGAGAGCACAGAACTGTTTAACGGTCAGCTTGCGCCCCATAGCCGCAGGATGGTCTTCCCGCAGGACACACACATAGTGTTCCTTGAACAGCTCTCGGGCATGCAGATTTGGCGGAGTGATCTCTGGCGTCAGGAGGGCTAAATCGATCTGACCGCGCTCAAGCTGGTTCTGTAGCTGCCCGCTCTCGACTGGCACTAATGAGACTCGTACACGCGGTGCGTGCCGTTTAAGTGCCGATAGAAATGGGACAGCAACGGCACGCAGCGCATAGTCCGTCGCGGCGATGGAGAAGGTCAGTTGTGCGGTGGCCGGATTGAAGGAAGGTGGCTGGAGCAGCGCGTCGATTTCGGCGAGCACCTGCTTGACAGGCATCCCTAGATCCAGCGCCCGCTGCGTTGGAACGATACCCCGCTGCGAGCGCGCGAAAAGCGGGTCACCGAAGCTCTCGCGCAACCGCGTCAGCATGCCACTCAAGGCCGGCTGGGTTAGTCCCAGACGGGCCGCCGCCCGTGTCACATTGCGTTCGTCTAACAATGCGTCCAGCGCCTTGAGCAAGTTGAGATCCATACTCTTGATATTTTTCATTTTTATTCCAATCTTAAATATCATCGTTTTTCATGATATCTAAATATTGCCTATGAGTGGAAGCAAGGCCCATTGACGGCTTTTTTTGGGTAACTTGCTTGGAACTCTGTATGCGCCGCAGTGCGCTTTCGCTTGCGGCGCTTTTCTTTGACTCGCCACCGCGCTCATTCTTTCTTTTCCCTCGACCATTGTGCTGCGAACGGTCTTTGACCGGCACTAGCCCAGAACCGATCCTGACGCCTGCGACACCCCCTGTGCAACGCTTTCAATGAGACACCAGCGCAGGAGAAATCGGAGGACAGGTCATGCAAGGGACGAACGTTCTGTTCGGCCAGATCGCTGTGGTAATCGGCATCGTGATCGCCGGCGTCTGGGGCGCCACACAATGGACAGCAGCGACCCTTGGCTATCAAGTACGCCTCGGATCGCCCTGGTTCGATCTTCTAGGTGTACCGGTTTATCACCCGTGGCGCTTGTTCGAATGGTGGTTCTTCTTTGATGCCTACGCGCCGCACGTCTTCGACACAGGCGGTGCGATTGCGGGTGGTAGCGGTTTGTTCGCTTTACTCGTCGCCATCGCCATGTCGGTATGGCGTTCTCGGCAGTCGCGGCTGGTTACGACTTATGGTTCGGCACGCTGGGCCGATGCCGTCGACATCCGCAAAGCTGGACTGACCCTCCCGGCGGGCGTCTTCCTCGGCCAACACGACGACCAATACCTCCGACATGAGGGGCCGGAACATGTCCTGAGCTTCGCACCCACGCGCTCGGGCAAGGGCGTGGGCTTGGTGGTGCCTACGTTGCTTTCGTGGCCGGCGTCCGCCGTCATTCACGACATTAAGGGAGAGAACTGGAAGATCACGGCGGGCTGGCGTTCGCGCTTTTCGCACTGCCTGCTTTTCAACCCCACCGATAGGCAGTCGGCCGCCTACAACCCGCTGCTTGAAGTCCGGCGCGGCGCACATGAAGTGCGCGACGTGCAGAACATCGCCGACATTCTGGTTGACCCTGAAGGTGCGTTAGAGAAGCGCAATCATTGGGAGAAGACCAGCCACGCGCTACTGGTCGGTGCAATCTTGCATGTTCTGTACGCAGGCGAGGACAAGACGCTGCGCGGCGTCGCCAACTTCCTCAGCGACCCGGCGTGTCCGTTCGAGCTGACGCTGCACCGGATGATGACGACGAAGCACCTGGGCGATGCGCCTCACCCGGTTGTCGCATCCGCTGCCCGCGAAGTGCTCAACAAGTCGGACAACGAGCGATCGGGCGTGCTCTCCACCGCCATGTCGTTTCTCGGCCTGTACCGCGACCCGACCGTGGCCGAAGTCACATCGCGCTGCGATTGGCGCATCGCCGACCTGATTTCCGCCGAGCACCCGGTATCGCTCTATCTGGTGGTGCCGCCCTCCGACATAAGCCGCACCAAGCCGCTGATCCGGCTCATCTTGAACCAGATCGGGCGGCGGCTGACCGAATCGCTCGACGGCAGCGATGGCATCGCGCGCCGGCACAAGCTGCTGCTGATGCTGGACGAGTTTCCGGCGCTGGGTCGCCTCGATTTTTTCGAGTCCGCGCTTGCCTTCATGGCCGGCTACGGCATCCGCAGCTTTCTCATCGCTCAAAGCCTGAACCAGATCGACAAGGCGTATGGGCAGAACCATTCCATCCTCGACAACTGCCATGTCCGGGTGACTTTCGCCACCAACGACGAAAGGACGGCGAAAAGGATTTCCGAAACCCTCGGCACCGCCACCGAGCTTCGCGCGCAGCGCAACTACGCGGGCCACCGCCTCGCTCCGTGGCTGGGGCACCTGATGGTGTCGCGTCAGGAAACTGCACGTCCGCTGCTGACGCCCGGCGAGGTGATGCAGCTTCCACCTGAGGACGCCGTAGTCATGGTGTCCAGCGTTGCCCCGATCCGCGCGAAGAAGCTGCGTTACTACGTCGACGCCAATTTCAAGGATCGCGTCCTGCCACCGCCCGTGCTCGCAGTCGGGAGGTACGCCGACGCGCCGCCAGCCCGCCCCGACGACTGGAGCGGCTTGGCGATCCCGGCCGTACCTACGGCGCCGACCTCGGTATCCGCCGATGGTCCGGGCGGCACCGATGACGGCGGCCCGCGCCGCCAGCTCGAACTCTCCGAAACCGTCGCCTACGAGCCCGAGTTGGACGCGTGTGCGAACGACCTGGAGCTGCTCGATGACGACGACCTGGCGCTCCCGCTTCCCGGCCAGCTCGACCCGGCCATGCAGCGCACGGCCCGGCTGGCTTCTCTCGACCCCAACGACGGAATCGACCTATGAGCCAATACCGCCTCAATCTTTTCATCCAGCCCGAGCACGCCAAGCGCCTGGATGAACTTGCCGCCAAGAAAGGCGTGTCCAAGTCCTCCATCGTCGCAGCGGCCTTGGCGTCCTGGCTGTCACCCGATGCGGGCGACCAGCGTGAGGCCGCCATTGCCAAGCGGCTGGATCGACTGTCGCGGCAGACCGAACGCATGGAGCGCGACCAGAACATCCAGATCGAAACGCTGGCGCTGTTCATCCGCTATTTCTTGACCATCAGCACGCCGGTGCCAGAAGCCCACAAGGACGCGGCCCGCGCCCAGGGCAAAGCGCGCTTCGAGCAGTTCGTCGAGCAGTTGGGTCGCCACCTGCTGCGTGGCCGCAGTCTGGTGCGCGACGTGGTGGAGGAACTGCACCCCGATCCGATGCGGATGGATGACGCAGCAGCGATGGCGTCCGCCGATGAGCGAGCTGCAGAGCGTGCGTCATGAGTGCCGTTCCGCAGATTCCGCCTGAATCTCGCTCATCCGCCGCGGCGTCCCAGGATCGCCGCATCCAGATGCTGCGCACGGCGATGGGGCCGCTGATCGCCGCTGCGCTCGAAGATCCGGATGTTGTGGAAATCATGCTCAACCCCGATCGCACCCTGTGGGTGGATCGGCTGTCGTCGGGTCGCTCGCCGCTGGGCGTGGAGATGCCCGAGGCCGATGGTGAACGCATCATCCGCCTGGTCGCCGCGCATGTCGGCGCGGAGGTGCATCGCGGCCAGCCGCTCTTGACCGCCGAGTTGCCGGAAACCGGCGAGCGTTTCGAGGGCATCCTGCCTCCGGCCGCCCCGGGGCCAGCCTTCGCGCTACGCAAGCGGGCCGTGAGCATCATCGGCCTGGATCGCTACGTGGCCGACGGCATCCTGACCGCCGGGCAGGCCGAGTTCCTGCGCCGCGCCGTGCGCGAGCGGCAGAACATCCTGATCGCCGGCGGCACCAGCACCGGCAAGACCACGCTGGCGAACGCGCTGCTGGCCGAGATCGCCGCCACAGGCGACCGCGTGCTGGTGCTCGAAGACACCATCGAGCTGCAATGCGCGGCCCGCGACCATGTGCCGCTGCGCACCCGCGCCGGCGTCGTCACAATGACCGAGCTGGTGCGGGCCACGATGCGCCTGCGGCCTGACCGCGTGATCGTCGGCGAAGTGCGTGGCGGCGAAGCCCTGGACTTGGTGAAGGTCTGGGGCACCGGCCACCCCGGCGGCATTGCCACCATCCATGCCGGCTCCGCCTTGGGCGCACTGCTGCGTCTGGAGCAACTGATCCTCGAAGTGGCAGTGAATCCGCCCCGCGCCCTGATCGCCGAGGCGGTCAACGTGGTGATTCACATCGCAGGCCGTGGCCGCAAACGTCACGTCGAAACCATCTCCCGTGTCGTCGGCTTCGACGGTGCGGGCTATCGCCTGACAGATGCGCTGGAAACGCCGTTTCCCGAGCTGCCGCCGGTTCCTCTTGCAGCCGCTGCCGCTGCGCCTTCCTCGACCCCTGACCAACCTGGAGAACTGCCATGACGCACGTTGATGCTTTCCGTCTTTCCGTAAATCCTATTTCTCGCCTGTCCAGCATGGCGCGGCTGCGCCACCTGGCCCGTCCCGCAGGGCAAGGGCTGCTGCTGGCCGCGCTGATGCTGTTGCTGGCGGGCACGGCGCAGGCCGCCGGTTCCTCGATGCCGTGGGAAGGGCCGCTGACCTCCATCCTCGAATCCATCCAAGGGCCAGTCGCCCGGATCGTGGCGGTGATCATCATCATCTCGACGGGGCTTGCGCTGGCGTTCGGTGATACCAGCGGCGGCTTTCGCAAGCTGATCCAGATCGTGTTCGGCCTGTCCATCGCGTTCGCCGCGTCCTCGTTCTTCCTGTCGTTCTTCAGCTTCTCCGGAGGGGCCGTCGTATGAGTAAGGCCACCGATCTTCCGGGCTTTGAAGTGCCGCTGCATCGCTCGCTGACCGAGCCGATCCTGCTGGGCGGTGCGCCGCGCACCGTGGCGATTGCCAACGGCACGCTAGCCGCCGCCGTCGGGCTGGGCCTGCAACTGTGGATTCCCGGCGTGGTGCTCTGGATCGTCGGCCACTCGCTGGCCGTATGGGGTGCGCGCGTCGATCCGCAGTTCATGCAGGTCTTCGCGCGGCATATCAAACACCGCCCGCTTCTGGACGTGTGAGGGGAGGACGCCATGCTGAACCTTGCCGAATATCGTCAGCGCCCGGCCTTGCTTGCCGACTGGCTGCCCTGGGCCGGGCTGGTCGCGCCGGGCGTTGTGCTGAACAAAGATGGTTCGTTTCAACGCACGTTCCAGTTTCGCGGCCCCGACTTGGACAGTGCGACACAGGGCGAGCTGATTGCCACGTCGGCGCGGCAGAACAACGCGCTTCGCCGTACCGGGTCTGGCTGGGCCTTCTATATCGAGGCCGAGCGGATGCGGGCATCGAGCTATCCGCAATCCTCCTTTCCCGAACCACTGTCCTGGCTGGTGGATGAGGAGCGACGCGCGGCGTTCGAGGAGTCGGATGGCCATTTCGAGAGCGTCTATCACTTCACGTTGCAACACCTACCGCCGCAAGAGTCTCGCGCCCGTGCGGCTGGGATGCTGTACGAGAACCGGCCCACTGAGGGTGTGGACTGGCGTGGTCGGCTTGATTCCTTCGTGGCAGAGACCGATCGCGTGTTCGACCTGCTCGATGGTGTGATGCCGGAGATTGCCTGGCTGGACGATAGCCAGACGCTGACCTACCTGCATGCCACAGTCTCCACGCGGCGCTATCGCGTCGGCGTGCCCGACGTGCCGTTCCATATCGACGCACTGCTGGCCGATGCCGCGCTGGTCGGCGGCCTGGCGCCCATGCTGGGCGATCAGCACCTGCGCGTGGTGTCGGTACGAGGCTTCCCGACCTCGACCTGGCCGGGGATCTTGGACGACCTCAACCGCCTGGGCTTTGCGTATCGCTGGAGTACGCGCTTCCTGTGCCTGGACAAAGCCGAGGCGGAACGGGAATTGGGGCGCTTGCGGCGCCAATGGTTCGCCAAGCGCAAGAACGTCATCGCGCTGCTGCGCGAAACGATCTTTCAGCAGGAAAGCCCGCTGGTCGATACCGATGCCAGCAACAAGGCCGCCGACGCCGATGCCGCCTTGCAGGAGCTGGGCAGCGATCAAGTCGCCTTCGGCTACCTCACCGCCACGGTGACGGTGCTCGACGCCGACCCGGCCGTGGCCGACGAGAAGCTGCGCATGGTGGAGCGCGTCATCCAGGGCCGGGGTTTCGTGACCATCCCCGAAACCCTCAACGCAGTCGATGCCTGGCTGTCGTCCGTCCCCGGCAACGCATACGCGAACGTGCGTCAGCCCATCGTTTCGACGCTGAACCTGGCGCACATGATGCCGATGTCAGCGGTATGGGCTGGGCCGGAGAAGAACGAACACCTCGATGGCCCGCCGCTGATCGTCACCCGCACCGATGGCGCGACGCCGTTCCGGCTGGTGACGCACATCGGCGACGTGGGGCACACCCTTGTCGCCGGGCCGACCGGCATGGGCAAGTCGGTGCTGCTCGCCATATTGGCCATGCAGTTCCGGCGCTACTTCGGCTCGCGGATCTTCGCCTTCGACATGGGGCGCTCGATGCGCGCCACCATCCTCGGCCTTGGCGGTGAGCACTACGACCTCGGTGCCGATGGCGGCATCGCCTTCCAGCCACTCGCGCGAATAGCCCACGAGGGCTACCGCACCTGGGCCGCCGAATGGGTGGAGGGCCGGCTGCTGCACGAAGGCGTGACGGTCGGCCCGGACGAGAAGGCTGCCATTTGGTCGGCGCTGCGAAGCCTTGCCGGTGCGCCAGTGGAGCAGCGCACCATGACCGGCTTGTCGGTGTTATTGCAGTCCAACGCGCTGCGCCAAGCGCTCGCGCCCTATGTGTTGGGCGGCGCCCACGGCAAGCTGCTGGACGCTGACCACGACCGGCTGGGCATGGCCGACGTGCAGGGCTTTGAGATGGAAGAACTGATGCACAGCCCCGCCGCCGTGCAAGCAGTGCTGCGCTACCTGTTCGCCCGCTTCGACGAACGTTTTGACGGCGCGCCCACGCTGCTGATCCTCGATGAAGCGTGGCTGTTCCTCGATGAGCCGTCCTTCGCGGCCCGCATCCGGCAATGGCTCAAGACGCTCAGAAAAAAGAACGTCAGCGTCATCTTTGCCACGCAGTCGCTGGCCGACATCAAGGACTCGACCATCGCGCCAGCCATCATCGAAAGCTGCGCGAGCAGGATCTTCTTACCTAACCCGCAGGCCACCGAGCCGCAGATTCGCACGATCTACGAAGGCTTCGGCTTGAACAGCCGCCAGATTGAGATCGTGGCGACCGCACAGCCCAAGCGCGATTACTACTACCAGTCGCGCCTCGGCAATCGCCTGTTCGACCTCGACCTGGGGCCTGTCGCGCTCGCATTCGCGGGCGCATCCACCCCTCAAGACCAACGCGATATTGACCGCGTGCTGACGCAGGCCGGCGCTCCCGGCTTCGCCGGCGCGTGGCTGCGCCATCGCGGCCTCGGCTGGGCCGCCGACCTGCTGCCGTCCGCTCCGGCGGCAGCTTCCTTTCTCGCTTCTCAACCGCTGGAGGTTTCACCATGAAGACCAAGCCCCGTTTGCTCTCTGTCTCACTCGCTGCCGTGCTGTCGGTATCGCTGCTGGCCGTGCAGCCCGCATCCGCGCTGACGGTGTTCGACCCGTCCAACTTCGTGCAGAACACGCTGACCGCCGTGCGCACGCTGGAACAGATCAACAACCAGATCAACCAGCTTCAGAACGAGGCGCAGATGTTGATGAACCAGGCCAGGAACCTGGCAAATCTCGACTTCAACATCGTCAACCGCCTGCGCTCGACGCTCGCCACCACCGAGCGCCTGATCGCCGAGGCGCGCGGCTTGGCCTACGACGTGCAGAGCATGGATGCCACGTTCGCCCGCCTGTACCCGGAACAGTACGCCGCCACCATCAGCGGCGACCGCATGGCACAGGACGCCCGCGAACGCTGGCAGAACACCTTGAACGGCTTGCACACCGCGATGCGGATGCAGGCGCAGGTGTCGCAGAACCTCGCCCAAGACGAAAGCGCGCTGGCCGATCTCGTGAGCCAGAGCCAGTCGGCCACCGGCGCGCTGCAAGCGATGCAGGCGACGAACCAGCTCCTGGCTTTGCAGGCCAAGCAGTCGATCCAGGCGCAGCAGCTCCAGATCACGCAAGACCGGGCCGCTTCACTGGAACTGGCGCGGCAAGCGGCGGCTATGGAGCGCGCCCGCGAAGTGCGGCGGCGCTTTCTGGGCACCGGCACGCCGTACACGCCGCAGTCCGTCAACTTCTATAACAACTGACCGGAGGCGGCCATGCGATGCGCTTCCGTCCTGATGGCCGTGCTGCTGACCGCGTGCGGCCAGCAGCCGGCCGAGAACCTGGCCGACGCCCTGGCCGCAGATCCGGTGCGGCTCAAGGCGTTGCGCGGGCAATGCGCGGCCGACCGGCAGGCCGTGGGCGAGGATGCCTGCCGCGCCGCCGCTGAAGCCTTCCGGCGGCGCTTCTTCGCCGGCCATACCGGGCCGGATGAATACAACTCGCTGGCTGAACTCCCGCCGATTCCGCCGAGCTTCGATACGCCCGCAGATGAATTGCCAGAGGGCGCCGTTCCGCTCACTCCGCCCGAGGATTCGCCATGAACGACGTGACCATCATCGACCGTTTCCTCGATACGTTCTCGCGCTACATCGACTCGGGCTTCGGCTTATTGCAGGGCGAAGTGGCATTTCTCACCGCCACGCTCATCGTCATCGACATGACGATCGCTGGCCTGTATTGGGCCATGAGCCACGCCACCGGCCAGGGCGACGACGTGATCGCCAAGCTGCTGCGCAAGGTGCTCTGTGTCGGCGCGTTCGCCTACATCATCGGCAACTTCAACTGGCTGGCGAGCATCGTGTTCCGCTCGTTCGCCGGCTTGGGAATTACCGCTACCGGCTCGGCCATCACGATGGAGAACTTCCTTCAGCCGGGCCGGCTGGCGAAGACCGGCATCGACGCAGCCGCGCCGATTCTGGAACAGATCGGGGACATGGCTGGGTTCCCCGAGGTGTTCGTGAACATCGACCCTATCGTGGTTCTGTTCATCGCCTGGCTGGTGGTGATCCTCTGCTTCTTCGTGCTGGCCGTACAGCTTTTCATCACGCTGATCGAGTTCAAACTGACTACGCTCGCCGGCTTCGTCTTGATCCCGTTTGCACTCTGGAACAAGACCTCGTTCCTCGCGGAAAAGGTGCTAGGCAACGTGGTGTCGTCAGGCATCAAGGTCTTGGTGCTGGCCGTCATCGTCGGCATCGGTTCAGGCCTGTTCGCCGAGTTCCAGGTGCATCCCGACGAACCATCCATCGACCACGCGCTGGTCGTGATGCTGGCCTCGCTCGCGCTGCTGGCGCTGGGCATTTTCGGCCCCGGTATCGCCACCGGCCTGGTGTCCGGTGCGCCACAGCTTGGTGCGGGCGCGATGGCTGGTGCTGCGGTCGGGGCTGTCGGCACCGGCGTTGCCATCGGCGCCGCCGTAACGGGCGTGGGCGGCGCCGTCATGGCCGGGGCACGAATGGCCCCGGCGGCCGCAAAGCTGGCCGGTGCCGGTGCGCGTGCCGCGACTTCGGCGGCCGGCAGTGCCCGATCGGCGTTCCAGGCCGGTTCCGCTGCGGCCGGCGGCGGTGCCAAGGGCGCGGCGGCTGGCCTCGGCAATGTCGCCAAGACTGGCGCACAAGCCGCAGGCCGCAGCGTCACCTCTGGTGCTTCCGCTGTTGGGCAGAAGGTGGCCGACTCCTTCCGCGCTGGCTGGAACGGCACAGAAGCCGGCAGCGACGGTGCTGGCCCCGGCCAGACCGCAGACGGCACCGCAGGCTCGCAGAAGCAAGAGCAACCGGCCTGGGCCAAGCGGATGCACCGCCGCCAGCAGGCTACCCATGCCGCGACCACTGCCGCCCACACGCTGCGCGGCGGCGACGGCGGCGGCTCCGGGCAAGGCCCGAGCCTGCGGGATTCCGATACCTAACCTTCAAGGAGAACACCCATGCGATTCAAACGACCGCAGGTGCGCTACGCCGATACGCCGCAGCCTGCCACCCCGTATCAAGCCGCCGCCCAGGTGTGGGACGACCGTATCGGCTCCGCCCGCGTGCAGGCGAAGAATTGGCGCCTGATGGCCTTCGGCTGCCTAGTGCTCGCGCTGTTGATGGCCGGCGGCCTGGTGTGGCGCTCGGCGCAGTCCATCGTGACGCCCTATGTCATCGAGGTCGATCAAGCCGGGCAGGTGCGCGCCGTGGGAGAGGCCGCCACGCCGTACCGGCCCGGCGACGCGCAGATCGCGCACCACCTGGCGCGCTTCGTGACGCTGGTTCGCTCGCTGTCCATCGACCCCATCGTGGTGCGGCAGAACTGGCTCGATGCCTACGACTACACCACCGACAAGGGCGCGGCGGTGCTCAACGACTACGCCCGCACCAATGACCCATTCGCCCGCATCGGCAAGGAATCGGTAACGGTGCAAATCACCAGCGTGGTTCGCGCGAGCGACACGTCTTTCAACGTGCGCTGGACAGAGCAGCGCTATGTCAACGGTGCGCCCGCCGGCACCGAACGCTGGAACGCCGTGCTTTCGACCGTCCTGCAAACCCCGCGTACTGAACAGCGCCTGCTCAAGAACCCATTGGGTATCTACGTCAACGGCCTGTCATGGAGCCGCGAACTGGATTCTTCCGAAGGAGCCAAACCATGAAACTTCGTTTCCGCCTTTACGTTGTTCCTTTGACGCTGCTGGCCCTCGCGGGCTGCGCCTCGCAGGGGAAGCCGCCGCCATCCATCTCGCTCGACGAGACGGTGCTGGCCCAGCCGTTGCCCGAACCGCCCAAGCCCGTCGAAGTCGTCGCCGTCCCTGAACCGCTGGCGCTGCCGGCGCAGTTGAAGCCCCTGCCGGAACTCGATGAGGCCCCCGTTGCGCCGGAGCCGGCCGACGAAAAGGTGCGCGTTTCCCGTGCCAATGCAGAAGCGCGTATCGCGCCTACCCGTGAGGGCTACGTCAACGCGATTCAGGTGTGGCCGTTCACCGATGGCGCGCTTTATCAGGTCTATGCGTCGCCGGGGCGCGTGACGGTGGTTTCGCTTCAACCGGGCGAGGAACTGGTAACGGTCGCCGCCGGCGATACCGTGCGCTGGATCGTGGGCGACACGTCCAGCGGCGGCGGGGCCGATCTGCGCGTCAATGTGCTGGTCAAGCCTATCCGCTCCGGTCTGAAAACCAATCTCGTCATCACCACCAGTCGGCGCACCTACCTGCTGGAGCTGACCTCGACCGAGAGGGCATGGATGGCGTCGGTGTCCTGGGACTATCCGAAAGACCGAATGCTCGCGTTGCAGCGCCAGGCGCAGGCAGCGCAGGCAACAACGCCTGTCGATACGGGCCTGTCGCTGGACAAGATCCGCTTCCGCTACGCGGTATCGGGCAGCAACCCGCCGTGGAAGCCTCTGCGCGCCTTCGATGATGGAGAGAAGGTCTATATCCAGTTCCCGCCGGGCATCGCCCAGGGCGAGCTGCCGCCGCTGTTTGTCATCGGCGCGCAGGGCGACGGGCAACTGGTGAACTACCGTTTTCGCTCGCCGTACTACGTCGTGGATCGCCTGTTCGGCGCGGCCGAACTGCGGCTGGGCGGCGATGGCGGCGACGTGGTGCGGATCGAGCGCACCGATGGTGTTGCACGGAGGAACTGACCATGAGCCAGGATGACACTCCCGACCTTGCCGCGCCGCAGGCGGACAAGGTGGCGCCGGAGGCAGTGGCGCTGCGCGCCCAGCCGCGTCCAGTCACACGCCTGAACCGGCGCTCGCTGGCCATCCTTGCCGGCGTCCTAGCGGTCGCCGTGCTCGGCGCGCTGATGTGGTCGCTGCAACCTCATCGACGCAGCACAGGCGAGCAGACCGAGCTTTACAACGTCGATCGCGTGTCAAAGTCGGAAGGACTGGATGCGCTGCCGACGGACTATTCCAAGCTGCCGCCGGCGTTGCTGCCTGCCGTTCCCGAACTAGGGCCACCGCTGCCGGGCGATCTTGGCCCGGCTATCGTGAAGTCGCAGCAACCGGCGACGGCTGCCTACGCGGCCCCCGGTCACGACCCGAACGATGCCCTGCGAAAAGAAGCCGAGGCGGCCGCGGCCTCGTCCGTGTTCTTCCGCTCGGGTGGGCAGAATGCGGCGCCGGTAGCGCAGACACAGGTGGCCGCTGCGCCGGGCTTCGCCGCCAATGCGGCGTTTGACCCGCTGGCGGCCGGGCCGGCCTCCACGGCGGCCCAACCTGCTGACCCGACAGCGGTGCAAAACCGGCAAGACCAGAAAGAGGCTTTCATGAAAGCTGGCCCCACTGAAACCCGTAATTCCGGCAATCTGACTCTGCCAATTTCGCCGTATCAGGTTATGGCCGGAACAGTGGTCGCAGGTGCCTTGGTGACGGGCATCAAGTCGGACTTGCCCGGCGACGTGATCGCCACGGTGACGGAGCCGGTCTATGACACAGCCACCGGGCGCTTCCTGCTGATTCCGCAGGGTTCGCGCATCCTGGGCAAATACAACAGCCAGGTCAGCTACGGGCAGAGCCGCGTTCAAGTCGTCTGGAACCGGATCATCCTGCCGGACACGTCTTCGCTCACGCTCGACAACCTGGCCGGCACCGACCCAGCCGGCTATGCCGGGCTGGAGGACGATGTGGACTACCACTGGGGCCGCATCTTTGCCGGTGCGGCACTCACCACGCTGCTGGGCGTCGGTGCCGAGCTGGCCGCGCCGGAGAACCGGCAGGATGGTGATCGCGTCATCATCGCTGGGCGCGACAGCGCGCAGGACAGCATCAATCAGGTCGGCCAGGAGATGACCCGGCGCAACCTCAACATCCAGCCGACCTTAACGCAACGGCCGGGCCTGCCGGTTCGCATCATCGTCAACCGGGATCTGGTGCTGCGGCCGTACCAGCCGCTGTTCTTCAACCGGGGGACTTCACGATGAGCACGACCAAGAAGCTGCGGCTCGGCCCGCTGCCGAAGACCGAGAGCACCAAGCTGACTTTCGTTTGCCCGACCAGCTTGAAAGTCGACCTCGACCGCTACGCCGCGCTACACGCGCAGGCGTATGGCGAGGCCGTTGATGCGGCGACGCTGATCCCGCATATGCTGGAAGCGTTCATGGCGGGGGATCGAGGATTCAGGAAGGGCACGGCGACCCGCAGCACACCACCGAAGCCGCCATGATTGCACCGCATGCTATTCAACGGCATCCATCGAACGCGCAGCCCAGGCTGCGCGTTCTTCATTCTGGATGCCGCCGAGCCTGTTGGGCTATGATGATGCGACAGGCCCGCCGTTCCTCGGCAATCCAGCACTACACAGTGCGATGCGGCTTTCTCTCCCAACGCTCCTATGTCGCTCCTAGCCGACAACGCCGCTCTTCTTCTAAGCGGCCCCGAAAGGAGCTAACCTACTGTCCCATATACGGTTTCAAGTCCTTCTTGATTTGCGCGAAAGAATTGACACCGGCACTTTTTTGTCTTGAACAT
This sequence comes from Pseudomonas sp. PONIH3, assembly GCF_002934345.1. Classification (NCBI taxonomy): domain Bacteria; kingdom Pseudomonadati; phylum Pseudomonadota; class Gammaproteobacteria; order Pseudomonadales; family Pseudomonadaceae; genus Pseudomonas; species Pseudomonas sp. PONIH3. Next base: position 3,568,831 of record NZ_CP026386.1, read on the forward strand.
CAAGGGTCGCTGTTGCATAGCAAAAGGAGATTTCTGTAGGAGCGGCTTTAGCCGCGATGCAAGCAACTCGGTGTCTGGCACCCGCTTGGCGGGTGATCGCGCTGAAGCCGCTCCTACAGGGGAGGTGCTGTGCTTGTGAATACCGTTCCCTTCGTGCCGGCGCAGGGAGCTGGACGAGCTCATACGGGAACTCCACGCATTGATACCCAGAAAAGACAAAGCCCCTGATCGCATCGCGATCAGGGGCTTTGGAATTGAATCTTGACGATGACCTACTCTCACATGGGGGAACCCCACACTACCATCGGCGATGCATCGTTTCACTGCTGAGTTCGGGATGGGATCAGGTGGTTCCAATGCTCTATGGTCGTCAAGAAATTCTGTGTGCTGGTCCGTCCTGTGGGACGTACCTGCGAATCTCTATAGTCTCTACTTAAAGACAAAACCCCTACCTGCTCGCGCAGATAGGGGTTTTGCGAAATGAATCTTGACGATGACCTACTCTCACATGGGGAAACCCCACACTACCATCGGCGATGCATCGTTTCACTGCTGAGTTCGGGATGGGATCAGGTGGTTCCAATGCTCTATGGTCGTCAAGAAATTCGGTTGCCAGTACGTCCTTGCAGACATGCCAGCCAATTCGGATATGTGATCTTGTGGTTCGTCGCGAACTTTCGGTTCGTTTCGTCTTCACCACCGCAATCTGCGTGAGCAAATTGCTTGGGTGTTATATGGTCAAGCCTCACGGGCAATTAGTATTGGTTAGCTCAACGCCTCACAGCGCTTACACACCCAACCTATCAACGTCGTAGTCTTCGACGGCCCTTCAGGGAGCTCAAGGCTCCAGTGAGATCTCATCTTGAGGCAAGTTTCCCGCTTAGATGCTTTCAGCGGTTATCTCTTCCGAACATAGCTACCCGGCAATGCCACTGGCGTGACAACCGGAACACCAGAGGTTCGTCCACTCCGGTCCTCTCGTACTAGGAGCAGCCCCTCTCAAATCTCAAACGTCCACGGCAGATAGGGACCGAACTGTCTCACGACGTTCTAAACCCAGCTCGCGTACCACTTTAAATGGCGAACAGCCATACCCTTGGGACCGGCTTCAGCCCCAGGATGTGATGAGCCGACATCGAGGTGCCAAACACCGCCGTCGATATGAACTCT
>NZ_CP026386.1:3575000-4607500 GCF_002934345.1 Pseudomonas sp. PONIH3
CTTCAGATTGTTGAAAAGCAAAGCGGGGCGGCCTGCCGGCCGCCCCGCTTCTTACATCTATAGCGCGTATTACAGCACCCCTGCGCCCCGAAGGCTCTGCACCGCTTCCCCGCTCAGCCCCAGCACATCCATGAGCACCGCCTCGGTGTGCTCCCCCAGCAATGGAGGCGCATGCCGATACTCCACCGGCGTCTCCGACAGCCGAATGGGGCTGGCCACCTGCGGCACGCTGCCCGCCAGCGGATGTGGAACATTCACCGCCAGCCCACGCGCCAATACCTGTGGGTCCTGGAACATCTGCGCCAGGTCATTGATCGGCCCGCATGGAACACCTGCCTTCTCCAGCTCAGTGACCCATTCAGCCGTGGTCTTGAACACCGTAGCCTGGCGAATCAACGGAATCAGCTCCGCACGATTGGCTACCCGCTGCTTATTAGTAGAGAACCGCGGGTCATCCGCCCACTGTGCCTGCCCCGCCACTTCAGCAAACTTGCGGAACTGCCCGTCATTACCCACGGTGAGAATGAAATTGCCATCCGCCGTCGGGAAGTCCTGGTAGGGCACGATATTGGGGTGCGCATTGCCCAACCGCCGGGGTGGGTTGCCTGTGGTGAGGTAGTTCATCGCCTGATTGGCCAGGCAGGCAACCTGCACATCCAGCAACGCCATGTCGATATGCTGGCCTGTGCCCGCCTGATCACGATGCGCCAAGGCCGCAAGAATCGCCACGGTGGAATACAGCCCGGTCAGGATGTCAGTGAGCGCCACCCCAACCTTCATCGGCCCCGCACCCTCCTCCCCCTCCGGGCGCCCGGTCAGGCTCATCAGCCCGCCCAACCCCTGGATCATGAAGTCATAGCCGGCACGCTTGGCATACGGCCCGGTCTGACCAAAACCGGTGATCGAGCAATAGATAAGCTTCGGATTGATGGCCTTCAGGCTTTGGTAATCCAACCCGTATGCCGCCAACCCTCCCACCTTGAAGTTCTCAATGACGATATCCGACTTCGCCGCCAACTCACGCACCAGGCGCTGGCCTTCGGGCTGAGTGAAGTCGATGGTCACCGAGCGCTTGTTGCGGTTGGCCGACAGGTAGTAGGCCGCCTCGCTGGTATTCTCGCCCTGGGCATCGCGCAAGAAAGGCGGCCCCCAGGAGCGGGTGTCGTCACCTGCGCCGGGGCGCTCCACCTTGATTACATCCGCTCCAAGGTCGGCAAGGATCTGGCCGGACCAGGGGCCGGCCAATACCCGGGAAAGATCCAGCACCCGCAGATGGGAAAGCGCGCCCATGGCCTGGCTCCTCTATTAATAGAACGCCTGGATGCCGGTCTGCGCACGCCCAAGGATCAGCGCATGCACGTCGTGAGTACCTTCATAGGTGTTGACCACCTCGAGGTTGACCAGGTGGCGGGCGACGCCGAACTCGTCGGAAATACCATTGCCACCCAGCATGTCCCGCGCCAGGCGAGCGATGTCCAGGGCCTTGCCGCAGGAGTTGCGCTTCATGATCGAGGTGATCTCGACCGCCGCGGTCCCTTCGTCCTTCATCCGGCCCAGGCGCAGGCAGCCTTGCAGGGCCAGGGTGATCTCGGTCTGCATGTCGGCCAGCTTCTTCTGGATCAACTGGTTGGCAGCCAGCGGGCGGCCAAACTGCTGACGATCCAGGGTGTATTGGCGAGCGGTGTGCCAGCAGGCCTCGGCGGCCCCCAGCGCACCCCAGGAGATGCCGTAGCGGGCCGAGTTCAGGCAGGTGAACGGGCCTTTGAGGCCGCGCACGTCGGGGAAGATGTTCTCTTCCGGCACAAACACGTTGTCCATGACGATCTCGCCGGTGATCGAAGCGCGCAGGCCGACCTTGCCATGGATGGCCGGAGCACTGAGGCCGTCCCAGCCTTTCTCCAGCACGAAGCCGCGGATATCGCCGGCATCGTCCTTGGCCCAAACCACGAATACATCGGCGATCGGGCTGTTGGTGATCCACATCTTGCTGCCGCTCAGGCGATAACCACCGTCGACCTTGCGGGCGCGGGTGATCATCGAGCCAGGGTCGGAACCATGGTTGGGCTCGGTCAGGCCGAAGCAGCCAATCCATTCGCCACTGGCCAGCTTTGGCAGGTACTTCTGCTTCTGTGCCTCGGTACCAAACTCGTTGATCGGCACCATGACCAGCGATGATTGCACGCTCATCATCGAGCGGTAGCCGGAGTCGATACGCTCCACCTCGCGGGCGATCAGGCCGTAGCAGACGTAGTTCAGGCCGCTGCCGCCGTACTGCTCGGGAATGGTCGCGCCGAGCAGGCCGACTTCGCCCATCTCACGGAAGATCGCCGGATCCGTCTGCTCGTGACGGAACGCCTCCAGCACACGGGGTGCCAGCTTGTCCTGGGCGAACTGATAGGCGCTGTCACGGACCATGCGCTCTTCTTCAGTGAGCTGCTGATCCAGCAGCAGCGGGTCGATCCAGTTGAAGCTTGCCTTGCCAGCCATGTGCGGATTCCTCGAAAGATGGGAACGAATTGTTGTGCTGGATTGATCCTAGGCCTGTTTGGCGTGAGGGACAAACGAGGATTGCGCACCGTTTAGTGATATTTTCTCACTTCGTAATCATCAAAATGCCCTGCTCAACGCCTGACATGTGAGGTTCACGTACATGCGCCGCAAGATTCCCAGCACCACTGCCCTGGTCTGCTTCGAGGCGGCCGCACGTCACGAGAGCTTCACCAAGGCCGCTCAGGAACTGGCCCTGACCCAGGGTGCCGTCTGTCGGCAGATCGGCAGCCTGGAGACCTTCCTCAATGTCGAACTGTTCCGCCGTTCGCGCCGGGGCGTGAAAATGACCGAAGCCGGGCTCTCCTATAGCCGCCAGGTAGCCGCACAGCTGGATGCGGTGGAGCGCGACACGCTTTCGGTGATGCGCCAGCAAGGCGCCAATGTGATCGAACTGGCGGTGGTGCCGACCTTCGGCACCCAGTGGTTGCTGCCGCGCCTGAAGGACTTCCAGCAGCGTCACCCCGAGGTCACGGTCAACCTGACCAACCGCACCCGCCCCTTCCTGTTTGCCGACACGCCCTTCGATGCCGCCATTTACTTCGGCGACGCCGACTGGTCGGGCACCCAGTCCCACCGACTGATGGGCGAGAACCCCATGCCGGTGTGCAGCCCTTCCCTGCTGGAAGGGCAAGCCAGCCTCGACGCCCAGCGCATTGCCGGCTTGCCGCTGCTGCAGCAGACCACCCGCCCCTATGCCTGGAGACAATGGTTCGACGGCTTGGGGATGAGCGTCGAACGCGACATGACCGGCCCGCGCTACGAGCTGTTTTCGATGCTGGCCCAGGCCGCCATGCATGACATGGGCATTGCGCTGATTCCACCGTTCCTGATCCAGCGTGAGCTGCAGGAGGGCCGACTGGTGGTCGCTAACAGGCATGCCCTCTCCAGCGACAAGGCCTACCATCTGATGATCCCCGAGCGGAAGGTCGAGTCCGCCTCGCTACGGGCGTTCCGCGACTGGCTGGTGGCGCAGGCGCAACAGTACACCGCCACGGAATAGGGTGAAACGGCCAAAGCTGACCCCGTAGTCAATTATTTTGAACACCTACAGATATATGGATTTGTCGCAAATCCGTAATCTGTTCCGTTCACCCTGAAAAACCTAGCAACCCTAGTTACTGCGCGGGTTTGCAGCTAATTTTGCGACATTCAGCAAACTGAGAACGAAAATAGCGGAATTTTTTTCAAATTTTCTCCTAAGCTCCGCATAGCGCGTGCTTGACGGGTCGAGGGCAGGTCGTTGCGACATACGGTCACAGGGTGACTTGTAGTTTTAACTTCGTTTCGCTTCAGAACCGGTTGAAGGCCCTCGGGTTCGTCTGCAAAATGCCTCCCCCGCCCCGGATCCGGCGGGGTCGTGCTCTACGACCACCCAGCCGCACCACCCGAAGTGCGCTGGTTCCTATAAAGACAAAAGGTCACCGCAGGAGACAAAGTCGTGCACATTGGTGTTCCTCTCGAGACGCAGACGGGTGAGACAAGGGTCGCCGCGACCCCGGAAACCATCAAGAAATTGGTTGGCCAGGGCCATCAGGTCACCGTGCAACGGGGGGCAGGGCTCAAGGCCAGCATTCCGGACAGTGCCTATGAGGCCGTTGGCGCCAACTTGGGCGAAGCCGCCGACGCCTTCGGCGCTCAGCTGGTGCTCAAGGTGGTCGCGCCGAGTGATCAGGAACTGACGCTGATCAACAGCGGCAGCCTGCTGGCAGGCATGCTCAACCCGTTCAACAACGAACTGATCGCCAAGATGGCCGAGCGCGGCATCACCGCCTTCGCCCTGGAGGCTGCACCGCGCACCTCACGCGCGCAAAGCCTCGACGTGCTGTCGTCGCAAGCCAACATCGCCGGCTACAAGGCCGTGCTGCTGGCAGCCCACCACTACCCGCGCTTCATGCCCATGCTGATGACCGCCGCCGGCACCGTGAAAGCCGCCCGTGTGCTGATCCTCGGTGCCGGTGTGGCCGGCCTGCAGGCCATCGCCACGGCCAAGCGCCTGGGCGCGGTGATCGAGGCGTCCGACGTGCGCCCGGCAGTGAAGGAGCAGATCGAGTCGCTCGGCGCCAAGTTCATCGACGTGCCCTACGAGACCGACGAGGAACGTGAGTGCGCCGAAGGTGTGGGCGGCTACGCCCGGCCAATGCCGGCCAGCTGGATGCAGCGCCAGGCCCAGGCCGTGCACGAGCGTGCCAAGCAGGCTGACATCGTCATCACCACCGCACTGATCCCCGGACGCAAGGCACCGACCCTGCTCAGCGCCGAGACCGTGGCGCAGATGAAACCCGGTTCGGTGGTCATCGACCTGGCCGCGGCCCAAGGCGGCAACTGCCCGCTGACCGTGGCCGACCAGGTGGTGATGGCGCACGGCGTGACCCTCGTCGGCCCGACCAACCTGCCGGCCCAGGTCGGTGCCGACGCCTCGGCGCTGTACGCGCGCAACCTGCTGGACTTCATGAAGCTGCTGTTCGACAAGGACGGCAACCTGGTCATCAACCTCGAAGACGACATCGTCGCCGCGTGCCTGATGTGCCGCGACGGCCAGGTCGTGCGCAAGAACGGCTGAGGAGCACGACAATGGAAGACATGCTGATTTCCCACGGCATCTACAACCTGATTATCTTCGTGCTGGCCATCTACGTGGGCTACCACGTGGTGTGGAACGTCACCCCGGCCCTGCACACGCCGTTGATGGCAGTCACCAACGCCATTTCCGCGATCGTCATCGTCGGTGCCATGCTGGCTGCCGCGCTGACCGTCACCCCGGCCGGCAAGGTCATGGGCACCCTGGCGGTGGCGCTGGCCGCGGTCAACGTGTTCGGTGGCTTCCTGGTCACCCGCCGCATGCTTGAGATGTTCAAGAAGAAAACCAAGAACGAGGGGCAGAAGTAAGCATGAGCATGAATCTGGTAACGCTCCTCTACCTCGTCGCCTCGGTGTGCTTCATCCAGGCGCTCAAGGGCCTGTCGCACCCGACCACTTCGCGGCGCGGCAACCTGTTCGGCATGATCGGCATGGGCATCGCCATCCTCACCACGGTTGGCCTCATCTATAAGCTTGGCGCCGAGCTTGCGACTGCGGGTATCGGCTACGTGATCGTCGGCCTGTTGGTCGGTGGTACTGCCGGTTCGATCATGGCCAAGCGTGTCGAGATGACCAAGATGCCGGAGCTGGTCGCCTTCATGCACAGCATGATCGGCCTGGCCGCGGTATTCATTGCCATCGCCGCCGTGCTCGAACCACAGTCGCTGGGCATCGTCGCCGCCATCAGCGACCCGATCCCCACCGGCAACCGCCTCGAGCTGTTCCTTGGCGCGGCCATTGGCGCCGTCACCTTCTCAGGTTCCGTGATCGCCTTCGGCAAGCTGTCGGGCAAGTACAAGTTCCGCCTGTTCCAGGGCGCACCGGTACAGTTCGCCGGCCAGCACAAGTTGAACCTGATCTTGGGCCTGGCGACCATCGCCCTGGGGCTGCTGTTCACCTTCACCGGCCACTACAGCGCCTTCACCCTGATGCTGGCCCTGGCCTTCGTCATGGGCGTGCTGATCATCATCCCGATCGGCGGCGCCGACATGCCGGTAGTGGTGTCGATGCTCAACAGCTATTCGGGTTGGGCAGCAGCCGGTATCGGCTTCTCGCTGAACAACTCGATGTTGATCATCGCCGGCTCCCTGGTCGGCTCCAGCGGTGCGATCCTCTCGTACATCATGTGCAAGGCGATGAACCGTTCGTTCTTCAATGTGATCCTCGGTGGCTTCGGTGCCGACGTCGATGCCGGTGCCGCGACGGGTTCGAAAGAGCAGCGCCCGGTGAAATCCGGCTCGGCCGACGACGCTACCTTCCTGCTGAGCAACGCCGACAGCGTGATCATCGTCCCGGGCTACGGCCTGGCGGTGGCCCGCGCCCAGCACGCGCTCAAGGAACTGACCGAGAAGCTGACCCACAACGGCGTGACCGTGAAGTATGCGATCCACCCGGTAGCGGGGCGCATGCCCGGGCACATGAACGTGCTGCTGGCCGAGGCCGAGGTGCCGTACGACCAGGTGTTCGAGATGGAGGACATCAACGCCGAGTTCGGCCAGGCCGACGTGGTGCTGGTGCTGGGCGCCAACGACGTGGTCAACCCGGCGGCGAAGAATGATCCGAAGTCGCCGATCGCCGGCATGCCGATCCTCGAGGCCTTCAAGGCCAAGACCATCATCGTCAACAAGCGCTCCATGGCCAGCGGCTATGCCGGCCTGGACAACGAGTTGTTCTACCTGGACAAGACCATGATGGTGTTCGGTGACGCGAAGAAGGTCATCGAGGACATGGTCAAGGCTGTGGAATAGGTCCAAGGACCGCATCACGACCGCTTGTACAAGACAAACCCCGGGAAGCCATTTCCGGGGTTTGTCGCATTTGCCTGATCCAGATCAACGGCTCTATTTCCGGGCCGCTCATACGACCATGGTCGCGGGACGGCACCGGGCGAAATCTCTAGACTGCGCTTCCAGTAGCTTCAGTAGCCTGAGATAACAATCCATGTACCGTGATCGTATCCGCTTGTCCTCCCTGCACAGCAAGGTAATGAGTGCGGCTGACGCCGCTGGCCTGATCGAGGACGGCATGACCGTCGGCATGAGCGGCTTTACCCGCGCCGGTGAAGCCAAGGCCGTGCCCCACGCACTGGCCGAGCGCGCCAAGCAGTCGCCGCTGAAGATCAGCCTGATGACCGGCGCCAGCCTGGGCAACGACCTGGACAAGCAACTGACCGAAGCCGGCGTACTCGCCCGGCGGATGCCGTTCCAGGTCGACAGCACCCTGCGCAAGGCCATCAACGATGGCAAGGTAATGTTCATCGACCAGCACCTGTCGGAAACCGTCGAGCAGTTGCGCAACAAGCAACTGACTCTGCCGGACATCGCGGTCATCGAGGCAGTGGCGATCACCGAGCAAGGCCATATCGTGCCGACCACCTCGGTGGGCAACTCGGCCAGCTTCGCGATCTTCGCCAAACAGGTCATCGTCGAGATCAACCTGTCGCACAACGCCAACCTCGAAGGCCTGCACGACATCTACATCCCGACCTACCGTCCGACCCGCACGCCTATCCCGCTGGTGAAGGTCGACGACCGCATCGGCAGCACCGCGATCCCGATCGACCCGGCGAAGATCGTCGGCATCGTCATCAGCGACCAGCCGGACTCGCCGTCCACCGTGCTGCCGCCGGATCACGAGACCCAAGGCATCGCCGACCACCTGATCGCCTTCCTCAAGGGCGAGGTGGACGCCGGCCGCATGAGCAACAACCTCGGCCCGCTGCAGGCCGGCATCGGCAGCATCGCCAACGCGGTGATGTGCGGCCTGATCGAGTCGCCGTTCGAAAACCTGACCATGTACTCCGAAGTGCTGCAGGATTCGACCTTCGACCTGATCGACGCCGGCAAGCTGAGCTTTGCCTCGGGCAGCTCAATTACCCTGTCGAGCCGCCGCAATGCTGATGTGTTCGGCAATCTGGAGCGCTACAAGGACAAGCTGGTGCTGCGTCCGCAGGAGATTTCCAACCACCCTGAAGTCGTGCGTCGCTTAGGCATCATCGGCATCAACACGGCGCTGGAGTTCGACATCTACGGCAACGTCAACTCCACCCACGTCTGCGGCACCAAGATGATGAACGGCATCGGCGGCTCGGGCGACTTCGCCCGCAACGCCCACCTGGCGATCTTCGTCACCAAGTCAATCGCCAAGGGCGGCGCGATTTCCAGCGTGGTGCCGATGGTCAGTCACGTCGACCATACCGAGCACGACGTGGACATCCTGGTGACCGAGGTGGGCCTGGCCGACCTGCGCGGCCTGGCGCCACGCGAGCGCGCCCGGGTGATCATCGACAACTGCGTGCACCCGGACTACCGCGCCGCGCTGAACGATTACTTCGAGCGCGCCTGCCAGCGTGGCGGGCATACCCCGCATATCCTGCGCGAGGCGCTGAGCTGGCACGAGAACCTGGAGGAGACCGGGCGCATGCTCGCCGGTTGATCCAAAGGCGACAGGCGCCGCTGACGCGGCGCATCGCCGGCAAGCCACCTCCCACAAGGACGGCACAAAACCTATGGGAGCCAGCTTGCCGGCGATGGGGGCTAAAGGGTCTGCACCAGGCCCGGAGCCGGCACCTGCAACAGGTACTCGATCAACGCCTCCACCGGCAACGGCCGACTGACCAGGAAGCCCTGCACCTGGTCGCAACCGAACGCCCGCAGCAGCGCCAGCTGCTCCTCACTCTCCACACCTTCTGCCACCACCTCCAGGTTGAGGTTGTGCGCCAGGTTGATCATCGCGTGGACCAGCTTGGCGTTCTCTTCGCGTTGCTCCATGCCGCCGACGAAGCTCCGATCGACCTTCAGCAAGGTGATCGGCAAGCTGTTCAAGTGCACGAACGATGAAAAGCCGGTGCCGAAGTCATCCAGCGAGAAGCGCACCCCCAGCCGCCCGAGGGCATCCATGGTCTGGCGCACCAACTCGTTGCGCCGCATCACGGCAGTCTCAGTCAGCTCGAACTCCAGCCAGCGCGCATCGACCCCGTGCTCGACGATCAGCCGGCTCAGGGTTGCCAGCAACTGGCTGTCCTGGAATTGGCGGAAGCTCAGGTTCACCGCCATGTGCAGCGGTGCCAGGCCGCGCTCGCGCAAAGCCTGCATATCACTCAGCGCCCGCGAGATCACCCAGTAACCCAGAGGCACGATCAAACCGCTCTGCTCGGCCAACGGCACGAACTCGCTCGGTGCCAGCAGGCCGCGCTCGGGATGGTTCCAGCGCACCAGCGCCTCGAGCCCGACGATACGACCGTCGGCGAGGTTGAGCCGCGGCTGGTAGTGCAGTTCCAACTCGTCACGACGCAGGGCGCGGCGCAGTTCGCTTTCTAGGTCGGCCAGGCTGCGGGCGTTGCGATTGATGCGCTCGTTGAACACATGGAAGGTACAGCCCTGACTGCTCTTGGCCTGGCGCATGGCAATGTGCGCGTGCCACATCAGTGGGTCGGCGCCGGCCTGGGCGCGGGCATGGGCGATGCCCAGGCTACAGCCGAGCAGCAGGCTTTCGCCATCGATCCAATAGGGCTCGGTCAGAGCCTCGGTGATGCGCTCGGCCATCCACTCGGCGCGGTTGGGATCGCGCCGGGTGTCGATCAACAGGGCAAATTCGTCGCTGCCCAGACGCGCGAGTTGGTCACTTGCCTCCAGCTGATGCTTCAGCCGGGCGACCACCTGCAGGATCAGGCGATCGCCTCCCTGGTAGCCGAGGGCATCGTTGACGTGGCGAAAATTGTCCAGATCGAGGTGGCCAAGGGCCAGGCCACGGCCATCGTTCTCAGCCAAGCGGGCGGTCAACAGGGCCTGGAAGCCTTGCCGGTTGGCGATGCCGGTCAGCGGGTCTTGTTCGGCCAGGCGCTGCAGAGTGGCCACCAGCACGCCGCGCTCACGCACATGGCGCAGCGAACGACGCAGCGTGTCGGTAGTCAGCTGCGCCAGCACCAGCCAGTCGCTTGCGCCCAACGGTGCAGTGAGGGGCTCCTGCTCCAGCAGCAAGATGGTCGGCAGCTCGCAACGCCCCGGCGCAGGCTGCAGCTCGGGCGTAGCCAACACCACGGCCTGGCGGTCATTGGCAAACAGGCTGTCCACCGCCGCCCAGTTCGGCGCAGTCAGCAGCACAACGCTGCCACCCATCGGTTGCAGGCACTCGCGCAAATGCACGGCCCATTCCGACTCATCAGCCAACAGCAGCAAACGCAGGGGTTCGACAGGCGTGGACAAGCGGGCTCCTTAGACATGGGCGGTGGAACGGCGAGCGCGGGCAATCCTACCCGATTAATTGGAAATGATTTTCACTTTTAGTCGTTGCCTGTCCCTGGCCGCCATCCCGACGCAATCTGACGTGCATCCTGCGCGAAAGTAGCAGATGCGGCAAATCCGATTCGCGCCCTGCATCACAACGTCAGACGGTCGCGCATTAACCAGCCCATGCCTGCTAGAATGCGCGGCTATTTTCTGGTTACCCCCGGTTTCTAGCATGTCCCGACTCAATCCCCGGCAACAGGAAGCCCGCGACTATGTCGGCGGCCCTCTTTTGGTGCTCGCCGGTGCAGGCTCCGGCAAGACCAGCGTGATCACGCGCAAGATTGCCCACCTCATCCAGAACTGCGGCATCCGTGCCCAGTACATCGTCGCCATGACCTTTACCAACAAGGCCGCGCGCGAGATGAAGGAGCGAGTCGCCACCCTGCTGCGTCCGGGGGAAGGCCGTGGCCTGACCGTGTGCACCTTCCACAACCTGGGCCTGAACATCATCCGCAAGGAGCATGACCGCCTGGGCTACAAGCCGGGGTTCTCGATCTTCGACGAGTCCGACATCAAGGCATTGCTGTCGGACATCATGCAGAAGGAATACTCCGGCGACGACGGCATCGACGAGATCAAGAACATGATCGGTGCCTGGAAGAACGACCTGATCCTGCCGCCCGAGGCCCTGGAAAAGGCGCGCAACCCGCGCGAGCAGACCGCGGCCATCGTCTACACCCACTACCAGCGCACGCTCAAGGCCTTCAACGCGGTGGACTTCGACGACCTGATCCTGCAGCCGGTGAAGCTGTTCCAGGAACACCCCGACGTGCTCGAACGCTGGCAGAACCGCGTGCGCTACCTGCTGGTGGACGAATACCAGGACACCAACGCCAGCCAGTACCTGCTGGTGAAGATGCTGATCGGTATGCGCAATCAGTTCACCGTGGTCGGCGACGACGACCAGTCGATCTACGCCTGGCGTGGCGCCCGCCCCGAGAACCTGATGCTGCTCAAGGAGGACTACCCCTCCCTGAAGATCGTCATGCTCGAGCAAAACTACCGCTCCACCAGCCGCATCCTGCGCTGCGCCAACGTGCTGATCGCCAACAACCCGCATGCCTTCGAAAAGCAGCTGTGGAGCGAGATGGGCATCGGCGACGAGATCCGCGTGATCCGCTGCAAGAACGAGGAAGCCGAGGCCGAACGCGTGGCCATGGAAATCCTCACCCTGCACCTGCGCACCAACCGCCCGTACAGCGACTTCGCCATCCTCTACCGCGGCAACTACCAGGCCAAGCTGATCGAATTGAAGCTGCAGCACCACCAGGTGCCGTATCGCCTGTCCGGCGGCAACAGCTTCTTCGGCCGCCAGGAGGTCAAGGACCTGATGGCCTACCTGCGCCTGCTGGTGAACCCGGACGACGACAATGCCTACCTGCGCGTGATCAACGTGCCGCGCCGCGAAATCGGCTCGACCACGCTGGAAAAGCTCGGTAACTACTCAACCGAGCGCGGTATCTCGATGTACGCCGCCAGCGAGGAGATGGGCCTGGGCGAGCACCTCGACGCTCGCTACACCGAACGCCTGCAGCGCTTCAAGCACTGGCTCGACGGGGTACGCCACAAAGTCGCCCTGGACGACCCGATCGCCGCGCTGCACGAGATGATCCGCGACATCGACTACGAGAACTGGATCCGCCAGCAGACCGCCAGCGACAAGGCCGCGGAGTTCCGCATCAGCAACGTCTGGTTCCTGGTCGAAGCGCTGAAGAACACCCTCGAGAAGGACGAAGAGGGTGACATGACCATCGAGGACGCCATCGGCAAGCTGGTACTGCGCGACATGCTCGAGCGCCAGCAGGAAGAGGAAGAAAACGCCGAGGGCGTGCAGATGATGACCCTGCACGCCTCCAAGGGCCTGGAATTCCCTTACGTGTTCATCATGGGCATGGAGGAGGAGATCCTCCCCCACCGCTCGAGCATCGAGGCCGACACCATCGAGGAAGAACGCCGTCTGGCCTACGTGGGCATCACCCGCGCGCGCCAGACCCTGGCCTTCACCTTCGCCGCCAAGCGCAAGCAGTACGGCGAAATCATCGATTGCACACCGAGCCGGTTCCTGGATGAACTGCCGCCGGACGACCTGGCCTGGGAAGGCCTGGACGATGCGCCCGTGGAAGTGAAAGCCGCGCGCGGCAACAACGCCCTGGCCGATATCCGGGCAATGCTCAAAGGCTGATCAACCATTATTCTTAAACTTTGCCGCTATTTGCGGCCACGGTGGCTTGTATGGCCGATTTGTGAGTTCAAATTCGAGTGCCAGGGTTCGGCACACAAGGCGACACGACGAGTCGTAGCCCAGCTACGGCGAGGAGTGGCAACGCAGTGTGACGAAGTCTGGCGCCGAAGTTGGACTTACAAATCGGCCATACAGGCCACTCATTACATCGGAGACACACAGTGGAAGCACTGCAGCAGAAGATTCGCGAAGAAGGCATCGTGCTTTCCGACCAGGTACTCAAAGTCGATGCGTTTCTCAACCACCAGATCGACCCGGCGCTGATGCAGCTGATCGGTGACGAGTTCGCCCGCCTGTTCGCCGACTCCGGCGTGACCAAGATCGTCACCATCGAAGCCTCGGGAATTGCCCCGGCGGTGATGACCGGCCTGAAGCTCGGCGTGCCGGTGATCTTCGCCCGCAAGCACCAGTCGCTGACCTTGACCGAGAACCTGCTGACTGCCTCGGTGTATTCCTTCACCAAGCAGACCGAGAACACCGTGGCCATCTCGCCGCGCCACCTCAACAGCAGCGACCGCGTGCTGGTGATCGATGACTTCCTGGCCAACGGCAAGGCGTCCCAGGCGCTGATCTCGATCATCAAGCAAGCCGGCGCCACCGTGGCCGGCCTGGGCATCGTCATCGAGAAGTCGTTCCAGGGCGGCCGCGCCGAGCTGGACAGCCAGGGCTACCGCGTCGAATCGCTGGCCCGGGTGAAGTCGCTGGAAGGTGGCGTGGTCACCTTCATCGAGTGATGGATCCGTGGGAGCGGGCTTGCCCGCTCCCACGTAGCCTCACGGCTTGGTAGCCTGAAGCCCCGCCAGCAGCAGCCGCTGGTACAACTCCTCCTTCAGCCCCTGTGGCTCCCCCAGCCCCATGCGCGCCAACTGCGCTGCATAGGCCTCGGGCCCCGGCGCATCCAGCGCCGCCTTGCCCAGCTCCAGCACCTCGCTCAGCTTGAACTTGCTCTTGAGCCAATTCAGCGCCCGCAACAAGTCACGCTCCTCGGCCGTGAAATCGCTGCCCAGCGGATATTCCGGAAACAATCGCGCATGCCGCGCGCGGGTTGCCTCCAGGCGCTCGGGAGTGTTGTCGGTATAGCGCGCATCCAGCACGAAGTCCTTCGCCAGCTTGCCCGCCGACTTGGCCCGCTCCATCAGCTCGCGCTGAAAACGAGAATCACTGATCGCCAGCAGCCGCGCAATCACCTCGCTGTCGGTCTGCCCGCGCAGGTCGGCGATGCCGTATTCGGTGATCACGATGTCTCGCAAGTGCCGGGGTATGGTGCAGTGGCCGTAGGTCCAGTAAAGGTTGGAGGTCACCTCACCACCGGCCTCGCGCCAGCTACGCAGCAACAGGATCGAGCGACCGCCCTCCAGCGCATGGCCCTGGGCGACGAAGTTGTACTGCCCGCCCACGCCGCTGAGCACCCGGCCATCTTCGAGCTGGTCGGCGACACCGGCCCCCAGCAAGGTCATGCCGAATACCGTATTGATGAAACGCGCATCTCGGCGCTGACGGCGCTTGCGCTCTTCCTGGCCGTACAGCTCGTTGATGTAGCTGATGGCGGTCATCGCGAAGCGTGCGCGCTGCTCCAGCGGCGTCTCGCGTAGGCGCTGGTAGAACGCCCGTGGGCCAAGGAAAAAGCCGCCATGCACCAGCACGCCGTGCTCGTCCGCGGGGCGGCGCACTACCCCGGCTTCGGCCAGGGCCAGCAACCCGTTGACGAACATTTCGCTGCAGCCATATAGCCCCTGGGCGAAGGTATCCAGCCCCCCTTCCCGCTCGATCAGAGCCTGCCATGGGCCCACATCCAGCTCATCGAGCAGCGCACGATAGCCTTCGTTGTCGCCCTGGCGTGCCAGCAGCGCCGCCGCCACCGCATCGCCCATGGCGCCGATGCCGATCTGCAGGGTACCGCCGTCGCGCACCAGGGTGCTGGCATGCAGGCCGATGCAATGGTCCTGGGTGTTCACCGGCATGTTTGGCGTTGAGAACAACCGGCGACTTTCGGGCTGGTCGATCAACAGGTCGAACTGCTCCAGGCCCAGTTCCGCGTCCCCTGGCATGTAGGGCAGTTCGTCATGGACCTGGCCAAGCACCAGGATGGTCTCGCCCTCAGCACGGCGCCGGGCGATCATCGGCAGCAGGTCCAGGGTGATATCGGGATTGCAGGCCAGGCTCAGGTGATCGGGCCGCTCGGGCGTGGCCGCCACTAGCTGCGCGATCAGGTTCAGCCCCTTGGCGTTGATATCCCGTGCTGCGTGGCTGTAGTTGCTGCTGACGTAGTCCTGCTGGGCCGTATCGCTGTGCAGCAGGCTGCCGGGCTGCATGAAGAACTGCTCGACACGGACGTTCGGCGGGAGCTTGTCGCCACGCAGGTCGGCCAGGTATGCGAGCTCCTCATAGTCGGCGAATACACGCTCGATGAAAGGCTCAAGGAAGCGCCGTTGCAAGCCATCGCCCAACGGCGGGCGGCCAAGTGACAGGGCGGTGTAAAGGGTCAGACGACGCTCGGGCAACTCGCTGATGCGGGTGTACAGCGCGTTGACGAAGGCATTGGGTTTGCCCAGGCCAAGCGGTAGGCCCATGTGAATATGGCTGGGCAGTCGGGCCAGGGCCTGTTCGACAGCCTGGTCGATGGAGCAGCGATACATCTGGGCCTCCTGAGTCATCCGTGGGTTCAGGGGTTGGACACAAGGCACAGCGGGTTGGTTGCCTGTCCCGTCCTCGCAATAGGGCTATCGGCCCAAAAACAAAAGCCCGCCATCAGAGGCGGGCTTTATACAAGTCAGGCCTGGCTCACAGCCCGGACATCTTCTTGATCGCACCCTTCAGGTCATCATCCGAGCAATCGGCGCAGGTGCCCTTCGGTGGCATGGCGTTGATCCCTGTGATGGCCTTGGCCAGGATGCCATCGAGTCCGCCCTGGTGGTCGGCACGCTCTTTCCACGCGGCGGTATCACCGATCTTCGGCGCGTTCAGCAGGCCGGTGCCATGGCAGGCATTGCAATGCTTGGCGATGATTTCGTCTGGCGTCTTGGCACCGCCGCCACCGGCGCTGGCGGCCACTTCCATGCCCTTGCATTCCTGGCCCTGGACGCACACCTGGCCGACCGGCTCGAGACGCTTGGCGATGTCGTCGTTGGTTGCAGCGGTTGCGCTCATTGCCCAAAGGGCGAATACGGCTGCTGGTACGGCCAGCATCTTCTTGATTTGGTTCACGCGAACACCCTCATGGTGGCTAATCACGCCCGCGGCCACGGAATTGCGAGCGTTGAAAAGTATAGCGGGAACCTGGAAGGCGTGAAACGACCACACTCAGGGAAAGGGTATTGACCCGTCAATGCACTGCGCTGGATCAAAAGTTCGACGGGGTGGCGGCGCTGATCAGCCGGGCCGGCTCCTCGAACGGGTTGCGGAAGCGGTGCGGGCGGGTGCTTTCGAAGTAGTAGCTGTCGCCGGCCTCGAGGATGAAGATCTCGGTGCCGACCACCAGTTCCAGGCGGCCTTCGAGAAGAATGCCGGTCTCTTCGCCATCGTGGGTGAGCATTTCCGCCCCCGTGTCGGCGCCCGGTGGGTAGACCTCGGTCAGAAACGCGATGGCGCGATTGGGGTGCGACTTGCCGACCAGCTTCATGGTGACCGCGCCGTCGGAAATGTCGATGAGCTCGTGGGCCTTGTAGACGATCTGGGTCGGGCTTTCCGGGGCCAGCTCCACCGAGAAGAACTCGACCATGGACATGGGGATACCGCTGAGCACCTTGCGCAGGGAGCTGATCGAAGGGCTCACGCTGTTCTTCTCGATCATCGAGATGGTGCTGTTGGTCACCCCCGCGCGCTTGGCGAGTTCGCGCTGGGACAAGCCCTTGAGCTTGCGGATGGCTTGCAGTCGTTCACCGACGTCCAAAGCTTGCGCCTCCAGAAACGGTCGAGGTTGGGGGAGTGTGAACGATATGATGGCAATGCCGTTCAGTATTTACAACACACAGCCCCGCAGCCTGTCCGCTTTGGCGCTTTATTCGCCGATATAGTCCAGCGGCACGCGCTTGAGATTGCAGAAGATCTGGTACGGGATGGTCCCGGCCTGCATGGCCACGTCGCTGGCCAGTACTTGCTTGCCCCACAACTCGACCGGGCTGCCGACAGTGGCTTCGGGCACGTCTGTCAGGTCGACGCAGAGCATGTCCATCGACACGCGGCCAATCAGCTGGGTGCGTTTGCCGGCCACCACCACTGGCGTGCCGGTAGGTGCCTGGCGCGGGTAGCCGTCGGCATAGCCCATGGCGACCACGCCGACCCGGGTCGGGCGCGGACTAACGAATTTGGCCCCGTAGCCCACCGGCTCGCCGGCCGGCAATTCCCGTACGCTGATGATGCGCGATTGCAGGGTCATCACCGGCTGCAGGCGAGCTGCTTCGGCCTGCTCCACCTCGAACGGGGTGGCGCCGTAGAGCATGATGCCCGGGCGAACCCAGTCGCTCTTGATGCTCGGCCAGCCCAGCACGGCCGGCGAGTTGCGCAGGCTGCTCTCGGCGGCCAGGCCCTGGCGAGCAGCCTCGAACACAGCGACCTGCTGTGCGGTGGCGGCGGCATCGAGCTCGTCGGCGCGGGCGAAGTGGCTCATCAGCACAATGCGCGAGACCTTGCCGCTGGCCAGCAGGCGCTGGTAGGCATCGGCGTAGTCCTTGGGGTGCACGCCGACACGGTGCATGCCGGTATCCATCTTCAACCAGACGGTCAGTGGCTTGTGCACCGAGGTGTTCTCGATCGCTTCCAACTGCCATGGCGAATGCACCACGCACCACAGATCATGTTCGGCGATCAGCGAAAGCTCGCTGGCCTCGAAGAAGCCTTCGAGCAACAGAACGGGTGCCTTGATGCCTGCCGCGCGCAGCTCCAGGGCCTCCTCGATGCAGGCCACGGCAAAACCGTCGGCCTCGGCCTCGAGCGCCAGGGCGCACCGCACCGCGCCATGACCGTAGGCGTCGGCCTTGACCACGGCCAGGGCCTTGGCGCCGGTCAGCTCACGGGCGAGGCGGTAGTTGTGTCGGAGGGCTTGGAGGTCGATCAAGGCACGGGCGGGACGCATGGCGGCAGCCTTCTGGCAGTTCTGGTTATCGATAAAGCCCCGGCGCGGCAGATGGGGGTAGGTACCCACCGCGCCGGGGTGAGGGAACAGGTCAATCGGTTTCGGGCCTCATCGTGGGGCAAGTCGCATCGGCGCACCACGATGAGGCCAACAGCATCGAATGCTTACTGGTGCGCAGGCGCCGGCTGTCCGTGCTTGGCAGTCTCGCGGCTATTGCCATAACGCGAGATGTCCAGGCCTTCGGCACTGATCTGTGGCTTCTTGCGCGCGATCAGGTCGGCCAGCAGGCGACCGGAACCGCATGCCATGGTCCAGCCCAGGGTGCCGTGACCGGTGTTGAGGAACAGGTTACGGAACTTGGTCGCCCCGACGATCGGGGTACCGTCCGGGGTGGCCGGGCGCAGGCCGGTCCAGAAGCTCGCCTGGCTCAGGTCGCCGCCGCGAGGATAAAGGTCGTTGACGATCATCTCCAGCGTTTCGCGTCGACGCGGGTTCAGCGACAGGTCAAAACCGGCGATCTCAGCCATGCCGCCGACACGAATGCGGTTGTCGAAACGGGTAATCGCGACCTTGTAGGTCTCGTCCAGGATGGTCGAGGTCGGCGCCATGTCGCCGTTGGTGATCGGCACGGTCAACGAATAGCCCTTGAGCGGGTAGACCGGGGCCTTGATGCCCAGCGGCTTGAGCAACTGCGGCGAGTAGCTGCCCAGCGCCAGCACGTAGCGGTCGGCGGTTTCCAGCTTGCCGTCGATCCATACGCCGTTGATGCGGTCACCGGCGACGTCCAGGCGCTGGATATCCTGGCCGAAGCGGAACTCGACACCCAGCTTGATGGCCATCTCGGCGAGCTTGGTGGTGAACATCTGGCAGTCACCAGTCTGGTCGTTGGGCAGGCGCAGGGCGCCAGCGAGGATACCCTTCACGCTCTCCAGGGCCGGTTCGACCCGGGCAATACCGTCACGGTCGAGCAGCTCGTACGGTACACCAGACTGTTCCAGCACTGCGATGTCCTTGGCCGCGGCGTCCAGCTGCGCCTGGGTGCGGAACAACTGCGTGGTGCCCAGGCTGCGGCTTTCGTAGGCAATGCCGGTTTCGGCGCGCAACTCGTCGAGGCAATCGCGGCTGTACTCGGACAGGCGCACCATGCGCTCCTTGTTCACCGCGTAACGGCTGGCGGTGCAGTTGCGCAGCATCTGCGCCATCCACAGGTACTGGTCGACGTCGCCGGTCAGCTTGATGGCCAGGGGCGCGTGGCGCTCCAGCAGCCACTTGATAGCTTTCAGCGGCACGCCCGGGGCGGCCCAGGGCGAGGCATAGCCGGGCGAGATCTGGCCTGCGTTGGCGAAGCTGGTTTCCATGGCCACCGCTGGCTGGCGATCGACCACCGTCACCTCGAAACCTTGCCGGGCCAGATAGTAGGCACTGGCGGTACCGATCACACCGCTACCAAGTACCAGAACTCGCATTGTTGTATCCCTCGCACGCGGCTTGCCGCAGTCTTTTGTTGAAATGGCATGGATGCGCGCAGTATAAGAATCTCCGACCAGTGCTATTCACTATATAAGCAGCTATATTTGGCGAGAATTCTCGGCAAAATTGCCTTTCACGGAGGGGCATCCCCTATGAGAACCCAGCACCAGAGCAAGCGTGAGCTGGACAAGATCGACCGCAACATCCTGCGGATCCTGCAGAATGACGGGCGCATCTCCTTCACCGAACTGGGCGAGAAGGTCGGGCTGTCCACCACCCCGTGCACCGAACGGGTGCGGCGCCTGGAGCGCGAGGGGATCATCATGGGCTACAACGCCCGGCTCAACCCGCAGCACCTGAAGGGCAGCTTGCTGGTGTTCGTCGAGATCAGCCTGGACTACAAGTCCGGCGACACCTTCGAGGAGTTCCGCCGCGCCGTACTCAAGCTGCCCCATGTACTGGAATGTCACCTGGTATCGGGCGATTTCGACTACCTGGTGAAAGCGCGGATCTCGGAGATGGCGTCGTATCGCAAGCTGCTCGGCGACATCCTGCTCAAGCTGCCCCATGTGCGCGAGTCGAAGAGCTACATCGTGATGGAAGAAGTGAAAGAGAGCCTGTGCCTGCCGATTCCGGACTGAAGCCTTACACCAGCACCTGGCGGGTACTGGCTATATAGGTGTGAACCAGCTGCTCGGCCGCCGGGTCGATAGGCTGCTCCGGGCCCCGCCCCCTGGGGCAGGCCAGGCGCGGTGTGGTGCCGAACAGGCGGCAGATCATCGGGCGCTCTTCATACACGGTGCAGCCGTTCGGGCCCAGGTGCACGCAGTCCAGGCGCTCCAGCGCGGCGTCCTGCTCGGCCTGGGTCTTGCGCGGCAGGCGGGCCATTTCCTCGGCCGAGGTGGTGACCGGGCCGCAGCAATCATGGCAGCCGGGCTCGCACTCGAACGAAGGGATGAGCTCGCGCAGGAAATGGATCTTGTGGCGGTTGCAGGACATAAGCGGCGCATCTTGAACATGAGTGCTGGATTATAAGGCAATCGCGGGAACGGGCTTGCCCCGCGATTGGCCGGTTGCCTATCCTCGCCTTTTCGCCTTGCCCCCAGGAAACGACACATGGTCTACAGCGCGCAACACGCCGCCTCCTACTACGCCGCCAGCAGCGCGCCACACCCTGACCAGCCATTCCTGCAAGGCGAGCACAGCGCCGACGTATGCATCGTCGGCGGTGGCTACTCGGGCTTGAACACCGCTATCGAACTGGCCGAACGCGGACTGTCAGTGATCCTTCTGGAAGCACGCAAGCTCGGCTGGGGCGCCAGCGGCCGCAACGGCGGCCAGCTCATCCGGGGCGTCGGCCACGGTCTGGAGCAATTTCTACCGGTGATCGGTGAAGAAGGCGTGCGCAGCATGAAGCTGATGGGCCTGGAGGCGGTGGAGATCGTCCGCAAGCGCATCGAGCGCCATGGCATCGACTGCGACCTGACCTGGGGCTACTGCGACCTGGCGAACAAGCCCGCCGAACTGGAAGGCTTCGCCGAGGACGCCGAGGAACTGCGCAGCCTGGGTTATCGTCACGAACTGCGCCTGGTGCAGCCCGGCGACATGCACTCGGTAGTAGGTTCTGATCGCTATGTCGGCGGCCTGATCGACATGGGTTCCGGTCACCTGCACCCACTCAACCTGGCGCTGGGCGAAGCCGCCGTGGCCAGGCGCCTGGGTGTCGGCTTGTACGAGCAGTCGGAAGTGACCCGCATCGAGTACGGCCCGCAAGTGAAGGTGCATACCGCCCAAGGCCGGGTGCGCGCCAAGACGCTGGTGCTGTGCTGCAACGCCTACCACAACGACCTCAACCGCGAACTGGGCGGCAAGGTACTGCCCGCCGGCAGCTACATCATCGCCACCGAGCCCTTGGGTGAGGAACGCGCCCGCCAGTTGCTGCCGCAGAACATGGCGGTATGCGACCAGCGCGTGGCACTGGATTACTATCGCCTCTCTGCCGACAACCGCCTGCTGTTCGGCGGCGCCTGCCACTATTCCGGGCGCGATCCGCAGGACATCGCTGCCTACATGCGCCCGAAAATGCTCAAGGTGTTCCCGCAACTGGCCGATGTGCGCATTGATTACCAATGGGGCGGCATGATCGGCATCGGGGCCAACCGCCTGCCGCAGATCGGCCGCCTGGCCAGCCAGCCCAACGTCTACTATGCGCAGGCCTACTCCGGACATGGCGTCAACGCCACCCACCTCGCCGGACGTCTGCTCGGCGAGGCCATCAGCGGCCAGCAGAGCGGGCGCTTCGATCTGTTCGCCAAGGTCCCGCATACCACCTTCCCCGGCGGCAAATTGCTGCGTTCGCCGCTGCTGGCACTGGGAATGCTCTGGTATCGACTCAAAGAGCTGGCCTAGTCACGCCAGAAGGGCTTGCTCGCCTCATGCCGAGCCTGCTCCCAGCTGATGCCGATATCGCGCAGTTGGTAATCCTCCAACTGCAATAGGGCCCTGCGGGTGCGCCAGCGATGCAGCATCAGGCCCCAACGACCCATGCCTTGAGGCGCGCTGAAGACCCGTGGACGCTGCTCCGACTCCAGCTCACTGGCCAACAGTTGCAAACGCACATCGCTCATGCCACCCATCACCACGTCCTCCGTTAAGTACCTGACGTAGAGACAGCATGCGGGTATGCCTCGCACCAATACAGAGCCAAAATCGACTTATTATTCCCATACAGAATTGGCGAAAATAGGGCTGCATGCAGTATTTTTCGCCTATCTGTACCGGTCCTTGGTCATCAGCTGAGCAGGAGTATGCAGTGACCCTCTATTTCAACCTCGCCGAACTGCTCGGTTCACGCATCGAGCAGGGGCTGTATCGCCCCGGCCAGCGCCTGCCGTCAGTGCGCGCCCTGAGTGTGGAGCACGGCGTCAGCCTGAGCACCGTGCAGCAGGCTTACCGCCTTCTGGAGGACAACGGCCTGGTCTCGCCGCGCCCCAAGTCCGGCTACTTCGTCGCCGAGGACCGCCAGCTACCAGCCCTGCCAGCCATCAGCCGCCCCGCACAACGCCCTGTGGATATCTCCCAGTGGGAACAGGTGCTTGAGCTGGTGCGCGCCACCCCTCGCCCGGATGTGATCCAGCTTGGCCGTGGCATGCCCGATGTCGACAGCCCCACGCTCAAGCCGCTGCTGCGTAGCTTGGCGCAGATCAGCCGGCGCATGGATATGCCCGGCCTGTACTACGACAACATCCACGGCAACGCCCTGCTGCGCGAACAGATCGCCCGGCTGATGCTCGACTCCGGGTGTCGTCTGGGCCCGGCGGACCTGGTGGTGACCACCGGTTGCCACGAGGCGCTGTCGTGCACCATTCGCGCGGTATGCGAGCCCGGCGACATCGTCGCGGTCGATTCACCCAGTTTCCACGGTGCCATGCAGACGTTGAAAGGCCTGGGCATGAAGGCCCTGGAAATCCCCACCGACCCCATCACCGGGATCAGCCTGGAAGCCCTCGAACTGGCCCTCGAGCAATGGCCGATCAAGCTCATCCAGATCACCCCAAGCTGCAACAACCCGATGGGCTACATCATGCCCGAGGCGCGCAAGAAGGCCCTGCTCACCCTGGCGCAGCGCTACGACGTGGCGATCCTCGAGGACGACGTGTACGGCGACCTGGCCTACACCTACCCGCGCCCGCGCACCATCAAGTCGTTCGACGACGATGGCCGCGTGCTGCTCTGCAGTTCGTTTTCCAAGACCCTGGCGCCAGGCCTGCGGGTCGGCTGGGTGGCTCCGGGGCGCTACCTGGAGCGGGTACTGCACATGAAATACATCAGCACCGGCAGCACCGCCTGCCAGCCGCAGCTGGCAATCGCCGACTTCATTGCGCAAGGCCACTACCAGCCCCACCTGCGCCGGATGCGCAGCCAGTACCAACGCGGCCGCGACCAGATGTGCGATTGGGTAACCCGACATTTTCCGTCAGGCACCCGCGCCAGCCGCCCCCAGGGTGGTTTCATGCTGTGGGTGGAATTGCCGGAAAGTTTCGATACGCTGCGCCTGAACCGCGCTTTACTCGAACAGGGCGTGCAGATCGCGGTGGGCAGCATCTTTTCTGCCTCGGGCAAGTACCGCAACTGCCTGCGCATGAATTTCGCCGCGCGGCCCACCGCGCAGATCGAAGGCGCCGTACGCAGCGTCGGTGAAACCGCCCTTCGTCTACTGGATGCCGAACACGCTGGCGAGTAACTTTGCCCCGCCTGCCACGGTCCAACCTCTTAAGCCCTTGCCGCACAGGACGATTCACCCTTGAGACCCCAGCGAGCCTTGCCCCTGCTGCTGGCGCTGCTGCTTGGCCTATCAGGCTGTACCAGCGTCGTCACACCGCGTGAAGTCAGCCACGCACTGCCAGCAGCCGACTCGGCCTTTGGCCGTTCGGTACAACGCCAGGCCGCCCCGTACGAGGGGCGCTCGGGCTTTCGACTTCTGCCCAACAGCAACGAGGCCTTTCGTGCCCGCGCCGAACTGATCCGCAACGCCCAGGCCAGCATCGACCTGCAGTACTACATCGTCCATGACGGCCTCAGCACCCGTGCCTTGGTACACGAACTGCTGCGCGCCGCCGACCGCGGCGTGCGTGTACGCATCCTGCTTGACGACACGACCAGCGATGGCCTCGACGACCTCATGGGCACCCTCGCTGCCCACCCGAACATCCAGATCCGCGTATTCAATCCGCTGCACCTGGGACGCAGTACCGGGCCAACTCGCGCGGTAGGTCGGCTGTTCAACCTGTCGCGCCAGCACCGACGCATGCACAACAAGTTGTTCCTGGTGGACAACAGCATGGCCATTGTCGGCGGTCGCAACCTGGGTGACGAGTATTTCGACGCCGAGCCCAACCTCAATTTCACCGACATAGACCTGCTGGGCGTGGGGCCCGTGGCCGAGCAGTTGGGGCACAGCTTCGACCAATACTGGAACAGTGCCCTGAGCCGCCCCATCGGCGACTTCCTCTGGCGCAAGCCCGACGCCGACGACCTGTTTATCAGCCGTCAGCGCCTGGAGGTTTCCCTGGCCGAGGCCCGGTTCAAGCGCAAGGCGCTATACGACCGGCTGATGGCCTATCAGTCGCAGCCGCGCCTGGACGTCTGGCGCAATGAGCTGATCTGGGCCCACAGCCAGGCTTTGTGGGACGCCCCGAGCAAAGTCCTCGCGGACGGCGAACCAGACCCACAACTGCTCTTGACCCAACAACTGGCCCCCGACCTGAACCACGTGCACAAGGAGTTGATCCTGGTGTCCGCCTACTTCGTACCCGGCGAGCCCGGCCTGCTGTATCTGACCAGTCGGGCCGACGCCGGCACCTCCGTCAAACTGCTGACCAACTCCTTGGAAGCCACCGATGTTCCGGCGGTTCATGGCGGTTACGCGCCTTACCGCCGAGCCCTGCTGGAGCATGGCGTGCAGTTGTACGAGTTGCGTCGCCAACCTGGAGACCCACGGCCACGGTTGGGCTTCCACGGCAGCTCCGACTCAAGCCTGCACAGCAAGGCGATGGTGTTCGACCAACGCAAGACGTTCATCGGCTCGTTCAACTTCGACCCGCGCTCGGTGCTGTGGAATACCGAGGTCGGCGTGATGGTCGATAGCCCGGAGCTGGCCGAGTATACCCGTGTGCTGGCGCTGCAGGGCATGGCGCCTGCACTGAGCTACCAGGTGAAGCTGCTGGAGGGGAAAATGGTCTGGGCGACCGAGGACAACGGCCAGCGCCATATATTGGTAACCGAACCTGGCGGCATATGGCGGCGGTTCAATGCCTGGATCAGCAAGGCCGTCGGATTGGAGAAGATGCTCTAGCCAACGATTCTCGCTTGATGGGTGACGCTCACCAGGGATTTGCCGCACGAGCGGCGCTCGATCTCACAAGCGCTGCAAAACTGTCGTGGAATACGTGGCCGCCCTCGCACGATAGCCGTCAAGACCTTAAAAGCTCCTGCAAACTTATCGTAAATACCGCCACCCGGTAGACTGCGCCCCCTGCACCGCTGCGGAGATCGCCATTTGGAAGACCTCAACTCCCTCTACTACTTTACCCAGGTGGTCGAGCACGGTGGCTTCGCCCCGGCCGGACGCGCGCTGGACATGCCGAAGTCCAAGCTCAGCCGGCGCATCGCCGACCTGGAGGAGCGCCTCGGCGTACGGCTGCTGCATCGCACCAGCCGGCATTGCTCGCTGACCGAGATCGGCCAGGCCTACTACAACCGCTGCCTGGCCATGCGCGTCGAGGCCGAGGGTGCCGCCGAGATCATCGAGCGCAACCGCAGCGAGCCGAGGGGGCTGGTGCGCATCAGTTGCCCGACCACCCTGCTCAACTCCTGGGTCGGTCCGATGCTCACCCGCTACATGCTCAAGTACCCGCAGGTGGAGCTGTTCATCGAGAGCACCAACCGCCGCGTCGACCTGCTGCACGAGGGTTTCGACGTGGCGCTGCGGGTGCGCTTCCCGCCGCTGGAGAACACCGACATGGTGATGAAGGTGCTGAGCAACAGCACCCAGTGCCTGGTCGGGCATCCGTCGTTTCTCGAACAGCTTGCCGAAGGCTTCGACCCGCAACAGCTCAGTGAGCTGCCCAGCGTCCATTGGGGCAGCGCCCAGCGTGAATACCAGTGGGAGCTTTTTCAGGGCGAGGACATGAGTCGCAGCCTGGTGATCCCGCACAGGCCGCGAATGGTCACCGATGATCTGTTTGCCTTGCGGCACTTCGTGGTGGCGGGCGTGGGGATCGCGCACCTGCCAAGGGTGGCGGTGCGTGAGGACCTGGCGGCGGGGCGCCTGGTGGAGATTCTGCCGGACTGGCACCCGCGTTGCGGCATCGTGCATGCGATCTTCCCGTCGCGGCGCGGGCTGCTGCCATCGGTGCGGTCGTTGATCGATCATCTGGCGGAAGAGTTCGCGGTCAGCGACATGGCGTAGCACGCCATCGCCGCTCCCACGAAGGTCAGTTACCTTGCGTGGGAGCGGCGATGCGGCGACCCGACCTGCTCCGCGATCAGGCCATCAGAAGGCGAAGCAGGAACAGCCCAATGCGCCCCAGAAGCCCTGGTAATCGCTCACCGGCACACTGGAGTGCCGCGCTTTCTCATGGCTGTGAGCATGCACCCCGCACGGCCCCACGCACTGGTGCAAGGCCGCCGCCATCGGTGCCCCGGCGCGCCAGTGCCCCGGGACCTTGGCCACCGGCGACCACTCGGGCAACACCGGCACCTGCGCCGGGCCCAGCGTGTTGAACTCGGCGGCGCCGTACACCACCTTGCCGTCGACAACAGTGAGCACCGACTCGATGCCCTTGATCGCCTCTTCATCGACGCTGAAGAAGTCCAACGACAACGCCGCCAGGTCCGCCAGCTGGCCGACCTTGATCTGCCCCTTCTTGCCCTGCTCGCTGGAGAACCAGGCACTGCCATGGGTGAACAGCTGCAGCGCGGTCTCGCGGCTCAAGCCCTCCGGGTACAGCTCCAGGCCACCGACAGTCTTGCCGCTGACCATCCAGTACAGCGACGTCCACGGGTTGTAGCTGGACACCCGGGTCGCGTCAGTACCGGCCCCCACCGGCACGCCCATGTCGAGCATGCGCTTGATCGGCGGGGTGTGCTCGGCGGCCTTGGCGCCGTAGCGATCGACGAAGTATTCACCCTGGAAGGCCATGCGGTCCTGGATGGCGATGCCCCCGCCCAGCGCCCGCACCCGCTCGATGTTCTGCGGGGTGATGGTCTCGGCATGATCGAAGAACCATGGCAGGCCATTGAACGGAATGTCGCGGTTGACCTTCTCGAACACGTCGAGCATGCGCGAGATCGACTCGTCGTAGGTGGCGTGCAGGCGGAACGGCCAGCGCTGCTCGACCAGGTGGCGCACCACCGGCTCCAGCTCCTGCTCCATGGTCTGCGGCAGGTCCGGGCGCGGCTCGAGGAAGTCCTCGAAGTCGGCGGCGGAGAACACCAGCATCTCGCCGGCACCGTTGTGGCGGAAGAAGTCGCTGCCGTCGCCCGGTTTGACCTTCTGCGTCCAGTTCTTGAAGTCGGTGAGCTCTTCCTTGGGCTTCTGGGTGAACAGGTTGTAGGCAATGCGCACGGTCAGCTGGTCGTTGTCGGCCAGTTCCTGGATCACCTGGTAGTCGTCCGGGTAGTTCTGGTAGCCGCCGCCGGCATCGATGGCGCTGGTCAGGCCGAGGCGGTTGAG
The DNA here is from genome assembly GCF_002934345.1 of Pseudomonas sp. PONIH3. NCBI lineage: Bacteria > Pseudomonadati > Pseudomonadota > Gammaproteobacteria > Pseudomonadales > Pseudomonadaceae > Pseudomonas > Pseudomonas sp. PONIH3. The sequence continues at coordinate 3,602,435 of NZ_CP026386.1, forward strand.
CTCGCGCATGAACTGGCGGGTGGAGTTGACCTGGTACTCCAGCGGCAGCTTCGGTCCCTTGGCCAGGGTGGCGTAGAGGATCGTGGCATTGGGCCTTGCGATGAGCATGCCGGTGGGGTTGCCGAACTTGTCACGCTGGATCTCGCCACCCGGCGGATTCGGCGTGTCCTTGGTGTAGCCCACGGCCTTGAGCGCGGCGCGGTTGAGCAAGGCGCGGTCGTACAGGTGCAGCAGGAATACCGAGGTGTCCGGCGCGGCCTGGTTGATCTCTTGCAAGGTGGGCATGCGCTTTTCGGCGAACTGGAATTCGTTCCAGCCACCAACCACGCGCACCCACTGCGGGCTCGGCGTGCGCTCGGCCTGGTCCTTGAGCATGCGCAGGGCGTCGGCCAGGGACGGTACGCCTTCCCATCGCAGTTCGAGGTTGTAGTTCAGGCCGCCGCGGATCAGGTGCAGGTGCGAGTCGTTCAGGCCCGGGATGACCGTGCGCTGTTTGAGGTCGATGATCTGAGTAGCGGCGCCCTTGTGGGCCATGGCTTCGGCATCGCTGCCCACTGCGAGGAACTTGCCGTCCTTGATGGCGACGGCGCTGGCGGTGGGTTTCTCGCGGTCAACGGTGTGCAACTTGCCATTGAACAAAATGAGGTCGGCGTTCATGGGATCTCCTGAAAGGGCGGCATGGGCGGAATCGGTGAACGGCAATGCGCTCCACAGCGCGCCGGCGGCACCGAGCACGGTGCTGGTGGCAAGGAACTTGCGGCGGCTCTGGTCGGTAGGGTCCTGGCTCATGGTGCTCTCCGTCCGGGTGGGTGATCGGCAGGCGGTTGAAGGCTAGCAATGGATCACGGCGGTCGCTCAGCGGCGCAGCCAGCCTGCACAGCGGCGGGTCACCCAAGGCATGATGCAGAACACCACGGGCAGGATGACGAACAGGTTGGTGATCAAGTTGCCGGTGATCTGGCCACCCAACAGCGGATAGCGGGCAAACAGCGGCGCCAGTAATTGCGGAATGACCAGGGTCATCGGGCAGATCACCAGGTAAGTGAGCACAGCCTGCTTCCAACGCGGTGGCTGCGAAGCGCCTGTAGCGCTTGGGGTGAACCAGAACTCCGGATCGTCATGCACCTGGGTCTGATCGCCCTCCTCCAGCAGCGGCAGCACTTCGGCCACCAGCGCTTGGCGCTCGGTGGAGTCGACCCAGGCCTGCAGCTGGCTGGCCTCGGCAAAGCGCACCACGGTGGTGAACTGGCGACCACCGTCGTCAGGGCGAATCACGTTGACGTCCAGATGGCCCGGTTGCCGACGGGCCACGCCGACGGTGTGGCGCAGCCAGGTTTCATAGCGTGCCAGGGCTTCGGCGCGGACCTTGTGCTGGATGACCAGCGTGACCACGGTGCTGTCGTTCATCGCGGCGTACCTGAAAGGGGTGGGGCCAGGCACCGGGCCGGTGCCTGGCGGAGCGGCTTACTTGCCGGCGGTCAGGGCGTTGTAGCTGGTGATCAGGTTGCGGTAATCAGGGATGTGGTTGGAGAACAGCGCCGCCAGCCCTTCGACATCGTTGCGCCAGTCGCGGTGCAGCTCACAGGCCACGCCGAACCAGGTCATCAGCTGGGCACCGGCCTGGCTCATGCGGTCGTGGGCAGCGTCGCGGGTCATTTCGTTGAAGGTGCCGGAGGCGTCGGTGACCACGAACACATCGAACTCTTCTTCAAGGGCCGCCAGGGCCGGGAAGGCCACGCACACTTCGGTCACCACGCCGGCAATGATCAGCTGCTTCTTGCCGGTGGCCTTCACTGCCTTGACGAAATCTTCGTTGTCCCAGGCGTTGATCTGGCCGGGGCGGGCAATGTACGGGGCATCCGGGAACAGCTCTTTGAGTTCCGGCACCAGCGGGCCGTTGGGGCCTTGCTCGAAGCTGGTGGTGAGGATGGTCGGCAGGTTGAAGTACTTGGCCAGGTCGGCCAGGGCCAGTACGTTGTTCTTGAAGCGGTCCGGCTCGATGTCGCGGACCAGGGACAGCAGGCCGGCCTGGTGGTCGACCAGCAGTACGGCGGCGTCGTCTTTGTTCAGGCGGTTGTATTTGAAGTTGTTCATTGCCGGTTCTCCTTGGGTTTCGATCTTCAGTGGTTTAGGTGTTTCGCGTTGATGGGAGAAGATTAAAACCAGGACCTTTTTGGCGGTAGATAGTGAAATTTGGCTTTAGCGTTCTATTTTACGAACGATAGATTGGAATTGCCTGTTCTGGCCTTATCACGGGGCAAGTCGCATCCAGACATTGCCCGCCACCCCAACCTGCTCTATTACTACCCACAGCCCTCCCCTGCACCGAGACCACCATGCTGGCGTTCATCCAGTCGTACCCGCTGTTGCTCGGCACCTTGCTGATCTTCTTCGACTTGTTGCTCTGGCAGCTGATCCCGCTGCAGCACAGGGTCTGGCGCATCGCCACGCGGCTGGTGATCTTCCTGTTGTTCAGCGCGGTGTTGCTGACGGCCGGCATGAGCCCGCTGCAACCGCCACCCTGGGCCGACGACGTGTCACGCAACCTGATGGCCACGGTGCTGGCGATCGGCTGGTGGCTGTTTGGCGCGCGCACGGTGACCGTGGTGTTCGGCCAATTGCTGGTGGCCCGCGGCAGTCACGGTGGGCGCCTGCTGCAGGATGTGCTGGGGGCATTGATCTTCCTCGCCGCGGTGGTGGCTGCAGCGGCCTATGTGATGCAACTGCCAGTCAAGGGGCTGCTGGCCACCTCAGGGGTCATGGCCATCGTCATCGGCCTGGCGCTGCAGAGCACCCTGGCCGACGTATTCTCGGGGATCGTGCTGAACACCACGCGGCCCTACCAGATCGGCGACGCGATCTCCATCGACGGCACCGAGGGCAAGGTGGTCGATATCGACTGGCGGGCCACCCGGCTGATCACTGGCAACAGCAGCCTGGCGGTGATCCCCAACTCGGTGGCGGCCAAGGCCAAGATCCTCAACTTCAGCCGCCCGGCCGAGGTGCACGGGGTGTCGATCAGCGTTGTGGTGCCGGCCAAGGTGCGCCCGCAACGGGTGTTCGACGCGCTGGAGAAAACCCTGCAAGGCACCAGCATCCTGCTGGACAAGCCGGCGCCCAAGGTCACGGTAAAGGCTTCGACACTGGAGTCAGTGGAGTACGAGGCCAGCGGCTTCATCGCCGAGATGTCGCGCAAGACCGAAGTGCGCAACCAGTTGTTCGACCTCGCCCACCGCCACCTGGAAGCCAGCGGCGTGACCTGGAACACCGAGCTGGGCGCCCCGGTGCGCAGCCGCCAGCGCGAGCTGCTGGACGAAGTGCGGGTGTTCCGTTCGCTGAGCAACGAAGAGCGTGACGCCCTGAGCCAGCGCATGACCACGGTGGAATACCTCGCTGACCAGGTGATCCTCGACATCGGCGAGCGCTCGGAGCATGTGCTGCTGATCAGCCGCGGCGTGGTGCTGGCGTCTGTTCGCGATGGCGAGCGGCTTATCGAGGGTGGCCGCATGGGGCCCGGCGAGGTGCTCGGGCTCGAGGGCCTGGTGGATGACGAAGCCTCGCCTGTCGAGTTTCGTGCCTTGAGTGGCTGCATGCTGTATCGCATCGACAAGGAACAGGTGCGTGGTTGCCTGGCCGAAAGCGGCGATGTGAAGTCGGCACTGACCAAACTGCAACGGTTCCGGCGGCAGAAGCGCGAGTCGCTGTTGTTGCAGAAGCCGGCGGTGGTGAAGAAAGGCGGGTTCCTGAGCTGGCTGCATAAGTGAGCCTGTCGCGGCGCAAGTCGGGCCGCCGCGATAGCGATTACAGCACCACCCGCAGGCACTGCCCGGCGTGATACAGCGAGAACCCCGACTCGTAGAACGCCGTGCGCAACGATGGCGCGCTCACCGGCCTCATCGGCGAGAACGGAATCGGCAGGCTGTCCGGGTCATCCTTGAGCAGAAATTCCGCAAAGGCCCGGCCGATCACCGTCCCGGTGGTGTTGCCCCGCCCGTTGTAGCCGGTGACCGCCACCAGCCCCGGCGCCGGTTCGAACAGGCGCATCAGGTGGTCCGGAGTGAAGTCGATGCAGCCGGTCCAGTGCATCTCCCATTCGACCTTGCCCAGCGCCGGGTAGTAGTGGCTCTGGATGCGGTCGGCCCAGCTGCGCACGAACCAGGCTGGCTTGTTGTCGACCCGGCCGAGGCTGCCGAGCAGCAGCCGGCCCTGTTCGTCGCGGCGGATGCTGCTGAGCACCGTGCGGGTGTCCCACGAGCCTTGGCCATGGGGCAGGACCTGGTCGGCGGCGGCGCCGTGCAACGGCTTGGAAGCGACCTGGTAGTAGTAGCCGCGGAAGAAGTGCTTCTGCAGGTTGCTCCAATCGCCTTCGGTGTAGGCACCGGTGGAGATCACCACCTTGTCGGCACGCACTGCGCCCTGTGCTGTGCGCACCCGCCAGGCATCGCCATCGCGCGCCAGGCCTTCGACCGCGGACTGCTGGAACAGCTTGCCGCCCAGCCGGGTCACGGCAGCGGCCAGGCCCTGGGTGTAACCCATGGGGTTGATGGTGCCGGCGCGGCGGTCGAGCAGCGCGGCGGAAATCTTGTCGGTACCGCAGTATTCCTGGCATTGCGCGCCGGTCAGCAGCTCGACGTCGGCGCCGCGCCGGGTCCACTGCTGGTGGCGGGCTTCGAGGTCGGCGATGCCGGTGGCATTGTGTGCCATGTGCAGCGTGCCCTGGTGCCGGGCCTGGCAGTCGATACCCAGGCGCTCGATCATGGCGAACACTTCGCCCGGCGCATCGCCGAGCACCTTGTTCAGGCGTCCGCCCTGCTTGTGCCCGAGGGTGGCCTCGACGTCGTCGGGGCGGATCCAGGTGCCGGCGTTGACCAGGCCGACGTTGCGCCCGGAGCCGCCATGGCCGATCTTCCAGGCCTCCAGCAGGATCACCGACTTGCCCTGCTCCAGCAGATGGATGGCCGCCGACAGGCCGGTGATGCCGCCGCCGATCACGCAGACATCGGCCTTGTGCTCGCCGGCCAGGGCCTGGGCGGCAACGGTCGGCTGGGTGACGTGTTCCCACAAGCATTCTTGACGCAGTTCGGACATGATCGGCTCCAGCAAATTTTATTCTTGTTGCGGCCCATCGTCGCGGTTCGTCGCCACGACAAGCCGGCTCCCACAGAGATCGACGCGGTCGCTGTGGGAGCCGGCTTGCCGGCGAAACTGGGGCAAAGCCCCCGCGACGATCATCAGTCGAACACGATCCCTTGCGCCAGCGGCAATTCGCGAGAGTAGTTCACGGTGTTGGTCTGGCGACGCATGTAGCCTTTCCAGGCATCCGAACCAGACTCACGGCCACCGCCGGTTTCCTTCTCGCCACCGAACGCCCCGCCGATCTCCGCGCCGCTGGTGCCGATGTTGACGTTGGCGATGCCGCAGTCGCTGCCCGCGGCGCTCTGGAAACGTTCGGCCTCGCGCAGGTCGGTGGTGAAGATGCACGACGACAGGCCTTGCGGCACTTCGTTGTTCAGGCGCAGGGCCTCTTCGAAGTCGTCGTAGGCCAGCACGTAGAGGATCGGCGCGAAGGTCTCGTGGCGCACCACCTCGCTCTGGGCCGGCATCTCGGCAATGGCCGGCGACACGTAGTAGGCGTTCGGGTACTGCTCGGCGAGCTGGCGCTCGCCACCGAATACCTGCCCACCTTCGTCGCGGGCCTTGGCCAGCGCGCCCTGCATGGCATCGAACGACTGCTTGTCGATCAGCGGGCCGACCAGGTTGTCCTTGCGCGGGTCACCGATGCGCACCTTGCCGTAGGCGGCTTTGACACGGGCGACCACGTCGTCCTTGATCGAACGGTGCACGATCAGCCGGCGCAGGGTGGTGCAGCGCTGGCCAGCGGTGCCCACGGCAGAGAACAGGATGCCGCGCACGGCCAGGTCGAGGTCAGCGCTCGGAGCCAGGATCATCGCGTTGTTGCCACCCAGTTCGAGGATGCTGCGGCCGAAACGCGCCGCCACACGGGGGCCCACTTCGCGGCCCATGCGGGTGCTGCCGGTGGCACTGACCAAGGCCACGCGTGAATCGTCGACCAGAGCTTCGCCGGCGTCACGGCCACCGATCACCAGTTGCGCTATGCCTGCAGGGGCATCGCCGAAGGCTTTCAGCGCTTTGTCGAACAGCGCCTGGCACGCCAACGCGGTGAGCGGGGTCTTCTCGGACGGCTTCCACACCACCGCGTTACCCGCCACCAGCGCCAGCGCGGTATTCCACGCCCACACCGCCACCGGGAAGTTGAAGGCGCTGATCACCCCGACCACGCCCAGCGGGTGCCAGGTTTCGCGCATATGGTGGCCCGGACGTTCGGAGGCGATGGTCAGGCCGTACAGCTGGCGCGACAGGCCGACGGCGAAGTCGCAGATATCGATCATTTCCTGCACTTCGCCCAGGCCTTCCTGGGTGATCTTGCCTGCTTCGATGGACACCAGCTCGCCGAGGTCGGCCTTGTGCTCGCGCAGCACCTCGCCGAACAGGCGCACCAGCTCGCCACGACGAGGGGCCGGCACGCTGCGCCAGGCTTCGAAGGCCTGTTGCGCCTGGTCGATGCGGGCAACGGTGTCGGCCTTGCCGAGCAACTTCACCGAGGCGATCTGGCTGCCGTCGATGGGGGTATGGACAGGGTAATCGCCCTGGGTGTGAGCCGCGGCGGCAACGCCAAGGCGCTCGAGCAATCCAGCAACCATCGTGCTTCTCCTTACATCGGGTGAAGGGGTTGAAAATGTCGTGGGTCAGTATTAATCCGATTACTCGGGTGCAACAAACGACCTTTATTCCGCATATCATTCCACCAGGTAATGATTTCAGCCGCCGAGACCGCTTATGTCCAAACGCCTGGTACCGTCCATGACCGCCCTGCAGTGCTTCGAGGCCGCAGCCCGTCACCTGAGCTTCACCCGCGCCGCCGAGGAACTGCACCTGACGCAGAGCGCGGTGAGCAAGCAAGTGGCGCAGCTAGAGGAGATGCTGCGCCATCACCTGTTCCTGCGCATCCGCCGCCGCCTGCAACTGACGCCGGCCGGCAGCCTGTACCTGGCCGAGGTGAACAAGATCCTCACCCAGGTGGATATGTCCAGCCGCTATGTCCTGAGCTACGGCTCGCAGACCGAAGTATTGAAGGTAGCCACTCAACCGAGTTTCGGCGTGCGCTGGCTGATCCCGCACCTCAAGGGCTTCGGCAAGCGCCACCCCAACCTGCACCTGGACATCCGCAACGAGATGGAACCTTTCGCCCTGCTGCAGGGCTCGGCCGACGTGGTGTTCTTCTATGGCCAAGGCACCTGGCCCGGGGCGACCTGCATCGAGCTGTTCGGCGAAGAAGTGGTGCCGGTGTGCGCGCCGGAGCTGTTGCAAGGGCGCACGCTGCCTGACGCCGGCGCGGTGGCGGAGCTGGTGCTGCTGCAGAGCACCTCGCGACCGCAGGCATGGCACGAATGGTTCCTGGAGCAAGGGCTGCATACCGACAACAGCTATCATGGGCCGCGCTTCGATACCTTCTACATGGCGTTGAGCGCGGCGCAGGCCGGCTGCGGGGTGGCATTGGTGCCCAGTTACCTGGTGGCCAAAGAGCTGGCCGAGGGCGCCCTGGTGCTGGCCTGGGACCATGCGATGAAAAGCAATGGCGCGCATTACCTGGCGTATGCCGAACATGCGGCGGAAGTGCCCAAGGTGCGGGCGTTGGTGGAGTGGGTTGCCGAGCAGATCCAGCGGCGCGAACACTGACGCCATCGTGAGAGCGGGCTTGCCCCGCTATGGAGTCGTCAAGGTCGATCAAAAAAGGAATGAAACCCGCACTTTTTTTCGCTTGTACGGCATCTCCATTCCCAGCTTTCATGTAAGTGTCCTCCACTCACCCAGGAAGCTTGCGATGCCCGCCCACGATTTCGTCAGCCCCGACAGCATCCGTGCGCAGTTCTCTGCCGCCATGTCGCTCATGTACAAGCAGGAAGTCCCCCTGTACGGCACGCTGCTTGAACTGGTGAGCGAAACCAACCGGCAGGTCATGGCCGCGCAGCCCAAGGTGGCTGAGGCCCTGCGCTGGACCGGCGAGATCGAACGCCTCGACCAGGAGCGCCATGGCGCCATCCGCGTGGGCACCGCCGAGGAGCTCGCCACCATCGCCCGGCTGTTCGCGGTCATGGGCATGGCGCCGGTCGGCTACTACGACCTGAGCTCGGCCGGCGTACCGGTACATTCCACCGCGTTCCGCGCCGTGCATGAGCAGTCGCTGCATGTCAGCCCGTTTCGGGTGTTCACTTCGCTGCTGCGCCTGGAACTTATCCACAACCCGCAACTGCGCAAACTGGCCCAGGGCATTCTCGACAAGCGGCAGATCTTCACCTCCCGTGTGCTGGAACTGATCGTCCAATGCGAACGCGATGGTGGCCTGAACGCGAGCGATGCCGAGACCTTCGTCCAGGAAGCGCTGCACACATTCCGCTGGCACCAGGACGCCACCGTCACTGCCGAGCAGTACCAGCAACTGCACGACCAACACCGCCTGATCGCTGATGTGGTGGCGTTCAAAGGCCCCCACATCAACCACCTGACCCCGCGCACCCTGGACATCGACGCCATCCAGCTCGGCATGCCGGCCAAGGGCATCCCACCCAAGGCCGTGGTCGAGGGGCCGCCCACCCGTCGCCAGCCGATCCTGCTGCGCCAGACCAGCTTCAAGGCCCTGCAGGAAAAGGTCGCTTTCAGCGATGCCCAGGGCAGCCACACGGCGCGCTTCGGCGAGATCGAACAACGCGGCGCGGCGCTGACACCCAAGGGGCGCCAGCTGTACGACCGTCTGCTGGACGCGACCCGCGCGGCCCTCGGCGGCGCGCCGGCCGAGGCCAATGCCGAACGCTACATGACCCTGCTCGCCGAGCATTTCGCCGAATTTCCGGACGACCTGGGGCAGATGCGCGAACAAGGGCTGGCCTACTTCCGCTATTTCGCCACCGACAAGGGGCTGGCGGCGCGCGGGCAGCCCGGCCGCCCCACTACCCTGCAAGGGCTGATCGACGCCGGGCATGTGCATTACGAGGCGCTGGTGTACGAAGACTTCCTGCCGGTGAGTGCGGCGGGGATCTTCCAGTCCAACCTGGGGGATGATGGCCAGGCCGACTACGGCAGCAATGCCAACCGCGAGGCCTTCGAGCAGGCGCTGGGGCTGAAGGTGCAGGATGAATTGGCGCTGTATGCGCAAAGCGAGCGTAGGTCGTTGCAGGCGTGTGCGCAGGCGTTGGGGCTGTCGGCGCTATAAACGTCATCGCGGGCAAGCCCGTTCCCACAGGGTCGGTGGGAGCAGGCTTGCCGCGTAAGTCTTAGCGGCCCACTCGGAACCGATCCACTTCCTGGCGCAACTGCCCCGCCAGACCTTCCAGTTCGCGGGCCGTCGTGGCCAGCTCATTGGCCACATCTCGCTGCTCGCTGTTGGCCTGGGCGATGCTTTGCAGATTGCGGCTGAGCACCGTCGCGGTGCTGCTCTGCTCCTGGGTCGCGGTGCTGATCACCGCGAACTGCTCGCCCGCGACCCGGCTCTGCTCGTCGATGCGCGCCAGGGCTTCGGCCACCTTGTCGTTGCGCGCCAGGCCTTCCTGCATCAGCTGGTTACCCTGCTCCAGCGTGCTGATGGCATGGCCGGTCTGCTGCTGGATGCTGGCGATCATGCCCGAGATCTCGTCGGTGGCCTGGCGGGTGCGCGCGGCCAGGCCGCGCACCTCGTCGGCGACCACGGCGAAACCCCGGCCCTGCTCGCCAGCCCTGGCCGCTTCGATGGCGGCATTAAGCGCCAGCAGGTTGGTCTGCTCGGCAATCGAGGTGATCACGCCGACTATGCCGCCGATCTCCTGCGAGCGAGCGCCCAAGGTGTCCATCACACTGGCGGTTCCACCCAGTGCTTCGGCGATCTGCCGCAGGGAAACCGAGGCTTCGTCCATGGCGCTGCGACCGATTCGGGTCTGTTGGGCGTTGTCGCGGGCCATGCGCTCGGTCCCGGCCATGTTGTCGGCAATGTTCATCGAGGTGGCGCTGAACTCCTCCACCGCGCCGGCCATGCTGGTGATCTCGCCGGACTGCTGGTCCATGCCCTCGCAGGCGCCGGACGACAGACCCGACAGCGAGCGGGCGCGGCCACTGACCTGGTCGGAGGCGCTGCGGATATGCTCGACCATGGTCGCCAGCGCATCGCCCATCTGGTTGAAGCTGCGGGCGAGCTGGCCGATCTCGTCATGGCTGGTGACGCTCAGGCGGGCGTTGAGGTCGCCGGCACCCAGAGCCTCTGCCTGGCGCACCAGGTCGCCGAGCGGGCGCAGTTTGCGGCGCAGCAGCCAGAGAGTCGCGGCCACGGCCAGCAACATCGCCAGCAGGCTGCCAATGGCCAGGCGCAGGCCGACGCTCCAGGTCACTTCGCGGATTTCGCCCTCGGGCATGCTTGCCACCACGGTCCAAGGGCCTTCGGCGAACGGCTCGGTGACACTGAACAGTTGCTCGCCAGCACTGCTCCAGAACCGCCCTGCCCCCGGCGTGATCGCCTTGATCGCCTGGGCCGCCGCCTCGCCGTCACGCACCTCGGCCGGTGGCACCAGCCACTTGCCCTGCTCGTCCAGCAACGCCAGCGAGCCGGTCTGGCCAATGCGGAAACGCTTGAGGTTGGCGAACTGGGCATTCTGCGCGTCGGTGTAGTCGAAGCCGACGAACAGCACCGCGATCACCCGGCCACTGCCATCGCGCACCGGCACGTAGCGGGTCATGTAGTTGCGGTCGAACAACACGGCGCGGCCGACGTAGGTCTGCCCGGCCATCAGTTTCGGATAGGCCGGATGCTGGCGGTCGAGCTGGGTGCCGATGGCGCGGCTGCCGTCCTGCTTGGTCAGGCTGGTGCTGATGCGCACGAAGTCGTCGCCGCTGCGCACGAACAGGGTCGCGACGCCGGCGGTCATCTGCTGGAACTCGTCGACCTGGTGGAAATCGTTGTTCAGCAGGTGATCACCCAGGTACAACGCGGGCGTCGCGGCGCCTGCGACGCTGACCGTTTCCCCCGCGTGCAGCGCCAGGCCGGTGGCGAACCGGCGCTCGAACAGGCCGCTCAAACGCTGGGTGTTGTCCTTGAGCGAGCCATGAAAGGTGTCGAGCTGGTCGGCCAGCAGCCGCGCCTCGCTGGCCAGGTGCGCCTGACGGGTGGTGAGGTTGGCGTCGTCCAGCGAACGCAGGGCGAACAGGGTACTACCGGTGATCACCAGCGCCAGCACTATGGCGAGGGCGATCCCGAGCTGCGAGGCGATTCGGGCACGCGGTTGAGACATGGCAAGGCTCCTGGCAAGAGGCCGGGATCGTCCTGATCACGCTGACCGCCCGCTTCCTATCAACGGGGAATCGCGTCCTCTTCCGGGACGCTGGTGCAAGTTGATCGGCGTCTGTAGGAAATACTTGAGTGTGGGGCCGGGATATTCGCAAACGTTTTCTTTCCGTGGCTTTTCGAACATTGCTAGCCCTGCGGCGAAAGGATCTGCACAGCCGGCAAATCCATCGCCTCCGCCTCCTCCTGCAGAAATACGCTGAGCCTGCGCAAGCGCTCCCCGCCCGGCCGGGTCCGTGGCCACACCAGGTAGTAGTCCATGCCACTGGCCACCGCGGTCGGCCAGGGCAGGCTCAACCGCCGCTGCGCCACATCCTCGGCCACCATCAGCAGGTCGCCCATGGAGATCCCGTAGCCCCGCGCGGCGGCGATCATGCCCAGCTCCAAGGTGTCGAACACCTGCCCGCCCTTGAGCGAGACCTTGTCGGTCAGGCCCATGCGCGCCAGCCAGGCCCGCCAGTCGCGCTTGTCCGGTGTGGGGTGCAGCAACTCGATGCCGGCCAGGCGCCGTTCGTCCCAGGGCGCTTCATCAAGCAGGTCCGGAGCACCCACCGGAATCAGCAACTCGGAAAACAACCGGCGCACTTCCCAGTCCGCCGGGAAGCTGCCATCACTGAGCAGCACCGCGCAGTCGAACGGCTCCTGGTTGAAGTCGACATGGTCGACATCCATCCAGGCGCTGGTCAGTTGCACCTCGTTGCCCGGCTGCAGATGGCGGAAGCGACTCAGGCGCGCCAGCAGCCAGCGCATGGTCAGGGTCGAGGGGGCTTTCATGCGCAGGATGTCATCTTCACCGCGCAAGGTTTCGCAGGCCCGCTCCAGGGAAGCAAAACCATCACGCACACCGGGCAGCAACATGCGCGCGGCTTCGGTCAGCTGCAGGCTGCGACCATTGCGCACGAACAGGCGGCAGGCGAAATGCTCCTCCAGGGTGCGGATATGCCGGCTGACCGCGCTCTGGGTAATCGCCAGCTCTTCGCCGGCACGGGTAAACGAGCTCAGCCGAGCAGCGGCTTCAAATGCGCGCAGCGCATAGAGCGGAGGCAGTTGGCGGATCATGATGCACCTGTCATACGGGAGCTGGGCCGGTGCAGAGGATCATACAGGCATGAGCCATACTCATGGCACTGATCGCATTTATCCTTTTGTGCAAAGCTGACCGAAGCCTCAGAATCGACGGCTCGCTTCCAGAATCACCAACAAGGACCGCCCCCATGCACGTCGCGCCCACCACCGAACTCAAGGCTTTGCTGCGCCTGGCCGGGCCGCTGATCGCCTCGCAGTTGGCGCACATGCTAATGGTGCTCACCGACACCCTGATGATGGCCCGCATCAGCCCGCAGGCCCTGGCCGGTGGCGGCCTGGGCGCGGCAAGCTATTCGTTCGTGTCGATCTTCTGCCTGGGCGTGATCGCCGCGGTCGGCACGCTGGTGGCCATCCGCAAGGGCGCCAACGACATCGAGGGCGTCACCCGCCTGGCGCAGAGCGGCCTGTGGCTGGCCTGGGGCCTGGCGCTGGTCTCGGCGCTGGTGATGTGGAACCTCAAGCCGGTGCTACTGCTGTTCGGCCAGAAACCGGAGAACGTCGACTCGGCGATGCAGTTGCTGACCCTGCTGCCGCTTGCCCTGCCCGGCTACATGACGTTCATGGCCCTGCGCGGTTTTACCAGCGCCCTGGGCCACTCCACACCGGTGATGGTCATCAGCCTGGTGGGCACGGTGTTCAACTACTTGTTCAACCACGCCCTGATCGAGGGCATGTTCGGCCTGCCCAAGCTGGGCCTGATGGGGATCGGCCTGGTCACGGCGGTGGTGACCCTGGGCATGGCCATCGCGCTCGCACTGTATATCCGCTGGCACAAGGCCTATGCCGCCTACCCGCTGCGCAAGGGCCTGCTGCGCCCTTCCCTGCCGGCACTGCGCGAGCTGTGGCGGCTGGGCCTGCCGATCGGCGGCACCTATATGGTCGAAGTGGGCTTGTTCGCCTTTGCCGCCCTGTGCATGGGCGTGCTCGGCAGCACGGAGCTGGCGGCGCACCAGATCGCCCTGCAGATCGTCTCCACCGCGTTCATGGTGCCGACGGGCCTTTCCTATGCGGTGACCATGCGCGTTGGCCTTTACTACGGCGCCGGCAACTTGCTGGCGGCCCGTAGCGCCGGGCGCGTGGGCATTGGCTTTGGCGCATCGCTGATGTTCGCCTTCGCCGCACTGTTCTGGTTGCTGCCGGATGCCCTGGTCGGGCTGTTCATCGACCGCAACGACCCGGCCTTCGCCGCTATCTTCATGCTGGCAGTGCAATTGGTGATGGTGGCGGCGTGGTTCGAACTGTTCGATGGCGTGCAGACCATTGCCATGGGTTCGATCCGCGGGCTGAAGGACGCCAAGACCACGTTCCTGATTGGCCTGGTGTGCTACTGGCTTGTGGGTGCGCCAAGTGCCTGGCTATTCGCCTTCACCTTCGGTGGCGGTGCACAGGGTATCTGGTGGGGGCTGGCCCTGGGTCTGGCCTGCGCGGCGGTGGCGCTGACGTTCGGCTTCGAATGGCGGATGAAGCGGCTGCTGGGCAAGGCTGAGCGTGCACGGCGGGCAGCATTGTCGGTCTGATACACCCGAAGCCGCTACGCGCGCCATAGCCGCGCGGGCGGCGCTCGATATCACAAGCGCCGCAACTGTATCGCTGAACACTTTGAACCCAGCACCCATCAAAAACTGTACTACTGTACTGCTATATACCTCCCTTCCTGCCGACCATTTCCCTGCCGACACCACAAAACCGCACCAAAAAAGTGCGCACCAGTACAGTTCCCTCAATAACCGGTGCAACAGTCGCTTTCAACAGTTAACTGGCCCATCACAATACACCTGAACTGTACCTACTGTTCTGGACGAGAGAGGAGGAAGATGGGCACCAGTTAAATCACTCCCTAATGCCGCCACAAGCGGAAGGATGACACATCATGGAACGTACCCTCAGTTCCGACCTGGTTTTTGAAAACGCCCAAGCTTCCAACGCCGCCCTGCCGCTGCGCGTCCTGTCCACCCTGGTACTGTGGCAGCGCCGCATGGCCAGCCGCCGCCAGCTGGCGCGCCTGGACTCCCGCCTGCTGGCCGATGCCGGTATCAGCGAGTCGCAGCGCTACGAAGAGCTGAGCAAGCCTTTCTGGCGCTAAGCGCCGGCCGCCGGCCCAGGCCGGCACCGTGAATTCTCAAGAACCCGCCGCAGGCAACTGCGGCGGGTTTTTTGTTTTAAGCCGCGCAGTAGAGCACTTGCGCACGCAAGCGTAACAGTTTTATAAAAATAAAATTCTATAGATACAGTTACGATTTGATCTGTTTTTCGCGCCCAGGCGTCAGAACCGCCGCGTGTTACGCTTGTCTTACGCGCCTGGCATATAAAGTACCGTGACGAGCCAAGCGAGCGTCCGATAACCAGAACCACCCTTGACCCTGTGCAGGAGTCCACCAACATGTCCCGTTATCACCTGATTGGCGCCGCCTTGCTGCTGTCCCTCGCCGGTGCCGCAAACGCCACCAGCTTCGTCGTCACCACCGATGCCGTCGTCGGCGCCGTAGCCGCCTCGACCGACGCCACGTCCGATATCTCCTCCTCGTTCCGCGACGACAAGATCGTCAAGGCCGCCCGTGACGATGCCGCCAGCTTCGTCGGTAGCGATGGCGCCATACGCGGCGCCAAGCTGGAAAGCGCATTCGTGCACATCCGCCAGCAGCTGCCGGCCCTGCAAGCCAGCGATGCGCAGCTGGCGCGCGCCATCCTCGCCATCTGACCCTGCCCTTACCCCGGATTCACTGGCCCCGAACCGTGCATCCGGGATAGCCTTCGCAGCCCGAGACAATCGCCACTTCAAAGCCCATGCGTTACCTATTGCTTTCCCTTGTCGCCCTGACCTGTATGAACAGCGCCCATGCGATGGATGCCACCACCCAGAGCCTGGTCATCACGGGCTACGTCACCAGCCAGGTGACGGCCGCCCCCTTCGACCGCAAACGGATCGTCGCGGCCCGTGACGATGCCGCCGTGTTCGTCGCCAGCGACGGCCTGATCCGTGGCGCGCGCCTGGAGGCGGCGTTCGACGCTCTGCGCCAAGGCTGCGCCCGGCACTCTGTCGGCGACCGTGAACTGGCCGAGGCGATACTCGTCCAATAATTACACCCGCTCCCTTGTATTTCCGGAGATGCTCCATGCGTAAACCGCTGATCGCCGCCACCCTCGGTATGCTGCTGCTAGCCGACTTGGCCCAGGCACACACCCT
This sequence comes from Pseudomonas sp. PONIH3, assembly GCF_002934345.1. Taxonomy (NCBI): domain Bacteria; kingdom Pseudomonadati; phylum Pseudomonadota; class Gammaproteobacteria; order Pseudomonadales; family Pseudomonadaceae; genus Pseudomonas; species Pseudomonas sp. PONIH3. The sequence continues at coordinate 3,618,088 of NZ_CP026386.1, forward strand.
GGTGGCCACCAGCAATATCATCGTCCGCGCCTTTGGCCGGTCGATCGACTTCACCTCCGACACCACCACCTCGATCCGTGATTCGAAATTGGTGCGTGAAGCCCACGACGACGCCGCCAGCTTCGTCGCCAGCAATGGCGACATCCGCGGCGCGCAGCTCGAAGCCGCCTTCGACACCCTGCGCGCCCGCGTGCCCGAAGCCCGCGACGCCAGCGACCAGGTGCTGGCCGAAGCCATCCTCGCCCTGTGAAGCGCATGCGTGCCTGGCTGCTGGGCTGCGCCCTGACGCTGCTTGGCACGCCCGCCCTGGCCGATCTGCAACTGATGCTGCAGACCGACGGCCTCGACCCTTCGCAACAGCAGGCCAGCCAACTGCTGCTCGACGAAGCCATGGCCAAGTTGCCACCGCGCTTCAAGCAGCAGCTCGACCGGCAGATCCTGGTCAGCTGGACCTCGCGCATGCCCGAGGATGCCTATGGCCAGGCCTCGCCGGTCGCCAGCCTGGATCTCAACCAGCGCCTGCTGCCGGGCCTCGTTGACGGCAGCGCCGCCCGCGAGAAGACCAACCGCCCCCATGGGACGGTCCGCGAAGAACTGCTCGCCACCGTGCTCCACGAGCTGACCCATATCTATGACCGCGCCCGCCTTTGGCCGCAGGCCGAGCGCCAGCTGATCAGCCGCTGCAAGCGCCAGCAGGACGCGCTTGGCAAGGTCGGCCTGCCGCAGGACTGTCGCGGCCAGGCCGAACGCCGCTTCACCTTGAGCGACGACCCGCGCCTGCTGGACCTGGCCGGCTGGCCGCAGTACGTCGGCCGGCGCGGCGAGCGCGAGCAGCACAATGGCCAGCTGGTGCGCAGCCCGGATCCCTACGAGCTGAGCAGCCCGAAGGAGTTTGTCGCGGTCAACATGGAGTACTTCCTCCTCGACCCCAGCTACGCCTGTCGCCGCCCGGCGCTGAACCAGTACCTGCGCGACCACTTCGACTGGGCGCCGCAACAAGATGCATGCGCCAAGGGCCTGCCGTTCCTCAACGCCGGCAACGACTTCGCCCGCCAACCCTTGGGTGAGATCGACCCGGAGCGGGTCTACGAGGTCGACTACTTGCTGGCCGAAGCCAACCAGAATTGGGTCAGCCGCTGGGGCCACAGCATGCTGCGCCTGGTGATCTGCGCCCCGGGTCGCCCACGCGGGCCGGCCTGTCGCCTGGACCTCGACCAGAGCCTGGTGCTGTCATACCGCGCCTTCGTCAACGATGTGCAGCTGTCCAGCTGGGACGGGCTGGTCGGCGCCTACCCGTCGCGGCTGTTCGTGCTGCCGTTGGGGCAGGTGATCGACGAGTACACCAAGACCGAGCTGCGCAGCCTGGCCTCGGTACCGCTCAAGCTCAGCCGCGCCGAGATCGAAAACCTGGTGCGCCAGGCCGCCGAGATGCACTGGAGCTACGACGGCAACTACTACTTCCTGTCCAACAACTGCGCCGTGGAGTCGCTCAAGCTGCTGCGCAGCGGCACCGGTAATGCACGCCTGAACGACCTGGACAGCATCATGCCCAACGGGCTGCTCGAGGTCATGAAGGGCAGGGGACTGGCTGATACCAGCGTGCTCGACGACCCACGCGAAGCGCTGCGCCTGGGCTATCGCTTCGACTCTTACCGCGACCGCTACCAGGCGATGTTCGAGGTACTGCGCAAGCAGCTACCAATCAAACAGACGACGGTGGAAGGCTGGTTGGCGCTGGACGCCGAGCAGCGCCGCCAGTGGTTCGACCGCGCCGACCTGCGCACCAGCGCGGCCTTGCTGCTGCTCGAACAGGCCGGGCTACGGCGCCAGCTGCTGCTGGCCCAGGATGAGGTCAAGCAACGCTACCTGAACGGGCGGGCGCTCAAGGACGGCAGCTTCGACAAAGCCAACGAAACCTTGCAGGCGATGCTGGCCAACAGCGGCTTCCTCAGTCGCCCGGCGGAGTTGCTCGGGGCAGGGGGCTACGGCCTGCCGCAGCCGGACGAGCGCAAGCAACTGGAGCAGGTGAGCAGCGAGCGCCAGGCGCAGCTGCTGCGCCTGAGTACCGACCTCGACCAGCAGGTGAGGGCGCTGCTGGGGCCCGAGCGGGGCAGGGAGATCAAAGCCGTGGAGGCCAATATCAAGCAGGTGGGCGAGCACCTTCGGGCGTTGCACAAGGCGGCCGGGGGGTTGCAGCTGCCCTAGTACATGGCGATAGGGCCAGAAGAGGCAGCACAATGCCCTACAGGTTTTCCTCGTCTTCCTCCGGCAACCCTTGATCCACCTGCAACCACGGCAAGCGGCTCCCCACCCAGATATGCCGATTGGCCGGCACCCGCTCCGGGTGATCCAGCGTCGCCACGGTTACGTCGATCGAATCCGGGCTATGGGCCGTCACCAGTGCCACGTGCGCCCCGCAACTGCCACAGAAGTACCGACTGCAGGTTTCCGGCGCCATGTAGCGCTGCGGTGAGCCCGCCAGCCACTGGAAAGCCTCGAAGGGCAGGGTGACCCAGGTCACCAGAGTGCCCCCGCTGACCCGCCGGCAGATCGAGCAATGGCAATGGGCGACATCGCCCAGGGCGCCCGACAAGCGATAACGCAGGGCACCGCAATGGCACCCGCCTTCTTCGACATCCACCATCGAAACGACCTCCCGTCGCCTGGCACCAGCCGAAAGCTGGCTGAAAGCTTGCCCACATAGGATAGCGCCACCACCGGCAGCAGACCGGCCAGCCAGGGCACCCGGAAACTTCCGCGCCCCGGCCCAATCAACAACAACAATGGTGATTCTGATGTTTTCCTGTGCCCGCCTTTTCGCAGTCCCCCTCCGCCAGCTCCTCGCGCAGCGCCTGACGCGCTGATCCGCCCGAATCGTCCTTCCTTTCGCCGCGCCACGCCTGGAGTACCGCCATGCTGACCTTCCTCGGCTTCGCCATGGTCATCACCTTCATGTACCTGATAATGACCAAGCGCCTGTCGGCCTTGATCGCGCTGATCCTGGTACCGATTTTGTTCGCCCTGTTCGGCGGCTTCTACAGCGACATCGGCCCGATGATGCTGCAGGGCATCAGCAAGCTCGCGCCCACTGGCGTGATGCTGATGTTCGCCATTCTCTACTTCGCCCTGATGATCGACTCCGGCCTGTTCGACCCGGCCGTGCGCAAGATCCTCAAGCTGGTCAAGGGCGACCCGCTGAAAGTCTCGATCGGCACCGCGGTGCTGGCCCTGGTGGTGTCCCTGGACGGGGACGGCGCCACCACCTACATGATCTGCTGCGCCGCCATGCTGCCGATGTACAGCCGCCTGGGGATGAGCCCGCGAATCATGGCTGGCCTGATCATCCTCGCCGGCGGGGTGATGAACATGACCCCATGGGGAGGGCCGACGGCGCGCGCCGCCAGCGCCTTGCACGTTGACCCTTCGGACATCTTCGTGCCGATGATTCCGGCCATGGCATTCGGCGTGGTGGCGATCCTGGCCATCGCCTACTGGTATGGCCTGCGTGAACGTGCCCGCCTCGGTGAACTGCACCTGCCGACCGACGACCTCGACCACAGCGAAATCAGCGTGTCGCAGTTCCCGGAAGCCCGCAGGCCCAAGCTGCTGTGGTTCAACGGCGCCCTGACCGCCGCGCTGATGGTCGCGCTGATCGCCGGCGTGCTGCCACTGCCGGTGCTGTTCATGATCGCCTTCAGCATCGCCATGATCGTCAACTACCCGTGCCTGCAGCAGCAGAAGGACCGCATCGCCGCCCACGCCTCCAGCGTGCTGGCCGTGAGCGGGCTGATCTTCGCCGCGGGCATTTTCACCGGCATCCTGTCGGGTACCGGCATGGTCGATGCCATGTCCAAGAGCCTGCTGGCGGTAATCCCGGAAGCGTTCGGCCCCTACATGGCGGTGATCACCGCCCTGGTCAGCATGCCGTTCACCTTCTTCATGTCCAACGACGCCTTCTACTACGGCGTGCTGCCGGTACTCTCGGAGTTCGCCAGCCATTACGGCGTCACCCCGGTGGAAATGGCCCGTGCGTCGATCGTCGGGCAACCGGTACACCTGCTCAGCCCGCTGGTACCCTCCACCTACCTGCTGGTGGCCCTGGCCGGCATCGAGTTCGGCGATCACCAGCGCTTCACCCTCAAGTGGGCAGTGCTGGTATGCCTGTGCATAATGGCCGGCGCGCTGGCGCTGGGGACTTTCCCGCTGTTCAGCAGTCTGTAATACAAGCGCCTCATCCAACCGCAAAGCGCCCGTCACCAGGGCGCTTTGCCTTTACCGCTCGAAGGAATACACATGGAATGGCTGACCAGCCCGGAAATCTGGGTTGCCTTTTTTACCCTCACCGCGCTTGAGATCGTGCTCGGGATCGACAACATCATCATGATCTCGATCCTGGTCAGCCGCATGCCCAAGCACATGCAACCGCGCACGCGGATCTTCGGCCTGGCCCTGGCCATGGTCACGCGGATCATGCTGCTGCTGTCGATCACCTGGGTCATGCGCCTGACCGACGACCTGTTCCATGTACTGGGCGAGGGTATCTCCGGGCGCGACCTGATCCTGTTCTTCGGCGGCCTGTTCCTCCTGTGGAAAAGCTCTCAGGAGATCTACCACGGCCTGGAAGGCGAGGACGAGAACCCCGACGAGCCGAAAGGGGCAGGTGGCAAGTTCTTCTACACCATCATCCAGATTGCCATCATCGACATCGTGTTCTCGCTGGACTCGGTGATCACCGCGGTGGGCATGGTCTCCCACGTGCCGGTGATGATCGCCGCGATCATCGTCGCGGTACTGGTGATGATGCTCTGCGCCGGCACCATCAGCGATTTCATCGACAAGCACCCATCGCTGAAGATGCTCGCGCTTTCGTTCCTGATCGTCGTAGGCACCGTGCTGATCGCCGAATCTTTCGATGTGCATGTGCCGAAAGGCTACGTCTACTTCGCTATGGCTTTCTCGCTGGCGGTGGAGGCGATCAACATCCGCATGCGCACGGCGATGGCACGCAAGAAGGGCAAGGAGCACGATCCAGTGAAACTGCGCAAGGACATCCCGGGTCAATAAGCCCAGGAAGCGCGGTAGCGAAAGGGCCCTTCGGGGCCTTTTTTGTTGCCGACGATGAGGCCAGAGCATGTTTCAAATACGTTTCACCCATGCCAAGCTGGCACCAGCCAGGCAAAACAACTAAAGCTTCAGTGAGCACTGGGAAAAACAGCCCACCCCCGGGCCAGGCTCACCGCTGCACCCATTGGCCCCGCCCAGGGGCATAGAAGAAAAGGGGGCCCGACCATGCTGACCCTGCTCAATCTGCTCTCCGCCGTGGCGTTGCTGGTGTGGGGCACCCATATCGTGCGTACCGGCATCCTGCGGGTCTATGGCTCGAACCTGCGCCGCGTGCTCGGCCAGAACATGGACAAGCGCCCGCTGGCCTTCATCGCCGGGATCCTGGTCACCGCCATGGTGCAGAGCAGCAACGCCACCGCCATGCTGGTCACCTCGTTCGTCGGCCAGGGCCTGATGGCCATGACCCCGGCCCTGGCGATCATGCTCGGCGCCGACGTCGGGACCGCGCTGATGGCGCGGGTGCTGACCTTCGACCTGTCCTGGCTGTCGCCGCTGCTGATCTTCCTCGGGGTGATCTTCTTCCTCTCGCGCAAGCAGACCCGCGCCGGCCAGCTGGGCCGCGTCGGCATCGGCCTGGGCCTGATCATCCTGGCGCTGCAACTGATCGTCCACGCCGCCGCGCCGATCACCCACGCCCAAGGGGTGAAGGTGCTGTTCGCCTCGCTCACCGGCGATATCCTCCTCGACGCCCTGATCGGCGCGCTATTCGCCATGATTTCCTACTCCAGCCTGGCCGCCGTGCTGCTCACCGCCACCCTGGCGGGCGCCGAAGTGATCAGCCTGCCGGTGGCCATCGGCCTGGTGATTGGCGCCAACATCGGCAGCGGCCTGCTCGCCTTCCTCACCACCAGCCTGCAAAACAGCGCCGGTCGCCGGGTGGCGCTGGGCAGCCTGTTGTACAAGGTGGTCGGCCTGCTACTGATCATCCCGGTGCTGCACCCGCTGGTGGCCTGGATGGACAGCCTGAGCTTCAGCCCGCAAGAGCTGGTGATCGGCTTCCACCTGCTCTACAACACCTTGCGCTGCCTGCTGATGCTGCCGACGGTCAAACCCATGGGCCGCCTGTGCAGCTACCTGCTGCCCGAACGCGACAACGGCAATGGCCGCCACCAGCCACGCCACCTGGACCCGACGGCGTTGAACACCCCCAGCCTGGCGCTGGTCAACGCCGTGCGCGAGACCCTGCGCCTGGGCGATATCGTCGACAGCCTGCTCGAGGCCATGCTTGGCGCCCTGCGCGGCACCCAGACAGCCTTGCCGCAACAGGTTAGGGCCCTCGGGGAGGATGCCGAGGCGCTGTACAACGCCATCAAGCTTTACCTGGCGCAGATGCCCCGTGAAGACCTCGCCGAGCAGGACAACCGGCGCTGGGCAGAGATCATCGAGGTGGCGATCAACCTCAAGCTGGCCAGCGACCTGATCGAGCGCATGCTTCGCAAGGTCCAGCAGCAGAAGACCTCGCAGCGTCGGGAGTTCTCCCAGGTTGGCTTGGAGGAGCTGACTGGCCTGCAGGAACAATTGCTGGCCAACCTGCGCCTGGGCCTGTCAGTGTTCCTCAGCGCCGACCCGCAGAGCGCGCAGCAGTTGCTGCGCGAGAAACGTCGTTTCCGCGCCCAGGAGCGGCGCCTGGCCCACGCCCATGTCAGCCGCCTGCAACGTAAAGTGGTGCAGAGTATCGAGACCAGTTCGCTACACTTGGAGCTCATTGCCGACATGAAGCGTTTGAACTCTTTGTTCTGCAGCAGTGCCTATGTGGTACTGGGCGGCACCGACACCGGCGGGCTGATGCTCGACAGCGTGCCGGACGAAGCCCGTCAGCCTTGAGCCAAGACACTCCGGAGACCTGAGCTCGCCTATGCGTTGCCTGTTGTTCGTTTGCCTGCTGATTTGTAACCTGCCCACGCTCGCCCTCGACCGCTCGCGGGTCGAGGGCTACCTGTTGCCCAACGGCCTGCAGGTCATCCTCAAGTCCGGCTATGAGCGTGATCATGTGTCGATCCGCCTGGTGGTGGGCGTGGGCCTGGACGACTTCGACTGTGACCAGCGCGAGCTGCCGCACCTGCTCGAGCACCTGCTGTTCAGCGGTATCGACGAGACGGGCGAGGGCGGGCTGGAGGAGCGTATCCAGGCCCTGGGCGGGGAGTGGAACGCCTTCACCAGCAGCGCCGACACCACCTTCGTCATCGAAGCCCCGGCGCGCAACCAGCGCAAGGTGCTCGACCTGCTGCTGGCGGTGGTCCGCGATACTCAAATCGACACGAAGGCGCTGGCCACCGCGAAAAAGATCATCGAGCGCGAGGACGGTGGCCATTACGGCCGACTGCAGCGCTGGCTGGACCGTCAGGACATCGGCCACCCAGCCAGCGACCAGCTGGCTACCGAGCTGGGCCTGAAATGTCCCGAGCGCTCCAACTTCGACGACATGACCCTGGAACAGGTCCAGCAGTTGCGCGAGCACTGGTATGTGGCCAACAACATGTCGCTGATCGTCGTCGGCGGCCTCGACCGCCTGCTGCCAGCCTACCTGGAACGCACTTTTGGCGAGCTGCCGGCGACCGAGCCCGAAGAACGCCGCAACCTCGAAAGCATCAGCCAGCAGGCCGAGCAGCGCCGCGACCTGACCCGCGGCTGGCTGGGCGACAGCGTCAAGTTGCACTGGCTGTTCATCGAGCCGACCCTGGAGGAGGGGCACGACCAGACCCTCGAGCTGCTGTCGCGCTACCTGGACTGGGCGCTGTACGACCAGTTGCGCCTGCGCCACGGGTTGTCCTACGGGCCGTCGGTACAACGCGAGAGCTTCGGCGACAGCGGGCTGCTCACCCTGAATGCCGACCTCGAGCGCCAGGACCTCGACAAGGCACTCAAGGTACTCGAGCAGTTGTTCGACCATCTGCGCAAGCATGGCCTGGACCCGGACACCTTCGCCCGCATCAAGGAGGCGACGATCGCCCGGGAGAGCTGGACCACCCAGGGCAACGCAGCGCTCGCCGACTACTACTGGGGGGCGCTCAACGCCTACGAGGACGGACGTTTCACCGATCCGGTGCGAGAACTTCGCCAAGTCAGCCTGAAACAGGCCGATGCGGCGCTGCGCGAGCTGCTCAAGGAGCCGGGGTACCTGCGCATCGAGAAGCCGTTGCTGGGGTATGACGAGCTGTATGGGTTGGTGGCCTTGTTGCTGGGGTTGATCCTGGCAGTCGGGCTGATCCGCCGCCGCGGGCCTCGCGCCAAGCCCAGCGGTGCTACACGGGCGCCCTGATTCGGCGGTATCCTGTAAGCCTTTCGCTAGCACTCATCGCGGGGCAAGCCCGCTCCCACGACAATTCATGCGTGGGAGCGGGCTTGCCCCGCGATGAAGCCGGCACAGCCATCCACCGCTCCCTGTTGCTTGCCTGATGCCCCCAATCCCCAGCTTCATCCTGCGCATCATCGAGCTGCTCAAGCGCTACCCCGGCATCATCGCGCTCTACGGTTTCCTCTCGGGCATCGGCAGCTTCATGCTGGTCGACCGCCAGGCCGGCCTGGCAAGGTGGATCGCCATCGCGATGCTGGTCAGCTGGGTCTGGCTGATGCTGGAGAACACCCTCACCGAGCTGTTCGCCCGCACCTTCAAGCGCGAGATCCCGCAACCGTTGCTGCGCTTCGCGACACAGATGATCCATCAGGAAAGCCTGTTCTTCGTCTTGCCGTTCTTCTTCATCACCACCACCTGGAACAGCGGCCAGCTAATATTCACCGGCCTGCTCGGTGCCGCGGGGCTGATCTCGATCATCGACCCGCTGTACCACAAGTGGCTGGCGCCGCGGCGCTGGCTGTTCCTGGCGCTGCACACCCTGACGCTGTTCGCGGCCATGCTCACGGCATTGCCAATCATCCTGCATCTGACCACCGCGCAAAGCTTCAAGCTGGCACTGATCGCCGCCATGGCGCTGTCGTTCCCGAGCCTGGCCAGCAGCTTCCCGATCAACAGCTGGCGCCGTGGCGTGGCCCTGGTGCTGGTGACCCTGGCGGTGGGTGGCGGCGGGTGGCTGCTGCGCTCGTGGGTGCCGCCGGCCACACTGTGGATGACCGACGTGGCGATCAGTACCGAGGTGCTCAACCGCCAGCCAGGCGAATCACTGGACGAAGTGGCGGCCAGCCGTATCCGCAGTGGTGGGCTGTATGCCTACACCGCCATTAACGCGCCGCGCGGTCTGAACGAGCGCATCTACCATGTGTGGCAGCTCGATGGCAAAGAGGTCGACCGTATCGCCTTGGACATTCACGGCGGGCGCAAGGAAGGCTACCGGGCCTGGACCCACAAGCAGAACTTCCCACCCAATCCCGTAGGCAAGTGGCAGGTGAGGGTGCTGACCGAGGACGGGCAGGTGATCGGGGTTCTGCGCTTCAAGGTGGTGGAATCCTGACAAGGATCGCGGGGCACGCCCGCAACCATCATCGTGGTGGAAGCGGGCCGACCCCGCGATGGGCTATGATCTGACTCGCCGATTCGCCAGTCAGATGCAGGGAGCCTATGACCGCCCCGAGCGCCACCTTGGACACCCGGCAGCAGCCCACTCGCCTGCGCATCGCCGGAGACTGGACCCTTGCCCACTACGCCAGCCTCAAGCGCGAGTGCGAGCGACTGCGCGACCAGTACGGTGACGAAACCCTCGCCGACCTCAGCCAGCTGGGCCGCCTGGACACCGCCGGCGCCTCGCTGCTGGCCGAACTGCTGGGCTCCGAACGCCTGTCGCGCTGCAGCGACGAACTCCCCGATGCCAGCCGGGCCTTGCTGAAGAACGTCTACTGCTCGGTGCAGGACTACTGCATCCCGGTCAAGGAACCGGAGCAGCCAGTGCTGCTTCTCCTGCTGGCGCGCATCGGCCGCGCCGTCGACCAGCTGTGGCAGGACACCACCCAGGTGCTGGGTTTCATCGGCCTGATCCTGCAGACCTTGTTCCTGCGGCTGTTCCAGCCGCATCGCTGGCGGGTCACCCCGGTGGTCGCGCACCTCGAGCAGACCGGCCTGGACGCCGCGCCCATCGTCGCCTTGCTGACCTTTCTGGTCGGCGCTGTGGTGGCCTTCCTTGGCGCTACGGTGCTGGCTGACTTCGGCGCAACGATCTTCACCGTCGACCTGGTAGCGTTCTCCTTCCTGCGCGAGTTCGCCGTGCTGCTGACCGCCATCCTCATGGCCGGGCGCACCGCCAGCGCGTTCACCGCGCAGATCGGCTCGATGAAGGCCAACGAAGAGATCGACGCCATTCGCACCCTGGGCCTCAACCCGATCGAGCTGCTGGTTGTGCCCCGAGTGCTGGCACTGTTGATAGCATTGCCATTGCTGACCTTCGTCGCGATGCTCTGCGGCATGATCGGCGGCGCGGTGGTCTGTGCCCTGACCCTGGACATCTCGCCGGCCATGTTCCTCTCGCTGCTGCAGAGTGACATCGGCGTGCAGCATTTCCTGGTGGGCATGGCAAAGGCGCCGTTCTTCGCTTTCCTGATCGCCGCCATCGGCTGCCTGGAAGGCTTCAAGGTCAGCGGCAGCGCCGAGTCGGTGGGTGCCCACACCACCTCCGCCGTGGTGCAATCGATCTTCGTGGTCATCGTGCTGGACGCGGTCGCCGCGCTGTTCTTCATGGAGATGGGCTGGTGACTGAAGCCGTGATCGAAGCCCGGGGGCTGTGCAACCGCTTCGGCAGCCAGAGCGTGCACGAGAATCTCGACCTGGACCTGTACCGCGGTGAAATCCTCGCCGTGGTCGGCGGTTCGGGCAGCGGCAAATCGGTGCTGCTGCGCAGCATCATCGGCCTGCGCCGGCCCAATGAAGGCACGGCCAAGGTATTCGGCCAGGACCTGGCCACGCTCGACGAAAACCAGCGCTCGCTGGTCGAACGCCGCTTCGGCGTGCTGTTCCAGAAGGGCGCGCTGTTCTCCTCGCTGACCGTTACCGAGAACGTCGCCCTGCCGCTGATCGAGCATGCCGGGCTGTCGCGGGCCGACGCCGAGCACCTGGCCGGGGTCAAGCTGGCGTTGGCCGGGCTGCCGATCAGCGCTGCCGACAAGTACCCGGCCTCGCTGTCCGGCGGCATGATCAAGCGCGCCGCCCTGGCCCGCGCCCTGGCCCTGGACCCGGACATCCTGTTCCTCGACGAGCCCACCGCCGGCCTCGACCCGATCGGCGCCGCCGCCTTCGACCAGTTGATCCTTACCCTGCGCGACGCCCTGGGCCTGTCGGTGTTCCTCATCACCCACGACCTGGACACCCTCTACACCATTACCGACCGGGTGGCGGTGCTGTCGCAGAAGAAGGTGCTGGTAGCCGGGCCCCTGGCCGAGGTCGAGCAGACCGTTGATCCCTGGATTCACGAATACTTTCACGGCCCGCGTGGCCGGGCGGCCGAAGACGCCGCCCTGCGCGCCCGCCAGGAGCGCTGAACGATGGAAACCCGAGCTCATCATGTCCTGATCGGCCTGGTCACCGTGCTGGTGGTGGCGGGCGCCATGCTATTCGGCCTGTGGCTGACCAAGTCCAGTGTCGACGATGCTTTCAAGGACTACGAAGTGGTGTTCAACGAGGCCGTGTCGGGCCTGTCCCGCGGCAGCCCGGTGCAGTACAACGGCATCAAGGTCGGTGATGTCAGCAACCTGCGCCTGGACCCGAAGGACCCGCGTCGGGTCCTGGCTCGCGTGCGCCTTAGCGGCGACACGCCGGTCAAGGAGGACACCCAGGCCAAGCTGACCCTGGCGGGAGTGACCGGCAACTCGTTCATCCAGCTCAGCGGCGGCACGCCGCAAAGCCCGGAACTCAAGGGCAAGGACGGCAAGCTGCCGGTGATCGTCGCCTCGCCATCGCCAATCTCGCGCCTGCTCAACGATAGCAGCGACCTGGTGACCAACATCAACCTGCTGCTGCACAACGCCAACCAGATGTTCTCTTCGAGCAATATCGAGCGCCTCAGCAATACCTTAGCCAACCTCGAGCAGACCACCGGCGCCTTCGCCAACCAGAAGGGCGGGATTTCCGAGGCCATCGAACAGCTGGCTCAGGTCGGCAAGCAGGCCAATGCCACCCTGGCCGAGACCCAGGCCCTGATGCGCAATGCCAACGGCCTGCTGGGCACCCAGGGCAAGCAGGCCATCGGCAGCGCCGAGCAGGCCATGCAGTCGCTGGCCGAAAGCACCGCGACCATCAACAGCCTGTTGCAGGACAACCGCCAGTCCTTGGACGATGGTGCCCAGGGCCTGAACCAGATCGCCCCGGCAATCCGCGAACTGCGCGAGACCCTCAACTCGCTCAAGGGCATCTCCCGGCGCCTGGAAGCCGACCCCAGCGGCTACCTGCTGGGCCGCGACAACAACAAGGAGTTCCAGCCATGAAGCTGTCGCTGCGCCTGGCCGCACTCGCTACCACCCTGAGCCTGGCTACGGCCTGCTCGATCCTGCCGCAGTCCGAGCCTGTGGATATCTACCGCCTGCCGGTGAGCCAGACCGCCCGCAGTGCCGCGCCGCTGGACTGGTCGCTGCGCCTGAACAAGCCACTGGCCAGCGAAGCCCTGGCCGGGCCGCGTATCGCGGTCATTCCCCAGGGGGATGTGATCAGCAGCTACAAGGGCGCCCGCTGGAGCGACCCGACGCCAATGCTGGTGCGCAATCGCCTGCTCGACGGCTTCCAGCGCGATGGCCGGGTGCAGCGCCTGAGTGCCGACGACAGCAACCTGCAGGCGGACTACGAGCTGGGTGGCGAACTGCAGGCGTTCCAGAGCGAGTACCGCTCAGGCGGGGCTGTGGAGGTGGTGATTCGCTACGATGCACGGCTGGTGCAGGGCCGCAGCCAGCGCATCCTCGCGAGTAAACGCTTCGAGGTACGCCAGCCGCTAGGCAGCCAGCAAGTGCCGGCGGTGGTCGCCGGCTTCGGTACGGCCAGCGACCAGCTGGCGCGCCAGGTAATCGTCTGGACCGTCAGCCAGGCTCAGGCAAAGAACCAGTAGCAGACGAAGATCGCCGCGATCACCCCGGACAGCTCGGCCAGCAGCGCGCAGCCCACCGCATGGCGCACGCGCTGGATACCCACCGCGCCGAAGTACACCGCCAGCACGTAGAAGGTGGTTTCGGTGCTGCCCTGGATGGTCGCCGCCACCAGCGCCGGGAAGCTGTCCACGCCCTGGGTCTGCATGGTCTCGATCAGCATCGCCCGCGCCGCGCTGCCGGAGAACGGCTTGACCAGCGCCGTGGGCAGGCCCTCGACGAAGCGCGTATCCAGGCCCATCCAGGTCACTGCGTGGCGGATGCCGTCCAGGGCCAGCTCCAGGGCGCCGGAGGCACGCAACACGCCCACGGCCACCAGCATCGCCACCAGGTAGGGCAGCAGCCCCTTGGCCACGTCGAAACCCTCCTTGGCGCCCTCGACGAAGGCCTCGTACACCTGCACCCGCCGCAACGCGCCGATCACCAGGAACAGGATGATCACGCCGAACAGCGTCAGGTTGCCCAGGATCGAGGACAGGCTGGCCAGCGCGGCCGCCGACAGCGTGCCGAGAAAAGCCATGAAGCCACCCAGCAACAGCGCGCCGGGGATCAGGTAGGCAAGCACCACCGGATCCCACAGGCGCAGGCGCTGCATCACCGCCACCGACAGCAGGCCGACCAGGGTCGAGCAACTGGTGGCCAGCAGGATCGGCAGGAACACCATGGTCGGGTCAGGTGCGCCTTGCTGGGCGCGGTACATGAAGATGGTCACCGGCAGCAGGGTCAGCGATGACGCATTGAGCACCAGGAACAGAATCTGCGCGTTGCTCGCCGTGGTGCTGCTGGGGTTGAGCTCCTGCAGCGAGCGCATGGCCTTCAGGCCGATGGGCGTGGCGGCGTTGTCCAGGCCCAGGCCGTTGGCGGCGAAGTTCATGGTGATCAGGCCCAGGGCAGGGTGGCCCGGCGGTACCTCCGGCATCAGCCGGGCAAACAGCGGCCCGAGGACCTTGGCCAGCCATTCGACGATACCGGCCTTCTCGGCAATCTTGAGAAAACCCAGCCACAGGGTCAGGGTACCGAACAGCAGGACCATCACCTCTACCGAGAGCTTGGCCATGGCGAAGATGCTCTCGACCATCGCGGCGAAGATACCGGCATTGCCGCCCACCAGCCATTGGCCCAGGGCGCTGATGGCCGCAATCAGGAAAAAGCCGAGCCAGAGGCCGTTGAGCATCCGTGTGTTCCCCCGTGAAAAAATGCCCGAATGATAGCGCAATCAACCGGCGCGCTGTTGGGGGCGCTTCGCACCCCATCGCCGGCAAGACGGCTCCCAAAGGGATTTGCGAGACCCGTGTGGGAGCCGGCTTGCCGGTGATGGGGCCAGTGTGGGTAACACGACCGCGGTCAGCTTTCAGACAGCAAAAAGCCCCGACAAGTCGGGGCTCTTCGTTTAGCTCAGCGGCTTACTGGTTGACGGTCTTGCCCGCCACCACGGCCTCTTTCTTGCCTTTTTCCAGCACCAGCGACTTGTAGTACGCCTCGCCTTTCTCGGCGTCGTACATGCCCTGCCACTTGGCGATGACCACTGCGGCCAAGGCGTTGCCCACCACGTTCAGCGCGGTACGAGCCATGTCCATGATGCGGTCGACACCGGCGATGAAGGCCAGGCCTTCCAGCGGGATGCCCACGCTGCCCAGGGTGGCCAGCAGTACCACGAACGATACACCCGGCACGCCGGCGATACCCTTGGAGGTGACCATCAGGGTCAGCACCAGCAGCAACTGCTGGCTCCAGGACAGGTCGATGCCATACAGCTGGGCGATGAAGATCGCCGCGATGCTCTGGTACAGGGTCGAGCCGTCAAGGTTGAACGAGTAGCCGGTCGGAACCACGAATGAGCAGATCGACTTCGGCGCACCGTACTTCTCCATTTTCTCGATCACGCGCGGCAGCACGGTCTCGGAGCTGGAGGTGGAGTAGGCGAGGATCAGCTCATCTTTCATGATGCGCATGATCTTGATCACCGAGAAGCCGAACAGGCGAGCCACCAGGCCCAGCACCATGAAGGCGAAGAAGGCGATGGCGAAGTACACCAGCAGCACCAGCTTGGCCAGCGGCAGCAGCGAGCTGAAGCCGAAGTTGGCGACAGTCACGGCGATCAGGGCGAACACACCGATCGGCGCGTAGTTCATGATCATGTGGGTGACCTTGAACATGGTCTCCGACACGCCCTGGAAGGTACGCACCAGCGGCTCGCGCAGATCGGCGTTGAGGCTCGACAAGCCCATGCCGAACATCACCGAGAAGAAGATGATCGGCAGCATCTCGCCACGCATCAGCGCCGCGAAGATATTCGACGGGATCAGGTTGAGCAGGGTCTCGATGAACGCATGCTCATGCTGCACCTCGGCCGCGGTGGCCTGGTACTTGGAGATGTCGACGGTGCCCAGGGTGCTCATGTCGATGCCGGCGCCCGGGTGGAACACGTTGGCCAAGACCAGGCCGACGACGATGGCGATGGTGGTCACCACCTCGAAGTAGATGATGGTCTTCAGGCCGATACTGCCCAGTTTCTTCGCGTCGCCTACCCCGGCGATGCCCACGATCAGCGACGAAATCACGATCGGGACGACGATCATCTTGATCAGGCGAATGAAGATATCGCCGGCTGGCTGGAGGACGTTGCTGATCCACCATGCCTTTTCTGCACTGAAATGATTCAGTAGCGCGCCGACTGCAACGCCCAGCAACAGACCGATGACGATCTGCCAGGCGAGGCTCAGTTTTGCCTTCTTCATGTCATTACCCTTTGTTGTAGTGGTCACGGGCACCTGACGGAAAGTCGCGTTCCAGAGCGCTTCAAAGCTGCTGGGCGGCTGCGTGTTCCGTTCCGGCCCCCTCTGTAAGGACACCGCGAGCGAGCATTTCTGGCGCTCGGGCCAAGGAAAAAGGCGGCAACTATTGCGACGTGGGCAGAGGCAGTCTAATGCCGGAAACGAATACCATATGCCGAATCGGCATGAGACCAGAAGCCAAAATCGAGCATCGCCAACGCCTTGATTTTCAACGTTCGGATTTCCGAACAAGGCCAATGCGCCATTTTTCGGCAGATTTGCAGGTATGAAAGAAGGGAGTTTGATGGCGTGTTCGACAATCCGAATGGCTGAAATGCCACACGGGCTGACCTGTCGGACAACTAAAAAAATTTCGATATACGGTAGCGACAAAATGTGTCTGAAGTGAAAAGTCGCTCGTATGGATAGATAAATCCCTACAGGCGCTTCGGAAGCCAGATCGATCACGTCCTCAACTCGACCCGATCGACCTGCAACTTCCGATGCCACCCTCTCCTGACCCGGCCCATGATGGAGGCACTCCCTGTACCCCTAGGCCACTCCGACCCTGCAACAGTCAGAGCGGCCCGGCCCCCTGGTCATGCGCCGCCCCTCCTCGGGGCGGCGCATCATAGAAGCTTGAAAGATAAAAAGGTTCAGCTTCTATAGCGTTACAGTGCGCGACCGCTGGTCAGTACCAATTCGGGTCACGCTTGAGCTGCTCCTGCAGCAAAGCTTTCATGCCTTCGTCCGGCTTGCCCAACCAGCGGTAGTCCGCATGGCGGGTCGGCGACTTGTCCGCAGGCAGGCCCTCAGGCACTTCCACGAGCATGCCGTAGGCTTCGTCCTTGTCCCAGCTGAAGGCCACGACCAGGCGCTTGTAGGTGCAGTTGCCCTCGGATTCGCAGAGCGGACCAACCAGATACTGGTCGCCGTCCTCGGTCACCGCCGACATCTGCTGTGCCGAGCTGCCGCTGAGGTTGATCACCCATTCGGGCAAGCGCTCTTCTTTCTTTATCGTCTTCTGCCAGGTCTTCTGGTATTCGGGGTCCGAGCCAAGCAACTGGTTGACCCGGACCTGGCCGTCATTGGCGGCCAGCGCCGACGCACCACTGCCCAGCAGCAGTGCGACGGCCAAGGCTTTCGGGAGCATCCTGCTCATGGTCGTCAACCCCTACCGCGGCCGAAGAAGAAGGAGGCAACGAACAGCACCAGGAAGACGATGAACAGGATCTTCGCGATACCGGTCGCAGCGCCGGCGATACCACCAAAGCCCAGGACTGCGGCGATAATGGCGATGATCAGGAAAGTGATAGCCCAACTCAGCATGATGTTTCTCCTTTTCTTGTACGAAATCGGTTAACAGTGTCAGAACACCCAACGTTGCTGGGGCTCGACACGTTCAAGAACAGCAGGAGCGTTTTCAGCACTAGCCAGTGGCTCTGCAGCCTTGACCAAGGTGCTGGCGTGAGGCGTTGCCCGCAGTTGCGTCAACAGCGCGGTCTGCGCGGCCACTTGATCGGCCAGCCGAGCGGTCTGCCAGCTGTGGTGGAACAAGCCCACCGCCAAGGTCAGGAGCAGAGCCATGCCGAGGAACAGCAGTTGCTGCATAGGTACTACAGCGCTCTGCGTGCGATTGACATTGTGGCGATTCATGCCGGCTCCTCCTGCGAACTTGTTATTCGTGCTTGGAAACATCAGTGCAGCCTGCATGCCAGTCGTAAGCCTACAAAAAAATCCTTTTAAATTAATAATATATGAAATTTAGAAACCTTTACCTGGTGCGTATACTGCACGATACCCGTTATAGGGTCGTGCGATTTGCACGATTAGCCCTCCACCTTGGTAGCGATCTTGAGCAGGTCGGCGTCGACGCCACGTACCCCGACAATTTGCCTCGCGACTTCCACGGCAATCGTTTTCTGCTCACTACTGACCACCTCACCCGACAACCTGACCAGCCCCTCATCACTGGCTACCTTGATGTTCAATCCGTCAAGGTTGCGGCTGAATCGGTAGCTGGCCTGAATCTTGTCGACGATCCAGCTATCGCTGGGCTGCGGTCCTGCTGGCGCATCAAGGGGTTTTTCCCGGGCCTTGGCAAGGGCAGTGCTGTCCAGGCTGACCAGGTTGTTGACCAGATGCACTCCATCGGTTGTGCGCGCCAGCACCCCTGCTAGCTCCTTGGCTTCGGGGCTGTCTACTTTGCCCCGCAGAGTCACCACACCTTCGCGGCTTTCCACCTCAATGAACGCTTTCTCGGTGATTCGGCTCCACAGCAAGCGTGCGCGCACCACCGCGCCGAGGGTGGCGTCTTCCAGGCGCTGGGCGTAGGCGCGCAACTCCAGGGGCCTGTCCACCAGACGGGGATCGATCCGCAGTTGATTGTCGACCCGCTCGATACCTTTGGTGGCCAGAGCCACCTGCTCGGCCAGCGCCTGCTCCACCGGATTCTCAACATCCCCGGAGAGTCTCGCCTGCTGGCCATCGACTTCCACCTTTATAGAAAACGGGTTGAGCATGGGATTGAGGGACAAGGCTGTCTGCAACGCCCCTTCCAGACGAGCATCCTGCACGGGGTCGGCCTGGGCCGGCGCGATCATCGACAGGGCACAGGCAGCAAGTACAACCATTCGAGGGTAGGTGGACATAAGAGAATCTCCTTGCGCATAGCTCAACCAATCAAACTGGCAACCGTCGTGCCAGCCATTTGATGACAATGAACTTCATATTTTTCAGTCACTTAGACATCATTAAGGCATGCGGCTAGCATGCATGGCGCAGAATCAATCAGAATTGACCATGCAACTTGCCCGATTTTTCCGACACTAATTGAGATCAATCCCAAAGGAGCGCAGGAAATGGAATCAGCCCAGGACAACCAAGGCCGCATTCTGCTGGTGGACGATGAGTCCGCCATCCTGCGTACTTTCCGCTACTGCCTTGAGGACGAAGGCTATAGCGTGGCAACCGCCAACAGCGCCGCACAGGCTGAGACTCTGCTGCAACGCCAGGTGTTCGACCTATGCTTCCTCGACCTGCGCCTTGGCGAGGACAATGGCCTGGACGTACTGGCACAGATGCGCATTCAGGCGCCGTGGATGCGGGTGGTCATCGTCACCGCCCATTCCGCCATCGATACCGCGGTTGACGCTATCCAGGCTGGCGCCGCCGATTACCTGGTCAAACCCTGCAGCCCTGACCAACTGCGCCTGGCCACGGCCAAGCAGCTGAAAGTGCGCCAGTTGTCGGCGCGACTGGAGGCACTGGAAGGTGAAGTACGCAAGCCCAAGGACGGGCTGGACTCCCACAGCCCGGCAATGATGGCCGTGCTGGAAACCGCCCGCCAGGTGGCAACCACCGATGCCAACATTCTAATCCTCGGCGAATCCGGTACCGGCAAAGGCGAATTGGCCCGCGCCATCCATGGCTGGAGCAAGCGCGCACGCAAGGCCTGCGTGACCATCAACTGCCCGTCGCTGAATGCTGAGCTGATGGAAAGTGAATTGTTCGGCCACACCCGCGGCGCTTTTACGGGTGCTAGCGAGAGCACCCTGGGACGGGTCAGCCAAGCCGATGGCGGAACGCTGTTCCTCGATGAGATCGGCGATTTTCCTCTCACACTGCAACCGAAGCTGCTGCGTTTCATCCAGGACAAGGAATATGAGCGGGTCGGTGACCCGGTCACGCGCAGGGCGGATGTGCGAATCCTGGCAGCCACCAACCTGAACCTGGACGAAATGGTGCGTGAGAACCGTTTCCGTGAAGACCTGCTGTACAGGCTGAACGTCATCACCTTGCACCTGCCCCCTCTGCGCGAACGCAGCGAAGATATCCTGACCCTGGCCGACCGTTTCCTGGCGCGCTTCGTCAAGGAGTACTCGCGCCCGGCGCGTGGCTTCAGCGAAGAAGCCCGCGCCGCGCTGCTCAACTACCGCTGGCCGGGCAACATCCGTGAACTGCGCAATGTGATCGAGCGCGCCAGCATCATCTGCCCGCAGGAGCGTGTGGAGATCAGCCACCTGGGCATGGCCGAGCAACCCACCGGCAACGCACCCCGTGTCGGCGCGGCGCTGAGCCTGGACGAGTTGGAACGTGCCCATATCGGCGCGGTACTGGCCACCAGCGATACCCTCGACCAAGCCGCCAAGACGCTGGGCATCGACGCCTCCACCCTGTATCGCAAGCGCAAGCAGTACAACCTATGAAATGGCCGATGAAGCTGCGTACGCGACTGTTCCTGAGTATCTCGGCGCTGGTAACCGTGGCCTTGCTGGGGTTGCTGCTCGGGCTGTTCAGCGTGCTGCAGATGGCGGCCCTGCAGCAGCGAGTGGTACAGGACACTACCCAGACCCTGGAACTGGCCCTCAAGCTGCGCCAGAACCTGGGCGAGCAGCTCAACCTCATCCTCGACGAGGACACAGCTCCAAGCAACCTCGTCACACTGCAGGATCAGTTCCAGACACTGCTCAAACAGGGGCTGGAACAAGGTGGCGAGCGTACCGGTTTCAGCAAGGCTGCCAGCAACTACCAGGCATTTGTCCAGGCCTATCGGCAGAGCCCGATGCCCGCTCGCAGCATGGGCGTGGACCAACCCCTCGGCGCTGCTTTCAACCAGGTACGCACCGACCTGCTCGACTCGCACCGCCAGGCTCTGGAACACATTACCCGCAGCGAGGAGACATCGCGCGCGCACGCCTTGCTCATCAGCGGCTTGCTCGGCCTGATGGGCCTTATCGTGCTGGGGCTCGGTTTCATCACCGCGCACAACATCGCGCGCCGCTTTGGCCAGCCGATCGAGGCACTGGCCAAGGCTGCCGATCAGGTCAGCCAAGGCAACTTCGACGTCACCCTGCCGGTGACCCAGGCCACCGAGCTCAATCTGTTGACCCGTCGCTTCGGCCTGATGGCTGACGCTCTGCGCAAGCACCAGGCCACCAATGTCGATGAGCTGCAGGCTGGCCAGCAGCGCCTTCAGGCGGTACTGGACAGCATCGACGATGGCCTGCTGATCATCGACCGTCAAGGGCGCCTGGAGCACCTCAATCCGGTGGCCCAGCGCCAGCTGGGCTGGGACCCAAGCCGCCTGGGCGTGAGCCTGGCCGAAGCCTTGCACCGCCCCGAACTGGAACAACAGCTGCGTCAAGTGCTGCGCGGAGGCAGCCTGGACCGACTGCCTGAAGACCTGAGCCTGGAGGTGGATGAAGAGACCAGGCTGCTGACCTATAGCCTGACCCCGGTCAGCCACCCCGAAGGCCCCATTCTCGGTGCAGTGATGGTGCTGCACGATGTCACCGAACAACGCGCGTTCGAACGGGTACGCAGCGAATTCGTACTGCGTGCTTCCCATGAGCTGCGTACACCCGTCACGGGGATGCACATGGCATTTGGGCTGTTGCGCGAACGTATCAGCTTTCCCCCAGATGCACGGGAGAACGACCTGCTCGAAACCATTGCCGAAGAAATGCAGCGCCTCACTCAATTGATCAACGATCTGCTCAACTTTTCCCGCTATCAAAGCGGTTTGCAGAAACTGGAACTGGCCCCCTGCTCATTGGAGGAACTGTTCGAGCGCGCCCAGGCGCGTTTCATCGAACAAGCCTCGGGCAAGCAGATCGAGATCATCCGCGAGCTGGAGCCACCACTGCCACGCATCCAGGCCGATGTCGCCCAACTCGAGCGCGTGCTGGACAACCTGCTGCACAACGCCATTCGCCACACCGGCTCCGGCGGGCGTATCCGCCTGCATGCAAGGCGGCATGCCGAGCGGGTGATCATCAGCGTCGAGGATAACGGCGAAGGTATCGCTTATGGTCAGCAGGGGCGGATCTTCGAGCCGTTCGTGCAAGTCGGGCGCAAGAAGGGCGGGGCCGGGCTGGGATTGGCGCTGTGCAAAGAGATCGTGCAACTGCATGGCGGGCGGATGGGCGTGTTCTCACGGCCGGGTCAGGGGACACAGTTCTACATGGCACTGCCGGTTTGACCTGTTCACCCTCAACGCGCCCAGCCTCAAGGCTCATCATCGATCCGCCGCCCTGCCACACGCCGCCCACGAGTGATCAACTCGACAAACTGGCGGGCATTCAGCGGATGGGCGAACAGCCAGCCCTGTCCATAGTTAACCCCCTCGCTGTTGAGCAACTGCGCCTGGTCCTCGCACTCGATCCCCTCGGCGATTACCCGCAGGTGCAGGTCGTGGGCCATGCGAATGATGTGCGGCGCCACGCCGCTGCTGGCGGCGTCATGGCCCAAGGCATCGATGAACGACTTGTCAATTTTCAGGCAGTCCACCGGCAGGGTCTGCAAGTAAGCCAAGCTGCAATAGCCCGTGCCGAAATCATCAATCAGCACTTGGTGTCCGACGGCACGCAGTGCTTGCAGATTGTCTCGCGCCACGACTACATCAATCAGGCCACGCTCGGTCACCTCGAAGGCGATCTGGCTGGGTGCAACACGATGGTGCGCCAGTAAGCGCGCCGCCACCCTTCCGATCCGCGGTGCCATGACATCGCAGGCCGCCAGGTTGACCGAGATATAGAGCTGGCGGTTGGCCCGCAGCAACTGGCCCAGTTGCTCCAGGACCCGTTGCAGAACAAAGTCGGTGATCTGTCGAATCTGGCCGGTATTTTCAGCCAGCGGAATGAACAGCTCCGGGCTGGTCAGGCTGCCGTCCGGGCGGCGCCAGCGCACCAGTGCCTCGGCACCGACGCAGCGACGGCTGTCCAGTTCGAAGATCGGCTGGTACAGCACTTGCAGCTCGCCACGGCGCAGCGCATGCTGCAGCTCAGAGCTCATCGAGCGACGTTGCAGGATCAGTTGCAGTACCAGCCAGCCGATGCAGCCGGCCAACACCAGGCTTCCAGGGAACAGCAACCAGAGCAGGCCATTGAGCTTCAATGGCAGGCTCGCCCTCGGCGCGATCAGCACCAACTGGTAGTCCGGGGATTTGGTGGACATGCGATAGACCAGGCGATCAGGCAGCTCGATCAACGATTTGCCCTGGGCGGGCGGCCATTCGGTGGTCGGAGGCCAGGGTTGCGTCGGGCCAAGCACGGGGATGGCACGGGTACCGCGATCGAGCACCACCAGCAAGCTGCCACCGGGCGGCAGGTCGACGACGTCTGTGAGGTGGCCACGGGAGGTGGAGACCACGAAGCGGCCACGGCCCAGCATCAGGGCCGCGAGGTTCTCATTGGGCTCGGTGGTGGTATTGAGCCAGTAGCTGTAGGTCGGCCCTTGGATATCAGGGCTGCGCAAGGGCTCGATGATCCGCTCGTCGCCGCGGTTGGAACAGGCCCGCGTACCTTCCACATAGGACGCTTCGTAGATGAACCGCGACTTCAGCGCCACCTGTTGCAGTTGTGTCAGCATCAATGGATCGCAGCCGCGCAGGGGCTGCGCCTGAAGCTGGTCAACGGCCTCGCGCAACTGGCCGAACACCTGCTCCAGGCGCTCGAGAAAACGCTCGCCCTGGGCATTCATCTGCGCGCTTTCACTTTGTTTCATCTGTTGCAGGGCAACGTTGACGCTGATTGCAAGCAACAGCCCCGCGCTGGCAAGCGCCGCAAGCGCGGCCAACAGCCAGGGACGGTGGAAAAATTGACGCACCGTAGCGAAGAGGGCGGGCATGCGTGGCATCCAGTTGAATACCAAAGGTATAGCAACGGATTTAAAGCTTGGCGCAGCCGCTGGGCGTGTGAATTGGCCCGCTTGCGCGCCAAGCGTCCGAAAAGGTCGGGTCAGCGCTTGCGGTTAAGCACCTGCAACATCGCGGCGGTCTGCGCATCCGGCGTGCCATCGAATAGCCGCGGGCGGAAACGCATCTGGAAGGCCGCGATCACATGCCGGGTAGCTACGTCCAGATCACCGGTCTGGTCGATGGCATAGCCAAACCGCGCCAGCTGCTGCTGGTACCAGCTGATGGTCGGCGGATTGACCTCGAAATAGGCCTGCTGCCGCGCTACAGAAGGCGCATCCGGCCAGACACCCAGGCCGGCCTCGGCCAGACGCTTCCAGGGGAACAACGGGCCCGGGTCGAGCTTGCGCAGCGGGGCGATGTCGCTATGACCGATGATGTGGCGCGGGTCGATGTTGTTGCGCTTGACGATGTCCTTGAGCAAGGCGATCAGCGCTTGCACCTGGGCTTCGCTGTAGGGGTGCCAGACGCGCCCAGTCGGCGTGTCCGTGTAGCCCTCGTTGACGATCTCGATGCCAATGGAGCTTGAATTGAGCCAGGTGCGGCCCTGCCACTGGCTATCCCCGGCGTGCCAGGCGCGGCGGTTTTCGTCCACTAGCTGGTAGACCTTGGCCGGGCCATCTCCGATGAGGTAATGGCTGCTGACCTCGCCATGGGTCAGCAGGGCGAGGGAGCGCTCCAACGACGCGTTGGTGTAGTGCACCACGACGAACTGAATGCGACTGTCCTGATTGGCCGAGGGGTGGCTGCGGTCGATGCGCAGGCCACTGGAACAGCCTGCCAAGGCCAACAGGAGCAGAGCGGTAAAAAGTCTTTTCATTGCGGGGAGCACGTCATTGAGTAGGCGAGACAAGCGCTACAGTATAACGTGCTCTTGCGGCATCGTTGCGTTCAGCGTACGCACAGCACCAGAAATTCCAGCGAGTTGTCAGCGCTGGCGCTTTTCATGTCCACCAACTGGGTCATCACGCTCAGATGCTCGACCAATGGTTTACCGATCACTTTGGCCTGGCCGTGCATCTGCCGGTCGTAGCTGCTGACGTCGATCGACGACACCGAGCAGAAACCTGGAGCCTGATGCACGATATGTGGATTGAGCTTCAGCTTGTACTGGGTGAAGTAGTTGGCCTGCACCTCGCGCTCCACGTGGCTGATCCATTCCGGCCACTGGCGCAGTACCTTGCCGTCTGCTCCCACATGCGCGGTGAAAATCATGTCCTTGCCCGCGGCACTGGCCTGGAAGGCCAGGCCGAGCACGGCCAACATCAACCATCTAGTTACATTCATCCTCAACTCCTTTCACAATCGATCTATCGACGATGCGCTGAAGAGTCAGCGCTGCGAAAAGTGTCGATTGGTCGGGGGGCTGGGGGGCGTTAACTATCTATGCCTGCTCGACACGATTGCGCCCATCGGCCTTGGCTCGATACAGCGCTTCGTCGGCCCGCTTGAGTACCTGGTCGCTACGCTCGCCGGAGCGGAAAGCGCTGATACCGATGGACGTGGTAATCACCACGCGCTCACCCTTGAAATGGAAGGGGCACGCCTCGATCGCCGCACGCAGCGTCTGCGCTACCTGGACAGCCGCCGGCGGCGAGGTCTGCGGCAGCAGCATGACGAATTCCTCACCACCGAAACGGGCGATGAAGTCGCGCCCGCGCAGGCGCTTACGCAGTTGATCGGCAACGATCTTCAGCACCTTGTCGCCTGCCAGGTGACCATAGCCATCGTTGATGCGCTTGAAATGGTCCAGGTCGAGGATGGCCATGGCCAGGTGGCCACCGTTTTCCTGCCAGTCGAGCACCTCGCGCTCGACCTGTTCACTCCAGGCCGCTCGGTTGGGCAGGCCGGTGAGCGGATCGATCATCGCTTTTTGCCGCTGCTCCTCGAGATGCTCACGATAGCCCAGGGCCTCCTGCTCCATGCTCGCCACACGCTCGGCCAAGCCTTGCAGGCGGCTGGCCATATCATGCTCGCGGCGATCGCGCTCGTGCTGGTGATCATCCATCGTCACAAGCAGGCCTTCGAGGCGGCTCTCCAAGATATGCTTGAGGCTGTCAACATCAACAGCCCCCTGCACACTGCTCTGCAAGCCATCAACCTGCTCGCGCAGCTGGCTGTCGAGCTCCCGGGCGGCGAAGCTGTTATCGGCGTGGCCGGCGCTGGCTTCGTGCAGGTGGCTCTGGAAGGTTTCCAGGCGCTCGTTGAGTTGCTGCAGGTAGGCCTCGAACTCGTGCTGGCCGCTGTCGGTAATCGCCAGCATGAGCACGGCCAGGTCATCCAGTACCGGGATCAGCTCGTACCAGTTCAGCCCCCGGGAAACCCGCTCGCGCATCTCCAGGGCCTGTGCCTTATGGCGCTCAGGCAAGCTCAGGTCGTCGAGCAGGCCGATCAGGGTCTGCTCGATATGGGCGGCAACCTGGCTGTAGGGCGGCTCCACCGCATCGGGCAGGGCATAGGGGCCATCATCGCCGGCGTCCAGTTCTGCCACTGTATCCGGCTCAGCCGTTGCGGCTTGCTCCGTCTCGATGACGGTCGATGGCTCGGGTACAGGCTCGGCAACCGGCGGTTCGAGTTCGGGGCGGGGATCGGCAACGACTGACGGCGTGGTTTCAACCAGCGCCGGGCCAGCCAGTTCCACTTGCGCGCCAGCGGGCTCGACGGGCACCGTTTCATTCACGGCCTGTGCCGCCTCGGGCAAGGCTTGAGGCGCAGGTTCCAGGGCGTGCAGCTCGTCGACATCCCCAGGGTGTGGCTCAGCTGCGATGCCTGGGCCTGCAGCGGCCGGCTGCGGCGCAGGCGATGCCGCCTCGACCGCAACGGGTGCGGGCGTCAATTCGCCCATGGGCTCGTCACGGCCCCCGAACAGGCGCTGCAGGAACCCAGGACGGGTTTCATCATCGGGCTTTTGCACGGCGTTGAGGGCGCGCCCCTGCAAACCACTGAGCTCGCCCAGCAAGGGCGGCAACTCCCGGGACTGGCTGACGCCACCGTCGAGCTTTTTCGCCAGTTTTTTCAACGGACGGGCCACATCGCCCGGCAGCGGCAAGGTCTGCAACTGGGTAACCAGCGCGGTCAGCGCCTCGCTGACCTGATTCATGCGGGTTTCGCGGCGCTGCTCGGAGTCGAGCACGGCTTTTTCCAGGCGCGGAATCAACCCAGCGAGGCCGGCGTCCATGTTGTCGCTGCGGATGACCTCGCGCATCTCCTTCATGCACTGGTCAACGGTCTTGTCGCTCCCTTCGGCCGCCAGGGTGCTGCGCACCAGGCCACGACGCAGCAAGTCGAGACGGGCTTCCCAGCGCCGCTCGAGCTTTTCCTGCTGCTCGATGCTCTTGAGGTATTTTTCTTTCCAGCGCTCGGCTTCTTCGGTCATGCCTGGATCCGCAACGGGTAGTGGCATCTAGTCCTGCAATCACTGGATTTCGGCGGAAAAGCCCAACACTTGAGTGCAGGATTCGCCCAGGCAGGACTAACTCAGGACCGGCAGGGTATCCACAGTCAGGGCGTCAGGCAATCGGATCTCGACGGCGACGGGCAGGTGATCGGAAATTGGCTGTGCCAGCACCTCGACGCGCTCCAGTGTAAGACTCGGGCTGAGCAGGATGTGGTCAAGACAGCGTTGGGGGCGCCAGCTGGGAAAAGTGGCCTCGACCTGGGGCGCGATGAGACCTAGATCACGCAAGGGCGAATGATCGAGCAGGTCGTTGGCGTGGGTGTTCATGTCACCCATGAGGATCTGGTGACGATAGCCGCCGATCAGCTCGCGGATGTAGGCCAGCTGCCGGGCGCGCGTCTTGGAGCCGAGCGCCAGGTGCATCATCACCACGATCAGGGCGTCGGCACCTTCGCCGAAACGCACGAGGATCGCCCCTCGCCCAGACGGGCCAGGCAGGGGATGGTCTTCCAGGTGCTGGGGCTTCAGACGGCTGAGCACGCCGTTGCTGTGCTGGGCGAAACGCCCCAGATTGCGGTTGAGCTGCTGGTACCAATAGGGGAAGGCCCCCAGTTGGGCGAGATGCTCCACCTGGTTGACGAAGCCGGAGCGCAGGCTGCCTCCGTCGGCTTCCTGCAAGGCCACCAGGTCGAAGTCGTTGAGCAGGTCACCGATCTTCTGCAGGTTACCGGCGCGCCCGTTGTGCGGCAGCAGGTGTTGCCAACTGCGGGTCACGTAGTGGCGGTAGCGCTCGGTACTGATACCGACCTGGATATTGAAACTGAGCAGCCGCAGGCGACCATCGGCCGGCAGGCCGCTGGCCTGCAGGTGATGTTCGTTGACCTGCGGCTGGTGCAGGCCGACGCTTCGGGTTGAGCGAAAGCGGCCCATGGCATTCGCCGCTTACTTAGCGGCGCGCTCCTTGGCGATCAGCTGGTCGGCGACGTTCAGCACGCCTTCCGGACCACCGGCAGTGCCCAGGTCGAAGCGATACTTGCCGTTGACGACCATGCTCGGAACGCCGGTGATTTCGTACTTCTTGGCCAGTTCCTTGGCCTGGTTGACCTGGCCCTTGATGGCGAAGGAGTTGAAGGTGGCCAGGAACTTGTCCTTGTCCACGCCCTGAGTGGCCAGGAAGTCGGCCATGTCGTTCGGGTCAGTCAGGCGCTTGCGCTGATTCTGGATGGCGTCGAATACCGCGGCGTGAACCTTGTGCTCCACGCCCATGGCTTCGAGGGTCAGGAACATCTGGCCATGGGCATCCCATGGGCCGCCGAACATCGCCGGGATGCGTTTGAAGTTGACGTCCTTCGGCAGTTTTTCAGCCCAGGGGTTTATGACCGGTTCGAAGTGGTAGCAGTGCGGGCAGCCGTACCAGAACAGCTCGACGACTTCGATCTTGCCAGGCACCGACACCTGAACGGGGTTGCTCAGCTCGATATATTCCTTACCAGCGGTTGCAGGCTCCGCAGCCTGTACGGCGGCCATACCGAACACGCTGGCGGCGACCAGCGCGGCGCTGAGAATCAGTTTACGCATGCTTTACTCCTGAGCAGTCTTTGGTCGCCTCGACGCGACCTGTGTAGGACAGGTCGGGAAGGGCTCGAGTTCTGTAGTGTAACGGCTACGGACAGAAAAAAGGGCAGCGTGGGCTGCCCTTTTCATCTTTAGCGCTGAAGCATTAACCGAGTGTTAACGCGTAATTCAGTGCAGGCCCTGGATGTAGCTGGACAGCGCTTCGATGTCCTTGTTGCTGAGCTTGCCGGCGATGGTGCGCATGGTCATGGCGTCGCCGTCGTTGGTGCGGTTGCCTTCGCGGAAGTCGGTCAGCTGCTTGCTGACGTACTGCGCGTGCTGGCCGCTGAGGTGCGGGAACTTCGCCAGGGCGATGCCTGCACCATTGGGGGAGTGACAACCGGTGCAGGCCGGCATGCCTTTCTCCAGGTTGCCGCCGTTGAACAAGGCACGACCATGCTCGACGAGCTTCGGATCGGCGGCACCTACGCTGCCTTTCTGGCTGGCGAAGTAAGCGGCGATGTCGGCCAGGTCCTGGTCGTTGAAATTGGCCAGCATGCCGGTCATCTCAAGCACGGTACGCTTGCCGTCCTTGATGTCGTGCAGCTGCTTGTTCAGGTAGGGCTCACCTTGGCCGGCGAGTTTCGGGAAGTTCGGTGCCAGGCTGTTGCCGTCCGGGTTGTGACAGGCCCCACAGACAGCTGTCTTGGCCTGGCCGGCGGCGGCATCGCCTTTGATGGGTCCTGCAGCAGTTGCCGCACCTGCGACCCCCATGGTCAACAGCAGACTCACGACTAGTTTGTTCATCAGCTAATCCAACACGGCTAAGGGTGAAATGTTATGTATCGGGACTGCCGCTCATCCAAAGGATGACCAAACGGTAGTCCTCGGCACTGCAGTCCATGCACAATCCACGCGGCGGCATAGCCTTGAAACCCTGTGTAACATGCACCACCAGTTGCGCCATGCCTTGCGCCAGTCTTGGCTCCCAGGCCGCCCGGTCACCGCTTCTGGGTGCCTGGGGCAGTTGTCCGGCGTGACAGGCCGCGCACGTGCGGTTGTACAACGCCTCGGGATCCTGTGTAGCCTGTGCGCTGAAAAACGGCAGGAACATACCGACAGCAAGCAGCCATTTCGCCATGCGGAACGACCTGACAGGGTTGGGGGCCGCGCTGCGTTCTGTTGCGCGAGCTATTGTTCGACACCCCATGCTCAATTGCCTTCGCTGGGCGAATGAGCACACAAAAACTGGGGCATTATATACTTCCGCCAGCCAAACGGAAACGACACCGCTTGCCAGGCCTGGTCCTACGCCTCCAGCGCTGGGCAACACCCACATCGGAAATCCCATGCAAGTCAAGAACCCCATCCTCGGCCTCTGCCAGAAAGCCAAATTCGCCCTCAGCGCCGCCAAGGTCGAACAATGCCCCGAAGACCAGGGTTACGAGGTGGCTTTCGCCGGCCGTTCCAACGCCGGTAAATCCAGCGCCCTCAACACCCTGACCCACGCCAGCCTGGCGCGTACCTCGAAGACCCCCGGCCGCACCCAGCTGCTGAATTTCTTCAGTCTGGACGATGAACGGCGTTTGGTCGACCTGCCGGGCTACGGTTATGCAAAAGTGCCGATTCCGCTCAAGCAGCACTGGCAGAAACACCTGGAGGCCTACCTGGGCAGCCGCGAGTGCCTGCGCGGGATCATCCTGATGATGGACACCCGCCATCCGATGACCGACTTCGACAAGATGATGCTCGACTGGGCCAAGGCCAGCGGCATGCCGATGCACATCCTGCTGACCAAGGCCGACAAGCTGACCCACGGCGCGGGCAAGAACACCTTGCTCAAGGTGCAGTCGGAGATTCGCAAGGGCTGGGGCGACACCGCGACCATCCAGCTGTTCTCGGCGCCCAAGCGCCTGGGCCTGGAAGAGGCCTATCGCGTGCTGGCGGACTGGATGGAGCTGGAAGACAAGCCGGCTGTCTGAGGTCGAGTGAGGCTTTCGTGGTAGCGGGCTTGCCCCGCGATGGCCCTGTCGCAGGGCCAACCCGCGCCCACCAGCCCAGGCAGGCATGACGCCGAATTCCGGGCAAAAAAAACCCCGGACTTCGTATGGGGAGGGGGAAGTTCGGGGTCCAAGTCCGGACCGCTAGGGCGGGGTCCAGATATCTGCCAACACTTAACACAACATAGGAGCATCGAAAGGCTTCACCAGCCATTCAGTACCTCTGAGTGGCGGTTCACCGGTTTAGTTCCGAGCCCCTGGAAACTATTTGCGATAGTTTCATGAAACTCTCGATCTAAAGCCCGAGGCCTGCACCGGATCCGCGACACTACGCCGCAGATCCTACACAGCTTTCACACGGCGTTTAGTGAGCTTCGTCCCAATTCGAGCCAACGCCCGCTTCCACCAGCAACGGCACGTCCAGTTGCGCCGCGCCGCTCATGTGGACCCGAATCTCGGCTTTCACCTGTTCGACCAGGTCTTCGCGCACCTCGAGCACCAGTTCGTCGTGCACCTGCAGGATCACCCGCGCATCCAGCCCGCTCTCGGCCAGCCAGTTGTCCACCGCCACCATGGCGCGCTTGATGATGTCCGCCGCAGTGCCCTGCATCGGCGCGTTGATCGCGGTGCGCTCGGCGCCTTTGCGCAAGGCCGGGTTCTTGGCGTTGATGTCCGGCAGGTACAGACGACGCCCGAACAGGGTCTCGACGAAGCCCTTTTCAGCGGCCTGGGCGCGGGTGCGCTCCATATAGGCCAGCACGCCTGGGTAACGGGCGAAATAACGGTCGATGTAGTCCTGCGATTGCTTGCGATCGACGCCGATCTGCTTGGCCAGACCGAAAGCGCTCATGCCATAGATCAGCCCAAAGTTGATCGCCTTGGCGCTGCGGCGCTGGTCGGTGGTGACGTCCTCGAGAGCGACGCCGAATACCTCTGCAGCGGTGGCGCGGTGCACGTCCAGGTCGTTGCGGAAGGCGTGCAGCAGCCCTTCGTCCTTGGCCAGGTGGGCCATGATGCGCAGCTCGATCTGCGAATAGTCCGCCGCCAGCAATTTGTAGCCGGGGCTGGCAACGAAAGCCTGGCGAATGCGCCGGCCCTCGGCGGTGCGGATCGGGATGTTTTGCAGGTTCGGGTCGCTGGACGACAGGCGACCGGTGGCAGCCACCGCTTGCTGGTACGAGGTATGGATGCGGCCGGTACGCGGGTTGATCTGCCCCGGCAGCTTGTCGGTGTAGGTGCTCTTTAGCTTGCTCAGGCTGCGGTACTGCATCAGCACCTTGGGCAGCGGGTAGCCCTGTTCGGCCAGGTCATCCAGGACCGCCTCGGCGGTGGACGGCTGGCCCTTGGCGGTCTTGCTCAGCACCGGCATGCCCAGCTTGTCGTAGAGGATCGCGCCGAGCTGCTTGGGCGAGCCCAGGTTGAATTCCTCGCCAGCCAGCGCATACGCCTCACGCTCCAGCTCGACCAGCTTCGCCCCCAGCTCGCCACTCTGCACGCCGAGCAGACTGGCGTCGACCAGTGCGCCCTGGCGCTCGATCTTCGCCAGCACCGGCACCAGCGGCATCTCGATATCCATCAGCACCGGCAGCACGCTGGGCGTCTGGGCCAGGCGCGCCTGCAGCGCATGGTGCAGACGCAGGGTGATATCGGCATCCTCGGCGGCGTAGGGGCCAGCCTTGTCCAGTGGGATCTGATTGAAGGTCAGCTGCTTGGCGCCCTTGCCGGCGATATCCTCGAAGCCGATGGTGGTGTGGTCCAGGTACTTCTGCGCCAAGCTATCCATGTCGTGACGGGTGGCCGTGGAGTCGAGCACGTAGGACTCGAGCATGGTGTCGTAGGCCACGCCGCGCATGTGGATGGCCGGGCTGCCATTGGCCAGGATGTTGATGTCGTACTTGGCGTTCTGGCCGATCTTGCCCTTGGCCGGATCCTCCAGCAGCGGTTTGAGCGCCAGCAGCACGCGCTCGCGGTCCAGCTGGGCCGGAGCGCCTTCGTAGTCGTGAGTCAGGGGCACATAGGCGGCTTCATGGGGCTCGACGGCGAACGACAGGCCGACGATCTGTGCCTGCTGGGCATCCAGGCCAGTGGTTTCCGTATCGAAGGCGAACAGCGGCGCCTGACGCAGCTTTTCCAGCCAGGCGTCGAAGCGAGCCTGGTCGAGGATGGTTTCGTACTTTGGCTCGACCTTCTCGCCCACAGGAGCCTCGGCGGCAGCGACGCCATCACCGGCCTGGGGAGCGCTGCGCTGGACTTCGGCAACCCAGCTCTTGAACTCCATCTCGGCGTACAGCGCCAGCAGTGCTTCACGGTCCGGCTCGCCGCAGACCAGGGCGTCCACCTCGATATCCAGCTCGACATCGCACTTGATGGTGGCCAGCTCGTAGGAGAGGAAGGCCGCGTCGCGGTGCTCTTCAAGCTTGGCGGCGAGGGTCTTGGCGCCACGAATGGCCAAGCCCGGCACCTTGTCCAGGTTCTGGTACACATCGCTCAGGCCACCACCGATACCGGTCAACAAGCCGACTGCGGTCTTCTCGCCAACGCCCGGCACGCCGGGAATGTTGTCGACCTTGTCGCCCATCAGGGCGAGAAAATCGATGATGTGTTCGGGACCTACGCCAAACTTCTCGTGCACGCCAGCGACGTCGAGCACGCTCCCGGTCATGGTATTGACGAGGGTAACGTGGCCGTCCACCAGCTGGGCCATGTCCTTGTCGCCGGTCGAGATGATCACCGGGCGGCCGGCGGCGGCGCTGCTGCGCGCCAGGGTGCCGATCACGTCGTCGGCCTCCACGCCTTCGACGCACAGCAGCGGGTAGCCCAGGGCGCGGACGCTGGCGTGCAGCGGTTCCACCTGCACCCGCAGGTCGTCGGGCATGCTCGGGCGGTTGGCCTTGTACTCGGCGAACATGGCATCGCGGAAGGTCCCGCCCTTGGCATCGAAGACCACTGCGAACAGGCTGTCCGGATACTGCTTGCGCAGGCTCTTGAGCATGTTCAGCACGCCCTTGACCGCGCCGGTGGGCATGCCTTTGGAGGTGGTCAGCGGCGGCAGCGCGTGAAAGGCGCGGTAGAGGTAGGACGAACCGTCCACCAGGACGAGGGGCGCTTGGCTCATGAGGAGAATCAACCTTTTCGACGGGTCCGGCGCTAGAATAACCGGATCAATGACGACAAAAGGACTAGGTTATCATGCGCACACTCAATCGCCTGTTACTGCTCGGTCTGCTGGCCACCATGCCAGTCGTCACCCAGGCGGCGGACGAAGCCCCATCGGCCGATCCCGATGTAACCATTCGCACGGAAGGCGATAAGACCATCCAGGAGTACCGTCAAAACGGCTTCCTGTATGCGATCAAGATCACGCCGAAGAACGGCAAACCTTATTTCCTGGTACGCGCCGATGGCTCCGAAGGCAATTTCATTCGTTCCGACCAGCCGGATATGCTGATTCCGTCCTGGAAGATCTTCGAGTGGTGAGCTAGTAACGCGTATCGTTCTTATCAACCAGGCACTTCCGGCGGAAGTGCCCGCATGGGCAATTCTTCAACATGTCAGTCTTCACCCCTGTGTCCCGGCCTGAGCTGGAAACCTTTCTGGCGCCATACGAGCTGGGCCGCCTGCTCGACTTCCAGGGCATCGCCGCCGGTACCGAGAACAGCAATTTCTTCGTCAGCCTGGAAAAAGGGGAGTTCGTCCTCACACTGATCGAGCGTGGGCCGGCTGAAGACATGCCGTTCTTCATCGAACTGCTCGACGTGCTGCACGATGCCGACATGCCCGTGCCCTATGCCCTGCGCGACCGCGAAGGGCATGGCCTGCGCGAACTGTGCGGCAAGCCTGCGCTGCTGCAACCGCGACTGTCGGGCAAGCACATCAAGCTGCCGAACAACCAGCACTGTGCCCAGGTCGGCGAGCTGCTGGCGCACATTCACTTGGCCACCCGCGAGCGCATCATCGAGCGCCGCACCGACCGGGGCCTGGACTGGATGCTGGAATCGGGCGCCGAACTGCTGCCGAGCCTGAACCAGGAGCAAACCGCGCTGCTGCAACCGGCGCTGGCGGAAATCACCGCGCACAAGCCGCAGATCCTCGCCCTGCCCAAGGCCAACCTGCACGCCGACCTGTTCCGTGACAACGTGATGTTCGAAGGCACTCACCTGACCGGGCTGATCGACTTCTACAACGCCTGCTCCGGGCCAATGCTATATGACATCGCCATCACCGTGAACGACTGGTGCCTGGACGAACAGGGGGGTATCGACCTGCCGCGGGCCCAGGCCTTGCTGGGCGCCTACGCGGCACTGCGACCGTTCACCGCTGCTGAAGCGGAGCTGTGGCCGGTGATGCTGCGGGTGGCTTGCGTGCGCTTCTGGCTTTCGCGCCTGATCGCGGCGCAGGCGTTCGCCGGGATGGACGTGATGATCCATGACCCCAGCGAGTTCGAAGTGCGTTTGGCGCAACGCCAGCAGGTGGCGCTGAAGCTGCCGTTCGCGCTCTGATAGACAATCGCGGCATTTGTGGGAGCGGCGATGCGGCGACCCGACTTGCCCCGCGATAGGCAAGTCGGGTCGCGGCATCGCCGCTCCCACCTGGCCCGCCTACAGCCTCAGAGCTGTTCCAGGCACCCGGCCAAATCACCACCGAGCTTCTCCAGCAAGCGCTCATAGCCCTTGTCATCCACCTTGTCGCCGCCACCCAGCGCATCCAACTCGGCCAACCGCACCGGCAACCCGGCCGTCAGCGTCTCGGCCAGGCGCGGCCTCAGCGGCGGCTCGCTGAACACGCAGGTCTTGCCCACCGCCTGCAAGCGCTTGCGCATGGCGGCGACGTGCTGCGCGCCCGGCTGCACCTCGGAGGCCACGCTGAACACGCCGGTGTGCTTCAGGCCATAGGCGGCCTCGAAGTAGTCGAACGCCTCGTGAAACACGAAGTAAGGCTTGCCGGCGATCCCCGCCACACGCTGCTTGATGCGCGCATCAAGGGCATCCAGGCGCTCGACGAACTGCTTGAGGTTGGCCTGGTAGCGCGGGGCATTGGCCGGGTCGGCCGCTGCCAGGTCGCCGGCCATCTTCGTCGCGATCACCCGGGCATTCAGCGACGACAGCCACAGGTGTGCATCGAGGCTGCCCGGGCGGTGGTCGTGGTCATGATCGTCGTGGTCTTCCTCGTCATGGGAGTGGCTGTCCTCGCCGAAATGACGCAACTGCATGCCCGGCAGCGACTGCACGGCCACGGTCGGCTTGGCGCGGCTCTTCAGCACGCGGGGCAGGAAACCTTCCATGTCCGGGCCGATCCAGTACAGCAGGTCGGCATCGGCGACCTTGCGCACGTCGGAGGGGCGCAGTGCGTAGTTGTGCGGAGAGGCGCCCGGCGGCAGGAGCACATCGGGGCTGCCGACACCGTCCTGGACGGCGGCGGCGATCTGCTGCAGGGGCTTGATGCTGGTCAGCACACGCACGTCGGCGTGCGCCGAAAAAGCGATGAAAGCGACAAAGAGGGCAAGGATTCGGGACACGGTGGATACTCGGGTCGTCAGAAACAGGTAACATAATAACGTCTCCATCCTGAACCGTCGCTGCCCATGTCCATCACGCCGCTGGCCCACCGTCCCCACGATCACTCCCATTGCGTCCACAGTGCGCTGGCCGAGGCCGACGCGCTGTGCAACCGTCAGGGCCTGCGCCTGACCGCCTTGCGCCGCCGCGTGCTGGAGCTGGTGTGGCAGAGCCACAAGCCGCTGGGCGCCTACGATATCCTCGCCGTGCTCAGCGAACAGGACGGCCGCCGCGCTGCGCCACCGACCGTCTATCGCGCCCTGGACTTCCTTCTGGAAAACGGCCTGGTGCACCGCATCGCCTCGCTCAATGCCTTTATCGGCTGCAGCCATCCCGAGCACGCGCACCAGGGACAGTTCCTCATCTGCCGCGAATGTCACGTGGCCATCGAGCTGGAGCAGAACAGCATCAGCGACGCCATCGTCAGCAGCGCCAATGCCGTGGGTTTCGCGGTCGAGACGCAAACCGTCGAAGTGGTCGGCCTGTGCGGCAACTGCCGGGGCAAGGCATGAGCGATGCCCTGATCCGCCTCGAGCAGGTCGGCGTCAGCTTCGCTGGCGAAGCGGTGCTCGACAGCATCGACCTGGCGGTGGCGCCGGGCCAGATCGTTACCCTGATCGGTCCCAACGGCGCCGGCAAGACCACCCTGGTGCGCGCCGTGCTGGGTCTGCTCAAGCCGCATCGCGGCAAGGTGTGGCGCAAGCCCAGGCTGCGCATCGGCTATATGCCGCAGAAGATCCAGGTAGACGCCACATTGCCCTTGTCGGTGCTGCGCTTCCTGCGCCTGGTGCCCGGTGTAGACCGTGCGGCAGCCTTGGCGGCGTTGCAGGAAGTCGGCGCCGAGCAAGTGATCGACAGCCCGATCCAGACCATCTCCGGTGGCGAGATGCAGCGCGTGCTGCTGGCCCGCGCGCTGCTGCGCGAGCCCGAGCTGCTGGTACTCGACGAACCGGTGCAGGGGGTCGACGTGGTTGGCCAGACCGAGCTGTACAACCTGATCACCCGCCTGCGCGACCGCCACGGCTGCGGCGTGCTGATGGTCAGCCACGACTTGCACCTGGTCATGAGTGCCACCGACCAGGTGGTCTGCCTCAACCGCCACGTGTGCTGCTCGGGCCACCCGGAGCAGGTCAGCAACGATCCGGCCTTCGTCGAGCTGTTCGGCCAGAACGCCCCGAGCCTGGCCATCTACCACCACCATCACGATCACAGCCACGACCTGCACGGTTCGGTTATCGCCCCCGGCGCCCATGTTCACGGAGAGCACTGCAAGCATGGCTGATTTTCTTCTCTACGCCCTGCTTGCCGGTGTATCGCTGGCGCTGGTCGCCGGCCCCCTGGGCTCGTTCGTGGTGTGGCGGCGCATGGCCTATTTCGGCGACACCCTTTCCCATGCCGCGCTGCTCGGCGTGGCCCTGGGCTTCGCCCTGGATGTCAGCCCGGCGCTGGCAGTGACCGTTGGCTGCCTGCTGCTGGCGATCCTGCTGGTGACCCTGCAGCAGCGCCAGCCCCTGGCCTCGGACACCCTGCTCGGCATCCTCGCCCCCAGCACGCTGTCGCTGGGGCTGGTGGTGCTGAGCTTCATGCACGATGTGCGCATCGACCTGATGGCCTACCTGTTCGGCGACCTGTTGGCGATCAGCCCAACCGACCTGGCCTGGATCCTCGGTGGCAGCACCTTGGTGCTGGTGCTGCTGGCGATGTTCTGGCGCCCCTTGTTGGCGGTGACCGTGCACGAGGAACTGGCGATGGTCGAAGGCTTGCCGGTGACCGGCCTGCGCCTGGCGCTGATGCTGCTGATCGCCGTGGTGATTGCGGTGGCGATGAAGATAGTCGGTGTGCTGCTGATCACCTCGCTGCTGATCATCCCGGCCGCCGCGGCACAGCGTCACGCCCGCTCACCGGAGCAGATGGCCCTGGGCGCCAGTCTGCTGGGGGTTGCCGCGGTCTGCGGGGGTCTGGCGCTGTCCTGGTTCAAGGACACCCCGGCCGGGCCTTCGATCGTGGTCTGTGCGGCAGTGCTATTCTTGCTGAGCCTGGCGTTGCCGAAACGCTGAATTTTCAGGGTGCGCGCAGGCGCATCCTGCAACCTTTTCGCAGCTTTCGAGTCTGAGAAGACCTGTTTTCGAGCGTGCGCACCTGGGTGTAGACTTGCTCGCTTTTTGCGCAAATAGAGAGTCGCAGGAATGAAGCCGTTCGCCTCACGTTATCTGCTTGTTGCCGCGTTTTCCCTGTTCCTGGCTGCCTGCTCCAGCAAGCCAGCCGAACAGCCGGTGGCGCCTGCCCAGCCCGATGCCTGGCAGCAGCTCGAGCAAAGCATCGCCAGCAACGAGCTGGCCACCGCCGAAGATCAACTGGTCGCCTTGCAGGGCCAGGCGCCGGATGATGCCCGCCTCGAACCGCATCAGCGTCAGCTGGCCGAGGCCTACCTGCGCCGTAGCCAGATCGTCCTGCAGAAGGGCGATGTGAATGCCGCTGCCACGGCATTGGCCCGCGCCCGCGCGCTGATGCCGCAAGCCCCGGCCCTGACCGGCGGCGATGCCGTGGCCCAGGCCCGCAAGGCCGAACTGGAAAAGGCCGAAGCGGCGCTCAAGGCTGCCGAGTCCAAGCCCAAGGCCCGGGTGATCGACCCCACCGCGCCGACCACCGTCGTGGCACTTAAAACCACCGATAGCCGCGCCATGCGTCGCCAACTGGACGATATCGCGGCGGACGTGGTGAGTTATCAGTGCGAGGTAGTGTTCCAGGTGCCGCGCACCGAGGATGCGCCTTGGCTCAAGACCCTTCTGCAGAAGCGGGTGCGCAAGCTCGACAGTGGATTCGAGCTGAAGCAGAAGCATGAGATCCAGCGTTCATTGCCGGCGCAGGTGGTGTTGATTCCCCATCAGCAATAAACCTGTCCGGGCCTCATCGCCGACAAGCCGGCTCCCACAGGGAACGCCTACAATCTGTGGGAGCCGGCTTGTCGTGGACGAACCGCGGCGATAGGCTGCAGAGCAGCCCCCGATTAAGCAGGAATAGCTTCGGCAGCCGCCTCCCGCGCCCACACCCGGTGCCCCTCGACTGCCTTGAAGAAGGCCTCGAACGCCTTCTGGTCATCGCCCAGTAGCAGCCCCGCATCCTCCTTGAGCCCCAGCTTGTTCAGCAGCAGCTTGCCTT
This sequence comes from Pseudomonas sp. PONIH3, assembly GCF_002934345.1. Lineage (NCBI taxonomy): Bacteria > Pseudomonadati > Pseudomonadota > Gammaproteobacteria > Pseudomonadales > Pseudomonadaceae > Pseudomonas > Pseudomonas sp. PONIH3. Next base: position 3,657,357 of record NZ_CP026386.1, read on the forward strand.
CACTGGCTACGCCCATGGGCTTGAGATGCTTGTAAGCCTCGAGCAGGAAGTGCTTGGCCACGCCGCTGTTTTCCAGCGCCTCCAGCGAAGCCTTGCCCGCCGGCACCCACACGCCGTCGAACATCACCGACGGCATGCCCTCCATCGACGCATCCACCGGCAGTTGCTTGCCACCGGCAGTCTTGACCGGTGCCGAGGTCGGCCCCAGCAGCATCGGACGCGCACGCTGTGCCTCCAGCGCCTTGACCACCTTGTCGACGCTCGTATCGTCCACGCCGTCAGCCATCAGGATGGCAATCTTGCGTCCACTGATACCGATGTCACCGGGGTGATTCATCTGGCTCAGTGCCTCGGATTGCGCCGGCTTGCTGGCCTTGACCGTAACCGTCCCGGCCTTCGGCGCGGGCAAGCCGAGGTTGGCCGCCACGGCAGCTGCCAGCTTGAGGTCGATATTGGCCAGGATCTCGTTCACCTCCCGCGCCCGGATCGTCTCGCGCTCCACCTTGCCCAGCTCGAAGCTGTAGGCCTTGATGATGTGCTGCTGCTCGGTGGGGCTCATGCTCTGGAAGAAAAGCCGCGCCTGGGAGAAATGATCGCCGAACGACTCGCTGCGCTGGCGGATCTTATGAGCGTCGATGCGCTCTTGATAACTTTCGAAACCGCCATCCTGCGCGGCGGGGGGCGTTTCCTTCGGCCAGCCGCCATCGATCGAGTTGGGCTCGTAGGACGCCCGACCCTTGTCGATGGTCATTCGATGCATCGCATCGCGCTGGCCGCTGTGGTTGGGCGCAACAGGACGGTTGATCGGGATCTCATGGAAGTTCGGCCCACCCAGACGGCTGATCTGGGTATCGGTGTAAGAAAACAGCCGGCCCTGCAATAACGGATCGTTGCTGAAATCGATGCCCGGCACGATATGCCCGGGGCAGAAGGCGATCTGCTCCACCTCGGCAAAGAAGTTGTCTGGGTTGCGGTCGAGGACCATCTTGCCCAGCGGGGTTACCGGCACCAGCTCCTCTGGAATGATCTTGGTCGGGTCGAGCAAGTCGAAGTCGAACTTGTGCTCGTCGGCCTCCGGCACAATCTGCACGCCCAGCTCCCATTCCGGGTAATGACCGGTCTCGATCGCTTCCCACAGGTCGCGGCGGTGGTAGTCGGTGTCCTTGCCGGCAAGCTTCTGGGCTTCGTCCCACAGCACAGAGTGCACGCCCTGGCGCGGCTTCCAGTGGAACTTGACGAAGCTGGCCACGCCTTGGGCATTGATCAACCGGAAGGTATGCACGCCAAAGCCTTCCATCATGCGCAGGCTGCGCGGAATGGCCCGGTCGGACATCGCCCACATGACCATGTGCGCGGATTCCGGCACCAGCGAAACGAAGTCCCAGAAGGTGTCGTGGGCAGAGCCACCGGTGGGCATCTCGTTGTGCGGTTCGGGTTTGACCGCGTGGACGAAGTCGGGGAACTTGATCGCGTCCTGGATGAAGAACACCGGCATGTTGTTGCCGACCAGATCGAAGTTGCCTTCATCGGTGTAGAACTTCACCGCAAAGCCGCGCACGTCGCGCACCGTGTCGCCCGACCCGCGTGGACCCTGCACGGTGGAAAAGCGCACGAACACCGGGGTGATTTTCTCGGGATCTTGCAGGAAACCGGCCTTGGTCAGTTCGGCATGGCAGCCGTAGCTCTGGAAGTAGCCATGGGCGCCGGTCCCGCGGGCATGGACGATGCGCTCGGGTATGCGCTCATGGTCGAAGTGGGTGATCTTCTCGCGCATGATGAAGTCTTCGAGCAGCGAAGGCCCGCGAGCTCCAGCCTTAAGGCTGTTCTGGTTGTCGGCGATCTTCACCCCCTGGTTGGTACGCAACGCCTGGCCGCTGGCGTCACTGCGAAACGCTTCCAAGCTCTGCAGTTTGGCGTTGGTGTTGGCCTTGTCCGGGGTGTCGGTGCCGGCGACCGTGCTCGGCTGCGGCGCCAGGGGCTTCTTGCTGGGCATCTTCGGCTCTCCTCATCAGTCTTCAGGCTGCCCATTCGGGCTAGTTGAAGTAGTGACTGGGCCGCCCTTGAATGCGTTCAATCGGATTGCCGACCGTCGCGTTATGCCGATTGGATTGGAGCGTGACGAAATAAATGCTAAGAACACGCAGGGGAAAAGGCTAAAATGCGCGCCCCGGCTAACCGCTGACCCAAATTCCATGCGCCCCACAAGGTTCGCTCAGTGATCGAGTTTCAAAATGTCCACAAGACCTACCGCGTCGCCGGTAGGGATATCCCGGCCCTGAACCCGACCAGCCTGACCATCGAAGATGGCCAGGTGTTCGGCCTGATCGGCCACTCCGGTGCAGGCAAGAGCACCATGCTGCGCCTTATCAACCGCCTCGAGGAGCCGTCCGGCGGCAAGATCGTGGTCGACGGTGAAGACGTCACCGCCTTCGACTCGAACCAGCTGCGGCGCTTCCGCCAGCAGGTCGGCATGATCTTCCAGCACTTCAACCTGCTGGCCTCCAAGACCGTCGCCGACAATGTCGCCCTGCCGCTGGTGCTGGCGGGCGAGCTGTCGCGTGGCGAGATCGACAAGCGCGTCACCGAGCTGCTGGCCCGTGTCGGCCTTTCCGAGCATGCCCGCAAGTACCCGGCGCAACTGTCGGGTGGGCAGAAGCAGCGCGTCGGCATCGCCCGCGCCCTGTCCACCAACCCCAAGATCCTGCTGTGCGACGAGGCCACCAGCGCCCTGGACCCGCAGACCACGGCCTCGGTGCTGCAATTGCTGGCCGAGATCAACCGCGAGCTGAAGCTGACCATCGTGCTGATCACCCACGAGATGGACGTGATTCGCAGGGTCTGCGACCGCGTGGCGGTGATGGATGCCGGGCAGATCGTCGAGCTGGGCCCGGTGGCCGAAGTGTTCCTGCACCCGCAGCACGCCACCACCAAGCGTTTCGTCCAGGAAGACGAGCAGGTCGACGAGAATGAACAACGCGACGATTTCGCCCATGTGCCGGGGCGCATCGTGCGCCTGACCTTCCAGGGCTGCGCCACCTACGCGCCGCTGCTGGGCACCGTGGCCCGCGAAACCGGCGTGGACTACAGCATCCTTGCCGGGCGCATCGACCGCATCAAGGACATTCCCTATGGCCAGCTGACCCTTGCCCTGATCGGTGGAGACATGGAGGCGGCATTCGCCCGCTTCACTGCAGCTGACGTACATATGGAGGTACTGCGTTGATGGACATCCTCAGCTATTTCGCCAACGTCGACTGGGTCGAGATCTGGCAGGCGACCAACGACACCATGGTCATGCTGTTCATCTCACTGGCCTTCATCATCCTGCTGGGCCTGCCACTGGGTGTCGTGCTGTTCCTGTTCAGCCCACGGCAGATGTTCGAGCACAAGAAGGTCTACGCCGTGCTGGCGACCATCGTCAACATCGTGCGTTCGGTGCCGTTCATCATCCTGCTGATCGTGATGATCCCGATCACGGTGCTGATCACCGGCACCTCGCTGGGCGTTGCCGGTGCCATCCCGCCGCTGGTGGTGGGGACCACGCCGTTCTTCGCGCGGCTGGTGGAAACCGCCCTGCGTGAGGTGGACCGCGGCATCATCGAGGCGACCCAGTCGATGGGCGCCACCACCCGCCAGATCATCTTCAAGGCCGTGCTGCCTGAAGCGATGCCGGGCATCATCGCCGCCATCACCGTGACCGCCATCACCTTGGTGTCCTACACCGCCATGGCCGGCGTGGTCGGGGCCGGTGGCCTGGGGGACTTGTCGATCCGTTTCGGCTATCAACGCTTCCAGACCGACGTGATGATCGTCACCGTGGTGCTGCTGGTCATTCTGGTCCAGGTACTGCAAATGATCGGCGACAAGCTAGTCGTGCATTTTTCCCGTAAGTAACCCCAATGGGGTCGGCCCAGCCGACCCGTTCGGGGGCCATCGCGGCCCTCACAAGGAGTGATCAATGAAGAAGCTGCTTGCTGTTGTCGCCGCGGTAGCGGCCTTCTCGGCCCACGCCGAGACCCTGACGGTCGCCGCCACCCCGGTGCCGCACGCCGAAATCCTCAACTTCGTCAAGCCGCAGCTGGCGAAGGAAGGCGTGGAACTGAAGGTCAAGGAGTTCACCGACTACATCCAGCCGAACGTGCAGGTGTCGGAAAAGCGCCTGGACGCCAACTTCTTCCAGCACCAGCCGTACCTGGATGAGTTCAACAAGGCCAAGGGCACTCACTTGGTAAGCGTCGCCGGCGTGCACATCGAGCCGCTGGGTGTGTACTCGACCAAGGTCAAGGAGCTCGACAAACTGCCTTCCGGCGCCGCCGTGGTCATTCCCAACGACGCCACCAACGGCGGCCGCGCCCTGTTGCTGCTGGACAAGGCCGGAGTGATCAAGCTCAAGGACAACACGAACATCCTGTCGACCATCAAGGACATCGCCGAGAACCCGAAGAACCTGAAGTTCCGGGAGCTGGAAGCCGCGACCATCCCGCGTGTGCTGACCCAGGTCGATGCCGCCCTGATCAACACCAACTACGCGCTGGAAGCCAAGCTCAACCCGGAAAAAGACGCCCTGGCCATCGAAGGCAAGGACTCTCCGTACGTGAACATCCTGGTGACCCGCGAGGACAACAAGGACGCGGACGCGGTGAAAAAACTGGTACAGGCCCTGCACTCGCCTGAGGTGAAGCAGTTCATTACCGAGAAGTACAAGGGCGCGGTAGTTCCGGCGTTCTGATTCAGGCTTTAAGACAATCGCGGGGCTAGCCCGCTCCCACGCCGGATAGTACCTGGCGTGGGAGAAGGCTAGCCCCGCGCTGCGTTTGCGCGGTCAGTCGCGCTTGACCAGCCCCGGCAACTGCGCCACCAGCTTCTGGTTGTTGAACGGCGCACGGATGAACCCGCGCTGACGCCCGTCAGGCCCGACCACCGCCAGGTTGCCGCTGTGATCCACGGTATACCCCGGCTTGCTGGTATCGGCCGGAATGAACGGGATGCTCAAGGCGTTGGCCAGCTTCTGGGTGTCCTCGATCGAGCCCGCCACCCCGACGAAATCCTTGTCGAAATAGCCCAGGTACTGCTTGAGCTGGTTCGGCGTGTCGCGGTTCGGGTCGACGCTCACCAGCACCACCTGCAGACGCTCCAGCGCCTCCTTGGGCAGTTCGCTCTTCACCTGGCGCAACTGGGCCAGGGTGGTCGGGCAGATGTCCGGGCAGTAGGTGTAGCCGAAGAACAGCAATGACCACTTGCCCTTGAGCTGGTCCAGCACCAGCGGCTGTCCGTTCTGGTCGGTCATGGTCACGTCCGGCACGGTACGGCTCTGCGGCAGCAGGATGATGCCGGCATCGATCAGTTCGGTGGGGTTCAACTGACCACGGTCGTTGAGCACCTTGTTGACGGTCAGGCCCATGATCAGCGCGACCAGGGCAACGAGGATGAAGACGGTTTTCTGGGTTCGGGTCATAGGTTCAGCAAAAGGTAGTGGTCTACGAGCAACGCGATGAACAGGGCGAACAGGTAGCCGATAGAGTACTTGAACGTCTTGATCGCCGCGTGCGGCCGGGTGCCACGGTACAACACCCAGGCCCAGTGCAGGAAGCGCAGGCCCAGCACCAGGGCACAGGCCAGGTACAGCGGGCCGCTCATGTGAATGGCGTAGGGCAACAGGCTCACGGCCAGCAATATCAAGGTGTAGAGCAGGATATGCAGGGCCGTGTAACGCTCGCCATGGGTAACGGGTAGCATGGGAATATCAGCTTTTGCGTACTCCTCCTTGCGATGAATCGCAAGGGCCCAGAAGTGCGGCGGTGTCCAGGCGAAGATGATCAGCACCAGCAGCAGGGGCTCGGCGCCCAGGTGCCCGCTGACCGCCACCCAGCCCAGCAATGGCGGTGCTGCCCCGGCCAGGCCGCCGATCACGATGTTCTGCGGCGTGGCTCGCTTGAGAAAGCCGGTGTAGAGCACCGCGTATCCCAGCAGCGAGGCCAGGGTCAGCCAGGCGGTGAGGGGGTTGGTGAACGTTAACAGCAAAACCATCCCTGCCACGGCCAGCAGCAGGGCGAACAGCAGTGCCGGCAAGGGCGCGACCCGGCCCTGGGCCAGCGGGCGCTTGTGGGTGCGGGCCATCAGCGCATCGACGCGGCGATCAACCACGTGGTTGACCGCCGCCGCGGCACCCGCGCACAAGCCAATTCCCAGGTTGCCGAACAGCAGGACGTTCCAGGCCACCCCCGCGCGGGTAGCGAGAAACATCCCCACCAGCGAGGTGATCAGCATCAGCACCACCACCTTCGGCTTGGTCAGTTCCAGATAGTCACGCCACCCGGCGCGCTGGCGTTCCGTGCTCAGAACCGTCGCCACGTATCGTTCCTCATGTGATGAGTGAGTTGCCCCCCGACCACCGGTGTCAGGCGCCAGCCATGGCCCACGCGAACCTTGTCGACCACGCGGATGCGGTAGTTCACCAGCACCATGGTCAGCAGCAGCAGCACACCGCCGGCGTTGTGGGCAACAGCCACGCCCAGCGGCAGGTGGAACAATACATTGCTGATGCCCAGGCTTAACTGCAGCGCCAGCGCCAGCAATACCAGGCGCGCCAGGCCGCTCAGGCCATGGCGGTGCAGCTTCCAGCCGAGCATCGATAGAACCGCCAGCACCAGCATTGCGCCGAGCCGGTGGCTGACATGGATCGCCGTGCGCGCATCGCTGTCCAGTTGCCCGCCCAGGTAATTGGGGCCGACATGCTGGGTCAGGTGGAAGCCGTTGCTGAAGTCCGCCGCCGGCCACCACTGGCCATGGCAGGTGGGCAGGTCGATGCAGGCCACCGCCGCGTAGTTGGCGCTGACCCAACCGCCCAGGGCGATCTGGCCGGTCACCACCAGCAGCGCCAACGCAGCGATCCGTCGCAGGCTCAGCGGCAGTTTCGGCAAGGGCGCAAAGGCCCGGGATAGACGCAGGGATAGCAGGAAAAGCAGGCTCACCGTAGTGAACCCGCCAAGCAGGTGCGCGGTCACCACCTGGGGCCACAGTTTCAGTGTCACGGTCCACATGCCGAACGCCGCCTGGGCCAGCACCACCCCCAGCAGCAACACCGGCAGGCGGTAGGGCTGGCCGTCATGGGCATGCCGGCGTACAGCCTGGAAGGCAAGCAGTGCGATCACCAGCGCCAGGGTGCCAGCGAAATAGCGATGGACCATCTCCGCCCAGCCCTTGGCTTCTTCCACCGGGTGCTCAGGGAAGTGCAGCTCGGCATGGGCCAGTTGGGCATCGGTCTTGGGCACGCTGATGAAGCCGTAGCACCCCGGCCAGTCGGGGCAGCCAAGACCAGCGTGAGTCAGGCGAGTGTAGGCGCCGAGCAGCACGACCAGCAGCGCCAGTAGCGTGGCGAACACAGCAAGGCGGAATCCGGGTCTGGCCATGGCAGCCTCCTAGCCGATGTTGGACAGCTTGAGCAGGTGGCGCAGGTCGTCCAGCACATGCTTGCCCTTGACCTTGGCGTCGTAGCGCAGCACCAGGTTGCCGTGAGGATCGACGATCCACAGTTGCGGGGCAGTGTCGCCGACCTTCTGGATATAGCGCTGGGCATCCAGCGGGTAGCGTTGCAACTGCGGGTACTCGCGGCCCAGCAGCGCCTGGTAGTCGGCGGCCAGCGGCTGGGCCGCCGCCAGGGCATGGCTGGCGCGACTGGCATCACGACCCAGGCCGACCTGGATCTGCCGGGCCAGGTACACCAGTTGCTGGCATTCCTCGACACAGGCGCCCGGAGCGCTGACCAACAGCTGCCAACGCTCGTCCTGGGCATCGATGCCGATATCGGCCCGGCCCTCGCCATTGCCGATCATCACACCGTGATAGCTGCGACCTTCCGGTACCCAGAACTTGAGCTTGTACATGCTGGTGGCAAGGATCATCGGTCCGAGCACGACGAACAGGATCAACAGCAGTTGCAAGCGCCCGCGGGGCTTGCGGCGGTCAGGCACGTCCAGTGGACTCGTGGCGGCGGCCATGGTGGTTCTCCTTGTCGTTGTGATGCCAGCCGAAATACAGGTAGAGCAGGACCAGCGCGCTGGCCAGGGCGAACCACTGCACGGCGTAGCCCTGGTGCTTTTCCGGGCCCATGGCGACCACCGGCCAGTCCAGGCGGTAGGCGGCAGGGCCTGGCTGCAGGCGTAGCTCCTGGGCAAAGCCCTCCCGGCCCAGCTGCTGCCAGAGCCCGGCCGGATCGATCGCAGTCAGCAGTTGCGGCCACTGGCCGTCGGGGTTGTCCGGGTGCAGTTGGAAGGTCTTGCCCGGCGGCACGTAGACTGTGGCGTCCAGCGCCAGCGCCTGGCTCGGCGTGTCGAAGCGGACCGGCACGCGACGGTCGGGCCACGGCAGCCAGCCTCGATTGACCAGCAACCACAGGTCGCTGACCTGGTCGTGGAAGGGCTGCAACAGCTCTACGCCGACCTTGCCGTCGCGCATCTGGTTATCCAGCAGCAGGCTGTGATCGGCGTCGAACCGGCCATACAGGTGCACGGGGTAGAACGCCGGGTCTGGTAGCTGGCGCAACCGGACAGCAGTGACCGGCGCCTCGATCTGGCGCTCGGTGTAGGTGGCCAGCAGGTCACGCTTTTCGTCGGCGCGCCGCAGTTGCCAGCAGCCGAGCGCGATCAACCCCGGTAGCAGCGCAAGCACCACCAGGGTCGGTATCAGGCCTGGGCGAAACGGCTTCACCAGGGCCTCGTGAGGTCGAGCGCTATACTTGTATCCATCACCGCATCCCCCGGAGTTTCGCCATGCTCAAGGCCGCAATTGTCCTGATGCTGCTGGCCACCATCGCCAGCCTGTTCAGTGGCCTGGTGTTCTTGGTCAAGGACGACGACCAGTCGACCCGCCTGCTCAAGGCCCTTACCGTGCGCGTCGCCCTCGCCACCCTGACCATCGCCCTGGTGGCCTGGGGCCTGATCAGTGGGCAACTGGTGTCGCACGCACCTTTCTAAGTGTTCCCTCCGTGGTCAAAGCACATACACGAAGATGAACAGCCCCACCCACACCACATCGACGAAGTGCCAGTACCAGCTCGCCGCCTCGAAGCCGAAGTGCTTGTCCGGCTCGAAGTGCCCGCGCAACACCCGGCAGAACATCACGAACAGGATCAGCGTGCCCAAGGTCACGTGCGCGCCATGGAACCCGGTCAGCATGAAGAACGTCGCGCCGTAGATGCCCGAGCCCAGGGTCAGCCCGAGTTTGTTGTAGGCCTCGTGGTACTCGTAGGCCTGCAGGGCGAGGAACGCCAGCCCCAGCAGGATCGTCAGCCCCAGCCACAGCTTCAGCGTGCCGCGGTGCCCCTTGCGCAGGGCGTGGTGGGCGATGGTCACGGTCACACTGGAGCTCACCAGCAAGATGGTATTGATCAGCGGCAGGTGCCACGGATCTATAACCTCCTTGGGCGGTGGGAACAGTTTCGGGTCCGGTGTGTGCAGCAGCGGCCAGACGAACTCGAAGTTGGGCCAGAGCATGTGCGTCACACCCTTGGCCCCGTCGCCCCCCAGCCACGGCCCGGCCAGCACCCGCACGTAGAACAGCGCGCCGAAGAAGGCCAGGAAGAACATCACCTCGGAGAAGATGAACCAGCTCATGCCCCAGCGGAACGAGCGGTCCATCTGCGCGCTGTAGAGCCCGGCGTGGCTTTCCTTGACCACCGCGCCGAACCAGCCGAACAGCATGTAGGCCAGGAACAGCGCGCCGACGAAGAAGATCAGCGGCCCATGGGACTCCGGGTGGCCGGCCTTGAGGTCGTTGAACCAGGTGCCGAGCCCGAACACGGTGATGAACATGCCGATCGTGGCAATGATCGGCCACTTGCTCTGCGCCGGTACGTAGTAATGCTCGTGGCTTGCCATGATGTATCTCCTTCCCTCAACGGGCGCCCTCGGTCGCGGCGTGGGCGACCGGGGGGTGGCGAGCGGTGATGTCGAACAGGGTGTAGGCCAGGGTCAGGTGTTTCACCGACTCCGGCAGGTCGCGGTCGACGATGAAGCGCACCGGCATCTCGATGCGCTCGCCCGGCTGCAGGACCTGCTGGGTGAAACAGAAGCACTCGGTCTTGTGAAAGTACGCCGCGGCCTCGGCAGGGGTGATGCTGGGGATGGCCTGGGCGCTCATGGGCTGGTTGGTCGGGTTGCGGGCCACGAAGATCATCTGGTTCACCGCCCCCGGGTTGACCTCGATCTGGTCGGCGGTGGAGTGGAACTCCCAGCTCATGTCGCCGGCATTGGTCGACATGAACTGCACCCGCACCGAACGGGTCGGGTCGCTCACCTGGGTGCCCGCGTACTGCCCGCCGGTCTTGCCATTGATACCGAAGGCCTTGCACATCACGTCGTAGATCGGCACCAGGGCAAAGCCGAAGGCGAACATCACCACGGTCAGCATCAGCAGGCGACTGACCAGGCGCTTGAGCGACAAGCCGTCCATGGGCAGGCTCCTACTTCACTTCCGGCGGTGTCTGGAAGGTGTGGTAAGGCGCTGGTGAAGGGATCGACCACTCGAGCCCCTCGGCGCCGTCCCAGGGTTTGGCTGGTGCCGGTGCGCCACCGCGAATGCACTTGATGACGATGAACAGGAAGAAGATCTGCGTGGCGCCGAACATGAAGGCGCCGATCGACGAGACCATGTTGAAGTCGGCGAACTGCAGGTTGTAGTCGGGGATGCGCCGGGGCATGCCGGCCAGGCCGACGAAATGCATGGGGAAGAAGGCCAGGTTCATGCCGACGAACGACAGCCAGAAGTGCAGCTTGCCCAAGGTTTCGTCGTACATGTGCCCGGTCCATTTCGGCAGCCAGTAGTAGGCTGAGGCAAAGATGCCGAAGATCGCCCCGGGCACCAGCACGTAGTGGAAGTGCGCCACCACGAAGTAGGTGTCGTGGTACTGGAAGTCCGCAGGCGCGATGGCCAGCATCAGCCCGGAGAAGCCGCCGATGGTGAACAGGATGACGAAGGCGATGGCGAACAGCATCGGCGTCTCGAAGGTCAGCGAGCCTTCCCACATGGTGCTGACCCAGTTGAATACCTTCACCCCGGTGGGTACGGCGATCAGCATGGTGGCGTACATGAAGAACAGCTCGCCCACCACCGGGATGCCGACCACGAACATGTGGTGGGCCCAGACGATGAACGACAGGAAGGCGATGGCTCCGGTGGCGTAGACCATCGAGGTGTAGCCGAACAGCGGCTTGCGCGAAAACGCCGGGATGATCGAGCTGACCGCGCCGAAGGCCGGCAGGATCATGATGTAAACCTCGGGGTGACCGAAGAACCAGAACACATGCTGGAACAACACCGGGTCACCGCCGCCGGCGGCGCTGAAGAAGCTGGTGCCGAAATGGATGTCCATCAGCATCATGGTCACCACGCCGGCCAGTACCGGCATCACCGCGATCAGCAGGAACGCGGTGATCAGCCAGGTCCAGACGAACAGCGGCATTTTCATCAAGGTCATGCCGGGGGCGCGCAGGTTGAGGATGGTGGCGATCACGTTGATCGCGCCCATGATCGAGCTGATACCCATCAGGTGGATGGCGAAAATGAAGAAGGTCACGCTGGCCGGGGCGTAAGTGGTCGACAGCGGGGCATAGAAGGTCCAGCCGAAGTTCGGCCCGCCACCGGGGCTGAACAGGGTCGAGACCAGCAGCAGGAACGCCGCTGGCAGCAGCCAGAAGCTGAAGTTGTTCATCCGCGGCAGGGCCATGTCGGGCGCGCCGATCATCAGCGGGATCATCCAGTTGGCCAGGCCGACGAAGGCCGGCATCACCGCGCCGAACACCATGATCAGCCCGTGCATGGTGGTCATCTGGTTGAAGAATGCCGGCTCGACGATCTGCAGGCCGGGCTGGAACAGCTCGGCGCGGATCACCATGGCGAACGAGCCGCCAAGCAGGAACATGGTGAAGGCGAACCACAGGTACATCGTGCCGATGTCCTTGTGGTTGGTGGTCAGCACCCAGCGCATCAGGCCCTTGGCCGGGCCGTGGGCATGTTCATGACCGTGGGCGTGGTCGTCGATCACTGCACTCATGTCCTGTCTCCTGCAATCCACTGACTGCCGCGGGTAGCCCGGCTCATTGCGCTTCGGCCTGCTTGAGCGCCAGCACGTCCTTCGGCGTGACCATGTCGCCCTTGTTGTTGCCCCAGGCGTTGCGCTCGTAGGTGACCACCGCGGCGATATCGACTTCCGAAAGCTGCTTGCCGAATGCCGCCATGGCGGTGCCCGGCTTGCCGTGGAAGACGATGCCCAGGTGCGCTTCCTTGGGCCCGGTGGCGATCTTCGAGCCCTTGAGGGCAGGGAACATCGGCGGCAACCCCTGGCCTTCGGCCTGGTGACAGGCCACGCAGGTGGTGTGGTAGACCTTGTCGCCACGCGCCACCAGCTCTTCGAGGGTCCATTCCTTGCTGGTCAGCTCCTTGAGCTTGGCCGCCTCGGCCTTGCGCTCGCCGAGCCAGGTGTCGTAGTCGGCCTTGGATTTCACTTCGACCACCACCGGCATGAAGCCGTGGTCCTTGCCGCACAGTTCGGTGCACTGGCCACGGTAGATCCCGGGCTTCTCGACCCGGGTCCAGGCTTCGTTGACGAAGCCGGGGATGGCATCACGCTTGACCGCGAAGGCCGGCACCCACCAGGAATGGATGACGTCGGCAGCGGTCACCAGGAAGCGCACCTTGGCGCCCACCGGCAGCACCAGCGGCTGGTCGACTTCGAGCAGGTAGTGCTCGTCCTTCGGTGAATTGTTGTGGATCTGCTCGGCGGGGGTGGCCAGGTTGCTGAAGAACTCGACGTCCTGGCCCAGGTACTTGTAGTGCCACTTCCACTGGTAGCCGGTGACCTGGATATCGATGTCCGAGTCGCTGGCGTCGTAGATGTCGATCAGGGTCTTGGTGGCCGGGATGGCCATGGCCACGAGGATCAGGAAGGGCACGACGGTCCAGAGGATCTCGACCCAGGTGTGCTCGTGGAAGTGCGCGGCCTGCTGCCCGGTGGAACGGCGGTGGACGACCATCGACCAGAACATCGCGCCGAACACCACGATGCCAATGATCACGCAGATCCAGAAGATGGTCATGTGCAGGTCGAACACCGCGTGGGAGACTTCCGTCGCCCCGGGCGCCATGTTCACCGTCCATGCTGCCTGTGCCTGACCAAACAATGACCACAGCAACAGGCCCATCCAGACATGTGGATGTCGCATCATTGCGGGTTCCCCTTATCGTTCTTGTAGTCCCGGAGGCGTGGACGACCTGCTACGACAAAGGGGGGAACGGTGGCCAAGACTGCCTGGCTTCGACGACCGAGCCCCCTGCTTAAGGCAGCCGGGCCTCATCAACGAATCACGTTTCAAGCGGAGTATAGACACCGGCCAATGGGGCGCAACGCAGGGACTGAAATGATCTTCACGCAACCAAACGTTTGCGCTGAAAGCCGCATGAATACTGGGCCGGGACACAATAATGGCACATTGATATAGCCAATTTCCTACACGTGCCTCAGAGATATAACAAATGCGTCTTAGCGATTCTCGTAAGCAAGCTAACTTAGTGTCTTCCGTTTGTAACGCCTTGTCCCTGGAGTTGTCATGAACATCGCTGCTGTACGCGAGCAGATCGAAAACGCCCATCAACATGAGAGCCGCACAGGCCAACTGAAAAACCGTCTCGAGAAGCAACTGCCACACCTGCACCCTTCGATTCACCTACCCCAGCAGGACGCCCAGGGTACTTTGGCCCGCTTCGTCGGCGCCTATATCAACGAGGTTCCAGAACTGCTCGAAGCCGCGCACACCGTGGCCCTCGAGGCCGGCATCGAATCGCAGATCAAGCCAGTCCTGAAGATTGCCGAGGCCTATTTCCTGCAGCCACCGAGCGTGATGGCGGGGCAGGTCGGGCTGGACTGCCTGTTGGACGAGGCCTACCTGGCGCATCGCTTGGTCGAGGAAGTCAACGACCTGTATATCCGCCATTTCCAGCAGCCGCTGATTCCGGTGGATACCACGGTCGCCAACCTGATCGCCCACCAGCTGATCGGCGAGACCTTCGCCAACCAGCTGGATGAGGTGGTGCATCACTCGGTGGACGAGATGCTCGATGACGAGAGCTTTGCCGTGGAGTCAGTCGAGCACTATCGCGACAAGCTGTCGAACCCGGAAACCGGAGAGGCCTGGAAACGCTGGCCATGCCTGTCGCGCCAGCTGGGCGTGGAGTTGAGCCAGTCGGCCTGAGTTGACCTGATCCGACCCTATCACGGGGCAAGCCCGCTCTCACGAACTCGATCATGGGAGTGGGCTTGCCCCACGATAGGCCGCTACAGACTTACCCTAAGCGCCAACCCCCGCCGTAGTCCGCAACCTTCCCTCGACCCGCCGCTTCAGACGCCGCTGCTCCAGCACCAGCCGCGAGCCCTTGGCCGCGCCGCTGCGGCCCCAGTCCTCCAGCAGTTCCAGGCAGGAATGGTCGATATAGCTCAGGTTGCCGAGCGGCACGTGCAGCGTGGTTCCCTCCGGCACGGAATCCAGCACCTGGGTCAGCGCCGGCACCTTGAGGAAGGTGGCCGCGCCGCCAAGGCGAAGCTCCATGTGCCCCGGCTCGTCCAGCGCCACCAGGTTGATCTTCAACCGCGCCGCCTTCAGCGCCAGTTTCAGCAGGGTCAGGGCAAAGCCCAGCAGCACGCCGGTCAGCAAGTCGGTAAAGATGATTGCCAGGGCCGTCGCCGCATAGGTGAACATCGGCATCCGCCCGTAGCGGCCCAGGCCGCGGAACGCCTTGAAGTCCACCAGTTTCACGCCGGTGTAGACCAACACCCCGGCCAGGCTGGCCACCGGGATCTGTTGCAGCACACTGCTCAGCGCCACGACGAACGCCAACAACCACAGGCCATGCAGGATCGCCGAGGCGCGAGTCTGCGCACCGGCCTGGACATTGGCCGAACTGCGTACGATCACACCGGTCATCGGCAATGCGCCGAGCACGCCGCAGAGCATGTTGCCGATACCCTGCGCCGACAGCTCTCGGTCGAAATCCGAGCGCTGGCCACTGTGCATGCGATCGACTGCCGCCGCGGACAACAAGGTCTCGGCGCTGGCGATGAAGGCCAGGGCGAAGGCCGCCACCAATAGGGTCGGGTCGGCCAGCTTGAGCAGGTCGTCGGGGCGCAGCCAGTCAATGGCCTCGGACAGGTCCGCAGGTACCTGCACGCGGTTGACCGGCAGAGCCAGCCACAAGCTGACAGCGGTCATTGCCGCCACACCGAGCAAGGCACCGGGAATGAAGCGCAGGCGTTGCGGGCGCCAGCGCTCCCAGCCCCACATGATGGCGATGGTGCCCAGGCCCAACGCGCCGGCCTGCCAACCGGCGCCTGCGCTTTCCAGCGGCAGGGCCGAGGCCAGCGTCGCCGGGAAGCCCAGCAGGTTGTCCACGCCCGATGGCTGGGGCGCCGTGTCGAACATCACGTGCACTTGGGACAGCACGATCAGCACGCCGATCCCGGCAAGCATGCCGTATACCACCGCTGGTGCGGTGACCCGGAACCAGCAGCCCAGGCGCAAGCGCCCGGCCAGCAGTTGCAGCAGGCCGGCCAACAGCAGGATCGGCCCGAGCATGGCCACGCCATGCTGGCGCACCAGCTCGAACACCAGCACCGCCAGGCCCGCCGCCGGGCCGCTCACCTGCAACGGAGAACCGGCGAGGAAGCCCACGACGATGCCACCGATGATCCCGGTGATCAGCCCTTTTGCGGGCGGCATGCCCGAGGCGATGGCGATACCCATGCACAAGGGCAGGGCTACCAGGAAGACCACCACCGAAGCCAGCAACTCACGCGGCATGGCCGCCTTTATCTGTGTCATGTTCACCATGTAGCTCCTTTCTAGATTCACGGCCATTCCGCTGACCGCTAGCACGGGGAAGCCTGAACGACGCGCAGGCGTGGGCCGCCAGCGGGACTGCCGGCACGGCATTCAGGAAGATTCAAGGCAGGCGAAGGCCGCGCCGCACCCATCGGGTGCAGCCGGCAATCAAGGCTTGTTCAGCGTGTTGGGGTCGCTTAGTAGCGGCCTCTCGGTGTGGCAGAAGGGATCGACTCGCCTGCGGTCAGCGGCAGGAAGCGGTCGCTGGCGGCATCGTAGGCTTCGATCTGGCTGGTTTCGATGTCGTAGATCCAGCCATGGATGTGCAACTGGCCGGCCGCGAGGCGCGAGGCGACCGAAGGATGGGTGCGCAGGTGGTGCAGCTGGGCGATGACGTTTTCCTTGGTCAGCAGCTGCATGCTTTCGTGCTCGCTGCCGCAGGAGCAGTTGTCTTCGATCACGGTCCGAGCCACTTCGGCATGGCGCAGCCAGGCGGAAACGGTCGGCATCTTGGCCAGCGATTGCGGGTTGAGCACCGCGCGCATGGCACCGCAGTCGGAGTGACCGCAGACGATGATGTGGTGCACGCCCAAGGCCAGCACCGCGTACTCGATGGCGCTCGACACACCGCCGTTCATCTGCCCGTACGGCGGTACGACGTTGCCGACGTTACGGGTGACGAACAGGTCGCCCGGCGAACTTTGGGTGATCAGCTCAGGAACGATACGCGAATCGGCGCAGGTGATGAACATCGCCCGCGGCTTCTGCGCGGTGGCCAGTTTCTTGAACAGCTCTTGCTGCTCGGGGAAGACTTCGGTGTGGAACCGCAGGAAGCCGTCGACGATATGCTTGAGGGCGGCATCGGCGCTTTCGGCGGGTGCGGCCGGGACAACCTTGGATGGGTCCTTGACGGGCATGATTCATCCTCTGGACGGTTTGAAAGTGAATTCCATGTTACCGGGGAAAGATCAGGGTGACGCGGGGATTTAGATGACGCGCACGGGTAAATAATCACAGTCACCGCTGACTCATGACTCACGCTAGCGTAGGAAACTTAACTGAAACTTAATTGCGCAGGCTCTAGAACGGGCGTTCTGGATAGGAGAGGGGAGAACTGGATAATAGCAAAAAAGCATCAGATGCCAAGCTGCATGAGTGAAATTGTTGGGTTGCTTTAGTTGTACTTATAGAGCTCGACTTCCCGATTGAACGAGCCGCTGGCTAGAACAGCGCCATCTGAGCACCGGGAGGACAGAATGCGCTGCAGTCCAGCGCCAACTCCTCACGCCCTTCGAACCCCAGCCGCCTGGCCGCCTTGCGAAAGCGCTGCGCCAGCAAGTCCGCGAATACCCCTTCACCGCGCATCCGCGCACCGAAGCGGCTGTCGTACAGTTCACCGCCCCGGCTCTGACGAATCAGGCTCAGCACATGCGCGGCCCGCTGCGGGTAGTGATCGTGCAGCCACTGCTCGAACAACGGCGCCACCTCCAGCGGCAAGCGCAGCATCATGTACGCCGCGCTCTGCGCGCCGGCCTCCTTCGCCGCCTGCAGCAGGCGCTCCAGTTCGCTGTCATTGATCATCGGGATCATCGGCGAGCACAGCACGCCCACCGGCACACCGGCCTCACGCAGCACGCGAATAGCGCGCAGGCGCGCCTTTGGAGCGGCCGCACGTGGTTCGAGGGTGCGCTTGAGCTCATCGTCCAGGGTGGTGAGGCTGATCATCACCCGCGCCAGGCGCTGGCTGGCCAGCTCGCTCAACAGGTCCAGGTCGCGCAGCACCAGCGAGCCCTTGGTGACAATGGTCACTGGGTGGCGGTAGCGCAGCAGAACTTCGAGCAGACGCCGGGTCAGCTGTTGTTCGCGCTCGATGGGCTGATAAGGGTCAGTGTTGGACCCCAGGTTGATCGGCGCACAGACGTAGCCAGGCTTGCTCAACTGCTGCTCGAGCACCTCGGCGGCGTTGGTCTTGGCGATCAGCTTGGTTTCGAAGTCCAGGCCGGGGGAGAGGTCCCAGTAGGCGTGG
Source organism: Pseudomonas sp. PONIH3 (assembly GCF_002934345.1). Classification (NCBI taxonomy): domain Bacteria; kingdom Pseudomonadati; phylum Pseudomonadota; class Gammaproteobacteria; order Pseudomonadales; family Pseudomonadaceae; genus Pseudomonas; species Pseudomonas sp. PONIH3. The sequence goes on from NZ_CP026386.1 coordinate 3,675,249, forward strand.
CTGGGACGGGCGTAACAGTAGATGCAGCCATGCTCGCAACCGCGATACGGATTTATGGAGCGGTCGAAGGGCAGGTCAGGGGAGGTATTGCGGGCGATGATGGTCTTCGCCACCTCGATCCGTACCTCGGTGCCCTGGGTTATCGGCACCTCCTGGTACCACCCGTCATCCTCGGCCACCGCACGACTCGGGGCGAAACGGTTGTGCGGGTTGCTGGCGGTGCCGCGGCCGCGGATGGGAGAAGTAGACATGACGACAATCCATTTACTGTATTTTTGTACAGTATAATGAGTCGTCATCGATAGCCAGTACCGTCAGGCAGGCTGATGCCAGTCACGGTAGGCCGCCAGGGAAAGCCCCCGGCCGACGAACGCGTTGAATGAAGCGGAAAGCCCGCGCAAAGCAATCTTGGTCATGAGTTCCCGCCGCATTATCCGCGCGACCTCCCGCTGATCGACACCTTGTTCCTCGAAGCGGGTGAACGCATCGATGGCATGCGCCTGGGCCCATTTGTAGCTGTAGTACCCGGCCTCATAACCTGTCACCAGATAATCGAAAGACTCGACGAAACGCTCCTGCGCGAACGCCGCAGGGAGCCCGACCAGATGGCTGGCCTGGCGCGCCAGGTCTTGCAGGTCGAGACGTGCATCCCTATCGCGATGCGCGATGAAATCGAACCAGGCACGACGCAGCTTCTCGGCCTCGGCCACGCCTCGCAGCCGCCGTCGGCTCGCCAGCCAGCGCCGCAAGGCTTCCAGGGGAACCGGGGCAGTATCCGCCATGAGGGCAGTGACGCCTTGCAGAGCCGGTGCGGACCAGCACCATTGCTCGAACAGGATGCCAACGAACTCACAGCTGTCCGGGCCGAGCATCGCCGGCAAGGTGCGATTGAGGCGACGGTGACGATGGGTCACGAGAATCTGGTGCAGCGCATGGCCGAACTCATGGTGGAGCTTGCACAAATCGCTGTGGCCAAGGTGCGACGTAAACCCATCGGGGCCGTGTGCGAAGGAGCACGACAGCAGTGTGGTTGGCAATGTCATCGCACCGTCGGCATCGACATGGCGCTGACGCATGGGGTAGCAGTACGGCCAGGACACTTTGCCAGGACGCGCGTGAAGGTCGAGGTAGATGTACCCCAGGACGCTACCCTGTTCGCGTACCTCCAGCACTTGCACATCTGCGTGCCAGACCGCGACGGCACGCGGCACCATGCGGATATCGAACAATCGTTCGTGCAGCTCGCGCAAAGCGGTCAGGGCTGTATCGAGTGGGAAGCGATCACGCAGTTGCAGCCCGGCGACAGCATCGTCCCTGAGTTGCCTGGTCAGATAAGCGATATCCGAAGGCTCAAGCGCCCCCATACCCAATTGGTCAGCCCGCTCCTGCAGTTCCTCGAGGTCGGCCTGCAGCCTGGGACGGTTCTCTTCGATCAGACCCTTGATGAATGCTTCGACCTCGCTTGTGGTACGAGCAGCTTTCAGCTCGAGCCCGAACTCGGCAGCGTTGGACAAGCCCAGCAGCTGGGCCCGCTCGTGTCGCAAACGCAACAGCGCTTGCATTACCTGGGCATTGTCGTGGTCAGGGTCCGTCGCCAGTGACCGGGAAGCACGGTAGACCCAGGCACGCAGCGAGCGATCATCAGCCGATTCGAGAATCGCCTCGACGGTCGTTTCCCCCAGGTCGATCAGCCAGCCATCCAGCTCCTCTTCCTGGGCTTTGTCACGCAGGCGCTGCCGTTGGGGTCCGTCAAGGCCACTCAATTGCGATTCATCGGACAACAAACGTGCACCGGCACTTCGGGCGCCGCTGAGATTGTCCATGAACTGCCGTTCGAGCCCGCTTATGGCGGCTTCGGTCGCGCGCAATTGGGCTCGTTCAGCGCCACCCAGTTGAAAGCCACCCAGGCGAAAGTCCCTGAGAATCCTCGACAGCACCACACGTTGCTCAGTGTCGAGTGTCGCCTCGTCGATGCGTTGATAGGCCTGCAACAGCCCCGGATATTCATGCTTAGACCGCTTCCAGCCGCCGAGCAAACCATGGCAGGCACCCACGGCATCGGCCCAATCCTCGCCCTCGTAAGCGAGGGGGACCAGTGAGTGAAAAGTGTCCTCCAGCCGCTGGTCGAGCCGCTCGATTGCCAGGACCAGGTCATTCCATCCAGGAAAATGCGCCTGATCGGCAACGATCCGCTCAAGCGCTACCAGGTTGGCATCATGAATCTGACGAACAGCCGGTTCGAGCTGCTCGGGCCGCAACGACGCGTAATCAAGCAGCCCGCCAGGAAGAAAAACAAATGGATGGGTCATCGTGCATCTCGGTGCGGGTCAAAGGACCTACACCTTAGTGACCCACCCAAGCGGGACAGGCAGCAATATCTACCCTGCCCCCAAAGAGCGTCCCGAGGGCGCCCGAAAGGTCGTTATTCCGAAGGCTTCTTCAGCTTCGGATTGGGGAAGAACTGCACGGTCTGCACCTTGGCCGGCGGCGCTTTCGGCGCCAGGTGATTGACCCGGGTGCCGAGCTCGCTGGGTACCGACAGGCCTTGTTCGTTCAGGGTGTCAGTGAACCCGCAGGCCACGCACTCACGGTGCGGCACGCCGTCCTCGTTCCACATCATCAGCTTGTCCATCTCGCTGCATGCCGGGCATACCGCCCCGGCGATGAAGCGTCGCTTGCTCTTGCTCAAGGCTACCTCACTCATGCTACAGCGTCCTCGGTGAGGCCGCTGTGGCGCAACAATGCATCGATGGAAGGCTCGCGGCCACGGAAGTCGACGAACAGCACCATCGGCTCTCGGGAACCGCCACGGGCCAGGATGGCTTCGCGGAAGGCGCGACCGGTCTCGGCGTTGAGCACACCTTCTTCCTCAAAGCGCGAGAAGGCGTCGGCCGACAGCACTTCGGCCCACTTGTAGCTGTAGTAACCCGCCGCATAACCGCCGGCGAAGATGTGCGCGAAGCTGTTGGGGAAGCGGTTGTAGGCCGGCGGACGCATCACCGAGACCTCGTCACGCACGCCCTCGAGCACCTGCAGCACGCTGCGGCCGTCGCCATGGGTGGCGTGCAGCTCGAAGTCGAACAGCGAGAACTCCAGCTGGCGCACCATCATCATGCCGGACTGGAAGTTCTTCGCCGCGAGCATCTTGTCCAGCAGGTCCTGGGGCAATGCCTCACCGGTCTCGTAGTGGCCGGAGATCAGCGCCAGGCCCTCGGGCTCCCAGCACCAGTTCTCCATGAACTGGCTCGGCAGCTCCACCGCATCCCAGGCCACGCCGTTGATGCCGGACACGCCGGCATGCTCGATACGGGTCAGCAGGTGGTGCAGGCCGTGACCGAACTCGTGGAACAGGGTGGTGACTTCGTCGTGGGTGAGCAGCGCGGGCTTGCCGGGCGTGGCCGGGGTGAAGTTGCACACCAGGTTGGCCACCGGGCTCTGCAGGCTGCCATTGGCGGTGCGGCGATGGTCGCGGGCGCCATCCATCCAGGCACCGCCACGCTTGTTGGCGCGGGCATAGAGGTCGAAGAAGAAACGGCCGACGTGCTGGCCGTTTTCCATGATCTCGAACAGGCGCACGTCCGGGTGCCAGCTGTCGAAGCCCTTGAGCTCGTTGATCTCGATGCCGTACAGGCGTTGCACGATGACGAACAGGCCGGACAGCACCTTGTCGATCGGGAAGTAGGCGCGCAACGCTTCCTGGGACACGCTGTAGCGCTGCTCGCGCAGCTTCTCGCCGAAGTACCCGGCGTCCCAGCTGGCCAGCTCGGCGGTGCCCTGCTCGGCGGCATAGGCCTTGAGCTGCTCCAGGTCCTGGGCGGCGAATGGCTTGGAACGCTTGGCCAGGTCGCGCAGGAAACTCAGCACCTGGTCGCTGGACTCGGCCATCTTGGTGGCCAGGCTCAGCTCGGCGAAGTTCTTGTAACCCAGCAGCCCGGCCAGCTCCTGGCGCAGGTCGAGGATCTCTTCCATCACCGGGCCGTTGTCGAACTGGCCGGCGTTCGGGCCCTGGTCGGAGGCACGGGTGCAGTAGGCGGCATACACCTCTTCGCGCAGTGCGCGGTCGCTGGCGTAGGTCATCACTGCGTAGTAGCTGGGGAACTCCAGGGTGATCAGCCAGCCGTCCAGGCCCTTGGCCTGCGCTGCGGCGGCCATCTGCGCCTTGGCCGAGTCGGTCAGGCCGGCCAGCGCGGCTTCGTCGGTGACGTGCTTGGTCCAGGCCTGGGTGGCGTCGAGCAGTTGGTTGGAGAAGCGGCTGCCCAGTTCGCTGAGCTTGCTCTGCACCTCGGCGTAGCGCTGCTGCTTGTCGGCCGGCAAGTCGATGCCCGACAGGCGGAAATCGCGCAGGGCGTGGTCGATGATGGTTTTCTGCGCCACGTCGAAGCTGGCGGCTTCAGGGCTCGCGGCCAGGGCTTCATAAGCTTCGAACAGGGCACGGTTCTGGCCCAGTTCGGTGGAATAGGCGCTCAGGGCCGGCAGGCACGACTCGTAGGCCTCGCGCAGTTCCTGGCTGTTGCACACCGCGTTGAGGTGGCTGACCGGGCTCCAGGCGGCGCCCAGGCGGTCGTTGAGTTCGTCCATTGCCAGCACCAGGCCGGCCCAGGTCGGGTTCTTGCCCTGCTTCTCAAGGATCTCGGCGATGGCCTTGCGGTTGTCGGCGAGGATCTGCTCGATCGCCGGCAGCACATGCTCGGCGCGGATCGCCGAGAAGGGCGGCAGATCATGGGACTGCAGCAGCGGGTTGTTCGCACTCACGGTTCGGGTACCTTGGCAGGAGAAACACGGGACCATCTTAATTACAATCGACGCCGACCGCAGCAGGCAGCCTGCCTATCGGCATTGCAGAGGAACACTATCATGGCCATCCGCACGTTTCGGGAACACACGCCGAAAGTGGGACCACGGGCCTTCGTCGACCGTTCGGCGGTGGTCATCGGCGACGTCGAGATCGGCGAGGACAGCTCGATCTGGCCGTTGACCGTAGTACGCGGCGACATGCACCGGATCCGTATCGGCGCGCGTACCAGCGTGCAGGACGGCAGCGTGCTGCACATCACACACGCCGGGCCGTTCAACCCCGATGGCTACCCACTGATCATAGGCGACGAGGTGACCATCGGTCACAAAGTCATGCTGCATGGCTGTACCCTGGGCAATCGCATCCTGGTCGGCATGGGCAGCACCATCATGGACGGCGCCATCGTCGAGGACGAAGTGATCATCGGCGCCGGCAGCCTGGTGCCACCCGGCAAACGCCTGGTCAGCGGCTACCTGTACATGGGCAGCCCGGTGAAGCAGGTGCGCCTGCTGAGCGAGCAGGAACACGCGTTCTTCCCCTACAGCGCCGGCAACTACGTCAAGCTCAAGGACCAGCACCTGGCCGAAGCCTACGACCTCCCGGAATGAATCCGACTGCAGAGAACACCATGCACCAGCAGAACATCCTCTTCGACCTCGACGGCACCCTGACAGACCCGCGCCTGGGCATCACCCGCTCGATCCAGTACGCCCTGGCCAAGCTGGGCATCGACGAGCCAGACCTTACCCGCCTTGAGCACTTCATCGGCCCGCCCTTGCTGCAGGCGTTCATGCAGTTCTATGCCTTCGACGAGGCCAAGGCCTGGGACGCGGTGAACTTCTACCGCGAGCGCTTCAAGGTAACCGGGCTGTACGAAAACCTGGTGTTCGACGGCGTGCCCGAGTTGCTGCAAGCGCTCAATGGCCAGGGCCGCACCCTGTACATCGCCACCTCCAAACCTTGGGAGTTCGCCCGTGAAATCGCCCGGCATTTCGCCTTCGACCATCACTTCAAGGTGATCTACGGCAGTGAGCTCGATGGCACGCGTACCAACAAGGTGGAACTGATTCGCCACCTGCTGGACGAGGAGGGGCTGGATCCGACGCAGACCTTGATGATCGGGGATCGCAAGCATGACCTGATCGGTGCGCGCAGCAACGGTTTGCAGGCCGTCGCGGTGGGCTATGGGTTCGGCAGCCGGGAAGAACTCGAGGCCGAGGTGCCGGCGTTCCACTTCGAGACGCTGGCCGAGTTGCACCAGGCATTCGTGCGCTGATCCCGCTTTATCGCGGATCAGGCCCGCACCCACGCGCTGTCGTGGCAGCGGGCTTGCCCCGTGATGAGGCCAGCGCTGCCAACGCCAATTTGCGCTGCTCGATCGGCAATTTTCCAAGCGCTTCCACCCGCTCATAAAACCGCAGCCAATCCCCACCAACCTCTTTGAACAACTGCGAAAAAGCCGGCACCCACTGATCATACAGGCCAAATGGCAACAACTTCGCATTGGTCATCGGCCCGTACATCCAGGCATCGAAACGCCGATCCCCAGCCCAATCCCGATCCCGCACCTCTCGGTATTCGCACCGCAACCGTTCGAACTCCGCCTGCTTGGCCGCCCGCTTGCCCGCTGCATCCAGCGGCCCGGCATAGATCGCCTGCAGACGCTCGCGGCTGGCGAGCACCAGGCGTATGAAGGCGTCGCGTTGCCCGGCGCCATGCTCCTCGACCGCCGCCAACCCGCGCGCCGCGCGCCATTGCCGGGTGCCCTCCTGCTCGACAAACGACGCGAACGATTCGTTGAACTCGGTATCGTCCTGTACGTAGAAGCGTTGATGCGCCAACTCGTGGAAAATCACCGTGGCCAGGCGCTCCTCGCCCCAGCCGGTCATGGTCGAAAGAATCGGGTCGTCGAACCAGCCCAGGGTGGAGTAGGCCTCCACGCCCCCGACATAGACATCCAGCCCGTCCTGGCGCATCAGCGCCGCCGCTCCGCGGGCGGCACCCTGGCGGTAGTAACCGCGATAGGCCACGCAACCGGCGATGGGGAAACAATGGGTCACCGGCTGCAATGACAGCTCCGGGGTGGCGAACACGTTCCACACCACGTATGGCCGGCCGAGATCGGCATACACCCGATAACTGCCGTTGTCCGGCAACTTCAGTTGCGCGCTGGCGAAGGCCCGGGCTTTTTCGGCGAACAGCAGGCGCTGCCGCAAGGCCGGGTTGGTGGCAGGGTCTGCAATCACCCGATCCAGCGGCTGGCGTGCCCGCAACAGCTGCCATTGCCCCTCGGCCAGCTGACCGTAATAGCCCACGCTGGAGCAACCGCTCAGCAGGACAGCCAGCGTCACGGGAACAAACCGGGTGAAAACGCGGTCGAGAGCCCGACGGCTGCAGCGCATGAAAAGAAAAAGTCCAAACATCGAGGCTGTCTATCTCGCTCGTCGGCCGAATGCGACCAAGACTATCTCGCCAAGGGGAAGCTTTGCCATGCGTACACTGTTTGCGGTCGGCACGCTCGTGCTGTTGTCCGGGTGTTCCACCTTGCCCGACCCGGACCCGAATCAAGCCTGGGTAGACCTGGCACCGGGTGACAACGATTCGCTGCACGCCCTGCAAGTGGATGAACGGGACTGGGCTGACAGCCGCTATTTCGAGGTACAGCCCGGCAACCATGAACTGACCGTGCGCTACCAGTTCGCCGTGACGCCCAGCAACATCGGCCCGGTAGAGGAGCCGCTGTGGCGCGACTGCCAGCTCAACCTCACCTTCAAGGACTTCACCGCCGGCCAGCGCTACCAGATGCAAGCCGGCAGCATCGGCTTCCGGCCGTGGATCAAACTCTACGACCAGCGCCAGAAGCTGATCGGCCAGGGCGAACCGGCAGGCTGCCAGCGCACCTGAACACCGCGAACGGCGCTATGCTTGTAGCCTGTGAACCGCGAGCGGGAGTTTCACCATGCGCCAGCCCATGATGCTGATGGCCCTCAGTGCTTTGGGGGCTTGCGCCAGCCCCTTGCCCCCCGCCGACCCCGGCAAGGCCTGGATCGACATGTACACCATCACCCCCGGTCGCACCCTCATGGCCGACCGCCTGGACGGCAAGCGCCTCGACGACGGCCGCTATTTCCAGGTGACGCCGGGCCGGCATGAGCTGGTGGTGCGCTTCGACTACGAGATCTACGCCGGTGGCTTCAGTACCGACCCGACCGAGCGGACCTGCTACCTGACCGTGCGCTACAATGATTTCAAGGCGGGCGAGCGTTACCGCCTGGAGGCCCGGGCTCCGGCGATGCAGCCGCAGGTGTTGCTGTACGACGCCAGCCGCAAGGTGGTGGTGAACGAGCCGAGCAACGTCACCTGCATTCCTTGATCGATGGTGGGGCTGCTGTGCAGCCCCGACTGTCGAGCCTTACCGATCATTCTTCTGGTAGATGATCTTCTTCGTGCCGCCATCGCAGCTGCCAACGATCATGTTGGGGTCACTGACCTCGCCATTGGGCACGACCTCCAGCGTGTAGGAGGAAACCTTGTTCGCCTGGATCTTCGCTTCGATCTCGGCCTTCAGTTCCTCGCACGGCTTGGGCGCGGCCAGGGCGGCGGTGGCCAGAAGGAAAGCCAGCACACCAAATGCTACGCGGATCATGGAACGGCTCCTGAGGCAGGGCAGACGAGCTGCCAACGCTGGTTAGACTACAGGAAACCGCCGCCGTTGCGCCGCCTAGGAAAGCAGCGTGGCATCCAGGCTGATAGTTGCGTTCAGCACCTTGGATACCGGGCAGCCGGCCTTGGCCTTGTTGGCGATTTCCTGGAACTGCGCATCGCTGGCCCCAGGCACGGTGGCCTTGAGGGTCAGGTGAACGGCGGTGATGGCAAAGCCATCAGCCTGCTTGTCCAGGCTCACCTCGGCGTGAGTGTCGATCCGTTCAGGCGTGAATCCCGCCTCGCCCAACATCATCGACAACGCCATGGAGAAGCAGCCGGCATGGGCAGCGCCGATCAGCTCTTCCGGGTTGGTCCCAGGCGTGCCTTCGAAACGGGTGTTGAAGCCGTAGGGCGCTTGCTTGAGCGCGCCGCTTTCAGTGGAGATCTGGCCCTTGCCATCCTTCAGGCCACCTTGCCAGACCGCCGATGCTGTCTTCTTCATGCTGCCTCCTGTCACAGGGTTGGGGTGTCTAAGGTTCTGAGGACCAGGCCCACGCCAAGTTCAGATCAATCTGCAAGAAGGCATTGAATCCAGCGAATATGCCCATACAGAGTCCAGAAGGCCCATGGCCAACCACCTGTAGCGGAGGCTCCAATGACGCACCTGCGAGACCTGAAGATTTCCACCCTCGACCTGGTGCCCGTACGCGCCGACGGCAGCCCGGCGCAATCGCTGCGCAATTCGCTGGACCTGGCGCAACACGTCGAGGGTTTCGGCTACAACCGCTTCTGGGTCGCCGAGCATCACAACATGGACGGTATCGCCAGCTCGGCCACCGCCGTGCTGATCGGTTACCTCGCCGGGGGTACCTCGACCATCCGCATCGGTTCTGGCGGGGTGATGCTGCCCAACCACGCACCGCTGGTGATCGCCGAACAATTCGGCACCCTCGCCAGCCTGTACCCAGGCCGCATCGACCTGGGCCTGGGCCGCGCCCCGGGCTCCGACCAGATGACCGCCCGCGCCTTGCGCCGCGAGCGCTCCGGCAGCGCCGACGACTTTCCGGACGATGTCGAGGAACTGTCACGCTACCTGGGCCCGCGCACCGACGACCAGAAGGTCATCGCCGTACCCGGCCACGACACCGAGGTACCCATGTGGCTGCTCGGCTCCAGCCTGTTCAGCGCCCAGCTCGCCGGCATGCGCGGCATGCCCTACGCCTTCGCTTCGCATTTCGCGCCGCGCTACATGCACGAGGCGATCCGCATCTATCGCGACCATTTCAAACCGTCGACGACGCTGGACAAGCCTTACGTGATGCTGGGCATTCCGACGGTGGTGGCTGAAACCGACGAAAAGGCCGAATACCTGGCCACCTCGGTGTACCAGCGCATCCTCGCGCTGATCCGTGGCCAGAGCCTGATGCAGCGTCCGCCCGTCGAGAGCATGAATGGCCTTTGGCTGCCCCATGAACGTGATGCGGTGAGCAGCTTCCTGGGCCTGGCGATGATCGGCAGCCCGCAGAAGGTGCGGGCGAAGGTCGAGGTGTTGCTGGAGCAGACGGGGGCGGACGAGCTGATCTTTACCAGTGACCTGTATGAGCACGCGGACCGGATCAAGTCCTATGAGCTGATGGCGCAGGCACTCAAGGCCGAGTGAACTCAATCGCGGGGCAAGCCGCTGCGACTTGCCGCGCGATAAGGATTCGATCAGCCGCGGCGGTAGACGATTTCCTTGGTCCCGCCCTCGCAGCTGCCGATTACCTTGCCGGCCGGCTCGCCCTTGTTGACGATCTCCAGCGAGTACCCCTTCACCCCTTTGGCATCGAGCTTCGCCGCAATCTCAGCCTTGAGTTCCTCGCACGGCTTGCCCGCCGCCATCGCACCGCCAGCCAACACCATCAGCCCCACGGCCAGAATCAATTTCTTCATCGATCGCTTTCCTTGTACAGATCAAAGACAAAAAGGGCGCGAAGCACGCGCCCTGCAACCTTGATACCCCAACACGCCGGGCGAGCCTAGCCCAGCTTGGTTTCAGCTGTTGGCGATGCGGAACCCAACCTTCAGCGTCACCTGGAAATGCGCGGCTTTGTTGTCACGGATATGCCCGCGGGTATCGATCACTTCGAACCATTCCAGGTGCTTGATGCTCTTGCCGGCCTCGGCCAGGGCATTGTTGATCGCTTCTTCGATGCTGGTGGGCGAAGACCCGACCAGCTCGATCTTCTTGTAGGTGTGATGATCCGACATGAGCGCTCTCCTTGAGTGGTAGTGGCTTGAGCCTAGCAGCACAGGCCCGGTTTACCTGCGAGCGATCGCCGCAGGGGAAAGTTCGATCGCACTTTCACCCAGCTGCGCAGTCGCAACCTGTACATCCCCCCTCAGCAAGGAGAGTCGACATGGCACGCAATGCGTTGCGCAAAACCTCACTGGAAAGCATGGAAGCCGAGATCGAAAGCCTCCTCAAGACTCTGGAAGGCCTCAAGCACGATGCGTCGGAAGAAACGCAGAAGACCATGAAGACGCTGCGCGGCAACGCCGAAAGCGCCCTCAAGCACTCACGCAGCCTGCTCAGCGATGCCTACGAGGAAGTGAAGACCCGCACCCGCGAAACCGGCGTAGCCACCCGCGACTATGCCCAGGAACACCCTTGGACCACCGCAGGTGTCGCGGTGGGCGCCCTGGGTCTGCTGGCCGCCTACCTGATGTGCCGCCGTAACTAACCCGTCTGTCGCTGCAGCTCCTGGCGCAGCCATTGCGCCAGTTGCTCGGCGCGCCCGTCCGCGCCGCGCCGGGGTACCCACAAGGCCAGTGCCGCATTGGTGGGGGAAAAGCCCCATGGCGCGGCCAACCGCCCGGCCTTCAGGTCGTCCGCCACCAGCGGTTGCGGGGCGATGGCCACACCCAGCCCGGCCACCGCTGCTTCCAACAAGTAGTAGAGATGCTCGAAGGCTTGCCCGTAACTCAGCGCCTCGGGCGCCAGCCCATGCTGTCGCGCCCAGGTAGGCCAAGCCTGCGGCCGCGAGGTCGTATGGAGCACGGCAACATGCTGCAAAGCCACGGCTGGCGAGGCTTTCAAACGATCAAAGGCGTCAAAGCGCGGGCTCATCACCGGGCCGATGCGCTCCTCGGCGAGCACGTGTACCTGCATGTCCGCCGGCCACGGTGGCTCTGCGTAGACCAGCAGTGCGTCCAGCCCCGGGCGTCGCGGATCAAGGTCACCTTCGCCCGCTGACAGGTGCAGGCGCAGCTCCGGCAGGTCGGCTTTCAGGCGTCCAAGGCGGGGGATGAACCAACGCGCCAACAAGCTGCCGGAGCAACCGAGCACGAACGGCGCTTCGTCGGCATCGCGGGAAAGCTCGGCGCAGACCCCGCGCAACCGGTCGAAGGCCTCGAAGCTGGCATCGCGCAGACGCACACCGGCATCTGTGAGTTTGACGCCACGCCCATCCTTGACGAACAAGGCTACCCCCAGATGCTCCTCAAGCACCTTGATCTGCCGGCTGACCGCGCCATGGGTGACATGAAGCGCTTCTGCTGCCTGGCTGACGCTGTTCAGCCGGGCTGTCGCCTCGAAGGCCCGCAACGCATTGAGGGGAGGAAGGTCCTGAGCCATCTTACTTGTGAGTTTTCCTGACAGGTTTGCGCAATCTTATCGGTTTTCAGCCGACCACGTCGTGGTTAGAGTAAAGCTCATCGAATCTCTACTTCGCCTACGGAGCGCCCCATGACCCAGACCCAATACCGCCCCGGCCCCGACGCCAACGGCCTGTTCGGCTCGTTCGGCGGCCGCTACGTGGCCGAAACCTTGATGCCGCTGGTACTCGACCTTGCCCGCGAATACGAAGCCGCCAAGGCCGACCCCAAGTTCCTCGAAGAGCTGGCCTACTTCCAGCGCGACTACATCGGCCGGCCCAACCCGCTGTACTTCGCCGAGCGCCTGACCGAGCACTGCGGCGGCGCCAAGATCTTCTTCAAGCGTGAAGAACTCAACCACACCGGCGCGCACAAGGTGAACAACTGCATCGGCCAGGTGCTGCTGGCCAAGCGCATGGGCAAGAAACGCCTGATCGCCGAGACCGGCGCCGGCATGCACGGCGTGGCCACCGCCACCGTCGCCGCGCGCTTCGGCCTGCCCTGCGTGATCTACATGGGCGCCACCGACATCGAGCGCCAGCAGGCCAACGTGTTCCGCATGAAGTTGCTGGGCGCCGAAATCGTTCCGGTCACCGCTGGCACCGGCACTCTCAAGGACGCCATGAACGAAGCCCTGCGCGACTGGGTGACCAACGTCGATGACACCTTCTACCTGATCGGCACCGTGGCAGGTCCCCACCCGTACCCGGCGATGGTCCGCGACTTCCAGTCGATCATCGGCAAAGAGACCCGCGCCCAGTTGCACGAGAAGGAAGGGCGACTGCCCGACAGCCTGATCGCCTGCGTCGGCGGCGGCTCCAACGCCATGGGCCTGTTCCACGAGTTCCTCGAAGAGCCTAGCGTCAAGATCATCGGCGTCGAGGCCGGCGGCCACGGCGTGCACACCGACAAGCACGCGGCCAGCCTGAACGGCGGCGTACCAGGCGTGCTGCACGGCAACCGCACCTACCTGCTGCAGGACGACGACGGCCAGATCACCGACGCCCACTCGATTTCCGCAGGCCTGGACTACCCCGGCATCGGCCCGGAGCACGCTTACCTGCACGAAGTGAAGCGCGTGGAATACGTCAGCATCACCGACGACGAAGCCCTCGACGCCTTCCACACCAGCTGCCGCCTGGAAGGCATCATCCCGGCGCTGGAAAGCTCCCACGCCCTGGCCGAGGCGATCAAGCGCGCCCCGACCCTGCCCAAGGACCACTTGATGGTGATCTGCCTGTCCGGTCGTGGCGACAAAGACATGCAAACCGTGATGAACCACATGGCCGCCCAGGAGAAACAGGCATGAGCCGTCTCGAACAACGCTTCGCCGATCTCAAGGCCGAAGGCCGCTCGGCACTGGTCACCTTCGTTACCGCTGGCGACCCCGGCTACGATGCCTCGCTGCAAATCCTCAAGGGCCTGCCGGCCGCCGGTGCCGACGTGATCGAGCTGGGCATGCCGTTCACCGATCCGATGGCCGATGGCGTGGCGATCCAGCTCGCCACCCTGCGCGCCCTGGAAGCCGGCCAGACCCTGGCCAAGACCTTGCAGATGGTGCGTGAATTCCGCGTGGATAACCAAACCACTCCGATCGTGCTGATGGGTTACTACAACCCGATCCATCGCTTCGGCGTGGAGCAGTTCGTCGCCGAAGCCAAGGAAGCTGGTGTCGATGGCCTGATCATCGTCGACCTGCCGCCCGAGCATGACGCCGAGCTGGCCACGCCGGCCCAGGCCGCGGGCATCGACTTCATCCGCCTGACCACCCCGACCACCGACGACGCGCGCCTGCCACGCGTGCTGGAGCGCAGTTCCGGATTCGTCTACTACGTCTCGGTGGCCGGTGTGACCGGTGCGGGCTCGGCGACCACCGAGCATGTGACCGAGGCCATTGCGCGCCTGCGTCGGCATACCGACCTGCCGATCAGCGTTGGTTTCGGTATTCGCACGCCGGAGCAGGCTGCGGCTATCGCCCGCCTGGCCGATGGCGTGGTGGTGGGCTCGGCGCTGGTCGACAAGATCGCCCAGGCCAAGGGTGCCGAGCAGGCCGTGACTGATGTGCTGAGCCTGTGCTCGGCGCTGGCCGAAGGTGTGCGCGCGGCACGCAACTAAGCGCGAGGGCTCCGCCCTCGATCGCCGGCAAGCCGGCTCCCACACGACTCGTGGGAGCTTGCCGGCCCAAGCAACTAGCCTTCGAAAATCGACAGGTCCAACGGCCTGATTGCCCCCATCCAGATCGCATGATCGCGGTGATCCGCCAGTTCATCCCCGGTTTCCGGGTGCAGGAACACCACCAGCCCCTTGCGATACAGCGCCAGCCACGGCAGTACCACCCCCACCACCTCCGGCCCGAACGCCAGCTGGCAGCTCCAGTCCGGGTGCGGCCCGACCGGCTTCTGGTGCATGCGACCCATGGTCACGGGGAACAGCCGCGTCGCCTCCTCGCATAGCTCACGGGCCTGTTCCATGGTCGATGCGTCGTAGTACACGTGGGCGTGATAGCCCTTGATCCTTTGCACGGTGGCTCCTGATTGCAGTAATGCGAACATCTTGAAGTCTACGCCATCTCATTACAGGCGCTCCTGCTCCAGCCAATCCACAAACCGCTCGATCAACGCCCCACGCCGCTTGCGTGGCGGCAGCACCACGTAATACCCCCGCTTCGAGCGCAAACTGCCTTCCAGCGGCCGGCACAGCAGCCCCTGCTCGACCAGCCCATCCACCAGGTGCGCCCAGCCGATCGCCACGCCCTGGCCGGCAATCGCGGCCTGAATCAGCAGGGTGTAGTTGTCGAACCGCAGTTGACCGGACGGAGGAGGGCTGTCCACACCAAGACCACGGAAAACTCCGGCCCAATCGAACCAGCGACTGGCCTGCTCGCCCTTCAAATGCAGCAATGGCAATCTCTGCAAAGCCACGGCTGACAAGGGTTTGCCATGAATCAGCCGAGGGCTGCACACCGGAAAAACTTCCTCATCGAACAGCCAGCGGCTCTCGCCCTGATGGAATCGCCCATCACCGAACAGCACCGCCACATCGATGTCCGGACGCAGCATCGCCTGGCTGCGCTCGCCGGTCACCAGGCTCACGTCCACCTGTGGATAAGCCTCGTGGAAACGCTGCAGGCGTGGCATCAGCCAGAACGCCGCAAAGGCGAAGTCGGTAGCTACCTGCAGCACCTCGCGCTGGCCGCGCCCACTGGCTTGGGCAACGCCATCGTCCATCGCCTGCAAGCCCTGGTGCACCTGCTCGAACAACAGCAACCCCGCCTCGGTCAGCTCGATACCGCGGTAGATCCGGTCGAACAACCGCGTGCCCAGCTGCGCCTCCAGGCGCTTCATCTGCTGGCTGACCGCCGGCTGGGTCGTGCCCAGCTCCACGGCGGCAGCGGTGAAACTGCGCAGGCGGGCGGCGGCCTCGAACACGCGCAAGGTGTCGAGGGGCAGGTCGGCAAGGTGCTCAAACATAAGCTTGGCTAATCCCAGTCATTGCCCGGCATGGGCTTTACCACTGTTATCCGCAGCCGCATGCTGGATTGCAAGCGGTACCCATAACTCTAGACGATGGAAGGCTCCCATGAAGCGACCCAACATCCTGTTCATCATGGCCGATCAGATGGCCGCGCCCTTGCTGCCCATCTACAATCCATCGCCGATCAAGATGCCCCACCTGGCTCGCCTCGCCGAAAAGGCCGTGGTGTTCGACAGTGCCTACTGCAACAGCCCCCTGTGTGCGCCGTCGCGCTTCACCCTGGTCAGCGGTCAGTTACCCAGCCGTATCGGCGCCTACGACAACGCTGCCGATTTCCCCGCCGACGCGCCCACCTACGCCCACTACCTGCGCCGCCTCGGCTACCGCACAGCGCTATCGGGCAAGATGCACTTCTGCGGCCCGGACCAACTGCACGGCTACGAAGAACGCCTGACCAGCGATATCTACCCGGCAGACTACGGCTGGGCGGTGAACTGGGATGAACCGGAGGTGCGCCCGAGCTGGTACCACAACATGTCCTCGGTGTTGCAGGCCGGGCCCTGCGTGCGCACTAACCAGCTGGATTTCGATGAAGAGGTGGTGTTCAAGGCGCGCCAGTACCTCTATGACCATGTGCGCGAGGACGACGGCCGGCCGTTCTGCCTGACCGTCTCCATGACCCACCCCCACGACCCCTACACCATTCCCAAGCACTACTGGGACATGTACGAGGATGTGGATATCCCCCTGCCGCAGGACGAGATCGCTCAGGGCGAGCAGGACCCGCACTCGCAACGGCTGCTCAAGGTCTACGACCTGTGGAACAAGCCACTACCTGTGGACAAGATCCGCGACGCCCGCCGCGCCTATTTCGGTGCCTGCAGCTACATCGACGACAACATCGGCAAGCTCCTGCAGACCCTTGAGGAGTGCGGCCTGGCCGACGACACCCTGATCGTGTTCTCGGGCGATCACGGCGACATGCTTGGCGAGCGCGGACTCTGGTACAAGATGCACTGGTTCGAGATGTCGGCGCGGGTACCGTTGCTGATCCACGCGCCCAAGCGCTTCGGGCCAGCTCGCGTCAGCGCCAGCGTTTCCACCTGCGACCTGTTGCCGACCCTGGTCGAACTGGCCGGCGGCGCTGTGGATAACCACCTGCACCTGGACGGCCGCTCGCTGCTCGGCCACCTGCAAGGGCAGGGCGGGCATGACGAGGTAATAGGCGAGTACATGGCCGAAGGCACGGTCGGCCCGCTGATGATGATCCGCCGTGGCCCCTACAAGTTCGTGTACAGCGAAGACGACCCATGGCTACTCTACGACCTGAGCCGCGACCCGCACGAGCGGGAGAACCTCACCGGCAGCCCGGACCACCAGGCGCTGCTGCAGGCATTTGCCGATGAAGCCAGGCAGCGCTGGGATATCCCGGCCCTACGCCAGCAGGTGCTGGCCAGCCAACGGCGCCGCCGCCTGGTGGCCGAGGCACTGGCCATCGGCAAGCTGAAAAGCTGGGACCACCAACCGTTGGTGGACGCCAGCCAACAGTACATGCGCAACCATATCGATCTCGACGACCTCGAGCGCAAGGCACGTTATCCACAGCCCGCCCCCCTGGATTGAGAAGAGAGGCCGCCATGCAGAAGTTCTCCACCGCCGTGCTCACCCTGGCCCTGAGCCTGGGCACGGCCCACGCCGCCGACAACGACGCGCAATGCAGCACCGTGAAGATGGCCGACCCCGGCTGGAGCGATATCGCCAGCACCAACGCCGTGGCCCGGCTGCTCCTGGAAAGCCTGGGGTACCAGGTGAAGATCGACAGCCTGGCCGTGCCGATTATCTATGGCGGCCTGAAAGATGGCCGGGTGGATGCTTTCCTCGGCAATTGGATGCCGGCGCAGCAGGGCTTCCATGACAAGTTCATCGCCAATGGCGATGTGCAGCAACTGGCGAAAAACCTGGAAGGCACCGAGTTCACCCTGGCGGTGCCCGATTACGTATGGAACGCGGGCGTGAAAGACTTCGCCGACCTGCACAAGCACGCTGCGCAGTTCGACAAGAAGCTCTACGGCATTGGTTCAGGCGCACCGGCCAACTTGTCGTTGAAAGAGATCATCGACAAGAATGAGTTCGACCTGGGCCAGTGGAAACTGGTCGAGTCCAGCGAGCAGGCGATGCTCGCTCAAGTGGACCGGGCAGTGAAGAAGCAGCAGTTCATCACCTTCCTGGGCTGGACTCCGCATCCGATGAACGTGAAGCTGAAGATGCATTACCTCACGGGCGGGGAGAAATGGTTCGGCAGCAAGGGCGATGTCTACACCCTGACCCGCAAAGGTTATCCACAAGCCTGCCCGAATGCGGCGAAGCTGCTGGGGAACTTGAAGTTCTCGCTGGAGATGGAGAACAGCATCATGGCCGAGGTTGTGGATAAGAAGGTGAGCTTCGATGAGGCGGCCAAGGCTTGGGTGAAAGCGCATCCGCAGTTGTTGGAAGGGTGGTTGGCTGGAGTGACCACCAAAGCCGGTGGTGACGCGCTAGAGGCTATAAAGGCCAAACTATGACTTAACAAGCGACACAACACCTGTAGGAGCGGCTTTAGCCGCGATTACCCGCGCAGTGGGTACCAGACACCGCGTTGCCTGCATCGCGGCTGAAGCCGCTCCTACAGCGATCATGCACCTCAAGGACACCCCATGCCCCGCCTGACCCACCTGCTGCCCTTCCTCACCTGGCTGCCCCGCCAATCGGGCCGCAGCCTGCGCCAGGACCTGCTGGTGGGCCTGAGCGGCGCCATCCTCGCCCTGCCGCAGTCAATTGCCTACGCCCTGATCGCCGGGCTGCCCGCCGAGTACGGCCTGTACGCCGCCATCGTCCCCGTGCTGATCGCCTGTCTGTGGGGCTCGTCCTGGCACCTGATCTGCGGGCCCACGGCCGCCATCTCCATCGTCCTCTACGCCAGCATCAGCCCCCTGGCCGTGGCCGGCAGCGCCGACTATGTAACTCTGGTACTGCTGCTGACCTTCCTTGGCGGCATCTTCCAGCTGCTGCTGGGGCTGTTGCGCTTCGGTGCGCTGGTCAATTTCGTTTCCCACTCGGTGGTGCTGGGCTTCACCCTCGGCGCCGCCATCGTCATCGCCCTTGGGCAGTTACCGAACCTCCTGGGGATGGACCTGCCGAGCCAGGCCACGGCGTTGAAGACTGTGCAGGACCTGGCTGGGCACATGGGCGAAGTTGATCTGTCATCGCTGGCCCTGGGCCTGGCCACGCTGGTGATCGGTATCGCCCTGAAACTGTGGCGCCCGCGCTGGCCAAGCCTGTTGATAAGCCTGCTGCTGGTCAGCCTGATGGCCTGGCTAATGCCCGGCGTGTTCGGCCATGTGCCCAGAGTGGCTGCGTTCACCGGACAGCTCCCGCCCTTCAGCCCGCTGCCTCTGCTGGATGTGGAACTGATGCTGCGCCTGCTGCCCAGCGCCGTGGCCGTGGGCATGCTGGGGCTGGTCACTAGCCTGTCGATAGCCCGCTCATTGTCGGCACGTTCGGAGCAATTGATTGACCCTGACCAGGAAATCCGCGCACAGGGCCTGTCGAATATCGGTGGCGCTTTTTTCTCCGGCTACCTGTCCGCAGGTTCCTTCACTCGCTCGGGTCTGAGCTACGATGCCGGCGCCCGCTCGCCACTGGCTGGGGTGTTCTCGGCCTTGTGGGTGGCGCTGTTCGCCGTGACCGGTGCCGGGCTGATCGCCCACCTGCCGATCCCGGCGATGGCGGGGAGCATCCTGCTGATCTGCTGGGGGCTGGTGGACCATCGCGGCATTCGCGCGCTGTTCCGGGTCAGCCGCTCGGAGTTCCTGGTGATGGCACTGACGGCGGCGGCGACGTTGCTGCTGGAGTTGCAGACGGCGATTTATGCCGGGGTGCTGGCCTCATTGTTCTTCTACCTCAAGCGCACCTCGAGGCCACGGGTGCAGCAAAGCCGGGAAGGGGAGGCGGACGTATTGCGGGTGGGTGGGTCGATCTTCTTTGGCGCGGCGCATTACCTTCAGGTGCGCCTTCAGCGCTGCCAGGGACCACACGTGGTGATCGATGCAAGGCAGGTGAATTTCATCGATTACTCAGGTGTGGATATGTTGCACCGTGAGGCGCGGCGGTTGATGCGCAGTGGCGGGAGCCTGACGTTGCAACGGGCACGACCGCAGGTGGTGGAGGAGTTGCAGAAGCTGGAGGGGGTTGAACTGTGCCCCATTCGCTTTGAGGAATGACTGGGGCTGCTTCGCAGCCCCAAAATTGCAGCCTCAGCCGCGAGCCAACTGCCGACGCAGCTCATCCAGCACCGGCCCGGTCTCAGGCCGAACCCCACGCCAGATAAAGAACGCCTCGGCCGCCTGTTCCGCCAGCATCCCCAATCCATCCAGCACCTTGGCCGCGCCCAGCTTGCTCGCCCACTGGCAGAACGGCGTCGGTTCCTTGCCGTACATCATGTCGTAGCAAACGGTACGCCTCGCCTCGACCAGGCTGTCGGCAATCGGCGGCAGCTCGCCGGACAGGCTCGCCGAGGTGGCGTTGATGATCACGTCAACCGGCTCCTGCAACCAGGCAAAACCGCTGGCCACAACCGGCCCCAGCTCATCGAACTCACGGGCCAGCTGCTCGGCCTTCTCCACCGTGCGATTGGCGATCACCAGCGACTGCGGCTTGTGCGCCAGGATCGGCTCCAGCACGCCACGCACCGCCCCCCCGGCACCGAGGATGAGGATGCGCTTGCCGGCCAGCTCGACCCCGGCGTTGATGGTGAGGTCGCGTACCAGCCCGGCGCCATCGGTATTGTCACCTTGCAACGTACCGTCGGCCAGCTTGCTCAAGGTGTTCACCGCGCCGGCACGCTTGGCACGTGGGGTGAGGCTGTCGCACAGGCGGTAGGCCTCTTCCTTGAACGGCACGGTGACGTTGGCGCCGCAGCCTTGCTTGAAGAAGCCACGGGCGCAGTCGCTGAACTCGTCCAGCGGCGCCAGCAGGGTGGCGTACTCCAGGTCCTCGCCGGTCTGGTCGGCGAACAGACGGTGGATCAGCGGTGATTTGCTGTGGCCGATGGGGTTACCGAAAACGACGTACTGGTCCATGGGTGATCCTCAGGTTTCCACAGGCTTACTGGGCAAGCCAGTCGCGGTCTTGCAGGAAGTACTCGGTCAGGCGCGCTTCTTCGCTGCCTGGTTCGGCTTTCCAATCGTAGCCCCAGCGCACTTGCGGTGGCAGCGACATCAGGATCGATTCGGTGCGGCCACCGGACTGCAGGCCGAACAGGGTGCCACGGTCATAGACCAGGTTGAACTCCACGTAGCGGCCACGGCGGTATTCCTGGAATTCGCGCTGGGCGGGGGTGTACGGGGTGTCCTTGCGGCGCTGGACGATCGGCAGGTAGGCCTCGACATAGGCGTCACCGATGGCGCGGATGAAGGCGAAGCAGGTGTCGAAGTCCCACTCGTTCAGGTCGTCGAAGAACAGGCCGCCGATGCCCCGTGGCTCGCCACGGTGCTTGAGATGGAAGTAGCGGTCGCACCAGGCCTTGTAGCGCGGGTACACGTCGGCGCCGAACGGCGCGCAGGCCTGCTCGGCCACGCGGTGCCAGTGCACGCAATCTTCTTCATTGCCGTAGTAGGGGGTCAGGTCGAAGCCGCCGCCGAACCACCATACAGCCTCTTCACCCTCTTTTTCGGCGATGAAGAACCGCACGTTGGCGTGGGAAGTCGGCACATGCGGGTTGTGCGGGTGGATCACCAACGATACGCCCAGCGCCTCGAACCCACGGCCCGCCAGCTCGGGACGGTGGGCACTGGCCGACGGCGGCAATCCGCTGCCAAACACGTGGGAGAAGTTCACGCCGCCTTTCTCGATCACCTTGCCGTCGCCGATCACCCGCGTGCGACCGCCGCCGCCGGCATCACGCACCCAGGCATCCTCGACGAAGCGGGCGCCGCCGTCTTCGTTCTCGAGGGCAGTGCAGATGCGGTCTTGCAGGTCGAGCAGGTAGGCTTTCACGGCCTCGGTGCGGCTGGTCATCGGGTCACCTGGAAGGAGCGGGGAAAATTCGCCGCGTAGCATACCACCGGCAAACCCCGCGCCGCAGTTGACGGCGATCAAGCAAAGGCGTCCGATAGAAGGCCTTTAAGGTTTGTACGAAAAGTCGCCGAGCGGCGATCAGGCAAGGCGAAAACAGGCGAGGAACGGTCGGAGTCGCGTTCGACTTTGCTGGTTGCAAATGAGCATTCCGAGCCTGTTTTCAACGCAGCATGATCGTCGCGCAGGCACTTTTCGTGCAAACCGAGCGACCCAAAGACAGGAGTGTGTGATGGCCAAGCATATTCAGTTCAGCCAGCATGGCGGCCCGGAAGTGTTGCAGTTGGTAGAGTTCGACCCGGCCCCGCCCGGCCCGCAGCAAGTGCGCGTGCGCAACCATGCGATCGGCCTGAACTTCATCGACACCTATTTCCGTGGCGGGCTGTATGCGCCGCCGTCGCTGCCTTCCGGGCTGGGTACCGAAGCGGCAGGGGTGGTCGAGGCGGTGGGCGAGGGCGTCAGCCGGATCAAGGTCGGCGACCGCGTGGCCTATGCCGGCGGGCCGCTGGGGGCCTACAGCGAGGTGCATACACTGCCGGAGGCTAACCTGGTCAAGCTGCCGGATGCGATCAGCTTCGAGCAGGCGGCGGCGGTGATGCTCAAGGGGCTGACCACGCAGTACCTGCTCAAGCAGACCTATGCCGTGCAGCCGAGGGATTTCGTGCTGTTTCATGCCGCTGCCGGTGGCGTGGGATCGCTGGCTTGCCAGTGGGCCAAGGCGCTGGGGGCGAAGCTGATTGGTACCGTCAGCTCTCCCGAGAAAGCCGAGCGGGCCAAGGCACTCGGGGCCTGGGCGACCATCGACTACAGCCATGAAGATGTGGCCAAGCGTGTGCTGGAACTGACAGACGGTCAGAAGTGCGCGGTGGTGTATGACGGCGTGGGGGCCGATACCTGGCTGACTTCGCTGGATTGTCTGAGGCCGCGAGGGTTGATGGTGAGTTTCGGCAATGCCTCTGGTGCAGTGACCGGGGTGAACCTCGGAATCTTGTCGCAGAAGGGTTCGCTATATGTAACCCGGCCGACGCTGGCGAGCTATGCCAACAACGCCGAGAACACCCAGGCCATGGCCGATGACCTGTTCGCGATGATCGCCAGTGGCAAGTTGGTGGTGGATATCCAGCAGCGGTATCCGTTGAGTGAGGCGGCCAAGGCGCAGAGTGAGTTGTCGGCGCGGCGGACGGTGGGCTCGACTGTTCTGCTGCCTTGAAGGCCCTATCGCGGGCAAGTCGCAGCGGCGCACCGCCGC
Source organism: Pseudomonas sp. PONIH3 (assembly GCF_002934345.1). Classification (NCBI taxonomy): domain Bacteria; kingdom Pseudomonadati; phylum Pseudomonadota; class Gammaproteobacteria; order Pseudomonadales; family Pseudomonadaceae; genus Pseudomonas; species Pseudomonas sp. PONIH3. The sequence continues at coordinate 3,698,159 of NZ_CP026386.1, forward strand.
TCCCACGCCGGACTCTGATCATGGAGTGGGAGCGGGCTTGCCCCGCGATTGCGTCATCTCAACCGGTGGATTTCTTGACCGCTGGCGCCGACTCGAGGCCATCGAGCATCGCCTCCACCAACCCCTCCGCCATTTCCAGCGAATGTAGGCTCGACCAGTACATGCCTCGCCCCTCATCGCGCAGGTGGTCGAGTGCCTTGATGCCGGTGTCGTAGGCGCAGCGCAGATAGAGCGCGACGTGCACCAGGGCGTCATGGGCTTCGATGTTGGGGTTTACGGTGAAAAGCGGCGGATGGCCAGCATCGCAGCGGCCGAAGGGGTGGGTGGAGGTGTTGGGGAGGGGTGGATCGGGGACGATCTTTTTCATCATGAGATCTCGCATCTAGACCGGCACGCATCCGTTACCACACGGATGGGTGGCAGCTGCATACGGGGTGGTAAACCGGGAGAGATCTCAAAACCCGGCAGGCACGAGGCCTCCCGCATGCAGCCACCATAGACTGCCAAGATCTCTCCCTGCTCGGGTTACCACACCCGATCGCCAAGTTATTCGGCGACGGTCTGGAGCCTAGAGGCAAGAGTTCCCACTGAGAAGGTAATGGCAGTCGACAGGCAGCGTAGGATAATTCTCTGCATTCGAGATGGGCAGCCTTGGGATCAAAATCAGAAAATGCTGAAGCCAGCTCCCACAAAGGTTACTCACAGGGCTTGAGTCTTCACCCCGGGCGCACAACCTCACCGGTCGCCAGGTCCCGAATCAGGCTTGGATTCTTCCGCCCACCCAACGCCCCACCCAGCACCATGTCCAACTGCTTGTGGAAATACTGTTCCACCCGCAACCGGCTCTTGGCCGCCGGGCGCCCGGCCGGGTTGCAGGACGTGGAAATCAACGGGCCCACCAGCGCGCACAGCTCACGCACCTGTGGGTGATCGCTGACCCGCAATGCCACGCTGTCATGCTGCCCGGTCACCCACTCGGGCAGCAGGTCCTGGTGCGGCACCAGCCAAGTGTTCGGCCCCGGCCAGGTGGCGGCCATGCGGTCGATCCAGTCCTGGGGGAAGTCTTCGAACAGGAAGTCGAACTGGTGGATGCTGTCGGCGACCAGGATCAGGCCTTTATCCACAGGCCGCGACTTGAGCGCCAGCAGGCGATACACCGCGTCCTCGTTCCACGGGTCGCAGCCCAGGCCCCAGACCGCTTCCGTTGGATAGGCGATCACCGCACCCGCCTTCACCTCACGCGCGGCTTGTTGCACACGCCAACTGCTCACCATTTCCGTCTCTCCGCATAAACGCCGTGTGCGCAGTGTACTTAGCCGGAACGGGCAAACCAACGCCCGGCTTCATTGCTGACCCGGCCCTCGAGCTCCAGCTCGGTGAGGCTGGCCAATACCTGGGCCAAAGGCTGACCGCTGCTGTGCGCCAGGCCCTCGCTGGTGTGGGGTGCGGCGTGGAGCAAGGCGAGCAGGGGATGGTCGGCTTTGCCCATAGGCGCGCCCGGCAGGTTCTGCCAACCGCGCAGGCTGTCGAGGATCTGTTCCACGCTTTCCACCAACAGCGCACCGTCGCGAATCAGTTGGTGGCAGCCCTTGGCGCCGGGGTGGTGGATCGAACCCGGAATGGCATACACCTCGCGCCCTTGCTCCGCGGCAAGGCGCGCGGTGATCAATGAGCCGCTGGCGATGCTCGCCTCGACCACCAGCACGCCGAGCGACAGCCCGCTGATGATGCGGTTGCGCCTGGGGAAGTTACCGGCCAGCGGCCCGGCATCCAGCGGGTACTCGGAGACCAGCGCGCTGCCACTGTCGAGCATCGCCCGGGCAAGGTCACGGTGGCGCTGTGGATAAAGTTTTTGCAACCCCGTGCCGAGCACTCCAATGGTCTGCCCTCCGGCTTTCAGCGCGGCCCGATGAGCGGCACCGTCAACGCCCAGCGCCAGCCCGCTGGTGATGGTGAACCCGGCTTGCGCCAGGCAGCGCGAAAACGCAGCCGCAGTATCCAGCGCCGGTGGTGAAGCACGCCTGCTACCCACAATCGCCAGCTGCGGATGCTCCAGCAAAGCGGGGTCACCGGCGACGAACAGCAGGGGTGGCGGGTCGTCGATTTCACTCAGCAATGCGGGGTAGCCAGGCCCGTCCCACATCAGCAAATGCTGGCCAGGGCGCTCTATCCAGGCCATTTCAGCCAATGCGCCGTCGCGCACTTCAGGGCTGCGACGGGCATCGATACTGGCGGCTGGCAACCCCAGCGCACGCCAGGCACTGGCCGGCGCACTGAGTGCCGATGAGGCATTGCCAAAGGCTTCGATCAGGGTAAGAAAGCGGCGCAGGCCGATGTCGGGGAGGCGATGCAGACGCAGCCGCGCCTCCAGTTCGGCAGGCGAGCAAGGCGAAGAACGGAGTGTGCTCATGGGTGATCCTCCTCGATCGACAGGGGGCCATCGGCGTGGCACAGCCTGTGGATAACTTTGTGGGTAATACTTTGAAAAGCTGTCCATTAAATGGCAGCTATCAAGCCCATAAAGACCCTAGCCGAGCTTTCACAGGTGCCTTGTCCACCGTTTCCCTTTATTATGTGTGCTCAGTTTTCAACCGACCGCACAGTGACTGCCTGACCGCCATGGCCATTTTGAACATTCTCGAATTTCCCGATCCGCGCCTGCGTACCATTGCCAAACCGGTAACGGTGTTTGACGACGCCTTGCGCCAGCTGATCGACGACATGTTCGAAACCATGTACGAGGCCCCGGGCATCGGCCTGGCGGCCACCCAGGTCAACGTGCACCAGCAAGTCGTGGTGATGGACCTGAGCGAAGATCGCAGCGAGCCGCGCGTCTTCATCAACCCCAGCGTCGAAGAGCTGACCCACGACATGGGCCAGTACCAGGAAGGCTGCCTGTCGGTGCCGGGCTTCTACGAAAACGTCGACCGCCCACTGCGCGTCCGGGTCAAGGCTCAGGACCGCGACGGCAAGCCGTACGAGCTGGAATGCGAGGGCCTGCTGGCGGTGTGCGTGCAGCACGAGTTCGATCACCTCAACGGCAAGCTGTTCGTCGACTACCTGTCGCAGCTCAAACGTGACCGGATCAAGAAGAAGCTGGAAAAGCAGCACCGCCAGCAAGCCTGATCCCCACCTTCCAGAAGGCTTGCTCCGGCAAGCCTTTTTCTTTTTCAAGAAGCGAGAACTCCATGCGCATCGTCTTCGCAGGCACCCCAGAGTTTGCCGCCGAACACCTCAAGGCTTTGCTCGACAGCCCGTACGAGATCGTGGCCGTCTACACCCAGCCCGACCGCCCGGCCGGGCGTGGCCAGAAGCTCATGCCAAGCGCGGTCAAGGCGCTGGCCGTGGCCCATGACATCCCGGTGTACCAGCCGCAGACCCTGCGCAACGCCGACGCCCAGGCCGAACTCGCCGCACTGAAGCCGGACCTGATGGTGGTGGTCGCCTACGGCCTGATCCTGCCGCAAGCTGTGCTGGATATCCCACGCCTGGGCTGCATCAACAGCCACGCCTCGCTGCTGCCGCGCTGGCGTGGTGCGGCGCCGATCCAGCGCGCCGTTGAAGCCGGTGACGCCGAGAGCGGTGTGACCGTGATGCGCATGGAAGCAGGTCTGGACACCGGCCCGATGCTGCTCAAGGTGGTCACCCCGATCAGCGCCGAGGACACCGGCGGTACCCTGCACGACCGCCTCGCCGCCATGGGCCCGGGCGCCGTGGTGCAGGCCATCGCCGGCTTGGCCGATGGCAGCCTGCAAGGTGAAGTGCAGGACGATGCCCTGGCCACCTACGCCCACAAGCTGAACAAGGACGAAGCGCGCATCGACTGGAGCCGCCCGGCCGTGGAGCTTGAGCGCCTGATCCGCGCCTTCAACCCCTGGCCGGTGTGCCACAGCACCCTGGACGGCGAAAGCGTGAAGGTGCTGGCCGCCAACTTGTCCACAGCCCAGGGCGCCCCCGGCGAAATCCTGTCGGCCAGCAAAGATGGCCTGGTGGTCGCCTGCGGTGACCAGGCCCTGAGCCTGACCCGCCTGCAACTGCCGGGTGGCAAGGCCCTCAACTTCGCCGACCTGTTCAACAGCCGCCGCGAGAAATTCGCCAGTGGCAAGGTGCTCGGCCAATGAATCCACGCCTGGCTGCCGCCCGTGCCTTGGCCGCTGTACTCAGCGGCAAGGCTTCGCTGAACAGCTCGCTGCCAGCGCAACTGGACAAGGTCGATGAGCGCGACCGTGGCCTGACCCAGGACCTGGCCTTCGGCACCGCCCGCTGGCAGCCGCGCCTGGACCTGCTGGCCGCGCAACTGCTGCAGAAGCCGTTCAAGGCTGCCGACGCCGATGTGCAGGCGCTGCTGCTGGTCGGCCTGTATCAACTGTTCTACACCCGCATCCCAGCCCACGCCGCCATCGGCGAAACCGTCGGCTGTGCCGACAAGCTGAAGAAGCCGTGGGCCAAGGCCCTGCTCAATGCCGTGCTGCGCCGCGCCCAGCGCGAAGGCGAGGCACTGCTGGCCGGCATGGAGCGCGATCCGGTAGTGCGCACCGCCCATCCGCGCTGGCTGCAAAAGGCGCTCAAGGCCTTCTGGCCGGAGCAGTGGGAAGCCATCTGCGCCGCCAACAACGCCCACCCGCCGATGATCCTGCGCATCAACCGCCGCCACCACGGCCGCGACGCTTACCTCGCGCTGCTGGCCGAGGCCGGTATCGGCGCCAGCGCCTGCCAGTACAGCCGTGACGGCATCGTCCTGGCCGAGGCTTGCGACGTGCGCGGCCTGCCAGGCTTCGCCGACGGCTGGGTGAGCGTGCAGGACGAAGCCGCGCAGCTGTCCGCCGACCTGCTGGAACTGGCCCCCGGCCAGCGCGTGCTCGACGCCTGCTGCGCCCCGGGCGGCAAGACCTGCCACCTGCTTGAAGCCGAACCGGGCTTGGCGCACATGGTCGCCATCGACCTCGAGGCCAAGCGCCTGACGCGCGTGCGCGAGAACCTCGACCGCCTCAAGCTCGATGCCGAGCTGATCGCCTGCGACGCCCGCGACACCGCCAGCTGGTGGGACGGCAAGCCCTTCCAGCGCATCCTGCTCGACGCCCCCTGCTCGGCCACTGGGGTGATCCGCCGCCACCCGGACATCAAGCTGACCCGCCAGGCCGACGACATCCCGGCCCTGGCCGCGCTGCAAGGCGAGCTGCTCGACGCCCTGTGGCCGACCCTGGAAGTGGGCGGCATGCTGCTGTACGCCACCTGCTCGAGCCTGCCGACCGAGAACACCGAAGTGATCGACGCCTTCCTCGCCCGCACCCCCGGTGCCCGCGAGCTGGACCTGGCCACCGAGGCCGGTCTGCGCCAGCCCCACGGGCGCCAGCTACTGGCCCAGGAAGGCGGCCACGACGGCTTCTACTATGCCAAGCTGATCAAGATCGCCGCCTCGCGGTAAGCACAAGAACGTAGGGAGTAGTGGATGAAGATCATCATCCTCGGCGCAGGGCAGGTGGGCGGCACGCTGGCGGAACACCTGGCCAGCGAAGCCAATGACATCACCGTGGTCGATACCGATGGCGAGCGCCTGCGCGACCTCGGCGACCGCCTCGACATCCGCACCGTGCAAGGCCGCGCCTCGCTGCCGACGGTGTTGCGCCAGGCCGGCGCCGACGATGCCGACATGCTGGTGGCGGTGACCAACAGCGACGAGACCAACATGGTCGCCTGCCAGGTGGCGTACTCGCTGTTCCACACCCCGACCAAGATCGCCCGGGTGCGCGAGTCGGCCTATCTGACTCGCGAAGAACTGTTCGACAACGACCATATTCCGGTGGATGTGCTGATCAGCCCCGAGCAGGTGGTGACCAACTACATCAAGCGCCTGATCGAACACCCCGGCTCCCTGCAGGTGATCGACTTCGCCGAGGGCAAGGCCCAGCTGGTGGCGGTCCGCGCTTACTACGGCGGGCCGCTGGTCGGCCAGCAACTGCGCCAGATCCGCGCCCACATGCCCAACGTCGACACCCGCGTGGCGGCCATCTTCCGGCGCGACCGGCCGATCACCCCACAGGGTGACACGGTGATCGAAGCTGACGACGAGGTGTTCTTCATCGCAGCGAAAAAGGACATCCGCGCGGTGATGGGCGAACTGCGCCGTATCGACGAGAGCAACAAGCGCGTGGTCATCGCCGGTGGCGGGCAGATCGGCGAGCGCCTGGCCGAGGCCATCGAGAGCCGCTACCAGGTGAAGATCATCGAGATGAACCCGGCCCGTTGCCGCCAGCTCTCCGATACCCTGGAAAGCACCGTGGTGCTGCAGGGCAGCGCATCGGACAAGGACCTGATGCTCGAAGAGAACATCGCCGACGCCGACATCTTCCTGGCCCTGACCAACGACGACGAGGCCAACATCATGGCGTCGCTGCTGGCCAAGCGCCTGGGCGCGCGCAAGGTGATGACCATCATCAACAACCCGGCCTATGTCGACTTGGTGCAGGGTGGCGACATCGACATCGCCATCAGCCCGCAATTGGCCACCATCGGTACCCTGCTGGCCCACGTGCGCCGTGGCGATATCGTCAGCGTGCATTCGCTGCGCCGCGGCGCGGCCGAGGCCATCGAAGCCGTGGCCCATGGCGATTCGAAGTCGAGCAAGGTGGTCGGCAAGGCCATCGAGGACATCAACCTGCCGCCAGGCACCACCATCGGCGCAATCATCCGCGAGGACGAAGTGATGATTGCCCACGACGACACGGTGATCGAGTCGGGCGACCATGTGATCCTGTTCGTTGTGGATAAAAAGCATATTCGGGACGTGGAGAAGCTGTTCCACGTGGGCTTGAGTTTCTTCTAGGAGGGAAGGGCATGCGTGAATCGCTGGAGAAGATGCTGGCCAAGGGTGTGGATAACCCGCTGCTGCGCTTTGGCTTGGGCAAGGCCTGGCTGGACGAGGGCAATGGCGCTGAGGCGGCGGTGCACCTGGCCAGCTGCGTGAAGCAGGACCCCAAGTATTCGGCGGCATGGAAGCTGCTGGGCAAGGCGTATCAGCTCAGCGGAGATCTGGCTGGCGCGCGCAAGGCCTGGGAAGAGGGGATCGAGGCGGCGCAGGCCCATGGGGACAAGCAGGCCGAGAAAGAGATGACGGTGTTCCTGAAAAAGTTGAACAAGGTCTGAGAATGCCGGGGCTGCTTTGCAGCCCCCAAAAATCTCAGTACCAGGGGTTTGGGGAGCAACGGAACAGAAAGTGCACTTAAGCCCTGCCATTTCCTCTCAGCGCCATAATCCAGGACCTTCATCTCCATCTCTCCTTGATTCCGTACTTAACTACGGAGATAGAGTCGGCTCGTGGGTAGAAAACCCGAGAGGAGGCTGTTATGAAATACCTAAGACTACTGCTGATAGTTGGTGCGACTCTGCTGTCATCCACCGTATGGGCCGAGAGCGGGAGCGACCGTTCAATCGAGCGAATCGCCGCTATGCGCGACAAGGCTGAGGCGGCCTTGGTGGCGGAAACCGCCAAGAAGATTGAGCAACTGGGGGCCACGGCGGCTGGCCGGGTCGAGGCGCAGCCCGGCTGTCCGCCTGCAAAGTAGAACATGAGCTGCTGATGCAGTACTAACCTGTGGCCTATGCAAGTGCTCCTTTGGCCATTCAGCGGCGCTCAATGAGCGCCGCTGTTTTGCCAAGCGCAAGCCGACCCCGGAGGTGCCTCACGCATCGGGAAATCCTCGGTTAACGCGCGGAGTCAGCGCAGTTCCTTTTCCCCCTGCAGCGAAACGATCAGCGGACAGGAAACCGTCCCGTGGCTCGCACAACAATCGTGAACCAGCCGCGCCAACACCGACTCGATCCGCCGCAGATCCGCGAGTTTCCCCCGCACATCCTCGAGCTTCTGCTCGGCGAGCACGCGCGCTTCGTCGCAGTGAGCGCCGTCATCCAATCGCAACAGCCCGGCCACCTCATCGAGGCTGAAGCCCAGTCGTTGCGCGGATTTGACGAATTTCACCCGGGCCACGTCCGCCTCGCCGTAGCGGCGAATGCTGCCGTAGGGCTTGTCCGGTTCGGGCAACAGCCCCTTGCGTTGATAGAACCGGATGGTTTCCACGTTGACCCCGGCCGCCTTGGCGAAGGCGCCGATGGTCAGGCTTTCCACAGTGTTTTCCATACTGCTTGACTCCGTACTTGACTACGGAAGTAACCTTAAACCATCGCTCACATGCTCGAAAGGAGAAATGCATGTCTGAACCATCAAACGGGCGCGCCCCTCTTGTCGCCGGGGGGCTTGCGGCGATTCTCGCCTCGACTTGCTGTCTTGGGCCGCTGGTTCTGATCGCACTGGGATTCAGCGGGGCCTGGATCGGCAACCTGACCGTGCTGGAACCTTACCGCCCGCTCTTCATCGGTGCGGCGTTAGTCGCGCTGTTCTTCGCCTGGCGACGCATTTTCCGCCCGGCTCAAGTCTGCAAACCGGGTGAGGTCTGCGCCGTGCCCCAGGTACGCACCACCTACAAGCTGCTGTTCGGGCTGGTAACGGCCTTGGTGCTGGTCGCGCTCGGCTTCCCCTACATCCTTCCCTTGTTCTACTGATCAGGAGTCCGCCATGAAAAAACTGCTTGCATCCTTCGCCCTCGCCACCCTAGTCGCCGCACCTGCCTGGGCGGCCACGCAGACCGTCACTCTGGCGGTGCCGGGCATGACCTGCGCCGCTTGCCCGATCACGGTGAAGAAGGCGCTGACCAAGGTCGAGGGCGTGACCAAGGCCGAGGTGAGCTATGAGAACCGCGAGGCCATCGTCACCTTCGATGATGCCAAGACCAATGTCCAGGCGCTGACTAAGGCGACCGAGGACGCCGGCTACCCGTCCAGCGTCAAGCAGTAGGCGGGCATTCCGATGGCAAACCCTTTCAATTTGTTCACGCGGATCGGTGACAAAGCCGGGTCCGTTGGCGTGCTGATTTCTGCCATAGGCTGTGCCTCGTGTTTCCCCGCCCTTGCCGGTCTGGGGGCGGCGATCGGTCTGGGCTTTCTGAGCCAGTGGGAAGGCCTGTTCATCACCACGCTGCTGCCGTTATTTGCCGGGCTGGCCCTGCTCGTCAATGCCCTCGGCGGGTTCAGTCACCGGCAGTGGCGACGCGCTGCGCCTGGCCTGATCGGCCCGGCCCTGGTGCTGATAGCGGTGTATTTGATGCTGGCTCACGGCTGGCGGAGCGGCTGGCTGCTCTATATCGGCCTGGCCCTCATGTTTGGGGTGTCCATCTGGGATCTCGTGTCGCCCGCCCACCGCCGTTGCTCCCCGACGTCCTGTCCGACTCCGCCAAAATGAAGGAATAACACTATGACCAAACTACAAATCGTCGGCATGACCTGCGCCTCCTGTGTCGAGCATGTGAAAGAGGCCTTGGAGAAGATCCCCGGCGTGCATCGGGCGGATGTTTCCTACGCCAGCGGGAAGGCCGAACTGAAGGTCGACGAGGGCGTAAGCCGTGAACAGATGCAGGCCGCCGTCGAGGCCCTGGGGTATCGAGCGGCGTTCGAAGACGCCACGGCACCTACCCGCTCAGGCCTGCTCGACAAGGCGCGGGGCTGGTTGAGCGGCAGCATTGGCGCCGGGAAAGATGGCGACAGGCTCCACGTGGCGGTCATCGGCAGCGGTGGCGCCGCCATGGCGGCCGCGCTCAAGGCGGTGGAAGGCGGTGCGCGCGTCACCCTGATCGAGCGCGGCATCATCGGCGGCACCTGCGTCAACGTTGGCTGCGTGCCCTCCAAGATCATGATTCGCGCCGCGCATGTGGCCCATCTGCGGCGCGAGAGCCCGTTCGACGCCGGACTGTCCACCACGAGCCTGACCGTCCTGCGCGAGCGGTTGCTCGCCCAGCAACAGGGTCGTGTCGACGAACTGCGCCACGCCAAGTACGAAGGCATTCTGGAGAGCACGCCGGCGATCACCCTGGTACGCGGCACCGCCCGTTTCCAGGACGGCCGCACGCTCAGCGTGGAACTGGCCGAGGGCGGCGAGCGCATCGTCGCCTTCGACCGCTGCCTGATCGCCACCGGCGCGAGCCCGGCCGTTCTACCGATTCCCGGACTCAAGGACACCCCGTACTGGACCTCGGACGAGGCGCTGGCGAGCGACACCATTCCTAAGCGGCTCGCCGTGATCGGCTCCTCGGTGGTGGCGGTGGAACTGGCGCAGGCCTTTGCCCGGCTGGGCAGCAAGGTCACGGTCCTGGCACGCAGCACGTTGTTCTTCCGCGAAGATCCGGCCATCGGTGAAGCGCTGACGGCAGCCTTCCGTATGGAGGGCATCGAAGTGCTGGAACACACGCAAGCCAGCCAGGTGTCCCACGTCGACGGCGAGTTCATCCTGAGCACCAATCATGGCGAGCTGCATGCCGACCGACTACTCGTCGCCACCGGCCGCACGCCCAACACCCAAGGCATGAATCTGCAAGGCGCCGGCGTGAAGCTGGACGAACGCGGTGCCATCCAGATCGACTCGGGCATGCGCACCAGTGCCCCGGATATCTATGCGGCCGGCGACTGTACCGACCAGCCGCAGTTCGTCTACGTGGCGGCGGCCGCAGGCACCCGTGCGGCGCTCAACATGACCGGCGGCGAGGCGAAGCTCAATCTCGACGCCATGCCGGCCGTGGTGTTCACCGATCCGCAGGTGGCCACCGTGGGCTACAGCGAAGCGGAGGCGCACCACGCCGGCATCGAGACCGACAGCCGCACCTTGACCCTGGATAACGTGCCACGCGCACTGGCCAACTTCGACACGCGGGGTTTCATCAAGCTGGTCATCGAGGAAGGTAGCGGACGGCTCATCGGCGTGCAGGCGGTGGCCCCGGAGGCGGGCGAACTGATCCAGACCGCCGCCATCGCCATCCGGGCGCGGATGACGGTGCAGGAACTGGCCGACCAGTTGTTCCCCTACCTGACGATGGTCGAGGGGCTGAAGCTCGCGGCGCAAACCTTCGCCAAGGACGTCAAGCAGCTGTCCTGCTGCGCCGGGTAATGAGCGCGCGAGGTTGAAGCATGAACGACACGGCAAGCGATCTCGGCAGTCGCGACAGCCTGCGCAAGACCTGGCAGGTAATCAGCTTATGGGGGCTGCCTGCCGTCGTGGCGACCATAGCGCTTGTTCTGGCGGATCGACGCCCTGCGTTGTTCCTGGCAGCGAGCGCCGCGCTACTCGTGATGGGCGGCGCCTGCCTGGTCAACGCCGCGCGCTGTCGCCGCCTTCACTGCTACATCACCGGGCCGTATTTCCTGATGCTCGCGCTGGGTGCGCTGCTGGCTTATGGGTTTGCCCCAAACGGCGAGTATCACTCCCGGCTGTGGTTGCTCCTGGCACTAGGGGTTACGCCATTGCTCATCTGGCTACCTGAACGCCTAGCCGGAAGGAAATATCTGAGCGCCCTAGTTTGCGGGGAAGACCGGGAGTGTCGGTGATGAATGCCTACACCATATCCAGACTGGCCGAGGACGCGGGCGTCAGCGTGCATGTGGTGCGCGACTATGTGCTGCGTGGCTTGCTGCACCCCGCGCGGCGCACGGAGAGCGGTTACGGCATTTTCGATGAGCGGTCCCTGGCGCGTCTGCGCTTCGTGCGCGCCGCCTTCGAGTCTGGTATCGGGCTCGACGAATTGGCACGGCTCTGCCGGGCGCTCGATGCGGACGATGGCGCCGACTTGATCGGCTGCGTCGAGTGCCTGCTCCGGCTAGTCACGGCACGGCAGGCGGCCTTAGCCGCAGTGGCAACCCAGCTGGCCGGGCTGACTCATTGCGCCGGCGAAGGTTCTGCCTATGCGTAACGCCGATCACGTTGAGTCAAGCAAGGTCTTCCGCTGGCGTGCTTACACCTGGGGCGTGCTCGCCGCGCTCACCTGCCCTTGCCATCTGCCGGTGCTGGCATTGCTGCTTTCGGGGACAGCGGCCGGCGCGTTCGTCAGCGAGCAGTGGAGCCTCGCGACGCTCGTGCTGGCGGTTTTCTTCATCCTCTTCCTGCGAGCGGCATTGCAGGCCTTTCGGAAGCGACCGTGACCCGCTCGGAGCACGGCGCGACCACCACTGCCGAGTTGGGCAGGGAGGCTGCAGGTCGATCGGCGCTCAGTCACGGGGGGAAAGCGTTGCTAGGTTTTCTTGGACGATGGAGGAACCCCCATCATGAACACAAACAACACCTCCACCATCAGCTGCTGCGAATGCTGCAAGGACATTCCCCTTGACGCCGCACTGACGCCGGAAGGTTCCGAGTATGTCGTGCACTTCTGTGGCCTGGAGTGCTATCAGCGTTTCATGTCGCGAGCAGATAAGAGGGCGGCATCCGAGCCTGATCACCCCTGCACACAAAAGGTCAGTACCCGTCAGGACGGCTAATTCGCGCTGCACCGGAAAAGTGGCTCTTGCTGGTCGCAGAAAGCGTGAGCCCGAGGACTCCGTCAGTCGCAATCCGTCTGAGCTGGAAGTGGCATCGAGTGCGGTGCCCGGCCGATTTCGAACCCAGGCCGTTACACCTACTGGTCGTCGTCCGGATTGCGCAGCGGCCGCAGTTCGCCGCGGGTAACCTCTTCCGGCACCGCGAAGGAGTAACGGCCCAGCATGTTGATGTGCTCGTGGATCAGTGGCGAGAGCCGCGCGACATCCTCCTCCAGCACCGGGTAGCCGTGCTGCCTGAGCCGTTCTACGGCCGCCGTCATGTAGAGGGTGTTCCACAGCACGATGATGTTCACCACCAGGCCGAGGGCGCCGAGCTGGTCCTCCTGGCCTTCGCGGTAGCGCTGGCGCAGCTCGCCGCGTTTGCCGTGGAACACGGCGCGGGCCAGGCTGTGGCGGCCTTCGCCCCGGTTCAGCTGGGTCAGGGTGGCGCGGCGCTTGGACTCGTCGTCGATGTAGGTCAGGGTGTGCAAGGTCTTCTCGATGCGACCGAACTCAGCCAGCGCCTGGGCCAGGCGGGTGGGACGATCCCCTGTTTGCAGGGTGCGCATGATGCCGGTGGCCGGCACTCGGCCGAGCTTGAGCGAGCCGGCCAGGCGTAGCAGGTCGTCCCAGTGCTCGGCGATCAGATCGAGCTTGACCGACTGCCGGGCCAGGCCGTTGAGTTTGCCGTAATCCGCCTCCGGGCGCGTGCGCCAGAAACGGGTACCGCCGACGTCGGCCAGGCGCGGGCTGAAGTGGTAGCCGAGCAGGCGGAACAGCCCAAACACCACATCGCTGTAGGCCCCGGTGTCGGTCATGATCTGCGTCGGCTGCAACTCGGTCTGCTGTTCCAGCACCACGGCCAGCAGCACCAGGCTGTCGCGCAGGGTGCCGGGCACGGTGATGGCGTTGAGGCCGGAGAACTGATCGGAAATCAAGTTGTACCAGGTGACGCCCCGGCCGGTGCCGAAATACTTCGGGTTGGGGCCAGCATGCACGGTGCGCACCGGTACCACGAAGCGCATGCCATCGGCGGAGGCGACCTCGCCGCCGCCCCAGACCTGGGCCAGCTCCAGTTGGCTCTGCGCCCCCACCAGAATGGCGTTTGCCACTGACAGCGTGTCGTCACGGATATAGTTCTGGCTGACCCAGGACAGCCGGTCGCGGCGTAGCGCCTGATTGTCGGTGCGGATCAGCGGCTCCAGGCCGGTGTTGCAGGCCCCACCCAGCAGCACCGCGCAGAGGCTGGTGACCAGGTTGTCGGCCCGCGCATTGCGCTCGGACACATGGGTGAAGGCCTCGGCGAAGCCGGTGCGAGCGGCGATTTCCAAGAGGATTTCCGGCAGATCGACACGCGGCATCAGATCAGCCACGGCTGCTCGCAGTTGCAGCAGCGAGTTCGGCTCCTCCAGCTTGTCCAGTGTGCCGAGCGAGAGCTCGGTCTTGCCCTCGGCGTTCTCGCTCAGCTGGATCGCGGGGTTGTCGGGTAGGCGGGCCGCGACCGCCTGCCAGGTCGCATCCAACTCGGCGCTCAGCGCATCCAAGGTGGTGCCGGCGTCAATGGTCAGGCCCAGCGAGCGGCAGATGATCGGCCGCGCCGCCAGCCATTCGGCACCGTCGAGCAGGCCGAGACGCGGGTCGGCATAGCGCCAACTGGGCGAGACGAACACGTCGCGCCGGCGCAGGGCCGTGCGCAGCGCATCGAGCGTGCAGAACACATAGGCGCCCATGTCGAGGGAGCCATCCTCGCGGGTAATGTGCTTCTGCCAAGCCTTGGCCACGATCTCCTGCGGCGCGTCATCCTCCGGTTTCCGGCGGGGCAGGTTCAGCTGCAACCAATCCAGGCCGGCGACCACGCCTTTGCCGGCCGGGCTGAAGCCGAAGCGGATGTGCTTGAGCAGGTCGGGCAGGAAACGGCGCACACTGCGGTAGCGCGCCTCCAGGGCGAGAAAATACACATCGTCAACCGGGCGGATCAGCGCATTGACATCTTCCAGGGCTTTCTCCAGCGAGGCCCTCGGCAGGTCGTTGAACAGCCGGGCGCGCACGTTGTCATCGCTGATTGAGCTGTCCAGCACGACCTTGCACGCGGCGGCGAGCGTCGCCGCCGAGCGATCCAGGTCTTTCAGGCTGCGCATGCGGGCTTTCTTGTCGGCCTTCTCCGCGTTGCTGAACAGGTCGCGTAACAGCGCTTCCAGGACCTCCAGGGCGTCGTCGTGCGCGGTGGCCTCCAGGCACAGGGCGAACGCCACCAGTGTCGCCATCCGCCGCGACGCCGGCAGCCGGTTGATCGCCGTGACCTTGGCGGTGTTGGCGAAGCGAGCCAGGGCCGCGATACGGCTGGGCGGGATGTGCGCCGCCGCTGGCAAGGCGATGCCGATGCCGCGCACGTCATCAAGCCGGCGCAGCGCCCGAATCAGTGCGGGGCCACTGACCATCACCGGGCCGGAGCGCAGTTGATCCAGCCGGGAACTGCGGTTGCCTTCGGCGACCAGCAGCAAGTCCTGTAGCTGCTGCCGTTGCGCCTCGCTCACACTGCGGCCAAGGGTTAGCCAGAGGCGTTCTTCGACCCGGCTGCGCAGTTGGGCGATGAACCGTTCCAGAACGGTGACGCCGGGCAGTAAAACCTTGTGCGTCAGCAACCAGGTCGTCGCCCGATTGAACAACTCGCCAGGACGATCTGTCCCTGTCCAACAGAGCGCATACAGCCAGCGGGCAAGTCGAAAGCCGACGCTGGAATCAGCAAACACCCGATAGCCGTAACGCTCCTGAATCTCGGCGGCATGACGTTGACGTTGGCGGGTTTCGGCATAGGCCAGGATACAAGTTGGATCGGTAATGCCTAACTGGCGACTGAGCGCTTGCAGCACCTCTTGGGGGACGGCTGAAAAGTCGTCGGGAAAAGTGCCCAGGTAGCGGATGCTGGTCAGTTGGGTGGCGTAGCCAAGGCGGTTGTGCTCGCCGCGCAGCGGTAGGAGGATTTTGTGGTCGTCGTCGCTCAGGTGGAAGTAGCGTTCCAGCTCCTCACGACTGGGGGCATCGACATAGCGGCCAAAACCGTCGCGTTGCTCCTGGGTCAGAAAACCGACCGGCATCGATCACAGCACCTCGGCGCAGAACACGGCGGGCGTGACAATCCGCGTGCGTTCGATGTGCCCGCGTTGCAGCAGGCCGGCGCGGCGATCACCGGTCACCAGGTAGTCCGCATCGCCTGCCAGGGCCATGGCCAGCAGAAACGAGTCATCCGGATCATCGGCTTCGACCTCGATGGTCAGACGCTCCAGTACCACAGCCCGTTGCAGGTTATTGATCATGGCTCCCACTTTGGCGGGCTGAAGGATGGCCTGGAGCTTGGGGTAGCGGCTGGCTCGGCGGATTTCATCGAGCTGCATCCGCGAGGTCACTACCTCGAAACGCGCCGCCCGCCAGGCACGGTAGATCGCATCGGGCGCGCCATGCGGCGAGATCAGTGCGCTGAACAGGATGTTGGTATCCAACACGACCCGCATCAGCGCTTACGTGCCCAGTCGAGCGCTTCGTCAACCGCTTCGGTCAGCTCTGCCTCGCTCAGATGGGCATTAGCGGCCTTGGCCTGTTCGGCCGTCAGTTCCAGGATGTGGGCCCGCACCGCCTCTTCAATGAAGCGCGACAGGTCGCCTTTCCGGCCACCGCCCTGGCTGGCCAGAAACATCCGAAGCGACTGGTCGGTGTCGGCCGAGACGGCGACATTCCAGCGAATCGTATTCATGGCGTTCCCCGCTAGTAGGTGTTTGTGTGTTTATACGCCAATCACAAAGGGCTATGCAATGGTTCAAAAAAACCTTCGTTTTGCCGAACTTTAAGTGGACAGGAATCGGCTGGTTAACCTACCTGCGCTACGGTTCAAATAACTGGTACGCTTAATCAAAGTTCAACTATTACTAACGTAGTCGAGTAAACGGTACTTTTGATGAAGATCGGTTATGCGCGGGTGAGCACTCGGGATCAGAACGCCGACCTCCAGGTCGATGCCCTGAAACAGGCCGGGTGCGAACGCATCTATCAAGACATCGCCAGCGGCGCGAAAAGCGCCCGGCCGGAGTTGGACAAGTTGCTAGCCCATGTTCGAGCGGGCGACACCGTGGTGATCTGGAAGCTGGATCGCCTCGGGCGCTCCCTCAAACACCTGGTCGAGCTGGTCGGCGAGCTGGCAGAGCGCAAGGTCGGCTTGCAGAGCCTGAATGACCCAATCGACACCACCCACGCCCAAGGTCGCTTGGTGTTCAACCTGTTTGCCTCGCTGGCCGAGTTCGAGCGCGAGCTGATCCGCGAGCGGACTCAGGCGGGTTTGTCGGCCGCGCGGGCGCGGGGCCGGATCGGTGGCCGTCCCAAGGGCCTCCCAGCCAAGGCCGAGGCCACCTCCATGGCGGCCGAGACGCTGTACCGCGAGGGCCGCCTGAGCGTCAGCGCCATCGGCGAGAAGTTACACATCTCCAAGAGCACGCTGTACAGCTACCTGCGCCATCGTGGTGTTGAGATCGGCGCACACCAGAAGAGCGCCCAGCCGCGAGGTCAGCAACGCAATGTCGCGTCGCCGGCAGAGCCCGCCGCCGAGCAGGTGGCCACCGTCACGCTGCGCCTGGCGGTGGTGAACAACAGCAAGTTCGTTCGCGGCCGGAAACGGGCCAAGGAAAATATCGAGCGCTACTGCTTGGAGCCCTACAGTATGAAACGGCTGGAGTCGGGCAACTACGAACTGGCCATTCCGTATCGGAGCGACGATGAGCTGGACAAGACCGTGCATGACTTGCTGACCGAGATCAGCCAGGAAGCCGACATGCGCAACTGCTTTATCGAAGCCGATGCCTGGGAAGAAGGCTCTGAACGGCGCTGGTAGGGCTTAAGTGCACTTTCTGTTCCATTGCTCCCCAAACCCCTACCAGCGCGCCTCACCCGCCGGGCGCTTCTTGAAGCGCTTCATGCTCCACATGTACTGGCTCGGGTACTCGCGCACGTAACGCTCGACCACCTTGCTCATGGCTGCCGCCGATTCATTCACATCGGTGCTGTACATGGCCTCTGGCGCCGCTTCCAGGAATACCTTGAAGCCTGAACCATCCGGCAGGCGCAGCGCATGCAGGAACACCCCGACAGCCTTGCCACCGGCGAGCATGTTCGGGACGAACTTGCTGGTCAGCGCCTGGGTACCCAGGAACGGCACGAACACCCCGGCCGACTCGGCCGGCTCCGGGTCGGCGGGAATCCCCACCTGGCCACCCCGGCGCACTTCCTTGATCACGCTGAGAATGCCTTCCTTGGTCGAAGGCGCCACGCGGTTGCCCATCTGCACCCGCTGCTCACGCAGCAGGTCATCCACCGCCTTCAACTTCGGCGGGCGATAGAAGATGATCGGTTTGCACTGGTTGCAATAGAAGTGGTTGAGCACCTCCCAGTTGCCCAGGTGGCTGGTGATGCCGACCACGCCCTTGCCCGAGGCCAGGGCCTGCTCCAGCACTTCCAGGCCGTGCACTTCCTTGACCAGGTCGAGCGAGCGCTGCGGCGGCCAGATCCAGGCGCAGGCGCTTTCGACGAACGACTTGCCGATGTCCTTGAGCGCGCGACCGACCAATTGCTCACGCTCGGCCGGGTCCATCTCCGGGAAGCATTTGGCCAGGTTGATGCGCACGACATTGCGCGAGCCGTTGGGGATTTTCCACATCAGCCAGCCGATACCGGCGCCGACGCGCTGCACGGCGCCCCAGGGCAGCTTGGCAAACAGGCGCAGCACCCCGACCATCAGGGCGCCCTTGAACTTTTCCACAGGCGAATTCCTTATTTCAGCAAGGCGCGCATTGTACCCCGTCAGCGCACCAGCGCGGCGTAGCGATCGCAGTCGGTGGTGTGGTCCATGACCATGCCGGTGGCCTGCATGAAGGCGTAGCAGATGGTCGGCCCGACGAAAGTGAAGCCAGCCTTCTGCAAGGCCTTGCTCATCGCCTTAGCCTCGTCGGTGACCGCCGGCACGTCGCCACGGCCCTGGAAATGGTTGATCTTCGGCGCGCCGCCGACGAACGACCATAGCCACTCGGCGGGGTTATCCACAGCCAGCCAGGCTTGGGCATTGCGGCGCACGGCCTTGAGCTTGAGGCGGTTGCGGATGATGCCAGCATCCAGCATAAGCTCCTCGATGCGTTCATCGCTGAGCTGCGACAGTTTCAGCGGATCGAAGCCGTCCAGCACCTCGCGATAGCGCTCGCGCTTCTTCAATACCGTGATCCACGACAACCCCGCCTGGAACCCTTCGAGCAAAAGCATCTCGAAGAGCAACGCCGGGTCGCGCTGCGGCGTTCCCCACTCGTGGTCGTGATAGGCCTGATACAACGGATCGTCGGAACACCAAAAGCAGCGTGGCATAAGGCTCCAATAACGTAGAGGGCGAGGCGAATCGGGTATACTCCCGCTCTTTACATCCGCATCCCCAGATACAGGTGAATTTCGTGAGCCAGCCTACGCCAGCCGTGCGTACCTTCCAAGACCTGATCCTCGCCCTGCAGAACTACTGGGCAGCTCAAGGTTGTGTGGTGCTTCAGCCCTACGATATGGAAGTAGGCGCCGGCACTTTCCACACCGCTACCTTCCTGCGTGCCGTGGGCCCGGAGACCTGGAACGCCGCCTATGTGCAGCCCAGCCGTCGCCCAGCCGACGGGCGGTATGGCGAAAACCCCAACCGCCTGCAGCACTACTATCAGTTCCAGGTGGTGCTCAAGCCAAACCCGGCGAACTTCCAGGAGCTGTACCTCGGCTCGCTGAAGGCCATCGGCATCGACCCGCTGGTTCACGACATTCGCTTCGTCGAAGACAACTGGGAATCGCCAACCCTCGGCGCCTGGGGCCTTGGCTGGGAAATCTGGCTGAACGGCATGGAGGTGACTCAGTTCACCTACTTCCAGCAAGTCGGCGGTATCGAGTGCTACCCGGTCACTGGTGAAATCACCTACGGCCTGGAGCGCCTGGCCATGTACATCCAGGGCGTGGACTCGGTCTACGACCTGGTATGGGCCGACGGCCCGTTCGGCAAGGTTACCTATGGCGACGTGTTCCACCAGAACGAGGTGGAGCAGTCGACCTACAACTTCGAGCACGCCAACGTCGAGAAGCTGTTCGAACTGTTCGACTTCTACGAAAGCGAAGCTAACCGTCTGATCAAGCTGGACCTGCCGCTGCCCACCTACGAAATGGTCCTGAAGGCCTCACACACCTTCAACCTGCTGGACGCCCGCCGCGCCATCTCGGTGACCGAGCGCCAGCGCTACATCCTGCGCGTACGTACCCTGGCCCGGGACGTAGCGCAAAGCTATCTGCAAGCTCGCGCACGCCTGGGCTTCCCGATGGCCACCCCTGAACTGCGTGACGAAGTGTTGGCTAAGCTGGAGGCTGCACAATGAGTGCTCAAGATTTCCTGGTTGAACTGGGCACCGAAGAGCTGCCACCCAAGGCCCTCGCCACGCTGGGCGACGCTTTCCTCGCCGGCATCGAGAAAGGCCTGCAGGCCGCCGGCCTGAACTACACCGGCAAGCAGGTCTACGCCGCGCCGCGCCGCCTGGCCGTGCTGATCCGCCAGCTGGATGTGCAGCAGCCAGACCGCAGCATCAACATCGACGGCCCGCCCGTGCAGGCTGCCTTCAAAGACGGCGAACCTACCCAGGCCGCCCTGGGCTTCGCCAAGAAGTGCGGCGTCGAGCTGTCGGACATCGACCAGAGCGGCCCGAAGCTGCGCTTCTCCCAGCACATTCCGGGCAAGGCCACTACCAGCCTGCTGCCAACCATCGTCGAGGATTCGCTCAACGACCTGCCGATCCCCAAGCGCATGCACTGGGGCGCCAGCCGTGAAGAGTTCGTGCGCCCGACCCAGTGGCTGGTGATGTTGCTCGGCGATCAGGTCGTCGACTGCACCATCCTGGCCCAGAAAGCCGGCCGTGAATCCCGTGGCCACCGCTTCCACCACCCGGAAAACGTACTCATCACCACCCCGGCAAACTACGTCGAGGACCTGCGCAAGGCCCACGTGCTGGCTGACTTTGCCGAGCGTCGCGAGCTGATCAGCAAGCGCACCGCAGAGCTGGCCATGCAGCAGGAAGGCACGGCCATCGTGCCGCCGGCGCTGCTGGACGAAGTAACCGCCCTGGTCGAGTGGCCGGTGCCGCTGGTGTGCTCGTTCGAGGAGCGTTTCCTCGAGGTGCCGCAGGAAGCGCTGATCACCACCATGCAGGACAACCAGAAGTACTTCTGCCTGCTGGACAGCGAAGGCAAGCTGCTGCCGCGCTTCATCACCGTGGCCAACGTCGAGAGCCGTGATCCCAAGCAGATCGTGCAGGGCAACGAGAAGGTCGTGCGCCCGCGCCTGACCGACGCCGAGTTCTTCTTCAAGCAGGACAAGAAGCAGCCCCTGGAAAGCTTCAACGAACGCCTGAAGAACGTGGTGTTCCAGGCTCAGCTGGGGACCGTGTTCGAAAAGGCCGAGCGCGTCTCCAAGCTGGCCGCCTTCATTGCCCCGTACATCGGTGGCAGCGCCGCCAATGCTGGTCGTGCCGGTCTGCTGTCGAAGTGCGACCTGGCCTCGGAAATGGTCGGCGAATTCCCTGAAATGCAGGGTATTGCCGGCTACTACTACGCCCTCAACGACGGCGAGCCGCAAGACGTCGCCCTGGCGCTGAACGAGCAGTACATGCCGCGCGGCGCTGGCGCCGAGCTGCCGCAGACCCTCACCGGTGCCGCCGTGGCCATTGCCGACAAGCTAGACACCCTGGTCGGCATCTTCGGCATCGGCATGCTGCCCACCGGCAGCAAGGACCCATACGCCCTGCGCCGTGCTGCCCTGGGCGTGCTGCGTATCCTGATCGAGAAGCAGCTGGATCTGGACCTGAATGTCGCGGTCGAGTTCGCGGTCAAGCAGTTCGGTGCCAACGTCAAGGCCGCCGGCCTGTCCGAGCAGGTGCTGGAGTTCGTCTTCGACCGCCTGCGCGCGCGCTACGAGGATGAAGGCATCGACGTCTCCACCTACCTGGCGGTGCGTGCCCTGAAGCCCGGCTCGGCGCTGGACTTCGACCAACGCGTACAGGCCGTGCAGGCCTTCCGCAAGCTGCCGGAAGCCGACGCGCTGGCTGCAGCGAACAAGCGCGTGTCGAACCTGCTGGGCAAGGCCGAAGGCGCCATCGCCGATCAGGTCGAACCCAAGTACTTCGACAACGCCAACGAGTTCTCCCTGTACTCGGCCATCCAGCAGGCCGACCAGGCTGTGCAACCGATGGCCGCGGCGCGTCAGTACAGCGAAGCCCTGGCCCGTCTGGCCGCCCTGCGTGACCCGGTCGACGCCTTCTTCGAGGCGGTGATGGTCAACGCCGAGGACGCCAAGGTACGCGCCAACCGTTATGCCCTGCTCAGCCGCCTGCGCGGTCTGTTCCTGGGCGTGGCCGATATCTCGCTGCTGGGGTAAGTCGTTGAAACTGCTGATTCTTGATCGAGACGGAGTGATCAACCACGACTCCGACGCCTACATCAAGTCGCTGGAGGAGTGGATCCCCATTCCCGGCTCGATCGAGGCCATCGCGCAGTTGAGCAAGGCGGGCTGGACGGTGGCCGTGGCCACCAACCAGTCCGGCATCGCCCGCGGCTACTACCCGCTGCAAACCCTCGAGGCCATGCATGCGCGCCTGCGCGCGCTGGTGGCCGAGCAGGGCGGCGAGGTCGGCCTGATCGTGCATTGCCCGCACGGCCCGGACGAGGGCTGCGAATGCCGCAAGCCCAAGCCCGGCATGCTGCGGACCATTGCCGAGCATTACCAGGTGTCCCTGGCCGGCGTGTGGTTCGTCGGTGACAGCAAAGGTGACCTGGAGGCGGCCCTGGCCGTCGATGCACAACCCGTGTTGGTAAAAACCGGCAAGGGCGAGAGGACCCTGGAAAAAGGCGTCCCGCAAACTACACTGATTTTCGACGATCTGGCGGCTATCGCCAGAGAACTTATTTAAATGAGTGCGCCAGAAACGGCGCACTTTTCATTAGGCGGGCACGCCCCGCAACGGTACATGCCACTATGTCGATCCTGCAGGCGATCAGAATCTTTCTTTTTTACCTGCTGTTGGGCACCAGTTCACTGCTGTGGTGCTCGCTGAGCTTCTTCGTCGCGCCCTTCCTGCCGTTCCCCAAGCGCTACAAGTTCATCAACGTGTACTGGTGCCGCTGTGCGTTGTTCCTGGCCCGCACGATCCTGCGCATCGACTACAAGATCACCGGTGCCGAGAACGTACCGAAAGTACCTTGCGTGATCCTGTCGAACCACCAGAGCACCTGGGAAACCTTCCTGCTCTCCGCGTATTTCTCGCCGCTTAGCCAGGTGCTCAAGCGCGAACTGCTGTACGTGCCGTTCTTCGGCTGGGCCATGGCCATGCTGCGGCCGATCGCCATCGATCGCAAGAATCCCAAGGAAGCGCTGCGCCAGGTCGCTAGCCAGGGCGACGAGCTGCTCAAGCAAGGCACCTGGGTGCTGATCTTCCCCGAAGGCACCCGCGTGCCTCATGGCCAGATCGGCAAGTTCTCCCGTGGCGGTACCGCCCTGGCGGTCAACGCCGGCCTGCCGGTACTGCCGATTGCCCACAACGCCGGCAAGTTTTGGCCGCGAGAAGGCTGGGGCAAACGCCCGGGCACCATCGAGGTGGTGATCGGTGAACCAATGTATGCCGTGGGCACTGGCCCACGCGCCATCGCCGAGCTGAACGACCGCGCCCAGGCCTGGAACGAAGCGACCCAGCGAGCCATGGGTTCGCTGCCGCCGCTGGCGGAAAACCCGGAGCAGCAGCCAGCCTGACGATCTGTGGATAACTTGTTAGCAAGTTTTGCATGGATGATCGATAAAGCATGCTAAGTGATTGAATTGGCTGTTTATTTCCATGTATGACGTTTTTGCGAAAATCGTGCATAAGTTTTTTCGCGCTATAAAAAAACCGGCTTTTACGCCGGTTTTTTTGCTCGTTTGATGGTGGCATAGCGAGTACGTGTGATCGGGCTTGCCCCGCGATGGATGGCACAGGCTGCGCCGGTATCGCGGGACAAGCCCGCACGCAGTGTCATCTGTACTGCCTAGACCTTATCGATATCAACGTCCTTGGTCTCTTTCAGGCAGAAGATCCCTACCACCAGGCTCACCCCGGTGATCAGCACCGGATACCACAGCCCATAGAAGATATCCCCGGTATACACCACCAACGCGAACGATACCGTTGGCAGGAAGCCACCGAACCAGCCGTTACCGATATGGTAGGGCAGGGACATCGAGGTATAGCGGATCCGCGTCGGGAACAGCTCGACCATGACCGCCGCCAGTGGCCCGTAAGTCATGGTGGCGATCAGGATCATGGCAACGATCAGCACTACCACCATCACCTGGTTCACATGCGCCGGGTCGGCCTTGGCCGGATAGCCAGCCGCTTCGATGGCGCTGCGCATGGCCGCCTCGTCGAAACCGTTGATGGTCTTGTCACCGATGCTCACCTGCACTTCGCTGCCGGCAGCCTCGACCGAGCTGTAGGGCAGGCCCTGTTTGACCAGGAAGGTCTTTACCTTGTCGCAAGGGCTGTCGAAACGGGCCTTGCCCACCGGGTCGAACTGGAAGGTGCAGCCTTGCGGGTTGGCACTGACGACAATGGGCGCTTCCCGGCTGGCGGCGTCGATCTGCGGGTTGGCGTAATGGCTCAGCGCCTTGAATATCGGGAAGTAGCACACGGTGGCCAGCAACAGCCCAACCATGAGGATTGGCTTGCGCCCGATACGGTCCGACAGCCAACCGAAGAACACGAAGAACGGCGCGCCGATCACCACGCTGATGATCAACAGGGTATTGGCCTGGGCCGGGTCCATCTTGAGCATCTGGGTCATGAAGAACAGCACATAGAACTGTGCGGTGTAGAAGGTCACCGCTTGTCCGGCGTTGATGCTGAACAGCGCGGTCAGGACCACCTTGAGGTTTGGCCAGGAGGTGAACGATTCGCGGATCGGCGACTTGCTGGTCTTGCCCTGGGCTTTCATTTTCACGAATGCCGGCGACTCATGCATGCTCATGCGGATCCAGGTGGAGATCGCCAGCAGGACGATCGACAGCAGGAACGGCAGGCGCCAGCCCCAGGTCTCGAACTCATCGCCACTGATATAGCGACTGGCCAGGACCACGATCAACGACAACAGCAGGCCGAGCGTAGCGGTGGACTGGATGAAGCCGGTATGGAAACCGCGCTTGCCGGACGGAGCGTGTTCGGCCACATAAGTGGCCGCACCGCCGTATTCGCCGCCCAATGCCAGTCCCTGGAGCATGCGCAGTATGACGAGGATAATCGGCGCGGCGATACCGATGCTGGCATAGGTGGGCAGCAGACCGACGGCGAAGGTCGAGAGGCCCATCAGTACGATGGTCACCAGGAAGGTGTACTTGCGCCCGATCATGTCCCCCAGACGGCCGAACACCAAGGCGCCGAACGGGCGCACCAGGAAACCGGCGGCGAAGGCCATCAAGGCGAAGATGAACGCGGTGGTGTCGTTGACCCCTGCAAAGAACTGCTTGCTGATCACCGCCGCCAAGGCGCCATAGAGAAAGAAGTCATACCACTCGAACACTGTCCCGAGGGATGACGCGAAAATGATCTTGCGTTCCTCACGGCGGCTCGGGCTGCTCGCCACCGCACCCTGTTCCTGGATGTAATCCGACATCGTTGCTGTCCTCGGCCCTTGGGGCCACAGTGATTATTCTTGTTGTTCCACTGCCGGCAGCCGCTGACCGCGCTGCCGCTGTTGCACACACCCGGGTCAGGGCGTCGGTATCGCGTTGCTGTCGCTGAGGTTGGTCTGGGTGTTGGCCCCCTTGAGGATAAGTTGTGCCGCCTTTTCGGCAATCATCAACGTGGGTGAACAGGTATTGCCGGAGACTATCTGCGGCATGATCGAGGCATCCGCCACACGCAGGCCCGGAATGCCATGCACGCGCAGCTGGTTATCCACAACATCGAGCACACCACTGCCCATGCGGCAGGTACCCACCGGGTGGAAGATGGTGGTGCCGATCTGGCCGGCGGCCTGGTGCAGGTCTTCTTCGCTCTGCAGGGCAGGGCCTGGCAGGTACTCGCGGGGTTCGAAGGCGGCCAGGGCAGGGGCATGGACGATGCGCCGGGTAAGGCGGATGGCGTCGGCGGCCACGCGCAGGTCCTCGGGGGCGCTGAGGTAGTTGGGGTCTATCAGCGGCGCGGCGTTCATGTCCGCCGAGCGGATATCGATTCGACCTCGACTGGCCGGGCGCAGGTTACATACCGACGCGGTGAAGGCCGGGAACCGGTGCAGCGGCTCGCCGAAGCGCTCCAGCGACAAGGGCTGGACGTGATACTGAAGATTGGCGGTCTCTTGCTCTGGGCTCGAACGGGCGAAGGCGCCCAACTGACTCGGCGCCATGGCCAGTGGTCCACTACGGTCGTAGGCATAGCGCAGGCCCATGCCCAGCTTACCCCACAGGCTGTTGGCCATCTGGTTGAGGGTGCGCGTGTTCTGGATCTGGTAGATCAACCGCAGTTGCAGATGGTCCTGCAGGTTGCCGCCGACGCCAGGCATGTCGTGGCGCACGGCGATGCCCAACCCTTCGAGCAATTTGCGTGGGCCAATCCCCGAGCGCTGCAGGATGCCGGGCGAACCGACCGAACCTGCACAGAGAATAATCTCGCGGCGTGCCGCGAACTCATGCCATGCACCTTGCCAAAGCGCCCTTACAGCCCGGGCGCGGGTGTTGCCGAGCAACACCTGGTCGACCTGCACGCCGGTCAGCACGGTCAGGTTCGGGCGCTTGAGAACGGGCCTGAGAAATGCCTTGGCCGAGTTCCAGCGCACACCGCTGCGCTGGTTGACCTGAAAGTATCCACAGCCGGCGTTGTCGCCTGTATTGAAGTCGTCGGTCCTGGCGATGCCGCTCTGTTCGGCCGCATCGCGAAAGGCATCGAGGATTGGCCAGCTGTAGCGCTGCTGCTCGACTCGCCACTCACCGTCGACGCCATGGCTGTCGCTGGCACCGGCATAGTGGCTCTCGCTGGCCTTGAACAGCGGCAGCACATCCTTCCATGCCCAGCCCTCGTTGCCTTGCTCGGCCCAACGGTCGTAGTCGGCGGCCTGGCCGCGCATGTAGATCATGCCGTTGATGGATGAACAGCCACCCAGCACCTTGCCCCTCGGATAGCCTAGGGCACGCCCGTTCAGCCCGGGCTGGGCCTCGGTCTTCATGCACCAGTCGGTGCGTGGATTGCCGATGCAGTAGAGGTAACCGACGGGGATATGAATCCAGGGATAGTTGTCACGGCCACCCGCCTCGAGCAGCAACACGCGGCAGGATGGATCGGCGGACAAGCGATTGGCCAGCAGGCAACCGGCGGGACCGGCACCCACGACCACGTAGTCGTAGACAGAATCGGCTGATGGCATGTGCAACCTCGCGCCTGATTATTATTCTTGTCCCGATCCATCTTATTGATTAATTTCGCGGAGGAAACACGAGATTTCGCGCAGCCGTTGTGCGTTTTAGCACAGCGACTATCCGACTGTGAGAGCGGGTTCATCCCGCGGTGGCTTCAACAGCCAGCACATCCAAGGACGCCCATGTTCGACTGGAACGATCTGCGTTTTTTCCTCGAGTTGCAGCGCAGCGGCCGCTTGCTCAGCGCCGCCAAGCGCCTCAACACTACCCACAGCACCGTCGCCCGGCATATCGAGAGCATCGAGAAGCACCTGGGCACCGCGCTGTTCGTCCAGCACGCTCAGGGTTACGAGCTCACCCCCTCGGGCCAGGCGCTGCTCAAGCATGCCGAAGCCATGGAGAACGTCGCCTTGCTGGCGCAGGAAGAGATCACCCAGGCCATCACGCCGCTGGGCAAGATCCGCCTTGGCGTGACCGAAGGCATCGGCATCATGTTCTTCACCCCGCGCATGAAAGCGTTGTTCCAGCGCTATCCGGGGCTTGAAGTGGAACTGGTGGCGGTGCCGCGGTTCGTGAGTATCCTCAACCGCGAAGCCGAGATCAGCATCCACCTGGAACGACCCAACGCTGACCTGCTGATCACCCGCAAGCTCACCGACTACCGTCTGGCCCTGTACGCCAGCCAGGAATACCTGAATCAAGCGCCATCGCTCGACACTCGTGAAGATCTGGCCCGGCACAACTGGATCGGTTATGTCGACGACCTGCTGTTCAGCCAGGAACTGCTGTTCCTCAACAGCTTCTGCCGAGCGCCCAACGTGGTGTTCCGCAGCACCAGTGTGATCGCCCAGCAGCACGCCGCCCAGGCCGGGCTCGGTATCGCCGTGCTGCCCAACTACATGGCCCGGCACGATCCGAAGCTGGTACGCGTGCTGCCCGGCGAGACCATCCAGCGCAGCTACTGGATCTGCACTCGCCGCGAGCTGCACAAGTCGGTGCGCCTGCGCGTGGTGTGGGACTACTTGCTGGCGCTGTGCGCCGCCGAGCAGGATGAGTTGCTAGCCGAATAGCGCCTTGCCGGCGAGCAGCACGGCAGCGCCGCAGCCCACTGCGGCGAACAGCTGCTGAAGACGCGGACCGGCAAGCTTGCTAGCCAACGGCCGCGCCAGCAGCAAGCCCAGCACCGCCCCTGCGGCGAATGGTGCGCCGACCCACCAATGCATCACACCCGCCACGCTGGCGCTGACCACACTGCCAGTGGACACCAGGGCGATCACCGCCAGCGAGGTGGCGACGATACTTTGCATATTCAGGTTGGTGTAGCGGTTCAAAGCAGGAATGATCACGAAGCCGCCACCGACGCCCAGCAGGCCAGATAGCAACCCCGACAGCATCCCGGTGAACGCCAGTGCCCTGGCGCAGGGCAGGGTCCAGCGCAAGCGCCCCTGCAGCGGGTTGAGCACGCAGGGCATGATCTCCCGTTCGCCGCAGGGTGACTCGCCACGCAGCTCACGTGCTGCCTTGCGCCATATCCGCAAACAGGCGTACACCAGCACCCCGGCGAAGACCAAGGCCAACGGTGTATTCGGCACACGGTGAGCGAGCATCAAGCCGAACGGCGCACAGGCAATCCCGATCAGCGCGATGAACAGTGCCGCCCGATAACGCACCAGCCCCTGGCGCAGGCCGAGCACCGCACCGACTGCCGCCGCCAACCCCACGGCCAGCAGGCCGATCGGAGCCGCCTCGACCATGCTCAGACCCAAGCCGAACACCAGCAGCGGCACCGCGAGGATGCCGCCACCGGCGCCGGTCAGCGCCAACACCGCACCAATGATCGCACCAAGCCCGGCGCCCAGCAGTTGGTGCTCGATCACTGTTGCGCCTCGACCACCAGAGGTTGCGGCCGGGCCAGCCACTCGCGGCCCTTGAGCATGGCTTTCCAGTACAGCGGCGGCAGGATCTGCGCCTTGAGCAGCCAGGCCAGGCGGGTTGGCTTGCGGCCATCGAGCAGCCAACGCGGGAAGCTCGGTGCCAGCTTGCCGCCGTAGGTGAACTCGGCCAGGACGATCTTGCCCCGCTCCACTGTCAGCGGGCAGGAGCCATAGCCATCGTATTGCGCGAGGGTCGCGAGTCGACCAAGCGCCACCAGCACATTGTTGGCCACCACCGGTGCCTGCTTGCGGGCGGCGGCGGCGGTCTTGGCGTTGGTGGTGTTGGCCACGTCGCCCAAGGCATGGATATTGCCAAACTGGCGATGGCGCAAGGTTTGCGGGTCGACGTCCACCCAACCCGCCGCATCAGCTAGCGGGCTCTGGCGGATGAAATCAGGCGCCACCTGGGGCGGAACCACATGCAGCATATCGAAGGCCTCGACGCGGGTCTCGGTAGTGCCGTCGGGGAGGGTGCGCACAAACGTAGCGCGCTTGTTCGCGCCATCTACTGCCGTCAGGCGATGCTGATAGTTCAGGTCGACGCCGTACTTGTCGATGTAGCTCATCAGCGCCGGTACATAGTCCGGCACGCCGAACAGCACCGCGCCGGCATTGAAGAAGCTGGCCCTCACGTTGCCCAGTTGGCCGCTGCGCAGCCAGTGGTCACATGACAGGTACAGCGCCTTCTGCGGCGCCCCGGCGCACTTGATCGGCATCGGCGGCTGGGTGAAAAGGGCGCGCCCCTGCTTGAGGTTCTGTACCAGTTGCCAGGTATAGGGCGCCAGGTCATAGCGGTAGTTGGAGGTGACGCCGTTGCGCCCGAGGGTCTCACTCAAGCCTTCGATGGCATTCCAATCGAGCTTCAAACCCGGGCAGACCACCAGCTGTTCATAACTGACAGCGCGACCACCCTCGAGCAGCACCAGTTGGCCCTGGGGATCGAAGCCGTCCACCCGCGTCTTGATCCAGCGCACACCGCGCGGCAGGGTGGCGGCCATGGTGTGGGCGGTACTCGACGCCTTGAACACACCGGCACCGACCATGGTCCAGCCTGGCTGGTAGTAGTGCACATCGGCGGGGTCGATCAGGGCAATATCCAGCGAAGGATCACGGGCGATCAGGCTGGAGGCGGTAGCGATACCGGCGGCACCGGCGCCGACGATCACCACCTTGTGGTGGTCGGCACGGGATGAATCGGCAGGGGACAGGGCAGGCATGGCGGTGTTCCTTGGAAATCTCGTTATGGGTAAAGCGTGACTTACAGCTTGTTCAGCGGGATCTTCAGGTAGCTCACACCGTTTTCTTCAGGTTCGGGGAATTGCCCGCTGCGCATGTTGATCTGCACCGAGGGCAAGATCAGCACGGGCATGTCGAGGGTCTTGTCACGGGCTTCGCGCATCTGCACGAAGCTGTCTTCGCTGACCCCTTGATGAATATGGATGTTGTCGGCGCGTTGCTCGGCCACGGTGGTGACGAAGCACAGCTCACGGCCACCAGGCAGGTAGTCGTGGCACATGAACAGCCGGGTCTGGTCCGGGAAGGCGAGCAGGCGACGGATCGACTTGTACAGGGTTCTTGCGCTGGCGCCCGGGAAGTCGCAACGAGCCGTGCCATAGTCGGGAGTGAACAAGGTGTCGCCGACGAACACGGCGGTCTCACCAGCATCCTCGATCATATAGCTCATGCACGCCGGGGTATGCCCAGGGGTGTGCAGGGCACGGGCATGCAGGTTGCCAATGCGGAATCCTTCTTCATCTTCGAACAGCACGTCGAACTGACTGCCGTCCCGAGCAAAGCCCGGTTCGGCGTTGAACAGGGAGCCGAAGACTTTCTGTACCTGGGTGATCTGCGCACCGATCGCGATGCTGCCGCCCAGCCGGGATTTGAGGTAGGCCGCCGCGGACAGATGGTCGGCGTGCACATGGGTATCCAGGATCCATTGCACCTTGGCATCCAGCTCCTCGACGCGAGCGATCAGCTTGTCCGCCGAATCGGTACAGGTACGCCCGGACTTGGGGTCGTAATCCAGCACGCTGTCGATCAACGCGCATTGTCGCGTCTCGCCATCCATGACCAGGTAGCTGATGGTCCAGGTCGCCTTGTCGAAAAACTCTTCGACGTGAAGGTTGTTGCCGATGATCATTGCACTCTCCAGTTGTCCCAAGCCTCCTTGAAGGCATAGGCAGTGGGAGGTGCTTTATCAAGATACATGCCAGCCTTTCAGATAGACGCCTTCCCCCTGCAGGAACGGTCTCGTGCCGCGAAGGACGCGCAGCAGCCGTCATTCCAGCAACCCAAAGGTGACAGTTCCTGGCAGTCGACTGTCAGTCGATGGCAGTGTTTGGCAGTCCTTGCTACGCTCGCAAGGTCCTTCCTCTGGTGCTGTCATGCTAGCCGCTTCCCATCCCGCGATCATCGCACTGGTGTCATACCTTGAACACGATGTGCTGCCCAGCATCGTGCTGGACACCGACTACAACATCCTCGCCGCCAACGCCGCCTACCGTCGCCAGTTCGGCAATGAGGAGCACGCGCCAATCGGCGATAAGTGCCATCGGGTTTCCCATCACTATGCCGTTCCCTGCGACCAGGCGGGTGAACACTGCCCGCTGCGCAAGTCGCTGGACAGCAAGGTGCCCGAGCGTGTGCTGCACATCCATCACACTCCACGCGGGCCTGAACATGTGGATGTAGAACTGCGTCCGATCCTCGACGACGAGGGCAGGGTGGTAGCGTTCGTCGAGCGGCTGACCAGTGTCACCCTGGCATCGGCACAACCTCAACAACAGGGTTTGGTTGGCCGGGCTCCGTCCTTCAAGAGCGCCGTTTCCAGTCTGCAGCGTGCCGCCCCCGCGCAGATCCCGGTCTTGCTCCAGGGTGAATCCGGGACGGGCAAGGAGCTGTTCGCCCGGGCGTTGCACCTGGGTAGCCCACGAGCCAATGGCCCCTTGGTGGTGGTGGACTGCACCGGGCTGACCGAGTCGCTGTTCGAAAGTGAACTGTTCGGTTATGAGAAGGGCGCCTTCACCGGCGCGATCCAGCGCAAGATCGGCCTGGCAGAAGCGGCTCACGGTGGAACCTTGTTCCTCGACGAGATCGGTGAGGTGCCGCTGGCCATGCAGGTGAAGTTGCTACGCCTGATCGAGTCCGGAAGCTTCCGTCCGGTCGGCAGCACTCGCACGGTCCATTCAGACTTCCGTCTGATCTCGGCAACGCATAAGCCATTGAAAGAGATGGCCGTCGAAGGGACGTTCCGCGAAGACCTGTATTACCGCATCAGCGGATTCCCGATTCGCCTGCCGTCACTACGTGAGCGAGTCGAGGATTTACCGTTACTCTGTGAGAGCCTGCTGCAACGCATGGCCGGCAAGCATGCGCCCAAGGTTACCGCCGAAGCCCTTGAGCGCCTCAACCTGCATACCTTCCCAGGCAACATTCGCGAGCTCAGGAACATCCTGGAACGGGCCCGGCTGTTTGCAGATGATGGTTTCATTCGTCCGGAACATCTGCCCGAAGACATCCATCCACTATCAGATCAGAGTCATTTCGGCCGTCGCGGACGTAATGAAATGGCCGAGCTGGCGCATGCCTTGGAGACCTTCAAAGGATCACGTAATGAGCTGGCAGCACATCTGGGCATGAGTGAGCGGACTCTCTATCGCCGTCTCAAATCACTAGGGCTTTGAGCGTTCCACGTGGAACATTCAACGAGAACACTGCTGAATAGTATTGTTTTGATATCGCCGCTCAAGGAAGATTGCGAGCTTTGCCCTGGGTCACGGAGAGAGTGTTGAAAAAGATCATCGGCTTGACCTTAGTTGCAGCAGGC
This sequence comes from Pseudomonas sp. PONIH3, assembly GCF_002934345.1. Taxonomy (NCBI): domain Bacteria; kingdom Pseudomonadati; phylum Pseudomonadota; class Gammaproteobacteria; order Pseudomonadales; family Pseudomonadaceae; genus Pseudomonas; species Pseudomonas sp. PONIH3. Next base: position 3,730,782 of record NZ_CP026386.1, read on the forward strand.
CTGCATGGCTGCAGCTTCTACGAAAAAACCAACATTCGAAATGAGGCCGAGACGGCCAAGTACGACCCCGCTACCACGGCTCGCATTCGCGCCTTTACGTCTCCTGAGATCACCGGGTCCTATCAGGCCAATGCAACCTGTGAACAGTATCGCCCTCTCCAAACCAAGGAAGGTACACCGCTCACTGTAACGTTCAAAGATCGAACCTCTACCAAGCAGTACATGCTTTGGAGAAGGGTTGATCTGTTAGGTATGGTTGAAGAAGATTACATCAACCGCACCATTGGTGTTCCTGCTTCGACAACGACAGAAGAGCTGAAGAACGACCGGGTAGGTTACAACGAGCATGTGATCCCGGCTGGTAAACCCATCGTCCTGAGCTTGGGTTTCCACGCTGTATCTGATCAGGGAAAGGCCTGGTGTTACCCAAAACCCGTCTACTTGGTACCACAAGCAGGGAAGGACTATGAGGTCAGATACATCACAGTAAAGGAAAGCTTCATGTCCTCGTCTTGCAAAGTCGCAGTCAGCGAGCTGACTGGCAATGGTCCAGTCAAGACGCCCCAGCCTGTGTAAACCGGAGTCTGTGTGCCGGACAAAGGCTACCTTTACAGAACCGTAGGGCCGTGACGTAACAGCCGATCACCATCAGACGGGCAAAAAAAAGCCAATACTTACGTATTGGCTTTTTCTATTGCGTATCGCCTGAGTAATCAGAAGTCCAGGTTGGACACCGACAACGCGTTGCTTTCGATGAAGTCGCGACGTGGCTCGACCGCATCACCCATAAGGGTGTTGAACAGTTGGTCGGCGGCGATAGCGTCCTCGATGGTTACCTTGAGCATGCGGCGCACGGTCGGGTCCATGGTGGTTTCCCACAGCTGGTCCGGGTTCATCTCACCCAGCCCTTTATATCGCTGGATGGTGTGGCGCTTGGTGCTCTCGTTCATCAGCCAGTCGAGGGCTTCCTTGAACTCGGTGACCGCCTTGCGACGCTCACCGCGCTGAACGTAGGCACCTTCGCCCAACAACGTACCGAGGTTTTCGCCGAGGGCGACGACACTGCGGTAGTCATTGCTGCCGAAGAAATCACGGTTGAAGGTAACGTAGCTGGCCAAGCCGTGAGAGGTGGTTTCCACCACCGGCAACCAGATATTACGTTCCTTGTCCTCGTGCAAGGCAGCCTTGTAGGTCAAACCAGAACGCTGGCTGTTGTCCAGGCGCTGCTGGAACGCTTTGAGCCAATCATCCATCTGCGCCTTGTCAGCCAATTGCTCGACAGTAACTTTAGGCAAGTAGATGAAGTTCTCGGTCAGCTCTTCCGGATACAGGCGTGACAGACGCTTCAGCGTTTTCATCACTCCGCGGAACTCGTTTACCAGCGCTTGTAGCTGGACACCAGATACTGCTGGCGCTGCCTCATCCAGGTGCAGGCTGGCATCTTCCAGGGCCGACTGGGTCATGTATTCTTCCATGGCCTCGTCGTCCTTGATGTACTGCTCCTGCTTGCCTTTCTTCACCTTGTACAGTGGTGGCTGGGCGATGTAGATGTAGCCGCGCTCGACCAGCTCCGGCAGCTGACGGAAGAAGAAGGTCAGCAGCAGGGTACGGATGTGCGAACCGTCGACGTCAGCATCGGTCATGATGATGATGTTGTGATAGCGCAACTTGTCGATGTTGTACTCTTCGCGGCCGATGCCACAGCCCAGTGCGGTAATCAACGTGCCGACCTCCTGCGAGGAGATCATCTTGTCGAAGCGTGCCTTCTCGACGTTGAGGATCTTGCCCTTCAGCGGCAAAATAGCCTGGGTGCGACGGTTGCGGCCTTGCTTGGCCGAGCCACCCGCGGAGTCACCCTCCACCAGGTACAGTTCGGAAAGGGCAGGGTCCTTCTCCTGGCAGTCGGCCAGTTTACCTGGCAGGCCAGCGATATCCAGGGCGCCTTTGCGACGAGTCATCTCGCGCGCTTTACGCGCCGCTTCACGGGCACGTGCGGCATCGATCATCTTGCCGACTACGGCCTTGGCTTCGTTGGGGTTCTCCAACAGGAAGTCGGCGAAGTATTTGTTCATCTCCTGTTCCACGGCGGTCTTCACCTCCGAGGAAACCAGCTTGTCCTTGGTCTGCGAGCTGAACTTCGGATCCGGCACCTTGACCGAAATGATCGCAGTCAAGCCTTCACGGGCGTCGTCACCGGTGGTGGCAACCTTGTTCTTTTTCGCCAGGCCTTCCTGCTCGATATAGCTGTTCAGGCTACGGGTAAGCGAGGAACGGAAGCCGACCAGGTGGGTACCACCGTCGCGCTGGGGAATGTTGTTGGTGAAGCACAGCAGGTTTTCGTTGAAGCTGTCGTTCCACTGCAGGGCAATCTCAACACCCACGCCATCTTCACGCTGGACATTGAAGTGGAATACCTGGGAGTTGACCGGAGTCTTGTTGGTATTCAGGTACTCAACGAATGCACGCAGGCCACCCTCGTACTTGAAGAACTCTTCCTTGCCGCTGCGCTCATCCTTCAACAGGATACCGACGCCGGAGTTCAGGAACGACAGCTCGCGGATACGCTTGGCGAGGATGTCCCAGCTGAAGTGGATGTTCTTGAAAGTTTCAGCCGAAGGCTTGAAGTGAATGTGGGTACCGGTGGTTTCGCTGTCACCCACGACCGCCATCGGCGCTTGGGGCACGCCATGGACGTAGGTCTGTTCCCAGATCTTGCCGCTACGACGAACGGTGAGCACCAGCTGTTCCGACAGGGCATTCACAACCGATACACCTACACCGTGCAGACCGCCGGACACCTTGTAGGAGTTATCGTCGAACTTACCGCCGGCGTGCAGCACGGTCATGATGACCTCGGCTGCAGAAACGCCTTCTTCTTTATGCACATCGACCGGAATACCACGGCCGTTGTCACGGACGCTGATAGATTCGTCCGGGTGAATGATGACGGTGATGTCATCGCAATGTCCGGCCAGGGCTTCGTCGATCGAGTTGTCGACCACCTCGAATACCATGTGGTGCAGGCCGCTGCCGTCATCGGTGTCGCCAATGTACATGCCGGGACGTTTGCGTACGGCATCCAGCCCTTTCAGCACTTTGATGCTGGAGGAGTCGTACGTTTGATTTTCGCTCATGCCTTCACTCCCGATGGTCGTGGGTCTGGGTGATACGGCCTTGTTCCACGTGGAACAAGGCAACTGGCGTTTCCGTTTGCCAGCCTTCCCTCAGAAATTCGTGGTCTACACAGGTGATGAACACCTGGCAGTTCAATTCTTCAAGCAAGCGGCACAGGGCGCGGCGATGCTGCTCGTCCAGCTCGGACGGCAAGTCATCCACCAGATAAATACACTGACCGCGACGAACCTGGCTAACCAGGTGCCCCTGTGCAATGCGCAGGGCGCAGACCACCAACTTCTGCTGCCCACGCGAAAGAATGTCGGCCGCATTGTTCGCGCCCAATCGAAGGCGCAGATCAGCACGCTGTGGCCCGGCCTGGGTGTGGCCCATCTGCTGATCACGAAGGAGGGAGGCGGCGAGAACTTCATTGAGTTCCCGGTCCTTGTCCCAGCCTCGGTAATAGCTCAGGGTCAGCCCGTCCAGTTCGACCAGTTCGCTCAGGGTCTGCTCGAAGACAGGCTTCAAGGCCTTGATATAGTTGCGACGGTATTCATCTATCTCCGCACTGGCGAGACATAACTCTCGATCCCAGGCGGCTTGCGAAACGGCGTCCAGTGTACCATGCCGCAGCCATGAGTTCCGCTGCCGCAGGGCCTTCTGCAGGCGCTGCCAGGTAGCCATGAAGCGGGGTTCCACGTGGAACACGCCCCAATCGAGGAACTGCCGACGCACTTTAGGCGCACCTTCGAGCAGCCGGAAACTGTCCGGATTGATCAACTGCAACGGCAGTATCTCTGCCAGTTGCGCGGCGCTACGCGCGTTCTGTCCATCGATGCGAATGGTGAAATCCCCCTGGCGCTCCCGCGACACACCAAGGTTGCTCATACCGCCCTCAGCCAATTCGACCTGGCCGAACACCGTGCAGGTCGGCTGATCGTACTGGATCACCGGGTTTAACCGGGTGCTGCGGAACGAGCGCGCAAGACCGAGCAGGTGCACAGCTTCGAGCACGCTAGTCTTGCCGCTGCCGTTGGCGCCGTAAAGGATGTTGATGCGAGGGGAGGGTGAGAGGGTCACCGGGTGCAGGTTGCGCACCGCGGTGACCGAGAGACGTCGAAGGGACATGTCGCCTGCTACGGGTTACAGACGCATCGGCATGACAACGTAGGACGAGTCGTCATTGCCGGCTTCCTGCAACAGGGCGCTGCTGTTGGAGTCCGACAGAATCAGGCGCACCTGCTCTGTAGTCATGACACCCAGCACGTCCAGCAGGTAGCTGACGTTGAAACCGATCTCCAACGAGCTGCCGCTGTAGTCAACGCTGATCTCCTCTTCCGCCTCTTCCTGTTCCGGGTTGTTGGCCTGGATCTTCAGCTGACCAGCGGCCAGTTGCAGGCGGATGCCGCGGTATTTCTCGTTGGACAGGATCGCGGTGCGGCTGAACGCTTCGCGCAGTGCCTGACGATCACCGACCACCAGCTTGTCGCCACCTTTAGGCAGAACGCGCTCGTAGTCCGGGAACTTGCCGTCCACCAGCTTGGAGGTGAAAGTGAATTCACCGGTGGTGGCACGGATGTGGTGCTGGCCCAGAACGATGCTAACCATGCCTTCTGGGTCTGTCAGCAGGCGCGCCAGCTCCAGGATACCTTTGCGCGGCACGATGACCTGATGACGATCAGCTTGGTCGATCGGTGCCTGCATGGCACACAGCGCCAGGCGATGGCCATCGGTGGCCACGGCACGCAAGGTGCCGGGGGATACTTCCAGCAGCATGCCGTTGAGGTAGTAGCGCACGTCCTGTTGGGCCATGGCGAAGCTGGTGCGCTCGATCAGGCGGCGCAATTTGCTCTGCTCAAGCTGGCAGGTCAGCGAGCCCGGCCCTTCTTCCACAGTCGGGAAATCATTGGCAGGCAAGGTGGAAAGGGTGAAACGGCTGCGCCCGGCCTTGACCAGCAACTTCTGCTCGTCGACCTTGATGTCGATCAGCACATCGCTGGGTAGGCTTTTGCAGATGTCCATCAGCTTGCGCGCTGGGACGGTGATCTCGCCCGGTTCAGCCGGTTCTTCCAGCTGGACGCGGCCAACCAGTTCGACTTCCAGGTCGGTACCGGTCAACGACAGCTGCTGGCCTTGCACGACCAGCAGGACGTTGGACAGAACCGGCAAGGTCTGGCGGCGCTCGACGACGCCTGCGACCAGTTGCAGAGGTTTCAACAGGGCTTCGCGTTGAATGGTGAAATGCATGGTCTAGTCCCTTGCCTTCAAATAGCTGCGCAGACGACGGTCATCAAGTCGTCAGCGTACGCAGCAGGTTCTTGTAGTCCTCGCGGATATCCGCGTCGGATTCCTTCAATTCGTTGATCTTCCGGCAAGCGTGCAGGACGGTGGTGTGGTCACGGCCGCCAAACATATCGCCAATCTCCGGCAGACTGTGGTTGGTCAACTCTTTCGACAACGCCATCGCCACCTGCCGAGGCCGCGCCACCGAGCGCGAGCGACGCTTGGACAGCAGATCCGAAATCTTGATCTTGTAGTACTCGGCCACCGTGCGCTGGATGTTATCCACACTGACCAGTTTGTCCTGTAGGGCCAACAAGTCCTTGAGCGACTCGCGAATCAGCTCGATGGTGATATCGCGGCCCATGAAGTGCGAGTGTGCAATCACTCGTTTCAGTGCACCTTCCAGTTCACGCACGTTGGAGCGAATGCGCTGGGCGATGAAGAAGGCAGCATCGTGTGGTAACTCGACCTTGGCCTGGTCGGCTTTCTTCATCAGGATCGCAACACGAGTTTCCAGCTCTGGCGGCTCGACGGCGACCGTCAGACCCCAACCAAAGCGCGACTTCAGTCGCTCCTCCAGGCCTTCGATTTCCTTCGGGTAGCGGTCACTGGTGAGGATCACCTGCTGGCCGCCTTCAAGCAGGGCATTGAAGGTGTGGAAAAACTCCTCCTGGGAGCGCTCCTTGCGGGCAAAGAACTGAATGTCATCGATCAGAAGCGCGTCGACCGAGCGGTAGAAACGCTTGAACTCATTGATGGCGTTCAACTGCAGCGCCTTGACCATATCGGCCACAAAGCGCTCGGAATGCAGGTAGACCACCTTGGCATTCGGGTTCTTCTTCAGCAGGTGGTTACCCACAGCGTGCATCAAGTGAGTCTTACCCAGACCTACGCCGCCATAAAGGAAGAGCGGATTGTAGCCATGCTTTGGGTTGTCGGCGACCTGCCAAGCCGCGGCGCGGGCCAGTTGGTTGGATTTACCCTCGACAAAAGTCTCGAAGGTAAAGGTTCGATTCAGGTAACTGGTGTGCTTCAACGCACCTTCGACCTGAACCGTGCGCTGCTCGGTGCGCCCACCGGCCTTCGGCGGCGTGATGGTGTCGCTCATGCTGTCGAAGCTATCACGACTCGATGGCTCCTCGACCTCGGCAACCTCCGCCAGCTCGACCACAGGGGCATTCGTATGCTGGACCGCCGCCACCGGAGGCTGCACTTGGCTCTGTTGAGCAAGGGTCGCGGCAACGGCAGCGCTGACGGGTGCGTTGGGGGCAGCACGCGCCGCGGAGCTGCGACGGCTACCTATCAACAAGGAAAGCGCAGGGGCAATGCCGCTGCCCTGTTCACCCAGCAGTTCGAGCAGGCGGCCAAGGTACTTCTCGTTGACCCAATCGAGCACGAAGCGGTTGGGCGCATAGACGCGCAACTCGTCGCCTTCGGCTTCGACCTGTAGCGGACGGATCCAGGTGTTGAATTGCTGGGCAGGCAGTTCATCGCGCAGAAGCTCCACGCACTGCTGCCAAAGTTCCACTGACACGGATATCCCCTGAGTTGAAAGCCGGATGAGGCAAAACAAACCGCCATTGTACCGGGCAGGCGGTCAGTTATCCACACGTGGTGGCGACCGCGATCACGTTAAAACCGCCAAAAACTGACGCTTACATCACTCAAGCGGTGTTGATAAGCCCTGTGGATAACGACACCTGTGGGCTATGCACAACCCCGGGCTGAGCTCTGTGGATAAAAGCCCTGTGGATAAACACCCATTCAGCCCACAGGTTGTCCTCATGGCCCGCACAGACAGAGCACCCTTTACCGACAAGGTTGCGAAGCTCTGTACAGCCTGTAAAACGTGGCCTTGAATGGCTTATCCACAGAAGGTTGTCCAGCTAAGATCTATAAGTTCTTCAAAAAAGCTTTTTATATGCCTCTTTGTTTTTTCTGTTTGCCTGCGTTTTGTCCACACGGGCAAACGGTCATCATTCGAGGGAGATTCGATCTACCCTGATTCGACCTTCCATAAGGAATGGCTGGTTGGAAATTGACCTATTGCCTTGCTTTCTCTAGAATCGCCGATCTCTTAAAAAGGGGGCCCTTCCGGCCCGTTGTCGACCAACCCAGGTAACACGCCATGAAACGTACTTTCCAACCAAGCACCATCAAGCGCGCCCGCACCCACGGTTTCCGTGCCCGTATGGCTACCAAGAACGGCCGTGCCGTTCTGTCGCGTCGCCGTGCCAAAGGCCGTAAGCGTCTGGCAATTTGATTTTTCGGCACAGGTGGTGAGTCAGGACTTCAGTCGGGAAAAGCGACTGCTTACACCCCGGCATTTCAAAGCGGTCTTCGACTCCCCAACCGGCAAGGTTCCAGGGAAAAACCTGCTTATCCTTGCCCGCGAGAACGGCCTCGATCATCCGCGCCTAGGCCTGGTGATCGGCAAGAAGAGCGTCAAGCTCGCCGTTCAACGCAATCGCCTGAAACGCCTGATGCGCGATTCGTTTCGCCTGAACCAGCAGCTGTTGGCTGGCCTGGACATCGTGATCGTCGCGCGCAAGGGGTTGGGCGAAGTGGAAAACCCAGAATTGCACCAACACTTTGGCAAGCTCTGGAAGCGACTGGTCCGCAGTCGGCCCTCTCCAGCGGTCGCCAATTCCGCAGGGGTAGACAGTCACAATGCGTAAACTGGCCCTCGTTCCGATCCAGTTTTACCGTTACGCCATCAGTCCACTGATGGCCAGTCACTGTCGTTTCTATCCCAGCTGTTCCTGTTACGCCTATGAAGCCATTGAAAACCATGGCCTCTTGCGTGGTGGGTGGCTGGCCGTTCGTCGCCTGGGGCGTTGTCATCCGTGGAACGACGGCGGTTTCGATCCCGTTCCACCTGCTCCTTCCTCCCGAACTTCTTCGATAGCCGAGTAATCATGGATATTAAACGCACGATCCTGATCGTCGCCCTGGCAATCGTGTCCTATGTCATGGTCCTCAAGTGGAACCAGGACTACGGCCAGGCTGCCCTGCCGACTCAGAATGCTGCTGCCAGCAATGCTGCCCCGGCCCTGCCGGACACCGTGCCGGCCGGCAACTCCGGTGCAAGTGCCGATGTGCCGAGCGCCAATGCTGAATCCAGCCCAGCCGAACTGGCGCCAGTGGCGCTCAGCAAGGACCTGATCCGGATCAAGACCGACGTCCTGGACCTGGCTATCGACCCGGTCGGTGGTGACATCGTCCAACTGACCCTGCCGAAGTACCCTCGTCGCCAGGATCATCCGGATATTCCGTTCCAGCTGTTCGATAACGGTGGCGAACGTGTGTATCTGGCCCAGAGCGGCCTGACCGGCGCCAACGGTCCGGACGCCCGTTCCACGGGTCGTCCGCTGTACGCCGCAGAGCAGAAGAGCTTCCAGCTGGCCGACGGCCAGGACCAACTGTCGGTCGACCTGAAGTTCAGCGAGAACGGCGTCAACTACATCAAGCGCTTCAGCTTCAAGCGCGGTGAGTATGACCTGACTGTCAGCTACCTGATCGACAACCAGAGCAGCCAGGCCTGGACCGGCAACATGTTTGCCCAGCTCAAGCGTGACGCCAGCTCCGACCCGTCGTCGAGCACCGCCACCGGTACCGCCACCTACCTGGGCGCGGCCCTGTGGACAGCTTCCGAGCCGTACAAGAAAGTGTCGATGAAAGACATCGACAAAGGTAGTTTGAAAGAAAATGTGACCGGCGGCTGGGTCGCCTGGCTGCAGCACTACTTCGTGACCGCCTGGATCCCGACCCACTCGGACAACAACGCCGTCCAGACCCGCAAGGACAGCCAGGGCAACTACATCATCGGCTATACCGGCCCGGCGCTTAACGTCCCTGCCGGCGGCAAGGTCGAAACCAGCGCCATGCTGTATGCCGGCCCGAAGATCCAGTCCAAGCTCAAAGAGTTGTCCCCAGGCCTGGAACTGACCGTCGACTACGGCTTCCTGTGGTTCATCGCCCAGCCGATCTTCTGGCTGCTGCAACATATCCACAGCCTGCTGGGCAACTGGGGCTGGTCGATCATCGTCCTGACCATGTTGATCAAGGGCCTGTTCTTCCCGCTGTCGGCCGCCAGCTACCGCTCGATGGCGCGCATGCGTGCCGTGGCGCCAAAACTGGCCCAGCTGAAGGAACGCTTCGGTGATGATCGCCAGAAGATGTCCCAGGCGATGATGGAGCTGTACAAGAAAGAGAAGATCAACCCGCTGGGCGGCTGCCTGCCGATCCTGGTGCAGATGCCGGTGTTCCTGGCCCTGTACTGGGTACTTCTGGAAAGCGTCGAGATGCGCCAGGCCCCGTGGATGCTGTGGATCACCGACCTGTCGATCAAGGATCCGTTCTTCATCCTGCCGATCATCATGGGCGCCACCATGTTCATCCAGCAGCGCCTGAACCCGACCCCGCCCGATCCGATGCAGGCGAAGGTAATGAAAATGATGCCGATCATCTTCACCTTCTTCTTCCTGTGGTTCCCGGCTGGTCTGGTGCTGTACTGGGTTGTGAACAACTGCCTGTCGATCGGACAGCAGTGGTACATCACTCGCCGTATCGAGGCTGCGACCAAGAACGCAGCCGCTTGACGGGCTGCTACGCTAGCCTGTGAACAAAAACGCCCCCCTGGGGCGTTTTTGCTATCTGTCGTATTCGTTGTAGAGGTTCGAGCATGAACACAGTGCGTGAAACCATTGCCGCCATCGCCACCGCCCAGGGCCGTGGCGGGGTAGGCATCGTCAGATTGTCCGGCCCGCTGGCCCGCCAGGCCGGGCAAGTCATCACCGGGCGCAATACGCTGACCCCGCGGCATGCCCATTACGGCCCGTTCCGCGATGACGATGGCCTGGTGCTGGATGAAGGGATCGCGCTGTTCTTCCCCGGGCCAAACTCGTTCACCGGCGAAGATGTGCTGGAGCTGCAGGGCCATGGCGGTCCGGTAGTCATGGACATGCTGCTGCAACGTTGCCTGCAGCTCGGTTGCCGGCTGGCACGTCCAGGCGAATTCAGCGAGCGAGCGTTCCTCAACGACAAGCTCGACCTGGCCCAGGCCGAGGCAATCGCCGACCTGATCGAAGCCAGCTCCACACAGGCTGCGCGCAATGCCCTGCGTTCCCTGCAAGGGGCATTCTCCAAGCGTGTGCATGGCCTCACCGAAGCTCTGATCGCCCTGCGCATCTATGTCGAAGCCGCCATCGACTTCCCAGAGGAAGAGATCGATTTTCTTGCCGATGGCCATGTGCTGCGCATGCTCGATGAAGTACGTGACACGTTATCCACAGTTCAGCGCGAAGCAGGGCAAGGCGCATTGCTTCGCGACGGCATGACCGTGGTTATCGCAGGCCGGCCGAACGCCGGCAAGTCGAGCCTGCTCAACCAGTTGGCCGGGCGTGAAGCGGCAATCGTCACCGATATCGCCGGCACCACCCGGGATATTCTTCGCGAACATATCCACATCGACGGCATGCCCCTGCATGTGGTCGACACCGCAGGCTTGCGCGACACCGAGGACCATGTGGAAAAGATCGGTGTGGAACGGGCGCTCAAGGCCATCGGCGAGGCCGACCGTGTGCTCCTGGTAGTCGATTCGACGGCACCGGAAGCCAGTGATCCGTTTGCCTTGTGGCCAGAGTTTCTCGATCAGCGCCCCGACGTGGCCAAGGTCACCCTAATTCGCAACAAGGCGGACCTCAGTGGTGAGGTCGTAGGCCTGGAGCAAAGCGACGATGGGCACGTCACCATCACCCTCAGCGCCCGGGACAACGACATGGGCCTGGATCTGCTGCGTGAGCATCTCAAGGCTTGCATGGGCTATGAACAAACCGCCGAAAGCAGCTTCAGCGCTCGTCGCCGGCACCTGGAGGCGCTACGCCAGGCCAGTGCCCACCTCGAGCATGGCCGTGCGCAGCTGACCCTCGCCGGTGCCGGTGAGCTGCTGGCAGAGGATCTGCGCCAGGCACAGCAAGTGCTGGGTGAAATTACCGGAGCGTTCAGTTCGGATGACCTGCTGGGGCGGATCTTCTCCAGCTTCTGCATTGGCAAGTGATCCCACAGGGTTCGATTCGCAACAAAGCCGCTCTCTGGAGCGGCTTTTTTTTGCCTGCGATTCGTGTGGGTACGGGTCATTGCAAGCAGGCCATCGACCACGGACGACAAGCGCTGCGCAAAATATTTCATCAACAGCGTTCCGAACGCCTGGCTAAGCTCTGTGGAAAACTCGGCCTCAGCTCCGTTGATAACCAGGCTTTTTTTCTGAGGACAAACCTGCCTGTGGGTAACAGCACCATTCATCCACAGGTTAAAAAGCGGTATCCAGAGCCCCCAGGCCTACCTGGACACAGGGTTATGATTCTCTGTACACATTGTAATACATAGGCTGTAGAGACTTATGCACAGACAGGTGGGTACCTAAACATAAACATAAAAACAAAGCTTTTTTAAATTTTTCCTCTTTGTTTTCTTTTACCTGCCACTCATCCACAGCCTGGTCAAATTTTGCTCAGACGGTTTCTTTGGAGGGTGGGAAGTCCCTATACTTGTCCGCTTACCTTCTCTATTCGCAAAAACAGGCACGAGGTGCGTGGTGGATTTCCCTTCCCGTTTTGAAGTGATCGTCATCGGCGGCGGCCATGCCGGTACCGAGGCTGCGCTTGCGTCCGCACGCATGGGTGTGAAAACCCTGCTGCTGACTCATAACGTGGAAACCCTCGGTCACATGAGCTGCAACCCGGCCATCGGTGGCATTGGCAAGAGCCACCTGGTCAAGGAAATCGATGCGCTCGGCGGCGCGATGGCGCTGGCCACCGACAAGAGCGGCATCCAGTTCCGCGTTCTGAACAACCGCAAAGGCCCGGCGGTACGCGCCACCCGTGCACAGGCGGACCGCGCCATCTACAAGGCCGTGGTACGTGAAATCCTGGAAAACCAGCCCAACCTGTGGATATTCCAGCAGTCGTGCGATGACCTGATCGTCGAGCAGGACCAGGTCAAGGGCGTGGTAACCCAAATGGGCCTGCGGTTCTTCGCCGACTCCGTGGTACTGACCAGCGGGACTTTCCTCGGTGGACTTATCCACATCGGTTTGCAGAACTATTCCGGTGGCCGCGCCGGCGATCCGCCCGCCAATGCCCTGGCCAACCGCATGCGTGAATTGCCGCTGCGTGTCGGCCGGTTGAAAACCGGTACCCCGCCGCGCATCGATGGCCGTTCGGTGGACTTCTCGGTGATGACCGAGCAACCGGGCGATACGCCGATCCCGGTAATGTCGTTCATGGGCAATGCCGACATGCATCCGCGCCAGGTGAGCTGCTGGATTACCCACACCAACGCCCGCACCCACGAGATCATTGCCTCGAACCTCGACCGTTCGCCGATGTATTCGGGGGTGATCGAAGGCATCGGCCCGCGTTATTGCCCGTCGATTGAGGACAAGATCCACCGCTTCGCCGACAAGGAAAGCCACCAGGTGTTCATCGAGCCGGAAGGCCTGACCACCCATGAGCTGTATCCCAACGGCATTTCCACATCGTTGCCGTTCGACGTGCAGCTCGAGATCGTCCGCTCGATCCGCGGCATGGAGAACGCGCACATCGTGCGCCCGGGCTATGCCATCGAGTACGACTACTTCGATCCGCGCGACCTGAAGTACAGCCTCGAGACCAAGGTCATCGGCGGCCTGTTCTTCGCAGGCCAGATCAACGGCACCACCGGCTACGAAGAAGCCGGTGCCCAAGGCCTGCTGGCCGGGACCAACGCGGCTCTGCGCGCCCAGGGCCGTGAAAGCTGGTGCCCGCGCCGCGACGAGGCGTACATCGGCGTGCTGGTCGACGACCTGATCACCCTCGGCACCCAAGAGCCGTACCGCATGTTCACTTCGCGAGCCGAGTACCGGCTGATCCTGCGCGAAGACAACGCCGACCTGCGCCTGACCGAGAAAGGCCGCGAACTCGGCTTGATCGACGATGAGCGCTGGGCGGCGTTCAGCGCCAAGCGCGAAGGCATCGAGCGTGAAGAGCAGCGCCTGAAGAGCACATGGGTGCGCCCGAACACGCCGCAAGGCCAGGCCATTGTGGATAAGTTCGGCACGCCATTGGCGCATGAGTACAGCCTGCTCAACCTGCTTGCCCGCCCTGAAATCGACTACGCTGGCCTGATCGAGGCAACCGGCGGCGAGAATATCGATCCACAGGTCGCCGAACAGGTCGAGATCAGGACCAAGTACGCCGGCTACATCGACCGCCAGCAGGAAGAAATTGCCCGCCTGCGCGCCAGTGAAGACACACGTCTGCCTGTGGATATCGACTACACGACCATTTCCGGGCTGTCCAAGGAGATCCAGGGCAAGCTCGGCGACACCCGGCCAGAGACCCTGGGCCAGGCTTCGCGTATTCCCGGCGTCACCCCGGCGGCGATTTCCCTGTTGCTGATTCACTTGAAAAAACGCGGCGCAGGCCGCGAATTGGAGCAAAGCGCTTGAGTTCCCCGGTCACCCCGCAACATGCCGAAGAGTTGTCCACAGGTGCGCGCCAGCTTGGTGTCGAGCTGACCGCGCAGCAGCACGAACTGCTGCTGGGCTACCTGGCCCTGTTGATCAAATGGAACAAGGCCTACAACCTGACCGCCGTGCGCGACCCCGACGAGATGGTCTCGCGTCACTTGCTCGACAGCCTCAGCGTCATGCCGTTTATCCACAACGACACCCAGCGTTGGCTGGATGTCGGCAGCGGCGGCGGCATGCCGGGCATTCCGCTGGCCATCCTGCACCCGCACAAGCAGGTGACGGTGCTCGACAGCAACGGCAAGAAGACGCGATTCCTCACCCAGGTGAAGATGGAGCTGAAACTGGACAACCTCAGGGTTATCCACAGCCGGGTGGAAGAGGTCCAGCCCGAGCAGCCGTTCTGCGGGATCGTCTCCCGGGCCTTCAGCAGCATGGAGAATTTCACCAACTGGACCCGCCACCTGGGTGACAGCCGCACGCAATGGCTTGCAATGAAGGGGCTGCATCCTGCCGATGAACTGGTAGCATTGCCCGCAGACTTCACAGTGGAAAGCGAGCAGGCCCTGACCGTTCCAGGTTGCCAGGGCCAGCGCCATCTGCTGATACTGCGCCGCAAGGCATGACTGGGAACACGAGCAACAATGGCTAAGGTATTCGCAATCGCGAACCAGAAGGGTGGTGTGGGCAAGACCACCACCTGCATCAATCTCGCCGCATCGCTGGCCGCGACCAAGCGTCGCGTGCTGCTGATCGACCTCGATCCACAGGGCAACGCCACCATGGGCAGCGGTGTGGATAAGCACGAGCTCGAGCATTCGGTGTACGACCTGCTGATCGGGGAATGCGACCTGGCCCAGGCCATGCACTACTCCGAGCACGGTGGTTACCAGCTGTTGCCGGCCAACCGCGACCTGACCGCCGCCGAAGTGGTCCTGCTGGAAATGCAGATGAAGGAGAGCCGCCTGCGCAACGCGTTGGCGCCGATCCGCGAGAACTACGACTACATCCTCATCGACTGCCCACCGTCGCTGTCGATGCTGACGCTCAATGCGCTGGTCGCCTCCGATGGCGTGATCATCCCCATGCAGTGCGAGTACTACGCGCTGGAAGGGTTGAGCGACCTTGTGGATAACATCAAGCGCATCGCCGCCCGGTTGAACCCGGAGCTGAAGATCGAAGGCCTGTTGCGGACCATGTACGACCCGCGCCTGAGCCTGAACAACGATGTTTCGGCGCAGCTCAAGGAACACTTTGGCGAGCAGCTGTACGATACGGTGATCCCGCGCAACATCCGCCTGGCGGAGGCGCCGAGCTTCGGCATGCCGGCACTGGCCTACGACAAGCAATCCCGTGGCGCGCTGGCCTACCTGGCGTTGGCCGGGGAACTGGTTCGTCGTCAACGCCGTCCATCACGCATTGCACAAACAACTTAAGGAATCCGCATGGCCATCAAGAAACGCGGTCTCGGACGTGGGTTGGATGCACTGCTCAGTGGTCCTTCCGTCAGCGCGCTCGAAGCGCAGGCTGTCAAGATCGACCAGAAGGAACTGCAACACCTGCCGGTCGAGCTGATCCAGCGCGGCAAGTACCAGCCGCGTCGCGACATGGATCCCGAGGCGCTGGAAGAACTGGCGCACTCGATCCGCACCCATGGCGTCATGCAGCCGATCGTGGTTCGCCCGATCGGTGACAACCGCTACGAGATCATCGCCGGTGAGCGCCGCTGGCGCGCCACCCAGCAGGCTGGCCTGGATACCGTTCCGGCCATGGTCCGCGAAGTACCCGACGAAGCCGCCATTGCCATGGCGCTGATCGAGAACATCCAGCGCGAGGACCTCAACCCGCTGGAAGAGGCGCTCGCCCTGCAGCGTCTGCAGCAGGAGTTCGAACTGACCCAGCAGCAGGTGGCTGATGCCGTCGGCAAGTCGCGGGTCACCGTGGCCAACCTGTTGCGCCTGATCTCGCTGCCCGAGGCGATCAAGACCATGCTCGCCCATGGCGACCTGGAGATGGGCCACGCCCGCGCCTTGCTCGGCCTCGAGGAAGATCGACAGGAAGAAGGGGCGCGTCATGTTGTCGCACGCGGCCTCACCGTGCGCCAGACCGAGGCGCTGGTGCGTCAGTGGCTCAGTGGCAAACCTGAGCCGGTCGAGGCGAGCAAACCTGATCCGGATATCACGCGTCTTGAACAGCGTCTGGCAGAGCGCCTGGGCTCGGCGGTACAAATTCGCCATGGCAACAAGGGCAAAGGCCAGTTGGTTATTCGCTACAACTCCCTTGACGAGTTGCAAGGCGTGCTTGCTCACATCCGCTGAAACAATTCCTGTTGTAGCGCGCAGTCGGAAATCACTACCCAAGAGTTGAATAGGGGTTAATCCACCCCTATACTCTGCGCGCATTTTGTCGGCACAAATTATGCCAAGTCATTGTTGACGAGGCGGTCGACTTTCGAGGAGCAGTTGTGATGGAAATCCGCACGCCAAACCGCCTGCCTTTCCATCGCTGGGCGGTTTTTCCGGTACTGCTGGCTCAATTTGTCGTACTGCTGCTGGCAACGCTGGTGTTGTGGCAGTGGAAAGGGGTGGTCAGTGGATATTCAGGCCTTTGCGGAGGTTTGATTGCCTGGCTGCCCAATGTGTATTTCGCCTGGAAGGCTTTTCGCTTCAGCGGAGCCCGGGCGGCGCAGGCCATCGTCAAGTCGTTTTACGCGGGCGAGGCAGGCAAGATGATTTTGACGGCAGTGCTGTTTGCACTGACCTTCGCAGGAGTGAAGCCATTGGCGCCGTTGGCAGTATTCGGCGTCTTCGTGCTGACCCTTTTGGTCAGCTGGTTCGCGCCCCTGCTGATGAATAAAAGACTTTCGAGACCTTAGGGCGTTTGAGGCAACCATGGCAGCAGAAACCGCTTCGGGCTATATCCAGCACCACTTGCAGAACCTGACCTACGGTCAACTACCAGACGGCAGCTGGGGCTTGGCCCATTCGGCTGCAGAAGCCAAGGCAATGGGCTTCTGGGCGTTCCACCTGGACACCCTGGGCTGGTCCGTTGCGCTGGGTCTGATCTTCCTGTTCATCTTCCGCATGGCGGCTAAAAAGGCCACTTCCGGCCAGCCTGGCGCCTTGCAGAACTTCGTAGAAGTGCTGGTGGACTTCGTCCACGGCAGCGTGAAGGATTCCTTCCACGGCCGCAGCCCGGTGATCGCCCCGCTGGCGCTGACCATCTTCGTCTGGGTATTCCTGATGAACGCCATCGACCTGGTACCGGTCGACTGGATTCCTCAACTGGCCATCCTGATCTCCGGTGATCCGCACATTCCGTTCCGCGCGGTGTCGACCACCGACCCGAACGCCACCCTGGGCATGGCCCTGAGCGTGTTCGCGCTGATCATCTTCTACAGCATCAAGGTCAAGGGCATCGGCGGCTTCATCGGCGAGCTCACCCTGCACCCGTTCGGCAGCAAGAACATCTTCGTGCAGATCCTGCTGATCCCGGTGAACTTCCTGCTCGAGTTCGTCACCCTGATCGCCAAGCCGATCTCGCTGGCGCTGCGTCTGTTCGGCAACATGTACGCCGGCGAGCTGGTGTTCATCCTGATCGCGGTGATGTTCGGCGCCGGCATCCTCTGGCTCAGCGGCCTGGGTGTGGTGCTGCAGTGGGCGTGGGCTGTGTTCCACATCCTGATCATCACCCTGCAAGCTTTCATCTTCATGATGCTGACCATCGTCTACCTGTCGATGGCTCACGAAGATAACCATTAAGACCGCCTGGCGTGTCTGATAGCCTTCCCCGCCGGTTTGGGGGGAGGGCTTAAAAAGTCCGCAAGGGCATGCTGTACCAAACGATTTGTTTTACCGCTTCAAACTAAAAACCTAACCAATACGACGTAAAAGTCGGGAGGAAAGATGGAAACTGTAGTTGGTCTGACCGCTATCGCTGTTGCTCTGCTGATCGGCCTGGGTGCTCTGGGTACCGCCATTGGTTTCGGCCTGCTGGGCGGCAAGTTCCTGGAAGGCGCTGCTCGCCAGCCAGAAATGGTTCCGATGCTGCAGGTCAAAATGTTCATCGTTGCCGGTCTGCTCGACGCCGTAACCATGATCGGTGTTGGTATCGCTCTGTTCTTCACCTTCGCGAACCCCTTCGTTGGTCAGATCGCCGGCTAATCACTCGTTCCTACGAGTTGATTGGTGTGATGGACAAAGACCGAGCGAGGTGTTGGCGTGAACATTAATGCAACCCTGATTGGCCAATCCGTTGCTTTTCTGATTTTTGTACTCTTCTGCATGAAGTACGTATGGCCTCCGGTCATCACTGCCCTGCAAGAGCGCCAAAAGAAGATTGCCGACGGTTTGGACGCTGCCAACCGCGCAGCTCGCGACCTGGAGCTGGCCCAAGAGAAAGCGGGTCAGCAACTGCGTGAAGCGAAGGCACAGGCAGCCGAAATCATTGAGCAAAGCAAGAAACGCGCTGCTCAGCTTGTCGAGGAAGCCCGTGAACAGGCTCGCGTCGAAGCTGACCGTGTGAAGGCTCAGGCTCAAGCCGAGATCGAACAGGAACTGAACAGCGTCAAAGACGCCCTGCGTGCCCAAGTGGGTGCCCTGGCTGTTGGCGGTGCTGAAAAGATCCTTGGCGCCACAATCGATCAAAACGCGCATGCGGAGCTGGTTAACAAACTGGCCGCTGAAATTTAAGCGAGGGCGATCATGGCAGAACTGACCACGTTGGCCCGACCTTACGCTAAGGCTGCCTTCGAGCATGCCCAGGCCCATCAGCAACTGGCCAATTGGTCAGCCATGCTCGGCCTGGCTGCTGCGGTGTCGCAAGACGACACCATGCAGCGCCTGCTCAAGGCCCCGCAACTGACTAGCGCAGAAAAGGCCGCCGCATTCATTGAAGTGTGCGGTGACAAGTTTGACGCCAAGGCACAGAATTTCATTCATGTTGCCGCGGAAAACGAACGTCTCCTGCTTCTGCCGGAGATTTCGACTCTGTTCGACCTGTACAAGGCCGAGCAAGAGAAGTCCGTGGACGTGGAAGTCACCAGTGCTTTTGCGTTGAACCAAGAACAGCAAGACAAACTCGCCAAGGTTCTCAGTGCACGGTTAGGCCAGGAAGTGCGCCTGCACGCGTCGGAGGATGCCAGCCTGATCGGCGGCGTCGTCATCCGCGCTGGCGACCTGGTAATCGACGGTTCGGTTCGCGGGAAAATCGCGAAACTGGCCGAAGCCTTGAAATCTTGAGTTTGAAGGGGCAGCAGAGCAATGCAGCAACTCAATCCTTCCGAAATTAGTGAAATCATCAAGGGCCGCATCGACAACCTCGATGTCGGCTCCCAAGCCCGTAACGAAGGTACCGTCGTTTCGGTTTCCGACGGCATCGTGCGGATCCACGGTCTGGCCGACGTCATGTACGGCGAAATGATCGAGTTCCCTGGCAGCGTATTCGGCATGGCCCTGAACCTGGAGCAAGACTCCGTAGGTGCAGTGATCCTGGGTGCCTATGACACCCTCGCCGAAGGCATGAGCGCCAAGTGCACCGGCCGCATCCTGGAAGTTCCGGTTGGTAAGGAACTGCTGGGTCGCGTCGTCGACGCACTGGGTAACCCGATCGACGGCAAAGGTCCTCTGGGCAACACCCAGACCGACGCGGTCGAGAAAGTAGCTCCAGGCGTGATCTGGCGTAAGTCGGTAGACCAGCCTGTACAGACTGGCTACAAGTCCGTCGACGCCATGATCCCTGTCGGCCGTGGCCAGCGTGAGCTGATCATCGGTGACCGTCAGATCGGCAAGACCGCCATGGCCATCGACGCCATCATCAACCAGAAAGACTCCGGTATTTTCTGTGTTTATGTTGCAGTCGGCCAGAAGCGTTCCACCGTTGCCAACATCGTTCGCAAGCTGGAAGAAGCCGGCGCCCTGGCCAACACCATCGTGGTCGTTGCCAGTGCTTCGGAATCCGCCGCACTGCAGTTCCTGGCGCCTTACGCCGGCTGCACCATGGGCGAGTTCTTCCGTGACCGCGGTGAAGACGCCCTGATCGTTTACGATGACCTGTCCAAGCAGGCCGTTGCCTACCGTCAGATCTCCCTGCTGCTGCGCCGTCCACCAGGACGTGAAGCGTACCCAGGCGACGTGTTCTATCTCCACTCCCGTCTGCTGGAGCGTGCATCGCGCGTTTCCGAAGAGTACGTCGAGAAGTTCACCAACGGTGCCGTAACTGGCAAGACTGGCTCGCTGACCGCTCTGCCGATCATCGAAACCCAGGCTGGTGACGTTTCCGCGTTCGTTCCGACCAACGTGATCTCGATCACCGACGGTCAGATCTTCCTGGAATCGGCCATGTTCAACGCAGGCATCCGTCCTGCCGTTAACGCCGGTGTGTCGGTATCCCGTGTTGGTGGTGCTGCCCAGACCAAGATCATCAAGAAGCTGTCCGGTGGTATCCGTACCGCCCTGGCCCAGTACCGTGAACTGGCGGCCTTCGCCCAGTTCGCTTCGGACCTGGACGAGGCTACCCGCAAGCAGCTGGAGCATGGTCAGCGCGTTACCGAGCTGATGAAGCAGAAGCAGTACGCGCCAATGTCGATCGCCGACATGGCCCTGTCGCTGTACGCCGCTGAGCGTGGTTTCCTGACCGACGTAGAAGTCTCCAAGGTTGGCAGCTTCGAGCAAGCTCTGATTGCCTACTTCAACCGTGATCACGCCGAACTGATGGCCAAGATCAACGTGAAGGGTGACTTCAACGACGAAATCGACGCTGGCATGAAAGCCGGTATCGAGAAGTTCAAGGCCACCCAGACCTGGTAAGCCGCAGCGGGGGCTCCGGCCCCCGCTTGCTAACCTGATAGGTGATACATGGCAGGCGCAAAAGAGATTCGCAGTAAGATTGCGAGCATCAAAAGCACGCAAAAAATTACCAGCGCCATGGAGAAAGTGGCGGTCAGCAAGATGCGCAAGGCACAAATGCGCATGGCTGCTAGCCGTCCTTACGCGGAGCGTATCCGCCAGGTGATCGGTCATCTGGCCAACGCCAACCCGGAATACCGCCACCCGTTCATGATCGAGCGCCCTGTAAAGCGCGCTGGTTATATCGTGGTGAGCAGTGACCGTGGTCTGTGCGGTGGCTTGAACACCAACCTGTTCAAGGCCCTGGTCAAGGACATGGGCGAAAACCGCGAACAGGGCGTTGAAATCGACCTGTGCGTGATCGGCAGCAAGGGTGCGACTTTCTTCCGCATCTTTGGCGGCAACGTCGTAGCCGCGATCAGCCACCTGGGCGAAGAGCCATCGATCAACGATCTGATCGGCTCCGTCAAAGTGATGCTGGACGCCTACCTCGACGGCCGTATCGATCGCCTCTCGGTGGTTTCGAACAAGTTCATCAACACCATGACCCAAAAACCGACGGTCGAGCAATTGGTACCGTTGGTGGCAACCCCGGATCAGGAACTCAAGCACCACTGGGACTACCTGTACGAACCCGACGCAAAAGAGCTGCTGGACGGCTTGATGGTGCGTTACGTGGAGTCGCAGGTGTACCAGGCGGTGGTCGAGAACAACGCTGCTGAACAAGCGGCCCGGATGATCGCCATGAAGAACGCCACAGACAACGCCGGTGATTTGATCAAAGAGCTTCAGTTGATCTACAACAAGGCGCGTCAGGCTGCGATCACCCAGGAGATCTCGGAAATCGTCGGCGGCGCTGCCGCGGTTTAACGGTTCAAAAATTCAGAGGATCCAGCTATGAGTAGCGGACGTATCGTTCAAATCATCGGCGCCGTCATCGACGTGGAATTCCCACGTGACGCCGTGCCGAGTGTTTACAACGCGCTGAAAGTACAAGGCGCGGAAACCACCCTGGAAGTTCAGCAGCAGCTGGGCGACGGCGTGGTTCGTACCATTGCGATGGGCTCGACCGAAGGTCTGAAGCGCGGTCTGGATGTCGTCGACACCAAGGCTGCCATCTCGGTACCTGTTGGCAAGGCAACCCTGGGCCGTATCATGGACGTCCTGGGCAACCCGATCGACGAAGCCGGCCCGATCGGCGAAGAAGAGCGTCGCGGTATCCACCAGCCAGCGCCTTCGTTCGCTGACCAGGCAGGCGGCAACGACCTGCTGGAAACCGGCATCAAGGTTATCGACCTGGTCTGCCCGTTCGCCAAGGGTGGTAAGGTTGGTCTGTTCGGTGGTGCCGGCGTCGGCAAGACCGTCAACATGATGGAACTGATCCGTAACATCGCCATGGAACACAGCGGTTACTCCGTGTTCGCTGGTGTGGGTGAGCGTACTCGTGAGGGTAACGACTTCTACCACGAGATGAAGGACTCCAACGTTCTCGACAAGGTAGCGCTGGTCTACGGTCAGATGAACGAGCCACCAGGAAACCGTCTGCGCGTAGCGCTGACCGGCCTGACCATGGCTGAGAAGTTCCGTGACGAAGGTAACGACGTTCTGCTGTTCGTCGACAACATCTATCGTTACACCCTGGCCGGTACCGAAGTATCCGCACTGCTGGGCCGTATGCCTTCGGCAGTAGGTTACCAGCCGACCCTGGCCGAAGAGATGGGCGTTCTGCAAGAGCGTATCACTTCGACCAAGGAAGGTTCGATCACCTCCGTCCAGGCCGTATACGTACCTGCGGACGACCTGACCGACCCGTCGCCAGCGACCACCTTCGCCCACTTGGACGCCACCGTCGTTCTGTCCCGTGACATCGCTTCCCTGGGTATCTACCCAGCGGTCGATCCACTGGACTCGACTTCGCGCCAGCTGGACCCGAACGTGATCGGCACCGAGCACTACGACACCGCACGTGGCGTTCAGTATGTTCTGCAGCGCTACAAAGAGCTGAAGGACATCATCGCGATCCTGGGTATGGACGAACTGTCCGAAGCCGACAAGCAACTGGTTGCCCGCGCTCGTAAGATCCAGCGCTTCCTGTCGCAGCCGTTCTTCGTGGCCGAAGTCTTCACCGGCTCGCCAGGCAAGTACGTTTCGCTCAAGGACACCATCGCTGGCTTCAGCGGCATCCTCAAAGGTGACTACGACCACCTGCCAGAACAAGCGTTCTACATGGTCGGCAGCATCGACGAAGCGATCGAGAAAGCCAAGAAACTGTAATCCCGGCGCCCCGCAAGGGGCGCTAATCAGGTTGAGGCAAGCAGATGGCTATGACAGTCCATTGCGATATCGTCAGCGCGGAAGGAGAGATCTTCTCCGGCCTGGTCGAGATGGTAGTAGCGCACGGCAACCTGGGCGATCTGGGTATCGCTCCAGGCCACGCGCCGCTGATCACCAATCTCAAGCCTGGTCCGATCACGCTGACCAAGCAAGGTGGTGATCGTGAGGTGTTCTACATCTCCGGTGGCTTCCTCGAAGTGCAGCCGAACATGGTCAAGGTTCTTGCCGACACCGTGCAGCGCGCTGCCGACCTGGACGAAGCTCAGGCTCAGGAAGCCCTCAAGGCTGCTGAGAACGCGCTGAACGCGAAAAGCTCGGACTTCGACTACGGTGCTGCTGCCGCACGTCTGGCCGAAGCTGCAGCTCAGCTGCGTACCGTCCAGCAATTGCGCAAGGGCAAGTAACCTGGCCTTGGCCGGTCACTTCCAATGCGATTGAGTTAAAGGGTAGCCTCGGCTACCCTTTTTCTTTTCTGAATTTCCCCTTTGGTCACGTCCCTGACCGCCCAGTATTGGTAGCCAGTCAATGTCCCTCGATATCGTCATTCTCGCCGCAGGCCAAGGCACCCGCATGCGCTCCGCGCTGCCCAAGGTGCTGCATCCGGTTGCCGGCAACTCCATGCTCGGCCACGTTATCCACAGCGCCCGCCAGTTGCAGCCCCAGGGTATTCACGTGGTTATCGGCCACGGCGCGGAGCTGGTGCGCGAACGCCTGGCGGCCGACGATCTGAACTTCGTCATGCAGGACAAGCAACTGGGCACCGGCCATGCCGTGGCCCAGGCGTTGCCGGCGATTACCGCCGACACCGTGCTGGTGCTTTACGGCGATGTGCCGTTGATCGAGGTCGAGACCCTGCAGCGCTTGCTGGCCAAGGTCAGCGAACAACAGTTGGGACTGCTGACCGTAACCTTGCAAGATCCGACCGGCTACGGTCGCATTGTGCGTGACGCCGCGGGCAAGGTGACCGCGATCGTCGAGCACAAGGATGCCAGCGAAGCGCAAAAGGCGATCAAGGAAGGCAACACCGGTATCCTCGCCATGCCGGCCGCACGCTTGGCCGACTGGATGGGCCGTCTGTCCAACAACAATGCCCAGGGCGAGTACTACCTCACCGACGTGATCGCCATGGCCGTGGACGATGGCCTGGTGGTCGCCACCGAACAGCCCCACGACCCGATGGAAGTGCAGGGCGCCAACGATCGCCGCCAGCTGTCGGAACTCGAGCGTCACTACCAGCTGCTCGAAGGCCGTCGCCTGATGGCCCAGGGCGTCACCCTGCGCGATCCGGCGCGCTTCGATGTCCGTGGTGAAGTGACCGTCGGCCGCGATGTGCTGATCGACATCAACGTCATTCTCGAAGGCCGGGTAGTCATCGAGGACGACGTGCAGATCGGCCCGAACTGTGTGATCAAGGACAGCACCCTGCGCAAGGGCGTGGTCATCAAGGCCAACAGTCATATCGAAGGCGCGGTGATGGGTGAGGGCAGCGATGCCGGCCCGTTCGCCCGCTTGCGTCCAGGCAGCGTGCTGGAGGCCAAGGCGCATGTGGGTAACTTCGTCGAGCTGAAGAACGCCCACCTGGGCGAGGGCGCCAAGGCCGGCCACCTGACCTACCTGGGCGACGCCGAGATCGGCGCCCGCAGCAACATCGGCGCAGGCACCATCACCTGCAACTATGACGGTGCCAACAAGTTCCGCACGGTGATGGGTGAGGACGTGTTCATTGGCTCCAACAACTCCCTGGTTGCCCCTGTGGAAATCCAGGCCGGAGCCACTACCGCAGCGGGCTCGACCATTACCCAGATGGTTGAAGTGGGACAGTTGGGCGTTGCGCGTGCACGCCAGCGCAATATCGAAGGCTGGAAACGGCCGGAGAAGATCAAGAAGAGCTGAGTTATCCACAGCGCTTTTTGCACAGGGCCGGCTTATGTGAATAAGTCGGCCTTTTTGTTTGCCGGTTGATGCCCGACTTGACGAATCGATTGACTTAGGTTTTGATTGCAACACTTATCTTTCGAATCGAAACTTAAATCCACATGTCGAAACGAAATACCCCTCAACGGCGCCACAATATCCTGGCCTTGCTCAATGAGCAGGGCGAGGTCAGTGTCGACGCCTTGGCCAAGCGTTTCGAAACCTCCGAAGTGACCATCCGCAAGGATCTGCATGCCCTGGAGGCCAACGGCCTGCTGCTGCGCCGCTACGGCGGTGCGGTGACCATGCCCCAGGAGCTGCTGGGCGACACGGTCCAGCCGGTGTCCCTCTACAAGCAGGCCATTGCCCGTGCTGCGGTGGAACGCATCCGCGAACACGCGCGCATCATCATCGACAGCGGCAGCACCACGGCGGCGATGATCCCGCAGCTCGGGCGCCAGCCAGGCCTGGTGGTGATGACCAACTCGCTCAATGTGGCCCGGGCTATCAGCGAACAAGAGCATGAACCCGTGCTGCTGATGACCGGTGGTACCTGGGACCCGCACTCGGAGTCCTTCCAGGGCCAGGTGGCCGAGCAGGTACTACGCTCATACGACTTCGACCAGCTGTTCATCGGTGCCGACGGCATCGACCTGGAACGTGGCACAACGACCTTCAACGAACTGCTGGGATTGAGCCGGGTCATGGCCGAAGTGGCCCGCGAGGTGATCGTCATGGTCGAGTCGGACAAGGTCGGCCGCAAGATCCCCAACCTCGAGCTGCCCTGGGGCAGCGTGAATACCCTGATTACTGATGATCGCCTGCCCGCCGAGGCACGCGACCGGATTCAAGCCCGCGGCATCACCCTTATCTGCGCCGCTATCAGCTAGGAGCAACATCTTATGTGTGGAATCGTCGGTGCCGTTGCTGAGCGCAATATCACAGCCATTCTCATCGAAGGCCTCAAGCGTCTGGAGTACCGTGGTTATGACAGCGCCGGCTTGGCCGTCCTGACCCAGCAAGGCGCGCTCGAGCGTCGCCGCCGCATCGGCAAGGTCAGCGAACTGGAAGGCGCGGTTGCCGCCGACCCGCTGGCTGGCCAACTGGGTATCGCCCACACCCGTTGGGCCACCCATGGCGCGCCTACCGTGCACAATGCCCACCCGCACTTCTCTGGCCATGAAGTGGCGGTGGTGCACAACGGCATCATCGAGAATCACGAGGAACTGCGCGAAGAGCTCAAGGGCCTGGGCTACACCTTTGTCTCGCAGACCGACACCGAGGTGATCGTGCACCTCATCCACCATCTGCTCAAGACCATCCCCGACCTCACCGATGCGCTCAAGGCCGCGGTAAAGCGCCTGCATGGCGCCTATGGCTTGGCCGTGATCAGCGCCAGCCAGCCTGACCGGCTGGTGGCTGCCCGCAGTGGCAGCCCCCTGGTGATCGGCCTGGGCCTCGGTGAAAACTTCCTGGCCTCGGATCAACTGGCCCTGCGCCAGGTCACCGACCGTTTCATGTACCTGGAAGAGGGCGATATCGCCGAGATTCGTCGCACTCAGGTGCAGATCTGGGACCAGGCCGGTCAGCCGGTCCAGCGTGAGACGGTGCAGTATCACGAAGGTGCGGAAGCCGCCGAGAAGGGCAACTACCGCCACTTCATGCTCAAGGAGATCCACGAGCAACCCGGCGTGGTGCAGCGTACGCTGGAAGGTCGCCTGGGCAATGACCATGTGATGGTGCAGGCCTTCGGTCCCCAGGCCGCCGAGCTGTTCGGCAAAGTGCGCAATGTGCAGATCGTCGCTTGCGGTACCAGCTACCACGCCGGCATGGTCGCCCGTTACTGGCTCGAAAGCCTCGCCGGCATCCCTTGCCAGGTGGAAGTCGCCAGTGAGTTCCGCTATCGCAAGGTGGTGGTGCAGCCGGACACCCTGTTCGTCTCCATCTCACAATCCGGCGAGACCGCCGACACCCTGGCGGCCCTGCGCTATGCCAAGGAATTGGGCTTCCTCGGCAGCCTGGCCATCTGCAACAAGGGCATCAGCTCGCTGGTGCGTGAATCCGACTTGACCCTGCTGACCCTGGCCGGGCCGGAGATCGGCGTCGCCTCGACCAAGGCCTTCACCACCCAGCTGGTCTCGCTGATGCTGCTGACCCTGGCCCTCGGCCAGGTGCGCGGTACCCTCGAGGCCGGTGTCGAAGCCGAGCTGGTGGACGAGCTGCGCCGCCTGCCGGCACGCCTGAGCGAAGCGCTGGCGATGGATGGCGTGGTCGAGAAGATCGCCGAGCTGTTCGCCGACAAGCACCACACCCTGTTCCTTGGCCGCGGTGCCCAGTACCCGGTGGCCATGGAAGGCGCGCTCAAGCTCAAGGAAATCTCCTATATCCACGCCGAAGCCTACCCGGCCGGTGAGCTCAAGCATGGTCCTCTGGCATTGGTGGACAACGATATGCCCGTGGTGACCGTGGCTCCTAACAACGAGCTGCTGGAAAAGCTCAAGTCGAACCTGCAGGAAGTTCGCGCCCGTGGTGGTGAGCTGGTGGTCTTTGCCGACGAGCAGGCCGGCATGAGCAATGGCGAAGGCACCCATGTGATCAACGTCCCGCACATCAACGATGCGCTGGCACCGATCCTCTACACCATCCCGCTGCAACTGCTGTCGTACTACGTCGCCGTGCTCAAGGGCACCGACGTCGACCAGCCGCGCAACCTGGCCAAGTCGGTGACGGTGGAGTAACGCTACTGCTGTTGAAAAGGGAGGTGTTTTTAAAGAATAAAGGTTGTCACAAAAAAATAAAGGTTGTCACAAGTTAAGAAAGGTTGTCACAAGGCTCTGTCACGGCCCGTTTGTCGGGGCAGAGCCTTGTCCATGGATATAGGATCACAATCCCTTCTGCACCACAGTGACTGCTGTCCTGGCTGAGCCCGCTCTTGAATTTCTCCGCGCCACGACCTGTGTCGTTCCGATCCGATCGAGCGGGTCACTCAACGATGAGCGACTCGTGAAATGACATCTGTACCCACTGAACCGGTGAATCCAGCTAGCTCGAAGCTAATGACTCAGCGGAAAATTGATAGAAGAATACAATCGGGTCGCGGATCTGGCGTTAGAGAGTCCTATGAGCCTTGGATCAAGATTTGGGATATCCAGTCGAGCGGGGTGTCGCATCTTGTACCGGGTGTGAAATTTCATCGCAGTCATCATTTGCTATCCAACGCTGAGCGCGACTATCACCTGATCCTTGAGCATGATCCTTCCATCATCGACATTCGTGAGCAGTTCCCGCTCCTAACGCAAGCTGAGACTCAAGCGATCGCGTCAAGCCTGAATTACCGTCATCCTGTGTATCCAGGTACTCAAGTCCCAGTGGTTATGACCACTGACTTCCTCATAACTTTCATAGATTCGAAGGGCGAAGCAACCTTGGCCGCGCGCTCTGTGAAATACCGTAAGGAGTTCGAGGATGCCAGCCTCAAGGAGCAGAATCGGATGGCGGAAAAGCTTGAGATCGAAGCTAAATATTGGGCTATGAGAAAGGTAGAATGGAAACTGGTTCTCCATGAAAGTCTCTCGCAAGTTAAAATAGCAAATCTTGTCATACTTAGAACTTACGCGGTCATCCATCCTTCGTTGCCGACGGAGAATAATATAAATAATCTGCTCGAATTTATAGCGGGATGTAAGACTAGTGAATTGCCACTAAAGGCACTGCTGCAAAAAGCCTCGAGGGTAATTTTTATAGAATATATTGGTGTTAAACGCCTCTTCCACCATCTTCTTTGGACGGGCAGACTGGGGGCGAGTCTAAGCGCTAAGGTAATAAGCTTATCTGAACCTTTGCATGTTTGGATTGCTGAGCCATCCTTTTCCAGCACATCAGAAATCGAGGTGCCTCGTCATGCTTAGTCTGGGAGTTAACTGCATCGTTTCTCCGGGTGAGGGATCTGAGCTGCTGAAGAAACCGGTCAGAGTTTTAGCTATAAAGGATGAGTTTGTCTTAGTCATTGAACTCGGTACAAGTCCGACGAAGCCATGGCGGGTTGGAAGCTCACTATTGATCGAAGAGATCAATAACGGAGCGGCGGTGATCAACCCTGAAATGGTACCTATGCACTTGCTTCGAAGTGACGACGAGATCAGTGAGAATGAAAAAGACAGCCGAGATAGGAACTGGGAGCTGGTACGTGGTTTGGTGGAGAATCATGGCCCCCTCGATATCTTGACGTCTAACTTTGGTTCCCTTGTTGCTAATCACGCAATGGTAGTGGGAGTTGACCGGAAGCAAATTTATCGACTTCTCTATCGGTATTGGAGCATGGGGCAGACACGAAACGCATTTTTGTGGAATACCAGCACGTGTGGAGGCCGTGGAAAGAAAAAAAGTCGGGCCTCAGGCATTGTTCCTGGCCGACCGCTTAAATATCGTGGCGTAGTTGTGGATGACGGTGGCGCAATTCTGCTCGAGTCACGGCACATCTCGCATATTCGCTTGGCCTATGGGCGCTTTGCCAGTGGCAGGTGTGGCAAGCTAAAGAAAGCCTATGATTGGATGCTCAATAAGTTTTATCGGTCGATCAAGTCCGACGGTTCAAAAGGTAACCTGGTTCGAGGTAGCTACCCGTCCATCAATCAACTGGAGTACCATGGAAAACTTTTCTTTGATGAACTCTATAGGTTGAAGAAGAGCGGCGGCGCAATCCGCTATAATAAAGACCATCGTGCGCTAGTTGGATCTGCCTCTCAAGGGTTAGTCGGTGCAAGTCATCGGTACGAAATCGATTCGACGATTGCTGATGTTTATTTGGTACATCGAGTCAATCGGTTATGGTTGATCGGCAGGCCAGTGCTGTATGTGTTGGTTGATACGTTCACCAGAATGATCGTAGGTATTCATGTCGGGCTTGAAGGGCCCAGTTGGAATGGTGCTCGACATGCCATTTATAATGCTTGCACGCCGAAGAAGGAGTTTTGCAAGCGTTATAATATTGAGATCGATGAGGTTGACTGGCCATGTTCTCATCTACCGGTTGAAATCGTCGCAGATCGCGCTGAACTTCTCAGTGAAGCTGGGGAGACGATGACAAAGACTCTTGGTACAGCCTTGAAGATTTTGCCACCGTTTCGGCCTGACTGGAAAAGTATCATTGAAAGCCGTTTCCGACTGCTCAACGAAAAGCTGGATTTGAAATTTGTCCCTGGCGGCGTAGATGCTCGGAAAATGGAGCGTGGTGATCGTGACTACCAGCTCGACGCAATTTTCGATATCGATGAGTTTACTGAGATGGTAATCCTCGGTGTTTTGGCTCACAACAAGAGCCTTCGAGTTCCTCATCTTCTGAACCGTGAGATGATCGCGGCAGAAGTGGAGCCCACGCCTATGGCCATGTGGAAGTGGTCTATGGCAAACAATCTCCTGAATTCGAAATTCGTATCACCAGCGGAGCTGAAGATTGCATTGTTACCCTCGCAGGTGTGTCGAATTGGTCGAGGAGGTATAAATTTCCAAGGTGTGCAGTACACCTGTGAAACCGCCATTCGTTCGGAATGGTTGGAGCGCTCTCACAACTTTAAAACGAGGTACGTTAGGGTTTTCTACGATCCAAACTCTATTGAGAACTGCTGGATGAAATCTGAGGCGGGTTTCGAGCCGTTGACCATTGTACCGCAGCAGCGGGTTAAGTACGGTGGGCTTCGTATGGAGGAGGTCCTCGATATTATCAAGATTTTGAATCAGGTCGCCCCAGATGCCCGGTACGAGGATGCCAATACTGGAGCGCTTCTTCAAGGCCGCCAGGAGGAGATTCTTCATCGAGCGCAAGCCAAACGCCAGGGGCAGGGAGATCCGAAATCTGACGCTGAGTTCAAGCGGGACAAGCGTTCGAAACGTGCCGTTGAAACCCAGACTGAGCGCGACTTGCATACCGCTGACCTAAATCAGCTTCGCCTTGTGGATAACTCGCCAGCCGCGGAGGAGACTTATACACCTGTAACCGTGAAACCTGTCTCGGGTCGGAGCGCCGCCTTCCTGAAATTGGTGATCAACGCGGGTAACGAGGCTAGTCATGAGTGATTCCAGTTTTGCGCCAGCAGATTACAACCCGACTGGCATGCCTCAATACGACGGTAACCCACTGATTGAGTGTCTCCCGAAGATTCTTTCGGATGTTGATGTAGTCAGGCGCATTGGGAGCGCCCCGCCCCGGCCTGACAACGTGGAGCGGGCCTTGGACCCGAAATTACGTGGTCATGGCATCAACAGGCTGAAGGATGTCGTTGTACCTTTTGAAATCCACCTCAGGCTTGAGGACCTGTTCAGTCAATTGATTCGGTACGGATACACCGGGCGCAATCCATTGCATGCGTCATCCGTTAGGCATCGCTTGCCCTCTTCTGCGGAGATCAAGGGGCACGGGTTTATGTCCACCGCTGAAACGTTGACACTGATCGGGTTGAGCGGCATGGGTAAAACGACTGCGCTGAACTCCATTGCCAAGCTTTATCCACAGGTGATCAGTCACAGTAAGTATAAAGAGCAGATCTTCATTGAGACGCAGGTGGTCTGGCTCAAGATCGATTGTCCGCACGATGGCTCGTTGCGAGGTTTTTGTACCGCATTCTTCTCTTCATTGGATGAAGCATTAGGCATAAAAAAGTACTCAGGCAGAGCTGCTACTGGCCGCAGCATCAGCGTGATGCTTCAAAATATCAGTCAGTTGTGCAAAACCTATTTCATCGGAGCTCTCATAATTGATGAGATGCAGCACCTCTGCTCATCCCGAGGCGGGCAAGACCGCGAAAAGCTTCTCAACTTTTTTGTGCAGCTGTCGAATGACGCCGGCATCCCGCTGATCTACGTTGGCACAAATGCCATGCTTCCGCTGTTTTCTGGTGTTTTGCGAAATGCTCGGCGTGCGGCAGGAATGGGGCCTATCACTTTTGACAGGTTTACCGAAGATGATCCGTTTTGGGCGCATCTGGTTTCACTGCTCTGGGCATACGACTGGACCAAAACCCCCACTCCGTTGACGGGTGAGATCCTTTCCAAAATATATGACCTCACTCAAGGAAACACGGATTTCCTGGCCAAACTTCTAATGCTGGCTCAGCGGCACGCAATCTGGGAGGGCATCGACTCGATTACACCGGCGGTTCTGCAGCAGGTGTACGACAGTCAGATGAGGCTCCTTCATAAGGCCATCGAGGCTCTACGAAGCGGGGATCCGCTGCAAATTGCTGACTTCGAAGACATGATGCCCACGAAGGACCAGGTCGCCAAGATGATGAATTACGATTTGGCGCGGCGTGCAGACAGGGCGAATCTCTCTTTAATTACCCAGGCCGCGATAGTGACACCTGTCGAGCACAGTGAAAGGGCAGCCGCAAAGCCTATTAGTAAACCGGTGGTTCCGGTTGCCAACGAGTCAGCACCAACTGCCCATTTCTCCGAAGGCGATGATGTGCAGACCCAGCTCGAGCAGAGAGGCTGGGTAGATAAGGACTCTGCTTGGTGACATGAACCGCGGGAGATCAGGTCAATGGATCGCTTGCATTGGTTTCCTCAGCCGTTCCCTGATGAGTCTCTCTACAGCCTGGCGGTCCGTTATCATAGGCTGTCGTCGAACGACAGCTATCGCCGGACAAGCCAGGAGTTGTTCGGCGCGTATTCCAGAACCTGTGGCTCTATCCTGCCGTGCTGCTTGGGTGCTCTGTCGCAACGGTTAGCATCAGCTTATTCGGTAGAGCATTTGATCGATCGCTTTACCCTTTTGCCTCTGTACGAACCT
This sequence comes from Pseudomonas sp. PONIH3, assembly GCF_002934345.1. Lineage (NCBI taxonomy): Bacteria > Pseudomonadati > Pseudomonadota > Gammaproteobacteria > Pseudomonadales > Pseudomonadaceae > Pseudomonas > Pseudomonas sp. PONIH3. The sequence goes on from NZ_CP026386.1 coordinate 3,763,567, forward strand.
TTTTTGAATGACACGAAGAGCAAAGCCGCGCGTATCGCCATGACTGGTACCGACGGCACGGGCCTGAAAATGAGCCTGGGTCTCACAGCCTCAGGCTTCCTCAAGCACGCGTCGTTCAGGTACTGCGAGAGGTGTGTTGAAGAAGATATTCAAAACTGCGGCTCGGCCTACTGGCATCGTATTCACCAAGCAATGGGTACTTGCATCTGCCCGCTCCATGGAGAGGTGCTCTGCGGGACGATGTTTCCGGATGGAACTGACTGGCGTTGCATGCTGTTTCCGGCGGAGGCAGCGGGGTCGCCAGTGATGCGGGCTCCTGACTCTTCAGCTGCTGTGATAGGTGAAATGCAGTTTTGGGGACTTGAGCACCCAGCGGATGTACAAAATCTGCTGACCGGAAACTTCCTTCAGCATCGTCTGGATGAGATGGGGTTTCTTAAGGCTGGTCGGGTGAGGGAACAGGTATTAAGGAGCTTCCTGACGCCGCGTCTTCTCTGTAGCCCTCGCGCTAATGAGTTTCAGGAGCTCAGTTGCTCTTGGGACTGGGTGTTGGGCGTCGTGCGTCCACGCGGGGCGGTCGTACAGCCATTAAAATTCTACTTTCTTTGCTGGCTCCTTGAGGCAGACCTTGAGCACCTCAAATCCTTTCACCCGCGAGCTGATGCTCGCAGCGGTGAAGCGGCTAGGGGCAACGATACTAGGCCCCTCATAGAGGACGGCGAAATTGAGGCACGCCGCGAAGCTTTCTCGAGCAGCAAGAACGCGAAATGCCATGATAAGCCGGGCTATCAGTGGCTTTACCGCCATGATAAGGAGTGGTTAGCGCAGTATGTGTCTGCCCATCCTTTCATAAGGGTAAGGAGGGGGTTGGTCGATTGGCATGCGAGAGACGCAGCGCTTGCTCAAGATCTGCTAATCGCCAGGGACCAGATTCTGTCTACGCAGGGCAAACCGAAAAAGGTGACCCGCGCCGCGTTAAGCAGGAAGGTCGCTCGTAGCCATGATTTTTTGAGGGTACCTGATAAGTTCCCAATAAGTACTTTGTTGATGAAAGATATTCTCGAATCTGATCATGACCATCAAGTTCGTAAAATCAGATGGGCGGTGAGACATTATCTTCTATCTGAGCGAAGTGCTATAAGTGTTGTGTACCGGCTTGCTGGGATTCGGCTGTCTCATGTAACTGATGAGGAGGTACTAGGTATTCTATCTACTGTATGATATTTGCGTTTGATGAAGTCAGACCGAATAAGTTCATTAACTTCGTTTTGCAACTGAGTGCACGCGGCACTGTTTGTTAGCAAGTCTAGGTATCTGGCAGCGGTGCGACAGCCTAGGAAGGCTTGAATTACGAAGTTGTAATCAGTCGCCCCCTTTGAATAGGGAGGCGGTTGCAGGAGCTGAGTGCAACACGGTCATTGAATTGAAACTGGAGCATCATGCCGCATAGCCATGGCCTTCTGCATCACCTCGCCCATAACTTCGATTGGGCATTTGAAGTCGAAGCGCTTACGCGGACGCATGTTCAGTTGCAGTGCGATGGCATTCAGTTCTTCCTGGCTGTGTACCGACAGGTCTGTGCCTTTGGGCAGGTACTGGCGGATCAGGCCATTGATGTTTTCGTTGCTACCGCGCTGCCAAGGGCTGTGCGGGTCGCAGAAGTAGATCGCCACGCCGGTTCTTTGGGTGATCTCGGCGTGTCGCGCCATCTCCCGGCCCTGGTCGTAAGTCATGCTCTTTCGCATCTCCAGCGGCATGCCATTGAGCGCGGCGCTGAAGCCTTCCAGCGCCGAAGTCGCCGTCGCGTCGTTCATCTTTACCAGCATCAGGTAGCCACTGGTGCGTTCCACCAGCGTACCGACGGACGAGGCGTTGGCCTTACCCTTGATGAGGTCGCCTTCCCAATGCCCCGGCATCTGCCTGTCTTCAATCTCCGGCGGGCGCACATGAATACTGACCATCTCGGGGATCTGGCCGCGCCGATCCACACCACCAGAGCGCGGTCGGCGTGTCGTCTTGCTTTGCCGCAGGCAGATGATCAGCTCCTTGCGCAGTTCACCGACCGGCAGGGCATAGATCGCGTTATAGATCGTCTCGCGACAGACGTAGGCATCTCTGAGGCTGGGAATGTTCATGCTGCGCAGCTTGCCGGCAATCTGCTCGGGAGACAAACGCTCACGGAGCATATGCGCCACCAACTCGAAGCGCTCACCACCCGGCAACAGCTTTCGCTTCGGTCGACACACCTGGCGGCGAGCCTGCATCTGCTGCTGGGCCGCGTGGGCCGAGTAGCCGCCACAGACATCTCGATTGCGGCGCAGCTCCCGGCTGATGGTCGAAGGGGATCGGTTGATCAAGCAGGCAATCCTACGCAGGCTGAAGCCTTGAGTACGACCGATTTGAATGGTGGCGCGCTCTTCAACGCTGAGTTCGGTATAAGACATAGTGGCAGCACCGTACCGGAAAGGTCAGGTGTTGCACTCAGTTTTTGCCGCCGCCGGATTTATAGTTTTTGTGCCGAGCTCACGCACTATAATTTCAGACACGTATCCATAATTGCCGTATATTTCATCGAAATAATTTTTGTATAAGCTTTTGGTCACTATCCATTCAGCGTTGTGCGTTTTAGCTGGAGGGCCTTTGTAGTTCAGAAGTTCTGCGATAAATATTGAATACAGATGGTTCGGTGATTTCCATTGACGTGTCGGGTTTTTGTATTTTTGACTGCATATTCCTAGTTGGGTTATTTTATGCTTATTAATGGGGGTTGAACATGCGGGGCAGATAGTTATGAGGTCAGAACCATGGATGCTACAAACCTTAACATAAGACTGTACATGGCTTCGATGTACGTACGCTGTGCCGTGATTCTCAAAGTCCTCGAATGCGCATTCGGGGCAAATTTTTTTCCAATAAGCGGGGGTTACTATTGTTTGGTTTGTAGGTCGGCCTAGCGCTGCGGTGAGAGGGTACAGGGTGTGGTTGTGCAAAACCTCTTCCGTGATTTTTCGTTCAGTAAATAAGGAGGGAAATTTAAAAATTGCGTACCCCCTAATTTCCGCTTTTCCCCCAATTCCTTTGCGTCCGTAACCTGTTCTTGGTATCGGTCTTATCCGGAAATCCTCATGTGGCAGGGTTCGGATACCGAGCATCTCGTTTCCCCGCTGCAGTGCCGACGCCACATATTCTCCAGGTAATGGTGTGAAAATCTTCATTGCTATAGCATCCTCATTTTTGGAGAGAACCACTGCATGCCGAATCCCCCTCGCAATCACCATTTCGTTCCACAACACTTTCTCAAGGCTTGGCAATACGCTCCTGGGAGAGTCTTCCGCTACCGCCGACTGCCTTCGAATGGTGCGCTGGAAATCAAGCCGGTTGCTATAAAACATACTGCTTCGATTGAGGACTTGTACCGTATCGACTTTCCCGATGGGGGATTTGAGGTCGAATCCAGCCATATTACCCCGATGATTGATGAAGCGGGCCATAAGATCATCGAAAAGGCACGTAGCAGTAGAGTTCAGGGTTGGAACCATCTGGACCGCCGACAACTGGCGAACACCCTGACGTTTCTGGAGGCTCGCCATCCCGACATTCTAAAAGCCATGGATATCCGCTCGGAACTCGATCTTATTAGGCAAAATATGAAGGATGAGCAGATCTCATCACATACTTCGATCAATGAAGTGGTTGACTATTTTAAATCAAGCAAGTCCCTCGGTGCGATGTCGTTAGTCCTATTCGCCCAGAACGAGATTTCGCCGTTTATTGACGAGGCATTTTCAGATGGACTCTTGAAGGCAACCATGCGGGAGTACAATTGGGAACAACCGGGCTTGCTCGCATCTGATTACCCCGCATCTCGCTGGGGAGACTATTTGAGGGACCTGTTGTTCATCATCGCCATCTCGCCAGGTAAAGCTTTAGTATTCTCCAATAACCCCAACGTTGTCGTCTATGATCATCTCAAGCCGCACGTACGTGCTCGGCTGATCAATCTGTATTCCTTGGCGAAGGCGCGCACGGCTTATTACTTCGACGAGACTCAGGGCGAGTTTGTCAGCGCTCATCTCGGCTGGGCTCTAAACCGCTCCACTCTTTCAAAGCAGCGCGACTACGTCAAAGATTTTTTACTCGCCGAGAATGCTTGGGACCTCTAGCATTTTTCCAGATGGCAAATTGCCTTCAATTGACCAGTGAGCCTCATTGAGGCTGACCATGAGGAGCCGGTTCCAGCAAATCTATAGCAGGCCGGTAGCGATACTCTTGCGGCGAAAAGCGTCCCTGGGGGCCAAAAAACAGCCTGGCTGTGAACTTTTCCAAGTAGGTCACCGCTTCCTCTGATGCGTGCTGTACGAAATAGGCCCGCTGCGCTGCGGGCAGTGTGGCGCGGTGAATCAGACAGGCCTTCACCATTTCTGCCAGCACAGAACCGCGAACGTCGTAACGCGCATCTACGGTGTGCAGGACAGTGCAATAACAGGACTGGTATGCCGATTGATGATCGACCTGCCATTGGGTATCCCGATTCATCCCTGGCTCCCCGCCTGCCAGGAGGCTAGGAACTGCAGCACTCGTTCAACTTGAACCTGACTGACCAGTTGCTCCGCGGTCTGCTGTTCGAAGGTCGGTAACGGCTCGAGTCGAAACCAAGTGATCGCCCGTTCGACGGCGACTCCGCTCTCGTCTAGGGCCAAGATCACCCGCAAGACATCCGCGATAAAGCGTTGCGTCGCTTCGGCGTCGGATGCGCTGGTAGCATCTGGTTTGCTGTGACGATAGGCAGCGATCTGACCGGCAAACTCGGTAGGGCTGAGGCCAAAGATCTCGGCATAGCGCTCGACCGAATAAGGCGCCCCGCTCGTAGGACACAGGTAGTCGATCAGTTCGGCGGCCGACAGTACCGCTGTCTGGAGTGTCCCCTGGTTCATGGCGCATTCCTCCTGCCACGTTTCGCTCACAGCATGCCCCCAAACCTGCGAGAAGCAAAGCTCCCGTTCGCTAGCCCAGGCCATTTATGACCTCATTTTCCAAGGAGTCCCCAAAGCTATTTTCCGGAGCTGGTCGGAACCAAGCTCATCCCAATGCTGACGGAAAGATGGTTGAGATAGCCATAGATGTTGATCTTCAGCAGTGCAGCAGGGTACGCAGGGCGTCCAGTTTCGGTGAGAACCACACCACTGAAGCCCAACGGGTGAGATCAAGCTCATCGTCGAGCACATCGATTACTCGAACCTAGTTAGTATCTGCGACATAATCATCCAGGCTCTCAGGCCGCAACGTGCATTAATCTCGATGCTTGCCTTGGAGGAATGGCCTCATGGACTACTCCGCTATGACTGCCGACGGCAGAATAACATTAGCACTGGTCAAGGTTTTACACAGCCTGGGCCGGTAGAAGACGCTGGCGAGAGGCAGCTAGCAGCATGCGGCACTAGTTTTCTACGCTTGGTTTTCCGATCAACCGAGAGTGCTTTGGTTGGACCATTGGCGTCTAAAAGGCTAATAATCGCTCTGCAATTTAAGCAACAGCCTTTTCGGCCAAAAAGCCAAAACCAGGCCGTGAGTGGGTCCGGGCAACTGACAGGATCTGCCTGTATTTCGCTGTCCACAGGGCCCTTTTGTGGAGTGTTTAGCAAACCGATACTATCGTCGCATTACTTTCACGCCTAGGACCCTTTTATGCATATGAGCTTCGGAGCTGGCGACCTTAACGAATACCTTGCTGACCTGTCGGGTTATAAAGTTGGTTTGGCTTTAACCCTGGAAGAACTCTACGACCATCTCAGTGGTGAAGAAGGATACGCAGATCTCGCGCGAGAATCTGAGCAGGGCGGAACCACCCCGACGGGTTGAGCCAGCTGGAGCTCCTGAGTCTAGTCCAAACAGGATTCTTTTTCAGCGACGTGAAGTGCATGGTCGAGTCATCGAGCCTGTTCAAGGCTCGTAACCTCGTCGGGCGAATCACAGGAAGATCGACCAGAAGCATTCACCGTCTGAGCCATCCCGCTCAGGCCCATCGTCTGGATGCCCAGCAGAGCGCGGTGGCGTTCCAGTATGCGAAAGGACTGGAGCTTGCATCGAAGGTATTTGGCTCTCAGATGCTCGCGGAGCAGTGGCTTTGTCGGCCGTGCGGCCGTTTGTTGGGGTTTGTACCCTTCGAGATGCTCGACACGTCGCTCGGGTTCAGCGTCGTAGCGGACTATCTTGAGCGTATACGCTTGGGTGTCTACCAGTAGCTTGCCTGAGGGCGAGGTTGGTATGCGGCGAGGAGGCAACGCTACCTCTTTTTACATGCGGGACTTACAACCTTGTAATTCCCGTATCACTCAATTGACAGCGATCAACCCCTAATCTTCAGTCACGTTTATTGGAGTGATTGAAATGAAAGTCATCAAAAGTATCACCGCTATCCTGGCCCTAGTGGCTTCGTCAGCCGTACTCGCCGAAGGAGGATCCGACCGTCTGCATGGAAAGATGATTCAGGCCAATGAGCAAGCTATGCGAGCTTATGCCGCTGCCAAGGGAAAGAACCCACCGGAGGTGATCCACTATCGCTACGGGATGCGGCTCGACGTGGCGAAGGTGATCAGCATGACGTCGACCAAGGCGAGCTGTGACGTGATGCCGGCACAGATGAATTACGAGGATTCCAACGGAGACGTGAAAATCCTTGAATACCGGACCGCTGGAGTCGGTTGCCGGGGCCAGAACTGAGCACTGAGCGAGTGGACAGGACTTACTCTGATAAAACGCCGGGTTGAAGCGTCAATTCCGGCAATAGATCGCCTGGTTACCGGCTTTCATGACTGGTGGAGTACGATGAGGACTGGTAGCTCAGGCAGGAGAGTCCAATGACTCAATCAGCGCGCACCACGGTAAAGTGCCTAGATCCCGGCGACGGCTCCGGCGATGTGATTGTGGAATTACCCGATGACATTTTGCGCGAGCTCGGGGTCACGACGGGCGACAGACTCTCCATCGAGCTCATCAACGGCGATATCGTACTCAAGCCAGTCCGCGAGCGCCGTGAATCTGACTAGCTACCCTTTGTAGCCCCTCTCTGTCGTCCTGTTGAGCTGATGAAGCTTTCTAGCGGGGGAATAAGGGACGGCAGTCAGCCTACCGCCGTCCTCCTGGTAGGTGCGTTATTTGGCTGGATAGTTGGCGACTACTTGGTCCTCGCCGCTTTTGATTAAACCAATGACTTGGTAGGCATGGCTTACGCCATCAACCTCCATGCCTGGGGACCCAGCTGGCATTCCTGGTACGGCGATCCCGACTAGATCGTTCCGCCCCCTGAGTTCTCGAATCTGCTCAGCTGGCACGTGACCTTCAACAAACTTTCCGTCGATCACAGCTGTGTGGCAGGACGCTAACCGTGGCGATACGCCCAGCTTCTGTTTCACTGCGCTCATGTCCGTCTCAACATGGTCGGTCACTTTGAAACCATTGGCTTCCAGGTGCGCGATCCACTTCTTGCAGCAACCGCAGTTCGCGTCTCGGTGAACGTCGATGGACAATGGCTCGGCAGCATAGGCCGCCGAGGTCACCAGAAGCCCAGCGATAGCGGCTAGCCGAACGAATATCCGGTTAGTTGGCATGAGTGTGCTCCTTACCGTCTTTGTGAACATGCGTCTTTGGCGACGATGTCGGGTGGGCATCCGAATGGGCCTCGGCCGCATTGTGGTCACCGTGATGATCTGCCGCTTGAGCGGAGCCTGCGGGTGCAGCTCCATGGTCGTGAGCTGCCTGGGCATGATCGTCGTCTGCCGCTTCATCGTGATCACCATGCTCGGCACGACCGCTCCCGCCGTGCTGGCCCTCATGGTTGTGCATATCGCTTTCACCGCCGCCGTGCTGGTGGCCGCCGCTCGTGGCCACCAAGGCCTTGTACTGCTCGGCATTCATCTGGGGCAGTTGATCCAGGAACGCGACGATTCCCCAGATGTACTCATCGCCCATGCTCTTGCCCCAGGCGGGCATGCCCGTGGCTTTGATACCGTGCTTGATTGTCCAGAATGCGGCGGCTGGATCGCCTCCGACACCCACCTTGGTGAGGTCGGGTGGCGACGGGTATAGCGCTTGGCTTAGCTCAGTCTTCCCAACGCCAGGGGCAAGGTGACAGCCTATACACATGGCGTTGTAGTTGCCCGCCCCCGCTTTGATCAACGCGGCTTCCTTCAGATCAGGGACTTCGATGTCTCGCGCTCGAACCTCAATAGACCGATCACGAGCCATGGCGAGAAAGGAATGGACTGCCGGGAAGTGAGGATCATCAGCGCCGACATTCACCAGACCGAAATAGGCTGTGCCCAATACCGCAGCACTTCCGACAGCACCGGCCCCAAGCAGCGTTGTAATTGTTTTTTTCATGTTGGAATTCTCAGAACCACATCCGGATACCGGCAACGAAGCGTGCCTCATCAACATCTCCACCCTCGTCTCGGATGAAGTCAGCGGTGTTGCCGTAGGAGCGGCTCCAGGTAACGCCTATGTATGGAGCAAACTGGCGGACAATTTCATACCGTAGGCGCAGCCCGACTTCGGTATTGGCAAGGCCCGAGCCAACGCCGCGCTCAGGATCGTTCTTGCCATAGAAATTGACCTCGGCCGTGGGCTGCAAAATCAAGCGATTGGTCAGCAGGATGTCGTATTCGCCCTCAAGACGCGCAGCAGTCTGACCGTTCTCGCCTATAAACGCCGTGGCTTCGGCCTCGAAGTCATACAGAGCCATGCCCTGAATACCAAAGGCTGCCCAGGTCTGTGGGGATTCCGGTTTGAAATCCTGGCGGACCCCGGCGACCACATCCCACCAAGGGCTGACCGAGCGCCCGTACAGGAGTTGCAGCTCAGCATCTTCGGTTACCCCATTGGTGCGCTCGCCTTCCGAACGAACCCAGAGGCGATTAATGTCGCCGCCTATCCAGCCTGATGCGTCCCAGGCCAGGGTGCTGCCCTCATCGGCGTCCTGGTATTCGAGCTGGTCCAACAGGAAGAAGCTGTTGATTCCGCTGTCGTGCACTTGGTGGCCACCCAGGGGCGGAAAGGCCGACTCGCGATCCGCATCAGTGAGCACTGGAATCGGCGTGCGGCTCGTCGTGGTCGGAGAAGTCGCTGAGCTATGGTTCATCTGGGAATGGTCCATGCCCTTCATAGAGCCGTGATCCATGCCCTGCATGTTTCCATGGTTCATTTTGCTGTGGTCCATCTTGTTGTGGTCCACCGGGCTGGATTTACTCTTGCTTTGAGCATGCCCCATCTGGCTGTGATCAACAGGGGCAGGCTTTTTCTGCTGTTTGCCCATCCCCATCTTGCTGTGATCCATCGCCGGCATCGATTCGGATGGAGCAGCATCCATTTGCATGGAGCCGTGCCCCATTTTCGAATGATCCATGCCCGAGTGATCCATTTCTTCAGCAGCGAAGCTGGGCGTTACGCCCAGCATGCTGATCGAAACGGTCAGAGCCAGCAGCGAAGGCCGCCCGAGGCTATTGGCCATCTTTCCCTGCCTTAGCTTTGTCGCTGCCATGCGATTTCATCATTTTGTCGTGGTCCATGCCTTCCATCGAGCCATGGTCCATTCCCTTCATCGAGCCGTGGTCCATACCTTCCATGGAACCATGGTCCATGCCTTCATGGTTCATCCCCTGGCCCTGCTTGTCCTGCGAGCCTTTGGCTTTGCCGGCCTCTGTGGTTTTCTGGGAATGCTGATCATGATTGTCGCTGGACCACGACGACGGGGCATAAACAGCCAGAATGCCTACCATCGCAGCAGAAAGGAAAAAGGCGCTTCGTTTCATTGGTTTGCTCATCTCAAATCTCCAGTTCATTCGTCCACACGTACTTCTCGGAACATGCCCATTTCCATGTGGAACAGTAGGTGACAGTGATAGGCCCAACGTCCCAAGGCATCTGCGGTGACGCGATAGCTTCGTTTTGAGCCAGGTGGCATGTCGATGGTGTGCTTGCGAACCATGAAGTTGCCGTTCTCGTCCTCCAGATCACTCCACATACCGTGGAGGTGGATGGGGTGAGTCATCATGGTGTCGTTGACCAAGGTGATGCGAAGACGCTCGCCATATTTCAACCGCAGCGGTTCAGCGTCGGAGAATTTGATACCGTCGAACGACCACGCGAACTTCTCCATGTGGCCGGTAAGGTGCAGTTCGATTGTCCGTCCAGGCTCTCGACCATCGGGATCGATGAAGGTGCTCCGCAGATCGGCGTACGTCAGCACTCGACGCCCGTTGTTGCGTAGGCCAATTCCCGGATCGTTCAGCTTTGGCGTTGGCGACATAGTCTGCATATCGACCAGTGGGTTGTTGGTCTCGGAAGCCGGATGGCTTTGCATTGCGCCGCTCATGCCGGCCATGCCTTCATTGCCCATCCCAGTCATCTTGCTGTGGTCCATACCGGCCATGCTGCCGTGGTCCATTCCAGCCATCTTGCTGTGATCCATGCCGGCCATGCTGCCCTGGTCCATGCCAGCCATGCTGCCATGATCCATTCCGCCCATGCTGCCGTGGTCCATGCCCATATCGCTCATGGCGATGATCGGGCGTGGATCTACCGCCGGTACGGGCGCTTGCAAGCCTTCGCGAACTGCCAGGGTGCCTCGGGAATACCCGGTACGGTCCATGGATTGCGCGAAAATCGTATAGGCCTGTTCGTTTTCAGGCTCGACGATGACATCGTAGGTTTCAGCAACGGCGATCCGGAACTCATCGACCGATACGGGTTTGACGTACTGGCCGTCGGCAGCCACAACCGTCATCTTGAGCCCAGGAATCCGGACATCGAAATAGGTCATGGCCGAGCCGTTGATGAATCGCAGGCGGATCTTCTCGCCGGGCTTGAAGATACCCGTCCAGTTGCCGTTCGGAGCTTGGCCGTTCATGAGGTAGGTGTAGGTATACCCGCTCACATCTGCGAGGTCGGTGGGGCTCATCTTCATTTCAGCCCACATCTTCCGATCCGCTACAGCGGCCGACCAGCCTTTCTCGCTCACGTCGTCAACGAAGTCGCTGACCGTGCGCTTGTGGAAGTTGTAATAGTCGGACTGCTTCTTGAGTTTGGAGAGCACCCGCGCCGGGTCCTCATCCGTCCAATCGCTGAGCATGACGACGTAATCGCGGTCATATACAAACGGCTCGGGATCCTTAGCATCGATCACCAGTGCGCCATAGACCCCAGACTGCTCTTGGAGGCCTGAGTGGCTGTGATACCAGTAAGTGCCGTTCTGGTGGACCTTGAACTTGTATTCGTACATGCCATCGGGAGCGATGCCGTGAAAGCTCAAGCCCGGCACACCGTCCATATTGGCGGGCAGGATTATGCCGTGCCAGTGAATGGAGGTGTCCTGTTTCAACCGGTTGCGTACACGCAGCGTCACGGTGTCGCCTTCGCGCCATCGCAGGATCGGCCCAGGCACGGAGCCGTTGATGGCCATGGCCGTACGAGCTGCCCCCGTAATGTTGACGGGCAGTTCACCGATATACAGGTCGAATTCATTGCCGCTGAGCACGTTCGGTTGGCCAGGGCTGGTCACAGCCCAGACCGGCGCGCGCCACATGCCGAGCCCACCCAGAAGTCCGGTAGCGGCCAGGCCTTTGACGAATGATCGTCTCGTGGTTTTGCTTTGCATGCCGTTGCGTCCAGTCAGGTAGATCGCTGATATCCAGGCTGCTCGATGGCGCAGCCCTTGGGTTCGTTGGAGCTCTCACCAGTCTCGTAGACTTTCGCTACTGCGCGAGGCTGATGAGAGGCCGTAGTCTGAAACTGCCATAGTTCAGATTCCGGAGTGATTACATTTCTGTAAGCTCGGATCAGCAGCTCTCGTGGCCGACATGCTTGCTGGACTGTGCGGCGACCGGCGGCTGCTCTTTCTCCTGCTGCGCAACCTGATAGGCCTGCATGGAGTTTTGGCGAGCCGCTTCCATCCGCGCAAAGGTCCGGTCCGCGCCGCCCTCTGCCAGGGCGATGCCTGCCATGCCGAAGGTAACGACCACCACAATTGCTTTGACCATGTTCATCTGGAGATCCTCAGTGGGTTCTGCGCCTCATGGCGTCAGGTACAGGGTCAAATTAGCCTCGCGGTGCTGTCAGAAAACTGATCGCGACATTACTTTTCCGTCAGCTTCTGGTTGGGCGTCTTTTTTCCTGCAAACTGGAGATGCACTCCGCGTGGATGAGAGCAGATGAAATTACTCGTAGCCGAAGATGAGCCGAAAACCGGTGTCTACCTCCAGCAAGGCCTAACAGAGGCTGGCTTCACTGTAGACCGGGTGATGACAGGCACTGACGCCCTGCAACAGGCGCAGAGCGAAGCGTATGACTTGCTGATCTTGGACGTAATGATGCCGGGGCTCGATGGCTGGGAGGTCCTGCGCAAGATCCGGGCAGCGGGGAAAGACGTGCCGGTCCTCTTTCTCACGGCCCGTGATGGCGTAGATGATCGCGTTAAAGGCTTGGAGCTGGGTGCTGATGACTACCTTGTGAAGCCCTTTGCGTTCTCTGAGCTGTTGGCTCGGGTCCGCACACTGCTGCGCAGAGGCAACGGTGGTTCTGCTCAAACCACCATGAAGATGGCGGACCTTGAGGTTGACCTGCTCAAGCGCCGGGCTACGCGAAACGGCAAGCGGATCGACCTTACTGCCAAGGAGTTTGCCCTTTTGGAGCTGCTCATGCGCCGACGCGGGGAGGTGCTCCCCAAGTCGCTGATCGCTTCTCAGGTCTGGGACATGAACTTCGACAGTGACACCAACGTGATCGAGGTCGCGATTCGCCGACTGCGGGCCAAGATTGATGACGACTTCGCGCCAAAGCTCATCCATACCGCCCGAGGCATGGGCTACATGATGGATGTGGCAGAGTGATGCGCCCGCAATCATCGCTCGTCAAGCGACTGACCCTGATGTTCATGTTCGCGGTGACTGCTGTCTTGGTCGTTGCCGGCGTGGCTTTCTACGGGCTCAGCCAGCACCATTTCCGGATGCTGGATGAGCAGGCGCTCTCCGAAAAGCTGGAGTCAACGCGTCATATTCTGTCCATTTCAGCAGCGCGAGGCGAGCTCGGCGATCAGGAGCAGCAGCTGCGGGCATTGCTCGGCGCACATCAGGATCTTTCGGCGAAAATCACCAAGGCTGACGGAACGACCCTTTTTTCAGACTCCAAAGCCTCCCAAATTCCTCAGCGGTTCGAGCAGGCGCGCCAGGGTGCGGTCTGGGAGTGGCAGGATGAATCGCAGAACTTCCGCGGTATCACCGCCCAGTTGGCCATCGCGGGCGAGCCGGAACCTGTGACGGCGGTGCTGATGCTCGATGTCACCACTCATGCCCATTTCTTCCACACCTTGCAGTGGTGGTTCGGGATCGGCTTGGTGATCAGTGCAGTGGTGAGTGCAGGCTTGGGCTGGGTCGTGGCCAAAAGCGGGCTTCGGCCTGTCGGGCAAATCACCAAAGTGGCGACCGCGATGTCAGCAAGATCGCTCCGCGAGCGCATTCCCCTGAAGCCCGTACCGATTGAGCTTCAGGAGCTCATCCTGTCTTTCAACGGGATGCTGGGACGATTGGAGGATGCATTCGTTCGGTTGTCCAACTTTTCTGCCGATATCGCTCACGAGTTGAGAACGCCGGTCAGCAACCTACTGACCCATACTGAAGTGGTGCTCACCAAGAAGCGTGACCTGGATGCATATGAGGAAAACCTCTATTCGAACCTGGAAGACCTCAAGCGCATGTCGCGCATGATTGACGACATGCTTTTCCTCGCCAAGGCGGACAACGGTCTGATCGTGCCCGAGCAGATCGATGTGGACCTCTCCGAACTCGTATACAAGCTGTTCGAGTACTACCAGTTCCTGGCTGAGGACCGGGGCATTCAGCTGACCCTCCAAGGTCGTGGCAAGGTTCGTGGCGATCGCCTGATGATTGACCGAGCGCTTTCCAACATTTTATCGAACGCGTTGCGCTACACCCCGGAAGGCAACGAGATATCAGTGCAGATCGAGCAAACACGTGAAACCGTGACGCTATCCGTACGTAACAGCGGAGTAACCATCGATCCTCAGCACATTGGCAAGATCTTCCACCGGTTCTATCGGGCCGATCCAGCCAGACGCGAAGGCGGGCCAAGCAATGCAGGCCTAGGCCTGTCGATAACACGCTCCATCATCGAGGCTCACAGCGGACGAATTTGGTGTACTTCAGCGGAGGGTGTCACAACCTTCTTCATCAGTCTCCCAGCCTCCATGCGGTTGGTTGGTGCAGCCCCAACCCCTTAATGGTGAGTTCATCCCGGTAACCTATACTCGCCCATCCTGATTCTTATCGTGGCGCTTCCGCTTAACGGGATGGCGGGCATCGATTCGGCGACTGAACCTTGCCCAATGCAGACCATGGGCATGGAAATGATGGCGGGCATGGACCATGCCTGCTGCCAGGACCAAGACCTGGGAAAGACTGGTGACCATACCAATCCTGCAAGGTAGGCCAGGAGTGCAGGACTGCCAGCACAGTGCAGCCCAGCTTCCTAACGCCTGGACTGACTATGCCAAGCCACGACCGTAACCGTCCGGCCAACTCACCTTCCTGACCCCGACGCCAAAGGCGATGGTGTCCACCTAATTTAAGTGGACACCATTTCTAGCCTTTTAAGCGGGTCTTTCCATGCAGTCACAACGCCGTTCCTATTCAAAATCCTTCAAGGCCCAAGTTGTCCAAGAGTGCGCCCAGCCCGGCGCATCGATTGCCAGCGTCGCGCAGAAGCACAGCCTTAACGCGAACCTCGTACATAAATGGATTAGGGTACTCACGAACAAAACTATGGCGCTGCAACCTGCTTTCATTCCAGTGCCCTTGCCGCTAGCCGGAGGACATTCGCAGGCAGCTTCATCAAGTATCTGCATTGAAATCCAGCACCCGCGTGGCACCGTCAAAGTGAACTGGCCGACCGAAAGCGCTGTCGCCTGTGCCACCTTTCTGCGAGACCTGTTGGAATGATTCGGATCGATGCCATCTGGCTTGCCACCGAGCCTATGGACATGCGCGCCGGTACCGAGACCGCGCTGGCCAGGGTGATCGCGGTGTTCGGTGTGGCGAAGCCGCACTGCGCATACCTCTTCGCTAATCGCCGTGCCAACCGAATGAAAGTCTTGGTGCATGACGGTGTGGGCATTTGGCTGGCAGCGCGACGATTGAACCAAGGCAAGTTTCATTGGCCCGGCATCCGTCACGGATCGGAAGTCGAACTCGATAACGAGCAACTTCAAGCCTTGGTACTGGGTTTGCCGTGGCAGCGGGTCGGCGCAGGCAGCGCGATCACAGTGCTTTAGCCCCTGCCATTAGCCCATCGGTTTATCGCTGTTGACGACCTGCTCTGACACAATCAGCGGCATGACTTCCTCGCCCAATCTCGACCAGATGACACCGGAACAGCTGCGCGGCTTGGCCGAACAGGCTATGCAGTTGCTGTCCCAGGTCGACTCCATGAGCCAGAAAATCCAACGCCTCGAAACGGTCAACGAGCAACTGGCTCATGAAATCGCCATCCTCAAGCGACACAAGTTCGCCAAGCGCAGCGAGCAACTGAGCCCCGACCAAGGCAGTCTGCTTGATGATCTGCTCGATACCGATATCGCAGCTATCGAAGCCGAGCTGAAGGCAGCCAATCCGCCGGCCGCACCGGCCGAGCCACGTCATAAGCCCAAGCGTGCACCACTGCCGCCGCAGTTTCCGCGAACCGTGATCCGTCACGAACCAGAGAATACTCAGTGCGTGTGCGGCTGCCAGCTTCAGCGAATCGGCGAAGACGTCAGCGAGAAGCTCGATTACACTCCGGGCGTGTTCACAGTTGAGCGGCATGTGCGTGGAAAATGGACGTGCCGTCAGTGTGAAACACTGATCCAGGCGCCTGTACCGGCCCAAGTGATCGACAAGGGCATCCCGACCGCAGGCCTTTTGGCCCACGTGATGGTGGCGAAGTTCGCCGACCATTTACCGCTGTACCGGCAGGAGAAGATTTTTGGTCGGGCCGGACTGCCCATCGCCCGTTCGACACTGGCGCAATGGATCGGACAGACCGGTGTGCAGCTCCAGCCTCTGGTCGATGCGCTGCGTGAGCATGTGTTGGCCCAGGGCGTGATCCACGCCGATGAGACCCCGGTTCAGATGCTCGCACCAGGCGAAAAGAAAACCCACCGCGCTTACGTGTGGGCCTATAGCACCACGCCTTTCTCGGCCCTAAAGGCCGTGGTCTACGACTTCAGCCCCAGCCGTGCCGGCGAACATGCGCGTAACTTCCTGGGCACGTGGAACGGTAAGCTGGTCTGCGATGACTTCGCCGGCTACAAGGCCAGCTTCGAGCTGGGCATCACCGAAATCGGCTGCATGGCCCATGCACGCCGCAAATTCTTCGACCTGCATGCAGCCAATAAAAGCCAGTTGGCGGAGCAGGCGCTTCACTCGATTGGCGGGTTGTATGAAGTCGAGCGACACGCCAAGGAAATGAGCGACGAAGCCCGCTGGCGATTACGTCAGGAAACAGCGGTGCCCATCGCTGAAAAACTGCATGAGTGGATGTTGGCCCAACGCGAACTTGTGCCCGAGGGTTCGGCCACGGCCAAGGCCCTGGATTACAGCCTTAAACGCTGGGTAGCGCTGACGCGCTACCTGGAAGATGGTGCTGTGCCCATCGACAATAACCAGATCGAGAATTTGATCCGGCCGTGGGCGCTTGGGCGCTCGAACTGGTTATTTGCCGGGTCGCTGCGCAGTGGAAAAAGGGCGGCGGCAATCATGAGCCTGATCCAGTCGGCGCGTATGAATGGGCACGATCCGTATGCCTATCTCAAGGATGTACTGATGCGGCTTCCGACACAGCGGGCGAGCGAAATCACGCAATTACTCCCGCAGCATTGGATGCTTGCCTGAGGCAGGCTAAGTGGACTTCGCCAAATAGTCAGCTCAAAGGCTGATTGGCATCAACAATTCGGAAGCGACTTTTCTCAGCATGTAGGTTTCGCGCAGAATTGACTGCCCCATCGAAGACTCGTGACGCTGCATGACGGCTTCATTGTGTGCGATGGCTTCATGCAGGTTGATCCAGACAGGCCGCATACCATTAGCGATTTCGTGGCTTTCCATTCTCACCGGCTCTAGCTGGGGCGCTACTTCGCATTGATAAAAATGCGAGGTCATGTGCATCAGATCGTACTGTGGCTTTTGGTAGGGCCGGTACTCCTCGATGTAACCGTAGTGCTGGAGCACCTGTATTTCACGAGCACCAGTCTCTTCCTCAAGCTCACGCTTCAGGCCTGCGACAATGTCCTCGTCACCATCAAGGCCGCCTCCAGGAAAGCTGAAATCGTTATAGCGCTCGGTGAACAGCAACAGGATCTGTTCACCCCGCATCACGATGCCGCGAGCTGCATGTCGACGGAATACTCTGCCCTGCTTGGATTTCAGCTCGGGGTGAACAATTTCAGTTATGAGTTGCATGTGGTCTCGTAGCGGCAAGATCAGTTAGTCATCGTCCAGGGTGGCCACGGTATTTCCTCAGTTCTGGAAATACTGTGGCCAGTGGAACTGGCTCAGCGAAGCAGCAATAAGGGTACAGTGGATGTACGCAGCATCGTCGTGGTCGTGCTGCCTATCAGAAACTGCCTGATGCGTGAGTGCCCGTACGCCCCCATGACCAAGAGGTCAATGCCGTGCTCTGCCTGATACGCATGCAGTGTGGACTCTACTTCGCCTGGGCGGATCTCGGAATGCACCAGCGAGCCGGAAGACGCAAGCGTGGTTCGTGCCTTCTCCAGCGCGTTCTGGTTGTCTTCAGAATCCGTTCCAACCATGACGATATGAATTGGCAGGCCTTCGCACAGCGGGCTTGAAGCAAGCATCTGTAAGGTCTTGTGGCCTGTTGCGCTGCCGTCAAATGCCACCATGACCGTTTCAGGTTTCCTGAAATGGCTGGTTGTAATCAGGGTGGGGCGGTGGATAGTTCGGACTATCGCTTCAATCTGGCTGCCAAGACTTTGGGCACTGCGCGTGCTGTCCTCACCGACTCTTCCAATCACCAGTAACCGAATATCGTCTTGGAGATCGCTCAGGCTCTCGACGAGATGGCCATGGCGCTGCTTCATATCAGGTGACATGGCGCCAGAGTGAACTGTTCGCTCGCGAGCTTTTTCAAGCATGTGCTGCCCATGCTCCAACGCCAGTTTTGCCCGCTGCGCATCCAGCATGGCCAACTCTTCCAGCAGATGTTCTCTGCTACCGAGACCGATATTGCCGCTGAGGTCAGCGGATGCAGGATATTTCTCCTTATCCAGCACATGAAGCAAGGTCAGGGGAGCGCTGAGTCGTTGCGAGGCCCATGCTGCGTAATCGCAGACCGCCAATGAGGATTGTGAGTTATCAATGCATGCCATTACGCGGGTCATTGTCGTTCTCCTTAGTGGCTCATGAGCTTGTCGATGGCACCGGGTTTGTCATGCACGCCGAAGCGGTCAACGATTGTCGCGCTGGCTTCATTGAGACCGAGCACTTCAACCTCAGCGCCTTCGCGTCGGAACTTGATCACGACCTTATCCAGCGCTGCGACGGCGGTGATATCCCAGAAATGCGCCTGTGTGAGATCGATGGTGACCTTGTTGAGCGCCTCCTTGAAGTCAAAAACCTCAGTGAACTTGTCCGCAGAGCTAAAGAACACCTGGCCCACGACGCGGTAAGTCCGATGCGATTTCGTCTCTTCAAGAGTGCTCTTGATATCCAGGTAGTGCCCGACCTTGTTTGCGAAGAACAGGGAGGCCAGCAGCACACCTACCAGTACGCCGTAAGCCAGATTGTGAGTGGCCACGACGACCACGACGGTCGCCACCATGACGAGGTTGGTCGACAGCGGATGCTCTTTCAGATTACGCAAGGAATCCCAGCTAAAGGTGCCGATGGACACCATGATCATCACAGCCACGAGTGCCGCCATAGGGATTTTGGAGAGCCACTCGCCAAGAAATACCACCATCAGCAGCAGGAAAACGCCGGCACACAATGTCGAGAGACGGGTGCGGCCACCAGATTTCACGTTGATGATCGACTGGCCGATCATGGCGCAACCTGCCATGCCGCCAAGCATGCCGGCAGCGATGTTGGCCACACCCTGGCCTTTGCACTCGCGGTTTTTGTTGCTGGTGGTGTCGGTAAGGTCGTCGACGATGGTCGCGGTCATCATTGATTCGAGTAGACCCACTACTGCCAACGCAGCCGAGTACGGGAAAATGATGCGCAGGGTTTCAAAATTCAGCGGAACTTCAGGCCAGAGGAAGATCGGGAGCGTATCAGGCAGTTGGCCCATGTCACCGACGGTGCGGATATCCAAACCGAGGTAAATGGCGATGGCAGTCAGCGTCAGAATGCACACCAATGGAGAGGGAATCACCTTGCCGATTTTCGGTACATACGGGAACAGGTAGATGATTCCCAGGCCCGCAGCGGTCATGGCATAGACATGCCAGGTGACATTGGTCAGCTCAGGCAATTGCGCCATAAAAATCAGAATCGCTAATGCGTTTACGAAGCCGGTGACTACCGAGCGTGAAACAAAGCGCATCAACGAGCCGAGCTTCAGGTAGCCGGCAAGGATTTGAAGTACGCCACATAGTAGCGTCGCGGCCAGCAGGTACTGGAGTCCATGCTCTTTTACCAGCGTAACCATCAGCAGTGCCATGGCGCCTGTCGCCGCCGAGATCATTCCGGGGCGCCCGCCGACAAAGGCGATGACAGCACAGATACAGAAGGAGGCGTAGAGACCGACTTTGGGATCTACCCCGGCGATGATGGAAAAGGCGATGGCTTCCGGGATCAGCGCGAGTGCGACCACCGGCCCCGCGAGCACGTCGGCACGGACGTTGGAAAACCACGTTTGTCTAAGTTTTTGCAGCATATAAATATCCAAGGCAAAGCATCGCGCACGCCAAGGGAGTGGCGAGCGAATCGATACAAATTCAAATTTTGAGGATTTTTTGCTGTGTGCTTAAGGTGTAAAACCAGGCGTACAGCAGTGAGCACCCGCGAGCGAGGCTAGCGGAAGCAGGTTGTTGCGAGGGGGCGTAGCGCTAAGGCGGCGTAGGCTGCCAGTAGATCGTTTGGAGTACAGTCATGCTGATGTTCCTGTAGCTCAAGGGGTATGCGGAGCCGAAGTATACAATGAAGCCATCGTCGATTGCGACCCGCTGGCAGGCTCTGCATGACCTACGTCAGATACAGGCTTATTCAATGGGTATACCTGCGGGCAAGGCTTTGTTTTCCACCCGTTCTTGTCCGAGCTGGTCTGTGTGCTGAGGGGTGAGTTGGCCAGACGGTTACCCACGACCTGCCGATACCTATGCTGTAGGCATAGCGACAGGTTCTCCCCCCCGATCCATGGCGTCCTCCCCGCGTCTGACTCCCTCTTAATTTCACACCATCGTTCTGCGTAGCAGCGGGGCGATGGCACGCGGCTGGGCGCTGATCTGTCGAGGAATCATTTTCATGACTCCATAACGTTTTCAGGGACGGATCCAAGCTGAGCCTGCACAGCTGAAGGGCTTGAACGTAGGAGACAAGGTGAAATTTGGGTTCCGTATGGGGGGAAGCGTCGCGAAATCGTGAGCATTCAGAAGCAGTGATTTTCCAGCCTTAAATGATCGGGCAGGCCTTCGCACCGAGATGCTGACCACTGTCAGCAATGCGCACAGGCCTGTATGACCTGCGCAGATTCCTGCGAAGCAATGACTGCGTAAGCGAATTTCGCCAAACCTCCGCCTGCTTTCCATGCGCCTGATAAAAGATTTGGGTACGTCGATAACCGGCGTGCCTAGGGAGACAGGTAGACCGCTTATGGGCATGCGTTCTGGCAGAGCCTAGCTTGGGCAGCTAGCCAACCAAAGGCGCTGCTGTACAGATCTGGTAGCAAAGAAGCCCGCCTCGGCGGCGGGCTATCAGATGTCTCCAAGGGGAGGCTGTAGGCCAACAAGTCTCGGAGCAAGCGCTTGTAGGATACGCCTCTTGGCTCACGCCCACCAGCCAGCTCGACGGGAGCGAATGGTCCTGCGTTCTGACGGCATTTGAAGCGGCTTATGTGGGCCACGTCAATCGGCAGGGCAATCCGCCAAGACAAAGCAAGCTGGTTATCCCCAGGCGGTATACCCTCAGGGAGAGTCAAAGGCAAAGCTAGGGGTAAATCTAGCGGGTACTCACATTTGAGGGCAGAATCACCAGCTTCGCCTACATTGCACTGGGTTGAGGGGAAGGTGGTGGGAGCAGAGCTAGATCGGGTAAAGGATCGCAAAAGGAGCAGAGCGTTAATCGAAGACCTCTACCTCGACGCGAACCGAGTTTACGTAATCCACTACTCCTGCGAATCGTTTTATCAGAACGATACGGGGGAGTCGAAACGTGTGACCTCCATCGCCACACGAAACCTAAAAACCGGCCAGACCAAATCATGGTCCATCCATAAAGAAGCAGAGCTCAGCAAACAGCTCTCCAGCATGCAAGCAGAGCTCAATAAATTCGAAAAGTCGATGCTCAAAGGCTTTTTCCAATGGCTTGATAAGCACAAGGATTGCCGTTTCCTGCACTGGAATATGCGAGACGAAAATTTCGGGTTCTTTGCGCTTGAGCATCGCTTCCGGGTACTCGGCGGCAAACCCGTAGAGCTGCCGGATGACAAGAAGGTTGACCTTGCGCGTGAGCTGGTTGCGTTGTATGGAAGAAATTATGCCCCGCATGCCGATAGCAAGGGAAGGAAAGGCAGGATCATGGCATTAGCTGAACTCAACAATGCCAGCGACCAAGACGCGCTGCCGGGCGCTGATGAGGCTGCCGCCTTTGTGAACGCTGAGTACATAAAAATGCATCAATCGACCTTGAGGAAGCTCGATATGTTTGCGAACTTCTTCGAACGGACACATGACAAGTCCTTGAAGACGAAATCCAAATGGTACGAGCGGAACGGGGTGCACCCTGTTGTGTTGATTGAAATCGTCAAAGACCATCCGATCTACACGACAGTTATCGTACTGAGTGGCCTTGCCATAGCTGCCGTCAATTTCAGCCGTTTCTTGGAGCTTTTCAACTAGCTCCCCGTATCGGGTTCTGCGCTGTAGCGCAAGCGCCAGTTCACCACTGTCAATGGCCATTAATTTTGACCCACTTTTGGCCAATAGAATTGACCCACTTGCTCACCGCTAACCGCCGGTTTTCTGCTTCAAACGATAGCTCTCACCTCCCAGCATAAAGATGTGTGAATGGTGGATCACGCGGTCGATGATGGGCACGGCCACGTTGTCGTCATGGAAGAACTCGCCCCAGCTGGTGAAGTCCTTGTTGGTGGTCAGGATGACCGAGCGGTACTCGTACAGGTTGTTGATTAACTGGAACAGGTTGTACCGGGCTTGGCGCGTCATCGGCAGGTAGCCCAGCTCATCGATGATCAGCACGTCGTATTTGCTCAGCTGATTAAGGCGCTTCTTCAGCTCGCCCTTCATTTCCGCCAGCTCCAGATCCTCGACCAACGCCAGAGCCGTGCGGAACAGCACCTTGTAGCCCGCCTGAACCGCCTTGTGGCCAATCCCAATGGCCAAGTGGGTCTTGCCCACACCCGGTGGTCCGATGAACACCAGGTTGTCGCGGTTGTCGATAAAGCTGAAGTCCAGCAAGGTGCTGACCTGGCGCTTGGTGATGGTGGTCTGGTGCCGGTAATCGAAGGCCTCCAGATGCTTCTCCGAGGGGAACTGCGCCTGCTTGAGGTTGCGGCTTACGCGGCTACTGGAGCGGGCGTTAAGCTCATGCTCGACCAGTGACTGGGCGAAGCTCAGGTAGGACAGTTCATTGGCTTCGGCTCTGGCCAGCAGGGTGGCCAGCTCACCCGCGGTCGCGCTGAGGCGCAGGCTTCGGTACTGCGCGATAGTGCTGTCGAGCAGGCTCATTGGGTCACCCCGTGGCCAGTCGACTGGCCAATGCGGGCATAAGCGTTCAGGTCGGCGTGACTAACCTGGCTACCGGCCTCTGGCGCATAGTCATGGTCGCCGATGATCCGGCCCCGCGCCTTGGCTTGCTGCCATGCTTCGAGGTAGCGCTTGAGCCCGGTGGCGGTCAGTTCACTGCGCTCGCACAACTCGCCGAGCAACGCCGTATCAACCGGCGCATGGGCCATGAGCAGGTCGCGTGCAGCAACCAGCTGATCCTTGTAGATACGCGGCGAAGTACGCTTGAGCAGTTGGCACAGGGTTGCCCCAAGGGCATCGGGCAGGATCGAGTCGATGCCGCGCTCCAGGTCGGTAATGCGCTGGGCATGGTCTCGGTAATGGTTGTTGTTCTTGATCATCCGGCCCTTGGCCTTGCACAGGTCATGGGTGGCTATGAGTTCACCGCTCTCCAGGTCATGGATCAGCAACTGGTTGTCCTGTGCGCTGACACCGACACGGGCTTGCTGCCAGGCCATGGGTACCGAGTACTTGTTGGCCTGCCATGAGATCAAGCCGGTCTTGTCGACCTTGCGGGTCTCCCTTGTCGGCGCCACGTGCAGCAGGTTCTGCGGGACGAGATAGGGCTTGAGCTGACTACGCTCCAGTGCCTCGAAATGCGCTCTTGGATGCTGCCCCGTCGTGCCGTGCACGCGTGCGTTGGCGACAGTCTCGAGCCAATCATTCAGGTGCTGTCGGACGGCGGCCTCGTCCTGGAAGTGCTCGCCGTAGAAGCAGTCACGCTTGACGTACTTGACCCCGGCCTCCACCTTGCCCTTGCTCTCCGGGTCATAGCCCTCGCAGGCATGGATGCGGTACCCGACGGTAGTCGCATACTGGTGGAAGCGCTGGTTCAGCGTCAGCTCACGGTACTGCTCGTTGATCACCACCATCTTGGTCTGATCGTAGATGCACTCCTCGGTGACGCCGCCGAAGTAGCGGAAGGCCTCGTCGTGCATCTGGATAAACCGTTCGGTATCCAGCGGCCGGAAGTTCAGACCGACATACATCAGCCGTGAACAGGACAGCACAAACACCACAAAATGAACGACACGCTCCAGGC
This sequence comes from Pseudomonas sp. PONIH3, assembly GCF_002934345.1. Classification (NCBI taxonomy): domain Bacteria; kingdom Pseudomonadati; phylum Pseudomonadota; class Gammaproteobacteria; order Pseudomonadales; family Pseudomonadaceae; genus Pseudomonas; species Pseudomonas sp. PONIH3. The sequence goes on from NZ_CP026386.1 coordinate 3,787,638, forward strand.
CGCCAATCATGACGCCTCGCAGCTCACCGGGGTCGACCTGACACTGCACGCCAGGCACTGACTCAACGACCGGCTCGTAATAGCGCAACTGGCCACTGGCAACCTGCTGCTTGAGCGCTTGCACATAGCGGCGAATGCTCCGGTCTGACACCGCCAGCTCGGTGGTGCGCTCCCTCAGGCGACGGGCCAGCTTGACTGCGCTCAGGGCTGGAAACTGACCCAACTGATTAATCAGATAATCGCGGTGCTCGTCGAGCACCTTGGTGCGTGAAGGGTCAGCAATGGTAGCGCTGATCTGCATCTCATCCAGGTGGAGATACTTGCGTACGGTGTTCCGGGAAATCCCCAGCTCACGACTGATGGCACGGACCGACAGGCCTCGGCCCTGGTCATACAACCCCTTGATCTTGTGAATCACAACCCACTCCTTCAATGATCTGTCCCCGGCCTGTGCATAAGGCGGGTGACGCTACATGGTCGGTGGCCAATGCCACTATGGGTGGGTCAAAATTGTTGGCCAGAGGTGGGTCAGTTTAATTGGCCATTAACAACCACTCTTTGGGCCTCATTAGGAGGCCTGTAGGTGTATACGGGACTCGGGACGATTGGATTTAGAGAATTAAAACTCTCGCAGCGTTTAATTCCACGGGCTCCAGCCCGACGCCCGTAATTACCCCTTTCATTGGACCACACCTCGTCGGGGACGCAGCCGCTTGCCGTATGAAGGCAATTAGCCATAATCTTCGCCGGTGGCCGAAGCCACGTACAAAAACCAAGCATGGAGTAGCCTGATGAAAATCGTTTACCTCGTGATCGCAGCAGTCCTGTCGTTCTCCTCGGTCACTGCCTTCGCACATAGCGGCGGTACCGACTCCAAGGGTTGCCACACCAACCACAAAACGGGCGAGCGCCACTGTCACTAAGGCGGTCCGCAGGTCCTTCAGCGCTGGTGTTCTTGACCCTGAGGATGCCAGCCATAGAAGCAAAGCCAGCAGCTAAAGCAAGTTGCGAATACCCAGTAGCGCCACCAGGTGGCCGGGGTAGAACCAATAGCTCCACTGTTTGACAGGCACGACCTTGAACGGCAATGGGGCCCAGAACAGCGCCAAACCGAGCAGAGGTGCAAGAGCGGCGGTCGACAGTGCGAGGATGGCGAATGGTTCTAGTTGCGCTGCTTGCTCGAACAGGCCAGTTCGAGAGTTGGCAGCAGCACAGAGTGCGACGGGCAGTAACGCGAAAAGTTCGGGGCGCTTGATCGCGAGCACCAGAGCTGCCGGCACGAACACTCCATAAAAGCCGAACATCAACGGCTCGCTCAGCAAATAGGCAGCCAGAATCGCCCCGCCGGCCAGTACCAGGCTTTCGAGCGTCCGGTGCTGCACTCCCCAAGCGACCAGCAGACCCAACGCCAACGTGACCAGGACGTTGAATGTGCCTGAGGTGCTGACCATCCGGTATGGCACTTCTGATAGCGCCGCAAACAACACCAAAAGGGCGAGATACCGGCCATTACTCCGGATAAACAACTCACCAGGCTGGTTCCGCGAAACGTTGATGGCCACCGCCAAACAGAACAAAGGAAAGGACAGTCGGCCTAAGACAAACAGGTTACTGGTAGCCGGCCAGGCCAACCGCATGTGATCGAGCACCATCGTAATCAAGGCGATCCACTTGATCAGGTCCTGGCCCGTGTGCCGCTCTCTGTGACGGATGGGATCTGACGTCACGGCATGCTCCCGAGTACCAAAAGAGTCAGTAGCAAGTACCGCCCACCCTTGGCCAAGGTCACCAACAGTGTGAACCGCCAAAGTGGCTCGCGCATGACCCCGGCTACCAACGTAATTGGATCGCCGATAATGGGTACCCAGCTCAATAGCAGTGACCAGTATCCATAGCGCTGGTAGAAGACTTGTGCCTTCTCCAGCTTGGACTCCCTAATCGGGAACCAGCGCTTGTGCTTGAAGTGCTCGACGCCTCGACCCAAAAACCAGTTAACCACGGAACCCAGCACATTGCCGGCGGTAGCCACCGCGACAAGCGCCACGGGCAGGTACAGCTCAGACACTAGCATCGCGGCCAGCGCGGCTTCTGACTGCATGGGTAGCAGCGTGGCGGCCGCAAAAGCTGCCAGAAACAGGCCGAGGTAGCTGGTGAGCTCGAACACGGCCCTACAGGTACTTGGTAATTTGCTTGAATTCGTCCAGGGCCGATCGATCGCCCTTGCTCAAGGCTGCAACCGAGTCCTCAAGACAGTGGTCGATATGGTCCTGGATGAGCGTGCGCTTGGCCTGGCAGACGGCCTTTTCAACCGCATGCAGTTGCTGGGCAATGTCTACACACTCGCGCCCATCCTCGATCATGGCAATGATGCTGCGCAGATGGCCGTCTGCACGCTTCAGGCGCTTGATGATCGCCTCATGGCTCTGGTGAGTATGGGCATGGCCCTGTTCATCATCGTGCTGGTGATCATCGGACATATCTTGAGTCTCTGTCGGCGATACATTACGCTGGCGATGCTATCCCCCCCAGGGGGTTAGGTCAAACGTGCAACGTTGCTGTTGAATCAGCGTCATAGGCATCTGAATGTCCCGTCGTTTCCTGTCATCAGCCATCCTCGTGGCTTTGGCTATGGCCGTTATGCTGGCCTGGACGGGGCACGCCTATTCGTTGGCAGTACCGACTCAAGTCGCTGCCCAAGAAGCAGGGAACATGAAGCATGGGCATGACCATGGCGAGGCCTCATGGAGCTGCGCGCATTGCACTGACCACTATCATGCCCCGCTCACGCCCGACCACCAGCACGAGACCCCTCAGCTCTCTTCTGCTGCGCAACTGACACCTATCTTCGGCCCGTCCATGCCATTGGCCTGGTCAGGCAACTCGGTACCACACCCGCCTATCTTCCGAATCGAACGCCCACCTCGTCCTGCTTTTGCTTCCTGACCCTGGCCGCTTTGCGGCTCTCGATCACTGCAAAAAGGATTGATCCATGCGTTTACACTCGATAACGGGTGGGAGCTTGCTCGCTGTGCGTGCACGCCATCCCATCTGCCTCTTGTTCCTGTTCGTCGCGTCATTGCTTATCGGCATGCCGGAGGCATTGGCACACGCCGTAGCGGAAGGCGACAAGGGATTCATCCAGGAAAGCTCGGGGGTCATGCTGATCCCGTTCATCTACATGGGCGCCAAGCACATGATGACGGGCTATGACCACCTGCTGTTCCTGTTCGGCGTCATCTTCTTCCTCTACCGCCTCAAGGACGTGGGCCTCTACGTCACGCTATTCGCCGTTGGACATTCGGTCACGCTGCTGTTCGGCGTGCTTACTGAGATCAGCATCAGCTCCTACATCATCGACGCGATCATCGGTTTCTCGGTGGTCTACAAGGCGATGGACAACCTGGGGGCCTTCAAGCGCTGGTTCGGTTACCAGCCGAACACCAAAGCCGCGACGCTCGTCTTCGGCCTGCTGCATGGCTTTGGCCTGGCAACAAAGATCCAGGAGTACGAAATCTCGGCCGACGGCCTGATCCCCAACCTCATTGCTTTCAATGTCGGGGTTGAGATCGGTCAGTTGCTCGCGCTGAGCGCCATCCTGATCGTGATGGGCTTCTGGAGAAGAACCGGTGGTTTCTGGCGTCACGCCTACACCGCCAACGTTGCCATGATGAGCGCCGGTTTCCTGCTGATGGGTTATCAGCTGACTGGCCTGATTGTTACCGCTTGAGGATTCTGAACATGTTCAACTCCCCACTTCCTTCGGCAAACGAACTGCCGAGCAGCCGTCAGCTCATTCGATCCACCGCCATCGCCTTCGCTGCCGCGATGGGCCTTCTGGTCACCGTGGTCATGCCTTCGGAGTATGCCGTCGACCCAACAGGTCTGGGCCGAGCCATGGGTCTTACCCAGATGGGCGAGATCAAGATCTCCCTCGCCCAAGAAGCCTTGGCCGATGAGGCCGCTACGAAAGCCGCTGTACCTGCGCCGGCAATACCGGCACCGGTTCCCGAGGCTGCTCCCGCTCCGGCTCCACAAGTTGCAGCGGTGCAGCCTGCCCAGCAAGCAGTGCAGCCAGCGGCAAAAACCGACGAGGTCAGTTTGACCCTCAAGCCAGGCGAAGGGCGCGAGATCAAGCTCGAAATGCGTAAGGGAACTGTCGTTGCATATGAGTGGAATGCTTCGGGACCGGTCAACCACGACACCCACGGTGAAACCTATGACGCGGCCCAGGGCGACTTCCACAGCTACAGCAAGGGTCGTCAGGTGCAAAGCGACAAGGGTGAGCTGACTGCGCTCTTCGACGGCACCCATGGCTGGTTCTGGCGCAACCGTACCACGGGTAACGTCACCATTGTGCTGAACACGACTGGCGACTATCTCAACCTGAAGAAATGACGCGTGGTCGAGGCTCACTAGAAGTGAGCCTCGACCTATCAATTTTTTGATCTCACCACTGTGGAACCTACGACATGACCATCAAACTGCTACGTTCGCTCGCTGTAATCGGTCTCCTCGGCCTGCTCGTCGCATGCGGCGATGCCGAGCCAGAGGTGTCGAACGATAGCGCGGGCCATGGCCACGCTCACGACTGATACCCCGGTTAGAGCCAAGGAAGGCTCTATCTACCGCTCCTCAGGATGACGGTTGATACGTTCGCCAGTCATCCCGCTCGTCTCAAAAATCGCCTGCTGATTACTGGTCTCTTGTATAGGGGGGTGGGGTATGACAATCTCCGCGCCAATATACATAGGGGGAGTATGGTATGGGCCATCTCGCATCGAACAAAGAGGCGCTGCTCAAGCGCGTCAAACGCATTGCTGGGCAGGTGCAGGCAATTGAAAAAGCCCTTCAGGAAGAAGAGGACTGCGCCAAGACCCTGCTACTGGTGGCATCGGCCCGTGGAGCGATGAATGGGTTGCTGGACGAAATCATCAAGGATCACGCCAGGGCGCACGTAGCTCACCCGTCACTTACTGACGAAGAGCGCAGCAAGGGCGTAGAAGAACTCCTGGAAGCCATTCAGCGGTACTCAAAATGACTTCGGACATCCAAGCTATGAGCACGACGGCAACCACCCATGACCATGTTTTTCTCGGTGCCTCCCATGAAGAGAATGCGAAGCGCACGCTCTGGGTCGTGTTGCTGACCGTTGTAATGATGGTGGGTGAGATTGCCGCAGGCTACATCACCGGATCGATGGCCCTACTCGCCGACGGCTTCCACATGGCCACACACGCTGGTGCGCTCGGCATCGCGGCCGCTGCATACGCGTATGCCAAGCGACACGCCACCAACTCTGGGTTCAGTTTTGGTACGGGCAAGGTCGGCGATCTGGGTGGGTTTGCTTCGGCGCTGATCCTGGGACTCGTTGCCCTGGCAGTGGGTGCTGAGTCGATCGTCCGTTTGTTCCAACCGAATGAAGTGCAATTCAGCATCGCGATTGGTATCGCGATAGTTGGCTTGCTGGTGAACATCGTGAGTGCGTTGCTGCTGGGCCACGGGCACAACCATGATCACGGGCATGACCACCACCATCACCACGATCATGGCCACGGGCACGGCGACAACAATCTGCAATCGGCCTATGTGCATGTCCTGGCCGATGCACTGACCTCGGTCCTTGCGATCGTCGCACTGCTGGCGGGCAAATACCTTGGATGGGTCTGGCTCGACCCTGTGATGGGCATCGTCGGCGCCGTTGTTATCGGGCGCTGGTCCTGGAACCTGATGAAAGTGACTGCCGGCGTCCTTCTGGACAAAACTGATGATCACGTAGCGCAGGAAATCCGCGAGTTCATTGAGCAACCGGGTGACGTCCGCATCTGCGATCTTCACGTTTGGCGCGTAGGCCCCGACGCCCACGCCGCTATCGTCAGCGTTGTTGGCAAAGCCGCAACCAGTGTTGAAAGTATTCGTGAGCGGCTGTTGCCGGTTCATGAAATTCGGCACCTGACCGTCGAAATTCACCAAGCCTAATCTGTGGATGCGGGCCGCTGAGGCGGCCTGCACTCACGCGCCACAATCCTGCCCACAGGTAACTCATCCATGGCTTCGCAGATCGAGAACCCTTGTATTTCACTCTGTCAGTTGAAGGGCGATCTCTGTGTAAGCTGCGGACGGTCGAAAGATGAAATCCGCAAGTGGAAGCGCATGAAACGTCCGGAGAAGATGGCCGCCGTACAGAAAGCCAGTGCGCGGCTGAAGGCGCTCAAGAAATAGCACCGACCCAGCGACTCTCCACCGCCCTGGATGGAGGGCGCTATCGCCGTGGCCATTTCCGGTGGAGCTCATCAATGACAAACGAGTGCGCATGAGATTTTCCATCAGCGACATGAGGATGATCTTCCGAAAGATCGTCGTGCTGATGCGACACAACCTCGTGCTCATGGTCGGGATGCCAGATCCATTTGCTCAGTGTCCACGCAAACCCAGCGAGTAGACCTAGGCCAACGAACGCAGCAGTGAGGCTGACGCTGGCTCCCAGCCACCCGGCCAGCGGGTAGGTAATCAGCCAACAAGCATGAGACAAGGCGAACTGCGCCGCGAACAGCGCTGGTCGATCCTGAGCCGAAGAAGATCGACGCAAGATCCGCCCCGACGGCGTTTGTGCCAGGGAATATCCAGCGCCCAGCACCACCCACAGAACAACCAAGGCCGAATAACTGGAGACGAAAGCCCCGATCAGCAAACCAGCCACCAGGATCGCTCCGCCGGCAAGCATGGCCTTACGATCGTCCAGACGCTCAAGAAGTCGCGGAAGCAGCATGGCCACCACCATCGAACCGCCACCGAAAGCCATCAACGCCATGGCCATCGCGCTCTGATCCAGCCCAAGCTTCGCCTGAACCAACACGACCGTATTCACGATAACCATCGCGCTGGCTGCAGCAATTGCGAGGTTCAAGGCCAGGAGGCCGCGCAGGCGCGGGGTACGCAGGAAGATCCGTAGGCCTTTGGTCGTCCGCTCGTAGATGCTCCGCTTGGGCCCGCGAACGGCTACCGGCAATACCGCTGAAACCACCATCGCAGCTGACACGAGGAAACCCACGACGGTGCCACCGAACAGGCTGTGGAAGCTGACCACGGTCAACAGGGCTGCCGCGAGCATCGGGCTAATAACACTCTCCAGGTCATAAGCCAGGCGCGAAAGTGATAGCGCCCGGGTGTACTCACGCTCGTCAGGGAGGATGTCAGGAATGGTGGCCTGGAACGTTGGCGTAAACGCGGCAGATGCAGACTGCAGCACGAAAATCAGCACGTAGATCTGCCAGATCTCGGTGACAAACGGGAGTAACAGCGCCACGGCTGCCCTGACCAGGTCGAGGGAGACCAGCATGGCTTTTCTGGGTAGGTGTTCGGCAAACGCACCGGCAATCGGCGCCACGCCAATGTAGGCCACCATCTTGATCGCGAGCGCAGTGCCCAAGACGGCGCCGGCCTGCGCGCCGGCTAGATTATAGGCCAGAAGCCCAAGCGCTACGGTCGCCAGGCCGGTGCCGATCAAGGCAATCACCTGAGCAATGAACAGGTGCCTGTAAGTGCGGTTTTTCAGGACAGATAGCATGGCACCTCCGTGCACGGCTGGAGGCGATCTCTATCGCCTGAACTTCATCAGATCGACAACAGCGTATCCCCCCCAGGGGGATATGGTCAACGCGATTCCATACGGCTCGACACGCTCGATGAATACCCGTTGCATTTGGACGAAACTGGCTTAATGTAGGAAAAGATACATTTTATGTTGAGTTTTCTACATGATTAGCTGGTCGCTATTGATTTTGGGACTGCCGACAGCAAACGCCACCGAACGAATGCGCGCCTGGAGAACGCTGAAGGCCTCTGGCGCCGCCGTGCTACGCGATGGTGTGTACTTGCTGCCGGAACAAAGCGCGGGCCGCGAAACGTTCGAAGCCGTGGAGCGAGATGTGCTAGCCATCAACGGCACGGCATTTCTGCTGTCGTTGCCAGAACGCGAGGAGCGCTTCAGCGGGCTATTCGACAGAAGCGATGAATACGCCAAGCTGATGGAAGAAATTGCAGGCTGCCGAGCTGACCTATCCCCGGATAATGCGTTGCTGACAGCCCGACAGGTGCGCAAGCTCAGGAAGGCCTTCGGCCAGTTGGCAGCGATCGATTTCTTCCCAGGTGTACTCAAGACCCAAGCCGACGCGGCCCTGCAGGAGCTTGAGACCGCGATTAGCCGCGCTCTGTCTTCTGATGAGCCGAGTGCGCACGATGAGGCGATCAACCAGCTGGAGCGCAGCGAATACCAAGGTCGCCGATGGGCAACGCGAAAACGTCCTTGGGTAGACCGGTTGGCCTGTGCCTGGCTGATCCGTCGCTTCGTTGATGCCGATGCCCAATTCATTTGGTTGGACAGTCCCAGCGACTGCCCAAGCGATGCGCTCGGCTTTGATTTTGATGGGGCCCGATTCAGCCACGTTGGCCAGCGGGTTTCCTTCGAAACCCTCATCGAGAGCTTCGCCTTTCAGCAGCCAGGCCTGGCACGCCTGGCGGGTGTCATCCACTACCTGGATGTGGGAGGCGTACAACCTTCCGAAGCACCCGGTATCGAGCGTGTCCTCGCCGGATTGAGAGAGAGCATTGGCGATGACGATCAACTGACAATGGTCGCAGGAGGCATCTTCGATGGCCTGCTGACGGCTTTCGCAAGCGAGGAAGCCCAAAATGGTTGATACCACCTCCGCAGTAAGTGAACAGCCGCCATCGCAAGCGTCTCAGCAGCCGATCGGTCTGTATGAAGCCTTCCTGTTCTGGCTCAAGTTAGGCTTCATCAGCTTTGGCGGGCCTGCCGGACAGATCTCAGTCATGCATCAGGAGTTGGTCGAGCGTAGGGGGTGGATCAGCGAGAAACGGTTTCTACACGCGCTGAACTACTGCATGTTGCTGCCCGGCCCCGAGGCTCAGCAGCTCGCAACGTATATCGGTTGGCTCATGCACCGCAGCTGGGGTGGGGTAATTGCCGGCGCATTGTTCGTGCTGCCTTCACTGTTCATCCTGATCGGTTTGTCCTGGGTCTATGTCGCCTTTGGCGAGGTGCCGGTAGTCGCGGGCATTTTCTATGGCATCAAGCCGGCGGTCACCGCCATTGTCGTCCACGCTGCACACCGGATTGGTTCACGAGCCCTCAAGAACGGCTGGCTGTGGGCTATGGCCGGCGCCTCGTTCGTCGCTATCTTCGCCCTCAACGTGCCGTTCCCGCTGATCGTGCTGGTGGCCGCCATCATCGGCTATGTGGGGGGCCGCTTCGCACCCGGCAAGTTCGTGATCGGCGGCGGTCATGGGGCCGCGAAGAACAGCTTCGGTCCGGCGCTGATCGATGACGACACCCCAACCCCTGAGCATGCCCGTTTCAGCTGGGGACATCTGGTACACCTGCTGCTGGTCGGTGGAGCGCTGTGGGTGCTGCCCATGGGGTTGCTAACGCTGTCGTTTGGCTGGGACGGCAGCCTGACGCAGATGGGCTGGTTCTTCACCAAGGCTGCACTGATGACGTTTGGCGGGGCGTACGCGGTGCTGCCTTATGTCTACCAGGGCGCTGTCGGTCATTACGGGTGGCTGACGCCAACCCAAATGATCGATGGCCTCGCTTTGGGGGAAACCACGCCAGGGCCACTGATCATGGTGGTTGCCTTCGTCGGATTCATCGGTGGGTACGTGCATCCGATGTTCGGTGCGGAGCACCCGTTCCTTGCCGGTGCAGTCGCGGCGAGCCTCGTGACCTGGTTCACCTTCCTGCCTTCCTTCATCTTCATCCTTGCCGGTGGCCCAGTGGTGGAGTCGACTCACAACGAGATGAAATTCACTGCACCGCTGACAGGCATCACCGCGGCTGTGGTGGGGGTGATCCTGAACCTCGCCATGTTCTTCGGCTACCACGTACTTTGGCCAAAAGGCTTCAGTGGGGCGTTTGACTGGCCTTCAGCGATGATAGCGGTTGCTGCAGCAATTGCCCTATTCCGCTTTAAGCGGGGTGTCATTCAGGTTCTATTCGCTTGCGCCCTGGCAGGCCTGGCAGTCCACATGTTGCGTGGTTGAAACCAACTGCCGGCCGACATCATCGGCCGGTGTTTCATGACCCATCGCCTGCCGGCGGTGGGGTGTCCAATGAAATGGGTAACGCGTGAACGTCCAAAGATCGATCGGATCGCCTGTCCTTGGCTCATCCAGCGCTTCATCGATACAGTCCCGGTTTTCCGCTACGTCCCCAGCAGCGAGGTCTTGCGCGTGGCAAGTGATGAAGGTGCCACGCTCTATGACATTCTAGGGGTAGACCTGAGCCATGTCGGGCCGTTAAGCAGCTTCGACGCCTTCCTCAAGAAGTACCAGCTCGATGATCCCACTCTGGCCAAGCTCGCCGAAATCGTCCGTGGCGCGGACACGTCCAGGCTGGATCTCACGCCCCAGTCGGCGGGGCTTTACGCCATTTCTTTGGGGCTGTTTCGCTGCTACACGGATGACCACGAAATGCTCAAACATGGCCGGATTCTGTAAGACGCCCTCTTTGCATGGTGCCGTGACTGCCACGGTGAAACGCACACCAGGCCACCGCAGATGTAAGAACTCAGCTTGCCGGGCAATGGAAATTTCTTCTGATGACGTATCGGTGGGGCTGCGTCATGAGCTCGCTGTACTGGCCCTTTGCTTGTTTCGCCGCGCAGCCGAGAATCGCTTCCAACCGGACTGTAAGGCCCGATCTAGGACTGTGTGCTGGCAGAGTGAAGAGGGGGCATGAGACAGACTTAGTACCTGTGAACAGGAGAAGCTCGTACCGATTACCTCTGTGTACAAAGATACCATCATAATTTTTCCGGGGTTTTTGCACGATATATCCTTGTGATTTTTCTTTGGCTGAACCTTTGCTGTGACAACCTTTACTGTTGTGACGACCTTTATTAAACGGAAAAGCCCAAGAATTTTTGAAAGATTATGCTTTGTGACAACCTTTATTCTCTCTTCTCCAGGATCAGCGCCCCCGCTCGGCCGCGGAATCCAAGAGCTTTTGTGACAAAGTTTATTAATCCGTAACAGGAGGGCGCCGCACGGGCGCCCTCCCTTTATGCTGTCTTCCTTCCTCTCAAAGCCTCCCCCGCAACCTGTCCGAGCAGGTAAAAACGCATATTGGATATGCAGCGCTGACGCATCGCGCAATCTAGAAACGTCATATCCTTCTGCTGCTCGATGAAGCCGTGCCTTGCGGCCTGGCGATGCAGCGACACACTGGTCGACCCAGGATGGGCGATCCGACAACAAGAACAAGAGAAGTCATCGACATGGATGTGAGATGTGATCAGCTCAAGACGCTGACGGGCACGCTGTGCCTGACGTTTGCCACCGGCCTGCCGCTGTCGGCTGCGGCGGCCTATCAGGACCCTGGCCGCCTGGGCGACCCCGCCAGCTGGCGCTCGGTCGAATACCAGCAGGACTGGGGCCTGGAGCGCATGCAGGCGAGCCAGGCCTATGCCGCCGGGTTCACCGGTGCCGGGGTCAGCATCGGCGCCCTGGACTCGGGATTCGATCCCGCCCATCCCGAAGCCAGCCCCGGGCGTTTCCACGCGGTCACCGCCACCGGCCAGTACCTCGACGGTACTCCGTTCAGTGTGTCCGGGGTGCTCAATGGCGCCAACGACAGCCATGGTACCCATGTCACCGGCACCATGGGCGCGGCCCGTGATGGCGTGGGCATGCACGGCGTGGCCTTCAATGCCCAGGTATACGTGGGCAACACCAACAAGAATGACAAGTTCCTGTTTGGCACCGATCCCGATCCGCGGTATTTCAAGGCGGTCTACGACGCCCTGGTGGATTCCGGGGCGAGGGCGATCAACAACAGTTGGGGCAGCCAGCCCAAGGATGTCAGCTACCAGACCCTCGGCGACCTGCGCACGGCCTACGCCCAGCATTTCCAGCAGGCCACCTGGCTCGATGCCGCTGGCGATGTGGCGCGTCGGGGTGTGATCAATGTGTTCAGCGCCGGCAACAGCGGCTATGCCAATGCCAGCGTGCGCTCGGCGCTGCCGTACTTCCAGCCGGAACTGGAAGGCCACTGGCTGGCGGTATCGGGCCTGGACAAGAACAACCAGCAGAAATACAACCAGTGCGGCATCGCCAAATACTGGTGCCTGGCGACCCCCGGTGCGGCAATCACCAGTACCGTGCCCGGTGGCGGCTATGCCACCTACAACGGCACCTCAATGGCCGCGCCCCATGCCACTGGGGCCCTGGCCCTGGTCATGGAGCGTTATCCCTATCTGAACAACCAGCAGGCCTTGCAAGTGCTGCTGACCACTTCGCGCCAGCTCGATGGCTCGCCGACCCAGGCGCCTAGCGATCGGGTGGGCTGGGGCGTTCCGGACCTGGGCCGGGCCTTGCATGGCCCAGGGCAGTTGTTGGGGGAGTTCAACGTCAACCTGGAGCGTGGGCAGGGCGATAGCTGGAGCAACGGCATTTCCGACCAGGCACTGGTGCAGCGTCAGGCCGAGGACGTCGCGGAACGGCAGGCCTGGCAGCAGACCCTCAAGGATCGCGGCTGGGAGCATGGGCTGGCAGCGGGCGTCAGCCAGCAGGATCGCAGTGATTATGCCCTGGGCATGGCCCGTGACGCGGCAGCCGCGCAGCGGGTTTATCAGGGCAGCCTGGTCAAGTCCGGGGCCGGTTGGCTGGTGCTGTCGGGTGACAGCAGCTACCGCGGCCCGACCCGCGTCGATGGCGGGTTGCTGGCGGTCAACGGCAGCCTGCAATCAGCGGTGACGGTCAATGCTGGCGGTACAGTGGGCGGCAATGGCCGGGTCGGTGCCCTGATTGCCAACGCTGGGGGCGTGGTGGCCCCGGGTAACTCCATCGGTACCTTGAATGTCGCCGGTAACCTGGACTTGCAGCCGGGTTCGACCTATCAGGTGGAGCTGTCGCCCACGGCCAGTGATCGACTCGTGGTGGATGGTCAGGCCAGCGTCGCTGGCGCCAATCTCGATCTGGTGCCCCAGGCTCGGCCGAACCTGCTGGCCGGTGGCCCGGTCACCAGCCTGGTGGGGCGCCAGTTCGACATCCTGCAGGCGGCAGGCGGCGTCGATGGGCGCTTCGCCCAGGTTCAACCCGGCTACTTGTTCCTTGGGACCGTGCTCGACTATTCGGCCAACGGTGTGCAGTTGGACGTGACGCGCAGCGCCGCAACGTTCGACAGCGTCGCGGCCACGCCCAACCAGCTCGCCAGCGGCGCCGCCGTGGAGCGCCTGGGGCCGGGCAATCCGGTGTATGAAAGCCTGCTGCTCTCGACCTCGGCGGACCAGGTCCGGGACGGCCTGCGCCAGCTAGCCGGGGAGATCTATCCGGCGCTGGACTCGATGCTGCTCAGCCAGGGCTCGGTGTTGCGTGATGCCTTGGGCGAGCGTGTGCAAGGCGCCGCACTGCCAGCCAATGCGCCTGGCACGACGGCGCCCGAGACCGGCTCGACCCAGCTCTGGCTCAAAGGCCTGGGCAGTTGGGGGCGCATCGAGGGCGTGCAGGGCAGTGAGTCCTATACCAGCTCCTTGGGCGGCATGCTGCTGGGCCTGGACCGGGACTTCGACGAGCAGACCCGCGCCGGTCTGGCTGCCGGCTACAGCGACAGCTCCCTGGGCATGGGCGGCAGCCACTCCCGGGCCACGGTCGACAGCTATCACTTGGGCGCCTATGTCCGTCACGACGTCGACCAGCTGCGCTTGAGCCTGGGCGGCAGCTACAGCTGGCACCGCGCCGAAGTTCGTCGCGACCTGGCCTATGCCGAGGTGTCCGGCCGCCAGCGCGCGCGGATCGATGCCCGCAGCCAGCAGCTGTTTGCCGAGGCGGCCTATCGCCTGGCGTTGCCGGCGGTGCAGTTGGAGCCGTTCGCCAACCTGACCTACCAGCACCTGGACCGTGATGGCTTCCATGAGAAGGGCGATGCCGCAGCGTTGCAGGCGGGCGACGAGCAGCGTGATGCCTGGTTAAGCACCTTGGGCCTGCGTGGGCGCCAGCAATGGCAAGTGGGCCCGCAGCAGGACCTGCAATTGGCGGCAAGCCTGGGCTGGCAGCACCGGCTGAGCGGAACCCAGGACCGCGAGCACCTGGCCTTTGCCGACAGTGACCTGCCGTTCCGGGTGGAGACGGCGCCAGCCCTGCGCGATGCCGCGCTGGTCGGGCTCCAGGCACGGGTGGGCCTGACCCGCGACCTGGACCTGAGCCTGGACTACCAGGGGCGTCTGGCCAGTCGTGAACAACAGCATGGCGCGGGGCTCAACCTGCAATGGCGTTTCTGAGGCGTCATGGCGCCAGTTGTTGCAATACGGAGTTCGACCAACGCGGTATTCAATCCATACAACTAAGGAAGGTCGTAGTGAAGCGAGTCAGACAGGATGACAGCGCACTTGGGCAGGGCTGGGCCCTGGCGCCGCTGGGGCGGGTATTGATGGGCTGGGCGGCGTTGATGGGCACGGCCCAGGCCGCGCCCTATGTGGAGAGTGGCCGCCTCGGCGACGCCAGCAGCTGGCGCAGCAGCGAATTCAAGGCCGATTGGGGGCTGGGGGCGATCCACGCCGACAGCGCCTATGCCGCCGGCTACAGCGGCAAGGGGGTGAAGCTGGGGATCTTCGACCAGCCGGTGTACGCCGCGCACCCTGAGTTCGCCGGCAAGGACAAGATCGTGACCCTGGTCACCAGTGGCATTCGCCAGTACACCGACCCCTATATTCCGGTGAAAGCCGGCGATGCCTTCCGCTACGACGGCAGCCCGTCGGTAGGTTCGGATGGCAAGCTCGGCTCCCATGGCACCCACGTCGGGGGGATCGCCGCCGGCAACCGTGACGGCGTGGAGATGCATGGCGTGGCCTTCAATGCGCAGATCATCAGCGCCGACAACGGCGACCCCGGCCCCGAGGATGGCATCGTCCTGGGCAACGATGGCGCGGTGTACAAGGCCGGCTGGGACAGCCTGGTGGCCAGCGGCGCGCGGATCATCAACAACAGCTGGGGCATCGGCATCACCGACCGCTTCGCCAAGGGCGGGCGCAATCCGGACTTCCCGCATTTCACCGTGAACGATGCCCGGGCGCAGTTCGCGCAAATCCAGCCGCTGCTGGGCACCTTGCCCGGTGGCGCCTATGACGGGGCCATCGCCGCCGCCCGCAGCGGGGTCCTGACGATCTTTGCCGCCGGCAACGACTACAACCTGAACAACCCCGATGCGATTGCCGGGCTGGGCTATTTCGTACCGGAGATCGCCCCCAACTGGATGACCGTGGCGGCGTTGCAGCAGAACCCCGACACCAGCAGCGCCAACCCGTACGTGATCAGCACGTTCTCTTCGCGCTGCGGCTATACCGCAAGCTTCTGCGTATCGGCCCCCGGCACCCGCATCTACAGCGCGGTGATTGGCGGTACCAGCCTGGAGGACCTGACCCAGGGTTACGCCAACAAGAACGGTACCTCCATGGCCGCGCCCCATGCCGCTGGCGCAGCGGCGGTGCTGATGGAGCGTTTCCCCTACATGAGCGGCGCGCAGATCGCCAGCGTGCTGCGCACCACTGCCACCGACATGGGCGCGCCCGGCATCGATTCCTTGTATGGCTGGGGCATGATCAACCTGGACAAGGGTATCCGCGGCCCCGGCATGCTGGTTACCGAGCAGGACATTCCCGAGGAGTTGCGGATCGCCGGCGGCTACGGCCCGAGCCAGTTCGTCGCTGATCTGCCGGGTGTCGGCGCCCTGGTGGATGCTGGCAGGCCCACGGAAAGGCGCTGCAACGATCTGAGCTGTGTGCTGGATCTGTGGAGCAACGATATTTCCGGGCATGGCGGCCTGACCAAGCAGGGCATCGGCACCCTGGTGCTCAGCGGGAACAACACTTACGCCGGTCCGACGCTGGTCAACCAGGGGCGGCTGGCGGTCAATGGTTCGCTGCAATCGACCGTGACGGTCAACGACGGCGGCGTGCTGGGCGGCAATGGCCGGATCGGCGCGCTGGTGGTCAACCGCGGCGGCGTGGTGGCGCCCGGCAACTCCATTGGCACCTTGCGCGTCAGTAATGACGTGACCTTCCAGCCTGGCTCGACCTATGCGGTGGAGGTAGACAGCACTGGCAGCGACCGTCTGGTCAGCGATGGCCAGATAGCCGTGGGCGGTGCGAACCTGGCCCTGGACCTGCAGAACCCTGGCGTTTCGCTGCAGTCCCAGCAAGCCACCAGCCTGGTGGGGCGGCAGTTCGACATCCTGGATGCCGCAGGTGGCGTGCAAGGCAGTTTTGCCCAAGTGCAGTCCAACGCGTTGTTCCTCGGTGGTGGCTTGGCGTATACCGGCAGTGGGGTACGGCTGGCGGTGCAGCGTAATGCCACCTCGTTCGCCAGTGTCGGCCTGACCGCCAACCAGCGTTCGGTGGCCGCGGCGGCCGATCGGCTCGGCGCGGGCAACCCGGTCTACGAGAGCCTGCTGTTGTCGGCCGATGCCGCCAGCGCCCAGCAGGCATTCGATCAGCTGTCCGGCGAAATCCACCCGGCGGTGGGTAACTTGCTGCTCAACGACAGCCGCCAGTTGCGCGACGCCGTAGGCGAGCGTACCCGGCTGCAGGGTGTGGAAGGCCAGGACAACGGCCTGTGGGTCAAGGCCCTCGGCGCCTGGGGCAAGGCCGACGGTGATTCCGGACATGCGCGCTATAGCAGTTCGATTGGCGGCATGCTGCTGGGGATCGATGGGCAGATGAGCGAGGACACCCGTGTCGGCGTCTTTACCGGCTATAGCGACAGTTCGCTGAGCATGGGCGATGGCCGTCACTCCTCGGCCAGCGTCGACAGCTACCACCTGGGCGCCTATGCCGGCAAGGAACTGGAGCAGCTGCGCCTGAGCGTGGGCGCCAGCCACAGTTGGCACCGTACCGAGACCAAGCGCGAACTGCAGTACAACGAGGTCAGCGATCGCCAGAAGAGCAAGCGCGATGCCCAGAGCACCCAGGTGTTCGGCGAGGCGGCCTGGAAGGTCGAACTGCCGAGCGTGGCGCTGGAGCCGTTCGCCAATCTGGCCTACGTGCATATAGCCAGCGACAGCTTCAGGGAGCATGGCGGCGCTGCCGCGCTCAAGGGGGGCCAGGATAACCGCGATGCCTGGCTCTCGACGTTGGGCATGCGCGCCGGCAAGCAGCTGCAGTTGTCCAGCGGCCAGGCGGTCGAGCTTGCCGCCACTCTGGGCTGGCAGCACAACCTGAGCTCCACCGGGGCCGACCAGCACCTGGCGTTCGCGGGCCAGGGCGATACCTACAAGGTTCAGGCGCTGTCACTGGACCGTGATGCGGCGGTGGTCGGTGCACGGGTGGGGATTGCCCTGAGCCGCGAGGCCCGGGTCAACCTGGACTACAACGGACTGCTGGGTAGCCGCGACAAGAGCCACGGGGTCGGCCTGACCCTGGATTGGGCATTCTGACACTAAGGTCTCAGTGCTTTGTAGTCAAAAGGCCCCTGCATTCGCGGGGGCTTTTAAGTTCTGCAGGTAAGCATTTTCGGAGCAATGTGAAATCCGTAGCAGTTCGTCGTTGTCGGACGTTTCTACAACCAGCGTCTGGCATGGATCAATGTTTTCTCTCCGGGTTTGCCCTAACGTCCCCCGACCCATCAGTCATCAAGGACGACAGGAAATGCAGACGCTGCAACGAAAGCACGATATCCAGCCATTGGAAGGCAATGAAATGACCCTCCTGGTCAATGGGTTGCCCGCAGTCGCCAGTGCCGGCGAGACTGTACTCAGCGTGCTCAACGCCGTTGGCCTGCGCCAGCTGGCGCGTAACGATCATGGCCAGCTCAGCGGTGCCTACTGCGGCATGGGCGTCTGCCATTGCTGCCTGGTGCAGATCGACGGTCGTCCCAAGCGTCGCGCCTGCCAGACCATCGTCAAACCGGGCATGCACATCGAGACCGAGGTCAACCGCGTGCACGAGGAGGCCCATCCATGAGCCTTCGTCCTGTGATCGTCGGTGGCGGCTCGGCCGGCATGGGCGCGGCCATCGAGCTGGCCGAACATGGCGTGGATTGCCTACTGTTCGACGAAGCCTCGCGCCCCGGTGGCGTGGTCTATCGTGGCCCGTTGCGCGCCGGCGTCGACCTGGGCTACCTGGGCCCGCGCTACACCAAGGCCCTGACCAAGCTGCACGAAGATTTCGCCGCCTGCGCCGAGCGCATCGACCTGCGTCTGAACCATCGCGTGGTGGGCGGTGACGACCAGCGGCTGATGGTCCTCGATGGCGACGAGCGCCTGCACGAGATCGACTATTCCCATCTGCTGCTGGCCGCCGGTTGCCATGAACGCAACGTGCCGTTCCCTGGTTGGACCTTGCCGGGCGTGATCCTGCTCGGTGGTTTGCAACTGCAGATCAAGAGCGGTGTGGTCAAGCCACTGGGCAGTACCCTGATTGCGGGTACCGGGCCTTTGCTGCCACTGGTCGCCTGCCAGCTGCACGCCGCCGGTGCCAAGGTCGCGGGGGTGTACGAGGCCTGCTCGTTCAACCGCATCGCCAAGGAAAGCCTGGCGCTGATGAACAAGCCGCAGCTGTTCCTCGACGGCCTGAGCATGCTCGCCTACATGAAGCTCAACGGCATCCCCATGCATTACGGCTGGGGCGTGGTGGGCGCCACGGGGGAGGGCGAACTGCAGGAAGTCGAGGTCGCACCCTATACCCAGGACTGGCAACCGGACATGAGCCGTGTCCAGCGCGAGCAGGTGCGCACCCTGGCAGTGGGCTATGGCTTCATCCCGCGTACCCAGCTCAGCCAGCAACTGGGCCTGGCCCATGGTTTCAGCGAGGACGGCTACCTGCGCGCCGAATGCAACGTGTGGCAGCAAAGCAGCCAGCCGAACATTCACCTGGCGGGCGACATGGCCGGGATCCGCGGTGGCGAGGCGGCCATGCTGACCGGGCGCATTGCCGCGGTTTCGATGCTCCAGCAGATGGGCAAGCTCGATGCCGAGCAGGCGATCGAGCGCCGTGAGCGCTACCTGGGCAAGCTGGCTGCGATCAAGCGCTTCCGTTCCGGGGTTGAGCGCTACACCGCCCGTGGCGCCGCACAGGTCGCACTGCCACAGGCCGACACGGTGATCTGCCGTTGCGAACACGTGACTCGCGAGCAGATCGATCTGGCCCTGGAGCAGGGTGTGCAAGACATGGCCAGCCTGAAGATGCGCACCCGGGTGAGCATGGGCGACTGCCAGGGGCGCATGTGCGTCGGTTACTGCAGCGACCGTCTGCGCAGCGCCACCGGGCGCAAGGACGTGGGTTGGCTGCGCCCGCGCTTCCCGGTGGACCCGATCCCGTTTTCCGCATTCGAACAACTCGGCACGGAGGCCTGAACATGAAAAAGCACTACGACATCATCATCGCCGGTGGTGGAGTGATCGGCGCGTCCTGCGCCTACCAGCTGTCCAAGCGCAGCAACCTGAAGATCGCCTTGATCGACTGCAAGCGCCCGGGCAATGCCACCCGCGCCTCGGCCGGCGGCCTGTGGGCCATCGGCGAATCGGTGGGGCTGGGTTGCGGGGTGATCTTCTTTCGCATGATGTCCTCGCGCAGCAAGCGCGAGGCCAATGGCGCGGCGGTGGTGGTCGATTCGAGCACACCGCACATCCTGCCGGAATGCTTCTTCGACTTCGCCTTGCAGTCCAACGCGATTTATCCACAGCTGCACCAGGAACTGATCGAACGCCACGGCATGGACTTCAAGTTCGAGCGCACCGGGCTCAAGTACATCATCCAGGATGAAGAAGACCAGTTATACGCCGAGCACATCGTCAAGCAGATCCCGCACTTGGCCGACCAAGTTCGTTGGCTCGACCGCGACGCGCTGCGCGCTTCGGAACCGGCGGTAACGCTCAAGGCCAATGGCGCGCTGGAGTTTCTCTGCGATCACCAGGTCAGTCCGTTCCGCCTGGGCGATGCGTTCATGGAGGCGGCGCGGCAGAACGGCGTCGACCTGTACCCGAACGTCAACATCACCGGCGTGCTGCATGAAGGTTCACGGATCAAGGGCGTGCGCACCGCCGAAGCCGGTGAGTTCCATTGCGGCACATTGATCAATGCCGCTGGCGCCTGGGCGGCGGAACTGAGCGAGTGGGCCACCGGGGAGAGCATTCCGGTCAAGCCGGTGAAAGGCCAGATCGTGCTGACCGAGCGTCTGCCCAAGCTGCTCGATGGCTGCATCACCACCAGCGATTGCTACATGGCACAGAAGGACAACGGCGAGATCCTGATCGGCAGTACCACCGAGGAGAAGGGCTTTGATGTCAGCAATACCTTCCCGGAGATCAACGGCTTGGTACAGGGGGCGATCCGCTGCGTGCCACAGCTGGCGCAGGTGAACCTCAAGCGCACCTGGGCCGGCCTGCGGCCTGGGTCACCGGATGAGTTGCCGATTCTCGGGCCTGTGGATAATGTCCCAGGGTATTTCAACGCCTGTGGACATTTCCGTACCGGGATTCTGACCTCGGCGATTACCGGCGTGCTGCTGGACAAGGTTGTCCACAATGAGGCGCTGCCGCTGGATATCACGCCATTCCTGGCGTCGCGCTTCCACAGCGCTGGGGATAAACAGCGGGCCCATGGCTAAGTGGGCTTTGCCCTGCGATTGCGTTGGCAGGCATGACGCAATCGCGGGGCAAGTCCGCTCCCACGGGCGGTGCTGAAAGGTCCGGTCAGATCTGCATCGCCATCCCTTGCACATTCATCGCCGCCTGGCGCAGGGCCTCGGAGCGGGTCGGGTGCGGGTGGCAGGTGAGGGCGATGTCCTCGGCCGAGGCCGAGAACTCCATTGCCACGCAGAACTCGCCGATCATCTCGCTCACGCTTGGGCCGACCAGGTGCACGCCCAGCACCTCATCGGTCTCGGCATCGGCGATGACTTTGGCGAAGCCTTCGGTCTCATGGTTGATCTTGGCGCGGCTGTTGGCGGTGAAGGGGAACTTGCCGACCTTGTAGGCACGGCCTTCGGCCTTGAGCTGCTCTTCGGTCTTGCCGACGCTGGCCAGTTCCGGGCGGGTATAGATGACGCCCGGGATGAGGTTGTAGTTGACCTCGTGGGCCTTGCCGGCGATGCGCTCGATGCACGACACCGCTTCGTCTTCGGCCTTGTGCGCCAGCATCGGGCCGGAGGTGACGTCGCCGATCACCCAGATGCCTGGCACCGCGCTGCGGTGATGGTCGTTGGCGAGCATGCCGCGCTTGTCGGTTTGCAGCCCTGCGCTTTCCAGGTTCAGGCCTTGGGTATAAGGACGGCGGCCGATGGCTACCAGCACGTAGTCGGCCTGCAGGGTTTCGGCGGTACCACCGGCGGCGGGTTCCAGGGTCAGTGTGACGCCGTCGGCCGCGGCCGTGGCCTGGGTCACCTTGCTGCCCAGCTTGAAGGTCATGCCTTGCTTGGCCAGGGCTTTCTGCAGGGTCTTGGCGGTTTCTTCGTCGGTGCCAGGGCAGATGCGGTCCAGGTATTCGATCACCGTCACTTCGGCACCCAGGCGACGCCATACCGAACCCAGCTCCAGGCCGATCACCCCGGCGCCGATGACGATCAGATGCTTGGGCACCTGGGGCAGCGACAGGGCACCGGTGGAGTCGATGATGCGCTGGTTGTCGATGGTCACGCCGGGCAGCGGCGTGGGCTCCGAGCCGGTGGCAATGACGATGTCCTTGGCCTGCAGGGTGGTTTCACTGCCGTCCTCGGCCTTGACGATCACCTTGCCAACCCCGTCCAGGCGGCCCCAGCCCTTGACCCAGTCGACCTTGTTCTTGCGGAACAGGTATTCGATGCCCTTGGTCAGGCCAGTCACGCTTTCATCTTTCTGCTTCATCATCTGGCCCAGGTTGAGGGTCGGCTTGACCTCGATCCCCAGGTGGGCGAACTCATCGCCACTGGCTGCCTCATACAACTCGGAAGCGTGCAGCAATGCCTTGAAAGGCATGCAACCGACGTTCAGGCAGGTGCCGCCCAAGGTCGAGCGACCCTCGACACAGGCCACGCTCAGGCCCAGCTGGCCCGCACGGATCGCGGCGTTGTAGCCGCCGGGGCCGCCGCCAATGATCACCACGTCATAGGATTTCATGGGTTTCGTTACTCCGAGAGTGTGAGGAAGCGAAGAGGGCACAAGGTTAATCTGAGCGAGCAGGATTGTATACAATCTGCCATATAGGCTGCGCCAGATAGTTCTAGACCATGGTCGTGATTACCGGAAACTTCGTACGAATGAACTACCCTGATGCGGTGACGTCCGACACATTAAGGCGTGGCGTCCCGTATCAACGAAAGGGAGGGTCATGAATGCTTGCGCAACTTCCACCTGCGTTGCAGAGCTTGCACTTACCTTTGCGCGTCAAGCTGTGGGACGGCAACCAGTTCGATCTGGGGCCGAGCCCGCAAGTCACCATCGTGGTCAAGGAACCCCAGCTCATTACCCAGCTCACCCATCCCAACCTCAATGAGTTGGGATCGGCCTTCGTCGAGGGCAAGCTGGAGCTGGAAGGCGATATCGGCGAAGTCATCCGGGTTTGCGACGAACTCAGCGATGCCTTGCTGCAGGATGAAGATGAGGTATTGCCGGCACGCACTGCCCATGACAAGACCACCGATGCCGAAGCCATTTCCTATCACTACGACCTGTCCAACGAGTTCTACCAACTGTGGCTCGACCGGGACATGGTCTATTCCTGTGCTTATTTCAAGGAGCCGGACAACACCCTGGCCCAGGCTCAGCAGGACAAGTTCGATCACCTGTGCCGCAAACTACGCCTGCAGGCTGGCGATTACCTGCTGGATGTCGGTTGTGGCTGGGGCGGGCTGGCGCGCTTTGCCGCCCGTGAGTATGGCGCCAAGGTGTTTGGCATCACCCTGAGCAAGGAACAGCTGAAGCTGGGCCGCCAGCGGGTCAAGGAGGAGGGCCTGGCTGACAAGGTCGACCTGCAGATCCTCGACTACCGCGACCTGCCCCAGGATGGTCGCTTCGATAAGGTGGTCAGCGTCGGCATGTTCGAGCATGTCGGCCACGCCAACCTCGAGCTGTACTGCCAACGGCTGTTCGGTGCCGTGCGCGAGGGTGGCCTGGTGATGAACCATGGCATCACGGCCAAGCATGTCGATGGCCGCCCCGTCGGCCGCGGCGCGGGCGACTTCATCGATCGTTATGTATTCCCCCATGGCGAGCTGCCGCATATCTCGATGATCACTGCACGGATTTGCGAAGCGGGCCTGGAGGTGGTCGACATCGAGAGCCTGCGCCTGCACTACGCCAAGACCCTCAACCACTGGAGCGAGAACCTCGAGAACCAGCTGCAACGCGCCGCCGCGCTGGTGCCGGAGAAGACCTTGCGTATCTGGCGCCTGTACCTGGCCGGTTGCGCCTACGCCTTCACCAAGGGCTGGATCAACCTCCATCAGATTCTCGCAGTGAAGCCTTACGCCGACGGTCACCACGACCTGCCATGGACCCGTGAGGACCTGTATCGCTGACCTCTACAGCGGCGTGCTCGTCCGGCACGCCGCTGCGCGCTACAGGATCGGTGAAATCAGGCGCGCGATGCGCATACCCAGCTGTTGCAGACGATGGGTGTCGCGGCTGTCTTCAGCGGTGATCTCCCTGGCCTGCTCGAAATCATTCACCAGCATGAGCTCGACCTGATCGGCAAAGGCACGATCCACAGTGAGCAAGGTGATCTCGAAATTCAGCCGGAACGAACGATTGTCGAGGTTGGCGCTGCCGATGGCGCTGACCTCGTCATCCACCAGCACGACTTTCTGGTGCAGGAACCCCGGTTGATAGCGGAACATGCGCACCCCGGCGCGCACCGCTTCGAAGGCGAACAGGCTGGAGGCGGCGTAGACGATGCGGTGGTCGGGGCGCGAGGGAATCAGGATGCGTACATCGACGCCCCTCAGTACCGCCAGGCGCAGGGCGGCGAAGATGGCTTCGTCGGGAATGAAGTAGGGGCTGGTGATCCATACCCGGCTGCTCGCCGAGTGAATCGCTTCGAGAAAGAACAGCGCGCAGGTTTCCTGGGGATCGGCCGGGCCGCTGGCCAGCGCCTGGCACAACACGCCATCCTCGGGGTAGGCATCAGGCAGGATCAGCGGCGGGAGCTGGCGCGTGGCCCAGTACCAGTCCTCGGCGAAGGACTCCTGCAGGCAGGCCAGCACCGGGCCGCTTATCTGTACGTGGGTATCGCGCCAGGGCGAGAGCTTGGGGTGTGCACCGAGGTATTCGTCTCCCACGTTGTGGCCACCGAGAAAACCTTGCAGACCATCAACCACCACGATCTTGCGATGATTGCGGAAGTTGACCTGAAAGCGGTTGAACCAGCCGCGGCGCGTGGCGAAGGCCTCAATCTGCACTCCACCGTCACGCAGTACCTGGCTGTAGCTGGCCGGCAGCGCATGGCTGCCGACGCGGTCGTAAAGCACGAAAATTCGGACACCTTCGGCGGCCTTGCGCAGCAATAGCTGCTGCAGTTCCTTGCCCAGGGCATCGTCATGGATGATGAAGAACTGCACCAGGACGGTGTCCCGCGCCATGCGGATGGCCGAGAAGATCGCCTCGAATGTGGCAGCGCCGTCGACCAGCAGTTTCACTTCGTTGTTGGCCAGGCATGGCATGCGCCCGAGCTTGGGCATGGCGCGCAGGGCGGCATAGCTGTCCGACTCGCGGGCGGTCAGCGCTTCCTCCACCCATGGGCGCCAGTTCAGGTTGGCCATGGCCACATGCATTTCCTGGTTGGCCTGGCGCCGCGCCTGGATGTACGCATAGAAGGAGCGGGCGCCGAACACCAGGTAGGGGATGAGCGTGAGGTAGGGGATGAACAGCAGCGACATGGCCCAGGCGATCGCACCTTGGGCGGTGCGCACGGTGAACACCGCATGCAGCGCGGCGGCCAGGCCGAGCAGGTGAATCAGACCGAGCACGTAACCGAAAAAGTAGGGGCTGTGGTAATCCATACGCATCCTGCTTGCCGAGAGTACTGCTGCTAACAGACCACGTTCGAGGGGACCACTGCAACCCACAGGCGAATTCGACGTCTAAAGGCTCAGTCCGGCCGGAGCCGGTATTTCGAGGAGCTTTCATCCATGAAGATTCGTCTGCCATTGCTCGCCCTGGCACTGGGGTTGGGCAGCCCGCTGGTCCACGCGCAGATGTTGCAACCCGGCTTGTGGGAGCTGACCACCAGCAATATGCAGGTCGATGGCAAGCCGTTGCCAGACATGGAGTTCATGCTCGGCCAGTTGAAGAACCTGCCGCCTGAGCAACGGGCGATGATGGAAGGTGCCCTGGCCAAGCAGGGCATCACCGTGGGCGGCAAGGGTGTGCGCTCGTGCCTGACCGCCGAGCAGGTCAAGACCAACGACATCCCCCTGCAGGACCCGCAATCGGGCTGCACGCAGAAGATCACCGAGCGCAATGGCAATGTCTGGAAGTTCCAGTTCAACTGCCCGAAAGCCCAGGGTACCGGCCAGGCCACCTTCCTCAGCGACCGTGAGTTCCTGACCAAGGTCAACGGCACGTTCAATGCCTCCGGTGTCCAGCAACAGGGAAGCATGGATACCCGGGCGGTCTGGCTGGGCAACGACTGTGGAACAGTGAAGCCACGCAGTTGAAGTAGCGCTCACCACCGATGTTGAGTCACCGCAACCGCGTCGTGGGCATGCAGGCTCTCTGCATGCTCCACGCGTACGCTGAACCCCAACACCTCTTCAATCTGCATCAATGCCAGGTGCAGGCGCCGGGCAGCATCCTCGCAGAACATCAGGTTCTGTCCATTGGCCAGGGCAAAAGCCTGCTCGTCGGCGCGCTTCACTGCGGTCTGCACTGCGGTGCCCAGCGCGGCTTCCGCCGCGTCGATCAGCCCTGTCAGGTTCAGCGCTTCCCCTGCAAGGCGTACCTGAAGCCTGGCCATGCTCCGTTGGCTATGGGGCGTGGCGACGATCCCGTCACTACTGCCCAGCCATTGGCGAATGCCGCAGCGGTCCAATGGCCGGTGGGCGAAGTCCCTGTCGAACTGCTCCTGGATCAACTGCCTTGCTAGTGCTGCCGAGCATGGGCATGTCGACGAGTACGGCACATTCACTGATAGTTCCACGTGGAACATTTCATCTTCAAGCTTGGCATCCACGGTTACCGGGTAGCGCTTCCAGCCAGCCAACGGACTGATCAGTGCCGACCGTTTGAGCAGATGATCAAAGGTCAGGCGCAGATAAGCATTGTTGGACAGGCCGGTGTGGCTAAGCAGAAATGACCGCAGTATCTGGCGTAGAAGCGGGGGTGACAGGGGTTGTTGCTCCAGCGCCTCCAATGCCAGGTACAGCCGGGACATGTGGATGCCGCGTGAGGCGCCATCGTCGAGGCTCACTCCGGCATCGGCAAATGCGGTGACGGTGCGCCCGTCGAGTTGCAGCGCAACGGCGATACCATTCATGCCCACCCAGTCCAGCGGCAGTGCCTGTTGATTGCTTTGGGCGGCGACATCGGGAAGGGATAGGCTGGTCATGGAAGGGATCCTGAACGGTTAAAGTCACTGGCAACCGCCGATGAGGCTGCAATGCAGGTTGAAGCGTTGGCCGCTGGAGCTGGAAACACGATTCAGCGTGGTCCAGCCAATACGCCGGCTGTAGCCGACCCAAGCCTCGCCGTCGCTGGCCAGGCCGGTAAAGAACGTCAATGCGCCGTGGCGGCTGTTGGTTTGCGCCCAAAGCCGCTTGCTCGCAACTTCATACCCGCGCAAGTAAAAGGTGCTGCCCTCGGTTCGCACGCTGTAGTAGTTGCCCTTGCTGTCCTGGCAGGCCAGCAAGGTTGCGCTGCGGGTGCACCGTGCAAGGTCGGTAGTGGGCATGGCAAAGAGCTGCTCTGGATGAACGAGCAGCAGCAGGGCGATGACGCCAGGTAGTTTCATGACGCTCTCCAGACAACCGTTCGGCGATACGGCTTGGCGAAATTGTATTGTTATAATATAACATTGTGCAATGCATCGTTTCGAATGCGCCTGCCCGATGAGGTTCGTCATGCCCAACCGTCTTCCTGTCACCGTGCTGTCCGGCTTCCTGGGTGCCGGCAAGAGCACGTTGCTCAACCATGTCCTGCGTAACCGCGACAATTTGCGCGTGGCCGTGATCGTCAACGACATGAGTGAAATCAACATCGATGCCAGTGAGGTGCAACGCAATGTCAGCCTCAACCGCGCTGAGGAAAAGCTGGTTGAGATGAGCAACGGCTGCATCTGCTGCACACTGCGCGAGGACCTGCTGGAGGAGGTGGCCCGGTTGGCGGGCGAGGGTCGCTTCGATTACCTGCTGATCGAGTCCACGGGTATATCCGAGCCGCTTCCGGTCGCCGAGACGTTCACCTTTCGCGATGAGCAGGGCCGCAGTCTCTCCGACATGGCACGCCTCGACACCATGGTCACCGTTGTCGATGGGCTGAACTTCCTTCGCGATTATCAGGCAGCCGAAAGCCTGGCCAGTCGGGGCGAGACCTTGGGCGAAGGTGACGAACGTTCGATCAGTGACTTGCTGATCGAGCAGGTTGAGTTCGCCGATGTGTTGCTGCTGAGCAAGATCGACCTGATCAGCCAGCATGAGCGCGAAGAATTGACCGCCATCCTGCGCAGCCTCAATGCGCGGGCGCAGATCGTGCCGATGGTGATGGGCCAGGTGCCTTTGGCGCGCATCCTCGATACCGGCCTGTTCGATTTCGACCAGGCCGCGCAGGCGCCGGGCTGGCTGCAGGAGCTGCGTGGCGAACATGTGCCGGAAACCGAGGAGTATGGTATTGCCGCGACCACCTGGCAGGCGCGCCGGCCATTCCATCCGCAGCGTTTCTTCGACTTTATCCACAAGCCTTGGAGCAACGGCCGCTTGCTGCGCTCCAAAGGGTTCTTCTGGCTGGCTAGCAAGTTCCAGGAGGCCGGTAGCTGGTCGCAGGCCGGCGGCATGATGCGCCATGGCCTGGCTGGTCGTTGGTGGCGTTTCGTGCCGCGCGAACAATGGCCGCAGGATGAAGAGAACACCGCGGCGATCCTCAAGCAGTGGTCCGCGGAAGCGGGCGACTGCCGACAGGAACTGGTGTTCATCGGGCAGAACATCGACTTTGTTCGGTTATCCACAGAGCTGGAAGCCTGCCTGCTCGATGATGAGGAAATGGAGTTGGGGCCGATGGGCTGGCTGCGCCTGCCGGACCCCTTTGGTGAGTGGCATGAGGACGCTGCGGCATGACTGTGGATATCCGCCAGGTCTTCGGTGAGTCACCCCAGGTGATGACGGAGATTCTCCAGGATGGGGTCAACCTCGCGGTCTGGCAGCGCCGCCTGCCGGCCCAGGTCGAGGACTTCGCCAACCTGGTGCTGAGCCTGGGCCAGCCATTGGCCGATGAGCGCGTGATCGAGGTGGATGAACGCCAGCCGCCAGCGTTGCCCGGGCTGCTCAGAGAAACCGCCGATCTGCATGGCTACGATGGCTTCGTCGCCGATGTGGCCTGGCTGGTGGCGGCCTATACCTGCCTGCTGGGCGCTCGGCGCCTAGGGGTGCGGCTGCGGGTGCTTGAGGGGGCGATGTGCCCGCGCATGCATGTGGATCATGTGCCATTGCGCCTGCTCAGTACCTACGCCGGCGCAGGTAGCGAATGGCTGCCAGAGGGTGCCATCGACCGTACCCGGTTGCAGCTGGCGCCGCCGCCTGTGGATAACGTCCGGCGATTGGTGGCGGGAGAGGTAGCCCTGCTCAAGGGTGAGAAGTGGCTGGGGAACGAGGGTGCGGGCTTGGTCCACCGGTCCCCGCAGACACCCGCCTGGGAGCGTCGCTTGCTGTTGAGCCTGGACTGGTTGGCATGAATTGCCGGACGCCCCGGTATAGACTGCCATCAAGCCCTTGCGATACCGAGCCATGTTGCAGAACATCCCCACCCATGTGATCGCCGGCCCGCTAGGCGCCGGCAAGACCAGCCTGATCCGTCACTTGCTGGAGCAACGACCAACTGGTGAGCGTTGGGCCGTGCTGGTCAACGAATTTGGCCAGATCGGCCTGGATGCCGCCTTGCTCAGCCGTGATGAGGCCGGCATCGCCATCGCAGAGGTGGCGGGAGGCTGTCTGTGCTGCGTCAATGGCGCACCGTTCCAGGTGGGGCTCGGCCGCCTGCTGCGCAAGGCGCGCCCGGATCGCCTGTTCATCGAACCGTCCGGCCTCGGTCACCCACTCGAATTGCTGGAGCAACTGGGGCGGGCGCCTTGGACCGGTGTCCTGTCGGTCCAGCCACTGTTGATGGTGCTGGATGCCGCGGCCCTTTCCCGGGGCACTGGCTTGCCAGAGGCACAGAACATGGCATTGGCGAAGGCGGGGTTGCTGCTGTTCAACAAGGCGAGCTCCATGGATGCTGCCACCCGCCTGTTGATAACTGCATCATTGCCTGAAGTCCCGGCGTTGTGGACGGATCATGGCGCGCTAGCCCTCGCTGAGTTGCCTGTATCGCCCGCGGCGCCAGCAGCGGGCTCACTCGACCTTTCCAGTTTGCCTGTGGATAACGGCCCCATCCCACGGCCCACCTTGTGGGTGGATCCGCGGCAACCGATCTGTCAGTCCCGGCTGGCGGACGAGGGCTGGAGCGTAGGTTGGCGCTGGCATCCGGGCCAGTTCTTCGATGAAATGGCGCTACGTGGCGTTCTTGAGCAATGGTCGTGGTGCCGGGCGAAAGGGGTTATCCACAGCGCGGCGGGGTGGCAGTCGTTCAATGGCCTGGAACGTGGGGCGCTGGAATGGCGCCCCAGCGAATGGCGCAGGGACTCGCGCATCGAGCTGATCTTCGATCAGCCACAACCAGTGCAGGTGCTCCAGGCGGCCATCGCCAGCTGTTACGTTGCTGGCTGATCAATTGCGCCAGCGGTTATGTTCCTGGCGCCATTGCTGCATTTCGATGACGTTGTCGGTGCGTGGCGGGGTCTTGATCTCGAACGGGTAGGGTGCAAGTTCGATCTGCATGGTGTGGGCGCCGAACTGGGTGACAGTGCCGGGGTGACGTTGTTCGCCGGTAACGGTGAACTCGAAATTGTAGATGCGCGCCAGGCGCTTTCGGCCATTGGCGTCGCGCACGAAAGCGATGCGCTTGAGCGCCACGGCGTCGTCGAGCAGTTCCAGGTCGAGCTTGGCACAATGCTGCTTGACCCGAGCCAGGGCCTTCTCGCGAAGCCCGTGGTTGTGCCACAGCCAGGCGCCTGCGGTCGCCACCAGCATCAGGACGAAAAGGTTTTCCAGGGTCAGCATTTGCGTAAGCTCCAGACAGGTCGATCCAGCTTAACTGCGTCTCTGGCCTGTCGTACAGATAGCAATCAGGTTCATACTGCGGGCCGCACATTTCTTCACATAGTTTCGGAAGCGCCCTGCATGAAACGTACACCGCACCTGCTCGCCATTCAGTCCCACGTGGTCTTTGGACACGCCGGCAACAGCGCCGCGGTGTTTCCCATGCAGCGGGTCGGGGTCAACGTCTGGCCACTCAACACGGTGCAGTTCTCCAACCACACTCAGTATGGCCAGTGGGCGGGGGAAGTGCTTGCGCCAGCGCAAATTCCCGCGTTGGTGGAAGGCATTTCCAATATCGGCGAATTGGGCCACTGCGATGCGGTGCTGTCGGGTTACCTGGGCAGTGCCGAGCAGGGGCGGGCGATCCTGGCTGGCGTCGAGCGGATCAAGGCGGTCAATCCCAGGGCTTTGTACCTGTGCGACCCGGTCATGGGCCATGCCGAGAAAGGTTGCATCGTGCCGGCCGAGGTAAGTGAATTCCTGCTCGAGCAGGCCGTGGCCAAGGCCGATATCCTGTGCCCCAACCAGCTTGAGCTGGACAGTTTCTGTGGCCGCCGCGCGCAGTCGCTGGAGGATTGCGTGGGCATGGCGCGCGGGTTGTTGGAGCGTGGGCCGCAGGTAGTGCTGGTCAAGCACCTGAATTATCCACAGCGCGCGGACGATGCCTTCGAGATGCTCCTGGTGACCCGCGAAGCCAGCTGGCACCTGCGTCGGCCACTGCTGGCGTTCCCGCGTCAGCCGGTAGGGGTGGGCGACCTGACGTCAGGGTTGTTCCTCGCCCGGGTGCTGCTTGGCGATAACTGGCTGCAAGCCTTCGAGTTCACCGCCGCTGCCGTGCATGAGGTGCTGCTGGAAACCCAGGCCTGCGCCAGCTATGAACTGCAGCTGGTGCGGGCCCAGGATCGCATCGCCCACCCACGGGTGCGCTTCGAGGCGCAGCGCCTGAACGGCTAGATCGAATCGGTCTTCAGGTTCTGATAGCGCTGCTCTAGCTCCTGGCGGATCTGTCGGCGCTGCTGACCCTGCAGGAAGCGGCGCTTCTCTTCGCTGCTCTGCGGCTGGCGTGGTGGTACCTTCACCGGGCGCCGGTCATCGTCGACAGCCACCATGGTGAAGAAGCAGCTGTTGGAGTGGCGTACAGAGCGCTCGCGGATATTCTCCGTGACAACCTTGATGCCCACCTCCATCGAGGTGTTGCCGGTGTAGTTGACCGACGCCAGGAAGGTCACCAGTTCGCCGACGTGCACCGGCTCGCGGAAGATCACCTGGTCCACCGACAGGGTCACCACATAGGTACCGGCATAGCGGCTGGCGCAGGCATAGGCGACTTCGTCGAGGTACTTGAGCAGGGTGCCGCCGTGTACGTTGCCAGAGAAGTTGGCCATGTCCGGTGTCATCAGGACGGTCATGGTCAGCTGGGCGTTTCCAGGTTCCATAAAGAGCTCACGGTGAATTTGCACGGTATCGGGGCGGGTATCTGCAGACACTTCTGTTTCCCCTCTTTGAGGTTTCCCATCCTGGTACGGGACGTCGGCTGACGCTCCATCGTCACGCCAATATTGCCATCGGCGGTGTCGAATCTGCCGATCTGTTTCTGCATATTGCATTGGCAATTTGCGGCAAGGCGCGATGTTAACCTGACGACGCCCATGCAACGTGGGCTTTCGCGTCAATCACAACAGTATGTGCCTGCTCCGCGCCCAGGGTCTTCCCAGCAGAGGAGCGGTTCGCCCCCAGCATCGAAAACAAGGAGTAACACGCCATGCATGCCATCAGCTTCATCCAGGATCTGGCGGTGATCATGCTGGTTGCCGGGGTGGTCACCATTCTCTTTCATCGCCTCAAGCAGCCCGTGGTGCTGGGCTACATCGTCGCCGGCTTCATCATCGGGCCGCACACGCCGCCGTTCGGGCTGATACACGACGAAGACACCATCAAGACCCTGGCTGAACTGGGAGTGATCTTCCTGATGTTCTGCCTGGGCCTGGAGTTCAGCCTGCGCAAGCTGTTCAAGGTCGGTGCCACGGCGTTCATCGCCGCCTTCCTGGAAATCGTCCTGATGATCTGGATCGGTTTCGAGATAGGTCGCTGGTTCGGCTGGAACACCATGGATTCGCTGTTCCTCGGGGCGATCCTGGCGATTTCCTCGACCACCATCATCGTCAAGGCGCTCAACGACCTGAAGATGAAGAACGAGCGCTTTGCCCAACTGATCTTCGGCGTGCTGATCGTCGAGGATATTCTCGGCATCGGTATCATCGCGCTGCTGTCGGGCATCGCCGTCAGCGGTACGGTGAGCTCCGGCGAGGTGTTCTCGACCGTGGGCAAGTTGTCGCTGTTCATGATCGTCGCGCTGGTCATCGGCATCTTGCTGGTGCCGCGGCTGCTGGCCTATGTGGCCAAGTTCGAAAGCAACGAAATGCTGCTGATTACCGTGCTGGGCCTGTGTTTCGGCTTCTGCCTGCTGGTGGTCAAGCTCGAGTACAGCATGGTGCTGGGTGCCTTCCTGATCGGCGCAATCATGGCCGAGTCGCGCGAGCTGCTGAAGATCGAGCGCCTGATCGAGCCGGTGCGCGACTTGTTCAGTGCCATCTTCTTCGTGGCCATCGGCCTGATGATCGACCCGTCGATCCTGCTCGAATACGCTTGGCCGATCGTGGTCATCACCCTGGCGGTGGTACTGGGCAAGATGCTTTCCTGCGGCATGGGGGCGTTCATTGCCGGCAATGATGGACGCACTTCGCTGCGTGTGGGGATGGGGCTTTCGCAGATCGGCGAATTCTCCTTCATCATCGCTGCCCTGGGCATGACCCTGCAGGTCACCAGCGACTTCCTCTACCCGGTCGCGGTGGCGGTATCGGCCATCACCACCCTGCTCACGCCCTACCTGATCCGCGCTGCCGACCCGTTGTCGATCAAGCTGGGCAATGTGGTACCCAGCCGCCTGGCGCGGGTGCTTTCGCTGTACGGCGAGTGGTTGCGCAGCATCCAGCCCCAGGGCGAGGGGGCCATGCTGGCGGCGATGATCCGGCGCATCCTGTTGCAGGTCGGGGTCAACCTGGCGCTGGTGATCGCGATCTTCTTCAGTGGCGGCTATTTCGCCGGGCGTATCGGCGTCTGGCTCAGCGAATGGGTGACGGACGCCGGTCAGCAGAAGGCGCTGATCTGGGGCGCGGCGCTGCTGCTGTCGTTGCCGTTCCTGATTGCCGCGTACCGCAAGCTCAAGGCACTGTCGATGTTGCTGGCAGAGATGGGCGTCAAGCCGGAGATGGCGGGGCGACATACCCAGCGCGTAAGACGGGTGATCGCCGAGGTGATTCCGCTGCTGTCACTGCTGGTGATCTTCCTGCTACTGTCAGCCTTGTCGGCGAGCATTCTGCCCACCAGCGAACTGCTGCTGATCATCGCGGTAGTGGCGGCGGTAGTGGTGGCACTGCTGTGGCGCTGGCTGATCCGTGTGCATACGCGAATGCAGGTGGCGTTGCTGGAGACGCTGGAGAACAGCCGCGATCATTCGCACTGAGGGAGCGGTTAACGCTTTCTGCGCAAGATTTCACCGTCGTCCGAGGGGATGGAGCGGTAGCAGTGTCGCCAGGCGCAGAGAGCCTGGCGATTCTACGAGTGATTGGTAGCTATAAGCCATCACTTTGTGCGGGTATTTCTCATTCAGCTTTCCAGCCAGACATCCCGCGCCCAGTGCCAGACCGATTCCCAGCTTTCCTCGGTGACGATTTCCTCTTCACCGGACCACAGCACCACGGTGCCGTCCTCTTCGACGCAGTAGAAATCGTCTCCGTCCTGGCAGATCGGTATGAGGTCGCGGGGCACGCCGGCGTCCCAGGCATTGGCCGCCACCTCCGGCAGGTAGGTGTGGGATTGCGGGTCGGTCACGGTGACCGGCTCGAGGCTGCCGTACACCACGTCACTGACGGTCAGCAGGTATTCCTTGAACACGAAGGGGATGTTGATGAACAGCTCTTCCTCGATCTCGACCAGCTGATCCTCGTCCGGCAGTTCCAGCGGCACCGGTACCGGCTCGTTGGCTTCACGGAGTTGTTCGATCACTTCTTCCACGGTTCACATCCTCTGACCTTATGACAACGCTGCGCGTTATACCCTAGTAGGCCGCTCTGGCAAAAGCAAAAACCCCGGGACAGGCCCGGGGTTTTTTCTGCAACGTGCGACGGTTAACCGTTTTGGCGGATACCGGCCATCAGCCAAGGCTGGTTTTCGCCCTGGGCGCGAACCATGTGCCAGCTTTCGCTGAACACTTCGCCCTGGTCGAAGCGCGAAGTCTTCGACACGCCACGGAAGGTAAGGGTGGCGTCGGTCTGGTCGGCGCGGTCGTCTACGCCGTCCAGTTGCACATCGAGGTCGTCGATGTAGGTGGACTGGAAGCCTTCACCTTGTTCCGCGCGCTCACGCTTGAGGAACTCGAGCATCTGCGGGGTGACGAACTCGGCGATCTTGTCCATCTCGTTGGCGTCCCAGTGCTGCTGCAGCGACTGGAAGTGCGAACGTGCGGCGGCCAGGAAGCTGGCTTCGTTGAACCAGGCCGGGGCGTTTATCGCAGGCGCGGCAACCGGTGCGGCGGAACCGCCGAAGATCGACTGCGGGGCGGCCTGCGGCTGGGCTTCGCGCTGGTACGGGGCATGGCCGGCTGCAGCGTGTTGCGGCTGCTGCTGGCGGCGGCGCGCGGCGATGAAGCGGAAGACCAGGAAGGCGATCAGGCCCATGATCAGGAAATCGAGGATCTGCATGCCATCGAAGCCATCGCCCATGAACATGGAGGCCAGCAGGCCACCGGCGGCGAGGCCGGCCAGCGGGCCCAGCCAGCGCGAGGCGCCGCTGGCGGCAGCGGGTGCGCGGCCTGGCGCGGTCGGGGCGGCGGCAGGGGTGGTCGGGGTAGCCTGGCGGGTTTGGTGGATAGGCGCGGAGCCCGAGCTCTTGCCGCCACCGAAGCGCTTGGCGTTGGCGTCGAGGCTCAGCGTCAGGCCGACGCAGAGCGCCAGAGCGATGCTAAGAAAACGTTGCATAAGTTGGGGGTTCCCGTTTGTGTGGATTGCACGCGCGTCATGGTGCACATGAACCAGCAGACATAGCCAGCGACAACATGTTTCGAGCTTTTGCCTGATAGTCGGGAATGCAGACGGGCGTTGTCTGAAAGGTCATCGCGGGGCAAGCCCCGCGATTGGGTTCAGATGGCTTCCAGCTTGGCGTAACCAAGCATCAGCCATTTGCTGCCTTCGGAGAAGTTCACCTGCACCCGCGCCTGGGCACCGGAGCCCTCGAAGTTGAGGATCACGCCTTCGCCGAACACCGCATGCTGCACCCGCTGGCCAAGGCTGAAGGCGGTCTGCGGGATGCTGGCGTTGGCGAACAGGCTGCTCGCGGGCGTCTTCGCGCCGCCGAACGGGCGGCTGACGGTGTTCGATAGGCGCACTTCCTGCACCAGCCCGGCCGGAATCTCGCGGACGAAACGCGACACCTTGTTGTAGGTTTCGCTGCCGTACAGGCGACGGGTCTCGGCGTAGGTCATGACCAGCTGGCGCATCGCCCGGGTGATGCCCACGTAGGCCAGGCGCCTTTCTTCTTCGAGGCGGCCGGGTTCTTCGAGGCTCATCTTGTGCGGGAACAGGCCTTCCTCCATGCCCACCAGGAACACGTAGGGGAACTCCAGGCCCTTGGCGCTGTGCAGGGTCATCAGCTGGATGCTGTCCTCGTGCTCGTCGGCCTGGGTGTCGCCGGCCTCCAGCGAGGCATGGCCGAGGAACGCCGACAGTGGCGACAGGTCGGCGTCGTCGTCGCTGGTCTCGAAGTTGCGGGCCGCGCTGACCAGTTCCTCAAGGTTTTCCACCCGGGCCTGGCCTTTCTCGCCCTTTTCTTCCTGGTGGTAGATGATCAGGCCGGACTGTTCGATGACGGTCTGGGTCATCAGGTGCAGCGGCATGTCCAGCACCTTGGCGGCGAGGTTCTCGAGCAGCTCGATGAAGGCGCCCAGCGCACTGGCGGCGCGGCCCTTGAGGGCCTTGGCGGCCAGCAGCTGGCACATGGCGTCCCACATCGACAGCTGGCTGTGACGGGCGTGTTCGCGGATGGCCTCGACGGTCTTCTCGCCGATGCCGCGTGGCGGCACGTTGATCACCCGCTCCAGCGCCGCGTCGTTGCCGCGGCCTTCGAGCAGGCGCAGGTAGGCCATGGCGTTCTTGATCTCGGCGCGTTCGAAGAAGCGCTGGCCGCCATAGATGCGGTAGGGGATGCGTTCGCGCAGCAGGGCCTCTTCCAGCACCCGCGACTGGGCGTTGGAACGGTAGAGGATGGCGATCTCGTCGCGAGCGTTGCCCTGCTTGATGAGACTTTCGATGGTCTCGACCACGTAGCGCGCTTCGTCGTGCTCGTTGTACGCGGCGTAGAGCGTGAGCGGTTCGCCCTCGCCCATGTCGGTCCACAGTTCCTTGCCCAGGCGTCCGCTGTTGTTGGCGATCAGCGCGTTGGCGGCCTTGAGGATGCCGCCGGTGGAACGGTAGTTCTGCTCCAGGCGAATCAACTCGGCGTCGGGGAAGTCGGCGGTGTACTGGTGGATGTTCTCTATCTTGGCGCCGCGCCAGCCGTAGATCGACTGGTCGTCGTCACCCACCGCCATCAGGCTGTCGCCACCGGAGGCGAGCAGGCGCAGCCAGGCGTACTGCACGGCGTTGGTGTCCTGGAACTCGTCCACCAGCAGGTGGCGGAAGCGGCGCTGGTAATGCTTGAGCAGGTCCGGGTGGTCGCGCCACAGGTCGAGGGCGCGCAGCAGCAGCTCGGAGAAGTCGATGACCCCGGCGCGGTCGCAAGCCTGTTCATAGGCGACATAGATGTCGCGCATGGTGGCCAGGAACAGGTCGCCGCTGGCCTGGATATGCCGTGGGCGCAGGCCCTCGTCCTTCTGGCCGTTGATGAACCACTGGACCTGGCGTGCCGGCCATTTCTGCTCGTCCAGGCCCATTTCGCGGATCACCCGCTTGACCAGGCGTTGCTGGTCGTCGCTGTCGAGGATCTGGAAGTTCTGCGCCAGCCCTGCCTCCTGCCAGTGCGCCCGCAACAGGCGGTGGGCCAGGCCGTGGAAAGTGCCGACCCACATGCCGGCCGGGTTGATGCCCAGCAGTTGCTCGATACGCTGGCGCATTTCCGCCGCGGCCTTGTTGGTGAAGGTCACCGACAGGATCGAGTGCGGCGAGGCCTGCTCGACCTGGATCAGCCAGGCGATACGGTGCACCAGCACGCGGGTCTTGCCCGAGCCGGCGCCGGCCAGCACCAGTTGGCGCCCGACGGAGGCCGCCACGGCCTGGCGCTGGGCGTCGTTGAGGGAGTTCAGCAGGAGGGAGAGGTCGTCATTATGCATGCGGGCATTCTATGGCCGCGCGCAGGCAGGGGCAAACGCCCGCGCTGCAAATCACCGCACAGGCCATCTACCGTTCATCGGCGCTGCTGGCAGCGCCGCGTGGTTGAGCGGTCAGACCTGGACGGACGAGACATTTTCCAAATCATGACGTAGAGCAGTTTGGTCTGACGCGACGCTTGTGTATTCTCCCTGCACATTTGTGGTCAGCCATAACAAGAACTCAAAAGAATCCAGCCATATGACCCAGGATTGCATGGCGATCGGAGCATCGCCGGAGACGACACGGAGCGTTCGCAGGCAATTCGCCACCCAGCTGTCGATCGAGCGGACTCGCCTGCTGTACCAGGGCTCTCTGCTGCCCACCCTGTTCATGCTGCTCAACGGCCTGCTCAGCGCCTGGCTGCTGTGGAGCCCTGGGCGCTATCTGCTGGTTGGTGTGTGGATGGCCTGGCTGCTGGCACTGGTGGTGCTGCGGGTGATCCAGGTGGCGGCCTTCGAATCGGCGACACCGGTTCGCCAGGCCAAGCCAGCCTGGCGGAGGATGTTCCTGCTCGGTTCGGCGTTCAGCGGCCTGACCTTGGCCAGTGCGGTGATCGCCCTGGCGCCGGCGGACAACTTCGTGCAGCAGGCCTGGGTATTCGGCCTGCTCGGGGCAGCGGCGTTGTCGGCCAGTGTCGCCTACGCGGTCAGCCTGCCGGCGTTTCTCAGCTTCGCGGTGCCGTGCCTGCTGCCGCCGATCGCGTTTCTCTTCGTCTATGACGCCGGGCACCAGCGTGGCTGGGGCTGGCTGGGGCTGATCCTGCTGGTAGCGCTGATGGTGGTGGCCTGGCAGGTCAATCGCCTGATCGAGCGTGGCTTGCTGCGCCGCTTCCAGAACCAGGCGCTGATCGAGCATCTGCAGTGCGCCCAGCGCCACAGCGAGGGCCTGAACCGCAAGCTCAGCGCCGAAATCGCCCAGCGCCGTCAGGCCGAGGACGACCTGCGCCAGGCCCATGCCGGCCTTGAACAGCGCGTGGCCGAACGTAGCCATGAGCTGGACCAGGCCAACCAGGCCCTGAGCAAGAGCGAGCAGCGCCTGGCCCTGGCCCTGCAGGCCAGCGAGCTGGGGCTGTGGGACTGGAACCTGGAGACCGACGAAGTCCATCACACACAACTGCATGCCCTGTTCGGCCTCGATGCCGACCAGGTGCGTTCGGTACGCGCCGACCTCAAGCCGCGGCTGCACCCCGATGATTTGCCGGTGCTGCGGCGCACGCTGGTCGAACATCTCAAGGGGCGCACCGAGGACTACCGGGTCGAGTACCGGGTGCGTCACGCCCAAGGCCACTGGTGCTGGATCGAGGACCGTGGGCGGGCGGTGGAATCCGATGCCCAGGGCAAGGTCCTGCGCATGCTGGGCACCCGCCGTGACATCACCGCACAGAAGGAGCAGGAGGAGCAGCAGCGGCTCGCCGCGACGGTGTTCGAGGCAGCCAGCGAGGGGATCGCCATTCTCGATGCCGACTTCCAGCTGCTGGCGGTCAACCAGGCTTTCTGCGATGTCACCGGCTACGGCCGGGCCGAGTTGATCGCCCGCAACGCCCTGGAGCTACCCTGCAGCCGCGACGCCCGGCGCCACAGCCAGGCCATCGACCAGGCGCTGGACCAGCAGGGGCGCTGGCAGGGTGAGTTGGTCGAGGCGCGCAAGAGCGGCGAGCTCTATCCCCAATGGTTGCAGCTCAACAGCGTGAGCGATGTGCGGGGGCGTATCGTCAATATCGTCGGCTTCTTCACCGACCTGTCGGCGCGCCGCGAATCCGAGGAGCGCCTGCGCTATCTGGCGCACTACGATGACCTCACCGGCCTTGCCAACCGTGCGCTGTTCCGCCTGCGTCTGCACGAGGCGGCGCAACGCATGCGTCTGAATGGCCGCAGCCTGGCGCTGCTGCATGTTGACCTGGACCGCTTCAAGCTGCTCAACGAGAGCCTGGGTCATGAGCTGGCCGACCAGTTGCTGAAGAAGATGGCCCAGCGCCTGGCCAACGCGGTGCCCGAAGCCGATACCGTGGCGCGCCTATCCGGCGACGAGTTCGCGGTGCTGTTCGACGGCTATACCAACTTATCCAGCCTGGTGCGCGTCACTACCCGGTTGCTGGACAAACTGCGAGTGCCCCAGCGTGTGGGCGGGCACGAGGTGGTGATCAGCGCCTCGGTGGGTATCAGCCTGCTGTCCGATGCCAGCCTGGACCTCAATGCCCTGGTAAGCCAGGCCGACATGGCCAAGCAGCATGCCAAGCATCTGGGCGGCGACAGCTTCCAGTTCTATACCGAGAGCCTGCGTGCCAGCACCCTTGAGCGCCTGCAGCTGGAGAATCAGTTGCGCAAGGCCATAGACGAAGGCCAGCTGCTGGTCTACTACCAGCCCAAGCTGTGCCTGCGCACCGGTCAGTTGCACGCGGCCGAGGCCTTGGTACGCTGGCAGCACCCGCAATGGGGCATGGTGCCACCCAGCGAGTTCATTGGCCTGGCGGAGGAAACCGGATTGATCGCGCCCATGGGCGAGTTCGTGCTGCGCCAGGCCTGTTGGCAAGCCTGCGAGTGGTTGCGCCAGGGCCTGGAGGTGCGTGTTTCGGTCAACCTGTCGGTGTACCAGTTGCGCCAGGGCAAGCTGGTCAGCCTGGTGCGCCAGGTCCTGCAGGAGTCCGGCCTGGCGCCGCACCTGCTGGAGCTGGAACTGACCGAAAGCCAGTTGCTGGACAGTGTCGAGCACATCATCGCCACCTTCGAGCAGCTACACGCGCTGGGGGTTAAGCTGGCCATCGACGATTTCGGCACTGGCTACTCGTCACTGAGCTACCTCAAGCGCTTCCCGGTCGACTACGTAAAGATCGACCAGGCGTTCATCCGCGGGCTGCTTGAAGGCACGCAAGATGCGGCCATTACCCGGGCGATCATCGCCATGGCGCAGAGCCTGCAATTGAAGGTGGTGGCCGAAGGGGTGGAAACCCGTGAACAGTTGCAGTTCCTGCGCGAGCACGGCTGTGACGAGGTGCAGGGCTACCTGATCAGCCGGCCGGTCGATGCCGCGTCGTTCAAAGCGCTGCTAGGGCTTTCGACCGCCGACCTGTTGGGCTAGGCGTGCCAGGCCTGGCCCTGGCGCGCCAACAGGCTGTTGGCCTGTTCCGGGCCATTGCTGCCGGCGGGGTAAGGGCGCGGCGCCTGGAAGTGCTCCTCCCAGCCCTGCAGGATCGGGTCGATCCAGGCCCACGCGGCCTCGACCTCGTCGCGGCGCATGAACAGCGTCGAATCGCCTTCGAGTACATCCAGCAATAGCCGTTCGTAGGCCTCCCAGCGGCGGGTCTGGGCGAAGGCCTGGGCCAGGTTGAGGTCCAGCTCGACCGGCGCCAGGCGCATGCCTTTGCCCGGGCTCTTGGTCATCATGCGCAAGCTGATGTGCTCATCCGGTTGTAGCTGGATCAGCAGCTGGTTGACCTGGCCGCCGCTGAACAGCTCGTGCGGCACGGGCTTGAACTGGATGACGATCTGCGACGAGCGCCGCGCCATGCGCTTGCCGGTACGCAGGTAGAACGGCACGCCGGCCCAGCGCCAGTTGTCGATGTGCGCCTGGACCGCGACGAAGGTTTCGGTGTCGCTGTCGTTGTCCACGTCCTTCTCGAAATAGTAGGCCGGCACTTCCTGGCCGCCGATCTTGCCGGCGCCGTATTGGCCGCGCACGGTCTTGTCCTGGACGTCCTGGCCGGTGATGGGCTTGAGGGCGCGGAGGATCTTCACCTTCTCGTCGCGTACCGCTTCGGCCTCGAACTGCGAGGG
Source organism: Pseudomonas sp. PONIH3 (assembly GCF_002934345.1). Lineage (NCBI taxonomy): Bacteria > Pseudomonadati > Pseudomonadota > Gammaproteobacteria > Pseudomonadales > Pseudomonadaceae > Pseudomonas > Pseudomonas sp. PONIH3. The sequence goes on from NZ_CP026386.1 coordinate 3,829,150, forward strand.
GGGCTCCATGGCCACCAGGCAGAGCAGTTGCAGCAGGTGGTTCTGCAGCATGTCGCGGGTAGCGCCGGCACGGTCGTAGTAGGCGCCGCGGTTTTCCACGCCGAGGGTTTCACAGACGCTGATCTGCACATGGTCGACCTGGCCGTTGCGCCATACCGGCTCGAGCAAGGCGTTGGCAAAGCGCAGGGCCATGAGGTTCTGCACGGTTTCCTTGCCCAGGTAGTGGTCGATGCGAAAGACCTGGGACTCGTCGAACACCGCGCCGATCGCTTCGTTGATCGCGGTGGCCGACTCAAGCGAGTGGCCGATGGGCTTTTCCAGCACGATGCGCGCTTCGCTGTCGGCCAGGCCGGCGATGCGCAGGTGAGTGGCGATCGGCACGAACAGCTTGGGCGCGGTGGCCAGGTAGAAGATCCGCGTCAGGCCGCCGGGCTCACCCAGGTAGCGGGCCAGGCGGCCGAAGTCAGCGCTCTGCGCCGCGTCCATGGGGAAGTAGTCGAGCCGCGCCGAAAAGCGCTGCCAGACGTCTTCGTCGAAGTCCTGGCGGGCGACCTGCGCCCGGCAATGGCGCTCGGCAAGCTTGACGTAGTCGTTGCGCGGCAGGTTGCGTCGGGCCAGGGCGATAATCCGCACGGCGGTGTGCAGGCGGGATTCGCGATACAGGTGGTAGAGCGCCGGGAGCAGTTTGTGCAGGGCCAGGTCGCCCGTGCCGCCGAAGACCAGAATGTCGCAAGGAATCGTCAAACCACCACTCTCCACGTTCGATTAGCTGGGCGGGTTGGCAAGCATGTAGTATAACTACAAGAAAGCTACATCCCGGCACGCCGATCATAACCGAGTCCAGCCCGTGAATCTGTTGCAACATATCGACCAATCGCGGCACCTGCTGCGCAAATCGGAACTCAAAGTGGCCGACCATGTGCTGCTCGATCCGGCTGCCGTCATGCACAGCTCCATGGCCGATCTGGCGCACAGCGTGGGTATCAGCGAACCGACCATCGTGCGCTTCTGCCGGGCGATCGGTTGCTCGGGCTTCCAGGATCTCAAGCTCAAGCTGGCGCAAAGCCTGGCTGCCGGTGCCAGCTTCGGTCAGTTCGCCATCCATGAAGACGACTCGGTCGCTGACTACAGCCTGAAGATCTTCGACACCACCCTGCATACCTTGATGGAAGTACGCGAGCACCTCGATCCGCAAGCCTTGCAGCAGGCAGTGACGGCCATGGCCCAGGCCCAGCGCGTGGAGTTCTATGGTTTTGGTGCATCGGGCGCGGTCGCGGCGGATGCGCAGCACAAGTTCTTCCGCCTGCTGCTCAGCGCGGCGGCCTACTCCGATCCGCACATGCAGGCAATGTCGGCTGTCACGCTCAAGCCGGGCGATGTGGCGGTGTGCATTTCCCAGTCGGGGCGCTCGAAGGACCTGCTGATCACCGCCAACCTGGTGCGCGAGAGCGGTGCCAACCTGATCACCCTGTGCCCGAGCCAGACACCGCTGGCCGAGCTGTCGACGGTCAACCTGGCTATCGACGTGCATGAGGACACCGAAATCTACACGCCGCTGACCTCGCGCATCGCCCACCTGGTGGTGATCGACGTGCTGGCCATGGGCGTGGCCATGGCGCGCGGGCCGAGCCTGGTCAACCACCTCAAGAGCGTGAAGCGCAGCTTGCGCAGCCTGCGCCTGTCGCCCAAGTCGATCAAGGCGACCGACGACTGATTCGAGGCTGTGCTCGCATGGGATCGGGCTGGCCCGCGCCCATGCAGATTTCATCATTTCGTCACCAATCCACCGCCAAACCGTAAACCACCGAAGCCAGTCTGAAACTCCCCGCATCCTTTCTGGGAGACAGGCAATGGCACGTGATCACGACGGTGTGTACCAACCCAACGCCAAGGCTCGCAAGCAGCAGGAAAAGGATCAGCGCCGCATGGAGTACCGCCGCGCGATCGAATGCTACTGCGACCAGCGCCAGTTGCTGCGCGAACTGGCCGACTACCCCGACCTGCAGGACCTCACGGTGTGGCAGGTATCGGCGGCAACTTCCCCGAGAAACGCTCAACAAGCCCGCTGATCATTGCACGTTCGCTGCGGATGAACGCTTGAAACGCCAGGGCCACCGGCGATTGCCGCTTGCTCCGGGACTGCACCAGGCACCAGCTGCGGTACAACGGCAGTTCTTCCACCGGCAACTCCCTGAGCATGCCGGTGGCCAGTTCCATGTTGACCGCATGACGGGTCAGCAGGGCGATGCCCAGCCCGGCCACCACGCATTCGCGCTGGGCATCGGTGGAGGCCACCTCGAGGGTCTGGGTGAAATGCACGCGCTTGTCCTTGAAAAACTCCTCGCAGGCCTTGCGGGTGCCCGAACCCTGTTCACGGACCAGCAAGGTGTGCGGCTCGAGATCCTGCAGGCGCAGGCTGTCCGGCTTGCACAACGGGTGTTGCGGCGGTGCCACGGCGACGATCGGGTTGTTCAGGAAGGGCAGGAACTCGAGGCCCATGTCCTGGGGCACCATGGACATGATGACCAGGTCGTCGCGGTTGTCCGACAGGCGCCTGATCGCCTGGGCACGGTTGACCACCGTCAAGGTGAGGTTGACCTCCGGGTGGCGCTGCTTGAAGGCGGCGAACAGGTGTGGCACGAAGTACTTGGCGCTGGATTCGATCGCCAGTTTCAGCTGACCCTGCAGTGAGCCCTGCATGTCCGACAGCTGCATGTCGAGGTTCTCCAGGCGCCCGAAGATATCCCGGCTGGTGCGTTGCAGCGCTTCGGCGGCCTCGGTCAGGTAGAGCTTCTTGCCGACATACTCGAACAGCGGCTGGCCAACCAGCTCCTCGAGCTGGCGGATCTGTAGACTAACGGCGGGTTGCGTCAGCGCCATCTCTTCGGCCGCCCGGCTGTAGGAGCGCAAATCACACACTTCGTTGAAGACCTGCAGCTGACGTAAAGTCATACGCATCAATGACTTGCGCATTTTTTGCGGTGCTCCGGCAAAACCTTGTTACCCAACTATAAGCTTTTGCTTATGCTGCCTCTAACAAATATTGATTTTTGTTTATCGACCTTCAGCGCTAGGGTGGATATGCGACTGGCCAGCGACGTTTGGTCACGCGCCGACCGGTAGAACCGGATCGTCTGTTCCTACGGCTTTGGGAAGACTCCAGTGATAACAAAAATCCTGATCGCCAACCGGGGTGAGATTGCAGTACGGATCGTGCGTGCCTGCGCCGAGATGGGCATTCGCTCCGTGGCGATCTACTCCGACGCCGACCGCCACGCCTTGCACGTCAAGCGCGCCGACGAGGCCTACAGCATCGGTGCCGAGCCCCTGGCCGGCTACCTGAACCCGCGCAAGCTGGTGAACCTTGCTGTCGAGACCGGCTGCGATGCCTTGCATCCCGGCTACGGTTTCCTGTCGGAAAACGCCGAACTGGCGGAGATCTGCGCTGAACGCGGGATCAAGTTCATCGGCCCGGCTGCCGACGTCATTCGCCGCATGGGTGACAAGACCGAAGCGCGCCGCACCATGATCGCGGCCGGCGTGCCGGTCACCCCCGGCACCGAAGGCAACGTCGCCGATATTCATGAAGCCCTGCAGGAAGGCGACCGCATCGGTTACCCGGTGATGCTCAAGGCCACCTCCGGTGGCGGCGGGCGCGGCATTCGCCGCTGCAACAGCCGCGAGGAACTGGAACAGAACTTCCCCCGGGTAATTTCCGAGGCCACCAAGGCCTTCGGCTCGGCGGAAGTGTTCCTGGAAAAGTGCATAGTCAACCCCAAGCATATCGAGGCGCAGATTCTCGGTGACAGCTTCGGCAACGTGGTGCACCTGTTCGAGCGCGACTGCTCGATCCAGCGCCGCAACCAGAAACTCATCGAGATCGCCCCGAGCCCGCAGCTGACCCCTGAGCAGCGTGCCTACATCGGCGACCTGGCCGTGCGCGCGGCCAAGGCGGTGGACTACGAGAATGCCGGTACCGTGGAGTTCCTGCTCGCCGATGGCGAGGTGTACTTCATGGAGATGAACACCCGGGTGCAGGTGGAACACACCATCACCGAGGAAATCACCGGCATCGACATCGTTCGCGAGCAGATCCGCATCGCCTCCGGCCTGCCGCTGTCGATCAAGCAGGAAGACATTCAGCACCGCGGCTTTGCCTTGCAGTTTCGCATCAACGCCGAAGACCCGAAGAACAACTTCCTGCCCAGCTTCGGCAAGATCACCCGCTACTACGCCCCGGGCGGCCCGGGTGTGCGTACCGACACGGCGATCTACACGGGCTACACCATTCCCCCGTTCTACGACTCCATGTGCCTGAAACTGGTGGTCTGGGCGTTGACCTGGGAAGAAGCCATGGACCGCGGCCTGCGGGCCTTGGACGACATGCGCCTGCAGGGGGTCAAGACCACTGCCGCGTACTACCAGGAAATCCTGCGCAACCCGGAATTCCGTAGCGGCCAGTTCAACACCAGCTTCGTCGAAAGCCACCCTGAACTGACCAACTACTCGATCAAGCGCAAACCCGAAGAGCTGGCCCTGGCCATCGCCGCCGCCATCGCCGCCCACGCAGGCCTGTGAGGAACCGAATAATGTCCAAGAAAATCTTTGTTACCGACACGATCCTGCGCGACGCTCACCAGTCCCTGCTGGCCACCCGCATGCGCACCGAAGACATGCTGCCGATCTGCGACAAGCTCGACAAGGTCGGCTACTGGTCGCTGGAAGTCTGGGGCGGCGCCACCTTCGACGCCTGCGTGCGCTTCCTCAAGGAAGACCCGTGGGAGCGCCTGCGCAAGCTGCGTGCCGCGCTGCCCAACACCCGCCTGCAGATGCTCCTGCGCGGGCAGAACCTGCTGGGCTACCGCCATTACAGCGACGATGTGGTCAAGGCCTTCGTGGCCAAGGCCGCGGTCAACGGCATCGACGTGTTCCGCATCTTCGACGCCATGAACGATGTGCGTAACCTGCGCGTGGCCATCGAGGCGGTGAAAGCCGCCGGCAAGCACGCCCAGGGCACCATCGCCTACACCACCAGCCCGGTGCATACCGTCGATGCCTTCGTTCAGCAGGCCAAGCAGATGGAATCCATGGGTTGCGACTCGGTGGCGATCAAGGACATGGCTGGCCTGTTGACCCCGTTCGCCACCGGCGAGTTGGTCAAGGCACTGAAAGCCGAGCAGTCATTGCCGGTGTTCATCCACTCCCACGACACTGCCGGCCTGGCCGCGATGTGTCAGCTCAAGGCCGTCGAGAACGGCGTCGACCATATCGACACCGCGATCTCCAGCTTCGCCTGGGGTACCAGCCACCCGGGCACCGAGTCGATGGTCGCCGCGCTAAAGGGCAGCGAGTTCGACACCGGGCTGGACCTCGAGCTGCTGCAGGAGATCGGCCTGTACTTCTACGCCGTGCGCAAGAAGTACCACCAGTTCGAAAGCGAGTTCACCGCCGTGGATACCCGCGTGCAGGTCAACCAGGTACCGGGCGGGATGATTTCCAACCTGGCCAACCAGCTCAAGGAGCAGGGCGCGCTCAACCGCATGAACGAAGTGCTGGCAGAGATCCCGCGGGTGCGCGAAGACTTGGGATTCCCGCCGCTGGTGACCCCGACCTCGCAGATCGTCGGCACCCAGGCGTTCTTCAACGTGCTGGCCGGCGAGCGCTACAAGACCATCACCAATGAAGTGAAACTGTACCTGCAAGGCGGCTACGGCAAAGCCCCCGGTGTGGTCAACGAGCAGCTGCGGCGCCAGGCGATCGGCAGCGAGGACGTGATCGACGTGCGCCCGGCCGACCTGCTCAAGCCGGAGATGGCCAAGCTGCGCGCCGACATCGGCAGCCTCGCGCACTCCGAGGAGGACGTGCTGACCTTCGCCATGTTCCCCGACATCGGCCGCAAGTTCCTCGAGGAGCGTGAAGCCGGCACCCTCAAGCCAGAAGCCTTGCTGCCGATTCCGGAAGCTGGCGCGGTGGGGGCGGTGGGCGGTGAAGGCGTGCCGACCGAGTTCGTCATCGATGTCCACGGTGAAACCTACCGCGTCGATATCACCGGTGTCGGCGTGAAGGCCGAAGGCAAGCGCCACTTCTACCTGTCCATCGACGGCATGCCGGAAGAAGTGGTGTTCGAGCCGCTCAACGAATTCGTCGGCGGTGGCGGCAGCAAGCGCAAGCAGGCCAGCGCGCCGGGCCACGTCAGCACCAGCATGCCGGGCAACATCGTCGATGTGCTGGTCAAGGAAGGCGACGTGGTCAAGGCCGGCCAGGCGGTGCTGATCACCGAGGCGATGAAGATGGAGACCGAAGTCCAGGCAGCGATCGCCGGCAAGGTCGTGGCCATTCACGTGGCCAAGGGCGACCGGGTGACCCCAGGCGAAATCCTGATCGAGATCGAAGGCTGACAGAAGCCTTCATCTACAAGCGGTTAACCTCTGGGGAGCGGATGCTCCCCTTTTTTTGTCTGGATAAATCAGCCCACGCGGCACGCTTCCAGCGTGCGGACTTGTCCCTCAGGCTGCTGGTTTTCCTCACTCAACCAACGCTCGAACCCCGCCGCCACGGTAGGCCATTCGGTATCCTTAATCGAATACCACGTTGTATCGCGATTACGGTCCTTGACCACCATGTGGTTGCGGAACACGCCCTCGAACACAAAACCGAACCGTTCGGCCGCGCGCTTGGAGCGGGCATTGGCGTCGTTGCACTTCCATTCCAGCCGGCGATTGCCCAGCTCGAAGCCCAGTTTGCTCAAAAGGTAAACCGCCTCGGTGCCCTTGGGTGTGCGTTGCATGGCGGCGCCGAAGGCGATGTGGCCAATCTCGAAGCGGCCGTGTTCGGGGACGATCGACATGTAGCTGAGGATGCCCTGAACCTGGCCGTTGGCGCGGTCGATCACACTGTAGAACAGCGGGTCGCGGCTGGCGGCGTTGCCTTCCAGCCAGCGGTCGAAGCTGGCGCGCCCAGCAAACGGGCCGTAGGGCAGATAGTCCCATAGCGCTGGGTCCGAGCCCGGACCTTGCAGTACTTCCCAAAGGTCGTTGCCATGGCGCGCCGGGTCAAGCTTCTCCAGGCTGATGAAACGGCCTTCGATGGGCTCGGCCTTGGGCGTACCGGCGGGTTTCCAGTTCAATGCGTCGTTCATGGGCGGCCTACAGTGCTTTGCGGAATTGGATGAAGCCCGGTCGCTCGGCGACCTGCTCGTACAAGCTGATGGCGGTGGCGTTGGTCTCGTGGGTCAGCCAGTGCACCTTGATGCAGCCGGCGGCCTTGGCCGTGGCGTAGACATGCTCGATGAGCTGCCGACCGATGCCCAGGCCACGCACTTCACTGTCCACGTAGAGGTCCTGCAGGTAGCAGGAGTTCTCGATGCTCCAGTTGGAACGATGGTAGATGAAGTTGACCATCCCCACCGCCTTGCCATCGACCCAGGCCAACGCCGAGTGGGTGGGCTCGTTCGCATCGAGCAGGCGTTGCCAGGTGCTGGTGTTGACTGCGTCGGGCAGTTCGGCCTGGTAGAAGCGCAGGTAGGCCTGCCACAAGGGTAGCCAGGCGGCGTGGTCGTTGGCGCCCACCGGGCGCAGGGTGATGCTGGTCATGGGCTTTTCCTTCAGAGGTCGCGCATGTGCGCGGCGAGTTGGTTATCCACAGGGTCGGCGCTGGCGGCCAGGCCTGCGCGGACCCCGGCGATGTCTTGCGCCGAACGGTTCTGACTGAGCTTGCGTGCGCCCTGCAGGCGGGCGATCGGCAGGCGGATACCGATGATGGCGCGGAGCATGCCGTCAAGGTAGTCAGCCGGAGCATCGGCGACGCTCCACGGTGCTGCGCGGCCTTGCTCATGGCGGTCGGTCAGGCGGCTGACGATGTCCAGCAATTGCGTCGGTGCGTGGATCACCTCCACCGGGCCCCAGGCATGCACCGCCATGTAGTTCCAGGTGGGCACCACCTTGGGGTTGTCCGTCTTGCTCGGGTAGTAGCCAGGGCTGACATAGGCGTCGGCGCCGGGGAATACCAGCAAGGCCTCAGCGCCGTGTGCCAGGTCCTGCCATTGCTGGTTGGCCCGGGCGAGGTGGCCGTAGACCGTGCCGAATTCGCCCTCGCCAGTGGTGACCAGCACGGGCAGATGGGTGGCCAGCAGCCCATGCTCACCGTGGCTGACCAGCGTTGCCAGGCGGGTGTGCTGCATGTGCTGGTGCAGGCGGGCAAGGTCATGTTCCTGATGCGGTTTGCTGTTGTACATGCCGGTGTTCCTTGTGCTGTGGCTTCATGCTAGGCAGGCTATTGGCTCTGTGTAAGAGCCATTCATGACTGTTTTGATAGGTCCAATGCCATGAGCGAACCTACCCACGCGTTGCCTTTCGATCCGGCAGGAATCGTCCTGGATCGCCGTCGCGGGCTCAGCCAGCAGCTCTACCAGGCCTTGCGCGCGCGCGTGCTGGATGGGCGCCTGGAAGGCGGCACTCGGCTGCCGGCCACCCGTGACCTTGCGGCGGTGCTCGCGTTGTCGCGCAACAGCGTGGTGCGTGCCTATGACCAGTTGTATGCCGAGGGCTTTATCGAAAGCCGGGTAGGCGATGGCACCTATGTAAGCCGCCTGGGAAAACTATCCACACAACTGTCCACAGGGTTATCCCTGGTGTTATCAACAGATTTATCCACATTTGAGGCGTCTGATACTGAGGATTTATCCAGTTTTGCGCTGTGCAGCGAGCCGTTGTTGCGTCTGAAAAAGCACCATCTGCCGCCGCCAAAAGGCGATGCGCCGAGGGCTTTCAGGGTTGGCCTGCCAGCCTTCGACCTGTTTCCTTTCGAGGTCTGGGCCAAGCTGCAAGCGGGTTTCTGGCGAAATCCCGACCCGGCGCTGCTCGGCTATGGCGACCCGGCAGGGGAGCTGCCGTTGCGTGATTTGATTGCCACCTATCTGCGTCGATCGCGAGGGCTTTCCTGCAGTGCTGAACAAATTGTGATCACCAGTGGTGCGCAGCAGGCGATCAGCCTTTGTGCACAGTTGCTGTTGCAGCCTGGTGACGGGGTGGCTGTGGAAAACCCGGGCTACCGCGTTGCCGGGCACGCCTTCGCCCTGGCGGGGGCAAGGGTCAGCGGCGTGCCGGTAGACGAAGAGGGCATGGACTGTGCGCGCCTGGCCGAGCTGCCGGATTGCCGGCTGGCTTACGTGACCCCGGCTCACCAGTACCCCACCGGTGTGACCATGAGCCTGGCCCGGCGCCTGGCGTTGCTGGCCTGGGCCGAGCGCCAGGACGGTTGGGTCGTCGAGGACGATTACGATGGTGAGTACCGCTACAGCGGTGCGCCTTTGGCACCGCTGGCGGCACTGGATCGGCAGGGCCGGGTGCTGTACGTCGGAACGTTCGGCAAGATCGCATTTCCGGCTTTGCGGCTGGGTTACCTGGTGCTGCCCGGACGCCTGGTGCGGGCATTCAGCCAGGCCAAGGCGCTGGCGGTGCATCACTCGGAAGTCGGCACGCAATGTGTCATGGCGCAGTTCATGGCCCAAGGGCATTTCCAGCGGCATATCCGCCGTATGCGCCGGGCGGCGCTGGCCCGCAGGAATGTGCTGAAGGCCGGTTGGCCCGTGGATGTACCGGGGCTGGGGGCAATGCCAGACGTCGCAGCAGGGCTGCATGTGAAGGTGGCTGTGGATAACTTGGCGCGGGAGCAGGAGTTGGTGGCGCGGGCGGAGGCGGTGGGGGTGGAGGTCACTCCGCTGAGCAGCTACTGGCTGGAGGACAGCGCGGAACCTGCGGATACGAGGGCAGGGCTGGTACTGGGATTCGCGGCAGTGCCAGAAGGGGAGATTGCGCAGGCTTTGATGCGCCTGCGCAAGGCCTGGCGAGATTGAATGGGGCCGCTCTGCAGCCCCAAAAACATCAGGTCCCCGACTTGATCTTGGTCCAGGCCCGCGTCCGCGCCCGCTCGGCATCCCGTGGCAACGGCTTGAGCGTGTACAACTTGGCCATTGCATCCGCCGTCGGGTACAGGTTTGGATTGTTGCGGATCGCCGGGCTGACCTTGTCGGTCGCATCCTTGTTCGGGTTCGGGTAGCCGACGAAGTCGCTGATCGGTGCGATCACTTCTGGTCGCAACAGGTAGTTGATGAATGTGTGGGCATCTTCCGGGTTGGCGGCGTTCTTGGGGATCGCCAGCATGTCGAACCAGATCGGCGCGCCTTCCTTCGGCAGGCGCATGTCCACCACCACGCCGTTCTTCGCTTCACGAGCCCGATTCGCGGCCTGGGAGAAGCTGCCCGAGTAGCCCACCGCCACACAGATATCACCATTGGCGATGTCGGCCATGTACTTGGACGAGTGGAAGTAGGTTACATGCGGGCGGATCTTCAGCAGCAGGTCCTGGGCTTTCTGATAGTCGGCCGGCTTGCCGCTGTTGGGGTCCAGGCCCAGGTACGACAGCGCCAGCGGCAGGATCTCCGACGGCGAATCAAGCAGCGCCACGCCACACTGCTTGAGCTTGGCGATGTTCTCTTCCTTGAAGATCAGGTCCCAGCTGTCCACCGGTGCGTCGTCGCCGAGCACCGCCTTGACCTTGGCCGGGTTGAAGCCGATCAGCACCGTGCCGTACATGTAAGGCACGGCAAACTTGTTGCCGGGGTCATTGGCCTCGATCAGCTTCATCAGTGCCGGGTCAAGGTGTTGCCAGTTGGGCAGCTTCGCCCGATCGAGGGGCTGGAACACGCCGGCTTCTATCTGCTTGGCGAGGAACACGTTGGACGGCACCACCACGTCATAGCCGGAGTTGCCGGTGAGCAGCTTGGCTTCCAGTGCTTCATTGGTGTCGAAGATGTCGTAGATCAGCTTGACCCCGCTGTCCTTCTGGAAGTCGACCAGGGTTTGCGGGGTGATGTAGTCGAACCAGTTGTATACCCGCAGGGTACGCTGTTCGGCGTGTGCCTGCAGTGCGCCAGCGAACAGGCCGGCGGCGACGAGCGGGGCGAGCAGACGTTTGAGTCGGGTCATGTTCACGCTCCTGGCTGGGCCTGCTGGAAGCCTTCCAGCACATTGACCGCGTTGATGCCGATTTCCTCCACAGCGTAGCCGCCCTCCATCACGAACAAGGTCGGCTTGCCCAGCTGGGCGATGCGCTTGCCCATCGCCAGGTAGTCGGGACTGTCGAGCTTGAACTGGGAGATGGGGTCGTCCTTGAAGGTATCCACGCCAAGGGAGATCACCAGCACATCGGCATCGAAGGTGGCGATGCGCTGGCAGGCGTCTTCGAGGGCTGCGCTCCAGGCTGCCCAGTCGCTGCCGGCAGGCAGCGGGTAGTTGATGTTGCAGCCTTCGCCGGCACCTTCGCCGATCTCGTCGGCGTAGCCGAGGAAGAACGGGAACTCGTCCTGCGGGTCGCCGTGGATCGAGGCGAAGAACACGTCGTTGCGGGTGTAGAAAATGTCCTGCGTACCGTTGCCGTGGTGATAGTCGACGTCGAGGATGGCTACCTTGCGCCGGCCGTGGTCGATGAAGGCCTGGGCGGCAATGGCTGCGTTGTTGAGGTAGCAGTAACCCCCCATCACTTCGCCTGCGGCGTGGTGCCCTGGTGGCCGGCACAGGGCGAATGCGGCATGGGCGCCTTGCTGGATCGCGGCCTGGGCGGTCAGGGCGACCTGGGCGGCGCTGTAGGCGGCCTGCCAGGTGCCGGCGGTGATCGGTGCGCCGGCGTCGAAGCTGTAATAACCGAGCTCGCCGTGCAGGCCGCTGGGTTTGACCTGGCGCAGGGTGCGCGCCGGCCAGGTGAATGGCAGCAGGTCACCTTCCTGGCCAAGCGCGGCCCAACGGGCCCAGGCGCCTTCGAAGAAATCCAGGTAGTCGGCGCTGTGGATGCGCTGCAGCGGCGCGCGGCCAAAGTCGGCGGGGCCTTGCACGGGCCCGAGGTTGCGCTGCTTGACGCGCTCCAGGACGTGGTCGGCGCGCGACGGCATTTCGAAACAGGGCATCAGCTTGCCGTCGATGAGCTCGCAGCGGCCATGGTGCAGGCGGTGGTCATCGGAATAGATCGTCAGCACGTTGTTGTTCTCCGTATTCACTGGCGTGGAGCCATTTTTACGGACTGCCCGGTACTGGAGAACGTCGCAAACGGCCAAAAGGGGATCGATGTGGCCAAGCCGTCCGTAACCGGTCAACCGCGAAAATGGCTTGGCGCCACGCCGCTCCAGCGCTGGAAGGCATGTCGGAAGCTCGCGGTCTCGCTGAACCCCAATGTTTCGGCAATGCGGTAGATCGGCATCTGGTCCTCGGCCAGCAACTGCTTGGCCCGCTCGAAGCGCAGCTCGTCGAGGAGCTGTTGATAACTGCTGCCCAGCGCCTGCAAATGCCGGCGCAGTGTGCGCGACGAGCAGTTCATCTGCCGTGCCAAGCCTTCCAGCCCAGGCGCGGCATCCAGTTGTCGCAGCAGCAGCTGGCGGATCCGCCCCAGCCAAGCTTGGCGGCCGGTGAACTCCAGGTTGAGGCGCCGGCAGCGTTCGCCCATGGCCTTGTGGGTGATCGGGTCGGCCAGGGGCAGGGGCATGTCCAGCCAGTGTCGTTCGAAAGCGAAGGCATTGTCGCTGGCGCCGAAGCCGAGTGGGCACTGGAATGCAGGGTCATAGAGCGCGTGGTAGCCCGGGCGCGGGTGTTCGAAACGCGCCGCCAGCAACGGTAGTTGGCGGCCGAGCAGGTCATCGCAGATCACTTTCAGCGACAGCAGGCAGAATTCGGCATTGAAGGCGGCCAGCCCAGGCGCGTCGTAATGGTCGCTGGCGCTGAGCCACACGCGCTGGCCATCGTCCACCAGGCGCAGTTGAAAGACTGTTCCCAGCAGTGCCGGAAAGGTCAGCGCCAGGCGCAGGGCGTCACCCAAAGTGGCACTTGAGAGCAGGGCGTAACCGAGCATGCCGTAGCACGACACGTGCATGCGCCGGCCGAGTTCCAGGCCGATGTCCTGGCGCCGGGCCACGGCGTTGGCGCAGACCTGCAGTTCCTGCTGGGTGGTGATGCGCGCATCGGCGTGGCCCAGGTCTGCGGGGCCTATGCCGCTGCCGGCGAGCATGTGCTGCGCGTCCACGCCGTCTTCCTGGAACACCTGGAGGATCAGCGAAACGGCGTTGAGGGTGGTGAGGTGGCTGTGCAGCATGCTCGGCATCCCGTTGAGCTGGGGAGCATTACCGAGCAAGTTGTGTGCCGGGTACGCGGCGTGGCGTGGGAGCAGACTTGCCCCGCGATGGCGTAGTTGAGGCCCGCATCAATATCGCGGGGCAAGCCCGCTCCCACGGCCGCTCCCCTATCAACAGCATTTCGCAGGCATAAAAAAAAGGGCCCGTAGCATGCGCTCGGGCCCTTGAAAGGTTGAGAGGTGTCTAGTCCCTCGACCTGGTGAGACTGTTTGCAGCGGTCTGGGTTACGCCTTCAGCGGAACCAGACGGGGAGCGATCATGTTTTCCGGACGCAGGATGTCGTTGAGCATCTCTTCGTCCAGCAGCTTCTCTTCGCGCACCAGTTCCAGCACGCCGCGGCCGGTTTCCAGGGCGACGCGGGCGATACGGGTGGCGTTTTCGTAGCCGATGTATGGGTTCAGGGCGGTGACCAGGCCGATCGAGTGCTCGACCAGTTCACGGCAGCGCTGTTCGTTGGCGGTGATGCCGACGATGCAGTGCTCGCGCAGCATGTCCATGGCGCGTTGCAGCAGGCGGATCGAGTCGAAGATCTTGTAGGCGATCAGCGGTTCCATCACGTTCAGCTGCAGCTGGCCACCTTCGGCGGCGACGGTCAGGGCCAGGTCGTTGCCCATGATGGCGAACGCGACTTGGTTGACGGCTTCCGGGATAACCGGGTTGACCTTGCCTGGCATGATCGAGCTGCCTGGCTGGCGCGCCGGCAGGTTGATCTCGTTGATGCCGGTGCGTGGGCCGCTGGACAGCAGGCGCAGGTCGTTGCAGATCTTCGACAGCTTGACCGCGGTGCGCTTGAGCATGCCGGAGAACAGCACGAAGGCGCCCATGTCGGAGGTGGCTTCGATCAGGTCGGCAGCCGGCACCAGCGGCTGGCCGCTGATGATCGCCAGGCGCTGGACGGCCAGCATCTGGTAGCCCGGGTCGGCATTGATGCCGGTACCGATGGCGGTGCCGCCCAGGTTGATTTCGGTCAGCAGTTCCGGAGCCAGCGAGCGCAGGCGCTGCAGGTCTTCGGTCATGGTGGTGGCGAAGGCGCGGAATTCCTGGCCCAGGGTCATCGGCACGGCGTCTTGCAGCTGGGTACGGCCCATCTTCAGAACGTGGTCGAACTCTTTACCTTTGGCAGCGAAGGCCTGGATCAGGCTGTCGAGGCTAGCCAGCAGGGCGTCGTGGCCCAGCAGCAGACCCAGACGAATCGCGGTCGGGTAGGCGTCGTTGGTCGACTGCGCCATGTTCACATCGTTGTTCGGGTGCAGGTACTGGTACTCACCCTTCTGGTGACCCATGGCCTCCAGCGCGATGTTGGCGATGACTTCGTTGGCGTTCATGTTGGTGGAAGTACCAGCACCGCCTTGAATCATGTCCACCACGAACTGCTCGTGATAGTCGCCTTTGATCAGTCGTGCGCAGGCTGCGCTGATCGCGGCGTGCTTGGCATCGCTCAGGTGCCCCAGCTCACGGTTGGCGTCAGCAGCTGCCTGCTTGACCATCGCCAGGCCGACTACCAGTTTCGGGTAGTGCGACAGCGGAACACCGGAGAGGTGGAAGTTGTTGGCAGCGCGCAGAGTCTGGATGCCGTAGTAGGCATCGGCAGGGACTTCAAGGGTACCAAGCAGATCTTTTTCGACGCGGAACGATGCAGCGGAGGACATGATGGATATCATCTCGATTTTGACCCGGCACCTGCCGGAATGGCGCCAATGCTAGGGCTGCCCAGATTTTGCGGCCAATGCTGTTGCACGCTAACCTATGCGCAAACGGCATACGGTTTGATGTGACGCCGATTGACAATCGAGCGTGTTCCATTTTGGTGCACGCAGTGCGGAGTAGTCGATGAACCTCGAAAGCAAATGGCTGGAGGACTTCAGTGCCCTGGCCTCGACCCGCAGTTTCTCGCAAGCGGCCGAGCGCCGGTTCGTTACCCAGCCAGCGTTTAGCCGACGCATACGCAGCTTGGAAGCGGCGCTTGGGTTGACCTTGGTGAATCGTTCCCGCACACCCATCGAACTGACCGAGGCCGGGCAGCTGTTTCTCGTCACTGCACGCACCGTTGTCGACCAGTTGAGCGAAGTTCTCCGCCATTTACATCACCTCGAAGGCGGTCAGGGCGAAGTGATCCAGGTCTCGGCCGCGCACTCCTTGGCATCGGGCTTTTTCCCCCGCTGGGTGGCGCAATTGCGCAACGATGGCCTTAACATCGCCACGCGCCTGGTCGCCACCAACGTCGGTGATGCGGTGCATGCATTACGCGAAGGCGGCTGCGACCTGATGCTGGCCTTCTATGACCCGGACGCGGCGCTGCAGATGGACGCCGAGATCTTCCCGTCGCTGCACATGGGCAATACCGAAATGCTTCCGGTGTGTGCCGTGGGCCCCGACGGCAAGCCGCTGTTCGACCTGGAGGGGGAGGCCAGCGTGCCCTTGCTGGCCTACAGCGCCGGCGCCTTCCTCGGTCGGTCGGTCAACCTGCTGCTGCGCCAGCGCAACCTGCGCTATACCACTGTCTATGAGACGGCCATGGCCGACAGTCTCAAGAGCATGGCGCTCGAAGGCATGGGCATCGCCTGGGTCCCGAAGCTGTCGATGCGCGGCGAACTGGAGCGTGGCGAGCTGGCGATCTGCGGTGGCAGCCAGTGGCATGTGCCACTGGAAATCCGCCTGTATCGCTGCGCCTTGGTGCGCAAGGCCAACGTGCGCTTGCTGTGGCGCAAGCTGGAGGGCGGTTCAGTTGACCCAAAAGTCAGCCAAACCCCCGAAAAATAAGGCCGACAGTTGGTCGCCGGGGGTGCCGTGACCGCGCAACGTTACGCTATACTGCGCGGCCCCTCGACCGGATAGATTCCGGTCATGATCAGCAAACAAGCCACGCCGGTCGTCCCGCGTGGCTTGTTGTTTTTTGACGCGCCTGCGGGCGCACAAGCGAAGAGGCTCGACGATGAGTGCACTGGTTGGCGTGATCATGGGCTCCAAGTCCGATTGGTCCACCCTTAGCCACACCGCCGATATGCTGGAAAAACTCGGCATTCCCTACGAAGTGAAGGTGGTTTCCGCCCACCGCACCCCGGACCTGCTGTTCCAGTACGCCGATGAGGCCGAAGGCCGCGGCATCGAAGTGATCATCGCCGGCGCCGGCGGCGCCGCCCACCTGCCGGGCATGTGCGCCGCCAAGACCCATCTGCCGGTGCTCGGTGTGCCGGTGCAATCGTCGATGCTCTCGGGTGTTGATTCGCTGCTGTCGATCGTACAGATGCCTGCTGGCGTCCCGGTCGCCACCCTGGCCATCGGCAAGGCCGGCGCGATCAACGCAGCCTTGTTGTCGGCGAGCATCCTCGGGGCCAAGCACCCGCAGTTCCACGCGGCGCTCAAGCAGTTCCGCACCGAGCAGACCGACACCGTGCTGGATAATCCAGACCCGCGTCAGGCTTGAGGCTGAAACCCATGAAGATCGGTGTAATCGGTGGTGGCCAACTGGGCCGCATGCTGGCCTTGGCGGGCACCCCGCTGGGCATGAACTTCGCTTTCCTCGACCCGGCACCAGACGCCTGCGCCGCGCCGCTGGGCGAGCACCTGCGTGCCGACTACGGTGACCAGGACCATCTGCGCCAGCTGGCCGACGAAGTCGACCTGGTGACCTTCGAGTTCGAAAGCGTGCCGGC
Organism: Pseudomonas sp. PONIH3; assembly: GCF_002934345.1. Classification (NCBI taxonomy): domain Bacteria; kingdom Pseudomonadati; phylum Pseudomonadota; class Gammaproteobacteria; order Pseudomonadales; family Pseudomonadaceae; genus Pseudomonas; species Pseudomonas sp. PONIH3. The sequence continues at coordinate 3,845,977 of NZ_CP026386.1, forward strand.
CGAGACCGTGGCCTTTCTCTCGCAGTTCGTCCCGGTCTATCCGAGCGCCGAGGCCCTGCGCATCGCCCGTGATCGCCTGTTCGAGAAGAGCATGTTCCGCGATCTGGGGATTCCCACCCCGGCCTTTGCCGACATCCTCTCGCAGGCGGACCTCGATGCCGCGGTGGCAAGCATTGGCCTGCCGGCCGTGCTCAAGACCCGCACCCTGGGTTACGACGGCAAGGGCCAGAAGGTCCTGCGCAAGCCCGAAGACGTGGTCGACACTTTTGCCGAACTGGGCAGCGTGCCGTGCCTGCTGGAAGGCTTCGTGCCGTTCACCGGGGAAGTGTCGCTGGTGGCCGTGCGCGCCCGCGACGGTGAAACCCGCTTCTACCCGCTGGTGCACAACACCCATGACAGCGGCATCCTGCGCCTGTCGGTGGCCAGCGAGGCGCACCCGTTGCAGGCCCTGGCCGAAGACTACGTTGGCCGCGTGCTGCAGAAACTCGACTACGTGGGCGTCATGGCCTTCGAGTTCTTCGAAGTGGACGGTGGCCTGAAGGCCAACGAAATCGCCCCGCGTGTGCACAACTCCGGGCACTGGACCATCGAAGGCAGTGAGTGCAGCCAGTTCGAGAACCACCTGCGCGCCGTGGCCGGCCTGCCGCTGGGCTCGACCGCCAAGGTCGGCGAAAGCGCCATGCTCAACTTCATCGGCGAAGTGCCAGCAGTGGAGAAAGTCGTCGCCATCGATGACTGCCACCTGCACCACTACGGCAAGGCATTCAAGGTCGGGCGCAAGGTTGGCCACGCCACCCTGCGCTGCCAGGACATGGCCACCTTGAAGGCCAAGATTGCCGAAGTAGAGGCGTTGATCGCCGGCTGATCGAACTTCTGCCGGGCATTGCCGCTCTGAGATGGCAACATGCCGAAGCGCTGACTAGGCTTTGGCATGTCTCATGTTCATCACAGAGGGATTGCCATGGGCATCATTGGAACCATCTTCATCGGCCTGATCGTCGGCCTGCTGGCGCGTTTCCTGAAACCGGGTGACGACAGCATGGGCTGGATCATGACCATTCTCCTCGGCATCGCCGGTTCCCTGGCCGCCACCTACGGCGGACAAGCCCTGGGCATCTACCAGGCCGGGCAGGCCGCGGGCTTCTTCGGGGCCCTGGTCGGCGCGATCATCCTGCTGGTGATCTACGGCTTCATCAAGAAACGCTGAATTCCCGCTAGAATGCCCGGCAATTCATCCTGAGTTGCCGAGCATTTCCATGCGTGCGTTATCCCTCATTCCCCTGTTGCTGGCCAGCGCCCTGGCCCATGCCGAACTGCCCGAGACCGACTGGCTGGAACTGATGCCCAAGTCGGACCAGAAGGCGCTCGAGCAGATGCCCGAGATCGATCACAACTCCCCGGAAGCCCTGGGCACCTTCACCGCCAAGGGTGGGCTGAAGCAGAGCAAGGGCCTGCCGGCAGTGATGTACTCGACCAAGACCGTGGCCGCCATGAACGGCAGGCAGATCCGCCTGGGTGGTTATCCGGTGCCGCTGGAGAGCGATGCCAAAGGCAACAGCACGCTGTTTTTCCTGGTGCCTTACCCAGGGGCGTGCATCCATGTACCGCCGCCGCCACCGAACCAGCTGGTGCTGGTGCGGTATCCGAAAGGGCTGAAGATCGACGACATCTACACGCCGCTGTGGGTGACCGGCACCTTGAAGGTGGAGGCGGTCAGCAATGACTTGGCGGATGCGGCCTATGCACTGGAGGCGGGGCAGGTGAGGGTGGTGGAGGATGCGGACCTCTGAGCCTGGCAGAGCGTATCGCGGGGCAAGTCGGGCCGCCCCGCGATAGCGATTTCAGAGCGCTTCGCTACCGATTGCCACGCTCATCGCATGAGTCGCCCCTGGCTTGAGCACCACCACGTCATCCATCACATTCGCCGTCTCGATGCACAGCATGCGCTGCCAGCCATCGTCGGCCATGTCCGGCAGGTCGCGGGCGCGGTCGGTCCAGGGGTTCCAGATCACCGCGGTGCTTGAGCCGCCAGCAGTAAGGGTGGTGCGTCGGTTCCAGTGCGGATCGACAATCGCCAGTCGATCGGGCGCGTTCAGGTAGATGCGATCAGTCTCGCCCGCGAAACCCAGGTTGCCCTGCTGTTTGCGCTGTTCCCAATTGGCCAGTGTTTCGATGTAGGCCAGCCCGTCCACGCCTTCCACTTGAACCCGGCGCACATCGCTCACGGCGAAGTAGCTGTGCAGCGCCTGGCTCAGGGTGACATCGGTATTGCCGAGGTTGTAGCTGGTGAGGGTGAGCTTCAGCTGGTCACCCAGCTCTACCAGGAGCTTGAGCTGGACCTCATGAGGCCAACCCGGCAGGTCACCCTGGGCTTCGGGCAATTCGAACTCGACCTGCAGGTGGTCGCCGTGTTCCTCGGCGCGCAACAACTGCCAGTCACGGCCACGCACCAGGCCGTGGGCGGGCGGCTGCTCGCCCTTGAACATGGCTTTGACCGTATCGGGATTGCGCTCGAAGATACCGAACCACGGCCAGCACACGGGAGCGCCGGCACGCACCGACTTGCCCTGGCGGAAGATGGCCTGGTCGCTCAGCCACAGCAGCGGAGGCTCGCCCAGGCGCTGATAGCTCAGAACCTGGGCGCCCTGCTGGGCAATCAGTAGTTCGGCATGATCGCTGGTGATGCGCCAGCAGTTGAGTTCGCCGTGCAGCTCGGTCTCGACCGTGAAGTTAGCCATTGCGTTCGTCTCATTGATTGTCTGTCAGGCCGTTGGACCCGGTGACGTGCAATGAGTTTACCGCTGGCCAGGCTCAGCGACGAGGTACGGAGCGGGTGCGACCACTGCCATCGATGGCGACGAACACGAACACCGCCTCGGTAACCTTGCGCCATTCGCTGGACAGCGGGTCGTCGCTCCATACCTCGACCATCATCTGGATCGAGCTGCGGCCGATTTCCAGGGTCTGGGTATAGAAGGACAACTGCGCGCCCACGGCCACCGGGACCAGGAACGCCATGCGATCGATGGCTACCGTGGCCACTCGGCCTCCGGCGACGCGGCTGGCCATGGCGGTGCCGGCCAGGTCCATCTGGGCGACCAGCCAGCCGCCGAAGATATCGCCGAAACCATTGGTTTCGCGCGGCAGCGCGGTGATCTGCAAGGCCAGGTCGCCTTGCGGGATAGGATCTTCTTGTTCGAGCTCAATCATGCCGTGGGGCCTCTGACCCGTGACGCTTCGTTGGTGGCGCAATAACGGACGCCGTAAAAACGATTCAGCAACACGCATACTACGCTGATTTCGCTTCAGGGGGCGGCCTCAGGGAAACTCTGCGAAACAGTCTGACAACGATGACCGACGTTTTCGCACAACATCCCTCAGGATAAGCAACCTTTTCCTACGAGCGGGCAGTATATATACCTGCACAGCCAGCGACGACCGCGCATTCATGAATATCTGTATGGATTTTGTACCGCTATGAGCGCAGCTCGGCAATTTGCTATCTTCGCCGACTATTCAATCCAGAAGCCGCATGCCAAGCGGTCCGCAGACCTACAAGAGAAAGAACAGCGATGACCTCCGTGCAGAGCAGTATCGAGCAGCCGTCCCGGCCGTTGTCCCGCAGTGACTACAAGACCCTCTCGCTGTCCGCCCTGGGCGGTGCCCTGGAGTTCTACGACTTCATCATCTTCGTGTTCTTCGCCACTGTGGTGGGCAAGCTGTTCTTCCCGGCCGACATGCCCGAATGGCTGCGCCTGATGCAGACCTTCGGCATCTTCGCCGCCGGCTACCTCGCCCGGCCATTGGGTGGCATCGTCATGGCCCACTTCGGCGACCTGCTCGGACGCAAGAAGATGTTCACCCTGAGCATTTTCATGATGGCCGTGCCGACCCTGGTGATGGGGCTGCTGCCCACCTATGCGCAGATTGGCCTGTGGGCGCCGATCCTGCTGCTGTTGATGCGGGTTATCCAGGGCGCGGCCATCGGTGGCGAGGTGCCGGGGGCCTGGGTGTTCGTCTCCGAGCACGTGCCGGCGCGCAACACCGGCTATGCTTGCGGCACCCTGACCGCCGGCCTGACCTCGGGCATTCTGCTTGGCTCGCTGGTGGCGACGCTGATCAACACGATCTACAGCCCCGAGGAAGTGGCGGACTACGCCTGGCGTATTCCATTCCTGCTCGGTGGGGTGTTCGGCTTCTTCGCGGTCTACCTGCGCCGCTGGCTGCATGAGACCCCTGTGTTCGCCGAAATGCAGGCACGCAAGGCCCTGGCCGAGGAGCTGCCACTGCGCGCGGTGCTGCGTGATCATCGCGGCGCGATCATCCTCTCGATGCTGCTCACCTGGCTGCTGTCGGCCGGCATCGTGGTGATCATCCTCATGACCCCGGCATTGCTGCAGAGCCTCTACCACGTCAGCCCCACCGACTCGCTCAAGGCCAATAGCCTGGCTATCGTGCTGCTCAGCCTGGGCTGCGTCGGCGCTGGCAGCCTGGCCGACCGTTTCGGTGCCGGGCGAGTGTTCATCGTCGGCAGCCTGATGCTGCTGGCGTCGTCCTGGGCCTTCTACCACAGCCTGCCGACCCGCCCGGACCTGCTGTTCCCGCTCTATGCGCTGACTGGCTTGTGCGTGGGTATCGTCGGCGCCGTGCCTTACGTGATGGTCAAGGCGTTCCCGCCTGTCGTGCGCTTCAGCGGCCTGTCGTTCTCCTACAACCTCGCCTACGCGATCTTCGGTGGCCTGACGCCGATGGTGGTGACCGCGCTGCTCAAGTTCAGTCCGATGGCACCCGCCTATTACGTGGCGTGCCTGTGCGCCGTTGGTCTGCTGGTGGGCATCTATCTGCTCGCGCGCAAACGCTGAAACCCGCTCTAAGTCCCCTCCGCAACATCCTGTAAAGGCCATCCCGGTTACCGGTGATGGCCTTTCATCCAATTGTCACATTCGAGTCATAGAGTGTTCATGCGGCCTGCAGATACTTGGGCCCGTTCCATCTCACAACCCACGATATTCCTGCTAGGAGCAAGGCATGAAACTGAAGCGTTTGATGGCGGCCCTGACCTTTGCCGCCGCTGGCGTCGCTGCCGCCAATGCGGTCGCCGCTGTCGATCCTGCAATCCCGACCTACACCAAGACCACCGGTGTTTCGGGCAACCTCTCCAGCGTCGGTTCCGACACCCTCGCGAACCTGATGACCCTGTGGGCCGAGGCCTACAAGAAGGAATATCCGAACGTAAACATTCAGATCCAGGCCGCCGGTTCCTCGACCGCGCCACCCGCCCTGACCGAAGGCACCGCCAACCTGGGCCCGATGAGCCGCAAGATGAAGGACGTCGAGCTGCAGGCGTTCGAGCAGAAGTATGGCTACAAGCCGACTGCCATTCCGGTTGCCGTTGACGCCCTGGCCGTGTTCGTTCACAAGGACAACCCGATCAAAGGCCTGACCATGGCCCAGGTCGACGCCATCTTCTCCTCCACCCGTCTGTGCGGTGGCAAAGCCGACGTCAAGACCTGGGGTGACCTGGGCGTGACCGGCGACCTGGCCAACAAGCCAGTTCAGCTGTTCGGCCGTAACTCGGTATCCGGCACCTACGGCTACTTCAAGGAAGAAGCCCTGTGCAAAGGCGACTTCAAGCCTAACGTCAACGAACAACCTGGCTCGGCTTCGGTCGTGCAGTCGATCAGCTCGTCGCTGAACGGCATCGGCTACTCGGGCATCGGCTACAAGACCGCCAGCGTCAAGACCGTGGCCCTGGCCAAGAAAGAAGGCGGCGCGTTCGTCGAAGACAACGAAGCCAACGCCCTGAACGGTACCTACCCGCTGTCGCGCTTCCTCTACGTCTACGTCAACAAGGCCCCGAACAAGCCTCTGGCCCCGCTGGAAGCCGAGTTCGTCAAGCTGGTGCTGTCGCAGGCCGGCCAACAAGTTGTCGTGAAGGACGGCTACATCCCGCTGCCAGCCAAGGTGGTCGACAAGACCCTGGCCGACCTGGGTCTGTCCCACGCGGGTAACGTTGCAAAGAAGTAAATAACTGAGGATGAGGCCGGTGCCAAAGAATGCCGGCCTCCTCCACGAATTCCTTAGTCCGAAGCCAGGGCTCCTGAGCGGCGGGCTTTTTTGCGTCACTGCACTGTCATGTTTTTGTCATACGGGACCGCTAGGGTGTGCGCATGAATGATCTGGCCAACTCCACAATGACCCAAAATTCTCCTCCCGTGCGCATTGACTTCAATACGCCCGAGTTGCAACGCAAGCGCCGCCTGCGCGCCCTCAAGGATCGCCTGACCCGCTGGTACGTCCTGGTGGGCGGGCTCGCCGTGCTGGCGGCGATCACGCTGATCTTCTTCTACCTGGCCTATGTGGTGCTGCCGTTGTTCCAAGGCGCCACGCTTACCAGCAAGAAGGCGCTGGAGCCGACCTGGCTGCAGCAGGACGCCGGTAAACCGCTGCTGATCGCCCTCGAGGAACAGAACCTCGTGGGCATGCGTGTATCCGACAAGGGCCAGGCCCTGTTCTTCGACACCAAGACCGGCAACGAACTGAAGCGCGTCGACCTGCCGCTGCCGGCCGGCGCCCAGGTCAGCTCGATCAGCACCGACCAGCCGGGCAGCCCGCTGGTGGTGGTGGGCCTGTCCAACGGCCAGGCACTGGTGTTCCACCACACCTACAAGATCACCTATCCGGACAACAAGAAGACCATCGAGGCGGGCATCGACTTCCCCTATGGTCAGGACCTGTTCACCCTGGATGACCAAGGCCGCGCGCTGGAGCATGTGAGCGTCAACGTCAACGGCGACACCTTGTTGCTGGCCGGTTCCACCGGTGCGCACCTGCAGGTGATCGAACTGTCGCGCACCGAGAACATGATGACCGACGAGGTCACTGTCGAGCAGAACCGTATCGAACTGCCGCAGATGACCGAGGTGGTGAAGAACATCTTCATCGACCCGCGCCAGCAGTGGCTGTACGTGGTCAACGGTCGCGCCACCGCCGACGTGTTCAGCCTGCGCGACAAGAGCCTCAACGGCCGCTACAAGCTGCTCGAGGACGGCAACGCCGAGATCACCGCGACCGCCCAGCTGGTCGGTGGCATCTCGCTGATCTTCGGTGATTCCAAGGGTGGCCTGAGCCAGTGGTTCATGGCCCGCGACCCCGATGGCGAGTCGCGCTTCAAGTTGATCCGCAGCTTCCAGCTGGGCAAGGCCCCGGTGGTGCAGATCGACGCCGAGGAGCGCCGCAAGGGCTTCATCGCCCTGGACAGCGAAGGCAAGCTCGGCGTGTTCCACAGCACCGCGCACCGCACCCTGCTGGTCGAGCCGGTCGCCGAAGGCGCGGGCATCCTCGCCCTGTCGCCGCGCGCCAACCGCATCATCATCGAGCAAAGCAACAAGCTGCTGCCGCTGAGCCTGAAGAACCCGCACCCGGAAGTCTCGTTCAGCGCGCTGTGGGGCAAGGTCTGGTACGAGAACTACGACGAGCCCAAGTACGTCTGGCAGTCGACCGCCTCGAACACCGACTTCGAACCCAAGCTGAGCCTGTCGCCGCTGACCTTCGGTACGCTCAAGGCCGCGTTCTACGCGATGATCCTGGCTGCCCCGCTGGCCATCGCCGCCGCCATCTACACCGCCTACTTCATGGCTCCGGGCATGCGCCGCAAGGTCAAGCCGGTGATCGAGTTGATGGAAGCGATGCCGACGGTGATCCTCGGCTTCTTCGCCGGCCTGTTCCTCGCGCCGTACCTCGAAGGCCACCTGCCGGGCGTGTTCAGCCTGTTCCTGATCATGCCGATCGGTATCCTGCTTGCCGGCTACAGCTGGAGCCGCCTGCCGGAGTCGATCCGCCTGCGCATCCCCGATGGCTGGGAAGCGGCGATCCTGATCCCGGTGATCCTGGTCATTGGCTGGTTTGCCCTGTACATGAGTCCGTTCCTCGAGAGCTGGTTCTTCGCGGGCGACATGCGCCTGTGGATCACCAACGATCTGGGGATCACCTATGACCAGCGCAACGCCCTGGTAGTGGGTATCGCCATGGGCTTCGCGGTCATCCCGAACATCTACTCCATTGCCGAGGACGCCGTGTTCAGCGTGCCGCGCAGCCTGACCCTGGGCTCGCTGGCGCTGGGCGCGACGCCATGGCAGACCCTGACCCGCGTGGTCATCCTCACCGCCAGCCCGGGCATCTTCTCGGCGCTGATGATCGGCATGGGCCGTGCGGTGGGTGAGACCATGATCGTGCTGATGGCCACCGGCAACACCCCGGTGATGGAGCTGAACCTGTTCGAGGGCATGCGCACCCTGGCCGCCAACGTGGCCGTGGAAATGCCCGAATCGGAAGTCGGCGGCAGCCACTATCGTGTGCTGTTCCTCGCCGCCCTCGTGCTGCTGTTGTTCACCTTCGTGATGAACACCCTGGCCGAGCTGATTCGCCAGCGCCTGCGCAAGAAATACTCGTCGCTTTGATAGAAAGGTAGAGATCCGTGAAAAAGGATTCCCTCAAAGGCTGGTTCAAGAGCGGCGCCCCCGGCGTCTGGATCAGTGGCGGCGCGGTGGCCATGGCGGTCATCATGACCGTCGGCCTGCTGGCCGTGATCGCCGTGCGCGGCCTGGGCCACTTCTGGCCGGCCGACCTGGTCCAGGCCACCTACAAGGTGCCCGGCCAGGCTGACCACATCGTCATCGGTGAAGTGGTGCAGAAGGAAGAAGTGCCCCGCGAACGCCTCAAGGGTGCCGGCCTGCCGGTGCCCGACCAGGGCCCGGAGTTCATGACCCGCGAGCTGATCAAGGTGGGTAACCGCGACCTCAACGGCAGCGACTTCACCTGGGTGGTCGGCGAGTGGCTGGTCGACCAGCAGAAACCTGCCGACCTGATTGCCCTGGAGCGCCGCGAATGGGGCAACTTCTACGGCTATCTGGTCAGCGTCAAGGAAGAAGGCCGCGTGGTCGCTCAGGGGCCGGAAGCCTGGAACGAGCTGCAGGCCCGCCTCAAGCGCGCCAGCCAACTCAACGACCAGCTTGTGAAGCTCGAGAAGAAGGACATCGGTGCCATCAACCATGGCCTGGAGCGCCTGCGCCTGCACAGCCGCAAGCTGGAACTGGACGGCAAGCTCGACGCCGCCGCCCAGGCCGACATGGACGCCGAGCGCGCCGAGCTGAACAACCGCTACAAGGCCATCGAAGAGCGCCTCAACGGCCTGCATCAGGAGTTCGCCCGCGACAGCCTGGTAGCACGCGACGGCAACGGCCGCGAAGTGGAGATCAACCTGAGCAAGGTGGTCCACGCCATTCAGCCGAACGCCATGTCGGGCTTTACCAAGATGGGCGCCTACTTCGCCAAGGTGTGGGAGTTCCTCAGCGACGACCCGCGTGAGGCCAACACCGAAGGCGGTATCTTCCCGGCCATCTTCGGCACCGTGATGATGACCCTGATCATGGCGGTGATCGTCACCCCGTTCGGCGTACTGGCTGCCGTCTACTTGCGTGAATACGCCAGGCAGGGCCCGGTGACCCGGCTGATCCGCATCGCCGTGAACAACCTCGCCGGCGTCCCGGCGATCGTCTACGGCGTGTTTGGCCTGGGCTTCTTCGTCTACGTGCTGGGCGGCTCGATCGACCGGCTGTTCTTCCCCGAGTCGCTGCCGGCACCTACGCTGGGTACGCCGGGCCTGTTGTGGGCTTCGCTGACCCTGGCGCTGCTGGCCGTGCCGGTGGTGATCGTGGCCACCGAGGAAGGTCTGGCGCGTATTCCGCGCACTGTACGCGAAGGCTCGCTGGCGCTGGGCGCGACCAAGGCCGAGACGCTGTGGAAGATCGTCCTGCCGATGGCCAGCCCGGCCATGATGACCGGCATGATCCTCGCCGTGGCCCGCGCCGCCGGCGAAGTGGCCCCGCTGATGCTGGTGGGTGTGGTGAAGCTGGCGCCATCGCTGCCGGTTGACGGCAACTACCCGTACCTGCACCTGGACCAGAAGATCATGCACCTGGGCTTCCACATCTACGACGTCGGCTTCCAGAGCCCCAACGTCGAGGCCGCGCGGCCGCTGGTGTACGCCACCGCGCTGCTGCTGGTGCTGGTGATCGCCACCCTCAACCTCTCGGCGGTGTGGATCCGTAACCACCTGCGCGAGAAGTACAAGGCCCTGGACCACTGATCCCGATTGCAAGCGTGCCGCCCGGATGCCGGGCGGCCCTTTGAAACGAATTGATAGCGTATGGAGTTGACCATGCAGCATGAATCCCACGCCCACGGCATCGACATGTCGGCCCTGGGCCGCGACAAGCAGAGCCTGCGCCTGGCTGAAGAGACCGTGGCCATCGAAGTACCCGGCCTGTCCCTGTTCTACGGCGACAAGCAAGCACTGTTCGACGTCAGCATGAACATCCCCAAGCAGCGCGTGACCGCCTTCATCGGCCCGTCCGGCTGCGGCAAGTCCACGCTGCTGCGCACCTTCAACCGCATGAACGACCTGGTCGACGGCTGCCGTGTCGAAGGCGCCATCAACCTGTACGGCAACAACATCTACCGCAAGGGCGAGGACGTGGCCGAGCTGCGTCGCCGCGTGGGCATGGTGTTCCAGAAGCCCAACCCGTTCCCCAAGACCATCTACGAGAACGTGGTCTACGGCCTGCGTATCCAGGGCATCAACAAGAAGCGCGTGCTCGACGAGGCCGTCGAGTGGGCGCTGAAGGGCGCGGCCCTGTGGGATGAGGTCAAGGACCGCCTGCACGAGTCGGCGCTGGGCCTGTCCGGTGGCCAGCAGCAGCGTCTGGTGATCGCCCGTACCATTGCCGTTGAGCCGGAAGTGCTGTTGCTCGACGAGCCGTGCTCGGCACTGGACCCGATCTCGACGCTGAAGGTCGAAGAGCTGATCTACGAACTGAAATCCAAGTACACCATCGTCATCGTGACCCACAACATGCAGCAGGCGGCCCGTGTTTCGGACTACACCGCCTTCATGTACATGGGCAAACTGGTCGAATTCGGTGATACCGACACCCTGTTCACCAACCCGGCGAAGAAGCAGACCGAAGACTACATCACCGGTCGCTACGGCTAAGACCGGCAAGGTAGGAACGCCAGGGAACGACACGAACGACTTGAAGCCTGCAGCTGCTTCGCGGAGCCAAACGATGATCAACAAAGAAAGCCTTACCCACCACATCTCCCAGCAGTTCAACGCCGAGCTCGAGGAGGTGCGCAGCCACCTGCTGGCCATGGGCGGGCTGGTGGAGAAACAGGTGAACGACGCCGTCACCGCGCTGATCGAGGCCGACTCGGGCCTTGCCCAGCAAGTGCGCGAGGTCGACGAACAGATCAACCAGATGGAGCGCAACATCGACGAGGAGTGCGTGCGCATCCTCGCCCGTCGCCAACCGGCGGCCTCCGACCTGCGCCTGATCATCAGCATCTCCAAGTCGGTGATCGACCTGGAGCGCATCGGTGACGAATCGACCAAGATCGCCCGCCGTGCCATCCAGCTGTGCGAGGAAGGCGAGTCGCCGCGTGGTTATGTCGAGGTGCGCCATATCGGCGACCAGGTGCGCAACATGGTCCGCGACGCGCTGGACGCCTTCGCCCGCTTCGACGCCGACCTGGCGCTGTCGGTGGCCCAGTACGACAAGACCATCGACCGCGAGTACAAGACGGCGCTGCGCGAGCTGGTCACCTACATGATGGAAGATCCGCGCTCGATCTCCCGCGTGTTGAGCGTGATCTGGGCCCTGCGTTCGCTGGAGCGCATCGGCGATCACGCACGCAACATCTCCGAGCTGGTGATCTACCTGGTGCGTGGTACCGACGTGCGCCACATGGGCCTCAAGCGCATGAAGGCCGAGGTGCAGGGCGAAGCGTTCGATGAGGGCGAAATCGCTAATGTTCCGGCTGAACCGGACGATAAATAGGATTGCTCCCGAGCATGAACGCCCGGCAACCGCCGGGCGTTTTCGTTTGCGGTCGAGCACCAGCAGGCACCCGCGAACCGTGTGAGAAGTCCCGGCGTGACCAGTGGTTTGGCAAATGGCCATCAGTCGGCGGTATGCTAGCCGGGATCAAGAGGAGTATCGATGAGTAAAGTGAATGTGCTGGTCGTGGATGATGCCCCGTTCATCCGCGACCTGGTAAGGAAGTGCCTGCGCAATGCCTTCCCCGGCATGGTGATCGAGGACGCGGTCAACGGTCGCAAGGCCATGGCCATGCTGAGCAAGGAACGTTTCGACCTGGTCCTGTGCGACTGGGAAATGCCGGAGATGTCCGGCCTCGAACTGCTGACCTGGTGCCGTCAGCAGGAAGAGATGAAGACCATGCAGTTCATCATGGTGACCAGCCGTGGCGACAAGGAAAACGTGATCCAGGCCATCCAGGCCGGCGTTTCCGACTTCGTCGGCAAGCCGTTCACCAACGAGCAGCTGCTGACCAAGGTGAAGAAGTCGCTGACCAAGATCGGCAAGCTCGACAGCCTGATGTCCAGCGCGCCGGCGCGGGTCAACTCGGCGTTTGCCAACGATTCGCTCAGTGCCCTGACCGGTGGTCGTCCGGACGCGGCCAAGGTAACCGCGCCCGCCGCTGCGCCAGTGGCAGCGGCGGCCAAGCCTCTGATCAACGCCCCCACGCCGAAGACTGCCGCTGCGGCGGCCCAGACTGGTCGTGGCCAAGGCCAACTGCGCCTGTCCAGTGGCACCCAGCCGTGCATGATCAAGGCCTTGAGCCTTAAGGAAGCCCTGCTGGTGGTGCGCCGCGGCACTAACCTGCCACAGGTGCTCGAAGGCGCGGTGCTGGACCTGGAGCAAGGTGAGAACGCCGAAACGGCGCGTCTGAACGGCTACCTGCACGCCATTGCGGCGCTGGAGCCCAAGCCTGAGAGCGACTGGCTGCAGCTGACCTTCAAGTTCGTCGACCAGGATGCGCAGAAACTCGACTACCTGTCGCGACTGATCGCCCGCGGCACGGCGCAGAAGCACTTCACGCCTGGCGCCTGATGGCCACTTGAGCACCGCGTCGCAGCGGATGTAGTGGGAGCGGGCTTGCCCCCTCCCACGTTACACCTCCAGCATCCCGACCAACTGTCATATCCCTCTCAAATCCGGCTGCTAGGCTTCGACAGAACACCACTGTCAAAAAGCCACCATCATGCCGCCCTCCAGACTGCTGCTGTTCTGTGCCTTGCTCACGGCCTCGGCGTCGAGCCTGGGCATGACCATCTACAAGACCACTGATACCTATGGCGTGGTTTCCTATTCCGACCGACCCCGCGTTGGCGCCAAGGTTTTCGTGTTCCGCGAACCCATGGTCGAGCGCCTGGACGGCCAGGTGCGGCTGAAGACCGAGGATTTCGCCGGTGGCGTGCGTTTTGTCGCGCGCAACGAGCTGTTCGTGCCGATGGAAGTTGAACTGCGTGTGGAGCGCCTGGCCAATGCCCAGGGCGGTAACGCCCCGCGCATCGTCCGGCGCCTGGTGCCGCCACGCTCGAACCTGATCCTCAGCGTGGTACAGGCTCGCCAAGGGGCTCGCCTCAAGTACGACACCAAGTTCCGCTACGCCATGGGCGACCCGGGCCAGCGCCCGCAGGGCTACCGTTATCCGTTCCCCTGGAAGGGCGGGCCGTTCCGCCTGAGCCAGGGCCCCAACGGCCGTTTCAGCCACTTCGGGCCCAAGGGCCGCTACGCCATGGATATCGCCATGCCCGAAGGCACGCCGATCATCGCGGCACGCGGTGGGGTGGTGGTGAAGATCGAGAACAACCAGAGCGGGCGGGGCAACAATCCGGCGGGCAATTTCGTCAGGATCCTGCACCCGGACGGCACCATGGGCGTTTACCTGCACCTGATGCGCGGTTCGGTGGTGGTGGGCGAGGGGCAGCGGGTTGCACAGGGGCAGCCATTGGCCAAATCGGGCAACACCGGCAACAGCAGCGGGCCGCACCTGCATTTCGTGGTGCAGCGCAATGTGGGGCTGGCGCTTGAGTCGATCCCGTATCAGTTCGACCGGCCAATCGGTGGTTTGCCGGACTTTACCGCAGGGAATCCATGACGCATTGCGGAGCAAGCCCGCACCCACGGATGTAGGCGCGGGCTCTCGGGTCAATCGAGCTTGAGCACCTTGGCCAGCACGATCTTCGGCCCTTTCATCTTCTTGATGATGATGCGCAGGCCTTCGACCTCCAGCACTTCCTCTTCCTCAGGGACGCGCTTGAGGGTCTCGTAGATCAGCCCGGCGAGGGTTTCAGCCTCGATGTGGTCCAGGTCGATACCCAGCAAACGCTCGACCTTGAACAGCGGCGTATCGCCGCGCACCAGCAGTTTGCCCGGCTGGTAGGCGAGGATGCCGCGCTCGGTCTTGCGGTGCTCGTCCTGGATATCGCCCACCAGCACTTCCAGCACGTCTTCCATGGTCAGGTAGCCGATCACCTTGCCGTCGGCTTCCTCGACCAGCACGAAGTGCGCGCCGCCCTTGCGGAACTGCTCCAGCAACTGGGCCAGTGGCATGTGCCGGGACACCCGCTCCAGCGGGCGGGCGAGGTCTGCAAGGTCGATGGTTTGCGGCAAGTGGTCGAGCTCTGCGAGCTCCAGCAGCAGGTCCTTGATGTGCAGCAGGCCGGTGAATTCTTCGCGCTCGGCGTCATACACCGGGTAGCGGCTGAACTTGTGACGGCGCAGCAGGGCGAGGATTTCCTTCAGCGGCGCATGGGCATCGATGCTGACCATGTCCTCGCGGGAGTTGGCCCAGTCGACCACCTCCAGCTCGCCCATCTCCACGGCCGAGGCCAGCACGCGCATACCCTGGTCGCTTGGGTCCTGGCCACGGCTGGAGTGCAGGATCAGCTTGAGCTCCTCGCGGCTGTAGTGATGCTCGTGGTGCGGCCCGGGCTCGCCTTGACCGGCGATGCGCAGGATAGTGTTGGCGCTAGCGTTGAGCAGGTAGATCGCCGGATACATCGCCCAGTAGAACAGGTACAGCGGCACGGCGGTCCACAGCGACAGCAGCTCTGGCTTACGGATCGCCCAGGACTTGGGTGCCAGCTCGCCGACAACGATGTGCAGGTAGGAGATCACGAAGAAGGCGACGAAGAACGAGATCGCCTTGACCAGCTCCGGGCTGTCCACGCCGACATAGGCTAGCAACGGCTCGAGCAGGTGGGCGAACGCTGGCTCGCCGACCCAGCCCAGGCCCAGGGAGGCGAGGGTGATGCCCAGTTGGCACGCCGAGAGATAGGCGTCGAGCTGGTTGTGCACCTTGCGCAGGATGCTGCCACGCCAGCCATGCAGCTCGGCGATGGACTCGACGCGGGTGGAGCGCAGCTTGACCATGGCGAACTCGGCGGCCACGAAGAAGCCGTTGAGCAGCACCAGGAACAAGGCGAAAAGGATCATGCCGAAATCGGCGAACAACGAGGTGAGGCTGATACCAGGGGAAGGGTCCATGATGGGGTTTTTACGGGGTCCGTCTTTGAAAGGGAGAAAAAAAGTGCCAGCGATGGCTGGCACGGGGGATCCAATGTAGCGGCTGGCGCCGCAAAAGCAAAGGGGACGCTGACCGCATCGCGGGGCAAGCCCGCTCCCATGCCAGCAGAGGCAAGCGTGGGAGCGGGCTTGCCCCGCGCGGGGTCATCCTCGATTTGTGACCAACTGCGCCGGCGCAAAGTGGCAGGTAAAGGTACTGCCATGCCCCGGCACGCTGCTGATTTCCAGGCGTGCGCGATGGCGCATCAGCACGTGCTTGACGATCGCCAGGCCCAGCCCGGTGCCGCCGGTGTTGGAGGCGCGGCTGGAGTCGACGCGGTAGAAGCGTTCGGTCAGGCGTGGCAGGTGCTTGGCCTCGATACCGACCCCCGAGTCCTGCACGCTGAGGTGCGCGCCCTGGTCGTCGGCCCACCAGCGAATGCGAATGGTGCCCTCATCCTGGGTGTACTTGACCGCGTTGAACACCAGGTTAGAGAACGCGCTGCGCAGCTCCGACTCGCTGCCCTTGAGGCGTATGCCAGGCGTTGCTTCCAGGCTGATCCGCTGGTTGCGCGGGCCGGACAGGGCCTGGGCGTCGTTCTTGATGGCGGTGAGCAGGGTGTCGACCAGCACCGGCTGGTTGTCCGAGGGATAATCGGTGGCTTCGAGCTTGGCCAACAGCAACAGGTCGTTGAGCAGCGTCTGCATGCGTGAGCCTTGCGCGCTCATCTGCTGCAAGGCACGGCTCCAGCGCGGGTTCACGTCCTCGACGTTGTCCAGCAGCGTCTCCAGGTAGCCGGTGATCACCGTCAGCGGCGTGCGCAGTTCGTGGGAGACGTTGGCGACGAAGTCCTTGCGCATCTGTTCCAGCTGGTGGATGCGGGTCACGTCGCGCACCAGCATCAGATGTTCGTTGTTGCCGTAGCGGGTAAGGTGCAGTTGCACGCGCAGGCGGTCGTTGATCGGCGACGGGATCTCCAGCGGTTCGGCGTAGTTCTCCGACTCGAAGTACTCCTTGAAGCGCGGGTGGCGCACCAGGTTGGTCACCGGCTGGCCGCCGTCCTGCGGGGTCTTGAAGCCCAGCAGGGTCTCGGCGGCGCGGTTCCACCACTCCAGGTTGCCGTCGCTGTCGAGCATGATCACCGCATCGCGCAGCGCGGCGGTGGACTCCTGGACCCGGTCGATCACTGCCTGCAGGCGGCCACGCACGCGCTGGTCGCGGCGCTGCAGGTGATAGATGCTGTCGAACACTTCGCCCCACAGGCCGTAGCCATCGGGTGGCGCCTCATCGGGTTGATGATTGCGCAGCCAGTCGTGCAGGCGCAGCAACTGCTTCAGTGTCCAGCCCAGGTAGAAGGCCAGGCCGATGGCCAGGCTCCAGCCATAGTACCCGCTGACCAGCCCGCCGATCAGGCAGACGGTGATCAGCAGGAGCATGTGGCGAATCAGGGTCGCGTGCCAGTTCTGGTTCAATTGACAGTCCTTGTACAGCGGGCGCTTGGGCTTCGATCAGCTTTTGGTCGAGAAGCGATAGCCAGTGCCGCGGACGGTTTGTACCAGATTTTCGTAGGCTTCACCCAGTGCCTTGCGCAGGCGGCGGATGTGCACGTCGACGGTGCGCTCCTCGACATAGACGTTGCCGCCCCAGACCTGGTCGAGCAACTGGCCGCGGGTGTAGGCGCGCTCCTGGTGAGTCATGAAGAACTGCAGCAGGCGGTACTCGGTGGGGCCCATCTCGGCCGGCTTGCCGTCGATGGTCACGCGGTGGCTGATCGGGTCTAGCAGCAGGCCGCCGACTTCGATCGGCGCTTCGCTGTCGCTTGGGCCGGTGCGGCGCAGCACGGCCTTGAGGCGCGCCACCAGTTCACGGGGCGAGAACGGCTTGGTGATGTAGTCGTCGGCGCCGACTTCCAGGCCCTGGATCTTGTTGTCCTCTTCACCCTTGGCGGTGAGCATGATGATCGGGATGTCGCCGGTCAGCTCGTCGCGCTTGAGGCGGCGGGCCAGTTCGATGCCGGAGGTGCCCGGCAGCATCCAGTCGAGCAGGATCAGGTCCGGCTTGCGGTCGACGATGATGGCGTGGGCCTGTTGCGAGTTCTCGGCCTCGAGGCAGTCATAGCCGGCCATTTCCAATGCAACGGCGATCATCTCGCGGATAGGCGCTTCGTCGTCGACGATCAGAATGTTTCTGCCAACCATGCTCAATTACCTCTCCCAGGAACGATGTCTTGGCCCGCATTAGATAACGGAATTATTGCAGCTGTGTGACAGGGCGTGGGCGGTTCTGGCGACATTGCGTGACTGGACTAGGCTAAAAGTGGCCGCGAACATTCAATCCACCCCTGAACAATGGTGATTCCAATGACACGACATACGCTGAGCTGGATGGCCCTTTGCGCTGCGCTGGCAGTGCCGGGGGTGGCGTCGGCTCATCACGCCATGGAGAAGGATGGCATGTGGGTCGACCACGATGGCATGACGCTGTACACCTTTGACAAGGACGCTGGTGGCAAGTCCATGTGCAATGGCGAGTGCGCCAAGAACTGGCCGCCGTTGATGGTGAAGAAGGACGACGAGGCGCCGAAGGACAAGTGGACTCACGTCACCCGCGACGATGGCTCGATGCAGTGGGCCTATGACGGCAAGCCGCTGTACACCTTCGTCAAGGACAAGAAGGCCGGGGATACCACCGGTGATGGCATGAAGGATGTCTGGCACGTCGCCAAGCCTTGATGCACCTGGCGTGGGAGCGCCGCACCGCCGCTCCCACCATTGGCCTGCGCAATGTCAGCGCAGCGCGTAGTCCAGCACCACACCAATGAAGATCAACAACCCCGCCCAGTGGTTGTGCAGGAACGCCTTGAAGCACGACTCGCGGTCCAGCTTGCGCGTCGACCAGAACTCCCAGGCGAAGCATATCGCCGCCGCCAGCAGCCCCAGGTGGAACCAGCCGCCCAGCTCGAAGCGGTTGCCCGCCAGGAGCAGGCAGCCCAGCGACAGCAGCTGCAGGCTCAGGATGATCACCCGGTCGGCCTCGCCGAAGAGGATGGCGGTGGATTTCACGCCGATCTTCAGGTCGTCGTCACGGTCGACCATGGCGTAGTAGGTGTCATACCCCACCGTCCACAGCAGGTTGGCGATGTACAGCAGCCAGGCGCTGGCCGGCAGCTCGCCACCCGCGGCGGTGAAAGCCATCGGGATACCCCAGGAATACGCCGCGCCCAGCACCACCTGCGGGTAGTAGGTGTAGCGCTTCATGAACGGGTAGCAGAAGGCCAGGGCGACCGCGCCGAACGACAGCCAAACCGTGGTGGCGTTGGTGCACAGCACCAGCAGGAAGCTCACTCCCACCAGCAGGGCGAACAGCACCAGCGCTTCGCGGGGCTTCACCCGGCCGCTGGCCAGTGGCCGGTCGGCGGTGCGCTTGACGTGGCCGTCCACCTTGCGGTCGGCGAAATCGTTGATGCAGCAGCCGGCGGCACGCATCAGCACCACGCCGAGGCCGAAGATCAGAACGTTGGCCAGGGTCGGCGAGCCGTTGCCGGCAATCCACACCGCCGACAGCGTCGGCCACAGCAGCAGGTAGATGCCGATGGGGCGGTCCATGCGGCTCAGCTGGACAAAGTCCCAGGCGCGCGGGTGCAGGCGGTTGAGAGACTTGAGCAGTTGCATGTACATCAGCGGTTTTCCTCCGTGGCCGCGTGCCACAGGGCGGGCAGGAACACCTCGGCCACCAGCAGGTCGAGGCCGGCGCGTTCGAAGCGCGAGCGCCTTCCCCACAGCCCGGAGCTGGTGACCTCTACGGGCAGCCAGTCCTGTGGATAACTGCACACTTCGATAGGGTGGCGGACGAACGCCTGGTCGCAGAACAGTAGCTCGCCCAGCGAGCGGCTGCCCAGGGTCTCCAGGTCGAGCCCCCCGCGCTCCAGCGCTGTGCGGCTGGCGACGCTGCGGGCGAATACCCACGGCTGGCCATGGCCGCGCAGGTAGACCTCGCGCACCCAGCCCTGCGCGCCAGGCCGCAGGCCCAACGCGGCGCATTCATCGTCACGCAGTGGCTGCCAGCCCTCGAACAAAGGGGTGACGCTGAAGTGGTCATGGGAAAGACCGGTCAGGCGACGGGTCAGGGAGCCTTCGTCGAACAACCAGTCCAGGGTCGGCTGGTCGGGCAGGGGCGCCAGTTGCGGATACGCCAGCCACGCGACAGCGGCTGCTTGCGGGGTTTCGTACGGCACGTCGGTATGCTTGATACAGGCCAGAGAGGCGGCGAGCTTAGCATGATTGCCGTCCTGGCTTGCATACTGCCAGCAGGCCCAGTACAAAAGCCGACCAGAGATTGCACGGTGGTCACTTGCAGGCGCGGGCGTGCCCCACGACCCGGCCACCAGTTGCAACGCACCAATGAGCCTGACCGAGGAACAGCATCCGATGAAGAAGTGGCAATGTATTGTCTGTGGCTTGATCTACGACGAAGCCGATGGTTGGCCGGACGACGGCATCGCCCCCGGCACCCGCTGGGAAGACGTGCCGGAAGACTGGCTGTGCCCTGATTGTGGCGTAGGCAAGAGTGACTTCGAAATGATCGCCATTGGCTGATCGCAACCCTGGCTTGAACAAGGAACGCACGACATGACGTCCCCCGTGGTGATCATTGGTACCGGCCTTGCCGGTTACAACCTGGCGCGAGAGTTTCGCAAGCTGGACGGCGACACGCCGCTGCTGCTGATCACCGCCGACGACGGTCGCTCCTACTCCAAGCCGATGCTGTCCACCGGCTTTGCCAAGCAGAAGGACGCCGACGGCCTGTGCATGGCCGAACCGGGCGCCATGGCCGAGCAGCTCAAGGCCGAGATCCGCACCCATACCCGCATCAGCGGTATCGACCCCGGCCACAAGCGCCTGTGGATCGGCGAGGAAGCGGTGGAATACCGCGACCTGGTACTGGCCTGGGGTGCGCAGACTGTGCAGGTGCCCGTGGAAGGCGATGCGGGCGAGCTGGTCTTCCCGATCAACGACCTTGAGGACTACGCACGATTTCGTGTCGCCGCCGCAGGCAAGCAACGGGTGCTGATCCTCGGCGCCGGCCTGATCGGCTGCGAATTCGCCAACGACCTCACCTTGGGCGGCCTGCAGTGCGAGGTCGTGGCGCCGTGCGAACAGCTAATGCCGACCTTGCTGCACCCGGCGGCGGCCGCTGCCGTGCAGGCAGGCCTTGAAGGGTTGGGCGTGCGTTTCCATCTCGGCCCGGTGCTGACCCGCCTGCAACGTTTTGGGGAGGCTGTGGAGGCGCACTTGTCCGACGGCAGCGTCATCCCTTGCGACCTGGTGGTGTCTGCGATCGGCCTGCGGCCGCGCACCGACCTGGCGGCGGCAGCGGGCCTGCAGGTCAACCGCGGGGTGGTGGTGGATCGCCAGCTGCGCACCTCTCACGCCAACATCTTCGCCCTGGGCGACTGCGCCGAGGTCGATGGTATCAACCTGCTTTACGTCATGCCCTTGATGACCTGCGCCCGCGCCCTGGCCCAGACCTTGGCCGGCAACCCGACCGCAGTGGCCTATGGCCCGATGCCGGTCACCGTGAAGACGCCGGCCTGCCCGCTGGTGGTGTCCCCGGTGCCGGCAGGCTACGAGGGCACTTGGGTGGTGGAAGGCAGCGGTGGCGACCTGAAAGTGCTCTGCCATGGCTCCGATGGCCAACTGCTGGGCTACGCCCTGACCGGCGGCGCGGTCATGGAGAAACTGGCGTTGAATCGCCAGTTGCCACCCTTGATGGCGTAAATGGCGGGCGTTCTGTCGTAATTATCCTGTTCTTGCCACGACAATGGCCGCCCAGATACTGGCGCGGCCCCGGTCGGCGTGCCATCCTCACTGGCGTCTACCGCAGCCTAGAGCCTGCGGTGCCTTGAACGCTGCTTCCTTCGGCAGCACGGCATAACAACAAGAAATCCCGTCAAAGAGGCTTCACTATGCGTAAACCAGAACTCGCCGCCGTCATCGCCGAAAAGGCCGACCTGACCAAGGAAAAGGCCAATATTGTCCTGAACGCGATTCTCGACAGCATCACCGGCGCACTCGACAAGGACACCGTCACCCTGGTCGGCTTCGGCACCTTCGAAAAACGCCACCGCGGCGCTCGCACCGGCAAGAACCCGCAGACCGGCGAGCCGGTTAAGATCAAGGCCAGCAACACTGTCGCCTTCAAACCGGGCAAGGGCCTGCGTGACAGCGTCAACGCACCGGCCAAGCCTGCCAAGAAAAAGTGATCGACAAGCCATCGAGACGGGCGCCTTAAGGCGCCCGTTGTGTTTCTGGTAAGCAAATGCGGCGAACTTGCATAAACAGGGCGATAAACGGATAAACTGCGCGACTCAGTCATTTTTCACTCGAGGCGCGTTGATGAAGTTTCGTTTTCTTCTCTGGGCCATGGGCTTGCTGATGGCCAAGGCCAGCCGCAACAACCCGGCGTTCCAGCAGCAGCTGCAGGACAAGGACCTGGTCTTCCAGATGCAGACGCTCGACGGCAAGGTTGCCCGGCACTTCATCGTCAAGGACCTGCGCATCAGCAGCAAGGGCGGCCTGCACCCGCAGCCGGCGTTCGCCATTGCCTTCAAGGATGCCGCGTACGGCTTTGCCACGCTGCAAGCCGGTAACAAGCAGCTGGCTTTCATGCAGGGGATTCAGGAGAAGAACATCCAGATCAAGGGCAATCCGGCGCTGGTGATCTGGTTTCAGGGCTTGATGAAGTACCTGAAACCGAAGAAGAAAGCGTAGTAGCGGCTTTAGCCGCGATGCAGGCACCGCGGTTTCTGGCACCCGCTTCGCGGTTGATCGCGGCTGAAGCCGCTCCTACGGGGCGGCCTTAATGCGAATGCGGCGCGTGGAACTGCGACGCCAGCTCGCGTAGCAATGCCTCGGCCTCCAGCACCTTGTTCACCACCTCTTCGGCCTTGTCCCGGGTCAGCCCCAGGCGCTCGAGCAGGGCATCCGGGATCTCGTCTTTTGGCCCCGAGCCGATCCCCCGGGCGCGCAGCAGGCGCGTCGCCAAGCACACCAGGTTGGGGAACGCCGCATAATCGCCGTCGTACGCCGGATCATGCTGGAAGCGCAGGGCTGTGGACAGTTCATCGGGCATGTCCCACAGCTTCATCAGCCAGGCACCGATCTGTTCACGGCTGATCCCCAGCAAGTGCTGCTCCACATAGCTGTGGCACAGGTGCGGGTTGACCTCCAGATGACGGCAGATCAGCGAGAAATGCGGAGGGAAGACGTGGGCCAGCAGCAGGTAGCCGAAGTTGTGCAGCAGCCCGGCCAGGTAGGTCAGGCCTGCTTCCGGGCGTTCGGCGCGCGGCATGGCACGGGTCAGGCCCTCGATCACGGCAGCGGTATAGATCGACTGCTGCCAGTACGGCGTGGCCTGTTGCGGGTGGTCCTTGGGCAGGCTCAGGGTCTTGCCCAGGGCCAGGCCCAAGGCCAGGTTGATCACCAGGTCGAAGCCCAGTACCCGCACGATGGCGTCTTCCACCGAGCGGATCTTGCCGGGTGAGGCGTAGTAGGGCGATGCCGCCCAGCTGACGACTTGCGCAGCCAAGGCCGGGTCGGTTTCGACCACGCCGGTGATGTCATCGATGCTGGCATTGGGGTCGACACGCAGCTTGATGATCTTCTGCGCGGTGTCGGCCAGCGGCGGAATCTCGATGGTCTGCTCCAGGCGCTGCTGGATGCGCCGGGCGGTGAAGGCCTGGACTGCGCGAATGACTTCCTTGGGAGGACCGTCCAACTGATCGAAACTGAGGCGAATATCGCTGATCGGCTGGCCGAAGGTGCTGGCACTGGCCTTGACCAGCATCTTCTTGAAAGCCGTCCGGCCGATTTCCAGGAGCAGCCCGGCTTCACCGGACTGGATCAGCAGGGTTTCGTTGTCGAGCAGGCTCTTTTCGTACTGGCACGGCGAGCTGGTCAGCGCGGGAATGGCGGGCAGGGTCTTGAGGTGATGCTTGTCGAGCATCTGCTTCAAGCGCTCCAGCGGCACGGCCTTGAGCTTGCGTCCGGTCAGTTCCTCGAGGCGCTTGAGGTCCAGCAACTGGCTTTGCGGGAACAGCACCATCAAGGCACCGATCTCGTCATCGAGCAGCACGGCCTGTACGCGCGAGTTGGCCGGCAGCCCCGGGTGCTCGGGCACCTCGCGGAGGCTGACGCCGAGCTTGTCGAGCAACAGCCGGATGACAGACGGTGCGTGTAGGGTTGCGGTATCCAGGGCAACTTCAGTCATGGCCTGTATCCAATCATTTCTGTAAACGCGAAGTATAACCAGCCTGGCCGCCAAGCTGGATCCATAATGGGACGGGCGTCACACCTGGCCATATTGTTGGCCGTGGCGCAACCAGCGGTCGAGTAGCGGGCTGACGTGGCCCGGCCAGTGCGCCAACAGGGCCTGGGCAGCGTCACGTACGGCCGGCAACAAGTCGGCGTCGCGCATCAGGTCGGCGACCTTGAACTGTAGGAGGCCGGTCTGGCGAGTCCCGAGCATCTCGCCGGGGCCGCGCAACTCCAGGTCCTTCTCAGCGATGACGAATCCGTCGTTGGTTTCCCGCATGATGCCCAGCCGCTCTCGACCGATCTGCGACAGCGGTGGATGATAGAGCAGCACGCAGTGGCTCACCGCGCTGCCCCTACCGACTCGGCCGCGCAACTGGTGCAGTTGGGCCAGGCCCAGGCGCTCGGGGTTCTCGATGATCATCAGGCTGGCATTGGGCACGTCGACGCCGACCTCGATCACTGTGGTAGCGACCAGCAGTTGCAGCTCGCCGGCCTTGAACTCAGCCATCACCGCCGCTTTTTCCGCAGGCTTCATGCGTCCGTGGATCAGCCCAACGCGCAGCTCGCCCAGGGCGCTGCCCAGCTCTTCGAAGGTGCTTTCGGCGGCCTGGCAGGTCAGCTCCTCGGATTCTTCGATCAGGGTGCACACCCAGTAGGCCTGGCGGCCTTCGGCACAGGCGGCGCGAACCCGCTCGACCACCTCGAAACGACGGCTGTCGGCGACCAGCACGGTATTCACCGGTGTACGACCGGGCGGCAATTCGTCGAGGACCGAGGTGTCCAGGTCGGCGTAGGCGCTCATGGCCAGGGTGCGTGGGATCGGGGTGGCGGTCATGATCAACTGGTGCGGGCATAGCTGGCCCATGACGCCTTTCTTGCGCAGGGCCAGGCGCTGCTGCACGCCGAAGCGGTGTTGTTCGTCGATGATCGCCAGGGCCAGGTGCTTGAATTGCACCTCGTCCTGGAACAGCGCATGGGTACCGACCACCATCGGCGCGCCATTGGCGATCTGTTCCAAGGCGCTGGCGCGGGCCTTGCCCTTCAGCTTGCCGGCCAGCCAGGCGACTTCGATACCCAACGGCTCCAGCCAGCGTTTGAAGGTGATGAAATGCTGCTCGGCGAGAATCTCGGTGGGGGCCATCAGCGCCACCTGGTATCCGGCCTCCAGGGCCTGCAGCGCCGCTAGCGCGGCGACCACGGTCTTGCCGGCCCCCACGTCACCCTGTACCAGGCGCATCATTGGTTCGGGTTGGCTGAGGTCGTAGGCGATTTCGTTGCCGACGCGCTGCTGGGCACCGGTCGGGTTGAAGCCGAGGTTGGCCAGGTACTGGGCCGGCAGGCGGGTGGCCTTGGGCAGCACCGGCGCACGCAGGCTGCGCTGGCTTTCCCGCAGGCGCTGCTGGGAGAGCTGATGGGTCAGCAGTTCCTCGAAGGCCAGGCGGTGCTGCGCCCAGTGATGGCCCTCGGCAAGCTCGTCCAGATCGGCATCGGCCGGCGGGTTGTGCAGGTAGCGAATGGCATCGCTCAATGGCGCCAGCTTGTAGTCGCGGGCCAGTTGCTCAGGCAGCCAGTCGGGCAGGCTGCGCGGGCCGAGCATGCCAAGGCTCTGCTGGCACAACAGGCGCAGGCGTTGCTGGGTGAGGCCTTCGGTGGTCGGGTAAATCGGCGTCAGCGTCTGTTCGACCGGCGGTGGTGCCTCATCACCGTTCAGCGCCCGGTATTCCGGGTGGTAGATTTCCAGCCCCGAGGCGCCGGGACGCGCTTCACCATAGCAACGCAGATGTGTGCCACGCTTGAGGCCCTCCTTTTGCGCATTGCTGAAATGGTAGAAGCGCAGGCTCAGCGTGCCGCTGCCGTCACCTAGGCGCACCACCAGGCTGCGGCGCTTGCCCATGGTCACGTCAGCTCCGCTGACCACGCCTTCGATCACCGCGTCCTGGCCCGGCCGCAGTTGGCCGATAGGTACCACGCGGGTGCGGTCCTGGTAGCGCAACGGCAGGTGGAACAGCAGATCCTGCAGGTTCTCCAGACCGACCTTGGCGAGTTTCTCTGCCATGGCTTCACCAACACCCTTGAGCGTGGTGACCGGGACGTTCGACAGCTCGGTCATGGGCTCAGGCCGGTTGGTCCACGGTTGGCTTGGCCACCGAGCAGAGGCGGATCGAGTCGGCGAGGATCTCGATGGCCTTCGGCCGCGGGAAGCTGGCGCGCCAGGCGATGGCCACGGTGCGGAACGGCGCGGGCGCGGTCAGCGGGCGAACTTCGATGACGCCCGGCGCGTAATGATGGCTGTGCACTGCCGATAGCGGCAGGATCGACACGCCCAGGCCAGAAGCGACCATGTGGCGGATGGTTTCCAGCGAGCTGGATTCGACCGTGGTGTGCTTGGAGGCTTCGCTGCCCTTGTTCAGGGTCGGACAGGCTTCAAGCACCTGATCGCGGAAACAGTGACCCTCGCCCAACAGCAGCAGGCTCTTGTCGTTGAGCATGGCGGTGTCGATGGTGTCCTTGGCGGTCCAGGGGTGGTCGGCCGGCATCAGCGCGCAGAACGGTTCGTCGTACAGCGGCAGGGTCAGCACGTCGGCCTCGTTGAACGGCAGGGCGATGATCACCGCGTCCAGTTCGCCATTGCGCAGCTTCTCGCGCAGTACATGGGTGAAGTTCTCTTCGATGTACAGCGGCATCTGCGGCGCCACGCGGTGCAGTTGCGGGATCAGATGCGGGAAGAGATAGGGGCCGACGGTATAGATGGCCCCGACCTTGAGCGGTGCTGTCAGCTGGTTCTTGCCGGCTTGGGCCAGTTCGCGGATGCCCTGGGCCTGTTCCAGCACCTTCTGCGCCTGGGCGACGATGCTCTCCCCGACCGGCGTGAGGCGCACCGCGCTCTTGCTGCGCTCGAAGATCAGCACGCCGAGTTCGTCCTCGAGCTTCTTCACGCCCACCGAAAGGGTCGGTTGGCTGACGTGGCAACGCTCGGCCGCGTGGCCAAAGTGCTGCTCTTGCGCGAGGGTGACGATGTAGCGAAGTTCGGTGAGGGTCATAACGTGCGTCCATGAAGTTGCGGCCCCAGCATAGCGGCTGCAATCGATAGACGCACGTTATCAGACTTGCCGTTTTGTGACAGAAACAAAAACGTCAGCGTCGGTCCAGTGAGTAGACGAACGGCGCAACCACTTCGATCGTGCCATTGTTCAGCAGCTCCGCCGGAGGCTTGGGTACCGTGCCGGCACGGCGGATCATCTCCAGCGTGGCCCGGTCCAGCGCCGCGCTACCCGAACCACCGGCCAGCGTGTACGACACTACCTTGCCTTCGGCGTCGACCACGAAGCGCAGGCGGTTGATGCCCTGCAACCCACGGCGGCGAGCGTCCTCGGGGTACTTCTTGTACTTGGCCAGGTGGCGCAACAGATCACTCTGCCAGCTCGGCAGGGCATTGCTGTTGGACGCGATGCTTGGCTGCGGCGCCGCCGACTTCTGCGGTGGCGTGTTGCTGGGCGGTGTATCCGCCACATCGTCCTTGGCCGGCGGTTCGTCCTTTGGCGGCTCCAGTTTTTTCTCAGGCTTGGGCGGCTGTGGCTTGGCCTTGGGCTTGGGCGGCTTGGGGATGGCGATCTTCGGCTTCGGCGCCTCTGCCAGCTTGGGCAGCGGTGGTTCCTCGATCGGCGTCGGCGGTTTCGGGGCGGCCTTGGGCGGAGGCGGTGGCGCGGGCTCTGGCAGTGGGGCCAGCTCGACCATCATCGCTGCCGGCGGCAACTCGAGGGCCTGGGGCACCGACCAGTTGAGCGTCAGCAGCACGGCGACCGCGTGCACACCCAGCACGATCGCCAGGCTGCCACCGTAGCGCGCCAGGTTTGAGCGCGTTTTCGTCATTTCTTGGCTGCCGTCTCGAGTCCGACCAGGCCGACCTTGAGGTAACCGGCGGCACGCATGGTGTTCATCACTTCCATCAGGTCGCCGTAGTCGACGCCCTTGTCAGCCTGGAAGAAGATGGTGGTTTCCTTGTCGCCCTTGGTCTTGGCGTCGAGCATGGCGCCAAGCTGGTCGCGCTGGGCCACCTCGTCGTCGCCGAGGTAGAGCTTCTTGTCGGCCTTGACGCTGACGAACACCGGCTTCTCGGGCCTCGGCGCCGGCTTGGCGGTCGAGGCGGGCAGGTCGACCTTGATGTCGACCGTGGCCAAGGGCGCCGCGACCATGAAGATGATCAGCAGCACCAGCATCACGTCGATGAACGGCGTGACGTTGATTTCGTGGTTCTCGGCGAGGTCGTCGCCACCTTCGTTGAGATGCAGGCCCATGGTTTACCCCACTTTCACCATGTGCGGGGCGACGCGTTCGCCACCCTGGTGGTCCAGATCACGGCTGACCAGCAGCAGTACCTGGGCGGAGGCATCGGACACCTGTGCCTTGTAGCCGGCGATAGAGCGGGCGAAGACGTTGTAGATGACCACGGCCGGAATTGCGGCAACCAGGCCCAGGGCGGTGGCCAGCAAGGCCTCGGCGATGCCAGGGGCGACCACGGCGAGGTTGGTGGTCTGGGTCTTGGCGATGCCGATGAAGCTGTTCATGATGCCCCACACGGTACCGAACAGACCGACGAACGGGGCGGTGGAGCCGATGGTGGCCAGCACGCCGGTGCCGCTGCTCATGGTGCGACCGCTGGCGGCCACCAGGCGCTCCAGGCGGAAGCTGACGCGTTCCTTGATGCCTTCCTTCTCGCGAGCGTTGGCCGACAGGCGCATCTCTTCGAGGGCGTCATGCACCAGGGTGTGGGCCAGGGTGCCTTCCTTGTTAGACACCTCGCTGGCCTCTTTCAGGCTCACCGAGCGTTTCAGGGCAGCGATCTCGCCACGCAGGCGGCGCTTGGCGCCCATCAGCTCGAAGCCTTTGGCGATCCAGATGGTCCAGGTGATGATCGAGGCGATGGCCAGGCCGATCATCACGGCCTTCACCACCACGTCGGCGTTCTTGTACATGCCCCATGGGGACAGGTCGTGGGCCATGCCCAGCGAGGTGTCTTCGACCATCGCCTGCACGTTCTCGTCTGCCGGTGCCTGGCCATCCACTGGGGCGTTGGTGTCGGCAGGCGCGTCGGTTGGCGCAGCTACCGGTGCCTGGCCTTCGGCGGCAGGCGCGGCCGTGGCGCTGGCGGCTGCCGGTGCGGCGGCAGTGGCGGCGGGCTCATCGGCCATGGCCACGGGGGCCAGTACCAGGCTGAACATCAGCGCGGCAATGGCGCGCCAGGCGCGCGACGGGGTTGGCGAAGCGGAAGATTGAGTACGTGTCATGCTGGCCGGACCTGATGAAGAGAAATGGGTTGAGTTCTTCAAGGCCTCGAAGCAGGCCGAGAACAGACAGGGCCGCCATTATTGCAAGTAATTCTTGTTAACAAAAGAATGGAGAGCGCTTTTTTTAACCTTTGTCTAGCCGCCGATCGCTAAATCCGGTTAGCGTGAACCTTTGGATTTGGAGTTTCATGATGTCGGACCTGAGAGCGTTGATCGTCGGCTGCGGCGATGTGGGAGGCCGTCTGGCCCGACAGTTGCTCGCCCATGGGTGGCAGGTCGATGGCCTGCGCCGGTCGGTGCGGGACCTGCCCGAAGGGGTGCGGCCCGTTGCCGCTGACCTGTCGAACCCGCGCCTGCCGGAAGCGTGGCCCGCACGCGCGCCGGACTACCTGGTGTACTGCGTGGCGGCCAGCCAGCATGACGAAGCGGGCTACCAGGCCGCCTATGTCGATGGTTTGCGCCATGTGCTCGATTGGTTGAAAACCAAGGGTCAGCGGCCGCGTCGCCTGCTGTTCGTCTCCAGCAGCAGTGTCTATGCACAACAGGATGGTGAGTGGATCGACGAGAGCGCAGCCACCGCACCCGAGGGGTATTCGGGCAAGGTGATGCTCGAAGCGGAGCGCCTGGCGTTGGGCAGTGGCATTCCCGCGAGCATCGTGCGCTTGACCGGGATCTATGGGCCTGGACGTGAGTGGCTGCTGAGCCAGGTACGTCGAGGCTACCGAGTGGCCGAGGAGCCGCCGTTGTACGGCAACCGCATTCACGCCGAGGATGCCGCTGGTTTGCTGGCGCACCTGCTGCAGGCCGATGCCCGGGGTGTGGCGTTGGACGATTGCTACATCGGTGTCGATGACGATCCGGCGCCGCTGGCCGAGGTGGTGGGCTGGCTGCGCGAGTACCTGGGGGTCACCGAGTGGTCGGACGAGCAGCGGGTGCGGCGTACCGGCAGCAAGCGCTGCAGCAATGCGCGGGCTCGGGCACTGGGCTGGGCGCCGCAGTATCCGAGCTATAAAGAAGGCTATGCGGCCATTCTGCAAGGGCGTGGTTGAGAGATCTGGCTCTATCGCGGGGCCAGTCGGGCCGCCGCGATGATGGCTAATCCTTTTCCAGCACCCACTGCCGGGCGCCGGCAGTCAGTTGCGGCATTTCGTCCGGCTGGGCGCGGTTCACCGCCTGGAAGATCTCCAGGGTGTCGCCGTCGCGCTTGAAGATCCACGGCGCGCCACGCTGGTTGCGCTCCAGCCACAGGCTGTCGTTGCCATCGCCCATGGTCGCGCAGTCACCCGCCAGGCACAGGGCAAAGCGGTCCGGGCCGGGCAGGCCGGTGACATTGCCGGTATCGCTGAAGCGTACTAACCCGCCCTTGCCCTGGCCCTCGACGATCTTCCAGTCACCGCCCAGGTATTGCTGGTACAGCGCCTTCTCGAAACTGCCGCCCAGCGCAGCGCCTTCTGGCGCCTTGCTGCGCACGAACGTCTGCTGATGGCCGGAGGGGTCGATAGTCACCAGTTCGTCGCCATTGAGCTTGAGTTGTTCGGTCAGGTCGCCTTCGAAGTTGACCTGCCAGTCCTTCTCGTTGGCGCTCAGGCGCCCGTCGGCGGCCTCGAAGCCATTGCTGAAGCTGGCCTGCTGGTTCTTGACGTCGATCTTCCACTCGAACACCGGACCCTTCGCGTCCAGGGCCTGGCGCAGGCTGGTGCCTTTGCTGGCGGCGTCGATGGCGGCCTGGTTGATCCAGGTGCCGTTGAAATCTTCAGGCTTGTGGCTGGCGCAGCCGCCCAGGAGCAGGGCTGCCAGCGTGAGAGGCAATGCGTGGCGCATGGTGAAAACCTTGAGGCAGGAGGGGGGTGACGGGCCTTGACCCGTCACCGGGGTATTACTCGAGAACCAGGATGGCGTCCATCTCGACCTGGGCGCCCTTGGGCAGGGCAGCCACGCCGATGGCGGCGCGGGCCGGGTAGGGCTGCTCGAAGTAGCGGCCCATGATCTCGTTGACCTTGGCGAAGTGGCTCAGGTCGGTGAGGAAGATGTTCAGCTTGACGATGTCCTTGAACGAACCGCCAGCGGCTTCGGCCACCGACTTCAGGTTCTCGAACACCTGGACGGTCTGGGCTTCGAAGCCCTCGACCAGTTCCATGGTTTTCGGGTCGAGCGGGATCTGCCCCGACATGTACACGGTGTTGCCGGCCTTGATCGCTTGCGAGTAAGTGCCGATGGCGGCTGGTGCCTTGTCGCTGGTGATGACGGTCTTGCTCATGATGACTCCTTGCGGTTGGCGGACTACGCACGCATCCGGGTGATGCGGACCACGCCGGTCAAGGTGCGCAGCTTCTTGATCACACGGGCCAGGTGCACGCGGTCGTGCACGCTGACCACCAGTTGGACCACGCTGATACGGCCGTCGCGTTCGTCCATGCTGATTTTCTCGATGTTGCCGTCGGCGGCGTTGACGCTGCTGGCCAGTAGGGCGATCAGGCCGCGCTGGTGCTCCAGCTCGACGCGCAGCTCGACGTTGAACTCGCCGGTGATGTCCTTGGCCCAGGAGAGCTGCAGGCACTTCTCCGGGTTATGTCGGACTTCACTGATGTTGCGGCAGTCTTCCAGGTGCACGACCATGCCCTTGCCGGCCGACAGGTGGCCGACGATCGGGTCGCCCGGGATCGGCGTGCAGCACTTGGCGTAGCTGAGCACCAGGCCCTCGGTGCCGCGGATCGCCAGCGGGCCTTCCGGGGCCGGCAGCTGTTCGCCTTCGGCGGACAGCAGGCGGCGGGCGACCACGTAGGCCATGCGGTTGCCCAGGCCGATGTCTTCGAGCAGGTCTTCGACCAGCTCCAGGCGGTACTCGGTGAGGATCGCCTGGACGCGCTCCTGCGGGATCTTCTCAAGGCTGCTGTCGAAGCCGGTCAGCACTTTGTTCAGCAAGCGCTCGCCAAGGCTGATGGACTCGGAGCGGCGCTGCTGCTTGAGGGCGTGGCGGATATGCGTGCGCGCCTTGCCGGTGACCACGAAGTTGAGCCAGGCCGGGTTCGGCCGGGCCCCCGGTGCGCTGACGATCTCGACGGTGGAGCCGCTCTGCAGTGGCTCGGACAGCGGTGCCAGGCGGCGGTTGATGCGGCAGGCGATGCAGCTGTTGCCGACGTCGGTGTGTACCGCGTAGGCGAAGTCGACGGCGGTGGAGCCCTTGGGCAGCTCCATGATCCGGCCTTTCGGGGTGAAGACGTAGACCTCGTCCGGGAACAGGTCGATCTTCACGCTCTCGATGAATTCCAGCGAGTTGCCGGCGCGCTGCTGCAGCTCGAGGATGCCCTTGACCCATTGGCGGGCGCGGGCATGACTGCCTTTTGGCTGCTCTTCCTCGTTGGACTTGTACAGCCAGTGCGCGGCGATGCCGTTGTTGGCCATCTCTTCCATTTCGCGGGTGCGGATCTGGATTTCGATGGGCACGCCGTGCATGCCGAACAGCGTGGTGTGCAACGACTGGTAGCCGTTGGCCTTGGGGATCGCGATGTAGTCCTTGAAGCGGCCCGGCAGCGGCTTGTACAGGTTGTGCACGGCACCGAGCACGCGGTAGCAGGTGTCGACCTTGTCGACGATGATGCGGAAGGCGTACACGTCCATGATCTCGGTGAAGGCGCGGCGCTTGCCGCGCATCTTCTTGTAGATGCCATAGAGGTGTTTCTGTCGGCCACTGACCTCGCCTTCGATGCCGTCGGCGGCCAGGCAGTTGGCCAGCGAGGTCTCGATCTTGGCGACGATCTCCTTGCGGTTGCCGCGCGCGGCCTTCACTGCCCGGTGGATCAGCGACGAACGCATCGGGTGCATGGCCTTGAAGCCGAGGTCCTCGAACTCCACGCGCACGGTGTGCATGCCCAGACGATTGGCGATGGGGGCGTAGATCTCGAGGGTTTCCTTGGCGATGCGCCGGCGTTTTTCGCCGGAGAGCACTTCCAGGGTGCGCATGTTGTGCAGGCGGTCGGCCAGCTTGACCAGGATCACGCGGATATCGCGGGCCATGGCCATGGCCATCTTCTGGAAGTTCTCGGCCTGCGCCTCGGCCTTGGTCTCGAAGTTCATCTGGGTCAGCTTGCTGACCCCGTCGACCAGCTCGGCGACGGTCTCGCCGAATTGCTGGCTCAAGGCTTCCTTGGCGATGCCGGTGTCTTCGATCACATCGTGCAGCATGGCCGCCATCAGGCTCTGATGGTCCATGTGCATGTCGGCAAGGATGCTGGCCACTGCCAGCGGATGGGTCACGTAGGGCTCGCCGCTGCGGCGGCGCTGGCCATCGTGGGCCTGCTCGGCGTAGAAGTAGGCCCGGCGAACCAGATTGACCTGTTCGGGGCCCAGATAGGTCGACAGCCGTTCGGCGAGGGCTTCTATACCCGGCATGGTTTCACCTCTTGCAGTAGAAAAGGGCCTTGCGCCGCACGGTGTCGACTGGGCATCAATTAGACGGCCTCGTTGTTCTCGTCCTCGAACGCGGCGAATACCGGATCCTCGGTGACGATCTCTTCGGCGGCGATGAACTCTGGCGTGACGATGCCTTCGGCGATTTCACGCAGGGCGACGACGGTCGGCTTGTCGTTTTCCCACGCAACGCGGGGCTCTTTGCCGCCGGTAGCCAGCTGGCGGGCGCGCTTGGTCGAGAGCATGACCAGCTCAAAGCGGTTATCCACGTGTTCCAGGCAGTCTTCAACAGTTACGCGGGCCATGGTCTTCCTCAGTAGCAAATGCGGTTAGGCGTGCAGCCCAGAATGGGCAGGCGGACTCGATAGTTTAAAAAATCACCAGCCAATAGGGAAGGGCTGTTTTGTCGGGTGGCCTTTCTCCGATGCTGTTGGAATCGCTTTGCGGGCCCTGTGGAAGCGGACTTGCCCGCGAAGCAGTCCGTGTCCTGCCTGATTCGGACGATAACGGTTCTTGTTACCTGAAAACAACCGCCCTTGACGCGTTAACGCAACATCGCGTCGCGCAGGCGCGGGGTCAGCTCCTCGAACAGCGTCTGCACCGAGCGCAGGGCACGGCAATCGGGCCGCGTCAGCAGCCATAACTGGGTGTCGCAGCCGGGCAGCGGGCCGCTCAGTGCCGCGACGCCGGGCAGGTCGTGGACCATGTAGTCGGGCAGTGCCGCCACGCCCAGGCCGGTGGTCACCAGTTGGGCGATGGTCGACATGCCGCTGCACTGGTAGCGCGGGATCAGGCCGGGATGATGCTGGTTGCGCCAGACCACGGTGGCGTGGTCCTGCATGGAATCGTCGGGGGCGATCCAGGGCACGCTCAGGGGGGCCTCCTGCAGCCGCTCGCGCAGCGCCGGCTGGCCGCAGACCACATAGGAGGTCGACCCCAGGCAGCGCCCGACAAGGTGCTCCGGCGGCGTGTTGGTCAGGCGCAGGGCGATGTCGGCATCGCGGCGGCTGAGGTTGGCGAAGGTGTTGGAGGTACCCATCTCCAGCG
This sequence comes from Pseudomonas sp. PONIH3, assembly GCF_002934345.1. Taxonomy (NCBI): domain Bacteria; kingdom Pseudomonadati; phylum Pseudomonadota; class Gammaproteobacteria; order Pseudomonadales; family Pseudomonadaceae; genus Pseudomonas; species Pseudomonas sp. PONIH3. The sequence continues at coordinate 3,880,463 of NZ_CP026386.1, forward strand.
ACAACGCCGGATAGTTGGGCATGAACTCGGCCAGCGCCGGCAGCAGCAGGCTGTGCAGCACGGCCTCGGTGCAGGTCAGGCGCACGGTGCCGCTGACCACCTGTTCGCCGCTGGTCAGGGCGATGCGCGCCGCGTCCAGGGCCTGCTCGGCGCGCTCGGCCTGTTCGGCCAGGGCCTGGGCGGTGTCGGTGGGCAGGTAGCCTTTACGGCTCTTGACGAACAAGGCGGTGCCCAGCGCCGACTCCAGCCGGCGGATCGAGCGGAACACCGTCGAAACGTCGACCTTGAGCAGTTCGGCTGCCTTGGCCAGCGAGCGGCCGCGCTCCAGTGCCAGGACCAGGGAAAGGTCCGCATGGTTGATCTGATATTGCATCGGTGCACGCTCTGCTTGCCAAAATGCCAATGTCTGTTGCGTTTTGGCCATTTTATAGTGGAACGGCCCCCGGGAATCAATGCAGCCGGTCGGCAACCAGCCCCCAACGATGGGCCAGTGAAAAGAACAACAGCAGCACCATCGTCGCCCTCCAAGGCGTCATCCGCAGTTCCCACATCGCCGCTCCGAATCAAAGGATGTACAGCCATGACGTCGGTCTCCCCGTGCGCCAGTTCTTCCCGCGAGATGAATGAATTCCTGGATGCCCATCCGGATACCCAGTACGTCGACCTGCTGATCTCCGACATGAACGGCGTGGTGCGCGGCAAGCGCATCGAGCGCGCCAGCCTGCACAAGGTGTACGAGAAGGGCATCAACCTGCCGGCATCGCTGTTTGCCCTGGATATCAACGGCTCGACCGTCGAAAGCACCGGGCTGGGCCTGGATATCGGTGACGCCGACCGCATCTGTCTGCCGATTCCTGGCACGCTGTGCGACGAACCCTGGCAGAAACGCCCCACCGCCCAGCTGCTGATGACCATGCATGAGCTGGACGGCGCGCCGTTCTTTGCCGACCCGCGGGAAGTGCTGCGCCAGGTGGTGAGCAAGTTCGACGACTTGGGCCTGGATATCTGCGCCGCGTTCGAGCTGGAGTTCTACCTGATCGACCAGGACAACCTCAACGGTCGCCCGCAGCCGCCGCGCTCGCCGATTTCGGGCAAGCGCCCGCAGTCGACCCAGGTGTACCTGATCGACGATCTCGATGAGTACGCCGACTGCCTTCAGGACATGCTCGAAGCCGCCAAGGAGCAGGGCCTTCCGGCTGATGCCATCGTCAAGGAAAGCGCCCCGGCGCAATTCGAGGTGAACCTGCACCACGTCGCCGACCCGCTGAAGGCCTGTGACTACGCGATCCTGCTCAAGCGCCTGATCAAGAACGTCGCCTACGACCATGAGATGGATTCCACCTTCATGGCCAAGCCCTATCCGGGCCAGGCCGGCAACGGCCTGCACGTGCACATTTCGTTGCTGGACAAGAAAACCGGCAAGAACATCTTCGCCAATGAGGATCCGCTGCAAAGCGACACCCTGCGCCATGCCGTCGGCGGTGTGCTGGAAACCATGCCGGCATCGATGGCGTTCCTCTGCCCGAACATCAACTCGTACCGTCGCTTCGGTGCCCAGTTCTACGTGCCCAACGCGCCGAGCTGGGGCCTGGACAACCGCACCGTGGCCGTCCGCGTGCCGACCGACAGCAGCGAGAACGTGCGCATCGAACACCGCGTGGCTGGCGCCGACGCCAACCCGTATCTGATGCTTGCGGCGATCCTCGCCGGCATTCACCACGGCCTGACCAACAAGATCGAGCCGGACGCGCCGATCGAAGGCAACTCGTACGAGCAGTTGGAGCAGAGCCTGCCGAACAACCTGCGCGATGCCCTGCGCGCGCTGGATGACAGTGAAGTCCTCAACCAATACATCAGCCCGGACTACATCGACATTTTCGTGGCCTGCAAGGAGAGCGAGCTGGCCGAGTTCGAAGTGTCGATCTCCGACCTCGAGTACAACTGGTACCTGCACACGGTGTAAGCCCATGAGCGCAATTGCGGTCCCCTTGATCGGTGTCAGCGCCTGCCGCCAGCAGGTGGGGAAGAACTCGTCGCACACGGTGGGCGACAAGTATGTCGAGGCCGCGGGCTTTGCCGGGCTGCCGCTGATCCTGCCGGCCCGTGACGGCGGCAGCGACACGCAGGCGCTGCTGGCCAGGCTCGATGGCATTCTTTTTACCGGTTCGCCTTCAAATGTCGAGCCGCATCATTACAATGGCGCGCCCAGCGCGGAAGGCACCCGGCACGATCTTGCACGTGACCGCCTGACCTTGCCGCTGCTGCAGGCGGCCATTGCCGCGGGTGTGCCGGTGCTCTGCATCTGCCGTGGATTCCAGGAACTGAACGTGGCCCTCGGTGGCAGCCTGCACCAACGGGTGCAGGAATTGCCCGGCTACCTGGACCACCGCGAACCTGAGGACGCACCCCTGGAGGTGCAATACGGCCCTCGTCACCCCGTCGGCATACAGCCGGGTGGGATGTTCGAGCGCCTGGGCCTGGCTGCGCGGTTCGAGGTCAACTCGCTGCACAGCCAGGGTATCGACCGCCTGGCCCCGGGCCTGCGCGTCGAGGCACGGGCCCCGGATGGCCTTATTGAAGCGGTGTCGATGCCTGATGCGCCGGGCTTTGTACTCGGCGTGCAGTGGCACCCTGAATGGCGTTTCGCCGAAAACCCGGTTTCGCTGCGCCTGTTCGAGGCGTTCCGCGAGGCCTGCATTGCCCATGCTGCACGGGAGGGTGTGCGCCAGAAGACCCTCTGACGTCACCCGGTAGTCTCGGATGACCCACCCCGGCAGTGAGCTTTCAATGAGTGGAAGCGGGCCCTCTACGGGGGCCTGTGAAAACAATTCCAATAGTTACGGCAAATACTCATGAGCGATTACACAGAAGCCGGCCGCCCACCCGACGTGGCGGCCGACTCGGGCAACACCCAGCGCAGCAAGGGCCTGGCCAAGGGCCGCCTCGGCCTGCTGGCCAGCGTCGTGCTGGGCATTTCCACCATTGCACCGGTCTATACTCTGACTGGCGCGCTCGGCCCGACCGTGCGTGAAGTCGGCGCCCACTTGCCGGCGGTGTTCATCGTCGGCTTCCTGCCGATGCTGCTGGTCGCCCTGGGCTACCGCGAGCTGAACTCGGCGGAGCCCGACAGCGGCACGTCCTTCACTTGGTCGGCCCGGGCCTTCGGCCCGATGATCGGCTGGATTGGCGGCTGGGGGCTGGTGGTGGCCACCACCATCGTGCTGTCCAACCTGGCAGGCGTGGCGGTGGACTTCTTCTACTTGTTCCTGGCGCAGATCACCGGCAACCAGGAGCTGGCCGCGCTGGCGGACAACCTGTTGATCAACGTCACCACCTGTTGCGTGTTCATCGCCCTGGCAGTGTGGATCTGCTGTCGCGGCATGGCCACCACCATGACGGTGCAGTACGGCCTGGTGGCCTTGCAGTTGCTGGTCCTTATCGGCTTCGCCTTTGCCGCGTTCGGCGAGACCACCGCGCCGCCGCCGCTGGCGTTCGACCTGGCCTGGTTCAACCCGTTCGGTGTCGAGTCGTTCTCGGCCTTTGCCGCCGGTCTGTCGCTGTCGATCTTCATTTTCTGGGGCTGGGACGTGTGCCTGACCGTCAGCGAAGAGTCGATCGGCAGCGACGAAGTGCCGGGCAAGGCGGCGACCTGGACCGTGCTGCTGATCCTCGGCCTGTACCTGCTCACCGCCATCGCCACCCTCCAGTTTGCCGGGATCAGCGAGCATGGCTTGGGCCTGAACAATCCGCGCATCCAGGAGAACGTGTTCGCCCACCTGGCCGGGCCGGTCATGGGCCCGCTGGCGATTCTGATGTCCATCGCGGTGCTGGCCAGCACCGCCGCCTCGCTGCAATCGACCTTCGTCTCGCCAGCGCGCACCCTGCTCGCCATGGGTTACTACGGCGCTGTGCCGCAACGCTTCGCCACGGTGTGCCCGCGTTCGCAGACGCCGCGCTACGCGACGATCTGTGCCGGTATTGCCGCGGGCCTGTTCTACGTGACCATGCGTACCCTCAGCGAGAACGTGCTGGCCGATACCATCACCGCCCTGGGCATGATGATCTGCTTCTACTACTCGCTGACGGCCTTCGCCTGCGTGTGGTACTTCCGCCGCAGCCTGTTCGACAGCGTGCGCCACTTCTTCATGCGCGGCGTGTGCCCGCTGGTGGGTGGCCTGATCCTGTCGGTGATCTTCCTGCGCACGGCGATCGACAGCGCCTCGCCAGACTTCGGCAGCGGCTCGCATGTGGGTGGGCTGGGGCTGGTATTCGTGATCGCGGCGATCATCTCGGCGCTGGGTATCGTGCTGATGCTGCTGTCGCGGCTGCGTGCGCCAGCGTACTTCCTGGGGGCTACCCTGCGTCAGCAGGCGACGTTGCAGTTGCAGGAATAAACCAGTCGGAATCCTCGCGGGGCAATCCCGCCGCCACGCCAAACGCGTGGCGGCGGGATTGCCCCGCGATGCTTTTTCAGCCGACCAGTTGTTTCAGCAGTGCTCCATGGCGCTGTTGCTGTTTTTTCAGCAGCAGACGGTTCGATGCGAACACTGCCTTCATTTCTTCCAGTGCCACTGCGAAGTCATCGTTGATGATGACGTACTCATATTCGTCGTAGTGCACCATCTCGCTGACCGCTTCCTTCATGCGTCCGGCGATGATTTCCTCGCTGTCTTGGCCACGGCCGTCCAGGCGTTGGCGCAGGGCCTCCTGGCTTGGCGGCAGGATGAAGATCGAACGCGCCTCGGGCATCAGCTTGCGCACCTGCTGGGCACCTTGCCAGTCGATCTCCAGGATCAGGTCGTAGCCCTGGTCGAGGGTTTCCTGCAGGGCGCTGCGCGAAGTGCCGTAGAAGTTGCCGAACACTTCGGCGTGCTCGAGGAAATCGCCCTGGGCGATCAGTGCCTTGAACTCTTCGTGGACCACGAAGTGATAGTTGACCCCGTGTTCCTCGCCCGGGCGCATGGCACGGGTTGTGTGGGAGACCGAGACGCGGACGCGCTCGTCGTCCTTGATCAGGGCAGTGACCAGGCTGGTCTTGCCGGCGCCGGACGGGGCCGAGACGATGTAGAGGGTGCCGCTGCTGTGGTTCATGGTAGGGGTGGCCTTACTCGATGTTCTGTACTTGTTCACGCATCTGTTCGATCAGCACCTTCAGGTTGACTGCCGCCTGCGTGCTGCGTGGGTCGAATGCCTTGGAGCCAAGGGTGTTGGCTTCGCGGTTGAGCTCCTGCATCAGGAAGTCCAGGCGCCGGCCAGCGGCGCCGCCCGACTTGAGCACACGGCGCACTTCGGTGACGTGGGTGCTGAGGCGGTCCAGCTCTTCGGCGACGTCGCTCTTCTGCGCCAGCAGGACCATTTCCTGCTCCAGGCGCTGCGGGTCGAGCTCGGCCTTCATATCGCCGAAGCGATCGAGGACCTTCTGCCGTTGCGCGGCCAGCATCTGCGGCACCAGGGTGCGCAGGGTGGCGACTTCGCCGGCCATGCTGTCCAGGCGCTCGTTAATCAGCCGGGCCAGTTCGGCGCCTTCGCGTTGGCGGCCGGCCTTGAGTTCGGTCAGGGCTTCGTCGAACAGTGCGATGGCTTCGGCATTGAGCGCTTGCGGATCGGTGGCGTCGGCCACCAGCACGCCCGGCCAGGCCAGTACTTCCAGCGGGTTGAGCGGTGCCGGTTGCTTGATCAGGCTGGCGACGGTTTCGGCGGCGGCCACCAGTTGCGCGGCACGTTCGCGATCGACCTGCAGTGGCTTGCCGGTGCTGTCCTCGCTAAGGCGCAGGGTGCACTCGACCTTGCCGCGCGAGAGGCCTTGGCGCAGGCCTTCGCGTACGGCGCCCTCGAGGTCGCGCAGGGCCTCGGGCAGGCGCAGGTGGGGTTCGAGATAGCGGTGGTTGACCGAGCGCAGCTCCCAGACCAGGGTGCCTTGGCTGCCGGCGCGCTCGACACGAGCAAAAGCGGTCATGCTATGCACCATGGGGAGTACCTCGCGTATTCAGGTGGACGGGGAGCCTGTCGGCTGCAAGGCGCAGGATTGTAGCGCAGTGCGGCGCGGGCGCCCAATCCAGCCATGCTAACGGTCGCCCCTAAACCTGTCGGAAAACACGACAGGCTGCGCGAGCGCGACGACAGGCGTGCCTTCGTCGGGTGTCGGGCTCTATAATGCTCGGCAGATTCAAAGTCCCCGTACAGGTATTCCAGATGAAACGTCCAAGTGGTCGCGCCGCCGATCAGCTCCGCTCGATCCGCATTACTCGCAACTACACCAAGCACGCCGAAGGATCGGTTCTGGTCGAGTTCGGTGACACCAAGGTCATCTGCACGGTCAGCGTCGAGAACGGTGTTCCCCGCTTCCTCAAAGGCCAGGGCCAAGGTTGGCTGACCGCCGAGTACGGCATGCTGCCGCGCTCCACCGGCGAGCGTAACCAACGCGAGGCCAGCCGTGGCAAGCAAGGCGGCCGCACCCTCGAGATCCAGCGCCTGATTGGCCGCTCCCTGCGCGCCGCGCTGGACATGAGCAAGCTCGGCGACATCACCCTGTACGTCGACTGCGACGTGATCCAGGCCGACGGCGGCACCCGCACTGCCTCGATCACCGGCGCCATGGTCGCTCTGTGCGACGCCCTGGCGGTGATCAAGAAACGTGGCGGTCTCAAGGGTGGCAACCCGCTCAAGCACATGATCGCTGCGGTATCGGTGGGCATGTACCAGGGCGAGGCCGTGCTCGACCTCGACTACCTCGAGGACTCCGCCGCCGAGACCGACCTGAACGTGGTCATGACCAGCGCCGGTGGTTTCATCGAGGTGCAGGGCACCGCCGAGGGCGCGCCGTTCCAGCCTGACGACTTCAACGCCATGCTGGCGCTGGCGCAGAAAGGCATGGACGAAATCTTCGAACTGCAGAAGGCGGCGCTGGCCGACTGAGCAGACACCAGGGAGGTGCGGGATATGAACGACTCGGATCTGCCGATCACCCCGCCCAGCGCCGATGTCCGGCAATGGGCGATGTTCTGCCATCTCTCGGCATTATTGGGGCTGGTGCTGCCCCTTGGGCATTTGCTGGGCCCGTTGGTGCTGTGGCACCTCAAGCGCGAGCAGGACCCGTTCATCGATGCCCAGGGCAAGGAGGCGCTGAACTTCCAGATCAGCGTGACCATCGCCGGTTTCGTCTGCTTCCTGCTGATGTTCGTGTTCATCGGCATCCTGCTGTTCGCCGTGCTGATGGTGGCGGTGCTGATCCTGATCATCCTGGCAGCGGTCAAGACCAATGAAGGGCAGCCATATCGCTATCCCTTCATCTGGCGGCCGATCAGATAGACACAAAAAAGCCGACCTGATGGTCGGCTTTTTTGTGCGTGCCATCCTCAGATGGTCAGCGTCCAGTCATAGTCCACGATCAGCGGCGCGTGCTGGGAGAAGCGCGGCTGGCGCGGCAGGCGAGCGTTGCGCACGAAGCGGCGCAGGCCTGGGGTAAGGATCTGGTAGTCGAACCGGTAACCCAGGTTGAGCATCTCGGCCTGCTCGTTGTCCGGCCACCAGCTGTACTGGTCGCCTTCACGGCTGACTTCGCGCAGGGCATCGACATAGCCCATGTCGCCGACGATGGCGTCCATCCAGGCGCGCTCGGGCGGCAGGAAGCCCGGCGACTGCTGGCTGTCACGCCAGTTCTTGATGTCTAGCTTCTGCTGCGCCACGTAGAACGAACCGCAGTAAATGTACTCGCGACGCTTGCGGCGCTGCTTGTCCAGGTACTTGGCGAAGTCGTCCATCAACTTGAATTTCTGGTTCAAGTCCTCGTCGCCGTTCATGCCCGAAGGCAGCAACAGGCTGGCAATACTGACTTTGTCGAAATCTGCTTGCAGATAACGCCCGTAGCGGTCGGCTGTCTCGAAGCCCAGGCCGGTGATGACTGCCTTGGGCTGCATGCGCGAGTAAAGTGCCACGCCACCTTGGGTGGGCACCTCCGCGTCGCAGGCGTAAAGGAAATAGCCATCGAGCTGGAAAGCTGGGTCGTCGAGTTCAAAGGCCGAGGCGCGGGTATCCTGAAGGCAGATGACGTCGGCATTCTGGGCTTGCAACCAGCTGAGCAATCCACGCTCGGCCGCAGCCTGAATGCCATTTACGTTCACACTGATGATCCGCATAAATGGCCCCAAAAATCTCGTGCGTGTATGATACCCGAGCTCAACACATTTAGCTAAATCCGTGGTGTCCGGGACCTTTCATGCAGCCGTATCAGCGCGACTTCATCCGTTTTGCCATCGATCGCGGCGTTCTGCGCTTCGGTGAGTTCACCCTGAAATCGGGGCGTACCAGCCCGTACTTCTTCAATGCCGGTCTGTTCAACACCGGGTCCGCCCTGGCGCAGCTGGGGCGTTGCTACGCGGCGGCCATCGTCGACAGCAAGATCTCCTTCGACGTGCTGTTCGGCCCGGCGTACAAGGGCATTCCGCTGGCAGCCACCACGGCGGTGGCGTTGGCTGACCAGCACCAGCTCGACGTGCCATGGTGCTTCAACCGCAAGGAAGCCAAGGACCACGGCGAGGGCGGCAACCTGGTCGGCGCCCCGCTGGCCGGCGACGTGCTGATCATCGACGACGTGATCACCGCCGGCACTGCCATCCGCGAAGTGATGCAGATCATCAACGCCCAGCAGGCCAAGGCTGCTGGCGTGCTGATCGCGCTGAACCGCGAAGAGCGCGGCAATGGCGAGCTGTCGGCGATCCAGGAGGTCGAGCGCGACTTCGGTATCCCGGTCGTGAGCATCGTCTCGCTGACCCAGGTACTGGAATTCCTGGCTGACGATCCGCAGCTCAAGCAACACCTGCCGGCGGTCGAAGCCTACCGCGCCCAGTACGGTATCTGACGCGCACACGGCAACGGAAAAGGCGACCCTGAGGTCGCCTTTTTCATGCCGGTGTTTCAACGGCCGTTGGGGTAGGGGTCCTGCACGGCGTCGCCGACACCAGTCAGGATCTTCCAGGCCCGCTTCGGGTGGGAGATGGTGTCGAAATCGGGGCAAGGCGGTAGTGACTTCTTACCCTGATTGGAGTACTCGTAGCCGCAGTCGGCACACTCGTAGCTACCTGCGGAAACATCGCTGCCGTAGGGAACCTCGTCTTTTTTCATCGCTGGATCTCCTGTGTGTGGGAAGTCTCCATGCTAATCAGCCGATGAAAGCAGATGTTGTAGTACCCGTCCGACACTGCTGTGGGGCTGTTCTGGGCAGTGCTCGTCTTATCGCGCTACAAGCCCGTACCCTCCATCTGCGTGGGGGGCGGGCTTGCATAGCAGTGGGCTGGTTGAATCAGCGTGGCTTGCGGTTGCTGATCAGCGTGCCCACGCCGCTGTCGGTGAAAATCTCCAGCAGCACGGCATTCGGCACGCGGCCGTCGATGATGTGCGAGCTGTTCACGCCGCCCTGGACGGCATCCAGCGCGCACTTGATCTTCGGCAGCATGCCACCGTAGATGGTGCCGTCGGCGATCAACTCGTTGACCTGCTCGGTGCTCAGCCCGGTGAGGACCTCGCCCTGCTTGTCCATCAGGCCGGCGATGTTGGTCAGCAGCATCAGCTTCTCGGCCTTCAGCGCCTCGGCCACCTTGCCGGCTACCAGGTCGGCGTTGATGTTGTACGACTCGCCGTTGGCACCCACGCCGATCGGCGCGATCACCGGAATGAAGTCACCCTTGACCAGCATGTTCAGCAGGTCGGTGTTGACGCTGACGACCTCGCCGACATGGCCGATGTCGATGATTTCCGGGGTGGTCATTTCCGGGGTCTGGCGGGTGACGGTGAGCTTCTTGGCGCGGATCAGCTCAGCATCCTTGCCGGTCAGGCCGATGGCGCTGCCGCCGTGGCGGTTGATCAGGTTGACGATGTCCTTGTTCACCTGGCCGCCCAGGACCATCTCCACCACGTCCATGGTCGCCGCGTCGGTGACGCGCATGCCATCGATGAAGTGGCTGTCGATCGACAGGCGCTTGAGCAGGTCGCCGATCTGCGGGCCGCCACCGTGAACCACCACCGGGTTGATGCCTACAGCCTTCATCAGCACGATGTCACGGGCGAAGCCGGTCTTGAGCTCCTCACTCTCCATCGCGTTGCCGCCGTACTTGATCACCAGGGTCTTGCCGACGAAGCGGCGGATGTAAGGCAGTGCTTCGGACAAAACCTCGGCTACATGGGAAGCGGCATCGCGATCGAGGGTCATGCAGGGCTCCAGGTAAGGAACGGATAGTCGTCAGAACGGCAGTTGCAGGCCTGGTTGGACCCGCAGCAACTGCGTGCGGAATACAGCCTTGATTCGGTCGAGTTCTGCGGCGCTGTCGGCCTCGAAGCGCAGCACCAGCACCGGTGTGGTGTTGGAGGCGCGAACCAGGCCCCAGCCGTGGGGATAGTCGACCCGCACACCGTCGATGGTGGTCAGGCTGGCTTCGCCCCAGTCGGCGTCGCGTTGCAGTGCATCAATGATGCTGAATTTACCCTCGTCGGTCACATCAATGTTGATTTCCGGCGTGGAAATATCATTTGGGAACGCGGCGAACAGGCGTTCGGCGTTCTGCCCGGCCTTGCTGAGGATCTCCAGCAGGCGCGCGGCGCTGTAGATGCCGTCGTCAAAACCGTACCAGCGTTCCTTGATGAAGATGTGCCCGCTCATCTCGCCAGCCAGCAGCGAGCCGGTCTGTTTCATCTTCTTCTTGATCAGCGAGTGGCCGGTCTTCCACATCAAGGCACGGCCACCGTGCTGTTCGATCAGCGGTGTCAGGCGGCGCGTGCATTTGACGTCGAAGATGATCTCGGCGCCCGGGTTACGCGATAGAACGTCCTGGGCGAACAGCATCAGCAGGCGGTCGGGGTAGACGATGCTGCCAGTGTTGGTCACCACACCCACGCGGTCACCGTCGCCGTCGAAGGCCAGGCCGATATCGGCGCCGGTCTCTTTCACCTTGGCGATCAGGTCTTCCAGGTTCTCGGGCTTGCCCGGATCCGGGTGGTGGTTGGGGAAGTTGCCGTCGACTTCGCAGAACAGCGGGATGACGTCGCAGCCCAGCGCTTCGATCAGTTGCGGAGCGACCACGCCGGCGGCGCCGTTGCCGCAGTCGACCACCACCTTCAGGCGCTTGGCCAGTTTCACGTCGGCGACGATCTGCTGGAAGTAGCGATCAAGGATCTCGACCTTTTCCACGCGGCCTTCGCCGCGGGACAGGTCGTTGCTCTTCAAACGCGTCAGCAAGGCCTGGATTTGCTCGTTGGCGAGAGTGTCGCCGGCGATGACGATCTTGAAACCGTTGTAGTCCGACGGGTTGTGGCTGCCGGTGAGCATCACCCCCGACTTGCCAGCCAGCACGTTGGCGGCGTAGTACAGCGCTGGGGTCGGCACCAGGCCGACATCGCTGACCTGGCAACCGGCGTCGGCCAGGCCTTTGATCAGTTGCTCGACCAGCATCGGGCCGGACAGGCGGCCGTCACGGCCGACCGAGATCTGTGGCTCGCCCTGGGCGAGGGTCTGGGCGCCGATGGCGCGACCGATCCAGTAGGCGGTCTCGGCATGCAGGGTCTTGCCGACCACGCCGCGGATGTCATAGGCGCGGAAGATGCTGTCGGGCAGTGCGGGGACCAGCTGGGCCATGTCGTTCATCTCTGGGGACTCCAAGTATTCAAAGGCTTCTGGGCAGGCACAAACTGAACGCTTGGACGGTGGTTTCGCCGCAGAGTTCGCCATCCATGGCCCAACGGTCTGTCGTTGGCTCAGCGGGTGCCCGAATGGCCGAAGCCGCCGGCGCCACGCTGGGTTTCGTCGAACTGCTCGACGATATCGAAGTGCGCCTGCATCACCGGCACCAGGATCAGTTGCGCAATGCGCTCGCCGACGGTGATGGTGAACGGCGTGTTACCACGGTTCCAGCAGGACACCATCAGCTCGCCCTGGTAGTCGGAGTCGATCAGGCCAACCAGGTTGCCCAGCACGATGCCGTGCTTATGGCCCAGGCCCGAGCGCGGCAGGATCATGGCCGCCAGGCCCGGGTCGCCGATGTACACCGACAGGCCAGTGGGGATCAGCAGGGTCTGGCCCGGTTCGAGGACGGTGTCCTCCTTGAGCAGGGCACGCAGGTCCAGCCCGGCGGAACCGGGGGTGGCGTACTGCGGCAGGGGGAATTCGGTGCCTAGGCGTGGGTCGAGGATCTTGGCTTGAAGAGCGTGCATGTAACTTATTGAACCTGGTTGAGCCGTTCGGCGATGAAGGCGACCAACTGGCGGGCAATCTTGCCTTTGCTGGTCTGCGCGAAAAGGGTTTGATGCTGCTGCCGGTCTATCACGGTCAGGGCATTTTCCTCGCTGTTGAAGCCGATGCTGGGGTTGGCCACATCATTGGCGACGATCAGGTCGAGGTTCTTGTCCTTGAGCTTGCGCGTGGCGTAGTCGAGCAGGTGCTCGGTCTCGGCGGCGAAGCCGACGCTGAACGGGCGGTCGGCGCGACCGGCAATGGTCGCAAGGATATCGGGATTGCGCACCATCTGCAGCAGCATGCCGTCGCCGGTGGTGGGATCCTTCTTAAGCTTCTGAGGGGCGACGACCTCCGGGCGGTAGTCCGCGACCGCAGCCGAGGCGATAAACAGGTCGCACGGCATGGCTGCTTCGCAGGCCGCGAGCATGTCCCGCGCGCTGACCACGTCGATGCGACTGACCCGGTCGGGGGTCTGCAGGTGCACAGGACCGGTGACGAGGGTAACCCGAGCTCCGGCTTCGGCGGCGGCCTCGGCCAGGGCGAAGCCCATCTTCCCTGAACTATGGTTGGTGATGTAGCGCACCGGGTCGATGTTCTCTTGGGTGGGGCCGGCGGTGATCAGCACGTGCTTGCCGGTCAGGGCCTGGCGCTTGAAGCTTTCGGCGGCGCACCACGCCAGGTCGGTGGCTTCGAGCATGCGACCCAGGCCCACGTCGCCACAGGCCTGGCTGCCGGAAGCCGGGCCGAATACCTGGATGCCGCGGCTCTTGAGCAGCTCGAGGTTGGCCTGGGTCGCCGGGTCGCGCCACATGGCCTGGTTCATCGCCGGGGCGACGGCAACGGTGGCGTCGGTGGCCAGCACCAGGGTGGTCAGCAGGTCGTCGGCCATGCCCTGGGCCATGCGCGCCATCAGGTCGGCGGTGGCCGGGGCGATCAGCACCAGGTCGGCCCATTTGGCCAGCTCGATATGGCCCATGGCCGCTTCGGCCGCGGGGTCGAGCAGGTCCATGTGCACCGGGTGGCCGGACAGCGCCTGCAGCGTGAGCGGGGTGATGAACTCGGCGCCACCACGGGTCATGACCACGCGCACCTGCGCGCCGTGTTCCAGGAGTCGGCGAATCAGCTCGGCGCTCTTGTAGGCGGCGATGCCGCCACCCACGCCGAGAACGATGCGCTTGCGATACAACCGCTGCATAGGCCTTGCCTTATTCCAGTGAAAGCGGGTGGCGACGACAGCTGCCTGCGGCAGATCGTCGCATTTTCGAAGCGAACTAGATTAACACAGCGCCCAAAGGGGCCGTAGTGGCAGGCGAGGAGGGGAAATGAACATCAGGGAGTGGCCGGCTGAAGAACGGCCGAGGGAGAAGTTGTTGCAGCGTGGCGCGGGGATCCTGTCGGATGCGGAATTGCTGGCGGTTCTGCTGGGGTCTGGGGTTGCCGGGCGCAATGTGCTCGACCTGGCGCGTGGGTTGCTGGCAAAGTTCGGCGGGCTGCGCCAGTTCCTCGAGGCGGATCGGGCCATGGTGCTGCGCGAGCCTGGCCTGGGGCCGGTGCGGTATGCGCAGTTGCAGGCATTGCTGGAAATAGGCAGGCGCTACCTGGACGAGCACATCGAGCGTGCGTCGGTTCTGGAGAGCCCGGCCTCGGTGAGGCGCTATCTCAAGTCCATGCTGCGGCACGAGTCCAGCGAGGTGTTCGGCTGCCTGTTCCTGGACACCAAACATCGGCCGCTGGCGTTCGAGATACTGTTCCGTGGCACCATAGACCGCGCGAGTATCTACCCCCGCGAGGTCGTTCGGCGCTCATTGCTGCACAACGCGGCGGCCCTGATCCTTTGCCATAACCATCCGTCGGGCATATGCGAGCCGAGTCAGGATGACGTGCACTTGACGCTGATGCTCAAGCGCTCGCTGGCGCTGATCGATGTGCGGGTGATGGACCATGTCATCGTGGGTGATGGCGAGCCTTTGTCGATGGTCGAGCATGGATGGCTGGCCGGTTAGGCAGCGCGGGGCAAGCCCGCTGTCACAATGACTGTGGGCTTGCCTCGTGATTGGGCGTCAGCGGTTGACTGAGACCTTGCTGAAATCCTGCCGCCCGAACGGGCTCACCTGGTAACCCTGTACGTCCTGGCGCAGCAACGCTGCCGCAGTCGGATGCGCCAGCGGCAGCCACAGCGCCTGCTGCTGGATCAGCGTCTGAGCCTGCTGGTACAGGCGGCTGCGCACGCTCTGGTCGTTGGTGGTGCGGCCGGCGTTGATCAGCTGGTCCAGGCGGTTGTCGCAGAAACGCGCGAAGTTGGTCCCGGACTTGACCGCGGCGCAGGCAAACTGCGGGCTGAGGAAGTTGTCCGGGTCGCCGTTGTCTCCGGCCCAGCCCATGAACAGCAGGTCGTGCTCGCCGGCCTTGGCGCGGCGGATCAGCTCGCCCCACTCGATGGTGCGGATCTCGGCCTTGATGCCGATTTTCGCAAGGTCGGCCTGCAGCATCTGTGCGCCCAGGCTGGGGTTGGGGTTGAGCAGGCTGCCCGACGGGCGGGTCCAGATGGTGGTCTCGAAACCCTTGCCCAGGCCGGCCTTGGCCAGCAATGCCTTGGCTTTCTTGTGATCGAGTGTGTAGCCGGGCAGGTCCTTGGCATAGCTCCAGGTATTCGGCGGATAAGGACCGTTGGCGGCAGTGGCGGTATCTTCGAACACGGCCTTGAGGTAGGCCGGCTTGTCGAAGGCCAGGTTGATGGCCTGGCGCACTTCAGGCTTGTCCAGTGGCGGGTGCTGGCTGTTGATGGCGACGAAGGCGGTCATGAATGCCGGGGTGGTGGCGACCTTGAGGTTGCCGTCCTTGCCGGCCTCGGCGATGTCCAGCGGCTTGGGCGACAGGGCCACCTGGCATTCGCCGCGCCTGATCTTTTGCAGGCGGACGTTGGCGTCCGGGGTGATGGCGTAGATCAGCGGGTCGACCGACGGCTTGCCGGCGAAATAGTCAGGGTTGGCGCGGTAGCGCACCACGGCGTCTTTCTGGAAACGCTGGAAGACGAACGGGCCGGTGCCCACTGGCTGGTTGTTGAGTTTCTCGGGGGTGCCGGCCTTGAGCAGCTTGTCGGCATATTCGGCGGAGTAGATCGAGGCAAAACCCATGCTCAGGGTGGCCAGGAAAGTGGCGTCGGCGTGGGTCAGGGTGAAGCGCACGGTGTGCGGCTCGGGTGCGTCGATGGCCTTGATCAAGCTGCCCAGTTGCAGAGATTGGGCATGCGGGTAGCCGCCCGGGGCGGTCTTGTGCCAGGGGTGGGCCGGATAAAGCATGCGTTGGAAGCTGAACAGGACGTCGTCGGCGTTCAGTTCGCGGGTCGGCTTGAAGTAAGCGGTGGTGTGAAACTTCACGTCCGGGCGCAGCTTGAAGTCGTAGACCAGGCCGTCAGGCGACACCGTCCAGCTTTGCGCCAGGCTTGGCACCACCTTGCCCTCGGCGGCATCGAACTCGACCAGGCGGTTCATCAGCACGTCGGCCGAGGCGTTGGTAGTGGTCAGCGAGTTGTACTGCACCACGTCGAAGCCTTCGGGGCTGGCTTCGGTGCACACCGACAGCGCTGCGGCCTGGGCAAGGCCCGTGGCGCACAGGGTGGTGAACAGGAGGGAAAGGGCGGCGGCACGCATGGTGACTCCTTGGCTGGTCGGTGGCCCATCTGCCGGTGCAGTCTGGAAATTGAGGAAATGTCCTACCCTAGTGCGGGCATGGGCAAATGACCACACCCTTTCGCATTAATTCGGCGACGGGCGGTCGACAGCTTGCCGCCCCAGTCGTTATGCTGCCCAGGCGCGCTCGGCCCGACCGGAACTCTCATATTCTGTTGTTGTGGCGGAGTCTTTCTGGTATAAAGCAGCGCTCTTTTCTAGGGGCTCGGTCTGTCGCGTAAGCGCACCCGGCCGATAAGACCCCCGGGAACACGGCGCCTTGGCGCCATTGACTGAGAGATTAAGCGGCCAACCCATGCCGGGTTGGGCATGTGGTTTTAGAGGGCTGAGGCATGTCGAGAGTCTGTCAAGTTACCGGTAAGGGTCCGGTAACTGGGAACAATATTTCCCACGCAAACAACAAAACCCGTCGTCGTTTCCTGCCGAACCTGCAGCACCACCGTTTCTGGGTTGAGTCCGAGAAGCGCTTCGTGCGTCTGCGCGTTTCCGCCAAAGGCATGCGTATCATCGACAAGCGCGGCATCGATGCCGTTCTGGTCGACATCCGTCGCGCTGGCGCCAAGGTTTAAAGGAGAACATCATGCGTGAATTGATCCGTCTGGTTTCGAGTGCCGGTACCGGCCACTTCTACACCACCGACAAGAACAAGCGCACCACTCCGGACAAGATCGAGATCAAGAAGTACGATCCGGTCGTCCGCAAGCACGTGGTGTACAAGGAAGCCAAGATCAAGTAATTGATCGGCAACCTGAAAACCCGCAACCGCAAGGTGGCGGGTTTTTTTATGTCTCCAGCAAAGTCATCGCGGGGCCTGCATGAAGCCGGGCCCCGCGATTGGGTTCATTTCTGCTCGAACATCACATAGATCTTGCGGCACGGCTCCAGCACTTCCCAGGTGCCCTTGAAGCCTGCGGGGATCACAAAGCGATCGCCGGCACGCAAGGTCTTGGCGCCGCCGTCCTGGTCGCGCAGCACCGACACACCCTGGACGATCTCGCAGTACTCGTGCTCGGTGTAGTTCACCGTCCACTGGCCCACCTCGCCTTCCCAGACGCCCGCAGCGAACTGCCCGCACGGGCTGGTGTAGTGGTTGTAGACAGCCTGGTCAGGCTCGCCCTTGAGGATTTTCTCCGCTGCCGGACGGTAGCGTTCGGCTTCGGTCAGAACTTGGGCAAAGTCGACGATGCTGGTGATACTCATGGTGGTTACCCTGTCGTTGTTTAATAAAATGAACATCAGTAGGCATTTGAGCCGTTGGTGTCAAATATATTGATAGTTTCCCCGCCCTGGTTTAGGGTGGCAGGTGCCCGTGTGCGTCGTCACCCGGCCAGAATTTCTGACAGCGCCCGTGAGTCCTCAGTGCGGCGTTGCACCTTAACAAGAGAGGAGTTTCCTATGACCACCCTGACTCGTGCGGACTGGGAACAGCGTGCCCAGCAACTGAAGATCGAAGGCCGCGCCTTCATCAACGGCGAATACACCGATGCCGCATCCGGTGAAACCTTCGACTGCCTGAGCCCGGTGGACGGACGCTTCCTGGCCAAGGTCGCCAGCTGCGACCTGGCCGACGCCAACCGCGCTGTCGACAACGCCCGCGCCGTGTTCGAATCCGGCGCTTGGTCGCGCCTGGCCCCGGCCAAGCGCAAGGCCAAGCTGATCCGCTTCGCCGACTTGCTGCGCAAGAACGTCGAGGAACTGGCCCTGCTCGAAACCCTCGACATGGGCAAGCCGATCGGTGACTCCTCCACCATCGACATTCCGGGCGCGGCGCAGGCCATCCACTGGACTGCCGAAGCCATCGACAAAGTCTACGACGAAGTCGCCCCGACCCCGCACGACCAACTGGGCCTGGTGACCCGCGAGCCCGTGGGTGTGGTCGGTGCCATCGTGCCGTGGAACTTCCCGCTGCTGATGGCGTGCTGGAAGCTGGGCCCAGCCCTGGCCACCGGCAACTCCATCGTGCTCAAACCGTCCGAAAAATCGCCGCTGACCGCAATCCGCATCGCCCAGCTGGCCATCGAGGCCGGTATTCCGGCTGGCGTGCTGAACGTGCTGCCAGGCTACGGACACACCGTGGGCAAGGCCCTGGCCCTGCACATGGACGTCGACACCCTGGTGTTCACCGGTTCGACCAAGATCGCCAAGCAGCTGATGGTCTATGCCGGTGAGTCGAACATGAAGCGCGTGTGGCTGGAAGCCGGTGGCAAGAGCCCGAACATCGTCTTCGCCGACGCCCCTGACCTGCAGGCCGCCGCTGAGGCCGCCGCCAGCGCCATCGCTTTCAACCAGGGCGAAGTCTGCACCGCAGGTTCGCGCCTGTTGGTCGAGCGCTCGATCAAGGACAAGTTCCTGCCCATGGTGGTCGAGGCCCTCAAGGCCTGGAAACCGGGCAACCCGCTGGACCCGGCAACCACCGTCGGTGCCCTGGTCGACACCCAGCAGATGAACACCGTGCTGTCCTACATCGAGGCCGGTCACCAGGATGGCGCCAAGCTGCTGGCTGGTGGCAAGCGCATCCTCGAAGAGACCGGTGGCACCTACGTCGAGCCGACTATCTTCGACGGCGTGACCAATGCGATGAAGATCGCCAAGGAAGAGATCTTCGGCCCGGTACTGTCGGTGATCACCTTCGACACCGCCGAAGAGGCCGTGGCCATCGCCAACGACACGCCATACGGCCTGGCGGCGGGCATCTGGACCTCGGACATTTCCAAGGCGCACAAGACCGCCCGCGCCGTGCGCGCCGGCAGTGTCTGGGTCAACCAGTACGACGGTGGCGACATGACCGCGCCGTTCGGTGGCTTCAAGCAGTCGGGCAACGGCCGTGACAAGTCGCTGCACGCGCTGGATAAGTACACCGAGCTGAAGGCGACCTGGATCAAGCTGTAATCGGGTAGCGCCTTTTTTCGCGGGGCAAGCCCGCTCCCACATGAGTAGTGGGAGCGGGCTTGCCCCGCGATGCTTTTTGCCAGAATTCTTACCCGGAGGCCGCTATGCGTTGGGGAACCTACTTTGCCGTCCTGGCGTCGGTGCTCAGTGTCGGGCTTGCGCTCGGCGTGAGTATGCCGCTGGTGTCCCTGCGCCTGGAGGGTTGGGGCTACGGTGGATTCGCCATCGGCGTGATGGCGGCGATGCCGGCCCTAGGTGTGCTGGTCGGTGCCAGCCTGGCCAGCCGCCTTGCCGGTTGGGTCGGCGTACCCATGGCCATGCGTCTGTGCCTGTGGGGTGGGGCGCTGTCGATCAGCCTGGTGGCGCTGCTGCCCAGTTATGCCCTGTGGCTGGTACTGCGCTTGATGATCGGTATGTCGCTGACGGTGGTGTTCATCCTTGGTGAGAGCTGGATCAACCAGTTGGTGGTCGAACAGTGGCGTGGCCGGTTGGTAGCGCTGTATGGCAGCAGCTATGCACTTAGCCAGTTGGCCGGCCCGTTGGTTCTAGGTTTTCTGGGCTCTGACGATGATTTCGGCTTCTGGGCGGCGAGCGGCTTGTTGCTGGTTGCACCGCTGATTCTGCTGGGGCGCGGCGGTGCACCGACCACTGAGGCGTGCAGCGTGACCTTCGCCGATCTGTTCGGCTTTTGTCGGCGTCTGCCGGTGATCGCCTGGGCGATCGCGCTGTTTGCGGCATTCGAGGCGATGATCCTGACGCTACTGCCGGTCTACTGCCTGCAGCAAGGGTTCACCACGGAGGTGGCGTTGTTCATGGTCAGCACTGTGGTGGTGGGTGATGCGGTGCTGCAATTACCGATTGGCGCCTTGGCCGATCGCATGTCACGGCGAACGCTGTTCAGCGGCTGTGCACTGACCTTGCTGGTCTCAAGCCTGGTGATTCCAGTGCTGCTGCATAACCCGGCGATCTGGCCGCTGTGGGTCCTGTTCGGTGCCAGCGCGGGCGGCTTGTTCACATTGTCACTGGTGCTGATCGGCGAGCGCTATCGGGATGACGAACTGGTGCGGGCCAATGCTCACGTGGCGCAGCTGTGGGGTATCGGTTGCCTGCTCGGGCCGTTGCTGGCCGGGGCGGGGAGCCAGTGGATCAGCGGGCACGCGTTGCCGTTGCTGATGGCAGCGGGAGCGGCGGGGTTGGTGCTGCTGACACGGCGCAAAGATGCATTTGAACCTGCGGCGGCGTGATTACTGACTGGGGCTGCTACACAGCCCCTCGCCGTCAAGCTTACACACATCTGTAGCGCACCATCTCGATCCGATGCAGCGGGCCCACAACGGGCCCTAGCCGGCTTCATCAGACATCATCCGAGGCGAACAACCGCTCCAGCTCCACCCGCGCCTCCTTGGCCGTCTGCATCACCTTGGCCCGGTCGTCGCGTACCTGCCCCTGGGCCTCCAGGACCTGCTCATCATGCTCGGTGAACCGGGCGATGCGGTCTGTCGCCTGCGCTTCGGTGAGCCCCAGCCCGATCAACGCGCGCCGGCTCATCTCCAGGCTGGAATAGAACGTCTCGCGAATCGGGTCGGCACCCACGTCAATCAGCTTGTGCACGTGCTGGCGGTTGCGTGCCCGGGCGATCACTTTCAGGTGCGGATACAGGCGCTTGGCCCGCTCCGCGGTGTGAATGGCCACCTCGGGATCATCAATGGTGATGATGAAATACTCCGCCTCGCCAACCTTGGCCGCGTGCAGCACTTCGGGGCGCAGCGGGTCGCCATAGAACACTGGCACCTGTTCGAACATGCGAGTCATTTCGATGGCGTCGACCGAGGTCTCCAAGGCAATGAACGGGATCTTCTGCGCCCGCAGGATGCGCGCGACGATCTGGCCCATGCGGCCCATGCCGGCGATCACCACGCGCGGGGTGCCCGCGTCGATGGCCTTGTACTGCTCGGGCACCTCGCGGGCCGCCTGCGGGCGCTTCAGGGCGCGGGCGCAGCCGAGCATCAGCAGTGGCGTTAGCGCCATCGACAGGGTGATGGTCATCAACAGCAGGTCGTAGGTCTGGGTGTCGAGCAGGCCCTGGTCCTTGCCCAGCTTGAACACCACGAAGGCGAACTCGCCGCCGGCGGCCAGTACCATGCCCAGGCGCAGGGCGCTGGCGCTGTTCAGGCCACCGGCCAGGCGGCCGACGCCTATCAGCAACGCCAGCTTCACGCCGATCAACAACAGGGTCAGGCCCAGCAACACCAGCGGCATTTCCAGCAGCAGGCGCAGGTTGGCGCCCATGCCGACGCTGATGAAGAACAGGCCCAGCAGCAGGCCTTTGAACGGCTCGATCTGCGACTCCAGCTCATGGCGGTATTCGGAGTCGGCCAGCAGCAGGCCGGCGAGGAAGGCGCCCAGAGCCATGGACACGCCGGCTTCCTCCATCAGCCAAGCGGTGCCGATTACCACCAGAAGCGCGGTGGCTGTGGAGACTTCCGGCAAACCGGTGCGGGCGACGATACGGAACAACGGACGCAGCAGATAGCGGCCGCCGACGATGACGATGGCGATGCTGGCGAACACCTTCAGGCCATGTTCGATGCTGTCGCCGTGGCTGGTGTCGGGGCCGCTGGCGGCCAGCAGCGGCACCAGGGCGATCAACGGGATTGCGGCAATGTCCTGGAACAGCAGGATGGCGAAGGCCAGCCGACCGTGGGGCGCATTGAGCTGCTTGCTCTCGGCCAGGCTCTGCAGGCCCAGTGCGGTGGATGACAGCGCCAAACCCAGGCCGAGCACGATGGCCGCCGGCAGGCTCTGGCTGAAGCCGAACAGGGCGATGGCGCCAAGTACCGCGCCGGTCAGCACGACCTGAGCGGTGCCGACGCCGAACACCGATTTGCGCATCAGCCACAAGCGTCGTGGTGAAAGCTCCAGGCCGATGATGAACAGCAGCAACACCACACCCAGCTCGGAGATGTGCGCGACGCTCTCGGTGTCACGGATCAGTCCCAGGGCCTGCGGGCCGATGGCCACGCCGGCCAACAGGTAGCCGAGCACGGCGCCCAGTTGCAGGCGCTTGGCCAGTGGCACGGCGACCACGGCGGCGAGGAGGAAAATGACGGCGGTTTGTAGAAGGCTGCCTTCGTGTGGCATCGCTCGGACTCCTTGAACTGCATGCGGCAGCGCTTGATGCAACAGCTTATGCCATCGATGAAAGAGGCGGGCATTTTCGGCGGACAAGGGATACAGGACAATCCTGGGGTTACAGGAAGCAGCGTTCTGAATGTCGGACCTTTGCTGAATCAGTCGCGGGACAAGCGCGCCCACAGGTGTGATGTCTGCGTGGGAGCGGGCTTGCCCCGCGGAGGCGATCGACCCGTTATTGCAGATGGGTTTTCAAGGCCTGTGCCGCCTGGTCCATGGCACTGCGCACACTAGGCACGCTGCTCAGTACATTGAGCAGGCCATAGTCATGGATCATGCCGTTGTATCGCACGGCGGTCACCGGCACTCCGGCGGCGTCCAGTTTCCGGGCATAGGCTTCGCCTTCGTCGCGCAGCACGTCCATTTCGGCGGTTTGCACCAGGGCCGGCGGCAGGCCCTTCAATTGCTCCACGCTGGCGCGCAGCGGCGAGGCGTGGATGTCGTCGCGCTGGCGCGGGTCGGTGATATAGCTGTTCCAGAACCACTGCATCATGTTGCGGGTCAGGAAGTGTCCTTCGGCGAACTGGTTGTAGGACGCATTGTTGAAGTTGGCGTCGGTCACCGGCCACAGCAGTGCCTGGAAGCGCAGCTTCGGCGTGCCGGCCTCCTTGGCCTTCAGTGCCACCACCGCGGCCATGTTGCCGCCGACGCTGTTGCCGGCAACCGCCAGGCGGCTACCGTCCACGCCGATCTCCTTGCCATGCTCGGCAACCCAGCGGGTGGCCGCGTAAGCCTGGTTGATCGCGGTGGGGAACTTCGCTTCGGGGGACGGCGTATAGTCGACATACACTGCCGCAGCACCGGAGCCCACCACAAGGTCACGGATCAGGCGTTCGTGGGTAGGGTAGTCACCCAGCACCCAACCGCCACCGTGGAAGAACATGAATACCGGCAATTCGCCCTTGGCCCCTGCGGGCCGAACCACACGGATCTCCAGTGGCTGACCACCGGCCTGGATGGTCCGGCGTTCGACGCGTATCTCCGACACATTGACCTTTACGCCGGCTTGGGCTCCGCTGAGCACCGCACGGGCATCCTTGGGCGCCAGGGTCTCCAGCGGCTTGCCGCCACCGGCGGCCAGGGCGTCGAGGAAACCCTGGGTGGTGTGTTCGACACCGGGGCTGCCGGCGGCGAAGGCGCTGTTCACGGCAAGGGCCAGCAGGCCGGCGGTCAGGGTGTGGGACAGTTTCATGTTCTAGCTCCTTTGGTGGGCGAGCCGCGGCTCAGTTCTGATTGGCAAGGACGGTGGGTTGCACGTAACTCACGGCGCGCAGCTGGCCGCTGCTGTCGCGGTAGGTCAAGGTGGCGGTGCTGGTCTGACCTTGGGTGCTGGTGGGGGCATCGACGCTGACGACCTTGGCGATGTCCAGGTCCATGCCATAGTGGTACGAGGTGGCTTCGCTGGCGAAGCTGCTGACGCTGGTGCCGAGGGCCAGGGTGGTGACGGTGACGGCGAAGGCTTTGCGAAGGGTCATGATCGTTCTCCGGGTTCTGCTGAGTGGGGTTGGCGACTGCTTACTGCTTGAGGTGATATTGCGCGCAAATATTTAGTGCGCAAAATATATTTCCGCTATGAGATCGATTGACTGGGTCTGTCGAAGGAGCTCAGCCATGATGCAGCGGGTGATTGCGCGGAAGCCGCCGTAATAGATCAGGCGCTGGGCCGGTACTGCAGCGCCTCCGCCAGGTGCGACCTGGCAATGGATTGCGCGCACTCCAGGTCCGCCAGGGTGCGGGCCACCTTCAACAGCCGGTGTGCTGCCCGTAACGACAGCGTCAGCCGTTCGCAGGCCTGCTCCAGCCAGGCCTGGTCGACCGGCTCCAGCGGGCAATGCCGGCGCAGCCCCTTGAGATCGAGGAAGGCATTGGCGCAGCCCTGCCGGCGCTGTTGCAGCTCCCGTGCCTCGGCCACCCGCTGGCCAACACTGGCGCTGGTCTCCCCGCTGGGCTGGTGGGTCAGCACGGTACTTTCCCGGGCCACTGTCAGGTGCAGGTCGATGCGGTCGAGCAGGGGGCCGGACAACTTGTTGCGGTAGCGCTGGATCTGCTCGCTGCTGCACCGGCAACGGCCGGTCGGGTCACCCAGATAGCCGCAAGGACACGGGTTCATGGCTGCCACCAGTTGAAAGCGCGCCGGGAAGCGTACCCGGTCCTTGGCCCGAGCTACCACGATCTCGCCAGACTCCAGCGGCTCGCGCAGCACCTCCAGCACACGTCGTTCAAATTCGGGCAGCTCATCGAGGAACAGCACGCCATGGTGCGCCAGGGTGATCTCGCCGGGTTGCGGTCGGCTGCCACCACCCACCAGCGCCGGGCCGGAGGCCGAGTGGTGGGGATGGCGAAACGGCCGCTGTGGCCAGCAATCGAGCGGTGCTTGGCCACTGACCGAGCGGATCGCCGCCACCTCCAGCGCCTCGCGCTCGTCCAGCGGCGGCAGCAGCCCGGGCAGGCGGCTGGCGAGCAGGGTCTTGCCGGTGCCCGGCGGGCCGGAGAGCAGCAGGTTGTGGGCACCAGCTGCGGCGACCAACAGCGCCCGCTTGGCAGCGATCTGGCCTTGAACTTCGCTGAGGTCCGGGTAGGGGCGTTGCTCCAGTAACAGGCCTTTCGCCACGTAGGGTGACATTGCCGGTTGAGCATTCAGGTGGGCTGCCAGTTCTCGCAGACTCCCCACCGCGTACACCACCAGGCCGTTGGCCAGGCTGGCTTCCTCGGCATTCTCCCTGGGTACTACCAGCGCCCGACCCGCGTCTCGCGCCGCCAATGCCGCAGGCAGTACACCCTGCACCGGGCGCAGCGTACCCGACAGCGCCAGTTCCCCCAGGCATTCAATGCCGTCGAGGGCGGCAACCGGTACCTGGCCATTGGCGGCCAGGATACCCAGCGCGATGGCCAAGTCGTAGCGGCCACCGTCCTTGGGCAGGTCGGCTGGGGCGAGGCTCTGGGTGATGCGCCGTGCCGGATAGTCCAGGCCAGAGTTGACGATGGCGCTGCGGACTCGATCCTTGCTCTCCTTGACCGTGGTTTCTGGCAGACCGACCAGCGTGAGCGTGGGCAGGCCGTTGGCCAGGTGGGTTTCGACGCTGACAGCCGGAGCCTGCACCCCGACCTGGGCGCGGCTGTGGACGAGGGCGAGGGACATTGACACTCCGTGTTTGCAGGTGATGGCCGCGTCCTGCGGCCTGGCAAAGCTTAGTGGTGCTCTTGTGCAAGTGGACGAGAAGAGTGCGTCGAATTTTGTCCGGCCTGCCCCCCAAGTCTGTGGGCGCCCGTCGTGCGTGGCTGCCTGGCGCAGATCACCGGAATCCCCGAACCCCGCGCCCGCGCCAGCAACTCCTCGGTATCATCACCGCCCGGCAGCGCCAGCACCAGGTCGGGCCGACTGTCGCGCAACATAAAGAGGTTGCGCAGGCGCTCGGCCAACTTGCCGTGGAGTTGCCAATTGGGCGGGTAGCGCACTATGTCGGCGCCCTGTTCGCGGGCCCAGCCTTCGATTTCGCCGCCCAGATGCTGGCTGCCGCCGTGGATCAGCACCTGGATTGGTTGCTGGCGCTGGAGGGCGTCCAGCGCCTGGCGGCAGCGTTGGTTGTCGGCGTAGTTGCGCCCCGCGCAGATCAGTACGCGCATGCCCACCCCCTCAGAACCACTGGCCGAAGCGGCGGATGTACAGGGTCTTCATGCCCTGGGCCACCAGGCAGTAGCCGAGCAGGGTAGCGGCCAGCCATGGGAAGTATTCCCACGGCAGCGGCACCAGCCCGACCATCGCCCCCAGTGGCGAGAACGGGATGTAGATGCCCAGGCACATCACCAGGCCGGTGGCCAGGATCACCGGCAGCGCCGCGGTACTCTGGAAGAACGGCACCTTGCGCGTGCGCAGCATGTGCACCACCAAGGTCTGCGACAGCAACCCCTCGATGAACCAGCCGGACTGGAACAACGCCTGCATTTCCACGCTGTTGGCGGCGAACACGTACCACATCAGGGCAAAGGTGGTGATGTCGAAAATCGACGAGGTTGGGCCGATCCACAGCATGAAGCGACCGATGTTGCGCGCATCCCACTTGCGTGGCTCGGCCAGGAATTCCTTGTCCATGCGATCCCACGGCAGCGACAGTTGGGAAAAGTCGTACATCAGGTTCTGCAGCAGCAGGTGGATCGCCAGCATTGGCATGAACGGGATGAACGCGCTGGCCACCAGCACCGAGAACACGTTGCCGAAGTTCGAACTGGCGGTCATGCACAGGTACTTCATGATGTTGCCGAAGGTTTCGCGGCCCTTGAGCACGCCTTCCTCCAGCACCAGCAGGCTCTTTTCCAGGAGGATGATGTCGGCCGATTCCTTGGCGATGTCGGTGCCGCTGTCCACTGAGATGCCCACGTCGGCATCGCGCAACGCCGGGGCGTCGTTGATGCCGTCACCGAGGAAGCCCACGGTGTGGCCATTGGCTTGCAGTGCCTTGAGTACCCGCGACTTCTGCAGCGGAGTGAGCTTGGCGAACACCGTGCGCTCTTCGACCAGGGCCTTGAGCTGGGTGTCGTCCAGGCGTTCGATGTCCTGACCGAGCAGTGGTTGGCCGGGCTCCAGGCCCACTTCGCGGCAGACCTTGCAGGTGACCACAGGGTTGTCGCCGGTCAGCACCTTCACCTTCACGCCCATTTCACGCAGGGCGGCGATGGCCGGGCCGGCGGTTTCCTTGGGCGGGTCGAGGAAGGTCAGAAAACCACGGATCACCAGCTCGCGTTCGTCATCGGTGTGGTACTGAGGCTTGCCGTCGGCAGATGGGATGTCCCGGGTGCCGACCAGCAGCACGCGGAAACCCTCCTGGTTGTAGCTGCTGGCGGTGGCCAGCAGTTGCTGGCGTCGCCCGGCATCCAGAGTGACCCGCTGGCCGCCTTCTTCCACATGGGTGGCGATAGCCAGCATTTCCTCGACGGCGCCCTTGCTCACCAGCAGGTGATCGCCCAGGGCATCCTTGACGATCACCGACAGGCGACGGCGGATGAAGTCGAAGGGCAGTTCGTCGACCTTGGCGTAGGCATAGGGCGGTTGGAAGCCCTGGTTTTCGCCGGCAAAGCGCAGCACGGCCTGGTCCATCAGGTTTTTCACGCCGCTCTGGTGGTGGCTGTTGAGCCAGGCCAGCTCCAACAGCCGCGCGTCCTTGTGGCCGCTGGGGTCGACGTGGTGTTCGAGGATGATGCGGTCCTGGGTCAAGGTACCGGTCTTGTCGGTGCACAGGACATCCATCGACCCGAAGTTCTGGATGGCGTTCAGGCGCTTGACTACCACCTTGCGCCGGGCCATGGCCACGGCGCCTTTGGCCAGGTTGGCGCTGACGATCATCGGCAGCATCTCCGGGGTCAGGCCCACCGCAACGGCCAGGGCGAACAGGAAGGCATCGCTCCAGTCACCCTTGACCACGCCGTTGAGCATGAACACCACCGGCACCATCACCAGCATGAAGCGGATCAACAGGCGACTGACGCTGTTCACTCCACGGTCGAAGGCGGTCTGGCTGCGCGAGCCGACGATGGCCTTGGCCAGCGAACCGAAGTAGGTGCGCTTGCCGGTGGCCACCACCACCGCGCGGGCGCGGCCGCTCACCACGTTGGTGCCCATGAAGCCGATGTTGGGCAGGTCGAGCAGGCCGCTTTCATCGCTGGCGCTGCCTCCGGCGGACTTCTGCGCGACGTTGCCGAGGGTGTCGTACTTCTCCACCGGCAGCGCCTCGCCGGTCAGTACCGCCTGGCTGATGAACAGGTCGCGGGACTCGATCAGGCGGATATCGGCGGGGATCATGTCGCCGGCCGCCAATTGCACGATATCGCCGGCCACCAGCTCGTTCATCGGCACTTCGCGCAGGTGCGCCGGCTGGTCGTGGCGCTCGCGGCGCAGCACGGTGGCGGTGGTGCGGACCATGGCCTTGAGGGCGTCAGCGGCCTTGCCCGAACGGTACTCCTGCCAGAAGCGCAGCAGGCTGCTGAGGCTGACCATGGCCATGATGATGATGACCTTGGTCAGGTCCGCTTCTTCCATGTCGCCTGCGCGTACCGGCAGCCAGTAGTCGGTGACGAAGCTGATGCCGGCGAGGGTGAGCAGCACGTAGATGAAGGGGTTGTGCAAGGCCTTGAGCAATTGCACCAGGGCCGGTTGCGGCTTGTCATGGGCGACTTGGTTGGCGCCGTCGCGCTGCAGGCGCTTGGCGGCTTCGTGCTCGGTCAGGCCCAGTTCGCTGGCATCGAGGTTGGCCAGGGTCACGGCCAGGCCGTTGCGTGCCTCGCGGGCGGCGCGCATGGACAGGCGGGTGTCTTCGCCGGCTTTGCTGCGGGTGTTGCGGTCTTTTACGGTCATTTGGCTGTGCTCCTGCCGCAGGAGGCGGCACGACACACAGTTGACTCACGGTGGGGAAGGTGAGTGAACGTGTCCCGTGTCGCAATGATTCAAACAATGAAAAACGTGGTTTTTCCGACGTTTACGTGTTCGCTGGCGAATGCCGGAAATAAGATCGGCAGCGAACTTTCTACTGGCTGATTCCATGGTCGGTTAATTCCATTTGTTAAGTGGCGGGCAATAGAAATCCAATGAACTTTAATTACTTAAAGTTCGGAAGTTTCTGACGATTTAAATGGCGTCAGTTCAGCGAACGGACAGCATCGCGCGCGTCACTGCAGGCGGTAACGGGCGCGCTATCGACTGGGCGGTTTCAGGGGTGAGGACAAGCCCCAGCCGCGAACAGTACGGTACGGGGCCTTGTGCGCAAAGGCGCGCAGGCGAGGGGTAGCTATATCGAGGTTCATGAGCTTGCCTCCGACCGGGCGGGCACCCGGGGCGGCAAGCTACGGCGGAGCATCAGGCTCTGGCGCGGCTTGCCCGACCTAGGGGCGGGCCCGGAGTTCCGGTTCAAGTGCCTGGCGGCCAACGGCTGCCAGACAGCGACTAGATACTGTGTCCATTGAATTCTTCGTGAGTTGAAATAAAGGCCCGCTTTTCGGGGCGGGTGAACTTTATGCAAAGCATAGCGGGGAAGTCAACCGGGAAGACGTAACTTAAACAAGTTTCATCTGCTGAGAGGGGAATTAATCCAGTGTGCCGCGCGATTAGCATCGCGAGGTAATCCCGCTTCTACCTGGGCAAGGTAGAAGGGGCATTCGATCAGGGCTTGGCGCCCAGGATGATGTGCGAGGCCTTGATCAGCGCGGTGGCCTTCACACCCGGCTTCAGGCCAAGTTCCTGCACCGCTTCACGGGTGACGATGGCATACACCTCGGTGCCGCCGGACAGCTTCAGCACCACCTCGGCATTCACCGCGCCGTCGCCGACCCGCAGCACTTCGCCTTCGAGGCTGTTGCGCGCCGACAGCCTGTAGCCAGCGGCATCGGTCATCAGCACCACCCACGGTGCCTTGACCAGCGCCACGGCCTGCTTGCCGACGTTGATGTTGAGGTTGTGCAGGCTGGCCATGGTGACCACCGCCACCAGTTTCTCGCCGCCGCCGAGGGTCAGCTCGACCTCGGCATTCACCGCGCCAGGCTGGACGGCGCTGACGGTACCTTCGAATACATTGCGGGCACTGACTT
Source organism: Pseudomonas sp. PONIH3 (assembly GCF_002934345.1). Taxonomy (NCBI): domain Bacteria; kingdom Pseudomonadati; phylum Pseudomonadota; class Gammaproteobacteria; order Pseudomonadales; family Pseudomonadaceae; genus Pseudomonas; species Pseudomonas sp. PONIH3. Next base: position 3,910,025 of record NZ_CP026386.1, read on the forward strand.
TCATGGCAAACACTCCGTGTATCGATCGTTATTCCTTGGGGGACGGCGCCATCCTGGCTTCCAGCTCGGCGAATTGCTGCTCGAGGGCTTCGAGGCGCGCGCGGGTGCGGACCAGTACCACCATCTGGCTGTCGAACTCCTCGCGGCTGACCAGGTCGAGCTTGCTGAAGGCACCCTGCATCAGCACCTTGAACTGGCTTTCCAGTTCGGCGCGGGGCGCGGCGGTGTCGCCGCTGAACAGGCGCGAGGCCTGGTCGCTCAGGGCATCGAGGAAGGCTTTGGGCGCGAGCATGTCTGGTATCCGCTGATCACTGAAAGGGCAGCAGTGTAGCACGGGGCTTTTGCCCGCTTGCCCTGCACGCTTTTCGCGCAGGGCGGCCAAAAGTCGCGCACCGATTTTGTGCACTTTGTCGCTGCTGGCAACTGGCCAATCCCTACCGATTCGCGCAACTCCCTGTTTTCCCGATCGTTGTTCGAACTGGCAAGGTTTCTGCAAAGACCCGAGGGAGCCATGCACTGATGCAGTCCCTTGTGACCAGGCAGTGCGCAGGCGGAGCCGCAAGGTCCTTCGTCACAGGCGGATCGTGTGTCGGCGGGGAGAATGGAGCCGACGACGCGTTACAAAGCCAGGCGCTGCGCTTAGACTTGAGACGGGTTTGTTTTCCTGGGGCAAGTCCATCAAATCGGGAGAGAGTTTCATGAAGCTAGTCACTGCCATCATCAAGCCGTTCAAGCTGGACGACGTGCGCGAGTCGCTGTCGGAAATCGGCGTGCAGGGCATCACCGTGACCGAGGTCAAAGGTTTCGGCCGGCAGAAGGGTCACACCGAGCTGTATCGCGGTGCTGAATACGTGGTCGATTTCCTGCCCAAGGTGAAGATCGATGTCGCCATCGACGACAAGGACCTCGATCGGGTAATTGAAGCCATCACCAAGGCAGCTAACACCGGCAAGATCGGCGACGGCAAGATCTTCGTGGTCAATCTGGAGCAGGCGATCCGCATCCGTACCGGCGAAACCGATACCGACGCGATCTAAGCGCCAAGCAAAGCCTCACCAAACCCAACGCCCCAGGAGAAAACAACATGACTCTGCGTAAGATCGCAGGGCTAGGAGCCCTATTGTCCCTCGTAATGCCAGGGCTGGCCCTGGCAGAGGAAACTGCCGCCCCCGTGCTGAACTCCGGCGACACCGCCTGGATGCTCACCTCGACGGCACTGGTCCTGTTCATGACTATTCCGGGCCTGGCGCTGTTCTACGGCGGCATGGTGCGTTCGAAGAACGTGCTGTCGGTGATGATGCAGTGCTTCGCCATCACCGGCCTGATCAGCATCCTCTGGGTCATCTATGGCTACAGCCTGGCTTTCGATACCACCGGTATGGAAAAGGGCGTGCTCAACTTCAATTCCTTCATCGGCGGCTTCTCCAAGGCCTTCCTCAGCGGCGTCACGCCGTCGGGCCTGACCTCGGCCACCGCGTTGTTCCCTGAGGCCGTGTTCATCACCTTCCAGATGACTTTCGCCATCATCACACCGGCACTGATCGTCGGAGCATTCGCAGAACGCATGAAGTTCTCGGCGATGCTGATCTTCATGGGCGTCTGGTTCACCTTGGTCTATGCGCCGATCGCGCACATGGTCTGGAGCGGTGACGGTGCGCTGATGTGGGACTGGGGCGTGCTGGACTTCGCCGGCGGCACCGTGGTGCACATCAACGCCGGTATCGCCGGCCTGGTCTGCTGCCTGGTGCTGGGCAAGCGCAAGGGCTACCCGACCACGCCGATGGCCCCGCACAACCTGGGCTACACCCTGATGGGCGCGGCCATGCTGTGGATCGGCTGGTTCGGCTTCAACGCCGGTTCCGCCGCCGCGGCCAACGGCACTGCCGGGATGGCCATGCTGGTGACCCAGATCGCCACCGCCGCCGCCGCCCTGGGCTGGATGTTCGCCGAGTGGATCTTCCACGGCAAGCCAAGCGCACTGGGCATCGCCTCGGGCGTGGTCGCCGGCCTGGTCGCCATCACCCCGGCCGCGGGTACCGTCGGCCCGATGGGCGCCCTGGTGATCGGCCTGGTGTCTGGCGTGGTCTGCTACTTCTGCGCCACCAGCCTCAAGCGCAAGCTGGGCTATGACGACTCCCTCGACGCCTTCGGCGTGCACGGTATCGGCGGGATCATCGGCGCCCTGCTCACCGGTGTGTTCGCGGCGCCTGCCCTGGGCGGCTTCGGTGCGGTAACCGACATCGCCGCGCAGTTCTGGATCCAGGCCAAGGGTGTGATCTTCACCGTGGTCTACACCGCCATCGTCACCTACGTGATCCTCAAGGTCCTGGACCTGGTCATGGGGCTGCGGGTCAGCGAAGAAGAAGAGTCGGTCGGCCTCGACCTGGCTCAGCACAACGAGCGCGGCTACAACCTGTAACCGCCACGCTGGAAAACTTGCCCGGTTCGCCGGGCATTTTTTTGCCTGTAGTTTGCCGATTCGCGCCGGGCAAACGGTTTCTCTGTCCTGATCGCGACGTAGGTAGAAAACTTACAAGTCATTGGGCGTTTCTGGTGCTTTGCTTTTTCTGCGAGCGCGCTAGAATGCGCGCCGAAGGGGCCGGACGAGTAGTCCACACACTTCGCTACCCTTTGCTAGGCTTGCCAATAGCCTGTGGCCAGCAAGGGTTCAAAAAATTTTGTCGGGCCTTGCCAGGAGCAAGGCCTGCAGGGTGCCAGGCCCCCCATGAGGGGGTGGACACCCAGGGCAGTGGCCAATCCACGGCCAGTTGAATTTTCACTGGTGGCTGCCGGTCTACGGCTGCACCGGTCTATAACTAACCTGCTTTTCGCAAGTCATGAGGTAGAACATGAGCGACGACGATCTGGAAAATGATGACCTCGAAGTAGGCGACGAAGACGAGGCTGATGATGGCCTGGAAGCTGCGGCCGACGATGGCGCGGAAGATGCCGGCGATGACGACAGCAGCCCGGCACCCGCTGCCAAGGGCAAGTCCAAGGCGGCTGTCTCGGTAGACGAGATGCCGAGCATGGAAGCCAAGCAGAAAGAGCGCGACGCGCTGGCCAAGGCGATGGAAGAGTTCCTTTCGCGCGGCGGCAAGGTGCAGGAAGTGGAGGCCAACGTGGTCGCCGATCCGCCCAAGAAGCCGGACAACAAGTACGGCAGCCGCCCTATCTGAGTGGCTGAACGCAAAGAAGCCCGCCGTCGCTGCGGGCTTTTTTGTGGGCGCCGTCTGTAAGTCAGCGCCAGCGCGACAGCACGTCGGGCAACTGCGACAGCCGCTGAATCTCCGCATCCGGCGCCTGTTCGCCGCTCCAGGGCTTGTGCTGCGGGTTGAACCACACCGCCCGCAGCCCGGCGCGCTGGGCGCCGGCGATGTCATCGCCCGGATGGTCGCCGACGTGCACCGCCGCCCCTGCGTCCACCTCGCCGCGCTTCAGCGCTTCGAGGAACGGTGCCGGGTCCGGCTTGCCGATACCCAGGTCCTCGGCGCACAGGGCGAAGCGGAAGTAGTCCGCCAGGCCGAGCCTGCGCACGTCGGCATTGCCGTTGGTGACCACGCCGAGGGTGTAGTGATGGCGCAGGATCTCCAGCACCGGCTGCACCTCTGGGAACACCTCCACTTGGTGCCGCGCATGCAGGAACACCTCGAAACCTTCGTTGGCCAGTTCCTGGGCGTGTTTCTCGCTGTAGCCGACCTCTTCCAGGGCATGGAACAGCACCCGCCGGCGCAGGGCGCTTATGCGGTGCTTGAGGCCCGGCTCGGCCTGTACCAGGCGCTCGCGGATGGCGAACAGGTGCTCGACCGGCACGCTACCGAGAATCGGCGCGTTGGCTTCGAGCCAGTCGCGCAGGACGACTTCGGCGCTGGCGATGACCGGTGCGGTATCCCAGAGGGTGTCGTCCAGGTCGAAGGTGATCAGCTTGATGCTCATGAGTCCGTGTCCTTGCTGCGTTTGGCCCGAGGGTGGGCGCTGTCGTACACCGCGGCCAGGTGCTGGAAGTCCAGGTGGGTGTAGATCTGCGTGGTGCTGATGTCGGCGTGGCCGAGCATCTCCTGCACCGCACGCAGGTCCTGGGACGATTCCAGCAGGTGGCTGGCGAAGGAATGCCGAAGCATGTGCGGGTGCAGGTGCTGGCCGAGCTCGCGCTCGCCTGCGGCCTTGACTCGCAGCTGGATGGCCCGGGGGCCGAGGCGCTTGCCCTGGCGGCTGATGAACACCGCAGAGTCTCGCGGGCCGGCGATGCCGCGCAGCTTGAGCCACGCCTGCATCGCCTCGCCGGCCTTGCGCCCGACCGGCAACACGCGGCTCTTGCCGCCCTTGCCTTGCACCTGGACCAGCCCTGCGGCCAGGTCCAGGTGTTCGAGGTCGAGCCCGGTCAGCTCCGACAGGCGCAGGCCGGACGAGTAGAACAGTTCAAGGATCGCCTGGTCACGGCGGGCAATGAATTCGTCGTCGACGCCGCCATCGAGCAACTGCAGGGCGCGGTCGGTGTCCAGCACCTTGGGCAGTCGCCGCTCACCCTTGGGTGGCGCCAGGCCATTGGCCGGGTCGTGCTGGCAATGGCCTTCGCGGTTGAGGTAGCGGTACAGCCCGCGCACCGCCGAGAGCAGGCGCGCCAGGCTGCGCGAGGACTGGCCGTGATGGTGCTGGCGGGCAACGAGCTGACGCAGTTGCTGGACCTGCAGGGCCGCCCAGCCGGTGATGCCCTGGGCGTTACAGAATTCGATGACCTTCTCGAGGTCACGGCGGTAGGCCAGCAGGGTGTGCTCGGATACCTGGCGCTCATTGCGCAGGTGTGCGCAATAAGCCTCCAGCTGGCGTTCCATCAGCGCACCGAGCGCAGTGTCTGGGTGAAGCGCGGCACCACACGGCCGAGCACTTCGGCGATGTAGCTGAGGAACAGGGTGCCGACGCTGCTTTTGTAGTGCTGCGGGTCGCGGCTGCCGATTGCCAGCACGCCATGCAGGCCCTGGTACTCCAGGGTGGCCACGGCGCTGGAGCCGACTTCCTTGTGCTGATCGTTGCCGAACAGGAACGCCAGCTCGTGCTCGCGCAGGCTGCCGCTGATGGTCTTGCCGCCGCCGATCAGGCCGCCGATGGCCTGTTGCGCCTCGGCCCCGGAAACCCAGCGTCCCACGGGCGCCGCGTTCTCGCCGAACAGGATCAGGCTGACGAAGGGTACCTGGAACTCCTGGCGCAGGCTGTCCTCGACCGCCATCACCACCTCTTCCAGGGTGCTGGCGTCGAGCAGGTCGAGGATCAGCCGGCGGGTCTTGTCAAACAGCCGGTCGTTGTCGCGCGCCACGTCCATCAGCTGGGAAAGGCGATGGCGCATCTCGATGTTGCGGTCGCGCAGCAGCTTGAGCTGGCGCTCCACCAGCGACACGCTGTCGCCGCGCTGGTGAGGAATGCGCTGTTCGACCAGCAGCTCGTCATGCTCGGCGAAGAAGGTCGGGTGGGCGCGCAGATAGGCGACCACCGCTCCGGCATCGAGCTCACTGGCTGGCGAGGGTGCAACTTTGGGCTGGTCGGTCATGGCGGATACTCGCTTAGAGACGAACTTGTCCTTCGAACACACGAACGGCGGGGCCGGTCATCAGCACCGGTTTGCCGGGGCCGGCCCACTCGATGCTCAGGCGCCCGCCCGGCAGGTCGATGGTTACCGGTGAGTCCATCCAGCCTTGGCTGATCGCCGCCACGGCGGCGGCGCAGGCGCCTGTGCCGCATGCCTGGGTCTCGCCCGCGCCACGCTCCCATACGCGCAGGTTGGCGCGGTGGCGGTCGACTACCTGGATGAAGCCGGCATTGACCCGCTGCGGGAAGCGCGGGTGATGCTCGATCTTCGGGCCCAGCTCATGGACCGGCGCGCTGCGCACATCGTCCACGCGCAGCACCGAATGCGGGTTGCCCATGGACACCGCGGCGATCTGGTGCACCTGTCCGTCGATTTCGAGTGCATAGCTGGTCGCCTGCTCATCGGCGATGAACGGGACCTCGGCCGGCGTGAAGCGCGGTGGGCCCATGTCGACGCAGATCTGCCCGTCGTTGCGCACATCGAGGACGATGATGCCGCCCTTGGTCTCGACGCGAATGCGCTTCTTCGCGGTCAGGCGCTTGTCCAGGACGAAACGGGCGAAGCAGCGCGCGCCGTTGCCGCACTGTTCGACCTCGGAGCCGTCGGCGTTGAAGATACGGTAGCGGAAGTCGACATCCGGGTTGTTCGGCGCCTCGACGATCAGCAGCTGGTCGAAGCCGATGCCGGTGTTGCGGTCACCCCATTGCTTGGCGTGCTTGGGTTGGATGTGTGCGTGCTGGCTGACCAGGTCGAGGACCATGAAGTCGTTGCCCAGCCCGTGCATCTTGGTGAAACGCAGCAGCATGGGTTCACTCCGGCAGCAGGCTTTCGCCGGCGAACAGTTCGGTGACGGTCTCGCGGCGACGCACTTCGAAGGCCTGGTCGCCATCGACCAGCACTTCGGCGCAGCGGCCACGGGTGTTGTAGTTGGAGCTCATGACGAAACCATAGGCGCCCGCGGAGCGCACGGCCAGCAGGTCGCCCTCGGTCAGGTCCAGCACGCGGTCCTTGCCCAGGAAGTCGCCGGTCTCGCAGATAGGGCCGACCAGATCGTAGGCCCGGCCTTGACCTTCGCGGGGCTTGACCGCGCTGACGTCCATCCAGGCCTGGTAAAGGGCCGGGCGGATCAGGTCGTTCATGGCCGCGTCGATGATGGCGAAGTCTTTGTGCTCGGTGTGCTTGAGGTATTCCACGCGGGTCAGCAGCACGCCGCCATTGGCGACGATGTAGCGGCCCGGCTCGAACACCAGGGCCAGGTCGCGGCTGCCGACGCGCTCGCGGATGGCCTTGATGTAGTCGGCCAGCTCCGGGGGCTGCTCGTCGCGATAGCGCACGCCGACACCGCCACCCAGGTCGAGGTGACGCAGGTGGATGCCGCACTCGGCCAGGCGGTCGACCAACACCAGCAGGCGGTCGAGGGCATCGAGGAACGGCTCGACGGTGGTCAGCTGCGAGCCGATATGGCAGTCGACGCCGACCACGTCGAGGTTCGGCAACTGCGCGGCGCGCACGTAGATGGCCTCGGCGTCGGCTATGGCGATGCCGAACTTGTTTTCCTTGAGGCCCGTGGAGATGTACGGGTGGGTGCCGGCGTCGACGTCCGGGTTCACGCGTAGCGACACCGGCGCGACCTTGCCCATCTCGGCGGCCACCATTTGCAGGCGCTCGAGCTCGTCGGTGGACTCGACGTTGAAGCAGTACACCCCCACTTCCAGGGCGCGGCGCATGTCTTCACGGGTCTTGCCGACCCCGGAGAACACCACGCGATCGGCGCGGCCGCCGGCGGCCAGCACGCGTTCCAGTTCACCGCCGGAGACGATGTCGAAGCCCGCGCCCAGGCGCGCCAGCAGGTTCAGCACGCCCAGGTTGGAGTTGGCCTTGACCGCGAAGCAGACCAGGTGATCCACCCCGTGCAAGGCATCGGTGTAGCTGCGGTACTGCGCCTCGATATGGGCACGCGAGTACACGTAGGTGGGCGTTCCGAAGCGTTCGGCGATCGCCGACAGGGCCACCCCTTCCGCGAACAGCTCGCCGCCGCGGTAGTTGAATGCATCCATGGGATTTCCTTACTGCGCGGGCGACTCTTCAGGCTGCTCTTGCTGCTGCTCCAGCACTGGCTGAGGCTGGACAGGCTTGGCATGCTGGTGCGACTTGCGCGGGCCTTTGCCGTCCTTGCCGTCTTCCGGCAGGTACAGGGGGCCTTTCTGACCGCAGGCCGAAACCAGGCAAGCAACCGCGACCACTGCCGCGAGGGAGGAAATCAGGCGTTTCATGGGTGAAATCCTTGGAAATATGCAGTATTGCGGCCGAGTATACCGAGCGACCACCTGATTGCCTATGCAAGGGGTGCCCCCGCTCGGCGGGCGTAGGCGACCGAAGGACATGCGGCTTTTTCTTGCAGCTATTAGCTTGTAGCTTGAAGCTTTCGCCCTTATCGTGCCCGGCTTGCGTGTGTACAGCCATTTTTCGAGGTCCCTGCAATGAGTTTGAGCGAAGCGCGTTTCCACGACCTGGTCGACGCGACCCAACAGGCCCTGGAAGACCTGTTCGATGAAAGCGGCATGGACCTGGACATGGAAAATTCCGCCGGCGTCCTGACCATCAAGTTCGACAATGGCAGCCAGCTGATCTTCAGCCGCCAGGAGCCGCTGCGCCAACTGTGGCTGGCGGACAAGTCCGGTGGTTTCCACTTCGACTATGACCAAGAGAGCGGCAAGTGGGTGTGTGAGAAGAGCGAAGAGCTGCTCGGCGAGATGCTCGAGCGCATCGTCTGGGAGCGGGCCGGCGAGAAGCTGGACTTCGACGAGATTTGAAATGAGCGAACAGCCCAGGCCCCCCAAGCCGCTCTACAGCAATGTAAGTCCGGCGGTGCCGTCACCTTGTATCAGCATATGTCGGCTGGATGAGCGCAAGGTGTGCACCGGTTGCCACCGCCACGTCGAGCATATCCGCGAGTGGCGTGCGGCCGATGACGAGCGGCGCCGGCAGATCTGCCGCGAGGCGCTGGCCCTGAAAGCGGGGGGCCAGGCATAGCCACAACGGCGGTGTGGGCTTGAGTATTTGCCCCGCTGTGGTAGTGTCAGGGTCTGCGTCGGTGACGCCAAGCATTTCACAAACCCCGCCCTTGGGCGGGGTTTTGCTTTATCTGCCTTTAGTAAATTGCCTGTTCAAAGGAGTCTGACTGGATCATGAGCACCAAGCCTTCCCTCATCCTCACCCGACTGGACGTGCAGCGTCTCGAGCGCCTGCTCGACAGCCTCGATGAAAGCACCCCGGGTATGCTCGCCCTGCAGGACGAGCTGGACCGCGCCGAGAAAGTGGTGGGTCACGAGGAAGTCCCGGCCGGCGTGGTGACCATGAACTCTCGCGTGCACTGCCGCGAGATCGCCAGTGGCAAGGATTACCACCTGACCCTGGTGTATCCGAAGGACGCGGGTCCTGAAGGCAACGTCTCGATCCTTGCGCCGATCGGCTGCGCATTGCTGGGCCTGTCGGTGGGTGACCAGATCGACTGGCCGGCGCCGGGCGGCAAGACGCTCAAGCTCGAGCTGCTGGCAGTCGAGTACCAGCCGGAAGCGGCAGGGGACTTCGATCTCTGAGTTGATCAGGGCTCCAGCCGCGCCTGCAGCTGTTGCAGCCCATCGTTGAGTGCCTGTTCCAGTTCGCGTTTGTAGCGTAGGCAGAGGCTGGTGGACCCTTGCTCGTCCTCCAGCAGTTCGGACAGGTCGAGGTCGGTGATGTAGCAGCGGTAACTGCCGCTGCCGCGACGCTGGCGCAGGATCTGTCGCGCGACCACGGCATACAGCTGGTCGCCATGCTCCAGTTCGGAAAACTCCTGCTGGTCGCAGTAAAGGGTGACGTGCACCTCATCGCCCGTGCCGGCCTGGAGGATCGCCTGGACCTCGAAACAGGCCTGGTTCTGGCTGTCCGCGGGTGCCGGCCTGGGTTCCAGGCTGCGCGCCTTGCCTGGACCGGATGGCAGCAACTGGTAGTAGAGGATGTCCAGCGATGCTTGTTGCAGGCTGTCCAAGGGCAGCAGGGCATCGCGGCGCATCACCATCGCTTGCAGGAAGCGCTGCAATGGCAGCAGCAGGTGCGGCTCGTCCTGTTGCGGCAGCCGCTGCTGCCAGAGCGCGTTGTGCTCGTCGAGCACGTACAGGTCGGCCCAGCCTTCGAGCAGACGGTAGAACACCTGGATGCAGCCGGGTTGGCCCTGGGCCAGGACCAGTGGCAGGTCGTGGTCCTGCAGGGCGTGGGTGTCCAGGTGCAATGGGCTGTAGCTGCTGCGCTCCTCGCCGAGCGCCGCCAGCACGGCGTCGTGGTCGGCTAGGCTGGCCAAGGTGACCTGCCCGGGCTGCAAGTCGAGGATGTGGGTGTGCTGGGCCACCTGTAGCAAATAACGGTGATTCAGGCCTTGGTCGAGCAGCAGTTGCACGGTGTCGAAAATCTCCTCGACCCGCTGGCTGATGGCTTGGGCGCGGTTGTGGCAATAGCAGCGCACCCGCACCCGCGGGCGATGGCTGCGCTGGCCCAGGCTGTTAAGGAAGTCGCGCAGGCAGCGCACCAGCGCATGCTCGCCGTCGTAGCGCTGGACCAGCACCTCGTTCCAGCTGTTGAGGGTGATCTGGTCGAGGGTCAGTACCAGGTTCTCGCGCACCCCGGCGTAGCTGAGCGAGTCGGTGCGCTCGGTGGTCATCAGGATGTTCAGGTCGCGGTGATGGCGCAGCGGGTCGACGCCGACATTCACCAGCAGCAGGATCTCGTCGGCCACGCTCGGCTGCAGCAGGCGCACCTCGCTGACTGTCTCCAGAGGCAGGGGGATGCTCTGCTGCAGGCTGCCGATAAGGTTGAACAGCTCGAACTCGCTCAGGTCGCTGGCGCCCGGGTGCAAGGCCAGGCGCGTACTGCTGTCGATCACGCCATTGCGGTGGGCCCAGGTGAGCAGTTCGAGCAGTTCGCGGCAGCGCTTGATCGGGCTGAAGTGCTCCCACTCGTGTACGCCCAGATTGCCGTTGTACAGCCCCCAGTGGTGTGTGCCCGGTTCCTTGCGGTTGGGTGATTGCACCAAGGTGAGGGTGTCCTCGGCCAGGTCCGGAGCGATGCCCGGGTTGATCACCTCGATCTTGCCGGCACGGCGCTCGAAGGCGGCGTAGAGGCGGCGGCCAAGCACATTGAGGTCACGCTGGTCGGCCCGGCTGTTGGCGTTCTGCTGGCGGGCAAACTGGGTCAGGAAGCGATAGCTGTGGTTCAGCTCGGCCACCAGTTCGCGGCGCTCGACGGCCACCTGGCGTACTTTCCACTGGCTGCGGCTGTCGAGCAGCGCCAGTTGGCGTTCGTCCCAGCCCCATTCCTCGGTCAGGCGCCCCAACAATTGGCGCTGCCAGCCCCCGCTGCGGCTGCGACCCAGGTCGCCGAGTTTCTTGTTCACCTTCAGATACAGGCTGCGCCGTACCAGCTCCAGGCGTGCCGGCTCGCCACGCAGGAGCAGGTAACGCTCGATACGGCGGTAGACCATCACATAGGGGTCGAGCTCATCCAGGTCCAGCTGGTTGGCGAACACGGCCTGCTTGTAGTCCAGGCTCAGGCAGCGCACCTGCGGGTGTTCGCTGGCGTAGGCCTCGGTGAGCAGCAGCTTGAGCAGCGACTTGTAGGGTGAGTCGATGCCCTTGAACAGCTGCCACAGCCCGGCGCCGACGAACTCGCCCGACGGGATATGCGCCAGGTGGCCGAGGTCGAGGTCGTCCTGGGCACGGATGAAGCGCTTGGACAGCAGGGTCTGGGTGTAGTCGCGGTAGTTGTGCTCCTGGTAGACCGGCACCAGCCACCACAGTGGCGTGCGCCCGGCCAGCCAGATGGCGGTGCGGTAGAACTCGTCGAGCAGCAGGTAATGCTGGGTGGTGCCGCAGTCGTCGGAGCTGAGCTGGCTGTCACGCTCGCCCTGGACGAAGCCCCGGGGTTCGATCAGGAAGAAGTGTGCTTCGGCGCCCTGGCTGGCCGCCCAGGTTTCGAGCAACTGGCACTTGCGTCGCAGGTCGGCCACGGCCTGCTCGTCCAGGTCCGGTGCATGGCACACCCACAGGTCCATGTCGCTCTGCTCGGCCTGGGCCAGCGTGCCGAGGCTGCCCATCAGGAACAGGCCGTGGATCGGCTGCGGCGGCTTGCCGTGGCGTGGCTTGTAGGTGAACGAGCGGGTCAGGCGCTGGGCTTCGGCGAGCAGCTCGTCGTCGGGCTCGAAACCGGAGACCCCTGCGGGGGTGGTGCCGGAAACATAGCCTGGCAGCAGCGGATGATTGACGTGGAAGAACAGCGGCAGCAGCGTGAGGACCTGCTGCTGGCGTGTGGATAACCCTTCCATCGCCCGTGCCAGGCGGCCCTGGTTGATCTTCAGGAAGCGCGCGCGCAGCTTGGCCAGCTCCTTGCGGTCGATGCCTTGTTCCAGGTCGGGGCGGATTTCGTGGGGGTGGTTCATTGCGCGCTCAGGCAGGCCGGGGGAAGCACTGGCGAGTTTAGCCTGAGTGGCGCGGTCGGATAAGGGGTTGCTGGCTTTTTGACGTCAGATTTGCAACGCCTGTGCAAGCCATCGATGGTTAAGCCCGCTCCTGCAGGTCTGCCGAGTTGCAGGAGCGGGAGCAGGGGTTCAGGCCGGCTGGGCGGATTTTGATTTGAGGATGGTCAGCAAAAGCCGGACGCTTTCAGCGGCATCGATACCGAGGCTGGTCAGGTAACCACCATCGGGTTGGTCGGTGAGCCCTTTGTCATGCAGGCGCTTGGCGGCGGCGACCAGGGCGGGGGAGGCGTCGCTGCTGACCTTGATGCCTTCCTGGTGGTTGTCCAGGTTGAACTGGGAAAGGACTTCCAGTTCGGCGATCAGTTCTGGGGTAAAAGGCATGGGCAACTCCTGACTTCGAGACAAGGATGGAAGTCAGGAGTGTAGTCAGGCTTATTCGATGCCGCCTTGATCCGCCTCAGGTGGCAGCTCCGGCAGGGCGCGCAGGGCGGTTTCGTACCACTCGGTATCGAACGGGCGATCTTCGTCGAGCATGGCGTCGATCTCGATGGCCAGCACGTGGGCCATGAGGTTGAGGATGTCTTCACGCTCGTAGCCGACCAGGGTCAGCTTGTTGAAGGTGGCCTTGGCGGCTGGCGGCTCGCCGCTTTCGATCTGGTTCTCGATCGCCTGGGTCAGGGTGGCCTCGGCGAAGTCTTCTTCATCATTGTTGTCGATGTCTTGGGGTTCGCTCATGGCGGTGCTCCTGTGGTGAGGCACACAGTGTGCCACGCTTGCGCTGGCAATGCCCGGCCATCAGCGCCGGGCATGGCACTGGCCAAGGGTGGGCAAGGGAGCTATAACAGCCGGGCCAACCCCATACGGCCTTGGAGGCTGTCTCAATGCTCAAGCTTCATGGATTCGCGGTCAGCAACTACTACAACATGGTCAAGCTGGCCTTGCTGGAGAAAGGCGTGCCCTTCGAAGAGGTGCCGTTCTTCGGCGGCCAGTTGCCTCAAGCCCTGGCCATCAGCCCCCGTGGCAAGGTGCCAGTGCTGCAGACCGAGCACGGTTTCATCAGCGAGACCGGGGTCATCCTCGACTACATCGAGCAGACCCAGCCGGGCAAGGCGCTGCTGCCGGCCGATGCCTTCGGGCAGGCCAAGGTGCGCGAGCTGCTGCGGGAAATCGAGCTGTATATCGAGTTGCCGGCGCGTACCTGCTATGCCGAGGCGTTTTTCGGCGCGGCGGTGGAGCCGCTGATCAAGGAGCGGGCGCGGGCCGACCTGCTGGCGGGTTTTGCCACTCTCAAGCGCAATGGCAAGTTTGCGCCTTATGCGGCCGGTGAGCAGCTGACCATCGCCGACCTGATGTTCTGTTTCTCGGTCGACCTGGCCTGTGCGGTGGGCAAGAAGGTGCTGAGCATCGACTTCCTGGCGGATTTCCCGGAAGCGAAGGCGCTGTTGCAGTTGTTGGGTGAGAACCCGCACATGGCGCGGATCGTGGCGGACAAGGATGCGGCGATGCCGGCGTTCCTCGAAATGGTCAAAAGCGGCAAGCGCTAAGGCCGGAAACGATCACGGGGCAAGGCCGCTCCCACGTCTCCTTGCACAGGCGGCGTGGGAGCGGCCTTGCCCCGCGATTGATCTGGCAGAAGCGCTTAGCGCGAAGCCAGCAAGGCCTTGCCGCGCACCACGGCCGCGCGCACCTGCGCCGGCGCGGTGCCGCCGATATGGTTGCGGGCGTTGACCGAACCTTCCAGGGTCAGCACGGCAAACACGTCCTGCTCGATCTGGTCGCTGAACTGGCGCAGCTCTTCCAGGCTCATCTCGGCCAGGTCCTTGCCAGTGTCGACGCCATGTTTCACCGCGTGGCCGACGATTTCGTGGCAGTCACGGAACGGCAGGCCGCGGCGCACCAGGTAGTCGGCGAGGTCCGTGGCGGTGGAGAAGCCGCGCAGGGCCGCCTCGCGCATGATCGCGTGCTTGGGCTTGATCGCCGGGATCATGTCGGCGAAGGCGCGCAGCGAGTCGCGCAGGGTGTCGGCGGCGTCGAACAGCGGCTCTTTATCCTCCTGGTTGTCCTTGTTGTAGGCCAGCGGCTGGCCTTTCATCAGGGTCAGCAGGCCGGTAAGGGCGCCGAACACGCGGCCGCTCTTGCCACGCACCAGCTCCGGTACGTCGGGGTTCTTCTTCTGCGGCATGATCGAGCTGCCGGTGCAGAAGCGATCAGGCAAGTCGATGAACTGGAATTGCGCGCTGGTCCACAGCACCAGCTCTTCGGAGAAGCGCGACAGGTGCATCATGGCGATGCTGGCGGCGGCACAGAATTCGATGGCGAAGTCGCGGTCCGAGACGCCGTCCAGCGAGTTACCGGCCACGGCCTCGAAGCCCAGCAGCTTGCAGGTCAGCTCGCGGTCGATCGGGTAGGTGGTGCCGGCCAGCGCGGCGCTGCCCAGGGGCATGCGGTTGGCGCGCTTGCGGCAGTCGACCAGGCGCTCGTAGTCGCGGCTGAGCATTTCGAACCAGGCCAGCAGGTGGTGGCCGAAGGTCACCGGCTGTGCGGTCTGCAGGTGGGTGAAGCCGGGCATGATGGTCTCGGCTTCACGCTCGGCCTGTTCCAGCAGGCCCTTTTGCAGGCGGGTGATCTCGGCCAGGATCAGGTCGATCTCGTCACGCAGCCACAGGCGGATGTCGGTGGCCACCTGGTCGTTGCGGCTGCGACCGGTGTGGAGCTTCTTGCCGGTGATGCCGATGCGATCGGTCAGGCGCGCCTCGATGTTCATGTGCACGTCTTCCAGGTCGACGCGCCAATCGAAGGTGCCGGCCTCGATCTCACCCTGGATGGTCTTCAGGCCATCGATGATGGTGTCGCGCTCGGCGTCGCTGAGTACGCCGACCTGCGCCAGCATGGTGGCGTGGGCGATCGAACCCATGATGTCGTGACGGTAAAGGCGCTTGTCGAAATCGACCGAGGCGGTGAAGCGGGCGACGAAGGCGTCGACGGGCTCACTGAAGCGGCCGCCCCAGGACTGATTGGTCTTGTCGGTGCTCATGGATTCACTCGTTGAAGGCGTGAACGGAAAAGTGGCGCCGATCATAGCAGGGTTGCGTCCGCCGCCGCAGGGCGCTGGTCGTGAGAATCACCCGGTAACCTGGGGGTGCGGCATATTCAACGATTGAACGGCAGCGTTCCACGGAGCGTCTACAGTTGGACAAAGGGCTGGCGGCAAATCTGCCAGGCCAGTGAATCTTTGGCCTTCGCACCGGTCTGTAGCGTGACCGCGTTTCGGTCGCCCACATTTGTCTACGCTATACCCGTGCGAGACTCACTCAGGAATCCAGCGCAATTATGAATGTCCTGATCGTTGATGATGAACCCCAGGCGCGCGAGCGCTTGAGCCGGCTGCTTGGCGAGCTGGAGGGTTACACCGTGATGGAGCCCAGCGCCACCAACGGCGAGGAGGCCCTGACCCTGATCGAAAGCCTCAAGCCAGACGTGGTGGTGCTGGACATCGGCATGCCTGGCCTTGATGGCCTGCAGGTCGCGGCCCGCCTGTGCGAGCGCGAATCGCCGCCTGCGGTGGTGTTTTGCACCGGCGACGACGAATACGGCAGCGAAGCGTTCAAGGACAGCACCTTGAGCCATGTCGAGAAGCCCATCCAACTCCCGGCGTTGCGTGACGCGCTGCACCGGGCCGAAAAGCCCAACCGCGCGCAACTGGCCGCGCTGACTCGCCCAGCGGGTGACGCCGGCGGCGGGCCGCGCAGCCACATCAGTGC
Organism: Pseudomonas sp. PONIH3; assembly: GCF_002934345.1. Lineage (NCBI taxonomy): Bacteria > Pseudomonadati > Pseudomonadota > Gammaproteobacteria > Pseudomonadales > Pseudomonadaceae > Pseudomonas > Pseudomonas sp. PONIH3. The sequence continues at coordinate 3,925,875 of NZ_CP026386.1, forward strand.
CCGTACCCGCAAGGGCATCGAGCTGATCCCGATTCCGCAGGTCATTTATTTCATCGCAGATCACAAATACGTGACCTTGCGCCACGAGGCAGGCGAAGTGCTGCTCGACGAGCCGCTCAAGGCCTTGGAAGACGAGTTCGGCGAGCGTTTCGTGCGTATTCACCGCAACGCGCTGGTTGCCCGTGAGCGCATCGAACGGCTGCAGCGCACGCCGCTGGGGCATTTCCAGCTCTATCTGAAGGGGCTCGAGGGCGATGCCCTGACCGTCAGCCGGCGGCATGTGGCCGGGGTGCGCAAGATGATGCAGTCCTTGCACTGAAACCCTTTGATTGCGTGGGAGCGGCGATGCGGCGACCCGACTTGCCCCGCGATGAGGTGTAATGCCCGCCATCGCGATCGCGGATCAAGCCCGCTCCCGCGTGGCGCTTTGCTGATCTGAATCTGCGGGCACGCCCGGAGGAGCTGTTATCATCGGCGGCATTTCTCTGGTTCGGGGCGTTTCATGTCCACTCGCGAAATCCGCATTGCCACCCGTAAAAGTGCCTTGGCCCTGTGGCAGGCCGAATATGTCAAAGCCTGCCTGGAACAGGCGCACCCAGGCCTCGTCGTGACCCTGGTGCCCATGGTCAGCCGTGGCGACAAGCTGCTCGACGCGCCGCTGGCGAAGATCGGCGGCAAGGGCCTGTTCGTCAAGGAGCTGGAAACCGCGCTGCTCGACAACGAAGCCGACATCGCCGTGCATTCGATGAAAGACGTGCCCATGGACTTCCCTGAAGGCCTGGGCCTGTACTGCATCTGTGAACGTGAAGACCCGCGCGATGCCTTTGTTTCCAACACCTTCGCAAATCTCGAAGCCCTGCCGGCCGGCAGTGTCGTCGGCACTTCGAGCCTGCGTCGCCAGGCGCAATTGCTGGCGCGTCGGCCCGACCTTCAGATCCGCTTCCTGCGCGGCAACGTCAATACCCGCCTGGCCAAGCTCGATGCCGGCGAATACGACGCCATCATCCTTGCCGCTGCCGGCCTGATCCGCCTCGGCTTCGAGGACCGCATTTCCGCCTCCATCAGTGTCGATGACAGCCTGCCGGCTGGTGGCCAGGGTGCGGTGGGGATCGAATGCCGTAGCGCCGATACCGAGATTCATGCCCTGCTGGCGCCGCTGCACCATGCCGACACCGCTGACCGGGTGGTGGCCGAGCGTGCCCTGAACAAGCGCCTCAATGGTGGCTGCCAGGTGCCGATCGCCTGCTATGCGGTGCTTGAAGGCGAACAGCTGTGGCTGCGTGGCCTGGTTGGCCAGCCCTCCGGTGGCACCTTGCTGGTGGCCGAAGCCCGCGCTGCGCGCGTGGATGCCGAGGCCCTGGGCGTACAGGTCGCCGAAGACCTGCTGGGGCAGGGCGCCGAGGCGATCCTCAAGGAAGTCTACGGCGAGGCCGGCCACCCGTGAGCCCCTGGCGCCTGCTGCTGACCCGCCCTGAAGAGGACTGTGCGGCACTGGCGCAGACGCTGGCCGACGCGGGTATTGCCAGTGCCAGCCTGCCGTTGCTGGTTATCGAGGCACTCGCGCCGGAGCCGTTGCAGATGCAGCACCTGCGGACGATCGCCGAGGTTCAGGCCATCATCGTGGTCAGCAAGCCGGCGGCCCGCCTGCTGCTGGACCAGCTCGCCCAGGCGGGAGTGACGCCGCCTTGCGCAGGTTGGTTCACAGTAGGTGAGGCGACGGCGCGAATTCTTCAGGAGCATGGGCTGCAAGTGGTCTTTCCAGAGGCCGGTGACGACAGCGAGGCCTTGCTCGGGCTGCCCGCCTTGCGCGAGGCTATTGCCGCGTCAGCGAGGCCTCGCGTACTGATCGTGCGCGGCCTCGGAGGTCGTGAACTGTTGGCAGAGCGTCTTGCCGAGCAAGGTGCTAGTGTCGATTATCTGGAATTGTATCGCCGCTGCCTGCCCGACTACCCTACCGGAACCCTCGCTCGAAGCATCGATGGGGAACGCCTCAATGGCCTGGTGGTCAGCAGTGGGCAGGGTCTTGAACACTTGCATCGACTGGCGGGTGCGGACTGGCCGCGGTTTTCTCGATTGCCGTTGTTCGTGCCCAGCCCACGGGTAGCCGAACAAGCCCGTGCACTCGGGGCGCTGGATATTGTGGATTGTCGTGGCGCGAGCGCCACGGCCTTGCTGGCAGCCGTGCAGCGTACCGCTGCGCCTGCCCCTTAAGGCGCTAAGCTAGAAAGCGATGCGCCACCATGCAAAGGATGGATACGTGAGCGAAACTGTCTTGTCCAACACCGAACAACCCTCGGCGCTCGAAGCGCCGGAACCTACCACCGCCAAGCCCGCCCGACGCTCCGGCAACGGCTTGGCGCTGCTGGCGCTGCTGCTGGGCGCCGCTGGCGTCGCGGTCGGCGGCTGGGGCGTCTGGCAGGTTCGCCAACTGCAAGGCAGCGAGCAGGGGCAGGGCGAACACCTGCAAGCCCTGAATCAGCGTGCCGATGCACTGCAGCAGCGGGAGCAGCAGCTCAGCGCCCAACTGGCCAGCCTGCCAGCAGCCAGTGAACTGGAGGACCGTCGTCGCCTTGTGGCGCAACTGCAGGGCGACCAGCAACGCCTGAGCCAGCGCCTGGAGACGGTACTGGGCGAAAGCCGCAAGGAGTGGCGTCTGGCCGAGGCTGAGCACTTGCTGCGGCTGGCGACCTTGCGCCTCTCTGCATTGCAGGACATTACCAGCGCCAAGGCGTTGGTCGAGGGCGCCGATGAGATTCTTCGTGAGCAGAGCGACCCAGGCGCTTTCGCTGCCCGCGAGCAGTTGGCACGCAGCCTGGCGACGCTGTCCAGTACCCAGCAGCCGGACCGTACCGGTCTGTTCCTCAAGCTTGCCGCGCAGCGCGAGCTGGTCCAGCAGCTCAGCGCCCAGTCGCCGGAGTTCGACAGCCAGGCCGATGCCATGGGCGCTCTGACGGCCGATGGCGACGGCGCCAGCCGCTGGTCGCAATGGTGGGCGGAGATCTCCAAGTATTTCCAGATCGAGTTCAATGCCGACGATAACGTCCGGCCATTGCTGTCCGGCCAGTCGCTCAACCAGCTGCGGCTGGCCTTGAGCCTGACCATCGAGCAGGCCCAATGGGCAGCTCTCAATGGCGAAGCCAAGGTCTACACCCAGGCTTTGGACGATGCGCGCAGCGTGTTGCTGGCCAACTTCAACCCGGACAACCCGCAGAGCAAGGCGATGCTCGACAGTCTCAATCAACTGGCCGAACAGCCGGTGTCGGTGGTCACCCCTGACCTGAGCGAAAGCCTGGCAGCGGTGCAGGCCTACATCCAGCGCCGCCACCTGCCAGTCGACGAGGGGGCCAAGCCATGAAGCGCGTCTACCTGCTGGCAGTGCTGGCGATCGTCATCGCCGCGGCGCTGGGTATCGCGATTGCCAAGCACAGCGGCTACGTGCTGATTGCCTACGGTAGCTTCCGCTACCAGTCGGGGCTGTGGGCGGCGATTGGCGCGCTGGTCGGGATTGTTCTCTCGCTGCTGCTGGTGCGTTACCTCGTCGGGCTTGTGCTGACGTCCTCCGGGGTGGTCAACCCTTGGTCACGGCGCAACCGTAACCGTCGCAAACGCATCGCTGTCGAGCAGGGGCAACTGGACCTGGCCGAGGGACGCTGGGCGAGTGCTCAGCGCCATCTGCAGCGTGCCGCAGAATCCGATCGCCAGCCATTGCTCTACTACCTCGGCGCCGCTCGCGCGGCCAATGAGTTGGGCAAGGTGGAGGAGCGTGATCAATTGCTCGAACGGGCCCTGGAACGCCAGCCCCAGGCTGAGCTAGCCGTTGCACTGACACATGCCCAGTTGCAAATGGACCGTGGCGAGAATGAAGGCGCGCTGGAGGCCCTGCAGGCTATGCAGGAGCGCCACCCGCACAATGCGCAGGTGCTGCGCCTGCTGCATCGCCTGCACCTGGAGCGTGGGGACTGGTCGGCGCTGATTCGGCTGTTGCCGGATTTGCGCAAGCACAAGGTGCTGCCGGCCAACGAGCTCGCCGGTCTGGAGCAGCGTGCGTGGGGCCAGAACCTGGGCTTGGCGAGCACTCGGGGCGAGGATCCGCAGACTGCTCGCCAAGCGCTCGAGCGTGCCTGGCAGCAGTTGACCAACGCCCAACGTCAGGAGCCGCAACTGGTTTCGGCCTATGCCGAGCAGTTGCGCCAGGTTGGTGCACAGGGTGAGGCCGAGCAGGTATTGCGCAGCGCGCTCAAGCGCGGCTATGAAAGCCATCTGGCACGTTTGTATGGGCTGGTGCGCGGTGATGATCCCGCCCGCCAGCTGCAAACGGCCGAAGGTTGGCTGAAGGAGCATCCTCAGGACCCGAGTCTGTTGCTTACCTTGGGCCGGCTGAGCCTGCAGAATCGTCTGTGGGGCAAGGCCCGGGATTACCTGGAGAGCAGTCTGCGCATGGAGCGTAATCCAGAGGCTTGCGCTGAGCTGGCGCGGCTGTTGGCCGGGCTGGGCGAGACCGAGCGCAGCAACCAGTTGTTCCAGGAGGGCTTGGGGCTGCTGGATGAACGTTTGCTGGCATTGCCGTTGCCGGAAGGGGTTCGGGCCTGAAGGCAGGCCTGGATTCGTTCCGTGCAGAATACCTTGGCCTTGTGGGTTGTGCCTGGCAGCGGCGCTCGCTGACAGGCTCGCTCCCGGCGTGAGATGTGCAACTGGAAGGCGCTGATTTTTCCTTCGTTCGCGTCAGAACATTCCCACTTTCTGTGAAAATGATTCCCTATCCATTCAGCGACTTGTCTGTGCTGTAGCGACTTGATACAAAGCGCTCCTTTCCTCTACCGTTTCAAACCACATCTCCTCTTTTCGGATCACCTTCGCCCATGTCGCTGGCCTGCCTGCGCAGCTTTTTCTTTCCCGCCTTCCTGGCCGCCGTCTCTGTGCTGGTGGCGTCGTTTCGCCTCGAGAACTTGGTCGGCCTCGACCCTTGCGCGCTGTGCTTCAGCCAGCGGCTGATGCTGGGGCTCTATGCACTGGTCTGCCTGGCTGCAGTCGTCCACGCCAGGCATCAGCGCGTGCATGCGTGGCTGGCCTTGGGGTTCTCGGTTGCTGGCGCTTTGCTGGCCAGCCGACATGTCTGGTTACAGGCCGAACCGTTGCCGGTCAGTGGTTGCCATCTGCCGCTGGCGCATCTGATGGAACGCCCTTGGGCCGAGATATTGCGAACGTTCCTGATGGGTACCCCGGAATGTGTGTCAGTCAACTGGAGCTTTCTCGACCTGACCTTACCTGAATGGAGCCTGCTGGCGTTTCTGTTACTTGCCGCGCAACCGCTGTCGTGGCTAGTGGTGTATCGATTGCGCCGCGGCACGTTGGCTTGATCCAGCGCAACGAGCCGGGGATTGCGCGACCAGCGGTGGCTGGCGGAGGGATTAAACGCTTGTATGAACTTTGTCTGCTGCGTACCTTGATGGGCAGGTCGCGCGGGAATAATCTCCCAGCACGCATACCGAAAATACAACTGCTCGATGCCGTTTGCTGATGTCACCTTTGTGCCACGGTGTTGTGTCGCGAGGTGCAGCGGCATCTACCCAGAAGGGAAGAGATCGCCATGCTCGATAGTTGCCAGAACGCCCAGGAACGCTGGGGCGGTGTTCACAAGCTGATCGATCGGTGGCTGGAGGAGCGCCAGGAGTTGGTGCAAGCCTTCCGCGCCCTGCGCGATGCCAAGCCGGCGTTTGCCGACAAAGACAAGAACCGCGATTTCTGCGCGGTGCTGGTTGACTATGTCTCGGCCTGGCACTTCGAAGTCAGCGAGCAATTGGTCAGTGAAGCCAAGGCATTTGGTGATACCGGTGCCTTGGAGCTGGCAAAGCAGATCAACCCACGCATTGATGACAGCACCCAGATCGCCCTGGCTTTCAATGATCATTGCGAGAAAGGTGAGTGCAGGGATACCGAGCGCTTTGCCGAGAAACTGGCCAAACTCGGCGGCCTGTTGCACGAGCGTTTCGAGCTGGAGGATTGCCTGATCGAGGTGTTGCACAACGCCCACAAGCAAGAAGACGCGGTGCAGGCCTGATTCAGTCAGCCACGTCCAGCAGTTCGATCTCGAATACCAGTGGGGTATAGGGTGCGATCAGGTCACCCGCACCGTCGGCGCCGTAGGCTTGCGCCGACGGGATCACCAGGCGCCATTTTGCTCCCGCTTTCATCCGTGGCAGCGCCACCTGCCAGCCCTCGATCACCGAGTCCAGCTTGAACCACTGCGGTTGAAGGTTCTGGTCGAACACCGTGCCATCCGGAAGCTTGCCCACATACCGTACTTGAACGCGGCCATTGGCCTTGGGCTGCGCACCGCTGCCGCTGGCCAGTTCGCTGTAGAGAATACCCTCGGGCAACTCACGTACTCCGGTCTTGGCCCGCTCACCCGCGATAAAGCGTTTTTCGGCCTCCACCAGCTTGTCCACCTGGGCTTGCTCGGCGGCGGCGTTGGCTTGGGTTTCGTGCTGTTCAAGGATGGCCTGCATGCGTGACTTGGCAATCCGTGGCGGCTCGCCCTGGTAGGCCTGGCGCAGCCCTTCGACCAGGGCGTCGAGCTGCAGGCCGGGTACTTCCTGACGCAGCCGTTCACCGAGGCTGGCGCCCAGGCTGTAGGCCAGGTCGCTGTCGTTGGCGGGGGCGGCCTCGGCATTGGCCAGGGAGAGCGGCGATACCAGGCACAGGCCGAGAATCAGATAACGAGGCATGGAGGTCTCCTGCGGCAATGAGCGCGAAGTATGCCAGCGTTGTTGGCCAGGGATGTGTAAATATCGGCACTGCACTAATGGGCAACTACACTTGTTTCCAGCTGCAAGACAACAACTTTGCCCAGGCATGCAACGCGGCGCTACCGAGACGGTCAACATGCCCTAGCGGCGGTAGCAGCAGAAGCATAGTATGAGCCGCACTCTCGTCAGCCAGGAGGTAAACCATGTCGGCCAAAAAGAAGCCAGTAAGTACGCCGTTGCACCTGCTCCAGCAACTTTCGGGCAGCCTGCTCGAACATTTGGAAGATGCCTGCTCCCAAGCGCTGGCGGATGCCGAGAAACTGTTGGCCAAGTTGGAAAAACAACGTGGCAAGGCCCAGGAAAAACTCCACAATGCTCGTCTGAAGTTGCAGGATGCCGCCAAGGCCGGTAAAGCCAAGGCACAAGGCAAGGCTCAAAAAGCTGCTGGCGAACTTGAAGACTTGCTCGATTCTCTCAAGGATCGCCAGACTCAGACCCGCACTTATATCCAGCAACTCAAGCGTGATGCCCAGGAAAGCCTGAAGCTGGCACAGGGCGTCGGCAAGGTGCGCGAGGCGGCCGCCAAGGCTCTGGACTCGCGTACGACGGCACCGAAAGCCGCGGCCAAGCCTGCTGCTACCAAAGCGCCGGCGAAGGCTGCCGCCGCGAGACCTGCCGCCAAGCCTGCGGCCAAACCTGCTACTGCCAAGGCACCTGCGAAGGCTGCCGCCGCGAGACCTGCCGCCAAGCCCGCAGCCAAACCGGTTGCCGCCAAGGCACCTGCGAAGACCACCACTTCGAAACCTGCCGCCAAGCCCGCAGCCAAACCGGTTGCCGCCAAGGCACCTGCGAAGGCCGCCACTTCGAAACCTGCCGTCAAGCCCGCAGCCAAACCGGCCGCCGCCAAGGCACCTGCGAAGACTGCCGCCGCAAAACCTGCCACCAAGCCTGCGGCCAAACCGGCTGCTGCCAAGGCACCTGCGAAGACCGCCGCCACCAAGGCCCCGGCCAAGCCAGCAGCAACCAGGTCTGCGGTGAAACCGGCAGCCAAGCCAGCCGCGAAACCGGCGCCTGTCAAAGCGCCAGCCAAACCGGCCGAAAGCAAGCCAGCCACTCCGGCCGCCAACGCCACCCCGGCGCCTGCGGCCAGCGCGACTACGCCTGCGACCACCGGCACTGCGCCTCAGTCGCCGACTTCGGCGTCCTGAAGCTCACGGGCCGCGGCGCGCAGCTGATTTAGCGCGTCGTGGTTCCTGGCCAGGCCTGGCACCAGCCAGGCCAGCCAATCCGGCGTCGCGCTCGCTTGCGCCGGCCACCCACGCGCCAACGCTTCCAGGCGTTCCAGCAAGGTGCGTTCAGCCTGCAGTTCCAGCGCTTTCACCTGCTCACGCATCACGCTCAGTTGTGGGTCGGCGAGCGCGTGTTCGCGCCATTGCCGGCGCAGGGAGCGTAGCGGCGCCACGACGTCGCGCTGCCAGGGCCGGGCCAGCGCCTGCAGGGTGGCAATCCGTTGTTCGTCAGGGGCTATGCCGCGGGCCTGCAGCCAAGTCCCGCAGAGCAGCAGGCAGACATCGCCGCCCAGTTCCTGGAGGGCCAGACAGGCCGCCTCGACACCCGGCCGGGCATAGAGGGCCAGGGCATGATTCCACAGGTCGGTGTGCATGGTTTCACTCGCGCCAGTGATCGGGGAAGCTGGTAGACTCCGCGACCATCATGATCAGACTATCGAACCTCACTTTACAGCGTGGTCCCCAGCGCCTGCTAGAAGGCGCCGAGATGACCCTGCACACCGGCCACAAGGCCGGCCTGATCGGTGCCAACGGTGCCGGCAAATCCAGCCTGTTCGCCTTGCTGCGCGGCGAGCTGTCGCCCGATGCCGGTGACTGCCAGCTGCCCGGCGACTGGCGCATCGCTCATATGCGCCAAGAGGTCGATACCCTCGACCGTATCGCCGTGGACTATGTCCTCGATGGCGACGTGCGCCTGCGCAAGGTCCAGGCTGAACTGGCCGCCGCCGAACTGGCCCACGATGGCACTGCCCTGGCGCGCCTACACAGTGAACTAGACAGCGCCGACGGCTACACCGCCGACGCCCGCGCGCGCAAGTTGCTGGCCGGCCTCGGCTTCAGCAACGAGCAGATGGACCGCCGCGTCGGCGATTTCTCAGGTGGCTGGCGGATGCGCCTGAACCTGGCCCAGGCCCTGATGTGCCCGTCCGACCTGCTGCTGCTCGACGAGCCCACCAACCACCTGGATCTCGACGCCATCCTCTGGCTGGAGGACTGGCTCAAGGGCTACCCGGGCACGCTGCTGTTGATCTCCCACGACCGCGACTTCCTCGATGCCGTGGTCGACCATGTGCTGCACGTCGAACAGCGCAAGCTCAATCTCTACAAGGGCGGCTACAGCGCCTTCGAGCGCACCCGCGCCGAACGCCTGGCGCAACAGCAGCAGGCCTACGAGAAGCAGCAGGCGCAGCGCGCGCACATGGAAAAGTACATCGCCCGCTTCAAGGCCCAGGCCACCAAGGCCCGTCAGGCGCAGAGCCGGATCAAGGCCCTGGAACGCATGGAGGAGTTGTCGGCGGCCCACGTCGACTCGCCTTTCGACTTCGTCTTCCGTGAGTCGGAGAAGATCTCCAGCCCCCTGCTCGATCTGTCCGAAGGCCGCCTGGGCTATGGCGACAAGGCCATCCTCGAGAAGGTCAAGCTGCAGCTGGCGCCGGGTGCGCGCATCGGCCTGCTCGGCCCCAACGGTGCGGGCAAGTCGACCCTGATCAAGAACCTCGCCGGTGAGCTGCAGCCATTGTCCGGGCGCCTGGTGCGTGGCGAAAACCTCGCCGTCGGCTACTTCGCCCAGCATCAGCTCGACTCGCTGGACGACAAGGCCAGCCCGTTGCTGCACCTGCAACGTATCGCACCGGGCGAGCGTGAGCAGACCCTGCGCGACTTCCTTGGTGGCTTCGACTTCCACGGCAATCGTGTCGACGAGCCGGTGGTCAACTTCTCTGGTGGCGAGAAGGCCCGCCTGGCCCTGGCGCTGATCGCCTGGGAGCGGCCGAACCTGCTGCTGCTCGACGAACCGACCAACCACCTGGACCTCGAGATGCGCCTGGCGCTGACCATGGCGCTGCAGGATTTCGCGGGTGCCGTGGTGGTGGTCTCCCACGACCGTCACTTGCTCAAGAGCACCACCAACGACTTCCTGCTGGTGGCCGACGGCAAGGTCGACACCTTCGATGGCGACCTGGACGACTACAGCCGCTGGCTGGTCGAGTTCCGCCAGCGCAACACGCCGGTGAGCAGCACGCCGGCCAACCCGGACAAGACCGACAAGAAAGCCCAGCGCCAGGCGGCCGCGGCCCTGCGCCAGCAGTTGGCGCCGCACAAGAAGGCGGCCGACAAGCTGGAGGCCGAGCTCAACCAGGTGCACAAGGACCTGGCCGAGGTCGAGACCGCCCTGGGCGACGGTGGCGTGTACGAGGCCGCGCGCAAGGATGAACTGCGCGACCTGCTGGCCCGCCAGACCAAGCTCAAGCAACGCGAAGGCGAGCTTGAAGAGGCCTGGATGGAGGCCCTTGAGACCCTCGAAAGCATGCAGGCCGAACTCGAGGCGCTGTCCTGATGGAGGAGCTGCGCTCGCTGTTGCCGGGGCAGTGGATGGACTCGATGTGGCTGGGGTTGCAGATTCTGCTGATCCTGATCGCCGCGTTCATCCTGCAGCGCATGGTCGCTCGCGGGTTGAGAAGCCTGGGCGAACGCTACCCGTTGCCGCACGAGCTGATGGTGCCGGTGCGCGGCGCCTTGCGCTGGCTGATCATGGGCAGCGCGCTGCTGTTCGTGCTCGAGCGCCTGGGCGTATCGGCCACGGTGCTGTGGACCGCGCTGTCGGGCTTCGTCGCGGTGGCGGCGGTGGCGTTCTTCGCTATCTGGAGCGTGCTGTCCAACCTGCTGTGCGCGGTGCTGATCTTCACCGTCGGGCCGTTTCGCATCGGCGATGTGGTCGAGCTGGTCGACACCCTCGACAAACCGGGAGTGAAGGGCCGGGTGATCGCCATCAACCTGCTGTACACCACGCTGATGGAAACGCCGGAAGCGGGTGGCGCGCTGGTGCAGGTGCCCAACAGCCAGTTCTTCCAGAAAGCCGTGCGCCGTTGGCGTGGTGCCGAGGCCACCACTGCGGTCAAGCCGGAATCGATCGAAACCGACTGAAGCCGCAGAATTTACTGGTTATTTTTTCGCCAGAACCGTAGCTTAACGCTTTGTAACAAATGTTCGAGCGAGGTGTGCGATGTCGATGGAAACGTGGTTGGCCTTCTTTGCCGCGTGCTGGGTGATCAGCCTGTCGCCGGGTGCCGGGGCGATCGCCTCGATGTCCAGCGGGCTGCAGTACGGTTTCTGGCGTGGTTACTGGAACGCCCTGGGGCTGCAACTGGGCCTGATCGTGCAGATCGCCGTCATCGCCGCCGGTGTCGGCGCCATCCTCGCCGCTTCTGCGACGGCCTTCCAGGTCATCAAATGGTTCGGTGTAGCCTACCTGGTCTACCTCGCCTACAAGCAATGGCAAGCCTTGCCGATGGACATGAGCGACGAGTCTGGCGTGCGGCCTATCGGCAAGCCGCTGAGCCTGATGTTCCGAGGCTTCCTGGTCAACGTCAGCAACCCCAAGGCGCTGGTATTCATGCTCGCGGTGCTGCCGCAGTTCCTCAACCCGCACGAGGCGTTGCTGCCCCAGTATGTGGCGATCACCGTGACCATGATCAGCGTCGACCTGCTGGTGATGGCGGGTTACACCGGCCTGGCTTCGCGGGTGCTGCGTCTGTTGCGCACGCCGAAGCAGCAGAAGCGCCTGAACCGTACCTTTGCCGGACTGTTCATTGGCGCGGCGACATTCCTCGCCACCCTGCGTCGCGCGCCCATCTGAGTTCGTCATCGCGGCGCCAGCCCGCTCCTACGGTTCAGTGGGAGCAGCCTGGCCCCGCGAATGGGTTCAGCGCTGACGATCCACCAGCCCCTTGAGCAAGTCCACCGGCAGTGGAAACACGATGGTTGAGCTCTTGTCCCCGGCAATCGATCCCAGTGTCTGCATGTAGCGCAGTTGCATCGCCCCCGGCTCCTTGCCCAGCATCTGCGCCGCCTGCATGAGTTTCTCCGACGCCTGCAGCTCGCCTTCGGCATGGATCACCTTGGCCCGGCGTTCTCGTTCGGCTTCGGCCTGACGGGCGATGGCACGGACCATCGATTCGTTCAGGTCGACGTGCTTGATCTCGACGTTGGCCACCTTGATGCCCCAGGCATCGGTCTGCGCGTCCAGCACTTCGCGGATATCCGAATTCAACTGTTCGCGCTCGGCCAGCAGTTCGTCCAGCTCGTGCTTGCCGAGCACCGCCCGCAGTGTCGTCTGGGCCAACTGGCTGGTGGCGGCGAGGAAGTCCTCGACCTGGATGATCGCCTTCTGTGGGTCGAGCACGCGAAAGTACAGCACGGCGTTGACCTTGACCGAGACGTTGTCGCGGGTGATCACGTCCTGGGGTGGCACATCGAGCACCACGGTGCGCAGGTCGACGCGCACCATCTGCTGGATCCCCGGAATCAGGATGATCAGGCCCGGGCCCTTGACCTGCCAGAAGCGCCCGAGCTGGAACACCACACCGCGTTCGTACTCGCGCAGGATGCGCAGCGCCGACAGCAGCAGTATGGCCAGCAGCACCAGCACGGCGCTGAAACCGAATTGCATCAACATCGTCTACTCTCCTTGCGCCGTGGGCGCAGTGGCGCTGACCTCCAGGGTCACGCCATGACGGGCCGTCACCCGCACGTGCTGGCCAGGTTGCAGCGGTGTCGCACACTGCACCTGCCACTGTTCGCCCTGGGCCTGTACCGAGCCGCAGAACGGGTTGTCGGTGCGCACCTGCGTCACCGTGACCAGGCTGCCCACCAGTCCGGCATCGCCGCTGACGAGGGCGCGCCGGCGCGCTTTCAGCGCCATGCCCAGCACGCCGCCGAGCAACAGCGCCGAGAGCACAGCCAGGCTGATGATCAGCGCCAGCGGAATGCCGAAGCCGGGGGCATCGGTGTCCATCAGGATCACCGCACCGACGACGAAGGCGACGATACCGCCGAAGCCGACCACGCCGAAGCTAGGCAGGAACGCCTCGGCGACCATGAACGCCACCCCGAGCAGGATCAACGCCACCCCGGCATGGCTCACCGGCAGCAGTTGCAGGGCATACAGCGCCAGCAGCAGGCAGATGCCGCCGACCACGCCGCCGACCCCGGAGCCAGGATTCATGAATTCGAACAGCAGGCCGTACACGCCGATCATGATCAGGATCAGCGCCACGCTGGGGTTGGTGATCACTGCGAGCAGGCGGGTGCGCCAGTCAGGCAGGTGTTCGGTCACACTGGCCTCATGGGTGCGCAGTTGCACGGTCTGGCCTGCGACGAGCAGTGACTTGCCATCGAGCTGTCGCAGCAGGTCGGGGAGGTCGTTGGCGATCAGGTCGATTACCTGCAAGCGCTGCGCTTCGCTGGCCGACAGGCTGACGGCCGCGCGCACGGCCTTCTCCGCCCAGTCGGCGTTGCGCCCGCGCAGTTGGGCCAGGCCACGGATGTAGGCCGCAGCATCATTGACCTGTTTGCGTGCCAATGCGCCTTCTTCGCTGTTCGTGGCGGGTTGTTCAGCTTTGCCGGGGACGCCGATCTGCACTGGCGTCGCGGCGCCGAGGTTGGTCCCCGGGGCCATGGCCGCGATATGGCTGGCGTAGAGGATGTAAGTGCCGGCGCTGGCTGCCCTGGCGCCACCCGGGGCGACGTAGGTGGCCACCGGCACGGGGCTGGCGAGAATGGCCTTGATGATTTGGCGCATGGCGCTGTCCAGCCCGCCGGGAGTATCGAGGCGGATCACCACCAGTTGCGCGCCTTGTGCCTGCCCCTGGTCCAGCCCACGCAGCAGATAGTCGGCGCTGGCCGGGCCGATGGCATCATCGACGCTCAACAGCCATACATTTGCGCCAGGCGCGCTTTGGCCACTCGGCACGAAGCCGAGGACCAACAGCAACAGCAGCATGCGCCAGCGCTGGGCGATCACCTGTCGTCACCTCATGCGGACCCGTCCTTGAAGTTTAGCCTTGGCTGTCGAGCCACGACCTAAACTTGTGGATGGGGGCAAAACCGGAGGTGCATCATGCGTATGGCCAAGACCCTTCAGCAGCGCCTGGACCAGGCCAACTGCGACTACGACATCATTCCCCATCCCCATTCGGCCACCAGCCTGGAGTCGGCGCGCACGGCCGGCGTACCCGCCGAGCGGGTCGCCAAGTCAGTGATGCTCGATGACCGCCATGGCAACTTCATCATGGCCGTGCTGCCGGCCAACCGGCATCTGGACATGACCGAGGTGCGCATGACCGGCGCCTGGCAGCTGACGCGCGAGAGCAACTTGCCGAGCCTGTTCGGCGATTGCGAGCGCGGCGCCATCCCGGCCCTGGGCGACGCCTACAACATTCCCATGCTGCTCGACCGGAGTCTTACCCGCCAGGGCGATGTCTACCTCGAGGCAGGTGACCACGATCATCTGATCCACATGAGCATGGAGCAATACTTGAAGCTGGTGCCGCACGCCGAAGTGCGCGAATTGAGCTGATGCTCGCAACCAACGCCGGGTTGGCGTCGTGGACGACCCGCCCGGCCCGAGGAGGAATCATGGAAGCACCGAACCATCCATTCGCCGACCTGTTCAAGCAACTGGGGCTGGCGGACGATGCCACCAGCATCGACCAGTTCATCACCACTCATTCGCCGTTGAAGAACGAGATCAAGCTGGTGGACGCACCGTTCTGGACCGAGGCGCAAAGAACCTTTTTGAAGGAAAGCATCATAGAGGACGCCGATTGGGCGGTACCCTTCGACCAACTCAACGAAGCACTGCGTCGCCCCCGCAAATAAAGCGCCGAGCGGCACCTGATGGGTGATCGGGCCGTTGCTATGCTCAGGTAAAACAAGAGGGGATGGCGCAATGAAAGATCCCTACGCACCAGGATTCTGGTGCACCGTGACGATCCTGGGCACCCTGACCGCCGGCTACTTCTACGGTATCCGGCACACCCACCAGATGAACCAGGCCGTGCAGTTTCTCTATGCCGCCGCCGCCGTTACCGCGGCGGTGGCGCTCTGCGGCCTGGCCTGGATCGCCTGGCAGCATTTGCACCTGAACAAGCGTGAGGTGGCCCAGGGGCGAACGTTGCTGACCATCTGGAACACCAAGGTTGCCCTGCGCCGGGTCGAGACGGTGTTCGACCGCTACTTCTGGGGCAGCTACTGGCACTCCGGGCGCACCTTCGAGGAGGTAATGGGCGAGCTCAAGGGCACACCGTTGGAGCAAAGCCTCGACGCCCTCAAGCGCCAGTGCCGGGAGCTAGACCGCGAGGTGCACGACCACCACCATCACTGGCTGGCCAATGCCCGCGACCTGTCCAGCGTGGCCACGGCGATGGCCCGCGAGCGCTACCAGTTGGACCTGTGCGATGCTCCGGTGCGCGATGGCGGCAATACCGCCGTGCTCAATCGCGATCTGGAAGTGCTGGTGTACACCTGGTCGGCGCGCCTGCGCAGCTTCGACCATCAACTGGACGAGTTGGAGCGCGCTTACCACTAGGCGGGATCATTCGCCGCGGATGTATTGCTCGAGCTGCAGGATCAGGTTGGCCTGCTCGGCGATGGTTTCCTTCACCAGGTCGCCAATCGACAACAGCCCCAGCAGCTTGCCGTTATCCACTACGGGCAGGTGGCGCAGATGGCGGTTGGTCATCAGGTTCATGCAGTACTCGAGGTTCTGCTTGGGCTCAACGGTGACTACCGGCGAACTCATGATTTCCCGTACCGGCGTGGCAGCCGATGAGCGCCCCTTGAGCACCAGTTTGCGGGCATAGTCGCGTTCGCTGACGATGCCTACGACCTGGTCGTTTTCCATCACCGGTAATGCACCGACGTTCTTCTCCGCCAGCAGCTTCAAGGCATCCAGCACCGAGTCATCAGGGCTGATGGTGTAGACGGTCTGATGCTGGGACTTGGCTTTGAGGATTTGTTCGACGTTCTTCATACGGGCCTCGGTGGGTGAAAAAGCGCGGTGTCGGAGTAAATAAAGCATCCGGCACGGCGCTCTGCACGGCAATGCAGGAAACGGCATCGAGGTGATTGAAAAACGTCATCGTGGCAAGGGGCCGCAATGCGGCCCCGGGTGAATCATCAAAGCTTCGGCATCTGCCCGATCCGCGCCACCATCTCGCTGACGATCTGCAGGTCGAGCATGAATTGCTCCACGGTCTTGAACTCGTTGTCGTTGTGCCCGGTGTACTTCACATCCGGCATGGCCAGGCCGAACTGCACGCCATTGGGCAGGTCGTGCACCGAGGTGGCGCCGGCGGAGGTGCCGTACTCGTGCTTCATGCCCAGGTTCTCGCTGGCCACGGCCAGCAGGGCCTTGACCCACTCGCCCTCGGGGTTGCGGTACATCGGCTCGTCCATGCTGTAGTCGAAGGCCACCTTGGTCTGGCTCTTGGCAACCCAGCTGTCGAGCTTGCCGGAGATCTCACCTTTGAGGGTGTCGAGCGACTTGCCTTTGGGAATGCGCAGGTTCACCGCCAGCTTCAGCGCCTTGTCATCCAGGCCGACGAAGGTCAACGAGGTGGTCAGCGGGCCCATGAAGTCGTCCTTGAAGCCCACGCCAAGCTTGTTGCCCAGGTAGTCCAGGCCCCAGTTGTCGGCGGCGTAGCGGGCGGCGTCGGTGATGTGGTTGTGCTTGAGCGGCACGTCCTTGCCCAGGCCATTGAGGAAGTCGAGCATGCGCGCCACCGGGTTGACCCCGGACTCGGGCTCGGAGGAGTGCGCCGATACGCCGGTCACGGTCAGCAGCACCTGCTTGCCGTCGACCTTGGCGTCGATGCTGAAGTCGCCACCATGGCGCTTGACGTAGGCCGCGCCGGCTTTTTCCAGGGCCTTGGCCAGTTCGGCCGGCTTGTCGCCGGTCAATGTCGCCACCGAGCTACCGGGGATCTGGTTGGTGGCCAGGCCGCCGGTGAGGTTGATCACCTCGGCGCCTTTGCCATCACCGGCACGCTTGGCGAAGGTAGCCATGACGGTGCCATAGCCTTTCTCGGCGATCACTACCGGGTAGCCGCCGTCCAGCGCCAGGTTGTAGTCAGGGGTGGCGTTGCGTTCGAAGTAGTAGGGGATGGCATCACCGGTGGTTTCCTCGGTGGTGTCCACCAGCAGCTTGAACTGGCGCGCCAGCGGCAGCTTTTCGTCCTTGGCTACTTTCAGCGCGTAGAGCGCGACGACGATGCCGTTCTTGTCGTCCTCGGTGCCGCGGCCATACATGCGATCGCCCACCAGGGTGACCTTGAACGGGTCGAGCTTGGTGCCGTCCTTGAGCTTCCAGTTTTCCGGGGTGACCGGCACCACGTCGGCATGGGCGTGGATACCGATGACTTCCTTGCCTTCGCCCAACGTGATCTCGTAGACGCGGTTGTCGATATTGCGGAACTGCAGGCCGAAGCCCTCGGCCAGGGCCTTGATCTTGTCGGCGATCTTGAGGAACTCCGGGTTCTCGTGCTGCGGCACACCTTCTTTGCGCACGGTCGGGATCTCTACCAGCTCGCGCAGGGTCTCCTTTGCGGCCTTGCCGTACTTGATGCGGGTGTACAGGCCCAGCAGGCGGTTGATCTCGTCCTGCTGCTCGGCAGCCAGGGGCTTGCCGGCCAGGTACAGCTTGAGGGTGTCGTCCAGCTTGTCGGCCTTGGCCAGGTCGCTGCCGGCCAGCTTGCCGAGGAACTGCTTGAAGTCGGCCGGGTCGCTGCCGTCGTAGGCCTTGATGATGGCGGCGGACTGCTGCTGGGAGAGGTTGGCCTGGGCCGGGATCGAGAACATGGCCACGCTGGCCAGCAGGAGCGATGCGGCGGATAGCTTGGTAAATGGCATGGGTGTGCGCATTCCTTTGCAAGGGGTGGAGGGCGACCGTTTACGCAAACGGAAGATGCCCACGCTATCACCAATGACTACCGGCGCGGGAGAGGTGGCAATGTGCATTTCTGCACAAACGTGCAAGCTTTCATCTACGGCGCGGCCTGCAGCTTTATGACAAAAATGCGTATCATTAGCGTTTTTTGTAATAACCCGTTTTACGAGAGAAGGATCCTCATGTTCACGTCTTACCTTGCACCCCTGGCCGGGGTGCTGGCCTTCACCCTTGCCTGCATCACGCCCGCCCAGGCACGGGACGATGGCACTGACCACTCTGTCACCCTGGAAAAGGTCGTGCAGACCTTCACCGTGCAGACCGACGGCAGCTTCCAGGTAGCGGTCGAGTCGGTCTCGCGCATCAACGAAGAGCGGGCCATCCAGACCAAGGCGCAGGAGCCGCTGAGCTATAACCGCTCGTACGAAACCCTGGAGGTCGACGAAGCCTTCACCCAGAAGCCTGATGGGCGCAAGGTGATGGTCGATGCCTCGCAGATCAAGGAGCAGCAGGAGCAGGCGTCCACCTACGCGCCGATGTTCCAGGACTCTCGGGTCAAGGTGGTGATCTTCCCGGAAGTGGCCGTCGGCGATCGCCTGGTGCTGCGCTACAAGCGCCATCGCAGCACTGCGCTGTTCCCCGGCCACTTCGAGGACCTCACCGGCCCGGACTTCCACCCCGTGGGGCAATTCTCGCTGATCTACGACCTGCCGGCGGATCTGCCGCTGTACGCTGATGCTCGTGGCTTCAAGGCGTCCACGCCCAAGGCCGGCAAGGGCCGCAAGGTCTACCGCTGGGACTTCGTACCCGCCGACAGGGGCAGGATCGAGGCGAGCGCCGTGTCCTACCTGGACTACGGCCAGTACCTCGCGGTGTCGACCTTCAAGGATTACGCAGGGCTTGCCGCCAGCTACCAGGCGCGCGCCGGCGTGGAAGTGACACCAGCCATCGCCGCACTATCCGAGCAGTTGACGGCTAACCTGCCCGATGCCCGGGCCAAGGCGCTCAAGCTCAGCGACTGGGTGCGTGAGAACATCCGCTACGTGGCGGTCTATGTCGGTGCCGGCGGGGTGGTCCCGCATTCGGCGCAGAGCGTGCTGGACAACCGCTATGGCGACTGCAAGGACCATGTCGCCCTGCTCGAGGCATTGCTCAAGGCCGCAGCCATCGAAAGCTCGCCTGCCCTGGTCAACCTCGGCAACGCCTACCACCTGCCCAAGGTGCCGACCTTGGGCGTGCTCAACCATGTGCTGACCTACGTACCGAGCCTGGACCTGTACCTGGACTCGACCGACCCGTCGGTGGCCGCCGGCTACCTGCCGCTGATGGACCTGGACAAGACGACGTTGCTGACCGTCTCGGGCGCGTTTGGCAAGACCCCGGCCTACCAGTTCGGCAAGCAGGTCGGTGAGATGCTGTTCAAGGTCAAGGGCACGGGCGCCGCGGACTTCACCGGCGCTTCGACGATCGAGGGTTGGTCCAGCGAGGTCAACCGCTATGGCGCCAACTCGATGAGGCCGGCCGACCTCGACCGCATGGTCGAGCAGGTGCTCAATGCCTACGGGCAGCGGGGCAGCGGCAAGATCCTGATCCAGCCATCGGTGGCGCCGGAGCACTTCCACAGCCAGGTCGAAGGTCATACCGAGAACCTGGTGAACCTGCCAGGGCCAGTGGGGCTTCCGGCACTGAGCAGCCTGGTCGGCGGTATCTCGCAAATGGTCTATGGCTTTGCCGCCGAAAACGAACGCACCCAAGGCTTCGTCTGCATTTCCAACGAAGCGGTGGAGAAGGCACGCTTCGAGTTCCCTGCCGAAGTTACTGTCCTGGCGACGCCCAAGGCCGTTGCCGTGAAGGAAGGTAGCTTCGACTACAGTGCCCGTTACACTCGCGATGGCAACGCCGTGGTGGTCGAGCGGCGCATGCAGTTCAAGCATCCGAAGGCGGTGTGCACGCCTGAAGAGTTCAAGACGATGAAGCCGGTAATTGAAACCATGGTCAGGGACCTGCAAGGCCAGATCATCGTGCAGGGCTGAGGCCCGGAAACGCAAAAGCCCCGCCAGAGTGATCTGAGCGGGGCTTTGCTTTTACCGTCACCGTGCAAACACCTGGGTGGCGGTTGATGTCATGGCGCACTCGGCGGGATTCGAACCCACGACCCCTGCCTTCGGAGGGCGAAACGAGGTCCAGTATTTACGGGGATATGCCCGTATTCGTTGGGCCTTGTCGTATGGTTGTGTATGGATATACAGGTCGGTATAGTGCTTTTTGCTGTCACCCTGCTGTCACGGATCTGGAGCGCCATGAAGACCAAGTTCACCGCCAAGCTATTGGCCACCCTGGCGCCCCAGGAGAAGGCCTACCGCGTGCACGACACCCAACAGCCAGGCCTGTGCATCCGGGTGCTTCCGTCCGGCCACATGAGCTACATGGTCACCTGGGGCAGGAACAAGACAGCCACCCTCGGGCGGGTGAACGTCGTCACACTCGAGCAGGCCCGCCGGGAGGCTGCCCGTTACCTAGCCGAGGCGCAAGAGCACGGCGAGCCCCTGGCGATCACCCAGGCACGGCTATCCGACGCCATGCCGACGCTGGATGCGTTCCTGCGCGACCAGTTCGAGCCCTGGGCGCTGGCGCACCAGCGCGACGGCGACAACAGCGTGCGCGCCATACGCCACAGCTTCGCCGATCTACTGGCGCTGCCCCTGGACCAGGTCACGCAGAAGCGCATCGAGCAGGTGCGCACCGGCTGGTTAGCCGCCGGCCGCTCGCCGGCCACAGCAAACCGTAACGTCACCAGGTTGAAAGGCCTGCTGAGCCGTGCCGTCGAGTGGGGCGTTCTACCCGAGCACCCGCTGGCGAAGGTGAGGCGACTCAAGGTCGATGGGCGCGGTAGGGTGCGCTATTTGGACCTGGCCGAGGAGCAGGCCCTGCGCAAAGCCTTGGAGGAGCGCGAGGAGGGCATTCGGGCAGACCGCGACAGCGCGAACGCCTGGCGCACCGCTCGCAACCGGGAGCTGCTGCCAGATCTGCGTGCTGCCAAGTTCGCCGACCACCTGAAACCTCTGGTGCTGCTGTCACTGAATACCGGCATGCGTCGTGGTGAAGTATTCAACTTGCACTGGCATGATGTGAACTTTCAGGGGAAATTTCTCACAGTAGAGGGCGAAACCTCAAAGTCTGGCCAGACTCGCCATATTCCCTTGAACAAAGAAGCGCTTGCAGTATTGAAGGCGTGGCGCGGTGATATTGTTCGAGTGGGATTCGTGTTTCCGGCGAAAAGCGCGGGGCGGCTAGATAACGTAAAAAAGAGTTGGCTTGGGGCATTGAAGTTAGCAAATATCGAAAACTTCAGGTGGCACGACTTGAGGCACACGTTCGCGTCGAAATTGGTGATGGCCGGTGTGGCGCTGAACACTGTGCGTGAACTTCTGGGGCATTCGGACATAGCTATGACGCTTCGCTATGCCCACTTGGCACCGGACACCAAGGCCGCCGCTGTAGAACTGCTTTGATCAGTCCCAGGCCGGGTTTTCTGGGTAGCGACCAGTAGCAAACGCCTCATCGACCACGTAGTTGAGCCGCGCCCAATTCCGACGAATCCTCTCCATATTCACCCCACCAAACCCATTCCAGAATATATCCATCAGGGCTGACAGCAGCTTGTCGTGTTCACTTCCAGTAACGGCGAAGCCTATACGGTCCTCACCATCAAAGTATGTGTTTTCAGTAATCAGCTCGATAAGAGATACGTCCTTTACTGTAACCGTGCCTGGTAGTGCAGCGACTGTGCGAAACAATCGCGTTGGACCGTCCAGCGACCATATGTAAGTAAGAAGTTCGCTGTATCTGATTTCAGGGTAATCGGCCGGGTCAAGTCTCGTCCCAAAAGTTTGGAATGGAACAATTTTTGTGTAGAAAGTTGTTCGTAATGACCTCTCAACTATTGTAGTTAGCGACCGCTCCTCAAGTTTCGCTAGTAGTTCAAGTCCGAACTTAAGGTCTGGGGATACGCGTAACGAAAGCGTGTCTGCTTTGGTCCTGTTTACTGGCGCCTTTGCCATTGCTCCACCTCCTTCAGCCGGAAATCTAGAGAGCATGGCACACCAAAGCATTCTGTGTCGATACGTGTCACTCCGTGTATTGCAGTGGCTCCACATGTCAGAAATGTGTGGACATGTCATCACACACGAGGCTATGGTTTGTGTAAGACATTGCAGTACATGACATGAGGAGGCACCTATGGAAACAGCAGCACCAATACAGCCAATGGCAGTGGGGCCAGAGGATGCAGCGCGGCTCACCAGTCATAGCCGCAGCGCTATCTACAGCGCGATCGCCAAGGGAGAGCTGCAGGCATTCAAGTCAGGAAAGCGTCGGCTGATCCTGATGAAGGAGCTTGAGGCTTGGATCAACCGGGTGGCGAAGGAGAACAGCAAATGACGATCGATATTGTGGACTCGTCGGGGCGTTTCATGGGGGAGCTGAGGCTGTCCGGCGCTGTGTCTGTGGTTGACATTGGGGCCGATGCAATTGCCTTGACCGATGGAGATGGAAACCTGCTTGGCACCATCGCCACGCGGCAGGGCTACTACAGCTCTGACCTGGTTGAGCTGCGCGGCCAGGCTTCGCCGCGATCAAGGATGAAACCTGATTCAGTTCCTGAGCTGGCGGTGGTTGGACTTGATCCCGAGCAGCGCCAGGTACTGGCAGATCTGGTGGACGCTGAGCGAAAGCATGCAACTCGATGGTGGACGATGCTCAACGAAATGCGAGCGCGTCGAGAGTTGCCCGACTGGGTGCGCGAGCGGTTTGTAGGCAGTGCAGCGGATCACGATCGGTGGCTAAGCGACTGCACAGAGACGAATAGCGCGCTCTTTGGTCGACGGAAATACATCCACGGGGAGGGTGAACTGGAGATTGTCGAGACTTGGGTAGGGGATGTTCTGTTTGAGGTAACGCGGCGCCCTGACCCTGCGGGCCGGGCCAAAAGCGCCGAGTCGGTAGAACAGTTGCAGGAGTCGGTGTTGCAGCACCTCTCCGGCGAGATCGCATTGGTAGGCACCAACGAGAGGAAACCATCGTGACATATCGAGCGAACGTTGACAACGGTCGGACCGGCTCGCGCCTGGATGGCACTGCGCCGAGGTCCTGATGGCCAAGAGGAAGACCCGCCGCGACTCAGATTGGGGAGGTCGTGGCGCGTACATGATCCCCAGGCTGCTGGGCGAACACCCCGACTTCATAACGATGACTGGTTCGGAGCTGCGCGTTTTCATGCTGCTGCTCTCGCAGTACCGCGGGAACAACAACGGCGATCTGGCAGCCACGCACTCGATGATGGAGGAGCGGGGCGGCATGGCCGAAGGAACGCTCGCCAAATCGCTGCAAGGCCTGCAGGAGCGAAACCTAATCGTGAAGAGCAGAACGAACATGAAGGGGCGGGAAGGGGCCAGGTGCGCGCTGTATGCGTTGACCTGGTTGCCAATACACGAATGCCCGGGGAAAGGGTTAGAGATCGGCCCGACTAACACCGCGTCGCGGCGCCTGGCCGGCTGATGTTTACCGGCTTCATTTTTTGAAGTCATAGGCGCGATTTTTTGAAGCCTTCCCTAGGTTTTCGAGCTGCTGAAGGCAAATAACGCATCAATTTTTGAAGCCTTACCCGCCTGTTTGGCGCAGTTCCAGCTTCAAAAATTGAGCCCCTTTATAACTATTACCACCACAGGGATTTGGAATGCGCAGAGTTAAGACAGAGCAAGCCCGGTGCCGATCGCTGGCTGATGCCGGATGCAAGCGAGCGGGCGGGTATACGTTCCTGGTGTTCGACTGGCTTCCGTGGACTGCCGCTGGCTGCTGCCGCAAGTGCGCGGTGTTCGTGAAACCGCAACTGCTCGCTGCCCAGGCCAGCACGATGGGAGGCCACCTGCATCTGGTTGTCGACAACGCGCCCAAGCAGTTGGCGCTTGATTGCCTGGCGCCGGGTGAACGAGGTGTCGCACACGGCACGGGGTCCAGCTGATGCAGGGCGGCATATGGTGCCGGGGGCATTTCCTGCCGGGGGCAGCAGGTGCCGGGGTGCATTCGCCGAGTACTCGCCGAGATCGCAGCGAGCCATCGTCCACCGTGTTGCCCGCGCCACAGTGTGCAGGAAACACCACAGTGGACTGCCGAAACCGGCGATTTGGTCTGATTCGGCTCAGCAGGTCCGAATCGGCACCTAGGCAACCCCTGATTTTTTGGGCTGGAGGCCGGAGAGGATGACCACAAAGCACATAAGTTTCACTGACGCCGAGATACGTAAACAGGCCTGCCAGGGCGTGCGCCAGTTGCGCGACCCACGCTTCCCCGAGCTGCGCTTCCGATTCTCCACCGTGGACCGCACCCGGGGCGCCTGGCACGTTGTTTTCAGGGGTAAGTGGGGCAAGGCCGGCGACTTCCCCAGCCTGACCACCAAGGCCATGCTTGCCGCGCTGCCGGCCATACTGGCCCGCCGTGCTGTGGACGCCGAGGCCACTTCACTGACCGGTACCTGGAGCTGTACCGGGGAGCTGCTGGACTGGTACCTGGATCGCATGCTGCGCGACCGTAACTTGTCAGCCAGGCGCAAGGCCGGCGCGAAGTCGGCCATCACTTGTCACCTTGCGCCGCGGCTAAATGACCTGCCTTTGCTCGAGGTGAGCAAGGCCACACTTGACCAGCGCCTGATGTGGCCGTTGCAGGAGCGCTATGCCCCGTCGTTCGTGCGCCTGGTGTTCAACGTGCTGGCGGTGGCCATGCGCAAGGCGCACCGGCTCGGGAAGATCGAGAGTAATCCCATGGGCGCGCTGCGCTTCGGGGACTTCGTCGGGGTGCGGATCAAGCCTAAGTCGTCACGGCTGCGCGAGAAGGACTTGCCCGATCTGCTGGCCAAGCTGGCGAGCTGGAGCGAAGCACGGCCCGGTGACGCCATGCTGGCGCTGATGATGCTGTGCCACGGTACACGCCTGGGCGAGACGCGCAGCGCACAGTGGCGCAACGTCGATCTGCAGGCCGGCCAGTGGTTCATCCCCGCTGACGACACCAAGACCAAGCAGAACCACACGCTACCGCTGACCCGCCAGGCTTGCGCACTACTGGCCCGCCATCAAGTCCAGCAGGCCGCCCAGGGCTACCGAGGCGCCTGCCTGTTCCCGGCACGCCGGCGCGGGCCACTGGGCGCCACTGCAGCGAGCCAGGTGTTTGCCGAGCTGAGCGCCCGCCAGTGGACCAGCCACGACGTGCGCAAGGTCGCCCGCACCTGCTGGATGGACCTGGGCGTGGATTACCTGGTGGGCGAGATGCTGGTGAACCACGCCCTGCGCAACATGGACGCCACCTACATCCACACCACCGCCGAAGCCCTCAAGCGCCAAGCCCTGGAGCGCTGGCACGACCATTTAGACGGGCTCGGGTTGAGCGCACTCACAGGCGAGACATACCCGAGATACGAATTTTCACAGAATCCGACGCAGGCCACAGACCACGAGGCCTCTAGCGGGAACCCGGATGCATCACAGAGGAGCATGCAATGAACACTGATTACCGCTTGCCGCGCAAGCCATTCCCTCAGGCGCTGGCCTTGATGATCGCCAAGAAGGCGGACGTGATGGCCAAGGCCTTCGAAGAAAGGGCTATCCGGCAGCTGGTTTTCGATGCGCAGCGGGCGCTCGACCAGGGACACAGCCTTGATCGAATCGCGACCGAACTCGGGCTGCCCAAGACCTCATGAGTCGCGCCCGCCTGCATCGATTCCCAGTCTTATAGACCCGCAAAATGACGCTTCACGCGGCAGTAGTTGGTGTATACTGGACGCCCATACAGCACGTGATGTGCTGTATCCCGTCCCAGTTGCGCGTGATGCGTTCCTTGAGCGGCAAATGATCCTATTTGCTCTGAGAGAGAACCTATGCGCCCATTCCAAACCGCGCCTTTGCAATTGAAGTTCGCCGCCGATCAGGCGGTGGGCAGTTTCACCGGCTATGCCAGCACCTTTGGTGGTGACCCAGACGCCCATGGCGATGTGATCGCCCCCGGCGCTTTCATCGAGAGCCTGGCCAAGCACGCCGCCGCCGGCACTCGCCCCGCGCTGCTCTGGCAGCATGACCAAACAAACCCTGTCGGTGTCTGGGAGTCCTTTGCCGAGGATGACCAGGGCTTGCTGTCTGCCGGCCGCCTCACGTTGGACGTTCCTCAGGCCAAAGCAGCACATGCGCTGGCCAAGGACGGAGCCTTGGCGTTGAGCATCGGGTACACCATCCCGCCGGGCGGGGCTGTCCTGGTGAGCGGTGCACGGCTGTTGAAACAGATTGACCTGGTGGAGGTGAGCCTTGTGGCCGTCGCCGCCAACCCCAACGCCCGGATTGTCAGCGTGAAGAGCGCTTTCGATCCTAGTAACCCGAATCCTCGGGACTTCGAACGCGCCGCACGTGATGTGCTGGGGCTTTCTGCTCGCGAAGCCAAGCGGCTGATGGCGGGCGGCTGGAACAGCCTTGTTCGAGACGAGCAGGCCGACAACAGCGCAGAACTGGCCCAGATCGCGGCCAGACTCCAGAACATCACAGCGACCCTTCAGGGTCTTTGAGGAATCCATATGTCACTCGAGCTTCTCACCAAAGCAGTTGAAGACCACGGCACTGCCGTAAAGGGCCTGGCCGGCAAGATTGAAGATGTGCAGACCAACATTGACCAGGTCTCTGATCGCCTGGCCGACTTGGAGATGAAGGGCGTCCGGCTGCGCGGGGCTCCGGCGCCAAGCACTACGAAGACAGCCCTGCAGACCTTCGCCAAATCCCAGGGCATGGAAGCAATGCGCGGCGGCGCGAAAGACTCGGGCCGGGTTGAGCTACCCGGTGTGAGCATCAAGGCACTGGTCAACTCGGGGCGTGGACAAGCTGGCGACAGCGAGTACAGCGGCCAGGCCGAGCGAGCGGCGGGTATTCAGAACGACCCGCGCCTTGCATTCCAGCTGCTGGAGGTGCTGTCCACCATCCCAGTAAGTGGTGGTACCTACGAGTTCACACAGCTCGAGAGCTTCGACAACAACGCCGATTACCAACTGAAGGAAGGCGAGCTCAAAGCTGAGTCGAACATCGGCCTTGAGCTGGCCTCCACCAGCATCCAGACCATTGCGCACTGGACCCGTGCATCCGTGCAGGTGCTCGATGATGAGGCCTCGTTGAGCTCCTACATCGCCAACCTGCTGGGCTACGGCCTGCTGTCCAAATTGGAGGGCGAAATCATCAACGGCGCCGGCGGCACCGGCAAAATCCTGGGCCTCCTGCAACAGGCAATCCCCTACACCCCGACCATCGCAACCACCCCTACCGATCGTGTCGGTGAGGCGGCGGCGGCGATGAAGTCCGAGGGCTGGAAGCCGAGCGTCGTGCTGATGAACCCGATGGACTGGTTCGCCATCCAGTCAAGCAAGAGCGCGGACGGTCTTTACCTGCTGGGCGGCCCACAAGACCCGGCGAATGCAACGCTGTGGAAGAACGTGGTGGTGGAAAGCCCAAGTCTCGCCCGCGGCAAGAGCCTGCTCATCGACCCGGCGCACGTGCGTATCTTGGACCGCATGCAGCCTACCGTCATCGCCAGCCGATTCGACCGCGACAACCTGGTGACGAACCTGGTTACGCTGCTGGCCGAGCTGCGGGCAGGTCTGGCCGTGTTCGCGAAGGACGCCGTGCGATCGGTCGACCTGACCCCGACACCCTGACAGCAATGTGGCCAGGGCATCCTGGTGGGGATCAGTCGGTCAGTGCCCCGAAGTCAACCCCGACAGCCTGCGCAGCACTCAAGCGATACTCCAGCTGGTGGCAGGCACCGAACATCACCAAGGGTGGGGGGCGGTCGAAATATGGGCGCTCGCCCGGAGCTAGACCGCCTCCGACCCCACGCACAGATTTTTTTCCCCTTTAACAAAAAGTGTTAAAGCCGGGTTAACACCATGCCGAACGTGCATGAGGCTCTGAGTCCCGCACCACGTGGCTTTCAAGCAGGTTTCGGTGCTCTGGGCGGTGTTAAAGCTGTTAACAGCTTTAACCTGAAATGTTAACGCTTTAACACGTGGCTTTAACATCCAGAGGTGACCCTAGCGATGACCATTCAGCCCGCTACCCAGACTTTCCAAGATCGATTTCTGCACGCCTGTACGACCACTGATTTCGCCGACAACCCGAAGGCCGTCGGCGGCTATGACGTTTGGAACGTCGAGTGCGTTCGCGACGGCCAGCACGTAGAGCTCGACGGGCCATTCTTCACCGAGGATGAGGCCCGGATATCCGCAGACCTGCTCAGAGGCACTTTCAGGGGAGCCAGGGCGTATTCAGCTTGCTGCAGCGCCGCCTGGAACCCAGACCCCGACTACGAGCAGCTGATTCGTGACCAGGCCCGCATGTCGCGCTCGCTGCTGGCTTGCCGTCTCGGTGTCGTGCTGGCCACCAGCGCAGAGGAGAAATAGGGATGGCTTCAATTGCCCATGACGCCCCGTCAACGACCACTGTCTACCTGTCCGGCCCGCTGATCCGCAAGTTCTTCCGGAAGAAGGACTACCTGCTGGATGGCAAGAACACCTGGGAAGTGTTCCGAGCCCTGAAGGCAACAGTGGCGGGGTTTGACCAGGAGATAAGGCGCCTGGAGGCGCTGGGTATGCGGTTCGCGATTTTCAGGAACCGAAAGAACGTAGGCGCGGATGAGTTCTCCCGCGGCGGAGTGAACGAGGTGCGTATCGTCCCGGTGATTGAGGGAAGTAAGCGCGCTGGCCTGCTGCAGACAATCATTGGTGTTGCCCTGGTCATCGCCGCGCCGTTCACTGGCGGGTCCACCATGGCGGCCGGCATCGCTATTGCCGCTGGTGGGGTACTCCAGATGCTCAGTCCGCAGGCACGCGGGCTATCGCAAAGCGCGGCGCCTGAGAACAGGCCGTCCTACGCTTTCGGCAGCGCGAGCAATACAACCGCTAGCGGCAACCCGGTACCGATCTGCATCGGTGAACGGCGCTGGGGTGGGGCGATCATCTCGGCCTCGGTTTACGCCGAGGACAAGGCCTAGATCGGCAGGGTGCAGGCGTGTACTGTCTTCTGGTCAATCTGAGGACTCGAAATGCACAGGATCATGCTGGCGGCCACTGCGGCCGCATTCCTTACCGCCTGCACCAGCACGCCGGTCGACCCAGAAACGGCAAAGGCCGTGCCTGCACAGCGGCTCTTTTCCCATCAGGCGCAGGTGCAGCCAGGAGCCAGGCTGGTTGTAACTCGGGACGCGGGTTACTGGGCTTCCGGTGGCTGTATGGCTAAGGTGGTCATAGATGGCAGGAAGGCGGCGAGGATGGATACCGGCGAGGTTGCCACGTTCTGGGTGACCCCCGGCCGGCATTTCGTCGGGATCGATGGAGATGACCAGGGAAGTGGCTTGTGCGCGATGCAGATGGGGCAGCAGCTCAAGGAGATAACCGCCGA
This sequence comes from Pseudomonas sp. PONIH3, assembly GCF_002934345.1. Taxonomy (NCBI): domain Bacteria; kingdom Pseudomonadati; phylum Pseudomonadota; class Gammaproteobacteria; order Pseudomonadales; family Pseudomonadaceae; genus Pseudomonas; species Pseudomonas sp. PONIH3. Next base: position 3,955,108 of record NZ_CP026386.1, read on the forward strand.
GGTAGGCGCAGGCGAAACGCAGCGGTTCCGCATCACTGGGCAGAATGGCGTGGATATTCGCCCAAGCTCAATCTAACAAGCGCCCAGGAGGCAGGTGTTTCACTGATCTCACCGTCGTGAAACGGTAGGTATTCTCAAATTTGAGGGCACCACCTGACGCATCAGGATTTCGAGAGGCGCGAAACCTGACGCATCAGGCACAAAAAAGCCCCGGTCGTCGGGGCTTTTTGCTGTCACGCTGCTGTCACGGGCTGTTGTCCCAGGTAGCGCGAATCCACAGGAGTGGCGGAATTCATGGCGCACTCGGCGGGATTCGAACCCACGACCCCTGCCTTCGGAGGGCAGTACTCTATCCAGCTGAGCTACGAGTGCAACGGGGCGCATGATACCCATCTGATTCGGTGGCGTCCATGGCCTTGATCTATGGAGTGTTTTCCCAAGGGACAGCGGGCGCCCGTCATAGCGCGATCAGCTCCGGTCGCAGCCCCTCCACTCGTTGGCCTGTCGGCTTGAGATACCCATCATCCCCGGTGATCTGCTGCAGGACCTTTTCCCGCAACCCATGTAACCCCACGCCGGTGCGCTGGCGCGGGTGCGTTAGATCAATCGGCACTACGGCCTTGATCCGCCCGGGACGAGGTTCCAGCACCACCACGCGGTCGGCCAGGTAGGTCGCCTCCTCGGCATCGTGGGTGACCAGCAGGATGGTAATCCCCGAGCGTTCGCGAATCGCCAGCAGTTCATTCTGCAGCTGTTGGCGGTTCAAAGCGTCGAGGGCGCCGAAGGGTTCGTCCAGCAGCAGAATGCGCGGGCTGGCCACCAGCCCCCGGGCGATGGCCACGCGCTGGGCCATGCCGCCGGATAGTTGGTGCGGATAGGCCGATTCGAAACCGACTAGCCCCACCAGTTGCACGTACTCGTGAATCCGCCGGGCACGCTCGCCTTGAGTGAGTGTCTCATTGACCAGGCCCAGGCCGATGTTCTGCGCCACTGTCAGCCAGGGAAACAGGCGGTGCTCCTGGAACACGATGCCGCGTTCAGCGCCGATGCCGTTGACTGGCTGGCCATCGACGCGGATCTGGCCGCTGTAGTCGTTGTCCAGGCCCACCAGCAGGCGCAGCAGGGTGGATTTGCCGCAGCCCGACGAACCGACGATGGCGATGAATTCGCCCTGTTCGATCGACAGGTCAAAGTCGCGAATGGCTTCGAACGGCTGGCCGTCGACGCTGAAGGTCTTGCCGACTTTCTCGAAGCTGACCAGCGGCGGTGTGGCATCAGCTTGGTTGGCCGCGTGCAGGGCCGGGGTGATGAAGGCATTCATGCGGATCTCCAGCGCGTGGCGCGCGATTCGAGGCGTTGGCCGAGGTGGCCGAGCAGGGCGCCGACCAGGCCGATCAGGACCATGGCGGCCATCACCTGGTCCATGCGGAACAATTGCTGGGCGCCGATCATCAGGCTGGCGATGCCGCCGTCCGAAGGCATGAAGTACTCGGCGCCGATGGTGCCGAGCCAGGCGTAGATCAGCGCCAGGCGCAGCCCGGCGAAGATCGCCGGCGCGGCGCCGGGCAACACCAGCAGACGCAGCCGGTGCGGCAGGTCCAGGCGCAGGGCCTGCGCCGCCTCGCCCAGCTGTGGCGGGAGGCTGGCGATGCCGCGTTGGGTGGCGATCAGCAGCGGGAAGAACGCCGCCAGCGCGACGAACACCAGCTTGGCGCCTTCACCCAGGCCGAACCAGGCAGTCAGCAGCGGCACCCAGGCGAACAGCGCCACCTGGCGCAACGCCGACAGGCTTGGGCCGAGCAGGCGCTCGGCGTTGGCTGACAGGCCCAGCAGCAGGCCCAGGGCGAACCCCGCGCCACCGCCGATCAACAGACCGGCCAGGGTGCGTTGCAGGCTCAGGCGCAGGGCCTCGGGTAACGAACCGTCGAGCAGGCCTGCGTACAGGCTGCGCAGCACATCCAGCGGAGAGGAGAGGATGTTGGCATCGACCCAGCCAAGGCTGTTGGCGGCCTGCCACAGCAGCAACAGCCCCGCAGGCAGCAGCAGGCTTTGCCAGCCGCGTGGCACCTGGCCGCGCAACTGCTCGCCAGTGGCCGGCTGCGGCCAGTGCAACAGGCTGCGTTCCAGGCGCGAGAAGCCGCGATCCATCAGTGCGCCGACCAGGCCGATCAGCAGAATGCAGAGGAACACCAGGTCGAGCATGAACAACTGCCGCCCCCAGACCATCAGGTAGCCGATGCCTTCGCTGGAGGCCAGCAGTTCCACAGCCAGCAGCGAGGTCCAGCCAGTGGCCAGGGCCAGTCGCACACCGGCGAGAAACGCCGGCAGCGCGGCGGGCAGCAACAGGCGCAGGAACAGCAGGTGAGGGGGCAGGCGCAGGACGGCGGCGGCCTCGCGCAGTTTGGGTTGGGCGTCGCGCACGCCGACCAGGGTGTGCAGCGTGACCGGCACCACCACCGCCTTGACCAGCACTACCAGTTTGAGCAGCTCGCCGATGCCGAAGAACAGCATGAACAGCGGGATCCAGGCCAAAGTCGGGATTTGCGCCAGGGCGACGAAGGTGGGCAGCACCAGAGTCTGCGCCCGTCGCGATCCGCCCAGCCAGGTGCCCAACAGCAGGCCGCTGGCGATTCCTGCCAGCAGCCCCCAGATCAGGCGCTGCAGACTTATCCACAGGTGGCCCCAGAGTTCGCCGGAGCCGAACTCCAGCGCACTCTGCCAGACCAGCGCGGGGGCGGGCAGGATCTGTTCGCTCATCCAGTGCTCACGGCTGGCGACGACCCACAAGGCCGCCACCGCCAACGGCACGATCCACGGCAGGTAGGCGCGGCCTTGCGTCGCAAAAGGGCCGCGTAGCGGCCTCCACAGGCGCCGCGGACTTGCGCTCAAGACTTCGCTCATTGGGGCATCTCCCAAACCGTTCCTTGTTTATTCGTTTATGGAATTAAAAATTCACATAAATTGCATTCAAGAGATAAGAGCATGTGACTGGTGCATGCGAAAGCCCCGTCCCGTTGCGTTTTCCTCATATTTTCCATGCGTTTCCTGCAAGCCCGTCGCAGGCCCGCATGGCGCCTGGGTTATGTCTTATGGTTACTAAAAAATGAAGTTTTGATCTTTGTAGGTTCTAACCGGACCTGCCTAGCTTCTGGCCCATAGCGCCGGCCATCGCCGGTGGCAGCCTGCCAAGGAGCCTTGCCATGAGAACCACCTTCCGCCACCTGCTCAGCCCGTTGCTCGCCGCCTTGTTGAGTGCCGTGCCCGTGGCAGCCCATGCCGCCCAGCCGGATGTGATCCGTATCGCCGTGCCCGACCTCAGCGCCGGCAGCAAGCCCAGCGCCGGCGGCGTAGTGGACGTGCTGCGCGACCAGCAATTGCTGGAGAAAGAGTTTGCCAAGGACGGCATCCGCATCGACTGGCGCTTCTTCAAGGGCGCAGGCCCCGTGGTCAACGAAGCCCTGGCCAACGGCCAGGCGAACTTCGCCTACCTGGGCGACCTGGCCGCGATCATCGGCAAGGCCAGCGGCCTCGACACCCGCGTGTTGTCGGCTGGGGTGCGTGGCGTGAAGAGCTACCTCGGCGTGGTGCCGGGCTCGGGCATCCATAGCCTGCAGGATCTCAAGGGCAAGCGCGTGGCAGTGTTCCGCGGCACCGCCAACCAGCTGTCGTTCGCCAGTGCCCTGGCCAGCCAGGGGCTGTCCGAGCGTGAACTGAAAGTGATCAACCTCGACTTCAACGCCGCCAATGCCGCCCTGGCCGCCAAGCAGATCGACGCCACCTGGGGCCTGTCCAACCTGCTGTCGCTGCGCGAGCGGGGCTTGGTCGAGTTGCCGGTCAACTCACGCAACCTGCAAGGGGCCGGCAGTACTCAAGCGGTGTTGCTCGGCACCGGCGCGTTCATTCGCCAGCACCCTGACCTGGTGCAGCGCCTGGTCAATGCCCAGGAGCAGGCGGCGAAGTGGCTGCGCGACGAGCGTAACCGCGAGGCCTATGTGGACCTCGTGGCCAATACCGCCAACTGGCCGAAGTCGATCCTGCGCGACGACCTGGCCGAGGAAAACCTTGCCGAATACTTCGACCCACGCCTGGACGCTGGCTTCGTCGGCCTGCTGCAACAGGGCGTCGACCTGGCCGCCAAGGAGCGCCTGATCCGCCGTGGCTTCCAGGTATCCGACTGGGTCGAACCACGCTTCATCGATCACGCCCTGCAACAGGACCAGGCCGTCCAGGCCGCCCGCTGACCCGACAACAACCCTGAGGAGCACGACCATGAGCAACGCCGCACTGGCCACCGCGCCGCAAACCCTCGAACTCGATATCCACCCCGTTGCCGGGCGCATTGGCGCCGAGATTCGCGGCATCAAGCTGTCCGCCGACCTTGATCCGGCCACTATCGACGCCATCCAGGCGGCGCTGGTGCAGCACAAGGTGATCTTCTTCCGTGGCCAGGATCACCTCGATGACGTCGGCCAGGAGGCCTTCGCCCAACTGCTGGGTGAGCCGATCGCCCACCCCACGGTGCCCGTGGTCGACGGCACCAGCTACCTACTTCAGCTCGATGGCGCCGAGGGGCAGCGGGCCAACTCCTGGCACACCGACGTGACCTTCGTCGATGCCTACCCCAAGGCCTCGATCCTGCGCAGCGTGGTGGCCCCGGCCTCCGGTGGCGACACGGTGTGGGCCAACACCGCTGCGGCCTACCAGGAACTGCCCGAACCGCTGCGTGCCCTGGCCGACCAGCTGTGGGCGGTGCACAGCAACGAGTACGACTACGCCAGCGTGAAACCGGATGTCGATCCGGCCAAGCTGGAGCGCTACCGCAAGGTGTTCACTTCGACGGTGTACGAGACCGAGCACCCGGTGGTGCGCGTGCATCCGGTCAGTGGCGAGCGCGTGCTGCAACTGGGGCATTTCGTCAAACGCATCAAGGGCTATTCGCTGGCCGACTCACAGCATCTGTTCGCGGTACTGCAGGGGCATGTGACACGCCTGGAAAACACCGTGCGCTGGCGCTGGCAGGCCGGGGACGTGGCGATCTGGGACAACCGCGCAACCCAGCACTATGCGGTGGATGACTACGGTACGCAGCCGCGCATCGTGCGCCGCGTGACCCTGGCTGGCGAGGTGCCGGTGGGGGTGGATGGGCAACTGAGCCGGACCACGCGCAAGGGCTGAAACCGCTGGGGCCGCAAAGCGGCCCCTGTTCGCTACAACTCGGCGTCACAGGCCACCAACTGCCTCACCAATCCCTGCGCCAGCGCCGACAAGCCATACCCCACCCGGCTCACCACCCCATAGCGGGTGTAGAACGCCTCCTCCTGTTCCGGCGCCAGGTCTGCCAGCTTGAGCGCCACCAGCCCTTCATACGGCCGCAGGTTTGCGCTGCAGGCAATGCCGATGGTGTCCGAGTGCAGCACCACATTGAGCAGCGCATAGCCATGCTCGCATTCCACGCTGGGCAGGAAGTCCTGGCGCCCACTGAGGTCGCTGAGGATCTTGCGGATATTCGGCGGGCGGAAGGTGGTCGCCAGCGGATAGTCGAACAGGTCCTGCGCCCGCACTTCGCCACGCTCGGTCAGCGGATGCCCGGCGCGGCAGCAGAAATGCCAGCGTTGTGGGGTGAGCTTGTGCACCTGGTAATCCGGGTCGGCTTCGAACTGGCGGGTGTCGGCGACGAAGAACTCGATCTCCTCGGCGATCAGCCGGCGGTTCAAGGCCTGCCAATTGTCCACCTGGAAGCAGGTGCGCGCTGCCGGGTACTCGGCGACGAAGCGTGCAACCGCCCGCGGCACCAGCCCGCCGGCGGGCGCCGGCCCCGAACCAAAGCGCACCACGCCGGTGGTGGCGCCGTTGAACTGGTTGATCTCGTTGACCAGGTTGTGCGCCCCATGCACCAGGCGCCGCGAATGTTCCAGCACCAGCAGGCCCTGGCGGGTCGGCGCCAGTTCCTTGCTGGCGCGGTCGACCAGGCGGCAGCCGACGTTGTGCTCCAGCGTCTGGATGCTGCGGCTGAAAGCCGATTGCGAAAGGTTCACCGCAGCCGCCGCGGCGACGAAGCTGCGGTGCTCGACAAGGGCGATGAAGTGGCGGAGCTGGCGCAGGTCGATATGCATTTTCTACATGGAAACTTTCGGTGGAATGCAATTGCTGGGAAGGGTTGGGAACCTTATAAAGGGAGTCTCTTATTCCACAAAATATGAATTACAAATATTTATATCTCTTAAAAGAATATAAGCCAGCCTGACCGCGATTCGGTTCCGCCAACGGAAATGCTCGCCTGGGCCCTTGCCTCAAGGAGCATCTGCATGTCCCGACTTTCCCGTTGGCCCGCGCGCGCCTCGTTGTTCGCCCTGCAACCCCTGGCGGCTGGAGTCTTGCTGGCCGCTTCCGGCAGCAGCTTCGCCGATGAGCCCAACGCCTCCCCAGCCGTGACGCAGGAAGCCCAGCTCGGCACGGTCACCGTCAATGCCCGGCGACGCGAAGAGACCGCACAGAGCGTGCCCACGCCGATCAGCGTGCTGGGCAGCGAAACCCTCGAGACCCAGCGCATCTACCGCGTGCAGGATTTGCAGCAACTGGTGCCGAGCACCAACGTCGCCTATGTGCACGCCCGCCAGTCGAGCATCTCCATCCGCGGCCTGGGCAACAACCCGGCCAGCGATGGCCTGGAAGGCAGCGTCGGGATCTACCTCGACAACGTCTACCTCGGCCGCCCGGGCATGGCGGTGTTCGACCTGCTCGATGTCGAGCAACTGGAAGTGCTGCGTGGCCCGCAGGGGACGCTGTTCGGCAAGAACACCACTGCCGGGGTGCTCAACATCACCACGCGCAAGCCAACCTTCCACCAGGAGGGCAGCGTGCAGTCATCGCTGGGCGAGGATGGCTACTGGCAGACCCAGGGCAGTTTCTCCGGCCCGTTGACCGACACGCTCGCCGGGCGCATCAGCGCTTATCACACCGAGGACGACGGCTATGTGAAGAACGTCTACAACGGCCACGATCTCAACGGCGGCAAGCGCCAGGGCTTCCGCACCCAGTTGCTGTTCAAGCCCAGCGAAACCTTCAATCTGCGCTGGATCGGCGAATACAACGAAGAGAACTCCGACAACGGCATCCTCAGCCTGTACAGCACCGGGCCGACCATCAATGGCGTGAACCGCTACGAGAGCCTGGCCGCCCAGGCTGGCGCGACCCTGGTGTCGGGCAAGGATCGCAAGGTCAACTTCGACGCCGACCAGATGGTCAAGGTGTTCCAGGGTGGTACTTCGGTGGAAGCCAACTGGACCCTGCCCAACGACTTCACCCTCACCTCGATCACCGCCTACCGTTGGTGGGACTTCACGCCGCGCAACGACGACGGCCTCAACGTGCCGGTGTTCCGCAGCGCCGGGGTTTCGGTGCGGGACAAGCAGTATTCCCAGGAAATCCGCCTGGCTTCGCCCTCCGGAGGATTCTTCGACTATGTACTCGGGGCCTACTACTTCAAGCAGGACCTGGATAACAAATCGTTCACCTACAACGGACCGCAAGCCGACATCTGGAACCTGACCCCGGCTGGCGCCCTGGCCAACGTCACCACAATCGGCAACGGCCACATCGATACCGACAGCTACGCGTTGTTCGCCCAGGGCACCTGGCACCTGACCGAGCGCCTGGATTTCACCGCCGGGGTGCGTGGCACCTACGAGGAGAAAAGCGCCTGGGTGACCCGCGACGCGCCGTCCGGCGGCGCTGCCGTTACCGGTGCGGCGGCCGCGGCTCGCCAGGGCCGGGTGGGCGCCTACGATTCGGGTGACCTCAACCAGTACAGCTTCGCCCCTTCCGGGCTGCTCAGCCTGAGCTACCGCTTCAGCGACGCGGTGCTGGGCTATGCCAGCCTGTCCCACGGCGAGAAGTCCGGTGGCGTCAACCTCACCGTCGGCGCCGCGCCAAGGCTGGGCACAGACTCGCTGCTGGTGGGTACCGAACGCGCCAACAACGCCGAACTCGGCATCAAGAGCACGCTGCTGGACAACCGACTGCAGCTCAACACCAACCTGTTCTGGACCGAAGTGCACGGCTACCAGGCCAACGTCTATGACGAGGCCAACCGCGTGCAGTACCTGGCCAACGCCGGTAGCGTGCGCTCGCGGGGCCTGGAGTTCGAGGCCACGGCCCTGCCGGTCCGCGGGCTGACCGTGAATTTCAATGGTTCGTGGAACGACGTGCGCTACACCGATTACGACGACGCACCGTGCCCGCCGGAGGTGAGCCTGGCCAATGCCGCCGCCACTTGCGATCTGTCCGGCCACCAGGTGGTCGGCGCCTCCAAGTACATCGCCAACCTCAACGGCCAGTACAAGTGGCAGCTGACCGAGCGTATCGAGCCCTACGTGACCGCCAGCTACGCCTTCCGCTCCAGGGCCGTCGGCACCATCGACGACTCCGACTACGGCCAGATCCCCAGCTACGCCATCGTCAACCTGTCCACCGGCGTGCGCCTGGACCAGGGCGACGGCGTGCTCGACCTGTCGCTGTGGGTGAAGAACGCCGGCGACAAGACCTACTTCACCAGCCTGTGGAACTCCGCCAACGGCGGCTATGCCGGCGTGCTGGGCACGCCGCGCACCGTGGGCGCCACCGCCCGTTACGACTTCTGAGCCCAAGGAGCTTTGCCATGAACGCCAAGACCCAGCCCCACGACCTGCCTGAAGGCGCCTGCCTCACCGCCAAGGTGCCCGACCGCGACGAAGCCCTGCTCGGCGACGTGGTGGTCAATCCATACCGTCTGGCGCCGTTGACCGCGATCATCCGTGATGGCGGGCGCACCCTGAGCGCCGCCCATGTGCGGGTGCTGGGACGCGGCGAGCGCGGTATCGATATTGTCTACGACGTGTCCGACCGCTCGCTGTGGACCTACGGCGGCATTCCGGTGTTCGGCCTGTACCCCGATCACGTCAACCAGATCGAGGTGAGCTACAAGCTCGATGGCGAACGCATCCGCGAGCGTTACGAAATCTACGCCCCGGCAGTGCGCCTGCCGGTGGTGGCGAAGCAGACGGCGGCGCTGCCCGAGGTCGAACCGGTCAAGGTCGCGCCTGGCTTCGAGCAGCGGCTGTACCTGTTCAATCATCTGCTGGCCGAGATCCCAGGCGGGCGTGCCTTCAAGTGGAACGGCCTGGGCGGCGCTGCCGAGTGGGACTCGGTGGGCAACAACTGGATCGCCGACAGCAACGGCGATGTGCGCTGGTACCTCGATATCGAGCAGATCCACGATTCCAACCATCGCGACGGCCTGGGCGGGACCATGGGCTTCCACCAGACCCGCGACGGCAAGCTGATCTGGGGCCAGGGCCAGACCTATTCCAAATACGACCTGCTTGGCCGGCGTATCTGGCAGCGCAACCTGCCGGACAAGTTCGCCGACTTCTCCCACGAGATCCGCGAGACACCCAACGGCACCTACCTGTTGCGGGTCGGCACCAGCGACTACCGCCGCCCTGACGGCAAGCGCGTGCGTTCGATCCGCGACCATATCATCGAGGTCAACGAGGCCGGTGACGTGCTGGACTTCTGGGACCTGAACCAGATCCTCGACCCGTATCGCGGCGAGCTGCTGGGAACCCTGGGCAAGGCGGCGATCCAACTGCCGGACGGCGTGCAGAAACAGGACGAGCGCCTGGCCAACGAGCTGGCCGAGGGCGACCTGCCGTTCGGCGATACGCCGGGGGTAGGTACCGGACGCAACTGGGCCCACGTCAACGCCATCGACTACGACGCCGATGACGACAGCATCATCGTTTCAGCACGACACCAGGGCGTGGTAAAGATCGGTCGCGACAAGCAGGTGAAGTGGATTCTTGCCGCGCCCCAGGGCTGGCCGGCGCGCCTGCAGGACAAGGTGCTCAAACCCGTGGGCGAGGGCTTCGAGTGGTCCTGGACCCAGCACACCGCCTGGCTGACCGGGCACGGCACGCTGACCGTGTTCGACAATGGCTGGGGTCGGGACCTCGGCCCGACCAAACTGGCGGGCAACTACAGCCGGGCGGTGGAGTACAAGATCGACGAGGTCAAGGGCACGGTCGAGCAGCTCTGGCAGTACGGCAAGGAGCGCGGTGACGAGTGGTACAGCCCGATCACCTCGGTGGTGGCGTATCGGCCCGATACCGATACCCAGTTCATCTATTCGGCTTCGGTGAACTTCCTCACGCCCCAGAAGCTGACGACCAGCGTGCTCAATGAAGTGCGTCGCGGCACCCAGGAGGTGACCGTGGAGCTGAAAGTGCACAGTCGCCAGCCGGGCAGCGTGGGCTACCGGGCGCTGGTGATCGACCTCGACAAGGCGTTCTGATGAACTAACCTCCCAAGGCCCTATCGCGGGGCAAGTCGCATCGGCGCACCGATACGACTTGCCCCGCGATGCATTTCCACTGATCTGAATTCCGACCACTCGTTCTTTTTTTCGAACAGCCTATTGTCCAACCCCCCAGCGCCCGCTTAGCATTCCGTTTGAGATTTCAAACGCTCGGCACCCAGGCGTCGAACACCCTGGTGCACGAATTCCTGACGGCCGCCCTCGCATCGAGGGCGCCTTTTCAACAATCAAAATTCGCAGTAAAGGGAAGCCGACATGCAGCTCAAAGACGCTCAGTTGTTCCGCCAGCAGGCCTTCATCAACGGTGAATGGCTGGATGCGGACAGCGGTCAGACCATCAAGGTGACCAACCCGGCCACCGGTGAAGTCATCGGCAGCGTGCCAAAGATGGGCGCCGCCGAGACCCGCCGCGCCATCGAGGCCGCCGACAAGGCGCTGCCGGCCTGGCGCGCACTGACCGCCAAGGAGCGTGCCGGCAAGCTGCGCCGCTGGTTCGAGCTGATGATCGAGCACCAGGACGACCTGGCTCGCCTGATGACCACCGAGCAGGGCAAGCCGCTGGCCGAAGCCAAGGGCGAGATCGCCTATGCCGCCTCGTTCATCGAGTGGTTCGCCGAAGAAGCCAAGCGCGTCTACGGTGATGTCATCCCTGGCCACCAGCCGGACAAGCGCCTGATCGTCATCAAGCAGCCGATCGGTGTCACCGCCGCCATCACCCCGTGGAACTTCCCGGCCGCGATGATCACCCGTAAAGCCGGCCCGGCCCTGGCCGCCGGTTGCACCATGGTGCTCAAGCCCGCTTCGCAGACGCCGTACTCCGCCCTGGCCCTGGTCGAGCTGGCCACCCGTGCCGGCATCCCGGCTGGCGTGCTGAGCGTCATTACCGGCAGCGCCGGCGAAGTCGGCTCCGAGCTGACCGGCAACTCCCTGGTGCGCAAGCTGTCGTTCACCGGCTCGACCGAAATCGGTCGCCAGCTGATGGAAGAGTGCGCCAAGGACATCAAGAAAGTTTCCCTGGAGCTGGGCGGCAACGCGCCGTTCATCGTGTTCGACGACGCCGACCTGGACAAGGCGGTCGAGGGCGCGATCATCTCCAAGTACCGCAACAACGGCCAGACCTGCGTCTGCGCCAACCGTATCTACGTGCAGGACGGTGTCTACGACGCCTTCGCCGAGAAGCTCAAAGCCGCCGTGGCCAAGCTGAAGATCGGTAACGGCCTGGAAGAAGGCACCACCACTGGCCCGCTGATCGACGGCAAGGCTGTCGCCAAGGTCCAGGAGCACATCGAGGACGCCGTATCCAAAGGCGCCAAGGTGCTGTCCGGTGGTAAGCTCATCGAAGGCAACTTCTTCGAACCGACCATCCTGGTCGATGTGCCGAAAACCGCCGCCGTCGCCAAGGAAGAGACCTTCGGCCCGCTGGCGCCGCTGTTCCGCTTCAAGGACGAGGCCGAAGTCATCGCCATGTCCAACGACACCGAGTTCGGCCTGGCCTCGTACTTCTACGCCCGTGACATGAGCCGCGTGTTCCGCGTTGCCGAGGCCCTGGAATACGGCATGGTCGGCATCAACACCGGCCTGATCTCCAACGAAGTCGCGCCGTTCGGTGGCATCAAGGCCTCGGGCCTGGGCCGCGAAGGTTCCAAATACGGTATCGAGGACTACCTCGAGATCAAATACCTGTGCATCAGCGTCTGATCACCAGGTAAGCGGTTTTACCTCTGCCAGCGGGGCGCGAGAGCGACGTCTCGCTGGCCTTTTTGACATAGCGGTACCCGGTGTCCAGGGCATGCGTGACAGTCGATCAACGAATACTGTGCACGCCTGCGTCCAGCCACCCCCGAATAAAAGCGCCGCAGAACCGGCGCAATTGAGGGCACTATGAGCAAGACCAACGAATCCCTGATGCAACGTCGTGTCGCCGCCGTCCCACGTGGCGTTGGCCAGATCCACCCGATCTTCGTCGATACCGCGAAGAACTCGACGGTGATCGACGTTGAAGGCCGCGAACTGATCGACTTCGCCGGCGGCATCGCCGTACTGAACACCGGCCACCTGCACCCGAAAGTGGTCGCGGCCGTGCAAGAGCAGCTGACCAAGGTCAGCCACACCTGCTTCCAGGTGCTGGCCTACGAGCCTTACGTCGAGCTGTGCGAGAAGATCAACAAGCTGGTACCAGGCAACTTCGACAAGAAGACCCTGCTGGTCACAACTGGCTCCGAAGCCGTTGAAAACGCCGTGAAGATCGCCCGTGCCGCCACCGGCCGTGCCGGCGTGATCGCCTTCACCGGCGGCTACCACGGCCGTACCATGATGACCCTGGGCCTGACCGGCAAGGTCGTGCCGTACTCCGCCGGCATGGGCCTGATGCCAGGCGGCATCTTCCGCGCCCTGTTCCCGAGCGAGCTGCACGGTGTCAGCGTTGACGACGCCATCGCTTCGGTCGAGCGCATCTTCAAGAACGACGCCGAGCCGCGTGATATCGCCGCGATCATCCTCGAGCCGGTACAAGGCGAAGGCGGCTTCCTGCCTGCGCCGAAAGAACTGATGCAGCGCCTGCGCGCCCTGTGCGACCAGCACGGCATCCTGCTGATCGCTGACGAAGTGCAGACCGGCGCTGGCCGTACCGGCACCTTCTTCGCCATGGAGCAGATGGGCGTCGCGCCTGACCTGACCACCTTCGCCAAGTCCATCGCCGGCGGCTTCCCGCTGGCCGGTGTGTGCGGCAAGGCCGAGTACATGGACGCAATCGCCCCGGGCGGCCTGGGCGGCACCTACGCCGGTTCGCCGATCGCTTGCGCCGCGGCCTTGGCGGTGATCGAAGTGTTCGAGGAAGAGAAGCTGCTGGATCGCAGCAAGGCCGTTGGCGAGCGCCTGACCGCCGGCCTGCGTGAAATCCAGAAGAAACACTCGATCATTGGCGATGTCCGTGGTCTGGGCTCGATGATTGCCGTAGAAGTCTTCGAGAAAGGCACCCACACCCCGAACGCTGCCGCCGTTGCCCAGGTGGTCGCCAAGGCGCGTGACAAAGGCCTGATCCTGCTGTCCTGCGGCACCTACGGTAACGTCCTGCGTATCCTGGTACCGCTGACCGCCGAAGATGCCCTGCTGGACAAAGGCCTGGCCATCATCGAAGAGTGCTTCGCCGAACTGGCCTGAAATATGTGACGCGTTTCAGAAAAAAAACCCGCCTCGGCGGGTTTTTTTGTGCCGTTCGTAGGCATCAGGCGCTAAGGTTGTACGAGGAATCCGTGGAAGCTGCGATGGATCGCGCGTCATTTTCTGGAGACTCGCTCATGAGCGCTGCCGACCCCCTGCCCCCTTGCGTGCTGATTGCCGAGGGTGACCCCTGGGTACGCGACATGCTTAGCGAAATGCTGCTCAGCGTGCGCTGCGATGCGCGCTTGCAGATTTGCGCAGATGGCTCGCAGGCGCTGAGCGCGCTGGCGAGCAAGCCTGACCTGATCATTGCCGCCCGCGAACTCGCCGGCCTCGATGGCCTCGACCTGCTGCGCAAGGTGCGCGCCAAGGGCGACAGGCCTGGATTGCCATTTATCCTCATGAGCGATCGCACTGATAGCGCCAGCGTGCGCGAGGCCGTGCCACTGCAGCCCACGGCATACCTCAGCAAACCGCTCGACCTGGACAACCTGCGCAAGCGCCTGGAAAACCTGCTGCTGGAGGTGGGCGAGCAGATTGCCTGCCCGGTGCCGCCGCTGCAGCCCGGCGTGCAACTGCCGGCCTACCTCGAGCAACGCCGCGCCAGCGCCGATGGCGGCCCGCTGTTCGCCGATGTGCAGGTGGCGATCAAGCGAGCCCTCAACCCCGATGGCCTCAACCTCAAGGTGCTCGAGGAAGAGGTACGCAACGACCCGCAGATCACCGGCGTGCTCATCGCTGCCGCCAACAGCGCCGCCCTGCACCGCGAAGCGCCGGTGCAGACCTTGCTGCAGGCGCTGAACAAGCTTGGCAGCACCCAGAGCATGAACCTGATCCTCGGGCTCACGCTCAAGCGCAGCGCGAGGTTGAGTGACCCCTTGTTGGCGCGGCATGCCGCGCGCTACTGGAATCTGTCGCTGCATGCCGCCGACTACGCACGCACCCTGGCGCGCATGCTCGAAGTGGACGAAGGGCGTTGCTACTGCGCGGGTTTATTGCATTGCCTGGGCGACCTGGCGGTACTGCGCACCTTGCAGGAGTGGCGACTGGCCGGTGGCGAGCTGGACGAGGACCAGGTGGAGCTGTCGCTCAACGAGTTCGGCGCACCATTCGGCTCGGCCCTGCGCACCCGCTGGCGCTTGCCGCTCGACCTGCGCGAGCTGATCGCCGCGGTGTATCAGCTGGGTGGCGGTGTCTACTCCCGGGAGATCCTGGCGATGAACCTGGCCGGGCAACTGTCGCGACTCAGGCCCAGCGAGGGGCTGGAGAAGATCGCCAGCAGCAAGACGGCGCGGTTGCTCAAGCTGGGGTTGCCGGAGTTGTCGCGGCTGCGCAAGGTGGATCAGGAAGCGCTGGCGCGGGAGGAGGCTGAGCGTCTGGTGGCGGAAACTGCCGAAAGCGGACCGGAGGTCGCTCCGATTGCCCCGGCTAGCGGAGGCGATGGCGAGGAAAAGCCGCTCTGAGAGGGCAGGAAACCCAGCATCTTCCAGGTTTCACATGCAGGGATCATCCGCGAACGATCTGATTCTTGCCCTGGCGCTTGGCTCGGTACATCGCCGCATCGGCGCGGGCGAACAGGCTGTCCAGAGTCTCGTCTTCGTCTGTCAATCCGGTCAGCCCTTGGCTGATGGTCACGCCATAGGTCTGGTCGTCATGGCTGAAACTCAATCGCTGGATTTCCCGCTGCAGCCGCTCGGCAATCTGTTCGGCCACCTGAGCGGTGCAGCCGGGGAACACGGCGGCGAATTCCTCTCCCCCTATGCGCCCGAACTGATCGCCCCGGCGTAGCACGGCCTTGCCGCTGTCGGCGATGCGCTGTAGCACGTGGTCGCCTTCCTGATGACCATAGCTGTCGTTGATGTGCTTGAAATCATCGATGTCCAGCAGCAGGAAGGCCATCGGCGTGCCGTCCGCGCGGGCGCTGTCGAAGGCCTGCTGGGCGCACTCGAAGAAATGCCTGCGGTTGCTGCTCTGGGTGAGCACGTCGGTGGTGGCCAGCCGCTGCAACTCACCTTCGAGCTGCTTCTTCTCGGTGATGTCCTCGGCTATGCCGACGATGATCACCCGCTGGTCGCCCTCGCGCTGCTGGTTGATATAGCACTTGTCGCTAAGCCAGCGCACCTCGCCGGCGGCGTTGAGGATGCGGTACTCGCGGTCCTCGACGGTGCCCTTGACCAGCACCTGGGCCAGGCTGCGCTCGGCGTACTCCAGGTCATCCGGGTAGATGGCGTCGCGCCATTCGTTGTAGTCGGCCAGCACCAGGCTGGCCGGGCGACCGAAGATGCGTTCGTAGGCGGGGCTGACGTAGAGCACCTGGCGGGTTTCCCAGTCGAAGGCCCAGAGGACGGCGTTGACACTGTCGAGCAGCGAGCTGTACAGCTGCTCGCGCTCGCTTAGACGGGCCACTTCGCCTTGAGCGTGCAACAGGGCGAGCAGGGTTTGAGCAGCTTCGGGGCGCGGGGTGCCGGTAGAGGTGGGTGGGAGATCTTTGGCCATGAGCACGGAACGGTTCTCGACGATGGGCGTGCGGCCACGGTCCGGCCCGCCACGCGGGCGATATGCCGGATTTGAGTCGATTGCAGGGGGGTAAGTTCCGGTCGGCACGCCCCATTGCGGGGCATGCCGATCAACGGTGCTCAGGCGCCGTTGGGGCGCAGCGAGTAGGTCTTGAGCTGGGCGGCGAAGTCACGCAGCGACTGGATGCCACTGGCCTCGGCCTCGTGTACCCAGTCCTTCATGGCGGCGAGCATGTCGTGGCCGTTGGCGCTGGTGCGCGCCCAGATCTGCTGCAGCGCCAGGCGCTTTTCGTAGATGGTCTTGAGTGCCTGGCTGTGGGCCAGCAGCGACTCGATGCGGACGTGGTGGCGATCCTGCAGCAGGCTGGTTTCCCGCGAGAGCAGGCGCTTGGCACGGCGGAAGCGGCGGCGTACCGAAGTATCGACCTTGTCCAGCTCCTGCTTGACCAGTGGGCCGATCACCAGCTTGCGGTACTGGGCCATGATCTGGAAGCGGTTGTTGAGGATGGCCATGGCAGTGTCCATGTCCAGCGATGCCTTGCCCTCCACTCGGTGGGCAATGGGCGCCACGCGTTGCACCTTGGCCAGGCGCAGCATGCTCAGCAGGCGGATCCACATCCAGCCCATGTCGAATTCCCAGCGGCGGACCGAGAGCTTCGCCGAGTTGGGATAGGTGTGGTGGTTATTGTGCAGCTCCTCGCCGCCAATGATGATGCCCCACGGCACCAGGTTGGTGGCGGCGTCGCGGCATTCGAAGTTGCGATAGCCCACGGCATGGCCCAGGCCGTTGACCACGCCGGCGGCCCAGAACGGGATCCACATCATCTGGATCGCCCAGATGGTGATGCCGATGGTGCCGAACAGCAGCAGGTCGATGACTGCCATCAGCGCGATGCCGCCGAGCTTGTAGCGGGTGTAGAGGTTGCGCTCGATCCAGTCGTCCGGGCAGTTCTTGCCATATATGCGCAGCGTCTCCTCGTTGCGCGCTTCTTCCCGGTACAGCTCGGCGCCCTTGCGCAGCACGGTGCCCAGGCCCTTGTGTACAGGGCTGTGCGGGTCGTCGGGGGTTTCGCACTTGGCGTGGTGCTTGCGGTGGATGGCGGTCCACTCGCGGGTGTTCTGCGCCGTGGTGAGCCACAGCCAGAAACGGAAGAAATGCTTGAGGCCCGCGTTCAGCTCCAGGGCGCGGTGGGCCGAGTAGCGGTGCAGGTAGATGGTGACGCTGACGATGGTCACATGGGTCATCAGCAAGGTGACGGCGACCAGTTGCCAGGCCGACAGGTCGAGCAGACCGTAATACCACATAACGGGAAATACCCTCGGAAAACAGGCGGAACAACGCAGGCATTATCCTTTGATGGGGAAATAAAACCAGTCGCGCTTTTGGATAGGAAGTCACAGGGTGTTTCAGCCCCTATAATGCCCCTTCTTTTACCATGGGCTCATCCACCCGACATGTCTGTTTCCGTTCGCGACGCCTTGCGCATGGCCGGGCTTTACGTGTTGCTTTCGATTCTCTGGCTGGCGCTGTCCGAGCTGGTCCTGCACGGCATGACCGAGGACCCGCTGGCCCTGGCCGTGGGGCGGCAGATCAATGTCGTGCTCTGGGTCTTGCTCAGTGCCGCGCTGATCTTCGTTTCCCGCGCGCGCCTGCTCGATTTCATCGGCATCGGCGCCCGCCTGCGCAGCGAGGACCGCGAACGCCTGCGCATGGCCGCGGCGGTGTTCGACAGCACCCTGGAAGGGGTGCTGGTGACCGATCGCAACGGCCTGATCGTGCACGTCAACCGGGCGTTCATGCGTATCACCGGCTACCAGCAGGAAGAAGTCATCGGTCAGCGTCCGAGCAAGTTCAAGTCCGGGCGGCATGGCGCGCCGTTCTACCAGCAGATCTATGCCGCGCTGGCGGAGCAGGGCGAATGGAGCGGAGAAATCTGGAACCGCCGTAAAAGCGGGGAGATCTACCCCCAATGGCAGACGATCTGTGCCATTCGTGACGACAGTGGTGAACTCAGCCATTACGTCGCGGTGTTCAGCGACATCAGCGTGATCAAGCACACCGAGCAAGAGCTGGCCTACCTTGTCCATCACGACCCGCTGACCGGCCTGCCCAACCGCTTGCTGTTCAATGATCGCGCCATGCAGGCGATGGCCGCGGCGCAGGCCAACAAGCGTGGCTGCGCCTTGCTGCTGCTCGACCTCGACCACTTCCAGAGCATCAACGATGGCCTCGGCCACACCATTGGCGACCAACTGCTCAAGCTGGTTGGCGAACGCCTGCGCGAGGTGCTGGGCAACGGCGTGACCCTGGCGCGCCTGGGGGGCGACGAGTTCGGCGTGCTGGCCGAGAGCTGCCAGCAGGTCGGCCAGGCCGGCAAGTTGGCGCAATCGATCATCGAACGCTTGAAAGAACCGTTCTGCTTCGAGGGTAACCGCCTGTTCATCAGTGCCAGCATCGGCATCAGCCTGTTCCCCAACGATGCCCTGAGCGCCGAGCAACTGCTGCGCAACGCCGATTCGGCGCTGTTCAAGGCCAAGAGCAATGGCCGCGCCTGCTACGCGCTTTACACCGAGGAGCTTACCGCCCATGCCCAGCAGCGGGTCGAGACCGCCGGTGAATTGCGCCGGGCGCTCGAGCAGCAGGAACTGCGGGTGTTCTTCCAGCCGGTGCACGACCTGTTCACCGCGCGGATGATCGGCGTCGAGGCGCTGGTGCGCTGGCAACACCCTGTGCGTGGCCTGGTTCCTCCCGGGGAGTTCATTCCCATCGCCGAGCGTACCGGGATGATTGCCGAAATCGACGCCTGGGTGTTGTGCCAGGCGTGCCGGCAGATGATGCGGTGGCAGGCCGAAGGGCGGCAGCTGGCGTTCGTGGCGGTGAATATCTCCAGTCGCCTGTTCAGCCAGCGTGACCTGTACCGACAGGTGGCCAATGCGCTGCACGATACCGGGCTGGATCCGTCGCTGCTCGAGCTCGAAGTGACAGAGAGCGCGGTGATGGAAGACCCCGAGGTCGCCCTGGAACAGCTGCATCGACTGCGCGAGCTGGGCGTGACCTTGGCCATCGACGATTTCGGCACGGGTTACTCGTCATTGCTGCGACTCAAGCGCATGCCCGTGCAGAAGCTGAAGATCGACCAAGGTTTCGTCGCGGGTTTGCCCCATGACGAAGATGACATCGCCATCGTGCGGGTGATCATCGCACTGGCGCGGAGCATGGGCATGCAGGTGCACGCCGAAGGCGTCGAGCAGGCTGAGCAGGCGCGGTTCCTGCTGGAGCAGCAATGCCAGCTGGGGCAGGGGTACTGGTTCGGGCGGCCGGTGCCGGCGGCGGAGCTGCACTGGGGCTGACAGCATCGCGGGGCAAGCCCCGCGATAGGCTCAACGCTTGTTCAAACCTTTGGCCAAACGGTCCCCGCCCAGCTGGATCACCGCCACCAGCGCCACCAGCATCACGATCACGGTCAGCATGATCTGGCTGTCGAAGCGCTGGTAGCCGTAGCGATAGGCGATATCCCCCAGGCCTCCGGCACCGATCGCCCCGGCCATGGCCGAAGAGTTGATCAGCGTCACCAGGGTGATGGTGAAGCCGCCGACGATCCCCGGCAGCGCCTCGGGCAGCAGCACGTGCCAGACGATGTGCCAGCGTCGGCAGCCCATGGCCTGTGCCGCTTCGATCAGGCCGTGGTCCACCTCGCGCAGGCTGACCTCGGCGATGCGCGCGAAGAACGGCGTGGCGGCGATGGTCAGCGGCACCACGGCGGCCCACACGCCATAGGTGGTGCCGACCACCAGGCGGGTGAAGGGGATCAGCGCGACCATCAGGATCAGGAACGGGATCGAGCGGAACAGGTTGACGATGGCGCCCAGCACCCGGTTCAGCGCGGCGGCCTCGAAGATTCCGCCCTTGTCGCTGGTGACCAGCAGCACTGCCATCGGTACCCCGACGACCAGCGCGACCAGCGAGGACACGCCGACCATCAGCAGGGTGTCGAGCAAGCCTTGCAGCAGGCGATCAATCCACATGGCCAAGTACCTCCACATCCACGGCCCAGCGGCGGGCGCGTTCGAGCAACTGGTGGGTGTCCAGCGGCGAGCCGCGCACGGCCAGGATCAGTTGCCCCAAGGCATGCTCGCCGATGGTCTCGACGCCGCCCTGGAGCAGCCGCACGCGTCCGCCCAGATCGCTGAACAGGGCGCTCAGTTCCGGCTCGCCCACCAGGTCGAGCTTGAGCACCACGGCCGCGTCGCGGCTGACCGGCTGGGCACGCAGGCTGGCTTGCAAGGCGGCCGGCAGCTTGGTCTGCAGCGGTGCGAGCAGGGTGCGGGTGACGTCGTGGCGCGGTGTGCCGAACACTTGCCAGACCTCGCCTTGTTCGACGATTTCGCCCCGTTCGAGCACCACCACGCGCTGGCAGATATCGCGGATCACCGCCATCTCGTGGGTGATCAGCACCACGGTCAGGCCCAGGCGTTGGTTGATGTCGCGCAGCAGCTCGAGGATCGAGGCAGTGGTTTCCGGGTCCAGCGCGGAGGTGGCTTCGTCGCACAGCAGGATCTCGGGGTCATGCACCAGCGCCCGGGCGATGCCGATGCGCTGCTTCTGCCCGCCCGACAGTTGCGCGGGGTAGACATGGTGCTTTTCCGCCAGGCCGACGAGTTCCAGCAGCTCGCGGACCTTGCGCTGGCGTTCGGCCTTGGCCACGCCGGCCACCTTCAACGGCAGCTCGACGTTCTCCCACACGGTCTTGGCCGACATCAGGTTGAAGTGCTGGAAGATCATGCCGATGCGCCGGCGCAAGGCGACCAGATGGTCCTCGTCGAACGGCGCGATATCCACCTGGTCGATCAGCACCCGGCCCTGGCTGGGCTGTTCCAGGCGGTTGATGGTGCGCAGCAGCGAAGACTTGCCGGCACCGCTGCGGCCGATGATGCCGAATATTTCGCCGCGGCGGATGTTCAGGTCGATGCCCCGCAACGCCGGCTGGACCTGGCCCGGATAGGTCTTGCCCAGGCCGATGAAGCGGATGTGCGCCTGGTTCACTTCAGGGCGCAGGGCCGTTTCCTCGGCCTTGAACGGTTCGGCGGGCGGGATGGGCGCCCTCAGGGCGCTGGCCTGGGCCATGTCAGCCTTCCCAGCCGGCCTGGTAGAGCTTGCCGTGGGCCTTGTCGAGGGCGGCGCGCACGACCGGCGAGTGTTGGTAGATATCGACGAACTTGGCCAGGCGCGGGTCGTTTTTCTCCTGTGGGCGGATAACGAACTGGATCACGTACTCCTTGTTCTCCAGGCCGTCGAACAGCAGCGCCGAGGTGGCGTCAAAGGTGTTGGCCAGGCGGATGTACGCCGGGTAGCCCTGCACCAGGTCGGCGTCGTCATAGGCGCGCACCAGCTGCACCGCTTCTACCTGGAGAATTTTGATCTTCTTCGGGTTGGCGATGATGTCGTCCTCGGTGGCCTTGTAACCCACGCCCTGCTTGAGGGTGATCAGGCCGGCCTTGGCCAGCAGTTGCAGGCCACGGCCGCTGTTGATCGGGTCGTTGGCGATGGCCACGCTGGCGCCTACGGGCAGCTCGGCAAAGCTTTTGTACTTTTTCGAATACAGCCCAACGTTGTTGATGATCCCCGGTGCATAGGGGACCAGGTTGAAACCGGCGGCGGCCTTGGCGTTTTCCAGGAAGGGGATGTGCTGGAAGTAGTTCACGTCGATGTCGCCGCTGTTGAGGCTGACATTCGGCGCGATCCAGTCGCTGAATTCGATCAGCTTCACTTCCAGACCTTGTTTTTGGGCTTCTGCCACCGCGGCTTCCAACGGGATGGCGAAGGCGGCGGTGGTGCCGATCTTCAGTGGCTCCGCGGCGAAGGCGGCGGCGGACAGGCCGAGACCCAGGGCAATGGCCGCGACGGGCCGGAACAGTTTTTCAAGCATGGTGCAGGGCTCCAGTCGGGGCAGGGGTGGGGGTGTTGCGGTAGGAGGATCCGGGATGGTCGGCGGGCAAGTGCGGATGGTCGCTGGCGAACAGCTTCTCGCGCAGGGTGCCTTCGGCGTAGCCAGTCTTGTAGCGGCCACGGCGTTGCAGTTCGGGTACTACCAGGTCGATGAAGGCCTCGAAGCTTTCCGGGGTGACGGTGCGGGTCAGGTTGAAGCCGTCCAGGCCGGTGTCGTCGAGCCAGCCGATCAGTTGCTCGGCCACCTGCCCGGGGTCGCCGACCAGGGTCACGTAGCGGCCGCCCAAGGCGTGCTGCTCCAGCAGGCGGCGGCGGGTCCAGGCGCTGTCCTGCAATTGGCGGGTGGCGGACTGGATGGCATTGCCCTTGGCGAAACCGATGGGTTCGTCCAGTTCGTAGCGTGAGAAATCGATACCGGTGGAGCTGGCGAAATGCGCAACACCTGCCTCGGCGCTGGCGTAATGCAGGTACTCGGCGTGCAGGGCGTGGGCTTGGTCTTCTGTTGCGGCAACGATTACGGTGATGCCCATGAATACCTTGACCGCCTGCGGGTCGCGACCAGCGGCTTGCGCCGCTGCGCGCACCTTGTCGACCTGGGCGCGGGTGGCGGCCTTTTCCTGGCCGCTGATGAACACGCACTCGGCATGGTTGCCGGCAAAGGCCAAACCGCGCGCCGAACTGCCGGCCTGGAACAGTACCGGTGTGCGCTGCGGCGAAGGCTCGCACAGGTGATAGCCTTCGACCTTGTAGAACTCGCCATGGTGCTCGACCTTGCGCACCCTGTCCGGTCGCGCATACACGCGCTGCGCGCGGTCGGCGACCACGGCATCGTCGGCCCAACTGCCTTCGAGCAGCTTGTACAGCACCTGCAGGTACTCGTCGGCCTGGTCGTAGCGGCGATCGTGCTCGGGTTGCTGTTCCAGCCCCATGGCCCGGGCTGCACTGTCGAGGTAGCCGGTGACGATGTTCCAGCCGACCCGGCCGTTGCTCAGGTGATCGAGAGTGGAGAGGCGCCGGGCGAACAGGTAAGGCGCTTCATAGGTCAGGTTGGCGGTGAGGCCAAAGCCCAGATGCCTGGTAACAGCGGCCATGGCCGAGACCAGCAGCAGCGGGTCGTTGACCGGCAGCTGGATCGACTCCTTCAGCGTCACGTCCAGCGACTGGCCATAGACATCGTAGGTGCCGACGATATCGGCGATGAACAGCCCGTCGAACAGCCCCCGCTCCAGCAGGCGGGCGAGGTCGGTCCAGTAGTCGAGGGTCTTGTACTGGGTCGAAGTGTCCCGCGGGTGGGTCCACAAACCGTGGTTGATGTGCCCGATGCAGTTCATGTTGAAGGCATTGAGCAGGATCTGCTTGGCCATCAGATGGTCCCTCGGCGCGGCGGTTTCTCGTCGTTGAGGTAGTAGTTGCCGATGGCGTGGTACTTCCAGCGTACCGGGTCGTGCAGGGTGTGCACCCGGGCGTTGCGCCAGTGGCGGTCGAGGTTGTGCTCGGCCAGGGTGGCCTGGCTGCCGGCCAGCTCGAACAGGGTGGTGCCGGCGGCCAGGGAGATCTCGGTGCTGATCGCCCGGGCCTCGGCGACGGCAATCGAGGCGGCGGCCAGGGTCTCGGCGTTGCTGTCGGCCTGGGCGATGTCGAGGATTTCACCCGCGCGTTCGAGCAGGGCCTCGGTGGCATGCAGGCGGATTGCCAGATGACCGAAGCTCTTCAAGGTGAGCGGGTCGTCGCTGGCCTTGTCGAGGCCGGAGTCGATCCAGGGTCGGCTGCGGGTACGCACGAAGTGCAGGGCGTCCTCGTAGGCGGCGCGGGCGATACCGGTGTCGATCGCGGCATGGAGGATCTGCGCCAGCGGGCCGACCGTGGTCGGGCGCTCGAAGGCGCTCTGGAACGGCACCACGTCTTCGGCGCGGACCGGCACATGGTTGAACACTACCGAGCCGCTGCCGGTGGTGCGCTGGCCAAAGCCACTCCAGTCATCAATCACCTCGATGCCCTGGCTGTCGGCGGGCACGAAGGCCAGGTGCGATACGCCCTGCTCGTCGATCACCAGGGTCGGGATGCGCTGGGCGTAGATCGCGCCGGTGCAGTAGAACTTGCGGCCATCGATGCGGTAATGGTCGCCGTCGCGGCTCAGGCGGGTGGTGCGCTCGTGGGCGTTCTTCGTGCCGAGCTCGGCCAGGGCGTTGCCGAAGCGGCGGCCAGCGAGGACTTCGGCGTAGAGGCGTTGCTGTTGTTCGGGACCGCCGTTCACCCGCAGCACTTCCAGGGCGTAGAAGTGGTTCTGCGGGATCTGCCCGAGCGAGGCGTCGGCCTGGGCGATGCGGGCGATGACCTTGGCCAGGGTGACGCTGGACACGCCGGCGCCGCCAAAGGCCTTGGGCACGCTGATGCCCCACAGGCCGGACTGCACGAAACGTTCGAGTTCGGCATGGGGCAGACGGCGCTCGCGGTCGCGCAGGGCGCTGTCTTCGCGCAGGTAGTGGGCGAGTTCGTCGGCGACGGCCAGGGCCTGGGCGTCGGTGGTTATGATGGATGCAGTCATTGTGCTCTCCAGGTCCCATCGCGGAGCACGCCCGCCCTCACGCGAACGCATGGGAGCGGGCTTGCCCCGGGACGGGCCGATATCAGATCCAGGAATGGCGGGCAGGCAGGGTGCCGTTGAGGTGGTAGGCGCCGACGGCGTGGTACTTCCAGCGCACCGGGTCGTGCAGGGTGTGGACCCTGGCGTTGCGCCAGTGCCGGTCGAGGTTGAACTCGGCCAGGCTGGCGCGACTGCCGGCCAGCTCGAACAGTTTCTCGCTGGCCTGCAGCGAGATCTCGGTGGTGAGCACCTTGGCTTCGGCCACGGCAATCGAGGCACGGGCCGCGGCGGCGGCATCGATCACGCCGGCGTTCACTTCGTCGAGCACCCTGGCGGCCTTGCGCAGCAGGGCCTCGGCGGCGTGCAGTTCGAGCTTCAGGCGGCCGATATCGGCGATCACATAGGGATCGTCGCTGTTGCGTTCGACCTTGGCCTCGATCCAGGGCCGGGACTTCTCCCGCACGAACTGGATCGTGTCCTCGATGGCCGCTTCGGCGATGCCGGCGTCGATGGCCGCCTGGATCAGCTGCGAGGCGGCGCCCTGGATGCTGGGCTCTTCACGCAGGCGCCAGTTGTCCAGCACCAGGTCGGCGTCCACCGGCACCTGGTCGAGCAGCACGGTGCCGCTGGCGGTGGTGCGCTGGCCGAAGCCGGACCAGTCATCGACGATGCGCAGCCCTGGGCTGCCGCGACGGACAAAGGCCAGGCGTTGCCGGCCGTCATCGTCCAGGGCTTTTACCGCTACCCAGTGGGCGTACAGGGCACCGGTGGAATAGAACTTCTCGCCACTGATGCGATAGCCGTCGCCCTCGCGGGTAATGCGCGCCTTGAGTGTCAGGGTGTCCTTGGTCCCGCGCTCGGGGCCGGCATTGCCGATGCGCCAGCCGTCGAGCACGGCGCGGAAGATCGCTTCCTGCTGCGCCTGGGTGGCGGTAAGGCGCACCAGTTGCAGGATGCCGAACTGGTTCTGCGGAATCTGCCCCAGCGCCGGGTCGGCGGCACTGATCAGGCGGAACACTTCGGCGATGGTTTGGAACGATACCTCGGGACCGCCGAAGGCCTTGGGCACGCTGATGCTGCCCAGGCCGCTGCGGGTGAACTGCTCAATCTCGGCCCATGGCAGCTTGCGCTGCTGGTCACGTTTGGCGGCCTGCTGGCGGGCCACCTCAGCCAGTTCGCGGGCGGCCTGCAGGGCCTCTTCGTCGTTGCGCAGCACCTTGGCCGGCAGCAGCAGCGGCGAGCTGTCGTGATCGCTGTGGAATCGGGTAGTTGGTTGGCTGGACATCAGTACCGCTCCTTGGCTGCACTCAATGCCCTGGCGTTATGCACTGGGGTGATTGTGATCCTGACCATTCCTAACCTCACAAAGTTGAAAGCGTCGCCTCAGCTGATGGCGACAGACGTTTGCTGGTCCGGTGGTCCGGTCGATATACCCTATTCGCTTAGAAAAAGTTTATGAACTACCGTTTAGGAATATGAATAGAAGAACTGCGGGGTCTGCCCTGTCACTGTGAGCCAGTGACAGGGCAGAAAGGTCAGCGCTGAACCGTTACCACCAGCTTGCCCGCTGCCTGGCGCTGCGCCAGACGTTCGATCGCGGCGCCGCCCTCGGCCAGCGCGTAGGTCTGCGACACCAAGGGTTTCAGCTTGCCCTCGGCATGCCAGGCGAACAGTTGGCGGAAGTTGGCGGCGTTGTCCTCCGGCTGGCGCTGGGCAAAGGCGCCCCAGAACACCCCGACCACCGCCGCGCCCTTGAGCAGCGCCAGGTTCACCGGCAACTGCGGGATCGTCCCACTGGCGAACCCCACCACCAGCAACCGGCCGTTCCACGCCAGCCCCCGTACAGCCTGGTCGAACAACTCGCCACCGACCGGATCGTAGATCACATCCACGCCCTGGCCGCCGGTCAGGCGCTTGATCTCGTCCTTGAGGCTGGCCTGGCTGTAGTCGACCAGCTCGTCGGCCCCGGCCGCCTTGGCGATCGCCAGCTTCTCGGCACTGCTGGCCGCCGCAATCACCCGTGCCCCGAGGGCCTTGCCGATTTCCACCGCTGCCAGGCCGACGCCACCTGAGGCACCGAGCACCAGCAGGGTTTCACCGGCCTTGAGTTGGCCGCGTTGGGTGAGGGCGTGCATCGAGGTGCCGTAGGTCATGCCGAACGCGGCGGCAGTGGTGAAGTCCATGCCCGCCGGGATCGGCAGCACGTTGTAGAACGGCACCGCCACTTGCTCGGCGAAAGCGCCCCAGCCGGTCAGGGCCATGACCCGGTCGCCGACCTTGAACGCACCGGCCTTCTCGCCGACCGCGGCCACCACGCCGGCAGCTTCCGCCCCCGGCGAGAACGGCAACGGTGGCTTGAACTGGTACTTGCCCTCGATGATCAGGGTGTCGGGGAAGTTGACCCCTGCGGCGTGCACGTCGAGGAGTATCTCGTTCTTCTTTGGCACGGGGCTGGCGACCTCTTCCAGGACCAGGTCCCGCGCCGGGCCCAGGGCTTTGCACAACAAGGCTTTCATCAGGGCTATTCCTTTGCGTGTGGTGGCCGATAAGTGTAGGAGGGCCACCCCTAGGGTCAACGAGCATGGTCGGCCCTGATGAGCTGGCATAAGCCCGGGCTTGGGTTTGGCCGGCGCGCTGGGTAAGCTGGCGGCAACTGTATTGAGGAGCGAATTCGTGAAAGCGTGGATCTTGATGGTGCTGGCCCTGATGCTGCCGGTGGTGGCCATGGCCGAGGAAAAGGAAGGCGAGCCCAAGGTCGCCTATATCAACCTCAGCCCGCCCTTCGTTGGCAACTACGCCCTCGACGGCGGCCCCAAGCTGCGCGTGTACAAGGCCGACGTCGCCCTGCGCGTGACCGGGGATGCCGCCGCCACGGCGGTCAAGCACCACGAACCGCTGATCCGCAACCAGCTGGTGGCGCTGTTCACCCAGCAGGGCGTGGACAACATGAGCAACGTCGAAGCCAAGGAAAAGCTGCGCCAGGAAGCCTTGAAACAGGTGCAGCAGGTGATGGAGTCCGAAGAGGGCAAGCCGATCGTCGAGGACCTGCTGTTCAACAACCTGATCGTGCAGTGATCAGGCGGCGAGGCTGCGGCGAAAGCGCGCCAGGGCCACGCCGAAGAACACCAGGCCGATCGCGGCCAGCGCCGCGACGTCCGGCCACACCACGCTCAGCCCGGCGTCGCGGAACAGGATCGCCGCGCCGAGGCTGACGAAGTGGGTCGAGGGCGAGCCCTGCATGACCCACTGCAGCCACTGCGGCATGCTGTCCAGCGGTGTGCTGCCCCCCGACAGCAGCAGCATCGGGATGATCACCGGGATCGCCAGCAGGCCGAACTGCGGTGTCGAGCGCGCCAGGGTGGCGAGGAAGATGCCCAGTGCCGTGCTGGCGAACAGGTACAGCGCAGTCACCCCCAGGAACAACCCCATCGAGCCCGCCAGCGGCACGCCCAGGGCGCCCTTGACCACCACTTCCAGCGATATCCAGGTACAGGCCACCACCACCAGGGCGTTGCTGGCGATCTTCGCCAGCATGATTTCCAGTGCCGTCAGCGGCAGCACCAGCAGGTGGTCGAGGGTGCCGTGCTCGCGTTCGCGCAGCAATGCGGTACCGGTTAGGATGATGGCCAGGATGGTGATGTTGTTGACGATCTGGATCACCGCCAGGAACCAGCCGCCTTCGAGGTTGGGGTTGAACAGCGCCTTGGGATTGAGCAGTGCCGGGCTGCTGGTGCTGCGGCCTGCGTATTCGAGCAGCTCGCGTTCGAAGATCCGCCCGATGTAGCCCGCGCCCATGAAGGCCTGGCTCATGGCCGTGGCATCGACGTTGACCTGCAGCTCCGGTGAGCGCCCGGCCAGCAGGTCGGCCTGGAAATTTACCGGTACGTTGATCACGAAGGTGTACTGGCCGCTGTCCATGGCCTGGTCCAGGCGATCGGCCGGCAGTGCCACGGCGGGCTGGAATTCGGGCGGTTGCAGCGACTCGGCGAGCTTGCGCGAGATGGCGCCGTGGTCTTCGTCGACCACTGCGACACTGGCGTTGTGCACGCCTATTACCGAACCTGCGGCAGGCATGTAGATCGCCACGCTGAACGCGTACAGCAGGAACAGCAGCAACACGCTGTCATGGCGCAGGCTGGTGAGTTCCTTCAGGCCCAGGCGCAAGGTGTGGGAGAGCCGGCTCATTTCAGGCCTCCTGCTTTTTCAGCATGATCAGGCTCAGCCCGGTGAAGGCGGCGAAGAAGCCCAGCAGCGCCAGGCACTGCGGCCACAGCTCGTGCAGGCCCAGGGCCTTGGTGAAGGTGCCGACGGCGATGTCGAGGAAGTAGCCGGCAGGGAACAGCTGGCCCATCAGCGCCGCCGCGCCCTCCAGCGACGAGCGCGGCACGATCAGCCCGGAGAACTGGATGGTCGGCAGGCTGGTGATGATCAGGGTGCCGAGGATCGCGGCGATCTGAGTGCGGGTGAAGGCCGAGATCAACAGGCCCAGGCTGGTGGTTGCCAGCAGGTAGGCCAGGCCGCCGCAGGCCAGGGCCAGCGGGCTGCCCTTGAGCGGCACGCCGAACAGCCAGCGGTTCATCGCCACCAGCAGCGCCAGGTTGACCAGGCTCACCGCGAGGTACGGCGCCTGCTTGCCGAGCAGGAACTCCAGGCGGGTCAGGGGCGTTGCGTAGAAGTTGGTGATCGAGCCCAGCTCCTTTTCCCGCACGATGCCCAGCGCGGTGAGCATGGCCGGGATGAAGGCCAGGATCAGTGCCATGACGCCGGGGCCGATGGCGTTCACGCTGACCACGTCCTGGTTGTAGCGAAAGCGCGTTTCCAGGCGCACCGGCTGCTGGCGCGAGACTGGGTTCGGGCCGAGGGCCGCGAGCTGTTCAAGGTTGGCCTGGTGCACGGTCTCGACATAGTTGCGGCTGGTCTCGGCGCGAAACGGCATGCCACCGTCAAGCCAGGCCGCAACCACCGGCTGGCGCCCTGCATGCAGGTCGCGGCCAAAGCCCGGAGGGATCTCCAGGGCCAGCTTGATCTCCGAGCGCTGCAAGCGCTGGTGCAGCTGGCGGGCATCGCGGATCGGCGGCCGCTCGGCGAAATAGCGCGAGCCACGGAAGGCCTCCAGGTAGGCGCGGCTCTGCGGGCTCTGGTCCTGGTCATAGACGGCGAAGGCGAGGTTTTCCACATCCAGCGAGATGCCATAGCCGAAGATCACCATCATGAACAATGCCCCTGCCAGGGCGAAGGCCAGGCGCACCTTGTCGCGCAGCAGCTCTTTGCCTTCGCGGCTGGCTACGGCCAGCAGGCGGCGCAGACTGAAGGCCTGGCGCAGAGCGGGCGCTGGGGCAGCGGCCTGCTCCAGCGTGGCGTCGGCTTGGGCCTGGGTGGGCGCGTCCTGGGCCTGTTCGAGGCAACGCACGAAGGCGTCTTCCAGGGTGTCGCCGCCGAACTGGATTTGCAGGGCCTGCGGTGTGTCGCAGGCCAGCACCCGGCCGGCGTGCATCAGCGAGATACGGTCGCAGCGCAGGGCTTCGTTCATGAAGTGGGTGGACAGGAAGATGGTCACCCCCTGCTCGCGGGACAACTCCACCAGCAGCCGCCAGAAATCGTCGCGGGCCGCCGGATCGACGCCCGAGGTTGGTTCATCGAGGATCAGTACTTCCGGGCGGTGCAGCACCGCCACGGCCAGCGACAGGCGTTGGCGCAGGCCCAGGGGCAGGGCGCCGGAAGGCTGGTCGGCGATGGCGCCAAGGTCGAAGCGCTCGATGAGTTCGGCGATGCGCGGTGCGCTGTCGGCCTTGGCCAGGTCGAACAGGCGAGCATGCAGCTCGAGGTTCTGCCGGGCGCTCAGCTCGCCGTACAGGGAATAACTCTGGGACATGAAGCCGACCCGCTTGCGCGTGGCCAGGTCGCCGGCATCCACCGGGCGGCCAAGCAGGCTGGCGCTGCCTTCGCTGGCCGGCATCAGCCCGGTGAGCACCTTCATGGTGGTGGTCTTGCCGCAGCCGTTGGAACCGAGGAAGCCGAAAATTTCGCCGCGACCGATGGCGAAGCTGACCTTGTTCACCGCGGTGAAGTCGCCGAAGCGCAAGGTCAGGTCGTGGGCCTCGATGGCGATCGGCCCATCATCGACCTGGCGTGGCGGAATCCGCAGCGGCTCGGGTTGCTCGCGGCCGGCCCCTTGAAAGTGGGTGAAGGCATCGTCGAGCTTGCCACTGGGCGTGGTCGCAGCCAGCTCACGGCTCAGGCCTGCAGCCAGCAGGCGCCCGGCATCGAGCATCAGGCAGTGCTCGAACTGCTCGGCTTCCTCCATGTAGGCGGTGGCCACCAGCAGGGTCAGTTGCGGGCGCTGGGCGCGCACTTGCTCGACCAGTTCCCAGAAACGCCGCCGTGACAGCGGGTCGACGCCGGTGGTCGGCTCGTCAAGAATCAGCAGGTCCGGCTCGTGGATCAGCGCGCAGCACAACCCCAGCTTCTGCTTCATGCCGCCGGACAGCTTGCCGGCCGGCCGCTCGGCGAAACGTTCCAGGTCGGTGGCGCGCAGCAGGCTGGCCATGCGTTGCTCGCACTCAGCGCGGCCGAGGCCGAACAGGGTGGCAAAGAAGCGGATGTTCTCGCGGATCGACAGCTCCGGGTACAGGTTGTTGCCCAGGCCCTGGGGCATGAACGCGACCTTGGGGTACAGCGCGGTGCGGTGGCGACGTTGGCGGATCGAGCCGCCGAGCACATGCAACTCACCCTGTTGCAGGCGCTTGACCCCGGCAATCAGCCCGAGCAGGGTCGACTTGCCGGCGCCGTCCGGGCCGATCAGCCCGCAGCGGGTGCCGGCCGGCAGGCTGAACGCGAGGGGGTGCAGGGCCTGCAGATCGCCATAACGGTGGCTGACGCCGTCGGCCTGCAGTGCTGTCGCCGCGTTCATTGCAGGCTGGCCGGCCAGCCCACGTCGGCGGTGCGCACGTACCCGGCGCCGGGCATGCCCGGCTTGGCCTGGGGCACGGCGCTCGGCTCGGTCAGGCGCAGCTTGACCCGGAACACCAGCTTTTGCCGTTCGTCACGGGTCTCGACCTGTTTCGGGGTGAACTGCGCCTTGCCCGCGACAAACGCGATCTTCGCCGGCAGGGCCTGCTCGGGCAGGGCGTCGAGCACGATCCGCGCCTGGTCGCCCACGGTCAGCCGGCCGGTGGTGGCGGCGGGCAGGTAGAGATTCATGTACTGGTCGCTGGGGTCGATCAGCATCAGCACCCGGCCACCGGCACCGAGCACCTCGCCAGGCTCGGCCAGGCGCAGCTGGATGATGCCGTCGATGGGGGCACGCAGGCTGCTGTCGTCGATTTCGCTGGTGAGCTGGGCGACCTGGGCTTCGGCCGCGCCGATGGCGGCCTTGATTGCCGCCAGCTGGGCGCGGGCGGCGACCACGGCAGAGGTGGCGGTGTCATAGCGGGCCTGCTGCTGGTCGAGCAGTTGCTGGCTGGCGAACTTGCGCTGGTAGATTTCGCGCACGCGCTTGAGCTCCTGGCTGGCCAGCAGCAGTTCGCTCTGGCGCAGCTGCACGCTGGCCTGGGCGGCGGCGTAGTTCTCGCGGGCGCGCAGCACTTCGGCCTCGGCCTGGCTGCGCTGGGCCTCCATCGTGCGGGTATCGATGCGCGCGAGCAGTTGGCCGCGGGTGACCTTGTCGCCTTCATCGACCAGCACCTCGGCCAGGCGCCCGGGGACCTTGCTGGCGATCTGCACTTCGGTGGATTCGAGGCGCCCGTTACCCATGCTCAGGCCTTCGGGCAGGCGGTCGTGAAGGGACTTCCAGTAACCCAGCCCGCCGGCCGCCAATAGCAGCAACACCAAGGCGGAGGCGAAGATTCTGGGGGCTTTTCGATTCATCGGTCTGCATCCTGCGGCTTGCACGCCTTATCCTGGCGCGACGCGCATCCTGGCGCGTTGATATTGGTCAAACCCCTGACAATAGACGCACAATCAGCTCAGCGCGAGGATCGCCGCCCATTGTTCTGCGGTCACCGGCATCACCGACAGGCGGCTGCCCTTTTGCACCAGTGGCAGTTCCTCCAGTGCCGCCTGCTGCTTGAGCAGGCCCAGGCCGAGTACCTGGCGGAAGGTCTGCACATGCTCGACATCCACCGCGCTCCACGGGTTCTTCTCGGCGCTGGCCTTGGCATCGTGGTAGTGGCTTTGCGGGTCGAGGGCGGTCGGGTCCGGGTAGGCCGCGGCGCTGATCCGGGCAATGCCGGCGATCCCTGGTTGCGGGCAGCTGGAGTGGTAGAAGAAGAACTCGTCGCCTATGCTCATGGCCCGCAGGAAATTGCGCGCCTGGTAGTTGCGTACCCCGTCCCAACGGGCACTGCCCAGGCGTGCCAAGGCTTCGATGGAGAGCTCGTCGGGCTCGGATTTCATCAGCCAGTAGGCCATGGATGCTGCTCCTGAAAGAGTTTGAAATAACTCGTTGCATGAAACCGACAGTCGGTTGGCGTCAACGTTTGCCTAGCGACTCATGTTGTCGGAAAATGCGCCGATTTTAAGCTATACGCTCCGGCAGCCATCAAGAAAGCCGCCGAGCCTGGACAGTTGTTCTTGGGGGGCAATCAATGAAACAACGTAAACCGGACCTGCTCTGGATCCTGGCCTTCATCTTCGGCCTGGGCGTGGTCACCACCGGTTACGCGCAAGGTTTGTGGGAGCGCAAGCTCGATGCCGCCTATCAGCAGGCGCCCGTCGATCCGGCGCAGCAACAGCACCGCTGATCGCGGGTTCACTTCGCTGCCAAGTACCAACCACGGTCTGACACCGTGCCTTGCAACGGTACATCCCAGCTTGCCTGGTTGAGCCGCTCCACCTTCTGGCATTCATGCGCCAGCCCCAGCAGCAATGGTTTTTTCCAGGCCTTGCGCCGGCTCTGATAGGCCAGGCTGCGGTCATAGAAGCCCCCGCCCATGCCCAGGCGCCCCCCCATCTCATCGAAACCGACCAGCGGCAGCAGGATCAGGTCCAGCGCCCAGATCGGCCTTTGGCGTTTGCGCTCGACTACAGGTTCGGCGATGCCGAAGCGGTTGGGTCGCAGCTTTTCCCCTGGCTCGAAACGCTGGAACACCATGCGTGTGGCGGGCCAGGCGTGCAACACAGGCAGGTAGACGTGCTTGCCGCGCCTGTGCGCCTCGCGCAGCAGCAGGCGCGGGTCGATCTCGCCATCATTGGGCAGGTACAGGGCGATATGCCGGGCGCGGCGGAACAGTGGATGCTGCGCCAACTGGCGATAGAGGCCTTCGGCGGCCTGGCGTTGCTGGGCGGGTGT
Organism: Pseudomonas sp. PONIH3; assembly: GCF_002934345.1. Classification (NCBI taxonomy): domain Bacteria; kingdom Pseudomonadati; phylum Pseudomonadota; class Gammaproteobacteria; order Pseudomonadales; family Pseudomonadaceae; genus Pseudomonas; species Pseudomonas sp. PONIH3. Next base: position 3,988,957 of record NZ_CP026386.1, read on the forward strand.
GAGGGCGCGGCGGGCATTGCGCAGGAGGCGGCGAAGCTGGGGGCGGGTAAGCGGCGCGGTGTCGGTCATGGCACGGGCGATCCCTGAAGAAACGAAAAGCCCGCCGTGGAAGGCGGGCAGTTCTGAAAGCAGGCTCCCCGACAAGACCGCTATCGGTGTAGCCCTTGAACCCGAAAGTTCAAGGTGGAGATTGCAGGGGGCGTTAAGGCTTTCCGTCGGGCGGACATGCACACCTGCCCCAGCGTGCAACCCCCGTGGTTGTGCGTATCGGCTCAGGGACATAACCGACTGGCGCATCCCCCAGGGAGTGGCGCCAGTATACCAATCTCAGTCGCTTTTGCTAACCGGATCGTCGGAGAGGGCCTGGTCGACCCGTTCCAGCAGGTCACGCACCTGTTCGCGGGTGGTGCCGCCGCTGGCCACTTCGGGGCGTTCCTGGCGGTGCAGCAGCTCGTGGGTGATGTTCAGCGCGGCCATCACCGCGATACGGTCGGCGCCGATCACCTTGCCGCTGCTGCGGATCTCGCGCATCTTGCCATCCAGGTAGCGGGCGGCACCGACCAGGTTGTTGCGCTCCTCGGGCGGGCAGATGATCGAGTATTCCTTGTCGAGGATCTGGACGGTGACGCTATTGCTTGAACTCATGAGTCTTGCTCCAGGGCCTTGAGGCGCAGGATCATCGATTCGATCTTGCGTTTGGCGATCTCGTTCTTTTCGATCAGGTGGGCGCGCTCCTCGCGCCAGGATCGTTCCTGAGCTACTAAGAGTGCGTTTTGCCGCTTTAGTTGCTCGACCCGTTGGATCAGCAACTCGAACCGGCTCATCAGCGCTTGCAGGTCGTTCTCTTGCATGGATTGCACTCGATTCCTTGACTCGCCTGGCGATCATGCCTGCCCCAAGGGCGCGACGGCCAGTGCCGATGGTCTTGGCGCGCCTGCCGGTGCTAGGATACAAGGTCTCCATTCTAGTCATTGCGCCGTCTGGCGCCTAGCTGCCCATGCCCAATACCCAATCGCCCTACATTGCCTTCGCCATGTTGCTTTCGAGCAATGGCCACCCAGTCACCCCCGCCGAGCTGCACGGTCTGCTGATCGGCCGCAGCTGCGCCGGCGCCGGTTTCGATGCCGATGCCTGGCTGGCCGACGCCGCCCAACTGCTCGAGACCGAGCCCGGTGACACTGTCCGCAACGCCCTGGTCGGCCTGCAAGAGATGGTCAAGGCCGAGCTGACCGGCGACGACGTCGCCATCGTCCTGCTGCTGCCTTCCGATGATGCCGCACTCAGCGACCGCGCCACCGCGCTGGGCCAGTGGTGCCAGGGCTTCATCACCGGTTTCGGCCTGAACGCCGGTGGCAAGGACTTGTCCACCGATGCCAAGGAAGTGCTCCAGGACCTGGTGGCCATTTCGCAGGTCCAGGAAGCGCTGGAAGAATCCGAGGACGGCGAAAGCGACTACATGGAAGTCATGGAGTACCTGCGCGTCGCCCCGCTGCTGCTGTACACCGAGCTGGCCAAGCCCGAAGCGCCCGCGCCAAAGCCATCGCTGCACTGATCTGATCGGGGTCGTTTGCCCATGAGCCACATACCCAAGGCGGAGTACGCCCGTCGGCGCAAGGCGCTGATGGCGCAGATGGTCCCCAACAGCATCGCCATCCTGCCCGCCGCCGCAGTTGCCATCCGCAATCGCGACGTCGAGCATGTCTATCGTCAGGACAGCGATTTCCAGTACCTGAGCGGTTTCCCCGAGCCGGAGGCTGTGATCGCGCTGATCCCGGGCCGCGAGCATGGCGAGTACGTGCTGTTCTGCCGCGAGCGCAATCCCGAGCGCGAGCAGTGGGATGGCCTGCGGGCCGGCCAGGAAGGCGCGGTGCGTGATTTCGGCGCCGACGACGCCTTCCCCATCAGTGATATCGACGAGATCCTGCCGGGCCTGATCGAGGGCCGCGAGCGGGTCTACAGCAACATGGGCGGCAATGCCGAATTCGACCGCCGGCTGATGGAGTGGATCAATGTGATTCGCTCCAAGGCCCGCCTGGGCGCTCAGCCGCCGAACGAGTTCGTTGCCCTGGATCATCTGCTGCACGACATGCGCCTGTATAAATCGGCGGCGGAAGTGAATGTCATGCGCGAGGCCGCGGCGATCTCCGCCCGTGCCCATGTGCGCGCCATGCAGGCCTGCCGCGCTGGGCTGTACGAGTACAGCCTGGAAGCCGAGCTGGACTACGAGTTCCGCAAGGGCGGGGCGAAGATGCCGGCCTACGGCTCGATCGTCGCCGCCGGGCGCAATGGCTGCATCCTGCACTACCAGCAGAATGATGCGCCGCTCAAGGACGGTGACCTGGTGCTGATCGACGCCGGTTGCGAGATCGACTGCTACGCCAGCGACATCACCCGCACCTTCCCGGTCAGTGGGCGCTTCTCGCCCGAGCAGAAAGCCATCTACGAGCTGGTGCTCGCGGCCCAAGCCGCGGCGTTCGCCGAGATCGCCCCGGGCAAGCACTGGAACCATGCCCACGAGGCGACCGTGCGGGTGATCACCGAAGGGCTGGTGGCGCTGGGCCTGCTCAAGGGCGAGGTACAGGCGCTGATCGACAGCGAGGCCTACCGTGCCTTCTACATGCACCGCGCCGGGCACTGGCTGGGCATGGACGTGCACGATGTGGGCGAATACAAGGTCGGTGGCCAGTGGCGCGTGCTCGAGCCGGGCATGGCGTTGACGGTCGAACCGGGCATCTATATCGCGCCCGACAACCAGGCCGTGGCGAAGAAATGGCGCGGCATCGGCGTAAGGATCGAGGACGACGTGGTGGTAACCAGACAAGGCTGTGAAATCCTCACTTCGGGTGTGCCACGCACGGTCGCCGAGATCGAGGCGCTGATGCACGAAGCGCGTAAGGACGCCGCATGAACCGGGTCAACCTGGCGATCATCGGTGGCGGCCTGGTGGGCGCCAGCCTGGCCCTCACGCTGCAGGCCGCAGCTAAGGCGCGTGGCTGGACGATCCTGCTGATCGAGCCGTTTGCACCGGGCGACAGCTTCCAGCCCAGCTACGACGCGCGTTCTTCGGCGCTGTCCTACGGCACCCGGCAGATCTATGAGCGGCTGGGGCTGTGGCAGGCCATCAGCCGCCGCGCCGAGCCGATCCGGCAGATCCAGGTGTCCGACCGTGGCCGCTTCGGCGCCGCGCGCCTGGATGCGCTGGAGGAAGGCGTGCCGGCGCTCGGCTATGTGGTGGAGAACGCCTGGCTCGGCCAGTGCCTGTGGCAGGCCATCGACAACGAGGTGGTCAGCTGGCGCTGCCCAGCGCAAGTGCAGGCGATGCAGGCCATCGCCGGTGGCTATCGGTTGCAGCTGGACGACGACACCGTGTTGGAGTGCGACCTGGCGGTGCTGGCCGATGGTGGCCGTTCGGGCCTGCGCGAGCAGTTGGGCATCCATGTGCGCCACACGCCGTATGACCAGAGCGCGCTGATCGCCAACATCACCCCAGGCGAGGCCCATGCCGGGCAGGCGTTCGAGCGCTTCACCGAGCAAGGGCCGATGGCCCTGCTGCCGCTGGCAGACAACCGCTGCGCGCTGGTCTGGACCCGCCAGGGCATGGATGCCAAGCGCCTGGCCGAGCTCGACGAGCGCAGCTTCCTGCGCGAACTGCAGGAAGCATTCGGCTACCGCCTCGGCGCCCTGCGCCAGGTCGGTGCCCGTCATCTCTATCCACTGTCGCTGGTGGAGGCCGAGGAGCAGGTGCGCCCGCACCTGGTGGTGCTGGGCAATGCTGCCCACAGCCTGCACCCGATCGCAGGCCAAGGCTTCAACCTGTCGCTGCGCGATGTGCAGTCGCTGGCGGACGCCTTGCTGGCCGGCCCGGCGCTGCCGGGCGATCTGCCCACGCTACAGGGCTATCACCAGCGCCAGCGCCTCGACCAGGCCTTGACCATCGGCTTCTCCGATCAGGTCACCCGTGTGTTCGGCAGCAGCCAGCCGCTGCTGGCGGCCGGGCGCAACCTCGGCCTGCTCGGGTTGGACTTGCTGCCGCCGGCGAAAAGCTGGTTCGCCCGCCAGGCCATGGGCCTCGGTACTCGCCCCGATCCGCGGGGCCGCCCATGAGCGCTGCGCGCCGGCTCGCACGGCGAGCGCGGATGCTGCGCTGGTTGCTGAACTTCTACCCGCCCTACCTGGGCGCCGGCATCCACATCCAGGAAATCAGCCCGGACATGCGCAGCGTCAAGGTGCGCATGAAGCTGACGCGGTGGAATCGCAACTACGTCGGCACCCAGTTCGGTGGCAGCCTGTACGCGATGGTCGACCCGTTCTACATGCTGCTGCTGATCGAGCAGCTGGGGCGCGAGTACATCGTCTGGGACAAGGCCGCTTCCATCGATTTCATCTCGCCGGGCAAGGGCCCGGTGTATGCCGAATTCCACGTCGACGACGCGCTGCTGGACGAGATCCGCCAGCAGACCGCCAGCGGCAAGAAGTACCTGCCGCGGTTGCAGGTGGAGATCCGCGATGGCGCCGGCGAGCTGGTGGCGCGGGTCGACAAAACTTTATACGTGCGGCTCAAGCCGCAAGCGAGGCAGGCGTAAGGCATGGAAATGCGCGCAGATCTGTTGATTGTCGGTGCCGGCATGGTCGGCAGCGCCCTGGCCCTGGCCTTGCGCCACAGTGGCCTGGAGGTGCTTCTGCTCGACGGTGGGCCGTTGTCGGTCAAGCCGTTTGACGGCGAGGCGCCTTTCGAACCAAGGGTCAGTGCCCTGTCGGCGGCCAGCCAGCGCATTCTCGAGCGCCTGGGGGCCTGGGAGGGCATCGCCCGGCGCCGTGTCTCGCCGTACTCGGACATGCACGTGTGGGATGGCAGCGGCACCGGCGAGATTCATTTTTCCGCGGCCAGCGTGCATGCCGAGGTGCTGGGGCATATCGTCGAGAACCGTGTGGTCCAGGACGGCCTGCTGGAGCGCCTGCACGATAGCGATGTCGGGCTGCTGGCCAATGCCCGCCTGGAACAGTTGCGCCGCTCCGGTGACGAATGGTTGGTGACCTTGGCCGATGGTCGCAAGCTGCGCGCGCCGCTGGTGGTCGCCGCTGACGGCGCCAATTCGGCTGTACGTCGCCTGGCCGGTTGCCAGACCCGTGAATGGGATTACCTGCATCACGCCATCGTCACCAGTGTGCGTTGCAGTGAGGCGCACCGCGCCACGGCCTGGCAACGCTTCACCGACGAAGGCCCGCTGGCCTTCCTGCCGCTGTCGCGTGATGGCCGCCAGGACTGGTGCTCGATCGTCTGGTCGACCACGCCGGAGCAGGCCGAGCAGGCCATGGCGCTGGACGATACGGCGTTCCGCAAGGCGCTTGAGCGTGCCTTCGAAGGCCGACTGGGCGACGTGCTCGAGGCTGATCCGCGGGTCTGCGTGCCGCTGCGCCAGCGCCATGCCAAGCGTTATGTCGATGAAGGGCTGGCGCTGATCGGTGACGCCGCCCACACCATCCATCCGCTGGCGGGGCAGGGGGTCAACCTGGGCTTCCTCGATGCCGCCGTGCTGGCCGAAGAGCTGGTACGTGCCAGCGAGCGCGGCGAGCGCCTGGCCGATGTGAAGGTGCTGAGCCGCTTCGAACGGCGGCGCATGCCGCACAACCTGGCGCTGATGGCGGCGATGGAGGGCTTCGAGCGGTTGTTCCAGGCTAACCCGTTGCCGCTGCGCTGGTTGCGTAATAGTGGGTTGAAGCTGGTGGAGCAGATGCCGGAGGCCAAGGCGCTGTTCGTGCGCCAGGCGTTGGGGTTGTCCGGGGACCTGCCGGAGTTGGCCAAGGCCTGAGGGTCGCTGGGGCTGCGCCGCAGCCCCTTGCAACATTCGGTAACGGCTAAGCAGATGAGCGGGAAAATGGGATTCACTACCATTTGCACCTCTCAACCCAGCGAGGAGTACCCCCGATGTTGCCCCGCAAGCCCCTACTGGCCGCTCTGGCCCTCACTCTGTTCGGCGGCACCGCCCAGGCGGCGGAAGAAGTGGTGGTGTACTCCTCGCGCATCGACGAGCTGATCAAGCCGGTGTTCGATGCCTACACCGCCAAGACCGGCGTCAAGATCAAGTTCATCACCGACAAGGAAGCGCCCTTGATGCAGCGCATCAAGGCCGAGGGCGAGAACGGCGTGGCCGACCTGCTGCTCACCGTCGATGCCGGCAACCTCTGGCAAGCCGAGCAGATGGACATCCTGCAACCGATCAAGTCGGCCACCATCGACCAGAACATTCCGCCGCAATACCGCGCCTCGTCCCACGACTGGACTGGTCTGAGCCTGCGCGCACGGACCATCGCCTACTCCACCGACCGGGTCAAACCCGCCGAGCTGACCACCTACGAGGCCTTGGCCGACAAGCACTGGGAAGGCCGCCTGTGCCTGCGCACGGCGAAGAAGGTCTATAACCAGTCGCTGACCGCCACCCTGATCGAGAATCACGGCGAGGCCGAGACCGAGAAGCTGATCAAGGGCTGGGTCAACAACCTCTCCACCGACGTGTTCTCCGACGACACCGCAGTGCTTCAGGCCATTGCCGCTGGCCAGTGCGACGTGGGCATCGTCAACACCTATTACTACGGGCGCCTGCACAAGGAAAAGCCTGATCTGCCGGTGAGGCTGTTCTGGCCCAACCAGGGTGACCGCGGTGTGCACGTCAACCTGTCGGGCATCGGCCTGACCAAGCATGCGCCGCATCCCGAAGCGGCAAAGAAACTGGTGGAGTGGATGACCGGCGAAGAGGCACAGAAGCTGTTTGCCGACATCAACCAGGAGTTCCCGGCCAACCCGAAGGTGAAGCCATCGGCGGAAGTGGCGGCCTGGGGTAGCTTCAAGGCCGACAGCATTCCGGTGGAAGTCGCTGGCAAGCGCCAGGCCGAAGCCATTCGCTTGATGGATCGGGCTGGCTGGAACTGAGTCCACCGCCTTATCCTTGAGAACCGATCGCGGGGCAAGCCCGCTCCCACGAACCATGCGGACGTGGGAGCTGGCTTGCCCCGCGATGCTATCGCACAGCCATCGAGATTTTCGATTTGCCCCATTATCCCCAACGCCGCTGGTACCTGCCGGTCTTCCTGGTCGCCGCCCTGGTCTTGCTGCCGCTCAGTGTCTTGCTGTTGTCATGGCAGTCGGTCGACACCCAGATCTGGTCGCACCTGCTCGACACCCAGATGAGCCGCCTGCTGGGCAATACCCTGACCCTGGTGCTGGGCGTGGGTATCGGCGTGTGCGTGCTGGGGGTTAGCCTGGCGTGGCTCACCAGCCTCTGCGAATTCCCTGGCCGGCGTTGGCTGGATTGGGCGCTGATGCTGCCGTTCGCCATCCCGGCCTATGTGCTGGCTTTCGTCTTCGTCGGCCTGCTCGATTTTGCAGGCCCCGTGCAGACCGCGCTGCGCGAGGTGTTCGGGCCCATGCGCCTGCCCAGGGTGCGCTCCACTGGTGGTGTGATCACGGTATTGGTGCTGGTGTTCTACCCCTACGTCTACCTGCTGGCGCGTACGGCCTTCCTGGCCCAGGGCAAGGGCTTGATGGAGGCGGCGCGGGTGTTGGGGCTGTCACCGCTGCAGGCCTTCTGGCGGGTGGCCTTGCCCATGGCGCGGCCGGCCATCGGCGCCGGCATCGCCCTGGCACTGATGGAGACCCTGGCCGATTTCGGCGCGGTGGCAGTATTCAATTTCGACACCTTTACCACAGCCATCTACAAGACCTGGTACGGCTTCTTCAGCCTCTCCAGCGCGGCGCAACTCGCCAGCCTGCTGCTGCTGGCGGTGATGCTGGTGCTGTATGGCGAGCGCCGGGCCCGAGGCGCCAGCCGCAGTGGCAACGAACGCCCGAGGGCGCAGGCGCTTTATCACTTGCGGGGCATCAAGGCGTTGGCTGCCAGTGGCTGGTGCCTGCTGGTGTTCGCCTGTGCCTTCGTCATTCCGATGCTGCAGTTGCTGGCGTGGTTCTGGCAGCGCGGGCGGCACGACCTCGACGAGCGCTATCTCGGCCTGGTCATGCACACCCTGTACCTGGGGGCCATGGCGGCGCTGATCACGGTCAGCGTGGCCATGCTTCTGGCGTTCGCCAGGCGGCAGGCCCCGACTGCCGGTATCCGCGCCGGGGTTGGATTGGCCAACTTGGGTTACGCCTTGCCCGGCTCGGTGCTGGCCGTGTCGATCATGCTGGCGTTCAGCTACCTGGACAACCAGCTGGTAGTGCCGCTGTCCCAGTGGTTGGGCGGGGTGGGCAAGCCGTTGTTGCTGGGAAGCTTATCGGCATTGTTGCTCGCCTATCTGGTGCGGTTCATCGCCGTGGCCTATGGTCCGCTGGAGAGCAGCCTGGAGCGGATCCGCCCATCGCTTCCGGAAGCGTCGCGCAGCCTCGGGGTCGCTGGCCCAGGATTGTTTTTCAAGGTGTATCTGCCGTTGCTGGTGCCCGGCGCCCTCAGTGCCGCCCTGCTGGTGTTCGTCGATGTACTCAAGGAGATGCCGGCGACTTTGCTGATGCGCCCGTTCGGCTGGGATACCCTGGCCGTGCGCGTGTTCGAGATGACCAGCGAGGGCGAATGGGCGCGTGCTTCGCTGCCAGCGTTGACCCTGGTACTGGTCGGCCTGCTGCCGGTGATCGGGCTGATCCGCCGCTCGGCCCATCGTCCGGGGCATCCGCGCTGAGGGTGTCACGCAGCGCCCTTGCGGCTACAATGCGCGGCATTCGCAGCGACGGGTCTACAAGAACAGGTGATGACAGAACATCGCCGACCGCCGCTGCCTCGCCACGCCCGGAAGGAGAAACCCATGGGACAGCGTACGCCTCTGTATGACCTGCACCTGGCGCTCGGCGCCAAGACGGTCGATTTCGGCGGATGGGACATGCCCCTGCACTACGGCTCGCAAGTCGAGGAGCACCACCAGGTGCGCAGTGACTGCGGGGTGTTCGATGTTTCCCACATGACGGTCATCGATATCGATGGCTGCGCCGCCACGCCCTGGCTGCAACACCTGCTGGCCAACGACGTGACGCGCCTGGAAAGCCCCGGCAAGGCCCTCTACAGCCCGCTGCTCAATGCCGAGGGCGGGGTCATTGACGATCTCATTGCCTACCGCACCGAAGACGGTTATCGCCTGGTGGCCAATGCCGCCACCCGCGACAAGGTGCTGGCCTGGCTGCAGGCCCGCAGCGAAGGCTTCAAGGTGAATTTCAAGGCACGGCCTGAACTGGCCATTCTCGCCATCCAGGGGCCGCATGCCCGAGAAAAGGTCGCTGCCCTGCTCAGCGCCTCGCGGGCCGCGCTGATCCGCGAGCTGCGCCCCTTCGAAGGCCTCGCCGACGGTGACTGGTTCATCGCCCGCACCGGCTATACCGGGGAAGACGGGCTGGAAATCATTCTTCCGGGCGAACAGGCCCCGGCGTTCTACAACGACCTGGTCGGCGCCGGTATCGCCCCGAGCGGCCTGGGCGCCCGCGATACGCTGCGCCTGGAAGCCGGCATGAACCTGTATGGCCAGGATATCGATGAAGCCCATACTCCTTTGACCTCCAACCTGGGCTGGAGCGTCGCTTGGGAGCCGGTCGGGCGCGAATTTATTGGCCGCAGTGGCTTGCTCGCTGAAATCGAACAGGGCGTGAAGGAAAAACTGGTCGGCCTGGTGCTTGAGGAGCGTGGCGTATTGCGCGCGCATCAGGTGGTCCGTGTATCCGGGATTGGCGAAGGGGAGATCACCAGTGGTAGTTTCTCGCCTACGCTGAGCAAATCCATTGCCTTGGCCCGCGTGCCCATGGCCACCGGTGACCGAGCCGAGGTGGAAATCCGCGGCAAGTGGTACCCGGTGCGAGTGGTAAAGCCGACCTTCGTGCGCCATGGCAAGATCCTGATCTGAACATTAACGGCGGGCCGTCCGCTGACCCATTACGAGGAATACAAGACAATGAGCCAAATCCCCGCCGACCTGCGTTTTGCCGAAAGCCACGAGTGGGCTCGCCTGGAAGCCGATGGCACGGTGACCGTGGGCATCAGTGACCACGCCCAGCAAGCACTGGGCGACGTGGTGTTCGTCGAGCTGGCCGAAGTCGGCAAGGTGTTCGCCGCAGGCGACGCCGCTGGCGTGGTCGAGTCGGTCAAGGCCGCCTCGGATATCTATGCGCCGGTGGGTGGTGAAGTCATCGCGGTCAACGAAGAACTGGCCGACAGCCCGGAGCTGCTCAACGAAGAACCTTACGAATCGTGGATCTTCAAGCTGAAGCCGAGCGACAAGTCCGAGCTGGACAAGCTGCTGGATGCAGCAGGCTATACAGCGCTGATCGGCGAGTAACAGGGCCGCCCTTATCGCGGGGCAAGCCCGCTCCCACGGAGTATTCCTTGTGGGAGTGGGCTTGCCCCGCGATAAGGGCCGCACGGCAAACGCAATAATCCCCGCACATTCGGCAATCCTTCCTAGACTTGTAAGTCTCCATGAGAGCTGGTCCAGGAAGAGATCGTCGCCATGTCCCAGTCGCCATCGCTGAGCCAACTGCAAGAGTCCAACCCTTTCCTGCGTCGCCACCTGGGGCCCGATGCCCAGGAGCAGCAGGCCATGCTCGACGCCCTCGGCGTCGCCAGCCGCAGTGAACTGATCGAGCAGACGGTGCCGCCGGGCATCCGCTTCAATCGCCCACTCGACCTGCCGCCGGCCCTCGATGAGCAGGCCGCACTGGCCAAACTCGCGGGCTACGCTGCGCAGAACCAGCTGTGGACCAGCCTGATCGGCATGGGCTACCACGCCACCATCACCCCCACGGTCATCCTGCGCAACGTGCTGGAGAACCCTGGCTGGTACACCGCCTACACGCCCTACCAACCGGAGATCGCCCAAGGCCGGCTGGAGGCGCTGCTGAACTTCCAGCAAATGGTCATCGACCTTGCCGGCCTGCCCCTGGCCAATGCCTCGCTGCTAGACGAGGCCACCGCCGCGGCCGAGGCGATGGCCCTGGCCAAGCGCGTGGCGCGCAGCAAGAGCAACGCCTTCTTCGCCGACGAGCACTGCCACCCGCAAACCCTGTCGGTGCTCAAGACCCGCGCCGAGGGGTTCGGCTTCGAGCTGATCGTCGATTCGGTGGATAACCTGGGCCGGCACCAAGTGTTCGGCGCGCTGTTGCAATACCCCGATACCCACGGCGAGGTGCGCGACCTGCGCCCGCTGATCGACCAGCTGCATGGCCAGCAGGCCCTGGCCTGCGTCGCCGCCGACATCCTCAGCCTGGTGGTGCTGACGCCGCCCGGCGAACTGGGTGCCGACGTGGTGCTCGGCTCGACCCAGCGCTTTGGCGTGCCCATGGGCTATGGCGGGCCGCACGCGGCCTACTTCGCCTGCCGCGACGACTACAAGCGCGCCATGCCCGGGCGCATCATCGGCGTATCACGTGATGCCCGTGGCAACACCGCGCTGCGCATGGCCCTGCAGACCCGCGAGCAGCACATTCGTCGCGAGAAGGCCAACTCCAACATCTGCACGGCCCAGGTGCTGCTGGCCAACATCGCCGGCTTCTACGCCGTCTATCATGGCCCCGAGGGCTTGCAGCGCATCGCCCAGCGCGTGCATCGGCTGACGTTCATCCTCGCCGCCGGCCTCGAAGCCAAAGGCATCAAGCGCCTCAACCAGCATTTCTTCGACACCCTGACGCTGGACGTCGGCGGCACCCAGGCGGCGATCATCGAAAGCGCCGAGGACGCCCGCGTCAACCTGCGCATTCTCGGTCGCGGGCACCTGGGGCTGAGCCTGGACGAGACCTGCGACGAAGCCACGGTGCTGAAGCTGTTCGATATCTTTCTTGGCGTCGACCACGGCCTGGACATTGCCGCCCTCGACCAGCAGGCCCTGCCCGAAGGCATCCCCGGCGCGCTGGTGCGGCGCACACCGATCCTGCAGCACCCGGTGTTCAACCTGCACCACAGCGAGACCGAGATGCTGCGCTATCTCAAGCAGCTGGAGAACAAGGACCTGGCACTCAACCAGTCGATGATCCCGCTGGGCTCGTGCACCATGAAGCTCAATGCCACCAGCGAGATGATCCCCATCACCTGGCCTGAATTCGCCCAGCCGCATCCGTTCGCCCCGGCGGCGCAGGTGCAAGGATACAAGGCGATGATCGATGAGCTCGAAGCCTGGTTGTGTGCCATCACCGGCTTCGATGCGATCTGCATGCAGCCCAACTCGGGCGCCCAGGGCGAGTACGCCGGGCTGATGGCGATCACTCGTTATCACCAGAGCCGCCACCAGGCCGGGCGCACGATCTGCCTGATCCCGTCCTCGGCCCATGGCACCAACCCGGCGTCGGCGCAGATGGCCGGCATGGAAGTGGTGATCGTCGAGTGCGACGAGGATGGCAACGTTGACCTCGATGATCTCAAGGCCAAGGCGCGCCATGCCGGCGAGCGGCTGTCATGCCTGATGGTGACCTACCCGTCTACCCATGGGGTGTACGAAGAGGGCATCCGCGAGATCTGCGAGGTGGTGCACCAGCTTGGCGGGCAGGTTTACATGGACGGCGCCAACCTCAATGCCCAGGTGGGGCTGACGCGGCCGGCGGACATCGGTGCCGATGTCTCGCACATGAACCTGCACAAGACCTTCTGCATCCCCCATGGCGGCGGTGGCCCGGGCATGGGGCCCATTGGCATCCGGGCACACCTCAAGCCGTTCGTGGCCAGCCACCCGGTGGTGCCGGTGCCGGGGCTGGACCCGAACAACAGCGCGGTGAGCGCGGCGCCGTGGGGCAGCGCCAGCATCCTGCCGATCAGCTGGATGTACATCGCCATGATGGGGCCGCAGCTGGCCGATGCCAGCGAGGTGGCGATCCTGTCCGCCAACTACCTGGCCAGCCAGCTGCGCGATGCCTTCCCGGTGTTGTATCGCGGGCGCAACCAGCGCGTGGCCCATGAATGCATCTTCGATCTGCGCCCGCTCAAGGCGTTGACCGGCATTACCGAGGAGGACGTGGCCAAGCGCCTGATGGACTATGGCTTCCATGCCCCGACCATGTCGTTCCCGGTACCGGGCACGTTGATGGTCGAGCCCACCGAGAGCGAGTCGAAGGCCGAGCTGGACCGTTTCGTCGAAGCGATGCTGGCGATCAGGGCGGAGATTGCCGAAGTCGAGGAAGGCAACTGGCCGGCCGAGGACAACCCGCTCAGGCACGCGCCGCATACCCTGGCCGATGTACTGGCGCCGTGGAGCCGGCCATACAGTCTCGAGCAGGGCATCGCCCCCAGCGCTCACGCCCGCCAGCACAAGTACTGGCCGGCGGTGAACCGGGTCGACAATGTGTATGGGGACAGGAATCTGTTCTGCGCGTGCGTGCCGGTGGAGGCGTATCGTTGAGCTAGCGATCCACCTCCACTGCAGGAATGGACTTACTCGGCCACGGCGTTCTTGGCCAGGATCGCGTTGGCCAGTTCCATGTCACTGGCCTGCACGCCCGGATTGTCCGCGCGCACCTGGCGGATCGCTGCTTCCAGGAACGGCCCGCGAATGGCGCCCTCACTGGCAACGAAGCTGCCGGCGTCGTCCTGGGCGGCGACGATCAGCTTGTGGTCCTTGAAGGTCAGGTAGGTCGAGGCGGTGGTCGCACCGGAGGAGATGATATTGCGCCAGAACGTGTCGGCCATGGCGGAGCCAAGGGGCAGCGAGAACAGGACGGTGGCTGCGATGGCTGTTTTGAGACGCATGATGAATCACCTCGGTGTATGAGGGCGGTTGAGATGCCGATTTGATCGTTGCCCATGGCCCCAAGTTCCCGGCTACAAAGGAGATTTCTTGGTTATCCACAGACCCGCAGGACCTCTTCGGTACAGGTTCTGCCCTGGGCGACCCGCTCCCCACCGTGCCGTCGAAGGTCACGCAGCCCGTCTACCTTGGCCTGTTGCCGCAGGGCTGCGAGGTCGCTGGCGGGGGTGATCCGTTCGCGCAACGCGGTGCTGACCTGGAGCAGTTCGAACAGCCCGGTACGCCCATGGAAACCCGTGCCCCTGCATTGCCGGCAGGCCTGGCGATCCTGCGGGCGAAGCTCCAGACATGCGCGACATAGCGTGCGCACCAGGCGCTGGGCCATGACCCCGAGCAGAGTCGCCCTGATCAAGTAGTCGGCGACACCCAGCTCCAGCAGGCGGGTGATCGCGCCGCAGGCGTCCTGGGTATGCAGGGTCGACAACACCAGATGCCCGGTGAGGGCCGCCTGCACGGCCACCTGGGCGGTTTCCCGGTCGCGGATTTCGCCGATCATGATGATGTCCGGGTCCTGGCGTAGCAGGGCGCGGGCACCGCTGGCGAAGTCCAGCTCCAGGCTGGGTTGGACCTGCAACTGGTTGATCATCGGTTCAAGGCGCTCGATCGGGTCCTCGATGCTGCACAGGTTGACCTGGGGGCTGGCCAGGTGCCGGAGGCTGGCGTACAGGGTGCTGGTCTTGCCCGAGCCGGTCGGCCCCGTCACCAGCAGGATGCCCTGACGTTGTTGCAGCAAGGCCAGCCACTGCTCCAGCAACGCGCCCTCCAGGCCCAGGGTTTCGAGGCTGTCGTGCAATTGTTGAGGGTCGGACAGGCGCAGCACCAGCTTCTCGCCGAACGGGGTGGGCAGGGTGGACAGGCGCAGCTCCACCTCGGCGCCGCTGGGCAGGCGGGTTTTCAGGCGGCCGTCCTGTGGCCGGCGCTTCTCGGCGACGTTCATGCGGCCCAGGTGCTTCAGCCGGCTGACCATTGCCAGGGTGACGCTGGCCGGGAAGGCATACACCGCGTGCAGCAGGCCATCGATGCGCAGGCGCAGATGGCCTTGTTCACGGCGGGGCTCCAGGTGGATATCGCTGGCGCGCTGCTCAATGGCGTACTGCAGCATCCAGTCGACGATGTGCACGATATGGGCATCGTCCGCGCTGGCCTGGGTTTGCCTGGCACCTAGTTCGAGCAGTTGCTCCAGCTCGCCGAGGCGGGGCAACTGGCCAAGGCCTGCGCCGCGCACGGAGTGGGCCAGGCCCAGGAAGGTCGGGCGCAGCTGGCGCAGCTGTCGCGGACTGGCCAGCACCCGGCGCACTGCCTTGCCCAGGCTGCGGCTCAGGTCTGCCTCCCATTCGCGTTGATAAGGCTGGGCGCTGGCCACCGTGACACTGTGTTCATCCACGGCCACGGCGAGGATGCCATGGCGCTGGGCGAAGGCGGCGGACATCAGCCCGGCCACGCGCACCAGGTCGACCTGCAAGGGGTCGATTGCCAGAAATGGCTGGCCAACCCGGTCTGCCAACCAACGGCACAGGGCATCCAGCCCCAGCGGGTGGCCGATGGCGGCGATCAGCTCCAGGGGATGTTCGCCAGGGTGGGCCTTGGCGCGCTCGAGAGCCGCGAGCGCGGCTTCGGGGGCGATCCGCTGCTCCGCCAGCAAGGCGTCCAGCAGGCGATTGAGGTCGAGATCAAGGTGGTCGTTGGCGAGCATGCAAGCGTCCTTGCCGGGCTTCAGAGGCTTGGGCAAGGCTAGTCGTGCAGGACGCACGGCGTCGGTGCAAAGGGTTTCCGGACATTGCCTGCCGGTTTCAACGGCGGGCGACCTCCGCAAGCTGTGGCAGGTTCGCCAGGCACACTTCGCTAACGCAGACCAGGTTGCGCAGTTTCTGCGCGATGACTTCGGCTCGGTGCCAGCTCAGGCCGCCGACGCCGATCGCCACGTCCAGCAGATCGTCGCACTGGCTCACGTTGACGCTGTGCGGGGTGAGGAACTGCAGGGCGAACAGGTTGAGCACGCGACACAGGCTGTCCGGTTCGGCGTCGGCCTGCAGGCGGTAGTGCACAGTGCAGTGGACAGTGTTGGCGGCCCAGGCGTCGAGGCGGGGCAAGTTGAGGGGCCGTTCGAGTGCGTTCATGCTGGGTCTCCGCGAAAGTGGAGAAATTCTTGCACGTCAGACGGGGCATTTTTTCGCTATGATTCGCCAATATCGCGCTAATTCGAATTTTTTAATTCGCAAAAATGCAAATTGGAGAATTAATAATGCTTGGCGAATTGGACGCTTATGACCGGCGCATTCTTGAACTGCTGCAAGACGACGCCTCGCTGTCCAGCGCGCAGATCGCCGAGCGTGTGGGCCTGTCGCAGTCACCTTGCTGGCGGCGCATTCAGCGCCTGAGAGAGGAGGGGGTGATTCGCGGCCAGGTGACGCTGCTGGACCGCAAGAAGGTAGGGCTGAACACGCAGATCTTCGCCGAAGTGAAGCTCAACGCCCATGGCCGTTCGAACTTCGCCGAGTTCACCGAGGCGATCCGCGGTTTTCCCGAAGTGCTGGAATGTTATGTGCTGATGGGGGCGGTGGACTTCCTGCTGCGTATCGTCACCTCGGATATCGAGGCTTACGAGCGGTTCTTCTTCGAAAAGCTGTCGAACGTGCCGGGTATTCAGGAAGTCAACTCGATCGTGGCGTTGTCGGAGATCAAGTCGACCACGAGCCTGCCGCTGAGGCCCTGAAGAGCCAATCGCGGGCAAGCCCGCTCCCACGAGTGCAGGAGCGGGCGGCCACTCAGGCCTTGAGCAGGTGCTTCCAGGCGCGGTTCTGCTCGATGGCGCGAGCCTGCTCGATGCGGGCTTCGAGCAGTTCGCCCTTGTCTTCCTCCAGTAGCGGCAGTTCAGCCAGCTCGTGCAGCTTGTTCAGCTCGCCGTAGAGGCGGTCCTGCTGTGGCAGGTCGAGCACTTGGCGGGCGTGGTGCAGCCAGGTCTGCACGGTCTCGATGCGCGGCAGTTGCTCGGCCAGGTCCTCTGGACGCTGCACATACAGCGGCAGCTTCAGGGCGCGGGCTTCCTCGCCCAGCAAGTGCTGCAGCCAGCTGGCCAGCTGCGCCTTGCCCTGGCGCTCGCCACGGCCCTTGCGCTCGACGGTCCAGGCGCGGGCGGTCAGCCAGCGTGCGGTCTCCAGGGAGAACTGGCCCCAGCGCGGATCTTCCAGCTCTTCGGCGAACTGCTCGGGGGCGGCGCGACGGATGTCCTCGTCGTCATTGCCGGCCAATACCAGCGGGCGCCAGTCTTCCAGCAACGCATCGAGGCTGGCGCGCAGGGCGCGGGTGGTCGGGCGCGGTGCCGCCTGGCCGAGGCTGGCGGTTAGGGCGCGCAGTTCGGCCAGACAGCGAACCCAGTCCTGCAGCAGGCGCCAGTGGCCATTGTGGCGATACTGCTCGGCCAGGCGCTGGCTGCTGCCCAGCAGTTGCCAGGCCAGGGCGGCGTAGGCGTCGTCCATCGGCATCTCGGCGTGCAGCTCGGTCACCGGCAGGCCCAGCTCGTAGCTGTCCGGATCGAGCAGGCGGTAGCCGCGCTCGGCCTTGCTGATGTCGCAAGGCATCAGGGCGAGGCTGGCAGACAGCTCGGCGGCCAGTTCCAGCAGCGCCTCTGGGGCACCTTCACGCAGTTCCAGTTCCAGCTCGCAAATTTCTTCCTTGCGCTTGCCGGCGATCACGAAGCCCTGGTCGATGGCCGCTTCGATCACTACCTTGGCCTTGCCGCGGCCCCAGGCGATCTCGGCGTACTCGCGGGTGAAATCGGTGG
This sequence comes from Pseudomonas sp. PONIH3, assembly GCF_002934345.1. Lineage (NCBI taxonomy): Bacteria > Pseudomonadati > Pseudomonadota > Gammaproteobacteria > Pseudomonadales > Pseudomonadaceae > Pseudomonas > Pseudomonas sp. PONIH3. The sequence goes on from NZ_CP026386.1 coordinate 4,006,493, forward strand.
TGAACAGCGGTTTGATGGCCTTCTTGTCCAGCCCGGCCAGTTGCTCGGGCCAGCAGGTGCCATCGAGTTTCTTCAGGTCGAGCTTGACCTTGTCCAGGTGCCATTCGAACTCGTTGCGCTCGGACAGGCCGGCCACGCTCTGGCCGCGGCATTTGAGGGTCTGGATGATGACCTCGCCGTCGCGGCGCAGGCGCAGGGCGACACGGGCGGCGGACAGGTCGCGCTCCGGGGTGTCGAAGTACTGGTTGAGCAGTTCGCGGGTCTGCCAGCCGGACTTGTTGCGCTTTTTCAGCAGCGGGTGCTCGCGCAGGGCGGCAAGGGTCTCGCGACTGGCGCGGAGTTTGAGTTCGGTTTCTGTGTGCATCGCGGGCTCGGAAGGAGGGGCATCGTGATTGGGCAGTCTACAGCACTTGCGGCTTGAATCCTTGCTTGTGGGCGCGCGCTTGCCTTGCGGGTCTTTTGCATTGTTATGATGCCCCTCACGCCTCCGAGGAATCCGCGCATGCCGTTGCCATCGCTGAAAGACCAGTTTGCCGCCCTGATCGCCGCACCTTCGGTCAGTTGCACACAGGCTGCGCTGGACCAGTCCAACCGAGCCGTCATCGACCTGCTGGCCGGCTGGTTGGGTGACCTGGGTTTCACCTGCGAGATCCAACAGGTCAGCCCTGGCAAGTTCAACCTGCTGGCCAGCCGCGGCACCGGCCCGGGCGGGCTGGTGCTGGCCGGGCACAGCGACACGGTGCCCTTCGACCCGCAACTGTGGAGCAGCGACCCGCTCAGGCTCACCGAAGTCGATGGCCGTTGGGTCGGCCTGGGCAGTTGCGACATGAAGGGCTTCTTCGCCCTCGTCATCGAGGCGGTGATCCCGCTGCTCGAGCACGATTTCAAGCAGCCTCTGCTGATCCTCGCCACCTGCGACGAAGAAAGCTCGATGTCCGGGGCCCGGGCCCTGGCCGAGGCCGGCCAGCCCCTCGGGCGGGCGGCGGTGATCGGCGAGCCCACCGGGCTCAAGCCGATCCGCATGCACAAGGGCATCCTCATGGACCGCATCGACATTCTCGGGCGCAGTGGCCATTCGTCGGATCCGAACCTGGGCCGCAGCGCCCTGGAGGCCATGCATGCGGTGATGGGTGAGCTGATGGCGCTGCGCCGCAGCTGGCAGGAGCAGTACCGCAACCCCCAGTTCACGGTGCCTGCCCCGACCCTGAACTTCGGCTGCATACATGGCGGCGACAACCCCAACCGCATCTGTGGTCAATGCGCCCTGGAGTTCGACCTGCGCCCGTTGCCAGGCATGGATGTGGAGCAGCTGCGCGCAGCGATCCGCGGCAAGCTCACCCCGCTGGCCGAACGTCATGAAGTGCGTATCGACTATGCGCCGCTGTTCCCGGAAGTGCCCCCGTTCGAGCAGGCTGCCGACAGCGAGCTGGTGCGCCTGGCCGAGCGCCTGACCGGCCATCGCGCCGAAGCAGTGGCCTTTGGTACCGAAGCGCCTTATCTTCAGCAGCTCGGTTGCCAGACCATCGTGCTGGGGCCCGGGGACATCGCCTGTGCCCATCAGCCCGGCGAGTACCTTGAAATGTCACGTATCGAGCCTACCGTGCGTCTATTGCGTGACCTGATCCGGCACTATTGCCTGAACCATTGAGCTTTCCTGAGCAGAGGAGACCGCGCGTGACCGCAAGCCTGTTCCGACGATGACTTTCGAACGTTGTGCGCCTTTTCGTTCTCCGTTCACTTATCCACAGGCCTTGTCATGCCCGATTACGTCAACTGGTTGCGCCATGCTTCTCCCTACATCAACGCCCACCGCGATTGCACTTTCGTGGTCATGCTCCCCGGTGATGGCGTCGAGCACCCGAACTTCGGCAACATCGTCCACGACCTGGTGCTGCTGCACAGCCTGGGCGTGCGCCTGGTGCTGGTCCACGGTTCACGTCCGCAGATCGAGAGTCGCCTCGCCGCACGCGGCCTGACCCCGCACTATCACCATGGCATGCGCATCACCGATGCGGCCACGCTGGACTGCGTGATCGACGCTGTCGGCGCCCTGCGCCTGGCCATTGAAGCGCGCCTGTCGATGGACATGGCGGCCTCGCCCATGCAGGGCTCGCGCCTGCGGGTGGCCTCCGGCAACCTGGTCACGGCACGGCCAATCGGGGTGCTTGAAGGGGTCGACTATCACCATACCGGAGAAGTGCGCCGCGTCGACCGCAAGGGCATCAATCGCCTGCTCGATGAACGTTCCATCGTGTTGCTGTCGCCGCTGGGCTATTCGCCGACCGGCGAGATCTTCAACCTCGCCTGCGAGGATGTGGCCACCCGCGCCGCCATCGAGCTGGGCGCCGACAAGTTGCTGCTGTTCGGGGCCGAGCCGGGTCTGCTGGACGAGCGTGGGCAATTGGTGCGCGAGCTGCGCCCGCAGCATATCGCGCCGCACCTGCAGCGGCTGGGCAGTGACTACCAGGCCGAGCTGCTGGATGCCGCCGCCGAGGCCTGCAAGGGCGGTGTGGCACGCAGTCATATAGTCAGTTATGCCGAGGACGGCGCGCTGCTGACCGAGCTGTTCACCCGTGGGGGCGGTGGCACGCTGGTGTCCCAGGAGCAGTTCGAGGTGGTGCGCGAGGCGACCATCGAGGATGTCGGCGGCCTGCTGGAGCTGATCAGCCCGCTGGAAGAGCAGGGCATCCTGGTGCGCCGTTCACGGGAGGTGCTGGAGCGGGAGATCGAACAGTTCAGCGTGGTCGAGCGCGAGGGCATGATCATCGCCTGCGCGGCGCTTTACCCGATTGCCGATTCCGAGGCGGGGGAGCTGGCGTGCCTGGCGGTAAACCCGGAGTACCGGCATGGCGGGCGTGGTGACGAACTGCTCGAGCGCATCGAGGAGCGGGCGCGCACGCTGGGGCTCAATACCTTGTTCGTGCTGACGACCCGGACCGCACACTGGTTCCGTGAGCGCGGCTTCTCGCCCAGTGGCGTGGAAAGGCTGCCGGCGGCGCGGGCTTCGCTGTACAACTACCAGCGTAATTCGAAGATCTTCGAGAAACCGCTCTGATGCCGAGGCAATGAAAAACGCCGCCCTTGTGGGCGGCGTTTTCGTTTACACGGTGTGCAAGTACCAGTTGTACTCGAGGTCGGAGATCGAGTGCTCGAACTCCTCCAGCTCGCTTTCCTTGCACGCGACGAAGATGTCGATGTACTTCGGATCGATGTACTTGTTGAGGATCTCGCTGTCGTCCAGCTCGCGCAGTGCATCGCGCAGGTTGTTCGGCAGGCTCTGCTCCAGCTGCTCGTACGAGTTGCCTTCGATCGGCTCGCCCGGTTCGACCTTGTTGGTCAGGCCATGGTGCACGCCGGCCAGTACCGCAGCCATCATCAGGTACGGGTTGGCGTCGGCGCCGGCCACGCGGTGCTCGATGCGCACGGCATCCGGCGAGCCGGTCGGCACGCGCAGCGCCACGGTACGGTTGTCCAGGCCCCAGCTCGGTGCGTTCGGCACATAGAACTGCGCGCCGAAACGGCGGTACGAGTTGACGTTCGGGCAAAGGAACGCCATCGAGGCGGGCAGGGTCTCGAGCACACCGCCGACAGCGTGACGTAGCGCGGCGTTCTGCTCGGGATCCTCGCTGGTGAAGATGTTGTTGCCATCTTTGTCCAGCACGGAAATGTGTACATGCAGGCCGTTGCCTGCCTGGCCCGGGTAGGGCTTGGCCATGAAGGTGGTGTCCATTTCATGGTCGTAGGCGATGTTCTTGATCAGGCGCTTGAGCAGCACCGCATAGTCACAGGCCTTGAGCGGGTCGGCGACGTGGTGCAGGTTGACTTCGAACTGCGCCGGGGCGCTTTCCTTGACGATGGCGTCGGCAGGAATGCCTTGCTCCTTCGCACCTTCGAGGATGTCCTGCAGGCAGTCGGCGTATTCGTCGAGGTCGTCGATCAGGTACACCTGGGTCGACTGCGGGCGCTTGCCGGAAATCGGCGAGCGTGGCGGCTGCGGGCGGCCGTTCACGTTCTCCTGGTCGATCAGGTAGAACTCCAGCTCGAACGCGGCGCAGATGGTCAGGCCCAGGTCGGTGAACTTGCTCACCACCTGGCGCAGTACTTCACGGGGGTCTGCGAAGAACGGCTCGCCTTCGATCTCGTGCATGGTCATCAGTAGCTGCGCGGTCGGGCGCTTCTGCCAAGGCTCGTTGCAGAGAGTGTCGGGGATCGGGTAGCAGATACGGTCGGCATCGCCGATGTCCAGGCCCAGGCCTGTGCTTTCGACGGTTGAACCGTTGATATCCAGGGCGAAGAGGGAGGCCGGCAGGTTGATGCCTTTCTCGTAAACCTTGTGGAGGCTGGTGCGCTCTATGCGCTTGCCGCGCACCACACCATTCATATCTGCAATCAGAAGGTCAACGTAGAGAACCTCAGGATGTTCCTTAAGGAACGCGTTCGCTTCGTTAAGCTGAACGGCACGCGGGGGTACCGACATGATGCAACACCTTTGTTGTTAAAAATATCAATCAAGGGGGGCTTGCAACCCCAGTCAATCGGAAAGACCAGGTTAAGTCAAGCCAGCACCCTGATGCCCTTAAATGGCACATCTACGGCAGATTTGCTGCATCTCGGGGCGTGCCATTATCCGCTATTTTCGACTTGAAGGGTTATCCCGAGCGGGGCGTGTTTTATTTTTTACGGGGGAGTTGTGTAAAAAAATGAACGAGGCTAAGCTCGGCATCAACCCAGAACACAATAATACGAGGGTCACATGGTCCGCCTGTCGAGACCTGCCAGCGCCGCATGCACGGTGCGTTCAGGTACATCTCCCGGTTGCCGTCCGGTCACTGCACGCCTGCTTCGAAGGGGCGCCGCGCTGGCCGCAATAATTGACGGTTCGCTTGAAAAAGCCATGCCTCGTAACGCTTTAGCGCAACACCTCCTTTCCTTCTGCCCTTCGTTTTCTATCCGGACGCGCGCCCATGGCGTGTATCCATTGTCGTCCTGCGCGAGGGTTTTTGCTTTAGCCATGCACAGCATCCAGAATCAAGGCGCGGGCCTGTCCTGGCCCCTCGGCGCGCTGCGCGCCGACTTTGTCCGACGCTTGGCGTCAGTGGCCGCCGGTTGCCGCCAACCGCGCCACATTACCTCCTGAGGTATTTATGAGTAACAACCTCGACCAGCTCACCGATTGGTTGAAAGAGCACAAGATCACCGAAGTGGAATGCCTGATCAGCGACCTGACCGGTATCACCCGCGGCAAGATCTCGCCCACCAACAAATTCATCGCCGAAAAGGGCATGCGCCTGCCCGAGAGCGTGCTGCTGCAGACCGTGACCGGCGATTACGTCGACGATGACATCTATTACGAACTGCTCGACCCGGCCGATATCGACATGATCTGCCGCCCCGACGAGAACGCGGTGTTTCTCGTGCCATGGGCCATCGAGCCGACCGCCCAGGTGATCCACGACACCTACGACAAGAAGGGCAACCCGGTCGAGCTGTCGCCGCGCAACGTGCTGAAGAAGGTCCTTAAACTCTACGCAGACAAAGGCTGGCAGCCTATCGTCGCCCCCGAGATGGAGTTCTACCTGACCAAGCGTAGCGAAGACCCGGACTTTCCGCTGCAGCCGCCGGTGGGCCGTTCCGGCCGCCCGGAAACCGGCCGACAGTCGTTCTCCATCGAGGCGGCCAACGAATTCGACCCACTGTTCGAGGACGTCTACGACTGGTGCGAGCTGCAGCAGCTGGACCTCGACACGCTGATCCACGAGGACGGCACCGCGCAGATGGAAATCAACTTCCGTCATGGCGACGCCCTGCACCTGGCCGACCAGATCCTGGTGTTCAAACGCACCATGCGCGAGGCGGCGCTCAAGCACAACGTGGCCGCCACCTTCATGGCCAAGCCGATGACCGGCGAGCCGGGCAGCGCCATGCACCTGCACCAGAGCGTGGTAGATGCCGTCACCGGCAAGAACATCTTCTCCAACGCCGACGGCAGCATGAGCGAGTTGTTCCTCAATCACATCGGCGGCCTGCAGAAGTTCATCCCCGAGGCGCTGCCGCTGTTCGCCCCCAACGTCAACTCGTTCCGCCGCTTCCTGCCGGACACCTCCGCGCCGGTGAACGTCGAGTGGGGCGAAGAGAACCGCACCGTCGGCTTGCGCGTACCGGATGCCGGGCCGCAGAACCGCCGGGTCGAGAACCGCCTGCCGGGCGCCGACGCCAACCCGTACCTGGCCATCGCCGCCAGCCTGCTGTGCGGCTATATCGGCATGGTCGAAGGCATCGAGGCCAGCGCGCCAGTCCAGGGCCGCGGCTACGAGCGCCGAAACCTGCGCCTGCCGCTGACCATCGAGGACGCCCTCGAGCGCATGGAAATCAGCCGTGCGCTGGAGCAGTACCTGGGCAAGAAATTCATCACCGGCTACGTCGCCACCAAGCGCGCCGAGCACGAGAACTTCAAGCGCGTCATCAGCTCCTGGGAGCGAGAGTTCCTGCTGTTTGCTGTGTGATCAACCCTGAGGCCGCCAGGGCGCGGCCACCGGACCATGGAGAAGCACATGAGCGTCAACAACCCGCAAACCCGTGAATGGCAAACCCTGAGCGGCGAGCACCACCTTGCACCTTTCAGCGACTACAAACAGCTGAAGGAAAAGGGGCCGCGCATCATCACCAAGGCGCAGGGTGTGCATTTGTGGGACAGCGAGGGGCACAAGATCCTCGACGGCATGGCCGGCCTGTGGTGCGTGGCGGTCGGCTATGGCCGTGAAGAGCTGGTACGGGCGGCGGAGCAGCAGATGCGCGAGCTGCCGTACTACAACCTGTTCTTCCAGACGGCCCACCCGCCGGCGCTGGAGCTGGCCAAGGCGATCACCGACGTGGCGCCTGCCGGCATGACCCATGTGTTCTTCACCGGCTCCGGCTCCGAGGGCAACGACACCGTGCTACGCATGGTCCGCCACTACTGGGCGCTCAAGGGCAAGCCGGGCAAGCAGACGATCATCGGTCGCATCAACGGTTACCACGGTTCCACCGTCGCCGGTGTGAGCCTGGGCGGCATGAGCGGCATGCACGAGCAGGGCGGCCTGCCGATCCCGGGCATCGTGCATATCCCGCAGCCGTACTGGTTCGGCGAGGGTGGCGACATGACCCCGGATGAGTTCGGCGTATGGGCCGCCGAGCAGTTGGAGAAGAAAATTCTCGAAGTCGGCGAGGACAATGTCGCCGCCTTCATCGCCGAGCCGATCCAGGGCGCCGGCGGGGTGATCATTCCGCCAGACACCTACTGGCCGAAGATCAAGGAAATCCTCGCCAAGTACGACATCCTCTTCGTTGCCGACGAAGTGATCTGCGGTTTCGGCCGCACTGGCGAGTGGTTCGGCTCCGACTACTACGGCCTTGAACCCGACCTGATGACCATCGCCAAGGGCCTGACTTCCGGTTACATCCCCATGGGTGGTGTGATCGTGCGTGACACTGTGGCCAAGGTGATCAGCGAAGGCGGCGATTTCAACCATGGCTTCACCTACTCCGGCCACCCTGTGGCGGCAGCGGTGGGCCTGGAAAACCTGCGCATCCTGCGTGACGAGCAGATCGTCGAGAAGGCCCGCGATGAAGTGGCACCCTACTTGCAAAAACGACTGCGTGAGCTGCAGGACCACCCACTGGTGGGCGAGGTGCGCGGCCTGGGCCTGCTCGGCGCGATCGAGCTGGTCAAGGACAAGGCCACCCGCAGCCGTTACGAGGGCAAGGGCGTGGGCATGGTCTGCCGCAACTTCTGCTTCGACAACGGCCTGATCATGCGCGCCGTCGGCGACACCATGATCATCGCGCCGCCGCTGGTGATCAGCCGCGAAGAAGTGGACGAGCTGGTGGAAAAGGCGCGCAAGTGCCTGGATTTGACGTACGAAGCGATTAAATGACGGTCTGCTAGGCTGGCGAGGTGACATTAAGTCCGTTACAGGCGCTGCTTTTGTTGAAACAGCGCCTTGTAACTTGCCAGACTAACGGCTGTTTCAGTCGCCCAGCGCGTGACCCGTGGGACCTGGCTGCTGAACAGATGGCTTGATAATAAATTCTGGAGCATTACGCATGAAGAAATTGGGCAAGACGCTGCTGGCCGCCGCCCTTATGGGTGCCATGGCCACCGCTGTTCAGGCTGACGACAAGGTGCTGCACGTCTACAACTGGTCGGACTATATCGCCCCGGACACCGTGGCCAACTTCGAGAAAGAGACCGGCATCAAGGTCGTCTACGACGTCTTCGACAGCAACGAGACTCTTGAAGCCAAGCTGCTGGCGGGCAAGTCGGGTTACGACATCGTCGTGCCGTCCAACAACTTCCTGGCCAAGCAGATCAAGGCCGGCGTCTATCAGGAACTGGACCGCTCCAATCTGCCGAGCTGGAAAAACCTCGACCCGGCCCTGCTCAAGGCGGTCGGCGATGCCAGCGACCCGGGCAACAAGTACGCCTTCCCCTACATGTGGGGCTCCATCGGCATCGGCTACAACCCGGAGAAGGTCAAGGCCGCGCTGGGCGTCGACAAGATCGACTCGTGGGACGTGGTGTTCAAGCCAGAGAACATCGCCAAGCTCAAGAGCTGCGGCGTGAGCTTCCTCGATGCGCCGACAGAGATGATCCCGGCCGCGCTGCACTACCTGGGCAAACCGAGCGACAGCACCAAGAAAGAAGACCTGAAGGCGGCCGAGGACCTGTTCCTGAAAATCCGCCCTTCGATCACCTACTTCCACTCTTCCAAGTACATCTCGGACCTGGCCAACGGCAACATCTGCGTGGCCGTGGGTTACTCGGGTGACCTGGAGCAGTCCAAGGCCCGTGCCCACGAGGCCGGCGACAAGGTCAAGCTGAGCTATGTCATTCCGAAGGAAGGTGCTGGCACCTTCTATGACATGGTCGCCATCCCGAAAGATGCCGAGAACGTCGACGCCGCCTACAAGTTCATGGAATACCTGCTGCAGCCGAAAGTGATGGCCGGTATTACCAACGCCGTGCGTTTCCCGAACGGTAACAAGGCAGCCACCGAGTTCGTCGACAAGGACATTACCAGCGATGCGGCGATCTACCCTTCCGAGGAAGTGAAAGCGCAGCTCTACGCGATCAAGGCGCCCGAGAAGACCGCCCAGCGCGAGATCACCCGCAGCTGGACCAAGATCAAGTCGGGCAAGTAAGCCCGATGCGGCAACCTCTGGGCCGGGCTTTTCCGGCCCAGAGGCCAGTAACGGCAAATAAGTTTGCGGCATCCACGCCGTGAAGGTAAGTTGCGCGCCGGTTTTGCGTGTGCGGCCGAGGTTTACTGCCCGCAAAGGCACTGATTGTGAGGACCACCCACTTGTCTATTTCTTTTTTTCGCCAGGCCTTGATGGCCGGAGCGGGTCTGACGCTGGCTTGCAGCGTCCAAGCGGCGCCCACGGTGCACATCTACAACTGGTCCGACTATGTCGGCCCCACCACGCTCGCCGATTTCCAGAAGGAAACCGGGATCGAGCCCAAATACGATGTCTTCGACAGCAACGAGACGCTGGAAGGCAAGCTGCTGGCCGGGCGCACCGGCTATGACGTGGTCGTGCCGTCCAACCATTTCCTCGGCAAGCAGATCAAGGCGGGCGCGTTCCAGAAGCTCGACCGCGACCTGCTGCCCAATTATGCGAACCTCGACCCGGCGCTGATGAAGCGCCTGGAGAAGAACGACCCGGGCAACCAGTACGCCGTCCCCTACCTGTGGGGCACCAATGGCATTGGCTACAACGTCGAGAAGGTCAAGGCGGCGCTGGGCACCGACAAGATCGATTCCTGGGCGGTGCTGTTCGAGCCCGACAACATGAAGAAGCTCAGCAAGTGCGGCGTGGCCTTCCTCGACTCCGCCGATGAGATGCTGCCGGCGGTGCTCAACTACATGGGCCGCGACCCCAACAGCAGCAACCCCAAGGACTACGCCGATGCGGAGAAGAAACTGCTGGCCGTGCGTCCCTACGTGACTTACTTCCATTCTTCGAAATACATCACCGATCTCGCCAACGGCGACATCTGCGTGGCCGCCGGCTTCTCCGGCGACGTGTTCCAGGCCAAGGCCCGCGCTGAAGAGGCGAAGAAGGGCGTGAAGCTGGCCTACGCCATCCCCAAGGAAGGCGGCAACCTCTGGTTCGATGTGCTGGCGATTCCCAAGGACGCCAGCAACGTCAAGGAGGCCCATGCCTTCATCAACTATTTGCTGAAACCTGAGGTTATCGCCCAGGTCAGTGATTACGTCGGTTACGCCAACCCGAACCCCAAGGCTGGCGACCTGATGGACCAGGCCGTGAGGACTGACGCCGCGGTTTACCCACCGCAGGAAGTGCTGGACAAGATGTTCGTCAACGCCGAGTTGCCACCCAAGGTGCAACGTTTGATGACCCGCAGCTGGACCAAGGTCAAGTCGGGCAAGTAACAATCCAGGCCCGCCAGCGCAGCGGCGGGCACACAAATCTTGTTGGGAGTTTCACTCATGGCAGTTGCCTCCGGTGCCTATAAGAAAGCCCTCGAGGGTGGCCAGCAACCCAAGCAGGTGCTGGTCAAGATCGACCGGGTCACGAAAAAGTTCGACGAAACGGTAGCCGTGGACGATGTGTCCCTGGAAATCCGCAAGGGCGAGATTTTCGCCCTGCTGGGCGGCTCCGGTTCCGGCAAGTCCACCTTGCTGCGCATGCTGGCCGGTTTCGAGCGTCCGACCGAAGGGCGGATCTTCCTCGATGGCGTCGACATCACCGACATGCCGCCCTACGAGCGGCCGATCAACATGATGTTCCAGTCCTACGCGCTGTTCCCGCACATGACCGTGGCGCAGAACATCGCCTTCGGCCTGCAGCAGGACAAGATGCCCAAGGCCGAGATCGAGGCCCGCGTGGCCGAGATGCTCAAGCTGGTGCACATGACCCAGTACGCCAAGCGCAAGCCGCACCAGCTGTCCGGTGGCCAGCGCCAGCGCGTGGCCCTGGCCCGATCGCTGGCCAAGCGTCCCAAGCTGCTGCTGCTCGACGAGCCGATGGGCGCGCTGGACAAGAAACTGCGCTCGCAGATGCAACTGGAGCTGGTGGAGATCATCGAGCGCGTGGGCGTGACCTGCGTGATGGTGACCCACGACCAGGAAGAGGCCATGACCATGGCCCAGCGCATCGCCATCATGCACCTGGGTTGGATCGCCCAGATCGGCAGCCCTATCGACGTCTACGAGACCCCGACCAGCCGCCTGGTCTGCGAGTTCATCGGCAACGTCAACCTGTTCGAGGGAGAGGTGGTCGACGACGCCGAAGGCCACGCGATCATTGCCAGCCCGGAACTGGAGCGCAAGATCTACGTCGGCCACGGTGTCACCACCTCGGTCGAGGACAAGCACATCACCTACGCCTTGCGCCCCGAGAAGCTGCTGGTCACCACCGAGCAGCCGACCTGCGAGCACAATTGGTCGCGCGGCAAGGTCCACGACATCGCCTACCTCGGCGGCCACTCGGTGTTCTACGTCGAGCTGCCCAGCGGCAAGATCGTCCAGTCGTTCGTCGCCAACGCCGAGCGCCAGGGCACCCGCCCGACCTGGGACGACGAAGTCTACGTGTGGTGGGAAGACGACAGCGGCGTGGTGCTGCGGTCATGAAAATCCGCAAGCTCAAGCGAGCGTTCCAGCGCCTTGTCCCGGAGGGGCGGCACCTGGTGATCGGCGTGCCGTTCATCTGGCTGTTCCTGTTCTTCATGCTGCCGTTCTTCATCGTCCTGAAGATCAGCTTTGCCGAAGCCGATGTGGCCATCCCGCCGTACACCGAGATCTACACCTACCTGGAAGGCAAGGTCCAGCTGGTGCTGAACCTGGCCAACTATGGCCTGCTGACCGAGGACGAGCTGTACATCGCGGCCTACCTCGGCTCGCTCAAGGTGGCCTTCTTCAGCACCTTGCTCTGCCTGCTGATCGGCTACCCGATGGCCTACGCCATCTCCAAGGCCAGGAAAGAGTCGCAGACCGTCCTGCTGCTGCTGATCATGATGCCGACCTGGACTGCGATCCTGATCCGCGTCTACGCCTGGATGGGCATCCTCAGCAACAACGGCCTGCTCAACAGCTTCCTGCTGTGGCTGGGGCTGATCGACCAACCGCTGCAGATCCTCAACACCAACCTGGCGGTGTATATCGGCGTGGTCTATTCGTACCTGCCGTTCATGATCCTGCCGTTGTACGCCAACCTGGTGAAGCACGACGAGAGCCTGCTGGAGGCTGCATCCGACCTCGGTTCGAGCACTTTCAACAGCTTCTGGAAGATCACCGTGCCGCTGTCGAAAAACGGCATCATCGCCGGCTGCATGCTGGTTTTCATCCCGGTGGTGGGCGAATTCGTGATTCCTGAACTGCTCGGCGGCCCGGAAACCCTGATGATCGGTAAAGTGCTGTGGCAAGAGTTCTTCAACAACCGTGACTGGCCGGTGGCATCCGCGCTGGCGGTAGTGATGCTGGCGATCCTGATCGTACCGATCCTGCTGTTCAACCGCAGCCAGGCCAAAGAGATGGAGGGCCGCGCATGAAACGCTTCAGTTTCTCCAAGCTGATGCTGGTGCTCGGCTTGCTGTTCATCTACCTGCCGATGCTGATCCTGGTGATCTACTCGTTCAACGCCTCCAAGCTGGTGACGGTATGGGGCGGCTGGTCGGTGAAGTGGTACGTCGGCCTGCTCGACAACACCCAGCTGATGGGTTCGGTGATGCGCTCGCTGGAGATCGCCTGCTACACGGCAGTGGCCGCGGTGGCGCTGGGTACCCTGGCGGCCTTCGTGCTGACCCGGGTCACCCGCTTCAAGGGTCGCACGCTGTTCGGTGGCCTGGTCACCGCGCCGTTGGTGATGCCCGAGGTGATCACCGGTCTGTCGCTGTTGCTGCTGTTCGTGGCCATGGCGCAGATGATCGGCTGGCCGCAGGAGCGTGGCATCGTCACCATCTGGATCGCCCACACTACATTCTGCGCCGCCTATGTGGCGGTGGTGGTGTCGGCACGCCTGCGCGAACTGGACCTGTCCATCGAGGAGGCGGCCATGGACCTGGGGGCCAAGCCGTGGAAGGTGTTCTTCCTGATCACCATCCCGATGATCGCGCCGTCGCTGGCAGCGGGCGGCATGATGTCCTTCGCCCTGTCGCTGGATGACCTGGTGCTGGCCAGCTTCGTCTCCGGCCCAGGCTCGACCACCCTGCCGATGGAAGTGTTCTCGGCCGTGCGCCTGGGCGTGAAGCCGGAGATCAACGCCGTGGCCAGCCTGATCCTGCTGTCGGTGTCGCTGGTGACCTTCATGGTCTGGTACTTCAGCCGCCAGGCCGAGGAGCGTCGTCGTCGGGCGATCCAGCAGGCCATCGAGGAGGGCGCCGCGGCGAACGTCTCGCAGCCGCAGGTACGTCGTCCGGCCCAGGCCGCCGCGCAGGCCTGAGCCAACGCATCGCGGGGCAAGGCGCATCGCCGGTGTGCCGATGCGCCTTGCCCCGCGGTCTTTTCAGCCTTGGTCCGGCCAGTTCCAGGCCGGTTCATCCAGCATCCCCTGCCCGACGATACCGGTCTGCCCCAAGGTCTTCTCCAGGTGGATCGAGTTACAGTCTTCATCCTCCTCCAGGGCCGCCACCAGCCGCGGCGCGTGCGACACCACCCAGACCTGACATTCTCGCGCCGCGCGGCGGATCAGGCGTGCCAGTGCCGGCAACAAGTCCGGATGCAGGCTGGTCTCCGGCTCGTTGAGCACCATCATGCTCGGTGGGCGCGGCGTGAGCAGGGCAGCCACCAGCAACAGGTAGCGCAAGGTCCCGTCGGACAGCTCGGCAGCGCTCAGCGGCCGCAACAGCCCGGCCTGGTGCAAGCGCAGGCCGAACAGGCCGCCGGGCTGGGCGTCGACCGCAAGCCGGGCGCCGGGAAAGGCGTCAGCCACTGCATCCTGCAGGGCCTGCAGGTCGCCGATCTCGTCGATGGTCTGCAGGGCGGCGGCGAGGTCGCGGCCATCGTGATGCAGCACCGGCGTGCGCGTTCCCAGCCGCGATTGTCGGGCGGGCGCTTCGGCATCGGTACGGAAATGGTCGTAGAAGCGCCAGCTGCGGATCTGCTCGCGCAGATGCGGCACCTCGGGGGAGCCCTGGAGACTGCCGACCTGGTCGAACAGGCTGTCGAACTCGGTCATGTGCTGGTGCAGCACCTGCCATTGGCGCCCGTCGCGGGCCTTGACCATCCCCGCGTTGCGCTGCACCAGCTGGCTGGCGGGTCGGCACAGGGGGCCGGCCCAGATCGTTTCCTGCTTGATCTGCGGGTCCAGGGCGAACTTCGACCGGCTGGGTTCGGGCAGGCCGAGGCTGATCGCGTAGCCGAAGTCTTCGCCGGCAAAGCCCATCTTCAGCCGCCGGGCTTGCTGGCGTGGCCCGCCTTCCACTGGCACCTCGCCATTGAGCATGCGCCGGGTGAGCTTCTCGGGGCCGGCCCAGAAGGTCGATTCCAGCCCGCCCTCGGCAGCCAGCGCGTTGACCACGCCGCCGCGCGCGGTCTCTGCCAGCAGGCGCAAGGCCTTGTACAGGTTGGACTTGCCACTGCCATTGGCTCCGGTAATCACGTTCAGCCGCCCCAGCGGCAGCGCCAGCTGGTTGATCGAGCGGTAGTTGGCAATGGCCAGGGTGGTGAGCATAGGCGGCATCCTTGAGCGGTCGGACGGCAGTATCGCCGATACCGCCTCGCTTTGTTGAACCCTGGCCAATGCCGTTTGTCGATCACTGATCTACGCTTTCAAACGCATCCCTTTTACCTGAGAGAAGCAAGGAGCCTGCATGACGCTAGAGCGTGCGCCGCTGGTCGTTTGCCTGGGGTTGCTTTCCCTGCTATCAGGCTGTGGCAAGGAGGAGGTTGGTCAGGTGCTGCCCCGGGTCGCGGTGCAACAGGTGCAGCCCACCGATTTTGCCGCCCGGGTCACCCTGACCGGTGACGTGCAGGCGCGGGTGCAGACGGATTTGTCGTTCCGCGTGGGCGGCAAGATCATCGCCCGCAGCGTCGATGTCGGTGACCATGTCAAGGCCAACCAGGTACTGGCGCGTCTTGACCCCAAAGACCTGCAGAACAACGTGGATTCGGCGAAGGCCGAGGTGTTCGCCGAACAGGCCCGGGTCGCCCAGACCAGCGCCGCGTTCGCGCGTCAGCAGAAGCTTCTGCCCAAGGGCTACACCAGCCAAAGCGAGTACGACTCCGCCGAGGCCGCGCTGCGTAGTAGCCAGAGCGCGCTCAAGGCCGCTCAGGCGCAATTGGCCAACGCCAACGAGCAATTGGGCTACACGGCATTGGTTGCCGAAGCCGACGGCGTTATCACTGCGCGTCAGGCCGAGGTCGGCCAGGTGGTACAGGCGACCATGCCGATCTTCAGCCTGGCCGTCGATGGCGACCGTGACGCGGTGTTCAATGTCTACGAATCGCTGCTGGTGGCGCCCAGCAGCGAGAGGGACTTGACGGTAAGCATGATCGACAACCCCACCATCACCGCCCAGGGACATGTGCGCGAGATCACCCCGACGGTCTCGGCCCAGAGTGGCACGGTGCAGGTCAAGGTGGCCCTGCGCGATGTGCCCAGGGGCATGGCCCTGGGCGCGCCGGTGACCGTTTCGGCCAGTGCACACGGCAAACCGAGCGTCGAGCTGCCCTGGTCTGCCCTGACCAAGGCGCTGAGCGAGCCCGCCGTGTGGGTGGTTAGCGAGGGTGACAAGGCGCAACTGCGCAAGGTCCAGGTGGCGCGCTACCTGACCGGCAAAGTGGTGATCAGCGAGGGTCTCGAGGCCGGTGAGGTGGTGGTGGTCAGTGGTGGCCAGCTGCTGAACCCAGGTATTCAGGTCGAAAAGGTCGACGCCAAAAGCGGGGGAGTCGCGCCATGAGGCCGTTGCTGCCGATATTGTCTGCCTGTGCGTTGCTGGCTGCCTGTGGCAACGAGGACGTCCAGCCCGAACCCGTGCGCCCGGTGCTGTCGACCGTGGTCGAGCCCCAGGTGCAAGCGCAGCTTGGGCGTTTTGCCGGCAACATCCAGGCACGTTTCGAGAGCACCTTGGGTTTCCGCGTGTCTGGCCGCATCGCTCGGCGCTGGCTGGATGTCGGGGCCCAGGTCAAGCCGGGCGACACCCTGGCGACCCTCGATCCGACCGACCAGCAGAACCAGCTGCGTGCCGCCGAAGGCGACCTTGCGCGGGTCCAGGCCCAGTGGATCAATGCCCAGGCCGATGCCCGCCGCCAGCAACAGCTGTATGACCGCGGGGTCGGCGCCCAAGCCCAGCTAGACATTGCCCAGACCAACCTGAAGACCACTGGCGCGTCACTGGAGCAGGCGCGCTCGGCGGTCAGCCAGGCCCGCGACCAGCTCGGCTACAGTACCCTGCGTACCGACCATGCCGCGGTGATCACGGCCTGGCAGGCCGAGGCCGGGCAGACCGTCAGCGCCGGCCAGGCCGTGGTCACACTGGCGCGCCCGGATGTGAAGGAAGCGGTGATCGACCTGCCGATCGCTTTGGCCGAACAATTGCGTCACGACCTCACCTTCACCGTCGCCTCGCAGCTCGACCCTAGCATCAACACCACCGCCACCTTGCGCGAGCTGGAGCCCCAGGCCGATGCCACCACCCGTACCCGCCGCGCCCGCCTGACCCTGGCCAGCACCCCGGACGCCTTCCACTTGGGGACTGCGATCAGCGTCACCTTGACCTCGGCGGTGACGCCGCGCAGCGAGTTGCCACGCTCCGCGCTGCTCGAACGCGATGGCAAAACCCAGGTGTGGGTAGTCGACCCGCAGGGCAAGACCGTGGCCACCCGTGACGTCACCCTGGCGGAGCGTGGTCCTGACAGCATCATCCTGTCCTCCGGTGTACAACCCGGCGAACGCGTCGTCACCGCCGGCGTCAACAGCCTCAAGCCTGGCCAGAAGGTCATATTCGACGAGGACGCACGATGAAAGGAAGCTTCAACCTCTCCGAATGGGCGCTCAAGCACCAGTCTTTCGTCTGGTACCTGATGTTCGTCGGGCTGCTGATGGGGGTGTTTTCCTACTTCAACCTGGGCCGGGAAGAGGATCCGTCCTTCACCATCAAGACCATGGTGATCCAGACACGTTGGCCGGGGGCGACCCAGGCCGAGACACTGAACCAGATCACCGATCGGATCGAGAAGAAACTTGAGGAGCTCGATTCGCTCGACTATGTGAAAAGCTATACCCGTCCCGGCGAATCCACGGTTTACGTGTATCTGCGCGATACCACCAAGGCCAGGGACATTCCAGCTATCTGGTACCAGGTGCGCAAGAAGATCCAGGACATCCGTGGCCAGTTTCCCCAGGGTGTGCAGGGGCCGGGCTTCAATGACGAGTTCGGCGATGTGTTCGGCTCGATCTATGCCTTCACCTCCGATGGCCTGACCTTGCGCCAGCTGCGCGACTATGTGGAGCTGGCCCGCGCCGAGGTGCGCGAGGTGCACAACATCGGCAAGATCGAGCTGATCGGCACCCAGGACGAAGTGCTCTACCTGAATTTCTCCACCCGCAAGCTGGCGGCCCTGGGCATCGACCAGCGGCAAGTCATGGAGGCGCTGAAATCGCAGAACGCGGTGACCCCTGCGGGGGTGATCGAAGCCGGCCCCGAGCGCATCTCGGTGCGCACCACAGGCCAGTTCGCCTCGGAGAAGGACCTGGAGACGGTCAACCTGCGCATCAACGACCGCTTCTTCCGCCTGGCCGATATCGCCGACATCGAGCGCGGCTACGTCGACCCGCCGTCACCGATCTTCCGCTACAACGGCCAGCCGGCCATCGGCCTGGCCATCGGCATGAAGGCCGGCGGCAACATCGAGGTGTTCGGCGCTGCACTGAAGAAGAAGAAGGATAGCATCGTCAGCGAACTGCCGGTCGGGGTCGGCGTACACACCGTGTCCGACCAGGCGGTGGTGGTCAAGCAGGCGGTTGGCGGCTTCACCAGTGCCTTGTTCGAAGCCGTGGTGATCGTGCTGGTGGTGAGTTTCGTCAGCCTGGGCGTGCGTGCCGGGCTGGTGGTGGCCTGCTCGATTCCGCTGGTGCTGGCCATGGTGTTCGTGTTCATGGAGTACAGCGACATCACCATGCAGCGGATTTCGCTGGGTGCGCTGATCATTGCCCTGGGCCTGCTGGTGGATGACGCGATGATCACCGTGGAGGTGATGGTCACGCGCCTGGAAATGGGTGAGACGAAAGAGCAGGCGGCGACCTTCGCCTACACCTCGACGGCCTTCCCCATGCTGACCGGAACCCTGGTGACCGTGGCCGGTTTCGTGCCGATCGGCCTCAATGCCAGCTCGGCCGGTGAATACACCTATACCTTGTTCGCGGTGATCGCCGTGGCGCTGCTGGTGTCGTGGGTGGTGGCGGTGTTCTTCGCCCCGGTGCTGGGCGTGCATATCCTCAGCAGCGAAAAGCTCAAGCCCCACGAGGCCGAACCTGGGCGGGTGGGCCGGGCGTTCGAGCATGGCCTGCTGTGGTGCATGCGCCACCGCTGGGTGACAGTGATCGGCACCATCGTGCTGTTCGCACTGTCGGTGGTGGGCATGCGCTTCGTACAGAACCAGTTCTTCCCATCCTCGGACCGCCCGGAGATCCTGGTCGATCTCGACCTGCCGCAGAACGCCTCGATCGAGGAAACGCGCAAGGTGGTGGATCGCCTGGAGGCGAAGATCAAGGACGACCCCGACCTGGTGCGCTGGAGCACTTACATCGGCCAGGGGGCGATTCGCTTCTACCTGCCCCTCGACCAGCAATTGCAGAACCCCTATTACGCCCAGCTGGTGATCGTCAGCAAGGGCTTCGAAGAGCGCCAGGGCATGATCGAGCGCCTGCAGAAACTGCTGCGCGAAGACTTCGTAGGCATCGGCAGCAACGTGCAGTCGCTGGAGATGGGCCCGCCGGTCGGCCGGCCGATCCAGTACCGGGTCAGCGGCAAGGACATCGACCAGGTGCGCCGCTATGCCATCGAACTGGCCACGGTGCTCGACAGCAACGAGCATATCGGCGACATGATGTACGACTGGAACGAGCCCGGTAAGGTGCTGCGCATCGAGATCGCCCAGGACAAGGCGCGTCAACTGGGGCTTTCGTCCGAAGACGTGGCCAATGTAATGAACAGCATCGTCAGCGGCGTGCCGGTCACCCAGGTCAACGACAACATCTACCTGGTCGACGTCATTGCCCGGGCCGAGGACAGCGAGCGGGGCTCCCCCGACACCCTGCAGAACCTGCAGATCGTCAGCCCCAGTGGTGTGTCCATCCCTCTGCTGGCGTTCGCCACCGTGCGTTACGAGCTGGAGCAGCCATTGGTGTGGCGGCGCGACCGCAAGCCGACCATCACCATCAAGGCCTCGGTGGTCGGCGATATCCAGCCGACCAACCTGGTGGCGCAACTCAAGCCGAAGATCGACGAATTCGCCGGCAAGCTGCCGCCCGGCTACGGCGTGGCCACCGGCGGTACGGTGGAGGAGAGCGGCAAGGCCCAGGGGCCGATCGCCGATGTCATTCCGTTGATGCTGTTCCTCATGGCGACCTTCCTGATGATCCAGCTGCACAGCGTGCAGAAGCTGTTCCTGGTGGTCAGCGTCGCGCCGCTGGGGCTGATCGGCGTGGTCCTGGCCCTGGTGCCCACGGGCACGCCCATGGGCTTCGTGGCGATCCTCGGCATCCTCGCCCTGGCCGGGATCATCATCCGTAACTCGGTGATCCTGGTGACCCAGATCGACGAATTCGAAGAGCAGGGCTACACCCCCTGGGACGCGGTGGTGGAGGCGACCAACCACCGCCGCCGGCCGATCCTGCTGACGGCGGCGGCGGCAAGCCTGGGCATGATCCCGATTGCCCGGGAAGTGTTCTGGGGGCCGATGGCCTACGCCATGATCGGCGGCATCATCAGTGCAACGCTGCTGACGCTGTTGTTCCTGCCGGCGCTGTACGTGGCCTGGTACAAGATCCGCGAGCCGGAAAAGACTTCCTGAGAACCACGCGCACCCTGTGGGAGCCGGCTTGCCAGCTCCCACAGGACTCAGTGTTCGCGCTAATGGTTATATAAAAATTCTTAAACAGTATTTTTAAGAATATCCGCGCCTCACTAGTATTGCCCTCAAGCCAGGCGCAAATCCCCTTCAAAACCTCTGCCCGGCTCCCTTACTCACAGGAGAACGAGCATGAGTGCATCTCTGCGCAGCATCGACGGTCAGGACGAAGCCACCATTCTGCGTGAAATCCAGAGTGCCCTGCGCGACCTGCGCTTTGGCGCGGTGGAGATCACCGTGCACAACGCCCAGGTGGTGCAGATCGAACGCAAGGAGAAGTTCCGCCTGCAGCAGCCCGGCAACAAGACCGGCTGACACCGCACCCCTTCAAAACTAGAAAAATGCCAATCGGGAGCTTCACCATGTCCATCCGCCGTTATGCGCTTGCCGCCCTGGCCAGTGCCGTTTTTGCCGGTTCCGCGATCGCCAAGGACTACGAATTGCTGAACGTGTCCTATGACCCGACCCGCGAGCTGTACCAGCAGTACAACGCCGAGTTCATCAAGCATTGGCAAGCCGCCAACCCCGGCGACAAGGTGAAGATCCAGCAGTCCCACGGCGGTTCGGGCAAGCAGGGCCGCGCGGTCATCGACGGCCTGCGCGCCGACGTGGTGACCCTGGCCCTGGCCGGCGACATCGACGAGATCGCCAAGCTCGGCAAGACCCTGCCGGAGGACTGGCAGAAGCGCCTGCCGGACGCCAGCACGCCGTACACCTCGACCATCGTGTTCCTGGTACGCAAGGGCAACCCGAAAGGCATCAAGGACTGGGGCGACCTGATCAAGAAAGACGTCTCGGTGATCACGCCCAATCCAAAGACCTCCGGCGGCGCCCGCTGGAACTTCCTCGCCGCCTGGGCCTACGGCCTGAAGACCGGCGGCAGTGAAGACAAGGCCAAGGCCTACGTGCAGGAGCTGTTCAAGCACGTGCCGGTGCTCGATACCGGCGCGCGTGGCTCGACCATCACCTTCGTCAACAACGGCCAGGGCGATGTGCTGCTGGCGTGGGAAAACGAAGCCTTCCTGGCGCTGAAGGAAGACGGTGGCAGCGACAAGTTCGAGATCGTCGTCCCATCGCTGTCGATCCTGGCCGAGCCACCGGTGGCGGTGGTCGACAAGAACGCCGAGAAGAAGGGCAACGAGAAGATCGCCGAGGAATACCTCAAGCATCTGTACAGCCCGGCTGGCCAGAAGATCGCTGCACAAAACTTCTACCGTCCGCGTGACGCGAAGGTCGCCGCCGAATTCGGCAAGCAGTTCCCGAAACTGGACCTGGTGACCATCGACAAGGACTTCGGTGGCTGGAAGACTGCGCAGCCGAAGTTCTTCAACGATGGCGGTGTGTTCGACCAGATTTATCAGGCACAGTGATCGGCAATGAACAAGCGGGGCTGCGCAGCAGCCCCACAAACAAAACCCTTCAGTAGCCTGCACCGGCCCGGGATGACTCCCGGGCTTCGTGCGTTCAACCAGGGACCTTTATGTCACGTCGCATTTCCCCCGTCATACCCGGCTTCGGGCTGACGCTGGGCTACACCTTGGTGTACCTCAGCCTGATCGTGCTGATACCGCTGGCGGCCATGTTCATCCATGCCTCGCAGCTCACCTGGGAGCAGTTCTGGAACATCGTCAGCGCGCCGCGGGTCATCGCCGCGCTGAAGCTGAGTTTCGGCACCGCCCTGTTCGCCGCCATCATCAACGGCGTGATCGGCACCCTGCTGGCCTGGGTGCTGGTGCGCTACACCTTCCCCGGGCGCAAGGTCATCGACGCGATGATCGACCTGCCGTTCGCCCTGCCCACCGCCGTGGCCGGCATTGCCTTGACCGCCTTGTACGCCCCTGCGGGCTGGGTTGGTCAGTTCGCCACGGATCTTGGTTTCAAGATCGCCTACACCCCACTGGGCATCACCCTGGCGCTGACGTTCGTCACCCTGCCGTTCGTGGTGCGCACGGTGCAGCCAGTGCTGGCTGACATCCCGCGTGAGGTGGAAGAGGCTGCCGCCTGCCTGGGCGCGAAGCCTTTGCAGGTGTTCCGCCATGTACTGGCTCCGGCGTTGCTGCCAGCGTGGCTGACCGGCTTCGCCCTGGCCTTTGCCCGTGGCGTTGGCGAGTACGGTTCGGTGATCTTCATCGCCGGCAACATGCCGATGAAGACCGAGATCCTGCCGTTGCTGATCATGGTCAAGCTCGACCAGTACGACTACACCGGCGCCACTGCCATCGGCGTGTTGATGCTGGTGGTTTCCTTCATCCTGCTGCTGCTGATCAACTTGCTGCAGCGGCGCATCGAAACCCCTTGAAGGAGGCCCGCTAATGTCTTCATCAACCCTTGGCGCGACCGCCGCCGCCAACGCCGCCCGGCGTGGCAGTGCCACTTCGCGCCGCGTGCTGATCACCCTGGCCTGGATCGTCTTTGCGCTGTTCCTGGCGCTGCCGCTGGTGATCGTGGTGTCCCAAGCCCTGAAAAACGGCTTCGGCACCTTCTTCGAGGCGATCTTCGAGGCCGATGCCTTGTCTGCGCTCAAGCTCACCCTGCTGGCGGTGGCCATTTCGGTGCCGCTGAACCTGCTGTTCGGGGTCAGTGCCGCCTGGTGCGTGAGCAAGTACAGCTTCCGTGGCAAAAGTATCCTGGTGACCCTGATCGACCTGCCGTTCTCGGTGTCACCGGTGATCGCCGGCCTGGTCTACGTGCTGATGTTCGGCGCCCAGGGCCTGTTCGGCCCGTGGCTGCAGGACCACGATATCCAAATCGTCTTCGCCCTGCCGGGCATCGTCCTGGCGACCATCTTCGTCACCGTGCCGTTCGTCGCCCGTGAACTGATCCCGCTGATGCAGGAGCAGGGCACCCAGGAAGAGGAGGCCGCGCGCCTGCTCGGGGCCAACGGCTGGCAGATGTTCTGGCACGTCACGCTGCCGAACATCAAATGGGGCCTGATCTACGGCGTGGTGCTGTGCACCGCACGGGCCATGGGCGAGTTCGGCGCGGTATCGGTGGTCTCCGGGCATATCCGTGGCGTCACCAACACCTTGCCGCTGCACGTGGAGATCCTCTACAACGAGTACAACCATGTCGCGGCCTTCAGCGTGGCCAGCCTGCTGCTGATCCTGGCGCTCTTCATCCTGCTGCTCAAGCAGTGGAGCGAGAACCGTATTAACCGCCTGCGCCACAGCGCCGCGGAGGAATGATTCATGTCGATCGAAGTTCGTAACGTCAGCAAGCGCTTCAACAGCTTCCAGGCCCTGGACAACATCAACCTGGACATCCACAGCGGCGAGCTGGTTGCCCTGCTGGGCCCGTCGGGCTGCGGCAAGACCACCCTGCTGCGCATCATCGCCGGCCTGGAAACCCCGGATGACGGCAGCATCGTGTTCCATGGTGAGGACGTGTCCGGGCACGACGTGCGTGATCGCAACGTCGGCTTCGTGTTCCAGCACTACGCGCTGTTCCGCCATATGAGCGTGTTCGACAACGTCGCCTTCGGCCTGCGCATGAAACCCAAGGGCGAGCGCCCGAGTGAGAGCAAGATCGCCGAGAAGGTCCACGAGCTGCTGAACATGGTGCAGCTCGACTGGTTGTCCGATCGCTACCCCGAGCAGCTGTCCGGTGGCCAGCGCCAGCGTATCGCCCTGGCCCGTGCCCTGGCGGTGGAGCCCAAGGTATTGCTGCTCGACGAGCCGTTCGGGGCGCTGGATGCCAAGGTGCGCAAGGAACTGCGCCGCTGGTTGGCGCGGCTGCACGAAGACATCAACCTGACCTCGGTATTCGTTACCCACGACCAGGAAGAGGCCATGGAAGTTGCCGACCGCATCGTGGTGATGAACAAGGGCGTGATCGAGCAGATCGGCTCGCCGGGCGAGGTGTACGAGAAACCGGCCAACGACTTTGTCTACCACTTCCTTGGTGACTCCAACCGCCTGGCGCTCAGCGAAGGCCACCACGTGCTGTTCCGTCCGCACGAGGTGTCGCTGTCGCGCCATGAGACCGAAGGCCACCATGCCGCCGAGGTCCGCGATATCCGCCCGTTGGGCGCGACCACCCGGGTTACCTTGAAGGTGGAAGGGCAAAGCGAGCTGATCGAGGCCGAAGTGGTCAAGGATCATGACAGCCTGACCGGGTTGGCGCGGGGGGAGACGTTGTTCTTCCGGCCGAAGGTGTGGCAGAAGGTGGCGGATATCTGAACTACTGGATGTGAATGAAGAACCCGGGCCTGGTCCCGGGTTTTTTGTTACCTGGCGGACGCAATCGCGGGGCAGTTGCCCACATGCCATTCGAGCATTTTTTTCATGCCTTCCAGGCATGTCGAACACCCGACCCGGCTAGAGGTCGCTGGTGCCAAGGCTTGCAGCGGACCGGACAAAATCGATAGCAAAAAAAGCTATAACAATAAATTTAAACATTCCTTCATGGCCTAAGCCCCTGCCGTCGATGATTCAGCCACACACCTGAATCAACACCCCAGGAGTTTCTAGCAATGGGTAATGTCCAGTCGGCCGTCAGGGCCTTTGAGCAGCCTTGGCACCCGGCATCGGGCGACCTGGTCGAGCTCGGACGCACGCTACGCCTGCCGCTTGGCCAGTTACGCCTGCAACGCACGCCACTGAGCGGCCTCAAACGACGCGACAAGCTGGCGTTGGTGCTGCTGGTGCTGGCCCTGCACGGTGCCGTCGCCTACTGGATCAACCAGGCACCGACCCCGGCGTTGCCCATCGTTCCGCCGCAGATTCCGCCCATGACCATCGAGTTCGCCGCGCCCGCGCCGCCGGTCGTCGAGCTGCCGCCGCCAGCCCCGGCAGCGCCTGTGGTCGAACCGCCACCGCCGGTGATCGACGAGTTGGCTGCCAAGCCAAAGCCCAAGCCGAAAGTCTTGCCCAAACCTGTGGCCAAGCCACAGCCAAAACCGCAGCCGAAACCGAAACCGGTCGAGGCGCCGCCACCCACGCCGACGCCCGTGGCCGCGCCGGCTCCGCCTGCGCCACCCGCCCCGGCCCCGGTGACGCCAGCCTCGGCCAACGCCGCCTACCTCAAGAACCCGGCGCCGGAATATCCGCAGATGGCCCAGCGCCGTGGCTGGGAGGGCACCGTGCTGCTGCGCGTCGAGGTGCTGCCCAGTGGCAAGCCAGGGCAGATCCAGATCCAGAAAAGCAGTGGTCGCGACGCTCTGGACGCCGCCGCGCTAGCCGCGGTGAAACGCTGGAGCTTCGTCCCGGCCAAGCAGGGCGAGGTGGCCCAGGTGGGTTGGGTCAGCGTACCGATCGATTTCAAGCTTCGTTAACTTGCGAGCGCACACAGGAAGGACTTCATCATGAGCTTGTTGGCATCTCCCCTCGAATCCGTTGAAGGCGCGGTCATCTGGCTGCTGGTCGGCTTCTCCGTCGCCACCTGGGCGTTGGCCCTGGTCAAGGTCGTGCAGTTCGTGCGCCTGAAGAACCAGGACAAGCGCTTCCACCAGCAGTTCTGGGCCGCGTCCAGCCTCGACTCTGCCGCGGAGCCGGCCCACGATCTGCCAGGCCCGGCTGCCCGTGTCGCCCAGGCGGGATTCGCGGCGATCGCGGTTGGCGAGCCTGGTCACGCTAACGATTTGAGCCAGGCCATCAACCACCAGGACCGCCTGGAGCGCGCCCTGCGCCAGCAGATCGTTCGCGAGCGTCGTTCGCTGGAAACCGGCCTGGCGGTGGTGGCCAGTATCGGCAGCACTTCACCCTTCATCGGCCTGTTCGGCACGGTGTGGGGCATCATGGAAGCGCTCAAGGGCATCAGCGCGGCGGGCTCGGCGAGTTTGGAGACCGTGGCGGGGCCGATCGGTGCCGCACTGGTGGCCACCGGCGTGGGTATCGCCGTCGCGGTGCCGGCGGTGCTGGTCTACAACTACTTCCTCCGTCGCCTCAAGCTGACCGCCGCCGACCTCGACGACTTCGCCCACGACTTCTACAGCCTGGCGCAGAAGAGTGCCTTCCGCGTGCTGGTGCATCCGGCGGTGCAGCGCCAGCACACCGGCTTCACCCAACCTGTGAAGGAGGCGTCCTGACATGGCCTTCTCGACCCAGGACAGCGATGAAGTGTTGAGTGAAATCAACGTCACGCCGTTGGTGGACGTCATGCTGGTGCTGTTGGTGGTGTTCATCGTCACCGCGCCGTTGCTGACCAACGCCATCCCTATCAACCTGCCCAAGACCGAGGCCGTGGCACCGGTGGAGCAGAAGGACCCGCTGGTAGTGAGCATCGACGGCAGCGGCAAGCTGTTCATCAACAAGGACGAGATCCAGCCCGACCTGCTGGAGACCAACCTCAAGGCTGCCAAGGACAAGGACGCCGAGCTGCGTGTGCAGTTGCAGGCCGACGATGGTGTGAACTACGGCGAGGTCGCCCGGGCGATGGCGGCGATCGAGCGTGCCGGGATCAGCAAGCTGGCGGTGATCACCGCGCGCTGACCGGCGATACCTTCTTCAGGCAAGTGCTTAGGGGCCATTTTCCTTGGCAGGGGATGGCCCTTTTTTTATTTCACGATGACTCCAGCACCGAAATTCGCTGGACTGCGCTCAGACCCGATACAGCAGGTTTATCAATAACTTAGCTGTGTCCATCATATGCCGGTGCTTTCTGAAACCCGACCCGGCTTCCGCCCGCTTGGCCCCCATGTGGCTCTTGGAAACGGGTCTTTCCGAGGAGTCATCATGGCTAAGATCAAGCTCACCAAAACCGCCGTGGATGCGGCGCAACCCCAGGCGCAGGCCGTCGAA
The DNA here is from genome assembly GCF_002934345.1 of Pseudomonas sp. PONIH3. NCBI lineage: Bacteria > Pseudomonadati > Pseudomonadota > Gammaproteobacteria > Pseudomonadales > Pseudomonadaceae > Pseudomonas > Pseudomonas sp. PONIH3. The sequence goes on from NZ_CP026386.1 coordinate 4,033,302, forward strand.
CTGCGGGATACCGTGGTACCCGGCTTCCTATGCAAGATCACTCCGGCGGGCCGCAAGGTGTTCATGCTCCAGTACCGGACGAACACCGGGGAGCGCCGCAAGCCCGCCCTAGGCTTGTTCGGCGAACTGACCGTGGAGCAGGCCCGCGTGATGGCGCAGGACTGGCTGGCCGAGGTTCGCCGGGGCGGCGACCCCGGCGGGGCCAAGGCCGAGGCGCGCAAAGCGCCCACGATGGCCGAGTTGTGCGAGAAGTTCATGGAGGACTACTCCAAGAAGCGCAACAAGCCGAGCACGCAGGAAGGCTATCAGGCCGTCATCGACCGCAACATCGTCCCGCTGTTGGGCCGCAAGAAGGTTCAGGATGTGAAGCGCCCCGACATTGCTGGGCTGATGGAGAAGCTGGCCTACAAGCCGGCCGATGCGAATCACACCTTCGGCGTGCTGCGCAAGATGTTCAACATGGCCGAAGTTTGGGGCTTCCGCCCGGACGGCACCAATCCCTGCCGGCATGTCCCCATGTTCCCCGCAGGCAAGGCCACTCGCCTCATCAATGACGAGGAAATGACGCGAATCTTCCGCCACCTGGAGCACTTGGAGGCCGAAGGGCTGGAGAACTACGTCATTCCTCTGGCGATCCGGCTGCAATTCGAGTTCGCCGGCCGCCGCTCCGAAATCTGCGCGCTCGAATGGGATTGGATCGACTTGGAGAACCGGCGCGTGGTGTGGCCGGACAGCAAGACCGGCGGCATGTCCAAGCCCTTGAGCGAAGAAGCCCACCGGCTGCTTTCAACCGCGCCGCGCCGGCAGGGCTGCCCCTATGTCCTGCCGTCGCCCAAAGACCCGGCCAAGCACCTGACCTATGGCGAGCACTACGGCGGCTGGAGCCGGGCGCTCAAAGCGGCTAACGTGCCGCACGTCGGCACGCACGGCATCCGCCACCGCTCGGCGACCGACATTGCCAATTCCGGCATCCCGGTCAAGGTTGGCATGGTGCTGACGGCACACAAGACCGTGGCGATGTTCATGCGCTACGTCCACACCGAGGATAAGCCGGTGCGGGAAGCGGCCGAACTGGTGGCAAGCCGGCGCAAGACGATCACCGGCACCAAACGTCCCCTTGCTGCGGAGGCGACGACATGACCAGGCGCAAGGCATCCATTGCGTCACCCGCAGGGTCGATGGCGCTGCTGGGCGACATTCGGGCACTGATCGAGGCATCGCGCCAGCGCGTCGCCTCGACGGTCAATGCCGAGCTGACCCTGCTGTTCTGGCAGATCGGCCAGCGCATCCATACGGAGGTGCTGGCCGGGCAGCGGGCCGGGTACGGCGAGGAAATCCTGCCGACCCTGGCCGAGCAGCTTGCGCGCGACTATGGGCGGGGCTTTGGGGAGAAGAACCTGCGCCGGATGGTCAAATTCGCCGCCACGTTCCCCGAGGAACCAATTGTCGCGACACTGTCGCGACAATTGAGCTGGTCACATTTCGTCCTGCTGCTGGCACTCAAGGAACCGCTCCAGCGGGACTACTACGCGCAGATGGCAGGTACCGAACGCTGGAGCGTGCGGACGATGCGCGAGCGCATCGACTCGATGCTGTATGAGCGCACTGCGCTGTCCCAAAAGCCGGAAGAAACCATCGCGCAGGAGCTGGCGACCCTGCGCGACGCGCAGCGCATGACACCGGCGCTGGTCATGCGCGACCCGTACATCCTCGACTTCCTGGGCTTGCGGGATAGCTGGCAGGAAAGCGACCTGGAGGCGGCCATCATCCGCGAAATGGAAGCCTTCCTGCTGGAGCTGGGCGCGGGCTTTTGCTTCGTCGCGCGGCAGAAACGCATTCAGATTGACGACGAGGATTTCCACCTTGACCTGCTGTTCTACAACCGCAAGCTGCGGCGGCTGGTGGCGGTGGAGTTGAAGATCGGCGAGTTCAAGGCGGCCCACAAGGGGCAGATGGAGCTTTACCTGCGCTGGCTGGACAAGCACGAGCGCGAGCCGGAAGAAGCCTCACCGTTGGGGATCATCCTTTGCACCGGCAAGAAACGCGAGCAGATCGAATTGCTGGAACTGGACAAGTCGGGCATCCACGTTGCCGAGTACCTGACAGCCTTGCCGCCGAGGGGCGTGTTGGTTGAGCAACTACAACGGGCAACTCAGCGGGCAAAGTTACAGATGGAACAGCGAGAAGCGGGGAACGATTAGCCTTGTATCAAACAGACTGGTTTCTCAACGTGCCGCTCCAGCTATCTGCTCGCATCTCGCCTCCACTCTCGCGCTACCATATTAGTAAGAATTCTGATCCTTCGCAGGCCAATCATCTACTGATACAGCGGCTCAAGGGAACGCTGCTGGTGGTAAAGCGCGATGGTCTACTCAGGGCTGGACAATCTATCGCTACCCTAGCGTTAGCTGAAAACAATATGAAAAGGAGGGGCGGTGGAGCCCTCCTTAAATTACTAAAAATCATTCGATCACAATGATCGGATGACCTCGGTCACGCGGCGATCCCGGAAAATTCGAGTAGCACACTCTCTTTCCAGGTGTGGCTGATGACTTTGACCCATAAACGCTTTCTCGACTAAAAAAGGTCGTTACACCGTCGTCGCCATCTATGAATCCACTGTATCCGTTTTGAATTAGGTTTGTCACGCTTCCAATCTTTCTGTCAACGCCGATAAAGCAAAGATTAGAGATTCTCGCAACCACATCATCGGCGGTGGGGCGATCCGCAATATTGTATTGAAGGCAGTCTTCCACGAGGGACTGCAACTGTTGCGAAAGGATCTTATATTGCGGGTTTGACGTCATGAAATCTGGCCAAGGCTCTCTATTCTTATTTTGCACATTGACAGCAGCCTGAAGATACACGCCGAAAGGAACTTTTCCGGTCATTATTTGGAACATCATGGCACCAAGCGACCAAATGTCGACTGAGGCACCAGGATGTTCACCCGGTTGCCTGAACATCATTTCTGGTGCCATATAAGGCAGAGCACCGCGGATTGTTCCAGATGTCGATCTGGTTATATCGCCTTCTCGCGCAGCTTCGTCAAAGACCTCTTCTGTTAGCGTAGCGATGCCGAAATCAGTGATTTTTAGCTCGTGCAAATTAACGCCATGTTCAACAATGATGTTGCTTGGTTTTAAGTCACGATGAACAACTCCCGCATGATGTGAGGCGGCAACGCCTTTGGATACATGCAAAAATATACGAGCAGCGAGGTGAGGATCAATGGCTCCAAAAATCTTTAGCTTATTTTCAAGATTATCACCATCAACCAGCTCTTCGATAAGAAAGAGTCGGTCATTCTCCTCAATATAATCTAAGGTCTTTGCAACATTATGATGATTAACTCTCGCAGCTATTTTTGCGCTGCTTTTGAATCTCTTATCAGGCTGCCCGGGCTGAGGCGTTTTTAGTGCAACATTAGACTCCAGCAAAATGTCATGTGCCAAATAGACATCTTGCATACCGCCTCGACCGATGTGGCGCTCTATACGATAGCGACCGGAGACAACATCATTTGGATTCATGGCATTACCTCCGGATTTGAGACGTCAAAGGTCACGAACTTTCTGCCACCGCCATTGCCGAAGGTTAGAACACAACAACCTGGCACTATCGCCCCAACATTAACGGACGTGTTGTTTATATAAACAGCCCCTGTGACTTGTGTAACGCAAAACACCAAGCCATCATATTCAATCGTGAGGCTCCCGACAGTTGCATTTAGCGATATTCTTCTATTTTTATGATCTAGAGTGTTCGCCACTCCATTTAAAACGACGGTGGCGCGATGCTTATCCTTCAGAAGATGTTTTTCCAACAAGTTCTTGATGACTTGCATAGACGGCCTGTCTCTCCTGTCTGCCGCAAGGCATTGAAACAAGGTATTTGTAATTTCACTTGGCACCCCAGGGAGGAGAGCTGAAAAATCCGCTAGCGTTGGCTGACTTGGAGGCCTACTGCGCAGACTAAGAGGAGGCGTATCGGTGAGCAAGGCTAGGCATGTCACACCAAACGCATAGACATCAATAGATGAGTCAAAAGCAATTGTGTGGTCACCCCATAGTTCTGGCGCCATGAATATAGGAGTCCCTATTATGCTCCTTGTCTCAGCATTAGAATTACTTCTCGACAATCCGAAATCAATAATCTTGACCACACCCTCGCTATCTATTTTTATATTTCCAGGCTTAATGTCCCGATGGATGATTCCGTGAGAATGAATATCCGCGAGTCCGCACGAAATCTGCCATATCACGTTAAGGTAGTCTTGATTGACAGAAAAAGACCCAACCTGAAGTATCTCTCCATCAATATATTCAAGGACAATAGCGGGCTGTTGCACGCCTCCTCCTTGAATGTTCACGATGTCATAAAGTTGAACGACGTGCTTTGATCTAACCTTTGACAATGCCTTTTGCTCATCAAGCAATCTACGAGCTTCAACCCCAGCTTGTAGATGCTTCAATACAACCTGGCGTTGCAAATGAAGATCTTCGCAAAAAATTACCTCTCCCATTCCGCCCCTGTCGGAGTTATCGAGAGTTTTATATCTATTTGCTATCAGCACCGACGTCTCCCTGTTCGGCAGAATTGCCAATCTCTATATCCAGTTGAACCTCTTCCGGGTAATTCTCGGTTTTCTTTTTTCGAGATTTTCGAACGGGTGGCTTCGACTTCTTCGATGCTCGCTCAATCTTAGGTGGCTTGCTGGGTATGAGCTGGGATGAATAATTATTCACTGCGTCATTCATCTCATTTGGGGCTTGAGCGTGTTTTGCATTAAACGCCGGCTCTTCCTCGCGCAGCCAAAGGGTAGTTAGATCCCCGCCTGCATCCCACAAACGGATTCCGCTGCCTTGATATTGTGCAAGCGATGGAAGCATTTCGGCGATGTCAAATATGGCGGATGTTGAGTTGTCATTGCCTCCGCACCACATCGCGACAGAATTCAGACGCTCGGAAGCTTCGTTAAGACTTGACGAATTTTCCAAAATCCTGCTGAGGGTTTTTTCTTCTATGCCGTGAATGCCATCAGTGGTAATGGCGCAAAAACCTTCCTGACAAGAAAATTCAGATATCTTGGGCTGAATCGAATCGCCCATTCCAATAAATTGGAGCAATTCTCGGCCGCTTCCACCAACAGCCTCTACGAGAGAGTCGTCAGTTGTATGTCGCTCAACCTTTTTCCCAGCCCCGAAAGTGTAGACACGCGTATCACCAAGATGAACAATTATCTTGGCGCCTTGAGAATCCAGCAAAACTGCAGTTAGCGTAGAACCGCCATCGCCTCGATATATCTCGAATACTTGATTGTTTGATGCTTTTACAGCTTCGTAAGCTCTTTCCTTGATACCTAAATTACGGTGCTGTATCAAAGAGTAGAAGAAGCTCGATATTGCCAATGAAGAACATTTCCCGCCATCGCGCATGCCTCCCATGCCATCAGCAACCGCTATTGCAAACAGCGGATTTATTGACTTCTTTCCAGTGTAGAGAGCGGCCGCACGATCCTGATTCTCCTTTCGAACCAGTCCTATATCACTGGATAACACAAACGGAATATCAAGGCATTGACTGGATGAGCGGCTAGCAAGACGCCGAGAAATCCAAGTTTGTATATTCTCTTGGAATGGGTGCATTGTTTTCTCGCAACTCCTATATTGGAAGCAATCTATTTGCGTCTTCGTTGGGACTTACACCACTTTGGTCTTGAAGTGCTGTGCGATAGTTACATTTTAGCTGACGTACTTCCAAGCGTCACGCCCATACCGGTTTATATCGCCGACGCTTACGGCCCTTTCGGGCGGGCCCACTTACAGATTGAGCAGCGCAGACAGGACACCGAGTCGGCCAAGCAGCATTCGTGCGTCCCGGCGTGCCCCCGTAGGTCTCGCGGGCTGCACCCCGCGCCTTATGCCGAATCGTGGCTATCCGGCTTTGATCCCTTGACGCCTTCGGCCCATGTGGGCCTGCGCGCTCCGCTTGCCAAAGGCGGGTATGTGCATTGGGCGGGGTGTAGGCGGTCTTGCTGTTCCCTTCACCGTACCACGGCGTTCTCGCCGTCAAGGGCTTCGCGTGCTTGCACGCTTGCGGCCTGTGGCCGTCCTTGACCCCTGACTGCTTGCGCTGCGCCGTGCTCTCCACGGTTCCGGGCAATTCCGCCCGAGCAACCGGAGCACGATCATGTCGCAACTGTCCTTTCCTTCCTTCGATTCCCCGCTGCTGGTGCGCGACACGCAAGGGCGCTATCTGCCGGCATCGGCCGACGAGATTCTGGAAGCTGCGCGGCAGGTCATCGACCAGAAGATGCAGCGCGGGGCCGAGTTCACTTCGCCGGCGGCGGTCAAGGAGTACCTCCGCGCCAAGCTGGCCGGCTTCGAGCATGAGGTGTTCGCGGTGCTGTTCATGGACTCGCGCCATCGGCTGATCGAATACCGGGAGATGTTTCGCGGCACCATCGACGGTGCTTCGGTGTATCCGCGCGAAGTGGTCAAGGAGGCGCTGCGGTTGAATGCGGCGGCGGTCATCGTTTCGCACAACCATCCGAGCGGGAACCCCGAGCCGAGCGCGGCCGACCGGGCGCTGACCCTGCGGCTCAGGGAGGCGCTGGGGCTGGTGGACGTGCGGGTGCTCGATCACGTCATCGTCGCCGGTGCCGCAACGGCATCGTTTGCCGAGCGTGGGCTGATCTAACCAAAGGGGCTTCGGCCCCCTTTTTGCTGCGCCTGGTGGCGCAGCTCCGGCCTCTCGGGCCTGATGCTTAGGCGGTCGCAACCTGAACCATCTCGTCGTAATGTTTCTTGTCCACTTCTTCCAACCACTGAAAGATGTGCCCGATGACGCTATGGCTTTCGCCAGCCAAGTTTTCTGCGGATTCCTCTGTTATCTCAATAACGTCGCTATGTGAATACTTATTGATAAAACGGTAGATTTTTTCTTTAAGCTCCGGTGTCGTGATAGTGCAATCTTTTAGTCCAGCCTCCATCAATTGACTAATGTCGCTTCGCCGCCTTGGATATTTAAAGGTGAAGAACGATTCAACGAGCTTTCGGGCGAGGTTGGCGGTCAAGAACGCCTCATCTCGATTGAGTGTCGTGTGCGCCCTGTATTCATAGAGCTTCTTGAAGATATAGTGGTACTCGGAACCGTAGTTCTTAAGAGAGTCATCGGCATCGACAAGCAGGGAGTGACGAGGGGAGCCAGGTGGCGCATCCAGGCGATAAAAGAAGCAATTCTCGGCGTTGCCTTTCTTGACTCGATTCCTATTTGTGCCAGTGAACCAGTCTCTCACCAGCTTGAAGTAGGTGAAGTTGTGAGTCAGCACAAAAAGCTGCTTGGCTTCAGTGCATTGCGTTCTCAAGAATGAATAAGCATGAAACAAGTGATTTGAATCAAAGCTTGAGACCGGGTCATCAACGACGACGATCGTGTCCTTGATGTTATTTCCGTTTTCCTTGAGCTTCGTGATGAAGTAGACAAATGCAATCGCAGTCTTCTCACCTTCGCTCAAATTCCCGTCATGCTCACCAACCCCGTTTCTGATGATCTCATAACCCTTCTTCTTTTGATTGAAGCTCAGGCAAAGTTCAGAGCGGCCAATGAAGCGATGCAAGATGTCATTGAACTCCTTCGCTCCGACCGTTTCATTCGAGAGCAGCGCCTCTATGGCTCCGACCTCTTGACTAATCTTTTCAATCTCCTTGTGGTCGTTCTTTGCTTCTGACTCAAGGTCATTGCATTTCTTCTCACTTCCAGCATAGTCAAATTCTTGCACCTCAGCGGCAGCAAAGTGAAGCTCCAGCGCCACCTTGCTTTTTGATGTCTCAGATTTGAAGTTTGAAGTCTTATTGTTGTGCTTTCCGACAAGAGCAACAATCGACTTCAGGATGTCATTGAAATTGGTGACATCGCCTTCAACCACATCCGAGATCTGAATGTCTGTCTTCGCAGGGTCTGTGATCTTGGCCTTCAGGGCTTCCCGCCATGCGTCCATTTGCTGGTCGATCTTCTCAGCAGCAGTCGCGTAGTCCTTTTGAAGCTTCTCTGCCTCGGCCGATAGTTCTTTATAAAACTCGGTCGCTGCGGGCAACTGATTGGCTGGGGCGCCTTGAGACTCAATCCAAGTCGCCGCGTTCTGAAGTCGGCTCTGAAACTCTGTGAACTCTTTGCTGAAGTGGGCAGCAAGTGCCTCGGCACGAAGCTGGGCGAACGGAGAGCCGCAGAACTCGCAGGATTGCGAGTCGTGGTTTTTATGGATTTCCAAGCCTGTTTGAACCCATTCACGGATGTCCGGGTTATCAGTCAGCCGCTGGATAGCTTGATTGACCGCAGTAGTCCCAATCAAATCTCTGATGCGGCCCGCCGCCTTCTTAAAGTAGTCCGGCTCAATGGCCGTTGAGGCGAAAGCAATGCTTGGAAGCTGATCTGGCTTGGCGGCATTCGTAAGGTCGATAACCCTCTCATCTGGAAGCACCGACTCCGCCTTGATAATTGCCTCGCCATTATTCTGTATGAAGTTAGAGAGCTTGCGGCGGTCGTAATTCAAGTAATAACTGTCGCTCGTATCAATCGCCTGAAGTCCAAGCTTCATTTTCTTGGCAGCATTGGTCAGGAATTTCTCTAATGCCTCACGCTGCTTCTTGATATCGCTTTGCTTGTCGTCGTGAGCCTTCTTTTTCGACTGAAGCTCGCTCTTCAGCTTCTCCAGCTTCTGCAAGTCATCAATCTTCTCTTTCGCAATAAGAAGTATGCTCTTTACGGATTTGTCCCAATCAATGTTCTCATGCACGAAGCGCTGATTGAAAACATGAATATTCAATTGGGATGAGTGGAGTGTGGATTCTGTGATCGTTGAGCCATCCTCCAGAACTACTGAAAATTGGCCCGTGCTGAAGCGGGGAACCATCGAGCGAAGCTCAAAGCAAGAGAATAGATTTGATAACGTTGACTTGCCTGTTCCATTCCAACCATAGACCAAGTTGTACCGGCCAAACTTTTGGATCTTCGTTCCATTAAAGTCGCTGAAGATGCCGAACTGCTTGAGGCGGTTGATGCAGACAATCATTTCTAGATCTCCGTGTTTTTGCTTTTCCATCATTTGCTTGCGAAACAAATGGTAAACGAAGAGTCCTCTTGCGTCTCCGCTTCGCGGATCGCGCTGCTCCAGGTTCGCTAGTCGCTCATCCCTGGCGGGAGTGGCTTTGCCAGCCTTCCGCACCGCTGACGCCTACGGCCCGGCTTCCAGCTTCGGGCCTGCGCGCTTCGCTTGCGTGCGGTTTGGCACACAAGGGCGGCCGTTGCCATGCCCAGCCGTCTCCCCTGACTTCATCACCTTGTCCGCGACCGTAGCGCGCTCCCGTGTGTCGTCAAGGCGCGCAGGGCCGTGTCCTCGGCTGCGCCTGCGGGCCGCACCAACCCTGCGCTTGTCTCCTTGACGGCCCCCGTCCGCGCGCTCCTTTGGCCGCGGGCGATGAACTCAGGAAAGACGGTGGCAACAGGGCCAACCGGGTTCCTCGTGCCAACCGCACAGAACAGCCAAGAGCTGGGCTTCCGAATCTAGGAATCCGGTGTGCGGTGTGAACAGCAAACCCTTTTCGTCAGGAGAAAGATCATGCAACTCGCATCCCGTTTCGCTTCCCGTTCCCCCTCGCTGCGCAGCGATTACCCGCTGACCGATGACCAGATTCACCGCGTGGCCCCGTCTATCTTTGCGGACGCGCCGCATGAGAGCCGTTCGCAGCGGTACGCCTATATCCCCACCGCCGCCGTGCTGGCGGAACTGCGCAAGGAAGGATTCCAGCCCTTCATGGTGACGCAAACCCGCGTGCGCGACGAAGGCAAGCGCGAACACACCAAACACATGCTGCGCCTGCGCCACGCCAGCCAGATCAACGGCGCGGAGGCTAACGAAATCGTGCTGCTGAACTCCCATGACGGGACGAGCAGCTATCAGATGTTGGCCGGCATGTTCCGGTTCGTGTGCAGCAATGGGCTGGTGTGCGGCGACACCGTGGCCGATGTGCGCGTGCCCCACAAAGGCGATGTTTCCGGGCATGTCATCGAAGGCGCTTACGAAGTCTTGCGCGGCTTCGACCGGGTGAAGGATTCCCGCGATGCCATGCGCGCTATCACGCTGGACGAAGGCGAAGCCGAAGTGTTCGCCCGTTCCGCGCTGGCCCTCAAGTACGACCCCACCGACAACAAGCCCGCGCCGATCACCGAATCGCAAATCCTGATGCCGCGCCGCTTCGACGACCACCGCCCGGACTTGTGGAGCGTGTTCAACCGCACCCAAGAAAACCTGACCAAAGGCGGATTGCATGGGCGCAGCGCCAACGGTCGCCGCCAGCAAACCCGCCCGGTGCAGGGCATTGATTCCGATGTGCGCCTCAATCGCGCCCTCTGGATGCTGGCCGATGGCCTGCGCCAGTTGAAAGCCTGATTCCCCACGCGGCAGGGGCAGGCAGCAGCCCTTGCCGCTTTCCTCGCTGCTGCATCCCTGAACCGATAGGAGTTATCACCATGAACGCCATTACCCAAACCGAAGCCCGCGCCGTCAATACCGCCGCCGCTATCCCGCTGGAAGCAGCCGACTCGACCAAGAACCTGATTCTTGTTTCACTGTCGCGGCTGGTGTCGCGCCCGACCGGGCGCAACGTGCGCAAGACCCCGCGCATGTCCATTCCCGAACTCGCCGCCAGCATCCAGCGTGTGGGCCTGCTGCAAAACTTGATCGTCATTGCCGCCGCCGATGGCGAGCATTACGAAGTTGTGGCCGGTGGCCGTCGCCTTGCAGCCTTGAAGCTGCTGGCGAAGAAACACCGCATCAGCAAGGAATGGGACGTGCCTTGCCTGCTGGTGGCCGATGGCACCGCCCGCACGGCCAGCCTCACCGAGAACGTGCAGCGCGAAGCCATGCACCCCGCCGACCAGTTCGAGGCATTCGCCGCGCTGGTGGCCGAAGGCCGACCCATCGAGGACATAGCCGCCGATTTCAGCGTGTCCCCGCTGGTGGTGCAGCGCCGCTTGAAGCTGGCGAACGTCTCGCCCCGGCTGCTGGCCGACTACCGCGCCGAAGCCGTCACGCTCGATCAGTTGATGGCCCTTGCCATCACCGACGACCACGCCGCGCAGGAAAGCGCCTTCTACGACGCTCCGACGTGGCAGCGCAACCCGCACAACCTGCGCGAACGCCTCACCGAGCGCGAAATCGACGCATACCGGCATCCGCTGGTGCGCTTCGTCGGGCTGGACGGCTACGAGCAAGCAGGCGGCGGCATCCGCCGCGACCTGTTCGCGGAAGGCGACAAGGGCGTGTATCTGACTGATGCCGCGCTGCTGGAACGGCTGGCGCAAGACAAGCTGGCAGGCATCGCCGCCGAGTTGCAGGCCGAGGGTTGGGCGTGGGTGGATGCCACGCCGGGCATGACCCATGCCGACCTGCACACCTTCCAGCGTGCGCCGAGGGAACGCCGCAGCCCGAACAAGCGCGACGCGCAGCGCATCGAGAAGTTGCAAACCAAGATGCACGAACTGGCCGAAGCCGTGGATGCTGCGCTGGACGACGAGGACGAAGAAAAGGCCGATGCCTTGCAGGAAGAAGGCGAACGCCTGGGCGAGCAGTTGCAGGCGCTGGAAGATGGCTTGCTGGACTACGCGGCCAACGTGAAGGCGGCAGCCGGTGCCATCGTCACCATCGACCGCGACGGGCAGGCCGTGATTCATCGCGGGCTGCTGCGCGAAGCCGAGGCCAAGGCGCTGCGCACGCTGGAACGACTGCGGCAGGGTTTCGGCAGCGAAGGCGAAGCCGACAACGACGACGAAGGCGAGGACGACGACCCGCCCAAGAACGCCGCCATGTCCGACCGGCTGGCGCAGCGATTGAGCGCCCACCGCACCGCCACGCTGCAAATCGAAGTTGCCCGGCATCCGCGGGTGGCGCTGGCCGCGCTAGTGCATGGCATGGTGCAAACCGTGTTGCAAGACAGCTACCACCGTCACGACTTGCCGCTCGGCGTGAGCCTGAAAGTGCAAGACCGGCTGGAAAGCCTTGCCCCGGACGTGTCGGAATCGCCTGCCGCCGTGGCGCTGCGCACCTTGCAGGAAGTCGCGGGCGAAGCCTTGCCGGAGGACAGCGCCGAACTGTTCGCCGCGTTGCTGGCGAAGTCGCAGGATGAACTGGTGCGGCTGCTGGCCGTGTGCGTGGCTTCCACCGTGGACGTGGTGACACCCCGCGCCACGACGCAGCAACCGGGCGGGGAACTGGCGCAGGCCGTGGGGCTGGACATGGCGGCATGGTGGAAGCCGACCGCAGAGGGGTATTTCAAGCACGTTTCCAAGGCCGTGATCCTGGAAGCCGTGGGCGAGTTCGCCCCCGCGCACGTCACCCGGCTGGCGAAGCTGAAGAAAGGCGACATTGCCAGCGAAGTCGAGCGGCTGGCCGATGGCACCGGCTGGATGCCCGCCATCTTCGCCGCTGAAGCCACGCAGCAGACCGCGCAGGAGGTGGTGACGGACGAGGAAGCCGAAGCGCCGGAGGAAGTCGCCGCCGTGGCGGATGAGCAGCCGCAGGCCGAGGCACTGGCCGCGTGACCTTGCACCACAGATAGCGCCCCGGTTCCGGCCGGGGCGCTTCATGCCGAGGATTCCCCATGAGCCACGACACCACGAACCGCCCCCGCATGGCCGCGACCTACGCCCCCGGCACGGTACGCGCCCGTCGCTGGCATGGTGCTGGCGACGGGCGCGGCTACCGCCCGCCTCGCGGCTGGACAGCCCGCGCCGACCTGACCGACCTGCATCCCATTACGGGCCGCGCCTTGCCGCGTGCCGTGTGGTGGATCATCGAAACCAAAGAATAGGGAGCAGCCCCGCGCCCAAGCCGTTCCGTCTTGGGCGCGGGGAATGCCAAAAATCCGGGCGCGGCGGTGGCCGCGTCCGGTGTTCAAGGCTCAAAGCCAGAGCGCCCCTGCGCCGCCTTCGGGCAGGCCGCGCAGGGGCGGCGCACAAGTAGCCTTGTGCGCGGGAAACCCTCGAAGCCCATAAGTGCGTCGGCGCACAGCGCCGACGACATTCCGAATGCGCCCCGCCGCAATGAGCGGGGCTTGTGGGCCTACGCCCCGGCTTGCTGCCGCAGGTTGCACGAAAGCGTGCCGTCCACGACGCTGGCGGTTCGTCACCTGTACGTCACGAAGGACAGTTCACCGACACGCCACCCGGCCTAGCAATGGAGCTTCCACGCCACGCCTCAAGCAAGAGGCCGCCTGCTACGTCAGGGCGCTTTCACCTTGTCGCTGGCGTTGTCCTTGCCCGTGTCAGGGCGCAAGCCGGTGAAGCCGTCACGCGGGGAGCCGAGTCGGCCATGTTTCCTTTCGGAGCGGGTCGGCCCAAGGCGTCCTGTCTGTTTGTGAATCCTGGCGGTGGCCGGGCTTCTATGGCTACAACCTTCCAGCGAAAACAATTTCCCCTGCGCTACGCGCATTCCTCGCGGGACAAATTCTTTTCGATTCCAGGCGCTCCACTGCGTTGCGCCCGCAAGCGGTGCAGCCAGCCCGTCCTCCGCCGATCGGATCACAACAGGACGCGATGGGCGCGAACCCTGTTCAACGGAAAGGTGTTAATGGCCAATTAAACTGACCCACCTCTGGCCAACAATTTTGACCCACCCATAGTGGCATTGGCCACCGACCATGTAGCGTCACCCGCCTTATGCACAGGCCGGGGACAGATCATTGAAGGAGTGGGTTGTGATTCACAAGATCAAGGGGTTGTATGACCAGGGCCGAGGCCTGTCGGTCCGTGCCATCAGTCGTGAGCTGGGGATTTCCCGGAACACCGTACGCAAGTATCTCCACCTGGATGAGATGCAGATCAGCGCTACCATTGCTGACCCTTCACGCACCAAGGTGCTCGACGAGCACCGCGATTATCTGATTAATCAGTTGGGTCAGTTTCCAGCCCTGAGCGCAGTCAAGCTGGCCCGTCGCCTGAGGGAGCGCACCACCGAGCTGGCGGTGTCAGACCGGAGCATTCGCCGCTATGTGCAAGCGCTCAAGCAGCAGGTTGCCAGTGGCCAGTTGCGCTATTACGAGCCGGTCGTTGAGTCAGTGCCTGGCGTGCAGTGTCAGGTCGACCCCGGTGAGCTGCGAGGCGTCATGATTGGCGGCCTGGAGCGTGTCGTTCATTTTGTGGTGTTTGTGCTGTCCTGTTCACGGCTGATGTATGTCGGTCTGAACTTCCGGCCGCTGGATACCGAACGGTTTATCCAGATGCACGACGAGGCCTTCCGCTACTTCGGCGGCGTCACCGAGGAGTGCATCTACGATCAGACCAAGATGGTGGTGATCAACGAGCAGTACCGTGAGCTGACGCTGAACCAGCGCTTCCACCAGTATGCGACTACCGTCGGGTACCGCATCCATGCCTGCGAGGGCTATGACCCGGAGAGCAAGGGCAAGGTGGAGGCCGGGGTCAAGTACGTCAAGCGTGACTGCTTCTACGGCGAGCACTTCCAGGACGAGGCCGCCGTCCGACAGCACCTGAATGATTGGCTCGAGACTGTCGCCAACGCACGCGTGCACGGCACGACGGGGCAGCATCCAAGAGCGCATTTCGAGGCACTGGAGCGTAGTCAGCTCAAGCCCTATCTCGTCCCGCAGAACCTGCTGCACGTGGCGCCGACAAGGGAGACCCGCAAGGTCGACAAGACCGGCTTGATCTCATGGCAGGCCAACAAGTACTCGGTACCCATGGCCTGGCAGCAAGCCCGTGTCGGTGTCAGCGCACAGGACAACCAGTTGCTGATCCATGACCTGGAGAGCGGTGAACTCATAGCCACCCATGACCTGTGCAAGGCCAAGGGCCGGATGATCAAGAACAACAACCATTACCGAGACCATGCCCAGCGCATTACCGACCTGGAGCGCGGCATCGACTCGATCCTGCCCGATGCCCTTGGGGCAACCCTGTGCCAACTGCTCAAGCGTACTTCGCCGCGTATCTACAAGGATCAGCTGGTTGCTGCACGCGACCTGCTCATGGCCCATGCGCCGGTTGATACGGCGTTGCTCGGCGAGTTGTGCGAGCGCAGTGAACTGACCGCCACCGGGCTCAAGCGCTACCTCGAAGCATGGCAGCAAGCCAAGGCGCGGGGCCGGATCATCGGCGACCATGACTATGCGCCAGAGGCCGGTAGCCAGGTTAGTCACGCCGACCTGAACGCTTATGCCCGCATTGGCCAGTCGACTGGCCACGGGGTGACCCAATGAGCCTGCTCGACAGCACTATCGCGCAGTACCGAAGCCTGCGCCTCAGCGCGACCGCGGGTGAGCTGGCCACCCTGCTGGCCAGAGCCGAAGCCAATGAACTGTCCTACCTGAGCTTCGCCCAGTCACTGGTCGAGCATGAGCTTAACGCCCGCTCCAGTAGCCGCGTAAGCCGCAACCTCAAGCAGGCGCAGTTCCCCTCGGAGAAGCATCTGGAGGCCTTCGATTACCGGCACCAGACCACCATCACCAAGCGCCAGGTCAGCACCTTGCTGGACTTCAGCTTTATCGACAACCGCGACAACCTGGTGTTCATCGGACCACCGGGTGTGGGCAAGACCCACTTGGCCATTGGGATTGGCCACAAGGCGGTTCAGGCGGGCTACAAGGTGCTGTTCCGCACGGCTCTGGCGTTGGTCGAGGATCTGGAGCTGGCGGAAATGAAGGGCGAGCTGAAGAAGCGCCTTAATCAGCTGAGCAAATACGACGTGCTGATCATCGATGAGCTGGGCTACCTGCCGATGACGCGCCAAGCCCGGTACAACCTGTTCCAGTTAATCAACAACCTGTACGAGTACCGCTCGGTCATCCTGACCACCAACAAGGACTTCACCAGCTGGGGCGAGTTCTTCCATGACGACAACGTGGCCGTGCCCATCATCGACCGCGTGATCCACCATTCACACATCTTTATGCTGGGAGGTGAGAGCTATCGTTTGAAGCAGAAAACCGGCGGTTAGCGGTGAGCAAGTGGGTCAATTCTATTGGCCAAAAGTGGGTCAAAATTAATGGCCATTGACAAAAGGAAACTCATCATGGCAAACATCGGCACCTTCACCGCAGAGAAAGACGGCTTCACCGGCACGCTTCGCACCCTGACCCTGAACGTCAAGGTCAAGCTGGTTGCCAACGCCAAGGGCGAGAACGAAAGCGCCCCCGACTTCCGCCTTCAGGCGGCCGGGCACGACATCGGCGCGGCGTGGAAGAAGACCAGCGAAGCCGGACGGCCCTACGTGTCCGTATCCCTCGACGATCCTTCGTTCCCGGCGACGGTCTATGCCCGCCTGATCGAGAACGAGGACGGCACGCACGACCTGATCTGGTCGCGCAGCAAGCCCAAGGCGGCCTGACGGCCGCCCACCGCGCCCAGCCCATTGCGGCTGGGCGCTTCGTGCTTATGAGTTTTCGCTGTCAGACAGCGCACTTCAGATACATGAGGTCCCAGCGGGGGGCAAGTCATTCAAGCGAACTCGTTCGACAACCATCCGCGCTGCCTCCAGCGGTGTGTACTCGTCCAAATCTACGTAACCATCAATCGAAAAGCTGCCGCTTATATCGGCATGATCGAAGCGCATGAACATGATTGCGTGATCGTTCTTGTTCTTGATGATGTTTCGGATGGCGCGCCACTCTAGGCCACACCATTCCTTACGCTCGTACTCTGCGCAAAGAAATACGACGACCAGATCGGAGTTGTTGAGGTAGATGCGCTGCAACAAGGTGTCCAGATTGGGCCGTGCTAGCTGTGCAGTGAAATCCTTGTCATAGAAAACGGCATCGCGCCCCAAACGTTTCTTCACTTCTGCGGCTACGGCAGCTACGTAATCTCGCTTCTCACCGGGAAAGGACAGCGCGACCCGAAATCGCATTTCTTCAACGCGACCAGGCGGGCGGCCTTCAGCAACATAGCTCTCATCCACAAGGCCCTCCGAGGCAAGCAGTTCAAAAAGATCCTCGTCCTTTACGGCCCAGTGGGTGCGCGACATCTCCCACCTTCCAATGTCAAGCTTTGTCAGCAATGACTTCAGCTTGGAGAAATTGAAAGCGGGGATACTGTCATCGAATTCATACTCGACCAGGATGCTTCGCCCACGCTCTTTTATTCTTCTGATATACCCAACCCGCACAACCTCATCGTCTCCTTCGTACGTGAAAAGTGTCGGGAGCGACTTCAGTTCTTCCTGAGCATTTGCATCAAGGTTGGAAAATTTCGCCTTGATGCTATCTGTGGTGTGCTCAAGAAACCGCGTCCGGTCATATTCGTATGCGGAAATGTCCCATGCGCCTTCGGCAGCCGTAACAAGCAGGTTGTACACAGTTCTAATCTCCTTTAGGCCGCATCCGTGGAATGAAGGGCGCGCGATGCTCAGCCAATACCTTCTCCGAAAATTTCTTTGAGTTCCTGCCGTACCTGTTCCAGAACATCCTCAGTTTTATGCGTGCTATTGCCGGCATATGCCAACGTCAATAGCGTGAGCGGGTGAACTTCCATTACTTCGCACAGTTCGGCGAGCTTGTTCAGCGTCGGGCTTTTCAGGTCGCGCTCCAGCGAACTTAGATAGGTGCGGCTGGACACGTCCGAGAAGGCCTCTTGGCTCAGGCCACGTGCTTTCCTGATCTTTCGCAACGCATCGGGCAGCGATGGCTTGAGCGTTGTCATGCTGGACTTTCCCCAAAATCCAGAATGACAACTCATTGCACCCTATAGGACTACAATCTATAGTGTTCATTTCGTTTGTTTGTTCTTTTACTGAAATCCGCATCGGCGGCTTTCTTCAAAAGTGGAGAGCCTGATCTGTGTCTTTCCTGACTTCCGTGCATGTGTCTTCGTGCTTCTACGCTTCTGCGGATGCGTCGGCTTGCTCATCTGTGCTTTCGAGGGGAAGCGGTAAAGCGTCTCTGATGCTCCGCACATCCGTGGGCATACGGCCATGACTCCGCTCATCACCGCCGACGAGTGCACACGCCTGCTGGCCAACGGCCAAGCACGCGCCGCAGGACAGGACACCGATCCGCTGCCCGTGGTGCGCCTGTTCACGCCAGATGCGCATGCCACTTGGCTGCTGGCTTCGCTCGACCCAGCCGATGGCGATACTGCCCACGGCCTGATCGACTTGGGGATTGGCATGCCTGCACTGGGAACGGTGAAGCTGTCCGACTTGGCCGCCATCGTCGGGCCGCGCCAGCAGCCCGTGATGCGGGATCTCTACTTCCAGCCGGTACGACGTTTGTCGGAATACCTGCAACTGGCCGAAGACAACGGCTCGATCACCGATTGAGGGCCGCCGCGAAGCGGTGGCGCACTGTGTCTATTTCGGTCTGGTCCGTGACCCGTTCGGTCTGAATCGGCAGTGTTGCACCGAAGCGGTGCGTGCCTGATCGAAACGGTCATGATGTCTGGCGCAGGCTGCGGCAAGCTGAACGACGCGGCATGCCATTGGAGTGCGTTGCCGCCGTCGCACTCGGACGATTTCAGCAACGCATCGGAGTTCATCGGTCTTGACACTGCCAGTTTACGCTTCACCCATGACGTTTTGACGATGGCCTCGTAGCACGCCGTTTTGCCGTGGCGACGTATTCCCAGCACAGGGAGGTTGCCTCATGGCTGATCGCAGTGCCGAGCCGTGGTATGCCACGGCGGCCTATCTCTACGTTCTACATCTGGATGGCCCGGCGCTGGCCTGGGAGTACCTGCGCCGTCATCCAGACTATCGGCACGACTGGTTGCGCCGTCGTCGCCAACCGGATACTGCCGGGCATTGGGGGCTGCGCCTGCTGGAAGATCCCGCTCTGGATGCGCGGGATGCGCACCCGGCCTGGTTCCCCGATCACGATGCCGTAGTGCAGCTCTACCCGGATACCGATCCACCGCCCGATGCCCTGTGCTTTGAGTTCTGGAAGCTGCCGGGCCACAAATACCTGATCCATGACGGCAAGCGCCTGGTGCTGATGGCGCGCTGGCCCGGCTGCTGCCTGCGCTTCGTGCTCGCGCCCGGCCTGGCCGACGGCATGGCTTACGCCTATGCCATCCGGGCCTGCGCCGTACCGTGTGCTCGATACCACGCACTTGCCGTCGAGTTGGACAG
Source organism: Pseudomonas sp. PONIH3 (assembly GCF_002934345.1). Taxonomy (NCBI): domain Bacteria; kingdom Pseudomonadati; phylum Pseudomonadota; class Gammaproteobacteria; order Pseudomonadales; family Pseudomonadaceae; genus Pseudomonas; species Pseudomonas sp. PONIH3. The sequence continues at coordinate 4,052,440 of NZ_CP026386.1, forward strand.
GCTGACCGCTGCGGCGGATGCCGCGCCTGTCGCCACTGCGCGACCCCGGCCTTCGCTAAGCCAGCTTCGGGAAGTGCATACCTTGCAGGCGCTGGACGCGACCCTGGCGGGCGCGTCCTTGCGTGAGGTGGCCGAAGGGCTTTTTGGCGTGGATGCCGTCGTGGCCGACTGGCACAAGGACAGCGCTGTGCGCGCTCGTGTACGTCGGCTGGTGCGGCGTGGCGAGGCGCTGATGCGCGGTGGCTATCGCAGCCTGGCGCAGCTCCCTCCAGTTGCAGCGCAGTAAGGGGGGACGTTTTGCAGCCCCTTCATTTCGTCCCTTAGCAAGAAGCCCATCTTTCTTGAAAGTGCCTCTATCCGGCCGCGTGGTGTGGCCGGGCTTGATGGAGGTACATCCCATGCGACCCGCTCCCTTGCGGCCTGCCGCCGCTGCTGTCGCTGCGCCCGCGCAGCCCCAACGCTACCTGACCAACGACGAGGCCGCCGAATATCTGCGCCTCAGCCCTCGCACGCTGGAGAAGCAGCGCGTGATCGGCGGCGGGCCGAAGTTCCGCAAGTTCGGCCGCCGCGTCATGTACGCGGTGTCCGACCTCGATGCCTGGGCCGATGCGCGCAGTTTTGATGCGACTTCCGACCCGGAGTACGCCGAGCGCCATGCGGGCGACTACCGTGATGGCCGCTGACCGTCGGCGCGTGGGTGGCCTTCGCCATGTCCAGCCCGCCAGGGCAAGCCTTGCAGCAGCGCGAACAGCTCGACCTGTTCCGCGCGCTGCCGGGCGACATGGCGCCACGCGACAGCCAGGACTTGATGGCCTTTCCGTTCTTCTCGCTGGCGAAGTCGCGGCGCGTCGCGCCGATCGACTTCCGGGCAGGCGGCATCACCATCCGCGTGGAGGGGACGCAGGAGCATGGTATAGCGACCATTTGGGATGCCGACATCCTGATCTGGGCGGCCTCGCAGATCGTGGAAGCCCGCGATGCGGGCATCCCGACCTCGCGGCTGATGCAGGTGCGCCCTTACGAAATCCTGCGCTTCATCGGGCGCGGTACGTCGCTACGCGACTACCAGCGCCTGAAAGCCGCGCTCGACCGGCTGCAATCGACCACGGTGGCCACGTCCATCCGCGAAACCACGGGAAGGCGACTGCATCGCTTCTCGTGGATCAACGAGTGGAAGGAACTGGCCGATGCCAGCGGCACGCCGCTAGGCATCGAGCTGATCCTGCCGGACTGGTTCTATGCGGGCGTGGTGGACGCGGCCCTGGTGCTGACCATCGACCCGACGTATTTCCGGCTGACCGGCGGCATCGAGCGGTGGCTATACCGCTTGGTGCGCAAGCATGGCGGGCGACAGGAGCACGGCTGGCAATTCGATTTCCAGCACCTGTACCGCAAGTCGGGCAGCGTGGCGCGCTTCTACGACTTCGCCGCCGACCTGCGCGCGCTGGTGGCGCGGCAGTCGTTGCCCGGCTACGTCCTGGGCATCGAGCGGATGCCTGGCGAGAAAACCGAACTGCTGACCTTCCGGCCCGTGCCGCTCACGGCACGGGGATAACTGTGGGAAAACCTGTTAATTCACTCGTGCTATCAGGCAACAGGAGGCTCGTGCTATCAGGCAACGAATCCTCGTGCTATCAGGCAACAAAATCGGCTGCAAACCCTTGCCAGCATTGGGTTTCGTCCCCCTCTAACATTCCTAACTTAAATTCTCTAACTTTTAGTAGAAGCGCGCCGTTTCGGTGGACAACCACCAAACGGCACGAATTGCAGGAGCGAAAGGCAGGCTTTCCAGCACGGAGGGCCGCGCCATGATCCTCGCTCTGCTCAACCAGAAAGGCGGCGTCGGCAAGACCACACTCGCCACGCACATCGCCGGCGAACTGGCGCTGCGCAGCCAGCACGTCGTCCTGCTCGATGCCGACCCACAAGGCTCATCGCTTGACTGGACACAGCGCAGATGCCAGCAAGGTTTGCCACGGCTGTTCAGCGCCGTGGGCCTCGCACGCGAAACGCTGCATCAGGAAGCGCCAGAACTCGCCAGGCGGGCCGATCACGTTGTCATCGACGGCCCGCCGCGCATCGCCGCCTTGGCGCGCTCCGCGCTGCTGGCGGCCGAGCGCGTGCTGATCCCGGTGCAGCCCAGCCCCTACGACGTGTGGGCCAGCGCCGAAATGGTTTCGCTGATCCGCGAGGCACAGGTGTTCCAGCCTGCACTGCGCGCGGCCTTCGTCATCAACCGGCGCATCAGCACCACCATCATCGGCCGCGAGGCGCGGCAATCGCTGGCCGAACAGCCGCTGCCCGCGCTGCGCTCAGAAGTGCATCAGCGCATCGTGTTCGCCGACAGCGCGGCCGTTGGCCGGCTCGCCCGCGAGACAGCGCCCAACAGCGCCGCCGCCCGCGAAATCACCGCCCTGGTGGACGAACTGCTGCGGTGGCCGACATGAGCGGCCCACGCAGCAAGCGCGTCGGCATCGGCGCACGTCCGCCCGCGAATCCGCACGCAGAAGCGTGGATTCGCCAGGGCGATGCCGATGCGCTGGGCAAAGGCGACCTCTACACCGCGCGCCTGACCCTGGACATCACGCCCGCCATGCGGGCGCGCATCAAGGTGTCGGCCTTCACGCAAGGCGTGACCGTGGCCGACCTGCTGCGCGCACTGCTGGAACGGGAGTTCCCGGAGAACAGGCCATGAACGCATCCACATTGCCTTCGGCTGGCACAACGACGGCAGCGCTGCTGCCAGTGCCGGCGGCACTCGCTGCGCAAGCCGGTAACACACCGCTGACCCGCGTATCGCTCGCCTACATCGAACCGCGCTTCAAGCTCTACCTGCGCTTCGGCGAACCGGCGCGCACGCTGCGGCTCGACCGCTGGCGGCGCTGCGCGGTGTTCCTGCCGCGTGCAATGTTCTGCCGCGTGCGCTGGGAAGCAAACGACTACGGCACGATCCGCTGGCAACTCATGGTGATGCAAGCCGCCACGCCGCTGGACGACATGCAGCGCATCCCTGGCGTGCGGCCGGGCGCACGCCTGCTGCTGCACGCCGAAGGCGAAAACGCGGTGCGTGCCGTGCTGGAACGCATCGACGACATCGACGCGCAAGGCATCGCCGCCATCGACGTGTCGCCCGCGTACTGGCGCACGCTGGGCAACCGTCTGGCGGCCCGCCTGGCGCTGCCCGAATACACCGCCGAGCGGCACGCCGCCTGGCTGGCCGGAAGGGTGCTGCCATGACGACCCAATCCAACACCACATGCACGCACGAAGCCGCGCCGCATCCTCGCTCGCGCCTGCGCGTTCGCATCGTGCTGGCGGGCTTCGCCGCCGTCGGCCTCGCTGCGTTGGCCTGGGCGGCTTTCGTGTCGCCGCTGCCGCGTCTGACCTACAACCCGTCCGACAGCGTGGCGGTCGGCTGGTATCGCGTCGATCCGCAGCGCCGCGGCACCGACTCGCTGCCATGTCCCTTGTCCGTGGGCAGCGTCGTCCTGACCACGCTGCCGCCAGATGTAGCCGCGCTCGCTGTGCAGCGCGGCTACCTGCCGGCACACGTCCCGCTGCTCAAACGTGTGGGCGCGGTCGCGCCGCAACACGTCTGCATCGTCGCCGGTAGGGTACGCATCGACGGCGTGCCGGTAGCCGCCGCGCTGCCTGCCGACCGGCTGGGCCGGCCGCTGCCATCCTTGCAGCTTTGCCGCCGCCTCGAACCGGGCGAACTGTTCCTGTTGAGCGTGACCAACCCGGCGTCGTTCGACAGCCGCTATTTCGGCCCGGTCAGCGCATCCGCCGTGATCGGCGTCGCGCACCCGGTCTGGTTGGAGACACGCCCATGATGGCCGCCGATTCGCTGCACGTTGCCGTGCATCTCATCGTGCCATCGGGCGTGTCGTTCCGGCTGCTGCTGCCGTGTCGTCGCGCGTGCAGTGCGAGCGCATCCACGCCGCACTTCGCGCTGCCTTCGGCGCAGCCGCCCAACGTGCAGGCGTCTTGCCTCGAACGCGCCCGGCCTGCGGTCGTCGTTGCGTTCGCCGGCGGGCTGGCTGCAAGCAGCACAGCGCCGCCGAGCCCCCGACGCCCGGAGCGACAGCGAAGGGCAAAGGCGGAAGGCAAGACAAAAGGACGCGGCACCTGGCCGCGTCGAAAGCCAGTCAGCACATGGGGGGAACGCGGCACGGAGCGGCTTCGCCACCGTGCCGCGTTTGGCGCGAGGGTCGCGCCAATGCTGGCATGTCCGCGTGCTTCGCACGACAGGACACGCCCAAGCTTGCGGGGAGCGCAGCCATGACCGACAGCCGCGACGACGACTTTCGCGTGCGCCCCAGCGCCCCGAAGAACCGGGGCAAGGGCCAGGGGCAGAGCTTCGTTTCCAAGGTGCTCAAGCAGGCCGGCAAAGCCAGCAGCGGCAAGTCGGCAGTACGCCGTCCTGGCGCGGCTGGCACCGGCCAGCGGCCCGGCTCTCGGCTCGGACGTGGCCACACGGCGGCGCGCTTCGCCGGGGCGAAGCTAATGCCCATGTCGCGGCGCGTGACCATCAAGACCTTGCTGGTCAATCACCAGCGGGCCAGCCCGCAATCGCTCGCCAAGCACCTGCGCTACATCGAGCGCGACGGCGCGGGTCGCGATGGCGAACCGGGCCGGGGCTACGGGCCACAGGCCGACGAAGCCGATCTGGACGCCTTCAAGGAACGCTGCGCCGACGACCGGCACCATTTCCGCTTCATCGTCTCGCCCGAGGACGGGGCCGAGCTGGACGACCTGCGCACCTACACCCGGCATCTGGTGAGCCGCATGGAAGCCGACCTGGGCACGCGGCTGGATTGGGTGGCGGTGGATCACTGGAACACCGACAACCCGCACACCCACCTGATCGTGCGCGGGCGCGACGACACCGGCAAAGACCTCATCATCGCGGGTGACTACATCGCCCACGGCTTCCGCCATCGCGCCGCCGAGCTGGCGACCGAGTGGCTGGGGCCGCGCACCGAACTGGAGATTCAGCAGACCTTGAGGCGCGAGGTGGAACAGGAGCGGTGGACGAGCCTGGATCGCACCTTGCAGCGCGAGACCGGCGAGGATGGCCGGGTGCATGTCGAACGGCTCAACGAGCCGAGGTTGCAACGCCAGCGCCTGCTGCTGATCGGCCGCCTGCAACGCTTGCAGCGCCTGGGCCTAGCCGACGAGGTGCAGCCCGGCACCTGGGCCATTCATGCCGATGCCGAGAAGACCTTGCGTGCCCTGGGTGAGCGTGGCGACATCATCCGAACGATGCAGCGGGCCATGAGCGGCCAGCCGCGTGAGCTGGCGGTGTTCGAGCCGGGCGACGATGGTCGCAGCCTCATCGGCCGCGTGGCCGCGAAGGGGCTTGCCGATGAGTTGCACGACCGAGGCTATCTGATCATCGACGGCACGGACGGTAAGGCCCACTACGTTGCACTGAACGCCCGCGACGAACTGGCGAACTATCCCACGGGCGCTGTGGTAGAGGTGAAGGGTTCGACTGAGGTGCGCACGGCCGACAAGAACATCGCCTCGCTGGCGAGCGATGGCCTGTACCGCACCGATCATCACCTGGTAATCGAGCAGGGCCGGGCTACGCCCGGACGCGACCCGCAGGAAGTCGTCGCCGCTCATGTCCGGCGGCTGGAAGCCCTGCGCCGGGCTTGCATCGTGGAGCGCGTGGCCGAAGGGCTATGGAAGGTACCGGACGACCTGGCCGAGCGTGGCCGCCAATACGACGCGCAACGGCTGGGCGATGTAGCCGTAGAGCTGAAATCACACCTTCCTATTGAACGGCAGGCCCGCGTCATCGGCGCGACTTGGCTTGACCAGCAACTGATCGGCGGTGGCCGTGGGCTGGGCAACTTGGGCTTTGGCGGTGATACCAAGCAGGCCATACAGCAGCGAGCCGATTTCCTCGAAGAACAGGGGCTGGCACAGCGCCGCGGGCAGCGCGTCATCCTCGCGCGCAACCTGCTGGGCACGCTACGCAATCGGGAACTAGTGCAGGCCGCGAAAGACATTGCGGCGGAAACCGGCCTAGAGCATCGCCCGGTGGCCGACGGGCAGCGCGTAGCCGGTATCTACCGGCGTTCCATTATGCTCGCCAGCGGGCGCTACGCGATGCTCGATGACGGCATGGGGTTCAGCCTTGTGCCGTGGCGGCCGGTAATTGAGCCGCGACTGGGACAACAGCTTGCCGCAAAGGTTATCGGCGGAAGTGCCTCTTGGGAACTTGGACGAAAGCCCAGTATCGGTATCAGTTAGATATCAAGGGAAGCTGAGTACCAGGCGCAGTCTGCTTGGCTGCTGTGATTCTTCTTAGAGATTCAATCAATGCCATAAACTCCTTGGATTGCCTCAGTGCTTCGCCTCCCGCAGTTTGCAGGTCCAAGACATCCGTAGCCTCGATCGTGAAGGCTGTGGGCACGCGCAGCAGCGAATGCCGGATCTTGTCGTCCGGCACGTCGTTCAGACTTACGCTTACTACGTAGATTTCTGCGTCGGCCGCAAAGGGGCTGTCCGCTTGGCCACGGGTGCGGACAATCTCGGAACGCCAGTGTTGCAGGTCGTCGTTAAGCATGGCCAGCGTCACCTGGGTCTCGCGAGCGCCGGCACCGAAGATCAGCGACTCAAGTACTTGCGTCGTGCTGGGAACTCGGTCGCTACTGTCCACTCTCTCGCTCAGTCCTCGTTCGGAGTTCACCGTCACCAACACGAGTCGGCGCAAGCTTCCGGGCTTGACCTCCGAGAAATTGGCGCTCATTGAGCCCGAAGCTACTAGCCGGTCTAGCATCAGACGTACGCCGAGGTTGTCGGAGACACCACCGTCCACGAGGTGGATATAGGGCCGATCGTGCGCATTGAGGTAGCTGTCTATGCCGCTTTGCAGGATGCGTGATCTGTAATTTTGCCCTCTGACAGGCAAAGATCGGAGAGGCGGCGGACAGGTATTGGCGTTGTTTCGCACCGTTACGGGCGACAGCACCAGCGGTACTGCCGACGAGGCCGCCACCGCGAAAGACAGCGGCGTTGCATCGAGGTCGGAACAGATTAGCCGGAATTGCTCGGTGGTGAAATCGAAAGGGGCACCGGTCGTGAGGTCGGTTGCCGTGATCATCAGTTCGGGCGCGCCCGGTCGTCGGCGCACGTCACCAAAGGTGCGGCCTTCAAAAAGTTCGTCCAAGCGTTGAGCCAGGATCTGGCTGCGCCCAAACCAAGGTGAAGTTAGTCTATAAAGACGCTCAGGCCACAGAGCTTCACGTATGAGTCGCCCCTCAAAAGGCACAAGCAGAAAATCCGGCTCGAAACGAGTCAGCGTGGCATCGCCGAAGGCCGCGAAGTGCGCGGCAAGGATGCTGCCCCCCGACACTCCGCTGACCAGGAACACCTGATCCAACAGAGTGGTCTCCTGGCCCTCTAGCGCGAAGCGTGTGGCCTTGAGTTCGCGCAGCACGCCCAGGCCGAAGGCCGCCGCCCGAGCGCCCCCGCCTGACAGTGTCACCGCTACAACCACCGGTTGGTTGACCTCCGACGGCCTGATGCGTTGGTCGTTCTCGGCGAGAGACATTAAGGCGGCGTCGGAAAGTGTCGGGTTGATCCAAGGACGGTAAGTGGAACACCCTGTCAGAACTACCGTTGCCAGCACACCGGCCAAACTCCATCGTGTGAATTTACACACCTCCAGGCGCTTTACCTCTGCAAGCAGCACCACGCAGCGTTTCGAATAGACAAGAACGAGAAACGCCGGCAATTTTGCGACGAAGCAGAGCCACTCCAGAATGCTGCAGACGTTACAAGAACGGCACCCTACGAATCCCCTTGATGAGGCTCCTCGCGATCCGCGCGAAGTTATGGAATAGCAGCTATTCACGAGCCAGCACTCCTCCAAGCGCTATTGATCCGTTCAAGGCAGGTGGTGATTGCAGACTTTGCATGCCCGAGCAGTGTGTAGGAGCCTTTGAAATCCGCGAGAGCGTTGCCGTGCTCGAAGCAGCTAGCAGCAGCCACCCGACGATCTGTTTGTTCATCTACTGCCTCAAACTCCAAACTAGCTCCCCCAGTTGTCACTGGTCCAACAAGCAACGTCGTTAGGGTGTTGACTGCTCTATTGGGCGTCTCAATGGTCGTAATTGCCACACGCACACGTATGCGGCCTGACGATGCGGGAGCTTCGGACTTAGTTTGGAGATGTCGCAGTTCACTGTTGACGTGATCGAGAAGCTCTCGCACTTGCTCAGCTTCAAGCCCACCTATGCGTCCAGTTGCCGTCACTACCTGAGCATCCTCGACTAATATTTCCCGGTAACGACTGGGTTCAAAGCCTGGCGCCTTGAAGAGCAGAACATTTTCGTACTTCGTTTTTCCCAATACATCGTAATCACCAAGAAACCCTGATCGAGTCATTCCGTTTGAAGCACAGCCAGATAAGGTTGCCGTGAGGCCTGCCAGCAGCACAAAATGGATTAATGAAATAGGGCGTTTCATATATATTTTCATTTATCCCATTTTCAGACAGACGATGCCAGCAACAACCAGCGCAATTCCAACCCAACGTATCAAGGAGGCGGTATCGCCGAACACATACACGCCCACGAAAAACGCGCCCAGCGAACCGATGCCGGTCCAGACCGCATAAGCTGTTCCTATGGGGATCTGTTTAAGAGATAACCATAGGAAAAAGCCGCTGGCTGCCATACAGGCAACTGCAATCGCCGGCCCCACGTAGCGCATCGCTGCATTGGCCGCACCCATCTTGAGGCCTAGTGGCCAACCGATTTCGAACAGGCCGGCAATCAGTAGAACCAACCATGGATTCCATGACAACGGGTTCATATATTTCTCCAAATCTATTCAGTGAAAATTGATTATCAAAGCATCAAAGCATCAAAGAATAGGCAGTAGGCGGTCAATTCGCTCTGCTTCTGATTTCTTCTTAAACTCTCTGATGGCGAGAATCTGTCTCCCCGATCTCTCCGGCCACGAGAGAGATCGGGGGAAGCGTGTGGACAGTTACGCTGAGGGATCAGACCGGTTGCACTGGTTGTTGTACCGCCTCGTGACTCCGTTTGCTGCCCGGCCACTTCATTCCGAACAGCACCTCGTAGAGCAACGGAATCAGGCCAAGCGTCACGAGCGTGCCAAGTGCGAGACCACCGATCATGCCGATGGCCATGCCCTTCCACAGCGGCCCCGCAAACAACATCAGGGGCACGAGACCCGCGATACAGGTCACCTTGGTCATCACGATTGGACGCAGCCGCTGCATCGCAGCTCCCACCAGGGCTTCATGTCGGGCGAGACCTTCCGAGAGGCCGTGTTCAATTTGTTCGAGCAGAAGAACGGCGTTGTTGACGATGATTCCGAACAGCGCAAGCACCCCGAATGTCGCCATGAAGCTGAAAGGAGTGCCTGTTGCCTTCAGTGCAATCACGACCCCAATCAACGTGAAGGGAATCGTTGCGAGAATCACGATCAGCTTGCGGAAGGAGTTGAACTGCCAGATGAATAGCAGCAACATCGCCAGAAGAGCGAACGGCATGTAGTGCGTGAGCGATGCATTCGATTCAGCCGATTCCTCAATTTCTCCACCAAGCTCTATGGCATAGCCTGCAGGTAGTTCAATTGCGGCGATCCGAGGTGCGAGGTGATCCACGATCTCTTGCGCGGTGTATGCGGTGTTCTGCCCCTGAACTGTGACTGTACGAATGAGATTGCGGCGCTGGATCACAGACGGCTCGCTAGCGAGCGTGACATCGGCCACTTGCGCCAGGGAAACCGGCTGGCCACCCGACGCTGGATAGATGGTCGTCGAACCAACGTCCGCAGTGCTGCGCCGATCATTGGACGTCCCGCGCATCACGATTGGCACGCTGGTATCGCCATCTCGGATCACAGAGATCGACTGGCCGATGTAGCGGGTGCCAAGCCAGGCAGCTATGTCGTCGGTGGTGACGCCAGCACGTCGCGCACGATCTTGATCGACCCGAACATCGAGACGGCCGACACGGGTATCCCAGTTGTTCTTGATGTTGGCCGTACCTGGCAGCTCCCGTAGCGCGGACTCAATTTTCGCCGCCGCATTCATCAGCACCTCATGATCCGGCCCACTGACCCGGTAGACGGCTGTGCCGGCTTCGGTAGTGCCTAGCGAGAACCGCTGAGGCTCTGCGCGTACATCTCCATGATGCTGCGCGAAGTAAGCCCGAGTTCGGGCAATCACGACGTCAATGTTGGTGCCTGCCTTGACCGTCACGACAAAGTACGCGATGTTCGATGCTGGCAATGGGGGATTGAGCCCAAGGATGAAGCGCGGCCCACCGTCAGCGACGTAGCCAATGTGATCCGTGATTTCGGGGTTGATTTCTTGATCACCGAGCCAGCCGCTCACTTCCTTCACTTTGGCAAGAGTGAGCCGTGAATCCGTTCCAGGGGCGAGCTGCACCGGTATTTGGAATTGAACTCGGTCGGACTTCGGCAAGAAGTCGTATGGCAGTGTCGTGAATCCGTACAGAGCTACGGCCAATGCACCCGTCATCACACCAACGTAGATCGCCTTGTGGTCAAGCACCCACTCAAGCAACTTGCGATAGCCGCGATAGAAGCGTGTGTTGTAGGTTTGCGCGTCATTCGCCGGTTGATGATGCACTTTGGTGAAGTGGTAGCACAGCAGTGGAGTGACGGTCAGACACAACAGCCAAGATCCGAGTAACGTGAGCGCGAGGACAATGACGAGAGAGCGCAGATACTCACTCGTCGCACTCTGGCCGAAGAAGAACGGGGAGAAGGCGATGACGATAACCAATGAGGACGTCAGCAGCGGCAGTGCGAGGGTACGACCCGCTTCGAGACAAGCCTGTTTGCGGTCTTCACCGGCTGCCAAGCGCCGTTCAATGTCTTCGGCAATCACGATGCCGTTGTCTACCAAGAGCCCCAAAGCGATGATGATGGCTGCCATCGAAACACTTTGCAGCTCGATGTTCAGCGCGCGCATCACGATCAGTGCCCCCAGAATGGTAAGCGGCACGATCATCCCGACGATGAATCCTGTGCGCCATCCCAGGAAAAGGACGACGACGCCGAGCACGATGACAATCGTTTCGATCATCACCTGGTTCATCTTGCCCATTTCACGTTTGACGACGTCTGCCTGGAATGTCACATAGGAGAGCTCGAAACCTGCGGGCAGAAGTTTCTCAAGCTCGGCCACACGGGATTTGAGGGCTACGCCGAATTGCTCCACGTTCTGGCCCGAGGTCATGGACACTGCCATCACTACGGCAGGCTGGCCCTTATAGACTGCAGCAGACTCGGGAGGATCTGCAGGTTGTACCTGCACGCGCGCAAGCTCTCCCAGTGAGATTGAAGGAGCAGGCGAAGCACCGCGCGCACCCTGAGCTTGCGCCATCATGATCGGCAACGCGCGCAGCGAAGCGGCGTCGCGAACCTCTCCACTAACAGCCAGCGAAGCGTTGATGCCACCGATGGCGATTTGCCCGCCTGAAAGCACGACGTTTTGTTTAACGAGTTGATCGATCACCCCTTGTGGGGTCAATCCAAGCTGGGCTAGTTTTGGTCGATCAAATTCGAGATAGACGCGCTCTTCCTGCAAGCCGTAGAAGCTGATGCGATCAACGCCGGGAAGCGCGTATAGGCGATCGCGCATCTCTTTCAACGACACACGCATTTCGCCCATGGAGTAGCCCGGCGCGGTCACCGCAATGGAGGCCACGGCAACACGGCCGAAGTCGTCGTTGACAAATGGCCCCAACGTACCCTGTGGAAGCAGAGGCTGAGCATCGGCAACCTTCGCGCGAACGCGCTGCCATATGGGGGCTAGGTCGGTGTACCGCTCCCAGATCGTGACCTGTATGACGGCCCCGCCCGCGCGAACGGTTGTGGTTACACGCTTGACCTCGGCATCCACGTTACGGACGGCCTCAGGAAGTCCTGGCCAAGCCCCGACTATTGGGGCGCGAAGATAGCACCGAGGGTACGCCGGTGTCAACACCAACTGAAAACTGACCCACTTTACCCCTGAATCACCAAAGTAATACTGACCCACCTGGATCATTCGGGTTTGGAATTTTTCCTGACCACTCCCGCCTTCCTCTTGTCCTTCAAGCGGTAGCTTTCGCCGCTCAGGGTCAGGATATGGCACTGTTGCAAAGTTAGCGATGAGGCAGCCTTTTGTCTTATTCAAAGGCCTTACATTTCAAAAACTCTGCTTACCAGGCGCATTTCGCCCAGGGGATCACCATAATAAAATGCTGAGGCCTGGCCTTTGCGTAGTGCACGCATCACCTCAATACCTTTGATGGTGGCGTAAGCCGTCTTCATGGATTTAAATCCCAGCGTGGCGCCGATTATCCGTTTCAGTTTGCCATGATCGCATTCAATCACGTTGTTCCGGTACTTAATCTGTCGGTGTTCAACGTCAGACGGGCACCGGCCTTCGCGTTTGAGCAGAGCAAGCGCGCGACCATAGGCGGGCGCTTTATCCGTGTTGATGAATCGCGGGATCTGCCACTTCTTCACGTTGTTGAGGATTTTACCCAGAAACCGGTATGCAGCTTTGCTGTTACGACGGGAGGAGAGATAAAAATCGACAGTGCGGCCCCGGCTGTCGACGGCCCGGTACAGATACGCCCAGCGGCCATTGACCTTCACGTAGGTTTCATCCATGTGCCACGGGCAAAGATCGGAAGGGTTACGCCAGTACCAGCGCAGCCGTTTTTCCATTTCAGGCGCATAACGCTGAACCCAGCGGTAAATCGTGGAGTGATCGACATTCACTCCGCGTTCAGCCAGCATCTCCTGCAGCTCACGGTAACTGATGCCGTATTTGCAGTACCAGCGTACGGCCCACAGAATGATGTCACGCTGAAAATGCCGGCCTTTGAATGGGTTCATGTGCAGCTCCATCAGCAAAAGGGGATGATAAGTTTATCACCACCGACTATTTGCAACAGTGCCAACGCCGGGTTATTCTTATTTGTCGCTTCTTTACTCGCCTTTATCGGCCTTCACTCAAGGATGTATTGTGGTTATGCGTTATATTCGCCTGTGTATTATCTCCCTGTTAGCCACCCTGCCGCTGGCGGTACACGCCAGCCCGCAGCCGCTTGAGCAAATTAAACAAAGCGAAAGCCAGCTGTCGGGCCGCGTAGGCATGATAGAAATGGATCTGGCCAGCGGCCGCACGCTGACCGCCTGGCGCGCCGATGAACGCTTTCCCATGATGAGCACCTTTAAAGTAGTGCTCTGCGGCGCAGTGCTGGCGCGGGTGGATGCCGGTGACGAACAGCTGGAGCGAAAGATCCACTATCGCCAGCAGGATCTGGTGGACTACTCGCCGGTCAGCGAAAAACACCTTGCCGACGGCATGACGGTCGGCGAACTCTGCGCCGCCGCCATTACCATGAGCGATAACAGCGCCGCCAATCTGCTGCTGGCCACCGTCGGCGGCCCCGCAGGATTGACTGCCTTTTTGCGCCAGATCGGCGACAACGTCACCCGCCTTGACCGCTGGGAAACGGAACTGAATGAGGCGCTTCCCGGCGACGCCCGCGACACCACTACCCCGGCCAGCATGGCCGCGACCCTGCGCAAGCTGCTGACCAGCCAGCGTCTGAGCGCCCGTTCGCAACGGCAGCTGCTGCAGTGGATGGTGGACGATCGGGTCGCCGGACCGTTGATCCGCTCCGTGCTGCCGGCGGGCTGGTTTATCGCCGATAAGACCGGAGCTAGCAAGCGGGGTGCGCGCGGGATTGTCGCCCTGCTTGGCCCGAATAACAAAGCAGAGCGCATTGTGGTGATTTATCTGCGGGATACGCCGGCGAGCATGGCCGAGCGAAATCAGCAAATCGCCGGGATCGGCGCGGCGCTGATCGAGCACTGGCAACGCTAACCCGGCGGTGGCCGCGCGCGTTATCCGGCCCGCAGCACCTCGCAGGCGTGCCGGGCGATATGACTGGCGGCGGCATCGGAAAGATGCCGGTCGGTAATGATGGTGGTGAACCGGGTCAAAGGTAACGCCATAAACGTGGCCACCTGATTGTATTTCGAACTGTCGCACAGCAGGATGCTTCTCGCGCTGACCTGGCTGACGGTCTCCTTGACGGTAACCTTGTTCTCATCAGGGGTGAATATCCCGCGACTGTCCCAGCCGCTGGCGGAGATAAAGGCCGTATCGATAGCCAGGTGGCGTAACGTACGCGCCGCCGATTCGCCCACGCAGGAGCGGTTCTCCCGGCACAGAGTGCCGCCGGTGTGGATCACGCCGCACTGGCTGGCATCGATCAGCAGCTGGGTTATCTCAAAATCATTGGTGACCACCTGGAGATCGTTCCGGTCGAGGATCGCCCGCGCCAGCGCCAGGGTGGTAGTCCCGGCATCCAGATAGATGCAACTGTTTTTAGCGATATGACTCGCCGCCAGCGCGCCGATCGCCTGTTTCTCCTCACTCTGCAGCGTGCTTTTCACCAGATGACTGGGTTCCGCGGCCAGCCGGCTGACGGCGCGTACGCCGCCCGAGACGCTGACCAGCAGCCCCTGCTCCTCCAGTTTACTGACGTCCCGACGGATGGTCATATGGGACACGCCGAGGATCTCCGTCAGCTCGTTAATGCTTACCGCCCCACGCTGCTCCACCAGGGCTAAAATACGCTGATGTCGTTCTATTGGAATCACCGCTCTCCCCTTACCATTTTTTCACACCAGGCGTCACCACCCAGGCTACGGCCCTGGCGACACCCGGTGTTGTTATCGCGCTTTGCCGCTGTTTTTTACGCTATTTTAGGGCAAGAATCGCCGCTGTGCAGCCTCTTTGGGGGAACCGCAGAATTCGGAAAAAATCGTACGCTAAGCTAACGGTGTTCTCGTGACAGCTCTTTGACTAGGCTTTCTAAGGCCATTCTGATAGCCCTGACTTCCTGAAAAGCCATGGCTAAAATTTGTGCGGCTAAAAGGGATAACCGATGGTAAAGTAAGTTATCCCTGTCGAGATACTGAAAAGCGTTATCCTCGTTTTTCCCAAAACTGTTTTGCCAGTTCGCTCAGAGCGCTAGTTAACTGAGCGACAGATTTCGCACTTTGCAAATTATTCTGCCCGGTCTGTACATTGGTATCAGCAGCATCGCGTATATTGATAATACTGCGGTTTATGTCTTCACTTACTGCTCCCTGCTGCTCGACCGCAGTCGCTATTTGCGCGTTCATGTCGGTAATTTCGTTAACGCGTTGGCCAATTCCATCAAGAGCTGTAGCTGCTTCCTCTGCGTGAGCTACACTCGTGTGCGCTTGCCGACTACTTTGCTCCATGACTGTAACAGCGGATTGCGCTCGCTCTTGTAGAGCGCTGATCATGCTTTGAATATCCGTTGTCGATTGCTGTGTGCGAGCAGCAAGACTGCGAACCTCATCGGCGACAACAGCAAAACCACGCCCCTGCTCACCAGCACGCGCGGCCTCAATTGCTGCGTTGAGTGCCAACAAATTCGTTTGCTCGGCGATCCCTCGTATAACGTCAAGAACTTTTGATATCTCGTTACTTTGACCTTCAAGCTCATGAATAACCTGAGTGGCTTGCCTAATTTCACCTTCAAGGGCAGTGATTGACTGGCTTGTGTGGGCTACCAGACGCTGGCCAGATGCCGTCTCAGTGTCTGCTCTTCCGGCCGCATCTGCAGCATGCTGTGCATTGCTCGCAACCTCTTGAATGCTTGCCACCATTTGGTTTACTGCCGTTGCTATTTGATCTGTCTCTGCCTGCTGCTCAACTGTAAGTACATTGCTTGACTCAATATCCTTTAGTAGGCCTCGGGTGTGTTCGCTAAGCCGATTTGATGCATCACCTATGCGACCTACTATGGCGCCTGTTTCAGCTTGCATCATTCGTAAAGCAAACTCTATTTGGCCAAACTCATCGGTGCGCCCAGTGTAGAGGGATTGACTTAATGGGTTATTGGAAATATTCCTGGCTCTTTCAACCAGTCTTCCAAGAGGAGAGAGAATAGCCAAAACACTAACAGAGCTTAAGCTTCCTGACATTAAAGTGGCTAACAATAAGCTGCTTATTGATGTATCAGTAAGCATGCCGGCAGCCATTGCGCTTGATATAATACTACCCCATATGAGCAAGAGTATTTTCACGGAAAAGCTAGCAGCCAATTTCGGCCTCGCGGCCTTCCCGCTTCTCAATTGAGCATATAATTTTTCCGCAGCCAAAACCTGCTCAGGTTCAGGCTTGGTCCTTACAGACTGGTATTCAACAATCGAACCATTCTTAGCCCTAGATTCTACGTCAGTACTTCAAAAAGCATAATCAAAGCCTTGATAAATATGCATTCCTTCGAAATTCAGCTTTCACCCATTGGGTGAAAGAAAAGTGCTCAAAAATATGTTAAATTATCAGCTTTTATGACTCGATATATGGTAAAATAATAGTAAGAAAAGTAGTAAAAAGGGGTTCTAATTATGATTAATAAAATTGATTTCAAAGCTAAGAATCTAACATCAAATGCAGGTCTTTTTCTGCTCCTTGAGAATGCAAAAAGCAATGGGATTTTTGATTTTATTGAAAATGACCTCGTATTTGATAATGACTCAACAAATAAAATCAAGATGAATCATATAAAGACCATGCTCTGCGGTCACTTCATTGGCATTGATAAGTTAGAACGTCTAAAGCTACTTCAAAATGATCCCCTCGTCAACGAGTTTGATATTTCCGTAAAAGAACCTGAAACAGTGTCACGGTTTCTAGGAAACTTCAACTTCAAGACAACCCAAATGTTTAGAGACATTAATTTTAAAGTCTTTAAAAAACTGCTCACTAAAAGTAAATTGACATCCATTACGATTGATATTGATAGTAGTGTAATTAACGTAGAAGGTCATCAAGAAGGTGCGTCAAAAGGATATAATCCTAAGAAACTGGGAAACCGATGCTACAATATCCAATTTGCATTTTGCGACGAATTAAAAGCATATGTTACCGGATTTGTAAGAAGTGGCAATACTTACACTGCAAACGGTGCTGCGGAAATGATCAAAGAAATTGTTGCTAACATCAAATCAGACGATTTAGAAATTTTATTTCGAATGGATAGTGGCTACTTTGATGAAAAAATTATCGAAACGATAGAATCTCTTGGATGCAAATATTTAATTAAAGCCAAAAGTTATTCTACACTCACCTCACAAGCAACGAATTCATCAATTGTATTCGTTAAAGGAGAAGAAGGTAGAGAAACTACAGAACTGTATACAAAATTAGTTAAATGGGAAAAAGACAGAAGATTTGTCGTATCTCGCGTACTGAAACCAGAAAAAGAAAGAGCACAATTATCACTTTTAGAAGGTTCCGAATACGACTACTTTTTCTTTGTAACAAATACTACCTTGCTTTCTGAAAAAGTAGTTATATACTATGAAAAGCGTGGTAATGCTGAAAACTATATCAAAGAAGCCAAATACGACATGGCGGTGGGTCATCTCTTGCTAAAGTCATTTTGGGCGAATGAAGCCGTGTTTCAAATGATGATGCTTTCATATAACCTATTTTTGTTGTTCAAGTTTGATTCCTTGGACTCTTCAGAATACAGACAGCAAATAAAGACCTTTCGTTTGAAGTATGTATTTCTTGCAGCAAAAATAATCAAAACCGCAAGATATGTAATCATGAAGTTGTCGGAAAACTATCCGTACAAGGGAGTGTATGAAAAATGTCTGGTATAATAAGAATATCATCAATAAAATTGAGTGTTGCTCTGTGGATAACTTGCAGAGTTTATTAAGTATCATTGCAGCAAAGATGAAATCAATGATTTATCAAAAATGATTGAAAGGTGGTTGTAAATAATGTTACAATGTGTGAGAAGCAGTCTAAATTCTTCGTGAAATAGTGATTTTTGAAGCTAATAAAAAACACACGTGGAATTTAGGTATTTGTATTGAGGATGTCAGTAAACGGGATGACATGGCTGAAGTTGAGATTATAAATAAGACATGGCTTCATGATTCGGGAGTGGTTATTCGTTGTTCTCGCGAAAATGAATTGGTTAGATATTCATCAAATTCCTGTCCAGAATGCAGCATTAGATGGCATGTCGTTGATGCGGTAGGTCAGGATATTCGTCCACTGGAGAAAACGTTTCACAATGCTTGCCAGGAGTCGTACTGGTTAAAAGTAAATCGTCAAACGCATCTCCCGGTGTAAACGCTGAACTAACCAATCACAGCGATGCCAAGCCGCTCCATGAGCAACGATGCCTGGTAGCTGTCTAACTTAACGCCTTGTAAATCAACACCCCGAATATCTAAGTCACCTAACTCCGAATTGGTCAGATCGCAATGTGTGAAGTTTGCTGCTCGCCAGTCGAAAGTCGAAAACTCGCCGCCGGAGAGATCTGAACCACTGAACGTCGCACCCAGTACCTGAGTCCCCATCCAGCGGTTTTCCCACAGCTCACACTTTTCCAACACGACTTTCGAAAAATTGGCGTAGCTTAGATTAGTATTAGTGATATATGCGCTGCAAAACCAGGTGCGCGTGGTGATCATATTCATAAAGCTTGCACCGCGGAAATCTGCGCCTTGTGCGCGGCAGTGGCGAATTTCAATGCCCAAGGCACTGACGTTGCGGAAATCTGCCATTGATAAATCACAGCTTTTGAAAATGGCATCTTTCAGCATTGCGCGACTAAAATTGCACCCTTTCTGACTTTCGCGATCATAGAACTGGCAGCCGATAAATTCAGTGCCGCTCAGGTCGGCACCTGAAAAATCGCAGTTAAAAAATGTACTATTTTCAACTTTCTCACCGGTGAAGCGATTTCTGTCAATTTTTTCGCCAACTAATGCCAGAGTCATATCTATGCCTGTGTTTTTATACAGTAATGACGCCATGGTAAACCTTATGACGTTATGCGTCAAACCCGCCAGTATGACACCTGCAAATGCGTATTAGATCTGGTGTTTCTTCAGCAAGGCACGTAGCTGATGATAAGTCAGACCCAGTAATTCAGCGGCTTTTTTCTGGTTAAATTTAGCCTGCTGTAAGCTGGTTTGTAGAAAGTCTTTCTCTTGCTGCTGCTGGAATTCACGCAGATCCAGCGTTAGCTATTGGCGTTACATAAGCACTTACCCAATAGTGGTCGCCATTTTTACAGCGATTTTTTACTAGCCCCATCCATGAGCGGCCAGATTTTAATGTACTCCACATATGCTCAAATGCAGCAGGCGGCATATCTGGGTGTCTTACGATGTTGTGAGGCTGGCCTAATAGTTCTTCCTCAGTGAAACCACTGATTTTAATGAAGTCAGGATTAACGTACGTGATATGGCTTTGAGGGGAGGTAGTCGAAAGAATATTGGCATCTTTTGGGAGTTCTAAGTTTCGACCCGTCACTGGTAAATTCTGGCGCATAAGAACCTCAAGGGTTGGCTGTTTTATTTTATTGTTTTCGGCATTAAGCCCAATTTCTGGCACTGTTGCAAATAGTCGGTGGTGATAAACTTATCATCCCCTTTTGCTGATGGAGCTGCACATGAACCCATTCAAAGGCCGGCATTTTCAGCGTGACATCATTCTGTGGGCCGTACGCTGGTACTGCAAATACGGCATCAGTTACCGTGAGCTGCAGGAGATGCTGGCTGAACGCGGAGTGAATGTCGATCACTCCACGATTTACCGCTGGGTTCAGCGTTATGCGCCTGAAATGGAAAAACGGCTGCGCTGGTACTGGCGTAACCCTTCCGATCTTTGCCCGTGGCACATGGATGAAACCTACGTGAAGGTCAATGGCCGCTGGGCGTATCTGTACCGGGCCGTCGACAGCCGGGGCCGCACTGTCGATTTTTATCTCTCCTCCCGTCGTAACAGCAAAGCTGCATACCGGTTTCTGGGTAAAATCCTCAACAACGTGAAGAAGTGGCAGATCCCGCGATTCATCAACACGGATAAAGCGCCCGCCTATGGTCGCGCGCTTGCTCTGCTCAAACGCGAAGGCCGGTGCCCGTCTGACGTTGAACACCGACAGATTAAGTACCGGAACAACGTGATTGAATGCGATCATGGCAAACTGAAACGGATAATCGGCGCCACGCTGGGATTTAAATCCATGAAGACGGCTTACGCCACCATCAAAGGTATTGAGGTGATGCGTGCACTACGCAAAGGCCAGGCCTCAGCATTTTATTATGGTGATCCCCTGGGCGAAATGCGCCTGGTAAGCAGAGTTTTTGAAATGTAAGGCCTTTGAATAAGACAAAAGGCTGCCTCATCGCTAACTTTGCAACAGTGCCATATCCTGACCCTGAGCGGCGAAAGCTACCGCTTGAAGGACAAGAGGAAGGCGGGAGTGGTCAGGAAAAATTCCAAACCCGAATGATCCAGGTGGGTCAGTATTACTTTGGTGATTCAGGGGTAAAGTGGGTCAGTTTTCAGTTGGTGTTGACACCGGCGTACCCTCGGTGCTATCTTCGCGCCCCAATAGTCGGGGCTTGGCCAGGACTTCCTGAGGCCGTCCGTAACGTGGATGCCGAGGTCAGGCGAGGTGGCCGACCCATGAACGCCGACCTGATTCGTTTTTCAATAGCGCTGGACGTTGTGGTGCCAGGGACTTACCAACCCGATGTGTGCCCATCCGGGGCAGTTACAGCCGTTACAGCCTCTGGAGAGGGAGCGGCTTGCCGCTCGGTGATAATCCCAGCTGTAGCGGCCTGATTACATCCGGCCGCTACACCTAGCTCCACCTTCAAACAAGGAATATCGTTGATGTCACTGTATCGCCGTCTAGTTCTGCTGTCTTGTCTCTCATGGCCGCTGGCTGGCTTTTCTGCCACCGCGCTGACCAACCTCGTCGCGGAACCATTCGCTAAACTCGAACAGGACTTTGGCGGCTCCATCGGTGTGTACGCGATGGATACCGGCTCAGGCGCAACTGTAAGTTACCGCGCTGAGGAGCGCTTCCCACTGTGCAGCTCATTCAAGGGCTTTCTTGCTGCCGCTGTGCTGGCTCGCAGCCAGCAGCAGGCCGGCTTGCTGGACACACCCATCCGTTACGGCAAAAATGCGCTGGTTCCGTGGTCACCCATCTCGGAAAAATATCTGACAACAGGCATGACGGTGGCGGAGCTGTCCGCGGCCGCCGTGCAATACAGTGATAACGCCGCCGCCAATTTGTTGCTGAAGGAGTTGGGCGGCCCGGCCGGGCTGACGGCCTTCATGCGCTCTATCGGCGATACCACGTTCCGTCTGGACCGCTGGGAGCTGGAGCTGAACTCCGCCATCCCAGGCGATGCGCGCGATACCTCATCGCCGCGCGCCGTGACGGAAAGCTTACAAAAACTGACACTGGGCTCTGCACTGGCTGCGCCGCAGCGGCAGCAGTTTGTTGATTGGCTAAAGGGAAACACGACCGGCAACCACCGCATCCGCGCGGCGGTGCCGGCAGACTGGGCAGTCGGAGACAAAACCGGAACCTGCGGAGTGTATGGCACGGCAAATGACTATGCCGTCGTCTGGCCCACTGGGCGCGCACCTATTGTGTTGGCCGTCTACACCCGGGCGCCTAACAAGGATGACAAGCACAGCGAGGCCGTCATCGCCGCTGCGGCTAGACTCGCGCTCGAGGGATTGGGCGTCAACGGGCAGTAAGGCTCTGAAAATCATCTATTGGCCCACCACCGCCGCCCTTGCGGGCGGCATGGATTACCAACCACTGTCACATTTAGGCTAGGAGTCTGCGCGGCAGAGCCGTGTGACCGGTTTTCTGTAGAGCACTGACGATGGCGGCGGCGCTCTCTGCAATTGGCAAGGCGTCGGCGCCAAGGATACCAATCTTGCGGCGCGCGGCGTGTTATGACGACTGGGGTGCATTTGAGCCGCCCCATTTAACCTTCGCCCTCACAGATACGCCATTCGCCTCAGATTTAGCGCCATGCAGACGAGCTTCCACTCGGCTTGCACCTTGTCCAGGCCCCTCATGCTGAACTGACGCAATCCCATCACCGCCTTGATCCAACCATTCGGAGCCTCCACGATCGACTTGCGCCGGCGGTAAGCTGCATCGCCTTGCTCCGTTTTCAATTTCGCCGCAATCGCCGCCGTATGCGGATGGGTCTTGGCATTGACCTTGGCATCTTCACGTCCCTCGCGGCCGAGGGCAACGATGACATCGCCGTGGTGATCGGCGACCTTTGCCAGAACAGCCTCACTACGGAATCCCGCATCCGCCAGCGTCTGGGCCGGCATTTCTCCGGTGTTGGCCTGAACTGCTGCCAGCATGCCCAGCAGCGCCTGACTGTCCGCGGCGCAGTTGGTCAACTCCGCCGCCACGATGATCTGGTGCTCGGCATCGACCGCTGTGTACCCGTTGTAGCTCTGCTCGGAGCCACCACCGGCGTGTTTCATGATCCGGCTGTCCGGATCGGTGAAGCTTTCCTGATCACGGTCATCCGGCACACCAAACTCGCGTTTGTACGAGCCACCGCCCTTGTCCGAGCCATCCGGATGGCGAGGCCGGCGGCCATCGTCTTCGCTGCGCCCCCGGGCCTGGTCCGCTTCACGCTGGCGCGCTTCCAGGCGCGCCTTTGCCGCCTGGATCGCCTCCAGGCGCTTCTCGCGGCGAGAAATCTCGGCAGGAATGTCCAGCTCCGGCTCGTTACGCTCCTGGTCGTCGGTAGCCTTGGCGCGATCAAGCAGCGCCTTGATCTCGCAATGCAATTCGTCCTCGGCCGGCTTCATGCGCTTATAGCTCATCGCCTTGTGGCGGCTGGCGTTGGCTTTTACCTTGGTGCCGTCGACCGCGATCGTGCCAAGCTTCACCAGCCCACATTCGCGCGCCAGTTGCACCACCTGAACGAACAAATTCTCAAGCTCGGTCAGGTGTAGGGCACGGAAGTCACTCAGCGTGCGGTGGGCCGGGAAGTTTCCAGCGGCCAGCACACGCAACGCGACATCCTCGTACAGCTTCCTGGCTAGTTTGCGCGAAGAGAAGACGCCGCTCGCGTAACCATAGATCAGCACTTTGACCATCATCGCCGGATGAAACGGCTGATTGCCCGGACCACCGCCGGCATACCGGGCGTGGAATGCGCTCAAGTCCAGCGTATCGACAGTCTCGCTGATGAAGTAGGCAAGATGCCCTTCAGGTAGCCACTCTCCCAGAGAAGGGGGCAGCAGATAGGATTGGTCGGGTCGGTAAGGAAGGTAACTGGCAGCCATCCCCGTATCGTCCTCGATCTTCCGCCGATTTGGCTTCTGCCGCGCAGGCTCCTAGCCTAAATGTGACAGTGGTTGGTAATCCATGCCGCCCGCAAGGGCGGCGGTGGTGGGCCAATAGATGATTTTCAGAGCCTTACTGCCCGTTGACGCCCAATCCCTCGAGCGCGAGTCTAGCCGCAGCGGCGATGACGGCCTCGCTGTGCTTGTCATCCTTGTTAGGCGCCCGGGTGTAGACGGCCAACACAATAGGTGCGCGCCCAGTGGGCCAGACGACGGCATAGTCATTTGCCGTGCCATACACTCCGCAGGTTCCGGTTTTGTCTCCGACTGCCCAGTCTGCCGGCACCGCCGCGCGGATGCGGTGGTTGCCGGTCGTGTTTCCCTTTAGCCAATCAACAAACTGCTGCCGCTGCGGCGCAGCCAGTGCAGAGCCCAGTGTCAGTTTTTGTAAGCTTTCCGTCACGGCGCGCGGCGATGAGGTATCGCGCGCATCGCCTGGGATGGCGGAGTTCAGCTCCAGCTCCCAGCGGTCCAGACGGAACGTGGTATCGCCGATAGAGCGCATGAAGGCCGTCAGCCCGGCCGGGCCGCCCAACTCCTTCAGCAACAAATTGGCGGCGGCGTTATCACTGTATTGCACGGCGGCCGCGGACAGCTCCGCCACCGTCATGCCTGTTGTCAGATATTTTTCCGAGATGGGTGACCACGGAACCAGCGCATTTTTGCCGTAACGGATGGGTGTGTCCAGCAAGCCGGCCTGCTGCTGGCTGCGAGCCAGCACAGCGGCAGCAAGAAAGCCCTTGAATGAGCTGCACAGTGGGAAGCGCTCCTCAGCGCGGTAACTTACAGTTGCGCCTGAGCCGGTATCCATCGCGTACACACCGATGGAGCCGCCAAAGTCCTGTTCGAGTTTAGCGAATGGTTCCGCGACGAGGTTGGTCAGCGCGGTGGCAGAAAAGCCAGCCAGCGGCCATGAGAGACAAGACAGCAGAACTAGACGGCGATACAGTGACATCAACGATATTCCTTGTTTGAAGGTGGAGCTAGGTGTAGCGGCCGGATGTAATCAGGCCGCTACAGCTGGGATTATCACCGAGCGGCAAGCCGCTCCCTCTCCAGAGGCTGTAACGGCTGTAACTGCCCCGGATGGGCACACATCGGGTTGGTAAGTCCCTGGCACCACAACGTCCAGCGCTATTGAAAAACGAATCAGGTCGGCGTTCATGGGTCGGCCACCTCGCCTGACCTCGGCCAGCTCCCGCAAACGCTCCTCGATCGGACGCGCGATCAACTGCTCAACACGTTCGGCTGGCATGCCAGGGTTCAGAACGGCAACAACCGCATCTCGAATCGTGACCGATGGCTCTTCCTGCGAAGGGAAATTGAGAAACGTGGCAATGCCGGCAACAAGAATGATGACCGCGGCAAGGTAGGTGAGTCTGCTGGCGCGCAGCGCCATTTCTGTGATCTTCATAGCGAAGTCTTCCTGTAGCGGGTCAGCGTCCGGCCAATTGGGTCGTGGCCTTGAGTGGGGTGACTTGTTGCTCGTTCGTCAGCCAACTCGCGCCAGCCGCGACTACCATCTCGCCGCGCTTCAGGCCGCCCACAACGCGAACGTTGTCGCCGCCTGGCTCGCTCTGGAATTGCACTTCCCGGCGGTGCACCTTCTTTCCGGTCACGTCATATACAAACACTGCGGCTTGTCCTGCTTTCTCACTGAGCACCAGTGCCGAATAGGGAAGCATCAGACGATCTGGTGAGGCATCCTTCGCTTCCGGTGCCTTCAGCAATACTTGAACGGCAGACCCGGGTCGAAGACTGCGCGCAAGAGTAGCATCTTGAGGAACGAGCACGACAGGTAAAAGTGAGCCATTTTCAGCACGCAAGCCGATGCGTTGTACCGAAGCACGAACGGGACTTGCTGACTCGCTCAGGCGCAGTTCGGCGACCTGCCCAATTTTGATATTTGCCGCCTGGGTCGTCGATGCAGTCGCAAGGACTTCTACGCCGCTGCGTAGTCCATCCACTTGAAGCACCGGCGCTCCGGCTGCAATATCTGTGAACGGCAGAGCGAGTTTCTCCGCGACGACGCCGTCGAATGGCGCATGAATGGCGGCCCCCCTTCGCGCACGCTCGGCAAGGCCGAATGCGGCCTTTGCATTGCGCACCTGGCCTTCAGCTGCAACCAACTGTGCTTTCACACTCTCGAATGCAGCCGGGGAGATTACGTTGCCCTCAAGCAGCCCCCTTTGCTGCGTTGTCTGCACGATTCTGTCTGCCAATGCGGCTTCCGCAGCAGCGAGTGTCGCCCGAGCCTGTTCTAGGCGGAGTTGCTCGGGCTGAACATCCAACTCAGCCAGAAGCTGTCCGCGAGAGAAGCGATCTCCCACGTCCACATGAAGCTTGCTGATACGCCCGCCAGTCTCGAACCCCAAGGTACTCCGCTCACTGGAGCGAGCTAGACCACTCAATTCAATGCGATTGGCCACAGAACCTACATCCCCCACCGTGAGCAGCTTGACCGCTCGCGGTGGATCGGAAGCAGGCTCCTTCTGACTACCACAGCCGGCAAGCGATGCGAGCAGAACAAACGCGAGGCCGACTTTCTGCATTTGCCAGGACTGGGATTTAAAGGGAGTGCAAGACACGGGAAGGCCTTTCATCAGCGTTTATCAATAGGGGTGAGTTCCAGTTCGCCGCGGGCGAGCGCCTGGAGGGTGTGCATGAGTCGAGAAAGGTCTTCGGCAGCAAACGTCGGAAAACCCATCATTTCGGCGAGGAAGACTCCGTCCAAGGCAAATAGAACGATTCCGGCGATATCGGTGCCGCGTGGAGATTTGCTCGCGTTCTCGTACTGCCTGCGGTACCAGCCGCGCACAGGCTCAAGCAGCGTGGGGTCTTCAGCCACGGCCGCCAGCAATGCAGCGCTCATCTTTTGCATCCCGCCGTCAGGCATAGCCGAGACCTGGCTGGATAGCCAAGGGTCTGGATCGCCGACGAATGGCAGCTCTCGCTCTTCCTGCCCGCCATCAAACGCCGAGACCTGGTCATCAATCATCGTGAGGAGCAGATCGCGCTTGGTCTTGAAGTGGTACAGGAACGCACCTTTGCTCATTCCTGCCCGTGCAACGACCGCGTCAAGCGTTAGGTGCCCGGCACCTCCCTCCATGACTACGTCACGCGCAGCTTGAAGGATGCGCTCCCGTGTTTGTTGCGCTTTCTTAGAGATGGAGGGGGCTTCAGCGCCGTTGTCCGCCGAATGCGACTCCTCTGGGCTTGATTTCATACGAGTTGCCATGGTGAAACTCCAAAGATGCTTGATTTATGAACCGTCTGGACGGTATAGTACACGCCATGAACTATGCCCGTCAAGACGGCCTCCTCAATTCACAACCTAGTGGCTCAACATGTCCGATCCCTACGCCCGCCGCGGCCTTACTGCTGTTGCATTCCTATCGATCACGCTTCTCGCCGCGTGCAGCCACTCGCCTCACAGGGTGGAGACATCACGCGTTGAGGTTCCGGCCAAATTCATGAACGAAGCGGGTCTGGCTGTGCAGCAGGTGCCAGCACAAGCACTCCCGGCCGAGTGGTGGACGGCGTACGGTGATCCGCTGATTGACGCGCTGGTGCGCAACGCGCTGGAGCACAACACCGATCTCGCTATTGCAAGAGCGCGGATTGATGAAGCTGTGGCGATCACCCGACGTACACGCGCTTCAATGTTCCCTAGCTTGGCGCTCACGCCCCAAGCAACGCGCGCGCGCGACTTTTCTTTGGCACCGACCATCAGCAGCGATGCCAGGCTTCCGCTGTCGGCTTCATGGGAAGTTGATCTAGCGGGCCGCCTCTCGCATGCCGCTGATGGCGCACGGATGGACGCAGTTGCTGTCGAACAGAACTGGTTCGCGACACGTTGGCAGATCGCCTTTGAGACAGTGTCCGCTGCACTGCAGCAGCGGCAGGCGGCAGAGCTGGAAGATCTGGCAAAAGAGCGACTTCAAGTCGCCGAGCGCCTTGAGCGTCTGACAGAGCAGAAGTTCAAGGCAGGTCAAGCTACGGGCTTTGACATTGAACGCACGCGTTCCGAGGTCATCGCCCTCCGGGTGGAGCAAGAGCAGTTGCGACGCGTACGCGGCGAAGCAACGCATGCCTTGGATGTGCTCGTTGGCCGGATTCCGGGGGCGCTTGGCAGCGGTCCTGCGCTTGCCTCTCTCACCATGCCCGATTGGACTCCCAGAAGCGTGCCAGGCGAATTGCTGCAGCAGCGCCCCGACGTCAGAGCCGCGCAGGCGCGTCTTGCAGCGGCGACGGCGCGATGGAACGCAGCAGAAGGCGAGCGGTTCCCCAAACTTGTGCTCGATTTGAGTGGTGGGCGCCAACGCTTCGAGAACAACGGAACACGTGTGGCAGGGAACATTTTCTCTCTGGGCTTGGGTGTGACGCTTCCGATCTTTGACGGTGGAGCAATACAAGCGGGAATCGACGAGGGCTCAGCACGCAGTCGCGGCGCACAGGCTGACCTGGAACGCACGGTTTTGCTTGCGCTTCAGGATGTGGAGAACGCTTATCTGGGCTGGCAGACCCAGCGGACTTCTCTGCAGCATCAGGTCGATGGTCTTGTCGTCGCTGATCGACTCCTTGACCGCAGTCGACGCCTCTTTGAGGCGGGACAGGTGGATGCGACCGTTGTTGCAGAAGCGGAGCGTGGCACCTTGTCCCAGCGAGCGGCTCTGGTCCGTGCTCGCGCCGACGCAGCCGTGCAATGGGGTGTTCTCGCTAAAGCGCTTTCTGGTTCGCCAGAGCATGTGAATCTGCAATCTTCACCCTGAGTCCTTGAGTTGGAAGAACGCAGCATGGCAGCGAGTTTTAAATACTGAATAGATCGACGATTAGTAGGGGACGCATGGAAATTCGACATCTACGTTGTTTTATGGCGCTCGCCGAGGAACTTCACTTCGCTCGCGCCGCTGCGAAACTGCATATTGAGCAGTCCCCACTGTCTCGCACGATCAAAGAACTCGAAGAGGAGTTAGGAGCACAGCTCTTTATTCGGAACACGAGAAGCACGCGTTTGACACGAGCTGGGTTGATGCTCATGGAGCACGCACCTCGGGTGTTCGCATCCTTGCAACAGGCGCGGGACTGCGTGAAGGCAGCAAAAAATGGCTTTCATGGACAACTCCGCGTCGCCTTGTCAGACGGCGCAACACTACTGTGCTTACCAGCCCTATTGGCGTTGTGTCGCGAGGAGGAGCCCGAGGTTGAGATTCGCTTTTTTGAGGTGCCACTATCCCAACAAATCAAAGGATTGCACGACGACCTGTATGACGTCGGCTTTGCACAGTCCGACGACGTAGGTGATGGAATCGTCGCACTTCCCGCGTGGACTGACACGCTTATGGTGGCGCTGCCAGCTCGGCATCCGTTGCTGGCTCTTAAGCGAATTCCATTGGATGAACTGCTGCGCTACCCGCTAGTGCTATCTGATCCTCAAGTGTGCGAGGGCCACGCCAAGCACATTGAGCGAGTACTTAGCCGGGCTGAAATGCAGCCTCTAGTTGCCGAGCGGGTTACCACTTTCGACCTGATGATGGCGTTGGTATCTGCCGGTTTTGCACTCGGACTTACAGGGGCTGCACACATTGCAGCCTCCCGAGAGCCAGGAGTCGTGGCGAGGCCGCTTTCGACACGCGTACCACCTTTGACGACCTATCTACTCAGACTTGAAGGCGATCCGTTTGACGAGCTTGCGCGCTTCATTCAGCGAGTACAGGCCATCGAATTGCCAGAGTTTCTCAGGTCAACAAAAAGCCGAAATCCCGATCTTCCGGAGGAATTGATGCCATGAGACTCGCCATCACGCTCGTCGCTGCAATGCTAGTCGCATGCGGTCAATCTGATAAACCGCACAAAGCCACTAGTGCAGAAAAGAAAACCCCGACAGTAGAAGAGCTGGTGGCAGACCCGGAACAGCTCAAGAAGTTGCGCCAGCAATGCAAGACGGATCGGCCTACTTTGGGCGAACTGCTTTGCAACCGGGTAGCGGAGGCAACACGTAAGCGGTTCTACGGTGACGGAAAAACGCCATACACACCGCCCAAAGAATCCCCCAAATTCTGAAATTCAGCAATTCAGCAATTCAGCAATTCAGCAATTCAGCAATTCAGCAATTCAGCAATTCGCTAGTCTGCCTGAATCTTCTGTTCGGCACGCTGATATTCGCCGGCGCTTACGGAGTCACTCCCTGGCTAGACACAGCGCGAATTCATTCTTTCTTATCGACCTTTCTGCCCCAAACGGTCTTTGACCGGCACTAAGCCAGCACCGATCCTGACGCCTGCGGCACATTTCTAAGCCGCGTTTCCCAAGGGAATCAGCGTAGGAGAGATTGGAGGCGGGGCTATGCAAGGTACGAATGTGCTGTTCGGTCAGATAGCCGTGGTATTCGGCATCGTGATCGCGGGTGTGTGGGGCGCCACACAATGGACGGCAGCAGCCCTTGGCTATCAGGTACGCCTTGGCTCCCCCTGGTTTGATTTCCTCGGCACACCGATCTACCTCCCGTGGAAGCTGTTTGAGTGGTGGTTCTTCTTCGATGCCTACGCGCCACGCGTTTTCGACACGGGCGGTGCCATAGCGGGTGGCAGTGGCTTGCTGGCGGTGGTGGTCGCAGTCTGCATGTCGATCTGGCGCTCTCGTCAATCACGCCTAGTCACGACCTATGGCTCGGCACGCTGGGCAAGTACGGAGGACATTCGCAAAGCCGGCCTTACGCAGCCGATCGGCGTGTTCCTCGGTCAGCACGATGGCAAGTACCTTCGGCATGAAGGCCCGGAACACATCCTCACTTTCGCGCCCACGCGCTCAGGCAAAGGCGTCGGCCTTGTGGTGCCGACGCTGCTTTCTTGGCCTGCATCCGCCGTAGTCCACGACATCAAGGGCGAGAATTGGCAGATCACCGCAGGTTGGCGCTCACGCTACTCACACTGCCTGCTGTTCAATCCGACCGATGCGAAGTCGGCGGCCTACAACCCGCTGCTAGAAGTTCGGCGCGGCGCACATGAAGTGCGTGACGTACAGAACATAGCCGACATTCTGGTCGATCCAGAAGGCGCGCTTGAGAAGCGCAACCATTGGGAGAAGACTTCGCACGCGCTGCTGGTCGGGGCCATCCTGCATGTGCTCTACGCGGGCGAGGACAAGACGCTGCGCGGCGTCGCCAATTTCCTCTCCGATCCGGCCAGCCCCTTCGAGCTGACCTTGCACCGGATGATGACCACACAGCACCTCGTGAACGTGGAAGGTGGTGGCCCGCATCCAGTCGTCGCTTCGGCGGCGCGCGAAGTGCTCAACAAGTCGGACAACGAGCGTTCCGGCGTGTTGAGCACCGCCATGTCGTTCCTGGGCCTCTACCGCGACCCCACGGTGGCCGAAGTCACCTCGCGCTGCGACTGGCGTATCGCCGACCTGATCGCGTCCGAGCATCCGGTGTCGCTTTATCTGGTAGTGCCACCTTCGGATATTTCGCGGACGAAACCGCTCATTCGCCTGATCCTCAACCAGATCGGCCGACGGCTCACCGAATCGCTCGACGGCAGCGACGGCATCGAACGCCGCCACAAGCTGCTGCTGATGCTCGATGAGTTCCCGGCGCTGGGCCGCCTGGACTTCTTCGAGACGGCGCTTGCCTTCATGGCGGGCTACGGAATCCGCAGTTTTCTTATCGCCCAATCGCTCAACCAGATCGACAAAGCCTACGGCCAGAACCATTCGATTCTGGATAACTGCCATGTCCGCGTGACGTTCGCCACCAACGATGAACGCACTGCGAAACGGATCTCCGAAACGCTTGGCACCGCTACCGAACTGCGCGCGCAGCGCAACTATGCCGGGCACAGATTGGCACCGTGGCTGGGGCACCTCATGGTGTCGCGGCAGGAGACGGCCCGCCCGCTACTGACGCCCGGTGAAGTGATGCAGCTTCCGACTGAGGAAGCTGTGGTGATGGTGTCCAGCGTGGCACCGATCAAGGCCAAGAAGCTGCGCTACTACGCCGACGCGAATTTCAAGAACCGCGTTTTACCGCCGCCTGTGCTCGCGGCCGGGCAATACGCGGACGCGCCACCGGCCCGGCCCGACGACTGGAGCGGCCTATCGATCCCAGCCGTGTCAACGGTCCGGGCTGCGGGCCTGTCCGGCGATGGCACAGGCACCGCCGATGACGGCGGCCCACGCCGACAGCCGGAGCTATCCGAAGTCAGCGAATACAGCCCCGAACCGCTGCTCGCCGGCCATGACCTGACTCTGCTCGATGACGACGACGACCTGCCGCTGCCGCTTCCCGGCCAGCTCGACCCGGCCATGCAGCGCACGGCCCGGCTGGCTTCCCTCGACCCCAACGACGGAATCGACTTATGAGCCAATACCGCCTCAATCTGTTCATTCAGCCCGAGCACGCCAAGCGTCTCGAAGAACTGGCCGCCAAGAAAGGCGTGTCCAAGTCGTCCATTGTCGCGGCGGCGCTCGCGTCGTGGCTATCGCCCGATGCTGGCGACCAGCGCGAGGCGGCCATCGCCAAGCGGCTCGATCGCCTGTCGCGGCAGGCCGAGCGCATGGAGCGCGACCAGAACATCCAGATCGAAACACTGGCGCTGTTCATCCGCTACTTCCTGACCGTCAGCACCCCGATTCCCGAAGCCCATCAGGACGCAGCTCGCGCCCAAGGCAAAGCGCGTTTCGAGCAATTCGTGGAGCGGCTCGGCCGCCACCTGCTGCGTGGCCGCAGCCTGGTGCGCGACGTTGTGGAAGAACTGCACCCAGACCCGGCGCGAATGGATGACGCGGAGGCACTGGCTGAAGCGCAGGAGCGTGCCTCATGAGCGCCATTCCGCAAACCCCGCCCGAACTCTCATCCGCCGCAACCTCTCTGGATCGCCGTATCCAGATGCTGCGCACGGCAATGGGGCCAGTCATCGCCGCTGCGCTGGCCGACCCCGACGTGGTGGAAATCATGCTCAACCCCGACCGCACCCTATGGGTGGATCGGTTGTCATCGGGCCGCATGCCGCTGGGCGTGGAGCTGTCCCAAGACGATGGCGAACGCATCATCCGGCTGGTGGCTGCGCACGTCGGCGCAGAGGTGCATCGCGGGCGGCCGCTGCTGACCGCCGAGCTGCCCGAAACCGGCGAGCGGTTCGAGGGCATCTTGCCGCCCGCAGCGCCCGGCCCAGCCTTCGCGCTGCGCAAGCGCGCCGTGAGCATCATCGGGCTGGATCGCTATGTGGCCGACGGCATCTTGACCACAGGCCAGGCCGAGTTCCTGCGCCGCGCCGTGCGTGAGCGCCAGAACATCCTGATCGCCGGGGCGACGAGCAGCGGCAAAACCACACTCGCCAATGCCTTGCTTGCGGAGATCGCCGCCACGGGCGACCGCGTGCTTGTGCTCGAAGACACCATCGAGCTGCAATGCGCAGCCCGCGACCATGTGCCGCTGCGCACCCGCGCTGGCGTCGTGTCTATGACCGAGCTGGTGCGGGCCACGATGCGCCTGCGCCCCGACCGCGTGATCGTCGGCGAGGTACGCGGCGGCGAAGCCCTGGACTTGGTTAAGGTGTGGGGCACCGGCCACCCCGGCGGCATCGCCACCATCCACGCCGGTTCCGCGCTGGGCGCGCTGCTGCGCCTCGAACAGTTGATTCTTGAAGTGGCGGTGAACCCACCGCGTGCGCTGATCGCCGAGGCGGTCAACGTCGTGATCCACATCGCCGGGCGTGGCCGCAAGCGCCGCGTCGAAAGCATCGCCCGTGTCGTCGGTTTCGACGGCACCGGCTATCGCCTGGCGGACGCGCTGGAAACACCGTTTCCCGAGCTGATGCCGGTTCCTCTCGCAGCCGATGCCGCTGCGCCTTCCTCGTCCCTTGACCTACCTGGAGAACTGCCATGACGCAGATGCACGTTCACGCTTTCCGTAATTCCGTAAATCCGGTTTCAACCATCGCACGCCTGCGGCGGCTGGCCGGCCCCGCGCACCACGGCCTGCTGCTGGCCGCAGTCATGCTGATGACGGCGGGCACGGCGAAGGCATCCGGCTCCTCGATGCCGTGGGAAGGCCCGCTGCAATCCATTCTGGAGTCGATTCAGGGGCCGGTGGCACGCATCGTCGCGGTCATCATCATCATCGCCACGGGCCTCGCGCTCGCCTTCGGCGACACGTCGGGCGGCTTTCGCAAGCTGATCCAGATCGTGTTCGGTTTGAGCATCGCGTTCGCCGCGTCCTCGTTCTTCCTGTCGTTCTTCAGCTTCTCCGGCGGGGCTGTCGTATGAGTGGCCCGGATAGCTTCGCGGCCGGCTTCGAGGTGCCGCTACATCGCTCGCTGACCGAGCCGCTCTTGATGGGCGGCGCACCGCGCACGGTGGCGATTGCCAACGGCACGCTAGCCGCTGCCGTCGGGCTGGGCCTGCAACTCTGGATTCCTGGCGTAGTGCTCTGGATCGTCGGTCACTCGCTGGCCGTGTGGGGCGCGAGGGTCGATCCGCAGTTCATGCAGGTCTTCGCCCGGCACATCAAGCACAAGCCGCTGCTGGACGTGTAGGAGACGCCGCCATGCTTAACCTTGCCGAATACCGCCAGCGGCCCGCCTTGCTGGCCGACTGGCTTCCCTGGGCTGGGCTGATCGCGCCGGGCGTGGTGCTGAACAAGGATGGCTCGTTTCAGCGCACGGCGCGCTTTCGCGGGCCTGATCTGGACAGCGCCACGCAGGGCGAATTGATCGCCACGACGGCACGGCTAAACAACGCGTTGCGCCGGCTGGGTTCGGGCTGGGCGCTGTTCGTGGAAGCCGAGCGCCAGTCGGCCGCGGACTATCCGCATTCCGACTTTCCCGAACCGCTGTCCTGGCTGGTGGACGAAGAACGCCGCGCTGCCTTTGAGGAATCGGGGAACCACTACGAAAGCAGCTATCACCTGACGCTAGCCTATCTGCCGCCGGAGGAATCCCGCGCTCGTGCAGCCAAGCTGCTCTACGAGCACGCGCCGGGCGATGGTGTGGACTGGCGCGGTCGGCTTGACGCCTTCCTGGCAGAAACGGATCGGGTTTTCGACCTGCTCGATGGCGTGATGCCAGAAATCGTCTGGTTGGACGATGCCGCGACGCTGACTTATCTTCACGCCACGGTGTCCACGCGGCGCTACCGGCTGGCCGTGCCCGAGGTGCCTTTCCACCTCGACGCACTGCTGGCCGATTCCGCCCTAGTCGGCGGCCTTGCGCCCATGCTGGGTGACCAGCATCTGCGCGTGGTGTCGGTGCGGGGCTTTCCGACCTCGACCTGGCCGGGCCTGCTGGACGACCTCAATCGCCTGGGCTTTGCCTATCGCTGGAGTACCCGGTTTCTCTGCCTCGATAAAGCCGAGGCGGAAAAGGAGCTGGGCCGCCTGCGTCGCCAGTGGTTTGCGAAACGGAAGAATGTCATTGCGCTACTGCGCGAAACCATCTTCCAGCAGGAATCGCCGCTGGTGGACACGGATGCCAGCAACAAGGCGGCCGACGCGGATGCCGCCTTGCAAGAGCTTGGCAGCGATCAAGTCGCCTTCGGCTACCTCACCGCCACGGTGACGGTGTTCGATGACGACCCTGCCGTAGCCGACGAAAAGCTGCGCATGGTGGAACGTGTCATCCAAGGACGTGGCTTCGTCACCATCCCCGAAACCTTAAATGCAGTCGATGCGTGGCTGTCGTCCATACCAGGCAATGCCTATGCCAACGTGCGCCAGCCCATCGTCTCGACGCTGAATCTGGCGCACATGATGCCGGTGTCCGCCGTGTGGGCTGGGCCGGAGAAAAACGCCCATCTCGACGGCCCGCCGCTGATCGTCACGCGCACGGATGGCGCGACGCCGTTCCGGCTGGTGACGCACATCGGCGACGTGGGGCATACGCTGGTCGCGGGGCCGACGGGCATGGGAAAATCTGTCCTGCTGGCGATGCTCGCCTTGCAGTTCCGCCGCTATGGCGGCTCGCGCATCTTCGCCTTCGACATGGGGCGATCCATGCGGGCGACGGTGCTGGGCCTGGGCGGCGAACACTACGACCTCGGCGCGGACGGCGCCATTGCCTTTCAGCCCTTGGCCCGTATCGACAGCGAAGGCTATCGCACCTGGGCCGCCGAGTGGATCGAAGGCCGCCTGCTGCATGAAGGCGTGACCGTCGGCCCCGACGAGAAAGCCGCCATTTGGTCGGCGCTCGGCAGCCTCGCTGGTGCGCCGGTGGAGCAGCGCACGATGACCGGGCTTTCGGTGCTGCTGCAATCGAACGCGCTGCGGCAGGCATTGTCGCCGTATGTGCTGGGCGGCGCGCACGGCAAGCTACTGGATGCCGACCGCGACCGGCTCGGCAGCGGCGACGTGCAGGGCTTTGAGATGGAAGAGCTAATGCACAGCCCCGCCGCCGTGCAAGCGGTGCTGCGCTACTTGTTCGCCCGCTTCGATGCACGTTTCGACGGTGCTCCCACGCTGCTGATTCTCGATGAAGCCTGGCTATTCCTTGATGAACCGTCCTTCGCGGCACGCATCCGGCAATGGTTGAAAACTCTGCGCAAGAAAAACGTGTCGGTGATCTTCGCCACGCAGTCGCTTGCCGACATCAAGGATTCGACCATCGCGCCCGCGATCATCGAAAGCTGCGCGAGCCGGATTTTCTTGCCCAACCCGCAGGCGACCGAGCCGCAGATTCGCACGGTCTACGAGGGCTTTGGCCTCAACAGTCGGCAAATCGAAATCGTCGCCACCGCGCAGCCCAAGCGCGACTACTACTACCAATCGCGCCTGGGCAATCGTCTGTTCGACCTCGACCTGGGGCCAGCCGCGCTCGCCTTCTCGGGCGCATCCACACCGCAAGACCAACGCGACATTGACCGAGTGCTGACGCAGGCCGGCGCTCCCGGCTTCGCCGGTGCGTGGCTACGCCATCGCGGCCTCGATTGGGCCGCCGACCTGCTGCCGTCCTCGCCGTCGGCGGCTTCTTTCCTCGCTACTCAACCCCTGGAGATTTCGCCATGAAGACCCGTGTACTTTCCGTTTCGCTCGCCGCCGCGCTGGCCGGCTCGCTGATGCTCGCTCAGCCAGCGGCGGCGCTCACTTTCGTTGATCCCGTCAACTTGGTGCAGAACACGCTGACTGCCATCCGCACGCTGGAGCAGATCAACAACCAGATCAACCAGCTCCAGAACGAAGCGCAGATGTTGATGAACCAGGCGCGCAACCTGGCGAATCTCGACTTCAACATCGTCAACCGGCTGCGCTCGACGCTCGCCACGACTGAACGCCTGATTGCCGAGGCGCAAGGGCTGGCCTACGACGTGCAGAGCATGGATGCCACGTTCTCGCGCCTGTACCCGGAGCAGTACGCCGCCACCATCAGCGGCGACCGCATGGCACAGGACGCACGCGAACGCTGGAAGAACACG
Organism: Pseudomonas sp. PONIH3; assembly: GCF_002934345.1. NCBI lineage: Bacteria > Pseudomonadati > Pseudomonadota > Gammaproteobacteria > Pseudomonadales > Pseudomonadaceae > Pseudomonas > Pseudomonas sp. PONIH3. Next base: position 4,089,131 of record NZ_CP026386.1, read on the forward strand.
CTCGACGGCCTGCACACCGCGATGCGGATGCAGGCGCAGGTGTCGCAGAACCTGACGCAAGACGAAAGCGCGCTGGCCGACCTCGTGAGCCAAAGCCAATCGGCCACGGGTGCGCTGCAAGCGATGCAGGCAACGAACCAGCTTCTCGCCTTGCAGGCCAAGCAGTCCATCCAGGCCCAGCAGCTCCAGATCACACAAGACAGGGCGGCCTCGCTGGAGCTGGCGCGGCAGGCAGCGGCCACCGAGCGCGCCCGCGAAGTGCGGCGGCGCTTCCTGGGCACCGGCACGCCGTACACACCGCAGTCCGTCAACTTCTACAACAACTGACGGGAGGCGGCCATGCGATGCGTTCCTGTCCTGCTGGCCGTGCTGCTGACCGCATGCGGCCAGCAGCCGGCTGAAGACCTGACCGCCACCTTGGCCGCCGATCCCGTGCGGCTCAAGGCGCTGCGCGCCCAATGCGCAGCCGACCGGCAAACCGCAGGCGAAGACACCTGTCGCGCCGCTGCCGAAGCCTTCCGGCGGCGCTTCTTCACCGGCCAGACTGGGCCGGACGAATACCGGACGCTGGCAGAACTGCCGCCGATTCCGGCGAGTTTCGACACGCCAACCGACGACGCGCCGGAAGGTGATGCGTCGCTCGCCGCTGCGGAGGACACGCCATGAACGACGTAACGATCATCGACAGATTCCTCGATACCTTCTCGCGCTACATCGACTCCGGTTTCGGTCTGCTGCAAGGCGAAGTCGCGTTCCTGACGGCCACTCTCATTGTCATCGACATGACCATTGCCGGTCTGTATTGGGCCATGAGCCATGCGACCGGCCAGGGCGAGGACGTGATCGCCAAGCTGCTGCGCAAGGTGCTTTACGTCGGTGCCTTCGCCTACATCATCGGTAACTTCAATTGGCTGTCGAGCATCGTGTTCCGCTCGTTCGCCGGGCTAGGCATCACCGCCACTGGCTCGGCCATAACGATGGAGAACTTCTTGCAGCCGGGTCGGCTTGCCAAGACCGGCATCGACGCCGCTGCGCCGATCCTCGACCAGATCGGTGACATGGCCGGCTTCCCCGAAGTGTTCGTGAACCTCGACCCCATCGTGGTGCTGTTCATCGCTTGGCTGGTGGTGATCCTCTGTTTCTTCGTGCTCGCGGTTCAGCTTTTCATCACGTTGATCGAGTTCAAGCTGACCACGCTTGCCGGCTTCGTCTTGATCCCGTTTGCGCTCTGGAACAAAACCTCGTTCCTCGCGGAAAAGGTGCTCGGCAATGTGGTTTCGTCAGGCATCAAGGTCTTGGTGCTGGCGGTAATCGTCGGCATCGGCTCGGGCCTGTTCGCGGAGTTCCAGGTTCATCCCGACGAGCCTTCCATCGACCATGCGCTTGTCGTGATGCTGGCTTCGCTTGCCTTGCTGGCGCTGGGCATCTTCGGCCCCGGCATCGCCACGGGCCTTGTGTCCGGTGCGCCGCAGCTCGGCGCGGGTGCGATGGCGGGCGCTGCCGTCGGCGCGGTAGGCACGGGTGTTGCCATCGGTGCCGCCGCGACCGGCGTGGGCGGTGCCGTCATGGCGGGCGCACGCATGGCCCCGGCCGCCGCAAAGCTGGCCGGGAGCGGCGCACGCGCCGCCACGTCGGCGGCCAGCAGCGCCAAGTCCGCATTCCAGGCCGGTTCCGCCGCTGCGGGCGGCGGGGCTAAAGGCGCGGCTGCGGGCCTCGGCAATGTCGCCAAGACCGGCGCGCAAGCGGCAGGCCGCCGAGCTGCATCGGGCGCTTCCGCTGCCGGTCAGAAGGTGGCCGACTCCTTCCGGGCAGGATGGAACGGTGCGGATGTCGGCGCTGCCGGTTCCGGCCAGGCCGCCGCAGGCGAAGGCGCAGCCAGCGCGCCGAAGCAAGAGCAACCCGCCTGGGCAAAGCGGATGCACCGCCGCCAGCAGATCACCCATGCCGCAACCACCGCAGCCCACACGCTGCGCAGTGGCGACGGCGGCGGCTCAGGGCAAGGCCCAAGCCTGCGCCCCGATGCGTGACCCGATACCTGACCACCAAGGAGAACCCTATGCGATTCAAACGCCCGCAGGTGCGCTATGCCGACACGCCGCAGCCTGCCACCCCGTACCAATCCGCCGCGCAGGTGTGGGACGAGCGCATCGGCTCGGCCCGCGTCCAGGCCAAGAACTGGCGTTTTATGGCCTTCGGCTGCCTCACGCTTGCGCTGCTGATGGCCGGTGGCCTGGTGTGGCGCTCGGCGCAGTCCATCGTCACCCCTTACGTCATCGAGGTCGATCAGTCGGGGCAGGTGCGCGCCGTCGGCGAAGCCGCCACGCCGTACCGGCCCGCCGATGCGCAGATCGCGCACCACCTGGCGCGCTTCGTGACGCTGGTGCGCTCGCTGTCTATCGATCCCATCGTGGTGCGGCAAAACTGGCTGGACGCCTACGACTACACCACCGACAAAGGCGCGGCGGTGCTCAACGACTACGCCAGCAAGAACGATCCTTTCGCCCGTGTTGGCCGCGAGTCGGTGACGGTGCAGATCACCAGCGTGGTACGCGCCAGCGATGCCTCGTTCAACGTCCGTTGGACGGAGCAACGGTTCATCAACGGTGCCCCCGCCGGGACCGAGCGATGGAACGCGGTGCTTTCCACCGTCCTGCAAACCCCGCGCACCGAACAGCGCCTGCGCAAGAACCCGCTGGGTATCTACGTCAACGGCCTGTCGTGGAGCCGCGAACTGGATTCTTCTGAAGGAGCCAAGCCATGAACCTGTCTTTCCGCTTATACGCTTTCGCGCTGACCGTGGTGGCCCTGTCGGGCTGCGCTTCGCAGGGCAAGCCGCCTCCGTCCATTTCGCTCGATGAGCCGGTGCAGGCACAGCCGCTGCCGGAGCCGCCTGCTCCAGTGGAAGTCGTCGCCATGCCCGAGCCGCTGGCGCTGCCAGCGCAGTTGAAGCCGCTGCACGAGTTGGACGCGGCCCCGGCTAAGCCGGAGCCGGCCGATGAGAAGGTGCGCGTTTCCCGTGCCAATGCCGAGGCGCGCATCGCGCCCACGCGCGAGGGCTACGTCAATGCGATTCAGGTGTGGCCCTTCACCGATGGTGCGCTCTACCAAGTCTATGCCGCGCCGGGACGCGTGACCGTGGTTTCCTTGCAGCCGGGCGAGGAACTAGTGACGGTCGCAGCCGGCGATACCGTGCGCTGGATCGTCGGTGACACGTCCAGCGGCAGCGGCGACGCGATGCGCATCAATGTGCTGGTCAAGCCCATCCGCTCAGGCCTCAAGACGAATTTGGTCATCACCACCAGTCGCAGAACATACCTGCTGGAACTGACCTCGACGGAAAAGGCATGGATGGCGTCGGTGTCCTGGGACTACCCAAAAGACCGGATGTTGGCCTTGCAGCGCCAGTCGCAGGCGGCTAGCGCCGCCGCACCGGTCGATACCGGACTGTCGCTGGAGAAGATCCGCTTCCGATATTCCGTCTCAGGCAGCAATCCGCCGTGGAAGCCGCTGCGCGCCTTCGACGATGGCGAGAAGGTCTATATCCAGTTCCCGCCGGGAATCGCCCAAGGCGAGCTGCCACCGCTGTTCGTCATCGGCGCGCAGGGCGACGGACAACTGGTGAATTACCGTTTTCGCTCGCCTTACTACATCGTGGATCGGCTGTTCGGCGCGGCCGAACTGCGCCTGGGCGGCGACAAGGGTGACGTGGTGCGTATCGAACGCACGGATGGCTTGGCGCGGAGGAACTGACCATGAGCCAGGACGACACTCCCGACCTCGCCACGCCGCATGCGGGCAAGGTGGCACCCGAGGCAGTTGCGCTGCGCGCCCAACCGCGCCCGGTCACGCGCCTGAACCGGCGCACGCTGGCCATCCTCGTCGGCGGTCTCTCGGTCGCTGTGCTCGGCGCGCTGATGTGGTCGCTGCAACCGCAGCGGCGCGGTGCAGGCGAGCAGACCGAGCTTTACAACGTCGATCGCGTCTCGAAGTCCGAAGGGTTGGACGCGCTGCCGGCGGACTACTCGAAGCTGCCGCCCCCCTTGGCGGCATCCGTGCCGGAGTTGGGGCCGCCGCTGCCAGGCGATCTTGGCCCGGCCATTGTGAAGTCGCAGCAGCCGGTGACGGCCGCCTACGCGGCCCCCGGCAACGACCCCAACGACGCGTTGCGCAAGGAAGCCGAAGCAGCAGCGGCATCGGCGGTGTTCTTCCGCTCTGGTTCGCAGAAGGCCGCGCCGGTGGCGCAGACACAGGTAGCCGCTGCGCCGGGCTTCACCGCCAATGCGGCCTTCGACCCGCTGGCGGCCGGGCCTGCGTCGACGGCGGCCCAGCCCGCCGACCCGACCGCCGTGCAGAACCGGCAAGACCAGAAAGAGGCATTCCAGAAAGCCGGAACCACGGAAGCCCGTGATTCCGGCAACCTGACGCTGCCGGCGTCGCCGTATCAGGTCATGGCCGGAACGGTGGTCGCCGGGGCGCTGGTGACGGGCATCAAGTCGGACTTGCCGGGCGATGTGATCGCCACAGTGACGGAGCCGGTCTATGACACGGCTACCGGCAAGTTCCTGCTGATCCCGCAGGGGTCACGCATCCTGGGCAAATACAACAGCCAGGTCAGCTACGGGCAGAGCCGCGTGCAAGTGGTGTGGAACCGGATCATCCTGCCCGACACGTCTTCGCTCAAGCTCGACAACTTGGCCGGCACCGATCCGGCCGGCTACGCCGGCTTGGAAGATGATGTGGATTGGCATTGGGATCGCGTCTTTGCCGGTGCGGCACTGACGACGCTACTGGGCATCGGTGCCGAACTGGCTGCGCCGGAGAACCGGCAGGACGGTGATCGCGTCATCATCGCCGGCCGCGATAGCGCCCAGGACAGCATCAATCAGGTCGGTCAGGAGATGACCCGGCGCAACCTCAACATCCAGCCCACCTTGACGGAGCGCCCCGGCTTGCCGGTTCGCATCATCGTCAACCGCGATCTGGTGCTGCGGCCGTACCAGCCACTTTTCTTCAACAGGGGGACTTCGCGATGACGACGCGCAAGCTACGGCTCGGGCCGCTGCCGAAAACGGAATCCACGAAGCTGACTTTTGCTTGCCCGGCCAGCCTGAAAGCCGACCTCGACCGCTACGCTACGCTGCACGCGCAGACCTACGGCGAGGCGGTCGATGCCACGGTGCTAATTCCGCACATGCTAGAAGCCTTCATGGTCGGAGATCGGGGATTCAGGAAGGGAGGCGCGGGCAAGGCCGCGCCGCCGAAGCCAAGCTGATGATGCCGGTTTCCGCTGGCGGCCATCCCTCAAACGCGCAGCCCAAGGCTGCGCGTTCTTCATTCTGGAGGACGGCGACCGATTGGGCTATGAAGACCAAACGCGGCTACCGCCTGCAGGCAACCGCCCCCGATGCAGCACGCTCGGGCTTTCTACCGCGAAGCTCCTATGTGGCTCCCAGCCCACAACGCCACAGCCCCGCAAGGCGGCCCGAAGTAGAGCCAAACCCGCACCCCATATAGACTTCCGGCCATCAGGCTGATTTCAACAATCGCTTGACTGCGGACATTTTTTATGCGCGAAGCCAAGCCTCCTCCATATAAGTTTTTTGGTTATTAATAAATAGCTTCTTATTCCTTTACGAATATATCCCCCTCCCTATACTTGCACCCAAGCACGCAAACTTCCGGAGGCGTCCCCATGCGCAATGAGTCGATTCGTTACCTGATTGTGCCGGGCTGGCAAGGATCGCCAGACAACCATTGGCAAAGTCACTGGCAGCGCAGCCTGCCCAACAGCGCACGGGTCGAGCAGAGCGACTGGCTCACGCCACAACGACGCGATTGGGTACAGGCGCTGGAACAAGAGATTGCCGCCGAGCGCTCGCCGGTGATTCTCATCGCCCACAGCCTCGGCTGCATCACAGTCGCGCATTGGGCCGCCCAGGCCAGCCCTGATTTGCAGCAAAGGGTGCGCGGCGCGCTGCTGGTGGCACCGGCGGATGTCGAGCGGCCGAACTGCGCGCCAGCCCTGCGCAATTTTGCGCCGATTCCCCTGCAGGCCCTGCCGTTCCCCAGCCAGGTGGTCAGCTCCGACAACGACCCGGCGGTGAGCGTGCCGCGCGCGTTGTACCTGGCGCAGGCCTGGGGCGCCGAAGCCGGGCTGCTGGCCAACGCCGGGCATATCAACGTCAAGTCCGGGCACCAGCGCTGGGAGCAAGGCTTTGCCTATCTCTACCGGCTGCAGGCCCGTGTCGACCAGCGCGCCCTGCGCCGCGCCTGATCCACAGGTTTTCATCGACTGAGCTGAGTCCCTCGACCGCTTGCGGCCGGGGCGGGAGTATTCCATGACATTTCACACACCATTCGGTCAGCCGCTGCTGACCTTCCCCGAGCTGGACAAGAGCCCGCTGAGCATCCGCGCCAAGGCGCTGGTGTTCGTCGACCCGCGCTCCCAGGCGCTGCGCCAGGCCCTGGAACGGCTGGCGCCACAACCGTTGCCGGTGCTGATCCGCGGCGAGACCGGCACCGGCAAGGAGCTGCTGGCCCGGCAGATTCATCGCGCCAGTGATCGGGGCGGGTTGTTCGTGTCGGTCAACTGCGCGGCCATCAGCCCGACCTATGCCGATGCCGAGCTGTTCGGCTATAGCGCGGGTAGCCAGGGTGGTACTGCCAGCAGTCGCGCCGGATGGTTCGGCTCGGCCAATGGCGGCACCTTGTATCTGGACGAGATCGCCGACCTGCCCCTGGCGATCCAGGGCAAGCTGCTGGCCGCCCTGGAGAATCGTGAGGTGATCCGGGTCGGCGCCACGCAGCCGCAGGCGGTCGATGTGCGGCTGGTGGCCGCTTCCAGCATCGACCTGGCGCTGGCAGTGCGCGCGGGGCGTTTCAACGAGCGGCTCTACCATTACCTGCACGAAGGCGAGCTGGAGTTGCCGGCGCTGCGTGATCGGGTCGGCGATATCCTGCCGTTGGCCGAGTACTTCGTGGGGATCTACAGCGTGCGCCTGGATCGGCCGGTTCCCCTGATCAGCGAGGCGGCACAACAGGCGCTCGAAGCGCATGCCTGGCCGGGCAATACCCGCGAGCTGGAGAACGTCATTCACTTCGCCCTGCTGGTCAGCGATGGCGATGAAATCCTCCCTGAGCACCTCGACCTGCCGGCCACCCGCCCACTGGCCAACCTGGCGCGACAGCTGGAACAGCTACGCCGTGGCGGCGAAGCGCAGACCCTCGCTGAACTGCGTGGGCTGCTGGGCGAAGCCCTGGCGCGACTGGGTGAAACCGCGCCTTAGAGCCGCGCGGTGTCGCTCATGACCAAAGGTCATGATGGCGATTTGTTTTTGGAATAAGCAGCTAAGTAAAAGATATTGTTACGGAATAAAAATAATCGGTATTGTCCGGTTCACGCCCACCCGAACGGATGGGCACCCGACTCGCCATCTGCGATGGCCCAGCTATAGAACAAGGATCACCATGAAAAAGACCCTGCTGACCACCGCCCTGGCCGCCGCCCTGTCGTTCGCGGGCCTCGCCAACGCCGCTGAAAAACTGGTGGTCGCCGCCACGCCTGTGCCGCACGCGGAAATCCTCGAACTGATCAAGCCGACCCTGGCCAAGGAAGGCGTGGACCTGGAGATCAAGGTCTTCACCGACTACGTCCAGCCCAACGTGCAGGTCGACCAGAAGCGCCTGGACGCCAACTACTTTCAGACCCTGCCGTACCTGAAGAACTTCAACGAAGGCAAGGGCACCCACCTGGAGACCGTGATCGGCGTGCACGTCGAACCGTTTGGTGGCTACTCGAAGAAGGTCAAGAGCCTGGCCGAGCTGAAGGACGGCGCGACCGTGGCCATCCCCAACGAAGGCAGCAACAGTGGCCGTGCCCTGCTGCTGCTGCAGAAGGCTGGGCTGATTACCCTGAAGGATCCGAAGAACGCCCTGGCCACGCCGAAGGACATCGCCGAGAACCCGAAGAAGCTCAAGTTCAAGGAGCTTGAATCGGCCATGCTCCCGCGTGTGCTGGATCAGGTCGACCTGGACATGATCAACACCAACTATGCGCTTGAAGCCGGCCTGAACCCGGCCAAGGACGCCCTGGTGATCGAAGGCAGCGATTCGCCATACGTGAACTTCCTGGTTGCCCGCCCGGACAACAAGGACAGCGCGGCCATCCAGAAGCTGGCCAAGGCGCTGACCAGCCCGGAAGTGAAGGCATTCATCGAGAAGAAATACAGCGGTGCGGTACTGCCGGCGTTCTGATACGCGACCTGGTACGAAAAACGCCGACGCATTTTGCGTCGGCGTTTTTGTTTGGGCTGGCTTGAAGAGGGGGCAGCCAGTAGTGGCGCTTCAGCGCTGACTGGCCAGGGCCCGGCGCAGCGCCAGGAGCCACAGCAGTTGTTCGTTCGAAGCAGGCAAGCAGGGGCTGTTCATCGTTGTCTTCCTTGTTGAATGTGATGGGCCGTGCAAGTCACAGTTTGAAATCCCTTGGAGGGGAAAATTCTCGGAAAGATCCGCGTTTGGTGAAGGAAATTTCAGAGCGTCACGGGGTGGTGATATAGATATGCGATAAAGATATTTATAAAAATATTTTTATGCCTTTAGAGTCTATGAATCGTGCTTACCGGCACAGCGCCACTATTCGTGAAACGACGCCGAGCAACCCTCGTGCCGACCCTGGACCTTCCCATGCCGTACCTTCGTGACCCCGTGCCGAGGCCCTTTCCATGAGCTTCGACACCGCTTTCATGCTTAGCACACTGCCGGCCTTCTTCAAGGCCGTTGGCGTGACCTTGCAAGTCGGGGCGATCGCAATCGCCACCTCATTGCTGGTGGCGCTGCTCAACGCGACGATCCTGGTATTGCGAACGCCCTACCTGTGGCGCCTGGTCAAGGGCTACGTGGAGCTGGCCCGCAACACTCCGTTGCTGATCCAACTGTTCTTCGTCTACTTCGCCTTGCCGAGCCTGGGGGTGAAGGTATCCGGCTTCGCTGCCGCGATCATCACCCTGACGTTCATGGGCGGTGCCTACCTCACCGAGGTACTGCGCGCCGGGGTCGAGGCCGTGCCGCGGGCGCAACTGGAGTCCGGGCGCTCCATCGGCCTTTCCGAGGGCCAGCTGCTGCGACATGTGATCCTGCCCCAGGCCGGCATCCTCAGCCTGCCGGCACTGTTCGCCAATTTCGTCTTCCTGCTCAAGGAAACCACCGTGGTTTCGGCGGTGGCGGTGCCGGAGATTCTCTACACCACCAAGAACTACATCGCCCTGTACTACAAGACCTACGAAATGCTCGCCGTGCTGACCCTGCTCTGCGTGCTGATCTTCCTGCCGCTGTCGCTGCTGCTGCGCTACCTGGAACGGAGGCTGCAACATGGCCAGTTCGGGCATTGAGCTGCTGCTGGTTTCGCTGCCGCAACTGGCCATGGGCGCCGGGCAGACCCTGGCGATCTCGGCCCTGGGCATCCTGTTCGCCACCTTGGGCGGCGTGCTCTACGGCGTGCTGGCGACACTCGGTAGCCGTTGGCTAAATATCCTGCTGCAGGTGTACCTGGAGCTGTTCCGGGCGATTCCGGTGCTGGTCTGGCTGTACCTGGTGTTCTTCGGCTTGCCGATCTTCTTCGGCCTGAGCATCCCCAGCTTTTGGTGCGCGGTGCTGGTGCTGGGCCTGTGGGGCGCCAGCGAGGTCGGCGAGGTGGTGCGCGGTGCCTTGCAGTCGCTGCCACGCGGTCAGCGCGAGGCGGGGTTGTCTATCGGCCTGGGCGGCTGGCAGCTGTATGCCTATGTGCTGCTGCCCCAGGCGCTCAAGCGCATGACCCCGCCGACCATCAATATCTACACGCGGATCATCAAGACCAACTCGCTGGCGGTGCTGATCGGTGTGGTCGAAGTGATCAAGGCGGGGCAGCAGATCATCGAACGCACCTACGAGTCGGTGCTGATCTACGGCGCGCTGTTCCTGTTCTTCTTTCTTGTCTGCTATCCGCTGTCAGCCGCCTCCCGCGTGCTGGAGCGGCGCTGGGCCCACGCATGAATCCATTGATCGAATTCCAAGGCTTCAACAAGTTCTTCGGCCAGCACCAGGTGCTCAAGGATGTCGACCTCGCGGTCCAGGCCGGCGAGGTGGTGGTGATCCTCGGCCCCAGCGGCTGCGGCAAGAGCACCCTGCTGCGCTGCCTCAACGGCCTGGAAGAGGCCCAGGGCGGCAGCCTGCGCCTCGACGGCCAGGAGTTGCTCGGCCCCGACACCGACTGGCGCCAGGTGCGCCAACGGGTCGGCATGGTGTTCCAGAGCTACCACCTGTTCGGCCACATGAGCGTGATCGACAACCTGCTGCTGGGGCCGCTGAAGGTGCAGAAGCGCGAACGCCACGAGGCCCAGGCCCAGGCCGAGGCTTTGCTGGCCCGGGTAGGGCTGCTGGACAAGCGTGACGCGTTCCCGCGCCAGCTCTCCGGTGGTCAGCAGCAACGCATCGCCATTGTCCGTTCGTTATGCATGAACCCACAGGTGATGCTCTTCGATGAGGTCACCGCCGCCCTCGACCCGGAGATGGTCAAGGAGGTGCTGCAGGTGATCCAGGGTCTGGCCCGCGAAGGCATGACCCTGCTCATCGTCACTCACGAAATGGCCTTCGCCCGCGCGGTGGCCGACCGCATCGTGTTCATGGAGGCCGGCAGGATCCTTGAACAGAACCACCCTGAGCGCTTCTTCACTCAACCGCAGACCGCACGCGCGCAGCAGTTCCTGGAGAAATTCTCGTTCGTCGAAAGCCTGCCCAAGACACTGTCTAAGCCATTGCACAAGGAACTGTCATGAAGACTGCCCCGTTCGCCAAACTGCTCGCGCCATTGTTGGGCCTGGCCCTGCTGGCCGGCTGCAACAAATCCGAAGATCCGGCCAAGCCCGCCGCCGCCTCGCCGCCCAGCAGCTACCTGGAAACCATCAAGGCCCGCGACAAACTGATCGTCGGCGTGTTCACCGACAAGCCACCGTTCGGCTTCGTCGATGAAAGCGGCCGCTACGTGGGCTTCGACACCGACATCGGCCGGCGCTTCGCCAAGGACCTGCTGGGCGACGAGAACAAGGTCGAGTTCGTCGCCGTCGAGCCTGCCAGCCGCATCCCGTTCCTGCAGAGCGACAAGGTCGACCTGATTCTCGCCAACATGACCGTCACCCCGGAACGCAAGGAGGCCGTGGACTTCACCAACCCCAACCTGCGCGTGGCGGTGCAGGCCATCGTCGCCGACGGCAGTCCGGTGCAGAAGCTCGACGACCTGGCCGACAAGACCATCATCGTCACCACCGGCACCACCGCCGACATCTGGCTGACCAAGACCCACCCGGACTGGAAACTGCTCAAGTTCGAGAAGAACACCGAGTCGCTGGCCGCGTTGGCCAACGGTCGGGGTGATGCCTATGCCCAGGACAACCTGATCCTGTTCAGCTGGGCCAAGCAGAACCCGGGCTACCGCGTGCTGCCACAGCTGCTGGGTGATGAAGCACCGATCGCCCCGGCGGTGAAGAAGGGCAATACCGAGTTGCGCGATTGGGTGAACACCGAACTGGCCAAGCTCGGCGAGGAGAAGTTCTTGCTCAAGCTGTACGACCAGTACGTGCGCAAGGAACTGAGCGACGATACCAAGCCTGAGAGCGTGATCGTCGAGGGCGGCAAGTGGCAGGGTTGATTATCTGAACGGGGCCGCACAGCGGCCCCCTCCGGTCTCAGCAATTGCGCGGTAACCAGTTCAACAGGAAATCATTCACCACCTGCGGATTCTCCAGGCTGGAGATATGCCCGGCGAATGGAATCTGTGCCGCCAGGCATCCAATCAACTGCGCCATCTCGGCGGACTCCGCCGGTGGCCTTGGGATGTCCTGGTCGCCACAGAGCACGATGGTCCGCTCTCCCGGCAGTTCACCGAGTCGCGCCAGCAGGTCTGGCCGGCCGAAGATCACCCGGCCCATCGGGTCGAGGCTGTCGCGGATGGTTTCGGCGCTGCTTGCCTTGAGGTCCGCACGGAAGGACTCGCGCACCTCGGGCACCGTCTGGCCACCGGCATGGAAGAAGATCGGCACCACGACGTCCAGCAACGGGTCGATGAAGGCTCCCGCTTTGCTTGCCGCATCCAGCAAACCGAAATACTTCAGCCGCGTCGCCTCGGGCTCGGCCCCCAGGTAGGTGTCCATCAGCACCAGGCGGTCGACTCGTTCAGGGTGGTCGACGGCCAACTGCGCGCCCCACATGCCGCCAACCGACAGCCCGACCAGGTGGCACTTCTGGATATCCAGGGCATCGAGCAACGCCAGGTGCTGGCGAGCCAGGGCGGCCATGTCGACGGTACTGGCGGGCGGGGCTGTGGAATCGCCGTGCCCCCACAGCTCAGGCACGATGACCCGGAAGTGCCGTGACAGGGCGTCGATCTGCGGTTGCCACATGGCGGACGACCACAGGTAGCTGTGGCCCAGCAGCACTGGGAAGCCATGGCCCTGGTCGACATAGCTCATGCGTGCTCCGTCGATCTCGATGAAGTGTTTCTGCATTGCGTGACCTCATGGATTGCGAGAGGGCCGCTGTGCGGCCCCGGTTTCTATCTGGGCATCAGCCGCAGCGTGCTTTGCGCCGGAATCACCCCCATCCGCGCCTTGTGATAGCGCCCCTCGATGTAGTCCTCGGCCTGGTCGCCATAGTGCCGGTCGAACGGCACGCCACTCTGTCCGACCGGGTTGATGGTCAGCGCGGCGCCGGCGTCGGCGAAGTCGATCAGGCGGCGGGTGGATGGCCCGTAGGTGACCGGCCAGGGCGCCGGTCCGATTTTCGCCGACAGGTTGTTCGGCACCTCATGGGTCCCGGGCGCGGCGTAGGGCCCGACATTGAACAACAGGTTCAGCGGCTTCTTCACGCCCAGCGGATGGTTATGGGTGAGGGTATGGGCCTTGCCCCACTGCCAGCTGGCCGGATCCTTGCCGAAGGTCTCGCGCAGGTGCTTGAGGCTGCGCTGCCAGGCCAGGCGCACGATGGCGTTGCGATCGGTGTGTTCGTTGCTACCGCGCAGATTCCACCACGGTGATTGAGGGTCGCCAGCCAGGCGAGGCAGCGCGGCGTCGATGGCACGGGTACTGATCAGCACCGGGAACCAGGTGTCGCCCAGCTCGTCGTGCAGGGCGGCGAACGCCAGCTCGTAGAGGAACTGGTTGAACAGCGTGGCGCTGGTGGAGTCCAGCGGGTAGTCGCCGCGCCAGGCCGCCAGCTGCTCGACCAGTTCTTTCTCTTCGTCGCCCTGGGCGACGTTGCGCAAGGTGCCGAGCAGCGGTGCCAGGGTACGCGGGCCATAGTCGGTGCTGGTGTCCAGCTGCAAGGCCTGGCTGTTCTGGGTGTCCCACTTGATGTCCGGGTCGCGTAACAGGCGATCGAGCTGGCGTCCTCGGTCGGCCAGGTTGTAGTAGCCGGGCACGGGCAGTGCGCCCGGTGGTTGGTAATTGGCCGAGACGATATAGCCGTTGGCCGGGTTCTCCTGCTGTGGATTGGCACTGAACGGGTAGAACCCCGGCTTGGCGGCCTGGCCGCTGCCCCCGTCGAGGATGAACGCCGGGTTGACGCCATCCGGGCGGATCGGCAGGCGCGCCGCCGCCCACCAGCCGATGTCGCCACGGGCATTGGCCCATACGAGGTTCAACCCTGGCGCCTGGATCTTGCTTGCCGCCTCGCGCATCTTGTCCAGGGTGTCGGCGCGGTTGATCTGGTAGAAGCCCTCGAGTATCGGGTTCTCGGTTTCCAGGAAGGCCCACCACATGGCGATGGGCGTCGGGCCGGCGGTGTCGCCGAGCACGCTATTGACGATCGGACCGTGGGGTGAGCGGCGCAAGGTGATGCTGGCCGGCTGCGCATCCTTGACCGCGATCTGCTGCTCGGTCTTTTCCAGCGACTGCCAGCGGCCATCGACCATCACCTGCTCGGGGTTCTGCGGATTGGTCCGCTCCGCGATCAGGTCGACGTCGTCGTTCTGGAACATGGTCAGGCTCCAGCCGAAGTCGCGGTTGTGGCCGAGCAGGGCGAACGGGTTGAGCGCCTGGAAGTAGCCATACAGGTTGAAGCCTGGCGCCGACAACTCGGCTTCGTACCAGATCGCCGGCACCGCGAAGCTGATGTGCGGGTCACCCGCCAGCAGTGGCCGGCCGCTGCGGGTATGGCTGCCGGCCACGGCCCAGGCGTTGCTGCCCTCGAACTGCGGAATACCCGCATCGCCCAGGGCCTCGTGGCTGAGCCGCGCCAACTGCTCCAGGCTGCGCCAGTCGGCGGCGGCCAGCGGCGTGGCCACGGCGCCGTCGGGCTGCCAGTCGAGGTCGAAGATCTTCAGGTACTCGGGGCCGAGCTGATCGCGAATGTAGGTCAGCGCCGGGTCGGTGCGGAACGCGGCGGCGAAACTGTAGGCGAGGTAGCCGGCAATGCTCAGGGTGTCCTCGGCGGTGAAGGGGCGCGGCGTGATGCCGAGCAGGTCGAACTCCATCGGCTTGGGGTGGCTGGCCTGCCACTGGTTGATGCCGTCCAGGTAGGCCTGCAGCGCCTGCCAGGCCGGTGACTGGCGGTCCTGGCGCTGCACCATCAAGGCCGCCTGGTCGCGAATGCGCAGGCTGCGGAACAGGGCATCGGTGGGCAGCAACTTCTCGCCCAGCACCTCGGCCAGCTCGCCGCGCGCCAGGCGGCGCATGATCTCCATCTGGAACAGACGGTCCTGTGCTTGCACGTAGCCGAGGGCGCGGTACAGGTCCTGCTCGTTCTGCGCCTGCAGGTGCGGCACGCCACGGGCATCGAAGCGCACGCTGACCGGCGCCTGCAAGCCGTTGATGGCCGCTTCGCCATCTCGCTGGGGCTGCTTGCCCTGCACGTACCAGTAACCGCCGCCCGCGGCGGCCACGGCGATCACCACCGCCAGCAAGGTCAGGCTGCGCTTCATCGAGACTCCTTGTGCACTCGAGCGAAAGAATGTGGTCCGATCATCGGCGGATTCGCGAACTGAGCATAGCCCCCCGAAAGGAGTTTCCATGTCCCTGAGCGAAAAACAGAAAATGCTGGCAGGCCAGCTCTACCATGCCGGCTGCCCCGAGCTGCAAGCCGAGCAGGCGGCCAACCGGCAGTGGTTGCACCGCTACAACGGCAGCGTCGAGCAACCCAACGAAGCGCGTCATGATTTGTTGAAGGCGCATTTCGCCAGCGTGGGCGAAGGCGTGGTGATCCGGCCGCCGTTCCACTGTGACTACGGCTACAACATCAGCGTGGGCGCCAACACCTTCATGAACTTCAACTGCGTGATCCTCGACGTGCTGCCGGTGCGCATCGGCGCCGACTGCCAGATCGCCCCGGCGGTGCAGATCTACACCGCCGACCACCCGCTGGACCCGGCGCTGCGCCGCAGTGGCCTGGAAAGCGGGCGCCCGGTGATCATCGGCGACAACGTCTGGATTGGCGGCGGGGCGATCATCCTGCCTGGGGTGACCATCGGTGATAACGTCGTGGTCGGCGCCGGCAGCGTGGTGACCCGGGATGTGCCGGCGGGAGCGGTGGTGGTGGGTAATCCGGCGCGGGTGCGTCAATCGATCCAGGGGCAATAGCAGCCGACCGCCAGGGTATTCGAGGCCTGCACCCGACGCCCTTGTGCCAAGGCCTTGAGGATCGGCTCGATGAAACTATTGCTCGAGTTGCATACCGCGCCTTCGCTGTAGGGGCCGAAGTAGGCGAGGTTGCCGTCGTGGTCCCAGATCGCCACGGCGGGGCTGGCGGGCAGGTGCTCGCTGCCGGGCAGGCTGGCCAGGGGCTTGAGTGTTCCCAGGTTGGCCGGCAGTTGGCCGTGGCTGCCAGGCTTTTGCACGACATGGAAGCTGACCCCGAGCGGTGCGAAGTGCTCGACCAGTTCGCCCAGGTGTTGCTGGTTGCCGACATTGCATGGGCAGGCCGGGTCCCAGAAATGCACCACGCGGATCGGGCCCGGGCCGGCCAGTTCGGCTGGGAGGCGCAGTTGGCTGCCGTCGAAGAAGGTGGCCTGGTTGTCGAACGGACGCAGGTAACGGGACTGGAAGCTGTCGTAGGCCCACCAGGCGGTGGCAGCGCAGAGCAGCAGTGCAAGGAATATCAGAAGTCGCTTCGCCATAGGGGCCCGGTCGCGGTACCTGCAGGAGCGGGCTTGTCCCGCGATGGCTGCGGTGAAGCCAGCATCGCTATCGCGGGGCAAGCCCGCTCCCACGAGGTCGCGTGTTTCGTTGAGAAAGGCAGCAAGCTTGCCATGACGCGGCCCAGAGCTGAATATCGCAGATCAATACTTGCTTCACTCTGGATGTACCGATGCCCGCCAGTTTCCACCCCGACCTGCTGCGCGCCAGCCTGTCGCCCCTTGCCGATCGCCACCTGCTATCCACCCAGGGCCAGGCCTACCAGGGCTTCTACGGCCTGGGTCTGTCCGCGCACAGTTGGCTGGGTGGCTTCCAGGTGGCGGGCTTCGACCTGGTCGGCCAGGTCTGGCTGCCCGAGCGGCCACAGGCGACGTTGTTCCTGCTGCATGGCTACTACGATCACATGGGCTTGTACCGCCACGTGATCGAATGGGCCCTGGGGCGCGGCTACGCCGTGATCGGCTGCGACCTGCCGGGGCATGGCCTGTCCAGTGGCGAGCGGGCCAGCATCGATGATTTCGGCATCTACCAGCAGGTGCTCGAGGCCCTGTTCGAACAGGCCCGCTTGCTCGACCTGCCACGGCCCTGGCATCTCTGTGGCCAAAGCACCGGTGGGGCGATCGTGGTCGACCACCTGTTGCATCAGGGTGAAAGCAGCCCTGTCGACGGCGAGGTGATCTTGTTGGCCCCCCTGGTGCGCCCGCGTGCCTGGGGCTGGTCGAAGCTGAGCTACCGGGTGCTGCGCCACTTCGTCAACGGCATCGAGCGGCGCTTCAGCGAGAACACCAATGACCCGGCCTTCCTGCCCTTCCTCGAAGCCGACCCGCTACAACCACGGCGTCTGCCGACCGCCTGGGTCGGTGCGTTGATGAAGTGGGTCCGGCGCATCGAAGCCGCGCCCAGGAGTACGCGGCGGCCGCTGATCGTGCAGGGCGAGGCGGACGGTACGGTGGATTGGCCGTACAACCTCAAGGTGCTCAAGGCCAAGTTTGCCGAGCCGCAGATCCTCATGCTGCCCGAGGCGCGGCATCACCTGGCCAACGAGCTGCCCGGCATCCGCCAGCGCTACTTCGAGTTCATCGGCCAGCGCCTGGGCTGACTCACTTCAGGTTGGCGGCGTTCTGGCCCACGGCCAGGGCGGCGCGAATCGCGGCCACCGCGGCCTTGTAGTAGGCCTGGCCGTCCGTCGATTCGGCGAAGGTGGCGAACTGCTCGAGCTCGGCGTCCGACAGGTCGCGATAGACGTACAACAACGTGTTGTTCAGGTCCTCGCCCACCTGGTTCATCAACCGCTGGCGCTGGCCATCGAGCAGGTTCTGGGCCTGGCCGCCGCCGAACAGGCCGGGCAACATCGAGCTCAGGCTGTCGGCCGCCACGCCGGCGATCGCCAGGCTGACCTCGGCGCCGGCCTCGCGGGCGGGCAGGGCCTGGGCCAGGTGGCCGACGATCAGCACGCGGTTGTCGCTGGCCTGGATTTTCGGCAAGCCCTTGGCGTGCTTGGCCAGTTGATCCTTGCGCGTGGCAAGCAGTTCGGCGGCCACGACCTTGCGCCCCAGCGGTGACTGGAAGAAGGCCAGGGCTGGCGAGGGGTTGGGCAGGTTGGCGCGCAGTTGTGCCTGGGCCCGTTGGTCCATGGCCTGGGCCTGGAACCGTTGGTTGCTGTTGTTGACCAGCGCCTGGTAGACGGCAGGCGGCAGGCTATTGCGGTAGCGCTGCTGGGCGGCGCTCACGGCATCGTTGAAATGGGCGCGCTGGTCGGGCCAGCCGGCGACCTTGTACAGCTGATCGAGGGTGTCTGCCCAGACAGGCATGGTGCAGATCATCAGCAGAAGCAGGGAAAACAGACGGCGCATTCAGGACTCCTGTCGGCAGGCCGCTATTGTCCTTGGCGTGGCGGGGCTTTGTCGAGTCGCCAGCGGCGCTTCCTGACCAAGTGGCGCTGTGCGAGCGATGGCCGAATGGCTATGATGCGCCATGCACATACCTTCCGAACATCCGCTGCTGTCGACCATCGTCGATGACCTGGCCACCCGTGGTTGGTCGCAGCAACCCCTCTTCCTGCCCGACGAACTGTCGCGCGCGCTGGCGGCCGAATGCCGTCGTCGTTACGCCGAGGGTGAGCTGAACCCCGCCGGCATCGGCCGTGGCGCCGCGCAGGAGATCCGCGAGGCGATCCGTGGCGACCAGATCCAGTGGATCGACCCCGGTGAATCGGAGGTCTGCGACCGCTACCTGGGGGCGATGGACAGCCTGCGCCAGGCCATCAACCAGGGATTGTTCCTGGGGCTGGAGGACTTCGAGTGCCACTTTGCCCTCTATCCGCCGGGCGCCTTCTACAAGCGCCATCTCGACCGCTTCCGCGACGATGACCGGCGCATGGTGTCGGCCGTGCTGTACCTCAACGAGGGTTGGCAGCCGAAGGACGGTGGACAATTGCGCATGTTCCTGAAGGGCGATGTCGAGCACGACGTGGCGCCATTGGCCGGCAGCCTGGTGGTGTTCCTGTCGGGTGAGGTCCCGCATGAGGTACTGCCGGCAGGGCGTGAACGCCTGTCGTTGACCGGTTGGTTCCGGCGCCGTGGCAATGAGCCGTTCTGAGCTGCCGAAGGTACTGGTCAGCGCCTGCCTGCTGGGCCAGCCGGTGCGCTATGACGGGCGTGCCAGTGGCCATCCCGATGTATTGCAGCGTTGGCAGGCTGAAGGCAGGGTGGTGCCACTGTGCCCGGAGGTTGCCGGTGGCTTGCCGACACCGCGACCGCCCGCTGAGATACCCGGTGGGCAGGGCGGGGCGGTGCTGGACGGGCAGGCACAGGTGCTGACGGTGACCGGCGACGATGTCAGCGACGCCTTTCTCGCCGGGGCCCGCCTGGCGCTGGAACTGGTGCGCCGGCATGGCATCCGTGTGGCGGTGCTCAAGTCGGGCAGCCCCTCGTGTGGCAATCTGCAGACCTATGACGGCAGTTTCAGCGGTGTGAAGGTGGCGGGTGAGGGCGTGACCACGGCCTTGTTGCGGCGCGAAGGGGTGCAGGTGTTCAGCGAGCTGGAGCTGGAAGAGGCGCAGCGAGCGTTGAGCCAGATCTGATCGCGGGGCAAGCCCGCTGCCCCGCGATGCGGTGTTACTGTCCGGCGCTCGCCTGCTTGGAACCCTTGAGCCATTTGCTTTCCAGGTCAGCCAGGCGGCCGTCGTCCTTGATCCGTTGCAGGGCATTGTTCAGAGCCGTCTCGAAGGCTGGATTGTCCTTCAGGTACGGAATCACCAGATTCTGGCTGGCCAGGGTCCGAATGGTGTCGAGTTGGTCGCTAGGTTCGACGTCTTGCTTGTTGAAGGCCATGTCGAACTTGCCGCTCTCCACCCCGGGCAGCACCTCTTCGGCTGCGGTCTCGACGAACTCGGCCCGCACATCCAGCTCCTTGGCCAGGGCCTGGCCCAACTCGATCTCGAAACCGGTCAGGTGTTCGTCTTCCTTGAACGCATAAGGTGGTGAATCGCTCAGCACGGCAATGCGCAGTTCGCCACGGTCGTTGATTTCGTCGATCAGTTCGGCCTGGGCCAGTGGGCTGAACAATACCGCCAACAGAATGCCAATGGTCAAACGCATGAGTGCCCCTTTCTTGTTCGGCAGGTGAATGTCATTCGCCGAGGCTTTCTTTTCTGCCGCGGTCGAACGCAGCCTATGACCGTGTAGCCGCGTTAATGTTTACGCCGGCCTGAAATATTTCTGCCGTTGTTTTTGAACCTCTGCCTGGTTGGTTGGACTATGGTGAAGTACCGCTGTGCTTCGTTTAAGTGATAGCGGTCAATTGAAGTGAATCACAGGAGAAGTGAATGAAAAGCCTATTTTCGCGTGCTGCCGTTGCCGGTCTGCTGATGGGGGCGTCGGTGTTCGCCAGTGCTGCGGATGCGCTGAAGAGCCAGCAGCCACCGCAGGGCGCCAAGGTCTTCATCGTTTCCCCCGCCGACGGGGCCACGGTCGACAAGACCTTCACCGTCAAGTTCGGTATCGAGGGCATGGGCCTCAAGCCAGCGGGTGACCAGACCCCGCACACTGGGCATCACCACCTGCTGGTGGATGTGGACAAGGCCCCGGTCGCCGACATGCCGCTGCCGACCAGCCTGATGCCGGAGAACAACGCCCCCCTGCCGGCCGGCCCGCAAGTACTGCACTTCGGCAAGGCGCAGACCGAGGCGACCATCACCCTCACCCCAGGCAAGCACACCCTGCAACTTGTGCTGGGCGACAAGTATCACGTGCCGTTCAAACCGAGCGTCGAGTCGCAGAAGATCACCGTCAACGTCAAGTGATGCTGAACCTGTAGGTGCGACTTCAATCGCGAACTAGATACCGCGGTGCTTGGCACCCGCTTTCGCGGGTGATCGCGGCTGAAGCCGCTCCTACAAGATCGCAACAGCGAAAAAGGGAGGCCACCAGGGCCTCCCTTCTTCATGCAGCCGGCAAACTCAGAACAGTACGCGCGAGCGAATAGTGCCCTTCACATGCTGCAGTTTTTCCTGGGCCAGATCGGAGTACTCGGCATCGACGTCGATGACTACGTAACCCACTTTTTCGTCGGTCTGCAGGAACTGACCGGAGATGTTGATACCGTTCTCGGCGAACACCTTGTTGATCTCGCTGAGCACGCCCGGGATGTTTTCGTGGATGTGCAGCAGGCGGTGCTTGCCCGGGTGGGCCGGCAGCGCGACCTCCGGGAAGTTGACCGACGACACCGAGGTCCCGTTGTCGCTGTACTTGACCAGCTTCTCGGCAACTTCCAGGCCGATGTTAGCCTGGGCTTCGGCGGTGGAACCACCGATGTGCGGAGTCAGGATCACGTTGTCCAGGCCGCGCAGCGGGCTCTCGAACTCTTCGTCGTTGGAGCGTGGCTCGACCGGGAACACGTCGATGGCGGCGCCGATCAGGTGCTTGTCCTTGATCGCGGCGGCCAGGTGGTCCAACTCGACCACGGTGCCACGGGCGGCGTTGATCAGGATCGCGCCTTTCTTCATCGCACGGATTTCCTTCTCGCCGATCATCCACTGGGTGGACGGCAGCTCAGGAACGTGCAGCGAGACGATGTCAGCCAGGCCCAGCAGTTCGTTCAGGCTGGTGACCTGGGTGGCGTTGCCCAGCGGCAGCTTGGTCAGCGGGTCGTAGAAGTAGACCTGCATGCCCAGGCCCTCGGCCAGCACCGACAGCTGGGTACCGATCGAGCCGTAGCCGACGATGCCCAGTTTCTTGCCGCGGATCTCGAAGGAGTTGGCCGCGCTCTTGATCCAGCCACCGCGGTGGCAGGAGGCGTTCTTCTCGGGGATGCCGCGCAGCAACAGGATGGCTTCGGCCAGCACCAGTTCGGCCACCGAACGGGTGTTGGAGTACGGTGCGTTGAACACCGCGATGCCGCGGTTGCGGGCCGCGCTCAGGTCGACCTGGTTGGTGCCGATGCAGAAACAGCCGACCGCAACCAGTTTCTTCGCACAGTCGAAGACCTCTTCGGTCAGCTGGGTGCGCGAGCGGATGCCGATGAAGTGGGCATCGGCGATCTTTTCCTTCAGCTCTGCATCCGGCAGCGAGCCAGTGAGGTACTCGATGTTGCTGTACCCGGCAGCCTTGAGGATATCCACCGCATTCTGGTGGACGCCTTCAAGAAGAAGGAACCTGATCTTGCTCTTGTCGAGAGAAGTCTTGCTCATCTGCGTAAACCTGTATCCCGGAGAAAAATGGCGAGGGGGGTGAAGCGGCGCGGCGTCGGCCTTAGCACGAACAGCGGGAGGGCTATGCTAGCATACGCGACACAATCTGAGCCCATCCCGACAGGTGAAGCGTGCTCAGGGTGACTATGAATAAGTCGAGAGTTCCAGCGATGACCCAGTCCGTGGTAATTGATGAACTGATGACCCTGGTCGACCCTGGCAAGGTCCTCACCGACCCAGCCTCGCTCGATGCCTACGGCAAGGACTGGACCAAGCACTACCCGCCAGCGCCCAGCGCGATCGTCTTCCCTAAAACCATCGAGCAAGTCCAGGCCATCGTGCGCTGGGCCAACCGGCACAAGGTCGCCTTGGTGCCATCGGGCGGGCGTACAGGGTTGTCGGGCGCTGCCGTGGCCGCCCATGGCGAGGTGGTGGTCGCCTTCGACTACATGAACCAGATCCTCGCCTTCAATGAGTTCGATAGAACCGTCGTGTGCCAGCCGGGCGTGGTAACCCGGCAGCTTCAGCAGTTCGCCGAGGATCAGGGGCTGTACTATCCGGTGGACTTCGCCTCCTCCGGTTCCAGCCAGGTCGGCGGCAATATCGGCACCAATGCCGGCGGGATCAAGGTGATTCGCTACGGCATGACCCGCAACTGGGTGGCCGGGCTGAAGGTGGTCACCGGCAAGGGCGAGCTGCTCGAGCTGAACAAGGACCTGATCAAGAACGCCACCGGCTACGACCTGCGCCAACTGTTCATCGGCGCCGAAGGCACCCTGGGGTTCGTGGTGGAGGCGACCATGCGCCTGGACCGTGCGCCGCGCAACCTTACGGCGATGGTGCTGGGCACGCCTGACTTCGACGCGATCATGCCAGTGCTGCACGCCTTCCAGGGCAAGCTCGACCTCACCGCCTTCGAGTTCTTTTCCGACAAGGGCCTGGCCAAGATCCTCGCCCGGGGTGATGTGCCCGCGCCATTCGAAACCGACTGCCCGTTCTATGCCCTGCTGGAGTTCGAAGCCAGCACCGATGAGGTGGCCAACGAAGCCCTGGCCACCTTCGAGCACTGCGTCGAGCAGGGCTGGGTGCTGGACGGGGTGATGAGCCAGAGCGACACCCAGCTGAAGAACCTGTGGAAGCTGCGCGAGTACCTGTCCGAGACCATCTCCCACTGGACACCGTACAAGAACGACATCTCTGTCACCGTCTCGAAAGTGCCGGCGTTCCTGCGCGACATCGACGCCATCGTCGGCGAGCATTATCCCGACTACGAGGTGGTCTGGTACGGCCATATCGGCGACGGCAACCTGCACCTGAACATCCTCAAGCCCGACCATATGAGCAAGGATGACTTCTTCGCCTCCTGCGCCAAGGTCAACAAGTGGGTGTTCGAGATCGTCGAGCGTTACAACGGCTCGATCTCCGCCGAGCACGGCGTGGGCATGACCAAACGCGATTACCTGGGCTACAGCCGCTCACCGGAAGAAATCGCCTGCATGAAGGCGATCAAGGCGGTGTTCGACCCGAACGGCATCATGAATCCGGGTAAGATCTTCGCTCCCGAATAAAAAGCAGTGTTCACAGGAGTCGGCCATGAGTTACCAGCACCAGTACGTAGACGGCACGCGCATCCACTTCCCGCTGGGCAAGGTGGTGTGCATCGGCCGCAACTACGCCGAGCATGCCAAGGAACTGGACAACCCCATCCCCAGCGAGCCGCTGCTGTTCATCAAGCCCGGCAGTTGCGTGGTGCCCCTGGAAGGTGGTTTCAAGATTCCGACCGAGCGTGGCTCGGTGCACTACGAGGCGGAAATCGCGGTGTTGCTGGGCAAGCCGTTGTCGACCAAGCCGACCGAGGAAGAGGTGCTCGACGCCATTTCCGGCTATGCCCCGGCTTTGGACCTCACCCTGCGTGACCTGCAGAGCAAGCTGAAGGAAAAGGGCCTGCCGTGGGAGCTGTGCAAAAGCTTCGATGGTGCTTGCGTGCTGCCGCCGTTCGTCTCGGCAGGGGCTTTCGAGGACGTGAAGGACATCGGCATACGCCTGACCATCAACGGCGAGGTGCGCCAGGACGGCAACAGCGCGATGATGCTCAACCCCATCGTCCCGATGATCCAGCATATGGCCGCGTGTTTCTCGTTGCAGGCGGGTGATGTAATCCTCACCGGCACCCCGGCGGGCGTGGGGCCGTTCGAGGTTGGTGACGAGCTGGTGCTGGAGCTTCCAGGTGTCAGCCGGTTCGAGAGCCGGGTGCTCTGACCCACAGGTTCGCGCCTTTCCTACAAAAAGTGCAGAGACGTTTACCGTTTTTTCACACCCTTTGCGGATAATGCGCGAACCTACGCCTACCCTCAGGACCCTTGCATGCCCTTTCCTTCCCGCGCCTCCGTGTCCCCCAAGCGCCCGTTCTACCGGCGCTGGCCGTTCGGCCTGGCAGCAGCAGCGGTTATCGGCTATGGCGTCATCTCGGCCATGCACTGGGACGACCGCGGCCTGCTGTGGATAAAGGAAGGTTTCGAAAGCCAGGCTGAACGCCAGGAAAGCATCTGGCTGCCCAGCTACGTGGTCGACATCGATGCCAAGCCGTTGCCTGGTATGGAGCGTGACGAGGCGTCGGACCTGGCGTTCAACCCGCACACCCGGTCGTTGTTCGCAGTCATGGGAAAGCACCCGTTCCTGGTCGAGCTCACCCTCGATGGCGATGTGCTGCGCAAGATCCCCCTGGTGGGCTGGTCCAATCCGGAAGGCGTGGCGATACTCGAGGATGGCCAGATCGCCATCGTCGACGAGCGCAACCATGACCTGACGCTGGTCAAGGTGGATGCCGCCACCACCTCGCTGAACCGTGCCGACTACCAGTCCCATGACCTGGGTGAAGCGGATGAGGGCAACAAGGGCTTTGAAGCCATTGCCTGGGACCTGATGCGCCAGCGCCTGGTCATCGGCGCCGAGCGTCCGCCCAAAATGTTCACTTGGGGCACTGATGGCCGTAGCCCGCTGAAGGGCGAGAAGCAGCCGCTGGCCAGCGACGAACTGGACCTGCGCAACTTGTCCGCGCTGGGTATCGACCCGCGCACGGGGCATCTGCTGGCATTGTCGGCAGACTCCAACATGCTGCTCGAGCTTGACGAAAAAGGTGAGCAGGTCAGCTTCATGACCCTGCTGGGCGGGTTCAATGGCCTGGCTGACACCATTCCCCGGGCCGAGGGAGTGGCAATGGACGACCAGGGCAACCTGTACATGGTCAGCGAGCCGAATCTGTTCTATCGCTTCAAAAAGAACTGACCGATCAGACATTTCTGATGGTGGCATTAAGCTTTGCTTCAGTTGATAGTGGTTAGCTACGCGCTCCTATTGCCGAGTCCGCCCGCATGCGCCGCCACGTTCGCCTGATCTTCGTCTTCTTCGTGTTTGTCTGCCTGCTCGTGCTGGGGGCTGCCGGGCATGAGTTCCGCTTGTTCGAGCGGGGCTGGTTCAACCTCAAGGCTTGGTGGCAGCCGGCCGAGCAGAGCATCGGCCTGGATCGTTACCAGGTGGTGCTTGAGGCCAGGCCTGTCGAGGGCCTGGACGACGACATCTCGGCGTTGACCTATGATCCCGACCGCAAGAGCCTGTTCACCGTCACCAACGCCCGGTCGGAGCTGATCGAGTTGTCGCTGGATGGCCGTATCCTGCGCCGTGTTCCGCTGACCGGCTTCGGTGACCCCGAGGCGGTGGAGTATGTCGGGCCCAACAGCTATGTGATCACCGATGAGCGTCAGCAGCGGCTGATTCGTGTGCGCCTGGACGATGACACCCTGTTTCTCGATGCC
The DNA here is from genome assembly GCF_002934345.1 of Pseudomonas sp. PONIH3. Lineage (NCBI taxonomy): Bacteria > Pseudomonadati > Pseudomonadota > Gammaproteobacteria > Pseudomonadales > Pseudomonadaceae > Pseudomonas > Pseudomonas sp. PONIH3. Next base: position 4,114,786 of record NZ_CP026386.1, read on the forward strand.
GCCGACGCAGAGCAGTTGTCCCTGGGCATAGGCCTGAATGGCAACAAGGGGTTCGAGGGGCTGGCCTACGACTCGGCAGGCAAGCGCCTGTTCGTGGCCAAGGAACGGGACCCGATGATGATCTACGAGGTGCACGGCTTTCCCCACGACAATCCCGACAAACCCTATGCCGTGCATGTGGTGCAGGATCGCAAGCGTGACCGGCGGTTGTTCGTGAGGGATCTATCGAGCCTGCAGTTCGACGAACGCAGCGGGCATCTGCTGGCGCTGTCCGACGAGTCGCGGCTGGTGCTGGAGCTTGATGTGAAGGGGCGGCCGCTGAGTACCTTGTCATTGCGCAAGGGGTTCCAGGGGTTGAAGCAGACCGTGCCACAGGCTGAGGGGATTGCGATGGATGACGCCGGGACCATCTACCTAGTCAGTGAGCCGAACCTGTTCTATGTGTTCAAGCAGCCTTGATGGGTTGAGAATGGCACTGGCTTCGCCGGTGCTCGCTTGCAAGCCAGCTCCCACAAGGCAGCGCGGACCCTGTGGGAGCTGGCTTGCCAGCGATTCGAGGGCGCAGCTCTCGCTGGCGATTACTCGGCCTTCAGGCTCTTCACGCCTTCAGCGGTACCCAACAACAGCACATCCGCCGGTCGCGCCGCGAACAGACCATTGGTAACCACGCCGACGATGGCGTTGATCTGGCTTTCCAGCTCCACCGGGTTGGTGATCTGCAGGTTGTGCACGTCGAGGATGACATTGCCGTTGTCGGTCACCACGCCTTCGCGGTAGACCGGGTCGCCGCCCAGCTTGACCAGCTGGCGCGCCACGTGGCTGCGCGCCATCGGAATGACCTCGACCGGCAGCGGGAAGGCACCCAGCACCGGCACCAGCTTGCTGGCGTCGGCGATGCAGATGAAGGTCTTGGCCACTGCGGCGACGATCTTTTCGCGGGTCAGGGCCGCGCCGCCGCCCTTGATCAGGTTGAGGTGGGCATCGCTCTCGTCGGCGCCGTCCACGTAGAACTCCAGCTCGCTGACGCTGTTCAGCTCGTAGACCGGAATGCCATGGCCCTTCAGGCGCTGCGCAGTGGCTTCGGAGCTGGCGACGGCGCCGTCGAAAGCGGTCTTGTGCTGGGCCAGGGCGTCGATGAAGAAGTTGGCGGTCGAGCCTGTGCCGACGCCGACGACGCTTTTTTCATCCAGCTTTGGCAGGATGAGGTCGACGGCGGCCTGGGCGACGGCCTGTTTGAGTTGGTCCTGGGTCATGCGGGCTCCGGGAGGGGCAGGGCGGATATCGAAAGTTGCCTAGTATAACGGCTCCGGCGGCTTTGCTGTGGTCGCCCGACGTGGCGCTGCGGTAGACTCCCAGCCCTTGTCCCGCGGCCCAGTGATGCTTTCCGATGCTCGAACAGTACGTCAAGAAGATCCTCACCTCGCGCGTCTACGACGTTGCTGTCGAAACCCCGCTGCACACTGCCGGGCAACTGAGCAAGCGCCTGGGCAACACGGTGCTGCTCAAGCGCGAGGACCTGCAGCCGGTGTTCTCGTTCAAGATCCGCGGGGCCTACAACAAGCTGGCGCAACTGAGCGCCGAGGAGCTGGCCCGTGGCGTGGTCACCGCCTCGGCCGGCAACCATGCCCAGGGCCTGGCACTGGCGGCGCGGGAGCTGGGTATCAAGGCGACCATCGTCATGCCCAAGACCACCCCGGAAATCAAGATCGAAGGCGTGCGCTCGCGTGGTGGCAAGGTGTTGTTGCATGGCGACAGCTTCCCCGAGGCGCTGGCCTACTCGCTGAAGCTGGTGGAGGAGAAAGGTTTCGTCTACATCCACCCCTACGACGACCCACACACCATTGCCGGGCAGGGCACGGTGGCCATGGAGATTCTGCGCCAGCACCCGGGCCAGCTAGACGCGATCTTCGTGCCGGTCGGCGGCGGCGGTCTGATCGCCGGTATCGCCGCCTACGTGAAATACCTGCGCCCGGAAATCAAGGTCATCGGCGTCGAACCGGACGATTCCAATTGCCTGCAGGCCGCCATGGCCGCCGGTGAGCGCGTGGTGCTGCCGCAGGTCGGGCTTTTCGCCGACGGCGTGGCGGTGGCGCAGATCGGCCAGCACACCTTCGATATCTGCCGCCACCACGTGGACGAGGTCATTACCGTCAGCACTGACGAGATCTGTGCCGCAATCAAGGATATCTACGACGATACCCGCTCGATCACCGAACCTGCCGGTGCCCTCGGCGTTGCCGGAATCAAGAAGTATGTCGAGCTCAAGGGTGTGGCCGGGCAAACCCTGGTAGCCATCGACTCGGGCGCCAACGTCAACTTCGACCGCCTGCGGCATGTGGCCGAGCGCGCCGAGCTGGGCGAGAAGCGCGAGGCGATCATCGCCGTGACCATCCCCGAGCGCCCTGGCAGCTTCAAGGCCTTCTGCGAGGCCATCGGCAAGCGCCAGATCACCGAATTCAACTACCGCAAGCACACCTCCGACGAGGCGCACATCTTCGTCGGCGTACAGACTCACCCGGAAACCGACCCGCGTGCGGCATTGGTACAGCAGCTGACGGAGCAAGGTTTCCCAGTCACCGACCTGACCGACAACGAACTGGCCAAGCTGCATATCCGTCACATGGTGGGTGGCCACTCGGCCGGGGCCAGCGATGAGATGGTGCTGCGTTTCGAGTTCCCGGAGCGGCCCGGTGCCCTGTTCAACTTCCTCAACAAGCTGGGCGGGCGTTGGAACATCTCGATGTTCCACTATCGCAATCACGGCGCCGCCGACGGGCGCGTGGTCGCGGGCCTGCAGGTGCCGGAGGAGGAGCGTCACCTGGTGCCGGCAGCCTTGGCCAAGATCGGCTATCCATACTGGGACGAGACCGAGAACCCGGCTTACCGGCTATTCTTGGGCTGAACACGCTTCACCTCGCGGGGGCGGGCCTGCCCCGCGATGAGGCCGAAAGCGAAAAAGCCTGCTGAAGGATGATTTTCACATGGAACACCTGACCACCCTCAAGACCCTGCACATCCTCGCCACGGCCCTGTTGCTGCTTGGCGCCCTGGGCCTGGCGGGCTGGACCTGGCATGCCCGGCGCAAGGGCGATGGCGAGGCCTACGGCAAGTTGTTGCGCCGGCCGCTGGTGTTCGTCTGGCTGCTGATGGGGCTGTGCCTGCTTAGCATGCCGTTCACCGGCTGGTGGCTGGTGCACCTGGTCGGCTGGCCGCTGGGGCAGACCTGGGTGCTGGCCTCCAGCGTCATCTATACCCTTGGCGCGTTCGCCGTGTGGTGGCTGGTGGCGCGCCTGAACCGGCTGCGCAAGGCCGAAGTCGTAGGCTTGAAGTTCACCCTGGCGCTGGCGGTGTTCAGCGGTGTGTGCTTCCTGTCCATCGCCGGCCTGATGGGCGCCAAGCCGGTCTGATGACACTCGTCAGCCTGCTCCCATTGGCAAACTCTGGGAGCGGGCTGGCCCCGCGAGAGGCTGACGCAGTCGCGTCACCTTGCCTTCACGCAAACCCGGTATACCAGTGCCACGCCCGGTGTGGCGACGCTCGCTCAATACGCAGTCTTCACCTCGCCGCAGATAAGCTTGGCGGGCGCGTTGCTGCGCGCTCAGGCTTTGTGGAACAATGCGGCGACATGCGTTTGCGAGGTTGCTGCCGTGATCGACCCGGATGGTTTTCGCCCCAATGTCGGGATCATTCTCACGAATGATGCCGGGCAGGTGCTATGGGCTCGGCGGATCAACCAGGATGCCTGGCAGTTTCCCCAGGGTGGCATCAACCCTGATGAAACGCCGGAAGATGCCCTGTACCGCGAGCTGAACGAAGAAGTGGGCCTGGAACGCCAGGATGTGGAAATACTTGCCTGCACCCGTGGCTGGTTGCGTTATCGTTTACCCCAGCGCCTGGTGCGCACCCACAGCCAGCCGCTGTGTATCGGCCAGAAACAGAAGTGGTTCCTGTTGCGCCTGGTGAGCAACGAGCAACGGGTGCGCATGGACCTGACCGGCAAGCCGGAATTCGATGGCTGGCGCTGGGTCAGCTACTGGTATCCGCTGGGCCAGGTGGTGACATTCAAGCGCGAGGTGTACCGCCGCGCACTGAAAGAGCTAGCCCCGCGCCTGCTGACGCGCGACTGACGACGGAGTCCGACCCCGAGCCATGCTCAATACGCTGCGCAAGATCGTCCAGGAAGTGAACTCCGCCAAAGATCTCAAGACGGCGTTGGGTATCATTGTCTTGCGCGTAAAGGAGGCGATGGGCAGCCAGGTCTGCTCCGTCTATCTGCTTGACCCGGACACCAACCGCTTCGTGCTGATGGCCACCGAGGGCCTGAACAAGCGTTCCATCGGCAAGGTCAGCATGGCCCCTAATGAAGGCCTGGTCGGCCTGGTGGGTACCCGCGAGGAGCCACTGAACCTCGAGAACGCGGCCGACCACCCCCGTTACCGCTACTTCGCTGAAACCGGCGAAGAGAAATTCGCTTCCTTCCTCGGCGCACCGATCATTCACCACCGCCGTGTGGTGGGTGTCTTGGTCATCCAGCAAAAAGAGCGCCGCCAGTTCGACGAAGGCGAAGAGGCTTTCCTGGTCACCATGAGCGCGCAGCTCGCCGGGGTTATCGCCCACGCCGAGGCGACGGGTTCGATCCGTGGCCTGGGCCGTCAGGGCAAGGGCATCCAGGAAGCCCGTTTCGTCGGGGTGCCGGGTTCTCCGGGCGCCGCAGTCGGTCGATCGGTGGTGATGTTGCCGCCCGCCGACCTGGAGGTGGTGCCGGATCGCACTGTCGAGGACATCGACAACGAACTCAAGCTGTTCAACAATGCCCTGGAGGGCGTGCGCGAGGACATGCGCAAGCTGTCGGCCAAGCTTGCCACCCAGTTGCGTCCCGAAGAGCGTGCGCTGTTCGACGTGTACCTGATGATGCTCGAGGACGCCGCCCTTGGTGGCGAGGTGGTCGAGGTCATCAAGACCGGCCAGTGGGCCCAGGGCGCCTTGCGCCAAGTGGTCGGCGAACACGTCAATCGCTTCGAGCTGATGGATGACGACTACCTGCGCGAGCGGGCATCGGACGTCAAGGACCTGGGCCGGCGCCTGCTCGCGTACCTGCAGGAGGCCCGTTCGCAGTCACTGGTCTACCAGGACAACACCATTCTGGTCAGTGAAGAACTGACCCCCGCCATGCTCGGCGAGGTGCCGGAGGGCAAGCTGGTGGGCTTGGTGTCGGTACTCGGCTCGGGTAACTCCCACGTGGCGATCCTGGCCCGGGCCATGGGTATCCCCACGGTCATGGGGGTGGTCGACCTGCCTTACTCGAAGGCCGATGGCATCGAGATGATCGTCGACGGCTACAAGGGCGAAGTCTTCACCAACCCCGGCGAAGTGCTGCGCAAGCAATACAGCGACGTGGTCGAGGAAGAGCGCCAGCTGGCCAAGGGGCTCGATGCCCTGCGCGAACTGCCGTGCATCACCCCGGACGGCCACCGCATGCCGCTGTGGGTCAACACCGGCCTGCTCGCCGATGTGGCCCGCGCCCAGCAGCGCGGCGCCGAGGGCGTGGGTCTGTACCGCACGGAAGTACCGTTCATGATCAACCAGCGCTTCCCCAGCGAAAAGGAGCAGCTGGCGATTTACCGCGAGCAGTTGCAGGCGTTCCATCCGCTGCCGGTGACCATGCGCAGCCTCGACATCGGTGGCGACAAGTCGCTGTCGTATTTCCCGATCAAGGAAGAAAACCCGTTCCTCGGCTGGCGCGGCATCCGTGTGACTCTCGACCACCCGGAAATCTTCCTGGTGCAGACCCGCGCCATGCTCAAGGCCAGCGAGGGCCTGAACAACCTGCGCATCCTGCTGCCGATGATTTCCGGCATCCATGAGCTTGAAGAAGCCCAGCACCTGATCCACCGCGCCTGGGGCGAAGTGCGTGACGAAGGCACCGATGTGCCGATGCCGCCGGTAGGGGTGATGGTGGAGATCCCCGCCGCGGTGTACCAGACCCGCGAACTGGCGCGGCAGGTCGATTTCCTTTCGGTCGGCTCCAACGACCTCACCCAGTACCTGCTGGCCGTGGACCGCAACAACCCACGGGTCGCCGATCTGTACGACTATCTGCACCCGGCGGTGCTGCAGGCCCTGCAGACGGTGGTCAGCGTGGCCCACGAGGAAGGCAAGCCCGTCAGTATCTGCGGCGAGATGGCCGGTGATCCGGCTGCGGCGATCCTGCTGATGGCCATGGGCTTCGACAGCCTGTCGATGAACGCCACCAACCTGCCGAAGGTGAAGTGGATGCTGCGCCAGATCAACCTGAGCAAGGCCAGGGAGCTGCTGGCCGACGCCATGAGCCATGACAACCCGCAGGTTATCCACAGCTCGTTGCAGCTGGCGCTGAAGAATCTCGGGCTGGCGCGGATGATCGGGCCGAACAAGACCCTCTGATCGCCTGTACCGACCTCATCGCGGGCTCCGAAGCAAAGCTGTTGGTGCGAGCCCGTGGGAGCGGGCTTGCCCCGCGATGAGGTCTAATCAGATCTCCAGGCTAACCTCGCCCAGATGCCCACCAAACGGCCCGAAACTGCGTTCGATCATGCGCCGCCGGCCTTGGTCATCGACAATCAGCACCGTACTCGCCCGCGTCCCATAGTTCTGGCTGGCGATGAACACGCTCGACAGCAGCCGCTCGGTGGCCAGCCCCACGCCGGTCTCGGGCAGTTCGCCGGCCGGTGCGGGCTGTGCATCGCCCAGCAGCGTCAGTAGCTGCTGTGGGTCAGCGTTCTCGAGCAATCCCTCAAGCCCGCTGCGAGCCTTCAGCAGCTTCGGCCACGGCGTATCCAGTCCGGCATTCGACAGCCCGTACACCCCCGGTTCAAGCAGGCGTGGTGCCGGCTCGCGGGCATGCAGGTAGCCCAATCGCTCGCCATCGCCGACCAGCAGGTTGAACCCCGAGTACTGGTCACTGCGGCTGGCCACCTGGTCCAGATAGGCCTCGACCCCCAGTTCGCCCTGCAGATAGGCCGCCACCAGTTCACCGCGGGACCGTGGCCCCAACGGCTGGCGTGGATCACGGATATTGGTCAGCGCCGCAAAGCGCCCGTTCGGCCCGACACCCAGCCAGGTGCCACCGGCTTCCAGGTCACGCCCGGCGTGCACGCCCGGGGCGTCCTCCCAATTGCCCAGGGCCTGGGTCGGCCGCGCGTAGAACTCATCACGGTTGGCCGCGACGATCAGTGGTCGGGCTGTCCCCGGCCGCCAGGCGAATACGATCAGGCACATAGGTTGTCCCCTGTGTTTTCGGCCACTCTACCCGCGCCGCCGGCCGCTATCCACCATCTGACACAGAGTTCACTAGAGCGCCGGGCGTGGCTTCCGTTACCATGCCAGATTGTTTTCCACTGGGGCCACGAATGGAATTCGCTCTCTATCTGCTGTTGGGCGCCTGCGCCGGCGTGCTGGCCGGGCTGTTCGGCGTCGGTGGCGGCATCATCATCGTGCCGGTGCTGGTGTTCAGCTTCACCTTGCAGGGCTTCGACCCTTCGGTGCTGACCCACCTGGCGGTCGGCACCTCGTTGGCGACAATCGTCTTCACCTCGATCAATGCCGTGCGCGAGCACCAGCGCAAGGGCGCGGTGCAATGGCCGATCTTCGCCTGGATGACCGTGGGCATCCTGCTCGGCGCGTTGGTCGGGGCCAAGACCGCCTCGCTGATACAGGGCCCGATGCTGCAGAAGATCATCGGTGTGTTCGCCCTGGTGATCGCCGCGCAGATGGCCCTGGATTTCAAGCCCAAGGCCAGCCGCGGCATTCCCGGCAAGCCCGGCTTGACCGCCGCGGGCGGGGTGATCGGCTGGGCCTCGGCCATTTTCGGTATTGGCGGTGGCTCATTGACCGTACCGTTCCTCACCTGGCGCAGCCTGCCCATGCAGCAGGCCGTGGCGACTTCGTCGGCCTGTGGCCTGCCGATTGCCTTGGCCAGTGCCTTGGGCTTCATGTGGCTGGGTTGGCACGAGGAACACCTGCCGGCCCACAGCCTGGGCTACGTCTATCTTCCGGCGCTGGTCGGCATCGCCGCCACCAGCATGTTCTTCGCCCGCTACGGCGCGCGTCTGGCGCACAAGCTGTCGCCGCGCGTGCTCAAGCGTCTGTTCGCCGCGCTGCTGTTCTGCGTCGGACTCAGCTTCCTTATCTGAACCTAGAGGAAAGACAATGCTGCCTTACCCGCAGATCGACCCGGTGGCCGTGGCCCTCGGTCCACTGAAAATCCACTGGTACGGCCTGATGTACCTGATCGGCATCGGCGGCGCCTGGCTGCTGGCCTCGCGCCGGTTGAACCGCTTCGACCCCACCTGGAGCCGCGAGAAGCTTTCCGACCTGGTGTTCTGGCTGTCGATGGGCGTGATCGTCGGCGGGCGCCTGGGTTACGTGCTGTTCTACGACCTGCACCAGTACCTGGCCAACCCGACGCTGATCTTCGAGGTGTGGAAGGGCGGCATGTCGTTCCACGGTGGCTTCATCGGCGTGATGCTCGCCGCCTTGTGGTTCGGCAAACGCAACAACAAGTCGTTCTTCGAGCTGATGGACTTCGTCGCGCCGCTGGTGCCGATCGGCCTTGGCGCTGGGCGTATCGGCAACTTCATCAACGCCGAACTGTGGGGCAAGGCCACCGACGTGCCGTGGGCAATGATCTTCCCGCCGTTCAGTGACCCTGCGCAATTGCCGCGTCACCCGTCGCAGCTGTACCAGTTCGCCCTCGAAGGTGTGGCATTATTCGTCATCCTTTGGCTGTACTCGCGCAAGCCGCGCCCGACCATGGCCGTTTCCGGCATGTTCGCGCTGTTCTATGGCATCTTCCGCTTCATCGTGGAGTTCGTGCGCGTACCCGACGCACAGCTCGGCTACATCGCCTTTGGCTGGTTGACCATGGGTCAGTTGCTCTGCGTACCGATGATTCTCGGCGGCATCTTCCTGATCTGGTGGGCCTACAACCGTAAACCGTCGGCCAAGGCCACCGTCTGATTTCCACGGCAGGGGCGCTCCCCTGCCGTTCTTGTTACAGGTAAGCCATGAAACAGTATCTAGACCTGGTCCGTGACGTCATAGACAACGGCACGCTGCAGGAAAACCGCACCGGTATCCGCACCATCAGCCTGCCCGGTGCCATGCTCAAGTTCGACCTGCAGAAGGGCTTTCCGGCCATCACCACGCGCAAACTGGCGTTCAAGTCGGCGATTGGCGAGATGGTCGGCTTCCTGCGCGGCGTGAAGAACGCCGGCGAGTTCCGCGAGCTGGGCTGCAAGGTCTGGGACCAGAACGCCAACGAAAACGCCCAGTGGCTGGCCAACCCGTTCCGCCAGGGGCATGACGACCTCGGCGAAATCTACGGCGTGCAATGGCGCCAGTGGCCCGGCTACAAGCGTATCCCGCTGAGCAACCCGGCCGCCATCGAGATGGCCGAGAAGGCCGGTTTCCGCCGTATCGCCCAGGACGAGGAGGACGGCCAGGCGTTCGTCATCCTCTACAAGGCCATCGACCAAGTGCGCCAGTGCCTGGACACCATCGCCAACGACCCGGGCAGCCGGCGTATCCTGTTCCACGGCTGGAACTGCGCCCAGCTCGACGAGATGGCCCTGCCACCGTGCCATTTGCTGTACCAGTTCCACCCGAATGTCGAAACTCGGGAAATCTCCCTGACCCTCTACATCCGCTCCAACGACCTGGGCCTGGGCACGCCGTTCAACCTCACCGAAGGTGCCGCGCTGCTGTCGCTGTTCGGCCGCCTGACGGGCTACACCCCGCGCTGGTTCACCTACTTCATCGGCGATGCCCATGTGTACGAAAACCACCTGGATATGCTGGGCGAGCAGATGAAGCGTGAACCGCTGGCGGCACCGAAGCTGGTGATCAGCGACCGCGTGCCGGCGTTTGCCGAGACCGGCAAGTACGAGCCGGAGTGGCTGGAGAAGATCGAACCGAGCGACTTCTGGCTGGAAGGCTACGAGCACCATGCGCCGATGACGGCGCCGATGGCGGTCTAACTCAAGGAAGTGGGGGGGGCGCAAAGCGGCCCCAAGTCTCTAATGCCCGTGGCTGCGCCCCACATGGGAATGCTCGATCTCCGGCACCGACACCGCCCCATTCGTCTCCAACTGCTGCAAGATCGCGCACTCCGCCCCCTGCGCATTGCACTGCTGCCGCAGTTCCACCAGCTGCGCCTGCAGTGCCACCAGCCCATCGATCCTCGCCTGCACATGCTCGATATGCTCGTCGATCAGCGCGTTGACGCTGCCGCATGAGCCATCGGGGCTGTCGCGCAGGTTCAACAGGCTACGGATCTCGTCCAGGGTCATGTCCAAGGTGCGGCAGTTGCGGATGAAGGTCAGGCGCTCGACGTGGGCCTGGGTGTAAAGCCGGTAGTTTCCATCGCTGCGGGCAGGTTCCGGCAGCAGCTGTTCGCGCTCGTAGTAGCGGATGGTCTCCACGGCGCAGTCGGTGGCCTTGGCCAGTTCTCCGATCTTCATGGCAAATCTCCTGCAAAGGGCTTGACCCTATAGTGGCTACAGGGTGTTCACTTGGCAACAACCCACTCTGTGGATCTCTACAGAGGCCAGCGCTCAGTTAAGGATGATTCCATGAACCAGCCTGTCAGCCCCGACCGCAAGCATGATCACGCCCATGACCTCGATCATGGCCACGCGCCCCACGCCCACGGCTGCTGCGCCAGCAAGGGCGCCCCGGCCCTGGTGCAACTGACCGAAAAGGCCAGTGGCCAGGCGCAGCTCAGCCGCTTCCGCATCGAGGCCATGGACTGCCCTACCGAGCAGACCCTGATCCAGGACAAGCTCGGCAAGCTGGCCGGCATCGAGCAACTGGAATTCAACCTGATCAATCGTGTGCTCGGCGTGCGCCATACGCTCGAGGGCACCTTCGAGATCGAGCGGGCCATCGATAGCCTGGGCATGAAGGCCGAACCCTTGGCCGCCGAGGATGATGGCGCCGCCAGCGCGCCCCAGGCCAGCAAGACACGCTGGTGGCCGCTGGCGCTGTCCGGTGTTGCGGCGATCGCCGCCGAAATCGTGCACTTCTCCGGCAAGGCACCGGAGTGGGTGGTCGCCGCGCTGGCCCTGGCGGCCATCCTCGGCTGCGGCCTCGGTACCTACAAGAAGGGCTGGATTGCCCTGAAAAACCGCAACCTCAATATCAATGCGCTGATGAGTATCGCCGTGACCGGCGCGGTGCTGATCGGCCAGTGGCCGGAAGCGGCCATGGTCATGGTGCTGTTCACCGTTGCCGAACTGATCGAAGCCCGTTCCCTGGACCGCGCGCGCAATGCCATCGGCGGGTTGATGCAGCTGGCCCCGGACATGGCCACCGTGCAACAGGCTGATGGCCAGTGGCGCGAGGTAGAGGTGCGCGAGGTGGCAATCGGCGCACGGGTGCGGGTGCGCCCAGGCGAGCGCATCGGCCTGGACGGCGAGGTGGTCAGTGGCCAGTCCAGTGTCGACCAGGCGCCGATCACCGGTGAAAGCCTGCCGGTCGAGAAGTCGGTCGGCGACAAGCTGTTCGCCGGCACCATCAACCAGGCCGGCGCGATGGAGTACCGCGTCACGGCCGCCGCCGGTCAATCGACCCTGGCCCGCATCATCAAGGCCGTCGAAGAAGCCCAGGGCGCCCGTGCGCCGACCCAGCGCTTCGTCGATCAGTTCTCGCGCATCTACACCCCGGTAGTGTTCGCGGTAGCGCTCGCCGTGGCGCTCATCCCGCCACTGTTCATGGCCGGTGCCTGGTTCGACTGGATCTACCGTGCCCTGGTGCTGTTGGTGGTGGCCTGCCCGTGCGCGCTGGTGATCTCCACCCCGGTGACCATCGTCAGCGGCCTGGCCGCGGCGGCACGCAAAGGCATCCTGATCAAGGGCGGTGTGTACCTGGAGGGCGGGCGCAAGCTGGACTTCCTGGCCCTGGACAAGACCGGCACCATTACCCACGGCAAGCCGGTGCAGACCGACAGCAAGGTGCTCGACCCACTGTTCGAAGGGCGCGCCCAGGCGCTGGCCGCGAGCCTGGCCGCCCGTTCCGACCACCCGGTGTCGGGTGCCATCGCCCTGTTCGCCAGGGGCCAGGATCTGGTTCTGAGCGAAGTCACCGAGTTCGCCGCCCTGGCCGGTCGCGGTGTGCGCGGTGATATCGAGGGCCAGACCTACCACCTGGGCAACCATCGCCTGGTGGAAGAGCTCGGCCTGTGCTCCCCGGAGCTGGAAGCGCAACTGGATGTGCTGGAGCGCCAGGGCAAGACCGTGGTGCTGCTGCTCGACCGCTCCGGCCCGTTGGCGTTGTTCGCCGTGGCCGACACGGTCAAGGACAGCAGCCGCCAGGCCATCGCCGAGCTGCACGAGCTGGGTATCAAGACGGTCATGTTGACCGGCGACAATCCCCACACCGCCCAGGCCATTGCGGCCCAGGTGGGGATCGACCGTGCCGAGGGCAACCTGCTGCCCGCGGACAAGCTCGCCAGCATCGAGAACCTGTACGCCCAGGGGCATCGTGTCGGCATGGTCGGCGATGGCATCAACGACGCGCCGGCCCTGGCCCGCGCCGAGATCGGCTTTGCCATGGCCGCCGCCGGTACCGACACCGCCATCGAGACCGCCGATGTGGCGCTGATGGACGACGACTTGCGCAAGATCCCGGCCTTCGTCAGGCTGTCGCGCCAAAGCGCGGCGATCCTCACCCAGAACATCGTGTTGGCCCTGGGGATCAAGGCAATCTTCCTGGCTATCACCTTCGCCGGCATGGCCACCATGTGGATGGCGGTATTCGCCGACATGGGCGTGAGCCTGCTGGTGGTGTTCAACGGTCTGCGCCTGTTGCGCAAATAACGCCTGTGGCGTGAAAAAGAGGTTCTGCCAATGCTGAGCGCCGAGCTCAAAGCCTTCTACATGGTGGCCCGCCTGGGCAGCATCACCCTGGCGGCGAAGAAGCTCGGGCTCAGCCAGCCCACGGTGACCACGCAGATCCGCAACCTCGAGGGCCAGTACAACGTCGAGTTGTTCTACCGCGGCGGCCGGCGCCTGGTGTTGAGCGAGGAGGGCGTGCGCCTGCTGCCGATGGTCAAGGCGCTGCTGCAACAGGAAGCCGAAATCGAGTTCGAGTTGCGCAACAGCGGCCAGGCTCAGGGCAGCCTGCGCATCGCCGCTACCGCGCCGTACTACATCCTCGACCTGGTGAAGATCTTCCGCGAGCGCCTGCCACAAGTGGAGGTGGCGGTGGAGATCGGTAACTCGCAGCAGGTGCTGCAAATGCTCGAGGACTACCGGGTGGATATCGCCGCCTCGTCACAATTGCTCGAAGACGCACGCCTGGTACGCCGGGTGCTGGGCACCGACCCGTTGGTACTGGCGGTGCACCGCAATCATCCCTTGGCCCAACGCCAGGCGGTGTCGATCGAGGTGGTGGCCGGGCATTGCCTGCTGATGCGCGAAAAGGGCTCGACCACCCGCAAGCTCACCGAGCAGATGATGCAGGACGCCGGGGTTAAAGCCGGGGCGCTCTTGGAGATAGGCAGCCGCGAGTCGATCCGCGAGGCGGTGCTGCGCAACATTGGCATCAGCATCATTGCCCGACATGAGGTGCCGCATAACCCCGAGCTGCGGGTGCTGGCGCTGGACGACGCACCGGTGATGCACGAGTACCTGTACTGCCTGAAGGAGCGGCGCCAGGCGCGGTTGCCGGCGGCGTTCCTGGGGGTGGCGCAGGAGGTGGTGGGTTCGCAATTCTGACAGTTCTCTACTGGTTGCACCGGCCTCATCGCCGGCAAGCCGGCCCCCACAGGGTTGGCGCCGACTTGCTTTTGTGGGAGCTGGCTTGCCAGCGATAGGGCCCTCAAGGCCACTACAAAATCTGCCTATACCACTATCGCCGGCTTTTGCCCCAACGCCACGGAACCTTCGCACAGCCTGCCTAGCATGGCCCACATCGCTTCGATGAGGACCTGCCATGAACCACGTCACCCCGGGCGCACAGATGAAAGTGCGCGGCATCCACAAACGCTTTGGCGCTTTCACCGCGCTCAACAACGTGTCCCTCGACATCGCCGCTGGCGAGCTGGTGTGTCTGCTCGGTCCCTCGGGCTGCGGCAAGACCACGCTGCTGCGTTGCATCGCCGGCCTCGAGCGCCAGGACCGCGGCACGCTGTACATCGGCGACCGCGATATCTCCGAGCTGCCGCCCCAGGCCCGTGACTACGGCATCCTGTTCCAGTCCTACGCACTGTTCCCCAACCTCACCGTTGAAGCCAACATTGCCTATGGCCTGACCGGCGGCAACCGCGAGGCCTCGCGCCAGCGGGTGAGCGAGATGCTCGAGCTGGTGGGCCTGGCCGGCAGTGAGAAGAAATACCCCGGCCAGCTCTCCGGCGGCCAGCAGCAGCGCGTGGCCCTGGCCCGCGCCTTGGCGCCGTCGCCCTCGCTGCTGCTGCTCGACGAACCCATGTCGGCCCTCGACGCCCGTGTTCGCGAGCACCTGTGCACTGAACTGCGCCAGCTGCAACGCCAGTTGGGCATCACCACGCTGATGGTCACCCACAACCAGGACGAAGCCATGCTGATGGCCGACCGCATCGCCGTGATGAACAACGGCCAGGTCGAGCAGTACGCCAGGCCCCAGGAAATCTACGACCAGCCGGCGACACCCTTCGTCGCTGAGTTCGTCGGCCAGGGCAACTGGCTGCCGTTCCAGCGCAGCAGCAATAGCCACGCCCAGGTCGGCGGCATGCACATGCGCCTGGCCGACAACGCCAGCACCGTCAGCAGCGGCCGACTGTTCTGCCGGCCCGAGGCGATCACCGTCAACCCGGTGGTGCACGAGGAGAACCTGTTCCCGGCCAAGGTTCGGGAAGTCACCTTCCTCGGCAATCGCTGCCGCATGAGCTTCGAGCTCGAAGCCCTGCCGGGCCATGCGCTGCTCGCGGAGCTGGCGCCCGAAGCCATGCCGCGCCTGGGTTCGCAGGATATCTGGGTGGCCCTGCCGCCGCAGAGCCTGCAGGTGTTCGCCTGAGATGGCCGCGCCCATGACCCTGCCGCTCACTCACGGCAACGACAGGCCACGCAACGGCGTCGCCCTGGGGGATCGACTGTTCGTCGTCGGTGGCAAGAGCCTGTTGCTGAGCCTGCTGGTGCTGGCGGTGCTGCTGCCGTTGCTGGCGATCTTCTGGCGTGGCTTCAGCGCTGAAGCCGGGCAGGGCGGGGGGCTGCTGGCCGCCCGCGAACTGTTTGCCAGCGCGAACTTCCACTGGCTGCTCGGCAACAGTCTGTCGGTAGCCCTCACCGTTGCCGCCATCGTTGTGCCGCTGGCCTACCTGTTCGCCTATGCCCTGCAACGCACGTTGATCCCGGCCAAGGGGCTGTGGCGTGGCATTTCGCTGCTGCCGTTGCTGGCGCCGTCGATGCTGCCGGCGATCGCGCTGGTCTATCTGTTCGGTAACCAGGGCCTGCTGCGCGGGCTGCTCAGCGACAACATCTACGGCTTCTGGGGCATCGTGCTTGGCGAGGCCATCTACACCTTCCCCCATGCGTTGATGATCCTGCTCTCGGCGCTGTCACTGGCCGATGCACGACTGTTCGATGCCGCTTCGAGCATGGGTGCCGGACCTGCCCGGGCATTCTTCAGCATCACCTGGCCGGCCACGCGCCAGGCGGTGTTCGCGGCGTTCTGCCTGGTGTTCACCCTTACCATCACCGACTTCGGCGTGCCGGTAGTGGTCGGTGGTGATTACCAGGTGCTGGCGCTGGAAGCCTACAAGGCGGTGGTCGGCCAGCAGCAGTTCGGCCGTGGTGCGCTGATCGGCATGGTGCTGCTGGTGCCGGCGCTGCTCAGTTTTGCCGTGGATGCCTGGCTGCGCCGCCGCCAGGGCGAGGCCATGAGCGGCCGCGCCCAGGTGTTCGAGCCGAAGCCTTCGAAGCTGCGTGATGGCTGCTACCTGGCCATCGTGTTGCTTGTCTGCGCGGCGCTGCTGGCGGTGATAGGCATGGCGGTGTACTCGTCGCTGGTCAAGTTCTGGCCGTACAACCTGTCGCTGTCGCTCAAGCACTACATGTTCGAAGACACCGCTGGTGGCGGCTGGCTGGCCTATCGCAACAGCGTGACCATGGCCATCGGCACCGCGCTGATCGGCAGCGTGGTGATCTTCACCGGTGCCTACCTCATGGAGAAGACCCAAGGCCAGCGCCTGCTCAATCAACTGCTGCGCCTGCTCAGCTTCATCCCCATGGCGGTGCCTGGCCTGGTGCTGGGCCTGGGCTACGTGTTCTTCTTCAACCTCAACGGCAACCCGTTGCACGTGTTCTACGGCAGCATGGCGCTGCTGGTGGTGTGCACCATCTCCCACTACCTGACCACCGCGCAGATGACCGCCACCACCGCCCTGCGCCAGCTCGACGGTGAGTTCGAAGCCGCCGCGCTGTCACTCAAGGCGCCGCTATACAAGCACTTCGTGCGGGTCACCGTGCCGATCTGCCTGCCGACGCTGCTGGACATCATCCGCTACCTGTTCGTCTCGGCGATGACCACGGTGTCGGCGGCGATCTTCCTCTACAGCCCCGACACCATCCTCGCCGCCGTTGCCGTGCTGAACATGGATGACGCCGGCAACGTTGGCGGCGCCGCTGCCATGTCGACCCTGATCCTCTTGACCAGCGCCGCCGCCTCCCTGCTGTTGGCCGGCGCTTCGCGCGGCCTGCTACGCCGCTCCCAGGCCTGGCGCCAACGCGCCCCCGGCTATTGACCTACTGCCCACACCGATAGGAACCGCATCATGTTCAAGCCCCTTGCACTTGCCGCTGCCGTATCCGCCGTGTTCAGCCTGCAGGCTTCGGCCGCCACCCAGCTGACTGTCTACACCGCCCTGGAGGCCGAGCAGCTCAAGAGCTACAAGCAGGCCTTCGAGAAGGCCAACCCGGACATCGAGATCAAATGGGTGCGCGACTCCACCGGCATCATCACCGCCAAGCTGCTGGCTGAAAAAGAGCGCCCACAGGCTGACGCCGTGTGGGGGCTGGCGGCCTCCAGCCTGGCCATCCTCGACCAGAACGGCATGCTCGAAGCCTATGCGCCGAAGGACCTGGGCAAGATCTCGCCCAACTACCGCGACGCCGCCAATCCGCCGGCCTGGGTAGGCATGGACGTGTGGGCCGCGACGATCTGCTTCAATACCGTCGAGGCCGAGAAGCAGGGCCTGAGCAAGCCGGTGAGCTGGCAGGATCTGACCAAGCCTGAGTACAAGGGCAAGATCGTCATGCCCAACCCGGCCTCGTCCGGTACGGGCTTCCTCGATGTGAGCGCCTGGCTGCAGACCTACGGCGAGCCTCAGGGCTGGGCCTACATGGACGCACTGCACCAGAACATCGGCCAGTACGTACATTCCGGCTCCAAGCCATGCAAGCTGGCGGCAGCAGGTGAATTCCCGATCGGCATCTCGTTCGAGTACCCGGCCGTGCAGCTCAAGCGCCAGGGCGCACCCCTGGACATCGTCCTGCCCAAGGAGGGGCTGGGCTGGGAGATCGAGGCCACGGCGCTGATCAAGGGCTCGCCGAAAGCCGATGCCGCCAAGCGCCTGGCCGACTTCTCCGCCAGCCCTGCCGCCATGGAGCTGTACAAGGAGAACTTCGCGGTGCTCGCCGCCCCCGGCATCGCCAAGCCGCAGACCGAACTGCCGGCCGACTATGAGCAGCGCCTGATCAAGAACGACTTCGCCTGGGCCTCGAAGAACCGCGACCAGATTCTCGCCGAGTGGCGCAAACGCTACGACGGCAAGTCGGAGAAAGTCGCCCAGCAGTAAGGCCCTCATCGCGGGGCAAGCCGGCTTCTATACTCAAGCTGCCCCGCGATGGCGTCAGACCAGGCAACGCAGGAGCCCACGCAATGCCAACTTCTTCCCGGATCATCGACGACACCTTCGCCTTGTACGAGCGTCATGGCAGCGCCGACTATATCGGCGAGGCCATCACCCAGATCGAGCACATGTCCCAGGCAGCCCAGCTCGCCATGGCCGAAGGCTACGACGACGAAGTGATTCTGGCCGCCTTCTTCCATGACATCGGCCACCTGTGCGAGGGCGAGGACATGGGCGGTTATGGCGTTGTCAGTCATGAGCGCATCGGTGCCGAGTATTTGCGCCGGTGTGGTTTCAGCGAGCGGCTGGCCAGGCTGGTGCAGTATCACGTCGAGGCCAAGCGCTACCTGACCTTGCGCCAGCCCGGATACTACGATCGTTTGAGCGAAGCCAGCCGACGCACCTTGGCGTACCAGGGTGGGATGATGAACGATGCCGAAGCTGATGCGTTCGAGGCCGACCCGTTGTTCAGGGTCAGCCTGCGCCTGCGCGAGTGGGACGAGATGGCCAAGCGGGTAGGGGTGCCGGTGATGGATCTGCAAGTGTTGAAGGCAAAGGCATTGGCCGTGCTCTGAACTATCTGGCGACTCTCCCTGCTGCAAGATCCCGCATCACTTCTCCCGGTGCTTGCTCCGTTCCTCTCCCCATACTTCTCCTCCTGGCAGCCGCTTGTCGTAATGGTGGGTATGGTGTTGATAATTGTCTGTTGGTGGTTATACTAACCACCAATCGGCCGGCCCAAGGAATGGGTGAATGAACAGCCGTGAAATGATTGCTGTGATCGAGGCGGATGGCTGGTATCTGGTGCGCTCCAAAGGCAGCCACCATCATTTCAAGCATCCTGAAAAAGCCGGGCTGGTCACCATCCCGCATCCCAGGAAAGACCTGCTGCCCGCGACTGCGGCCAGCATCCTGCGCCAGGCACGCATCTGCTACGCCAGCTGACGAGGAGACTCATCACCATGTTGTTCCCTATCGCGATCCTCCCCGGTGACGACCAGCACGCCTGGGGCGTGGAAGTCCCGGATATCCCTGGCTGCTTTTCGGCGGGCGAAGACCTCGACAACGCCATCGCCATGGCGCGTGAAGCGATCGAAGGCCACCTCGAACTCCTGGCCCAGGACCAGCAGGAAATCCCCAGGGCCAGCAAGGTCGGCGTGCATGCGGCCAACCCCGCCTATGCCGGCTGCACCTGGGCACTGATCGATATCGACATCACCCGCTACCTGGGCAAGGCCGAGAAGCTCAACATCACCTTGCCGGCGTACCTGCTCACCCGCATCGACAGCTACGTACAGAACCACCCGGAGCACAAGAGCCGTTCGGGCTTCCTGGCCGAGGCGGCGCTGAGGATCCTGCAGGGTGATGGCAAATGATCAGGCGATATTGCCCCTGGGCAATCGTACGCTGACCCGCAACCCGCCCCCTTGGCGGTTCCTCAGCTGCAGTTCGCCGCCATGGCTGGCAACGATGCGCTGGGCGATGCTCAGCCCCAGCCCATAGCCGCCAGAGGCCTGGTTGCGTGAGTCCTCGCCGCGCACGAAAGGCTCGGTGACAGTCGCCAGCAAGCCCGGGTCGATGCCCGGGCCGCGATCGTCGATGTGGATGTACCCATCGGTTGGCGTGCTTTCCAGCACCACCGCGACTTCCCTGGCATAGCGCAGGGCATTGACCAACAGGTTTTGCAGGCACCGTTGCAGTAGCAGGGCATCTACCTGGGCCTGGCCCACCTGGCCATGGATCGATAATGGCTCTTCGGCGTTGGCCAAATCCGCGCATTGGCGTGCCACCAGGCGGTCGAGGTCGACCGTTTGCAGGTTCTGCTGCTCGCCCGCCCGCAGGTAGTCGAGCACCTGGCCGATCATGCCGTCCATCTGTGCGATGTTCTGGCGCAGGCGCTCCTTGTATTCGCTGTCCTCCAGCCGTTCCAGGCGCAGGCGCATGCGCGTCAACGGCGTACGCAGGTCGTGGGACACGGCGGCGAGGAAGTAGGCCTTGTCGTTGACCATGCGGATCAGCCGTTGCTGCATGGCATTGAAGGCCTGGGCGGCGTGCCGCACTTCCTCGGGGCCGTCCAGCGGCAACGGCGCCTGTTCCAGATTGCCACCCAGGCCACGGGCGGCATCGGCCAGGCGGCGCAGCGGGCGCAGGCACAAGCGTACCGCCACCAGGCACACCACCAGCACGGCGGCGATGCGCAGGGCATAGACCCGCAGCAGGTAGTCGCTGATCAGCACCCATGCCGACTCGCCGCTCCAGCCCTGCAACTCCTGGCCATCGATGACCAGCCAGTGGCCATCGGCGAGGGGCACGGCAAACTCGATATGCGCCTGGGCGGTGCGCAAGCCGAACAGGCTGCGCCAGACGATGGGCTGGCCCAGTTCGTCGGTGAGCCGGACCTTGAGCAACCTCGGCCGCACATCGCCCCCCAATTCGTAGGCCAGTGCCTGATGCAGCAACAGCTCGATGCGCCGCCAGCCGCGCCGTTGGTCATGCTCACCCTCGGGCGGCGCTTCGGCGCAACGCAGCTGGTAGTGCTTCGGTACCTGGCGTGCCGTGCCATGGCAGTCGGCCTGGGCGATCAGGGGCGCGCTGCGCGCCGCGATCAACCGCACCGGCGCTTCCAGCACCTGGGCGAAGCGTACGTCGAACCAGATGCTGCTGGACATCAACTGGATCACCAGGGTGCCGCTGATCATGATCAGCAGCAGTTGGCCGAACAGCGTGCGCGGCCACAGCCGGCGAAGCAGTCGCACCTCAGGCGCCCAACGCTTCGCGGGCCAGGCTCAGCAGATAGCCTTCGTTGCGGATGGTGAGGATCTGCACGCCTTGGCCTGGCGCCCGGCGCAGTTGTTGGCGCAGGCGGCTGATGCACATGTCCACCGAGCGGTCGTCGGGCAGATGGTCGCGGCCGAACGCGCTGCGTGTCAGGTGGTCCCTCGAGACCACGCGGTTGTTGGCGTCCAGCAGTTCACGCAGCACACGGTAGTCGGAGCGTGGCAGGTTGAAGGCTTGGCCGTCAGGGTGAACGAGCAACCGTTTGACGTGATCGAGACGAAAACCCGCAAACAATTGTGGCTCGCTATCCGAAGTATCGGGCTCTACCTCCAGACGATGGGGGCGGCGCAACACAGCCTTGATCCGGGCGACCAGCTCGCGCGGCTCGAAGGGTTTGGCCAGGTAATCGTCGGCGCCTACTTCCAGGCCGATGATGCGGTCCAGAGTGCTGCCCCTGGCCGACAGCATCACCACCGCCAAGCCCGGCTGCGCCTGTAACTGCCGGCACAGGCTCAGGCCGTCCTCGCCGGGCAGCATCAGGTCGAGTACCACCAGGTCGACCTTGTGCCGGGTCAATTGCGCGTGCATCTGCTTTCCATCGACAGCAGCGAGAACCTGATAGCCGGCGTCCGTCAGGTAATCGCAGAGAAGTTCGCGAATCTCGTCGTCATCATCGACGACCAGCAAGGTGGTATTCATGGCTGTGGGTACCTGTGGAAAGAGGAACTGCGCTGCTCGTTACGTTCGATTACATCCCCATACAAGCCATCCATGGAGCCTAAGGGGTAGATGCCTAGAATCGTAACAAAAAATCATCTGCGAATACGAAGCCTTCCCAAATGGTATGCAAGAGCATCATGACTGACACAACCCCCTTGGTCCGAGGCGGCAGTCGCCTCTCCCCGCTTGCCTTCTGCGTGGCCCTCGGGCTTAGCGGCACAGCCTTCGCTGACGGCCCGGTGCTGGAACTGGGCGCCACCAACATCGACAGCAGTGCGTTGCCGCTGGCCGACGATAGCGGCCAGATCGGCTACACCGTGCAGAACACACGCAGCTCCACGGGCTTGCAGCTGACACCCCGGCAGACGCCACAGTCGGTCACCAGCATTACCCGCCAGCAAATGGAAGACCGTGATATCCACACCCTCGAGCAGGCCCTGGACACCACGCCGGGCGTGAGCATGAGCAAGATGGAAGTGGGCGGGCGCACCGACTTCCGCGCCCGTGGCTACTCGATCAGCAACTGGAAGATCGACGGCTTGCAGTTCCCCGGCGGTTCGGACTTCAGCGGTGGCGGCAACGCGCTGAACATGGACCTGTACGAACGCATCGACATCGTCCGTGGCGCCAACGGCCTGCTCGGTGGCACCGGTGACCCTTCGGCTACCGTCAACCTGATCCGCAAGGCGCCGACCCGGACCTTCGGCGGCAGCGCCTACGCCACCTATGGCAGCTGGGACAAGCGCCGCCTGGGTGCTGACCTGAACCTGCCGCTGTCCGAGGACGGCCGCCTGCGTTCGCGTCTGGTCATGACCCAGCAGGACGCCGGCTCGTTCCGCGACAACCAGTCCGAACGCTCCCGCGCGGCCCTGGCCAACTTCGAATTCGACCTGGACGATGCCACCACCCTGGGTGCCGGCTACCAGTACGAGTACAGCAAAGTGGTCGGCGGCGGCTGGGGCGCCAACATCCCGATCTGGTACGGCGATGGCAGCAAGACCGACCTGCCGCGCAGCACCAACGTGGTACCCAGCTGGAGCTTTGGCGAATACATCACCCGCACCGCCTTCGGCTCGCTGGCGCACCGTTTCGACAACGACTGGAGCCTGGACCTGAAGGTTGCCCAGAGCAGCGGCGAGGCGCTCAACCACCGTGGCCTGGCCAAGGTCAACTCGTCCGGCCGTGGCGTCTACGGCGGCTACTGGAACCAGGACGGCAGCGGCGCGGTGCTCAACGGCCTGCACAGCTCCACCGACACCACCCAGCAATCGGCGCAGATCGACCTGTCCGGCCCATTCCAACTGTTCGGGCGCACCCATCAGGCGATGGTCGGCTACAACGACAGCCGCACCGTGGCCTGGTCACCGCAGTACACTTGCAGCATGGTCGGCGGCGGCAAGGCAGTGAACAGTGGGGTGGGTTGCCAGTTCCGGGCGAACAATGGCCTGGGGCTGGGCAACTGGCTAGACGGCGTGGACGACGACTACGCCATGCTGGCCTCAAAAACCGGCCTGCACAGCAAGACTACCACCCGTCTTCAGGGCATGTATGCCGCCACCCGCCTTAGCGTCACCGACCCCCTGTCGCTCATCCTCGGTGTGCGCAGCACCGACTATTCGGCTACTACCGTCAGCGTCAACGGTGCGCGCAGCAACCAGCAGAACAACGGCATCGTCACCCCTTACCTGGGCGCGGTGTACGACCTCGACGACAACTACTCGCTGTACGCCAGCTACACCGACATCTTCAACCCGCAGACCGAAGAGAGCGCCAGCGGCACCAAGGTCGAGCCGATCCGTGGCCAGAGCTACGAAACCGGGATCAAGGGTGAATGGTTCGATGGTCGCCTGAACGCGTCCGCGGCCTACTTCCGCACCAGGCAGGAGAACAAGGCGGTGATGGACGGCGACCTGCTGACGCCGACCGGCGCCACTGCCTACAAGGCCGGTTCCGGCCAGGAAACCGACGGTATCGACCTGGAAGTCGCCGGCGCCCTGACCCCGAACTGGAACGTCTATGCCGGCTACACCTACCTGCACTTCCGCCGCCTGGACAGCGACGGGCGCAGCGACCCCTCGCACCTGTTCAAGGCCTCGACCACTTATCGCCTGTCCGGCCCGCTGGATCGCCTGACCCTGGGCGCTGGCGTGACCGCGCAAAGCAACATCCGCGCGGTGTCCACCCCCGCCGGGCAGCCGAGCAACGGAGTTAGCCGCAGCGCCAGCGACGTAAACTGGTCGGGCTATGCGATCTGGAACGCCATGGCCAAGTACCAGCTGACCGACGACACCAGCGTCAGCCTCAACGCCAACAACCTGTTCGACAAGCACTACTACACCCGTTACGGGTTCTATGCCGGGGCAATCTATGGCGACCCGCGCAACCTGGCGGTGACCGTGAGCACGGCGTTCTAGAAGAGCTTTTGACACCGCTACTGCTGGTTGATTTTTGATCATGTTCCTTATACGTTACATTCATCTAAATTTGTCACGTATAAAGAACATGGATCACTCATTGATCGTCGAGCGCCTGGGCGCGCAGGTTCGCACGCGAAGGCTTAACCGGGGATTGACCCAGCAGGCGCTCGCAACCTTGGCCGGTATCACCCGGCAAAAGATCATTGCCATGGAGAAAGGTAGCCTCTCAGTGGCCATCGGTGCATATGCACGTGCATTGGCGGCGCTCGGCTGCGAACTGCAGGTCATAGCGGCGGTGATGCCGACGCTTGACGAAATCGAGGGGATGTTCGAATGACGCCGCTGATAGTCGCGACACCCGAGGGTGACAGTGGAGCATTGCTGACCAGTGCAGGCGACTACCTCTTCCGCTATGGCCCGCACACCGGAAGACGTGCTGGCGTTTTCGCTATCCGGCAACAAATCCTTGTTTGCGTCGCGGCAAGGCCTGCTGGACTTCGCACCGCTTTGCGACGTGAGCTACCCGGCTGAAGTCATTCGCAAGCAGCTTGAAGCATTGGAGCGAACACTGGCCAGGGAGTCCGCGCTTTGCGATCAGGCACCCAAGGTAGTTGCCGCCATCAAGGCAAGCGCGGCGCCGTTCATTCAGACTTTTGGTTGAGCGGCATTTCCTGTCCGGGCGCGGCATGCGAAGTGGCTATGGTCGCATCCAGATGATCATCGAGCTGTTCCCAATCCTCGCCGAACAACTCCACCGGGTGCATGGTCCGGTCCGCACCATTGCCGCAGGCCAGCGCCTTGGCCGGGCAGTACAAGTCGCAGCCCCAGCAGATCCGTTCGGGATGGCTGGGGTTCGTGGGAAATCGCTTGGCCATGGTCTCCCTCCATGAAGTGGATGCCTGCGCTCAGGCTATGCCGCGCATGGCCAAGTGGCTTGATCCGGATCAATACCGCTAGCGGATCGGCCCGGGCGCCTGCACCTGTTTCATCAGGTCGTCATTCCACTGCCCCTCCACCTGCACATGCGCGGCGGCACCGAGCATCACCGCCTCGATCAGGTTGTGGTTGAGGTAGGTGTACAGGCCGGGCTGGCGGAAGGTGTACAACGCCGCCCCCGCCGCGCCGCCGGGGATGAACCAGGTCTCCAGGTTGCGCTGCGGCGGGTTGGCGAACTTGCCCGAGGCCCAGACGTAGTCGCCGTGCCCGCCGATCAGGTGCGGGCGGGTATCACGGTTGGCCTGGGAATGAACGATCAGCACGGTCTCGCCCACCTTGGCGGTGAGCGCCTGCTTGCCGGTCAGGGCGCCGACGCTGCCGTTGAACACCACATGGCTGGGCACCAGCCCCTTCATCAGCTGGCTCATGTCACCGAAGCTGGCCATGGGGTTGGCGTAGCGCTTGTACTTGCCGTCCTTGTCGCGGGGGATGTAGTAGTCCTGCTCGCCGATGTACCAGGCCTTGTCGTACTGCAACGGGCGGCCCTCAGGGTCTTTCAGGCCGTCACGGGGCAGCACCATGATCGCGCCGTTCATGCCACACACTACGTGCCAGGGAATCATCGCCCCGCCCGGCGCGCAGTGATACACGAACACCCCGGCACGGTCGGCCTTGAAGCGCAGCACCACCTGCTCGTCCGGCTTCACATGGGTCAACTCACCGCCGCCGAGGGCGCCGGTGGAGGCGTGGAAGTCGATGTTGTGCATCATGCTGTTGCTGGCCGGGTTGACCAGCGTGAGCTCCACGTAGTCGCCCTCGTGCACCACCATCAGCGGGCCGGGCACCGAGCCGTTGAAGGTCATGGCGTGGATGTAGGCGCCGGTGCTGTCGACAGCCAGTTCCTTCTCCTCGATGACCATGCGGAACTCGACAATGCGCGGCTTGCCGGGAGCGCGCTGGCTGTGGGGGTGCACCTGTGGCGGTGCCACCAGTTCGACGCTCACCCGCTCCAGTTTCGCCAGGTCAGGCACCGGGCCGGCGGCGGGCGAAGCGGTAGCGGCCTGGGCCAGGCCACTGCCAAGCGCCGAGGCACCGACGCCCAGCAACACAGTGCCGGCCAGCATGCCACGCCGGGTCAGGGACACGCCTTCTTGCTCGTTCATGGGACTTCTCCTTAAGTCGACGAAAGTCGTCGGGCACAGGAATAGCCGCTTTGAAATTAGGGTTTATTGAGCGAAAACAAGAAGTGGAGAGGGCGGACAATGTGTCGCAGGAGCGGAAACGAAAAAGCCCCGACATTCGTCGAGGCTTTTGAGGATGGTGCCGGCACCAGGAATCGAACCCGGGACCTACTGATTACAAGTCAGTTGCTCTACCATCTGAGCTATACCGGCACAGGGGCGTCATTATAGCGATGGATTCGGCGCTGTAAACCACTTCGTTGCATCCAGCGCACAAAACCCTAAGTCACCGAACTGAAAGGAGAATTTTCTTACCAGCCGCGGTGCATGGAGTTGACGCTTGGCTCGGGCTGGCCGGGGTTGAAGAACAGCTTGCCGTTGTCGCAGCCGCGCTTGCGGCAGCTGCCGTCGGCGTTGTGCAGGGGCAGGCCGCGGTCACCGCCCAGCTGCATGCCGGGCATGTTCCAGTTCAACGGGGCCGGCTTGCTGGATGGCGTGCTGTTGGCGCAGCCGGTCATGGCCAGGGCGAGGGTCAGCAGGGCGAAAGGCTTGGTGTGTTTCACGATGTTCGAGTCCGTTCCGGGATCAGTCTTTGTTCAGGATGCGCTGGATGGTGCC
Source organism: Pseudomonas sp. PONIH3 (assembly GCF_002934345.1). Taxonomy (NCBI): domain Bacteria; kingdom Pseudomonadati; phylum Pseudomonadota; class Gammaproteobacteria; order Pseudomonadales; family Pseudomonadaceae; genus Pseudomonas; species Pseudomonas sp. PONIH3. The sequence goes on from NZ_CP026386.1 coordinate 4,141,299, forward strand.
GCCGCAGGCCATGTAGCAGGAGTCGTAGTCATTGCCGCAACTGTAGCTGCTCCCTGTATTGAAGGGGTAGCTCGGGTAGTGGCAACTGTGACGCGCTTCCTTCTTGCTCTTGCCGTTCTGGCAGTACTGGTAGGCCCTCATCTCGGCCTGGTACAGCGCACGTTCGCTGTTGTCCTGCAGGCGGGCCATCTGCTGGCAGTGGTTGCGCTCCGTCGAACAGCTGTTGATGCAGTTCATGCCATGCGCGCTGGGCGGTGGCGAGTATCTATAGGTGTAGCTCGGGCCGCAGCCGGTCAGGGCCAAGGCCAGGCAGGCCAGCACGAGGGCGGCCAGGCCATTGTGGAAAAGTGCCATGGGTGTTGCAGTCCTTGATCATTCGTCGCTGAACTCCAGCAAATCGCCGGGCTGGCAGTTCAGGGCGCGACACAGCTTCTCCAGGGTCTCGATCTTGAAACCCTTGATCTTGCCGTTCTTCAGCAGCGACAGGTTCGCTTCCGTGATACCGATGATTTCCGCCAGGTCCTTGGAACGCATCTTGTTCCGGGCCATGACGACGTCGAGGCGGATGATTATCGGCATAGGAAGCAGTCAGACATAACAGTTGTGTTCATCGCTGATGGTCTTGGCGTCACGCATGAGCAGCGAGAAGGCACACAGCAGGATGCCTTTCATGATCTCGTAGACAGCCTGCGATGATACACCGATCGAGAAGCTGAAGCTCCTTTCGCCGGCCGGCAGGTCGATGGCCAGGGCCAGGCCCTGCAAGGTGTAGGTCACCGGCCACAGCAACGGGGTGAAGATGCACAGCAGGCCGACCCACCACAGCAATTTGATATTGGCCGAGGTCCAGGTCTGCCCACGCGAGAGGCGGTGGAAGAACAGGCCGGTCAGGCCGAGGGCCACAACGGAAATCAGCGTGGGAATCATGTCCACCGCCAGTACCAGGCCGATGGCCAGGGGGGATGCCTGGTAGCCGGGTTCGAGCAGCAGCGGCATCTGGTCGCCGTAGGCTTGCAGGTAGCCGTTGAAGATCTCGGGGAAGTCGAAGATGAAGAGCAAGGGCGTGATGGTCAGCTCGACGACCGCGGTTGTCCAGGCCAGGTAGGCGGCGAATGCGCCTATGGTGCGTAGGCGCGAACGCGCATAGGCCACGGATCTACTGTTCATGGGGTGCCTCCGTACAGTGATGAACGGAGCGGATTATTCTTGAATAATTATCGTAAAACAATAATTAATTTTGAGTATTTACCGATGGCGACGGTTTGTCGCAGGGGTGGCCTTGCTGGTGATCGCGGGGCAAGCCGGCTCCTGCAAAGACAACGTGGGGATTATAATTTACGAAGCTTTCAGCAAGCTTTACGGGGGTTTTTCTTGAGAAGTCCATTTTTCACGAGAAATAATTAGACTCAACCTATCATTTTGACTAAATCGATCAGCCAAGCTAATCTTGTGTTCATTATGTTGAACAGTAAAGCTTTCAAGCTCCTCTCTTCCTCCCGCCTGGTCTCCCGTGAACGTCACTGGACCGGCGACCTCTAGCGCCACCCTCCCTCTACAGCCGTAAACGTCTCTGTCTGGCGCCGATGCCTGTGCGCTCGGCCGCTGTCGCCCATGGGAGGGCACCATGCGTTCCTGGATCTACCTGATTGTCGCCATCACCTTCGAGGTGATCGGCACGGCGTCGATGAAACTCGCCGCCACTCATTTCCCCTTGATGGGGCATGCCGTCATGTACGTCATGATCTGTCTGTCGTATTTCTTCCTGGCCCTGGCGGTCAAGCGCGTGCCGGTGGGTGTGGCCTACGCGCTGTGGGAAGGGTTCGGTATCGTGCTGATCACCTTGATCAGTGTGCTCTGGCTTGGCGAAAGCCTGGGCTGGACCAAGGCCCTGGGCCTGGCGGTGATGATCGCCGGCATCCTGCTGGTCAAGGCCGGTACCCGCGCCAAGCCCGTCGAGCGTCAAGGGGAGGCCGTGCCATGTTGATTCCATTTGCCTGGCTGGGCCTGGCCATCGTGCTGGAGGTACTGGCCAACCTGCTGCTCAAGTATTCCGACGGTTTCCGCCGCAAAGACCTGGGCCTGGCCTCGATCCTCTGCGTGCTGGCGGCGTTCACCGCGCTGGCGCAGGCGGTGAAGGACATCGACCTGTCGCTGGCCTACGCCATCTGGGGCGGCTTTGGCATCCTTGCCACCGTGGCCATGGGCTGGGCCTTGTTCGGTCAGCGTCTGGCCGGGCGTGGTTGGTTGGGTCTTGCGTTGCTGCTGGTAGGCATGGGCTTGCTCAAACTGGCTTGACAACTGCCCTTCCAAAGCGCTTGGCAAAATTGCTTATGCACAAGTGGCATTGGCCGCTTGCGCGAAAGGCATGCCGATAGGGGCTACCACCGGTCTTTGCGCAAAGGCCTGTTTTTACTGGCTTTGAGGCCCACGACGGAATAAGCAAAGCAGCGCAAATAGCCCAAGGATCCAAGATTTCGTGATTTTCATCACAAGCTTGTACACAGAGTTATCCACAGGCTGTCAACCGCGCTGCGGCGTTGCGTCGCGCTCACCCAGCAGCAACAGGTTGCGCGGGGTCAGCGGGTAATCGCAGAACACGCCTAGCCGTACCGAATAGCCTTGCTCCTGCAGGAACAGGGCGCGATCGAGCACCAGCCACATCTCCAGTGGGCGGCGGAACAGGTTGCGTACCTGTTCGAGGTTGCGTACCTCGGCCAGGCGTTGCTGGCCGGCTGCCTCCAGGGCAACCCAGTCGGGTTGGCCGTTGATCGTCAGTTGCTTGAGCTCGGCCAGGTCGCGACAGTAATGCTCGAAAGGTTTTGCCAGCCAACTGACCGGCAGCGAAGGGGTGGGCAGGTATTCGTCCACGTCCCGTTGTTGGCGCTGCAGCAGGTCGAACCCGAGGCGGCGGGCCATGGACTGGTCGCGCTGGCGGCGGGTGCGCTGGCTGGAGGTGACCGCTTCGCTCAGCGGCAGGCCCAGGTCGTCCTGGGTCAATGCCAGGGCCGAGGCCTGGGCGGCGCCGGAGAGCGGCTGATAGCGCTTGCCCTGGATGCGGTTGTAGCAGCAGGGCGCGACGGCGATCTGTCGGCATCCCTGCTCGCTTGCCAGTTGCAGCAGCCGCACATGCAGATCGCCGCAGGCGTGCAGGGCGACCGCGCTCTTGCCGCCATCCAGATGCCGGGCGCTGTCCATGGCCATGACGTCCTGCTGGACATGGGTGGCAGCCAGGTGGTGATGCTCGCTCAGGGCCTTGCCGGCGCTGACCAGCTCGGCGTCGTACTCCAGGCAGGTCAGCTGCTGGCCGGGTTGCAGCAGGCGCCTGCCCAGGTGGCCTTTGCCAGAGCACCAGTCGAGCCAGTGCCGCGCAGGCTGGCTGAACGCCAGGCGGCGGCTGAAGGCTTCGATCTGCTGCCACTTGCGGCCGGGGACGTTGACGTCGAGACGGTGCGCGGCGGGGTGCAGGCCGGCATCGGGCAGCTCGCCGACGACGGACAGTGCCTGCGCCTGTGCGGCCAGTTGTGGAAATGGGGCCGGGGCTGCAGGTTGCTCGGGGGCTTCGGCTTGCTCAAGGGTACGTTGGCGCAGCCAGCAGGACAGCTCGGTGTGTTCGTCTTCCCAATCCAGGCGCAAGTGGTTGAACGGGCGCGGGCGCCACAGTTGTTGGTGCTGCAGCAGGAAATGGTCGAGGGCCTGGAAGCGCTCGAGCAGGTGCTGGTCGTGGAGGTAAGGCGTGGTCGGCATGCAGGCACCGCAGCGCTATCAATAGGGGCCGCCAAGCGGCCCCGATGGTATTTACAGCCTCAACGCCCTTGGCAGGCATCCACGCGCAGCCAGCGCTCCAACAGCTTGAAGCCTTGCACCAGCACGAACGAGATCAGCAGGTAGAACACCCCGGCGGCAAAGAAGATTTCCACCGGCAGGTAGGTGCGGGCAATGATGGTCCGTGCCATGCCGGTCAATTCAAGCAAGGTCACGGTACTGGCCAGGGCACTGGCCTTGAGCATCAGGATCACTTCGTTGCTGTAGGCCGGCAGGCCGATGCGCGCGGCGCGCGGCAGCATGATGTAGAGCAGCGTCTTGCCCCGCGACATGCCCAGTGCTCGGGCCGCTTCGATCTCGCCCTTGGGGATCGCCTGCAAGGCACCGCGCAGGATCTCGGCGATATAGGCGGCGGTGTGCAGGGTCATGGTCAGCACCGTGCACCAGAACGGATCGCGCAGGTACGGCCACAGCGAGCTGTTGCGCACCACGTCGAACTGGGCCAGGCCGTAGTACACCAGGAACAGCTGCACCAGCAGCGGCGTGCCGCGGAAGAAGAAGATGTAACCGAAGGGCAGGGCGCGCACATACCAGTGTCGCGACGAGCGCGCCACGCCCAGTGGAATGGCCAGGATCAGGCCAGCGATGACGGCGATGGCTACCAGTTCCAGGGTCAGGGTGGCACCCTGGGCCAGGCGTGGCAGCCACTTGATGATGACTTCCCAGTTCATTTATTCGGCCCTCATGAAGCCGCGAGCGGCGCGCTTTTCCAGGAAGTGCATGCCGGTCATGGCAATCACGGTCAGGCCCAGGTATATGCAGGCGGCCACGGCGTAGAAGGTGAACGGCTCCTTGGTGACGGTCACGCCGATCTGCGCGTGGCGCATGATCTCTTCCAGGCCGATCACCGACACCAGCGCAGTGTCCTTCATCAGGATCATGAACAGGTTGCCCAGGCCCGGCAGGGCGATGCGCCACATCTGCGGGAGGATGATCCGTGACAGGATACGGCCCTTGGACAGACCAAGGGCCAGGCCCGCTTCACGATGCCCCTTGGGGATGGCCAGGATCGCGCCGCGGAATACTTCCGTGGCGTAGGCGCCGAAGCACAGGCCGAGGGCGATCACGCCAGCGGTGAAGGCACTGAGCTCCAGGCCAGGCATGTTCAGCAGTTCGCCAAGGCTGTTCATCAGCCCGACGGTGCCGAAATAGATGAGCAGCACCCAGAGCAGTTCGGGTACGCCGCGTACCAGTGTGGAATAAGTGCCGCCAAGCCATTGCAAGGGCTTGACCGGCGAGGTCTTGGCCAGGGCGCCGAGCAGGCCCAGGACCAGCCCCAGCAGCAAGGCGCAGAGCGCCAGTTTTACGGTCATCAGGGTACCGGCCATCATGGCCGGGCCGAATCCGTGCAGGTCGATATTCATGGGTAAGTTTGTTCAAGGGACAGGCACCGCCAAGGCGGCGATGCCTGTCGGGGCGAATCAATAGATGCTGAACGGGAAGTACTTGTCGTTGATCTTCTTGTAGGTACCGTCGGCGACGATTTCCTTCAGTGCGGCATTGAGCTTGTTACGCAGCTCGTTGTCGCCTTTGCGTACTGCGATGCCGACCTTGTCGCTTTCGTTCACCGGGTCGCCTTTGAACTCGTAGTTCTTGCCGGCTTCGGATTTCAGCCAGTCGTAGTTGGCGTACTTGTCGGCGAGGATGGCGTCGACGCGGCCGGAGGTCAGGTCCAGGTAGGCGTTTTCCTGGCCGTCATACAGATTGACCTTGAATTTGCCGTCCATACCGCCGTGATCGTCCAGCCAGGTAGCGGCCTGGGTGGCGCGCTGGGTGCCAATGGTCTTGCCTTCGAGCGATTTGTCGTCTGTCTTGAAGTCGACGTTCTTCGGCGCGATGAACTGCTGCTTGTTCGAATAGTACGGGTCGGTGAAGTCCACGGCCTGCTTGCGCTCGTCGGTGATCGACAGCGAGGAGACGATGAAGTCGAACTTCTTGGCGTTCAGGGCGGGGATGATGCCGTCCCAGTCGGAGGTGACCACTTCGCATTCGACCTTCATCTTGGCGCACAGGGCGTCGCCGATGTCTTTGTCGAAGCCCACGACCTGGCCGCTGGCATCTTTGTTGTTGAACGGCGGGTAGGCAGCCTCGATGCCCATTTTCAGTTTCTCGGCTGCCATGGCATTGGCCGAGAACACCAGGGTGGCGGCAGCGGCCAGGAGGACTTTCTTATAGGTCTGCATTCGTGTTGCTCCGTTAGCGGTGGCTGGACATGAATTGCTTGCAACGCGCCGAGGTCGGGTTTTCGAAGACCTGCTGCGGCGATCCTTGCTCTTCGACCAGGCCCTGGTGCAGGAAGACCACTTCACTGGACACCTGGCGGGCAAAGTTCATCTCGTGCGTCACCAGCAGCATGGTACGGCCTTCTTCGGCCAGGGCGCGGATGACGTTAAGCACTTCCTGGACCATCTCCGGATCGAGCGCCGAGGTTGGCTCGTCGAACAGGATGACCTTGGGCTTCATGGCCAGGGTACGGGCGATGGCGGCACGTTGTTGCTGGCCACCGGAAAGCTGGGCAGGGTAGCTGTGGCGCTTGTCGAAGATGCCGACCTTGTTCAGCAGCGCCTCGGCATGCTCGATGGCCTCGGCCTTGCTCTGGCCGAGCACGCGGCGCGGCGCCTCGATGATGTTGTCGAGGATCGACATGTGCGGCCACAGGTTGAAATTCTGGAAGACAAAGCCGATCTCGCTGCGCAGGCGGTTGATCTGGCGGTTGTCGGCGGCGATCAGGTCGCCGTTTTTCTGCGCCTTGAGCTTGAGGGCTTCACCGGCGACCAGGATCTCGCCCTGGTGCGGGTTCTCCAGCAGATTGATGCAGCGCAGCAGGGTGGACTTGCCAGAGCCGGACGAGCCGAGGATGGAGATCACGTCACCGTCGCGCGCGGTCAGCGAAATGCCCTTGAGAATTTCCTGCTCGCCATAGCGTTTGTGCAGGTTGCGGATTTCCAGCGCGGGCGTGGCCTGAGCCATTTGCGGTCCTCATGTGTTCGGGTGCGTTCCCAGCTGTTGGCGGCCTTCCTGGCGAGCGCCACGCTAGCATAGCGGCGCAACGGCGGCCAACCGGGTCGCGGGGTGCTCGGGTCGCTGGTGGGACAGTTTGTCGCATCGCTGCAGTGGACTGTCGCCAGGATGTCCGCAATAGCGTTTTGCCCAGCACCGGAGCCTTGATGAAAAAAGGCGCGATGGTGCCAGCTTTGGCCCGGTCTGGGAAGCCGTTTTTAGCCGGGTGGCACTGTGTCGCGGACTTGACGGGGGCAAGGTTGCGCCTGTTGGTTGCGCTTTCTGATGCGCAGAATTCGTGCACAGGTGTTACCCAGGAGCACCTTTGGTGCGTTTGTAAGTGGGTATTTCAGTAATCCAGACTTGGCATGGGGTTTTGGTGGCCTTTCGGTCAAAGCTTGGCACAATGCCCTGCAAGCCGCGCCGTTATTGGTGGCAGAAACATTTCAGACGAAAGTCATTCTCAGGTGGCCCGCTTATTGCCCTCTGGAAACCACTGAATGCGGCGACGCCTATCCACACCTCGGCGCGCTGGCCAGTCATTCGTGTAGTCCACCTCCTTACAAAGGTAGTTTTATGAGCGGTAACAATTCCAATGACCTCGCTCAGGGGCTCAAGCAACGGCATGTGACCATGCTGTCCATCGCCGGCGTGATCGGCGCAGGGCTGTTCGTCGGCTCCGGCCACGCCATCGCCGCCGCCGGCCCCGCCGTGCTGCTGGCCTACGCCGCGGCCGGTACCCTGGTCGTGCTGGTGATGCGCATGCTCGGCGAAATGGCCGTCGCCTCGCCTGACACCGGTTCCTTCTCCACCTACGCCGACCGCGCCATCGGGCGCTGGGCCGGTTTCACCATCGGCTGGCTGTACTGGTGGTTCTGGGTGCTGGTGATTCCGCTGGAGGCCAACGCCGCCGCCGCCATCCTGCATGCCTGGTTCCCCTCGGTGGACCTGTGGGCGTTCTCGTTGATCATTACCCTGGCGCTGACCATCACCAACCTGTTCAGCGTGAAGAACTATGGTGAGTTCGAATTCTGGTTCGCCCTGCTCAAGGTGCTGGCGATCATCGGCTTCATCGTCGTCGGTTGCGCGGCCATGTTCGGCATGGTGCCGAGCAGCCAGATCAGCGGCGTCAGCCACCTGTTCGACACCCAGGGCTTCATGCCCAATGGCCTGGGCGCGGTGCTGGCCGCCATGCTGACCACCATGTTCTCGTTCATGGGGACCGAGATCGTCACCATCGCCGCCGCCGAATCGAAGGATCCGGGCAAGCAGATCAGCCGCGCCACCAACTCGGTGATCTGGCGTATCTGCCTGTTCTACCTGGTGTCGATCTTCCTGGTCGTGGCCATGGTGCCGTGGAACGATCCGGCCCTGGCCGAGAAAGGTTCCTACCAGACTGTCCTCAGCCTGATCGGCGTGCCGAACGCCAAGCTGATCGTCGACATCGTCGTGCTGATCGCCGTGACCAGCTGCCTGAACTCGGCGCTGTACACCTCTTCGCGCATGCTCTTCTCCCTGAGCAAGCGTGGCGACGCCCCGGCGGTTGCCCAGCGCACCACCAAGGCCGGCACCCCGCACTGGGCTGTGCTGTTGTCCACCGCCGCAGCCTTCCTGTGTGTGTTCGCCAACTTCCTGGCCCCGACCGCGGTGTTCGAGTTCCTGCTGGCCAGCTCCGGCGCCATCGCCCTGCTGGTGTATCTGGTGATCGCCGTGTCGCAACTGCGCATGCGCAGCCAGCGTGAAGCCAAGGGCGAGAAGATCTCGTTCAAGATGTGGATGTTCCCCGGCCTGACCTGGGCGACCATCGCCTTCATCATCGCCGTGCTGGCGGTGATGGCGCTGCGCGAGGATCACCGTGCCGAGATCATCGCCACGGCAATCCTGAGCATTGGTGTGGTGGCAGCTGGTCTGCTGGTGCACCGCAAGCGTGGCGCTGCTGCGCGTGTGGCGTTGGATAGCTGATCCACAAGTGAAATGAAAAGGCCGCGTCCTGTGAAGGGCGCGGCCTTTTTTGTCTGCACAGGTTTTGGAAGCGGGAGCGGTTCGACTCAGCCGAACTGCTTCTGCTGTTGCTGCTGCTTGGCCACGACCTCCGAGGCGGTGACATAGGCGTCCTGGAACTCGTCGCTCTCCAGCCAGGCCATGGTCGCGTCCTCGTCGGCGCCGTCCAGCCATTTGCGGTAGGCGGTGAACACCAGGACGATATAGTCGGTGGCGTGCTCTTCCTTGTGGCCCTTGAGCACCAGTGCCAGCAGTGGATCGACCAGGAACACCGAGATCATCGGCACCAGACCGTTTGCCTGGGCTTCCTTCATCTTTTCGAACAGACTGTCGTAGCTGCCCGATTCCATGGCCTTGTTGAACACCTGCTCGACACTGGCGCTGTCGCCGGCGCTGGCCTTGACCGCCTGGCCGCTGCGCACCATGCGGTTCTGCTTGGCCTTGGTGGCGGCGCGCTTGGCGCGTTTCTGTTGCTTGGTGCTGGTGGCCATGGGTGGATCCTTGGGATGACTGGTAAAGGCGCGTATTGAAGCGTAGTTGCGCGAGAAACCCAAGAGGCCGCCTAGCGGCCCCAAAGTGTTCAGCTTACCAGCGCCGCCGGTTCATCCTCTTCGAACCCACGCGAAGCCCGCCCGACCAGCAACGGATCCGGTGCATGCGCCACGCTGTGGTCCTTGCCTGGATAATCCAGCGAGTGCAGGAAGTGACGAATGCAGTTGATCCGCGCGCGCTTCTTGTCGTCCGACTTGATCACCGTCCATGGCGCATCGGCCGTGTCGGTATGGAAGAACATCGCTTCCTTGGCAGCGGTGTAGTCCTCCCACTTGTCCAGCGACTTGATGTCGATGGGCGAGAGTTTCCAGTGCTTGAGCGGGTCGTCGCGGCGAGAAATGAAACGGCGCAACTGCTCCTCGCGGTTCACCGAGAACCAGAACTTGAACAACAGGATGCCACTGTTGCACAGCATGCGTTCGAGGTCAGGTGCCTGGCGCATGAACTCCAGGTATTGCAGCGGCGAGCAGAAGTCCATCACCTTTTCGACCCCGGCGCGGTTGTACCAGGAGCGATCAAAGAACACCATTTCACCAGCGGTGGGCAGGTGTTGCACATAACGCTGGAAGTACCACTGGCCCTTTTCCTGCTCGGAAGGCTTCTCCAGTGCCACGATCCGCGCACCGCGCGGGTTCAGGTGTTCCATGAAGCGTTTGATGGTGCCGCCCTTGCCCGCGGCATCACGGCCCTCGAACAGTACGACGATGCGCTGGCCGGTTTCCTTCACCCAGTTCTGCACCTTGAGCAGCTCGATCTGCAGGTCGTGCTTGGCCTTCTCGTAGTCCTGGCGGCGCATGCGCGTACGGTAGGGGTAGCTGGCCGGCAGGCGTGCCGAGGTACTGTCCTCGCTGCTGCCCTTGCGGGCGTTGGCCACTTCCAGGGCGGCGGGCTGTTGGCTGACCTGGGTAATGGTCTCTGGCGCGGCGGCGCTGGCGACCGGCTTGCGCTGGCGCGGACGACGGGTGCGAGGGCTGGGCTTGACGCTGCTGCCGGCCTCGGCAGGCGATGGCAGGAGGAGGGTGGCGGATTCTTCGCTCATGGAGGTCCTTGCGGGGTCGTTCGAATGTCCACCTGCCATCCTATGAGCGCATGGCAAGTGGCTTTTTGATGTCGATCAACCGGGCATGAAGGAGCTAGAAGAAAAATCGCAGGCAACAAAAAACCCGCACTAGGCGGGTTTCTTGTGTCGCTTCGGGTAACTTTGCAACCACCAGAAGCTGAAGGTGGTGCCCAGAGACGGAGTCGAACCGCCGACACGAGGATTTTCAATCCTCTGCTCTACCGACTGAGCTATCTGGGCGACGGGGTGAATTAAATAGATTTTCTCAGAGGCCGTCAACGACTTTTTCAAAAAAATTTAAATTAATTCCGTCGGTTACGTTTTCTGGGGTCAATTCGAGGGTGGAACGTAGCCTTCGGCCTGGGCGTAGTCTTCACCGGCGAAGAACTTGTCCATCTCGGCCTGGATGAATTTGCGGTCCTCGGCATTCATCATGTTCAGGCGCTTCTCGTTGATCAGCATGGTCTGGTGGTCCTGCCACTCCTTCCAGGCCTTCTGCGAGATGTGCTCGAAGATGTCCTGGCCCTTGGCGCCCGGGTAGGGTGGGCGGTCGAGGCCTGGGAGTTCTTCGTTGTACTTGCGGCACTTCACGGTGCGGGTCATCGCTTCTCTCCTGCAATCAGTTCGTCGGCCGCGCGTTGCAGCAGCTTCTTGACCGGGGCGGCGAGGCCCAGGCGCGGCGGGGTGGCGAGGTTATACCAGAGCCAGTCGGGCTCGGCCACGTGCGCGCCGAGGGGGTCGACACGCACCAGCCATGGCTCGATGGCCAGCTGGAAATGGCTGAAGGTGTGGGTCAGTCCGTCGAGCGCCTGGCTGCCGGCCAGGCGCAGGCCGTGCTGGTAGGCGAGGTCTTCGAGCTGCTCGAGGCTGTCCAGCTCCGGCAGGCTCCACAGGCCGCCCCACAGGCCGGTGGAGGGCCGACGATAGAGCAGGATCGCGCCTTCGTGGTTGGTCAGCAGCGGCATCAGGGTCTTGCGCTGGGGCAGGGCCTTGCGCGGCTTGGGCTCGGGGTAGCGGGTCTCTTCGCCGTGCAGGTGCGCTTCGCAACCGCGTTGCAACGGGCAGATCAGGCAGCTGGGCTTGCTGCGCGTGCACAGCGTCGCGCCCATGTCCATCATCGCCTGGGTGTAGTGGTTGGCCCGGGTCATCGGTGTGAAGCGCTCGGCGCTGGCCCACAGCTGGTTGGCCACCTTCGGCTCGCCCGGGTACCCGGCCTGGGCGGTGAAGCGGGCCAGTACGCGCTTGACGTTGCCGTCGAGGATCGGCGCGCGGATGCCCATGCTGATGCTGGCGATGGCCCCGGCGGTGGAGCGGCCGATACCGGGCAGCTCGGTGAGCTGCTCGACGCTGCGCGGGAACTCGCCGCCATGTCGCTCGACGACGATCTTAGCGGCCTTTTGCAGGTTACGGGCACGGGTGTAGTAGCCCAGGCCCGTCCACAGGTGCAGCACCTCGTCCTCCGGCGCCTCGGCCAGCGCCTGCACGGTGGGCAGGGCCTGCATGAAGCGGTCGAAGTAGTTGAGCACGGTGCTGACCTGGGTCTGCTGCAACATGATTTCAGACACCCACACCCGATACGGGGTGATGCCCTGTTGCCAGGGCAGGTCATGCCGACCGTGCTGGTCGTACCAGTCCAGCACGGCGCTGGAGAACTGCTGGGGTGTCATCGCTTGAACAGCCCCTTCAATGCATCTTTGAGTTCAGGGCTCACCTTGTCTCCGAGTTTCTCTTCGAGCTTTTCATCGATCTTGTCCTTGAGGCGGTTGCCGGCAAGCTTGGCGGCAACCTTGCCCAGGCCGTCCTGGTCCAGGCGGCAGGCCTTGGCACCCAACTCCAGCGGGCCGCGGCAGCGCAGCGGCACTTCGACGCCGACATAGCGCTCGTTGACCTGGCAGGCCGGGTCGGGCATGGCGCGTTGGTCGCCTTCGACGACCACGCCGACGTTGTAGTCCATGCCCAGCACGCGCAGGTCGAGGTCACCGTGGCCGTTGACGGTCAGGCCCGGGATACGCACCTTGAGGTCCGGATTGCTGGCCACGCCGTTACGCATTACCAGGCTGCCGCGCAGCTCCTGGAACGGCGTGTCCTTGCCACGGGGTTCGCCGCTGAGCTGCTTGCGGTTGAGGGTGGCGATGGCCTGGCACAGTTGCTGTTCCAGGTTGGCATTGACCAGCACGCCGTCGTTGATGGTGAAGCTGGCATTGCCATTGAGCGTATCGACCAGTGCCTTCTGGCTGTTGCCGGTAGCGGTGAGGTCACTGTTCAGGGTCAGCAGGCCCTTGACCGGCGGTGCCTGTTCCGGGGATTCACGCTTGATGAAATGTTCGACTGGCACGCGGTTTATCTTGGTGTTCACGCCGATCTGCGGCACGGCAGGGCGTACATCCACGGTGCCCTTGGCCTCGAAGGTGCCGTTGTACAAGGCGCCGCGCAGGGTCTGCAGGGTGACCAGGCCGCCTTGGCCGCTGGCGGTCAGCTGCGCGTCGCTGATCGGCAGCCTGTCCAGCGTCAGGGCGCCGAACGACAGGTCGGCCTGCAGATCGAGGGCGCGCAGGCGGTCGACCGGCAGCAGCTTGTCGCTGCTCCAGGCGACTTGCGTCGGTGCGTCGGGTAGCGGCGTGGAGCCGGCGCCGGCGACGGCAGTGGCTTCCTGCTGCTTGACCTCGGCCTGGCGCGCAGCGGTGGCACCCTTGGCTTCCTCGCTCTTGGCCGGCAGGTAGCGGTCGGCGTCGAACTTGTCGCCCTTGAGGCGCACGCGCAGGGCCTGCTTGGCGAAGTCTTCCACGGCGACCCGGCCGGTGAAGGTGCTGTCGTCCAGCTTCACCGCCAGGTCTTCGAGGGCGATGCTGTTCGGCGTGCCTTGCAGGCGGGTGACCAGTTCCAGCTTCTTGAACGCTGCCGCGTCGGCGGTGGCGGGCAGCGGGTGGCCGATACCGTCGAGGAAGGTGCGCAGGTCGAACTGGGCGATGGACAGGCCGCCGCTGACCTGCGGCGTCTTGTCGAGGTCGCGCACGTTCAGCTCGCCCAGGGCGCGCAACTGGTTGGCCGAGACCTTCAGGCCGCTCCATGAGGCGACATTGGCCGCCAGGTCGACCAACACCTGGCCTTGGGCGGCGAAGGTCATGGTCTTGCCGGCCAGTGGCTCGCCCGAGGTTTCGCCAGACAGGCGCATGTCCTCGAGGTTGTAGCGCTTGAGACGCCGGTCGAAGCGCAGTTCGCCGGTCAGTTCGGTACGCGCCTTCAGGTTCGGCTGGCTGGCGCTGAGGAAGGCGCTGGCCTTGAGCGGGATGTTCACACCTTCGTGCACGGGGCCGGTGCTCAACTGAATGCTTTCTGCGCCGTAGGTCTGGCCGGCTTTCTCGTCGGTATAAAGCACGCGGGCGTTGTTGACGGTCAGGCTGTCGATATCGAGCTTGACCGAGCGCTCGCCACTTTCCGGCTTGGCAGGTTCCGTCGCTGAGCTTGCATCGGGCGTGCTTGTCGGCGCGTTGGCGATCGCCGGGTCCGGCAATGGCTTGCCGATGTCTTCCCAGTTGCCATGGCCGTTGGCATCGCGGGTCAGCGTCAGGTTGAGGCCTTCGACCCGCACGTCGCTCATCTGCACTTCACGGCGCAGCAGCGGCAGCACGCGTACAGACAGGCCGAGCATCTGCAGGTCGGCGAATGGCACCTTGGGGTTTTTCAGCGTGGCGATGCTGGCCTCGTGCAGTTCCAGGCCCAGCCAGGGGAACAGGCTCCAGCCGATGTCGCCGTTGAGGGTCAGTTCCACGTGGGCCTTGTCACGGGCCAGCTGGCGGATTTCTTCTTTGTAGTCGTTGGGATCGAATAGGTGGGTCAGGGCGAAGCCCAGCGCCACGATGATCAGCAACAACCCGAGAAGCCCCAGCCCCAGGATTTTGCCGAACGCTTTCATGGGCGAGTCCTTGTAGTCCGATTATGAATTTCAGCGGCGAGTATAGCGCTGTGGCACTTGGCTCTGCGTATCCGACATTTCGACAGTGGCAATGGCAGCAGTTCATTTATTGCTTGTCCTGGCCTCATCGCCGGCAAGCCGGCTCCCACAGCGACCGCGCAGGCCTCAAGACTTGCGTTGTCCCTGTGGGAGCCGGCTTGCTGGCGATGCAGACGCCACCGATAGCGGATTGATCGTTTCAGTTGACAAAAAAAACACGATATCAGATTGCTTTCATGTCACCCGCTGCTGGTAATCTTGCGCCCGCCCGTGGAGCCCCGCGACCCATTGTCGCGGGTGATGCCTGAAGCGGCCGGGCTGCCTTGCGTGCAGCCATACAGAGCCGTCCACGCGCACAGCCCACCTACAAAAGGATCAATCCATGAACAGCAGTATCACGGCGGGAGCGGCGGCGAGCACGCCGGGCTTCCTGTCGAAGGAGCGCATCATCGCCCGCCCGGGCTTCAACCGCTGGCTGGTGCCGCCGGCGGCCCTGGCCATTCACCTGTGCATCGGCATGGCCTATGGCTTCTCGGTGTTCTGGCTGCCGCTGTCCCAGGCCCTGGGTGTCAGCGCGCCAGTGGCCTGCGCCGCCGACATGGGCTTCGTCGCCCGTCTGTTCAGCGCCGAGTGCGACTGGCCGATCTCCATGCTCAGCTGGATCTACACCCTGTTCTTCGTGTTCCTCGGCTGCTCTGCCGCGGTACTTGGTGGCTGGTTGGAGCACGCCGGCCCGCGCAAGGCCGGCCTGGTCTCGGCACTGTGCTGGTGCGGCGGCTTGCTGATCTCGGCGATTGGCGTGAAGACCCACCAGCTGTGGTTGATGTGGCTGGGTTCGGGGGTGATCGGCGGGATCGGCCTGGGCCTTGGCTACATTTCGCCAGTGTCTACCCTGATCAAGTGGTTCCCGGACAAGCGCGGCATGGCCACCGGCATGGCGATCATGGGCTTTGGTGGAGGTGCCATGGTGGGCGCTCCTCTGGCCACCGCGCTCATGGGCCACTTCGGCAGCGCGACCGAGGTGGGCGTATGGCAGAGCTTTGTCGCCATGGCCGCGATCTACTTCGTGTTCATGACCGCGGGCGCCCTGGCCTACCGAGTGCCGCCAACCGGCTGGAAGCCCGAAGGCTGGACACCGCCGGCGAAGAAAGCCAACGCCATGGTTACCGACCGCCACGTGCATGTGAGCGTGGCCTGGAAAACCCCGCAGTTCGCCCTGGTGTGGTTGGTGCTGTGCCTGAACGTCTCGGCCGGTATCGGCATTCTCGGCATGGCTTCGCCACTGCTGCAGGAAGTGTTCGCCGGCAAGCTGCTGGGCAACGAGCTGACCTTCAGTGAGCTGAATGCCGCGCAACTGGCGCAGATTGCCGCGATTGCCGCCGGTTTCACCGGCCTGCTGAGCCTGTTCAACATCGGCGGGCGCTTCTTCTGGGCGTCGTTCTCCGACTATATCGGCCGCAAGAACACCTACTTCGCGTTCTTCGCCCTGGGCGTGGGGCTCTACAGCCTGGTGCCGAACATGGGTCACATCGGCAACGTGGCGCTGTTCGTGGCGGCCTTCTGCATCATCCTGTCGATGTACGGCGGCGGCTTCGCCACCGTGCCGGCGTACCTGGCCGACCTGTTCGGCACGCAGATGGTCGGTGCCATCCATGGTCGCCTGCTGACTGCCTGGGCGGCGGCCGGCGTACTCGGCCCGGTGCTGATCACCTACCTGCGCGAGGCGCAGCTGGCGGCGGGCGTGGAGCGGGCCGCGGCCTACGACATGACCCTGTACATCCTGGCCGGCCTGCTGGTGCTGGGGTTCATCTGCAACATGCTGGTACGCCCGGTGGCGGACAAGTACTTCATGACCGACGCCGAACTGGCGGCCGAGCGCGCGCTGAGCCATGACAAGGGCGCCGATTCCGCGCGTTCGCTGGAGTGGCACGCGGCGCCGGGCAGCCTGCCGCTGGTGCTGGTGGCCTGGGCGGTGGTGGTGATTCCGCTGGCCTGGGGGGTGTGGATCACCCTGCAGAAGACTGCGGTGCTGTTTCATTGATGGATGACACGGCTGGCTGACTGGCTGGCTTCAAGGGCCCTGTCGCGGGGCAAGTCGCATCGGCGCACCGCGATGGGGTCAACAGAAAAATCTGCTTGTATAGACCTGTAGGTCTCTCCCACCCCCGTAATTACTAGCCCTGCCATATGTCATCCGCGTTTCAAGCTGGCGCGTTCTGGGCCTATAATGGAGCCCTTTTCGCCCAATGATTTTGCGGAGCTGGTGATGGTCGAACGTAAGGCTTCCGTCGAGCGCAATACCCTGGAAACCCAGGTCAAGTGCTCGATCAACCTCGATGGCAGCGGCAAGGCCCGATTTGAAATCGGCGTGCCTTTCCTTGAACACATGCTCGACCAGATCGCTCGGCATGGGCTGATCGACCTGGACATCGAGTGCAAGGGCGACCTGCATATCGACGACCACCATACCGTCGAGGACGTCGGCATCACCCTGGGCATGGCATTCGCCCAGGCCATCGGCGACAAGAAAGGCATCTTCCGCTATGGCCATGCCTATGTGCCGCTGGACGAGGCCCTGTCGCGCGTGGTCATCGACTTCTCCGGTCGTCCGGGCCTGCAGATGCACGTGCCGTATACCCGCGCCACCGTGGGCGGCTTCGATGTCGACCTGTTCCAGGAGTTCTTCCAGGGCTTCGTCAACCATGCCCTGGTGACCCTGCATATCGACAACCTGCGTGGCCACAACACCCACCACCAGATCGAGACCGTGTTCAAGGCGTTCGGCCGCGCGCTGCGCATGGCCGTTACCCTCGACGAGCGCATGGCCGGGCAGATGCCGTCCACCAAAGGGTGCCTGTAAATGCAGACGGTAGCCGTAATCGACTATGGCATGGGCAACCTGCACTCGGTGGCCAAGGCCCTGGAGCATGTGGGCGCCGGCAAGGTGCTGGTGACCAGCGATGCCGCGGTGATTCGTGAAGCCGACCGCGTGGTGTTCCCGGGCGTCGGCGCGATCCGCGACTGCATGGCCGAGATCCGCCGCCTGGGCTTCGACAGCCTGGTGCGAGAAGTCAGCCAGGACCGCCCGTTCCTCGGCATCTGCGTAGGCATGCAGGCCCTGCTCGAGCGCAGCGAGGAAAACGACGGTGTCGACTGCATCGGCCTGTTCCCCGGCCAGGTGCGCTTTTTCGGTAAAGACCTGAAGGAAGACGGCGAGCACCTGAAGGTGCCGCACATGGGCTGGAACGAAGTCGGCCAGACCATCGACCACCCGCTGTGGCATGACATCCCCGACCGTGCGCGTTTTTACTTCGTGCACAGCTACTTCATCGAGGCCGGCAAGCCGGGCCAGGTGGTCGGTCGCGGCCACTACGGCGTCGATTTCGCCGCCGCGCTGGCCGAAGGTTCGCGCTTCGCCGTGCAGTTCCACCCGGAGAAGAGCCATACCCATGGCCTGCAGCTGCTGCAGAACTTCGTCGCCTGGGACGGGCGCTGGTAAATGAGCCGATCGAAGACCAAGGCCCCGATCATCACCCTGACCCCGGAGCAGGAGCGCGAGGCGCTCGACACGCTCAAGCGCTTTCTCGAAGACCGCTTCGAGCTGGAGCTGGGGTCGTTCGAGGTGGCCGAGGTCCTCGAGCTGTTCAGCAAAGAGATTGCACCCCATTACTACAACAGGGCGATTGCCGATGTTCAGCTGCACCTCAAGGAGCGGTTCGAGAGCATCGAAAGCGACCTGTGGGCGCTCGAGAAGCCCTGAATTCCAACGATTAGACAGGTTCCTCACATGCTGATTATCCCCGCTATCGATCTCAAGGACGGTGCCTGCGTACGCCTGCGCCAAGGCCGCATGGAAGACTCCACGGTATTTTCCGACGACCCGGTGAGCATGGCCGCCAAATGGGTCGAGGGTGGTTGCCGCCGCCTGCACCTGGTCGACCTAAACGGCGCTTTCGAAGGCCAGCCGGTCAACGGTGAAGTGGTCACGGCTATCGCCAAGCGCTATCCGACCCTGCCGATCCAGATCGGCGGTGGCATTCGCTCGCTGGAAACCATCGAGCACTACGTCAAGGCTGGTGTCAGCTACGTGATCATCGGCACCAAGGCGGTCAAGCAGCCTGAGTTCGTCGCCGAAGCGTGCAAGGCGTTCCCTGGCAAGGTCATCGTCGGCCTGGACGCCAAGGACGGTTTCGTCGCCACTGACGGCTGGGCCGAAGTGAGCAGCGTGCAGGTCATCGACCTGGCCAAGTGTTTCGAGGCCGATGGCGTCTCGGCGATCGTCTACACCGACATCGCCAAGGACGGCATGATGCAGGGCTGCAACGTGCCCTTCACCAAGGCCCTGGCCGAAGCCACGCGTATTCCGGTGATCGCCTCGGGCGGCATCCACAACCTGGGCGATATCAAGGCCCTGCTGGACGCCAAGGCACCAGGCATCATCGGCGCCATCACCGGCCGTGCCATCTACGAAGGCACCCTCGACGTCGCCGAGGCCCAGGCCTTCTGCGACAACTACCAAGGCTGAGGAGCGACCATGGCACTGGCCAAGCGCATCATCCCTTGCCTGGACGTGGATAACGGCCGGGTGGTCAAGGGCGTCAAGTTCGAGAACATCCGCGATGCCGGCGACCCGGTGGAGATCGCCCGGCGCTACGACGAGCAGGGCGCCGACGAGATCACCTTCCTCGACATCACCGCCAGCGTCGATGGCCGTGACACCACCCTGCATACCGTCGAGCGCATGGCCAGCCAGGTATTCATCCCGCTGACCGTGGGTGGTGGCGTGCGCACCGTGCAGGACATCCGCAACCTGCTCAACGCCGGTGCCGACAAGGTGTCGATCAACACCGCCGCGGTGTTCAACCCGGAGTTCGTGGGCGAGGCGGCGGACCGTTTCGGTTCGCAGTGCATCGTCGTTGCCATCGACGCCAAGAAAGTCTCCGGCCCGGGTGAAACCCCGCGCTGGGAGATCTTCACCCACGGCGGGCGCAAGCCTACCGGGCTGGATGCGGTGGAGTGGGCGAAGAAGATGGAAGGCCTGGGGGCTGGCGAGATCCTGCTTACCAGCATGGACCAGGATGGCATGAAGAATGGCTTCGACCTGGGCGTGACCCGCGCCATCAGCGATGCACTGGGGATCCCGGTGATTGCTTCCGGTGGCGTAGGCAACCTGCAGCACCTGGCCGACGGTATCCTGGAAGGGCATGCCAGCGCGGTGCTGGCGGCGAGCATCTTCCACTTTGGCGAGTACACGGTACCGGAAGCCAAGGCCTACATGGCTTCGCGCGGTATTGTCGTACGCTGAAAAAATGATTGGGGCCGCAACGCGGCCCCAATTGAATCACCCGTGATTCTTGCCGAGCAACGCGTGATACAACTCGGTATCCCCGAGTATCCCCACCACCTTGTCGTTATCCTGCAGCACTAGCTTGTTGCCGGTTTGATAACGGATCTGCAGTGCCTCGCGCATGCCGATATCGGCGTGCACCACGGTTGGCCTGCGCTCCAGCAAGCCGACGTCCTGCCCTGGCGCCCAGTTCTGCATGTCCAGGCCATTCTGGCCCTGGCGTGCGCGCTTGAGCGAGCCGCCTTCGCCAAGGTCCAGCCATGAGTCGATGCCAGGGTCCAGGCACACCGAACCGTTGACCCGCCGGCAATTGTCCAGGCTGCGCATCAGGCTGCGGCCGCACAGCACGTTGAGCGGGTTGGTGTGGGCGACGAAGGTGCGCACGTATTCGTCGGCCGGGTTGAGCACGATCTCTTCCGGCTTGCTGTACTGGATGATGCGCCCGTCCTTCATGATAGCGATGCGGCTGCCCAGTTTCAGCGCCTCGTCCAGGTCATGGCTGACGAACACGATGGTCTTGCTCAGCTTGCTCTGCAGGGCCAGCAATTCGTCCTGCAGACCCTGGCGGATCAGCGGGTCGAGTGCCGAGAATGGCTCGTCCATCAGCAGGATGTCGGCGTCCATCGCCAGCGCCCGGGCCAGGCCCACGCGCTGCTGCATGCCACCGGAGAGTTCGTCCGGTTTCTTGTTGCGCCACTGGGTCAGGCCCACCAGCTCGAGCTTTTCATCCACCAGCTTGCGCCGTTCCTTCTCTGGCCGGCCCTGCATCTCCAGGCCGAAGCTGATGTTCTCGCGCACCGTCAGCCAGGGCATCAGGGCGAACTTCTGGAACACCATGGCGATGCGCTTGGTGCGCATCATCTTTAGTTCTGCCGGGGTGCAGTGGGCGATGTCGATGTGCTTGCCTTCGTGCTCGACGAACAGCTTGCCGCGGCTCACGGTGTTGAGGCCGTTGATGCAGCGCAGCAGGCTGGACTTGCCCGAGCCGGACAGGCCCATCAGTACGCAGATCTCGCCCTTGTTGATGTCCAGGTTGGCCTTTTCGACGCCGACCACCAGGCCCGTCTGCTTGAGGATCTGCTCGCGGGTCTTGCCCTGGTCGAGCAGGGCCAGCGCCTCGCGCGGCTTGCTGGAGAAGATGACGTCGACGTCTTCGAAACGAATGATGCTCATGCCTCACCCCTTACCGGCAGCTCCGGTTGCTTGCAGATACGGTCGAGCATGATCGCCAGCAGCACGATGGCCAGGCCCGCTTCGAAGCCCAGGGAGATATCGGCGGTGTTCAGTGCGTTGACCACGGGTTTGCCCAGGCCGTCGGCGCCGACCAGGGCGGCGATCACCACCATCGACAGCGACAGCATGATGCATTGCGTCACCCCGGCGGCGATGCTCGGCATGGCGTGGGGCAGTTCGATGCGGGTCAGCAGCTGGCGGCGCGAGCAACCGAAGGCCTTGCCAGCGTCCATCAGCTCCTGCGGCACGTCGCAGATACCCAGGTAAGTCAGGCGGATGGGCGCTGCGATGGCGAATACCACGGTGGAGATCAGCCCCGGCACCACGCCCAGGCCGAACAGGGTCAGGGTCGGGATCAGGTAGACGAAGGTGGGCACGGTCTGCATCAGGTCCAGCACCGGGCGCATGGCGGTGTAGAACATCGGTTTGTGCGCGGCGGCGATGCCCAGCGGCACGCCGATGACCACGCAGACCACCGTGGCGAAGGTAACTTGCGCCAGGGTTTCCATGGTCTCCTGCCAGTAGCCCAGGTTGAGGATCAGCAGGAACGACAGGGCGACGAAGACGGTGAGCGCCCATTTGCGCTGGATCAGGTGCGCGAGGGCGGCGAACAGGGCGATGAGCACGAACGGGTTGAACCAGGTCAGGGCGCTGGTGACCCCATGGATCATGAACTCCAGGCCTGCGGCGATGGCGTCGAAGTAGCTGGCGCCATTCTGGGTCAACCATTCGACGAATGAGGCGATGTACTGCCCCAGGGGTATTTTCTGATCGATAAGCATGATAGCGAGCTTCCACCTGCAAAGATTGAAATCAGTCCGGGGTGGGCACGGTCCCACCCCGAGGTGTTGCCATGGCGTCTTGCGTTATTGCGTCAGTTTGGCCTTGGCCGCCTCAAGGCCGGGTTTGCCATCCACGGTGGTCACGCCGGCGAGCCAGGCGTCGAGTTTGCCAGGGTTGTCCTTCAGCCATTTCTTAGCGGCCGCCTCGGGCTTCATCTTGTCGTCCAGGACATAGCCCATCATGGTGCTTTCATCCTTGAGCTCGAACGACAGGTTCTTCAACAGCTGGCCAACGTTGCCGCATTCCTGTGCGTAGCCCTTGCGGGTGTTGGTCAGCACGGTGGCCTTGCCGAAGTCGGGACCGAAATAGGCATCCCCACCGGTCAGGTACTGCATCTTGAAGCGGGTGTTCATCGGGTGCGGTTCCCAGCCGAGGAAGACGATCGCGTCTTCACGCTTCTGCGCCCGGTCGACCTGGGCCAGCATGCCCGCCTCGCTGGACTGCACGATCTGGAACCCGGCGTCCTTCAGGCCGAAGGCGTTGTCGTCGATCATTTTCTGGATGGTGCGGTTGCCGTCGTTGCCCGGTTCGATACCGTAGATCTTGCCCTTGAGCTCCTGCTTGAACTTGGGAATGTCGGCGAAGTCCTTCAGGCCCTTGTCATACAAGGCCTGGGGCACGGCCAGGGTGTACTTGGCATTTTCCAGGTTGGCGCGCACGGTCTCGACGGTGCCGGCGTCACGGTACTGCTTGATGTCGTTCTCCATGGTCGGCATCCAGTTGCCGAGAAACACGTCGAGGTCCTTGCCGGTCGCCAGAGACTTGTAGGTCACCGGTACCGAGATCATGGTGGTGTGGGTCTTGTAGCCCAGGGCTTCGAGCACGACGCTGGTGGTCGCGGTGGTGACCGTGATGTCGGTCCAGCCGACATCGGAGAACCGCACCGTCTGACACTGCTCGGGTTCGGCGGCCTGGGCCAGCAGCGGAGCGGACAGCAACGCGACCAGCAACAGCTTGGGTGAACCTTTCATGGATGGACTCCTGTGATTTTATCTTCGGGTTCGCGTGGGCCGCCGGGCGTTCTCAGGGCTCCGGTCGACCAGGCCTGCAGAGGGCAGGATGCGAGGCCGTGCAATACGAGTCGCTTTCGATAATCCTCCAGCGTTCGGCAATCGCCTACTGGTGGCGTCGTATCCAGTACAGGACGGGTCGTATCCAGTACGGACGATGTCGCAACTGGATTTTTCCACCCCCATACCTCGGTTTTTGCGTCGTCCCGCCGCTGGAAAACGGCGCACGAAAGGCCCGTGCAGCGGCGGCGCTGCTGGACAAAAGTACGTCGGTTGCAGACGGCGAAGGGCTGGGCAAAAGCCCGATGATGCGAGCATTCAAGGCGGCTCGACTGTTTCAGCCTAGCAGTTGCTCCGCCCTGCGCCTGGCGCGCAGAGACAAGCCCAGCAAGAGGTGATTCGACAATGGCCATCAGCGTGTTCGACCTGTTCAAGATCGGTGTCGGGCCTTCCAGCTCGCACACCGTCGGCCCCATGCGCGCCGCTGCGCTGTTCGTCCAGGGGCTGCGTGAGCGCGGCGAGCTGGAGCAGGTACGGCGTATCGAAGTGAGGCTGTATGGCTCGCTGTCGGCCACCGGTGTCGGCCACGGCACCGACAACGCCACGATCATGGGGCTGATGGGCGAATGGCCGGACGCCATCGATCCCAGCCAGATCACCCCACGTATCGCCGACCTGCGCGAAACCAACGTGCTCAAGCTCGATAATCGCCTGCCCGTCGAGTTCGTCTGGACCCGCGACATGCTGCTGCTGGACGAGAACCTGCCTTACCACCCGAATGCCATGACCCTGATTGCCGAAGGCGAGGCGGGCGAGCTGCACCGCGACACCTATTACTCGGTGGGCGGCGGTTTCGTGGTCGATGCCGCCCAGGCCGCCAGCGGCGTGCTGGACGCCGACCAGACCGTGCTGCCCTACGACTTCGACAGCGCCGCCGAACTGCTGCGCCTGTGCAAGCAAAACGACCTGCGCGTGTCGCAATTGATGCTGGAGAATGAAAAGGTCTGGCGCAGCGAAGCCGAGATCCGCGCCGGCCTGCTCAAGCTCTGGCAAGCCATGCAGGAGTGCGTGAACAACGGCCTCAAGCATGAAGGCATCCTGCCCGGCGGGCTCAATGTGCGTCGCCGCGCCGCCCGCCTGCACCGCAGCCTGCAGGAGCTGGGCAAGCCCAATGTGATCGGCTCGACCATGAGCGCCATGGAGTGGGTCAACCTGTTCGCCCTGGCGGTCAACGAAGAGAACGCCGCTGGCGGGCGCATGGTCACCGCGCCCACCAACGGCGCTGCTGGCATCATCCCGGCGGTGTTGCACTACTACATGCGTTTCTCCGATGCGGTGGATGAGTCCAACGTGGTGGACTTCTTCCTCGGCGCTGCTGCCGTGGGCATCCTGTGCAAGAAGAACGCCTCGATCTCCGGCGCCGAGGTTGGTTGCCAGGGCGAGGTCGGTTCGGCCTGCGCCATGGCTGCCGCAGGCTTGGCCGATGTACTTGGCGCCACCCCGGCGCAGTTGGAGAACGCCGCCGAGATCGCCCTGGAACACAACCTCGGCCTGACCTGCGACCCGGTCGGTGGCCTGGTGCAGGTCCCGTGCATCGAGCGCAACGCCATCGCCGCGGTGAAGGCGATCAATGCCGTGCAGATGGCCTTGCGCGGTGATGGCGAACACTTCATCTCGTTGGATCAGGTGATTCGCACCATGCGCGACACCGGCGCCGACATGCACGACAAGTACAAGGAAACCTCTCGCGGAGGCCTGGCGGTCAGCGTCATCGAATGCTGATGCGCCGTTCTGGCCCACACGTGACCGATGCGCCACATTCTGGCGCAGCGGTTGTCATCTACCGGCCGTCGCCTGTCGTTACCAGCAGGTTGGTTGTCGGTGACACTTAAGTCTGTCGCATCTGGGCAACCTTCCCACAAGTGCTACCGAATTGCTCAGGAGTGACGCGCAGAAGCGCTGGCGCGCCTGTTTGCGTTTGACCTGACGCTCATCACCCAGGCCGCTGGAAGGCGCATGCCGACGTCGCTTTTGGGTTTTATTGGATGGGCGTTCAAATTCAGGCATGCCATTTGCGTTGAGATTGGCAAAGCCCCTGCATACGAAACGGGGCCATTACAAGAACAGTGCTCGCCTGAAGCACACCCTGCATTGTGTGAGGAGAAATCGCGATGACGTCGTACACCTCCGGGACCCCAACCCAGAACCGCACAGCACCCCAGTCCATCGGCTTTCTCCTGCTGGACAACTTCACCCTCATTTCCCTGGCCTCGGCCGTCGAACCCCTGCGCATGGCCAACCAGCTTTCCGGTCGCGAGCTGTACCGCTGGCACACCCTGACCGTCGATGGTGGCCAGGTGTGGGCGAGCGACGGCCTGCAGATCACCCCCGACGCGGCCATGCACAGTGCGCCGCCAATGGACACCGTGATTGTCTGCGGTGGCGTTGGCATCCAGCGCACTGTCACCCGCGAGCACGTCACCTGGCTGCAGGCCCAGGCCCGCCAATCGCGTCGCCTGGGCGCGGTGTGCACCGGCAGCTGGGCGCTGGCCTGCGCCGGGCTGCTTGACGGCTTCGATTGCAGCGTGCACTGGGAATGCCTGGCGGCAATGCAGGAGGCCTACCCGCGGGTGAACATGAGCACCCGCCTGTTCACCCTCGACCGCAACCGTTTCACCAGCTCCGGTGGCACCGCGCCGCTGGACATGATGCTGCACCTGATCAGCCGCGACCACGGCCGCGAGCTGTCGGCGGCGATCTCCGAGATGTTCGTCTACGAACGCATCCGCAACGAGCAGGACCACCAGCGCGTGCCGCTCAAGCATATGCTTGGCACCAACCAACCGAAGCTGCAGGAAATCGTCGCGCTGATGGAAGCCAACCTCGAGGAGCCGATCGACCTCGACGAACTGGCGGTCTATGTGGCAGTGTCGCGGCGCCAGCTCGAGCGCCTGTTCCAGAAGTACCTGCACTGCTCGCCGTCGCGCTACTACCTCAAGCTGCGGCTGATCCGCGCCCGGCAACTGCTCAAGCAGACGCCGATGTCGATCATCGAGGTGGCCTCGGTGTGCGGGTTCGTCTCCACGCCGCACTTCTCCAAGTGCTATCGCGAATACTTCGGCATTCCACCGCGTGACGAACGGGTGGGCTCGAACACCACCCAGCAGGTGGCGATGATGCCGATCCCGCAGGCAATGGCGCTGTCGCCCCACAGCGGGCCGATGGCGGCGCTCAGCCAGGCGCGCAATGAGTCGACGTTTGCCAGTGTGAGGCTCTGAGCTCCGCGTTGCCTTTGTGGAATACACGCGGAGGGGGTAGCCAAGGAGTGTTGTCGTTCATGTTGCCCGGTCGCGTAATGCGGCCGGGCTTTTTGTTTTTTTGACCTGATATTTTTGCTAGTTGCAGACTGTGGACGGTTACGAAAGGATGGTCATGAGCGATCTATCAAGCCGGATTTCTGCAAGCCCGCAGATGTCCGAAAAATGGTTCTAGTTCTCATGAGGGCAATATAGCCATGAAAGCAAGAGCAATTTATGTTTCTATTTTTATGAGTTTGTTGGTGGTTTCATCTTTTTCGGCCTGTACGTCGGTACCATCAACTAATTCCGGTCATGAAATAAAAGTGACCACCTATACGAAAATTCGCATGCAAGGCGACAATTGTCTCACGGTGGCGGGGCAAGGTGAAACTCTAATGTGCAGAGAAACAAGAGGCGGTTGCAGGAGCTGAGTGCAACACGGTCATTGAATTGAAACTGGAGCATCATGCCGCATAGCCATGGCCTTCTGCATCACCTCGCCCATAACTTCGATTGGGCATTTGAAGTCGAAGCGCTTACGCGGACGCATGTTCAGTTGCAGTGCGATGGCATTCAGTTCTTCCTGGCTGTGTACCGACAGGTCTGTGCCTTTGGGCAGGTACTGGCGGATCAGGCCATTGATGTTTTCGTTGCTACCGCGCTGCCAAGGGCTGTGCGGGTCGCAGAAGTAGATCGCCACGCCGGTTCTTTGGGTGATCTCGGCGTGTCGCGCCATCTCCCGGCCCTGGTCGTAAGTCATGCTCTTTCGCATCTCCAGCGGCATGCCATTGAGCGCGGCGCTGAAGCCTTCCAGCGCCGAAGTCGCCGTCGCGTCGTTCATCTTTACCAGCATCAGGTAGCCACTGGTGCGTTCCACCAGCGTACCGACGGACGAGGCGTTGGCCTTACCCTTGATGAGGTCGCCTTCCCAATGCCCCGGCATCTGCCTGTCTTCAATCTCCGGCGGGCGCACATGAATACTGACCATCTCGGGGATCTGGCCGCGCCGATCCACACCACCAGAGCGCGGTCGGCGTGTCGTCTTGCTTTGCCGCAGGCAGATGATCAGCTCCTTGCGCAGTTCACCGACCGGCAGGGCATAGATCGCGTTATAGATCGTCTCGCGACAGACGTAGGCATCTCTGAGGCTGGGAATGTTCATGCTGCGCAGCTTGCCGGCAATCTGCTCGGGAGACAAACGCTCACGGAGCATATGCGCCACCAACTCGAAGCGCTCACCACCCGGCAACAGCTTTCGCTTCGGTCGACACACCTGGCGGCGAGCCTGCATCTGCTGCTGGGCCGCGTGGGCCGAGTAGCCGCCACAGACATCTCGATTGCGGCGCAGCTCCCGGCTGATGGTCGAAGGGGATCGGTTGATCAAGCAGGCAATCCTACGCAGGCTGAAGCCTTGAGTACGACCGATTTGAATGGTGGCGCGCTCTTCAACGCTGAGTTCGGTATAAGACATAGTGGCAGCACCGTACCGGAAAGGTCAGGTGTTGCACTCAGTTTTTGCCGCCGCCAGAAATAAGATGATAGACTCGATCGCTCTTGGTAATCTGCCAAGAGGCCACATGAAGCTTTGTTTTCAAACTGAGAGTCGGGTGAACGCTCTGTGCATTGAGGGTGAGCTTGATAAAGAGTATCGCGAGCGTTTTTTGATTAGCCTAAGGCCCTTGGAAACTTCACTTCTTTCCCCATACCAAGTTACGCGAAGTAACCGGGATTTGTTTGATAAGATTGAGTTTATACAGTATTCGGCTCCTCAGGGTTTTGCAGGTAAATGACTTGGTGGCATGCCGTAAAGCCTGGGCCTGCTATCTCGCATATATTAATCGAAACAGTCAGGCCCGGCGTGTCTCCCTGATTTCGCGTTGAATCAAGCGTGTTTGTTATATTGTGCCAGCGCCGGCAGCAACTGCTTGTCGATGGCTTGGCGTACCGCTGGCAGGATCGTCGCGCTGCCGGTATACATCTGCTCCACCATGCCCTTGAGCGCCCGGGCATTGGGTTCGGTCAGCCCACGCACTACCACCTCGCAGGCCTGCTCGGCGCTGGCGCCGGCCGGAATGTCGAAACCCCGTGAGCGCAATTGACCCAACAGGTCGTCCTGGTCGATCAGATCCGCATGCATCATGGCCGTTGCCCTTCGCTTGTGTTGTTTGCAATTGATTCTGTGACGGAGTCGCCGGCGCGGCAAGGGCAGAATGCCGCGATGGCCGCTTTGGCTAAGAACAGGTCGTTTACGGCTAAATCGTCGGGGCGGCAAGCCTGCACACTGATGTCATTCACGGCACCGAGGGTTTGGTCACCCTCATTCCACGCAAAGTGAATGTTGCCCGCGCTTGGCCCCGGATGCTCACGGCTTACCGGGGTTTCTTTTTTGCGCTACGCGCTACCTGGTAATTCTGCCAGTTGTCGGATACCTCATCCGCCTGTCCAATTGAACCTCGTCTATTTTCGGAGGTGAGGTATGAGAGACCTGACATTGAAGTGCTGGGCGCATGCCGTGCTTTTGGTAGTGTTGTTACTGATTTCCTTACGCCCTGCTTTAGCGCAGGAAGCCCTGCGGTTGGCCACACTGGAGCCTTCGGTAAACCGTGAGGCGCTAGAAGCTGAAAAAGCCGCTGGCCGGCACAAGCTGGGGGTATTGCTTGATAGGCCGGGGAAAGAAAGCATTCAGTTGATACGTGTAGACCCTGAGGTCGTAAGGAAGTCGACAAACCGCTTGTCTGTATTGCTGCCAGGCGGAAGAGCTGTAGAGTTTAAACTGCGCAACTATAAAGGGCATGAATCTGATGAGGTTGGCAGCCGCGCAGAGGCGGCGCTGAAGTATACCCCCGCTGACTATTGGTTCGGTGATGCCTCATCTGATGTGAAGGATGGACATTTCAACGCAGCGAATTTCATTTTTCTAGCCCGTCGCGGCGATTCACTCAGGGGGCGAGTGGTTGTCGAGGGTAAGCTCTATGTTCTGGAGGATGTAGGTAACGGCCAGCATGGGTTGATGCAGGTCGACATGGCGGCAGCACCGCCCTGCCTGGTACTAGAAAATGAGCCAGCTGTGCAAGAGCACGCTACTAAAGCGGTAGCATCAAAGTCTATCTCGAAGGCCAAACCTTCGATCTCGGTACTTCTGGTTAGCACCAGGAAAACCAATACAATGGAACCGTCAGCGATGATTGTCCTGAGAGACGAGCTTGAGTGGTTCAACGAAATGACTAATCAGGGGGATGGCGTATCTCTGAAACTCACCGTGGCTCACATGACCGCATCGAATGCAGCTGACAGTATTTTTCATCACAACGATAAAATTCTGCTGGATTTTACAGATGCAGAAACTGAAGCCACAAAAGAAGTGGCTAGACTTCGTAAGCAGCATGCTGCCGATGTGGTCATCGTGGGGGCGTACTGGGTGGACAAGAAAGAAGTAACTTATGATGAAGCCGAAAAAGATAACGCGTTTTATGTGTTCAATATTAAAAGTCCAGAATATTTTTTGCACGGCTTTGGCCATTTAATGGGGATTAATCATGTATGGAAACCAGGGGGGCCGGAATATGTCCCTCCTTACCAATTTGGTTTCATAAGTCCGACTTATGAGGGTAAGCGTTATGCATCAATTGGCTATGATCCGAAGGATTGCACTGGCAACTGTGAGTATATCTATCGCTGGTCTGATCCTGGCGTAACTTATCTCGGTGTGCGATTCGGCGACGACCACTCTCATGAAAAGCGCCGTCTGAACGAGCGGGCTGTTGTTATATCGAACTTTTATTAAGTCTTCCAAGGGGTGCGTTTGGGCGAATTGCCAAGGGCATTCAGCTTGGCAACCGAATTACTCTTCCTGTCAGCGCCGGCAATGGGAGATCGTATTGCTGCTGCGTCAGCTCCCGCAGCAGCATCACGCTATGCTCACCAAAGGCGGTCGACCTGGGACCGGCCAGGTCGACATGGAGCAGCATCTGTTCGCTGGCCGACAGCGCTTCGTCAAACCCATTGCGATGGAGGCTGTGATATAGGTGCAGACGCTTCTTGTCGAAGCCGATGATGTGAGTCTGCACCCACACCTCGATGTCAAGTTTCACCTCGTGCAGGTAATTGATATGTGCCTCCAGGGTGAATAATGAGTGCCCACTCTGGCCCCGTGCTTGGCCATCCAGGCCGATGCGCTCCATCAGCGCATCGGTGGCAAAGCTGAAGATCAGCAGGTAGTAGGCATCGCGCAGGTGGCCGTTGTAGTCGACCCACTCGGGCAACACGCGAGTGCGATAGGTGATCAGGGCGGGCATCGTTTTCTCCTCAGTCGCTGAAGGCCATGCCGTGCTTGGCCTTGCTGGTTTTCACCGCTTCCAGCACCGCCAGCAGGGTGTCGTCACGATAACGCTCCAGCGCGGCGATGCTGTGTTCGCCCAATTGCTCCGAGGTGCCTTCAACCACGTCGTCAATCAGCTTGTCCGTCAGTTCCGGCGCTGGCAGGTAGGTCCAGGGTAGCTTCAATGCCGGGCCGAACTGGGCCATGAAGTGGCGCATGCCGGCATCGCCTCCAGCCAGAGTGTAGGTGAGGAACGTACCCATGAACGACCAGCGCAGCCCAGCGCCAAAGCGAATCGCGTCGTCGATCTCGCCGGTGCTGGCGACACCGTCGTTGACCAGGTGCAGGGCTTCGCGCCATAGCGCTTCGAGCAGTCGATCAGCGATAAAACCGGGGACCTCCTTGCGCACATGCAGCGGGCGCATGCCCAGGCTGGTGTAGATGCTTTTCGCCGCTTCGATGGCTTCAGGGCTGGTCTTGCGACCGCCGACGATTTCCACTAGTGGCAGCAGGTAGACCGGGTTGAACGGGTGCCCCACCACACAGCGTTCGGGGTGGGTCGCCGACTCGTAGAACTCGCTGGGCAGCAGCCCCGAGGTGCTGGAGCCGATGATTGCGTCGGGCTTGGCGGCGGCGCTGATCTTCGCGTGCAGGTCGAGCTTGAGGTCCAGACGTTCGGGGGCGCTTTCCTGGATGAAGTCGGCATCGCGCACACATTCCTCGATGGTGGGCACGAACCTCAGGCGATCCTGCGATGCGCCGGGTGCCAAGCCTTGCTTTTGCAGCGCCGGCCAGGCGTTGGCGATGCGCTTGCGCAGCGCGACCTCGGCACCGGGGGCCGGGTCCCAGGCAACCACGTCGAGGCCGTGGGCCAGGGCGCGGGCGACCCAGCCGCTGCCGATCACGCCGCTACCCAGCGCGGCGAAAGTCTTGATGTCGGTGATAAAAGGCATATCTGGCTCCTGCGGGGATATTAGCGACGCTTGAGGTTCATCTTTTCCCGGCCTTCGGCCGGGGTGAGCACACGGCCACCCATGCGGGTGATGATCTCAGCGGCCCGCTCGACCAGTTGGCCGTTGCTGGCCAGCACGCCACGGTCCAGGTACAGGTTGTCTTCCAGCCCGACCCGCACGTTGCCGCCAAGCAGCACCGCCTGGGCAGCCATCGGCATCTGCATGCGACCAATGCCGAAACCGGCCCAGGTAACGTCGGCAGGCAGGTTGTCGACCATGGCCTTCATGGTGGTGGTGTCGGCCGGAGCGCCCCACGGGATGCCCAGGCACAGCTGGAACAGCGGGTCTTGCAGCAGACCTTCCTTGATCATCTGTTTGGCGAACCACAGGTGGCCGGTGTCGAAAATCTCCAACTCTGCTTTCACTCCCAGCTCGGTGATGCGCTTGGCGCCGGCACGTAGTTGGGCGGGGGTGGAGACATAGATGGCGTTGCCATCGCCGAAGTTGAGGGTGCCGCAGTCCAGGGTGCAGATCTCCGGCAGCAGCGCTTCGACATGGGCCAGGCGCTCCAGCGGGCCGATCAGGTCGGTGCCCGGGCCGAACTCCATGGGCGATTCGCCGGGACCGATCTCCAGGTCGCCGCCCATGCCGGCGGTGAGATTGACGATGATGTCCACGTCGGCCTCGCGGATGCGTTCCATCACCTCGCGGTAGAGGTTGACGTCGCGGCTGAAGCGGCCGGTCTGCGGGTCACGGACGTGGCAGTGGACCACCGTGGCGCCGGCCTTGGCGGCTTCGACGGCGGACTCGGCGATCTGTTTCGGCGTGATCGGGACCAGGTGGCTCTTGGCGACCGTGTCGCCGGCACCGGTGAGGGCGCAGGTGATGATGACGTCGTGGTTCATGGTGGGTTCCTTTGTATCTGTCAGGTCGCTATCGCGTGGCAAGCCCGCTCCCACAGAGAGGCCGTGTGCTGGCGTGGGAGCGGGCTTGCCCCGCGATGGAGGAATGTCAGTTGGCGGTGAGCTTGAGGTTGTCCGCGGCCGGTTTGCCGTCGAAGGTGGTCACCCCGTCAAGCCAGCGGGCCTTGTCCTCGGGGTGGTCATTGAGCCACTGGCGCGCGGATTCCAGCGCGTCCTTGTGGTCCAGCAGCGGCTGCATCATCCGGCTCTCGTCCTCGGCGCTGAAGCTGAGGTTGGTCAGCAGGCGATGGGCGTTGGGGCAGCGCTGGGCATAGTCCGGCGCGGTCACCGTCCACACTGTGGCGCGGCCCTCGTCCGGGCCGAGGGCGTCCTGGCTGTCGCCCAGGTAGACCATGTCGATGTTCACGTTCATCGGGTGCGGCGCCCAGCCGAAGAACACCACCGCTTCCTTGCGCCGCACGGCGCGGTCGACGGCGGCGAGCATGCCGGCCTCGCTGGACTCGACCAGCTGGAACTTGCCGAGGTCGAACTGGTTCTTGCTGATCATCGCCTTGATCTGGGTATTGGCGCCGGAACCGGGCTCGATGCCGTAGAGCTTGCCGCCCAGCTCCTTGTGGAACTTGTGGATGTCGGCGAACGTCTTCAGGCCCTTGTCGGCCAGGTATTTCGGCACGGCGAGAGTGGCGCGGGCATCTTCCAGGCTGGGCTTGTCGAGCACCTTCACCTGGCCGGCCTGGACGAACGGGGTGATGGTCTGGGTCATGATCGGGTTCCAGTACCCGAGGAACATGTCCAGGCGCTTGTCGCGGATGCCGGCGAAGATGATCTGCTGCGAGGCGCTGGTCTGCTTGGTCTGGTAACCCAGGCCGTCGAGCAGCACCTGGGCCATGGCGCTGGTGGCGATCACATCGGTCCAGTTGACCACGCCCAGGCGCACATCCTTGCAGGTGGCGGGTTCGGCGGCGAAAAGCGGAGTGGCTACGGTAGTGCTGAGCGCGAGGGACAACAGGCTGCGGCGGATAAAGCGATGCATGGTGGCTCTCCATCGGCAGTGCGTATTGTTATCGGATCCGGCCTCTGCGGGCCGTGAGAACACGCTACGCTGGCGGCAGGGTGGAAAATCGCACCCTGGCGACCAACACTTGCACGGAGGCGACCACCTTTGCCGCGGAGCACGCGATGCCGCAAACCATAGACTTCCTGTTGCTGCCAGGCTTCTCCGCCATGGGCTTCATCAGCGCCATCGAGCCGCTGCGCGTGGCCAACCGTTTTCGTGGCCCGCTGTACCGTTGGCGTGTGTTGAGCCTGGACGGTGGTGCGGTGCAGGCCAGCAACGGCATGTCGGTGAATGCCGACGGCGCGCTGGGGGAGGGAGAGCACGGGCGCCTGCTGCTGCTGGTGGCCGGGTTCGAGCCACTGGCGTGCTATGGGTTGAAGTTGCAGCACATGCTGCGTCGTCTCGACCATGAGGGCGTGGTGCTGGGCGGGATCGACACGGGCGCCATGGTATTGGCCGAGGCTGGCCTGCTCGATGGTCACCGGGCCACACTGCATTGGGAGGCACTGGAGGCGTTCAAGGAACGTTATCCACGCCTGCAGGCGACCCAGGAGCTGTTCGAGATCGACCGCCGACGCATCACCTGCGCCGGCGGCACGGCCTCCATCGACCTGATGCTCGACCTGATCGCCCAGGCCCACGGCAGCGAACTGGCGGTGCAGGTGTCCGAGCAGTTCGTGCTCGGGCGCATCCGCCCGCGCCAGGATCACCAGCGCATGCAAATCGCCACGCGCTATGGGTTGCGCAACAAGAAGCTGGTGAAGGTGATCGGCGAGATGGAGCGCAATACCGAGCTGCCACTCAACACCCAGGTGCTGGCCGATGGCGTGCAGGTGACCCGGCGGCAGCTGGAGCGGCTGTTTCGCCTGCACCTGGACGACACGCCCAGTGGCTTCTATCTGCGGCTGAGGCTGGACAAGGCCCGGCAGTTGCTGCGCCAGACCGACATGAGTGTGCTGGAGGTAGGAGTCGCGTGCGGATTCGAATCGGCGTCGTACTTCACCCGTTGTTATCGGGCACGGTTCGAGCGCTGTCCCAGGGAGGATCGACGGCTGGCGCTGCCGTCATGACGCCTGGACCGGGTCGAGCCTCGGCAAGCCGGCTGCCACAGGTGCCGCACAGCGCGAAACCTGTGGAAGCCGGTGCAGCTTAGCTGTTGGGCAGCAAGCGGCAGGTGATGCTCTTGATGTAGCGGGTCTCGGCGATGGCCGGGTGCACCGGGTGGTCCGGGCCCTGGCCGCCGCGCTCGAGCAGTTGCAGGTTGCGGTCCAGGTGGCGGGCGCTGGTCAGCAGGATGTTGTGCAGGTCGTCCTCGGGCAGGTGCATCGAGCACGAGGCGCTGACCAGGATGCCGTCCTTGGTGAGCATGCGCATGGCCTGTTCGTTGAGGCGGCGGTAGGCGGCCTCGCCGTTCTTCAGGTCTTTCTTGCGTTTGATGAAGGCGGGCGGGTCGGCGATGATCACGTCGAAGCGCTCTTCGGCGGCTTTCAGCTCGCGCAGGGCTTCGAACACGTCGCCTTCGATGCAGGTCAGCTTCTCGCCGATGCCGTTGAGCGCGGCATTGCGCTCGACGCCGTCGAGGGCGAAGCCCGAGGCGTCCACGCAGAACACTTCGCTGGCGCCGAACGCGCCGGCCTGCACGCCCCAGCCACCGATGTAGCTGAACAGGTCGAGCACGCGCTTGCCCTTGACGTAGGGGGCCAGGCGGGCGCGGTTCATGCGGTGGTCGTAGAACCAGCCGGTCTTCTGGCCTTCACGCACCGG
This sequence comes from Pseudomonas sp. PONIH3, assembly GCF_002934345.1. Taxonomy (NCBI): domain Bacteria; kingdom Pseudomonadati; phylum Pseudomonadota; class Gammaproteobacteria; order Pseudomonadales; family Pseudomonadaceae; genus Pseudomonas; species Pseudomonas sp. PONIH3. Next base: position 4,176,433 of record NZ_CP026386.1, read on the forward strand.
CGCTTCGAACTTGACGCCGTTCTCTTCCAGCGCGACCCAGTCCGGCACTTCGCCGTAGACGGTCTCGACATAACGCTCCAAGCCTTCGGCGTCGCGGGCGGCGGAATCGTTCTTGAACAGGATGCCGCTGGGCTTGAGCACCTGCACCAGCGCGGCGATTACCTCGTCCTTGTGCGCTTCCATGGTGGCCGAGGCCAGCTGGACCACGAGGATGTCGAAGAAACGGTCGACCACCAGGCCCGGCAGCAGGTCGGAGTCGCCATACACCAGGCGGTAGCATGGCTTGTCGAACAGGCGCTCGCGCAGCGACAGGGCCACGTTCAGGCGGTGCACCAGCAGCGACTTGTCCAGCGGCAGCTTGGCATCGCGCGACAGCAGGCGCGCGCAGATCAGGTTGTTCGGGCTCATGGCCACCACGCCCAGCGGCTTGCCGTTGGCGGCTTCGAGAATGGCCTGCTGGCCGGCCTTCAGGCCTTGCAGCGGGGTCGCGGCAACATCGACTTCATTGCTGTAGACCCACAGGTGGCCGGCGCGCAGGCGGCGATCGGCATTGGCTTTGAGGCGAAGGCTGGGCAGGGACATGACGTCGCTCCGGGAAAAAAGAGCGGGAGTATACCGTGTTGGCCCCAGGTTCGCTGGTGACTGCGACCAACTGGTCGGCGCCCACAGCTAAAGAAATTCTTGGATCCAACGATTCACTGATAGTCACCCTGGCGGCGTACAGGGTTAGAATCCCCCGTCCCCAGCGAGAATGCACGAATGTCCCAGGAACTCACCGCCGAACAGATCCAGCAAGCCCTGCAGGGCATCACCATCCCGCCACAGCCGCAGATCATGGTCGACCTGCAGTTCGAGCAGTACATGCCCGACCCGGACCTGGAGACCATCGCCAAGCTGATCGCGCAGGACCCGGGCCTGTCCGGCGCCCTGCTCAAACTGGTCAACTCGGCGCAGTTCGGCCTGGCGAACAAGATCGGCTCGATCCAGCGCGCGGTAAACCTGCTGGGCAGCCGTTCGATCATCAACCTGATCAACGCGCAATCGATCAGGGGCGAGATGAGCGACGAGACTATCGTCACCCTCAACCCGTTCTGGGACACCGCCCAGGACGTGGCCATGACCTGCCTGACCCTGGCCAAGCGCACCGGCATCCAGGCCGTGGACGAGGCCTACACCCTTGGCCTGTTCCACGATTGCGGCGTGCCGCTGATGCACAAGCGCTTCCCCAACTACATGGAAGTGCTGGAGGAATCCTACGCCAAGACCAATGACGAGGTCCGCGTGGTGGACACCGAGAACCGCGTGTTCAACACCAACCATTCGGTGGTCGGCTACTTCACCGCCAAGTCCTGGCGTCTGCCCGAGCACATCAGCGCGGCCATCGCCAACCACCACAATGCCCTGGCGGTGTTCCGCGACGAATCCTCGCGCAATACCCAGACCCAGCTGAAGAACCTGCTGGCGGTACTGAAGATGTCCGAGCACATCTGCGCTTCGTACCGTGTGCTGGGCAACCAGAGCGTCGATCACGAGTGGAACATGGTGGGGCCGCTGGTGCTGGACTACATCGGCCTGACCGAATACGACTTCGAGCAGCTCAAGCAGAACATCCGCGAAATGGGCGGGCACTGAGCCATGCCGGAGCTGCCAGAGGTCGAGACCACGCGGCGCGGCATCGCGCCCCATCTGCAAGGCCAGCGGGTCAGCCGCGTGGTGGTGCGTGACCCGCGCCTGCGCTGGCCGATCCCGGAAGACCTGGATGTGCGCCTGTCGGGGCAGCGCATCGTCAGTGTCGAGCGCCGCGCCAAGTACCTGCTGATCAACGCCGAGGTCGGCACCCTGATCAGCCACCTGGGCATGTCGGGCAACCTGCGCCTGGTCGAGTTGGGCTTGCCGGCGGCCAGGCACGAACATGTGGATATCGAGCTCGAGTCGGGGCTGATGCTGCGCTACACCGACCCGCGCCGCTTCGGGGCGATGTTGTGGAGTCTCGACCCGCTCAACCATGAGCTGCTGATTCGCCTGGGGCCAGAGCCGCTGACCGACCTGTTCGACGGTGAGCGCCTGTTCCAGCTGTCCCGGGGACGGTCGATGGCAGTCAAGCCGTTCATCATGGATAACGCGGTGGTGGTTGGCGTGGGCAACATCTACGCCACCGAAGCCTTGTTCGCGGCCGGGATCGATCCGCGCCGCGAAGCTGGCGGGATTTCGCGGGCGCGCTATCTGAAGCTGGCGATCGAAATCAAACGAGTGTTGGCGGCGGCCATCGAACAGGGCGGGACCACCTTGCGTGACTTCATCGGTGGCGATGGCCAGCCGGGCTACTTCCAGCAGGAGTTGTTCGTGTATGGGCGTCGTGGGCAGCCATGCAAACTGTGTGGCACCGAGCTGCGCGAAGTGAAGCTGGGCCAGCGGGCGAGCGTGTTCTGCCCGAAATGCCAGCGCTGATGCCACAGGCCTGATCGCGGGGCAGGTGGAAATGGATCAGTCGACGATCGCGGCCTGGCCTACGCCCCTGGGGTCACTGGCCGCTTCCAAGGTCCCGGCAGCTTTGTTCCAGTACAGCACCTGCTGATTACCGTACTGACGCCCGACATCCTTCAACCGATACCCGCGCCCTTCAAGCTCGGCCTTCTGCCGGGCACTGAACGTCCCCGGTTCATGCTCCACCACGTCCGGCAGGTACTGGTGGTGATAGCGTGGTGACGCCGGCCACTCGGCCACCGGTCGGCCCTCGAGGAACCCCAGCACCGACAGCAGCACCATGCTGGGTATGCGGCTGCCGCCTGGCGTGCCGAAAGTGGCGAGCTGGCTGGGGCTTTCGATGAAGGTCGGGCTCATGCTCGACAAGGGGCGCTTGCCCGCCGCCACCGCATTGGCCTGGCTGCCGGCCAGGCCATAGCTGTTGCTGCCGCCAGGGTCGGCGGCGAAATCGTCCATCTCGTTGTTCAGCACCACCCCGGTCCCCGGCACGCTGAACGCCGCGCCAAACGGCAGGTTGACCGACAGCGTGGCGGATACGGCGTTGCCGTCGCCATCGATCACCGCGAAATGGGTGGTGTGGTCGCCTTCACGCCAGGCGGGTGAGGGCGGCAGCGCGCTGCTGGGGGTGGCCTGGTGCACATCGATGCTGTCGGCCAGCCCTGTCAGGTACTGGCGCGCCAGCAGGCGGTTGATCGGGTTGCTCACATAGTCCGGGTCGCCGAGCAGGCCGCGGTCGCGGTAGGCGCGGCGCAGCACTTCGATCACATAGTGGCTGCGCTGCACGGGCGCGGCGCTCTGCCAGGGCAGGCGCTGGAGCATGGCCAGGCTTTGTGCCAGGGCCACGCCGCCGGCCGAGGGCGGCGGGCTGCTGATCAATTCACGCTGGTCGGCCAGTGGATAACGCAGCGGTTCACGCCACGCCGTACGGTAGCCGGCGAGGTCGTCGAGGGTCCAGATACCGCCGGCCTGGCGCACGCCTTCGGCCAGGCGGCGGGCCAGCGGGCCACGGTAGAAGCCGTCGCGGCCCTGCTCGGCCATGGCTTGCAGGGTGGCGGCCAATTCGGGTTGGCGGATCACCGTGCCCAGGGCCGGTACATCATTGCCACTGAGGAACAGCCGCGCGCTTTCGGCATCGTCGCGCAGGGCGCTCAGGCGCATGGTGGCGCGATCTCGATAGATGCGGTCGACGGCGAAGCCCTGGTTGGCCAGGCGGATGGCCGGGGCCAGGCTGTCCTTGAGCGGCAGCTTGCCGTGGGTGCTGGCGAGGTCGGCCAGGGCCTGAGGCAGGCCGGGGATCGCGGCGGCCAGCGGCCCGTTGATCGACAGGCCGGGCTGCACCTTGCCGTCCTTGAGGTACATGTCCGCACGGGCCGCGGCCGGAGCGCGTTCCCGCGCATCGAGGAAGGTATACCGTGGCGTGGCGCCGCTCTCGCGCAGCAGGAAGAAGCCACCGCCACCCAGGCCCGAGCCATAGGGCTCGACCACGGCCAGCGTGGCGCTGATGGCCACGGCGGCGTCGAAGGCGTTGCCGTCTTGTTGCAGGATCTGTTGCGCCGCCGAGGTCGCCTCGCTGTGCGGGCTGGCGATAGCCGCACGCCCGGGGCCTTGCGCCTGGGCGGCGCAGGCCAGCAGGGCCAGGCAGGCGCCTAGGGCTGCGCGCTGTAACGCGGCGACGAACGGCATCAGGCCTTGCCGGTGATCCGGCGGTACTTGGCCATCAGCTCGTCTTCGGTTTCCGGGTGGGCTTCATCCAGGGGGATGCAGTCGACCGGGCAAACCTGCTGGCACTGTGGCTCGTCGTAGTGGCCCACGCACTGGGTGCACAGGTTCGGGTCGATCACGTAGATCTCTTCGCCTTGCGAGATAGCGGCGTTCGGGCACTCGGGTTCGCAGACGTCGCAGTTGATGCAATCGTCGGTGATGATCAGGGACATGGGGACTCCGGCCTGGGCATCGGGCCCGGGCATGTTTCAAAGCGATGGGCGCAATTGTGCCGGATTCGCGCCCGCAGTGCACGCGGGCGCGACATCGTGACCGCGAGGGTTACTTGCGGAAGCGCTCGGTCAGTGCGTCGGCCACGGCCGGGTGCACGAACTTGCTGATATCACCGCCCAACGCGGCGATTTCCCGGACCAGCGTCGAGGAAATGAACGAATAGCGCTCCGACGGCGTGAGGAACAGGCTCTCGACGTCTGGCGCGAGCTGGCGGTTCATGTTGGCCAGTTGGAACTCGTATTCGAAGTCGGACACGGCACGCAGGCCGCGCAGGAACACATTGGCGCCTTTTTCCTTGGCGAAATGCGCCAGCAGCGAGGAGAAGCCGATGACTTCGACATTGGGCAGGTGCTTGGTGACCTCGCGGGCCAGCTCGACCCGCTGTTCCAGGGGGAACAAGGGGTTTTTCTTCGGGCTGGCCGCCACGGCGATGATCACATGGTCGAACAGGCGCGAGGCGCGCTCGACCAGGTCGCCATGGCCTTTGGTAATGGGGTCGAAAGTACCCGGGTACAACACTCGGTTCATCGCGTCATCCTGGCTGGAGTGCGTTGGGGAGTCGGATGGTAGCGCAGCGATTGCGCCCGGCCAAGTCGCGTGGCCGGCTGATGGCACTATAGACAGCGCAGCCATTGGCTGTCATGTGCCGCGTGCCAGGCGGCCGACCAGCGCTTCGCTGAGCAGGGCGGCCAGGGCGTAGACCGACAGCTGCGGGTTGGCGCCGATGCTGGTGGGGAACAGCGAACCGTCGTGGATCGACAGGTTCTCCAGCTGGTGATGCCGGCCCAGGCTGTCGCACACTGCTTGGCGCGGGTCCTCGCCCAGGGCGCAGCCGCCCATGACGTGGGCGCTGCCCAAACGCATGCGCAGCAGCTCCAGGGTCAGGCCGTCGATCAGTGCCTGGGCTTGCGCCGGGGTGCTGACATAGCGCGCATCTCCATGCACCGGCATCACCTGGCGGGCACCGGCGGCGAACTGGATCTGCGCCATGCTGTGCCAGGCTCGGCGCAGGCCATCGCGCAGGTAGCCGGTGACGGGGTAGTCGAGCACCGGTGAGCCATCGCCGCGCAGCTCCACCTGGCCGCCGGGGCTGTCGGGATGAAAGCCGTCGCGCAGCAGCGCCAGCATCACATGGGTATGGGGCAGTTCAGCCATGCGCTGGGCGTTTTCCTGGCCATGGCCGCCGAGCAGGGTGCTGGCCAGGGCCGGGTGCAACGGTGGTACTTCGAGTTTGTAGCCTACCGCGCCGGCGACACCGTCCTGCCACTGGAACTGGTCGCTGTAGATCGATTGCGGCGCCCCGTAGTACGGGTCGATCTTCGCTTCGAACTGTGCGGCGCTGAAATTGACCAGGTGCAGGAAGGTGCGCTTGCCCAGGCGCTGGTGCGGGTCAGGCGCGTCTGAGCGCAGCAGCAGTGCCGGGCTGTTGATACCGCCGCCGGCGAGCACATAGTGGCGGGCGCGTACGCGAATATGGCGGCCTGTGGGCTGAATACCCCGGGCGTCCAGGGCCTGGCATTGCAAGTGGGCAATGCGCTGGCCGTCATGACTGAACCGCTCGGCACGGGCCAGGTAGAGCAGTTCACCGCCGTGCTCCAAGGTAGCCGGGATGCTGGTGACCAGCATCGACTGCTTGGCGTTGACCGGGCAGCCCATGCCGCAGTAACCCAGGTTCCAGCAGCCGCGCACGTTGCGCGGAATCACCGCCCAGCGGTGACCAAGCGCCTCGCAGCCGCGACGCAACACGTCGTTGTTGGCATTGGGCGGCATGGCCCAGGGGCTGATGCCCAGATGCTGCTCCATGCGCTCGAACCACGGCTTCAGGGTGTCGTTGTCCAGGCCCTTGACCCCATGCTCGCGAGCCCAATGTTCCAGGGTCTGTGGCGGTGTGCGAAAGCTCGATGTCCAGTTGACCAGGGTGGTGCCACCCACCGCCCGGCCCTGCAGAATGGTAATGGCGCCGTCTTTGCTTAGACGGCCCAGGCCCTCCTGGTAGAGGTCGGCGTAGGCTTTGTGCTCGAGCAGGTGGAAGTCGCTGCTGGTTTTCAGCGGTCCCTCCTCAATCAGCAGCACCTTCAAGCCGGCGGCGCTGAGCCGTTCGGCGGTGGTGGCGCCGCCCGCGCCGCTGCCGATGACGGCGACGTCGACGGCGAGGGTCAGGTCCTGTTCCAGGCGCGAGCCGTCGTGGGTGATCCAGCCTCGTTCGAGGCCTAGGCGGAATGGGTCGGGGACGGGCATTTGGCGGTGCTCTTGTCTGGTATTCAGATCTTTGGTGGGCCGGGGTAGCCGCACGCCGCCCAGGCTTCGGGGCGTTCGTACCAGGCCATCAGCAGCAGTTGCAGCAACGAGGCGTGGCCCTGGCGCAGCAGGTTCAACGAGCTGTCGCGCCAGCGTTCGAGGAAACGTTCAATTTCGGCGTCGGTGGCCTCTGCCCAGCTGCCCCAGACCCCGGTCAGCGGGCCGCGGGTGAGGGGCAGGGTGAGCAGGTCGAACAGTTGTCGGGTCAGCTTGAGCATGGCAGGCGACAGTGCCGCCAGCTTGTGGTCGAGGCTTTGCAGCACCTGCTCCGTGGAGGCCTGGGTGCCGGCCAGCACGACGGGGATCAGGGCCTGCAACAACGGCAGGTCGTCTTTGCGCAGCGCCTGGTAACCCGCCGACGGCGTCTGCTCGCTGCAGCCGACCAGGCTGGCCGCCCCCAGAAACAGGCTGGCGCCCAGGCCGAAGCGCAGCAGGTCGCGGCGCTGCATCAGCGGATAAACAGCTTGTAGACCAGGCGCTGCAAGGCCTTGCCATAGGGCGGATAGATCACCTTGGCGGCATTGATGCGTTGCTTGGCCAGCACGGCCTTGGCCTTGCTGAAGGTCAGGAAGCCTTCGTGGCCGTGGTAGTGACCCATGCCCGACGGGCCGATGCCGCCAAATGGCAGGTCATCCTGGGCCACATGCAGCAGGGTGTCGTTGAGGCAGACACCGCCGGAGTGGGTGTCGCGCAGCACCCGGGCCTGCTCGCCACGTTCATAGCCGAAGTAGTAGAGCGCCAGGGGGCGAGGTCGCTGGTTGATGTAGGCCAGGGCCTCGTCCAGGCGGTCGTAGGGCACCACGGGCAGCAATGGACCGAAAATTTCATCCTGCATCACCTGCATGCTGTCGTTTACGTCCAACAGCAGGTGTGGGGGCAGGCGGCGCCCCTGGCGCGGCTCGTCGGGATAGAGGTCGATCACTTGGGCACCCTGCTCACGGGCATCGTCCAGCAGCCGGTTCAGGCGGCCAAGCTGGCGCTCGTTGATGATCGCGCTGTAGTCGGGGTTGCCAGCGAGCCGCGGATAGAGGCGACGCACGGCATGCCGGTAGGCCTCGGCGAAGGCGTCCAGGCGCTCGCGGGGCACCAGCACGTAGTCGGGGGCGACGCAGGTCTGGCCGGCGTTGAGGGTCTTGCCGAAGGCGATGCGTTCGGCGGCGGTCTCCAGCGGCACGTCGGCCGAGACGATGGCCGGCGACTTGCCGCCCAGCTCCAGGGTCACCGGCGTCAGGTTCTCTGCGGCGGCCAGCATCACATGGCGACCGACGCTGGTGGCGCCAGTGAACAGCAGATGATCGAAGGGCAGGCGGGCAAAAGCCTGGCCGACTTCCACCTCGCCAAGCACCACGCTGACCAGATCAGTGGGGAACACGCGCTCGAGCAGGTTCTTGAGGGCCTGGCCACTGGCCGGGGTCGACTCGCTGAGCTTGAGCATCACCCGGTTGCCGGCGGCCAGGGCGCCGGTCAGCGGGCCGATGGCGAGAAACAGCGGGTAGTTCCACGGCACGATGATCCCCACAACGCCCAGTGGCTGGTATTGCACCCGGGCGCTGGCTGGTTGGAAGGCCAGGCCGACCTTGCGCCGCGATGGGCGCATCCAGCGGCCCAGCTGTTTCTCCGCATCGCGCAGGCCCATGACCGACGGCATCAGTTCGGCGAGCAGGGTTTCGTCACGGCTGCGGCCACTGAAGTCGGCATCGATGCTCGTGATCAAGGCCTCCTGGTCCGCCAGCAGCGCCTCGCGCAGGCTTTTCAACCACTGCCGGCGTTGCGTGGCCGGGGGCATCGGGTTGCCGGCGAACGCCTGTCGCTGGGCGTCGAACGTCGCTTGCAGGTCGAGGTCGGATTGCACAGGGGGAAGTACGGCAGGCGAGGTCATGGCGGCTCCAGGGCTGACGAGTGAGTAGAGCATATACTCTAATTGGTACCATGGTGCACCATTTTTCACTTGGCCGCCGATGCACCCGACGGGCTGGAGGCCGTAAGATGGGCCCGATCATTACACGCTGGAGACTGGAGCTGAGCATGGCCCCGCGCATGAAGACCCGAGAGCGCATCGTGCAGAGCAGCCTGGAGCTGTTCAACCAGCAGGGCGAGCGTTGCGTCAGCACCAATCACATTGCCGCGCACATGGAAATCTCGCCCGGCAACCTGTACTACCACTTCCCCAACAAGCAGGCGATCATCGCCGTGCTGTTCAATCAGTATGAAGAGCTGGTCGACAGTTTCCTGCGTCCGCCCCAAGGCCGCAGCGCCACCGTCGAAGACAAGCGCTTCTACCTCAAGGCGCTGCTGGCGGCGATGTGGAACTACCGTTTCCTGCATCGCGACCTCGAGCATCTGCTTGACAGCGATCCGGAGCTGGCGGCCCGCTACCGGCGTTTCTCGCAGCGCTGCCTGCAGCAGGGTCAGGCCATCTACCGCGGCTTTGTCGAGGCCGGCATCCTGAACATGGACGCCGCGCAGCTGGAGTCGCTGACCATCAATGCCTGGATCGTGCTGACTTCCTGGGTACGTTTTCTCAGCACCACCCGCGAGCATTCCGCGCACCTGGGTGAAGAAGCGTTCAAGCGCGGCGTCTATCAGGTGGTGGTGCTGGAGCTGGGGTATGTCACCCCGGCCGCGCGTGCCGCGGTGCAGGCGCTGTGCGCTGAGTTTCATGTCCCGTTCAACCAGGCCCTGGAGCAGTGATCCGGGGTTTCGAGCCATTCATCAGGAGATTGTCATGCCCCTCGCGCAATTGATCACCCCTCAACAGCTGGCCGAACGCCTGGATGCGCCCGGCCTGGTGATCCTCGACTGCCGCTTTGCCCTGGAAGATGTCGACTACGGTCAACGCAGTTATGCCGAGGGACATATTGCCGGGGCGCACTTCGCCGATCTCGAGCGCGACCTGAGCGGGCCGGTGCTCAAGGGCAGCACAGGCCGCCACCCGCTGCCCGACCCGCAGCGGCTGGTGGAGCGCCTGCGCGAGTGGGGCGTGGACAACGACAGCCAGGTGGTGCTCTACGACGACGGCCCCGGCGCCTTTGCCGCCAGGGCCTGGTGGCTGCTGGCCTGGCTTGGCAAGCGCGACGCGGTGTTCATTCTCGATGGCGGCCTCAAGGCCTGGCACGCGGCGCACCTGCCGTTGAGCCTGGACCCGCCGGTACGCCGCGAGGGCAACTTCAGCGGGGAGCCGGACATGAAGCTGCTGATCGATGCCGCCCACCTGTCCAAGCGCCTGGGCGACCCTGCTATGACCTTGATCGACGCTCGCGGCCTGCCGCGTTTCCGTGGCGAGGTCGAGCCGATCGACCCGGTGGCCGGGCATATCCCTGGCGCCCAGTGCGCGGCTTTCACCGACAACCTTGGCGAGGACGGGCGGTTCCTGCCGGCCGACAAGCTGAAACAGCGGTTTGCCGAAAAACTGGGGGCCCGGTCGCCGGAGCATCTGGTGGCTTATTGCGGCTCTGGCGTGACGGCGTGCCACAACCTGTTTGCCCTGGCGCTGGCGGGTTATCCGCTGGGGCGGCTGTATGCCGGGTCGTGGAGTGAGTGGATCAATGATCCACAGCGTGGCATAGCCACTGGCGAGTAATTCGTAACGTGGGAGCGATGGCCCGGGAGTGCTATCGCGGGGCAAGCCCGCTCCCACAACCCCCTCTTACACCTCTTGCTTGGAGGGGGGCTATCGGCCTTCCATCAGCCACTGCGGAATCCTTCGTTCCAGGTAATACCCCGGATTGCGCAGGCTGCCCTCGACAAAACCCACATGGCCACCCCGGCTGTGCAGTTCGAACTGCGTCTGCGCCGCCAGCTCACTGGCATCGGGCAGGCTATGGCCAAACACGAAGGGATCATCGTTGGCGTGGATGATCAGCGTCGGCGTGCGGTTCTCGCCCAGGTAATAGCGGCTGGAGGCGCGCCGGTAGTAGTCATGGGCATCGCTGAAGCCATTGAGGGGCGCGGTCACCTTGCCATCGAAGTCCCAGAACGTGCGCAGGTTGCGCAGCGAGCCCAGGCCTTCGAGGGTGGCCAGCCCTTCATGGTGGCCCTTGTCGCGGAAGTGCCGTTGCTTGTCCTGCACGTAGGCCAGCATCTCGCGCATGAAGTGCGCCTGGTAGACCTTCGAGAAACCCAGGCCGATACGGTCGGCGCACTGGTCCAGGCGAAACGGCACCGACACCGCTACCGCTGCCTCCAGTTGGCTGGCCGCGCCGCTTTCCCCCAGGTACTTGAGCAGCACATTGCCGCCCAGCGAGTAGCCCACGGCATACAGCGGCGCCAGCGGCCGCTGCGCCCGCAGGTGACGGATGGTTTCGGCCAGGTCTTCGCTTGCCCCTGAATGGTAGCTGCGCGCCAACAGGTTGGGTTCGCCTGAGCAGCCGCGCCAGTTCAGCGCGACACTGGCCCAGCCGCGTGTCTGCAAGGCCAGTTGCAGGCCTTTGACATACGGCGAATGGGATGAACCGGTCAGGCCGTGGAGTACCAGCACCAAGGGCACATCGGCCTGATGCGGGCCGTGCCAGTCGAGGTCGAGGAAGTCGCCGTCGGCCAGCCACAAGCGCTCGCGGGTGCGCTCAAGTGCGGGGAGTTTGCGCCATAGTGGCCCCCACAACGTCTGCAAGTGGGGGTTGGACAGGCCGGCGGCCGGGCGGAAGGTGGCGGTGGGGCTGATCATGCTGGGCGACTCGTGATGTGCCCGCTTAGAGTGCCATGAAACACCGCCGCCGCGCCTGTGCTATTGGTCGCCAGCCGCACGCTGCCACAGGGCGTAATGCACCTGGCCGGTCTTCTTCTCGCGGTGCAGGCGCCAGTTGCCCGGCATCGGCAGCGAAGAGGGCACGGCTTCGCTTTCGGTGTAGATCCACGCCTGCTCGCGCAGCCACTGGCCCTGTTCCAGCAGGTTGCAGGTATTGGCCAGCAGGTCCTGGTGGAACGGTGGGTCGAGGAACACCACATCGAATTGCTGCTTGGCCGGGCCTTGCAGGTAGCGCAGGGCGTCGGTCTGCAGGATCTGCCCGCGCGGGCAGCGCAACACTTCGAGGTTGTCCTTGAGGTTGCTGGTGGCCGCAGGGTTGCTGTCCAGCGCCACGGCATCCTTCGCGCCACGGGACAGCGCTTCGAGCACCAGGGCGCCGCTGCCGGTGAAGGCATCGAGCACCAGGGCGCCCTCGATGTAGGGCGCCAGCCAGTTGAACAGGGTTTCGCGCACGCGATCAGGGGTCGGGCGCAGGCCTTCGCCTTCCGGCACGGCCAGGCGACGGCTGCGCCATTCGCCGGCGATGATGCGCAACTGGCCGGGGCCCTTGCTGGCGCCCGGGGCCGGGCGCGCGGGAGTGTTGGGTCTTGCCATTAGTGCTCCGGTACGCCGAGCGGCTGCTCGGCGGGTTTGTCAGTAGGGGCCGGCAGCGGTTGCTGCGCCACCTTCGGGCCGACGGTGACGATCACCAGCTTGTCCGCCGCAAGATGCTTGTTCATGGCGGCCTTGACCTGCTCGACGCTCAGCGCCTGGGACTGCTGCATGAAGTCCTCCAGCCAGCTCAGCGGCAGGTTGTAGAAGCCGATCGCGCCCAGCTGCCCGACAATACTGGCGTTGCTGGCATTGGACAGCGGGAAGCTGCCGGCCAGCTCGCGCTTGGCATCGTCCAGTTCCTGCTGGGTGGGGCCGTTCTTCAGGTAGTCGGCCAGGATATCCTGGACCAGCTTGAGCGTGCCCTCGCTGAGTTCGGCGCGGGTCTGCAGGTTGATCATGAACGGGCCGCGCACCTGCATCGGGCTGAATACCGAGTACACGCCGTAGGTCAGGCCGCGCTTTTCACGCACTTCGCTCATCAGGCGGGTGCCGAAGGCACCGCCGCCGAGGATCTGGTTACCCAGCGACAGCGCCGGCCAGTCCGCATCGTTGCGGTCGATACCCAGCTCGGCCAGCATCAGGTGGGTCTGCTTGGACGGGAAGTCGATATGCGTGGTCCCCGGCTTGGGCTCGACAGGTTGCTCCGGCTTGGCCAGTGCCGCGCCCTTGGGCAGGCCGGCGGAGACCTGCGCGGCGATGGCCTCGGCTTCGCCGCGGCTGAGGTCGCCGACCAGGGCGATCACCGCGTTGCCGGCCGCGTAGGCCTTGCCGTGGAAAGTGCGCAGCTGCGCCAGGGTGATGCCCGGGATGGACTCGGCGGTACCGTCGCTGGGGCTGGCATAGGGGTGCTGGCCATAGAGGTTGGCGAACAACGTCTTGCCGGCGATCTTGCCGGGGTTCTGCTTCTCGTACTCGAAACCTGCCAGCAATTGGTTCTTGATGCGCTTGAGGGCGTCCTCGGGGAAGGTCGGCTGGCCCACCACCTCGGTGAACAGCTTCAGCGCCGGTTCGCGCTTGTCCGAGGCGCTGAGGCTGCGCAGCGAGGCCACGGCCATGTCGCGGTAGGAGCCATTGCCGAAGTCGGCACCCAGGCCTTCGAAGCCTTCGGCGATGGCGGTGACGTCCTTGCCGGCCACGCCCTCGTTGAGCATGGCGTTGGTCAGGGTGGCCAGGCCCGGGGTACCGCCGTCCTGGCTGCTGCCGGCGGCGAAGGTCACGCGCAGGTCGAACATCGGCAGCTCGCGGGCCTCGACGAACAGTACGCGGGCGCCTTCGGCGGTGGTCCAGTGCTGGATGTTCAGCTGGCGCCGGCTGGGGGCCTTGCCGTCCAGTTCGGCCAGCGATTGCAGGGTGTTGGCCGGGCGGGCCGCAGTGTCCGCCTTGCCTTGGCTGTCGGACTGGGCAGGGCGCGCCAGCAGCGCGGCGATGGCCACCACCAGCACGATGATCGCCAGGCCGAACAGGGTGTAGCGCGGTGCGCTGCGATCACTCATGAGCGGACTCCTCGGGCAGTACATGGGCAACGCTCAGGCGTTCGCGGGTGAAATAGGTGCGGGCGGCGGCCTGGATGTCCTCCGGGGTCACGCGCTTGAGGTCGTCGAGCTCGCTGTCTATCAGCTTCCAGGACAGGCCGACCGTTTCCAGTTGCCCGATGGTGGTGGCCTGGCTGCTGATCGAGTCGCGGTCGTAGACCAGGCCGGCGATCACCTGGGCGCGGACGCGCTCGAGCTCTTCGGCGGTGGGTGGCGTGGTCTTGAGCTCATCGAGCAACTGCCAGATGCCTTTCTCCACTTCGGCCAGGGTCTTTTGCTTCTGCACGTTGGGCGTGGCCGAGATCATGAACAGGCTGTCGCCGCGGGTGAAGGCGTTGTAGCTGGACGAGGCACCGGCAACCAGCTCCTGGCCGCGTTCCAGGCGCGCCGGCATGCGGGCGCTGTAGCCGCCGTCGAGCAGGGCCGAGATCAGCCGCAGGGCGTTGACGCTGCGTGGGTCCTTGGCGGTGGCCAGGGCCGGGACATTGAAGCCGTAGATCAGGCTGGGCAGTTGCGTGCGCAGGTGCAGGGTGAGCAGGCGCTGGCCTGGCTCGGCCAGTTCCAGCGGCAGTTTGCTCGGCGGCACGGCGCGTTTGGGGATGGAGCCGAAGTACTTCTGCGCCAAGGCCTTGACCTCGTCCGGCTTGACGTCGCCGACCACCACCAGGGTGGCGTTGTTCGGGGCGTACCAGGACTCGTACCAATGACGCAGCTCCTCGACTTTCATGCGCTCGAGGTCGGCCATCCAGCCGATGGTCGGCGTGTGGTAGCCGCTGGCCGGGTAGGCCATGGCGCGGAACAGCTCGAAGGCCTTGGCATTGGGCTGGTCGTCGGTGCGCAGGCGACGCTCTTCCTTGATCACCTCGATCTCGCGGCTGAACTCGTCGGCCGGCAGGCGCAGGCTGGCCAGGCGGTCGGCTTCGAGCTCCAGGGCCACCGGCAGGCGGTCGCGGGCCAGCACCTGGTAGTAGGCGGTGTAGTCGTCGCTGGTGAAGGCGTTCTCCTCGGCGCCGAGATCGCGCAGGATGCGCGAGGCCTCGCCGGGGCCGATCTTGGCGCTGCCCTTGAACATCATGTGTTCCAGGGCATGGGACAGGCCGGTCTGGCCCGGCGTCTCGTAGCTGGAGCCGACCTTGTACCAGATCTGCGAAACCACCACTGGCGCCCGGTGGTCCTCGCGCACGACAACTTTCAGGCCGTTGTCGAGGATGAATTCGTGGGTGGGTTGCACATCGGCGGCGAAAGCCGCCAGCGGCAGGCACAGTGTGCCGAGCAACAGGCCAGCGGCGCGGCGGGCTAGAGCATTCATACGGTGTTCAACCTGTTCGGCGGCCCGCTTGGGTTTAGCGTCGGCGGGCCAGGAGGTGCTAGGATACTGATCCGGTTGCCTGGCGACCATGCCTGTCGCCGTTCTGGCCCGCAGGCCCTTACGACAAAACGTTGCGCATGAACCCGCTGGCTTCACAGTAGTCTGTTCTGCGTGAGTTAAGAATTCCCGATGCGCCGCTGCTGGCCCATCGCTACCCTGAGATAGCCGTCTTCCATGTTTGGTTCCAACGACGACAAAAAAGCGCCGGCCGCGGCTGGCGAGAAGAAAGGCCTGTTCAGCTGGTTCCGCAAGAAGCCGGAACAGCCTGCCGCCGAACAGCCGCAAGCCCCTGCACCGCAAGCGCCCGTCGAGCAGACCGCACCGGCTGCCGAGCCGTTGCAGGCGCCTGTGCCAGAGCCGGTGGTTGCCGCGCCGCAGCCGGAGCCTGTGCCAGAGCCGGTGGTTGTAGCGCCGCAGCCGGAGCCCGTGCCAGAGCCGGTGGTTGCTGCACCGCAGCCGGAGACTGCGCCAGAGCCGGTGGTTGCAACGCTGCAACCGGTCGAGGTCGAAGTAACTGCGGCCCCGGTCAGCAACCTGGTCTTGCCTGTCGCCGAAGAGCCGGTGGCATTGGTCGAGGACCTGGAACCCAAGGCGCCGCCCGTCATCCCTGCCCGGCCGTCCGTCGAAACGGTAGACGCTGCCATTGTCGCTCCAGCACCGGTTGTCGAAGCCGCGCCGGTCGTTGTGCCGGCTCCAGTCGACCCAGAGCCTGTCGTCGTTGCGGCCGCCGAGCCATCCAAGCCTGGTTTCTTCGCCCGCCTCAAGCAGGGCCTGTCGAAGACCAGCGCCAGCATCGGCGAGGGCATGGCCAGCCTGTTCCTCGGCAAGAAGGTCATCGACGACGACCTGCTCGACGAGATCGAGACCCGGCTGCTGACCGCCGACGTCGGTGTCGAGGCCACCTCGACCATCGTCCAGAACCTGACCCAGAAAGTTGCCCGCAAGCAATTGGCCGACGCCGACGCGCTGTACAAGTCGCTGCAGGAAGAGCTGGCCGCGCTGCTGCGCCCGGTCGAGCAGCCGCTGAAGATCGAGGCGCAGAACAAGCCCTACGTGATCCTGGTGGTTGGCGTGAATGGCGCCGGCAAGACCACCACCATCGGCAAACTGGCGAAGAAGCTGCAGCTCGAAGGCAAGAAAGTCATGCTCGCGGCCGGCGACACCTTCCGCGCCGCCGCGGTGGAGCAGTTGCAGGTGTGGGGCGAGCGCAACCAGATCCCGGTGATCGCCCAGCACACCGGCGCCGACTCGGCTTCGGTGATCTTCGACGCGGTGCAGGCCGCCAAGGCCCGTAATGTCGATGTGCTGATCGCCGACACCGCCGGCCGCCTGCACACCAAGGACAACCTGATGGAAGAGCTGAAGAAGGTCCGTCGGGTCATGGGCAAGCTTGATGTCGAGGCGCCGCACGAGGTGCTGCTGGTGCTCGACGCCGGTACCGGGCAGAACGCCATCAGCCAGGCCAAGTACTTCAACCAGAGCGTCGAGCTGACCGGCCTGGCTCTGACCAAGCTGGATGGTACAGCCAAGGGCGGCGTGATCTTCGCCCTGGCCAAGCAGTTCAACATCCCGATCCGCTTCATCGGTGTGGGCGAAGGTATCGACGACCTGCGCACCTTCGAAGCCGAACCTTTCGTCAAGGCGCTGTTCGCCGAGCGTGAACCTTCATGATCCGATTCGAACAGGTAGCCAAGCGCTATCCCAACGGCCATGTCGGCCTGCACGAGCTGAGCTTCCGGGCGCGTCGTGGCGAGTTCCTGTTCGTCACCGGCCACTCCGGCGCCGGCAAGAGCACCCTGTTGCGGCTGCTGCTGGCCATGGAACGTCCGACCAGCGGCAAGCTGCTGCTGGCCGGGCAGGACCTGGGCCAGATCAGCAATGCGCAGATTCCGTTCCTGCGCCGGCAGATCGGCGTGGTGTTCCAGAACCACCAGTTGCTGTTCGACCGCACGGTGTTCAACAACATCGCGCTGCCGTTGCAGATTCTCGGGCTGTCCAAGGCCGAGATCGCCAAACGCGTCGATTCGGCGCTGGAGCGCGTGTCGCTGAGCGACAAGGGCGAGCTGTTCCCGGCCGACCTGTCCACCGGCCAGCAACAACGGGTCGGCATTGCCCGGGCCATCGTGCATCAGCCAGCCCTGCTGCTGGCGGACGAGCCCACCGGTAACCTCGACCCGCGTCTGGCCGCCGAGATCATGGGCGTGTTCGAGGACATCAACCGCCTGGGCACCACGGTACTGATCGCCAGTCACGACCTGGCGCTGATCGCGCGCATGCGCCACCGCATGCTGACGCTGCAACGCGGCCGCTTGATCGGCGATGGGGAGGCCGGGCAATGAGCACCACACGTACACCAAAGGTTTCCGAGCGCGTCGCGCCGAAAGCCGCCGACCCGCAGCCGTCGAAGAAAAAGCGTGGCGATCACGATGACGATGGCCCGGACTTCCGCAGCCTCCTGCACGCCTGGCTGGAAAGCCACCGTGCCAGCCTGGCCGACAGCTTGCGCCGCTTGGGCAAGCAGCCGATCGGCAGCTTCTTCACCTGCCTGGTAATGGCGGTGGCGCTGAGCATGCCCATGGGTCTGTCGCTGTTGCTCAAGAACGTCGAGAAACTCGGCGGTTCCTGGCAGCGCGCGGCGCAGATCTCGCTGTATCTCAAACTCGATGCCAGCAGCCGCGATGGCGAGGCCCTGCGTGACGAGATCAAGGGCATGCCCGGCGTCGCCGAGGCGCAGTACGTCAGCCGCGAGCAGGCGCTGGAAGAGTTCCAGCAACAGTCGGGCCTGGGCGAGGCGCTGCGCGAACTGCCGGACAACCCACTGCCCGGCGTGGTGGTGGTGACCCCGACCGAGGTCGACAAGCCAGCCCTGGAAGCCTTGCGTCAACGCCTCTCCGAGCTGCCTCGCGTGGAAGCGGCGCAGCTGGACCTGGTGTGGGTCGAGCGCCTGGCGGCGATTCTCAAGCTGGGTGACCGGTTCGTCTTCGGCCTGGCGGTAATGCTGATTTCCGCGCTGCTGTTGGTAATCGGTAACACAATTCGTCTACATATCGAAAACCGCCGGGTCGAGATCGAAGTGATCAAGCTCGTCGGTGGCACCGACAGCTACGTACGGCGGCCTTTCCTGTACATGGGCGCCCTGTATGGACTGGGTGCGGGCGTGCTGGCCTGGGGCATCCTGGCGTTCGGCCTGAACTGGCTGAACGACGCGGTGGTCGGGCTTTCCGGCCTGTATGGCAGTGATTTCGCCCTGGGTGGCGTACCGGCCTCGGATGGCGTTTCACTCTTGATCGGGGCGGTGCTGTTGGGGTATATCGGTGCATGGATCGCAGTCGCTCGTCACTTGAACGAGCTTGCACCGCGATAAATGTTTCATGGCCAGTATTGACAAATTTTTCATCCTGGAACTTGTACAACGGTTCCTTGTCTATGCTGGCAGTGCCCAAAAGGCATGAGTCTGTAAGCCGGAGGTACTTGAATGACCAATTCGTTGCAACCTGCCTATGCCCTGGTTCCCGGTGCAAACCTGGAAGCCTATGTGCACACGGTCAACAGCATCCCCTTGCTGACGCCGGAGCAGGAGCGTGAACTGGCCGAGCGTCTCTATTACGAGCAGGATCTCGAGGCCGCTCGGCAAATGGTGATGGCCCACCTGCGTTTCGTCGTACACATCGCGCGTAGCTATGCAGGCTACGGGCTGGCCCAGGCCGACCTGATCCAGGAAGGCAACGTGGGCCTGATGAAGGCGGTAAAGCGTTTCAACCCGGAAATGGGCGTGCGTCTGGTGTCCTTCGCCGTGCACTGGATCAAGGCCGAGATCCACGAGTTCATCCTGCGCAACTGGCGCATCGTCAAGGTGGCCACCACCAAGGCCCAGCGCAAGCTGTTCTTCAACCTGCGCAGCCAGAAGAAGCGCCTGGCCTGGTTGAACAATGACGAAGTCCATCGAGTGGCCGAGAGCCTGGGTGTGGAGCCGCGTGAAGTACGTGAGATGGAAAGCCGCCTGAGCGGTCAGGACATGGCCTTCGACCCGGCGGCGGAAGCCGACGACGACAGCGCCTTCCAGTCGCCTGCGCATTACCTGGAAGACCACCGCTACAACCCGGCCGTGCAACTGGAGGACGCTGACTGGAGCGACAACTCCACCAGCAACCTGCATGAAGCGCTGCAGGGCCTGGATGATCGCAGCCGCGACATCCTTTACCAGCGTTGGTTGGCCGAAGAAAAAGCCACGCTGCATGAGCTGGCAGAGAAGTACAGCGTGTCGGCCGAACGTATTCGCCAGCTGGAGAAGAACGCTATGAACAAGGTCAAGGCATTGATCACGATCTGATCGGCGCCCTGGCTGGATTGAAAAGCCGCTGCTCTCGGAAGAGGCAGCGGCTTTTTTGTGTGTTGAAGCTGACTGGGGCGTGGAAGCGGGCCTTAAAGCCTGCGCGAAGCATCCAGTTGCATCAGGTAGCTCGGCCCGCCCAACTGGCTCATCTGCCGGCGGATCCACCCCGCACGGCTTGCCACATAGGCGCTGGGACGGCTGGCACTCCACTTGATCGGGCTTGGCAGCACCGCCGCGAGCTGTGCGGCCTGTTGTCGCGTCAGGCGGCTGGCATCCACGCCGAAGTGATAACGCGCCGCCGCCTGGGCACCGAACACGCCCTTGCCCCATTCGGCACTGTTCAGATACACCTCGAGTATCCGCTCCTTCGACCAGAACAACTCGATCAGGGCGGTGAACCAGGCTTCCAGCCCCTTGCGCAGCCAGCTGCGCCCGGACCACAGGAACAGGTTCTTGGCCACCTGCTGGGTCAGCGTGCTGGCGCCGCGTACCTTGCCGCCACGCTCGTTGTAGGCCAGCGCCGCCTGGATCGCGGGGATATCGAAGCCCCAGTGGCTGGCGAACTTCTGGTCTTCGCCGGCGATGACCGCCACCTTGAGCTCGTCGGAGATATCCTCCCACGGCGTCCAGTCGCGTTGCAGGTCGATCGGCTCGCCGCTGGCCCATGACTGCACCTTGCGCTCGACCATCAGCGCGGTGCCGGGCGGCGGCACCCAGCGCAACACCAGGACCACGGCGATGCTGCCAGCAGCAAACCAGAGCAGGGCGCGGGAAAGGCGGCGAAGAAGGGATGACAGCATGGTGATGGCTTGGCCGGACCGTTGGAACGGGCCATTATACAGACCCCTCCCGAGGAGTCGTCCCATGCTTCGCAGCTTCCTGATGCTCGCCGCGTTCTTCGGCTTTACCGGCGTCGCCCTCGGCGCTTTCGCCGCCCATGGCTTGAAAAACCGCCTCAGCGCCGACTACCTGGCGATCTTCCATACCGGTGTCACCTATCAACTGGTGCATGCCCTGGCGATCCTTGGCGTGGCGGTGCTGTCGGCGCACTTGCCCGGGCGCCTGGTCGGCTGGGCCGGTGGCTTGTTCGCCGTAGGTATCCTGCTGTTCTCCGGTAGCCTCTACGCCCTCACGCTCAGCGGTCTGGGCAAGCTCGGCATGATCACTCCGCTGGGTGGCCTGTGCTTCCTTGCTGGCTGGCTTTGCCTGGGGCTGGCCGCCTGGCGGCTGGGCTGACCGGTCGGTCCACAATCGCGACTAATGGCGTGTGTCGCCCTTGGGTTGCAGGGCGGATCGGGGCTAGAATGCGGGCCCCCAAAGAACAATGGTGGCCGTGCGCATGCGCATTCAATTGAACGGTGAACCTTACGAACTGCCCGCGGGCGAGAGCGTCGCGGCGCTGCTGGGCCGGCTGGAGCTGGCCGGCCGCCGGGTGGCGGTGGAACTGAACCTGGACATCGTGCCGCGCAGCCAGCACGAGAGCACGCAGCTCAAGGACGGCGACCAGGTCGAGGTGGTCCACGCCATCGGTGGCGGCTAACCGCCCCTGAAACCTCGCCAGCAAAGTCCCGCAATCTTTCCTGAGGAACAACGATGAGCAACGTTCGCAGCGACAAGCCCTTCATCCTGGCCGGGCGCACTTTCCAGTCGCGCCTGCTGGTAGGCACCGGCAAGTACCGTGACATGGAAGAAACCCGCCTGGCCACCGAGGCCTCGGGTGCCGAGATCGTCACCGTCGCCGTGCGCCGTACCAACCTGGGCCAGAACGCGGGCGAGCCGAACCTGCTCGACGTGCTGTCGCCAGACAAGTACACCATCCTGCCGAACACCGCCGGTTGCTTCGATGCGACGGAAGCGGTGCGCACCTGCCGCCTGGCCCGTGAGCTGCTCGATGGCCGCAAGTCCCATGAGTCCAGGACGCTGGTGAAGCTGGAAGTGCTGGCCGACCAGAAAACCCTGTTCCCCAATGTGATCGAAACCCTCAAGGCCGCCGAAGTGCTGGTCAAGGAAGGTTTCGACGTGATGGTCTACACCAGCGATGACCCGATCATCGCCCGTCAGCTGGCCGAAGTCGGCTGTATCGCCGTCATGCCGCTGGCCGGCCTGATCGGCACCGGCCTTGGCATCTGCAACCCGTACAACCTGCAGATCATCCTGGAGGAATCCAAGGTGCCGGTGCTGGTCGATGCCGGCGTGGGTACCGCCTCCGACGCCACCATCGCCATGGAAATGGGTTGCGAAGCGGTGCTGATGAACTCGGCCATCGCCCATGCCCAGCAGCCCGTACTGATGGCCGAGGCCATGAAACACGCCATCGTTGCCGGTCGCATGGCCTACCTGGCCGGCCGCATGCCGAAAAAACTCTATGCCAGCGCCTCTTCGCCGCTGGATGGTCTGATCAAGTAAGAGCTCCTGATGACTGAATCGCAAGAAACGCCGATCTCCAAAGACGGCGAAACCCGTCCGCACCGCCGTATCAAGAGCTTCGTGATGCGTGCTGGGCGCATGACCGAAGGCCAGCAGCGCGGCCTGGACCAGGGCGGCCCCCTGTTCATCCTGCCGCTGACCGACAGCCCGGTGGACTACGACCAGGTGTTCGGCCGTTCGGCTCAGCGTACCCTGGAGATCGGTTTCGGCATGGGCCACTCGCTGCTGGAAATGGCCGCCGCTTCGCCCGAGCTGGACTTCATTGGTGTCGAAGTGCACCGCCCGGGTGTCGGCGCGCTGCTCAATGGCGTGCTGACACAGGGGCTGAAGAACCTGCGGGTGTACGACTGCGATGCCATCGAAGTGCTCAACCGCTGCGTGGCGGACAACAGCCTTGACCGCCTGATGCTGTTCTTCCCCGATCCGTGGCACAAGGCGCGTCACCACAAGCGCCGGATCGTTCAGCTGGAGTTCGCCGAACTGGTGCGCCGCAAGCTCAAGCCCAGTGGCGTGTTCCACATGGCGACCGACTGGGAGCCCTATGCCGAGTACATGCTGGAAGTGATGAGCGCAGCGCCCGGCTATCGCAACCAGGCGGCTGATGGTACCTACGTGCCACGTCCGGAAGAGCGGCCGATCACCAAGTTCGAGCGTCGCGGCGAGAGGCTAGGGCATGGGGTGTGGGACCTGAAGTTCGAAAAACTGGCTTGATCCTCTCCCTGCCAGAGGTGTCGTTGCGCCTCTGGCCCCTTCCCTGTGCGTAAAGGACTGCGCTTTGAAACATCGTGTTGTGCTGTCGCTGACAGGGCTCGTCCTTGTTGTCTGTCTTGGGATCGCCGACCTGTTGAGTGCGCCCCCACTTTCTTCACAGCAGCACCTGGTACATGCCCAAGCTCTGATGCAGCAGGCCAATGAGCAGCTCAAGGAGCTTGCTGCGGGCGAAGCAAGAGGGGAGGCCGACGACTTTGAGCGCCTTTTGGCAATGAACGTCGCCATTGCCGAGGCGCGTGCTCACATCGATCAGGCAGCTGATGCGGGCGAGGTGCTGGCGCTGTTCTGGCAGTCAGGTCTCCACCCCCTTACTGGCGGGCATGACGAAACGCCGCAGTCAGAGTCTTGTGTTCGCTTGCATCAGGCGGTGGATCAAGGATTCTTGGCAGCGGCGATCGCTTATCAGTACCGGTGCAGGCCCGCGGCTAAGGGTTTTGAGTACACCGCGGAACAGGCCGAGCAATTCCAGGCACTCAGGCGTGCGTTGGAGCGAGACGATCCCTTCCTGTCGCTTTATCCGCAGGTTTTGCGTGAAAGTCGTTGTTCAACCCCGCCAAACGCCTTTTCCGTTCAGCTGCCAGGAGGCCCCCGCTGGTTCTCCGAAGCCGTGGAGGCATCGACACGTTCGCTGACATACGACATGTACAAGGCCGAGGGGTTGTATCTCTTGGCCATGCAGCCTGATTTGGCATTATCCGAGCGTTTGGCGCTGCTGCGTCAGTCGGAAGCCTTGGGTTGCAAAAAAGGGGGGCACTGGAGGCAAAGGCTGGAGTCGGAATTGGCGCGTGAGCGATCCTGATTGTGCTCATGGTGATCGGCTTACGTAAGCTCGCCGGGCTCCCTCAATACCAGAAGCTTCATTTTCAGAACCGTCAGGGACTTCCTGTGTGATCACTTCGACGATGCCCGTTAAGAGGGGAGTCGGGTGAGAAGCCGCCCTGGCCCGCCAGGGCGGCTTTTAGCGGACGCTCACCCCCGCCGATCAGCGACCACGCCGATCAAAACCAGCACCACCAGCAGCACCGGCGCCAGCGCATAGTTGTTGAACTGCCCCAGCCCCTTGACGATCCACGGCGTCGCATAGATCAGCGCCGCACCGCTGCCGATCATCACCAGCAGTGCCATGAACGGCACGCGCAGGGCGCCGGCCAGGCCGCCCAGGCGCCCCTCGACCCAGCCTTTGATATCGGTGCCGAACAGCACCAGCAGGCAGCCCACCAGGGCCAGCGAAATCTCCGAGAGGTTGCTGCGGCTCCAGCGGGAAACGGTCGAGAGCAGGTCAAGTACCAGGTCCATGGGTCATCCTTAATTCAAGAAGTACTGCAGCAGGTCGTTGAGGAACAGCTGGCCGCGCGGCGTGGCGGCCAGCCGATCCGGTTCGACCCGCAAAAGGCCTTTTTGTTCGGCTTCACGGCGGGCTTCGGCCAGTTGTGCAAGGGGCAGGCCGGTACGCAGGTTGAACAGCTCGGCCTCCACGCCGTCGGTGAGGCGCAGCGCGTTCATCAGGAACTCGAAGGGTAGCTCATCGGTGTCAATGGCCATTAATTTTGACCCACTTTTGGCCAATAGAATTGACCCACTTGCTCACCGCTAACCGCCGGTTTTCTGCTTCAAACGATAGCTCTCACCTCCCAGCATAAAGATGTGTGAATGGTGGATCACGCGGTCGATGATGGGCACGGCCACGTTGTCGTCATGGAAGAACTCGCCCCAGCTGGTGAAGTCCTTGTTGGTGGTCAGGATGACCGAGCGGTACTCGTACAGGTTGTTGATTAACTGGAACAGGTTGTACCGGGCTTGGCGCGTCATCGGCAGGTAGCCCAGCTCATCGATGATCAGCACGTCGTATTTGCTCAGCTGATTAAGGCGCTTCTTCAGCTCGCCCTTCATTTCCGCCAGCTCCAGATCCTCGACCAACGCCAGAGCCGTGCGGAACAGCACCTTGTAGCCCGCCTGAACCGCCTTGTGGCCAATCCCAATGGCCAAGTGGGTCTTGCCCACACCCGGTGGTCCGATGAACACCAGGTTGTCGCGGTTGTCGATAAAGCTGAAGTCCAGCAAGGTGCTGACCTGGCGCTTGGTGATGGTGGTCTGGTGCCGGTAATCGAAGGCCTCCAGATGCTTCTCCGAGGGGAACTGCGCCTGCTTGAGGTTGCGGCTTACGCGGCTACTGGAGCGGGCGTTAAGCTCATGCTCGACCAGTGACTGGGCGAAGCTCAGGTAGGACAGTTCATTGGCTTCGGCTCTGGCCAGCAGGGTGGCCAGCTCACCCGCGGTCGCGCTGAGGCGCAGGCTTCGGTACTGCGCGATAGTGCTGTCGAGCAGGCTCATTGGGTCACCCCGTGGCCAGTCGACTGGCCAATGCGGGCATAAGCGTTCAGGTCGGCGTGACTAACCTGGCTACCGGCCTCTGGCGCATAGTCATGGTCGCCGATGATCCGGCCCCGCGCCTTGGCTTGCTGCCATGCTTCGAGGTAGCGCTTGAGCCCGGTGGCGGTCAGTTCACTGCGCTCGCACAACTCGCCGAGCAACGCCGTATCAACCGGCGCATGGGCCATGAGCAGGTCGCGTGCAGCAACCAGCTGATCCTTGTAGATACGCGGCGAAGTACGCTTGAGCAGTTGGCACAGGGTTGCCCCAAGGGCATCGGGCAGGATCGAGTCGATGCCGCGCTCCAGGTCGGTAATGCGCTGGGCATGGTCTCGGTAATGGTTGTTGTTCTTGATCATCCGGCCCTTGGCCTTGCACAGGTCATGGGTGGCTATGAGTTCACCGCTCTCCAGGTCATGGATCAGCAACTGGTTGTCCTGTGCGCTGACACCGACACGGGCTTGCTGCCAGGCCATGGGTACCGAGTACTTGTTGGCCTGCCATGAGATCAAGCCGGTCTTGTCGACCTTGCGGGTCTCCCTTGTCGGCGCCACGTGCAGCAGGTTCTGCGGGACGAGATAGGGCTTGAGCTGACTACGCTCCAGTGCCTCGAAATGCGCTCTTGGATGCTGCCCCGTCGTGCCGTGCACGCGTGCGTTGGCGACAGTCTCGAGCCAATCATTCAGGTGCTGTCGGACGGCGGCCTCGTCCTGGAAGTGCTCGCCGTAGAAGCAGTCACGCTTGACGTACTTGACCCCGGCCTCCACCTTGCCCTTGCTCTCCGGGTCATAGCCCTCGCAGGCATGGATGCGGTACCCGACGGTAGTCGCATACTGGTGGAAGCGCTGGTTCAGCGTCAGCTCACGGTACTGCTCGTTGATCACCACCATCTTGGTCTGATCGTAGATGCACTCCTCGGTGACGCCGCCGAAGTAGCGGAAGGCCTCGTCGTGCATCTGGATAAACCGTTCGGTATCCAGCGGCCGGAAGTTCAGACCGACATACATCAGCCGTGAACAGGACAGCACAAACACCACAAAATGAACGACACGCTCCAGGCCGCCAATCATGACGCCTCGCAGCTCACCGGGGTCGACCTGACACTGCACGCCAGGCACTGACTCAACGACCGGCTCGTAATAGCGCAACTGGCCACTGGCAACCTGCTGCTTGAGCGCTTGCACATAGCGGCGAATGCTCCGGTCTGACACCGCCAGCTCGGTGGTGCGCTCCCTCAGGCGACGGGCCAGCTTGACTGCGCTCAGGGCTGGAAACTGACCCAACTGATTAATCAGATAATCGCGGTGCTCGTCGAGCACCTTGGTGCGTGAAGGGTCAGCAATGGTAGCGCTGATCTGCATCTCATCCAGGTGGAGATACTTGCGTACGGTGTTCCGGGAAATCCCCAGCTCACGACTGATGGCACGGACCGACAGGCCTCGGCCCTGGTCATACAACCCCTTGATCTTGTGAATCACAACCCACTCCTTCAATGATCTGTCCCCGGCCTGTGCATAAGGCGGGTGACGCTACATGGTCGGTGGCCAATGCCACTATGGGTGGGTCAAAATTGTTGGCCAGAGGTGGGTCAGTTTAATTGGCCATTAACAATCGGCCGGCAACAGCTTCTCGCCGGCCTTGAACGGCTTGGCCGGGTTCAGGTAGTCCTTGGGCAGGCGGGTCTTCCAGGTACGCAGGATGCGCCCGTCCGGGAACGACAGCTTGCCATGGGCGCCGGCACCGATGCCGATGAAGTCGCCGAAACGCCAGTAGTTCAGGTTGTGCCGCGCAGCACGACCGGCTTGGGCATAGGCCGAGACTTCATACTGGCGGTAACCGTGGTCGGCCATCAGCGCCTGGCCGGCTTCCTGGATATCCCAGAGGATGTCGTCCTCGGGCAGCTCAGGTGGCTGGTTCCAGAACACGGTGTTGGGTTCTACCGTCAGCTGGTACCAGGACAGGTGCGTCGGCGCCAGTTCGATGGCCTGGCGCAGGTCACTTAGGGCGTCGTCGAGCGACTGGTCCGGCAAACCGTGCATCAGGTCCATGTTGAAGTTGTCGAAGCCCGCGGCACGGGCCATATCGGCGGCGCGCACCGCTTCGGCGCCATTGTGGATGCGCCCGAGTCTTTCGAGCTTGGCGGGCTGGAAACTCTGCACGCCGATGGACAGACGGTTGATGCCGGTATGGCGGTAGGCCTTGAACTTCTCCTGCTCGAAGGTACCCGGGTTGGCCTCGAGGGTGATCTCGATGTCCGGGGCGAACGGGATGCGTTGCTCGATACCGCGCAGCAGGCGCCCAAGCGCGTCGGCGCTGAACAGGCTCGGGGTGCCGCCGCCGAAGAAGATCGTGCTGATCGGACGGCCCTGCACGGCATGCATTTCCTGGTCGAGGTCGGCGAGCAGGGCGTCGATGTACTCGGCTTCCGGCAGGATCGGGCCGGCCTGGTGCGAGTTGAAGTCGCAGTACGGGCATTTGCGCACGCACCAGGGAATATGGATATAGAGCGACAGCGGCGGGAGTTCGGGAAGGATCAGGCCCGCCGGCTGTACCAACAGCTTTTCGCTCATGCCAGACCCAGACGCTGACGCAGCAGGGCCATGGCGCGGGCGCGGTGGCTGAGCTGGTTCTTGTCGGCAGGGGCCAGGTCGGCGCTGGAGCACTTGCGCTCCGGCACCCAGAACAGCGGGTCGTAGCCGAAACCGTGTTCGCCGCTGGCTTCGAACAGGATGCTGCCGTGCCACAGGCCTTCGCAGAGGATCGGCAGCGGGTCGTCGGCGTGCCGCACCAGGGCCAGAACGCAGACGAACTGCGCGCCGCGCTGGTCTTCAGGAACGTCCTTGAGCGCATCGAGCAGCTTGGCGTTGTTCGCCGCGTCGCCCTTGCCGTCGGCATAGCGCGCCGAGTAGATACCCGGCGCGCCGCCGAGGAAGTCCACCGCCAGGCCCGAGTCGTCGGCCAGGGCCGGCAGGCCGGAGATGCGCGCGGCATTGCGCGCCTTGAGGATGGCGTTCTCGACGAACGACAGGCCGGTTTCCTCCGGCTCAACCTGGCTGAATTCACCAATCGAGCGAAGGTTCACGGACTCGCCGAGCATGGCCTGCAGTTCCTTGAGTTTGCCGGCGTTATGGCTGGCCAATACGAGTTGCTGGATATTCATCATTCGCCTGGGAACACTTCCTGATTGAAGCTGAGTTTATTGCTGACGCCGCCGGTCTCGACGTTGAGGTCGAAGGTGACGGTCTCGGCCTGGTCGATCTTGAACTGTGCGATGTAGTACACCGCACCCTGATCGGTAATCTGCTTGAACGACAACGGACTGCTGCGCCCGGTGAGATCTTTCACTGTGCCGCTGACTACCGCCATCGCGGGTTTGCTGGCCTTGAGCACGGCGATGTTGAGTACGCCCTGGTTCTTGCTGCGGGTCAGGCCCGTGGCGGCAGCGATGTCGGGTTGCAGCATGATTGAGGTGAAGGCGCTGTAGTGGATCGTCACATCACCGAACACTTCCTTGCGCTCGGGCCTGGCGGCATCGGCAGCCAGTACCGGCAAGGCCAGGCACAGGCTGATCAGAAACAGTGCTAGTCGACGCATGATGCCATTCCTCCGTTGAGGGTCAGACCGCGAGCTGATGCTCCTGCAGGCCCGGGCTGCTGACCCGATAGATACCGATCTCACCTAGAAGATTAGGCCAAAGCCGTCCACCCAACCCGTTACGGTGCAGGTGGTCGACGGCGAGGCGGTCGAGGACCTTGGCCTTGCGCTCATGGCACAGGTTCTCGAAATCCTCGAAGGTGCAGAAGTGGATGTTCGGTGTGTTGTACCAGGTATACGGCATGAAGTCCGAGACCGGCATGCGACCCTTGGTCGCCAGGTACCAGCGGCAGCGCCAGTGGCCGAAGTTGGGGAAGGTGATGATGCACTGGCGGCCCACCCGCAGCATTTCGTCGAGGATCCGGTCAGGGTACTCCACGGCCTGCAGGGCCTGGGTCATGACCACCACGTCGAAGCTGTTGCTGGCGAAGTTGCCCAGGCCCTTGTCCAGATCCTGCTCTATTACGTTGACGCCCTTGGCCACGCAGGCGGCGATGTTGTCGGGGTCGATCTCCAGGCCGTAGCCGGTGACGTTCTTGCGCTCGCGCAGCGAGGCCAGCAGTTCGCCGTTGCCGCAGCCCAGGTCGAGTACCCGGCTGCCGGCGGGGATCCAGTCTTGGATGATTTCCAGGTCGGCTCTCATTGGGTCCTCAAACGGCGATGCGGTTCATGTAGTTGGCGAAACCCTGCATGTAGCGGGGGGTCGGGATGAGGAAGGCGTCGTGGCCGTAAGGCGAGTCGATGTCCAGGTAGCAGACGTTCTTGCGCGCGGCCATCAGGGCGTCGACGATCTCCCGCGAACGGGCCGGCGAGAAGCGCCAGTCGGTGGTGAACGACATGATGCAGTAGTCCGCCGTCACATGTGCCAGGGTCGCCGCCAGGTCACCGCCGTGGGCGGCGGCCGGGTCGTAATAGTCCAGGGCCTTGGTCATCAGCAGGTAGGTGTTGGCGTCGAAGCGCCCGGAGAACTCCTCGCCCTGGTAGCGCAGGTAGCTCTCGACCTGGAATTCGACGCTGTGGAAGTCGTAGTTGAGCTTGTCGCTCTTGAGCTCGCGGCCGAATTTCTCGCCCATCGAGTCGTCGGACAGGTAGGTGATGTGACCGACCATGCGCGCCAGCATCAGGCCGCGCTTGGGGATCACGCCCCGGTCCTGGAACGAACCACCGTGGAATTCCGGGTCGGTGAGGATGGCCTGGCGCGCCACTTCGTTGAAGGCGATGTTCTGCGCCGACAGCTTGGGCGCCGAGGCGATGTCCACGCAGTGGCGCACCCGGTCCGGGTAGGTGATGGTCCATTGCAGCGCCTGCATGCCGCCCAGGCTGCCGCCGACGATGGCGGCCCAGGTGTGGATCCCCAGGCGATCGGCCAGGCGCGCCTGGCTGTGCACCCAGTCTTCCACGGTCAGCACCGGGAAATCGGCGCCGTAGGGCTTGCCGGTGGCCGGATTGAGACTGCTTGGGCCGGTGCTGCCATTGCAACCGCCGAGGTTGTTCAGGCTGACCACGAAGAAACGGTTGGTGTCGATGGGCTTGCCGGGGCCGATGCAGCTGTCCCACCAGCCCGGCTTGCGGTCGGTGGCGGCATGGTAGCCAGCGGCATGATGGTGGCCGGACAACGCATGGCAGATCAGCACGGCATTGCTGGCGTTGCTGTTGAGGGTGCCATAGGTTTCGTAGATCAGCTCGTACGAGGCCAGGGCGCGGCCACAGGCCAGGGCCAGCGGTTCATCGAACCGGGCGATCTGCGGTGTTACCAGACCGACGGAATCTTCGGGAAGGACAGTGGACATCGACCCTGCTCACGCTTGACGGAGGCGTAAGTCTAAAGAGCGCTACCCCCAGCGGCAAGCAAAGGCTTGCCGCTGGATGCAGGGTGGGTCAGATCATCCGCCACAGCTCTTGCGGCATGCCGGCGTAGGCTGCCAGCTGGGGCATGAGGAACGACTGGATCACCTGGATGGCGATGAAGGCGAAGATCGGCGAAATGTCCATGCCGCCGAGGTTCGGCACCAGGCGGCGGAACGGCGCCAGCACCGGTTCGCTGATCTGGTAGGCCAGTTCTGCAGCAGGGTTATGGCTGTTCGGCGCGACCCAGGAGACGATCACCATGACGATCATCGCCACCCAGAAGATCTTCAGGAACAGCGAGGTGATGCCCAGGATCGACCACATCAGCAGGTGCAGGACGTCGCCGAAGGTGCCGTAGGTGACCATCAGCACGAAGGCCATCAGCAGCGCCTGGATGATGATCGACAGCAGCAGCGAGGAGGTATCCAGGCCAGCGATGCTGGGGACCACGCGGCGCAGCGGCTTGAGCAGTGGCTGGGTGGCGCGCACGGCGAACTGGCTCAGCGGGTTGTAGAAGTCGGCCTTGACCAGCTGCAGCACGAAGCGCAGCAGGACGATCACCAGGTACAGGCTGACCAGGGTTTGCACCACGAAGATCGCGGCGCCGGACAGTGCATTCATCAAAAGCTCCTTATTTGCCCAGTTTCTCGGCCAGCTCGGCCGAGCGTTTCGCCGCGGCCTGCAGGGCCTGTTCGACGATGGCCTCGAAGCCGTTGGCCTGGAACGATTTGATCGCCGCTTCCGTGGTGCCGGCCGGCGAGGTCACGCGGCGACGCAATTCGGCGGCGTCGACGTCGCTGGAAACCGCCATGCGGGCGGCGCCCAGGGCGGTCTGCAGGGTCAGTTGCGAGGCGGTCT
Organism: Pseudomonas sp. PONIH3; assembly: GCF_002934345.1. Taxonomy (NCBI): domain Bacteria; kingdom Pseudomonadati; phylum Pseudomonadota; class Gammaproteobacteria; order Pseudomonadales; family Pseudomonadaceae; genus Pseudomonas; species Pseudomonas sp. PONIH3. Next base: position 4,207,650 of record NZ_CP026386.1, read on the forward strand.
CGCGCGGCAGACCGAGTTTTTCGCCGGCAGCGGTCATGGCCTCGATCAGCAGGAAGAAGTACGCCGGGCCGCTTCCGGAAACAGCGGTCACGGCGTCCAGCTGCTGTTCTTCATCAAGCCACAGGGCGGTGCCCACGGCCGACAGCAGTTGTTCGGCCTGGCGGCGTTGTTCCATGGTTACTTCCCGGGTCGCATACAAGCCGCTGACGCCTTGGCGCAGCAGCGCCGGGGTGTTCGGCATGCAGCGCACCAGGGGGATCGCGCCCAGCCAGGCCTGCAGGCTGGCGCAGGTGATGCCGGCGGCAATGGAAACCACCAGCTGGCCTGGTTTCAGGTTCGGCTTCAGCGTTTCGCAGACCGCTTTCATTACCTGCGGTTTGACTGCCAGGACGACCACGTCCACGCCATCGATGGCCTGGGCGTTGTCTTCAAAGGCTTCGATGCCGTGCTCGGCCGTGATCCGTGCGCGGGTTTCGGCACCCGGGTCGCTGGCGCGGATCAGCGCGGTGTCCAGGCCCTGGGCGCGCAGGCCGCCAATCAGGCTGGCGGCCATGTTGCCGGCGCCGATAAAGGCAATACGAGTCTTGCTCATGTCGGGTCCTTGTGGGGGAAGGGAGAGTTAAGCATGGATTCAGGCCTGACCGTAGTCGCGGGCGCCGAACAAGGCGGTACCGATGCGGACCCAGGTCGCACCTTGGGCGATGGCGGCTTCCAGGTCATGGCTCATGCCCATGGACAGGGTGTCCAGGTCGAGGCCGAGCTGGGCCTGCAGTTCACGTAGCGTGGCGAAAGCGGCCTCTTGCTCGGCGCGGTCCTCGGTAGGTTCCGGGATCGCCATCAACCCGCGCAGGCGCAGGCCGGGCAGGGCGTTCACGGCCTGCGCCAGGGCTGGCAGTTCGGCGGGCGAGCAACCGGACTTGCTGGCCTCGCCGCTGACATTCACCTGCAGGCAGATGTTCAGCGGCGGCAGCGCGGCGGGGCGCTGCTCCGAGAGGCGTTGGGCGATCTTCTGGCGGTCCACGGAATGTACCCAGTCGAAGTGCTCGGCGATGGCCTTGGTCTTGTTCGACTGAATGGGGCCGATGAAGTGCCAGATCAAGGGCAGGTCGGAAAGCGCCTGTTGTTTTGTCAGCGCTTCCTGAAGGTAGTTCTCACCCATGTGGCAAAGGCCGGCGGCATGAGCTTCGCGGATGGCGCTGGCGGGCTTGGTCTTGCTCACTGCCAGCAGCTGCACGCTGGCCGGATCACGCCCGGCGGCCCGGGCCGCGCTGTCGATGCGGTGGGCAATGACGGAAATATTGTCTGCTAGGGTGGACATGGTTCGTCGCCGACGGCTTTGGGGTCTGCGGCATTCTACCTGCTTGATCGCCGTTGGGGAGTCTCATGGATGTGACTGAGCTGCTGGGCCGGGCCGTGGCCGCGGGCGCCAGCGACCTGCACCTGGCCGTGGGCGAGCCGCCGTTGCTGCGCCTGGATGGCGAGCTGCGGCGCATGGCGGTGCCGGTGCTGACCTGCGCAGCTCTGGAGCAGGGAATGGCCGACCTGCTCGATGACGGGCAGCGGCGGCAATGGCTGAGCGGTGATGAACTGGACCTGGCGCTGAGCTTGCCCGGTGTGGGGCGCCTGCGCTTGAACCTGTTCCGCCAGCGCAATGGGTTGGGCGCAAGCGCGCGCCTGATCCCGGCTCGGGTCCCGAGCCTCGATGAGCTTGATCTGAACGATGTGTATCAAGTCGTTGCGCAATGCCGGGATGGCCTGGTGCTGGTGGGCGGGCCGACGGGTAGCGGCAAGTCCAGCACCCTGGCGGCGCTGCTCGATCAGATCAATCGCGAACGCGCGTTACAGGTCATCACCCTTGAAGATCCTATCGAATTTATCCACAGCGGCCAGGGTTGCCTGGTCAACCAGCGGGAGATCGGCGTGCACAGCCGTGACTTCGCCCAAGGGCTGCGCAGCGCCCTGCGCCAGGATCCGGATGTGATCATGGTGGGTGAGTTGCGTGATCTGGAGAGCATCCGCCTGGCGTTGCGCGCGGCAGAAACCGGGCATCTGGTGCTGGCAACGGTGCACACCCGCTCGGCGGTGAACAGCATCGACCGGCTGGTAGAGGTGTTCGCGGCCGAGGAGAAGCCGCTGGTGCGCATGATGCTGGCTGAATCACTGCGCCTGGTGGTGGCTCAGGTGCTGCTCAGGCGGGTGGGCGGCGGCAGGGTCGCCGCAAGAGAGGTACTAATAGCGACGCCAGCGGTGCGCAACCTGATTCGCGAGGGGCGCATGGCACAGGTGCAGTCGGTGATGCAGGCGGGGGCGGCATTTGGGATGCAGACGATGGAGGGAGCAATGCGGGCGCTCAGGCAGAACGGCCTGGTTGATTAGCATTGCTGCCTGCTGGGGCAAGCCCGCGATTGAGGGCTTAGCGCTTGGCCAGGGCCAACGCCTGCTGGTTCTTGGGCAGGACGCGCTTGGCTACCACGTAGTGCTTTTGCCAATAAGGTTTTTCCAGGCTGTCGATGCTCACCCGTTTGCCGGTGCGTGGCGCGTGGATGAAGCGATCGTTGCCCAGGTAGATGGCTACGTGATTGACCCGGCGACTCTTGATGTTGAAGAAGATCAGGTCGCCCGGCTTGAGATCGCTCTTGGCCACCTTGACGCCCTGGCCCCGGGCCATTGCGTTGGAGGTGCGCGGCAGGTCGACATCGGCCACATCGTTGAACGCGTACTTGACCAGGCCGCTGCAATCGAAGCCCTTCTTCGGGCTACTGCCGCCCCAGCGATAGGGCGTGCCAAGTACGTTCACGGCGCGGCTGAGCACTTCGCTGCTCTGCTTGGGTGACATGGCCACCGCCTGCATGCCCACAGCTTGTTGCTGCTTGGCGGCGTTGGCCGGGCGAGCGCGCGCGGAACTGCTGCGATACTGGATCGGGGTGCGTTTCACCGTGGCATCGGCGTTGGTCGTATAGCCGGTGAATCCGCTGGGAAGTCGTTGCTCACGGTTGGTGGCGTGGGCGGCCAGGGGTAACAAAAGGCAGAGGGTCAGCCATGTCTTGATAAAAGGTGGCATAGATGAAGCTCTTATAAGTGTTGGCGCGCAACTTTATAACAGCTTTTTGATCAAATTCTGATCCGTTGGTCGCTCAAGCACGTACCATATGTCGGGTAAAAACGAAAAAGTCACATTTTTCCTTAGAAAATTTTCGGCTATCCCACGAGGGCTTCGAATGAATGGTTATCAACAGGGTGCTCCCTCGCACGACACCCATAGCAAGGTTCTCGGCTACCTGCTGTGGATCTTCGGCTTCACCGGCTCGCACCGCTTCTACTACGGCAAGCCGATCACCGGAACCATCTGGTTCTTCACCCTGGGCCTGCTGGGCATCGGCTGGCTGATCGACCTGTTCCTGATCCCGTCGATGGACCGTGAGGCAGACATGCGTTTCGAGTCGGGCGGCGTGGACTACAACCTGGCGTGGATACTCCTGACCTTCCTCGGCATCTTCGGCGTGCATCGGCTGTATCAGGGCAAGTGGATCAGCGCGCTGATCTACCTGTTCACCGGAGGGTTGTTCCTGTTGGGTGTGCTGTATGACTTCTGGACGCTCAACAGCCAGATTTCCCAGGTCAACGCCGAGCGTCGCCGGGTATGAAAAAAGGCCTTGTCGCTGAGCGGCAAGGCCTTTTTCGTTACTGACGCCGCTGTTGCAGCAGCAGGTTGCTGAAACCTGCCCCGGCCAGCTGTTTCTGCGCCACGGTCAGCTGTTCGCGGTTGCTGAACGGGCCGACCATCACGCGGTACCAGGTCTCTTCCTTCACCGTGCCCGACTCAACCTTGACCGCCTGGCCAAGCAGGATGATCTGCGCACGGACCTTGTCGGCATCGGCCTGCTTGCGGAACGAGCCGGCCTGCAGGAAGAACTGGGTCGTGGCCGCTGGCTTGATCACCGGTGGTGCCGGTGGCGGTGTCTGGCCCAGCAGGGCGGCCTGGGCCCGGGCGGTGTCGATCTTCGCCGCTTCCGCAGGGGTGACCGGCGTGCTTGGCACGGGCGGTTGCGCCGGTACCGGCGGAGTTTTCTCCGGCACGGCCTCGGGCGGTACGATCACTTCCGACTCCGGCAGCAGCGTATAGAAGTCGTACTTCGGCTTCACCGGTTGCTGTGGCGTCGGCGTGGTGGTCTTGCTCGCTTCGGCGACCTTCTCCTGCTTATGTTGCTCGGGCTTGGTGCGCTTGATATCAGCGCCACCGGGTTCGAGCTTCATCAGGAAGACGATGAACGCCCCCACGGTCAGGCCGACCGCCAGCCACACCCAGCCCGGAATCGGCTGCTTGCTGGCGGGCGGCTGGGAGCGGCTGGCGCCGCGCTTGGGTGCGGGTTTCTTCTTTGCAGCCAACTTACATGCGCTCCAGGGTTTCCAGGCCGAGCAGTTCCAGGCCCTGCTTGAGGGTGCGGCCGGTCAGGGCGGCCAGGCGCAGGCGGCTCTGCTGTTGTTCGGCGGTTTCGGCGGAAAGGATCGGGCAGTTCTCGTAGAAGCTGGAGAACAGGCCGGCGAGGTCGTACAGGTAGGTGCACAGCACGTGAGGCGTGCCTTTTTCGGCGACGTTGTTGAGGATCTCGCCGAACTGCGCCAGGCGCGCGGCCAGGTCCTGCTCGTGCGCTGCCTGCAGGACGATGCTGCCGTCGACTTCGTCGAAGCCCTTGCCGAGCTTGCGGAACACGCCGGCCACGCGGGTGTAGGCGTACAGCAGGTACGGCGCGGTGTTGCCCTCGAAGTTCAACATCAATTCGAAGTTGAAGCTGTAGTCGCTGGTGCGGTGCTTCGACAGGTCGGCGTACTTGACCGCGCCGATGCCGACCACTTCACCGATGTGGCGCAGCTCGTCCTCGGCCAGCGACGGGTTCTTCTCCTTGACCAGCGCATAGGCGCGGTCCTTGGCCTCGGTGAGCAGGTCGATCAGCTTGACGGTGCCGCCATCGCGGGTCTTGAACGGGCGGCCATCGGCGCCGTTCATGGTGCCGAAGCCCATGTGCTCCATCTTCATCGGGTGGCCGACAAAACCTGCGCGGCGGGCCACTTCGAACACCTGGTTGAAGTGCAGGGCCTGGCGCTGGTCGACGAAGTACAGGGCACGGTCGGCCTGCAGCTTGTTGCTGCGGTAGCGCACGGCGGCCAGGTCGGTGGTGGCGTATAGGTAACCGCCGTCGGCCTTCTGCACGATCACCGGCAGCGGCTCGCCCTCGGCGTTCTTGAATTCCTCGAGGAACACGCACTGCGCGCCCTGGTCCTCGACCAGCAGGCCCTTGGCCTTGAGGTCGGCGACCACGTTGGCCAGGTCGGCGTTGTAGGCGCTCTCGCCCATCACGTCGGCCATGGTCAGCTTGACGTTGAGCAGCTCGTAGGTCTTCTGGCAGTGCGACAGCGAGATGTCCTTGAAACGCGTCCACAGCGCCAGGCACTCGGTATCACCGGCCTGCAGCTTGACCACCAGCCCGCGGGCGCGGGTGGCGAACTCTTCGGACTCGTCGAAGCGCTTCTTGGCGGCGCGGTAGAAGTTCTCCAAATCCGACAGCTCGTCACTGGTGATCGGGTTTTCCTGGAGGTAGGCCATCAGCATGCCGAACTGGGTACCCCAGTCACCCACGTGGTTCTGGCGGATGACGTCGTCACCGAGGAACTCCAGTACCCGGGCAACGCTGTCGCCGATGATGGTCGAGCGCAGGTGGCCGACGTGCATCTCCTTCGCCAGGTTCGGTGCCGACATGTCGATCACCACTTTTTCCGCCGGGCCGGTCTTGCGCACGCCCAGGTGGCCATCGCTCAGGGCGGCGTCGAGGCGGCCTGCCAGCGCTTCGGTGTTCTGGAAGAAGTTCAGGAAGCCGGGGCCGGCGATCTCGGCCTTGCTGATGTCGGCGCTGGCCGGCAGGGCGGCGATGATCTTTTCGGCCAGGTCGCGCGGTTTCATGCCGGCCGGCTTGGCCAGCATCATGGCGATGTTGCTGGCGAAGTCGCCGTGGGTCTTGTCCCGGGCGTTTTCCACCTGGATCGCCGGCGTCAGCCCTTCAGGCAGCACACCGTCGGCGACGAGTTGGGTGAGGGCTTGCTGGATCAGCTGGCGAATGGTGTCTTTCATGAGGGTCTCTTTTCGACCGCAAGCGCGGTGGAGCGCTTCGATGCGCAGGTGGAAAAACTGGGCATTATCCGTTGCCGGGGGCGGGTTGCCAACCTTTTGGGGCACAGTCCATTGTCGGTGTGGGAGCGGGCTTGCCCCGCGATGACGCCATCGCGGGGCAAGCCCGCTCCCACGCCAACCCTCAAAAAGTCAGTAAAGGTCGACCGGATCGACATCCAGCGACCAGCGCACCTGGCGCCCCGACGGCATCTGCTCCAACACTAGCAACCAGGCACTGATCAGTCGATGCAGGGGTGCCCGGGCATTGGCCTGGAGCAATAGTTGCGCACGGAACCTGCCCGCCCGTCGCTCCATGGGTGCCGGGACCGGGCCGAGCAACTCGATGCCGTGCAGCCCCTGCTCGGCAAGTATGCGCTCGGCGGCGGCGCAGGCTTCGTCAAGGAAGCCTTCCGCCTGGCCCGGCTTGTGCGCGTCGGCGCGCAGCAGCGCCAGGTGAGCGAACGGCGGCAGCCCGGCCGCACGGCGCTCGCTCAAGGCCTGTTCGGCAAAGGCGAAGTAGCCCTGCTCTGTCAACTGCACCAGCAGTGGGTGATCGGCCAGGTGGGTTTGCACGATGACCTTGCCCGGCTCTTCGGCCCGGCCGGCCCGGCCGGCCACCTGGACGATCAGCTGGGCCATGCGTTCGCTGGCGCGGAAGTCGCCGGAGAACAGCCCGCCGTCGGCATCGAGGATCGCGACCAGGGTGACGCGGGGGAAATGGTGCCCCTTGGCCAGCATCTGGGTGCCGACCAGGATGCTCGGCTGACCACGCTGGATAGTGGCGAACAGGTTGTGCATGGCGTCCTTGCGCGAGGTGCTGTCGCGGTCCACGCGCAGGATCGGGTAATCCGGGAACAGCACCTTCAGGCGCTCCTCGGCACGCTCGGTACCGGCGCCTACCGGGCGCAGGTCGACGTGGGCGCATTGCGGGCACTGCAGCGGCAGGCGCTCGTCGTAGCCGCAATGGTGGCAGCGCAGCACGGCGGAGCGTTGGTGCACGGTCATGCGCGCATCGCAACGTGGGCATTCGGAGAGCCAGCCGCAGTCGTGGCACAGCAATGTGGGGGCGAAGCCGCGGCGGTTGAGGAACACCAGCACCTGCTGGCCGGCCTCGAGTGTCTGGCGGATGGCCTGCTGCAATGGGCCGCTGATGCCGCTGTCCAGTGGCAGGCTGCGTACGTCAAGGCGCAGGAAGCGCGGTGCTTTGGCGCCGCCGGCGCGCTGGTTCATGCGCAGCAGGCCGTAGCGGCCACTGTGGGCGTTGTGCAGGCTTTCCAGCGACGGTGTGGCCGAGCCCAGCAGAATCGGGATGTTCTCCTGGTGCGCACGCACCACGGCCAGGTCGCGGGCGTGGTAGCGCAGGCCTTCCTGCTGTTTATAGGAGCCGTCGTGTTCTTCGTCGATGATGATCAGGCCCGGGTTCTTCATAGGGGTGAACAGTGCCGAGCGGGTGCCGATGATGATGTCCGCATCGCCATCGCGTGCCGCCAGCCAGGCGTCCAGGCGCTCGCGATCACCCACCGCCGAATGCAGCAGGGCGATGCGCGCGTTGAAGCGTTGCTCGAAGCGTTGCAGGGTCTGCGGGCCGAGATTGATCTCGGGGATCAGGATAAGGGCCTGCTTGCCGGCTTCGAGGGTTTCGCGAATCAGCTGCAGGTAGACCTCGGTCTTGCCGCTGCCGGTGACGCCAGCCAGCAGGTAGGCGTGGAAGGCGCTGAAGCCCGAGCGCACGGCCTCGAAGGCAGCGCGCTGTTCTTCGTTGAGCGGCAGTTCCGGTTGGGCCAGCCAGTGCTCGTGGCGTGCGGCCGGCAGATGGCGGCGTACTTCGACTTCCACCAGTTCCTTGGCCAGCAGCAGGTCGAGGCTGTCCTTGTTCAGACCAAGCTTGCTCAACAGGCTGTGGGCTACGCCGTGGGGGTGCTGCGACAGGGTCTTGAGAGCGTCGCGCTGGCGCGGGGCGCGGGCGATGCGCGGGTCTTCCAGGCGCGCACCGGGCGCGACATGCCAGAAGCGTTCCTGGCGCGCCTCGGCCGGTTCGCCCTGGCGCAGCAGCGTCGGCAGGGCCCAGTTGAGAGTGTCGCCCAGGCTGTGCTGGTAGTACTGGGCCGTCCACAGACACAACTTGAACAATGCCGGCGGCAGGGGGGAGACCGGGTCGAGCAGGGCGCTGGCCGGCTTGAGCTTGTCGGCTGGCACCTCGCTGTGCTCGGCGACTTCCACCAGTACCCCGATCATCTCGCGGCGGCCGAATGGCACGCGGATGCGCATGCCTGGCGTCAGTGCCTGGCGCGCCATGCTCGCGGGTGCCCGGTAGTCGAACAGGCGACGCAGGGGCGAGGGCAGGGCAAGGCGCAGAATGACGTCGGACACGCGGAAGGTCTCTGGAGGGTGTTTCACAAATCAGGCGAGCCTAGCAGACGACGGTCGGTGCAAGCGACAACTTGCGCTACGGCTGCTCTCTGGTATTATTCGCCGCCTAATTACGTGCGGTATTCAACAATAGGTGTTGGGTGGCGGCACGCAGCTCGAGGAAGTGACCATGAAAGCAGATATTCATCCGAACTACGAAGTAGTTGCAGTCACCTGCAGCTGCGGCAACAAGTTTGAAACTCGTTCGACCATGGGCAGCGTCCTGGCGATCGACGTTTGCAACCTGTGCCACCCGTTCTACACCGGTAAGCAGAAAGTCCTGGACACCGGCGGCCGCGTACAGAAGTTCGCCGATCGCTTCGGCATGTTCGGTGCCAAGAAGTAATCATGCACGTGGCGAAGCCTTCGGGGTTCGCGCTGTTGCAAAAGAAGGCGCCCCTTGTGGGCGCCTTTTTTGTGGGCGCGATCTGGCACTTTCCTGCCCTGGCCTTCTGCCCGATGCCCGAAAGGGTGCAAGCGGTGGCGGTACGTCAGGTGGTCGATGGCGACACCTTGCGCCTGAGCGATGGGCGCAGTGTGCGACTGATCGGTATCAATGCTCCCGAGATCGGCCGCAAGGGGCGCCCCAGCGAACCTTATGCCGAGGCTGCCAAGAAGCGCCTGCAGGCGCTGGTGAAGGCCAGCGATGGCCGTGTCGGGCTGGTTCCGGGCGTCGAACCCAAGGACAAGTATGGCCGTATCCTGGCGCATATCTACGGCCGCACTGGCAACAATCTGGAAGCACAACTGCTCAGCGAAGGCCTGGGCTACCAGGTGGCGATTGCACCCAACGTGCAACTGTCGGGCTGCCAGCAGCAGGCCGAGCAGCAGGCGCGCAAGGCCAGGGCAGGACTGTGGCGACAATCGCCGGTCACGCGTGGGCGCGATGTGCGGCAATCCGGATTCGCGGTGATCGGCGGCAGGATCAACGGGATCGAGCGTAATCGCGGCGGCATCTGGCTGGAGCTTGACGAGAGCGTCGTCCTGCAGGTTCCCGCTCGTCTGCAGCGCCACTTCCCCGCCAGCTTCTTCGCTAACCTCAAGGGACGCCAGGTCGAGGCGCGTGGCTGGGTGCTGGATCGTTCCCGCAAGGGCGGGCTCAAGCCTGGGCAGCGACGCTGGCTGTTGCCATTGACCGATCCGAGCATGTTGGCGCTTGTTTCTGGCTAAATAGTTGTAGACATTTTGCTATTGGATTGTACACACTGGCTCCCGAAAGCCCCGTGGGTTATAGCGTAAAGTCGTAGGCCAAAGGCCTTGACACATAGTGACCGGGCAGTCTTGTCGCCCCCCGGCTCTTTGCGTATCCTCGGCGGTCCGTCAGAACAGTAAATAGCGGAATGCCCATCATGTCAGACCTGAAAACCGCCGCTCTCGAATACCACGCTCAGCCTCGTCCGGGGAAACTGAGCGTCGAGCTCTCCAAGCCAACCGCCACCGCCCGTGACCTCGCCCTGGCCTACAGCCCGGGTGTCGCCGAGCCTGTGCGCGAGATCGGCCGTGATCCGGAGCTGGCCTACAAGTACACCGGCAAGGGCAACCTGGTTGCGGTGATCTCCGATGGCACCGCCATCCTCGGTCTGGGTGACCTCGGCCCACTGGCCTCCAAGCCGGTCATGGAAGGCAAGGGTGTTCTGTTCAAGCGTTTCGCCGGTATCGATGTGTTCGATATCGAAGTCGAGTCGGAGAGCCCGCAAGCCTTCATCGACACCGTTCGCCGCATCTCCATCACCTTCGGCGGCATCAACCTGGAAGACATCAAGGCACCTGAGTGCTTCGAGATCGAGCGCACGCTGATCGAGCAGTGCGACATTCCCGTCTTCCACGATGACCAGCACGGCACCGCTATCGTTACCGCGGCCGGCATGATCAACGCCCTGGAAATCGCCGGCAAGAAGCTCGAAGACGCCAAGATCGTCTGCCTGGGCGCCGGCGCCGCGGCCATCTCCTGCATGAAACTGCTGGTGAGCATGGGTGCCAAGGTCGAGAACATCTTCATGATCGACCGCAGCGGCGTGATCCACGCTGGCCGCGACGACCTGAACCAGTACAAGGCCCAGTTCGCCCACGCCACCGACAAGCGCACCCTGGCTGACGCCCTGAACGGCGCAGACGTGTTCGTCGGCTTGTCCGGCCCGAACCTGCTGAGCGCCGAAGGCCTGAAGTCGATGGCCGCCAACCCGATCGTGTTCGCCTGCTCGAACCCGGACCCGGAAATCGCCCCGGAACTGGCTCACGCCACCCGCAGCGATGTGATCATGGCCACCGGTCGTTCGGACTACCCGAACCAGGTCAACAACGTACTGGGCTTCCCTTTCATCTTCCGTGGGGCCCTCGACGTTCGTGCCAAGCGCATCAACGAAGAGATGAAGATCGCTGCCGCCATCGCCCTGAAGGACCTGGCCAAGTTGCCGGTGCCGAAGGAAGTCTGCGAGGCCTATGGCGTTCAAGGACTTGAGTTCGGCCGTGAGTACATCATTCCGAAGCCGCTGGACGCGCGCCTGATCACCGTGGTTTCCGATGCCGTGGCCAAGGCCGCCATCGAGTCCGGTGTGGCCACCCTGCCGTATCCGAAGCACTACCCGCTCAAGAGCGTGGATGACGTGTTCAACGGCTGATCCAGTCGTAGCGTCATGAAAAAGCCCCGGCTCGCAAGAGTCGGGGCTTTTTGTTGGACTGGGTTATTGCGGGGCAGGCCTGCTTACGCGGAGTTCAATATCATCCCTTTCAAGGCGATCGCGTCAGGGCTTGCTGGTGCTCGCCAACAGTCTTGCAGCGCCTGCCAGATCGAGCGCCGCCCGCGCGGCGCTCGATCTTGAGAGCGCTGCAAGGTTTTCGGCGAGCACCTGGCGGCCCTCACCGAAAACCTTCAAAGGTTGCCCTTTAGAACAGATCCATCGGCGCTGCTTCGTCTGCCGGCAGCGGGCTGCCCGGTGCTGCACCGTTACCCAGTTCGTCCGCCGACGGTGGCGAGTCCTCGGCCTTGAACAGTTCGAAGTAGGCGTTCGGCGTGCTTGGTGTGGCGGCGCGGCCGCTGATCGGGTCGACGCGCAGGCTGAGGATGCCCTCGGGTTCGGCTGGTGGATGCTCGGGCATGCCCTTGAGCGCGGCGCCCATGAAACTCATCCAGATCGGCAGGGCCACGGTGCCACCGTATTCGCGACGCCCCAGGGTTTCCGGCTGGTCGAAGCCGACCCACACGGTGGTGACATAGTCAGCGTTGTAGCCTGAGAACCAGGCGTCCTTGGATTCGTTGGTGGTGCCGGTCTTGCCCGCCAGGTCCGAACGGCCGAGGGCCAGGGCGCGGCGGCCGGTACCACGCTTGATTACGTCCTGCAGCATGCTGGTGAGGATGTACGAGGTACGGCCGTCGATGATCTGCTCGGCCACGGCGGGCACCTGGGGCACTTGGGATGCCGGGGTGACCTGGCCTGCGGCCGACGGCGCCTCGCCTGGCATCGGGGCGGCGCTGATGGGTGCCTCAGGTGCGGCGAGGCCGATCTGGTCTTGGCTGCCCTGCGGCACGCGTGGCGGGTTTGCGGTGAACAGCGTTTCGCCGTTGCGGCTCTCGACACGCTCGATCAGGTACGGGCTGATCTTGTAGCCGCCGTTGGCGAAGGTGCTCCAGCCGGTGGCAATCTCCATCGGCGTGAGCGTCGCGGTGCCCAGTGCCAGCGACAGGTTGCGCGGCAGGTCCTGCTTGTTGAAGCCGAACTTGGCGATGTAGTCGATGGTGCGATCCACGCCCATGGCCTGCAGCAGGCGGATCGATACGAGGTTGCGTGACTTGTACAACGCCTCGCGCATGCGGATCGGGCCGAGGAAGGTGTTGGTGTCGTTCTTTGGACGCCAGACCTTGTCCAAGTACTCGTCGACGAACACGATCGGCGCATCGTTGACCAGGCTGGCGGCGGTGTAGCCGTTGTCCAGCGCGGCGCTGTAGACGAAGGGCTTGAAGCTCGAGCCCGGCTGGCGCTTGGCCTGCATGGCGCGGTTGTAGTTGCTCTGCTCGAATGAGAAGCCGCCAACCAGTGCGCGGATGGCGCCATTGTAAGGGTCGAGGGTGACCAGCGCGCTCTGGGCGCCGGGAACCTGACTGAACTTGAGTTTGCCATCTTCCAGGCGTTGCAGGCGCACCAGGTCGCCGACCTGGGCCACATCGGCCGCTGATTGCGGCGAGCGTCCTTGGGAGTTGCTGTTAAGGTACGGGCGGGCCCATTTCATGGTGTCCCAGGCCACGTCTTCCTCCAGGCCGGCGCGGGTCATCACCTTCAGGCCGTTCTTCTCGACCTGGGTGACAATGGCGGGCTCAAGGCCGCCGAGGGTGCGTTGCTTGTTCAGTTCCTGCAACCACGCCGTGCGTGTCTTGCCAGGGAAGCGTGCCTCCGGACCGCGGTAGCCGTGGCGTTCGTCGTATTGGCTGAGGCCGTTGAGGACCGCGCTGTTGGCCATCTGCTGCATGTCGCTCGGCACTGTGGTGGTGACCCGGAAACCTTCGGTATAGGCGTCGCTGCCGTAGCGACCGACCATCTCGGCGCGGGCCATTTCGGCGACGTACGGCGCATTCACTTCCGGGGTCGGCACATGGTAGCTGGCATTCAGCGGTTCACCCAGGGCGGCCTGGTAGCTGGCCTCGTCGATCTTGCCGAGCTTGTACATGCGCCCGAGGATCCAGTCGCGGCGCTCCTTGGCGCGTACCGGGTTGGCCAGCGGGTTGAAGCGCGATGGGGCCTTGGGCAGACCGGCGATCATGGCCATCTGCGCCAGGCTGACGTCGCGAATCGACTTGCCGTAGTACACCTGCGCCGCGGCATCGATGCCGTAGGCACGGTTGCCCAGGTAGATCTTGTTTACGTACAGCTCGAGGATTTCGTCCTTGGTCAGTTCCCGCTCGATCTGCAGGGCCAGGAGAATCTCGTTGGTCTTGCGCGAGAAGCTGCGTTCGCTGGTAAGGAAGAAGTTCTTCGCCACCTGCATGGTGATGGTACTGCCGCCGCTCTGGATATGCCCGGACTTGACCAGCTGTGAGGCCGCACGCATGAGGCTGCTGGGGTCGACGCCATAGTGATTGAGGAAATTGTCGTCCTCGGCGGACAGAAGCGCCTGGATGAATTGTGGGGGAATTTCCTGGAACTTGATCGGCGAGCGCCGCATCTCGCCGAACTCGGCGATCAGCTTGCCGTCGCTACTGTAGACCCTCAGGGGGATTTGCAACTGGACGCTTCTGAGCGCGTCGACCGAAGGCAGGTTAGGACTAAGATACAGAAACGCACCGCTCACACCGAGTACGAGCGCGCAGATGACGGCGACGAGAGACCACCAGAAGAACTTCAGCAGGCGTATCAAGGCTTTTGGGTGTCCAGGTTGAGAGTGGATTGCGCGCAGGGCCGGCGGACAGGAAAAACGCTGGTCATTATAAGCATTTTTCGTCCCGCCGGGTGACCGCCCGGGGAGAGCGACGACCGCCTGCACCGCAAGGGTTCAGGCAGCCAATGACCAGGAAGGAACAGCCATGCTTGGACGCTTTGGCAGGGACACCGGTTCACTGCTGGGGGTGGAAATTACCTCCGACGCGATACGAATGCTGCACCTGCGCCGCCAGCGTGGCGGTTGTCGGGTGGTGGGCTGGGCGCACGAGCGCCTTGGGGCTGCGTCAGGTAGCTCATTGGAGTTTGATCAGATGGAGCGCCTGGTCGCGGGTTTGCGGCAGGCCCATGCCCGGTGTCGAACTTCGCAGTGCCGGGCCGCCCTGGCGTTGCCTGCATCGCAGGTCATCTGCAAGGTTTGCCGCCTGCCTGCCGGGTTGCCCGGCCATGCCGTCGAAGCTGCCTTGCTCGCGCAGGCCGAGCAGCTGTTTCCCTTTCCTGTGGAGGACCTTGCCCTGGATTTCCAGGTGCATGACCCATGCGTGGAGGATGTCGGGCAGGTCGAGGTGTTGGTGGTGGCCTGTAGGCAAAGTCAGCTCGACCCACTGGAGCGCGTGTTCGCGCAAGCCGGCTTGCAGTTGGTGGCCGTGGAGGTGGACAGTTTCGCGTTGCGGCGGGCGCTGGTGCCTGAGCCGCAGGCAGGCGACATGGCGCTGCTGCAGTTGGAGCCGGACGAGGTGATCCTGCACCGTTGGCAGGGAGGCCGCGTGCCGCATCGGCAGCGCATTGCCTTGCCTTCTCTGGAGCGCTGGGCCGAGGCTGTCGATGGGCTCTGGCAGCCGGATATCCAGGGCGCGTTTGAGCAGGTTGTTTTGTTCGGGGCCGCCGCCGATGAAGCTCGAGCGGCAGACTTGTCGGAGCGTCTGGGCGTGAAATGCCATGTCGGTCGCCCGGGCCCTCTGGTCAGCGGTTTCGATGAAACCAGCGTGCCCGCTGCTGCCATGGCTCTTGCCTGTGGTTTGGCAATGGGAGGCCCGGTATGAAAGGGCGACTGAACCTGATGCCCTGGCGCGAACAGCGCAGGGCAAGCGCTGTGCGGCGATTCCAGATCACCTTGGTCGGCACGCTTGTGGTGGCGCTGTGCGGGGTGATGTTGCTTGATCGAATGGCGCGGTCGCGTCTGGCCAGGCAGGCGCAGGTCATCGCCACGCAGCAGGCGGCCGTTGAGCGGTTGGACGCTTCGCTGCGGCAGATCGATAAGTTGCGTGAAGCACGGGATGCGTTGTTGGCCCAGCAAGCGACGGTGTCTGCGCTGAGCGCCGGACGGGCGCAGTTGCCTGGGCTGTTTCGCGCACTGGAGCAGGCAATGCCCGAAGGCGCGCGCTTGACCGAGGTAGGTGTGGAGGACGGGCGTCTGCGCCTTGCCGGGTTGGCTGCCTCTGCTTCAGTGGTGGCCAGGCTTATGCGCAGCCTGGAGCAGGTAAAGATGGTGCGGGACCTGGAGCTTGTTCACTTGCGGCGTCATGGCCAGGGCGATGAATTCCTGCTGGCGGCACGCTTGTTGGCGGGTGAGTCATGAACCGCCCGTGGCTCCAGGATTGGCAGGGCCTGGTGGCCCGGTCTTGGTTGGTCCGGTGGGTGCTGGCAGTAGGGCTGCTGTTTCTGGTGGTTTTCGCGGGTTATATCGCCCGCTTGCGTGAGCCGCTCAATAGCCATGCCGAGGCAGTCCAGAGGCAGTTGCAGCTACAGGGTGTCTTGGCGGATGGGGCGGAAAAACTTGTCGAGCTTGAGAGAGCGCAACAGGCTCTGGAACAAGCCATGACCGGGCTGCAAGCGTTGCGCTGGCGATTGGCTGCGGGAGAGGGCATGAGTGAACTGCTCGACCAGCTGGCTTTGTCGGGTCATGAGCATGGTCTGTCATTCGAACGCATCGAAGTAAACGAAGCGCAGGAGGCAGCAGGATATCGTCTGCAGCCTTTGGAGATCAGCGTGCACGGGCGCTACCCGGCGTTGCGCTTGTGGCTTGAGCAGTGGCTGCAGCAGTTGCGGTTGTTGAATGTGCCCCAGCTCAGGCTGGCCTTGCAGGAGGAAGGCTCAGAAGTGGTTGGCGCCCGGTTGCTGATACATGCCTATCACCCAGGGGAAGAGCTACCCG
Organism: Pseudomonas sp. PONIH3; assembly: GCF_002934345.1. Lineage (NCBI taxonomy): Bacteria > Pseudomonadati > Pseudomonadota > Gammaproteobacteria > Pseudomonadales > Pseudomonadaceae > Pseudomonas > Pseudomonas sp. PONIH3. The sequence continues at coordinate 4,223,743 of NZ_CP026386.1, forward strand.
TGCCGGCTGCCTTGGCGGATGAACCTGCGCAGGCCGCTCTGTCGAAGACCACGTTCGATCCATTTCAAGCCTGGTTGCCCGCCACACCTGGTAAAGAGCTGCGGCATATTCCCTTGGCGCGACTGGAAATGGTCGGAAGCCTGTACCAGTCAGGGCGCCGGCAGGCATTGTTGCGTTCGGCGGAGCACTTGTACCGGGTTGGGCAAGGCGACCGGCTCGGATTGGATGAGGGGGTCGTGGTAGCCGTTGATGCTGGTCAGCTGGAGGTCCGCGAGCGGATCTACCTCGGCGGGCGCTGGCTGGCGCGTTATCGGTATCTGGTGCTTGAGAAGCGTGAGTAAGGAGAGGTCAGGGATGAGGCCGAGGCGATGGTTGAGTGGCTTAGGGTTGATGTCGAACATCCTGGCAGTGCAGGCAGCGCAATTCCAGGGTGAGCCGATATCGCTCAACTTCCAGGATGTCGAACTGCGCTCAGTGCTTCAGGTCATGGCGGAGCACGCCGGCGTCAACCTGGTCGCCAGCGATTCGGTGCAGGGGCGAATAACCCTGCACCTGGAAGACGTGCCTTGGGCCCAGGCACTTGACCTTGTGCTGCGCAGCAAGGGGCTGGGCCGGCGCCAGGAGGGCAACGTGCTGTTGATCGCTCCCGTTGCTGAGCTGGCCGGGCAGGCCCGGGGCATGGGCGAGGAGGTGTTGCTGGAGCCTTTGCGACGAGAGCTGATCCCTGTCTTTCATGCAAAAGCCGCCGAGCTGGCGGAACTGTTGCTTGCGAGCTTGGCCGATGACGGCATCCTGACTGGGCGCGGCAGCCTCAGTGTGGATGCACGGACCAACACGCTGGTGGTTACCCAGCCTGGCGAACGACTTGCCGATTTGCGAAGGTTGGTAGCGCAGTTGGATGTGCCGGTACGCCAGGTCATGATCGAGGCGCGTATCGTAGAAGCCAGTGTCGATTACGAGAAGGGCCTGGGTGTGCGATGGGGCGGCCCGTTGTATGGGGTGGACAGTCGCCTGGGTAGTGACCTGTTCGTCGACCTTGGGGTTGAACGGGCCACTTCCGGGCTCGGCGTGGGCCTGCTGCGCAGCGACATTCTGCTGGATCTGGAGCTCAGCGCCATGGAGAAGAGCGGCAATGGCGAGATCATCTCCCAGCCCAAGGTGGTCACGGCTGACAAGGAAACCGCCCGCATACTCAAGGGGACCGAAGTACCCTATCAAGAGACCACTCGCAGTGGGGCTACCTCCATTTCTTTCCGTGAGGCCTCCCTGTCGCTGGAGGTAACGCCGCAGATCACGCCGGATGGCAAGGTAGTGATGGATGTGCGCGTGACCAAGGACGAGCCCGACTTCATCAATGCACTCAACAATGTACCGCCGATCCGCAAGAACGAGGTTACGGCGAAGGTCCGGGTGACCGATGGGCAGACCATTGTGATTGGCGGCGTGTACTCGACGTCGCAGAACAAAGTGGTCGACAAGGTGCCATTTTTCGGCGATCTGCCGTATGTTGGGCGGCTGTTTCGACGCGATGCATTACAAGAGAAAAAATCCGAGCTGCTGGTCTTCCTGACTCCGCGTATCATGAGTGACCAGGCGATTGCTGTGAGTCGTTGATTCTGTGCGAAATTTGATACTTGTAGGGCCCATGGGCGCTGGGAAAAGCACCATCGGACGCCTGTTGGCCAAAGAGCTGCGCCTGCTGTTCAAGGATTCCGACAAGGAAATCGAGCTGCGAACCGGCGCCAATATCCCGTGGATCTTCGACAAGGAAGGCGAGCCGGGCTTTCGCGACCGCGAGCAGGCGATGATTGCCGAACTCTGCGCGCTTGATGGCGTGGTCCTGGCGACCGGTGGCGGCGCGGTGATGCGCGATGCCAACCGTGCCGCGCTGCACGCCGGTGGCCGGGTGATCTACCTGCATGCCTCGGTGGAGCAGCAGGTGGGGCGCACTTCCCGTGACCGCAACCGACCGCTGCTGCGCACAGCCAACCCGGAAGCCACCTTGCGTGCCCTGCTAGAAACCCGCGACCCGCTCTATCGCGAGATTGCCGACCTGGTGGTGGAAACCGACGAACGGCCACCTCGCATGGTCGTGCTCGACATTCTCGAGCGTCTGCAGAAGTTGCCGCCCCGCTGAGCGGGGTCTATCCTCGGCGACCAACGCCGAGACGGGGTTGAACGTCACCGCGTGGGGCCACAGTGCCACCGCGCCCAAGTACATTGTGGGGAAACATGCAGACACTTAAGGTCGACCTGGGCGAGCGTAGCTACCCGATCTACATTGGCGAAGGCCTGCTTGACCAGCCCGAGCTGCTGGCGCCGCACATTGCCGGCCGGCAGGTCGCCATCGTCTCCAACGAGACCGTCGCGCCCCTGTACCTCGAACGCCTGAGCAAGACCCTGGGTGCCTACTCGGTGCTGCCGGTGGTGTTGCCCGACGGCGAGGCCCACAAGAACTGGGAAACCCTGCAACTGATCTTCGATGCCCTGCTGACCGCGCGTCATGACCGGCGCACCACCGTGGTCGCCCTCGGTGGCGGCGTGATCGGTGACATGGCCGGCTTTGCCGCAGCCTGCTACCAGCGTGGGGTCGATTTTATCCAGGTGCCGACCACGCTGTTGTCCCAGGTGGACTCCTCGGTGGGCGGCAAGACCGGCATCAACCACCCGCTGGGCAAGAACATGGTGGGCGCCTTCTACCAGCCCAACGCGGTGCTGATCGATACTACCAGTCTGAAAACCTTGCCCGCGCGTGAGCTGTCCGCCGGTCTCGCCGAAGTCATCAAGTACGGCCTGATCTGCGACAAGCCATTCCTTGCCTGGCTCGAAGACAATATGCAGGCACTGCGTGCCCTGGACTCCGTTGCCCTGACCGAGGCCATCCGTCGCTCCTGCGCGGCCAAGGCTGCCGTGGTTGGCGCTGATGAGCGCGAATCGGGCGTGCGTGCCACGCTCAACCTTGGCCACACATTCGGCCATGCCATCGAAACACACATGGGTTATGGCGTCTGGCTGCACGGCGAAGCCGTGGCGGCCGGCACGGTCATGGCCCTGGAAATGTCCATGCGCCTGGGCTGGATCGACCAGCCGGCGCGTGATCGCGGAATTCGCCTGCTGCAGGACGCAGGATTGCCGGTGGTGCCACCACAGGAAATGACCCCGGCGCATTTCATGGAGCACATGGCGGTCGACAAGAAAGTGCTCGACGGGCGCCTGCGCCTGGTGCTGCTGCGCCAGCTGGGCGAGGCCGTCGTCACTGACGACTATTCGACAGAGATTCTTCAGGCCACGCTGGCGGCGGATTACCGCGCGATCGTGGCCCAGCTTTGAGGTTGTGACAACGCAATGACCAGTCTGCATGCCGATGAGGCGTTTCTCGATCATTACCAGCTGAGCCACGATCCGTTCGCCCCCCGGGTGCCCGGTTTCAAGTTCTTTCCCGCCCAGCGCAAGCCAGTGCTTGGCCAGCTGCATCATCTGGCGCGCTACAGCCAGCTGATGCTGGCGGTCACCGGCCCTGTGGGCAGCGGCAAGACCTTGCTGCGCCAGGCACTGGTGGCCAGCACCAACAAGCAGTCGGTGCAAAGCGTGGTGGTATCCGCCCGTGGTGCCAGCGACGCGGCCAGCGTGCTTGGCCAGGTGGCGCAGTCGCTGGGTGTGGCGCAGCCGGAAGTGCAGGCGATCCTGTCGCAGGTGGTGCAACTGGCGCTGACCGGCCAGGAAGTCTATCTGCTGGTGGACGATGCGGAACAACTGGACGAGTCGGCACTCCAAGCGTTGCTGGAGTTGGCGGCAGGCGTAGCTGAAGGACGCCCGCATGTGTTCCTGTTCGGCGAGCCTTCGCTGATCGCCGGGTTGGATGAGCTCAATGCCGATGGCGAGCGATTCCACGTCATCGAACTGGCCCCGTACAGCGAGGAAGAAACCCGCGAGTACCTGGAGCAGCGCCTGGAGGGTGCTGGCCGGGGCATCGAGGTGTTCACCGCCGAGCAGATCGTCGACATCCACGAAAACTCCGACGGCTGGCCTGGGAACATCAACCAGGTCGCCCGCGATACCTTGATCGAAGCCATGATCGCCAGCCGTACCACGGTCAAGCGACCATCCATGGGGTTCAAAATGCCTAAGAAACACGTGCTCGCGTTGTCCGCAGTGGTCGTGGTTGCCGTTGGCGCGGCGGTCCTGATGCCCAAGAAAGGCGACAAGGCCCCGGCCGACGCGCCCCCCGCTGCCCAGGCCCAATTGCCCCTGGGCCAGGGTGGCAACGGCGGCGCGCCCGCCATCGAGTTCTCCGGCTCCTCGCAGCCGATGCCGTTGCCGCTGGTCGGTCAGTCGCAGCCGGTGATGCGCGAACCGCTGGCCCAGGCCGCTGGCATGGGTGAAGGTGAAGACGGCGGGCCGGCCGACAACACTGCACTGCAGCCAGCCACGCCATCGGCTGCCGTGCCGCCGACCGTGACCACCATCGCGCCGCCGCAAGGTGCCACCGCCAGCCCTGCGCCGACTCCGGCCCAGCCGGTGACCAGCGCTCCGGTACAGCCGGTTGCGCCTGCGACAAAACCTGTAGCAACCCAGCCGGCAAAGCCGGTTGCACCTGCCAAGCCAGCCCCGGCTCCGACCCAGGTCGCGAGCGCCAAGCCCGCAGCCAAACCTGCCGAGAAACCGGCTGCCGGCGGCGCCGGCAACAGCAGCTGGTATGCTGGCCAGAAGCCCGGTAACTACGTGGTGCAGATCTTCGGCACCAGTTCCGAGGCGTCGGCACAGTCGTTCGTCAAGGCACAGGGTGGCGACTATCGCTACTTCAGGAAAAACCTGCAGGGCAAGCCGCTGTATGTGGTGACCTACGGCAATTTCGCCAGCCGCGATGCCGCCGCTGCGGCAATCAAGAACTTGCCAGCCAAGGTCCAGGCTGGTAAACCTTGGCCACGTACCGTGGGCAGCGTCCAACAAGAGCTGGCCACGGCCCGCTGATACCTTCCGGGCGGCATCACCCCGCCGCCCAGTTGCTGAGCGACTTTCTAGCTTTCAACTAGCCTGCTGCGCCCGAGCGCGGCAGGCTTTTCTGTCCCAGACTGCCGGCCACGAGCCCTTTCTTGCAGTCCTGGCTGAAACGCTTCAGACTCCAGTCATGCCGCTATCACGGCGTACGACTTAAAAACATTCAAAATTACGACATAAATTTTCAATGGTGAGACATGAAAATTTGTGGGCGTTGCTGTCGCTGTGCAACAATGGTTTTCCATGGCCACCGCAAAAAAGCTGGCATTTGATCGGCGTGGATGGTAAGTGGTTGTTAAAAAAGAGATTTGCCTCCGGTTGAGAGGTGAACCTGGTGAGAAAGTGTCTATGAAAACAGGTCTGTACCATCCCGAAGAATTCAAGGACAACTGTGGTTTCGGCCTGATCGCCCATATGACGGGCGAGCCGAGTCACCACCTTCTGCAAACCGCCATGCAGGCGCTGACCTGCATGACCCACCGCGGCGGCATCAACGCCGACGGCAAGACCGGCGACGGTTGCGGTCTGCTCATGCAGAAGCCCGATCAATTCCTGCGCGCCGTGGCCCAGGAGCACTTCGCCGCCGAGCTGCCCAGGCAGTACGCCGTCGGCATGGTGTTCTTCAACCAGGACCCGGTCAAAGCCGAAGCCGCCCGCGCCAACATGGATCGCGAGATCGTCAATGCCGGCCTCACGCTGGTGGGCTGGCGCAAGGTGCCGATCGACACCAGCGTCCTTGGCCGTCTGGCCCTGGAGCGCCTGCCGCAGATCGAGCAGGTGTTCATCGGCGGCGAAGGCCTGAGCGATCAGGAATTCGCCATCAAGCTGTTCAGTGCCCGTCGCCGTTCGTCCGTGGCCAACGCCCACGACGCCGACCACTACATCTGCAGCTTCTCGCACAAGACCATCATCTACAAAGGCCTGATGATGCCGCGCGATCTCGCGGCGTTCTATCCGGACCTGGGTGACGAGCGCCTGCAGACCGCAATCTGCGTGTTCCACCAGCGCTTCTCCACCAACACCCTGCCGAAGTGGCCGCTGGCGCAGCCCTTCCGCTTCCTCGCCCACAACGGCGAGATCAACACCATCACCGGCAACCGCAACTGGGCCATGGCCCGTCGCACCAAGTTCGCCAACGACCTGATCCCCGACCTCGAAGAGCTCGGCCCGCTGGTCAACCGCGTAGGTTCCGACTCATCCAGCATGGACAACATGCTCGAGCTGATGGTCACTGGCGGCATCGACCTGTTCCGCGGCGTGCGCATGCTGGTACCGCCAGCCTGGCAGAACGTCGAGACCATGGACGCCGACCTGCGTGCCTTCTACGAATACAACTCCATGCATATGGAACCGTGGGATGGTCCGGCCGGTATCGTCATGACCGAAGGCCGCCACGCGGTGTGCCTGCTCGACCGCAATGGCCTGCGCCCGGCGCGCTGGGTGACCACCACCAACGGCTACATCACCATCGCCTCGGAAATCGGCGTATGGGGTTACCAGCCCGAGGAAGTCCTGGCCAAGGGCCGTGTCGGCCCAGGCCAGATCCTGGCTGTCGATACCGAGACCGGCCAGATCCTCGACACCGACGCCATCGACAACCGCCTGAAGTCGCGCCACCCTTACAAGCGCTGGTTGCGCCAGCACGCCACGCGCATCCAGGCGACCCTGAGCGACGACCAGGGCGTGGCCAGCTACGACGCTGACCAGCTCAAGCAATACATGAAGATGTTCCAGGTCACCTTCGAGGAACGTGACCAGGTGCTGCGCCCGCTCGGCGAGCAGGGCCAGGAAGCGGTCGGCTCGATGGGCGACGACACGCCGATGGCCGTGCTGTCGCAGCGCGTGCGTTCGCCGTACGATTTCTTCCGCCAGCAGTTCGCCCAGGTGACCAACCCGCCGATCGACCCGCTGCGCGAAGCGATCGTGATGTCCCTGGAAATCTGCCTGGGCGCCGAGCGCAACATCTTCCAGGAGTCCCCCGAGCATGCCTCGCGGGTGATCCTCAGCTCGCCAGTCATCTCGCCTGCCAAGTGGCGTTCGCTGATGAACCTGGAGCGCGAAGGTTTCGACCGCCAGCTGATCGACCTCAACTATGAGCAAAGCCTCGGCCTTGAAGCGGCCATCCGCAATATCGCCGACCAGGCCGAAGAAGCGGTGCGCGGCGGCAAGACCCAGCTGGTGCTCAGCGACCGCTACATTGCCCCGGGCAAGCTGCCGGTACACGCCTCGCTGGCCGTAGGCGCTGTACACCACCGTCTGACCGAACAAGGGCTGCGTTGCGACAGCAACATTCTGGTCGAGACCGCCACTGCCCGCGACCCGCACCACTTCGCCGTGCTGCTGGGCTTCGGTGCCTCGGCTGTATACCCGTACCTGGCCTACGAAGTGCTGGCCGACCTGATCCGCACCGGCGAAGTGCTGGGTGATCTGGACGAAGTGTTCAAGTACTACCGCAAGGGCATCTCCAAGGGTCTGCTGAAGATCCTGTCGAAGATGGGCATCTCCACCATCACCTCGTACCGTGGCGCGCAGCTGTTCGAAGCCATCGGTCTGTCCGAGGAGGTGGTTGGCCTAAGCTTCAAGGGTGTGTCGAGCCGTATCAAGGGGGCGCGTTTCGAAGACCTGGAGAGCGACCAGAAGCTGCTCGCAGCCGAAGCCTGGAGCGCGCGCAAGCCAATCCAGCAAGGTGGCTTGCTCAAGTTCGTCCATGGTGGCGAATACCATGCCTACAACCCGGACGTGGTCAACACCCTGCAGGCCGCCGTGCAACAGGGGGACTACGCCAAGTTCAAGGAATACACCTCGCTGGTCGACCAGCGTCCGGTGTCGATGATCCGCGACCTGCTGAAAGTGAAGGTGGCCGACCAGGCCCTGCCGTTGGATGAAATCGAGCCACTGGACGCGATCCTCAAGCGGTTCGACTCCGCTGGTATCTCCCTGGGCGCGCTGTCGCCAGAGGCGCACGAAGCCCTGGCCGAGGCAATGAACCGCCTCGGCGCGCGCTCCAACTCCGGCGAAGGCGGCGAAGACCCGGCCCGCTACGGCACCGTCAAAAGCTCGAAGATCAAGCAGGTGGCCACCGGCCGCTTTGGCGTGACCCCGGAATACCTGGTCAATGCCGAAGTGCTGCAGATCAAGGTCGCCCAGGGCGCCAAACCCGGCGAGGGCGGCCAGTTGCCGGGCGGCAAGGTCAACGGCCTGATCGCAAGGCTGCGCTATGCGGTACCGGGCGTGACCCTGATTTCGCCGCCGCCGCACCACGACATCTACTCGATCGAAGATCTGGCCCAGCTGATCTACGACCTCAAGCAGGTCAACCCGCAGGCCCTGGTCTCGGTCAAGCTGGTTGCCGAAGCCGGCGTGGGCACCATCGCCGCCGGCGTGGCCAAGGCCTATGCCGACCTGATCACCATTTCCGGCTACGACGGCGGCACCGGCGCTTCGCCGCTGACCTCGATCAAGTACGCCGGCGCTCCGTGGGAACTGGGCCTGGCTGAAACCCACCAGACCCTGCGCGGCAACGACCTGCGCGGCAAGGTGCGGGTGCAGACCGATGGCGGCCTGAAAACCGGCCTGGACGTGATCAAGGCCGCGATCCTCGGCGCCGAGAGCTTCGGTTTCGGCACCGCGCCGATGATCGCCCTGGGCTGCAAGTACCTGCGCATCTGCCACCTGAACAACTGCGCCACCGGCGTGGCCACCCAGAACGACAAGCTGCGCAAGGACCACTACATCGGCACCGTCGACATGGTGATCAACTTCTTCACCTTCGTCGCCGAAGAGACCCGCGAGTGGCTGGCCAAGCTGGGCGTGCGCAGCCTGGGCGAGCTGATCGGCCGTACCGACCTTCTGGATGTGCTGCCGGGCGACACCGAGCGCCAGGGCCACCTCGACCTGACGCCGCTGCTGGGTAGCTCGCATATCCCGGCTGACAAGCCGCAGTTCTGCCAGGTGGACAAGAACCCGCCGTTCGACCAGGGCGAACTGGCCGAGAAGATGGTCGCCATGGCCCTGCCGGCGATCCGCGACATGGCTGGTGGTGAATTCGCCATGGACATCTGCAACTGCGACCGTTCCATCGGTGCACGCATCTCTGGCGAAATCGCCAGGCTGCACGGCAACCAGGGCATGGCCGCCGCGCCGATCACCTTCCGCTTCAAGGGCACCGCGGGCCAGAGCTTCGGCGTGTGGAACGCCGGCGGTTTGAACCTGCACCTGGAAGGCGACGCCAACGACTACGTCGGCAAGGGCATGACCGGGGGCAAGGTGACCATCGTGCCACCGGCCGGAAGCCCGTTCGAAACCCAGCACAGCGCCATCGTCGGCAACACCTGCCTGTATGGCGCCACCGGCGGCAAGCTGTTCGCCGCAGGCACCGCGGGCGAGCGCTTCGCTGTACGTAACTCCGGCGCCCACGCTGTGGTCGAGGGCACCGGCGATCACTGCTGTGAATACATGACCGGCGGGTTTGTCTGCGTCCTGGGCAAGACCGGTTACAACTTCGGTTCTGGCATGACTGGCGGCTTCGCCTACGTGCTCGACATGGACAACAGCTTCTTCGACAAACTCAACCACGAGCTGGTGGAAATCCAGCGTATCAGTGGTGAGGCGATGGAAGCCTACCGCAGCCACCTGGCGCGGGTCCTGGGCGAGTACGTGGAAGAGACCGGCAGCGAGTGGGGGCGTGAGCTCTCGGAGAACCTGGACGACTACGTGCGGCGCTTCTGGCTGGTCAAGCCGAAGGCGGCCAACCTCAAGCACCTGTTGTCCAGCACCCGTGCCAACCCGCAGTAAGAACAGCTGCAAGTGACGGGCCCCGTGTGCGGGGTTCGTCGGGCTTAAGTGATCGTCTTGCAGCTTGCAGCGTGTAGCTGGCAACTGCGGTAAAGAGGTTTTGAAAAATGGCTGAACGTCTGAGCAACGACTTCCAGTTCATCGAAGTGGGGCGTAAAGACCCCAAGAAAAAGCTGCTGCGCCAGCGCAAGAAGGAGTTCGTCGAGATCTACGAACCTTTCAAGCCGCAGCAGTCCGTGGAGCAGGCGCACCGCTGCCTGGGATGCGGTAACCCGTATTGCGAGTGGAAGTGCCCGGTGCACAACTTCATTCCCAACTGGTTGAAGCTGGTTTCCGAGGGCAACATCCTCGCGGCAGCCGAGCTGTCGCACCAGACCAACACCCTGCCGGAAGTCTGTGGCCGCGTGTGCCCGCAGGACCGCCTGTGCGAGGGTGCGTGCACCCTGAACGACGGCTTCGGCGCGGTAACCATCGGCTCGGTGGAGAAGTACATCACCGACACCGCCTTCGCCATGGGCTGGCGCCCGGACATGTCCAAGGTCAAGCCGACTGGCAAGCGTGTCGCCATCATCGGCGCCGGCCCTGCCGGCCTGGGCTGCGCCGATGTGCTGGTACGTGCCGGCGTGACCCCGGTAGTGTTCGACCGCAACCCCGAGATCGGTGGCCTGCTGACTTTCGGCATCCCCGAGTTCAAGCTGGAAAAGACCGTGCTGAGCAATCGCCGCGAAGTCTTCACCGGCATGGGCATCGAGTTCCGCCTGAACATTGAGGTGGGCCGCGACATCACCATGGAGCAATTGCTCGCCGAGTACGACGCGGTGTTCATGGGCATGGGCACCTACACCTACATGAAGGGCGGCTTCCCCGGCGAGGACCTGCCGGGTGTGCACGACGCGCTGGACTTCCTGATCGCCAACGTCAACCGCAACCTGGGCTTTGAAAAGTCGCCGGAAGACTTCGTCGACATGCAGGGCAAGAAGGTCGTGGTGCTTGGCGGAGGCGACACCGCGATGGACTGCAACCGCACCTCGATCCGCCAGGGCGCCAAGTCGGTGACCTGTGCCTATCGCCGTGACGAGGCCAACATGCCGGGTTCGCGCAAAGAGGTGAAGAATGCCAAGGAAGAGGGCGTGAAGTTCCTCTACAACCGCCAGCCCATCGCCATCGTCGGCGAGGACAAGGTCGAGGGCGTGAAGGTGGTCGAGACCCGTCTCGGCGAGCCGGATGCCCGTGGTCGCCGCAGCCCCGAGCCAATCCCGGGCTCCGAGGAGATCCTGCCGGCCGACGCCGTGGTGATTGCCTTCGGCTTCCGCCCGAGCCCGGCGCCGTGGTTCGAGCAGTTCGGTATCCAGATGGACAGCCAAGGCCGCGTGGTGGCCCCGGAGAAAGGCAAGTTCAAGCACCAGACCAGCAACCCGAAAGTGTTTGCCGGTGGCGACATGGTGCGGGGTTCGGACTTGGTGGTGACGGCGATCTTCGAAGGGCGTACCGCAGCCGAAGGCATTCTGGATTACCTCGAAGTCTGATCCAGCCTTATCGCGGGCTAATCCCGCTCCCACGCCAGTGATAAGGCTGCGTGGGAGCGGCGGTGCGGCGATCCGACTGGCCCCGCGATGCTTTTTGTATACAAAAATGTTTGATCCATGGCACCTGATAGACAAAACGCATGGCCATGGCCGTGCCTTTTGCGTCCGCGTCTGAGAAAATGCCCGCACTTTTTTTCCGGATGCCGACATGACTGCCCTGAAGAACGATCGTTTCCTGCGTGCACTGCTCAAGCAACCTGTAGATGTCACCCCGGTATGGATGATGCGCCAGGCCGGCCGCTACCTCCCGGAGTATCGCGCCAGCCGCGCCAAGGCCGGTGACTTCATGAGCCTGTGCATGAACCCGCAGTTTGCCTGCGAGGTCACCCTGCAGCCGCTGGACCGCTACCCGCTGGACGCGGCGATCCTGTTCTCGGACATCCTCACCATCCCCGACGCCATGGGCCAGGGCCTGTACTTCGAGACCGGCGAAGGCCCGCGCTTCAAGAAAGTCATCAGCACCCTGGCGGACATCGAAGCGTTGCCGATCCCCGATCCGCAGAAGGACCTGGGCTACGTGATGGACGCGGTCAGCACCATCCGCCGCGAACTCAACGGCCGTGTGCCGCTGATCGGCTTCTCCGGCAGCCCATGGACCCTGGCCACCTACATGGTCGAAGGAGGTTCGTCCAAGGACTTCCGCAAGATCAAGGCCATGGCCTATGACAACCCGCAGGCCCTGCACCTGCTGCTGGACAAACTGGCGCAGTCGGTCACCAGCTACCTCAACGGGCAAATCCAGGCGGGCGCCCAGGCGGTGCAAATCTTCGATACCTGGGGTGGCAACCTGTCTGCGGCGGCCTACCAGGAGTTCTCCCTGGCCTACATGCGCAAGATCGTCAGCGGCCTGATCCGCGAGCATGAAGGGCGCAAGGTGCCCGTGATCCTGTTCACCAAGAACGGCGGTCTGTGGCTGGAAAGCATCGCCGATGTCGGTGCCGACGCCCTTGGCCTGGACTGGACCTGCGAAATCGGCGACGCCCGCCGCCGCGTCGGTGACAAGGTCGCGTTGCAGGGCAACATGGACCCGACCGTGCTGTACGCCAACCCCGAGGCGATTCGCAAGGAAGTGGCGCGCATCCTGGCCAGCTACGGCAAGGGCAGCGGCCACGTGTTCAACCTGGGCCATGGCATCACCCCGGAAGTCGATCCGGAGCACGCCGGCGTATTCATCAACGCCGTGCACGAGCTGTCGGCGCAGTACCACCAGTAACCCGTGTGCAACGCAAGAAGCCCGGCCAAGTGCCGGGCTTTTTGTTGTATTAAGTTTCAATTCAGCGATCGTCGGTAATCTGGTGCCATCAAAACGCAAACAGGACCCGATCACCATGAAAACCCGTTACCTGCCTCTGATCCTCGCCCCACTGTTCAGCACCGCGGCCCTGGCCGCCGGCTACACCGGCCCCGGTGCCCAGTCCGTGACCACGGTGGCTGCCGCCAACGATGCCGCCGACGACACCCCGGTGGTGTTGCAAGGCTACGTGATCAAGAAGATCAACAACGACGACAAGTACGAGTTCAAGGACAACACCGGCACAATCACCGTCGAGATCGACGACGAAGACTTGCCAGCGACGCCGTTCAACGACAAGACCAAGGTCAAGCTGACCGGTGAGGTGGAGAAGCACCTGATGAGCCGTGAGGTGGATGTGGATATCGTCGAGATCATCAACTGATCCAAAGGCCCAATCACCGCGGCTTGTCGTGGCGACGAACCGCGGCGATTGGGCTGCAAAGCATCCCTACTCAGGCAGTCTTCGGCGCCAACCTGCTCAAATGCAACGCCACCAGCAAAGCCACCATCAGCAAACTGCCAATGAACATTCCAACCCCCTCCCACCCGGCGTAATGCCAGAACACCCCACCTACCGTCCCCGCCACACTCGACCCTGCGTAATAGCTGAACAGGTACAGCGAAGAAGCTTGCCCCTTGGCCCTCAGCGCCCGGCGGCCGATCCAGCTGCTGGCCACCGAATGCGCGCCAAAGAAGCCAAAGGTGAACACCAGCATGCCGAGAATGATCATGGCCAGCGGGTTGGCCAATGTCATGAGCAGGCCGCCGGCCATGACCACGATACTGGCCCAGAACACCTTGCGCCGCCCGAGCTTGTCGGCCAGCGCGCCGACCTGCGCCGAGCTGTAGATCCCCGACAGGTACACCACCGACAGCAGGCCGACCAGCGCCTGGTTCATATGGTAAGGCCCGGCGAGCAGGCGATAGCCGATGTAGTTGAACAGGGTGACGAAGGCGCCCATCAGCAGGAAGGCCTCAAGGAACAGCCAGGGCAGCCCGGCATCCTTGAAGTGCATGACGAAACCGTCCAGCAGGCTGCGGGGTTTCAATGACTGGGGCCGGAAGTTGCGCGATTCGGGCAGCACCTTCCAGAACACCACGGCCGCCACAAGGGCCAGGCCGCCGATCACCAGCATCGCCGTGTGCCAGCTGACGAAGTCGATCAACACGCCGGTGATCAGGCGCCCGCTCATGCCGCCAATGGCATTGCCGCCGATGTACAGCCCCATGGCCAGGCCGATGTGCTGCGGGTGGATCTCTTCGCTCAGGTAGGTCATCGCAACCGCTGCCAAGCCGCTCAGCGACAAACCCACCAGTGCCCGCGTGGCCAGCACCAGCTCCCAGCTCGGCATCACCGCGCTGGCCAGGGTCGATAGCGCCGCGCACAGCAAGGCGAAGACCATCACCGGCTTGCGGCCGATACGGTCGGAAATGGGGCCGGTGACCAGCAACCCGATCGCCAGCATGGCGGTGGACACCGACAGCACCAGGCTGCTCTGCGCGGCGTTGATGGCGAACTCCTGCGACAGCAGCGGCATCATCGGCTGCACGCAGTACAGCAGGGCGAAGGTGGCAAAGCCGCCGCTGAACAGCGCCAGCACGGTTTTCATGAAGGCGGGGGTGCCTTTCTCGATCCAGATGTCGTTGAAGGCAGGTTTGGGTTCGACGGGCAGGGGGGCGACGGCGGATCTCACGGGAGCGGTACCTCGGGGCGTTGCGATGGAAAAATCATATAGCTGGCTAATAATTAGATCCAATATATTGTTCGACCTGTTTAAGACGTTTAACGACCTGTTCGGAGCCGGCCATGGAGCTGCGACACCTGCGTTATTTCATCGCTGTAGCCGAAGAGCTGCACTTTGGCCGTGCCGCCCAGCAACTGGGCATCTCGCAACCGCCGCTGAGCCAGCAGATCCAGGCCTTGGAGCAGGAGCTGGGCGCACGGCTGTTCGAGCGCACCAACCGCCGGGTCGAGCTCAGCGAGGCCGGGCGGTTGTTCCTCGAAGAGGCCCGGCAAGTCCTGGTCCAGGTGGAAAAGGCCGCTGATGTGGCCCGCCGGGCGCAGCTGGGCGAATTGGGTGAGATGAAGATCGGATTCACCTCGTCGGCGCCTTTCACCTCGCGGATTCCCAAGGCTATTCACGCCTTTCGCCATCGTTTCCCCTCGGTGCATCTGAATTTGAAGGAAATGAGCAGCCGTGAAGTGGTCGAGGCGGTGTTCGATGAGTCCATCGAAGTAGGTCTGATGCGGCCGATGCCACTGCCCGAAGGGATCGCTTGTACCGAACTGTTCCGCGAACCTTTGGTGGCCGTGCTCAACGCATCGCATCCGCTGGCCAGCGGCAGCGAGCAGGGGCTGTACATGCAGGCTCTGGCCCACGAGCCCTTCGTGTTCTTTCCGCGCAGCTATGGCAGCGGCCTGCATGCCCAGTTGCTGAGCCTGGCGCGCCAGGCGGGTTTCAGCCCGCATTTTGCCCAGGAGGCCGGGGAGGCGATGACCATCATTGGCCTGGTCTCTGCGGGGCTCGGAGTGTCGGTGCTGCCAGCGTCGTTCCAGCGCATGCGCATCGAGGGAGTGGTGTATCGCACACTGCTCGACGAGCAGGCCATGACCGCCGTGTGGCTGGTGCGCCGCGAAGCGTCTGGCTCGGCCATGGCCAATGCCTTCGTCGCGTTGCTGGCCGGGCTGGAGCAGCCCGAAGGTGCTGGCTAAACCGCCGCGCTGGCCACATACTCGGGCATTCGTTGATACACGGAGGTCTGACATGCGGCGCGTGGTGTTCAATCAGAAAGGTGGCGTGGGCAAGTCGAGCATTGCCTGCAATCTTGCGGCGGTCAGTGCCAGTGAAGGCTATCGGACCTTGCTGATCGACCTGGATGCCCAGGCCAACTCGACCCAGTACCTCACCGGCCTGACTGGCGACGATATCCCCATGGGCATCGCCGACTTTTTCAAGCAGTCACTGTCCAGCGGACCGTTCGCCAAGAAGAACAAGGTCGATATCTACGAAACCCCTTTTGACAACCTCCACGTGGTGACCGCCACCCCCGAGCTGGCCGACCTGCAGCCCAAGCTCGAGGCCAAGCACAAGATCAACAAGCTGCGCAAACTGCTGGACGAGCTGGACGAGGACTACGAGCGGATCTATATCGATACCCCTCCAGCACTCAATTTTTACGCGGTTTCCGCATTGATCGCGGCCGATCGCGTGCTGATCCCCTTCGATTGCGACAGCTTCTCGCGCCAGGCCCTGTATGGCCTGCTGGCCGAGATCGATGAGCTCAAGGAAGACCACAACGACGACCTGATGGTCGAGGGCATCGTGGTCAACCAATTTCAGTCTCGCGCCAGCCTGCCCCAGCAGATGCTCGACGAACTGCTGGCCGAAGGCCTGCCGGTGCTACCGGTTTACCTCGGCAGTTCGGTGAAGATGCGTGAGTCCCACCACGCCAGCCTGCCGCTGATCCACCTGGAGCCACGGCACAAGCTGACTCAGCAGTTCGTCGAGCTGCATGATTTGCTGGAGCGTAGCGCCTAGATCGGACGGACTGCGCTTGTGGCTCACGCAGTTCATCACTACTATCTCCCAAAACGGGAGATTGCGCCGGGATGCGGATAATTGCATAGCGAACGCTGGTCAGGTTCTGGGAGATGCCAGGGCATGAGGACGCCAAGGCACCACTGGAGAGTTGGCATGACTTGGTGCTCAAGGCCGTCTGGTCTTCGCCTCAGGACGTGAAAGACCAGATTGGTAATGCCAGTGTCTGTGCCAACAACCGCGTGGTCTTCAACATCGGAGGCAACAAGTACCGCCTCGTAGTGGAAATGCAGTACCGGTCCGGCATTGCCTGGGTCAAATTCGTCGGTACGCACAAGCGTTATGACGAGATCGACGTGGAGACGATCAATGAATATTAAGCCTATCCGCAGTGATGATGACCTGCACGCCGCGTTCAAGCGGTTAGAAGTCATTTTCCAGGCCGAGCCCGGCACGCCTGAGGCCGATGAAATGGAAGTGCTTGTTACATTGATCGAAGTCTATGAGAACAAGCACTATCCCATTCAAGCCGCCAACCCTATTGAGGCCATCAAGTTCTGCATGGATCAGCAGGGGCTTACAGCACGTGACCTTGAGCGATACATCGGCCCTAGTGGACGCGTTTCCGAAGTGTTGAATGGCAAGCGTGGTTTGAGTCTTTCGATGATCAAACGCCTTCACGATGGCTTGAGGATCCCCTACGAGTCACTTCTCGCGGGAGCTTAGTAAACCTCTCTCTCGTGTCCTGTCTCGGAAATACGTTCTCTTTTGGCAGGTGGCTTGGGTGTTCGGCCAAGGCGCCGCGACGAGTCATAGCGAGGCTATGGCGAGGAGTGGCAACGCGGGCCGGGCGCCCAAGACGCCGTCAAAAGTGAACAGCTTATTTCCGAGACAGGACACTAGACCCCTTGCCCGCGCAGCCACTCCAGCAACGACTGAAGTGGAAACGCGCCGGCCTGGCGGGTCACTTCGCGGCCGTTCCTGAACAGGATCAGGCTCGGGATTGAGCGGATGCCCAGTTGCCCGGCCAGGTTGCGGTTGGTCTCGCTGTCGAGCTTGGCCAGGCGGCAGCGGCCCGAGAGCTGCCGAGCGGCTTGTTCGAAGGTCGGGGCGAAGCTCTTGCACGGGCCGCACCAGTCGGCCCAGACATCCAGCAGCAGCGGCAGATCACCTTTGATCTGGGCGGCATAGTTGCCTTCGGTCAGCTCGAACGAGCTGCTCAGCAGCACGTTCTGTTTGCAGCGGCCACATTTCGGCGTGTCGCCCAGGCGCTCGGCGGGGATGCGGTTGAGGCCGTTGCAGTGTGGGCAGGGGATTAGCAGTGGATCAGGCATGTTCAACTCCAATGGGCATTCAAGGGGCACTGTGGGAGCGGGCCCCACAAAAGGGCGTCGTTCAGGACGAACAGCTGATCTCCAGGTGCTTGCCCCATTCCGGCGGTCGCTCGGCATACGCTTGCATCCCGGGTTGTTCCTCGAACGGTTTGCTCAGCACCTGATGCAGCCGACGCACTTCACTGTAGTCACCGGCTTCTGCTGCTTCGATAGCCTTCTGCGCCAGATAATTGCGCAGTATGTACAGAGGGTTGACCGCATGCATCCGCTCACGGCGACCTTCGGCATTACCCGGCTCACGCTCGCAGCGTGCCAGGTAGTCCGCACCCCAGGCATCGAAACCGGCCAGGTCGACGAAATCGTCGCGCACCACTTGCAGGGCGCCGG
Source organism: Pseudomonas sp. PONIH3 (assembly GCF_002934345.1). Lineage (NCBI taxonomy): Bacteria > Pseudomonadati > Pseudomonadota > Gammaproteobacteria > Pseudomonadales > Pseudomonadaceae > Pseudomonas > Pseudomonas sp. PONIH3. Next base: position 4,241,675 of record NZ_CP026386.1, read on the forward strand.
CCACCGGTTGCTCGCCCAGGCGGCGGAAGAACAGCGTGTAGTCCACGCCGCCGCTCTGCATGCGTTGCAGCAGGCGTTCGACCAGGGCCATGTCGTCGTCCTCGGCGGTGGTCAGGCCCAGGCGGCGGCGCATCAGGTCCAGATAGTGGGCCTGGTACAGCGGCAGGAACAGCGCCAGCATCTCCTTCAGTGGCTCGACCTCGATCACCGTGGTCAGGGCCTGGGCCAGGGCGCTGAGGTTCCAGTGGGCGATTGGCACCTGGTTGGCGTAGCTGTAGCGGCCGCGGTCGTCGGAGTGGTTGCAGATGAAGTTGGCGTCAAAGTCGTCGAGGAAGGCGTAGGGGCCGAAGTCGAAGGTGATGCCGAGGATCGACATGTTGTCGGTATTCATCACCCCATGACAGAAGCCGTAGGCCTGCCAGCGAGCGATCAGCTCGGCATTGCGTTCGACGATGGTGCGAAACATGGCCAGGTAAGGCTGTGCGGCGTCGCGGCATTCGGGATAGTGCTGGTGCAGCACATGGTCGATGAGCACGCGCTGCTGTTCTGGCTGTTTCGTGTAGTAGAAGTACTCGAAATGGCCGAAGCGCACATGGCTATGGGCCAGGCGCAGCAGCATCGCGGCGCTTTCGCGGGTTTCCCGCCACACCGTGGTGCTCGAGCCGATCACGCACAGTGCCCGGCTGCTGGGGATGCCCAGCGCGCTCAGGGCCTCGGAGGCAAGGAACTCGCGAATCGACGAGCGCAGCACGGCCCGGCCATCACCCATGCGTGAGTAAGGCGTCTGGCCGGCGCCCTTTAGGTGCAGGTCCCAGTGTTCGCCGGCCTCGTTGAGGATCTCGCCCAGCAGCAGGCCGCGGCCATCGCCCAGGCGCGGGTTGTAGGAGCCGAACTGGTGGCCGGAGTAGACCATCGCACGCGGGTCGGCCTCCTCCCAGAGCTTGTGGCCGCTGAACAGCTCGGCGAACACTGGCAGTTCGGCCTGGGCCGGGTCGAGGTCGAGCAGGGCCATTGCCGAATCGCTGGCAACGACCAGGCGGGGGGCGGCGATCGGGTCGGGCAGGACCTGGGTGGAGAAGGCATCGCCGAGTTGGGCGAAGCGGTTGTCGAAGGTCAGGTGGTCAAGGGTTTTCACAGGCCGGCTCCGCGATTGGAATGATCGCGGGGCAAGCCTGCTCCCACACAGCTGCGTGGGAGCAGGCTTGCCCCGCGAGGCGGTAGGACATTGTCAGGGCGCATGCCCCCTGGCGTCCACTCAGCTCGGCGGCGTGCTGTCCGGTTTGCTGTCGATCGGGATCAACTGCTGCTTGCCGTTCTTCGGGTCCATGAGGAACACCTCCACCTGGCGCACCGAGATCTTGATGTTGTGCGCCTTGAACTCACGGTTGATATAGCGGTTGAGCTCGTCCAGCGTCGGGTTGCGGTCGCCGAGGTCGCGCACGTGCATGCGCAGCTCGTGGTCCAGCGAGCTTTCGCCGAAGTTGAGGAAGTACACCAGCGGTTCCGGATCCTTGAGCACCCGTGGGTTCTCGTGGGCGCCCTTGAGCAGCAGGTCGCGCACCAGGTCAAGGTCCGAGCCGTAGTCTATGCCCAGCTTCAACGTCACCCGGGTGACCGTGTCGGTCAGCGACCAGTTGATCAGCTGGCCGGTGATGAAGGTCTTGTTTGGGACGATGATGTCCTTGCGGTCGAAATCGGTGATGGTGGTGGCGCGGATGCGGATCCTGCTCACCGTGCCGGACAGGTTGCCGATGGTGATGGTGTCGCCGATGCGTACCGGGCGTTCGAACAGGATCATGATGCCGGAGATGAAGTTGGCGAATATCTCCTGCATGCCGAAGCCCAGGCCCAGTGACAGGGCCGCCACCAGCCATTGCAGCTTGTCCCAGCTGACCCCGAGGGTGGCCAGGGTGCTGACGATACCGACCCCGGCGATCACATAGGACAGCAGCGTGGTAATGGCGTAGGCGCTGCCCTGGGCCAGGTTCAGGCGCGACAGCACCAGCACTTCGAGCAGGCCGGGCAGGTTGCTGGCCAGGGCCACGGCGATGCCGGCGATGACCATGGCGCCGAGCAGGTCGCCGAGGCTGATCGGTACCATGCTGGCAGCTGCGCCGGTGCCGCTGCTGTATTCGTACAGGGTGATGTTGTTGAGGTAGGCGAATACTGTGATCAGGTCCGCCCACACCCAGTACAAACCGCCGATGAAGCCGCCGAGCAGGGCCAGGCGGATCAGGCGTAGCGACTGCTGGTTGACCTGCTCGATGTCCAGGGTCGGTTCCTCCACCACCACCTCGCCATCCAGGCCTTCCTTGGCGGCCTGGCGTTTGCTCAGGGCACGCTGGTAGGCCAGGCGCCGCGCCGCGACCGACAGGCCGCGCACGAACGCGGCCTCGATCACCAGCCAGAACAGCAGCAGGTAGAGGGTGTAGATCAGCCTGTCGGTGAGCTTGAGGGCGGTGTAGTAGTAGCCGAAGCACACCGCCACGAACAGGGCGATGGGCAGGGCGGTGAAGGCCACCCCGACCGCCTTGCGGAATAACGAGGTATTCTGGTGCGCCGGGCTGCTCAGCAGCAGGCGGCTGAGCAGCCAGGCCATCAGCGCATAGCAGGTCAGCACCACGCCAATGCCCAACACGTCGTCGGCCAGGGCCGACGGCTGATGCTCGGCCACCGCCACCACGCCGACCAATGCCAGCACCACGGTACCGAGCCGGCGCACCCAGCCGCGCAGAAACTCGACCTGGGGTTTGTGCCAGCGGAAATGGATCTCGGCAACCCCGCCCGGGGCAAGGATGCGGTAGGCGGTGTAGAACACCAGCCAGGCCTGGGCGATCTGCCAGAGGGCGGCGCCGAGATTGGCGTTCTGACCACGGGCATCGATCTGCAAGGCATAGCTGCCCAGGGTCAAGGCCAGGGCCACCGGCAGTGCAAGCAGGATGTTGATCAGGATTGCCTGGGGCGTATGCCACTGGCTGTCGCGCTTGAAGTGGCCAATATCCTGATGGACCTTGCCCAGGCGCCGGTATAGCGCCTTGCGCCGCCACAGCAGGGCGCCGATCACCAGGATCAGTGGCAGGAACAGTAGCGGCTGTTGCACCAGACCGTCGCCCAGCTCCTTGATGCCGGCGCCCCATGGCAGGCTGGCCACCTGGTAGGTCAGACGTTCGGGCACTTCGCGCAGCCACTGCCAGTCCAGCGGCTTGTTGCTGGGGATCCAGAACATCTGCTCTTCCAGTGTAGTGCGCAGGTTCTGGGCGGTGCTCAGCAGCTGTTTCTGGTTCAGCTGCAGGGTGATGCACTCGTTGAGCAGGGCCGAGAGCTCACGGTTCAGCCGTTCGAGCAGATCGCCTCGAGTGATCGCCACCTCCAGCAGCGCCTTGCGCAACTGTGGGGTCACGTCCTCCTCAGGCTGGTTGGCCAGCAGCTTGTCCACATAGTTGGATGGGCTGCTCATCTGCTCGCGTTGCTGGTTGACCTCGAACTGGTAAAGGCGGATATCGGCGATCTGGTCCGCCAGGTCGCGGTCGACCTTCAGGTGCGGCAGAGCTTGTTTCTGCTTGTAGAGGATCTTTGACAGCAGCAGGCTGCCCTTGAGCACGTTGATCTGCTCGTCCAGGGCCTGGTCCGCCTGGGTGAGGCTGTCGAGTTGCTGCTTGGTGCGCAGGTTCTGCTGGGTGACCTCGTTGAGGCGGTCGGTGCTGCGCAGCAAGTAGTCGGACAGCTGCAGGTTGGCCGTGCTCTCTGTGGCCAGCAGGTTGCTGCCGCCGGCCTTCTGCGCTTCGATCGACTGGCGGGTGACGGTCTGTTGCGACTGGGCCAGGCGCTTCTCGTTTATCAGCGTCTGCAGGTCCTGGATTTCCTGTTCCAGGCGGGTGGCGCGTTCGATCAGCAGGTCGTGGCGGGCGTTGCCCAAGTCCTGCAGCACGCTATTGCTCGCCAGCTCCTGGCGGCGCAGCAAGGTCAGGGCGTTGAGCGACGCCAGCTCGGCATTGAGCTGGTTGCGCTGGTCGGCGTTAAGCGATTTCCCATTGTCCTTGCCGCTCTTGAGGCTGTTGTTGATCTGCTGGGCGCGCATCTGGTTGCTGCTGATCTCAGCCTGGGCGCGTTCAGGGCGGGTCTGCGAATTGATGATCAGGCTGTTGGCTTCGGAGAGCCCCTTTTGCAGGTCGCCCTGTTGGGTACTGCGTTCGCTGAGCATCTGCTCCAGCTGCGGTACCGTCAGGTTGGCGTAGCGCTGCGCCACCGGCAGGGTGGCACTAGCCTTGAGCTTGATCAGCTCGCGTTGGCTGTCGCGGATCTCCTGGGGCGCGTTGGCCAACTGCTGCTTGAGCGCTTCGAGCTTCTTTTCGCTGTCGTCGCGGGCGTTGAGCAGCGCCAGGGTCTGCTCCAGCACCTGTTGCACGGCTTTCTGCTCGGTCTCCGGCAGTTTGCGCTCGGCGATCTTGCTGAGGCTGCTCTGGATGCCCGGAGTGGTCGGGATTTCCACCGCAGCGGCGGCGAACGAGAGGGTCAGGCACAGCCCCAGCAGGGCTGCCCGGCAATGGTCACGCAGGGACATAGGCAGAGTTCTTGTGTTACGCGGCAAATCGGAGTTTAGAGGAACAGCCCGGGGCCGGGGCGGGTACCTTCGGGGAATCTGACGCCCACTTTCTGGATCTTGTTCCCGTCCATGACCGCGACGGTCCAGATCGTGCCGTGCCATTCGATCTGGTCGCCTACTACTGGAGCGCCTCCGACCTTTTGTCGGATGAACTGAGCCAGCGGCATCTTCGCGTCCAGGCCATCGAGTTTCAGGCCATAAAGTGCAGCCACCGCGCCCAGCTCGGCATCGCCTTCGAGTACGAAGTCGCCGAAGAACCGCAGGTCCAGGCCGCGTTGCGGTGCTTGGCTGAACAGCTTGCCCAGCGCCGGCAGGTTATGTTCGTGGCCGATCACGCAAAGCATGTCGCCGACCTCCAGCACGGTGCTGCCCGACGGGTGCAGCAGCTGTTCGCCACGGAACAAGGCGGCGATCCGCGTGCCCTCGGGCATCTTTAGCTCGCGCAGGGCGGCGCCGATGCACCATTTTTCGGCGCCCAGACGGTAGACGAACAGCTCCCATTCGCTGGTGACGTGCACTTCGAGCGCGGAGCGGGAAATCGGTGCCGGGTCCGGCGGGACCGTGACCTTCAGCAGCTTGGCCATCCACGGCAGGCTGGTGCCTTGTACCAACAGCGACACCAGCACGATGAAGAACGCCAGGTTGAAGAACAGCTGGGCCTGGGGCAGGCCGGCCATCAGCGGGAACACCGCCAGGATGATTGGCACCGCGCCGCGCAGGCCGACCCAGCTGATGAAACCTTTCTCGCGACCATGGAAGGCCTTGAACGGCAGCAAGGCGGCGACCACCGACAGCGGCCGGGCCACCAGGATCATCCACAGTGCCAGGCCCAGGGCGGGCAGGGCGATGGGCAGCAGGTCGTGGGGCGTGACCAGCAGGCCGAGCACCAGGAACATGCCGATCTGCGCCAGCCAGGCCATGCCGTCGAGCATGTGCAGGATACCGTGACGGCTGCGGATCGGCCGGTTGCCCAGCACCAGCCCGCACAGGTATACGGCGAGGAAACCGCTGCCGTGCAGGGCGTTGGTCAGGGAGAACACCACCAGGCCGCCGGCCACCACCAGGATCGGGTACAGGCCGCCGGCCAGGTTGATACGATTGACCAGTTGCAGCATCAGCCAGCCGCCGCCCAGGCCCATCAGGCCGCCAATGCCGAACTCGCGCAGCAGGTGGGTGAGCAGGCTCCAGTGCAGGCCGGCCTGGCCGCTGGCGATCATGTCGATCAGGGTCACGGTGAGGAACACCGCCATCGGGTCGTTGCTGCCCGATTCGATTTCCAGGGTGGCGGTGACCCGTTCGTTAAGCCCCTTGCCGCCCAGCAGCGAGAACACCGCCGCGGCGTCGGTGGAGCCGACGATGGCGCCGATCAGCAGGCCTTGGATCAGGCTCAGGTCGAACAGCCAGGCGGCGACCATGCCGGTCAGCCCGGTGGTGATCAACACGCCCACCGTGGCCAGCGACAGCGCCGGCCACAGCGCCACGCGGAAGCTCGCCACCCGGGTGCGCAGGCCGCCGTCGAGCAGGATGACCGCAAGCGCCAGGTTGCCCACCAGGTAGGCGGTCGGGTAATTGTTGAAGATGATGCCGCCACCGTCCACGCCCGCGACCATGCCGACGGCGAGGATGATGACCAGGATGGGGATGCCCAGGCGCGAGGACAGCGAGCTGACCAGGATACTTGCGCCCACCAGCAATGCGCCGATCAGGAACAGGCTGTTGATGGTGCTTGCATCCAAAGGCAGGTACTCCGGGACAGCGGGAAAGGAACTTGCAACTGTGAACTAGCAGGTCGCGTGCCAATCGATTCTAACCTGATGAATTGGCAGGCTGTAAAGCGTTTCTGCAGATGTAGAAAAGGCACCTCGAAAGGTGCCTTTTCTTGTGTGGTCAGTGCTGGCCCTTCGCGGATGAATCCGCTCCTACAAGGTGCTACGCGTTTGTAGGAGCGGATTTATCCGCGATTGAGTCGGCGCAGGTCAGGCCTGCTTCACTTCACGCATCGGCTTGCCCTTCACCGGTGCATCACCCGCCACGTAGTACTTGGCGGTGCTGCGCGGCAGCGGCTTGCGGCCACGGATCTTGTCCGAGATCTTCTCGGCGATCATGATCGTGGTCGCGTTGAGGTTGCCGGTGATGATCAGTGGCATGATCGAGGCGTCGACCACTCGCAGGCCCTGCATGCCGTGCACGCGACCCTCGCCGTCGACCACCGCCATCTCGTCGGTGCCCATCTTGCACGAGCAGGACGGGTGGAATGCGGTTTCGGCGTGCTCGCGGATGAATTTGTCCAGCTCTTCATCGGTCTGCACGTGCGCGCCCGGGCTGATCTCGCGGCCGCGGTACGGATCCAGCGCTGGCTGGGCCATGATTTCGCGGGTCAGGCGGATGCCGTCGCGGAATTCCTGCCAGTCCTGCTCGGTGGACATGTAGTTGAACAGGATGCTTGGGTGCTGGCGTGGGTCTTTCGACTTGGCCTGGATCCGACCACGGGCAGGTGAGCGCATGGAGCCCATGTGGGCCTGGAAGCCGTGCTCTTTCACACCGTTCGAGCCGTTGTAGTTAATCGCTACCGGCAGGAAATGGTACTGGATGTTCGGCCACTTGAATTCAGGACGGGTGCGGATGAAGCCGCCGGCCTCGAACTGGTTGCTGGCGCCGATGCCGGTGCCATTGAACAGCCACTCTGCACCGATGGCCGGTTGGTTCCACCACAGCAGCGACGGATACAGCGACACCGGTTGGGTGCAGGCGTACTGCAGGTAAAGTTCAAGGTGGTCCTGCAGGTTCTCGCCGACGCCCGGCAGGTCGTGGACCACCGGGATATCGAGGCTTTCCAGCAGCGCGCGCGGGCCGACGCCGGAACGCTGCAGCAGCTGCGGCGAGGCGATGGCGCCGGAGGATACGATGACTTCCTTGCGCGCGCGGGCTTCGACGCGCTCTTCGCTGTCACCGACCAGGTAGGTCACGCCAATGGCGCGCTTGCCATCGAACAATACACGGTCGCTGAGGGCGTGGGTGACGATGGTCAGGTTCGGACGCTTCTTGGCCTGGTCCAGGTAGCCGCGGGCAGTGCTGGAGCGACGGCCGTTCTTGGTCACCGAACGGTCCATCGGGCCGAAACCTTCCTGCTGGTAGCCGTTGAGGTCTTCGGTGCGCGGGTAGCCGGCCTGCACGCCGGCTTCGACCATGGCGTGGAACAGCGGGTTGTTGCCGGCTTTCGGCGTGGCCACGCTGACCGGGCCTTCGCCGCCGTGGTAGTCGTTCGGGCCGATGTCGCGGGTTTCGGCTTTACGGAAGTACGGCAGGCAGTCCAGGTAGGTCCAGTCCTCGAGGCCCGGCAGTTCAGCCCAGCCGTCGAAGTCCATGGCGTTGCCGCGGATGTAGCACATGCCGTTGATCAGCGAGGAGCCACCCAGGCCCTTGCCGCGGCCACATTCCATGCGGCGGCCGTCCATGTGCGGCTCCGGATCGGTCTCGTAGGCCCAGTTGTAGCGACGGCCCTGCAGGGGGAAGGCCAGGGCGGCTGGCATCTGGGTGCGGAAGTCGAAGCGGTAGTCCGGGCCGCCGGCTTCGAGCAGAAGGACGGTGACGCTGGCGTCTTCGGTCAGGCGGGTGGCCAGGGTGTTACCGGCCGAACCGGCACCGACGATGATGTAATCGAATTCTTGGGACATTGAAGTACCCTCGTTGGCAGTTGTCAGGGAGCGGAAACGCCCGCGCTCAAGGGCGCGGGCGTGGCGGGACCAGGTTTAGAAAACCGAGTTGTAGCCGCCCAGCTCGACCTGAACCGACTTGATGCGAGTGTATTGCGCCAGCGAGCTGACACCGTTTTCACGGCCGACGCCCGACTGCTTGTAACCGCCAACCGGCATTTCGGCCGGCGACTCGCCCCAGGCGTTGATCCAGCAGATACCGGCTTCGAGCTTGTGGATGATGCGGTGGGCGCGGCTGATGTCGTTGGTGCAGACACCGGCGGCCAAGCCGTATTCGGTGTCGTTGGCGCGACGGATGACTTCTTCCTCGGTCTCGTAGCTGAGGATGCTCATCACTGGGCCGAAGATCTCTTCCTTGACGATGGTCATGTCGTCGGTGCAGTCGGTGAACACGGTCGGGGCGACGAACGCGCCCTTGGCGAAGTCGCCGTTCAGTAGGCGCTCACCGCCGCAGAGGACGCGGGCGCCTTCTTCTTTACCCTTGGCGATGTAGGACAGTACGCTTTCCATGTGCTGGAAGCTGACCAGCGGGCCGAAGTTGGTGTTCTCGTCTTCCGGGTTGCCGGCACGGATACGAGCGACGCGCTCGGCGATCTTGGCTTCGAAGGCGGCTTTCATCGCGGCAGGGATGAACACGCGGGTGCCGTTGGTGCAGACCTGACCGGAGCTGTAGAAGTTGGCCATCATGGCGATGTCGGCGGCCTTGTCCAGGTCGGCGTCGTCGCAGATGATCAGCGGCGACTTGCCGCCCAGTTCCATGGTGACTTCCTTGAGCGACGAGCTCGAGGCGCTGGCCATGACTTTCTTGCCGGTGGTGGTGCCACCGGTGAAGGAGACTTTCTCGATGCGCGGGTGCTCGGTCAGCCAGGTGCCGACTTCGCGACCGCTGCCGGTCAGGACGTTGAACACGCCGTTCGGCAGGCCGGCTTCGGTGAAGATCTCGGCCAGTTTCAGGGTGGTCAGCGAGGTGACTTCCGACGGCTTGAAGATCATCGCGTTGCCGGCGGCCAGGGCCGGGGCGGATTTCCACAGGGCGATCTGGATCGGGTAGTTCCAGGCGCCGATACCGACGGTCACGCCCAGCGGCTCGCGGCGGGTGTAGACGAAGGACGATTCGCGCAGGGGGATCTGCTCACCTTCGATGGCCGGTACCAGGCCTGCGTAGTACTCCAGCACGTCGGCGCCGGTGACGATGTCGACGTAGCGGGTTTCGGAGTACGACTTGCCGGTGTCCAGGGTTTCCAGCATGGCCAGCTCGTCGTTGCGCTCGCGCAGGATGTCGACGGCGCGGCGCAGGATGCGCGAACGCTGCATGGCGGTCATGGCGGCCCAGACTTTCTGGCCACGCTCGGCGCTTTCGACGGCCTTCTCGACGTCAGCTTGAGTTGCGCGCTGCACGTGGGCGAGGACTTCGCCGGTAGCTGGGTTGATGGCTTCGAAGGTGGCATCGCTGCCGGCGTCGACGTAAGCGCCATCGATGTAGAGTTTTTGCGTTCCGAAACGGGCCATAGTGTCCTCGCAAGTGCAGTGTGTGGTTGGCTGCCGCGTCACGCTCCTGCCGGCTGGCTGGTCGCTGCGCGCGGCTGTTCAGCGGCCTGGTCGTTCGTGCCCAGGGTCTGCTGCTTAGCCAGTTGTAGATCCATGTATTCGTAAGCGATGCGTATTGCCTGCTCGGTGTCGAATGCGTCACCCGACAGGGCGCCACGCAGCCACAGGCCGTCGATCAACGCTGCCAGGCCGCGGGCAGCCTTGCGCGCATGGTAGAGCGGCAGGGCGCGGCGGAACTGGCAGCACAGGTTGGAATACAGGCGGTGGTCGTTGATCCGCTGCAACCTGTGCAAAGACGGCTGGTGCATGCTGGAGGCCCAGAAGGCCAGCCAGGTTTTCATAGCCGGGCCATTCACCTGGCTCGCATCGAAGTTGCCTTCGATGATCACCTTCAGGTGGGCGCGCGGGCTGTCGTCCGTGAGGGCCTGACGACGCGCGATCACACCCTCGTTGAGCATGTTCATGATGTAGCGCATCGTCGCTGCGATCAGGCCGTTCTTGTCCTGAAAGTAGTGACTGATGATGCCGTTCGACACACCGGCCAAACGGGCAATCAGCGCAATGCTGGCATCTCCCAGTCCGACCTGATCGACCGCCTGCAAGGTGGCTTCGATCAACTGCTGGCGGCGGATGGGTTGCATACCGACCTTGGGCATCTTGCTCTCTCCTCAGGCCTGCGGGCAGACGACAAGCGGCTACCTCGGCGAAGACCAGTCTATTTTGTTTTGATTGAACGTTCAATCAATAAAGAATAAGCTCTGCGACAATTTGTGCCATTGACAGTTTTTCGGACGGTCACAGAAGCACGAATCGACACCCCAGGAAATCGCGTAACCCCCGGAATACAAGGCGTTGCCGGGCATGAGCGATGCGAAAGACAGATTTTGCCGAGCAGTCACGGGCTGCGCGGCCGGCCCTTTGGAGCGGGCCAGGTGGCTGTGGCGAATGCGCGCACCTCCTCAGGGAGAGCAAGATTTGCCACAGGCGACCGGTCTGATTTTTTTGCAACGTTTCTATTCGGGATCACGGTTTCCAGGGTGCTTTTATAACACCTGACGCAGTAGGGCTATTGCACCAATTGCGTGGGAAATAACTGTTTAGCCTCCACTGCCGCACTGCCCGGAGCATTCGTGCAATGAGTTCTGCCTCCCTGACAAAGCCCCCCGCCGAGCGGGTACGGGTCAATCGCGTGGTGTTCTACACCTCGGCGCTGATGATCCTCGTTCTGACTGCCTTGCTGATCGCTGTACCCGAAGCCGCCGGCCAGGTGCTGGGCGTCGCCCAGAAATGGCTGACCCGCACCTTTGGCTGGTACTACATGCTGGTCATCTGTGGTTACCTACTGTTCGTCGTCTACCTGGCCTTCTCCGACTTCGGCAAGCTCAAGCTGGGCGGCAAGGACGACACCCCGGACTTCAGCTACGGCGCCTGGGCCGGCATGCTGTTCTCCTCTGGTATCGGTATCTCGCTGCTGTACTTCGGTGCCTCCGAGCCGCTGGATCACTACTTCAACCCGCCGGAAGGCACGCCTGCCAGCCTCGAGGCCGCGCGCCAAGGCTTGCAACTGACTTTCCTGCACTGGGGCCTGCACGGCTGGGCGATCTACGCCTTGGTCGGCCTTGCCGTGGGTTACTTCGCCTACCGCCATAACCAGCCATTGGCACTGCGCTCGGCGTTGTATCCGCTGGTCGGCGAGCGTTGGGTCAAGGGCGGTGCCGGCCATGCCGTGGACATCTTCGGCATGTTCGTCACCCTGCTGGGCCTCGTGACCAACCTGGGTATCGGCTCGATGCAGGTGGCCTCGGGCCTGGAATACCTGTTCGGCATGGACCACAGCAAGACCAACCTGCTGGTGGTGATCCTGGTCATGGCCGGCGTAGCCACCGTGGCCGCGGTGTCGGGCGTGGAGAATGGCATCCGCCGCCTGTCCAACCTGAACATCCTGCTGTTCAGCGGCCTGCTGATCTTCGTGCTGCTGGCCGGCAATACCCTGCACCTGCTCAACGGCTTCGTGCAGAACATCGGTGACTACCTCAACGGCGTCGTGCTGAAGACCTTCGACCTGTATGTGTATGAAGGCGACAACGACAAGTCCGAGCGCTGGCTGGGCCTGTGGACCGTGTTCTACTGGGCCTGGTGGATCTCCTGGGGCCCGTTCGTCGGCATGTTCATTGCCCGTATCTCCAAGGGCCGGACCGTGCGTCAGCTGGTCAGCGGCGTGCTGCTGATCCCGCTGGGCTTCACCCTGGCCTGGCTGTCGATCTTCGGCAACACCGCGCTGGACCTGGTGATCAACCAAGGCGCGGTGGAACTGGGCAAGACCGCGCTCGAACAGCCATCGATGTCTATCTACCAGCTGCTGGAATTCTTCCCGGCCGCCAAGATCGTCATCGGCCTGGCAGTGTTCGTCGGCTTCGTGCTGTTCCTCACCCCCGCCGACTCCGGCGCGGTGATGATGGCCAACCTGTCGTGCAAAGGCGGCAAGGTCGACGAAGACGCCCCGCACTGGATGGTGGTGTTCTGGTCGGTGGTCATCACCCTGGTCACCATCGGCCTGCTGTTCGCCGGTAACTTCGAAGCCATGCAGACCATGGTGGTACTGGCCGGCCTGCCGTTCTCGGTGGTCCTGGTGCTGTTCATGTTCGGCCTGATGAAGGCGATGAAGCAGGACGTCGCGGTCGAGAGCGAGCGCGCCGAACTGGCCGCCCGTGGTCGCCGCGGTTTCAGCGAGCGTCTCAGCCAGCTGGACCTGCAGCCGACCCAGGCCGTGGTGCAGCGGTTCATGGACAAACAGGTCAGCCCGGCGCTGAAAGAAGCCGCCGAGCAGCTGCGTACCCTGGGCTTCGAGGTCGAGACCCGGGTAGGCCAGTCGCGCAACATGATGGGCCTGCGTGTGATGATGGAAGAGGGCAACCCCTTCGTCTACGAGGCCAGCCTGGATGGCTACCTGGCCGCGCCGAGCGAGGCGCCGGTCGAGGGCGAGCCGGAAGTGCAGCAGCGCTTCTACCGCGCCGAGGTGTACCTGCACGACGGCAGCCAGGAGTACGACCTGATGGGCTTCACCCGCGAGCAGATCGTGCGTGATGTGCTTGATCAGTTCGAAAGCCACCGCCAGTTGCTGGGACGTGTGTACAGCTGATATCGGCTGATATCAGGCAAGGGCCCGGTTCGTGAGAGCCGGGCCCTTTTTGTTTTCGTTGTCAGTGGGTGGCTGCCTCCAGGAGGTTCTCCCGAGGCACAGGGGATCATTGTTTTCTGAGAGGGCTCGCATTCGTGTAGCGGCCTTGCCTGCCGTGGGCGGGCATGGCCTGGTTACCGCGTTCGGCGATCATCTGTCGCAGGCTGATCAACTCGATCCCCTGGCTCTTGAGCCGGGGAATCTCTTGCGCCAGGACGCTCAGTGTCTGCGGATATGGGTGCCCAATCAGTACCGCCGAACCCTGCTTGCGGGCCACCTCGATACCAAGACGCAGTTGCCCGGCAATGGCCTCGTTCGTTCGTACGTCGTCAAGAAAAACATCCCGCGAGAGATGCGCCAACCCTAGCGCCTGGGCCTCTGCCGCCGCCACCGTCGCCGCACTGGTGCGGCTGTCGACGAAGAACAGATGGCGGCGTTGCAGTTCACCCATCAACCACGTCATGGGCTCGCGCTGGGCGGTCATGCGGCTGCCCATGTGGTTGTTGATGCCGGCGGCGTAGGGCACCTTGACCAGGGCGGCATCCAGGCGCCGGGCCAGTTCGTCGAGGGCGATGCCTGGGTGCCAGGCGTAGGGCCCGGTGGCAGGGTCCATGGGCATGTGCAGGATCACCGTGCGCCCAGCCTTGTGGGCCTGGTGGGCGAAGTCGGTGGCGTGCGGGGTGTCGGGCATGATCGCCATGGTCACCGGGCCGGGCAGGGCGAGCGTACGGCTGTCGCGTTCGCTGCTCTGGCCCAGGTCGTCGATGATGATGCTCATGTAGGCCTTGGCCGGGGCCGCTTGTGCAACGCCGGCCAGCAGGCAGAACAGCAGGGACAGCAGATAACGCATGGCGGGTATCAGTCACCCTTGGTGATGTTCAGGCCCTTGAGCAGGCTGAGGGCCTGGCTGAGCTGGAAGTCGTTGTCCTGTGGGCGATCCTTGCGCTTGGTACTGCCGGTCGGTCGGTCGGCGCCGCCGTTGCCGTTGCCCAGGTGACCCTGCAGGTCGGCTTCCTTGAAGTTGTCGTTGTCGGCTTCGGCGGTCAGCTTGGCCGGGCGCACTTCGATGTCCGGGACGATGCCCTGGGCCTGGATCGAGCGGCCATTGGGGGTAAAGTACAGAGCGGTGGTGAGCTTCAGCGCACGGTCGTTGGCCAACGGCAGTACGGTCTGCACCGAGCCCTTGCCGAAACTGTCGGTGCCCATCAGTACGGCGCGCTTCTGGTCCTGCAGGGCGCCGGCGACGATCTCCGAGGCCGAGGCGCTGCCGCCGTTGATCAATACCACCAGTGGCACGCCTTCGCTGGCATCGGCCGGGTCGGCGGAGTAGCGCAGTTCGGAATTGGCGATGCGGCCCTTGGTGTAGACGATCAGGCCTTTGGTGAGGAAGTGGTCGGCCACTTCGACCGCCGACTGCAGCACGCCGCCGGGGTTGTTGCGCAGGTCGAGGACCACGCCGCGCAGCTTCTTGCCGTTGTCCTTGCGCAGCTTGGCCAGGGCCTTGCCCACCTCGTCGCCGGTCTTGACCTGGAACTGGGTGATGCGGATGTAGCCGTAGTCGTTCTCCAGCAACTGGCTCTTGACGCTCTTGACCTGGATCACCGCCCGGGCCAGCGTCACGTCGAACGGCGTGCCGCCGTCGCGCACCAGGGTGAGGGTGATCTTCTCGCCGATCTTGCCGCGCATCTTGTCCACGGCCTCGGTCATGGTCTGGCCACGGGTCGGCGCGCCGTTGATCTTGACGATCAGGTCGCCGGCCTCGATGCCGGCGCGGGAGGCCGGTGTGTCGTCGATGGGCGAGACAACCTTGACGAAGCCGTCCTCCATGCCGACCTCTATGCCCAGTCCGCCGAACTCACCGCTGGTGCTTTCCTGCAGCTCCTGGAAGTCTTCGGGGCCGAGGTAGGCCGAGTGTGGGTCGAGGTTGCTGAGCATGCCCTTGATGGCGTTTTCCAGCAGGGTCTTGTCGTCGACCGGTTCCACATAAGCCGCCTTGATGCGGTCCATGACCTCGGCGAAAGTACGCAGCTCCTCCAGCGGCAAGGGTGCCTTGGCGGTCACCTCGGTGGCCGGCACCGCGGCCTGCTTGGCCCCTGGCTTGGCCGGTTCGGCGGCAATGGCCAACGGCGCGCCGATGACCAGGGCGATGGTCAGGGCCAGCTGGGTGAGACGAGGCGAGTGCAGCATGTCGAACGAACTCCTGATCCTGTTGGTGCTCCCAGCGGGAGCATCGGCGCCGCCGTTTCGTGGATGGCGCCGTAAAAGTAGCACTAACTAACCTCGGCACCATTGCGCGGGGTCGGTGGGCTGGCCCTGCTGGCGAATCGCGAAGTACAGGCCGGCGCTGTCCTGGCCACCACTGTCGCCGACCGTGGAAATGGCCTCGCCGGCCTTGACGATGTCGCCGGCGCTCTTGAGCAGGCTCTGGTTGTGGCCGTACAGGCTCAGGTAGCCATTGCCATGGTCGAGAATGACCAGAAGTCCAGCGCCGCGCAACCAGTCGGCGAACACCACCCGCCCGCCATGCACGGCGCGTACCTGGGTGCCCGCACTGGCGCTGATCATCACCCCGTCCCACTTGGCCCGCGCATCACCGCCGCGGGTGTCACCGAAGCGTGCCAGCAATCGACCATTGACCGGCCATGGAAGTTTTCCCCGTGCCGAAGAAAATGCGCCGCCATAGCTGGCCGTGTCGCTGGAAACCACCGGGCCCAAGGTAGTCCGGGCCTTCTTTGGGGCTTCCTCGGGTTCCTGGCTGCGGCGCGCGGCGGCCAAAGCCTGCGCCTTACGGCGTTTCTCTTCTTCCTGTTTGGCCAGCAGTGCCCGCTGACGTGCCTCTTCGGCCTCGCGTGCCTGGCGGGCGAGGGTTTCCTCAATGGTCTTGAGCACCTTGCTCAGGTCGGCCTGGTCCTGCTCGCGGCTCTGAAGTTTCTGGTCGCGCTCCTTCATGTCGTTGCTGAGCTTGGCCAGCACCTGTTGGCGCTTGTCGCGTTCGGCGACAAGGGCCAGACGCTGAGTGTCGAGCTCGGCACGTTGTGCCAGCAACTGCTGCTGGTGGCCGGCGATGTCCTGCTCGACGTTGGCCAACTGGCGCAAGGTCTCGTTGAAGGTGCGCAACTGGTCCATGCGCGCTTTGCTGAGATAGTCGTAATAGGTGAGGGTACGGGCGAACTTCTCGGGATTCTGCTGGTTCAGCAGCAGCTTGAGGTATTCCTCGCGACCGTTGTTCTGGTAGGCCGAACGGGCCTGGATGGCAATCAGGCGTTGCTGTTCAACGCGGGCGCTCTGGAGTTTTTTTTTCTCGTGGTCAAGGCGCTCCAGCTCGCCCTCGGTCTTTTTTAGTTCTTGCTGCAGAGCCTCCACCTGTTTCTCGAGGTTGCCGATATCGGTCTCGGTGGCCTTGAGGTCTTTCTGCACGCCGGACTTTTCCTCTTGGAGCTTGCCCAGCATCTTTTTCAGCTCGGCGATGTCCTGGCGGGTGGCGTCCAGCTGTTGTTGGGTCTGCGCGCGCTCATCGGCAGCGAAGGCCGGAGCAAGCAGGCATGACAGGGCGAGTAGGAACAGGGCGCGGAGCATGGGGTTGGGCGTACCAGGGATGGAGACTGGCCTAGTATGCCCGCGCAGCCGTGCAAAAAAAACGCCCAGCGGCGTGTGCGGCGGGGCGTTGGTCTGGAATTCAACTGTTTTGGGGGCCGCAAGGCAGCCCCGCTACATCGATCAGGCGTCGATCAGGATCGAGGTGCCGGTCATCTCCGCCGGTTTTTCCAGCCCCAGCAGCTCGAGCATGGTCGGCGCCACGTCTGCCAGTACACCGCCGTCACGGACCTTCACGTGACGCTTGCCGACATAGATGAACGGCACCGGCTCGGTGGTATGGGCGGTGTGCGCCTGGCCGGTGCATTCGTCTTCCATCTGCTCGACGTTGCCGTGGTCGGCGGTGATAAGCGCTTCGCCGCCGACCTTGTCCAGCGCCTCGACGATGCGACCGACGCAACCGTCCAGCGCCTCCACGGCCTTGACCGCGGCATCGAACACGCCGGTGTGGCCGACCATGTCGCCGTTGGCGTAGTTGACCACGATCACGTCATAACGCTGCTGCTCGATGGCCTCGACGATACGATCGGTGACTTCAGGGGCGCTCATTTCCGGCTGCAGGTCGTAGGTGGCGACCTTCGGCGACGGGATCAGGATGCGTTCTTCGCCTTCGAACGGCTCTTCGCGCCCGCCCGAGAAGAAGAAAGTGACATGGGCGTACTTCTCGGTTTCGGCGATGCGCAGCTGGGTCTTGCCGTTCTTCGCCAGGTACTCGCCGAGCACGTTGTTCAGGCTGGCCGGGGCGAAAGCCGCCGGGGCCGGGATCTTCGCCGAGTACTGGGTCAGGCCGATGTAGGCCGCCAGCTTGGGCAGGCGCGCGCGCGGGAATTCGTTGAAATCGGGCTCGACGAACACGCGTGACAGCTCGCGGGCGCGGTCGGCACGGAAGTTCATGAAGATCACGGCGTCGCCGTCTTCGACCTTGACCGCCTCGCCAATGCGCGTGGCCTTGACGAACTCGTCGCTCTCGTCGCGGGCGTAGGCGGCTTCAAGGCCGGCCACGGCGGTCGCTGCGGTGAATTCGGCGGCGCTGTCGACGATCAGATTGTAGGCGGCGCTGACGCGGTCCCAGCGGTTGTCGCGGTCCATCGCATAGTAGCGGCCGATCAGGCTGGCGATGCGGCCCTTGCCGAGCTTGGCGAAGGTGGCGTCGAGCAGCTCGATGGACGATTGCGCGCTGCGCGGCGGCGTGTCGCGGCCGTCAAGGAAGGCATGCAGGTAGATCTTTTCGGCGCCACGTTGCGCGGCCAGTTCGGCCATGGCCACCAGGTGGTCCTGGTGGCTGTGCACGCCACCGTCGGAGAGCAGGCCGAGGATGTGCACGGCCTTGCCGGCACCCACGGCCTTGTCCACTGCGCCGGTGAGCACCGGGTTTTCGAAGAAGTCGCCGTCGCGGATGGCCTTGGTCACCCGGGTGAAGTCCTGGTACACCACGCGGCCGGCGCCGAGGTTCATGTGACCGACTTCCGAGTTGCCCATCTGCCCGTCGGGCAGCCCCACGTCCATGCCGGAGCCGGAGATCAGACCATGCGGCTGGGTGGCGCGCAGGCGGTCGTAGACCGGCGTGTTGGCGGCGAAGATGGCGTTGTATTCGGGGCTTTCGCTGTGACCGAAGCCATCCAGGATGATCAGGACCAGGGGTTTAGGCGTACTCGTCATCAATCAAACTCACGGTTGTTCAAAGATGATAAAGACACGCATTTTAGGGCAAATCCGCCAGCGACGGCGAATATTCCTCCCTTTGCCCGACCAGCGCGGTCAGGCATGCAACATGAAGGCGTGTTTGCCGCCAGCCCGGTGGGCTTTGGCGGTCATGGGGGGCTGTGTATACTGGCCGCCATTTTCAATCGCCTGGAACACCCCTGATGGTTGCTCACCTGATTCAATTCGCGACAGATCACTTCATCCTGGTGGCCATTTTCGTCGTCCTGCTGGTCCTGCTGCTGGTCAATGAAGTCCGCCGTGGCGGCCAGAGCCTGAGCAACGGCCAGCTGACCGCCCTGGTCAACGCCGACAAGGCCGTGGTGATCGATATCCGTACTGCCAAGGAATACTCGGCCGGGCATATCGTCGGTGCACTGAGCATGCCGCAGGACAAAGTGGCCGGCCGCATGACCGAGCTGGAAAAACACAAAGACAAGACCCTGATCGTCGTCGACGCGATGGGCCAGCAGTCCGGTACCCTGTGCCGCGAACTGCTCAAGGCTGGTTACACCGCCGCCAAGCTCAGCGGTGGCGTTTCCAGCTGGAAAGCCGATAACCTGCCCCTGGTGAAGTGATATGAAGCCCGTCATCGTCTATTCCAGCGACTACTGCCCCTACTGCATGCGCGCCAAGTACCTGCTCGAGAGCAAGGGCGTGGCGTTCGAGGAGATCAAGGTCGACGGTAAACCCCAGGTTCGCGCCGAAATGAGCCAGAAGGCCGGCCGTACCTCGGTGCCGCAGATCTGGATCGGCAGCACGCACGTCGGTGGATGCGATGACCTCTATGCCCTGGAGCGCGCGGGCAAGCTCGACGCGCTGCTGGCGGCCTGATTCGCACTGCATTCAAGAACATTAGGAAAAGGATCTGCCATGACTGACCAACAGAACAACGGCGCTGGTGCTGAAGAAACCGCACCACAATTCTCCCTGCAGCGCATCTACGTGCGCGATCTGTCGTTCGAGGCTCCGAAAAGCCCGCAGATCTTCCGCCAGCAGTGGGAGCCGAGCGTATCGCTGGACCTGAACACCCGCCAGAAAGCCCTGGAAGGCGACTTCCACGAAGTGGTGCTGACCCTGTCGGTGACCGTCAAGAACGGTGACGAAGTGGCGTTCATCGCCGAAGTGCAACAGGCCGGCATCTTCCTGATCGCCAACCTCGATGCCGCTTCGATGAGCCACACCCTCGGCGCGTTCTGCCCGAACATCCTGTTCCCGTACGCCCGCGAGACCCTGGACAGCCTGGTGACCCGTGGTTCGTTCCCGGCGCTGATGCTGTCGCCGGTCAACTTCGACGCCCTGTACGCGCAAGAGATGCAGCGCATGCAGGAAGCCGGTGAAGTGCCGACCGTGCAGTAATTTCTGCCGGTAAAGCAAAAGGCGACCTTCGTGGTCGCCTTTTTCATGCCTTGCTGGTGATCGGGCCCGAGCGGCAAGCGCATCAGCTTCCGGCAAACCCCTGCTGGCGCCACGCCTCGTACACCGTCACCGCCACGGTATTGGACAGGTTCAAGCTCCGGCACCCCGGCCGCATCGGCAGGCGCAGGCGTTGTTCGGCAGGCAGGCTGTCCAGCACCTCGGCCGGCAGGCCACGACTTTCAGGCCCGAACAGGAAGGCGTCACCGGGCTGGTACTCGACCTCATGAAACGGGTGCGAGCCTTTGGTGGTGAACGCGAACAGCCGAGGCTGATTCAGGCTTTCCAGGCATTCGGCCAGGCTTTGGTGGCGCTGTAGCGTGGCATACTCGTGGTAGTCCAACCCTGCCCGGCGCAAGCGCTTGTCGTCCAGTTCGAAGCTGATGGGCTCGATCAGGTGCAGGGCGCAGCCGCTGTTGGCGCACAGGCGGATGATGTTGCCGGTATTCGGCGGAATTTCTGGTTGAAAAAGGATGACGTGAAACATGCACGGCTCCAAGCGTGAAGATGACGAGCATTCTACCCCCGAACCCGACCCGCGTTCGAAGGCCTGGCCGCGGGTGCTGCTTTCGCTGGCGATCTTCGGCATGCTCGTGGGCCTGATGATCGGCCGGCTGACGGCGCCCGAGGAGCGGGTGCTGGAGCAGGTCGAGGTGGTCCAGGGCGGGCTGGACCTGTGGTTCAACGAAGAGCCGCAACTGCATGGCGAGAATGTCGAGGGTACCGTGGCCGTGGTGTTCCAGGCCGAGGGCAACGCCGCGCGGGGCCAGTTGATGTTGCAGGACAAGCCGGTGGGCTGGCGTTTGCAGAAGAGCGAGAAAGGCTTGCTGTTGACGCTCGTCGCTGCGCGCCCCCTGCGCGGCGAATGGGCCGGCGCGCAGGAGGCGGGGCGTTGGCGGGTGCAGGTCAGGCTGCACGAATAAAAGAGGGGATATCCCGGCCTGCCTGTACCAGGGTCCCCGAAACTGGAGATGTCTGGGTTAATGCAGGTGTCGTGCCAGTTTTATCGGTATGGAAAAACAGGGGTTAGCCGGTATCTACAGCGGTCTTGGTGGATTATTTGCCTCGTCACGGTGCAAGGGGCACGTAATCGGTGCATGCACCGCTCGTGGGGCCAGCCCGTTCCCACGACATCAATGGCGTGGGAGCGGGCTGGCCTCACGATTCGTTGCAACGTTTGGATTCAGTGCTCTTCCGCCTCGTCCTCATCCCCTCCGGCGATATTCATCCCCAGCTCCTTGATCTTGCGCGTCAGGGTATTGCGTCCCCAGCCCAGCAACAGCGCCGCATCGCGACGTCGCCCAGCGGTGTGCTTGAGCGCGGTTTCGATCATGATCCGCTCGAAGCTGGGCACGGCGCTATCCAGCAGGTTGGTCTGGCCGCGGGCAAGGGCCTGGTCGGCCCACTGGCGCAGGGCCTGTTCCCAGTTGGTCACCGGCGCGGCGTCCTGGGGCAGGTTGAGCAGTTCCGGCGGCAGGTCACCGATCAGCACTTCGCGGCTGGAGGCCATCACGGTGATCCAGCGGCAGGTATTCTCCAGCTGGCGCACGTTGCCCGGCCAGGGCAGGTTGCGGATGAATTCCTCGGTCTCCGGCTTGAGCAGCTTGGGCTCCACCGCCAACTCCTGGGCGGCGCGGCCGAGGAAATGGCGGGCCAGCGCCGGGATGTCCTCGCGCCGGTCGGCCAGGCGCGGGATATGGATGCGGATCACGTTGAGGCGGTGGAACAGGTCCTCACGAAACTTGCCGGCCTGCACCAGGGATTCTAGGTTTTGGTGAGTGGCGGCGATGATGCGCACGTCCACCTTCACCGGCACATGGCCGCCGACCCGGTAGAACTCGCCGTCGGCCAGCACTCGCAGCAGGCGGGTCTGGGTGTCGGCGGGCATGTCGCCGATCTCGTCGAGGAACAGTGTGCCGCCGTCGGCCTGCTCGAAACGCCCGCGACGCAGGTTGGCGGCGCCGGTGAAGGCGCCCTTTTCGTGGCCGAACAGTTCGGACTCCATCAGGTCCTTGGGGATCGCCGCCATGTTCAGGGCAATGAACGGCGATGCCGCACGCGGGCTGTGGCGATGCAGGGCATGGGCCACCAGCTCTTTGCCGGTCCCCGACTCACCATTGATCAGTACGGTGATGTTGGAATGGCTGAGGCGACCGATGGCGCGGAACACCTCCTGCATCGCCGGTGCCTCGCCGATGATCTCGGGGGTGCGGGCCAGCGCCTGGGGCACCTCAAGGGCCTGCTGTTCCTGAGCGTGCTGGTTGGCACGCTTGACCAGCGACACCGCTTCGTCGACATCGAACGGCTTGGGCAGGTACTCGAAAGCACCGCCCTGATACGACGCCACGGCGCTGTCCAGGTCGGAATGGGCAGTCATGATGATCACGGGCAGCCCAGGGTGCTGTTCGCGGATCTGGGCGAGCAGGTCGAGACCGCTGGCGCCGGGCATACGGATATCCGAGATGATCACGTCCGGTTGCTGGCGGGCCAGGCGGCCCATGACACCATCGGCGCTGTCGAAGCTCTGGGTGGTCATGCCTTCCTGCTGCAGGGCCTTTTCCAGGACCCAGCGGATGGAACGATCATCATCGACGATCCAGACGGTTTCACTTCGGCTCATAGGGCGGTGGCTCCTTGTTCCAGGGGCAGGTAGATCGAGAACGTGGTGTGGCCGGCGTGGCTTTCACATTCGATCAGGCCCTGGTGCTGGCTGATGATGTTCTGGGTGATGGCCAGGCCCAGCCCGGTGCCGTCCGGGCGGCCGCTGACCATGGGATAGAAGAGCGTGTCCTGCAGTTCCGCGGGGATGCCGGGGCCGTTGTCGATGATCTCGATCCGCGCCACCAGGCGGTGGCGCACATGGCCGATGGTGAACTGGCGCACGGCGCGGCTGCGCAGGGTGATACGACCCAGGCGCAGTTCGTTCTGCCCGGCGATGGCCTGCATGGCGTTGCGCACGATGTTGAGTACGGCCTGGATCATCTGCTCACGGTCGATAAGTACGTCCGGCAGGCTCGGGTCGTAATCGCGCACCAGGGTGATGCCGCCCTGGCTCTCCGCCTCGACCAGACTGCACACCCGCTCAAGCACTTCGTGGATGTTGGTCATGGATAACGACGGCAGCTTGTTCGAGCCGAGCATGCGGTCGACCAGATTACGCAGGCGGTCGGCCTCTTCGATGATCACATTTGTGTAGTCGCGCAAGCCATCCTCGGGCAGCTCGCGGGCCAGCAACTGCGCCGCGCCGCGAATACCGCCGAGGGGGTTCTTGATTTCGTGGGCAAGGCCGCGCACCAGCATCTTGGTGGTCTCCTGCTTGCTCAGCTGGGCCTCCTCCTTGGTGATGCGCAGCAGGCGGTCACGCGGGTGCACTTCCAGCAGCAGCAGGGTCTGGCCCTGGTGCAGGATGGGCGTGACGGCGTAGTCGACGGTGATGCTCTGGCCGGTCAGCGAGGTCAGCTGGGCTTCGCGCTTGGTGAACGGGTGCGCCTGCTCCACCGCCTGGCGCAGCGAGTTGAGTGCCTCGGCCGATTCGGTGAACAGCTCGCTGATGAACTGGCCATGGCTGCGCTGGCCACTGACGGCCAGAAGCATTTCCGCAGCGGGGTTCATGTACTCCAGGCGCAGTTCGGCATTGAGCAGGAGCGTAGCCGTGGTCAGGTTGTCCAGAAGCAGACGGTGCTGTGCATCGCTGATGGTCATAAGGCGTCGTTGACCTCTGTAGGCACTCTTTTGGCGCCCCGGCCAGACCTGGGGCGCGCACGGATGACGTGCAGGATGCATTGAAAATGCAAGATCCAAACCAAGGCTCCGAAAAGAAGCGGAATTTCCGGATAAAGTCGCGTATGCGCGCAAATTCGGCACACAAAGTCTTGGTTAAACGATTCTTACGACCCAAACTGGGATGCCTGCCGAGGCGCTCGGCCTAGTCATGCACCATTATGGAGCATAGGGTGCTCAGGTGTTTTTGCACAGTTGGCCGGTGGCGCGGATGAGTGCGAGGTGTCGCGTGGCTTCGTGGGTGCGTCGCTGAAGTGCGTCGGCCAGATACCCGGGGCAGTTGATCGAGGCGCTTTGGTCGAAGCGGGCAAGGGCCACCAGGAGTTGCGCCTGAAGGCGGTCCAATGTGGGGCGCACATCTTGGCCAAGATCGCGTCGAGGACGGTCCGGTGCCTGCCGTTTCCGGTGCCAGCTGTCTAGCAGGTAATATTGGAGCAGTTTACTGGCCTCGATCTGGTCAGCGAAGAATGCTTCGGCGCGTGCGGGGTCCAGTTGGTAGGCAGTTGCGGCCTGGCGTGCACTGGTCAGGACCTGTCGCTCGCGTTCAACGGCCTGCACCGGTTGCCCTCGGTCCCATTTGTGCAGGGCGACCGCTTCGGCAAGGTCAAGGCGGCGCTCGATGGCGTCGAGCAAGGTTTCAAGGTTCGCAGTGGACGGCGCCGCGGTGCTGCAACCAGACAGTGCGAGGCAGCAAGTGAAGGCGAGGTGGGTGGTGCGCATGGCGATCTCCTGAATTGGTGGAGAGTCGAGTGTCGCAGTGCTGCCAAATACGGCTGTAAGCCTAGTCCGATGATGCCGATGCAAAAATGGAAACGGCCTCCCGAGGGAGGCCGTCCTGATGTCACCGACGCGAGGCGCCGATCAGATCAGCAGCTGTAGTACAGCTCGTATTCCAGCGGGTGCACGAAGGTGCGGACCTTGATCTCTTCTTCGCTCTTCAGCTCGATGAAGGCATCGATGAAGTCGTCGGAGAACACGCCGCCCTTGGTCAGGAACGCACGGCCTTTGTCCAGCTCTTCCAGGGCTTCCTTCAGGCTGCCACAGACTTGCGGGATTTCCTTGGCCTCTTCAGGCGGCAGGTCGTAAAGGTTCTTGTCGGCGGCATCGCCTGGGTGGATCTTGTTTTGGATGCCATCCAGGCCTGCCATCAGCAGGGCCGCGAAGGCGAGGTACGGGTTGGCCGACGGGTCCGGGAAGCGCGCTTCGATACGACGGGCTTTCGGGCTGCCGACGTAAGGAATACGGATCGAGGCGGAACGGTTGCGCGCCGAGTAGGCCAGCATCACCGGAGCTTCGAAACCTGGGACCAGACGCTTGTAGGAGTTGGTCGACGGGTTGGTGAAGCCGTTCAGGGCCTTGCCGTGCTTGATGATGCCGCCGATGAAGTACAGGGCGGTATCGGACAGGCCGGCATAGCCTTCGCCGGAGAAGGTGTTCTTGCCGTCTTTCCAGATCGACATGTGCACGTGCATGCCCGAGCCGTTGTCGCCGTACAGAGGCTTGGGCATGAAGGTGGCGGTACGGCCATAGGCGTCGGCAACGTTGTGCACGACGTATTTCAGAGCCTGTACTTCGTCAGCTTTCTTCACCAGGGTGTTGAACTTGACGCCGATTTCGTTCTGGCCGGCAGTCGCCACTTCATGGTGGTGAACTTCGACGGTCTGGCCCATTTCTTCCAGTGCGTTGCACATGGCGGTGCGGATTTCGTGGTCGTGGTCGAACGGCGGAACCGGGAAGTAGCCGCCTTTCACGCCCGGGCGGTGGCCTTTGTTGCCGCCTTCCACGTCAGCGCCAGTCATCCACGAGCCTTGCTCGGAGAAGATCTTGAACATCGAGCCGGAGATGTCCGAATGGAACTTCACTTCGTCGAAGATGAAGAACTCAGGCTCTGGGCCTGCGAACACGGTGTCACCGATGCCGGTGCTCTTCAGGTACTCTTCGGCGCGCTTGGCGATGCCGCGCGGGTCACGATCGTAGCCCTGCATGCTCGACGGGTCGACGATGTCGCAGGTGATGATCAGGGTCGGTTCTTCGGTGAATGGGTCCAGCACGGCGGTTTCGTCGACCGGCATCAGGATCATGTCGGAGGCTTCGATGCCTTTCCAGCCAGCGATGGAGGAGCCGTCGAACATCTTGCCGACTTCGAAGAAGTCTTCATCCAGGCCATCGCGCGCTGGCATGGTCACGTGATGCTGAATGCCTTTGGTGTCCGTGAAACGCAGATCAATCCACTTGACGTCATGATCTTTGATGAGTTGAACCGACTTCGACATGTTGTCCTCCGGATGGTCGAGGGCGCAGTTGGCCGCTGCCCTGGAAATAAGGGTGTCGCTGGGCGCGGATAGTCGGCCAAGCTTACCTGCCTCACAAGGGAGCAAATTGCATGCCAGTGCCCGAAAATGGCGAGGGTGGGATAAAAGGGGGCGTTGGCGGGCATTTGTCTAGGTGGCGCTGATGTAGAGCGCACCCATAAGATGCGCTTTTCAGAATTGCTGCACCATTATGGTGCGCGCCCGGGGGCCTCATTGCGGGGCAAGTCGCATCGGCGCTCCGCCGTGCCACGGTACATGCGCGATAAATCCAACCCTCTGTACAAAAGTTGGTCAAAAGCTGAGCAATTTCCGCTATAATTCGCGCCCCTCATTTTCGGTAGGCCCTGGGCGCGCTGTTAAACCAATGAAACTTATCGTCAAAGTCTTCCCAGAAATCACCATCAAGAGCCGGCCGGTGCGCAAGCGCTTCATCCGCCAGCTCGGCAAGAACATTCGCAACGTGCTCAAGGATATCGATCCTGAGCTCGCGGTCGATGGTGTCTGGGACAATCTCGAAGTGGTTACCCGCGTCGAGGACGAGAAGCTCCAGCGCGAGATGATCGAGCGCCTCACCTGTACACCGGGTATCACCCACTTCCTGCAGGTCGAGGAATATCCGCTGGGCGATTTCGACGACATCGTCGCCAAGTGCAAGCACCACTTCGGCCATCTGCTGGCCGGCAAGCGCTTCTCGGTACGCTGCAAGCGCGGCGGTCACCACGACTTCACCTCGATGGACGTCGACCGCTACGTCGGCAGCCAGCTGCGCCAGCAGTGCGGCGCCGCCGGCATCGACCTGAAGACGCCAGAAGTCGTGGTGCGCATGGAAATCCGTGACCAGCGCCTGTACGTGATCCACAACCAGCACAACGGCATCGGCGGCTACCCGTTGGGCGCCCTGGAGCAGACCCTGGTACTTATGTCCGGTGGTTTCGACTCCACCGTGGCGGCTTACCAGATGATGCGCCGCGGCCTGATGACCCATTTCTGCTTCTTCAACCTCGGTGGCCGTGCCCACGAGCTGGGCGTGATGGAAGTGGCCCACTACCTGTGGAAGAAGTACGGCAGCAGCCAGCGCGTGCTGTTCATCAGCGTGCCGTTCGAGGAAGTGGTCGGCGAGATTCTCAACAAGGTCGACAACAGCTACATGGGCGTCACCCTCAAGCGCATGATGCTGCGCGGCGCGGCGCATATGGCCGACCGCCTGCAGATCGACGCGCTGGTCACCGGCGAGGCGATCTCCCAGGTGTCGAGCCAGACCTTGCCCAACCTGTCGATCATCGACTCGGCCACCGACAAGCTGGTGCTGCGCCCGCTGCTGGCCAGCCACAAGCAGGACATCATCGACCAGGCCAGCGAAATCGGTACCGCCGACTTCGCCAAGCACATGCCCGAATATTGCGGTGTGATCTCGGTGAATCCGACCACTCATGCCAAGCGTCACCGCATGGAGCACGAAGAAAAGCAGTTCGACATGGCCGTGCTGGAGCGCGCCCTGGAGCGAGCCAAGTTCATCTCCATCGACCATGTTATCGACGAGCTGGGCAAGGACATCGAAATCGAGGAAGTGGCCGAGGCGCTCCCGGGCCATATCGTCATCGACATTCGTCATCCCGACGCCCAGGAAGACGAACCTCTGGTGCTCGAAGGCATCGAAGTCCAGGCCATGCCGTTCTACGCCATCAACAGCAAGTTCAAGCACCTGGACCCAACGCGCCAGTACTTGCTGTATTGCGACAAGGGTGTGATGAGCCGTCTGCACGCACACCACCTGCTCAGTGAGGGACATGCCAATGTGCGTGTTTATCGTCCGACATAAGACGCCAGGGCTGTATGGCGGCAGCATCCGCCATCGCCCTCCCGACCACCGGGCCCGCTGAGCCGTAAACCGTACATATTGGCCGCCTACACTGGCGGCAACCGAATCCTCTGATCGAGATACAGTTGTGATCGAAAATCTGCGTAACATCGCCATCATCGCCCACGTTGACCATGGTAAAACCACCCTGGTCGACAAACTCCTGCGCCAGTCCGGCACCCTGGAGCGTAACGAGCTCAACGACGAGCGCGTCATGGACTCCAACGACCAGGAAAAAGAGCGCGGCATTACCATTCTGGCGAAGAACACCGCCATCAACTGGAACGGCTACCACATCAACATCGTCGACACCCCCGGCCACGCCGACTTCGGTGGCGAGGTTGAGCGTGTAATGTCGATGGTCGACTCCGTGCTGCTGCTGGTCGACGCCCAGGACGGCCCGATGCCGCAAACCCGCTTCGTGACCAAGAAGGCCTTCGAAGCTGGCCTGAAGCCAATCGTCGTGATCAACAAGGTCGACCGTCCGGGCGCGCGTCCTGACTGGGTTCTGGACCAGATCTTCGACCTGTTCGACAACCTCGGCGCCACCGACGAACAGCTGGACTTCAAAGTCGTCTACGCCTCGGCCCTGAACGGCATCGCCGGTCTGGACCACACCGCCATGGGCGAAGACATGACCGCCCTGTACCAGTCGATCGTCGACAACGTACCGGCGCCGGACGTTGACCGTGAAGGCTCGTTCCAGATGCAGATCTCGGCACTGGACTACAACAGCTTCCTCGGTGTTATCGGTGTTGGCCGTATCGCCCGTGGTCGCGTCAAGCCGAACACCCCCGTTGTCGCCATCGACACCAACGGCAAGAAGCGTAACGGTCGAATCCTCAAGCTGATGGGTCACCACGGCCTGCACCGCGTCGACGTCGAAGAAGCCCAGGCTGGCGACATCGTCTGCATCAGCGGTTTCGACGAGCTGTTCATCTCCGACACCCTGTGCGCCCCGGACGCGGTCGAAGCGATGAAGCCGCTGACCGTCGACGAGCCAACCGTCTCGATGACCTTCCAGGTCAACGACTCGCCGTTCTGCGGCAAGGAAGGCAAGTTCGTCACCAGCCGTAACATCAAGGACCGTCTGGACAAGGAGCTGCTGTACAACGTTGCCCTGCGCGTCCAGGAAACGGACTCCCCAGACAAGTTCAAGGTCTCGGGCCGTGGTGAGCTGCACCTGTCCGTTCTGATCGAAACCATGCGCCGTGAAGGCTTCGAGATGGCCGTAGGCCGTCCTGAAGTGATCATCCGCGAAGTCGACGGCGTCAAGCAGGAGCCGTTCGAGAACGTCACCATCGACATCCCTGAAGAAGCCCAGGGCAAGGTCATGGAAGAAATGGGTCTGCGTAAAGGCGACCTGACCAACATGGTGCCGGATGGCAAGGGCCGTGTTCGCCTGGAATACAACATTCCAGCCCGTGGTCTGATCGGTTTCCGTAACCAGTTCCTGACCCTGACCAACGGTGCAGGCATCCTGACCTCGATCTTCGATCGCTACGACACCATGAAGTCGGGCCAGATGTCCGGCCGCCTGAACGGCGTACTGGTTTCGGTCGAGACCGGCAAGGCACTGACCTACTCGCTCGAAACCCTGCAGGCGCGCGGCAAGCTGTTCGTCGAGCACGGCCAGGAGATCTACAACGGTCAGATCATCGGCCTGAACAGCCGTGACAACGACCTGGGCGTGAACCCGACCAAAGGCAAGAAGCTCGACAACATGCGTGCTTCGGGCAAGGACGAAGTCATCGCCCTGGTACCGCCGGTTCGCCACACCCTGGAACAGGCCCTGGAGTTCATCCAGGACGACGAGCTGTGCGAAGTCACGCCGAAGTCGATCCGTCTGCGCAAGAAGATCCTGGACGAAGGCGAGCGTACCCGCGCTGCCAAGAAAGCCAAGAACTGAGTTAGCTCAGGCTGAATGAAAACGCCCCCGGTCGAAAGGCCGGGGGCGTTTTTGTTTGCCTTCAGAAATACGGGCTGCTTTGCAGTCCCGACATTTCAGGCGTGGCGCAGTCTCAGCGCCCGACCACCTTGGGCTTGTACGCGCAATACCCCGGCCGCGGTCCGACCTTGGGATGGTTGCGGCAGGTATCCGGGCGCTTGTCGTAGATGGTGCACAGACGGCTCTTGCGGTCCAGATAGAGGCAGTCATCGTTACTCATCCGGGTCAGGGTGAAGATTCCCGACTTCTGGTTGAAGCGTTCGATGATGCCGTCCTTCTGCAGGCGCTTGGCGATGTTCTTCGGTGGCTCGTCCTTCTCGAACTCGTCCACCACGCCAATGCGGATCAGATCCTTGATCTTCACCTCCACCGGCAGGGTGCAGCAGGTCGAGTGGCAGCCACCACACATGTGGCTGGCATAGCGCTGCCAAGTCTCCAGGCGGTCGACTTCAGCGGCGGCGATCAGGGTCGGTTTCATGGTTGCGGTTTTATTCTTGCAAGGAAAATCACGGTTTTGGGGCGCGCGATGATACCGGAGTTGTTCAAATTGTGAACAACCTTTTGCCGGTTTCGCAAACGGTGGATGAAAACCGCGAACCGTCGCTGTCGCTGTGTGTCAGAGCGTCTAGGCTGAACACTCTCCCTGCGCTTTCGCCTACTTGCCCGAGGATGCCGCATGTCCCAGGAAAACAAGGCCCGTGAGGCCAAAGCTCATCATGAAGAAGTGGCCGAGTTTCGCGCCGCCGTGCTGGCCAAGCTGACCTATGCGGTCGGCAAGGACCCGGAACACGCCTTCGACCACGACTGGTTCGAGGCCATCGCCCTGGCGGCTCGCGACCATATGGTCGACCACTGGATGGATCACACTCGCCAGGCCTACCGACGTAGCCAGAAACGGGTGTATTACCTCTCCCTGGAGTTCCTCATCGGCCGCCTGCTGTACGACAGCCTGAGCAACCTCGGCTACCTGGAGATCGCCCGCGAGGCCCTCGAGGGGCTGGACGTCGACCTGGAGCGCATCCGCCTGCTCGAGCCTGACGCGGCGCTGGGCAACGGTGGCCTCGGGCGCCTGGCGGCGTGCTTCATGGAAAGCATGTCGACCCTCGGTATCGCGGCCCATGGCTATGGCATTCGCTACGAGCATGGGTTGTTCCGTCAGGCGGTGGTCGATGGCTGGCAGCAGGAGCAAACTGAGAACTGGCTGGACTTCGGCAACCCATGGGAGTTCGAGCGGGCCGAGGTGATCTACCCGATCAGTTTCGGCGGCAGTGTCGAGACCGTGAACGAAGGTAACGGCCAGCAGCGTCAGGTCTGGTGGCCGGGCGAGACGGTTCGTGCGGTGGCCTACGACACCCCAGTGGTCGGCTGGCGCGGCTCCAGCGTCAACACCTTGCGCCTGTGGCGTGCCCGGGCGCTGGAGGAGCTGCACCTGGAGCGCTTCAATGCAGGTGACCACCTGGGCGCGGTGGCCGAAGTGGCCCGCGCCGAAAGCATCTCGCGAGTGTTGTATCCGGCCGACAGCACCGAGGCGGGTCAGGAACTGCGCCTGCGCCAGGAGTACTTCTTTGTATCGGCTTCCCTGCAGGACCTGCTGCGGCGCCACCTGAACATGCACAAGGACCTGCTCAACCTGCCGGACGCCGCTGCCATTCAGCTCAATGACACTCATCCGTCGATCGCCGTGGCCGAACTGATGCGCCTACTGGTGGACCAGCACGAAATCCCCTGGGAAAAAGCCTGGGAGCTGACCGTAGGGACTCTGGCCTACACCAACCACACGCTGCTGCCCGAGGCTCTGGAAACCTGGCCGGTGGCGCTGATGGAGCGCATGCTGCCGCGGCACATGCAGATCATCTACCTGATCAACGCCTACCATATCGATGCCCTGCGGGCCAAAGGTCTGCACGACTTCGACGTGCTGCGTGCCGTGTCGTTGATCGAGGAAGACAATGGCCGGCGTGTGCGCATGGGCAACTTGGCGTTCCTTGGTTCGCACAGCGTCAATGGTGTCTCTGCGCTGCACAGTAAACTGATGAAAAGCACGGTATTCGCCGAGCTGCACAAGCTCTATCCACAACGGATCAACAACAAGACCAACGGCATCACTTTCCGCCGATGGCTGTATCAGGCCAACCCGCTGCTCACCGCGATGTTGATCGAGGCGTTGGGTCCCGAGCTGCTCGACGATCCTGAAGGCAAGTTGAAGGGGCTGGCGCCGCATGCCGACAAAGCTACCTTCCGCAAGCAGTTCGCCGCCCAGCGCCTGCACAGCAAGCGCGCCCTGGCTAGCATCATCCAGGACAGGTTGGGGGTGACGGTGAATCCGGAGGCGTTGTTCGACGTACAGGTCAAGCGCATTCACGAGTACAAGCGGCAATTGCTCAACCTGCTGCACACCGTGGCGCTGTACCAGGCCATCCGCAATGACCCCAGCACCGACTGGGTGCCCAGGGTGAAGATTTTTGCCGGCAAGGCGGCGGCCAGCTACCACCAGGCCAAACTGATCATCAAGCTGGCCAACGACATCGCCCGGGTGGTCAATAACGACCCCACGGTACGAGGCCTGCTCAAAGTGGTGTTCCTGCCTAACTACAACGTCAGCCTGGCCGAGAGCATCATCCCGGCGGCGGACCTGTCCGAGCAGATTTCCACGGCGGGTTACGAGGCCTCCGGCACCAGCAACATGAAGTTTGGCCTCAATGGCGCCTTGACAATCGGCACGCTCGACGGCGCCAACGTCGAGATGTGCGAGCAGGTGGGGGCGGAGAACATGTTCATCTTCGGCCTGACCGCGCAGCAGGTGGAGGCGCGCAAACGCAGCGGCGACTTTGGCGCCGCGTCGGCGATCGCCGCCTCCCATCGTCTGGGCGACGTGCTGCAGGCGATTCGCAGCGGGGTGTTCTCGCCTGATGATCCAGCGCGCTATGCCGGGTTGGTGGACGGGCTGATCGCCTACGACCGCTTCCTGGTGTGCGCCGACTTCGATGCCTACTGGGACGCCCAGCGGCGGGTCGAGGAGTTGTGGCACGCGCCGCAGGACTGGTGGCGCGTGGCGGTGCTGAATACGGCGCGGATGGGCTGGTTCTCGTCGGACCGGACCATTCGCGAGTATGCGACCGAGATCTGGAAGGCCTTGGATTGAAGCGTGGGGCTGCCCGGCAGCCCCAATCGACCAGCTGCATGAACTCAATGGTCAAAGCGCCGTCTGATCCGCCAGTCGAGTCTCTTTGCTCGCTAGCCCGTCACTCTCCCTGTAAACTGCGGGGGTTTTTCTCCCCCTTTCCTTTTCGGAGCCATACATGTCCCGCGTTACCCTGAGTCGCTATCTGATTGAGCAGACCCGCAGCAACAATACCCCTGCCGATCTGCGCTTCCTGATCGAAGTGGTGGCGCGTGCGTGCAAGGAGATCAGCCACCACGTGTCCAAGGGCGCCCTGGGCGGCGTGCTGGGCAGCATGGGCACCGAGAACGTGCAGGGCGAGGTGCAGAAGAAGCTCGACGTGATTTCCAACGACATCCTGCTCGAAGCCAACGAGTGGGGCGGTCACCTGGCCGGCATGGCTTCCGAAGAGATGGACAATGCCTACCAGATCCCGGGCAAGTACCCCAAAGGCGCCTACCTGCTGGTCTTCGACCCACTGGACGGCTCGTCGAACATCGACGTCAACGTCTCGGTCGGCACCATCTTCTCGGTGCTGCGTTGCCCGAACGAATACCTGAGCCAGAACGAAACCCTGAACGAGAACGCATTCCTGCAGCCAGGCACCCAGCAGGTCGCCGCCGGCTACGCCATCTACGGCCCGCAGACCATGCTGATCCTGACCCTGGGCAACGGCGTCAAGGGCTTCACCCTGGACCGCGAGCTGGGCAGCTTCGTCCTGACCCACGAAAACATCCAGGTACCGGCCACCACTGCCGAGTTCGCCATCAACATGTCCAACCAGCGCCACTGGGAAGCCCCGGTGCAACGCTACGTGGGCGAGCTGCTGGCCGGCGAGACCGGGCCACTGAAAAAGAACTACAACATGCGCTGGATCGCCTCGATGGTGGCCGATGTGCACCGCATCCTGACCCGTGGCGGCCTGTTCATGTACCCACGCGATGCCCGTGAGCCGAGCAAGCCGGGCAAGCTGCGCCTGATGTACGAAGCCAACCCGATGTCGTTCATCATCGAGCAGGCCGGCGGCGCTTCCACCAACGGTTACGAGCGTATCCTCGACATCAAGCCGGAGAGCCTGCACCAGCGCGTGTCGGTGATCCTCGGCTCGAAGGAAGAGGTCGAGCGCGTCACCGCCTACCACAAGGAGTAAGTCATGCTCGCACCTTGGCAGCCGTTGCTGGAGTGGTGGTTCGGTTGGGGCACAAGTGCCCAGGCCGTGGCTGACGAGAAGAACACGCTGTGGTTCGGCAAGCATCACGACGCCGATGCCCAGGCGCTGTTCGGCGACCTGGTCGAGCAAGCCCTGGCGGGCGGGCTCGACGAGTGGCAGCAGAGCCCCCAGGGCTGGCTCGGTCTGGTGCTGCTGCTGGATCAGCTGCCGCGCATGATCTATCGCGACACGCCGCGTGCCTTCGAGGGTGACCGGCGTGCCCAGGTAGTGGCCATGCAGGGGTTGCAGAAGGGCTGGGACTACCAGCTGCTGCCGATCCAGCGGGTGTTCGTGCTGCTTGTGCTGGAGCATGCCGAGGTGCTGGACTGGCAAAACCTGTGCGTCGAGCGTTACCAGACCTTGCTGGACGAGCAGCCCGAGGCCAACCGTCGGTTGTTCGAAGGCTTCCTCGACTATGCCGAGCAGCACCAGCGGGTGATCGCCCGCTTCGGGCGCTTCCCGCACCGCAACCTGGTGCTGAACCGCCCGAGCACCAGTGAAGAGATGGACTTCTTGCTGGAGCCTGGGTCCAGGTTCTAGTGCCAGTGGGGCCGCGAAGCGGCCCCAGCCATCTCAGATCCTGAAGCTACCCACCAGATGCTTCAACCGCTCGACCTGATGCTCCAGGTCGGTGCAGGCACGCAAGGTGCTCTGCAGGTTCTGCACCCCTTCCTGATTCAGCGTATTGATCTCGGTGATGTCGACATTGATCGACTCGACCACGGCCGTCTGCTCTTCGGTGGCGGTGGCCACCGACTGGTTCATGCCGTCAATCTCGCCGATGCGCTGGGTGACGCTGCACAGGCGTTCGCCGGCCTGGTTGGCGATGCCGACGCTGCGGTCGCTGTGCTGCTGGCTCTGGTTCATGGTGCTCACGGCCACCTGGGCGCCGGCCTGCAGCTCCTCGATCAGGCGCTGCACCTGCTGTGCCGAGTCCTGGGTGCGGTGTGCCAGGTTGCGCACCTCGTCGGCCACTACCGCGAAACCGCGTCCGGCTTCGCCGGCACGGGCCGCCTCGATGGCCGCGTTGAGCGCCAGCAGGTTGGTCTGCTGCGAAATGCCGCTGATTACATCGAGGATCTGACCAATGTTCGCCGTGTGATTATTCAGCGTCTCGATGTTGCCGCTGGCATCGCTGATGCGCGCCGATAGCTGGTTCATCACATCGATGGTCTCGCCGACCACTTGCTGGCCTTCCTCGGCCAGGCCGCGGGCGGCGCTGGAATGCTGCGAGGCGAGGGCGGCGTTCTGGGCGATTTCCTGGGCGGCGGCGCCGAGCTGGTTGATCGCCGCGGCGACACTGCTGGTGCGGCTGGACTGCTGGTCGGCGTTGTGGATCGAGGCGTTCGAGGCGCTGACCACCTGACCGGCCACGGCATTCACCTGGCCGGTGGCCGAGGCCACTTCGCGGATCGATTCGTGGATCCGCTCGACGAAGCGGTTGAACGACTGCGCCAGGCTGCCGAACTCGTCCTGGGCGTGGATGGCCAGGCGCCGGGTCAGGTCGCCTTCGCCCTCGGCGATGTCGCGCATGGCGCGGCCCATGACGTGCAGCGGTTTCATCAGCACGCGGATCAGCAAGCCGAGCAGGGCGATGATCACCACCACCGCGATCAGTGTCGCCACCACGGCCGAAGTGCGCAGTTCGCCGAGCATGGCGAAGGCTGCGTCCTGGTCCAGTACCAGCGCCACGTACCAGTCCGCCGACGGCACGCCATCGACGTGGGTGAAGCTGATGAACTGTTTGCGACCCTCGACTTCCACTTCCTTCAGGCCGCTGCCGATGCGCAGGTTGCTGCCAGGGTAGACATCCGCCAGGGGCTTGAGCGCCAGTTCGCCCTTGGGGTGGATGAGCACCTTGCCCTCGCCGTTGACGATGAAGGCGTGCCCGTGGCCGCCGAAGTCCAGGGTGTTGACCAGGTTGCTGATGGTCTGCAGATCGGTGTCGACACCGCTGACGCCGATCATGCGCCCGCCCTGTTGCACCGGAGTGGCCAGGGTAATTACCAGCTTGCCGGCCGATACCGAGATGTACGGTTCGGTGACGATGGTCTGGCCCGCGGCGCTGGCCGCCTTGTACCAGCCGCGCACGCGCGGGTCGTAGTCGGCGGCGCGGTTGCCCACCGGCACCGACTGCATGCTGCCATCCTGGCCGCCGAAGTAGGTGAGGATGAAGTTGCTGCCGTACACCGGCAGCGCCAGGATGCGCTCGAGGCTGCTCTTGGCGGGGCCGTCGACGGCAATCTGCTGGGCCACCGAGTTCACCAGCTGGATACGGCTGTCGAGCCAGGTGCGGATGTTGCCGGCGGTGAGGTTCCCCAGCGATTGCAGCGTCGAGTCGGTGTCGCTACGCAGCGACTGACGCTGTCGGTAGTCGTTGAACAGGACGAAGCAAGTGAAGGCGACGGCCACCACCAGAGCGGCGGCCAGCAGGATCTTGTGGCTGAACTTGAGGTTCTTGGTCATTTTTCTTGGAATCTGCGCACGGGCACGAAGGGGAGGGGTGCGGCAAAAGGCCACACCACCGCTCTATGTCGACGCGCAGAGATAAAACATTAATCGTTTGCGCGCCAGGCGACCAACGGTGCACAACGAAACCTCGTCGGCCAGGGAACCGAGGAGCCTTTTTCCCTTCTAAGCTCCCTGCAGGCCCTCGCGCCTGTGTATCCATCTCCAGGAGTGTCCCTTCATGTCGTTGCGTTCCCTCGCCCTGTTGTCCTTGTGCGTCGTCCTGACCGCCTGCAGCAAGATCAACCAGGAAAACTATTCCAAGCTCAAGGCCGGCATGAACAAGGCCGAGGTCGAGCAGTTGCTCGGCACGCCCAAGGAGTGTTCCGGCGCGCTGGGCATGAGCAGCTGCACCTGGGGTGACGAGAAGAGCTTCATCAGCGTGCAGTACGCGGCGGACAAGGTCCTGATGTATTCCGGGCAGGGCCTCAAATGAGGCACCTGCACCTGCTGCTGGGCGTGTGCCTGGTGATGCTGCTGGGTGGCTGCGCCACCTCGGCCACCGACCCGCTGGCGCCGAAGACCGCAGGTGCGGTCGACCTCAAGCGTTACCAGGGCAAATGGTTCGAGCTGGCGCGCCTGCCAATGAAGTACCAGGACGGTTGCGCCCAGTCCGAGGCCCATTACAACCTCAAGCCCGATGGCACGGTCGGCGTGCTGAACCGTTGCCGTACCCTGGGTGATGAATGGCTGCGGGCCGAGGGCCATGCCACGCCGCAGCAGGCGGGGCACACCGACAAGCTGTGGGTGGAGTTCGACAATTGGTTCACCCGCCTGGTGCCCGGGGTGGCCAAGGGGGACTACTGGATCTTGTTCGTCGACGAGCGCTATCGCACGGCGATCGTCGGTAGCCCGGACCGCAAGTACCTGTGGATACTTTCGCGTACGCCCTCGTTGCCGGCGTGGGAGCGTGAGAACCTGCTGGCCAAGGCGCGGCAGCAGGGCTTTGATACCAGCCGCCTGATCTGGCGCACGCCCGACAAGAGCATCGTCGCCCGGCATTGAGGACGCCATCGCGCGTCAAACCCGCTCCCCACACGTACTCGTGGGAGCGGGCCCCGCGATGTTTCGACTGTC
The DNA here is from genome assembly GCF_002934345.1 of Pseudomonas sp. PONIH3. Classification (NCBI taxonomy): domain Bacteria; kingdom Pseudomonadati; phylum Pseudomonadota; class Gammaproteobacteria; order Pseudomonadales; family Pseudomonadaceae; genus Pseudomonas; species Pseudomonas sp. PONIH3. The sequence continues at coordinate 4,279,281 of NZ_CP026386.1, forward strand.
AGTCCAGCAACTGTCGCAGCACTTGTACAAACGCTGCCGCGCTTTGCTCCTCCTGTTCATGCCGCCCTTGGCGCACCACCCACTGCCCGTTGACCATCACATCGCGCACCTGGCGATCAGAACCCGCGAACAACCAGCGGTTGAGAATGGCATCGCCGTCGGCCACGGCCAGATACGGATCCTGCCCGTCGAGAACCAACCAGTCCGCCCGCTTGCCCACGGCCAGCTCGCCGATCGGCTGCCCCAGCGCCTGGGCACCGCCCAGCAGCGCGGCGTCGTACAAGGTTCGCCCAACCATCGGTTGATCGGCGCGATACAGGCGATTGCGCCGCTGGTCACGCAGGCGCTGGCCGTACTCAAGCCAGCGCAGTTCCTCGACCACGCTCAAGGACACATGGCTGTCCGAGCCGATACCCATCCGCCCGCCCTGGGCCAGGTAGTCCAACGCCGGGAAGATGCCGTCACCCAGGTTCGCCTCGGTGGTCAGGCACAGGCCTGCCACCGCGCCACTGCGGGCCATGGCGGCGACTTCGTCGCCTTCGGCGTGGGTGGCATGGACCAGGCACCAGCGCTGATCGACATCGACATGCTCGTACAGCCATTGCAGCGGACGGCGGCCGCTCCAGGCCAGGCAGTCATCGACTTCCTTCTGTTGCTCGGCAACGTGGATATGGATCGGGCAGGTTTTGTCGCTGGCACCGAGCACATCGGCGATCTGCTCCGGTGTCACGGCGCGCAGCGAGTGGAAGCACAGTCCCAGTGCCTGCGCCGGCTGTAGTGCCAGCAATGGCGCTAGCTGCTGTTGCAGGCGAAGGTATTGTTCGGTTGAGTTGATGAAGCGCCGTTGCCCGTCATTGGGCGCCTGGCCGCCGAAGCCGGCATGGCTGTACAAGACCGGCAGCAGCGTCAGGCCGATGCCGCTGGCGCCGGCGGCGGCGCTGATGCGGCGTGACAGCTCGGCGGGGTCGGCGTAGGCCTGGCCGTTCTGGTCATGGTGCACATAGTGGAACTCGGCCACCGAGGTGTAGCCGGCCTTGAGCATCTCGATATACAGCTGGCGCGCGATCACTTGCAGTTGTTCCGGCGTGATCCGGCCGACCAGGCGGTACATCAGCTCGCGCCAGGTCCAGAAGCTGTCGTTGGGATTGCCGGCCACTTCCGCCAGCCCCGCCATGGCCCGCTGGAATGCGTGCGAGTGCAGGTTGGGCATGCCCGGCAGCAGCGGCCCGGCCAGGCGCTCGGCGCCCTCGGCGTCGGCATCGGCCATGATCGCGGCCAGCCGACCGTCGGCGGCGACCTCCAGGCGGACATTGCGGGCCCAGCCCGAAGGGAGCAGGGCGCGTTCGGCGAAGTAGGCGGGCATCGGTGAAATCCTGTTATTGTTAACTTGTATATACATATACAGCCGTTTGCCTGCCGGGTAAACTCCGGCAAGCTACCGTTCACTCCAACCGCACAAGGATTCAACGCCGTGCCGACACTTCCTGTCTCCGCGCTGGTTGCCCAGATGGGCGAAGGGCCGGCGCCGCTCTACGCCCGGGTGAAACACATGATCATCCAGCAGATCGAGAGCGGCAGCTGGCCGCCTCATCACCGGGTGCCATCGGAAAGCGAACTGGTCAGCGAGCTGGGCTTCAGCCGCATGACCATCAACCGCGCCCTGCGCGAACTCACCGCCGAAGGCCTGCTGGTGCGCATGCAGGGCGTCGGCACCTTCGTCGCCGAACCCAAGAGCCGCTCGGCGCTGTTCGAGGTCAACAACATCGCCGACGAGATCGCCGGACGTGGCCACCAGCATAGCTGCCAGGTGATAAAGCTTGCCGAGGAAGCCGCCGGTTCCGAACGCGCCCTGGCCCTGGACATGCGCGAAGGCCAGCGGGTCTTCCACTCGCTGATCGTGCATTACGAAAATGGCGTGCCGGTGCAGATCGAGGATCGCTACGTCAACGCCGCCATCGCTCCGGACTACCTCAAGCAGGATTTCACCCGGCAGACGCCCTACGCCTACCTGTCGCAGGTGGCGCCGCTCACTGAAGGCGAGCACGTGGTCGAGGCGATCCTTGCCGAACCTGAAGAATGCAAGCTGCTGCAGATCGAGCGGGGCGAGCCGTGCCTGTTGATCCGTCGTCGCACCTGGTCGGGACGCCAGCCAGTCACCGCTGCGCGCCTGATCCACCCCGGTTCCCGTCACCGTCTGGAAGGACGATTCAGCAAATGACCCAGTTGCAGCTGTTGCGTGCCCAGGATTATCCGCGCATGCCCTGGAAAAACGGTGGCGGTTTCACCGAAGAAATCACCCGCGACGCAGGCGACAGCCTGGACGGTTTCGGCTGGCGCCTGTCGATCGCCGATATCGAGGAGTCCGGTGGTTTTTCCAGCTTCACCGGGTACCAGCGGATCATCACCGTGTTGCAGGGCGATGGCATGCGCCTGCTGGTCGATGGCCAAGCCAGCCGGCCGTTGCTGCCGTTCGACGCCTTCGCCTTCAATGGTGAAAGCCAGGTGAGCTGCAAGTTGTTGGGTGGGGCGATACGCGACTTCAACCTGATCTATGCGCCGCAGCGGTATCGGGCGCGGTTGCAGTGGTTCGATGGTTCGAATCGGTTGTTCAGCTCGGCTTCGACGCTATTGCTGTTTGCCGCCAGCACTCATGTCGAGGTGGGGCTGGCTGGGGAGGAGACGCAGCAGCTTGGGCGGTATGACTGCCTGCGTGTCGATGGCAATGAAGGGTTGCTGGAAGTGGATGTACAGGGGCGGTTCTGCCTGATCGAGCTGATTTCACACTGACCTGTCATCGTTGAAAGGGGCTGCTGTGCAGCCCATCGCTGGTAAGCCAGCTCCCACATGGGCCAAGTGAACCCTGTGGCAGCTGGCTTGCCAGCGATGGGACGCACAGCGGCCCCTTTTTCGTTTCTCCGAGGAATGGGCACTCTTTTTAGTTGCCTATGCTTGTACATACAAGTAAAGATGTGTTTGTATAGTCGCCACGACACACACATGCCGTCGGACGACCGCAGAGGACATCCCCGTGACTGACAACAACAAGTACCGTGACGTAGAAATCCGTGCCCCGCGTGGCAACAAGCTGACCGCCAAGAGCTGGCTCACCGAAGCTCCGCTGCGCATGCTGATGAACAACCTCGACCCACAGGTCGCCGAAAACCCGAAAGAGCTGGTGGTATACGGTGGCATCGGCCGCGCCGCGCGCAACTGGGAGTGCTACGACAAGATCGTCGAAACCCTGACCCGCCTGGAAGACGACGAAACCCTGCTGGTGCAGTCGGGCAAGCCGGTCGGCGTGTTCAAGACCCACAGCAACGCCCCGCGCGTGCTGATCGCCAACTCCAACCTGGTACCGCACTGGGCCAACTGGGAACACTTCAACGAACTGGACGCGAAAGGCCTGGCCATGTACGGCCAGATGACCGCTGGCAGCTGGATCTACATCGGTAGCCAGGGCATCGTCCAGGGCACCTATGAAACCTTCGTCGAGGCCGGCCGCCAGCACTACAACGGCAGCCTCAAAGGCAAGTGGGTATTGACCGCGGGCCTGGGCGGCATGGGCGGCGCCCAGCCACTGGCGGCAACACTTGCCGGCGCCTGCTCGCTGAACATCGAGTGCCAGCAAAGCCGCATCGACTTCCGCCTAGAGACCCGCTACGTCGACGAGCAGGCCACTGACCTGGACGACGCCCTGGCGCGCATCGCCAAGTACACCGCCGAAGGCAAGGCCATCTCCATCGCCCTGCACGGCAACGCCGCCGAGATTCTGCCTGAGCTGGTCAAGCGTGGCGTGCGCCCGGACATGGTCACCGACCAGACCAGCGCCCACGACCCGCTCAACGGCTACCTGCCGGCCGGCTGGACCTGGGAGCAGTACCGCGACCGCGCGGTGACCGACCCGGCAGGCGTGGTCAAGGCCGCGAAACAGTCGATGGCCGTACATGTACAAGCCATGCTCGACTTCCAGAAGCAGGGCATCCCGACCTTCGACTACGGCAACAACATCCGCCAGATGGCCAAGGAAGAGGGCGTGGCCAACGCCTTCGACTTCCCGGGCTTCGTCCCGGCGTACATCCGCCCGCTGTTCTGCCGCGGCGTCGGCCCGTTCCGCTGGGCCGCGCTCTCGGGCGATGCCGAAGACATCTACAAGACCGACGCCAAGGTCAAGGAACTGATCCCCGACGACGCCCACCTGCACCGCTGGCTGGACATGGCCCGCGAGCGCATCAGCTTCCAGGGCCTGCCGGCGCGCATCTGCTGGGTTGGCCTGGGCCTGCGCGCCAAGCTGGGCCTGGCGTTCAACGAGATGGTGCGCAGCGGTGAGCTGTCGGCGCCCGTCGTCATCGGCCGTGACCACCTGGACTCGGGCTCGGTATCCAGCCCCAACCGCGAAACCGAAGCCATGCGCGACGGCTCCGACGCGGTCTCCGATTGGCCGCTGCTCAACGCCCTGCTCAACACCGCAGGCGGCGCCACCTGGGTTTCGCTGCACCACGGCGGTGGCGTGGGCATGGGCTTCTCCCAGCATTCGGGCATGGTCATCGTCTGCGACGGTACCGATGAGGCCGCCGAGCGTATCGCCCGCGTACTGACCAACGACCCGGGCACCGGCGTGATGCGCCACGCCGACGCCGGCTACCAGATCGCCATCGACTGCGCCAAGGAGCAGGGCCTGGACCTGCCGATGATCACCGGCTGATCGCCGCGCTTTGGATCGCACCCTCCACGGGTGATACTGAACAATAAGAAGGGGGCCATGGCCCCCATGCGATTGGAGTAGCGAAGTGACCGAATTGACCCTCAAGCCCGGCACCCTGACCCTGGCCCAGCTGCGCGCCATCCACGCCGCGCCCGTGCGCCTGCAGCTCGATGCCAGCGCCGCGCCCGCCATCGACGCCAGCGTCGCCTGCGTCGAGCAGATCATCGCCGAAGACCGTACCGCCTACGGCATCAACACCGGTTTCGGCCTGCTGGCCTCGACCCGCATCGCCAGCCACGACCTGGAAAACCTGCAGCGCTCGCTGGTGCTGTCCCACGCCGCCGGTATCGGCGCGCCGCTGGACGACGACCTGGTGCGGCTGATCATGGTGCTCAAGATCAACAGCCTCAGCCGTGGCTTCTCTGGCATCCGCCGCAAAGTCATCGATGCGCTGATCGGCCTGGTCAACGCCGAAGTCTATCCGCACATCCCGCTGAAAGGTTCGGTCGGCGCCTCCGGCGACCTGGCGCCGCTGGCGCACATGTCGCTGGTGCTGCTGGGCGAAGGCAAGGCCCGTTACAAGGGCCAATGGTTGCCGGCCACCGAAGCCCTGGCCGTCGCCGGCCTGGAGCCACTGACCCTGGCCGCGAAAGAGGGCCTGGCCCTGCTCAACGGCACCCAGGCCTCCACCGCCTATGCCCTGCGTGGCCTGTTCCAGGCCGAAGACCTGTACGCCGCGGCCATCGCCTGTGGCGGTCTGAGCGTCGAGGCGGCGCTGGGTTCGCGCTCGCCGTTCGATGCGCGCATCCATGAAGTGCGCGGCCAGCGTGGCCAGATCGATACCGCCGCCTGCTTCCGCGACCTGCTGGGCGATTCCAGCGAAGTCTCGCTGTCGCACAAGAACTGCGACAAGGTGCAGGATCCGTACTCCCTGCGCTGCCAGCCGCAAGTCATGGGCGCCTGCCTGACCCAGATCCGCCAGGCCGCCGAGGTGCTGGGCATCGAAGCCAACGCCGTGTCGGACAACCCTCTGGTGTTCGCCGCCGAGGGCGACGTGATCTCCGGTGGCAACTTCCACGCAGAACCCGTGGCCATGGCTGCCGACAACCTGGCCCTGGCCATCGCCGAGATCGGCTCGCTGAGCGAGCGCCGCATCTCGCTGATGATGGACAAGCACATGTCCCAGCTGCCGCCGTTCCTGGTGGAAAACGGTGGTGTGAACTCCGGCTTCATGATCGCCCAGGTCACCGCTGCCGCCCTGGCCAGCGAGAACAAGGCACTGTCGCACCCGCACAGCGTCGACAGCCTGCCGACTTCGGCCAACCAGGAAGACCATGTGTCGATGGCCCCGGCCGCCGGCAAGCGCCTGTGGGAAATGGCCGAGAACACCCGTGGCGTGCTGGCCATCGAATGGCTGGGCGCCTGCCAGGGCCTGGACCTGCGCAAGGGCCTGAAGACCTCGGTCAAGCTGGAACTGGCGCGCCAGGCGCTGCGTCGCGAAGTGCCGCACTATGACCGCGACCGTTTCTTCTCGCCGGATATCGAGGCGGCTGCCGCGTTGCTGGCCAAAGGCACGCTGACCGGGCTGCTGCCGGTGGGCGTCCTGCCAAGCCTGTAACGCCCTCGGGGCCGCTTTGCGGCCCATCGCCGGCAAGCCGGCTCCCACAACTGCTTGTGTGGGAGCCGGCTTGCCGGCGATTGGGCTGCGCAGCAGACCCCATCCCGATATCACGACCAGAACAACAATAAGGACGTGACATGCAACAAGCTCAAGGTCTCAAGCGCGGGCTATCGGCCCGGCACATCCGTTTCATGGCGCTCGGTTCGGCAATCGGTACCGGGCTTTTCTACGGTTCGGCCTCGGCCATCCAGATGGCTGGCCCGGCCGTGCTGCTGGCCTACCTGATCGGCGGCGCCGCGGTGTTCATGGTCATGCGTGCCCTCGGCGAAATGGCCGTGCACAATCCGGTGTCCGGCTCCTTCGGCCACTACGCCAGCACCTACCTCGGCCCCATGGCCGGCTTCATCCTCGGCTGGACCTACGCCTTCGAGATGGTCATCGTCGCCATCGCCGATGTCACGGCCTTCGGGATCTACATGGGTTTCTGGTTCCCCGAAGTGGCACGCTGGATCTGGGTGCTGGGTATTGTCTTCCTGATCGGTGGCCTGAACCTGTGCAACGTGCGGGTGTTCGGCGAGATGGAGTTCTGGCTGTCGCTGCTCAAGGTCGGGGCCATCGTCGCGATGATCCTCGCAGGTCTCGGCATCATGGCCTTCGGCTTCAGCCAGGTGGGCAGCGGGCACGCCGTCGGGGTGAGCAACCTGTTCGAACATGGCGGCTTCATGCCCAATGGCGTCAGTGGCCTGATCGCCTCATTCGCGGTGGTGATGTTCGCCTTCGGCGGCATCGAGATCATCGGCGTCACCGCAGGTGAAGCGAAAGACCCGCAACGGGTGATCCCGAAAGCGATCAACGCCGTGCCGCTGCGCATCCTGCTGTTCTACGTGCTGACCCTGTTCGTGCTGATGTGCCTGTACCCCTGGCCGCAGATCGGCAGCCAGGGCAGCCCGTTTGTGCAGATATTCAGCAACCTGGGGATTGGCTCGGCGGCGGCGGTGCTTAACATCGTGGTGATTTCGGCAGCCATTTCCGCGATCAACAGCGACATCTTCGGCGCTGGCCGGATGATGTACGGCCTGTCCCAGCACGGCCAGGCGCCGCGTGGCTTTGGCAAGCTGTCCAGGCACGGCGTGCCGTGGATGACCGTGGTGGTGATGGGCGCGGCGTTGCTGGTGGGCGTGCTGCTCAACTACCTGATTCCGGAGAACGTGTTCCTGCTGATCGCTTCGATCGCCACCTTCGCCACTGTGTGGGTGTGGCTGATGATCCTGGTCACCCAGGTGGCCATGCGTCGCAGCATGAGCCGCGAAGAAGTCGCCCAGCTCAAGTTCCCCGTGCCGTTCTGGCCCTATGGTCCGGCGATGGCCATTGCTTTCATGCTGTTCATCTTCGGTGTGCTGGGTTACTTCCCGGATACCCAGGCGGCATTGATCGTCGGCGTTATCTGGGTCGTGTTCCTGGTCGCTTCCTACCTGCTGTGGTGCAAGCCGCGCGCAGGTGACGGCGAGCCGGTCCGTGAACCTGCCGAGCTGCACCGTTGAGTCTTACAAGGAGATCCTGATGAGAACCCTCTGGCAGCACTGCCATGCGGCAACCATGGCCGAGGGCCGCTACTCGATCATCGAGGATGCGGCGATCGTCACCAGCGCCGGCCTGATCGAATGGATCGGCCCACGTGACGAGGTGCCGCCAGTGGCGGCCGATCGCATCGTCGACCTCGGCGGTGCCTGGGTTACCCCGGGGTTGATCGACTGCCACACCCACGCGGTGTTCGGCGGCAACCGCAGCGGCGAGTTCGAGCAGCGCCTGCAAGGCGTCAGCTATGCCGAGATCGCCGCTCAGGGCGGCGGCATCGCCAGCACCGTGCGAGCTACCCGTGCCGCCAGCGAGGACGAACTGCTGGTGAGTGCCCGTCAGCGCGTCCAGACGCTGATGCGCGACGGTGTGACCACGATCGAGATCAAGTCCGGTTACGGCCTGGACCTCGAGAGCGAGCGCAAGATGTTGCGTGTCGCCCGGCGCCTGGGTGAGGAACTGCCCGTGACCGTGCGCAGCACCTGCCTGGCGGCCCATGCCCTGCCGCCGGAATTTGCGGGGCGGGCCGACGACTACATCGCCCATATCTGCGACGTCATGCTCCCGGCATTGGCTGCCGAGGGCCTGGTGGACGCGGTGGATGCGTTCTGTGAACACCTGGCGTTCTCCCCAGCCCAGGTCGAGCGGGTATTCATCAAGGCTCGTGAGTTGGGACTGCCGGTGAAACTGCACGCCGAGCAACTGTCGTCGCTGCACGGTTCGAGCCTGGCGGCGCGTTACCACGCTCTGTCGGCCGATCACCTGGAGTTCATGACCGAAGAAGACGCCATCGCTATGGCCGAGGCCGGCACGGTGGCGGTGCTGCTGCCGGGGGCGTTCTACTTCCTGCGCGAAACCCAGCTTCCGCCGATGGATGCCCTGCGCCAGCACGGCGTGAAGATCGCCCTGGCCAGCGACCTCAATCCCGGTACCTCGCCGGGGCTGTCGCTGCGCCTGATGTTGAACATGGGCTGCACCTGTTTCCGCATGACCCCCGAGGAAGCTTTGGCCGGTGTCACCGTGCACGCCGCCACGGCGCTGGGCCTGGGCGATAGCCATGGTTCGCTGGAAGAGGGCAAGGTCGCGGACTTCATCGCCTGGCAGATCGAACGCCCCGCCGACCTCAGCTACTGGCTCGGCGGCGACCTGCCCAAGCGCGTGGTGCGCCTGGGCCATGAGATATCCAATTGAGCGAGGGCATATGGACAAAGTATTGAGTTTTCATCAGGGCCGTCTGCCGCTGCTGATCAGCATGCCCCACGCCGGGCTGGGCCTGACCGATGCGGTGCGCGACGGCCTGGTGGACCAGGCGCGCAGCCTGCCGGACACCGACTGGCACATCCCGCGCCTGTATGACTTCGCCCGCGACTTGGGCGCCAGCGTGGTGACGGCGGAGTATTCGCGTTTCGTCATCGACCTCAACCGGCCGGATGACGACAAGCCACTGTATGCCGGTGCCACCACCGGTCTGTACCCGGCCACGCTGTTCGAGGGAGAGCCGCTGTTCAAGGACGGGCTGGAACCGACTGGCGAGCAGCGCAAACAGTACCTGGAGCAGATCTGGCGCCCTTACCACGACACCATTCGCAACGAGTTGGAGCGTCTGCGCGAGCACTTCGGCTACGCCCTGTTGTGGGATGCCCACTCGATCCGCTCGCTGATCCCGCACCTGTTCGACGGCAAGCTGCCGGACTTCAACCTGGGCACCTTCAACGGTGCAAGTTGCGACCCGGAGCTGGCTCAACGGCTGGAGGGGGTATGCGCTGCGGCGCAGGGCTATAGCCATGTGCTCAATGGTCGCTTCAAGGGTGGGCACATCACCCGCCACTATGGCGACCCGTCCAACCACATTCACGCGGTGCAGCTGGAACTGGCGCAGAGTACCTACATGGAGGAACACGCGCCGTACCTTTATCGACAGGACTTGGCGCAGCCCACGCAGGCTGTCCTGCGCGCATTGCTGCAGGCCTTGTTGGACTGGGGCCGCGCGCGCTACGTCCAATAGGCTGAAAGTGCCCCTGCCTGGGGCACTGAACATTGGTCAGTCGTGCGTGAAGTAAGGCCGCGTCAGTGTCTGAAGCAACTCCCGCTCTTCCTGTTCTTTGTCCTCCATCAGCCCCTGTTGCAGCGCCAGCTCTTCCTGCAACGGCAGGTCCAAAGCGCTCAGCTCCTGCACGCGCCTACCGAAACGTTGGTTGATCCTCCCGAACCGGTCGGTGTACTCGGCGCGCAGGCGCTCGGTCCAATAGCGGTTTGCCAGCAGATACTGCATGAACGAATCGCCGCTTTCTCTTCCCCTGACCTGCTCCAGCACGCTTGCCAGTTCACCTTGCGCAAGCTGGGCAGCGCTTCGAAAGCGCATGCTGTCAGCGATTGGCAAGTCCAGTTCGGCGGCGAGCTCGCGGCGGTATGCCAGGCGTACCGAAACATGGTCGCCAGGAGTGGTGCGTTGGCTGGCAAGTACTTCGAGCTGCCCCATGCGGTACAACTGGCGCAGGCGTCGGAACAGCGTCTGCAATGTGTCACCAGCATCGGTCAGCACTCGGCTGTTCATGACATAGATTTCGATGTTGTTGAACGCCTGGAGCGCACCGTCGTGGCAGGTCTGAGAGTCGTTTATCGGGTCGGGCAATGCTTCTGCGGCAATCACGCTCATGGTGGGCCTCAACTCGTCGTGAGTCGCCGCAGTCACCAACATCAGACGCACGCGCTCGCAGAAGTCGGCTTGCGAGCTCATGTCCACATAGGGCGCGGCGTTGCGCAAACGCCCAGCCAGGCGCAGCAGGTTGTTACCGTCCTCCAACCGTTGCAGCGTCTCCCAGCAATTGTGCAGGGCTTCGTTCTGCGCTTCGGTGCCAAGCGCCCATAGTTCGACTCTTGGGGTGTCGTCACCGGCGAGGGGAAAGTGCGGGTGGTCGGTCAGCGACCCTTCACTCGTGCTATCGGTAAGCATCAGGTTGTCAGGGTCAAGGGCAAAGGTGAAGCTGTGCTGGCTCTCCGAGTAAGCGCGCAGGCGCGTCAGGGTATCGAGTGCCAACGGGTTGTCAAACAACGCAATCGATGAGATAGGCATCCGGTTTTCGAGGTTGTTAAGCACGAAATCCGGTAATTGCGAAATGTTGTTGTTGCTCAAGTCCAGCAGTTCCAATGGCAACAAGCGTTCACACCAGGCTGGCCAGGTTTGCAATCCCATGTTGCTCAGCGTCAACGAAGTGAGGCTCGTGGCCAGGCGTGCAGGTACCTCGGTGATGGCCCCCATTCGATTACCGGAGAGGTCCAGGGAAGTGAGGTTGTGCAGTCGACCGAATGCCTGGAGCATATTCTGGTCAATTTCCAGCCCCATGCCACGAAATTCCAAATGAACCAATCGCGGCAGGTGCGCAAGGGCCGAGGCGAGCGTCTGCGTGGCGGCCACGTGTGCGTCGATGGTCAGGCGGGTTATGTGGGGGAAGTGCCTGAGTAGCTCGCCGAGCTGCTCACTGGAGCCGCTTACCCGGCTGAGCGTCAACGCGTTCACGTGTTCGCTGAAAAATGACGGCAGCCTGCGCGGAAAATTTTCAATGGCCACATCCGCGAGCTGTAATCGCAGATAGCGCAAGCCCCGTTCCTGGTTTTCCCAGAACTGGCGGATCGCGCTGGCGATGCGCTGGCGGTCTTCCAGCATGGCCTGTGTCAAAGGCTGGTTCGAGCTTGACGCTTGCGCCCAGCCATCGATGGCGTCGCGCAGTTGGTCCCGCTCCCGACGGACTCGATCCAGCCGTTGGGTGAGTTCAGGCGATCGGTCGACATGGATGCGCGACGTCATCCCGCTTTCATTCAGCAGCAAGCGCTGCAGGTGGTCTTCGTTTATATCATTGCCCTCCAGCGAGAGCATTGTACCGCCGAGGGCGAGCTCGGGTTGGTCGAGGAGGAATGTCGGAAGCGACCTCAGGTTGTTGTTGCGTAGCGAAACATGCGCAATTCGCCCCAGCGCGTCGCCGCCCAGCCCGATGGGCCATTGGCTGATTTGCATGTCATCCAGGCCGAGATAATCCAGCGATAGCTGATGTAGGCTTGGGCTGTCGCGCTGGGCAAACCGGTTGCCACTCAGATCCAGACGGCGCAGCTCGGGCAGACTGGACAGTTCTGCCATGTGCATCGCACTGAGCGGGATGTTCTGATTGGTGAAAGTCAGCACTCGCAAGCCAGGCAGGTGCTGGCTGATCGTGCCGATACTGTAGAGGAAGGACGAGGGTGCCGCCCGCAATTCGAAGGGCCGGGTGATCACCAGTTCCTCGAGCTGCGGCATCTGCCGCAGCAGGCGTTGCAGCAGACGCTCATGCTGAGCCCAGCCTGAATTGTTGTCTGCTGCCGAACCGATCAAGCGCAGCCGGCGCACACGCGAGGTGAAGTGTGCGGGCAAATTCATCGGAATGTCGGCCAGGCGCACGTGGTTCAGGCTTAGCTGCGCAGCGTGTTGGTTGCTCTCCTCAAGCGCGCTGTCGTACCAGTGCTGGATGATTTCGGTGCGCACATTGGCGTGCTCCAAGGCTTCCTGATCTGAGCCTGAAAAGATCCCCTCGTACCATTCGTCCAGCCTGCTCTGGAGTTCAAGGCGCTGTTCCAGCAACTGTTGAAGGTGATCGAGGACTTGCACTTGAGTGCGGCCGGTACTGGTAATCATCATCAATATCTGCTCTGTGGACCTGCGCGTGTGTTCAGGCAGGCCGGTCGCCGCGATCGCATCGAGCAGCGCCTGGCGGCTGACACCCGTGGCCGCGGCACCGCCACTCAGCGGGTAACCAACGCGGCCATCGGCGAGGCGCATGGGGGAGCGATAGCCTGGCTTCACGGGGCGCATGCCGAGCACCTGGCGTAGTGGCGCGCGGGGCAGGGCATTTTGTTGCAGCAACCGGCGCAACGCGGCTTCGTCGCTGACAGCCAGCTGCACCATGACCTGGGGCAGAGCCTCGAACAGGGCACCGTATAGGTTGGTCAGGGGCCTCATCGGTCTACCCGCCAGCGGCGCGGCATGGACGATGTAACCCGCATGCGCGCACGTGACGGTAGCACGCAATGAGGCGTCCATCGGGCCGACGCTCGCGTGTTGGCTTGGCCAGAATCGGTATTGGCGCAGTTCCAGGTAGGTATCTGCAGGCCATTGGGGCAGTTGTTGCAAGGTGTGGATGATCAGCCGGTCTATGTCCCAGCTCCGCACGCAGTTCAGGTACAGACCTTCGTAGGCGCGTGTCAGGCGAATCTGTTGCTGGTATGCGCGAACTTCCTCGGCCAGACGCAGGGGGACCTTGCCAGCATTGAGCAGTTGCCGCTCCTCGACGCTGGCGTTGCGAACCAGTTCCTCGCCGACTGCGGGCGGCAGTTGCGGGAATACCCGCCGGATGACCTCGGTGCCTGGCTGCCGAGTAGTCGGAAGACCATCATAGGCTCTGGTGAATTCGCCAAATCGGGCGCTGCTGATGGCGCGGTGACCAACTGTCTCGTCCAGCCTGAAGCGCTGCATCGTGTCTTCCAGCAAGGCAGGAAGCCGTTGATTCTTGACCAGGGTCCGGCGCAGTTCGCCTTCGTCAATGTCAGTGATGGCAAGCATGCTGCGTAACGTCGACTCGTCGAAATGCGCGTTCAAGTGGCCAATCCGGCGCAGCAAGGTGGTCCCACTCCAAGTCGTGGGTTGATCGACGACATGCAGCCAGGCGCCAGCACCGTTATGTAGAACCGGCGGCGCGTAGCGCTGGGGCCCGAGCGGGTGTTGTACACGGTAGTCAGCGGTTGCCGATGCGTGTTCGACGATGTAGCGATCGCCCATCGTATCCAGCCAGAGCTTGCCCTGGTGATGCCTGAGGCCCAATGCATCTGGTTCCAGATGGTCGGGCAGGGCATCGCTGCGCCGATAGGGTGTTAGGTCTGGTTTCCAGAGGCGTACCTGGCCATCGGGCATTTCCACGTCCTGCAGTTCCTCGATGAAGGACGGTGTCAGCACAGCAATACGTTCTCGCTCGGGCGCGTGTCTCTCTACACCCTCTGAAGCAGCGGGCGCCCCGGCGCCTGAACTGTTCAGTGCCTTGGTTGCTGTGGCAAGGGCGGCCATCAATGCCACATTTTCGATGACATCGACCAGATAGCCGTAGGCAATGTCGCGTTCGTCGTTCTTCCAGGCGTCGATACCGTCGTACACCTCGAAGGCCAACTGGGTCAGGCTAAGGAGAAGCATCGCCTCCCCAAGCCCTGGTACGAAGAAACCGGCGATGTTCAAGCCGGTCAGCACGCGTCCGAAGACCAGCTTGCGATGGGCCAGGGCGGTGCGCCGGTCGACAATTTCGGTGGGAACGGCGTGGTACAGCGCATCCATCTCGTGACGCTCGGCCTTCTGGAGCGCCATCATCTCCTGAAACCCATGTTTGAACGGTCGGGTGTATGGGTATAGTGCCGCCTGTGGGGCAGACACGCGTTCGTAGAGGCCACGGCTGCTCCATCCGAACGGGGTCAGGCGGCCTGCGAGGCGGCTTTGTACCGAGGCTTTGTCGCGTTCGGCGATGTGTTTGTCCAGGTAGCCGGCGTTGGCCCGCAGTCGTTCGCCCAGCTCGCTGAACAGCGCGTCCAGGGTGGCGAACGCCTTGAGCGGCGTCTCATCATCTTCGGGAATATACAGCGCTTGGCACTTCTGCCCATTTGTTTGCCGAGTGATGAGCAGGACGCCGGTCAGTTCGGCTTCCCAGAGGGACATCGTACTGAAGGTGATGCTTGCAGTTGCCTTCGCAGCGGTGTCCAGGCACTGCGCAAGCGCGCTCTCATAAAAGTCACGGTCGATATCGCCCTTGAGGCGAGCAAAGTGCAGAGACTGTCTGAATGCGGAGACTTCGGCGTTGCCCAAGGTTCGATACACATCCAGTGCCTGCTCATCGGCGCTGCGCCTGGGCGTGGCGGCGGGGTAGTAGATGGCATGCACCAGGTCATGGTATCTGGCGCCGATATCCAAGGTGCGGCACAGGTCGGCGAAGGCTTCGGCGGTGAAGTCTATCTGGTTGGTGATGGGTACGGTGCCCATGAAGCGGCGGTGATCGACGATGACGGACTTTTTCAACGGGGCAGCGGGCGCGTCCATGCCATGCTCTTGCGCAGCGCCAGCGTCGAAATTGTGCAATGCGCAGTGCAGCAGCGAGCGGGTTGCCCTGTCGACTGCCTGGCGACCATCAATGGCTGAGGACGTGTCGATCAGGCGGGCGTCGATCAGATAGGTCTTGTCGACGTCGAGCTCCAGGCCGAAGCGATTTTTGATCCCGTCTGCCAGTATCTTCCTGGCGTAGGTTTCCAGTTCGGGAAGTCCTTCGAACAATCTCTGGACGCCGGCCTGGTGTCGTCGATGGCGAGCATGTTCATCCTGCCACGCCTTGGCAGCATCTGGTTGTTGCCGGACGGCAGCGGCCAGCCAGTCGGGCCCTCGCTGCCAGTTTTGCAGACCTGCGCGCGTCGCTGGCGTGCTCTCCTTGAGCCAGGTGGGTATTGCCTGCTCGATTGTCGTGTAGTGACGGCCGGGTGAGGTGCTTGCGGTTGCTGGCATGTCTTGCTCCTTTGCCGGGTAGGTGGGAGCAACGGACTATGGGCAGGATGCCTGGCGCGCAAGCTGTAGGTATGTAGGCCGCAGATACCTTACCTGGCCCAGCGGCTTGTGGGCACCGGTCCATGCAGTCGGAGTGCCGATTTGCCATAGATACATGCTCAAAGCGTCATTCAGGTTTATGATGGCCCACGGCTGAACCAAACCTCACACGGAGTGCGCGATGCAGACCCTCTACCCGCAGATCAAACCCTACGCCCGGCACGATCTGGCCGTGGAAGCGCCGCATGTGCTGTACGTCGATGAAAGCGGCTCGCCGGAAGGTCTGCCCGTGGTGTTCATCCACGGCGGCCCGGGCGCCGGTTGCGATGCCCAGAGCCGTTGCTACTTCGACCCCAATCTGTATCGGATCATCACCTTCGACCAACGCGGCTGTGGCCGCTCCACGCCGCATGCGAGCCTGGAGAACAACACCACCTGGCACCTTGTCGAGGACTTGGAGCGCATCCGTGAACACCTTGGCATCGACAAGTGGGTACTGTTCGGCGGATCGTGGGGCTCCACCCTGGCCCTGGCCTATGCCCAGACCCATCCCGAGCGCGTGCATGGGCTGATCCTGCGCGGGATTTTCCTGTGCCGCCCGCAGGAGATCAGCTGGTTCTACCAGGAAGGCGCCAGCCGTCTCTTCCCCGATTACTGGCAGGATTACATCGCACCGATACCACCGGAAGAGCGTGGCGACCTGGTCAAGGCTTTCCACAAGCGCCTGACCGGCAACGACCAGATCGCCCAGATGCACGCCGCCAAGGCCTGGTCCACCTGGGAAGGCCGCACGGCCACCCTGCGGCCGAACCCCTTGGTGGTCGACCGCTTCTCTGAACCCCAGCGTGCTCTGTCCATCGCTCGTATCGAATGTCATTACTTCACCCACAACGCGTTCCTCGAACCTGACCAGCTGATCCGCGACATGCCGAAGATCGCTCATCTGCCGGCAGTAATCGTGCATGGCCGATACGATGTGATCTGCCCGCTGGACAACGCCTGGGCGCTGCACCAGGCCTGGCCGAACAGTGAACTGAAGGTGATCCGCGACGCCGGTCACGCCGCCTCCGAGCCGGGCATCACCGACGCCTTGGTGCGCGCCGCCGACCAGATGGCGCGACGCCTGCTCGACCTGCCCCTGGAAGAGGCATGAAAGGGCTGATCCAGCGTGTGCGCGGCGCACGGGTGGAGGTGGCGGGCGAGATCGTCGGGGCCATCGACCAAGGGTTGCTGGCGCTGGTGGCGGTCGAGCCAGGCGATTCGCCCGAGCATGCCGACAAACTGCTGCACAAGCTGCTGAACTACCGAGTGTTCAGCGACGAGCAGGGCAAGATGAACCGCTCGCTCAAGGATGTCGGCGGTGGCCTGTTGCTGGTGTCACAGTTCACCCTGGCCGCCGACACCCGCAACGGCATGCGCCCGAGCTTCTCGACAGCAGCGCCACCGGCCCTTGGCGCTGCGCTTTTCGACTATCTTTTGAATCAGGCACAAGCTCAGCACCCGCAGGTGGCCAGTGGTCGCTTCGGCGCTGACATGCAGGTGCATTTGGTCAATGATGGCCCGGTAACATTTATGTTACAAATATGAGGTCAAAAAACCCCTTGTTTGGCGAAAACAAGGGGTTTTGTACGATAAATAGTTTGTTCAGCCTGATGCGTTGTAACGCGACCTGCTGGATAATCGCGCGCTGCATGAACCTGCGTTCGCAGGTTCGTTTCACTTTGACTCGAGCATTGTCAGGATCCGTTTGGGGAATCATTACGCCCTCACGGGGTCCGAACAGTGCTCGCCAACCCGGCATTTGTCGCTGGCCGTTGGTTTCATGATCTGTTTTCGGCGAGGATTGCTCGTGATTGTAAGCCCCTGTATTGCACCTAGAATCCCCGGTACCCGGCTGCGCAAGGCACTGTTGGCCGGCGTGGCGCTGGTCGGCCTGATGAGCGCGGGCCAGCTGTGGGCATTCAATCTGGACGATGTTGCAGCCAAGGCAAAGGATCTGGCCGGTCAGAAGTTCGAGGCGCCGAAGAGCAACCTGCCGCCGGTGTTCCGCGACATGAAGTACGCCGACTACCAGAAGATCCGCTTCCTGCAGGAAAAGGCCGAGTGGGCCAAGGACAAGACGCCGTTCAAGCTGTCCTTCTATCACCAGGGCATGCATTTCGACACGCCGGTGACCATCAACGAGATCACCGCCAACAAGGTCAGGGAAATCAAGTACGATCCGAGCCGCTTCGAGTTCGGTGACGTGCCCCATGACGCCGACGCCACCAAGAACCTCGGCTATGCCGGTTTCCGTGTGCTCTACCCGATCAACAAGGCCAACAAGCAGGACGAGATCATGACCCTGCTTGGCGCCAGCTATTTCCGCGTGGTCGGCAAGGGCCACCGCTATGGCCTGTCAGCCCGTGGCCTGGCCATCGACACCGCACTGCCGTCGGGCGAGGAATTCCCGCGCTTCCGCGAATTCTGGATCGAGAAGCCCAAGCCGAACGACAAGCACCTGGTGATCTATGCACTGCTCGACTCGCCGCGCTCCACTGGTGCCTACAAGCTGACCCTGCGTCCGGGCGAGGACACCCTGGTCGACGTCAAGTCGCGCGTCTACCTGCGTGAAAACGTCAGCCGCCTGGGCATCGCCCCGCTGACCAGCATGTACCTGTTCGGCCCCAACCAGCCGTCGAAGATCATGAACTACCGCCCAGCGCTGCATGATTCCGAAGGTCTGGCCATCCACGCCGCCAACGGCGAGTGGCTGTGGCGCCCGTTGAACAACCCGAAACACCTGGCTGTCAGCAACTTCAGCGTAGAGAATCCCCGTGGTTTCGGCCTTCTGCAGCGCCAGCGCGCCTTCAGTGACTATGAAGATCTCGACGACGAGTACGAGAAGCGTCCGAGTGCCTGGATCGAGCCGAAAGGCGACTGGGGCAAGGGCACTGTAGATCTGGTCGAGATTCCGACCGCCGATGAGACCAACGACAACATCGTGGCCTTCTGGAGCCCTGAAAAGCTGCCTGAGCCAGGCAAGCCGTTCGAATACGACTACCGCCTGCGCTGGACCATCAAGGAAGACCAACTGCACTCGCAGGAGCTGGGCTGGGTGAAGCAGACCTTGCGCTCGGCTGGTGACGTCAAGCAGTCCAACCTGATCCGCCAGACTGACGGCAGCGTTGCCCTGCTGGTCGATTTCATCGGCCCGAACCTCGCGGCATTGCCGGCGGACACCGCCGTGCGCAGCCAGGTCAGCGTCGGCGACAACGCCGAAGTGGTCGAGAACAATCTGCGTTACAACCCGGAAACCAAAGGCTGGCGCCTGACCCTGCGCCTGAAGGTGCAGGATCCGAAGAAGTCCACCGAGATGCGCGCCGCGCTGCTGCGTGACGTGCCGGTCGAGCAACCGAAGCCCGCCAAGGAAACCAAGCAGGACAAGGCCGCGGCCAAGCACGCCCACGCCAAGGCTGAGAAAGCCAAGGCCGAGCAGGCTGCCGAGCAACCCGCCGCCGACGCGGCATCCACCAACGGGGCCCCGGCCACCACCGAGAAGGTGCTGACCGAGACCTGGAGCTATCAGTTGCCTGCCGATGAGTAACTCAAGCGCAAGGCCGGAATCGCTTGGCGAATACCTGGCCCACCTCCCCCTGAGCGACGAGCAACGCGCGGAACTCGCCCGTTGCACTTCGTTCAGCGAGCTGCACCAACGCCTGGCGGCCAACCCGGCCGCCGCCACCGCCGAGGCCGTCCAGGCTTCGGTGGGGGCCCGTCTTACCGTAGGCAGCGCCGCCGAACTGGAAGAGGCCGAGATGCTCGGCGTCGATGGCAGCGGCCGCCTGTGCCTGAAGATCGCCCCTCCGATCAAACGCACCAAGGTCGTGCCCGAGCCGTGGCGCACCAACGTGCTGATCCGCATGTGGCGGCGCATGACCGGCCGCACCAACGCCCCACAGCCGCCCAAGCGCGAACTGCCGCCGGCACGCTGGCGCACGGTCGGCTCGATTCGCCGCTATATCCTGCTCACCCTGATGATCGGCCAGACCATCGTTGCCGGCTGGTACATGAAGGGCATCCTGCCGTACCAGGGCTGGTCGTTCGTCGACCTCGACGAAGTCATCCACCAGCCGTTGTGGGACACCGTGGTGCAGGTCTGGCCATATGCGCTGCAGACGTCCATTCTGATCCTTTTCGGTATCCTGTTCTGCTGGGTGTCGGCGGGCTTCTGGACCGCACTGATGGGCTTCCTCGAGCTGCTCACCGGGCGTGACAAGTACCGCATCTCCGGCAGCAGCGCCGGCAACGAGCCGATTCCCGCCGAGGCGCGTACCGCGCTGGTGATGCCGATCTGCAACGAAGACGTGCCACGGGTGTTCGCAGGCCTGCGGGCGACCTTCGAGTCGGTGGCCGCCAGCGGCAACCTTGATCGTTTCGACTTCTTCGTGCTCAGCGATACCAACGACACCGATATCGCCGTGGCCGAACAACAGGCCTGGCTGGACGTGTGTCGCGAGACCAAGGGCTTTGGCCGCATCTTCTATCGTCGTCGCCGGCGCCGGGTGAAGCGCAAGAGCGGCAACCTCGACGACTTCTGCCGTCGCTGGGGGGGCGATTACAAGTACATGGTCGTGCTCGACGCCGACAGCGTCATGAGCGGCGAGTGCCTGAGCAGCCTGGTGCGCCTGATGGAGGCCAACCCGGATGCCGGCATCATCCAGACCGGGCCGAAAGCCTCGGGCATGGATACCCTCTATGCGCGCATGCAGCAGTTCGCCACCCGCGTGTACGGCCCGCTGTTCACCGCCGGCCTGCACTTCTGGCAGCTGGGCGAGTCGCACTATTGGGGCCATAACGCGATCATCCGCATGAAGCCGTTCATCGAGCACTGCGCCTTGGCGCCGTTGCCGGGCAAGGGCGCGTTTGCTGGTGCTATCCTTTCCCACGACTTCGTCGAAGCCGCGTTGATGCGCCGTGCCGGCTGGGGCGTGTGGATCGCCTATGACCTGCCGGGCAGCTACGAAGAGCTGCCGCCAAACCTGCTCGACGAGCTCAAGCGCGACCGTCGCTGGTGCCACGGCAACCTGATGAACTTCCGCCTGTTCCTGGTCAAGGGCATGCACCCGGTGCACCGCGCGGTGTTCCTCACCGGGGTGATGTCGTACCTGTCGGCGCCGTTGTGGTTCCTGTTCCTGGTGCTGTCGACCGCGCTGCTGGCGACCAACACCTTGATGGAGCCGCAATACTTCATCGAGCCGTTCCAGCTCTACCCGCTGTGGCCGCAGTGGCACCCGGAGAAGGCCATCGCGCTGTTCTCCACCACCATCGTGCTGCTGTTCCTGCCCAAGCTGCTCAGCGTCATCCTGATCTGGGCCAAGGGCGCGACCGAGTTCGGCGGGCGTATCAAGGTCACCTTGTCGATGCTGATGGAGATGCTGTTCTCCATGTTGCTGGCACCGGTGCGGATGATCTTCCACACCCGTTTCGTGCTGGCCGCGTTCCTCGGTTGGGCCGCGACCTGGAACTCGCCGCAGCGTGACGATGACTCGACTCCGTGGAGCGAGGCGGTACGTCGCCATGGTCCGCAGACCCTGCTGGGCATCGCCTGGGCCGGCCTGGTGGCCTGGTTGAACCCGAGCTTCCTGTGGTGGCTGGCGCCGATCGTCGGCTCGCTGGTGCTGTCGATCCCGGTCTCGGTGATCTCCAGCCGCACCCGCCTGGGCCTGGCGGCCAAGGACGAGAAGCTGTTCCTCATCCCCGAGGAATATGCGACGCCGCAGGAGCTGCTGGCCACCGACCAGTACACCCACGAGAACCGCTGGCATGCCCTGCACGACGGCTTCGTCCGGGCCGTGGTCGATCCGCGCCAGAACGCCCTGGCCTGTGCCATGGCCACGGCACGTCATGGCCAGGCGGCGCCGATCGAGGCGCTGCGCGTTGAGCGTGTGGCCAAGGCGCTGGAGGTTGGGCCGCAGGGCCTGGACCTGAACACCCGTCTGGCGCTGCTCAGCGACCCGGTGGCGCTGTCGCGCCTGCACGAGCAGGTATGGGCCGGGCACAACACGGCGTGGATCGATGTATGGCGCGCTTCCATCGCCAACGACCCGCACTCGCCGCTGCTGCCGTTGCATCCGGAGAACGTGGTCCAGCCAGCACTGGCATGATCGCGTCGCACCGATAATCGCGGGGCAGGCCGGGCCGCCGCATCGCCGCTCCCACGCCGTATCAGCGCTGCGTGGGAGCGGCGATGCGGCGGCCTGACTTGCCCCGCGATTGTTTTACCCTCATCGATTTTTGGCCAACAAAGTCCCCACCGGCTCTAGGTCCCGGCCTTCGCATGCGTTAGCATCCGTCCCGACATTACGCATCGGTCTGTAGGACCGTGCTTACAAAAAAAATCTGCGTACTTCTTGCTAGGGGACTTGGTGATGATGAAGAAATACCTGTCGCGGCTGCTGGTAGGTGCGACCGCCCTGATCGCGGTAGCCACCGCCCAGGCCGGCGCCATCGATGACGCGGTCAAGCGCGGCACCCTGCGTGTGGGCATGGACCCGACCTACATGCCGTTTGAAATGACCAACAAGCGTGGCGAGATCATCGGCTTCGAGGTCGACATCCTCAAGGCCATGGCCAAGTCCATGGGCGTAAAGCTGGAGATGGTCTCCACCGCCTACGACGGCATCATTCCGGCACTGATGACCGACAAGTTCGACTTCATCGGCAGTGGCATGACCCTGACCCAGGAGCGCAACCTGCGCCTGAACTTCAGCGAGCCCTTCATCGTCGTCGGCCAGACCCTGCTGATCCGCAAGGAGCTGGCGGGCGAGATCAAGTCGTACAAGGACCTGAATAACGAGAAGTACCGTCTCACTTCCAAGCTCGGCACCACTGGCGAGATGGTCGCTAAGAAGCTGATCGGCAAGGCCAAGTACCACGGCTACGACAACGAGCAGGAAGGGGTGATGGATGTAGTCAACGGCAAGGCCGACGCCTTCGTCTACGACTCGCCCTACAACGTGGTGGCCGTGGAGAAGGCCGGCGCTGGCAAGCTGGTGTTCCTGGAAGAGCCCTTCACCTACGAGCCGCTGGCCTTCGGCCTGAAGAAGGGCGACTACGACAGCATCAACTACATCAACAACTTCCTGCACCAGATCAAGCATGACGGGACCTACGATCGTATCCACGACAAGTGGTTCAAGAACAAGGACTGGCTGAAGGAAATGGAATAAGGCCTGGGCCAAAAAACCAAGCGCTGACCTCGACGCGCAGGCGAACCCTGCGCGTTCGCATTTACGGAAGTACCCCACGTGATCAAACACAAGAAAGCACAGTGGCCGTGGCACGGGCTGACCGCGCTGGTCCTGGTGGGCCTGGCGATCAGCTTGTACCTGGCCACCTCGATGATTTCCTACGAGTGGCGCTGGAACCGCGTTCCGCAATACTTCGCCTACAAGGCCGAGGAAACCCAGCGTGCCGCCAACCCTGGCACGGTCGAGGAAATCGTGGTCTCCGGCGACAACGCCCGGGTCACCCTGAAGAGCGAGAGCGGCGACACCCAGTTCGTCGAAGTGGCCAAGGACAGCATGCTGCTGGCCCGTGGCGACGACGTCGCCGAGGGCGATGCCATCGGCGTCACCCGCCACTGGGCCGCTGGGCCTTTGGCCTGGGGCCTTTGGACCACGCTGTGGATCTCGGTCATATCCGGCGCCCTGGGCCTGGTTATCGGCCTGTTCGCCGGGCTCTGCCGGCTGTCGAGCAACCCCACCCTGCGTGACCTGTCCACGGTCTATGTCGAACTGGTGCGCGGCACGCCGCTGCTGGTACAGATCTTCATCTTCTACTTCTTCATCGGCACCGTGCTCAATCTGTCCCGGGAGTTTGCCGGGGTAGCGGCGTTGGCACTGTTCACTGGCGCCTACGTGGCCGAGATCGTCCGTGCCGGGGTGCAGTCGATCGCCAAGGGCCAGAACGAGGCGGCTCGCTCGCTCGGCCTGAATGGCGCGCAGTCCATGCGCCACGTGATCCTGCCCCAGGCGTTCAAACGCGTACTGCCGCCGCTGGCGGGGCAGTTCATCAGCCTGGTCAAGGACACTTCGCTGGTGTCGGTGATCGCCATCACCGAGCTGACCAAGAGCGGTCGCGAGGCCATCACCACCTCGTTCTCTACCTTCGAGATCTGGTTCTGCGTGGCGGGGCTGTACTTGCTGATCAACCTGCCGCTGTCGCACATTGCCAGCCGGCTCGAGCGGAGGCTTGCGCAAAGTGATTGAAGTCCGTGACCTGCTTAAAGTCTTCGACACCCGCGGCCAAGTGGTGCGTGCGGTGGACAACGTCACCACCCAGGTCGCCAAGGGCGAAGTGGTGGTGGTGCTGGGCCCGTCCGGTTCGGGCAAGTCCACCTTCCTGCGTTGCTTGAACGGCCTGGAGCATTTCGACCAGGGCCATGTGTCCATCAATGGCGTGCAGCTGGACGACCCTAAGACCGATATCAACGCCTACCGCCGTGAAGTCGGCATGGTGTTCCAACACTTCAACCTGTTCCCGCACATGACCGTGCTGGAGAACCTGTGCTTGGCGCAGAAAGTGGTACGCAAGCGCAACAAGGCCGATCGTGAAGCCAAGGCCCGGGCGTTGCTGGAAAAGGTCGGTATCGCGCAGAAGGCCAACGAGTACCCGTCGCGCCTCTCAGGTGGCCAGCAGCAGCGGGTAGCCATCGCCCGCGCCCTGGCGATGGATCCGAAGGTGATGTTGTTCGACGAACCGACCTCGGCGCTCGACCCGGAGATGGTCGGGGAGGTGCTGGATGTGATGAAGACCCTGGCCCAGGAAGGCATGACCATGGTCTGCGTGACGCACGAGATGGGCTTTGCCCGGGAAGTGGCGGATCGGGTGTTGTTCTTCGATCACGGCAAGCTGTTGGAAGATTCGCCGCCAAAGGCGTTCTTCGATGCGCCGAAGGACCCTCGGGCCCAGGCGTTCTTGCGGCAAGTTTTGTGAGGATGTTGAGGCCTGCGTAATTCGTGGGTGAAATATATCTGATCAAACTGTTCAGGCCTCTTGCCATATATTGGTGAGAGGCCTGGTTGTCGAAATACCTCTAGCCTCCAATCAAAGAACGCTCTCTCTTGATCTTGATCTTGATCTTGATCTTGATCTTGATCTTGATCTGCTTTTGCTTCTAGGTGCGCGATAGTTCAGGCGACACAAATTGCGACTTCAGGAGGCCGAACGGAGGTCTTGCGGAGGGAGGTGACGGGCATGGATGCCCGTCAAGCGCTGCGCCCCAGGATGGGGCGTTCAGCGCGGTCCTCCCGGGAGCAAGGCCGGAGTGAGGGGACCCCGGAGCGAAGCGTAGGGGCCGGATGAATGGAGCGAGGATTTTTTGGTTCCTTTTTGATCCTTCAAAAAGGGACCCGCCGTAAGGGCGGAAAGGTGATTATGCGTCACCATCGCAAATGAATGCGCATATAACTTTCGAGGCGCACGCTGTGTAAGTCAAAGTCAAAGTCAAAGTCAAAGTCAAAGTCAAAGTCAAATTCAAAGTCAAAGTCAATCGGCATCGGTTTTTATAGTTGTAAGCGCATTCATTTACGATGTCGACGCATAGTCACCTTTTCGCCTTTACGGCGAGTTCCTTTTTGTCGTGGCAAAAAGGAACCAAAAACCGTGCGCGGGGTATGACTCACCCACATGGGTTACAAATCAGTTCACGCACATAGGTAACAGTCTTTAACTGGCAGGGTCGGTTTTCGAGGATCTGACCATGCCTTGGCGAGAGCTGAAACCTATGGACCTTAAAATGCTTTTCATCGCGGATTACCTGCAGGGGCCGCCCAGCTTCAGCGCCCTGTGCCAGGCCTACGAGATCAGCCGAAAGACCGGCTACAAATGGGTCGAGCGATATGAGAAAGAGGGGCCTTCGGGGCTGGAAGAACGCAGCCGCCGCCGGTTGAACCAGGATTGGGTCGTACCCGCCGCAGTTCGCGAAGCCATCATCGAATTGCGCAGCCGAGGCGAAACGGAACCGGGGCCGAAAAAGATCCAGGCTGCGCTGCAGGAGCGTTTCCCTGATCAGGCGCCGCCCTCGAAGACAGCGATCTACAACATCCTCAAGAAAGCCCAATTGGTCAAACCACGCCGCTTACGTCAGCGTGTAGCGGTCTATCCCAAGCCTCTGGAGAAGGCCGAGTCGCCTAACCAGCTGTTCAGTGCGGACTACAAAGGTCAATTTCTGACAGGTGCAGGCGTCTGGTGCTATCCGCTGACGATCATGGATCACGCCAGTCGTTTCCTGCTCGCCTGCCACAGCATGCCCAATACCAACCTGCTGGAAACCCAGGCCGTTTTCACCCAAGTGTTCCGAGAGAATGGTTTGCCTGAGCGGATTCGTACCGATAACGGTGTGCCGTTTGCCAGTAAGGGGCGTGCGGGACTTTCTCAGCTGTCGATCTGGTGGCTGCGTCTAGGCATCATTCCCGAGCGCATTGCGCCTGGTCGGCCTGAACAAAATGGCCGCCACGAGCGCATGCATCGAACGCTCAAAAGCACGCTCCCATCGCCGCCGGCAGTGGCCTGGGAGGCTCAACAACGGCACTTTGATCGCTTTCGGCAGCACTACAATCACGAGCGCTTGCATGAAGCGCTGAAGCAGAAAACACCGGCGTCTTGCTACCAGCCATCTCCACGCCCATTCCCTGAAAAGCTCCCCGAAATGACCTATCCCAGTCATATCGAGAGCTTGCCGGCTGATAGCTCCGGCATCATCAATCGCCGGGGCTTGAGGATCTACGTAGGTTATGTGCTCAAGCACCAGACCATTGGACTGGAGCAGGTTGGGGATGGCGTCTGGGATGTTATTTTCGGTCCCATCATCCTTGGCAGAGTCGATGTGCGGGATGCCACTGATGGTTATGTAACACTCAAGGTGTTGTCACCTATGTGAGTGAACTTTTGTGTAACCCATGTGGGTGATCCGTACAGCGCTCCATTCATCCGGCCCTCCGCTTCGCTCCGGGTCCCCTCACTCCGGTCTTGCTCCCGGGAGGACCGCGCTGAACGCCCCATCCTGGGGCGCAGCGCTTGACGGGCATCCATGCCCGTCACCTCCCTCCGCAAGACCTCCGTTCGGCCTCCTGAAGTCGCGAAGTTACGGGCGGCGCCTGGGCTGACGCAGCTGTCGCTAGTGGGCCGTGGGGGAACCTTCTGATCGCCAAAGCCAAAGCCAAAGCCAAAGCCCGGGGCTGGCGATTTGAACGCACGGCCGGAAGGCCTAAAGGCTGAACCGCCCCACCATGCCCCGCAACTGCTGCCCCAAGTGCTCCAGTTCCCCGCTCGAAGCCGCCGTCTGCTCACTGGCCGCACTGGTCTGATCCGATACATCGCGCACATTGATCACGCTGCGGTTGATCTGCTCGGCAACCACGCTCTGTTGCTCGCTGGCCGTGGCGATCTGTTGGTTCATGCCCTGGATGCTCGATACCGTTTCGGTGATCTGCCCCAGCGCGGCACCCGCCTTGCGGCTGAGCTCGACACTCTGCCCGGTCAGGCTCTTGCTGTCGTCGAGCAAGCCGGTGACCTCGTCGGTACCTCGATGCAGGCTGTCGATCAGTAGCTCGATTTCCTCGGTCGACTGCTGCGTGCGTTGGGCCAGGCCGCGCACTTCGTCCGCCACCACAGCGAAGCCACGCCCTGCTTCCCCCGCCCGGGCCGCCTCGATGGCTGCGTTCAGCGCCAGGAGGTTGGTCTGTTCGGACACCGACTTGATCACATCTAGAATCGATCCGATGCGCTGGCTTTCGCCGGCCAGGTGGCCCATGGCGGTGAGACAGTGGTCCATCTGGCTTGCCAGTTGCTCGATGCGGGCGATGGCTTCGGCCACCACCTGGTCGCCCAGCTGTGCCTGATGATCGGCGGTGGTTGCCGCCAGCGAGGCCTGTTCGGCGTTCTGCGCGACTTCCTGCACCGTGGCGCTCATCTGGTTCATGGCCGTGGCCACCTGATCGGTCTCTTCGCGCTGTTGGCTGATGCGCTCGCGCGTATCCACACTGGCGCTGGCCAGCTCTGCCGCTGCCTTGGATAGCTGGCCAACGCCCTGATCGATGCCGCCGAGCAGTTCGCGAAGGCTCAAGGTCATCTCGCGCATGCTGGTTTGCAACTGGCCCATCTCGTCACGGCGGTGCACCGTCTGTACCTGGCTGAGATCGCCTCGGGCGATTCGCGCAGCCTGGGACAGCACTTGGCGTAGCGGTTGGGTGATCTGGCGGGTGATGAGCCAAGCTGAAAGTACCCCGACCAGCAGAGCCAGCACGGCCACGCTGGTCAGCAGCGAGCGCGCGGCCAGCGCCTCTTCGTCGCGTTGTTCGATCTTGCGTTCGCTAAGCTCGCCGCTGACCGTTTGCAGCTCATCGCCGATTTTTTCCATGCCATCCTGCAATTGCTCGACCTTGAGCGCGGCACCGCGATACTCCCGCAGGTTGTCGCGATAGCGGTCCAGCTCCACCTGCGGGCGTTGCGTCAGGGCACGCGGCAGGTCCAGTGGTGTGGTAGCCCGCAGCAACTGCCCCAGGCTGGTATTCGCCGCTTCCAGCGCGGCATCGCCCATCGTGGCGAAGCTGTCCCGGGGGGAGAATGCATAGGCCGGTACCAGGCTTTGCTGGCTGGCACTTTCAATATGACGTCCCAAGGTATCCATTAACCCCACCAGGCTGCCCTGTTGGCCATCCCCTGGCATTTTCAGCAGCGCCTGGGTCTGCAGTTCGTCGATCACGGTTTCGAGCACGCCGGCTTGCTTCTGCATTGCTACGCGCAAACTGTCACGACTGTCCACGCTGCTCTGCAGGGTGACGAAGTCATCCTGCAGGCGTTGCAGCAGTTGCAGCTTCTGCGCCAGCATCTGTTGCGACTGGTCGATGCTCGCGCGTTGCTGAAGGTTGCTCAGGCGGTTGTGCAACTGTTCGAGGATGCGCGAGATCCGCGTCTTGCTGGTGTCGTCGGCAAGCACCCGGTAAGTGATGCGCTCGGCCCGCAGGTCGCGGGTCAAGTCGTTGAGTTGGCCGATGTCGCTGAGCTGCTCCGAGCGCTCGATGGCGCCGTCAAGGGCGCGCCAGCCGCTGAGTGTGGTGGCCAGGGTGAGCAGCAACACCACGGTGAAGCCCAGGGCGAGCTTGAGCCCGACGCCAAGGTTGCCGAGCTGACGGTCAAGGTATCCGAACATGGCAGGTCTCCGTCCAATTGAGAAATGGCCATAGCGGGTTTTAGCCGCCATGGCCCTTGCTCATCGGCCGGGAGTCCGTCGGACTGGACCTGTAAATAGGGTAGGAAAAGTCCTTACGGGCTGAAGGGTAATGCCTACAGCCCGAAAGCCGCAGTCTAGAGCCTGAAACGTCCTACCAGACCCTGCAGGTGAGTCCCCAGGCGCGCCAGCTCGACGCTGGAGCTTGCCGTCTCCTCGCTGGCCGCGGAGGTCTGGTCGGAGATATCGCGCACGTTCATCACGCTGCGGTTGATCTCTTCGGCTACGGCGCTCTGTTGCTCGGCGGCAGTGGCGATCTGCTGGTTCATCGACTGGATCGACGACACAGTGCGGGTGATGGTGCCCAGCGAATCGCCGGCGCGGCGCGTCAGTTCCACGCTGCTGTCGGTGAGGGCACGGCTGCTGTCCATGACACCGGCCACGCGCTCGGTACCGTTCTGCAGGCTGGCAATCAGTTCTTCGATCTCTTCGGTGGACTGCTGGGTGCGCTGGGCTAGGCTGCGTACTTCGTCGGCGACCACGGCGAAGCCACGGCCCGCCTCGCCGGCACGGGCCGCCTCGATGGCGGCGTTGAGGGCCAGCAGGTTGGTCTGTTGGGCCACCGACTTGATCACATCGAGCACACTGCCGATCTTGTCGCTCTCGGCCTTTAGCTGGTTCATCGCTTCGCTGGAGTTGACCACTTCGCTGGCCAGACGCTCGATCTGGCTGATCGCCTCGCCCACCACCTTGTCACCTTCGCGGGCCTGCTGGTCGGCCATCAGTGCCGCTTCCGAGGCCTGTTCGGCGTTGCGCGCCACTTCCTGGACGGTGGCGGCCATCTCGTTCATGGCGGTGGCGACCTGGTCTGTCTCGACCTTCTGGTTGTTGACCCCGGCGCTGGTCTGCTCGGTGACCGCTGACAGTTCCTCGGCGGCGCTGGCAATCTGGGTCACGCCGTCGCCGATGCCACCGATCAGTTCGCGCAGGCCCTGGGTCATGCGTTGCATGCTGGCCTGCAACTGGCCCAGTTCGTCGCGTCGATCGCTCTTGAGATCCTGGCGCAGGTCGCCTCCGGCCACGCGTTCGGCGGCGGCGAGGGTCTGGCGCAGGGGCACGATGATCTGCCGGGTAATGGCGAACGCGGCGAGCACGCCCAGCAGCAAGGCCAGCGCCGTGGCACCGGCCAGTAGGGTCTTGGCCTGTTGGGTGCCCTGGTCGCGTACGGCGGTTTGCGAAACGGTCATTGCCTGGCTGGTGTCCAGCAGCACCTGACCCTGTGCGGACATGCGCGTCAACGCTTGCTCGCTGGCGGCCTGGGCATTGCCGAACTGCTTCACCGCGTCGCGGTAGGCGGCCAGCGCGCTGGCGGCGTCGTCCAGGCTGGCGGCGAACTCGGCGGGGAGCCTGGCGGGCAGGGCCTTGAGCACGGTCAGGGCCTGGTCGATGGCAGTGAGCGCTGTCTGCTGGAATTCGGCCTTGCCGCTATAGGTGTAGCCACGCACCTGGAAACGCGCCTGCTGCAGCAGCGCCGCGACTTGCACAGCCTCCTGGTACTGCTGGATATCGCCGCCCTGCAGCAGGCGCTGCTGGACCTTGCCGATCAGTTCGGCAGCCTTGTCGGCGCTGTCGCCCAGGGTGCCCCGGCTGGCCTCGCGACGCTGGCCGGCCTGCCTGAGCTCGGCGAAGGCTTGCTGGTACTGGCGCACGGCGCCTTGTTGCTGGTCCAGGCGCTGGCGGTCGGCGGGCAGTTCGATCTGCCCGAGCATGAACTGCACCTGGCGCTCGAGGTTGGCCAGGGCCTTCTCCAGCTCGGCCACGGAGGCGTCATCACGGTTGCGCTCATAGGCCAAGCGGGCGAGGCGCAGGTCCTGGGTGTACTGGTGGATTACCGAGATATTGCCGAGCTTGTCACCACGGCTGGTGACGCTGTCGATGCCCAGCCAACCGGTGAAGGTGATGCCCAGGGTGAGCAGTAGCACCAGGCCGAAGCCGATCCCCAACTTGCGATTGACGCTTACATTTCCCAGTGACTGGGCAAACCAACGGTACATAGACGACTCCCCGGCGCGTGGCAGTGCGGATTATTGTTTTGTTGCATAGGGCATCGGCGCACTGCGGGGAAACTTGATGAGAAAAAGCTGACTGTTTCGTCAGAAAATTCGCGAAAGCAAGGCCGTCACGGCCGTCTCCACGCGTAGGATCCTATCCCCTAATTGCACGGGCTCAAGGCCAGCCTTTCCTAGCAGCTCGACTTCATAGGGAATCCAGCCGCCCTCCGGGCCGATCGCCAGGGTTACCGGGCCTTCAACGGCCCGTGGGCAAGCGGGGTAGGGGCCAGGATGCCCGACCAGGCCGAGGGTGTCTGCGGCAATGGCGGGCAGGCGGTCTTCGACGAAGGGCTTGAAGCGCTTCTCGATGATCACCTCCGGCAGCACCGTGTCACGGGCTTGCTCCAGACCGAGAATGAGGTTTTCGCGGATGGTCTCGGGCTGGAGGAACGGCGTCTGCCAGAAGCTCTTCTCGACCTTGTAGCTGTTGACCAGGATCAGCCGCGGCACGCCCAGGGTGGCGACCGTCTGTAACAGCCGGCGCAGCATCTTCGGACGCGGCACGGCCAGCACCAGGGTAAGCGGCAGCTTGGCCGGTGGCTGCTGGTCGAAGGCTACCTGCAGTTCGGCTTCGTGATGCTCGAGGCGCACGACCTCGGCCTTGCCCATCAAGCCGTTTACGCGGCCCACGCGCAGGCTGTCGCCCACCGCCACGCGGTGGATCTCCTGCATGTGGATGAAGCGGCGATCAGCCAGGACAACACGGTCGGCCGACACGAAGTCGGCCTCTTCGAGGAGCAACAGATTCACGGTTGGGTCGCAGGCGGCTGGTCGTTGTGGTCGTTGTTCGCTTCGTCCGGCTCATGGCTGCGCTTGCGGATCAGACTGCCGCACAGCACGCCGACCTCGAACAGCATCCACATCGGCACGGCCAGGAGGGTCTGGGAGAAGATGTCCGGTGGGGTGAGGATCATGCCGACCACGAAGCAGCCGATGATCACGTACGGGCGGATCTTCTTCAGGTACTGCACGTCGACCACGCCGATCCACACCAGCAACACCACCGCCACGGGGATCTCGAAGGCGACCCCGAAGGCGAAGAACAGGGTCATGACGAAATCGAGGTAGCTGGAAATGTCGGTCATCATCGACACGCCTTCGGGCGTGGCGCTGGCGAAGAAGCCGAAGATCAGCGGGAACACCAGGAAATAGGCGAAGGCCATGCCGGCGTAGAACAGGAAGATGCTCGACACCAGCAGCGGGATGGCGATGCGCTTTTCATGGCGGTACAGGCCGGGGGCAATGAAACCCCAGATCTGTTGCAGGATGAACGGGATTGCCAGGAACAGCGAGACGATCATGGTCAACTTGAACGGCGTCAGGAACGGCGAGGCCACGTCGGTGGCGATCATCGTCGCGTTGGCCGGCAAGTGCTCGCGCAGCGGCGCCGAGACCAGGGTGTAGATCTGCTGGGCGAAGGAGAACAGCCCGGCGAAGATCAGGAAGATGGCGGCGACGCAGCGCAGCAGGCGGGTGCGCAGCTCGGTCAGGTGCGAGACCAGCGGCATCGGCTGGTCGGTTTCCGGATTCTCGCTCATGGGGCTCGCGGCGGTTGTGGCGGTTCGGAGGGTGTTGCTGCGGCCGGCTGCGCGGGCGCTGCGTCGGCGGCAGGCGTGGCGGGCGTTTCAGCGTTTGCCGGCGGCTGTGTGGGCGGCGTCAGCGGATTGAGGATGCGCTTGGCCTCCTGCTCCATCTGCAGGATGTGCTCGTTGTGCAGCTGGCGGCGGATGTCGTCCGCGCCGATCTCGCGCTCGACTTCCATCTTGATCGCGTTGAAGCTGCGCTTGAGACGGCCAATCCATAGCCCGGCAGTGCGTGCGGCCCCCGGCAGGCGCTCGGGGCCGAGCACCAGCAGGGCGACCAGGCCGACGAGCAGCAGCTCGCTGAAACTGATACCGAACATGGGTCAGTCTTTCCGCTGCGGCTCTTGAACCGGCTGGGCCTGGCCTTCGATGGTGTGGCCCTGGGCCTGCTGCGCGGTGTTCTGCACCGGCGCAGCAGGTTGCGCCGGCGGTGGGGTCTGCTCGGCCGGCTTGACTTCTTCTTCGTTCATGGCCTTGCGGAAGCCCTTGATCGATTCGCCCAGGTCGCTGCCGAAGTTCTTCAGTTTCTTGGTGCCGAACACCAGCACCACGACGACCAGCAGGACGATCCAGTGTTTCCAGTCAAAAATACCCATTTCGTACTCCTGAAAAATGTATGTCAGCCGGAACCGGCGCTATCGCGGGGCAAGCCCGTTCCTGTAAATACGCGCGGTCAGGCCTGTGGCTGACGGGCGGCCTTCTCGTCATGGCCGGAAAGGCCGAAGCGGCGCTCCAGTTCGTCGAGCACTGCCTGCGGATGCTGGCCCAGCGCGCTGAGCATGACCAGGCTATGAAACCACAGGTCCGCGGTCTCGTAGATGACATCGCTGTAATCCTTGCTGACGGCGGCATCCTTGGCAGCGATGATGGTCTCGATGGACTCTTCGCCGAGCTTCTCGAGGATCTTGTTCAAGCCCTTGTGATGCAGGCTGGCCACGTAGCTGCTGTCGGGCGCCGCGTGCTTGCGTTCTTCCAGGACCTCGGCGAGGCGGTTTAGCGTGTCGCTCATGTCAATGTCCTGCGCTATAGATGGCGTCCGGATCCTTGAGGACCGGATCGACAATTTTCCACTGGCCGTCTTCGAACACGCGATAGAAGCAGCTTTCGCGGCCGGTATGGCAGGCGATATGGCCCAGTTGCTCGACCATCAGGATGATCACGTCGGCGTCGCAGTCCAGGCGCATTTCGTGCAGCTTCTGCACATGGCCCGACTCTTCGCCCTTGCGCCACAGCTTGCCCCGCGAGCGCGACCAGTAGATGGCGCGATGCTCGGCTGCGGTCAGGGCGAGGGATTCACGGTTCATCCAGGCCATCATCAGCACGCGCCCGGTCTTGTGGTCCTGGGCGATCGCCGGTACCAGGCCATCGCTGTTCCACTTGATCTCGTCCAGCCAGTCTTTCATCGTCGACTCCAAACCGGGCCCGCTCCCGTACCGGGCCCCTGTACGCTAGTGTGCCAGCCGGCGGCGCGGCTGGCTATCGGCGCACGATCAGGTACAGGCCCGCTGCCAGCATCAACCACGCGGGCCAGGCGGCCGGGGCGCTGAGGCTGACCGCGCCGGCCGCCAGGGTGGCACCACCGCCGAGCAGGCCGGCACCGAGCAGGCGCAGCGCCCAGTTGTCGCCGGCGCGGCGTCGCTCGGGCAGTTGCGGGTCGTGCAGGTGCGGTTGCGACAGGCGCTCGAGCAGGTCGCGGGTCATGTCGGCCAGGTGCGGCAGTTGCTCGGCCTGGCTGTAGAGGTTGCCGATTACCGCCTTGGGGCTCATGCGCTCGCGCATCCAGCGTTCGAGGAAGGGCTTGGCGGTGCTCCACAGATCCAGGTCGGGGTAGAGCTGGCGACCCAGGCCTTCGATATTGAGCAGGGTCTTCTGCAGCAGCACCAGTTGTGGCTGGACTTCCATGTTGAAGCGCCGGGCCGTCTGGAACAGGCGCATCAGCACCTGGCCGAAGGAGATATCCTTGAGCGGTTTTTCGAAGATCGGCTCGCACACCGTGCGGATCGCCGCTTCGAATTCGTTGACCTTGGTCTGCGCCGGTACCCAGCCCGAATCGATGTGCAGCTGGGCCACGCGGCGGTAGTCGCGCTTGAAGAAGGCGATCAGGTTGCGGGCCAGGTAGTCCTGGTCCTCGGCGGTGAGGCTGCCGACGATACCGCAGTCGATGGCGATGTATTGCGGGCTCCACGGCTTGACCGTGCTGACGAAGATGTTGCCCGGGTGCATGTCGGCATGGAAGAAGCTGTCGCGGAACACCTGGGTGAAGAACACCTCGACGCCGCGTTCGGCCAGCATCTTCATGTCGGTGCGCTGGTCGGCCAGCGTCGCCATGTCGGTGACCGGCACGCCGTAGATGCGCTCCATCACCAGTACCTTGGGCCGGCAGAAGTCCCAGTAGACCTGGGGCACGTACATCAGCTCTGAGCCTTCGAAGTTGCGCCGCAGCTGGCTGGCGTTGGCGGCCTCGCGCAGCAGGTCGAGCTCGTCGTAGATGGTCTTTTCGTAGTCGCCGACGATTTCCACCGGGTGCAGGCGACGGGCATCGGCCGAGGCGCGCTCGGCGGCCTTGGCGATCAGGAACAGCCAGGCCAGGTCCTGGGCGATGACCGGCTTGAGGCCCGGGCGCACCACCTTGACCACCACTTCCTCGCCGCTCTTCAGGCGGGCGGCGTGTACCTGGGCCACCGAAGCCGAGGCCAGCGGCTCAACGTCGAAACGACTGAACACCTCGCTTACCTTGGCGCCGAGCTGTGCTTCGATCAGCGCCACGGCGTGCTGCGGGTCGAACGGTGGCACGCGGTCCTGCAGCAGCATCAGCTCGTCGGCGATGTCGGTGGGCAGCAGGTCGCGGCGGGTGGAGAGCAACTGGCCGAACTTGATGAAGATCGGCCCCAGGTCCTGCAGCGCCAGGCGCAGGCGTGCGCCGCGGCTCAGCTCCAGGGGCTTGCGCGGCAGCCAGCGCCAGGGCATCAGCAGGCGCAGGCTGGCCAGCCACCAGGGCAGCAGGGGTTGTTCGAACAGCAGGTCATCGAGGCGGTAGCGGATCACGACGCGCTGGATGCGCAACAGACGGCGGACGGCGAGCAGCTTCATGCGTTATCGCTGGTATCAAGAGTGTGGGCGAGGCGGCGCAGGCGTGCCTCGAGGCGTTCGATATCGACTTTCAGCGCATCGAGCTCGCTGAATGCCGCTTCGGCTTCGCGTTTGCCGACCAGGGTACGCGATTCCTCGGCCAGGTACTCGGAGAGATTCTCGCCGAAGCGGGCGAGGCCCTGGCGGGTCCAGCGCGCACGCAAGCGCAGGTGGCCGGCGATCAGCGCGGTGGGGACCGGCCCCAGCCAACGCTGCAGTTCGTGTTCCCAGTCCAGTTCCAGGTCCTGCAGGATGCCGAACAGGTCGAGCAGCACGGCGCTGTCGCCATGCAGCTCGACCTGGGGGCTGTGCAGCACCGCGGTCTTGTCTTTGGCCAATGCCAGCTGCGCCAGGCGCCCGGCGGGGGCGCGCAGGGTGCAGTCGACCTCGCTTTCCCAGTGGGCGGCGAGCATCAGGCCTTCCTCGTCGGGCAGCACGAACAGCTTCAGGGCCGGCTGCACGCAGTCGATCTCGATCACCTTGCCTTCCAGCGCCGCCAGGCGCGGGAGGGCGGTGCTGTCCAGGCGCAGGACACGGTTGAGCCCGTGCTCGACGCTGGCGAGCAGGCCGGCCAGGAGCATCAGGGCTTGATCCCCCGGTGCACGGCGACGATACCGCTGGTCATGTTGTGGTAGGTGACGCGGTCGAAGCCTGCCTCGACCATCATGCTCTTGAGCGTCTCCTGGTCGGGGTGCATGCGGATCGATTCGGCCAGGTAACGGTAGCTTTCCGAGTCGTTGGTGATGAGCTTGCCGGCCAGCGGCATGAAGGCGAACGAGTAGGCGTCGTAGGCCTTGGACATCAGCTTGTTGGTCGGCTTGGAGAATTCCAGGATCAACAGGCGGCCACCGGGCTTGAGCACGCGCAGCATGGAGCGGATGGCCGCATCCTTGTGCGTCACGTTGCGCAGGCCGAAGGCGATGGTCACGCAGTCGAAGTGGTTGTCCGGGAACGGCAGCTTTTCAGCGTCGGCCTGGACGAACTCGATATTGCCCGACACGCCGCGGTCGAGCAGGCGGTCGCGGCCGACCTTGAGCATCGATTCGTTGATGTCGGCCAGCACCACCTGCCCGGTCGGGCCGACCAGGCGCGAGAACTTGGCGGCCAGGTCGCCCGTGCCACCGGCGATGTCCAGCACGCGGTTGCCGCTGCGCACCCCGGACAGCTCGATGGTGAAGCGCTTCCACAGGCGGTGCATGCCGCCGGACAGCACGTCGTTCATCAGGTCGTACTTGGCGGCCACCGAGTGGAACACCTCGGCGACTTTCTTCGCCTTCTGGCTCTCGGGAACGTCCTGGTAGCCGAAGTGGGTGGTGGGTTCGGCGTGGTCGCCTTTGCGCTGGTCGGTCATATCGCTTCACCAGAAAAAAATTACGGCCATTCTAGGGGCTATGGGCGGATTTGTCTTGGCGGGGTGTGTCATGCAAAGGGGGCGGGCATAATGGCGATTATGTATTCATATCCAGGATCACCCGCATGACCCAGATCAGCGTCGAACGCAAACACACCCTCGGCCGTGAAGCCGCTCGCGCCAAGGCCGAGGCGCTGGTGGACAAGCTGACCCGCGAATACGACCTCAAGGCCAGCTGGAACGGTGATCGCGTCGATGTGAAACGCAGCGGCGCCAACGGCAGTGTGCATATCGGTGAGGACACCATCCGCGTCGAGCTCAAGCTGGGCATGATGCTGTCGATGATGAGCGGCACCATCAAGGGCGAGATCGAGCGGGCCCTGGACAAGGCGCTGGCCTGAGGTCACGGGTTCCTTGGCGTTTGTGGGAGCAGGCCTTGTGGAAGCAGGTATCGCGGGGCAAGCCCGCTCCCACGCAAACGCAAACGCTGCATGACTCCACCTTAGGGTGAGGATTCTAATTTTTCCGCCTACCTTCACGCTCAAGCCCTACCACCCCGGGCAGTTCCTCCCTCCCTTAAATGAGCATGAGGTGCAGAGCATGGCCAAAGTGAATCTCAAGCAGAAAGACGACGCCCAAGGCAGCACGCTGGGCGAGGTGCGCGGCTACGCCCGCAAGATCTGGCTGGCGGGCATCGGTGCCTACGCCCGTGTCGGCCAGGAAGGCTCCGACTACTTCAAGGAGTTGGTAAAAGCCGGCGAAGGCGTCGAGAAGCGCGGCAAGAAACGCCTCGACAAGGCTGTCGAAGCCGCCAATACCCAGATCGACGAAGCCACCCAGGAAGTCACCCGCGTGCCCGGCCGGGTCGAGGCGCAGCTGGACAAAATCGAACGCGCCTTCGACGCCCGTGTCGGTCGCGCCTTGAATCGCCTCGGCATTCCGTCTAAACATGACGTTGAGGCGTTGTCCATCAAGCTTGAACAGCTGCACGAGCTGCTCGAGCGCGTCGCGCACAAACCATAAGGAGAGCAGGATGGCTGGCAAGAAGAACACCGAGAAAGAAGGCAGCTCCTGGATCGGCGGAATCGAGAAGTACTCCCGCAAGATCTGGTTGGCTGGCCTGGGTATCTACTCCAAGGTCGACCAGGACGGTCCGAAGCTGTTCGATTCGCTGGTGAAAGACGGCGAGAAGGCCGAGAAGCAGGCGAAGAAAACCGCCGAAGACGTGGCTGAAAGCGCCAAGTCGTCGACCAATTCGCGAGTGTCGGGCGTGAAGGATCGTGCGCTGGGCAAGTGGAGCGAGCTGGAGGAAGCCTTCGACAAGCGCCTGAACAGCGCCATCTCGCGCCTGGGCGTGCCCAGCCGCAATGAGATCAAGGCCCTGCACCAGCAGGTCGATTCGCTGACCAAGCAGATCGAGAAACTGACCGGTGCCTCGGTCATCCCAATTTCCAAGACCAGCGCCAGCAAGACGGCCGCCAAACCGTTGGCCAAGGCAGCAGCCAAGCCAGCAGCCAAGACCGCTGCAGCAAAACCTGCGGCGAAACCTGCGGCGAAAACCGCCGCCGCGAAGCCGGCTGCCAAGGCCGCGGTCAAGCCTGTTGCGGCAAGACCTGCAGCAAAACCTGCTGCGGCGAAGAAGCCGGCCGTGAAGAAAGCGACGCCAGCCAAGCCTGTCGCCGCCAAGCCGGCTGCACCGGCGCCTGCTGCCACCGCTGCCCCGGCACCGAGCGCGGCGCCGGCTGGCAACACGCCGTCGGCACCGGTGAGCACAGGCTCCCAGGCCTGACATCGCGTCGCACGGATCGCGGGGCAAGCCCGCTCTCACGAAGCCAAGCACTCGTGGGGCGAACTTGCCCCGCGAGTGCTTCAGCCTTCCAGATAACGCATTGCCAGCTGCTCCGCCGCCATCCGCGCCGGGGGCTGCAGGTGCGGCGCTACCAGCATCATCACCTGGTACACCACCACGCCGACATCG
This sequence comes from Pseudomonas sp. PONIH3, assembly GCF_002934345.1. Lineage (NCBI taxonomy): Bacteria > Pseudomonadati > Pseudomonadota > Gammaproteobacteria > Pseudomonadales > Pseudomonadaceae > Pseudomonas > Pseudomonas sp. PONIH3. The sequence continues at coordinate 4,318,138 of NZ_CP026386.1, forward strand.
CCCTCGCGGCCAAGCACGCGCTGATAATCAAGCGAGCACATCAGGGTCAGGGTGATCTGTTCCACCAATTGCCCCAGTGCCTGGGTCTCGCTGGTCACCTGGCCTTGGCCCTTGAGACTGGCCAGCAGCGCGGCCAAGGTGCGCTTGAGGGCGTTGATCAGGCTGCGCATGCCCCGCGCCAGCTTGGGCAGGCGCCCGGTCAGGTTGGACAGGTCCTGGAACAGGAAACGGTACTGGGCCATGCGTTCGACGATCAGGTGCAGGAACAGCCAGTAGTCCTCGGCATCCAGGCGTACGTCCAGCGGCGGGTCGAGCAGTGGCATCAATTGCTCTTCGAAACGCTCGAACAGGCCGATCACCAACGGCTCCTTGCCGTGGAAGTGGTAGTAGAGGTTGCCAGGGCTGATCCCCAGTTCGTTGGCGATCTCCAGGGTCGAGACGTTCGGTTCGCCCTGGCGGTTGAACAGCTGCAAGGCACATTCGAGGATTCGGTCGCGGGTCTTCATCCGGTCAGCGTGCCAGTACGTAGCTGCCGGGCGCGGGGCCCAGCGGTGGATAAGTGGCGTTGCCCAGCTCGTCGCGTGGCGTCCTGGGCGTGCCGGAGCGCTGCTCTATCCATTCCAGCCACAGGGGCCACCAGCTGCCGTCTCGGCGCTGGGCGTCGTGGAACCAGGCCCGCGGGTCGCTGGAGAGCTTGGGGTTTTCCAGGTAGTAGGCCTTGGGGTTGCCGGGCGGGTTGATGATGCTCTGGATATGGCCGCTGTTGGCCAGGATGAAGCGCCGCTCGCCGCCGAGCAGCAGGGCCGAGCGGTACACCGCGTCCCAAGGGGTGATGTGGTCGTTACTGCCGGCCACGGTGAAGCTGTCCAGTCCGACCTGCGAGAGGTCGATCGGAGTGCCGCACACCTCCAGGCCTTCGGGGAAGGTCAGCGGGTTGAGCTTGAAGAAATCCAGCAGGTCGCCGTGCAGCGCGGCCGGCAGGCGCGTGCTGTCGGCGTTCCAGTAGAGGATGTCGAAGGCCGGCGGCGTCTTGCCCATCAGGTAGTTGTTGACCCAGTAGTTCCAGATCAGGTCGTTGGGGCGCATCCAGGCGAAGATCCGTGCCACCTCGCCGCCGTCCAGCACGCCGCGCTGGTAGGAGCGGCGCTTGGCCGCCTCGATGGTCTGCTCGTCGGCGAACAGGCTGGCGGGGCTGTCGAACTGGCTGTCGAGCAGGCTCACCAGGTAGGTGGCACTGCGCACCTTGCGCAGCTGCTTCTTCGCCTGCAGGTGGCCCTGCAGCGCGGCCATGGTCAGGCCGCCGGCACAGGCGCCCATCAGGTTGGGGTCGCGGCTGCCGCTGATGCTTCGACAAGCGTTGAGCGCCTCCTCCAGGGCCTGTACATAGCTGGACAGGCCCCACTCGCGGTGGCGTGGGTCGGGGTTGCGCCAGCTGACCATGAATACCTGCAGGCCCTGCTTGAGCATGTACTGGACGAAGCTGTTGGTCGGGCCCAAGTCGAAGATATAGAACTTGTTGATCTGTGGTGGCACCACCAACAGAGGTCGGGCGTACTGTTTCTCGCTCATGGGCTTGTACTGGATCAGCTCCAGCAGCTCGTTGCGAAACACCACTGCGCCCGGTGTGGCGGCCAGGTTGCCGCCAACCTCGAAGGCCCGCTCGTCCACCTGCCGTGGCAGGCCGTCGTTGTGGCGCAGGTCGTCGAGCATGTGGCTGACACCGCGCAGAAGGCTCAGGCCGCCGGTGTTGAACAGTTCCTTGACCGCTAGCGGGTTGAGCAGCGAGTTGCTAGGGGCGAAGGCGTCGCTGACCAGGTTGAACAGGAACTGCGCCCTGGCCCGATCGTCGTCGGCCAGGCTGCTTTCCTCGATCCACAGGCGCGTCTGCTTCTGCCAGGCAAGGTAGGCCTGCAGGCCGCGGCGGTAGAACGGGTTCTGGCTCCAGGTCGGGTCGCTGAAGCGGGTGTCCCGTGGGTGGGGCTGGTAGGGGCTGTCGCCGATCAGCACGCGTCCCAGCTGGCCGCCGAGGGTCAGCAGGTGATGCGCGGTGTGTAGCGGATTGCGCAGGCCGATCCGGCTGACCTGGCGCAGGGTCGAGAACAGGTCGCGACCGCGCAGTCCGGTGATGGCGTTCTGCACGTTCATGCTCGTGGCGGGGACCGGTGTCGATCCTCTGGCCGGTTTGTCCTTCATGCCAACACTCCTTCGTCAGATCCATTTCCGCGTTGGCCTTGGTGCGGGTAAAGCACCTCCTGCAGGCTCGCATCACCTGCCTGGGAGTGCCCGCAAAGGCCCGTGCTGACGCAATAAAAAGCCTTCCTACCCCCGTGCCGCTGGCCGAGGGTGCATGACCGCACGTTGGCGTTCTTGCTCGAGGAATTTCATGATGATCGGGGCGACGGCCTCGGCCCGGGTGATCAGGAACAGGTGGCCATCATCGATTATGTGTAGCTGGGCATTGGGAATCCGCCAGGCCAGCAGGCGCATGTTGATCAGCGGGATCAGCGGATCGTCGTCGCCGGCCAGCACCAGGGTGGGCTGGTGGATCTTGTGCAGCCAGTGGATGCTGGTCCAGCCGAGCCCGGCGAACAGCTGCCAGTAGTAACCCAGCTTGCCGCCCGAACGAACCTTCGAGGCATGGTGCATGGCCAGGTCCGGATCCCGGCGAAAGCCGCCGCCATAGATCAGCGGCGCGATGCGGATGACATGGGAGGGCTGCACGTAGCGCCGTGGGCTGGCCATCATCCACAACACCTTGGGCTTGCCCGGTACCATCACCGCGCCGGCGGCGGTGGCGGCCAGCACCAGTTTCTTGCAGCGTTCGGGGTAGTCGTGGGCGAATTGCTGGGCCAGGGCGCCGCCCCAGGACACGCCGATGACGTTGACCTGGCCGTAGTCCAGGTAGTCGAGCATGCGCGCGGTCAGCTTGGCCAGGCCGGGAAAACGGTAGGGGTGACGGGGCGTGGACGAGCCGCCCACCCCGGGCACGTCGAAGGCGATGACCTCCAGGTCCGGGTCCAGGGCCTCAATGAATGGAAACACCAGCTCGAGGTTGGCGCCGATGCCGTTGAAGATCAGCAGCGGCGTCAGGTGAGGCTTGCCCGGGCGGACCGCAGTGCGGATGGACTGGTCGTCCAGCTCGACGGTCCTGAAGATATACGGTTGCGGCATGCGCGTGACTCTGTGGTGAAAGTAGCGCCGCGCTGCGCCACCAGGCGCACCACGGCGGTTCGGCTCAACGCTCGTGCACGTATGTTCCCGGTGCGGCCTCGCCTGCGGTATAGGCGCGGTTACCCAGGCGTGTAGGTGCCTTCTTGAGTTCGCCGGCGCGCTCACCCAGCCAGGCCTGCCAGTGCAGCCACCAGGAGTCGGCGTGCTTGACCGCGTTCTCCTGCCAGGCCACCGGGTCGTCCGGGCGATCCTCGCCGGTCATGAAGCGCGCCTTGGGGTTGCCCGGTGGGTTGAGAATGCTCTGGATATGGCCACTGTTGGACAGCACGAACTCGATCTTGCCGCCGAACAGGTGGGCCGAGCGGTAGCACGACTGCCAGGGCGTGATGTGGTCGGCGGTGCCGGCAACGCTGTAGATGTCGCAGTCGACCTGTTTCAGGTCGATGGCGGTGCCGCACACCTCGAGGGCATTGGAGCGGGTCAGCGGGTTGTTCTTGAACATTTCGATCAGGTCGCCGTGGAAGGCGGCCGGCAATCGGGTGGTGTCGTTATTCCAGAACAGAATGTCGAACACTGGCGGCTCGTTGCCGAGCAAGTAGTTGTTGACCCAGTAGTTCCAGATCAGGTCATTGGGGCGCATCCAGGCGAACACCTTGGCCATGTCGCTACCTTCGAGTACGCCGGACTGATAGGAGTGACGCTTGGCCGCCTCCAGGGTCTGCTCGTCGACGAACAATGCCACCTGGGTGTCGACGGTGGTGTCGAGCACGCTTACCAGCAGGGTCAGGGCATTGACCTTTTTCTCGCCGAGGGCGGCGTAGTGGCCCACCAGCGCCGTGCAAGTGATACCCCCGGAGCAGGCACCGAGCATGTTCAGGTCCTTGCTGCCGGTGATTGCCAGTACCGCGTCGACGGCTTCCTTGAGTGCGTCGATGTAGGTGGACAGGCCCCACTCGCGCTGGGCCTTGGTCGGGTTGCGCCAGCTGACGATGAAAGTCTGTTGCTGTGAGCGCAGGCAGAAGCGCGCCAGGCTCTTTTCCGGGCTCAGGTCGAAGACGTAGAACTTGTTGATCTGCGGCGGCACTACCAGCAGCGGGCGGCTGTGCACCTGCTCGGTGATGGGGCTGTACTGGATCAGCTCCAGCACATCGTTGCGGTACACCACCGCGCCTTCGCTGGTGCCGAGGTTCTTGCCGACCTCGAAAGCCTCCATGTTCACCTGGCTGGGCATGCCGCCGTTGTTGACGATGTCCTTGGCCAGGTTGGACAAGCCGTCGAGCAGGCTCTTGCCGCCGGTCTCGAAGAAGCGCTTGACCGCGGCCGGGTTGGAGAGGGTGTTGGTGGGGGCCATGGCCTCGGTCACCAGGTTGATGACGAACTGCCCGCGGCTGATGTCCTGCGGCGACAGGTCGCTCTCGCTGATCCAGTCGTTGAGTTCCTTGCGCCAGGCCAGATAGGTCTGCAGGTAGCGGCGATAAAGGGGGTTCTTGCTCCACGCCGGGTCGCTGAAGCGACGGTCGTCGCCTTCCGGTTGCAGCGCCGACTTGCCCAGCAGGACGTTCTTCAGCTCCAGGCCAAAGTGCGCCACGTGCTTGGCGCTGTGCAAGGGCTGGCGCATGGCCTGGCGCAATACCGTGCGCGCCGATGTCAGTAGATCCTTGCGGCGAATGCCGATGACCGGGTTCAGCCCCAGGGTGTTTTCCGAGGCCTGCCGCTGCAACTCATCGTTGTTCTTGTTACTCATCTACGACGCTCCGTTGTCCTGAGACGAGTACCGGCGTGCTGTGACAGCCCGGTACTGCTACTCGGGTGACCAGTGATAAGGAACAGCGGTGCTGCGACCGGATGCGTGCCGATGATGAGCTGCTGGGGTTTCTGCGTGTGAAGACAACCTGCTTTCGCTCGCGACCTCTACATACCGGCCTGGCCCTGCCTGCCCGGAGGCGATGCAGGGAACTTGCCAGCTCCATTGGTTACCCGACTTTCGTGTAATGCGCAAGACAGCCAATCTTTGGCAGTCATCCAGGCATTCAAGCAGATGAGATTAGAAAATGCGCTCTAAAGCTTGCGGGGCTTGAGCTAGAGCATCAATTTCACCACCGATTCGGACGGGTCGCGGGATTTGCCCGCTTTGTGCAATTCGTCGAGGTAGTCGGCCCATAGCTGCTCCTGGCGCAGGCACAGCTGCTCGAGGTATTCCCAGGTGAACAATCCTGAGTCATGGCCGTCGTCGAAGGTCAGTTTCAGTGCATATTGACCGGCCGGTTCCAGGCCGCTGAGGCCGACGTTGATCTTGCCGAATTGCAGGATGGGATTGCCGTGGCCCTGGACTTCGGCGGAAGGCGAGTGCACGCGCAGGAACTCGGCGGGCAGGTGGTAGACCTCGCCGGGGGCGTAGGTGAGGGTGAGGGTCTTGGAGGCTTTGTGCAGATTGATCGCGGTGGGTAGGCGGGCCATGGGTGACTCTCTCTTTGGCTTCAAGCTGCAAGCTTCGAGTGATTCCAGGCATTGTGCAAGGGGGCCGCAAGGCGGCCCCCCTGAGGTCTTACAGGATGTAACGCGACAGGTCTTCGTTCTGCGCCAGCTCACCCAGGTGGCTGTTGACGTAGGCGGCGTCGATGTGGATCGGCGTCTCGTCGTGAGCGCTGGCCAGGTCGCCGGCGCTGAACGACACCTCTTCGAGCAGGCGCTCGAGCAGGGTGTGCAGGCGGCGGGCACCGATGTTCTCGGTCTTCTCGTTGACCTGGTAGGCGATCTCGGCCAGGCGCTTGAGGCCCTCGTCGGCGAACTCGATGTTCAGGCCCTCGGTCTTGAGCAGGGCGCTGTACTGCTCGGTCAGCGAGGCGTGCGGCTCCTTGAGGATGCGCTCGAAGTCTTCCGGGGTCAGCGCCTTGAGCTCGACACGGATCGGCAGGCGGCCTTGCAGCTCGGGCACCAGGTCGCTCGGCTTGCTCAGGTGGAACGCGCCGGAGGCGATGAACAGGATGTGGTCTGTCTTGACCATGCCCAGCTTGGTGTTGACGGTGCAGCCTTCGATCAGCGGCAGCAGGTCGCGCTGCACGCCTTCACGGGAGACATCGGCGCCGCCAACGTTACCACGCTTGGCAACCTTGTCGATTTCGTCGATGAACACGATACCGTGCTGCTCGACCGCTTCCAGGGCCTTGGCCTTGAGCTCTTCCTCATTGACCAGGCGGCCGGCTTCTTCGTCGCGGACCATCTTCAGCGCGTCCTTGACCTTGAGCTTGCGCGCCTTGCGCTTGCCCTTGCCCATGTTGGCGAACAGGCTCTGCAGCTGGTTGGTCATCTCCTCCATGCCGGGCGGCGCGGCGATCTCGACGCCCATGTTCTCGGCGACTTCGATCTCGATTTCCTTGTCGTCCAGCTGGCCTTCGCGCAGGCGCTTGCGGAACAGCTGGCGGGTGTTGGAGTCGCTGCTGCTCTGCTGGGCTTCCTCGCTGAAGCTGCTGACCCGCGCCTGCGGCAGCAGGGCATCGAGGATGCGGTCCTCGGCGGCGTCCTCGGCGCGGTGGCGCACGCGGACGATCTCCTGCTCGCGCAGCATCTTCAGCGCGGCGTCGGCCAGGTCGCGGATGATCGACTCGACGTCACGGCCAACGTAGCCAACCTCGGTGAACTTGGTCGCCTCGACCTTGATGAACGGCGCATTGGCCAGCTTGGCCAGGCGGCGGGCGATTTCGGTCTTGCCCACGCCGGTGGGGCCGATCATCAGGATGTTCTTGGGGGTGACTTCGGCACGCAGCTCGGCGGGTAGCTGCATGCGCCGCCAGCGGTTGCGCAGGGCAATGGCGACAGCGCGCTTGGCGTCGTCCTGGCCGATGATGTGGCGGTTGAGTTCGTGGACGATTTCGCGTGGGGTCATGGACATGATGTATGGGGTCCTCAAGCACAGTGATCAGTGTGGAAAAGTCCCGCTGCGAGCGGGACGCCAAAACAACTGATTCACTCGGCCAGGTCCTGCTCCTCGATGGTCAGGTTGTGGTTGGTGAACACGCAGATGTCGCCGGCGATGTTCAGGGCGGCCTCGGTGATCTCGCGGGCCGACAGGTCGGTCTTGTTCAGCAGGGCGCGGGCCGCGGCCTGGGCATAGCCACCGCCGGAACCCATGGCGATCAGCCCGTCCTCGGGTTCGACCACGTCGCCGTTGCCGGTGATGATCAGGGATGCATCCTTGTTGGCCACGGCCAGCATCGCTTCCAGGCGGCTCAGCGAGCGGTCGGTACGCCATTCCTTTGCCAGCTCGACGGCGGCACGCACCAGGTGGCCGGAGTGTTTCTGCAGTTGGGCTTCGAAGCGCTCGAACAGGGTGAAGGCATCGGCGGTGGCACCGGCAAAACCGGCGATGACCTGGCCGTTGTACAGGCGACGCACTTTCTTGGCGTTGCCTTTCATCACGGTGTTGCCGAGGGAAACCTGGCCGTCGCCGCCCATGACGACTTTGCCGTTACGGCGGACAGAAACGATGGTAGTCAAGGGAGAGTCTCCACGCAGCGGGGCGAAAATGCCTGATGCAGACTCATATGGGGGGAGGGGGGAAGGATTTCAACCGAGAGGGATGAATGGTTGTTTCAAGGCATTGCCTGGCAGGCCTGCTCCACACGATGACCCCAGGGGGCTTCGTGGGAGCGGGCTTGCCCCGCGAGGGCGTTACTCAGGCCTCGTGGCAGACGTGTCCATCGACCAAGGTATAACGCACCGCACCCGGCAGGCAGTGGCCGATGAACGGGCAGTTTTCGCCGCGGGAGAACCAGTGTTCGCCGGCCACGGTCGAGGCTTTCGGGTCGAACAGCACCAGATCGGCGGCGGCGCCGACTTTCAGCTCGCCGGCCGGCAGGCGCATGGCCTTGGCCGGGCCGCTGCTCAGGCGCGCCAACAGGGTCGGCAGGTCGAGCAGGCCATCTTCGACCAAGGTCATGGCCAGTGGCAGCAACAGCTCGACACAGCTGATGCCTGGCTCGGTGGCACCGAACGGCGCCAACTTGGCATCGAGCTCGTGGGGCTGGTGATGACTGGAGATCGCCTGGATCACCCCGGATTTCACCGCTTCGCGCAGGCCGTCGCGGTCGGCGGCAGTGCGCAGCGGCGGCTGCACGTGGTACAGGCTGGAGAAGTCGCGCAGGGCCTCGTCGGTGAGGATCAACTGGTACAGCGCCACATCGGCGGTGACCGGTAGCCCCAACTGCTGGGCCTGGGCGATTAGCCGGGCGCCGCGGGCGCTGGTGATCTGGGTGAAGTGGGCGCGCACGCCGCTCTGCTCGACCAGCAGCAGGTTACGGGCCAGGGCCACGGTCTCGGCGGTTTCCGGGATGCCAGGCAGGCCGAGGAAGCTGGCCATCGGGCCCTCGTGGGCGAGGCCGCCCTGGGCCAGGTCACGGTCCTGGGAGTGGAACACCACGGTCAGGTCAAAGGTGGCGGCGTATTCCAGGGCGCGGGCCAGGGTGCGGTTGTTGGGGATCTCTTTCAGGCCGTTGCCGAAGGCCACGCAGCCGGTGTCGCGCAGGGCCACCAGTTCGGCCAGTTGCTCGCCTTCCAGGCCTTTGGTCAGGGCGCCGATCGGATAGACCTTGCTGTTGGCCGCTTCGCGGGCGCGGTCGAGGATCAGTTCGGCGACCGCCGAGGTGTCCAGTACCGGCTTGGTCTGCGGCGGGCAGCACAGGCTGGTGACGCCGCCGGCGACCGCGGCGCGGGTTTCGCTGGCGATGTTGCCCTTGCGGCTGTAGCCCGGTTCGCGCAGGGAGACGCCGAGGTCGACCAGGCCAGGTGCGGCGACCAGGCCTTCGGCCTGGATCGTGCGGCTGGCGCTGAAGCCGGCCGGGGCCGCGCCGATGGCGGCAATGCGCCCGCCATCGAGGTGCAGGTCGGTGATGGTGTCCAGGCCGTTGGCAGGGTCGATGACCCGGGCGCCGATGATGCTTAGGGTCACTGGGCGTTCTCCTGCTCGAATTGACGTTGCGCGTTCTGCCCGCTCATGGCCATGGACAGCACGGCCATGCGCACGGCGATGCCGTAGGTGACCTGGTTGAGGATCACCGAGTGCTTGCCGTCGGCCACCGCCGACTCGATCTCCACCCCGCGGTTGATCGGACCCGGGTGCATGACGATGGCGTCGGGCTTGGCGCCGGCCAGGCGCGCGGTGGTCAGGCCGAACAGGCGGTAGAACTCGCCCTCGCTGGGCAGCAGGCCGCCGGCCATGCGCTCGCGCTGCAGGCGCAGCATGATCACCACGTCGACATCCTTGAGGCCTTCGGCAAGGTCGGTGTAGACCTTCACGCCGTACTGCTCGATGCCGATCGGGATCAGTGTCTTCGGGCCAATCACGCGGATGTCCGGGCAGCCCAGCGCCTTGAGCGCAAGCATGTCCGAGCGTGCTACGCGCGAGTGCAGGATATCGCCGACGATGGCCACCGACAGGTTCTCGAAGCTACCCTTGTGTCGACGAATGGTGAGCATGTCGAGCATACCCTGGGTCGGGTGCGCGTGGCGGCCGTCACCGCCGTTGATCACGGCCACGTCCGGGCACACGTGCTCGGCGATGAAATGGGCGGCACCGGAGTCGGAGTGGCGCACGACGAACATGTCGGCGGCCATGGCCTCCAGGTTGCGCAGGGTATCGAACAGGGTCTCGCCCTTGCTGGTCGAGGAGGTCGACACGTTCAGGCTGATCACGTCGGCCGACAGGCGCTGGGCGGCCAGCTCGAAGGTGGTGCGGGTACGGGTGGAGTTCTCGAAGAACACGTTGCACACGGTCTTGCCGCGCAGCAGCGGGACTTTTTTGACGGCCCGGGCGCCGACTTCGAGGAACGAGTCGGCGGTGTCGAGGATTTCGGTCAGCAGTTCGCGGGGCAAACCGTCGAGCGAGAGGAAGTGGCGCAGCTGGCCCTGATCATTGAGCTGCAGCGGGCGCTTGGCGTCGAATGGCGTCATCGCGGGGGACTCTTAAAGGGCGGATGCGGGAGCGAGGTCCTGGCGCTCGAGGGCGAGCGGCGTGGGTCCGGTCAATTTTACCCGTTCATGGGCGCCCAGGGACAGGGTGGCGCCAAGCACATTCGGGCGGATCGGCAGTTCGCCGGCATCCAGGTCGAGCAGGCACACCAGTGTCACGCTGGCCGGGCGGCCGTAGTCGAACAGCTCGTTGAGGGCGGCGCGGATGGTACGCCCGCTCATCAGCACGTCGTCCACCAGCACCAGGTGCTGGCCTTCGACCTCGAAAGGCAGTTCCGAGGGGCGCACCTGCGGGTGCAGGCCGTTCTGGCTGAAATCGTCACGATAGAAGGAGACGTCCAGGGTACCCAGCGGGCTCTGGTCGCCGAGCTCGGCCTGCAGGGCCTGGGCTACCCACACGCCGCCGGTGCGGATACCGATGAAGCGTGACTCGACGATGGCGCGGCGGGCCAGGTGGGCGCGAAGGTCGACGGCCATCTGCCGGATCAGGTCGGCGGGATTGGGTAGGCTCATTGCGTGCTCCTCGGAAGGCGGGCGCCGGCAAGCCGCCGGCGGCAAAGCGGATTTAAGTGTTGGCCTCCAGCCAGCCTTGCAGCAGCAGGGCCGCGGCGATGGCGTCGACCGGATTGTCGCGGTAGCTGCCGTGACGGCCGCCACGGGCCATCTGCTCGCCCTTGGCTTCGAAGGTGGTGAGCCGTTCGTCGTGGGTGTGTACGGGCAGGTTGTAGCGGCCGTGCAGGCGACGGGCGAATTTTTCGGCGCGTTCGCTCATTTCGCTGGGCGTGCCGTCCATGTTCAGCGGCAGGCCGACGACGATGGCGTCGGGTTTCCATTCCTTGATCAGCTTCTCGACCTGGTTCCAGTCCGGCACGCCGTTCTGTGCCTTGAGCGTGCACAGTTCTCGGGCGTGGCCGGTGATCACCTGGCCGACGGCCACACCGATCTGCCGGGTGCCGTAGTCGAAGCCAAGCAGCAAGCGCAGTTCGGCCATCAGGCGTGGCCCGCCTGGCTGGTCAGCAGGCTGAGGTTGATCCCCAGGCTGGCGGCGGCGGCGCCCAGGCGCATGTCGCTGGCCACGCCGAAGATGATCTCGGGGTCGAAGGGGCAGTTGAGCCAGGCGTTGTCGGCAAGCTCGGCCTCCAGCTGGCCGGCTTCCCAGCCCGCGTAGCCCAGGGTGATCAGGCTCTTGCGCGGACCGTCGCCGGCGGCGATGGCGAACAGCACGTCCTGTGAGGTGGACAGCGACAAGCCCTCCAGCTCGACCGTGGCCTGGTAGCTGCGGTCGTTGCTGTGCAGCACGAAGCCGCGGTCGGTCTGCACCGGCCCTCCCTGGTAGATCGGGATGTGCAGGGTGCTGGCCGGCGGCTCATCGTCCGGGCGCAACTGTTCGAGGATGTCGGCCAGGTTCAGCTCCTGCGGGCGGTTGACCACCAGGCCCATGGCGCCGTGGGCATTGTGCTCGACGATGTAGGTGAGGGTCTGGGCAAAGTTCGGATCGGCCATGTGCGGCATGGCGATCAGGAACTGGTGCTTGAGGTAGCTGGGGGCGAGGGTCTTCATGTCCGCTAGTGTGGCGCCAGGTGGCGAGGCTGACAAGGTGTGCAGAGGGCTGGAGGTATTCCCGCTCCCACCGGGGTGCCCGTCACCCTCGGGTCAGTTGCTCTGCAGCCGGTCACCCCGGGCAAAGCGCCAGGTACGGATGATCTCCAGGCGGTCGAACTCCGCCAGGTCCCCGGTGAACGGCGCGAAGGGCGCCGCCAGGCGCACGATGCGCTGGGCGGCCTGGTCCAGCACTGGCTGGCCCGAGGACTCCAGCACCAGTACCTCGTACAGTGAGCCGTCGCGGTTGATCGACACCATCATCCGCAGGCTGCCGTACATCTGCTGGCGCCGGGCTTCTTCGGGGTAGTTGAGGTTGCCGATGCGCTCGACCTTCTTGCGCCACTCTTCCTTGTACCAGGCGCCCTTGTCGCGCAGGGTCGAGGCGGCGTTCAGGCGGTGGATGCGCGGGCGCTTGGCGTAGAGCTGCTGTTCCTCGGACAGCTCGGCCTCGAGGCTGGCGATCTGGCTGGACAGCTGCGAGCTGTCGAAGTCCGGAACCTTTGCCTGGGGCTGGGGTTGCGGCTTGCTTTCCTTCGGCTTGGGCTCGACTTTCTGCGGCTTCGGCGCCTGGGTGGCGACCACGGCCTTGGCCGGTGCCGGGGGTGTTTGCGGTTTCGCCGCCGGGGGCGGGGTGATCTTGTTGATCTTGCTGTCCTGGAACGGCGCGACCTCGGTGGTCTTGGGCACCGCTTTCTTGTCCAGGGTGCCGCTGCCCTGCTGGTTGTCCTGGGCCTGGAAGTCGGCCTTCTCGGGCGCTTTCTCGCTCTTGAAGGTGGCCAGGGTGATGTCCATGGCGTGATGAATCTCGGCCGGTTTGACCACGGTGAAACCCACGCCCAGGATCAGCGCCAGGTGCACCAGGGCGGCCAGGAACAGGGTGAAACCGAGCCGGTCCACCGGGCGAACGCGCGGTGGCAGCAGGTCGGGTGGGATGTCAGCGGGAAGCGTCATCGGGTATCCAGCAACCGCTAGGCTCTGTACGAAAAGCCTTGATACTTGTTCATGCTGCGTTGAGAACAGCCTCGGAATGCTCATGTACTCCAGTACACTCCGCTTCCTCGGCTGTTTTCGCCTTGCCTGACCTGCGTCTCAAGACTTTTCGTACAGAGCCTCTGCGGGGCAGCAGCTCAGTCAAAAAGGACCGGCATCATACCCCACTGCGCGGTGTTGCCACGTGTCCTCGGTCAGCGCGCCTGAAGCTTGCGATCAATGGCGTCCATCAATTGCCCGCCGATATTGGTGTTGAAGGCAGCGTCGATCTCGCGGATGCAGGTCGGGCTGGTGACGTTGATTTCGGTGAGGTAGTCGCCGATCACGTCCAGGCCGACGAACAGCAGGCCCTTTTCACGCAAGGTCGGGCCGACCTGGGCGGCGATCCAGCGATCGCGCTCGCTCAACGGGCGGGCTTCGCCGCGGCCGCCGGCGGCCAGGTTGCCGCGGGTCTCGCCGCTGGCCGGGATGCGCGCCAGGCAGTAGTCCACCGGCTCGCCGTCGATCATCAGGATGCGCTTGTCGCCGTCCTTGATCGCCGGCAGGTAGGCCTGCGCCATGATCTGCTGGGCGCCGAGCGCGGTCAGGGTTTCGAGGATCACCGACAGGTTGGGGTCGCCGACCCGGTGACGGAAGATCGAAGTGCCACCCATGCCATCCAGCGGCTTGAGAATCACATCACCATGCTCGGCGGCGAACTCGCGGATGATGTCGGGGCGGCGGCTGACCAGGGTGGGTGGCGTGCACTGCGGGAACAGCGTAGCGAACAGCTTCTCGTTGCAGTCGCGCAGGCTCTGCGGCTTGTTGACCACCAGCACGCCTTCGGCCTCGGCCTGTTCCAGCAGGTAGGTGCTGTAGACGAACTCCATGTCGAAGGGCGGGTCCTTGCGCATCAGGATCACGTCCAGCTCGGCCAGGGTGCTGTCCTGCTCCTCGCCCAGTTCGAACCAGCGGGCCGGGTCGGCGAACACCTTGAGCGGGCGCATGCGTGCGCGGGCCTTGCCCTGGCCCTGGTACAGGTCGCGCTGCTCCATGTAGAACAGGCTCCAGCCGCGGGCCTGGGCGGCCAGCAACATGGCCAGCGAGCTGTCCTTTTTGTAGGAGATGGACGCGATGGGGTCCATGACAATCCCGAGGCGAACGCTCATGGGGTAGTTCCTCTTGGCGGCACTGGCCGCATGGTACGAAAGAAAAGTGGCTCAGGGTGGCGCCGGGCGCGCCCACGGTCAAGGGGCGGGCGGATGGAATGGCCTTCGGGAGTGTGCTAAAAAGGCCAGGCACATGGCCTGCATGGCCTTTTGGCGAATTCGCTCCCAGGCAGAAGCGCAACTATGGAACAACCCCTGAAGGTGATGGTGATCGACGATTCCCGCACGATCCGCCGCACCGCGCAGATGTTGCTCGGCGAGGCAGGCTGCGAGGTGATCACCGCCAGTGACGGCTTCGACGCCCTGGCCAAGATCGTCGACCACAAACCGCGGGTCATCTTCGTCGATGTGCTGATGCCGCGCCTCGACGGCTACCAGACCTGCGCCATCATCAAGCACAACCGCGAGTTCAAGGACACCCCGGTGATCCTGCTCTCTTCCCGCGACGGCCTGTTCGACAAGGCCCGCGGCCGGGTGGTCGGTTCCGACCAGTTCCTGACCAAACCTTTCAGCAAGGAAGAACTGCTCGACGCGATCCGTGCCTGCGTGCCGGGCTTCGCCGCGCAGGATCCACACGCACCCTGACGCCGCCCACGCAGGGCGGCGTCTCTATTTCCTGATGGGGAAACAGCATGGCCCGAGTTCTGATTGTCGACGACTCGCCGACAGAGATGTACAAATTGACCGAATGGCTGGAGAAGCACGGCTATGGGGTGCTCAAGGCCGACAACGGCGCCGACGGCGTGGCCCTGGCGCGCCAGGAGAAGCCCGACGCGGTGCTGATGGACATCGTCATGCCCGGCATGAACGGTTTCCAGGCCACCCGCCAGTTGAGCAAGGACCCGGAAACCAGCGCCATTCCGGTGATCGTGGTCACCACCAAGGACCAGGAAACCGATCGGATCTGGGCCCAGCGCCAGGGCGCCCGCGACTTCCTGACCAAACCTGTGGAAGAAGACGCGCTGATCACCAAGCTCAAAGAAGTGCTGCAGGCTTGACCACCCGGCCCCAGGGCGCGTCGCTGACCGCCTTCGAACTGCTGCTGGACATCGACCGGCGCTGCCGCCTGCTGGTGGCCGACCAGCCACCGCAGGACATCCGCCTGCAACAATGGAGCGGCATCGGTTTTCGAGTTGCCGGACAGTGGTTCGTCGCGCCCATGGGCGAAGTCGCCGAAGTGCTGCGTGAGCCCCGCGCTAGCCGGGTGCCGGGTGTGCAGCCCTGGGTGCGCGGAGTGGCCAACCTGCGTGGGCGGCTGCTGCCGGTGATGGACCTGTGTGCGTTTTTTGGCCTTGGCCCGGCCGCGGCGGGCAAGCAACGGCGCGTGTTGGTGCTGGATCATGAAGAGCTGTTCGCCGGGCTGCTGGTGGATGAGGTGGTCGGCTTGCAGCATTTCGCTCTGAGCAGCCTCGAGCTGTCACCGCCGCAACCGTTGATCCGTGCGGCCGCGCCCTTCGTACATGGGCATTTTCCCCGTGAGCGTAATTGGGCGATCTTCAGCCCGTTCGCCCTGGCCCAGGCGCCGGGCTTTCTCGATGTGGCGTTGTAGAGGACTTTCGACGTGAACAAGCCAGGACCCACCGTTGCCGCAGCTGGCGTCTCGCCCGCCGCCGTGGCTCAACGCCCGCGTAGCACCGCGCAGATCACCGTGCTGTTCGTGGTGCTGATCCTGTCGATCGTCCTGTTGTTCGCCAACTTCGCCTACCTCAACACCCAGGCCAACCACGACAAGCAGTACATAGGCCATGCCGGCGAGCTGCGCGTGCTGTCCCAGCGCATTGCCAAGAACGCCACCGAGGCTGCGGCGGGCAAGGCGTTGGCGTTCAGGTTGCTCAGCGATGCACGCAACGACTTCGAACGACGCTGGAGCTACCTGCGCGAAGGTGACAAGGCCACCGGCCTGCCCGCAGCGCCCGCCGCGGTGCGCGACGAAATGGATGCGGTACGCCAGGACTGGGAGAACCTGCGCAAGAACACCGACACCATCCTGGCCAGTGAACAGACCGTGCTGTCGCTGCATCAGGTCGCGGCCACCCTGGCCGAAACGGTTCCGCAGTTGCAGGTCGAATACGAGAAAGTAGTTGAAATCCTGCTGCAGAGCGGTGCGCCGGCCAATCAGGTGGCCGTGGCCCAGCGCCAGTTGCTGCTGGCCGAGCGCATTCTCGGCTCGGTCAACACCGTGCTCGCCGGTGACGAGTCCTCGGTGCAGGCCGCCGATGCCTTCGGCCGCGACGCCAGCCGTTTCGGCCAGGTGCTCGAGGGTATGCTCGCCGGCAATCCGGCGATTCAGGTCACCCGCGTCGAGGACACCGATGCCCGGGCGCGCCTGGCCGAGATCGCCGAACTGTTCCAGTTCGTCTCGGGCTCGGTGGACGAGATTCTCGAAACCTCGCCCGAACTGTTTCGCGTGCGCGAGGCTGCCGGCAACATCTTCAGCCTGTCGCAGACCCTGCTCGACGAAGCCTCGCACCTGGCCAACGGCTTCGAGAACCTGGCCGGCGGGCGCACTCTCGACACCGTCGGCGGCTATGTGCTCGGCCTGCTGGCACTGGCCTCGATCATCCTCATCGGCCTGGTGATGGTGCGCGCCACGCACCGCCAGCTGCGCGAAACCGCCGAGAAAAACGAACGCAACCAGCAGGCGATCATGCGTTTGCTAGACGAGATCGAGGAACTGGCCGACGGCGACCTGACCGTCACGGTTTCGGTGACTGAGGACTTCACCGGCGCCATTGCCGACTCGATCAACTATTCGGTTGACCAGCTTCGCGATCTGGTTGCCACCATCAACCACAGCGCCGAGCAGGTGGCTGCTGCGGTGCAGGACACGCAGAACACCGCTCGCCAACTGGCCAAGGCTTCGGAGCACCAAGCGGAGCAGATCAGCGAGGCGTCCGAGGCGGTGGGTGACATGGTCGAGTCTATCGACCGGGTCTCCGCACATGCCTATGAATCGGCCAAGGTGGCCGAGCGCTCGGTGGCCATTGCCAACAAGGGCAACGAGGTGGTGCACAACACCATCCACGGCATGGACAACATCCGCGAGCAGATCCAGGACACCGCCAAGCGGATCAAGCGCCTGGGTGAATCCTCTCAGGAGATCGGCGATATCGTCAGCCTGATCGACGACATTGCCGAGCAGACCAATATCCTCGCCCTCAACGCGGCCATCCAGGCGTCGCTCGCCGGTGAGGCTGGCCGAGGCTTTGCCGTGGTCGCCGACGAAGTGCAGCGCCTGGCCGAGCGCTCGTCCTCGGCAACCCGGCAGATCGAGGCGTTGGTGCGCACCATCCAGGCCGACACCAACGAGGCGGTGATCTCCATGGAGCAGACCACCGCCGAAGTGGTGCGCGGCGCGCGCCTGGCCCAGGACGCCGGCGTGGCGCTGGCTGAGATCGAAGGTGTATCGCAGACGATGGCCGACCTTATCCACAGCATCTCTGATGCCGCTCAGTTGCAGACGTCGTCTGCCGGGCAGATTTCCCACACCATGGCGGTGATCCAGCAGATCACCGCACAGACCTCCGCCGGTTCCGGGGCCACGGCCGACAGCATCCGCCACCTGGCGCGCATGGCCAGCGAGATGCGCCGTTCGGTATCCGGTTTCACCCTGCCCAGACCGGTGGAACGGTCGTGAGCGGGGCAAGCATGGCCGGCCCGGGCAGTACGGCTGGCGAGCGCCACGACACGGTGGCCCTGGCATGGATCAAGGCCCCCATCCTTGATTGCCTGGCACAGGCGCGACAGGCCCTGGAGCGTTTTTCGGCAGATCCGGGCGACCTGTCGATGCTGGCGTTCTTTGTCGACAACCTTCACCAGGTGCACGGTTGCCTGCACTTGCTCGAATTGCCGGGCGCGACGCGCCTGGCCGAGGAACTGGAGCTGCTTGGGCGGGCCATGTCCGACGGACAGGTGCGCCCTCGTGGCGACTGCCTGGGCGCGCTGTTCCGGGGGCTCGAGCAATTGCCGCCCTACCTGGATCGCCTGCGCGGGGCACGCCACGACCTGCCATTGGTGGTCATGCCACTGCTCAACCAGCTGCGGGTCTGCCGCGGTGCCGAACCCCTGGCCCAAGGCAGCCTGCTGGGCGACCTCGGACAGCGCCTGGCTGGCGCGGCGGACCTGGCCAACCTCGATCTTTCCCTGGGGAGCTGGCGTGAACACATGCAGGCCGGTCCTGGGCGCGACGCGCTGCGTTCGGTGGTGATGGCGCTGTGCGATGACCTGATGCGCATCAAGGACCGTCTCGACCCCTTCGTCAGTGGCGAGCATCCGCCACGCGAACCGCTGGAGACGTTGCTGCCGCCCCTGCGCCATGTCGCCGACACTCTGGCAGTGCTGGGTTTCCAGCAGCCACGACGTGTGATCATCGACCAGGTGCTGGCGCTGCAGGCGCAGGTCGAGAATGACGGCGCGGTGGACGAGGCGCTGTTGATGGATGTCGCCGGGGCGTTGTTGTACGTCGAGGCGACCCTCAACGGCATGGTCGGGCCGCTGGAGGAGACCTCGCCAGGCAACCTGCCTGGTTCTGACCTGGCCGAGATTCGTCAGTTGGTACTCAACGAGTCGCTCAATGTGCTGCAGCAGGCCAAGGACCTGATCGGCGACTGCCTGGAGTCGGACTGGTCGCGTCAGCGCCTGCAGGCCTTGCCCGGTCTGCTGCAGCAGGTGCGCGGGGCGTTGGCGATGCTGATGCTCCCGGCTGCCGCCGAAGTGTTCGGCGGGTGTGCGGGATATGTGCAGGGCTGGCTGGGTCATGTGGAGGAAGAGCCGCTGCCCGATGAGTTGGCCCATCTGGCCGATGCCCTGTGCGCCGGCGAGGCCTGGTTGCAGTGGCGAGTGGCCGACCCGCTGGCTGATGCCCAGCGTTTCATCGACATGGCCCTCGCCAGCCTGACCGCCCTGGGCGTGCAATGCCCGCGCCTCGAGCGCCCCTTGGCTGACGCCCGGACGGCGGACGGGATCGATGACGAGTTGCGCGAAGTGTTCCTCGAAGAGGCCGGCGAACTGTTGCCTGAAATAGAGCGCCAATGGCTGCGTTGGCGTGCCGACAATGGTTTGCGTGATTCACTGATCGAGGTGCGTCGTGCGCTGCATACGCTCAAGGGCAGCGGGCGGATGGTCCACGCAGAGGCCGTGGCGGAGCTTGCCTGGGGCGCCGAGCACCTGCTTAACCGGGTGCTGGAGGGGCGCATCACGCTGAGTGCCGAAGGCCTGGTGGCCTTGCAGCAGGTCTTCGTGCGCCTGCCCGACCTGCTCGCCGACTTCGCCGCCAGCCAACTGCCGCCCACTGCGGAAATCGAGCAACTGGCCGGGCATCTGCACGCGCTGGCGCTCAACGACACGCCGGCCAGTGCCAGCATCGACGGTCTCGATCCGCAGCTGCTGGAGATCTTCCGTAACGAGGCCCAAGGGCACCTGGCCGGGCTCGATGTCTTCCTGCAGATGGCTGATGCTCAAGGCACAGGGGTCAGCGACAGCCTGCAACGCGCCTTGCACACCCTAAAGGGCAGCGCCGCCATGGCCGGCGTGATGCCGGTGGCGGAGCTGGCCACCGCGCTCGACCGCCTGGTGCGCGAATACAAAGGTCATCACCTGCCTTTGCAGCAGGCCGAAACCGAGCTGCTGGAGGCTGCACGTGCGCTGTTCCACCTGGGGCTGGCCCAGCTGGACAGCACGCCATTGGCTGCCATCCCGGGGGCTGCGGCGTTGATCGAGCAGGTCGGGCAAACGGTCGATGCTAGGCTGGCCAGGCACCAGGCCGAGGCGCATCCGGCACGCCGGGCCCGGCGTGACCCGCAACTGACGGCCACTTTCCTGACCCTGGGCATGGATATCCTGCTCGACGCCGAGGCGCGGCTCGCCAACTGGCAGGCCGACGCCACGCAGCATCATGAGCTGCACCTGCTGCTCGAGGAAATGACCACCCTCAGCCATGGCGCGCACCAGGCCGAGCTGTGGCAGGTGGATGAAGTCTGCGAAGGGTTGCTCGACCTGTACGGTGCGGTCGAAGAGGGCAGCCTGGCGGTGACGCCGCGTTTCTTCGCCATCGCCCGGCAGGCCCACGAAGCGCTGTTCGACCTGTTCGATGAAATAGCCGCCGGGCAGGATCCGACAGCACGCCCCGATTGCCTGGCCGCCTTGCACGGCTTGCTTGATGATGCCCTCGATCCGGCGGCCCTGGGGCTGGTAGGCGCAGCTGGCGCGACAACGCTGCCTGTCGCAGGTCAGCTACCGGACCCAGCGGTCGTTGACCTGTTCCTCGAGGAAGCCGCCGATATTCTCGAGGGCGCCGACCAGGCGCTGCGGCAATGGAAGGACGATCCCGAAAGCCTGTCACCGCTGTCTGCGTTGCAACATGATGTGCTGACCCTCAAGGGCGGCGCGCAGATGGCTGCGATCGGTGCGATCGAAGTGCTTGCCCAGGAGCTCGCGCTGCTCTACGAAGGGCTGGTGGACCGGCGGATCGGGGCAAGCCTGCGGCTGTTCGAGCTGCTCGCACGCAGCCATGACGCCCTGGCCGGGATGCTGCGCAGCTTGCGCGAGGGACAGTCACCGCTGTCGGCGGTGGAGTTGCTGGGTGAACTGCGCGATTTCCGTCACAACGCTCCGCCACCTGGCCCGGTCGAGGCGCAGGACGACACGCAGGAAAGCGAAGGCGACAAGGAACTGCTGGAAGTTTTCCTCGAGGAAAGCTCCGATATCCTCGAAAGTGCGGCCCAGTCCCTGGCGCGCTGGCAGGCCGACCCGCGCAACACGGTCGAGGTGGAGAACCTGTTGCGCGACCTGCACACCCTCAAGGGGGGGGCGCGCATGGTCGAGATCGCCGCCATCGGCGACTTGGCCCATGAGCTGGAATTCCTCTACGAGCTGCTGGCGGCCGCACGGCTGCCGTCGACGCCGGCCTTGTTCAGCCTGCTGCAGAACTGCCATGACCGCCTGGCGCACATGCTCGACGCGGCGCGCCTGGGCGAGCCGCTGCATGCGGCGACGGCGCTGATCGACTATATCCGCAACTTCTCCAGTGCAGCGCTGACCGACAGCGCCGCCGGGCAGTCCCAGGCTGAGCCCGCCCCGGCCGAAGCCCCGGCTGTCGCCCCCGAGCGGGCCGGGGACATGGTCAAGGTCGATGCCGAACTGCTGGACGACCTGGGCAACCTGGCCGGCGAACATTCGGTGATCCGCGGGCGCATCGAGCAGCAGGTCAACGATGCGCAGTTCGCCCTCAACGAGATGGAGACCACGCTGGAGCGCATGCGCGACCAGCTGTTGCGCCTGGATATCGAGACCCAGGGGCGGATCTCGAGCCGGCACCAGTTCGAGGGTGATGCCTACGACGACTTCGACCCACTTGAGATGGACCGCCATTCGCAGTTGCAGCAATTGTCGCGGGCGCTGTTCGAGTCCACCTCGGACCTGCTCGACCTCAAGGAAACCCTGCTGCAGCGGGCCCAGGAGGCGCACAGCCTGTTGCAGCAGCAGGCGCGGGTCAACAGCCAGTTGCAAGAGGGGCTGACCGCCACCTTGATGGTGCCGTTCGAACGCCTGGTGCCGCGTTTGCAACGGGTGGTGCGACAGGTGGCCAGCGAACTGGGCAAGCAGGTCGAACTGGTGGTCGGCAATGCCGAGGGCGAGCTGGACCGCAGCGTGCTCGAACGCATGGTCGCGCCGCTGGAGCACATGCTGCGCAATGCCGTCGACCATGGCCTGGAAGCCCGCGAGGCGCGCCTGGCGGCCAACAAGCCGGAGCAGGGCACCATCCACCTGAACCTGCTGCACGAAGGTGCCGACATCGTCATCGAGATGAGCGACGACGGTGCCGGGGTGCCGCTGGAGGCGGTGCGCAACAAGGCGATCAAACGCGGTCTGCTCGATCCGCAGGCGCGTCTGAGCGACCACGAGATCCTGCAGTTCATCCTGCGCCCGGGATTTTCCACGGCCGAGAAGATCACCCAGATCTCCGGGCGCGGCCTGGGCATGGACGTGGTCCATGAAGAGGTCAAGCAATTGGGCGGTTCGATGAGCATCGAGTCCAGCCCCGGCAAGGGTGCGCGCTTCCTGATCCGCCTACCGTTCACGGTGTCGGTGAACCGGGCGTTGATGGTGCATGTGGAGGATGAGCAATACGCAATTGGGCTGAACACCATCGAGGGCATCGTGCGCGTGCCGCCGGCGGAGCTGGAAGCCTGCTACCGGCTGGACCCGCCACGCTACAGCTATGCCGGGCATGACTACGCACTGCGTTACCTCGGCGAACTGTTGCAGGAGGGCGCGCAGCCCAACCTGCTGGGCCAGAGCGTACCGCTGCCGGTGCTGCTCACCCATTCCCACGAACAATCGTTCGCGATCCAGGTCGACAGCCTGTCGCCCAGCCGCGAAATCGTGGTCAAGAGCCTGGGCCCGCAGTTCGCGGCGGTGCCGGGGCTGTCCGGTGCCACTCTGCTCGGCGACGGACGGGTGGTGCTGATTCTCGACCTGCTCGGCCAGTTGCGTGGCCAGCAGCGACGCCTGGCGCGCCTGCCGGGCGTGGCGCAGGGGCAGCATCTGCTGACGGGGCCCGTGCCGCGTCGGCCGCTGCTGGTGATGGTGGTGGACGATTCGGTGACCGTGCGCAAGGTCACCAGCCGCCTGCTCGAACGCCACGGTATGAGCGTGCTGACCGCCAAGGATGGGGTGGATGCCATGGCGCTGCTCGAAGAGCACCGCCCGGACGTGTTGCTGCTGGACATCGAGATGCCGCGCATGGACGGTTTCGAGGTGGCCACGCGTATCCGCCGCGACCAGCGCCTGGCGCAGTTGCCGATCATCATGATCACCTCGCGCACCGGGCAGAAGCACCGCGACCGGGCCATGGCCATCGGCGTCAACGAATACCTCGGCAAGCCTTACCAGGAGTCGGTCCTGTTGCAGAGCATCGCCCACTGGAGCCAACCCCATGCTTGAACATATCGCCGGCCAGCGCAGCAGCCTCACCGGCCTGCTGTTGCCCTTGGGCGACCGCACCCTGGTACTGCCCAACGTGGCGGTGGCCGAATTGATTGGTCATCGCGCCATCGCCTGCGAGCCAGGAGAGCCGGCCTGGCACCTGGGCTGGGTGGACTGGCGCCAGCAGCGCTTGCCGTTGATCGGTTTCGAGGCCGCTTGTGGCGGGCAGACCACTTGCGGCGAGCGGGCACGGGTAGTGGTGCTCAATGCACTGGGGGATACCGGCCTGCGCTTCCTGGCGTTGCTGCTGCAGGGCATTCCGCGCTCGTGCAAACTCGACAGTCAGTTGAACTATGTTGATGTGCCACTGGCCGCGCTGGAGCTGGCGGCAGTGCAGGTGGGCGAGCAGGTGGCGCGGGTGCCTGACCTGGCCGGGCTGGAAAGATTGGTGCGTGACGCTTATCTGCAATCTGCAGCTGGCTAGGATGATGGTTGAGCGGGCCCTGTCGCGGGGCTCAGGAACCCTGACTGCTGCGGGAGGTCTGTGTTTGCATGTATTACGGTGAACGCTTCAACGCCTGGACCCACTTGGTCGGTGCGGTATTGGCCTGTATCGGCGCGAGCTGGCTGATCGTCGTGGCGGGCCTGCAGGGCGATCCCTGGAAGATCGTCAGTTTCTCCATCTACGGTTTCACCCTGCTGCTGCTCTACAGCATCTCTACCCTCTACCACAGCACTCGCGGGCGTGCGAAGCGCATCATGCGTAAGCTAGACCACCTGTCGATCTACCTGCTGATCGCCGGCAGCT
Organism: Pseudomonas sp. PONIH3; assembly: GCF_002934345.1. Classification (NCBI taxonomy): domain Bacteria; kingdom Pseudomonadati; phylum Pseudomonadota; class Gammaproteobacteria; order Pseudomonadales; family Pseudomonadaceae; genus Pseudomonas; species Pseudomonas sp. PONIH3. Next base: position 4,341,745 of record NZ_CP026386.1, read on the forward strand.
ACACGCCGTTCTGTCTGGTGAGCCTGCGGGGCCCCTGGGGCTGGAGCCTGTTCGGAGTGGTCTGGGGGCTTGCGCTGATCGGCATGTTGCAGGAGATCAAGCCGCGCTCCGAGGCGCGGATCCTGTCGATCGTGATCTATGCGCTGATGGGCTGGATCGTGCTGGTGGCGGTGAAGCCGTTGCTGCATAGCCTGGGTGCTGCGGGCTTCGCCTGGCTGGCGGCCGGCGGTGTGTTCTACACCGTCGGCATCATCTTCTTTGCGTTTGACAGCCGATTCCGTCACTGGCATGGCATCTGGCATCTGTTCGTGATTGCCGGCAGCCTGATGCACTTTGTCGCCGTATCTTTTTACGTGCGTTAGAAGTCGCCCCACAATTGCTGCGCCACCGACAGGGCCACCACAGGGGCGGTTTCGGTGCGCAGCACCCGAGGGCCGAGGCGAGCTGCGTGGCAGCCGGCGGCCTTGGCCAGCTCGACTTCCGCTTCGCTCAGGCCGCCCTCGGGGCCGATCAGGAAGGCCAGCCTGGCCGGTTTGGCATGGCTGGTCAGCGGCTCGGCCACCGGGTGCAGCACCAGCTTGAGTTCGGCTTTGGTGCTTTTCAGCCACTCGGCCAGGGTCACGGGCGGGTGGATCATCGGCAGGGTCGAGCGCCCGCACTGCTCGCAGGCACTGACAGCCACCTGGCGCCAGTGGGCCAGGCGCTTGTCGGCGCGCTCGTCCTTTAGACGTACTTCGCAGCGTTCGCTGACGATAGGGGTGATTTCATTGACACCCAGCTCGGTGGCTTTCTGGATTGCCCAGTCCATGCGCTCGCCCCGGGACAGCCCCTGGCCGAGGTGGATGTGCAAAGGCGAGTCGGCCTGGCCGGGGAGGGCCTGGTCGAGGCTGACGCGCACGGTTTTCTTGCCGACTTCGAGCAGTTGGCCGAGGTATTCCTGGCCGCTGCCGTCAAACAGCTGCACGGCGTCGCCAGCGGCCATGCGCAGCACGCGGCCAATGTAGTGGGCCTGGGCTTCGGGGAGCTCGTGCTCGCCAAGGCCCAGTGGGGCGTCGATGAAGAAGCGGGAGAGTCTCATGGGCTTGCTCTGGAAAAAGGCTGACGCAGATCCTGTAGGAGCGGACGCGCCGGCTCCTACAGGTTTCGGGTTGGTCTGGGGTTAGCCCGGATCGCGGAAATCCGGATGGAAGTCGGCCGGCACGGCGACGCTCACCTTGTCGCGGGTGGCGATATCGATCCCCTCGCTGGCCACCTCTGCCAGGAAGTCGATCTGCTCGGGTGTGATGACGTAAGGCGGCAGGAAATACACCACGCTGCCCAGCGGGCGCAACAGCGCGCCCCGGCTCAGGGCGTGCTCGAAGACCTTCAGGCCGCGGCGCTCCTGCCAGGGGTAGGCGGCCTTGGTGGCCTTGTCCTGGACCATCTCGATGGCCACGACCATGCCGGTCTGACGGATTTCGGCGACGTGGGCATGGTCGGCCAGGTGCGCGGTGGCGCTGGCCATGCGCGCCGACAAGGCCTTGTTGGCCTCGATCACGTTGTCTTGCTCGAAGATGTCCAGAGTGGCCAAGGCCGCGGCGCAGGCCAGCGGGTTGCCGGTGTAGCTGTGCGAGTGCAGGAAGGCGCGCAGGGTCGGGTAGTCGTCATAGAAGGCCTGGTAGACCTTGTCGGTGGTCAGGCAGGCGGCCAGCGGCAAGTAGCCGCCGGTCAGGGCCTTGGACAGGCACAGGAAGTCCGGGGTGATGCCGGCCTGCTCGCAGGCGAACATCGTGCCGGTGCGGCCGAAGCCGACGGCGATCTCATCGTGGATCAGGTGCACGTCGTAACGGTCGCAGGCCTCGCGCAGCAGCCTGAGGTACACCGGGTGGTACATGCGCATGCCGCCGGCGCCCTGGATCAGTGGCTCGACGATCACCGCGGCGATGCTGGCGTGGTGTTCGGCCAGGGTCTGCTCCATGGCCGCGAACATGTTCCGCGAGTGCTCTTCCCAGCCCATGCCTTCCGGGCGCAGGTAGCAGTCCGGGCTTGGCACCTTGATGGTGTCCAGCAGCAACGCCTTGTAGGTTTCGGTGAACAGCGGCACGTCGCCCACCGACATCGCGGCGATGGTCTCGCCATGATAACTGTTGGTTAGGGTGACGAAGCGCTTCTTCTGCGGTTTCCCGGTGTTCTGCCAGTAATGGAAGCTCATCTTAAGCGCCACTTCGATGCACGACGAGCCATTGTCGCCGTAGAACACCCGCTCGAGGCCGGCAGGAGTGATGGCCACCAGGCGTTCGGACAACTCGATCACCGGCTGATGGCTGAAACCGGCGAGGATCACGTGCTCGAGCTGATCGACCTGGTCTTTGATGCGCTGGTTGATGCGCGGGTTGGCATGGCCGAAAGCGTTGACCCACCATGAGCTGACGGCGTCCAGATAGCGTTTGCCCTCGAAGTCCTCCAGCCACACCCCCTCGCCGCGCTTGATCGGAATCAGCGGCAGCTGTTCGTGGTCTTTCATCTGGGTGCATGGGTGCCAAAGGACCTTCAGGTCGCGCTGCATCCACTGATCGTTGAGGCCCATGGGCACTACTCCTGGCTTTACGGCTCGGTTTGACCGCGTAAGCCTAAGCAATGCCGGGTGGCAGGACAACCGCTCAATGTCTCCAGGCCGGGCGCCATTCCAACTGGCGGATATGCACGGTGCACTGCGGCAGGGTGGACAGGGTCAGGCGGTCGAGCGGGCCAGGTACGTCGTGCCAGGAGGTACCGTGGGTGCCGGGGCCGGGGGCGAACTCGGTGTAGCCCTGGTCGCGCAGTGTCAACCAGTAGGCGGTCGAAACGGCCCTGCCGAGCGTGTTGACGTCTACCTCGAGCAGCAGGCAATCGACCGTCTGGCCGAAGATGAACTCGATATCGCACTGGCCATGGATGATCAATTCGGTGCCGAGCCGCCCCTCGTCGGTTTGGTAGCGCGCGCTGTAGACGATGCCATTGGATACGATGCTCAGACCAGTGGGCGCGTGCCAGGTGCATTCGGGGAGGGGCGCCGAAGGCGTCCATCTGGCAAAGTCTTCGCTGTAGATCACGGCTGTACCCCGGCTCGGTGCTTGAGTGCCAGCCAAGGCTGCACGAGCCGGCGACCCACTGCTACTGACAAAATTACCAGTTGCCAAAAGCACTTGATGTCACTGCGGTGGCAGGGTGGGCAGAGGTGACGTATTCTTAACGCATCTCTCCCGGGGCATTGCTCCCGTCTCTTCTGTCGCTTCTCTAACCGGAGTTCGCCATCATGGCTGCTGCTTGGGTGCGCCTGTGCGCGTTGGTATTGATCGGGGTTTCCAGCGGTGCCGCGCTGGCCAAGGACAAGACGGCTATCGTCGTCGGTGGTGGCCTGGCGGGCCTGACTGCGGCTTACGAGCTGCAGAGCAAAGGCTGGCAGGTGACGCTGCTGGAAGCGAAGGCCGGCATGGGCGGGCGTTCGGGCCTGGCAACCAGCGAGTGGATCGGCAACAGCAAGGCTCAGCCGGTACTGAACCAGTATCTGGAGCAGTTCAAGGTGGGCACCCTGCCGGCCCCGGAGTTCGTGCGTAATCCCGGCTACCTGATCGATGGTGAATACTTCAGCGCCACGGACCTCACAAGCAAGCAGCCGGCCACAGCTGAAGCGCTGAAACGCTTCGAGAAGACCCTCGATGACTTGGCGCGCTCCATCGATGACCCGCTCAATCCCGCGGCGAACAGCACACTGTTCGCCCTCGACCAGATGACTGTGTCTACCTGGCTGGACAAGTTGCAATTGCCGGCGACCGCTCGCCAACTGGTGAACCAGCAGATCCGTACCCGCTATGACGAGCCGTCGCGCCTGTCGCTGCTGTATTTCGCCCAGCAGAGCCGGGTCTATCGCAACGTCAGCGATCGTGACCTGCGCGCCGCGCGTCTGCCGGGTGGCAGCCCGGTACTGGCCCAGGCCTTCGTCAAGCAATTGAAGACCATCAAGACCAGCTCTCCGGTGACCGCTATCGTCCAGGACAAGGACGGTGTGACCGTCAAGGTCGGCGGTGTCGGCTACCAGGCTGACTATCTGGTCATGGCCGTGCCGCTGCGTGCACTGGCCAAGATCCAGATGACCCCTGGCCTGGACGGGCAGCACCTGGCGGCCTTGAAGGGTACCAACTATGGCTGGCGCGACCAGCTGATGCTCAAGTTCAAGAACCCGGTATGGGAAAGCCGTGCACGCATGTCCGGCGAGATCTTCAGCAACACTGGCCTGGGCATGCTGTGGATCGAGCCGGCGTTAAAGGGTGGCGCCAACGTGGTGATCAACCTGTCCGGCGATAACGCCCGCTTGCTCCAGGCTTTCGGTGACAAGCAGATGGTCGATCAGGTGCTGATCCGCCTGCACGCCTTTTACCCGCAGGCACGCGGCGCCTTTACCGGTTATGAAATCCGCCGCTACAGCACCGACGCCGGCATGGGCGGTGCCTACCTGGCCTATGGCCCGGGACAGATCAGCAAATACTGGCGCCTGTGGGAGCGCCCGGTACAACGGATCGCCTTTGCCGGCGAACACACCGATGCGCTTTACCCAGGTACCCTCGAAGGGGCCCTGCGTAGCGGTCAGCGTGCTGCGGGACAGGTCCAGGACCTGGCGGCGGGCAAGTCCTTCGACCCGGCCAAGGCTGCATCGGTAGCCGCCGCAGCGGCTACTGGAGCGGCTGGCGTCGCGGCCGCGAAGGACAAGGGCGGGTTCTTCTCCAACCTGTTCGGCGGCTCGTCCGACAAGGCCCCCGCCAAGGCAGAGCCAGTGAAGGTCGAGCAGGCCAAGCAGGACAAGCCGGGCTTTTTCTCGCGCCTGTTTGGTGGTGGTGACCAGCCAGAGGTAAAGGCTGCGCCGATCGCCAAGGCCGAAGAGGCTGCACCGGTGCCCGTACCGGCCCCCGCCCCTGTCGTCCCGGCGCCTGTGGCCAAGGATGAACCGGTGAAACCTGCCGTTACCAAGCCCGCTCAAGCCAAGCCTGCGGCCAAGCAGGCCCACAAGCCTGCAGCCAAACCGGCGCCGGTGAAGAAGGCCACCGCCAAGTCGGAACCGGCCAAGAAGCCGGTGGTCAACAGCCAGGCCAAGGCCGGCTGATCCCGGTATAGCTGCCAGCGCGGGGCCCTGTGTGAGCGGGCTTGCCCCGCGATGGCGTCGGATCTTCCAAGCGTCTATCGTTAATGTTTCCTTAATAGGAAGCTTGCAGAATTAATATCTGGTTTTTCGATAATCAGAAGCTGTTTTTTACGCTTTTATTCGATGCATTACGCGTTAGTCTTGTGCACAGCTTTCACGGGGAAATACGCCAACATGCAACTGCGCAATTCATCCTCTCGCTACGGCCTGGTCAGCATCGTCCTGCACTGGGGTGTGGCGCTGGCGGTCTTCGGGCTGTTTGGCCTTGGCCTGTGGATGGTCGGCCTCGATTATTACGACCCATGGCGCAAGTCGGGCCCGGACCTGCACAAGAGCATCGGCCTGGTGTTGCTGGCACTGATGCTGTTGCGGGTAGTCTGGCGTTTCGTCAGCCCGCCGCCGCCGGCACCGGCCAATCATGGCAAGGTCACTCGCCTGGCCGCCAAGCTGGGCCATCTGGCGCTGTACCTGGGCCTGTTCGCGGTGATGATAGCGGGCTATCTGATTTCCACGGCCGACGGCGTGGGTATTCCGGTGTTCGGCTTGTTCGACGTTCCCGCGCTGGTCAGCGACCTGCCCGACCAGGCCGACCTGGCAGGTGTGATCCACCTCTGGCTGGCCTGGGGCCTGGTGATTTTCGCTGTACTGCACGCATTGGCGGCACTTAAACATCATTTCATCGACCGTGACGCGACCCTGACCCGCATGCTGGGCCGCAAAGCTTGACTCTCAACCTCAATTGCAAAGGAAGGAAGTAAGGATGTTGAAAAAGACTTTTGCCGCTCTGGCGCTCGGTACCGCACTGATTTCCGCTGGCCAGGCCATGGCGGCCGAGTACAAGATCGACAAGGAAGGCCAGCACGCGTTCGTCGACTGGAAGATCAGCCACCTGGGCTACAGCTTCATCCACGGCACCTTCAAGGACTTCGACGGCAACTTCACCTGGGACAGCGCCAAGCCCGAGGCGAGCAAGATCAGCGTCGACCTGAAGACTGCCAGCCTGTGGTCGAACCACGCCGAGCGTGACAAGCACATCGCCAGCAAGGACTTCCTGGATGTCAAAAAATATCCAGAAGCCAAATTCGTCTCCACCAGCGTCAAGTCGACCGGTGACAAGACTGCCGATGTGACCGGCGACCTGACCCTGCACGGCGTGACCAAGCCGGTAACCTTCAAGGCCGTGTTCAATGGCGAGGGCAAGGACCCGTGGGGCGGCGAGCGCGCTGGCTTCAACGCCACCACCACGCTGAACCTGAACGACTTCGGCATCAAGGGCCCGGGCCCGACTTCGCAGACCCTGGACCTGGACATCAGCGTCGAAGGCGTGAAGCAGAAGTAATTCGCTTCGCCAGCAACAAAAACGCCGCCCAATGGGCGGCGTTTTTGTTGGCTTTGCATGGCCGCATCGCGGGGCAGGCCCCGCGATGGCGCGCTCAGCCCTTGCGGGTCAGCAGTGCTGGGCGTTCACCGCGTGGGCGGCTTGGCAGGTCGTCCAGTTGCTCGGGGGTCGGGTAACGGTCCAGCTTGGATTCCTTGCGGATGATCACTGGCGCGCTCTGCGACTCGCGCGGGTTGCGCACGGCCGGTTCCTGGCGGGACGAATCTTCACGGCGGGCACGGCCGCCGTTGTTGTCGCGTCGGGCGCCACCATTGCTGCCGCCGCCGTTGCGCGGGCGCTTTTCACCGGAGCCCTGGCCCTGGCGCTGCTGGCCATTGCCACGACCCTGGCCTTGCCCCTGGCCGCCACCACTGCGCTGGCCTTGGGCTTGGCCGCCGTTGCCGCCCGGGCGACGATTGCGCCCCTGGTTCTTGGCGTTCTGGTAGGGGCTGACGTAGTCGGCGCGGTTGCCGAAGTTGTCGACGTCGTCGTCGAGGAACTCCTCAGGGTCACGGTTGGGTGCGGCGACAGGCACGGCTTTCTGGCCGTTGTTCTGCTGCTGGCGTGGCTTCTGGTCGCGCGGCTTGCGCTGCTGGCCTTGCTGCTGTTTCTCGCCAGACTTGTCCTTTTCCGCGGCCTTCTCGGACGAAGGCTTGTTGCGGCCCTTGTCCTTGCCTTTGTCCTTGCGTCCGCCACTGCCTTCCTTGCCGCCTTCGCCGCGAGGTTGCTGGTTGCGGCCACCGCGGCCATTGTTCGGCTGGCGCTCGCGCACTTCCGGCTTCTCGGCCTCGACCTGCGATGCGTCAAAGCCCATCAGGTCGCCATCCGGGATTTTCTGGCGGGTGACGCGCTCGATGCTCTTGAGTAGCTTTTCTTCGTCCGGCGCAACCATCGAAATGGCTTCACCGGAGCGACCGGCACGGCCGGTACGGCCGATGCGGTGAACGTAGTCTTCCTCGACATTGGGCAGCTCGAAGTTGACCACATGAGGCAGTTGGTCGATGTCCAGGCCGCGAGCGGCGATGTCGGTGGCGACCAGCACGCGCACGGTATTGGCCTTGAAGTCGGCCAGCGCCTTGGTGCGGGCATTCTGGCTCTTGTTGCCGTGGATCGCCGCCGCGGTCAGGCCGTGCTTCTCGAGGTACTCGGCCAGGCGGTTGGCGCCGTGCTTGGTACGGGTGAACACCAGCACCTGTTCCCAGGCGCCCAAGGTGATCAGGTGCGCCAGCAGGGCGCGTTTGTGGCTGGCCGGCAGGCGGTAGACCCGTTGCTCGATACGCTCGACGGTAGTGTTCGGCGGCGTGACCTCGATGCGCTCGGGGTTGTGCAGCAGCTTGTCGGCGAGGTCGGTGATGTCCTTGGAGAAGGTTGCCGAGAACAGCAGGTTCTGGCGCTTGGCCGGCAGGCGCGCCAGCACTTTCTTGACGTCATGGATGAAGCCCATGTCGAGCATGCGGTCGGCTTCGTCCAGCACCAGGATCTCGACCCGCGAAAGGTCGACACTGCCCTGGCCAGCGAGGTCGAGCAGGCGACCTGGGCAGGCGACCAGGACGTCGACGCCCTTGGCCATGGCCTGGACCTGCGGGTTCATGCCGACGCCACCGAAAATGCAGGCGCTGATGAAATTCAGGTCGCGGGCATAGACCTTGAAACTGTCATGTACCTGGGCAGCCAGCTCACGGGTGGGCGTCAGCACCAGCACGCGCGGTTGGCGGGGACCATGACGTTGAGACTTGTCGGGATGGCCGCCCGGGAACAGACGCTCAAGGATCGGAAGCGCGAAGCCGCCGGTTTTACCAGTACCTGTCTGGGCGGCGACCATCAGGTCGCGACCTTGCAACACGGCGGGAATGGCCCGCTGTTGCACCGGAGTGGGCTGGGTATAGCCCGCAGCCTCGATAGCGCGGACAAGAGCCTCGGAGAGACCGAGGGAAGCAAAGGACATGGGCAATCCTGTTCTCGTGGGGGCTAGGCCCGATGGGGTGTTCTGCCTGGCGCGACGGGCATCGGAGGAATGCGATCGCGTCCGGTCCAGCTGGGCGTTCACTGCGCATCCTGGAGCCTGCGGGCGGGCACCAAAGGTGCGCGGCGCCTGGTCGAGATGCCTGTTGCGAGGCCGAGCGTCCGGGCGTGAGCCGGGCGGGAAGGCTCGAGTATAACAGAGCAATCAGCGTGTGCCGCGTTCCTGCTGCTCAACGGCGAAAGGAAAATCCTGATTGCCGAGGTAGCGGGCATTGATCGCTGCATAGGCCGGCTCTTGTTTGAAGCGCCGCAGTTCATCACTGAATGCCTGTGCCAGCTGTTCGCGCCCAGGTTTGCGGGCCAGTCCCAGATACTGGGGCCGACGGCTTATCAGCAGTGGCAGTTCTTGCACAGTCTGCTCCAAACCCAGTCGGCGGCTCACATAGCGGCCGACCCGGCGGTCGGTCACCAAGAGGTCGATGCGCCCACGGGTCAACTTGCCGAAGTTGGCCTCGTGGCTGGGCGCAGGCTCACGTCGAAACAGCGGCGATTCTGCGAAGCTGCTGTCGTAGACATAACCGGGGGAGGTGCCTACGGTCAGCCCGGCCAAGTCCTCCAGGTGCACGACAGGGTGCGGGCGTGAGCGGGCCTGGTAGAGGACGAACTCGACCTGGGACATGGGTTCGTCCGGGTAGACCATATAGCCCTGGCGTGAATCGACCTTGAAGATGTCCATCACTGCATCCGCCAGCCCCTGCTCTACCATCGCCAGGCAGCGCCTCCAAGGCAGGAACTGCCACTGCACCTCGACGCCCAGGCGTTTAAACACCTCGTTGGTTATCTCGTAGTCGATGCCTTTGGCCTGGCCATTCTCCTGGTAGAGGTAGGGGGCCCAGTCGTCGCTGACGATGCGCAGGCGTTCGGCATGGGCCAGCGGGCTCAGGCCGGCGAGCAGCAACAGCAGGAGAGGGAGGATGAGCGTGCGCATGGCGTGAGAGTACGCTGCAAGCCCGGGCAAGACCAGTGAACGCTGGCCGCAGGCGCGAGCGCGAACGAACAAGGCTTTGACCTGCGCCAAAGCCTTGTTCGCGACCATCAGCGTGGCAGCTTCAGGTTGTTCCAGATCGCCAGGCTCGGCTCGGACTGGTTGAGGGTATAGAAGTGCAGTCCCGGTGCGCCGCCTTGCAGCAGCTGTTCGCACATGTGGGTGATCACTTCCTCGCCGAATGCCTGGATGCTGGCGGTGTCGTCGGCATAGGCTTCCAGCTGCTTGCGTATCCAGCGTGGGATCTCGGCGCCGCAGGCGTCGGAGAAACGCGCCAGCTTGCTGTAGTTGGTGATCGGCATGATGCCGGGCACCACCGGGATCTCGACGCCCAGTTTCTGCGCGCGCTCGACGAAATAGAAGTAGCTGTCGGCGTTGAAGAAATACTGGGTGATGGCGCTGTCGGCACCAGCCTTGACCTTGTGCACGAAGTTGGCCAGGTCGCTCTCGAAGTTGCGCGCCTGCGGGTGCATCTCCGGGTAGGCGGCCACTTCCAGGTGGAAGTGGTTGCCGGTTTCCTGGCGGATGAACTCGACCAGGTCGCTGGCGTAGCGCAGCTCGCCGCTGGCCATGCCCATGCCCGACGGCAGGTCGCCACGCAGGGCGACGATGCGCTTGATGCCGGCGGCCTGGTACTCGGCCAGCAGGGCACGCAGGTCGTCCTTGCTGTCACCCACGCAGGACAGGTGCGGGGCGGCGGGGACTTTCACCTCGTTTTCCAGCTGCAGCACGGTGTTGAGCGTGCGGTCGCGGGTCGAGCCACCGGCACCATAGGTGCAGGAGAAGAAGTCCGGGTTGTAGCTGGCCAGCTGGCGGGCAACGCCCATCAGCTTTTCGTGACCGGCATCGGTCTTGGTGGGGAAGAACTCGAAACTGTAGCGGCGTTCTTGTGACATCTCTGGTTCCTTCGGCAGTGAGCCTGGGCTGCTGCCTGCAAATAAAAGCCAGGACGGTGGGGGCCGGCCTGGCTCGGACATCGGTTCGAAACGTTGCCTGCCAGTGCCGGGCAAGAATACCTGGCACTGGCAACCAGCCGCTTAGTAGCGGTAAGCGTCCGGCTTGAACGGGCCTTCGACGGTCACACCGATGTACTCGGCCTGCTGCGGGGTCAGCTGGGTGACCACGCCGCCGAAGCCGCGGACCATCTCCAGGGCCACTTCTTCGTCGAGTTTCTTCGGCAGCACTTCCACGGTCAGGCGCTCGGCCTTCTTCGCGGCAGGCAGCGCGGCGAACTTCTGCTCGAACAGGAAGATCTGCGCCAGGACCTGGTTGGCGAACGAACCGTCCATGATGCGGCTTGGGTGGCCGGTGGCGTTGCCCAGGTTCACCAGGCGGCCTTCGGCCAGCAGGATCAGGTAGTCGTCGTTCTGCGGGTCGAACACGCCGGCACCGGTGCGATGGATCTTGTGCACCTGTGGCTTGACCTCTTCCCATGCCCAGTTCTTGCGCATGAAGGCGGTGTCGATCTCGTTGTCGAAGTGGCCGATGTTGCAGACCACGGCGCGCTTCTTCAGGGCCTTGAGCATGTTGGCGTCGCAGACGTTGACGTTACCGGTGGTGGTGACGATCAGGTCGATGCGGCCGAGCAGGTCCTTGTTGATGCCGGCTTCGGTACCGGTGTTGATGCCGTCCTTGAACGGCGAGACGACTTCGAAGCCATCCATGCACGCTTGCATGGCGCAGATCGGGTCGACTTCGGTGACCTTGACGATCATGCCTTCCTGACGCAGGGACTGGGCCGAGCCCTTGCCCACGTCGCCGTAGCCGATCACCAGGGCCTGTTTGCCCGACAGCAGGTGGTCGGTACCGCGCTTGATGGCGTCGTTGAGGCTGTGACGGCAGCCGTACTTGTTGTCGTTCTTGCTCTTGGTGACCGAGTCGTTGACGTTGATCGCCGGGACTTTCAGCTCGCCCTTGGCCAGCATGTCCAGCAGGCGGTGCACGCCGGTGGTGGTCTCTTCGGTCACGCCGTGGATCTTGTCCAGCATGGCCGGGTATTTCTTGTGCAGGATCTCGGTCAGGTCACCGCCGTCGTCCAGCACCATGTTGGCGTCCCATGGCTGGCCATCCTTGAGGATGGTCTGCTCGATGCACCATTCGTATTCCTGCTCGGTTTCACCTTTCCAGGCGAACACCGGGATGCCGGCGGCAGCAATGGCGGCGGCGGCCTGGTCCTGGGTGGAGAAGATGTTGCACGACGACCAGCGCACTTCGGCACCCAGGGCGACCAGGGTCTCGATCAGCACGGCAGTCTGGATGGTCATGTGGATGCAGCCGATGATCTTCGCGCCCTTGAGCGGTTGCTCGGCTTGATACTTGCGGCGCAGGCCCATCAGCGCGGGCATTTCCGATTCGGCGATGATGACTTCCTTGCGGCCCCAGTCTGCCAGGGAGATGTCGGCGACCTTGAAGTCGGAAAAACCTGCAGGCGTGTTTACAGCGCTCATTGAGAGCCTCCATTCGTAGTGTGCGAATGGGCGCCGTTGTGCGTTGAGCGTCCGCTTGCGCGGACAACGCCCCAACCGAGCCTGACAGGCCGAGCCTGCTGCAGCGCCCCTCGGATGGGTGGCGGGATGGCCACCACTGCGGGGGACCATGTGAAACGGCGAGATTATAGCCGCGGGCGTGTGACACACCCAAGACTTTCTGTCGATTAATCACGACGATAGTCGATGTTCAATGGAGCGTGACCGAGCGGTCTGCCATCATTAGCGCATGTCAGCAAGCAGGTCAGGAGTACAGATGAACTTTCACACCCGCAAATGGGTAAAACCCGAAGACCTCAATCCCAACGGCACCCTGTTCGGCGGCAGTCTGCTGCGCTGGATCGACGAGGAGGCGGCAATCTACGCCATCGTCCAACTGGGCAACCAGCGCGTGGTGACCAAGTACATTTCCGAGATCAACTTCGTCAGTGCTTCGCGTCAGGGCGACATCATCGAGCTGGGCATTACCGCCACCGAGTTCGGCCGCACCTCGATCACGCTCAAGTGCGAAGTGCGCAACAAGATCACCCGCAAGGCGATCCTGACCGTCGACAAGATGGTCTTCGTCAACCTGGGTGAGGATGGCCTGCCGGCCGCCCACGGGCGCACCGAGATCAAGTACATCCAGGACCAGTTTCCGGACAGCGCGGTGGAATAGACCCATTTGCTCAAGCTTGGGAGCGGGCTTGCCCCGCGATGGCGCCGGCAGGATCAACATCGATGCCTGTGCAGACGATATCGCGGGGCTAGTCCGCCCCTATGCTGTCACTCGGGTTGTGTGCTGACCTTGCGCACAACCTTTCCGACCGTCAGACCCTGCACCAGGATCGACGACAGCACCACGATGTAAGTGATCGACAGCAGCAGATCACGCTCGGCGCCCTGCGGTAGCGACAGTGCCAGGGCCACCGACACGCCACCGCGCAGGCCACCCCAGGTCAGTACGCGAATGGTGCCTTGCGGCACGCTGCGCCAGCGGCGCAACAGCACGATCGCCGGCGCCACGGTCAGCAGGCGCGAAGCCAGCACCGCAATCGCCAGCACACCACCCGCCGCCAGGTGCAACCAGTTGAACGGCAGCAGCAACAGTTCCAGGCCAATCAGCGCGAACAGCAGGGCGTTGAGCATGTCGTCGATCAGTTCCCAGAAGCCATCCATGTAGCGGCGGGTCATGTCGTTCATCGCCAGGTTGCGCCCCAGGTTGCCGATGATCAGGCCGGCCACCACCATGGCGATCGGCGCCGACACGTGCAACTCGTAGCACATGGCCGAGCCGCCGATCACCAGTGCCAGGGTCAGCATCACCTCCACCTGGTACTGCTCGACGCTCTTGATCATGCGGTAGGTGGCGTAACCGATCAGGCCGCCGAAGGCGATGCCACCCAGTGCCTCACGGGCGAACAGGATGGCGGTATCGGCGACGCTCGGCGTCTCGCCCAGCTGGATGATGCCCAGCAGCACGGTGAACACCACGACCGCCGTGCCGTCGTTGAACAGAGACTCACCGACGATGGTGGTCTTCAGCGGCTTCGAGGCGTTGGCGGTGCGCAGTGCGCCGAGCACGGCGATCGGGTCGGTCGGCGAGATCAGCGCGCCGAACAGCAGGCAGTAGATCAACGGCACGTTCCAGCCGAACAGGGCGAACACCCAGTGCGCCAGGTAGCCGATCACCACGGTGGCGATGAGCACGCCCAGGGTGGCCAGCAGGCCGATCGGCCAGCGGTAGCTGCGCAGGTCGGCGAGGTTGACGTGCAACGCGCCGGCGAACAGCAGGAACGACAGCATCCAGTGCATCAGCAGGTCGTTGAAGTCGATCTGGTTCATCAGGCCTTCAACGCGTTCTTCCAAGCCAGGGAAGCCGATCAGGCTCAGGCCCTGCAGCATCAGGGAGAATAGCAATGCGGTGACCATCACGCCGATGGCCGGCGGCAGGCCGATGAAGCGGTAGTTCACATAAGTGAGGAGGGTGGTGAGGCAGATAAACGCGGCAACTAATTCAAGCATCCCGAATCCTGTGAAAGTGGCTTCCAAGTCATTACCCGAATGGCTCGGGCAGTTCTTTGATGATCTGGCGCGGCAGTCGGGACACACCTTATGACCGGATTTCTCCAATTGGTTCCTGTCAGGCAGTGGCGTGGGGGCGGGCTCGCCGAGATGGGGCCATAACACGCCAGGCGCTATATAGTGGTCCCCACCGAACGACAACAAGGATTCCAAGGCGTGCTGGCAACTTCCCTCGTACTGGTCGCAGCCCTGCTCCATGCCACCTGGAATACCTTGATCAAGTTCAGCGCCGAGCGGCTGCTGGTCATCGCCAGCATGGACGTGGTGGCGCTGAGTTTCGCCCTGCTGGCGGTGGCCTTCGTAGATTTCCCGCCCGCCGGGATCTGGCCCTGGCTGTTGGCCTCGGCGCTGGCCGAGCAGCTGTACCGCTTTCTGCTGATCCAGGCCTATCGGGTCGGCGACCTGGGCCTGGTCTATCCGTTGATGCGTGGCCTGTCGCCCTTGGTGGTACTTGGGTTGACCCTGGCCTTTGCCGGCGAATCGCTGAGCCAGCAGCAGATCATCGGCATCCTGCTGATCCCCTGTGGCATGGCGTGTCTGCTTTGGCAGGGCGGCGGCGGCGACCGCCTGCCTTGGTCGATGCTGCCGGTGGTGGCGCTGATCGGCCTGTGCATCGGCTGCTACACCTGGTTCGACGGCCAGGCCGTACGCCTGTGGGGCAAACCGTGGGATTACCTGGTGTGGCTGAGCCTGCTCAGCTCCTGGCCGTTCCCGCTGCTGGCCGTGGTGGCTCGCCGGGGGCCATTCATGCTGTTCTGGCGAACCCAATGGAATCTGGGCCTGGCAGTCGGGTTCTGTGTGTTGTTCAGCTACGCTCTGGTGCTCTGGGCCATGCACCTGGGCTCGGTGGCCGAGGCGGCAGCGTTGCGCGAACTGAGCGTGATTCTCGTGGTGCTCCTGGGCATGCGCTACCTCAAAGAACCTTTTGGCGGGCCAAGACTCCTAGCTTGCACGCTGGTGCTGGCCGGCATGCTGGTGATGAAGCTCTGAAGCCAACCTCTGTGAAACAAGGAGTCCTGTAGATGACCGTAGCCCTGTGGTGCATTCTTGTCGCCCTGGTCCTGCCGCCGCTGTGTGCGTTGATCGCCAAACTCAGCAGCGGGTATTTTGGCTTTCGCGCCAATCATGACCCGCGTGCCTTTCTGGACGAGCTTGAAGGGCTGCCACGGCGGGCCCATGCCGCTCAGTTGAATGGCTACGAGGCGTTTCCGGCATTTGCCGCGGCGGTGCTGGTGGCCGATATCGTCGGCAATGCCGAACAAGTAACCCAAGATGTGCTGGGCGTGATGTACATCACCAGCCGGTTGCTCTACATCATCTGCTACCTGGCGGATTGGGCGGTGTTGCGCTCGCTGGTGTGGTTCGTCGGGATGGCGCTGATCGTGTCGTTCTTTGTCGTTTCGATCTGAGTGCATCGCGGGGCATGCCCGCTCCCGCAGTGGGAGTAGGCATGCCCCGCGATAGCGCCCGTCAGGGTACCTTCGGTACTTCGGGCAAAGGCTGACCCTTGGGCCACAACATCCAGATCTGCCCCTGTTGTTTCATGTTGCCTGCCAGTTCCCCTGCCTCTGGCCCGGTGCCCCAGAACAGGTCCGCACGCACTTCACCAGTAATCGCCCCACCCGTGTCTTGAGCTCCCACGGGGCGCACCACCGGGCTGCCGTCGGGGCGGGTGGTGGACAGCCACAGCAGGCTGCCCAGCGGGATCACCTTGCGGTCGATGGCCACGCTGTAGCCAGCGGTCAGCGGCACGTTGAGTGAGCCGCGGGGACCTTCGTTGCTGTCCGAGCGGGTGCTGAAGAACACATAGCTCGGGTTGCTGGCCAGCAACTCAGGGATCCGCTTCGGGTTGGCCTGGGCCCAAGCGTGGATGCTGCCCATGGTCACCTGTTCCTTAGGCAGCTGGCCCTGTTCCACCAGCCAGCGGCCAATCGGCCGATAGGGATGGCCGTTCTGGTCGGCATACCCCAGCCGTAGCTGGCGGCCACCTTCCAGCTGGATGCGACCGGAACCCTGGATCTGCAGGAACTGCAAGTCCATCGGGTCGGTCAGCCAGGCCAGTACCGGCGCCATGGCACCGTCGCGGTTGATCACTTCGGCGGTGTCATAGGGTTTGAGCACGCGGCCATCAAGGCGCCCGCGCAAGCGCTTGCCCTTGAGTTCGGGATACACACTGGCCAGATCGACCACGATCATGTCCTCGGGTACGCCGTACACTGGTACATGCGCGGCTTCGGTGCGTTCCAGGCTGCCGGGGTAGACCGGTTCGTAATACCCGGTGATCAGGCCGTTGGCGCTGTTCTGCGCCGAGCGCAGTCCAAACACCTGGAGATTCTGCTCGAGGAAGGTGCGTACCTGATCAGCGTTCGCCATGGCTGAGCCGGCTGCCTCGCAGGTTGCGGCCCACACCGGATCGCGCTTGAGCTTCTCGCAACCGTTGCGCCAGGCATAGAAGCCGGCCAGCAGGTCGTCGTCGCTGACCTGAGGCAGGTCCTTCCAGGTGGCTGGCACATAAGTGGCGATGGCATGAGGCTCGGGCTTGGCGCTTTCGCCGCCGTTGCAGCCGGCCAGGAGCGCCAGGGCGGGCAGGGCCCAGGCGAGATGGCGCAATGCAGATTTCATCGAGAAGGTCCTGTGCTGGGCGAAACATGAACATTCACCCTTGTTTTCTGTGTGGCTATTGGTCTTTGCCCGGCGGGCGGCGATACTGGCCACCCGTTTGCCTGGCCAAAGAGACCGTGATGTTCAAGCGATTGACCGTAGTACTGCTCGCCGCCCTCGCCCTGACCGCCTGTGACGGCGTCGATCCCAACTCGCCACTGGGCCAGCGCAAGGCGATCTTCAAGCAGATGCTCAAGACCAGTGAAGACATGGGAGGCATGCTGCGCGGACGGTTGCCCTTCGATGGCGTGAAGTTCGCCGAGGGCGCGGTGAAGCTGGATTCCCTGGCCCATGAGCCGTGGCAGCACTTCCCGCAGGTGCGCGACGAGGGTGACAGCAGCGCGCGGGCGGATGTCTGGGAGCGGCAGGCGCGGTTCCAGGACCTGGCCCGGCAGCTGGAGGGCGTCACCGGCGAGCTGGTGACGGTGACCCGCAACCCGTCGCTGGACGCAACGCAGATGAAGGCACCGATGGACAAGGTCGAGGCCGCGTGCAAGGCCTGTCATAGCGAGTTTCGTAATCATTGAGCCGTGGGAGGCTGTCGTGGGAGCGGGTTCGCTCCCACATCAAGGGCTGTTAGGTCAGCGCTCGAGGTCGTCCACGGCTTCCTGCAGTTCTTTCTTTGCCTCGGCCAGCTTGTCCTTGCGCTTGTTGATCTTTTCCGCGTCACCCTTCTTCATGGCTTTGTCCAGGTCCTTGGTGCGCTGGTTCACTTCGTGGCGGGCATCGAGCACTTTCTGCTCGCGCTCTTTGCGCAGCCCGGCTTCGGTGCAGTTGTCCACGCCACGCAGCGCCTCTTCGAGCCCGGCAACTTGGTCACTGTTGCCATGGTCACGGGCAATCTTCAGCTGGTTCTCGATGGCGCTGCGTTTGGCGGCGCAGCCGGTCAAGCCTGCATCCGGCTGGGCGGCTTGCGCGACGCCGGTCGCCAGGCCAAGGGTTGCCAGCAGGAAAAGAGCGGTGAAACGTGTCATGAAAAGCCTCCTGAGCGGGGCGGAGCAGCAAAAGTTGGTGGAATCCTGCCTTGGTTTGCCGGATTTAGGAACCCTTGGTGGGGCTTTAAACGGCAAACTCGGAGTTACCCTACGCTCGTCATTGTTCGGCGGTGTCGTTCGAGTGCTGGAAACCGGCGATACGATACCCGCCCAGTTGCGCGGCAAGGGCTTGAACATCTTCTGTTGCAAAAAAAACCTCGAGTTGTTTCGATTTTGCGCCACCGACCCCCGGCGAGGCTTGCCATGCGTCAGCCGATCGGGTTGCGAGCGTCGACCAGTCGGCCTCCAGCGGCATCTCCTGAGGCAAGGGCGCGCCCAGCGCTTTCAACCACTGGTGGAAGGAGCGCAGGTGAGCCGCGCTGAAACTGTCATGAAGCTGTCGGGCCCTGGCGTCGCCGAGACCCGGCACCTTCGTCAGGACTTGGGTGTCGAGCTCCAGCCAGTCCACGAGGGAGGTCACCAGGCCGGCATTCACCAGTCGGCGCCAGGTACCCGGTCCGATCCCTGGCAGGGCCAGCCCCTGCTTGCCGCTCAACCAGTTCAATCGGGCAATGAATTGCTCTTCGCAGCCAGCGCCAGCCCGCCAGCAAGTGTGGGCGTCATACTGGCCGGCAGCCGGTGAGGCCACGGGCTGTCGCACGACCGTGCGATGTACCACGTCGTCAAACCGCGGAACGGTGAGGCCGGCAAGGCTGATGGCCACCTGGTCGCCAGGGCGAATATCGAGTTTCTGCCAGCGAGCCAGGGAACCAAGGCTGACCTGGGAAACCTGACGGTCGTCCAGTTCGACAGGCGCCAGATGCAGGATGGGGGTTACCTTGCCAGTGCGTCCAATGCGAAAGCGCACTTCGCGCACCTCGGCCAGTGCCTGGGAGAAGGGGTATTTCCAGGCCGCAATCCAGTAAGGGGCCTTGGCCTGCCAGCGTTCGGCGGGCGGGCGGCTGTCCTGGCGCAGGATCACGCCATCGGTGGCGAAGGGCAGGGCGGTGCGATACCAGTGCAGGCGCATCTCGGCGGCCTGCTCCGGGCTGGCGATGGCGACGCTGTAGCGCTGGCTGTCGGCAAAGCCCATGGCGGCCAGTCGCTCGAGACGCTCTGCCTGGGTTTGCGGCCCGTGCGGCCAGTCCCAGACGAACAGGCCGATGCTCGCGCCGAGCGCTGTGTCCAGCTGCTTGCGTGCCATCAGCCCGGCCACGTTGCCGCGAGCGTTGAGGCTGCCTGCCTGGGCCTGCACATGGCCCTCCAGGCGTTTGTACAGTTCCCCTTGCAGCACCAGGTCCACAGGCTGCGGCAGCTGTCGGGTGATGGCGCCGAGCGAGGGAATATGCCGGCTCCAGTCATGGCCCTGGAGGCCATCGCCACGGCTGAGCAGCCGGACCAACCGACCCTTCTGGTAGACCAGGGAAACCGCGACGCCGTCGACCTTGGGCTGTATCCAGACATCGCGTTTGTCGGCCAGCCAACGACGCATTGCCTGTTCGTCAGGGAGCTTGTCGACGCCGGTGTGGACGATCGGGTGTGCAATCGGACCGCGTGCGCTTGCCAGTGGGGCGGGCGCCGCGTCTGGCAGGTTGAAGCACCGCTGTAGCAGCAATTGGCGCTGGCGGCTCTGGTCATAGAGCTCGTCGGCCACCAATGACTTGCCCTGACGATGGTAGTGGTCGTCCCAGCGGGCCAGGGTCTCGCCCAGCCGGGCCATTTCGGCATTCGCCTGGGATACGCTCCAATCCGGACACTGGCCGGCCTGTGCGCTGGCGATGAGTATCGGCAGGAGCATGAGTATCAGCAGCAACGGCATGGCCGGCATCCTTGCGAGGCGGTAAGGAGTCCTCAGCCTAGGTGTCAGCTGCGCGCTGCGACGTGCCGCATTGTCAGACGATATGTCACGAAAAAGCCCCTGCCGATTGCTCGGCAGGGGCTTTCTTTTACTGCTGTAGGAGACTTACAGGCCGGCGGCGTCGCGCAGGGCGGCGGCGCGGTCGGTGCGCTCCCAGGTGAAGGTGGTGAAGGTGTCGTCACCCACGGTCTTCTGCTGCGGGGTACGACCGAAGTGACCGTAGGCAGCGGTTTCCTGGTACATCGGGTGCAGCAGGTCGAGCATGGTGGTGATGGCGTACGGACGCAGGTCGAAGCATTCGCGCACCAGTTGCACGATCTTCTCGTCCGAGACCTTGCCGGTGCCGAAGGTGTTGATCGAGATGGAGGTCGGCTGGGCCACGCCGATGGCGTAGGACACCTGGATCTCGCAACGCTCGGCCAGGCCGGCGGCGACGATGTTCTTGGCCACGTAGCGGCCGGCGTAGGCGGCGGAACGGTCGACCTTGGACGGGTCCTTGCCGGAGAACGCGCCACCACCGTGGCGAGCCATGCCGCCGTAGGAGTCGACGATGATCTTGCGGCCGGTCAGGCCGCAGTCGCCCACCGGGCCACCGATGATGAAGTTGCCCGTCGGGTTGATATGGTACTGGGTACCCTTGTGCAGCAGCTCGGCAGGCAGGGTGTGCTTGACGATCAGCTCCATCACCGCTTCCTGCAGGTCTTTTTGCGAGACCTCGGGGTTGTGCTGGGTCGACAGTACGACCGCGTCGATACCGACGACCTTGCCGTTTTCATAGCGGCAGGTGACCTGTGACTTGGCGTCCGGGCGCAGCCAAGGCAGCAGCTTGGACTTGCGCGCCTCGGCCTGGCGCTCGACCAGGCGGTGCGAGAAGCAGATCGGGGCCGGCATCAGCACGTCGGTCTCGTTGCTGGCGTAGCCGAACATCAGGCCCTGGTCGCCGGCACCCTGGTCTTCCGGGCGGGAACGGTCGACGCCCTGGGCGATGTCCACCGACTGCTTGCCGATGATGTTCATCACGGCGCAGGTGGCACCGTCGAAGCCGACGTCGGAGCTGTTGTAGCCGATGTCGATGATCACGTTACGTACAAGGTCTTCCAGATCGACCCAGGCCGAAGTGGTGACTTCACCGGCGATGATGGCGACACCGGTCTTGACCAGGGTCTCGCAGGCCACGCGGGCATACTTGTCCTGGGCGATGATGGCGTCCAGCACCGCGTCGGAGATCTGGTCGGCGATCTTGTCCGGATGCCCTTCGGACACGGACTCGGAGGTGAAAAGGGAGTATTCGCTCATCTCGATGGGTTCCTGAAATTTACCGATGTTGTATGTCGCCAGTGGCCCGCTGGAAATGCCGGACCTGGATCTGAAAACCGTTACGCAAGCCCACGTAGAGGCTGTCCCCGGGGGCCAGCCCTGCCGCGTTGGCCCAACGGGCCAGGTCGTCCTGCTCGAAGCCAAGCCACAGGTCGCCGCAGGCTTCGCGCGCCCACCCCTGGTCATGGCTGCACAGCTCGGTGACCAGCAGGCTGCCGCCCGCTTTCACCCGTCTGGCCAGCAGGCGCAAGGCCTGGGCCGGGTCGCTGAAATGGTGCAGGACCATGTTCAGCACAACGCAGTCGGCTTCCACATCCGTTGTACCCAGTGCATCGGCCAACTGCAGGTTCACGTTGTTCAGTGCATTGCGCTCACAGACCTGGCGCGCCAGCTCGAGCATGGTCGGGCTGTTGTCCATGGCCGTGACCTGGTCGAAGCGGCGCGCCAGGTCAGGCAGGAAACCGCCGTCGCCAGGCCCCACTTCCAGGGCGCTGGCGCCGACGCCGAAGCTGAGCTTGTCGAGCAATGCCAGCAGGCTTTCGCGGTACTGCGGCAAGCCGGCGATGAGGTCCTGCTGGGCGCGGAATTTCTCTTCGACGCGCTGGAAAAAGTCCTGGCTGGTGGCGGCGCGGCGCTGTTGCACCAGGGCGATACGTGCCTGTACGTCCACGGGCAGCGAGAGGTCGTCGGCTTCCTCCAGCAGCGCCGTGTGCAGGCGGCCACCCAGGCGCTGACTGTCGGGCAGGGCGCGGCGGTAGAAGATCGCATTGCCCTCGCGACGGGTCGCCACCAGGTCGGCCTGGGCCAGTACCTTGAGGTGGTGGCTCATGCCCGACTGGCCGATGTCGAAGATCTGCGCCAGCTCCAGCACGCCGAACGAGTCGTTGGCCAATGCGCGCAGCACGTTCAGGCGCAGAGGATCGCCGCCGGCCTTGCACAGGGCGGCCAGCTCGTCGCTGCGTTGCGGGGTGATGGGCGCATTGAGGTTCATGGGGCGGGAGTCTAGTCAGGGGATGCTCTCGTCGCAATAGCAATATCAAAAAGTTTTGATATTGCTGGATGGGTGGTGGTTTCGCAGGCGGATTTCTCGTGAAAAGCAGGCCAAACACAGGAAAAAAGCCCGACTGCGACCATACGTCATTGCCCCCGGCCCCCCCTGTGGGCGAAAATGGTCGCCTTTTTTCGCTTCACCACCCTTTCAAGCCCCAGGAGACTCAGCGATGCCCAGCCGTCGTGAACGTGCCAACGCCATTCGTGCCCTCAGCATGGATGCCGTGCAAAAGGCCAACAGCGGCCACCCAGGTGCCCCCATGGGTATGGCGGATATCGCCGAAGTGCTTTGGCGCGACTACCTGAAGCACAACCCGAGCAACCCGAACTTCGCCGACCGTGACCGCTTCGTGCTGTCCAACGGTCACGGCTCGATGCTCATCTATTCGCTGCTGCACCTGACCGGCTACGACGTCACCATCGACGACCTCAAGGCCTTCCGTCAGCTGCACAGCCGCACCCCGGGCCACCCGGAGTTCGGCTACACCCCAGGCGTGGAAACCACCACCGGCCCCCTGGGCCAGGGTCTGGCCAACGCCGTGGGCTTCGCCCTGGCGGAAAAGGTGCTGGGCGCCCAGTTCAACCGTGAAGGCCACAACATCGTCGACCACAACACCTACGTGTTCCTCGGCGACGGCTGCATGATGGAAGGCATTTCCCACGAAGTCGCCTCGCTGGCCGGCACCCTGGGCCTGAACAAACTGATCGCCTTCTACGACGACAACGGCATCTCCATCGACGGCGAAGTGCACGGCTGGTTCACCGACAACACCCCGGCGCGCTTCGAAGCCTACAACTGGCAGGTGATCCGCAACGTCAACGGTCACGACGCCGACGAGATCAAGATGGCCATCGACACCGCTCGCAAGAGCGACCGTCCGACCCTGATCTGCTGCAAGACCATCATCGGCTTCGGCTCGCCTAACAAGCAGGGCAAGGAAGACTGCCACGGCGCACCGCTGGGCAACGAAGAAATCGCCCTGGCCCGCAAGGAACTGAACTGGAACCACGGTCCGTTCGAGATCCCGGCCGACATCTATGCCGAGTGGGACGCCAAAGCCGCTGGCGCCAAGGCCGAAGCTGCCTGGAACGAGCGTTTCGACGCCTATGCCAAGGCTTACCCGGAACTGGCTGCCGAGTTCAAGCGCCGTGACGCAGGCGACCTGCCGGCGGACTTCTCCGAGAAGGCCCAGGCCTACATCAACGAAGTCGCTGCCAAGGGCGAAACCATCGCCAGCCGCAAGGCCAGCCAGAACACCCTGAATGCCTTCGGCCCGCTGCTGCCGGAGTTCCTCGGGGGTTCGGCGGACCTGGCCGGCTCCAACCTGACCTTGTGGAAAGGTTGCAAGGGTGTCGAGGCCAATGACGCCAGCGGCAACTACGTGTTCTACGGGGTGCGCGAATTCGGCATGACCGCGATCATGAACGGCGTCGCCCTGCACGGTGGCCTGGTGCCTTATGGCGCGACCTTCCTGATGTTCATGGAATACGCCCGCAACGCAGTGCGCATGTCGGCGCTGATGAAGCAGCGCGTGATCCACGTCTACACCCACGACTCCATCGGCCTGGGCGAAGACGGTCCGACCCACCAGCCAATCGAGCAACTGACCAGCCTGCGCAGCACGCCGAACCTGGACACCTGGCGTCCGGCCGATGCGGTGGAATCCGCCGTGTCCTGGAAAGTCGCCCTGGAGCGCAAGGACGGTCCATCGGCGCTGATCTTCTCGCGCCAGAACCTGCAGCATCAGGATCGCAATGCCCAGCAGATCGCCGATATCGCCCGTGGCGGTTACGTGCTCAAGGACTGCGCCGGCGAGCCTGAGCTGATCCTGATCGCCACCGGTTCCGAAGTGGGCCTGGCCGTCCAGGCGTTCGACAAGCTGAGCGCCGAGGGCCGCAAGGTCCGCGTCGTGTCGATGCCGAGCACCAGCGTGTTCGATGCCCAGGACGCTGCCTACAAGCAGTCGGTCCTGCCACTGGAAGTCGGTGCGCGCATCGCCATCGAGGCTGCCCATGCCGACTTCTGGTACAAGTACGTCGGCCTCGAAGGTCGCGTGATCGGCATGACCACCTACGGCGAGTCGGCACCGGCCTCCGCGCTGTTCGAGGAGTTCGGCTTCACCCTGGACAACATCCTGGGTACCGCTGAAGAGCTGCTGGAAGACTGATGCACCCGGGAGGCTCCGTGCCTCCCGCCTGATCGCGGGGCAAGCCCGCTCCCACAAGGCATCCCGGTGCCTTGTGGGAGCGGGCTTGCCCCGCGATGGTCGTTCAACGCACCTGCACGTGAGTATCGAATGCCCCACCCGCGTCCCTACAAAGTTGCACTCAACGGTTACGGCCGCATCGGCCGCTGTGTCCTGCGCGCACTGTTCGAGCGAGGGGCGAAGGCCGGTTTCGAGATCGTCGCGCTGAACGACCTGGCCGACCAGGCCAGTCTGGAATACCTGACGCGCTTCGACTCCACCCACGGGCGTTTCCCCGGTGAGGTGAAAGTCGACGGCGATTGTCTGCATATCAATGGCGACTGTGTGAAAGTGCTGCGCAGCGCCACCCCCGAAGGCATCGACTGGGCCGCCCTGGATGTCGACCTGGTACTGGAGTGCTCTGGCGCCTACAACACCCGAGCCGACGGCCAGCGTTTTCTCGATGCCGGTGCGCCACGGGTGCTGTTCTCGCAGCCGATGGCCAGTGAAGCCGACGTCGATGCCACGGTGGTCTACGGCATCAACCAGGGTTGCCTGACCGGCAACGAACTGCTGGTATCGAACGCGTCCTGCACCACCAACTGCGGCGTGCCCCTGCTGCGGGTGCTGGACCAGGCCTTTGGCATCGAGTACGTACAGATCACCACCATCCACTCGGCGATGAACGACCAGCCGGTGATCGACGCCTATCACCATGAAGACCTGCGCCGCACGCGCTCGGCATTCCAGTCGGTGATTCCGGTGTCCACTGGTCTGGCGCGGGGCATCGAGCGCCTGCTGCCGGAACTTGCCGGGCGAATCCAGGCCAAAGCGGTACGCGTGCCAACCGTCAACGTGTCGTGCCTGGACATCACCCTGCAGACCGCGCGCGACACCAGCGCGGCCGAGGTCAACCGGGTGTTGCGCGAGGCCGCCCTGGTTGGCCCGCTAAAAGGCTTGCTGGCCTACACCGAGCTGCCCCACGCCAGCTGTGATTTCAACCATGACCCGCATTCGGCCATCGTCGATGCCAGCCAGACCCGTGTCTCAGGCTCCCGCCTGGTGAACCTGCTGGCCTGGTTCGACAACGAATGGGGGTTTGCCAACCGTATGCTCGACGTTGCCGAACACTATCTGCACGTCGTCCACCCAACCCGCAGCAAACAGCCCTGAAGGACTGCATTCATGACCGTGTTGAAGATGACCGACCTCGACCTGCAAGGTAAGCGCGTACTGATCCGCGAAGACCTCAACGTCCCTGTGAAAGACGGCGTGGTCGCCAGCGATGCGCGTATCCTGGCAGCGCTGCCGACCATCAAGCTGGCCCTGGAGAAGGGCGCGGCGGTAATGGTCTGCTCGCACCTGGGGCGCCCGACCGAAGGCGAGTTCTCCGCCGAGAACAGCCTCAAGCCGGTTGCCGACTACCTGGGCAAGGCCCTGGGCCGCGACGTGCCGCTGGTCGCCGACTACCTCGACGGCGTTCAGGTGCAGGCCGGTGACCTGGTGCTGTTCGAGAACGTGCGCTTCAACAAGGGCGAGAAGAAGAACGCCGACGAGCTGGCGCAGAAGTACGCCGCCCTGTGCGACGTGTTCGTCATGGACGCGTTCGGCACCGCGCACCGCGCCGAAGGCTCCACCCACGGTGTTGCCAAGTTCGCCAAGGTCGCTGCTGCCGGCCCGCTGCTGGCGGCCGAGCTGGACGCCCTGGGCAAGGCCCTGAAGGCGCCGGCCAAGCCGATGGCGGCCATTGTTGCCGGCTCCAAGGTGTCGACCAAGCTGGACGTGCTGAACAGCCTGAGCACTGTGTGCGACCTGCTGATCGTCGGCGGTGGTATCGCCAACACCTTCCTCGCCGCTGCCGGTCACCCGGTGGGCAAGTCGCTGTACGAGGCTGACCTGGTCGAAACCGCCAAGGCCATCGCCGCCAAGGTCAATGTGCCGCTGCCGGTCGACGTGGTGGTTGCCAAGGAATTCGCTGAAAGCGCCGAAGCTACCGTCAAGGCGATCGCCGACGTGGCGGCTGACGACATGATCCTCGACATCGGCCCACAGACCGCTGCCAACTTCGCCGAACTGCTGAAGTCGTCGCAGACCATCCTGTGGAACGGCCCGGTCGGTGTGTTCGAATTCGACCAGTTCGGCAACGGCACCAAGGTACTGGCCAAGGCCATCGCCGACAGCGCCGCATTCTCCATCGCCGGTGGCGGTGACACCCTGGCAGCCATCGACAAGTATGGCGTTGGCGCCGATATCTCCTACATTTCTACCGGTGGCGGCGCGTTCCTCGAGTTCGTCGAGGGCAAGGTCCTGCCTGCCGTGGCAATCCTGGAAGAACGGGCCAAGGCCTGAGTTTGAAGGCGCCTGGCAAAGGGAGCGACCTGATGGTCAAGCAATTGCCTGTGATGATCGTGGCAGTGTTGCTGGGCGCCTGCTCCAGCAACACGGGCAGCGAGGCTGACCCGGCGCAGCCGCCCAAGGGCGGTTGCTACCAGTCCCAGTGGCAGGCCGAGACGGCACCGGTGATCAACAAGCGCCTGGGCCCGGACGGCCTGGAAAAGTACGACGACGAGCACCAGCGCAAGGCGCCGGGCTGCCCTTGATCGGGCGCCAGGCAACCTGAAGGCTGTTTTGTGGTCTTGAACATAGGGCTGCTTTGCAGCCCCTGGCGGAGTGATTGAATGAAAGCGCTTCTGGCCGCATTGGCCCTGGCGACCCTGGCAGGCTGTTCGTTGCTGCAACCCGCCCAACCCGCCCCGGCGGACAACTGGACCCGCTGGGTCTGCGACAGCCAGGCCGAGGTGCTGTGGCGCTTCGCCGATGCACAACGGGACGCGGTCGATGTACGCCTGGGTGGCGGCGACCAGGTCTACCGGCTAAAGGCCGAGCCGGGCGCCTCCGGCGCGCTGTACAGCGATGGCATGCTGGCCTTCCACACCAAAGGTGACGAAGGCCTGGTGTATTGGGTGGCGACCAACGATCTGATTGGGCGGGGCTGCAAGGCACCGTGACTGGCCGGGCCGCGCAGGTGGCCCACACTACTTGAACAGCAACCGCCCCTGCGGCAGGCTTGCACGAAACAAACGACGCTTGTCGGGAGAGAGATACACAATGGCACTCATTAGCATGCGCCAGATGCTGGACCACGCCGCCGAGTTCGGCTACGGCGTTCCGGCTTTCAACGTCAACAACCTCGAGCAGATGCGCGCGATCATGGAAGCCGCCGACAAGACCGACTCCCCGGTCATCGTCCAGGCTTCCGCTGGCGCTCGCAAATACGCCGGTGCGCCGTTCCTGCGCCACCTGATCCTGGCGGCCATCGAAGAGTTCCCGCACATTCCGGTGTGCATGCACCAGGACCACGGCACCAGCCCCGACGTGTGCCAGCGCTCCATCCAGCTGGGCTTCAGCTCGGTGATGATGGACGGCTCGCTGGGTGAAGACGGCAAGACCCCGACCGACTACGAGTACAACGTCCGTGTCACCCAGCAGACCGTTGCCATGGCCCACGCCTGTGGCGTTTCGGTAGAAGGCGAGCTGGGCTGCCTGGGTTCGCTGGAAACCGGCATGGCCGGTGAAGAAGACGGCATCGGCGCCGAAGGCGTGCTGGATCACAGCCAGATGCTGACCGACCCGGAAGAAGCGGCCGACTTCGTCAAGAAGACCCAGGTCGATGCCCTGGCCATCGCCATCGGCACCAGCCACGGCGCCTACAAGTTCACCAAGCCGCCTACCGGTGACGTGCTGGCGATCGACCGCATCAAGGAAATCCACAAACGCATCCCCAACACCCACCTGGTGATGCACGGCTCGTCCTCGGTGCCGCAAGAGTGGCTGGCGATCATCAACCAGTACGGCGGCGACATCAAAGAGACCTACGGCGTGCCGGTCGAAGAGATCGTCGAAGGCATCAAGTACGGTGTCCGCAAGGTCAACATCGACACCGACCTGCGTCTGGCCTCCACTGGCGCCATGCGCCGCCTGATGGCGCAGAACCCGAGCGAGTTCGACCCGCGCAAGTTCTTCGGTGAAACCGTCAAGGCCATGCGTGACGTGTGCATCGCCCGCTACGAAGCTTTCGGCACCGCCGGCAACGCCTCGAAGATCAAGCCGATCTCCCTGGAAGGCATGTTCCAGCGCTATGCCAAAGGCGAACTGGCCGCCAAGATCAACTGATCTGGTACCGTTCAACGAAAGAGCCCGCCGCGAAGCGGGCTTTTTTTGTGCGCGCAAGACCCGATTCGTACGTCGGCTGTCCACCGCTTATACCGTTAGTCGGCTAAGATCGGTTCCGATGGCTTATGGCCATGCGCCTGCATTGCGTCTTGAGATGCCGAGACTAGAGTAACAATCGGATCCAATTAAAAGTCGCAGTTGGACTTACCAAGAGAAGCAACATGGATGGCGCTTATTCTCAAACACCGGAAAGCAGTTCGGTTCTGCTGATCGTAGACGACTATCCGGAGAACCTCATCAGCATGCGGGCTCTGCTGACCCGCCAGGATTGGCAGGTATTGACCGCCAGTTCAGGGATGGAAGCCCTGAGCACCTTGCTTGAGCACGAGGTCGACCTGGTGCTGCTCGATGTGCAGATGCCCGAGATGGACGGTTTCGAGGTTGCCCGCCTGATGCGCGGCAGCCAACGCACCCGTTTGACTCCGATTATTTTTCTGACCGCCAACGAGCAGTCCGACGCCGCGGTGCTCAAGGGGTATGCTAGTGGCGCAGTGGATTACCTGTTCAAACCGTTCGACCCGCAAATACTCAAGCCCAAGGTCCAGGCTCTGCTGGAGCAGCAGCGCAACAGGCGCATGCTGCAACGGCTGACCCGTGAACTGGAGTCGGCGCGGGCGTTCAACGCCTCGATCCTGGAAAATGCCGCCGAGGGCATCCTGGTGGTGGATGAGGGGGGCAGCATCGATTTCGCCAACCCGGCCATCTCGCGCCTCCTGGATGCGCCGGTGGAGAAGCTGCAAGGCGCGCATATGCTGGACCTGATCCAGCTCCCCTGCGCCAATCTTTGGCCTGAGTCGGACTTTTACCAGGCCTATCTGGGGCGGCAGATCTTCCGTGTCCACGACGCCCAGTTGCGCACCCTCGGTGGTCAGTTGGTGCCCGTAGCGCTGTCCTGCGCGCCTTTGCCCGCCGAGCAGAAAGCCATGGTGGTCACGGTGCTGGACATGTCGGTGGTGCGTAGCCTGCACCAGCAACTGGAGTACCAGGCAGTGACCGATCCTTTGACCGGGTTGCTCAATCGCCGTGGCTTCTACCAGACAGCCGAAAGCGCGTTGCTGCGCAACGAGCGTTCAGACAAGGCCAAGGCCCTGATGTACATGGACCTGGACGGTTTCAAGCGGATCAACGATCTGCTCGGCCATGACGCTGGCGATACCGTCCTGCGCTGGGTGGCTGACCAGCTCAAGGAATGCCTGGGCAGCGAGGCGCTGCTGGCGCGTATGGGCGGCGACGAGTTTACCGCCCTGTTTGATGGCCTGCCGTACCCCGAGCAGGCCGGTCGCTACGCCGAGAAACTGCTGGAGCGTATGTCGAGCTTCCAGCAGGTGGATGGGCTGGAGGTGAACCTGGGGGTGAGCATCGGCATTGCCACCTACCCGGACTGTGGCGCTAACGTGGAAGGCCTGTTGCGCGCCGCCGACGCGGCGATGTACGCGGCCAAGCAGGCCGGACGCCAGCAGTATCGCTTCTACGACCAGGAACTCAATGGCCGCGCCCGCTCGCGGCTGATGCTCGAGGACAGTGTGCGTACAGCCATCGAGCAGAATGACTTCACTCTGGTCTTCCAACCGCAGGTGGCTTTCACCGATGGCCGCTTGCGGGGCTTCGAGGCGTTGTTGCGCTGGCAGCACCCCAGCGTTGGCGACGTGCCGCCCGGGTTGTTCATTCCCCTGCTGGAGGAGGCTCGTCTGATCAACCGCCTGGCCAGCTGGATCTATCGCAAGGGCGCCGCGCAGCGCAATGCCTGGAGCGAGCGCTTTGGTTCGCAGCTGGTGCTGGGCATCAGCCTGAGCCGCGCCCAGTTCACCATGCCCGGGTTGGTCGATGAACTGGCCCAGGTGATCGACAAGCATCAACTGCAACCCGCCCAGCTGGAGGTGGAGGTGGCCGAGACCTCGTTGATGTACAACATCGACGCGGCGGTGAAGCAGGTGCACCGCCTGCGAGAGCTGGGCATTCGCGTGGCGCTGGACGATTTCGGCGCCGGCGACTGCTCGTTGCGCATGCTGCGCGACCTGCCTATCGACACGCTCAAGCTCGACCGCCACCTGGTCGCGCGGTTGCCGGACTCGGCGGCGGATATCGCCTTGGTGCGCAGCGTCATCGACCTGTGCGCGGCCTACGACATCACGGTAATCGCCGAGGGTGTCGAGACTCGGGCCCAAGCCGAATGGCTCAAGGGCGCCGGTTGCGCCTACGTGCAGGGGTTCCTGGTGGCCCGGCCGCTCACTGCCGACGCCGCTGGCGATTTCCCGGCGTTTTTCCCATGGGCGTCGTGATTGGCTAAACTCGCGTCTTCTCGTTCCGAACGCCAGCCATGACCGCCCTACGTTACCTGCAAGCCTACCCGCCGCACCTGCAGGAACAGGTGCGCCAGATGATCGCCAGCGATCGCCTGGGCGACTACCTGCGCCAGCGCTATCCCGAACGCCATGACGTGCAGAGCGACAAGGCCCTGTACGGCTATGCCCAGGAAATCAAGCAGCAGTACCTGCGCAGTGCGCCGCCACTGGACAAGGTCCTGTTCGACAACCGCCTGGACCTCACCCACCGTGCATTGGGCCTGAACACGGCGGTATCGCGGGTGCAGGGCGGCAAGCTCAAGGCCAAGAAGGAGATCCGCGTCGCTTCGTTGTTCCGCGAGGCAGCGCCGCAGTTCCTGCGCATGATCGTGGTGCATGAGCTGGCGCACCTGAGGGAGCGCGATCACAACAAGGCGTTCTACCAGCTCTGCCAGCACATGGAGCCGGACTACCATCAACTTGAATTCGACCTGCGCGTCTACCTGACCTATCGGGAACTGCCGGGCAACACCTGAGGGACAAGCACCCCATGACCACGGAAGTGAGCAAGACCCGCAGCAGCTTCTACCGCCGCCTTTACGTGGCCTGGCTGATCGACAGCCAGACCGCCACCAGTGTGCCGGCGTTGATGGAGGCCACCGGCATGCCCCGGCGTACCGCCCAGGACACCATCGCCGCCTTGGCCGACCTGGACATCATCTGCGAGTTCGAGCAGCAGGCCGGTGCGCGCAACCATGCCGGGCATTACCGGATTCACGACTGGGGCGCGATCGACAAGCAGTGGATCATCCAGCACCTGCGGCAGATCCGTGACGTACTGGGCTACCCTTGAGCGTCGCGGGGCAATGCCCTCAGCCCTTGCGCATGCCGATATGCGGAATATCGTCCTCGAGGTACTCCTCGCCCACCACCTCGAAGCCATGGCGGTTGTAGTAGCCCTGCAGGTGCGCCTGGGCCGACAGGTACACCGGCGTCCCCGCCCAGCAGTGCGCTGCGCACTCCAGCCCCTTGAGCAGCAACTGATGCCCCACCCCGCCCCCACGCGCCGACGGGGCGGTGACCACCCGGCCGATCACCACGTCGCCATTGTGTGATTGCGGGTCGAGCAAACGCAGGTAGGCCACCAATCGGTTCCCGTCCCAGCCCATCAGGTGCAGGGTATCGCCTTGCAGATCGAGCCCGTCGACTTCCTGGTAGGCGCATCGTTGCTCGACCACGAACACCTCGGTGCGCAGTTGCAGGATGGCGTAGAGTTGTTCCTTGGCGAGGTCGCCATGGTGCTTGCAGATCCACTCGATGGACATGGGGGGTCTCCTTCGGTTGACCGTCGATCATCGCAAATCCAGGCGGTCACGACGATGGAGAATGACGCCGTCCAGGATTCGGCCAAAATAGAGGCTAAATGACATTATCGTCCGCTGCCGCCAGGATTTGGCTTGTGTAATCTGCAACCTCCGTTGCTAGTTAGAGATCGCCGTCACCAGCGTGGGCCCCCAACTTCGAAAGGATTTGAGCATGCGGCCACTGCTTTGCGTTCTTGCATTACTGGGACTGTTGTGCGCGGGGCCTGCCCTGGCCCATGGCAAGCTGCGGCTGGTGGCCGACAGCTGGCCGCCTTTCACCGATACCAGCATGCCCGGTGGCGGCCTGGCCACCAGCATCGTCACCACGGCGCTGACCCGTGCCGGCTACGCCACCGAGTTCGAGGAGGTGCCCTGGGCCAGGGCGCTGATGGGGGTGGGCGAGGGGCGCTACGATGTGTTGATCAATGCCTGGTACAACCAGGAGCGCACCCTGATCGGCCAGTTCTCTGCAACCTACCTGGTCAACCGCATCCGCCTGCTCAAGCGTGAAGGCGAGGCTTTTGCCTATGCCCGCCAGGCTGACCTGTACCCTTACACCATCGCCGTGGTGCGCGACTACGCCTATTCCCCCGAATTCGACAGCGACGAACGCCTGAACAAGGTACTGGTGCGTAACTTTTCATCAGCGGTGCGCATGCTGGCGGCCGGGCGGGTGAACCTGGCGGTGGAGGATGAATACGTGGCGCGCTACAACCTGCAGCGCGAGCCGCAGCAGGTGCGCGAGGGTGTGACCTTCGTCGAGCCGCCGCTGGGCGAGAACAGCCTGCACATCCTGGTGAGCCTCAAGCACCCGGAGCACAAGAAGATCGTGGCGCGTTTCGAAAAAGCCATCGCCACCATGAAGGCCGACGGCAGCTACGCCCGCCTGATGCGCCAGCATGGTTTCTGAGCCCGCTCCTGGTGTGGGAGCGGGTAATCAGGCGGGCTGGCCTTCCTTGATCAGATGCCCGGCCAAGGTCCGCAACGGCCCCAACTGCCGGCAGATCAGCGCCAATTGCGTCTGCACCAGGCGCTGATGCTCGTCCAGTTCCTCGGGCATCTGTTCCAGCGCGTTGGCCAGCGCCTCCTCGGCGTCACTGTGGATCGCCACCGGCAAGCGTGCCGCCAGGCCATTGGCGATCTCGTCCAGGCTGCTGGCCAGGCTCCGCCCGGCACCATCGATCAACTGCTCGTGGACTTCGGCCGGCAGCGCTGTATCGCGGTGCGCGCCCAGCCCCGAGAGGTAACTCAGCAAGGTATGTGACAACACCAGGAAGCGGAAGCCGACGTCGGCCTCCTTACGGAAATGTCCTGGCTCCATGAGCATGTTGGCCAGGGTGGTCGACAGTGCCGCGTCGGCATTGTGCGCATTGCGCCGGGCCAGGCGGTAGGCCAGGTCGTCACGCTTGCCATGGGCGTATTGCTGCATGATCTGGCGCAGGTACTCGCTGGCGCAGGCGAGGGTGTTGGCCAGTACCTTGTTCAACCGTCGGC
Organism: Pseudomonas sp. PONIH3; assembly: GCF_002934345.1. Taxonomy (NCBI): domain Bacteria; kingdom Pseudomonadati; phylum Pseudomonadota; class Gammaproteobacteria; order Pseudomonadales; family Pseudomonadaceae; genus Pseudomonas; species Pseudomonas sp. PONIH3. The sequence goes on from NZ_CP026386.1 coordinate 4,375,254, forward strand.
CTTGCCAGTCGGGCAGGAACAGGAACACCGCGAGGATGGCGATCAGGCTGCCGACCAGGGTATCGAACAGGCGTGGCAGGAACAGCCCGTAGCCATCGCCGATCTGGTTGAAGCAGAACAGCACCATCAGGGTGATCGCCGCCGTGGCCAGGGTGTAGCGGGTGGTGCGGTTGACGAAGAACACCACCCCCGCGACCACCGCGAACAGCGACTGGACGATCGGGTTGGGGAACAGGTCGAACAGCGCCCAGCCCACGGTCAGGCCGATGGCGGTGCCGATGATCCGCTGCACCAGTTTGCGCCGCGTCGCGCCATAGTTGGGCTGGCAGACGAACAACGTGGTGAGGATGATCCAGTAGCCCTGGGTCGGGTGGATCAGGTGGACCATGCCATAGCCCACCGACAATGCCAGCGACAGGCGCAGGGCGTGGCGGAACAGCAGCGAGGTGGGCGTCAGCTGGGTGCGCAGGCGTTTCCACACATCCTTGAAATTGCGTGGTGAGCGGTCGAGCAGGCTGCTGTCGCTGGCATCGGCCAGGCTGTCCGGGTTGCTGGCGGCGCTGAGCAGGCGGTCCAGCGTGGCCAGGTTGGCCGCCAGGGCTCGTAGTGAACGCAGCAGGCCGCGCCAGGCTGGGTTGTTCTGGGTGCGCAGGTGCTCCAGCGAGGCATTGAGGTCTTCAAGGGCCTCTGGGTAGCCGCTGGCGAGTACGAAGGGTTGGCGCAGGCGGATCGAGCGGGCCAGTTCCTGGCAGGATGAGCCCTGTTTGCGCAGCAGGCGCTGGCAGCGGAACATCACATCGCTGTGGAAAAACGCCTCGGTCAGCGCATTGTAGGGGTAGTGCGAGGCGCTGACCCGCTCATGGATGTCCTGGGCCAGGAAGTACAGCTTGAGGTAGCGGCTGACCTTGGAGTTGGGCTGGCTGTTGCCGACCCGGTGCAGGATGATTTCCTTGGCAGCGTTGAGCGCGGCGACCACCTTGCCATTCTGTTTTGCCAGTTCCAGGCGCGTGGCCTCGACATCGAGGGTGCGGACCGGCTCGAACAGACTCGCCTTGAGCTTGAGGTAGCTGCCCAGCTCGTAGAACAGCCTGGCCAGGCTCTGTTGCACCGGCTGGTTGGAAAACAGCGCCTGCCACAACACCGACAGCAGTCCGTACCAGGCCGCACCCGTGACCAGCAGCAACGGCTCGTGCCAGAAATCGCTGACCTCTCCGCCGCGCTGGTCGACACCGATCATGGTGTAGACCGAGAGGATCAAGGTGGCCGAGGCGATCGCCCCATAGCGTTCGCCCAAGGCTCCGAGCATGGTCAGGGAGAACGCCGCCAGGGCCAGCGCGACCGCGAAGATCCAGGGGTAGGGGAACAACAGCTCGACCGACAGCGCGGCGACGGCGAAACAGCCCAGGGTCACCAGCAGGGCACTGAGGCGTCCCTGCCAGCCATCGTCGGTCTCGGCAAGGGCGCTGGCGATGATGCCCAGGAACAGCGGGATGAGCAGGCTCATCTCGTTCTGGTACCAGCACCAAGCCATGCTGCCGGTGAGGGCGATGGTCACACGGATGGCATAGCTGAACTTGTCTTGGCCCCACAGGCGACGCAATGAATGGCGGAACGAGCTCGATGACATGATGGCCTGCTGGGCAGTATTCGAAAAAGAATCTCTGGGGCCCCATCGCGGGGCAAGCCCTCTCGCACCGTTATGACGTGGGAGCGAGCTTTCCCCGCGATGGTTTCGCACCCTTCACAACACAGAACCAGCAAGAAGCGTTCCGTGCTGCTGAATGGATTCTACTCTACACGAACTGCGCCGCAGCGTTGGCCGAAGCCCAAGCCCACTGGAAGTTGAAACCGCCCAGGTGCCCGCTCACGTCCAGCACTTCGCCGATGAAGTACAGCCCAGGGCTCTTCAGCGATTCCATGGTTTTCGAAGACACTTCGCGGGTATCCACCCCGCCCAGGGTCACTTCTGCAGTGCGATAGCCTTCGGTCCCCGCCGGAACCACCTGCCAGGCCGCCAATTTTTCGGCGACCTGCGCCAGTTCCGCAGGGGTGTACTGCTTCAGCGGCTTGGATTCGAACCACTGCTCGGCCAGCAAGTTGGCCAGCTTGCGGGTGAATACCTCGGCCAGCACGGTCTTCAGCTCGCTGTTGGGACGCTCGGCTTGTTGGCCTTGCAGCCATTCCAGGGCGTCGCGATCAGGCAGCAGGTTGATCTCCAGCGTGTCGCCGGCCTCCCAGAAGGACGAGATCTGCAGGATCGCCGGCCCGCTCAGGCCACGGTGAGTGAACAGCAGGTTCTCGCGAAAGCTGGTGCCATTGCAGCTGGCGATGCAGTCCAGCGAGGTGCCGGACAGCTCGGTGCACAGTGCCTTGAGCTGGGGCTCGGTAATGGTGAACGGCACCAGGCCGGCGCGGGTGGGCAGCAGTTCGTGGCCGAACTGGCGGGCGACCTGGTAGCCGAAGCCACTGGCGCCGAGCGTCGGGATCGACAGGCCGCCGGTGGCGATCACCAGTGACTGGCAGGCGAATGGGCCGGCGCTGGTCTGCAGGGTGTAGCCGGCCTCGGTCTTTTCGATCTTGTCGATGCTGGTGTTCATCCGCAGCTCGGCGCCGGCCTGGTCGCACTCGGCCAGGAGCATGTCGAGGATGTCGCTGGACTTGTTGTCGCAGAACAGCTGGCCGAGTTTCTTCTCGTGGTACGGCACACCGTGCTTGCACACCAGCTCGATGAAGTCCCACTGGGTATAGCGGGCCAGCGCCGACTTGCAGAAGTGCGGGTTGTGCGAAAGGAAGTTGGCGGGTTCGGTGTACATGTTGGTGAAGTTGCAGCGCCCGCCGCCGGACATGAGGATCTTCTTGCCCGGTTTGTTGGCGTGGTCGAGCACCAGCACCCGGCGCCCGCGCTGGGCGCTGAGCAGGGCGCACATCAGGCCGGCGGCGCCGGCGCCGAGGATGATCACGTCGGTGGAGTGCACGGTTTTACCTCTTCAATGGCCGGCGATGGGCTGCACAGCAGCCCCAAAAAGACTTCAGACGATACGGACTTTCAGGGCGCGACCCTTGATCTTGCCGCTGTTCAGGCGCTGCATGGCCTGTCTGGCCACTGCCCGCTCCACGGCCACGAACGCGACGAAGTCGAAGATGGCAATCTTGCCCACCTGCTTGCCTGGCAACCCGGCGTCGCCGGTCAGCGCACCGAGAATGTCACCCGGGCGCAGCTTGTCCTTGCGCCCGGCGGCGATGCACAGGGTGGTCATTGGTGGCAGCAGCGGCTCGCCACCTTTGCTTTTGAGGCTGTCCAACTGTTCCCAGCGCAGCGGCTGCTTCTGCAGGTCTTCTATGGCCTGGGCGCGATGGCCCTCGGCCGGCGCCACCAGGCTGATCGCCACGCCTTTCTCGCCTGCACGACCGGTACGGCCAACGCGGTGCACGTGGATCTCGGCATCACGCGCCAGTTCGACGTTGATGACCATGTCCAGGCCATCGATGTCCAGGCCGCGGGCAGCGACGTCGGTTGCTACCAGCACCGAGCTGCTGCGGTTGGCGAACATGGTCAGCACCTGGTCACGGTCGCGTTGCTCCAGGTCGCCGTGCAGGGCCTGGGCGACGATGCCCTTGGCGGTCAGATGGGCGACGACGTCTTCGCACTGCTGCTTGGTGAAGCAGAACGCCACGCAGGACTGTGGACGGTAGTGGCCGAGTACACGGGTCACGGCGTCCAGGCGCTGCTGAGCGTCGATCTCGATGAAGCGCTGTTCGATCTGGTTGTCGCTGTGCAGCGCTTCGACCTTGACCTGCTGCGGCTGGCGCATGAAGGCCTTGGCCAACTGCTCGATGCCGGCCGGGTAGGTGGCCGAGAACAGCAGGGTCTGGCGGCGCGACGGGGTCTTGCCGATGATGCTGGCGATGGCGTCGAAGAAGCCCATGTCGAGCATGCGGTCGGCTTCGTCGAGCACCAAGGTGTTGAGTCCGTCGAGCACCAGGGTGCCTTTGTCCAGGTGCTGCTGGATGCGCCCCGGGGTGCCGACGATGATGTGCGCGCCGTGTTCCAGCGAGGCGATCTGCGGGCCGAGCGAGACGCCACCGCACAGGGTGAGGATCTTGATGTTGTCCTCGGCGCGGGCCAGGCGACGCAGCTCCTTGGCCACCTGGTCGGCCAGCTCGCGAGTCGGGCACAGCACCAGCGCCTGGCAGCCGAAGTAGCGCGGGTTGATCGGGTTGAGCAGGCCGATGCCGAAGGCGGCGGTCTTGCCGCTGCCGGTCTTGGCCTGGGCGATCAGGTCCTGGCCCTTGAGGATCACCGGCAGGCTCTGGGCCTGGATGGGGGTCATCGAGGCGTAGCCCAGGGCGTCCAGGTTGGCCAGCATGGCGGCGGACAGCGGGAGGGTGGCAAAGGCGGTGGTTTCAACGGTCACGAGGCGGGCCTGCGGCTGGAGCGAAAAATGTCGCACAGTCTACCAGCCTCACAGCCATTCGCCCTACGACTCGACGTGTTCTTCCGGACGACGAGCGCGCCTTCCGTCTGTCGGCGCCAATTGCAGGAAAATCGCCGCCGCCAGCATGGCCATCACGCCGATGGTGACGAAGGTCAGCTGGAACGCCCCCAGGGTGCTTTCCACGCCTTCGGCGCTGCCAGCCGCGGTGAAACCACCGAGCAGCGCGCCGGCGCAGGCTACGCCCAGGCTCAGCGACAGTTGCGCGACCACCGACAGCAGGCTGTTGCCGCTGCTGGCGCTGGCGTCGTCGAGGTCGATCAGGGTCACGGTGTTCATCGCCGTGAACTGCATCGAGTTCACCGCGCCCAGCATCGCCAGCTGCGCCAGCAGCAGCGCATACGGCGTCTGTTCATCGACCAGCCCCAGGCTGGCCAGCAGCAGGCCCAGCAGCAGGGTGTTGCCGGTGAGCACGATGCGATAGCCGAGGCGCTCGATCAGCGGCCGGGCGACCGACTTGGCGAGCATCGCCGCCGCCGCCAGCGGAATCATGCTCATCCCGGCCTGGGCAGGTGAATAACCCAGCGCCACTTGCAGCAGCAACGGCACCAGGAAGGGCAGGGCGCCGCTGCCAAGGCGGGCGAACAGGTTGCCGAGGATACCGATGGCGAAAGTGCGCACGCGGAACAGTGACGGCGAGAACAGTGGCTCCGGATCGCGCCCGGCGCGCAGCCAGTAGGCGGCCAGGCAGGCCATGCCGGCGAACAGCAACAGCATCACCCGCAGGTGCGGCAGGTGCAGTTCGCCCAGCCCTTCCATGGCAATGGTGATCAGCACCATCGCCGCGCCGAACAGCAGGAAGCCCGGCCCGTCGAAGGTGGTGCGCTCGGCGCCGCGCAGGTCGGGGATGAACCTCCACACCGCATAGCAACCCACGGCGCCCACCGGCAGGTTGAGCAGGAAGATCCAGTGCCAGCTAAGAATTTCCACCAGCCAACCGCCCACGGTCGGACCAAGCAGTGGCCCGAGCAGGCCGGGGATGGTGATGAAGCTCATGATCCGCACCAGTTCGCTGCGCGGGTAGGCGCGCAACACCACCAGCCTTCCGACTGGCAGCATCAGGGCGCCACCCAGGCCTTGCACCACCCGGGCGAAGATCAGGAAACCGAGGCTGTTGGCCATGGCACACAACAGCGAGCCGAAGCTGAACAGCAAGATGGCGCTGAAGAAGATGCGCTTGGTGCCGAAGCGGTCGGCAATCCAGCCCGAGGCCGGGATCAGCAGGGCCACGGTGAGCATGTAGGCGATGATCACCCCCTGCATGCGCAGCGGGTCTTCGGCCAGCGAGCGGGCCATGGCCGGCAGCGCGGTATTGAGGATGGTGCCGTCCAGCGATTGCATGAAGAAGGCGATGGCCACCACCCAGGGGATCCAGCGGGCGGTGACGGGGTCCAATGGTGCGCGGTCGGGCATGAGAAACCTCAGGCGAGTGTAGGGCCCATTGTAGGAGCAGGCTCGTGGGAGCCCGCTCCCACGCATGTTACAAGGTGAGGGTCAGCCCTTTGACCAGCGCCCCCGGCAGATGACTCGACCCGGTGCTGCGCTGTCCATAGGTGCTGGTCGACAGGATCATCTCGCGCTCCTGGCTCAGGTCCTCCAGCTGGTTGCCCAGCAGGTTGTACAGGCTGTCGTCGAAGCGCATGGTGCTCACCGGGCCCTGGATCTGCCCGTTCTCCACCCAGAAGGTGGCGAAGCGGGTCAGCCCGGTCATGCGCGCCGCTGGCAGGTCCGAGTAGTTCAAGTACCAGAGGTTGCTGATGTAAAGGCCGGTGCCCAGACGTTCGAGAATCTGCTCGCAGGGCAGGTTGCCCGGCGCCAGGCTCAGCGCGCAGGGCGACTCGTAGCTGTCGGCGCCGTTGGCCTGCTGGCCGAATTCGACGGCGCTGCGCGCACTCACCAGCCGCTCCAGCGCCCGCCCTTCACCGATCAGCAGCAGGTCGCGGCGCGGCGAACCCTCGTCGGAGAAGGCCGGACTCAGCGAGCCGCTGACCTGTTCGCGGAAACTCACCAGCGGGCTCAATTGCGCGTCGCCGTTGTACAGGCGCTGCAACGGGCTGTTGCCAGTGGCCAGCGCCTGCGCGGAAAAACCACCCCAGCACAGCATGCCGGCGATTTCGTCCATCGCCGCCGGTGCCAGGTAGGCGCGGTAGCTGCCGGGCTTGAGGGTGACGGCCGGGCGCCCCAGGTGCGCCAGCTGTTCGCGAGCCTGACGCAGGCGTGCGGCAAAGGTTTCGCCACTCCAGGCCTGCCCTGCGTAGTTGGCTTTGACGGCCTGGCCGTTGGCGTGGAACAGGCTCCAGTCAAAGTTGAAACTGTTGGCCTGGTGCCAGCCAAAGGCGCCGAACGAGCTCGCGAAGCCACGGCAGATGGGGCCGGCGGCATAGATGCCGACCAGATCCAGGTCGCCGGCTTCGCGCTCGACCAAGGCCAGCACTTCGTCCAGCTCGGGCAGTGGCTGCTCCAGCAGGCTATGACTGTGCCAGGCGCTGTAGTCGAGGTTCAGGTAGGGATCCACCGCCAGCAGCGGCAGGGTCTGGCGCAGTTGCGCGAGGGCGTCGTGCAGGCGCTGGCGGTCGAGTTCGGCATCGTCGCCCAGAGTGATCTGCTGCTCTGCCTGGCGTCCTTCGCGGACCAGCCGCAACTGCACGCTGGCCTGGCTGACCAGCCCGGCCTGGCGCACCTTGGCATGGTTGAAGCGCACGAACTGCGAGTGCTCGGCGCTGTAGCCCAGGGTGAACTGCTCGCCGGGCTGCACGGCGGCGTTCAGGCTATCGAGCAAGCTTTCGAAACGTTGCTGGTAGGCGGTGCTCATCAGGCGTCCCCTCCGAATACGTCGATCTGGCGGAACACGCAGGCCGGCGAGGCATGGCCGACTCGCACCACCTGGTTGGGCTCGCCTTTGCCGCAGTTGGGCGTGCCGAGTACCTGGAAGGTGCTGCGGTCACCGACCGCCGAGAGGTTGCGCCAGAAGTCGGCGGAGATGCCGCGATAGTTCGGGTTCTTCACCACGCCCTTGAGTTCGCCGTTCTCGATCAGTTGGCCCCACTCACAACCGAACTGGAACTTGTTGCGCGCATCATCGATGGACCAAGAGCGATTGGTGCGCATCAGGATGCCGTGCTCGATGCCGGCGATCAGTTGCGCAAGCGTCTGCTCGCCCGGCTCGATGTTGAGGTTGGCCATGCGGTCGATCGGCGCGCGGTTCCAGCCGCAGGCGCGGCTGTTGGCCACGCCGTCCAGGCCCGAGCGCAGTTGCGACAGGGCGCCACCCAGGGGGCGCACCAGCAAGCCATCGCGGATCAGGAACTGCTTGCTGGCCGGGGTGCCGTCGTCATCAAAGCTGTAGCTGGCCAGCTCCTCGTGGATTGTCGGGTCGAAGGTCACGTTGAGCAGCTTCGAGCCGTACTGCAGATGGCCGAAATCGCTGGCTTTGACGAAGCTGGTGCCAGCGTAGTTGCGCTCATCGCCGAGAATGCGGTCCAGCTCCAGCGGGTGGCCGATGGATTCGTGGATCTGCAGCATCATCTGGTCGGGCATCAGCAACAGATCGCGCTGACCAGCCGGGGTGTTCGGCGCCAGCAGCAATTGCAGCGCCTCGTCGGCCACCCGGCGGGCCGCGCCGACCAGGCCGCAGCGCTCGACCACTTCGAAGCCGCCTTGCTGCCCGAAGTTCTCCCGGCCCAGGCTGCGGCTCTGGCTGTCCTGGCCGTCGCTGGCGGTGACGCCCAGGCCTGGGTAGATGAAGCGCTGGGCGTGACGCAGCTCGGCGCCGGCGGAGTTCAGGTAGGTCTGCTCGACCACGCTGAAGCCCAGGCTTGCCTGCCAGTCCACAAAGCGCTCGTCCCTGGGTACGCTGGCGGACTCGGCGGCGAGCAGGTCCAGGCAGTCGGCGAGTTTGGGCAGGGACTGTTCGAAGTTGGGCGATACATGATCGTGACGCCCGCTCGGGGCGGCCTGGCCACTCAGGTCGAGCAGGCTGCTGGCCTTGATCCTCCGGGCGAGTGCCTCGGCCTGTTCCAGCGCGCGTTGCAGGCCTGCCTGGGACAGGTCGGCGGTGGCCGCGTAGGCCTCGACGCCGTTGACCCGCACGGTGAGCATGGCGCCTTCGTCCTGGCTGAAGAAGGGCGGCTCGGCGACGTTGCGCCGAACCGACAGTGACTGGTGCGATTGCTTCACATGGCGAAGCGAGAACAGTTCGGCCGTGCTGCGCAGCGCGGCGAAGCGCTGGCGCAGCAGGGTGCTGGAGTCGAACATGGAAATCTCCGTGTGTGCGGTGGCTCCCCCTAGGCTTTATACGAAAAGTGCCTGCGCGTCGATCATGCTGCGTTGAAAACAGGCTCGGAATGCTCATTTGCAACCTGCAAAGTCGAGCGCGACTCCGACCGTTCCTCGCCTGTTTTCGCCTTGCCTGATCGCCGCTCGGCGACTTTTCGTACAAAGCCTAGAACCACCCCTCTTGCATGCCCAGGCACGTATCGTCGCGGGCCTCGAGCAAAGCGAGGTCATTATGGCAGCCCGGCACTTCCCAGGTGAGGAAATAACGCGCGGCCTGGAGCTTGCCCAGGTAGAAGTCGCGGTCGCTGCCCTTGAGCAGGCCGACCTCGGCATGGATCGCCTGCTCCAGCCAGCGCCAGCCGATCACGCAGTGGCCGAAGGCCTTGAGGTACAGCGCCGAGTTGGCCAGGGCCCCAGCGACCTTGCCTTGGCCCAGGTCACCGAGCAGGGCGAGGGTGACCGCTTGCAGGCGATTGACCAACTGCTCCAGCGGCTGGCGCAGTGTGTCGAGGTTCGGGTGATGGCTGGCGCGCTCGCAGGTGCCGGCGATCAGGCGGATCAGTTGCTTGAGCCCGGCGCCGTTGTTCTGCGCCAGCTTGCGCCCGAGCAGGTCGAGGGACTGGATGCCTTCGGTACCTTCGTGGATCGGGTTGAGGCGGTTGTCGCGGTAGTACTGCTCGACCGGGTACTCGCGGGTATAGCCGTGGCCGCCGAGGATCTGGATCGCCAGCTCGTTGGCCTTCAGGCAGAACGCCGAAGGCCAGGACTTGACGATGGGCGTGAGCAGGTCGAGTAGCTCCAGGGCTTGCCGGCGTGCCTCTACATCCGCCGCGGTGTGGGTGTCATCGAACAACCGGGCCGCGTACAGGCCCAGGTCGAAAGCACCCTCCACGTAGGCCTTCTGTGCCAGCAGCATGCGCTTGACGTCGCTGTGCTCGATGATCGGCACGGCGGGGGTGTGCGGGTCCTTGTTGTCCGGCAGGCGGCCCTGTGGGCGTTGGCGGGCGTACTCCAGTGAATACAGGTAACCGGCGTAGCCGAGCATCACCGCGCCCATGCCGACGCCGATGCGCGCCTCGTTCATCATCTGGAACATGCAGGCCAGGCCCTGGTGCGGCTGGCCGACCAGGTAGCCGACGCACTGGCCGTTGTCGCCGAAATTGAGCGCGGTAGAAGTGGTGCCGCGCCAGCCCATCTTGTGAAACAGCCCGGCCAGCAGCACATCGTTGCGCGGGCCCAGGCTGCCGTCGGGGTTGACCAGATACTTGGGCACGATGAATAGCGAGATGCCCTTCACCCCGGCTGGTGCGTCCGGCAGCTTGGCCAGGACCATGTGCACGATGTTCTCGGACAACTCGTGATCGCCGCCGGAGATGAAGATCTTGTTGCCCTTGAGCCGGTAGCTGCCGTCGCCTGCGGGTTCGGCGCGGCTGCGGATATCGGTCAGTGACGAGCCGGCATGGGGCTCGGTCAGGGCCATGGTGCCGAAGTAGCGGCCCTCGATCATCGGCTGCAGGAACAGGCGCTTCTGCTCTTCAGTGCCGAAACTCTCGATCAGGTTGGCCGCGCCCATGGTCAGGAACGGGTAGGCAGTGGTGCCAGCGTTGGCCGCCTGGAAGTGGGCGAAGCAGGCCTGCGATACCAGGCTTGGCAACTGCATGCCGCCGACGTCGAAGTCGCGGTTGGCGTTGAGAAAGCCCGCTTCGAGGAAGGCGTCCACGGCCGGTTTCACTTCCGGGATCAGCTCGGCGCGGCCGTCCACGTAACGTGGCTCGTTTTCATCGGCTTTGCGGTTGTGCGGGGCGAAGTACTTTTCAGCAATGGTGCGTGCGGTGGTCAGCGCCGCGTCGAAGGTCTCGCGGCTGTGCTCGGCGAAGCGCGGGCGCTGGGTCAGGGCCTCGGCGTCGAGGACTTCGTAGAGTTCGAAGGCGAGGTTGCGGCTGCTGAGGAGTTGCTCGGACATGGCGGCTTCCTGGTTCGGGTTGCAGCGAGTCTAGGCGGGGTGGTGGGGCAGGGGACAGGTTAATTGGTGTGGGTGATATGGGGGCAGAAGTGGCCATCGCCCAGGCTGCCTCGGGCGCCGGGCGCTATGGATTCCCACCAAGGCCGCTGTCGCGGGCTGCCGTTTCTCGAGCCGGGCTAGCATGAACCTTTCACCCTAACACCTGCCTGCAGCTGTCGAGACTAGTAAAAGTACCAGTTTCAGAGTGCTCCACGACTATCAATACTTGTTTGAGATTCCTTTTGGCAGGTGTGCGATGAAGTATTTTTTCTATATGGAAGGTAGGCCTGTTGTCGTCGGGGAAGTGGGGGCGGGCAGGCGTATCGTGCGTGGAGCGGGAGGCGCCTTGGCGCAGGCCGGGCAGGGTGACGGGCTGCTTACCGGCACACGCAGCGATGGTTCGATCACCTTCAGCGCCTGGGGCTCCGGGGAGTTTGGCCATGTCTATGGTCCCTACGGCTTTGAGCCTCCTGGGGATCACGCTGCACTACTAGGATATGCCGGTTATCTACGGGACTTGGAACCTGGCTGCTATCTGTTGGGAAATGGGCATCGACTTTACGATACGAGATTGATGAGGTTCGCGAGCCCGGATGCGCTCAGTCCATTCGGTGTCGGGGGGAGGAATGCCTACGCTTATTGTGAAGGTGATCCCATCAATCATGTGGATCCTGTTGGGAGGGGGAGAAACAGGTATGCTCCGATCGTTACTGGGCCCGATGGGCTTACCAGGAACAATTGGGCGAAAAGAGGGAAGAGCGGTGGCGTGATGTACCAAGGAGTTAAGAACCTGGTTGATGCCAGGAAATTACATTCAGCCTTGGGTACGAAGTTTGATATTTCCAATTATCAAGCGGGACAGAAACGGCTCGGAGAAATTATCCCGGACTTTAAGCCTATGGAGTTTGATGCGTTTGCGGCAGAGAATCTGGGGCCTTGGCGCGTAGCCGCAGACATGATGTCGGCCCATGCGGCGCGAAATACCATGCAAGCATGGATGACGGGCGAGTACACAGTTGATACCAGCGAGCTAACGCTGATCGGGCCAAAGGGCAACGATCGCCTTTACAACGGTATGTACACGCAGGATGCGCATGCAATTTTTTATGCAATTAAAAGCTATGAAAACGGCCTATCTCGATGGGCAAAACTTCCAGGGCGGGGTTGGCATGGAAAGTTTGCAAAGACGCCGGAGTTCAGATTGCTTGATCAAATGTTTGCACTGCGCGAGCAAGGCTTGAAGCCCTCTTCTCAATGACACGGCAGAATGCACCGCGGGGCAAGCCCGATCCCACAAAGTCCAAAACACGACCTTGTAGGAACGGGCTTGCCCCGCGATGGTGTCAGCCGTCTTAACCGATGGTCATCAGGCTGGCGTTACCCCCGGCAGCGGCAGTGTTCACGCTCACCGCCCGCTCGATCACCAGGCGCTCCAGGGCGATCTGGTGATCGCCGCTCGACAGCCCATGCACACCGACGATTGCCCCGGCACGCTTGGCCACCTGCTCACAGACGCCGCGCAACTGGTCGGAGTGACCGTGGTGGATGACCGCGTCGAAGGCGACCTCATCCTTGCTCCAGTCCGCCACCAGCTTGATCTTCGCTTGCAGCTCCTTCGGCAGTCGGGCGCGCACGGTCTTGCCCGGCTCGCCGTCCTGGAACACCGCCGAGCTACCCACGGCCAGTACCGCCGCCAGCTGGGCCAGCAGGTCGGCCTCGTTGTCGGCCAGGCACAGCACGTGTTCGCGTGGCAGCACGCTGTAGGTGTTGCGCTCGCCGGTCGGGCCTGGCAGCACGCGGGTGATGCCGCTCTGCGACTGCTCGGCAAACTGCTCGCACAGCGCGACCAGGTCGTTCATCTGGCTGCTGGCCGCCCAGGTCTTGAGGGTGGTCAACGTCTTGAGCTGCTGGTCGCGCAGGGTGGTGTCGGCCTTGCTGCGCGCGTCGTCGGCCTGGAAGTGGCGGGCGATGGCGTCGGCCGGGCGGGTCGACAGCAGGCGGTACAGGTACAGCGGGCCGCCGGCTTTCGGGCCGGTGCCCGACAGGCCTTCACCGCCGAACGGCTGCACCCCGACCACGGCGCCGACGATGTTGCGGTTGACGTACATGTTGCCGGCATTGACGTTGTCCACCACCTTGGCGATGGTCTCGTCGATGCGGGTGTGCACGCCCAGGGTCAGGCCATAGCCGGAAGCGTTGATCTGCTCGATCAGCTGGTCCAGGTCCTTGCGGTTGTAGCGCACCACGTGCAGCACCGGGCCGAAGATTTCGCGCTTGAGCTCGTCGAAGCTTTCCAGTTCGATCAGGGTCGGCATCACGAAGGTGCCGCGCTTGATTTCTTCACCCTCGGCAATGGCCACCTGGTAAACGCTGCGGCCTTTGTCGCGCATGCCCTGGATGTGCTTCTCGATGCCGGCCTTGGCTTCGGCGTCGATCACCGGGCCGATGTCCACCGACAGGCGCTCCGGGTTGCCCAGGCGGCTTTCGGCCATGGCGCCCTTGAGCATCTCGATCACGCGGTCGGCGGAGTCCTCCTGCAGGCACAGCACACGCAGGGCCGAGCAACGCTGGCCGGCGCTGTCGAAGGCCGAGGACACCACATCGATCACCACCTGCTCGGTCAGCGCCGAGGAGTCGACGATCATCGCGTTCTGGCCGCCGGTTTCGGCGATCAGCGGGATCGGACGGCCCTGATTGTCCAGGCGCCCGGCAATGTTGCGCTGCAGCAGGCGGGCGACTTCGGTGGAACCGGTGAACATCACGCCTTTGACGCGCTCGTCACCGACCAGGCCGGCACCGACGGTTTCGCCCTGGCCAGGCAGCAGTTGCAGCACGCCTTCGGGGATGCCGGCTTCCAGCATCAGGCGCACGGCCTGGGCGGCGACCAGCGGAGTCTGTTCGGCCGGCTTGGCCAGTACCGGGTTGCCGGCGGCCAGGGCCGCGGCCACCTGGCCGGAGAAGATCGCCAGCGGGAAGTTCCACGGGCTGATGCACACCACCGGACCCAAAGGGCGGCAGTTGTCGTTGCGCAGGTCGTTGCGTGCCTGCACCGCGTAGTAGCGCAGGAAATCCACCGCCTCGCGCACTTCGGCGATGGCGTTGGCGAAGGTCTTGCCGGCTTCGCGTACCAGCAGGCCCATCAGCGGCTGGATATCGGCTTCCATCAGGTCGGCGGCACGTTCGAGGATGGCAGCGCGCTCGGCCGGCGGGGTGGCCTGCCAGATCGGCGCGGCGTTGAGCGCGCACTGGATGGCGTTGTCGACGTCGGTGACGGTGGCTTCCTGCACATGGCCGACCACATCGCGATGATCGGACGGGTTGAGCACCGGTGCGGCCGGCTGTTCGCTGGCGGCGCAAGCCAGCAGCGGCGTGGCTTTCCAGTCGTTGTGTGCGGTGGCCAGCAGGGCGCAGGACAGCGACGCCAGGCGGTGTTCGTTGGCCATGTCGATGCCGGCCGAGTTGGCCCGCTCGCTGCCATAAAGCGCGCGCGGCATCGGGATGCGCGGGTGCGGCAGGCCGATGCTGCCTTCCTGGGTGCCCATGCGCTCGATGCTGGCGACCGGGTCGGCTACCAGTTCCTGGATCGAGATCGAGTGATCGGCGATGCGGTTGACGAACGAAGTGTTGGCACCATTCTCCAGCAGGCGGCGGACCAGATATGCCAGCAGAGTTTCGTGGGTGCCGACCGGGGCGTATACGCGGCACGGACGGTTTAGCTTACCTTCGGAGACTTTGCCTACCACTTGCTCGTACAGCGGCTCGCCCATCCCGTGCAGGCATTGGAACTCGTACTGGCCTGGGTAGTAGTTCTGCCCGGCAATGGTGTAAATGGCCGACAGGGTGTGGGCGTTGTGGGTGGCGAACTGCGGATAGATGGCTTCTGGCACGGCCAGCAGCTTGCGGGCGCAGGCGACGTAGGACACGTCGGTATACACCTTGCGGGTGTAGACCGGATAGCCTTCCAGCCCCTCGACCTGGGCGCGCTTGATCTCACTGTCCCAGTAAGCGCCCTTCACCAGGCGGATCATCAGGCGGTGACGGCTGCGCTTGGCCAGGTCGATGACGTAGTCGATCACGTACGGGCAGCGCTTCTGGTATGCCTGGATGACGAAGCCGATGCCGTTCCAGCCGGCCAGCGACGGCTCGAAGCACAGACGCTCGAGCAGGTCCAGCGACAGCTCCAGGCGGTCGGCTTCCTCAGCGTCGATGTTCAGGCCGATGTCGTATTGCTTGGCCAGCAGTGTCAGCGACAGCAGGCGCGGGTACAGCTCGCTCATCACGCGCTCGTACTGGGCGCGGCTGTAGCGCGGGTGCAGGGCCGAGAGCTTGATCGAGATGCCCGGGCCTTCATAGATGCCGCGGCCGTGCGAGGCCTTGCCGATCGAGTGGATCGCCTGCTCGTAGGAGGCCAGGTATTTCTGCGCGTCGTGCTCGGTCAGCGCGGCTTCGCCGAGCATGTCGTAGCTGTAGCGGAAGCCCTTGGATTCGAACTTGCTGGCGTTGGCCAGGGCCTCGGCGATGGTCTCGCCGGTGACGAACTGTTCGCCCATCAGGCGCATGGCCATGTCGACGCCCTTGCGGATCATCGGCTCGCCGCTCTTGCCGATGATGCGGGTGAGCGAGGAGGTCAGGCCGGATTCGTTGTGGGTGCTGACCAGCTTGCCGGTCAGCAGCAGGCCCCAGGTGGCGGCGTTGACGAACAACGATGGGCTGTTGCCCAGGTGTGGCTGCCAGTTGCCGGTGCTGATCTTGTCGCGGATCAGTGCGTCCCGGGTGCCTTTGTCGGGGATGCGCAGCAGGGCTTCGGCCAGGCACATCAGCGCCACGCCTTCTTGCGAGGACAGCGAGAACTCCTGCAGCAGGCCCTGGACGATACCGGCGCGGCCACCGGCGCTCTTCTGGTTGCGCAGCTTGTCGGCCAGGCTGGCGGCCAGCTTGTTGGTGGCTTCGGCCTGGGCCGCGGGCAGGCGAGCCTGCTCCAGCAACATCGGCACTACTTCCTGCTCGGGGCGGCGGTAGGCGGCGGTGATCGCCGAGCGCAGGACCGACTGCGGCAGGATGCTTTCGGCGAATTCCAGGAAGCACTGGTGGGCGTGGTCGGCGGCGACTTCGCCGGCGTCGTCGCCAGCGGCGGCATGGCCGTTGAGGTCGTTCAGGGTGGCGCCACCCTCGAGCTTCTCGAGATAGTTGAAGATCGCTTGCTTGATCAACCAGTGCGGCGTGCGGTCGATGGACTGCGCAGCTGCTTTGAGTCGCTCACGGGTCGGGTCGTCGAGTTTGACCCCAAGGGTGGTCGTCGCCATTTCTTATCCTCGTTATTGCCACGGATGTGGCCTAAGCTGACGGCAAGATTAGCCTGTAGGACAATTCGGGTGCAACCGGGTGCAACCCGATTTTTTCAAGGTAAAGGTGCTACTCGTCTGAAGGATGTTTCCATACAACCGAAACGGTCTTTATTGGTTCAATTTGTTATGGAAAACGCTGTGTTTGCTCCGAATTGGAGCAAGAATGCGGTTTTATCTGAAAATGCATGGCTGGGTGCAACTGGCAAATGAAAAATGGTTGCACCTCGTTCACGTTGTTGCATAGGATTCGCCGCCTGGGTGCAACCGTCGTCGTGCACGGCGGGTCGCAAGAGATAAAAACAACGCCAGGGCACAACTCATGGGCAATCCACTAACGATCACTTTCGTGGTCTACATTGCGGTAATGGTGCTGATCGGCTTTGCCGCCTATCGCTCCACCAAGAACCTTTCCGACTATATTCTCGGCGGCCGTAGTCTCGGCAGCGTGGTCACCGCGCTTTCCGCCGGCGCATCGGACATGAGCGGCTGGCTGCTGATGGGCCTGCCGGGCGCCATCTACTTCGCGGGCCTTTCCGAGGCCTGGATCGCCATCGGCCTGAACGTTGGCGCCTACCTGAACTGGTTGTTCGTCGCTGGCCGGCTGCGTGTGCAGACCGAACACAACGGCGATGCCCTGACACTGCCGGACTACTTCGCCAGCCGTTTCGAAGATCAGACCGGCCTGCTGCGGATTATCTCGGCGATCGTCATCCTGGTTTTCTTCACCATCTACTGCGCCTCCGGCATTGTCGCCGGCGCCCGTCTGTTCGAAAGCACCTTCGGCATGTCCTATGAGACCGCCCTGTGGGCCGGTGCCGCAGCCACCATCGCCTACACCTTCGTCGGTGGCTTCCTGGCGGTGAGCTGGACCGACACCGTGCAGGCCTCGCTGATGATCTTCGCGCTGATTCTGACTCCGGTGATCGTGTTGATCTCCACCGGCGGCTTCGACCAGACCTTCGCTGCCATCGACGCGGTGAACCCGGCGCACTTCGACATGTTCAAGGGCGCCACCTTCATCGGCATCATCTCGCTGATGGGCTGGGGCCTGGGCTACTTCGGCCAGCCGCACATCCTGGCGCGGTTCATGGCTGCCGACTCGGTGAAGTCGATTGCCAACGCCCGTCGCATCTCCATGACCTGGATGATCCTCTGCCTGGCCGGTACCTGCGCCGTGGGCTTCTTCGGTATCGCCTACTTCTCGGTGCACCCTGACCTGGCCGGTCCGGTCACCGAAAACCACGAGCGCGTCTTCATCGAGCTGGCCAAGATCCTGTTCAACCCATGGGTCGCCGGTGTGCTGCTTTCGGCCATCCTGGCGGCGGTGATGAGCACCCTGAGCTGCCAACTGCTGGTGTGCTCCAGCGCCCTGACCGAAGACTTCTACAAGGCCTTCCTGCGCAAGAACGCTTCGCAGAAGGAGCTGGTATGGGTCGGTCGCATGATGGTGCTGGCCGTCGCGTTGATCGCCATCGCCATGGCCGCGAACCCCGAAAACCGCGTGCTGGGTCTGGTGGCCTACGCCTGGGCCGGCTTCGGTGCCGCCTTCGGCCCTGTCGTGTTGCTTTCGGTGCTGTGGAAAGGCATGACCCGCAATGGCGCGTTGGCGGGCATCGTGGTCGGTGCGCTGACCGTGATCGTCTGGAAACAGCTGGATACCGGCCTGTATGAGATCATCCCGGGCTTCCTGTTCGCCAGCATCGCCATCTTCCTGGTGAGCAAGCTTGGCAGCCCGACGAACAGCATGGTTTCGCGTTTTGAAACCGCTGATGCGCAGTATCACGCCGACAAGTAATACCTGCTGATTCGGCGTTGTCCCTGTCGCGGGACAAGCCCGCTCCTACGCAGCCTCTTCAAGTGGCGTGGGAGAGGGCTTGTCCCGCGATGCTTTTTGCGGCGGTCAAGGCAAGGTAAACTTGTCGCCTTCGCAGGAGCTGCCATGAACTATCGCCACGCCTTCCACGCCGGCAACCACGCCGACGTCCTCAAGCACATCGTGCTCACTCGCCTCATCGCCCTGATGTCGCGCAAGGAGCAGCCGTTCGCCTATATCGATACCCACGCAGGGCTTGGCCTGTACGACCTGCAGGGCGACCAGGCAAGCCGTACCGGTGAGTACCTCGAGGGCGTCGCCCGCCTGTGGAATCGCGATGACCTGCCCGCCGTTACCGCTGACTATCTGGGCGTTATCAAGCGCCTGAACAAGAACGGCGAGCTGCGCTACTACCCGGGCTCCCCCGAACTGGCCCGGCGTTTGATGCGTGAACAGGACCGTGCGCAGCTCAACGAAAAGCATCCTGAAGACGGCGTGCTGCTCAAAGAGAACATGAAAAAGGACCCGCGAGTCACCGTGCACCTGGGCGAGGGCTGGCACATCCCGCGGGCTCTGCTGCCGGTGCAGGAAAAACGCGCGATCATGTTGATCGACCCGCCGTTCGAGCAGGCCGACGAGCTCAAGCGCTGCACCGTGGCGATGAAGGAGGCGATCGGCCGCATGCGCCAGACCGTCGCGGCCATCTGGTACCCGATCAAGGACCAGCGCTCGCTGACCCGCTTCTACCAGGACCTCACCAGCACCGGTGCGCCCAAGCTGCTGCGCGTGGAACTGTATGTGCATCACCAGGACAGCCCGCAGGGCCTGAACGGCTCGGGCCTGGCCATCGCCAACCCACCGTGGGGCCTGGAAGATGAGCTCAAGGAGCTGCTGCCGTGGTTGGCCAAGGAACTGGCGCAGACCGCCGGCAGCTTCCGCATGGACTGGCTGATCGCCGAATAAACAGGCGTCGCAAGCACCGTGGGAGCGGCGATGCGGCGGCCTGACTTGCCCGGCGATGGCGTCAGCAAATCCAGCGCCATCGCGGGGCAAGCGCGCTGCCACGTCCATGCATCGCGTCAGGCGATCTTTGCGTTATAATCCCGCCCTTTAGCCGCCATCCGCCTGAATGGCCGGTGGCGCACTTCATACCGATTTGAGAGGCTAACCCCTTGGCACTGACGATTCTTGGCCTGTCCGGCGCCCTTAGCCATGACCCTTCCGCGGCCCTGTACATCGACGGCAAGCTGATTGCCGCCGCCGAAGAAGAGCGCTTCGTGCGTGACAAGCATGCGAAGAACCGCATGCCCTACGAGTCGGCGAAGTTCTGCCTGGAGCAGGCCGGCATCAAGCCGTCGGACGTCGACGTGGTGGCCATTCCTTTCGCCCCGATCAGCCTGTTCGGCAAGGCTCGCTGGCACTACGCCAAGCGCTACTGGTACGCCCCGGACCGCGCCCTCGACGCGCTGCTGATGGGCAACCGCCGTTACAAGCGCTACCGCAAGAAGATCGTCTGGTGCCTGGAGCAGTTGGGCTTCGATCCGAAGAAGATCAAGATCGAACCGGTCGAGCACCACCTGGCCCACGCCTCCAGCGCCTACCACTGCTCGGGCTTCAAAGAGAAGACCGCGATCCTCGGCATCGACGGCAAGGGCGAGTACGCCACTACCTTCTTCGGCTATGGCGAAAACGGCAAGATCCACAAGATCAAGGAATTCTTCGACCCGGATTCCCTGGGTGGCCTGTATGGCGCGATCACCGAGTTCCTCGGCTTCGAGATGCTCGATGGCGAGTTCAAGGTCATGGGCATGGCGCCGTATGGCGATGCCAGCAAATATGACTTCTCGCGCCTGGCCAGCTTCGAAAACGGCGAGCTGGTGATCAACACCGAGTACGCCAACGTCATTGGCCTGCGCCGCTATAAAGAGAAGGGCAAGGGCTTCTACTTCTCGCCCAAGCTGATCGAGTGGTTGGGTCCGAAACGCGAAGGCGATATCGCCGACGAGCCGTATATCCACTACGCGGCGAGCATGCAGGCATTGTTCGAGAAACTCGCCCTGCAGATGATCGACCACTACCTGGGCGATGCCCTGAAAGAGACCGGCAAGCTGGCCTTCGCCGGCGGCTGTGCGCTGAACGTCAAACTGAACCAGAAGATCATCGCCCGCGATGACGTGAAAGAGTTGTTCGTCCAGCCAGCGTCCGGCGACGCCGGTACTGCGGTAGGTGCAGCTGCCTATGTGTCCCACGCCCGTGGCGTGCCGGTCGAGAAGATGGAGCACGTCTATCTCGGCCCTGCGTACTCCAACGAAGACGTGATCGCCGCCTGCGCCCGTCACCCGAGCAAACCGGTATGGCGCAAGCTCGAGAACATGCCCGAGCAGATTGCCAAGATCATGGTCGACGGCAACCCGGTTGCCTGGTTCCAGGGTCGCATGGAGTTTGGCCCGCGCGCACTGGGTGGTCGCTCGATCATCGGTTGCCCGAGCGTGCCGGGCGTGGCCGACCGCATCAACCACCAGATCAAGTTCCGCGAGCGCTGGAGGCCTTTCTGCCCATCGATGCTCGACACCGTCGCGCCGCAGATGATCAAGATCGACCATCCGGCCCCGTTCATGACCTTCACCTTCGAAGTGGCTGAAGAGTGGAAGACCCGCGTGCCGGAAGTGGTCCACGAGGACGGTACCTCGCGTGCCCAGGTGCTCAAGCGCGAGTACAATCCGCGCTACTACGACATGATGAAGGCGCTGGAAGACCTGACCGGCAACGGCGTGTCGCTGAACACCTCGCTCAACCGCCGTGGCGAACCGATGATCTGCTCGCCGACCGACGCCCTGAACATGTTCTTCGGCTCGGACCTGCAGTACCTGATCATGGAAGACATCCTGGTGGTCAAGGAAGGCGCCGCGCCGTATGACCAGCCGCTCTGAACCGCGGATCCTGCAGTTCTGCCATGGCTATGACGGGCCGTTCCTCGACTGCGCCCGTCAATACGCCAGCCTGTTCCAGGGCAGCGGCTACAAGGTCACCACCGTGTTCCTCACCGGGGCAGCTGACGCGCAGGTCGCGGCTGGCTGCGCCTCGGACGAGGTATTGTTCCTGGAATTCAGTTCAAAGGCCGTGCGTGGCCTGAAACTGGGTGCCATCGCCGCGCTGCGCAAGATCGCCGCGCAGCGCAATTTCGCGTTCTGCATCGCCCACCGCTTCAAGCCGATCTATGTCGCGCTGCTGGGCACCGGCCTGCCGGTGATCGGCGTGCACCACGCGTTTGGCGACTACCAGCGCAAGGGGCGTCGCCTGTTCGCCAACCTGTTCCGTAAACGCCTGAGCCTGCTCGGTGTCTCGGATGCGGTGCGCGACGACATGCGACGCTGCTTGGGGCGTTGGCCGGCCGAGCGTATCCAGACCCTGTACAACCGCATCGATGTCGAGACATTGCAGGCCAGCTTGGTGCCGCGTGACGAGGCGCGTCGTGCCTTGGGCCTGGATGAGCATGCCTGGGTGGTGGGCAATGTCGGTCGCCTGCACCCGGACAAGGACCAGGCCACGCTGTTGCGCGGCTTCGCTGAAGCCTTGCCTTGCCTGCCGGCTGGCGCGCGGCTGGCAATCCTGGGCAAGGGCCGCCTCGAGGCGCAGCTCAGGGCATTGGCCGCTGAGCTGGGCATTGCCGGGCAGGTGGACTTTCTCGGCCAGGTGCCGGACGCCCGCCGTTACTTCCGCGCCTTCGATGTATTTGCACTGAGCTCCGACCATGAGCCGTTCGGCATGGTCCTGCTGGAGGCCATGGTGGCAGGCGTGCCGCTGCTGGCCACTGCCTGTGGCGGCGCCCGGGAAGTGGTTGAGGGTGTGGGCGTGCTGTTCCCGCTGGGCGATGCCGCGCAGCTGGCCCAGGGCCTGAAACACATGGCCGGGTTGGACGCCGGGCAGCGCGAGGCCTGTGCTTTGCACATGCTGCAGCGCCTGCAGCAGCGTTTCAGCGACCAGGCAGTGCGCGGTGCCTTCTGGCAGTTGCCGCAGGTGCGTGCGCTGGTCGCGGAGGCCTGATGCTCAACTTTATCCAAGGCTGGCGCGAACGCGGTTGGCAAGTCATCGACGCGGCCGCCTACGGCGATACCTGGCAGCGGTTTGGCGGCAGTGTGGCGACCCATCCTCTGGTGATCGAGCAACTGGCCGACCTGGCCCAGATCCCGGTGCGTTATCTGGGTTTTCCACAGGATGGTGAGCTCAAGGCCGCGTTGCCGGTATGGGGGCGCCACTTGGCGCTGTCCAAGGACGTGCTCAAGCGACATGGCAAAAAAGGCCTGTTCGACCTGGGCAACGCCGAGATCATCCTGCCGGCCGCCGATGACTGCGCCGCGCCGCTGCGCCATGCCGGGCGTTACCTGTCCGAACTGAACCAGGGCCGTTTCAGCGGTCTCAAGGCGCAGCCAGAGCAGCTGGCCATGTCTCGTCCGCACGAGGACCTGTCGAAGAAGTTTCGCTATAACCAGCGCCGCGAGCTGCGCCTGCTGGAAGAGGCCGGCGGCCAGGTGCGACCGATTGGCGATTTCACTGCAGCCGAGATCGCGGCGATGTACTGTGACTTGTTTCAGCGTCGCTGGGGGTTCCCGGCTACCGGCGCGGCCCGCATGGCCGAAGTGGTCGAGCGCCTGCGCGAACTGTTGATTGGCTCCGTGCTGTTCCTGGAGGGCGCGCCGATCGCGATCCAGCTGGTGTATCGCGTCGAGGCGCCACAATGGATCAGCGTTGAATATGTAAACGGCGGTGTCGATCCAGAGACCAAGGCCTTCAGCCCTGGTAGCGTACTGAGCTTCCTCAATACCCAGGCTGCCTGGGAGGATGCCAATGCCCGCGGCAAGGCGCTGCGGTTCTCCTTCGGCCGAGCCGATCGAGAGTACAAGGATCGTTGGTGCAACCCCGTCAACGTCTTCCAGGTCTGAACATGAGCGCCAACAAGCAGCAACTGCTCAAACGCCATCGCAAGCGCAAGCGGGTGATCCTGCTGGTGTTGCTTGTCGCGCTGTTGCTGACGGCGCTGTGGGCATGGTGGTTGCCGCCTGTCCTCGCGCTGGTGTTGTGGGTGGCCCATGAGGCCTGGTTCTCCGACCACCTGTTCTACGTGCCCGGCAGCGACTACCAGTACGACTTGCAGGCCAGCGAGCGTCATGCACTGCACGGCCTTGGCGGGGTGCTTGCGTTGCCGAAAGATTGCCAACTGGACGGTAACGAGACCCTGTTGCTGCGGGTGAATCTGCGCGCCGGTTGGTTGGGGCGCCTGCTCGACCCGGCGGTACGCATCGAAGGTGGCGTCGCCGATTGCCAGACCTTCGAGCGTGGTGTCCGCGGTGTGCGCTACCTGAACCTGGGGGGACAGGCAGAGGCGCTGGGCGCCGGACGGCTGCGCCTGAGTGGCCGGCACTGCCGCGTGGCGCCGGAGATGGAGTTGCTGGTGTTGCGTCACACCGACTACCTGGCCGGCTCGCTGATGGTCATCGCACCCCATGCCGACGATGCCGAGCTTGCGGCATTCGCCGCTTATGCCCAGGCTAAAAGCAGCTGGATCGTGACCCTGACCGCAGGTGAGATCGAGAACGCGTATTATCGCGAAACCTTTGGCCTTGACCTGGTAGAGGCGGCACGGCTCAAGGGCGAGTTGCGCAGTTGGGACAGCATCGCCGTGCCCCGCTGGGCCGGGGTGCCTTCCCAGCAGTGCGTGCAGTTGGGTTATTTCTGCATGCAACTGCCGGCCATGCAGGCCGAGCCCGAGACACCTGTCGCATCGCGCGAGGCCGACCTGGCCGACACCCGGCCATTCCGCCGTTTCAACGAAGTCGCACTGCGCAGCGATGCCGATGGCCGGCCGACCTGGCACAACATGGTCCAGGACCTGCGCGAGCTCATCGAGCGTGCGCGCCCGGCAACCATCGTGATGCCGCACCCGACACTCGACCCCCACCCGGACCACGTGTGCGCCCATGACGCCTTGCAGCAAGCGTTGCAAGGGGCGAGTTGGCAACCGCAAAACTTGCTGTTGTACGCCAATCACCTGCACGACAATGATCGCTGGCCGATGGGCGATGCCGGTACCGGGGTGCCTTTGCCACCGTTCTTCGATGCGGGCCTGCCCATGCGCCCCTGGGTGCTTGGGGTTGGCGAGCAGCAGCAGAGGCAAAAGGCCATCGCTTTGGGTATGATGCACGACCTGCAGCCTGCGGCTCCATTCAAACGCAGGGTTCGTCGCTTCCTGCAGCGCTGCCTGGCCGGCCGGCGCTGGCCGGCATTCGGTGACAATGAATTCTTCCGCAAGGCCGTACGGCGCCACGAATTACTGTGGGTCGGTACAGTGATCGACAAGAGAGAGCCACGGTGAAAGTCCTGTTCCTGGTCCAGAAAGAGCAACGCGCCATCCTGGACCGTCTTTACGAAGGCATTGCGGCCGACTGTGAGTGCGACATACGTTGGCTCACCGGTGACGAGCAGGCTGATCTGCGCGGCTACTTCCATCGCCATGTGCAAATCGATCAGTACGACCGCATCCTGTTTTTCCTGCGGTTCAAGAAAGAAATCCGCCAGGCGCGTTTCATCCGCACCATCCCGAATCTGGTGATCCTCGAGCACGATGCCTATCAGAACTACATCCCGTGCAAGTACACCGGCAAGTTCAGCGAGTACTATCGCCAGCTGCCGTGGGCACGGGTCATCACTTCAGGTGCGGTGGTTACCCGTCGCTTACGTGATGAAGGCTTCGATGCGGTATTCGTACCCAAGGGCTACGACCAGGCGCTGCTGCGCAACGAGAATCGCGAGCGCGACATCGAGTTGGCATTCGTAGGCAGTCTGCGTAGCGTGGCCTACTCCGGGCGCAAGCAGATGCTCGAGTCGATCGCGGCGGTAGAGAACCTGCTGATCACCCGCACCAAGTCGGGCGAGGAGTACAGCCAGACTCTCAGTCGCATCCGCTTCTTCGTCAGTGCCGACGTCGGCATGGGCGAGTACATGATCAAGAACTTCGAAGCCATGGCCTGTGGTTGTGTCCTGTTCGCCTATGACCAGGGCGAGGAGGAGAACCAGGCACTGGGCTTCGTAGACATGCACAACATCGTGCTCTACCGCGACCTTGAACAACTACGCGAGAAGCTCGCCCAGCTGCGTGCCGACCTGGCCCTGGCCGAGCGTATCTCGCGCAACGGCCAGCAACTGGCCGAGCAGCGTTATACCTTTCACGCGCTTGGGCAGGCGATCACCGAGGCCATGCGTGCGCCGCTGCGCCCGGCCGCGAAACCCGGCCTGCTGACGCGTGTGCTGCTGGCCCTCGGCCTGTCGCGTTAGCTCCCACACACACATCGAGGAAGCCATGATCTTCAGTGAAAACAGCGAGATCACACTGGTGGTGACCAGCTGTGGTCGTTTTGAACTGCTTAAGCGCACTCTCCAGAGTTTCGATCTCTACAACACGGCACCTATCCGGGAAGTGTTCATCACCGAGGACTCCGGTGACGAAGCGGTACGTGGTTGCATTCCCGAGCATTGGCGCGAGCACACCACCTTCATCGTCAACAACCCCAAGCTCGGGCAGTTGCGCTCGGTGGATGCCGCCTACTCGCAGATCAAGACGTTCTGGGTGTTCCACTGCGAGGATGACTGGGCTTTCTATCGCCCGGGTTTCGTCGAGGAGTCCCAGGCGCTGCTGGAGGCCGACCCGCAAGCCTTGCAGGTCTGGCTGCGCAGCTTCAACCATGACTTGCAGGTGCACAGCCCCTACGTGTTCCTGGAGCCGCGTCAGGTGTTGCAGGGTATTGCCTTCCACAAGCTGGGCTCGCAAAAGACGGAATGGCAGGGGTTCTCGTTCAACCCCGGCCTGCGCAGGCTCGCCGACTACCAGGCGCATGCGCCGTACGCCGCGCATTCGGGCGAGAAGAGCCTGTCGCGGCTCTACGCCGAGCGTGACCGTTACGCGCTGATCCTGGAAAACGACGCGGTGCTGCACACAGGGTTCGGCGAGCATGTGGAAATGCCGGAAGAAAAAATCAAGAAGGTACGACGCAAGCGCATGGATCGCATCCGCTTGTTGGGTGTGCTGGTCATCGGACTATTGCTTGGATGGGTGTTGAAGGATGTTTGAAGGGATTGACCGAGACAACAGCAGGAGTCGTCGCTATTTCACTGCGGCGTTGATCGCTTTCCTGGCCAGCTTTGTGCTGATGGACTCGTCGAAATGGACGAACAACATTTTCTACGCGTTCATCGCGTTGCCGGGTCTGGTGTTCCTGATCAAGGAGCGAGGCGTCGGGCTGCTACACGACAAACTTGGGCTGGCCTGGCTGGTGTTCCTGCTGTGGTTCCTGGTGCCAGCGGTAATCGCCGGTGAGGGCCAGTTCTACAAGCACATCGCCTACGTGACGCTGTTCGTCTTCACCGTCGCGGGGCTGACAAACCAGCGTTTCCTGCGCTCCGAGATGTTTGCCCGGGTGCTGTTCTGGGCCATTTGTCTGTATGTCTTCGGCTATGCGGCATATGCCTACCTGACGGGCGTCCACGTCTTGGGCGAGCGGGTCGACCTGATGCCGGCGCGCATGCAGAACGTCATCTACACCAGCATCTGGCTGCTCTGTGCCCTGGCGCTGGCCATGCCGGGCTGGCTGCACCGTCGTCGCTGGTTCGAAGCTTTTTGCGCGGTGGTGCTGTCGGTGGTGGCTGTCACCTTCGTGATGCAGACACGTACCGCGATGGTCGGTGCAGTGTTCCTGTTCGCTGTCTGGGCGTGCTGGGCCTTGTGGCGCTTCCCGCGGGTGGCCGGGCCGTGGCTCGCCGTGTTCGCGGTACTCGGTGTGGTGGTCCTGTGGTTGGTCAAGGACGCGGCTTGGTTCCACTCGCTTTTCGAGCGTGGCGATTCCTATCGCAGCGAGTTGTTCCATGTGATGGTTGGTGAAT
Organism: Pseudomonas sp. PONIH3; assembly: GCF_002934345.1. Classification (NCBI taxonomy): domain Bacteria; kingdom Pseudomonadati; phylum Pseudomonadota; class Gammaproteobacteria; order Pseudomonadales; family Pseudomonadaceae; genus Pseudomonas; species Pseudomonas sp. PONIH3. The sequence goes on from NZ_CP026386.1 coordinate 4,402,113, forward strand.
GGGAGAACTGTGGCTGGATGGTTGGCTGCGGTATCGAGTTCCATACCGACAAGTTGCTGAGCGGAACCATGCCGATCCAGCATCCGCACAACATTTTCGTTGCCCTGGGCCTCTATACCGGCGGCGTCTCGCTTGTGCTGTTCCTGGTGATCGTCGCCATGACCCTGGTCCAGGCTGTGCGTTTGCGCGACCCGTGGGGCATGTACCTGGCCTGTGCCTTGGTCATGCTCAACTTCGACGGTAGCAAGCTGATTGGTAACCCCGACGAGCTATGGCCGCTGGTCCTGCTGCCAGCAGCCATGGTACTTGGCCGTGGGTTGCAGCAGCGACGTTTGCGCTGATGATGACGATGGCCGCCTTCGGCGGCCATCTTCGTTCAGGCCAGTGCGCTGGCCAGGTCCTGGCGACGGCAGACCTGCTGGCTGGCCAGGTAGGCCTCGATGAACAGGTTGTCGCGGTCACCCAGCAACCATTCCCGATCTTGCCGATACCGCAGCATGTGGCGGAAGTTGCGCTGACGTTGTGAGCGGCGAAGTGGCTTGCGGTACATTCGCAGGTCGGCGACATCGATCAACCCCAGCTTGCCTTCGGGCGTCAGTACCACGTTGCCCAGATGCGCGGAGCGGAAGTACACGCCTGACTCATGCAGCGTCGCGATGAACTGCCCGAGCTGGTCGCGCAGCTCGGGATGCTCGCCGGGCTGGTCCAGTAGCTGACGCAGCGTAAGCCCTGGGAGCGGGTCGTAATGCACGGCATCGCGGGCGATCTCGGCGATACGATACACCGCCTTGACCTGTGGGCAGGGGATGCCGCGCGCGGCCAGGGCCTCGCAGTTGTCGGCGAAGCGTCGGGCATAGGGATACCAGGCCGCGGAGGTGATCAGGCGCTTGCGCCGGAACAGCTTGAGCATCGTGCCGTCGCGCAGGCGCAGGACCTTGTCGCCAGTGCCGTCGGCTTCGAGGACATGAGCGCCCTCGCGCAGGGCAAGGTAGCGGGCGTGGTCAAGTGCGTGCATCTAGCCTCCAGGGCCATGGGTTCGGGACAGCCGCCTATCTTACCTGCAGCGCGCGGTGCGAGACACCGCGTGTGTTATAATCCCGACTCTTTTTGACCCGACGGATTCTCATGACAGTTCCCGAATCGTCTTCGCCTGCGAGCCTGAAGATCTACCTGCGCCTGCTGGGCTACGTCAAACCTTATATTGGCATCTTCCTGCTGAGCATCGTCGGTTTCGTGATCTTCGCATCGACCCAACCGATGCTGGCCGGGATCCTCAAGTATTTCGTCGACGGCCTGAGCAACCCCCAGGCCGTGTTGTTCCCCAGCGTGCCTTACCTGCGCGACCTGCAGTTGCTGCAGGCGGTGCCGCTGCTGATCATCCTGATCGCCGCCTGGCAGGGCCTGGGCTCGTTCCTGGGCAACTACTACCTGTCCAAGGTGTCGTTGTGTCTGGTTCACGACCTACGGGTCGAGTTGTTCAACAAGCTGCTGGTGCTGCCCAACCGCTACTTCGACAACCACAACTCCGGGCATCTGATTTCGCGCATCACCTTCAACGTGACCATGGTTACCGGCGCGGCCACCGATGCCATCAAGGTGGTCATCCGTGAAGGCCTGACAGTGGTGTTCCTGTTCGCCTACTTGCTGTGGATGAACTGGAAACTGACCTTGGTGATGGTGGCGATCCTGCCGCTGATCGCGGTAATGGTGAGCACCGCCAGCAAGAAATTCCGCAAGCAGAGCAAGAAGATCCAGGTGGCCATGGGCGATGTCACGCATGTGGCCTCCGAGACCATCCAGGGCTATCGCGTGGTGCGCAGCTTCGGTGGCGAAAGCTACGAAGAGCGTCGCTTCAACGCCGCCAGCCAGAGCAACACCGACAAGCAGCTGCGCATGACCAAGACCGGCGCGCTGTACACGCCGTTGCTGCAACTGGTGATCTACACCGCCATGGCCACGCTGATGTTCCTGGTGCTGTTCCTGCGCGGCGAGGCGTCGGCCGGTGATCTGGTGGCCTACATCACGGCGGCTGGGTTGCTGCCCAAGCCAATTCGCCAGCTCTCGGAAGTCAGCTCGACCATTCAGAAGGGCCTTGCCGGTGCCGAAAGCATCTTCGAGCAGTTGGACGAGAAGCCGGAGGTCGATGCCGGCACCGTCGAGAAGGAGCGGGTCGACGGGCGCCTCGAAGTGCGCAACCTCAGCTTCACCTACCCCGGCACCGAGCGTCAGGTGCTCAGCGACATCAGCTTCACCGCCGAGCCTGGGCAGATGATCGCCCTGGTCGGGCGGTCCGGCAGCGGCAAGTCGACGCTGGCGGCGCTGATTCCGCGGTTCTATCACCACACGGAAGGGCAGATCCTGCTCGACGGCGTGGAAATCGAACAGTACCGCCTGCGCAACCTGCGTCGCCATGTGTCCCAGGTGACCCAGCACGTCACCCTGTTCAACGACACGGTGGCCAACAACATCGCCTACGGTGACCTGGCCGGCGCCCCCCGGGCGGATATCGAGGCCGCCGCCGCCGATGCCTACGCCAAGGAGTTCGTCGACCAGTTGCCCAAGGGCTTTGATACCGAGGTCGGCGAGAACGGCGTGCTGCTCTCCGGAGGCCAGCGCCAGCGTCTGGCGATTGCGCGGGCGTTGCTGAAAAACGCGCCACTGCTGATTCTCGACGAGGCGACCTCGGCCCTGGATACCGAGTCCGAGCGTCACATCCAGGCGGCGCTGGACCACGTGATGGAAGGTCGCACCACCCTGGTGATCGCCCACCGCCTGTCGACCATCGAGAAAGCCGACCTGATTCTGGTAATGGATCAAGGCCGTCTGGTGGAGCGTGGCACCCACGCCGAACTGCTCCAGGCCAATGGCCATTATGCCCGCCTGCACGCCATGGGCCTGGACGAAGCGGAAAAGGCCGATATCACCTGATCGGCCGTAGGGTGGGGCCCGCGCGGCCCCGCCAGTCAATCGATACAGCATTGCCGCGGTTGGCCGTAAAGCCCTGCGCAACCCTGTGCTAATATCCTGCCCCTGTTCACTTTTCCAATGATGGGTTGCCCATGAAGTTGTCCATGCCGCGTTTCGATCAAGCCCCGGTATTGGTGGTCGGCGATGTCATGCTCGACCGCTACTGGCATGGCGGTACTTCGCGTATCTCGCCTGAAGCGCCGGTGCCAGTGGTCAAGGTCGATCAGATCGAGGACCGTCCCGGCGGCGCCGCCAACGTGGCTTTGAACATCGCCGCGCTCGGGGCCCCGGCCGCGTTGGTCGGTGTTACTGGCCAGGATGAGGCTGCCGACAGCCTGTCCAACAGCCTGCAGGCCGCCGGCGTGCGCTCGATCTTCCAGCGCATCGCCCATCAGCCGACCATCGTCAAGCTGCGTGTCATGAGCCGCCACCAGCAGTTGCTGCGCATCGATTTCGAAGAGCCCTTCGCCACCGACCCGCTATCGCTGGGGGCGGAAGTGGATGCCTTGCTCGAAGGGGTCAAGGTGCTTGTGCTGTCCGACTACGGCAAGGGCGCGCTGAAGAATCACCAGTCGTTGATCCAGGCTGCGCGCAGCAAGGGCATCCCGGTGCTGGCCGACCCAAAGGGCAAGGATTTCTCGATCTACCGCGGCGCCAGCCTGATCACCCCGAACCTCAGCGAGTTCGAGACCATCGTCGGCCGTTGCGCCGACGAAGCCGAGCTTGTTGCCAAGGGGCTGAAGCTGCTCGAAGAGCTGGACCTGGGCGCGCTGCTGGTGACCCGTGGCGAGCACGGCATGACCTTGCTGCGCATCGGCCATCCGGCGCTGCACCTGCCGGCCCGAGCCCGTGAGGTGTTCGATGTCACCGGTGCCGGCGATACGGTGATTTCCACTCTCGCCGCGGCCATTGCCGCGGGCGAAGACCTGCCGCACGCGGTCGCCCTGGCCAACCTGGCTGCCGGCATCGTGGTCGGCAAGCTGGGCACCGCCGCGATCAGCGCACCCGAACTGCGCCGGGCGATCCAACGCGAGGAAGGCTCCGAGCGCGGTGTGTTGGGCTTGGAGCAGTTGCTGCTGGCCATCGACGACGCCCGGGCGCACAACGAGAAAATCGTCTTCACCAATGGCTGTTTCGATATCCTGCACGCGGGCCACGTGACCTATCTGGAGCAGGCGCGTGCCCAGGGTGATCGCCTGATCGTCGCCATCAACGACGATGCCTCGGTCAGCCGCCTGAAAGGCCCGGGTCGTCCGATCAACAGCGTCGATCGACGCATGGCCGTACTCGCCGGGCTCGGTGCGGTGGACTGGGTTATCAGCTTCCCCGAGGATACTCCCGAGAACCTGTTGCGCCAGGTCAAGCCAGATGTGCTGGTCAAGGGCGGCGACTACGGTATCGACCAGGTTGTCGGCGCCGACATCGTCAAGGCCTATGGTGGCACGGTGAAGGTGCTCGGCCTGGTGGAGAACAGCTCGACCACGGCGATCGTCGAGAAGATCCGCAAGCACTGAGACAGTGCTTGCGCGGGACAAGCCCGCTGCCATGATAGGTGGGGGCGGGCTTGTCCCGTGTTCATTTGTGCAGTGTGTCCCGGGCCCGCTCCAACAACGCCCGAGCCTTGTTACTGAAGCGCTCAAAGTGCGAGGCCGGTTCGCGCTTGTGCTCGGCCAGGCCTTGTTGCTTCAACCAATCCTTCCAGCGGACCCGCTCTTCGCGCACCACCCAGCCCTCCTGCTGCGCAAAGCTCTCGGCCAACCATAGGCCGCGCGTGCTTGCCGGCAGCAACTCGTCCTTTCTAAGGGTGAACAGCTCGGCCACGGGGCAGCCATCTTTCAACGGCATCAGGTAAAGGTCTGGGCGCTTGCGGTCAAGCCGAGCCACCAGTTGGTCGCCTTCGAGCCGCTCGTCGACATGGAACAGGCTCAGTGACTTGGCCTCCCTGGGCACTTGCAGTCGCAGGTCGTAGATCAGCTGTAACGATGCGGTAGGCAGGTGCACGTAGGCCCGTGGCCGCTCCATTAGCGTCAGCCTGGCGGAGTGCACCGGGCGGGCGGCACCAGACTCGGGCGAGAGCACGAACGGCAGCGCCTCGCGATAGTGCAGGGCGGCGGCATAAGGCGCCGGCAGCCAGGTGTCGTTGAAGCGCCCGCCAAGCCAGCCCTCGGGGGTTTCCAGCAGGCACTCCTCGGCCACTTCCTGGATCGCCGTGTGCAGCGGCAGGTTCAGCTCGTGGGCCGGGACATAGCCGGAAATCAGCTTGAGCACCACATCGCCACGGTCCTGTCGGCGTTGGCGCACCAGCACCCAGTAGTCGCGGCCTTGCCAGTTCAGGGTGAGGCGCACTGACACGCCAAGGTTGGCCAGCTCCGCCACGAAGTGTTCGGGGTTGGCGACCTGGATGGCCTTGCGTCGCTGCAGGGTCTGGGCGAAGTTCAGCGGCATGCCGATGCTCTGGTAGGTCAGGCCATCGGGCGTGGCTTCGACGTGCAGCGGCAGGGTCTTGAAGTTGCTCGGATTCTTGCGGATCAGCGTACGCGGCACGAGGCTCCTCCTTGCGTTGGGCCCCCGTCTGGGCGGCTCAGGGCCGGCCCAGGATGCGGGCGACGGTGGCCACGTTGTGGGCCAGGTGTACCGGGTTGATGGTGCCGACGATGGCACTGCACACGCCGGGGTGGGCGAACAGCAACTCGAAACTGGCTTGCACCGGGTCGACCCCCGGCGCCAGGCAGATATGGCCGCTGGCCAGGGCCTTTTTCACCAGGATGGCCTTGCCGTGTTCGGCAGCGTAGTCGAGCACGGGCCGCTCCGCCTGCTCGTTGAGGTTGTAGGTGACCATGGCGCAATCACCTTGTTCCAAGGCCTTCAGGCCTCCCGCGGCAGTCTTGCCGGAGAATCCGTAGCCGAGGATCTTGCCTTCGCGCTTGAGCGCGGCGAGGGTTTCGTACACCCCCTCCTGCTCGAGAATCGCCAGGTCGTTGCCATCGGAATGCACCAGTACCAGCTCGATACGGTCGGTTTCCAGGCGCTTGAGGCTGCGCTCCACCGAGCGACGGGTGTGGGCGGCGCTGAAATCGAAATGCGACTGGCCGTCCTCGAACTCCTCACCGACCTTGCTGACGATGACCCATTGGTCGCGCTGGCCGCGCAGCAACGGGCCGAGCCGCTCCTCGCTGCGGCCATAGGCCGGGGCGGTGTCGATCAGGTTGATGCCCAGCTCGCGGGCTTGCGCGAGCAAGAGATGCGCGGCCTGGTCATCGGGAATGGTGAAACCATTGGGGTACTTGACGCCTTGGTCGCGGCCCAACTTGACCGTGCCCAGGCCCAGTGGCGATACCCGCAGGCCGGTGCTGCCCAAGGGACGGTGGTGATCGTGCAGGGTCGGCAGGCTCATGGCAGCAGTTGCTCCCAGGCTGGCAGCGCCAGCGGCGGGCGCGGCAGGTCGGCAAGATCAGGCTGGCTCGTCGCGCGCACGCCGTCGCGCTCGAAGCTGGCCAGCACGCGATCGGCAAAGTCCGGCGCCAGGGCCAGCTTGGTCGGCCAGCCGACCAGCAGGCGCTGCTGGTCGGCAAGGAAGGCGTTGTCCGGGCGTACCAGGCCCGATTGCGCGGGCTCGGCGCGATCGACGCGCAGGGTGGCCCAGCGCACCAGGCTTTGGTCGACCCAAGGCAACAGGCTGGCGATTTCCTTCTGCGCCGCGGCGATTTGTGCGGCGGGCTCACGGGCAACACCGTCGGCCTCGGCGATATCGCCACCCAGGTACCACACCCATTGGCCATCGGCGGCCGGATGGGTGGTCACGGTGATGCGTGGCTTGGGGCCACCGCCCAGGCAGTGGGCATACAGGGGCTTGAGGTTGGGCCCCTTGGCCAGGACCATGTGCAGCGGTCGGCGTTGCATGGCTGGTTGGTCCAGCCCCAGAGCGTGCAGCAGGTCTGCGGTGCCTCCGCCGGCGCTGAGGACGATGCGCTGGGCGCGGATCTCGCGGCCATCGACCACCAGGCCGGCCAGCTCTTCACCGTCGCGCAGTGGTTCGATTCGCTCGCCGGCCAGCAAGCTGTCACCCGCCAATTGCGCGAGGTTGGCCAGCAAGCTGGGTACGTCGATGACCAGTTCGGCCAGGCGGTAGACCTTGCCCTTGAACGCACGATCCTGCAGGGCCGGCGGCAGTTGCTCGCCCTTGACCTGGTCGACCCGGCCGCGCACGGCCTTGCTGGCGAAGAAACTGGTGAGGTTGCCGGCCAGGGTGCCGGGGGACCAGAGGTAATGGGCCTCGGACAGCAGGCGGGTGGCGCTCAGGTTCAGCTCGCCGTTGCCGGCCAGCGCTTCGCGCCAGCGCCGCGGCATGTCGGCGATGGCCTCGGAGGCGCCGGTCAGCGCCCCGTGCAGGGCGTACTTGGTGCCGCCGTGGATGATGCCCTGCGACTTGATGGTCTGCTCGCCACCGAGGCTGGCGCGTTCCACCAGTACCGTCGAGTAGCCCAGGCGGCGCAGCCGGGCATTGAGCCAGAGGCCTGCGACCCCGGCGCCGACGATCAGCACGTCAGTGGTAATGGCGGATGGCATGCGGGCACCTCGAAAACTGGGACAGGTGCGCAGTATACAGGCTGTGGCGTCGTGCTGACCCCTGTGGGAGCCGGCTTGCCGGCGATAGGGCCGCGCAGCGGCCCCATGGGCTCAGGCTCAGTGCCCTGCGGTATTGGAAAACACCTGGATCACCACCACCCCGCCGACGATCATGGCCATGCCCAGCATCGCCGGCACATCCAGCTTCTGTCCATAGATAACCAGCGCGGCGACGCTGATCAGGACGATCCCCAGCCCCGACCAGATTGCATAGGCAATCCCCACCGGAATGCTGCGCACCACCAGGGTGAGCATCCAGAACGCCACGCCGTAGCCGCACACCATCAGCAGCAGCGGCAGAGGCGTGCTCAGCCCCTTGACCGCTTTCATGGAAGCAGTGGCGATGACTTCGGCACAGATGGCGATGGCGAGATAGGTGTAGGCGTTCATGGTGCGGGTCCTCCGGTACTGGATGGGCATTCTAGAGGATCCAAGGATGCGGTAAAGTCATTACCTATCTGATATGGAGATAGGTTGAATGATGACCGAGCACTGGAACCTGGAACAGTTGCGTCTTTTCGTGCGGGCGGCGGAGCTGCGTTCGTTTTCCGCAGTGGCCCGTGAGCAGCACAAGGCGCAGTCGGCGGTGAGCAACGCCATCGCCCTGCTCGAGACGGACCTGGGCGTGACGCTGTTCGAGCGCAGCAGCGGCCGCCAGCCACGCCTTACCGAAAGCGGCACCGCGCTGCTGGAGGACGCCCGCGAGCTGTTGCGCCAGTGCGAGCGTCTGGACGGTCGGGCACTTGCGCTGATGCGTGGCCAGGAAGCGCTGCTGCGGGTGGCCCAAGACGAAGCCATGCCCTATCAGCCGGTGATCGACAGCCTCGACGAGTTGGCGGCGCGCTATCCCTACCTGGAGGTGCAGCTGGCCAGCGGTGCCCAGGGCGATGTGGCGCGCAAGCTGGTGGAGCGGCGCGCCGACCTGGGGTTGTTCTTCCACCACGAAAGCATTCCCGCCTCGCTGGAGAGAAGGGCCCTGGGCAGCGTCGAGATGGTCACGGTATGCGCCATCGACCATCCCTTGGCGAACCTGGCCAAGGTCAGCCGCCAGCAGTTGGCCCGCCATCGCCAGCTGCTGATCACGCCGCAGCAGAGCGGCTACCCCGGCGGCGAGGCGATCAGTCCACAGGTCTGGCGTGCCGACAGCTTCTATGCCATGGCCGAATTGCTGATGCGCGGCCTGGGCTGGGCCTGGCTGCCGCGTCATGTGGTGCAGTACCCCACTTACCAGGCGCAGATGGTCGAGCTGGACAGCGAATGGCGCCCGCCGGCGCTGGTGGCGGAGCTGGCCTGGCGCCGCGACGAGCCCTTGGGCCCTGCGGCGCAGTGGCTGGCCGAGCGCTTCGCCGTGCACCTGCGGGCCATTGGCTGACAGGCCTTTTCATCCAGTTCCTAGTAAACTCCGCCGCCATGAACAGAACCCTCTATACCCTGCTTTTCCATCTGGGCCTGCCGCTGGTCGCGCTGCGCCTGTTCCTGCGCGGGCGCAAGGCGCCGGCCTACCGTGCGCGTATCGCCGAGCGCTTCGCTTGTGGCCTGCGACCCATGCGCCAGGGCGGTATCTGGGTGCATGCGGTTTCGGTGGGCGAGAGCATCGCCGCCGCGCCATTGGTCCGGGCGCTGCTCAAGCAGTATCCGGACCTGCCGATCACGCTGACCTGCATGACCCCGACCGGCTCCGAGCGTATCCGTGCGATGTTCGACGGCGAGCCACGGGTGCAGCACTGTTACCTGCCGTACGACCTGCCATGGGCGGCGGGGCGTTTTCTCGACCATGTGTGTCCGCGCCTGGGCATCATCATGGAAACCGAGCTGTGGCCCAACCATATCCATCAGTGCGCCAGGCGCGGTATTCCGGTGGCGTTGGCCAATGCGCGGCTGTCCGAACGCTCGGCCCGAGGCTATGCGCGCTTCGCTGGTCTGACCCGGCCGATGCTCGAGGAGATGAGCCTGATTGCGGTACAGACCGAAACCGAGGCCGAGCGTTTCCGCTCGCTCGGTGCGCGCCAGGCGTGCGTGCAGGTGACCGGCTCAATCAAGTTCGACCTGAAGGTCGACGGCCAGTTGATGCCTCGCGCCCGGCAGTTGCGCGAGCAGTGGGGGGCCAGTCAGCGCCCGGTATGGATCGCCGCCAGTACCCACGATGGTGAGGATGGGTTGATCCTCGAAGCCCACCGGCAACTGCTGAGCGTGCACAGCGATGCACTGTTGGTGTTGGTGCCGCGCCATCCCGAGCGTTTCGCGGCGGTACATGAACTGTGCGGCGGCCAGTTCTCCACGGTGCGTCGTTCGACAGGCGATGCCGTGACGGCGCAGACCCAGGTGTTGCTCGGCGACACCATGGGTGAATTGCTGTTCCTGTACGCCCTGGCCGATATCGCCTTCGTCGGTGGCAGCCTGGTCCCCACGGGCGGGCACAACCCGTTGGAGCCGGCGGCGCTGGCGCTGCCGGTGCTCATGGGGCCGCATGTGTTCAACTTCCTCGAAATCAGCGCGATGCTGCGCGAGGCGGGGGCGTTGCAGCAGGTGGACGATGCCGAGGGCCTGGCCGCGGCGGTGCGTCGCTTGGTCGAGCTGCCGCAGGATGCGCGGCGCATGGGCGAGGCGGGCAGGGCGGTGATGCAGGCCAATCAGGGGGCGTTGCAGCGGTTGCTCGATGGGCTGGCGCGGCTTCTGAGTTGATGATGAACCTGTAGGCGCGGTTGTTGTGGGAGCGAGCTTGCCCCCACGAAGCCCGCCCTACAGGTAGTGTGTTGCCTTCAAGGCCGGCGTTCGAAGTTTTTCGCCGCCGCTGCTGCCAGGTCCGGTGGCAGGAAATCCTTGTCCGGGTTGTAGTCGGCCTTCAGGTACCGTCCCAGGTCCTGCAGGTCCTGCGGGCTCAGGGTGCCGGCCGCCTGCTTGAGACGCAGGTTGTCGAGGATGTAGTCGTAGCGGCTGTTGTTGTAGTCGCGCACCGAGGTGTACAGCTGGCGCTGCGCGTCGAGCACGTCGACGATGTTGCGGGTGCCGACCTGGTAGCCGATCTCGGTGGCTTCCAGGGCGCTCTGGTTGGAGATGATCGACTGCTTGCGCGCCTGGACCTGTTCCACGTCGGTGTTCACCGCGCGGTGCAGGTTACGGGTGTTCTCCACCACTTGTCGGCGCAGGCTTTCGCGTTGCTGCTCGCTCTGGGTCAGGCGCGCATAGGCCTCGCGTACCTGGGAGCTGGTCAACCCGCCGCTGTAGATCGGAATGTTCAGTTGCAGGCCGACGCTGGTCTGCTCCACGTCGCCGCCGTAGCGCACGCCGTTCTGCGAAGGGTTGGTGAACCCGAGGTTGTCGTTGTCGCCCTTCTGGTACTTGGCCACGGCATCCAGGGTTGGCGCATGGCCGGCCTTGCGCTGGCGCACGGTCTCTTCGGCGGCCGCCACGGCATGGTTGGTGGCCTGCAGGTTGAGGTTCTGCCGCCCGGCGGTCTCGACCCAGGCCTTGGCGTCATTGGGCGTCGGCACCTGCACGGGCAGGGTGTGGACCACGCCCTGGATCGCACTGTATTGGCGGTTGGTCAGGGTGATCAGGGCCTCGAAGGCATCCTGCACCTGGCGCTCGGCGATGATCCGGTTGGCCCGGGCCGTGTCGTAGCTGGCCTGGGACTGGAGCACATCGGTCTTGTCCGAAAGGCCGACATCGAAGCGTTCGTTGGACTGGTCGAGCTGGCGCTTGAAGGCCGCCTCTTCGGCCTTGGTCGAGGCCAGGTTGTCCTGGGCGCGCAACACCGCGAAGTAGTTCTCGGCGCTCTGCAGGATCAGGTTCTGCTCGGTGGCCGACAGTTCCAGCGCGGCCTGCTCGTTGACCGCTTCGGCAGCCTGCAGCTGGAACCAGCGGTCGGCGCGGAAGATCGGCTGCGCCAGGGTGGCGCTCCAGGCATTGCCGCTACGGTTGGAGGTGATCGACGGCTCGTCGAGCTTGGTGCGGGTATTCATCATCTCGGCGCCAGCCGAAAGGTTGGGCAGCAAGCCGGCGCGGGCCTGGGGCACCACCTCGCGGCGGGCGCCGTAGTCGGCGCGGGCGGCGGCCAGGTCGGCATTGTTGTCCACCGCTTCCTGGTAAACGCTGACCAGGTCGGTCTTCACCGTCGTGGGCGTATCTACTGCCCAGGCCACTCCGTTGGACGCACAAGACACGGCAATCGCCAGTGAGAGTTTGCGCAGCATAGGGCAATCCTTGATCAAGATGTATTTACTGTACTGTCGGGTACCGAGCACGCCAGTGTAGTGCCGCGCGCCGCCCTCAACAATCCGTCACGTGTGCCATTTATCACGCCAGGGATTTACCCGCTTGGCTTTGCCAACCACTCCAGTCTAGACTGCGCAGGTTCTTGTCGGGGTGCCTTGATGCAAAGGCTGAGATCGCAAAGTTGCGGATCCCGTTGAACCTGATCAGGTTAGCGCCTGCGTAGGGAACAAGATTGCTCTCATGTCCCGGGAGCCTCTTGTGCCAGGTCCGGGATCGCCACAGCTGCTTGCAGCCCACGGCACCCCTTGTCCGGCACTGCACCCGTCAACACGGGTGCGTCCGCGCCTTTCAGGTTCACCCCGACATTCCGCCCGCTAGGAAGCTGTCTGGAGAGCCTGTGATGAGCAAACAAGAAAAAACGATCAGTCTGAGCGAGTCGGCCCAAGTCGACCAACAGTCCGTGCAACCGCTGCCCAATTCGCGCAAGGTCTATGTCGAAGGTTCGCGCCCCGACATCCGTGTGCCCATGCGCGAGATCAGCCTGCATGACACCCCCACCGACTTCGGCGGCGAAAAAAACGCCCCGGTGCTGGTGTATGACACTTCCGGCCCGTACACCGACCCTAACGTCATCATCGACGTGCGCAAGGGCCTGGGCGATGTGCGCTCGGCCTGGATCGACGCCCGTGGCGATACCGAGCGCCTCGAAGGCCTGAGCTCGAACTTCGGCCAGCAGCGCCTGAACGACGCTGAGCTGGCCAAGCTGCGCTTCGCCCACGTGCGCAACCCGCGCCGGGCCAAGGCTGGCGCCAACGTTTCGCAGATGCACTACGCGCGTCAGGGCATCATCACCGCCGAGATGGAATACGTCGCCATCCGTGAGAACATGAAACTGCAGGAAGCTCGCGCCGCCGGCCTGCTCAGCCAACAGCACGCGGGGCACAGCTTCGGTGCAAATATCCCGAAAGAGATCACCCCCGAGTTCGTTCGCGAGGAGATCGCCCGCGGTCGTGCGATCATCCCGGCCAACATCAACCACACCGAGCTGGAGCCGATGATCATCGGCCGCAACTTCCTGGTGAAGATCAACGGCAACATCGGCAACAGCGCCCTGGGTTCCTCCATCGAGGAAGAAGTGGCCAAGCTGACCTGGGGCATCCGCTGGGGTTCGGACACGGTCATGGACCTGTCCACCGGCAAGCACATCCATGAGACCCGCGAGTGGATCATCCGCAACTCGCCGGTGCCGATCGGTACCGTGCCGATCTACCAGGCCCTGGAAAAGGTCAACGGCGTTGCCGAAGACCTGACCTGGGAGCTGTTCCGCGACACCCTGATCGAACAGGCCGAGCAGGGTGTGGACTACTTCACCATCCATGCCGGCGTCTTGCTGCGCTATGTGCCGCTGACCGCCAAGCGCGTCACCGGCATCGTCAGCCGTGGCGGCTCGATCATGGCCAAGTGGTGCCTGGCGCACCACAAGGAAAACTTCCTGTACACGCACTTCGACGAGATCTGCGAAATCATGAAGGCCTATGACGTCAGCTTCTCGCTGGGCGACGGCCTGCGTCCGGGCTCGATCGCCGACGCCAACGACGCCGCGCAGTTCGGTGAGCTGGAAACCCTTGGCGAGCTGACCAAGATCGCCTGGAAGCACGACGTGCAGTGCATGATCGAAGGCCCCGGCCATGTGCCTATGCAGTTGATCAAGGAGAACATGGACAAGCAGCTCGAATGCTGCGACGAGGCGCCGTTCTACACTCTAGGCCCGCTGACCACCGATATCGCTCCGGGCTACGACCACATCACCTCCGGCATCGGCGCGGCGATGATCGGCTGGTTCGGCTGCGCCATGCTCTGCTACGTCACGCCCAAGGAGCACCTGGGCCTGCCGAACAAGGACGACGTCAAGACCGGGATCATCACCTACAAGATCGCCGCCCATGCCGCCGACCTTGCCAAGGGCCACCCGGGCGCGCAGATCCGTGACAACGCGCTGTCCAAGGCGCGCTTCGAGTTCCGTTGGGAAGACCAGTTCAACCTCGGCCTGGACCCGGACACCGCCCGTGCGTTCCACGACGAGACGCTGCCCAAGGAGTCGGCCAAGGTCGCGCACTTCTGCTCGATGTGCGGGCCGAAGTTCTGCTCGATGAAGATCACCCAGGAAGTGCGTGAGTACGCGGCCAAGATCGAGACCGTGGACGTGACAGTCGAACAGGGCATGCGCGAGCAGGCCGAGCGGTTCCGCCAGGAAGGCAGCCAGTTGTACCAGAAAGTCTGAGTAGCAGACCCAGGCGGTGCGCGATGCGCACCGCATCGCTGGCAAGCCAGCTCCCACAGAGACTGTGATGCGGCCCCTGTGGGAGCTGGCTTGCCAGCGATGGGTTCACCCCAACTCTTCCGTCGAGCGCCCGAGCATGACCACTCCCAGCCACTTCTCTCCCGACCACCCGGTACCCTCCCACCATCGCCAGTTCGGCGCCCGCGACCTGTTCTCGCTGTGGTTTTCCCTTGGCATCGGCCTGATGGTCCTGCAGGTCGGCGGCCTGCTGGCGCCGGGGCTGGGTCTGGCGGGCTCGATCCTGGCGATCACCCTGGGCACGGCGGTAGGGGTATTGCTGCTGGCGGCGGTGGGGGTGATCGGTAGCGATACCGGCCTGTCGGCCATGGCGACCTTGCGCCTCACGCTCGGTAGCCATGGCGCGCGCCTGCCGGCCTTGCTCAACCTGCTGCAACTGGTGGGCTGGGGTTCGTTCGAGATCATCGTCATGCGTGATGCCGCCAGCCTGCTGGGCGCACGCGCGTTCGGCGAGGGCAGCGGCTGGAGCAGCCCGCTGCTGTGGACCTTGTGCTTTGGCGCCCTGGCCACTCTGCTGGCGGTCAGCGGGCCGCTGGCGTTCGTGCGCAAGGTCTTGCGCAAGTGGGGGATCTGGCTGCTGCTGGGCGCCTGCGCGTGGTTGACCTGGAACCTGTTCGCCAAGGCCGACCTGGCCGATCTGTGGCGACGCCCTGGGGATGGTTCGTTGTCCCTGGCCCTGGGTTTCGACATCGTGATCGCCATGCCGCTGTCTTGGCTGCCGCTGATCGCCGACTATTCACGCTTTGGCCAGCGCGCCATCCGCGTGTTCGGAGGTACCGCGCTGGGCTTCTTCATCGGCAATGCCTGGCTCATGAGTCTGGGCGTGGCCTACACCTTGGCGTTCGCGCCCAGCGGCGAGGTGAATGCCCTGCTGTTGGCACTGGCCGGCGCCGGGCTGGGGATCCCGCTGCTGCTGATCCTGCTGGACGAGACGGAGAACGCCTTTGCCGATATCCACTCGGCGGCGGTGTCCACCGGCCTGCTGGTGAAAATGAAGGTCGAGCACCTGGCCCTGGCGATTGGCGTGCTGTGCACGCTGATCGCCTTGCTGGCGCCGCTGGGCCAGTACCAGAACTTCCTGTTGCTGATCGGCTCGGTGTTCGCGCCCTTGTTCGGCGTGGTGCTGGTGGATCACTTTGTGCTTCGCCGCCGTCGCCTGCCGGCGATGGTCGAGGGTTTGCACTGGCAGGCGCTGCTGGCCTGGGGCGCGGGAGTGGCGGCCTATCACCTGATGGCCAGCCAGGCGCCGGAGCTGGGGGCGACCCTGCCGGCACTGTTGCTGGCAGGGGTACTGCATTTGCTGCTATCGCTCAGCCGCGGCCGGGAAACAGCTCGGGCTTGATCACGCCATTGAGGCGCGGGTAGGGGATCTTCAGCTCGACGTGGCCCATGGAGTAGGGCGCGATGGAGTAGACCTCGTACTTGATCACCACCGCGCCGTAGGTCAGGGCGATGTGCGGGGACTGCTTGAACGGCCAGGTCTTGACGAACTCGGGGTCCTTGTCCATGCCGGTGCTGATCAGCCAGGCGCGGTGGGACTCCTCGGCGGTCTTCCAGAAGGTCGCCTCCTGGCCGGGCACCAGCATGTCGTCCAGGGTCAGTACCTTGTCCAGCTTGCGTGAATAGTTGATGAAGCCGCGCCCAGGCATGCCGTGGGCACCGCCGCTGTCGAGGTAGCTGGACAGCTCGACGATCACCAGCCCGTCATGCTGCTCGCGTACCTTGGCCTGCAGATAGGTGCTGTTGCGCTTGTCGGCGCGAGCGAGGTACTGCTGCTCATAGGCTTGCAGCGAGGCTGGCGGGGTGCCGCGCTGGTTGTCCTCGGTCAGCATCAGCAGGCGTTTCTCGACAATGTCGTCAAGTTTGGGCAGGGCTGGGAAGTGCACGACGTCAATGTTGACCAGCGGGCAGTCGCTTTCGCTGCAGCCGGGTTTGACGTGCTCCCAGGCCTCGCGCTTTACCTCGAGCGGGGCCCGGTAGTTGGGCGTGAACAGGCTCTGGCAGGCGCCGAGCGCCAGTGCCAGGACGGCCACGGAAGTCAGTTTGACAAGCGTCATGTTGCCTCTTTCACAACGGTGATGATCGGCCTTGGACCGCCTGCGCGGCCTTCAGTTCGCCACTAAGCTAACAGAGAGTGACACGCCTGTCCCGGCTGCCCGAACGGTCGACGGAAAGGGATGAAACCGGGCCGTGCGCAGAGTAGGATTGCGCGATGCGGTAAACGAGGCATGAGGAGTTTGCATGACGGACACGCACAATACAGTGCCTACCCAGGTCGAGATCGTTCGGCGGGAGTCGCTGTTCAAGGGCTTCTACAAGCTCGACAAGCTACACCTGCGCCACGAGCTGTTCGCCGGGGGCATGAGCCGCGAGTTCACCCGTGAACTGTTCGTGCGCCATGACGCGGTCTGCGTGCTGCCCTACGATCCACAGCGCGACGAAGTGGTGCTGATCGAGCAGTTTCGTGTCGGCGCCATGGGCAAGGTGGCCAACCCCTGGCTGATCGAGATGGTCGCCGGGCTGATCGACAAGGACGAGCAGCCCGAGGAGGTTGCCCACCGCGAAGCCGAGGAAGAAGCGGGCCTGGCCTTCTCGGCGCTGTGGCCGATGACCAGGTTCTTCCCGTCACCGGGCGGCAGCGACGAGTATGTCCACCTGTTCCTGGGCCGTTGCGTTAGCGAGGGTGCCGGTGGCCTGCATGGCCTGGAAGAGGAAAGCGAAGACATTCGCGTGCGCGTGTGGTCGTTCGAGGATGCCCTGCAGGCCGTACGCGATGGGCGTATCTGCAACGCCGCCACGATCATCGGGTTGCAATGGCTGGCGCTGAACCGAGACGAAGTACGAGGTATGTGGAAGTGAACCTGCTGCGCGAGCGCTATCGAGTCGACCTGGTCGGGCTGCAATCGGCCTGCGAGGCCAACTATGCCCGCCTGATGCGCCTGTTGCCCGACATGCGCACCACGCAGAGCTCGCGTCGTATCGGCATGACCCAGGGCGACCAGATGCTCGGTGTGCTGGTGCTTGAAGTGCTATTGGCCTGCCCCTACACCACCACGCTCAAGGTGCGCCAGGAGCACAGCCTGCCCTGGCTGCCGGTGCCCGAGCTGGAGGTGCAGGTCTACCATGACGCGCGCATGGCCGAGGTGGTCAGTGCCGAGCATGCGCGTCGCCTGCGCAGTATCTACCCCTATCCCAACACGGCGATGCACCAGCCGGACGAGAAGGCCCAGCTCAATCTGTTTCTCGGTGAATGGCTGAGCCACTGCCTGGCCTGCGGCCACGAACTGGAAGCCGTGCGCTGAAATGTGATGCGCGTCGGTTTCGAGTATTTGCTCGAAAGCGATCCGCCGCCATAATCCGTGCTGAATCCGTTCGAGGAGACGGCCGTTGCCGCAACCACTTTCACCCCCGTCACCTGTCCATGTGGTGCAACTGACCGATGCCCATCTGTTCGCCGACCCGGCGGGCACCTTGCTGGGCCTCAATACCCGCGCAAGCCTTGGGCACGTGGTCGGCCAGGTTCGCCGCGAACAACCGCGCATCGACCTGCTGCTGTGCACGGGCGATCTTTCCCAGGATGCCAGCGTCGAATCCTACGCGGCCTTTCGCGAGCTCACGTCGACGCTCGGCGCGCCAGCGCGCTGGCTGCCGGGTAACCATGACGAGGCGCGGGTCATGGCAGAAGTGGCGGCGGAACTGGTGCAGGCAGTGACCGATATTGGTGCCTGGCGCATCGTCATGCTCGACTCGGCAGTGGTCGGTGCCACCTTCGGTCTGTTGGCCGATGACCAGCTGGTCGTGCTGGACCAGGCGCTGAGCGGTGCGGACGAGCGCCATTGCCTGGTGTGCTGCCATCACCAGCCGGTGGATATCGGTTGTGCCTGGATCGCGCCGATCGGGCTGCATAATGCCGATGAACTGTTGCGGCGTCTGCGCAGTTATCCACAGGTGAAGGCGCTGCTGTGGGGGCATATCCACCAGGAATGGGACGAAGTGCGTGACGGCATCCGTTTCCTCGCCACGCCTTCGACCTGCATCCAGTTCGCGCCGCGCAGCGAGGACTTCAAGGTGAGCGAGGAGCAGCCGGGTTACCGCTGGCTTCTTCTGCATGCCGACGGGAGGTTGGAGACCGGGGTGGAGCGGGCGCGGGATTTCGTGGTGACGCTGGATTTCGACAGCCCAGGCTATTGAGAGGCCGCTGCGCTGCCTTTGGGAGCTGGCCTGCCAGCGAAAGGGGCGCAGAGCGCCCTGTCATTTGAAGAATTTGTTGCGAAAATCCCCAGGCTGCGCCAATGACCATCGAACACGCTACACTGCGCGTCTTTGCGTCCGGGGGCAGCATGTCGGGTTCCATCCTCTATATCCATGGCTTCAACAGCTCGCCGCTGTCGACCAAGGCACGCCAGCTCGAAGCGGTGATGCAGCAGCTCGACCTGTCCGAGCAACTGCGCGTTCCGGCCCTGCACCATCATCCACGCCAGGCCATCGCCCAACTGGAGACGGCAATCGCCGAGCTCGGCGCGCCCTTGCTGGTCGGCAGCTCCCTCGGCGGCTACTATGCCACCCACCTGGCCGAGCGACACGGGCTCAAGGCGCTGTTGATCAACCCGGCGGTGGCCCCGCACAAGCTGTTCGACGGTTACCTCGGCACCCAGCGCAACCTCTATACCGATGAAGCCTGGGAGCTCACCCACGACCACGTGGACGCCCTGGCCGAACTGGAAGTACCGGCACCGCAGGATGCTGCCCGCTATCAAGTGTGGTTGCAGACCGCCGATGAAACCCTGGACTATCGCCAGGCCGAGCGCTACTACCGTGCTTGCGCCCTGCGGATCCAGGCCGGTGGTGACCACAGCTACCAGGGCTTCGCCGAACAATTGCCGGCACTGCTGGCGTTCGCCGGCATTGCCCGCGGACAGTACGCGGCACTGGACTTTTCTGTATTTTGACTTTTGCATTCACCAGACTGACGACGAGAACCCATGGCCAATCCCAGCGCTAGCGCCTATAACGCAGACGCCATCGAAGTCCTCTCGGGCCTTGACCCGGTCCGCAAGCGACCGGGCATGTACACCGACACCAGCCGGCCCAACCACCTGGCCCAGGAAGTTATCGACAACAGCGTCGACGAAGCCCTGGCCGGCCACGCCCGTTCGGTACAGGTCGTCCTACACGCCGACCATTCCCTGGAAGTCAGCGACGATGGCCGCGGCATGCCCGTGGACATCCACCCCGAAGAGGGTGTTTCCGGTGTTGAACTGATCCTCACCAAGCTGCACGCCGGGGGCAAGTTCTCCAACAAGAACTATCAATTTTCCGGCGGCCTGCACGGCGTCGGCATCTCGGTGGTCAACGCCCTGTCGAGCCAGGTACGCGTGCGCGTCAAGCGCGACGGCAACGAGTACCAGATGACCTTCGCCGACGGCTTCAAGGCCAGCGAGCTGGAAGTGGTCGGCACCGTCGGCAAGCGTAACACCGGCACCAGCGTGTACTTCAGCCCCGATCCGAAGTACTTCGATTCGCCGAAGTTCTCCATCAGCCGCCTCAAACACGTACTCAAGGCCAAGGCGGTATTGTGCCCGGGGCTGTCCATCAGCTTCGAGGACAAGGGCACCGGCGAGAAGGTCGAGTGGCACTACGAGGACGGTCTGCGCTCCTACCTGGTCGATTCGGTCAGCGAGTTCCAGCGCCTGCCCGACGAGCCGTTCTGCGGCAGCTTGGCCGGTAACAAGGAGGCCGTGGACTGGGCCTTGTTGTGGCTGCCGGAAGGTGGCGACAGCATCCAGGAAAGCTACGTCAACCTGATCCCCACCGCCCAGGGCGGCACCCACGTCAACGGCCTGCGCCAGGGCCTGCTGGACGCCATGCGCGAGTTCTGCGAGTTCCGCAACCTGCTGCCGCGCGGGGTCAAGCTGGCCCCCGAGGACGTCTGGGAACGCATCAGCTTCGTGCTGTCGATGAAGATGCAGGAGCCGCAGTTCTCCGGCCAGACCAAGGAGCGCCTGTCGTCCCGCGAGGCGGCCGCGTTCGTTTCCGGCGTGGTCAAGGACGCCTTCAGCCTGTGGCTCAATGCCCACCCCGAACTGGGCATGCAGCTGGCGGAACTGGCCATCAGCAACGCCGGCCGGCGCCTGAAGGCGAGCAAGAAGGTCGAGCGCAAGCGCATTACCCAGGGCCCTGCATTACCGGGCAAGTTGGCCGATTGCGCCGGCCAGGACCCGATGCGCGCCGAGTTGTTCCTGGTCGAGGGTGACTCGGCCGGTGGCTCGGCCAAGCAGGCACGGGACAAGGAATTCCAGGCCATCCTGCCGCTGCGCGGCAAGATCCTAAACACCTGGGAGGTTGATGGCGGTGAAGTCCTGGCCAGCCAGGAAGTGCACAACATCGCCGTGGCCATCGGCGTCGACCCGGGCGCAGCCGACCTCTCGCAGTTGCGCTATGGCAAGGTCTGCATCCTTGCCGACGCCGACTCCGACGGCCTGCACATCGCCACACTGCTGTGCGCGCTGTTCGTCCAGCACTTCCGCCCGCTGGTCGAGGCCGGGCACGTGTACGTGGCCATGCCGCCGCTGTACCGCATCGACCTGGGCAAGGAGATCTACTACGCCTTGGACGAGGCCGAGCGTGACGGCATCCTCGACCGCCTGGTCGCAGAGAAGAAGCGTGGCAAGCCACAGGTCACCCGATTCAAGGGCCTGGGCGAGATGAACCCGCCGCAACTGCGCGAAACCACCATGGACCCCAACACCCGGCGCCTGGTCCAGTTGACCCTGGACGATGTACAGGGCACCACCGAGATCATGGACATGCTGCTGGCCAAGAAGCGTGCGGGTGATCGCAAGAGCTGGCTGGAGACCAAAGGCAACCTGGCCGAGGTCCTGGTTTGATTCGTCCGTTGCTCCTGGCCTGCCTGGCGTGGTTTGCCCTGCAGGCCCAGGCCGGCGACTGGCCGCAGCTCAAGCTTAGCGCCGAGCATGCGGTCGATGGCATGCGCGGCGGTAACCTGTCGGGCCTGGCCTGGTGCCGTGGGGCATTGTGGGCGGTGTCCGACCGCGATGACGACCGGATCTACCGCCTCGACCAGGAGGGAGCGACGTGGCAGGCCCAGCCACTGACCTTCACCCCGCCGGCGGCGCCAGACACCGGCCTGCCATGGGGGCTCAAGTCGCGCAACTGGGCGGCGTCCTACATCCGCGGCGGCGAGCTGGATTTCGAGGGCATCACCTGCGATCAGGCCGGCAACCTCTATATCGTCAGCGAGGCCCACGCCGCCGTGCTGCAGTTGCCCGTGGACGGTGAACCGGACTGGCTGAAAATCGACCAGGCCATGGTGCGCCAGGCGCGGGCCAGCGGCATGTTGCTGCATTTCAACGCACTGTTCGAGGGGCTGGCGATCAACCCGGCGGGCGATCGCCTGTGGCTGGCAGCCGAGCGCGAGCGTCGCGGCCTGCTCGCGGTGCAGCGCCAGCAATCGGTGTGGACCTGCGGGCGCGGCTGCGTGCTGCTCAGCGAGGCGGGTGTCGAGATGCAGCCGCCACAGTTCCCCGAGTCGCGTCCGGTATCACGTGACTTTGCTGACCTGGCCTGGTTCGAAGGCAAGCTGTTCACCCTCGAGCGCAATGCCTACCGCATTTGCCGGCGGGATGCCGACACGGGCGCCGTGGAGCGCTGTTGGTCGTTCGCCGCCGACGCCCTGATGGAATCGCGGCGCTACTCGCAGTCCTACGGCCTGGCCGAGGCGCTGGTGATCGACAAGGGCGGCGCCTGGATCGGCGTGGACAACAACGACCGCCCGCGGGTGGATGGTGAAACACGGCCGATCGTCTGGCGCTTCGACGCGCCACAGGGCGGCTGGAGCGCCAAGCCATGAGCCAGCCACCGGGCAAGCGCGCGGGCAGGGTGTTGATGATTGTCGCCTGGGCGGCGGCGTTGTTCCTGGCCACGCGCTTTTTCGGGCAGTGGGAAAAACATCAGCAGAACCCCAACAGCGTGGTGCAGAGCGAGCAGGGCGACGGCTTCGTCGAGGTGCGTCTGTTGAGCAACGGTCAGGGCCATTTCGTTGCCGATGGCGCGATAAATGGGCGACGGGTGCTTTTCATGCTCGACACCGGCGCCACCGACGTGGCGATCCCCGAGGCACTGGCCCGCGACCTGGACCTGGCGCGTGGCGCCGCGGTGCAATTGAGCACCGCCAATGGCCGGACCCAAGGCTACCGTACGCGGCTCGACAGCCTGCAACTGGGCGATATCCACCTGCGCGACGTACGCGCGCTGGTGGTGCCTGGCCTGGATGGCCAGGGCGTACTGCTGGGAATGAGTGCCCTGAAACAACTTGAATTTACCCAGCGCGGCGGCACCATGCTGCTGCGCCAGAACCTGAAATGACGAGGCCCGCATGAGCGACTCACTCGAACTCAGTCTCGACGGCGTCGAACGCCGTTCCCTGGCTGAATTCACCGAACAGGCCTACCTCAACTACTCCATGTACGTGATCATGGACCGCGCCCTGCCGCACATCGGCGACGGCCTCAAGCCGGTCCAGCGACGCATCGTCTATGCCATGAGCGAGTTGGGGCTCGATGCCGACTCCAAGCACAAGAAATCGGCACGTACCGTCGGTGACGTGCTCGGCAAGTTCCACCCCCACGGCGACTCGGCGTGCTACGAGGCCATGGTGCTGATGGCCCAGCCGTTCAGCTACCGCTACACCCTGGTCGACGGCCAAGGCAACTGGGGTGCGCCGGACGATCCGAAGTCGTTCGCCGCCATGCGTTACACCGAGGCGCGCCTGTCGCGCTACTCCGAGGTGCTGCTCACTGAATTGGGCCAGGGCACCGTCGACTGGGTACCGAACTTCGACGGCACCTTGCAGGAGCCGGCCGTGCTGCCCGCGCGTCTGCCGAACATCCTGCTCAACGGCACCACCGGCATCGCCGTGGGCATGGCTACCGACGTGCCGCCGCACAACCTGCGCGAAGTGGCCAGCGCCTGCGTGCGCCTGCTCGACGAACCCAAGGCCACCATCGAGCAGCTGTGCGAGCATATCCAGGGGCCGGACTATCCGACCGAAGCCGAGATCGTCACCCCGCGCGCCGACATCCAGAAGATCTACGAGAGCGGCAAAGGCTCGATCCGCATGCGTGCGGTATACCGCATCGAGGACGGCGACATCGTCGTCACCGCACTGCCACACCAGGTCTCCGGCGCCAAGGTGCTCGAGCAGATTGCCGCGCAGATGCAGGCCAAGAAGCTGCCGATGGTCGCTGACCTGCGCGACGAGTCGGACCACGAGAACCCTTGCCGCATCGTCATCATCCCGCGCTCGAACCGCGTGGATGCCGCCGAGCTGATGCAGCACCTGTTCGCCACCACCGACCTGGAGAGCACCTACCGGGTCAACGTCAACATCATCGGCCTCGACGGCCGTCCGCAACTGAAGAACCTGCGGGCGCTGCTGCTGGAGTGGCTGGAGTACCGCATCGGTACCGTGCGACGCCGCCTGCAGCACCGCCTGGACAAGGTCGAGAAGCGCCTGCACCTGTTGGAAGGCTTGCTTACCGCGTTCCTCAACCTGGATGAGGTGATCCACATCATCCGCACCGAGGAGCACCCCAAACAGGCCTTGATCGCCCGTTTCGATTTGAGCGAGATCCAGGCCGACTACATCCTCGAGACCCGCCTGCGTCAACTGGCGCGTCTGGAAGAGATGAAGATCCGCGGCGAGCAGGACGAACTGCTCAAGGAACAGAAGCAACTGCAAGCGCTGCTGGGTAGCGACAGCAAACTGCGCAAGCTGGTGCGCAGCGAACTGATCAAGGACGCCGAGACCTACGGCGACGACCGCCGCTCGCCGATCGTCGAGCGCGCCGAGGCCAAGGCCCTGTCGGAAAACGAACTGATGCCGACCGAGCCGGTTACCGTGGTGCTGTCGGAGAAGGGCTGGGTGCGCTGCGCCAAGGGCCACGATATCGATGCCACGGGGCTTTCGTACAAGGCTGGCGACGGCTTCAAGGCCGCCGCCGCCGGACGTTCCAATCAGTTCGCCGTGCTCATCGACTCCACCGGCCGCAGCTACTCGCTGGCCGCCCACAGCCTGCCGTCGGCCCGTGGCCAGGGCGAGCCGCTGACCGGCCGCCTGACCCCGCCACCGGGCGCCACCTTCGAGTGCGTGCTGCTGCCGGAAGACGATGCCCTGTACGTTGTGGCCTCCGACGCCGGCTACGGTTTCGTGGTCAAGGGCGAGGACCTGCAGGCCAAGAACAAGGCCGGCAAGGGCCTGCTCAGCCTGCCCAATGGCGCCAAGGTGATGACCCCGCGTCCGGTGGCCGACCGCGAGCAAGACTGGCTGGCAGCGGTAACCACCGAGGGGCGCCTGTTGGTGTTCAAGGTCGCCGACCTGCCACAGCTGGGTAAAGGCAAGGGCAACAAGATCATCGGCGTGCCGGGTGACCGGGTGGCCAGCCGCGAGGAATACGTGACCGATCTTGCGGTGATCAGCGAGGGCTCGACCCTTGTATTGCAAGCTGGCAAGCGTACCCTTTCACTCAAGCCGGATGATCTCGAGCACTACAAGGGCGAGCGGGGTCGCCGTGGTAGCAAATTGCCACGCGGTTTCCAGCGCGTCGATGGGTTGCTGGTGGAAACCCCTGCTTGAGTGGATGGGCTGTCTGTTGCGGCGTTTTCGACGCCGCTTCGGGCGGAAATGCTGGAGTCGGGCGACCATTTCGCGGATGATAGGGCCCTCGTTGGCGCCGGCGTGGCCGAGTGCCCGGATGAATCTACATGAGTATCACTGCGGTCAGTCTACTGACGACCGCCTGGATGGGATGAATGAAATTTCTGCGCCTTCCATTTGCGCTGCTGATGACTGGCTTGCTGGGCTTGAGCGGGTGCAGCATGCACCAGCCGGTTGCCCTGTATCAGCTCGACAGCGGTGATCCCGGTCAGCCGACCCAGGCTGCGGGCATGGCGGTGGTGCTTGGCCCGGTATCGGTGGCCGATTACCTGCAACGCGAAACCTTTTTGCAGCGTCAGACCGATGGCAGCCTGACTGCAGCGACCGACGGTCGCTGGGCCGGCAGCCTTTCGTCGGATATTGACCAATTGCTGGTACGCCAGCTGGCCTGGCGCCTGGACAGCCAGCGCGTGGTGCTGGCGCCGGCAAGTGCCGGCTTCACGCCGGACGTGCAGGTGCTGCTGTCAATCACCCGCCTGGACTCGGGCAAGAACCAGCCGGCGATCCTTGATGCGCAATGGCGCGTGTTGGACCGCCGTGGCCAGGTGCGTGACAACCGTATCGTCCACCTCGAACAGCCCCATGCCGGCAGCGAGTCGGCGCAGGTTCAAGCCCAGGGGCAGTTGCTGCAGAAGCTGGTCGAACAGCTCAGCACCACGGTCAAGCCGTTGGCCAACCAGCCGGCCATCGCCGAGGAGGCGCCACGCAAGCCGGCCGCGCCGGTGCAGGTGAAGAAAGAGCCGGAGAAGCCAAAGATTCCGATGGCTTCACCGATTCGTACCGATATGGAAGTGTTCCGCTTCTGATATCCGTAGCCACAAAAAAGCCCGCAGCGATGCGGGCTTTTTTGTGGGTCTCGCCATGTGATCGGGACGGCGTGGGAGTGGGCTTGCCCCACGATAGGGCTCGCCATACAGCAACATTGCCTGCCCCGATGTTATCGTGGGGCTAGCCCGCTCCTACACAGGCCTTGAATCAGCGTTGGCTCATGCGCGGCGCTCGTGCATCCGCGCCAGTTGGCGCTCCAGCATGGACGGGTAAGGCTCCATCAGGCGCTCGACACAGCACGCGCCCTCCGGGCTGGCGATCGGCCGGATACGCGCACGCTGGCGGATCAGAGCATCATCGCTGATACGGCGCTCCACGAGCAGCAGGTTGCGGCTGTGCTGCGACAAGGCCAGCGCGTCCTGGGCTTGTTCGGTCATCAGCAAGTCGACCTGATCCATGCCTTGCAGGTCGTCGGCCAGCACCAGGCCCAGCTGCAGTTGCAGGGTGATGCCGCTGTCGGCCACCTCGATCTGCAGGGCGTGGCCCAGGGCGCGTAGCAGCTCGCCACAGCAGATGGCGTTGGTGAGGTAGTCCTCGCCGCTGTCACGGCTGTGGAACAACAGCAGGGTGCTGCCGTCGTTCAAGGTATGGACTTCCCCTTCGTACAGCGAGGCGGCCTGGTCCAGGCAGTCGCGGTAGCGCTCCAGCAGTTCGGTCAGGCGAGTGCGTGGCAGGCGGCGCAGTTGCTCCTGGGAGCCCAGTTGCACGGCCAGCACGGCGCTGTGCTGCGGTTCGTCGGACTCAACGATGACGGGTTTGGCCGGCGCGCTTTGCTCATCCAGCAGATCGGCGAAGGCGTCATCGTCATCGTCTTGATCGGGTGCCAGCGCCGCTACCTTCGTGCGTGGCGCGGTCTTGGGAGCGGGCATGTCATCGAAATCGTCTGGCTCGTCTTCTTCTTCCGGTTCCGGAGGTGGCGGCGGGGCGAGGCGGGCGTGCAGCTGACGGGCCAGGTCGCCTATCTCGTCCTGACGCTCGATGCCCGGCGTGTAGGGGTGCGGATCACGCAACCAGACGCGCAGTTGCAGCAGCGGGGTGGAGATGAAACGACCCAGGCGCAGGCTGAGGGTCAGTGCCAGGGCCAACAGGATCGCGGCAAGGATACCCATGCTCTGCAGGCTGATCAGCATCGGTTGCTGGAACTGGCTCATGTCCAGGCTGATGCGCAACTGGCCGGCGGTCACGTCCTGGAAGGTGATCTTGGTCTGGTAGACCCCTTCGGTTTCGCCCAGCAAACTATTGCGTGGGCGCTGGCCGGCCTCGGCGAGGATGCGGTTGTCCACGCTGTAGATGGCGGCATGGGCCACCAGCGGGTTCTTCACCAGGTTGCCGAGCAGCACGTTGAGGCTGAGGATGTCGTTGGACACCAGCAGCTCGGTGGCCGATGTGGCCGTTTGCGTGGTCAGGCTCTGGCCAACGGCATCGGCTTGATCGTGCATGGCCTGCTTGAACTGCAAACCCATCACGCAGGCATAGATCACCAGGGCCAGGGCCACCAGGAAGATGTTATGGCAGGCAATGCGCAGGGCCAGTGGGATTCGGCGCTGGCTGAGGGCTCGGTAGATCATCAGGAAGAAGTTATCGGGTTTAACGGGCGTGGGCCGGTTCACAGAGCGCGGCTCTTCATGGCGAGAAAGTTGCTGGGCAGTATAGCGATACGTGTTTTGTCGGCAAAGTAGCGTTGGCGCCCGATGGTCATGGAAAATCGGTAGAATGCGCATTTTTCATCGAGTTGGAGCCCGGTCTTGCGCGAAATCGTCCTGATCAACATCACTGGTGAAGACCGTCCAGGTCTTACCGCGGCCATCACCGGCGTCCTGCTCCAGGGCGGTGTGAATATTCTCGACATCGGCCTTGCGGTCATGCATGGCACGCTGTCGTTCGGCATCCTGGTCGACATCCCCGACAACGAGGTGGCCACCGCGCTGCTGCAAAGCGTACAGGCCAAGGCCCATGAGCTGAACCTGCAGGCGCGCTACACGCCGATCTCCGAGGCCGACTATCAGCACTGGGCCGACAGCCAGGGCGAGGCCCGCCACATCGTCACCCTGCTCAGCCGCCGGGTCACGCCACAACAGTTGCAGCGGGTCAGCGCCATCATCAGCCAGTACGGCCTGACTATCGAGCGCATCGAGCGCCTGTCGGCCCGCGTGGCGCTTGATGCCCAGGTCGAGAAGGGCAAGTCCGCGCTGGAAATCTCCGTGCGTGGCGAAGCCAGCGACGCCCAGGCACTGCGCGCCGACTTCTTCGCGCTGTCCGAAGAGCTGAACATCGACATCGCCTTCCAGCGTGACGACCTGTTCCGCCGCAACCGCCGCCTGGCGGTGTTCGACATGGACTCGACGCTGATCGAGGCCGAAGTCATCGACGAGCTGGCCAAGGCTGCCGGTGTCGGTGAGCAGGTGGCGGCGATCACCGAGCGCGCGATGCGTGGCGAGCTGGATTTCCGCGCCAGCTTCAAAGAGCGCATGGCGCTGCTCAAGGGCCTGGACGTGAGCGTACTGGACCAGATTGGCGCCTCGCTGCGTCTGACCGAGGGTGCCGAGCATCTGTTCGCCGAGCTCAAGCGCCTGGGTTACAAGACTGCGATCCTTTCCGGCGGCTTCACCTACTTCGCCAAGCAGGTACAGGCGCGCCTGGGCATCGACTATGTATTCGCCAACGAGCTGGAAGTGGTGGATGGCAAAGTCACCGGCGTGGCCGTCGAGCCGATCGTCGATGCGCAGCGCAAGGCTGATCTGCTGCAGCAACTGGCCAGTGAAGAGGGCCTGCAGCTTGAGCAGACCATAGCCGTGGGCGATGGCGCCAACGACCTGCCGATGCTGTCCCTGGCCGGCCTGGGTGTAGCGTTCCGCGCCAAGCCGCTGGTGCGTCAGTCGGCCAAGCAGGCGATCTCGACCCTGGGCCTGGATGGTGTGCTGTACCTGCTCGGCGTACGCGATCGCGAAGCGCGCGGCTGATCTTGAGCCCTGGGGCTGCGCTGCAGCCCTTTCGCCGGCAAGCCGGCTCCCACAAAGGTTTGCGTTCTCACTGTGGGAGCCGGCTTGCCGGCGATGGACCGCGTAGCGGTCCCAATGAAAAAGGCCCTGCTGAGCAGGGCCTTTCTTGTTGCAGCAGTCAATCAGGCCTGGGCCGGTTGCGCCAGCAGCTCACCCATGCGCACGGTGGAGCCGGCACCGAGGCTCTCGGCCCACTTCACCTGCTCTGGCCCGAACAGCACGATGGCAGTGGAGCCCAGCTTGAAGCGACCCAGCTCGGCGCCTTTCTCCAGATGGATCGGCGCACGGCTGGCGTCGTCATAGCGGAAGGTCTTCAGCTCGCGCTTCGGCGGCGTGACCAGGCCGGCCCAGACGGTCTCGATAGAGGCGACGATCATCGCGCCGACCAGCACCACGGCCATCGGGCCGCGCTCGGTGTCGAACAGGCAGACCACGCGCTCGTTACGGGCGAACAGCTCCGGTACGTTCTCTGCGGTGGTCTGGTTGACCGAGAACAGCCGCCCCGGCACATAGACCATCTCGCGCAGGGTGCCGGCCAGCGGCATGTGCACGCGGTGGTAGTCCTTGGGCGACAGGTAGATGGTGGCGAATTCGCCGCCCATGAACGGCGCGGCCAGGGCCGGGTCGCCGCCCAGCAGCTCCAAGGCGCTGTAGCCGTGGCCCTTGGCCTGGAAGATGCGGCCGTGCTCGATCGGGCCAAGCTGGCTGACTGCGCCGTCGGCCGGGCAGAGGATCGCGCCGGGGGTTTCGTCCAGCGGGCGGGCACCGGGCTTGAGGGCACGGGTGAAGAAGGCGTTGAAGTGCTCGTAGGCGCTGAGGTCTTCGACCAGTGCCTCGGACATGTTCACCTGGTAGCGCTTGGCGAACCAGGCGGTGAAGGCGTTCTTGAACCAGCGTGCGCGGCACTCGGCGACGCAGCCGGCCAGCCGCGACAGCAGGTGGTGCGGCAGCAGGTACTGGCTGATGATGAACAAGCGGGATTTCATTGAGCGTCCTTAAACTTCGACGGGCGTGTCGGGGTGGTTGCCCCATTCGCCCCAGGAACCGGCATAGCCCTTCACCCGTGGATAGCCGAGGGCCTTGGCCACGAGGTAGGTGAAGCCGGAGCGGTGGTGGGTCTGGCAGTGGGTGATCACTTCCTTGTCTGGGGTGATGCCCAGGTTTTGCAGGACTTCGGCGATGTCCTTGCGGATGCGCAGGTGGTCGTTGAGGTCCATGCCGGCGGTCCACTCGAAGTTGATCGCGCCGGGAATATGCCCGCCTTTGGCGGCCAGTACTTTCTCGCCGCTGTATTCCAGTGGCCCGCGAGCGTCCCAGATGACCAGGTCGGCGGCGCCCAGGCGGCTTTGCAGGTATTCGCGGGTGGCGGTGGGCTCCGGGTGCAGTCGCAGGTTCACCGCGCCGCCCATGCTGGCGGGCACCTCGGTGGACAGTTTGTCCGCCGGCCAGGCCTGTATGCCGCCGTTCAGGTAGTGATAGCGCTGGTGGCCAATCACGTCGAGCAACCAGATGAAACGGCCGGCCCAGCCGCCGCCTTCGTCGTCGTAGACCACATAGATCGCATCGTCGCGATGACCGAGTTCGGCGAACAGCTTTTCCAGGTCGGCGCGTGCCGGCAGCAGGCCAGGCGCCTGTGGTTGCCCCAGCTGGGTGCGCTTGGGATCGACGAAGCGTGCCCCGGGGATGTGGCCGCTGCCATAGCGGTTGGCGCTGGTCAGGTCGACCAGGATCAGTTGCGGCGATTCCAGGCGCGGCAGCAGGTCCTTGGCTTCGATCACCAGGGGCAAGCCGGAAAAGTCAGTCATCCACGGTCTCCAGGGTGCAAAGGGGGCGATTGTAGCGCAAGGCAATCATGAATGGCGGTTGCCGAAGATGGCCAGGGCGCGCTCGATGCATTGCACGGTTTTACCGAACGCCTGCACGCTGACATCGGCCAGCGGTTTGCCGTCCTGGTCCGCCACCGCCAGCATCAGCACCTGGTCGCCGACCGCCAGCGAGCGCAGCAGCAGGTGTTCGCTGCGGAAGAATGCGCGCAGTGGCGCTGGCAGCAGCGCGGTGAACTGGGCGTGGTTCTCGGGAGTCAGGCGCAATTGCCCGGCCTTGCTCATCAGTTTCTGCAGGAGTTTGTTCTGCGCGATCGGCAACGCAATGACGCTGGCTTCCTTGGGCAGGCCCGCAGTTTGCTGCACCCGCAGGTGGTCGGTAGCCTTGTCCAGGCTCAGCAGCATCAGGCGCTGCATGCCGCACGCCAGTAGCGCTTCGCGGGCCTGGGTGGCCAGGTGCACGGTGTTGCTGAACGGGCTCGGCTGGGCGAGCAGTTCCTGGCACAGCGTGCGCCAGCGGCCCAGCTCCTCGGTGCTGGGCGGTGGCGGGGTGAGCATGTCCGGGTGCGGGCGGCGCTGGTGCCAAGGCCAGATCAGCGCCTCGGCCGGGTGGAACAGGGCATGCCGGGCGTGATGGCGGGCACTGGCCGCGGCCTGCTGGTGAACCTGCTGCTGCACATCGTCCAGCGTGGTCTGCAGATAAAGGGCGGTAAGCAGCTGCCAGCGCAGCAAATGCGGATTGTCCCAGCCAACCTGGGCGGCCAGGGCAAGGCCGTTGGCCAGCAGTACGGTATTCGGGGGCTGGTTGAACCAGCGGCGCAGGGCCGGCTCTTCGTCCAGGCGCTGTTGCTGGACCAGCGGGTCCTGTTCGCGGGCGATGTTCAGTACCTGCGCCAGTTGTTCGCGCTCGTCCATCAGCAGGCGGTAACCCTGGGTCACCCACTCGGGCAGGCGCCAGTGGTCGGCCATGGCCTGGCACAATTGCATGATGCGCACGCCAAACAGTTGCTGCTCGACTTCAGCAGCCTCCTCGCCCTTGTGGATAACTCGCAGCTCCCATGTGTCCAGCAACTTGGGATAGGCCAGGGCCAGCGGCCACAGGGGCGAGAGGAACAACAAGCTGCCCCAGTGGATTTCCTGCCACAAGCGCGCCAGGCGGCTGGCGAACAGGCCGTTGGCCTGCTGGGTGGCATGCTGGCTGATCAGCAGGAACTGGCGCAGCACCGGCGGGATCTCGTCGGCCGGCAGCGATGGCAGGCGTGCCAGCAGTTGGCTGACGCGGGCCAGGCCAAGGCGGTTAAGGGCTATTTCCAGGCTCTCGGCCGGTTCGGCCTGGCTGGCGTTGGCCGGGTGGTTGGCCTCGCGCAGCACGCAGAGCACCAGCGCGGGGCTGTCCTGCATCAGTTCGGCGATATCGCGCAGGGAGCGACGGCTGTCGTTGATGGCTTGCAGCACGCGATCATGGCTCTCTTTCGGCACCGGTACGCGGACCCCGTCGAGCAGCTTGATCCAGGCCTCTAGACTCGACGGAGCCTGACTTGGCACCTTGGTTTCAATTGGCATATTGACATCAGTCCGAACTGGCTTTTCGCAATGAGTGGCTATAGTCTGGCGCAGTTCTGCCGATAAGTAGAAGAAGAGTTTTCAAGCTTCCGTTCCCTATCCTGACCACGACAGCAAGTGCTTCCAACTTATGGCTAAAATTATCGGCATCATCGTCGTATTCGCGAGCGTGCTCGGCGGCTACGTGCTTTCCCACGGCAAGATCGCGGCACTGATCCAGCCGTTCGAAGTGCTGATCATCGGCGGCGCGGCCTTTGGTGCGTTCCTCCAGGCCAACCCTGGTTACATGACCATGCATGTAATCAAGAAGTCGCTGAAGATGTTCGGCACCCGCTTCACCCACACCTTCTACCTGGAAGTGCTGGGCCTGGTGTACGAGATCCTCAACAAGAGCCGTCGTGAAGGCATGATGGCGATCGAGGGCGACATCGAGGACGCCGCGGCCAGCCCGATCTTCGCCAAGTATCCGGCGGTGCTGGGTGACGAGCGCATGACCGCGTTCATCTGCGACTACCTGCGGATCATGTCCACCGGCAACATGGCGCCCCACGAGCTTGAAGGGCTGTTCGACATGGAGCTGCTGAGCATGAAGGAAGAGCTCGAGCACCCGTCCCACGCAGTGACCGGGATCGCCGACGGCATGCCCGGCTTCGGTATCGTCGCGGCGGTACTGGGTATCGTGGTGACCATGGCGTCGCTGGGTGACGGTGACCAGAAGTCCATCGGCCTGCACGTTGGTGCGGCGCTGGTTGGTACCTTCTTCGGTATTCTTGCTGCCTACGGCTTCTTCGGCCCATTGGCCAACGCCCTGCGCCACGATGCCAAGGAAGAGCTGAACGTCTACGAGGCGATCAAGGCCTCGCTGGTGGCCTCGGCTTCCGGCATGCCGCCGTCGCTGGCGGTCGAGTTCGGTCGCAAGGTGCTGTACCCGGCGCACCGCCCGAGCTTCGCCGAGCTGGAACAAGCAGTACGCGGTCGCTAAGCCATGGAGAACAATCAGCCCATCATCGTCAAGCGCGTCAAGCGCTTCGGCGACGGCCATCACGGCGGCGCCTGGAAAATCGCCTTCGCCGACTTCGCCACGGCGATGATGGCGTTCTTCCTGGTGCTGTGGTTGCTGTCGACCGCCACGCCCGAGCAGAAGATCGCCATTGCCGGTTACTTCAAGGATCCGATCGGCTTCTCCGAAAGTGGCACGCCCTACATCATTGACCTGGGTGGTTCGCCACAGCTGGCGCCCGAAAAGACCATCAACCCGGAAGTGAAGTCCGAGCCGACGCCGGATACAAGCTTGCAGTTGGACAAGGACAAGGTCGAGACCATGGCCGAGCAGGTCGAGCGCGAGCGCCTCGAGTTGCTGCTGCAGGAGCTGCAGAACAAGGTCGAGGAAAACCCGCAGTTGCAAAAGTTCAAGGACCAGATCCTGTTCGAGATCACCCAGGACGGCCTGCGCATCCAGATCATGGATGCCGAGAACCGGCCGATGTTCGACCTGGGCAGCGCACGCCTGCAGCCGTACTTCGAAGACATCCTGCTAGCCATGGCCGACACCATCAAGGCGGTGCCGAACAAGATCAGCATCAGTGGCCATACCGATGCCAAGCCGTATTCCGGTACCGGCGACTTTGGTAACTGGGAGCTGTCGGCCAACCGCGCCAACGCGGCGCGTCGCGCACTGGTCGCCGGTGGCTATCCAGATGAGCAGGTGGCCCGTGTGGTCGGCTATGCATCGTCGTCGCTGTTCGATCGCGCCAACCCGTTCAACCCGGTCAACCGTCGTATCGACATCATCGTCCTGACCAAGAAAGCCCAGCGCGATATCGAGGGCGAGCAGGGCAAGCCGCAGGCTGCGCCGCCTGGCGCTGAAGCACCGCCTGCGGGCGCTGCGCCAGGTGCGGCCGCGACTCCGGGCGATACGCCGATGCAACCGCGCGAGTTGCGCCAGAAGCTGAACATCTTCGAGGATGGCGTGTTGAAGATGGATGAGGCCAAAGACCAGTAAAGGACAGGGGCCGCTTCGCGGCCCCGATGCATTCAGAACCCCCGCCTGATCTTGGCCTTGAGATCGGCATGGAAGAAATCCGCATTGTCCCTGTCCGACACTAAGCTGCGCCCGGCCTGCGAAGCCATGGCCCGGCCAAAAGTCTGCTCGTCATGGTATGCGCGCACGAAAAGGTCTATATGCTCCCGTTCCCGCATCACTGGCCACTTGCCCAGGCGCTGCGGCAGGTCAGTCGAGCCAGCATGGTAGAAAGTCACTCGCCGATGCGCCATGGCCGCAGCGCCCAGCAGCCAGGCTGTCCACCAGTCTTCGCCATGGGCCTCGTAGAGCACGCCGATCCAGTGAGTGGCATCGGCCATGTGCTGGCAAAAGCAACCATGCAGGTCGTCGAGGGTCTGGCCTTCGTCGTCGAAGGGGACAAGTTGAGTAGGAATGCCTTCTAGCAGAAGGCGTTCGTTGAGGATGAAGGCATCGAGCCGCTCATCTCGGCGGTAACTGATGAAAACCGGCATCCTTGTTGCCCTCCCTGATCAATGCCGACGACAAGGCATGACCATCGGGGAAAGCGGAGAGATGGACAATAGGTGACTGCGAAACCGGAGTGGTCCTACCTGCTCCGGTAACATCTCCTACAGCAAAAGCCGGCAGATCCGCCAATCAGTAGGTGTCTTCCGGCAAGCTGGCGATGATTGAACGGTAGCTGTTCATCCGTTGCTGCGTGACGCCGCCGTCTTCCAGCGCCTTGAGCAGGGCACAACCAGGCTCGCGGTCATGCTTGCAGTCACGGAAGCGGCAGTTGCCGATCAGTTCGCGGAATTCGATGAAGCCATCCTCGACATCGTCACGGCTGACATGGCCCAGGCCGAATTCACGGATGCCTGGAGAGTCGATCAGGTCACCGCCATTGGGGAAGTGGTAGAGGCGCGCGGTGGTGGTGGTGTGGGTGCCCTGGCCGGACCATTCCGACAGGTCGCCGACACGGGTGCCCGCATCAGGCAGCAGGCTGTTGACCAGCGAGGACTTGCCCACGCCCGACTGGCCGACGAACACGCTGATATGACCATCGAGTGTCTGCTGCAAGCGCTGCATGCCATCGCCCTGGTGCGCCGAGACTTCCAGCAGCGGGTAGCCCAGGCCACGGTAGACCTCGAGCATGGCATTGAGAGTCGGGGCGTTCTCGTCGTTGATCAGGTCGGCCTTGTTCAGCAGCAGCAACGGGCGGATGCCGGCATGCTCGGCGGCGACCAGGTAACGGTCGATCAGGTTGGGGTGCGGTTCGGGCGCAGGGGCGAAGACAATGACGATCAGGTCGACGTTGGCTGCCACCGGCTTGAGCTGGCCATGGTTGTTCGGCCGGCACAGTTCGGTGCTGCGCGGCATCTGCGCGACGATCACGCCGATGCCCTGGTTGCCGGCGCGCCAGACCACGCGGTCGCCAGTCACCAGCGCCGGCAGGTTGGCCCGCAGGTGGCAGCGGAACACCTGGCCCGCGACCTCGCCGTCCTGGGCCTCGACCTCGACCTGCACGCCGAAGTGGGCAATCACCAGGCCCAGTTGCTCCGGTCCCAGGTCGCCACCCTCCAGTTCCTGCAGCACATGCTGCTCGCGTTTGGCGGCGCGAGCGGCGCGTTCACCCTGGATCTTTTCGATGCGCCAGTTCTGGCGGCGGTTGAGCTGGCGTTTGGCCATGAAGGTTCCGTGTCGGCGGGGCAGAAAGAAAACGGCAGGCAGTTTAGCACGGCGCGCCCAACACCCGTTCGCTAGGCTAATATGACGGCCTATTCGAGGAGCCCTTTCATGCAAAACCCACAGAACCTGATCTGGATCGATCTGGAGATGACCGGCCTGGATCCGGACAACGACGTCATCATCGAGATGGCTACCATCGTCACCGACAGCGAGCTGAACACCCTGGCCGAAGGCCCGGTGATCGCCATTCACCACAGCGACGAGGTGCTGGCGCGCATGGACGAATGGAACACCCGCACCCATGGCGCCTCGGGCCTGACCCAGCGCGTGCGCGAAAGCAAGGTGAGCATGGCCGAGGCCGAGGCACAGACCATCGCTTTCCTCGAGCAGTGGGTACCGAAGGGCAAGTCGCCGATCTGCGGTAACAGCATCTGCCAGGACCGCCGTTTCCTCTATCGCCACATGCGCGAGCTGGAAAACTACTTCCACTATCGCAACCTCGATGTTTCCACGCTCAAGGAATTGGCCGCGCGCTGGGCGCCGGAAGTGCGTGACAGCTTCAAGAAGGGCAACACCCATTTGGCGTTGGACGACATCCGTGAGTCGATTGGCGAACTGCGTCACTACCGTGAGCATTTCATCAAGGTCTGACCTCCTGCGCCGATGATCGTCGGCGCGCCCCTTTTGGTGCCCTGCGTGACTGGGTAGACTGCGCGCCTTTCCCGCACGGACCTGCACCATGTTGCTGATGCTCTATCTCATTGCCATCACCGCCGAAGCCATGACCGGCGCCCTGTCCGCTGGCCGTCGGGGCATGGACTGGTTCGGCGTGGTGCTGATCGCCTGCGTCACCGCGCTGGGTGGCGGCTCGGTGCGTGACGTGCTGCTCGGGCACTACCCGCTGACCTGGGTGAAGCATCCCGAGTACCTGGTGCTGACCAGCTTCGCGGCGCTGCTGACCATCTTCATCGCGCCCTTGATGCGCCACCTGCGGTCGTTGTTCCTGGTGCTCGACGCCCTGGGTCTCGTGGCGTTCACCCTGATCGGCTGCATGACCGCGCTGGAGATGGGGCAGGGGTTCCTTGTCGCCTCCATCAGCGGGGTGATTACCGGGGTGTTTGGCGGCATTCTGCGGGACATCTTCTGCAATGATATTCCGTTGGTGTTTCGGCGTGAGCTGTATGCCAGTGTTTCGTTCGCGGCGGCTTGGTTCTATCTGGGGTGTGTTTACTTCAAGGTGCCGGCGGAGCAGGCCATGCTGCTGACACTGTTTGGTGGTTTTCTGGTGCGGTTGTTGGCGATTCGGTTTCATTGGGAGATGCCGAAGTTTCATTACAATGATCAGCAATAACGGCTTTTGCGGCGCAGCCATTGGGTTCAGAATTGTTCTGGCAGGGTTGTAGCTGTAGTCATATAGCCATTGTTCAGAAGAGTTGCTTGTTCTTGCTCTTGCTCTGCTTTTGCTTCTAAGTGCGCGATAGTGCAGGCGACGCAAATTGCGACTTCAGGAGGCCGAACGGAGGTCTTGCGGAGGGAGGTGACGGGCATGGATGCCCGTCAAGCGCTGCGCCCCAGGATGGGGCGTTCAGCGCGGTCCTCCCGGGAGCAAGGCCGGAGTGAGGGGACCCCGGAGCGAAGCGTAGGGGCCGGATGAATGGAGCGAGGATTTTTTGGTTCCTTTTTGATCCTTCAAAAAGGGACCCGCCGTAAGGGCGGAAAGGTGATTATGCGTCACCATCGCAAATGAATGCGCATATAACTTTCGAGACACGCGCTGTGTAAGTCAAAGTCAAAGTCAAAGTCAAATGCGATTGGCGTGGGTTTTTACAGTTGTAAGTGCATTCATTTGCTATAATGACGCATAGTCACCCTTTCGCCACCCGTGAACTGACCCCCGAAAGTTGGACAGGTAGCGCTATGCGGCCAGCGCTTGGGTTCGGAATTCTACCGGACTCAAGCCATTCAGTCTGAGACTGATGCGTTCTTGGTTGTAGTAGGCGATGTAATCCTCTAGTCCTGATGCCAGTTGCTCAACACTCTCAAACGACTCCAGGTAAAAAAACTCGCTCTTGAGCGTGCCGAAAAAGCTTTCCATGGCGGCGTTGTCCAGGCAATTGCCCTTACGCGACATGCTCTGCTCGATATTCTTCCCAGCCAGCATATGCCGGTAAGTTGGCTGTTGATACTGCCAGCCTTGATCGGAATGCAGTATCGGTGTGTCACCTGGATTCAGCCGCTCGAAGGCTTGCTCCAGCATTGTCGAAACCATCTTGAACTCAGGACGCCGGTTGATCTGATAAGCAAGGATCTCGCCGTTGTACAGGTCCATCACAGGCGAGAGAAACAGCTTCTGCCCCTTTACCTTGATGTCAATGGCCATTAATTTTGACCCACTTTTGGCCAATAGAATTGACCCACTTGCTCACCGCTAACCGCCGGTTTTCTGCTTCAAACGATAGCTCTCACCTCCCAGCATAAAGATGTGTGAATGGTGGATCACGCGGTCGATGATGGGCACGGCCACGTTGTCGTCATGGAAGAACTCGCCCCAGCTGGTGAAGTCCTTGTTGGTGGTCAGGATGACCGAGCGGTACTCGTACAGGTTGTTGATTAACTGGAACAGGTTGTACCGGGCTTGGCGCGTCATCGGCAGGTAGCCCAGCTCATCGATGATCAGCACGTCGTATTTGCTCAGCTGATTAAGGCGCTTCTTCAGCTCGCCCTTCATTTCCGCCAGCTCCAGATCCTCGACCAACGCCAGAGCCGTGCGGAACAGCACCTTGTAGCCCGCCTGAACCGCCTTGTGGCCAATCCCAATGGCCAAGTGGGTCTTGCCCACACCCGGTGGTCCGATGAACACCAGGTTGTCGCGGTTGTCGATAAAGCTGAAGTCCAGCAAGGTGCTGACCTGGCGCTTGGTGATGGTGGTCTGGTGCCGGTAATCGAAGGCCTCCAGATGCTTCTCCGAGGGGAACTGCGCCTGCTTGAGGTTGCGGCTTACGCGGCTACTGGAGCGGGCGTTAAGCTCATGCTCGACCAGTGACTGGGCGAAGCTCAGGTAGGACAGTTCATTGGCTTCGGCTCTGGCCAGCAGGGTGGCCAGCTCACCCGCGGTCGCGCTGAGGCGCAGGCTTCGGTACTGCGCGATAGTGCTGTCGAGCAGGCTCATTGGGTCACCCCGTGGCCAGTCGACTGGCCAATGCGGGCATAAGCGTTCAGGTCGGCGTGACTAACCTGGCTACCGGCCTCTGGCGCATAGTCATGGTCGCCGATGATCCGGCCCCGCGCCTTGGCTTGCTGCCATGCTTCGAGGTAGCGCTTGAGCCCGGTGGCGGTCAGTTCACTGCGCTCGCACAACTCGCCGAGCAACGCCGTATCAACCGGCGCATGGGCCATGAGCAGGTCGCGTGCAGCAACCAGCTGATCCTTGTAGATACGCGGCGAAGTACGCTTGAGCAGTTGGCACAGGGTTGCCCCAAGGGCATCGGGCAGGATCGAGTCGATGCCGCGCTCCAGGTCGGTAATGCGCTGGGCATGGTCTCGGTAATGGTTGTTGTTCTTGATCATCCGGCCCTTGGCCTTGCACAGGTCATGGGTGGCTATGAGTTCACCGCTCTCCAGGTCATGGATCAGCAACTGGTTGTCCTGTGCGCTGACACCGACACGGGCTTGCTGCCAGGCCATGGGTACCGAGTACTTGTTGGCCTGCCATGAGATCAAGCCGGTCTTGTCGACCTTGCGGGTCTCCCTTGTCGGCGCCACGTGCAGCAGGTTCTGCGGGACGAGATAGGGCTTGAGCTGACTACGCTCCAGTGCCTCGAAATGCGCTCTTGGATGCTGCCCCGTCGTGCCGTGCACGCGTGCGTTGGCGACAGTCTCGAGCCAATCATTCAGGTGCTGTCGGACGGCGGCCTCGTCCTGGAAGTGCTCGCCGTAGAAGCAGTCACGCTTGACGTACTTGACCCCGGCCTCCACCTTGCCCTTGCTCTCCGGGTCATAGCCCTCGCAGGCATGGATGCGGTACCCGACGGTAGTCGCATACTGGTGGAAGCGCTGGTTCAGCGTCAGCTCACGGTACTGCTCGTTGATCACCACCATCTTGGTCTGATCGTAGATGCACTCCTCGGTGACGCCGCCGAAGTAGCGGAAGGCCTCGTCGTGCATCTGGATAAACCGTTCGGTATCCAGCGGCCGGAAGTTCAGACCGACATACATCAGCCGTGAACAGGACAGCACAAACACCACAAAATGAACGACACGCTCCAGGCCGCCAATCATGACGCCTCGCAGCTCACCGGGGTCGACCTGACACTGCACGCCAGGCACTGACTCAACGACCGGCTCGTAATAGCGCAACTGGCCACTGGCAACCTGCTGCTTGAGCGCTTGCACATAGCGGCGAATGCTCCGGTCTGACACCGCCAGCTCGGTGGTGCGCTCCCTCAGGCGACGGGCCAGCTTGACTGCGCTCAGGGCTGGAAACTGACCCAACTGATTAATCAGATAATCGCGGTGCTCGTCGAGCACCTTGGTGCGTGAAGGGTCAGCAATGGTAGCGCTGATCTGCATCTCATCCAGGTGGAGATACTTGCGTACGGTGTTCCGGGAAATCCCCAGCTCACGACTGATGGCACGGACCGACAGGCCTCGGCCCTGGTCATACAACCCCTTGATCTTGTGAATCACAACCCACTCCTTCAATGATCTGTCCCCGGCCTGTGCATAAGGCGGGTGACGCTACATGGTCGGTGGCCAATGCCACTATGGGTGGGTCAAAATTGTTGGCCAGAGGTGGGTCAGTTTAATTGGCCATTAACAACCTTGAACTCTGTCACGTCGGTTGCCCATTTCTGATTGGGGGCTTCTGCCTTGAATTTGCGTTTGAGTAGATCAGATGCAACAACCCCCTCGGAGCCTCGGTACGAGCGATATTTCTTAACTTTTACCAGAGATTTGAGGTCCATCAACTGCATCAGTCGCTGCACCTTCTTGTGGTTGACCACCTCGCCATTGTGCCTGAGGGCCGCAGTGATGCGACGATAGCCATACCGCCCCTTATTTCCGTGATAGAGGCTGTTGATGCGCTCTTTGAGAGCAGCATGCTTGTCAGCCACCAGCACTTTGCTTTGGTAATAAAAGGTACTGCGTGCCAGCCCTGCAGCACGTAGCAGCAGAGCAAGTCGATGCCCGCGCCTCAATCCTTGGATAGCCTGCGTTTTCTTGCCTGCGCAGTTCGAGGGTCCGCTTGGATCAAGGCATCGAGCTTTTTTAGATAAGCATTCTCCGCGCGCAGGTATTCCAGCTCTTCGAGCATTTGCTTTGGTGTCAGCTCGCTGTCCGTTGGAGTGGGCGGGCTTGTGCTGGACTGTTTTGATGGTTTGCGGGGCATGCTGAACTCTCGGGTACGGCGCGGGTGAAGGGCTTCTACTCCGCCTTTATCGTACAACCTTTTCCATTGCCTGATGCTACTCGGGCCGCGGATATCAAACTGCACGCAAGCTTGCTGAGCGGACAGTCCGTCTTGCTCAATGCACTGCAAAACCTTCAATTTGAACTGCGCGTCGTAGTGGCTGTACTTGGCAATCAAACCGGCTGCACCGTGTTGCTCGTAGCCCTTTACCCAGCGGCGTAACAGCGATGGACTCAGGTCATGCTTGAGCGCCACCTCATGAACACTGCGGGCAGAAAGGCACTCTTCGATGAGTATCTGCTTGAGTGCCAGGTTGTATTTCGTCATGGAACACCCTCCGGTTGGGGATCAGGTGTCCAACTTTCGGGGGTCAGTTCACCGGCGAGTCACTTTTTGTCAAACGCGACAAAAAGTAACCAAAAAACGCTGCGCTCCATTCATCCGGCCCTCCGCTTCGCTCCGGGTTCCCTCACTCCGGCCTTACTCCCGGGAGGACCGCGCTGAACGCCCCATCCTGGGGCGCAGCGCTTGACGGGCATCCATGCCCGTCACCTCCCTCCGCAAGACCTGCGTTCGGCCTCCTGAAGTCGCGAAGTTACGGGCGGCGCCTGCACTGGCGCAGCTGGCGCTCGCAGGCTATGGGGTTGACCTTTTGATCGCCAAAGGCAAAGGCAAAGGCAAAGGCAAAGGCAAAGGCAAAGGCAAAGCAGCGAGCGTCAAAGGGCGTTGTGGCGAGCCAGGGCCCATTCCACGTGTTCGCGTACCAGTTCCGAAGGATCATCCCTACGCGCATTGAGCGCCTCCAGTACGGGGATGGTCGACGGTGCGTTGCCAAGCCCTACCGCGAGGTTGCGCAAGAACCGTTCATACCCCGCCCGGCGCAATGGCGAGCCTTCGGTGCAGCCGAGAAAACGCTTTTCATCCCACAGGAACAGTTCGGCCAGCTCGATATTGTCCAGCCCCCGGCGGGGCATGAAGTCGTCTTCGGTCGTGGTCTTGGCGAAACGGTTCCACGGGCAGACGATCTGGCAATCGTCGCAACCAAACACTCGGTTACCGATCAATGAACGCAGTTCCATTGGAATGGCCCCGCGCAATTCGATGGTCAGGTACGAGATGCAGCGCCGGGCATCGAGCTGATAGGGCCCGACGAACGCCTGGGTCGGGCAGATGTCCAGGCAGGCCTGGCAACGCCCGCAATGATCGCTACCCTGCACGCCGTCGATCGGCAGCGGCAAGTCGACGAACAACTCGGCGAGGAAGAAATAGCTGCCCGCCTTGCGGTTGAGCAGCAGGGTGTTCTTGCCTATCCAGCCAAGGCCGGCCTCCTGGGCCAGGGCTTTCTCCAGCACCGGAGCGCTGTCGACGAAGGCGCGGTAGCCGAACGGGCCGATGGCTTCCTGGATGCGGTCGGCGAAGTGCTGCACCCGCTTGCGCACCAGCTTGTGATAGTCGCGGCCCAGGGCATAGCGCGAGATGTAGGCTTTTTCAGGGTCCGCCAAGCGCTTTGCCATCTGCGTGTCGCCGGGCAGGTAGTCCATGCGCAGCGAGATCACCCGCAAGGTGCCGGGTATCAGCTCGGCCGGGCGCGAGCGCTTGTTGCCATGCTCGCCCATGTACTCCATCTCGCCATTGTGGCCAGCGGCCAGCCAACGCTGCAGGTGCTGTTCGTGCTCGCCAAGGTCGACACCGGCGATGCCGACATGGGCAAAACCGAGTTCGCGGCCCCAATCCTTGATCGATTGGGCCAGTGTGGCGATGTCTGGAAGGTCGGCGGACATGTATGAACAAGCATTACAAGCGGAGGTGCGTATAATTCTGCCAGACATCGGAGCCTTTGACCCCATGCCTCAGACCAAACACCCCCCATTACCGCTCAGCAGCCTGACCTTGGCCAGGTTGCCGCCACGTGCTGCTGATGCCCACAAGGGCGATTTCGGCCATGTGCTGGTGGTCGGCGGCGACCTGGGCACAGGCGGCGCGGTCATGCTCAGTGGCGAGGCGGCGTTGCGTTGCGGCGCCGGCCTGGTCAGCGTCGCCACCCGCCCCGAGCACGTAGCTGCGGGGCTGACACGCCTGCCCGAGACCATGTGGCTGGGCGTGAGCTCGGCCAACCAGCTGATGCCGCTGCTCGAGCGTGCCACGGTGCTGGTGGTCGGCCCTGGCCTCGGCCAGGCCGGGTGGGGGCGCAGCCTGTTGTCGGCGGTGGCCAATGCCCACCGACCACAGGTGTGGGACGCCGATGCGCTCAACTTGCTGGCGCGCACGCCACTGGCACTGCCCAGCGGCAGCATCCTCACCCCGCATCCCGGCGAGGCCGCGCGCCTGCTGGGGATTTCCACCGAGGCGGTGCAGGCCGACCGGCCGGGTGCGGCGCGCAAGCTTGCGCGTCGTTACGCCAGCGTCTGTGTGCTCAAGGGCGCCGGCACGTTGGTGGCCGACCCTGCCGGGCAACTGGCTTTTTGCGGCCGTGGGCACCCAGCCATGGCCGGTGCCGGATTGGGCGATGTGTTGACTGGCGTGCTGGCAGCCTTGCTGGCCCAGGGGCTGGATGCCTGGCAGGCCGCGTGCCTGGGGGTGTGGCTGCATGCGTGCGCCGGCGAGCGGTTGGGTGTCAAAGGTAGAGGGCTGGCGGCCAGTGATCTGGTGCCGGTCATTAGAGCGTTATTGGAGGAGCATTCAGCGTGTCAGGCATAACCCTGTTTCTGGGCGACGAGGACGCCACCGTCGCCTTTGG
Organism: Pseudomonas sp. PONIH3; assembly: GCF_002934345.1. Classification (NCBI taxonomy): domain Bacteria; kingdom Pseudomonadati; phylum Pseudomonadota; class Gammaproteobacteria; order Pseudomonadales; family Pseudomonadaceae; genus Pseudomonas; species Pseudomonas sp. PONIH3. The sequence goes on from NZ_CP026386.1 coordinate 4,446,066, forward strand.
CGCGAAACTGGCCGAAGTGACCAAAGGTCATGGTGTGATTTTTCTCGAGGGCGACCTGGGGGCCGGCAAAACCACCCTGTCCCGCGGGCTGATCCGGGGCCTGGGTCATACCGGCCCGGTGAAAAGTCCGACATTTACCGTGGTTGAACCCTACGAGATAGGTGATGTTCGCGCCTTCCATTTCGACCTCTATCGTCTGGTCGACCCGGAAGAGCTTGAATTCATGGGCATTCGCGATTATTTCGAGGGCGATGCATTGTGCCTGTTCGAATGGCCCGATAAAGGTGCGGGCGTTTTGCCAAAGCCCGACCTGACCATTACCATAAGCCCGCAAGCGGGCGGACGTTCGCTGAACCTGTCGCCGCAGGGGGCACGCGGCGAAGCCTGGTGTGCCGTTCTGGCCAAAGAATTCATACAGTAAGTGGGGAAAGGTATGCGCATACGCGCACTGGTCGCTGTCGTTGGGCTGCTGCTGACCGCGGTGACCGTTGACGCTCTGGCCGTCACTCAAGTCAAGAGCATGCGCCTGTGGCGCGCTCCGGACAACACGCGGCTGGTCTTCGACCTGTCCGGGCCTGTGCAGCACAGCGTCTTCACCCTCACCGCTCCCGATCGTCTGGTGATCGACATCAACGGTGCCACCCTGGGGGCGCCGCTGAACGTCTCCACCTCGAACACGCCGATCACCAGCGTGCGTTCGGCCCAGCGCACGCCCACAGACCTGCGCGTGGTGGTCGACCTGAAGAAAGCCGTGTCGCCGAAGAGCTTCACCCTGGCCCCGAACGCCCAGTATGGCAATCGCCTGGTGGTCGACCTGTACGACCAGGAAGCCGACGCCATCGCCGCCAGCAACCCGACACCGCCGCCGACACCGCAGCCACCGGCCACCACGCCGGCGGTGCCCGTCACCCCGGCGCAGCCGGCGATCAAGTTGCCACCGGCACCGAGTGGCAAGCGTGACATCGTGGTCGCCATCGACGCCGGCCACGGCGGCGAAGACCCGGGCGCGTCCGGCTCGCGTGGCCAGCACGAGAAAGACATCGTGCTGGAGATCGCCAAGGAACTGCAGCGCCAGATCAACTCCGAGAAGGGTTATCGCGCCGAGCTGACCCGCACCGGCGACTACTTCATCCCGCTGCGCAAGCGCACCGAGATCGCCCGCAAGAAGGGCGCCGACCTGTTCGTCTCGATCCACGCCGACGCCGCGCCGTCCAAGGCTGCCTTCGGCGCCTCGGTGTTCGCCCTGTCCGACCGCGGTGCCACCTCCGAGACCGCCCGCTGGCTGGCCGACACGGAAAACCGCTCCGACCTGATCGGCGGTGCCGGCAACGTCAGCCTCGACGACAAGGACCGCATGCTGGCCGGCGTGCTGCTCGACTTGTCGATGACCGCCACCCTCAGTTCCAGCCTCAATGTCGGGCAGAAGGTGCTTGGCAATATGGGTCGGGTCACGCCGCTGCACAAGCAGCGGGTGGAGCAGGCCGGGTTCATGGTGTTGAAGTCGCCGGACATCCCTTCGATCCTCGTTGAAACCGGGTTCATCTCCAATGCCAACGAGGCGGCCAAGCTGGCTACCCGCAGTCATCAGCAGGCCTTGGCGCGTTCGATCCATACCGGTGTGCGTCAGTTCTTCCAGCAGAACCCGCCGCCTGGCACCTACATTGCCTGGCTGCGTGACAGCGGCAAGATCGCCGAGGGCCCGCGTGAGCACACCGTGCGACCGGGCGAGACCCTGGCGATGATCGCCGTGCGCTACCAGGTGAGTGTTGCCGCCCTGCGCAGCAGCAACAGCCTGAAAAGCGATGAGTTGAAAGTCGGCCAGCACCTCGACATTCCGACCACCGCCCTGGCGTCCCAGCGATGAGTGGCGGCTCGCGCATCCAGCTGCTCAGCCCGCGGCTGGCCAACCAGATTGCCGCCGGCGAGGTAGTCGAACGTCCCGCGTCGGTGGCCAAGGAACTGCTGGAGAACAGCCTCGACTCCGGTGCCCGGCGTATCGAGGTCGAGGTCGAGCAGGGCGGCGTGAAGTTGCTGCGGGTGCGCGACAATGGCAGCGGCATCGCCCCTGACGACCTGCCGCTTGCCCTGGCGCGTCATGCCACCAGCAAGATTCGTGAGCTGGAAGACCTCGAAGGTGTGCTCAGCCTCGGGTTTCGCGGCGAGGCGCTGGCATCGATCAGCTCGGTCGCCCGCCTGACCCTCACCTCGCGTACTGCCGAGGCGAGCGAGGCCTGGCAGGTGGAGACCGAGGGGCGCGACATGCTCCCGCGGGTGCAGCCGGCGGCTCATCCGGTCGGCACCTCGGTCGAAGTGCGTGACCTGTTCTTCAATACCCCGGCCCGACGCAAGTTCCTCAAGGCCGAAAAGACCGAATTCGATCACCTGCAGGAAGTGATCCGGCGCCTGGCGCTGGCGCGTTTCGACGTGGGCTTTCACCTGCGGCACAACGGCAAGACCATCTTCAGCCTGCATGAGGCCGCCGACGAGATGGCGCGGGCGCGGCGCGTCGGCACCATCTGCGGCCCGGGCTTCCTCGAGCAGGCGCTGCCGATCGATGTCGAGCGCAACGGCCTGCGCCTGTGGGGTTGGGTGGGCTTGCCGACCTTCTCGCGCAGCCAGGCCGACCTGCAGTACTTCTTCGTCAATGGCCGCGCGGTGCGCGACAAGCTGGTCGCCCATGCGGTGCGCCAGGCTTATCGGGATGTGCTGTTCAATGGTCGGCACCCAACCTTCGTGCTGTTCCTCGAGTGCGACCCGACCGGTGTGGACGTCAACGTCCACCCCACCAAGCACGAAGTGCGCTTCCGTGAAGGGCGCATGGTCCATGACTTTCTCTACGGCACCTTGCACCGTGCCCTGGCCGATGTGCGCCCGGAAGACCAGCTTGCCGCGCCGGCGGCCAGCGACGAACTGGTCCGCCCCAGCGGCTTGCAGGCTGGCGAGTTCGGCCCCCAAGGCGAAATGCGCCTGGCCTCGCCAGTGCTCGAGCAGCCTCAGGGCGAGCAGCGGGGCTTCGCTTCGAGCGGTTCGGGCGCGGGCTATCAGTACCAGTACACGCCCAGGCCCTCCCAGCCGCTGAATGCCGGCGAGGCGCAGGCGGCCTACCGCGAGTTCTACGCCCCCCTGGACAATGCCGCCGCCGCGCCGAGCGCGTTGCCGGAAAGCCAGGGCGATATCCCACCGCTCGGCTACGCGCTGGCGCAGCTCAAGGGGATCTATATCCTTGCCGAGAACGCCGTCGGCCTGGTGCTGGTGGATATGCACGCCGCCCATGAGCGGATCATGTACGAGCGTCTGAAGGTGGCCATGGCCAGTGAAGGCTTGAGCGGCCAGCCATTGCTGGTGCCCGAGTCGCTGGCGTTGAGCCAGCGCGAAGCCGATTGCGCCGAGGAGCATGCCCAATGGTTCCAGCGCCTGGGCTTCGAACTGCAGCGCCTGGGCCCGGAAACCCTGGCGATCCGCCAGATCCCGGCCTTGCTCAAACAGGCCGAGGCTAATCGCCTGGTGCACGATGTGCTGGCAGACCTCATGGAGTACGGCACCAGTGACCGTATCCAGGCGCACCTCAACGAGCTGCTGGGGACTATGGCCTGCCATGGCGCGGTGCGGGCCAACCGGCGTCTGGCCATCCCGGAGATGAACGCCTTGCTGCGCGACATGGAGAACACCGAGCGCAGCGGCCAGTGCAACCACGGCCGACCGACCTGGACCCAGATGGGCCTGGACGATCTGGACAAGCTGTTCCTGCGGGGCCGATGACATGAGTGCCAGACCTCCGGCGATTTTCCTCATGGGCCCGACCGCGGCCGGCAAGACCGACCTGGCGATCGAGCTGACCAGCAAGCTGCCCTGCGAGCTGATCAGTGTCGACTCGGCGCTGGTCTATCGCGGCATGGACATCGGTACTGCCAAGCCCTCCAAGGAAGTGCTGGCCGCGCATCCGCACCGCCTGATCGACATTCTCGATCCCGCCGAAAGCTACTCGGCCAAGCGTTTCTGCACCGATGCACTCCAAGCCATGGCCGAGATCAGCGCGCGCGGCAAGATCCCGCTGCTGGTTGGCGGCACCATGCTCTACTACAAGGCACTGGTCGATGGCCTGGCGGACATGCCGCCAGCCGATGCCACGGTCCGCGCCGAGCTCGAGGTACAGGCGCAGGCCCTCGGCCTGGCCGAATTGCACCGGCAACTGGCCGAAGTCGATCCAGAGTCGGCGGCGCGCATTCATCCGAATGACCCGCAGCGGCTGATCCGTGCGCTTGAAGTGTACAAAGTGAGCGGCGAGAGCATGACCGCCCACCGTCAGCGTCAATACGCGCAAAGTAGCGGCGCAGACGCAGGCGCGGGCGAGCATTTGCCCTATACTGTCGCCAGCCTGGCGATAGCGCCTACAGATCGTCACATTTTGCATCAGCGAATTGCGTTACGATTTTCACAGATGCTGGAACAGGGCTTTGTCGACGAGGTCCGAACGCTGCGGGCCAGAAGTGACTTGCACGCCGAGCTGCCGTCTATAAGGGCAGTGGGGTATCGGCAGGTGTGGGACTACCTCGACGGCAAGCTGACTGAGAATGAGATGCGTGAACGCGGTATCATTGCCACGCGTCAGCTGGCCAAGCGGCAATTCACCTGGTTGCGCGGCTGGTCCGACGTCCACTGGCTGGATAGCCTGGCCTGCGACAATCTGTCCCGCACCTTGAAATACCTGGGGACCGTCTCCATATTGAGCTGAGTCCCTGCCAGTTGCCGTCTATTCTTGCGAAGGGGCGGCATAATTTATCGATTTTCTTGATTTTCTATTATTGATCCTTACAGGAGTGCGGCATATGTCAAAAGGGCATTCGCTACAAGACCCTTACTTGAACACCTTGAGAAAAGAAAAAGTCCCGGTTTCGATCTATCTGGTCAACGGGATCAAGCTGCAGGGCCAGATCGAATCCTTCGACCAGTTCGTCGTGCTGCTGAAAAACACCGTCAGCCAGATGGTCTACAAGCACGCCATTTCGACCGTCGTCCCAGCACGCCCGGTTCGTCTGCCAAGCCCGACCGATGGTGAGCACGGCGACAGCGAGCCAGGCAACGCTTGAAAAAAGTAGGAGCCTGCATTGTTCTTTGAGCGCCACGGTGGTGGTGAGCGAGCGTTGCTCGTTCACTTGGAAGGTCAGAACCCTGAGGCGCGCGAAGACCCGCAGGAGTTTCAGGAGCTGGCGCTGTCGGCCGGAGCCGATATCGTTTCGCTGGTGACAGTGGCGCGGCATCAGCCCACCGCCAAGTTTCTGATCGGCAGTGGCAAGGTCGAGGAGTTGCGCGACCTGGTCCATTCGGCCGAAGCCGACCTTGTGATTTTCAATCACACCCTCACGCCCAGCCAGGAACGCAACCTCGAGCGCGTCTTCGAGTGTCGCGTGCTGGACCGTACCGGGCTGATTCTCGATATCTTCGCCCAGCGGGCGCGTACTCACGAAGGCAAGCTGCAGGTCGAACTGGCCCAGCTCGAGCACATGAGCACGCGACTGGTACGCGGTTGGACCCACCTTGAGCGGCAGAAAGGCGGTATCGGCTTGCGTGGCCCGGGTGAAACCCAGCTCGAAACCGACCGCCGCCTGCTGCGGGTGCGCCTGCGCCAGATCAAGGCACGCCTGGAGAAGGTGCGCAGCCAGCGCGAGCAGGCCCGTCGTGGGCGCAAGCGCGCCGACATTCCTTCGGTGTCGCTGGTGGGTTATACCAACGCCGGTAAATCGACCCTGTTCAACGCACTCACGCAATCCGATGTGTATGCCGCGGACCAGCTGTTCGCCACCCTCGACCCGACCTTGCGCCGGCTCGAGCTGGTCGACCTGGGGCCGATCGTGCTGGCCGACACCGTAGGTTTCATCCGCCACCTGCCGCACAAGCTGGTCGAGGCATTTCGGGCTACGCTCGAAGAGTCGAGCAACTCCGACCTGCTGCTGCACGTGATCGATGCCCATGAGCCCGAGCGCATGGAGCAGATCGAACAGGTACTGGCGGTGCTGGGCGAGATCGGTGCCGAGAGCTTGCCGATCCTCGAGGTCTATAACAAACTCGACCTGCTCGAAGATGTCGAGCCGCAGATCCAGCGCGATGCCGATGGCAAGCCGCAGCGGGTCTGGGTATCGGCACGCGATGGACGAGGCCTGGAGCTGGTTGGCCAGGCGATTGCCGAGTTGCTGGGGGACGATCTTTATGTCGGAACCCTGTGCCTGGAGCAACGGTTTGCCCGCCTGCGCGCGCAATTCTTTGCCCTGGGTGCCGTGCAGAGTGAAGAGCATGATGAAGAAGGGCGCAGCCTGCTGAGCGTGCGACTGCCCAGGGTCGAGCTGAATCGCCTGGTCAGCCGCGAAGGCATGGAGCCGCAAGTGTTTGTCGAGCAACACACTTTGCAATAAATGCCCGTCGAGGTCGCCGGGCAGCCGTGACAGGCATTCTGTAGCATTGGACGGCGCGCCGTGGGCGCGTCTTTGCTTTATCAGATGGAGAGCGCTATGGCTTGGAACGAGCCGGGTGGCAACTCGAACAATCAGGATCCCTGGGGCGGCCGCCGTAATGGTGGCGGCGGTGGTGGCGACAAGAAAGGTCCACCGGATCTGGACGAGGCCTTCCGCAAGCTGCAGGACAGCCTGAACGGCATGTTCGGCAGTGGCAAGAAACGTGGCGGCGGCGGTGACCGCAATATCGGCAAGGGTGGCGGCTACGGGCTGCTGGGCATCGGCCTGGCGGCTCTGGCGGCAATCTGGCTGTACAACGCCGTCTATGTCGTGGACGAGCAGGAGCAGGCCGTGGTGCTGCGCTTCGGCAAGTACTACGAGACCGTCGGTCCCGGCCTGAATATCTACTTCCCGCCGATCGACCGCAAGTACATGGAAAACGTGACCCGCGAGCGGGCCTACACCAAGCAGGGGCAGATGCTCACCGAAGACGAGAACATCGTCGAAGTGCCACTGACCGTGCAGTACCGCATCAGCAACCTGCAGGACTTCGTGCTCAACGTCGACCAGCCGGAAGTCAGCCTGCAGCATGCGACTGACAGCGCCCTGCGCCACGTGGTGGGTTCCACCTCGATGGACCAGGTGCTGACAGAAGGCCGCGAGCAGATGGCCGTGGACATCCGCGAGCGTCTGCAGCGTTTCCTCGACACCTACCGTACCGGTATCACCGTCACCCAGGTCAACGTACAGAGCGCGGCAGCCCCGCGTGAAGTGCAGGAAGCCTTCGACGACGTGATCCGTGCCCGTGAGGACGAGCAGCGTGCGCGCAACCAGGCCGAGTCCTACGCTAACGGCGTGGTGCCGGAGGCCCGTGGCCAGGCGCAGCGCATCATCGAGGACGCCAATGGCTACCGCGATGAAGTCATCGCCCGTGCCAAGGGTGAGGCCGATCGCTTCACCAAGCTGGTCGCCGAGTACCGCAAGGCGCCGGAGGTCACGCGTCAGCGTCTGTACCTGGACACCATGCAGGAGGTCTACAGCAACTCCAGCAAGGTCCTGGTCACGGCCAAGGACGGGCAGAACAACCTGCTCTACCTGCCGTTGGACAAGATGGTCGAAGGCAGCCGCGGCACCAGTGCAGCGCCGTCCAGCAGCGTATCGCCGTCGGTCAATGACGCCGCCGCGCGTGCCGCCCAGGATCTGCAACCACAACCGCCGCTGCGTTCCAGGGAGAGCCGCTGATGAGCAATAAGTCACTGTTCGCCCTGATCGGCGCCGTGGTGCTGGCGATCGCCGCCTGGAACTGCTTCTACATCGTTTCGCAGACTGAACGCGCGGTACTGCTGCAGTTCGGCCGCGTGGTCAAGGCCGATGTCCAGCCTGGCCTGCACGTGAAGGTGCCGTACGTCAACCAGGTGCGCAAGTTCGACGCCCGCCTGATGACCCTCGACGCGCCGACCCAGCGTTTCCTGACGCTGGAGAAGAAAGCGGTGATGGTCGATGCCTACGCCAAATGGCGGGTCAAGGACGCCGAGCGCTTCTATACCGCAACGTCGGGTATGAAGCAGATCGCCGATGAGCGCCTGTCGCGTCGTCTGGAAAGCGGCCTGCGTGACCAGTTTGGTAAACGCACCCTGCACGAAGTGGTTTCCGGTGAGCGTGATGCGCTGATGGCGGATATCACCGCCTCGCTGAACCGCATGGCCAGCAAGGAGCTGGGTATCGAAGTGGTCGACGTTCGCGTCAAGGCCATCGACCTGCCCAAGGAAGTCAACCGCAGCGTGTTCGACCGTATGAGCACCGAGCGCGAGCGTGAAGCCCGCGAGCACCGTGCCAAGGGTAACGAACTGGCCGAAGGTATTCGTGCCGACGCCGACCGTCAGCGCCGCGTGCTGCTGGCCGAAGCGTACCGCGAAGCGGAAGAGACCCGCGGTGATGGCGATGCCCAGGCAGCTGCCATCTATGCCAAGGCGTACACGCAGGACGCCGATTTCTACGCGTTCTACCGTAGCCTCAAGGCCTACCGCGAAAGCTTCTCCAGCAAGAGCGACGTGCTGGTCCTGGATTCGAAGAACGAGTTCTTCCGCTTCCTGGACAAGAGCAAGCCCTGATCGTGCTCTCATGGGGGATTCGCCCCGCCGGGCAGCTAAAATGCCTGGCGGGGTGCATCCTGAATGAAAAGGGGTGTATGATGAGTCAGCCGGGAAATTCCCGGCTTTTTTGCGTCTGCAAGGTTGATTGGCAAACGGCCAGTTGACGGTTTGGTCAGGTCGCAAGGCAATTCGAGGGTATTGGCTACGGTGGTTGCGCTGGGATCAGTGCTGCCCGCTGTTGTGCGTCAATGCCTGCTTTACTCACGGCTCGCCAGCTGGCAGGCCGCCCGGACCAGAGGGGAAATGGCGTAATGGCAACGGTAGACCGCTGGCTACTGCCAGATGGCATCGAGGAAGTACTGCCACCTGAGGCCGCGCGCATCGAGATCGCGCGTCGTCAGGTGTTGGACCTGTTCCAGAGTTGGGGTTACGAACTGGTCGTCACCCCGCATATCGAGTACCTGGAGTCGCTGCTCACCGGCGCCGGCCAGGACCTGGACCAGCGTACCTTCAAGGTCGTCGACCCGCAGTCCGGCCGCCTGATGGGCTTCCGTGCCGACTTCACGCCGCAGGTGGCGCGCATCGACGCCCACACCCTGCGCCGTGAAGGCCCGAGCCGCCTGTGCTATGCCGGCAGCGTGCTGCATGCACAGCCGCGTGCCCTGTCGACCTCGCGCAGCCCGATCCAGCTGGGCGCCGAGCTGTACGGCGACGCCAGCCCTACCAGCGATGTCGAAGTCATCAGCCTGATGCTCGCCACGCTGCAACTGACCGATGTCGCCGATGTGCACATGGACCTTGGCCATGTCGGTATCTATCGCGGCCTGGCCCGTGCCGCCAACCTGTCCGGCGCGGTCGAGCAGCAACTGTTCGATGCCCTGCAGCGCAAAGCCGTCGATGAAGTGCAGGCGCTGACCGCAGACCTGCCGAAGGACCTGGGCAACATGCTGCGCGCCCTGTGCGAGCTCTGCGGTGGTCGTGAAGTGCTGGCCGAGGCCCGTGTGCGCCTGGGCCGTGCCCCCGCCAGCGTGCTGGCGGCGCTGGACGACCTGTTGGCGATCGCCGATCGCCTGGCTTCGCGCTACCCGGACCTGCCGCTGTACTTCGACCTCGGCGAATTGCGCGGCTACCACTATCACACCGGCGTGGTGTTCGCCGTGTTCGTGCCTGGCGAAGGTCAATCGATCGCCCAGGGCGGCCGCTATGACGACATCGGCGCCGATTTTGGCCGGGCACGCCCGGCCACCGGATTCTCCACGGATTTGAAGACCCTGGTCACACTGGGGCGAGCGGAGGTCGTATTGCCTGCTGGCGGCATCTGGATGCCCGACAGCAGCGATGCGGCCCTCTGGCAGATGGTCTGCCAGTTGCGCAACGAGGGCCAGCGAGTGGTCCAGGCTTTGCCTGGCCAGCCGCTGAGTGCTGCTCTCGAGGCGGATTGTGATCGGCAATTGATTCAGCAAGACGGGCGCTGGCAGGTTCTGCCGCTGACCCATTGAGATTCTTCGCCGGCAATGGGCCGGCACCAAGTTTGCGTGAATGAGGACAAATGTAATGGGTAAGAATGTCGTCGTCCTGGGCACCCAGTGGGGTGATGAGGGCAAAGGCAAGATCGTCGATCTGCTGACCGAACATGCTGCCGCCGTCGTGCGCTACCAAGGTGGCCACAACGCGGGCCACACCCTGGTGATCAACGGTGAGAAGACTGTTCTGCACCTGATTCCGTCCGGCATCCTGCGTGAAGGCGTGCAATGCCTGATCGGCAACGGCGTGGTCGTTGCCCCGGATGCCCTGATGCGTGAAATCACCAAGCTGGAAGAGAAGGGCGTACCGGTGCGCGAGCGCCTGCGCATTTCCCCGGCGGCTCCGCTGATCCTGTCGTACCACGTGGCCCTCGACCAGGCCCGTGAAAAAGCCCGCGGCGAAGCCAAGATCGGCACCACCGGTCGTGGTATCGGCCCGGCCTACGAAGACAAGGTGGCCCGTCGCGGCCTGCGCGTCGGCGACCTGTTCCACCGCGAGCGCTTCGCCGCCAAGCTCGGTGAGCTGCTGGATTACCACAACTTCCAGCTGGTGAACTACTACAAAGAGCCGGCCATCGACTTCCAGCAGACCCTGGACGAGTGCATGGCCTACGTCGAGCAGCTCAAGCCGATGATGCTCGACGTCACCGCCGAACTGCACAACCTGCGCCGCGCCGGCAAGGACATCATGTTCGAAGGCGCCCAGGGCTCGCTGCTGGACATCGACCACGGCACCTACCCGTATGTCACCAGTTCCAACACCACCGCCGGCGGCATCTCCACCGGTTCCGGCGTTGGCCCGATGTACCTGGACTACATCCTGGGCATCACCAAGGCCTACACCACTCGCGTCGGTTCCGGTCCGTTCCCGACCGAGCTGTTCGACGAGACCGGCGCCACCCTGGCCAAGCGTGGCCATGAGTTCGGCTCCACCACCGGCCGTGCCCGTCGTTGCGGCTGGTTCGATGCCGTGATCCTGCGTCGCGCCATCGACGTCAACAGCATCTCGGGCATCTGCCTGACCAAGCTGGACGTGCTGGACGGTCTGGAAACCATCAACATCTGCGTTGGCTACAAGAACGAGAACGGTGCCGTCATCGACGCGCCTTCCGATGCCGACAGCTACATCGGCCTGGAGCCGGTGTACGAAGAGATGCCAGGCTGGAGCGAGTCGACCTTGGGCGTTAAAACCCTGGAAGAGTTGCCGCAGGCCGCGCGCAACTACATCAAGCGCATTGAGGAGCTGGTCGGCGCGCCGATCGACATCATCTCGACTGGTCCGGACCGCAACGAGACCATCGTGCTGCGTCATCCGTTCGCCTGATCAGCTACTTGCTAGCTGACTGAACGCCGCGCCCCCGCAAGGAGGCGCGGCGTTTTCATATGGGTACGAAGTAGCGGGAGGCTTGCCCCGCGCATGGCATCGGCGCAGGCAATTTCGCTGCCATGGATAATCGCCTCATATCTTTGGCATTTATACCTGCTGTCTCAGGCACAACCCTTGCTGTAAGAAGTTTCTGTAGATGCCATCAAAGTAATGGCGCCAGAAACACGAGGGTTACAACGTGTCTGCCATCCTTTCACTGTTACGAAGCCGCCTCTTGCGGCCTGTGTTTGTTGCGCTTGGTATCGCTCTTCTGGTGCAGGTGCTGGTTGCCGTTGCACTGACGCGGAGCACGGTCACCGCCCTGGAAGCCGATTTGGGGGCGCGCCTGGGCAATGACAGCCAGAAACTGGCTGCCGAACTGGAGCAGGCCGGGGAGGATGTCCGGGCTGGGCTCGACAGCCTTTCCGTCAGTACGCGTCAGCGTTTGAGTGCGGGCCTGTCCAGCCGTCTGCAGGATGAGCAGCAGCAGTTGCGCGCGACGCTGGAGGAAAATCTCAGGGACTCGGCCCATGAAATGGCCGATCTGTTGGCCTCGGTCGCGCCACGGGCGATCTGGGACAACGACGTGCCGATGCTCTCGGACTTCGCTCGCCGTGCCCAGCGCAATCCCAACGTGTTGTTCGTGATCTACGACGATGCCCAGGGCCAGCACCTGACCCGCTACCTCAACCGGCAGAACCCGATCAACCAGGCATTGATGGAAAAAGGCCAGGGCGAACGGGCGCTGGACAAGGTGCTGGATGCCGCACGCAAGGATTCGTCGGTGTACTTCGTAGAGGCGTCGATCAACCCCAACGGCGCAGAGATCGGCAAGGTGCTGATGGGCGTGTCCACCGCGGGCATCGACCAGGAGCTCAAGGCTCTGGATCAGCGCTTCGCGGCCTTGATCGCCAGTGGCGAGCAACTGGTCGGGGACAGCCTAGTGGCCGCCGCCGCCGACAGTGGCAAGGCCTTGCGTGCGCGCCTGGAGACAGCCCAGCACAGCGCCACGGCGATGCAGGCCAATACCGCGCAGACGGTGCGTGATGCCGCCGCCGAGCTGCGCTGGCGCATCGGCCTGGGTCTGGTGCTGGTCGGTCTGGGTGTGCTGCTGGTGGTGGCCGTGGTGCTCGGGCGTCGCGTCCTCAGCAAGCTTGGCCTGCTGATCGCCGCGTTGAACGATCTGGCCGCCGGCGAGGGCGACCTGACCAAGCGCGTCAAACTCGATAGCCGTGACGAGATCGGCGACATGGCCTCGGCGGTCAATCGCTTCGTCGACAAGCTGCAGCCCATCGTCCGCGAAGCCGGCGAAGTGGCGCAGCGTACTGGCGTGGAGATCGACAGCATGGCCCAGCGCAACGCCGGTGCCGATGCCGCTGCCGCGTTGCAGCGCGACGAAGTGGCTGCCAGCCTGCGCGACCTGTCGAGTATGGCTGACGAGGCCCAGGCCGAGAGCCATGCCATGCAGGCGGCATTGCAGCAGGTGGTGGACATTCGCCAGGCGACCGACGAGAACAGTCGTGCTTCGACGCAGCTGGCGCGGTTGATCGAGAACCTGGCCGGCGAAGTGCAGACTGGCTCCCAGGTGATCGAGCGGCTGGCCAAGCAGAGCGAGCAGATCGAGGTGGTACTGACGGTGATCCATGGCATTGCCGAGCAGACCAACCTGTTGGCGCTCAATGCCGCCATCGAAGCGGCGCGGGCTGGAGAAACCGGGCGCGGTTTCGCCGTGGTGGCCGATGAGGTGCGTGCCTTGGCGAGCAAGACACAGAGCTCGACCGGGGATATCCAATCGCATATCGCTGCGCTGCAGCAAGGCGCCAAGGAGGCGGTGGCGACCATCAGTCAGGCCGGGCGCCAGGCCAGTGAAGGCTTGCTGGTGTTACGCGACAATGAGCGGCGCCAGCAGTCGGTGCAGGCTGCGGTCGAGCAGGTGCATGCGGCGATCGGCCTGGCCACGCGAGCGGCCGAGCAGCAGGCCAGCGGCGCGCAAGCCGTGCGTGGGCGAGTCGAAACCATCCATGCCCAGGCCGAGCGTTCGGCCGAGGTGGTAATGCAGACCACCGCCAGCAGCAAGGTACTGGATGACCTGGCGGCGCAGTTGCGGGCCAGTCTGGGGCAGTTCAGGGCCTGAGGAAAGGTGGGGGGCTGATCGCCGGCAAGCCGGCTCCCACATTTACAGTGCGGCTTGAGAGCGACGCGGTAGGGGTGGGAGCCGGCTTGTCGTGGCGACGAACCGCGGCAAAAGGGGCGCAACGCGCCCCCAAGAGGAGGTTGTCACGCCTTGTTCAGGTACATCCTGGTAGTCAGCAGATACACCGGCAGCCCCGACACCACGATCAACAACGCCGCATAAGGCGCCGCCGCCGCGAACTCGACGTTGGCGGTATGCGCCCACACCTCGGTGGCCAAGGTGGTCATCCCGGTCGGGCTGAGCAGCAGGGTCGCGGTCAGTTCCTTCATCGCATCCAGGAACACCAGGGCGAACGCTGCTGCCATCGCCGGGAAGATGATCGGCAAGGTAACCCGGCAGAAGGCTGCGAAGCTGCTGGCGCCCAAGGTGCGCGCCGCCTCTTCCAGGGTTGGCGAGGCCTTGTTCAGTGCGGTGCGCACCGGCGACTGCGCCAACGGCAGGAACAGCAAGGCATAGGCCAGGATCAGCAGCGCCGTAGTCTGGTACAGCGCCGGCACATAGTGCAGGGCGAAGAACACCAGGGTCAGTGCAATGACCAGACCGGGCAGGGCGTGCAGCAGATAGGGCAACCGCTCGGCCCAGATCGCCAGGCGCCCCTTGTAGCGAACCACCAGGAAGCTGATTGGCAGTGCCAGCAGCACGCAGAAGCCAGCGCCACCCAATGACACCGACAGCGAGGTGCCCAGGGCCTTACCGATGGCCGCGACCGGGAAGGCCGCCGATGAGCCCACGCTCAGCCAGTAGCCGAGCATGGCCAGTGGAATGCCACTGCCCAGCACCGCCAGCGCTAGGCAGAACAGCTGCCCCAGTGGCATCCAGCCGCGCAGTCGCAAGGGTTGGGCGCGGCGCGCCACGCCCTGGCCAATGCGCACATGACGCGCCTTGCCACGCACCCGCAGTTCCAGCCACAGCATCGCCAGGCACAGCACCAGCAGCACCGCCGAGAGCATCGCGGCGTTGGCGTTGCTGAATTCCAGTTCGAACTGCTGGTAGATCGCCGTGGTAAAGGTCTGCAGGCCAAGGATCGACAGGGCGCCGAACTCCACCAGCATGTGCAGGGCAATCAGCAGCCCGCCGCCGAGCATCGACGGCCACAGCAACGGCAGGGTGATCTTGCGGAACACGCCCCAGCGGCTGCAGCCCAGCGTGCGCGCCGACTCCTCCAGCGCGGTATCCAGGTTGCGCAGGGTGGCGGCCACCGGCAGGAACACCAGCGGGTACTTCGACAGTGCCATCACCAGGATCGCCCCGCCCAGCCCTTCGAAGTCCGAACTCAGCGACACCCAGGTGAAGCTGCTGACGAACGATGGCACGGCAAACGGCAGGCATAGCACCACGCCCCACAGGCGTCGGCCAGGCAGGTCGCTGCGCTCCAGCAGCCAGGCCAGGGCCACGCCCACCACCAGGCACAGCGCGGTGACGCCGACCATCAGCAGCAGGGTGTTGCGCAGCAAGCCCCACACGAACGGACGCCATAGCAGGCGCAGGGCTTCATGCCAGCCGGCATCCCAGGCCTTGAGCCCGACGTACAGCAATGGCAGCAGGCTCATGGCCACCAGGAACAGCACGGGCAGCACCACCCAGATGGACGGGCGCTTGCGCTTGGGGACGAAGCGCGCCAAGGCGGGCGAGGGCAGGGCGGCAGTCATCAGAGCAGGCCAACCTCACGTTCCAGCTCGATGGCTTCCTCGGCATTGCCAAGGTCGGCCGGCGAGATCTTCGGCGGGCGCAGCTCATCGAACGGCTTCAGGCCACGGTCAGAGACCATGCCTTTATGCAGCGGGTATTCGGCGGTGGTCTGGGTGATCACGCGCTGGCCTTCTTCGCTGGCCATCCAGTTGAGCAGGGCCTGTGCTTCTTTCGGATGCTTGCTGGCCTTGACCGCAGCGGCGCCGGAGATGGTCACCAGGTTGCCGGCGTCGCCGTCGGCCAGGTAGTACAGCTTGGAGTCTAGCTTGCCGCGCTCGCGCTCCAGGGCGTACCAGTAGTAGTTGTTCACCAGCACGGCGGCGACTTCGCCCTTCTCCACGGCCTTCAGTGCGACCATGTTGTTGGTGTAGGTCTTGCCGAAGGCTTTCAGGCCGGTCAGCCATTCTTCGGTGGCTTCGCGCCCGTGCATCTTGAGGATGGCCACCGCCTGTTCCTGGAAGGCGCCGCTGGTGGGCACGTAGCCGACACGGCCGTCCCATTCGGGGCCGGCGAAATCCATCACCGTGGTCGGCAGGTCTTTCTCATCGATCTTCTTCGGGTTGTAGACCACCACGCGGGTGCGCGCGGTAACGCCCATCCAGGTGCCGTTGGCGCCCACGTATTCCTTGGGCAGCATGTTCAGGGTGGCGTCGTCGATCTTCGCCAGTAGGCCCAGTTCGCCCAGGTTGTTCAGCGGTGGCGACTCTTCGGTATAGATGATGTCGGCCGGCGAGCGTTCGCCTTCCTCGATGATCTGGCTGGCCAACTGGTTGCTGCTGCCCTTGCGAATATTGATATGAATGCCGGTCTTGGCCTCGTAGGCCTTGGCGATGGCTTCACCGATTTCCTTGTGCTGGCCGTTGTACATCGTCAACGTGACCGGTTCGTCTGCCAGGGCGGCCGGAGCGCCGATCACCAGGCTCAGAACTGCGGCGGCCAGGGTGCGCATCAGCGGTTGCGGGCGGATCGTCATGCGGGTATTTCCTCGCTTACGGCTACATATTTGGAAACAATGGTAAACGAAATTGTTTCTCAAATGGGCGCATGTCGGGAAATTCATGGGTAGACGAAGGAGGGGCTGCCCGGCGACATGAAATCGCAGGCAAGAAAAAACCCACTAGCAAGCTAGTGGGTTTTTGTATGGTGCCCAGGAGAAGACTCGAACTTCCACGACCGTTAAGTCACTGATACCTGAAACCAGCGCGTCTACCAATTCCGCCACCTGGGCAAAGCTTTGCATCGTCTGCTGAAGGCGACTTTCGTCTGCTTTCACACAGTAGTAACAGATCCTTGGTCATCTGTTACTTGAAAATTTTTGGTGCCCAGGAGAAGACTCGAACTTCCACGACCGTTAAGTCACTGATACCTGAAACCAGCGCGTCTACCAATTCCGCCACCTGGGCACACATTCGAGATTAAAAGATGCTTTACAGCGTCGTTCATCTCTACTACAACTCCGGGGTTGTCCGTCGTTGTGGTGCGCACTATACGGACGCTCCTGATGGCTGTAAAGCCCCTGATCGAAAAAAAATTCAAAAAATTCAACCCGTTGATTCCACGCGCCTATTTTCGTTCGGCGGATACCGCGTCGGGGCTGTCCAAGGCTGACATTTCCGGTTTCAATACGTCTATGCCAGAATTCATATCTATATACCCCAAGGTGAACCCCTTCTGATGGCCGATTGGCAATCCCTCGATCCCGAGGCCGCTCGCGAAGCGGAAAAATACGACAACCCTATCCCCAGCCGTGAGCTGATCCTGCAGCGCCTCGCCGACCGTGGCGAGCCGGCTGCCCGCGAACAGCTGGCCGAAGAGTTCGGTCTTTACGAAGAAGACCAGATCGAAGCCCTGCGCCGCCGCCTGCGTGCCATGGAGCGCGACGGTCAGCTTATCTATACCCGGCGCGGCACCTATGCCCCGGTGGACAAGCTCGACCTTATTTGTGGCCGTGTCTCCGGGCACCGTGACGGCTTCGGCTTCCTCATCCCCGACGATGGTAGCGAGGACCTGTTCCTCAGCCCGGCACAGATGCGTCTGGTGTTCGATGGCGACCGCGGCCTGGCCCGGGTCTCCGGTGTAGACCGCCGTGGCCGTCGCGAAGGCGTGCTGGTAGAGATCATCTCCCGCGCCCATGAAAGCGTGGTTGGTCGCTACTTCGAAGAAGGCGGCATCGGCTACGTAACCCCTGACAATCCGAAAATCCAGCAGGAAGTCCTGGTCACTGCCGGACGCAACGGCGGCGCCAAGATCGGCCAGTTCGTGTCGATCAAGATCACTCACTGGCCAACCCCACGCTTCCAGCCGCAGGGTGATGTGGTCGAGGTGATCGGCAACTACATGGCTCCGGGCATGGAAATCGACATCGCCCTGCGCAGCTATGACATCCCGCATGTCTGGCCACAGGAAGTGATCAAGGAAGCGCGCAAGTTCCGCTCCGAAGTCGAGGAAAAAGATAAAGAGAAGCGCATCGACCTGCGTCATCTGCCTTTCGTCACCATCGACGGCGAAGACGCTCGCGACTTCGACGATGCGGTGTATTGCGAACCGTTGGGCAAGCTGCGCATGTTCTCCGGCGGCTGGCGCCTGTACGTGGCCATCGCCGACGTTTCCAGCTACGTGCGCCTGGGCTCGGCGCTGGATACCGAAGCGCAGCAACGGGGTAACTCGGTGTACTTCCCCGAGCGCGTCGTGCCGATGCTGCCCGAAGAACTGTCCAACGGCCTGTGCTCGCTGAACCCGCACGTCGATCGCCTGGCCATGGTCTGCGAAATGACCATCAACAAGGCCGGCCAGATGGTCGACTACCAGTTCTACGAGGGTGTCATCCACTCCCATGCGCGCCTGACCTACAACAAGGTCAGCAGCATGCTCGAGCATTCCCGTACCCGCGAAGGCAAGGCCCTGCGCGAGGAATACAGCGCGGTGCTGCCGGACCTGAAGAGCCTGTACGCCCTGTACAAGGTGCTCCTGGCGGCCCGTCACACCCGCGGCGCGATTGACTTCGAGACCCAGGAAACCCGGATCATCTTCGGTGAAGATCGCAAGATCGACGAAATTCGTCCGACCGTACGCAACGACGCCCACAAGCTGATCGAGGAATGCATGCTGGCGGCCAACGTCGCGACGGCCGAGTTCCTGCAGAAGCACAACGTGCCTGCGCTGTACCGCGTGCACGACGGCCCGCCGCCGGAGCGCCTGGAGAAGTTGCGCGCATTCCTCGGTGAGCTGGGCCTGAGTCTGCACAAAGGCAAGGACCCTTCGCCTAAGGACTACCAGGCACTGCTGGCGAGCATCGCTGGGCGCCCGGACTTCCACCTGATCCAGACCGTCATGCTGCGCTCGCTGAGCCAGGCGGTGTACAGCGTCGAGAACAACGGCCACTTCGGCCTGAACTACGAGGCCTACACCCACTTCACCTCGCCGATCCGTCGTTACCCGGACCTGCTGGTGCATCGCGCCATCCGTAGCGTGATCCGCTCCAAGGTCGACACCCCGCACGTCAAGCGTGCCGGTGCCATGAGTATTCCCAAGGCGCGCATCTACCCGTACGACGAAAACAGCCTCGAGCAGATGGGCGAGCAGTGCTCGATGACCGAGCGCCGCGCCGACGAGGCTACCCGCGACGTGGTCAACTGGCTCAAGTGCGAGTACATGCGTGATCGCGTCGGCGAGACCTTCCCTGGTGTGATCACCGCGGTGACCGGCTTTGGCCTGTTCATCGAGCTGACCGACATCTATGTCGAAGGCCTGGTGCATGTCAGCGCCCTGCCGGGTGACTACTACCACTTCGATCCTGTGCATCACCGCCTGTCCGGTGAGCGCAGCGGCCGCAGCTTCCGCCTGGGCGACACGGTCGAGGTTAAGGTCATGCGTGTCGACCTCGAGCAGCGCAAGATCGACTTCGAAATGTCGGAGAAGACCGTCACCGCACCGGTCGGCCGCAAGCCACGCGCTGCCGCGCAGCCGGTGGTCGAACAGGCGCCTGCCGCTGAAGCGAAGATTTCGCCCAAGCCGCGGAGCCGCAAGAGCGAGGCCTCCGAGGCGTACTTCCCGAAAGACGCGGTGCAGCGCAATGCCGAGGTGCGCAAGAGCCGTGAAATGAAGAAGGCGCTGATGGGCGAGGCGCGTGCCAGCGGCCATGCCGGCGGCAAGTCGGATAAAGGTGGCAAGTCGTCCGGCAAGCCGACCAAGCATCGCAAGGGGCCGCCCAAGTCCGGCGCGCCACGCAAGGGCAAGAACAAGTCATGAGTCAGCTGGAAAAGATCTACGGCGTGCATGCCGTGCAGGCACTGCTGCAACACCACCCCAAGCGGGTAAAACAGATCTGGCTGTCCGAAGGGCGCAGTGAGCCGCGCATCCAGGCCCTGCTGGAGCTGGCTGCGCAGAACCGCGTCCAGGTCGGCCAGGCCGAGCGCCGTGAACTCGACGCCTGGGTCGAAGGTGTGCACCAGGGTGTGGTTGCCGAGGTGAGCCCGAGCCAGGTGTGGGGCGAGGCGATGCTCGACGAGCTGCTCGAGCGTACCGAGACGCCGCCCTTGATCCTGGTGCTCGATGGCGTCACCGACCCGCATAACCTCGGCGCCTGCCTGCGCACCGCCGATGCGGCCGGGGCGACCGCCGTGGTGATCCCCAAGGACAAGTCCGCGACCCTGACCGGCGTGGTGCGCAAGGTGGCCTGCGGCGCCGCCGAGGTGATGCCACTGGTGGCCGTGACCAACCTGGCGCGTACCCTGGAGAAACTCCAGCAGCGCGGACTGTGGGTGGTGGGAACCGCTGGCGAGGCCGAACAGGAAATCTACCAGCAGGACCTGACCGGTCCGCTGGTGATGATCATGGGGGCCGAAGGCAAGGGCATGCGCCGCCTGACCCGTGAACACTGTGATTTCCTGGTGAAGTTGCCGATGGGTGGCAGCGTCAGCAGCCTGAACGTTTCGGTGGCCACCGGGGTGTGCCTGTTCGAGGCCGTGCGGCAGCGTCAGGTCAAGCGCTGATTCGTTGCTCGTGGGGCGGGTTCGTGGGAGCGGGGCAAGTCGGGTCGCCGCATCGCCGCTCCCACGAACCCCGTTCCCGCAAGCAGCACCCAGCCTGGCGAATATATCTCCGGCTGTTCAATTATTCGCCAACCTCCTTGCTTGTCCTTCCCGGCTTCTCTACAATTGCGCCCCTTGCCGAGCTGGCAGGCGCGCATGTGCCTTCTCACTAGGGCAAGACATACAGTGTCATTCACTCCTTGTCTGACCAGGTTGCTGGCAGACTACTAACCCGTAAGGAGCATTCATGCGTCATTACGAAATCATCTTCCTGGTTCACCCGGACCAGAGCGAGCAAGTCGGCGGCATGGTTGAGCGTTACACCAAGCTGATCGAAGAAGATGGTGGCAAGATCCACCGCCTGGAAGACTGGGGCCGTCGTCAACTGGCCTACGCAATCAACAATGTTCACAAGGCTCACTACGTGATGCTGAACGTTGAGTGCTCCGGCAAGGCCCTGGCCGAGCTGGAAGACAACTTCCGCTACAACGATGCCGTGATCCGTAACCTGGTCATCCGTCGCGACGAAGCCGTCACCGGCCCGTCCGAGATGCTCAAGGCAGAAGAGAACCGCAGCGAGCGCCGTGAGCGTCGCGAACGTCCTGAGCATGCTGATGGCGCCGAAGGCGACGACAGCAATGACAGCGACAACAGCGATAACGCTGACGAGTAATCCACGGACCTTTTGAGGAGCCTATTACATGGCACGTTTCTTCCGTCGTCGTAAATTCTGCCGCTTCACTGCTGAAGACGTGAAAGAGATCGACTTCAAAGATCTCAACACCCTGAAAGCTTACGTATCCGAAACCGGCAAGATCGTTCCAAGCCGCATCACCGGTACCAAAGCTCGTTATCAGCGTCAGCTGGCCACCGCTATCAAGCGCGCCCGCTTCCTGGCCCTGCTGCCCTACACCGACAGCCACGGCCGCTGAGACCGGGTCGTCGACTAAGTAGCAAGGGATAGGCATGCGAGCGTTGGCAAGTTTCATCATGCGCGGTCGTGTGCAGGCCACCCTCGTGGTGGTCATCAGCGCGGTACTGCCGCTGCTGTTCTGGTTGAGTGCCGCCGCTGGGAGCCTGGTTCTCCTGCGGCGCGGGTTCAAGGACGCTTCATCGGTCATCGCCTGGGGCCTTCTGCCAGCGTTGATCATGGGGTTCTTCGGCGAACCGAGCACCTTGCTGGTGCTGCTGGGAACGCTGGGTCTGGCCGCCTTGTTGCGCGCTGGGCATTCGTGGACTCGGGTACTGCTGTCCAGTGTCGCGTTAGGCTTGCTATACAGCCTGATCCTGGATGCGGTGATGCGCGAGACCTTCGAGGTGCTGGCCAAGGCGCTTGAAAAAGCCCTGCCGCAGTTCGAGGGCCAACCGGTACTACCTGGTGAGCTGATCGGCCCTTTGCTGGTCGCTTCCAGTGCGGTAATGCTGCAGCTGTTCAGCCTGCTGGCTTTGATGCTGGCGCGGTATTGGCAGGCTGCGTTGTACAACCCCGGTGGTTTCGGGCGCGAGTTTCGCGAGCTGAGGCTGCCGCTGGTACCGATGCTGGTGCTGGTGTCATTGATGGTGTTGGGCCCGTTCATCGGGTCGCAGTTCATCGTCCTGGCCAGTGCGTCCAGTCTGGTGCTGCTGCTCGCTGCCATCGCCCTCATTCATGGGTTGGTGGCACAAGGGCGACTAGCTGGTTTCTGGCTGGTGGGGATGTACGTGACGCTGCCGCTGCTCATGCAGCTGATGTATCCGTTGCTCGTGGTTCTGGCCATTGTCGACAGCCTGATTGATTTTCGCGGTCGCAAGTCCCCTTCACAGGGTGACGACTCCGCGAACGGTGAAGGTTAAAAGTTAAGAGGTTTTACCAAATGGAACTGATCCTGCTGGAAAAAGTCGCCAACCTGGGCAACCTGGGCGACAAAGTAAACGTTAAGGCTGGTTACGGCCGTAACTTCCTGCTGCCATTCGGCAAGGCCACCGTTGCCAACGCCGCCAACCTGGCTGCGTTCGAAGAGCGCCGCGCCGAGCTGGAAAAAGCTGCAGCAGACAAGAAAGCTTCGGCTGAAAGCCGCGCTGCCCAACTGGCCGAGCTGGAAGTGACCATCACTGCCACCGCTGGCGACGAAGGCAAGCTGTTCGGTTCGATCGGCACCCACGACATCGCTGACGCCCTGACCGCCTCCGGCGTTGAAGTGGCCAAGGCTGAAGTTCGCCTGCCGAACGGCACTATCCGTCAGGTTGGCGAATACGACGTAGCCGTGCACCTGCACAGCGACGTTGAAGCTACCGTACGTGTGGTTGTCGTAGCTGCCTAAGCTGCCTTAATCGACTGGCCCCTCGTGGGTCAGGCGGTTAACATCGGGCACGGTCCTGTTTTGCGCAGGCCGTGCCCTTTGTCTTTTTCATCTTGCAGAATTTTTCGTGGCCATGAACGAGATCACCACCCCCGAACAACTCGACCTGCAAACCGCTGCCCTGAAGGTGCCGCCGCATTCCATCGAGGCCGAACAGGCCGTGCTCGGTGGCCTGATGCTGGACAACAACGCCTGGGAGCGAGTGCTGGACCAGGTGTCGGACGGCGATTTCTACCGGCATGACCATCGCCTGATCTTCCGCGCCATCCACAAGCTGGTGGACGCGAACCAGCCGTTCGACGTGGTCACCTTGCACGAACAGTTGGACAAGGAAGGTGTGTCTACCCAGGTGGGCGGCTTGGCGTATCTGGCCGAGCTGGCCAAGAACACCCCGTCGGTGGCTAACATCAAGGCCTACGCCGCGATCATCCGTGAGCGGGCCACGCTGCGACAGCTGATCAGCATCAGCACCGACATCGCCGATAACGCCTTCAACCCCCAGGGCCGTAACGCCGAAGAGATCCTCGACGACGCCGAACGGCAGATCTTCCAGATCGCCGAGGCGCGGCCGAAGACCGGTGGGCCGGTGGGGGTCAACGAACTGTTGACCATGGCCATCGATCGCATCGACACACTGTTCAACTCCGACAGCGATATCACGGGCGTGTCCACTGGCTTCACCGACCTGGATGAAAAAACCAGCGGCTTGCAGGCGGCAGACCTGATCATCGTCGCGGGCCGGCCGTCGATGGGCAAGACCACCTTCGCCATGAACCTGGTGGAAAACGCCGTGTTGCGCAGCGATAAGGTGGTGCTGGTGTTCTCCCTGGAGATGCCCGGTGAATCGCTGATCATGCGTATGCTGTCGTCGCTCGGGCGCATTGACCAGACCAAGGTGCGTTCCGGCCAACTGGACGACGACGACTGGCCGCGGCTGACTTCGGCGGTGAACCTGTTGAACGACCGCAAACTGTTCATCGATGACACTGCTGGCATCAGCCCCTCGGAAATGCGTGCGCGTACCCGCCGCTTGGCGCGAGAGCATGGCGAGATTGCCATGATCATGGTCGATTACCTGCAGCTGATGCAGATCCCGGGTTCGGCCGGTGACAACCGAACCAACGAGATTTCCGAGATCTCCCGCTCGCTCAAGGCGCTGGCCAAGGAATTCAACTGCCCGGTAATCGCCCTGTCACAGCTCAACCGCTCCCTCGAGCAGCGTCCCAACAAGCGCCCGGTCAACTCCGACTTGCGTGAATCGGGTGCGATCGAGCAGGACGCCGACGTGATCATGTTCGTTTACCGCGACGAGGTGTATCACCCGGAAACCGAACACAAGGGCGTGGCCGAGATCATCATCGGCAAGCAGCGTAACGGCCCCATCGGCTTCGTGCGCCTGGCGTTCATCGGCAAGTACACCCGTTTCGAGAATCTCGCGCCGGGCATGTATAACTTCGACGACGACGAATAAAACCATCTTGCTGGGCTGGCCCCTGTGGGAGCGGATCGTGGGAGCGGGCTTACCCCGCGATGGCGATGGTGAATTCCCCGATGTCAACGCGAGGCAAGCTCGCTCCCACAGTGATATTTGTTGGCACGCTTGAATCCGACCACCACCGTCGGATTTGGTCAAAATTTGTGCTATATTTCGCGCCCGCGATTTCCCTGCACTTTAAAACCGGTCACTGACATGCAAGCAGCCAAACCACTCTACGACTATCCCAAGTACTGGGCCGAATGCTTCGGGCCAGCGCCGTTCCTGCCGATGAGCAGGGAGGAGATGGATCAGCTCGGCTGGGATTCCTGCGACATCATCATCGTGACCGGTGACGCCTACGTCGACCACGCGTCGTTCGGCATGGCCATCATCGGTCGACTGCTCGAGGCCCAGGGCTTCCGGGTGGGCATCATCGCCCAGCCGAATTGGCAGTCGAAAGACGACTTCATGAAGCTCGGCGAGCCGAACCTGTTCTTCGGGGTCGCGGCGGGCAACATGGACTCGATGATCAACCGCTACACCGCGGACAAGAAAATTCGTTCCGACGACGCCTATACGCCTGGCGGCCTTGCCGGCAAGCGCCCGGACCGCGCCAGCCTGGTGTACAGCCAGCGCTGCAAGGAAGCCTACAAGCATGTGCCGATCGTGCTTGGTGGCATCGAGGCTTCGCTGCGCCGCATCGCCCACTACGACTACTGGCAGGATAAGGTCCGCCATTCGATCCTGGTCGACGCCAGCGCCGACATCCTACTGTACGGCAACGCCGAACGCGCGATCGTCGAGGTTGCCCAGCGCCTGTCCCAGGGTGAAAGCATCGAGCACATCACCGATGTGCGCGGCACCGCGTTCATTCGTCGCGACACCCCGCAGGGCTGGTTCGAGATCGACTCCACCCGTATCGACCGCCCGGGCCGCGTCGACAAGATCATCAACCCGTACGTGAACACCCAGGACACCCAGGCCTGTGCCATCGAGCAGGCCAAGGGCGACCAGGAAGACCCGAACGAAGCCAAGGTGGTGCAGATCCTCGACAGCCCGAGCGTCACCCGCGAGAAGTCGGTGATCCGCCTGCCGTCGTTCGAGAAGGTACGCAACGACCCGGTGCTCTATGCCCACGCCAACCGCGTGCTGCACCTGGAAACCAACCCGGGCAACGCCCGCGCCCTGGTGCAGAAGCATGGCGAGGTGGATGTGTGGTTCAACCCGCCACCCATCCCCATGACCACCGAAGAGATGGACTACGTGTTCGGCATGCCCTATGCGCGCATCCCGCACCCGGCGTATGGCAAGGAGCGCATCCCGGCCTACGAGATGATTCGCTTCTCGGTGAACATCATGCGTGGCTGCTTCGGTGGCTGTACCTTCTGCTCGATCACCGAGCACGAAGGCCGGATCATCCAGAACCGCTCGCACGAATCGATCCTGCACGAGATCGAGGAGATGCGCGACAAGGTACCCGGCTTCACCGGCGTGGTCTCCGACCTCGGCGGGCCGACCGCCAACATGTACCGCATCGCCTGCAAGAGCCATGACATCGAGAAGCACTGCCGCAAGCCGTCGTGCGTGTTCCCGGGCATCTGCGAGAACCTCAACACCGACCACAGCTCGCTGATCGAGCTGTACCGCAAGGCTCGCGCCCTGCCGGGGGTGAAGAAGATCCTGATCGCCTCGGGCTTGCGCTACGACCTGGCGGTGGAGTCGCCGGAGTACGTGCGTGAGCTGGTCACCCACCACGTCGGCGGTTACCTGAAGATTGCCCCGGAGCACACCGAGCGTGGCCCGCTGGACAAGATGATGAAGCCGGGCATCGGCACCTACGACCGCTTCAAGCGCATGTTCGAGAAGTTCTCGAAAGAGGCGGGCAAGGAGCAGTACCTGATCCCGTACTTCATCGCTGCCCACCCGGGCACCACCGATGAAGACATGATGAACCTGGCCCTGTGGCTCAAGGGCAACGGCTTCCGTGCCGACCAGGTGCAGGCGTTCTATCCGTCGCCGATGGCTTCGGCCACGGCCATGTACCACTCGGGCAAGAACCCGCTGCGCAAGGTCACCTACAAGAGCGAAGGGGTGGAGATCGTCAAGAGCGAGGAGCAGCGCCGCTTGCACAAGGCGTTCCTGCGCTATCACGATCCGAAGGGCTGGCCGATGCTGCGCGAAGCGCTGCAGCGCATGGGCCGCGCCGACCTGATCGGACCGGGCAAGCACCAGCTGATCCCGCTGCACCAGCCGGCGACCGACACTTACCAGAGTGCGCGGCGCAAGAACTCGACCCCGGCCGGGAGCCACAAGGTGGGCAAGGACCAGAAGATCCTCACCCAGCACACCGGCCTGCCGCCGCGCGCCAGCGATGGCAGCAAGCCGTGGGACAAGCGCGAGAAGGCCAAGGCCGAGGCGTTCGCCCGCAACCAGCAGGCGGCCAAGGAGCGCAAGGAAGCGGCCAAGGGTGGCAAGGGCAAGAAGCCGCGCCAGCCGGTGATTCCGCGCTGATCATCAAAGGGGCTGCAAAGCAGCCCCCTGCTGGTCAATCAGGCTGCTTGTCGACCCACTTCGGCACCACGGGTGCAACGAAGCTGTCCATCCCGTCCAGCAACTCATCCGGCTGCTCCCCGAGCAACAGCATCGCCCGGTGCTGCGGCCGCACGAAACCTTCCTCGACAATATGGTCGAGGAACCCGCCAAGCCTCGCGTAGAAACCATTCACATCCAGCAGCCCCAGCGGCTTGGCGTGATACCCCAGCTGCCCCCAGGTCCATACCTCGAACAGTTCCTCCAGCGTGCCCAGGCCACCTGGCAGGGCAATGAAGGCGTCGCTGAGTTCGGCCATGCGCGCCTTGCGCGCATGCATGCCGTCCACCACTTCCAGGCGGGTCAGGCCCTTGTGGCCGATTTCGGCGTTCATCAGGCTTTGTGGGATGATGCCGATGACTTCGCCCCCGGCAGCCATGGCGGCATCGGCCACGGTGCCCATCAGGCCGACCGCGCCGCCGCCATAGACCAGCGTCAGGCCACGGCGGGCGATGGCCTGGCCGAGGGCGACGGCGGCTTCACGGTAGGCAGGATTGGCACCGATGCTGGCGCCACAGAAGACACAAACGGAACGTACAGGCATTGCTTATCTCCCTTTACATGCGCGCACAGGGTAAGACGCATGCCGATCGGTTCCAAGGGGATCATTCGGGACGGGCGAACTCGCAGACCGCTGAACCGGCGGCACCGCAGGCGTAGGCTGCCAGCAGGCTGCGCATCATGTTGCTCAATGTCATGACATTTGCTCCTGATTGAGAGGTTGTCTCATCGTCTATTAAGAGGGCATGATGTGCACTTTGATTGGTTGTATACAATCCATTGAACAAATCTACTGGCTGGCTACTTGACACCCCTTGACCCATATCAGGTACGGGCGTCCTGTTTTCAGGCAGTCTCGCAATTGATAAAACCCTGCCAAGGAGATTCATGATGTTTGCGAAAGCTGTAGCGGTATCCCTGCTGACCCTCGCCAGCGCCTCCGTCTTCGCTGCTGACAAGTGCTCGGTGACTGTCGACTCGACTGACCAGATGTCCTTCAATACCAAGGAAATCACCGTCGACAAGAGCTGCAAGGAGTTCACCGTAAAACTGACCCACTCCGGCAGCCTGCCGAAGAACGTCATGGGGCATAACCTGGTGATCAGCAAGACCGCCGACATGCAAGGCATCGCCACCGAAGGCATGTCGCAAGGCCTGGACAAGGACTACATCAAGGCCGACAACGCCGCGATCATCGCCCACACCAAGATGATCGGCGCTCCTGAGAAAGAAACCGAAGTGAAGTTCGATGCCACCAAACTGGAAGCTGGCGGCGACTACAGCTTCTTCTGCACCTTCCCGGGCCACATCTCGATGATGAAGGGCAAGGTCGTCGTCAAGTAATCAAAACCTGACGCAATACCCTGTGGGAGCGGCCTTGCACCGCGATGGCGATGGTGAATCCACCACGTCATCGCAGGGCAAGGCCGCTCCCACAGTTGTTTCTAAGCCTGATCAAGGGGCGAACGGCAGCTCGCGCTTGTGCTGGGTCTTGCGGTAGGTAGCGACGATGATGTCGAACGCCTCCTGGCTCACCGGCTCACCGTGCAGGAAGGCGTCGATCTGCTGGTAGGTCACGCCGTGGGACGCTTCGTCCGGCTTGCCCGGTTCAAGGTCTTCCAGGTCTGCGGTCGGTACTTTCTCCACCAGCGATTCCGGCGCGCCAAAGCTGCGCGCAATGGCCCGCACCTGGTTTTTCACCAGCCCGCTCAGCGGTGCCAGGTCGCAGGCACCATCACCAAACTTGGTGAAGAAGCCCATTACCGCTTCGGCCGCATGGTCCGTGCCGATCACCAGGCCGGCACGGGCGCCGGCGACGGTGTATTGGGCGACCATGCGCGTGCGCGCCTTGACGTTGCCGACGACGAAGTCGACCAGGGTCGGCGAGCCGTTTTTCAGTTCCTCGACCTCTGCCGCCAAGGCCTTTACGGCTGGGGCGATGTCGATGGTGTGCACCTCGTCGGCCTTGATCACCTCCAGGCAGGCCTGGGCGTCGTGCTCGTCGTGCTGCACGTGGTATGGCAGGCGTACGGCGATGAAGGTATAGGCCTTGTCGCCGGTCTCGGCGCGCAGTTCGTTGATGGCGCGCTGGGCGAGGAGGGCGGCGGTCAGCGAGTCGACACCGCCACTGATGCCCAGTACCAGGGTCTTGAGCCGGGCATTGGCCAGGCAGTCCTTGATGAACGCCACGCGTCGGGCCACTTCCTGCTCGAGGGCGGCGGCATCGGCGAACGGCGGCTGCACCTTGAGCGCCTGGGCAATCTCTTGCTGAACGGCTTGCATGGGTTACTCCTTGCTGGGGACTTTGAATACATGGCGCATGTAGGCAACGAAGTTTTCGTCGCGGCACTGGGTCTTGGCGGCTTCGTCGGAGATCTTTGCCACCGGCGAGCCGTTGCAGTCGGTCATTTTAAGCACGATGCTCATGGGCGCCACGCCGGGAATGTCACAGGTCAGGTTGGTGCCGATGCCGAAGCTGACATTGATGCGCCCACGCAGGGCCCGGAAGATCTCCAGCGAGCGGGTCAGGTTCAGGCCATCGGAGAACACCAGGGTCTTGGTCATCGGGTCGATACCTAGCTTCTGGTAATGGGCGATGGCCTTTTCCGCCCAGGCCACCGGCTCGCCCGAGTCATGGCGCAGGCCATCGAAAAGCTTGGCGAAGTACAGGTCGAAATCCTTCAGGAAGGCATCCATGGTGATGCAATCGGTCAAGGCGATGCCAAGCAGTCCGCGGTACTCGCGCACCCAGCAGTCCAGGGCGGCGATCTGGCTGTCGATCAGGCGTGGGCCGAGCTGCTGGTGGGCCATGATCCATTCATGGGCCATGGTGCCCAGGGGCTTGATATCCAGTTTCCATGCCAGGTCGACGTTGCTGGTGCCGACGAAGCGGCCCGGGAACTCATCGCGCAGCACCCGTACCACGTCTTCCTGCACGCGGCTGGAGAAGCGCCGGCGGGTGCCGAAGTCGGCTACCTGCAGTTCGGCCAGCTCGTCGTCGCTGGCGTGGGCGCGCAGCCAGTCGAACTTGCGATATAGCTGATCGCGGGCTTCGGCCAGGCGCATGCGCGGGTGCAGGTGGCGGTTGCGCACTTCGCTGATGATGGCCAGCAGCGGCACTTCGAACAGGATCACATGCAGCCATGGGCCTTTCAGGCGGAGAAACAGTTGGTCGTTCTCGATGCCGATGCGCACATAGCGCAGGTTGAAGCGGAACAGGCGCAGGAAACGCAGGAAGTCCGGCTTGAGGAAGCTGATGCGCTCGAGGAAGGCCAGTTGGCCGTCATCCAGGGTCAGCTCGCTGAGCAGCTCGAGCTGGTTGCGGATCTCGCCCAGGTAGGGGCGCAGGTCCTCGCCGTTGCGGCAGCGAAACTCCCATTCGACATCGGCGTCCGGGTAGTTGTGCAGGACGCCCTGCATCATCGTGAGCTTGTAGAAGTCGGTGTCGAGCAGGTTGTGCACGATGCGCTCGGCGAATGCGCTCTCGCTCATCAGGGGGAAGCTCCAAGGCGGGCAATAGCGACCATTGTGCCAGATCGCGGGGCAAGCCCGCTCCCACGCCGCCCACGATATTGGCCTCTGCAGGTAATTTTGCGTGCGCCAGCTAGCCTTCAAACAGTGCTCCCTGTAGCAGTCGCGCACCAGTGGTGTGCAGTTCGGTGACGTCCGCTGTTACAGCGCGGTTGCACGTTAACACTTGCGAGGGTTGCAATGATGGCAGGCGCTGGTTGCTCCTTGTCTAGGCGTGTGGGTGTCACTTGTCGTGCGGCAGACGGTTGCACGCTCAGTAAAGAAAAGGCCGCCGGTCGCCTCTGTCCACCCCTTGTCGTGTGTTTTCCCGGAAGACAAAACCACTGGCACGGCCCTTGCTCGGAGCACAGGGCTGAGAAGTTGTAGTGCCAACCAAAAAAATATTCTAGGAGCACCACCTCATGTCGCAGACGTTTTACAAGAAAGGTTTCCTGGCACTGGCTGTAGCCACCGCACTGGGTGTTTCTTCGTATGTTCAGGCCGACATCAAGATCGGCGTCGCGGGCCCGATGACCGGAGCCAACGCAGCGTTTGGCGAGCAGTACATGAAAGGTGCGCAGGCCGCGGCCGACGTGATCAACAAGGCTGGCGGCGTCAACGGCGAGCAGATCGTCCTGGTCAAGGGCGATGACGCTTGTGAACCGAAACAGGCCGTGGCCGTGGCCAACCGCCTGGTCGACCAGGACAAGGTGGCGGGCGTGGTCGGTCACTTCTGTTCCTCCAATACCATCCCCGCTTCCGAGGTTTACGACGAGGCCGGTGTGATCGCCATCACTCCCGGCTCCACCAACCCGCAGGTGACCGAGCGCGGCCTGTCCGCGATGTTCCGCATGTGCGGCCGTGACGACCAGCAGGGCATCGTCGCCGGCAACTACATTGTCGATGTGCTCAAGGGCAAGAAGGTGGTGGTGCTGCACGACAAGGACACCTATGGCCAGGGCCTGGCCGACGCGACCAAGGCGCAGCTTGAAAAGCGTGGCGTCAAACCCGTGCTGTACGAAGGCCTGACCCGTGGTGAGAAAGATTTCAGTGCCGTGGTCACCAAGATCCGTTCCGCGGGTGCCGACGTTGTCTACTTCGGCGGCCTGCACCCGGAGGCCGGCCCGCTGGTGCGCCAGCTGCGCGAGCAGGGGCTGAAAGACGTCAAGTTCATGTCCGATGACGGCATCGTCACCGACGAACTGGTCACCACCGCCGGTGGCGCGCAGTACGTCGAAGGCGTGTACATGACCTTCGGCGCCGACCCGCGCCTGCTGCCCGACAGCAAGGCGGTGGTCGAGGAGTTCCGCAAGAACGGCACCGAGCCTGAAGGCTACACCCTGTATGCCTACGCCTCGGTCCAGGCCCTGGCCGCCGCGTTCAACGGCGCCAAGTCGAACAAGGGCGAGGACGCCGCCAAGTGGCTCAAGGCCAACCCGGTCAAGACCGTCATGGGCGAGAAGAAGTGGGACCAGAAGGGCGACCTGACCGTCTCCGACTACGTGGTCTACCAGTGGGATGCCAACGGCAAGTACCACCAGCTGGAAAAACAACAATAACAATGGCTGACGGCCCGGGCGCGCACTGCCCCGGGCCATAGCCCCGCGGTACCTGTCTTTGTCAGTAGATGTGCACAGTTCTGCGCTGCGAGGGCCGCTGCATCCGGGCCCTGCGTGGTCGGCGCTCGTGCAATCTCAATCAGGTGAGATTGCGTTATGGATGGTATTTTCCTGCAGCAACTGGTCAACGGCCTGACCCTCGGGTCGGTCTACGGCCTGATCGCCATCGGCTACACAATGGTCTATGGCATCATCGGCATGATCAACTTCGCGCACGGCGAGGTGTACATGATCTCCGCGTACCTCGCGGCGATCAGCCTGGCATTGCTGGCCTACTTCGGTATCGAGTCGTTTCCGCTGCTGATGCTGGGCACCCTGTTGTTCACCATCGTCGTCACTGGCGTCTATGGCTTCACCATCGAACGCATCGCCTACAAACCCCTGCGCAACTCCACCCGCCTGGCGCCCTTGATCAGCGCCATCGGCATTTCGCTGATCCTGCAGAACTACGCGCAGATCAGCCAGGGCGCCCGCCAGCAAGGCGTGCCGACCCTGCTCGAAGGCGCCATGCGCGTCGAAGTGGGCACCGGCTTCGTGCAGCTCACCTACACCAAGATCTTTATCCTGGTGGCCGCTTTCGTCGGCATGGGCCTGCTCACCTACGTGATCAAGTACACCAAGCTCGGGCGCATGTGCCGGGCCACGCAACAAGACCGCAAGATGGCCTCGATCCTGGGCATCAATACTGACCGGGTGATCTCCTACGTGTTCGTCATCGGCGCTGTGATGGCTGCGCTGGCGGGCGTGCTGATCACCATGAACTACGGCACCTTTGACTTCTACGCCGGCTTCATCATCGGCATCAAGGCCTTCACCGCCGCGGTGCTCGGCGGCATCGGCTCGCTGCCGGGAGCCATGCTTGGCGGGATCATCCTGGGGATTTCCGAATCGTTGTTCTCCGGCCTGATCAACTCCGACTACAAGGACGTGTTCAGCTTCTCGCTGCTGGTGATGATCCTCATCTTCCGTCCCCAAGGCCTGCTGGGTCGCCCGCTCGTGGCTAAGGTGTGAAACATGTCCGTTGCCAATACTGCCTCTACTTCGCAAACCAAGGGTTTCGACCTTAAACGCAGCCTGCTGGAGACCATCGTCGCCGGCTTGCTGGCCCTTATCGTCTTCGGCCCCGTCGTCGGCGTGGTGCTCGATGGCTACACGTTCAACGCCGAACCCGCCCGCGTCGCCTGGCTGGTCGGCGGCGTGATGATCGGGCGTTTCATCCTCAGCCTGTTCCTGCAGACGCCGACCGGCCAACGCATGCTCCAGGGCTTCGACAGCGGTGGCTCGGGCGTGCATGTGCTGGCGCCGAACTACAAGTCGCGCCTGCGCTACATCATCCCGGCGCTGGTCGTCATCGCCATCGTGTTCCCGATCTTCGCCAACAAGTACCTGCTGACCGTGGTCATCCTCGGCCTGATCTACGTGCTGCTGGGGCTGGGCCTGAACATCGTGGTCGGCCTGGCCGGCCTGCTCGACCTGGGTTATGTGGCGTTCTACGCCATCGGTGCCTACGGCCTGGCGCTGGGCTATCAATACCTGGGCCTGGGCTTCTGGAGCGTGCTGCCACTGGCGGCCATTGCCGCGGCGCTGGCGGGGTGCATCCTCGGCTTCCCGGTGTTGCGCATGCATGGCGACTACCTGGCCATCGTCACCCTCGGCTTCGGCGAGATCATCCGCCTGGTGCTGAACAACTGGCTGTCGTTCACCGGCGGCCCCAACGGCATGCCGGCGCCGTCGCCGACGTTCCTGGGCCTGGAGTTCGGCCGGCGGGCCAAGGACGGCGGGGTGCCGATCCACGAGTTCTTCGGCTTCGAATACAACGCCAACCTCAAGTTCGTGTTCATCTACGCGGTGCTGTTCCTGGTGGTGCTGGCGGTGCTGTACATCAAGCACCGGCTGACCCGCATGCCGGTGGGCCGCGCCTGGGAAGCCTTGCGCGAGGACGAGATCGCCTGCCGCTCGATGGGCCTGAACCACGTACTGGTCAAGCTTTCCGCGTTCACCCTCGGCGCGTCCACCGCAGGCCTTGCCGGGGTGTTCTTCGCCACCTACCAGGGCTTCGTCAACCCATCGTCGTTCACCTTCTTCGAGTCCGCGCTGATCCTGGCCATCGTCGTGCTCGGCGGCATGGGCTCGACCGTGGGCGTGGTGATCGCGGCGTTCGTGCTGACCGTGGCGCCGGAGCTGCTGCGCAGCTTCTCCGAGTACCGGGTGCTGCTGTTCGGCGTGCTGATGGTGCTGATGATGATCTGGCGACCGCGGGGGCTGATCCGCATCAGCCGTACCGGCGTGGTCCCGCGTAAAGGAGTGGCGCCATGAGCGACGAAGTCATTCTGTCTGTAGATAACCTGATGATGCAGTTCGGTGGGATCAAGGCGCTCAGCGATGTCAGCCTGCAGGTCAAACGCAACCAGATCTTCGCCCTGATCGGCCCCAATGGCGCTGGCAAGACCACGGTGTTCAACTGCCTCACGGGCTTCTACAAGGCCACCGGCGGGCGGATCGAACTGAACGTGCGCGGCAGCCATACCAACGTCATCCAACTGCTCGGCGAGCGCTTCCGGGCGGCGGACTTCGTTTCGCCGGCACGCTTTGCCAACCGCCTGTACTACAAGATGTTCGGTGGCACCCACCTGGTCAACCGCGCCGGGCTGGCGCGCACCTTCCAGAACATCCGCCTGTTCAAGGAAATGTCGGTGGTTGAGAACCTGCTGGTGGCCCAGCACATGTGGGTCAACCGCAACCTCCTGGCCGGGGTGCTCAATACCCCGGGCTACCGCAAGGCCGAGAGCGATGCCCTCGACCATGCGTTCTACTGGCTGGAGGTGGTCGACCTGGTGGACTGCGCCAACCGCCTGGCCGGCGAGCTGTCCTACGGCCAGCAGCGTCGCCTGGAGATTGCCCGGGCGATGTGCACGCGGCCGAAGATCATCTGCCTGGACGAACCGGCTGCCGGCCTCAACCCCCAGGAAACCGAAGCGCTGAGCCGCATGATCCGTGTGCTGCGCGACGAGCATGACATCACCGTGGTGCTGATCGAGCACGACATGGGCATGGTCATGAGCATCTCCGACCACATCGTCGTGCTCGACCACGGCAACGTGATCGCCGAAGGATCACCGCAGGATATCCGCCACAACCCGACGGTGATTGCCGCCTACCTGGGTGCCGACGAAGAGGAACTGACATGAGCGCGCCCATTCTCGAGCTGAAGGACCTGGATGTGTTCTATGGGCCGATCCAGGCCCTGAAGAAGGTCTCGATGCACATCAACGAAGGCGAGACGGTCAGCCTGATCGGCGCCAACGGCGCGGGCAAGTCCACGCTGTTGATGTCGATCTTCGGCCAGCCGCGCGCGGCATCCGGGCAGATCGTCTATCGCGGTACCGACATCACCCGCAAGTCGTCGCACTACATCGCGTCCAATGGCATCGCCCAGTCCCCGGAGGGGCGTCGCGTGTTCCCCGACATGACCGTCGAGGAAAACCTGATGATGGGCACCATCCCGATCGGCGACAAGCATGCAGATCAGGACATGCAGCGCATGTACGAGCTGTTTCCGCGGCTCAAGGAACGGCG
Organism: Pseudomonas sp. PONIH3; assembly: GCF_002934345.1. Classification (NCBI taxonomy): domain Bacteria; kingdom Pseudomonadati; phylum Pseudomonadota; class Gammaproteobacteria; order Pseudomonadales; family Pseudomonadaceae; genus Pseudomonas; species Pseudomonas sp. PONIH3. Next base: position 4,481,517 of record NZ_CP026386.1, read on the forward strand.
CAACCAGCGGGCCATGACCATGTCCGGGGGGGAGCAGCAGATGCTGGCGATTGCCCGGGCGCTGATGAGCCGGCCCAAGCTGCTGCTGCTCGATGAGCCGTCGCTGGGCCTGGCGCCGATCGTGGTCAAGCAGATCTTCTCGACCCTGCGCGAGCTGGCGCAGACCGGGATGACCATCTTCCTGGTCGAGCAGAATGCCAACCATGCGTTGAAGCTGTCGGACAGGGCCTATGTGATGGTCAACGGGCAGATCCGCATGACCGGGACGGGACAGGAGCTGTTGGTCAACGAGGAGGTGCGTAACGCCTACCTGGGCGGGCACTGAAGTAAATCGCGGGGCAAGTCGGTGCGGCAACCCGACTTGCCCCGCTATGCGTTTTATGCCTTTCAGCACATGTGGACAACTTGTCGCATATCTTTCTCGAAGCACTCCACAACTCCCACGCAAGCCATTGTTTCCACAGCTGGAAAACTTTCCACGGATTATGTGGAACCGCCTGTGGAAAACATGGTGGCACCTTGCTCAAGCCTTTGTGTAGCAACGCTTCCAAGGATCTGTTCGTTTTTTGATCAGGTCTTGCTTGTGCATGATTTATCGAGGGTTTTTAGCAGTAGCGCGGTTCATCCACAGTTGTTCGGATTCTGTGGATAAGTCTGTGAAAAAACTTTGGACAGACCGCCGCAGACGGCAGGCTGAAAGCGTTGCGCCATCACGGGCAGATGTCCACAGCAGGCAAAGGTTCCCTGGAGCCGACGAGTTGCCCCCAATCTGTGGGGAAAGCCTTGTGGATAAGATGCGCATAGCCTCACGAAAGCCCGCAATCACGGGGCTTTTCAGCGTCTGTACGTTTTTTGACCAGTCGCTGAAACGGTTGTCGACAACGCTTGCGCCGGGCATGCTGCAAGCCCCGCCGAGTACACCCAAGGATAAGAGCATGACATCAACAGTATTCATCACTGGCGCGACCTCCGGTTTCGGTGAAGCCACCGCCCGCCGTTTCGCCGATGCCGGCTGGAAGCTGGTGCTCACCGGTCGCCGCAAGGAGCGCCTGGATGCGCTGTGCCAAGAACTCTCGGCCAAGACCGAGGTGCATGGGCTGGTGGTCGATGTGCGTGATCGCCAGGCCATGGAGGCCGCCATCGCCAGCTTGCCGCCGAGCTTCGACAAGCTCCAGGGCCTGGTCAACAATGCCGGCCTGGCATTGGGTGTGGATGCGGCGCAGAACTGCAGCCTGGACGACTGGGAAACCATGGTCGACACCAACATCAAGGGCCTGATGTACACCACCCGCCTGTTGCTGCCGCGCCTGATCGCCCACGGGCGCGGCGCGTCGATCCTCAATGTCGGTTCGGTGGCGGGCAACTACCCGTATCCGGGCGCGAATGTGTATGGCGGCACCAAGGCCTTCGTCGGCCAGTTCTCGCTGAGCCTGCGCTGCGACCTGCGCGGCACTGGCGTGCGGGTCAGCAACATCGAGCCGGGACTGTGCGAAAGCGAGTTCTCGCTGGTGCGTTTCGGCGGCGACCAGGCAAAGTACGACGCTACCTACGCCGGTGCCGAGCCGATCCAGCCGCAGGACATCGCCGAGACCATCTTCTGGATCCTCAACCAGCCGGCGCATATCAACATCAATAGCCTTGAGCTGATGCCGGTTAGCCAGGACTGGGCAGGGTTCTCGATCGACCGGTCGGTTAAAGGTTGATTCGCTGATGATCGCGGGGCAAGTCGCATCGGCGCACCGCCCCGCGATAGCGTCAGGTCAGGCGCTGCAGACCTTCGAGGCAAGTCGCCAAATGATAGGGCGTGGTCGACGGCATGTCATGGCGGCTCACCGCCCCCTCGCCATCGCGGCACTCATGCCAGCCGCCTTCATGCAGGAAGCGTGACTCCAGCGCCGTGAGTTGCTCAAGCAGCCGCGCCTCGCTTCCCGGCCGCAGGGCCAGTGCCCGCAGGTACTCCGCCTGGGCCCAGATACGCTGTGTCGCGTCGATCACCTTGCCGTCCACATCCAGCGTCGCCAGCACCGCAGCATCCTTTACGCCGCACTGTTCGGCGAAGTCGAAGGCCCGCTCGATGGAGGCATGCAGCGCAGTACCGCGCAGCAACCCGGAAGTGTCGAGCAGGTAGAACCATTCGAACTGGTGGCCCGGCTCGAACCAGTTATCCACAGCCCCGCGCGGCTTCTCCAGCATCAGGCCATGGGCCGGTTCGACGAACTGCGCCTGCAGCGCTTCGCACAGCTGCAGCAGCGATTGGCGAACGTCGTCGTCCTCACGTACGGCCAGCACCTGCAGGAAGGCCTCGGCCAAGTGCATCTGCGGGTTCTGCAGCGGGCCGCTGCCCAGGTCTGACCAATCCTCACCCAGGCTGGCCTCGTACAGGCCATCGTCGCGGGCGAACTGCTCGTGGATCACCTCGAGGGCGCCATTGAGCGTGGCCTCCACCAGCCCTTCGTCGACCTTGCCCAGGTAATGGGCGCAAGCGAAGACGATGAAGGCGTGGGTGTAGAGGTCCTTGCGCCGGTCCAGCGGCCTGCCCTGGGCGTCGATGCTGTAGAACCAACCGCCGTGTTCGGCGTCATGGAAGTGCTTCTGCAACGAACGGAACAATGCCGCGGCGCGTTCGGCCGCGCCAGGTTGTTCGATGCGGCTGCTGAACAGGTACAGCTGGCGGGCGCAGGCCATGGCCCGGTAGCGTTGCACTGGCAGTGGCCGGTGCCGGGTGTCCAAAGCTTCGTACGGCAGGGCCATGTCGGCGTTCCAGCCCGGGCCTTGCCACAGCGGCACGATGCGCTCGGCGAAGTGCTGTTGGAAACGGGTCAGTGCGGGGCGGGGGTCGGACATGGTGGCGCTCGTGGACGGTCGGGCAGGGCGCCATGGTAGCAGAAGTGGCCATCGGTTCGTGGGAACGGGCAGCGTGGGAGCGGCGATGCGGCGACCCGACTTGCCCCGCTATGGCGCTATCGCGGGGCAAGTCGGGTCGCCGCATCGCCGCTCCCATGATCCTGTTTGGGCAAAAGCGTCAGGCTGGATTGCCCAGCCCCTGCCAATGCCGAGCGCCGACAAAAATGAAGCGCAGTTGCTGGGTGATCTTTTCCTGTGCCGTCAGTGCCTGTGCATGGCCCGGTTCGGGGCTGTCGATCAGCTCGGGCAGGGTGGCGAACACGGTCTTGACCACCAGGTCGGCCATCACCGCCAAAGCGGCGCCGTCCAGGTGCCGCCAGCGCGGCATGCGCGCAAGGTCGGTGGCCAGGTCGCTGCTGATGTCCTGGCGCAGGCGGGCGATGGCCTGGCGCACCGGTTGCGAGCCGCCGTACTGCTCGCGGGCCAGGAACAGGAACTGCGCGCGGTGGGCGGCGACCACGTCGAGGAAGATGCGCACCGAGGCATCGGTGATACCACCCAGTTCGAATTCGTTATGGCGCACCAGGCGGATGGTCTGGCGGAAGGTGGTGTCCACCTCGGCGACCAGGGCCAGGCCCAGGGCATCCATGTCAGGGAAGTGGCGGTAGAAGCCGGTGGGCACGATGCCGGCGGCCTTGGCCACCTCGCGCAGGCTGATGCTGCCGAAACCCCGGCCGCTCTCCATGAGCAGGCAGGCGGCATCCAGCAGGGCCTGGCGGGTTTGTAGCTTCTGTTCGGCGCGCGGCAGCATGGGGCAGGCTTCTATGACGGTACGGCTGGGCATTCTGGATAGAAAAACGAAGCCCGGTCAATGGACCGGGCTTGGAGGGGAGCAGCTACCGCACGGAGGGTTGTTGTTTTCGGCCATGGCGATCAGCTCACACGGCTGAGTTCGACCAGGCGATCCGAGCCACCCTCGGCTACACGGTTGTTGCGTTCGTTGAGGCGATCGGAGCCACCTTCGGCGACACGGTCGTTGCGTTCGATCAGGCGATCGGAGCCACCTTCGGCGACACGGTCATTGCGTTCGATCAGGCGATCAGAGCCACCCTCGGCGACACGGTCGTTGCGTTCGATCAGGCGATCCGAACCACCCTCGGCGACACGGTCATTGCGTTCGATCAGGCGATCAGAGCCACCTTCGGCAACACGGTTGTTACGTTCGAGCAGGCGTTCGGCACCGCCTTCGGCCACGCGGCCTGCACGTTCCTGCAGGCGCTCGGCGCCACCTTCTGCCAGGGGGTTCAGCGGTTGGCTGACGGTGATGGTGCTGGAGCGCGACTCGGCGCTCAGGTGCTGGTCTTCGGCTGGCAGGGCGAAGGCGTTGGCAGCAAGTACGGACAGGGTCAGGCTCAGCAGCAGATGGCGTTTCATGATTCGGTGCTCCTCTGGGGGGCTGGAAAGTGGGTACGGAGCCAATGCTACGCCCGGTAACTCCAGAGAAAAGTTCATCAGGATAATGGTAACAATCGACGGCATTGATACTGTGCGCGGAGCGCTCTGGCTCAATGTTTTCGGCGATGCGCCGAGCATTGAGGCAAGTCGACTCCCCGGTAACACTGCCACGCTCCGTAGACCAAAAGCTGAGAAAATCGTCAGGAAAATCTTGGTTATCATGCTGCGCGGATTAAACCCGGCGGGTTTTCATCAGTCCGACATAATGAGTGCCATCGTCGCGCCGCCTTCCAAGCAGTCAGGAGAATCACGCAATGACGCGCCCTGCCAGAATCATCGTCTGGACCTTCGCCACCCTGGCCACCCTGTTGGCAATCCTGGTGGTGGTGATCGCCACCTTCGACTGGAACCGCGTCAAGCCGCTGCTCAACGAGAAAGTCTCCGAAGCCCTGCACCGGCCTTTCGCGATCAACGGCAACCTCGCCGTGCACTGGCGCACCGAACCCGAGGAGGGTGGCTGGCGTGCCTTCGTGCCCTGGCCGCACTTCACCGCCGAAGACCTCACCCTGGGCAACCCCGAATGGCTCAAGGAGCCGCGCATGGTGGGCCTGGAGCGAGTGGATTTTCGCCTGGCGCCGCTGCCGCTGATCGTCCAGCGTATCAGCATCCCGCGCATCGACCTGGTCAAGCCCAGTGCCAGCCTCATCCGCCTGGCCGATGGCCGGGCCAACTGGGTGTTCGACTTCGGGCCCAAGGATGAGCACGAGGAGCCGTCGAAGTGGGTGCTGGACATCGGCGCGATCGGATTCGACCAGGGCAATGTCAGCTTCGACGACCAGACCCTGAAAACCAGCATGAAAGTGCAGGTTGATCCGCTGGGCAAGCCGATCCCGTTCAGCGATATCGTCGGCAAGGCCCGCGCCGAGAAAGCCGGCAATGCCCAGGACTATGCCTTCGGCTTCAAGGCCCAGGGGCGCTACAAGGGCCAGGCGGTTGCCGGCACCGGCAAGATCGGCGGCCTGCTGGCGCTGCAGGATGCCAGCCAGCCATTCCCGCTGCAGGCCGACGTGCGCATCGGCGATACCCACGTCGCCCTTGCCGGTACCCTGACCGACCCCCGCAACCTGGGCGCCCTCGACCTGCGCCTGAAGCTCTCCGGCAGCAGCCTGGGCAACCTCTACCCGCTGACCGGCGTGACCCTGCCAGACACGCCACCCTACGCCACCGACGGCCACCTGAGCGCCAACCTGCATGCCGCCGAGGGCGCGCATTTCCGCTATGAAGGCTTCAACGGCAAGATCGGCGACAGTGATATCCACGGCGGCCTGGCCTTCGTCGCCAGCCAGCCTCGGCCGAAACTGTCCGGCAACCTGGTCTCCAACCAACTGCTGTTCAAGGACCTGGCACCGCTGATCGGCGCCGATTCGAACGCCGAGCAGAAGGCCCGGGGCGGCGCCAGCAAGCAGCCGGCCAACAAGGTGTTGCCGGTAGAGGAGTTCCGCACCGAGCGCTGGCGGGCGATGGATGCCGATGTGACCTTCGCCGGCAAGCGCATCGTGCACAGCGAGAAACTGCCGTTCAATGACCTGTCTGCCCATGTGATTCTCGAGGACGGCCTGCTGCGCCTGGAACCGCTGCGCTTTGGCGTGGCCGGGGGCAACCTCGATTCCAACATCCGCCTGGACGGGCGCAGCACGCCGCTGCAGGGGCGTGCCCAGCTCACCGCCCGGGGATTCAAGCTCAAGCAATTGTTCCCCAGCTTCGCGCCCATGCAGACCAGCTTCGGCGAGCTCAACGGCGACGCCGATATCAGTGGCAGGGGCAACTCGGTGGCGGCGCTGCTCGGTACTTCCAGCGGCGACCTGCGCCTGCTGATCAACGATGGCGCCATCAGCCGCAGCCTGATGGAGATCGCTGGGCTCAACGTGGGCAACTACGTGATCGGCAAGCTGTTTGGCGATGAGGAAGTGAAGATCAACTGTGCCGCAGCCGATGTCGGCATCAAGGAGGGCCTGGCGACCACCCGCCTGTTCGTCTTCGATACCGAGAACGCGATCATCTACATCGACGGCACGGCCAATTTCGCCAGCGAGCAACTGGACCTGAAGATCACCCCGGAATCGAAAGGGCTGCGGCTGTTCTCGCTGCGGTCGCCATTGTACGTGCGCGGGCCGTTCGCCAAGCCCAGTGCCGGTGTGCAGGCAGTGCCGCTGGCGCTGCGTGGCGCGGGGATGGTGGCATTGGGTGTGGTGGCGGGGCCTGCGGCGGGGCTGCTGGCGCTGATCGCGCCGAGCAGCGGGGATGTGCCCAACCAGTGCACGCCGTTGTTGCAGCAGATGCGCGCCGGCAAGGCGCCGGCGGCGGTGAAGGCCAAGAAGTAGGGGCGCTGCGCGCCCCCAATATTTACAACCCCTGCAACAGATCCGACATATCGTCGGCGTGCTCTTCTTCCTGGGCCAGGATGTCTTCGAAGATGCGTCGAGTGGTCGGGTCTTTATCACCGATGTACTGGATGATCTCGCGGTAGCTGTCGATGGCGATCCGTTCGGCCACCAGGTCCTCCAGCACCATCTCCTTCAATGAACTGCCCGCCACGTACTGGGCATGGGAATTCTTGGTCAGGTTGTCGGGGTTGAAGTCTGGCTCGCCGCCCAGTTGCACGATGCGCTCGGCCAGCTTGTCGGCATGCTCGGCTTCCTGGGTGGCGTGCTCGAGGAACTCCGCGGCGGCGACGCTGGCCTTGATACCGCTGGCCATGAAGTAGTGACGCTTGTAGCGCAGCACGCAGACCAGCTCGGTGGCCAGCGACTCGTTGAGCAGGCGCAGGATCTTCTCGCGATCGGCGTGGTAACCCTCGGTCACCGCGCCTTGCTCGACATGCTGACGGGCACGTTCGCGCAGGGTTTTCACATCGGTCAGTTCAACGCTCATGTTCATCTCCGAAAGGATCAGGGTAGTCATGGGGTGTCATGCGCCGTGGACGGCGTCGCTGTCTTCCTGGCGTTGCTTGCAGGTCTTGAAGCCCTTGGCGTCGACATGGCCGGTGGCGTCGAAGCGCACGTAGTAGGGCTGTTGCTGGCCGTCACGGTTGAGGATGTAGTCGTTGCAGGTGCCACCGTGGGGCAGGTCGCTGACATTCGAAGGGCTGCCGCCGATGGCGATGACCTTCTGCATGGTCATGCCGTGCTCCACCTGCTTGACCAGCGGCTCGTTGCGGTAGGTGACGTAGTCCACCGGGTTTTCCGGGCGGCTGCCGCAGGCGGCGAGGGTGGCGCTTGCCAGAAGGATGGCCAGAGTCTGCTTGTACATGGTCCCGCTCCTTGCTCAGGGTCTGTTCTCCTTGGAACCGCGCAGCACGCCGGGAGTTCGATTGCGAATGACACAGGGCGCGCTGTAGTGTGGGCCGGTCGTCCATGGAAGAGGGCAGGGTGATGAGTCAGGAACTGGCCACGCGTTATCCATTGGTGCTGGTGCCGGGCATGCTCGGTTTCGTGCGGGCGCTGCTGTATCCCTACTGGTTCGGCATTGTCCCGGCGTTGCGCCGGGGCGGCGCGCAGGTGTATCCGGTGCAGGTGTCTCCGCTGCATTCCAGCGAGGTGCGCGGCGAGCAGCTGTTGATCATCATCGAGGACATCTGCCGGCGAACGGGGGCCGAGAAGGTCAACCTGATCGGCCACAGCCAGGGCGCGCTCAGTGCCCGCTATGCGGCGGCGAAGCGGCCAGGCCGGGTGGCCTCGGTGACCTCGGTGGCCGGCCCCAACCATGGCTCGGAACTGGCCGACCACCTTGAACGCACGGCGCCGGGCCACTCCGCCAAGGGGCGCCTCCTCAAGGCCGTGCTGCATGGTTTCGCCGTGCTGCTGGGCTGGCTGGAGACCGGCTGGCGCCGAGATCCGCTGCCGATCGACGTGCATGCCTCGCACCAGTCGCTGACCAGCGCCGGGGTGGCGCTGTTCAACCAGGCTTATCCACAGGGGCTGCCCGAGGTCTGGGGCGGCGAGGGGCCGGCCGAGGTGAACGGCGTGCGTTACTACTCCTGGTCAGGCACCTTGCAGCCGGGCCGCACCGACCAGGGGTTGAACCGCTTCGACGGCAGCAATCGCTTCTGCCGTCTGTTCGCCCGTAGCTTCGTGCGCGAGAAGGGTCACTGCGACGGCATGGTCGGGCGCTTCAGCTCGCACCTGGGCCAAGTGATCGGCGACGACTATCCGCTCGATCACCTGGACATCGTCAACCAGTCCCTCGGCGCCGTGGGCAAGGGCGCCGAGCCGGTGCGGCTGTTCACCGAACATGCTGCGCGGCTCAAGGCCGCGGGGTTGTGACCGTGCGCCGTACTGGCGTTGTCCAGCGCTCGGCCAGCAGCACGCCGACCAGTGTCAGCAAGCCGCCAACCAGGTGATAACTGGCCAGTTGCTCGTCCAGCACCACGGCGGCGATCACCGCCGTGACCACCGGCAGCAGGTTGAAGAACAGCGTGGTGCGGCTCGGGCCAAGGCGATGCACGGCCTGCATCCATACCCGCGGCGCGACCATCGAGGCCAGCAGGCCGGCATACAGCACCAGGCCGAAGTTGTGGCCGTTCAGCCCGGTCTTCGGTGACAGCACGAACAGCGGCAGCAGCACCAGGATAGCCACCAGCACCTGCAGGTAGAGCAACTGCAGCGGCGGCAGGCGCAGCTGCCATTTCTTCAGCAGGAAGCTGTACAGCGCATAGGCGAGGGTGGCCACCAGCATCATCAGGTCGCCACTGTTCAGGCCCTGATGTAGCAGCGTGCCAGGGTGCCCGGCCGAGACAACTTCGAGCACACCGAAGAACGACACGATCGCGCCCAGCAGCGCGCCGTAGCTCAGGCGCTGGCCCAGCCAGGCGATGGACAGGGCCAGTGACATCAGCGGCATCAGCGAGAGAATGATGCCCATGTTGGTGGCGCTGGTGATGCTGGCGGCGAAGTACGCCAGGCTTTGGTAGATGGCCATGCCCAGCACGCCCAGCACGAACACCTTGCCCAGATGCGGGCGGATCGCCGCGCGGTTGCGCCAGACCTGGGGCAGCAGGAAGGGCGTGAACAGCAGGCCGGCCAGCAGCCAGCGGTAGAAGCCGATCTCTGCCGGGAAGATGGCCCCCGCGGACATCTTGGTGACCACGGTGTTGCCGGCCCAGATGAGGATGGCGATGAGGGGGAAGAGGTAGTTCATTGGGACTCTCAGGTAACGGGTGTCCCCTGCGGGAGCGGGCTCGCTCCTGCAGGGAGGGTATGACGGCGGGTATTATCGCTTGTCTGCTTGCATGCTTATACTTCCATCCAGACAACCTACCCCGCGAAGCAGACAGCATGACCCGCAAGTACCTCGACATTCCGCGCTTCGACCAGCTCCCGGCCCCGGTGTACTTTCGCTACGACGAATTCGGTGCCGACACCCACAGCGCCCCGCACCGTCACCCCTGGGGCCAGCTCAACTACGCGTCCCATGGCCTGATGCACCTGGACGTCGAAGGCCAGCGCTTCATCTCGCCGCCGCACTACGCCGTGTGGGTACCGCCGGATACCGAGCATGGCTGCTACAACCCCCAGGCCATCGTCTACCGCTCGGTCTACCTTGACCGCAGCCTGTGTGCCGGGCTGCCGGCGCAACCCTGCAGCCTGGTGATCAGCGACATCCTCAAGGCGATCCTTGGCGACTTCGCCCGCCGTGACCTGCGCGTCGCCCGGGACGAGCGTGACCAGCGCCTGGCACAGGTGCTGCTGGACCAGTTGCACCTGGCGCAGACCCAGACCTGCTACCTGCCCTTCGCCCGCAGCGACAGCCTGCGCCAGGTGCTTGAAGGATTGCATGACGAACCCGGCGACAACCGCCCGCTGGCTCACTGGGCCGGGCAGGTGCATGTCAGCGAGCGCACCCTGGCGCGGCAGTTCTTGCGTGAACTGGGAATGAGCTTCGGCGAATGGCGCCTGCGTCTGCGCTTTCTGCGCGCCATCGAGGCGCTCGAGGCAGGCACCGCGATCCAGTCCATCGCCTTCGACCTCGGCTACAGCAGCGCCTCGGCCTTCATAGCCATGTTCCAGCGCCAGGCCCGGTGCACCCCGGAACAGTACCGACGGCGAGCGCGGACAGAGATGTAAAAATTCTTGTCTACACTCAGCAGCGACGAGCGCGCATTCGGCGCGCAGGCAAGGAGACCACGCCATGAAGCTGCTGCACGTACCCCTGCTGGTGTTGGGCATGATGATCGCGGGGCAAGGATTTGCCGCCACCGCGCAACAGGAAAAGATGAAGACCTGCAACGCCGATGCCACTGCCAAGGCGCTCAAGGGCGACGAGCGCAAGGCATTCATGAGCACCTGCCTCAAGGCCAAGCCCGCCGCCACTCAGCAGGAAAAAATGAAAACCTGCAACGCCGACGCCACCACCAAAGCGCTCAAGGGCGATGAACGCAAGACCTTCATGAGCGACTGCCTGAAGAAGAAATGACCTGCGCCTATGCCTCTGCCGTGAAGGCTGGCAGACTGCGGAACTTTCCGCTGTCTGCCGTCGAGGCTGTATGACCTTCACCCCCCGCCAGATCACCCTTGCCAGCCTGCTCATCGTTGTCGCCGGCCTGCTGCTGGCGTTGCCGCTGAAACTGCTGCCCAGCTTGCTCGCCGGCCTGCTGGTATTCGAGCTGGTCAACATGCTGACGCCGCGCCTGCAACCGCTGATCGCTGGGCAGCGCGCACGCTGGCTCGCTGTGGCGCTGCTTGGCACCCTGGTAGTGAGCACATTGACCCTGCTGATCGCCGGTGCCTTCAGTTTCCTGTTGCATGAGGCCGAGAACCCCGGCGCCTCGCTGGACAAGTTCATGGGTTTGGTCGAGCGTGCGCGGGGCCAGTTGCCGCCGTTCATCGACGCCTACCTGCCGGCCAGTGCGGCCGAGTTCAAGGTGGCCATCGGCGATTGGCTCAAGAGTCACCTGAGCGAGTTGCAGCTCGTGGGCAAGGGCATGGCGCACATGTTCGTGACCCTGTTGATCGGCATGATCCTCGGCGCCATCGTCGCCCTGCAGCGCATCCCCGACATTTCCCGGCGCAAGCCCCTGGCCGCTGCCTTGTTCGAGCGCCTGAGCCTGCTGGTGCAGGCGTTTCGCAACATCGTCTTCGCGCAGATCAAGATCTCGCTGCTCAACACCTTCTTTACCGGCATCTTCCTCGCCGTGGTGTTGCCGCTGTTCGGCGTGCACCTGCCGCTGACCAAGACCCTGATCGTGCTGACCTTCCTGCTCGGGCTGCTGCCGGTAATCGGCAACCTGATGTCCAATACCCTGATCACCATCGTTGGTCTGTCGCTGTCGATCTGGGTGGCGATGGCGGCGCTGGGCTATCTGATCGTTATCCACAAGGTCGAGTATTTCCTCAACGCGCGGATCGTCGGCGGGCAGATCAGTGCCAAGGCCTGGGAGCTGTTGCTGGCGATGCTGGTGTTCGAGGCGGCGTTCGGCCTGCCGGGTGTGGTGGCGGGGCCGATCTACTACGCCTACTTGAAGAGCGAGTTGAAGCGGGCGGAGCTGGTCTGAGGATCACCAGGGCCGCAAAGCGGCCCCAAATCGATCAGAGCACGCCGTAACGCTTGCGCGCCTCGATCGCCAGGCCGCTGCCAATGCTGCCGAAGATATTGCCTTCCACATGCCGCGCATTGGGCAGCATCGCCGCCACGCTGTTGCGCAGCGCCGGAATGCCGCTGGAGCCGCCGGTGAAGAATACCGTGTCCACCTGGCTCTCGCTCACGCCGGCCTTGGCCAGCAATTCGCTCACACTGCCGCGCACGCGCTCGAGCAAACCGTCAATTGCATCTTCGAACAGTGCCCGGGTCAGCTCGGCCGACAGCTGCGGTTCGATCCGGCCAAAGTCGATGCTCCGGCTGTCGCGCTCGGTCAGCTCGATCTTGCTGGCTTCCACCTCCATCGCCAACCAGTGCCCGGCGCGCTGCTCGATCAGCTTGAACAGTCGGTCGATGCCGAGGGTGTCCTCGATGTCATAGCGCATGCTGCCCAGGGCCAGTTGCGACTTCTGCGCATACAGGGCGTTGATGGTGTGCCAGGTGGCCAGGTTGAGGTGGTAGCTGGTGGGCATCAGCGCGCCGCTCTTCATCCGGCTGCCGTAGCCGAACAGCGGCATCACGCCCTGCAGGCTCAGTTGCTTGTCGAAGTCGGTACCGCCGATGTGCACGCCGCCGGTGGCGAGGATGTCGTCATGGCGCTCGGCCACCAGGTGGCGCTCGGGCGACAGGCGGATCAGGGTAAAGTCCGAGGTACCACCGCCGATATCGACAATCAGTACCAGCTCTTCACGGCTGATGCCCGACTCGTAGTCGAAGGCCGCGGCGATCGGTTCGTACTGGAACGACACGTCCTTGAAGCCGATCTTGCGCGCAACTTCCGCCAGGGTATCCTCGGCTTCCTGGTCGGCGGTCGGGTCCTCGTCGACGAAGAATACCGGGCGGCCCAGCACCACCTGGTCGAATTCGCGGCCGGCATCGGCTTCGGCGCGCTTCTTCAGTTCGCCGATGAACATGCCCAGCAGGTCCTTGAACGGCAGGGCGCTGCCCAGCACGCTGGTGTCGTGCTTGATCAGCTTGGAGCCCAGCAGGCTCTTGAGCGAGCGCATCAGGCGGCCTTCGTAGCCCTCCAGGTACTCGTGCAGGGCCAGGCGGCCATACACCGGGCGACGTTCCTCGATGTTGAAGAAGACCACCGACGGCAGGGTGATCTTGCCGTCTTCCAGGGCGATCAGCGATTCGGCGCCAGGGCGGTGCCAGCCGACCGTGGAGTTGGAGGTGCCGAAGTCGATGCCGAGGGCACGGGCCGGGGATACGTCAGACATGAAGGAGAGCTTCCGGAGGCAAAACGGCCGCGCAGTTTATGCCAGTCTGCGGCTAAATCAAGACCGGTCGTCTGCGATAGCGCAACCCCGGATGAACCTTGAAAGGCTATGCTTGACCCCAATCTTCAGTAGCAATACGTACATTCACATCGGTGATCCATAGATGGACTTCAAAGACTATTACAAGATACTCGGCGTCGAGGCGAGCGCGGACGAGAAGGCGATCAAGGCCGCTTACCGCAAGCTCGCGCGCAAGTATCACCCGGATGTCAGCAAGGAGCGTGACGCCGAGGACAAGTTCAAGGAGGCCAACGAGGCCTACGAAGTGCTTGGCGACAAGGACAAGCGCGCCGAGTACGACGAGATCCGCAAGTATGGCGGCCAGCATGGCCGGCCTTTCCAGGCACCGCCTGGCTGGCAGTCCCGTGGCGGCAATGGCGGCGGCGGTGGCTTCGAGGGCGGCGATTTTTCCGATTTCTTCAGCTCGATCTTCGGCGCCCGGGGTGGCAACCCCTTCGGTGGCGGCGGTGGCCGGCAACAACGCAGTACCGGCAGGCGAGGGCAGGACGTGGAACTGGAGCTGGCGGTGTTCCTCGAGGAAACCCTGAACAAGGAATCCAAGCAGATCAGCTTCCAGGTGCCGCAGACTAACGCTGCCGGCCAGCGCACCGGGTTCACCACCAAGACCCTGAACGTGAAGATCCCTGCCGGGGTGACCGACGGCGAGCGCATCCGCCTCAAGGGCCAGGGCGCGCCGGGCGTGGGCGGTGGCGCCAATGGCGACCTGTTCCTGACCATCCGCATGGCACCGCACCCGCTGTTCGATGTCGAAGGTCATGACCTGATCATCACCGTGCCGCTGGCACCGTGGGAGGCAGCGCTCGGCGCCAAGGTGGCCGTGCCGACCCTGACCGGCAAGATCAACCTGACCATCCGCCCCGACAGCCAGAGCGGCCAGCGCCTGCGGGTCAAGGGCATGGGCCTGCTGAACAAGCAGGGCGAGCGCGGCGACCTGTACGCCCAACTCAAAGTCGTGATGCCCGCCCAATCCGATGACGCAACGCGTGCACTGTGGACCCAGCTCTCCGAGAAAGCCGCGTTCAATCCGAGGACTCAATGGAGTAAGTGATCATGAGCAGCACCCTGATCGTTCAACTGGACATGCGTACCCTTTGCCAGGAAGCCGACCTCACGGCCGATTGCGTGATCGAGATCGTCGAGCACGGCATTGTTGAACCTTCGGGGCGAACGCCGGAGGAATGGGTGTTCGACGACCGCGCGCCGGTCACCCTCAAGCGCGCGGTGAAGCTGCATGATCAGCTGGAGCTCGAATGGGAAGGGGTGGCCCTGGCGCTGGAATTGCTGGAGGAAGTGCAGCAGTTGCGCAGCGAGAACCATATGCTGCGCCAACGGTTGGGCCGGTTTACCCAGATGTGAACGTTGTGGGGCCGCACGGCGGCCCCTCGGGTTTCACGGCTGCGCCCCTGGATCGAGCATCAGTTGCATGAAGGTCAGGTCCAGCCACCGGCCGAACTTCACGCCCACCTGCGGCATCTGCCCGGTCACCACGAACCCCAGCCGCTCATGCAGGCGCACCGACGCGGCATTGCCGCTTTCGATGGCGGCGACCATCACATGCTTGCCACAGCCCCTGGCCCGCTCGACCAGTGCTGCCATCAGCACCGGCCCCAGACCTTTGCCGCGCTGGTCTCCACGGATGTACACCGAATGTTCGACCGTATGGCGAAAGCCCTCGAACGGCCGCCAGTCGCCGAATGAGGCGTAACCGAGCACGCCGCTGTCATCCACCGCCACCAGGATCGGATAACCCTGCTGCGCACGGGCCTCGAACCAGGCCAGGCGATTGGCCAGGTCCACCGGGGTTTCGTTCCAGATCGCCGTGGTGTTGGCCACGGCGTCATTGTAGATGTCGAGGATGCCCGGCACGTCGTCGATCAGGGCGTCGCGGATCTGGTAACTCATGACAGCGTCTCGCAAGGGAAGTGGTTGCAGATTAAATGGTAACCAGGCCGCGCACACCTTCGGCCTGCATGTTTTCGCCGCGGCCGCGCTGGACGATTTCGCCACGGGCCATGACCAGGTACTGGTCGGCCAGTTCCTCGGCGAAGTCGTAGAACTGCTCCACCAGCAGGATGGCCATGTCGCCACGGTCGGCGAGCTTGCGGATCACCGCGCCGATCTCCTTGATCACTGAGGGTTGGATACCTTCGGTGGGCTCGTCGAGGATCAGCAGGCGCGGGCGGCTGGCCAGGGCGCGGCCGATGGCCAATTGTTGCTGCTGGCCGCCGGACAGGTCGCCGCCACGGCGTTGTTTCATCTGCTCCAGCACCGGGAACAGTTCGTAGATGAATGCCGGCACATCCCGTGCCTCGCGGGCGGGGAACCGCGACAGGCCCATCAGCAGGTTTTCCTCCACGGTCAGGCGCGGGAAGATCTCGCGGCCCTGGGGCACGTAGGCGATGCCGGCCTGCACTCGTTGTTGTGGCTTGAGTGTGGTGATCGCTTTGCCTTCCCATTCCACGCGGCCCTCGCGGGCCGGCAGCAGGCCCATCAGGCAGCGCAGCAGGGTGGTCTTGCCCACGCCGTTGCGGCCCAGCAGGCAGGTGACCTCGCCGACCTTGGCCTCGAAGGACAGGCCGCGCAGGATGTGGCTACCGCCGTAGTACTGGTGCAGGGTGTCGATTTTCAGCATGTCTTGCCCTTGTGTGATTTGTGCGTGAGAGCGGGCTTCATAGGCCTATCTACCGAGGTACACCTCGACCACTCGCTCATCCTCCTGCACCTGCGCCAGCGACCCTTCGGCCAGCACACTGCCCTGATGCAGCACCGTCACATGGTCGGCAATGCTGCCGACGAACCCCATGTCATGCTCCACCACCATCAGCGAATGCCTGCGCGCCAGCGAGCGGAACAGCTCGGCGGTGAACTCGGTCTCGGCATCGGTCATCCCCGCCACCGGCTCATCAAGCAGCAGCAGCTTCGGCTCCTGCACCAGTAGCATGCCGATCTCCAGGAACTGCTTCTGCCCGTGGGACAGCAACCCCGCCTGGCGCTGGGCCAGGGGCAGCAGCCGCAAGGTGGTCAGCACCTCGTCGATGCGCTGGCGCTGCTCGCCGCTCAAGCGTGCCAGCAGGCTGGCCCACACCGACTTGTCGGCCTTGAGCGCCAGCTCCAGGTTCTCGAACACCGTCAACGCCTCGAACACCGTGGGCTTCTGGAATTTGCGGCCGATGCCGGCCTGGGCGATCTGGCATTCGCTCATGCGGGTCAGGTCGAGGGTGTCGCCGAAAAACGCGGTCCCCGTGTCGGGCCGAGTCTTGCCGGTGATCACGTCCATCATCGTGGTCTTGCCGGCGCCGTTGGGGCCGATGATGCAGCGCAACTCACCGACGCCGATGTACAGGTTCAGGTCGTTGAGCGCCTTGAAGCCGTCGAAACTGACGCTGATGCCCTCCAGGCTCAGCACCGTGCCGTGGCGGGTGTCGAGCCCAGTCTCGCGGCGCCGACCGAGGCCGATCGCCTCGCGACCGCTGCCGATCTGGTCGAAGATCGGTTCGAGCATGAATTCCGGATGTACCGGGGGCACGCTTCTCATGGCTGGCTCCTTTTCTTCACAAGGCCGACCACGCCCTTGGGCAGGTACAGGGTGACGAGGATGAACAGCGCGCCGAGGAAGAACAGCCAGAACTCGGGAAACGCCACGGTGAACCAGCTCTTCATGCCATTGACCAGGCCGGCGCCGAGCAGTGGCCCGATCAACGTGCCGCGCCCGCCCAGGGCCACCCACACGGCGGCCTCGATGGAGTTGGTCGGCGACATCTCGCTGGGGTTGATGATGCCCACCTGCGGCACGTACAGCGCCCCGGCCAGGCCGCACAGCACGGCGCTGAGCACCCATACCAGCAGCTTGAAGCCACGCGGGTCGTAGCCGCAGAACATCAGGCGGTTCTCGGCGTCACGCACGGCAGTGAGCAGGCGCCCGAACTTGCTCTGGGTCAGGCGCCAGCACAGGAACAGGCTGCCCAGCAGCAGGCCGACCGTGAGCAGGAACAGCACGGCCCGGGTGCCCTGGGCGGCGATGTCGAAACCGACGATGGTGCGGAAGCTGGTGAAGCCGTTGTTGCCGCCAAAGCCTGTCTCGTTGCGGAAGAACAGCAGCATCCCGGCGAAGGTCAGGGCCTGGGTCATGATCGAGAAATACACGCCCTTGATCCGCGAGCGGAAGGCGAAGAAGCCGAACACCAGCGCCAGCAGCCCCGGCGCCAGCACCACCAGGCACAGCGCCCAGGCGAAATGCTGGGTGCCGGCCCAGTACCAGGGCAGCTCGCTCCACGACAGGAAGGTCATGAACCCCGGCAGGCCGTCGCCGGCCGCCTGGCGCATCAGGTACATGCCCATGGCGTAGCCGCCCAGGGCGAAGAACAGGCCATGGCCGAGCGACAGCAACCCGGCGTAGCCCCAGACCAGGTCCAGGGCCAGGGCGACGATGGCGTAGCAGAGGACCTTGCCGACCAGGGTCAGGGTGTAGGCCGAGACCTGCAAGGCGTGCCCGTCGGGCAGCAGCGACAGCAGCGGCAGGGCCAGCAGCACCAGGACGACAACGGCGCCGACGGCCATTGAAACCCGGGTGCCGGCCTTGCGCGTGGCAGTGACAATCAATGGCTGGTTCATCAGTCGATTACCCGTCCCTTGAGGGCGAACAGGCCTTGCGGGCGCTTCTGGATGAACAGAATGATCAGCGCAAGGATGAGGATCTTGCCCAGCACCGCACCGATCTGCGGCTCCAGCAGTTTGTTGGCGATGCCCAGTCCGAAGGCCGCCCACAGGCTGCCAGCCAGTTGGCCGACACCGCCGAGCACCACCACCAGGAACGAGTCGATGATGTAGCTCTGGCCCAGGTCCGGCCCCACGTTGCCGACCTGGCTCAAGGCCACGCCGCCGAGCCCGGCGATGCCTGAGCCGAGGCCGAAGGCGAGCATGTCGACGCGGCCGGTGGACACCCCGCAGCAGGCGGCCATGTTGCGGTTCTGGGTGACCGCGCGCACGTTCAGGCCCAGCCGCGTGCGGTTGAGCAGCAGCCAGGTGAGCAGCACCACGGCGAGGGCGAAGCCGATGATCACCAGGCGGTTGTACGGCAGCACCAGGTTGGGCAGCACCTGGATGCCGCCGGACAGCCAGGCCGGGTTGCTTACCTCGACGTTCTGCGCGCCGAAGAGCAGGCGCACGGCCTGGATCAGGATCAGGCTGATGCCCCAGGTGGCCAGCAGGGTCTCCAGCGGGCGGCCATACAGGTGGCGGATCACCGTGCGCTCCAGGGCCATGCCGACCCCGGCGCTGACGGCGAAGGCCACCGGCAGGGCGATCAGCGGGTAAAACTCGATGGCACCGGGGGCATAGCGCTGCAGCAGCACCTGGACCATATAGGTGCTGTAGGCGCCGAGCATCAGCATCTCGCCGTGGGCCATGTTGATCACCCCGAGCAGGCCGAAGGTGATCGCCAGGCCCAGTGCCGCCAGCAGCAGAATCGAGCCCAGCGACAGACCGCTGAAGGCCTGGCCGAGCAGTTCGCCCACCAGCAGCTTGCGCTGTACCTGGGCCAGGCTGGTTTCGGCGGCGGTGCGCACGGCTGCGTCGGTTTCGGCGTTGGGTTGTAGTAGCGCTTCAAGCCGGGTGCGGGCCAGCGGGTCACCGGTTTCGCCGAGCAGACGCACGGCGGCCAGACGCACTGCCGGGTCGCTGGCGCCCAGTTGCAGGTTGGCCAGGGCCAAGCCGAGGGCCGCGTGCACGGCGGCGTCGGGTTCGGCGGCGAAGCGCCGGTCGAGGAAGGCCATCTGTGCCGGCTGGGCGCTTTTCTGCAACTGCTGGGCGGAGGCCAGGCGGATTGCGCTGTTGTCGCTGAGCAGCTGGTGGCTGGCCAGGGCGTTGTCGATCAGGCCGCGCAGGCGGTTGTTCAGGCGTAGTTTGCGGGTGTCATTTTCAGCGATGCGGCCCTGGCGCAGGTTGTCCAGCAGCGGCAGGCGGGCGGCGTCGGGTTGCGCGGCCCAGGTTTCGAGCAGGCGCGCCTGTTCGGCGGGTTTGGCGCTGAGGAAGAATTCGCCTTCGCTGGCTTGGGTGGCCAGGGGCAGTAGCAGTAGAAAGGTGAGCAGGAGTCTGAGCATGCGGGCCATCCTGGAAATCGGCGGTGGATTCATCGCGGATGAATCCGCTCCTACACGGACCTGTAGGAGCGGATTTATCCGCGATAGGGCTGCGCAGCAGCCCCAGTGCACTCAGTTACCCTTCACCGCATAATCCGGCCGCTTGTCATTCCCCGGAATGAACGGGCTCCACGGCTGCGCCCGCAACGGCTCTTCTGTCTGCCAGACCACACTGAACTGCCCGTCATCCTGGATCTCGCCGATCATTACCGGCTTGTGCAGGTGGTGGTTGCTCTTGTCCATGGTCAGGGTGAAGCCCGACGGTGCCTTGAAGCTCTGCCCGGCTAACGCTTCACGTACTTTGTCGACGTCCGTGGACTTGGCTTTCTCGGCGGCCTGCGCCCACATGTGAATGCCCACGTAGGTGGCTTCCATCGGATCGTTGGTCACCGCCTTGTCGGCCCCGGGCAGGCCCTTGGCCTTGGCGTAGGCCTTCCAGTCGGCGACGAACTTCTGGTTCACCGGGTTATCCACCGACTCGAAGTAGTTCCACGCCGCCAGGTGGCCCACCAGCGGCTTGGTGTCGATGCCGCGCAGCTCTTCTTCACCCACCGAGAACGCCACCACCGGCACATCGGTGGCCTTCAGCCCCTGGTTGGCCAGCTCCTTGTAGAACGGCACGTTGGAGTCGCCGTTGACCGTGGAGATCACCGCTGTCTTGCCGCCCGCCGAGAACTTCTTGATGTTGGCGACGATGGTCTGGTAATCGCTGTGGCCGAACGGCGTGTAGACCTCTTCGATATCCTTGTCGGCCACGCCCTTGCTGTGCAGGAATGCGCGCAAGATCTTGTTGGTGGTGCGCGGGTAGACGTAGTCGGTGCCCAGCAGGAAGAAGCGCTTGGCGCCGCCACCGTCCTCGCTCATCAGGTATTCCACCGCAGGGATCGCCTGCTGGTTGGGCGCCGCGCCGGTGTAGAACACGTTCGGCGACATCTCTTCACCCTCGTATTGCACCGGGTAGAACAGCAGGCCATTGAGCTCCTCGAACACCGGCAGCACCGACTTGCGCGACACCGAGGTCCAGCAGCCGAACACCACCGCCACCTTGTCCTGGGTCAGCAACTGGCGGCTCTTCTCGGCGAACAGCGGCCAGTTGGACGCAGGGTCCACCACCACCGCCTCGAGCTGCTTGCCGTTGACCCCGCCCTTGGCGTTGATCTCGTCGATGGTCATCAGCGCCATGTCCTTGAGCGAGGTCTCGGAAATGGCCATGGTCCCGGAAAGCGAATGCAGGATGCCGACCTTGATGGTCTCGGCGGCCTGGATGCTCCAGCTCAGGCCCATTGCGGCAATCGATGCGCTGAGGGTGAAGGCCTTGATCAGACTGCGTCGCTTCATGTGCTCACTCCGATGTGATGGTGGGTGTTGGCCAGATCGGAGATTGCAAGGGCTGTGCCGAGCGATGGAATGTGCGTGATAGAGCGGTTGTGCGACGAATCGGGGCGCGGGGTGGGGCCAGGATGGTGCTTGCTGCACAGGCCTGCACAGGATTGGGGCCGGGGGCAGTGAACACTTTTGACACATAAGCGGTACTTGAGTACCGTGCCGCACCGCAGTAGTTTCTGCGGTTCGGGATTGGCGTCCCGCTGTCAGAACCGGGCACATCGCACTTGCGATAGCGTGTCCTGCATGGTTGCACCCGTTATGGGCGGAGCCGTGTGTGGGAGCCTTCGGGCTCACCGGACCTTCTGACCGGCAACGCCAACCCGCACGGCTCCGTCCACCCATATTGGCGTATGGGCACGGAGATACACTTCAGAAGGCTGCAAGGAGTAGCACCATGCTCAAGAAGATCGTTCCAGATCCACCGTTCGCATTTATCGAGATCTCCACCTTTCATCGAGAGGTGCAGCCATGAACCAGGAATCGCTGGTCAACCTCACCCCGCGCAAATCACGTCCGGTCACCGGCAGTTCCCACTTTGGCACCTGCAATCACGCCCACGCGCCGATGCTCTCGGTGCAGGCCGGGGTCGATAGCGAGGATGCGCTGGTGTGCGCCGTGGCGGCGTTGAAGGCGGCGTATGAGACCAATGCCGCAGCATTGGAGAAGGCCGGGGAGCCGTTGCGCAGTCTGCTGACGGCAACGGAGAACTCGCTGGAGAAGGGGTTGGCGTTGGCTGAGGCTGTGCTTGAAGGGTTGGAGCACGGCCAGTAGGCCTAATCGCTGGGCAAGCCCGCTCCCACGCCAGCCTGTGGAGATCGGCATGGGAGCGGGCTTGCCCCGCGATGGGTTTAGGCGTCACGCACCTCTGCCCGCGGTTGGCGCTTGCTGCGAACAAATTGGTAGGTCACTGCCAGCAACAAGAACCAGATCGGCGTCACCACCAGCGCCGAGCGCGTATCGGCCTCCAGGCTCAACAGCACCAGGATGCCGGCGAAGAACACCAGGCACACGTAGCACATGAAGCGCCCGCCGGGCATCTTGTAGGTGGATTGCTCATGCAGCGCCGCACGTTGCTTGCGGTAGCTCAGGTACGACAGCAGGATCAGCGTCCAGACGAACATGAACAGCACCGCCGACACCGTCGTCACCAGGGTGAAGGCTTCGATCACATTGGGTACCAGGTAGATCAGCACCGCGCCCAGCAGCAGGCAGGTGCAGGAGAAGTACAGGCCGTTGGCCGGCACCGCGCGGCGCGAGAGTTTCTCGAACGCCTTGGGCGCATCGCCCTCCTGGGCCAGGCCGAACAGCATGCGGCTGGTGGAGAACACGCCGCTGTTGGCCGACGAGGCCGCAGAAGTCAGCACCACGAAGTTGATGATGCTTGCCGCCGCCGGCAGGCCGGCCAGCACGAACAGCTCGACGAACGGGCTCTTGCCCGGCACCACGTCGCGCCATGGGGTCACGGCCATGATGGCGATCAGCGCCAGCACGTAGAACACGATGATGCGGATCGGGATCGAGTTGATCGCCCGCGGCAGGGTGCGCTCGGGGTTCTTCGCTTCGGCGGCGGTGGTGCCCACCAGTTCGATACCGACGAAGGCGAATACGGCGATCTGGAAGCCGGCGAAGAAGCCCAGCAGGCCATTGGGGAACATGCCGCCGTCATTCCACAGGTTGGTCAGGGTGGCGGTGTGCCCACTCGGCGACTGGAAGCCGGTGATGACCATGTACAGGCCGGTGGCGACCAGGCCCATGATGGCGATGATCTTGATCAGGGCGAACCAGAATTCCATTTCGCCGAACATCTTCACCGTCACCAGGTTCAGCGACAGCAACAGCGCCACGCAGCTCAGCGCCGGTATCCACTGCGGCAGGTCGGGGAACCAGAATTGTGTGTAGGCGGCAATCGCCACCACGTCGGCGATGCCGGTGACCACCCAGCAGAACCAGTAGGTCCAGCCGGTGAAGTAGCCGGCCCAGGGGCCAAGCAGGTCGGCGGAGAAATCGATGAACGACTTGTAGTTGAGGTTCGACAGCAGCAGCTCGCCCATGGCGCGCATGACGAAGAACAGCATGAAGCCGATGATCATGTAGACGAAGATGATCGACGGGCCGGCCAGGCTGATGGTCTTGCCCGAGCCCATGAACAGGCCGGTGCCGATGGCGCCGCCAATGGCGATGAGCTGGATGTGGCGGTTGGTCAGGTTGCGTTGCAGGTGCTGCTCTTCGGAGGGTGTCTGGGAGGTCCGGGTCATAGGCTGCATTCCATTGAGGGTCAGTCTTTTTGTGAGCGAAAGCCGAGTAGGCTATCACGTCGCGTTCCAATCGCGGGTGTGGCAGATCGGCACGATCTTGGCGGTACAGCGCGATGCTCGACATGACTGGAGTCAATGGTTGCATGGGCTGGCATCATCGCTGGCAAGCCGGCTCCCACAGGGATCGCATCCACCCTTGTGGGAGCCGGCTTGCCGGCGATCAGGCCGGAACAGCCAAGCAAGGTCTCAGGCCCGGGCCAAGGCCCGCTGCCGCACCACCAGGCTATCCACCCCCCACATCACCACCATGGACAACCCCACCAGCGGGAAGGCGAGGCCCAGCACCAGCATCACCGCCACCGCCGTCTTCCAGCGCGGCAGGTCATGGCGCAGTGGCGGCACCCCCAGCCCACCGGCCGGCTTGCGCTTCCACCACATCACCAGCCCGCTTACCGAACCCAGCAAGATCATCAGGCACACCAGCAGGATGACGAGCTGGTTCAACGGCCCGAACATCTTGCCCTCGTGCAGCATCACCCCCAGCTCCGTGGCGCGGGCCACCGGGCTGTAGTCCTGCCAGCGCACGTCGGCCAGCACCTGCCCGGTGTACTGGTCGACATGCAGGGTGGCGTCGTTGCGCGGATCGTCGGCGAACACCGCGATGGTGAACACGCCGTCGGCACTGGTCGGCAGGGTGATGCTGTAGCCCGGTTCGACCTTGCGCAGGGTGGCGACATCCTCGACTTGTTGCAGGCTGACCTGCGGCGCCGCTGGTGCATGATCCATCATGTGATGCCCGGCATGCTCGGCATGGGCGCCGGACACTGGCATCGGCGTGTTCTCCATCGCCCACGGCACGGTCTGGCGGTGGGCGCTGTTGAGGTCGCGGGCTTCTTTGTCGGACTTGGGCACGTCGTTCCACATGGCCGCCGGGAAGCGGTTCCACAGGTCGGCGTACTGTTTGCCCCACAGCCCGGTCCAGGTCATGCCGCTGAGCAGCATCAGCAGCAGCAGGGCCGAGCCCCAGAAACCGGTGACGGCATGCAGGTCGCGCCACAGCAAGCGGCCGCGCGCGCTGAAACGTGGCCACAGCACGCCCGCGCTGCTGCGCCCGCGTGGCCACCAGAGATAGAGCCCGGACACCACCAGCACAATGCCCCAGCCCGCCGCCAGTTCAACCAGCCGGTCACCGACCGTGCCGACCATCAGTTCGCCATGCAAGGCGCGTGCGATGGCCTGCAGGTTCTGTTTGCCATCCTGCTCGCCCAGTACCTGGCCGCTGTACGGGTCGACGAAGACATTCAGCTCGCGCCCGCCGTCATGCACCACGAACTGTGCGCTGCGCTCGGCGCTCACCGGCGGCAGATACTGTCCCACCTGGCCTTGTGGATAAGCCTGGCGCACGTTGGCCAGCAGCGTGTCGGCGCCCTGTCGGTGATGGCCGGCCTCGACCACCATCAGCTCGCGGTACATCAACGGATCGAGTTGCGGCTTGAACAGGTAGATGATCCCGGTAAGCGCCAGCAGGATCATGAATGGCGCCACGAACAGCCCGGCATAGAAATGCCAGCGCCACGCAAGGTTGTAGAAGGAAACGTTTGGTTTGCTCATTAGAGCCTCCCGTAGACCTTAAGTGGGCGCGGTCAGGTCCCGCGCCCGTTTGTTGTTGTCAGAAGCTGAAGTCGACCTTGGTCCAGAAGGTCCTGCCTGGCTCGTTCACCGGGTCCGTGGCGCTGGCCGGGTAGCCGAACCCGGCGTTCCCGGCCAGGTTCAGGTGCTCGGCGTAGGCCTTGTCGAACAGGTTGTCGACGCCCGCGCTGAGCTTGAGGTTGTTGTTGACCTTGTAGGCGCCGTTGAGCGAGAACACGCCGAAGCCTGAGCTTGCGTCGTAATCCTTGCCGACCACGTTGCCCTGGTTTTTGGCAATGCGGTTCTGCTCGGCGACCAGGCGCCACAGGGCACCGACGCTCCAGGTGTCGCGGCTGTAGGTCAGCCCCAGGCGGCTTTCCAGCGGTGGCATCTGTGGCAGGGCCTTGCCGTCGCTGCTGTTCTTGCCCCAGGCGTAGGCCAGGGTGGCGTCGGCCTTCCAGTTCTCGGTCAGTTTGTAGGCCGCGCCCAGTTCGCCGCCCATGATGCGGGCGTCGACGTTCTGCGCCTGGGAGGTGAGCGAGCCCATCATGTTGCGCTGGTAGTCGAACAGGATGTAGTCGCGGACCTGCCCGACATAACCCGAGGCCCAGGCCTCCAGGCGCTCGTCGCGGTACTGGATGCCGAAGTCGAGCTGGGTGGTCTTCTCCGGCTTGATGCCGTCGAAGGCGTTGACCGAGCCGGCCGGGGCGCGCTTGGGCGAGAACAGCTCCCAGTAGTCGGGGAAGCGCTGGGTGTGGCCGAGGCCGATGTAGGTGGTGGCCGGAATCGCCGCCAGGTCGTGCTCGTAGCGCACGAAGCCGCTGGGCAGGGTGTCGGCGCGGGTGTCGCCTTCGGTGGCGCTGCCCTTGCGGAAATCGCGGGCCGAGGCACGGTCCAGGCGGGCGCCGGTGACCAGGCGATCCTCACCGGTCGCATACCAGGTGAGCTCGCCGAAGGCGCCGTAGTTGTGGAAGTCGGCGTCCTTGGTCCAGGGCTGGCCCTTGTGCGCGTTGACGCCCATGCCGCCGCGCTGGCGGTGTTCGTTGGTCTGCGCGTCGATGCCGCTGATCAGTTGCACGTCGGCCCAGCGCCAGGTGGCCTTGATCCGTGCGCCCATGGTACGGCGGTCGACGTTGCTGACCATGGGCATGCCCATCATGCCGGTGCCCGACGGAGTGCGCAGGGTGTAGTTGTCCATCACGTGGTCAGCGTAGTTGTAGTAGACCTGCGCCTCGACCTTGTCGAGCACCTCGCCCAGGTTGGACTTCTCGAAGCGCAGCCCCAGGCTCTCGCGCTTGAACTGCGAACCGTCCATGCCGCGTCCGGCGGAGCGAGCCTCGCCGTCGCCCTTGCCAGCGGTCAGTTCCAGCAAGGTGTCGGCGTCCGGGGTCCAGCCGAGGCTGACGTCGCCGTTCCACTTGTCCCAGCGCGACGGCACGGTATCGCCGTTGCCGTCCTCGAAGTCGTCCGAGTGCGACTGGTTACCGATGAAGCGCACGTAGCCGAGCTGGTTGCCGGCCGCGGCGTCGAGGACCTTGTCGAAGCGGCCGTTGGAGCCAGCCAATACGCTGCCGTTGACCCGGCTACCCAACTCGCCGAACTTCTCCGGCTCACGCTCGAAGAGAATGGTGCCAGCCGAGCCGCCCGGCCCCCAGATCACGCTCTGCGGGCCCTTGATCACGGTGAGGCGGTCGTAGGTTTCCGGCGAGATGTACGAGGTTGGCGCGTCCATGCGGCCCGGGCAGGCGCCGAGCATCATGCCGCCGTTGGTGAGGATGTTCAGGCGCGAACCGAACATGCCGCGCAGCACCGGGTCGCCATTGGTGCCGCCAGCGCGGATCACCGAGAACCCGGGGATGGTCTTGAGGTAGTCACCGCCGTCGCTGGCCGGCACGGGCTGGCGCGGGTCCTTGGGGTTGGTGACCACGGTCAGCGGCGAGCTCGGGGCGATGGCGGTGATCACCGTCGGGCTCAGTTCGGCCGCGTCGTGGATGTGGCCTTCGTGGCCGGTTTCGGCGGCAAGGGCCAGTGGCGCGAGCAGCGAGCCGCAGAGCACGGCGATGGTGCCGCGCAGGGAAAGGGCAAAAACAGGGGTGCAGCCGGACATAATGATTCCAGTCGATCAGTCATGAGTCAGCGCGAAGCCTCCTGGCTTCGGGCGTTTATCGGGTTGTGTTCAGGCGACGATCGAACCGGGCGGCGCGCGGCTGCGGGCGCCGGGGAATACAGCCTGCCGGGCATGGCCCTGGCGCGTGGCATTGGCGAGGTGGACAGGGGGGAGTTGGCTGCCCGCAGTCAGCGGGCTGAGGGTCTGGGGCAGGGCGGGGCAGTTGAACAGCAGGCTGCAGTAGCCGCACTTCTCCCACATGACATGCAGCTGGCCATCGTTGCCGTGGCCATGGTGCTCGTCGTGAGCGTGGGCCATGGGCATGCTCATCGACATGTCCATGGGCATGCCGGCGTGGTGCTCCATTGGCATCGACTGGGAAACCAGCGGGCCGATGAAGATCATCCACATGGCGAACAGGCTCAGCCAGCCGCCACCGACGCGCCTGCGATCAGGGCGGGTGCTGCGGGCGGAGCTGTAGCGCGGCAGGCTCATGGCGAGCGCCTGTCAGTCGGTCAGTGCGTGTGTTCGTGCGCTGCGGCTTGTTCGGCCGGCGGCTGCTTCTGCACCGCGACGTCGACCGTGACGTCACCGGCTTTCTCGAAGTGCAGGGTCAGCGGGAAGCGTTTGCCATCGGTGAGCAGGCTGCGGTCCTTGGGCTGCATGATCATCACGTGGTAGGCGCTGGGGGCGAACACCACATCCTTGCCGGCCGGGACCAATACGCTAGGTACATGCTGCATCTTCATGGCGCCGGCGGCGCTCATCACATGCTCGTGCAACTGGGCGTCGTCGGTGATGGGGCTTTGCACCGAGAGCAGGCGGTCATCGGCCTTGCCGTTGTTGTGCACGACAAAGTAGGCCGCGACGTTAGGCGCGTTCGGCGGCAGCTCCAGCGACCAGGGGTGGGCGATGTGCAGGTCGCCGACGCTGTACTCGTGGGCGTTGGCGTAGGCGCCGGGCAGCAGCAGGGCGGCCAGGACGAGGGCTTGCTTGAGCATGGGTGAGTCTCCGGTCTGTTCAGTTTCTGAAGGACAGCGTAGTGAAATCAGACCAGCGGAGAGGCACGAGGATTGAGCGCGGGCCAGAGCTGGCGCGGCGTGGGTTGGTAGTCGGCGAGGTGCGGCAGGTGCCTGGCGATCAGAAGCGGCGGGTTGTGCAACTGTGGCGGGTAGCTGGGCAAGGCCAGCAGTGGCGCCGCGCCCAGGCAGCACCAGCAGTTCATCATGCTGGCGCTTTCGTCGCTTTGCTGCCCCAGGTCGATCTTGGCCAGGGCCTGGACATCGACCTTGGCCTTGTTGGCCATGCTGGAGCAGAAAGCCCCCCACAGCAACTGCTCGGCCGGGCCTTTGGGCGCGGCAGAAGACAGCGGCATGGCCAGCAGGTTGAACAGCACTGCAAGGCAGGCTATCCAGGCAATGTGCCGACGTGGGGGCATGGAGAGATCCGGTCAGGAATCGTGATGGCTATTGTACGGCGGAGTATAGGTAAAAAAGCCGGGGTGCGGTGAAGTGCCGCACCTGGGGCTGCACAGCAGCCGCAGGTGATATCAGGCCTTGCCGCGCCCCATCAGGCCGCGCACGGTTTCCTGCAGGTCAGCCGGCAGCACCACGACTTTCGAATTGTCGCTGGCCGCCAGGTTTTCCATTGCGCCAATGTAACGCTCACCCAGCAGGTACATGGCCGGCACGGTCTCGCTACCCACGGCTTCCTTGACCAGGGTGATCGCCCGCGCCGACGCCTCGGCCAGGTTCACCTGGGCCTCGGCATCCAGCTTGGCCGCCTGCAGGCGCGCTTCGGCCTCGAGAATCGCCGCCTGCTTGTTGCCCTCGGCGCGGGTCACGTCGGCTTTACGTTCACGCTCGGCGGCGGCCTGACGCTCCATGGCGGTCTGCATGCTCGGCGACGGCTTGATGTCCTGGATCTCCACCGAGCGCACGGTCACGCCCCAGTCTTCGGTTTGCTCGGACATCGCCTCGCGCAGGCGCGCCTTGATCTGCTCGCGGCTGGACAGCGCCTCGTCCAGGTCCATGGCGCCGACGATGGCGCGCAGCGAGGTCATGGTCAGGCTGGTGACGGCGAACGAGAAGTTCTGCACGCCGTACGAGGCTTTCTGTGGGTCGACCACCTTGGCGAAGCACAGGGCGTTGGCGACGATCACCGCATTGTCCTTGGTGATGATTTCCTGCTGTTGCACATCGAGGATGATGTCCTTGGTCGGCAGGCGGTAGGCGACCACGTCCATGTACGGAATGACGATGTTCAGGCCCGGCTTGAGAGTGCTGTGGTAGCGGCCCAGGCGCTCGACGATCCATTCCTCGCCCTGGGGCACGATGCGCACGCCCTTGAACACGGTGATGAGGACGAATACAGCGAGGGTGGCGACGACGATGAGGCTGGTCATGGTGCGAACTTCCTTTTAGTGCGGATTCAGGCCCGGGTAACCCGGGCGGTGTTGCCTTCGATGGCGGCCAGGCGCACGCGCTCGCCGGCGGGGATGTCGCTGTCGGCGACGCAGGTCCATTCCTCGTTGCCGAGGATCGGTTTCTGGAAGCGCACCCGGCCTTTCTGGAACTGCGACACGTTGGCGGTCAGCAGGCCGACCTCGCCGATCACGCTGTCGGCGGTCCAGCGCACGTCTGGCTTCTTGCGGCGGAACACCTTGAACCAGAGCACGGTGGTGATCGATGAGAACACCACCCACAGCAGGCCCTGCATATCGAGTTGCAGGCTGGGCGCGAGCAGCGAGACGAGCGACACCAGCACGGCGCCGATGCCGAACCAGAGGATGAAGAAGGTGGGGAGTACCAGTTCCAGCAGGATCAAGGCCACGCCGAAGACGAGCCAGATCCACCATTGCATTTCCATATGGGTGGAGCCTTCCAGAAGGGGAGAGGTGATTTTACGGCAGGATCAAGGCACAGGGCCATCTCGCGACCGTCAGCGTGGATGTGTCACCCAATCTTCCACACGCAGCCCCGGAACACGCTGGAACTCGCGCAGGTTGTTGGTCACCAGCGTGAGGCCGCGCGCGCGGGCGTGGCCGGCAATCATTCTGTCGTAGGGGCCGATGGGCGTGCCGGCCTTGGCCAGTTCCGCACGTAGCTGCGCGGTGTGAGCTGCGCCCTGAATGTCGTAGTCAAGCACATCGAGCCGTGCGGCGAACCCCTCGACAATGGCCAGATTACGCTCCGGCGCGGCGGACTTTTCCGCACCGTAGATCAACTCCATCAGGGTTACCGTGCTGATGGCCAACTGGCCGTGGTGCCGATTGAATGCCTCGCGCACCACTTGTGGCTTGTTCTTGATGGTGAAAATGCAGATGTTGGTATCGAGCATGTACCTGAGCATCAGAATCCTTCGCGCTCCTGGTCGGCTGGCTGTTCCCTGCTCGCCATGAAGTCCGAACTCACATCGTCACCCTCGAACCAGCTGTCCCAGCTTTCGCCGGCAGGCGAGATGATACGGGAACGGCCCACCGCGACGATGTCCACTCGGGTGACGTCGTCTGGAAGGGCGAGGGCTTTTGGCATGCGGATAGCCTGGCTGCGGTTGCTTTTGAAGACTGCACCTTGCTCCATGATGGGCCTCCTTGAAAGCGCAAATGTATGTCCGGAGTTTAATTCCAGGAGTGGATATGTCAATGGGATATACGTAGCATGATCAGGCCTTGAACAGGCCGAGTGCCTCTAGCAGCGACCCTGCATCGTGAAATGCCCGATCCACTTCCGGCAGCACCGGCCGCTCGAGCACCAGTACTGGAATCCCGCGCTCCCGCGCCACTTCCAGTTTCGGCTCGGTGGCCGTGCTGCCGCTGTTCTTGCTCACCAGCACGTCGATCTGCCGACGTTCGAACAGGGCACGTTCATCGTCGATGAGGAATGGCCCGCGCGCACCGATCACTTCGCAGCGGTCATTGCCGGGGCACGCCTCGAGGGCGCGCAGGGTCCAGAACTGGTGTGGCGGGATTTCGTCCAGGTGTTGCAGGGGCTCTCGACCTAGGGTGAACAAGGGGCGTTCGAATGGGGCCAGCGCCGCGATCAGCCCGGCCCAGTCCTCGACTTCGCGCCAGTCATCACCGGGCTGCGCCTGCCATGCCGGACGGCGCAGGGCCCAGCAGGGAATGCCGGCGCAGTGTGCGGCGAGGGCGGCGTTGCGGCTGATCTGCGCGGCATAGGGATGGGTGGCGTCGATCAGCAGGTCGATGCCTTCGGCGCGCATGTACTCGGCCAGGCCTTCGGCGCCGCCATAGCCGCCGACTCGCACCTGGCAGGCCAGGTCCTGGGGAATGCGGCCGATGCCGGCGAGGCTGTAGACATGTTGCGGACCCAACTGGCGGGCGATGGCCAGGGCTTCGGTGACGCCGCCGAGGAGCAGGATGCGCCCGTTCATGCCACACCCGCCTTGCCGACGATGCCACCCTGGCGGTCGATGGCGAACACTTCCACCTGCACCTGGGCCGGCACCACGCTGCGGGCGAAGACCAGGGCGTGGCGGCACACCTCGTCACCCAGGGCGATGCCGGCGGCATGCGCCAGGGCGAGGGCCTGCTGGCTGGTGTTGGCGGCGACGATCGCCTGTTGCAGGGCCTGGTCCGCGCCAATGGCCGCCGCCCAGCCCGCCAGTTGCGGCAGGTCGATGCTCGAATGACGGCTGTGCAGGTCCATGTGCCCGGCCGCCAGCTTGCTGATCTTGCCGAAGCCGCCGCACAGCGTGAGGCGCGGCACCGGCACCTTGCGCAGGTGCTTGAGCACGGCGCCGACGAAGTCGCCCATCTCGATCAGGGCGATTTCCGGCAGGTCGTAGACCCGGCGCATGGTGTCTTCGCTGGCGTTGCCGGTACAGGCGGCGATGTGCGTGTAGCCGTTGGTGTGGGCGACGTCGATGCCCTGGTGGATCGAGGCGATGTAGGCCGAGCAGGAAAACGGCCGGACGATGCCGCTGGTACCGAGGATCGACAGCCCGCCGAGGATGCCCAGGCGCGGGTTCATGGTCTTCAGGGCCAGCGACTCGCCGTCCTGGACATTGACCGTGACTTCAAAACCGCCGTCATAGCCACATTCGCAGGCCAACTGTTGCAAGTGGTCGCCGATCATCCTGCGCGGTACCGGGTTGATCGCCGGCTCGCCGACGCCCAGCACCAGCCCCGGGCGGGTCACGGTCCCCACGCCTTGCCCGGCGACAAAGCGAATGCCGGGCTCGGCCAGCAGGCGCACCTGGCTGTAGAGCAGGGCGCCATGGGTGACATCGGGGTCGTCGCCGGCATCTTTCAGGGTGCCGGCTTCGGCGGCTTCGCCTTTGAGATGGCAGAACTCCAGGCGCATCTCTACCACCTTGCCCTTGGGCAGGGTGATGTGCACCGCGTCATTGTGCTGGCCGGTCAGCAGCAGGCGCGCCGCCGCCAGGCTGGTGGCGGTGGCGCAGCTGCCGGTGGTCAGGCCGCTGCGCAGGGGCGCGGGCTGTTCGCGGGTTTCTTCACGCATCGACGGGTTTCACCACATCGAGCAAAGTGATCGGCAGGGCCTGGCGCCAGGTGTCGAAACTGCCCAGCGGCTGGGTGTGGGCGATATGGATACGGGTCAACTCGCCGCCATGCTGGTCGCGAAACTGCGCCAGGGCGACCTCGCTTTGCAGCGTGACGGCGTTGGCAACCAGGCGCCCGCCCGGCAGCAGGCGCTGCCAGCACAGGTCGAGCACGCCTTCGCGGGTGACGCCGCCGCCGATGAAGATCGCGTCCGGACGCTCCAGCCCGGCCAAGGCCTCGGGTGCCTTGCCGCGGATCAGTTGCAGGCCGGGCACCCCGAGGGTGTCGCGGTTGTGTTCGATGTAGCCCTGGCGGCCTTCGTCTGCCTCGCTCGCAAGGGTGCGGCAGCTGGGATGGGCGCGCATCCATTCGATGCCGATGGAGCCGCAACCGGCGCCTACGTCCCACAGCAGTTCGCCCGGCTGCGGTGCCAGGCGGGCCAGGGTAATCGCTCGTACGTCGCGCTTGGTCAGCTGGCCGTCGTGACGGAAGGCGCTATCGGGCAGGCCGGCCACGCGAGGCAGGCGTGGGGTATCAGGTGAGGCCTGGCATTCGATGGCGACCAGGTTGAGCAGGGCGATGTCGGTATGTGGCCAATCGTCGGCGGTGCCGCTCAGCGTTCGTTCCAGTGGGCCGCCGAGGTGTTCGAACACCTGGAGACGGCTGGGGCCGAAGCCACGTTCGCGCAACTGCGCGGCAATGGCCGCCGGGCTGCTTTCGTCGTTGCTCAACACCAGCAGGCGCATGCCGCTGTACAGGTGGGCATTGAGCGCCGCCAGCGGGCGGGCGACCACCGAGACCACCTGCACGTCCTGCAGCGGCCAACCCAGGCGGGCGGCGGCCAGGGCGCAGGAGGAGGGCATCGACAGCACCTGCAGTTCCTCGGCGGGCAGCTGGCGCGCCAGGCTGGCGCCGACGCCGTAGAACATCGGATCGCCGCTGGCCAATACGCATACCGGCTCACCGCGCAGGGCCAGGACCGGGGCCAGGGAGAAGGGGCTGGGCCAGTGCAGTTGCTCGGCGGTGACGCAGCGGGGCAACAGGGCCAGCTGGCGCGGGGCACCGATGATGCGCGTGGCTGCTAGCAGGGCGCGCCGGGCCTGTTTGCCCAGGCCGCTGAAGCCGTCTTCGCCGATGCCTATTACTGTCAGCCAGGGGGCCATCTGTTCCTCGTACCGTTCATTGATCGCGGGGCGTTCGACCACCGGTTTTTCATGCCGCCGGACAAAGCAGGCATAATACCGCGCCTTCTACACTGAAGCGCACTTTCACGATTGCCGGATGCCCCCTTGACGCCGCCCCTGCCCCCCGAAGTTTCGCCCCGTCCCTCGGCCTGCCCGGGGTTGTGGCGTATCGTCGCCGCGCGCGATGGCGGCATCTGCCGGATCAAGCTGCCCGGTGGCCTGCTGCTGGCCGACCAGGCCGATGCCGTGGCCGACGCCGCCGAGCGTTTTGCCGGAGGCGTGATCGAGGCGACCAACCGGGCCAATCTGCAGATTCGCGGCATCGGTGATGATCACCGGGGCCTGGTCGAGCATCTGCTGGTTGCCGGGCTCGGCCCGCGTGACGCGGCCGGTGATGATGTGCGCAACCTCATGGTCAGCCCATTGGCCGGTCTCGATCCGGCCATGGTGTTCGACACCCGACCGTTGGCCGGGCAGGTTCTCGACCTGCTGGAAAGTACACCCAGGTTCCACAAGCTGTCGGCCAAGTTCGCCATGCAACTCGATGGCGGCGAAGCGCTGGCGATGCTCGAGCACGCCCATGATCTGTGGCTGTCCGCGATGCAGCGCGAAGGACGCATCTGGTTGCGGTTCGGGCTCGCCAGCAGCCTGTCGAATAGCCAGGCGCTGGGCGCGGTGCCGGTGGACCAGGGGCTGGCGTTGGTGCGTGCAGTGCTGGAGCGCTTCCTCGACCTGGCGACGCCCGAGCAGTCGCGCATGCGTCAATTGCTGCAGGTGTGCCCGGTGGAGCACTTCCTTGAAGGGCTGCCCCTGCAAATCGACACCTCATCGCTGGCTTGGCAGCGCCCGGCAACGACAAGTGCCTGGCTTGGCGTGCTGCCCCAGCGCCAGGGCGTGGCCCTGGGCGTCGCGCCACCCCTTGGTCGCCTGACTCCGGCCATGCTGCGCGGCGCCGCCCATGTCGTCCGCCAATGGGGCGATGGCAGCTTGCGCCTGACGCCTTGGCAGAGCCTGGTACTGACCAACCTGAACCCGACCCATGTGCAGCCTGCCCGCGAACACCTTGCGGCCCTGGGCCTGCTGTGCCACAGCGAGCACCCGCTGGCGCGGGTCGTCGCCTGCACTGGCTCCAGCGGCTGCGCCAAGGGCCAGGCCGACACCAAGGCCGATGCCGTGACCCTGGCCGGCTTGCTGCACCACGGCGCCCCAGGCAGCGTGCACCTGTGCGCCTGCCCACGTTCCTGCGCCATGGCCCACACGGCCCCGGCCACCCTGCTGGCCCGCGCCCCGGGCCGCTATGACCTTTACTTGCGCGATGCGCGCCAGCCGGGCTTCGGCAGGCTGCGCGGCGCCGACCTCACCCCAGAAGAAGCAGGCGCCATGCTCGACCTGCCGACGGAGCACCTTGATGATTGACTACATCCGCGATGGTCAGGAGATCTATCGCAATTCCTTCCGCATCATCCGCGAGGAAGCCCGGCTCGAGCGGATCCCCGCCGATCTTGAAAAGCTCGCTGTGCGCGTGATCCATGCCTGCGGCATGGTCGAGGCCATCGATGGCCTGCAGTTTTCCGAAGGCGCCGGCACTGCCGGTCGCGAGGCCCTGGCCAAGGGCGCGCCGATCCTCTGCGACGCGCACATGGTCGCCGAAGGCATCACCCGCGCCCGTCTGCCTGCCAACAACCCGGTGATCTGCACCCTGCGCGACCCGAGCGTGCCGGACCTGGCCAAGGCCGAAGGCAACACCCGTTCCGCCGTGGCCCTGGGGCTGTGGCGTCCGCACCTGGAAGGCAGCGTGGTGGTGATTGGCAACGCGCCGACCGCGCTGTTCTACCTGCTGGAAATGCTCGATGCCGGTGCACCGAAACCGGCGTTGATCCTCGGCTTCCCGGTCGGCTTCGTCGGCGCCGCCGAATCCAAGGCGATGCTCGCCGCCGACAGCCGCGGCGTGCCGTTCGTGATCATGCAGGGCCGCCTGGGCGGCAGCGCGATGGCCGCCGCGGCAGTCAACGCCCTGGCCACGGAGGTGGAATAATGCAGGCACGCGGACGACTGCTGGGCCTGGGCGTGGGCCCAGGCGACCCTGAGCTGATCACGGTCAAGGCCTTGCGCCTGCTGCGCGAGGCTCCGGTGGTGGCGTACTTCGTCGCCAAGGGCAAGCGCGGCAATGCCTTCGGCATCATCGAAGCGCACCTGCAGGCCGAACAGACCCTGTTGCCGCTGGTGTACCCGGTGACCACCGAAGCGCTGCCCGCGCCGCTGTCCTATGAGCAGGTGATCAGCGACTTCTACGACGAAGCCAGCCTGCAGGTGGCCGAACACCTGGATGCCGGCCGTGACGTGGCGGTGATCTGCGAGGGCGACCCGTTCTTCTACGGCTCCTACATGTATCTGCACGACCGCCTGGCCTCGCGCTACGAGGCCCAGGTGATCCCGGGCGTGTGCTCGATGCTCGGCGGCGCCTCGGTGCTCGGAGCGCCGCTGGTGTATCGCAACCAGACCCTCACCGTGCTTTCTGGCGTGTTGCCCCATGAGGAGCTCAAGCGCCGTCTGGCCGATGCCGACGCCGCAGTGATCATGAAACTGGGACGCAACTTCCCCAAGGTGCGCCTGGTGCTCGCCGAACTGGGCATGGATAGCCGTGCGCTGTACGTGGAGCGGGCGACCATGGCCAACCAGAAGATCGTCGCGCTGGACGAGGTCGACCCACAGTCCTCGCCTTACTTCTCGCTGATCATCGTGCCGGGTGAGAAATGGCAGGGATGAACAAGGCTCCGGCAATCGTCATTCTCGGCCCGGGCAGCCTGGCCACCGCGCGGCGTATCCAGGCCTGTTATCCACAGGCGCTGATCCATGGCCTGGAAGGGCGTGTTGAAGGGGCCGACCGCTACTACGCAGCATTTGGCGACACCCTGCGGGCGCTGTACCAGCAGGACACGCCGATCATCGCCCTGTGCGCGGCGGGTATCGTCATTCGCACCCTGGCGCCGCTGTTGAGCGAAAAAGGTGTCGAGCCACCGGTACTGGTGGTGGCCGAGGACGGCAGCGCCGTGGTGCCACTGCTCGGTGGCCTGGGTGGGGTCAACGTCATGGCCCGAGAGATCGGCGAGGCGCTGGGTGTGAGCGCGGCGATCACCACCAGTGGTGAGCTGCGCTTTGGCACCTGCCTGCTCAACCCGCCCGAGGGTTACGCACTGGCGGACCTGGAGCAGGGCAAGCGCTTCGTCTCCGACCTGCTGGCGGGCGAGACGGTGCGTGTCGAAGGCGACGCGCCGTGGCTCGAACACGCGCAGTTGCCCGCCAGTGACGAGGCGCAACGCACTATCCACGTGGGCAGCGCACTGCGTCCGGCCAGCCGGGACGAACTGCTGATCCATGCGCGTTGCGTGGTGGTGGCGGTCACGGCCGGTAGCGCCGACCTGGTGCACCAAATACGCGAGGAGCTGCTGCGGGCGAACATCGCCGAGCCCGCGCTGGCCTGCCTGCTGGCGAGCGAAGCCGAGATGACGGAGCCGGCGCTGCACGAAGCTGCACAGGCACTGAATGTCGCACTGCGCTTCGCCCCGGCTGCCGAAAGCCTGGAGCGGATGCTGGCTGATGCAGTGCCGCAAGCGCGGGTAGGTTCGGCCGTCGGGCTCGCCCACGCCGTTTGCCCGGCACCTGTCGACATCGACCGCGTTGGCCGGCGCCGTGGCCGCCTGGCCGTGATCGGCCTGGGCCCTGGTGCCGCCGAGCTGATGGTACCGGCGGTCAAGGCTGAGCTGGCGCGTGCGCAGGATGTGCTGGGTTACGAAACCTACGTGCGCATGGCCGGCCCCTTCCGCAACGATCAGGTGCTGCATTGCACCGACAACCGCGAAGAGATGCAGCGCGCCCGCCATGCCTTCGAGCTGGCGGCGCAAGGGCGTTCGGTGGTGGTGGTGTCGTCGGGCGATCCGGGCGTGTTCGCCATGGCTGCCGCAGTGCTCGAAGCGCTCCACGAATCCAGTGACCCGGCCTGGCAGCGCGTCGAGCTGGAGATCCTGCCCGGTGTCTCGGCCTCGCTGGCTACCGCCGCCCAGGCAGGGGCGCCACTGGGCCACGACTTCTGCGTGATGTCGCTGTCGGACAACCTCAAGCCCTGGTCGATCATCGAGAAACGCCTCGACCTGGCGGCCCAGGCGGATCTGGTTCTGGCGTTCTACAACCCGATCTCCAAGTCCCGGCCGCATCAGCTGGGCGTGGCGCTGGAGCTGGTACGCCGCCATCGCGACGCAGGCACCCCCGTGGTGCTGGGCCGTGATATCGGCCGGCCAGGGCAGACCCTGCGGGTGGTGACCTTGGGCGAGCTGCTGCCGGAGATGGTCGACATGCGCACCATGGTGCTGGTCGGCTCCTCGACCACCTGCACCTTCCCCCGTGCCGATGGCGGCCAGTGGGTGTACACGCCGCGCTGGTACCCCGCCAAGCCCTGAGCGCAGCCGGGGTCAGGGCAGCAGGTAGCCCTTGATCCCGGTGAAGATGATCTGCGCCGCGAGGGCGCAGACGAACAGCCCCATCAGGCGGCTGACGATCTGCAGACCCTGGTCGCCCAGGATCCGTTCGATACGGTGCGAGAGGTACAGCACCAGGCCCACGGTGAAGCTGGCCAGGGCGATGCTGACGATGGCCAGCAGCTTGTCGTCCCAGTGTGGCTGGCCCACGCCCATCACCAGCAGCGCGCCGATGGTGCCGGGGCCGACAGTGAGCGGAATGGTCAGCGGCACGATGGTCACGTCCTGCTGCACGTTGTCGGTCTGCACCGCCGACTTGCCCTGGGCCATGCCCAGCGCGGAGATGAACAGCACCGAGCCTGCGCCGATGCGGAAGGCGTCGGCGGTGATGCCGAATACCCCGAAGATCACCCGCCCGAACAGGTACAGCAGCACGCTGGCGACCAGCGTGGCAATGGCTACCCGCCAGGCCAGTTGCTTGCGCTCCTTGCTGGAGTGGCCGCGGGTCAGGCCGATGAAACATGAGAGCACGAAGAAGGGGCTGTAGAGCACGAGCATTTTCAGGTAGACGCTGAACAACTCATGGAGCATGGCGCTGGGTCCGCGACGGGAATGGGTGGCACCTGTATAGCACGGAACCTGTAGGAGCGGCTTCAACCGCGATCACCCGCGAAGCGGGTGCAAGATTGTGTGGTGGTTGCCTCGCGGCTGAAGCCGCTGCTACAGGATCTGCGTGGTGCCGTCGGACACCACCTGCCGCTGCCCCGCCCAGAACTGCACCAGCTCGCGCAATTGCGACAGCTCCACCGGCTTGGCCATGTGCCCGTCCATGCCGGCCAGGCGCGCGCGTTCCTTGTGCTCGTTGAGGATATGCGCGGTCAATGCCACCACCGGGGTGCGCGGGCGCTGGTTGGCGGTCTCCCAGGCGCGCAGCTGCTGGGTGGCGGAGAAACCGTCGAGCACTGGCATCTCGCAGTCCATCAGTACCAGGTCGTAGTGCTTGGCCTTCATCGCCTGCAGGGCCTCTTCGCCGTTGCTGGCGGTATCCGGCTCGAGGTTGAGCTTGCCGAGCATGCCGCGGATGACCTTGGTCGAGATGCTGTTGTCCTCGGCCACCAGGATGCGGAAGTCGCCGGGCAGGTCCAGCGGCACCGGGGTGCCGACCGGCAGCGGCGGCGCGGCCTGCTCGCGGCCGCGCAGGGCGAGTTCCTCGGCAAGGGTGGTCTTGAGCGTGTAGCCGGCCACCGGCTTGGCCAGGATGCGCTTGACCCCGGCGTTGCGGGCAATGATCTTGCTCGGCGCATTGCTGATACCGGTGAGCATCACCACCAGGATGTCGTGGTTCA
This sequence comes from Pseudomonas sp. PONIH3, assembly GCF_002934345.1. Lineage (NCBI taxonomy): Bacteria > Pseudomonadati > Pseudomonadota > Gammaproteobacteria > Pseudomonadales > Pseudomonadaceae > Pseudomonas > Pseudomonas sp. PONIH3. Next base: position 4,520,792 of record NZ_CP026386.1, read on the forward strand.
GGCTCGGGTCTTCCTTGATCTTCGCCGCCAACTGCATGCCGGTCATGCCGGGCATGTTCTGGTCGAGCAGCACCGCGTCGAAGTAGTCGCGCAGGTGCGCCTTGGTGCGCAGCAAGGCCAGCGCCTCCTTGCCCGACGGCACCGCGCTGACGTTCATGCCCCAGGCGCTGCATTGCTGCACCAGCACCTTGCGGCAGGTGTCGTTGTCGTCCACCACCAGCACCCGGGCGTCGCGCAGCGGGCCGTCGAGGTCGGTGGGCGGCTGCTCCAGGCGCAGCGGGTCGAGCGGCAGGGTCAGCCACAGGGTGTTGCCCATGCTGGTGCTGGTCTTGATGCCGAACTCGCCCTGCATCAGGCCGATCAGTTGCTTGGCGATCACCAGGCCCAGGTGGCCACCGAGCTTGTTGCTGGAGAGGAAGTGGCGGCTGTGCAGCTCGGCCTGCAGCAAGGCGTCGCGCTCGGCCGGCGGCATGGGCTCGCCGCTGTCCTGCACGGCGATGCGCAGGCGCGGGCTGTCGCCACGCTGGTCGAGGGCCACCACCAGCAGGATCTCGCCCTGGGTGGTGTTCTTCAGGGCGTTGTCCAGCAGGCTCGACAAGGCCTGGCGCAGGCGCGTCGGGTCGCCGCTGACCACTCGCGGCACTTGTGGCTGGGTGAAGCTGATCAGCTCGATGTTCTGCTGTTCGGCCTTGGTCCGGAAGATGTTCAGGCAGTCCTCGATCAGGGCGTTGAGGTCGAACTGCACGTCGTCCAGTTCGATCTGCCGCGACTCGAGCTTGGAGATGTCGAGGATTTCGTTGATCAGGGTGAGCAGTTCGTTGCCGGCGCTGTGGATGGTCTGCACATAGTCGCGCTGCTTGACCGACAGCGGCGTGCCGAGCAGCAGCTCGGTCATGCCCAGCACGCCGTTCATGGGGGTGCGGATCTCATGGCTGATCTTGGCCAGGAACTCGGCCTTGGCGTTGATCTCGGCGTCGCTGGCGGCCAGGGCGCGGCTGGCGCGGAAGCGCTCCTCGCTGATCCGGCGCAGGCGCTCGCTGACCGCGAGGTTGAGCAGCAGGCCGCTGACCACGGTCAGCGCCATGAGGATGCACAACAACCAGGGCGTGGAGGTGCGGGTGAGGCCCAGCAGGGCCGGTAGCAGCACCAGGCCGCCGAGGTTGAACACCAGCATCGCCACGGCGAACAGGCGCGCCGGGCCGTAGCCCTTGTACCAGTGATAGCCGCTGACCAGCAGCATGCTCACGCTGCCCAGGGCGAGCAGGGCATAGGTCATCAGGTTCAGCGGCAGCGTATCGACGAACAGCAGCACCAGGCCGCTGACGGCGGCCACCAGCATCTCCATGTGCAGCAGGCGGTTGAGCCGCGCCGAACTGCAGGGGGAGAAGAAATGCAGGGTGAAATACAATCCGGCCAGGCCAGCCAGTACCAGGGTCAGGTAGGCTGCCGGGGTCTGCGCGCTGTGCCACAGGTGCCACCAGGGGCCACTGAGGTTGAGCAGGATCAGCGCGCTGAGCAGCATCAGGCCGTGGTACAGCGCCAGCACCAGCGTGGTGCTGGAGCGTGTGTAGCCGAAGCGGATCAGGTTGTGCAGGATCAGCATGGCCAGCCCCCCGAACAGCAGGCCGAACAGCAGCGACTGGCGCTGGTCGGCGGCGGCGTGGGCGGTGGTCTCGACAGTGATGGCCGGGCGCAGCTGGTGTTCGGAAACCAGCCGCAGGTAGATATCCAGCGGTTGGTTGCTGTGCGGCAGTGGCAGCACGTGGTCCCTGCCGCGCAGGGTGGGGCTGAGGCCGTCGCCCTGCCGGCCATGGTGCAGCTGGCGCAGCAGTTTGCCGCCTTCCAGGGCGTAGAGGTCCAGGCGTGACAGGTCGGGGGCGAAAATGCGTACCAGTTGTTCCTGGTCGCTCGGATCCAGGCGGTAGTGCAACCACAGGGCCTGGTCGGGGAGGGCGGCATCCAGTTCTTCGAGGGCCAATGGGCTGAACTGGTTGCGGTAGCGTTCGGAGCGCACGTCGGACAGCTGCAGGTTGGCCTGTTCATCGAGCAGCGCCGACCAGCCCGCGGCCTGTTCGGCGTGTGCCGGGAGCAGGCAGAGCAGGGTCAGCAGGCTGACGATCAGGGCTATGGCAATCCGAAGCCGACGCACGACGAAATCCCTTCTTAGCTAATGTGCCGGATATCCACTATGCGCGGCGCGCCAAGGCGAAGGCAAGGCCCCGGCGGGGCCTTGACGACGAGCCGAAGGCCGTGCGCCGGGAACGGCACGACCGTTGGCTGCACTTTTACTGCTGCTCACCGCGCTCGCGGGCGATGGCCCGGTAGCCGATGTCGTTGCGGTAGAAGCTGGCGTCCCACTTGACCTGCTCGGCCAGGCGGTAGGCCTGCTGCTGGGCGGCTTCGACGGTGTCGCCCATGGCGGTGGCGCACAGTACGCGGCCACCGGCGGTGACCACCTGGCCGTCCTTCAGCGCGGTGCCGGCGTGGAACACTTTGCCTTCAAGCTTGGCGGCCGCGTCGAGGCCGCTGATCACGGCGCCTTTGGCGTAGTCGCCCGGGTAGCCACCGGCGGCCAGCACCACGCCCAGGCTAGGACGCGGATCCCACTGCGCCTCGACCTTGTCCAGGGCCTTGGCGAAGGCGGCTTCGATCAGCAGTACCAGGCTCGACTCCAGGCGCAGCATGACCGGCTGGGTTTCCGGGTCGCCGAAGCGGCAGTTGAACTCGATGACCTTGGGGTTGCCTGCCTTGTCGATCATCAGGCCGGCATACAGGAAGCCGGTGTAGACGTTGCCTTCCTCGGCCATGCCGCGCACGGTTGGCCAGATCACTTGGTCCATCACGCGCTGGTGCACGTCGGCGGTGACCACGGGGGCAGGGGAGTAGGCACCCATGCCGCCGGTGTTCGGGCCGGTATCCTGGTTGCCGACACGCTTGTGGTCCTGGCTGGTGGCCATGGGCAGCACGTTGTGGCCGTCGACCATGACGATGAAGCTGGCTTCTTCGCCGTCGAGGAACTCTTCGATCACCACGCGCGAACCGGCTTCACCGAAGGCGTTGCCGGCGAGCATGTCGCGCACGGCGTCTTCGGCTTCCTGCAAGGTCATGGCGACGATTACACCTTTACCGGCGGCCAGGCCGTCGGCCTTGATCACGATCGGCGCACCTTTTTCACGCAGGTAGGCCAGGGCCGGCTCGATCTCGGTGAAGTTCTGGTAGTCGGCAGTCGGGATCTTGTGGCGGGCCAGGAAGTCCTTGGTGAAGGCCTTGGAGCCTTCTAGCTGGGCCGCGCCCTTGGTCGGGCCGAAGCAGTCCAGGCCGCGGCTGCGGAACAGGTCCACGACACCGATCACCAGCGGCGCTTCCGGGCCGACGATGGTCAGGTCGACGTTCTTCTCGGCGAAGTCGGCCAGTTGCTCCAGGGCGGTGACGTCGATGGCGACGTTCTCGCACTTGGCTTCGCTGGCGGTGCCGGCGTTACCTGGCGCCACGAAGATTTTCTCGACCCGTGGGTCCTGGGCGACTTTCCAGGCCAGGGCGTGTTCGCGACCGCCGCTGCCGATGATCAAAACTTTCATGTCAAAACCTCGAAATCTGTCGAACGAGAGGCAGCACCCCTCGCTGTACGAGGTCGCACTGAAGCAGATGCCTGCTTCAGTGCGGCCGATTGCCATAATCAGTGGCGGAAGTGGCGCATGCCGGTGAATACCATGGCGATACCGGCTTCGTCGGCAGCGGCGATGACTTCGGCATCACGCATCGAACCACCTGGCTGGATCACCGCGCTGATACCCACTTTAGCCGCGTTGTCGATGCCATCACGGAACGGGAAGAACGCATCCGAAGCCATTACCGCGCCCTGCACTTGCAGGCCGGCATGTTCGGCCTTGATCGCGGCGATGCGCGCGGAGTTGACGCGGCTCATCTGGCCGGCGCCGACGCCGATGGTCTGGCGCTGCTTGGCGTAGACGATGGCGTTGGACTTGACGAACTTGGCCACTTTCCAGGCAAACACCAAGTCGTGGATTTCCTGCTCGGTCGGCGCACGCTTGGTGACGATCTTCAGGTCGTCGGCAGTGATCATGCCGATATCGCGGCTCTGCACCAGCAGGCCACCGTTGACGCGCTTGAAGTCCCAACCGGCGGCGCGCTCGGCTGGCCACTCGCCGCACTCCAGCAGACGCACGTTCTGCTTGGCGGCCACGACTTCGCGGGCGGCCTGGGAGATTTTCGGGGCAATGATCACTTCGACGAACTGGCGCTCGACGATGGCTTTGGCGGTTTCGCCGTCCAGCTCGCGGTTGAAGGCGATGATGCCGCCGAATGCCGACTCGGTGTCGGTAGCGTAGGCCAGGTCGTAGGCCTTGCGGATACCGCCTTCGTCTTCAGGCACCACGGCCACGCCGCACGGGTTGGCGTGCTTGACGATCACGCAGGCCGGCTTGACGAAGCTCTTCACGCACTCCAGCGCGGCGTCGGTATCGGCCACGTTGTTGAACGACAGCTCCTTGCCTTGCAGCTGGATGGCGGTGGAAATGCTGGCCTCGCCCTTCTTGGCCTCGACGTAGAACGCCGCGCTCTGGTGCGGGTTCTCGCCGTAGCGCATTTCCTGGGCCTTGACGAACTGGCTGTTGAAGGTGCGCGGGAACTCGCTGCGATCTTCGGTGGACAGGGTGTCCTTTGCCTGGTCGATGGTGCCCATGTAGTTGGCGATCATGCCGTCGTAGGCGGCGGTGTGCTCGAAGGCCTTGAGCATCAGGTCGAAGCGCTGGGCGTAGGTCAGGCCGCCGGCTTTCAGGCCTTCGACAATGCCGGCGTAATCGCTGGCGTTGACCACGATGGCCACGTCCTTGTGGTTCTTCGCCGCGGAACGGACCATGGTCGGGCCGCCGATGTCGATGTTCTCGATGGCTGTCGGCAGGTCGCAGCCCGGCTTGCTGATGGTGGCTTCGAACGGGTACAAGTTGACCGCGACCAGGTCGATCGGCTTGATGCCATGCTCGTTCATGATGGCGTCGTCGGTGCCGCGACGGCCGAGAATGCCGCCGTGGATCTTCGGATGCAGGGTCTTGACCCGGCCGTCCATCATTTCGGCGAAGCCGGTGTAGTCGGCCACTTCCACCGCGTTCACGCCATTATCCTTGAGCAGCTTGTAGGTGCCGCCGGTGGACAGGATCTCGACACCGAGCTGTTGCAGCTCCCGGGCGAATTCGAGGATACCGGTCTTGTCGGAGACGCTGATCAGGGCGCGGCGGATCGGCAGGCGGGTAGTCTGGTCGGTCATTTCAGATTCCATAACGCGGTGGAGTCAGCAAAAAAGGCGCCTTTTTGCATGAGCGCCTTTTCTGGTTGGGGTTCTGGCCTTACAACAGATCGTACTGCTTGAGCTTCTTGCGCAGCGTGCCTCGGTTGAGCCCGAGCATCTCGCTGGCTTTGGTCTGGTTGCCCTTTACGTAGTTCATCACGCATTCGAGCAGCGGCGCCTCGACTTCCGAGAGCACCAGGTTGTACACGTCCGTGACGGTAGCGCCTTCCAGGTGGGCGAAGTAGTTGTGCAGCGCCTTCTCGACGCTGTCGCGCAGGGTCTGGCCCTCCTCGCTCGGCGTGTTCAGGTGCTGCTTGAGGTTGGCGTTGTCGCTCACGGGCGTTGTTCCACTCACTAATGTCTCGGTCATCATCGTCATGCGGCCACCCCTTGTTCGTCCTCTGTCCCAAGGCTCTGTCGACGTTCGGCAAAATAAGCCTGAACGTTGGCGCACTGCGCTTGTGTGTCTTGCAAAGCGTTGAACTGGCTGCGGAACTCCTTGCCGCCAGGTCGGGTTGCCAGGTACCAGCCAACGTGCTTGCGGGCGATCCGCACGCCCATCACATCGCCATAGAAGGCATGCAGCGCGGCCAGGTGTTCCAGCAGAATGCGTTCCACTTCGTCCAGCGCCGGGGTGGGCAGGTGCTCGCCCGTGCGCAGGTAATGCTCGATCTCGCGGAAAATCCACGGCCGCCCTTGGGCGGCACGGCCGATCAGCAGGCCGTCGGCGCCGGTGGCATGCAGCACCGCCCGGGCCTTTTCCGGCGAAGTGATGTCGCCGTTGGCGAAAACCGGGATCGACACCGCCTGCTTGATCGCGGCGATGGTGTCGTACTCGGCGTCACCGGTGTACAGGTCGGCGCGTGTGCGGCCATGCACCGCCAGCGCCTGGATGCCGGCCTGTTCGGCGATCTTCGCCACGTTCAGGCCGTTCTTGCTTGCCCGGTCCCAGCCGGTGCGGATCTTCAGCGTCACCGGCACGTCCACGGCGCCGACGACGGCGTGGAGGATTTCGGTGACCAAGGCTTCATCTCTCAATAAAGCAGAGCCTGCGGCCTTGTTGCAGACTTTTTTCGCCGGGCAACCCATGTTGATGTCGATGATCTGCGCGCCGGCCTCGACATTGGCCCGGGCCGCCTCGGCCATCATCTGCGCATCGCCGCCGGCGATCTGCACCGAGCGTGGCTCGGGATCGCTTTCATGTATGCGGCGCAGGCTCGACTTGCGGCTATTCCACAGACGCATGTCGCTGGAGACCATCTCCGAGACCACCATGCCCGCTCCCAGACGCTTGCACAGGGTACGGAAAGGTTGGTCCGTGACGCCGGCCATCGGGGCCAGGATCAGGTTGTTCTGCAGTGTGTAAGGGCCGATGCGTACCGCCGACATAGGTGTTCCCTGTTGTGGGGCCGAATCATTGGAGTCGAAAAAGGGATGGCATGATACCCGCTCTCGATGACCGGATAAAGATGAATCTGGATAAAATCTGAACAGTTGCGGCGTTATGACATCCAGTGCCAAGCGGCAAGCTTCAAGCTGCAAGAGGGCTGCGGACAGGCATTTACCTGCGGTGTGAAGCTTGCCGCCTGTCGCTTACTCCGGCGAACGGAAGCTCAGGCTGTAGTTCACCGCCTTCGGCCCAGGGTCGAGGATGTCCAGGGCGATGTGGATCGGCGTCTGGCTGGGCATCTCGCCGCGCCCGGCCAGCTCGCCCGACAGGTACTCGCTTGGTTTGAAGCGTCGGCTGGCGATCAGCTGGCCGTTGAGGTCGGCGAAGCGCAATTCGAGAAGGGGGAAGGGCTGGGCGAAGGGCGCGCGGTTGTAGATGATCGCGTCGACGATCAGCGCCCCTTTGAAGTCCGGGTGGCTGCGCACTACCAGATTGCTGCTTTTGATCCGCGAGATGTCTACGCGGGTCGGCACCTGGCAGCCGAACATCGGGCACAGCTGCTGGAACCAAGGGCGATACTGGTCCTGGCGGGCCATTTCGTCGAAGTGGAACCAGACGTACTGGAATGCCAGCAGGCCCGCGGCCAGCAGTGTCAGGAAACCCCACAGCAGGCGTTTTCCCCAGTTCGGGGCGGGCTTTTCCCAGCCCAGCTGCAACGGGTCGTCGACCACGTCGACCAGCGGCTCCTTGCGCGCGCGTTCGGGCTTGGTGGCCAGGCTCGGTTCCAGGCGTTGCCCGGGATGTTCTTCGGGGTCATAGTCGCGGGCCGAGAACGGCGCGCTGTGCACCTCGTCGTCAAGCGCCGAAAGGCCCTTCTCCGGCAAGGGTTCGTCGTGGTTGGGCAACTGCCGCGAGGGTTCGTCGAGTGGCTGATTGCGCACTGGAGGCTCATCGTCCAGCTCGAGGCTGGTCGCGCCGAGGGTAGGCTCGGTGCGCTCGTCGTCGGCCGGCGCCAGGTCCAGCGGCTCCTGCTCGACCAGCATCGGTGCGTCCTCGCGCTCCTGCGCAGGCTCACGGTCGCCGTCAGTGGCGGTGCCGAACGGTTCATCGCCAGGCCCATCGCCGAGCTGATCGTCGCGGCGGGCCTGGAGCATGCCTTTGGCCGGGGCGGCGCGCCGATCACCCGGGCTGCGCCGTTCAAGGCGCGCCAGCTCCTGGTCGAGATCGAGGGCATCCAGTTCCTCGGCCGTGACCGTCCAGTTGTCCTCGCTCGGTGCCGGCGGGGCGGCCTCCGGTTGCACGGCTGCGGGCGCTGGCACGGCCGGCTCGGCTGCCGGCGCCGGCGCACGGGTGTCGCCTTCGCCAGCCGCGGCGCGGTTCTGCTCCAGCAGTTGTTTCGCCGCGTTGAACACCTGCAGGCATTGGCCGCAGCGCACCACGCCGCGGGCCACGCTCAACTGGTGATGGGTGACGCGAAAGCTGGTCTGGCAATGCGGGCACTGGGTGACGAAACTGTCGGTCATGCGGCTGTCCGGGAAGCTGTGCAGGAGTTGAGTCTAGGCGCGCTTAGCGGCGGCGACCACTGATACGTACCCAGCCGTCGCGCACGACGATCGGGTCCAGGTCGAAGTCGGCGGCATAGGCGGCGGCCACTTCCTCACCCTGTTCGGCGAGGATGCCCGACAGCGCCAGCAGGCCGCCGGGGCGAACCAGGCCGGATAGCTGCGGCGCCAGCGATACCAGCGGGCCGGCCAGGATGTTGGCGACCAGTACGTCGGCCTGCATGGCCGGCATCTGCTCGGGCAGGTACAGGTCGAACGTGTCGTCGGCAATGCCGTTGCGCTGGGCGTTGTCACGGGAGGCCTCGATAGCCTGCACGTCGATGTCGGTGCCGACCGCGTGGCGGGCGCCGAGCAGCAGCGCGGCAATGGCCAGGATGCCCGAGCCGCAGCCGAAGTCGAGCACTTGCGTGCCTTGCAGCTGCTGGCCGTCGAGCCATTCCAGGCACAGCGCGGTGGTCGGGTGGGTACCCGTGCCAAAGGCCAGGCCCGGGTCGAGCAGCAGGTTCACCGCGTCCTTTTCCGGGGCTTCGTGCCAGCTTGGCACGATCCACAGGCGCTGGCCGAAGCGCATCGGCTGGAAGTTGTCCATCCAGCTGCGCTCCCAGTCCTGGTCCTCGATCACCTCGGCGTGGTACTCGGGCAGCTCGGCGCCGGTCAGCAGGCGCAGGTGGGCGAACACCTGCTCGGGCTCGGCATCGGCCTCGAACAGCGCCAGCAGGTGCGTGTGCGACCACAGCGGGGTGGTGTTGAGGTCCGGTTCGAAGATCGGCTGGTCTTCTGCGTCCATGAAGGTCACCGAGACGGCGCCCACTTCAAGCAGGGCGTCTTCGTAGGTTTCGGCTTGTTCCGGGCTGATGGCCAGGCGTACTTGCAGCCAGGGCATGGCGGGCACCTTTGGTAAATCGACAGGGGCAGCCCGAGGCTGCGCGAAAAGGCCGCCAGTTTACTTGAGTGCGTGGGGTTTGTGCAGGACGCAGTTGTGCTGGCGGCTTTGCCGGCGCCATCGCGGGGCTGGCCCGCTCCCACCAGAGAGCGGGGCTGCCTTGCGGTTCAGAGACTGCGCGCCCGCGTCACCCGGTCCACCAGGTACACAAGCCCGTGATAATCGATGCCACTGTGGCTCGACAGGCCGATCTCGCAGGTGCGGCTGGTGGAGATCCCCTCGCTGCAATACTGCACCGCGTCCTTGAGGGTACGCAGCGAATGGGCGTTGAGCTCCGGTGTGGTGAAGCCCTTGTCGCCGGCGAAGCCGCAGCAATGGATGCCTTCGGGGATCACCACCTGCTTGCTGCAGCGCCGCGCCAGGTCGATCAGCGCCTGGCTTTCGCCCAGGTGCTGGGTGCTGCAGGTCACGTGCACCGCCACGGGCTCGTCCTGGGGGGTGAACTCCAGCTTGTCGACCAGGTGGGTGCGGATGAAGCGCACCGGGTCGTACAGGTCCAGCCGCGATTCGCCCAGGTCCTGCACCAGGCGCAGGGTGCAGGGGCTGGTGTCGCAGTAGATCGGGTCAAGGCCGCCGCGGCTGGCGTGCAGCAGTGCGTTGATCAGTTCCTGGCGCTTGTGCTCGGCCTGCTCGGGGTAGCCCTTGGAGGCGAACGGCTGGCCGCAGCACAGACTGTCGGCGTTGTCCGGGAACACTACCTGGTAGCCGGCCTTCTCCAGCAGGGCACGGGTCTTGTCCAGCAGCGAACTCTGCTCGCGGTCGGCATAGGCCGGGCCCATCACCCGCGAAACACAGGCGGCCAGGTAGACCACGCGAGGGCGGGCGTCGTGGCTCGCGGTGCTGAGCTCGACGGCCCGCAGCGGCTGCGGCATGGCGGGGGTCCACTGCGGCAGGCGGCCTTTGCTGGCCTTGCTCAGGCGGGCGCTGAGCCGGCTCATGCGCGGGGCGCCGAGCAGCTTGCGCGCGCCATTGGCGGCGGCCAGCGTGAATCGCGCGCCGCGCAAGGTGGCGTGAAAATGCTCGGCCAGCCAGTCGGCGGCCTTGCCGTGCTCGGCCGCCTGACCGCGCAGCTTCTTCACCAGCTCGCCGGTGTTGATGCCCACCGGGCAGCGCTGGGCGCACAGGCCGGTGGCGGCGCAGGTGTCGATGCCCTGGTACTGGTAGGTGCGCAGCAGTTCGCGGGTATCAACGCCGGCGCGTTTCTTCGCCTGGATGTCGCGCCACATGACGATGCGCTGGCGCGGGCTCAAGGTAAGGCCTTTCGACGGACACACCGGCTCGCAGAAACCGCACTCGATGCACTTGTCGACGATCTCGTCGGCGGCCGGCAGCGGCTTGAGGTTCTTCAGGTGGATGTCGGGGTCCTCGCTCAGCACCACATCGGGGTTGAGGATGCCGTTGGGGTCGAGCAGGCGCTTGAGCTTCCACATCAGCTGGTAGGCGTCATGCCCCCATTCCAGTTCGACGAAGGGCGCCATGTTGCGCCCGGTGCCGTGCTCGGCCTTGAGCGAGCCGCCGAATTCCACTGCCACCAGCTGCGCCACGTCGTCCATGAAGGCCTGGTAGCGCTCCACTTCCTCGGCGCTGTTGAAGCCCTGGGTGAAGACGAAGTGCAGGTTGCCTTCCAGGGCGTGGCCGAAAATGATCGCCTCGTCATAGCGGTGCTTGTCGAACAGCTGGATCAGGCGGTTGACGCCTTCGGCCAGTTGCTCGATGGGGAAGGTCACGTCCTCGATGATCACCGTGGTGCCGGTCTGGCGCACGGCGCCGACGGCGGGGAAGGTATCCTTGCGGATCTTCCACAGCTGGTTGTACACCGCCGGGTCTTCGCTGAACGCGACCTTCTGCTCCAGCGGGTAGTCGTCGATGGACGCCATCACCTGCTCGAGCTGCTCGTGCAGCAGGCTCTGGCTGGCGGCGCGGCACTCGATCAGCAGGGCGCAGGCGTTGGCCGACAGGTCCTTGACCCACGCCGGCATGCCCGGCATCTCCTGCACCGAGCGCAGGCTGCGGCGGTCGAGCAGCTCCACGGCGGAGACTGGCTGGCGCTTGAGCACGGTCACGGCGCGGCAGCAGCTTTCGACGCTGGGGAACACCAGCAGCGCGCTGGCCTTGTGCGGGTGGTCGGGCACGGTGTTGTAGGTGACGGCGCTGATGAAACCAAGGGTGCCTTCGGAACCGACCAGCAGGTGCTGGAGGATATCGAGCGGCTGGTCATAGTCCACCAGTGCGTTGAGTGATAGCCCCGTGGTGTTTTTCAGCCGGTACTTGTGCCGGATGCGCTCAGCCAGCGCGGTGTTGGTGCGGGTCTCGCGGCCAAGGCGGGCCAGTTCGTCCAGGAGGCCGGCGTGGCTGTGCTCAAAGGCGGCGACGCTGGCCGGGTCCTCGCTGTCCAGGCGAGTGCCGTCGGCCAGCACCAGACGCAGACCGGCGAGGGTGTGATAGGTGTTCTGCGCGGTGCCGCAGCACATGCCGCTGGCATTGTTGGCGACGATGCCGCCGATCTTGCAGGCGTTGATCGATGCCGGGTCCGGGCCGATCTTGCGCCCATAGGGGGCCAGCCAGGCATTGGCCTGGGCGCCGATCACGCCGGGCTGTAGTCGGATCTGCCCGCCCTGGTGGCGAATCTCCCGGCCATTCCAGTTGTCGCCGAGCACGATCAGCACCGAGTCGCTGATGGCCTGGCCGGACAGGCTGGTGCCGGCGGCGCGGAAGGTCACCGGCACCCGGTCGCGCTGGGCCAGCTGGATCAGCGCGACCACTTCGTTCTCGGACTCCACGCGCAGCACCAGCTTGGGGATCAGCCGGTAGAAGCTGGCGTCGGTGCCGAAGGCCAGGGTCGAGGTCGGGTCGTCGAAGCGGCGTTCGGCGGGGATCAGGCGCTCGGCATCACGCAGGAACGCGGCGGGCAGGCTCATGCAATCTCCTCGCGGGGCCGCGGCGTCTGGTGCGCGGCGTGCCCCGGGTATTCAGGCGTTGGTGGGCGCGCTCAGGCGCCCAGTTCGCGGACCAGCGAGTCTTTGCTGATCTCGCCGATGGACTTGGCGCCGGTCAGCACCATGGCCACGCGCATCTCTTTCTCGAACAGCTCCAGCAGGTTCTTCACACCGGCCTCGCCGTGGGTGGCCAGGGCATAGAGGAAGGCGCGGCCGATCAGCACGCTGTCGGCGCCCAGGGCGATCATGCGCACCACATCGAGGCCGCTGCGGATGCCGGAGTCGGCGAGGATCTTGATATCGCCCTTCACCGCGTCGGCGATGGCCGGCAGGGCGCGGGCGCTGGACAGCACGCCATCGAGCTGGCGGCCGCCGTGGTTGGAGACGACGATACCGTCGGCGCCGAACTTGACCGCGTCGCGGGCGTCATCGGCGTCGAGGATGCCCTTGATGATCATCGGACCATCCCAGAATTCGCGGATCCACTCCAGGTCTTTCCAGGAGATGGACGGGTCGAAGTTGTTGCCCAGCCAGCCGATGTAGTCGGCAAGGCCCGTGGGGTTGCCGCGGTAGGCGGAGATATTGCCCAGGTCGTGGGGGCGGCCCATCACGCCGACGTCCCACGCCCATTGCGGGTGGGTCATCGCTTGCAGCACGCGGCGCAGCGGGCCGTTGGCGCCGCTCATGCCGGAGTGGGCATCGCGGTAGCGCGCGCCGGGCACGGGCATGTCGACGGTGAACACCAGGGTCTTCACTCCGGCGGCCTTGGCGCGCTCCAGGGCGTTGCGCATGAAGCCGCGGTCCTTGAGCACATACAGCTGGAACCACATCGGCCGGTCGATGGCCGGGGCCACTTCTTCGATCGGGCACACCGATACCGTCGACATCGTGAACGGAATGCCATGGGCCGCCGCTGCGCGTGCCGCCTGCACTTCGCCACGGCGGGCGTACATGCCGGTGAGGCCGACCGGGGCCAGGGCCACGGGCATGCTCAGGGTTTCGTCGAACAGCTGCGTCTGCAAGCTCAGCTCGGACATGTTCTTCAGCACGCGCTGGCGCAAGGCGATGCCGGCCAGGTCCGAGACGTTGTGGCGCAGGGTGTGTTCGGCGTAGGCGCCGCCGTCGGCGTAGTGGAACAGGAAGGGAGGCAGCTTGCGTTGGGCCGCGGCGCGATAGTCGGTGGAGGCGGAAATGATCATGGATTCTCGCAGCGTTGCTTGTGGGGAATGCCGGGCGCGTCAAGGCGCCCGGCCCCTTTCACTTTAGTGATGAACCAGCATGCCAGTGAGCCAGTAGGCCTGGACCAGAGTGATCAGGCCGACGATGGTGGCGAAGAACAGGCTGTGCTTGACGGTGAAGCGGAACAGGTCGGATTCCTTGCCGACCAGGCCTGTGGCGGCGCAGGCCACGGCGATCGACTGCGGCGAGATCATCTTGCCGGTCACGCCGCCACTGGTGTTGGCCGCCACAAGCAGGGTGTCGTTGACCCCGATCTGGTGCGCGGTAGTAGCCTGCAGCGAGCTGAACAGGGCGTTGGACGAGGTATCCGAACCGGTCAGGAACACGCCCAGCCAGCCGAGGAACGGCGAGAAGAACGGGAACGCCGCGCCGGTGCCGGCCAACACCAGGGCCATGGTCGAAGACATGCCCGAGTAGTTGGTGACGAAGGCGAAGGCCAGCACCATGCCTATCGACAGGATCGGCCAGCGCAGTTCCCAGAAGGTTTCTTTGAAAGTGGTAAGACCAGTTTTGAAGTTGATCTTCAGCACCCACATCGAGATCAGTGCCGAGAGGAAGATCGCGGTGCCGGTGGCGGAGATCGGGTCGAGCTTGAACACCGCCGGCATGGCGGTGGGCGCTGTGACGATTGGTGCGGTCTTGACCACCAGCTGGTCGAGGTGCGGGATGGCGAAGTTGAACACGAAGTTGTACATCGCGCCGCCTGGGGCGAAGGCCGCCTTGAACGGTTTCAGGGTCCAGATGGTGACCAGTACGGTGAGGATCAGGAATGGCGACCAGGCCTTGAAGATCTCGCCAAAGCTGTACGGGCTCGGTTGGCTGCCGCTGGATTGCACGACGGCGGCGCCGACACTGCCCTTGGCCTCGGCGAATGCGCGCTTGGGCTGCCAGACCTTGAGGAACAGGGTCAAGGCGATCAGGCTGGCCAGGGCCGAGGTGATGTCGGGCAGCTCCGGGCCGATGAAGTTGGAGGTGAAGTACTGGGTGACGGCGAAGCTCAGGCCGGCCACCAGGGCGGCAGGCCAGGTCTCTTTCACGCCGCGCACGCCGTCCATCATGAACACCAGCCAGAACGGCACGAACAGCGACAGCAGCGGCAGTTGGCGGCCGGTCATGGCGCCGATGTGGAAGGCATCGATGCCAGTCACCTGGCCGGCGACGATGATCGGGATGCCCAGGGCGCCGAAGGCCACCGGGGCGGTGTTGGCGATCAGGCACAGGCCGGCGGCGTACAGTGGGTTGAAGCCCAGGCCCACCAGCAGCGCGGCGGTGATCGCTACCGGGGCGCCGAAGCCGGCCGCGCCTTCGAGGAAGGCGCCGAAGCAGAAGCCGATCAGCAGTACTTGCAGGCGCTGGTCGTCGGTGATCGACAGTACCGAGCTGCGGATGACTTCGAACTGGCCACTCTTGACCGTGAGTTTGTAGAGGAACACCGCGGCGACGATGATCCAGGCAATCGGCCACAGGCCGTAGAGGAAGCCATAACCCGCAGCGGCCAGTGCCATGTCGACAGGCATCTGGAAGGCGAAGATCGCCACCAGGATCGACAGTGCCAGGGTGATGCTGCCGGCGACGTGGCCCTTGAGGCGGAACACGGCGAGGGCGAGGAAGAAGAACACGATTGGGATGACCGCCGCCAGCGCGGACAGGCCAAGGCTACCAAGCGGGGTATAGAGTTGTTGCCAGGTTTGCATATGGGGTGGCCCCTAATTGTTGTTGGTCAAGGCACTGGCATTGGATAATTGGTAAGACCAATTTACAATGGCTGGTCGCTAGGTTAAGAGCGCCACGCAGGGTGTGTCAATTTGTCCTGTGGGAAACTTTGGTCGGATGCCGATGAGCGGGCATCTGATTGGCTGGGAAAAACGCCGCCTGACGGCTGTCGGCGCAAGCCGGATAGGCGCAGAATAGGCGCCCCCGGATTGGCATCCCCGGGGTTCGTGGAGAGCATGTGATGGTTTTTGATCAGGTCCGCCAGCGGCGCCTGTCCGACGACATCGTCGATCGGTTGGAAGGGATGATTCTCGAAGGCACCCTCACCTCGGGTCAGCGCCTGCCGGCCGAGCGCGCCCTGGCCGAGCAGTTCGGCGTGTCGCGGCCGTCGTTGCGCGAGGCTATCCAGAAGCTGGTGGCCAAGGGCTTGCTGGTCAGTCGCCAGGGCGGCGGCAACTATGTGGCCGAGTCATTGGGCTCGACCTTCAGCGACCCCTTGCTGAAGCTGCTCGAATCCAGCCCCGAGGCGCAGCGTGACCTGCTGGAGTTTCGTCATACGCTGGAGGCGTCCTGCGCCTACTACGCGGCGCAGCGCGCCACCGGGCCGGATCGTGAGCGGCTGAAGACTGCGTTCGACGCCTTGCAGGACTGCTACAACCGTGTCGGTGAGGTGGATCGGGCGGAGGAGGGGGCTGCCGATGCTCGCTTCCATCTGGCCATTGCCGAGGCCAGCCACAATGCCGTGTTGTTGCACACTATTCGCGGGTTGTTCGACCTGCTCAAGCGCAATGTGGTGACCAACATTGGCGGCATGTACCAACAACGCACTGAGACCCGCGACATGCTGATCAGCCAGCATCGCGAGTTGTACCTGGCGATTGTCGAAGGGCGTGCGGAGGACGCGCGGGAGGTTTCCAGCCGGCACATCCTGTATGTGCAGGAGGTGCTGCAGGAGGCGCAGCAGGAAGCACAGCGGGTTGCGCGGGCGGAGCGGCGCAGCGGGCGCTGATTCTGGGCTTCGTGGGAGCGGGCTGGCCCCGCGATCGCGCTAGCATGGGCAGCGGTGCTGCCTGGCCTGGCGCGATCGCGGGGCAAGCCCGCTCCCACGGGAAAGGTCAGGCCGAGCCTTACTCTTCCTTGCCCTTGTTGCGCATCGTGCGCTGCAGCTCGCGGTTGGAGTCGCGCTCGCGCACGGTATCGCGCTTGTCGAACTCCTTCTTGCCCTTGCCGAGTGCGATCTCACACTTGATCAGGTGCTTGCTCCAGTACAGCGACATCGCCACGCAGGTGTAGCCCTTCTGCGCCACGGCCGCTTCCAGGCGCTCGAGCTCGCGCTTGTTCAGCAGCAGCTTGCGGGTGCGGATGGGGTCGGCAATGACGTGGGTGCTGGCGGTGTTCAGTGGGGTGATGTGGCTGCCGAACAGCCAGGCTTCGCCATCCTTGAGCAGCACGTAGCTGTCGGTCAGGTGCGCCTTGCCGGCCCGCAGGCTTTTTACTTCCCAGCCGGACAGGACCAGCCCGGCCTCGAACTTGTGTTCGATGAAGTAATCGTGTCGCGCTTTCTTGTTCTGCGCGATGGTCCCGGTCGGATGCTTCTTTTGTTTAGCCATAGGGGCGGCATTATAGGCAGTCGCCGCGTCCTCGGCTACGGGGTTTAGCTGCGCTTGAGCCTGTTGTGTGAATCCCGGACAATGCAACCCACGCTCTGCCGC
This sequence comes from Pseudomonas sp. PONIH3, assembly GCF_002934345.1. Taxonomy (NCBI): domain Bacteria; kingdom Pseudomonadati; phylum Pseudomonadota; class Gammaproteobacteria; order Pseudomonadales; family Pseudomonadaceae; genus Pseudomonas; species Pseudomonas sp. PONIH3. Next base: position 4,537,592 of record NZ_CP026386.1, read on the forward strand.
GCAGAGCCGTTTTCAAGGCGCTGACAAGCGCTGCCGCCCAGTTTGGAAGTGACGCCTGGATGACTACCCATATTCAACGCTCCGCTCTGCTGCCGTACCCTGCCCAGGCGCTCTACGACCTGGTCAACGATGTGGCGAGCTACCCGGAGTTCCTGCCCTGGTGCTCGGCGTCCACAGTGCTCGAGGCCAGTGATACGCACATGCGCGCCAGGTTGGAAGTGGCCAAGGGTGGCATGAGCCAGCAGTTCATCACGCGCAATGTGCTGGTGCCGGGGCAGTCGATCGAGATGAACCTGGAAGAGGGGCCGTTCACCCAGTTGCATGGGCTGTGGGTGTTCAAGCCGCTGGGAGAAAAGGCCTGCAAGATCAGCCTCGACCTGTCGTTCGACTACGCCGGTGCCCTGGTGCGGGCCACCTTGGGGCCACTGTTCAACCAGGCAGCCAACACCATGGTCGATGCCTTCTGCCAGCGGGCCAAGCAGCTCAATGGTTGAGGGTGCGCGTGGCGGGTGAGTAAACTCCGTCATTCATGCAGGCAATAAAAAGCCCGGAAACGATCCGGGCTTTTTAGTATCGGCGCATTTACTGCGGCGAAGTTTCCAGCGGTGCTGGTGTTGGCACCGGGGTGGTCTCGACGTTGTCGATTTCCTTTTGCAGCGAGTCTTCCAGCGAGCCTGGCTTGGCCGGCTTCTCGGACTGGCTCGGTTGCTTGTCCGGGTTGACTGTAGTGTCGCCGCTGCCGCCGAGGATTTCCTGGTCGCGGCTGACGCCTGGCATGAAGTCGCCTGAGAGGTTGACCAGTTGGTCGTTCTCGTTGAAGAAAATGCTCATGCGCTCTTGCTGGCGCTGGCCGCCGCCAGGCTGCAGGCTGTAGAGGTAATCCCAGCGATTGGTGTGGAAAGTGTCCTGCAGCAGGGGGTTACCCATGATAAACCTTACTTGTCGGCGGGTCATTCCCGGGCGCAATTGGTCTATCATGTCCTGCGTGACGACATTGCCCTGCTGGATGTCGATTTTGTAAACCCCGGGAAACGAGCAACCGGCGAGTGCGAGCAGTCCCACGAGGGTGAGGCTGTTTAGCAAGAGCTTGGTGTTTTGCATCGGTGGGCGACTTCCACTATCTTGGCTGGACAACGTAAACCCCGATCATACCCGTATTAAGAGAAGCTGCGAAGCAGCATCGGCGAGAAAGCTGACCATGGTTGAAAATAGCGAATTGCGCAAAGCGGGCCTCAAGGTAACCCTGCCTCGAGTAAAGATTCTTCAGATGCTCGACTCCGCCGAGCAGCGTCACATGAGTGCCGAGGATGTGTACAAGGCGCTGATGGAAGCTGGCGAAGATGTCGGTCTGGCGACCGTGTACCGCGTACTGACCCAATTCGAAGCGGCGGGCCTGGTGGAGCGCCACAACTTTGATGGCGGCCACGCGGTGTTCGAGCTGGCGGATGGCAAGCACCACGATCACATGGTCAACGTGGACAGCGGTGAAGTCATTGAATTCTTCGATGCCGAAATCGAGAAGCGCCAGAAAGAGATTGTTGCCGAGCATGGCTTCGAGCTGGTGGACCACAATCTGGTGCTGTACGTACGTAAAAAGAAGTAACGATTGAATCGTTATTGACGACAAAGGCGACCTTCGGGTCGCCTTTGTGCTTTTTGGGTTGGGCTCGCTTCGGCCGCTCAGGTCTTGCTGGTCACCACCATCTTGCGCGCATGGGCCAGCGACTCCTTGGTGAGGTCGATGCCGCCCAGCATCCGCGCCACTTCCTCGACCCGCTCGCGCTTGCCCAGGCTGGCCACGGCGGTGTGTGTGGTGTCGCTGTTGCGCACCTTGTGCACGAACAGGTGGTGATGCCCTTGGGCGGCTACCTGTGGCAGGTGGGTCACGGTCAGCACCTGGCCGCGTTCGCCGAGGCGGCGAAGCAATTGGCCGACGATCTCGGCGGTCGGGCCGCCGATACCCACGTCGACTTCGTCGAATACCAGGGTCGGAATGCGTGAAGTCTGTGCGGTGATCACCTGGATCGCCAGGCTGATGCGTGACAGCTCGCCGCCTGAGGCCACCTTGGCCAGGCCCTTGAGTGGCTGACCAGGGTTGGCGCTGACCAGCAGCTCGATCTGCTCCAGGCCGTGGGGCGAGAGGTCAGTGCTTTCGAAGGGGGTGAGTTCGATGCAGAAACGCCCGCCTGGCATGCCCAGGCGCTGGATTTCCTGCTCCACTGCGGTGGCCAGCTGTTTGGCCGCCTGCTGGCGCAGGGCGCTGAGCTCAATGGCCTTCTCTTTATAGTGCTGGGCGAAGGCCGCGAGCTCCTCGCCCAGTCGCTCGATCGATTCGTCGCTGGCATTCAGGCCCTCCAGCTCTTCCATCAGCCGCTGTTGCAGGTGCGGAAGTTCGGTGGGGTGCACGCGGTGTTTGCGCGCGAGGGTATAGATAGTGTCCAGGCGTTCTTCGAGGGTCTGCAGGCGCATCGGGTCGGCATCGAAGTTGTCGAGGAAGCGGTTGAGTTCGCCGACGGCCTCCTCCACCTGGATCTGCGCGCTGGCAATCAGGTTGACCGCCTCGCCCAGTGCCTTGGGTGCATTGCCTACCGCGCCGAGGCGATTGAGGCTCATGGTCAGGGCGCTCAGTACGTTGCCCGAATCGCTTTCGCTGCACTGCTCGATGACCTGGCGGCAGATGCCGAAGAGTGCCTCGGCGTTGGTCAGGTTCTTGTGCTCCTGCTCCAGCTGTTCCAGCTCGTTTTCGCCAAGGCCGAGGTTGTCGAGTTCTTCCAGCTGGTAGCTGAGCAACTGGTGGCGCGCCCGCTGCTCGTCGCCGGAGTTGCTCAGGCGCTCCAGCTCCTGGCGCGTCTGGTTCCAGCGCTTGGCGGCCAACTGCACCTGGCGGGCCAGGTCGGTGGCGCCGGCGTACTCGTCCACCAGGCGGCGATGGGTGTCGGTTTTCAGTAGTGACTGGTGTTCGTGCTGGCTGTGGATGTCGATCAGCAGCTCGCCCAGCGCCTTGAGGTCGCCCAGCGGGCAGGGGGTGCCATTGATGTAGCCGCGGCTGCGGCCCTCGGCGGTGATCACCCGGCGCAGGATGCACGGGCCGTCGCTTTCCAGGTCGCGCTCGGCGAGCCAGGCGTGCGCTTCGGGGATGTCGACCAGGTCGAAGGTGGCGAGGATGTCCGCCTTGTCGGTGCCCGGACGCACCACGCCACTGTCGGCGCGGTCGCCAAGGGCCAGGCCGAGGGCGTCGAGCATGATCGACTTGCCGGCCCCGGTCTCGCCGGTGATGACGGACATCCCGCGGGCGATCTCGAGGTCGAGGTGTTCGACGATGGCGTAGTTGTGGATGGACAGGTGCACCAGCATTGGGGCGGCTCCCGAGGGGTCGTGTCTGGATATTTATACAGTGCTTTTCGCGAGTCTGCCAATAGCCGGTCGACGAATGTGGAAAAGCACCTGCCCCCTTGAACCTGGTTTTTCCGACCCCATATAGCCGGCAAGACATGGCGAGCCTGGCTCGCACGACAGAAATCGTGGAGGAGAAACCCAATGGCTGACGAACAGCTGGATGAGAAGAACCTGAATTCCGAAGAAGCCGGTGCAGCAACCGCCGACGCGCGCGTTCTGGAGCTCGAAGAGCAGCTGGCCGCCGCCAAGGACCAATCCCTGCGCGCCGCCGCCGACCTGCAGAACATCCGTCGCCGTGCCGAGCAGGACGTCGAGAAGGCGCACAAGTTCGCCCTGGAGAAGTTCTCCTCCGACCTGCTGCCGGTGATCGACAGTCTGGAGCTGGCCCTGGCGCACTCCAGCGCCGAAGACGAGAACGTCAAGAAGATCCGTGAAGGTGTCGAGCTGACCCTGAAGATGTTCCAGGACACCCTCAAGCGCTACAACCTTGAGGCCGTCGATCCGCACGGTCAGCCGTTCAACGCCGAACACCACCAGGCGATGGCCATGCAGGAAAGCGCCGATGTCGAGCCGAACAGCGTGATCAACGTGTTCCAGAAGGGCTACCTGCTCAACGGCCGCCTGCTGCGCCCCGCCATGGTGGTGGTCAGCAAGGCGCCGAGCGCTGCGCAACCTTCGATCAATGAAAAGGCTTGAAATCTTTCCGGGCGCCCCCATCTAGGTGTCAAGCCTTCAAGTATTAGTGCAGATGGCCAAAGCAGTCACTGCTACCAAATTCAAGTTTCGGGAGAATCATCATGGGTAAAATCATCGGTATCGACCTGGGGACCACCAACTCCTGCGTCTCCGTGCTGGAAAACGGCACTGCCAAGGTCATCGAGAACGCCGAAGGCGCGCGCACCACGCCTTCGATCATCGCCTACGCCAACGACGGCGAAATCCTGGTTGGCCAGTCGGCCAAGCGCCAGGCGGTCACCAACCCGCACAACACCCTGTTCGCGGTGAAGCGCCTGATCGGCCGCCGCTTCGAAGAAGACGTCGTCCAGAAAGACATCAAGCTGGTGCCTTACAAGATCGTCAAGGCCAACAACGGTGATGCCTGGGTCGAGGCTTCCGGCAAGGAAATGGCGCCGCCGCAGATCAGCGCCGAAGTCCTGAAGAAAATGAAGAAGACCGCCGAAGACTACCTCGGCGAGCCTGTCACTGAAGCGGTCATCACCGTGCCGGCCTACTTCAACGACAGCCAGCGCCAGGCAACCAAGGACGCCGGCCGCATCGCTGGCCTGGACGTCAAGCGCATCATCAACGAACCGACTGCCGCCGCGCTGGCCTACGGCATGGACAAGGGCAAGGGCGACCACACCGTCATCGTCTATGACCTGGGTGGTGGTACCTTCGACGTGTCGGTCATCGAAATCGCCGAAGTCGACGGTGAGCACCAGTTCGAAGTACTGGCCACCAACGGCGACACCTTCCTGGGTGGTGAAGACTTTGACATGCGCCTGATCGACTACCTCGTCGACGAGTTCAAGAAAGAGTCCGGCATGGACCTGAAGAACGATCCCCTGGCCCTGCAGCGCCTGAAAGAAGCCGCTGAAAAAGCCAAGATCGAGCTGTCCTCGGCCCAGTCGACCGACGTCAACCTGCCGTACATCACTGCAGACGCAACCGGTCCGAAACACCTGAACGTGAAGATCTCCCGCGCCAAGCTGGAGTCGCTGGTCGAAGACCTGGTCAACCGTACCATCGAGCCATGCCGAATCGCCCTGAAGGACGCCGGCATCGATGCCAGCAAGATCGACGACGTGATCCTGGTCGGTGGCCAGACCCGTATGCCGATGGTGCAGAAAGCCGTTGCCGACTTCTTCGGCAAGGAAGCGCGCAAGGACGTCAACCCGGACGAAGCCGTCGCCATGGGTGCCGCCATCCAGGGCGCCGTTCTGGCTGGTGACGTGAAGGACGTACTGCTGCTGGACGTCAGCCCGCTGACCCTGGGTATCGAAACCATGGGTGGCGTGATGACCGCGCTGATCGAGAAGAACACCACCATCCCGACCAAGAAGTCGCAGGTGTTCTCGACCGCCGATGACAACCAGGGCGCCGTGACCATCCACGTGCTGCAGGGCGAGCGCAAGCAAGCTTCGCAGAACAAGTCGCTGGGCAAGTTCGACCTGGCCGATATTCCGCCGGCTCCACGTGGCGTACCGCAGATCGAAGTGACCTTCGACATCGACGCCAACGGCATCCTGCACGTCGGTGCGAAGGACAAGGCCACCGGCAAGGCGCAGTCGATCGTGATCAAGGCCAACTCCGGCCTGTCCGACGAAGAAATCGAGAAAATGGTGCGTGACGCCGAGGCCAATGCCGAGGAAGACCGCAAGTTCGAAGAGCTGGCCGCCGCCCGTAACCAGGGTGACGCGCTGGTCCACTCGACCCGCAAGATGATCACTGAAGCGGGTGACAAGGTCACCGCCGAAGAGAAAACTGCCATCGAGGCCGCCGTGGTAGCCCTGGAAGCCGCCGTCAAGGGCGACGACAAGGCTGCCATCGACGCCAAGGTCGAGGAGCTGTCCAAGGTTTCGGCCCCTGTTGCCCAGAAGATGTACGCCGAGCAACAGGCCGAGCAACCGCAGGGCGGCGCCCAGCAGGCCGAGCCGGAAGCCAAGCATGACGACGTGGTTGACGCCGAGTTCGAAGAAGTAAAAGACAACAACAAGCAGTAAATCCTGCATGTTGTCGCCCAGTTCACCGTCGTTTGCCGGTGAGCTGGTAGGATGTCGCCGCGCGGGGGCTTGCTCCCGCGTTGGCGTGTCTGGAACACGAGAATTATTTACAGCATCTGTCTGGGCGCATTCGCGTATGGCGGCAGGTGCTGACGGCATGGCGCACCGATGCGCAGAGGTATGCCGAACGCCCCCAAGAGTGCAAATGACCTATGGCAAAGCGTGATTTTTATGAAGTCCTGGGTGTCGAGCGTGGCGCCAGTGAAGGTGATCTGAAGAAGGCCTACCGCCGTCTGGCGATGAAGTACCACCCTGACCGCAACCCGGGTGACAAAGAGTCCGAAGACCTGTTCAAGGAGGCCAACGAGGCCTACGAAGTGCTGTCGGATGCCAGCAAGCGTGCGGCGTACGACCAGTACGGCCATGCCGGCGTCGACCCGAGCATGGGCGGCGGCGGTGCCGGCTTCGGTGGTGCCAACTTCTCCGATATCTTCGGCGATGTCTTCAGTGATTTCTTCGGCGGTGGTCGTGGTGGTGGTCGTGGCGGCGCCCAGCGTGGCAGCGACCTGCGCTACACCCTCGAGCTCAATCTCGAAGAGGCGGTGCGCGGTACCACGGTCAATATCCGCGTCCCCACGCTGGTCAACTGCAAGCCGTGCGATGGCTCCGGCGCCAAGAAGGGCTCGACCCCGTCGACCTGCCCGACCTGTGGCGGTATCGGCCAGGTGCGCATGCAGCAGGGCTTCTTCGCGGTGCAGCAGACCTGCCCGCGCTGCCACGGCCAGGGCAAGATCATCACCGACCCTTGCGGCTCGTGCCACGGCGAAGGCCGTGTCGAGGAATACAAGACCCTGTCGGTCAAGGTGCCGGCTGGCGTCGATACCGGCGATCGCATCCGCCTGTCCGGCGAAGGCGAGGCGGGTGCCCATGGCGGCCCTACCGGTGACCTGTACGTGGTCGTCAATGTGCGCGAGCACCCGATCTTCCAGCGCGACGGCAAGCACCTCTACTGCGAAGTGCCGATCAGCTATACCGATGCCGCCCTGGGGGGCGAGCTGGAAGTGCCGACCCTCGATGGTCGCGTGAAGCTGAAGATCCCCGAAGGTACCCAGACCGGCAAGCAGTTCCGCTTGCGTGGCAAGGGCGTGGCACCGGTGCGCGGTGGCGCGGCAGGCGACCTGCTGTGCCGAGTGGCGGTGGAAACGCCGGTCAACCTCAGCCGTCGCCAGCGCGAGCTGCTCGAAGAGCTGCGCGATTCGCTGGAAGGCGACAGCTCCCATTCGCCCAAGGCCAGCGGCTGGTTCGAGGGTGTGAAGCGCTTCTTCGGCGATCTCTGAGAAGGAACAGGCTATGCGACGTATTGCGGTAATGGGCGCGGCGGGGCGGATGGGCAAGACCCTCGTCGAGGCTGTGCAGCAGCAGGCGCCCCAGACCGGGCTGACGGCGGCGATCGATCGCCCGGACAGCTCGCTGGTCGGGGCCGATGCCGGCGAACTGGCGGCCCTGGGGCGTATCGGCGTGCCGATCTGCGATGACCTGGCCAAGGTCGCCGACGAGTTCGATGTGCTGATTGACTTCACGCATCCTTCGGTGACCCTGAAGAACCTGGCGTTCTGCCGCAAGGCAGGCAAGGCCATGGTCATCGGCACCACCGGTTTCACGCCGGAAGAGAAAGAGCTGCTGGCGGAGGCGGGCAAGGAAATCCCGATCGTCTTCGCCGCGAACTTCAGCGTGGGCGTGAACCTCAGCCTCAAGCTGCTGGACATGGCGGCCCGGGTGCTGGGCGATGATGTGGATATCGAGATCATCGAGGCCCATCACCGGCACAAGGTCGATGCGCCGTCGGGGACCGCGCTGCGCATGGGTGAAGTGGTTGCCAATGCGCTGGGGCGTGACCTGCAGGAAGTGGCGGTTTATGGGCGCGAAGGCCAGACCGGTGCTCGTGATCGCAAGACCATCGGTTTCGCCACCGTGCGTGCCGGTGATGTGGTCGGTGACCACACTGTACTGTTCGCCGCCGAAGGCGAGCGCCTGGAGATCACCCACAAGGCCTCCAGCCGCATGACGTTCGCCAAGGGCGCCGTGCGCGCTGCGCTGTGGCTGGAAGGGCGCGAGCCTGGCCTGTACGACATGCAAGACGTGCTCGAACTGCGTTGATGCCGTGGGGCTGCCTGGCAGCCCCTTGTCGCATTGGTGTGTTTTAGAGACACATCTACGGTAGACCGAAAACGCACTTTTCTGTAAGCTACAGCTTTAGTGTGTCCACTAAAAGCGCGCAGCGAATTGAATTCAGCACTTAAAAGCGGGGTGACGTGTCCATACGTCACTCCGCTTTTTTGCAACCTGCGATCGCCCTTTCATGCTTGATTTACGGGAGGTCTTCTTGACAAAGCCAGCCATACTCGCCCTTGCCGACGGCAGTATTTTTCGCGGTGAAGCCATTGGTGCCGACGGTCAGACCGTTGGTGAGGTGGTATTCAACACCGCTATGACCGGCTACCAGGAAATCCTTACAGACCCTTCCTACTCGCAGCAAATCGTCACCCTGACCTACCCGCACATCGGCAATACCGGCACTACCCCGGAAGACGCCGAATCCAACCGCGTCTGGTCCGCCGGCCTGGTCATCCGCGACCTGCCGCTGCTGGCCAGCAACTGGCGCAATACCCAGTCGCTGCCTGAGTACCTCAAGGCCAACAACGTTGTCGCCATCGCCGGTATCGATACCCGTCGCCTGACCCGTATCCTGCGTGAAAAGGGCGCCCAGAACGGCTGCATCCTCGCCGGTGACAACATCACCGAAGAGCAGGCCATCGCCGCTGCCCGTGCCTTCCCGGGCCTGAAGGGCATGGACCTGGCCAAGGTCGTTTCCACCAAGGAGCGCTACGAGTGGCGTTCCAGCGTGTGGGAACTGAAGTCCGACAGCCACCCGACCATCGACGCTGCCGACCTGCCTTACCACGTGGTTGCCTTTGACTACGGCGTCAAGCTGAACATCCTGCGCATGCTGGTCGCGCGTGGTTGCCGCGTGACCGTGGTGCCAGCCCAGACCCCGGCCAGCGAAGTGCTCGCGCTCAACCCCGATGGTGTGTTCCTGTCCAACGGCCCTGGTGATCCGGAGCCATGCGACTACGCCATCCAGGCGATCAAGGAAATCCTCGAAACCGAGATTCCGGTCTTCGGCATCTGCCTCGGCCACCAGCTGCTGGCCCTGGCCTCCGGCGCCAAGACCGTGAAGATGGGCCATGGCCACCACGGTGCCAACCACCCGGTCCAGGACCTGGACACCGGCGTGGTCATGATCACCAGCCAGAACCACGGCTTTGCCGTCGACGAAGCCACCTTGCCGGCTAACGTACGCGCCATTCACAAGTCGCTGTTCGACGGCACCCTGCAGGGTATCGAGCGCACCGACAAGAGCGCGTTCAGCTTCCAGGGCCACCCTGAAGCGAGCCCGGGCCCGACCGATGTCGCGCCACTGTTCGATCGTTTCACCGATGCCATGGCCAAGCGCCGCTGAGCATCCTGCTTCAAGGCCCCGGGCCGGCTTGTGCCGCGCCCGGAAGCGCCTGACCCAGATTGTTCAAAGCGGCTTGCCGACTGACCCCGGATTTGAGTGACCACCATGCCAAAACGTACAGACATCAAAAGCATCCTGATTCTCGGCGCTGGCCCGATCGTGATCGGCCAGGCCTGTGAGTTCGACTATTCCGGCGCCCAGGCCTGCAAGGCCCTGCGCGAGGAAGGTTTCCGCGTCATCCTGGTGAATTCCAACCCAGCCACCATCATGACCGACCCGGCCATGGCCGACGCCACCTACATCGAGCCGATCAAATGGCAATCGGTGGCCAAGATCATCGAAAAAGAGCGCCCGGACGCCGTCCTGCCGACCATGGGCGGTCAGACCGCGCTGAACTGCGCCCTGGACCTGGAGCGCCATGGCGTTCTGGAAAAGTTCGGCGTAGAGATGATCGGTGCCAACGCCGACACCATCGACAAGGCCGAAGACCGCTCGCGCTTCGACAAGGCCATGAAGGATATCGGCCTTGAGTGCCCGCGCTCGGGTATCGCCCACAGCATGGAAGAGGCCAATGCGGTCCTCGAGAAGCTCGGCTTCCCATGCATCATCCGCCCGTCCTTCACCATGGGCGGCACCGGTGGCGGTATTGCCTACAACCGTGAAGAGTTCGAAGAAATCTGCACCCGTGGTCTGGACCTGTCGCCGACCAAGGAACTGCTGATCGACGAATCGCTGATCGGCTGGAAGGAATACGAGATGGAGGTGGTCCGCGACAAGAAGGACAACTGCATCATCGTCTGCTCCATCGAAAACTTCGACCCGATGGGCGTGCACACCGGTGACTCGATTACCGTGGCTCCGGCACAGACCCTGACCGACAAGGAATACCAGATCATGCGCAACGCCTCGCTGGCGGTGCTGCGTGAAATCGGTGTCGAAACCGGTGGTTCCAACGTGCAGTTCGGCATCTGCCCGAACACCGGCCGCATGGTCGTGATCGAGATGAACCCGCGTGTTTCGCGTTCGTCCGCCCTGGCGTCCAAGGCCACTGGCTTCCCGATCGCCAAGATCGCCGCCAAGCTGGCCATCGGCTACACCCTGGACGAACTGCAGAACGACATCACCGGCGGCCGTACCCCGGCGTCCTTCGAGCCGTCGATCGACTACGTCGTCACCAAGCTGCCACGCTTCGCCTTCGAGAAGTTCCCCAAGGCCGACGCCCGTCTGACCACCCAGATGAAGTCTGTTGGTGAAGTCATGGCCATCGGCCGTACCTTCCAGGAATCCCTGCAGAAAGCCCTGCGTGGCCTGGAAGTCGGCGCCTGCGGCCTCGACCCGAAAGTCGACCTGGCCAGCCCGGAAGCCGCCAGCATCCTCAAGCGCGAACTGACCGTGCCGGGTGCCGAGCGTATCTGGTATGTCGCCGATGCCATGCGTTCGGGCATGACCATCGAGGAAATCTTCCAGCTGACCGGCATCGACCTGTGGTTCCTGGTGCAGATGGAAGACCTGATCAAGGAAGAAGAGAAGGTCAAGACCCTGGCCCTGTCGGCGATCGACAAGGACTACATGCTGCGCCTCAAGCGCAAGGGCTTCTCGGACCAGCGCCTGGCCAAGCTGCTCGGCATCACCGACAAGAACCTGCGCCGTCACCGCCACAAGCTGGAAGTGTTCCCGGTGTACAAGCGCGTCGACACCTGCGCCGCCGAGTTCGCCACCGACACCGCCTACCTGTACTCGACCTACGAGGAAGAGTGCGAGGCCAACCCGTCGACCCGCGACAAGATCATGATCCTGGGCGGTGGCCCGAACCGTATCGGCCAAGGCATCGAGTTCGACTACTGCTGCGTGCACGCAGCGCTGGCACTGCGTGAAGACGGTTACGAGACCATCATGGTCAACTGCAACCCGGAAACCGTCTCCACCGACTACGACACCTCCGACCGTCTGTACTTCGAGCCGCTGACCCTGGAAGACGTGCTGGAAGTCTGCCGCGTCGAGAAGCCGAAGGGCGTGATCGTCCACTACGGCGGCCAGACCCCGCTGAAACTGGCCCGTGCCCTGGAAGAAGCCGGCGTGCCAATCATCGGCACCAGCCCGGACGCCATCGACCGCGCCGAAGACCGCGAGCGTTTCCAGCAGATGGTTCAGCGCCTGAACCTGCTGCAGCCGCCAAACGCCACCGTGCGCAGCGAAGACGAAGCCATCAAGGCGGCCGGCACTATCGGCTACCCGCTGGTGGTGCGCCCGTCCTACGTACTGGGCGGCCGTGCGATGGAGATCGTCTACGAGCTGGACGAGCTCAAGCGTTACCTGCGTGAAGCGGTGCAAGTGTCCAACGACAGCCCGGTGCTGCTCGACCACTTCCTCAACTGCGCCATCGAGATGGACGTGGATGCGGTCTGCGACGGCACCGACGTGGTGATCGGCGCGATCATGCAGCACATCGAGCAGGCCGGCGTTCACTCCGGTGACTCGGCGTGCTCGCTGCCACCTTACTCGCTGAGCAAGGAAGTGCAGGACGAAGTCCGCGTACAGGTCAAGAAAATGGCCCTGGAACTGGGCGTGGTCGGCCTGATGAACGTGCAGCTGGCCCTGCAGGGCGACAAGATCTACGTGATCGAGGTCAACCCGCGCGCCTCGCGTACCGTGCCGTTCGTGTCCAAGTGCATCGGCACCTCGCTGGCGATGATCGCCGCGCGCGTCATGGCTGGTAAAACCCTGAAAGAACTGGGCTTCACCCAGGAAATCATCCCGAACTTCTACAGCGTGAAGGAAGCCGTCTTCCCGTTCGCCAAGTTCCCAGGGGTTGACCCGATCCTCGGCCCTGAGATGAAATCCACCGGTGAAGTCATGGGTGTCGGCGACAGCTTCGGTGAAGCCTTCGCCAAGGCCCAGATGGGCGCCAGCGAAGTGCTGCCGACCGGCGGTACCGCGTTCATCAGCGTGCGCGACGACGACAAGCCGCAAGTGGCTGGCGTTGCCCGCGACCTGATCGCCCTGGGCTTCGAAGTGGTTGCAACTGCAGGTACCGCCAAGGTTATCGAAGCGGCCGGCCTGAAAGTGCGCCGTGTGAACAAGGTGACCGAGGGGCGCCCACACGTGGTCGACATGATCAAGAACGACGAAGTGTCGCTGATCATCAACACCACCGAAGGCCGCCAGTCGATCGCCGACTCCTACTCGATTCGTCGCAATGCGCTGCAGCACAAGATTTACTGCACCACCACCATTGCGGCCGGTGAAGCCATCTGCGAGGCGCTGAAATTCGGTCCGGAAAAGACCGTTCGTCGCCTGCAGGATCTGCATGCAGGACTCAAAGCATGAGCATTACCAAGTACCCGATGACCGTCCAGGGCGCTCGCGCCCTGGAAGAAGAGCATCTGTTCCTGAGCAAGACCGAGCGCCCGCGCCTGAGCCAGGCTATCGGTGAGGCCCGCGAGCTGGGCGATCTCAAGGAAAACGCCGAATACCATGCCGCCCGTGAGGAGCAGGGCATGGTCGAGGCGCGTATTCGCGATATCGAAGGCCGCCTGCAGAACTCGGTGGTGATCGACGTGACCACCATTGCCCACACCGGCAAGGTCATCTTCGGCACCACTGTCGATCTGGAGAACACTGAAACCGGCGATCAGGTGACCTACCAGATCGTTGGCGAAGATGAAGCCGACGTGAAGAAAGGCAAGCTTTCCAGCGGTGCACCTATCGCCCGTGCCATCATTGGCAAGGAAGAAGGTGACACGGTGGTCGTGAAGACGCCGAACGGTACGGTCGAGTACGAGATTGTCGAAGTCAAGCACATCTGACCGGCGCCTGCGGGCGCCATCCCTCGAGGTGATCCTCTGGCAGCTGGCCCAGGTTTTCTGGGTCGGCGGCCTGTGGGTGTTCCACGTGGGGCTGGTGCCTGCGCTGAAAGTCAGTGGCCTGGCGCCGTTGCTGGTGCACGACATTGCTGCGCAGATCGACCGTTGGTTGATCGGCGTGGCAATGCTCGGGCTGTTGACCCAGCTGGCGGTATTGGCGAGGGTGGATGGCCTGGCGGCCTGGTGGCGGCAATTTCGCGGCCAGATGCTGTTGCTCGGTTTTGCTGCCTGCGTCAGCTACTACACTCTGCGCTACGGGATCTCCGTGGGCGAACGCTGGCAGATGTTCTGCTTTTTGGTGCTGGGTTTTTCCGGCATCGTGCTGGTGGCCCAGCCGGTTCCGGTCAGGGCGCGCAAGGCGCGCCACTGATCGGCGCCACCGTTACTTGAAGCGGTGGATGTTGGACAGCTGCTTGTTCGGCTGTGGATTCTTGCGGTAGATCAGCGCCTTCTTGCCGATGGTCTGCACCAGCTCGGCGCGGCCGACCTTGCACAATTCGGCGATCGCGGCGGCGCGCTCTTCACGGTCTTCCGAACGGATTTCGACCTTGATCAGCTCGTGATCGGCCAGGGCGCGTTCCAGTTCGGCGGCGACGCCTTCGTTCACACCGTTGCCAGCAACGATCAGGACCGGCTTCAGGTCATGACCAATGGACTTGTATTGCTTCTTCTGCTCGTTATTGAGCGGCATAATCTGACCCTTTTCGTCTGATTCTGTAAAATTGACGGGCATTTTACCCGAGGGCCGCTGGCTCCGCCCAGTCAAACACGACGCATATCATCGAGGTGCCCCGTGGTACAACGTTCCAAAAGCAGCGCAAACTGGCTGCGAGAGCATTTCAACGATCCTTTTGTGAAACAGGCGCAGAAGGATGGCTACCGCTCGCGTGCGAGCTACAAACTGCTGGAGATCCAGGAAAAAGACCGCCTGATCCGCCCCGGCATGAGCGTGATCGACCTCGGCGCAGCGCCAGGTGGCTGGTCGCAGGTGACCAGTCGTCTGATTGGTGGCCAAGGGCGGTTGATCGCCTCGGACATCCTGGAAATGGACTCGATCCCGGACGTTACCTTCATCCAGGGCGACTTTACCCAGGACGAAGTGTTGCAGCAGATCCTGCAGGCGGTCGGTGATTCGCACGTAGACCTTGTGATTTCCGATATGGCCCCCAATATGAGTGGTACGCCCGCGGTGGACATGCCGCGTGCCATGTTCCTCTGTGAACTGGCCCTGGATCTGGCTACCCGCGTGCTCAAGCCCGGCGGGGATTTCCTGATCAAGATCTTCCAGGGCGAGGGTTTCGACATGTACCTGAAGGACGTGCGCAGCAAGTTCGACAAGGTGCAGATGCGCAAGCCGTCGTCCTCGCGGGATCGCTCCCGCGAACAGTACCTGTTGGGCAAGGGTTTCAAGGGAGCGTGAAAGGCGTGCTGCGGGGTTGCCGATAGTTATTTCCAATCGGCGGCTCCGTCTGGATCGTCCGAACTTCGTGTAGTCTAGCTTTCACAAAGGGTTACAGACGGTGCCTGCGGATGCGTGGGTAATGTAGTAAGTTAGGGCGATGAATATCATGCGAGGCACGGCTGCGTCGTGCGCCGGCCTCAGAGGGTAGCGAATTGAACGACATGGCAAAGAATCTGATCCTCTGGTTGATCATCGCCGCCGTCCTGGTGACGGTGATGAACAACTTCTCGAGCCCTAACGAGCCGCAGACCCTCAACTATTCCGACTTCATCCAGCAGGTCAAGGATGGCAAGGTCGAGCGCGTGACCGTCGACGGCTACATCATTACCGGCAAGCGCACCGACGGCGACAACTTCAAGACCGTCCGCCCGGCCATCACCGATAACGGCCTGATCGGCGACCTGGTCGATAACCACGTCACCGTCGAAGGCAAGCAGCCTGAGCAGCAGAGCATCTGGACCCAGTTGCTGGTGGCCAGTTTCCCGATCCTGGTGATCATCGCCGTGTTCATGTTCTTCATGCGCCAGATGCAGGGCGGTGCCGGTGGTAAAGGCGGCCCGATGAGCTTCGGCAAGAGCAAGGCGCGCCTGCTGTCCGAAGATCAGGTCAAGACTACCCTGGCTGACGTTGCTGGTTGCGACGAGGCCAAGGAAGAAGTTGGCGAGCTGGTCGAGTTCCTGCGTGACCCAGGCAAGTTCCAGCGCTTGGGTGGCCGCATTCCCCGCGGTGTGCTGATGGTCGGCCCGCCCGGTACCGGTAAGACCCTGCTGGCCAAGGCCATCGCCGGCGAAGCCAAGGTGCCGTTCTTCACCATTTCCGGTTCCGACTTCGTCGAGATGTTCGTCGGCGTGGGTGCCAGCCGCGTGCGCGACATGTTCGAGCAAGCCAAGAAACATGCTCCTTGCATTATCTTCATCGACGAGATCGACGCCGTCGGCCGCCACCGTGGCGCCGGCATGGGCGGCGGTCACGACGAGCGTGAGCAGACCCTGAACCAGTTGCTGGTCGAAATGGATGGCTTCGAGATGAACGATGGCATCATCGTCATCGCCGCCACCAACCGTCCCGACGTGCTCGACCCGGCGCTGCTGCGTCCCGGTCGCTTCGACCGCCAAGTTGTGGTCGGCCTGCCGGACATCCGTGGTCGCGAGCAGATCCTCAAAGTGCACATGCGCAAGGTGCCAATCGGCGAGAACGTCAACGCGGCGGTCATCGCCCGCGGTACCCCTGGCTTCTCCGGTGCCGACCTGGCCAACCTGGTCAACGAGGCGTCGCTGTTCGCTGCCCGTTCCAGCAAGCGCGTAGTCGAGATGAAGGAGTTCGAGCTGGCCAAGGACAAGATCATGATGGGCGCCGAGCGCAAGACCATGGTCATGTCCGAGAAAGAGAAGCAGAACACCGCTTACCACGAAGCTGGCCACGCCATCGTCGGCCGTGTCGTCCCCGAGCATGATCCGGTGTACAAGGTGTCGATCATTCCGCGTGGTCGTGCCCTGGGTGTGACCATGTTCCTGCCGGAAGAAGACCGTTACAGCCTGTCCAAGCGTGCGCTGATCAGCCAGATCTGCTCGCTTTACGGCGGTCGTATCGCTGAAGAGATGACCCTGGGCTTCGATGGTGTGACCACTGGCGCCTCCAACGACATCATGCGTGCGAGCCAGATTGCCCGGAACATGGTCACCAAGTGGGGCCTGTCCGAAAAACTCGGGCCGCTGATGTACGCCGAAGAAGAGGGCGAGGTATTCCTCGGCCGTAGCGCGGGTAGCCAGCATGCCAGCGTTTCCGGCGAGACGGCGAAGATGATCGACTCCGAAGTGCGCAGCATCATCGACCAGTGCTATGCCACGGCCAAGCAGATTCTCACCGACAATCGCGACAAGCTCGACGCCATGGCCGAGGCCTTGATGAAGTACGAAACCATCGATGCCGACCAGATCGACGACATTATGGCGGGCCGCACTCCACGTGAGCCACGTGACTGGGACAACGATGCCGGGACCTCTGGCAAGCAAGCTTCCCAGGATGATCGTCCGGAGTCGCCGATCGGCGGTCCAGCGGCTCAGCACTAAGGGTTTCTATGACCTCACAGCAGTACCCGACCCGGTTGCCTTGCGGCAACCGGGTTCTTGATTTGTCCCGTACCCATGTCATGGGTATCCTCAATGTCACCCCAGACTCGTTCTCCGATGGTGGGCGCTTCAGTCAGCGCGATGCGGCTCTGCGTCATGCCGAGGAGATGGTGGCGGCCGGAGCGACCCTGATCGACGTGGGGGGCGAATCCACCCGCCCGGGTGCCCGCGCCGTTTCGCCTACCGAGGAGCTGGAGCGTGTGGCGCCGATTGTCGAGGCGATCAACAGCCGGCTCGACGTGGTCATTTCGGTCGATACCTCGACACCTGCGGTCATGCGCGAATCCGCGCGCCTCGGTGCTGGCTTGATCAATGACGTGCGCGCCCTGGAGCGCGACGGTGCGCTTGATGCGGCGGCGGATACCGGCTTGCCGGTGTGTCTCATGCACATGCGTGGCGAGCCGGGCAACATGCAGGACAATCCACAGTACGAAGATGTGACAGCCGATGTTACGCGCTATCTTGAACAGCGTATGGCCGCCTGCGCGGCTGCGGGCATCGGGGCTGAGCGCATCATCCTCGATCCGGGGTTCGGCTTTGCCAAGACCCTCGAGCACAACCTCAGCCTTTTCAAACACATGGAAGCGCTCTATCGCCTCGGCAGGCCGCTTCTGGTAGGTGTCTCGCGCAAGAGCATGATCGGCCTCGCGCTGGGCCGCCCCGTCGGTGAGCGCCTGTACGGTAGCCTGGCGCTGGCAGCATTGGCCATGACCAAGGGTGCGAGCATCCTGCGGGTGCATGACGTGGCGGAAACCGTCGACGTGGTGCGCATGATCGCGGCCGTGCAGAGCGCCGAATAAGAACATTGGAGTCACTATGAGCAGAAAATACTTTGGTACCGATGGTATCCGTGGTCGCGTTGGCCAGTTCCCCATCACCCCGGACTTCATGCTGAAACTCGGCTGGGCGGCGGGCATGGCCTTCCGCAAGCAAGGCAATTGCCGTGTGCTGGTGGGCAAGGACACCCGTATCTCGGGCTATATGTTCGAATCCGCGCTGGAGGCCGGACTGTCTGCGGCCGGCGCCGACGTGATGCTGCTCGGGCCGATGCCGACGCCTGCCATCGCCTACCTGACCCGCACCTTCCATGCCGAAGCGGGTATCGTCATCAGTGCTTCGCACAATCCGCATGATGACAACGGCATCAAGTTCTTCTCCGGTGCCGGTACCAAGCTGCCGGACGAAGTCGAGCTGATGATCGAGGAACTGCTCGACCAGCCGATGACCGTCGTCGAGTCCAGCAAGCTGGGCAAGGTTTCGCGTATCAACGACGCGGCGGGGCGCTACATCGAGTTCTGCAAGAGCAGCGTGCCCAGCAGCACCAGTTTCGAAGGCCTCAAGATCGTGGTGGACTGCGCGCATGGTGCCACCTACAAGGTGGCGCCGAGTGTGTTCCGTGAGCTGGGTGCCGACGTTACCGTGCTCCACGCCGCACCGGATGGTCTGAACATCAACGAAAACTGCGGTTCGACCCATATCGAGTCGCTGCAGGCGGCGGTGCTGGTCGGGCATGCGGACATCGGCATCGCCTTCGACGGCGACGGTGACCGTGTGTTGATGGTCGATCATACCGGCACCATCGTCGATGGCGACGAGCTGCTGTTCATCATCGGTCGCGACATGCAGGAGCGCGGCAAGCTGCAAGGCGGCGTGGTCGGAACGCTGATGAGCAACCTGGGTCTGGAGTTGGCGTTCAAGGAGCTTGATATTCCGTTCGTGCGCGCCAAGGTTGGTGATCGCTACGTGATGGCCGAGCTGCTCGAACGCGAATGGCTGCTGGGTGGCGAAAATTCCGGGCATGTCGTCTGCGGCAGCCACACCACCACGGGAGATGCGATCATCGCCGCGCTGCAAGTGCTGATGGCGCTCAAGCGCCGTGGCGAGAACCTCGCCCAGGCTCGCCAGGCGGTGCGCAAGTGCCCGCAGGTGCTGATCAACGTGCGCTTTGCCGCGGGCAAGAGCGATCCCCTGGAAAACCCGTTGGTCAAAGAGGCCAGCGCCAAGGCGACCGAGGCCATGGCCGGTCGCGGTCGAGTGCTGCTGCGCAAGTCCGGTACCGAGCCGTTGGTGCGGGTGATGGTCGAAGGTGATGACGAAACCCAGGTGCGCGGCCATGCCGAGGCCCTGGCCAAGCTCGTTGAAGAAGTTTGTGCCTGAAAGAGGCTTGCCAGCGCAGATCGGGTTGGGTAAGATCTGCGCCCACTTTGACCGACGAGGTAAAGCATGCGTCGCCCCATGGTAGCTGGTAACTGGAAGATGCACGGTACCCGCGCCAGCGTCGCTGAGCTGACTCAGGGGTTGGGCAAAATGCTCATTCCCGACGGTATCGAAGTCGCGGTGTTTCCACCGGTTCTGTTCATCAATCAAGTTGTTGATGGGCTGAAAGGCAAGGGGATCATCGTTGGAGCACAGAATTCTGCGGTACAGTCCGAACAGGGCGCACTGACCGGTGAAGTTGCACCGAGTCAGTTGTCAGAAGTCGGTTGCAAGTTGGTGTTGATCGGCCATTCGGAGCGTCGCCAAGTTATCGGTGAAAGCGACGAAGTGCTGAATCAAAAGTTTGCAGCCGCACAGAAAAGTGGTTTGACGCCAGTGCTCTGTGTAGGGGAAACTCTCGCCGAGCGTGAAGCAGGCAAGACGCTAGAAGTTGTAGGGCGTCAACTAAGCAGTGTAATCGACGTGTTCGGTATCGCCGCTTTTGCCAATGCAGTAATTGCCTATGAGCCTGTTTGGGCCATTGGTACAGGTTTGACGGCCTCGCCCCAGCAAGCCCAGGATGTGCATGCAGCCATCCGCAAGCAGTTGGCGGAAAAGGACGCCGAAGTTGCCCGCAAGGTGCGGCTTCTCTACGGCGGCAGCGTGAAGGCGGCTAATGCGGCCGAACTGTTCGGCATGCCGGATATCGATGGGGGGCTCATTGGTGGAGCGTCCCTGAATGCAGACGAATTCGGTGCAATTTGTCGCGCCGCAGGAAACTGAAAAATGCTGGAAACAGTCGTAGTTGTTTTTCATCTGTTGGCAGCACTGTCACTGGTAGTCATGGTGCTGCTGCAACAGGGTAAAGGTGCGGAAGCAGGTGCATCTTTCGGCGCAGGTGCTTCAAATACTGTGTTCGGAAGTCAAGGTTCCGCTACCTTTTTGAGTAAAGTTACTGCTATACTTGCTGCCACTTTCTTTTTGACTGCACTTGGGTTAGGATACTTCGCCAAGCAGCAAGCACACCAGCTGACTCAAGCCGGTTTGCCAGATCCAGCAGTGCTGGAAGTCAAAGAGCCAAAGCCGGCAGTCAATGATGATGTACCGGTGCTCCAGCAGCAGAAGAGCGAAACCACCAACTCTGGTGATGTACCTCCTCCAGCCAAAGAGCAGCAGTAACGGGTTTCAAATGTAGTATTGCCGAGGTGGTGGAATTGGTAGACACGCAACCTTGAGGTGGTTGTGCCCATAGGGTGTAGGGGTTCGAGTCCCCTTCTCGGTACCAATTGAAGCATGAGAGCCCGCTTTAGCGGGCTTTCTTGCAGGTGGAGGTCGGATTGACCCAGCACTGGGTTCAGTCTTATACTTTCGCCCCAGCTTTGTCGCGGGGTGGAGCAGCTTGGTAGCTCGTCGGGCTCATAACCCGAAGGTCGTTGGTTCAAATCCAGCCCCCGCAACCAGCTTCAGCAGAGCCCCTTTTCAGGGGCTTTTTGCTAGCCGAACAGTTTTGGCGTCGTTGTCCAACGGCGCTTTCAGGGATGGGCGCTTCGCCCATTTTTTATTTGCACAGCATGCACGAGGGGGTTCAGGTGTCGAGCAAGCTAGAACAGTTGCAGGCCTTGTTGGCCCCGGTTGTCGAGGGCCTGGGCTACCAATGCTGGGGGATCGAATACGTCTCCCAAGGCAAGCATTCGGTACTGCGTATCTACATCGACAAGGAAGGCGGCATCCTGGTGGAAGACTGCGAAGCCGTCAGCCGTCAGGCCAGCGCCATCCTCGATGTGGAAGATCCGATCAGCTCTGAATATACCCTCGAGGTGTCCTCTCCAGGCATGGACCGCCCGCTGTTCACGTTAGAACAGTTTGCAGCGCATGCCGGCGAGCAGGTGAAGATCAAGCTGCGTACGCCCTTCGAGGGCCGTCGTAACTTCCAGGGCCTTCTCCGCGGTGTGGAGGAACAGGATGTGGTGGTGCAAGTGGACCAGCACGAGTTCCTGTTGCCGATCGACTCGATCGACAAGGCCAATATTATTCCCAGTTTTGACTGAGACGTGCCGGGCCCGGCGGATGTTCCGGGGCCAATGGCTTGCGCAAGGCGAGGCGTACGATGAGCAAAGAAGTACTGCTGGTTGTTGAATCGGTATCCAACGAGAAAGGTGTACCGCCAGGCGTCATTTTCGAAGCGCTGGAAGTGGCCCTGGCCACTGCAACCAAAAAACGTTTTGAGGACGAAGTCGACCTGCGTGTGGAAATCAACCGCCACACCGGTAGCTACGAGACCTTCCGCCGCTGGACCGTGGTCGACGAAAACGACCTGGACGATCCGGCGATCGAGACCTGGCTGGAAAAGATCCAGGACACGCACCCGGATGCCAAGATCGGTGACGTGATCGAAGAGAAGATCGAGTCGATCGAGTTCGGTCGCATCGCCGCGCAGACCGCCAAGCAGGTCATCGTGCAGAAGGTCCGTGAGGCCGAGCGCGCCCAAGTGGTCGATGCCTACCGCGAGCGCGTGGGCGAGATCATCTCCGGTACCGTCAAGAAGGTCACCCGCGACAACGTCATCGTCGACCTGGGAAACAATGCCGAGGCGCTGCTGGCGCGCGAAGACATCATTCCCCGTGAGACCTTCCGTGTCGGCGTGCGCCTGCGTGCGCTGCTCAAGGAAATCCGCACCGAGAACCGCGGCCCACAGCTGATCCTGTCGCGCACTGCGCCGCAGATGCTGATCGAGCTGTTCCGCATCGAAGTGCCGGAAATCGCCGAAGGCCTCATCGAAGTCATGGCCGCGTCCCGTGATCCGGGTTCGCGTGCCAAGATCGCCGTCCGCTCCAAGGACAAGCGCATCGACCCGCAGGGTGCCTGTATCGGCATGCGTGGTTCGCGCGTCCAGGCCGTATCCGGCGAGTTGGGTGGCGAGCGTGTGGATATCGTCCTCTGGGACGAGAACCCGGCGCAGTTCGTCATCAACGCCATGTCGCCGGCAGAGGTTGCCGCGATCATCGTTGACGAGGACGCCCATGCGATGGATATCGCCGTTGCCGAGGACAACCTGGCCCAGGCGATTGGCCGTGGTGGCCAGAACGTCCGCCTGGCCAGCCAGCTGACCGCCTGGACCCTGAACGTGATGACCGAGAAGGACATCCAGGCCAAGCAGCAAGCTGAAACCGGCGACATCCTGCGTAATTTTGTCGAGGAACTGGAAGTCGACGAGGAGCTGGCGCAAGTGCTGGTCGACGAAGGCTTTACCAGTCTCGAAGAAATTGCCTACGTACCGTTGGAAGAAATGCTCAACATCGATGGCTTTGACGAGGAAATCGTCAATGAGCTCCGCGCTCGAGCCAAGGACCGTTTGTTGACCAAGGCCATCGCTACCGAAGAAAAACTGGCAGACGCCCATCCGGCCGAAGACCTGCTCTCCCTCGAGGGCATGGACAAGGACCTGGCGGCGGAACTGGCGGTGCGCGGCGTGGTTAACCGCGAAGACCTGGCCGAGCAGTCGATCGACGACCTGCTCGACATCGACGGCATCGACGAAGAGCGTGCCGGCAAGTTGATCATGGCCGCCCGAGCCCACTGGTTCGAGTAATTAGGCGCGGCCTGAGGAGAGAAGTGCATGACGCAAGTCACGGTGAAAGAACTGGCCCAAGAGGTCGAGGCACCGGTAGAGCGCCTGCTGCAGCAGATGCGTGAGGCAGGTCTGCCGCACACCGACGCCGGTCAGGTAGTGACCGACAATGAGAAGCAGACCCTGCTGACTCATTTGAAGAGCAGCCACAAGAGCAAGGCGGAAGAGCCGCGCAAGATTACCTTGCAGCGCAAGACCACCAGCACTCTGCGTGTCGCCGGTAGCAAGAGCATCAGCGTAGAAGTACGCAAGAAGAAAGTATTCGTGCAGCGCAGCCCGGAAGAGATCCAGGCTGAGCAGAAGCGCGAACAGGAAGAGCGCCGTGCGGCTGAGAACGCAGCCCGCGAGAAAGTCGAAGCCGAAGTCCGCCAGCGCAACGAGGAGCAGGCACGCCGTCAGGCCGCTGAAGCTCCGACCGCCGCGCCAGCGGCCAAGGCTGAGCCTGTTGCCGTTGCCGCTCCGGTAGTGGCCAACGCGCCGGTATCCGAAGACGCCGCTGCGCGTGCTGCCGAACGCAAGAAAGACGAGACTCGTCGCAACGAGAGCCGTAGCCGTGATGACGATCGTCGCGGTGGTGGCCAGGCTACCGCCGGCCGCGGCGAAGCGCCGCGCATGTCGGTCAAGGTCAAGGTCAAGGAGAAGGAAAAGGCTCCGACTCCGCGCGCCGCGCCGCGTACCACCGATGAAGAAAGCGATGGCTTCCGTCGCCGCGGTGGCAAGGGTAAAGGCAAGAAGCGCAATGCCCATGGCTTCCAGAGCCCGACTGGCCCGGTTATCCGTGACGTGGCGATTGGCGAGACCATCACTGTCTCCGATCTGGCCAACCAGATGTCCGTCAAGGGCGCTGAAGTGGTCAAGTTCATGTTCAAGATGGGTACTCCGGTCACCATCAACCAGGTGCTCGACCAGGAAACCGCTCAGCTGGTAGCAGAAGAGCTGGGCCACAAGGTCACCCTGATCAGCGACACCGCCCTGGAAGATTCCCTGGCCGAATCGCTGAAGTTCGAAGGCGAAACCACTTCGCGTGCGCCGGTCGTGACCGTCATGGGCCACGTCGACCACGGCAAGACCTCGCTGCTCGACTACATCCGTCGTGCCAAGGTTGCTGCTGGCGAGGCCGGTGGTATCACCCAGCACATTGGTGCCTATCACGTCGAAACCGACCGTGGCATGGTTACTTTCCTCGACACCCCTGGCCACGCTGCGTTCACGCAGATGCGCGCCCGTGGTGCCAAGGCGACCGACATCGTCATCCTGGTGGTGGCGGCGGACGACGGCGTGATGCCGCAGACCCGCGAAGCCGTGCAGCATGCCAAGGCAGCTGGCGTACCGCTGGTCGTTGCCGTGAACAAGATCGACAAGCCAGGCGCAGACCTCGACCGCATTCGCAACGAGCTGTCCGTCGAAGGCGTGACCTCCGAGGAATGGGGTGGTGACACGCCGTTCGTCAAGGTTTCGGCGAAGATGGGTACCGGCGTCGACGAACTGCTCGAAGCGGTCCTGCTGCAGGCCGAGATCCTCGAACTCAAGGCCACCCCGACCGCACCTGGTCGTGGTGTCGTGGTCGAGTCGCGTCTGGACAAGGGCCGTGGCCCGGTGGCTACCATCCTGGTTCAGGACGGTACCCTGCGTCAGGGCGACATGGTCCTGGTCGGCTCCAACTATGGCCGCGTGCGTGCCATGCTCGACGAGAACGGCAAGCCTGTGAAGGAAGCCGGCCCGTCGATCCCGGTCGAGATCCTCGGCCTGGATGGTACGCCGGACGCCGGTGAAGAGATGTCGGTGGTTGCCGACGAGAAGAAAGCGCGTGAAGTTGCGCTGTTCCGTCAAGGCAAGTTCCGCGAGGTCAAGCTGGCCCGTGCTCACGCCGGCAAGCTGGAAAACATCTTCGAGACCATGGGTCAGGAAGAGAAGAAGACCCTCAACATCGTCCTCAAGACCGACGTGCGCGGTTCCCTCGAGGCGCTGCAAGGTTCGCTCGGCGGCCTGGGCAACGACGAGGTTCAGGTTCGCGTCATCGGTGGCGGCGTCGGTGGTATCACCGAAAGCGATGCCAACCTGGCGCTGGCGTCCAACGCTGTACTGTTCGGCTTCAACGTGCGTGCCGATGCCGGCGCGCGCAAGATCGTCGAGCAGGAAGGTCTGGATATGCGTTACTACAACGTGATCTACGACATCATCGAAGACGTCAAGAAAGCCCTGACCGGCATGCTCGGCAGCGATGTTCGCGAGAACATCCTGGGTGTCGCCGAAGTCCGTGACGTGTTCCGTTCGCCGAAGTTCGGCGCCATCGCTGGCTGTATGGTCATCGAGGGTACCGTGTACCGCAACCGTCCGATCCGCGTTCTGCGCGACGACGTGGTGATCTTCGAAGGCGAGCTGGAATCGCTGCGTCGCTTCAAGGACGATGCGTCCGAAGTACGCAACGGCATGGAGTGCGGTATTGGCGTCAAGAGCTACAACGACGTCAAGGTCGGCGACAAGATCGAAGTGTTCGAGAAAGTCCAGGTGGCTCGTACCCTGTAAGGGCCGAGCGTGGTGCAGGCCCCGCCCCAGGGCGGTTGCCTGAACCTCTGAAGGTAGCGCCCGGTCAGGCTTCGAGCTTGACCGGGCGTTTGCCGCTTTAAGATACAGGTAGCAAGAATGGCAAAAGAATATAGCCGTACCCAACGTATCGGTGATCAGATGCAGCGTGAGCTGGCAGAGCTGATCCGCCGTGAAGTCAAAGACCCGCGTGTCGGCCTGGTGACCATCACCGCCGTCGACGTCAGCCGTGACCTGGGCCATGCCAAGGTTTTCATCACTGTCATGGGTGAAGAAACCCCGGACGCTGTCAAGCAGTCGCTCAAGGCCTTGAACAGCGCCGCCAGCTTCCTGCGACTGCACCTGGGCCGCTCGATGCAGCTGCGCAGCGTGCCGCAGCTGCATTTCCACTTCGATGAAAGCGTGAGCCGCGGTGTGCATCTGTCAGCGCTGATCGAGCGTGCGGTGGCCGAAGACCGCCAGCACCAGGATGCCGACGCGCCGGACACCAAGGAGTAAGTGGTGGCCCAGGTCAAACGTATCCGCCGCAACGTCAGCGGCATCATCCTGCTCGACAAGCCGCTGGGGTTCACCTCCAACGCTGCCCTGCAGAAGGTCCGCTGGCTGCTCAACGCCGAGAAGGCTGGCCACACCGGCAGCCTCGACCCGCTGGCCACCGGCGTGCTGCCGTTGTGCTTCGGGGAGGCCACCAAGTTCTCGCAGTACCTGCTCGATTCCGACAAGGGCTACGAGACGGTTATGCAGATGGGCCAGACCACCACCACCGGGGACGCCGAAGGCGAAGTGCTGAAGACCCGCGACGTGACCGTTGGTCGCGCCGACATCGAAGCGGTGATCCCGCGTTTTCGCGGTGAAATCCAGCAGGTGCCGCCGATGTACTCGGCCCTCAAGCGCGATGGCCAGCCCCTGTACAAGCTGGCGCGCGCAGGAGAGGTAGTGGAGCGTGAGGCGCGTTCTGTTACTATTGGCCGGTTGGACTTGCTGGAGTGCGAAGGCACCCGGGCACGTCTGTCGGTTGGCTGTAGCAAGGGCACCTATATCCGCACCCTGGTGGAGGATATGGGCGAGGCGTTGGGCTGTGGTGCCTACGTCGCCGAGTTGCGCCGCACCCAGGCCGGCCCTTTCGAGCTGGCCCAGACCGTCACGCTCGAAGAGCTGGAACAGGCTCACGCCGAAGGTGGCAACGAAGCGCTCGATCGCTTCCTGATGCCCTCGGACAGCGGCTTGCAGGACTGGCCATTGGTGGTATTGTCCGAGCACAGCGCGTTCTATTGGCTGCATGGCCAGGCAGTACGTGCGCCGGACGCACCGCAATTCGGCATGGTCCGCGTACAGGATCACAATGCCCGCTTCATCGGTATCGGTGAGGTGAGCGAAGACGGGCGCATTGCGCCGCGTCGACTGATTCGGTCGGAATGACCGATACCACAGGGCGAGGTCAACGCTTTGCCCTGCGGATTCGAGGATGGCTGTCAGTAGGCACGGTCATTACTCTTTTTATTAATACAGGGATCCAGTCCCTGGCCTATTGGACCCCGCTTGCGGGATCCGTTTATCAGGAGAAGCCAAATGGCCCTCAGCGTCGAAGAAAAAGCTCAGATCGTTGCAGACTATCAGCAAGCCGCCGGCGACACCGGTAGCCCGGAAGTACAGGTTGCCCTGCTGACCTTCAACATCAACAAGCTGCAAGGCCACTTCAAGGCCAACGAAAAAGACCACCACTCCCGTCGTGGTCTGATCCGTATGGTCAACCAGCGTCGTAAGCTGCTGGATTACCTGAAGGGTAAAGACACCACTCGTTACAGCGCCCTGATCGGTCGCCTGGGCCTGCGTCGCTAATAGCGGCCTGGCCAGTGGTGTTGCATGGTGTGTCGCATTCTTCGGCAACGCTGTCTATCAGCGCTGCCGTTGGACACGCCGCGCGATCTGCGAGGTTGGCAGCCTGGTGTGCCGAGCGGTTTATCCGCCCGGCGCCAGGCTCCCAGCCTCGTGTTGTATCTGGACGGTCAATGGGGCCGATTCCCCGTTCTGCCCAAGAATTCGCAAGAACCAGTTCCCCCAAGAGCCACTGAAAAAGGTAGGAAACCGTGAACCCGGTAATCAAGCAATTCCAGTTCGGTCAATCGACCGTTACCCTCGAAACGGGCCGCATTGCCCGTCAGGCCACCGGCGCCGTGCTGGTCACCGTCGACAACGATGTCACTGTGCTGGTGACCGTGGTCGGTGCCAAGCATGCCGATCCGAGCAAGGGCTTCTTCCCGCTGTCCGTGCACTACCAGGAAAAGACCTACGCCGCTGGTAAGATCCCAGGTGGTTTCTTCAAGCGTGAAGGCCGCCCATCCGAAAAAGAAACCCTGACTTCGCGCCTGATCGACCGCCCGATCCGCCCGCTGTTCCCTGAAGGTTTCATGAACGAAGTGCAGGTTGTCTGCACCGTGGTTTCCACCAGCAAGAAGACCGATCCGGACATCGCTGCGATGATCGGTACCTCGGCTGCCCTGGCCATCTCGGGCATTCCGTTCGAAGGCCCGATCGGCGCCGCCCGCGTTGCCTTCCACGAAAGCACCGGCTACCTGCTGAACCCGACCTACGAGCAGCAGGCCGCTTCGAGCCTGGACATGGTCGTTGCCGGTACCGAGTCGGCCGTACTGATGGTTGAATCGGAAGCCAAAGAGCTGACCGAAGACCAGATGCTGGGCGCCGTGCTGTTCGCCCACGATGAATTCCAGGCCGTGATCAAGGCTGTCAAAGAGCTGGCTGCCGAAGCCGCCAAGCCGACCTGGGACTGGAAACCTGCCGTTGCCAACACCGAACTGTTCAACGCCATCCGCGCCGAGTTCGGCGAAGCGGTGTCGCAAGGCTACACCATCACCGTCAAGGCCGACCGCTACGCGCGCCTGGGCGAGCTGCGCGATCAGGCGATCGCCAAGTTCTCCGGTGAAGAAGGCCAGCCATCGGCCGGTGAAGTCAAAGACATCTTCGGCGAGATCGAATACCGCACCGTTCGCGAAAACATCGTCAACGGCAAGCCACGTATCGACGGTCGCGACACCAAGACCGTGCGCCCGCTGAACATCGAAGTCGGCGTTCTGCCGAAGACCCACGGTTCGGCCCTGTTCACCCGTGGCGAAACCCAGGCCCTGGTCGTCGCGACCCTGGGTACCGCCCGTGACGCCCAGCTGCTGGACACCCTCGAAGGCGAGAAGAAAGACCCCTTCATGCTGCACTACAACTTCCCGCCGTTCTCGGTAGGTGAGTGTGGTCGCATGGGCGGTGCTGGCCGTCGTGAAATCGGCCACGGCCGTTTGGCCCGTCGTTCGGTACAGGCCATGCTGCCGGCCGCTGACGTGTTCCCGTACACTATCCGCGTAGTATCGGAAATCACCGAGTCCAACGGCTCCAGCTCCATGGCTTCGGTCTGCGGTGCCTCCCTGGCGCTGATGGACGCGGGCGTGCCGATGAAGGCGCCGGTTGCCGGTATCGCCATGGGCCTGGTCAAGGAAGGCGAGAAGTTCGCCGTACTGACCGACATCCTGGGTGACGAAGACCACCTCGGCGACATGGACTTCAAGGTAGCCGGTACCGCCAAAGGCGTCACCGCGCTGCAGATGGACATTAAGATCAACGGCATCACCGAAGAGATCATGGAAATCGCCCTGGGCCAGGCCCTGGAAGCGCGCCTGAACATCCTCGGCCAGATGAACCAGATCATCGGCGAGTCGCGTACCGAGCTGTCGGCCAACGCGCCGACCATGATCGCGATGAAGATCGACACCGACAAGATCCGTGACGTCATCGGTAAAGGCGGCGCCACCATTCGCGCCATCTGCGAAGAGACCAAGGCTTCGATCGACATCGAAGACGACGGCTCGATCAAGATCTTCGGCGAAACCAAGGAAGCCGCGGACGCTGCCAAGCAGCGCATCCTGGGCATCACCGCCGAGGCCGAGATCGGCAAGATCTACGTCGGCAAGGTTGAGCGCATCGTCGACTTCGGTGCCTTCGTCAACATCCTGCCGGGCAAGGACGGCCTGGTGCACATCTCCATGCTGAGCGATGCTCGCGTCGAGAAGGTCACCGACGTGCTGAAGGAAGGCCAGGAAGTCGAAGTACTGGTACTGGACGTGGACAACCGCGGCCGTATCAAGCTGTCGATCAAGGACGTTGCCGCTGCCAAGGCATCGGGCGTCTAAGCCTTTCAAGGCTAAAGGAAGGACCCTCCGGGGTCCTTTTTTTATGCCCGCCGCAAAATAGTTGAGAGCATGCATCTTGCACGTGGCTTTTTTACCGGGATTGCAAAATGCACGGTAACGGCTTCTTCTAGCTTTGCTTAACTCATTGATTTCAAAGGTTTTATAGGGCTCGCAAAAACTGGCACAGCCCCTGCAACTACCTTACTACCTGACGCCAGGACCCAAGGCGCAGACCTTTCGAAAAAACAGGAGTGACCCATATGAAGAAGTTCGCCATTGCTGCCGCTACTGCTACCGCTCTGACCCTGACCATGGCTAACGCGGCATTTGCTGCCCAGTCCACCCAGGCCCCGATGACGCTTGCGGCCGGTGAGGTGACCAAAGCCAAGGAAGCCACTTCCGACACCTGGATCACCACCAAGGTGAAGGCTGACCTGATGACCGAGAAAGGCGTGCCAGGCAGTGACATCAAGGTCGAAACCAACAAAGGCGTAGTGTCCCTGTCTTCGGACGTGGCCATTACCGATGCACAGAAAGACATGGCGGTTGCCATCGCCAAGAAGATCAAGGGCGTACAGGCCGTCTCGGCTGATGGCCTGAAAGCCGAATAAGGATTGTCCCGTCGGCCAAAAGGATTTGGCCACCCCTTCAAGCAAAAGCCCCGGCCATCGCCGGGGCTTTTCTATTGGCATTCAGGAAGGCCGCTTCAGCTCACCGGGTTGCGGGCGATCACATCGCTCTCGAAGCACACCTGCTCTTCGATCAGCGGCTCCACCAGGGGGCGGCTGTCGCGAAAATGTGCGGTCCGGGTATGCGCCTCGTACGCCTCATCGTCCTGGTAGATCTCGTACAGGTAGATGACTTCGGCATCATCCCGGTCCTGCGAGACATCGAATACCAGGCAACCCGGCTCGGTGGCGACCGACGCCGCTGCGTTGGCATTGATGGCTGCCAGGAAGGCATCGGCTGTGCCGGGTCTCACGCGTGTCTTGATAAATAGGCAGTACACATGACGCTCCTTTTGTTTTAAATTCTAAAGTGAATTGTATACAAAAAAGGAGCCGCGCTATGTCCGATCTACCTGCCCGCCCTGGTCGTCTCAATGGCCTGCGTCACATCGCTCTGCTGGTGCCCAACCTGGAGGAGTGCGAGCGCTTCTACGTGGATGTGCTGGGCATGGAGGTGCTCAACCGTGCCAACGAAGACCTGGTCTATCTCACCTGCGGCAACGACAACCTGTCGCTCGGGCGCGGCGCAGGCGCGGCCAATGGCCTACAGACCTTGGATCACTATGGTTTCATCGTCGACAGCGTGGAGGAGTTGGAAGCCTGGTATCAGTATTTCAAGGCCCATGGCGTGACGCTGCTGGACCGCCCGTTCAATCACGGCGATGGCGCGCGCAGTTTCCATTTGCTGGACCCGGCGGGGAACAAGGTGCAGCCGTTGTATCACCCGGCGGTGTCGGGACAACGGCTGGCCTGACCGTATCTATCACTTGCGCTGCCCTCATTGCCGGCAAGCCGGCTCCCACAGAGGTACAGTGTGTATCTGTGGGAGCCGGCTTGCCGGCGATGAGGGCTACTCGGTCGAGAGCTACTCGGCATCCAGGTGCATCGGCGTCACCACGCGGCCATCGCTCTCGGCCTGGCCGAGGTTGGTGTCGATGAAGTACACGCGGTCATCTTCCAGCTGGCCCTTGTCTACCAGGTAGTCCTTGATGCTGCTGGCCCGCTCCTGGCCCAGGTTGCGCAGCAACACGGCGCTTTCCGCCCAGGACTTGATGACCGCTTCACGCAGCTTGGCGCTGCGCTCGTCACGGCCCAGGTTCTGCCAATCAGCTGGAGGCTGCTGTTTCAGGCGTGCACGATAGATGCCCTCGAGCATCGCCGGTTTGTCGCTGTCGTCCACCACCAGCAACGAGGCATTGGCTGGGACCTTGTCGCCCCGACGCTGTAGGATTTTGTACCAGGTGGCCTGGTACTCGCGCTCCAGGCGCTGCTGGGCGATCAGCGGGCCGTCACTGCTCTGGGCCGCCGTGCCTTCGATTTCCAGGCGCAGCTCGGGGCGCTCCTTGAGGGCCGAGGCGAGCTTGTCCAGGGACGCTTGAACCTCGGGCGTAAGGTCGCTCGAGCCGGCGGCGAACGACACATTGCCGAGATCTTCCGCGCCACCCCCCGAGACCAGCCCGCCAAGCAGTTTGAACGGCGCCTGCGCCGCGCGCAGCACCAGGTTGCGCAGGGTCTGCCAGACGATCGGCATCACGCTGAACTGAGGGTTGTTCAGGTCGCCCGAAACCGGCAGTTCGATGGAAATCTTGCCTTCGGTATCCTTGAGCAAGGCCACCGCCAGGCGGATGGGCAGATCCACCGCGTCAGGGCTGTCGACTTTCTCACCCAGCTGCAGTTGCTCGACCACCACTTTGTTTTCGGCCTTGAGCTGGCCATTGGTGATCAGGTAGTGAAGGTCCAGGTTCAACCGCCCCTTGCGGATGCGAAACCCTGCGAACTTACCCGAGTAGGGCGTCAGGGTGGTCAGCTCGACGCGTTTGAAGCTGGTGGCGATATCGAGACTGGCCAGCGGGCTGAACGGGTTTAGTGCCCCCTTGATGGTCACAGGCGCGTAACGGTCGACCTTGCCCTTGATGTCCACCTTGGCGGGCGTGGGCTTGCGGTTGTCGATGGTTCCGATCTGGCCGTTGAGCTGCTGTACCGCGGTGGCGAAGTTAGGCGTCAGGGTCAGGTCGGCGAAGTTGGCCGAGCCATCGTTGATGCCGATCTGGCCGATGCGGATGCCCAGCTCCTTGCCGCTACCGGCAGCAGCGGGCTTGCTCGGGGCCGAGGCAGGCTTGTCGGCGGGTTGCGGGATCAGCAGGTCGTCGACGTTGGTGGTGCGGTCTTCGTTGATGATGAAGCGCGCGTAGGGTTGCAGCAGGGTGACCTTGTCGATCGACAGGGCATCGCCATGCACGTACGACAGGCCATCGACGTTGACCTGTTGCCATTTGACGAAGTCGCGGTTCTTGATGGTGTCCAGGGTGTGCAGTTGGTTGGCCTGGGCCTTGCCGGTGATGGTGAAGGCCAGCGGCTCGGTGCTCTTGAGGTCGACCTTGAGGTCGCTGGAGAGCATGCCACTGCGCAGCTCCAGGCGGATGAACGGGCTGATGTAGGCCTGGGCCACCCGTAGGTCGATATCGCGGGTGGCAACGTCGAGCTTGGCCGAGACCGGGGCCAGGTTAACCTGGCCTGCGGCCTGTAGCTTGCCCTGCCTGCCCACGCCGGTGTCGAGCTTGAGGGTGAAGGGCGACTGGTTGAGGCTGTCGAAATTCTGTACGTCGAGGTTGAGCGGGCCGACATCCAGGGCCACGGGCTCTTTCTGGCTGCGATCGGCCAGATGGACCATGTAGTTGCGCGCCTGCACGTCCTTGAGCAGGACCTGCCAGGGCTTGCTCGGCTCTTTGGCAGCCTGTTCTTCCGGGGTGGGTTCGGCGGCGGCGGGCTCGGCCTTTTCCTTTGGCGTGGCCTTGGCCGGCTGGCTGGCGAACAGCTTCTGCCAGTCGAGCTGGCCGTCCTTCTCCAGGGCTGCCCAGGTTTCCAGCTTGTCGCTGCGGATCTTGCCGACGGTGACCAACTGCTTGGCCAGGTCGATGGAGGTTTCACTGACCTCCAGGCTGGCCAGGCGCGCCAGTGGGCGGCCATCCGGTGCCTTGATGGCGAAGGGTGCGACCCGCACCGAGGTGTTGTCGAGCAGCAGCTCGGTTTCCTTGGAAAGGTTGAGCTTGTAGTGGGTGTCGAGGCTGACCATGCCGTCTTCCAGCACCAGCGGCACGGCGTCGCGCACGTAAGGCCAGAACAGCTTCATCTTGCCGTCGGTGACTTTCAGCGTGCCCTCGGAAGCGATCGGCGTCAGGCTGAGCGTGCCGCTCCAGTCGATACGCCCACCCGCCGGGCCGTTGGCCACCAGGGTCATGTCGGCGTTGTCGTCGGGGAGGGTGCTGAGGTTATTCAGCTCCAGGTTCATCGAGTCGTAGAGAAACTCGATCGGCTCGCTCGGGCGCAGGTCCTGGAAGTGCAGGTAACCCTCGCTCAGCTTGATGCTGGCAATGCGCAGCGGGAACGGGTCGCTTGGCGGTTCCTCGGCCTTGGGCTCGCTGGGCGGAAGCTTGAACAGCTGGGCCAGGTTGAGGCTGCCGTCCTTGGCGAACAGCAACTCGGTACGCGGCTTGTCCAGCTCCACCGCGTCGAGGCGCAGGGCCTTGGTCCACAGGCTGTCGAGGGACAGGTTGGCGTAGAGACGCTCGAAGCCGACCTGCTCCTTGCCGGGCTCGCCGATCTGCAGGCCCCACAGGGTCAGTTCAAGGCTGAACGGATTGAGTTCGATGCGCTGCAGATGCGCCGGCACCGTGGCGTACTGCGCCAGTTGCTGGTTGGCGATGCGCAGGGCGATGCCGGGGAGAATGAAAAAGCCGAGCAGGCTGTACAGGGCCACGAGGGCCACGAGTGCGCCGAGGGCGCGGGTCAATCCTTTGGGCATGTGTCGCTTCGTCTGTATCAGGCTGGAGTGCTTGGAGTATGGCACGTTAAATCGGTTCCGATGAACGGACCAAAATACCTCATTCGACGCCCATGCGCCGCCTGGCGCGCTGCGCCGAGCCATTGCGCATGGCCCAGCGCAGCACCGGCGCGGTATTGCTCAGGCCCAGGCGTATCATGCGCCGCTCGACCGCGCCCTGGTGCAGGCCGAGCATTGCGCTGGCCCAGTCCGGCAGCAGGTCGATGCCGGCCTTGAGCATCAGCTTGCCCACCGGCTCGGCCAGGCGGCTGGGGGCCGGGGCCTTGAGCAGGATATCGACCACCTCGAGGCTACGCGCATCGCACTGCAACTGCGGGCGCATGCGCCGCAGGTAGGCATCCACCTCGGCACAGGAACGGGGTACGTCGCGCGCGCCAAGGCGTTCGGCGATCAGGGCGATCTCGTTGTAGTAGGCGTCCTGCGCGCTACGCGGCAGGTCAGGATTGCGGTAGCGCAGGTGGGCGGCGAGGAAGCTGCTGACTTCGGCCACATGCACCCAGGTCAGCAGGTCGGGGTCGCTGGCGGCATAGGGGCGGCCATCGGCCGCGGTGCCGACCACCTTGAGGTGGATGGTGCGGATCTTGTCGATCAGCCACTCGGCGTCACGGGTCGAGCCGAAGGTGGTGCCGGAGATGAACTGGCTGGTGCGGCGCAGGCGGCCGAGCAGGTCCTGGCGAAAGTTCGAATGGTCCCAGACCCCGGCCAGGGCCAGCGGATGCAGCAGTTGCAGCATCAGCGCGCTGATCCCGCCTACCAGCATGCTGGGGAAGTCGCCGTGTACCTGCCAGCTGATGCTCTGTGGGCCGAACAGGCCGGGATCGCCCTTGGGCGACTCCAGGTCGAGCTGACCGAGGGCCAGCCCGGTGAGGCTCATGACTTGGGTTTCGATGCGGCGACGCAAGGCTTCCATGGCGACCTGTGCTGGCCGCCATGGCGGCCGTCTAGGGGGTTGGGCGATTGTCGTCCAGTCGGGCACCGCCCGGGCTGGTGGGCGCGTGCGTTTCGAACGCGCCGCCCTGTACATGATAAACCGTGGGCTCCTCGGAAAAATATGGTGTCAGGTGGGCCATGAAGACCTCATGGTCTTCACTGGCCTCGAAACCCGGCGTGTGGTCCTCGAGTGTCTGCCATTGCACGATCAGGTTGAACTGATGAGGGCTCTCGATCCCTTGCGTGAGCATATGGCTGACGTGACCCTTGGCTCGGCTGAGCAACGGGGCGACCTCGGCGAATACGTGCGCGAAGGTATCGACGTGGGTCGGACGAATGGGAAGCAGGGCAATTTCGTAGATCATGGCGGTCCTTGAAGTCGAAAAGGGTGGCAGGTGCTTCAAGCGCTGGCGGGGTCGGCCAAGGGCACGACCGCAATGGCGATCTTCCCCTGCAGGCCATTGTTGGCGCTTTGCAGCCGGGCATGGGCGAGGGGAACCTCAGCGAGGGAGTAGACGGCGCCCACGTGTGGCTTCAGTTGCCCGCGTTCGACCAGCGCGCTCAACTCGTCGAGCTTGCCGCGGTGCTGCCGGGTGAAGACGAAGTGGTAACTCGCGTTGCGGCCCCAAGCCTGGATCAGGTTCTGCGGTTGCGCGATGTCCACGATCGACACCACGCGCCCCAGTTGCGCCAGGACGTCCGGGCTGCGTGCCAGGGTATCGCCACCGATGGTGTCGAAGACCACGTCGACGCCTTGGCCCCCGGTTTCCCGCTGGACGACATCGACATAATCCTGATGCTCATAGTCGATGACCACGTCCGCGCCCATTTGCCGCACGAATTCGGCATTGGCCTCGCGCACGGTGGTGAACACCCTTGCGCCCATGGCCTTGGCCAGCTGGATCGCCACGTGGCCGACACCACCTGCGCCGCCGTGAATCAAGATGCGCTCGCCCACCCTGAGCGCCGCACGCACTACCAGGGCCTCCCAGGCCGTGCCGCCGACCAGGCTCAGGCTGGCTGCCTCCAGGTGGCTCAGCGAAGGCGGCTTCAGGCCGATGATGTCTTCGGCGGCGACGTGGTACTCGGCATAGCTGCCCGCCCCGTCGAAGATCTGCGGCGTGTACCACACCTCGTCGCCCGGCCTGAACGCGGTCACACCCGGCCCGACGGCTTCGACCACGCCGGAAACGTCGTGCCCGGTAATGGCCGGGAGGGGCACCAGGTCGGGGTAGTCGCCACGCCGAACCTGGTAATCCAGGGGGTTGATGGAGGTGGTGTGCACCCGGACCAGCACCTGTCCGGCCTGCGGCACCGGTTTGGCGACATCGCGATAGGCGAATGCGTCCGGGCCGCCAAAGGAATCCAGTATCAACGCTTTCATGGTGTTTCCTCGCTTCGATAAAAAGGGATATCGGGAAATATCGATGTATAAAGTAGAGTGAAGTTGCTGTTCTATGCCTTGGCACCTGCCAGGTGCCGCAGTTGTTGCCTCCTTGGGTTAGATAAAAGGGTTCGATAAAACGGGATATCGGGAAAAGTCGATGTATAGAGATAAAAGTAAAACCTACAACTCACTCCCGATCAGCTCGGCGAGCGCGCTGATGGCTGCTTCGTTACGCTTGTAATAGGTCCACTGGCCAATGCGCCGGACTTCGACCAGGCCTGCACGCTGCAGGGTGGCCAGGTAGTCGGACACCGTCGACTGCGACAGCCCGACGCCTTCCTGGATGCTGCTCACACAGACGCCCACGGTATGAACGTCACCTTCGTCCTGGGGAGGAAAGTGTTTCACCGGGTCTTTCAGGCCTTTGAGGATCTCGAGACGGGTACGGTTCGAGAGTGCCTTGAATATGTCGAGCAGTTCCATGGCGCGATAATATCGGGATTTACCGATAATGTCAATGCGGTAAAGGATGATCGGGGCGGCGGTGGCGGCCGCCCCAAGGGTTCTACTGGTTGAGACGTTTGTCGATCAGGCCCTGGACCACGCTGGGGTCGGCGAGGGTGGATGTATCCCCCAGGTTGTCCAGCTCGTTGCAGGCGATCTTGCGCAGGATGCGCCGCATGATCTTGCCCGAGCGGGTCTTGGGCAGGGCGGGCGCCCACTGGATCAGCTCGGGCTTGGCGAAGCTGCCGATTTCCTTGCTGACCAGGGCCAGCAGTTCGGCCTTGAGCGCATCATCCGGTTCTATACCGTTCATGGGGGTGACGAAGGCATAGACGCCCTGGCCCTTGAGGTCATGGGGATAACCGACCACCGCGGCTTCGGCGACGCTGTCGTGCAGCACCAGCGCGCTCTCCACCTCGGCGGTGCCGATGCGGTGGCCGGAGACGTTGATTACGTCGTCGATGCGCCCGGTGATCCAGTAGTCGCCATCGGCGTCGCGGCGGGCGCCGTCGCCGGTGAAGTAATAGCCGGGCATGGGCTTGAAGTAGGTGTCGACCATGCGCTGGTGATCGCCGTAGACGCTGCGGATCTGCCCGGGCCAGCTGGCCCTGATCGCCAGCAGGCCGGCGCCTGGCCCCTCGATGAGCTTGCCCTTTTCATCCAGCAGCACAGGCTGCACGCCGAACATCGGTTGGGTGGCGCAACCGGGCTTGAGCCTTTGTGTGCCGGGAAGGGGCGTGAGCATGATGCCGCCGGTCTCGGTCTGCCACCAGGTGTCGACGATGGGGCAGCGTTTCTGCCCGACCGCCTCGAAGTACCATTCCCAGGCCTCCGGGTTGATCGGCTCGCCGACGCTGCCGAGCAGGCGCAGGCTCTGGCGCGAGGTGCCCTGCAGCGGGCCGGAGCCTTCACGCATCAGGGCCCGCAACGCGGTGGGCGCGGTGTAGAAGATGTTCACCTTATGCTTGTCCACCACCTCCCAGAAACGTGAGGTGTCGGGGTAGTTGGGCACGCCTTCGAACATCAGCGAGATCGCGCCGTTGGCCAGCGGACCATAGACGATATAGCTGTGGCCGGTGACCCAGCCGACGTCGGCGGTGCACCAGAACACTTCGCCGTCGCGGTAATCGAATACCACTCTGAAGGTCATCGTGGCCTGCAGCAGGTAGCCGGCGGTGCTGTGCAGCACGCCCTTGGGTTTGCCGGTGCTGCCGGAGGTGTAGAGGATGAACAGCGGGTCCTCGGCGTTCATCGGTTCGGGCGGGCAGTCGTCACCGGCCTTTGCCGTTGCCTCGTGGTACCAAAGGTCACGGCCTTCGCTCCAGCTGACGTCGCCGCCGGTGCGCTTGACCACGAGCACACTGCTGACGGCCGGGCAGCTGGCCAGCGCCTTGTCGACATTCTGCTTGAGCGGTATGCGCTTGCCGCCGCGCACCCCTTCGTCGGCAGTGATCACGGTGCGGCAATCGGCGTCGAGGATACGGTCGCGCAGGGCATCGGGGGAGAAGCCGCCAAACACCACCGAGTGAATGGCGCCGATGCGGGTGCAGGCGAGCATCGCATAGGCGGCCTCGGGGATCATCGGCATGTAGATGCACACCCGGTCGCCTTTGTTCACACCCCGGGCTTTCAGGGCATTGGCCAGCCGGCACACCTGGCGGTGCAGCTCGCGGTAGCTGATGGCCTTGCTGTCCTTGGGGGCGTCGCCCTCCCAGAGCAGCGCGGTCTGTTCGCCGCGCGTGGCCAGGTGGCGATCGATACAGTTCTGGCTGACATTCAGCTGGGCGCCATCGAACCAGCGCGCCGTGCCGGTCTTCAGGTCGCATTGCTGCACGCTCGACCAGGGCTTGATCCAGTCCAGGCGCTTGGCCTGCTCGGTCCAGAAGGTGTCGGGGTCGTCCACCGACTGGCGATAGAGGCGGCGGTAGTCGTCGTCGGAGAGTGTGGCGGCCTGGCTGACGGCCAGTGCCTCGGGATAGTCGCGGATATCGAACATGGCGGGTGGTCCTGCTCTTGTTAGGGGCGAGGGACTGCAACGGCTATTCGATGGACAGTGTAGAAGGTGGGGGTGTTCCCGGGCCGAAAGCATCGCGGGGCAAGCCGCATCGGCGCACCGATGCGATTTGCCCCGCGATTGACGGCTACAGGGCGATCAGCCGCGGTGACGGCCGCGGAAGTAGTTGATCAGTCCTTGGGTCGAGCCATCCTCGGCGCTGTCTTCCTGGGCCCCGACCAGGCGCTGGTACACGCCCTTGCCCAGTTCCTTGCCCAGCTCCACGCCCCACTGGTCGAAGGCGTTGATGCCCCAGACCACGCTCTGCACGAACACCTTGTGCTCGTACATTGCCACCAGCGCGCCAAGGCGGCGCGGGCTGATGCGCTCGACCACCAGGGTGTTGCTAGGGCGGTTGCCTGGGATCACCTTGTGCGGCGCCAGCTTGGCGATGTCGTCCTGGTTCAGGCCCTTGGCGCGCAGTTCGGCCTCGGCTTCCTCGCGGGTCTTGCCGAGCATCAGTGCCTGGCTCTGCGACAGGCAGTTGGCGTACAGCCACTGATGATGGTCGGCCACCGGGTTGAAGCTCACCACCGGCACGATGAAGTCGGCCGGGATCAGCTGGGTGCCCTGGTGCAGCAGTTGGTGGTAGGCGTGTTGGCCGTTGCAGCCGACGCCGCCCCAGATTACCGGGCCGGTTTCGGTCTGCACCGGCGTGCCATCGGTCAGCACGCTCTTGCCGTTGGACTCCATGTCCAGCTGCTGCAGGTGCTTGGTGATGTTGCGCAGGTAGTGGTCGTACGGCAGGATCGCGTGGCTGCGGGCGCCCCAGAAGTTGCCGTACCATACGCCCAGCAAGGCCAGCAGCACCGGCATGTTCTTCTCGAACGGCGCGGTCTGGAAGTGCTGGTCCATGGTGTAGGCGCCGGACAGCAGCTCCTTGAAGTTGGCGGTGCCGATGGCCAGGGCGATCGGCAGGCCGATGGCCGACCACAGCGAGTAACGCCCGCCCACCCAGTCCCACATCGGGAAGATGTTCTCTTCGCGGATGCCGAAGGCCACGGCCGCAGCCTTGTTGCTCGACACGGCGATGAAGTGGCGGTACAGCTCGGCTTCCGAGCCGCCCTGGGCCAGGTACCAGGTACGCGCGGCCATGGCGTTCTTCAGGGTCTCGAGGGTGTTGAACGACTTCGACGACACGATGAACAGGGTGGTCTCGGCGCGCAGGTTGGCCGACAGTTCATGGAACTCGCTGCCGTCGATGTTCGCCAGGTAGTGGCAGCGCACGCCGCGCTGGGCGTAGGGCAGCAGAGCCTCGGAGACCAGCTCCGGGCCCAGGAACGAGCCGCCGATGCCGATGTTGACCACGTCGGTGATCGGCTTCTCGCTGTAGCCGCGCCACAGGCCATCGTGGATGCGCCCGACCAGTTCGGTGATCTGGTTGAGCACCTTGTGCACTTCGGGCATCACGTTGACGCCGTTCACGCTGAGCTTGTCGCCGACCGGGCGGCGCAGGGCGGTGTGCAGCACCGGGCGGCCTTCGGAGGCGTTGATGATCTCGCCGCTGAACATCGACTTGATGGCTGCTTCCAGGTCGACTTCCTTGGCCAGGTTGACCAGCAGGTCTCGGGTCTGCTCGGTGATCAGGTTCTTCGAGTAGTCGAGAAACAGGCCGCAGCTGCTCAAGGAGAATTGGTCGAAGCGCTTGCCGTCGGCGGCGAAGGCTTCGCGCATGCTGAAGCCCTGCATGGCGTCGCGGTGTTGCTGGAGCGCCTGCCAGGCGGGCAGCGCCGTCACATCGTGGGGGGTACGGTAATACGCCATTGCGGGTGGTTTCCTTGTTGCATGGTCAGGCTTGGACAGCGGCAGTCATTGCCGGTTGCAAGCTGGACATTATAGGCATTGGCGCCAAGGCGGGAATGGGGGGAGGCGGGCGGCGCGGATTAAAAATTGTCACCGGCCTGATACCCAAGGTACGCGTGGGGCGGCGTTGAGCCGCTCCCACGCGTCGAGCTCAGGCGGTCTGCTCTTCCAGGTGCAGATAAAGATTGTCGATCAGCCGAGTGTTACCCAGGTAAGCTGCGGCGATCACCACCAGGTCACGGTCATCGACCTGCGCCGGGCGCAGGGTGACGGCGTGGCGCACTTCCAGGTAATCCTTACGGAACCCGGCGGCTTCGAGTTGCGCCTGGCCCTCGGCGATCAGCGCCGCGTAGTCGCGCTGGCCACGGCGCAAGGCCTCGACCATGCCGCCCAGCACACGGTACAGCGCCGGCGCGGCGGCACGCTGCTCCGGCGTCAGGTAGCCATTGCGCGAGGACAGCGCCAGGCCATCCTCGGCGCGCACGGTCGGCTCGCCGATGATCTGGATCGGCATGTTCAGGTCGCGGACCATGGCGCGGATCACCGCCAGTTGCTGGAAATCCTTCTCGCCGAACACGGCCAGGTCTGGCTGGACCATGTTGAACAGCTTGCTGACCACGGTCGCCACGCCCTCGAAGTGGCCAGGACGGCTGGCGCCGCACAGCCCTTCGGACAGTTGCGGCACGCTGACGCGGGTCTGCACGGTCATGCCGTCGGGGTACATCTCCTCGACGGTAGGGGCGAACAGCAGGTGGCAGCCGGCCTGGAGCAGTTTCTCCTGGTCGGCGGCGAGGGTGCGTGGATACTTGTCCAGGTCTTCGCCGGCGCCGAACTGCAACGGGTTGACGAAGATGCTGGCGACCACGAAGTCGGCGCGCTGTGCGGCCTTGGTCACCAGGGCGGCGTGGCCGCTGTGCAGGTTGCCCATGGTCGGCACGAAGGCGATGCGCTTGCCCTCGCCACGGGCGCGGGCCACGGCGGCGCGCAGCTCACGGACG
The DNA here is from genome assembly GCF_002934345.1 of Pseudomonas sp. PONIH3. NCBI lineage: Bacteria > Pseudomonadati > Pseudomonadota > Gammaproteobacteria > Pseudomonadales > Pseudomonadaceae > Pseudomonas > Pseudomonas sp. PONIH3. The sequence goes on from NZ_CP026386.1 coordinate 4,579,490, forward strand.
GTCTTGACGGTATTCATGCGCTGAACCCATGTTCGCTGCCGGGGAAGCTGACGTCCTTGACCGCGCGGACATAGGCGGCCAGGGCACTCTGGATGTCCGGTTGGCCGACCATGAAGTTCTTCACGAACTTCGGCACGCGGCCGCTCAACGACAGCCCGAGCATGTCGTGCAACACCAGCACCTGGCCATCGGTGGCGCTGCCGGCACCGATGCCGATCACCGGAATGCTCACGGCCTGGGAGATTTCTGCGGCCAGCTCGCTGGGCACACACTCGAGCAGCAGCATGGCCGCGCCGGACTGTTCCAGGGCGATGGCGTCGGCGCGCATCTGACGCGCCTGGGCTTCCTGGCGACCCTGGACCTTGTAGCCGCCCAGCACGTTGACCGTCTGCGGGGTCAGGCCCATGTGCGCGCACACCGGCACGCCGCGTTCGGCCAGCAGGCGAATGGTTTCGCCCAGCCAGGCGGCGCCTTCGATCTTGAGCATGTGGGCGCCGGCACGCATCAGTTCGGCGGCGTTGGCGAAGGCTTGCTCGGGGGTGGCATGGGCCATGAACGGCAGGTCGGCGAGGATCAGCGACCCCTCGTTGCCGCGCTTGACGCAGGCGGTGTGGTAGGCCATGTCGCGATTGGTGACGGGCAAGGTGCTGTCATGGCCCTGCAGGACCATGCCCAGGGAGTCGCCCACCAGCAGCACCTCCACGCCGGCCTGGCTGGCTGCCTTGGCGAAGGTCGCGTCATAGCAGGTCAGCATGGTGATTTTTTCACCCTTGGCCTTCAGGCCGTGCAGGGTAGTCAGGGTTACTTCAGGCATGTAGGGGAGTCCTCGTTCAGGCGCTGTGAACAACAACTGCGTACAACGCGTGTATTCATCTTCCGGAGCGGCACATCATCGGTCGTGATGTTCGGGCACAGATCCGTCCGAGCCTAAATGGGTGATAGCGGCACAGTGGCGCCGCGGGACGCCTATAGTCGTGAGCGAGGTGGGGGAAGTCAACCAGCCGTGTTACCGCATTGTTACGGCGTGGGTGTTACTGGCGTTACCGCCGTCTGAAACGCCCGATTTACAGGCGTTCCAGGCCGACGAACGGGCAGCCCTCGAGCAATTGCGCGAGGGGGCGGCCGTCGGCAAGGCAGAAGCTTTCGGGAACCAGCTCGGCGAGCGGGTAGAGCACGAAGGGACGGGCCTGCATATGGTAGTGCGGGACTTTCAGGCGTGGTACGTCGATGACCTGGTCGCCGAACAGCAGCATGTCCAGGTCGAGGGTGCGTGGGCCCCAGCGTTCCTTGCGTACGCGGCCCTGGTCGTTCTCGATGGCCTGCAGGGCGTCCAGCAGGTCCAGCGGTGCCAGTGCCGTGTCGATGGCCGCCACGGCGTTGGTGTAGCGTGGCTGGCCCGGCAGCAGCGAATCGCTGGTGTAGAGCGCCGAGGCCGCCGCCAGGCGGGTCTCGGCGATCAGGTCCAGCGCCTGCAGGGCGCTGCGCAGCTGCTCGGCGGGCTCATCCAGGTTGCTGCCCAGGCCGATGTACGCACGGGTGGTCATGCTCAGTCCCAGGCCTGCTCGTCGTCACGCTTGCGCTTGCCGCCACTGCGCTTGCGCTTGCGTGGGCCGGCACCGGCGCCAGCGGCGTCGTCACGGTTGCCCAGCTCGCGGATCATGTCGCGGCGCTGGCTGTCGTTGGCATCCTGGTAGTCGGTCCACCATTGGCCCAGCCCATCGGTTTCCTCGCCGGCGCTTTCACGCAGCAGCAGGAAGTCGTAGCCGGCGCGGAAACGCGGGTTGTCCAGCAGCATGTCGGCGCGCTTGCCGCTGCGCCGTGGCAGGCGCTCCTGCATGTCCCAGATCTCGCGGATCGGCAGGGTGAAGCGCTTGGGGATGGCGATGCGTGCGCACTGTTCGGCGATCAGGTCGTGGGCCGCGCCGTTCATGGCCGGAATCGGCGGCACGCCCTGGCTCTGCAGGTACAGTACGCGGCTTGGCAGGGCAGGCCAGAGCAGCGCGGCGAACAGGAAGGCGGGCGTCACCGGCTTGCCCTGCTTGACGCGCAGGTCGGTGTTGGCCAATGCCTGGCTGATCAAGCTGTGGGTGTAGCTCGGGCGTTCTTCCAGGGCATGGCTGCTGGCCGGGAACAACGGCTCGAACAATTGCAGGTCGACCAGCATCTCGAAGGTGATCGCCCCCTGGCCGTTGAGGAAAAGCTTGAGGCTTTCCTCGAACAGGCGCGCGGGTGGGATGTCGCGCAGCATCGGCGCCAGCTCGCGGATCGGCTGCACGGTGTGCTTCTCGATGCCGAAGTCCAGCTTGGCGGCGAAGCGCACGGCGCGCAGCATGCGTACCGGATCTTCCTGGTAACGGTGGGTCGGATCGCCGATCAGGCGCAGCAGCCGGTTACGGATGTCGTGGACACCGTTGGCGTAGTCGAGGATGCGCTCGCTGACCGGGTCGTAGTACAGGGCGTTGATGGTGAAGTCGCGGCGTTGCGCGTCTTCTTCCAACGTGCCGTACACGTTGTCGCGCAAGATGCGACCGCTGGCATTGTGCGACGAACGGTGGCTATCGGACTGGTCTTCATCGGAGTGGGGCGCACGGAAGGTGGCGACCTCGATGATGTCACGGCCGAAATGCACGTGGACCAGCTTGAAGCGCCGGCCGATGATACGGGCGTTGCGGAACTCCGCGCGGACCTGCTCGGGGGTGGCGCTGGTGGCGACGTCGAAGTCCTTGGGCGTGATGCCCAGCAGCAGGTCGCGCACGCAGCCACCGACCAGGTAGGCCTGATAGCCGGCCGCCTGCAGGCGCTCGACGATGCTCACGGCATGGCGGCTGAACTGGCTGCGCTGCAGCGAGTGCTGGCTCTTGTTGATCACTTCAGGCGTGGTACGCCTGTGGTGCTGGCCACGAACGGGCGGGCGGAACGACTGGAACAGCTTCTTCAGCATGGGATGCACTGTTTGAAGGAATGATCGGCCAAGGATAGGAGAATGGCCGCATGATGGGCGGGGATTCTAGCATTTACTGGGGGAATGGTGTAGGCGGTGTGGCAAGGGTGATGCGAAGGGGAGAAACGACATGGGGAGCCGAAGCTCCCCATCAAGTCGTTGCGTGCTCTTATTGTTCTTCTGCTGGGCTTCTTGTTTTTGTTGAGTGCCCTGTCCACAAATCTTGAAGCTTGTGGACGACCCCCAAACCGGGGGTAAAGAGCAAACGGATTGCTTTGGTCGCCGAGTTGATGCTGATCTGTCGATCCAATCAGTTCAGGTGCTGCTTTTGAATGCAGTTTTTGTTGTTCTCTGCCTGATCGTGGGGCAAGCCCCAAACACAACGCCTCTCCAAAAGAATCAGTTAGCTGCGCCTCCGCCGTCTTGTTTTTATTGTGCGTGAGCCGTTTCGTCTTGTTCTTATTCTGAGTTGCAGTGCTTGTTATTGTTCTTGTGCCAGAGATATAGCAGGTGCCGTGCCAACTTTTGAAGATCCAATGAAATCGGGGCTTTCAGCGTTCCAGGCAGCTTTTGCCGCGGGGCAAATGTAGAAATTTCGTTACCTTACGCCTCGGGGGATGTTACGCCCGGCAGGGTAGGTAACAGATTTTTGCGGTAACTGATGTGTTACCCCAAACAACCGCGGGGCAAGCCCGGCTCCCACGGACCAGGCAAGACTGGCGTGGGAGCGGGCTTGCCCCGCGATCGGATTACACAGAATCAGTTGTCGCTGGTGGCGTTGCTCTTGCGCCGCGGGATGCCCAGGCGCTGGCGGCGTTCCCACAGGCATTTGCGGCTGACGCCCAGCTTGCGGGCCAGTTCGGTTTCGGTCATGTGGTCCTGGTGCTCGAGCACGAAGTGCTGGAAGTAATCCTCCAGCGACAGGTCCTCGGTCGGCTCATGGCTGGCGCTGTTGCTGCTGGCCAGCGCCGGCAGGTTGTCCAGCATGTCGTCGTCTTCCAGGTCGCTCAGCTCGATGTCGATGCCCAGCAGGTCGGCGGAAATTTCCGCGCTTTCGCTGAGAATCACTGCGCGCTCCACCGCGTTTTCCAGCTCGCGCACGTTGCCCGGCCAGCTGTAGTGGCGAATGGCTTGTTCGGCATCGTGGGAGAAATGCAGGTCGTCGCGGCCGATCCGTGCGCTCTGGCGGGCAAGGAAGGCATTGGCGATCTCGTTGACGTCGCTGCCACGCTCGCGCAGGGCCGGCAATTTCAGGGCGATCACATGCAGGCGGTAGTAAAGGTCTTCACGGAACTGCCCGGCCTTGGCCAGGTTCTTCAGGTCGCGGTGGGTGGCCGCGATCAGGCGCACGTCGACCTTCTGCGATTGCACCGAGCCCACCCGGCGGATCTCGCCTTCCTGCAGCACCCGCAGCAGGCGGGCCTGGGCTTCCAGCGGCAGCTCGCCGATCTCGTCGAGGAACAGGGTGCCACCATCGGCGGCTTCGACCAGCCCCGCCCGGCCCGCGCTGGCGCCGGTGAAGGCGCCCTTCTCGTGGCCGAACAGTTCCGACTCGATGAGGGTTTCCGGGATCGCCGCGCAGTTGACCGAGATCATCGGTGCCTTTGCCCGGCGCGAGAGGTTGTGCAGGGCGCGGGCGACCAGCTCTTTGCCGGTGCCGGATTCGCCCTGGATCAGCACATTGGAGTCGGTTGGCGCGACCTTGCGAATCTTCACGAACATGTCCTGCATCGGCGGGCAGGAGCCAATGATGCCGATCTCGCCATTGGCGGCGGCGGGGCTGGTCTTCTCCGCGCTGGCCTTGCCATTGGCGGCCCGGGGCTCGCCGGCCGGCGCCGAGGCCGGGGCGTTCACCCGGTCGCGCAGGATACGCGCCACGGCCTGGAGCATCTCGTCGTGGTCGAAGGGCTTGGCGATGTAGTCCACCGCGCCCATTTTCATCGAGTCCACCGCCGAGCGCAGGCTGGCGTAGCTGGTCATGATCAGTACCGGCGTGCCCTGGCCGAGCTTGATCAGCTCGGTACCCGGGGCACCCGGCAGGCGCAGGTCACTGACGATCAGGTCGAAGGTGGCAATGCTGAAGCGTTCCTGGGCTTCCTGCACCGAGCCGGCTTCGCTGACCTGGTACTGGTTCCGCTCGAGCAGGCGACGCAGGGCCGAGCGGATGATGGTTTCGTCTTCGACGATCAGAATGTGCGGCATTGATTCAATTCTCTCGACGGTCTCGAATTTCAGGGGACGTCGCTACGACATGCCGGGGCAGGGTCACGCGGATCCGGGTACCACGTTGGCGCTCGATGTCGGCCGGGCTGTCGATGGTGATTTGCCCATAATGCTCTTCCACGATGGAATAGACCAGAGCGAGCCCCAGTCCGGTTCCTTCGCCCGGGTCCTTGGTGGTGAAGAAGGGTTCGAACAGGCGGTCCATGATGCTTTTCGGAATACCGCTGCCTTCGTCCTCGACCACCAGGTCGACGGTGTGCTCGTTGATTTCACTGCGAACGCGCACGGCGCTGCCGGGTGGCGAGGCGTCGCGGGCGTTGGAGAGCAGGTTGATCAGCACTTGGGCCAGGCGTTGCGGGTCGCCCTCGACCCAGTGTTGCGGGTCGCAGAGGTTGAAGAACTGTACTTCGAAATTGCGCCGGTTCAACGCCAGCAGACCAATGGCATCCTGCGCCACCTCGGCCAGGCACACCGGCTCTTCGCTGTTCTGCTGGCTGCCGCCGGCGTGGGCGAAACTCATCAGCGACTGGACGATGCGCGACACGCGCTTGGTCTGCTCAAGAATCTGGCTGGACAGCTCAATGATCTCGCCGTCGCCCTCGCGCTCCTCGCGCAGGTTCTGCGCCAGGCAAGCGATGCCGGTGATCGGGTTGCCGATCTCGTGGGCCACGCCCGCGGCAAGGCGGCCGATGCTCGCCAGGCGCTCGGAGTGCACCAGCTTGTCCTCCAGTGCCTGGGTCTCGGTGAGGTCCTCGACCAGCAGCACCAGGCCACTGTTGCCCGGGGCCAGCGGCTCGTCGATGGCGGCCTTGTGCAGGTTCAGCCAGCGCGGCTGGCCATCGAGGACCAGGCGCTGCTTGTGCAGGTGTTCGTCGGGCACGTTGATGAAGCCTTGCAGCAGGCCGCGCCAGGGTTCGGCGATGGTCACCAGGCGCGAGCCGACCACATGCTTGGCGGCGATGCCGGTGAGCTCCTCCATCGCCTTGTTCCACATCAGGATCTCCTGGTCCTTGGCCAGCGAGCACACGCCCATGGGCAGTTCCTGCAGGGTCTGGCGGTGGTAGCGGCGCAGGGCGTCGAGCTCGGCGGCAAGGCCGGTCAGGCGCGAGTGATAGTCCTCGAGGCGGCTCTCGATGAAGTGGATGTCCTCGGTGACGTAGTTCTCGTTGCCGGACTTGTACGGCAGGAAGGTCTCGACCATGTCCTGCGCCACGCTCGGCCCCATCAGGCCGGACAGGTTGGCCTCGATGCGGTCGCGCAGGCGCCGCAGCGCATAGGGGCGGCGTTCGTCGAAGGGCAGGTAGAGGTCGCGCAGGGCCTGCTCCACCTCTTTTTGCGCAGCCTTGGCACCCAGCGGCTTGGCCAGCTGGGTGGCGAACTCCTGGGGCGAGGCTGCGTGCAGTTCGCGGCGTTGCGGGCGGCGCACGTTATCCACCGCGCAGGCCTCGGCGGCGCTGACCTCTTCGCTGCTGGCATTGGTGAACAGCGAGATCAGGGTGAACAGCAGGACGTTGGCCGCAAGCGAGGCGATGGCCGCCATGTGCCAGCTGGTGTCGTCCAGCACGTAGATCATGTCCAGCAATGGGATGTAGAAGCCCTGCAGGTTGCCCAGCAGCGGCAGCAGCATGGTCACCATCCACACCAGCATGCCGGCCAGCAGGCCGGCGATGAACCCTCGTCGGTTGGCGGTCGGCCAGTACAGCACCGAAAGCACCCCGGGCAGGAACTGCAAGGTGGCGACGAAGGCGACGATGCCCAGGTTGGCCAGGCTCTGGTGGTTGTTCTGGGTGAGGTAGAAGACGAAACCGGCGGTGATGATGGCGACGATCAGCGCCCGGCGGGTCCACTTCAGCCAGCGGTAGATGTTGCCTTCGGCCGGCGGCTGGTACAGCGGCAGCACCAGGTGGTTCAGCGCCATGCCCGACAGCGCCAGGGTGGTGACGATGATCAGTCCGCTGGCGGCCGACAAGCCACCGACATAGGCCAGCAGCGCCAGCGCTTCGTTGTTGGCGGCGATGCCCAGGCCCAGGGTGAAGTACTCGGGGTTGGTGCTGGCGCCCAGGCGCAGGCCGGCCCACAGCACCAGCGGCACCGCCAGGCTCATCAGCAGCAGGAACAGCGGCAGGCCCCAGCTGGCGCTGACCAGCGAGCGCGGGCTGAGGTTTTCGGTGAAGGCCATGTGATACATGTGCGGCATGACGATCGCCGAGGCGAAGAACACCAGCAGCAGGGTGCGCCAGGGGCCTTCCTGCAGCGGCGTGTGCAAGGCGGCGAGGGCGGTCTGGTTCTGCAGCAGCCAGACTTCCAGCCCATGCGGGCCACCGAACACGCCGTACAGCGCATAAAGGCCGATACCACCCAGCGCCAACAGCTTGATCACCGATTCGAAGGCGATGGCGAACACCAGGCCTTCGTGTTTTTCGCGGGTGGCGATATGGCGTGAGCCGAAGAAGATGGTGAACAGGATGATCAGCACGCAGAAGGCGAACGCCACCCGCGCCTTGACCGGCTCGCCGGTGAGGATGCTGATCGAGTCGGCCACCGCCTGGATCTGCAGGGCCAGCAGGGGCAGCACGCCGATCAGCATGAAGATGGTGGTCAGCGCGCCGGCCCAGGTGCTGCGAAAGCGAAACGCCAGCAGGTCGGCCAGTGACGACAGCTGGTAGGTGCGGGTGATCTTGAGGATCGGATAGAGCAGCACCGGGGCCAGCAGGAAGGCCCCGGACACCCCCAGGTAACAGGCAAGGAAGCCGTAGCCATATTGATAGGCCAGGCCGACCGAGCCATAGAAGGCCCAGGCACTGGCGTAGACGCCCAGCGACAAGGTGTAGGTCAGGGGGTGGCGAATGATCGCCCGCGGGATCAGCCCGCGCTCGCTGATCCAGGCCACGCTGAACAGCACCAGCAGGTAGGCGGCGCTGATCAGGATCATCTGGGTCAGGCTAAAGCTCATCGGCATCTCGTTGGCTCTGCAGGATGAAGGTGACGACGATGAGGATCAGCCAGAGCAGGTAGGGGCGGTACCAGGCACCGGTCGGCTCGATCCACCAGTCCATGATGGCGGGGGAGAACAGGTAGATCCCCACCACCAGAAGCAGGACCAAACGATAGATGTACATGCTGGCCTCGAAGGGTTGGGCGCTGCGGTTTGGACTTATTATTGGCGCAAATGGCTGGGGCGATGCTAGCGGGAATCGGGGCTGTTAGCCAAGGGTTTGAATTTGTTGGGCTTTTGAGCCTGGTTTTGCTTGTTCTGGCCCTGTCGCGAGCCTGCGCATAGCCAGGCATCGTGGGCGCGGGCTTGCTCCGCGATAGGGCCGCTACTGCCTCAGCGCAAATCAGCCTCGGGCACGGTCATCTGCCGTGCAATGTGCTCCGGCCGCCACTGCTGGCGTGCCACCGCCAAAACCTCGGCCGGACTGGCTCCTGTCAGTGCCGGATCGATCTGCTGCCCCAATGCCCGCAACGCTCGCAGCAGCAAGGGCGTGGCCTGGTCCGCCTCAAGCGGCGGCGATCGATACGACTTGCCCAGCTTGTGCCCGTCAGGCTGCACGATCAATGGAATGTGCAGGTAACGCGGCTGCGAGAAGCCCAGCAACTCCTGCAGGTACAGCTGGCGGGGCGTGTTGTCCAGTAGGTCGGCGCCGCGCACGATGTCGGTGACGCCCTGCCAGGCATCGTCCAGCACCACTGCCAACTGGTAGGCGTAGAGCCCGTCGCGGCGCTGGATGACGAAGTCGCCCACCTCGCGCCCGAGGTGCTGTTCGAACGTACCCTGGACGCGATCCGTGAAGCGGTAGATCAATTCCGGCACGCGCAGGCGAATGGCCGCGTCTTGCCGAGGATGCCCGGCGTTACGGCAAAAGCCTGGGTAGATACCGTCGTACCCTTCCAGTTGCTTGCGCGAACAGGGGCAGGCATAGGCCAGGCCCATGCTGAACAAACGGTCGACCACGGCGGCATAGGCCTCATGGCGCTGGCTCTGGAACACTACCTCGCCGTCCCACTCCAGGCCGTAGCGCTCCAAGGTCTGCAGGATCGCATCGCGTGCCCCGGGCATTTCCCGGGGCGGGTCGGTGTCTTCCATGCGCAGCAACCAGAGGCCATCGACCGCGCGAGCGTCTAGCCAGGAGGCGAGGGCGGCCACCAGCGAGCCGAAGTGCAGAAAGCCGCTGGGGGTGGGGGCGAAGCGGCCGATGTAGCGGGAGTCGTTCATGGATTGCACAGCTATATAAATGAAGACGGGGCGTACCGATTGCAGGAGCGGGCAAGCCCGCCTCCACAACCAGTACGCCCCGTCTGCGAGGTTCTGGAATCAGCCTTTACCGACAGTCTTTTCCTTCTTCTCGGCAATTTCCTTGCAGTCGAAGCACAGGTCGGCGGTCGGGCGGGCTTCGAGGCGGCGCAGGCCGATCTCGATGCCACAGGAGTCGCACCAGCCGTACTCTTCGTCCTGAATCTTCTGCAGGGTCTTGTCGATTTTCTTGATCAGCTTGCGCTCACGATCGCGGTTGCGCAGTTCCAGGGCGAACTCTTCTTCCTGGCTGGCACGGTCAGCCGGGTCTGGGAAGTTGGCTGCCTCGTCCTTCATGTGCGTCACGGTCTGGTCCACGCTCGTCATCAACTCAAGCTTCCATGCTCCCAGAAGCTTGGTGAAGTGCTTGCGCATGGGCTCCCCCATGTACTCTTCGCCCTTGGTTTCTTTATAGGGCTCTACACCGTACATGGACTGACTGGTTTTTTGCTTTTCTACGGTGGACATGAATAGACCGCCTCTCACTCATCTGATCCAATGCGCAGGCTTGCTTCCATCGCCGGCACCCGCCGGCCCTGCGACTGCGAGCCGCCGAACTTACCAGATAGATCCGGGGTGCGCTACCCCGCCCTATGCCTGCTATTGACAGCAGGGCGGGCGGCACGTTCGCTGCGGTGCACAGGTAGAATCACCAGTTTACACCCAATTGAGAGAAGGCCCATGGCTCAGCCACACAGTGCGCGCAGTCGCGCCATCGAACCCTTCCACGTGATGGCCCTGCTGGCGCGTGCCAACGAGCTGCAGGCTGCGGGCCACGACGTGATCCACCTCGAGATCGGCGAGCCGGACTTCACCACCGCCGCGCCCATCGTCGCCGCGGGCCAGGCTGCCTTGGCCGCCGGGCACACCCGTTACACGGCTGCCCGCGGCTTGCCGCAACTGCGTGAGGCAATCGCCGGGTTCTATGGCCAACGCTACGGTGTGGACCTCGACCCGGAGCGCGTGCTCATCACCCCGGGCGGTTCCGGCGCGCTGCTGCTGGCCAGCAGCCTGCTGGTCGATCCGGGCAAGCACTGGCTGCTGGCCGACCCGGGCTACCCGTGCAACCGCCACTTCCTGCGCCTGGTGGAAGGCGGCGCGCAGCTGGTGCCGGTGGGGCCGGAGGTCAATTACCAGCTGACCGCCGATCTGGTCGAGCGTTACTGGGACAAGGACACGGTCGGTGCCCTGGTGGCGTCGCCAGCCAACCCGACGGGCACGGTGCTCGACCGCGACGAGTTGGCCAGCCTTTCCAAGGCTACCCGCGAACGCCATGGGCATCTGGTGGTGGACGAGATCTATCACGGCCTCACCTACGGCATGGATGCGCCGAGCGTGCTGGAAGTCGACGATGAGGCCTTCGTCCTGAACAGTTTTTCCAAATATTTCGGCATGACCGGCTGGCGCCTGGGCTGGCTGGTGGCGCCGCCGTCGGCGGTAGCGGACCTGGAAAAGCTGGCGCAGAACCTCTACATCAGTGCTCCGAGCATGGCCCAGCATGCCGCGCTGGCCTGCTTCGAGCCGCAAACACTGGCCATCCTCGAGGAGCGCCGCGCCGAGTTCGCCCGCCGCCGCGACTACTTGTTGCCGGCATTGCGTGAGTTGGGCTTCGGTATCGCCGTGGAGCCGCAAGGCGCCTTCTATCTGTATGCCGATATCAGCGCGTTCGGCGGCGATGCCTTCGCGTTCTGCCGGCACTTCCTCGAAACCGAGCACCTGGCATTCACCCCGGGGCTGGACTTCGGTCGTCACCAGGCCGGCCACCATGTGCGTTTTGCCTACACCCAGAGTCTGCCGCGCCTGGAGGAGGCGGTGCAGCGCATCGCCCGTGGCCTGAAAAGCTGGCAGGGCTGACGGATGCTGTTTCCGCAACTGGAGCAGGCGCGCCTGCTGCGCCGCTATAAACGCTTCCTGGCCGACATCGAACTGGCCACCGGCGAGCAGCTGACCATTCACTGCCCCAACACTGGCTCCATGCTCAATTGCATGCGCGAAGGCGGGCAGGTGTGGTTCAGCCGCTCCAACGACCCCAAGCGCAAGCTGCCCGGTACCTGGGAGATCAGCGAAACGCCCCAGGGGCGGCTGGCCTGCATCAATACCGGGCGCGCCAATGCGGTGGTGGAGGAAGCGCTGCGGGCCGGAGTGATCACGGAGCTGACCGGGTTCACCACGCTCAAGCGTGAAGTGGCGTATGGCGAGGAACGTAGCCGTATCGACTTCTACCTGGAGTTCGCCAATGGCGACAAGGCCTACGTCGAGGTCAAGAGCGTGACCCTCGGTTACCCCGATACTCCCGTGGCGGCGTTCCCCGACGCCGTCACCCAGCGTGGGGCCAAACACCTGCGAGAGCTGGCCGCCCTGGCACGCCAGGGCATCCGTGCGGTGCAGCTGTATTGCGTGAACCTGACCGGCATCGAGGCCGTGCGCCCGGCCCAGGAGATCGACGCCGCCTACGCCCAGGCACTGCGCGCCGCGGTGGCGGAAGGGGTCGAGGTGCTGGCCTACGGCACGCGCCTGGATGCCCAGCAACTGGTCATCGACCGGCCGCTGCCGGTATTGCTCAATCCGTAAGCCAGATGCCCTGGCTGTCTTCCCGGCAGTCCAGGGCTTCCAGCCATTCGCCCGCGCAGGGGCCAGTAATGCATTCGCCGCTTTCTATCAGGAACTGGGCCCCGTGATGGGCGCACTGGATCAGGCTCGCGCTGTCATCGAGAAAGCTGTCCGCCGCCCAGTTCAGCGGGATGCCCCGGTGCGGGCAGCGGTTGCGATAGAGGTGGACCGTGCCCTGGCGGCGCACGCCGAACAGCGCTATGCCGGCTACGCTGAAGGCGCGGCTGTGGCCCTCGGCGAGGTCGTTGGAGGCGCAGAGAAAATGCATCGCAGCGGAGTCTTCCGGTTAAGCCGTGTGACAAAGGGATGGCTTGACGCTTCAATGCGAATAATTATCAAATTGCCCGCATTCGTCGCGCCAGGCTGTCTATGGTGCGCACTTGTGCCGCCCGCCACAAGGTGTGCTGCCCGCCCTCTGCAAAGGAATCCGATGATGCGCCGTCCCGCTGCCTTGATTGCCCTGTGCGCCGGTCTTGCCCTGTCTACCCACACCATGGCCGCCGAGCTGCCACAGCGCTGGGTGAGCGCCGGTGGTGCCTTGAGCGAGTGGATCAGCGCCCTGGGCGGTGAGCAGCGCCTGGTCGGCGTCGACACCACCAGCCAGCACCCCGAGTCGCTCAAGGCGCTGCCCAGCATCGGTTACCAGCGCCAGTTGTCGGCCGAAGGCATCCTCAGCCTGCGCCCTGACGTGCTGGTGGGCACTGAGGAAATGGGGCCACCGCCGGTGCTGGCGCAGATCCGCAAGGCCGGGGTGCGGGTCGAGCTGTTCTCCAGCAAGGCCGAAGTGGGGGCGGTTGACGAGAATCTCAAGCACTTGGGGGCATTGCTCGGCGACGAGCACAAGGCCAAGACGTTGGCTGCCGATTACCGCCAGCAGCTGGAGGCGTTGCACAAACAGGTCGAGCAGGCCCAGGCCGGGCAGAAGGCGCCTGGCGTGTTGCTGCTGGTCGGGCATGCCGGCGCCAAGCCGATGATCGCCGGGCAGGGCACTGCCGGGGACTGGGTGCTGCGTCAGGCGGGAGGGCGCAATCTTGCCGACCACCAGGGCTACAAGAACTTCTCGGTGGAGGCCCTCGCCGCGCTTAACCCGGACGTGGTGGTGTTCTCCGACCGGGCCCTCAGTGGCGAACAGGCCTTGCAGGCACTGATCAAGGAAAACCCGGCCCTGGCGACGTCCCGTGCGGTGCGCGACAAGCGCCTGCTGTCGCTCGACCCGACGTTGCTGGTCGGCGGCCTCGGCCCGCGCCTGCCGGCCACCCTGCATGAGCTGGCCGCCAGCTTCTATCCCGCCGCCAAGGCCAACCTCAATCCATGATGCCGCGGGTTCGACCACGTACGTTGTTCATTACCCTGGCCTTGCTGTGCCTGCTGGCGGTGTGGTTGTCGCTGGCGCTGGGGCCGGTCAGCCTGCCGCTGTTCGATACCCTGCGCGCCGGCCTGCGCCTGGTCGGGTTGCCGGTCAGCGGCGAGGGCCTGGAGCAGGCCGAGATGATCCTCGGCCAGATCCGCCTGCCGCGTACCCTGCTGGGGCTGGCGGTCGGCGCGGTGCTGGCATTGTCCGGCGTGGCGATGCAGGGGTTGTTCCGCAACCCGCTGGCCGATCCGGGGCTGGTCGGTGTCGCCAGCGGCGCCGCCCTGGGGGCCGCGGTGGCGATCGCCGGCGGCAGCTGGCTGGGCGGCATTCCTGACTGGTTCGCGCCTTATCTGTTGTCGTTGTGTGCCTTCGTCGGCGGTCTGGGCGTGACAGCGATGGTCTATCGCCTGGGGCGCCGCGACGGCCAGACCAACGTGGCGACCATGCTCCTGGCCGGTATCGCGATGACCGCGCTGGGCGGCTCGGCGGTGGGCCTGTTCACTTACCTGGCCGACGACGCCACCCTGCGCACCTTGACCTTCTGGAACCTGGGCAGCCTCAACGGCGCCAGCTACGAGCGGCTGTGGCCGTTGCTGCTGGTGGCGGCGGCCGTGGCCTTGTGGCTGCCGCGCCGGGCGCAGGCGCTCAACGCCTTGCTGCTAGGCGAGTCGGAGGCCCGGCACCTGGGTATCGAGGTAGAAAAGCTCAAGCGCGAGCTGGTGTTCTGCACCGCGCTCGGCGTGGGGGCGGCGGTCGCCGCGGCCGGCCTGATCGGCTTCATCGGCCTGGTGGTGCCGCACCTGGTGCGGCTGGTGGCGGGGCCGGATCATCGGGTGCTGCTGCCGGCTTCGTTGCTGGCGGGCGGTACCTTGCTGCTGTTCGCCGACCTGGTCGCGCGCCTGGCCCTGGCCCCGGCAGAGTTGCCGATCGGCATCGTCACCGCCTTTATCGGGGCGCCATTCTTCCTGTTCCTGCTGGTGAAGGTGCGCAACTGATGCTCGACGTCCAAGGGCTGTCTCTCAAACGTGGTGGCAGCCAGGTGCTGCACGACATCAACCTCACGTTGCGGCCAGGGCAGGTGCTAGGTGTGCTCGGGCCCAATGGCGCCGGCAAGAGCAGCCTGCTCGGCGTGCTGTGTGGCGAACTGGCGCCCACTGCCGGGCGCGTGCACCTCGAGGGCCTCGGGCTGGACGATTGGCCGGGCCAGGAGCGTGCCCGGCGCCTGGCGGTACTGCCGCAGGCGTCCAGCCTTGGCTTTGCCTTCAGTGTCGCGGAAGTGGTCGGTCTCGGCCGCCTGCCCCATGCCAGCGGCCGTCAGCGCGACCGGGAAATCGTCGAGGCGGCGCTGGCGGCGGCGGATGCTCAGCACCTGGTCGAGCGCAGCTACCTGGCGCTGTCCGGGGGGGAGCGCCAGCGCGTGCACCTGGCGCGGGTGCTGGCCCAGCTGTGGCCGGGCGAGCCCGGCACCACGCTGTTGCTGGATGAACCCACTTCTGCGCTGGACCCCCTGCATCAGCACACCACGCTGCAGGCGGTACGCAGTTTCGCCGACCGTGGCGCGTCGGTGCTGGTGATCCTGCATGACCTGAACCTGGCGGCGCGCTACTGTGACCATATTCTTTTGCTGGAGCAGGGCCGCGGCCATGCGCTGGGCACACCGCAACAAGTGCTGACTCCGACGGCGCTGCGGGCGGTGTTCGGCATCGACGTCCTGGTACAACCTCACCCGGAGCGCGGCCATCCGCTGATCATCACTCGCTAGGAGGCATTCGCCATGCGCCATCCCTTGCTGTCCGGCTTGTCCATCTGTTTGGCGCTGGCGCTCGGCGGTTGCCAGGCGAGCCTGCCGCCAGTGCCGGCCTGGCAGGGTACCGAAGGCCGCGACAACGTCCAGCTGGGGCAGATCATCGAGTTGTCCAGCGGCCAGGTATTGAGCCCCGGGCAACTGGTCCAGCGCCTGGCCAATGCGCCACGGGTGCTGGTGGGTGAAAAGCACGACAATCCCGACCACCACCGCTTGCAGCTGTGGTTGCTGCGCGCCCTGGAGAGCCGCCGCGCGCAGGGCAGCCTGCTGCTGGAAATGCTCGAGCCGCAACAGCAGGCGCTGGTCGATGCGCAGAAGGGCAAGGCATCGCCTGCAGCCGACCTGCCGAAGGCGCTGGCCTGGCAGCCTGGCTGGGATTGGACGCTGTACGGGCCTATCGTGCGCGAGGCCCTTGGCCAGCCATACCCGCTACTGGCGGCGAACCTGTCGCCCGATGAAATCCGCCAGGCCTATCGCCAGCCGGCGACACCACCTGGCGACCGCTCCAATGCGCCGGCAGTGGTGCAGGCGCTGCTGGCTCAGGTGCGTGCCGGCCACTGCAACCTGCTGCCGGAAAGCCAGCTACCGGCGATGCTGGCGGTGCAGCAGCAGCGTGACCGGCGCATCGCCGAGCGCTTGCTGGCCGCGCCGCAGCCGGCGCTGTTGCTCACCGGCAGCTACCATGCGCGCAAGGATCTCGGCGTGCCGCTGCACCTGGCCGACCTCGACGCCAAGTCTGAAGACAAAGTGCTGTTGCTGGCGGAAGTGGGGGAAACGGTCGAGCCGGCCATGGCTGACTTCGTCTGGTACACCCCGGCGACACCGGAGCAGGACTACTGCGCCCAGCTGCGCAAGGGCCACTGAATCGCAGGCAAAAAAAGACCCGGCAAAAAGCCGGGTCAATAACCGTGATTAGCCTGATGAGGAGATAATCTGAGCGTCCGAACCAGGGAGCATTCAGGTTACCCAACCGGTCTCGCGACCAGTTGTGATAATCATAACGATTCTCATTTCGTAGTCAATGCCTTTCCGAGATTAATTTTCGTTCTTCTGGGATGGGGGTTGGCACTTGGCATCGAGCTGCTGGTTCAACGCCTGTTTGCGTTCGACCGGCAGGTCATTCCAGTGCATGTCTAGCAGGGCGCCCTCGATGGCATACAACAACACCTTCGAAGCCCGGAAACCTCGCGTTCTCACAGCCTGATAGGCACCCACCGCGCCGAGCCGGCGCAGGTCCGATGCACTGTGGATGCCGACAGCATGCAGCCATTGCGCGGAGGTTTTGCCAAGGTTTTTCAGATGCTGCAATTCATCGTTCATCGAGCCTCCTTGCGATGGCTGAACGGGTCGTGGGGATAAATCGCGAGCAGGTCAATGAGGAGTGTAGCGGGGGTTATGGATTACGCGGCCTTTTGCCATCGGCGCCGACGGGATGCAATACGGTTGCGGGACCTTGGGCTTCGTTGGGGCGGGCTTGCCCGGCGATGGCGATAGCAGGGGCTGACGCTATCGCGGGGCAAGCCCGCCCCCAAGTGTGTCCGATCCACAAGGTTCGTGGCCACCGCCTTGTGCAGGCCGGACGCTTACCCTTGGCGTGGGCTGCGATAACGCATCCGTGTCCCGAACTTCACCGACATCAGGATCTCGTCGGCGCTCAGCTCGGCCGGGAAATACGTCCCGGAGATCTGCGCATGGGCCAGGCTCGCCCCTTCCAGGCCGTTTTCCCGCAGGTCCAGCCCGCGCAGGTCGGCGGCACGGAAGTAGGCGTCGGCAAAGTCGATGCCGCGTACATCCAGATCGCGCAGGTCGAGGCCGCGGAAATCACCGCCGCGAAAGTCGATCGGCGCATCACTGGGCTTCTCGCGGTTGAACGCCGCGATCTTCTCGTCGCGGATCATCGAGTACAGGACGTTGTCCAGCTGACGGGGCTGATTCATGGCGGCGCCTCCTCCGTGGGGTGTGATGATATTGTAATGACATCACTGGAGAGGCGCCGGACTTCAGGCGTGAACTGTCGACTGCTTCACGCCTGATGGCTCAAAAACCGGGGAAATGCTGGCGGATCTGTTCGATCAACTGGTCCATGCTGGCGCTTTCCTGGGTGTTCACCCGCTTGCTGTGCTTTTGCTCCTCGGCATCGAGCGGATCGCGTGTCGCTTGTTGCGCCTTGACCACCTCCAGGGTGGCGTCCGACGGGTCGATGGCCTCGGCCTGGCGTTGCGCCAGCCAGCTGGCGATCACTGCGTCCGGGGCCTGGCAGTCGAGGATCAGGAACGGCACGCCGGTCTCGCTGGCGACCTCGGCCGCGGCCTTGCGCTGCTCATGCTTGAGGTAGGTGGCGTCGAGCACCACCGGGAACCCGGCGTGCAGGATGATCTCTGCAAGTTCGTGCAGACGCTGGTAGGTGGCAACGCTGGCCTGCTTGTCGTAGATGCCGGCCTCCAGATGACCGGCATCGGCCACCGATTGCTTGCCGAACAGGCGCTTGCGCTCCACGTCCGAACGCACGCGGACTGCGCCCAGGGCTTCGACCAGGCGCATGGCCACGTGGCTCTTGCCCACTGCCGAGACGCCCTGGGTGATGGCCAGCAGGCGCGAAGGGATGGCGCTGTAGCTTTCGGCCAGGTTGGCATAGTTGCGGTAGGTACGCAGGGTGGTGGCGCGCTGCACGCCGTCCGCCTCGGCCGGCATGCTGAACAGCGCGACCTTGGCCCGCACCAGTGCGCGGTAGGCCTTGTAGAAGTTCAGCAACTCCAGGCCCTGGTAGTCGCCGGTGAGCTCCAGGTACTGGCTGACGAAACGCCGCGACAGGCACTTCAGGCCGCGGTCCTCGAGGTCCATGGCCAGGAAGCCGACGTCGGCGTAGACGTCGGTCAGGCGGAAGGGTTCGTTGAACTCGATGCAGTCGAAGATCACCACCTTGCCGTCGATCAGGGTGGCGTTGCCCAGATGGATGTCACCGTGGCATTCGCGAATGAAACCATTGGCCTTGCGCGCTTCCAGCAGACCGTGCAGGCGCTTGAAGCTGTCCTGGGCCCAGGCTTGCAGTGCATCGAGCTGCTGCAGGTCGGCCTTGTCGCTGAGGAACGGGCGGATCTGTTCGAAGTTCTGTTCCACCGGCGCCATGACCGCGTCCGGGGTGCCCAGCGGGTGCTCGACCGGCACCTTGGGCGCCTGCAGGTGGAACTCGGCGATCTGCCGCGCCATCTGGTCGATATGCCCGGCATTCAGCTCGCCGTTGGCCTGAAGGGTGCTGAGCATCTGGCCCTGGGGGAACTGGCGCATCTTCAGCGCGTACTCGATCGCCGGGCCTTCGCCGCCGATCTGCGGCGCTTCGACGCTACCGGTGATCGGCAGCACTTCCAGGTACAGACCTTCGGTCAGGCGCTGGTTCAGGCGCAGCTCTTCGTTGCAAAAATGCCCGCGCTGGTCGAGGCCGGTGAAGTCGAGGAAGCCGAAGTTCATCGGCTTCTTGATCTTGTAGGCAAACTCGCCGGTGAGCAGGACCCAGGAGATATGCGTCTCGATGAGCTCGAAGCCCGCAACCGGGTGCGGATAGAGGGCGGGGTTCTGCAGCGCGCTGATCAGGGCTTGGCTCACGGATCATCCTTTAAGGGGGTCAGGGAATTCGAATCGAACATTATGGTCAATGGTGCCGTCCCTGCAAACCGCCGAGGGGCGCCTGCCTCCCTTTTCCAATGTGCGTATAATCCGCCGCCATGACTCGTACCCGAAATTCCCGCACCCCAAAAAAACGCCCGACCGGCCGCGCCCGTGCCTGGCTGGGCTGGGCGCTCAAGCTCAGCCTGGTCGGCCTGGTACTGATAGCCGGCTTCGCGGTCTACCTCGACGCCACTGTCCAGGAGAAGTTCTCCGGCAAGCGCTGGACCATCCCGGCCAAGGTGTATGCCCGGCCGCTGGAGCTGTTCGTCGGCCAGAAACTGAGCCGCAACGACTTCCTCACCGAGCTCGATGCCCTCGGCTACCGTCGGGAAAGCGCGGCCAACGGCCCGGGCGCGGCGTCGGTCAATGGCAACACCGTCGACCTAAATACCCGTGGCTTCCAGTTCTACGAGGGCATGGAACCGGCGCAGTTCGTGCGCGTGCGCTTCTCCGGCGATTATGTCGCGGGCCTCAGCGGCGCAAATGGCGGCAAGCTCGACGTGGTGCGCCTTGAGCCGCTGATGATCGGCGGCATCTACCCGAAGAATCTCGAAGACCGCATCCTGATCAAGATCGATCAGGTGCCGCCGTATCTGGTGGAAACCCTGATCGCCACCGAGGACCGCGACTTCTACAGCCACTTCGGTGTGTCGCCCAAGTCCATCGCCCGCGCGGTGTGGGTCAACACTTCGTCCGGCGCCATGCGCCAGGGCGGCAGTACCCTGACCCAGCAGTTGGTGAAGAACTTCTTCCTCACCAACGAGCGCAGTCTCAGCCGCAAGCTGACCGAAGCGATGATGTCGCTGCTCCTGGAAGTGCACTATGACAAGCACGAGATCCTCGAGGCCTACCTGAACGAAGTGTTCATCGGACAGGACGGCCAGCGCGCCGTGCACGGCTTCGGTCTGGCCAGCCAGTTCTTCTTCAGCCAGCCGCTGCAGGAGCTCAAGCTGCACCAGATCGCCCTGCTGGTGGGCATGGTCAAGGGCCCGTCATACTACAACCCGCGCCGCCACCCCGAGCGCGCCCTGCAGCGGCGCAACCTGGTGCTCGACCTGCTCGCCGAGCAAGGCGTGGCCACTCAGGACGTGGTCGACGCGGCGAAGAAGATGCCCCTGGGCGTGACCAAGCGCGGCAGCCTGGCCGACAGCTCGTTCCCGGCCTTCCTCGATCTGGTCAAGCGTCAGCTGCGCCAGGACTACCGCGACGAAGACTTGACCGAAGAAGGCCTGCGCATCTTCACCAGTTTCGACCCGATCCTGCAGATGAAGGCCGAAACCGCCATGAGCGAGACCTTCAAACGCCTGGCCGGGCGCAAGGGCGCCGACGAAGTCGAGTCGGCGATGGTCGTCACCAACCCGGAAACCGGTGAGGTGCAGGCGCTGATCGGCAGCCGCCAGTCGGGCTTCGCCGGTTTCAACCGCGCCATCGATGCAGTGCGGCCGATCGGTTCGCTGGTCAAGCCGGCGGTCTACCTGACTGCGCTGGAACAGCCGAGCAAGTTCACCCTCACCAGCTGGGTGCAGGACGAGCCGTTCTCGGTCAAAGGCGCCGATGGCCAGGTATGGCGGCCGCAGAACTACGACCGCCGGCCCCATGGCACCATCTACCTGTACCAGGGCCTGGCCAACTCCTACAACCTGTCCACCGCCAAGCTGGGCCTTGAAGTGGGCGTGCCCAACGTGATCAAGACCATCGCCCGGCTCGGCGTGCAGGTCGACTGGCAGGCGTTCCCGTCGATGCTGCTGGGCGCCGGCGGCATGTCGCCGATGCAGGTGGCGACCATGTACCAGACCATCGCCAACGGCGGCTTCAATACGCCGATGCGCGGCATCCGCAGCGTGCTCACCGCCGAAGGCGAGCCGCTCAAGCGCTACCCGTTCCAGATCCAGCAGACCTTCGACCCGGGCTCGATCTACCTGGTGCAGAACGCCATGCAGCGGGTGATGCGGGAAGGTACCGGGCGCTCGGTGTACAGCACGCTGCCGAGCTCGCTGACCCTGGCTGGCAAGACCGGCACCAGCAACGACTCGCGCGACAGCTGGTTCTCCGGTTTCAGCCAGGACCTGCTGGCGGTGGTCTGGCTGGGCCGCGACGACAACGGCAAGACGCCGTTCACCGGTGCCACCGGCGCGTTGCAGGTGTGGACCAGCTTCATGAAGAAGGCCGACCCGCTGCCGCTGGACATGCCGCAGCCGGACAACGTGGTGCAGGCCTGGATCGACCCTTACAGCGGCCAGGGTTCCGACGGCAGCTGTCCGGGAGCGGTGCAGATGCCGTATATTCGCGGCAGTGAACCGCCCGCAGGCGCCGCCTGTGGCGGCGAGCAAAACCCGGCCGAACAGGTGATGGACTGGGTCAAGGGCTGGATGAATTGAGCGCGAGCTTCTGAAGAGGGTGTGAAGTGAACAAGTGGTGGATTCCTGCCGTGGCGGCAGTGACCGTTCTGCACGGCTGTGCCAGCGTCCCGCGTGGCAACATTCCGGTGGTCGATTCGAGCACCCGGGTCTCCAACAGCGAGCGCGTCTCGGCCAACCGCACGTCGGCCTATCCGACCAGCGGCGGCAGCAGCCAGGCCCAGTCATTGCCGGAAGACTCCGGCGTCACCGTGATGATCCCGCAGGGGACAGGCGGCGCGCCGATCCAGTCGTTCCCGGCAGGCACCGGGCCTGCGCCGATCAGCACCGGCCCGATCACCCCGGGCCCGGTCAGCAGCGGGCCGATCACGACCAATCCCAACCCGATTGCCGACGAACCGTTCGACATCGCCTCGATGAGCAACCCGGCGCCGGTGACCAGTGCCCCGACTGGTATCCCGCGTGGCAACGCCTCCAGTGGCGGCCTGTCGGCCGACGAGCAGCTCGACGGCCCGGTGCTGGCCTTGCTCACCACTGCCCAGCAGCAGCAGGGTAGCGGCGACTTCAACGGCGCCGCGTCGAGCCTGGAGCGTGCCCAGCGCATTGCCCCGCGTGAGCCGCAGGTGCTGTTCCGCCTGGCCCAGGTGCGCCTGTCCCAGG
Source organism: Pseudomonas sp. PONIH3 (assembly GCF_002934345.1). NCBI lineage: Bacteria > Pseudomonadati > Pseudomonadota > Gammaproteobacteria > Pseudomonadales > Pseudomonadaceae > Pseudomonas > Pseudomonas sp. PONIH3. The sequence goes on from NZ_CP026386.1 coordinate 4,601,396, forward strand.
GCGATGCGGCGCAGTCCGAGCAACTGGCGCGCCGTGCCCTGACCTACGCCAACGGTCGCCCAGACCTGCAGGCCCAGCTGTGGAACACCATCGCCCAGGCCCGTGAAAAGCAGGGTGACAGTGCAGGGGCGGCCCTGGCGCGGCAGAAGGCGCGGGTCAACCTGTGATGGAACAGCGCATTCTCGATATCGCCGACCAACTGCTGCTGATCGAGCAGGAGCTCAAGGTCCAGGGCTGGTGGAGCGACGCCACCCCCAGTGCCGAGGCGTTGGCCAGCGTGGAGCCGTTCGCGGTGGACCGCATGAGCTTCGAGCAGTGGCTGCAGTGGATCTTCCTGCCGCGCATGAAGCTGATCCTCGAGCACAGGCATCCGTTGCCCAACGCCTCGGGCATCCTGGTGATGGCCGAGACGGTGTTCGTCGACCGCCCGGAACAAAGCCGCGAGCTACGGCGTTTGCTCGCAACTTTCGACCAATTGATCGCGCCTTGCGCCTGATTTCTACCGTTTTTCCTTCAAGGGCCGCAGATTGTGGCCCTTTTTTATGGAAATCTTATTTTTCCTGCTGCTGCTCGCGCCATTAGTGGTGGTGAGAATTCATCTTGAAGAAAAATTGGCAATAATTTCTCTTGACTTGTGAGCGCCGAATCACAAGAATCCAGATTCCGCTGTAGAGGGACTGCCAGAAGCAGACCCGCTAAGCAGATCATGAGGCGCACACCCGCGCCGACTTGTAACACCCCGCAACGCGTTACCTCGCGCTGGGTGGGAAGGCCCGCAACACACCAGGGTATTCCCAATACTTGCTCAGTCAGTGCTGACGTTCGCTCATGCTCTGCTTGGCAGTAAACCTAATAAGACCCGCTCAGTGAGGGCGGTATTCTGGCGTTTTAGAGGTGAACAACGTGGAGCTCTTATCCGGCGCTGAAATGGTCGTCCGCTTTTTGCGCGACGAAGGCGTTAAGCACATCTACGGGTACCCTGGCGGTGCTCTCCTTCATGTTTACGATGCCTTGTTCAAGGAACCGGAAGTCCAGCACATCCTGGTTCGTCACGAGCAGGCTGCCACCCATATGGCGGACGGTTACGCCCGTGCCACCGGCAAGGCCGGCGTGGTACTGGTGACTTCCGGCCCAGGCGCGACCAATGCCATCACCGGCATTGCCACCGCCTACATGGATTCCATCCCGATGGTCATCCTGTCTGGCCAGGTGCCCAGCACCATGGTCGGCACCGATGCGTTCCAGGAAACCGACATGATCGGTATCTCCCGGCCGATCGTGAAGCATAGCTTCATGGTCAAGCACGCCTCGGAAATCCCCGAAGTCCTGAAAAAAGCCTTCTATCTGGCGCAGTCCGGCCGTCCCGGCCCGGTCGTGGTCGACATTCCAAAAGATATGACCAACCCGGCCGAGAAGTTCGAGTACATCTACCCGAAAAAGGTCAAGCTGCGTTCCTATAGTCCGGCCCTGCGCGGCCATTCCGGGCAGATCCGCAAGGCAGCCGAAATGCTCCTCGCGGCCAAGCGCCCGGTGGTCTACTCCGGTGGCGGCGTGATTCTCGGCGGTGGCTCCGAAGCCCTGACCGAAATCGCCAAGTCGTTGAACCTGCCGGTCACCAACACCCTCATGGGCCTTGGTGGCTTCCCAGGCACCGACCGCCAGTTCCTCGGCATGCTCGGCATGCACGGCAGCTACACCGCCAACCTGGCCATGCACAACGCCGACGTGATCTTCGCTGTCGGTGTGCGTTTCGACGACCGCGTGGTCAACGGCCCGGCCAAGTTCTGCCCGAACGCCAAGATCATCCACATCGACATCGACCCGGCGTCGATCTCGAAGATGATCAAGGCCGACGTGCCGATCGTCGGTCCGGTCGAGAGCGTGTTGAGCGAAATGCTCGGCATCCTCAAGGAAATCGGCGAGCAGCCCGACAAGGCGGCGCTCGATGCCTGGTGGAAGCAGATCGACGAATGGCGTGGCGACGGCGAGCTGTTCCCCTACGACAAGGGCGACGGCAACATCATCAAGCCGCAACAGGTCATCGAGACCCTGTGCGAAGTGACCAAGGGCGATGCCTTCGTCACCTCCGACGTGGGCCAGCACCAGATGTTCGCGGCGCAGTACTATCGCTTCAACAAACCCAACCGCTGGATCAACTCCGGTGGCCTGGGCACCATGGGCTTCGGTTTCCCGGCGGCCATGGGCATCAAGCTCAACTTCCCCGACCAGGACGTGGCCTGCGTTACCGGTGAAGGCAGCATCCAGATGAACATCCAGGAGCTGTCCACCTGCATGCAGTACGGCCTGCCGGTGAAGATCGTCAACCTGAACAACGGTGTGCTGGGCATGGTTCGCCAATGGCAGGACATGTCCTACAACGGTCGCCACTCGCATTCCTATGTCGAGTCGCTGCCGGACTTCGTCAAGCTGGCCGAGGCCTATGGCCATGTGGGCATGCGCATCACCAGCCTGAAAGACCTCAAGCCGAAACTGGAAGAGGCTTTCGCGATGAAGGACCGCCTGGTGTTCATCGACATCGCGGTCGACCGGACCGAGCACGTCTATCCGATGCAGATCAAGGACGGCTCGATGCGTGACATGTGGCTGAGCAAGACGGAGCGTACCTGACATGCGGCACATCATCTCCCTGCTGCTGGAAAACGAACCCGGTGCCTTGTCTCGCGTGGTCGGCTTGTTCTCCCAGCGCAACTACAACATTGAAAGCCTGACCGTGGCGCCGACCGAAGACCCGACCCTGTCGCGTCTGACGCTGACCACCGTTGGCCATGACGAAGTGATCGAACAGATCACCAAGAACCTCAACAAGCTGGTCGAAGTGGTCAAGCTTGTCGACCTGTCGGAAAGCGCCCACATCGAGCGCGAACTGATGCTGGTCAAGGTCAAGGCCACGGGTGCCCAGCGCGCCGAGATCAAGCGCACCACGGATATCTTCCGTGGCCAGATCGTCGACGTGACCGCCAGCGTGTACACCGTGCAGCTGAGCGGCACCAGCGACAAACTGGACAGCTTCATCCAGGCCATCGGCACCGCATCGATTCTCGAAACCGTGCGCAGTGGCGTCACCGGCATTGCCCGTGGCGACAAAGTGCTCAGCATCTAACTTCAAAAATAGCGATGGCTCCGCAGGGGCCGAGATATAACCAGGGGTATTTTCATGAAAGTTTTCTACGACAAAGACTGCGACCTCTCCATCATCCAGGGCAAGAAAGTCGCCATCATCGGCTACGGCTCCCAGGGTCACGCCCAGGCGTGCAACCTGAAGGACTCCGGTGTGGACGTTACCGTCGGTCTGCGTAAAGGTTCGGCCACCGTTGCCAAGGCTGAAGCCCACGGCCTGAAAGTGGCCGACGTGGCCAGCGCCGTCGCTGCCGCCGACCTGGTCATGATCCTGACCCCGGACGAGTTCCAGGGCCAGCTGTACAAGAACGAGATCGAGCCGAACATCAAGAAGGGCGCCACCCTGGCCTTCTCCCACGGCTTCTCGATCCACTACAACCAGGTCGTGCCGCGTGCCGACCTCGACGTGATCATGATCGCGCCGAAGGCCCCGGGCCACACCGTGCGTTCCGAGTTCGTCAAAGGCGGCGGCATCCCTGACCTGATCGCCATCTACCAGGACGCTTCGGGCAACGCCAAGAATGTCGCCCTGTCCTACGCCGCTGGCGTCGGTGGCGGCCGTACCGGCATCATCGAAACCACCTTCAAGGACGAGACCGAAACCGACCTGTTCGGTGAGCAGGCCGTTCTCTGCGGCGGTACCGTCGAGCTGGTCAAGGCCGGTTTCGAAACCCTGGTCGAAGCGGGCTACGCCCCGGAAATGGCCTACTTCGAGTGCCTGCACGAGCTGAAGCTGATCGTTGACCTCATGTACGAAGGCGGCATCGCCAACATGAACTACTCGATCTCCAACAACGCCGAGTACGGTGAGTACGTCACCGGCCCTGAAGTCATCAACGAAGAATCCCGCAAGGCCATGCGCAACGCTCTGAAGCGCATCCAGGACGGCGAGTACGCGAAGATGTTCATCAGCGAAGGCGCCACCAACTATCCTTCGATGACCGCCAAGCGCCGCAACAACGCCGCTCATGGCATCGAGATCATCGGCGAGCAGCTGCGTTCGATGATGCCGTGGATCTCGGCCAACAAGATCGTCGACAAGACCAAGAACTGAGTCTTGCGTCGATAATGAAAAACGCGGCTTCGGCCGCGTTTTTTCGTTTGCGCGGTCAGCTTCTGGTATAAAGCGACCAGTGGCTCGCTGTCAGAACCGTTTTGCAGAGCCCATGTCGAACATATTCCACCCTGTTGCAAGGTACTTTTCATGAGCGAACGTCCCGAAGAGCCGAACAAGCCCTCCGACGCCGAAAGCCTGCTACCTGTCGATGAGCACGTTGAAGAAGGCCACGACGCCGAAGGGCGCAAGGTGCGTCACCGCGGTATCTATCTGCTGCCCAACCTGTTCACCACCGCGAACCTGTTCGCCGGCTTCTATTCCATCATCAGCTCGATGAGCGCGCAGAGCGCCCTGAGCGCGGGTGATCCACGCGAGGCGAGCAAGTACTTCGCCTTCGCCGCCATCGCCATCTTCGTCGCCATGGTCCTCGACGGCCTCGACGGCCGCGTGGCGCGCATGACCAATACGCAAAGCGCCTTCGGTGCTGAGTACGACTCGCTGTCGGACATGGTCGCCTTCGGCGTGGCCCCGGCGCTGCTGGCGTTCGGCTGGGCCCTGGGCGACATGGGCAAGGTCGGCTGGATGGTCGCCTTCATCTATGTGGCCGGCGCGGCCCTGCGCCTGGCGCGCTTCAATACTCAGGTCGGCACCGCCGACAAACGTTACTTCATCGGCCTGGCCAGCCCGGCGGCGGCCGGCGTGGTGGCCGGTACCGTCTGGGCGTTCAGCGACTACGGCATCCAGGGTTCCAAGCTGTCGTTCCTGGTGGCGCTGCTGGTGGCGGCCGCCGGCATGCTGATGGTCAGCAACATCAAGTACAACAGCTTCAAGGAGCTCGACCTCAAGGGCCGCGTGCCCTTTGTCGCGATCCTCGCCGTGGTGCTGGTGTTTGCCGTGGTGTTCAGCGATCCGCCGCGCATCCTGCTGCTGATCTTCCTCGCCTATGCTGCTTCGGGGCCGATCCAGTTCCTGTTGCGGGCGCGCCGTCGCAAATCCTGACAAGGATTTAATCGCGGAATAACCTGCCGGCTCCATAGTCTTACGTGTACATCAGTTACCCGTACTGTGGAGCCGCCATGCTCATCAAGCTTCCCCGATCCAGCGACTGCAAGTCGTCCGAGATCACCCCCGAAAGTTTCTACCTCTCCCGTCGCAAGCTGCTGGGCGCCAGCCTTGCAGGTGCAGCCCTGGGCGCCTTGCCTCGGTTGGGCGCCGCGGCGGAGGTTTCCCGCTATGCCGATGTCGAGGCGGGCAGCGCGCCTCGCTGGTTCAGCGACAAGCTCGGCGCCACGCGCTGGCAGGCGGTCACCGTCAACGGCGAAGCCATCACGCCGTTCAAGGACGCGACCCACTACAACAACTTCTATGAGTTCGGGCCCGACAAGGGCGACCCGGCGGCCAATGCCGGCAGCCTGAAGACCGAGCCGTGGAGCCTGGTGGTGGATGGCGAAGTGGCCAAGCCCGGGCGTTATGCGCTGGAGGACTTCGTCAAACCGTACCAGCTCGAGGAGCGCATCTATCGCCTGCGCTGCGTGGAGGCCTGGTCGATGGTGATTCCCTGGCTGGGCTTCCCGTTGGCCGAGGTGCTCAAGCAGGTCGAGCCAACCTCCAAGGCGCGCTATATCCGTTTCGAAACCCTGGAAGACCCCAAGCGCATGCCTGGGCAGCGCTCCGGCTTCGCCCTGATCGACTGGCCCTATGTGGAAGGGCTGCGTCTGGATGAGGCGATGAACCCGCTGGCGATCCTGGCGGTGGGCATGTATGGCCGTGAACTGCCCAACCAGAACGGCGCGCCGCTACGCCTGGTGGTGCCATGGAAGTACGGCTTCAAGAGCATCAAGTCGATCGTGCGCATCAGCCTGGTGGCGGAGCAGCCTGCGACTACCTGGCAGGGGTTGGCGCCGGACGAG
>NZ_CP026386.1:4610000-4682500 GCF_002934345.1 Pseudomonas sp. PONIH3
TGGGCTACACACGTGCTACAATGGTCGGTACAGAGGGTTGCCAAGCCGCGAGGTGGAGCTAATCTCACAAAACCGATCGTAGTCCGGATCGCAGTCTGCAACTCGACTGCGTGAAGTCGGAATCGCTAGTAATCGCAAATCAGAATGTTGCGGTGAATACGTTCCCGGGCCTTGTACACACCGCCCGTCACACCATGGGAGTGGGTTGCACCAGAAGTAGCTAGTCTAACCTTCGGGAGGACGGTTACCACGGTGTGATTCATGACTGGGGTGAAGTCGTAACAAGGTAGCCGTAGGGGAACCTGCGGCTGGATCACCTCCTTAATCGAAGACATCAGCCTGCTGATGAGCTCCCACACGAATTGCTTGATTCATTGTGTAAAGACGATGCTGTAACGCGACCCTGTTATAGGTCTGTAGCTCAGTTGGTTAGAGCGCACCCCTGATAAGGGTGAGGTCGGCAGTTCAAATCTGCCCAGACCTACCAATTACTTGGTGCGGCTGGTCAAATGGGGCCATAGCTCAGCTGGGAGAGCGCCTGCCTTGCACGCAGGAGGTCAGCGGTTCGATCCCGCTTGGCTCCACCACTCTTTCAGGTTTCGCAGCACTGCTCAGAACTTAGAAATGAACATTCGGTGATGAATGTTGATTTCTGACTTTTGTCAGATCGTTCTTTAAAAATTCGGATATGTGATAGAAATAGACTGAACACCAGTTTCACTGCTGGTGGATCAGGCTAAGGTAAAATTTGTGAGTTCTGCTCGAAAGAGCGACGTGCGAATTTTCGGCGAATGTCGTCTTCACAGTATAACCAGATTGCTTGGGGTTATATGGTCAAGTGAAGAAGCGCATACGGTGGATGCCTTGGCAGTCAGAGGCGATGAAAGACGTGGTAGCCTGCGATAAGCTTTGGGGAGTCGGCAAACAGACTGTGATCCAGAGATCTCTGAATGGGGGAACCCAGCCAGCACAAGCTGGTTATCTTGTACTGAATACATAGGTGCAAGAGGCGAACCAGGGGAACTGAAACATCTAAGTACCCTGAGGAAAAGAAATCAACCGAGATTCCCTTAGTAGTGGCGAGCGAACGGGGACCAGCCCTTAAGCTGGTTTGAGATTAGTGGAACGCTCTGGAAAGTGCGGCCATAGTGGGTGATAGCCCCGTACACGAAAATCTCTTGCCAGTGAAATCGAGTAGGACGGAGCACGAGAAACTTTGTCTGAACATGGGGGGACCATCCTCCAAGGCTAAATACTACTGACTGACCGATAGTGAACCAGTACCGTGAGGGAAAGGCGAAAAGAACCCCGGAGAGGGGAGTGAAATAGAACCTGAAACCGTATGCGTACAAGCAGTGGGAGCCTACTTTGTTAGGTGACTGCGTACCTTTTGTATAATGGGTCAGCGACTTATATTCAGTGGCGAGCTTAACCGAATAGGGGAGGCGTAGCGAAAGCGAGTCTTAATAGGGCGCTTTAGTCGCTGGGTATAGACCCGAAACCGGGCGATCTATCCATGGGCAGGTTGAAGGTTAGGTAACACTGACTGGAGGACCGAACCGACTACCGTTGAAAAGTTAGCGGATGACCTGTGGATCGGAGTGAAAGGCTAATCAAGCTCGGAGATAGCTGGTTCTCCTCGAAAGCTATTTAGGTAGCGCCTCATGTATCACTGTAGGGGGTAGAGCACTGTTTCGGCTAGGGGGTCATCCCGACTTACCAAACCGATGCAAACTCCGAATACCTACAAGTGCCGAGCATGGGAGACACACGGCGGGTGCTAACGTCCGTCGTGAAAAGGGAAACAACCCAGACCGTCAGCTAAGGTCCCAAAGTCATGGTTAAGTGGGAAACGATGTGGGAAGGCTTAGACAGCTAGGAGGTTGGCTTAGAAGCAGCCACCCTTTAAAGAAAGCGTAATAGCTCACTAGTCGAGTCGGCCTGCGCGGAAGATGTAACGGGGCTCAAACCATGCACCGAAGCTACGGGTATCACCTTTAGGTGATGCGGTAGAGGAGCGTTCTGTAAGCCTGTGAAGGTGAGTTGAGAAGCTTGCTGGAGGTATCAGAAGTGCGAATGCTGACATGAGTAACGACAATGCGAGTGAAAAACTCGCACGCCGAAAGACCAAGGTTTCCTGCGCAACGTTAATCGACGCAGGGTTAGTCGGTCCCTAAGGCGAGGCTGAAAAGCGTAGTCGATGGAAAACAGGTTAATATTCCTGTACTTCCAGTTATTGCGATGGAGGGACGGAGAAGGCTAGGCCAGCTTGGCGTTGGTTGTCCAAGTTTAAGGTGGTAGGCTGAGATCTTAGGCAAATCCGGGATCTCAAGGCCGAGAGCTGATGACGAGTGCTCATTAGAGCGCGAAGTGGTTGATGCCATGCTTCCAAGAAAAGCTCCTAAGCTTCAGATAACTGGGAACCGTACCCCAAACCGACACAGGTGGTTAGGTAGAGAATACCAAGGCGCTTGAGAGAACTCGGGTGAAGGAACTAGGCAAAATGGCACCGTAACTTCGGGAGAAGGTGCGCCGGTGAGGGTGAAGCACTTGCTGCGTAAGCCCACGCCGGTCGAAGATACCAGGCCGCTGCGACTGTTTATTAAAAACACAGCACTCTGCAAACACGAAAGTGGACGTATAGGGTGTGACGCCTGCCCGGTGCCGGAAGGTTAATTGATGGGGTTAGCGCAAGCGAAGCTCTTGATCGAAGCCCCGGTAAACGGCGGCCGTAACTATAACGGTCCTAAGGTAGCGAAATTCCTTGTCGGGTAAGTTCCGACCTGCACGAATGGCGTAACGATGGCGGCGCTGTCTCCACCCGAGACTCAGTGAAATTGAAATCGCTGTGAAGATGCAGTGTATCCGCGGCTAGACGGAAAGACCCCGTGAACCTTTACTATAGCTTTGCACTGGACTTTGAGCTTGCTTGTGTAGGATAGGTGGGAGGCTTTGAAGTGGGGACGCCAGTTCTCATGGAGCCATCCTTGAAATACCACCCTGGCAACCTTGAGGTTCTAACTCAGGTCCGTTATCCGGATCGAGGACAGTGTATGGTGGGTAGTTTGACTGGGGCGGTCTCCTCCCAAAGAGTAACGGAGGAGTACGAAGGTGCGCTCAGACCGGTCGGAAATCGGTCGTAGAGTATAAAGGCAAAAGCGCGCTTGACTGCGAGACACACACGTCGAGCAGGTACGAAAGTAGGTCTTAGTGATCCGGTGGTTCTGTATGGAAGGGCCATCGCTCAACGGATAAAAGGTACTCCGGGGATAACAGGCTGATACCGCCCAAGAGTTCATATCGACGGCGGTGTTTGGCACCTCGATGTCGGCTCATCACATCCTGGGGCTGAAGCCGGTCCCAAGGGTATGGCTGTTCGCCATTTAAAGTGGTACGCGAGCTGGGTTTAGAACGTCGTGAGACAGTTCGGTCCCTATCTGCCGTGGACGTTTGAGATTTGAGAGGGGCTGCTCCTAGTACGAGAGGACCGGAGTGGACGAACCTCTGGTGTTCCGGTTGTCACGCCAGTGGCATTGCCGGGTAGCTATGTTCGGAAGAGATAACCGCTGAAAGCATCTAAGCGGGAAACTTGCCTCAAGATGAGATCTCACTGGAGCCTTGAGCTCCCTGAAGGGCCGTCGAAGACTACGACGTTGATAGGTTGGGTGTGTAAGCGCTGTGAGGCGTTGAGCTAACCAATACTAATTGCCCGTGAGGCTTGACCATATAACACCCAAGCAATTTGCTCACGCAGATTGCGGTGGTGAAGACGAAACGAACCGAAAGTTCGCGACGAACCACAAGATCACATATCCGAATTGGCTGGCATGTCTGCAAGGACGTACTGGCAACCGAATTTCTTGACGACCATAGAGCATTGGAACCACCTGATCCCATCCCGAACTCAGCAGTGAAACGATGCATCGCCGATGGTAGTGTGGGGTTTCCCCATGTGAGAGTAGGTCATCGTCAAGATTCATTTCGCAAAACCCCTATCTGCGCGAGCAGGTAGGGGTTTTGTCTTTTCCGCGTCCCGAAAAGCAACGCCACCTCTGCTGTGGAATACACAACGTGGGAGCGGGCTTGCCCCGCGATAGGGCTGGTCCAGGCAAACGGATCTCACCGAGCAACCCAAAGCCCCAGGAAGCCGCTCCCACACGTTTATACTGCCCCCCATGCGAACGTTAACCTGGACGATCAAATGAATTCCTTTGACGACCTGCTAGCCGAAGCCAGTGCTGCAGATGTAACCGGCTGGGGCTTCGACTGGCTGGCAGGGCGCGCCTCCGAGCAGCGCCCACCTTGGGGCTACGCCCAGCTCCTTGCACAGCGTCTGGACGGCGTACGCGCCGCGCTGGATCTCGATACCGGCGGCGGGGAGGTGCTAGGCGAGGCCCCACGCTTCCCGCCCCTCATGTGCGTAACTGAAGCCTGGCCACCCAACGCCCGCAAGGCGCAAGAGCGCCTGGGGCCACGCGGCGTTGAAGTCATCGAGGTAACCCCCGGCACAGCGCTCCCATTCGCCGACGCCTCGTTCGAGTTGGTCACCTCACGCCACCCGGTGAATCCCGACTGGCACGAGATCCATCGCGTCCTCCGCCCTGGTGGCCATTACTTCGCCCAGCACGTAGGACCAGCCTCGGCTTTCGAGCTGATCGAGCATTTCCTGGGCCCGTTGCCACGTGAACGGCAAATGCGCGAGCCGCAGGATGAGGTAGCAGCAGCGCAGGCAGCCGGGCTGACGGTGACTGACTTGCGTACAGCCCGCTGCCGGATGCTGTTCCATGATGTGGGCGCAGTCGTATGGATTCTTCGCAAATGCTTATGGTGGGTGCCGGATTTCTCTGTGCACAAGTACCGCGCTGAGTTGCTGGCCTTGGATAGCCAGATGCGCCAGGGCGAGCCTTTTGTCGCGCATTCGACCCGTCATCTCATTGAAGCGAGGCGTTGAGCTGGTAAAACGGCGCAGGCACAAGAACGACGCCTTAGGCGAGTTCTGAAGTGAAGTGTTATGGCGGTTTTAGCTTTCTCGTTTTTAGGAAATTTCCTTCCGCGTTGGCTGTTGCGAATCAATCCTGCCTAAGGCTACAGTCCCCAAGTCGCAGCAAAATCCGCGACCAGGTGTAGGAACCTGCTGGTAAACTTGGCGCACGCACTAGGCGCCCCATTGCAACGGCTGGCGCCTTTTTTGCGCCCGCTGCGATGTCATGGCGGCTGTGTGTGGGCAGGCTTCGGCCTGGCCGGGTTCCAAGTTTCCCGGTATTCCTACCCCATGCACAGCTGCCACCCAATCCCGTAGGAAGGATCGTGGTAGCTCCAAATCGCAAACTTGGAGTCTCATGCATGCTTATTCGCATTCTGAGCAGGATCCTCGCATCCGCTCTCCGCCGCCCAACCCGTGCGGCCAGCCCATCCCCAATGTTTTACCCGATCAACAGCCAGTCCCTCGCCGAACGTGCCAAGCGGGAGGTGTCCCATGACTGACCGTGAACGCCTGTCTACCCTCCAAAGCTACGTCTGGACTCTCGAGCTGCTAGGCGAGGCCCTGGTCCAGCATGACGAGGTGCTGGAGTGCGAGCACAACCCGCAACTGAGCTTCCGCAACACAGCGGGCATTCATCAGGCGATCCGAATCATCAGCCGGCTGGCCAGCGAGCAGTTCGCCAAGCTGGAGGCGATGAAGGAGGAGGGGGAAAGGTGATGGCGTGCTGCCGCTGAGGCCCTGAATCCCAGGCACAAAAAAAGACGCCCTGGGCGTCTTCTTCTTCGGATTTGGTGGAGCCGGGGGGATTTGAACCCCCGTCCGCCAGTACTCCGCTGTCGGTACTACATGCTTAGCCGTGTCTACTGATTTAATCCGCAGCCGCCCGACGGGCAGGGTGCTTTGGATGAGTTGGGTAAGTTTTAGTCGCTTCGCCCCCAACGTGCTGCACGACGATCCTGTTCTGTATGACAATCATTTCGGGTTTACAGGCATCCCCTGATGATTGCTGGACCCGAAGGTACCAGGAGTGCATGTCAGCTGCAATTAAGCAGCGAGAGCAGCACCGTAGTGGTCGTCATTGGCAACTATAGAAAGTTGCAACAGTGGATTTACGAGTTCTGTTACCAACTCGGCATGCACCTAGAGTTTCGCTACCGGCGTCGAATCCTAATCGGCCCCACACTCAGCTCTAGCTGAACGTGCCTTTCAGCACGCAAGGGCGAGTATACGCGCTTACGCGGGCGACGTCGACAGAAGGTTCGGCCGCCCGCGTGCGCGCAGGGCCTAGGTGCCGCTGCCACCGGCCGAGCCGCTGCCTTTCTCGGTCTTTTCCAGGCGCTCGAGCACCTTGCTGGTGATGGCGATGCATTCCTTCGTATCGCCTTTCGCCTGGGCGGCCTTGGCCTGGTCCACGTGCTCGGTGATGGCCTTGTCCAGGCCTTCGGAGGTGGCGCCGGCGGTGGCCATGCTGTCGTCGATCTTCTGCAGGTTCATGGCGCACAAGTCGTCGGCGGCGAATACAGGCGAGGCCAGCAGGGTCGCGGCCGCGAACAGGGCGGATAGCGCAGTACCTTTCATGGGAGTCTCCTCGTGAGGCCTCGGGAAAGTGGGCCTGATCGATGGACTGCGCGGGTTTGGGCGGGGTTCAATCGGGTTTGCCGCCCTTGTATCGCGGGGGCATGCCCGCTCCCGCGTGTATGGATCATCCACGCATTTCGCTCCCAGGGTTTTCGCACGCGCAAATAAAAAGCCCCGGCACGGGGCCGGGGCTCTTGCATCACGCTAACGCGATCACTCCTGGTTGGCCAGTTTGTGCTCGAGGTAGTGGATGTTGACGCCGCCTTTGCAGAAACCTTCATCACGCACCAGGTCGCGGTGCAGCGGGATGTTGGTCTTGATGCCGTCGACGACGATCTCGTCCAGGGCATTGCGCATGCGCGCCATGGCTTCGTCGCGGTCCTTGCCGTAGGTGATCAGCTTGCCGATCAACGAATCGTAGTTTGGCGGAACCGAGTAGCCGCTGTACAGGTGCGAATCGACGCGCACGCCGTTGCCGCCCGGGGCGTGGAAGTGCTTCACCTTGCCTGGGCTCGGGATGAACTTCTTCGGGTCTTCGGCGTTGATCCGGCACTCCAGCGAGTGGCCGCGGATCACTACGTCTTCCTGGCGGAACGACAGCTTGTTGCCAGCGGCGATGCTGAGCATCTCCTTGACGATGTCGATACCGGTGACCATTTCCGAAACCGGGTGCTCCACCTGAACACGGGTGTTCATCTCGATGAAGTAGAAACGGCCGTTCTCGTACAGGAACTCGAAGGTACCGGCACCGCGGTAGCCGATCTCGATGCACGCGTCGACGCAACGCTTGAAGACTTCCTGGCGGGCCTTCTCGTCGATGCCCGGGGCCGGAGCTTCTTCCAGTACCTTCTGGTGACGGCGCTGCAGCGAGCAGTCACGGTCGCCCAGGTGCACGGCGTTGCCCTGGCCGTCGGACAGGACCTGCACTTCCACGTGGCGTGGGTTGGTCAGGAACTTCTCCAGGTAGACCATCGGGTTGCCGAACGCGGCACCGGCTTCGGTGCGGGTCAGCTTGGCCGATTCGATCAGGTCTTCTTCCTTGTGCACCACGCGCATGCCGCGACCACCACCGCCACCGGCGGCCTTGATGATCACCGGGTAACCCACCTCGCGGGCGATCGCCAGCGCGGTTTCCGGATCTTCCGGCAGCGGGCCGTCGGAGCCTGGCACGGTCGGCACGCCCGACTTGATCATCGCTTCCTTGGCCGACACCTTGTCGCCCATCAGGCGGATGGTGTCGGCTTTCGGGCCGATGAAGATGTAGCCGGAGTTTTCCACCTGCTCGGCGAAATCGGCGTTTTCCGCGAGGAAGCCGTAGCCCGGGTGGATGGCGGTGGCGCCTGTCACTTCGGCGGCGGCGATGATCGCCGGGATGTGCAGGTAGGATTCCTTGGACGATGCAGGGCCGATGCAGACCGATTCGTCTGCCAGGCCCAGGTGCATCAGTTCACGGTCGGCCGTGGAGTGCACGGCGACGGTCTTGATGCCCAGCTCTTTGCAGGCACGCAGGATCCGCAGGGCAATTTCCCCGCGGTTGGCGATCAGAACTTTTTCGAGCTTCCCAGACATCGTTGGCTCTCCGCGAATCAAACGATGGTGAACAGCGGCTGGTCGAACTCAACCGGCTGGCCGTCTTCTACCAGGATGGCGTCGATCACACCGCCGATATCGGATTCGATGTGGTTCATCATCTTCATGGCTTCGACGATGCACAGGGTGTCGCCCTTCTTCACGGCCTGGCCGACTTCTGCGTAGTTCGGCGAAGTTGGCGAAGGCTTGCGGTAGAAGGTGCCGACCATCGGCGAACGGATCACGGTGCCTTTCAGGGCAGGTGCGGCGGCAGCGGCTTCAGCGGCCGGGGCGGCAGCGGCGGCAACCGGGGCTGCGGCAGGCGCGGCGGCCATTGGCGCGGGTGCGTAGAACTGCTGGGCGGCCGGGGTCTTGCTGTGACGGCTGATGCGAACGGACTCTTCGCCTTCCTTGATCTCCAGTTCGTCGATGCCGGACTCTTCCAGCAGTTCGATCAGCTTTTTGACTTTACGGATATCCATTAATCAGCAACTCCCAAGGTTCGGTCGGGGACGTATTTTAAAACGTGTCGAAAACGTTTCTTCATGAGCCTCGGCCCTAAAGGGCCAAGGCCTTGTGTCATCAGGGCTGTGCGTTGGCAGCCAGGTGTTCCAGCGCGGACTCCAGGGCCAACCGGTAACCGGTGGCTCCGAGGCCGCAGATCACCCCTACGGCAACATCCGAAAAGTAGGAGTGGTGACGGAACGGCTCGCGTTTGTGCACGTTGGAAAGGTGCACTTCGATGAATGGGATGCTCACCGCGAGCAATGCGTCACGTAATGCGACGCTGGTGTGGGTGAAAGCGGCCGGATTGATCAGGATGAAGTCCACGCCTTCGTTGCGCGCGGCGTGGATGCGGTCGATCAATTCGTACTCGGCATTGCTCTGCAGGTATTGCAGATGGTGGCCGGCGGCGCGGGCGCGCTGCTCCAGGTCCTGATTTATCTGGGCCAGGGTGGCGGCGCCGTAGTGCCCCGGTTCGCGGGTCCCGAGCAGGTTCAGGTTGGGGCCGTGCAGCACCAGTAGGGTTGCCATCTGCGATTCCTTGGTTTTGTAGGGCAATTCGACATAGCGCGGCGACTATGCCGCAACAGGCGCTGAGTGTCCAGTTCCCGGCAATAGCCAGCACGATGTCCGAGATTCACGCAAAGTATGTGACCGGATGACTGACTTTGGTCACTCGCCAGCGGATTTTTCAGAGGCTGCGGGAAGTTATAGACCGAGTTGGCCGCGCACGCGCGCCAGAACCTGGGCAAAATCGCCGGCGTTTATCTCGCCAATCACCCGATCGCTGGTCATTTCGCTGCCGTTCGCCGCAAAGAACATTAACGCGGGCGGGCCGAACAGGCGGTAGCGGTCGAGCAGGGCGCGCTGTTCGGCATTGCTTTCGGTGATGTCGAAGCGCAGCAGGCGGAAGGCGCCGAGTTGCGTCTCGACCTGCGGCGCGTTGAGCACCTCGTGCTCGATCACCTTGCAGCTGATGCACCAGTCGGCGTACCAGTCGAGCAGCACTGGCTGGCCGGCGGCCTTGGCCGCGGCCAGGGCCGCATCGAGGGCGGCGGGGCTGGTGATGGTCTGCCAGGCGTCGGCCTTGGCCGCAGCGGGGCTGCCGGCCACGCTGGGTGGCGGCAGTGGGCGCAGTGGGTCGCCCTGGCCGCTCAGGGCGCCATACCAGCAGGCCAGGGCGTAGACCAGCAGCGCCAGGCCGAGCAGTTGCGCCAGGCGCTGGCGCGGGGTTTTCACCACGAACTCCAGGGCGCCGAGGAACAGCGCCACGCCGGCGGCCAGCAGGCCGATCAGCAGCAGGGTGACGGGCCCCGGCAGCACACGACTGAGCAGGCCGATGGCCAGGCCCAGCAGCAACACGCCGATGGCATTCTTCACCGTGTTCATCCACGGCCCGCTCTTGGGCAGCCAGGCGGCGCCACCGGTGGCGACCAGCAACAGTGGCGCGCCCATGCCCAGGCCAAGGGCAAACAGTTTCAGGGCGCCGCCCAGCGCGTCGCCGCTGGCGCTGATGTACAGCAGCGCACCGGCCAGCGGTGCCGACACGCAGGGCGAGACCAGCAGGCTGGACAGCACACCGAGCACCGCCGCGCCCAGCAGCGAGCCACCCTTGGTGCGGTGGGCGAGGCTGTCCAGGCGGCTGCTCAAAGCCTGCGGCAGCTTGAGATCGAACAGGCCGAACATGGCCAGGGCGAACAGCACGAAGAACGCGGCGAACGGCACCAGCACCCAGGCCGACTGCAGGCGCGCCTGCAGGTTCAGGCCGGCGCCGAACATGCCCATCAGTGCACCCAGCACGGCGAAGCTCGCCGCCATCGGCAGCACATACGCCAGCGACAGCGACAGGCCACGCAAGCCGCCGACCTGGCCGCGCAGCACCACGCCGGAAAGGATCGGCAGCATCGGCAGCACGCACGGGGTGAAGGTCAGGCCGACACCAGCGAGGAAGAACAGCAGCAGCGACCTCCAGGTCCAGCCCTGCTCGGCGCTTGCCGGCAGCGGGGCGCCCTGGCCGTCGATGCTCAGGCGCGCGGTTTCCGGTGGGTAGCACAGGCCTTTATCGGCGCAGCCCTGGTAACCCACCAGCAGGGTGAAGGCGCGCGGGTCGTTGCGCGGCAGTTCGATGTCGAGCACGCCGTGGTACACCTCGACATCGCCGAAGAACTCGTCGTGCTTGGCCTCGCCCTGGGGGATGTTCGGCGCGCCGAGCTTGATGTCCGCAGGCTCGGTGCGGAACTGGAAGCGGTGGCGGTAGAGGTAATAGCCGTCGGTGGCGACGAAGCGCAGCTTGACGGTCTGGGTGTCGGTCTCGATCAGGCTGAGCTTGAAGGCTTCGTGCACCGGGAGGAAGTCGGCGCTGTTGGACGCGGCGCCGAGGGTGGCGCTGGGGCGGTTGTCGAGCAGGCCGGTGGCGAACGCAGGGCTGGCCAGCAGCAGGAACAACAGGAAAAACAGGCGGCGCATGGCGGACTCGCGAGGTGGAACGTGGCGGCATGATAGCGGACTTGGCAGGGCTATGGGCCATCGCGGGGCAAGCCCCGCGATGCTTTCAGAGCCGGAACGCCCGCACCGCCGTGTTCAACTCACCGCCCAGCTTGAGCAACTGCTCGCCCTGCTCACGCCCTTCGCCAATACGCTGCAGGTTGTCCTCGCCCAGCTCGTGAATCCGCTCGCTGTGATCACGAATCTCGCTCACCGCCCCGGTCTGCTGCGCGGTCACATCGGCAATGCGCACCGCCGTGTCGGAAATGGTGCGGATGGCGCTGACGATCGCCTCCAGCGCACCATCGGCCGACTGTGCCTGGTTGGCCGTGGCCTCGGCGTGCTCCAGCTGGGTGCGCATGCCGTCCACCGAATCGCGGGCGGCTTGCTGCAGGCGGTCGATCAGCGCCTGGATCTCGCCGGTGGCGCCAGTGGTGCGCTGCGCCAGCGAGCGCACTTCGTCGGCCACCACGGCGAAGCCACGGCCCATCTCGCCGGCCCGGGCCGCTTCGATGGCGGCGTTGAGCGCCAGCAGGTTGGTCTGCTCGGCAATCGCGCGGATCACCGTGAGCACGCCACCGATGGTCGCCGACTCTTGCGCCAGTTGCTCGATCATCCGGGCGTTGCCCTGCACCTCGTCGACCAGCGCGCGCAGGCCGGACAGGCTCTGGCCGATCACCGTCTGGCCCTGCTCCACGGCCCGGCCGGCATCGCGGCTGGCCTCGGCGGCGGAGCTGGCATCGCCGGCCACCTGCTGGATGGTCGCCTCCAGCTCGCCCAGGGCGTCGCGGATCTGCGCCGTGTCGCCGGCCTGGCGTTCGGCGCCGTCGTGCAGGGCGCTGCTCATGCCGGCCAGGGCATGGCTGCTGCCGGCCACCTGTTCGGCGTTGTGACGGATGGTGCCGACCAGCTCCACCAGGTACTGGCGCAGGCGGTTCAGCGATTCCTGGATATCGTGCAGCTCGCGGTTGGTGCGGCCCAGGGCGATGGCTTGGGCGAAGTCGCCCTCGGCCCAGCGCGACAGCGCCGGCGCCAGGCTGGTGAGGGTGCGTGCCAGGCGACGTTGCAGGGTATCGATGAGCAGGGCGATCAGCAGGATCAGGCCGATCATCAGGCCCTGGATCAGCCGTACCTCGCCAGCGATGGTGGCGTGCAGGCCGCGCACCTCGGGCTCGAGGCCGGCGATGGCCTGCTGCACCGCCTCCAGGCGCTCACCGGTGCTGGCGGCCAGGGTAGCGCGGCGCTCGATCTGTTCGCGGGTACGTTGCAGTTCGGCAGGGTAGCGGCTGAGCAGGCTGTGCAGCTCGCGCTTCAGGCCCACGGCGACGTCTTCCTGCTCGGCGCTGGCTTGCGACTCCAGGCCCATCATCGCGGCAAAGTCATCGGCATTGGATTCGGCGGCGCGGGTCACCCCCAGCAGCGGCAGGCCGTCGATGGCCTGGGCCTGGGCGGCGATCAACTGAAGTTCGCGGTCCACTTCGTCGGCCAGCTCGGCGCGGCCGCTGCTCACCAGCTTGTCGCGGGCCAGGGACAGGCGCCCCAGGTGAAGCGAGGCTTCCAGCAGCGGCGTAAGGTAACGACTGGCGTCGGCGTTGCCGCTGTCACGGGCATAGCCGGCCAGTTGTTCGAGGTTTGCCCCCAGCTCCCGTTCGGCTTGCAGCAGCAAGGCCTGGGGATCGCCGGCCAGCTTGCCGGCGGCGAGCAGTTCGTTGGCAGTGAAGCCCTGCAGGCTGTCCAGGCTCGGGCGCAGCTTGGCCGACAGGGGCCCGGGCCAGTCGGCCAGGGCTGCCTGCAATTGCGTGTTGGCCTCCATGGCCGCCGCGTGGCGCAGGGCGTCGCCGCTGCCCAGGTAGGCCTGGATGTTGCGCGCGGCATGGTTCTGGAACTGCTGGGACAGGCCCAGGTAGCGCTCCATCAGTTGATAGGGACGTTCCAGGGCGCGTTGCGACCACCACAGGGTCGCGCCCAGGGCAATACACACGGTCACCAGCAACAGGGTGTTGAAATTGGTCAGCCACTTCAGGCGCATAGCCGCGAACTTCCTGCGGAGGGGGAGTGGAGAAGTCGGGCCTGAAGTTATTGCGATTTTGTGACGAGGTGATGACGACGACGGGTTGGCGCCATAAAAAAGTGGCACAATGCCGGTATGGTGCCCTGCGATAAGCTATGGCTCGACCCGCACCACGCAGTTGCGCCCGGCGTGCTTGGCGCGGTACAGCGCCTCGTCCGCGGCGCTGGCCATGGTCAGCGCGTCGAGCTGCTCGTCCAGCTGCACCACCCCGGCGCTGAAGGTGCATTGCAGGTCGTGGGGCTGGGCCGGGTAATGGATCTCGGCAAAGCGTCGACGGATTTCGTCGAGCACCTTGTGCGCCGCTTCCAGTCCGGTATTGGGCATGACGATGGCGAATTCCTCGCCACCGTAGCGACCAATGAAGTCGGTCTTGCGCAGCCGCTGCTTGAGGAACAGCGCCAGGCTCTTGATCACCCGGTCGCCCATGGGGTGGCCGTGGCGGTCGTTGATTTTCTTGAAGTGATCGATGTCGAGCATGGCGAAGCTCAGGGGCTGCACCTCGCGGCGGGCGCGGAAGCTGCAGTCCTCGAGCAGTTGCAGGATGTGGGTGTGGTTGTACAGCCCGGTGAGGCTGTCGCGCACCATCCGTGCCTTGAGGTGGCGGGCGCGGGCGGCGCGGTTGCGCACGGTGGTCACCAGGTGCCGCGAGCGGATCGGCTTGGTCAGGAAGTCGTCGCCGCCCTCGCTCATGGCGTCGAGCTGCTTGTCCAGGTCGTCCTCGGCCGAAAGGTAGATGATCGGCACGCTCACGTAGCGGTCGTTGTGGCGGATCACCTTGGCCAGCTCCGGGCCGGTGCACGCGGGCATGTACATGTCGAGGATGATCAGGTCGGGCTGGAAGTCGGCCAGCTCGCTCATGGTGCGGATCGGCTCGGTGAGGACGCGGGTGATGATCCCGGCGCTGTTGAGCGTTCGCTCGGTGTGCAGGGCCTGGGCCCGGGAGTCGTCGATCACCAGCACGCGGAACGGGTCGTACTGGGTGGCGCTGGTCAGCAGTTCGAGCTTCTCCAGCAGGCTGGAGGCGTCCAGGGTGCCGGTGAGGAACTCCTGGCCGCCAGCGCGTACCGCGGCCAGGCGGGTCGGGGTGTCGGTTTCATGCAGGCTGAAGAACAGCAGCGGCACCGGTTGTTCCAGGCCTTGCTGGGCCTGGGCCGCCAGTTGCAGGCCGATGCCGGCGCCGGTGAAGTCGACGTCCATGACGATCGCCGACGGCAGGCGCTCGCTCATCGACGCCTGGAACGCCTCGGCGCTGCACAGCGCCTGCACGCTGAGGCCGAAGAACTCCAGCTGCTGGGCCAGGCGTTCGGCGCGGTCGTGGTCCTGCAGCACGATGTACACCGGTTTGCGCAGCGGCGGCAGAGGCACGTTGTCGAGCTGGTCGCCCTTGCGCAGGCCGGTGCGTGACAGGCGCTGCATGAGGCGGTTGAGTTCGCTGATCAGTTCCGAGTTCAGGCGAGCGCTGTTGGCTTCGATGGCGCGCAGGGTCTGGCCGATGGCCGTGGACAGGCTGCCATGCTCGGGCTGTTCGAAGCGTTCGGCATAGCGCTGCAGGCGCAGGTTGGCCTCGCACAGTTCGCCCAGGTCGCCGCTGGACCACTCGCCACGCTGCAGGCGCTGCCAGATTTCGAGGATCTGCCGGGCCTGGTGGATCACCCGCTGGGCAAAATGCTGCTTGAGGCGTTCGTGGCTCGGCTCGGCTGGCTGGGTCATGTCCTGACTACTTATGAGTGGGAGGGCGCAGGTTCAATGATGGCTCTATGCTAGCACCGCTTTTCCGACAAGCGAGTGCCTCGGGTCAACAAAGTGTTAAGGGACGGTAATTCAGTTGCTGACCTGTTGGTCGCTTATACGAATGGCGGTGTCTGCTTTATAGTGCTGCCACCTGGGTTTGTCGTGGCACCCTGGCCGAGGCCTGTGGTCCAAACCCTGAACCGTTCGTGACTGATTAAGGACAATGCCATGCTGGATTGGAAAAACCGCGAGGCCAAGGCCGAGCCCCGCGAGCGGGTCGAAACCCGCGGCGCCGCTACCCGTAGCTATGTTGGCGGCCTGTGGAGCCGTGCCCTGGGCACCCTGATCGGCCTCTACCTGCTGGTGTGCATCGGCCTGGGCTGGTACTGGAGCCAGGAGCCCGAGCTGTTCCCGGTGCAGCAGAACGCCCAGGCC
This sequence comes from Pseudomonas sp. PONIH3, assembly GCF_002934345.1. Classification (NCBI taxonomy): domain Bacteria; kingdom Pseudomonadati; phylum Pseudomonadota; class Gammaproteobacteria; order Pseudomonadales; family Pseudomonadaceae; genus Pseudomonas; species Pseudomonas sp. PONIH3. The sequence goes on from NZ_CP026386.1 coordinate 4,625,357, forward strand.
GCCGCCGAGCGCAACGGCCAGCAGATGGTGATCGGCTACACCACCATCGAAACCCTCAAGACCGTCGCCGGCACCCTGCTCGACAAGCCGGGTGGCTACATCTCCAACGACCGTTTCCCCCCAGGGCTGTGGATGGACAACATGCCGAGCTGGGAATACGGCGTGCTGGTCCAGGTGCGTGACCTGTCCCGCGCCCTGCGCAAGGACTTCGCCCGGTCGCAGTCGCAATCGACCGAGGACGCCGACCTGGCCAAGGCCGAGCCGCGCTTCAACTTCGACAACAAGAGCTGGATCCTGCCGTCGAGCGAGTCGGAGTTCGAAGAGGGCATCAAGTCGCTGAACCGCTATCAGGTGCGCCTGGCCAAGGGCGACCAGGGCGCGATCTTCTACACCCGCGCCGACAACCTGAACAACTGGCTGGGCGACGTCGCCACCCGCCTGGGCTCGCTGTCGCAGCGCCTGTCGGCCAGTGTTGGCCGGGTCAAGCTCAACAACACCCTGAAGACCGAATCCGTAGCCCCGGGCCAGGCGCCACAGGTCGACGAGGAAGTGGTCGAGACCCCATGGCTGCAGATCGACAACGTGTTCTACGAAGCCCGTGGCCAGGCCTGGGCGCTGTCGCACCTGCTGCGCGCCATCGAGGTCGACTTCGCCGACGTGCTGGCGAAGAAGAACGCCACGGTCAGCGTGCGGCAGATCATCCGCGAGCTGGAAGCCTCGCAGGAAGCGCTGTGGAGCCCGATGGTGCTCAACGGCAGTGGTTTCGGCATGTGGGCCAACCACTCGCTGGTGATGGCCAACTACATCTCCCGGGCCAACGCTGCGGTCATCGACCTGCGCCAACTGCTGTCCCAGGGCTGAGATGCCGGTCAATCCTGCCGAGGTCGCGCACCGCGCGGCCTCCGACGCCGAGCTGGTGGCCTGGGTCGATGAGCATGACCAACTGCTCGGCGCCCTGCCACGGGCTGAATTGCGCGAGCGCGGCCTGATCGGGCGCTGCACCTTCATCCTGCTGTTCAACAGCGCAGGCGACTTGTGCGTGCACCGGCGCACCCTGAGCAAGGCGCTGTATCCCGGCTACTGGGATGTGGCGGCGGGGGGAATGGTCGGGGTGCAGGAGTCCTATGCCGAATCCGCGGCCCGGGAGCTGGCCGAGGAATTGGGAGTGAGCGGCGTCGAGCTGCGCTTCCACGAGACGTTCTACTTCGAGCAGCCGGGCAACCGCCTGTGGGGCGCCGTGTTTTCCGCGGTGTGGGATGGGGCGTTGCGCCTGCAGCCCGAGGAGGTCAGCGAGGCGCGGTTCATCAGTGTCGAGCAGGCCCTGGCGGAAAGTGCAACGCTGCCGTATTGCCCGGACTCGCTGGTGGCGTTGCAGCGCTATCAGGCTGCCCCGCAATGAAGTCGCAAAACTTTCGTAAAATGGCGCAATCCTGTACTTAGCAACAGGCGGATTTATCGTTACACTGCGCGCCCTTTTCGGGCTGCCGCACAACCTTGCGGCAGTAGCGCCGCCCCTGCCAGAGTGGGGCATCGCGGTCGGCTCCCGCCGACCAGTTTTTTGTCCTCGGCACAGAGGAACAAAAGTGGCCAAGAAAGCTTCTTCCTTTTCCGCCCTGGGCGGTCTCGTCTTTTCCACCGATGCCGGTCGGCACTGTCCCGACTGCAGCAAACCGGTGGACGACTGTATCTGCAAGCAGCAGGTCATCCCCGAGGGGGATGGCATTGCCCGCGTGCGCCGTGAAAGCAAAGGCCGTGGCGGCAAGACCGTGACCACCATCACGGGCGTCCCCCTGGCCTTGGAACCGCTCAAGGAGCTCGCCAGCACGCTCAAGCGTCGTTGCGGCACCGGCGGCGCGCTCAAGGACGGGGTCATTGAAATCCAGGGCGATCACGTCGAGCTGTTGCTCGCCGAGCTGATCAAGCAGGGTTTCAAGGCGAAGAAATCCGGCGGCTGAGTGCAGCCGCGCGATTTTTTGCCCAGCGCTTTCTAAACTCGTTCCCGTGGGCAGGGTCTATGCCTGACACGGAAGAATCGTCATTTTCAGTATTTACACTGCCAGCGCCCCGAGGTGGGGCAGTGTTTCGACTTTTCATACAGGGGACTTGAATGTCCGTACGACGCACACGCAAAGACGATGGTAGCCAGTGGACCGTGGCCGACAGCCGCAGTGTTTATGGCATCCGCCATTGGGGCGCAGGTTATTTCGCCATCAATGACGCCGGGCGCGTCGAAGTGCGCCCCAACGGCCCGGACAGCGCGCCGATCGACCTCTTCGAACAGGTCCAGGAACTGCGCCAGAGCGGCCTGTCGCTGCCGCTGCTGGTGCGTTTCCCCGACATCCTGCAGGACCGCGTGCGCCAGCTGACCGGCGCCTTCGACGCCAACATCGCCCGCCTCGAGTACCAGAGCCAGTACACCGCCCTGTACCCGATCAAGGTCAACCAGCAGGAAGCGGTGGTCGAGAACATCATCGCCACCCAGAACGTCTCCATCGGCCTGGAAGCCGGCTCCAAGCCCGAGCTGCTGGCGGTGCTGGCGCTGGCGCCGAAGGGCGGCACCATCGTCTGCAACGGCTACAAGGACCGCGAGTTCATCCGCCTGGCGCTGATGGGCCAGAAGCTTGGCCACAACGTGTTCATCGTGATCGAGAAAGAGTCCGAGGTCGCCCTGGTGATCGAGGAGGCCGCGGAGCTCAAGGTCAAGCCACAGGTCGGCCTGCGCGTGCGCCTGTCGTCGCTGGCGTCGAGCAAGTGGGCCGACACCGGCGGCGAGAAATCCAAGTTCGGCCTGTCTGCCGCCCAGCTGATCTCGGTGGTGCAGCGTTTCCGTGACGCCGGGCTCGACCAGGGCATCCGCCTGCTGCACTTCCACATGGGCTCGCAGATCGCCAACCTGGCCGACTACCAGCACGGCTTCAAGGAAGCCATCCGCTACTACGGCGAATTGCGCGCCCTGGGCCTGCCGGTCGATCACATCGACGTCGGCGGCGGCCTGGGTGTCGACTACGACGGCACCCACTCGCGCAACGCCAGCTCGATCAACTACGACATGGACGACTACGCCGGCGTGGTGGTCGGGATGCTCAAGGAGTTCTGCGACGCGCAGGGCCTGCCGCACCCGCACATCTTCTCCGAGAGCGGCCGCTCGCTCACCGCGCACCACGCCATGCTGGTGATCCAGGTAACCGACGTCGAGAGTCACAACGACGAAGTGCCGACCATCGAAAACAAGGAAAGCCTGCCCGAGACCGTGCAGTGGCTGGCCGACCTGCTCGGCCCGACCGATATCGAGATGGTCACCGAGACCTACTGGCGCGCCACCCACTACATGGGCGACGTGGCCGCGCAGTACGCCGACGGCAAGCTGACCCTGGCCGAGAAGGCCCTGGCCGAGCAGTGCTACTTCGCCGTGTGCCGGCGCCTGCACAACTCGCTCAAGGCTCGTCAGCGCTCGCACCGCCAGGTGCTGGACGAACTCAACGACAAGCTGGCCGACAAGTACATCTGCAACTTCTCGGTGTTCCAGAGCCTGCCCGACACCTGGGCCATCGGCCAGGTGCTGCCGATCATCCCGCTGCACCGCCTGGACGAAGAGCCGCTGCGCCGCGCCGTGCTGCAGGACCTGACCTGTGACTCCGACGGCAAGATCAACCAGTACGTCGACGAGCAGAGCATCGAGACCAGCATGCCGGTGCACGCGGTCAAGGAAGGTGAGGACTACCTGCTCGGCGTGTTCCTGGTCGGCGCCTACCAGGAGATCCTCGGCGACATGCACAACCTGTTCGGTGACACCGACTCGGTGAACATCTACCAGAACGCCGATGGCAGCGTGTACCACGCCGGTATCGAGACCCACGACACCATCGAGGACATGCTGCGCTACGTGCATCTGTCGCCGGAGGAGTTGATGACCCACTACCGCGACAAGGTCGCCAGCGCCAGGATCACCGCCCGCGAGCGTACCCAGTACCTCGACGCGCTGCGCCTGGGGCTGACCCGGTCCTCGTACCTGTCGTCCTGATCGTGCCCGGGTCGCCATGCGGCCCTTTGGCACAGGTGCCGCTACGGGTGATCACCTGTGGCGGCAGCCTTCAGGCGCTGCTGCCCAAGCGCTCGACAAGCAGGGCGGCGTAGCCAGGCAACGCACTGAAATCCCGCGAGCACAGCAACAAGCTGCGTTCCGCCCAGGCCTCCTGCAAGGCGACCCAGCGCAGCGGCAAGCTGTGCTCCCAGCGGCGCACCGAGGTCAACGGGACCACGGCCACCCCCGCGCCACCTGCGACCATCCTGATCACCCCATCGAATCCTTCGGCGCGAACGCGCACCTGCATCCGTTTGCCGAGACGCAGGGCCTGTTCCTCCAGATGCAGCGCCAGGGCGCTGTCGGCACCCAGCCCCACATACCCATGGGCAAGGCTGGCGTTGAAGTCTGCCCGGTCGCTGGCCGCCAGCGGGTGCTCGCGCGGCATCACCAGCACCAGTGGATCGTCGCGAAACGGTAGGGTCTGCAGGGTTGCGCAGGGCGCGGCATTCGAGACGATACCCAGGTCCGCCATGCCCTGGCTGATCGCCTGGACGATATGCAGGCTGGGCAGTTCCTGGATATCCACGCTCACCCCCGGATGCTCGGCCAGGTAGCTCGCCAGCAGCTCCGGCAGGTACTCGGTCAGCGCCGCGGTGTTGCACAGCAGGCGCACCTGGCCTTGCAGGCCGTGGGCGTATTGCCCGAGGTCGAACTGCAGGCGCTCGACCTGCTGCGCGATCAGCCGCGCATGCTGCAGCAAGGCCTGGCCGGCGGGCGTGGGCAGCACGCCGCGGCGGTTGCGTTCGAGCAGGGGAATGCCCAGCGAGGCCTCCATGGCGCGAATGCGCGCACTGGCGGCCGGCAGCGAGAGGTGGCTGCGCCGGGCGCCGGCGGTGATGTTGCCGCTTTCAACGGTGTGCTGGAACAGCTTGAGGTCGATCAGGTCGAAATGCATCTGCCTCTGTCCTGGCAAGAGTCTGCCTGAGTATATGGCAGATTTTCAGCGCGCTTGCCGCACGGCAGGATGGTGGCCATGAATACCTTCCTGGCGTTTTATCAGAACATCGGCCCGGCGCTGTCTTTGCTGGTGATCCTGACCTTTTTCCTGGCCGGCGCGGTCAAGGGTGTCATCGGCCTGGGGTTGCCGACCGTCGCCATGGGATTGCTTGGCCTGGCTATGGCTCCGGCGCAGGCTGCGGCGCTGCTGATCGTGCCATCGACCTTGACCAACCTCTGGCAGCTGGCGGCGGGCGGCCACCTGCTCGCGCTGCTGCGCCGCCTGGGCGGGATGCTGACGATGATCTTCATCGGCACCCTGCTGGGCAGCGTCTGGCTGGGGATCGACAGCGGTCCGTGGGCGGCCCATGGCCTGGGCGCCGCTTTGCTGGTCTATGCCCTCTATGGCCTGGTCGGCCCAGGGCTGCGCGTGGCACCGGCCAGGGAGGCCTGGCTGGGGCCGCTCTGCGGGTTGCTCACGGGCGTGGTGACGGCCGCCACCGGCGTGTTCGTCATGCCCGCGGTGCCCTACCTGCAGGGCCTGGGCCTGAGCCGCGACGAGCTGGTCCAGGCGCTGGGCCTGTCGTTCACCGTCTCGACCCTTGCACTGGCGGTCGGCCTGGCCGGGCAGGACGCCCTGGGTGGCCAGGCCCTGGGGGCTTCACTGCTGGTGTTGGCACCGGCTTTGCTGGGCATGTTCGCCGGCCAGTGGCTGCGCGGACGGATCAGCGCAGCGCTGTTCAAGCGCTGCTTCTTCATCGGCCTTGCGCTGCTGGGCGGGCACCTGCTGGTCAACGGCTAGCGGAAGAGGCGCTGAGCATGTCGATCATCTGGATATCGAAATCGCGCTCCAGGTAATCCATGCGTTTTTCGAAGAAGGCACGCATATGTGGCAGTGCCGAATGCTCGTCCAGCGCGTCCTTGCTGGCCCACACCTCGAAGAACACGAACAGGCTCGGGTCTGCCTTGTCGCGCAGCATGTGGTACTCGATACAGCCCGGTTCCTGGCGGCTCGGCTCCACGTAAGGACGGAACAGCTGTTCGAAGGCCTCGGCCTGCTCCGGGCGGGTCTTGGCTTTGAGAATGAAAGCGTATTGCTCGGTCATGGGAAAACGCTCTGTAAGGGGAGTGAGCAAATTCTAAATCAACAATATGCTTACCATTCGTGATTTACAGGCAAAAGAATTTTGCCCTGCCCTGGCTGTTTCCCCGCCGCCTGGTTGCCTAACCTGCCGGCAACTTCACTTACAGGGCTGACCCTCCCATGAAAAAGATTCTCCTGCTCAACGGCGGTAAACGCTTCGCCCATTCCGACGGCCGTCTCAACCAGACCCTGCACGATGCCGCACTGGCCCATCTGGACCGCGCCGGTTTCGATGTGCGGGAAACCTTCATCGACGGCGGCTACGACGTCCAGGCCGAGGTGGAGAAGTTCCTCTGGGCGGATGTAGTGATCTACCAGATGCCCGGTTGGTGGATGGGCGCGCCTTGGACCGTGAAGAAGTACATCGACGACGTGTTCACCGCCGGCCACGGCAGCCTGTACGCCAACGATGGCCGTACCCGTTCGGACGCCTCGCAGAAGTACGGCAGCGGCGGCCTGGTGCAGGGCAAGCAATACATGCTGTCGCTGACCTGGAACGCGCCGCAGCAGGCGTTCGATGACCCCAGCGATTTTTTCGAGGGCAAGGGCGTGGACGCGGTGTACTTCCCGTTCCACAAGGCCAACCAGTTCCTCGGCATGAGCGGGTTGCCGACCTTCCTCGCCGTCGATGTGATGAAGCGGCCGGATGTGCCAGCGGCGCTGGCGGCCTATGAGCAGCATCTGGACCAGGTGTTTGGCAAGGCTCAATGACAGCGCGGCTCCAACTGTCTTGTTGTTCCTGCACGGGCCTCTCGCCGGCAAGCCGGCGAAAGGGGCGCGTAGCGGCCCCTTGCGCGGTTGCTGCCCAACCGCTATGAATCACGGCATCCACCTGCCAAGGCCATCCGCGTGAAAACCCGATCCGAAGAACTCCAGGTATTTGTCGCCGTCATCGACAGCGGCTCGATCTCCGCCGCCGCGGAGCAGATCGGCCAGACGCCCTCCGCAGTCAGCCGCACCCTGTCGCGCCTGGAAAGCAAGCTCGGCACCACGCTGGTCAACCGCACCACGCGGCGCATGGACCTGACCGAGGAAGGGCGCTTCTTCCTGCAGCGCGCCCGGGCGATCCTCGAGCAGATGGACGACATGGAAGAGCGCCTCTCGCTGAACCGCCAGACCCCGACCGGGCGCCTGCGCATCAACGCCGCCGCGCCGTTCATGCTGCACGCGATCCTGCCGTGGATCGGCGAGTTCCGTCAGCAGTACCCTGGCATCGAGCTGGAACTGAACACCGACGACCTGATCATCGACCTGCTGGAGCAAAGCACCGACGTGGCCATCCGCATCGGCGAACTGGCCGACTCCAGCCTGCATGCCCGTTCGCTCGGCTGCAGCCCGGTGCAGGTGCTTGCCAGCCCCGACTACCTGGCCCGGCATGGCACGCCGCAGCGGGTCGAGGATCTCGAGGCCCATTGCCTGCTCGGCTTTAGCACCCTCGAGTCGCTCAACCAGTGGCCACTGCGCCATGCCCAGGGCGACCGCTGGGCGATCCGCCCGCAGCTGGTCGCCTCGAGCGGCGAGACCTTGCGTCAGCTGGCCATCGCCGGCGAGGGCATGGTCAGCCTGTCGCACTTCATGACCCACGAGGACATCCGCGCCGGTCGGCTGAACGTGATCCTCGCCGAGCACAACAATGGCTATCGCCAGCCGATCCACGCGGTCTACTACCGCAATACCCAGCTGGCCCTGCGCATCCAGTGCTTTCTCGATTTCATCCAGAAAAAGCTGGCGGTCTATGCCTGCTGAGTTGCCTGAACGCGACAGGGTCTGCCCGTCGGCGGCGTGAAACGACCGGGGTGTTTGCTTAGTGACAGGGCTTCGGCCTTAATGACTGATCAACAAAAACAACACCAAGGAAGTGCGCATGCGTATTGTCATGTTCCAGCCCCTGGCCCTCGGGGCCGCGATCCTGAGCTGCTCCTCCGCCTTTGCCGTGACGCTTGAAGGCGGCGCGGTGGCCGCGCCTGATCAATATGGCGCACAGGTGGCCGCCGACATCCTGAAGAAGGGCGGCAACGCGGTGGACGCCGCCGTCGCCACCGCCTTCACCCTGGCGGTGACCTACCCCGAGGCCGGCAACATCGGCGGCGGTGGCTTCATGACCCTGTTCGTCGACGGCAAACCCTACTTCCTCGACTACCGCGAAGTGGCGCCCAAGGCCGCGACCAAGACCATGTACCTGGACGACAAGGGCGAGGTGATCGAGAACCTCAGCCTGGTCGGCGTGCGCGCTGCCGGTGTGCCGGGCACGGTGATGGGGCTGTGGGAGGCACACCAGAAGTTCGGCAAGCTCAAGTGGAGCGAGCTGCTGACCCCGGCCATCGGCTATGCGCACAACGGTTTCAAGATTGCCCAGAAGCAGTACCAGTACCGTGATGACGCCCAGGGCCTGTTCAAGACCGCGACCAACTTCAACGACTACTTCGGCAGCATGAAAGTCGGCGAGCTGTTCAAGCAGCCGGAGCTGGCGCAGACCCTCGAGCGTATTGCCGACAAGGGCGTCAGCGAGTTCTACCAGGGCAAGACCGCCGACTTGCTGGTGGCGCAGATGCAGGCCGACAAGGGCCTGATCAGCAAGGACGACCTCAAGGACTACAAGGCCGTGTGGCGCGACCCGATCGCCATCAACTGGCGCGGCAACGTGGTCTACACCGCGCCGCCGCCAAGCTCAGGCGGCGTCGCCCTGGCCCAGCTGCTGGGGATCAAGGAAGACCGCGCGGCGGACTTCAAGGGCGTCGAGCACAACTCCGCCAAGTACATCCACCTGCTGGCCGAGATCGAGAAGCGCGTGTTCGCCGACCGCGCCGACTATCTCGGCGATCCGGCCTTCACCAAGGTTCCGGTCGACCAGCTGGTGGCCAAGGATTACCTGGCCAAGCGTGCCGCCCAGGTCAACCCGAACGCGATTTCCGCAACCGACCAGGTCAAGCCGGGGCTGGAACCGCACCAGACCACCCACTTCTCCATCGTCGACAAGCAGGGCAACGCGGTGAGCAACACCTACACCCTCAACCTCGACTACGGCAGCGGCGTGGTGGTCAAGGGCGCGGGCTTCCTGCTCAACGACGAGATGGACGACTTCAGCGCCAAGCCGGGCGCGGCCAACGCCTTTGGCGTGGTCGGCGGCGACGCCAATGCCATCGCGCCGGGCAAGCGCATGCTCTCGTCGATGAGCCCGAGCCTGGTGGCGCGTGACGGCAAGGTGGTGCTGGTGCTGGGCACCCCGGGCGGTTCGCGGATCTTCACCTCGATCTTCCAGGTGATGAACAACCTGTACGACTTCGGCATGCCGCTGGAGAAAGCCGTGGCGGCGCAGCGCGTGCATCACCAGTTGCTGCCCAAGGACACCATCTACTTCGACAGCTATGCGCCGCTCAAGGGGCAGGTGGCTGACGACCTGAAGAAGATGGGCTACGTGCTGGAGGACCAGGGCTGGGAGATGGGCGACATCCAGGCGATCCGGGTCACCGGAGAGAAGCTGGAGACGGCGTCTGATCCGCGTGGGCGCGGGGTGGGGATGATCGTCAAGTAACCCGAGGCGCAAATGAACGCGGGGCAAGCCCGCTCCCACGAATCTGTGGGAGCGGGCTTGCCCCGCGATGCGTTACAGGATCAGACGCGGAACTGGCTGACCAGGGTCTGCAGGTGGCCACCCAGGCGCGCCAGCTCGACGCTGGAAGCGGCGGTCTCGTCGCTGGCCGCGGCGGTCTGCTCCGACACGTCGCGCACGTTGAGGATGCTGCGGCTGATCTCTTCGGCCACGGCGCTCTGCTGCTCGGCGGCGGCGGCGATCTGCTGGTTCATCGACTGGATGTTCGACACCGTGCGGGTGATGCTTTCCAGCGAACCACCGGCCTTGCGCGCCAGCTCGACGCTGCTGTCGGTCAGGTTGCGGCTGCCGTTCATCACTTCGGCAACCTGCTGGGTGCCGTGCTGCAGGCTGGCGATCAGGCCTTCGATTTCCTCGGTGGACTGCTGGGTGCGCTGGGCCAGGCCACGCACCTCGTCGGCGACCACGGCGAAACCACGCCCGGCCTCACCGGCACGGGCGGCCTCGATGGCGGCGTTGAGCGCCAGCAGGTTGGTCTGTTCGGCCACCGACTTGATCACATCCATGACGCTGCCGATCTTCTGGCTTTCCTGCTGCAGCAGGGTCATGGCTTCGGTGGAACGGTGCACTTCGTGGGCGAGGCGCTCGATCTGGCTGATCGCTTCACCCACTACCTTGTCGCCGACACGGGCTTCGTCGTCGGCGTTGGTCGCGGCGTGGGAGGCTTGTTCGGCGTTGCGCGCGACTTCCTGCACGGTGGCGGCCATCTCGTGCATGGCGGTGGCTACCTGGTCGGTCTCGACCTTCTGGCTGTTGGCGCCGGCGCTGGTCTGCTCGGTCACCGCCGACAGTTCTTCGGCGGCGCTGGCGATCTGGGTGACGCCGTCGCGGATGCCGGTGATCAGGTCACGCAGGGTCGTGCCCATGCGTGCGATGCCTTGCTGCAGGGCGCCCAGTTCGTCGCGGCGGGTGACGCGCAGTTGCTGGGTGAGGTCGCCGCTGGCGATGCGGTTGACCACGTCCATGGTCTCGCGCAGCGGACGGGTGATCTGACGGGTGATGATGAACGCGGCGAGCACGCCTACCAGCAGCGCCAGCAGGGTTGCGGTGGTTTGCAGGCTGCGGGCCTGGACGCTTTCGTCGTCACGGCGCTCGATCTGGATCTTGTACAGCTCGTCGCTGCGCTTGACGATATCGGCGCCCTGCACGGTCATTTCGGCACGGGCTACGCCAATGGCGGCAGTGGCGTCGCGGAACTGACGCACGGCATCACGGTAGGCCAGCACGGCGCTTTCGAACTGCTGGATGCGCGAGGCTTCGGCCGGCAGCTGGCGCTTGAGGCTGTCGATTTCGCTGAGGGCGTTTTCCAGCTGGCGCAGGGCGGCCTGCTCGGCTTCGCTGGTCAAGTCGGCGATGTAGCTGCGCACGTCCAGGCGGACCTGCACCAGCTGCTGCTTGGCCTTGCTGATCAGCAGGTATTGGGCCAGGCGGCTGGCATCGCTTTCGCTGCTGGACAGCACGGCGCCGCTGATCGCTTCGATGGCGTCGTTGGCGCGGGCTGCGGCCTGGTTCATCGAGTCGCGGGCGGTGAGGGTGGTCTTGTAGCCCTGGCGCATCTTCTCCAGCGAAACCCGGTACTCGCTGATGCTCTGGCCCTGCTCGCGCAGCAGCTTGAGGTTCTCGGGGCTCTTGAAGGTGTTGACCAGGTGCTGCTGCTGGCTGCCGAAGGCGTCGAGCTTGGCCTGGACGTTGGCTGCCGAGGCGTCGTCGCCGTTGGTCAGCATCCACTGCAGGCGGGCCACGCGCAGGTTGGTCAGGTCACTGTTGAGCTGGGTGATGTCGCTCATCCAGTTGCTGCGGTCGATAAGGCTGCCCAGGCTGTTCCAGCCGGTCAGGGCCAGCAGGCCGGTCAGGACCAGGACCAGGCCGAAGCCCAGGCCGAGTTTGAGGTTGACGCTGATATTGGCGAACCAACTGTTCATGCACGCTCTCCCAGAGAATGATTTCGCTCACTTGATCTCAAAAGTTGGGCGTTGTTGTTGTCAGATAGCCCGCAGATTTGTGTAGGACTTATCGGCAACGCTGGGAGAAGCTGAAACGCTTTTTCAGCAATTTTGTAACTTGTTGAATACGTTTACGTTTTTGATGTTGTCAATTGCGGGTCAGCGGACTCGCAGCAGGAGCCGGCTGACCGCCGATCGCTATTTCAGAGGCTACGCGCGCTGAAGGTATCGCACTGGTTCAGGTCGCCGCTGGAGAACCCGGCCTTGAACCAGCGCATGCGCTGCTGGGAGGTGCCATGGGTGAACGAGTCGGGCACCACGCGGCCCTGACCCTGCTGTTGCAAACGGTCGTCGCCAATGGCGTTGGCGGCGTTCAACGCCTCCTCGACGTCACCCGGCTCCAGCCAGTTCAGACGCTTCTGCGCCTGGTAGGCCCAGACCCCGGCCAGGCAGTCGGCCTGCAGCTCCTGGCGCACCAGCAAGCCATTGTCGCCCTCCATGCGCTGGCCACTGCGGCGCGCCGCATCGACTTTGGCCGAGACGCCCAGCAGGGTCTGCACATGGTGGCCGATCTCGTGGGCGATCACATAGGCCTGGGCGAAGTCGCCGGCGGCCTTGAAGCGGGTTTCCATTTCGCGGAAGAAGGTCATGTCCAGGTACACGCGCTGGTCGCCGGGGCAATAGAACGGCCCGACCGCCGAGGAGGCGAAGCCGCAGGCGGAGTTGACCTGGCCGCTGAACAGCACCAGCTTGGGGTCGCGGTACTGTTTGCCGGCCTGGGCGAACAGTGCCTTCCAGGTGTCCTCCGTGTCGCCGAGGATCGAGGCGACGAATTCGGCCTGCTCGTCGTTGGCCGGCGGTGCCTTGCCGTCGACGTTGGCAGGGGCGGTCTGTTGCTGCTCCATCTGCCCGGCCAGTTGGCCGAGGATCTGCAGTGGGTCCTGCCCGGTAAGCCAGCCGATGCCGACGATCAGCAGGATGGCGCCGAGCCCCAGGCCCTTGCCGCCGCCGAAGCGCATGCCGCCGCCACCCCCTTCGCCGCGGGCATCGACCACGTTGTCGCTGCGTCGGCCTTTTCGCCATTCCATGTAGAGCTCTCCGGTTGCTGAAACATGAAGTCCAAGATTAGTTCAGTGCAGACCGAGGTGTATCCCCGACCGCTGACGCATAACCAAATGGTTATGCCTGGGACCGCTGAATTCAATATTCATCCCGTCGCACCTGCCGGAAACTGCAAGTCCGCCTGCCACGCCCAGGCGTTCGATAATTCCAAGAGAGGAAACCGGCATGCCCGCCCAGGACACCAGCCGCTTCGTGATCCGTGATCGCAACTGGCACCCCAAGGCCTTCACCCCCGACTACAAGACCTCGGTGGCGCGCTCCCCGCGCCAGGCGCTGGTCAGCATCCCGCAGTCGATCAGCGAAAGCACCGGCCCGGACTTTTCCCACCTGCGCTTCGGCGAGCACGACCATGACCTGCTGCTCAACTTCAACCAGGGCGGCCTGCCCATTGGCGAGCGCATCATCGTTGCCGGACGGGTGGTCGACCAGTATGGCAAGCCGGTGCCCAACACCCTGGTGGAAATGTGGCAGGCCAATGCCGGTGGCCGTTACCGGCACAAGAACGACCGCTACCTGGCACCGCTGGACCCGAACTTCGGCGGTGTCGGCCGCTGCCTGACCGACCGCGACGGCTACTACAGCTTCCGCACCATCAAGCCCGGCCCGTACCCCTGGCGCAACGGCCCCAACGACTGGCGTCCGGCGCATATCCACTTCTCCATCAGCGGCCCGTCGATCGCCACCAAGCTGATCACCCAGTTGTACTTCGAGGGCGACCCGCTGATCCCGTTGTGCCCGATCGTCAAGTCGATCGCCAACCCGGATGCCGTCGAGCGGCTGATCGCCAGGCTCGACATGAGCCACGCCAACCCCATGGATTGCCTGGCCTACCGCTTCGACATCGTCCTGCGCGGCCAGCGCCAGACCCACTTCGAAAACCGCTGAGGAGCCCCGTCATGCCTATCGAACTGCTGCCGGAAACCCCTTCGCAGACCGCCGGCCCCTATGTGCATATCGGCCTTGCCCTGGAAGCGGCCGGCAACCCGACCCGTGACCATGAAATCTGCAACCGCCTGGCCCAGCCCGATGCACCGGGCGAGCACATATTGCTGATCGGCCAGGTGTACGACGGCAATGGCCACCTGGTGCGCGACTCGTTCCTGGAGGTGTGGCAGGCGGACGCCGAGGGCCGCTATCAGGACGAGTACCACCTCGAGAACGCCTTCAACAGCTTTGGCCGCACCGCGACCACCTTCGATGCCGGCGAGTGGACCCTGCACACGGTCAAGCCGGGGGTGGTGAACAACGCCGCGGGCGTGCCGATGGCGCCGCACATCAACCTCAGCCTGTTTGCCCGGGGCATCAATATCCACCTGCATACCCGGCTGTATTTCGATGACGAAGCCGAGGCGAACGCCAGGTGCCCGGTGCTGAACCTGATCGAACAGCCGCAGCGGCGCGAGACCTTGATTGCCAGGCGCTGCGAAGTGGACGGCAAGACCGCGTACCGCTTCGACATTCGTATCCAGGGCGACGGGGAGACAGTGTTCTTCGACTTCTGACGCCCCCGGTCGGCAAGCCCGGCAACACTGGCAGGGCTTGCCGCTTGTACTAATGAGTTACGACTAATCCTTTTGTGGCACATCCCTGCGCGCGTCGTCAAGCCACTGAAATTCTTCTTGTTTTCCCGCCCTCATTGCCCCTGCCACAGGTACTAACACCAAGTTGTGAGCTACCCGATTCGGCGCCATGCGCTTTCACTGCTGTTGTGAGCAAAAACAATCAGCAGCAGCGGGAGTCCTTCCATGAACACTCAAGCGTGGATCAAGGCGGCAACGGCGCTGACGATGGCCGTGAGTCTGGGCCTTGCCGGTTGCAGCAGCGGCGGCGGCGGGCATCACAGCGAGGTCGATGGTTCGTCGTCCGACGGCGGCGCGGGTGCCGGAGCCGGTGGCGGCGGGGGCGATGGCACGGGCGGCAGTGGTGGAGGCGGTAGCGGTGGCACCACGTCCCCGGGTGATGGCAGCGCCGGTACCGGTGGCGGCGGCGGTGGTGGAGGTACTGGCGGCGGCAGCACGCCTGGTGGCGGTGACGGCGGCACGGGCGGTGGTACCACACCCACCGCGCTGGTCACCGGCCAGGTGGTCGATCAATTGGGCAATACTGTGTCCGGGGTCGGTGACGGCGTGAGCAATCTCGGCCAGGTGATCGGTGCGCTGCCCATTGCCGGCAATACCTCGTTGAGCGGTGGCGTTGGCACTCTGGTGTCCTCCGCCGGCAACGCCGTGAACAGCGTCGGCGGTGGTCTGAGCGAGGGCCTGGGGCAATTGGGTACCGGCAACAATGCCGTGGGCACCACGGTCGGCGTGGTCGGTGCGGCCACCGCCGACCTGGGCGGCGGCGTCTCCGGCCTTGGCCAGGGCGTGGCCGGGCTGGCCAGCAACGGGCCGGTCGAGCAGGTGCCGGTGGTCAACCAACTGGTTGCCGGGGCCGGTCAAGGCGTCGACCGGGTCGGCCAGGCGGTGACCATGCTCGGCGACACCCTGTCGCCGGTCGGCACCAGCGGCCCGCTCGCCGGGGCGACCCAAGGCGTGAGCGATGCCTTGGTGCCGGTGGTCTCGCTGGTGGAAAACACGGCGGCCAATGCCACGCGGCA
Organism: Pseudomonas sp. PONIH3; assembly: GCF_002934345.1. NCBI lineage: Bacteria > Pseudomonadati > Pseudomonadota > Gammaproteobacteria > Pseudomonadales > Pseudomonadaceae > Pseudomonas > Pseudomonas sp. PONIH3. The sequence continues at coordinate 4,640,792 of NZ_CP026386.1, forward strand.
GACCGGGCTCGCCGGGCCGCTGAACCAGGCGCTGAACCAGACCGGTGGTGCCCTGAACCAGGCCGGCCAGCAACTGGCGGGGGCGGGCAACGGCAACCCCTTGAGCAACACGCTCGGTCAGGCGGTGGCCAATACCGGTACCACGGTCAGCACGGCGAGCGGGCTGGCCCCTGTCACCGGCGGCCCACGCAGCGGCCTGCTGGAAACCGTCGGCGGCGTGGTGGCCGGTGCAGGCAATGGGCTGACGGCGAGCACCACCAGCCCGACCGTGAGTGGTATTGGCGGCACTTCGGTGCAGACGGGCAATACCGTCGCCAGCCTGGGCACTGTGCTCGGTGGCAACGGCGTGGCCAACAGCGCTGCCGGGGCGCCGGTCGCGGCGCTGACCCAACAGGTGGGCAGCGGCCTCAACCCGGTGGTCACTGGTGTCTCCAGCGTCACCCAGCAAGTTGGCGCCAGCACCGGCGTCGGCGCCCCCGTGGCGGGGCTGCTGAACCAGGTCGGTGGCGCGGTGGGCTCTGCCGGCACGCAGCTGGCCGGTACCACAGGCAACCCGGTTGTCAGCCAGGTTGGCGCGACGGTGACCGCGGTCGGTACAACGCTCGGCCAGGCGGGCACCTTGGTCAACGGCGGCGCGCCCGCCGGTGGTCTTGGTGGTGCGCTCAATGGTGTGTCAGGGGCTCTGGCAGGCGGGCAGCGCTGACGCCACGGGCTACGCTCAAGGTGAGTGAGACCGACCGGTGCGCTGTTCGCCGGTCGGTCACCCCGCAATTCGTGGATCATGGAGTGTCCGAATGCGCCGATTGCTGCTGACGATGCTGGGGCTGTCCGCAGCCTGCCTGGCCCGGGGCGAGCCCCTGCCGAGTTTCCTCAACAGCAATGAGACCGAACGCCGTCTGCCCACGCCCAACCTGCCGGTGGATGCCTATCGCCCCGACCAGCCCGGCTTGCGCGTGCCCAGCGTGGACACCGCGCGGCAACCCCCATTGCTGATGAGTACCCCGGTGGCGGTGCGCAAGGTGCGTTTCGAAGGCGGCACCGTCTACCCCCTGAGCGACCTGCGCGAGCATTACCAGCCGGTGATCGGGCGCGAGGTCACGCTCGCCGAGCTGATCGAGATCACCCGCCGCTTGACCCAACGCTACCAGCAGGACGGTTACCTGCTGTCATACGCCTACCTGCCGCCCCAGGACTTCGCCGATGGCCGGGTGCGGGTGGTGCTGGTGGAAGGCTACATCCACGACTATCACATCGAGGGCGACATTGGCGCGGCGCGGGCCTACCTGGTGCAACTGCTGGACCGGCTCAAGGCCGAGCGTCCGCTGACCCGCGAAAGCTTCGAGCGCTATACCAGCCTGGTCGGGCGCATCCCCGGGGTGACGTTCCAGGCCCAGGTGCCGCCGCCGGCGACCACCGACGGCGCGACCCGCCTGCTCGCCCAGGTTTCGCGCAAGCCGGTCACCACCACCTTGAGCCTCAACGACGGCAGCCGCGACGACCTGCAGGCACTGCTGGGCGCCAGCAGCAACGCGCAGACCCACTTCGCCGAACAATTGAGCGCCAGCGTGCTGGTACCGCCCGGCGAGGACAAGGAGCATTACTACCGCCTCGACTACAGCCAGTTCCTCGATGCCGAAGGCTCGAAACTGTTGTTGTCGGCTTCGCGCTACCGCAGCGATCCCAAGGCGCGCATTCGTCTGGACAACGGCATCGACCTGACCCAGCACCGCGAGAACGAACGCTACTCGGTGGGCATCAGCCAATCGCTGATCGCCTCGCCCAGTGAATGGCTGGAGGTGGTCGGGCGCTTCTACGTGGTCAACGACCGCATCGACTACCAGGTGGTTGGCTTGCCCCTGCGCCTGGACAGCGAAACCGATATCCGCGCTCTGTCCTTCGAAGGCGACTGGCGCAAGGCTGATGCGCGCCGCCTGCGTATCCTCAGTGCCGGGGTCTATCAGGGGCTCGACCGCCTTGGCGCCAACACCAATGCCGACTACGACCTGGACTTCCTGCGCCTGCGGGTCTCGGGCGTGCAGAGCGACAACTTCAGCGACAACTGGCAGGGCGTGGCATCGGCGGCGGCCTACTGGAGCAACGACAGCCTGCCCGACAGCGAGCGGGCGGTGTTCGGCGGGCAGAACTTCGGGCGCGGCTACCCCAGCGACCAGGGCTCCGGAGACAAGGGCTGGGGGTTGGCCTACGAGCTCAACTACAGCTTCCGGCGCGACGCTGGCTGGCTCAAGGTCGTGCAGCCGTACGTGGCGCTCGACACCGCGCGGGCCTGGTTCAACGCGCTGGACGTGCGCGACTCGAAGATGTCGTCGGCGGCGCTGGGGCTTCGCTTTGGCGATATGCGCTACTACAACATTGCGCTGGAGGTGGCCAAGCCGATGTCGGACATGGCGCTGGACAGCTTCAACCGGCGGCCACGGCTGAACCTGAGTTTCAGTTATCAATTGTAAGGGGGGCCGTGCCCCTCATCGCCGGCAAGCCGGCGATGCGCCGCGTCAGCGGCGCCTTCTGTAAGGGCGTTGTACGGTGCCGACTCCGGCGTTATTTCACCGCCTGCATCAACGGTTTGGGAAACAGGTTCTCCAGCGTCTCGAGCAAGCGGGCGTGATAGATCGGCTTGCGAAACAGGTCGAGTACCTGCAGCCGCAACAGGTCGCTGACATCGTCCATGTCGGCATGCCCGGACATGACGATTACCGGCAAGTGCTGGCGGGCGGTGTGGTCACGTAGGCGCTGGACCAGGCCCAGGCCGCTCTCCTCGGGCATGCGCAGGTCGGTGATCACCAGGGCGACATCGGGGTGGCGGGTCAGCTGTTGCAGGGCTGACCTGACCGAAGTGGCGGTGTGACAACAGAAACCTTCGTTTTCCAGCAGCTCGGCCAGCTCCAGCAAGGCCTCCTCCTCGTCGTCCACCAGCAGGATCTGTTGACGCAAGGAAGAGGTCGGCATGCTTGGCTCCGGGCGGTTGGACTACACGTCTCGCTGGCGCGGTGCGGTCACTGGGTGATCGCGGTCTGGATCTTGGTCATGATCTCCGACACTTCGCCCGAAATGGGGGTGACGAAGCCAGCCAGCACCACCGCGACCATGGCCGCGATCACCGCGTATTCGATACCGGAGGCGCCATCCTTGCGCACGAGGAAGGTCTTCACGTGGAGGAGGATCTGTTGCAGCAGCATGGCATGTCTCCTTGCGCTCGATGGGCGCCGGTCGGAGGGGCTTGATAAGTGATACCCCTTTGCCATCAGAGCATCGCCAAGCCGTGGCGGCCTGCAAATGTAAAAAAGCGGCGGTTGCAGGAGCTGAGTGCAACACGGTCATTGAATTGAAACTGGAGCATCATGCCGCATAGCCATGGCCTTCTGCATCACCTCGCCCATAACTTCGATTGGGCATTTGAAGTCGAAGCGCTTACGCGGACGCATGTTCAGTTGCAGTGCGATGGCATTCAGTTCTTCCTGGCTGTGTACCGACAGGTCTGTGCCTTTGGGCAGGTACTGGCGGATCAGGCCATTGATGTTTTCGTTGCTACCGCGCTGCCAAGGGCTGTGCGGGTCGCAGAAGTAGATCGCCACGCCGGTTCTTTGGGTGATCTCGGCGTGTCGCGCCATCTCCCGGCCCTGGTCGTAAGTCATGCTCTTTCGCATCTCCAGCGGCATGCCATTGAGCGCGGCGCTGAAGCCTTCCAGCGCCGAAGTCGCCGTCGCGTCGTTCATCTTTACCAGCATCAGGTAGCCACTGGTGCGTTCCACCAGCGTACCGACGGACGAGGCGTTGGCCTTACCCTTGATGAGGTCGCCTTCCCAATGCCCCGGCATCTGCCTGTCTTCAATCTCCGGCGGGCGCACATGAATACTGACCATCTCGGGGATCTGGCCGCGCCGATCCACACCACCAGAGCGCGGTCGGCGTGTCGTCTTGCTTTGCCGCAGGCAGATGATCAGCTCCTTGCGCAGTTCACCGACCGGCAGGGCATAGATCGCGTTATAGATCGTCTCGCGACAGACGTAGGCATCTCTGAGGCTGGGAATGTTCATGCTGCGCAGCTTGCCGGCAATCTGCTCGGGAGACAAACGCTCACGGAGCATATGCGCCACCAACTCGAAGCGCTCACCACCCGGCAACAGCTTTCGCTTCGGTCGACACACCTGGCGGCGAGCCTGCATCTGCTGCTGGGCCGCGTGGGCCGAGTAGCCGCCACAGACATCTCGATTGCGGCGCAGCTCCCGGCTGATGGTCGAAGGGGATCGGTTGATCAAGCAGGCAATCCTACGCAGGCTGAAGCCTTGAGTACGACCGATTTGAATGGTGGCGCGCTCTTCAACGCTGAGTTCGGTATAAGACATAGTGGCAGCACCGTACCGGAAAGGTCAGGTGTTGCACTCAGTTTTTGCCGCCGCCAGCATTAATCCAAAAGTATTGGTTGGAATTGGCGGCGCTAAGTTTTTGTTTTGTCGGCGCGTCAATTTCGTGGCTCGAAAAAACCAGCGCAGGTAATGGCGAAAGATTGCGCCTCAGCTACCGTCCAATAGCGAAATAGTTACTTTTTGCCATCATTGGTCCCGGGCGTAAGGGAGAGCGCAGATGAGCAGTCGCCTGACCATGATCCTCGCCGGCCTGTTCCTGCTCGCGGCCTTGCTCGCGGGGTATTGGGGCCTGCGCTTGAGCCGGCCGCCAGAGCCCGCGCCGACGCCCTTGACCCCGCCTTCCGAGGCTGCCATTCCGGTCGCTGCCGTGCCCGTCGCGCCCCCGGAACCGGCGCGTTCGCCCATCGTTATCCTGCGCAGGGCGGTCGCGGCCAACACCCCCTTGAGCGCGGAGGATGTGCTGCTCGAGCGCCTGCAGGTGGTGCCTGTCGGCGCGTTCCAGCAACTTGACCAGGTGCTTGGGCGCAGCAGTACCCGCCCCCTTGCTGCGGGCAGTTGGCTGGACGAGTCAAGTTTCCAGGCCGGCGGTCCATTGGCGCGGATGATTCGCCCCCACGAACGGGCGGTCGCGGTGGCCATCGACGATGTGATCGGTGCCGCCGGGCAACTGCGCCCAGGCGATTATGTCGACGTGCTGCTGTTCCTGCGTGAAGAAAACAACAACCCGCAATCTTCAGCCCAGGTAGTGCTGCCGGCCTTGCGTGTGCTGAGTGTCGACCAGCAGACGGGCCTGGCCAACGATGGGCGCCCGGCCCAGACCGCCGAAGAGCTCAAGGCCCGGCGAGACCAGCAGACCATCGGTGGCAATCCGGCGCGCACCGTGGGGCTGGCGGTGCCCGAGGCCCTGGCCAGCCGGCTGATGCTGGCGGCCCAGGCCGGCACCCTGCGCCTGGCAGTGCGCAGTGCCGACGAACCGCTGTTGGCGGGGTACTGGTCCGGCCAGGACGCCAGTGCGCAGGTGGAAACGGCCAACCGCAACCTCTATCGCTTCAGCCAGCTGTCCCAGGTGCCCCTGGCCAGCCAGGCGGCGGCCGCGGCGGCTGGCGCGCCGACCATGCAGATCATCCGCGGCGCGCAGAACGGCGACAACAACAAGACTCCCTGAACCGGCAAGGATGCGATCCATGCGTAGTTCTTTGCGTGTTACTCCACGAGGTAACTGGCTGGCCCCGGCGCTGCTGGCCCTGGCCCTGCTCGCACCGACGGCGCAGGCGGCCGCAAAGGGTTGCGCGGCCTTCGGCCAACTGCCCTCGGTCATCGAGATGGACCAGGGCCTGCAGCAAGAGCTGCGCTTGCCGGTGGCCATCACCCGGGCGGCGGTGGGCGAGCCCAAGGTGGCCGATGTCCAGCCCAGCGGCGCGCGGGCCGTGCTGCTCACGGCAGTGGGGCAGGGCACCACCAGCCTCATGCTGTGGACCGACTGCGCTGCCCAGCCGCATCGGGCCATGCTGTTCGTCAAGGGCCGGGCCAGCGCCGACATGGCAGAGGCCGCGCAACTGCCCACGGCCCAGGAGGACCTGCCCGTGCAGGTGCAGGCCGATATTCGCTTCGTTGAAGTGCGCCGCCTGAAATACAAGGAGGCCGGCGCGCGGTTGTTCTTCAAGGGCTCGAACAACAGCCTGATCGGCTCGCCCAATACCGTGCCCAACACCGTGGTGCGCCCCGGCTACGTGCCGGGCGTCGCCACCGGCACCAACCCGGTGACCTACGCCGATGTGCGGCCCGGCATCCCGCTCGACAACGACGTCTTCAACATCGTCTGGGGCGGCGGCAGCAGCCGCTTCCTGGCGATGATCAACGCTTTGGAGAACAGCGGCTTCGCCTACACCCTGGCCCGCCCCAGCCTGACCGTGCTCAGCGGCCTGACCGCGAGCTTCCTGGCCGGTGGCGAGATCCCCATACCGGTGCCCAGCAGCGGCAGCGACAACGTGTCGATCGAGTACAAGGAGTTCGGCGTGCGGCTGGCGCTGACCCCGACCGTGGTCAGCCGCAACCGCATCACCCTCAAGGTGGCGCCCGAGGTCAGCGAGCTCGACTACAACAACGCGGTGGTCATTGCCGGTACCCAGGTGCCGGGCCTGAGCGTGCGCCGCACCGACACCAGCATTTCGCTGGCCGATGGCGAGAGCTTCATCATCAGCGGGCTGATCAGCAGCAACGTGCGTTCGGCCGTGGACAAGATGCCGGGCCTGGGCAACCTGCCGATCATCGGCGCGTTCTTTCGCCAGTCGGCACTAAACCGCGAAGAGACCGAGCTGCTGATGATCGTCACCCCGCACCTGGTCCAGCCGTTGGCCGTCAATGCGCGCCTGCCGGAGCTGCCGGGCGAGGCGCTGCGCACCTACGACCCCAGCTGGGGCCGCCTGTTCTTCATGGAAAACGGCAACTTCGAAGGCCGTGGCGGGTTGTCCCAATGAGCGAAAGCCTGAACCAGACTTACCTGGCCCTGACCCGCAACGACGAAGACCTGCACTGGCTGCAGGGCGCGTTGGCGCCGCTTGGGCAGGTGATCGGCGCCAGCAGTGCGAACCTTGATGAGTTGCTGGCGCTGGTCGACATGACCTTCAGCAACCTGGTGTTCATCGGCCTGGACCGCGAACAGCTGATTGGCCAGTGCGCGTTGATCGAGGGCCTGCTGGAAGCCAAGCCGATGCTGGCCATCGTCGCCCTCGGCGACGGTATGGATAACCAGCTGGTGCTGCACGCCATGCGCGCCGGCGCCCGTGACTTCGTCGCCTACGGCTCGCGCGCCAGCGAGGTGGCGGGGCTGGTGCGGCGCTTGGGCAAACGCTTGCCGACGGCCACCAGCAACCCCAGCCTGGGCGGGCTCACCGTGCTCTATGGCGCCCAGCGCGGCGCCGACGGCGCGCTGCTCACCACCCACCTGGCGCGGGTGGTACAGGAGAGCGGGCAGCAGACCCTGCTGCTCGACCTCGGCCTGCCCCGTGGCGACAGCCTGGCTTTGCTTGGCCTGGAGGCGTCGTTCCATTTCGGCGATGCCCTGCGCCACCTGCGCCGGCTCGACGCCACCCTGATCGACAGCGCCTTCACCCGCGACAAGGGCGGCCTGCGCATCCTCGCCTATGCCGACAGCGACGAGGCCCTGCAACAGTCCAGCGCCGCCGAGCTGCACATGCTCCTCGGCGCCCTGCGCCAGCACTTCCAGCACATCGTCGTGAACCTCACCGGGCAGGCCGACAGCGAGGCGCTGCGGACCCTGGTCAGCCACTGCGACAAGTTGATCGTCTACACCGACCAGAACATCCTCGACTGCCGGCGCAACCTCGACGTGCTCGAGCAGTGGCGCGACCGTGGCATCAAGCTCGAGCACGCCAGCCTGCTGGTGGACCGCTACCTGCGCCAGGTGGCGCCGGATGCCGAGGCCCTGGCCAAGCGCTACGGGCTGCCCTTGCTCAAGGTCATGCCGTACAGCCCGGAAGTGCGCCTGAACGCCAAGAACCAGGGCCTGAGCCTGTTCGAACTGGCCCCGCGTGAAAGCCTTACCCAGGCCCTGCGCGGTCTCGGTGAGCGCCTGGCGCGGCGCTCGGAGAACCTTTCGCCGCCGGGCCAGACCTGGCTGCGCCGGCTGTGGGGCAACCGATGATCAGCGAAGAACCCTTTGGCGGGCCCCGTCACGCGGCCAGTGACCCGCAGGCGCTCAAGCGCGCCCTGCACCGGCACGTGATCGATGCCATCGAGGACAGCGGCCGCAACCTGCTGGAGGGCGCGCGGCCGGTGCTGGCGCAGTTCGTCCTCGAGCAGGTGGGCGACTATGTCGCGCGCCTGCGCCTGGCCCTGTCGCGCTACGAGATGGAGCGCCTGGCCGAGGAGATCGTCGACGAGCTCACCGGTTATGGACCGTTGGAGGTGCTGCTGCGCGACCCGAGCGTCACCGAGATCCTGGTCAACGGCCCGTACCGGGTGTTCGTCGAACGCTCCGGCCTGCTGCAGCAGACCGACCTGCGCTTCATCGACGCGCACCATGTCGAGCGGGTCATGCAGCGCATCCTCGCGCCCCTTGGTCGGCGCCTGGACGAGTCGTCGCCGATGGTCGATGCGCGCATGCCCGATGGCAGCCGGGTCAACGCGATCATCCCGCCGGTGGCCCTGGACGGGCCGTGCCTGTCGATCCGCAAGTTCCGCCAGGACATGCTCAAGAGCGCCGACCTGCTGGCCACCCGGGCCATCGACCAGCCCATCTACGATTTTCTCGAACGCGCCGTGGGCCGGCGCTGCAACATCCTGGTCAGTGGCGGCACCGGCACCGGCAAGACCACCCTGCTCAACATCCTCAGCCAGATGATCGCGCCCCAGGAGCGCCTGGTGACCATCGAGGACGTGGCCGAACTGCAGCTGCACCACCCGCACGTGGTGCGCCTGGAAACTCGCCCGCCGAATGCCGAGGGCCACGGCGAGATCAAGGCCAGCGAGCTGATCCGCAATGCCCTGCGCATGCGCCCCGACCGCATCATCCTCGGCGAGATCCGCGGCGCCGAAGTGCTCGACGTGATGACCGCGATGAACACCGGCCACGACGGTTCGATGAGCACGGTGCACGCCAACACCGCCCAGGACGCCCTGCTGCGCCTGGAGACCCTGGTCGGCCTGACGGGGCGGCAGATTGCCGAGAAGACCCTGCGGCAGATGATCTGCGCCGCGCTGGACGTGGTGATCCAGCTGACCCGCCTGGCCGATGGTCGGCGCTGCGTCAGCGAGGTGCTCGAGGTGGTCGGGGTGCGTGACGACGTGTATGTCACCAACACCTTGTTCCGCCTGGACCGGCGCAGTGGCGAGGGCTTTCTGCGCGAGGCGCCGAACCCCGCCGGCGGCAAGCTGCGCCACGAAGGGGTGCTGTGATGGGCCCGCTGCTGCTGGCGCTGTCGCCCCTGTGCCTGGGCATGGCCTTGCTGCTCTGGCGTCTCGGCCTGTACAAGCGCGGCGAGGAACGCATCCTCGAACGCCTGGGCCGGTCCTACCGTGTCGTGCGCAGCGGTAAGGCCCGGCGTGACTGGCTCGACCCGTTGCTGCAGCGTGCCGGCCTTGCCCATGCCGATTTTTCCCCGCGCCCCTGGCTGCTGGGCTGGCTGGCGCTGGCCCTGCTCGCCGGCCTGCTGGCCGGCTGGGTGGCGGCGCTGATGGTGCTGGCGGGCCTCCCTTTGCTCGGCCACCTGTATCTGAGTTGGCGCTGTCGGCGTCGCCTGCAGCAGATCGTCCAGCAATTGCCCGGCCTGCTCGACTACAGCGTGCGCAGCCTCAAGGCCGGACGCACCCTCAACGAGGCGGTGCTCGGCGGCGTCGACAGCACCCGCGAGCCGTTGCGCTCGGCAATGTTGCGGGTGCGGCGCAACGTGCAGCTCGGTGTGCCGCTGGAGGATGCCGTCAGCGAATTCGCCGAACTCTACGGCCAGGCCGAGCTGCGCATGTTCGCCCTGGGATTGCGCATCAACCAGCGCCACGGCGGCAACGCCAGCGAACTGATGGAGAACCTGATCAAGCTGATCCGCGAACACGAGCAGGGCGACCGGCAACTGCGCGCCATGACCGGCGAGACCCGCATCACCGCGTGGATCCTCGGCGCGCTGCCGCTGGTGATGGTCGGCTACTTCCTGTTCGCCAACCCCACCTACCTGCTGGCCATGTGGCGTGATGCCAGCGGCCAGATGATGCTGCTGTTCGCCTTTGTCATGCAGGCGGTCGGCTGCCTGGTGCTGTGGCGCATGATGAGGAGCCTGTGACCATGGCCCTGATGCTCAGCGCCCTGTGCCTGTTCGCCGCGTTCGCCCTGCTGGCCACGCAGGCCATCGGCCAGTGGCGCGCTCGCCAGCGCGTGGCGCGGCGCCTGCAGGGGCGGCTGGACCGCGACGAGCGCCTCGGCGACTGGTTGCAGTGGCTGGGCAGCAGCCCGTGGGGGCGGCGCCTGCAACGGCTGGACGGCGAGACCCAGGCGCTGCTCGACCGCCTGGGCTGGCGACGCAGCCGGCAACGCGCACTGTTCGCCGCCGTGCAATTGGGCTTGCCGGTGCTGGCAGTGGGCATGGCGCTGCTGTTGGCCCATGGCCTGCCCGGGGAAAACCGTGGGCACTGGGGAGTGCTGTTGCTTTGTGCGCTGGGCGCGGGCTACCTGTTGCCCAAGCGCCTGCTGGTCGTGGCGGCGGCCCGGCGCCAGCGGCGGATCGCTGAGGAGGTGAGCCTGCTCATCCCGTTGCTGCGCATCCTCTTCGAAACCGGGCTGGCGGTGGAGCAGGCCCTGCGCGTGCTGGCCCTGGAAGGCCGCAGCCTGGTGCCAAACATCAGCGACGAGTTGCGCCTGGTGTTGCAGCGGGTCGATTCCGGCCTGGCCCTGGGCCCGGAGCTGGAAAAGACCGCGCGCCTGCTGGCGGTGGACGAGTTCATCGACACCTGCGTCATCCTCCAGCAACTGCTGGTGCAGGGCAGTGGCTCGATGAAGTCGCTTCTGGCACTCAAGGAACTGCTCGACGACCGCCGCTTGACCGGCCTGCAGGAGCGAGTGTCGAAGATGTCGGCGAAGATGTCGGCGGTGATGATGGTGTTTCTGTTCCCGGCCCTGCTCATTGTCCTGGCCGGGCCGGGGTTTTCCGCCCTGGCGCGGGCCTTGGGCTCATGAGCGCCGGAACATTCGGGCATTGATAGGGGAGACGCGCAATGAAAGCCATCCTGACGTTCATCAGCCTGCTGCTGCTCGGCGGCTGCGCCGGGCAGCCCCCCGAAGGCCTGGCACGCCTGCTGGGCGGCGGCACCTGTGGCAAGCCCGATGCCGACCAGCAGTTGAGCCTGGACATGGCCGACCAGATGATCAGCGAAGGCCGCCCGCACGCCGGGCTGGCCCACCTGGAGCAGTTGCCCGAGCAGCTCGACCAGGTGCGTCTGCGCAAGGCCAAGGTGCTGCGCCTGCTCGGGCGCCCCGAGGCCGAACCGCTTTACCGCAGCCTGCTCGGCGGCTGCCTGGCCGCCGAAGGCGAGCACGGCCTGGGGCAACTGGCCTCGGCCCGTGGCGACGACACCCAGGCCCTGCGCAACCTGCAACGGGCGGCGCGGCTGGCGCCCACCGACGAGAAGGTGCGCAACGACCTGGGCGTGGTGCAGATGAATCTGGGCAATCACGAACAGGCGCGTTTCGAGTTTCTGACCGCCATCGAGCTCAAGGACGATAACCCGCTGCCGGCCGTCAACCTGGTGACCCTGTCGCTGGTGCAGGACAACTGGCGCCAGGCGGAGGACCTGGTCAATCGCCTGCACCTGAAGCCCGAGCAGTTCGCCGAGGCCCAGGCCCGGGCGCAGCGCATTCTTGCCAACGGGCGTGGCCCGCTGGCCGCCACCGAATCCCCGGCCGCGGCCATCAACTGAGCGGAGGTGAACATGTTCAAGCCCTGGATCGTCCTCGCCTGCCTGGCCGCGCCACTGTCGGCGCTGGCCGAGGACCCGCCGCGCCAGCCGCGCCCGCAGACCGCCACCGAAGCCCTGTTGCAGGTGCAGGCGAGCAACCGCCAGGCCTCCAGCGTGCGCCAGGTGCAGACCGACAAGGAGCGCGACCAGGCCATGCAGCGCTGGCTGGACAGCTACAAGTATCCGATCCCGGATTTCTACCGCTGGACCAAGATCAGTTCGTCGAACAATTGAGTGCCTGATCGCGGCCTGGCCCCGCGATCAGAATCAAGGCATTCAATGGGTGGTAAAGCGCTGATGCACTGGCGAAGAGCGTGGGGTCAGCGCCAGCGCCAGTTGCGTGCGGTTGTGCATGTGGGTCAGGCGCAGCACCTGGGAAACGTACAGCTTCACCGTGTTTTCGGTGATGCCCAGTTCGCAGGCGATCTGGTAGTTGGTCTTGCCCTTGCTCACCAGCCGGGCGACTTCCAGTTGCCGCGGTGACAGCTTCTCGAACGCCGCCGGCAGCTCCGGCTCGCCTTCCTCGCTATCGCCGGCGCGCCGATGGGCGCCTTGGCCCCGGGCTTTCTCCAGGTCCTGGTAGAGGTCGTCGATGGACTCGGCCAGCTCCTGCAGGCGTTGGTTGAGGCTGCCCAGTTCGCGGAAGTTGCGCCGCCGCTCCAGCAGCGCGGCTTCCTGCCGGCGCACGCCTTCGAGCAACTCTTCCAGGTTCATGGGTTTCTGGTAGTAGTCCGCAAAGCCCTCGCGCAGGGCGCGGATAACGTCCTGCTTGTCGGCGCGGCCGGTCAGCATGATCGCCTCGAACATGCGCTGCGGCCCGGCGATCTGCTTCAACGTGCGCACCAGTTCGATGCCATCGCGTTCGGGCATGTGCAGGTCACACAGGATCAGGCCGATGGTTTCGTCCGCCTTGAAGCAGTCGATGCCCTGGCCGGTGGAGTGGGCGGGGACACAACGGTAGCCCTCGCTTTCGAGGAATTCGCACAACTCTTCGACGATCACTGGCTGGTCGTCGACCACCAGCACTTTCACCTCACTGACGGGTTTGTTCACGATCAACTCCCTGTTGTATCGGCCCTGCTCCCGGGCCAGACGCTCTGGCAGTTAGAAAAGTAGTCGCACTTTGCCGTTATGTACATCGTTCCTACTCCAGAATCCGACCCTTCGGTCGTTTATTGGATCCATACCGCTGTCAGCAGGAAGCCAGCAAGCACGTAGGGGGCAAAGGGCTGCTTGTCGCCGACCTGTTCGGCCAGCGCCTGCAGGCGCTTCTTCACCTTGGGGTTGAGCAGGGTCCACAGGCGCCGGCGGCCGAACATCCAGGCCAGGACGGTGACCCCGGCGCCGATGAAGGTACCGAGCACGTACTGCGGGCTGGTGGCCAGCGCCAGGGCGCCCATCAGTTTCACGTCGCCGGCGCCGAATCGGCCGAGCATGTAGCCGGGCAGGGTCAGCAGCATGACGATGGCCAGGCCCCAACCGGCCTCGCTGGCGTCGGCGCCGATCCAGCTGCGTCCGGTGGCGAACAGCCAGGCCAGGGCGCACGCCGCGACGCCCAGGGTCAGGGCGTTGGAGATTTGTCGTTCACGGACATCTTGTTCGGTGCACAAGGCAAGCCACAGCAGGAGAACAATGCTTTGCATTGGCAAATTGCCATCCCTATTCGTTGAACGGTTCTATGCTTTCAGACAGGTCTCACAGTCAGGGTAGACGCGAACATGAAAGCAGGCCCGGCGGGACAACAAAAAGGCGCGGCTGCCATCGAGTTTGTCGCGGTATTCATGGTGTTTTTCGCGGTGTTCTACGGCCTGGTCAGCTACGCCTTGCCAATGCTCATGCTGCAGTCGTTCAACCAGGCCAGCAGCGAAGCGGTGCGCCGTTGCGTGGCCGTGGACCCGAGCAGCCAGACCTACGAGCTGGATGTGCAGGGGCTGGCCCGCCAGGTGATCGGCCAGCAACTGGCGTGGATGCCCAATGCGCTGGGCTTCAATGTGAACACCGATACCCGGGTCACCGTGGGCACGGACAAGGTGCTGACGGTGGTGATCGACTATCCCCGCGAACGCCTCAATCGGGTCTTGCCGACCCTGCTGCTGCCGGTGATCGGTGATGTGCCCAAGCTGCCCGCGCGGCTGCAGGCCCAGGCGAGCCTGCAACTGTGAGTGGCGGTCTGTTCGACCGCTGGTTCGCCGCGCCGGCTCCTGCCCAGGCGCCCGAGGCGACACCCGCCGTCGGCCTGCAACTGTGGCTCGACGACCAGGCGCGGGTGCTGCGCCTGGCCGGCCCGCTGCGCAGCTTGCTGGCATTGCCCGGCCAGGCTGGCGCACGGGTGCACGACTACCTTGAGCGACACAGCTGGCTGGTGCTCGAAGGCCATCCCGCGGACTGGCAGGGGCAGCCACTGGACCTGGATTTCCATACGGTCATGGGCCACGCCCTGCACACCCGTGGCTGGCTGCAACGCCACGAGCAGGGCTGGATGCTGCAACTGTTCGACATCGGCGACCTGCTCCGCGAACAGCGCTGGGATCGCCAGCGACCGCTGCTCGGAGAGATCGGCCATGCCCTGCGCGAATGCGGCGCCGAGCGCCTGGCGCAGACGGTGCGCGAGCAGTTGCGTAGCCTGACTGAACACTGGCAGGCCGCCGCGCTGCGCCTGGTTCTGCGCGAGCCGGGCGGCTGGCGCCACTTTGCCAGCAGCGATGATGCCTGGCCCTGGCCCGATGATCGTCGGTTGCGGGACAGGCTGGACCAGTGGCCGGCCCAGACCCTGATCGAGGTGCGCGACGACCCTGATCTGCTCGCCCTGTGCGGAGGCGCCTCGCTGTTCCTGGTGCCCTATCGGCAAGGGCTGGAGGCCGAGGCCTGGATGTTGTGCGCCGGGGCGCGCCAGGTGCCTGCGGTCGACATGGCCCTGGCCCTGGTGCGCAGCCTGACCGAGCCGCTGCTGGTACGGCATCGCCGCCAGCAACTGCAGCACCAGGCCCATCACCTCGACGACCTGCAGCAGCAGTTGGGCGCGGGGTGGTGGGAGTGGCCGGCGCACGGCGACCTGCAGTTGGACCCGGCCCTGGCCGCAGCCCTTGGTTTCGACAGCCGGGTCGGCCAGGCCCAGTGGCTTGCCCGCCTGCACCCGGCCGACCGCGAGCCCGCGCAGCTGGCCCTGGACCAGGCCCGTGACGGGCAGGCGTTGAGCCTGGGCGTGCGTCTGCTGGACCGTGACCCGCTCGCGGCGCCGCGCTGGTTCCATTGGGCCGGCCAGGGCCGGGGCGGCCAGTTGCGCGGTTTCCTGCTCGATATCAGTGCCCTCAAGGCCCAGGAGCAACAGGCTGGCGCGGCCCGGGCGCGGCTGGAGAACCTGATTGCCCGCTCACCCGCGGTGATCTATGTGCAACGCTATGCCGAGGGCGCGCTGCACAGCGATTTCTACAGTGCCAGCCTGGCGCCGTTGCTGGGTTGGGAGGCCGACGGCGAACTCGCCCGCCAGCCGGGCCTTGCGGTACATCCCGACGACCGTCCACTGTGGCTGGAGCGCACCCGCAGCCTGCTGCGCGATGGCCTGGTGCGTTGCCGCTATCGCCTGCGCGACCACCTCGGTGGTTACCACTGGATGCTCGACGAGGCCCGCCTGCTGCGTGACGACTTGGGTCAGCCGCTGGAGGTGGTCGGCCTGTGGCTGGACGTCAGCGAAGCCACCGAGGCCGCCGAGCGCATGCGCCAGAGCGAGGAACGCTACCGGGTGCTGGTGGAGGACTCGCCGGCGATGATCTGCCGCTATCGCCCGGACCTCAGCGTGCTGTTCGGCAATCGCCCGCTGGCCGATTACCTGGGTTGCACGCCCGAGCAGTTGCAGGGCGCGGACCTGGGGCAATGGTTGTCCGCCGACCAGCGCGAGGGATTCATCCAGCGCCTGCGGGCACTGACGCCCGAGCAACCGGTGAGCAGCGCGGAGATCTGCCTGCAGTTGCCTGGCCGTGAGCATGCCTGGTGGGTCTGGGCCGACCGCGGCATGTTCGACGGCGAAGGCCGCCTGCTCGAGGTCCAGGCCGTGGGCCGTGACAACACCGAGGTGCGGCGCAGCCAGCAGCAGCTGTTGCAGGGGGCCAAGATGGCTACCCTCGGCGAGTTGGCCACCGGCCTGCTGCACGAGATCAACCAGCCGCTCAACGTGATGCGCATGGCGGTGGTCAATGCGCTCAAACGCCTGGAGAACGGCGCCGCCGATCCGGCCTACCTGGAGGACAAGTTGCGTCGTATCGAGGCGCAGGTAGAGCGCGCGGCCCGGCTGGTCGAGCACATGCGCGTGTATGGCCGGCGTTCGACGGTCGAGCGCGAGCGCTTCGCCGCCTGGTGCGCGGTGCAGGGCGCCCATGCATTGCTGGAGGAGGGCCTGCGCGGCAAGGGCGTGGCGCTGCAGCTGGAATCGCCCGAGGCGATGCCACAGGTGCTCGGGCATCAGGACCAGCTGGAGCAGGTGCTGATCAACCTGATGGTCAACGCCCGCGATGCCTTGCTGGAGCAGCAGGTGGCGCAGCCATGGATCCGCGTGCGCCAGGCACTGCATGGCGAGCGGCTGTGGCTGCTGGTGGAGGATAATGCCGGCGGCATCGATGCGCGGCTTCACGAGCGGATCTTCGAACCCTTTTTCACCACCAAGCCGGCTGGTGTCGGCACCGGCCTGGGGCTATCGGTCAGCCATGGCATCGTCAGCCAGATGGGCGGCGAACTGACGGTGAGCAATACGCCCGGGGGCGCGTGCTTCTGCATCGAGCTGCCGGTTCACTGCACCAGTTGAGCGTGGCCGCTGGAGCAACTGAGGTTGGCGCCGACCTCGGCGCTGGCCAGATCGATGCCCAGCACCTTGAGCAAGCCGTTGACCAGTGGATCGAGCAGCGGGCTGAGCAGGTTCCTGATGATCGGCTCGAGGATGTTCTTCACCCCATCCAGCAGGCCGGCGGTGAGCACCAGCACCTGGCCGAGGCCACTGTTGGCAGTGGGTCTGTAGGCTTCCAGATGTACTCCCGCAAGCGTGCCGGACAGACTGCCCACCACCTGGCCCTGGTCGCTATCCATGGGCTGGAACATCGGATCCTGGCCGATAGTGCGTGGGGCATGGTCGCCGGCGAAGACCAATGGTTTTTCCGTCGGGCTGCTGCCGAGCAGCTTGGT
This sequence comes from Pseudomonas sp. PONIH3, assembly GCF_002934345.1. Classification (NCBI taxonomy): domain Bacteria; kingdom Pseudomonadati; phylum Pseudomonadota; class Gammaproteobacteria; order Pseudomonadales; family Pseudomonadaceae; genus Pseudomonas; species Pseudomonas sp. PONIH3. Next base: position 4,657,807 of record NZ_CP026386.1, read on the forward strand.
GTCCACCCGCAGGCCGATACCGCCGCCGGCATAGGGCACGCGTGTACCGCAGGAAGGCGGCAGGATCAGCAGGCGGCTGCAGACATTGGTGCCGATATCGATTACCGGCAGGGCCTGCACTTTCACTAGGTCAGGCCCATTGCTGAGGAACTCGGCCGGTGAGTCGAACTTGCCGATCGCGATCCTCGCCGCCGAGCGCTGGGTGAGAGTGGTCAGGCTCTTGGGCGCGCAGCTGTAGTTGTCGGGTGGTGCCGGGCGCAGGCGGCTGGTGCCTTCGGCCACTTCGATGCCGATGTCGATGTGCACCTGGCTGTCCAGCAGCTTGATGTCGCTGACCTTGCACGGGATGCCCAGGGCGCAGGTCAGCGACTGCACGGTGCCCAGCAGGTTCAGGCTGAGCAGGTTGTTGAGCACGTTGGTCAAGGGCGCCGCCAGGTCCAGCACGGCATTGAGCAACCCGGCGATGCCGGTCAGCAGGGGCAGGTCCAGTGATACCAGCGCGCGGATCTGCGCGGTATGGACGCGCAACTCATCGCTGCGCGGGTCGCCCACGGCGGAGTTCTGCGGGGGCTGGATCACCTTCAGATACACGCGGCCGTTGATCAGACCCAGCACGGTGATGGGGATCTCGGCGTTCACCGCTTGCCGATTAGCCGCCAGTTGAATCATGGCCTGGACCAGTTGCAGCAGTTGCACGTTCGCGTCCAGGCCGGCCTGGACGGTGCCGGTCTGCAGGTTGAGTAATTGTCCAACGGTGATCGGCCCTTTGAGGTCCGCGGCGAGTTTGAGCAGATTGCCGGTCACCTCCACGGCGGCGCCGCTTTGCTGCAGTACCTTGACGGCGACGTCCAGCAGCTTGTCGGCGGTGGTCTGGAGGTTCAGCAGTTGCTGGTAGTCGCCCAGGTTCAGGTGCAGGTCGGTGGACAGTGCGTCGAGGTAATCGAGCAGGTTGAGCTGGGTATCGGCGATGCCTTGCCAGCCCAGCACGGTGAGTTGGGTGCTGGCGCCGATGGCCTTCAACAGGGCGTTGAGAATGGCCGACTGCATCGAACTGACCTGCAGCAGTGTGCTGCGAATGCTCAGCATTGCCTGGGGCGGCCCAGGGTTGGCGGCCACCGCGCTGGCGCGCAGGGTGGTGGTGCGGGCGATGGCACCGCCCTGCACCAGCGCGTAGATGCCACCGGCAAAGCTGGTGACCACCACATTGCTGACCTCGACCTTGATCGCCTCGTTGCGCTGGTTGTCGGCAGTGAAGGTGCGCAGGTTGTCATTGCCGGTGCGCAGGTAGCCACAGCTGGCGATCAGCGGGTTGAGCGGCGAATGGCCGTTGCGGGTGGCGGCGGTGCGGGCCAGGGTGGATGCCTGCGGGCCGCTGCCGGTGCAGGCGCCGTCATGCTCGGCGGCTTCCAGCGCAGCCATGTCGGCGATGCGTTGCAGCTTGCGTTGTTCGAGGTAGAGGCGGCCGCTGTCGACGGTCAGGAGCATGAACACCAGGGCCAGGCCCATGGTCAGCGCGGCCATCAGGCCGATCGCGCCGCGTTGGCGCACAACGGAACGGGGAACCACGGGCACTCCTTTGCCGGCCTGGGGCCCGGCAGCGTGGCGGCGGTGCAAGGAGTGTAGTCAAGGTGATGGCAAGTTGCCTTGATCGAAGTGCCCCGCCCCAGCGGCGCATCGCGGGGGCGGGGCAGCGGGTTTGCCCCGCGATCAGGGGCTCAATGTGGCGGATAGTTGCTCAGCACCTGGGTCACGGTCTTCTGGATCGCCGCGTTGCGCTCCTGCGGGCTGGGTGGGTAGTTGTTCATGATCTGTTCGGCGCTGCCACGCCACACCAGCTTGCCGTCACGCCCGTCGAACAGGTCGACCTGGATGGTCGCCACCTTGTAGTCGACGCTGCGGGTCTCGTTGTACATCGGCCCGCCCCAGTAGCCGCCCCAATAACCACCCCAGGCGCCGCCATAGTTGGTGGTGATCTGCTGCTGGCGGTCCTCGACGATCAGGTAGGCGCGCACCTTCACATCGGCCCGGGCACTGCCCTGGACCGGGCGCAGGCCACGCTGGTCGAGTTGCCCGGCGACCGCCTGACGGATGCGCTGCTCGGTCAGGTCGCTCTTGATCCGCGGATCGTCCGGACGGTATTGCAGGGCCGGCTCCTGCCAGGCCCAACTGCGGTAGGCGGCGAAGTCGCGGCTGGCATCGAAGTCCTGCTGCACGTTGTTGCTCGAACAGGCCGCCAGCAGCAGGGCGAAGGACAGAAGGACGAGACGGCGCAACATGATGGTTCTCCGTAAAGGGTCAGCTGGGAGGATAGCCGCTCATCGCCTTGCTCACCGACTCGCGCAGGGCGCTTTCGCGTTCACGCGGCGAGTCCTTGTCGCTGCCGCTTTCGGCGCTGGCGCTCCACACCGGCTGGCCGTTGCGGGCATCGAACAGGTCGATGCGCACCACCATCACTTCGACCTGGTAGGTGCGCACGATCGGCACGCTGCCATAGGCGCCATAACCATTGCGGTAGCCGCCGTAGCCGACGCTGCCATAGGGGTAGGGGCCGTAATAGGGATCGTAGTCGTAGTCGCGTACCTGGCGCAGGCGCCGCTCCAGGCGCACGTCGGCGCTGACCAGCAGGTCGGCAGGAGCATTGTGGGCCGGGCGCAGGCCGTGCTGGTCGAGGGCGCTGCTTACCGCGTCGGCCAACTGGCCCGGCGTAGCGTTCGCCAGGCCGCCGGGGGGCTGGCTGTTGCGCCAGCTCCAGCTGCGGTACCGGCCATAGTCGCGCGGTGGCGTGGGGTAGGCGCTGGCGTCGAAGGTACCGGCGGCTTGCGGCGGTGCCGGTGGCAGCGGCTTGCCGCTGGCGACATAGGGGTTGCTGCTCTGGCAGGCGGCCAGGGCGAGGGGGAGCAGGGCCAGGCAGAGCAGACGGTACGGCATGTATCCTCCTGGCGGGCGGGTCAGTGGGGCCGGCAGATCCAGTGCAGGTAACGACCCAGGCCGGCGAAGCTGGGGTGGCGACGGTGCGCCAGCTCCATCTCCAGCAGGTCGAGCAGCTCGGCCTTGGCCTGGAACTCCTTGGGCATGTAGTCGTGGAACACCCGCACGCCGCTTTCGCTTTCGACCTGCCACATGGGCTCAAGTTGCGCCTTGAGCTCGCGTGGATCAAGTGGTTTCTGTGGCGTCAGGCTCTGCTTCTCGCCGGCCAGGCGGTTATGCCGCAGCTTGCGGAAATGCCCCTTGAGCAGGTTGCGGTAGACCAGCGCGTCGCGGTTGTAGAAGGCCAGCGACAGCCAGCCGCCCGGCGCGGTCAGCTGATGAAGCACCGGCAGGATGCTTTCGGGTTCGGCCAGCCATTCGAGCACCGCGTGGCACAGCACCAGGTCGTAGGGCTCGGTGAGCTGGCCAAGCAGGTCCTGCCAGGGCGCCTGGATGAACGTCGCCTGCTGGCCGGCCTCGGCGAAGCGCGCACGGGCACCGTCGAGCATCGGCGCGGCGGGCTCGGCGAGGGTCAGTTGGTGGCCACGCTGGGCCAGCCACAGGGCCATGTGGCCCAGGCCGGCACCGATGTCGAGTACCCGCAAGGGGCGGTCGGGCAAGGTTTCGGCCAGGTCGGCCTGCAGCACCGCCAGGCGGATCGCCCCTTTGGCGCCGCCATAGATCTTCTCGGCGAAGCGGCTGGCCAGCTCATCGAAATGACGGTCGTTCATTTGGCGAAGCGCCTCTCGCTGTCGGCGAGCTTGGCCCGCACCACCTCGTTCATGTCCAGGCCAAGCTCGCTGCACAGCAGCAGCAGGTAGAGGACGATATCGCCCACTTCCTGGCCGGCGTGGGCAAGCTGGTCGGCGGGCAGCTGGCGCGACTGGTCTTCGCTCAGCCACTGGAAGATCTCCACCAGCTCGGCCATTTCGACGCTGGCGGCCATGGCCAGGTTCTTCGGGCTGTGGAAACCCCGCCAGTCGTTGGTGTCGCGGATGCGGTGCAGGCGTTCGGTCAGTTCTTGCAGGTTCATCGGGATCTCCTCGTGGCGCATAGCTTCCGGCGAGGTTCCTTGCAAAGCAAGCCCGATCAGAGCGCGCGCCAACTGCCGAGCATGTGCACCAGCCCACCGTGGCCATCCAGGCGCAGCTCGCCGGCCGGACCCGCCTCGCTGGCGCTCAGCACTACTTCCGAAGGCAGTCGCACCGGCTTATGGAAATCCACCGCGAATTCATAACCGGCTTTCGGCAGGTGCCCCTGCAGCGCCGCCAGCGCCATGGCCTTGCTCCACATGCCGTGGGCGATGGCTCTGGGGAAACCGAACAGCCGTGCGCTGAGGCGGCTCAGGTGGATCGGGTTGTAGTCGCCGCAGACCCTGGCATAGCGCCTGCCGATGTCGCTGTCGGCGTACCAGCGGGTGGCCTCGGGCAATGCGGCGGGTGTCTGCGCGGTGGCGCTGGCGGCCTGTTGCTCGAGCTTGAGGCCGCGCACCAGCATGCGGCTGGTCTCGCGCCAGAGCAGCCCGAGCCCGTCCTCGGCCTCGGTCACCAGGTCGAAGGTGCCGCCCTTTTCGTGGGGCTGCAGGTTGTCGGCGAACACCGCGAAGCGCAAGCCATCGATGCCGCCCAGTGGGCGCAGCACCCGCAGGCTGTTGTGCAGGTGCACCAGCCCGAGCAGGGGGAAGGGGAAGTCGTCGCCGGTAAGCAACTGCAATTGCAGGCTGAAGGCCATGACGTGCGGGTAGGTGCCCGGCAGGCGGCCGTCATCGGCGAAGTGGCAGAGCCGGCGGTAGGCTGCCAGGTTGGTGCCATCGACCCGCAGGTAGCAGCGCAGGCCCGGCTCAGGCAACTGGCTGCCACGGATCTTGCGTCTGCCGAGGGCGCGCAGGTAGAGGTTCAGGCGTGAGTCGGGGCTGTGCAGGTCGTGCCAGGGTCGGGTCATGGTCAGGCTCCCATCAAGGCCTGGCCGCAGACCCGCAGGGCCTGGCCGTTGACCGCGCCGGAACCTGGCTGGCTGAGCCAGGCGATGGCCTCGGCGACATCCTGCGGCAAGCCGCCCTGGCCGAGCGAGCTCAGGCGCCGGCCGGCCTCGCGCAGGCCCATGGGCATGGCCGCGGTCATGTGCGTCTCGATAAAGCCCGGCGCCACCGCGTTGATGCTGGCACCCTGTGCGGCCAGGCGCGGCGCCCAGGCCTGGGCGAAACCGATCAGCCCGGCCTTGCTGGCCGCGTAGTTGGACTGGCCGCGGTTGCCGGCGATGCCGCTGACCGAGGCGAGCAGGGTGATACGGGCGTCGCGCTGCAGCTTGCCACCCTCGAACAGCGCCTGGGTCAGCACCTGCGGGGCCTTGAGGTTGACGGCCAGCACCGCGTCCCAGTATTCCGGGGTCATGTTGGCAAGAGTCTTGTCGCGGGTGATGCCGGCGTTGTGCACCAGGATGTCCAGGCCTTGCGGCAAGGCTTCGAGCAACTGCGCGGCGGCATCGGCGGCGCAGATGTCCAGGGCCAGGGCACGGCCGCCCAGGCGCGCGGCGAGGGCGTCGAGGTCGCGCTGCGCCTGGGGCACGTCGAGCAAGGTCACCTCGGCGCCATCGCGGGCCAGGGTTTCGGCGATGGCCGCGCCGATACCTCGCGCGGCACCGGTGACCAGGGCGTGACGGCCGGCCAGCGGGCGAGTCCAGTCTTCGACCTGGGCGGCGCACGCCGACAGGCGCAGGACCTGCCCGGAAACGAACGCACTCTTGGGCGAGAGAAAGAAGCGCAGCGCGCCTTCGAGCTGGTCTTCGGTGCCGTCACCGACATACAAGAGGTTGGCCGTGGCGCCGTTGCGCAACTCCTTGGCCAGCGAACGGCTGAAACCCTCCAGGGCGCGTTGGGCGACACTGGCTTGCGCATCGTCCAGGCTTTCCGGGGCGCGCCCCAGGATCACCACATGGGCGCTGGGGGCCAGGCTGCGCAGCAAGGGCTGGAAGAATTCGTGCAACTGCTTGAGCGCGTCGCTGTCGGACAAGCGACTGGCATCGAATACCACGGCCTTGATTTTCGGCCCCAGGCCGGCGACCCAGGCGGGGGCGTCGAGTGCTTCGGCGTCGAAGCCGTAGCAATCGGCGGTCAGGCGTGGGGCGATTGCCGCGACCTGGCTGGCCAGTGGGCCGCCACCGAGCACCAGCGCGCCCTCGATGGGGCGCAGGCGCCCGGCCTGCCAGCGCTCCAGCGGCACCGGGCGCGGCAGGCCGAGGGCATCGACCAGTTTGCGGCCAAGGGTGGAGTTGGCAAAGCCCAGATAGCGGTCGCTCATGTACGGTTCTCCCTGAAGGCAAGCATGCAAGTGTGGACCAACTTTGTGGCAGGGTCGTTCGAATAGCCGAAAAGAACCTAGTCTTAAGGCTCAAATTGTTTCAGGAGGAACAGGCATGCAGTCAATTCGCCGGGTCGCGATCCTGGGGGGCAACCGGATTCCCTTCGCCCGCTCCAATGGCGCCTACGCCAAGGCCAGCAACCAGGCGATGCTCACCGCCGCCCTCGAAGGCCTGGTGGAGCGCTACCGCCTGCATGGGCTGCGCCTGGGCGAGGTCGCGGCGGGGGCGGTGCTAAAGCACTCGCGTGACATGAACCTGACCCGCGAGTGCGTGCTCGGCTCGCGCTTGTCGCCGCAGACGCCGGCCTACGATATCCAGCAGGCCTGCGGCACTGGGCTGGAGGCGGCGTTGCTGGTGGCCAACAAGATCGCCCTGGGACAGATCGACAGCGGCATCGCCGGCGGCGTCGACACCACCTCGGATGCCCCCATCGCGGTGAGCGAAGGGTTGCGTCAGATCCTGCTGCAGGCCAACCGTGGCAAGAGTCTTGGCGAGCGCCTCAAGCCTTTCCTCAAGTTGCGTCCGGGCCTGCTCAAGCCCGAGCTGCCGCGCAACGGCGAGCCGCGCACGGGGCTGTCGATGGGCGAGCATTGCGAGCGCATGGCGCAGACCTGGCAGATCGAGCGCGGCGACCAGGATGCGCTGGCGCTGCTCAGCCATCAGCACCTGGCGGCGTCCTATCGCGAGGGATGGCACGACGACCTGCTCACGCCCTACCTGGGCCTGAGCCGCGACAACAACCTGCGCGCCGACCTCACCCTGGAACAGCTGGCCAAGCTCAAGCCGGTGTTCGAGCGCAGCGGCCTTGGCACGCTCACGCCGGGCAACTCCACGCCGCTGACCGATGGTGCCTCGCTGGTACTGCTCGGCAGCGAGGCATGGGCCGAGGAACATGGCCTCAAGGTGCAGGCCTACCTGGTCGACGGCGAGGCGGCGGCGGTGGATTTCGTCCATGGCCAGGAGGGCCTGCTGATGGCGCCGGTGTACGCGGTGCCACGGCTGCTGGCACGCAACGGCCTGACCTTGCAGGACTTCGATTTCTACGAAATCCACGAAGCCTTTGCCGCCCAGGTGCTGTGCACTCTCAAGGCCTGGGAAGATGCCGACTACTGCCGCACACGGCTGGGGCTCGATGCGCCGCTCGGTGCGATTGACCGTACCAGGCTGAATGTGAAGGGCAGTTCGCTGGCTGCGGGGCACCCGTTCGCCGCGACGGGCGGGCGGATTCTGGCGAACATGGCCAAGCTGCTCAGCGAGCGGGGCAAGGGGCGCGGCCTGATCTCCATCTGCGCGGCGGGCGGCCAGGGAGTGACGGCGATCATCGAGCGATAGGTTCGGCGTTGACTGCGATGGCTGATACCCTTGTCCGTCCCGAGACACCAGGCCCAATCATGTCGACTATCGGCCCGCGCCCCATCCCCACGCTGGACCACTTGCCCAGGCCGCTCTATGCCCGCGCCGAGAGCCTCGGTGCCGGATCCTGGACCACCCGCCACCGCCACGACTGGGTGCAGTTCTCCTACGCCATCAGCGGGGTGCTTGGCGTGTACACCAGCGACGGCAGCTACTTCGCCCCGCCGCAATGGGGCGTGTGGATCCCGGCCGGCACCGAGCACGATGTGGTGACCTCGATGCAGGCCGAGATGCGCAGCCTGTATGTGCGCAGCGATGCCTGCCCATGGTCGCCCAGCGAATGCCGGGTGCTGGAGGTCACGCCGCTGGCGCGCGAACTGATCAAGCAGTTCTGCACCTTCGCCGTGGCCTATCCGGAGGGCGACAGCGCCGAGGCGCGGCTGGTGGCGGTGTTGCTTGACCAACTACGCACCCTGCCGCAGGTAGGCTTCTCGCTGCCGTTGCCGCGTCATCCGGGTTTGCTGGCGTTGTGCAACGGGCTGATCGCCGCGCCCGACCAGGTGCAGACCTTGCAGCAGTGGGCCGTGCAACTGGGGGTGTCGGAAAAGACCCTGATGCGCCTGTTCCAGCGCGAGACGGGGCTGAGCTTTCGCAACTGGCGCCAGCGCATGCGCCTGTTGACGTCGCTGGCGCTGCTGGAAGCGGGGGAGAGCGTCACCCAGGCGGCGCTGGGCTGCGGTTATGACTCGACCTCGGCCTATATTGCCGCGTTCAAGCAGTTGTTCGGGGCGACGCCGGGGGAGCTTCGCCTGTAGCAGGTAAAAGGCCGGTCGGTGGGCAACCGCGCATCTACAAGAGCGCGCGTGCCCACCGCCGGCAACTCAGGTCTTGAACCTGCGCACCAGCGCATCCAGCTCGTTGGACAGCCCGGCCAGGCTCTCGGAGTCCTGACGCGCCGCCTGGGCCAGTTCCGCCACCAGTTGGGCATCGCCATGGATCTGGCTGATGTGGCGGTTGATGTCCTCGGCCACCTGGTGCTGCTCCTCGGCGGCGGTGGCGATCTGGGTGTTCATGTCGCGGATGACGTCCACCGATTCGCGGATCTGGCCGAAGCTGTCGCGGGCCAGGCCGATACGGCTGACCGACTGCTGCGAGACCTCGATGCTGGCGTGCATCTGCTCGGCGACCTGGGCCGTGCGGCTGGCCAGGTTGCCCAGCAGGCCGTCGATCTCGGCGGTGGAGTCGGCGGTGCGCTTGGCCAGGGCGCGGACTTCGTCGGCGACCACGGCAAAGCCGCGGCCCTGCTCACCGGCGCGGGCGGCCTCGATGGCGGCGTTGAGCGCCAGCAGGTTGGTCTGCTCGGCAATCGAGCGGATGGTGCCGAGGATCGACTGGATGGCATTGCTGTCACGCTCCAGTTGCTGGATCGATTGCGCCGACTGCTCGATTTCCTGGCTCAGGCGATCGACGCTCTGCACCGCCGCGTCGATCTGCTGCTGCCCTTCACGGGCCTGCTGCTGGCCGCTGTCGGCCGATTGCGCGGCCTGGCTGCAGGAACGGGCCACTTCGTTGGCGGTGGCGACCATCTCATGGAAGGCCGTGGAGACCATGTCCACCGCTTCGCGCTGGCGCCCGGCGGCTTCGGCCATGTCGCCGGAGACGCGGGTCGAGCTGTTGGAGGTGCTGAGAATCTTGCTCGCCGCACCGCCGATGTGCTGGATCAGGCTGCGGATGGCGCCGAGGAACTGGTTGAACCAGCTGGCCAGCTGGGCGGTTTCGTCGCGGCCGCGGATCTCCAGGTTGCGGGTCAGGTCGCCTTCGCCCTGGGCGATGTTCTCCAGGCCGCTGGTGACGCTGTTGATCGGGCGCACGATGAGCTTGGCGAACGCCGCGCCTACCACGGCGAACACGGCGGCCAGGATCAACGCGACGACGCCGATCAGCCAGGTAAGGCGGGTGGTGGTCTGCATCACTTCGTCTTGCTGGATCAGGCCGATGAAGGTCCAGCCGAGTTTCTCGTCGGGGTAGACGTTGGCCATGTAGCGCTCGCCGTTCAACTGCACTTCGGCCAGGCCCTTGCCGGCCTTGGCCAGCTCGGCGTAGCCGTCGCCCAGGCTGGCGAGCTGCTTGAAGTTGTGGCTGGCGTCGCGCGGGTCGACCATCACGTTGCCGTTGTTTTCCATGAGGATCAGGTAGCCGCTCTCGCCCAGCTTGATCTGCTTGACGATTTCGGTAAGGCCCTTGAGCGACACATCGATGTTGACCACGCCGCCCGGGTTGCCCAGCGTGTTGGCCACGGCGCGCACGGTGCTGACCAGCACGGCGTCGTCGCCGGCCCAGTAGTAGGGGGCGGTGCGCAGGGTTTTGCCGGGGTTGGCCATGGCCGCCTGGTACCAGGGGCGAGTACGCGGGTCATAGTTGGCCATTTTCGGATCGCCCGGCCAGAACGCGTAGCCACCGTCCTTCAGGCCATAGGACACATAGGCGTAGTCCGGGTGGCTCTGGGCCAGGCGGCTGAACAGGTCGAACAGCGCCTTGTCCTGCTCGCCGGGAGCGATGCTGGCGGCATCGGCGCTGATGTGCTTCTTGACGTTGTCAGCGCTGGCCGCCACCAGGGGCTGTGCGGCGAGGTAGTCGACGTTCTGGGTGATGCCCTGGAAGAAGATGTCCATGGCATTGCCGACCTGGCGAATCTCCCGGCTGCTGTTGTCGAGGAAATCGTCGCGGGCTTCGCCGCGCAGGTTGAGCACCACCAGGGTGGCGACCAGGACGATGGGCAGGCCGGCGATGATGGCGAAGGCCCAGGTGAGTTTCTGCTTGATGTTCATCCACGCTCCCAGAGTTGTTCTTGTCGTTGCACGAGGCTGTAACAGTGCATCGGCAAAGCCTGGGTTTTATGTAGGCGAACGCCTGTATTTATTGGGTGAAAAGGCTATTGAAGGGGATATCGGTCGGGGTTGGCTAATATGGCATACCAAAAGGTGTCCGCAGGAGCGACGCACTGCCGCTCCCACAGGCGATACCGTCAGTGACAGCAGCCGCTGCCATTGGCCAGGTCCTTGAGGATCGGGCAATCCGGGCGGTCATCGCCCTGGCAGTGGGCCACCAGCTCACCGAGGGTGTCGCGCAGGCTCACCAGCTCTTCGATGCGCTGGTTCAGCGCGTCGATATGCTGCATGGCCAGGGCCTTCACGTCGGCGCTGGCGCGCTGGCGGTCCTGCCACAGGGTCAGCAGCTTGGCGACTTCGTCCAGGGAGAAGCCCAGGTCCCGCGAGCGCTTGATGAACGCAAGGCTGTGCAGGTCTTCCTGCTGGTACAGGCGATAGCCGCTTTCGCTGCGCGTGGCGGGGCGCAACAGACCGATGGACTCGTAGTAACGGATCATCTTGGCGCTGAGCCCGCTACGGCGGGCGGCCTGGCCGATGTTCATGGCGCCTCCTGGTCGATGGCGGTGGGTTTCCAGGTTTTCAGCCACAGGGCGTTGCTGACCACGCTGACGCTGGACAGGGCCATGGCGGCGCCGGCCAGTACCGGGTTGAGGTAACCAAGTGCGGCCAGGGGGATGCCGACCAGGTTGTAGATGAAGGCCCAGAACAGGTTCTGGCGGATCTTCGCATAGGTCTTGTGGCTGATGTCCAATGCCGCGGGCACCAGGCGCGGATCGCCGCGCATCAGGGTGATGCCGGCGGCCTGCATGGCCACGTCGGTGCCGCCGCCCATGGCTATGCCGATATCGGCGGCGGCCAGTGCCGGGGCGTCGTTGATGCCGTCGCCGACCATGGCCACCACGCCTTGCTGCTTGAGCGCGGCGACTGTAGCCGCCTTGTCCGCTGGCAGCACTTCGGCATGCACGTCATCGATGCCCAGGGCGTCGGCCACCACTTTGGCGCTGCCACGGTTGTCGCCCGTCAGCAGGTGGCTGCTGATGCCACGGGCATGCAGCGCGTCGATGGCCGCGCCGGCGCCGGGCTTGAGGCTGTCGCCGAAGGCGAACAGGCCGAGTACGCGAGGGTGCTGGCCGCGTTCGATCAACCAGGACAGCGTGCGGCCCTCGGCTTCCCAGGCCTGCGCACTGTCGGCCAGGTCACCCGGCGGCAGACCGTTTTCGTCGAGCAGGCGACGGTTGCCCAGGGCCAGTTCACGGCCATCCACCTGGCCGGCGATGCCGCGACCGGTGAGGGACTGGCTGTCGGCAACCTGTGGCACGTGCAGGCCTTGTTCGGCGCAGGCGTCGAGTACCGCTTTGGCCAAGGGGTGCTCACTGCCGCGTTGCAGGGCGCCGGCCAGGCGCAGCAACTCGTCGTTGTCGCCGCTGCTGGCTTGGCTGTGGACGATGCGCGGGCTGCCCGAGGTGAGCGTGCCGGTCTTGTCGAACACCACGCTGTTCACCGCATGGGCACGCTCCAGTGCTTCGGCGTCCTTGATCAGGATGCCGTGACGGGCGGCGACGCCGGTGCCGGCCATGATCGCGGCGGGCGTGGCCAGGCCGAGGGCGCATGGGCAGGCGATCACCAGCACGGCGACGGCGTTGATCAGGGCGGTTTCCAGCGGCGCGCCGGCCAGCCACCAGCCGACCAGGGTGATCAGCGCCAGCACCAGTACTGCTGGCACGAACACCTGGCTGACCCGGTCGACCAGCTTCTGGATGGGCGCCTTGGCCGCCTGGGCGTCCTCGACCAGGCGGATGATGCGCGCGAGCACGGTCTCGGTGCCCAGGGCCAGGGTTTTTACCAGCAGCCGGCCTTCGCCGTTGATGGCCCCACCGGTTACCGAGTCGCCAGGCGCCTTGGGCACAGGCAGGCTTTCGCCGCTGATCAGCGCTTCATCGGCATGGCTGCTGCCTTCGAGCACTTCACCATCGACCGGGAAGCGCTCGCCGGGTTTGACCACTACCAGGTCGCCCAGGCGCAACTGACTGATCGCCACCTCTTCCTCGCGCCCTTCGATGACTCGCACCGCCCGTTCCGGGCGCAGCGCCTCCAGCGCCCGGATGGCGCTGGCGGTCTGGCGCTTGGCGCGGCTTTCCAGGTACTTGCCCAGCAGCACCAGGGCGATGACCACCGCCGAAGCTTCGAAATACAGGTGCGGTTCCATGCCGTCATGGGCGTTGGCCCATTGGTACAGGCTCAGGCCGTAGCCGGCGCTGGTGCCCAGGGCGACCAGCAGGTCCATGTTGCCGGCACCGGCGCGCACGGCCTTCCAGGCGGCGACGTAGAAGCGTGCGCCGAGGATGAACTGCACCGGCGTGGCCAGCAGGAACTGCGCCCAGGCCGGCAGCATCCAGTGCACACCGAAGGGTTGCGCCAGCATCGGCAATACCAATGGCAGGGCCAGCAGCAGGGCGGCGCCGACCGCCAGGCGTTCGTTGCGCAGGCGGCGTTGGGCTTGGGCCTGGTCATCGTCGGCGGTGCGCGGCAGGCTGGCGCTGTAGCCGGCCTTTTCCACCGCGGCGATCAACACGCCGTCATCGACGGCCTGCAAAACTTCGAGGTGGGCGCGTTCGCTGGCCAGGTTGACGCTGACCTGCTCGACCCCCGGCAGCTTGCCGAGGGCGCGTTCGACACGGCCGGCGCAGCTGGCGCAGGTCATGCCGCCGATCTGCAGTTCGAGGGTGCGGGTGGGGACGCTGTAACCGGCGTCGCGCACCGCGCCGACCAATGCCGGCAAGCTGTCGGCCGGCGCCTGGACCCGGGCCTGCTCGGTGGCCAGGTTGACGCTGACATGTTCGGTGCCGGTGACCTTGCGCAGGGCGCGCTCGACCCGACCTGCGCAACTGGCGCAGGTCATGCCGCTGATCGGCAGGTCGAAGGTGGTGGATGCGGGCATGGCTCTCTCCTCCGTGGATAGGCCTTCAGCATCAACCTTGCCATGCGGGCAAGGTCAATAGCCCAGGTTGGCTTGCCTCAATTCCAAGCCCTTGTGCCCTGTGGCGATGCGGTACTTCCTGATCTGCCCCGCCTGCAACGTCAGGCGCGTGCTGCGCTGGTCTTCGATACCCGGGGCGCAACCGGGCATCTGCCCGGGGAGCAGGCGCAAGCGTACGTCGACCGGGCCCGGTGGCAGGTTGAACGAGGTCGATTGCTCCTGGAACAGCCGGCCGGCCAACTGATCATTGAGGTAGATACCGATCTCGCAACTGCTGGCCACTTCCAGGCGCTCCCGGGAAATCATCAGCACGCTGTAGTCCGAGTTGCCTTCGGCGCTGGCCGGTGGCACCACGGCCAGCGCGCCCAGCAGTCCGACTAGGCTCATTGCTGCCCTGATCATGAAGAATCTCCTGCTTGCCAAAATCGTCAAAGGCGCAGCTTGGCCGAGCCGCGCAAGGATTTCCAGCCCGGCCGTTTGACGCGGAACTTGACCTTGCCCCGATGGCAAGGCTGAAAGTAGACAAAACCCACAAGGAGGCAACCCCTATGCAAGTGTTCAATGTACAAGGCATGACCTGTGGCCATTGCGTGAAAGGCGTGACCCGTGCGGTGCAGGAGCAGGACGCCGCGGCGCGGGTAGAGGTGGACCTGGCGGCGAAGCAGGTGCGGGTGGACAGTGCGCTGGCGGCGGATCAGATCCTGGCGGCGATTCGTGAAGAGGGGTATCAGGCCGAGGTGGCCTGAACGGCTGGATTGTCCAGCTAAAGCATTTCTGTAGAAGCGGGCTGCCTGGGCAAGCCCGCGGCTACAGAAATACAGGCCAATTATTGCAAAGGTTTTCAACGCCCGATGATCCAGTGCAGGTAGACTAAACGACTTGCTTAGCCTGCTATGGATTCTCCATGAACCTGCGAACCTTGCTGATTCTCGGCGCCCTCAGTGCGTTCGGGCCTTTGGCGATCGACTTCTATCTGCCCGCCTTCCCGGCCATGGCGCATGCCTTCGCCACCGACGAAAAGCATGTGCAGGCGACCCTGGCCGCCTACTTCCTCGGCCTGTCCCTGGGGCAGCTTGCCTATGGGCCAGTGGCCGACCGATTCGGCCGGCGCATCCCGCTACTGTTCGGGGTCGGCTTGTTCACCGTGGCCTCCCTGGCCTGCGCCTACGCCCCCAACCTCGACAGCCTGATCGTGGCGCGCTTCGTCCAGGCCCTGGGCGGCTGCGCCGGCATGGTGCTGTCGCGGGCGATCGTCAGCGACAAGTGCGACGCGGTGGCCTCAGCCAAGGTGTTCTCGCAATTGATGCTGGTGATGGGCTTGGCACCGATCCTCGCGCCGATGCTCGGTGGCGTGCTGGTCAACGTGTCCGGTTGGCAGTCGATCTTCCTCGCCCTGAGCCTGTTCAGCGCGGCCTGCCTGGTGGCCGTCGGCCTGGGGCTGCCAGAGAGCTTGCCGGCCCATGTGCCGCGCCAGCCTCTGTCGGGCGCGCTGCGCCAGTACCTGCGGCTGTTCGGTGACCGGGTTTTTGTCGGTCATGCGTTGACCGGTGGTATTGCCATCGCCGGGATGTTTGCCTACATCGCCGGTTCACCGTTCGTGTTCATCAAGTTACATGGGGTGCCCGCCGAGCACTATGGCTGGCTGTTCGGCACCAACGCCGCAGGCTTCATCCTGATGGCCCAGGTCAATGCGCGCCTGCTGGCCAAGCGTGGCCCGGCGTTCCTGCTGGCGCGGGCAGTGTGGCTGTACCTGGTGGCGGCGCTGGCGCTGCTGGTGGTCGCGGCGCTGCGCCCAGCGCAGTTGTGGCCGTTGCTGGTGCCGTTGTTCATATGCATCGCCAGCCTTGGTTGCATCATCCCCAACGCCTCGGCCTGCGCCATGAGCGGGCAGGGCGCGCGGGCCGGCAGCGCCTCGGCGCTGATGGGCTGTCTGCAGTTCAGCGTCGCCGCGGGCGCGGCAGCGCTGGTCGGGGTGCTGCACGATGGCAGCGCGGTGCCCATGGCGCTGGTGATCAGCCTGTGCGGCGCACTGGTGGTCAGTGTCGCAGTGCTGACCCGGCGCTTGCAGGCCAGCCGGCCTGCGTGAGGGTGTGGGGCGCGCTCAGGCGCGCCTCCAGCAGGGCGACGAACGAGCGTGCCTCGGCCTCGCTACGGAAACTCACCACATGCTGGTCGAGCTGGACCTGCCAGGGGCAGGCGGGATTTCGGTTCGACGCACTGACGACAATCTTCATCGCGATCCACCTCCAGTGAGCGGGAGCGGATCTAGTGTAGCGCCGCTCCCGGCGCTCACCATGACCGTCAGTCACTCCCCTGACTGACGGTCATGGTGGCTTGAAGTAAGGCCACCTTCTGTTTTGCGCAGCGGAAGTTTTCACTGTGTATGTCGGACTTTTCGAGCCTGGTGATAGCGGCTGTCAGCTACGTTCCTGGCGCAGCCACAGTAGAACGGGGGCATAAGCCACTTCTGCGGCGCGGCGCGCTGACAAACGCACCTTTGCGGACGTTGCGCGGGGGACCAACGCCCACTCGGTCCGTGCATGCATGCCGCGAGGCGAGCCACCTCCAGCGGCTTATACTGCCTCCGGCGCCCAATGCCAGCGTGAGATCCTTCCTGGCCTGGCGCTGACCATCCGGCACACGAACCATCCCGTGCTTGCCCGCACAGGCGGCAGGGCGTCGGCGCTTATCGCCGCCAGACGAGTTACATCAGGGAGCTTCAGTTTCATGACCGCAGTCCGCAGCATCAGTCAGGTTGCCAGCCTGATGGCCGATCCCAAGCGCAGCGCCATGTTGTGGGCGTTGATCGATGGCACCCCGCGTGCGGCGGACGAGCTTGCCGTGATCACCGGCCTGAGCACTTCCTCGGCTTGCGCGCACCTGTCGCTGTTGTCCAGTGCCGGCTTGCTCAGGCACGAAACGCGTGGGCGCAAACGCTTTTTCCGCCTGGCAACGCCGGAGGTCGGCACCGCAGTGGAGGCCCTTGCCAGCGTCCAGTTGGCCAGCCGCTCCGTGGGTGGGCAGGGCTCTTCGCTGCAAATCCCTCTGTCGATGCGCAAGGCGCGCTTGTGCGGTGATCATCTGGGCGGCGAGGTGGCTGCCGCGCTCCTGCATCGCCTGCATGTGGCCGGTTGGTTGGAGGGCAGCGAACAGCACCTGGTCGTGAGCCAGGAGGGCAAGGGGCAACTGGAGGCGATGGGGGTGTTCATCGACGCGCTGGCCGCCGCCGACCGGCGTGGCTGTGTGATCTGCCACTGCAGCAAGTGGAACGATCAGGGTCCGCACCTCGGCGGTTGCCTGGGCCAAGCGTTGCTCAGGCTGTTCACCCAGTCGGGCTGGGTGCGTGAGCAGGAGGGCAGCCGGGCGGTGCACCTTACACCGCTCGGCCAACAGCAGATCAACGCGATCGCCTGCCTACCCTCGCGCCAGGTCGGTTAGCGCACCAGGCGTGCGTCCAGGCTGTTCTGCGCCAGGCGGCGTGCCTGCTCCTGGGTCATGCCCAGATGCTCGTGCAGGGCATGGAAGTTCTCGGTGACGTAGCCGCCGAAGTAGGCCGGGTCATCGGAGTTGACCGTGACCTTCACGCCACGCTCGAGCATGTCGAGGATGTTGTGCTGGCTCATGTGGTCGAACACGCACAGTTTGGTGTTGGACAACGGGCAGACGGTCAACGGGATCTGCTCGTCGATGATGCGCTGCATCAGGCGTTCGTCCTCGATGGCGCGCACGCCGTGGTCGATACGCTGGATCTTCAGCAGGTCGAGCGCCTCCCAGATGTATTCGGGCGGGCCTTCCTCGCCGGCATGGGCCACGGTCAAAAAGCCTTCGCTGCGGGCGCGGTCGAAGACGCGCTTGAACTTGCTGGGCGGATGGCCTTTTTCCGAGCTGTCCAGGCCTACGGCGACGAATGCGTCGCGGAAGGGCAGGGCCTGGTCGAGGGTTTGCTGCGCCTCGTCCTCGCTCAGGTGGCGCAGGAAGCTGAGGATCAAACCACTGGAGATGCCAAGCTGTTCACGGCCATCCTTGAGTGCCTGGCTGATGCCATTGAGCACCACCTCGAACGGAATGCCCCGGTCGGTATGGGTCTGCGGGTCGAAGAACGGCTCGGTGTGGATAACGTTCTGCGCCTTGCAGCGTTGCAGGTAGGCCCAGGTCAGGTCGTAGAAATCCTGCTCGGTACGCAGGACGCCGGCGCCCTGGTAATAGAGGTCGAGGAATTCCTGCAGGTTGTTGAAGGCATAGGCGCCGCGCAGGGTTTCGACATCGGCCCAGGGCAGCGCGACCTTGTTGCGTTCGGCCAGGGCGAACAGCAGTTCGGGCTCCAGCGAGCCCTCCAGGTGCATGTGCAGTTCCGCCTTGGGCAAGGCGTTCAGCCAGTCATACATGTGTGCAATCTCGATCAGGTACGGTTGGCCGCCATTCTACAGGGCCTGGCCGGGCAATGCGCCCATCCAGGCCTGTCACGCAGTGAATCACCAGGTGAGCGGCTCGCCCTTGTAGTTGATGAAACGCAGGCCGCCGTTGCCGCTCTGCGCCTTGATCTGCTCGAGCATGCCACGGGTGCTGGTGAGCACGTCGATCTCGGCATTCTCGCCGCCCATGTCGGTCTTCACCCAGCCCGGATGCATGGCCAGCACGGCAAGGTCGGCGCGCTGCAACTCGACCACGAAGCTGTTGATCATCGAGTTGAGGGCAGCCTTGCTGGCCTTGTACAGGCAGATCTCGCCGCCGTCGGGGATGGTCACGCTACCCAGGATCGAGCTCATGAAGGCCAGCACGCCGCTGCCTTGACGCACTTGGCTTGCCAGGCGCCGGGCCACACGGATCGGCGCCACGGCGTTGGTCATGAACAGCTCGCCGATCTGCTGCACCTGCACGCTTTCAAGGTCCTGCGGCAGCGGGCCCATGACTCCGGCGTTGACGAACACCAGGTCGAACACTTCACCTTGCAGGCGCTGCTTGAGCCCGTCGAGTTGGACGGTATCGTTCATCTCCAGGCGCTCGATACGTACACCGGAAACCTCGCGCAGAGCGCCTGGCTGTTGCGGGTCGCGCACGGTGGCGACGACATTCCAGCCATCTTCGCGCAAGCGTTGCACCAGCCCGAGGCCAAGGCCTCGGGAGGCGCCGATGATCAGGGCATTCTTGTTTGCGGTCATTGCGATACTCCATATCAAAGGCGGGGCGAGCGCTGTTGTGCATAGGTTCGCTCGCCGCGCGACAACGGGGTGATTGCCCTCCACCGGGAAAGGCCTGGGTGACGAGCATAAACCAGGTACCTGGCGCTCGCCTTGTGGAGGCTGATCAAAAAACGATCGATTGCTTGGAAAGCCTGTGGGGGCTGGGCCTGGCGCTGTAGTTCACGGGTTATCCACAAGCCGCTCCACAGTAATTGTGTGCAAGCGCAGCGGGCCAGAAAATGGCGGTTTGGGGGCGAGCTTACATTGAATGCTGGGGATAACTCACAGTCTTTCAGTCACTTGTGCCGGTGTCACACAAATGTGATCAAAATATGCTCAATGCTTCGCAGGCCTTGTCGCACAAGGCCTGTATCAGCTTGCCCCAAGCTTATCCACAGGCAGGCCCACAGTAGTTGTGGGCAACGCTCACTCTCTTTCCAGCAGGATGCGACCGCGGCTCAGGTCGGCGAGTTGTTGCTGCAGTAGGTTGAGGTGGCTTTCACCCAGGGCGATGCGCAGGTCGACGCCGTTGGCGGTGAACTGCTCGTCCAGCACCACGCCGTCCACCTCAGCCAGGCGTAGCTTGAGCAGCGCCAGTTCGCTGAAGGTGCAGCTGCAACTGAACGCGCTGCGCTGCACCAGCACACGCTTGGGTGCCTGCTGCAGGCATTTGTTGGCGCCGCCGCCGTAGGCCCGGGCCAGGCCACCGGTGCCCAGCTGGATGCCGCCATACCAGCGGATCACCAGCACCACCACCTGGTCGCAGTCCTGGGCTTCGATGGCGGCTAGGATCGGTCGCCCGGCCGTGCCGCCCGGTTCGCCGTCATCGCTGCTGCGGTACTGGGCGCCGAGCTTCCAGGCCCAGCAGTTGTGGGTGGCCGCCAGGTCGCTGTGGCGTTCGATGAAGGCCATGGCCTCGGCGGGGCTGCCGATCGGGCCGGCGAGGGTGATGAAGCGGCTCTTGCGGATTTCTTCGCGCAATTCGCAGAGCTCGAGCAGGGTAGAAGGCATAAGTCCGGGTCAGGCGGGCGTGCTGATGCCGCAGCCTTTGAGAATGATGTGGATAAGATTGTTGCTGGCGTCTTCCATGTCCTGTTTGGTCAGGCGGCTGCGGCCGGTGACCTGGCAGATCTGGGTGGCGAAGTCGGCGTAGTGCTGGGTGCTGCCCCAGAGCAGGAAGATCAGGTGCACCGGATCTACCCGGTCCATCTTGCCGGCGTCCATCCAGGCCTGGAACACCGCGGCGCGGCCACGGAACCATTCCCGGTAGTCGGCGCTGAAGTACTCGCTCAGGCACTCGCCGCCGCTGATCACTTCCATGGCGAAGATTCGCGAGGCCTGCGGGTTGCGCCGGGAGAACTCCATCTTGGTGCGAATGTACTGGCTGAGCGCCTCGGCCGGGTCGTCCTCCACGCTCAGGGCGTTGAAGGTGCTGTCCCACAGTTCGATGATGTTGCTCAGCACCGCGATGTACAGGCCCAGCTTGTTGGTGAAGTAATAATGCAGGTTGGCCTTGGGCAACCCGGCCTTGAGCGCGATGGTGTTCATGCTCGTGCCCTTGTAGCCGTGGCGGGCGAACTCGTCCTCGGCGGCCTGGATGATGGCCTGTTCGTTCTTCTGGCGAATGCGGCCGGCGGGCTTGCCCGAGGCGGGGGAGCGATGCGCAGGGACTTCTAGGGTCATGGACGATTCCGGGCGGGTCGTTACGGATGTCGGACAGATTACCTGCCTGTGCCGAAGTGACAAGCATTAGCGTCAGGGACAGGCATCAGCGTGTCGCAGCCAGGCTCTCGAGGAAGCTTTCCAGCACCAGGTTTGGTCGTCGTCCCTTGCGCGTTACCCAGCTCAGGCCCAGGTCATAGAAGCGCTGGGCGGGCTTCAGCGCCCGCAGGCGCCCTTGCTGCACCCAGAAGCTGGCGTAGTGGTCGGGCAAATAGCCGATATAGCGGCCCGTCAGGATCAGGAAGGCCATGCCTTCGCGGTCCGAGGCGCTGGCGGTACAGTGCAGGGCCTGGTAGTGCGCCTGGATGTCGGCGGGCAGGCGGAAGGTCGGGGCGATAGCGTCCTGGGCGTTGAGGCGATCGTCATCGATCTGCTGGTCTTCGGCGTAGAACAGCGGATGGCCGACCGCGCAATAAAGCAGCGAGCGCTCGCTGTACAGCGGTTGGTATTCAAGACCTGACAACGGACTGGTCTGCGGTACCACGCCCACGTGCAGGCTGCCGTCGAGCACGCCTTGCTCGACCTGGCTGGGGGCGATCATGCGGATCTGGATACGCACGTCGGGGCCGCGGTCCTTGAGTTCGGCAAGGGCGTGGGTGATGCGCATGTGTGGCAGGGTGACCAGGTTGTCGGTGAGACCAATGTTCAGCTCGCCGCGCAGGTGCTGGTGCAGGCCATTGACCTCGGTGCGGAACGTCTCCAGGGCGCTGAGGAGTTGCAGCGCCGAGTGGTAGACCTCGCGACCTTCCTCGGTCAGCGAAAAACCTGCCCGGCCACGTTGACACAGGCGCAGGCCCAAGCGCTGTTCAAGGTCATTCATCTGTTGGCTGATGGCCGAACGGCCGATGCCCAGGACGTTTTCCGCCGCTGAAAAGCCGCCGCACTCGACCACACTGCGGTAGATCTTCAATAGGCGAATGTCGAAATCGCTGACCTGCGCGAGGGGATCGGGGCGTCGGCTCATTAGTTTAGTTATCCGCTGACTGAAGGTTAGAAAAGCTGGGTTTTTCGAACTTTATCGCCGTGACAACTTAGCTGCAACAACACCCATCGTTGCCTAATCGTCTTTCGAGGAACCGCCCGATGAACATGCCCGAATCCGCTCAAGCCGGTCTGGCCAGCCAGCTCAAGCTGGATGCCCACTGGATGCCGTACACCGCCAACCGCAACTTCCAGCGCGACCCGCGGCTGATCGTGGCGGCCGAAGGCAACTACCTGGTCGACGACAAGGGCCGCAAGGTGTTCGACGCCTTGTCGGGCCTGTGGACCTGCGGCGCCGGGCATACTCGCAAAGAGATCAGCGAAGCGGTGGCCCGTCAGGTCGCCACCCTCGACTACTCGCCGGCCTTCCAGTTCGGCCACCCGTTGTCGTTCCAGCTGGCTGAGAAGATCGCCAACCTGGTGCCGGGCGACCTGAACCACGTGTTCTTCACCAACTCCGGCTCCGAGTGCGCCGACACCGCGCTGAAAATGGTGCGTGCCTACTGGCGCCTGAAAGGCCAGGCCACCAAGACCAAGATCATCGGCCGTGCCCGTGGCTATCACGGGGTGAACATCGCCGGCACCAGCCTGGGTGGCGTCAACGGTAACCGCAAGCTGTTCGGTCAGTTGCTGGACGTCGACCATCTGCCCCACACCGTGCTGCCGGGCAACGTGTTCAGCAAGGGCATGCCGGAAGAGGGCGGTATCGCCCTGGCCGACGAGATGCTCAAGCTGATCGAGCTGCATGACGCCTCGAACATCGCCGCGGTCATTGTCGAGCCGCTGGCTGGTTCCGCCGGTGTGCTGCCGCCGCCGAAGGGCTACCTCAAGCGCCTGCGCGAGATCTGCAGCCAGCACAACATCCTGCTGATCTTCGATGAAGTGATCACCGGCTTCGGCCGCATGGGCGCCATGACCGGTGCCGAAGCCTTCGGCGTGACCCCGGACCTGATGTGCATCGCCAAGCAGGTCACCAACGGCGCCATCCCGATGGGCGCGGTGATCGCCACCGGCGAAATCTACCAGACCTTCATGAACCAGCCGACTCCTGAGTACGCGGTGGAATTCCCCCACGGCTACACCTACTCGGCGCACCCGGTCGCCTGCGCCGCCGGCATCGCCGCGCTGGACCTGCTGCAGAAGGAAAACCTGGTGCAGTCCGCAGCCGAGCTGGCGCCGCACTTCGAAAAGCTGCTGCATGGCGTCAAAGGCACCAAGAACGTCGTCGATATCCGCAACTACGGCCTGGCCGGCGCGATCCAGATCGCCGCGCGCGATGGCGATGCCATCGTTCGTCCGTACGAGGCGGCCATGAAGCTGTGGCAAGCCGGCTTCTATGTACGCTTCGGTGGCGACACCCTGCAGTTCGGGCCGACCTTCAACACCCAGCCTCAAGAGCTGGATCGTCTGTTCGACGCCGTGGGCGAAGCCCTGAACAAGGTCGACTGATTTTCCGATTCTGACGTCGGGCGCGTGAGTGCCACGCGCCTGTCTCTACCTTCTTTATCTGGAGTTATGCATGAGCATTGTTCAGCACCTGATCCACGGCGAACTGGTCAGCAAGGGCGAGCGCACCGCCGATGTCTTCAACCCGTCGACCGGCCAGGCCGTGCGCAAGGTCGAGCTGGCCAGCCGCGCCACCATCCAGCAGGCCATCGATTCGGCCAAGGCCGCCTTCCCGGCCTGGCGCAATACCCCACCGGCCAAGCGCGCCCAGGTGATGTTCCGCTTCAAGCAGCTGCTTGAGCAGAACGAAGCGAAAATCTCGCAGATGATCAGCGAGGAACACGGCAAGACCGTGGAGGACGCTGCGGGCGAGCTCAAGCGTGGCATCGAGAACGTCGAGTTCGCCTGCGCCGCCCCGGAGCTGCTCAAGGGCGAGTACAGCCGCAACGTCGGCCCGAACATCGACGCCTGGTCCGATTTCCAGCCGCTGGGCATCGTCGCCGGTATCACGCCGTTCAACTTCCCGGCCATGGTGCCGCTGTGGATGTACCCGCTGGCCATCGCCTGCGGCAACGCATTCATTCTCAAACCGTCCGAGCGTGACCCGAGCTCGACCCTGTACATCGCCCAGCTGCTGCTGGAAGCCGGCCTGCCGAAGGGCATCCTCAACGTGGTGCACGGCGACAAGGAAGCGGTCGACGCACTGATCGAGGCGCCAGAGGTCAAGGCCCTGAGCTTTGTCGGCTCGACCCCGATCGCTGAATACATCTATGCCGAAGGCACCAAGCGCGGCAAGCGCGTGCAGGCTTTGGGCGGTGCGAAGAACCATGCGGTGCTGATGCCCGACGCCGATCTGGATAACGCGGTCAGCGCGCTGATGGGCGCTGCCTATGGTTCTTGCGGCGAGCGCTGCATGGCCATTTCGGTGGCGGTGTGTGTCGGCGACCAGGTGGCCGATGCGCTGATCGCCAAGCTGGAGCCGCAGATCAAGGCGCTGAAGATCGGTGCCGGTACGTCCTGCGGCCTCGACATGGGCCCGCTGGTGACCGCGGCCGCCCGTGACAAGGTTGTGGGTTACATTGATGACGGCGTCGCCGCTGGCGCCAAGCTGGTGGTCGATGGGCGCGGTTTCCGTGTGGCCGGTAACGAAGATGGCTATTTCGTCGGTGGCACCTTGTTCGACAAGGTAACCCCCGAAATGCGTATCTATAAGGAAGAGATTTTCGGGCCGGTGCTGTGCGTGGTGCGGGTGAACAGCCTGGAGCAAGCCATGCAGTTGATCAACGAGCATGAGTACGGCAACGGTACCTGCATCTTCACCCGTGACGGTGAGGCGGCGCGGCTGTTCTGCGATGAGATCGAAGTGGGCATGGTCGGCGTCAACGTGCCGCTGCCGGTGCCGGTGGCGTATCACAGCTTCGGTGGCTGGAAGCGTTCGCTGTTTGGTGATCTGCATGCCTATGGCCCGGACGGTGTGCGTTTCTATACCCGTCGCAAGGCGATCACCCAGCGTTGGCCGCAGCGGGCCAGCCATGAGGCGTCGCAGTTTGCCTTCCCTAGCTTGTAAGGCGCAGGGATGAAAGCGGGGCGGCCGAGAGGCCGCCCCGCTTAGTTTTGAGGTTTTGCTTTATATAACTGAAATAAAGGTTGACGGGGTTTCAGATCCCCTTATAATGCGCCCCACTTCCAGCGACATCGGAACGAAAAACTCCTTGAATATCAATGAGTTGATCGATCAAGAGGGTTGCGGAGGTGCTTCGGTCGTCAGATCGGCAGCGGTGAAAAAGGCAGTTGACAGCAGGTTGTAACGCTGTATGATTCGC
>NZ_CP026386.1:4685000-5790000 GCF_002934345.1 Pseudomonas sp. PONIH3
TTGTACTGAATACATAGGTGCAAGAGGCGAACCAGGGGAACTGAAACATCTAAGTACCCTGAGGAAAAGAAATCAACCGAGATTCCCTTAGTAGTGGCGAGCGAACGGGGACCAGCCCTTAAGCTGGTTTGAGATTAGTGGAACGCTCTGGAAAGTGCGGCCATAGTGGGTGATAGCCCCGTACACGAAAATCTCTTGCCAGTGAAATCGAGTAGGACGGAGCACGAGAAACTTTGTCTGAACATGGGGGGACCATCCTCCAAGGCTAAATACTACTGACTGACCGATAGTGAACCAGTACCGTGAGGGAAAGGCGAAAAGAACCCCGGAGAGGGGAGTGAAATAGAACCTGAAACCGTATGCGTACAAGCAGTGGGAGCCTACTTTGTTAGGTGACTGCATACCTTTTGTATAATGGGTCAGCGACTTATATTCAGTGGCGAGCTTAACCGAATAGGGGAGGCGTAGCGAAAGCGAGTCTTAATAGGGCGCTTTAGTCGCTGGGTATAGACCCGAAACCGGGCGATCTATCCATGGGCAGGTTGAAGGTTAGGTAACACTGACTGGAGGACCGAACCGACTACCGTTGAAAAGTTAGCGGATGACCTGTGGATCGGAGTGAAAGGCTAATCAAGCTCGGAGATAGCTGGTTCTCCTCGAAAGCTATTTAGGTAGCGCCTCATGTATCACTGTAGGGGGTAGAGCACTGTTTCGGCTAGGGGGTCATCCCGACTTACCAAACCGATGCAAACTCCGAATACCTACAAGTGCCGAGCATGGGAGACACACGGCGGGTGCTAACGTCCGTCGTGAAAAGGGAAACAACCCAGACCGTCAGCTAAGGTCCCAAAGTCATGGTTAAGTGGGAAACGATGTGGGAAGGCTTAGACAGCTAGGAGGTTGGCTTAGAAGCAGCCACCCTTTAAAGAAAGCGTAATAGCTCACTAGTCGAGTCGGCCTGCGCGGAAGATGTAACGGGGCTCAAACCATGCACCGAAGCTACGGGTATCACCTTTAGGTGATGCGGTAGAGGAGCGTTCTGTAAGCCTGTGAAGGTGAGTTGAGAAGCTTGCTGGAGGTATCAGAAGTGCGAATGCTGACATGAGTAACGACAATGCGAGTGAAAAACTCGCACGCCGAAAGACCAAGGTTTCCTGCGCAACGTTAATCGACGCAGGGTTAGTCGGTCCCTAAGGCGAGGCTGAAAAGCGTAGTCGATGGAAAACAGGTTAATATTCCTGTACTTCCAGTTATTGCGATGGAGGGACGGAGAAGGCTAGGCCAGCTTGGCGTTGGTTGTCCAAGTTTAAGGTGGTAGGCTGAGATCTTAGGCAAATCCGGGATCTCAAGGCCGAGAGCTGATGACGAGTGCTCATTAGAGCGCGAAGTGGTTGATGCCATGCTTCCAAGAAAAGCTCCTAAGCTTCAGATAACTGGGAACCGTACCCCAAACCGACACAGGTGGTTAGGTAGAGAATACCAAGGCGCTTGAGAGAACTCGGGTGAAGGAACTAGGCAAAATGGCACCGTAACTTCGGGAGAAGGTGCGCCGGTGAGGGTGAAGCACTTGCTGCGTAAGCCCACGCCGGTCGAAGATACCAGGCCGCTGCGACTGTTTATTAAAAACACAGCACTCTGCAAACACGAAAGTGGACGTATAGGGTGTGACGCCTGCCCGGTGCCGGAAGGTTAATTGATGGGGTTAGCGCAAGCGAAGCTCTTGATCGAAGCCCCGGTAAACGGCGGCCGTAACTATAACGGTCCTAAGGTAGCGAAATTCCTTGTCGGGTAAGTTCCGACCTGCACGAATGGCGTAACGATGGCGGCGCTGTCTCCACCCGAGACTCAGTGAAATTGAAATCGCTGTGAAGATGCAGTGTATCCGCGGCTAGACGGAAAGACCCCGTGAACCTTTACTATAGCTTTGCACTGGACTTTGAGCTTGCTTGTGTAGGATAGGTGGGAGGCTTTGAAGTGGGGACGCCAGTTCTCATGGAGCCATCCTTGAAATACCACCCTGGCAACCTTGAGGTTCTAACTCAGGTCCGTTATCCGGATCGAGGACAGTGTATGGTGGGTAGTTTGACTGGGGCGGTCTCCTCCCAAAGAGTAACGGAGGAGTACGAAGGTGCGCTCAGACCGGTCGGAAATCGGTCGTAGAGTATAAAGGCAAAAGCGCGCTTGACTGCGAGACACACACGTCGAGCAGGTACGAAAGTAGGTCTTAGTGATCCGGTGGTTCTGTATGGAAGGGCCATCGCTCAACGGATAAAAGGTACTCCGGGGATAACAGGCTGATACCGCCCAAGAGTTCATATCGACGGCGGTGTTTGGCACCTCGATGTCGGCTCATCACATCCTGGGGCTGAAGCCGGTCCCAAGGGTATGGCTGTTCGCCATTTAAAGTGGTACGCGAGCTGGGTTTAGAACGTCGTGAGACAGTTCGGTCCCTATCTGCCGTGGACGTTTGAGATTTGAGAGGGGCTGCTCCTAGTACGAGAGGACCGGAGTGGACGAACCTCTGGTGTTCCGGTTGTCACGCCAGTGGCATTGCCGGGTAGCTATGTTCGGAAGAGATAACCGCTGAAAGCATCTAAGCGGGAAACTTGCCTCAAGATGAGATCTCACTGGAGCCTTGAGCTCCCTGAAGGGCCGTCGAAGACTACGACGTTGATAGGTTGGGTGTGTAAGCGCTGTGAGGCGTTGAGCTAACCAATACTAATTGCCCGTGAGGCTTGACCATATAACACCCAAGCAATTTGCTCACGCAGATTGCGGTGGTGAAGACGAAACGAACCGAAAGTTCGCGACGAACCACAAAGATCACATATCCGAATTGGCTGGCATGTCTGCAAGGACGTACTGGCAACCGAATTTCTTGACGACCATAGAGCATTGGAACCACCTGATCCCATCCCGAACTCAGTAGTGAAACGATGCATCGCCGATGGTAGTGTGGGGTTTCCCCATGTGAGAGTAGGTCATCGTCAAGATTCATTTCGCAAAACCCCTATCTGCGCGAGCAGGTAGGGGTTTTGTCTTTGTGCCCGGCAAACGCTACGGGTGCCGACTTGCCGGCGATGCGCCCTGCTCACGGAAAATGTGACTCGAACACCGATACAGTTCCTCATACTGGCCACCTCCCACAATTCGAGTCGGAACACTAGAATAGAGCCGACGTCTCCATTCAGAACCCCTTTATGCCTAACCCTGTAGAACCCGAAGCGCTCGCGCAGCTGCCGCTGGATGAGCTGGTGGCCTGCCACGAGTGCGACCTGCTGATGCGCAAAGTCTCGTTGCAGACTGATGAAAAGGCGCAATGCCCACGTTGCGGCTACGAGCTGTACGCCCATCGCCACAACCTGGTCAACCGTAGCCTGGCCCTCGTCCTGACCGCCCTGTTGCTGTATGTGCCGGCCAACTTCCTGCCCATCATGCAATTGCACCTGCTCGGCCAGACCTCCGACGACACGGTCTGGAGTGGTGTGCTCGGCCTATACAATTCAGGGATGCGTGGCATCGCCGTGGTGGTGTTCCTGTGCAGCATGGCCATTCCCCTGCTCAAGCTGCTGTGCCAGCTGGCGGTGTTGCTGAGCATCCGTCTCGACTTCGGCCGCAGCTATGGCCTGCTGATCTATCGTATCTACCACCACCTGCGTGAGTGGGGGATGCTCGAGGTCTACTTCATGGGCGTGCTGGTGGCCATCGTCAAGCTGGTCGATCTGGCCGAGCTGAGCATTGGCCTGGGTCTGTTCTGCTTCATCAGCCTGCTGCTGGTGCAGGTCTGGCTCGAAGTGGTGATGTCACCGCACCAGATTTGGGTGGCCTTGTCGGGGGAGGACGTCCATGCGGGCGATTGATGCAGGCATCCTGGTATGCAATGAATGTCATGAGCTTAATCGTCAGGAGCCCGGCAGCACCTCGCAGAGCTGCACCCGCTGCGGGGCAGTGGTACATGCCCGGCGGCCCAACAGCATCGTGCGTACCTGGGCGCTGCTGATTACCTCGATGATCCTCTATATCCCGGCCAACGTGCTGCCGATCATGACCGTCAGCGCTCTTGGCCAAGGCAGCCCGGACACCATCATGTCCGGCGTGATCACCCTGATGAAGCACGGCATGTTGCCGATCGCCGCGGTGGTGTTCATTGCCAGCATCCTGGTGCCCACCTTCAAGCTGGTGGGGATCGCCCTGCTGCTCTATTCGGTACAGCGCCACCAGCCGCTGTCGGCGCGGCAGCGCATCCTGATGTATCGCTTCATTGAATTCATCGGCCGCTGGTCGATGCTGGACATCTTCGTCATTGCCATTCTCGTGGCCGTGGTGAATTTCGGCCGCATCGCCAG
Source organism: Pseudomonas sp. PONIH3 (assembly GCF_002934345.1). Classification (NCBI taxonomy): domain Bacteria; kingdom Pseudomonadati; phylum Pseudomonadota; class Gammaproteobacteria; order Pseudomonadales; family Pseudomonadaceae; genus Pseudomonas; species Pseudomonas sp. PONIH3. The sequence goes on from NZ_CP026386.1 coordinate 4,689,347, forward strand.
TGTCGAAGCCAACCTGGGCGCCGTCGCCTTCGCCTCCGTGGTGATCCTGACGATGCTCGCCGCTTTAACTTTCGATCCCCGACTGATCTGGGACAACACGGAGTCGGATGACGACCATGAGTGACTTGCCTACGGCTAAAACCCGCCCAGCTTCGAACTGGTCGGCCATCTGGATCCTGCCGCTGATTGCCTTGGCAATCGGTGGCTGGCTGGCATGGCAAGCCTATAAGGATGCTGGCATCGAGATCCAGGTGCGCTTCGAAAGTGGCGAGGGCATCGTCGCCAACAAGACCGAGGTTATCTATAAAGGCATGTCGGTGGGCAAGGTGGTTGCCCTGGTGCTGGATGACAAGGGGGACAAGCGTGGTGTCATTGCCACCATCGAGATGCGCAAGGAGGCAGGCCCGCACCTGAACAAGGGCACGCGCTTCTGGGTGGTCAAGCCGAGCGTCAGCCTGGCAGGCATCTCGGGCCTGGAGACGCTGGTTTCGGGCAACTATATTGCCGTCGACCCTGGAGACGGAGAGCCGACCAAGCGCTTCACCGCGCTCAAGGAAGCGCCGCCACTGTCGGATGCCGAGCCTGGCTTGCACCTGACCCTCAAGGCCGAGCGGCTGGGCTCGCTCAACCGCGACAGCCCGATCTTCTACAAGCAGATTCAGGTCGGTCGGGTGAAGAGCTATCGCCTGTCCGAGGATCAGGGCACGGTGGAGATCAAGGTGTTCATCGCGCCAGCCTATGCCAGCCTGGTGCGCAAGCACACACGTTTCTGGAATGCCAGCGGGGTCAGCATCGATGCCGACCTGTCCGGGGTGAAGGTACGCACTGAATCGCTGTCGAGCATCGTGGCCGGGGGTATCGCCTTTGCAACGCCGGAGAACCGCAAGGACAGCCCGCCCACCGATCCAAGCCTGCCGTTCCGCTTGTACGAGGACTTCGACGCGGCCCAGGCCGGTATCCGCGTCAAGGTCAAGCTCAGTGATTTCGAAGGCTTGCAGAAGGGGCGCACGCCAGTGTTGTACAAGGGCATCCAGGTGGGCACGCTCAAGGATCTCAAGGTCGAAAGTGACCTGGCCAGCGCAACGGCCGAGCTGACCCTGGACCCGCTGGCCGAGGACTATCTGGTTGAAGGCACACAGTTCTGGGTAGTCAAGCCGTCGATCTCGCTTGCCGGTATCACTGGCCTCGAGGCGTTGGTGAAGGGTAACTACATCGCGGTCCGCCCGGGCGAGCCAGGCGCCAAGCCCCTGCGCGAGTTCGAAGCGCGTCCCAAGGCGCCGCCACTGGACCTGAAGGCGCCCGGCCTGCACATGGTGCTGTTCGCCGATACCCTGGGCTCGCTGGAGGTGGGTAGCCCGGTGATGTACCGCCAGGTGCGCGTGGGCAGCGTGCAGAGCTACCAGTTCGCTCGCAACAGCAAGCGCATCCTGATCGGTGTGCACATCGAGAAGGAATACGCCAACCTGGTCAACGGGTCTACGCGCTTCTGGAATGCCAGCGGCATCACCTTGACCGGTGGCCTGTCGGGGATCCAGGTCAAGAGTGAGTCGCTGCAGACGCTCATGGCCGGGGGCATCGCTTTCGATACGCCGAAGCCGGATGTACCGCTCAAGCGTCGCATCCCGCGCTTCCGTCTGCATGAAAGCCAGGACGCGGCCAACCGGGCCGGGACCCTGATCACCATTCGCGTGGACCGCGCCGATGGCCTGAAGCCGGGCACGCCGATCCGTTTCCGCGGCCTGGATGTGGGCAGTGTCGAGAGCGTCGACCTGACCGGCGACCTGCAGGCGGTCCTGCTCCGTGCGCGGATTACCCAGGCGGCCGAGCGTATCGCCCGCACCGGTACGCAGTTCTGGGTGGTCAAGCCTGCATTGGGCCTGGTGCGTACCGAGAATCTCGACACGCTGATTGGCGGTCAGTACCTGGAGGTGCTGCCGGCGCTCAAGGATAAAGGGCCGCAGCGTGACTTCATCGCCCTGAGCGATGCCCCCGAGGTGAAGGGTGAGGAGGTCGGCCTGCCGTTGACCTTGAGCGCGGCGCGCCGTGGTTCGATCAAGCCAGGCGTGCCGGTCACCTACCGGGAGATTGCAGTGGGCAAAGTCACCGGCTTCGAGCTGGGCCAGACCGCCGACCGGGTGCTTATCCACATCCTTATCGAGCCTCGCTATGCCGGGCTGGTGCGTGGCGGCAGCCGTTTCTGGAACAGCAGTGGGTTTGGTTTCGACTGGGGCTTGTTCAAGGGGGCCACGGTGCGCACCGAGTCGTTGGAAACCTTGATCGACGGTGGGATTGCCTTTGCCACGCCCGATGGCGAACAGATGGGTAATCCTGCGCGACCGCAGCAGACCTTCGCGCTGTTCGACAAGCCGGAGGATGAATGGATGCAGTGGGCGCCGAAGATCCAGATCGGCAAGTAATGATGGGGGGCCGCTATGCGGCCCTTTCGCCGGCGAGCCGGCTCTCACGCCGACCGCGTTGGCCTCAGGATATTCTGTGGCAGCCGGCTTGCCGGTTGACTCGAAGACACCGGTGCTAATGCAGCCTTGGCGAGTAACGAGAAAATCACAGGCATAAAAAAACCGACCCTAGGGTCGGTTTTTTCGACAAGAACGTCGCTTAGGCAGCTGCAGCTTCTTTCAGTGCCTTGATGTGGCCATTCAGACGGCCTTTGTGGCGAGCAGCTTTGTTCTTGTGGATGATACCCTTGTCGGCCATACGGTCGATTACAGGTACAGCCAGAACGTAAGCGGCTTGCGCTTTTTCGGCGTCTTTTGCGTCGATGGCCTTGACTACATTCTTGATGTAGGTACGGACCATGGAACGCAGGCTGGCGTTGTGGCTGCGACGCTTCTCAGCCTGTTTTGCACGTTTCTTGGCGGAAGGTGAGTTGGCCACCGTCGAGCTCCTCGAAAGACTTTAGGTAAATAGCAAACAAAATAGGCCGCGAATCATGCCGATGAGTCGATCGGATGTCAAGGCCACCTGCAAGGTTCCGCCGAGTGGTGAGCCAACAGGAGGGAAATATTCCTTTCTGTCGCACGACCTGTAAACTCGGGAATTTTTGGCTCCCCTGCGAAGGCGCGGGAGTATCGCACATTCGGACGCTGTCTGCAGCGTCCTCTGCCCCTGGCGTGAAACTTTTCGATGAACCTGCTCAAATCCCTGGCTGCGGTCAGCTCCATCACCATGATTTCCCGGGTGCTCGGCTTCGTGCGCGATACCATCCTGGCGAGGGTGTTCGGCGCCGGCATCGCCACCGACGCCTTCTTCATCGCCTTCAAGCTGCCCAACCTGCTGCGGCGGATATTCGCCGAAGGCGCGTTCTCCCAGGCCTTCGTGCCGATCCTCGCCGAGTACAAGACCCAGCAGGGCGAGGAGGCCACCCGCACCTTTGTCGCCTATGTCAGTGGCCTGCTTACCCTGATCCTGGCATTGGTCACCACCATCGGCATCCTCGCCGCGCCCTGGGTGGTCTGGGCGACGGCACCGGGTTTCGTCGACAGCGCAGAGAAGTACGAGCTGACCACTTCGCTGCTGCGGGTGACCTTTCCTTATATATTGTTGATCTCGCTGTCGTCGCTGGTCGGCGCGATCCTCAACACCTGGAATCGCTTCAGCGTGCCGGCGTTCACCCCCACGCTGCTCAACGTGGCGATGATCGCCTTCGCCGTGCTGCTCACGCCCTACTTCGACCCGCCGATCATGGCCCTGGCCTGGGGCGTGCTGGCCGGTGGCCTGGCGCAACTGCTTTACCAGCTGCCGGCGCTGAAGAAGATCGGCATGCTCGTGCTGCCGCGCCTGAGCTTGCGCGATACCGGTGTGTGGCGCGTGCTCAAGCAGATGCTGCCGGCCATCCTCGGGGTGTCGGTGAGCCAGATCTCGTTGATCATCAACACTATCTTCGCTTCCTTCCTGGTGGCCGGCTCGGTGTCCTGGATGTACTACGCCGACCGCCTCATGGAACTGCCCTCCGGCGTGCTCGGCGTGGCCCTGGGCACCATCCTGCTGCCGACCTTGGCCAAGACCTACGCCAACCAGGACCGTGAGGAGTATTCGCGGATCCTCGACTGGGGCCTGCGCCTGTGCTTCCTGCTGGTGCTGCCCTGCACCCTGGCCCTGGGCATCCTCGCCGAACCGCTGACCGTAGCGCTGTTCCAGTACGGCAAGTTCAGTGCCTTTGACGCGGCGATGACCCAGCGCGCGCTGGTCGCGTATTCGGTGGGGTTGATGGCGATCATCCTGGTCAAGGTGCTGGCACCTGGCTTCTATGCGCAGCAGAATATCCGCACACCGGTGAAGATCGCGGTGTTCACCCTGGTCTGCACCCAGTTGCTCAACCTGGCGCTGGTCGGCCCGCTGGCCCATGCCGGGCTGGCCCTGGCGATCAGCCTGGGCGCTTGCCTGAACGCCGGCCTGCTGTACTGGAAGCTGCGCAGCCAGCAACTGTTCCAGCCGCAACCGGGCTGGACGATGTTCCTGCTCAAGCTGGTGCTGGCGGTGGCGTTGATGTCGGGCGTGCTGTTGCTGGGCATGCACTACATGCCGGCCTGGGAGCAGGGCAACATGCTCGAGCGCTTCGTGCGCCTGGGCGCCCTGATCGTCGCCGGCGTGGTGACCTATTTCGGCTGCCTGTACCTGTGTGGTTTCCGCCCACGGCACTTCGCCCGCAAGGCGTTGCACTGAGGCGCGAAAAGGGTCAGGCGTCGGTTTTTCGCATTCCACACTCCAGGGTGGCGCTGCTGCCTGTCACCAGCGCCCGGGTGTGGTTATAATCGGCCACTTTATGAGCAAGAAGCGCGTTATGCAGCTGGTTCGAGGTCTTCACAACCTGCGCCCCGAGCACCGGGGCTGTGTCGCCACCATTGGCAACTTCGACGGGGTCCACCGCGGCCACCAGGCGATCCTCGCACGCCTGCGCGAACGTGGCCAGGCACTCGGCCTGCCCACCTGCGTGGTGATCTTCGAGCCACAGCCTCGCGAATATTTCGCCCCGGATACCGCGCCGGCCCGCCTGGCGCGCCTGCGTGACAAGGTCGAGTTGCTGGCCGCGGAGGGCATCGATCGGGTGCTGTGCCTGTCGTTCAATCAGCGCCTGAGCCAGCTCAGCGCCGAGCAGTTCGTCAAGGCAGTGCTGGTCGATGGCCTGGGCGTGCGCCACCTCGAAGTGGGCGATGACTTCCGTTTCGGCTGCGACCGCGCCGGTGATTTCGCTTTCCTCACCGAAGCCGGCAAACGCCATGGCTTCAGCGTCGAGGCGGCCAACACCGTCATCCAGGATGGCCTGCGGGTCAGCAGCACCGAAGTGCGCAAGGCCCTGGCAGAGGGCGACTTCGAGCTGGCCGAACACCTGCTGGGCCGTCCGTACCGCATTACCGGCCGCGTGCTGCATGGCCAGAAGCTGGCCCGCCAGCTCGGCACACCTACCGCCAACATCCAGCTCAAGCGCCGTCGCGTGCCGCTGTCCGGGGTCTACCTGGCCAGCATCGAGATCGACGGCCAGCAGTGGCCGGGTGTCGGCAATATCGGAGTACGCCCCACCGTCGCCGGTGACGGGCGTCCTCACCTGGAGATTCATCTCCTGGATTACGCCGGTGACCTCTATGGCCGGCGCCTGACGGTGGAATTCCACCACAAGCTGCGTGAAGAGCAGCGTTTCGCCTCCCTGGAGGCGCTGAAGTCGGCGATCGACGCGGACATCGCCGCCGCACGTGCCCACTGGCACGCTCAACCGCTAACGAAGAGCCTGAAATGACCGACTACAAAGCCACGCTTAACCTTCCGGACACCGCCTTCCCCATGAAGGCCGGCCTGCCTCAGCGCGAACCGCAGATCCTGCAGCGCTGGGACAGCATTGGCCTGTACCAGAAGCTGCGCGAAATTGGCAAGGATCGTCCGAAGTTCGTCCTGCACGACGGTCCGCCCTATGCCAACGGCAAGATCCATATCGGTCATGCGCTGAACAAGATTCTCAAGGACATGATTGTCCGTTCGAAGACCCTGTCGGGTTTCGACGCCCCGTATGTACCGGGCTGGGACTGCCACGGCCTGCCGATCGAGCACAAGGTCGAGGTCACCCACGGCAAGCACCTGACCGCCGACCGCACCCGCGAGCTGTGCCGCGAGTACGCCGCCGAGCAGATCGAGGGGCAGAAGACCGAGTTCATCCGCCTGGGCGTGCTGGGTGATTGGGACAACCCGTACAAGACCATGAACTTCGCCAACGAGGCCGGCGAGATCCGCGCCCTGGCCGAGATGGTCAAGCAAGGCTTCGTGTTCAAGGGCCTGAAGCCGGTGAACTGGTGCTTCGATTGCGGTTCGGCCCTGGCCGAAGCCGAAGTCGAGTACGCCGACAAGAAATCCCAGACCATCGACGTCGCCTTCCCGGTCGCCGACGAGGCCAAGCTGGCCGCTGCCTTCGGCCTGGCCGCGCTGGCCAAGCCCGCCGCCATCGTGATCTGGACCACCACCCCGTGGACCATCCCGGCCAACCAGGCGCTGAACATCCACCCGGACTTCACCTACGCCCTGGTCGACACCGGCGAGCGCCTGCTGGTACTGGCCGAGGAGCTGGTCGAGTCGTGCCTGAAGCGCTATGCGCTGGAAGGTTCGGTCATCGCCACCGCCCCGGGTTCGGCCCTCGAGCTGATCAACTTCCGTCACCCGTTCTACGATCGCCTGTCGCCGATCTACCTGGCCGAATACGTCGAGCTGGGCGCCGGTACAGGCGTGGTGCATTCCTCGCCCGCCTACGGTGAAGACGACTTCGTTACCTGCAAGCGCTACGGCATGGTCAACGACGACATTCTCACCCCGGTGCAGAGCAACGGTGTGTACGTCGAGTCGCTGCCGTTCTTCGGCGGCCAGTTCATCTGGAAGGCCAACCCGGCCATCGTCGACAAACTCAGCGAAGTCGGCGCGCTGATGCACACCGAAACCATCAGCCACAGCTACATGCACTGCTGGCGCCACAAGACCCCGCTGATCTATCGCGCCACCGCGCAGTGGTTCGTCGGCATGGACAAGCAGCCCACCAGCGGCGACAACCTGCGCGAGCGCTCGCTCAAGGCCATCGAAGAGACCAAGTTCGTTCCGGCCTGGGGCCAGGCGCGCCTGCACTCGATGATCGCCAACCGCCCCGACTGGTGCATCTCGCGTCAGCGCAACTGGGGCGTGCCGATCCCGTTTTTCCTGGACAAGCAGACCGGCGAATTGCACCCACGTACCGTCGAGCTGATGGAGGAAGTGGCCAAGCGCGTCGAACAGCAGGGCATCGAAGCCTGGTTCAAGCTGGATGCCGCTGAGCTGCTGGGCGATGAAGCCGGCCAGTACGACAAGATTTCCGATACCCTCGACGTCTGGTTCGACTCGGGTACCACCCATTGGCACGTGCTGCGTGGTTCCCACGATATCGGCCACGCCACCGGCCCGCGCGCCGACCTGTACCTGGAAGGTTCCGACCAGCACCGCGGCTGGTTCCACTCTTCCTTGCTGACCGGCTGCGCCATCGACGGCCACGCGCCTTACCGCGAGCTGCTGACCCACGGCTTCACCGTGGACGAGAACGGCCGCAAGATGTCCAAGTCGCTGGGCAACACCATCGAGCCGGAAAAGGTCAACAACACCCTGGGTGCCGACATCCTGCGCCTGTGGGTGTCCGCCACCGACTATTCGGGCGAGATGGCCGTCTCCGAGCAGATCCTGCAGCGCAGCGCCGATGCCTACCGCCGCATCCGCAACACCGCGCGCTTCCTGCTTTCCAACCTGTCCGGCTTCGATCCGGCCCGCGACCTGTTGCCGGCCGAGGACATGCTGGCCCTGGACCGTTGGGCGGTCGACCGCACCCTGCTGCTGCAGCGCGAGCTGGAAGAGCACTACGGCGAGTACCGTTTCTGGAACGTCTACTCGAAGATCCACAACTTCTGCGTGCAGGAGCTCGGTGGCTTCTACCTCGACATCATCAAGGATCGCCAGTACACCACCGGCGTGAACAGTGTCGCCCGCCGCTCCTGCCAGACCGCGCTGTACCACATCAGCGAGGCGCTGGTGCGCTGGATCGCGCCGATCCTGGCGTTCACCGCCGACGAGATCTGGCAGTACCTGCCGGGCGAGCGCAACGAGTCGGTGATGCTCAACACCTGGTACCAGGGCCTGACGGAGCTGCCGGCCGACGCCGAGCTGGACCGTGCCTACTGGGACCGTGTGATGGCGGTCAAGGCCGCAGTCAACAAGGAGCTGGAGAACCAGCGTACCGCCAAGGTCATCGGCGGCAACCTGCAGGCCGAGGTCACCCTGTTCGCCGAAGAGGGCCTGACCGCCGACCTGAACAAGCTCGGCGATGAGCTGCGCTTCGTGCTGATCACCTCTGCCGCCAGCGTGGTGCCGTTCGTCCAGGCTCCGGCCGATGCCGTGACAACCGAGGTCGAAGGGCTCAAGCTGAAGGTCGTCAAGTCTGGCCATGTCAAGTGCGGCCGTTGCTGGCACTTCCGCGCCGATGTGGGCAGCCATCCGGAGCATCCGGAAATCTGTGGCCGTTGCGTCGATAACCTGAGCGGTTCCGGTGAGGTGCGCCACTATGCCTAACGCTTCCGCGGGGCGCTTTGGGCGCCTTGCCTGGCTCTGGCTGAGCCTGGTGGTGCTGGTCCTCGACCAGGCCACCAAGGTCTACTTCGAGGGCGCGCTGAGCCTGTACCAGCAGATCGTGGTCATCCCCGACTACTTCAGCTGGACCCTGGCCTACAACACCGGCGCGGCGTTCAGCTTCCTGGCCGACAGCTCCGGCTGGCAGCGCTGGCTGTTCGCGCTGATCGCCGTGGTGGTCAGCGCCGTGCTGGTGGTCTGGCTCAAGCGCCTGGGGCGCAACGAAACCTGGCTGGCCGTGGCCCTGGCGCTGGTGCTGGGCGGTGCATTGGGCAACCTGTACGACCGCGTGGTGCTTGGCCATGTGGTCGATTTCATCCTGGTGCACTGGCAGAACCGCCACTACTTCCCGGCCTTCAACCTGGCCGACAGCGCCATTACCGTGGGCGCGGTGATGCTGGCGCTGGATATGTTCAAGAGCAAGAAGTCCGAGGAAGCCGTCCATGACTGAGACCCGTATCGGCCAGAACACCGAAGTCACCCTGCACTTCGCGCTGCACCTGGAAAACGGCGACACCGTCGACAGCACTTTCGACAAGGCCCCGGCCACGTTCAAGGTGGGTGACGGCAACCTGCTGCCGGGCTTCGAAAACGCTCTGTTCGGCTTCAAGGCCGGTGACCAGCGCAAGCTGAGCATCGCCCCGGAGAATGCCTTCGGCCAGCACAACCCGCAGAACGTACAGGTGATGCCGCGCTCGCAGTTCGAAGGCATGGAGCTGTCCGAAGGGCTGCTGGTGATCTTCAACGATGCCGCCAACACCGAGCTGCCGGGTGTGGTCAAAGCGTTCGACGACAACCAGGTGACCATCGATTTCAACCATCCACTGGCTGGCAAGACCCTGAACTTCGAGGTGCAGATCCTCGACGTGAAGGCCGTGTGAGCCTGGAGCCGAGCATGCAAATCAAACTCGCCAACCCGCGCGGCTTCTGCGCCGGGGTCGACCGTGCGATCGAGATCGTCAACCGCGCCCTGGAAGTCTTCGGCCCGCCGATCTACGTGCGCCACGAAGTGGTGCACAACAAGTTCGTGGTCGAAGACTTGCGTAACCGTGGCGCGGTGTTCGTCGAAGAGCTGGACCAGGTGCCGGACGACGTCATCGTCATCTTCAGCGCCCATGGCGTTTCCCAGGCCGTGCGCCAGGAAGCCGCCGGCCGTGGCCTGAAAGTGTTCGACGCCACCTGCCCACTGGTGACCAAGGTGCATATCGAGGTGGCCAAGTACAGCCGTGATGGCCGTGAGACCATTCTCATCGGCCACGAAGGGCACCCGGAAGTCGAAGGCACCATGGGTCAGTACGACGCCAGCAACGGCGGCGCCATCTACCTCGTCGAGGACGAGGACGATGTTGCCCAGCTGCAGGTGAATGACCCTGACCACCTGGCCTTCGTCACCCAGACCACCCTGTCGATGGACGACACCAGCCGGGTGATCGACGCCCTGCGCGCGCGCTTCCCGAACATTGGCGGCCCGCGCAAGGACGACATCTGCTACGCCACGCAAAACCGCCAGGACGCCGTCAAGCAACTGGCCGACGAGTGTGACGTGGTACTGGTGGTCGGCAGCCCCAACAGCTCCAACTCCAACCGCCTGCGCGAGTTGGCCGAGCGCATGAGCACGCCGGCCTACCTGATCGACGGTGCCGAGGACCTGCAACGCAGCTGGTTCGATGGTGCCGAGCGTATCGGTATCACCGCCGGTGCCTCGGCGCCCGAGGTGCTGGTGCGTGGCGTGATCGAGCAGCTCAAGGCCTGGGGCGCCACCGGCGCCGAAGAGCTCGACGGCCGCGAAGAGAACATCACCTTCTCGATGCCCAAGGAACTGCGGGTTCGCTCGCTGATCTGACTCAGTCACCTGCACAGCGGCGGCCCTCGTCGCTGCGCAGGCTGACCCGGCCACTGGGGCTCAGCACCACCTGATGCTGGCTGCCAGGCCCGCTGCGCTGGCAGATGTCCAGCGTGATACCGACAAAGCCTTCCCCTATCGGTGCGCCACGCTTGCTGAAGCGCACCTCCCGCGCAGAACTGGCCACTACCTTTACGGGCTTGGCCAGGCGATGTTCGCGCAAAACCTGGCCGTCGTGTTCCTGCGACACACGCCAACCCTTGCCCCAGTCACCTTGCAGTGGATGAACCGTCAGCGCCAGCTGTTGCAGCGCGGCCTGGTTGCGCGCAGCGCGCAGTGCCTGCGCCAGTTCCCGGGCTGCGGCGGCCAGTTGCAGGGTTTCGCCGAGCCTGGCGTAGGCCGTTATCCCCAGGTGTGTCAGCAGGCTGCCAATTGTCAGTGCGCACATCATTTGTAGCAGTGTTACGCCTTGTTGCCTCACCGTGCATTCCTCCCTGGAAGTGCTTCGCTGTAGCTTCCGGCCTGGCCGCGCGAGGCGCCAGTCAGGCGGTTCGGGCAGACGGCGAGGAAAGATCCCAGGAGGGTGGCGATGTGGGCGAAGGAAGGTGGGATGACGCTGCTGGAGGTGCTGCTGGCGATGACGGTGCTGGCGCTTGGGGTGTTCGCCGCGGCGGCCTTGCAGGTGCGTGGCATGCAGGCGGCCGAGAGCGCCCTGCGTGACGGTCAGGCGTTGCAGCTGGCCCAGGGCATGTTCGAGCGGGTGAGGGCCAGCGGCACGCTCGAAGCGGGGGAGGAGAGTGCCTGGCGCTCGCGGGTCACCCAGGTGCTTGGCACCTCGGCGCAGGGGCTGATCAGGCGCCACGCCGGCATGCTGGAGCTGCAGGTGAGCTGGCCGGCCCAGGCTGAAGGGCGCCCGCCCTTGCAGTTGCAGGGCAGGGTGCTGCCATGAAACGCGGGCAAGCAGGCGCCGGGCTGGTCGAGGTGTTGCTGGCCGTGGCCCTGGGGGCGTTGTTGCTGGTGACGGCGAGCCAGTTGTTCGGCCAGGCCTATCAGGCCTGGCGGCTACAAGGCGCGGCGGCGAGGCTGCAGGATGATGCGCGCCTGGTCCTGCAGCGCCTGGCCGAGGACATCCGCATGGCGGGCATGTTTGGCTGCCTGCGCCTGGAAGCGGCGGACTTCACCGATCCGCAGGCTGCGCTAGCGTTCGCCAGGCCGATCGAGGCCAACGCTGACAGCCTCACGCTGGTAGGCGCCGAGCTGCCGGGATTGCTCGGCGCGCCGGACTGGACCGTGCTCACCGACTGTCGCAGTTGGGCGCAGGTCCTGCGTGGCCAGCATGTGCCTGGCGATGCCCTGCTGGCCTTGCCGGTGCGCCGGGTTACCTACCGCGTACGCAATGGCAGCCTGATGTTCACCAGCAACGCCCAGCATGCCAGCCTGGTCGACAATGTCCGGGCCCTGCGGGTGCGTCATGGCGACGGTCGCGTCGATATCGAGTTGCTCATGCAGGACCGCGAGCATCGGCTGGAGCAGCGCCATGCCGTGAGCGTGGCCGTGCGCAATCCAGGGGATGACGCATGAGCCGCCAGCGTGGCGTGGTGCTGTTGCTGGCCCTGAGCCTCAGCCTGCTGCTTGGCCTGCTGACCGCGCTGGGCATGCGCGAAGCCTTGCTGCAGGCGCGGCAGGTCGGCGAACAATGGCGCAGGGCGCAGGCTTTCGAACAGGCCGAAGCCAGCCTGGTGGAAGGCGCCGAGTTGCTGCCAGGTGGCTTGCCTGCGCTGTGCCTTGACTGCCTGCCACCCGCACTGCCGACAGCCTCACCTGCCGCGCCGTGGCGAACCACCGACAGTGGCTATGTCCTGCTCCAGCATCTGGGGCAGACACGCCGTGCCGTCGGCCTGCCGCCGGAGCAGCGGGTCAACCTCGTGCGGATCACGGCGCTGAGCCGCCAGGTGCGCGGCCGGCACTTCCTGGAAGCGGTGTATGCCGTGGACGGGCAGGGCAATATCGGACGCATCAGCTGGCGCCAACGCCTGGAGGAGAGCTGACATGCAGCGGGGTCTTGGTCTGATCGAATTATTGATTGTCGTGGCGCTGATCGGCATGCTGGCAGCCATTGCCTACCCCAGTTACAGCGACCAGCTACGCCGTGCCGCGCGCAGCGAGGTGGTCGGGCTGCTGCAGGACGCGGCGTTGCGCTTGGAACAGCATCGCGCGCATGTCGGCGGCTATGCCGACAGCGAGCAGCTTGTCACGCTATTGCCGGCTGGCAGCCGCTACTACCGCCTGCAGGCACAGCGTGACGAAGACGCTTTCACACTGCTTGCCCGCCGGGTTGCGCAGACGCTCATGGCAGATGACCGCTGTGGCGACTTCCGCCTCGATCACGCTGGTGTGCGTGATAATCCCGGGGGCAGCGAAGACGAACAGGCGTGCTGGGGAAGCTGAAGATCAAGAGGTGCCCGTGCACCGTGGAATTACTTCAGGTGTTGGATCGAACGATGAGCAAGCAAGTAGTGATTGTCGGCGGTGGCGTCATCGGCCTGCTGACGGCGTTGAACCTGGCGGCGGATGTCGACCGGGTGGTGGTGTGCGACCAGGGCGAGGTAGGGCGTGAGTCGTCCTGGGCCGGTGGCGGCATCGTCTCGCCGTTGTACCCCTGGCGCTATAGCCCGGCGGTAACGGCGCTGGCGCATTGGTCGCAGGATTTCTATCCACAGCTGGGCGAGCGTCTGTTCGCCAGCACCGGCATCGACCCGCAGGTGCACACCACCGGGCTGTACTGGCTGGACCTGGACGACGAAGCCGAGGCCCTGGCCTGGGCGGCCCGTGAGCAGCGGCCGCTCAGCGCCGTGGATATCTCGGCTGCCTACGACGCGGTGCCAGTGCTCGGGCCAGGCTACCGCCATGCCATCTACATGGCGGGCGTGGCCAACGTACGCAACCCGCGCCTGGTGAAGTCGCTCAAGGCCGCGCTGCTGGCGCTGCCCAACGTGACCCTGCGCGAGCATTGCCAGATCAGCGGTTTCGTCCATGAAGGCGGGCGTGTCGCCGGGGTGCGTACCGAGCAGGGCGTGCTGGCTGCCGACGAGGTGGTGCTCAGTGCCGGTGCCTGGAGCGGCGATCTGCTGCAGACATTGGGCCTGAGCCTGCCGGTGGAACCGGTGAAAGGGCAGATGATCCTGTTCAAGTGCGCCGAGGACTTCCTGCCGAGCATGGTCCTGGCCAAGGGGCGCTACGCGATCCCGCGCCGCGACGGGCATATCCTGGTTGGCAGCACCCTGGAGCATGCCGGCTACGACAAGACGCCGACCGGTGATGCGCTCGAGAGTCTGAAGGCTTCGGCGGTGGAACTGCTGCCGGCGCTGGCGGATGCCGAGGTGGTGGGGCACTGGGCTGGCCTGCGCCCTGGGTCGCCGGAAGGCATCCCTTACATTGGTGCAGTACCGGGGCATGCGGGGTTGTGGCTGAACTGCGGCCATTACCGCAACGGGCTGGTGCTGGCGCCGGCGTCTTGCCAGCTGTTCAGCGACCTGCTGCTGGGGCGTGCGCCGATCATCGATCCGGCGCCGTATGCGCCTGAGGGGCGTCTGGGCTGAGACACAACAGTGATGACGAGCGGGCGTGGGAGTGGGGCAAGCCCGCTCCCACAACGCAACTCAGCGCTGTTGCCCCGGCCCTTGCTCCAGATGCTGCTGGCTGCAATACCACTCCTTGCCCAGCTGCAACGCCCGGTCATTGGGCAGGTGCACGCCGCAATGGGCACAGCGCACCATCTGCAGCGGGTCCTGCAGGCGCGGTTCGGCAGGTGATTGCTGACTGGTCTTGAACTTGCGCCACAGCCAGAACGCGGCGGCGATCAGGGCGATCCAGAAAAGTAGGCGAACCATGGTGTCCAGCTTGTCGAATTAAGAAGGCGACAGTCTAGGACGCGGCCAATAAAAAAGGGAGGCCTCGGGCCTCCCTTTCTGCGCATGCGACGTATCAGTCGAACAGACCGAAAGTCATGTAGCTGAACCAGCTGCGGTCCTTGTCGGCTTCCTTCGGACCTTCCGGCAGGATCGGGTCGCCGTTCTCGTCCTTGGGGAGCAGCTCTTCGGGCATCTCGGAGCGGGCGTCCTGGAACTGCTTGACCACGTCCTGGTTGGCGCGGGTTTCGCCCGGCGGCAGTGGGGCCTTGGTTTCGATCAGGCCCAGAGTGGCCTTGGACAGCCACGAGCGGTTGCCGTTTTCATCGACTTTGGTGACGAACTGGCCATCGACCAGGCTCGGGTGGTCCGGGTAGTTGAGCTTGAGGGTCTCGAGGCTGGTGGCGGCCAGCTCGTCCAGGTGCATGCGCTGGTACGACTCGACCATCACCGCCAGGCCGTCACCCACCGATGGGGTTTCCTGGAAGTTCTCCACCACGTAGCGGCCACGGTTGGCGGCGGCTACATAGGCCTCGCGGCTCAGGTAGTAGTTGGCCACGTGGATTTCGTAGGAGGCCAGCAGGTTGCGCAGGTAGATCATGCGCTGCTTGGCGTCCGGGGCGTAGCGGCTGTTGGGGAAGCGGCTGGTCAGCTGGGCGAACTCGTTGTACGAGTCGCGGGCGGCGCCCGGGTCACGCTTGGTCATGTCCAGCGGCAGGAAGCGCGCCAGCAGGCCGCGGTCCTGGTCGAACGAGGTCAGGCCCTTGAGGTAATAGGCGTAGTCGACGTTCGGGTGCTGCGGGTGCAGGCGGATGAAACGCTCGGCAGCCGACTTGGCGGCCTCGGGCTCGGAGTTCTTGTAGTTGGCGTAGATCAGCTCGAGCTGGGCCTGGTCGGCGTAGCGGCCGAACGGGTAGCGCGACTCCAGGGCCTTGAGCTTGTTCACGGCGCTGGTATAGCTGGAGTTGTCCAGGTCGGCCTGCGCCTGCTGGTACAGTTCGGCCTCGCTGAGGTTCTCGTCAATGACTTCCTTGTTCGAGGAACAGGCAGCGGTGAGCCCGAGGATGGCGATCAGCAGCAGGTGTTTCACTTGCATGGCGGCTTGCGTCCCTTTGACGGCCGCTGTCTTGGGCGGTGCCGTCCTGTTATGATGAGCGCCCCCGGCAAACCCCGGGGCAAAAGAAGCCGTATTTAACCACAAGCGCGCAGCCGAAACCAAAGGCTGAACGCCCGTCGATTCGAGCATGTCCGAGATCATTCAACTTAGCGCAGAGGTCCCGTCCGAACTGGGCGGCCAACGCCTCGACCAGGTCGCCGCCCAATTGTTCGCCGAGTACTCGCGTTCGCGCCTGTCCTCGTGGATCAAAGATGGCCGCCTGACCGTCGATGGCGCGGTGCTGCGGCCGCGCGACACCGTCCACACCGGCTCCATCCTGGCTCTCGAGGCCGAGCAGGAGGCCCAGGGCGAATGGGTGGCTCAGGACATCGAGCTGGACATCGTCTATGAAGATGACCAGATCCTGGTGATCAACAAGCCGGCCGGGCTGGTGGTCCACCCGGCGGCGGGCCACCCCGACGGCACCCTGCTCAATGCCCTGCTGCACCATGTGCCAGACATCATCAACGTACCGCGCGCCGGTATCGTGCACCGTCTGGACAAGGACACCACGGGCCTGATGGTGGTGGCCAAGACCCTGCAGGCGCAGACCAACCTGGTCGACCAACTGCAGAAGCGCTCGGTCAGCCGCATCTACGAGTGCATCGTGGTCGGCGTGGTGATCGCCGGCGGCAAGATCGACGCCCCGATCGGCCGCCACGGCGGCGAGCGCCAGCGCATGGCGGTCACCGACGGCGGCAAGCCGGCAGTCAGCCACTACCGCGTGCTCAAGCGCTTCCGCTCGCACACCCATGTGCGGGTCAAGCTGGAAACCGGCCGCACCCACCAGATCCGCGTGCACATGGCGCATGTCGGTTATCCGCTGGTCGGCGACCAGACCTACGGCGTGCGCTTCCGCATTCCGCCGGCTGCCAGCGTGGCCATGGTCGAGGCGGTGAAGAACTTCCCGCGCCAGGCCCTGCACGCCCGCTTCCTGGCCCTGGATCACCCGACCACCGGTGAGCGCATGGAATGGGCCTCGCCGCTGCCGGACGACTTCCTCTGGCTGCTGTCGCTGCTCAACGACGACCGCGAGAGTTTTATCGGATGAGTGGCCTGACGCAGGCGCTGATCATTCCCGACTGGCCGGCCCCGGCCTCGGTCCGCGCCTGTGTCACCACCCGCCAGGGCGGCGTCAGCCTGCCGCCCTATGAATCCTTCAATCTTGGCGACCATGTGGGCGATGACCCCGCTGCAGTTGCCGAGAACCGTCGTCGCCTCAGCGAAGAATTCGCCATCCAGCCCGCCTGGCTCAAGCAGGTGCACGGCCTGGTGGTGGCCGATGCCGACCCCGCCGTGGTCGCCGAGGCCGATGCCAGCTGGACCGACCAGCCGGGCATCGCCTGCACCGTGATGACCGCCGATTGCCTGCCCGCCCTGTTCTGCGACCGCGCCGGTACCCGCGTGGCCGCCGCCCATGCCGGCTGGCGCGGGCTGGCCGGTGGCGTGCTGGAAGCCACCCTTGATCGCCTGGCCCTGCCACCCGAAGAAGTGCTGGTATGGCTGGGCCCGGCCATCGGGCCGCAGGCGTTCGAGGTGGGCATGGAAGTGCGCGATGCCTTTACCGCCGTGCATCCCGAGGCGGCCGCGGCGTTCGTCGACGGCGAGCGGCCGGGCAAGCTGATGGCCGATATCTACCAGCTGGCGCGGATTCGCCTGGCGGCGCGTGGAGTGACTGCTGTTTATGGTGGTGGCTTCTGCACGGTCAGCGACCCGCGGTTCTTCTCCTATCGCCGTACCCCGCAGGGTGGGCGCTTCGCTTCGCTGGTGTGGCTCAGCCCTCGCTAAGCCTGGAGCCGCTTCGCGGCCCTATCGCTGGCAAGCCAGCTCCCACATGCCAAAGTCTGTACTGCCCCTGTGGGAGCCGGCTTGCCGGCGATTGGGCTGCGCAGCAGCCCCGGCAATATCAATCCCATCACCACCCTGCTGACTTCCGTCAACCCCGCTACGCTTGAATCTTCCAGAATCACCCTTATCTATTGGTCATCTCAGGCAGGTTCATCATTACAGGTGCTGTCCATCGCTCCGCCTGCCCTTTAAAGGAAGGTATCTCCCATGCGAATAGACCGACTGACCAGCAAGCTGCAACTCGCGTTATCCGATTCCCAATCCCTGGCCGTGGGCATGGACCACCCGGCCATCGAGCCCCTGCACCTGCTGCAGGCGCTGATCGACCAGCAGGGCGGCTCGATCAAGCCGCTGCTGATGCAGGTCGGCTTCGACGTCAACAGCCTGCGCAAGGCGCTGACCAAAGAGCTCGACCAGCTGCCGAAAATCCAGAACCCCACCGGCGACGTGAACATGTCCCAGGACCTGGCGCGCCTGCTCAACCAGGCCGACCGCCTGGCCCAGCAGAAGGGCGACCAGTTCATCTCCAGCGAGCTGGTGCTGCTTGCCGCCATGGACGAGAACAGCAAGGTCGGCAAACTGCTGCTCGGCCAGGGCGTGAGCAAGAAGGCCCTGGAAAACGCCATCAACAACCTGCGCGGCGGCGCGGCGGTGAACGACGCCAACGCCGAGGAATCGCGCCAGGCCCTGGACAAGTACACCGTCGACCTCACCAAGCGTGCCGAGGAAGGCAAGCTCGACCCGGTGATCGGCCGTGACGACGAGATTCGCCGCACCATCCAGGTGCTGCAACGCCGTACCAAGAACAACCCGGTATTGATCGGCGAGCCCGGCGTCGGCAAGACCGCCATCGCCGAAGGCCTGGCCCAGCGCATCATCAACGGTGAAGTGCCCGACGGCCTCAAGGGCAAGCGCCTGCTGGCGCTGGACATGGGCGCGCTGATTGCCGGCGCCAAGTACCGCGGCGAGTTCGAAGAGCGCCTCAAAGGCCTGCTCAACGAACTGAGCAAGCAGGAAGGCCAGATCATTCTGTTCATCGATGAGCTGCATACCATGGTCGGCGCCGGTAAAGGCGAGGGCGCCATGGACGCCGGCAACATGCTCAAGCCGGCCCTGGCCCGTGGCGAACTGCACTGCGTCGGCGCCACCACGCTCAACGAGTACCGGCAGTTCATCGAGAAGGACGCAGCCCTCGAGCGCCGCTTCCAGAAGGTGCTGGTCGAGGAGCCGAGCGAGGAAGACACCATCGCCATCCTGCGCGGCCTGAAAGAGCGCTATGAAGTGCACCACAAGGTGGCCATCACCGACGGCGCGATCATTGCCGCGGCCAAGCTCAGCCACCGCTACATCACCGACCGCCAGCTGCCGGACAAGGCCATCGACCTGATCGACGAAGCCGCGAGCCGCATCCGCATGGAGATCGACTCCAAGCCGGAGGTGCTCGACCGCCTCGACCGTCGTCTGATCCAGCTGAAGGTGGAATCCCAGGCGCTGAAGAAGGAACAAGACGAAGCGGCGAAGAAGCGCCTGGAGAAACTGACCGAAGAAATCGAGCGCCTGGAGCGCGAGTACTCCGACCTCGAAGAGATCTGGGCCTCGGAAAAGGCCGAGGTGCAAGGTTCGGCGCAGATCCAGCAAAAGATCGAGCAGGCCCGCCAGGAGCTGGAAGCCGCGCGCCGCAAGGGCGACCTCAGCCGCATGGCCGAGCTGCAGTACGGGGTGATCCCGGACCTGGAGCGCAGCCTGCAGATGGTCGACCAGCACGGCAAGACCGACAACCAGCTGCTGCGCAACAAGGTCACCGAGGAAGAGATTGCCGAAGTGGTGTCCAAGTGGACCGGCATCCCGGTGGCGAAGATGCTCGAAGGCGAGCGTGAGAAGCTGCTGAAGATGGAAAGCCTGCTGCATGAACGGGTGATCGGCCAGGACGAGGCGGTGACCGCCGTGGCCAACGCCGTGCGCCGTTCCCGCGCTGGGCTGTCCGACCCGAACCGCCCAAGTGGCTCGTTCCTGTTCCTCGGGCCCACCGGGGTGGGCAAGACCGAACTGTGCAAGGCGCTGGCCGAGTTCCTCTTCGATACCGAAGAGGCCATGGTGCGCATCGACATGTCCGAGTTCATGGAGAAACACTCCGTGGCGCGTCTGATCGGTGCCCCGCCAGGGTATGTGGGCTATGAAGAGGGCGGTTACCTGACCGAGGCCGTGCGCCGCAAGCCGTACTCGGTGGTGCTGCTCGACGAGGTGGAGAAAGCCCACCCGGATGTGTTCAACGTGCTGCTGCAGGTGCTGGAAGATGGCCGCCTGACCGACAGCCACGGCCGCACCGTGGACTTCCGCAACACCGTGATCGTGATGACCTCCAACCTGGGCTCGGCGCAGATCCAGGAACTGGCCGGTGACCGCGAGGCACAGCGTGCGGCGGTGATGGACGCGGTGGGCGCGCACTTCCGTCCGGAGTTCATCAACCGCATCGACGAAGTAGTGGTATTCGAACCCCTGGGCCGCGAGCAGATCGCCGGTATCACCGAGATTCAGCTTGGCCGCCTGCGTGGTCGCCTGGCCGAGCGCGAGCTGTCGCTGAGCCTGAGCCCGGAGGCCTTGGACAAGCTGATCGCCGTCGGTTACGACCCGGTGTACGGCGCACGGCCATTGAAGCGTGCGATCCAGCGCTGGATCGAGAACCCGCTGGCGCAGTTGATCCTGGCGGGCGAGTTCCTGCCGGGTG
The DNA here is from genome assembly GCF_002934345.1 of Pseudomonas sp. PONIH3. Taxonomy (NCBI): domain Bacteria; kingdom Pseudomonadati; phylum Pseudomonadota; class Gammaproteobacteria; order Pseudomonadales; family Pseudomonadaceae; genus Pseudomonas; species Pseudomonas sp. PONIH3. Next base: position 4,709,464 of record NZ_CP026386.1, read on the forward strand.
CGGCGATCACCGCGAAGGTGGAGGGCGACGAGATCGTCTTTGGCTGACCTGCAGTAAACGAAGAGCCCCGCGTAAGCGGGGCTTTTTTATGTGTGCTGTCCGGCTTTATCGCGGGGCAAGCCCCTGATTTTCCGGCTTCCTAGCTAACTTGCTGAAAATTTTGAAAAAAGTGCTTGCACAAAATTCAGAGTGCCCCTAATATTCGCCCCGCTGTCAGGCACTGAGCAGATCGCCAGCAACACCGACGATCTGAAAATAACTTACAAATCAGTAAGTTGAACGAAAAAAAGTGGTTGACAAGCAAAACGAAGAATGTAGAATAGTCGGCCTCAGCAGCGACAACGCGAAAGCGGATAGCCAAAGAGATCGAAGCTAACACAGGCTTCGAAGCAGTAAAGATGTACCGAAGTTCAGTTCCGCGATAGCTCAGTCGGTAGAGCAAATGACTGTTAATCATTGGGTCCCTGGTTCGAGTCCAGGTCGCGGAGCCAATCTCGGGGTGTAGCGCAGTCCGGTAGCGCGCCTGCTTTGGGAGCAGGATGTCAGGAGTTCGAATCCCCTCACCCCGACCATTTTCAGGGTCGTTAGCTCAGTTGGTAGAGCAGTTGGCTTTTAACCAATTGGTCGTAGGTTCGAATCCTACACGACCCACCATGTAAAGAGGGCATCTCGAAAGAGATGCCCTTTTTCTTTGTCCGAGATTTATATCCCCGCCCTTTGCTACCCTGTGGCCTTTGCCCGCAGGAGTGCCCGCGCATGCCACTCAAAGCCAGTGTTTTCATCGCCACCAGCTTGGATGGCTACATCGCCCGTGAAGATGGCGGCCTCGATTGGTTGTTAGGGGCCACCCAGTCTGCTGACGACCATGGCTACGCCGGTTTCATGGCCGGCGTCGATACCTTGGTAATGGGGCGTGGCACCTTCGACAAGGTCATGACCTTTGGCGAGTGGCCGTATCCGGATGCGCGAGTGGTGGTGGTCAGCAGCACCCTCAAAGCACTGCCCCAGGGCGTATCAGAGCGCGTCGAGTTGCACCCGGGGCCGATCCCGGCTTTGCTCGAACACCTTCAGGCCACGGGCGCAAAGAGCCTTTACCTTGATGGCGGCAAGCTGATTCAGGGGTTCTTGCGTGAGGGGTTGGTGGACGAGCTGACCATCACCCGCATCCCCGTGCTGCTGGGGCAGGGGATACCGTTGTTCGGCGAGTTGGCGAAGGATGTGCTGTTGCAGCACATGAGAACGACCAGTTACGAGAGTGGGTGCGTGCAGAGTACGTATCGCGTGGTCAGATAAATCGCGTCAAGGTCATCGCTGGCAAGCCAGCTCCCACAGGAGCGCGCATCCTTGTGGGAGCTGGCTTGTCGTGGCGACGAACCGCAGCGAAAGGGCTGCAAAGCAGCCCCAGGATCTTGAAGCCTCAGTGCAGCTTCAGGCGCGGCTCGGTGCCCCGGCCAATCTTGCTGCCCAGCATCAGCATCAAGGTGCGGAAGGTCCCGTACAGCGCCATCTGGTGCATCCGGTACAGCGACACATAGAACATCCGCGCCAGCCAGCCCTCCAGCTTGACGCTGCCCATCAGGTTGCCCATCAGGTTACCCACCGCCGAGAAGCGCGACAGCGATACCAGCGAGCCATAGTCCTTGTACTCGTAGGTCGGCAGCGCCTTGTTCTCCAGGCGCAGCTTGAGGCTCTTGGCCAGCAGCGAGGCCTGCTGGTGCGCGGCCTGGGCCCGTGGCGGCACGTTGCGGTCGGTGCCAGGCTGCGGGCAGGCGGCGCAGTCGCCGAATGCGAAGATGTTGTCGTCCAGGGTGGTCTGCAAGGTCGGGCGCACCACCAGCTGGTTGATGCGGTTAGTCTCCAGGCCGTCGATGTCCTTGAGGAAGCCCGGCGCGCGAATGCCCGCCGCCCAGACCTTGAGGCTGGCCTGGATCACTTCGCCCGAGGCAGTCTTCAGGCCATCGGCGGTCACTTCGCTGACCGCGGCGTTGGTCATCACCGTCACCCCGAGTTTTTCCAGGGTCTTGTGCACCGGCACGCTGATGCGCTCCGGCAGCGCCGGCAATACCCGTGGGCCGGCTTCGATGATGGTGATGTGCATGTCTTTGGGCTGGATCTTGTCCAGGCCGTAGGCTGCCAGCTCATGGGCGGCGTTGTGCAGCTCGGCCGCCAGCTCCACGCCGGTGGCACCGGCGCCGACGATGGCCACGCTGATCTGCTCGCTGGCCACATCTCCGGCGTGCGCACGCAGATAATGGTTGAGCAGTTGCTGGTGGAAGCGCTCGGCCTGCTTGCGGCTGTCGAGGAACAGGCAGTGCTGCGCCGCCCCCAGGGTGCCGAAGTCGTTGGTGTTGCTGCCCACGGCGATCACCAGGGTGTCGTAGCCGATGGTGCGCGCAGGCAGCAGCTCACGGCCCTCATCGTCGAGGGTCGCGGCCAATTGAATCATCTTGTTTTCGCGGTCCAGGCCGCTCATGCGTCCCATCTGGAAGTTGAAGTGGTTCCACTTGGCCTGGGCCACGTAGTTCAGTTCGTCTTCCGAGGAGTTCAGCGAGCCGGCCGCCACTTCGTGCAGCAGTGGCTTCCAGATGTGCGTCAGGTTGGCATCAACCAGGGTGATCTCGGCCTGTTTGCGCTTGCCCAGGCTTTTACCCAGGCGGGTCGCCAGTTCCAGGCCGCCGGCGCCGCCGCCGACAATCACGATGCGATGAGTCATGGGGATATCTCACAAGTTTTACGGAATTCGTGGACACAAGGTCCGGCCGCATCCGGCATGAGGGGCGGGCGAGCGCAAGGCAGCTCATAGCACCAGTCCACTCAGCAGGCGGCTCAACAGGCCCAGACCGATGGTCACGGCCACCACCAGCAGCAGGAGCAGCCACGGCCGGAAGGGCCGGCGCTCGACTTGATGCTGGGGGGCGCTCAGATACTCATCGACGCGACGCTGATCTTCAGGATTCAGGCGGCTGGTCATGGTGGGCCTCGTCAGATAGACGTTCGTGACTGCGTGTACGCCACAGCGTTCACGCAAACGCATGGGTCGAATGATAATGCTTTCTATCCCTGGCGCCGAGTGTACGTGATCGCAAAGACACCCGGCACTGGATCAAAGACTGATGCCTACGTCGAACACGATGCTGCGCCCCAGGTTGCCGCGCAGGAAATCCGGCGCGTCCGGGTGGGCGAACAGCACCCGGGCGAAGGTCGGCCCCACCAGCGACAGCGACCGCCAGCCCTGGCGCAGGTACTCGGTGGGCGGCGGGAAATGGCTGTTGAGGTCGAGTACCTCGCGCTTGAGGCTGGCGAAGGCGATGATGTCCAGCTCGCTGAGGTCCAGCCCGCGCTCGCGGTAGTTGTGCGACTTCTTGCGCAGGGTCGGCGCCAGGCGCGCCAGCAGCTCCTGGGCACTGATGCGCCGGGGCCGTTGCTCACGGCGCACCAGCTGGGCCAGAGAGAAGGCGCTGCGCCGCCGTTGCAGCTCCTCGCGCCATTCGTCGTTGAGCCGGCGGCCCTCGTCGAGCACGAAGAACACCTCGAACGCCGCGTCGCGGAACAGCACGTCCGGCGGCTCTTGCCCGGCCGGGGTGAAGTCCTCGCTGCGGTAGGGGATGTTCAGCCCTTGCAGCAGGCGCTGGCAGACCCAACGCTCGCGCTCCCATTTGCGGGCATTGGACAGGAACGCATTGGCTTGCTCGGCCTGGATGGTAAGCAGGCGGAGGTAGTCTGAGTCATCCATGGGGACAAGCTTAGTCGCTAATTGATGACGGTAAGATGCTGTTTGTGCGTAGGAATCAGCCCAGCACCAGCCATTGCTGCACCACCCCCAGCAGATGCAGCAGCCCGCCGCCCAGGCAAATGGCCGAACTGACCGCGATAAACCGCCGGCTGCGCCCGGTGCCGGCCAGCACCAGCGGCCCCAGCAGGCCGCGCGCCAGGTACACCAGGGTGATCAGGCAGATCACCGGCAACAACAAGGGCAATGGGCGCATCAACCCAGCCGCCGACAAGGCATAAGCCGACCAGACGAGCAGCACCGCCGCGATCGCCGCAGTAACCAAGGCGGGGTAGGCGCGCCCTTGCTCCGCCGCCCTGGCCATGCGCTCGCCGGCGCCGAACAAGCGGTACCAGCGCGGGCCAATGGCGATCACCGCCAGGTGCAGCACGCCGGCGATGGCGCTGAACGCCGCGCCTAGCAGCAGCGGCAGGTTAAGTCCTTCAGGCATGGCGGATGCGTCCTGCATCGAAAGGAGGTGCCAGCCTATAGCAACAGGCTGAAAGGGAGAATGGGTGTAGACTCAGGCTTGTCCACATGGCCGACAGGGATATTGTTCAGGTGATCAGCGCACAAGTCTTGTCCAGCACCAGCCTTACCCTTGGCTGGATAGGTTACGTGCCCCTGCTGATCTGGGCCGCCAGCCGCACCCGCTGGGTCGAGCTGTTCACCGACACCCGCCGCCAGCACCTGCTGTTCGGCACGGTGTTCTGCCTGTTCATACTCTGGTTGGTGCGCCGCGATTTCGATACCGGGGTGTCGTACCACTTCATCGGCATGACCGCCGTCACCTTGCTGCTGGACTGGCCATTGGCCGTGCTCGGCGGCTTTCTCGCCCAGCTCGGCCTGTTGCTGATGGGCCGGCAGGATCTTGCCGCCATCGGCGTCAACGGCCTGCTGATCGTCGGCCTGCCGGTGCTGGTCACCGAGGTGTGCGCGATCCTGGTCGAGCGCGCCCAGCCGCGTAACCTGTTCGTCTACATCTTCTGTTGCGGGTTCTTCCCGGCGGCGTTGACGGTGTTGCTGTGCCTGATGGCAGGGCTGGGGTTGCTGTGGATGGACGAGCGTTTCGCCATGCCGGAATGGCTCAGCGACTTCGTTGGCTACCTATGGCTGATGATGTTCCCCGAGGCATTTATCAACGGCACGGTGATCAGTGCGCTGGTGGTGTTCTGCCCGGAGTGGCTGGAGACCTTCAACCGCAGCCGCTATCTGCAGGCGCCTTGGAAGGATGACGAGAAGTAATGTGAATGGCACCGGCTTTGCCGGTGATCTGGACCTATCGTTTCTCAATCCGGATCGTCGCGAGAATAGCGTGAGCGTTTGAACAGCAAGCGCTGGCCAACAAGCACGAACAACATCCCCCACAGCCCGCCATCGAGCTGCAGCACTTGTCGTTCGCCCAGCTGGGAGCAAGTGGTGATACCGACCACCATGAAGATGACGTACAAGGCCCTCCTCAATACTTTGGGCCGGCACATCCAGTCGAGCAGCACGCCTGCCGCCAATCCGTAAGCGATGAAGTACAGTTCTGGCATGTTGGCGTCCTGCTCGGATGGCCAGCCGCAAGGAGGAGGGCTGTTGCATCGAACGATGCCAATGGCTGGGGAGAGTGCCTATTCAGTTTGGTCTGATTAAGCGGTACGAAACTTCTGAGGGTGGTCTGTTCGCAGGTAACAGGGATGCACTGTATGAGAGGGAATTGAACTGTCCCGGCCTCTCGCCGGCAAGCCGGCTCCCACACCGACCGCGTAAACCTAAAACCAAGCGCCGTCCTTGTGGGAGCTGGCTTGCCAGCGATGGGCCGCAACGCGGCCCCAGGATTCAAGCAGCAGCTGTTGTCAAGGCTGCGCGATCCGTTTAGTGACGCGGCTCCAGATCCCCCGAATACAGCTCATCCTCGGACTCCTCCGCCCCGGCGATCTTGTGCTCCTCGGCCGCCCAGGCGCCCAGGTCGATCAACTTGCAGCGGTCCGAGCAGAACGGCCGGAACGGGCTCTGCTCGCCCCATTCCACGGGCGCCCCGCAGGTCGGGCAATCAACGGTCATCGGCTGGCTCATGGCTGGCCTCCTCGTAAAGTCAGGTAAAAGTGGTGCAGGCGGTCGATCTCGTCGTGCAGCGATTGCAGGTCACGATCGTTGACCACCACGTCATCGGCATGGCGCAGGCGCTCTTCCCGGGCCAGCTGGGCCTTGAGAATCGCCTGCACCTGTTCCGCGCTGGTGTTGTCGCGGGCCAAGGTGCGTTGCACCTGCAACTCGGTCGGCGCGTCGATCACCAGGATGCGTTGGGTCTTCTGGTGCTGCCCCGACTCGATCAACAGCGGCGAAACGTACACCGCATAGGGCGTCTCGGCCTTGGCCAGGTAGCTGAAGATCTCCTGGCCGATCAGCGGGTGCAGCAGTTGTTCCAACCATTGCCGCTGGCTCGGGTCGGCGAAGATCAGCTGGCGCAGGGCGCCACGGTCGAGCTGGCCGTCCGCCTGCAGCACGCCAGCGCCAAAGCGCTCGACGATGCTGGCCAGGGCAGGGCGCCCCGGCTCGACGACCCAGCGCGCGGCCTGGTCGGCATCGACCAGGTGCACGCCCAGTTCGACGAAACGCTCGGCGGCGGCACTCTTGCCGCTGCCAATGCCGCCGGTGAGGCCAAGAATCCAGGGTGTGAAGGGCGCTGTGCTCATCAGGTTCCAAGCAGTTGCAGGTATGAGGCGACTATTTCATCACCCCAGAGCAATGCGATCCACCCCGCAATGGCCAGATAAGGCCCGAAAGGCAATGCCGCGCCTATTTGCGTGCGCTTGAAACGCACCAGCGTCAGCCCGATCAGCGCCCCGACCAAGGACGCCAGCATCAAGGTCAGCGGCAGGATCTGCCAACCGCCCCAGGCACCGAGCATGGCCAGCAGCTTGAAGTCGCCGAAGCCCATGCCCTCCTTGCCGGTGATCAGCTTGAAGGCCCAGTACACCGACCACAAACTCAGGTAGCCTGCCACCGCGCCCCACAGCGCATCGCTCAGCGGTACCAGCAGCCCGAAGGCGTTGACGATCAACCCCAGCCACAACAGCGGCAGCACCAGCACATCCGGCAGCAACTGGTGCTCGGCATCGATCAGGCTCAAGGCGATCAGCCCCCAGGTCAGCAGCATTACCCCCAGCGCCGCGACACCCGGCCCGAAATGCCAGGCTACCAACAGCGAGAGCAGGGCGCTGCCCAGCTCAACCAAGGGATAACGCAGGCTGATCCGCGCCTTGCACCCGGCGCACCGCCCGCGCAGGGCCAGGTAACTCAGCAGCGGAATGTTTTCCCAGGCGCGGATCTGGCGCTGACAGTGCGGGCAACGTGAAGCCGGCAGGCACAGGTCGAAGCGCTCGTGCTCGGCCTGCGGCAGCCCCAGCACCTCCTGCGCCTCCCGCTGCCACTGGCGCTCGAGCATGATCGGCAGGCGGTACGCCAGCACATTGAGAAAACTGCCCACCAGCAACCCCAGCACCGCGGCCAAGGTATGGAAGAACGGCGGATGTTCGACGATTACGGTCCAGGCATTCATGTTCAGATCAGGCTACCCAACTGGAAGATCGGCAAATACATCGCCACGACGAGGCCCCCCACCAGCAGCCCGAGGATCAGCACGATGGCCGGCTCCAGCAGCGTGGTCAACTGCTCCAGCGCCTGGCTCACCTGTTCTTCGTAATGCAGCGCGGCCTTGTCCAGCATCCGGTCGAGGGTACCGCTGGCTTCGCCCACCGCCACCAGCTGGCGCAACAGCGGCGGGAACAGCGCATCCGCCTCCATCGCCTGCTGCAGCCCCATGCCGCCGGCCACGTCCTGGCGCAACTTGAGGATCGCCCGCTCGTGCAGGCTGTTACCACTCACCGGCGCCACCGTGGCCAGTGCATCCAGCAACGCCACGCCGGCGGCGTAGGAGGTCGCCAGGCTGCGGGCAAAGCGCGCCAACGCCGCCTGCCCGAGCAAGGTGCCCACCACCGGCACCCGCAACACCCCGTGCAATATCCACAGGCGCGCCGGCAGATGCCGCCGGTACAACGCCCGCACGCCAAACCCCAGCGCAGTTATCAACAGCACCAACCACCCGACGTGATTGCCCAGCCCTGTGGATAAATCGATCACCCACTGGGTGAACGCCGGCAGCGCCTTGTCGAAACTGGCGAACAACCCCTGGAACCGCGGCACCACCTCCAGCAGCAACAACGCCGCCACCCCTAGCCCCGTGAACAGCAACAGCGCTGGATACAGCATCGCCTTGCGCACCTTTTGCCGCAGCGCCTGGCGCTTCTCCAGCATGGTCGCCATCTGCTCCAGCTGCCGGTCCAGCGTGCCCGACTGCTCGCCCACCCGCACCAGGTTGCAGTACAGCGCATCGAACCACCCCGGATGGCGCTGCAAGGCATCCGCCAAACCCAACCCCGCCGCCACATCCTGTTGCAACCGCACCAGCAACGCCGCCATGGCGCTGTTCACCGTGCTGCGCGCCATCACCTCGAACGCCTGCAACAGCGGCACCCCCGCCGTGAGCAAGGTCGCCAGCTGGCGGCTGAACCCCGGCGCATCCGCCTTGCCCGCCCGTTGCGGCCAGCGCCAGCGCAGCCCACCCGCCAGCCGCACCCGCGTCGCGCGAATGCCCTGCTGGCGCAACCACGCCTGCACGAACGCCGGGCTGCGCCCAGTGTGCTGGCCCTGTTGCGGCGCGCCGCTGGCATCGACGCCTTCCCAGACGTACAGACGGGTGGAAGCAGGCATGGCGAGAGTCCTTTTGCACGGGGGCGAAAAGCCCGGTAACAGCTTGCCCGGCCTGCTGCCGGGCGCGTTTCCCTGTGGCTCACTAGAGTAGTCCAGCGAAGATGACGCCCCGCCGCGCAGGGGTGACAAAAGGTGTCGGTTCAGGCCTACTGCGCGCCTGCCGGCCGGGGCGCGCCACGATAAAAGCGCCCGCCGCGCCTCCACGTATCACGAAGGAAGACCGTTCATGAAAGGGCAACGAGGTATCACCCTGATCGAACTGATGATCGTCGTCGCGATCATCGGCATCCTGGCGACCATCGCCATCCCCATGTACACCAACCACCAGGCCCGCGCCAAGGCTACCGCCGCGCTGCTGGAAATCTCCGCGCTGAAGACGCCGATGGACGTGCGCCTGAACGACGGCAAGGACGTACCCGACGTCGCCAGCCTCGGCGGCCAGCCCGCCACCGCCCATTGCGCGATCGCCGCCAGCGGCAAGGCCGCCGACGGCACCGCCAGCATCGCCTGCACCCTGGCCGACGCACCGGCCAATGTGCTGGGCAAGACCGTGACCCTGGCCCGTACCCAGGCAGGCTGGACTTGCGTGACCACGGTGGAGGAAGACCTCGCGCCCAATGGCTGCACGGTGCAATGAAAGTGAGGTGAAACAGGGGTTTGCGTAACCGACACGGCAGTGGTACGTTGCGCAACACGCCGGTGTAGCTCAGTCGGTAGAGCAGCGCACTCGTAACGCGAAGGTCGCAGGTTCGATTCCTGTCTCCGGCACCAGAGACCAGTTTCCAGAAGTCTATGACAGTCTACGAAACACCCCGCAAAGCCCGCCTAGCGCGGGCTTTGTTGTTTCTGCCTGTCTCGTTTTGTCTCTGGGTATCTACGCTATTTAGGGATATGGTTGGGGATATCTCGGTTCGACAAGGAAACGTATCCCTATGGCGCGCACAGTGGTGCCTCTCACCGATCCCAAATGTGATGCGGCCAAGCCTCGGGAGAAGGATTACAAGCTGTTCGATGGCAAAGGCCTCTATCTGCTGGTGAAGCCGTCAGGGGTCAAGACCTGGCGTATGAAGTACACCAAACCTGATGACCGTGATGGGTTAGCTACATTTGGCAATTATCCGGCGCTCGGCTTGAAAGCGGCCAGGGAGCGACGCGCTCAGGCGCTTGGGCTACCAGTGGGGGAGGCGGTTCAACCTCTGCGCCGGCGGATATCTTGGAACAGGGTATTGACGGCCTCGATATCTCGCAGGAGCTCCTCCGGTTGCGTAACGGCCCGCTGCTGTCCCGCCGCATGTGAATGCGCGCGCACGTTGCGGCAGCACCTGTCATGCAAACGCTGCACCTCGCGGTAATCAGCTTCCTGCACGCTCATCACGCCATTAAGCCGACCGACTGAGATACCGTCGCGGAACCGCACTACGGTTTCATTGAGTATTGTGTCCTCGATACCTACCTCAATCGTGACACGAAGGTCATCGTAAGCATTGCGCATCGCAAGTCGCTCATCATCCCCCGGCGGGTTACTAAAGTTGGCTGCGATTCGTTGGTGATCAGCACGGTGGTATGCAATGCGCTCACGGTGCCTACGCATGTCATAGGGCAAACCGGCATCGATATAACCCGGCCCTTCTGCCCGATAGTTGATTGACCTGACCTCAGGGACCAATTGCGCATCTTGGCAAAGGGTAAGCAGCTCTCCGAAAAACACCGCGTCGTGGGTAAATACTATGACTTGTCGGCTGACGGACTCCTCAACAATCCGTCGTGCGACGGCGGTTCGATGGTTGTGGTCAAGGCTCGAAACCGGATCGTCGAATACGATTCCGGAAGTGGACTCTGACTGGTGGAGCTCTGCGAAGAAGTAAGCGAGCGCACACATGCGCTGCTCCGCCTCGCTGAGGACAAGATGCGGATCAAGCTGGCATTCGTGTAGTTGAATTCCAAGACGCACCGAACCCGCATCACCGGTTGAGCTGACCCCGGCCCGAATGTGGTAAAGATCAAGTCTGTTAAGTTCATCGTTCATCCTTCCGGCCAACGCCTCGCTGACGTACCGCCTGGCCAACTGACCTGCAAGCACGCTAATCGAGCGCGTGCCGCCGATGTCCTCATTGCAACTCTGGAGCTTTGCCCTGAGAGCGAGATTTTCAGTCACCCGGGCGATGCCTTCGATATGTTCGGAAAGTAGCCGCCGCGCTTCCAGCTCCCTCAGGCGAAGCCTCTTCGCCGCCAAGGCCGCAGCATCAAGGTTCGCGCGCAGTCGGACTGCCTCGACGCGAAGGGCATCCGCGACCTGATGGAGTGAAGCTGTCGGGGTTGCACCACGATAATTTGGTCGATCCAACCATTCGCCATCAGCAACGGCCGCTCTGAGCCACTGAAGTCGAGCTGCCAAATCTTCCTGGAAGGTCCGGATCTCGTCCGGTAGCGTTGCTACTCGCGCGCCCAAGCTCTCAAACATGACCGGGGAAACGGTAAAGGTAACGGTCGTCTGGTTGACGTCACGTACGATCTGTTGCCAAGCGTTGCGCGCAACTTGGGCGGCTTCGGCCGCCCTATCCCGGATATAGCGATCGAACCGCTGTAAGCGATCCTTCGCTTCAGGAGTCAGCTCCTGCTGGCAAAGCACGCATACTCCACCTTCGTCAGTGACCGGAAAGGCTTGTCCGGGATACGCAGTGCTGGTCGAGTAATCGCGTGCGGCGTTGAACAATAATGCCCATGGGCCTTGTCCAGTTCCAGGAAGCAGCTGCGCGGCATCTTCTGACTGCAGTAGCGCAGATGCCGCGCATTCAGCCGCCTCGGCCTCCACCAGGCTTCGATGAGCCGACTGCGTGGCCCCAATCGCATCATCAGACACTATGTTGGCAGCCACAGCGATACTGTTAGCCAGCTCATCGACCCTAATTGCTGCGTTGTCGAGGTTCGTCGCCCTGGCGGTGGGATCTGCCTCGCTGATCTCCTGCGGCAGACGCGCGAGTTCTGCTTGCTCATCCGCAGTGAGCGTGGCCAGAGCACGCGCGCGCGTCAGATCAGTGGCCGGACCAATCGGATGTACTGTCTGGCCAGCTACGGTATCGGCGGGGATGACATTGAACGGTGTAATGTCTGTGGCGAGCCCCGCGATTTCTGCCTGAAGCCTTGGGCGTAGCGCCTGATTTAGACCATTTGCCAACTGTTGAAGGTAGGCCAAGGCGGACGGCTGAAAGGTGGCTGCCTCTCTCGTCTGGAGGTAATGACGGGCGCAGTCGCTATCGAAGACGGAGATCCCCCTGAGCTCGGTCCGAGGGACATGACCGCGCTGACCGCTCCAGATCGCCTGCTCTGGGGCATGATTCAATTCGAAGTCGATAGTGGCGCTCGGGGTAAGCTGCTGGTAGTTCGGATCGTAGGCATTGGCGTAGACGATACCTGGGCTCCTCGCCCGGCATGCTTGCTTGAGTACTCGCGCATAGCCGGACTTACCTGCGCCATTCCCACCGTATACGATCGTGAGTCCCTGCGACTGAAACGTCAGAGCTTGGTCACTCGGAATTTTCCCAACGTCAATAAGCGTATGTAGAGATGTAAGAACGACCGTCCTGTCTCGATTCGCCTCGGCGGGAAAATGCTCTGCGGCGAATCTGATCGGCTCCGGCGCAGGCTCCATTGCGCTGTTTATCCCATGATGCTGCTTGGCGAGATCGAGAATCTCTCCAAGATCCGCCTCGCTCCACGCCCCTTGAATACAAAGTCTCCGCAAGGCGTCCTGCCGCCACGGTGGCAACCTGTCCGCCCATGCCAGCACTTCCTCGTAGATAGCCATATCCATGCTCCATTTTCCCAAAGGGAATTAGCACAGAAATTATCACTCTGCCATCAAGCAACCGAAAACCCATGACGGCCTGGTTGGCGTTCGCGGCTTTTGAAGAGGCCAAATTGAGAATGTGCGGAGCGGATTGAATACACGCCATTGGCGGCTATTGGCAGATTTCTGCCTATGCCCACCGTCAGCTTAGGGTCGAAAGCAGCCAGTCGCGACTGACAGCTTTCGCCCCACAGCAGACACCACCAAAGATTTTATCTGTGAAAAGCGGGCTGTAATTTTTGCCAGTACGCAAACGCGGACTGTTGTATTTAGGAAATTTATCAGCCCAGTAAATCAAGCCAAAAATTCTACTAACAAGAAATTAGCGCCTTATTTTTTAGTAGCCATGGAGACTTCCAAAAAATGATGGAAGTTGGCGATGGCTTGCCTACAGTTAAATCTTAGGACGCTTCTCGCGCCTACGATTTCTCCTCATTGTTCTTATTTCCATTAAGTCTTTTTAGCACTTCATCCATCCCTGGCCACGGGACGTCATTTTTTTTGTTCCCAGGTTTTTTATACCAGCTATCAAAACCATCTTTCTCCTTCTTTGTCATGGTCTGATAAATTTTCAGCATCTCTGGAGATAGAGAAACTGATTGAATGGCCATTTTTGTTCTGACCGCATCAATGAATTCGCGGAACATTTCCGCTGTAATCGTGAGGGCTCCAGGCGCCAACTTCCAAGCAAGCACCTCAAACTGATATCCAGTCTCGGGTATTGTGGACTTGTTATGGAGAATACAGTGCCTGATTTTACGTAGATCCCCCATCAACGGAGCAGTCAGAGTGCTAGCTTCAACCCCAGCTGCTTTGGCTATTTTATGCCTATACGTTTCGTCCCACAGCGAATAAATGGTAGGCGGCGGCAAAAACTGAGTGCAACACCTGACCTTTCCGGTACGGTGCTGCCACTATGTCTTATACCGAACTCAGCGTTGAAGAGCGCGCCACCATTCAAATCGGTCGTACTCAAGGCTTCAGCCTGCGTAGGATTGCCTGCTTGATCAACCGATCCCCTTCGACCATCAGCCGGGAGCTGCGCCGCAATCGAGATGTCTGTGGCGGCTACTCGGCCCACGCGGCCCAGCAGCAGATGCAGGCTCGCCGCCAGGTGTGTCGACCGAAGCGAAAGCTGTTGCCGGGTGGTGAGCGCTTCGAGTTGGTGGCGCATATGCTCCGTGAGCGTTTGTCTCCCGAGCAGATTGCCGGCAAGCTGCGCAGCATGAACATTCCCAGCCTCAGAGATGCCTACGTCTGTCGCGAGACGATCTATAACGCGATCTATGCCCTGCCGGTCGGTGAACTGCGCAAGGAGCTGATCATCTGCCTGCGGCAAAGCAAGACGACACGCCGACCGCGCTCTGGTGGTGTGGATCGGCGCGGCCAGATCCCCGAGATGGTCAGTATTCATGTGCGCCCGCCGGAGATTGAAGACAGGCAGATGCCGGGGCATTGGGAAGGCGACCTCATCAAGGGTAAGGCCAACGCCTCGTCCGTCGGTACGCTGGTGGAACGCACCAGTGGCTACCTGATGCTGGTAAAGATGAACGACGCGACGGCGACTTCGGCGCTGGAAGGCTTCAGCGCCGCGCTCAATGGCATGCCGCTGGAGATGCGAAAGAGCATGACTTACGACCAGGGCCGGGAGATGGCGCGACACGCCGAGATCACCCAAAGAACCGGCGTGGCGATCTACTTCTGCGACCCGCACAGCCCTTGGCAGCGCGGTAGCAACGAAAACATCAATGGCCTGATCCGCCAGTACCTGCCCAAAGGCACAGACCTGTCGGTACACAGCCAGGAAGAACTGAATGCCATCGCACTGCAACTGAACATGCGTCCGCGTAAGCGCTTCGACTTCAAATGCCCAATCGAAGTTATGGGCGAGGTGATGCAGAAGGCCATGGCTATGCGGCATGATGCTCCAGTTTCAATTCAATGACCGTGTTGCACTCAGCTCCTGCAACCGCCGTACATAATAACGATTTGCAAACTTCGCTAACAAAGAAACCATTCTTCTTTGATTTTTCGATAAACATCGAAATATCCATTCTTGCATGATATTTTGGGTCGGATTCCGTATCAGATGCTATCCAAATTTTTTGACCCGGCTTCGCCTTTTCCTTAGCTATAAGGTCACCATTATTTTCTATTCCCTTAGAGGCAAACATCAAGCAGAATAAATACTCCCCGCAAGCCTCATGAAACTCTTCCACTAAATCCTTAGCTGTATCGCTTTTCGAATTACTTTCCATTTCTGATCTCGATTATTTACAATTACTTTCTTTATCTACATGACCGAGATTGCTTCATCTGGTCAAGGGTACTTCATATTAATTGGTAGGCGCTTCTGCGAATGGCAGCTACCTACCGTTAGCCGTCCTGAGCGAAAGCCAGCTATGGTCATAAGCGGGCACTCGCGAATAGCTGCTTACGACCCAAAGCTGCCCTTCACGAAGGGCAGCAATCGGCCACAAGCAGTCAGTGCCTACCATTTGGTTAAAGGACGGCCGCGAGCGTAGCTTGCGAACGTCCAAGTGAGCAGAGCAAACTACTTGAGCCTGTTGTTATCAGTAGGAATGCGCAGTTTCAACTGTGGAATCAATTTCACCCGCTAAATCGGTTGCGTGATCTAGCAAGTCAGCGATGGATTCAACTGAAATTTCTACTTTTTCACCATCCTTATTGTAGCCGGCACGATGTACACAGTGGTGCCGAATCTCTACGGCTTTAAACAACCAAGAGAGATCTGAAAATTTGTGATTTAAAACCGTTTCGTACATTGGCTTTATTTTTTTTAGGTCATGGAATATCAGATCTTTTAGGTATCTGGCGACGGTTACTTTTAAAGTTTCTTTTTCTTGATATATTTCACGCAAGGTAAATTTACGTTTGGAGAACTCCGGATCACTTTCGACAAGTTTTCTAGTAAGCTCTTCAGAATTACAAACCTGATGGATAAATACACCAGCTAAATACCCTTCAATGGTAGAAACCACATGAGCGTGAATCATAACTAAAAAGCTAAATCGTGCTTGCTCGGGAACATCTAGTTCTCGAATAATGTCAATACTCTCTAGCTGATCTACTAGTAGCTGATAGTGCTTTCTGTTCTCATTTTCTTCATACCACTCATAATCTTCCTGTTCGAGGGTGGGTTCTCTCGAAAATCCATCAATTAAGTCATCGATAAAGTCTGGGTCACTTGGACTTCTGCCGTACATCGCACATAAATCTTGATAATCGCTCATTGGTTACTCTTAAACTGATAAGGCCTAAAAATATTGAGCTAAGCGGCTGCCGAAGGCAGTCCGCTAGAACAAATGGTTGGGCGTCTGCGCTGAGTGCCAACGCTCCATGATGAATATGACCAACGAGTGCGATGCGTTCACCGCGAGGCGTGCCTCGGATACAGCTAGTGACGGCGGCCTTACGCCACGCCCATGTGCTGAACCAATATACGTTCGATACGCGCCAACGCCATCCACGATGGAAGCCAGCCCTTGAAGAATTCTCTTCTGGTCATCTCGGAGCGTTGGATCCAGGTTAAGGCCCAAGTGACTCTGAACAGTGCGCCAAAGCGGCGTGACTGTCTGGTTGGTCGGCATATCTAGAGCAAACGTCTCAATGTAGGTCTTGCAAGTCGCCTCAATGATTGAACAGGCCGCTGTGATAGCCGCATGGGGATCACGCTCAAGTTGAC
The DNA here is from genome assembly GCF_002934345.1 of Pseudomonas sp. PONIH3. Classification (NCBI taxonomy): domain Bacteria; kingdom Pseudomonadati; phylum Pseudomonadota; class Gammaproteobacteria; order Pseudomonadales; family Pseudomonadaceae; genus Pseudomonas; species Pseudomonas sp. PONIH3. The sequence continues at coordinate 4,725,544 of NZ_CP026386.1, forward strand.
CGATTGCTCGCTCGAATTCCGCCTCAACAGAGGCAAAATCGCCAGCCCGGAGGAAGTCAGCTAGTGTTCTAGCAGCAAGACTTACTCCAGCAAGCCCTACGTATCCGTTTAGCTGATATGTGAGCTGATTCTTCGCTAGACTTTCACGGATTCTTTTCTGGCCGATAGCGATTTCCGGACGCCAGTCGTTGGGTTCTTGATCCATGTATTTTTGTATGACTTGGCCAAGTACTACCAAGGCATCCACTGACGGATCTTCGTTGCAGCGCTTTAGCCAGAGGGAACATTTCGTCTCGCAGTTCCCGACAGGGACGTCACCGGGCGCTCCGCTTTCCATAAATAGAGAGTTCAGCGTCGAATGGCTGAAGTGGTAAGCCCCAATGACGGAAGCGACTGCTCCTATAACTGAGTTTGGAATCGTATTAGCCAAATTTCTCTCCAGACGCCAACTATAAGTAAACGCCACAAGCGGCGAAATATTTTCCGCCACTTGCGTCTGAAACGATATTTTCCCATGAAAAATCCTTCAGCGGCATGCGTGGCTCGGTGGAAACGCAACATGAAGCAGGAAGAAAAAGCGACATGGTTTGAGCAGAGATTACAAAGTCGGTAGCAGCGTGTCCATGGGCTGTTTGGGTCGAGCGGCTGTGCTCGTGACGAGGAATTAGTCAGTTTTCTCAGGGGCAGCTTCTGGCCGATTGCAGCCCTAGGCGGATGTCCGCAATGGGTCGATAGCGGATAGCCATGGTTACACCAGGTCTGTTGTTACACTAATCAGAGCAGAGCGAGTACATGAAGGTGTACCACCTTTAAACCTTTAAGATCAATGGGTTGTGTGCCGTCGTTACACCCAGTACATCTGTTACACGACTCCTAGAATGGCGGTTATTAAGCGACCCCAAGCCCCTATTTGCTCGTGCCTTCAGCGGCTGAAGCAAGGACTCACTTTCCGACCCTGGGCGCCGCCGGGGCCCCTGAGAGATGCGACTAGATACGGGGCAGGAAACCCGCAGGACTTTGTTAGCGACCGGATTCCCAGCTTAGTGAACTGGTTAACCCGGTGAACCGGGTGAATTGTGCAGCTTCTTAAACACTACCTCCCTTCCTCACCTGATCGGTAAAAATCAGTGGCTTGCCCACGGGCGATGATTTTGGGGTATGGTTACTCGCCCGCTAACAAGATAGCGATGTCATTGAATAAAGCCACAATCACGATGGTTCAGCACCGTCAGAGTTTCTGGTGATCTGAGCTAGCATCGCCTCTTCGTTTTTGTCGGCCCACTTCATATACGCACCAAACCACTTGGCTAACTGGTCAGATTTGAGCCGCCCGTGACGTAGACCTTCTACTCCAAATGCTTCTATCGCTCTTGTTAATGCCATTTCGGCGACCTGGCCGGCATTAAATGCACCCTCGTCTAGATCCAGTGCCGCTGGTGATATAGATCCGTGAACTAAACGCGATCTAAGGTCGTAAGCTGCCTTAGTTCTATTCAGCCACTTTTCCCGTCTCACCTCAGGGGAAAAACATAAAGCGGCTACTCGTTGCGAAACGAGCGAGGATATATCGTCTCGTTCTTCAGTCATCAGCATTCTTTCAAGAGAGGTAACATATTTGACAATTTTAGTTGCCTGGCTAGTGTCTCGCGCTGCCTCGCCAAACCATTGTGCGGCATCGATAAACCTCCTGCTGATAGGACGGTCGCAGTCCGGATCAGTCGTGACCTCAAGGGCCACGTCAAATATGTTTTTCCAATAAAGCGTACGTGGCGTTGACAGCATTTCAGACCAGCCGTCCCGGTATGTAACCTCGCCCATGTATGCGAAGGATAACGAAGGATCGAGCACGCCGTTTTTACCGATGCTTAGTTTTGCCCGACTATCCCCTTTTACGTCAAGTCCGCCTAGTTGCATTCGGCTCGAGTTTGCGACGCCCAATAAAAGGTGGAGGCAATTAAGGGCTGATGTAACAGCTTCCTCTGCGACTCTGCCTGAAGTCGGGCGGTCGCATTCTGAAATGGTTACCTCCGCTACCCAGCGGAAATTGCGGTAATACCGAATTGCTTTCACCAGCAGGTAGCGTTCGTGCCTACCTTGATCCGTATCTTTCGAACATGTATTAGTGGTGCGGTTACTTAAGATTTTTCGAGTTATGCTTAGTCGGTTGTGGAATTTGACCGGGCCAAGAGTGAATGATTCAGGTTCCTTTGAATTCATAAGGTGGCAAGGGATTAAGTGAGTGATGCTCTCTACGAAGGTTTTTGAGGCTTTGACTGTGGAGTTGAATAAGCGATCAATTTGTTTGGTGTCAATATCTCGCTTTTCTTTGAAGAATCGAAGTACAAATAATTCCGCTAGTTTCTTCCGTACGTTATCCAAAGTCACTCGCTTCGATAAGCCGCCTCGTTCTGCTGCCTCCTGAGCAAAACGAGTAATTATCTTCGCGGCGGCAGCTCCGCAGATCATCTCTCCATAACCCTTAGGATGAGGCAATGATGCCATATGGTCGATTCGCTCGATCGTTTTGAAGCTTCCTAGATTTACCAGCTCCTGAAAGCGGATGCACTCTGAAACCACAAATTTTGCATCTTCAACTAGCTTCTCTTTGCTGTAACGCATTACACCTGTCGTCCATGTTGGGTAAGGGAGGATTTATCGGGGTAGGTTAATGCCCCAGCAGTCTGTCCGGTAGGGGAGTCATTGGCAGATTTTAGGACTATGAGACGGAGGGCGCGAGGGTGGAAATTTTTTTAGGGATACATTTAGGGATACGTATGCTTGGATTCTATCCTTGACTCCAGCTTTTACTTGGTTTTTTTCGGTGTATTCGATTCCTGTCTCCGTACTGTTCTTCGTAAACCTCAATCAAGCTTCGTTCAGCGGCGCCGAACCGGCCCTTTGGGTGGCGTTTACGTGTCCTTGAGTTTGTAGGCGGTTTCCCGCAGCATCCATCGCCTTTTTCCAGCCTTCCTAAGCTTGCATTAGCAGCCTCCAAGGCATAAATTCCCTCCGTCGCCGAAGCATCGGCGACGCGACCTTGGCCGGTCGGAATCGAAAGGCGCAACAGCGCCCAGTCTTCATCGCAGGCGCTTTTTTTGTTTCACGATGACTCCAGCACCGCATTTCGCTGGACTACGCCAAGGCTCGATACAGCAGGTTTATCAATCACTTAGGCGAGTTCAACATATGCCGGTGCTTTCCGAAACTTGACCCGGCTTCCCCTCGCGTGGCTCCCATGCGGCTCTTGGAAACCGGGCTTTCCGAGGAGTCATCATGGCGAAGATCAAGCTCACCAAGTCCGCAGTCGATGCGGCGCAACCTCAAGACAAGGCCATCGAACTGCGGGATACCGTGGTGCCTGGCTTTCTGTGCAAGATCACCCCGGCGGGCCGCAAGGTGTTCATGCTCCAGTACCGCACGAATGCCGGCGAGCGACGCAAGCCCGCCTTGGGCCAGTACGGGGAACTGACGGTCGATCAGGCACGCACGATGGCGCAGGAGTGGCTGGCCGAGGTGCGCAGGGGGGGCGACCCCGGCGCGGCTGTCAATGGCCATTAATTTTGACCCACTTTTGGCCAATAGAATTGACCCACTTGCTCACCGCTAACCGCCGGTTTTCTGCTTCAAACGATAGCTCTCACCTCCCAGCATAAAGATGTGTGAATGGTGGATCACGCGGTCGATGATGGGCACGGCCACGTTGTCGTCATGGAAGAACTCGCCCCAGCTGGTGAAGTCCTTGTTGGTGGTCAGGATGACCGAGCGGTACTCGTACAGGTTGTTGATTAACTGGAACAGGTTGTACCGGGCTTGGCGCGTCATCGGCAGGTAGCCCAGCTCATCGATGATCAGCACGTCGTATTTGCTCAGCTGATTAAGGCGCTTCTTCAGCTCGCCCTTCATTTCCGCCAGCTCCAGATCCTCGACCAACGCCAGAGCCGTGCGGAACAGCACCTTGTAGCCCGCCTGAACCGCCTTGTGGCCAATCCCAATGGCCAAGTGGGTCTTGCCCACACCCGGTGGTCCGATGAACACCAGGTTGTCGCGGTTGTCGATAAAGCTGAAGTCCAGCAAGGTGCTGACCTGGCGCTTGGTGATGGTGGTCTGGTGCCGGTAATCGAAGGCCTCCAGATGCTTCTCCGAGGGGAACTGCGCCTGCTTGAGGTTGCGGCTTACGCGGCTACTGGAGCGGGCGTTAAGCTCATGCTCGACCAGTGACTGGGCGAAGCTCAGGTAGGACAGTTCATTGGCTTCGGCTCTGGCCAGCAGGGTGGCCAGCTCACCCGCGGTCGCGCTGAGGCGCAGGCTTCGGTACTGCGCGATAGTGCTGTCGAGCAGGCTCATTGGGTCACCCCGTGGCCAGTCGACTGGCCAATGCGGGCATAAGCGTTCAGGTCGGCGTGACTAACCTGGCTACCGGCCTCTGGCGCATAGTCATGGTCGCCGATGATCCGGCCCCGCGCCTTGGCTTGCTGCCATGCTTCGAGGTAGCGCTTGAGCCCGGTGGCGGTCAGTTCACTGCGCTCGCACAACTCGCCGAGCAACGCCGTATCAACCGGCGCATGGGCCATGAGCAGGTCGCGTGCAGCAACCAGCTGATCCTTGTAGATACGCGGCGAAGTACGCTTGAGCAGTTGGCACAGGGTTGCCCCAAGGGCATCGGGCAGGATCGAGTCGATGCCGCGCTCCAGGTCGGTAATGCGCTGGGCATGGTCTCGGTAATGGTTGTTGTTCTTGATCATCCGGCCCTTGGCCTTGCACAGGTCATGGGTGGCTATGAGTTCACCGCTCTCCAGGTCATGGATCAGCAACTGGTTGTCCTGTGCGCTGACACCGACACGGGCTTGCTGCCAGGCCATGGGTACCGAGTACTTGTTGGCCTGCCATGAGATCAAGCCGGTCTTGTCGACCTTGCGGGTCTCCCTTGTCGGCGCCACGTGCAGCAGGTTCTGCGGGACGAGATAGGGCTTGAGCTGACTACGCTCCAGTGCCTCGAAATGCGCTCTTGGATGCTGCCCCGTCGTGCCGTGCACGCGTGCGTTGGCGACAGTCTCGAGCCAATCATTCAGGTGCTGTCGGACGGCGGCCTCGTCCTGGAAGTGCTCGCCGTAGAAGCAGTCACGCTTGACGTACTTGACCCCGGCCTCCACCTTGCCCTTGCTCTCCGGGTCATAGCCCTCGCAGGCATGGATGCGGTACCCGACGGTAGTCGCATACTGGTGGAAGCGCTGGTTCAGCGTCAGCTCACGGTACTGCTCGTTGATCACCACCATCTTGGTCTGATCGTAGATGCACTCCTCGGTGACGCCGCCGAAGTAGCGGAAGGCCTCGTCGTGCATCTGGATAAACCGTTCGGTATCCAGCGGCCGGAAGTTCAGACCGACATACATCAGCCGTGAACAGGACAGCACAAACACCACAAAATGAACGACACGCTCCAGGCCGCCAATCATGACGCCTCGCAGCTCACCGGGGTCGACCTGACACTGCACGCCAGGCACTGACTCAACGACCGGCTCGTAATAGCGCAACTGGCCACTGGCAACCTGCTGCTTGAGCGCTTGCACATAGCGGCGAATGCTCCGGTCTGACACCGCCAGCTCGGTGGTGCGCTCCCTCAGGCGACGGGCCAGCTTGACTGCGCTCAGGGCTGGAAACTGACCCAACTGATTAATCAGATAATCGCGGTGCTCGTCGAGCACCTTGGTGCGTGAAGGGTCAGCAATGGTAGCGCTGATCTGCATCTCATCCAGGTGGAGATACTTGCGTACGGTGTTCCGGGAAATCCCCAGCTCACGACTGATGGCACGGACCGACAGGCCTCGGCCCTGGTCATACAACCCCTTGATCTTGTGAATCACAACCCACTCCTTCAATGATCTGTCCCCGGCCTGTGCATAAGGCGGGTGACGCTACATGGTCGGTGGCCAATGCCACTATGGGTGGGTCAAAATTGTTGGCCAGAGGTGGGTCAGTTTAATTGGCCATTAACAGCGGCCAAGAACGCCGCCCGCAAGGCACCGACCATGAAGGAGTTTTGCCACACCTTCATGGAGGACTATTCCAAACAGCGCAACAAGCCCAGCACGCAGCGCGGCTATCAGGGCGTGATTGACCGCTGCATCATTCCGATCATGGGCCGGATGAAGGTGCAGGATGTGAAGCGCCCGGACGTGGCGGCGCTGATGAAGAAGCTGGCCTACAAGCAAGCCGAGGCGAACCGCACTTTCGGCGTGCTGCGCAAGATGTTCAACCTGGCCGAAGTGTGGGGGCTGCGCCCTGACGGCACGAATCCGTGCCGTCACGTCCCGATGTACCCGCCCGGCAAGGAAACTCGGCTCATCGTGGATGACGAGCTGGTGCGGATCTTCCGTCACCTGAAGTATCTGGAATCTGAGGGACTGGAGAACTACGTCATCCCGCTGGCGATCCGCCTGCAGTTCGAGTTCGCCGCCCGCCGCTCCGAAATCTGCCCGCTGGAGTGGGATTGGATTGATCTGGAGAAGCGCCGCGTCGTCTGGCCTGACAGCAAGACCGGCGGCATCTCCAAGCCCATGAGCGAGGAAGCCTATCGGCTGCTGTCCACAGCGCCGCGCCGGGAAGGCTGCCCCTACGTCCTACCTTCGCCCAACGATCCGACTCGGCACATGACCCACGGTGAACACTACGGCGGCTGGACTCGCGTGCTCAAGGCCGCTGGTGTGCCGCACGTTGGCACGCACGGCATTCGCCACCGGGCGACCACTGATATTGCCAACTCGGGCGTGCCAACCAAGGTGGGCATGAAGCTCACAGGTCACAAGACCGTGGCGATGTTTATGCACTATGTTCATACCGAGGACAAGCCTGTACGGGATGCCGCCGAACTGGTAGCGAGTCGGCGGCTGGCGATTACGGGCGCATCGTGCCCTGCGGAAGCTACGGTATGAGCGGCGGCCGGTACCCCAGCCTTGCCTGTCCCGATTGTCGTGTCGCTGTCACAACAATCGAGCGTACCGTTCCTCTCGTGGTGGTACGGCAAGGGATTGAAAGATATGCCCGTTACGGGTATAGTTTGGAGGTTGATGTGAAGAGCATCCTCAAGCGCAAGGACTTTGCACGGTGGCAGGCGGGAGAGAAGCTGCCCGATGCTGCATTGTGCAAGGCAGTTCAGGAGATGGAAAGCGGTCTGATTGATGCGGACTTGGGCGGCTTCCTCTACAAGAAGCGGGTGGCCCGTCCCGGTGGTGGGAAGAGCGGCGGCTACCGCACGCTGCTGTCGGCCAGGATTGGCAGCCGCTATGTGTTCCTACATGGGTTCCCCAAGAGCGACAAGGCGAACGTCACGCAGGATGAGAAGAAGGCGCTGCAATTCGCCGGCAAGGTGTTTCTGGAACTGACTGCAGAAGCCCTGTCGAAAGCATTGCAGGTTGGCGTGTTAATGGAGGTGCATTGTGAGCAAGATCATTGAATCGCTGCGCGGCGACCTGGCGGCGCTCCACGAGGCAGGAGCCATCGGCAAGGTGACGATGCGCGAGTTTGACGCGATTTGCCCGCCGCCGGTGCGGGAGTTCGACGCGGCCGACATTAAGCGCCTGCGCGAAGGCTTGAAGTTCAGTCAGCCGGTGTTCGCGCTGCACCTGCATACCACGGCATCGACCGTGCGCAAGTGGGAGCAAGGCGAGACTCGCCCGGCCGGCCCGGCGCTCAAGCTGCTCAACTTAATTGCAGACAAGGGCTTGCAGTCCATCATCTGATGGCTAGTCAATTTTGAGGTGGGTTGGCTACAAGTTAACTTGATCGAGCAGCAATGGCGTCGGCAGGGGAAGCAAGACGGCCAAGAGCAAATTTTCAAATATATTCAGGCTGTCTTAAGCCATAAAGTTACCAGGTCGGATTTATGAATTCTGAAAGTATCGTACAGAAAATATGGGACCTTTGTCATGTCCTTCGAGGTGATGGTGTTAGCTACCACGAATACATTTCGGAACTGACTTATCTTCTTTTTCTTAAAATTGCAGAGGAAAATAAGACGGAGAATCTCATTCCAGATGGGAGACGATGGAGCGATCTTGTCGCTTATAAGGGTGATAATCTTCTAGATTTTTATCGGGAAATGCTTACGTACCTAGGCGCGCATGCTTCAAGCGAAGCAGTGCGCAAAATTTATGCCTTCCCGACAACCGTATTCTCGCATTCAGAAAACCTCAAGGCGGTTATTGATGGAATCGCAAAGCTTGACTGGCATTCAATAACATTTGATGGCATGGGGGGTATTTACGAAGGGCTGCTTGCGAAGAACTCTCAGGATGCACGATCCGGTGCGGGTCAGTATTTTACGCCGCGCCCCCTGGTGGATTGTATGATTAAGCTACTTCAGCCACGATTGGGGGAAGTGATACAGGATCCGGCCACCGGCACCGGAGGTTTCTTGATCTCAGCAGATCACTATGTGCGTTCTCAAGTGAGTGAAAAGAAGTACAAGAGTAATCCTCCACGATATGAGGGTGTGGAAATTGAGAAAGGGACGTATCGCATCTGCCTCATGAATGCGTTCCTCCATCGACTTGAGTCTCATCTGATTCTTGGTGATGCACTAACAAAAGATGCAGAAGATCTCTCCCCCGCAGACGTCATTCTTGCAAATCCGCCTTTTGGATCAAAGGCTGGGAGCGCTAGAAAGCAACGAGATGATATCGCTTACGCCACGACCAACAAGCAGCTCGCTTTTCTCCAGCATATATATTTAGGGCTTAAGCCAGGTGGTCGCGCAGCAGTTGTACTCCCTGATAACGCTTTATTCGAAGACGGAGTGGGAAGAAAAATTCGACAAGATCTGATGAATCGTTGCGATCTTCATACGATTTTGAGATTGCCATCCGGGATATTCTATAGTCCAGGCGTGAAGACGAATGTTCTTTTCTTTACCCGTGGCCGAAAGAATACTGGGAATACTCGGGCCGTATGGATTTACGATATGCGCCATGACGCCCCAAGATATGGAAAGAAAAGACCCCTGCAGGCTGCGGACTTCTCCTCATTCGAGGCCGTATATGGCGTTGATCTTGAGGCAATGAAATTACGTAAAGATCAAGGTAAAGGGGGGCGCTGGCGCTGCTTTAGTCGAGAAGAAATTGCCGAGAAATTCGATAATTTGAATATCTCATGGCTTTCTGAAACGGAGGCAGATCCTGAAGATGGACTTACAGAACCAGATGACATTTCTGCGGCAATTCTACTTCATCTACGCGCCGCGCTGAGCGAGATAGAGGCGGTTGCCGACGAGTTGGCTGAGAGCTCGGAGACTGACAAATGATCGCCGCGAACTTGGTTTCGGCAGTGACTCAGGGAATTGCCTATTTAGACGGCCGCGGGCTGGAGGTGAATGCAGTTTTCGAGGAGGCCACATATGAGTAAGCTTCCTCAGGGATGGGTGAGCGTTAATATTGCAGATGTGGCGGAAGTTAACCCACGCAAATCAGTCGATCTTTCGCCAGATGAGTTCGTAACATTTGTTCCTATGGCGGCTGTTAGCGAAATAACTGGGGCGATCGCCACTCCGATGAGGCGCCCCCTTAGACAAGTTAATAAGGGGTTCACTCAGTTTGCCGAAAATGATGTGATCTTCGCGAAGATTACGCCTTCCATGGAGAATGGAAAGGCTGCCGTTGCTGCCAATCTTACTAATGGGATAGGTTTCGGCTCTACGGAATTTCACGTCTTTCGAAGCAAAGGGGCGGTTCTTCCGAAATTTCTTTGGTATTTCATCCGCCAACAGAGCTTTCGGGATAACGCGCGAAAAGTAATGTCTGGCGCAGTTGGTCAGCAAAGAGTTCCGGCAGATTATTTAAGGAGCCACCCCTTATTGCTGCCCCCTATCCAAGAACAAGAGCGTATCGTCGCCAAGATAGATAATTTGATTTCCCGTAGTGCGCGTGCTCGTAGCGAATTAAAGAAGATTCCTTCTCTACTAGCGGCATATAAGTCCGCAGTGCTTGAATTAGCTTTCTCGGGAAAATTGACAGCCAATCTTCGCGGCAGTAATTCTGATACTACTTCTGGTCTTCCCGAAGGGTGGACGATACAAAGATTGGGCGATATCAGTGAAATTCAAAGCGGAATCCAAGTTGGGAAACGTAGAAGCGGACAGGAAGAACTAGTTGAGGTGTCGTATCTTCGTGTGGCCAATGTTCAAAGGGGATGGTTGAATCTTGACGAGATCAAGACGATTTTCGTCACCCCGGAAGAGAAAGCCCGTCTTTTATTAGCACAGGGTGACGTGCTCATGAACGAAGGGGGTGATCGTGATAAGTTGGGGCGGGGGTGGGTCTGGAATGGTGAAGTTGACGAATGTATTCACCAAAATCACGTTTTCCGTATCCGTATGAAACCGGCGACCTTGCCGCCAGAATTTGTCTCTCATTTTTCTAACGAGCGTGGTCAACAATATTTTTTTGATGAAGGTACTCAGACGACAAATTTAGCTTCGATCAGTAAAAGAAAGGTAGCGGCTCTGCCACTGCCGGTTCCTCCTTTTGAGGAAGCGGTAGAGATTGTTCGTCGGATAGAACGCACTTTTATGTGGTTAGATCGGGTCGCTGCCAGTCACGGTGGTGCTTCTCAGTTGCTGGAAAAGCTCGACACTGCACTCCTCTCCAAAGCTTTTGAAGGACAACTGATTCCTCAAAACGCAGGTGACGAACCAGCGTCGGCTTTGCTAGAGCGTGTCAAAGCAGAATTTGTGGCACAACCCAGAAAAATTCAAAGTCGAAAGCAGATCTACCAGGGGCAGACACGGGAGAAACTCATGGCGATAGAAAGAACACTTGAGCAGGTTTTAACAGAGGCGAAGAATTGGCTTCCTGCGCAAGACGTATTTCAGCGCTGTGGAATCGGCGACGGAGCGTCTACCGAAGAGATTGAGCGATTGTATTCGGAATTGCGAGATTTGGATTTGGCCGGAAAGCTGGAGACGGAGGCCGTCAATGACGATCAGGGACGTAAAATTTACGACCGCATCCGTTTGAAGGCGGTGTAAGTATGCGCCTAGATAGGATCACCATAGGTAGCCCGAAAAGCAGCCCTACGCATCAATTCAAAAATCTAAAAAATGTCTCAATCGACTTTGATCAGCAGCATTGGATTACGGTCGTAATTGGATGGAATGGCACGGGAAAGTCAAATGTACTTGAGGCGCTTGCTACCATCTTCCGGGACTTCATTCAAGGGGCGCGAAAACCTGCATTTGCATTCAATCTTGAATACAGGATTTCTTCTGGTTCAACTGCGTTGCACGTCAATATTGATGCTGACCCGGATCGGCCGCGTGATTCACTTATTATTCATGTCGCAACAGACGCAGAGGCTAAAAGCGATGAGTTATTCGACGCCTCTTTCGAGATAAGTTCGAAAACCTCCGCCCTACGAGGAAAAAGAATTCCGCTGAAGAGTTTCTTCGATCCTAAATTCGGGTATTTGCCGCGATATGTATTTGCCTATTATTCAGGTGAAAGTGACCGGCTCTATCAAGTATTCCGTCCATACTTGGAGGATTTTGATAAAAAATTAAGGCGGGGGGAGGATCCTGGATTAAAAAGACTGTTTTATGCCATGCCAGTACATAGCCAGTTTGTCCTGCTGGCATTCCTTATTCAGCAGTCCGATGATGTAAGGAATTTTTTGGCCGAACACTTGGGTATTGATCCAGATGAGGGGATCGAGTCGGTTTTATTTGTACTGCGAGAGCCCCCTTGGACATCTAAAGAAGGAGACCCTCGCTTTTGGCGTGCTAAGGGAGTCGTCGCCTCTTTTCTGGACCGCCTCTACAATATTGCATTGGCCCCAGTCGAGCTCAGCCGTCGTGAGCGCGTTTCCCTTTGGAGCGACAAGGTACTTCAATTCAAATATTTATACGTTAAAGACATCGCCTCGCTCCGCAAACTGGTGGGTGAGCAGCGTCCGGCTGAATTTTTTCGTGACATGGAAAGCACCCACGTTTCCCAGCTAATTGATGAAGTACGCATTCGGGTGCGCCTCCAAAAGAATGACGGGACAGTTACCTTTCGTGAACTTAGCGAAGGCGAACAACAGCTATTGACGGTTTTAGGCCTGCTTAGATTTACGGCTGAAAGTGAAAGTCTTTTCTTGCTGGATGAGCCCGATACGCACTTAAATCCACGTTGGGCCGTCGACTATTTCAACTATCTACGAACCTTTGCTGGTCAAAGTAATGATGATCGGGAAAATAGCCATATACTGTTAACCACTCATAATCCGCTGGCAATTGCAGAGCTTGTGCGGGAGCAGGTTCAAATTCTGCAGTTATCAAAGGATGCAGAATCGACGCGCATTGTCGCCGTGCACCCGGAACTTGACCCGCGCGGCCTGGGCTACGCTGCAATTGTAACAAGCGATATGTTTGGTATCGCCTCAACGCTTGATCAGCCGACGCATTTGCTCCTAGAGCGGCAAAGGGCATACGCAGGTAAAGAGCACTTGACACCTGAAGAGCTCGCAGCCCTATCTGAAATTAACTCTAAATTGGAACGACTTGGGTTTCGATTTTTCCATCCCGATGAAGAGTATTCCCGCTACCTACGCTTGAGAAGCGCTGCACTGCGCGCTAAGTTTGAGTCGGACGATCCGGAGCAGTTAGCTAACCGGTCAATAGCAATGGAGTCCGAAGAGCGGGAGGAGTTGGGGCAGCGACTCATTCGGGAACTACTTGCCGAGCAGCGCGATAAGCAGGAGCCCGATCAGTGAGGTACATTGACTCGACGCGATTGCGTTTGCCTGATGGTTGGCTGGAGCGTGCGGCTGCGGCAAAAATTGCAGTCGAGAATGGTGCGAATCCAGATGATTATGCCCGGATCTGGAGAGAACTGAAAGACGGATTGGCGAATCTTTTTAATGACAAGTGTTGGTATTGCGAAGTTTCAGTTCCTCGCTCGGATAACGCCGTTGATCATTTTCGACCGAAAGGCCGCGTAAGAGACGCTGAGAATGAGCATAGAGGTTATCGCTGGCTCGCTTTTGAACAGTCGAATTTTCGGTATGCCTGCACGTTCTGCAATTCTCGCCGGAAAGATATCGAGGGTGACACTGCCGGTGGAAAGGCTGATAGGTTCCCTCTGTTAGACGAGGCGCGCCGAGTTTATGAGCCAGGGGCTGTCACTGGCGAGCGACCAATTCTGGTCGATCCTTGCGAAGTCGGGGATTGGCGGCTTTTAGGATGCAGAAAAGAGAATGGGAAGCCTTGTGCCACGAGTGATATTCCCGAGCAACGCCAGCGTGCAGATATTTCGATAGAAATATACCATTTGCATCACGAGCCAACTTGCAAACTGCGGCATTCAGAAGCTGTAAAGCTTTTAGGGGATATTGAGGAGGCAAAGGCACTGTTCATTGCGACACAATCTGATGCTTTACAAGAGCCAGCGTTCAAAAGGGTGGCTGCGCGAATATTGAAATCTATTCATGTCGACAGTGCTTTCAGCGGCGAAATGCGGTTTCTGTTGAGCGGAGAGAGGGATATGGCTCACTCTTGGATCCAGACCTTGTTGGAAACTTGATGAAAGACTGGTTCCTGTGCCGGCTTGAGATCGCTATGGACGGAAAATAGCATGTGCCGCTTGAACAATACGTTTGTCTTCCCTGCAGCACTTAGACACTGGTGCCGTTCTGCTGGATTGTTTCCTGCGCATGGGCATGCAGCGATGACCGATTGAGGCTCGTGTCTGGATCTTCAGAATCTCTCCGACGATGGCTTTCTCGCGCCGGTCTCCGACAAGCGGCGTCTTTGCTCGCAGACAAGCGGCTGCAGATCCCAAACAGGCGTACCGCACACGCCGCTTAACGCACCTGGAACGAGATATGTTTGCCGTCGCCGATCGAAGACAGGCAGCCATGTGTGATCTTTCAACGCGGCGTGTTTTAGCCGTTGCAGGCGATGACAGCGCAGTGACCGTGCGGCGACCATTCAGCGCTTTTTCCTTCGGGCCGACGCGCTTTTTTCTGGAGCGCTCGGTGCCGATGCCTTGCCCCCAACTGGGGCGCTGTGCTTGGCACTGCTCGATACCGTTGCCCGGCTGGGCAGACGCAGAAACCCTTGCGAACCAGTAGCATTTCATCCAGGGCATCTAGTCTATACGTCCATCGCTGATTGAATGGGCGTCCCCGGCCAGGAAACATGGCCGGTCGCGCTGTCGTGCTTCGCATCGAGCCGCCTGCGGCGTCTCGCCCCTTCGGGCTTCCATCGTTCCCTCGCTCCGCTCGGCTGACGCCTACGGCCCGGCTTCCAGCTTCGGGCCTGCGCGCTTCGCTTGCGTGCGGTCTGCACATCGCGGCGGCCGTTGCCATGTCCAGCCGTCTCTCCTGACTCCATCACCTTGCTCGCGACTGTAGCCCGTGGCCGCGTGCCATCAAGGCGCGCCAGGCCGTGTCCTCGGCTGCGCCTGCGGGCCGCACCTACCTGACGCTTTTCTCCTTGACGGCCCACGTCCGTGGGCTCCTGACCGTCGCGGGCGATGAACTCAGGAAAGACGGTGGCATCAGGGCCAACCGGGTTCCTCGTGCCAACCGCACCGAACAGCCGAAAGGCTGGGCTCCGAATCTAGGAATCCGGTGTGCGGTTTGAACAGCAAACCCTTTTCGTCAGGAGAAAGACCATGCTTGCATCCCGTTTCGCTTCCCGTTCCCCGGTACTGCGCAGCGATTCCCCGCTGTCCGATGACCAGATTCACCGTGTAGCGCCATCCATCTTTGCGGACGCACCCCACGAAAGCCGTTCCCAGCGTTACGCCTATATCCCCACCGCCACGGTGCTGACCGAACTGCGCAAGGAAGGGTTTCAGCCCTTCATGGTGACGCAGACCCGCACCCGCCACGAAGACCGGTGCGACTACACCAAGCACATGATCCGGCTGCGCCATGCCAGCCAGATCAACGCCCGAGGCGAAGCCAACGAAATCATCCTGCTGAACTCGCACGATGGCACCAGCAGCTACCAGATGCTGGCCGGAATGTTCCGTTTCGTGTGCAGCAATGGGCTGGTGTGCGGCGATACCGTGGCCGATGTGCGCGTGCCGCATAAGGGCGACGTGGCCGGACAAGTGATCGAAGGTGCCTATCAGGTGCTGCACGGTTTTGACCGTGCGCTGGAATCCCGTGAATCCATGCAGGCCATCACGCTGGACGAAGGCGAGGTCGAGGTGTTCGCCCGCGCCGCGCTGTCGCTCAAGTACGACGACCCGGACAAGCCCGCACCCATCACCGAATCGCAAATCCTGATGCCGCGCCGGTTCGACGACCGCCGCCCGGACTTGTGGATGACCTTCAACCGCGTACAGGAAAACCTGACCAAAGGTGGTTTGTCTGGACGCAGCGCCAACGGACGCCGCCAGCAGACCCGCCCGGTGCAGGGCATTGATTCCGATGTGCGCCTGAATCGCGCCCTGTGGCTGTTGGCTGATGGCCTGCGCCAGTTGAAAGCCTGATTTCCCTGCGCGGCAGGGGCTGGCAGCAACCCTTGCCGCGTTATTCGCTGCTGCATTCCATCATCGCAAGGAGTTTTCACCATGAACGCTATCAACCACACCGAAGCCCAAGCCATCCACGCCGCAGCCAGCGCCGCGCCTGCCGTGCTGCTGGAAGCCGCCGACCCGAGCAAGAATCTGATTCTGGTGCCGCTGTCGCGGCTGGTGTCGCGCCCCACGGGCCGCAACGTGCGCAAGACCCCGCGCATGTCGATTTCTGAACTCGCCGCCAGCATCCAGCGTGTCGGCCTGTTGCAAAACCTGATCGTGACCGCGACCGCTGACGGTGAGCGTTACGAAGTCGTGGCCGGAGGCCGTCGCCTTGCCGCCCTCAAGTTGCTGGCGAAGAAGCACCGCATCAGCAAGGAATGGGAGGTGCCTTGCCTGTTGGTGGCCGATGGCACTGCCCGCACCGCCAGCCTGACCGAGAACGTGCAGCGTGAAGCCATGCACCCCGCCGACCAGTTCGAGGCATTTGCCGCGCTGGTGGCCGAAGGCCGCCCCATCGAGGACATTGCCGCCGATTTCAGCGTCACGCCGCTGGTGGTGCAGCGTCGCCTGAAACTCGCCAACGTGTCGCCGCGCCTGCTGGCCGACTATCGAGCCGACGCCGTGAGCCTTGACCAGTTGATGGCACTTGCCATCACCGACGACCACACCGCACAGGAAGCCGCGTTCTACGATGCGCCGACATGGCAGCGCAGCCCGCACAACCTGCGCGACCGCCTGACGGAGCGCGAGATTGATGCCCACCGGCATCCGCTGGTGCGCTTCGTTGGGCTGAATGCTTACGAGGCCGCAGGCGGTGGCACCCGCCGCGATCTGTTCGCGGAAGCCGATAGTGGCGTGTATCTGACCGATGCCACGTTGCTGGAACGGCTGGCGCAGGACAAGCTGGCCAGCCTTGCCGCCGAGGTGAAGGCCGAAGGCTGGGCATGGGTGGATGCCACCCCCGGCGCGACCCATGCCGACCTGCAAGCCTTCCAGCGCGCCCCGAGGCAGCGCCGCAGCCCGAACAAGCGCGAAGCCCAACGCATCGAGAAGCTGCAAACCAAGATGCAGGCGCTGGCCGAGGCCGTGGATGCCGCCCTGGACGCCGAGGACGAAGAAAAGGCCGACGCCTTGCAGGAGGAAGGCGAACATCTGGGCGAACAGTTGCAGGCGCTGGAAGATGGCTTGCAGGACTACGGGGAAGCCGTCAAAGCTGCCGCCGGTGCCATCGTCACCATCGACCGCAACGGCGTGGCCGTGATTCATCGTGGCCTGCTGCGCGAAGCCGAGGCCAAGGCACTGCGCACGCTTGAACGACTGCGGCAGGGTTTCGGCAGCGAAGGCGAAGCCGGGAACGACGACACCGGCGAGGAAGCCGACGACGCCCCCAAGCCCGCCGCCATGTCCGACCGGCTGGCGCAGCGGTTGAGCGCCCACCGCACCGCCGCGCTGCAAATCGAAGTCGCACGGCATCCACAAGTGGCGCTGGCTGCGCTGGTGCATGGCATGGTGCAGACCGTATTGCACGGCAGCTACTACGGCCACGATCTGCCGCTGGGCGTGAAGCTGACCCAGCAAGACCGGCTGGAAGGCATGGCCCCGGACTGGCCGGAATCGCCCGCCGCCGTGGCTCTGCGCGAACTGCAACAGGTAGCGGGTGAAGCCTTGCCGGAGGACAGCGCCGAACTGTTTGCCGCACTGCTGGCGAAGTCGCAGGATGAACTGGTGCGCCTGCTGGCCGTATGCGTGGCATCCACGGTCGATGTGGTGACGCCCCGCGTCACGCAGCACCAGCCGGGTGCCGAACTGGCGCAGGCGGTGGGGCTGGACATGGCGGCATGGTGGCAGCCGACCGCAGACGGCTATTTCCAGCATGTGCCGAAGGCCGCGATTCTGGAAGCCGTGGGCGAATTCGCACCGGAGCACGTCACCCGGCTGGTGAAGTTGAAAAAAGGCGACATTGCCAGCGAAGCCGAACGGCTGGCCGATGGCACCGGCTGGATGCCCGCCATCTTCGCCGCCAAAGCCACGTAGCAGGCCGCGCAGGAGGTGGTGACGGACGAGGCAGCCGAAGTGCAGGAGGAAGCCGCAGCAGCAGCGGATGAGCAGCCGCAGGCCGAGGCACTGGCTGCGTGACCTTGCACCACAGATAGCGCCCCGGTTCCGGCCGGGGCGCTTCATGCCGAGGATTCCCCCATGAGCCACAACACCACGAACCGCCCACGCATGGCCTCGACCTACGCCCCCGGCACGGTACGCGCCCGCCGCTGGCATGGCGATGGCGACGTGCGTGGCTACCGCCCGCCTCGCGGCTGGATAGCCCGCGCCGACCTGACCGACCTACACCCCATCACGGGCCGCGCCTTGCCGCGTGCCGTGTGGTGGATCATCGAAACTAAAGAATAGGAAGCAACCCCGCGCCCAAGCCGTTCCGTCTTGGGCGCGGGAATACCAAAAATCCGGGCGCGGCGGTGGCCGCGCCCGGTTTCAAGGCTCAAAGCCAAAACGCCCCTTTGCCGCCTTCGGTCAGGCGGCAAAGGGGCCGCGCACAAGTCGCCTTGTGCGCAAAAGCCATTGAAGCCATGCAAGTGCAGCGGCGCACGCGCCGCCGACATTCCGACAGCACCTCGCCGCAATGGGCGGCGCTTGTGGGGCTACGCCCCGGCTTGCTGCGGCAGGTTGCACGAAAGCGTGCCGTGCTCGACGCTGGCGGTTCGTTGCCAGTACGTCACGAAGGACGGTTCACCAACACACCACCTGGCCTCGATGTGGAGCTTCCACGCCACGCATCAAGCATGTGGCCGCAAGTTGTGGCAGGAGCGCTCGTACCTTGTTGCTGGGGCATTGACCTGGCCGCGTCAGGGAACAAGCCGGTGAAGTTGTCATGCGAGGATGCCGAGTCGGCCATGTCTCCATTCGGGAGCGGGCGGCCCGTGCGTCCTTGTCTTGTCGTGAATCCTGGCGGTGGCGCGGCTGCGCCTTGGGCTTTATGACCGCAACCTTGCGACGAAAACAATTTCCCCTGCGCTGCGCGCATTCCTCGCGGGACAAATTCCTTTCTCCTCCAGGTTCTCCACGTTGTTGCGACCGCTCCGCGGTGCGGCCAGCCCATCCCCCGCCGGGCGGATCACAACAAGGACGCACTGGCGCGACCTTGTTCAACCCGAAAGGAGAAATCATCATGGCTAACATCGGCACCTTCACCGCAGAGAAAAACGGCTTCACCGGCACACTTCGCACCCTGACGCTCAACGTCAAGGTCAAGCTGGTTCCCAACGACAAGAGTGACAACGAGAGCGCACCCGACTACCGCCTGCAAGCGGCTGGCCACGACATCGGCGCAGCGTGGAAAAAGACCAGCGAGGCCGGACGCCCTTATGTGTCCGTGACCCTTGACGATCCATCGTTCCCTGCTACGGTCTATGCCCGCCTGATCGAAGGCGAGGACGGCGCACACGACCTGATCTGGTCGCGTAGCAAGCCCAAAGCGGCGTAACCGCCGCAGCGCCCCGTCCATCGCGGCGGAGCGCTACGTCTCGGAAGCCGAAAGTCGGTTTTCCGCTTCGGCCATCAGCGCTGCTGTGCTGCACTCCAGCGCACCGGCGATTTTGAAGATGATCGCCAGGGTCGGTGAATGCTCGCCGCGCTCGATCTTGCCCACATGCGAGCGTTCAATGCCGGCCAGGTTGGCCAGCGTTTCCTGGGCGATGCCTCGATCCGTGCGCAGCGCACGCACCGCCGCGCCGAAGGCCTGGGCCAGCTCGGCGTCGAAGGTGGTAGAGCCGGCCGGTCGGCCGCGCTGGACGGTTCGCTTCTGCATAGACAGAAGCGTCGATTCGCAGCACAATTAAAACCACGTTATATTTAACTCATTCATCCAATCTCACCTGTTTTTGTGCCTTTACTGAAATCCGCATTGGCGGCTTTCTTCAAAAGCGGGGAACCTGATTCGTGCCTTTCCTGACTCCCGTACATGTGCCTTCGTACTTCTACGCTTCTGCGGATGCGTGGGGTCGCGCATCTGTGCTTTCGTGGGAAAGCGGGAAAGAGCCTCTGATGCTCTCCACATCCGTGGGCGTACAGCCATGACTCCGCTAATCACCGCCGACGAGCGCACGCGCCTGCTGGCCAACGGCGAGGCTAGCGCCGTCGGGCAGGACACCGACCCGTTGCCCGTGGTGCGCCTGTTCACGCCAGATGCGCAATCCACTTGGCTGCTGGCCTCGCTCGACCCAGCCGATGGCGATACCGCCCACGGCCTGATCGACTTGGGAATTGGCATGCCAGCACTGGGTACGGTGAAGCTGTCTGACCTAGCCGCCATCGTCGGGCCACGCCAACAGCCCGTGATGCGGGATCGCTACTTCCAGCCGTTGCGGCGGCTGTCGGAATACCTTCGGTTGGCCGAAGACAACGGTTCGATCACCGATTGAGGGCCACCGCGAAGCGGTGGCGCACTGTGTCTATTTCGGTCTGGTCTGTGACCCGTTCGGTCTGAATCGACAGTGTTGCACCGAAGCGGTGCGTGCCAGATCGAAACGGTCATGATGCTTGGCGCGGGCTGCGGCAAGCTGACCGACGCGGCATGCCATTGGAGTGCGTTGCCGCCGTCGCACTCGGACGATTTCAGCAACGCATCGGAGTTCATCGGTCTTGACACTGCCAGTTTACGCTTCACCCATGACGTTTTGACGATGGCCTCGTAGCACGCCGTTTCGCCGTGGCGACGCACCCCCAGCACAGGGAGGTTGCCTCATGGCTGATCGCAGTGCCGAGCCGTGGTATGCCACGGCGGCCTATCTCTACGTTCTGCATCTGGATGGCCCGGCGCTGGCCTGGGAGTACCTGCGCCGCCATCCCGACTACCGGCGCGACTGGCTGCGCCGTTGTCGCCAACCTGATGCGGTCGAGCGCTGGGGGCTGCGCCTGCTGGAAGATCCCGCCCTGGATGCGCGGGACGCGCACCCGGCCTGGTTCCCCGATCACGATACCGTGGTGCAGCTCTACCCGGATGCCGACCCGCCGCCTGATGCCCTGTGCTTTGAGTTCTGGAAGCTGCCGGGACACAAACACCTGATCCATGACGGCAAGCGCTTGATGCTGGTGGCGCGCTGGCCCGGCTGCTGCCTGCGCTTCGTGCTCGCGCCCGGCCTGGCCGACGGCATGGCTTACTCCTATGCCATCCGGGTCTGCGCTGTACCGTGTGCTCGATACCACGCACTTGCCGTCGAGTTGGACAGGCGCCGCTGCGGCGGATGCAGCTCCTGCCGCCACTGCGCGGCCCCGGCCTTCGCTAAGCCAGCTTCAGGAAGTGCATACCTTGCAGGCGTTGGACGCGACCCTGGCGGGCGCGTCCTTGCGTGAGGTGGCCGAAGGGCTTTTTGGCGTGGATGCCGTCGTGGCCGACTGGCACAAGGACAGCGCTGTGCGCGCTCGTGTACGTCGGCTGGTGCGGCGTGGCGAGGCGCTGATGCGCGGTGGCTATCGCAGCCTGGCGCAGCTTCCGCCGGTTGCATCGTAGTAAGGGGGACGTTTTGCAGCCCCTGCATTTCGTCCCTTAGCAAGAAGCCCATCTTTCTTGAAAGTGCCTCTATCCGGCCGCGTGGTGTGGCCGGGCTTGATGGAGGACCATCCCATGCGACCCGCTCCCTTGCGGCCTGCCGCCGCTGCTGTCGCTGCGCCCGCGCAGCCCCAACGCTATCTCACCAACGACGAAGCCGCCGACTACCTGCGGCTGTCGCCGCGCACGCTGGAGAAACAGCGCGTGATCGGCGGCGGGCCGAAGTTCCGCAAGTTCGGCCGCCGCGTCATGTACGCTGTAAGCGACCTCGATGCCTGGGCCGATGCACGCAGCTTTGATGCGACTTCCGACCCGGAATATGCCGAGCGGCACGCGGGCGACTACCGTGACGGCCGTTGACCTCTGGCTCGCCGATGGCCATCGCCATGTCCAGCCCATCGCTGCCGCTGCGGCAGCGACCAGCGCAGCAGCGGGAACAGCTCGAACTGTTCCGCGCGCTGCCGGGCGAGGACATGGCACCGCGCGATGCCCAGGACTTGATGGCCTATCCGTTCTTCTCGCTGGCGAAGTCGCGGCGCACAGCGCCGATCGACTTCCGCAGCGGCAACATCACCATCCGCGTGGAAGGCACGCAGGAGCATGGTATTGCCACCATCTGGGATGCCGACATCCTGATCTGGGCCGCCAGCCAGATCGTCGAAGCCAAGGACTCGGGCATCCAGCCGTCCCGGCGGATGCAGGCCACGCCCTACGAGATCCTGCGCTTCATCGGACGCGGCAAGTCGCTGCGCGACTACCAGCGTCTCAAGGCCGCGTTGGATCGGCTGCAATCGACCACGGTGGCCACGTCCATCCGCGAAACCACGGGAAGGCGCTTGCACCGCTTTTCGTGGATCAACGAATGGAAGGAACTGGCCGATGCCAACGGCACGCCGCTGGGCATCGAGCTGATCCTGCCGGACTGGTTCTATGCGGGCGTGTTGGACGCCGCCCTGGTGCTGACCATCGACCCGACGTACTTCCGACTCACGGGAGGCATCGAGCGCTGGTTGTACCGCCTGGTGCGCAAGCATGGCGGCAGGCAGGAATACGGCTGGCAGTTCGACTTCCGGCATCTGCACCGCAAGTCGGGCAGCAGCACGCGGTTTTCGGATTTCGCCTACGACCTGCGGGCGCTGGTCGCCCGGCAATCGCTGCCGGGATACGAGCTGGGCATCGTGCGGATTCCCGAGGACGACATGGAATTGCTGACCTTTCGGCCCGTGCCGCAGACGGCACGGGGATAACAGCGGGACAAGCTGTGGATGGGGTCGTGCTATCAGGAGTAAGGGGTGTCGTGCTATCAGGAGTATGCCTATCGTGCTATCAGGAGTACGAAAACGCCGGAAAGCCAGTAACGGCGCGGGTTTGCGATCCCTCTAACATTACTAACTTAAATTCTCTAACTATTGATAGAGAAACAGCATTGCGGTGGATAACTGCCGCAGGCCGAAAAACCAGCCAGGCAAAGCCGCAAAAATCATCCCGTTCGGCACGGCAAAAACCGCCCGGCCTTCTGTGCTGGAGGGGCATGCCATGATCGTCGCCTTGCTCAACCAGAAAGGCGGCGTCGGTAAGACCACGCTCGCCACGCACATCGCTGGCGAACTGGCGCTGCGCGGCCTGCACGTCGTCCTGCTGGATGCCGACCCGCAGGGTTCCTCACTGGACTGGACGCAGCGCAGAAGCCAGCAGGGCTTGCCCCGGCTGTTCAGCGCCGTGGGCCTGGCACGCGAAACACTGCATCAGGAAGCCCCAGAACTCGCCAGGCGGGCCGATCACGTCATCATCGACGGGCCACCCAGGATCGCAGCCTTGGCGCGCTCTGCGCTGCTGGCGGCCGAACGGGTGCTGATCCCGGTACAGCCCAGCCCCTATGACCTGTGGGCCAGCGCCGAGATGGTGGCGCTGATTCGTGAGGCTCAGGTGTTCCGGCCTGCGCTACGCGCGGCCTTCGTCATCAACCGGCGCGTCAGCACCACGGTGATTGGGCGCGAAGCACGGCAAGCCTTGGCCGAACAACCGTTGCCAGCGCTGCGCAGCGAGGTGCGTCAGCGCATCGTCTTTGCCGACAGCGTGGCTGCGGGGCGATTGGCGCGGGAGACAGCCCCCGATAGCGCTGCAGCGCAGGAAATCACCACGCTGGTCGATGAACTGTTGCGGTGGCCGTCATGAGCGACAACAGCAACCCACCCAACAGCAAACGCCCGGCCAAGCGGGTCGGCATCGGCGCGCGTCCGCCCGCCAATCCGCACGCCGAGGCGTGGATTCGCCAAGGCGACGCGGATGCGCTCAACAAGGGCGACCTCTACACCGCTCGCCTGACCCTCGACATCACGCCTGCCATGCGGGCACGCATCAAGGTGTCGGCCTTCACGCAAGGCGTGACCGTTGCCGACCTGCTACGCGGCTTGCTGGAGCGCGAGTTTCCAGAACACCGCAGGGAGAACACGCCATGACCACATCCGTATTGTCTGCTGCCGCACCTGCCGCCATCGCGGTCACGGCTACCCATGAAGCCTCTTCCAGCCAGCCTGTCAGCACGCCGCTGACGCGCGTGGCTCTGGCTTATATCGAACCTCGCTTCAAGCTCTACCTGCGCTTCGGCGAACCAGCGCGCACGCTCCAGCTTGATCGCTGGCGGCGCTGTGCCATGTTCATGCCGGGTGCAATTCTCTGCCGCGTTCGTTGGCAGGCCAATGACTACGGCACGATCCGCTGGCAGCTCATGGTGATGCAGGCTGCTACACCGCTTGATGCCGTGCAGCGCATCCCTGGCGTGCGGCCGGGCGCACGCCTGCTTCTGCACGCCGAAGGCGATGCCAGCGTGCGCGCCGTGCTGGAACGCATCGACGGCATCGAGGCGCTGGGGATCGCTGCCATCGACGTGTCGCCCGCGTACTGGCGCACGCTCGCAAACCGGCTCGCCGCGCATTCGCCGCTGCCCGAATACACCGCCGAGCGGCACGCTGCTTGGCTGGCCGGGAGGGCGCTGCCATGACAGCCCATCCCACCGCCGCACGCACGCCCGAAGCCGCACCGCTGCCTCGCTCGCGCCTGCGCGCTCGCCTCGTGCTGGCGGGCTTCGCCGCAGCCGGCCTCACTGCGCTGGCCTGGACGGTTTTCGCGCAGCCGCTGCCGCGCCTGATCTACAACCCATCCGACAGCGTTCCGGTCGGCTGGTATCGCGTGCAGCCGCTCGACCATCGAGCCGCCGCGCTGCCACGTCCCTTGTCCGTGGGCAGCATCGTCCTGACCCGATTGCCTGCCGACGCTGGCGTGCTCGCTGCGCAGCGCGGCTACCTGCCGGTACACATTCCGCTGCTCAAACGTGTGGGCGCGGTCGCGCCGCAACACGTCTGCATCGTCGCCGGGCAGGTTCGCATCGACGGCGTGCCGGTGGCCGCCGCGCTGCCTGCCGATCGGCTGGGCCGGCCGCTGCCATCCTGGCAGCATTGCCGGGCGCTGGCCGAGGGCGAGCTGTTCCTGTTGAGCGCGACCAACCCGGCGTCGTTCGACAGCCGCTATTTCGGCCCGGTCAGCGCATCCGCCGTGATCGGCGTCGCGCACCCGGTCTGGCTGGAGATACGCCCATGATGGCCGTCGATTCGCTGCACGTTGCCGTGCATCTCATCGTGCCATCGGGCATGCCGTTCAGGCTGCTATCGCCGTGTCGTCGCGCGTGCAGCGCGAGCGCATCCGCGTCGCACTTCGCGCTGTATCCGGCGCAGCCGTCCAGCGTGCAGGCGTCTTGCCTCGAACGTGCCCGGCCTGTGGCCATCGTCGCGTTCGCCGGCGGGCTGGCTGCTGGTGCAGCAACGCCGCCGGGCCGACAAGGCCCGGAGCGACAGCGAAGGGCAAAGGCGGAAGGCAAGACAAAAGGACGCGGCACCGGGCCGCGTCGAAAGCCAGTCTGCACATGGGGGTGGCGCGGCACGCAGCGGCTTCGCCGCCGTGCCGCGTGGGGCGCGAGACCCGCGCCAATGAAGGCATATCCGCGTGCTTTGTACGACCGGACACGCCAGAGCTTGCAGAGGGCACAACCATGAACGACCGCCGCGACGACGATTTCCGCGTGCGCCCCAGCGCCCCCAAGAACCGGGGCAAGGGCCAGGGGCAGAGCTTCGTTTCCAAGGTGCTCAAGCAAGCGGGCAAAGCCAGCAGCGGCAAGCCGGCCGTGCGCCGTCCTGCCACTGGCGGCAACGGCCAGCGCGCCGGCCAGCGGCCCGGTTCACGCCTGGGGCGCGGCCACACGGCGGCGCGTTTCGCGGGCGCGAAGCTCACGCCCATGTCGCGGCGCGTGACCATCAAGACGCTGCTGGTCAACCAGCGCAACGCCAGCCCGCAGTCGCTCGCCAAGCACCTGCGCTACATCGAGCGCGACGGCGCGGGCCGCGATGGCGAACCGGGCCGGGCCTACGGGCCGCAGACCGACGAAGCCGACCTCGATGCCTTCAAGGAGCGGGCCGCCGACGACCGGCACCATTTCCGCTTCATCGTCTCACCGGAGGACGGCGCCGAGCTGGACGACCTGCGCACCTACACCCGTCATCTGGTGAACCGCATGGAAGCCGACCTGGGCACGCGCCTGGATTGGGTGGCGGTCGATCACTGGAACACCGACAACCCGCATACCCACTTGATCGTGCGCGGGCGCGACGACACCGGCAAAGACCTCATCATCGCCGGCGACTACATCGCCCACGGCTTCCGCCACCGGGCCGCCGAGCTGGCGACGGAATGGCTGGGGCCGCGCACCGAACTGGAGATCCAGCAGACCTTGGGGCGCGAGATGGAACAGGAGCGGTGGACGAGTCTCGACCGGACGCTGCAACGCGAAGCCGGCGACGATGGCAGGGTGCAGATCGAACAGTTCAACGCACCGGCGCTGCAACGCCAGCGCCTGCTGCTGATCGGCCGGCTGCAACGCTTGCAGCGCCTGGGCCTAGCCGACGAGACGCAGCCGGGCACCTGGGCTGTCCATGCCGACGCGGAGAAAACCTTGCGCGCCCTGGGCGAGCGCGGCGACATCATCCGCACCATGCAGCGCGCCATGAGCGGCCAGCCGCGCGAGCTGGCGGTGTTCGAGCCGGGCCAAGATGACAATGAAAGTGGCCGAACCATCGTCGGCCGCGTGGCCACCAAGGGGCTGGCCGACGAGCTGCGCGACCGGGGCTATCTGGTCATCGACGGCGTGGACGGCAAGGCCCACTACGTCGCGCTCAATGCCCGCGATGAGCTGGCGAACTATCCCACCGGAGCCGTGGTTGAGGTGCGCGGTTCCGCCGAAGTACGGGCGGCCGACAAGAACATCGCCGCACTGGCAAGCGATGGCCTGTACCGCACCGATCACCACCTGGCGATCGAGCAAGGCCGCGTCAAGCCCGGACGCAACCCGCAGGAGGTTGTCGCCGCCCACGTTCGGCGGCTGGAAGCCCTGCGCCGGGCGGGCATCGTGGAGCGCGTGGCCGAAGGGCTATGGAAGGTGCCGGACGACCTGGCCGAGCGTGGCCGCCAGTACGACGCGCAGCGCCTGGGTGGCGTGGCCGTGGAAATGAAGTCCCATCTTCCCATCGAGCGGCAGGCCCGCGTGATCGGGGCCACTTGGCTCGACCAGCAACTGATCGGCGGCGGCAAAGGGCTGGGCGATCTGGGCTTTGGCGGCGACGTTAAGCAAGCCATGCAGCAGCGCGCCAACTTCCTAGCCGAACAGGGACTGGCGGAGAAGCGCGGCCAGCGCGTGATCCTGGCCCGCAATCTGCTGGCGACGCTGCGCAATCGGGAACTGACGCAAGCCGCGAAGGACATTGCCGCCGAGACCGGCCTGGAGCATCGCCCGGTCACGGACGGTCAGCGTTTGGCCGGTATCTACCGGCGCTCGGTCATGCTCGCCAGCGGGCGTTACGCCATGCTCGACAACGGCAAGGGGTTCAGCCTCGTGCCGTGGAAGCCGGTGATCGAACAGCGGCTGGGGCAGCAGCTCGCTGCGACAGTACGCGGCGGCGGGGTGTCGTGGGAGATTGGACGGCAGCGTGGGCCAACGATTGGATAACGCTATCGACTCATCATTCACCGTCAGCGGTTTTGAGCTGCTGCGCATACACCACCAACCGTAGGTGCCGGTCTTCGTCAACCGTCAATGATGTGTGCTCAAACGGTTCGGCCTGACCGTTGATGACCATTTTGCGCACGCCGTTGCAGGACGCATGCACATCATGCGTCCGCCACCACGCCTTGAACTCCGGCGACACCCGTTCCAGCTCATCCACCAGTTCATGAATGTCCGCTTCCTGCGTGGCGCGGGCGAAGTCACGGCGGAAGCTGGAGAGCATCAGCGGGGCTTGTGCTTCCCATTCGTGGAAACGGGCATGCAGGGCCGGATCGGTGAACAGCAGCCAGAGCAGATTGCGCCGCTCGGGCGTGTGCTTGCCGAAACCGAAAAGTGCATCAGCCGGTGCATTGAAGCCCAATACGTCCCATCGCAGATTGAGCACGAAGGCCGGGTGCGGTAAATCGTGCATCAGGCGGCGCACCATCGGCGGCAGCACGCACCAGGTCTTGCCCGGTTCGGCGGGCGGCCGTTCGTGGGCCAGCAGGAACAGGTGGCGGCGTTCGGCAGCATCCAGTTTTAGCACCCGCGCCAGGTTATCCAAAAAGGTGGCCGACACGCCAATGTCGCGCCCCTGTTCCAGCCATGTGTACCAGGTCAGACCAACACCGGCGAGCGCGGCGACTTCCTCGCGCCGCAGTCCTGGCGTGCGGCGGCGGCCACCGCTGGGCAAGCCCACGTCGGCAGGCGAAAGGCGTTCGCGGTGCGCCCGCAGGAAAGCCGCCAGATCGGAGCGGGTTCGTTCCAGAGTTCGCATCATTTATCTCGTTGTTTTAAGTAATAGCATAAATAGTTAAATTGTAATTGTTTAAAAAGAGTTTGAGAATGATCGCGTCTTTACCCTGGATACGCAAGATGAACTCGAATTCCTGCCTCTCGACGCCGCCTGCGCGCGCCGTCAGCGGCCCGCCGTGGCTCGGTTTATCCGTGCTGCTGCTGGCCGGTTTCGTCACGATCTTTGACCTGTTCGTGGTCAATGTCGCCATTCCCAGCATGCAGGCCGATCTGGGCGCGAACTTCGCGCAGATCGGCTTCATCGTCGCTGGCTATGAACTGGCCTTCGGCGTGCTGCTGATTACCGGCGGGCGGCTGGGCGACCTGTTCGGGAGACGGCGTCTGTTCGTCACCGGCATGGCCGGCTTCACGCTGGCCTCGGCCTTGTGCGGGCTGGCGCCCAGCGCGGAATTCCTGATCGGTGCGCGGGTGTTGCAAGGGCTGGCTGCCGCCTTGCTGTTCCCACAGGTTTATGCGTCCATCCGCGTCAACTTCGACGGTGACGACAGCCGCCGCGCCTTTGGCCTGCTGGGAATGACGCTGGGCCTGGCGGCCATCGCCGGGCAGGTGCTTGGCGGCTGGCTGGTGCATGCCGATCTGTTCGGCCTGGGCTGGCGCAGTATCTTTCTCATCAACGTGCCCATTGGGCTGTTCGCCATCGCGTCGGCACGCACCATCCCCGAGTCCTGCGCACCGCAGCGCCCGGCGTTGGACTGGATGGGCGTGGCGTTGGTCAGCGCCGGGCTGACGTTGCTGCTGGTGCCGCTGATCGAGGGGCCTGGGCAGGGCTGGCCGGCGTGGAGCCTGTTGTCGCTAGGTGTGGCGGTGCTGCTGCTGGCCCTGTTCCATCGGCAGCAAGAGCAACGGCGTATGGCGGGCGGCTTGCCACTGGTGGACATGCGCCTGTTGGCCCAGCGCCGCTTCGCGCTGGGCGCGGTGCTGGTGCTGCTGGTCTATTCCACGTCCAGTTCCTTCTTCCTGTGCTTCGCCTTGCTGGTGCAGACCGGACTGGGACTTGACCCTTTCATGGCGGGCAGCATCTTCGCGCCGTGCAGCGTGGGCTTCGTGCTGGCATCCCTGGCCGCGCCACGTTTGGTGGCGCGCTGGGGGACGCGGGCCATCGTGGCGGGTGCGATGGTCTATGCGGTGTCCATCGGGCTGCTGATCGCACAGGTGTGGATGGCTGGCGCGGAGCTGGTGCCCGCGCGGCTGATCCCCGTGCTGGTCGTGGTTGGCGCTGGCCAAGGGTTCATCATGACGCCGCTGCTGAATCTGGTGCTGGGCTTTGTCGATGAAGCGCAGGCCGGCATGGCGTCGGGCGTGATCTCGACCGTGCAGCAGGTCGGTGCGGCGCTGGGTGTGGCCGTGGTCGGCATCCTGTTCGCAGCGGCGCTGGCTGCCGATGAAAGTGTTGCCGCACAGGCCGGCGTGTACGCCTCGGCCTTCGTGGCCGGCATGCTCTACAACCTCGGTGCAGCCCTGCTGGTCTGCGTGTTGTTGCTGATGCTGGCGAGAACGCAGCGGTTAGCGGGCTGACGGGAGGGCGCGCGATGGAGCTTCGGCATCTGCGCTGTTTCCTGGCTGTGGCAGAGGAACTCCACTTCGCCCGGGCCGCCGAGCGGCTGCACATCGAGCAGTCGCCGCTGTCGCGCACCATCAAGGAACTGGAAGAAGACCTGGGCGAACAGTTGTTCATCCGCACCAGCCGCAGCACACAGCTGACACGGGCGGGCAAGCTGTTTCTGGAACATGTGCCGCGCATCTTCACGGCCTTGCAGCAAGCCCGCGACAGCGTGCAGGCAGCGGCCAACGGCTTTCATGGGCAATTGCGCATTGCCCTGTCCGACGGCATTACGCCTTCGCGCCTGCCGGCGTTGCTGGCGCTGTGCCGGCAGGAGGAACCCGAAGTAGAGATCCGGCTGTTCGAGGTGCCGTTGTCTCAGCAGATCAAAGGGCTGCATGACGACCTGTACGACGTGGGTTTCGCGCAGGCCGATGAAGTGGGCGATGGCGTCGTGGCTCAAGCAGTCTGGAGTGATCCCCTGATGGTGGCAGTGCCTGCTCGGCATCCGCTGCTCAGGCACAAACGCATCCCGCTGGAAGAGGTGCTGCGCCATCCTCTGGTGCTGTGCGATCCACAAGCATGCGAAGGCCATGCGCGCCAGGTCGAGCGTGTGCTACGCCGGGCGGACACGGAACCGCTGATTGCCGAGCGTGTGTCTTCGTGCGATTTGATGATGGCCCTGGTATCAGCGGGCTTTGCGCTGGGGATCACCGGAGCACCGCACATTGCGGCCAGCCGCGAATCCGGCGTTGTCGCCCGGCCACTCGCGGGGCGTGCGCCCATGCTGACGACCTATGTGCTGCATCGGGAAGGCGAATCCTCGGACGTGTTGGAGCGCTTCATCGAGCGCGTGTTGGCCATCGAATCACCAGAAGGCTACAGATCTACATCACCCGTTGAACCCGACTCCCTGGAGGACAACGATCCATGACCATGAAGCTGATTACCCCGTTCTTGTTGGTTGCTGCACTTACGGCCTGCGGACCGTCCGAGCCGCCGAAACAGCAAGCCAATGTGCCTACCGTCGAAGAACTGGCTGCCGCCCCTGAACGCTTGAAGGAGCTGCGCCGCCAATGCAAGACCGAGCGTCCGACGATGGGCGATGTGCTGTGCAACCGCGTGGCCGAAGCAACGAACAAGCGCTTCTTCGGAGACGGCAAGGTGCCTTACACGCCATCGGAGACGCCGCCGAAGTTCTGACCGTTGGCGGTTTGCCGCATATCCTGACTTTCTTTCTCGACACGCCGCAGCGCGCTCAAGCCTGCGGCGTTTTTACTGGTTTCGTCCCTGCATGAAACCATGCTTTTTGTATCACCTTACTGCCGATAACGGTCTTTGACCGGCACTGAACCGACACCGATCCTGACGCCTGCGGCACGCCTTTGTGCCGCGTTTTCCACGGGGAATCAGCGCAGGAGAAATCGGAGGCCAGGGTATGCAAGCTCAGGGTGTGTTGTTCGGGCAGATCGCCGCCGTGTTCGGCATTGTGATCGCCGGTGTGTGGGGTGCCACGCAATGGACAGCCGCCGCATTGGGCTATCAGCTACGCCTGGGCTCGCCCTGGTTCGACTTGTACTGCACGCCGGTCTATTACCCGTGGAAGCTGTTCGAGTGGTGGTTCTTCTTCGACGCCTACGCGCCGCAGGTCTTCGACACTGGCGGCATGATCGCGGCGGGCAGCGGCCTACTGGCCGTGGCGGTCGCCATCGCCATGTCGGTGTGGCGCTCGCGGCAATCGCGCCTGGTCACGACCTATGGCTCGGCACGTTGGGCCAATGCCGCCGACATTCGCAAGGCCGGGCTCACGCAGCCTGCTGGTGTCTTTCTCGGCCTGCATGCCGGGCAGTACCTGCGCCATGAAGGCCCGGAACACGTCCTGACGTTCGCGCCCACGCGCTCGGGCAAGGGCGTAGGCCTGGTGGTGCCGACGCTGCTGTCCTGGCCCGCGTCCGCAGTCATCCACGACATCAAAGGCGAGAACTGGCAGATCACAGCAGGCTGGCGCTCGCGCTTCTCGCATTGCCTGCTGTTCAACCCTACCGATGCGAAGTCGGCAGCCTATAACCCACTGCTGGAAGTCCGGCGCGGCGCGCATGAAGTGCGCGACGTGCAGAACATCGCGGACATCCTGGTCGATCCCGAAGGCGCGCTGGAGAAGCGCAATCACTGGGAGAAGACTTCGCACGCGCTGCTGGTCGGGGCCATCCTGCACGTGCTCTATGCCGGCGAGGACAAGACGCTGCGCGGCGTTGCTAATTTCCTCTCCGACCCGGCCAGTCCTTTCGAGCTGACCTTGCATCGGATGATGACGACCAAGCACCTGGGTGATGCACCTCACCCGATCGTCGCATCCGCTGCCCGAGAAGTGCTGAACAAGTCGGACAACGAACGCTCGGGCGTGTTGAGCACCGCCATGTCCTTCCTCGGCCTGTACCGCGATCCGACGGTGGCCGAAGTCACCTCGCGCTGTGACTGGCGCATCGCCGACCTGATCGCATCCGAGTATCCGGTGTCGCTGTATCTGGTGGTGCCACCTTCGGACATCAGCCGCACCAAGCCGCTGATCCGGCTGATCCTCAACCAGATCGGGCGACGGCTCACCGAATCGCTGGATGGCTCCGACGGCATCGAGCGCCGCCACAAGCTACTGCTGATGCTCGACGAGTTCCCAGCGCTGGGTCGGCTGGACTTCTTCGAGACGGCGCTGGCCTTCATGGCGGGCTATGGCATCCGTAGCTTCCTGATCGCCCAGTCGCTCAACCAGATCGACAAAGCCTACGGCCAGAACCATTCGATTCTGGACAACTGCCATGTGCGTGTGACCTTCGCCACCAACGACGAACGCACGGCCAAACGCATTTCCGAAACCTTGGGCACGGCCACTGAGTTGCGCGCCCAGCGCAACTACGCAGGCCACCGGCTCGCACCGTGGCTCGGCCATCTAATGGTGTCGCGCCAAGAAACGGCACGTCCGCTGCTGACGCCAGGCGAAGTGATGCAGCTACCGACCGATGAGGCGGTGGTGATGGTGTCCAGCGTCGCGCCGATCAAGGCGAAGAAGTTGCGCTACTTCGCCGACGCCAATTTCAAGCAACGGGTATTACCGCCGCCTGCGGTGGCAGCAGGCCGCTATGCCGATGTGCCGCCGGTACGACCTGACGACTGGAGCGACCTGGCAATACCTGCGGTTCCTGCGGCACCGGCCACGGCATTCGCCGATGACCTGGAGACCCTGGGTTCGACCGATGACGGCGGCCCCCGCCGTCAGCCCGAACTGTCCGAAGCCATCGCCTATGCCCCCGAGATGGATGCCACGACCAGCGATCTGTCGCTGCTCGATGACGACGACATGCCCCAGCTGCTTCCCGGCCAGCTCGATCCCGCTCTGCAACGCACGGCGCGGCTGGCATCTCTCGACCCCAACGACGGAATCGACCTATGAGCCAATACCGATTGAACCTGTTCATCCAGCATGAGCACGCCAAGCGGCTCGATGAACTGGCCACCAAGAAAGGCGTGTCCAAGTCGTCCATCGTCGCGGCGGCGCTGGCGTCCTGGCTGTCGCCAGACGCGGGCGACCAGCGCGAGGCCGCCATCGCCAAACGGCTGGACCGCCTGTCGCGGCAGGCCGAGCGTCTGGAGCGTGATCAGAACATCCAGATAGAAACGCTGGCGTTGTTCATCCGCTACTTCCTGACCGTCAGCACGCCGGTGCCCGAAGCCCATCAGGATGCAGCCCGCGCCCAGGGCAAGGCGCGCTTCGAGCAATTCGTCGAACAGTTGGGCCGCCACCTGCTGCGTGGCCGCAGCTTGGTGCGCGACGTGGTGGAAGAGCTGCACTCCCAAGATCGTGAGTTCGGCATGCGCATGGATGACGCGGCGGCGATGGTAGCCGCCCATGAACGCACAGCGGAGCGTACGCCATGAGTGCCGTTCCTCAAATCCCGCCCGAACCGCGTTCATCCGCTGCGGCGTCCCAGGATCGCCGCATCCAGATGCTGCGCACGGCGATGGGGCCGGTGATTGCCGCCGCGCTGGAAGACCCGGACGTAGTGGAAGTGATGCTCAACCCCGACCGGACATTGTGGGTGGATCGGCTGTCCTCTGGCCGCGCACCGCTGGGCGTCGAACTGCCCGAGGCCGATGGCGAACGCATCATCCGCCTGGTCGCCGCCCATGTCGGCGCGGAGGTGCATCGCGGCCAACCGCTCTTGACCGCCGAACTGCCAGAAACCGGCGAACGCTTCGAGGGCATCCTGCCGCCCGCCGCACCCGGCCCGGCCTTTGCGCTGCGCAAGCGTGCCGTGAGCATCATCGGTCTGGATCGCTATGTGGCCGACGGCATCCTGAGCGCAGGGCAGGCCGAGTTCCTGCGTCATGCCGTGCGTGAGCGGCAGAACATCCTGATCGCCGGAGGCACCAGTACCGGCAAGACCACACTGGCGAATGCCTTGCTGGCCGAGATCGCCGCCACCGGCGACCGCGTACTGGTGCTCGAAGACACCATCGAACTGCAATGCGCGGCCCGTGACCATGTGCCGCTGCGCACCCACGCAGGCGTGGTGTCGATGCAGGAACTGGTGCGCGCCACGATGCGGCTGCGCCCGGATCGCGTGATCGTCGGCGAAGTGCGCGGCGGCGAAGCTCTGGATCTGGTGAAGGTCTGGGGCACGGGCCACCCCGGTGGCATCGCCACCATCCATGCCGGCTCTGCCTTGGGCGCACTGCTGCGCCTAGAGCAACTGATCCTTGAAGTCGCGGTGAATCCGCCCCGCGCCCTGATCGCCGAGGCGGTCAATGTGGTGATCCACATCGCAGGCCGTGGCCGCAAACGCCACGTCGAAACCATTTCTCGCGTCGTCGGTTTCGACGGCGCGGGCTACCGCCTGGCGGATGCACTGGAAGCGCCGCTTCCCGAGTTGCCGCCGGTTCCTCTTGCAGCCGCTGCCGCTGCGCCTTCCCTGACCACTGACCAACCTGGAGAACTGCCATGACGCACGTTGATGCTTTCCGTCTTTCCGTAAATCCGTTTTCTCGCCTGTCCAGCATGGCGCGGTTGCGCCGCCTGGCCCGACCCGCAGGGCAAGGGCTGCTACTCGCCGTGTTGATGTTGTTGCTGGCGGGTACTGCGCAGGCCGCCGGTTCCTCGATGCCGTGGGAAGGTCCCCTGCAATCCATTCTCGAATCCATCCAGGGGCCAGTCGCCCGCATCGTCGCGGTGATCATCATCATCGCCACCGGCCTGGCGTTGGCTTTCGGCGATACCAGTGGCGGCTTTCGCAAGCTGATCCAGATCGTCTTCGGCCTGTCCATCGCCTTCGCGGCTTCGAGCTTCTTCCTGTCGTTCTTCAGCTTCTCAGGTGGGGCCGTCGTATGAGCACGGCCACAGATCTTCCGGGCTTTGAAGTGCCGCTGCATCGCTCGCTGACCGAGCCGATCTTGCTGGGCGGTGCGCCGCGCACCGTGGCAATCGCCAACGGCACGCTGGCCGCCGCCGTCGGGCTGGGCCTGCAGCTTTGGATTCCCGGTGTGGTGCTGTGGATCGCAGGCCATTCGCTGGCGGTCTGGGGTGCGCGTGTCGATCCGCAGTTCATGCAGGTCTTCGCCCGGCACATCAAGCACAAGCCGCTGCTGGACGCATAGGGAGAAACCGACATGCTGAACCTTGCCGAATACCGCCAGCGGCCCGCGCTGCTGGCCGATTGGTTGCCCTGGGCCGGGCTGATCGCGCCGGGCGTGGTGCTGAACAAGGATGGCTCGTTCCAGCGCACGGCCCGCTTTCGTGGGCCGGATCTGGACAGCGCCACGCAAGGCGAGCTGATCGCCACGTCGGCTCGGCTCAACAACGCACTGCGCCGTCTGGGTTCAGGCTGGGCCTTGTTTATCGAGGCCGAGCGCCGCGCAGCGGCGGGCTACCCATGTTCCGAGTTTCCCGAACCGCTGTCTTGGCTGGTGGAAGAAGAACGCCGCGCGGCCTTCGAGGAATCTGGCCATCACTATGAAAGCGCCTATCACCTGACCCTGGCCTACCTGCCACCGGAGGAATCGCGCGCCCGTGCGGCCAAGCTGCTCTACGAGCATGCGCCGGGCGATGGCGTGGACTGGCGGGGCCGACTCGATGCCTTCGTGGCGGAAACCGATCGGGTTTTCGACCTGCTCGATGGCGTGATGCCGGAAATCGCCTGGCTGGATGACGCGCAGACGCTGACCTACCTGCACGCCACGGTCTCGACGCGACGCTACCGGTTGGCCGTGCCCGAAGTGCCTTTCCACCTCGACGCGCTGCTGGCCGATTCGGCGCTGGTCGGTGGTCTGGCTCCCATGTTGGGCGACCAGCACCTGCGCGTGGTGTCGGTGCGGGGCTTCCCGACCTCGACCTGGCCGGGGATTCTCGACGACCTCAACCGCCTGGGCTTTGGCTACCGCTGGAGCACGCGCTTTTTGTGCCTGGACAAAGCCGAGGCAGAAAAAGAACTCGGCCGCCTCCGCCGCCAATGGTTCGCCAAACGGAAGAACGTCGTCGCGCTGCTGCGCGAAACCGTATTCCAGCAGGAAAGCCCGCTGGTTGATACCGACGCCAACAACAAGGCCGCCGATGCCGATGCCGCCTTGCAGGAGCTGGGAAGCGATCAGGTGTCTTTCGGCTACCTGACG
The DNA here is from genome assembly GCF_002934345.1 of Pseudomonas sp. PONIH3. Classification (NCBI taxonomy): domain Bacteria; kingdom Pseudomonadati; phylum Pseudomonadota; class Gammaproteobacteria; order Pseudomonadales; family Pseudomonadaceae; genus Pseudomonas; species Pseudomonas sp. PONIH3. The sequence goes on from NZ_CP026386.1 coordinate 4,761,708, forward strand.
GCCACCGTCACCGTCATGGACACGGATGCCGCCGTAGCTGATGAAAAGCTGCGCATGGTGGAGCGCGTCATTCAGGGGCGCGGCTTCGTCACCATCCCTGAAACCTTGAATGCGGTGGATGCCTGGCTGTCGTCCATTCCCGGTAACGCCTACGCGAATGTGCGCCAGCCCATCGTCTCGACGCTGAACCTGGCGCACATGATGCCGCTGTCTGCCGTGTGGGCCGGCCCAGAGAAGAACGCGCATCTGGATGGCCCGCCGCTGATTGTCACCCGCACCGATGGCGCGACGCCGTTTCGGCTGGTGACGCACATCGGCGACGTGGGCCACACGCTGGTCGCGGGGCCGACCGGCATGGGCAAGTCGGTGCTGCTCGCCACGCTGGCGATGCAGTTCCGCCGTTATCCCGGTTCACGCATCTTCGCCTTCGATATGGGCCGCTCGATGCGCGCCACCATCCTGGGACTCGGCGGCGAGCATTACGACCTGGGCAATGACGGGGCGATTGCTTTCCAGCCATTGGCCCGCATCGACCACGAGGGCTACCGCACCTGGGCGACCGAATGGGTGGAAGGCCGCCTGTTGCATGAAGGTGTCGCCATCGGCCCGGACGAGAAGGCCGCGATCTGGTCGGCACTGGGCAGCCTCGCCGGTGCACCGGTGGAGCAGCGCACGCTGACGGGCCTGTCGGTGCTGCTGCAATCGAACGCACTGCGCCAGGCGCTCGCGCCCTATGTGCTGGGCGGTGCCCACGGCAAGCTGCTGGACGCCGATGCCGACCGGCTGGGTTCCGGCAGCGTGCAGGGCTTCGAGATGGAAGAGCTGATGCACAGCAAGGCGGCGGTGCTGGCTGTGCTGGGCTACCTGTTCGCCCGCTTCGATGAACGCTTCGACGGCGCGCCCACGCTGCTGATCCTTGATGAAGCCTGGTTGTTCCTTGATGACCCGGTGTTCGCCGCCCGCATTCGCCAGTGGCTCAAGACGCTGCGCAAGAAGAATGTCAGCGTCATCTTTGCCACCCAGTCGCTGGCCGACATCAAGGATTCGAGCATTGCCCCGGCAGTGATCGAAAGCTGCGCCAGTCGGATCTTTCTCCCAAATCCGCAGGCCACCGAGCCGCAGATCCGCACGATCTACGAAGGCTTCGGGCTGAACTCGCGCCAGATCGAGATCGTGGCGACCGCGCAGCCCAAGCGCGACTACTACTACCAATCACGCCTGGGAAATCGCCTGTTCGACCTCGACCTGGGGCCAGCCACGCTGGCCTTCGCGGGTGCATCCACCCCGCAAGACCAACGTGACATGGATCGCGTGCTGCTGGAGGCAGGCACACCGGGCTTCGCCGGTGCCTGGTTGCGCCATCGCGGCCTCGATTGGGCCGCCGACCTGCTGCCGTCCTCACCGGCAGCAGCGTCCTTCCTCGCTTCTCAACGACCGGAGGTTTCACCATGAAGACCCAACCCCGTTTGCTGTCCGTCTCGCTCGCCGCCGTGCTGTCGGTATCGCTGCTGGCCTCACAGCCTGCATCCGCGCTGACGGTGTTCGACCCGTCCAACTTCGTGCAGAACACGCTGACCGCCGTGCGCACGCTGGAGCAGATCAACAACCAGATCAACCAGCTTCAGAACGAAGCGCAGATGCTGATGAACCAGGCGCGCAATCTGGCGAATCTGGACTTCAACATCGTCAATCGCCTGCGCTCGACGTTGGCGACCACCGAGCGGCTGATCGCCGAGGCTCGCGGCCTGGCCTACGACGTGCAGAGCATGGATGCCACCTTCGCCCGGCTGTACCCGGAGCAGTACGCCGCGACCGTCAGCGGCGACCAGATGCTGCGCGACGCGCAGGAGCGCTGGAAGAACACGCTGAACGGCCTGCACACCGCGATGCGGATGCAGGCGCAGGTGTCGCAGAACTTGGCGCAAGACGAAAGCGCATTGGCCGACCTCGTGAGCCAGAGCCAGTCCGCCACCGGCGCGCTGCAAGCCATGCAGGCGACCAACCAGCTTCTGGCCTTACAGGCCAAGCAGTCGATCCAGGCGCAGCAGCTCCAGATCACGCAGGAACGCGCCGCCGCGCTGGAACTGGCACGCCAAGCAGCGGCTGTCGAGCGCGGCCGTGAAGTAACGCGCCGATTCCTGGGCGATGGCACGCCATACACGCCGCAGCGCGTGGATTTCTACGGCAACTGACAGGGGCTGCCATGAACGACGTGACGGTCATCGACCGCTTCCTCGACACCTTCTCGCGCTACATCGACTCGGGTTTTGGGCTGCTGCAGGGCGAAGTCGCGTTCCTCACCGCCACGCTGATCGTCATCGACATGACCATCGCCGGGCTGTACTGGGCGATGAGCCATGCCACCGGCCAGGGCGATGAAGTGATCGCCAAGCTGCTGCGCAAGGTGCTGTACGTCGGTGCCTTCGCCTACATCATCAATAACTTCAACTGGCTGGCCAGCATCGTCTTCCGCTCGTTCGCGGGCCTGGGCCTGACGGCCAGCGGCTCGACGATGAGCATGGGCGAATTCCTGCAACCGGGACGCCTGGCCAAGACCGGCATCGACGCGGCAGCGCCGATCCTTGAGCAGATCAGTGACATGGCGGGCTTCCCCGAGGTGTTCGTGAACATGACGCCCATCGTGGTCATGTTCCTGGCCTGGGCGGTGGTGATCCTGTGTTTCTTCGTGCTGGCGATCCAGCTTTTCATCACCTTGATCGAGTTCAAGCTGACCACGCTCGCGGGCTTCGTACTGGTGCCGTTCGCGCTGTGGAACAAGACCAGCTTTCTCGCCGAAAAGGTGCTGGGCAACGTAGTGTCCTCGGGCATCAAGGTGCTGGTGCTGGCCGTTATCGTCGGCATTGGCTCGGGCCTGTTTGCCGAGTTCCAGGTACATCCGGCCGAGCCGTCCATCGACCATGCGGTGGTCATCATGCTGGCCTCGCTCACGCTGCTGGCGCTGGGAATCTTCGGGCCGGGTATCGCCACCGGGCTGGTCTCCGGCGCACCGCAGCTTGGCGCAGGCGCGATGGCCGGTGCTGCGATTGGTGCCGCAGGCGCGGCGGTTGCCGTAGGTGCTGCGGCCACCGGCGTGGGCGGTGCGGTGATGGCCGGGGCGCGCATGGCACCGGCTGCCGCCAAGCTCGCCGGGGCTGGCGCGCGGGCCGCAACCTCGGCGGCTGGCAGCGCGAAGTCGGCCTTTCAGGCCGGTTCCGCCGCTGCGGGCGGCGGAGCCAAAGGCGCGATGGCAGGGCTGGGCAATGTCGCCAAGGGCGGCGCACAGACCGCTGGTCAGCGCGCTGGTGCAGGCATCAAAGCGGCGGCAGCCAAGGCGGCCGCGCCATTCAAAGCAGGCTGGCAAGGCTCTGGCGCCGATGGCGGCGCAGGCGGTAGCACTGCCGGTTCCGGGCAAACCGCCGCTGGCGATGCCAACGCGCAGAAGCAGGAACAACCCGGCTGGGCCAAGCGCCTGCAACGTCGCCAACAACTCACCCAGGCCACCACCACGGCCGCGCACACGCTGCGCGGTGGCGACGGCGGCGGTTCGGGCCAAGGCCCGAGCCTGCGCCCCGATGAATGACCCGATAGCTGACTTTCAAGGAGAACTCCATGCGATTCAAACGACCGCAGGTGCGCTATGCCGATACGCCGCAGCCTGCCACTCCGTATCAAGCCGCTGCCCAGGTGTGGGACGAGCGCATCGGCTCGGCCCGCGTGCAGGCCAAGAACTGGCGGCTGATGGCCTTTGGCTGCCTGGTGCTCGCGCTGCTGATGGCCGGTGGCCTGGTGTGGCGCTCAGCACAATCCATCGTCACGCCCTATGTCATCGAGGTCGATCAGTCCGGCCAAGTGCGCACCGTGGGCGAAGCGGCCACGCCGTACCGACCCACCGATGCGCAGACGGCGCACCACATCGCGCGCTTCGTGACGCTGGTGCGCTCGCTGTCCATCGACCCCATCGTCGTGCGCCAGAACTGGCTCGATGCCTACGACTACACCACCGATCGGGGCGCGGCGGTGCTCAACGACTATGCGCGGGTGAATGACCCGTTTGCCCGTATCGGCAAGGAGTCGGTGACGGTGCAGATCACCAGTGTGGTTCGCGCCAGTGAGGCGTCGTTCAACGTGCGCTGGACGGAACGCCGCTACGTCAATGGCGCGGCTGCCGGGCTGGAGCGATGGACGGCGGTGGTGTCCATCGTGCAGCAGACCCCGCGCACCGAAGAACGCCTGCGCCGCAACCCGCTGGGCATCTACGTCAATGGCCTGTCGTGGAGCCGTGAACTGGATTCTTCTGAAGGAGCCAAACCATGAATGCACATTTCCGTAAAGCCGCATTGCCGGTGATCTTGCTGGCATCGACTGTCCTGTTTGCGGGCTGCGCCACGCAGGGCAAGCCGCCGCCGGTGATCTCGCTCGATGAACCGGTGCAAGCGCAGCCATTGCCCGAGCCGCCCAAACCCATCGAAGTGGTGGCCGTGCCCGAACCGTTGGCATTGCCCGCGCAGTTGAAGCCGCTGCCGGACGTGGATGCGGCCCCGGCGGCACTGGAGCCTGCTGACGAGAAGGTGCGCGTCTCCCGCGCCAATGCCGAGGCACGGATCGCGCCGACCCGCGAGGGCTACGTCAATGCGATTCAGGTCTGGCCCTTCACCGATGGCGCGCTGTACCAGGTCTATGCGTCGGTGGGTCGCGTGACGGTGATCGCGCTCCAACCCGGCGAGGAACTGGTGACGGTCGCTGCGGGCGACACGGTGCGCTGGATCGTGGGTGACACCTCCAGCGGCAGCGGGGCCGATTTGCGCGTCAATGTGCTGGTCAAGCCTATTCGTTCCGGCTTGAAGACCAATCTGGTCATCACGACCAGCCGCAGGACGTACCTGCTGGAACTGACCTCGACCGACAAGGCATGGATGGCGTCGGTGTCCTGGGACTATCCCAAGGATCGGATGCTGGCCTTGCAGCGCCAGGCGCAAGCCGCCAACGCGGCCGCGCCGGTCGATGCGGGCCTGTCGTTGGAGAACATCCGATTTCGCTATGCAATCAGCGGCAGCAATCCACCGTGGAAGCCGCTGCGCGCCTTCGATGATGGAGAGAAGGTCTATATCCAGTTCCCGGCAGGCATCGCCCAGGGCGAACTGCCCCCACTGTTCGTCATCGGTGCGCAGGGGGATGGGCAACTGGTGAACTATCGCTTCCGCTCGCCGTACTACATCGTGGATCGCCTGTTCGGTGCGGCCGAACTTCGCCTGGGCGCCGACAAGGGCGACGTGGTGCGCATCGAGCGCACGGATGGCATTGCCGGGAGGAACTGAGTATGAGCCAGGATGACATTCCCGACCTTGCCACGCCTCAGGCGGACAAGGTGGCTCCCGAGGCGGTGGCGCTGCGCGCCCAACCGCGCCCGGTCACGCGCCTGAACCGGCGCACGCTGGCGATCCTCGCCGGCTGCTTGTCGGTTGGCGTGATGGGCGCACTGATCTGGTCGCTGCAGCCGCAGCAACGCGGCGCGGGTGAATCCACCGAGCTGTACAACGTGGATCGCGTGTCCAAGTCGGAGGGACTGGATGCGCTGCCAACGGACTATTCCAAGCTGCCACCGCTGCCGCCCGACGTGCCGGAACTGGGGCCTCCTTTGCCTGGCGACCTGGGGCCAGCCATCGTGAACTCGCAGCAGCCGGTCGCCGCCACCTATGCCGCGCCCGGCTACGACCCCAACGATGCGCTGCGCAAGGAAGAAGAAGCGGCGGCAGCTTCATCGGTGTTCTTTCGCACTGGCTCCCCGCAGGCTGCGCCCGTGGCGCAGTCGCAGGTCGCCGCCGCACCGGGCTTCGCTGCCAATGCCGCTTTCGATCCCCTGGCCGCTGGCCCGGCCTCGACGGCGGCCCAGCCTGCTGATCCGACTGCCGTGCAGAACCGGCAAGACCAGAAAGAGGCGTTCCTGACAGGCGGTTCTACGGAAACCCGTAACTCCGGCAACCTGCAAATACCCACCTCGCCGTATCAAGTGATGGTTGGAACGGTCATTGCTGGGGCACTGGTCACGGGCATCAAGTCCGACCTGCCGGGCGATGTGATCGCCACGGTGACGGAACCGATCTACGACACGGCCACTGGCAAGTTCCTGCTGATCCCGCAGGGTTCGCGCATCTTGGGCAAGTACAACAGCCAGGTCAGCTATGGCCAGAGCCGCGTGCAGGTGGTGTGGAACCGCATCATCCTGCCGGATACGTCTTCGCTCACGCTCGACAACCTGATCGGCACCGACCCGGCAGGTTATGCGGGTCTGGAAGACGATGTGGACTGGCATTGGGATCGGATCTTTGCCGGTGCCGTGCTGACCACGCTGCTGGGCGTCGGTGCCGAACTGGCCGCACCCGAGAACCGCCAGGACGGTGATCGCGTCATCATCGCCGGGCGCGACAGCCTGCAGGACACCGTGAACCAGGTCGGCCAGGAAGTGACCCGGCGCAACCTCAACATCCAGCCCACGCTGACCAGCCGCCCCGGCTTGCCGGTGCGCATCATCGTGAACCGTGATCTGGTGCTGCGGCCCTATCAGCCGCTGTTCTTCATCAAGGGGACTTCACGATGAGCACAACCAGGAAACTACGGCTGGGGCCGCTGCCCAAGATCGAGAGCGTGAAGCTGACCTTCGCCTGCCCGGCCAGCTTGAAAGCCGATCTCGACCGCTACGCCGCACTGCATGCGCAGGCGTATGGCGAGGCGGTTGATGCCACGACGCTGATCCCGCACATGCTGGAGGCGTTCATGGCGGGGGATCGAAACTTCAAGCGGCTCTCAAAGTGAGGGAATGACACGAGAGCAGCTTAGGCAATCAGCGATCAGGATGGTTGCCCATCAATAGGCGCGTTGCTCGGTTGCAGTCTAATACTTTGGAGCACCTGGATTTCCTGGTTTCCGCTGTAGTCCTGTTGACTCCACGAGGGCACCGATGCGTAGTGCCGAAAAGTTTGCTTGAATTCCTCTTCCTCGAAGAATCCCAAAAGGTTTCCATCATCTCTCTCGGAGAAAGGCAGGGCATAGACGTACATGTAGCACCCCAGTCGGAATTCACACAAGACATGGGGCATCTTCGAATGAGGCTCCTTGCGGATGTACAAAGTGATCTGGGCCGATGGGTCGGGAGGGAGCATTACCACTGCAGCGGCTATCTTCGGCAAAGGAGCTTCGGAAGATTCGCCATAGCGTACCCAACGGATCGTTTTCGCCAGTGCAGGAAGTTCTTGTTCTGGAATAACAGATAGGGCGATCTTGCTCAGAGCGCGGTAGAAACTCTGTGGGACTATGGGTTTTCCCGTTCCTAGTTGCGCAGTCAGTACGCCGGAAGCATCCTCAGAGATTTTCTCGGATACAACGACCATCATCTTGTCGTTGTTGCCATCACGGAACAGCCTGCCCCCTGGGAATTTAACAGTAGGCAATGACCCGCGAGCTTCAATGCCGAGAAACACCCGCTGGATATTGAGAAGCTCGACAAGGGTGGGCTCGATCTTGTCTCCGAAATACTGATTGCAATCGTCACATTCGTCAGCGAGCTTGAGGTACTTGTTGCCCAGTGCGGCTGGAATGGCATGGGCCTCCTTATTGAATTGTGCTCCAGTCTTCCTTGAGTTGCCACAAAATCGACAAGTTCTGTCTGCCTTCTTGGCATTGCCGATGTTGAAATGTTTGTCGGTTCGAGGCATGCACAAGTCATATTTCTCAAGCAAGCGCCCGAAGACCTGCAAGTGTTCATCTAGAGGTTGCTCTTGCGGATGATTGAGCTGGTGCAGTACCTGCTCATAGCGAAATTGCTCAGCCGTTGAGGACGGCGGCGTTGGCAGGAGCAGGAAGAACTCCCCGTCAGGCATGTCGTCGAGCATCTTGCGCAAGCGGAACAGATGTGGCGTTTTAGCCGCATGCCGATCGACGTAATCGTGGACCTTGTTCCTGAGTTCTGGCGTTGCGCACTGGATTGTGTCGATCGAAACCTTTGGAGGCTCGACTTTGCCAAAGATTGACGCAAAGTCGATCACTGGCCCGGCCGCTTCGGGGGTAAAAGTGACGATCAAGCCACTCGTCCCGCGCTCAGTCATGAACGTCCAATGAAAGCCATGACTAACGCCTGTCTCGGTAAATAGCACACCCGCCGCTTCCAACGCTTGACGGATGGCAAGCGCGTTGTTTGGTATAGGACTGCGCTGCCCGCGTTCGAAGTCAGCGATCGTGGAGATTGCAACCCCTGCCTTGGCGGCGAGATCTTGCTGCGACCAGCCGAGCAAGCTGCGCGCGGCACGAACTTGCTCCGGTCTTGGAATGGTTTCTGATGCCATAAAACACGATGTCAGTTAAAAAATATGACATCAATTATTCTATGAAAGAGTTTGGGAGTCAAGCCATGGGTCAAGCTGGGATGTGAAGAACTGGGCTATGCTGACAACCTGCTGTTCGCAATGTCCATCGGTTTTCGATACCGATGCAACGCGACATGGCTTGCCACTGCGACGCTCCTATGTGGCTCCTAGACCACGAAGTCGCACCTCTGCAAAGCAGCCTAAGAACGAGCTAACCTGCTGTCTCATATACAGTTTCAAGTTTTGCGTGAGCCGCATAAAAGACTTGACACCGGCCCTTTTTTGTGCCCGCGATGTCGCGTCATGGCGGTGGTGCGCGGGACACCTTCGGGTGTGCCGGGCCCCTTTCGTCCCGGTCGGCCAACCCGCGTACTGCTGCCACCTAAACTTGCTTGGCCGCGAGCGGTGGCAGTTCCACAACGAAAGGAACTCATGCATGACCACCAAGATACTGAGGATCCTCGCATCCGCTCTCCGCCGGCCAACCCGTGCGGCCACCCCATCCCCAACCTTCTACCCGATCGACAGCCAATCCCTCGCCGAGCGCGCCAACCGGGAGACGCCCCATGACTGACCACGAACGCATGTCTACCCTGCAAAGCTACATCTGGACCCTCGAACTGCTAGGCGAGGCGCTGGTCCAGCATGACGAGGTGCTCGAGTGCGAACACAACCCGCAACTGAGCTTTCGCAACACCGCGGGCATTCACCAGGCGATCCGGATCATCAGCCGCTTGGCCAGCGAGCAGTTCGGCAAGCTGGAGGTGATGAAAGAAGAGGGTGTTTCTACAGGCTGATGCTGCACATCATCGGGGCCGCTTTGCGGCCCTATTGCGGGGTGTGTCCTGAGCGGACTCCACTTGATCCATCGCGTCGTGCAAGAGCGTGCCCGGTCGGCAACGCATCGCTCGCCCGGTGTTTCATCACCCCCGAAACAGCGCCTACCAGAACCACCCACCCCGAGCCAGCTCCTGCTCACAACTCCGATACTGCGCCCCAAACACCGAAGCCCGCGCCTGCACCTTCTGCGACACGTTCTTCAGCCACGGCTTGGCGTCGTAACTACGGTTGCGGTAGCCGCCCCAGCCTTCGTGGTAATTCAGGTACTGGCCGTAGGCGTCCCACTTGGACGTGCCGTTTACCCGCTGGCTCTTCTGCATGTACCAGCCCATGAAGTCGAGGGCGTCGGCGAAGTCGTCGCGGGCGGCGCCCCAGCCGCCGGCTTCGCGCTTGTAGTCGGCCCAGGTCTCGTCCTTGGCCTGGGCGTAGCCGTAGGCGGTGCTGACCCGGCCCCAGGGGATGAAGCCGAGGAAGTAATAACGCGGCGGCAGGGCGTCGTGCTTGAACGACGACTCCTGGTACATCATCGCCATCGGCACCTGCACCGGGGCGCCCCAGCGCGCCTGCATCTTCAACGCCGCCTCGTGCCACTTCGGCTTCTCGCGGAAGATCTCGCAAAGGTTCTCGGGGTTGGCGGGAGGCTTGGTGGCACAGCCGGCTACAGCCAGGAGCAGGGCCGGCATGGTGAGCCGAAGCATGGAGGGGTTTCCTTGTGCGGACGTCGGGGTCGCAGGGCGCTGACGCTTTATACATTCTTTTGAGACGCAGATGAATCAGCGGGCGAGCGTGACTGGTCCAGTTCTTGGCACGGCCTCGCTAGCACGGTCGTAACCCAAGCCTCGACGGGTAGTGCTATCAGGTTTATATTTACTGGTAATTTATTTTTTTCGTAAACCGAGGGAGGTCGCCGATGATCGGCGAGCGGCTCAAACGTGCCCGCGCTGCTGCTGGCCTGTCGATGCAGGCGCTAGGTGAGCAGGTGGGCGTGAGCGCCAACATGATCAAGAAGTACGAACATGATCAAAGCATGCCCAGTTCTGGCGTGCTCGTGCGTTTGTGCAAGGCGCTGTCGGTGCGCGCCGAGTATTTCTTCCGTCCGCCCAAGGTCGAGCTGGCGGGGGTCGAATATCGCAAGCGTTGCAGCACGCCCAAGGCGATCCTCAAGCGCATCGAGGCCGATGTGCTGGATCAGGCGGAGCGCTGGCAAGAGCTGATCAACCTATGGCCGGACTATCCCGTGCAGGCGTTCAGCGCGCCGGCGGGGCTGCCTGCGCAGTTGGAATCGTTACAGGCGGTCGACAACCTGGCAGACCAGGTGCGGCAGCTGTGGGGGCTGGGGTCTAGCCCGATTCCCGATTTGATCGACGTGCTGGAGACGCATGGGATTCTGGTGATCATCACCCAGGTCGATGCGCAGGCGAAGTTCGATGGCCTGCAGGCCAGCGTGGCGGGGCAGCCGGTCATCGTGGTGTCGGCTGACTGGCCGGGGGACCGGCAGCGTTTCACCCTGGCCCACGAGCTCGGCCACCTGCTGATGCACGGTCGCTTGGCCGAAGGCCTGGACGAGGAAAAGGCCTGTAACCGTTTCGCTTCGGCATTGCTGGTGCCGGCCAGCGCCATGCGGCAGCATCTGGGCAACAAGCGTCACATGCTGGAGGTGCGCGAGTTGTATCTGCTCAAGGCGGAATTTGGCCTCAGCATGCAGGGCTGCCTGTATCGCGCTGGCGACCTGGAGATCATCCCGCAGGCTGTGCGTGAGCGGCTGTTCATGGTGTTCGTCAAACAGGGCTGGCGCAAGCAGGAGCCAGGGTCGGCGTATCGGCAGGAAACCACGCGGTTGTTCCAGCAACTGGTCTATCGCGCCTTGGGGGAGGGGATCCTCAGTGAGTCCAAGGCGGCGGAGTTGCTGGGCATGACGATCTATCAGTTCCACCAGGCGCGCAAACTGGAGTTACTGGATGCAGCTGCTCATCAGTGATGCAAACATCCTGATCGACCTTGAAGAGGGCGAGCTGCTGGCTCAACTCTTCACGCTGCCTTACCAGTTTACTGTGCCAGATATCCTCTACTTCGATGAGCTCGAAGCCCAGCATGGGCATCTGCTGGGCCTAGGGCTCAAGTTGGCTGAACTCAACGCTGCCACCATGCTTTACGCCGTGGAATTGGTTGGCCGGGTCAGGGGGCCTAGTCGTAATGATTGCTTCGCCCTGGCGCTGGCCAGGCAGGAGAAATGCCCGCTGCTGTCCGGTGATGAGGCGCTGCGCAAAGCGGCATTGCTGGAAAACGTCGAGGTGAAGGGGACGCTCTGGGTGGTTGAGGAGCTTGTTCGAGAGGGGGTGATCACTGTTGATCAGGCCCATGATGCCTACATGCGGATGCAGGCAAATGCGCGGCGCCTGCCATGGGTAGTTGCTCATCAACGGCTGGATGATTTTTATCGATAGTGATGACTTTTTGAACTCGCGCGTATTGGTTTTCGTCGACCCAATCGTGGGGCAAGTCCTCTTCCACGATCCTGCTCCCGAGCCGTTAATGCTGAACTCGCTGTTCGCCCGGCTATTTACCGCATAATCTGCCCTCTTTCTCCCCATATCGCGTATGGTGTCCACCAGTTCAACCCCGATCCACCCGGTGCGCCCGTGACGTCGAGCCCCGCGCACTGCTGCTTCATTGGCCGCCCCAACCCGCCGGTTAATCCAAGCCACCCGCCCCACGCCTCGACTATTCTCACCAGCAGCATGGACCGCTCGGCACTGCTCAGCACAACGTTGCACGACATCGGGATAGGTAATGACCCTGCAAAAGCGTAACAACGTGCACGTCGCTGGGAACGGCAGTGCCACCTTGATCCTGTCTCACGGCTTCGGCTGCGATCAGTCGATGTGGCGCTGCCTGCTGCCTCATCTGGTCACGCGCTTTCGCGTGGTCAGCTACGACCTGGTTGGCGCCGGTCAGTCCGACCTTGCGGCCTACACGGCGGAAAAATATGCGTCGCTCTGGGGCTATGCCACGGACCTCAACGAGCTGATCGACGCTTATGCCGAGGGGCCGGTGATCGTGGTCGGGCACTCGGTAAGCGCAATGATCGGCGTGCTGGCCGAGCGTCAGCGGCCCGGGCGGATTGCCGGGCTGGTGATGATCGGCGGCTCGCCCTGCTACATCGATTCGGCGGGGTACTCCGGTGGCTTTGCGCCGGATGAAATCCAGGCGCTGCTCACCACCCTCGAAGACAACTACCTCGGCTGGTCCAGTTCCATGGCCCCGACGCTGATGGGCACGCCCGGGCAACCATTGCTGGAGGCGGAGCTGACCAGCAGTTTTTGCCGCACCGACGCGCAGATCGCCCGGCACTTTGCCCGGGTCATCTTCCTCTCCGATCACCGCCAGGAGGTCAGCGGCCTGCCGGTACCGACGCTGATCGTGCAATGCACGGGCGACCCGGTGGTGCCGGTGGGCGTAGGCGAGTACCTGCACCGCGTGCTCCCCGACAGCCAGATGAGCCTTATCGACAACATGGGCCATTACCCGCAGTTGAGTGCCCCGGGTGCCTGCGCGGCGGCGATGGATGCGTTCTTCGCCGGGCATGGATTCGGCCATGAATGACGCCGCCTTGTTGTTCGATGAGTCGTTGTTCGAGCATGCGCCGTGCGGGCTGGTCGTCATGGCCGCGGATGGCACCGTGCTGCGCTGCAACCAGACCTTCAGCCAGTGGCTGGGACATGACCCGGCGGCGTTGCAGGCGCGCAGTTTCGATCAGTTGCTGACGGCTGCGGGGCGGGCGTTCCAGCTCACGCACTGGGGGCCGTTGATGAACCTGCAGGGCTCGGTGTCGGAGGTGAAGCTCGAACTGCGCCATCGCGATGGGCACCTGCTGGCCATGCTGCTCAACGGGGTGCGGCGTGAAACCGCCGAGGGGGTGCGCTACCACCTGGCGCTGCTCGGCACCGGCGAGCGGGACCGCAACGAACGGGCGGCGCTGGTGGCCATGCAGCGCGCCGAAGAGCTGCTGGCGCAGAAGGTCAGCGCCGAGGCCGCCCTGCAACGGGCACAGGCCGAACTTGCCGCTGCCTATGAAAACGCCGAGCGCCGCGCCATCCTCGCCGAGCAGATGGTCGCGGTCGCCAGCCATGACCTGAAGAACCCGATGACGGCCATCAAGATGGCGACCGAACTGCTCGAACGCGATGCCGACAGCGACCGGGCCCGGCGCTTGCTGGGCAGCATCGGCAGTGCCGCCGACCGGGCGCAGCGGATGATCGTCGACCTGCTGGACTTCGCCTCGATCAGGCTAGGGCAGGGCATCCGCGTGACGCGTCAGCAGGTCGATTTGCGCCAGGCGGTGGACCAGTGCGTGAGCGAGCTCAGGGTGGCCTTCGCCCAGGCCGGTATTCGCCATTATTCGCGCGGGCATGGCACCTTCGAAGTGGACCAGGACCGCTTGCAGCAGATGCTCGGCAACCTGGTCGCCAACAGCGTGGCCTATGGCGACCCGGGCTTGCCGATCACCGTGACCACCGACTTGAAGGATGAAGGCGCGACCTTGAGCGTTCACAATCACGGGCCGGCCATTGCTGATGCGTTGATCCCGACGCTGTTCGAGCCGATGACGCGAGGCAGCGAGCGCGAGGATCCGCTGCGTTCGGTGGGCCTGGGCTTGTTCATCGTCAAGCAGATTGTCGAGGCGCATGGCGGCAGGATCGGCATGCGTTCGGATGCGATCTATGGCACTACCTTCACCGTGTGGTTGCCGGCCAGGGGGGCTTTACCTGGCACTGTTGCTGCCGTTGATGGACGGGAACAGTAATCTGCCACGTTCTTCCTGCTCTTGCAGGGCTCATATACGGCGATTGGCAGCGGCATGCACCTCGTCATCGCGCCTGGCGCCAATACAGAGCACCAGCACACCGAGCTTATCGGGTTCACCTTGAGCGATGCGCTCGCGTACGACTTTAAGGACCCGCTGAGCTTCGGCGCGGCCAAGTTACAGAAGATTGTCTTCCTGTTGGGATGAAACCTGACAGTCCAGATCATGTGCTTCTACCTGAAGCGAGTCTCCATCTCCTCCAGGCTCACGGTGTGTTTATCATTGAGGCTGGGCAGGCGCTCGGTGGTGAGACGTTCGGCACGCAGGTCGGCGAGCTCGTCCAGCATGGCCTGGTAGGCTTGCACGCCCATCAGGACCGCAGCGGGTTCGTTGTCCTTGAATATGACCAGATGAGTGGCGTCTGTGCTGGTCACTTGTTTCAAGCGTGCGCCAAACTCCCGGGCCATGGTGGTGGTGGACACTGCCTGTTCAGCTCGGGTCAGTAGGCCGGTCATTTGGAGTTCCTCGGAGTCACATACGCTCAATTTGCATTTATCAATGCGCATATCTGTACGTATGACAAACAGCTGGTACGGATGGTGAAGACAGCTATGTGGACTTGCAGACTATTGTCCCGGTTTGGGCAGTGCTTGGCCTCATCGGGACGTTTGCGAGATGTATCTCGCGCCCTCATAGCACCTTCATAGTGTCCTTGAGAGCGCCAGCGCTTTCGCCTCTGGAAGGCTTGATTTACTCGGTCAATCGTTCGGCCGCCTTGCGGTAAACCTGATCTCGCTCACGTTTATCCACGGCGACCACAAACACCACGATTTGATGATCGATGACCTGATAGACCAATCGATATCCGCTGCTGCGCAGCTTGATCTTGTAGCAGTCCGGGAAACCGTGCAGACGGTTCGCTTCGACCCTCGGGTTGAGCAACACGGTTGCCAGCTTCTTCTTTAGCTGTTGGCGAATGGTGTCGCCGAGCTTCTGCCATTCCTTGAGTGCGCGCGCATCGAAATCGAGGTTATAGGTCATCCAGCGTTACCCTCACCCTCTGCGGCGAGGCCAGGCGTTCGCGTACCGTGGCGAGCAGTGCTTCGTCCTCTTCGGTCAGTAACACGGGTTTAAAAGGCAGTTGCCCGCGCTCAGCAACATATTGCAGCGCTTGGCGCATCAGCTCGGAGGGGGTTACACCCAGCTTTTCCAGCTCACGGTAGGCGCGCACCTTGAGGTCGTCGTCGATACGTACATTGATGGACGCCATGTTTGCAGCCTCTTTGTAATGACATTGGTCTGTACAATGAGGCAAAGCAGTTTGTTGGGCAAGGGTAGTAACGAGATTACCGACAAGCGTGTTACTCGTTGAACTCCGGAGCGACGTCAGGCTGCAGGGAGGGCGATCTCGAGGTGCCCCCTTCGAACCACCCCGGCCACGAACTACGCTGCCGGTTCTCCACCTGCACACAGGGAATCAGCCGCTCACGCAATACCTCGGTCCTGCCCACGCTCACCGCCAGCCGGTACTTGGCGCTGTGCACGCATTCCCGATCGCCGAACTCGCAACGATCCAGGCTGGTGCCGCCGCACGGCCCGTTTGCCAGCCCCTTGGGGCAGGTCTCGGGGCAGATATACAGCGTGTCCTCCAGCCGGCAACTGCCACAGGTATCGCAGCCCACCATCGGCCGTTTGATACGCCGTTCCAGCTGGTGCAGCCACTGCGCTGCCGTGGGGTTGGCCCATAGCGGCCGGGTCACGGCCCAGCCGAAGGCCTTGCTCAAGGCGGTGGTGCGGCTGAACAACTGGTGGTGCATCGCCGACAGCAGGTGATAGCGAACCTTTTCCTTGTTGGACGCGGTGATCTGCCGCTGCCCGAGGCGCCAGGCGTGCCCGGGTGGATGGAAGGTGACCGGCGTCAGGCCAGGTGCCTGCCAGGCTGCTTCCCAGGCCGGGGCCCAGTCCCGCAGTGAGCTGAACTGCGGTTGCAGCACCTCGATGGTCTGCTCAAGTGCCTCGAACTGCGCCACCTCGTGGATGCCGGACAGGTGCACGCCTGCATAGCCCATCAATTTCAGGCCGATCACCTGCAAGGCCAGGCGCTGGTTGGCGCGTTCCTTGGCGTAGGTCTTGGAAACCGCTGCTTCGGCGGCCAGCAGTGCGCGCATCGACGGCGTGACGGTCACCCCGGCGACATGCCCGAGCATCCCGGCACGGCCCTCGGTCAGCGCCATGATGCAGGCCATCAGCGGCTTGGGCCGGGGCTGGCGCTGCATCCAGTCGAAGGCTTCCTGATGCTTATCGATATCGAAACCGAGCTGCAGGATGAACAGGTCGGCCCCGGCGGTGAGTTTCTTCTCGGCCTTGCTGTACTGCGCGCCGCCTTCGGCCTCCTGGTACTTGAACGGGTTGAGCGCGGCGGCCAGCAGCCAGTGCGGGCGGGCCTGGCGGACGATCTGCAGGGCAGCGACGGATTCGAGGTAGCGCACCGGGCGCTCGCCCGGGACGTGGCCGGGCAGGCGGTCGCCGGTGAGCAGCAGCAGTTGGTCGAGGCCGGCGGCGTCCATGCACTGCAATTGCGCCAGGAGTTCATGGCGCTCGCGGTCCTTGCCTGAGAAGTGCAGCAGGGCGGGGACGGGCTCGGCCAGGCTGTTGAAGGCGTCCAGCGGCGACATGTCCAGGGCGCTGCCGACGCGGTCGCCGATGGCCACGGTCAGCGGCCAGCCGCACAGCTGGGTGCGGGCCATGAGGGTGTCGAGGGTGGCGAAACGCTCGGCGCTGGGCTTGGGCACGAACTCCAGGATGCAGGCGAAGGCGTTGGCGTCCAGGGTCGTTTTCAACAGGCTCATGGGGTGTGGGCTACCGGGTTGGGGCAGGGTGGCAGTGTGCGACAGGTGGGTGGCTGGGGCATGTCTGATTGCGCGGGGGAGTATGTTGATTGAGACATTTGCGATGCCTGGCCGACGGCATGGCTAAGGCACTATGAGAAAATCTTGAGTTCATCTCAAATTTAATGAGTTTGTCTCACATTAAACCGCAGCCCAGAATCTCCCTCATTCATTTTAAGAAGATCGAGGGACCACGACATGGCACTGGCACACAACCTGGGTTTCCCACGCATCGGCCGCGACCGTGAGTTGAAGAAAGCCCAGGAAGCGTTCTGGAGGGGCGAGCTGAACGAAGCTGGCCTGCGCGCTGTGGGCCGTGAGCTGCGTGCGGCCCACTGGCAGGTGCAGAAGGACGCCGGCATCGACCTGCTGCCGGTCGGCGACTTCGCCTGGTACGACCAGGTGCTGACCCACTCGCTGACCTTTGGCGTGATCCCCGAACGCTTCCGTGCCAAGGACGCTGCCAAGCCGACCCTGCAGACCCTGTTCGCCATGGCCCGAGGCGCCGTGGCGACGGACCGAAGCGACAGCTGCTGCGGTGGTGCCCACGCCCAGGAGATGACCAAGTGGTTCGACACCAACTACCACTACCTGGTCCCCGAGTTCAGCGCCGACCAGCAATTCGCCCTGAGCTGGGAGCAGTTGTTCGAGGAGGTCGAGGAGGCCAGGGCCCTGGGCCATGCGGTCAAGCCGGTGGTGATCGGCCCGTTGACCTATTTGTGGCTGGGCAAGGCCAAGGGCGCCGACTTCGACAAGCTCGACCTGCTCGACCGCCTGCTGCCGCTGTATGACCAGATCTTCAACCGCCTGGCGGTGCAGGGCGTGGAGTGGGTGCAGATCGACGAGCCGATCATCGCCCTCGACCTGCCGCAGGACTGGAAGAACGCCTACGAGCGGGTCTACAACATCCTCCAGCGCGCGCCGCTGAAAAAACTGATCGCCACCTACTTCGGCGGCCTCGAAGACAACCTCGGCCTGGCCGCCAACCTGCCGGTCGATGGCCTGCACATCGACCTGGTGCGTGCCCCGGACCAGTACCCGACCATCCTCGATCGTCTGCCGGCCTACAAGGTGCTGTCGCTGGGCGTGGTCAACGGCCGCAATGTCTGGCGCTGCGACCTGGACAAGGCGCTGGAGGTGCTGCGCCATGCCCATGAGCGCCTGGGCGATCGCCTTTGGGTGGCGCCGTCGTGCTCGCTGCTGCACAGCCCGGTGGACCTGGCCCGTGAAGACCAGCTCGATGACGAGCTGAAAAGCTGGCTGGCGTTCGCCGTGCAGAAGTGCCAGGAAGTGGCGGTGCTGGCCAAGGCACTGAACCAGCCCGAGGCCGACGAGGTGCTGGCGGCGCTGGCGCAGAGCCGCGCCGTGCAGCACAGCCGCGCCACCTCGCCACGGATTCACAAGCCGGCGGTGCAGGCCCGTGTCGCCGCGATCAAGCCAACCGACAGCCAGCGCGCCACCGCTTTCGAGCAGCGCATCGCCAAGCAGCGCGCCGGGCTGAACCTGCCGGCGTTTCCGACCACCACCATCGGTTCGTTCCCGCAGACCGCGGCCATCCGCCTGGCGCGCCAGGCGTTCAAGCAGGGCACGCTGACCGAGGCCGACTATATCGAGGCCATGCACAGCGAGATTCGCCATGCGGTTGAGATCCAGGAAAACCTCGGTCTGGATGTGCTGGTGCACGGCGAGGCCGAGCGCAACGATATGGTCGAGTACTTCGCCGAACAGCTGGACGGCTACATGTTCACCCGTTTCGGCTGGGTGCAGAGCTACGGTTCGCGTTGCGTGAAGCCGGCGGTGATCTTCGGTGACCTGAGTCGCCCGAAGGCGATGACCGTGGCCTGGATCACCTACGCCCAGGGCCTTACCCGCAAGGTGATGAAGGGCATGCTGACCGGCCCGGTGACCATGCTGATGTGGTCGTTCCCTCGCGAGGACGTGAGCCGCGAGGTGCAGGCACAGCAGCTGGCGCTGGCGCTGCGTGACGAGGTGTTGGACCTGGAGGCCGCCGGCATCAAGATCGTGCAGATCGACGAAGCCGCTTTCCGCGAGGGCCTGCCGCTGCGCCGCAGCGCCTGGCCGCGCTACCTGGAGTGGGCCACCGAGGCGTTTCGCCTGTGTGCCTCGGGTGTGCGGGACGAGACGCAGATCCACACCCACATGTGCTACAGCGAGTTCAACGATGTGATCGAGTCGATCGCTGCCATGGATGCGGATGTGATCACCATCGAGACTTCGCGTTCGGACATGGAACTGCTGGAGGCGTTCGAGCAGTTCGCTTACCCGAACGAGATCGGCCCGGGCGTGTACGACATCCACTCACCGCGGGTGCCCGCCAGGGAAGAGATGGTCAAGCTACTGCGCAAGGCTGCCCAGCGGATTCCGGCCGAGCGGTTGTGGGTGAACCCGGATTGCGGCCTGAAGACCCGTGGCTGGCCGGAAACCGAGGCGGCGTTGGTGAACATGGTCGCCGCTGCCCGCGAGTTGCGCGCTTCGGCCTGACCTCATCGCGCATGTTCCCCGGACTTCGGCTAGAGTGCCCGGACATTCCTGCCGAAGCCCTGCCATGAAGCCCATCCACCTCACCCTGATCTGCCACGCCCGCACCGAGGCGCAAAGGGTGGGGCGCTTCGCCCAGGATGGCGAGCCTTTGCTGGAATTGCCCTCGCTTGTGCCTGAACCGGCGGTCCGCTACCTCAGCGCACCTGAGCTGCGTGCCCGGCAAACAGCCGAGGGCCTGAGGGCGACGGTTGATGAGGGGCTGCGCGATTGCGACCTGGGCACCTGGAAAGGTCAGCTGCTCAAGCATCTGGATGAGGCCGCGTTGCAGGCATGGCTGAGTGACCCCCATGCCACACCTCACGGCGGCGAATCGCTGGCCGCCCTGTGCGGGCGTGTTGCTCACTGGATGGACAGCGCCCTGGGCGAGGGCGAATGGATCGCCGTCACCCACCCCTTCGTCATCCGCGCCGCAATGCTGCATGCGCTGGGCGCGCCTGTGCAATCCTTCCACCGCATAGATGTGCAGCCCCTGGCCAATGTGCGGTTCAGCCATTACGGTCAGTGGCGGGTGCGACTGGCCTAGCGGCGCACCAACGCCGGCACGACGCGAACGTAGACCAGCTCGCTGACCAGCTCGACCAGCGTCTGGGTAATCACGGCCGCCGCTGCCAATGCCCGGATCGACTCAGGCAGCGCCAACGCCAACGGCAGCACCACCAGCGAGTTGCGCGTGGCGGCGCTGAAGGTCACCGCCCGGGCCTCGCCTGTGGACAACCTGAACAGGCGCGCCACAAACCACCCAAGCAGCGGCGCCAGCACAGCGAAGCCGACATACACCGGCACCACCGGCAGCAGGTCGTCCAGCCGGCTGGCGACCACGCCGATCTGCGAGCCGATCACCGCGATCAGCACCAGGGCCATGGCCGGCACCGGCAGCCAGGCCCAGGCATCGTTCCACTTCGAAACCACTGCAGAGCGCCGCGCCCCGGCGCTGGTGGCGACGGCCAGCAGCAGTGGCAGCGCGATCAGCAGCACGAAGGCCTCGACAAATGGCGCCACGGAAATCTCCACATGGCCGACGCCGCCGAGCATCAACGCCAGGTACAGCGGCAGCATCGCCAGTTGCACCAGCAACAGTACGGGCGTGGCGGCCAGGGTCAGGCGCGCGTCGCCCTTGCCGAGGTGGGTGAACACCACCACATAGTCGATACACGGCGTCAGCAGCACCAGCAGGGCGCCGACCAGCACGGCGGGTTGCTCGACCAGCCCCCGGGTTCCAGCCCAGACCAGCAGCGGCACCAGCACGAAGTTGGCCAGCAGCAGCGCGCCCATGAAGCGCCGGTTGCCAAGCCCTGTGCGCAGGTCGAGGAAGGGGATCTGCAGGAACATCGCGTACATCAGCACGGCGATGGCCGGAGTCACCAGCGCTTCGAGCGCCCCGGCGGCGCTGGGTACGAGCAGGCCGAGCACGGCGGCCAGCGCCACGGCGACGAAATAAAGGGGGATCTGGTTTTGCTCGAGTTGCTCTCTGTTCACGGGCGGCCTGGCATTTCCGACTGGATTACTGGGGCAGGCAGGGTACTATCCGGCGCAGTCCATAGGGAGTGATTCGATGCGAATTCTAGTGGTCGGTGCAAGCAAGGGATTGGGCCAGGCGCTGGTGCAGGGCCTGGGTGGGCAAGGCGATACGCTGATAGGTGTGTCGCGCAGCAGGCCGGCAGCGTTGCCGGGCGCGGCGCAGTGGATCGAGGCCGACCTCGGCCAGCCGCGCCAGGCCGCAGCGATCATCCAGGAGGCGGTGTCCGACGCTGGACTGGACGTGCTGGTGTACAACGTCGGCATCTGGGAGGCGCGGGCCTTCGAGGAGAACTACAGCTTTCTTGAGGATGACGAAGGGCAGATCGAGCGCATGGTCGACACCAACATCACCGCGCCGCTGCTGCTGATCAAGCGCCTGCTGCCGCTGCTGCTGCAGAGTGCCCGACCACGAATCATCCTCACCGGCTCCACCTCCGGCCTGCCGGGTAGTGGTCGCCCGGAGGTGACCTTTGGTGCCAGCAAGTTCGGCTTGCGCGGCATCGCCGAAAGCCTGCGTGAAGGCTTTCGCGAGCAAGGCCTGGGGGTGAGTTGCCTGAACCTGGGCTACCTGAACACCGAGGATGGCCTGGACGTGCCGCTGGCCGAGGCCGAACGACGGGGCGAGGGCTCGCTGATACCGTTGCACGATGTGGTGCAGGTGTGCCGGATGATGCTCAGCCTGTCCTCGGCCAGCTATGTGCGCGACATCACCTTGCCGGCGCTGCGCGACGAGCGCTTTTGAGCTGCGAGGGCGCGCGCCGATGCTGAAAAGGCCCGACAGGAGAACCCGTCGGGCCCGGGCAAGGGCCTCAGCTGACTAGGCAGATCGCCCGCAGTTTGGAGCCTTCGCGCACTTGCGTGGTGGTATCGCCGAGCCATTGCTGGGTATCGGTCTTCTGCTGTTTGGAGAACACGTCCTTGACGTTGTTCCAGCTTTCCACCGACAGCTGGTAGATCGCCTGGGACAAGGTGTACGACGATTGGAAGGTAATGGTGCCCTTATGGCTGGATGCCTTGATGGTGAACTCGCTGGCGTACAGCATGAAGTTTACCGAGCCGCTGTCGCCGGTTTGCAGGATGTTCTGGTTGAAGTTCGACTGGCGCTCGGTCTGCTCAGAATAGGACAGTGCCGCATTCACCAGGCTGCTCAGGGACTGTTTGATCTGCTCGACATCCTGGTTCTTCAGGCCGATGAAGCCTTTGACGAATGAGTCGACCAGCGCGTTGGCGTCATGGCTTTTTTGCTGGATCTGCGTGACTTGCGCTGCCAGCAGGGAAAGGAAGGGGATTTCCGCGATCTGCTGGGTGAAGGCGATGAAGTGCTCACGGTCACCGGCGGACTTTGGCTTTTGGTCGGTCGGCTGGTCCAGTGGGTTGTAGCCGGAGCGTCGGCGGGCAATGTCGATGGCCGTCTGCAGGCCTTCGTAGATGCTCACTGGTGCGCTGCCGGGGCTGACATTGGCGTCCGCATCCTTGGCATAGCTGCCGGTCGCCGTGCCCTTGGCCGGGCTGAAGAAGGGGTTGATGGCATCCGCGCCGCTGCGCATGGATTGGCCAGTCGCCGTGAGCAGTTGGCGGTTATAGTCCTGCGCGAAAATGTTGCCGCGCAGCGCCGTGGATTTTGCATTCGCCTTGGTTTCCGTCAGCCAGGCGTGGGCGCTTTCTTTTTCCGATGGAATTGCTCCTGGAGCGTGCATGTCAAATCCCTTTAGCAGATTTAATTATAGGTTCGATTGCACTTGAACTTAAGCAGTTCATGGAGTGCCTGACATAGGCTAGAGGGCACCTTGAAAGTGTCAAAGTGTCGTTTTGGTAACAGTCGGAAAGTAGTGTGCGCTGGTGAGCGTATTCGAATTAATGGCGCAGCTGCTTATCGTGAGCCGTTAAGTTGATGAGACTTTAAGTGCTCATTTGAAGATATTTTTTTATTTTATGAGTTCTTTCGAGCTGCACTATTAATTGCAACTAGTGCTTCTGGATGGCGATTGTTCATGGTGGGCAACAGATCTTCGGGGCCGCTTCTGCGGTCCATCGCCAGCGGGCCGGCTCCCACCGCAACAGCGCACGACTATCGGGCAGTGTGGCCGGGGTGGGAGTTGGCTTGCCGACGATGGGCTGCAAGGCAGCCCCAAGAGCCGTCGGTCAGCGCTCGATTGCCAGAGCTACACCTTGGCCGCCGCCGATGCATAGCGTCGCCAACCCTTTCTTGGCATCGCGCTTGATCATCTCGTGCAGCAGGGTCACCAGCACCCGGCAGCCCGACGCGCCGATCGGGTGGCCCAGGGCAATGGCGCCGCCATTGACGTTGACCTTCGCCGCATCCCATTCCAGCTGCTTGCCCACCGCCAGGGCCTGGGCGGCGAAGGCTTCGTTGGCTTCGATCAGGTCCAGGTCGGCGAGCTGCCAGCCGGCCTTGTCCAGGCAGCGCCGGGTTGCCGACACCGGGCCGATGCCCATGATCGCCGGGTCCACCCCGGCGCTGGCGTAGGCGGCGACCTTGGCCAGAACCGGCAGGCCCAGGGTCTTGGCCTTGGCGGCGCTCATCAGCAGCACGGCGGCGGCGCCGTCGTTGAGGCTCGAGGCGTTGCCAGCGGTGACGCTGCCGTCTTTCTTGAACGCGGCGCGCAGTTTGCCCAGGGACTCGGCGCTGGTGCCAGGGCGTGGCTGCTCGTCGGTGTCGAACACCAGCGGCTCGCCTTTTTTCTGCGGGATGTGGATCGGGGTGATCTCGTCCTTGAAGCGGCCGGCCTCGATGGCGGTCACGGCCTTGCGCTGCGACTCGGCGGCGAAGGCGTCCTGCTGCTCGCGGCTCAGGCCGTACTTGTCCACCAGATTCTCGGCAGTAATGCCCATGTGGTAATCGTTGAAGGCGTCCCACAGGCCGTCGCTGATCATGCTGTCGACCAGCTGGCCGTGGCCCATGCGCTGGCCGGTGCGTGCCGAGGGCATTACATAAGGCGCCAGGCTCATGCTCTCCTGGCCACCGGCGATCACCACCTCGGCGTCGCCGCAGCGGATGGCCTGGGCGGCCAGGTGCAGGGCCTTGAGGCCCGAGCCGCAGACCTTGTTCAGGGTCAGGGCCGGTACTTCATAAGGCAGGCCAGCCTTGACGGCGGCCTGGCGGGCGGGGTTTTGCCCGGCACCGGCGGTGAGCACCTGGCCGAGGATCACTTCGTCGACCTGCGCCGGGTCCAGCTGGGTCTGGGCCAGCAGCTGGCGGATCACCGCGGCGCCCAGTTCCACGGCGGACACGTTGGCCAGGGCCCCCTGGAAACTGCCGATGGCAGTGCGGGTGGCGGCGACGATGACGACTTCGTTCATTGTTGTTCTCCAGGATACGAGCGTGATCGTCACAGCATCCGCGCCCGGGGCTTATTTGAGAAGTTTGTTTTTCTTTGCCATTGATCTGAAATTCAAATGAATGATCGGCGTGCCGGCATGCCCTCATTCGGACTCGCCAAGGCTTGGCCACTCCGATGAGCGTGGGGCCGCATGACGGCCCTTTGCCGTTCAGCGCACGGTGCTGGCCTGGATCGCGGTCAAGGCGATGGTGTGCACGATATCGTCCACCTGCGCTCCGCGCGGCAGGTCGTTGACCGGCTTGCGCAGCCCTTGCAGCATCGGCCCGAGGCTGACGCAGTCGGCGCTGCGCTGCACCGCCTTGTGCGTGGTGTTGCCGGTGTTCAGGTCGGGGAACACGAACACCGTGGCGCGCCCGGCTACCGGACTCGACGGCGCCAGCTGTCGGGCAATCTCGGGGTTGGCGGCGGCGTCGTACTGCAACGGGCCGTCGATCAGCAGGTCGTGCTCGGCCTGCTGCGCCAGGCGCGTGGCCTCGCGGACCTTCTCCACTTCTTCGTCGCTGGCCGCCGAGTCGCTGGAGTAGCTGAGCATCGCCACCCGTGGCGCGATGCCGAACGATTCGGCCGACTCGGCGCTCTGCCGGGCGATCTCGGCCAGTTCGGCTGCGCTGGGGTGCGGGTTCATCACGCAGTCGCCATAGACCAGCACCTGGTCGGGGAACAGCATGAAGAACACCGAGGACACCAGGCTGCTGCCCGGTGCGGTCTTGATCAGTTGCAAGGCCGGCCGGATGGTGTTGGCGGTGGAGTGCACCAGACCGGAGACCAGGCCGTCCACTTCGCCGAGGGCCAGCATCATGGTGCCGATCACCACCGGGTCTTCCAGCTGCTGCTCGGCCATCGGCGCGTTGAGGTTCTTGCTCTTGCGCAGGTTCACCATGGGTTCGACATAGCGGCCACGGATCACCTCGGGGTCGAGTACCTCCAGGTCCGGCGGCAGGCTGATGCCCTGGGCGCGGGCCACGGCCTGCACTTCCTCGGGTTTGGCCAGCAGCACGCAACGGGCGATGCCCCGGGCCTGGCACAAGGCCGCGGCCTGCACCAGCAAGGGCTCGGCGCCCTCGGGCAGGACGATGCGCTTGTTGGCCTGCTGGGCGCGCTGGATCAACTGGTAGCGGAACACCGCCGGTGACAGGCGCAGCTCGCGTGGCGTGCCGCAGCGCTGGTGCAGCCAGGCGGCGTCCAGGTGGCTGGCGACGAAGTCGGTGATGAACTCGGCGCGCTCGCGGTCGTCCACCGGGATCTCGCGGTTCAGCGAGTTGAGCTGGTTGGCGGTGTCGTAGGAGCCGGTGCTCACCGACAGGATCGGCAGGCCGGCCTGCAGGGCGCCGCGGCACAGCTCGAGGATGCGCGGGTCGGGCTTGCTGTCGCTGGTCAGCAGCAGGCCGGCCAGGGGCACGCCGTTGATCGCCGCCATGCACACGGCGAGGATGATGTCGTCGCGGTCGCCCGGCGTCACCACCAGGGTGCCGGAGGTCAGCAGCGGCACGGTGTTGGCCACGGTGCGGGCGCAGATGATGATCTTGCTCATGCGCCGCTGGTCATAGTCGCCGGGGTTGAGCACCTGGGCGCCGAGCAGCTCGGCCACGTCGCGGGTGCGCGGGGCGTTGAGCTCGGCCTGGTAGGGGATGCAGCCGAGCAGGCGAAAGTCGTTGCCGCGCAGCAGCGGCGAGTGCTCGCGCAGGCGGGTGGCGAAATCGGCCATGCTTTCGTCGGTGCGCACCTTGTTGAGGATCACCCCCAGCACTTTCGGGTCGCGCGGACCGCCGAACAGCTGGGCCTGCAGCTCGACGCGGCCGGACAGCTCGCTGAGTACCTCGTTTTCCGGCGCCGATACCAGGATCACCTCGGCGTCCAGGCTCTTGGCCAGGTGCAGGTTGACCCGGGCGGCATAGCTGGCGTGACGGGTCGGCACCATGCCTTCGACCACCACCACGTCCTTGCCGACGCAGGCCTGCTGGTACAGGCGGATGATCTGTTCGAGCAGTTCGTCGAGCTGGCCGTCACCGAGCATGCGCTCGACATGGCCCAGGCTCAGGGGCGTCGGCGGCTTGATGCCATGGGTGCGGGCGACCAGTTCGCTGGAGCGCTCCGGGCCGGTGTCGCCGGGGTGCGGCTGCGCAATCGGCTTGAAGAAGCCGACCTTGAGCCCGGCGCGCTCCAGGGTGCGCACCAGGCCCAGGCTGATGGAGGTCAGGCCGACGCCGAAGTCGGTCGGCGCGATGAAAAATGTCTGCATGCGTGCTTCTCGGAATAAGCGGTGCAAGGAATTCAGCGGCCAAGGGTAGCGCTAACGGCACCCTGAGCGCACCAGCCGCAGGGGAATACCTGGCCGATGCGCCGGGCGCGTTCGTCGGCATCGAGCACCCAGGGCCGTGCCTGCCACGGCGGCTGGTGGCGCAGATGCTGGGTGTGGCCGCAGGACAGCTCGACCACCCAGTGCCGCTCTTCGTCGAGGTGGAAGCCGGTGATCCGACTGATGGGCTGCTGTTGGTCCGCGCCGGGTTCGCAATCGGCCGATGCGTTGGTTACACTTGTTCGTTCTATATTCTTTTGCAAAAGGTCTTGCCCCATGCTGATCGCCGCCAACAAGGCTGTCTCCATCGACTATACCCTCACCAACGACGCTGGTGAGGTCATCGACAGCTCCGCCGGTGGTGCGCCGCTGGTCTACCTGCACGGTGCCGGCAACATCATCCCGGGCCTGGAAAAAGCCCTGGAAGGCAAGCAGGCCGGTGACGAACTGACCGTTGCCATCGAGCCCGAAGAAGCCTACGGCGAATACTCCGCCGAGCTGGTCAGCACCCTGAGCAGCAAGATGTTCGAAGGCGTCGACCAACTCGAAGTCGGCATGCAGTTCCACGCCTCGGCGCCGGACGGCCAGATGCAGATCGTCACCATCCGCGACATCGACGGCGACGACGTGACCGTCGACGGCAACCACCCGCTGGCTGGCCAGCGCCTGAACTTCAAGGTCAAGGTTGTCGACGTGCGTGACGCCAGCGAAGAAGAAATCGCTCACCGTCACATCCACGGTGAAGGTGGCCATCACCACTGATTTTCTGCGCTAAGCTCAGAGAGTCGCCAGGCGCTCGGGCAAGCCGGACTTGCCCTCCTCGGGAGGGTGGACGGTTTGGCCGCGCGCCTTTTTCGTGGGCGGGATTCGCCCCTGCGGCAATCGGAACCTGAGAGGGGATTTCATCATGAGTGCATTTCACGACCTGACGTTGAAGGCGCTGAACGGCGAGGACCTGCCCCTCGCTCCGTTCAAGGGCCAGGTGGTGCTGGTGGTCAATGTCGCCTCCAAGTGCGGGCTGACGCCGCAATACGCTTCGCTGGAAAAACTGCACCAGCAATTCAAGGGCAAGGGCTTCAACGTGCTCGGCCTGCCGTGCAACCAGTTCGCAGGCCAGGAGCCTGGCAGCGAGAAGGAAATCCAGGACTTCTGCAGCCTCAACTACGGCGTGAGCTTCCCGCTGGGGGCCAAGCTCGAGGTGAACGGCCCGCAACGTCATTCGCTGTATCGCCTGTTGGCGGGCGAAGGCGCTGAGTTCCCTGGCGACATCAGCTGGAATTTCGAGAAGTTCCTGGTCGGTAAGGATGGCCGGGTGCTGGCACGCTTCGCCCCACGTACCGCACCAGATGATCCGACCGTGGTGCAGGCCATCGAGAAAGCGCTGGCTTGAAGGCAGCGCCAACAGGGGGCGCTTGTCCAGAGGGCTGTCGCGCGGTGGGTGTGGTTCTGGAGGCTCTCGAGCGGGTTGTCGAAATTGACCAGAGCGCGCCGGCATCGGCCTGCAGGTCCCCGTTGGCGGTGCCGCTTTCCAAGGTGCGCACCTTCTTGGGTTTCAACTCGTAACGACTGACCCGTTGGGCAGCTGGCTCGCCATCGCGCGTGTCGGCATGCTTTGCTTATGAGAATTGAAATCATTAGTATTGCAGCCCCCATTCCCGGATCCTCGTCATGAAGAGCAAAGCCGCCGGCCTTCCCCTGAGCTACCGCCTGGCCGTGACTTCCCGCAGCTTGGCAGCGCTGCTGGGCGGCTATCTGCTGGCGTCGATGGCCAGTGTCTGCATCACCCTGCTTGCGCCGATGACCCAGGCCGACGCGACGATGACCGGAATGATGCTGTCATTCGTCGTCTACCTCATCGCCTTCATCTGGTGCTTCGCCTGTCGGAGCGCCTGGCGTGCCTGGCTGGGCATGCTGTTGCCAAGCCTGGTGCTGGGGCTGATCAACGTACTGGCCTACTGGATGAACCTGTCATGAAAGAAGGCTTCCGCCAGGCCATGGCCTGGCTGCATACCTGGACCGGCCTGATCTTCGGCTGGTTGCTGTTTGCCATCTTCCTCACCGGGACGCTGTCGTACTTCAAGGAAGAGATCAGCCACTGGACCCGGCCCGAGGTGCAGAGCCATCCGCTCGACCCAGTGGCCAGCCTTGGCCTGGCCCAGCGTTACCTCGAAACCCATGCGGGGCATGCCAGCACCTGGTTCATCCGTTTGCCCAGCGAGCGCCAGGCGGCGCTGAGCGTCAGCTGGCGCGACCCTAACGGCGATGGACGTCGTGGCTTCACCGACAAGAACCTCGACGCGCGCACCGGTGAGGCAGTCCAGGCCCGCGACAGCCGGGGCGGCGAGTTCTTTTACCGCTTCCACTTTCAATTGCAGATGCCCCACCCTTGGGGGCGCTGGCTGTCGACCTTCTGCGCCTTCATCATGCTTTTGGGGCTGGTCACCGGGATCATCACCCACAAGAAGATCTTCAAGGAGTTCTTCACCTTCCGCCCGGGCAAGGGCCAGAGGTCCTGGCTCGACGGCCACAACGCCATCGGTGTGCTGGTGCTGCCGTTCCACCTGATGATCAGCTACAGCAGCCTGGTGATCTTCATGTACATGGTCATGCCGGCCAGCATCCTGGCCAGCTATGGTGACAGCAGCGGCTACTTCAACGATGTGTTCGGCCGCGACGAAGTGCCCGAGGCGGTTGCCCAGGCCGCGCCGCTGGCGCCGTTGACCGACCTGTATGCCAAGGTCCAGGAACAGGCGCCGGGGGCGCGCATGGGCTACATCCAGGTGCATAACCCCGGTGACCGCAACGCCCGCGTCACCTTCACCCGCGCCTCGGCTGACAGTGTCGCCTACCAGCGCAGCGCCATCTGGACCTTCGATGGCGTCAGTGGCGAGCTGCTGCGCCGCGGGGCGCCGGAAAGCGCGGCGATGACCACTTCGTTCACCTTCGTCGGCCTGCACATGGGCAACTTCGCCGGGCCTTGGCTGCGCTGGCTCTACTTTGCCTTCGGCGTGGCCGGCACGGCGGTGATCGGCACGGGCCTGGTGATGTGGTTGGGCAAGCGCCAACTCAAGCACGCCAAGAATGAGCGCATGCCCGGCGAACTGCGCCTGGTCGAAGTGCTGAACATCGCCAGCATGAGCGGCCTGTTGCTGGGTGTGGCGGCGTTCTTCTGGGCCAATCGCCTGCTGCCGGCAACGCTGGAAGGGCGGGCTGACTGGGAGATCAACGGCTTCTTCCTGGCCTGGGGCGCGTCATTGCTCCACGCCATGCTCAGGAGCGGGCGCCGCGCCTGGGGCGAGCAACTGACGCTGGGCGCGCTGGCGTTCGCCTTGCTGCCGTTGCTCAACGCGCTGACCTCCGACCAGGGCCTGGATCACTCCATCGCCGCGGGTGACTGGGCCATGGCCGGTTTCGACCTGACGGCCCTGGCCACCGGCCTGTTCCTGGCCTGGGCCGCCGGCAAGATGCTGCGCGCGCCCAAGCCGGTCGCCAAGCATGCGCCACGCGCCGCCAAGACCGTGGAGGCGAGCTGATGCTGGGGGTTGCGCTGATGGGCTTCGCCGGTTTTGCCGGCCTGTGCCTGGCCATGGAAAAACACTTCAACGACCTGCTCGGGCACAAGCCCACGGGGCGGCAGCTGCGAGCCTTGAAAATCACGGGCTGGGCGTTGCTGCTGCTGTCGTTGATCCTCGCCGTGCATGGGCGCGGCTGGGCCCTGGGCCTGGTGGAGTGGATCGCCGTGCTGATGGCCGGGGTGACCCTGTGGGTGTTCGGCCTGCCCTACCAGCCGCGGCTGTTGCTCGGCGCGGCGCTTGCCAGCCTGGTGCTCGGGCCGCTGCTGGCCGTGCTGGCGGTCTAGGCCCTTGAGCGACTCCGAGGCCGGCGGCGGGCGGGCACGCTTCCTCCAGGTGTTCCTCGCCCAGCGTGCGCGCATGGAGGCGCTGGTCAG
The DNA here is from genome assembly GCF_002934345.1 of Pseudomonas sp. PONIH3. NCBI lineage: Bacteria > Pseudomonadati > Pseudomonadota > Gammaproteobacteria > Pseudomonadales > Pseudomonadaceae > Pseudomonas > Pseudomonas sp. PONIH3. The sequence continues at coordinate 4,792,284 of NZ_CP026386.1, forward strand.
CCGCCGCGTCGGCTGCCGCGCCACGGCGTCGGACCTGGTGCAGGACTTGTTCCTGCGCTTCTGGCGGCGCCCCGAGGTGCAGGTCGAGGCGCTCGATACCTACCTGCTGCGCAGCGCCAGCAACCTGGCTATCGACTACCTGCGCAGCGAAGGCAGCCGCGACCGGGTCGCTGAAGGCCTGCATGATCCTGACAGCGTGTCGGACAGCCAGGCCCCCGACCAGGCCCTGGAGGTCGATCACGACCTGCAACGCATCGAGGCGGCCCTGCGGGCGCTGCCCGAACGCACCCGTCAGATCTTCCTGCTCAGCCGCATCCATGGCTGCACCTACGGCGAGATCGCCAAGGCCATGCAGTTGTCCCAGAGCGCAGTGGAAAAGCATATGATGCGCGCCCTCGAAGCGTGCAAGGCGAGTGTCGCCGACCCCGCGTCCCCACTGCGCCGGCCAGGGAGCGCCCGTCGATGAGTGTTGAACAGCCGATCACTGCCGCCCAGTCCCAGGCCGCCCTGCGCTGGCTGGGGCGCATCCAGCAGCAGCCGGCGCAGGCCGAGGGCGCGGCGTTCAAGCGTTGGTTGCTGGAGAGCCCCGCCCATCGCCAGGCCTATGCCGAGGCCCAGGCGCTTTGGCGCCTGAGCGAGGCGCCGGCGGCGCGGCTGGCGGCCGAGGAACACCAAGGTCTGCAAACATACCTGGAGGCCATGCGCCGGCCCGAGCGCAAGCGACCGTGGCGCGGCCTGGCAGTGGCGGCGAGCCTGGTCCTGGCGCTGGGATTCGCGGCAGGCTGGCAGCCGCAGTTCTGGCTGCAGGACCTACGCGCCGACTACACCAGCGGGGCGCAGGTGCGGCAGGTGACCCTGGCCGATCGTTCGCAACTGACCCTGGATGCCGGCACTGCCGTGGCAGTGGATTTCGCCCAGGGCGAGCGGCGTGTGCGGTTGCTGCGCGGCGCCGCGTTCTTCGAGGTGACCCATACCGGCGAGCCGTTCCTGGTGGATGCCCAGGGCGGCGAAGTGCGGGTGCTGGGGACCCAGTTCGAGGTGCGCGGGCAGGGTGACGGCGCGCAGGTCACGGTACGCAGCGGGCGGGTGGCGGTGACGGCAGCCGAAGGGCAGCCTGCCCGCGAACTGACAGCCAACCAGCAACTGGCCTATGCCGGTGGTGTGGCCGGTGGGGTCGAGGCGGTGGACAGCGACAGCCGCCTGGCCTGGCGCCAGGGCTGGCTGAACTACTACCAGGTGCCGTTGGCGCAGGTGCTCGAGGACCTGGGGCGTTACTACCCGGGGCGGATCCTGCTGCTCGACGGTGAGCTGGCGCAGCGCAGGGTCAGTGGCAGTTTCCCGGTTGAGGAACCGCTGGCCGCGCTGGATTCGCTGGGCAAGGTGCTGGGGTTCGAGCGGCAGACGCTGTTGGGCCGGTTGACCGTTTTGCGTTGACCTGAGCCGACGTCAGCGCGGGGCAAGCCCGCTCCCACGATCTTGGACCCTGCAAGCCACCGCGTGGGAGCGAGCTTGCCCCGCGATAGGGTCGGAACAGCAAAATATTTCCATCAGGTGATGAGGTACCCCACGCCGGCATCCGTGTAGTAAGTGGAAGTGCGATTCATTCGCATACGATCATCCCGCCCACAGGTCCGCGTCCATGAAGTTCACCCCGCGTTGCGTCTCGCTCTGGTTCGGCCTCTGCAGCTTTTCCGCCGTGGCCGTCGTGCCCCAGGCCGTGGCCGCCCAGCAGAGCCAGGTCTATGCCTTCGCCCAGCCCAGCCAGCCGTTGGCCCAGGCGCTCAACGCCTTCAGCCGTACCACCGGGCAGAGCGTGGTCTATACCCTGACGCTACCGGACCTGCGAGCCCCGGCGCTGAACGGCACCTTCGACGCCGAGCAGGCTCTGCAGCAGTTGCTCGGCAATTCAGGCCTGGCCTGGCGCCGCCTCGACGCCCGCACGCTGACCCTGGAGCCGGTCGACACTTCCGGCGCGGTGAACCTGCAAGCCACCACCATCAACTCGCAACTGGACGACTACAGCTACCAGCCGCCGGCCAGCGCCTCGATCATGCGCGGCCAGGGCGCGACCCTGGATATCCCGCAGGCCGTGAACGTGGTCCCGGCCCAGGTGATCCGCGACCAGGCGCCGCGCAATCTGGACGATGCCCTGTACAACGTCAGCGGCATCACCCAGGGCAACAACTTCGGCGGTACCGCCGACACCGTGATGAAGCGTGGCTTCGGCGACAACCGCGACGGTTCGATCATGCGCGACGGCATGCCGATCGTGCAGGGCCGCGCGCTCAATGCCAGCACCGAGCGGGTCGAAGTGCTCAAGGGCCCGGCCTCGCTGCTTTACGGCATCCAGGACCCGGGCGGGGTGATCAATGTGGTCAGCAAGCGCCCGCAACTTGCGCAGTACAACGCCCTGACCCTGCGCGGCTCGACCTACGGCAACGGCAAGAACGGCAGCGGTGGCGGCCTGGACAGCACCGGTGCGCTGGGGGAGAGCAACCTGGCCTATCGCCTGATCGTCGATCACGAGGATGAAGACTACTGGCGCAACTTCGGCGTGCACCGCGAATCGCTGGTGGCGCCGTCGCTGGCCTGGTACGGCGAGGACACCCAGGTGGTGCTGGCCTATGAGCACCGCGAGTTTCGCTATCCGTTCGACCGCGGGACCGCCTTCGGCAGCGATGGCCACCCGTTGAACATACCCGCTACTCGCCGCCTGGACGAGCCGTTCAACGACATGGAGGGCCGCTCCGACCTGTACCGCCTGGAAATCGACCATCAGCTGGACGACGCGTGGAAGCTGCACGTCGGCTACAGCTTCAACCGCGAAACCTACGATGCCAGCCAGGTGCGCGTGACCGGCGTGGATGAAAGCAAGGGCACGCTGTCGCGCAGTATCGACGGCACCCGGGGCGCCCTGAGCCGTGACCAGTTCGTCACCTTCAGCCTCAACGGCAGTGTCGAGCTGGCCGGCATGCGTCATGATCTGGTGCTGGGTGCCGATCACGAGGACCGCAAGGTCTACCGCGCCGACCTGATCCGCCAGAACAGCCGCTCGACCTTCAGCTATCTGCACCCGGTCTATGGCCGCGAAGTGGAAGGCACCAATGTGCGCGCCAGCGACAGCGACCAGACCGACAAGCTGCGCACCGATTCGCTGTTCCTGCAGGACGCCTGGCACCTGGACGAGCACTGGATCCTGGTGGCAGGCGGGCGTTTCCAGCAGTACGACCAGTACGCCGGCCGCGGCCGACCGTTCAACGTCAACACCGACACCAGTGACCAGACCTGGGTGCCCCATGCGGGCGTCGTCTACAAGGTCGATGAGCAGCTGTCGTTCTATGGCAGCTACAGCGAGTCGTTCAAGCCCAACTCGACCATCGCCCCGCTGAGCATCGGTGGTGGCCGCACCCTGACCCTGGACTCTGGGATCGCGCCGGAGGAGGGCAAGTCCTGGGAGCTGGGGGCCAAGCTCGACGTGCCGGGCGCGGTGACCGGTACCCTGGCGCTGTTCGACATCACCAAGCGCAACGTGCTGGTGGCCGATGGCGACACCCAGCCGGGGACCATTCTCTACAGCAACGCGGGGGAAGTTCGTTCACGGGGCGTCGAGCTGGACCTGACTGGCCAGCTCAGCGAGCGCTGGAGCCTGATCGGGGCCTATGCCTTTACCGACGCCGAGGTCACCAAGGACCCGCAGCTCAAGGGCAACCGCCTGCAGAACGTCGCCCGCCACAGTGGTTCGCTGTCGGCAGTATACGACTACGGCAGCCTGTTCGGCGGTGATCGCCTGCGCCTGGGAGCCGGTGCGCGCTACGTGGGTGAGCGTGCGGGCAATGCGACAAACGACTTCGACCTGCCGGCCTACACCGTGGCCGATGCCTTCGCCAGCTACGAAACCAAGCTGGACGAGCACAAGGTGCGCCTGCAGTTGAACGTGAAGAACCTGTTCGACAAGGTGTACTACAGCTCCGCGGTGAACCGCTATTTCGTTGCGGTGGGGGATGCGCGGCAAGTCAGCCTGTCGAGCACCTTCGAGTTCTGACGCCAACCGATGATGGGCGGCGAGGGAGCGGTCTGGCCCCGCTATAGAGCCCGGCAGTCAGGCGCGGAACGCTGCCCTGTACTCCCCAGGCGTCGCCCCCAATGCCTGGCGAAACCTGTTGCTGAAATGGCTGGCACTGGCGAACCCGCACGCCAGCGCCACCTCGCCCAGGGCTGGCGTGCCCAGGCGCAGTAAGCGACAGGCCCTGTGCAGCCGCCGGGCAAGCAGATACTGATGCGGCGGCAGGCCGAAACTTGCCCGGAACATCCGTGCAAAGTGGTACTCGGACAGGTTGCAGCGCAGCGCCAGCTCGCCCAGCGTCAGCGGCTGGTCCAGGTGGGCCTCGATATAGTCCACCAACTGCCGACGCTGGTGCGGCGCCAAGCCACCCCTGAGTTTGAGCCCATGGCGCAGGCCGACCTGGTTGAGCACGGCGTGGTCGATGATGTCGTGGGCAAGGCTGCTGGCCAGCAGGCGTTCGCCGGGCTCGGACCAGTCCATGTCGATCAGCTGGCGAAAGCGTGCGGCCTGTTGCGGATCGTCGAGGAAGGTCGCCTCGCGCAGCTGCATTTCACGCGGTTCGCGGTCCAGCAGGCGGGTGCAGCCAAGGGCGAACTGTTCCTCGCTGATGTACAGGTGGGCAAGGCGGATCGAGCCATTGATTACCCAGTTCGATTCGTGGCCGGCGGGCATCACGCACAGTTTGTCCGGTGCGCCGCGGTCGGCCGGGCGCTGGCGGCGGAAAGTACCGGTGCCGTCGGCGATGTAGCACGACAGGGTGTGATGGCTGGGCGCCTGGTAATCGCGGGCATCGTCGCGGTTGCTCCACAATGCCGCCGCCAGGCCGTCGCCCAGGTGCGCGCTCAGCTCCAACCGGGCGTTGGGTGAGGCGTTGAGGGCGTTGAAGACTTGCAGGTGGTCGAGTGCGGGCATCGGAGACTCCTCTGAAGGCCATCGTACTGCGGCGTGGGCGGGAAGGCAGCTGGCGGAGGAGGAAAAGCGCAAGTTTATGCAAGCGCAGGTGTGAAGCCCGGGAAGACACTGTTTGCCTGTGACGGCCATCGCGGGGCAAGCCCGCTCCCACGCCAGCCCGCCAGGGTGGCCCAATGTGGGAGCGGGCTTGCCCTGCGATGGGCCGAAAGCCTGTTCGAGGAAGCCGCCATGAACCTGTCGCTCTACCTGCTTACCGTCCTGATCTGGGGCACCACCTGGATCGCCCTGAAGCTGCAACTGGGTGTGGTCGCCATCCCGGTGTCGATTGTCTACCGCTTCGCCCTGGCCGGGTTGATCCTGTTTGTCTTGCTGCTGCTCACCCGCCGCTTGCAGCCGATGAACCGACGTGGTCACCTGGTGTGCCTGGCCCAGGGCTTGTGCCTGTTCTGCGTCAACTTCATGTGCTTTCTCACCGCCAGCCAGTGGGTCGCGACCGGCCTGATCGCCGTGGTGTTTTCCACTGCCACCCTGTGGAACGCGATCAATGCGCGGGTGTTCTTCGGCCAGAAGATCGCTGCCAATGTGCTTGGCGGCGGAGCCATGGGGCTGCTGGGGTTGGGGCTGCTGTTCTGGCCGGAGCTTTCTCATCATGCCGCCAGCCGCGAAACCCTTTATGGCCTGGGCTTGGCACTGCTTGGCACGCTGTGTTTCTCCGCCGGCAACATGCTCTCCAGTGTGCAGCAGAAGGCCGGGCTCAAACCCATGACCACGAATGCCTGGGGCATGGTTTATGGCGCGTCGATGCTGGCAGGGTATTGCCTGTTCAGGGGGATCCCCTTCGATATGGAGTGGAACACGCGTTACATAGGCTCGCTGCTGTATCTGGTGATCCCGGGCTCGGTGATCGGCTTTACCGCCTACCTCACGCTGGTCGGGCGCATGGGGCCGGAACGGGCAGCCTACTGCACCGTGCTGTTCCCGCTGGTGGCGTTGAATGTGTCGGCGTTTGCCGAGGGGTATCAATGGACAGCGCCGGCATTGTTGGGGCTGGTGGCGGTGATGGCGGGGAACGTGCTGGTGTTTCGCAAGCCCAAGCCCAGGCCTGTGGAAGGGGAGCTGGCAGTCAAGTAATGGCGCCTTGTCGCAGTCTGCGGTGGAAACAGACTGCGACGGGGCCAGGCGCTCGGGCTGAACGACTCAGCCTTTCCACACTTGTGGATTCACCAGGTCCTGCGGCCGCTCGCCCAGCAACGCCGAGCGCAGGTTGTCGATGGCCCGGTTGGCCATGGCTTCGCGGGTTTCGGCAGTGGCCGAGCCGATGTGCGGCAAGGTCAGGGCGTTGGGCAGCTTGAACAGCGGCGAATCGGCCAACGGCTCCTTTTCGTACACGTCCAGGCCGGCGCCGCGAATGGTACCTTCCTGCAGCGCCTCGACCAGTGCCACTTCGTCAACCACCGGGCCACGGGCGATGTTGACCAGGAACGCGCTGGGCTTCATCAGCTTCAGCTCGCGGGCGCCGATCAGCTTGCGGGTGGCGTCCGACAGCGGCACCACCAGGCAGACGAAATCGGCTTCTGCCAGCAGCTCATCCAGGCTACGGAACTGCGCGCCCAGCTCTTGCTCAAGCGCGGCCTTGCGGCTGTTGCCGGTGTACAGCACCTGCATGTTGAAACCGAAACGGCCACGCCGGGCGATAGCCGCGCCGATGTTGCCCAGGCCGACGATACCCAGTTTCTTGCCGTGCACATCGCAGCCGAACTGCGCCGGGCCGACGGTGGCCTGCCAGTGGCCGGCCTTGGTCCAGGCGTCCAGCTCGGCGGTGCGCCGGGCGCAACCCATGATCAGGGCGAAGCCCAGGTCGGCGGTGCTTTCGGTGAGCACGTCGGGGGTGTTGGTCAGGGCGATGCCGCGCTCGTTGAAGTAGTCCAGGTCGTAGTTGTCGTAGCCGACCGAGACGCTGGACACCACCTCCAGCTTGCCCGCGCCTTCGAGCTGCGCCCGGCCCAGCTTGCGGCCGACGCCGATCAGGCCGTGGGCCTCGGGCAGCGCTTCGTTGAACTGGGCGGCGATGTCGCCCAGCTTGGGGTTGGGCACGATCACGTTGAAGTCGTGTTGCAGGCGCTCGGCCATGGCCGGGGTGATGCGGCTGAAGGCCAGGACGGTCTTTTTCATCGGGCTGCTTCTCTGCAAGGCGGGTAGGGGCGGTGTCGTTGCTTAGCAACCTACCATTGTCCCCCGCCCGAATGCACCGGCTTTTTCAGTTGGCGATCAGCAGCTCGTGGGTTTTCAGGTCGGCCTCGTGGGCGGCGAGAATCTCCGGCAGCGAGTTGCGCAGGTACTCGACCCAGGTCTTGATCTTCGCATCCAGGTACTGGCGCGACGGGTAGATCGCATACAGGTTCAGCTCCTGCAGGCGGTACTGCGGCAGGATCCGCACCAGGCTGCCGTCGCGCAGGCCATCGATGGCGGTGTAGATCGGCAGCACACCCACGCCCATGCCGCTGCGGATCGCGGTCTTCATCGCATCGGCGGAGTTCACCTGGAACGGCGAGCTGGTGATGTTGACCACCTCCTGCCCCTCGGGGCCGTCGAACAGCCATTTCTCCAGCGGGATCACCGGGCTGACCATGCGCAGGCAGGCATGCTTGAGCAGGTCGGCGGGCTTGTGCGCGAAGCCATGGCGCGCCACATAGTCGGGCGCGGCGCAGACGATGCTGTAGGTGATGCCCAGGCGCTGGGAGACGAACCCCGAGTCCGGCAGCTCGCTGGCCAGCACGATCGACACGTCATAGCCCTCGTCGAGCAGGTCGGGCACGCGGTTGGCCATGGTCAGGTCGAAGGTCACGTCCGGGTGCGATTCGCGGTAGCGGGCGATGGCGTCGACCACGAAGTGCTGGCCGACGCCGGTCATCGAATGCACCTTCAACTGCCCGGCGGGGCGGGCATGGGCATCGCTGGCCTCGGCCTCGGCTTCTTCGACGTAGGTAAGAATCTGTTCGCAGCGCATCAAGTAGCGCTTGCCGGCCTCGGTCAGCGCGATGCGCCGGGTGGTGCGGTTGAGCAGGCGGGTTTGCAGATGGGCTTCCAGGTTGGAGACCGCCCGCGACACGTTCGCGGTGGTCGTATCCAGTTGCGCCGCGGCAGCGGTGAAGCTGCCGAGCTGGGCCACGCAACTGAAAGCACGCATGTTTTGCAGGGTGTCCATGGGTCACTCTCGGTTTAGAGGACAAAATTGTGACATGAAGTAACGCTGTTTCGCTTCCGACTAAAGCCGGATTATCGCTGTTTTGGTAACAAAGATTCGCAGGAATATACGCTTATCGCCAATGAAACCCGCCCCTAGAATTGCCCGGCCCCTCCACCTCTTCCTCGGGAAATCGCAGCTGTGCCGCGTCGCAACATCAGAGCGCTTAGCGCGCTCAGTGCCTGTGCCCTTAGTCTCACCTTGAGCGGCTGTATCGGAACCTGGGGTATCGCCCCGCAGAGCAAGACCCTCCAAGCCAACCAACTGACCACCGACGACGCCATCCGTGAGGCTGCGCGCGACGCCCACTGGCCGGCCCAGCAATGGTGGCGCGCCTATGGCGACGCGCAGTTGAACGACTGGGTCGCACTGGCATTGGCCGGCAGCCCGAGCATGGCCATGGCCGCCGCGCGGGTGCGCGAAGCCAAGGCCATGGCGGGCGTGGTCGAGTCGGCGGAAAAGCTGCAGGCCAACGGCAACGCCACCCTCAAGCGCCACAACTGGCCGGAGGATCAGTTCTACGGCCCCGGCGCGCTGTCCGGCGCCAACACCTGGGACAACAACGCCGCCATCGGCTTGAGCTACGCCCTGGACCTGTGGGGCCGCGAGCGCAATGCCAGCGAGCAGGCCGTGGACCAGGCGCACATGAGCGCCGCCGAGGCGCGCCAGGCCCAGCTGGAGCTGGAGAACAACGTGGTGCGCGCCTACATCCAGCTCAGTCTGCATTACGCCCGGCGCGATATCGTGCGGGCGGAGCTTGCGCAGCAGGAGCAGATCGTCGCCCTGGCCAAGCGTCGCCTCGACGGTGGCATCGGTACCCATTTCGAAGTCAGCCAGGCCGAGGCGCCGCTGCCGGAAACCCACCGCCAGATCGATAGCCTCGACGAAGAGATCGCCCTGACTCGCAACCAGCTGGCGGCCCTGGCCGGCAAGGGGCCGGGGGAGGGCGCGAAACTGCAACGCCCGACCCTGACCCTCGCTGCGCCGCTGAAACTGCCCTCGAACCTGCCCGCCGAACTGGTCGGCCAGCGTCCCGACGTGGTCGCCAGCCGCTGGCAGGTGGCGGCCCAGGCCCGTGGCATCGACGTGGCCCATGCCGGGTTCTTCCCCAATGTCGACCTGGTCGGTGGCCTCGGCTTCATGGCCACCGGGGGCGGCCCGCTGGAGTTCCTCACCGGGCGCAAGTTCAACTACAACGTCGGGCCGGCCATCAGCCTGCCGATCTTCGATGGTGGCCGCCTGCGCTCGCAACTGGGCGTGGCCTCGGCGGGCTATGACGTGGCCGTGGCGCGCTACAACCAGACGGTGATCGGCGCGTTGCAGAACATCTCCGACCAACTGATCCGCCGCGAGTCGATGAAGGAGCAGGCGCACTTCGCCGCCGAATCCGTGGCCGCCGCGCAGAAGACCTACGATATCGCCACCGTCGCCTTCCAGCGCGGGCTCACCGATTACCTCAACGTGCTGAATGCCCAGACCTTGCTGTTCCGCCAGCAGCAGGTGCAGCAGCAAGTGCAGGCCGCGCGCCTGGTGGCCCATGCCGAACTGGTCACTGCCCTGGGCGGCGGCCTGGAGGCGGGCAAGGATGTGCCCGATCAACAGCGCCAGGCCGCACCGAAAACACCAGCCACCCTGGCCATCTTCGACACGCCGGACCACGCCGAATGAGCACATCGAGCTTGCCCTTGCGCTGGCTGCAGAGCCTGGAGTGGCGCCGGGGGTTCTTTGCCTGGGCGCGTACCGACGGCGTCACCTGGGTCTATATCTTCAAAGTCCTGGCCGCCGCCTTCATCACCCTGTGGCTGGCCATGCGCCTGGAGCTGCCGCAGCCGCGCACGGCGATGATCACCGTGTTCATCGTCATGCAGCCGCAGAGCGGCCATGTGTTCGCCAAGAGTTTCTACCGGGTGCTCGGCACCCTGGCCGGCTCGGCGATGATGGTCGCGCTGATCGCGATCTTCCCGCAGAACACCGAGCTGTTCCTGCCCAGCCTGGCCCTGTGGGTCGGCCTGTGCTCGGCGGGCGCCATGCGCTACCGGACCTTCCGCGCCTATGGTTTCGTGCTGGCCGGTTACACCGCGGCGATGATCGGCCTGCCGGTGCTGCAGCACCCCGACCAGGCGTTCATGGCGGCGGTGTGGCGGGTGCTGGAGATCGCCCTGGGGATTCTCGTTTCGACCTTCGTCAGCGCCGCGATCCTGCCGCAGTCGGCCAGTGCCGCCATGCGCAACGCCCTGTACCAGCGCTTTGGCGTGTTCGCCGGGGTGGTGGTCGAGGCCCTGCGCGGCGACAGCCAGCGCGACCGTTTCGAGACCAGCAACGTGCGCTTCGTTGCCGAGGCGGTGGGCCTGGAGAGCCTGCGTAACGTCACCGCCTTCGAAGACCCGCACATGCGCCGCCGCTCCGGCCGGCTGGTGCGGATGAACAGCGAATTCATGGCCATCACCACGCGTTTCAACGCCCTGCACCGGTTGCTCGAGCGCCTGCGCGCCCGTGGCCCGCTGCAGATCGTCGGCGCCATCGAGCCCGGGCTGGCCACCCTGGCCGAGCTGCTGCAGCCCTATGTCGGCCGGGCGCTGACCGACGCCGACGCCTTGCGCCTGGCCTTGGAGCTGGGCACCTACAAGGAAGGCCTGCAGGCCCAGGTGCGTGGTCTGCGCGCCGAGTATCTGCAGACCAACCCCAGCGAGTCTGACCTGCTCGATTTTCATACCGCCTTCGAGCTGCTGTACCGCTTCGTCGACGAGATGTACAGCTACGCCGAGACCCACGCCTCGCTGGCCGTGCACAAGCACGAACGCGAACAGTGGGACGAACCTTATGTGGCCCAGACCAGCTGGCTGGTATCGCTCGCCGCTGGGGTGCGCGCCTCGGCGGTGCTGTTGCTGCTGGGCAGCTACTGGCTGCTCAGCGACTGGCCCAGTGGCGGCATGATGACCCTGATCGCCACGGTCACCGTGGGCCTTTCGGCGGCATCGCCGAACCCCAAGCGCATGGCGTTCCAAATGGCCTGCGGCACGGCGATCGGTGCCTTCGTCGGTTTCTTCGAGACGTTCTTCGTGTTCCCCTGGATCGACGGTTTCGCGTTGCTGTGTATGGTCCTGGCGCCGGTGTTCGTGCTCGGCGCATTCCTCGCCTCGCGCCCGGCCTATGCCGGTTACGGCCTGGGCCTGCTGGTGTTCTTTGCCATCGGCTCGGTGCCGAACAACCTGACGATCTACGACCCCTACACCTTCATCAACGACTACATCGGCATGGTCATCGGCATGTTCGTCTGCGCCGCAGCCGGGGCGATCATCCTGCCGCCCAACAGCCGCTGGCTGTGGAGCCGCCTGGAGCAGGAGCTGCGTGAGCAGGTGCTGTTCGCCATCGGCGGGCGCCTGCGCGGCCTGGGCTCGGCCTTCGAAAGCCGTACCCGCGACCTGCTGCACCAGGCCTACGGCCTGGCCGCCGGCAAGCCGCAGGTGCAGAGCCAGCTGATGGGCTGGATGTTCACGGTGCTGGAGATCGGCCACGCCATCATCGAGCTGCGCAAGGAGCAGGCCCGCGCCCCGGTGCACCCGGCCTACGCCGAGTCGCAGCCGTGGCGCCAGGCCATCCGCGTCATGGGCCGGGCCCTGGCGCGGTTGTTCCTGCAACCCAGCGCCAGCAACCACGAACGCGCCCTGGTGGCGGTGGACCATGCCATCAGCCGCGTGCAGGCTACCGACGAACCTTTCGCCCGGCACTTCGACACCTCGGTGTTGCGTCGGGCGCAGAGCTACCTGCACTTCATCCGTTCCTCCCTGCTCGACCCACAGTCGCCGCTGGCTCCGGCGAAAGGATCGCACGATGCTCCCTGAAACCATGCCCCGCGAGATCGCCTTCCATGGCGTGTACATGCCCACCATGACCTTGATGTTCCTGTTCGCCCTGGGCCTGGCCTGGGGCCTGGACCGGTTCATCGCCAGCCATGATGGCTATCGCTTCTTCTGGCACCCGGCGCTGCTGCGCCTGAGCCTGTTCGTTTGCCTTTTCGGCGCCCTGGCGCTGTCGCTCTACTGGTGAGAATCCTGCAATGAAAAAGTTCTTCAGCCTGATCGCCACCCTCCTGGTGCTGACCGCTGCCGTGGTGATCGGTCGCCAGTTGTGGCTGCACTACATGACCACGCCGTGGACCCGCGACGGCCGGGTGCGCGCCGATATCATCAACGTTGCCGCCGATGTGCCAGGCTATGTGGTGGACGTACCGGTCAAGGACAACCAGCGGGTGAAGAAGGGCGACGTGCTGATCCGCATCGACCCCGAGCACTACCAGTTGGCGGTGGAGCAGGCCAAGGCGCTGGTGGCCTCGCGCAAGGCCACCTGGGAAATGCGCAAGGTCAACGCCAGGCGCCGCGCCGACATGGACAACCTGGTGATCTCGAAAGAGAACCGCGATGACGCCAGCAATATCGCCAGCTCCGCCCTGGCCGACTACCAGCACGCCCAGGCCCAGCTGGCCGCCGCCGAACTGGACCTCAAGCGCACGCAGATCGTTGCCACCGTCGATGGCTATGTGACCAACCTGAACATCCACAAGGGCGATTACGCCCGCACTGGCGAGGCAGTGATGGCGGTGGTGGATGAGCAGTCGTTCTGGGTATACGGCTTCTTCGAGGAAACCAAGCTGCCCCACGTCAAGGTAGGCGATGTGGCCGAACTGCAGATGATGAGCGGCGAGCGCATCAAAGGGCATGTGGAGAGCATCGCCCGGGGGATCTACGACCGCGACAACCCGCAGAGCCGCGAGCTGATCGCCGATGTGAACCCGACCTTCAACTGGGTGCGCCTGGCGCAGCGGGTGCCGGTGCGGATCCATATCGATGAAGTGCCGGAAGGGTTCCTGCTGGCGGCGGGGACGACCTGTACGGTAGTGGTCAAGCCGAGCGAGGGCTGATCCGAGTACGTCAGCGCGGGGCTAAGTCTATCGCGGGGCTTCAGCCAACTTCAGTCGGCACGCCTACCAGAACCGGTATCTGTATCCGATCGATCACCTTGGCGCTGATCGACGGATCGAGCAGCCTGCCTAGCCGTGACAGGTGGCGGTGGCCGATGATGACCAGTTCGCACTCCAGCTCCCGGGCCTTGGCGATGATCGCCTCCACCGGCTGGCCGGCGACCATGCAGCCCAGGCTGTCGAAGCCGGCGTCGCGCAGCATGCTCACGGCGGTGTTCACGGCGTGCTCGGCCTGTTGCTGTTCGTCGCAGGCGGCGGGGTATTCCTCCAACTCATCTTCGGTGTAGACCGTGCGGTGGTCGTGCACGGCGAAGGTCGAGTCGATGGCCAGCAGCACATGCAGGGTGTGCTCGCCGGGGCGGCAGTAGCGCTGGGCGAGGGTGAGCAGGCTGGCGGCTGCCGGGGAGGCGTCGATGGCGATCAGAACCGGATGGGGCATGGGCAATCCTTTGGAGAATGGATGGCAGTGCTGCGCTCATCGCCGGCAAGTCGCAACGGCGAACCGCGGTGCCCGCAGGGAGATGCGCTGCCTGCAGGCACTGCGGTTCGCCGCCGCGGCTTGCCAACGGTGAGGCCACACCATTGTCGATTCATTGACCTCTACGGATAAATGGTCCCCCACGCACGGCGCCATTGCGTCAGACGCAATCGGCCAACCTGTTACCATCGCGTTTCCCACAGCTGTCACGGAAAACGGCCATGCAACTCCCGGACATGAACCTGCTCGTCGCCCTCGATGTGCTGCTCGACGAAGGCAGCGTGGTCGGTGCCGCCCAGCGCATGAACCTGAGCCCGGCGGCGATGAGCCGGACCCTCGGGCGAATCCGCGAGGCCATGGGCGATCCGATCCTGGTGCGTGCCGGCCGTGGCCTGGTGCCGACACCGCGAGCGTTGGCCCTGCGCGAACAGGTGCATGGCTTGGTGGAGCAGGCTGGCCTGGTGTTTCGCAGCCGCGATGCCGTGGACCTGGCCAACCTCGACCGCGCTTTCAACATCCGCACCAACGACCTGTTCATTGCCCTGTATGGCGCACAGTTGCTGCGCATGATGCTGGCCCAGGCGCCGCGCACGGTGCTGCGTTTCGTGCCCGAGGGCAGTGGCGATGACGATGCGGTGCTGCGCAACGGACAGATCGACCTGATCATCAGCTCGGCCATCGAACTGGGGCCGGAGATCAAGGTGCAGAGCCTGTTCAACACCTACTTCGTCGGCCTGGCCCGTGAGGATCACCCGATCTTCGATGCTCCGATCACCCCCGAGCGTTTTGCTGCCTACCCGCAGATCAGCGTGTCCCGGCGGGGGCGGGCCAACGGGCCGATCGACGTGTCGCTGGCCAACTGCAAGGTGGAGCGGCGAGTGGCGCTGATCACCACCAGCTTCCATTCGGCGATGTTCTCGCTGCCGGATTCGGACCTGATCCTGCCGATACCGGCCAACATCCTCAACAGTGTGCAGCGCTTGAAGCTGCCGTTGCGTTCGTTCGAGATCCCGGTGCCGCTGGAAAAGGTCAACGTGATGCAGGCCTGGCATCCGCGCTTCGACAATGACCCGGCGCACCGCTGGTTGCGGCAGACGCTGAAGGCTTGCGGCAGCATCGATCCTTGATGGGCAATGTTTTGCGTTCCATAGCCGGCAAATCAATCTGGATTGCGTCTGACGCAACATAAAGCTGCCAACAAGTCAGTTTTCGTCAGTATTCGACCTTCTTAGACTTCACCCAGCCCTTAAAATGTTGCTGGAGATGTCTATCCATGAGTTCCCTGACCGCGCCTTCCGCCGCGCTGGCGGCCGCCCCTGCGCCGGCCGCCCCCGCGCAGACGGCGTTCGGCCTGCGGGTGGTGGTCGGGCTGTTCGGCGTATTGCTGGCGGTGCTGTGCGCCGGGCTCAACGAGGCGGTGACCAAGATTTCCCTGAGCGACATCCGTGGCGCCATGGGCATCGGTGCCGACGAAGGCGCCTGGCTGCTGGCGGTTTACAGCGCCGCTTCGGTCTCGGCCATGGCCTTCGCGCCGTGGCTGGCCACCACCTTCTCGCTGCGCCGCTTCACCATGACCGCCGTTGGCGTCTTTGCCGTGCTCGGCCTGATCCAACCCTTCGCCCCCAACCTGCACAGCCTGATGTTGCTGCGTGTGCTGCAGGGCTTCGCCTCGGGCGCCTTGCCGCCGATGCTGATGAGCGTGGCGCTGCGCTTCCTGCCGCCGGGCATCAAGGTCTATGGCTTGGCCTGCTATGCCCTGACCGCCACCTTCGGGCCGAACCTCGGCACGCCGCTGGCTGGCCTGTGGACCGAGTACGTCGGCTGGCAGTGGGCGTTCTGGCAGATCATCCTGCCGTCGCTGCTGGCAATCGCCTGCGTCGGCTGGGGCCTGCCCCAGGATCCGCTGCGCCTGGAGCGCTTCAGGCAACTGGACTGGCGTGGGGTGTTGCTTGGCTTGCCGGCGATCAGTTGCATCGTCCTCGGCCTGTCGCTGGGCGACCGCTGGGGATGGTTTGATTCGCCGCTGATCTGCTGGCTGCTCGGTGGCGGTGTGCTGTTACTGGTGCTGTTCATGTACAACGAGTGGTCCGAGCCATTGCCGTTCTTCCAGTTGCGCATGCTCTCGCGGCGCAACCTGAGCTTCGCCCTGGTGACCCTGGCCGGTGTACTGGTTGTGTTCTCCGGTGTGGGCAGCATTCCTTCGGCGTACCTGGCGCAGATCCAGGGCTACCGCCCGGCGCAGACCAGCCCGCTGATGATGCTGGTGGCCATGCCGCAGCTGCTCGCCCTGCCGCTCACCGCAGCGCTGTGCAACATCCGCGCGGTGGACTGCCGTTGGGTGCTGGCGGCGGGTCTGGCGATGCTGGCGGCATCGTGCGTGGGTAGCAGCCTGCTGACCTCGCAGTGGATTCGCGGCGACTTCTATCCCTTCTACCTGCTGCAGGTGTTCGGCCAGCCGATGGCGGTGCTGCCCCTGCTGATGCTCTCCACCAATGGCATGACCCCGCAGGAAGGCCCGTTCGCCTCCGCCTGGTTCAACACGATCAAAGGGCTGTCGGCGGTGATCGCCGGCGGCCTGCTCGATGCCCTTGGCACCCTGCGCCGGCATTTTCATTCCAACCACCTGGTCGACAGCCTGGGCAACGCGCCGCTGATCGACGACAACGCCGCTGGCCTGGCCAAGCGCATCCATGAACAGGCCCTGGTGCTGACCTCGGCCGACCTGTACCTGGTGATGGCGGGTATCGCCGTCGCCATGATCTGCCTGATCCCCTTCGTGCCTACCCGGATCTTCCCACCGCGTGCGGTGGCCTGAAGCCGGGGCTGAATTCGAGATAGAAAGATGACCAACAACCGCAAGACGCTCTTCATCGGCTCGGCACTCGCCGTGGCCGTGCTCGCCGCCCTGGTCGGCCCCTGGATGTTCGGCAGCGATCATCGCCAGCGCACCAACGACGCCTACGTGACTGCCGACTACACAGTGGTGGCGCCCAAGGTGGCGGGCTTCATCAAGGAGGTGCTGGTGGAGGACAACCAGCAGGTGAGTGCCGGCCAGTTGCTGGCGACCATCGATCCGCGCGACTACCAGGCCGCGCTCGACGCCGCCCAGGCGCAACTGTTGGTGGCCAGGGCGCAGAGCCTGGATGCCCGCGCCACGCTCGAGCGCCAGGCCTCGTTGATCGCCCAGGCCGAGGCGGCGGTAAAGGCAGCCCAGGCCGAGGCGGCCTTCGCCGACCACGAGGTGACCCGCTACAGCCGCCTGGCCGAGCAGGGCGCCGGCACCGTGCAGAATGCCCAGCAGGCGCGCAGCGGCGTCGACCAGGCCCGTGCGCGGTTGGCCAACAGCCAGGCGGCGCTGCTGGCCACGCGCAAGCAGGTGGACATCCTCAGCGCCCAGGTGGCCAGCGCCGATGGCCAGCTCAAGCGTGCCGAAGCCGGGCTGGAAAAAGCCCGCCTGGACCTGTCCTACACCCGTATCACCGCGCCGGTCGACGGCATGGTCGGCGAGCGCGCCCTGCGCATCGGCGCCTACGTCAATCCGGGGGCGCGGCTGCTGTCGGTGGTGCCGCTGGAGCGCGCCTATATCGTCGGCAACTTCCAGGAGACCCAACTGACCCATGTGCAACCGGGGCAACCGGTCAGTATCAGTGTCGATACCTTCTCCGGCGAACAACTCCACGGCCGTGTCGAGAGCATCGCCCCGGCCACTGGGGTGACCTTCGCCGCCGTGAAACCGGACAATGCCACCGGCAACTTCACCAAGGTGGTGCAGCGTATTCCGGTGAAGATCGTCTTCGATGACGGCCAGCCGCTGTTGGCGCGCCTGCGCGTGGGCATGTCGGTGGAAGCGACCATTGATACCCACGGCGACACGCTCGCCGGCAAAGAGGTGACTGCGCGATGAGACGCCTGAGCCCTCTGTTGCTGGCCATGCTGCTGGCCGGCTGCACCCTCGGCCCGGACTTCCACCGTCCGGACAGCGAGGCGCCCAAGGACTGGGCCGAGCTGCAAGGCGCTGCCGCGTCCAGCCAGCCGGTGGCCGAACCGCTGGAACTGCGTTGGTGGGACAGCTTCCACGACCCGCGCCTGAGCGCGCTGATCCAGAAGGTCACAGAGCGCAACCTCGACCTGCGCATGGCCAGTGCCCGCCTGCTGCAAAGCCGCGCCCTGCGCAGCAGCGTGGCGGCGGACGAGCTGCCGGCGGTGGACGTGAACGCCGGGTACAGCCGTGCGCGCAACAGCGCCGAGGGGCTGAACGACCCGTCCGGCAAGTCTGGCAAGTCGGCGTACAACCTCTGGCAAGGCGACCTGGTGGCCGGCTGGGAACTGGACCTGTGGGGGCGTGTACGCCGCCAGGTCGAGGCCGCCGACGCGAGCGTCGAGGTGGCGGAGAACGATCGCCGGGGCGTGCTGCTGGCCTTGCTTGCGGAAACCGCCGGCAACTACATCCAGTTGCGTGCCGTGCAGCACACCCTGGACATTACCCAGGACAACCTCAAGGTTGCCCGCCACAGCCTGAAGTTGTCCGAAGGCCGCCAGGCGGAAGGGGTAGCCACCCGCCTCGACGTGGCCCAAGCCAGCGCCCAGGTGGCCTCGATCGAGGCGCGCCTGCCGACCTTGGAAGCCCGTCGCGACGACCTGATCAACGCCCTCGGCCTGCTCGCCGCCGAACCGCCACGCAGCCTGCAGCGTGAGCTGCTGCAAGGCGGCGAGCTGCCCGCGCCCCAGCAGCGTTTCGCCATCGGCGTGCCTTCGGAGCTGGCCGAGCGCCGGCCGGACATTCGCCAGGCCGAGGCCCGCCTGCATGCCGCCACCGCCAGCATCGGCGTGGCCAAGGCGGACTTCTACCCGAGCATCCGCTTGTCCGGGAGTGTCGGTTTCCAGGCCATGCAACTGTCCGATTTCGGTGGTTGGGATTCGCGCCGGTTCGCCTTCGGCCCGCAACTGTCGCTGCCGATCTTCGAGGGCGGGCGGCTCAAGGGCACCCTGGAGCTGCGCGAGGCGCAGCAGCAGGAGGCGGCGCTGAACTACCGCAAGGTGGTGCTCGGTGCCTGGCACGAGATCGACGACGTGCTGCGCCTGTACAACGCCAGCCAGCTGCGCCGTGATCACCTGGCCGAGGCGGTGCGGCAGAACCGCATCGCCCTGGAGACCGCGCAGCGCCAGTATGTGGAAGGGGCGGTGGACTTTCTCAACGTGCTGACGGTGCAGGGTGCGCTGCTGGCCAGCGAAGAGCAGTGGATCGACAGCTCGGCGGCGGTGTCGCAGGCGTTGGTCGGGCTATACAAGGCGCTGGGCGGCGGCTGGCAGGCGTTCGATCAGGTTTGAAAGGCATCGCGGGGCAAGCCAGCTCCCACGATGCCTTGTGTCGTCAGAGCGGTCGCAACAGACCGAAGCGTTTGCGCAGTACCCAATCCAGCAACCTCTGTGGCAGCACCCGGGCCATCAACGGCAGCGCCGTGCTGCCATTGCCGATACGCACCAGCGCCGGCACTGGCGACTTGCGCGTGGCGGCCAGCAGGCGTTGGGCAAACACCGCCGCCGAGGTCGGCCGGTCCTGCGACGCCCGCGCTCGGGCCTGTACCTGTTCGCGCAACGGCCACCATGGGGAATCGCTCGCCAATACCTGCTCGGCCTGTTGCTGGGCGTTGCTGGCGAACTGCGAGGCGATCGCCCCCGGCTGCACTTCCATCACCCGGATACCGAACGGCGCCAATTCCAGGCGCAAGGCATCGGTGAGACCGTGCACGGCGGCCTTCGACGCGCAGTACGCGCCGGCGAACGGGGTGACCAGCACGCCCGAGACGCTGCCGATGTTCACCACCAGCCCACGGGAGCGGCGCAGCAGCGGGAACAGCGCGCGGGTTACGCCGACCAGGGCGAAGACGTTGGTTTCGAACTGTTGGCGCATGGCCTCGACACCGCCGTCGAGCAGCGGGCCCATGGCACCGTAGCCGGCGTTGTTGATGAGGATATCGAGGCCGCCGTGGCGGTCTTCCAGCTCGTCGGCAAGGCGGGTCAGTGCCTCGCCGTCATTCACATCCAGTTGCCGTGCGGCAAAGCCGGCGGCGAGCAGGGCGTCGACGTCGTCGGGCTTGCGGGCGGTGGCCCAGACTTCGTGGCCGGCATCGCGAAAGGCGTCGGCCAGGGCGCGGCCGATGCCGCTGGAACAACCGGTGATGAGGACGGTGGGCATGGGGTAGGCCTTAGGTCTGGGAGGGTCGTAATACCTGCCCGGCCCTATCGCTGGCAAGCCAGCTCCCACAGGGATCACCGAAGCCCCTGTGGGAGCTGGCTTGCCAGCGATAGGGCCGGTACAGGCAATGAATCAATTGGCGAATGTACCTTGCAGATGCTCGGCACGAAACTCCAGGGTCTGCGGCCGATACCCCGAGCGCAGCGGCGGCAAGGGCAGGCAGTCGCTCCACTCGACGCCCGGCTGCAATTCGCCGGGACCACGGTAGCGGGGTGCTGCATAGGTATTCTCGGCAAGGTTCACGGTATCGCCGGGGGCATAGGCGGCCACGCGCCAGCGCAGCTCGGTGAGCGGCACCTTGTTGCCGTTCTTCATCCGTACTTGCAGGGCGCGGTCGGCGGGGCACTGGTCGGGGGCATAGCTCAGGCGAATGTCCAGGCGGGCCAGCTGCGAGGCCTCTCGAGTGTCCTGCCAGACCACGCCTAGTGCTACCAGACCCAGGCCGCACACGGCGGCCAGGGAAATCGGCAAGGCCTTGGCGGGATAGCGCAGCAGCAGGACCAGCCAGGTGAGGATGAGCAGGGCGCCGATGATCATGGGAGTGCAGGCCTTGGTGGCGGGGGTTCGACCATCCTAGCCGCAAATTGGGCAGGCCTCCAAAACGCAATCGCGGGGCAAGCCCGCTCCCACGCCGGAAAACTGCGTGGAAGCGAGCTTGCCCCGCGAAGGTGCCCCAGGCTTATTGCGCGATGGTCTTCACCGAAACCCCACGCTCCACCGGCGTGGAAGTTCGCCCATACACATCCTCGAAGCGCTCGATGTCATCCTCGCCCAGGTAGCTGCCGGACTGCACCTCGATGATCTCCAGCGGGATCTTGCCCGGGTTGCGCAGGCGGTGCACCGAGGCGATGGGAATATAGGTGGACTGGTTCTCGGTCAGCAGGAACACGTTCTCGTCGCAGGTCACCTCGGCGGTGCCGGACACCACGATCCAGTGCTCGGCGCGGTGGTGGTGCATCTGCAGCGACAGGCTGGCGCCGGGCTTGACGGTGATGTGCTTGACCTGGAAGCGCCCGCCCATGTCCACCGAGTCGTACGAGCCCCACGGGCGGTAGACCTCGAGGTGATTCTGGGTCTCGGTCCGGCCCTGGGCGTCGAGGGTGTTGACCAGCTGCTTGACGCCTTGGACCTTGTCCTTGTGGGCGATCATCATGGCGTCCTTGGTCTCGACCACCACGATGTTCTCAAGGCCAATCACCGACACCAGCTTGCCATTGCCGTGGATCATGCAGTTGTGGCTGTCCTGCACCACCACGTCGCCCTTGGTGACGTTGCCGTTGTCGTCCTTCTCGTGCACGTCCCACAGCGACGACCAGCAGCCCACGTCGCTCCAGCCGGCCGACAGCGGCACCACGCAGGCGCGCTGGGTCTTCTCCATCACCGCGTAGTCGATGGAGTTGTCCGGGCAGCAGGCGAAGGTGGCTTCGTCGATGCTCAGCACATCGGCGTCTTCGTCGCTGCGCTCCAGGGCCAGCAGGCAGGTGTCGTAGATGTCCGGATCGTGCTTTTTCAGCTCTTCCAGGAAACGGCTGGCGCGGAACAGGAACATGCCGCTGTTCCAGAAGTAGCCGCCGGCGCGGACGAACTCGTTGGCGCGTTTCTCGTCGGGTTTCTCGACGAACTGGGCGACCCGCGCCACGCCCTCGGGCAGCAGCGAATCCTGGCTGGAACGGATGTAGCCGTAGCCAGTCTCGGGCTTGGTCGCCGGCACCCCGAACAGCACCATCTCGCCGCGCTCGGCGGCCACGGTGGCCAGTGCCAGGGCGCGCTGCAGGGCCTTCTGGTCCTCGATCACGTGGTCGGCCGGGAGCACCAGCATCAGCTCGTCACGGCCTTCGTTGACCAGTTTCATCGCGGTCATGGCCACCGCCGGCGCGGTGTTGCGGCCGAACGGCTCCATGAGGATGGCCTGGGTTTCCAGCTTCAGCGCTGCCAACTGCTCCTGGACGATGAACTTGTGGTCCTTGTTGCAGACCACGATCGGGGTGTCCATGCCATCGAACACCAGGCGTTCGATGGTCTGCTGGAACAGGGTGTGTTCGCCGGTCAGCGCCAGGAACTGCTTGGGGAACTGCTTGCGCGACAGAGGCCACAGACGCGAACCGCTACCACCAGAAAGAATTACCGGGATCATCATGTTTCTCCAATAGTCGTTTAGAGGCAGGGGGATCAGTTGCTAGCCACGGGGCGAGTTACCCACACCGGCGACAGGCTGTTGCCGGAACCGGTGACATACAGCACGGCCGCTTCGCCGCGCTCCAGGGCGACGGGCTTGACGTCGCCGACTTTCTTGTCGCCTGCATACAGGGCAAGGTTGACCTTGACCGGGTTGATTTCACGTTCGCCACGGCCCTTGGCCGCCACTGGCTGGACCACCTCGGTCTTGCCGTCGGCGGTCTTCAGGCTCAGCGACTGGTCGCTGAGGTTCTGCACCCGCACCAGGGCCTTCTGCTTGTTCTTGAATGGTGGCTCCTCGATCAGCTGCGGGTTGCCGCCATTGTTGTTGACCAGGGTGTAGTACTTGTCGGCGGCCAGCTTGACCGGCACGCTCTTGCCGCCGACCTGGGCGGTGTAGTCGCCGCCGGGCAGGAAGCTGAAGTCGCTGCTGGCCTGGGCGCCGACCTGCTTGATCTGGGTGTTGCCGACGCTGGCGGCGGTGGGGCTGCTGGCGGCGTTGTACAGGCGCACGAAGGTCGAGCCCTTCGGCGCGCTCGGGCCATAGAGGGCGGCATCGGCGCCAGCGAAGGCCTGCATCGAGGCCAGGGACAGGCCGGCGGCGAGGGTTAGGGCTTTGGCAATGGAAGTCTTGGTGGTCATGTGCGTGTTCCTCTCTATCTTCAGTGGTCCGTCCGGTTGGACGACAGGGCCAGGTTTTCTTCGGATTTGCGGGAGTTCTTCAGCTGTGCGATCCACTGCGGATCGAAGGCGCTGAGGTCGTTCTTCATTGGCAGATACCGTTCAGGGAATTCCCACACCACGACCTGTGGCGGGGCATTTTTGAAAGCGTCGCTTTGCAGGTACTTGAGCATCGGCAGCAACGGCCCGTGGCCGTCTTCGGCGTAGTTGGCGACGTCGCTGCGCAGGGCCTGCTGCAGGGCGCCGAGGAAGTTCCAGTGCGGGTTGGCGCTGTAGCTGGTGCCTACCAGCGCCACCGGGATGCGGCTGTCGTCGAACAGCGCGTCGCCACCCTCGGCGCCCTCGGCCTGCACCGGATGGGTCTTGCGTTGTTGCAGGGTGTCGGGGCTGGGCAGCAGGTTGCTGAACAGCGGATCCAGCGGCAGGAAGTTGGTCAGGTCGCCCTTGTACGGCGCGCTGGCGCCGGCCTCGGTGATGTACGCCTGTGGCTCGCCGGTGAGCAGGTGCTGGCGGTCGACGGCTTCGGCCAGCGATTGCGCGACCACTTCGGCGCCCATCGGCGTCCAATGGGTGTCGGTACGCAGGAACACCTGGCCGCGGGCCTTGGCCTGCTCCAGCGGCGCCAGCAGGTCAGGGGCGAACACATTGGCCTGGCGCGCCTGGGCGTGGAACTGGTTGAACAGGTCGTCGTGCAGGCTGGCCGGTGTCTCTTTGCCGATGTATTCGGAATATAGGCGGGCCTTGGCCGGGACGATCGCCAGCACCAGTTGCACGCCCTGGCGTTGCAGTGTGTCACGCACCCCGCGCACCAGCGCCAGGTTGTCCTGCATTTGTTGCTGCGCGCCGACGGTGGGGTTGAATTCCTCGTCGGTGAACAGCCACTGGTCGCGGCCCAGCACCACGCCAGGGCGGCCTTCGTTGAACAGCTTGAAGTCCAGCGCGGCCCACAGGTTGGTGCCGACGCGCTTGATCGGGAACTGCTCGTCGTAGTGGGTTTCGGCGGCCTTGGCCAGCTTGCCGTCGAGCAGGGTCATCTGCCCGGTGCGGTTGAAGCTTTCCAGCCCGCCGACCGACCATGCGCCCAGCCCGACGAGCAGGCCCATGAACGTCAATGAATAGGTGATGCGAAGTGTCCGGTTCATGATTCAGGCCTCAGAACTGGAAGTACAGGAACGGGGAGTAGCTCTGCGCCGAGAGCTTGAGTACCGAGGCGGCGAACAGCAGCAGGACCAGGGCGCGGGTCATGACCCGGGTCCAGTCCAGGCCCAGGGAACCATCGGCATTGACCTGCACCGGGGTGCGCGGAGCTTGTTTCGGCGCGGCATTGCGGTAGAAGTCGCGCAGGCCGAAGAACGCCAGGGTGAGGTAGGCGACGACCAGCGTCGCGACCTGCAGGCCTGTTAGCTGGGCGCTGTTGATTTCCGACAGCTGCCAGTCGCCGAAGCTGAACATGGCGCCGTACATGCGGGCGGCCACGTGCAGGTTCTCGGCGCGGAAGATTACCCAGCCGACCACCACCAGCAGGAAGGTGAAGGCCCATTTCACCGGGTTGAACCGCTGCGGGTTGGTGTCCAGCCCCAGCGCGCGCTCGATGGCCAGCCACAGGCCGTGCCAGGCGCCCCAGATGATGTAGGTGAAGTTGGCGCCGTGCCACAGCCCGCCCAGCAGCATGGTCAGGAACAGGTTGCGGTAGGTGTTGAAGGTGCCTTTGCGGTTGCCGCCCAGGGTGATGTACAGGTAGTCGCGCAGCCAGGTCGACAGGCTGATGTGCCAGCGCCGCCAGAACTCGGTGATCGACTGGCTGATGTAGGGCTGCTTGAAGTTTTCCATGAAGCGGAAGCCCATCATCAGGCCCAGGCCGATGGCCATGTCGCTATAGCCGGAGAAGTCGAAGTACAGCTGCGCGGTGTAGGCCAGGGCGCCGAGCCAGGCATCACCTGTGGTGGGGTTCTGCAGGGCGAAGCAGTGGTCGGCGACCACCGCCAGGGTGTCGGCGATGAACACCTTCTTGATGAAGCCCTGCATGAAGCGGGTGCAGCCTTCAGAGAACTTGTCCAGGGTATGGGTGCGGTTGTTGAACTGGTCGACCAGGTCCTTGAAGCGCAGCACGGGGCCGGCGATAAGGTGCGGGAAGATCGCCACGAAGGCCGCGAAGTCGATCAGGTTGCGCGTGGCCGGGGTGTCGCCGCGGTACACGTCGATGATGTAGCTGATCGACTCGAAGATGTAGAACGAGATGCCGATCGGCAGCAGCACATGGGTGAGGATGAATGGCTCCAGCCCCATCGAGGTCATGATCGCATTGAGGCTGTCGACGCCGAAGTTGGCGTACTTGAAGTAGCCGAGGATGCACAGGTCGACGCCCACGCCGAGCAACAGCCAGCGCTGCGCGGGCTTGGTGCGCACGCCGGCGGCGCCGACTTTCAGGCCGATCCAGTAGTTCCACAGGGTGACCCCGGCGAACAGGGCGAGGAAGTCCACCCGCCACCAGGCGTAGAAGATGTAGCTGGCAACCAGCAACAGCAGGTTGCGATAGCGATTCCCGCTCACGTAGTACAAGCCGAGGAAAACCGGCAGGAACAGGAACAGGAACACGTTGGACGAGAAGACCATCCCGGTTCTCCTAGTTATGCACAGCACCTGGGGCACAGCGCCCCCCAAACCCCCCACGAAAATGCAGGGGAAACCTATACCTCTGTGGGAGCGGCGGTTCGCCGATGCGACTTGCCCCGCGATGGCGTCAGCAGGGCCAACACCATTGCCCATTCGGGCCTCATCGCGGGGCAAGCCCGCTCCCAACGACTTACTGCTTCATTTCGGCTTTTGGGTCATAGACTCGCGTCACATCGCCACCCAGCCGGAAGCTGTTGAACGGCTGCATGTCATGCTTGCGCTCTAGGGTGTCGCCGACGCACTGGTACAGCGCGCACCACGGCTCGAGCCAGGCGTACTTGCTGTCGATCTTCAGGTCCTTGAGGTCCTGCTTCACGCCGGCGCGGGTGTTGAAATGAACAGGGTCGCGGGCGCCGGCCAGCACGCCTTCGCCAAGCCGTTGCAAGGCGAAGTTGTTTTCCTTGCGCAGGTCCACGCCGTTGGCCTGGGCGAAGCTGGCGATCATCGCCAGCGGCGGCAGGGCGTAGTTGTGGTAGGCCAGGGCGCGTTGCTTGCGCTTGACCTCGTTGGGCAGGAAGCCCTGCTCGTCGACCTGGTTGACGCCGACCTTGTATTCCTTCACCGCCCAGTCGAACAGCTCTTGCTGGTCGGTGGCCACGGCGGTGGCCATCACCGACCAGGCCGCCCAGTAGCTGTGGTTGTTGATCTTCTCCAGCGGCAGGTCGCTCCAGTCGCGCACGGTCTGGCGCGCCAGGCGCACGAACCATTTCTCGATCTGCTCGGCTTCGGCGCGGTGCGCCGCCAGTGGCTGCGAGTTGGAGAACTTCAGGCGCAGCCACGAGCCGCTCATGCTGCCCAGGGCCCATTTGCGCATGGATTTGCCGGTATGGTTGTAATCGGTGGACATCAATGCATCGGCGCGTGCCCAGGTGTCGAGCCAGGTCAGGGCGCAGTCCAGTTGCGCCGGGCGGCCATCGCGCATGTACTGGCCGACCATCTTGCTGACGCCTTTCTCGAGGGTGGTGATGTCCTCGGTGGATTTGCGGAAGGCTTTTTCCGAGGCGACATTGAGCGTCGCCCGGGCCTTGTCCGAACCTTCGTACTTGCTGCGGAACTGCAGCGCGCCGGTATAAGGCTTGGGCGCGGCTTCGCAGCGGAAATTGCCGTCGCCGGTCTTGAGCTTGTCGATGCCCTCGTAGTAACCCTGGGGCGGCACCAGCGCGGCCTGCGCCGCGCCGCCGAACAGGGCGAGGGCGAGCAGGGCGGGTGCGGTCTTGCTGCTTATGGTGGTCATGGTCGCCTCACTGGCCAGCTTGCGCGGTGTGCTGCGCGGGGCTGGCGAAGTTGTTGCGTTTGCAGAGTTTGGCTTCGACTTTCTGCGTACCGCTTTCTGGCCCTTGGACCTCCAGGGCGAGCAGGTTCTGGCCTGCCCAGTCTTCGTCCTCGCGCATCTGGAAGACGAAGCGCCCGTCGGTGTCGGAGGTCTCGGGCTTCTCGATCTTGATGTCCTCGTGGCGGCCGTTGAGGTACCACAGGGTGGCCTGCAGCACCTTCACCGAGGTGTCCTCGAACTTGATGTCGAGCTGGTGGTTGCGGTTGACCAGGTCCTTGATCACGCCGTTCTTGCCGTTGACCATCAGCTCGTTCTTGCCGGGCTTGAGGGTGGCGCTGGCGCTCATCTGTGCCGGGCGGTCGTCACAGCCGTCGTCGAGCAGGCCGAGGATCTGCCGCCAGATGGTTTCCTGGTCGAGGCGGTACAGCGGCGAGAACTCCCACACCAGGATCTTCGGCGGGTTGTTCTGGAACTCCTCGCTGCCCAGGTACTGGATCATCGAGCCTTCCAGGCCGCCGCCGGGGAAGGCGACATTGAGCACATCGGCGCCGATGTACTGCTCGAGGAAGCCCGAGAAGTTGTAGTTCTTGCCGCTGTGGCTGGTGCCCACCAGGGTGATCTGCGCGTTGCCCGAATCGCCGAACAGGTCGTCGCCGCCGGCGGCGCCCTTCGGTTCGGTGGCGAACTGGTCCATGTACTGCACCGCATAGCTCGTGCCGCACAGCTGGCCGGCGACGTTGTGCAGGGTGCCGGTCTTGCCCATGCGCCCGGATTTTTTGGTCTCGAATTCCTTGCGCGGGATGCCTTCGAAAGCCGGCATCTTGTGCACGGTGTCGGCCACGATCTTCGCCGCGCGCTCGGCGCCGTAGGGCGTCCAGTGCTGGTCGCCGCGGAAGTAGAAGTCCTTGCCCTGGTCGGCGGCGGCCAGTTGCTCGTTGGTCAGCGGCGACAGGTCGGGCACGTTGTAGCCCATTTTGCTGAAGCGCTGGAGCATGGCCTGGTAGTTGCGCAGGGCCTTCTGGTAGTCGAAGGCGGCCTTCTCTTCGGGGTTGAGCATGTTGCGGTTCACCAGGCCACGGGTCGGCTGGTACACCACCACCAGCTCGACGCCACGCTTCTTGAACGCGTCGTGCACCTGCTGCAGGCGCTTGTAGCCACCCGGGGTGGTGTCGAACTCGGTGCGCAGGTCCTCACGGGTACGGAACAGCCAGTCGCCCTGGGCTTGCACCAGGGTGGTGAAGTTCTGCTGGTAGCGCGTGGTGTAGCGGCTGGCATCGTGGGCCTCGGGGCACAGCTGGCAGCAAGGTTCGGCGCTGAAGGTCGGTGCCTGGACGTCTTCGGCGCGCACGCCCTGGCTGATGGCCAGGAGGGCGGCGGACAGGCCCAGCAGTTTCATCAGGTGTGGAGTCATGGTCTGGGCTTCCTTAGTCGATCATTTCGGTCTGGCGTTCGACCGGGTCGATCAGCACGGCCTTCTGCTGGCGCACCAGCAGGTCGAGGATTTCGTCCTGGCGCTCGCCCAGCACGCCGTTGAAGCTGATGCCGTTGGCCTTGCGCGGCATCAGCATCGACACCTTGTACAGCTCCACCGACAGCGGCGAATCGATCGACAGCGGACCTGAACCGTTGGCCGCCAGCTCGCCGCCGACCACGATCAGCGACACCTTGGTATCGAACGGGTCGAGGGCAATGTCGCGGTCGGTGTCGGACAGGTCCTTGATGTGGCCGTATACGCCCACCAGGCCGTTGGCCATGGCGACGTTCTCGTACAGGCGGATGTTCACGCTGTTGCGCACGCGGATGCCGTGGCGGCGATTGTTGATCAGCTTGTTGCCCCAGATCAGGTTGTCGCCGCTCTCGTACAGGGTGATGCCGTCGGTGTGGTTGCGGTAGATCTCGTTGTAGGCGATCAGGTTGTTGACGCTGTTACGGTCGATCACCACCCCCGAGAGCTTGTTGTCGTAGCTCTTGTTGTTGATGATCCAGCTGTCGTTGACCTCACGGGAGACGATGATCCCGTGCTTTTTCTTGGTGCCGTACACGGTGTTGCCGGCGATGATCAGGCGGTGCGAGCGGTCGTGGGGGTCGATGCCGTAGACGATGTTGTCGCGGTAGGTGCTGTCCTTGACCACGAAGTCGCTGGTCTCATAGCAGTAGAAGCCGTACCACATGTCGCTGAACTCGGAGCCGATGATCCAGCCGGTGGGTTCCGGGCGGCCCATCTGCTTGGCCATGTTCGGCGTGTACTGCGAGATGCTCACGCCATAGGACTTGGATTTGGCGTAGCCGAAGCTAGCCATCTTGCTGTTGACGATATAGGTCTCGGTGCCGCCCCAGCTGAGCAGGAACGGGCGGAATTCATCGGGCTTGCGGAAGGTCGCCGGGCCATTGGCCTGCTCGCGCCATCCGGTGACCTGGGTGTCGCTGACAAACAGCTTGCCGTCGTTGACGATGAACGAGCCGCCTTCCTCGGACAGGCGCAGCTCCTTGACCTTGCCGTCGATCTCCAGCACGCCCTTGCGCCCGACCACGATCGGCAGGCGCGCCAGGTACACGCCAGGTGCGGTTTCACGCAGGTACTGGCTGGGCACTTTCTTGCTCAGCTCCACCAGGTCGACGTGGCCGTCATCGACGAAGATCGCCTGGGGGATGCCGTGCTGGCGGCGGACCCACTCGGCGCCCTTGTTGTCGCCGCCGATGAACTCCTTGAGGGTGTCCTCCTGGAGCATGCGGCGGACGCTGACCTTGCCCTTGTGCTGGCGGTCGATCTTCTGCTGCACGGCCTGGGCGGTGTAGCCGGACAGGTCGGGCAGCTTGGGCGGGTCCATCTTCAGCGGCTCGATCGGCGCGCTGGAGACGGTATAGGTCTTGGCCTGTTGCAGCCCTTTGGCCATCTCGGGCTCGGCGGCCTGGGCAAGGCCGCCGGCCAGCAGCAGGGCGCTGGCGAGCAGGCTGTGGCGAAGGTTCGGGTGCAGGTTCATGGCTATCCTCTCCCGGCCTCAGTAGCGCCAGATCACGTCGACGAAGGCGCGGTGCATGTACGAGTCGGCCTCTTTGCCGTAGGCGTCTCCCGGCTTGAACACACCGGCGCGCAGGCGCACCAGGGCCGACGGTTCGTTGATCGACTGGCTGATCGAGGCCGGCAGCAGGCCCTGCTTGAAGTACTTGGTCACGACCACGTCCATTTCCTGGCCGAGGTCTTTCTCGCCCTGCACCAGCGGACGGTTGATACCGCCGTCGTCGACCACGGCGTTGATGCCGCTGGACCCGATGTTCTGCTTGCCGTCGACACGCCAGAACTTGTGGTAGATGAAGCTGGCGTCGTAGTCGTCGCGCAGCTGCCAGGAGGCGAACAGGGTGGCCGCCTGCAGGTTGCCCAGTTCGCCGCGGAAGGCTTCACCGAAGCGATGTACGCGCGAGCGGGTGCCAGTGAAGTTGGAGCGGTTGCTCTCAAGGCCGGTCTGCTCGAAGTTGTTCGAGCCGTTGCTGCCACCGCCGCCGCTGCCCCGGGCGTAGGCTGCACCGACCTGCCACTGCGGATCGAGGCGCAGGCGGATGCCAAGATCGGTTGCCCAGGCGTTGACGTCACCGCTTTGCTTGCCGGTGGCGATCTGGTCGTTGCCCACCACCTGGCTGCTGAGCGTATCGCGATCGCCGGTCAGCCAGGTGACGCTGCCCCAGTAGTTGACAGTGTGGTCGTTGCGCCAGTTGTAGGCGTCGCTGTTGGCTTCCAGGCCCAGCCAGGTGAGGTCGCCGGTGCGCGTCTTGTCGAGGGCATCGACGGTTTCGCCGGGGCTCTTCAGGCTGCCGCCGTCATGGCTGTGGTGGGCGCGCAGGCCAACCCAGTGGCCGGGTGTCC
This sequence comes from Pseudomonas sp. PONIH3, assembly GCF_002934345.1. NCBI lineage: Bacteria > Pseudomonadati > Pseudomonadota > Gammaproteobacteria > Pseudomonadales > Pseudomonadaceae > Pseudomonas > Pseudomonas sp. PONIH3. Next base: position 4,822,876 of record NZ_CP026386.1, read on the forward strand.
ATTGCGTGGCGACGTTGCCGTAGACATGGGTGCGGTCCTTGTCTTCGGGGGCCAGTTCGGTGAGGTCGGTGCGGTACTCGCTGAAGCGCTGGGCAACGCCCAGGTCGGCCTTGAGCAGAGTGGTATCGAAGGTCCAGTTCAGCGCTTCGATGTTGGTGTCGCGCCACATGCCATCGTCGCTGCGCAGACGCTGGCGGCCGAAGCGCAGCTGCTCACCTGGGTAGGGGGTCAGGCCGCTGTAGCCGACCCAGAATTCGCGCATGGCCAGGTAGCTCTTGTCCGGCTTGCGGCTGTCGTCGCCGTTGTCGCTGGTGGTGCCGTCGTCGTTCTGGCGCAGGGTGTCGGTTTCGATGATGTCGGTGGCGGCAACTGCCTGGCCCATGGCGAAGGCACTCCAGTTGCCGCGTTCGCCGTACACCCAGGGGCGCAGGTCCAGGCCCAGGCCGTTGACGTCGCCGCCGGAGCGGGTGCCGAGGTCGCGGTCGTCCTCGGACTGGCCGGTGATCTTCACGTCGAGGCCGAAGTTCTTCTGCGCGGTTTCCGCCGCCAGGGTCGGCATCGACCACAGCAGGGCGAAGCCCAGGCCGATGCCGGCTTTCACGAAGGGGTTGAGCGTCATAGCGAATCCTCGGCGTCTACGTCTTCTTTCTCGTCCTGCAGCGCTTCGATGGCCAGTGTGCTGTTGGCGCCTTGGGCCATGCTGCCGCGTGCCTGCTTCTCCTGCGCCAGCAGTTGCTGGGCCTGGTTGCGCTGGTCGGGCGTGAGCTGCTTGTCGAGCTGTTGCAGCAGTTCGCTCGACTGTGGAGTCGGGTTGACCTGGGAGAGCTGCGCGAACACCCAGGCATTGGTCGGCGCCGGGCGGATGCCGTGGCCCTCGCTGAACAGCTGGGCCAGGGCGTAGTCGGCGCTGTTCTGGCCACCACGGGCGGCGGCCAGCAGGTGGTCCACGGCCTTTTGCGGCTCGACCTGGCCCAGGTAGCCACGGCGGTACAACTGGCCGAGGTAGTAGTCGGCGCTGACTTCGCCGGCATCGGCGGCAGCCTGCAGGTGTTCCTGGGCCTTCTGCGCATCGGCGGGCACAGTCTTGCCTTCGTAGTAGAGCCGGCCCAGCAGCAATTCGGCGCGGGGCTGTTCTGTCTCGCGGCCTTTGTCGATATAGGTCATCAGCTGGTCGGTGTCGCCCAGTTCGGGGAAGTCATAGAGCAGCTGCGCCAGGCTCACCCAGGACGCCGGGTTGGCCGGTGCGACCTGCTCGAGCAGGTCCTTGGCGGTCTTCTCGTCGGTCTGGCCGAGGCTGCGGTCGGCCAGCACGCGGGCGACGCTGTCGACCCGGGTGGCGGGCACGGCGCCGCGGGCATGGGCGGCCTTGAGCTGCTCCACCAGGGCGGCCTGTTGGTCGGGCTGGGCACGTTTCTGATAGATGGTGGCCAGTTCCACATAGCAGATATCGGTCGTGGTCAGTGCGGCCTTGCAGATCTTTTCCACCTCGCCCAGGTGCTGGTCGTAGGTGCCTTGGGTGCGATACAGCAGCACCTGGGCCAGGCCGGCTTCAGGGTTGCCGGCGGCGCGCCACTGGTCGATCTGCTGCTGGGCGTTGACCTTGGGGAAGCTCTGCGGGTGTTGCAGGTAGAGCATCGCCAGCGGGATCAGGGTATTCGTCTCACCTCGTTGCGCCGCGAGCTTGAGCAGGGTTTCGGCCTCCTCGCGCTCGGCCTGGGTGCTGTCGGGCTTGGCCACCAGCAGGCGGCCGAGGCGCGCCTGGGCACGGGGCGAGGTGGCAGCGGCGGCGCGGTAGGTGGCCTCGGCTTGCTTGAGCTTGGCCGGGTCGCGGGTGCTGACCTGGATGTCCGCGAGGCCGACCTGGGCGTCGCTGTAGCCGAGGTCGGCGAGGGCCTTGTAATTGCGCTCGGCGGTGGCGGTGTCGCCGCGCTTGAGCGCTTCGTTGGCCAGGCGCTGGTCGGGCAGGCCTGCGCAGCCGGCCAGGGTGATGGCGGCGGCCAGGGCGCATGCCCCCAGGCGCAAGCTGTCCCTGTGGGAGCCGGGGTGTCTGCTGGTCATCGGCATGATCCTCTTACAGCCCGCGGGCCACGGCTTTGTCGATCAGCCAGTTCAGCGACGGGCCACGGTCGCTGTTGACCGAGGCCGGGCGGCCGGCGAGTTCGGCCGGCAGGCCGCCGTCGGGCTTGATCTGCACGCGGATGTCGGAGGCCAGGTTGTCGGTGTCCAGGCTCGAGCTGCCGGTGATCCGGCCACTGCGTACTTCATCCTCGCCGGCGATCTGGAAGTTGACCCGGGTGCCCGGCTTCACTTCATCGAACTGGCGGTAGCTGAAGCGCGCCTCGATGGTCGGGGTGCTGGTACGCGGGATCAGCGCGAACACCGGCTGGCCCTTGCTGGCGTACTGGCCGTCATCCACTAGCTGGCGCGAGACCACGCAGTCACACGGGCTGGTGAGGGTGCCGGAGAGTTGCTTGCCGAACAGCTCCTCGACCTTGGCCGGCTCCAGTTGCGAGTCGTCCAGGTGGCCTTTGAGCAGGTCGAGCATGCTGGTATTGAATGTCGCCAGTGGCGCGCCTTTGGCTACGCTGGCACCGTTTTCCACCAGGCTCTGCACGCTGCCATCGCGGGGCATGGTGACATTGGTGGTGGGTACCGCGACCACGCCGGCTTCGGCATGGCTGACGAAGTACAGGCCATACAGCGATTTGGCGACGAAGCCGAACGCCACCAGGCCGACCACGAACACCCCGGCGGTGACGGTGACCGCGCGCAGGCGGCCGAAGGCCGTCAGGCCGGAGCCACCGTCCTTCTGCTTGCGCGCCTTGGTAAAGTTGTCGCGCTGCAGGGTACTGAGTACGTCGCCGGCGCTGATCAACTCGCCGGACAGATGGCTGGTGATGATATGGCGCAGGGTGGCGATGTCGCGCGGCTCCAGGTTCTGGAACTCGGCGCCGGTACGGCCGGTGTCGCGGCTGTTGGTACGTACCAGCAGCTCCACGTCCATCGACAGGCCGAGGTTGTCGACCACGAACTGCAGGCGGCCGCGCAGCACTTCGCCTTCGGCCAGGGGCTTTGGCGCATGGAAGGACAGGCCCCCGGCGGACAGGTCGTCAACCTTCACCTCGTGTGGCTCGCGGTTGCCGTCCAGGTAGCGCAGTTTGGCGGGGATGCGCACCCGGGCATGCTGGCGCTGCGCTTCGGATTCATGCACGACGTTGACGTTCACGGCGGTATTCATGGCGATATTCGTTCCTGTTATCCGATCCGGGGGCTCACACGACCATGAACAGCACGGCGACGAAGACGCTCGCGGCCGAGAAGGTCATGGTCCGCGAGGACCAGGTGTTGAACCATTGTTGAAAACTTGCGAGGTCGCGCTTGAGGGCAGTGGGCTGGCGGGTCCAGGACTGCTTGTCGAGACGGAAGAACACGTAGATCTTCATCACCGCGCCGACGATCTGGTTGTAATAGAGGATCAGCGGGTAGGCGGGGCCGACGTTGTGGCCCGAGCACAGCAGCATGATGGTGAGGATCAGGCGGGTGATGCCGATCCACAGCAGGTACACCAGCAGGAACTGCAGGCCGAACTTGAAGCTGGCGATCACCGCCACGGTCAGGCCCAGCAGGCTGGTCCACATCGACACGCGCTGGTCGAGCAGGACAATGCTGGTGAACAGCCCCAGGCGCTTGAGGCCCAGGCCCAGAGCACGGGAGTTCTGCCGCAGGTTGTTGCCGTACCAGCGGTACATCAGTTTGCGGCTGGCCTTGACGAAGCTCTTTTCCGGCGGGTGCTCGACCGTGTTGATCGCCGCATCCGGCACGTAGAAGGTGTCGTAGCCCAGGCGCATCAGGCTGAACCAGCTGGACTTGTCGTCGCCGGTGAGGAACTTGAAGCGGCCGAGGCGCCAATGCATCAGCGAGTCGCTCTCGACGTCGGCAATGAACTCGGGGTTGGTCACTACGCTGGCGCGGAACATCGACATGCGCCCGGTCATGGTCAGCACGCGCTTGCTCAGGGCCATCGAGCACATGTTGATGTGGCGCTGGGCGAAGCGCAGCTTGTGCCACTCGCTCATGATGTAGCCGCCGCGCACTTCGCAGAACTCGTTGGTGGTCAGGCCACCGACGTTGGGGTAGAGCTTGAACCACGGCACGGTCTTGCGCACCACGCCTTCGGCCAGCACGGTGTCGCCGTCGATCACCGCGACCACGGCGTTTTCGTCCGGGAGCATCCGCGAGATGGCGCGGAAGCCATAGGCCAGGCCGTCGCGCTTGCCGGTGCCGGCGATGCGCACGATGTCCAGGGTGACGTGTCCGGGCGGGTTGTACTTGGCCCACAGGCTCTTGACCAGCAACTCGTCGGACTTCTCCACCAGCGAGCAGACCACCGTGGTGGGGAAGCCACAGTCGATCGCCTCGCGGATCACCGAGCTGTAGACCTGGGCGGTGGTCAGCGCATCGATGCGGAAGCTGGTGACCATCAGGTACACATGCGACGGGTCGGCGGCCTGGCCGAGCTTCTGCACCTTGCGGCGCAGGTACGGGTAGACCAGGTACAGGAAGATCATGCCGCGGATGAAATGGGTGGCGCCCATGGAGTAGCGCCAGATGCCGACTGCGCCGACCAGGAAGATGAAGTGCTTCGACTGCGAATCGAAGATATCGCTGGGCAGGGCCAGGGCGATCAGCATGAGCAGGCTCATGTAGAGCAGCCAGCCGGCGCACTGCAACAGCACTGTCTGGAACTTTTGCATGTTCGGCATCCGTCGAGAATTCGGGGTGGGAAGGGCGGCGCGCTGGGGAGGGACGCGCCGCCCGACCGGGTTTACCAGCAGATGCCTTCGGTGCGGCTGGTGGTGCAGGTCGGCTTGTTCATGAAACCGACCAGGTCGATCACTTGCTTGCCGGCCGGCGCCTGTTGGGCCAGGGCTCGGAATTTCTCGTCACGGTTGCCCAGCACGATGATGTCGGCGTCGTTCACCACCTGCTCGAAGTTGGCGTTGAGCAAGGAGGACACATGCGGAATCTTCGATTCGATGTATTCCTTGTTGGCGCCGTGCACCCGGGCGTATTCGACGTTCTGGTCGTAGATGTCCAGCTGGTAGCCCTTGCCGATCAGGCGCTCGGCCAACTCCACCAGCGGGCTTTCGCGAAGATCGTCGGTACCGGCCTTGAACGACAGACCCAGCAAGGCGACCTTGCGCTTGTCGTGGCTTTCGATAATGTCGAAGGCGTTCTGCACCTGGGATTCGTTGCTGCGCATCAGCGAGTCGAGCAGCGGCGCCTTCACGTCCAGGCTCGAGGCGCGATACGTGAGGGCACGTACGTCCTTGGGCAGGCACGAGCCACCGAAGGCGAAGCCGGGGCGCATGTAGTACTGCGACAGGTTGAGCACCTTGTCCTGGCAGACCACGTCCATCACGTCGCGCCCATCGACCCCGACCGCCTTGGCGATGTTGCCGATCTCGTTGGCGAAGGTGACCTTGGTCGCGTGCCAGACGTTGCAGGTGTACTTGATCATCTCGGCCACTTCGATCGGCTTGCGGATCACCGGGGCATCGAGTTCTTCGTACAGGGCTTGCAGGACGTCGCCGCTGGCGCTGTCCAGCTCGCCGATGACGGTCATCGGTGGGTGGTCGTAGTCCTTGATCGCGGTGCTTTCGCGCAGGAACTCGGGGTTGACCGCCACGCCGAAATCGACACCGGCCTTCTTGCCCGAGCAGTCTTCGAGGATCGGGATTACCACGTTCTTGACGGTACCCGGCAGCACGGTGCTGCGCACCACGATGGTGTGACGGCGGGTGGTGTCGCGCAGCACGTAGCCGATCTCGCGGCACACCGACTCGATGTATTCCAGGCCCAGGTCGCCGTTCTTCTTGCTCGGTGTGCCGACGCAGATCATCGACACGTCGCTGGCGCGGATGGCTTCGGCGAAGTCCGTGGTGCCGCGCAGACGGCCATTGGCGATGCCTTGCTGCAGCAACTCTTCCAGGCCCGGTTCAACGATGGGCGACTTGCCCTGGTTGATCAGGTCGATCTTGGTGCTGGACACGTCCACCCCAATCACGTCATGGCCTCGTGCCGACAGGCAACCGGCACAGACTGCACCCACATAACCCAAACCAAAGATGCTGATACGCATCGCATTCACCTCATGTGTTTATCACGCCAGCCCTTCAGCGAAGAGCCGACCGGGTTGATTGACCAGCAGTTTTCGGGCGCACGGTTCCATGGCGAATTGACACTTCACCGAACGCAGGCATGAATAAATCCGGAGCGCAAAAAGTTCTGCACTCAAAGTTGGCAGTCAAAGGCCAATATTTAAAAGGCGTGCCCTGAAATGCAGCCGTCTTTATTGCAAATCGCCGTTCGCGAATTGCTGTGCTTGTTTTTTCAAGTGGATAAATCCTTTGAAATCAACCACTAGGACGAATTTTAGGGGCGCTTGTCTCCTGCATGGATAATGGCTTCAGGCACTTCCTGTACCGCCGTTGAAGTTCTCGGGCCGGTTAGGGATGGCGGCCCTTTGTCATCTGTAAGTCATTTCTCACGTTCAGCGCTTGAAACTCGTTACGGGTGCTATGAGCCATTGGGCGTAGTAGAAGTTCCTGGGGTGGTTGCCCCACGGTGAAAGATTTCTAAATATTTTTTCAGAGGGAAATACTTTCAATCTGATAGCACGGCGCAGTTTCGTCCCCGTATATAAAGGGTGAAAACGAAGCGCGATGGTTATATGCCAGCATGCGAAAATTTTTTTCAAAATCCGTCAAAAAACTACGAACGGTCTTATGGCGTTTTGCGATAAGGATAATGGGGATGGTTTTTTGGCGTCTGTTATTTGGCGATTTTCAGGCGCAAGCGTGCCCTATTGCGGGGCAGGGGTGGGATGGGGGCGCAAAGCGCCCCCGGGGCCATCAGCCCTCAGCGTGATCGCGCAGGAACACCAGGTGATCTGGCTTCGACTGCTCGGCACTATAGTAGTAGCCCTGCGCATCGAAGCGCTTGAGCTGCTCGGGGTCGTTGACCCGCTCCTGGATCACGAAGCGGCTCATCATCCCGCGGGCTTTCTTGGCATAGAAACTGATGATCTTGTACTGGCCGTTCTTCAGGTCCTTGAAGTCGACGTCGATCACCCGCGCCTTCAGGGCGCTTTTCTTCACCGCGCTGAAGTACTCGTTGCTGGCCAGGTTCAGCAGCACGTCGTCGCCCTGGTCGGCCAGGGCCTGGTTCAGCCACTCGCTGATGCGCGTGCCCCAGAAGGCATACAGGTCCTTGCCGCGGCCGTTGGCCAGCTTTGTGCCCATTTCCAGGCGGTAGGGCTGCATCAGGTCCAGCGGACGCAGCAGGCCGTACAGGCCCGAGAGCATGCGCAGGTGATCCTGGGCATAGCTGAAATCGTCCTCGCCCAGACTTTCGGCATCGAGCCCGGTGTAGACGTCGCCCTTGAACGCCAGTAGCGCCTGCTTGGCGTTGGCCGGGGTGAAATCCGGGGTCCAACTGCCGAAACGCGCGGCATTGAGGCCGGCGAGCTTGTCGGAGAGGTGCATTAGCTCGGCGATTTGCGCCGGCGACAGCTCGCGCAGTTGCACGATCAGCTCCTGGGAATCGTCCAGGTACTGGGGCAAGGTATGGCGTTGGGTCACCGGCGGGGTGTCGTAGTCGAGGGTCTTGGCGGGGGAAATCACCGTCAGCATCGGGTCGGCTCCTGGAATCGTCGGGCGAATTCTACGGGGCTGCTGGCGCAACGCCAAACTATGGCGACGATAGTCATCGAACATCGCCACAGGCAACCGGCGGCTGTCGCGTTATAGTGCGCGCCAAGTCTTCTAGGAGAATGCACATCGTGCGTATCGCGTTTGCCCTGCTAGCCGGGCTCCTGAGCCTTGGCGCGCAGGCGGCCCCGGCCGACTTCGTCAGTTTCGACCGTGAGCGCTGGCCGGAGCAGTTGAACAGCCCGGCTCTGTTCGACGTGGCGTCGCGGGCGGAGATCCTGTCGTTCGCCCGCGTGCTGCACGAAAGCGAGATGCTTGACGAGCCGGCGCTGAAGGCCCGGCTGGGCCTGCGCCAGATCAACCTGACCGTGGTGCGGGCAGTGCGGGCGCGCCTGTGGCAGCGTCTGTGGACAAGCTATCAGCAGGCGCAGCGCAGTTGCGAGCAGGATGCCTCGTTCTGCTACCCGGTGGAATCCATGGCCGATTTGCGTACACAGGCCGCTGTGTTCGCCGAAGATGTCGGCTCGTTCTATACCGAGTGGGTCGAACCCAGCCACCAGTTCCATACCCGTTACCTGGATGAGCAGCTGCGCAAGGCTGCGCTGTTTCCGCAGACCACCAGTGAGGTGGCCAAGCTCTCCGATCGTGAACGCAACGGCGAGGAACTCAATGACCGGATGTTCCTGCTGACCTTCGTCAGCGGTCCCGCTCCCCAGGGCGGTAGCACCGATGCGCTGGCTGACTACCTGCGCCGGCAGAAGCTCGACGGGATTTTCTTCGTGCTTGGCAATCGCCTGCAGCAACGGCGCGACGCCGGCCCGCTGGGCGAGCTGTACGCCGGCCAGTGCGTGGGTATCCAGGGCTGGGAATACCGCTCCCATGCCCAGTGGCAGGATTGGCAGGACTCGCTGCGGCGCAGCCAGGCGCGGGTGCAGGCCGACTTGGCCGAGCAGTATGTACCGCTGTTCCGTCCGCCCTATGGGCAGCGCCGCGCCGATGGCGAAGCGTTCCTGGACAGCCAGCAACTGCGGGTTTCACTGTGGGACATCGACGCCCAGGATGACGGCCCGCTGAGCGCCGAGGCCTCGGCGCAGCGGGTGCTGACGCTGATGCTTTTGTGGCGCAAGGGGGTTATCCAGTTCCGTGACGGCTTGCCCAAGGCCCAGCCGGCGCTGGAGTGGTTGTTGCAGCACACGGCCCAGAGCGGGATCGGTTGGGAAGGCTGTCGGGAGTACGCACGGCTGGAGTAAGCAGGGGCCGAGGGCTCAAGGCACGCGGGCCGCACACTGCGCCTCACGCTGCATCGACTCCAGGTTGCGTTCGATGGTCTCGCAGATCGTGTCCATCGGGATCTGATGCTCGCTGATGCGGAACGGGCTCTGCAGGTCCGTGCCGATCCGCTCGATCGCCAGCAACATGAAGCCGACGACCGTCGAAGCCAGCGGCGTGAACCAGCCCAGCGATTCCACCAGTCCCACCGGCACTATCAGGCAGAACAGCGTGATGAACAGCCGTGGGAAGTACACATAAGGGTAGGGCAGCGGCGTATTGGCGATCCGCTCCATCCCGCCCTGGGCGTTGGACATGTCCACCAGCGTCGATTCCAGACGCGCCAGGCGGATGCTGTCCAGTCGCCCGGCCTGGTATTCCTGGGCCAGCAGCGCCGCCGAACCGCTGAGGATGTCGTTGGCGAAATTGTTGGAGCGATTGCGCCGTTCGAACTCCCCGGGCGGTATGAAGGCCATCAGCTCATCCGGGCATTTCTCGTTCTTGAGGTGGGCGGCCAGGCAGTTCACATAGGCGATATGCCGACGCAGCAAGGTCGCCTTCACCGGGTTCGGCCCCTCAGCCGGGTCGTCGACCAGCGTCAGCACCTGTCGGGCGAAACTGCGTGAACTGTTCACCAGCGCCCCCCACAAGGTGCGCGCCTCCCACCAGCGGTTGTAGGCACTGCTGTTGCGAAAGCTCACCAGCACCACCAGCGCCGAGCCCAGCAGGGTGAGCGGGATCAGCGGCAGGCTGAACTTGCTGTTGAAGAACAGCATGAAGTCGATGGTGACCAGCACGTCCCAGATCAGCAGCCAGAACAGCGACCAGCCGATGTAGCCGAAGGTCTTGACCACCAGGCGGTACTTGCGGGCGAGGAGGGCTTTCACGTTGGGGGAACCTCGAAGCGGGGGATGCAGGTTCCGACGTCGCGGGAGGGGTCAAGGTTCGCTGGGATTCGTCGCAGGGTGTAACGTGGTTTTTCTGATCGGCAGTGTCAATGGCCATTAATTTTGACCCACTTTTGGCCAATAGAATTGACCCACTTGCTCACCGCTAACCGCCGGTTTTCTGCTTCAAACGATAGCTCTCACCTCCCAGCATAAAGATGTGTGAATGGTGGATCACGCGGTCGATGATGGGCACGGCCACGTTGTCGTCATGGAAGAACTCGCCCCAGCTGGTGAAGTCCTTGTTGGTGGTCAGGATGACCGAGCGGTACTCGTACAGGTTGTTGATTAACTGGAACAGGTTGTACCGGGCTTGGCGCGTCATCGGCAGGTAGCCCAGCTCATCGATGATCAGCACGTCGTATTTGCTCAGCTGATTAAGGCGCTTCTTCAGCTCGCCCTTCATTTCCGCCAGCTCCAGATCCTCGACCAACGCCAGAGCCGTGCGGAACAGCACCTTGTAGCCCGCCTGAACCGCCTTGTGGCCAATCCCAATGGCCAAGTGGGTCTTGCCCACACCCGGTGGTCCGATGAACACCAGGTTGTCGCGGTTGTCGATAAAGCTGAAGTCCAGCAAGGTGCTGACCTGGCGCTTGGTGATGGTGGTCTGGTGCCGGTAATCGAAGGCCTCCAGATGCTTCTCCGAGGGGAACTGCGCCTGCTTGAGGTTGCGGCTTACGCGGCTACTGGAGCGGGCGTTAAGCTCATGCTCGACCAGTGACTGGGCGAAGCTCAGGTAGGACAGTTCATTGGCTTCGGCTCTGGCCAGCAGGGTGGCCAGCTCACCCGCGGTCGCGCTGAGGCGCAGGCTTCGGTACTGCGCGATAGTGCTGTCGAGCAGGCTCATTGGGTCACCCCGTGGCCAGTCGACTGGCCAATGCGGGCATAAGCGTTCAGGTCGGCGTGACTAACCTGGCTACCGGCCTCTGGCGCATAGTCATGGTCGCCGATGATCCGGCCCCGCGCCTTGGCTTGCTGCCATGCTTCGAGGTAGCGCTTGAGCCCGGTGGCGGTCAGTTCACTGCGCTCGCACAACTCGCCGAGCAACGCCGTATCAACCGGCGCATGGGCCATGAGCAGGTCGCGTGCAGCAACCAGCTGATCCTTGTAGATACGCGGCGAAGTACGCTTGAGCAGTTGGCACAGGGTTGCCCCAAGGGCATCGGGCAGGATCGAGTCGATGCCGCGCTCCAGGTCGGTAATGCGCTGGGCATGGTCTCGGTAATGGTTGTTGTTCTTGATCATCCGGCCCTTGGCCTTGCACAGGTCATGGGTGGCTATGAGTTCACCGCTCTCCAGGTCATGGATCAGCAACTGGTTGTCCTGTGCGCTGACACCGACACGGGCTTGCTGCCAGGCCATGGGTACCGAGTACTTGTTGGCCTGCCATGAGATCAAGCCGGTCTTGTCGACCTTGCGGGTCTCCCTTGTCGGCGCCACGTGCAGCAGGTTCTGCGGGACGAGATAGGGCTTGAGCTGACTACGCTCCAGTGCCTCGAAATGCGCTCTTGGATGCTGCCCCGTCGTGCCGTGCACGCGTGCGTTGGCGACAGTCTCGAGCCAATCATTCAGGTGCTGTCGGACGGCGGCCTCGTCCTGGAAGTGCTCGCCGTAGAAGCAGTCACGCTTGACGTACTTGACCCCGGCCTCCACCTTGCCCTTGCTCTCCGGGTCATAGCCCTCGCAGGCATGGATGCGGTACCCGACGGTAGTCGCATACTGGTGGAAGCGCTGGTTCAGCGTCAGCTCACGGTACTGCTCGTTGATCACCACCATCTTGGTCTGATCGTAGATGCACTCCTCGGTGACGCCGCCGAAGTAGCGGAAGGCCTCGTCGTGCATCTGGATAAACCGTTCGGTATCCAGCGGCCGGAAGTTCAGACCGACATACATCAGCCGTGAACAGGACAGCACAAACACCACAAAATGAACGACACGCTCCAGGCCGCCAATCATGACGCCTCGCAGCTCACCGGGGTCGACCTGACACTGCACGCCAGGCACTGACTCAACGACCGGCTCGTAATAGCGCAACTGGCCACTGGCAACCTGCTGCTTGAGCGCTTGCACATAGCGGCGAATGCTCCGGTCTGACACCGCCAGCTCGGTGGTGCGCTCCCTCAGGCGACGGGCCAGCTTGACTGCGCTCAGGGCTGGAAACTGACCCAACTGATTAATCAGATAATCGCGGTGCTCGTCGAGCACCTTGGTGCGTGAAGGGTCAGCAATGGTAGCGCTGATCTGCATCTCATCCAGGTGGAGATACTTGCGTACGGTGTTCCGGGAAATCCCCAGCTCACGACTGATGGCACGGACCGACAGGCCTCGGCCCTGGTCATACAACCCCTTGATCTTGTGAATCACAACCCACTCCTTCAATGATCTGTCCCCGGCCTGTGCATAAGGCGGGTGACGCTACATGGTCGGTGGCCAATGCCACTATGGGTGGGTCAAAATTGTTGGCCAGAGGTGGGTCAGTTTAATTGGCCATTAACAGGCAGTAAAGAAGAGGCCTACAACAAGCGGTAAAGCTTCCCTCAGGACGATGGTTTAGGCTCGTGACACATTCATCTTGCGAGGTGGTGGAACATGGCCAGTGAACTGACGCCATTCAAGATTGCGGATCTGCTGGATTCCGAGGCAGCGAGTCAGGAGTACCTTTCACAGATACTGGCCGAAGGTGACGCTGATGAAATCATTCGAGCCCAGTCCCATGTCCAGGCCGCGCGTTTGCGCAATACAGAAGGCTAGTTTAGCGAGATCCCCTGTCACTCAGCGCTTAGTGCTGCGCTGTCGCGCAGAGAGCAGAGTCGCAAGCATCGCCAGCGTGGGAACGGGCTTGCCCCGCGATGGGCTGCAAAACAGTCCCAATCAGGGCTGCACCGCACACTCGTAAACCACCTCAACCTCAGCTCAACACCTGCTTCATCTGTACCAGTGCTACCCGGCTTCCATCCGGTGCCTGTCGCTCCTCGATCCCGAACGGCACAAAGCCCAACTGTGGATAAAGCAGCAACCCTGCGGTGTTGTGATTGAAACACGACACCCAGACCTCCCGCGCAGCGAACTCTTCGCGAGCCAAGTCGATCATGCGCTCCACTAGGTAACGTGCCACGCCCTGACCCCGCGCAGTCGTCGCCACGACCACATTACCCAGCGCGCAGACACCGCCCTTTTCGGCTTTGTAGAAATTGGCGAAGCCAACGATCACGTCATCGGCCTCGATCACTGTCGAACCGCTGCGCTGCTCAATAGCTTCGCTTAGTTGTGTGGGGGTAAGCGGGTAAGTGGCTTTGGGGAACATATAGAAGAGTTCGTCCGCGCTTTGAGGGAAGCTACAGAGCGTGGCGATGTCGGCAGGTTGGACGGGGCGATGGATAAGTGGCACGGGGAATGTTCCGATGGGACCAGAAGCTATTTACCCTGTGCGGCCGGTAACGTGAAGTCAATGCTGTGGCTCTACAGTAAATTGCACTAACTGTGATTTTCTGTGCAGTCAGGAGTGTCGCAAAGGCTTGGCTAGAGGCGGTAATGCAGCTCGAAAGTCATTAACGCGTAGACGGGCGAGCCCACTCCCATAGGGCTTTATCGAGCGTGTGGGAGCGGGCGCAGCCGATTTAGACGGTAGACGTTGGGTCAGGGCTATTCAGTCGAGCCCCATTGGCGACCCAGCTCAACATCATCCATCACCGCCTTGGCCATATCGCTCATCAAGTGCGCACCCCAGCCAAGGTTGGCCTCACCATCAGTGGCTGCGAGCAAAGTCATGCGCTTCACGCAGGCCATGATCGCGGAGGCTTGTTCCATGGCTGACTTTCCGTCCTGCCCCGGTTCGACCCGGAACAGCGGTTGCTCGCCATCGCCATAGCCGAATCCGGTCACGCCGGCAGTCTTGTCGTTCATCGTGTTTTCTCCCTGTTCAGTGCTTGATCTGCAGCTTGCTCAGTGCCAGTTCCACCAGCCCGCGTGCGGCCTCGATTTCGTGCATCGTTGCCATGGACATACCGCGCGCTGTGCTGGTGACCTGGGTAAGGGCGTTCTGGTGGGTGACGGAGAGGGCGCAGAACAGACGTTCCGAGATCTGGATGAGCAGGTCTTCGAGCGAGTGGGCTGTTTCGGGAGAAAGCGGTGGGTCGGGGACAATCTTCAACATGGTGTGATCCTTACTGAAGGGCCGTCACCATTGCTGTCAAACAAGAGGGTGGCAGCGGTACGTGGGTTGACAGACCGGTCAGTAAGGAAACCCGGCGCACCCGAAGGTGCCCCACGTACAGCCGCCATAGATGGCAAAACTGTGCGAGTTAATTACTGGAGCGGCCTGTCAAAGCCGGTCGCTGATTTGGCAGCGACGGGTCGAGACTAGAGGCCGGTCCAGACCATCGCAATGGCTTGAAAGGGGTTAGGAGTATGTTTGGGAAATGGACTACAGGGAATGGGGAAAGTCTTAAAAGACTGGGCGTGAAACGAGCTCGAAGTCGCCAGGCGACGCCTACTCTCATTCAAAGTTCGGCAGAGGATCCACGGTCGCGGAAGCAGGGCGTTGATTTCTTGAGGTCATGACTCGCCAACTCGATGTATCTGATGATTCGCTGGTTGAAATGAGCGTGGTCACTTAGCAGTGCCTTGACGAGCAGGACGATAAGGATAAGCAACACGAGGACTAGGATAGAAATCTTGCCAGCGCCAGAGTTCCAGGATTCGCTTGCCTTGAGTACTTCGATCGAGAGCGGAGCGAGAAAGGTTACAAGTGCGATCAGTACCAGGCTTTGGGACAGGTTCAGGGACTTGGGCGGTGGCGTGCAGATTTTTGCGAACTCTGCCAGCCGAGCGGCTTGAGTGGCGGTCATGCCACTGTCCTGGAGGCGTTGCAGAAAGAGCGCATAGCGAAGAGTGAAGCTGCTTTTCAATGAGGATTGCGATGCGATGGCATGTAGGCGGTACAAGTCCTGATAGTAAGACAGACTGAAGATTTCCCGCGAGAGCCAGAGGGCAGTCATGCACAGTGCAACGCAAACCGCCAAGCCCAGTAGGAGGACGGGGCGGCCATGAAAGTCCGGCGCCTGTGTAAGCAGGACTGTCAGTAGGATGGCGCAAAGCCAGATGGGTAGCTTCTCGAGTCGGAGCGGCTGGGTGAAAAGTGCCTGGAAGTAGCGGGGCCTACTGGCTCGATACGCTTTGAGTACTTCATTCCATTCTTCGAACACTGTGGACTCCTGTCTGTTGATCCATCCTTTGCGTGCTGTCCACCCTCAAGGCGTCAGGCTGGGTGACCACTAAAATCCGGCCATAAAAAAAGCCGACCATTTGGTCGACTTCTTTCTGGATCTTGGTGCCCCGAGGGAGACTCGAACTCCCACTCCTTTCGAAAACGGATTTTGAATCCGCCGCGTCTACCAATTCCGCCATCAGGGCTTGTGGCGCCGCAGTATAGAGAGGTCGCCCAAGGTGGTCAATCGGCTTTCATGGTCAATTTTCACGCATTGGGCTAAACTTCCCGGCCCTGTCGAACCCGAACATCATCATGCGCGTCGCCGATTTTTCCTTCGAACTCCCCGATTCCCTGATCGCCCGCCATCCACTGGCCGAGCGTCATGGCAGCCGCCTGCTGGTGCTCGATGGCCCCAGCGGCGAGCTGGCCCACAAGCAGTTCACCGACCTGCTCGACTACCTGCGCCCCGGCGACCTGATGGTGTTCAACAACACCCGGGTGATCCCGGCGCGGCTGTTCGGCCAGAAAGCCTCCGGCGGCAAGCTGGAAGTGCTGGTCGAGCGCGTGCTCGACAGCCACCGCGTGCTGGCCCATGTGCGTGCCAGCAAGGCGCCTAAGGAAGGCGCGCAGATCCTCATCGACGGTGGCGGCGAGGCCGAGATGGTCGCCCGCCACGATACCTTGTTCGAGCTGCGTTTCAGCGAAGAGGTGCTGCCACTGCTCGAGCGCGTCGGCCATATGCCGCTGCCGCCGTATATCGACCGCCCCGACGAGGGCGCCGACCGCGAGCGCTACCAGACCGTCTACGCTCAGCGCGCCGGCGCCGTGGCCGCACCCACCGCCGGCCTGCACTTCGACGAGGCGCTGCTGGAAAAGATCGCCGCCAAGGGCGTCGAGCGCGCCTTCGTCACCCTGCACGTAGGGGCGGGTACCTTCCAGCCGGTGCGGGTCGACAAGATCGAAGACCACACCATGCATAAAGAGTGGCTCGAAGTGAGCCAGGATGTGGTCGATGCCGTGCAGGCCTGCCGCGCCCGTGGCGGGCGGGTGGTCGCCGTGGGCACCACCAGCGTGCGTTCGCTGGAAAGCGCGGCGCGCGATGGCGAGCTCAAGGCGTTCAGTGGCGACACCGACATCTTCATTTTCCCGGGCCGGCCGTTCCATGTGGTCGATTGCCTGGTCACCAACTTCCACCTGCCGGAGTCCACGCTGCTGATGCTGGTCTCGGCCTTCGCCGGTTACCCCGAGACCATGGCCGCCTATGCGGCGGCGGTCGCGAACGGTTACCGCTTCTTCAGTTACGGTGATGCCATGTTCATCACCCGCAATCCGGCGCCACGCGGCCCAGAGGATCAAGCATGAGTCGCACCTGTCGAATGTCGTTCGAACTGCTGGCCACCGACGGCAAGGCCCGTCGCGGCCGGCTGACCTTCCCCCGTGGCACGGTCGAGACCCCGGCCTTTATGCCGGTGGGCACCTATGGCACGGTCAAGGGCATGCTGCCGCGTGATATCGAGGCCATCGGCGCCGAGATCATCCTTGGCAACACCTTCCACCTGTGGCTGCGCCCGGGTACCGAAGTCATCAAGAAACACAACGGCCTGCACGATTTCATGCAATGGAAGGGCCCTATCCTCACTGATTCCGGTGGCTTCCAGGTGTTCAGCCTGGGCGCCATGCGCAAGATCAAGGAGGAAGGCGTGACCTTCGCATCGCCAGTGGACGGCTCCAAGGTGTTCATGGGGCCGGAAGAGTCCATGCAGGTCCAGCGCGACCTGGGCTCGGACATCGTGATGATCTTTGACGAGTGCACCCCGTACCCGGCCGAGCACGACGTGGCGCGCACCTCGATGGAGCTGTCGCTGCGCTGGGCCCAGCGCTCGAAGAACGCCCATGGCGACAACACCGCGGCGCTGTTCGGCATCGTCCAGGGCGGCATGTACCAGGACCTGCGCATGCGCTCGCTGGAAGCGCTGGTCAACATCGACTTCGATGGCCTGGCCATCGGTGGCCTGTCGGTGGGCGAACCCAAGCACGAGATGATCAAGGTGCTGGACTACCTGCCCGCGCAGATGCCGGCTGACAAACCTCGTTACCTTATGGGGGTAGGCAAGCCGGAAGATCTTGTAGAGGGTGTGCGCCGCGGCGTCGACATGTTCGACTGCGTGATGCCCACGCGCAACGCGCGCAACGGCCATCTGTTCGTCGATACCGGGGTGATCAAGATCCGCAACGCGTTCCATCGCCACGATGAATCGCCGCTGGATCCGACCTGCGATTGCTACACCTGCACCAACTTCTCCCGCGCCTACCTGCACCACCTGGACAAGTGCGGCGAAATGTTGAGCAGCATGCTGAATACCATCCACAACTTGCGCCATTACCAGCGCTTGATGGCCGGTTTACGCGAGGCTATTCAACAGGGTAAATTGGCCGCCTTTGTCGACGCCTTCTACGCCAAGCGCGGGCTTCCCGTTCCGCCTTTGGACTGACTGTTCGCAATCATTATTAGAAAATTCCATTAGGAGAGCCCAATGAGCTTCTTTATCCCCGCCGCCTACGCGGACGCAGCAGCACCCGCCGCCGGCCCAGCCGGTACCGGCTTCGAGTGGATCTTCCTGGTCGGCTTCCTGGTCATCTTCTACCTGATGATCTGGCGCCCGCAGGCCAAGCGTGCCAAAGAGCAGAAGAACCTGCTGAGCAACTTGCAAAAAGGTGACGAAGTTGTCACCAACGGCGGCATCGCCGGCAAGATCGTCAAGGTTGCCGATGACTTCGTGGTCTTGGAAGTGTCCGACAATGTCGAGCTGAAGTTCCAGAAGGGCGCCATTGCCGCGACCCTGCCAAAAGGTACGCTCAAGGCTATCTGAGTTACCGGTTTCATTTTTCCAGTCGGGGCGCGCAAAGCGCCCCGCGTCTTGAACGGGCGGCGTGATGCTGAACAAATACCCTCTGTGGAAATACCTGCTGATCGTGGCTGTACTGGCGGTCGGCTTCATTTATTCCGCACCCAACCTCTATCCGGATGATCCGGCGGTGCAGATCAGCGGCGCCAGTTCCGCCCTGCATGTCAGCCAGGCCGATCTCGATCGCGTCACCAAGGCGCTGACCGATGCCGGCATCACCGTCAAAGGCGGCAACCTGGGCGAGAAGGGCAGTGCGCTGGTGCGCCTGACCAACCAGGAAGACCAGCTGCCGGCCAAGGATGTGGCGCGCAAGGCCCTCGGTGACGACTATGTCGTGGCCCTGAACCTGGCCCAGACCACTCCGCAGTGGCTGCGCAACCTGGGTGCCAGCCCGATGAAGCTCGGCCTGGACCTGTCCGGTGGTGTGCACTTCCTGCTGGAAGTGGACATGGACAAGGCCATGACCGCGCGCATGAAAGTCTACGAAGGCGAGGTCAAGACCTTGCTGCGCAAAGAGCGCGTCCGCTACCGCAGCCTGCCGCAGCAGGACGGCGGGATCATGCTGGGCTTCGCCGACGATGCCACCCGCGAACAGGCGCGCAGCCTGATCCGCAAGAATTTCAGTGATTTCGACCTGACCACCACCGAGCGCAACGAGCTCGCCGTGCTGCGCCTGGCACTGACCCAGGCCAAGATCGCCGAGATCCGCGAATACTCCATCAAGCAGAACCTGACCACCGTTCGCAACCGTGTGAACGAGCTGGGCGTGGCCGAGCCGCTGGTGCAGCGCCAGGGCGCCAACCGCATCGTGGTCGAGCTGCCGGGCGTGCAGGACACTGCCGAAGCCAAGCGTATCCTCGGCAAGACCGCCAACCTGGAGTTCCGCTTCGGTGCCGAGCCAGGCGCGTCCAAGGCCACCACCGAGGTGTTCGAGTTCCGCGAAGGCGGCCGCTCCGCTCCGGTCGAGCGCGGCCTGATCATCACCGGTGACCAGGTCACCGACGCCCAGGCCAGCTTCGACGAGCACGGTCGCCCGCAGGTGAACATTCGCCTCGACGGCCATGGCGGCGAGCTGATGAGCCGCGCCACGCGCAGCAACGTCGGTCGCAGCATGGCGGTGATCTTCATCGAGCAGAAGCCGGTCACCCGCTACCAGAAGCAGGTGGTCGACGGCGTCGAGAAAGAAGTCGCGGTGCAGACCTTCCAGGAAGAGAAGAAAATCATCAGCCTGGCGACCATCCAGTCGCCGCTGGGCAGCCAGTTCCGCATCACCGGCCTGAACGGCCAGGGCGAGTCGTCCGAACTGGCCCTGCTGCTGCGTGCCGGTGGTCTGGCCGCGCCGATGTACTTCGCCGAAGAACGTACCATTGGCCCGAGCCTGGGCGCCGACAACATCACCAAGGGTATCGACGCCTCGCTGTGGGGCATGCTCTTCGTGTCGCTGTTCATCATCGCCATCTATCGTGCCTTCGGCGTGCTGGCGACCATTGCCCTCGCGGGCAACATGGTCCTGCTGCTGGCGTTGATGTCGCTGCTGGGCGCCACCCTGACCCTGCCGGGCATCGCGGGTATCGTGCTGACCATGGGTATGGCGGTGGACGCCAACGTGCTGATCTTCTCGCGTATACGTGAAGAGATCGCCGCCGGCATGTCGGTGCAGCGCGCCATCCACGAAGGCTTCAACCGGGCCTACTCGGCGATCGTCGACGCCAACCTGACCACCTTGCTGGTCGGCGGCATCCTGTTCGCCATGGGTACCGGCCCGGTCAAGGGCTTCGCGGTCACCATGTCCCTCGGGATTTTCACCTCGATGTTCACCGCCGTCATGGTGACCCGCGCACTGGTCAACCTGACCTGCGGCGGGCGTGACATCAAGAAGCTGTGGGTTTGAGGGAGCTGCGATGAAAACCATCAACTTCATGGGCGTGCGCAATGTCGCGTTCGCCATTACCGTGCTCCTTACCGTGCTGGCGCTGTTCAGCTGGTGGCACAAGGGCCTGAACTTCGGCCTGGACTTCACTGGCGGCACGCTGATCGAGCTCACCTATGAGCGCCCGGCGGACCTGGAGAAGGTGCGTACCGAACTGGTCGGCTCTGGCTTCCACGATGCCGTGGTGCAGAGCTTCGGCGCCACCACCGACCTGCTGGTGCGCATGCCGGGCGATGACCCGCAACTGGGCAACCGCGTGGCCGAGGCGCTGCAGAAGATCGGCGGCGACAACCCGGCCACGGTCAAGCGCGTCGAGTTCGTCGGCCCGCAGGTGGGTGAAGAGCTGCGTGACCAGGGCGGCCTCGGCATGCTTCTGGCCCTGGGCGGCATCCTCATCTACCTGGCGTTCCGCTTCCAGTGGAAGTTCGCTGTGGGCGCGATCATTTCGCTGATCCACGACGTGGTGGTAACCCTGGGTATCCTGTCGTTCTTCCAGATCACCTTTGACCTGACGGTGCTGGCGGCGGTGCTGGCGATCATCGGCTACTCGCTCAACGACACCATCGTCGTGTTCGACCGGGTGCGCGAGAACTTCCGTGTGCTGCGCAAGGCCTCGCTGATCGAGAACATCAACATCTCGACCACCCAGACCCTGCTGCGGACCGTCGCCACCTCGGTGTCGACCTTGCTGGCCATCGCCGCGCTGCTGTTCTTCGGCGGCGACAACCTGTTCGGCTTCTCCCTGGCGCTGTTCATCGGCGTCATGGCGGGTACCTACTCGTCGATCTACATCGCCAACGTGGTGCTGATCTGGCTGAACCTGAGCAGTGAAGACCTGATTCCGCCAGTCAAGAACGAGGGTGTGGACGAACGCCCGTAAGGCTTGGCCCTGCGCCGCCTGGCGTAAAGAAAGGCGCGAGTGTTGAACTCGCGCCTTTTTTTTTGCTCCAAGGCAAGGAGAAGGCGGGCCATATCCCCGCAGGTACGATCAGGAGGTTCACGTGAACAAATCAATGCTGGTGGGTGCGGTTCTGGGTGCTGTCGGTGTGACTGCCGGAGGTGCTGTGGCGACCTACAGCTTGGTGAACAAGGGGCCTGAGTACGCCCAGGTCACCGACGTGCAGCCGATCAAGCAGCAGGTGAAGACGCCGCGTGAAGTCTGCAAGGATGTTACCGTGACGCGTCAGGCGCCGGTCAAGGATCAGCACCAGATCGCCGGCACGGTGGTCGGTGCGCTCGCCGGTGGCCTGCTGGGTAACCAGATCGGCGGCGGTACCGGCAAGAAGATTGCCACCGTGGCCGGCGCGGTTGGTGGTGGCTATGCCGGCAACAAGGTGCAGGAGGGCATGCAGGAGCGTGACACCTACACCACCACGCAAACCCGGTGCAACACGGTCAATGACATCAGTGACAAGGTCGTGGGCTACAACGTGACCTATTCCATTGGTGATCAGGTCGGCAAGGTGAAGATGGATCACGAGCCGGGCTCGACCATCCCGCTGGACAAGAACGGCAAGCTGATCCTGAGTCAGAATCAGCCGGGGCAGTGAAGCTGCGTCAGTGCCAAAACGAAAAAAGCACCTCGAGAGGTGCTTTTTTTGTGCTCGCTGTCGGCGCTTAGCGCTTCATGTGTTCCGGCAGGTGCGGCTGGATGGCAGTCAGCACGGCCTTGAAGCACTTGATGTTGCCCGCGACGATGTGGCCTTTTTCGAGGAATTCGTGGCCACCGTTGAAGTCGCTGACCAGGCCGCCCGCTTCCTGGATCAGCAGCACGCCTGCGGCCATGTCCCACTCGGACAGGCCCGACTCCCAGAAGGCGTCGAAGCGGCCGGCAGCCACGTAGGCCAGGTCCAGGCTGGCGGAGCCGGCGCGGCGGATGCCGGCGGTCTGGCCGGTCAGGGCGCGGAACATGCCCAGGTAGTTGTCCAGGTCGGCCATCTGGTTGTCACGGAACGGGAAGCCGGTACCCAGCAGGGCGCCTTCCAGGCTGGTGCGCGAGCTGACGCGCAGTCGACGGCCATTGATCTGGGCGCCACGGCCGCGGCTGGCGGTGAATTCTTCCTGGCGAACCGGGTCGACGATCACGGCGTGCTCGAGGCGGCCACGGTATTTGCAGGCGATGCTGACAGCGAAGTGCGGCACGCCACGCAGGAAGTTGGTGGTGCCGTCCAGCGGATCGATGATCCACAGGTAGTCCTTGCCTTCTTCGCCGGTGCCGGCGTGCAGGCCAGTTTCTTCGCCCTGGATGGAGTGGTTCGGGTAGGCCTTGCGCAGGGCCTCGACGATGACCTTCTCGGCGGCGCGATCAACCTCGGACACGTAGTCCTTGGCCTGCTTTTCGTCGACTTTGATGCTGTCCAGGCGTTCGATGGAGCGGAAAATCAGTTCACTGGCGCTGCGAGCGGCGCGCAGGGCGATATTCAGCATAGGCTGCATGGGAAGGTCACCTGGAGATGTTAAAGAGGAAAGCCGGCCATTCTAGCAGAAATCTTTGACGACAGAAGTGTCACATTTGCTTTCATGGCGTTACGCTGGTCGGTTCTGTAAGATCGAACGCTCCTTTTTCTGCATCCGAGAGCACGACACCTTGCTGCAAAATATTCGTGTTGTCCTGGTCAATACCAGCCACCCCGGCAACATCGGCGGCGCTGCGCGTGCCATGAAGAACATGGGCTTGTCGCGCCTGGTGCTGGTGCAACCGAAAGAATTCCCGGCCGCCGATGCCTCGGCGCGCGCCTCGGGTGCCGACGATGTGCTGGCCGGCGCCCAGGTGGTCGACAGCCTCGAGCAGGCACTGGTCGGCTGCAGCCTGGTCATGGGCACCAGCGCCCGCGAGCGCAGCATCCCCTGGCCGCTGATCGGCCCCCGTGAGTGCGGCACCAAGGCGGTGGAGCACGCCCTGGGCGGTGAGGAAATCGCCCTGGTGTTCGGTCGCGAGCACGCCGGCCTGACCAACGAAGAACTGCAGCGATGTCACTTCCACGTGCACATTCCCTCCAATCCCGACTTCAGCTCGCTGAATCTGGCCGCCGCAGTCCAGGTGCTCGCCTACGAGGTGCGCATGGCCTCGTTGGCGGTGCAGGACACGGCGCCAAAGGTCGAGAAGGCGGACGCCAATGAGTTGGCGACCATGGACGAAATGGAGCTGTTCTATGACCACCTGGAAAAGACCCTGGTGGACATCGGCTTCCTCGACCCTGCCAAGCCCAAGCACCTGATGCCGCGCATGCGCCGGCTGTATGGGCGCAGCTCGGTCGAGCGTACGGAAATGAGCATTTTGCGCGGCATCCTCACCGAGACCCAGAAAGTCGTCCGGGGCGAGCCGCATAAACGGAAGGACTGAACGATGTTCGAGCGTCTGCGTGAAGATATTCAAAGTGTTTTCCATCGTGACCCGGCGGCGCGCAATGCCTTCGAGGTGCTGACCTGCTACCCGGGCATGCACGCCATCTGGCTGCACCGCCTGGGCAATGCCCTGTGGAAGCGCGATTTCAAATGGCTGGCGCGCCTGGTGTCGAACTTCGGCCGCTGGCTGACCGGCATCGAGATCCACCCGGGTGCGACCATCGGCCGGCGCTTCTTCATCGACCACGGCATGGGCATCGTCATTGGCGAAACCGCCGAGATCGGCGACGACGTGACCCTCTACCAGGGTGTCACCCTTGGCGGCACCAGCTGGAACAAGGGCAAGCGCCACCCGACCCTGGAAAACGGCGTCGTGGTCGGTGCCGGGGCCAAGGTCCTGGGCCCGTTCACCGTTGGTGCCGGGGCCAAGATCGGCTCCAACGCCGTGGTCACCAAGGCGGTGCCCGCCGGCGCCACGGCGGTGGGCATCCCGGGACGGATCATCGTCAAGACCGAGGATGACGCCGTCGAGGCCAAGCGCAAGGCCATGGCCGAGAAGATCGGCTTCGACGCCTATGGCGTCAGTGGCGACATGCCGGACCCGGTGGCGCGCGCCATCGGCCAGATGCTCGACCATCTGCAGGCCGTCGACGAGCGCCTGGAGGGCATGTGTGGCGCGTTGACCCGGATGGGCAGTGACTACTGCGCCAAGGAGCTGCCGGCGCTGCCCGACGACGACTTCGCCGAAGCCTGCGTCGAGCTGAAGCAGGGCGACACTCGGTCGCATTGATTGCGCCGGCCCGATACAAGGGGCGTGTGCTTGCGCCCCTTGTCTGCTACACTCGCGGCCGCCTCCCGCATGCATACCCGACTAAAGCACTAGGTCTTATAGTTGACTTAAATGCTCGGGAATCGCATACTCGCACACATCCTGTAACTCCCGTGGTACCCATACGCCATGCGACTGACTACCAAAGGCCGATACGCCGTGACCGCCATGCTTGACCTGGCGTTGCACGCGCAGCAGGGGCCGGTGTCTTTGGCCGATATTTCCGAGCGCCAGGGCATTTCCCTCTCTTATCTGGAACAGCTGTTCGCCAAGCTGCGCCGCAGCAGCCTGGTATCCAGCGTTCGCGGCCCAGGCGGCGGCTACCAGCTGTCGCGAGGCATGGAAACCATCCAGGTGGCCCAGGTCATCGACGCGGTCAACGAATCGGTCGATGCCACCCGTTGCCAGGGCCTGGGGGATTGCCACGCCGGTGATACCTGCCTGACTCACCACCTGTGGTGTGACCTGAGCCAGCAGATCCATGAATTCCTCAGTGGCATCAGCCTGGCCGACCTCGTCATGCGCCGTGAGGTGCAGGAAGTCGCCCAGCGCCAGGACCTGCGCCGCGTCGCGGGCCGAACCGCCCAGCTGGACAAGATTGAGACGTCCGCCGTCGACTGAAAATTCAGCGACGAGCGACGCCACCGCCTGATAGGAGATACTCAATGAAGTTGCCGATCTACCTCGATTACTCCGCGACCACGCCGGTCGATCCCCGTGTCGCCCAGAAGATGGCCGAGTGCCTGCTGGTTGACGGGAACTTCGGTAACCCGGCCTCGCGCTCCCACGTGTTCGGCTGGAAGGCTGAGGAAGCAGTCGAGAACGGCCGCCGCCAGGTCGCCGAGCTGATCAACGCCGACCCGCGCGAGATCGTCTGGACCAGCGGTGCCACCGAGTCCGACAACCTCGCTCTCAAAGGCGTGGCGCACTTCTATCAGACCAAGGGCAAGCACATCATCACCTCCAAGATCGAGCACAAGGCGGTCCTGGATACCGCTCGCCAGCTCGAGCGCGAAGGTTTCGAGGTTACCTACCTCGAGCCAGGTGAAGACGGCATCGTCACCCCGGCGATGGTCGAAGCTGTCCTGCGCGACGACACCATCTTGGTCTCGCTGATGCACGTGAACAACGAAGTCGGCTCGATCAACGACATCGCCGCCATCGGTGAACTGACCCGTTCGCGCGGCGTGCTGTTCCACGTCGACGCTGCACAGTCGGCCGGCAAGGTCGAGATCGACGTGCAAAAGCTGAAAGTCGACCTGATGTCGTTCTCGGCGCACAAGGTCTACGGCCCGAAAGGCATCGGCGCGCTGTACGTCAGCCGCAAGCCGCGTGTGCGCCTGGAAGCCATCATCCACGGTGGTGGGCATGAGCGCGGCATGCGTTCGGGCACCCTGCCGACCCACCAGATCGTCGGCATGGGCGAAGCCTTCGCCATCGCCAAGCAGGAAATGGCCGCTGAAAACGTGCGCATCAAGGCCCTGAGCGACCGCTTCTTCAAGCAGGTCTCGGACCTCGAAGAGCTGTACGTGAACGGCAGCCAGACCCAGCGCGTGCCGCACAACCTGAACCTGAGCTTCAACTACGTCGAAGGCGAGTCGCTGCTGATGTCGCTCAAGGACATCGCTGTTTCGTCCGGTTCGGCCTGCACCTCCGCTTCGCTCGAGCCGTCCTACGTCCTGCGCGCCCTGGGCCGCAACGACGAGCTGGCGCACAGCTCGATCCGCTTCTCCTTCGGTCGCTTCACCACCGAGGAAGAAGTCGACTACGCCGCGCAGAAAGTCTGCGAAGCCGTCAACAAACTGCGTGAGCTGTCGCCCCTTTGGGATATGTACAAAGACGGCGTCGACATCTCCAAGATCGAGTGGGCCGCCCACTAAGCAGTCGCCGGCAAGAGCGGCTCCCTGATGAGGAAGGAATTGCACCATGGCATACAGTGAAAAGGTCATCGACCACTACGAAAACCCGCGCAACGTCGGCAAGATGAACGCCGACGATCCGGATGTCGGTACCGGCATGGTCGGCGCCCCGGCCTGCGGTGACGTGATGCGCCTGCAGATCAAGGTCAACGAGCAGGGCGTCATCGAAGACGCCAAGTTCAAGACCTACGGTTGCGGTTCGGCCATCGCCTCCAGCTCCCTCGCCACCGAGTGGATGAAGGGCAAGACCCTGGACGAGGCCGAGACCATCAAGAACACCCAGCTGGCTGAAGAGCTGGCATTGCCGCCGGTCAAGATCCACTGCTCCGTGCTCGCCGAAGATGCCATCAAGGCCGCTGTTCGCGACTACAAGCAGAAGAAAGGCTTGGTCTGAGTCGACTGCGAGGTAAGGAGTTCCGATGGCTATCAGCATGACAGAAGCCGCCGCCAACCACATTCGCCGCTCCCTCGACGGGCGCGGCAAGGGTGAGGGCATTCGCCTGGGCGTGCGCACCACCGGCTGCTCGGGCCTGGCCTACGTGCTGGAGTTCGTCGACGAGCTCGCCGCCGAAGACCAGGTGTTCGAGAACCACGGCGTGAAGGTCATCATCGACCCGAAAAGCCTGGTGTACCTCGACGGCACCGAGCTGGACTTCGTCAAGGAAGGGTTGAACGAAGGTTTCAAGTTCAACAACCCCAACGTGCGCGGTGAGTGTGGCTGCGGCGAAAGCTTCAACGTTTGAGGCTGGCCGTGGGTACTCTTTGCCATTTCGCCCTGTTCGACCTGCAACCGGCTTTCCGCCTGGACCTCGACAAACTGGCCGTTCGCTATCGCGAGTTGGCCCGTGAGGTCCACCCCGACCGCTTCGCCGACGCTTCCGAGCGTGAGCAGCGTGTCGCCCTGGAAAAGTCCGCGGCGCTGAACGACGCCTACCAGACCTTGCGCAGCGCGCCGCGTCGCGCCCGTTACCTGCTGGCCATCGGTGGCCACGAAGTGCCCCAGGAAGTCACGGTGCATGACCCGGACTTCCTGCTGCAGCAGATGCAGTGGCGCGAAGAGCTCGAAGAGTTGCGGGACGAAGCCGACCTTGACGGTGTCGGTGTGTTCAAGAAGCGCCTCAAGGGTGCCCAGGACGCACTGAACAATGACTTCGCCGACTGTTGGGACGATGCAGCCCAGCGCGACAAGGCCGAGCGCCTGATGCGCCGCATGCAGTTCCTCGACAAGCTCGCCCAAGAAGTGCGCCAACTCGAAGAGCGCCTCGACGATTAACCCCGGCGTCACCCGTGATGACGCCTAAGGTACTCAGATAAGCATGGCCCTACTGCAGATCGCCGAACCCGGTCAGAGCCCTCAACCGCACCAGCGCCGCCTGGCGGTGGGCATCGACCTGGGCACCACCAACTCTCTCGTCGCCGCCGTGCGCAGCGGGCGCAGCGAGCCGCTGCCCGATGATCAGGGCCAGGTGATCCTGCCCTCGGCCGTGCGTTATCTCGAAGGCCGCAGCGAAGTAGGCCAGGCTGCCCGTGATGCCGCCTCCAGCGATCCGCTGAACACCATCCTGTCGGTCAAGCGCCTGATGGGGCGCGGCCTGGCCGACGTCAAACAATTGGGCGAGCAACTGCCGTACCGCTTCGTCGGTGGCGAGTCGCACATGCCGTTCATCGACACCGTCCAGGGCCCGAAGAGCCCGGTGGAAGTGTCGGCCGATATTCTCAAGGTACTGCGCCATCGCGCCGAGCAAACCCTCGGCGGCGAACTGGTGGGTGCGGTGATCACCGTGCCGGCATACTTCGACGATGCCCAGCGCCAGGCAACCAAGGATGCCGCCAAACTGGCCGGCCTCAACGTCCTGCGCCTGCTCAACGAGCCTACCGCGGCGGCCGTGGCCTATGGCCTGGACCAGAATGCCGAAGGCCTGGTGGCGATCTACGACCTGGGCGGCGGTACCTTCGATATTTCCATCCTGCGCCTGACCGGCGGTGTCTTCGAGGTGCTGGCCACCGGTGGCGATACCGCCCTGGGCGGCGATGACTTCGACCACGCCATCGCTGGCTGGATCATCGAGCAGGCGGGGCTGTCCTCCGACCTCGACCCAGCCACTCAGCGCCAGCTGCTGCAGGCTGCCTGCGCAGCCAAGGAAGCCCTGACCGACGCCGACGTGGTCGGTGTCAGCCACGGCGCCTGGCAGGGCGAGCTGAGCCGGGCGGCTTTCGACGCCATGATCGAGCCATTGGTCGCCCGCAGCCTCAAGGCCTGCCGTCGTGCCGTGCGTGACAGCGGCGTCGAGCTCGAAGAAGTCGGCGCGGTGGTCATGGTCGGCGGTTCGACCCGAGTGCCACGCGTGCGCGAGGCGGTCGGCGCACTGTTTGGCCGTACCCCGCTGACCTCGATCGACCCCGACCAGGTGGTGGCCATCGGAGCCGCGATCCAGGCCGACACCCTGGCCGGCAATCGTCGCGAAGGTGGCGAGCTGTTGCTGCTGGACGTCATTCCGCTGTCGCTCGGCCTCGAGACCATGGGCGGGCTGATGGAGAAGGTGATCCCGCGCAACACCACCATCCCGGTGGCCCGCGCCCAGGAGTTCACCACTTACAAGGATGGCCAGTCGGCCATGATGATCCACGTCCTGCAGGGTGAGCGCGAGCTGATCAGCGATTGCCGCTCGCTGGCACGCTTCGAGCTGCGCGGCATCCCGGCGATGGTGGCCGGTGCGGCGAAGATCCGCGTGACCTTCCAGGTCGACGCCGACGGCCTGCTCAGCGTCGCGGCCCGCGAGCTGGGCTCGGGCGTGGAATCGAGCATCCAGGTCAAGCCATCCTATGGCCTGACCGACGGCGAGATCGCCCGCATGCTCAAGGATTCGTTCGAGCATGCCGGCTCCGACAAGCACGCGCGCCAGTTGCGCGAGCACCAGGTCGACGCCGAGCGCCTGCTCGAAGCGGTGCAGGGCGCCCTGGACGCCGATGGCGAACGCCTGCTCAGCAGTGACGAGCGCGAAGCGATCGAATTCCAGATGCAGGAACTACGTGATTTGCTGAGCGGCACCGATGGCGCCGCCATCGAGCAACAGACCAAGCGTCTGTCGCAGGTGACCGATGCATTTGCCGCCCGTCGCCTTGATTCGACGGTCAAAGCCGCACTGGCCGGGCGCAACCTGAATGAGATCGAGGAGTAATCGATGCCGCTGGTGACATTCCTGCCGCATGAGAAGTTCTGCCCCGAAGGGCTGACCGTGGAAGTGCCGTCCGGGACCAATATCCTGGAGCTGGCCCACGACCATCACATCGAGATGGAAAGCGCCTGCGGTGGCGTCAAGGCCTGCACCACCTGCCATTGCATCATCCGCAAGGGCTTCGACTCCCTTGAGGAGGCCGATGAGCTGGAGGAAGACATGCTGGACAAGGCCTGGGGCCTGGAGGCGCAGTCGCGCCTGGGTTGCCAGGTGGTCGTCGGCGAAGAGGACCTCACCATCGAGATCCCCAAATACTCGCTCAACCACGCCGCAGAAGCGCCGCACTGAGGTTTTGTACATGAGTCTGAAATGGGTTGATGTACTTGAGATCGCCATCCAGCTTGCGGAAAGCAAGCCTGAGGTCGATCCTCATTACGTGAATTTCGTCGATCTGCGCGCCTGGGTGATGGCGCTGCCTGAATTCGATGACGATCCGTCGCGTTGCGGTGAGAAGGTTCTCGAGGCCATCCAGGCGGCCTGGATCGACGAAGCCGACTGAACGCACGCTGCAGGTTAGGCAATCCCCTGGAACCCGCGTATAATTCGCGGGTTTAATTTTTCGCAACACTCAATATTCTGGAGTTTTCCATGGCTGTTCAACGTACTTTCTCCATCATCAAGCCTGACGCAGTTGCCAAGAACGTCATTGGCGAGATCACCACTCGCTTCGAGAAAGCCGGCCTGCGCGTCGTCGCTTCGAAAATGAAGCAGCTGTCCAAAGCCGAAGCCGAAGGCTTCTACGCTGAGCACAAAGAGCGCGGCTTCTTCGGTGACCTGGTTGCCTTCATGACTTCGGGCCCTGTTGTTGTGCAGGTTCTGGAAGGCGAAAACGCCATTCTGGCCAACCGTGAGCTGATGGGCGCCACCAACCCTAAAGAAGCTGCTGCCGGCACCATCCGTGCTGACTTCGCCGAGTCGATCGACGCCAACGCCGTTCACGGTTCGGACTCCGAAGCTGCCGCTGCTCGCGAAATCGCTTACTTCTTCGCTGCTACCGAGGTAACCACTCGCTAAGCGAAGGCTTACGAGTGAGGGTGAATCCATGACGACATCGACTGACAAGATCAACCTGCTGGGGCTGACCCTGGCGGAAATGGAACAGTTCTTCGACTCAATCGGGGAGAAGCGCTTCCGTGCCGGTCAGGTGATGAAATGGATTCACCATTATGGTGTCGATGATTTCGCCGCCATGACGAACGTCGGCAAGGTCTTGCGCGAAAAGCTCGAGGCCGTTGCCGAGATTCGGGGCCCGGAAGTGGTCAGCGAAGATATTTCCGCCGACGGTACCCGCAAGTGGGTGGTCCGCGTTGCCTCTGGCAGCTGCGTCGAGACCGTCTACATCCCCACCGACGATCGCGGCACCCTCTGCGTGTCGTCGCAAGCCGGCTGCGCCCTGGACTGCAGTTTCTGCTCCACCGGCAAGCAAGGCTTCAACAGCAACCTCACCGCCGCCGAAGTGATAGGCCAGGTGTGGCTTGCCAACAAATCCTTCGGGACCGTCCCGGCCAAGATCGACCGCGCGATTACCAACGTGGTCATGATGGGC
This sequence comes from Pseudomonas sp. PONIH3, assembly GCF_002934345.1. Classification (NCBI taxonomy): domain Bacteria; kingdom Pseudomonadati; phylum Pseudomonadota; class Gammaproteobacteria; order Pseudomonadales; family Pseudomonadaceae; genus Pseudomonas; species Pseudomonas sp. PONIH3. The sequence goes on from NZ_CP026386.1 coordinate 4,853,724, forward strand.
ATGGGCGAACCCCTGCTGAATTTCGACAATGTCATCGCCGCCATGAAGATCATGATGGAAGATCTGGGCTATGGCATTTCCAAGCGTCGCGTGACCCTGTCCACCTCGGGCGTGGTACCGATGATCGACGAGCTGGCCAAGCACATCGACGTGTCCCTGGCCCTGTCGCTGCACGCGCCGAACGACGAGCTGCGTAACAAGCTGGTGCCGATCAACAAGAAGTACCCGCTGAAGATGCTGCTGGATTCGTGCATGGGCTACATGTCCACCCTCGGCGGCAAGCGCGTGCTGACCATCGAGTACACCCTGCTCAAGGACGTCAACGACCAGCCCGAGCACGCCGCGCAGATGATCGAGCTGCTGCGTGATGTGCCGTGCAAGATCAACCTGATCCCGTTCAACCCGTTCCCGCACTCCGGCTACGAGCGGCCGAGCAACAATGCCATCCGCCGCTTCCAGGACCTGCTGCATCACGGCGGCTTCAACGTGACCACGCGCACCACCCGCGGTGATGACATCGACGCCGCGTGCGGTCAGCTGGTGGGCCAGGTCAACGACCGGACCCGGCGTAGCGAGCGCTACATCGCCGTACGTCAGCTGGCTGCCGACGAGCCGCAAGACAGCGCCGTGCGCCCCTGACGAGCCACTGCCCCATGAGCCTGCGCACCGCGCTGTCGATCCTGACGCTTTCGCTGCTGGCCGGCTGCGTGTCCGGCGGCGCGGGTGATCCCCTGGGCAACCGCCAGGGGCGCGAAGCGGCCCGGCAGGCCTATGTGCAGTTGGGCCTAGGGTATTTGCAACAAGGTTTGACCGAACGCGCCAAGGTTCCCTTGGCCAAGGCCCTGGCCCTCGATGCCCGTGACGCCGACGCCCATGCCGCGCTCGCCCTGGTATTCCAGGCCGAGGATGAGCCCGCCCTGGCCGGCGAGCATTTCGAAAAAGCCCTGGCCATCCGCCCGGATGACACGCGAATCCGCAACAACTACGGCGGTTTCCTATATGCTCAGGGCCATTTCGACGAAGCCCACGCGATGTTCCTCCAGGCTGCCGCCGATACCCTGTATCCTGAGCGTTCGCGCGTCTACGAGAACCTCGGGCTCACCGCCTTGAAGCGCGGGCAGGGCGCTCAGGCCCGCGAATATCTGGAAAAGGCCCTTCGGCTCAATCAGCGGCAACCGAAGGCTTTGCTCGAAATGGCTGAGTTGTCCTACGAAAACAGGCATTATGTGCCGGCCCGGAATTACTACGATCGATTCAGCCAGCTGAGCGACCAGAATGCCCGCAGCCTGCTGCTGGGCCATCGCCTGGCACTTGCCCTTGACGAGCAGGGCACCGCAGCCCGCTTGGGCCAGCAATTACAACGACTTTATCCCGGTACGCCGGAATATCAGCAATACCTGTCGGAGCAACGATGAAAGCCGCGCACACTGAAGTAGCAGCAGCGACTCGCCAGAACCCCGGTGACGTCTTGCGCCAGGCCCGCGAAAACCGCGATTGGAGCCAGGCTGAGGTCGCTCGCAAGCTCAACCTCACGGTATCTTCGCTGAACAACCTGGAAAACGGCGCCTTCGACAAGCTGCCCGGGCATACCTTCGCCCGTGGCTACATCCGCGCCTATGCCAAGCTGATGGACATGGACCAGGCGCCCCTGGTCGAGGCCTTCGACCAGATCACCGGGACCCACGCCAAAGGCAGTGAGGTGCATGCTCTCGGCCGCATCGAAGAGCCGGTGCGCCTGTCGCACAACATCCTGCGCGTGGTCAGCCTGTTGCTGCTGGTCGCCGTGGTCGGCGGTGGTTTCTTCTGGTGGCAGGACCAGAGCAGCCTGCGCGGCAAGGACCTGGCCAAGATCGCCCTGGAGCACGTCGAGGTCGAGAGCGCCGACGGCACCACGCAGATTCACCCGCTGGACGAACCGGAAGACCAGGCCGTGAGCGAGGGCCAGCAGGCCGAAGGCCAGGCCCTGCCGCTGGAACCGAGCAGTGCCGAGCAGGCGCCGGTCGCTGAGGCCCAGGCGCCAGTCGTCTCCGTTGCGCCTGCCACGCCAGCCACCAGCGCCGCGCCGACTGCCGCCGCGCCTGTGGCACCGGTTGTCGCGCCAGCCACCCCCGCCGTGCCTGCCGCCACCGCGCCAGCCGCCGCCGCTGCGGTCGCACCGACTGCACCCGCTGAAGCCGCACCGGCCCCGGCCGGCAGCGCCAAGGTTCATATCCAATTCACCGCCGATTGCTGGACCCAGGTCACCGACGGCAACGGCAAGGTGCTGTTCAGCGCCATCAAGCGCAAGGGCGACAGCCTGGAACTGACCGGCAAGCCACCGTTCGCGGTGCGCCTGGGCTTCGCCCGCGGCGCCCAGGTGAGCTACAACGGCCAGGCGGTCGATGTCGCCCCGTTCACCAGTGGCGAAACCGCTCGCCTGAAGTTGGGACAGTAATTCATGCACGGCGAATCTCCGATCAAACGTCGCGAATCCCGCAAGATCTGGGTCGGCAATGTGCCGGTGGGTGGTGATGCGCCCATCGCGGTGCAGAGCATGACCAACACCGACACCAACGATGTCGCGGCCACCGTGGCGCAGATCCAGCGCCTGGTCGATGCCGGCGTGGACATCGTCCGTGTCTCGGTGCCGGACATGGACGCAGCCGAAGCCTTCGGCAAAATCAAGAAACTGGTCAGCGTGCCGCTGGTCGCCGACATTCACTTCGACTACAAGATCGCTCTGCGCGTGGCCGAGCTGGGTGTCGACTGCCTGCGCATCAACCCTGGCAACATTGGCCGTGAAGACCGTGTGCGCGCCGTGGTCGATGCCGCCCGCGACCGTGGTATCCCGATCCGCATCGGCGTCAACGCCGGCTCCCTGGAAAAGGACCTGCAGAAGAAGTACGGCGAGCCGACCCCGGCGGCGCTGGTCGAATCGGCCCTGCGTCACGTCGAGCACCTCGACCGCCTGGATTTCCAGGACTTCAAGGTCAGCGTCAAGGCCTCCGACGTGTTCATGGCCGTCGAAGCCTATCGCCTGTTGGCCAGGCAGATCATCCAGCCGCTGCACCTGGGCATCACCGAAGCCGGTGGCCTGCGCTCGGGGACGGTGAAATCCGCCGTCGGCCTAGGTATGCTGCTGGCCGAAGGCATCGGTGACACCATCCGCATTTCCCTGGCCGCCGATCCGGTCGAGGAAGTGAAGGTCGGCTACGACATCCTCAAGTCGCTGCACCTGCGTTCCCGTGGCATCAACTTCATCGCCTGCCCGAGCTGCTCGCGGCAGAACTTCGATGTGGTCAAGACCATGAACGAACTGGAAGGGCGCCTGGAGGACCTGCTGGTGCCGCTGGACGTGGCGGTGATCGGTTGCGTGGTCAACGGCCCGGGCGAAGCCAAGGAATCGCACGTGGGCTTGACCGGCGGCACGCCGAACCTGGTGTACATCGACGGCAAGCCATCGCAGAAGCTGAACAACGACAACCTGGTCGACGAGCTGGAAAAGCTCATTCGCCAGAAAGCGGCCGAGAAGGCCGAGGCCGACGCGGCGCTGATCGCCCGCGGCTGAGACACAGATTCGTAAGGACTATTCGTGAGCAAATCGCTGCAAGCCATCCGTGGCATGAACGACATCCTGCCCGACCAGTCGCCGCTGTGGCGCTACTTCGAGGGCACCGTGGCTGGCTTGCTGGACAGCTACGGCTACAGCCAGATCCGCACGCCGATTGTCGAGTTCACCGAGCTGTTCAAGCGCTCGATCGGTGAAGTCACCGATATCGTCGAGAAGGAGATGTACACCTTCCAGGATAACAAGGACTCGCTTACCTTGCGCCCGGAAGGCACCGCCGCTTGCGTGCGCGCAGTGCTCGAACACGGCATCATCGGTAATGGCCAGGTGCAGAAGCTCTGGTACGTGGGCCCGATGTTCCGCCACGAGCGCCCGCAACTGGGACGCTACCGGCAGTTCCACCAGATCGGTGTCGAGGTGTTCAACCTGGCCGGCCCGGATATCGACGCCGAACTGATCATGCTCACCTGGCGCCTCTGGGCGTTGCTGGGTATCCAGGACGCAGTGACCCTGGAGCTCAACAGCCTTGGCACCAGCGAAGCCCGCGGGCGTTATCGCGATGCACTGGTGGAGTTCCTGTCCCAGCGCATTGATCAGCTGGACGAAGACAGCCAGCGCCGCCTGAAGAGCAATCCGCTGCGTATCCTCGACAGCAAGAACGCAGGCACCCAGGCCGCCCTGGTGGGCGCGCCGAAGCTCGAAGAGTACCTGGACGAAGAGTCCCGCGTGCATTTCGAGGGTGTGAAGGCGCGTCTTGACGCTGCTGGCATCCCGTTCGTGATCAATACCAAGCTGGTACGCGGCCTGGACTACTACAGCAAGACCGTATTCGAGTGGGTTACCGACAAGCTCGGTGCCCAAGGCACGGTCTGCGCCGGCGGGCGTTACGACGGCTTGGTCGAGCAGATGGGCGGCAAGCCGACCGCTGGCGTTGGCTTTGCCATGGGTATCGAGCGCCTGCTGCTGCTGATCGAAACCCTCGGCCAGGTGCCTGAGTCGATCAGCCGTACCATCGACGTCTACCTGTGCGCCTTTGGGGAGCAGGCCGAGCTTGCCGGGCTGAAGATCAGCGAGCAGCTGCGTGATCGTCTGCCGAACCTGCGCCTGGCGGTCAACGCCGGTGGCGGCAACTTCAAGAACCAGTTCAAGAAGGCCGACAAGAGCGGCGCGCTGTTCGCCCTGATCCTCGGCGACGACGAGCTGGCCAAGCAAGAGATTGGCGTGAAGCCCCTGCGTGGCCAGGGCGAACAACAGAACATTGCCTGGGATGCGCTTGCTGCGCACCTGGAAACCGCGATCGCCCAGGCGTGATGCGGTCCGACAACGAATAGGCGAATAGGAGTATTGGGGTGTCGAGTACCGATGATGAAGGCCTGGCAGCGGCCAAGGACTGGTGGAACCGCAACGGCAAGCCACTGCTGACCGGCGCCCTGCTGGCCGGTGTGGTGGTGATGGGCTGGCAGACCTGGCACAAGTACCAGGCCAACCAGTCCCAAGGCGCTTCGGCGCTGTACCAGGCCCTGCTGGAAACCTCGCTGACGCCGGATGGCAAGCCTGACGCGAGCAAGGTGGCGGAGCTTTCCGGCAAGCTCAAGAGCGAGTTCGGCGGCACTGCCTACGCCCAGTACGGCAGCCTGTTCGTCGCCAAGGTGGCGGTCGAGAGCGGCAAGCTGGACGACGCGGCGAGCGAACTCAAGAGCGTGATGGACAAGCCGGCTGACGCCACCCTGAGCGAGATTTCGCGCCAGCGCCTGGCCCGTGTGCTCGCGGCACAGGACAAGGCCGAGGACGCCCTCAAGCTGCTCGACGGCGACACCGACAAGGCCTTCCTGGCCAGCCGTGAAGAACTCAAGGGCGACCTGCTGGTGCAGCTGGGCCGCGCCGACGACGCGCACGGCGCCTACGAAAAAGCCAAGGCCGCGCTGTCCGACGACGCCGCGATCGGTGGCCTGCAACTGAAGCTGGATGACCTGGCCAAAGGGGACGCCTGAAGTGAAGGGTTGGAAACAAGCAGCAGTGCTCACCCTCGCCGTCCTGGCGGCGGGTTGCAGCAGCAACAGCAAGAAGGAACTGCCCCCGGCCGAGCTGACCAAGTTCACCGAGGAAGTGGTACTGAAGAAGCAGTGGAGCCGTTCGATCGGTGACGGCCAGGGTGAGACCTACAACACCCTGGTGCCGGCCATCGAGAACGACCGCATCTACGCTTCCGACGTCAACGGCGAAGTCTTCGCGCTGAACCGCATCACCGGTGACGTGGTGTGGAAGAAGGACCTCGAGCTGCCGGTTTCCGGCGCCGTGGGCGTGGGCTATGGCCTGGTCATGCTGGGTACCCTGAAGGGCGAGGTCATTGCCCTGGACTCCAGCACCGGCGAGGAGCGCTGGCGCTCGCGCGTCTCCAGCGAAGTGCTGGCACCGCCCGCCAACAATGGTGACGTGGTGGTGGTGCAGACCCAGGACGACCGCCTGGTCGGCTTCGACGCCGCCACGGGTGACCGTCGCTGGATCTACGAGAACAGCCCGGCCGTACTGACCCTGCGCGGTACCGGTGCGCCGGTGGTGACCAACCGCCTGGCCGTTGCCGGCCTGTCCACCGGCAAGGTGGTGGCGGTCGACATCAGCAACGGCGTGCCAGTGTGGGAAAGCCGCGTGGCTGTGCCGCAGGGCCGTTCCGAGCTGGACCGCGTGGTAGACATCGACGGCGGCCTGCTGCTGTCCGGTGGCACCCTGTACGTCAGCACCTACCAGGGCCGCGTCGCCGGCCTGGACCTGGAAAGCGGCCGAGTGCTGTGGCAGCGCGATGCCTCCAGCTACGTGGGTGTCGCCCAGGGCTTCGGCAACGTCTATGTCAGCGAAGCGTCGGGCACCGTGCAGAGCGTCGACGAGCGTTCTTCCAGCTCGCTGTGGAGCAACGACTCCATGGCCCGCCGTCAGCTGTCGGCGCCGGAAGTTTTCTCCAGCTATGTGGCCGTCGGTGACTTCGAGGGTTACCTGCACCTGCTCAGCCAGGTCGATGGCCGTTTCGTCGGCCGTGAGCGTATCGACAGCGATGGCCTGCGCGCCCGCCCACTGGTGGTCGGCGACACCATCTATGTCTTCGGCAACAGCGGCAAACTCGAGGCACTGACCATCCGCTGAAGCTATGCTTGGGCCCGTTCGCGGGCTCAGGTTGCGGCGTAGGAAACGCCGCCCGAACTCCGGCCGCTGCCTTGCAGCGGCCTTTGCATTTTCAAGAATTCAAGAGTGGAGAGCCGCATGGTTCCCGTAATCGCCCTGGTGGGCCGCCCCAACGTCGGCAAATCCACCATGTTCAACCGCCTGACCAAGACCCGCGATGCCATCGTCGGTGACCTGTCGGGCCTGACCCGTGACCGCCAGTATGGTGATGCCAGCTGGCAGGGTCGTTCCTACATCCTGATCGACACCGGCGGTATCACCGGTGACGAGGTGGGCATGGACGAGAAGATGGCCGAGCAGTCGCTGATGGCCATCGAGGAAGCCGACTACGTGCTGTTCCTGGTTGATGCCCGGGCCGGCATGACCGCCGCCGACCAGATGATCGCCGATCACCTGCGCAAGCGGAACAAGGAAGCGATCCTGGTCGCCAACAAGATCGACAACATCGATCCCGATATCGCCCGCGCCGAGTTCTCGCCGCTGGGCATGGGCAACGCCATCCCGGTGGCGGGCTCCCAGGGCCGCGGCATCAACGCCCTGATGGAGTCTCTGCTCGGCCATATTCCCCGTGATCCCGAGGAAGAAGCCCTCGACGAGGATGTCGCCGAAGGCGAAGAAGCCACGCGCATCCCCGGCCCGAGCGAGAAAGACGGTATCAAGATCGCCATCATCGGCCGCCCCAACGTTGGCAAGTCGACCCTGGTCAACCGCATGCTCGGCGAAGAGCGCGTAGTGGTGTACGACCAGCCGGGCACCACCCGCGACAGTATCTACATTCCGTTCGAGCGTGATGGCGAGAAGTACACCTTCATCGACACCGCCGGTGTGCGCAAGCGCGGCAAGATCCACGAGGAAGTCGAAAAGTTCTCGGTGGTGAAGACCCTGCAGGCGATCAAGGACGCCAACGTGGTGATCTTCGTCATGGACGCCCGCGAAGGCGTGGTCGACCACGACCTCAACCTGCTGGGCTTCGCCCTCGACGCCGGCCGCGCCGTGGTCATCGCCCTGAACAAGTGGGACGGCATGGAGCCGGGCGAGCGCGACTACGTGAAGACTGAGCTGGAGCGCCGGCTGTTCTTCGTCGACTTCGCCGACATCCACTTCATCTCGGCGCTGCACGGCACCGGCGTGGGCCATCTGTACAAGTCGGTGCAGGCCGCGTTCAAGTCGGCGGTCACCCGCTGGCCGACCAGCCGCCTCACGCAGATCCTCGAAGACGCCATCAGCGTGCACCAGCCGCCGTTGGTCAACGGCCGCCGCATCAAGCTGCGCTATGCCCACCTCGGTGGCGCCAACCCGCCGCTGATCGTGATCCACGGCAACCAGACCGACAAGATCCCCAACTCCTACTCGCGTTACCTGGAGAACACCTACCGCCGGGTGCTCAAGCTGGTCGGCACGCCGATCCGTATCGAGTACAAGGGTGGTGACAACCCGTTCGAGGGCAAGAAGAACACCCTCACCGATCGCCAGGTCAACAAGAAGCGCCGCCTGATGTCGCACCACAAGAAGGCCGAGAAGAAGCGCCGCGACAAGCGCTGATTCCGTGCTGGCTTCATCGCCGGCTAGCCGGCTCCCACAGCGTAAGCACAAGCCACAATACCTGTGGGAGCCGGCTTGCCGGCGATAGGGCTCTTTGATCCACCGCAATCCCCCTATTGTTTCAACCTTTTTCCTGACCGCTCGTTCCGCTATGCTCGGATCCACCCCCGTGCCGGACAAACCCCAGGAAAGAGGGCTCCATGATCCGCAGCAAACTGCCGAACGTCGGCACGACCATCTTCACCACCATGTCGCAACTGGCCATGCAGACCGGTGCGCTCAATCTGTCTCAGGGCTTCCCTGACTTCAACGGCCCCCAGGCCCTGCTCGATGCCGTTGGCCGCCACGTGGCCGCCGGGCATAACCAGTATTCGCCGATGACTGGCCTGCCAGCCCTGCGCCAGCAGGTTGCGGCCAAGATCGCCCGGCTGTATGGCGTGGCAGTGGATGCCGACCAGGAAGTGACCATCACCCCCGGCGCCACCGAGGCGATCTTCTGCGCGATCCAGGCGGTGATCCACCCCGGTGACGAGGTGATCGTCTTCGACCCCAGCTACGACAGCTACGAGCCGTCGGTGGAACTGGCCGGTGGCCGCTGCGTGCATGTGCCGCTGCGCGACGGCAGCTTCAGCATCGACTGGCAGAAGTTCAGCGATGCGTTGAGCCCGCGCACGCGCATGGTCATCCTCAATTCGCCGCACAACCCCAGCGGCGCGTTGATCAACCGCGACGACCTGGACCAGCTGGCCGCGTTGATCGGCAACCGCGATATCTACCTGGTCAGCGACGAAGTCTACGAGCACCTGATCTACGACGGTGTGCGCCACGCCAGCGTGCTGGCCCACGCGCAGTTGTACAGCAAAGCCTTCGTCATCAGCTCGTTCGGCAAGACCTACCACGTCACCGGCTGGAAAACCGGCTACGTGGTCGCGCCACCGGCCCTCAGCGCCGAATTGCGCAAGGTGCACCAGTACGTCAACTTCTGCGGCGTCACGCCCTTGCAGTGCGCGTTGGCCGACTTCATGGCCGAGCACCCTGAGCACATCGACGAACTGCCGGCCTTCTACCAGGCCAAGCGCGACCTGTTCTGCGATTTACTGCAGGCCTCGCGTTTCACCTTCACCCGCACCCCGGGCACCTATTTCCAACTGGTGGACTATTCGCAGATTCGCCCCGACCTGAACGATGTCGACATGGCGCTGTGGCTGACCCGTGAGCATGGCGTGGCCAGCATCCCGGTGTCGGTGTTCTACCAGCAACCCATCCCCGAGCAACGCCTGGTACGCCTGTGCTTTGCCAAACGCGAGGAGACGCTGCGCCAGGCAGCGGAAAGACTATGCGCGATTTGAGCCAACTGCCGAACCTGAAAATCGCCCTGGTGCAGACCACCCTGGCCTGGCACGACCGGGAGGCGAACTACGCGCACTTCGAGGAACTGATCACCCAGGCCGGTGAGGTGGACCTGGTGGTCCTGCCGGAAATGTTCACCACCGGGTTTTCGATGGAGTCCGAAAGCCTGGCCGAGCCGGAAAACGGCCCGACCTACAAATGGCTCAAGGCCCAGGCGAAGAAAGCCAACGCCGTGATCACCGGCAGCGTGATCATCCAGGCCGCCGACGGCAGCCATCGCAACCGGCTGCTGTGGGCGCGGCCCGATGGCGAGATCCTGCACTACGACAAGCGCCACCTGTTCCGCATGGCCGGTGAGCACAAGCACTACACCCCGGGCGAGCGCCAGGTGCAGTTCGAGCTCAAGGGCTGGCGGATTCGCCCGCTGATCTGCTACGACCTGCGTTTCCCGGTGTGGAGCCGCGATGCCCAGGACACCGACCTGCTGCTGTACACCGCCAACTGGCCGGCGGCGCGGCGCCTGCACTGGAACCGGCTGCTGCCGGCACGGGGCATCGAGAACCTGTGCTTCGTGGCAGCGGTGAACCGGGTCGGCACCGATGGCAAGGGCTTCGCCTACTCCGGCGACAGCCAGGTGCTGGACTTCCAGGGTGAGAGCCTGCTCAGCGCGGGCGAGGCCGACGGGGTGTTCACCGTGGTGCTGCGGGCGGCGGAGCTGGCCGCGTATCGGGCGCGGTTCCCGGCCAACATGGATGCCGATACCTTCGAATTGCATTGACCCCATCGCAGGGCAAGTCGGGACGGCGCCCCGACTTGCCCTGATGCTTTATTCAGTCAGTACACATCCCGCCGATAGCGCCCATCCTCGATCAGCTGCTGCACCCGCACCTCACCAAGCATGCCCTGCAGCGCTGCATCAACGCCGGCAGCCATGCCGTGCAAACTGCCGCAGACATACACGCAAGCACCGTCATCGACCCAGCGCTTGAACTCGGCGGCCTGCTGCAACAGCACGTCCTGCACGTAGATCTTCTCTGCCTGGTCCCGTGAGAAAGCCAGGTCCAGCCGCTGCAGGTCGCCGCTTGCCACCCAGCCTTGCAGTTCTTCACCGCACAGCAGGTCGTGCGCCCGGTTTCGCTCACCGAACAGCAGCCAGTTGCGCTGCTCACCCGCCGCGATGCGCGCCTTGAGCAGGCTGCGCAGGCCAGCCAGGCCAGTGCCGTTACCGATCAGCACCAGGGGGACCGATCCGCCGGGCAGGTGGAAGCCGCTGTTGCGACGCAGGCGTGCGCTGACGCTGCCATCGAGTGGCAGATACTCGGTCAGCCAGCCGGAACCCAGGCCCAGGCTGCCATCGGTGTGGCGCTCCTGGCGCACGATCAGCTCCAGCGCGCCGTCGCTGGCGATGGATGCAATCGAGTATTCGCGGGCGGCCAGCGGGATCAGGGCATCGACCAGCGCCTGGGCATGCAGGCCGACCAGGTGTTCGCGGCCGACCGGTAGCTGGCGGCTGGCCAGGGCCTGCGCCAGGCTTTCCTGCAGGCCGTCGAGTTGCACCGGGCAACGAGGGTCGAGGCCCAGGCCTGCCAGGAAGGCATCGACACGGGGCTGGCCATTGCGCGGCAGGATCTCGATCAGGTCGCCTGCTTCCCAGGTTGCGGGCATTTGCGCCTGCAGGCCCAGCAGGTAGACCGGCGCGCCCTGGCTGCCCGGGTTGAGCAGTTCACGGCGCAGCAGGCGCCAGTTGCCGAAGCTCGGTGGTTGCCAGGCAGCGACCGGAAGAGTGCCGGTCAGTTGCGTCAGTTCCTGTTGCCACAGCGCAAGCGCGGCAGGGTCGGCATTGTCCACTTCCACCGGGCTGAAGGCGCAGGTGGCGCCGCGCTCGCCGAGCCAGGCCTGGAGGCGGCGGGCGAAGCCGCAGAAGTGCGGGTACTGGCGGTCACCCAGGGCGAGCAGGGCGTAGTCCAGGTGCTCCAGCGCCCACGGCTGGCCGAGGACCTTGCGCTCGAAGCCGCGGGCACTGTCCGGGGCTTCACCGTCGCCGAAAGTGCTGACCACGAACAGTGCGCGGTTGGCATTGCGTAATTGGGCTTCGCCCAGCTCGGCCAGCGGACGGACCTGCACCGGCAAGCCGGCAGCTTGTAGCTGGCCGGCGCTCTGCCAGGCCAGCTGTTCGGCGAAACCGCTCTGGCTGGCGAAACCGATCAGCCAGCTGTCGCCGGCGTTGCCCTGATCACCCACCGCGCCACGGGCGGCGCGTACCTGGCGTTTCTTGCGGCGGCGGTCGAGGTACAGCAACCAGCCGGTGACGAAGAACAGCGGCATGGTCAGGCTGGCGAGGGTGACGATGATGCGCCCGGGCAGGCCGAAGTACTCGCCGACGTGCAGGGCATAGACGCTTTGCAGCAGTTGCGCCTTGAACGACTTGTCGGCATAGCGTTCGTGACGCTTGACCTGACCGCTGGCCGGGTCGAGGGTCAGGGTGTTGAAGGCCCGCTCGTGCTCGGCGCCCCGCAGCAGGTAGAACAGCGTCGCGGGCTGGCCGCCGGCCGGTGGCAGGCGCAGGTTGTAGGTGGCCAGGTCCGGGCCTGCAGCTGCCTTGAGGTTGGCCCAGATGGCGTCATAGTCCACCACCCGAGGCGGGGCGTTCTTGTCCACTTTGGGCGGGCCATGACGACCGCCACGGCCTTCGCCGCGTTTCTGCTCGCCCGCCGCAGGCTGGTCGGCCAGCAGGCGGTTGAGGCCCGCGCGGTACCACTCGTAGGACCAGAACAGCCCGGTCAGGGCGAACAGCAGGTAGAACAGCAGGCACCAAGTGCCGAACACCGCGTGCAGGTCCCAGTTGAAGGCGCGGCCTTTCTTTGCCCAGTCGAGGGTCAGCCAGGTCCGCCAGTTCAGGGCCTTGCGCGGCCAGCGCAGGTACAGCCCGGAGAGGCAGAAGAAGATCAGCATCAGGGTGCAGGCGCCGGTGATCTGCCGGCCGGTGTCGCCCATGGCCAGGAACCGGTGCAGGTTGAGCATGAGGTTGAAAAAGCCAAGGCCTGCGACTTCACCCTTGAGCTCGCCGGTGTACGGGTCGGCATAGCGCAGCGCGCCACGGCGCTCGCCGGGGGCCGGGGTGAAGAAGATCCGCGCCGCGTTGCCGTCGCGGGTATCGACCCAGAGCATGGAGATCTGGTCGCCTTGCGCGGCCTCGACCCGACGCACCAGCTCGGCCGGCGGCAGCACGCCTTCCTGGCGTACCTCGACCTTGAGCACCTCGGCGTTGAACGCGCGCAGCAGTTCTTCCTGGAATGACCAGATCGCGCCGGTGATGCCCATCAGCGCCAGAACCAGGCCGGCGGTGATGCCAAGCAACCAGTGCAATTGGAACAGCGTCTTCTTCACCACATCGATCACCTTGGTCTTGCCGCCAGCAACTGCGCGGCGTGCATTATGCCTTGATACGCAAAAGCCCCGTTCAATCGATTGAACGGGGCCTGGGGTGCGGCTTTTAGAAGTGGACGCTGGTGGTCAGCAATGCCGTTCGTCCCGCTGCCTGGTTGGCGAAGTGGGTGGAGAACGCCTTGTCGTAGTACACCTCGTTGGTGAGGTTCTGCACGTTCAACTGCAGGTCGATGTTCTTGGTCAGCTTGTAGGCCGCCATGGCGTCGTAGCGCACGTAGCTGTCGACCATGGTGGTGTTGGCCACGCTGCCGTAGACGTCGTCGACATAGAAGGCGCCGCCACCGACTGTCAACTTGGGCGTCAGCTGGTAGGTGGTCCACAGGCTGGCGCTGTTGTTCGGCGTGTTGGGCAGCTGGTTGCCGTCGTTGGCCTTGCCCAGCGGGCCACCGTCGATCTGGCGGGCCTGCATGTAGGTGTAGCCGGCGAACACCTGCCACTTGTCGGTCAGCTTGCCGCTGGCCGACAGCTCGATGCCTTGCACGCGGGTTTCACCGACGTTCTCGTAGGTGTTGGTGTTGACCTGGACCCGGGCGTTTTCCTTCTCGGTGCGGAACAGCGCCGCTGCCAGGGACAGGCGCTGGTCGAGCAGGTCCCACTTGGTGCCGAGCTCGTAGTTGGTGGTTTCTTCCGGCTCCATGTCACTGCCCAGCAGGTTGCCGGAGCGGTCGGTGGTGTTGCCCAGCGGGTTGCCTTCGGTACCTTCGCCGAGCATGGCGCCAGGCGGCGTGGCCGAGGTGGCATAGGACACATAGATGCTGCCGTTGTCGGCTGGCTTCCACACCAGGCCCAGCTGGCCGGTGATGAACTCGCTGGTGTCCTGGCCCTTGGCGGGCACGCCCTTGGCGCTCACCGCGGTGCTGCCGTCGGCATTGTAGCCACGGTAGTCGGTGTCGAAGTGGTCATAGCGCAGGCCCATGTTGAGCAGCCACTGCGGGGTCAGCTCCAGGGTGTCGAACACGTAGAGTGCGCGGGTCTTGCTGCTGGTCTTGGTGCCGGCGTAGTTGCGCGCGACGGTGCCGACCCAGGCATCGTCCGGGTTCGGGTTGTCCAGCGAGGTGCAGCTGCCGCCGCTGCCCGGCCCGGTGCAGGTGAGCTTGCTGTTGGGGGTGACAGTGTAGCTCTGGCGGTCGGACTCTTCCTTGGTGAACTCGACGCCGGTGGAGAAGCTGTTCTTCAGGCCGCCCAGGTAGAACTCGCCGAACAGGTCGGTCTGGTTGGTGGTGGTGGCGGTGTTGCCCACACGGGTGTTGGCGCGACGCCAGACGCCGTTGTTGTTGACGTTGCCGGCGCTGTCGTCAGGCTGGGTCAGCACATAGTCCTGCATGCTGTTGCCGTGGCGCAGGGTGTTCTTGATGGTCAGCGTGTCGGACAGGTCGTGCTCGATGGCGAAGGTCGCGATATCGACACGGGTCTTGCGGAAGTCGCGGCCGGTCAAGCCGTAGAAGTTGTCGCTGTCGCCGCCGTCCACCGGTTTGTCCGGATGGGCAGAGGTGCGTGCGGTGCTGCCAGCCCGTGGCACGCTGTAGGGGATGCCCGAATCCGGCAGGTCGTCGCTTTCCAGGTGGTAGTAGTCGAGATTGACGCGGGTCGGCGTGCCCAGGCCGAACGCCAGCGACGGGGCGATGCCCCAGCGGTCGTAGTTGACCTTGTCGCGGCCGGCGACGTTGCTCTCGTGGGTCATCAGGTTCAGGCGCCCGGCGACGCTGTCGCTGAACTGGTAGTTGCCGTCGAAGGTGTAACGCTGGGTCTGGTCGCTGCCCCAGGTCCAGGCGCCGTCCAGCGAGTTGCCCAGGTGCGCGCGCTTGCTCACCAGGTTGATGGTGCCGCCGGCTGCACCGCGGCCACCAATGGCCGAGTTCGGCCCCTTGGCCACTTCGACAGACTCGATGGCGAAGATTTCGCGGGTCTGGGCGCCGGTGTCACGCACGCCGTCCAGGTAGGTGTCGCCCTGGGCGTCGAAGCCGCGGATGAAGGGGCGATCGCCCTGCGGGTTGCCGCCTTCGCCGGCGCCGAAAGTGATCCCGGGCACAGTGCGCAGGGCGTCCTGCAGGGACATGGCGTTGGTGTCCTTGATCACCTGCTGGGGAATTACCGTGATCGAGCGCGGCGTGTCCACCAATGGCGCGGTGTACTTCTGCGACGAGGCCTTGTCGACCCTGTACTCGGTGCTTGCCTGTTCGGCCTTGCCATTGACGCTGGTGGCGTCGAGGGTGATGGCGTTGCTGGCGGCCGGGTCGGCGGCATATGCCGAGGTGGCGGTGATCGCCATGCCGATGGCGGAGGCGAGCAGACGTGGTGAACTCACAGCAGATGGCACGTGACGCATTGTTGTAGACCTTCCCCAAGGTATGAAGGCCGCGGATGTTAATGTAAGCGAATGTAAGGAACAATTGAGAAGCGTTACCATTCGCCGGAAATTTACATTCTTTACAATTTGGCGTTACGGTTTTAACGGTCTCGTGCGTCTTGCCCTGGTGAAAGGGGGGTGAAAGGGGCTTGTGGTGAGTAAAAGGTAATCAATATCATTGACGCCCCTATCGCTCTCGGTGCCGTCGCCATGCTGCTTCACATCCCAGGCCTGTTCGAGGCCGATGAAATCCTGCGCATTCGCGAGGCCCTGGAGCAGGCCGACTGGGCCGATGGCAAGATCACCGCCGGATACCAGTCGGCCAAGGCCAAGCACAACCTGCAGTTGCCCGAGGGCCATGCGCTGGCCAAGGAAATCGGCAGTGCGTTGATCGAGCGGCTGTGGCGCAACCCGTTGTTCATGTCCGCGGCGCTGCCGCACAAGGTGTACCCGCCGCTGATCAACTGCTATCGCGAGGGCGGCAGCTTCGACTTCCATATCGACAATGCCCTGCGCCAGCCCAAGGGCAGCCCGGAGCGCGTGCGTACCGACCTGTCCTCGACGCTGTTTCTCAGCGACCCGGACAGCTACGACGGCGGCGAACTGGTGATCCAGGACACCTACGGCGTGCGCCAGGTCAAGCTGGCCGCCGGCGACCTGGTGCTGTACCCCGGCACCAGCCTGCACAAGGTCAACCCGGTCACCCGCGGGGCGCGCTATGCGGCGTTCTTCTGGACCCAGAGCCTGGTGCGCGAGGACAGCCAGCGCACCTTGCTGTTCGAGATGGACAATGCCATCCGCCATCTCGGCGCCGATGTGCCGGAGCACCCGTCGCTGCTGCAACTGACGGGCACCTACCACAACCTGCTGCGCCGCTGGGCCGAGGTCTGAGCCGTGTCTTATCAATTGCGCCGTGAGGAAGTGGTGGATGTCGCCGGGCTGAAGGCGATGCTCGAGCACAGCCCGGGGCAGGCCGCGCAGGCGATCCTCACGGCGGCAGGGCAGGGGGCGGTCGAGGCGCAGCTGTTGCTCGGGCAGATCCTGCTCGATGGGCGCGGTATCGAAGAGGATGCCACCGTGGCCCGCCGTTGGTTCGCCATTGCCGCCCAGGGCGGCAGCGCCATGGCCCACAACATGCTTGGCCGTTGCCTCGAGCACGGCTGGGGGGGCGAGGTGGATCTCGCCCAGGCAGCCATTCACTATGCCCGGGCGGCCGACGCCGGGCTGGACTGGGGGATGTACAACCTGGCCAACCTGTTGGCCACCGGTCGTGGGGTGGCGGCCAACCAGTCCCAGGCGTTGATGTGCTACGAGAAAGCCGCGCAGTTGGGGCATGCCAAGTCGATGAACCTGTATGGGCGGTATCTGGAGCAGGGCATTGCCACCGCCGCGAGCCCGGTGCGGGCCATGCGCTGGTACCGGCGTTCTGCCGAGGCGGGGGATTTCCGCGGGATGTTCAGCCTGGCGCTGGTGCTGGTCGAGCGGGGGCAGATAGCCGAGGCCGGGCCTTGGCTGGACCGGGCCAGGGTCGAGGGCAACCTGAATTTCCTGCGCAGTGCGCTGGCGACGTTGCAGGGGGCGGGGCCGGTCTTGATGGCTTTTGCGGCGCGTTATGCCGAAGAGATCGAACAGCGTGGTACTTGAGTATGTCTGTTCCGGTCATATCGTGGGGCAAGCCCGCTTCCACGGGTATTCACGACGGGCGTGGGCTTGCCCCGCGATAGAATTGAAAACGGGGCCTTGCGGCCCCGTTGTGCATTACAGGTAGTAAGCCTTCAGCGGCGGGAAACCGTTGAACTCCACCGCGCTGTAGCTGGTGGTGTAGGCACCGGTGGACAGCCAGTACAGGCGGTCGCCGATGGCCAGGTTCAGCGGCAGGCCATACTTGTAGTTCTCGTACATGATGTCGGCGCTGTCGCAGGTCGGGCCGGCGATCACCACTTCCTCGGCCTCGCCTTTCTTCTCGGTCCAGATCGGGAACTTGATCGCCTCGTCCATGGTTTCGATCAGGCCGGAGAACTTGCCCACGTCGGTGTAGATCCAGCGCTCGACGGCAGTGCGCGACTTGCGTGCCACCAGCACCACTTCACTGACCAGGATGCCGGCGTTGGCGATCAGCGAACGGCCAGGCTCGAGGATGATTTCCGGCAGGTCGTCGCCGAAGTCTTCCTTGAGGAAGCGGATGATCTCCTCGGCGTAGGTCTCGAGGCTGTTGGTGCGGGTGATGTAGTTGGCCGGGAAGCCGCCGCCCATGTTGATCAGCTTCAGCTCGATGCCGTCTTCTTCCTTCAGGCGCTCGAAAATCACCTTGACCTTGGCGATGGCCGCGTCCCACACGCTGATATCGCGCTGTTGCGAGCCGACGTGGAAGGAGATGCCGTAAGGCACCAGGCCCAGGTCGCGGGCGAGGATCAGCAGGTCCATGGCCATGTCGGTCTGGCAGCCGAACTTGCGCGATAGTGGCCAGTCGGCGGTGGTGGAGCCTTCGGTAAGAATACGCACATAGACTTTCGAGCCCGGCGCGGCCTTGGCGATGTTGCGCAGGTCGGCCTCGGAATCGGTGGCGTACAGGCGCACGCCTTTCTCGTAGAAGTAGCGGATGTCCTTGGACTTCTTGATGGTATTGCCGTAGCTGATACGGTCCGCGCTGACGCCGCGGCCGAGCACCTTGTCCAGTTCATAGATCGAGGCGATGTCGAAGCTCGAGCCCTTTTCCTTCAGCAGGTCGATGATCTCGACCGCAGGGTTGGCCTTGACCGCGTAGTAGACCTTGGCGAATTCGAACCCGGCGCGCAGGTCGTCATAGGCCTGGCTGATCATCTGGGTATCGATGAGAACGAACGGGGTTTCCTGCTTGTCGGCGAACGCCTTCATTTTCTGGAAGGTGTCACGCGCAAAGTAGTCTTCGACCTGGATCGACATGCTCAGGGGCTCCATGGGCAAACTGAAAAGATAAGTGGCAGCAACTGAACGTCCTCCGTATCCCCACTTTGGTTCGCCTACTTCCCAAGGCATGTCGCCGAAAGCAAAAAGGTCAGTCGTGCCGGAAAAGGCGGATGACCTTGCTGTCTCGTCGTCAGTACTTGAGCCGGATGGATCGTTTCCAGCATGGACGTTCGGCGCGCACTTTAGGACGTGAAAACGGCAATATCAACAGGCAATCCCGGGGTGCTCGTCGCCTGTCGCGGAGCTGCCGTTGTGATAACCGACTGATGTGCGCCCGGTAGGTTCCTGAAAAGGCCACCAGCGTAAAAAATTGTGGAATAGGTGGCGATCTGGCCGCGATCGGCTGACAGCTTCATTCTTTGCATGATGGCTCTGGTTTCGCTGCGAAAGGGCGGAGGAAACCCTGGGTGACCGTTTGTCGGGGTTTGAGGCAGAGCGGCGAATGGTTACGGAGTGTTCAAATTTATGGCCACATGCTCAGCCCGGTTTTTACCGCAAAATTGGCCATAAATTTTTTGTTACGCAGAGCCCGTCGTGGCCATTGGTCGTGCAAGGGACATGTCGATTGCCGTCCTTGATGAGAAACATTACTATTCGCGACCTCATCTGCCTCCCTGACGACCCCGACCGTGTCCGGACCCAAAGGCTTCCTCGACCATTACCAAGAGCTGATCGGCACCTGGACGCGCAAACTGCGCAGTCGACAGCAGGCCGAGGACCTCACCCACGATGCTTTTGTGCGGGTGCTGGAAAACCCGCGCGAGCAGGTCGAACAGCCACGCGCCTATCTGCACCAGACCGCCCGTAACATCGCCGTCGACGGCTTTCGCCGCGAGGACCGGCGCCAGGCCCTGGAGCTTGAGACCTTCGCAGGGGGCATGGCCGCAGGGGACGACCCGGAAGCGTATGTACATGCCCTGGAACTGGCCGACAGCGTCGAGCGTGCGCTGGCCGAGCTGCCGCTGAATTGCCGCAGGGTGTTCATCTGGCAGAAGCTCGAAGGCCTGACCCAGGCCGAAATTGCCGAGCGCATGGGTTTGACTAAGAACATGGTCGAAAAGTATATGATCCGCACGCTCCGACATCTGCGTGAGCACCTGGATGTGTCGGCCAGATGAGTCAGGAGACCCCTTCGATGAAACAGCACGCGCCCGATCCCGTGGGCGAGCAGGCGGCCAGCTGGTTCGCCCGCGCCCAGGACGCGCCGCACGACAATGCCGTGCAGGCGGCGTTGCAGGCGTGGCTGGCGCAGCACCCCTCAAATCGGCAAGAGTACGAGCGCGTGGCGCAACTGTGGCGCGCCGCCGACTTCATTCCGCGTCAACGCCTCGAAGCGCTGTGCCAGCCCGAGCCGGTACGTCAGTTGCCGCGCCGCCGCCTGCTGCGCCAGGCATTGGCGGCCGGCGTGGCGGTGGTCGCGCTGGGGCTGGGCTGGACAGGTTGGCAGTATCAACAGCTCAACCATAAGGACACGTTGACTACGGCCCTGGGCGAGCGGCGTCAGGTCGAACTGCCGGACGGTTCACGGCTGGAGCTCAACAGTGCCACCCAGGTGCAGGTGATGTTCTCTGCGGGGCAGCGCCATGTGCGCCTGGGCGCGGGCGAGGCGATGTTCATCGTCGCCCATGACAGCGATCGTCCCTTCGTGGTGAGCACTGCCCAGGGCGATGTCACCGTCACCGGCACCCGCTTCGATGTACGCCAGGATCCGAACAGCACCCGCGTGGCGGTGGAGCAAGGTTCGGTGAAGGTACAGGGCGCGGGCGAGTCGCTGGCGCTGCTCACTGGGGGCCAGGGTTCGCATATCGATGCGCAGGGCAAGGTCGCCGCGCCCTATGCCATCGATGCCAACGCGGTGACCGCCTGGCGCCAGGGCAAGCTGGTATTCGACAACGCGCCGCTGAGCGATGTCGTGGCGGAAGTCTCGCGCTACCGTGCCCGGCCACTGCATGTGGCGCCCGGCAAGGCCGCCGCGCTGCGCCTGTCGAGCACCTTCAGCACTGACGACCCGGACGCCCTGTTGCGGGCCTTGCCGAGCATCCTGCCGGTGCGGGTGAAGACCCTTGCGGACGGCTCCAGCGAAATTGTTCTGAAATAGATTCAGGTTTTTTTCCGTTCGTTCGTCTTCCCCGCCAGCTGCAACTGCCAAGCATTTCCATTTGCGTGCGGTTGGCGTTTATCCCGACTCTCAGGACCCATCGAAGACGTGAACAACAATAATTCCCTTCTCCAGCTGCGCCGCCTGGCGCTGGCCCTGGCGGTCAGCGCCGCCGCCGGCAACAGCTACGCCGACAACATCCAGATCCAGGCCCAGCCATTGGCGGGCGCGCTCAAGCAATTGGGCCAGCAGACCAACCTGCAACTGTTCTTCAGTCCCGAGCTGGTGGATGGCAAGCAGGCCCCGGCGGTGTCCGGCAACCTGGCGCCGGAGCAGGCCCTGCAGCAACTGCTGCAAGGCAGCGGGCTGACCTTTGAGCAGTCCGCCGACACCGTGGTGGTCAAGCCGGCCCAGGCCGCTGGCACCCTGACCACCGGTAGCCTGGAGCTGGCGCCCACCGATATCAAGGTGGTCGGGGACTGGCTGGGCGACGCCGAGCAGAGCGTGGTGCAGAATCACCCGGGCGCGCGCACCGTGGTACGCCGTGAAGCGATGGTGGAGAAGGGCACGATGAACGTGCGTGACGCCCTGCGCGGTATCCCGGGCGTGCAGGTGCAGGATTCCAACGGCACCGGTGGCAGCGACCTGTCGCTGAATGTCGGCGTGCGTGGCCTGACGTCGCGCCTGTCGCCGCGTTCGACGGTGTTGATCGATGGCATCCCGGCAGCCTTCGCCCCCTACGGTCAACCACAGTTGTCGATGGCGCCGATCTCCTCGGGCAACCTCGACAGCATCGATGTGGTTCGTGGTGCAGGCTCGGTGCGCTATGGCCCGCAGAACGTCGGTGGGGTGATCAACTTCGTCACCCGGGCGATCCCCGAGAAGGCCAGCGGCGAGCTGTCCACCACCCTCGAGACTTCGCGCGATGGCGGCTGGAAGCACACCGAGTCGGCCTTCGTCGGCGGCACCGCCGACAACGGCATGGGCGTGGCGTTGCTGTATACCGGCGTGAATGGCGATGGCTATCGCGAAAGCAACAACGACAACGATATCGACGATGTGATGCTCAAGACCCACTGGGCTCCGACCGATGTCGATGAGTTCTGGCTCAATTTCCACTACTACGACGGCCGTGCCGACATGCCGGGCGGCCTGACCCAGGCCCAGTACGATCACAACCCGTACCAGTCGGTGCGCGACTACGACTACTTCAGCGGCCGGCGCAAGGACGTGTCGTTCAAGTGGCAGCGGCAGATCGACGATGCCACCCAGTTCGAGGTGCTGACCTACTACACCGACAGCTTCCGTGGCAGCGCCATCGCCGCCCGCGACCAGAAGACCCTGTCGTCGTATCCGCGCAACTACCACACCTTCGCCATCGAGCCACGCCTGTCGCGGATCTTCTTCGTCGGCCCGACCACCCAGGAAGTCAGCGTCGGCTATCGCTACCTGAAGGAAGCGATGCGCGAGCAGTCCACCCGCCTGGCGCTGGTCGACAACGTGCCGACCGTGACACCGACCTCCGACGGCCATGTGTTCCAGGACCGCAGCGGTGGCACCGAGGCCAGCGCCTACTACATCGACGACAAGATCGACGTCGGCAACTGGACCATCACTCCGGGCATCCGCTTCGAGCACATCAACACCGACTGGCGCGACCGACCGGTGCTGGACGCCAACTACCGTCCGGTGCCGGAGAAGAACCGTAGCATCACCAGCAACGAACCGCTGCCGGCGCTGAGCGTGATGTACCACATGTCCGACGCCTGGAAGCTGTTCGCCAACTACGAGACCTCGTTCGGCAGCCTGCAGTACTTCCAGCTGGGCCAGGGCGGCGTTGGCGACAGCACGGCAAACGGCCTGGAGCCGGAGAAGGCGAAGACCTACGAAATCGGCACGCGCTATGACAACGGCCACTGGGCCGGTGAGCTGACAGCCTTCTACATCGACTTCGACGATGAGCTGCAATACATCAGCAACGATGTCGGCTGGACCAACCTCGGGGCGACCAAGCACCAGGGCATCGAGGCTTCGGCGCGCTACGACCTGTCCGGCCTGGACCCACGCCTGCAGGGGCTGTCGGTGAATGCCGGCTACACCTACACCCGTGCCACCTACGAGGGGGAGATCCCTGGTTTCAAGGGCCGTGACCTGCCGTTCTATTCGCGCCAGGTAGCCACCGCCGGCGTGCGCTACGAGGTCAACCGCTGGACCTGGAACCTGGATGCCTACGCCCAGTCGAAGCAGCGCGCGCCGGGCACCGGGATGAACGCCAATGGCAGTTTCAACGGCAACTACATCACCGAGCCAAGCGCCGACGGGCAGTATGGCGATATTCCGGGCTACGTCACCTGGCATGCCCGGGGGGGCTATGCGTTCGGGCCGCAGCTGTCGAACCTGAAGCTGGCCGCCGGGGTGAAGAACCTGTTCGACAAGCAGTATTTCACCCGCTCCAGCGACAACAACGCGGGGATCTATGTGGGTGAGCCGCGCACGTTCTATGTGCAGGCCAGTGTAGGGTTCTGATCCAAGATTGCCGGGGCGCAAAGCGCCCCCCGGCTTTCTATCAGGAGGTCACTGCCTCGGCCGGCGACACGATCGAGGTCTTCGCTCCGCGCGAGCGCCCAGAACTCAGGTACGCCGCAATCGACTCCTGCGTCACCTCGCCCAGGAACACCTGCTCGGCATCCAGCACCGGCAACCACGCCCGGTTGAACTCGTACATGCGCGACAGCAGGATGCGCAGGTGCTCGTCGTGCGCCGCGGTGGCATTGAACGGACGCAGGAAGGCACCGCAGGTTCCTTGCTGGCGGTGCATGTCGCGGCGGCGCACATAGCCCAGCGCCTTGTTCGCGGCGTCTGTCACCACTGCATAACGGCGGTCGTGCTCATCCAGCAGCTCCAGCGCCTCGCTCACCGGTGTTTCCGGGCTCAGCGACGGCGCGTTGTCCGCCGCATCCTCGGCGCGCACCAGCAGCAGGCGCTTCAGGGTGCTGTCCTGGCCGACGAAGTTGCTGACGAAATCGTCCACCGGGTGTGCCAGCAGGGTGTCCGGGTGATCCAGTTGCAACAGCTTGCCAGCGCGGAAGATGGCGATCTTGTCGCCCAGCTTGATGGCTTCGTCGATGTCATGGCTGACCATGATCACCGTCTTGTTCAGTGCCCGCTGCATCTCGAAGAACTCGTTCTGGATCATCTCGCGGTTGATCGGGTCGACCGCGCCGAACGGTTCGTCCATCAGCAGCACCGGGGCCTCGGCGGCCAGGGCGCGGATCACGCCGATGCGTTGTTGCTGGCCGCCGGACAGTTCACGCGGGTAGCGTTGCAGGTACTGCTTGGGCTCGAGCTTGATCATGTGCATCAGCTCGCGGGCGCGGTCATGGCATTTCTGCTTGTCCCAGCCGAGCAGGCGCGGCACCACGGTGATGTTCTCCTCGATGGTCATGTTGGGGAACAGGCCGATCTGCTGGATCACGTAGCCGATACGCCGGCGCAGCGTCACCTCGTCCAGGCCGGTGGTGTCCTCGCCATCGATGAACACTTGCCCGGAGGTCGGGGTAATCAGGCGGTTGATCATCTTCAGCGTGGTGCTCTTGCCGCAGCCGGAGGGGCCGAGGAACACGCAGATTTCGCCTTCGTTGACGGTGAGGCTTACCGAGTCGACGGCTTTGACGTCCTTGCCGTTGACGTTGAAGGTCTTGCTGAGGTTCTTCAGTTCGATCATGAGCGCAGTCCTTCTGGAGTCAGGGCACGTTGCAGGGCTTGCAGGAGCAGGTCGGCGATGATCGCCAGCAGGCTGACCAGCACCGCGCCGACCAGCAGCATCGACATGTCGCTGCGGCTGATGGAGGTGAGAATGAGCACGCCCAGGCCGCCGGCACCGATGGTCGCGGCGATGGTCATCACGCCGATGTTCATCACCACGGCGGTGCGCACACCGGCGAGGATCACCGGCACGGCGATGGGCAGCTCGACCATGCGCAGGCGCTGGCCGAAGGTCATGCCGATACCGCGGGCGGCTTCACGAATACCGGGCTCGACGTTGGTCAGGGCCAGGTAGGTGTTGCGCAGGATCGGCAGCAGTGAATAAAGGAACACCGCGGTGATTGCCGGCAGCGGCCCCAGGCCCTGGCCGAATTTCGAGTAGAACGGCAGCAGCAGGCCGAACAGGGCGATGGAGGGGATGGTCAGCAGCACCGTGGCGCTGGCCTGCAGGGGGCCGGCGAACACCGGGAAGCGGGTCATCAGGATGCCCAGCGGCACGCCGACAAGGATCGCCAGGCTTACCGCGATGCCGACCAGCATGATGTGCTGCCAGGTCAGTTGCAGGACCTGTGCCCAGTCGAGGTGGGCGAAGGTGTCGAGCAGGTTCATGGCTGTACCTCGCTGAGTGGGTGCTCACGCAGGAACGCGGCGGCCACCACCGTCGGGCTCTGGTGCTCGACATCGACCTTGGCGTTGAGCTGGCGCATGGTCTCGTCGTCCAGTTGCTCGGCCAGCGGCTTGAGCAGGGTGGCCAGGCGAGGGTGGGCGTCGAGCACGGCCTGGCGCAGTACCGGGGCGGCGGTGTAGTCGGGGAAGTAGTGCTTGTCGTCCTCCAGCAGCTTGAGGTCGAACGCGCTCAAGCGCCCGTCGGTGGTGTAGACCAGGCCGGCGAACACCTGGTTGTTGCGCATGGCGGTGTACACCAGGCCGCCGTCCATCTGGCGGATGTTGCGCCGGTCCAGCGGCAGCTCGTACAGCTCGCGCAGGCCGACCAGGCCATCCGGGCGGTTGGCGAACTCGGTGTCCAGCGCCACCAGGTGGTTGCGGTCGGGCTCGTCACGCAGCACCTGGTTGAGGTCGCTGATCGAGTTGATCTGCGGGTAGGCCTCGGCGACGGCCTTTGGCAGGCCCAGGGCGTAGGTGTTGCTGAACTTCGACGGAGTCAGCCAGACCAGGCCCTTTTTCGCGTCGAGTTCTTTCACTCGCGCATAGGTGGCTGCGGCGTCGGGCATGCGCTCGTCGATATGGTTGTACGAGACCAGCGATACGCCGGTGTATTCCCACATCAGGTCGAGCTGGCCGGTTTCCTGGGCCTGGCGGGCGATATTGCTGCCCAGGCCGGTGGTCACCCGCACATCGAAGCCGTTGGCGCGCAGATACTGGGCGGTGATCTCGGCGAGCACGGTCTGTTCGGTGAACACCCGGGCACCGATGCGCAGCTGTGGTTTTTCCGCTGCCTGGGCAACGCCTGCGCAAAGCAGGGCCGCGCCCAGGAACAAGGCGATGGTTTTCTTCATGCTTTGCCTCTTGTTATTGGGCCAGGCCACGTTCCAGCCAGCGCTTGCTGGAGAAACTCACCAACGCATCGAGCGCCAGGGCCAGCAACGCCGTGCAGGCGGCGCCGAGCAGCAGCTGCGGTTGGTTGTTCAGGGCGATGCCGGGGAAGATCAGGCTGCCCAGGCTGTTGGCGCCGATCAGGAACGCCAGCGGCGCGGTGCCCACGTTCAAGGCCAGGGCCACGCGCACGCCGCCGACGATGATCGGCACGGCGTTGGGCAGCTCGACCTGCCACAACTGCTGGCGCGCGGTCATGCCGATGCCGGTGGCGGCTTCCTTGAGCGAGGCGGGGACGTTTTTCAGGCCCTCGTAGGTGTTGCGCACGATGGGCAGGAGGGAGGCGAGGAACAGTGCGAAGATCGCAGGACCTGCGCCGATGCCCAGGATACTCAGGGCAATGGCCAGGACGGCCAGGGGAGGAATGGTGTTGCCAACGTTGAACAGCTGCATGAAGCGCTCGGCCTTGTCGACCCGATGCGGTCGACTCAAGGCAATGCCGGCGGGGATGCCCACGGCCAGCGCCGCCGCCATCGAAGCCAGCACCAGGATCAGGTGCGCTTGCAGGTAGAACCCAAGATCGTCGCGGTAGCGGGCGATCGTGTCGATGCCGATCCAGTGGACCAGCAGGGCCAGGATGACGAGCACGGCGGCCCATCCCAACAGCCCTTTTCCGTAGCGTGCAGCCACAGGCGGACTCCTTTTTTATAGTCGGCGATCACACCCCCGTGCGGCCGGCCATTCCTGGCGGCGGGTGGTGTGCTCGCGAGTAGCAGCCGATGCGCGGCATCAGGCCATGAGCCGAACCCCGTCGGGCTCGTGAAGCAGGTGAAACCAGCCCTGAAGCGAAGCGGCTTGCAGGGGAGTGGACGTCTCCGTGAGCGTAAAGGTTCCCATCTGGGGCGGCATTTGGCCAGTGTTAATCACTGGGCTCTAGGAATTTTTACGCGAAAAAAAAGCGCGGATATTACGTGGAGGCGTTGAAGTACCTGCTATCGAGGCGTTTGCCGACGCGACGTTGGATGGCCCTGGGCTAGGCGATGTATGCGTGGCTGTCGTGATTCCTCGAATGCCATGTTCGGGCCGCCTTTCGTATCTTCGGTTTTGGCCCGCGCCCCGACTTCAGGTATGATATCGCCCCTTTTTGAATCCCCAGTCAGGCGATTTCCCATGACCAACCAGGCCGCCGAAGTCGCGAAGCGCCGCACTTTCGCAATCATTTCCCACCCCGACGCCGGTAAGACCACCATCACCGAGAAGCTCCTGCTGATGGGCAAGGCCATTGCCGTCGCCGGTACCGTGAAGTCGCGCAAGTCCGACCGCCACGCCACCTCCGACTGGATGGAAATGGAGAAACAGCGCGGCATCTCCATCACCACCTCGGTGATGCAGTTCCCCTACCGCGAGCACATGATCAACCTGCTCGACACCCCCGGCCACGAAGACTTCTCGGAAGACACCTACCGCACCCTGACCGCGGTGGACTCGGCGCTGATGGTGCTCGACGGCGGTAAAGGCGTCGAGCCGCGCACTATTGCCCTGATGGATGTGTGCCGCCTGCGCGACACGCCGATCGTCAGCTTCATCAACAAACTCGACCGTGACATCCGCGACCCGATCGAACTGCTCGACGAAATCGAGGCGGTGCTGAAGATCAAGGCCGCGCCGATCACCTGGCCGATCGGTTGCTACCGCGACTTCAAGGGCGTGTATCACCTGGCCGGCGACTACATCATCGTCTACACCCCGGGGCATGGCCACGAGCGCACCGAGGCGAAGATCATCGAGAAGCTCGACTCCGATGAAGCCCGCGCTCACCTGGGTGACGAGTACGACCGCTTCCTCGAACAACTCGAGCTGGTGCAGGGCGCCTGCCACGAGTTCGACCAGGACGCGTTCATCAACGGCCAGCTGACCCCGGTGTTTTTCGGGACCGCATTGGGCAACTTCGGTGTCGACCATGTGCTCGACGCGGTTGTCGACTGGGCGCCGCGCCCACTGGCCCGTGTCGCCCACGAGCGCACCGTGGAACCGGTGGAAGAGAAATTCACCGGCTTCGTGTTCAAGATCCAGGCGAACATGGACCCGAAACACCGTGACCGTATCGCCTTCATGCGCATCTGCTCGGGCAAGTACGAGAAGGGCATGAAGATGCGCCACGTGCGTACTGGCAAGGACGTGCGCATCGGCGATGCCCTGACCTTCTTCTCCTCCGAGCGCGAGCAGCTGGAAGAGGCCTATGCCGGCGACATCATCGGCCTGCACAACCACGGCACCATCCAGATCGGCGACACCTTCACCGAAGGCGAGGCGCTGGGCTTCACCGGCATCCCGCACTTCGCCCCTGAGCTGTTCCGCCGCGTGCGCCTGAAGGACCCGCTGAAATCCAAGCAGCTGCGCCAGGGCCTGCAGCAGCTGGCCGAAGAGGGCGCGACACAGGTGTTCTTCCCCGAGCGCAGCAACGACATCATCCTCGGCGCGGTCGGTGTGCTGCAGTTCGACGTGGTCGCCAGCCGCCTGAAGGAAGAGTACAAGGTCGAGTGCGCCTATGAGCCGATCACCGTCTGGTCGGCGCGCTGGATCAGCTGCGACGACAAGAAGAAGCTCGAGGAATTCCAGAACAAGGCGGTGGAGAACCTGGCCATCGACGGCGGTGGTCACCTGACCTACCTGGCCCCGACCCGGGTCAACCTGGCGCTGATGGAAGAGCGCTGGCCGGATGTGAAATTCCGCGCGACTCGCGAGCACCACTAAGAGCAGCTGCAAGCTTCAAGCTGCGAGCGTCAAGAAGAGGCGGGCCCGGAAAGGCCCGCCTTTTTCTTGTCGCTTGCAGCTTCAAGCTTGTAACTGACGTATGTCAGTTGCCGGCTTTTATGCTGGTCCAGATCCGCGTCCTGATGCGGTCGATCTTCGCCGGCATTGCTTCCAGCGCATACAACTTGCCCATCACGTCGTCACTCGGGTAGATCATCGTGTTGCCCTTCAGCGCCGGGTCCACCAGCGCATCCGCCTGCTGGTTGCCATTGGCGTACTGCACGAAGTTGCTGATGTTGGCCATCACTTCCGGCTGCAACAGGTAGTTCATGTACGCATACCCGGCCTTCTCGTCAGGTGCATCGGCCGGCATGGCCACCATGTCGAACCACATCGGCGCGCCTTCCTTCGGGATCGAGTAGCCCACCTTCACCCCGTTCTTGGCCTCCTCGGCACGGTTCTTCGCCTGCAGCACGTCGCCTGAGAAACCCACCACCAGGCACACGTCGCCATTGGCCAGGTCGCCGGTGTACTTCGAGGAATGGAAGTAGCTGATATACGGGCGCACCTGCATCAGCAACGCCTTGGCCTTGTCGTAGTCCGCCGGGTTCTGGCTGTGGTGGGGCAGGCCCAGGTAGTGCAGGGCGATCGGCAGCAGCTCGGGGCCGTTGTCCAGCACCGCCACGCCGCAGCTCTTTAGCTTGGCGAGGTATTCGGGCTTGAAGAACAGGTCCCACGAATCGATGGGCGCATTGTCGCCGAGCACCGCTTTGACCTTGTCGATGTTGTAGCCAATGCCGGTGCTGCCCCACAGGTACGGGAAGCCGTACTGGTTGCCCGGGTCGTTGACCTCCAGGGCCTTGAGCAGCACCGGGTTGAGGTTCTTCCAGTTGGGCAGTTGCGACTTGTCCAGCTGCTTCAGGGCCTTGCCCTGGATCTGCCGGGCCATGAAGTGGTTGGAGGGGAATACCACGTCGTAGCCGGAGTTGCCGGTCATCAGCTTGCCGTCGAGGGTCTCGTTGCTGTCGAACACGTCGTAGGTGGGATTGATGCCGGTGGTTTGCTGGAAGTGCTTCAGGGTGTCCGGGGCGATATAGCTCGACCAGTTATAGATCTTCACCGAGTCGGCGGCACTGGCCACGCTGGCGGCCAGCATCAGGGGAGCGAGAAGGAGAGTGCGCATGTCGGGGTTACCTTGCTTTGTCTGTTGTTATCGAAGGCAGGCGATCAGCGGATCAGAAAATGAGGACGTAGGTCTTGCGCACGGTCTCCTGGATATCCCAGGTGCCGAGGCTGTTGGCCGGTAGCATCAGTGCGTCTCCGGCTTCTATGACCAGGGGCTCGCCACCGTCGGGGGTGAAGGTGCAGCGGCCCTTGATGAAATGGCAGAACTCCTGCTGCATGATCTGCCGCCGCCAGCGCCCCGGGGTGCATTCCCAGATACCGGTCTCGACGCCGTCGTTGCGTTCGACGCAGGTGACCGAAGTCACTGCGACCGGCTCGCCGAGGGGCATGGCGACCGGGGTGCTGCTGTCCAGGATGGCGCTGTCGGTGTGCTTGAACTGGGTGATGCTCATGACCAGTGGATCCTGTGTGGTGGTGAGGGGAAGTCAGTGCATGAAGCCTTCCATGAAGTCGGCCAGCCCACTGGCCAGGCGTCGCCGCCAGGGCGCGCTGGCGGGGTTGGCGAGGGTCCGGTCCTCGTGGACGAAACTCTGGATGATCGCGTTGTAGCCCAGCCAGCGGCACGGCTCGGGTGGCCAGCTGGCCAGGCTCGACAGCGGGCGGTTGTCGTGCACCCAGGGCTGCGCGGTCAGTTCGTTGTGCTGACCGAGGATCAGCGCGGCCAGGGTGCGTCCACCGAGGTTGGTGGCGCCGACACCCTCGCCGCCATAACCGCCGGCCAGGGCGATGCCGCGCTGGCGGTCGCAGAGCATGTGGGGGCGGAAACGCCGGGCCATGCCGAGGTTGCCGCCCCAGGAGTGGGTGATGCGTACGTGCTTGAGCTGTGGGAACAGTTCGCCGAACAGGTAGCGGCGCAGCTCCACCTCGTCGGTGGTCAGGGTGAAATCCTCGCGCAGACGGCCTCCGAAGCGATAGCCGCCGCGGGCACCGAACACCAGGCGGTTGTCGGCGCTGCGCTGGCCATAGGTGACCTGGCGGCTGTTTTCGCTGAAGGCCTGGCCCTGGCCCAGGCCGATCTGCTCCCAGGTCGACTCCGGCAGCGGCTCGGTGGCCACCAGCAGGCTCTGTACCGGCAGCTGGTGCCGCCCGAGCGGTGGCAGGCTGGCGGCGTAGCCTTCCACGGCCGGCACCACCCAGTGGCTGCGGATGCGTGCCAACGGGGTGCGCACTTCGCCGGTCTGCCAGTCTATGGCTGGGGTGTTCTCGTAGATCGGCACGCCCATGGCCTCGACCGTCCGTGCCAGGCCACGCACCAGCCTGGCCGGTTGAATGGTGGCGACGTGCGGGCTGTAGAGGGCGCCGTAGGGGTTGCTTACCTTCAGCTGGGCATCCAGCTGTTCCGGACGCAGCCAGCGGTAGTCGTCTTCATTCATGCCCTGGCGGTAGAGGTCGTCGAGCCAGGCGCGCAGGTTGCGTTCCTGTTCCGGGTAGCGGGCGGCGCAGTAGAGCACGCCGCCTTTGCGGTAGTCGCAGGCGATGCCTTCGCGCAGCAGCACGTCGTGGACTTCGTCGGGGATGCCGTGCAGCAGGTCGATGCTTTCACGCCGTTGCTGCGGCGAGAGCGTGGCCAGCAGGCGGTCCTCGCCCAGCAGGTTGCCCATCAACCAGCCGCCATTGCGTCCGGAGGCGCCGAAGCCGGCGATGTTGGCCTCGATCACCGCGATGTTCAACTGCGGCGCCTGGCGCTTGAGGTAGTAGGCCGTCCACAGGCCGGTGTAGCCGGCGCCGATGATGCACACGTCGAGATCCAGGTCCTGGCGCAGGGCCGGGCGCGCGCACAACGGCTCGTCGAGCTGGTCCATCCACAGGCTGATCGTGCGCAGGGGTTGCATCGGGTCGGCCTCCACATCCGTTCAAGGTATGTGGACGATCCTAGTGAAGCGCGGTGAGGGCTGTCTTACGTGCGTGCACGCAGGGAAATTTGCTTGAGGTAGGCCTTGGGCGACAGGCCGGTGTGTTCGCGAAAGCACTTGTAGAACGCCGACAGCGAATTGAAACCGGCGTTGAACGCCAGGTCATCGACGGGCGCCGTAGCGCAGCTATTGTCCAACCGGCTCAGCAGGTGCTGCAGGCGGGCCTGGTTGACGTAGCGGTAGAAGCTCTGGCCAAGCACCTGGTTGAGCAGGTAGGAAATCTGGTTGCGGCTGTAGCCGCTTTCGTCGGCGACCTGCTGCAGGTCCAGTTCAGGGTCAAGGTAGGGGCGTTGGGCCTGGAAGTAGTGCTCCAGGTCCTGGGCCATGGTCGACAGCTGGCGTGGCGACAGGCCAAGCCGGCTGGTGGCCGGGCGCGGACCACCGGCGGGCCTGCCCTTGGCATCGCCGCGCACCAGCGTGGCGTATTCGTTGACCTGCCAGATCAGCCCGTCCCTGACCGTGATCGCCTCGCTGGACTGGAACGCCACCAGGCCGTCGCCGCCTTGTACGGTGACCTGGTACTGGATGAACGCGGTGCAGCCATCGACGCGGATGCGGTCGCTGTGGACGATGTCCTCCCCGGCCTCGTGGGGCAGGCTGGCGCGCACGTAGTCGCGCAGCTGGCTGAAACCGAGCACGCGGTTCTGGAAGAAGTCGTGGTACTGGATATCCGGGTGGTACAGGGCCATCACCCCGTCCAGGTCGCGATGCTTCCAGCACAGGTGGTAGCGCATGACGGTGGCGGCGGTGAGCGGGGTCTGCCCAGGGCCGTCGGGGACGGTGGTGATAGACATGCCGTGGATGGTGCCTCGCCGCGTCCCGGTCTGACAAGAACCAGCCCGTGTGCACAGGTCGCAGCCAGGGTTGCAGAAGGCCCTGCCGTTTCCGACCCGATCTGGCATTTTGCATGATGTTCAGATGTTGCCTACAAGCCAACCGCCTGATTTATAAAGAAGTCATGTTTTGACACAAAGTGGCACAGCCCCTGCACTGCCTTACCCGAGAAAGGACCTCCCCCTCAGATAAAGGCGTCGAATCATGATCACACCTGCCGACTACCCCACCAACGACCCCAATCGCTCCGGTGTTTCCTGGGCCGCGATATTCGCTGGCGCAGCAGCAGCGGCGGCCTTGTCCCTGATCCTGTTGGTACTGGGAACAGGATTGGGCCTGGCCGCTACCTCGCCTTGGGCCGACGAAGGCGCCAGCGCCAAGGCGCTTGGGATTTCCACCATCATCTGGCTACTGATCACACAGATACTGGCCTCGGGCCTAGGTGGTTACATCGCCGGTCGCCTGCGGATGAAATGGGCCAACCTGCACGGTGATGAAGTGTATTTTCGGGACACTGCACATGGCTTCCTGGCGTGGGCGGTTGCCACGCTCGTGGCGGCCATGCTGGTGCTCGGTACTGCTGGCAACTTGCTGGGCGCCGGCGCCACCGCTGTGTCCGGAGCGGCTACAACTGCCGCTGCGGGCGTGGCTGGCAGCGACAGCCAGGGCAAGGACCCGATGGGCTACTTCGTCGATAGCCTGTTCCGTGCTCAAGGCCCGGTGGCGGTCAGTGACGACGCTGCAAATGGTGTGGCAGCGCGTATTCTGACCCGCTCGCTGGCTCAGGGCGGCACGCTTGCGCCGGAGGACCGGACCTACCTGGCCCAGGTGGTGGCCCAGCGCACTCGCCTGACCCAGCCCGAGGCCGAAGCACGCGTTGATCAGGTCTATGCGCAACTGCAGCAAGCCAAGGTCGAAGCCAAGCAAGCTGCGGATGCTGCGACAAAGGCTGCGGCCTGGACCGCGTTGTGGACCTTCGTCGCCCTGCTTTGCGGCGCCTTCTTCGCCAGCCTGGCGGCACTCTTCGGTGGCCGGCAGCGTGATCGGGTTCAGTGGCTCGAAGCCAGTCAAGCAGACTACAACTTGCGCCACGCCTCCGCACCGATTCGATAACCCGCACAGGAACAAGGAGAAACATCATGCGCTCATTATTGCTGTGGATGCTCGGGGTACCTATTCCGGTGATCATCCTGATTGCACTGTTCATGCACTGAGAAATGAAAACGCCGCCCCCGAAGGGCGGCGTTTTCATTGGCGCATAACGCTACAGGAACTGCTCGGCGTAGTGGCAGGCCACCTGCCGCGTGCTCACTTTGCGCAACGCTGGGACTTCCTTGGCGCATCGTTCGGTGGCATACGGGCAACGTTTGTGGAAGGCACAGCCATCCGGCGGGTTCAACGGATTGGGCAGCTCACCGGCAATGCGGATCTTCGGTTTCAGCGGATCTGGATGGATCGCCGGGGTCGCAGACAACAGCGCCTGTGTATATGGGTGCAGCGGCTTGTCGTAGATGTCCTGCTTGGGCCCCATCTCCGCTGGCCGACCGAGGTACATGACCAGCACCTGGTCCGCCACATGGCGCACCACCGCCAGGTTGTGGGAGATGAATACGTAGGCGGTGTTGAACTCCTTTTGCAGGTCCATGAACAGGTTCAACACCTGGGCCTGGATTGACACGTCCAGCGCCGAGGTCGGCTCGTCGGCCACCAGTACCTTGGGTTGCAGCATCATCGCCCGGGCCAGGGCGATGCGCTGGCGTTGACCGCCAGAGAACATGTGCGGATAACGCTGGTAGTGCTCGGGGCGCAGGCCCACCTGCTCCATCATCTTCTGCACTTTCTCGCGGCGTTCCGCCTTGCTCAGCGAGGTATTGATCAGCAGCGGTTCGGCCAGCTGGTCGCCGATCTTCTGCCGTGGGTTGAGCGAGGCATACGGGCTCTGGAACACCATCTGCACGTCACGGCGCAGCTGTTTGCGCTGGTCCTTGCTGGCGCCCTTTACCTCCTGGCCGGCGATCTGCAGCGAACCGGAGGAAGGCTCCTCGATCAGGGTCAGGGCCCGCGCCAAGGTCGACTTGCCGCAACCGGATTCACCGACCACGGCCAGGGTCTTGCCGGCCTCCAGTTCGAACGACACGCCATTGAGCGCTCGCACCAGCGCTTGGCCCTTGAACAGGCCGCGGGATACTTCGTAGTGGCGGGTCAGCTCACGAGCGGAAAGTACGACGGCCATCACGCCACCTCCTGGTTCAGCGGATAGAAGCAACGCACCAGGCTGTGGGCCTGGGGATCGAGGGGCGGGCGCTGCCGGCGGCAGTTTTCCTGCACATAGGGGCAGCGCGGCGACAGCAGGCAGCCTTGTGGGCGGTCATAGCGGCCGGGGACGATGCCAGGCAGGGTGGCCAGGCGTTCGGCGCCGATGCTGTGCTCGGGAATGGCCGCCAGCAGCGCTTCGCTGTAAGGGTGGGCGGGTACGTCGAACAGCTCGGGCACCTGGCCTACTTCGACTGCTTGCCCTGCGTACATCACACACACGCGCTTGGCGGTTTCGGCGACCACGGCCAGGTCGTGGGTGATCAGAATGAGCGCCATGTTGCGCTCTTTCTGCAGGTTGACCAGCAGCTCCATGATCTGCGCCTGGATGGTTACATCCAGCGCGGTCGTGGGTTCATCGGCGATCAGCAGTTTCGGCTCGCCGGCGATGGCCATGGCGATGGCCACGCGCTGGCTCATGCCGCCGGACAGTTGGTGCGGGTAGGCGTCGAGGCGGCTTTCGGCAGCCGGGATCTCGACCTTCTTCAGCAGTTCCAGGGCGCGCTGGCGCGCAGCCTTGCCCTTGAGGCCGAGGTGCTGGCGCAGCACTTCCTCGATCTGGTAGCCCACGGTGTAGCTGGGGTTGAGCGCGGTCATCGGGTCCTGGAAGACCATCGCGATGTCCTTGCCCACCACCTTGCGGCGCTGGCGGCCGCTGAGCTTGAGCATATTGGTGCCGGCGAAGTCGAGCACGTCCGCGGTGATGCGCCCGGGGGCTTCGATCAGCCCCATCAGCGCCATCATGGTCACCGACTTGCCCGAGCCAGATTCGCCGACGATGGCGAGGATCTCGCCGGCATCCACGCTCAGGTCGAGGCCGTCCACCACAGGCACGGCATTGGCGTCGCCGAAGCGCACGTTCAGGTTGTTGATCTGCAACAGTGACATGGCGATCTCCTCAGGCGGCGTTCTTGAGTTTCGGGTCCAGCGCGTCGCGCAGGCCGTCGCCCATCAGGTTGATTGCCAGCACACTGAGCAAAATGGTCAGGCCGGGCAGGCTAACCACCCACCAGGCGCGTTCGATGTAGTCGCGAGCTGAGGCCAGCATGGTGCCCCACTCGGGGGTTGGCGGCTGCACACCGAGGCCGAGGAAGCCCAGGGCTGCGGCGTCGAGGATCGCCGAGGAGAAGCTCAGGGTAGCCTGCACGATCAGCGGCGCCATGCAGTTGGGCAGCACGGTGACGAACATCAGTCGCGGCAGGCCGGCACCGGCCAGGCGCGCGGCGGTGACGTAGTCACGGTTCAGTTCGCCCATCACCGCGGCGCGGGTCAGGCGCACGTAGGACGGCAGCGAGACGATGGCGATGGCGATCACGGTGTTGATCAGGCCTGGGCCGAGGATGGCGACGATGGCCACGGCCAGCAGCAGCGAGGGCAGGGCCAGCATCACGTCCATCAGACGCATGATCGAGGGGCCGAGGATCTGCGGGAAGAAGCCGGCAAACAGGCCCAGCAGGATACCCGGGATCAGCGACATCACCACCGACGACAGGCCGATCAGCAGCGACAGTCGAGCGCCCTGGATTAGCCGCGAGAGCAGATCGCGGCCCAGCTCATCAGTGCCGAGGATGAATTGCCAGGTACCGCCTTCGAGCCACACTGGCGGCGTGAGCAGGAAGTCGCGGTATTGCTCGCTGGGGTTGTGCGGCGCCACCCAGGGGGCGAACAGGGCGCAGAACACCACCAGGCACATGAACGCCAGGCCGGCCACCGCGCCTTTGTTGCGCGAGAAGGCCTGCCAGAATTCTTTATATGGCGAGGGATAGAGCAAGCTTTGGTCGACCACGCTGGGCGGGGTGACGGATTTTGGAATCGGGCTGGTCATGGCGTAGTCCTCAGCGCTGATGACGGATGCGTGGGTTGGCCAGGCCGTAGAGGATGTCCACGACGAAGTTGACCAGGATCACCAGGCAGGCGATCAACAGGATGCCGTTCTGGACCACGGGGTAGTCACGGGCACCGATGGCTTCGATCAGCCATTTACCGATGCCCGGCCAGGAGAAGATGGTTTCGGTGAGCACGGCGCCGGCCAGCAGCGTGCCGACCTGCAGGCCGAACACAGTGAGTACCGGGATCAGCGCGTTGCGCAGGCCGTGGATGAATACCACGCGCGACGGCGACAGGCCCTTGGCGCGGGCGGTACGGATGTAGTCCTCGCGCAGCACTTCGAGCATCGACGAACGGGTCATGCGGGCGATCACCGCCAGCGGGATGGTGCCCAGCACGATGGCGGGCAGGATCAGGTGCATCAGCGCATCCTTGAACGCGCCTTCCTCGTCGCTGAGCAGGGTGTCGATTAACATGAAGCCGGTTTTCGGCTCGATGTCGTAGAGCAGGTCGATGCGCCCGGAGACCGGCGTCCAGCCCAGGCTCACCGAGAAGAACATGATCAGGATCAGGCCCCACCAGAAGATCGGCATCGAGTAGCCGGCCAGGGAGATGCCCATCACCCCGTGGTCGAACAGCGAGCCGCGCTTGAGCGCGGCGATCACCCCGGCCAGCAGGCCGATGACCCCGGCGAACAGCAGGGCGGCCATGGCCAGCTCCAGGGTTGCCGGGAACAAGGTGAGGAATTCGTTCCATACGCTTTCACGGGTGCGCAGGGATTCGCCCAGGTCGCCCTGGGCGAGCTTGCCGACATAGTCCAGGTACTGGGCCGGCAGTGGCTTGTTCAGGCCCAGGCGCTCCATGGCCTGGGCATGCATTTCGGGGTCCACCCGGCGTTCGCCCATCATCACTTCGACGGGGTCGCCGGGGATCAGGCGTATGAGCGCGAAGGTCAGCAGGGTGATACCGAAGAAGGTCGGAATCAGCAGACCCAGGCGTCGGGCAATAAAACTCAACATTGTCAGGGGTACCTCATCAGCCGGAAACGGCGTGCCGCCGGGGCCTCTTGCACAAGGTCCGGCGGCTGTTGTTGTTCTACTTCACCTGGGTGGTGGCGAAGTTGTTGTTGGTCAGTGGGTTGATCACATAGCCTTCGACGTTCTCGCGCATGGCGGTGAACATCTTCGGGTGGGCCATGCTGATCCACGGTTGGTCTTCATCGTACACCGCCAAGGCCTCGTTATAGAGCCTGGCGCGTTCGTCGTTGTCGATCACTTCGCGGGCGCGGGTGATCAGGTCCTGGAATTTCTGGTTGCACCAGCGTGCATAGTTCTCGCCGCTTTTCACCGCGTCACAGCTGAGCATCGGCGTGAGGAAGTTGTCCGGGTCGCCGTTGTCGCCGGCCCAGCCCGCCGACACCAGGTCGGCCTCGCCCTTCTTGGCGCGACGCAGCATCTCGGCCCATTCCATCACGCGGATGTCGAGCTTGATGCCGATCTTGGCCAGATCCGACTGCAGCATTTCGGCGGACAGGCGCGGGTTGGGGTTGGTCGGGCCACCGCCGTTGCGGGTGAACAAGGTGATCACCGTGCCCTCCGGCACGCCGGCTTCCTTGAGCAGGGCGCGGGCCTTGTCGAGGTCATGGGGTGGGTTCTTGTTGTCGGTGTTGTAGCCGATCATGGTCGGTGGATACGGGTTGACCCCAACCAGGGCGTTGCCCTTGCCGAACAGCTGGTCGACGTGGGTCTGGCGGTCGAAGGCCATGTCGATTGCCTTGCGCACGCGCACATCGCTCAGGTATTTGTGCTGGGTGTTCATCGAGATGTAGCCGGTAACCAATGCTTCGATCTCGGCGACCTTGAGTTTCGGGTCGGTCTTGATACCCGGCACGTCGTCAGGCTTGGGATAGAGGGCAATCTGGCATTCGTTGGCGCGCAGTTTCTGCAGGCGCACGTTGCTGTCGGTGGCGATGGCGAAGATCAGCGCATCGGCAGGTGGCTTGCCACGGAAGTAGTCCGGGTTGGCCTTGTAGCGGACGTTGGCGTCCTTGTTGTAGCGCTGGAACACGAACGGGCCGGTGCCGACCGGCTTGCTGTTGAGGTCGCCGGTCTTGCCGGCCTTGAGCAACTGGTCGCCGTACTCGGCGGAGTAGATCGAGGTGAAGGCCATGGCCAGGTCGCGCAGGAAAGGCGCTTCCGGGCGGGTCAGGGTGATCACCACGGTGTGATCGTTGGTCTTTTCGACCGACTTGAGCAGGTCCTTGAAGGCCATGCTCTCGAAGTAGGGATAGCCGACGCTGGTCTTGTCGTGCCACGGATGGTCTTTCTTCAACTGACGGTTCAAGCTCCACAGCACGTCATCGGCGTTGAAGTCGCGGGTGGGCTTGAAGTAGTCGGTGGTGTGGAACTTGACGCCTTCGCGCAGGTGGAAGGTGTAGACCAGGCCGTCGGGGCTGACGTCCCAGCTGGTGGCCAGGGCCGGTTGGATCTCGGTGGTGCCGGGCTTGAAGTCGACCAGGCGGTTGAAGATGGCCTCGGCCGTGGCATCGGCGGTGACGGCGGTGGTGTACTGGACGATGTCGAAGCCTTCCGGGCTGGCTTCGGTGCACACCACCAGCGGCTTGGCCGCCAGATTCGATGCGGCGCCCAGGATGACGGCTGCCAGGGCAGCACGTAGCGGTAGCAATTTCATGGAACCTCCCTGCAGTGCTAGTTCCAGCGTAGCCGCCACGGCCCGTGGGGAGGCGGGCCGTGGCGCCAACGGTCAGAGGATGTTGAACGGAATGGTGGTGACGACGCGGAACTCGTCGAGACTGCCGTCGCTCTGCGCCTTGCTGGCACGGTGGGCGGTATAGGTGGCGCGGATGGTGGTGTCCTTCAGCATGCCGCTCTGCACCGCGTAGCTGGTGCCGATGCCCCACTCGTAGTGGTTCTCGCCGTCCTGGCCGCGCACGTCATAGGCGGTGCCCTTGTAGTGGGTACCGTCGATATCCCAGCCGCGGGCGTTGTAGACGTTGAACTTCAGGCCCGGCACGCCATACGGCGCCATGTTCAGCACATAGCTGATCTGCAGGGATTTCTCGTTCGGGCCGTTGAAGTCCGACAGCAGGGAGTTGGCCAGGTAGATGCCGTTGGTCTCGTGCAGGTAGTCGAAGTACTCGTTACCGTTGACCTGCTGCCAGGAGGCGGTGAGGGTGTGGGCCTGGTGGGTCAGGCCGAACGACAGGCTGTAGGTGTCGTTGTCGATCTCGCCCATCTTCTTGCTGCCTTCGTCCACGGTCTTGTAGTAGTTAAGACCGGTGGTCAGGCTCAGCACCGCGCTGTCGCCCAGCACGTGGTTGGCGCCGAAGTAGTACTGGTTCCAGAAGTCCTCGACCTTGGTCGCGTAGAGGCTGGTGGTCAGGCTCTTGAGCGGCTGGTAGTTGATGCCGACGGTGCTGGCGCGGTCGGTTTCCCTGCCGTTGCCGTATTCGCTGCGGAACTTGCTCAGGCTCTGCTCGGTACGCGGCGAAACGCGGTCGAAGGTACCCACGTCGAACGACAGGTTCTCGAACTCGGCGCTGTGCAGGAACGCGCCCTGGAAGCTCGATGGCAAGGCACGGTTACCGATGTAGGCGATCATCGGCGTGTCGACCGATTGACGACCGACGGTCAGCGTGGTGTTGGAGATGCGCGCCTTGACATTGCCCAGGCCCATCTTGCTCCACTGGCCGATCGGGTCGCCGTCGCTGTGGGTCAGGGTGCGGTTGTTCGGGCCGGCCACGGCGGCGCGGCCCTGCTCGAGGGCGATGGCATTGTAGGCCGCGGCCTCGACGGCGAAGCCCACGGTACCTTCGGTGAAGCCCGAGCTGTAGTTGAGGATGGTGCCCTGCACCCAGTTGTCGCGGCTGTGGGTGTCGTGGCGGGTGCCGTCGCCCTTGGTGTATTTCCACAGCGGCGCGCGGGTGGCGCGTTCGCGGGCATACCAGTTGCGGGTGCTGCCGGTCAGACTCTGGCCATCGATGAAGCCTTTGGCCTCGGCCTGTTCACTGCTGGACTTGAGCGCGAACGGCACGAAGTCCTGGCTTGCGGGTTCGGCCTGGGCGAGGGCGCAGAAGGCGCCGACGGACAAGGCCAGTGCGGTGGTGGTGGTACGAATCAACATGAAAGCTCCCTGATATTTTTCTAGTTATCACCCGACCTTGTGGGCCGGGCTTGTCACGGTGACGCGGTACTGCAGTGTCTGCCTGGGGGTTGCCAGGCAAATCCGGGCTGCACGCCGTCGCGGGAGTGGGTCGCATTCCCGGCCGGGCGTTGCAGGGTCAATCGATGCTGACGCCGGAGAAAACGTTGCGTCCGAAGGGGCTGACCTTGAAGTCTTTCACGCTGATGCTCAGCGGCTGGTTGACCGTGGAGTGCGCAACCGGGGTAATCGGCACCTGTTGCTTGAGACGTTGCTGGGCTTGTTCGTAGAGGCTGGTGCGCTGGTCGCGGTCGGTGACCTGCTTGGCTTTTTTCACCAGTGCGTCGTATTGCGAATCGCACCACAAGGAGTAGTTATTGCTGCCGATGGCGTCGCAGCTGAACAGGGTGCCGAGCCAGTTGTCCGGATCACCGTTGTCGCCGGTCCAGCCGATCAGGGCGATGTCATGCTCGCCGTTCTTCATGCGCTTGAGGTATTCACCCCATTCGTAGCTGACGATGCGCACCTTGAAGCCGAGCTTGCTCCAGTCGGACTGGAGCATTTCGGCCATGAGCTTGGCGTTGGGGTTGTAGGGGCGTTGTACCGGCATGGCCCACAGGGTGATCTCGGTACCTTCCTTGACCCCGGCCTGCTTCAGCAGTTGCTTGGCCTTTTCCGGGTCGAACGGGGCGTCCTTGATCGATTTGTCGTAGGACCATTGGGTCGGCGGCATGGCGTTGACGGCGGTCTGGCCGGCATCCTGGTAGACCGCCTGGATGATTGCCTGCTTGTTCACTGCCATGTCCATGGCCTGGCGCACCTCAAGCCGGTCGAAGGGTGGGTGCTGGGTGTTGTAGGCGATGTAGCCAAGGTTGAAACCGGGTTGTGTCATCACCTGCAGCTTGCCGTCTGCCTTGAGCGCGGGCAGGTCGGCCGGGCGCGGGTGCAGGGTGATCTGGCATTCGTTGCGGCGCAGCTTCTGGATGCGCACCGAGGGGTCGACGTTGATCGAGAACACCAGGTTGTCGATCTTCACCCGGTCCGGCGCCCAGTATTCCTTGTTGCCCTTGAAGCGGATCTGCGAATCCTTCTGGTAGCGCTGGAACACGAACGGACCGGTGCCGATCGGCTTCTGGTTGATATCGCTGGCCTTGCCGCTGGCCAGCAGGTGGTCGGCGTACTCGGCGGAGAGGATCGAGGCGAAGGCCATGGCGATGTTCTGCAGGAACGCGGCGTCGACCTGGTTGAGGGTGAAGACCACGGTCAGCGGGTCGGTCTTCTCGACCTTGGCGATGTTCTTGTCCAGCCCCATGCTGATGAAGTACGGGAACTCGGTGGGATAGGCCTTGCGGAAGGGGTGATCCTTGTCGAGCATGCGGTTGAAGGTGAACAGCACGTCGTCGGCGTTGAAGTCGCGGCTGGGCTTGAAGTCCTTGTTGCCATGGAACTTCACAGCGGGTCGCAGGTGGAAGGTGTACTTCAGGCCGTCCTCGGACACCTGCCAGTCGGTGGCCAGGCCCGGCTGCACGGCAGTGCCGCCGCGCTCGAACTCGACCAGGCGGTTATAGATCGGTTCGGCGGCGTCGTTGTCGGTGGCCGCGGTGTACTGGGCGGTGTCGAAACCTGCCGGGCTGCCTTCGGAGCAGAACACCAGGTTGTTGGCGAGGCTCGCGGGAGCCTGGCTCAGCAAGCCGAGGGCAAGCAGGGTGGAACTCAGTGTGGTAAGGCGCATGGCAGATCCTTTGTCCGTGTTTTCAGGCCGCGACAGGCAAAACGCGGCTGCTGCATCCCGGTCCTGACGATAGGCGCGCCAGAATGCGGGAACCAGGGTTCGCTACTGATTTGAGGGCGGGAGCGTTCTGGCGAATGCGAGGGAATAACCCTGCGTATCGCCCGATCATGTCACCGCCCCGCCGGCAAACGCCGGCGGGGCGGTCACGACCGTTACTTGTCCACGCTGACCCCGTAGAAGGAGTTCAGGCCGAAGGGGCTGATCTTGAAGTCCTTCACTTTCGCGCTCATGGGCTGATACACGGTGGAGTGGGCGATCGGGGTGATCGGCACCTGCTCCTTGAGGATGTGTTGCGCCTGCTTGTACAGCTCGGTGCGTTTGGCCTGGTCGGGGGTGGCCTTGGCTTGCTTGATCAGGTCGTCGTAGGGCTTGTAGCACCACTTGGAGAAGTTGTTGCCATCCATGGCATCGCAGCCATAGAGCGTGCCCAGCCAGTTGTCCGGGTCACCATTGTCGCCGCTCCAGCCAATCAGCATGGCGCCCTGCTCGCCGCCCTTGGAGCGCTTGATGTACTCGCCCCACTCGTAGCTGACGATCTTGGCCTTGATGCCGACCTTCGCCCAGTCGGACTGGAGCATCTCGGCCATCAGCTTGGCGTTGGGGTTGTACGGACGCTGCACCGGCATGGCCCACAGGGTGATCTCGGTGCCTTCCTTGATGCCGGCTTCCTTGAGCAGCTGCTTCGCCTTTTCAGGGTCGTACTTGGCGTCCTTGATCGTGGTGTCGTAGGACCATTGCGTCGGCGGCATGGCGTTGACCGCCAGCTGGCCGGCGCCTTGATAGACTGACTCGATGATCTGCGGCTTGTTCACCGCCATGTCCAGCGCTTCGCGCACCTTGAGCTGCGACAGTGGGTTGGGTTCGTTGCTGCCCTTGACCTTGTCCATCACGTTGTAGGCGATGTAGCCGAGGTTGAAGCCAGCCTGGTCAGGCATCTTCAGCTTCGGATCCTGTTTGAGCGGTGCGATGTCGGCCGGACGCGGGAACAGGGTGACCTGGCATTCGTTCTTCTTGAGTTTCTGCATGCGCACCGAGGCGTCGGTGCTGATTGCGAAGATCAGGTTGTCGATCTTCACGTCCTCGGGCTTCCAGTAGTCCTTGTTGCCCTTGTAACGGATCTGCGCGTCCTTCTAGTACTTGCTGAACACGAACGGGCCGGTGCCGATGGGCTTCTGGTTGATATCGGCAGCCTTGCCCTGCTTGAGCAACTGGTCGGCGTATTCGGCGGACTGGATCGAGGCGAAGCTCATGGCCAGGTTCTGGATGAACGCGGCGTCGACGTCGTTGAGCGTGAACTTCACAGTGTGCTCGTCGACCTTCTCGACCTTGGCGATGTTCTTGTCCATGCCCATGTCGGTGAAGTAAGGGAACTCGGTGGGGTAGGCCTTGCGGAAGGGGTGGTTCTTGTCGAGCATGCGGTTGAAGGTGAAGAGCACGTCGTCGGCGTTGAATGCACGGGTCGGCTTGAAGTACTCGGTGGTATGGAACTTCACGCCGTCACGCAGATGGAAGGTGTACGTCTTGCCGTCGTCGGAGACTTCCCACTTGGTGGCCAGGCCCGGGATCACTGCGGTGCCGCCACGCTCGAATTGAGTCAGGCGGTTGAACATGGTTTCGGCGGAGGCGTCAAAGTC
Organism: Pseudomonas sp. PONIH3; assembly: GCF_002934345.1. Lineage (NCBI taxonomy): Bacteria > Pseudomonadati > Pseudomonadota > Gammaproteobacteria > Pseudomonadales > Pseudomonadaceae > Pseudomonas > Pseudomonas sp. PONIH3. The sequence goes on from NZ_CP026386.1 coordinate 4,897,907, forward strand.
GGTCCCGGTGGTGTACTGGCCAGGGTCGAAACCGGCCGGGCTGCCTTCGGAGCAGAACACCAGGTTGGTCGCGGCGAGGGCGGATGGAGCGCCGGCTAGCAAGCCTGCACTGACCAGGAACGGGATGACTGCGTGTTTGAGCATGGTGGCCTCATTGTTGTCATTTTTCGAATTGAGGCGGCCTCGTGAGCCGACCTGCGGATACTTATGCAGGGGGTATTCCCAATGCAACACTCAGCAGGATGGTTGACGCCAAAAACGTGGTACTGACGTACATGGATGTCGCATCCATATAACTTTGGCGAATGTTGAACGTTTGCGAGGGGGAAAAGGGCGAAAATTTCAGGATATTTCGCACTTTATATGACAAGCAGACGCACCCGTTTGGTGCGTAGGAAAGGTCTGAAACGGCTGTCCGAGACGGTTTTGACCATCTCGGACATCCAGTCGAGTGGGTCAGGGCACCTGGACTTCGATCAGGCCGTCGGCACTCATGCTAACTTCGCTGGTTCCGGCTTCGATATCCGGTGCCGGCGCGGATTCATCGGCGGCGCCCTTGGCCATCATCGCCATCGGTGCGTTGCGCAGGTAGGGGCGTGGGTAACCGCTGCTGTTGAGGTTCAGGCTGACCACCTTGTAGCCTTTGCCGCCCAGGGCATCGGTGGCCAACTGGGCGCGGGCCTTGAACGCGGCAACGGCATCCTTGAGCAGCTCGTCTTCATTGGACTTGCGTGTGGCCGGGGCAATGGAGAAGTCCATGCCGCCCATCTTCAGGTCTTGCAGCAGGTCACCGGTGAGCTTGGACAGGGCCGGGAAGTCGGCACTTTCCAGGCGCAGTTCGGCGCGCTCGCGCCAGCCGGTGATCTTCTGGCCCTTGGTGTCGTAGATCGGGTAGCTGTTGCGGCTGCCCTGGCTGATCTTCACGTCCTTGACCTGGCGGGCTTGCTGCATGGCCTTGTTCATGGTCTCGGTGATCTCTTTGGCCAGCTTGCCCGGGTCGGTGTTCTGCGCTTCGCTGTACAGCGTCACGACCATCAGGTCGCGTGCCACTTCCTTGCTGACTTCGGCACGCAGCGACACCTGGTTGTAGCGTGGCTCGTCGGCCGCCAGGGCCGGCAGGCTGGCGAGCATGCCGCAGGACAGGGCAACGGCGGCGGCGCCGCGACGGGTAATGTGCATGTGGAGCTCCTTGGCAGGGTAAGGCGTGGATGAGCAGATCCGTTCCACGCATGGCCGATCAGACCGGTGACAGTGTAGAGGGTTCAAAAGTGCCATCATGAATCTATGACAAAGTGTGGCGCTTTGCCGCATCGCTGCAGTGGAGCGCCCGGCTTCGGTATACTCCAGCCGATTTTCCTGGAGCACTCATTGGGAGAGCTCATGCTCGCCGTCGCACATCCGTTGTCTGCCACACGCCAGAACCTGTGGCGCCTGACCTTCATCCGCATCCTCGTCCTGGCGGCCCAGGCGGGCTCGGTAGGCGTGGCCTACTGGACCGAGCTGCTGCCGCTGCCGTGGTTCTCGCTGGCAGTCACGCTGGCCCTGTCGTCGCTGCTGTGCGCGTTCACCGCCCTGCGCCTGCGCCTGTCGCTGCCGGTCACCGAGCTCGAGTACGCCCTGCAGCTGGCCTGCGACCTGCTGATCCACAGTGCCCTGCTTTATTACTCGGGCGGCTCGACCAACCCCTTCGTCTCCTATTACCTGGTGCCATTGGCCATCGCCGCGGTGACCTTGCCGTGGCTCTACTCGCTGGTGCTTTCAGGTATCGCCCTGGTGGCCTACAGCCTGTTGCTGGTGCAGTACTACCCGCTGGAAACGCTGCCGCTGGCGCGTGACACCATGCAGGTCTACGGCATGTGGCTGAGCATCGCCCTGGCCGCAGGGGTGATCACCTTCTTCGCCGCGCGCATGGCCGAGGAGTTGCGCCGTCAGGAGAACCTGCGTGCCGAGCGCCGCGAGGAAAGCCTGCGCGACGAGCAGTTGCTGGCCGTGGCCACCCAGGCCGCTGGCGCCGCCCACGAACTGGGCACGCCGCTGGCGACCATGAGCGTGCTGCTCAACGAAATGCGCCAGGACCACGCCGACCCGCTGTTGCAGGAAGACCTGCAGATCCTTCAGGACCAGGTCAAGCTGTGCAAGGAGACCCTGCAGCAGCTGGTGCGCGCCGCCGAGGCCAACCGGCGCCTGGCGATCGTCGAGCAGGATGTCACCGCCTGGCTCGACGAGGCGCTCAACCGCTGGCACCTGATGCGCCCGGAAGCCAGCTACCGCTTCCAGCGCCTGCGCGATGGCGTGGTGCCGCGGCTGACGCCGCCACCAGACCTGACCCAGGCCCTGCTGAACCTGTTGAACAATGCCGCCGATGCCTGCCCGGACGACCTGGAGGTGCGCCTGGACTGGGACGCCCAGGATATCGTCATCAGCATCCGCGACCATGGCCCCGGCGTACCGCCGGCCATCGCCGAGGCTATCGGCAAACCTTTCATTACCACCAAGGGCAAAGGCTTCGGCCTTGGCCTGTTCTTGAGCAAGGCCAGCGTGACGCGTGCGGGCGGTTCGGTGAAACTCTATAGTCATGAGCAGGGTGGCACCCTGACCGAATTGCGCCTGCCCCATGGCAAGCGAGGAGATGCATGATGAGCGAAGAAAACCAGGTCGAAGGCGAAGAGCTGCCGCACCTGCTGCTGGTGGATGACGACGCCACCTTCACCCGGGTGATGGCCCGGGCGATGTCGCGTCGTGGCTTCCGTGTGAGCACTGCGGGTTCCGCTGAGGAAGGCTTGAAGCTTGCCGAGCAGGACCTGCCCGACTACGCCACGCTGGACCTGAAGATGGAGGGCGACTCGGGGCTGGTCTTGCTACCCAAGCTGCTGGAGCTGGATCCGGAGATGCGCGTGGTGATCCTGACCGGTTACTCGAGCATCGCCACGGCGGTCGAGGCGGTCAAGCGCGGGGCCTGCAACTACCTGTGCAAACCGGCCGACGCCGACGATGTGCTGGCGGCGCTGCTCTCGGAGCATACCGACCTGGATACCCTGGTGCCGGAAAACCCGATGTCGGTGGATCGCCTGCAGTGGGAGCACATCCAGCGCGTGCTGGGCGAGCACGAAGGCAATATCTCCGCCACGGCGCGGGCGCTGGGCATGCACCGGCGCACCTTGCAGCGCAAGCTGCAAAAGCGCCCGGTCCGGCGCTGAAGTCCACTTGGGGCGCTGCGCGCCCCATCGTCGCGGTTCGTCGCCACGAAAGGGCCACGTAGTGGCCCCCTGCGTTTTGTCAGGCTTTCCCTCCCGAGCGGTCAACCCGCACCGCAAGCTGTCCTGCTCCCGATGGCGCCTCGAACGCCATCTGTCCCCCTGCCGGCACTTTCGCCCGGCCAATCACCTTGCCATCACGCAGCAATTCCAGCGGCATACCTTCCATCGACTGGCCCGAAGCCAGTTCCAGTTTGACCTTGATATTCATCGGTGACCTCCTTGTCACGCGTTGCGATCGATATAGAGCGTTGTCTTTGCGTCCAGGCTGGCGATCAGTTCCGGCGAACCGCCGCGGAACTGGCGGAACAGGTTGCGCCCGCGTTGCTTGCCGTCCGCAGGCACCTGAACGCTCGGGTGGAACTGGTCGGTGAGCTCGGCATAGCCGCTCCATGGGCCAATGTACGACTCGTTAAGCTGGTCGGTGATGCTGAAGGCATAGCGCACCGCGTTGCCCCGTTGCCAGTTCAGGCCATCGGGCTCAAGGCGCTCCCAACCGGTGATCACCGGCGCGGTGGCGGGGGCATCGATGAAGCCGGTGGGCTTGTTCGGCTTGTAGTCCTTGAGCAGCAGGTAGGTGCTCCAGCCCCACCAGTCGCCGATGCGGTTACGGTCGTTGAGGTCGTTGACGTCCTTGCGCCGCAGCACCGCCTTGCCGTCCTGGAGGTACAGCGCGGCGAAGTTGCCGGGCACCAGGTCCTGTTCGGCGGCGCGCAGGTCGGGCGCCAGGCGCAGGGCCGAAAAGTCCTTGGCCTGGGGCGCGCGGCCCTCGGCGAAGGCCTGGAACACTTCATCGACCGAGCGCTGCACGGCGCGCGCCACTTGACGACGGTTGGCCACATCGACGCTGTCGAAGTAGCGCTTGTCGCCGTAGGCGCGCCATTGCTCGCCCTCGGCATTGCGCACGGCCAGGCCGTACTTGCTGTCCTCGTCGTGCATGAAGCGCGAGATCAGCGAGCCGACGTCGCTCGGCGTGACGGTGTCGGCCAGGGCCTTGCGCGGCACCCGCAGGTGGCCGGCGGAGAACAGGTCGGTGAGGAAGTGGTCGGCGAAGGCGTTCATTGCATAGGCCAGTTGCAGGTCGCGCTCGGCGCCGCTGGCGCGGGCTTTCAGCGCCTGCTGCAGGGCGGCGGCGTGGCCGGCCTGGTAGGCCAGCAGCGCCCAGGGGCCGAAGTGGTCCCAGTTGCTGGCGGCCAGTTTCAGGTAGCGGCCCAGGGGGAACAGGTCGGAGGCGAAGCTGCCGCCGCCGGTGATGCGGTTCCAGCGTGCCGACAGGCTGTCGCCCAGTGCATCATAGGCTTCATGGGGCTGCCGGCCGTCCTTGATGGCCTGGTTGGCGGCGCGGATTTCTTCCTGCATGACCGCGAGGATCTGTTCGGCTTCCGCCTTGGCCGCCTGCAGGCGCGCCAGGGAGTCGAAGGCCTGGATGAAGCGCTCGATCCGTTCGGCGTCGGTGCCGCCATCGGCGATCGGGCGCTCGGGCAAGCCATAGAAATCGCCGCCCAGGGCGATCACCTGGCCATAGGTCAGGTTCAGGCCGTTGGGCAGTGGCAGCGGCGACTGATGGGCGGGGATGCCCGGTTGGCCCACCTCGTAGCGCAGCAGGGCGTTGTCGCCGATGGCGGTGTGTTCGGCGCCTTCGAAGAAGAGCTCCGGGCCGCGCTGAGCAGCTTTGCCGCCAGCCGACGGTGGCGCAGGGCGGTGATACTTGAGGGTGTGGTGACCGTGCATGACCAGTACCAGATGGCTGTCGGGGCCGGGCAGGGCGATACCGTGCTCATCGAACAGCTGGTCGAGGTCAGCGACCACCAGCGTGGCATGGGCCTTCGCGGCCACAGGTGCAGCGTGCATTCCTGACATGATTTGCTCCTTGCAATGTCTGGACAATCCATTTTTTTACTGTATGCATATACAGTAGTACATATCATATGCAGGAAATTTCCTAGGTCAAGAGCCCTTTGTGCTGGCATCTGGCAGCTGTGGCGGGCGCAAGCCCCCGGCTCTCACGTATGATTGCGCTCCCTAACGGCATTTCCCGGGACCACGTTGCATGCTCGCCCTACTCATCCAGACACTGAACATCACGGCCCCTGTGTTCGCCATGCTGTTCATGGGCGTGCTGCTCAAGCGCATCCGCTTGATCGACGACAACTTCAACCGGGTCGCCTCCAAGCTGGTGTTCAACGTGTGCATGCCGGCGCTGCTGTTCCTCGGCATCTACCACGCCGACCTGGGGTCGGCGGTGAAACCAGGGGTGATGCTCTACTTTGTCGGCGCGACGCTGGCGTGCTTCGGTCTGGCCTGGGGCCTGGCGATCTGGCGCTGCCCGCGGGCTGACCGCGGCATCTACACGCAAGGCGCGTTTCGCGGCAACAACGGCGTGATCGGCCTGGCACTGGCGGCCAGCCTGTATGGCGACTACGGTATATCCCTCGGCGCGGTGCTGGCCGGGTTGGTGATCCTCATGTACAACTCGCTGTCGGCGGTGGTACTGGCGGTGTACAGCCCGGACCTGAAGTCCGACCCGTGGAGCATCTGCAAGAGCATCCTCAGCAACCCGTTGATCCTCAGCGTGCTGGTGGCAACACCCATGGCCTACGGCCAGGTGCCGCTGCCCAACTGGCTGCTGACCTCCGGCGACTACCTGGCGCAGATGACCCTGCCGCTGGCGCTGATCTGCATCGGTGGCACCCTGTCGCTGGCGGCCTTGCGCGACAGTGGCAGGCTGGCCGTCGATGTCAGCCTGGCGAAGATGGTCTGGCTGCCGCTGCTGGGCACCCTGGGTGCCTGGTTGTGCGGGTTCCGTGGTGCCGAGCTGGGCATCCTGTTCCTCTACATCGCCAGCCCCACTGCGGCGGCCAGCTATGTGATGGCGCGGGAGGCCAACGGCAACCATGAACTGGCGGCGTCGATCATCGTGATCACTACACTGATGGCCGCCGTCACCACGAACGTCGGGATTTTCTTCTTGCAATGGGGTGGATGGATCTAGTCCAGTTGCAAGCAAAACCAATAACACTGCCTCACCTAAAGGACACTTCATGCAAGACCAGAGCACGCCCGAGCGCTTGCAGCGCGGGCTGAAGAATCGCCATATCCAGCTGATCGCGCTGGGCGGGGCCATTGGCACCGGGCTGTTCCTGGGCATCGCCCAGACCATCCAGCTGGCCGGCCCGTCGGTGCTGTTGGGCTATGCCATCGCCGGCCTGATGGCCTTCCTGATCATGCGCCAGTTGGGCGAAATGGTGGTCGAGGAGCCGGTCGCCGGCAGTTTCAGCCACTTCGCGCACCAGTACTGGAGCGAGTTCGCCGGTTTCGTCTCGGGCTGGAACTACTGGGTGGTGTACGTGCTGGTCGGCATGGCCGAGCTCACGGCCGTGGGGATCTATGTGCAGTACTGGTGGCCGGACTTCCCGACCTGGGCCACTGCGGCGATTTTCTTCGTGGTGATCAACGCCATCAACCTGACCCAGGTGAAGGTGTATGGCGAAATGGAGTTCTGGTTCGCCCTGGTGAAGGTGGTGGCCATCGTCAGCATGATCGGCTTCGGCGCCTGGCTGCTGGGCAGCGGCCACGGCGGGCCGGATGCCAGCGTCGCCAACCTGTGGCAGTACGGCGGCTTCTTCCCCAATGGCGTCACCGGGCTGATCATGGCCCTGGCGGTTATCATGTTCTCCTTTGGCGGCCTGGAGCTGGTGGGCATCACCGCCGCCGAAGCGGCCAACCCGCGTGAGAGCATCCCGAAGGCGACCAACCAGGTGGTCTATCGCATCCTGATCTTCTACATCGGCGCGCTGGCCGTGCTGTTGTCGTTGTATCCCTGGCAGAAGGTGGTGCAGGGCGGCAGCCCGTTCGTGATGATCTTCCACGAACTGGACAGCGACCTGGTGGCGACCATCCTCAACATCGTGGTGCTGACCGCCGCGCTGTCGGTCTACAACAGCTGCGTGTACGCCAACAGCCGCATGCTGTTCGGCCTGGCCACGCAAGGTGACGCGCCGCGCCAGCTGCTCAAGGTCAGCCGCCGTGGCGTGCCGCTCACCGCGCTGGGCGTGTCGGCCTTTGCCACCGGCCTGTGCGTGCTGATCAACTACCTGATGCCGGGCGAGGCCTTCGGCCTGCTGATGGCCCTGGCGGTATCGGCGCTGGTGATCAACTGGGCGAGCATCAGCATCACCCACCTGAAGTTCCGCAAGGCCAAGCTGGCGGCCGGCATCACGCCGTTCTACAAGAGCCTGTGGCACCCGCTGAGCAACTACCTGTGCCTGGCGTTCATCGTGCTGATCCTGGTGGTGATGTACCTAACCCCGCCAATCCGTATCTCGGTGATGCTGATCCCGGCGTGGATCGCCGTGCTGTGGGTGGCGTTCCGGATGAAGAAGGCACGTCAGGCCTGATCTGCTCCATGTCGGTTTCAGGATCGCAGTGGCGATAACATCGCCACTGCCAACCACGAAACTCGAATTTCTTGCTCTTGCTCTTGCTCTTGCTTCTAAGCGCACGGTAGCCCAGGCGCCGCCGATTGCGACTTCAGGAGGCCGAGTGCAGGGCTTGCGTAGGGAGGCGACGGGCATGGATGCCCGTCGAGCGCCGATCAGGCCATGGATGGCCCGTCGGCGCGTACTCCCGGAGCAAGCCCGGAGCGAGGGAACCCCGGAGCGCAGCGCAGGGGCCGTATGAACGGAGCCGAACGGTTTTGCTTACTTTTCCCAAGAGAAAAGTAAGCCGCCGTAAAGGCGGAAAGGTGACTAAAAGTCGACATCTTCCGGGAATGTGCATGTAAAACTCAAAACAGCCACTTAAAGAACAACACCTCCCGTCCCTTGCACCACCCCCACCAACCCGCTATCGTCAAGCAATTCATCCGATGACTGGACGTAATCCCCCCGTGACCCCGCTCATCAAACGCAGCCTGGTAGAACAAGCCGTAGACCAACTCCGCGAGCGCATCGCCCAGGGCACCTGGTCAGTAGGCCAGCGCTTGCCCACCGAACCGGAGCTGGCCAGCGACCTGGGCATCAGCCGCAACACCGTGCGCGAGGCCATGCGCGTCCTCGCCTTCAGCGGCCTGGTGGAAGTCCGCCAGGGCGACGGCAGCTACCTGCGCACCGCCGTGGACCCACTGCATGCCGTACAGGTGATGTCGCGCTGCGCCGTCGAACACGCCCGCGAAACCCGCCATATCCTGGAAACACAAGCCATCGGCCTGGCCGCGTTGCGCCGCACCGAAGCCGACCTGCAGGCACTGCGCGACGCCCTGCAACACAGCGCGCAGCACTACCACGGCGATGTGGATGCCTATGTCGAATGCGACCTGGTCTTCCACCAGCGCCTGGTGGACGCCGCCCACAACCCCGCCTTGAGCGAGCTGTACCGCTACTTTTCCGGTGTGGTCGGCGCGGCCCTGCAGCACAACATGACGACCGTCCCCCGTTGCCAGGCCGTGTTCGACCTGCACGGGCAGATCCTCGACGCCCTCGAACAACGTGATCCGGAGCGGGCCAAGCACCTGAGCCGGACCCTCATCGAATCCTGACCACGAGAAGGCCATGGCCGAACAACTGACCCGCAACACCGCGCCCCGCGAGGCGGACCTCGAAGAACTGCTGATCGACGCCGAGGCCGACGATGAGCAAGTCCAGCAACAGCCCGTGGTGCTGCGCCGGCCCTGGCTGTTGTTGCTGGGCCTGGTACTGGTGGCGCTGAACCTGCGTCCGGCGCTGTCGAGCATGTCGCCCGTACTCGGGCAGGTGTCCGAAGGGCTGGGGCTCAGCGCATCGCAGGCGGGCCTGCTGACCACCTTGCCGGTGCTGTGCCTGGGGCTGTTCGCGCCGCTGGCGCCGATCCTGGCACGACGCTTCGGCAGCGAACGGGTCATCCTCGGCATCTTGCTGACCCTCGCGCTGGGCATCCTGGTGCGCAGTGCCCTGGGCGCCACCGGCGTGTTCATCGGCAGCCTGATGGCCGGTGCGAGCATCGGCATCATCGGCGTGCTGCTGCCCGGCATCGTCAAACGCGATTTCCCTCAACATGCAGGCACCCTGACCGGCGTCTACACCATGGCGCTGTGCCTGGGCGCGGCAATGGCCGCCGGTGCCACGGTGCCCTTGACCCGCCACTTCGATGACAGCTGGGCGCTGGGGCTGGGCTTCTGGGTGCTACCGGCGCTGCTGGCGATGCTGGTGTGGCTGCCGCAGTCGCGCCAGGGCCATGGCGTGCACAAGGTGGCCTACCGGGTGCAGGGCCTGTGGCGTGATCCGCTGGCATGGCAGGTGACCCTGTACATGGGCCTGCAGTCGTCGCTGGCGTATATCGTGTTCGGCTGGTTGCCGTCGATCCTGATCGGCCGTGGGCTGAGCCCGACCGAGGCGGGGCTGGTGCTGTCCGGCTCGGTGATCGTGCAACTGGTCAGTTCGCTGAGTGCGCCATGGCTGGCGACGCGCGGCAAGGATCAGCGCCTGGCCATCGTGGTGGTGATGCTGGTGACCCTGGGCGGGCTGTTCGGCTGCCTGTACGCGCCACTGGAAGGGCTGTGGGGCTGGGCGATCCTGTTGGGGCTGGGCCAGGGCGGCACCTTTGCCCTGGCGTTGACCTTGATCGTGCTGCGCTCCAAGGACGCCCATGTGGCGGCCAACCTGTCGAGCATGGCCCAGGGCGTGGGCTACACGCTGGCCTCCATGGGGCCGTTCGCGGTGGGGCTGGTGCATGACCTGACCGGGGGCTGGGGCGCGGTTGGCTGGATCTTCGCGGTACTGGGGATCGGCGCCATTGTGTTCGGGTTGGGTGCCGGGCGTGCGTTGCATGTGGGTGTGGTCAGCGAGCGGGTCTGAGAGCTGTCGGCACATGCCTGGGGCTTCGGCACCATTCATGGCGCAAATGGCTGTGGCGCCAAAGCCGGGCGGGGACTATCTTGCGCTTCTCGAGCCCCAGTACGGATAACCGCCAATGAGCGATGCCAACAGCGCCCTGATCACCCGTTTCTACCAGGCCTTCCAGCGCCTGGACGCCGAGGCCATGGTGGCCTGCTACAGCGACGACATCGTTTTCAGCGATCCGGTCTTCGGCACCTTGCGCGGGCAGGATGCCGGGGACATGTGGCGCATGCTCACCCGCCGTGCCAAGGACTTCACCCTGACCTTCGACAGCGTGCGCAGCGACGAGCGCGGTGGCGGCGCGCACTGGGTGGCGACCTATCTGTTCAGCCAGACCGGGCGGGTGGTGGTCAACGATATCCAGGCGCGCTTCGTGATCCGTGACGGCCTGATCTGCCAGCACGACGATACCTTCGACCTGTGGCGCTGGTCGCGGCAGGCCCTGGGCATGCCGGGCGTGCTGCTGGGCTGGTCGCCGATGCTGCAGAACAAGGTGCGCCAACAGGCGTTCAAGGGGCTTCGCGCATTCCAGCAGGCGTGCTGAGGCGTTAAGCTGGCGGCCTTCTTCCGTTGCACCGAACCGAGCCGTGAGCGAAACAGCGCCTTCCCCCGACTGCAAACCCTGGTACGTCTATCTGGTGCGTGCCGCCAATGGCTCGCTGTACTGCGGTATCAGCGACGATCCGCAGCGGCGCTTCATCAAGCACCAGAAAGGGCAGGGCGCGCGGTATTTCAAGACCAGCCCGGCGCAGGCGCTGGTGTATGTGGAGCAGTGGCCGGACAAAGGCGAGGCGCTGCGCCAGGAGCGTTTGGTGAAGAAGCTGCGCAAGGCGGCGAAGGAGGCGTTGGTGGCCTCCTATATTGGTCTCGCCACGGACCCATGACACGTTGCGGCGCCTTGGCCATGCTGTGCGGGCGCCATCGCGGGGCAAGCCCGCTCCCACGTAGCTAGGTACTGCGAAGTCCTGGCGTGGGAGCGGGCTTGCCCCGCGATCTGGCTTAATGCAACGTCGGTGCCTGTGCCGGCACCTGTACCTGGATCAACGCCGCTTCGAGCAGCACACGCAGCGACTCCATCTCATGCATCGACGCCATCATCAGCACGGCGGCCGGCGACTTGGGTTTGAGCTGCACGGCATGATGGGCCACGGTCAAGGCGCACAGGGCGTACTCGGTGGCCTGGATGAGGGTGTCTTCGAGGGAATGAGGGTTGTGGGGTGGATCGGGGACAATCTTCAGCATTGGCTTGGCTCTCTCAGAAGGGCCACCACCAACTGCTGTCAAACAAGTGGGTGGCAGCTATGCGTGGGTTGACAGACCGGTGAGAGAACCTGACCCGGCGCACACGAGGTGCCCCACGCACAACCGCCATAGAGCAAGCCATGCAAAAGGTTCTCAGCGGCCTGTCAAAGCCGATCGCTGAATATGCAGCGACCGCCCGAGACTAGAGGCCAACCCAGACCACCGCAATGGCTTGAAAGGGCTTGGGAGTATGTTTGGGAAATGGACTACAGGGAATGGGGAAAGTCTTATAAATCGAAGATCTTTCCGAGGTTGCCGGGGCTGCGCCGCAGCCCCAGACGATCTCAATCCTTGCGTCGCTTCAACTGGTCGATCAGTTGGGTCGGCAGGCCTTTGATGACCAGCGTCCCGGCTTCTTCGTCATACTCGACCTTCGAGCCGAGCAGGTGCGCCTCGAAGCTGATCGACAGCCCTTCGGCACGCCCGGTGAAGCGGCGGAACTGGTTGAGGGTGCGTTTGTCGGCCGGGATCTCCGGCGACAGCCCATAGTCGCTGTTGCGGATATGGTCGAAGAACGCCTCGGGGCGGTCTTCGTCGATCAGGCTGGAGAGTTCTTCCAGCGTTACCGGCTCGCCCAGCTTGGTCTGGGTGGTGGCGTAGTCGACCAGGGTCTGGGTCTTCTCGCGGGCGGATTCTTCCGGCAGGTCCTCTTTCTCGACGAAGTCGCTGAAGGCCTTGAGCAGGGTGCGGGTCTCGCCCGGGCCGTCCACGCCTTCCTGGCAACCGATGAAATCGCGGAAGTAATCCGAGACTTTCTTGCCGTTCTTGCCCTTGATGAACGAGATGTACTGCTTGGAGTTCTGGTTGTTTTTCCACTCGGACAAGTTGACCCGCGCCGCCAGGTGCAGCTGGCCCAGGTCCAGGTGACGCGAGGGGGTCACGTCGAGCTCGGCGTTAACTGCCACGCCTTCACTGTGATGCAGCAGGGCGATGGCCAGGTATTCGGTCATGCCTTGCTGGTAGTGGGCGAACAGCACGTGGCCGCCGGTGGACAGGTTGGATTCTTCCATCAGCTTCTGCAGGTGCTCGACGGCCACGCGGCTGAAGCTGGCGAAGTCTTTCTCCCCGTCCTGATATTGCTTGAGCCAGCCACTGAACGGGTAGGCGCCGGACTCGCCGTGGAAGAAACCCCAGGCTTTGCCTTGCTTGGCGTTGTAGCTGTCGTTGAGGTCGGCCAGCAGATTTTCGATGGCGTCGGAGGCCGCCAGTTCGCTGTCGCGAGCATGGAGCACGGCGGGGCTGCCATCGGGCTTCTTGTCGATCAGGTGAACGATGCAATGACGGATTGGCATGTAATTCTCGGTGATAGGAGCGGTGAAAAGCCGCGCTGCAAAAGGCGCTCAGTTTAACCCAGGGCGAGGGTGATGCAGTGGCCAGATGTTGGCGTATATGTCGGTTGTTCGTTTTTTGTTCAAATATTTGCGATTTTTCTGAAAGCCCCGAAAAACCTGAACAAAAACGCAGTCGGCAGCGGATATTTATCGATTCCTGTGGTAGCTTTGCGCGGTCTTGCGCCCCTTGGGTGGCGCATTGCTGGCAGATCGCTTGCGCAGTGTCGAACCAAACGCCGATTTGCGTATCTATGTTAATGGCCAATTAAACTGACCCACCTCTGGCCAACAATTTTGACCCACCCATAGTGGCATTGGCCACCGACCATGTAGCGTCACCCGCCTTATGCACAGGCCGGGGACAGATCATTGAAGGAGTGGGTTGTGATTCACAAGATCAAGGGGTTGTATGACCAGGGCCGAGGCCTGTCGGTCCGTGCCATCAGTCGTGAGCTGGGGATTTCCCGGAACACCGTACGCAAGTATCTCCACCTGGATGAGATGCAGATCAGCGCTACCATTGCTGACCCTTCACGCACCAAGGTGCTCGACGAGCACCGCGATTATCTGATTAATCAGTTGGGTCAGTTTCCAGCCCTGAGCGCAGTCAAGCTGGCCCGTCGCCTGAGGGAGCGCACCACCGAGCTGGCGGTGTCAGACCGGAGCATTCGCCGCTATGTGCAAGCGCTCAAGCAGCAGGTTGCCAGTGGCCAGTTGCGCTATTACGAGCCGGTCGTTGAGTCAGTGCCTGGCGTGCAGTGTCAGGTCGACCCCGGTGAGCTGCGAGGCGTCATGATTGGCGGCCTGGAGCGTGTCGTTCATTTTGTGGTGTTTGTGCTGTCCTGTTCACGGCTGATGTATGTCGGTCTGAACTTCCGGCCGCTGGATACCGAACGGTTTATCCAGATGCACGACGAGGCCTTCCGCTACTTCGGCGGCGTCACCGAGGAGTGCATCTACGATCAGACCAAGATGGTGGTGATCAACGAGCAGTACCGTGAGCTGACGCTGAACCAGCGCTTCCACCAGTATGCGACTACCGTCGGGTACCGCATCCATGCCTGCGAGGGCTATGACCCGGAGAGCAAGGGCAAGGTGGAGGCCGGGGTCAAGTACGTCAAGCGTGACTGCTTCTACGGCGAGCACTTCCAGGACGAGGCCGCCGTCCGACAGCACCTGAATGATTGGCTCGAGACTGTCGCCAACGCACGCGTGCACGGCACGACGGGGCAGCATCCAAGAGCGCATTTCGAGGCACTGGAGCGTAGTCAGCTCAAGCCCTATCTCGTCCCGCAGAACCTGCTGCACGTGGCGCCGACAAGGGAGACCCGCAAGGTCGACAAGACCGGCTTGATCTCATGGCAGGCCAACAAGTACTCGGTACCCATGGCCTGGCAGCAAGCCCGTGTCGGTGTCAGCGCACAGGACAACCAGTTGCTGATCCATGACCTGGAGAGCGGTGAACTCATAGCCACCCATGACCTGTGCAAGGCCAAGGGCCGGATGATCAAGAACAACAACCATTACCGAGACCATGCCCAGCGCATTACCGACCTGGAGCGCGGCATCGACTCGATCCTGCCCGATGCCCTTGGGGCAACCCTGTGCCAACTGCTCAAGCGTACTTCGCCGCGTATCTACAAGGATCAGCTGGTTGCTGCACGCGACCTGCTCATGGCCCATGCGCCGGTTGATACGGCGTTGCTCGGCGAGTTGTGCGAGCGCAGTGAACTGACCGCCACCGGGCTCAAGCGCTACCTCGAAGCATGGCAGCAAGCCAAGGCGCGGGGCCGGATCATCGGCGACCATGACTATGCGCCAGAGGCCGGTAGCCAGGTTAGTCACGCCGACCTGAACGCTTATGCCCGCATTGGCCAGTCGACTGGCCACGGGGTGACCCAATGAGCCTGCTCGACAGCACTATCGCGCAGTACCGAAGCCTGCGCCTCAGCGCGACCGCGGGTGAGCTGGCCACCCTGCTGGCCAGAGCCGAAGCCAATGAACTGTCCTACCTGAGCTTCGCCCAGTCACTGGTCGAGCATGAGCTTAACGCCCGCTCCAGTAGCCGCGTAAGCCGCAACCTCAAGCAGGCGCAGTTCCCCTCGGAGAAGCATCTGGAGGCCTTCGATTACCGGCACCAGACCACCATCACCAAGCGCCAGGTCAGCACCTTGCTGGACTTCAGCTTTATCGACAACCGCGACAACCTGGTGTTCATCGGACCACCGGGTGTGGGCAAGACCCACTTGGCCATTGGGATTGGCCACAAGGCGGTTCAGGCGGGCTACAAGGTGCTGTTCCGCACGGCTCTGGCGTTGGTCGAGGATCTGGAGCTGGCGGAAATGAAGGGCGAGCTGAAGAAGCGCCTTAATCAGCTGAGCAAATACGACGTGCTGATCATCGATGAGCTGGGCTACCTGCCGATGACGCGCCAAGCCCGGTACAACCTGTTCCAGTTAATCAACAACCTGTACGAGTACCGCTCGGTCATCCTGACCACCAACAAGGACTTCACCAGCTGGGGCGAGTTCTTCCATGACGACAACGTGGCCGTGCCCATCATCGACCGCGTGATCCACCATTCACACATCTTTATGCTGGGAGGTGAGAGCTATCGTTTGAAGCAGAAAACCGGCGGTTAGCGGTGAGCAAGTGGGTCAATTCTATTGGCCAAAAGTGGGTCAAAATTAATGGCCATTGACACGTATCTACATACGCGATCGACGCGGCCTCTGGATTGTCCCGGGCTGGCCCGACCACCGACCAAGCACGCTGCACAACTACTGAATTTGATAGGGAAGGAACACCACCATGGCACTGACCAAAGACCAACTGATTGCCGATATCGCTGAAGCCATCGACGCGCCGAAAACCACCGCGCGTAACGCTCTGGAGCAACTGGGCCAGATCGTCGCCGACCAACTGGAAAACGGCGCCGAAATCACTCTGCCAGGCATCGGCAAACTGAAAGTCTCCGAGCGCCCTGCCCGTACTGGCCGCAACCCTTCGACTGGCGCCGCCATCGAAATCGCTGCCAAGAAAGTCGTCAAGTTCGTTCCTGCCAAAGCCCTGAGCGACTCGATCAACAAGTAATTGTTGATTTGACGAAACCGCGCCCGGCTTGCCCGGGCGCGGTTTTTTCATGCCCGGGATTTGCGCAGGGTGCGCCATTGCTGGCGTGCACTCTCGTCGTGGAAACTCCAGGCAACCATGCGGCTCTGCTTCTGCCCCTGGCCCATTTCGACGATGCGCAGGTCCTTCACCCCGGCCTTTTTCAAGGCTGCCTCGATACCCGGCAGGTTGCTGGCCTTGGACACCAGGCTGGTGAACCACAGCACCTGGGCGGCGTACTGCGCGCTTTCGGCGACCAACTGGGCGACGAAGCGGATCTCGCCACCTTCGCACCACAGTTCATTGTTCTGCCCCCCGAAGTTCAGCACCGGCAGCTTGCGCTTGGGGTCCTGCTTGCCGAGGTTCTTCCATTTGCGTTGGCTGCCGCGGGTGGCCTCCTCGCGCGAGGCGTGGAAGGGCGGGTTGCACAGGGTCAGGTCAAAGCGCTCGTCGGCCTGCAGCAGGCCGCTGAGGATGCGCTTGCGATCCGCTTGCAGGCGCAGGCCGATGGCCTTGTCGAGCTTGTTGGCCTGGACGATGGCCTTGGCCGAGGCCAGGGCCACGCTGTCGATGTCGGAGCCTGTGAAGCGCCAGCGGTAGTCGCTGTGCCCGAGCAGGGGGTAGATGCAGTTGGCGCCGACGCCGATATCCAGGGCGTGCACCTGGGCGCCACGGGGGATTTCACCGCCGTTGTCTTCGCCCAGCAGGTCGGCCAGCACATGGATGTAGTCGGCGCGGCCGGGGATCGGCGGGCACAGGTAGTCGGCAGGAATGTCCCAGTGCTGGATGCCGTATTGGGCCTTGAGCAGGGCGCGGTTGAATACCCGAACGGCTTCAGGGTTGGCGAAGTCGATGCTGGGTTTGCCGTAGGGGTTGGTGATGGTGAAGCGGGCCAGGTCCGGATGTGCCTTGATCAGGGCGGGGAAGTCGTAGCGGCCCTGGTGGCGGTTGCGCGGATGCAGGGTGGGTTTCTGGGTCATGGTGGGGTCCTGAAAAAGCATCGCCGGCAAGCCGGCTCCCACAGGATAGTGCAGTACCTGTGGGAGCCGGCTTGCCGGCGATGGGCTGCGAAGCAGCCCCCTATGGCTTCACGTTTGAATTACAGCGCAGCAATCCGCGCATGCTGTTCGGTGAAGTTGGCCAGGGCCTGCTCCGATTCGGCCAGCTTGGCGCGTTCCTTCTCGATCACCGCAGGTGGGGCCTTGTCGACGAAGGCGGCGTTGGACAGCTTGCCGCCGACGCGCTGCACTTCACCCTGCAGGCGCTGGATCTCCTTGCTCAGGCGCGCAAGCTCGGCGTCCTTGTCGATCAGGCCGGCCATCGGCACCAGTACTTGCAGGTCACCCACCAGGGCGGTGGCCGACAGTGGTGCTTCGTCCTGTTCGCCGAGCACGGTGAACGACTCGACCTTGGCCAGCTTCTTGAGCAGCGCTTCGTTTTCCTGCAGGCGACGCTGGTCGTCGGCATTGGCGTTCTTCAGGAACAGCGGCAGCGGCTTGCCCGGGCCGATGTTCATCTCGGCGCGGATGTTGCGCAGGCCGACCATCAGCTCCTTGAGCCACTCGATGTCGCCTTCGGCGGCGGCGTCGATGCGGCTTTCGTTCGCTTCAGGCCATGGCTGCAACATGATGGTCTTGCCGTTGATGCCGGCCAGTGGCGCGATGCGCTGCCAGATCTCTTCGGTGATGAACGGCATGAACGGGTGGGCCAGGCGCAGGGCCACTTCCAGCACGCGTACCAGGGTGCGGCGGGTGCCGCGGGCGCGCTCGACCGGGGCATTCTCGTCCCACAGCACCGGCTTGGACAGCTCCAGGTACCAGTCGCAGTACTGGTTCCAGATGAACTCGTACAGCGCCTGGCTGGCCAGGTCGAAGCGGAACTGCTCGAGCTGGCGGGTCACCTCGGCTTCGGTACGCTGCAGCTGCGAGATGATCCAGCGGTCGGCCAGCGACAGCTCGTAGGCCTCGCCGTTCTGGCCGCAGTCCTCGCCCTTGTCCAACACGTAGCGGGCGGCGTTCCAGATCTTGTTGCAGAAGTTGCGGTAGCCTTCGACGCGGCCCATGTCGAACTTGATGTCACGACCGGTGGAAGCCAGCGAGCAGAAGGTGAAGCGCAGGGCGTCGGTGCCGTAGCTGGCGATGCCTTCGGGGAACTCGGCCTTGGTCTGCTTGGCGATCTTCTCGGCGAGCTTGGGCTGCATCATGCCGCTGGTGCGTTTTTCCAGCAGGGCGTCGAGGGTGATGCCGTCGACGATGTCCAGCGGGTCGAGGACGTTGCCCTTGGACTTGGACATCTTCTGCCCCTGGCCATCACGCACCAGGCCGTGCACGTAGACGGTCTTGAACGGTACCTGCGGGGTGCCGTCCTCGTTCTTGATCAGGTGCATGGTCAGCATGATCATCCGGGCGACCCAGAAGAAAATGATGTCAAAGCCGGTCACCAGCACGTCGGTGGAGTGGAACTTCTTCAGGAACTCGGTCTGTTCCGGCCAGCCCAGGGTGGAGAAGGTCCACAGGCCCGAGCTGAACCAGGTGTCGAGCACGTCGTCATCCTGGCGCAGTTTCACATCGTTGCCCAGGTTGTGCTTGGCGCGCACTTCGGCCTCGTCGCGGCCGACATAGACCTGGCCGGCCTCGTCGTACCAGGCCGGGATGCGGTGGCCCCACCACAGCTGGCGGCTGATGCACCAGTCCTGGATGTCGCGCATCCACGAGAAGTACATGTTCTCGTACTGCTTGGGCACGAACTGGATGCGGCCGTCTTCGACGGCGGCGATGGCAGGCTCGGCCAGCGGCTTGGTGGAGACGTACCACTGGTCGGTCAGCCATGGCTCGATGACGGTGCCGGAGCGGTCGCCTTTCGGTACTTTCAGGGCGTGGTCGTCGATGCTGACCAGCAGGCCTTGGGCGTCCAGGTCGGCGACCATCTGCTTGCGCGCGACGAAGCGGTCGAGGCCGGCGTACTGGGCCGGCAGCGAGGTGTCGAGCTGCTCGTTGACACTGCCGTCGAGGTTGAATGCCTGCACCGCGGCCAGCACGGTGGCGTTCTTGTCGAAGATGTTCAGCAGCGGCAGGTTGTGGCGCTTGCCGACTTCGTAGTCGTTGAAATCGTGGGCCGGGGTGATCTTCACGCAGCCGGTGCCGAATTCGGGGTCGCAATAGTCATCGGCGACGATCGGGATCAGACGACCGACCAGCGGCAGTTTGACGAACTTGCCGATCAGGGCCTGGTAGCGCTCGTCGTTCGGGTTGACGGCAACGGCGACGTCACCGAGCAGGGTTTCCGGACGGGTGGTGGCGACCACCAGGTGGTCCTTGCCGTCGGCGGTCTTGGCGCCGTCGGCCAGCGGATAGCGCAGGTTCCACAGGTGGCCCTTCTCGTCGTGGTTTTCCACTTCGAGGTCGGAGATTGCCGTGTGCAGCTTGGTGTCCCAGTTGACCAGGCGCTTGCCGCGGTAGATCAGGCCGTCTTCGTGCAGGCGCACGAAGGCTTCCTTGACCGCCTCGGAGAGGCCGTCGTCCATGGTGAAGCGCTCACGGCTCCAGTCCACCGACGAGCCCAGGCGGCGGATCTGGCGGCTGATGTTGCCGCCCGACTGGTCCTTCCACTCCCAGACCTTCTCCAGGAACTGCTCACGGCCCAGGTCGTGGCGGTTCTGGCCCTTGGCCTCGAGCTGGCGCTCGACCAGCATCTGGGTGGCGATACCGGCGTGGTCGGTACCCGGCTGCCACAGGGTGTCGCGCCCTTGCATGCGGCGGAAACGGATCAGGGCGTCCATGATCGCGTTGTTGAAGCCGTGGCCCATGTGCAGGCTGCCGGTCACGTTCGGCGGCGGGATCATGATGGTGTAGGACTCGCCTGCACCTTGTGGGGCGAAATAGTTCTCGGACTCCCAGGTGTTGTACCAGGAAGTTTCGATGGCG
The DNA here is from genome assembly GCF_002934345.1 of Pseudomonas sp. PONIH3. Taxonomy (NCBI): domain Bacteria; kingdom Pseudomonadati; phylum Pseudomonadota; class Gammaproteobacteria; order Pseudomonadales; family Pseudomonadaceae; genus Pseudomonas; species Pseudomonas sp. PONIH3. Next base: position 4,917,700 of record NZ_CP026386.1, read on the forward strand.
TGCGGCTGGTAGGTCTTATCCATGCGCGGCGGGACCCTTAGGCATTAATTCGGGAAAGCCGGGAAGTATAACCAAGCTGCGCGTTTCAAGACAGGTGTAGCGGGCAAGCCCGCTTGTGGAACGGGCTTGCCCCGCGATGCGGACGAAGGGTTACTCGGAACGCTTGAGCAACCGCTCCAGCCGCGCATCGAGGCGGCGCTTGATCTCGGTCTCGATGTGCGGGGTGAAGTCGTTGATCACGTCCTGCATGATCGACTGCGCCGCGGCGCGCAGTTCGGCGTCCAGATGCAGCAGGGTGTCCTGGCGGCGGGTCTGGGCATCCTCTTCGGGTGCCGGAGTCGGTGCCGGCGCTGCGGCGGCGGGCGCTTCGGCGCTCGGCTCGTCGAGCAGCAGGGGGATCTGCTCCACGGTTTCGGTCAGCAGGGGCGGTTGCAGGTCGGCGTCACCCAGCAGCTCGCGGATCGACTCGAGGTCGTCGAGCAGGTGGGCGGAATGGGTCAGGGAGTTCAGCTGCTTGTCCATCGTCGTCAAAGTCGCTGTAAGCGGTGGTCTTGCAGAGCATAGCCCTGTTCGCGGTAGAAACGGAATCGCTCGCGAGCGGCCAGGCGGATGGCCGGCTCCTCGACGACGATTTCGGCGACCCGTTCGAACTGGCCGACAAAGGCCGGAACCTCGCCACCCAGGTTGATCAGCAGGTCACGGTGTTGGCCAGCATCGGCGCCGACACCCAGCGCGACAACGGCGTCGGGGTGCTGTTCGGCATGGTCGTGGGGCAAGAAGGCCTCGCCCTTGAACTGCCACAGGCGCAGGTCAAGTTCGCTGCGCTGCGCCTCGTCCTGGCAGTGCAGGTAGACCCGGTGGCCGAGGCGCCAGGCCTTTTCGCACAGCTTGCAGGCGAAATCCAGGCGCACCGACAGCGAGTCGCTGGGCAGGATGTAGAAATCGACTTTGCTCATGATCGTTAAGTGCCGGCCGGTGGCGCAGGGACGCCACCGGCTGCGCGCCATCAGGCGCCGGCGCGGTCCAGCAGGTACTGGGTGAGCAGCGGTACCGGGCGGCCCGAGGCGCCCTTGTCCTTGCCGCCGCTGATCCAGGCAGTGCCGGCGATGTCCAGGTGCGCCCAGTGGTAGGCCTTGGCGAAGCGCGACAGGAAGCAGCCGGCGGTGATGGTGCCGGCCTTCGGGCCACCGATGTTGGCGATGTCGGCGAACGGGCTGTCCAGCTGCTCCTGGTACTCATCGAACAGCGGCAGCTGCCAGGCGCGGTCGTCGGCGCGCTTGCCGGCGTCGAGCAGTTGGCCGACCAGGGCGTCGTCATTGCCCATCAGGCCGGAGGTGTGGCTGCCCAGGGCGACGATGCAGGCGCCGGTCAGGGTGGCGATGTCGATCACCGCCTGTGGCTTGAAGCGTTCGGCGTAGGTGAGGGTGTCGCACAGCACCAGGCGGCCTTCGGCGTCGGTGTTGAGGATCTCGACGGTCTGCCCGCTCATGGTGGTGACGATGTCGCCCGGACGGGTGGCGCCGCCGCTCGGCATGTTTTCGGCGCAGGCCAGCAGGCACACCAGGTTGATCGGCAGTTGCAGCTCGAGCACGGCGCGCAGGGTGCCGAACACACTGGCGGCGCCGCACATGTCGTACTTCATCTCGTCCATGCCGGCGCCGGGCTTGAGGCTGATGCCGCCGGTGTCGAAGGTGATGCCCTTGCCGACCAGCACGAACGGTTTTTCGCTCTTCTTGCCGCCCTGGTAGTTGAGCACGATCAGCCGTGGTGGCTGGTCGCTGCCCTGGCCCACGGCGTAGAACGCGCCCATGCCCAGGTCCTTGATCTTCTTCTCGTCCAGCACCTCGACCTTGAGACCCTTGTGCGCCTTGCCCAGGTCCTTGGCCTGTTCGGCGAGGAAGCTCGGGTGGCAGACGTTCGGCGGCAGGTTGCCCAGGTCGCGGGTGAAGGCCATGCCGGTGGCGATGGCGCTGGCATGCTTGACGGCGCGCTCGGCCTCGGCCTGGCCGGCCTTGGCGGTGAGCAGGGTGACTTTCTTCAGGGCGCGCGGTTCGGCCTTCTGGCCCTTGTAGCGGTCGAACACGTAGTTGCCGTCGAGCAGGGTCTCGGCCAGCAGGCGGTACTTGCCGTAGTGGCCATCGCGGCCGGTGACGGCGATGTCGTCCAGAGCCAGCACGGCGTCGCCGCCACCCAGGCCCTTGAGCACGCCGGCGACGCTGGCCACCAGCTTGCGCCAGGCGCGGTCGCCGAGGGCTTCGTCCTTGCCGCTGCCGACCAGCAGCACGCGCTCGGCCTTCAGGCCCGGCAGGCAGTGCAGCAGCAGGGTCTGGCCCGGCTTGCCGGCCAGGTCGCCGCGCTTGAGCAGCGCGCTGATGGCGCCTTCGGTGGCCTGGTCGACGGCCTTGGCGGTGGCGCCGAGCTTGCGGCCTTCACCCACCGGCACGACCAGGGTTGCGGTCTTGACGGATACAGCGGCTACGCTTTTTACAACCAGTTCCATGTCTGGGGTCCCCGAATGATCTGTCAGTTGGCGCTGTCTTGGGCAAGCGCTCGTCAAACCGCCCCGGCAACCTTTGCCGGCCAGCGGAAAAGCTGCCAGTTTGAGCTTGCCGCGACCTTGCTGACAACCCCGTCATGCGCCAAGGTGCGCGGCCAAGTGACAGGCGCCGTCAATCACAGGATAATGCGCGCACTTTTACATGGAGGTTCGCCTTGGCGAACCGGCATTGGTCTTGGCTGTCCGAATCGTTCGTCTGGCTTTGAACCCCTGACAACCCAGGAGTGTCTGGTTTGATCGTCTTTCGTTATCTGTCCCGCGAGGTCCTGGTGACCTTGAGCGCCGTCAGCGCCGTGCTGCTGGTGATCATCATGAGCGGGCGCTTCATCAAGTACCTGGCCCAGGCGGCCCAGGGCATGCTCGACCCGGGCGTGCTGTTCATGATCATGGGGTTCCGCCTGCCGGGCTTCCTGCAACTGATCCTGCCGCTGGGGCTGTTCCTCGGTATCCTGCTTGCCTATGGCCGGTTGTATCTCGAAAGCGAGATGACCGTGCTGTCGGCCACTGGCATGAGCCAGCAGCGCCTGCTTGCCGTGACCATGGTGCCGGCGGCACTGGTCGCCCTGCTGGTGGCCTGGCTGAGCCTGAGCCTGGCCCCCCTGGGGGTTGCCCAGGTGCAGAAGATCATCGCCCAGCAGGATACCCTGACCGAGTTCGACACCCTGGTGCCGGGCCGTTTCCAGACCCTGCGCGATGGCTCGCGGGTGACCTACACCGAGCAGCTGTCCGATGACCGCATCAACCTGGCGGGCGTGTTCATCTCCGAGAAACGCTTCAACCAGGACAAGACCAAGGACCGCGCGCCTTCGGTGCTGGTCGCCGAGAAAGGCCACCAGGAAGTGCAGGCCGACGGCAACCGCTACCTGGTGCTGCAGAACGGATACCGCTACGACGGCAATCCCGGCCAGGCCGACTACCGTGCGATCAAGTACGACACCTATGGCGTGCTGCTGCCAAAGCCTGAGGTCGCCGAGGAGGTGACCGAGCGCGAGGCCATCCCGACTTCTGACCTGTTCGGGCATCAGGGGCTGCGTGAGCGCGCCGAGCTACAATGGCGCCTGTCGCTGCCGCTGCTGGTGTTCGTGGTCACCCTGCTGGCGGTGCCGCTGTCGCGCGTCAACCCGCGCCAGGGCCGCTTCCTCAAGCTGCTGCCGGCGATTCTCCTGTACATGGCCTATCTGACAATGCTGATTTCCGTGCGTGGCGCCCTGGAGAAGGGCAAGTTGCCTATCTCGCTGGGTATCTGGTGGGTCCATGGCCTGTTCCTGCTGATCGGCCTGGCGCTGATGTACTGGGAGCCGCTGCGTCTGAAGCGTGCCGCTCGCCGTGCGGAGGTGGCCCGTGGTTAAACTGGACCGCTACATCGGCCAGAGCGTGCTGCTGGCCATTCTCGCCGTGCTGGGCATCATCCTCGGCCTGGCCTCGTTGTTCGCCTTCATCGATGAGATGGGCGACCTGAGCGACACTTACACGGTCATGGATGCCAGCAGCTTCGTGCTGCTCACCGCGCCGCGCCGGCTCTACGACATGCTGCCGATGGCGGCGCTGATCGGCTGCCTGATCGGCCTGGGCAGCCTGGCCAGCAGCAGCGAGCTGACCATCATGCGCGCTGCCGGTGTGTCCATCGGGCGCATCGTCTGGGCGGTGATGAAGCCGATGCTGGTGCTGATGCTGGTCGGCCTGCTGATCGGCGAATACGTGGCCCCGGTGACCGAGAACAAGGCCCAGGCCGACCGTTCGCTGGCCCAGGGCGGTGGCGAGGCGCAGAGTTCCAAGCGCGGCATGTGGCACCGCCAGGGCGAGGAGTTCGTGCACATCAACTCGGTGCAGCCCAATGGCCTGCTGCTGGGCGTGACCCGCTACCGCTTCGACAGCGAGCGCAAGATCCAGACCTCCAGCTTCGCCCGCCGGGCGCAGTACGTCGATGGCAAATGGATGCTCAACGATGTGGCCACCACCTACTTCCGCGGTGACCACACCGAAGTGGTCAAGAGCCTAGAAGAGGTGTGGGACGTGTCGGTGACCCCGGAGTTGCTCAACACCGTGGTGCTGGCACCGGAGTCGCTGTCGATCACCGGGCTGTGGGACTACATCCACTACCTTTCCGACCAGGGGCTGAACAACGCCCGCTACTGGCTGGCGTTCTGGACCAAGGTCCTGCAGCCGGTGGTCACCGCGGCGCTGGTGCTGATGGCGATTTCGTTCATCTTCGGCCCGTTGCGTTCGGTCACCCTTGGCCAGCGCGTGTTCACCGGTGTGCTGGTGGGCTTCGTATTCCGCATCGCCGGGGAACTGCTGGGCCCATCGAGCCAGGTGTTCGGCTTCCCGCCGCTGCTGGCGGTGGTGATTCCGGCCGGCATCTGTGCGCTGGCGGGCTTGTGGTTGATGCGCCGGGCGGGTTGATGGCCTGAGCTGCATAAAGAAGCCGACCCTTGGGTCGGCTTTTTTGCGAGTGCATTTCGCAGGCCTGATGCCCGCGCAGCTCACTTCTTGCGCTTGGGCAGGCGTACCAGCTGGGTCTCGGAATAGATGTCGTGCCAGCTGCGTTTACGTTTGTCGAACAACGACCAGATGAAACCCAGCCCCAGGCACAGCCACGACGCGATCGACACCACGAAACGCAGCAATGCCTGCCAGAGGCTGATGGCGCTGCCATCGGCGTTCTGCACGCGCATGCCCCATACCTGCATGCCCAGGGTCTGGCCACCGTGGGTCCAGAACTTGGCGAAGAAGCCGAACAGGGCGAACAGCAGGATCGTCGACAGCAGCGGGTCGCCGTCCAACGCACCGGCCTCGGTCAGCTCGCGCATGCGCGCCTCGCCGATGATCGCCATCTGGATCATCTTGTAGGCGCCGGCAGTCACGATCAGCAGGGCCGTGCACAGCAGGAAGTCGTAGAACATCGCGGCCAGGCGACGGCCCAGGCCGACCGGCGGGAAATCACCCTGGGGGTTGAGCAATGGCTTGGACATGCATGACAGCTCCAGATGGCAAAGGCCCATTCTATGGAATTGCGCGCACAAAAAAGCCCCTGTGCGTCAACACAGGGGCTTTTTATCGGAAGATCAGCCTTCGGCCTGCACTTCGTCAGCCTGCATGCCTTTCTGGCCCTGGACGGCCACGAAGGTCACTTTCTGGCCTTCTTTCAGGCTCTTGAAGCCGTTGCCTTGGATGGCGCGGAAGTGCACGAACAGATCCGGACCGCTTTCTGGGGTGATGAAGCCGTAACCTTTTTCGTCATTGAACCACTTGACGGTACCGTTCTGACGCTCAGCCATTGTCTTATTTCCTATGAAGCTTAAATATTGATGACAGTTTCTTTCACACTTTTTGTAAGTGAAAGACTACTGGGCTGGGTTGCAGGAAAGTAAGAGACGTCGAACGGGTTGTAGCAGATTGCGGCTACTGGCCCAGGTCACGAACTGTTGCGACCCATGCAAACACAGTGCAGTGACTCTACGCCAACTGCCGAGCGAAAAACAAGCCCTTGCGACGGGTGAAAATCAGGCTTTTCCCGATCACCGAACGATTTGTCGGAAACGCCGTGGCGCCTGGCCTGGCGCTATGTTCAGAAGTTATTGGACAGGTTCGAAAACGAATATGTCGAACCCGTCCAATCCACTCATTCAGCCACGGTAGTAACGTTGCGCCACGAAAGGCATTTTGCTGACTTTCATGGCAACTTGCTTGCCGCGCACCATTGCAAACAGTGCAGTGTCCAGGGTGGTGTGTTCGTTATCGACATAGCCCATTGTGACCGGCGCGCCGAGCGTCGGGCCGAAGCCGCCGCTGCACACCTCGCCGACCACCTTGCCTGTCGCGTCGACGATCTGCGCGCCTTCACGCACCGGGGTGCGCTCCTGGGGCAGCAGGCCTACGCGCTTGCGCGCCACGCCGGACTGTTGCTGGGCAAACACGGTGTCGGCACCCGGGAAACCACCGGCCCGTGCGCCGTCGGCGCGGCGCACCTTGGAGATGGCCCACAGCAGGCTTGCCTCGATCGGCGTGGTGGTGGTGTCCATGTCGTGGCCGTACAGGCACAGGCCGGCCTCCAGGCGCAGTGAGTCGCGTGCGCCCAGGCCGATTGGCTGTACCTCTGGCTCGGCCAGCAGCCGGCGCGCCAGCGCTTCGGCCTTGTCGGCCGGCACGGAAATCTCGAAACCGTCCTCACCGGTGTAGCCCGAGCGGCTGACATAGCAGTCGGCGCCGAGTAGTTGAACAGGCTGGAACTGCATGAACGTCATCTTCGCCACCGCAGGTGCCAGGCGCTCCAGCACCTTGACCGCCGCCGGGCCTTGCAGCGCCAGCAGGGCGCGTTCCTCGAACAGTGGCTGGATCTCGCAGCGGCTGCCGATGTGCTGGCGCAGGTGGGCCAGGTCCTGCTCCTTGCAGGCGGCGTTGACCACCAGGAACAGGGTGTCGTCACCGAGGTTGGCGACCATCAGGTCGTCGAGGATGCCACCCTCGGCATTGGTGAACATGGCATAGCGCTGCATGCCCACCGGCAGGTCGATGATGTCCACCGGCACCAGGGTTTCCAGGGCCTTGGCGGCGTCGTTGCCGCGCAGGATGATCTGGCCCATGTGCGAAACGTCGAACAGGCCGGCCTGCTCGCGGGTGTGCAGGTGCTCCTTGAGCACGCCCAAGGGGTATTGCACGGGCATGTCGTAGCCGGCGAACGGCACCATGCGCGCGCCCAGTTCCAGGTGCAGGGCGTGCAGCGGGGTCTTGTGCAGTGTTTCGGACATCGGTGACTCCTTGGTTTTTATTCGGGTCAACATTCGATGATGTTGACGGCCAGACCGCCGCGGGCGGTCTCCTTGTATTTGCTTTTCATGTCGGCGCCGGTCTGGCGCATGGTGCGGATGACCTTGTCGAGGGAAACATAGTGCTGCCCGTCGCCGCGCAGGGCCATGCGCACCGCGTTGATCGCCTTCACCGAGCCCATGGCGTTGCGCTCGATGCAGGGCACCTGGACCAGCCCGCCAATGGGGTCGCAGGTCAGGCCCAGGTTGTGTTCCATGCCGATCTCGGCGGCGTTCTCCACCTGTTGCGGGGTACCGCCCATCACCTCGCACAGGGCGCCTGCGGCCATGGAGCAGGCCACGCCGACCTCGCCCTGGCAGCCCACCTCGGCCCCGGAGATCGATGCGTTCTCCTTGTACAGAATGCCGATCGCCGCGGCAGTGAGCAGGAAGCGCACCACCCCGTCCTCGTTGGCGCCGGGCACGAAGCGCATGTAGTAGTGCAGCACCGCGGGGACAATGCCGGCCGCGCCATTGGTCGGTGCCGTGACCACGCGTCCGCCGTAGGCGTTTTCCTCGTTCACCGCCAGGGCGTAGAGGTTGACCCAGTCGAGCACCGACAGCGCATCACGCAGGCTGGCTTCCGGATGCCGGCTGAGCTGGCGGTACAACGCCGGAGCCCGGCGCTTGACCTTCAGCCCGCCAGGCAGGATGCCTTCGTGCCGGCAACCGGCCTCGACGCAGTCCTGCATCACCTGCCAGATGCGCAGCAGGCCGGCACGGGTCTCGGCTTCCGGGCGCCAGGCGGCCTCGTTGGCCAGCATCACCTGGCTGAACGACAGGTGCTGCGCGGTGCAGTGGTCGAGCAGTTCCTTGCCGGTCTTGAAAGGGTAGGGCAGCACGGTGCTGTCCTCGACGATGCGGTCATGGCCGGCCGCATCCTCGTCAACCACGAAACCGCCTCCCACCGAATAGTACTCGCGGCTACGGATCTGCAGGCCGGCGGCATCGAAGGCGCGGAAGATCATGCCGTTGGGGTGGTAGGCCAGCGGTTTGCGGATCATCGCCAGGTGCTGTTTTTCGACGAAGTCGATGTCGTGTTCACCGAGCAGGCTGAGCCGACCGCTTTCACGAATGGCTTGCAGACGGGCGGGGATGGCTTCGGTATCGACGCTGTCCGGATGCTCGCCTTCCAGGCCAAGCAACACGGCCTTGTCGCTGCCGTGGCCCTTGCCGGTGGCGCCGAGGGAGCCGTACAGCTCGGCCTTGACCGTGGCCGTGCCGGCCAGCAGGCCATCACGGCGCAAGCCTTCGGCGAAGCGCGCGGCGGCGCGCATCGGCCCGACCGTGTGCGAGCTGGAGGGGCCGATGCCGATCTTGAACAGGTCGAAGACGCTCAAAGACATGCTGCTTCCTCCTGATGATGGCCAGTAAGCCCATTGGGGGCTGCTACGCAGCCCATCGCCGGCAAGCCGGCTCCCACAGCTTAGCGCTGAACCTGTGGGAGCCGGCTTGCCGGCGATGGGGCGCACAGCGGCCCCACCCGATCAGACGTCCTGGTAACTCTCGATCGACGGGCAGGCGCACACCAGGTTGCGGTCGCCGAACACGTTGTCGACCCGGCCGACCGGTGGCCAGTACTTGCCTTCCACCAGGCTCGGCAGTGGATACACCGCCTGCTCGCGGCTGTAGCCGTGGGCCCATTCGCCGGCCAGCTCCGCCGCGGTGTGCGGGGCGTTCTTCAGCGGGTTGTCGTCCTTGTCCAGGCTGCCGTTCTCGACCGCGCGAATCTCTTCGCGGATCTGGATCATGGCGTCGCAGAATCGATCCAGTTCCTCTTTCGACTCGCTTTCGGTCGGTTCGATCATCAGCGTGCCGGCCACCGGGAAGGACATGGTCGGGGCGTGGAAGCCGAAGTCGATCAGGCGCTTGGCGACATCGTCGACGCTGATGCCGCTGGTGTCCTTGAGCGGACGCAGGTCGAGGATGCACTCGTGCGCCACCAGGCCGTTGCCGCCGGTGTACAGCACAGGATAGTGCTCTTCCAGGCGACGGGCGATGTAGTTGGCGTTGAGGATCGCCATCTGCGAGGCGCGCTTGAGGCCCGCGCCACCCATCATGCGAATGTACATCCAGGTGATCGGCAGGATGCTGGCGCTGCCGAACGGTGCGGCGCATACCGCGCCCTGGGTGTTTTCCAGCTGGGCATGGCCCGGCAGGAATGGCGCCAGGTGCGCCTTGACGCCGATCGGGCCGACGCCCGGGCCGCCGCCGCCGTGGGGGATGCAGAAGGTCTTGTGCAGGTTCAGGTGCGAGACGTCGCCGCCGAACTTGCCCGGGGCGCACAGGCCGACCATGGCGTTCATGTTGGCGCCGTCGATGTACACCTGGCCGCCGTTGTCGTGAATGATCGCGCAGATCTCGCCGATGGCTTCCTCGAATACGCCGTGGGTGGACGGGTAGGTGATCATGATCGCCGCCAGGCGCTCGCGGTGCTCGATGGCCTTGGCACGCAGGTCGTCGATGTCGACGTTGCCGCGCGCGTCGCAGGCGGTCACCACCACGCGCATGCCGGCCATGTGCGCGGTGGCGGGGTTGGTGCCGTGGGCCGAGGACGGGATCAGGCAGATGTCACGGTGGCTGTCGCCACGGCTGCGGTGGTAGGCGCGGATCGCCAGCAGGCCGGCGTATTCGCCTTGGGAGCCGGCGTTGGGCTGCAGTGACACGGCGTCATAGCCGGTGGCGGCGCAGAGCATGGCTTCCAGCTCGCTGGTCATCTGCAGGTAGCCCTGGCTTTGCGCGGCCGGGGCAAACGGGTGCAGGTTGCCGAACTCGGCCCAGGTCACCGGGATCATTTCGCTGGCGGCGTTGAGCTTCATGGTGCACGAGCCCAGCGGGATCATGGTGCGGTCCAGGGCCAGGTCCTTGTCGGCCAGGCGGCGCAGGTAGCGCATCAGCTCGGTTTCGCTGTGGTAGCGGTTGAACACCGGGTGCTCGAGGATGGCCGACTGGCGCAGCAGGCCGGCCGGCAGGCGCACGGCGACGGTGTTGGCCAGGGCGGTGAAGTCAGGGCTGGCCTGGCCGTCGGCGAACAGCTGCCACAGGGCCTCGACATCGGCCTGGGTGCTGGTTTCGTCCAGCGACAGGCCCAGCTGGGCGGCGTCGACCTGGCGCAGGTTGATGCCCTGGACGCGGGCCTTGTCGTGCAGCGCGCTGGTGCTGGCACCGGTGGCCAGGGTGAGGGTGTCGAAGAAATCGCCGGTGACCACCTTGATGCCCAGCTTGGTCAGGCCGGTAGCGAGGATCGCGGTCAGCGCATGGGTGCGCTCGGCAATGCGCTTGAGGCCGGCAGGGCCGTGGTACACGGCGTACATGCTGGCGATATTGGCCAGCAGCACCTGGGCGGTGCAGATGTTGCTGGTGGCCTTCTCGCGGCGGATGTGCTGCTCGCGGGTCTGCATGGCCAGGCGCAGGGCCGGCTTGCCGAAGCGGTCGATCGATACCCCGACCAGACGGCCCGGCATGTCGCGCTTGAAGGCGTCGCGGGTGGCGAAGTAGGCCGCGTGCGGGCCACCGAAGCCCAGCGGCACGCCGAAGCGCTGGGCACTGCCGATGGCCACGTCGGCGTCGAATTCGCCCGGCGGGGTGAGCAGGGTCAGGGCCAGCAGGTCGGCGGCCACGGCCACCAGGGCGCCTGCGCCGTGGAAGCGCTGCACCACCTCGCGGTAGTCGAACACATCACCGTTGCTGGCCGGGTACTGCAGCAGGGCGCCAAAGAAGGCGCTGACGTCGCCCAGTTCGCGCTCGTCGCCCACCACCACCTCGATGCCCAGCGGTTCGGCGCGGGTGCGCAGCACGTCGAGGGTCTGCGGGTGGCAGTGCACGGAAGCGAAGAAGGCATGGCTGGCCTTGTTCTTCGACAGGCGCTTGCAGAAGGTCATGGCTTCTGCGGCGGCGGTGGCCTCGTCGAGCAGGGAAGCGTTGGCGATCGGCAGGCCGGTGAGATCGCTGATCAGGGTCTGGAAGTTCAGCAGCGCTTCCAGACGGCCCTGGGAAATCTCCGGCTGGTACGGGGTGTAGGCGGTGTACCAGGCCGGGTTCTCCAGCAGGTTGCGCAGGATCGGCGCCGGGGTGTGGGTGTTGTAGTAGCCCTGGCCTATGTAGCTCTTGAACAGCTGGTTCTTGGCGGCGATGGCTTTCAATGCGGCGAGGGCATCGGCCTCGCTCTGCCCGTCGTGGCTGCCGAGCACGCTGGTGCCCTTGATGCTGTCGGGGATGACGGCGGCGGTCATCGCGTCCAGCGAGTCGAAGCCCAGGGTCGTGAGCATGGCCTGCTCGTCAGCGGCGCGTGGGCCGATGTGGCGGGCAATGAATTCGTTGGCGGTGCCGAGGTTGATGGTCATGGTGATTCCTCAGGCGTCGTCGTTGGCTTTGAGCAGGCGGTCGTAGGCATCCTGGTCGAGCAGGGCATGCACTTCGCTCATGTCGGCGGGCTTGAAGCGGAAGAACCAGCCTTCGCCCAGCGGGTCTTCGTTGACCAGCTCGGGGTTGTCGTTGAGGCCTTCGTTGACCGCGACCACTTCACCGGCCAGTGGCATGTACACGCCGCTGGCGGCCTTGACCGACTCCACGGTGGAGGCTTCGGCGCCCTTGTCGTACTGCTGCAGCTCCGGCAGTTGCACATAGACCACATCACCCAAGGCGTTCTGGGCGTAGGCGGTGATGCCCACGGTGACGCTGCCATCGGCTTCGACGCGCAGCCATTCGTGATCTTCGGTGAAACGCAACTCGCTCATGGGAATTCCTCGGGAAGCAGGGGCGTTGGGCGCGGTAGGCTCCGCGCTCTTAAGGTTGGAATTCCCTTAGCAATAATGCGGCCAGTCTTAAAAATCCTTATAAATCAATTGGTTAGTTTGTTAATGCAATCGATTTGTCATTTTTGTGGAATGAAATCGATACAGGAGAAGGGTGATTCAAAAGCACAGTGGGATCAAACCCTTGTACCCAGGCACCCAGATGGGTGTGTAGCGAATTCTGTACAGTGGAATGATTTTAATACGGCCTGCTTCCGGAGCGGGACTGGGCCGGCGAAGCAGCATCAGGCCTTGTTTGGAATACCGTACTTGCGCAAGCGCTGGGCTATCGCGGTATGCGAGGTTTGCAAGCGCCCCGCCAACTGCCGCGTCGAGGGATAGCTGGCATACAGGCGTTGCAGCAACTCCCGCTCGAAATCCCCCACGGCCTGTTCCAGGCTGGCCACCTCGCCATCCTGCCCGCGGGCCACCGAGGTGCCGGCGATGTCCAGGTCGCCGATGTCCACCACGTTGCTTTCGCAGATGGCCGCGGCGCGGAAGATCACGTTCTGCAACTGACGCACATTGCCCGGCCAGGGGTTGCCCAGCAGCGCCGGATGGGTAGCGGGCGCCAGGCGGCAGGGCGGGCGCTGGATCTGGGTGCAGGCCTGCTGCATGAAGTATTGCGCCAGGGACAGGATGTCCTGGCCGCGATCACGCAGGGGCGGCACCTGCAGGTTGAGCACGTTGAGGCGGTAGAACAGGTCTTCACGGAAGGTGCCCTCGGCGACCATGCGCTCAAGGTCGCGGTGGGTGGCGCTGATGATGCGCACATCCACCTTCACCTCGCGGTCGCCGCCGACGCGGCGGAAGCTGCCGTCGCTGAGGAAGCGCAGCAGTTTGGCCTGCAGGTACGGCGACATCTCGCCGATCTCGTCGAGGAACACCGTGCCCTGGTTGGCCAGCTCCATCAGCCCGGGCTTGCCGCCGCGCTGCGCGCCGGTGAAGGCGCCTGGGGCGTAGCCGAACAGCTCGCTCTCGGCCAGGCTCTCGGGCAGTGCCGCGCAGTTGAGTGCGAGGAACGGCGCGGCATGGCGGCTGCTGATGGCGTGGCAGGCGCGGGCCACCAGCTCTTTGCCGGTGCCGGTTTCGCCATGCACCAGCAGCGGCGCGTCGAGGGCCGCCACGCGCAGGGCGCGGGCCTTGAGGGTGCGAATCGCCGGGGAGTCGCCGAGCATGGCGTCGAAGCCTTCGGCGTGGTCGTGGTGCAGGGCCGACAGCCGCTCGCCCATGCGGTTCGGCGGGTACAGCGTCAGCAGGCCGCCGGCGTGGGTGATCGGCGTGGCGTCGAGCAGCAGGCTCTGGCCGTTCAACTGCATTTCGCGCATGGGCAGGTGGAAATTGTTGTCCAGCAGGGCCTGCAGCAGCTCGGGGTCGCCGAACAGTTCGCCCACCGAACGCCCGGCGGACTCACGCCCGCACAGGGCGATCAGCGCAGGGTTGGCCAGCAGCACCTTGCCCGCGCTGTCCACCGCCAGCACCGGGTCGCTCATGGCGGCGAGCAGGGCGTCGAGTTGCAGGTGCCGGCGTTGGCCGGGGAGGATGTCGACCACTTCCACCGATTGCACGCCGCGTACCTCGAACAGCGCGTCGTGCAGCTCTTCGAGCACGGCGGGGCTCAGGGTCGGGGCGTCGATGTAGACGTTCGGCGGGACCATCTCCACGGCATCGAGGTTGAGGTTGCGGGCGCCGAGCAGGGCCAGGACTTCCTGGGTGATGCCGACGCGGTCGATGAAGCTGACGTGGATGCGCATGGGGAGATCGGGGCAGTGGCCAAGCGAGTGCGCCAGTATGCCTTGGGAAGGGCTCTAAACCCAATCGCGGGGCAAGCCCGCTGCCACGAAGCCCCGCGATTGCACTCAGCCCAGATGCTCAGGCTTGATCGAATCACCCGATTTGACATCGAGCTTCTGGCGAATGTCTTCGAACATGTAGTCGTAGAGCTTGTGCGGCGAACCGAGGCTCTCGAATTTCTTCGGCGCTGGCAGGTACGACTGGGCCTTGCGGCTCAACTGCATCAGAAAGCTGGGTAGCACCTGGTCCTTGGCCAGGAAGAACTTCTCATCGACGGCCTTGCCCTCGATGTGGCCATGCATGCGGAACTGGATACCGCGGCCTTCGCTGGGATCCGATACGGCCTCGTAGTCGATGCACAGGTCGTAGCTGTGGTCGTTGGTGTTCAGCGCAGTGCGCTCGATATGCACGTGACCGGGTTGATACTGGGCCATGGCGAGGTCCTCCGGAAGGTTGAAAACGGCCGGTGCCAGGCACCGGCCAACTGCGTTCAACGGTAGCTGATTCCCGGCTTGGCGGTGGAAACGCGGGTACCGGCGGTGCCTTTGACGATGTCCTCGATGTTCTCCAGCGAGCTGATTACCGCGACCTTGCCGGTATGCCGGGCGAAATCGCAGGCAGCCTGCACCTTGGGCCCCATGGAGCCGGCGGCAAAGCCCAGCTTCTCGAGCTCGTCGGGGTGCGCCTGGGCGATGGCTTTTTGTGTCGGCTTGCCGAAATCGATGTACGCAGCGTCGACGTCGGTGGCGATGATCAGCAGGTCGGCATCCAGCTGTTCGGCCAGCAGCGCCGAGCACAGGTCCTTGTCGATCACCGCCTCGATGCCCTTGAGCTTGCGGTTTTCGTCGTACATGGTGGGGATACCGCCGCCGCCGGCGCAGATCACGATGCTGCTTTTTTCCAGCAGCCACTTGATCGGGCGGATCTCGAAGATGCGCTTGGGTTTCGGGCTGGCCACCACCCGGCGGTACTTGTCGCCGTCGGGCTTGACCACCCAGCCCTTGTCCTTGGCCAGGCGTTCGGCTTCGTCCTTGGCGTACACGGGGCCGATGAATTTGGTCGGGTCCTTGAACGCCGGGTCGTTGGCGTCCACTTCAACCTGGGTGAGCAGCGTGGCGAACGGCACCTCGAAGTCCAGCAGGTTGCCCAGTTCCTGCTCGATCATGTAGCCGATCATGCCTTCGGTCTCAGCGCCAAGCACGTCCAGCGGATAGGCTTCATCCGGCTTGTACGACAGCCCCTGCAGCGACAGCAGGCCGACTTGCGGCCCGTTGCCGTGGGCGATGACCAGTTCGTTGCCGGGATGGATCTTGGCGATCTGTTCGGTGGCGGTGCGGATATTGGCACGCTGGTTGTCGGCGGTCATCGGCTCGCCGCGGCGCAGCAGGGCGTTGCCGCCCAATGCAACAACGATACGCATGGGGAATGTCCTTTGCGGATTTAGGGTAAGCGCCTCGTTCCTTTGTGGGAGCCGGCTTGCCGGCGATCACCGGCGAAGCCGGTGCCATGCACCGTGTTGCCCGTATAGCCGGCAAGCCGGCTCCCACAGAGTCAAGGCCGCTGTCAGAGATCAGCCAGGGTCGACACGAGGATCGCCTTGATCGTGTGCATGCGGTTTTCCGCCTGCTCGAAGGCGATGCACGCCGGCGACTCGAACACGTCATCGGTCACTTCGATGCCGTTGGCCAGGTGCGGGTACTGTTCGGCGATCTGCTTGCCGACCTTGGTCTCGGAGTTGTGGAACGCCGGCAGGCAGTGCATGAACTTGGTGCGCGGGTTGCCGGTGGACTTCATCAGCTCCTTGTTCACCTGGTACGGCAGCAGTTGCTGGATACGCTCGCCCCAGGCCTCGACCGGTTCGCCCATTGATACCCATACATCGGTGTGGACAAAGTCGACGCCCTTGACCGCGGCTTTCGGGTCTTCGGTCAGGGTGATGCGCGCGCCGCTTTCTTCTGCGTACTTTTTGCACCGTTCGACCAGGTCGTCATGCGGCCACAGGGCCTTGGGCGCGGCGATGCGCACGTCCATGCCGAGCTTGGCGCCGATCAGCAGCAGCGAGTTGCCCATGTTGTTGCGGGCATCGCCCAGGTAGGCATAGCTGATGTCGTGCAGCGGCTTGTCGCTGTGCTCGCGCATGGTCAGCACGTCGGCGATCATCTGGGTCGGGTGGTATTCGTCGGTGAGGCCGTTGAACACCGGCACGCCAGCGAACTTGGCCAGTTCCTCGACGATCTCCTGCTTGAAGCCGCGATACTCGATGGCGTCGTACATGCGCCCGAGCACGCGGGCGGTGTCCTTCATGCTTTCCTTGTGGCCGATCTGCGAGGAGTTGGGATCGATATAGGTGACGTTGGCGCCCTGGTCGTAGGCGGCGACTTCGAAGGCGCAGCGGGTGCGGGTCGAGGTCTTCTCGAAGATCAGGGCGATGTTGTTACCTTTCAGGTGCTGCTGCTCGGTGCCGGTGTACTTGGCGCGCTTGAGGTCGCGGGACAGGTCAAGCAGGTAACGCAGCTCGCGGGTGGTGTGATGTTCGAGGCTGAGCAGGTTACGGTTGTGGATGTTGAACGCCATGATGATTCTCCTTGAGTTCGGTAATCCCCCGGCCGCCGCTGGGTGAGCACGGCCGGGGTGATGGACGTTTAGTAGTCGATAGGGTCGCGCACGATCGGGCAGGTCATGCAGTGACCGCCGCCGCGGCCCCGGCCCAGTTCGCCGGCGCTGATGGTGATGACCTCGATCCCGGCCTTGCGCAGCAGGGTATTGGTGTAGGTGTTGCGGTCATAGCCGATGACCACGCCGGGCTCCACGGCCACCACGTTGTTGCCGTCATCCCACTGTTCGCGCTCGGCGGCGAAGCTGTTGCCACCGGTCTCGACCACGCGCAGCTTGACCCCCAGGTGCTCGCCGACCACCTCGATGAATGACTTGTTCTCGCGGCGCACGTCCATGCCGTAAGGCTTGCTTTCGTCCGGGCGAATGATGAACGGCACGATCTCTCTCACCACCTCCGGGAAGACCGTGACCAGGTCGCGGTCGCAGAAGCTGAACACGGTGTCCAGGTGCATCGCGGCGCGGGATTTGGGCAGGCCGGCGACGATGACTTTTTCCACCGCGCCTTTGGCGAACAGGCTCTGTGCCAGCTGGCCGATGGCCTGACGCGAGGTGCGCTCGCCCATACCGATGAGCACCACGCCCTTGCCGATCGGCATCACGTCGCCGCCTTCGAGGGTGGCGTTGCCGTGGTCCTTGTCCGGGTCGCCGTACCAGACCTGGAAGTCGGCGTTGGTGAACTCCTTGTGGAACTTGTAGATGGCGGTGGTCAGCAGGGTTTCCTGGCGTCGCGCCGGCCAGTACATCGGGTTGAGCGTCACGCCGCCGTAGATCCAGCAGGTGGTGTCGCGGGTGAACTGGGTGTTTGGCAGCGGCGGCAGGATGAAGCTGGAGTGGCCCAGGTAGTCGTTGTACATCTTGACCACGCTGGCGCCTTCGCTTTCCGGCAGGTCCTGGCCTGCCACGCCGCCGATCAGGAATTCGGCCAGGTGGCGTGGGTCGAGGCCCTCGAGCCAGCTACGCACTTCGTTGGTGAGGCCGACGCCGACGGTGTCGGAGGTGATCTTGCGGTCGAGAATCCACTTCAGCGCTTCAGGTTGCTGGACGATGTCGGTCAGCAGGTTGTGCATCTCCAGGACATCGACGCCGCGCTCACGCATCTTGGTGACGAAGTCGAAGTGATCGCGCTTCGCCTGGTCGACCCAGATCACATCGTCGAACAGCAGTTCGTCGCAGTTGCTCGGGGTCAGGCGCTTGTGCGCCAGGCCCGGGCTGCAGACCATCACTTTGCGCAGCTTGCCGGCTTCGGAATGAACGCCGTATTTCTGTTTCTCAGTGGACATGGTGAATCCTCCTGTAATGCGAAGACATGGGTTCAGAGCGTCAGGAAGCCGTCATACAAGCCGTAGGCAGCCAACAGGGCGCCCGCGACCACGGCGGCGAAGATCAGTTTTTCCACGCTGGTGAAGATCGGCTGGCCGACCTCGCGCTTGGCCTTGGCGAACAGGATCGCGCCGGGGGCGTAGAGCAGGGCCGAGAGCAGCAGGTACTTGACGCCACCGGCGTACAGCAGCCAGATCGCGTAGAGCAGGGCGATGCCGCCGATGATCAGGTCTTTCTTGCGTTCGGCCAGGGCCTGTTCGTAGGTTTCGTTGCGCCAGGCGAGCAGGAAGGCATAAGCCGCCGACCACAGGTAAGGCACCAGGATCATCGAGGTGGCGAGGTAGATCAGCGACAGGTAGGTGCTGTTGGAGAACAGGGTGATGACCAGGAAGATCTGCACCATGGCGTTGGTCAGCCACAGGGCGTTGGCCGGCACATGGTTGGCGTTCTCGCGGCGCAGGAACTCCGGCATGGTGTGGTCCTTGGCGGCGGCGAACATGATCTCGGCGCACAGCAGCACCCACGACAGCAGCGCCCCCAGCAGCGAGATGATCAGGCCGACGCTGATCAGCACCGCGCCCCAGTGGCCTACCACATGTTCAAGCACGGCAGCCATCGACGGGTTCTGCAGCTTGGCCAGCTCGGGTTGGGTCATCACGCCCAGCGACAGCACGTTGACCAGCACCAGGAACAGCAGCACGGTAATAAAGCCGATGACCGTGGCCTTGCCGACGTCAGAGCGCTTTTCCGCACGAGAAGAGAAGATGCTCGCGCCCTCGATGCCGATGAACACCCACACGGTGACCAGCATCATGTTGCGCACCTGGTTCATCACGCTGCCCAACTCCGGTGTGCCCACGGCCCAGATATCCGCGGTGAACACATCGAGCTTGAACGCGAACAGGCAGATCAGGGCGAACAGGGCCAGCGGCACGACCTTGGCCACGGTGGTGACCAGGTTGATGAACGCGGCTTCCTTGATGCCGCGCAATACCAGGAAATGCACGGCCCACAGCAGGACCGAGGCGCCGATCACCGCCGCCGGGGTGTTGCCCTCACCGAAAACCGGGAAGAAGTACCCCAGGGTGCTGAACAGCAGCACGAAATAGCCGACGTTGCCCAGCCAGGCGCTGATCCAGTAGCCCCAGGCTGAGGAAAAGCCCATGTAATCGCCAAAACCAGCCTTGGCGTAGGCGTACACGCCGCCGTCCAGGTCGGGTTTGCGGTTGGCCAGGGTCTGGAATACGAAGGCGAGGGTGAGCATGCCCACCGCGGTGATGGCCCAGCCGATCAGCACCGCGCCGACACCGGCACTGGCGGCCATGTTTTGCGGCAATGAGAAGATCCCGCCGCCGATCATCGAACCCACTACAAGTGCAACAAGCGCACCCAGTTTTAGTTTTCCGGGAGAATCAGACATTTATCGACTCCGTACCAGGAGAAAGTTGACCTCAGAATAAATCTGACGCCTGGATCATTCGCTGACTTAGATCAGTTCATGCCAGCATGAAGGTAAGAAAAAACCTTCATGCGTCTCCTGGAGGATGCCGACAGCTTCGTTGCAGGCCTTGTACGCTGGCACCTCCATGTCCTTCTGGAGCAAGCGCTCCGTTTTGCCTGCGAACCATGAAGTTAGTCTCGGCGGCGGCAAAAACTGAGTGCAACACCTGACCTTTCCGGTACGGTGCTGCCACTATGTCTTATACCGAACTCAGCGTTGAAGAGCGCGCCACCATTCAAATCGGTCGTACTCAAGGCTTCAGCCTGCGTAGGATTGCCTGCTTGATCAACCGATCCCCTTCGACCATCAGCCGGGAGCTGCGCCGCAATCGAGATGTCTGTGGCGGCTACTCGGCCCACGCGGCCCAGCAGCAGATGCAGGCTCGCCGCCAGGTGTGTCGACCGAAGCGAAAGCTGTTGCCGGGTGGTGAGCGCTTCGAGTTGGTGGCGCATATGCTCCGTGAGCGTTTGTCTCCCGAGCAGATTGCCGGCAAGCTGCGCAGCATGAACATTCCCAGCCTCAGAGATGCCTACGTCTGTCGCGAGACGATCTATAACGCGATCTATGCCCTGCCGGTCGGTGAACTGCGCAAGGAGCTGATCATCTGCCTGCGGCAAAGCAAGACGACACGCCGACCGCGCTCTGGTGGTGTGGATCGGCGCGGCCAGATCCCCGAGATGGTCAGTATTCATGTGCGCCCGCCGGAGATTGAAGACAGGCAGATGCCGGGGCATTGGGAAGGCGACCTCATCAAGGGTAAGGCCAACGCCTCGTCCGTCGGTACGCTGGTGGAACGCACCAGTGGCTACCTGATGCTGGTAAAGATGAACGACGCGACGGCGACTTCGGCGCTGGAAGGCTTCAGCGCCGCGCTCAATGGCATGCCGCTGGAGATGCGAAAGAGCATGACTTACGACCAGGGCCGGGAGATGGCGCGACACGCCGAGATCACCCAAAGAACCGGCGTGGCGATCTACTTCTGCGACCCGCACAGCCCTTGGCAGCGCGGTAGCAACGAAAACATCAATGGCCTGATCCGCCAGTACCTGCCCAAAGGCACAGACCTGTCGGTACACAGCCAGGAAGAACTGAATGCCATCGCACTGCAACTGAACATGCGTCCGCGTAAGCGCTTCGACTTCAAATGCCCAATCGAAGTTATGGGCGAGGTGATGCAGAAGGCCATGGCTATGCGGCATGATGCTCCAGTTTCAATTCAATGACCGTGTTGCACTCAGCTCCTGCAACCGCCCTCTTTTAGGCTTTTCGCAAATTTTTCACAGTAAATAGCGACGTATTTAGGTGGGGAGTGAGATACTTTGCAATTGTCACTTTTCACTCCCCCGCGCTATAGACAGTCCGGTTATGAGTGCTATAGCTTTAATGGCTCGATTCAATAAGAAACTTGTAACATTCATGTTGCCAAATACGTTTACGCGCACCCGCGCACGAGGAGCCCCATGAGCGAACCGGGACAGAAGCTACGCCTGGGCGCGCTGATCGCGTTGGTGGTCGGTTCGATGATCGGCGGTGGGATCTTCTCGTTGCCGCAAAACATGGCGGCGCGCGCCGATGTCGGCGCAGTGCTGATCGGTTGGGGCATCACCGCGGTGGGCATGCTGGCATTGGCCTTTGTGTTCCAGACCCTGGCCAACCACAAACCTGAGTTGGACTCCGGGGTGTACGCCTATGCCAAGGCCGGTTTTGGCGACTACATGGGCTTTTCTTCGGCCTGGGGCTACTGGATCAGTGCCTGGTTGGGCAACGTTGGCTATTTCGTGCTGCTGTTCAGCACCCTCGGTTTCTACTTCCCGGTGTTCGGCCAAGGTAATACGCCGATGGCCATCGGCTGTGCTTCATTGCTGCTGTGGGCGGTGCACTTCCTGGTGCTGCGTGGCATCAAGGAGGCGGCCTTCATCAACCAGGTGACCACTGTGGCCAAGGTCGTGCCGTTGCTGATATTCATCGTCATCGCGGCTGTCGCCTTTCGCGCCGATATTTTCACCCGCGACATCTGGGGGATGAGCAATCCGCAGTTCGGCAGCGTCCTCGAGCAGGTCCGCAACATGATGCTGGTGACGGTGTTCGTGTTCATCGGCATCGAAGGTGCGAGTGTCTATTCGGGGCGAGCGCTGCGTCGCACTGATGTGGGCAAGGCCACGGTGATCGGCTTTCTCGGCGTGCTGGCGCTGCTGGTGCTGGTCAACGTGTTGTCGCTGGGGGTCATGACCCAGCCGGAACTTGCCGGGTTGCAGAATCCATCGTTGGCGTCGGTGCTGGAGCACATCGTCGGGCCCTGGGGCGCATTACTGATCAGCCTCGGCCTGGCGGTGTCGTTGCTCGGGGCGCTGCTGTCGTGGGCGCTGTTGTGTGCCGAGATCCTCTTCGCCACTGCCCGTGACAAGACCATGCCGCGGTTCCTGGCGCGAGAAAACGCCAACCATGTGCCGGCCAACGCCTTGTGGCTGACCAACGTGATGATTCAGGGCTTTTTGCTGATCACACTGTTCTCCGCCGGTACCTATACCAGCCTGATCTACCTGGCGTCGTCGATGATCCTGGTTCCTTACTTCTGGTCGGCGGCCTATGCGGTGTTGCTGACCGTGCGAGGCGAGAGCTACCAGGGGCAGGCGGGGTTGCGGCGCAAGGACATGCTGGTTGCCGTGATCGCGCTGTCATATGCGGTGTGGTTGCTGTATGCCGGTGGGCTCAAGTACATCCTGCTGTCGGCGTTGCTCTATGCCCCGGGGGTGATCCTGTTCGCCCGGGCCAAGCGCGAGCAGGGGCAGGTGCTGTTCACCGCATGGGAGAAGCTGATTTTCGCGGCGGTGCTGGTGGGCGCCGGGTTGGCGGCGTATGCGCTGTATTCGGGCTTGCTTAGCCTCTGACTGCTCATGTCAGGCGCGATTGAATCAATTTTGCAATTCGACGCTGCCTTGCGGAACATGCCGTTCCGGGCGTGACCAGATCCATAGGTTGCCGAGCGCCATGCCGCCGATGGCAAGGAATACGGGCCAGTGGTGCTCGAGGACGATCAGCATGAGGCTTGCGCATAGCAACATGCTGATAGTGGCGCTGATCTTGGCGCGCCGCTGGATCACCTTGCCGTTGCGCCAATTGAAGAGGATCGGGCCGAACAGTCGGTGGTTCTCGAGCCACGCGGACAGCCGCGGCGAGCTGCGGGTAGCGGCCCAGGCGGCGAGGAGGATGAACTCGGTGGTGGGCAGCCCGGGAATGACGATGGCGACCAGGCCAATGCCCAGGCTCACATAGGCCAGGATCGCATACAGCAGGCGGGATACTTTGGAGCGGGCGATTCGGGTCATGGTCTCACTGCAACGGTGCGGCCGCCCGCAGACGGCCGGGTAAAGCGTGTCAGGCCAGCGCCGCGTCGGCGGCATAGGCATGCTTGAGCAGCTCGGTGAAGCGCTCGAAGGCGGCGACCGCGCCACGTTCGGCGGCGGCGTCTTCCTCGGGCGACAGGTCCAGGCTGTCGAGGATGCGGGTGAACTGTTTCCAGCCTTCGGCGCGACCGCCGGCCGGTTCGCCCAGGTGACGGGCACCGAAGGTTTCGGACAGTTCCAGGGCCACGGCGCGCTTGATCAGGAATGCGGCGCCCAGTTTGGAGCCTTCGGAGACGAAGATCCAGCCCAGGGCTTCGCCCAGGCTTGGCTTGCCCAGGGCGCCGGCGAAGGGCGCGGGCACTTCGGTGTCGAGGTCGGCCAGGTCGAGGCGGGCCTGCTCGGCGCGGCAGCGCTCGGCCAGGTCGGGGACGATGGCGATCAGTTGCGGGTCGGTGTACAGCGCCTGCAACTCGGACTGGAACAGGTACTGGGCGACCACGAAGCGGGCGAAGCTCTCGCGGCTGTCGAACGGCTTGTGCGACTTGACCAGGGCGTCCAGCTCGGTGTGCGGGGCATGGGTGACCTGGTTCAGGCGCTGGGAGCGCAGGTTGGCGCGTTCGGTGGAAGGGGCGGTCATGGGGGCATCCTTGGAAAATGGGGCGTCTAGTGACAAGACGAAACAGAAGACGCGGAACAGTAAAAAAACCTCACCTGCGAAGTGAAATCATTCGCACAGGGCTCGATGCAGCGCCGGGCAAGCCCGCTCCCACGCGGGAACTGGGGGAACGAGCTTGTCCGGCGATGGCGATCTCAACCCGTCAGATGTCCCACACCAGGTTGATGGCAAAGTTGCGGCCCGGCATGGTCAGGCGATCGAGATTGGCCGGCTGGGTCACTCCCGCTTCGCCAAGCGCGTCGTAGCCACGTACGTCATCCCACTGCCAGTACTTCTTGTCGGTCAGGTTGTAGAGGCCTGCGTTGACGGTGATGTCGTCGGTCACTTTGTAGTAGCCGGTCAGGTCCAGCACGCCGTAGCCAGGCGTGCGGAACTGCTTGCTGGCGCCATCGGGGGCGAAGAAGGTGGAGTCGTCGACGCGGTCCTTGCGCTTGACCAGGGTCCAGCTCAGCAGCCCCCCATAGTTCTGTTGCTCGTAGCCCAGGCCGAGGACCGCGGTCAGCGGGTTGACGCTGTTCAGTGGCTGACCGTTGTCATCGTTGCGGCCGCGGGCATAGGCCAGCGAGCCTTGGGTGTACAGGCCCTGGGCAGCGCCGAAGTGGTCGAGGTTGAGGCGGCCCTTGAACTCCGCGCCCTTGATGGTGGCGTGCTTGATGTTGTTGGCCTGGAAGGTCGAACCCAGGTTGGCCGACTGCACGGCGTCTTCGTTGATGAAGTCGCGGTACTTGTTGTAGAACACCGCGATATCGAAGTTGCCGGCCTCGAAGTTACCGCGCAGGCCGGTTTCGTAGCTCTTGCTCTTCTCTGGCTCGAGGTCCGGGTTGGGTTGGACGCTGTAGCCCAGGGTCGGGTTGTCGAAGCGGCCGAACATGGCCTTGGCGGTCGGGGTACGGAAGCCCTCGGCGTATTGGCCGTACCAGGTGTAGTTGTCGTTGAAGGCATAGGTCACGCCGAATTTTGGCGAAACGCGGTGCCATTTCTTGTCTGCGTCGTCGATGGCCCCAGGCGCTGCACCGTTACCCTGGACCCCGCGCAGGAACTCGCTGGTCATCTGCGGTTCCATGCGGGTGTAGTCGTACCGAGCGCCGGGCAGGAAGGTCCAGTTGTTCCAGCGGATTTCGTCCTGGGCGAACAGGCTGTAGGTGTTGACCGTCGGGTCGGGGAAGTCGCTGACCCGTACCTGGCCGTCGCCGGGGCTATTCTGGCCGATCGCCGTACAGCTGCCGCCGACGTTGAGGCAGGTGCCGGTACCGCTGCGTGAACCGGTGATCTTTTCATGCTTGAGGGTCGTGCCGTAGGTCAGCAGGTGGTCGGTGGCACCCAGGCTGAAAGCCTTGTCCAGCTGGGCGTCGAATACCCACTGGCGGTCCTTGTAGGTGGTCTGGCGATCGCGGAACACCTGGCGGCCACTGGCGAAATACAGCTCGTCGGTGCGTTGGTCGGTCTTGGCGATCTGGTAGTTCAGGCTCCATTTCACGTGGTCGGCGACCAGGCTTTCAAGGCCGAACTCATGGTTGATGCCAAAGCGCTCGCGGGTAACGGTGTCGTCGCCCTGGCGCATCCGATACATGTTCGAGGCGCCGCGGCCCGGAATGAAGGGGCCTCCGACGGCGCTGAGGATGTTCTGGTCGCGGTCGTCCTTGTAGTGCTCGTAGGTGAAGCCGAAGCGGGCATCGTCGGCGTAGTTCCAGCCAAGCTTGGCCAGGACGTTGGTGGTGCGCACGTCCTCCGGGTTGGCCTTGCTGCGGTTCAGGCCGGTGCCGCCGTGTTCGCCATACGATTCGGTTTCATGGCCGTTACGTTGGCTCAGGTGCAGCAGGCCATCGAAATCGCCCTGGCGACCGGCGACGGTAGCCGAGGTCAGCCAGCTTTCGTCGGCCGAGCTGTAGCCGGTCTTCAGACGGGCGCCGACATCCTTGCCCGGCTTGATGATGTCCTCGGGATCGAGGGTGTAGTAGCTCACCGCGCCGCCGATGGCGTTGCTGCCGTACAGCACCGAGGCCGGGCCGCGGAGGATCTCGACGCGCTTGACGATTTCCGGGTCGACATAGTTGCGCTGGGTCTGGGCGTAGGGGCCATAGAAGAAACTGTCGGGGATCGACACGCCGTCGACCTGGGTCAGGATACGTTCACCGTCGATGCCGCGAATGTTGTAGCCATTCAGGCCGCTGCGCTGGCCGACGCCACCGACGGAAACACCCGGCTCATAGCGCACCAGTTCCTTGATGTCGTTGACGTTCTGCCGGTCCAGTTGCTCGCGGGTCTGCACGCTGACGGTGCTCGGCACCTGGCTGACGTCCTGGGCGCTGCGGGTGGCGCTGACGGTCACCTGCTGCAGGGCGATGGCGTTGCCGGCGGCCTGGCGTTCCAGCACCACGTTGCCATTGCTGATCTTGCGGTAGCCCAGGCCGGTGCCGCGCAGCAGGCGCTGCAGCGCCGCTTCCGCGGCCAGCGATCCCTGTACGCCCGGCGAGGCCACACCGTCGGCCAGCTCGGCACTGAAGCCGACCTGCCAGCCGGTGACCTGGCTGAAGGCATTGATGGCTTCGACCAGCGGTTGCTGGGCGATGGCGAAGCGGTAATCGCCCATGCGCGGGCTACTCGCCTGGGCCGGTTCCACGGCCAGCGCGGGCAGGCTGCAGGCGCCGCTGGCGAGCAAAGCCAAGGTCAACAGGGACAATTGCCCGCAGCGGCGGGAAGAAGAGGACGGGCGAGTTTGACCTTTGGGCATCGAAAGCGCTCCCTGTCGCGCGTGAGTCATAGACAGTGTTTGTTCTCGTTTTCGAACGAGAATCAATCGTATTGGCTATAACGAGACGGGCGAGGTGTGGCGATCGCGTAAAAAAACTTGCAAGGTCAGTTAAGAATTACCACGGCTGGGTATTCATGCAGTTGCGCCGAGGTGATGTGGGCCAGGGCACGCAGCGTTTCCAGCGGCTGGTCGAGGCGATAGTTGCCGGTGACCGCGACCTGCTCCAGGTGCGCGTTGCGGTTGATGATCCAGCCCGGGTAGTAGCGGCGGACCTCCGCGAGCACCTGGCTCAGCGGGCAGTTCTCGAACACCAGGCGGCCTTCGATCCAGGCCAGGTCCTTGCTCATGTCGGGGCGCTGGCGCTGGCCGAAGCCCTTGGGGCCGACGCTGATGCTGTCGCCGGCGCTCAGGCGGATGCGTTGGTCGCTCGCGGCCTGCAGGTCGACATCGCCGCGTTGTACCCGCACCTGGGCCTCGCCATCGAGGTAGCGTACGGCGAAATCGGTGTCGCGCACGCTGGCGCGCAGTGGGCCGGCCTGGACTTCCAGCGGCGGCTGGCTGGCGTTGGACACCTGGAAATACGCCTCGCCCTGCAACAGCCGGGCGACCTTGCGGCCTTCGCGCTCGTCGCTGGCAAAGGCCGAATTGGTGTTGAGCAGCACCTTGGCGCCGTGGTCCAGCTCCAGGCGCTGGCGCTCGCCGACCACGGTCAGATGGTCGGCCTGCAGGCGCACTGGCAGGTTGCCGAACGTGAACAGCCCGACCAGCAGCACCGCGGCGGTGGCCAAAGGTTTCCAGTGGCTGCGCAGGCGCCCGGCAAGCGAGCGCTTGCGCCTTTGCTGCAGTTGCCCGGCCACCTGGCGCAGCGATGCGCCGTTCCACATCGCCTCGGCTTCGACATAGGCCTCGGCGTTTTCCGGCTCGGCGCCCAGCCAGTGCTCGAAAGCGCGGGTGTCGTCTTCGCTGGCGCATTGCAGGCGGATCAACCAGTCCAGCGCCTCTTCGCGGGCACGGGCGCGGGCATCAGGCTCGGCGGGTGACGGGCGAGGGGTGGGGTGGTCGGTCACGACGGATCCTTGCATTGGGCATTTTTTGCGCATGATCAGTGCAGACCTTGCCCATGGCAAGGGCTTTGCGCTGACCAGCGGCGAGCGGTCGCGTCACTGGTGACGATCGGCCACGCCCATGCAGATGGCCATGATCAGTTTCAGCTCCTTCTGCACGGTGCTGGCCGAGACGCTCAACTGCTCGGCGATTTCCAGGTAGCTGGCGCCGTGCAGGCGGCTGAGGATGAAGATGCGCTGCTGGCGTTCGCTCAACTGGCCGAGGCTGACGCTCAGGTGCTTGAGCAGTTGCTCGGCGTGGGCGGCATCCTCGCTGCTCGCGGCAGGGGCTGCGACGTTATGCAGGACCTGTTCGGGCACGTCGTCCACCAAGGTGCGCGCTTGCACCCGGCGCGTGCGCAGGTGGTCCAGGGCAAGGTTGCGGGCGGTCTGGAACACGAAGGGTTCCAGGTGCTCGATCGGGCGCTCGCCCAGGGCGCGGGTGACCCGCAGATAGGTTTCCTGCAGCAGGTCCTCGGCAGTGCTGGGGTTGCCCACCATGCGCTGCAGCGTGCGCAGCAGGGTGAGACGCTGGGTGAGGAACACTGAGTTGAACCGGGACTGACTCACGGGGGAACCTGGGCGTTTTGGGATGAATGATAATGCTTATCATCACCGACCAAGGTCAAGCATGGAAATGTCACGAATGAGTAAAGCTTGTGGCAGCAGCCCACTCCCACAAGACCTTACTCTGAAGACCTGACCCTGCCTTAACGCGCGTTGAACAACGCCAGGCAATTGTCCAGCATGCGGTTGGAGAAGCCCCACTCGTTGTCGTACCAGGCCAGCACCTTGAGCATCCGCCCGTTGGCGCGGGTGTGGTTGGCGTCGAAGATCGACGACAGCGGGTTGTGGTTGAAGTCGCACGACACCAGTGGCAGGGCGTTGTAGCCCAATACCCGGGAATGACGGCTGGCCTCGAGGAACAGCTGGTTGACTTCTTCGGCGCTGGTTTCGCGCTGCAGGTTGACGGTGAGGTCGACCAGCGACACGTTGATCACCGGCACCCGTACGGCCATTCCGGTGAGCTTGCCGGCCAGTTCCGGCAGCACCAGGCCCACGGCTTCGGCAGCGCCGGTCTTGCTCGGGATCATCGATTGGGTGGCCGAGCGGGCGCGATACGGATCGCTGTGGTAGACGTCGGTGAGGACCTGATCGTTGGTATAGGCGTGAATGGTGGTCATCAGGCCTTGCTCGATGCCGAACTCGCGGTGCAGCACCTGGGCAATCGGCGCCAGGCAGTTGGTGGTGCACGAGGCGTTGGAGATGATCTGGTGCGAGGCGCGCAGCACATCGTGGTTGACCCCGTAGACCACGGTGGCGTCGACACCCTTGGCCGGGGCGCTGACGATCACCTTGCCGGCCCCGGCGCTCAAGTGCGCCGCGGCCTTGGCACGTTCGGTGAACAGCCCGGTGCATTCGAACACCACATCGATGGCCAAGGTTTTCCAGGGCAGCTCGGCAGGGTTGCGGATGGCGCTGACGGCGATACGGTCGCCATTGACGGTGAGGCTTTCGTGGTCGGCCTCGACAGTGGCGTCGAAGGTGCCGTGGACGCTGTCGTACTTGAGCAGGTGGGCATTCATCGCGCTGTCGCCCAGGTCGTTGATGGCGACGACCTGCAGGTCCTGGCGGTAGCCCTGCGTGTACAGTGCGCGCAGGACGTTGCGTCCGATGCGGCCGAATCCGTTGATGGCGATGCGTAGGGTCATGGTATTACCTCTGGCAGTCGGGTGAAGCCTGTGGCACAAAGGACAGCTTCACTGAAACGGTTTTGTTGTTGGAATTACAAGATTATTCACCGAGAGATAGAAAACAAGCCTTTTTGCTGGCAGTATTTTGTTTAAACATACAACGAGTGGTTGGGTTGTCCCCTTGTCGAGCGGTGCTGGCGCCTTTTCATAGAGACTAGGTCGCAATCGTTTGGAGGGAAAATGCCCCAGTAAAGCCGCCCCACAGTTAGCCTGGAGTCCAGTACATGCATCCGCGCATCCTTGAGGTCACCGAACGGCTGATCGCCCGCAGCCGCCGTACCCGTGAACGCTACCTTGAGCTGATCCGTGGGGCGGCCAGTGACGGACCCATGCGCGCCCAGTTGCAGTGCGCCAACTTCGCCCATGGCGTGGCCGGCTGCGGCGGGGACGACAAGCAGACCCTGCGCCTGATGAACGCGGCCAACGTGGCCATCGTCTCGGCCTACAACGACATGCTCTCGGCGCACCAGCCGTACCAGCACTTCCCCGAACAGATCAAACAGGCGCTGCGTGAAGTCGGTTCGGTCGGCCAGTTCGCCGGCGGCGTGCCGGCCATGTGCGACGGCGTCACCCAGGGCGAGCCGGGCATGGAGCTGGCCATCGCCAGCCGCGAGGTGATCGCCATGTCCACCGCCATCGCCCTCTCGCACAACATGTTCGATGGCGCGCTGATGCTGGGCATCTGCGACAAGATCGTCCCCGGGCTGATGATGGGCGCCTTGCGTTTCGGCCACCTGCCGACGATCTTCGTGCCGGGCGGGCCGATGGTCTCGGGCATTTCCAACAAGGAAAAGGCCGATGTGCGCCAGCGCTACGCCGAGGGCAAGGCCACCCGCGAGCAACTGCTCGAATCGGAAATGAAGAGCTACCACGGCCCCGGTACCTGCACTTTCTACGGCACCGCCAACACCAACCAACTGGTGATGGAGGTCATGGGCCTGCACCTTCCGGGCGCCTCGTTCGTCAACCCCTACACGCCGCTGCGCGATGCCCTTACCGCCGAGGCCGCGCGCCAGGTCACGCGCATGACCAAGGCCAGTGGCAGCTTCATGCCCATTGGCGAGATCGTCGACGAAAAGGCCCTGGTCAACTCGATCGTCGCCCTGCACGCCACCGGCGGCTCGACCAACCACACCCTGCATATCCCGGCCATCGCCCAGGCCGCCGGCATCCAGCTGACCTGGCAGGACATGGCCGACCTGTCCGATGTGGTGCCGACGCTGTCCCACGTCTATCCCAACGGCAAGGCCGACATCAACCACTTCCAGGCCTCCGGCGGCATGGCCTTCCTCATTCGCGAGCTGCTCGACGCGGGCCTGCTGCACGAGGACGTCAACACCGTGGCCGGGCACGGCCTGCGCCGCTACACCCAGGAGCCGTTCCTCGAGGATGGCCGCCTGGTCTGGCGCGAGGGGCCGCGGCACAGCCTCGACGAAAGCATCCTGCGCCCGGTGGCGCGGCCGTTCTCCGCCGAGGGCGGGTTGCGGGTGATGGAAGGCAACCTTGGCCGTGGCGTGATGAAGGTTTCCGCCGTGGCGCCCGAGCACCGGGTGGTCGAGGCGCCTGCCCGGGTGTTCCATGACCAGCAGTCGCTGGCCGATGCGTTCAAGGCAGGCGAGCTGGAGCGGGACTTCGTCGCCGTGGTGCGTTTCCAGGGGCCGCGCTGCAACGGCATGCCCGAGCTGCACAAGCTGACGCCTTTCCTCGGCGTGCTGCAGGATCGCGGCTTCAAGGTGGCGCTGGTTACCGACGGGCGCATGTCCGGTGCTTCGGGCAAGATCCCGGCGGCCATCCACGTCTGCCCGGAGGCTTTTGATGGTGGCCCGCTGGCGCGGGTGCGCGATGGTGATATCGTGCGCGTCGATGGTGCCGAAGGCACGCTGCGGATCATGGTCTCGGCCGAGGAACTGGCCGGCCGTGAACTGCCAGCGCCACCCAAGGGTAACGACCTGGGCTGCGGGCGTGAGCTGTTCGGCTTCATGCGTGTGGCGTTCAGTTCCGCCGAGCAAGGCGCGAGCGCCTTCACCTCGGCTCTGGAGAACCTCGAATGAAGGCCTTGCTGGTCGGCGACATCGGTGGCACCAACGCGCGTTTCGCCGTGTGGCGCGACGAAGAACTGCAGGCGGTCCAGGTGCTGGCCACCGCCGACTACACCAGCCCCGAACAGGCCATCGAGGCCTACCTGGCCGACCAGGGTATCGCCCGTGGCGGCCTGGCGGCGGTGTGCCTGGCGGTGGCAGGCCCCGTGGACGGCGACGAGTTCCGCTTTACCAACAACCACTGGCGCCTGAGCCGCAGTGCGTTCTGCCAGACGCTGCAGGTCGATCGCCTGTTGTTGATCAACGACTTTTCCGCGATGGCGCTGGGCATGACCCGCCTGCGCGCAGGCGAATTTCGTGAAGTCTGCGCAGGCCTCGCCGATCCATCGCGCCCGGCGCTGGTGATCGGCCCCGGCACCGGCCTGGGCGTGGGCAGCCTGCTGCGCCACGGTGAGCATTGGCTGGCACTGCCGGGGGAGGGCGGGCATGTCGACCTGCCGGTGGGCAATGCCCGTGAGGCGGCGATCCACCAGGAAATCCATCGGCAGATCGGCCATGTCAGTGCCGAGACCGTGCTCAGTGGCGGTGGGCTGGTGCGCCTGTACCAGGCCATTTGTGCGCTCGATGGTGCTGCGCCGACGCACAAGACCCCGGCGCAGATCACCGACGCGGCGCTGGCCAACGAGCCACGGGCGCTGGCGGTGGTCGAGCAGTTCTGCCGGTTCCTCGGCCGGGTGGCGGGCAACAATGTGCTCACCCTCGGGGCGCGGGGTGGCGTCTACATTGTCGGTGGCGTGATTCCCCGTTTCGCCGAATTGTTCCTGCGCAGCGGCTTTGCCGCGAGCTTCGCCGACAAGGGCTGCATGAGCGGGTATTTCGCCGGGGTGCCGGTGTGGCTGGTGACGGCGGAGTTTTCCGGGTTGCTGGGGGCCGGAGTGGCTTTGCAGCAAGCGCTGGACCTCTAACCGACGGAGCCGCACTGCGGCCCCCCACAGCAGGCATCAAGATCTGCGTTTACAAAAGGACTGACCATTGTGACCACTGCCGGCAAATCGATCCTGATGGTCGACGACGACCAGGACATCCGCGAACTGCTGCAGACCTACCTCGCCCGCTGCGGCCTGCAGGTGCACGCCGAACCTGACGGCCAGGGCTTTCGCCGCGCCCTGGACGCCAACTCCTACGACCTGGTGATCCTCGACGTGATGCTGCCCGACGAAGACGGCTTCAGCCTGTGTCGCTGGGTTCGCCAGCACCCGCGCCAGGCGCGGGTGCCGATCATCATGCTTACCGCCAGTTCCGATGAAGCCGACCGGGTCATCGGCCTGGAGCTGGGCGCCGATGACTACCTCGGCAAACCCTTCAGCCCGCGTGAGTTGCAGGCGCGGATCAAGGCCTTGTTGCGTCGTGCCGATTTCGGCCAGGCGGCGCCGGCCAGTGCGGTGCTGGCCTTCGATGACTGGCGCCTCGACACGATCAGCCACCGTCTGTTCCACCGCGACGGCGAAGAGGTGATCCTCTCCGGCGCCGACTTCGCCCTGCTCAAGCTGTTTCTCGATCACCCGCAGCAGATCCTCGACCGCGACACCATCGGCAACGCCACCCGTGGTCGCGAGCCGATGCCGCTGGACCGTATCGTCGACATGGCGGTCAGCCGCCTGCGCCAGCGCCTGCGCGACACGGAAAAACCACCCCGGCTGATCCGTACCGTGCGCGGCAGCGGCTACCTGCTGGCGGCCAATGTCTGCCCGGCCTGACGAGCGTCGCTGGCGCCTGCTGCCGCGCTCGCTGCTGGGGCGCATGCTGCTGCTTACCTTGCTGGTAGTGTTGCTGGCCCAGGGCCTGTCCAGCGTGATCTGGGTCGCGCAATTGCGCGCCAGCCAGCTGCAGGGCTTGCGCGCCAGCGCCAGCAGCCTCGCGCATTCGATGAGTGCCAGTGTCAGCTACTTCCGTTCGCTGCCGGTGGCCTACCGGCCCATGGTGCTGGACCAGTTGCGCAGCATGGGTGGCACGCGCTTCTTCGTCTCGCTCAACGTCAAGCCGCTGGAAATGCCGGTGTTGCCGATCACCCCGCGCAAGCAGGCGGTGATCGACGTTTTTCAAGAGGTGCTGCACGAGCGCCTTGGCCAGCAGATGGAGATCTCCGTTGAGTTCGTCAGCCCTGACGATCTGCGCATCTTCAACAGCGGCCTGAAACTCGATGAGCTGCCCCGCTCCTGGGCGCACTATTCGCTCACCCTCGAGCCGCTCAACCCGCCGGTACTGGTGACCCAGCTCCGCCTCGGCGAGGGCGAGTGGCTGTACATCGCCTCGCTGTTGCCTGAGCCCTACACCAGCCTCGAGGCCGAACGCCTGCCGCGTCAGCAGATCGGTTTCATTGCCCTGACTACCGTGCTGTTGTTGCTGTTCATCGGCCTGCTGGTGCACTGGCAGAGCCGGCCGCTCAAACGCCTGGCACGGGCGGCGCGGGAAATGTCGCTGGGTGCCGACGTGGCCCCAGTGGCCGAGGGCGGCGGTAGCGAGGTGGTCGAGGTGGGGCGGGCGTTCAACAACATGCGCGAGCGGATCAGCCGCTACCTGACCGAGCGTTCCCAGCTGTTCAGCGCCATTTCCCACGACCTGCGCACACCGATCACGCGCCTGCGCCTGCGGGTGGAGCTGCTTGAGGACGAGAAGCTGCAGGCCAAGTTCAGCCGCGACCTCGATGAGCTGGAGCTGCTGGTCAAGGGCGCCCTGCAATGCGTGAAGGACACCGATATCCACGAGAACATCGAGCCGATCGATCTCAACCAGGTACTGGAGATGCTGGCCGAGCCTTATCTCGGCGATGGGCGCATCACCGTGGAGGGGCAGGCATTGGCACCGTACCCCGGAAAATCGCTGGCCTTGCGCCGCTGCATCGGCAACCTGATTGACAACGCCATCAAGTACGGCGAGCGCGCGCAGCTGCGCATCATCGATACCGCCGAGAGCTTCGTGCTGCAGGTGGACGACCAGGGGCCGGGGGTGCCCGAACAGCGCCTGGAGCAAGTGTTCGAGCCGCACTTCCGCCTCGCCGGGCAGCAGCAGGGGTATGGGCTGGGGCTGGGCATCGCGCGCAACATCGCCCATAGCCATGGCGGCGAGGTGAGCCTGTTGAACCTGCGCGAAGGTGGGTTGCGGGTGACCTTGTACCTGCCGCGTTCAGCCGAATGAGCCCTTGCTACGCGATAAGCGCTTCGATGTAACGATGTGGTGACAATCGAGCCGGGCTTCGTGACATGCCAGCCAGGACCGCTGGCTAGAATCGGCTGACAACAACAAGGAAGGTGCACCCATGGCCATCAGCTGGCTTGACTCCCCGACACACCATGCCTGGCTCGACGCCGAGGCCCTGCGCCTGCTCGCCTTCGCCAGGACTTCGCGCCTGCCCCAGGGGTTCGGCAACCTCGATGACGAAGGCCGCCTGCCCCGTTGCGCCCTGGCCGAGACCATGAACACCGCGCGCATGACCCACAGCTTTGCCCTGGCGCATATCCAGGGCGTTCCGGGTTGCCGCGAACTGGTCGGGCATGGTGTCGAGGCCCTGCAAGGCCCGTTGCGCGACAAGGAGCATGACGGTTGGTACGCGCAGCCTGAAGGTCATGGCGACACCGGCAAGGCCGCCTACCTGCACGCCTTCGTCGCCCTCGCCGCCAGCTCGGCGGTGGTGGCGGGCATCAGCCAGGCGTCGGCGTTGCTGGAGGCGGTGACCCAGGTCATCGAGCAGCGCTTCTGGTGCGAAGAGGAGGGCGCCCTGCGCGAGTCGTTCTCCCGCGACTGGCTGCACGCGGAGGCCTACCGGGGCGCCAACAGCAACATGCACGGCGTCGAAGCCTTCCTCTCCCTGGCCGACGTGACCGGCGACACGCAGTGGTTGCTGCGCGCCCAACGGATCGTCGAGCGCTTGATCCTGACCCGCGCCGCTGCCGACGGCATGCGCGTCACGGAACATTTCGATGCGCAGTGGCAGGCGCTCCCCGACTACAACCGCGAAAACCCCGTCGATGGCTTCCGTCCTTACGGGACCACGCCCGGCCACGCCTTCGAATGGGCGCGCCTGGTACTGCACCTGGAGGCGGCCCTGCAAAGGGCGCAACTGCCTGCGCCCGAGTCCTTGCTGCCCGCCGCCCGGGGCCTGTTCGACAGCGCCTGTCGCCACGCCTGGCAGGCAGATGGCGCGCCGGGGCTGGTCTACACCCTGGACTGGCACAACCGCCCGGTGGTGCGCGAGCGCCTGCACTGGGTGCATGCCGAGGCCTGTGCCACTGCCGCGGCGCTGTTGCGACGTACCGGTGAAGCCCAGTACGAACACTGGTACCGCTGCTTCTGGGACTTCATCGCCAGTCACTTCATCGACTGCGCCCACGGCAGCTGGCACCACGAACTCGACCCGGCGCTGCTGCCCAGTGCGCGCATCTGGGGCGGCAAGCCCGACCTCTACCACGCCTACCAGGCCTTGCTGCTGCCACGCCTGCCGCTGGCGCCGAGCCTGGCCACGGCGCTGGCTTTGTAACCAGACGATGACATTCGCGCATCCGTTCGTTACCTGGCGCCGGGCGCGACCTCCCTACACTCCATGCCATGCAAGCGACAGTCTTGCCTCGCATAACAACAAGAAAGGTAATCCCATGCATCCGACGCTTCGTCTCGCCGCCGCGATCTCCTTCGCCTCCCTGTTCTCCCTCAGTGCCCAGGCCGCCGACTCCAAAGGCAGCGTGGAAGTCGTCCATTGGTGGACCTCCGGCGGCGAGAAGGCCGCAGTCGACGTGCTCAAGGCGCAGGTCGAGAAGGACGGCTTCACCTGGAAGGACGGCGCCGTGGCTGGCGGCGGTGGCGCCACCGCCATGACCGTGCTCAAGAGCCGCGCCGTGGCTGGCAACCCGCCCGGGGTCGCGCAGATCAAGGGCCCGGATATTCAGGATTGGGCCGCCACCGGGTTGCTTGATCCCGACGTGCTCAAGGACGTGGCCAAGGACGAGAAGTGGGACGGCCTGCTCGACAAGAAAGTCGCCGACACCGTCAAGTACGACGGCGACTACGTGGCCGTGCCGGTGAACATCCACCGCATCAACTGGCTGTGGATCAATCCGGAAGTGTTCAAGAAGGCCGGTATCGACAAGGCCCCGACCACCCTTGAGGAGTTCTACGCCGCCGGTGACAAACTCAAGGCCGCCGGCTTCATCCCGCTGGCTCATGGTGGCCAACCCTGGCAGGACAGCACCGTATTCGAGAGCGTGGTGCTCTCGGTGATGGGCGTCGAGGGCTACAAGAAGGCCCTGGTCGAGCTGGATGAAAAGGCCCTGACCGGCCCCGAGATGGTCAAGGCGCTCACCGAGCTCAAGAAGGTCGCCACCTACATGGACCCGGACGGCAAGGGCCAGGACTGGAACCTTGAAGCGGCCAAGGTCATCAACGGCAAGGCCGGCATGCAGATCATGGGCGACTGGGCCAAGAGCGAATGGACCCTGGCGAAGAAGACCGCCGGCAAGGACTACCAGTGCGTGGCCTTCCCGGGCACCGACAAGGCCTTCCTCTACAACATCGACTCGCTGGTGGTATTCAAGCAGAAGGACAAGGGTACCGCTGCAGGCCAGCAGGACATCGCCCGCAAGGTCCTGGGCGAGGACTTCCAGAAGGTCTTCAGCATCAACAAGGGCTCGATCCCGGTGCGTAACGACATGCTCGCCGACATGGGCAAGTACGGCTTCGACAGCTGTGCCCAGACGGCGGCCAAGGACTTCCTGGCCGACGCCAAGTCCGGCGGCCTGCAACCGAGCATGGCGCACAACATGGCCACCACCCTGGCGGTACAAGGGGCATTCTTCGATGTGGTGACCAACTACATCAACGATCCCAAGGCCGATCCGGCCGACGCGGCGAAGAAGCTGGCCGCAGCCGTCAACGCCGCCAAGTAAGGATCTGACGGCCCTATCGCCGGCAAGCCGCGGCGGCGAACCGCGGCTCCCACAGGTACAGCGGAGCACACCTGTACCTGTGGGAGCTGGCTTGCCAGCGATGAGGCCCGCGCAGGCAATCTCGCATCGGGAACCCAGATCATGACTACAGCAACCGCCCGCCTGCGGGCCTCACCCCTGGACGCGCTGCAGCGTTGGCTGCCGAAACTGGTGCTGGCGCCAAGCATGTTCATCGTCCTGGTGGGCTTCTACGGCTACATCCTGTGGACCTTCGTCCTCTCGTTCACCACCTCGACCTTCCTGCCCACCTACAAGTGGGCAGGCCTGGCGCAGTACGCCCGGCTGTTCGACAACGACCGCTGGTGGGTGGCGAGCAAGAACCTGCTGCTGTTCGGCGGGTTGTTCATCGGCATCACCCTGGCCATCGGCGTGTTCCTTGCCGTGCTGCTCGACCAGCGCATCCGCCGCGAAGGCTTCATCCGCACCATCTACCTGTACCCCATGGCGCTGTCGATGATCGTCACCGGTACCGCCTGGAAGTGGCTGCTCAACCCCGGCATGGGCCTGGACAAGCTGCTGCGTGACTGGGGCTGGGAAGGCTTTCGCCTGGACTGGCTGATCGACCCCGACCGGGTGGTCTATTGCCTGGTGATCGCTGCCGTGTGGCAAGCCTCGGGCTTCATCATGGCGATGTTCCTCGCTGGCCTGCGCGGCGTCGACCAGTCGATCATCCGCGCCGCGCAGCTCGATGGCGCCAGCCTGCCGCGCATCTACTGGACCGTGGTTCTGCCCAGCCTGCGCCCGGTGTTCTTCAGTTCGCTGATGATCCTCGCGCACATCGCGATCAAGAGCTTCGACCTGGTGGCGGCGATGACTGCGGGCGGGCCGGGCTACTCCTCGGACCTGCCAGCGATGTTCATGTACTCGTTCACCTTCAGCCGTGGGCAGATGGGCATGGGCTCGGCCAGCGCCATCCTCATGCTGGGCGCGATCCTGGCGATCATCGTCCCCTACCTGTACTCCGAACTACGGGGCAAACGCCATGACTAGTCCTGTCGACAAACCCGCGCTGAACCTCAGCCGCATCGCCATCCATGCGGTGCTGCTGCTGGCGGTGCTGCTGTACCTGGTGCCGCTGGTGGTCATGCTGCTGACCAGCTTCAAGACCCCCGAGGACATCGGCAGCGGCAACCTGCTGAGCTGGCCGGCGGCGTTCACCGGCATCGGCTGGGCCAAGGCCTGGGCCACGGTCAACGGCTACTTCCTCAACTCGATCCTGATCACCGTGCCGGCGGTGCTGATCTCCACGGCGATCGGCGCGCTCAACGGCTATGTGCTGTCGATGTGGCGCTTCCGTGGCTCGCAGCTGTTCTTCGGCCTGCTGCTGTTCGGCTGCTTCCTGCCGTTCCAGACCGTGCTGCTGCCGGCCTCGTTCACCCTCGGCAAGCTGGGCCTGGCCAGCACCACCAGCGGCCTAGTGCTGGTGCATGTGGTGTACGGCCTGGCCTTCACCACATTGTTCTTCTGCAACTACTACGTGAGCATCCCCGAGGCGCTGGTCAAGGCCGCACGCCTGGACGGCGCCGGGTTCTTCACCATCTTCGGGCGGATCATCCTGCCGATGTCGACGCCGATCATCATGGTCTGCCTGATCTGGCAGTTTACCCAGATCTGGAACGACTTCCTGTTCGGCGTGGTGTTCTCCAGCGGCGACTCGCAACCGATCACCGTGGCCCTGAACAACCTGGTCAATACCAGCACCGGGGCCAAGGAATACAACGTCGACATGGCCGCGGCGATGATCGCCGGGCTGCCGACGCTGCTGGTCTACGTTATTGCGGGCAAGTATTTCGTGCGCGGGCTGACCGCCGGCGCGGTCAAGGGGTAAGTCATGGCAACACTCGAACTTCGCAATGTGCACAAGACCTATGGCGCTGGCCTGCCGGACACGCTCAAGGATATCCAGCTGGCGATCAAGGACGGCGAGTTCCTGATCCTGGTCGGGCCCTCGGGCTGCGGCAAGTCGACGCTGATGAACTGCATCGCCGGCCTGGAAAGCATCAGCGGCGGGGCGATCCTCATCGACGACGAGGATGTCAGCGGCATGAGCCCCAAGGATCGCGACATCGCCATGGTGTTCCAGTCCTACGCGCTGTACCCGACCATGAACGTGCGCGACAACATCGCCTTTGGCCTGAAGATCCGCAAGATGTCCCAGACCGCCATCGACGAGGAGGTGGCGCGGGTCGCCAAGCTGCTGCAGATCGAGCACCTGCTGGGGCGCAAGCCCGGGCAGTTGTCCGGCGGCCAGCAGCAGCGCGTGGCCATGGGCCGGGCGCTGGCGCGGCGGCCGAAGATCTACCTGTTCGACGAACCGCTGTCGAATCTCGACGCCAAGCTGCGGGTAGAGATGCGCACCGAGATCAAGCTGATGCACCAGCGCCTGAAGACCACCACGGTGTATGTCACCCATGACCAGATCGAGGCCATGACCCTGGGCGACAAGGTGGCGGTGATGAAGGACGGCATCATCCAGCAGTTCGGCACCCCGCAGCAGATCTACAACGACCCGGCCAACCTGTTCGTCGCCAGCTTCATCGGCTCGCCGCCGATGAACTTCATCCCTGTGCGCCTGATGAAGCAGGACGGCCGGGTGCTGGCACTGCTCGACAGCGGCCAGGCGCGCTGCGAGCTGCCGCTGGGCGTGGCGGCGGACGAGCTGGAAGGGCGCGAGATCATTCTCGGCGTGCGCCCTGAACAAATCTCGCTGGGCGCTGCGGAGGGCAACGGCATGCCCGCGATCCGCGCCGAAGTACAGGTCACCGAGCCCACTGGCCCGGATCTGCTGGTGTTCGTCACCCTCAACCAGACCAAGGTCTGCTGCCGCCTGGCGCCGGATGTGGCGTGCCGGGTGGGCGACAGCCTCAACCTGCAGTTCGACCCGGCGCGGGTGTTGCTGTTCGACGCCGGCAGCGGCGAGCGCCTCGACCTCGCCGCCAGTGGCACTGCCATCAAGGACAACGTGACTCGCTTCAAAGGCCGTTGAATCGTCTAGAACAATGCATAACAAGAAAAGAGGACGCAAAGGGATGGAACATCGCAATCGCATCAAGACCTTGGGATCGCTCGCCTTGCTGGCGGTGGTCGGCAGCAGCGGGGCCCAGGCCGCCGAGGCTTTCTCGTCGGAATCGAAATGGATGACCGGCGACTGGGGCGGCACCCGCACCGAGCTGCTGGAGAAGGGCTACGACTTCACCCTCGACTACGTTGGCGAAGTGGCCGGCAACCTGCACGGTGGCTACAACGACGACAAGACCGCGCGCTACAGCGACCAGTTCGCCCTGGGCGCGCACCTGGACCTGGAGAAGATCTTCGGCTGGAAGGACACCGAGTTCAAGCTGGCGATCACCGAGCGCAGCGGCCGCAACCTGTCCAACGACCGCATCAGCGACCCGCGTGCCGGGCAGTTCAGCTCGGTGCAGGAGGTCTGGGGGCGCGGCCAGACCTGGCGCCTGACGCAGATGTGGGTCAAGCAGAAGTACTTCGACGGCGCGCTGGACGTGAAATTCGGCCGCTTCGGCGAGGGCGAGGACTTCAACAGCTTCCCCTGCGACTTCCAGAACCTGGCTTTCTGCGGCTCGCAGGTGGGCAACTGGGTCGGCGGCATCTGGTACAACTGGCCGGTCAGCCAGTGGGCGCTGCGGGTCAAGTACAACATCACCCCGGAATTCTTCGTCCAGGTCGGTGCCTACGAGCAGAACCCGTCGAACCTGGAGACCGGCAACGGCTTCAAGCTCAGCGGCAGTGGCACCAAGGGCGCGATCCTGCCGGTGGAGGCGGTGTGGTCGCCGAAGGTCAACGGCCTGCCGGGCGAGTACCGCCTGGGCTACTACTACAGCACTGCCAAGGCCGACGACGTGTACGACGACATCAACGGCAACCCGCAGGCGCTGACCGGCGCGGCGTTCAAGTCGCACTCCAGCAAGCACGGCTGGTGGGTGGTGGCGCAGCAGCAGGTCACCGCCCATGCTGGCGACGTCAACCGCGGCCTGAGCCTGTTCGCCAACTTCACCGTGCATGACAAGGCCACCAACGTGGTCGACAACTACCAGCAGGTCGGCATGGTCTATAAAGGCGCCTTTGACGCCCGGCCCAAGGACGATATCGGCTTTGGCATCGCCCGTATCCACGTCAACGACGATGTGAAAAAGCGCGCCGAGCTGCTCAATGCCCAGTCCGGCATCAATGACTACGACAACCCAGGCTTTGCACCGCTGCAGCGCACCGAATACAACGCCGAGCTCTACTATGGCTTCCACGTCACCAACTGGCTGACCGTGCGCCCGAACCTGCAGTACATCAAGAGCCCGGGCGGTGTGGATGAAGTGGACAACGCGCTGGTCGCGGGATTGAAGATTCAGTCGTCATTCTGAGAAAAATTGTTGTAAATTTACGCCATCCATTTCGGCCTCCCGCTAACCACTGGTCTGCAGTGGTTAACGGGCACAGGCTGAGACAGCGCTATCTCGAACAACAAAAGAGCTTGGAAACCATGCCTGAACATCCGCTACATCGCTTCTTCACCTCGCAACGGCCGAGGCCGACCTTCGAGTGGGAGCGTTACCAGCAGCGCGATGTGCTGATCATCGACCACCCTCGCTGCCAGGCGGTGTTCAGCCGCCAGGGCGGGCAGCTCCTGCACTTTCAACCCGCCGGTGAGAAACCCTGGTTGTGGTGCGCCGAGCAGTGGCCGCAGGTGGGGGCCATCCGTGGTGGCGTGCCGGTGTGCTGGCCCTGGTATGGCCGCCATCCCAGCGAGGACCTGTGGCCGGCCCATGGCTGGGCGCGCCTGCTGGACTGGAAGCTGGTGGACAGCCGCGAGGACGAGGAAGGGGTGACCCTGAAATGGCGCCTGGACCTGTGCGACTGGCAGGTCGACCTGCATGCCCGGCTCGGGGCGAGCATGGAGCTGAGCCTGAGCACCGAGCACCAGGACAGCGAACCGTGCCAGCTGAGCCATGCGCTGCTGGCCTACTGGCGGATCAGCGACGT
The DNA here is from genome assembly GCF_002934345.1 of Pseudomonas sp. PONIH3. Taxonomy (NCBI): domain Bacteria; kingdom Pseudomonadati; phylum Pseudomonadota; class Gammaproteobacteria; order Pseudomonadales; family Pseudomonadaceae; genus Pseudomonas; species Pseudomonas sp. PONIH3. The sequence goes on from NZ_CP026386.1 coordinate 4,959,742, forward strand.
GTCGAAGATAGCGCTATCCGGGCTGGAGGACATCGACGGCTACGACCGCCTCAATCGCCAGGCCTGCCGCGAAGATGGCGCGCTGACCCTCAAGGGCGGTTGCCAGCGGGTCTATCCCGGCACGCCGCGGGTGCAGCTGCAGGACCCGGCTTGGCAGCGCGAACTGTGCATCGATACCGGCGACAGTGACGACACCGTGGTCTGGCACCCTGGCAATCGGCCCTTGATGGGCGTGAGCGGGCGGGAGTGCCAAGGCTTCGTCTGCGTGGAGGCGGCCAGCGGCAGTGACGAGGGCCTGAGCCTGGCGCCGGGCGAGCGGGCGCACCTGCGTTTGCAGGCGCACCGGCTCAGTTGAGGTCGTCGTCCTCGATCGGGTAGCGGCTGGCATTGAGGCTTTCCTTGATCTTGCGCAGGTGTGGCTGGAAGTCCACGCCGCGGCGCAAGGTCATGCCGGTGGCAAGCACATCGAGCACAGTGAGCTGGATGATCCGCGAGGTCATCGGCATGTAGATGTCGGTGTCCTCCGGCAGCGGGATATGCAGGCTGAGGCTGCAAGCCTGGGCCAGGGGCGAGCCGGCGGCGGTGAGGCCGAGCACCGAGGCGCCGTTTTCCCGCGCCAGGCGCGCCACCTCGACCAGCTCGCGGGTGCGCCCGGTGTAGGAAATGATCACGAACAGGTCGCCGGTATGGGCCACCGAAGCCAGCATGCGCTGCATCAGCACATCGGCGTGGGCCGACACGGCGAGGTTGAAACGGAAGAACTTGTGCTGCGCATCGAGGGCCACCGGGGCCGAGGCGCCGAGGCCGAAGAAGTGGATCTGCCGGGCCTGGATCATCATGTCCACGGCGCGGCTGACCTGCTGCGGGTCGAGCGCCTGGCAGGCGCTGTCGAGCGAGGCAATGGCACTGCCGAAGATCTTCTGGGTGTAGGCGGCCGGATCGTCGTCGGCCTCCACTGCACGGCTGACATAGGCGGCGCCGCTGGCCAGGCTCTGCGCCAGTTGCAGCTTGAGTTCGGGGTAGCCGCTGACGCCGAACGAGCGGCAGAAGCGGTTGACCGTCGGTTCGCTGACACTGGCTGCCTGGGCCAGGGCGGCGATGCTGAAGCGGGTGGCTTGTTGCGGGTTGAGCAGGATGACTTCGGCGACCTTGCGTTCGGCCTTGTTCAACTCGTCGAGGCGGCCCTGGATCTGTTCCAGGAGGTTTCGCACGCGGTCCATGGTGTGTCCTTGGGTCGGGAAGCAGGCTTTTTTGCGCTGGTGTGTATCCTACTGTCGGTAAGATTGTCACACCACTTGTCTGTAATGGCTGTATTGGATGTTGTGGTTTTTACTACATTAACCCTTGAAAAGCAGGGTTGAAACCGGTATTCCTAGTCCAACATTTATAAAAGAACCAACATCATGGCCGCGATCAGTGTCGAACCCTGCACCTTCGCCCTCTTTGGCGCCCTAGGCGACCTGGCATTGCGCAAGCTGTTCCCCGCGCTCTACCAGCTCGACCGCGCCGATCTCCTGCACCCCGACACCCGCCTGCTGGCCCTGGCCCGCGAGCCGGGCAGTGTGCAGGAGCACATGAACAACATCGAAGCTCATCTGCGCCGCCACGTGCCGGAGGCCGAGATCGATGCCGCTTCCCTGGGGCGCTTCCTCGCGCGCCTGAATTACCTGCACCTGGACTTCGTCGAGCCCGAGGGCTACCAGGCCTTGGCCGAACAGGCACCGAGCGAGCAGCCGCTTATCGCCTACTTCGCCACGGCGGCGGCGGTCTACGGCGCGATCTGCGAGAACCTCGACAAGGCCGGCCTGGCATCGCGTACCCGGGTGGTGCTGGAAAAGCCCATCGGCCACGACCTGGAGTCGTCGCGCCGGGTCAACGACGCCGTGGCGCGGTTCTTCCCCGAGAGCCGGGTCTACCGTATCGACCACTACCTGGGCAAGGAGACGGTGCAGAACCTGATCGCCCTGCGCTTCGCCAACAGCCTGTTCGAAACCCAGTGGAACCAGAATTCCATCTCCCATGTGGAGATCACCGTCGCCGAGAAAGTCGGCATCGAGGGCCGCTGGGGCTACTTCGACAAGGCCGGCCAGCTGCGCGACATGATCCAGAACCACCTGTTGCAGCTGCTCTGCCTGATCGCCATGGACCCGCCCAGCGATCTCTCGGCCGACAGCATCCGCGACGAGAAGGTCAAGGTGCTCAAGGCCCTGGCACCGATCACCGGAGAAGGGCTGAGCACCCATGTGGTGCGTGGCCAGTACATCGCCGGTTTCAGTGACGGCAAGCCGGTGCCGGGTTACCTCGAAGAGGACAACGCCAACGCCCAGAGCGACACCGAGACCTTCGTCGCCCTGCGCGCCGATATCCGCAACTGGCGCTGGTCGGGCGTGCCGTTCTACCTGCGCACCGGCAAGCGCATGCCGCAGAAGCTGTCGCAGATCGTCATCCACTTCAAGGAAACCCCGCACTACATCTTCGCCCCGGAACAGCGTTTGCAAATCGGCAACAAGCTGATCATTCGCCTGCAGCCGGACGAGGGTATTTCGCTGCGGGTGATGACCAAGGAACAGGGCCTGGACAAGGGCATGCAACTGCGCAGCGGCCCGCTGCAGCTGAATTTCTCCGACACCTGGCGCAGCGCGCGGATCCCGGACGCCTACGAGCGGTTGCTGCTGGAAGTGATGCGCGGCAACCAGAACCTGTTCGTGCGCAAGGACGAGATCGAATACGCCTGGAAATGGTGCGACCAGCTGATCGCTGGCTGGAAGCACACCGGCGACGCGCCCAAGCCCTATGCGGCCGGTTCCTGGGGGCCGATGAGCTCGATTGCATTGATTACACGTGATGGGAGGGCCTGGTATGGCGATATCTGAACTGCAACTGCCGGCGACCGTGAAGGTTCATCAGCTGGCCGATCCGAAAACCCTGGCGGCGACCCAGGCCCATGATGTGGCTGAACGCCTGCGCCAGGCGATCACCAGCAAGGGGCAGGCCTGCCTGGTGCTGTCTGGCGGCCGTAGCCCGGTGCCGTTTCTCGAGAAGCTGGCCGGTGAGGCGCTGGACTGGACCCGGGTCACCGTGAGCCTGGCCGACGAGCGCTGGGTGCCGGTGGCGCACGACGACAGCAACGCCGGCCTGCTGGCTCGCCACCTGTTCAAGGGACCGGCGGCCAAGGCTCGCTTTATCGGGCTCTACCAGCCCGCAGCGACCCTCGAAGCCGCTGCCGAGCAGGCCGACCAGGTGCTGGCCGACCTGCCGCCGATCGATGTGCTGGTGCTGGGCATGGGCGACGATGGTCATACGGCCTCGCTGTTCCCGGCCAGCCCCAACCTGCGCCAGGGCCTGGCCAAGGTCGGTGAGCGCCGCTGCCTGCCGATGCTGGCACCCAGCGTGCCACACCAGCGCCTGAGCATGACCCGCGCACTGCTGGCCACTGCCGGCCTGACCCTGTTGTCGGTGCAGGGCGCGGCCAAGCTAGCCACCCTGCGCACCGCGCTGGCGGCCGAAGACCCAACCGAAATGCCGATTCGCGCCTTTCTTCACGACCCCCTGGACATCTACTGGTGCCCATGAGCCAAGGATCCATTGTCATGACCACCCTCGAACGCCCACAGCCTTTGCTCTCGATGGCCGACAAAGCCGCGCGGATCGACGCGATCTGCAACAAGGCGCGCATCCTGCCGGTAATCACCATCGCCCGTGAGGAAGACATCCTGCCCCTGGCCGATGCCCTGGCCGCCGGCGGCATCCGCACCCTGGAAGTGACCCTGCGCTCGCAACACGGCCTGAAGGCCATCCAGGTGCTGCGCGAGCAGCGCCCGGAGCTGTGCGTCGGCGCTGGCACCGTGCTCGACCGCGGCATGTTCGCGGCGGTCGAGGCGGCGGGGGCGCAGTTCGTCGTCACCCCGGGCATCACCCAGGATATTCTCGAGGCGGGTGTGGACAGCGACATTCCGCTGTTGCCAGGCATCAGCACGCCGTCGGAAATCATGATGGGCTACGCCCTGGGCTATCGCCGCTTCAAGCTGTTCCCCGCCGAGATCAGTGGCGGCGTGGCGGCCATCAAGGCGTTCGGCGGCCCGTTCGGCGACATTCGCTTCTGCCCCACTGGCGGGGTCAACCCGGCCAACGTGCGCAACTACATGGCCCTGCCCAATGTGATGTGTGTGGGCGGCACTTGGATGCTCGACAGCAGCTGGATCAAGAACGGCGACTGGGCGCGGATCGAGGCGTGCAGCGCCGAGGCGATGGCGTTGCTGGACTGACAGATTTCGTTGTGTGCTACACGGCTTGTGGGGCGCTTGGTCGGCGCCCCTTTTTTTCGCCTGCGATTTGGGTGCTGCCGGTTCCGGCTCTATCGCGGGGCAAGCCCGCTCCCACGAGCCCGCGATGGGCTCGGGAAAACCAACAAAAAAGCCCGCATCGAGGATGCGGGCTTTGGTTATCAGCGTTGGCTTACGCCGCTTTGGCCTGCTGCTGGCTCAGCGAGCGGTTCAGTGCGCTGAACAGTGCCTTGAAGCTGGCGGTGGTGATGTTCTCGTCGATGCCCACGCCGTGCACCGGACGCCCGCCGGCCACGCGCAGCTCGATATAGGCCGCGGCCTTGGCATTGGTGCCGGCGCCGATGGCGTGTTCGTTGTAATCCATGATCTCCACGGCGATCGGCAGGCCGGCCACCAGTGCTTCGAGGGCGCCGTTGCCCTTGCCGTGCCAGTGCAGGGTGGTTTCGCCTTCACCGGAGACTTCCACTTGCACGTGGCTGCTGCCGTTCTCTTCCTGCAGGCGGTGGCTGACCAGGGCATATGGCGCGTTGGCCTGGAGGTATTCCTTCTGCAGCAGTTTGTAGATCTGCTCGGCGGTCATTTCCAGGCCGAGACGGTCGGTTTCGCCCTGTACCACCTGGCTGAACTCGATCTGCATGCGGCGCGGCAGGCTGATGCCATATTCCTGCTCGAGCAGGTAGGTGATGCCGCCCTTGCCCGACTGGCTGTTGACGCGGATTACCGCCTCGTAGCTGCGGCCGATGTCGGCCGGGTCGATCGGCAGGTATGGCACTTCCCACAGCTCGCCGTCCTGCTGCTTGGCGAAGCCCTTGCGAATGGCGTCCTGGTGCGAGCCGGAGAACGCGGTGTGCACCAGGTCGCCGACGTACGGGTGACGTGGGTGCACCGGCAGCTGGTTGCACTCCTCGACGACCTTGCGCACGCCGTCGATATCGGAGAAGTCCAGCTGCGGGTCGATGCCCTGGGTGTAGAGGTTCAGTGCCAGGGTCACCAGGTCGACGTTGCCGGTACGCTCGCCGTTGCCGAACAGGCAGCCTTCGGCGCGGTCGGCGCCAGCCATCAGGCCCAGCTCGGTGGCGGCGATACCGGTGCCCCGGTCGTTGTGGGTATGCAGGCTGATGATCACGCTGTCGCGGCGGTTGACGTTACGGCAGAACCACTCGATCTGGTCGGCGTAGACGTTCGGCGTGGCGACTTCGACGGTCGCCGGCAGATTGAGGATGATCTTGTGCTCAGGGGTCGGGTTCCACACCTCGATCACCGCGTCGCACACCTCTTTGGCGAACTCCAGTTCGGTGGCGCTGAAGGTTTCGGGCGAGTACTGGAAGGTCCACTGGGTTTCAGGCTGCTGCGCCGCGTACTTGACGAACAGCTTGGCGGCGTTGACCGCGATGTCCTTGACGCCCTGCTTGTCCTGGTTGAAGACGATGCGGCGGAACGACGGGCAGGTGGCGTTGTACAGGTGAACGATGGCCTTCTTGGCGCCGCGCAGGGATTCGAAGGTACGCGCGATCAGGTCTTCACGGGCCTGGGTGAGCACCTGGATAGTGGTGTCGTCCGGGATGTGGCCGTCTTCGATCAGGGTGCGCACGAAGTCGAAGTCGGTCTGCGATGCGGACGGGAACGAGGCTTCGATTTCCTTTACGCCTACTTGTACCAAGGTCTTCCAGAAACGCAGCTTCTTCTCGGCATCCATCGGCTCGATCAGCGACTGGTTACCATCACGCAGGTCGGAACTGCACCAGATCGGCGCCTGGGTGATGGTCTTCGACGGCCAGGTACGGTCAGGCAGGTCGATGGTCGGGAAAGCGCGGTACTTCTTCGATGGATCTTTGAGCATGGTCATGGAAGCAATCCTTTTATGTGCGGCCGTGATCGGGCCTGCCGAACGTGTACGAGATGAAAAGGCGAGGCGACGCGATTCACCCTGGTAGTCGGGCGCTGACCAGGCAGAGGCTGCGGTGTTGTTGGAGGAGGGTGCTGAAGATGTTCATATGCTCAACCCTAACCAGTGGGTTTGGGTATGGCAAGCATTGCGAGAAAATTGAGAGGAATGCTTAAAAAAACGAATTTACTGAGTTTTTATGGCTTTTAAATTTGACCTGATGAGATTTTATTGCGTTAAGTTTTTTCATTGCGCAAGTCGCGGGGCAAGCGTGGGCTACGTGGGGGCGGGCTCGCCCCGCGATTGCGATTTCAGGGCTGGAACGCGCCGATGAAGATCGCCGGATCCACCCGCGCATCGTTGAGGCTGACGTTCCAGTGCATGTGCGGGCCGGTGGCCCGGCCAGTGGAGCCCACGCGGCCCACCACCTCGCCACGGCGCAGCGCCTGGCCCGGCTTCACGTCGATCTTCGACATGTGGCAGAACATGCTGATGAAGCCTTGCCCATGGTCGACGAACACCGTGCGGCCATTGAAGAAGTAGTCGCCCACCAGGATCACCTTGCCATTGGCCGGGGTCTTGATCGGCGTGCCGGCGGGCACGGCGAAGTCCAGGCCGGCATGGGGGTTGCGTTCCTCGCCATTGAAGAAGCGGCGCACGCCGAACTTGCTCGACAGCGGGCCGTTGACCGGCTTGTCGAGGATCAGGTTGCTCGGAAGCGCAGGGCTGAAACTGCGGTAGGCCTTTATCTGCTCGGCCAGTTCGCGGTCGATGCGCTTGAGGTCCTGCGGTTCAGGGTTGACCTGGCGCTTGTTCTTCAAGGTGATGTGCTGCTCGGGGTACTTCTTGCTGCCGACACTGAAAGGAATGTTGCGCCCACCCTGGGTCAGCACGGCACTGCCGGGCTTTTGCGTCAGTGGAATACCGACGATGGCCAGCCAGTTGTCCTGCTCCCTGACCACCAATACCGGTTTGCCATCGAAGCGCGCGGTCGGGGCGCTGGCGGCCGGGCCCAGGTCGACCACCGCCACGCCGCCGGGCACGGGCTTGTTGAGGGCGCGGGTGATGTAGCTGGCGTGGGCGGCCGTGACCGGCAGCAGCAGGGCAAGGGCAAGCAGGGGCGCGAACAGGCGTGGCATGTGTCAGTCCAGTAGCGAGAGGGTGACCGGGGTCTGGTGGTTGTCCTCGACCCGCACCTTGAGCTCGCCTTCGTTGAGGCGGGCGGTCAGGCGTTGGCCGTTGTGGGTTTGCGCGGCGCTGCGGATGGCCTGGCCGCGCTCATCCAGGAGGATGCTGTAGCCGCGGGCGAGGGTGGCCAGCGGGCTGACCACCTGCAGGGTCTGCAACTGTGCCTGGAAGCGCTGGCGGCGGTCCTTGAGCACGTCGCGCATGGCCCGCGGCAGGCGTTCGGCGAGGCTGTCCAGGCGCTGCTTGAGCAGTTTCAGGCTGCGCCCCGGATGTTGCGCGGCCAGGCGCGTGTCGAGGCGGCCGAGGCGTTGCTGGCGCTGGTTCATGTCGAGCATGAAGGCGCGGCGCAGGCGCATGTCCAGGTCGTCCAGGCGCTGGGCCTGCTGGCGCAGGCGCTCGCCGGGGTGGCGCAGGCGTCGGGCCAGCCCGTCGAGGCGCAGGCGGTCGTGGGCCAGGCGGTTCTGCATGCGCAGCAGCAGGCGCCGTTGAAGGCCGTCGAGGCGCTGCTGCAGGCCGCTGCTGTCGGGGGCGAGCAGCTCGGCGGCGGCGGACGGCGTGGGGGCGCGCACATCGGCGACGAAATCGCTGATCGACACGTCGGTCTCATGGCCCACGGCGCTGACGATGGGCGTGACGCAGGCGGCCACGGCGCGGGCCACGGCCTCTTCGTTGAAGCACCAGAGGTCTTCCAGGGAGCCACCGCCACGGGCCAGGATCAGCGCGTCGAAGCCTTGCCGATCGGCCATCTGCAGGGCGCGGACGATCTGGCTGATCGCCTCGCGGCCCTGCACCGCGGTGGGGATCAGGTTCAACTCGACCTGCGGCGCACGGCGGCCAAACACACTGATGATGTCGCGAATCACCGCGCCGGTGGGCGAGGTGATGATGCCGATGCGTTGCGGGTGCGCCGGTAGCGGCTTCTTGCGTTCGGTGCTGAACAGCCCCTCGGCGCCGAGCTTTTCCTTCAGCGCCTCGAACGCCAGGCGCAGGGCACCGTCGCCGGCCGGTTCGACCGTATCGAGGATAAGCTGGTAGTCGCCACGCCCTTCGAACAGCGAGACCTTGCCGCGCACCCGTACCGCCAGGCCGTCACGCAGGGCCTGGCGCACCCGGGCGGCGTTCTGCCGGAACAGCGCGCAGCGGATCTGTGCGCCGCTGTCCTTGAGGGTGAAATACATATGGCCGGAGGCCGGGCGGGCGAGGTTGGAAATCTCGCCTTCCACCCAGACGCTGCGGAACACGTCCTCGAGCAGCACGCGGGCGCGGCCGTTGAGCTGGCTGACGGTGAGGACCTCGCGGTCCAGGCCGAGTCGTTCGAAAGGGTCTCTGATCATGGCGGGCATCATAAAGGAGCGAAGGCCTGGTTGTCTGTGCCGGCCTCTATCGCGGGCTTGACCCGCGATGAGGCCTTCAGCCTTGCATGATCGCCACGAACTGGCCCACCAGTTCCCCGGCATCCCGCCGGCAAGCCAGCGCCACGGTACTTTGGCACGCCTCGTCCAGCGGCACGAAATGCACCGCCGGCGGGGCAATCTCGCGCATGCTCGCCGGCAACAACGCCACCCCGAACCCGGCCTGGATCAGTTGCAGTTGCGTGGTCTTGCGCGATACCACCTGTGCTGCCTGCGGAAAGAACCCCGCATTCATGCACAGCGACGCCGACAGGTAGCTCAGGCCGCCACGCTGGCGATTGGGGATGGAAATGAAACGTTCCTCGCGCAGTTGGTCCAGTCGAACACTGCTTGCCGTGGCCAGTGGGTGGCCCGCCGCCACTGCCAGCAGCAGGGGTTCGTCGAACAGCGCATGCAGCTCCACGCCTTCATGCTGGCGCAGCACCGGCAGGCGCAACAGGCCGATCTCCAGGCGGCCTTCGGCGATGTCCTCCAGTTGCGCCTCCGACGATTGCTGAGCGATCTCCAGGGAAACGCCGGGATTATTCTCGAGGTAGCCGCCGAGGCGCTGCAGCAAATGGCCGGTCAGCGGCACGGTGCTGGAGTGGTTCAGTCGCAGGCTGCCGCGCAGGCCCTGGCCGATTTCCCGGGCCAGGCGCTCGGCCTTGTCCAGGTCGGCAAGCAGATGGCGGGCGCGCTCGAGAAAGGCCAGCCCGGCGACGGTCAGCCGTGGCTGGCGGGCAGTGCGTTCGAACAGGACGGTACCCAGGTGAAGCTCAAGCTCCTTGATCTGTCGGCTGAGGGCCGACTGGGCAATATACAGCCGCTCGGCGGCGGCGCTGAAACTGCCGGCCTCGGCGATTTCGACGAAGTAGCGCAGCTGGCGGATCGAAGTCATGTCATGCCTTTTCGAGATGTCTAGTGGCAAAAAAGCATATTAGTCGGCATGGCTCGTCACTGGCTAACCTTCAGTTGTCTTCAAGGGGACTGCCGCGATGCTCGCTCAACTGTCGTTTTCCACGTTCGACTGGCTGCCCATCCTGCTGGGAGTGGGGGTGGCCTATATCGTCTTCGGTATTGCCGGTTTCGGCACTGCGCTGGTCGCTGGCCCCGTGCTGATCCATTTCATGCCGTTGTCACGGATCATTCCGTTGCTGGTGCTGCTGGATTTCGTCGCAGCCTTCGGCAACCTGCTGCCGTCGCGGCGCGATGTGGTGCGCGGCGAGTTGCTGCGCCTGCTGCCGTTCATGGCCGTGGGTTGCGCCCTGGGCGTGGTGTTCCTGCTGCGGCTCAAGTCCGATGTGTTGCTGTTGCTGATGGGCATCTTCGTGACCGCCTATGCGGTCTATGGCCTGGCGGTCAAGGTACGCCCGGCTAGCCTGTCGGGCGCCTGGGCGGTGCCCATGGGCACGGTGGGCGGGTTGTTCGGCGCCTTGTTCGGCAGTGGTGGATTCCTCTACGCGATCTACCTCAGTGCCCGCCTGGAGGCCAAGGAACAGGTGCGCGCGACCCAGGTCGCGCTGATCAGCTGCAGCACGGTGGTGCGCCTGTCGCTGTTCCTGCTCGCCGGGGTGTATGCCGATACCAGCCTGTTGCTGCTCGCCGCCTGCCTGCTGCCGGTGATGTTCGCGGGCACCTGGTTGGGGAGGCGACTGACCTTGAAACTGTCTCGCGAGGCCTTCATCCGCCTGGTCACCTGGTTGGTCCTGGCCAGCGGCCTGGCCTTGATCGGTCGCTACCTGAGCGCCTGAGCAGGCGCTAGAATTGCGCCATTACCGCAGTCCGCAGGCCCGCCTCACCCATGAATACCCAGAGCATCATCGTCCCCAAACTGTCCACCGTGCCCGTCCATGAGGCCCGCGCCCGTGCCATCCTGCGCTGGTTGGTGCGCGAAAAAATCGTCGAGGAACAGTTGAGCACCTGTGGGCGCACCGGCAACCGCATGGGCCATGCCCTGGCGGAGGGGGCGCGCAAGGTGGCCCTGCATCCCGAGAAGTTGCCGTTCGGCGAGCAGGTCAACGGCCTGGAGGTAATGCTCAAGCGTTGCATCTACACCCCCACCGACGGTTTTCTCGAAGAAGCCGGTTGCCCGGAGTGCCGGCGCGAGGTCGGCGAGCCGCTGTTCGAGAGCCTGGAGGAGTGGATGCCGGGGGTGAGTGACAACTTCACGTGCCCGCTGTGCGGCTTCGAAGACGACATCAATGGCTTTCTCTATTTGCAGCCGTGTGCCTTTTCCAACCTGGGGTTCATCTTCAATAACTGGGGCGAGGCCGGGTTTACCCAGGCCTTCCTCGACAGCTTTGCCGACTGGTTGGACCAGCCAGTGGCGGTGGTGCAGGTAAAACTGCCGCAAGGCTGACCGAAGGCCCTTATTTTGCATTGAGCGGCGCGCCATGGATGGGTATAATGGCGCGCTTCCATTTTTCCCTCCCGGGAGCCCCCGCGATGCTGCGTATCAGCCAAGAAGCCCTGACCTTCGACGATATCCTCCTTGTACCTGGCTACTCCGAGGTACTGCCCAATGAAGTCAGTCTCAAGACCCGTTTGACTCGTGGCATCGAGCTGAACATTCCCCTGGTCTCCGCCGCCATGGATACCGTGACCGAAGCGCGCCTGGCCATCGCCATGGCCCAGGAAGGCGGCATCGGCATCATCCACAAGAACATGACCATCGAGCAGCAGGCCGGCGAAGTACGCAAGGTCAAGAAGTTCGAGGCTGGCGTGGTCAAGGACCCGATCACCATCGACGCCGACGCCACCGTGCGCGACCTGTTCGACCTGACCCGCTTGAACAACATCTCCGGTGTTCCGGTGCTGGAAAACGGTGACCTGGTCGGCATCGTCACTTCCCGCGACGTGCGCTTCGAAACCCGCCTGGACGCCAAGGTCCGCGACGTGATGACCCCCAAAGAGCGTCTGGTCACCGTCCGCGAAGGCGCCGACAAGAACGAAGTCCGCGAGCTGCTGCACAAGCACCGCCTGGAAAAAGTCCTGATCGTCGACGACAAGTTCGCCCTCAAGGGCATGATGACCGTCAAGGACATCGAGAAAGCCAAGGCCTACCCGCTGGCCAGCAAGGACGACCAGGGTCGTCTGCGCGTGGGCGCCGCGGTCGGCACCGGCAAGGACACCGGCGAGCGTGTTGCCGCCCTGGTAGCCGCCGGCGTTGACGTGGTTGTCGTCGACACCGCCCACGGTCACTCCAAAGGCGTGATCGACCGCGTTCGCTGGGTGAAAGAGACCTACCCGCAAGTGCAGGTGATCGGCGGCAACATCGCCACTGGCGCTGCCGCCAAGGCCCTGGCCGAAGCCGGTGCCGACGCGGTCAAGGTCGGTATCGGCCCAGGCTCGATCTGCACCACCCGTATCGTCGCCGGTGTCGGCGTGCCGCAGATCAGCGCCATCGCCAACGTCGCCGCCGCACTGGAAGGCACTGGCGTGCCACTGATCGCCGACGGCGGCATCCGTTTCTCGGGTGACCTGTCCAAGGCCATCGTCGCCGGTGCTTCCTGCGTGATGATGGGTTCGATGTTCGCCGGTACCGAAGAAGCACCGGGTGAAGTCGAACTGTTCCAGGGTCGTTCCTACAAGGCCTACCGTGGCATGGGCTCGCTGGGTGCCATGGCGCAGGCGCAAGGCTCGTCCGACCGTTACTTCCAGGACTCCTCGGCCGGCGCCGAGAAGCTGGTGCCGGAAGGTATCGAAGGTCGCGTGCCGTACAAAGGCGCCCTGGCCGCGATCATCCACCAGCTGATGGGCGGCCTGCGTTCGTCCATGGGCTACACCGGCAGCGCGACCATCGAAGAGATGCGTACCAAGCCGGAGTTCGTGCGCATCACCGGTGCCGGCATGGCCGAGTCCCACGTGCATGACGTGCAGATCACCAAGGAAGCCCCTAACTACCGCGTAGGCTGAGGCTTCCAGCAATTACCGAACGGGGCTGTCATACACAGCCCCGCGTCGTTTCCGATTTCCACTGACGAGATTGAGTCATGGCCCTCGACATTCACGCTCACCGTATCCTGATCCTCGATTTCGGTTCCCAGTACACCCAGCTGATCGCCCGCCGCGTGCGCGAGATCGGTGTGTATTGCGAGCTGCACCCGTTCGACATGGACGATGAAGCGATCCGCGAATTCAACCCGCGCGGCATCATCCTGGCCGGTGGCCCCGAGTCGGTCCACGAGGCCAACAGCCCGCGCGCGCCGCAGGCCGTGTTCGACCTGAAGGTCCCGGTGCTGGGCATCTGCTACGGCATGCAGACCATGGCCGAGCAGATGGGCGGCAAGGTCGAAGGTTCCGACCTGCGCGAGTTCGGCTACGCCCGCGTCGACGTGGTCGGCAAGAGCCGCCTGCTCGACGGCATCGAAGACCATGTCGACGATGACGGCGTGCTGGGCCTGGACGTGTGGATGAGCCACGGCGACAAGGTCACCCAGATGCCAGGCAACTTCAGCGTGCTGGCCAGCACCCCGAGCTGCCCGATCGCCGGCATGTACGACGATGCCCTGGGCTACTACGGCGTGCAGTTCCACCCGGAAGTGACCCACACCAAGCAAGGCGGCCGTATCCTGTCGCGCTTCGTCCAGGACATCTGCGGCTGTGAAGCCCTGTGGACCGCTTCGAACATCGTCGAGGACGCCATTGCCCAGGTACGTGCACAGGTTGGTTCGGCCAACGTTCTGCTGGGCCTGTCCGGCGGCGTCGACAGCTCGGTTGTTGCCGCGCTGCTGCACCGCGCCATCGGCGACCAGCTGACCTGCGTGTTCGTCGACAACGGCCTGCTGCGCCTGCACGAAGGCGACCAGGTGATGGCCATGTTCAAGGAGAACATGGGCGTCAAGGTGATCCGCGCCGATGCCGAGAAGCAGTTCCTCGACAACCTGCAAGGCGAAGCCGACCCTGAGAAGAAGCGCAAGATCATCGGCCGCACCTTCATTGACGTGTTCGATGCCGAGGCCAGCAAGCTGGAGAACATCCAGTTCCTCGCCCAGGGCACCATCTACCCCGACGTGATCGAGTCGGCCGGCGCCAAGAGCGGCAAGGCTCACGTGATCAAGTCGCACCACAACGTCGGTGGCCTGCCGGAGGAAATGAATCTCAAGCTGGTCGAGCCACTGCGTGAGCTGTTCAAGGACGAAGTGCGCAAGATCGGCCTGGAACTGGGCCTGCCGTACGACATGGTCTACCGCCACCCGTTCCCGGGCCCAGGCCTGGGCGTGCGTATCCTCGGTGAAGTGAAGAAGGAATACGCCGACATCCTGCGTCGCGCCGACCACATCTTCATCGAAGAACTGCGCAAGGCCGACTGGTACCACAAGACCAGCCAGGCGTTCGTGGTGTTCCAGCCGGTCAAGTCGGTCGGCGTCGTCGGCGACGGCCGTCGCTACGCCTGGGTCGTGGCCCTGCGTGCCGTCGAGACCGTGGACTTCATGACCGCGCGCTGGGCGCACCTGCCGTACGAGCTGCTGGAAACCGTCAGCGGCCGTATCATCAACGAAATCGACGGTATCTCCCGCGTCACCTATGACGTGTCGAGCAAGCCGCCAGCGACCATCGAGTGGGAATGATCCCGAGTCGCGGTTGAATGAAACGGGCCTGCATTGCAGGCCCGTTTTTTTGGGGGGGCTGAACCCTACTCAGCCCCGGGAGAATGCCCAAAATACGCCTTGTAGGCATGGCAGAAATTGGCCGGGTTGGCGTAGCCGACATGATAGGCAACCTGCGATACCTGCCAGCGACGCTCCAGCAGCAGGGCGCGGGCCAGCTCCATTCTCTGTTGCCGAACATACTGCAAGAGCGACCGACCGTATTCGTGGCTGAAAGCGCGGCGCAAGGTGGTCTCGCTCACCCCCAGCTGGCGAGCGAGTGCGGCAGCAGTGGGCGGTGCGTTCAGGTTTTCATCGAGCTGGCGGCGCGTTTCAATGGCCAGGTCGCGGCGCCCCCGGTCTTGACTCTTCTCGGCGGATCTGTGCCCGATCAGGTGGCTGGCCAGTTCCAGCAAGATGGCCAAGCTCAGGCTCTCGCAATGCAGGCGCCTGAGTCCGCCGGTATAGGGTGACAGATACAGCTGCCGGAACAGGCGGCTCACCGCTGGACACTGCGGTAGCTGGTCGAAGCGCATGCCGTCGGCGACAAGTGCCAACAGGGGCTTGAGCTGCGCGTCCTCCCGGGCCAGCTCTTGCAGGTAATCGCCGGCAATACGTACTCCGGCCATGCGGGCATGACTGTTGGCGGGCAGTTGGTCCTGCGCCTCCAGGCTTTCACCCAGGCTCAGCATGTGCAACTGGCCAGGGGCATAACTGTTGAGCCTTCCGTCCACCGTGTGCTGCCACGCCCCGTCGAACACCTGCACGATGCACAGGCTTTGCGGCAGCACCTTGTCGATCCTCAGCGGCTCTGGAAACTGCAGGTTGCAATCGAAGTATTGCAACCCGCTGTGTACCGTCTGCGCCCGATAGTGGCCGGTCGCGCTACCCATCACTCGCGCGCTGCTCGCATCCAGTACACCAGCATCAGCGAGTGACCCGGGGCTATCGAATGAAAAGTCGGTGTCGAGGTAGGGGCTGATCGATCGCATGTGCGCTTGGCATCCTTGGCTGAGGGCGGCATGGCCGCGAATGGTAACGCGTGCACATTTTCAGCGACAGCCGTTGTGCGTAGGGTGCTGTCTGTTGTGCAAGCCGGTCAGCGGGGTTGGCTAGTCGGGCCAGGCTTATTTCAATGGGCGTTTGTTTCGATTCAGGATGGAGAAGACATGCTCGCTTATCGCAAATGGACAGCCCTGGTGGTGGCTGCGTTCGCCCTGTGGCTGGGCCAGGTTCACGCTGAACAACGGCCGGAAGTGGCCGACCAGGTAGTTGCCTACATGGGGGCGCAAGGGACCAAGGTGTGGACGCTGCGTATCGGTGAACGTGCCGCCAACGAAGCGCTGGTACAAATCGAAGGCATCGATCACGACTGGAACATGCGCATCCAGAAAATGCAGGTGGAGAAGACCAGCAAGGACACCCGCTACTCCACCACCGTGGACGGCAAGAAGTACGTGGTGCTGATCATCCAGGGCAACTGGGGCGGCGAGTTGAACCTGCCGGGTGAGGCGCAGACACAGCAGGTCGGCTATTCGGAAGGGCTGTCGCGTGAGGGCAATGCCCAGGCGTTCCTTACCGATTATCTGGCAGCACAGAACACGGAGGCGCAATGATCATGAGCGAGTTCAACGACCCGCTCTCCGAACTGTCTGGCTCGCTGGGCCAGGACTACGAGCAAAGCCGTGCCGCCCAGCGCGACCGAGTGATCGCTGAGCTCAAGCAGGTAATCGAGCGCGTGCCCGAGCAGAGCGAGTTCACCAACTCCCGGCGTTACCGGATCTGGGGGCCAGTATTGTTGCTGGGTGCACTGATTATCACGGCCGTGACCTTCAATCCGGAACGCTTGGGGGCGGTTGCAGCAGGTGTCTTCATCACCTTGATCGCAGCAGCGGTGACCTGGCAACACCGTAATGCCGGTACCCAGGTCTTCATGCGCTTGACCCGCCGGCAGTTGTTCGTCGATACGCTGGATGCACCGGTAGACCTGGCGGAAGTGGAGGACGTTTCGGTCAAGGATGAAGGGCTGGTCATGGTACAGACGCTGGAAATGACCAGCGAAGCCGTCCTGCCAAAGCATCATGTGGTGAAACTGCAGTTCTTCGGTAACCAGGCCATGGTGTTGAAGAAGCCGCGGCCGCAGATCCGCATCATGTCCGCAGGCCTGGCCAGCAACGGACGCAAGCTGGGGAACGAGGAAGTGCTCGCGCTGCTGGCAGCCTACCGCGATGCGGCACATGCGCAACGGCAACTGGATCTGTTGCAGAACGATGGATAACGGCGAACGCGAAGCCCACCTCGCGTACCTGCAGGCTCAGGCTGATGGCCCCACCGATAGCTTCGTACTGCTGGAGCATTCGCTCGGCAAGGCGCTGGCATGTGCCGTGATTGGCCTGTTGTTCGGCGCGCTGGGCATATGGCTGACCACTCTGGCGGTGCGGTTCAGTCCCGGTGCCAGCAGCGGTGTCATCTGGCTGATGTCTGGTTTCGGCCTCGGCCTGGCCGGCGTCGGGGTGGCGGGGCTGGCCTGTGCCGTCGTGCTATACCGACGGCACGGCAAGCGGGTGCTGAGCGTGACACCAGATACCCTGTGCTTCGCCAACGCGCAGGCGCCGACCCCACTGGACTCCTTCGACGGCTTCGAGGTCGAGCAGGGTTACTTCACTACCCGGCTGATCTTTACCGTGTCGGCGTTCAGCCATGCACCAGTGCTGGCACCGGCCTGTTTCAGGGCGCTGGCCTCACCTGACGCGGTGGTCGTCGCGGGCGGCTTGCGCGTCAGGCTGTGGTTGTGCACGCCCGTCGTAGCCGGGCGCCGCCTTGGCCTGCAGGAACTGGTGGATCTGCTTTATGCCTATGTGCAAGCGGCCCAGGCCAGGCGTACGTTGGCGCAGCTGTTTCCGGGTGTGGCGCGTCTGGGTGAAGCGGCCAGATGAGCCTGAACGTGACCATTGGCGCTCTGGGGCAATGAAGCGCTTCGGTTGGGGCCTGATCCTGCTGCTGTTGCCTCTGGTGCTGTTTGGCTGGGGTAAAGTGCAGTACTGGCGGGCTGACACGGCGCAGGATCAGGCCCTGACCATACGGCAATGGCTGGCTGCCCCCAATGAGACGTTGCTACGCCAATTGCCGTGGGAAGCCCGCAAGGAGCTTGCCAGGCATGTCGATCCGCGGCAGGCCCTGCAGCGTCAACTGGACCTGCTCGATGCGGATCGTCTTTGGGTAAGCGTACGCAAGGTGATGGCCAGTGTGAGCTGCTGGCTGGCAGTGGCCGCTCTGCTGGCAGGCCTCTGGGCCTGGCTCAAGCTGAAGTTGGCTGCCTGGCGGGCGCTGCGCTCTGCGGCCTACCTGTATGAACGCATGATGGCCAACTGGCAGGCCTTGGGCTGTTGCTTGAGTCTCTACATGGTCATGCTTGCCGGTTCGCTGTGCCTGTTGCTGCTCTATGAGGCCAGTTCCGGAGCAAGCCGCGCAGCGCAGGGCGGCATGACGGTGCTGGTCGTGGTGCTGCCGCTGGCCTCAGTCCTGGTTGTGTGTGTTCGCCAGGTCTGGCGAATGCGTCGGCACTGGCCGCTGATGCAGTCTCCGACCGCCAGATTTCTCGCCCGCCCGCTAGGCAGGCAGGCGACGCCAGCGGTGTGGCAGTGGATCGAGACCTTGGCAACACAACTGCACGCGCCTGTCCCGGACCATATCGTGGTCGGCCTTGACCAGGGTTTTTTCGTCACCAGCGTTCCGATCCTGCTGCAGCCCGGTGGGCAGGTCCTCAGGGGGCGTACGTTGTATCTGCCTCTACCTTGCCTGGCCGCCTTGAGCCAGGCAGAGGCGGCCTCGGTCATCGGTCACGAACTGGGCCACTTCAGGCGCCGTGATACGGAGCGGGGCAGCGAAACCAGTGCGCGTTTCAGCCTGATGTGCGCGCATTATTCGGCCATGGTCGGCGACGAGGATGCTCCGCGCTGGGTGGTTCGGCCCACCTTGTGGCTGGCCGGGCAGTTCTTGCACCATTTTCAGCTTGCGGTTCATCACTGGGGGCGTGCACAGGAATTGCTGGCTGATCGGGCAGGTGCCGAGGTCGCTGGCCCGAAGCTGTTCGTACAGGCGCTGTTACGGGTGATTGCCCTGGGGCGGGTGATCGACGGCTTGTTGGTCGCCCACGGTGGCAGCAACCTTTTGCGGGCGCTGGCGGCGCACCTGCAAGGCACGCCGTTGCAACTGGGCGAGGAAGTGCTGGGGCTGGCCACTACCCATCCATTCGATACGCACCCCGACCTCGCCACGCGCCTGAACAACCTGGATATCCTGCTCGACCCACAATTGCTGCAGGCCGCCTTGCGCGTGCCGTCCGCTGATGACCAGCAGTGGTTCAATGACCTTTGTCTGGCTCCAGGCAGCACTTGTGATAGCAAGGCTGCGGGCAGCATCCAAAGAGACTTCACTTAATATTTCCCAATTGCAGGTGTATCGTATTCGCCCTTCATCGCCAGCCATGCTGGCAGCTTGATTGCGCAGAACACGAGGTACCCGCACCAATGTCCTTCACCCGTCGACAAATGCTCAAGGGCCTGACCGGCCTTGTAGTGGTAGGCCTGGGCGCCGGTGGCGCGGCGCGTTACTGGCTGGGCAAGGTCGAGGACGACAACGCCGGGCACGACTACGAGCTGATCGCCGCACCGCTGGATGTCGAGCTGGTGCCGGGCTTCAAGACCGAGGCCTGGGCCTTCGGCCCGTCGGCGCCGGGCACTGAGTTGCGGGTGCGCCAGGGTACCTGGTTGCGGGTGCGCTTCATCAACCATCTACCCGTCGAGACCACCATCCATTGGCACGGTATCCGCCTGCCGCTGGAAATGGACGGCGTGCCGTACGTGTCGCAATTGCCGGTCAAGCCCGGCGAATATTTCGACTACAAGTTCCGTGTGCCGGATGCCGGCAGCTACTGGTACCACCCACATGTGAGCAGCTCCGAGGAACTGGGGCGCGGGCTGGTCGGCCCGCTGATCGTCGAAGAGCGCGAACCGACCGGTTTCAAGCACGAGCGCACGCTGAGCCTGAAGAACTGGCACGTGGACGAGCAGGGTGCCTGGCTGCCGTTCAGCATCCCCCGCGAGGCGGCGCGCAACGGCACTGCCGGGCGGCTGATCACCATCAATGGCCAGGCCGAGTCGGTCACCGAGCTGCCGGCCGGGCAGGTGGTACGGGTGCGTCTGTTGAACCTGGACAACACCTGGACCTACCGCCTGAACCTCAAGGGCAACTGCGAGGCGATGATCTACGCCCTCGATGGCAACCCGATCACCCCGCGCCCGCTGGACGAGGAGTACTGGCTTGGCCCCGGCATGCGCATCTGCCTGGCGATCCGCATACCCGAGGCGGGCGAGGAGGTCTCGTTGCGTGATGGCTTCGTGCGCCTGGGCACCTTGCGCTCGGTGGCCAGCAGCGACGCTCCCGGCGACTGGCCCAAGGCGCTGCCGCCGAACCCGGTTGCCGAGCCGGACCTGGAGAATGCCGAGAAGCTCAACTTCAATTTCGAGTGGGTCGGCAAGGTTTCGGTGAATACCGAGAACGGCAAGCCGCCGAGCCTGTGGCAGATCAACGGCCAGGCCTGGGACATCACCGACAAGACGTGCGCCGACCGGCCCATCGCCACGCTGCAGAAGGGCAAGAGCTATATCCTCGAGCTGAAGAACATGACCCAGTACCAGCATCCGATCCACCTGCACGGCATGAGTTTCAAGGTGATCGCTTCCAATCGGCGCAAGATCGTCGAGCCGTGGTTCACCGACACTTACCTGCTGGGCAAGAACGAGCGGGCGCAGGTGGCGCTGGTGGCGGATAACCCAGGCACCTGGATGTTCCACTGCCATGTCATCGACCACATGGAAACCGGCCTGATGGCCGCGATCGCGGTGGTCTGATGCGTCCGCAGATCATCGATCGCAGCCGCGATCAGGAATTCATGCGCCTGGCCCTGGAACTGGCGGCCCAGGGCGCGGCCCTGGGCGAGGTGCCGGTGGGCGCGGTGCTGGTGCAGCACGGCCAGGTGCTCGGCCAGGGCTTCAACCGGCCGATCCTCGACAGCGACCCCAGCGCCCATGCCGAGATGGTGGCGATCCGCGCTGCGGCCAAGTCCGCCAGCAACTACCGCCTGCCGGGCAGCACCCTGTACGTGACGCTGGAGCCGTGCAGCATGTGCGCGGGGCTGATCGTCCATTCGCGGGTGGCGCGGGTGGTCTACGGCGCGCTGGAGCCCAAGGCAGGGATCGTGCAGAGCCAGGGGCAGTTCTTCACCCAGAGCTTTCTCAATCATCGGGTGATGTACGAGGGCGGGGTGCTGGCCGAGGAATGCGGCGCGATACTCAGCGAGTTTTTCAAGGCTCGGCGGGCCAAGGGCTAACCTGCGCCGGCCTCATCGCTGGCAAGCCAGCTCCCACAGGATGGCGCTCGGCTTTAGAAGGGCGATCAAGGGAGCTGGCTTGCCGGTGAAGTGGTCTTGAAGACTCACATCGGCGCCGCTTGCTCCGCTGGCTTGTCCTTGTTCACCGCAGGCACATGCAGGTTGCCCTCGGCCACCTGGCCTTCGAGCTGCGGTTGCGTGACCCAGGTGAGGATGTCGTAGTAGCGGCGGATGTTGGCGACGAAATGCACCGGCTCACCGCCCCGGGCATAACCGTACTTGGTCTTGCTGTACCACTGCTTCTGCGACAGGCGCGGCAGCATCTTCTTCACGTCCAGCCACTTGTTCGGGTTCAGGCCTTCGCGCTTGGCCAGGGTGCGGGCGTCTTCCAGGTGGCCGCTGCCGACGTTGTAGGCCGCCAGGGCGAACCAGGTGCGGTCCGGCTCCTTGATGCTGTCGTCGAGCTGGTCCTTGACCAGCATGAAGTACTTGGCGCCGCCCTGGATGCTCTGCCGGGGGTCCAGGCGGTTGGACACGCCCATGGCCTGGGCGGTGCGCTGGGTCAGCATCATCAGGCCGCGCACACCGGTCTTGGAGGTGACCTCCGGCTGCCACATCGATTCCTGGTAGCCGATCGCGGCCAGCAGCCGCCAGTCCACCTGTTCGACCTTGGAGCTGGTCTTGAAGTGTTTCTCGTACTTGGGCAGGCGTTGCTGCAGGTGCTGGGCGAAGGTGTAGGCGCCGACGTAGCCCAGCACATCGACATGGCCGTAGTAACGGTCCTTCAGGCGTTGAAGCGTGCCGTTCTTCTGCGACTTGTCGAGAAACTCGTTGATCTCGTTGAGCAGGCTGTTGTCTTCGCCGGCGGCCACCGCCCAGCGCTGGTCACGGGTGTCGCCCAGGTCGAAGGCCACGCGCACGTTGGGGAAGTAGACCTGGTTCATGGCCAGTTCGTTGGAGTCGACCAGGGTCAGGTCGATCTGGCCTTCGTCGACCATGCGCAGCAGGTCGACCACTTCGACGGCGTCGGATTCTTCATATTCCAGCCCCGGATACTGCTTTTTCAGCTCGGCCAGCTGGTCGGCGTGGCTGCTGCCCTTGAGCACCATGATCTTCTTGCCCACCAGGCCCTTGGCATTGGTCGGGCGCGAGCGGCCGTTGCGGTAGATGACCTGCGGGGTCACCTCGAGATAAGGGTGGGAGAACTTCGCCTGGCTGGCGCGTCGCTCGCTGCTGACCAGGCCGGCGGCGGCCAG
Source organism: Pseudomonas sp. PONIH3 (assembly GCF_002934345.1). Classification (NCBI taxonomy): domain Bacteria; kingdom Pseudomonadati; phylum Pseudomonadota; class Gammaproteobacteria; order Pseudomonadales; family Pseudomonadaceae; genus Pseudomonas; species Pseudomonas sp. PONIH3. The sequence continues at coordinate 4,981,724 of NZ_CP026386.1, forward strand.
CACCGGGCCGGAGGGTTTGCCCAACTGGTCGAACAATTGGTCGAGGTTGTCGGCGGTCTCGATCTCGAGTTTTACCCCCAGGTCATCGGCGAAGCGCTTGACCAGTTCGTACTCGAAACCGGTTTCGCCGTTGCGGTCCTGGAAGTAGGTGGCCGGGCTGTTGCGGGTAATCACGCGCAATACGCCATCCTCCTTGACGCGCTCGAGGGTGCTGGGTTTTTCAACGCAGGCACCGAGCATCAGGAAGAGTCCGGTTGCGAAGAGCCATTTGGCGCAACGCTGGCGCAAAGCAGTGTGGGCGAACATAGGGTGCAGTATACGCAAAGGACTGCCGGCGCCATATCTCGACAATAGGTGGCTTGTCTGGTAGCAGGCGCTGTGACGGGAGTGGCGCAAGGGGTGATTTTTTGACCCCTGGGTCCGGTTCCACCGCCCGGCAGCATTGGCTTAGAGCGGGTGCCGAAAGCCTGCGAATTAGGCTAGAATGCACGGCCTCCAAGCACACCCCTTCCTGAGGCTGTCCCGACGATGTTGATCCTGCGCGGCGCTCCTGCCCTTTCTGCCTTTCGCCACGGTAAATTACTCGAGCAACTGAGCCAGAAAGTCCCCGCTGTTACTGGTTTGTATGCCGAATTCGCCCACTTCGCCGACGTCGACGGCGAGCTGACCGCCGACCAGCAGCAGGTGCTGGGCCGTCTGCTCAAGTACGGCCCGAGCGTGCCGGTACAGGAGCCGAGTGGCCGCCTGTTCCTGGTCGTGCCGCGCCTGGGCACCATCTCGCCCTGGGCATCCAAGGCCAGCGACATCGCCCACAACTGCGGCCTGCAGTCGATCCAGCGCCTGGAGCGCGGCATCGCCTACTACGTAGCCGGCAATATCAATGACGCCGACGCCCAGGCCATCGCCGCCGAGCTGCACGACCGCATGACCCAGCGCGTGCTGGGCAAGCTGGAAGACGCCGCCGACCTGTTCAGCCACGCCCAGCCCAAGCCGATGACCTCGGTCGACATCCTGGCCGGTGGCCGCGCCGCCCTGGCCCAGGCCAACATCGACCTGGGCCTGGCCCTGGCCGAAGACGAGATCGACTACCTGGTCGCCGCCTTCCAGGGCCTTGCGCGCAACCCGAACGACATCGAACTGATGATGTTCGCCCAGGCCAACTCCGAGCACTGCCGCCACAAGATCTTCAACGCCAGCTGGGACATCGACGGCCAGGCGCAGGAGAAGAGCCTGTTCGGCATGATCAAGAACACCTACCAGATGCACAGCGAAGGCGTGCTGTCGGCCTACAAGGACAACGCCTCGGTGATCGTCGGTTCGGTGGCCGGGCGCTTCTTCCCGAACCCTGAGACCCGCCAGTACGGCGCGGTGCAGGAGCCGGTACACATCCTGATGAAGGTCGAGACGCACAACCACCCGACCGCCATCGCCCCGTTCTCCGGCGCCTCCACCGGCTCCGGCGGCGAAATCCGCGACGAAGGCGCCACCGGCCGTGGTGCCAAGCCCAAGGCCGGGCTGACCGGTTTCACCGTTTCCAACCTGCGCATCCCCGGTTTCGAGCAGCCTTGGGAAAAGCCGTACGGCAAGCCCGAGCGCATCGTCGACGCCCTCGACATCATGATCGAAGGCCCGCTGGGCGGCGCCGCGTTCAACAACGAATTCGGTCGCCCGGCCCTGACCGGCTACTTCCGTACCTTCGAGCAGGGCATCAACACCCCGCACGGCGAGGAAGTCCGTGGCTACCACAAGCCGATCATGCTCGCCGGCGGCATGGGCAACATCCGTGAAGACCATGTGCAGAAGGGCGAGATCACCGTCGGCGCCAAGCTGATCGTGCTTGGCGGCCCGGCCATGCTGATCGGCCTGGGTGGCGGCGCCGCTTCGTCGGTTGCCACTGGCGCCAGCTCCGCCGACCTGGACTTCGCCTCGGTGCAGCGCGAGAACCCGGAAATGGAACGCCGTTGCCAGGAGGTCATCGACCGCTGCTGGCAGCTGGGTGACAAGAACCCCATCGCCTTCATCCACGACGTCGGCGCTGGCGGCATTTCCAACGCCTTCCCCGAGCTGGTCAACGACGGTGGCCGCGGTGGCCGCTTCGAACTGCGCAACGTGCCCAACGACGAGCCGGGCATGGCCCCGCACGAGATCTGGTCCAACGAATCGCAGGAGCGCTACGTGCTGGCGGTCAGCGCCGAGGACTTCGAGCGCTTCCAGGCCATCTGCGAGCGCGAGCGTTGCCCGTTCGCGGTGGTCGGCGAGGCCACCGAAGAGAAACACCTGACCGTTACCGACAGCCACTTCGACAACACCCCGGTGGACATGCCGCTGGACGTGCTGCTGGGCAAGCCGCCGCGCATGCACCGCTCGGTCACCCGCGAAGCGGAGCTGGGCGATGAGTTCGACCCGAGCACCCTGGAACTCAAGGACTCGGTCGAGCGCGTGCTGCGTCACCCGGCCGTGGCCAGCAAGAGCTTCCTGATCACCATTGGCGACCGCACCATTACCGGCCTCGTGGCCCGCGACCAGATGGTCGGCCCGTGGCAGGTTCCGGTGGCCGACTGCGCCGTCACCGCCACCAGCTTCGACGTCTACACCGGTGAAGCCATGGCCATGGGCGAGCGTACCCCGCTGGCCCTGCTCGACGCCCCGGCGTCCGGGCGCATGGCGATCGGCGAGACCCTGACCAACCTGGCCGCCTCGCGCATCGAGAAGCTGTCCGACATCAAGCTGTCGGCCAACTGGATGTCCGCCGCCGGCCACCCGGGCGAAGACGCCCGCCTGTACGACACCGTCAAGGCCGTCGGCATGGAGCTGTGCCCGGAGCTGGGCATCACCATTCCGGTGGGTAAAGACTCGATGTCGATGAAGACGCAGTGGAGCGAAGCCGGCGAGCAGAAGAGCGTCACCTCGCCGATGTCGCTGATCATCACCGGCTTCGCCCCGGTCACCGACATCCGGAAGACCCTGACCCCGCAGCTGCGCATGGACAAGGGCGAGACCGACCTGATCCTGATCGACCTGGGCCGTGGCAAGAACCGAATGGGCGCCTCGATCCTGGCGCAGACCCACGGCAAGCTGGCCGCCCAGGCGCCGGACGTCGACGACGCCGAAGACCTCAAGGCGTTCTTTGCCGTTATCCAGGGCCTGAACGAAGACGGCCACCTGCTGGCCTACCACGACCGTTCCGACGGTGGCCTGCTGACCACCGTGCTGGAAATGGCCTTCGCCGGCCACTGTGGCCTGGAGCTGGAACTGGGCAACCTGACCAGCAAGCGCGAGAAAGTCGCCGCCATCCTCTTCAACGAAGAGCTGGGCGCGGTGATCCAGGTCCGTCAGGACGCCACGCCGGATGTGCTGGCGCAGTTCAGCGCCGCAGGCCTGGGCGAAGATTGCGTCGCGGTGATCGGCCAGCCGATCAACAACGGTGAAGTGCTGATCAAGTTCGAAGGCGAAGAGCTGTTCAAGGGCGACCGTCGCCTGCTGCAGCGCCAGTGGGCCGAGACCAGCTACCAGGTCCAGCGCCTGCGCGACAACGCCGACTGCGCCGACCAGGAGTTCGACGCGCTGCTCGAGGAAGACAACCCAGGCCTGTCGGTCAAGCTCGGCTACGACGTCAACGAAGACATCGCCGCGCCGTACATCAAGAAGGGCGTGCGCCCGCAAGTGGCGATCCTGCGCGAACAGGGCGTCAACGGCCAGGTCGAGATGGCCGCGGCCTTCGACCGCGCCGGCTTCGCCGCCGTCGACGTGCATATGAGCGACATCCTGTCTGGTCGTGTCGATTTCGAAGCGTTCAAGGGCCTGGTGGCCTGCGGCGGCTTCTCCTACGGCGACGTGCTCGGTGCCGGTGAGGGCTGGGCCAAGTCGGCGCTCTTCAACGCCCGTGCCCGCGATGCCTTCCAGGCCTTCTTCGAGCGTACCGACAGCTTCGCCCTGGGCGTGTGCAACGGTTGCCAGATGATGTCCAACCTGCACGAGCTGATCCCGGGCACCGAGTACTGGCCGCACTTCGTGCGCAACCGCTCGGAGCAGTTCGAAGCCCGTGTGGCCATGGTCGAGGTGCAGAAGTCCAACTCGATCTTCCTGCAGGGCATGGCCGGTTCGCGCATGCCGATCGCCATCGCCCACGGTGAAGGCCATGCCGAATTCGCCAGCGAAGAGGCACTGCTGGAAGCCGACCTGTCCGGTTGCGTGGCCCTGCGCTACGTCGACAACCACGGCAAGGTCACCGAAGCCTACCCGGCCAACCCGAACGGTTCGCCGCGCGGGATCACCGGCCTGACCAGCCGCGACGGTCGCGTGACCATCATGATGCCGCACCCGGAGCGTATGTTCCGCGCCGTGCAGAACTCCTGGCGCCCGGATGAGTGGCAGGAAGACGCGGCCCTGATGCGCATGTTCCGTAACGCGCGGGTGTGGGTGAACTAAGGCGTGTACAAGCTCGCCTTCTTCGTCCCCGACAGCCATGTCGAAGTGGTCAAGGCCGCTGTGTTCGCCGCCGGTGGCGGGCGCATTGGCGACTATGACCACTGCGCCTGGCAGACCCTCGGCCAGGGCCAGTTCCGCCCGTTGCACGGCAGCCAGCCGTACCTCGGGCAGACCGGTCAGGTCGAGGTGGTCGAGGAATGGAAGGTGGAGCTGGTGGTGGCTGATGCGCTTATCGCCCAGGTGGTCGCTGCGCTCAAGCAGAGCCACCCGTATGAAACGCCTGCCTATGATGTCTGGCCGCTGGCCGATTTCTAGGAAAGCGTTGAATGACATCGCGGGGCAAGCGCGCTCTCACGAAGCAAATTCGTGGGAGCGCGCTTGCCCCGCGATGCTTTTCAGCCTTGCAAGGCGGCGCCCAGCGCAGGCGCCTTGCCACCCACCAGCAGATGCCAGACGCCACCCGCCTGCAGACTCACTCCCAGGCATCCCAAGGCGGCCAGGTGATCCTGTTCCACCTTGCTCTCATCCCTGACTTGCACCCGCACCCGGCTCGAGGCCACGCACTGCGCTTCCAGCAGATTGTCGCGCCCGCCCAGGGCCTGCAGCCATTCATCCACGACGACCGTCTCGGTGACCACGGCGGCCTTCTCGGCCACCGCTGCCGTCACCCGCGCATGGGGTAGTTCACCACGGATCTCATCGGCCAGCGCATCGGCCATCGGCCCCACCACCACTTGGAGGCTGCCGCCGCTGCCAGGCCGTACCACCGCCATGGCGCCGAGGGCTTTCAAGGCCTGGTCTTGGGCCAGGCCGCGATCGGCAAGTACCAGGCGCAGGCGCGTGGTGCAGGCGTCCACCCCTTGCAGGTTGGCCGCGCCGCCCAGTGCGTCGATATAGCGCCGGGCCCTGGGCACCTCCGCCCCGGCCGCCGCTTCGTTGCCGGGTTGCTCCTCGCGTCCCGGCGTCTTGAGGTCGAAGCGGCGGATACAGAAGTCGAACACGAAGTAGTAGACCACCGCATACAGCAGGCCTACAGGGAACACCAGCCAACCATTGCTGGAGCGCCCCCAGCCCAGGGCCATGTCGATGGCGCCGCCGGAGAAGGTGAAGCCCAGGCGGATGCCCAGCAGGTCGCAGACCGCCATGGACACTCCGGTGAGCAGCGCGTGGATCAGGTACAGCAGCGGCGCGAGGAACATGAAGGCGAACTCGATCGGCTCGGTCACCCCGGTCAGCGCCGAGGTCAGCGCCATCGACAGCAGCACGCCACCGATCAGCTTGCGCCGGGCCGGCAGGGCGTGGCGATACATGGCCAGGCACGCGGCGGGCAGGCCGAAGATCATCACCGGGAACATGCCGGCCATGAACTGCCCGGCGTTCGGGTCGCCGGCGAAGAAGCGCGCCAGGTCGCCGGTGACCACCTGGCCGCTGGCCGCCTGGAAGCTGCCGAAGACGAACCACACCAGGTTGTTGAGGATGTGGTGCAGGCCGGTGATGATCAGCAGGCGGTTGAGCACACCGAAGAAGAACGCGCCGATGCTGCCGCTCTCCAGCATCAGTTGGCCGAGGCTGTTGATGCCGTCCTGGATCGGCGGCCAGACCAGGCCGAACAGCAGCCCGAGGAACACCGCCGACACCCCGGTGGCAATCGGCACGAAGCGCCGGCCGCCGAAGAACGCCAGGTAGTCCGGCAGCTGGATGTCCTTGAAGCGGTTGTACAGGCCACCGCCGAGCAGACCACAGATGATCCCGGCGAGCATGCCCATGTCGATCTTCGGGTCGATCACCTTCAGCGTCGCCACCAGCACCAGGTAGCCGATGGCTCCGGCCAGGCCGGCGGTGCCGTTGTTGTCGCGGGCGAAGCCCACGGCGATGCCGACGGCGAAGATCAGCGCCAGGTTGGCGAAAATCGCTTGCCCTGCGTCATGCACCAGGGCGATGTCGAGCAGGTCGGTGTCGCCCAGGCGTAGCAGCAGGCCGGCGATGGGCAGGATGGCGATGGGCAGCATCAAGGCGCGGCCGAGCCGTTGCAGGCCCTGGATGAAGTGCTGGTACATGGTGCGCTCCGATTATTGTTGTAGGGCCGCGGCGGCGGCCGGTTGGGCGTGGGACTGGGCGGTGAAGTCGCGGCAGGCCTGGCGCACTGCGGCGGCGCTGGACAAGCCCAGCAGGCCTTGGCTGAAGCGGCGGCAGGCGGCGGCATCGAGCTGGCGCACCTGCGCCTTGATCTCACCGATCTGCGGCGCGCTGACCGACAGCTCGGCCACCCCCAGCCCTATCAGCACCGGCGTGGCCAGCGGGTCGGAGGCCAGCGCACCGCACACGCCAACCCAGCGCCCGTGCTTCGCCGCGCCCTGGCAGGTCAGCTCGATCAGGCGCAGCAGGGCGGGGTGCAAGGCATCCACCCGCGCAGCCAGCCCGGCGTGGTCGCGGTCCATGGCCAGGGTGTACTGGGACAAGTCGTTGGTGCCGATGGAGAAGAAATCGGCATGTTCGGCCAGGCGCTCGGCGAGCAGCGCCGCGGCGGGCACCTCGATCATCACCCCCAGCTCGGCGCGTTGCCCGATGCCCAGCTCGCCGGCCAGCCGGTCCAGGCGCTGGCGGATGGCGATCAGCTCGTCGACTTCGGTCACCATCGGCAGCATGATCCGGCAACGCTGTTGCGGGCTGACTTGCAGCAACGCGCGCAACTGCTGGTCGAGCAGTTCCGGGCGCACCTGGCCCAGGCGGATGCCGCGCAGGCCCAGCACCGGGTTGGCCTCGGCCGGCAGGGGCAGGTAGTCGAGCTGCTTGTCGCCGCCCACATCGATGGTACGGATGATCACCGGGCGTTCGGCCATGGCATCGAGCACGGCCTGGTAGGCGCTGCGCTGCTCGGCCTCGTCCGGCGCGGTGGGGCGGTCGATGAACAGGAACTCGCTGCGCAGCAGGCCGATGCCGTCGGCACCTTGGGCCAAGGCCTCGGCGGCTTCCTCGGCACTGGCGACGTTGGCGGCAACCTCGATCACTTGGCCATCGCGGGTGCGGGCGCTTTGCTGGGCGGCGGCCCGCTGGCGTTGGCGGGTTTCGTGGCGCTGTTGCACATGACGCTGCACCTCGGCCAGGCGCTGCGCATCAGCCTCGGTTTCCAGGCGGCCCTGGTCGGCGTCCAGCACCAGCGGCGTGCCGGCGGGCAGCTCCAGCAGCGCTTCGCCCACGGCCACCAGGCACGGCAGGCCGCGGGCGCGGGCAAGGATGGCGACGTGCGAGGTGGCGCCGCCGGCGGCCATGCACAGCCCGGCGACCTCGTGGCGGGCCAGTAGCAGCAGGTCGGAGGGCGTCAGTTCATGGGCGACGACAATGGCCGAGGGCGGCAGGCGCAGTTGCCGGGTTTCACCAAGCAAAGCGCGCAGCACGCGCTGTTGCAGGTCGTACAGGTCGTTGGCGCGCTCGGCCAGCAACGGGTTGCCCAGGCTGCGCAGGATCTGGCACTGGGCATCGATGGCACGGCTCCAGGCATGGCTGGCGGCGACGCCGTTGGCGATATGCTGGCGGGCGTCGCCGAGCAGGGCCGGATCGTCGAGCAAGGCCAGGTGGGCCTCGAGGATCGCGGCCGCGTCCTCCTGGCCGCGCGGCAGGTGGCGCCAATCACGGTCAATGGCGTGGCGCACTTCGGCCAAGGCCGAGTTCAACGCCTGGTGCTGTGCGGCGGGATCGTTGTCGCCGTTATCGGGCGGCAGGCTGACCCCGTCCAGCCGGGCCAGTGGCCCTTGGGCCAGCCCGGGGGCGGCGCAGACACCGGTAAGCATGCCGGGCCCGGCAGCGGGCTTGGGCATGGCGGTGCTGGTCGGCGCGTGCGCGGCATGGCGCTCACCGACCGAGGCTGTCTGCACGGCGGCGGTCAACGCCAGCAGCGCGGCCTGGCTGTCTGGCCCGGTGCAGATCAGTTCGACTTCGGCACCTTCGCCAACGCCCAGGCCCATGACCGCCACCAGGCTGTCGAGGTCGGCCTCGCGCTCGGCGAAGCGCAGCACGGCATGGCTCTGGAAACCTTGCGCAGTCTGGCGCAGCAAGGCAGCGGGGCGGGCGTGCAGGCCGCCGTGATGAGCGACCCGGGCGTGACCGCGCGCGCTTTCATCGCTGACCGGCCGGGCCTGCGCTTCGTGACCTGTGGCCTCGACCTCCAGTAGCGCCGCGCCCAGCTGCGCAGTGCCTGCCTCCAGTCGCCTCAGGCCAAAGCCAGGGCCATTGCTGATCAGCATCACGGTGACCAGGCTGACACAGTGCTGCGCCACCAGGTCCATGTCGAAGCGCACCAGCGGCTGGCCTTGGCGGACTTGGTCGCCCAGCGCCACCAATGGCGAGAAGCCACGGCCCTGCAGTTGCACGGTGTCGACACCGATATGCAGGAGGATTTCCGCACCGTTGGCCGCGCGCAGGGTCAGCGCGTGACCGGTGCGGGCCAGTTGCACCACCTCGCCGGCACACGGGGCGTGCAGCACGTCGTTGAGTGGGTCGATGGCGACGCCGTCACCGAGGGTGGCGCTGCTGAACACCGGGTCCGGCACCTGCTCCAGCGGCACCAGCGGCCCGGCGAGCGGGGCATGGAGGATGATCTTGTTATTGTCGGGCATGCGCTGTTCCTCGCGGCTTCACTGCGTGCAGGTCACTTTGCTCAGGTGGCGCGGCTGGTCGGGGTCGAGGCCACGGGCCTCGGCCAGGGCCGCGGCCATGACGTAGAAGCTCTGGATCGCCAGCAGCGGGTCCAGGGCCGGGTGTTCGGCGCAGCTCAGGGTGAGGTCGCGCCCGGCGATATCGGCCGGCGCCGCCAGCAGCACATGGGCGCCGCGCTGGCGCATGTCGGCGGCCAGTTGCAGCAGGCCCGCCTGCTCGACGCCGCGCGGGGCGAACACCAGCAGCGGGTACTGGGCGTCGATCAGCGCCATGGGGCCGTGGCGCACCTCGGCGCTGCTGAAGGCCTCGGCCTGGATCACCGAGGTTTCCTTGAGCTTGAGGGCCGCTTCCTGGGCGATGGCAAAGCCGGCGCCACGGCCGATCACCATCAGCCGTTCGGCATCGCGCAAGGTATCGAGGGCCGGGCTCCAATCCTGGGCGGCGGCTTCACGCAATTGCGCGGGCAGGGCAAGCCCGGCTGCCAGCAGGGCGCGGTCCTGGCCCCAATGGGCGACCAGGCGGGCGCTGGCGCTCAGGGTGGCGACGAAGCTCTTGGTCGCCGCCACCGATAGTTCGGGGCCGGCGCCCAGCGGCAAGTGATGCTGGCAGGCCTGTTCCAGCGGCGAGCCCTCCGCATTGACCAGCGATACGGTAGTCGCGCCGCACTGGTTCAGGCGACGCAGGCTGTCGACCAGGTCCGGGCTCTGCCCCGACTGCGAGAAGCCCAGCGCCACCTGGCCGCGTACCCGCAGCGGCGCCTGCTGCAAGGTCACCACCGACATCGGCAGCGAGGCCACTGGCAGGCCGAGCTGCTGCATGGCGACATAGGCGAAGTAACTGGCGGCGTGGTCCGAACTGCCCCGGGCCACGGTCAGCGCCACCTGCGGGTCGAGCCGGCGCAGTTGTTCGCTCAGGGTTTCCAGGCGCGGGTCCAGTACCTGGTTCTGTCGTTCGACGACATCGGCGCAGCTACGAGCTTCTTCGAGCATCCTTGAGCTCATGCGGTTTCTCCTTCGACCATCACGGCGGTCAGGTTCAGTTGGCGATCGAGCAGCACCGTGTCGGCCCAGGCGCCCGGTTGCAGGCGGCCACGGTCGGCGATGCCGAGGTAATCGGCGGGGTAGCGGGACAGGCGCGCGGAGGCCTCGGCCAGGGGCAGGCCGATCTTCACCAGGTTGCGCAGGGCCTGGTCCATGGTCAGGGTGCTGCCGGCCAGGGTGCCGTCGGGCAGGCGCACGCCGCCCAGGCACTTGGTCACGGTGTGGCTGCCCAGGCGGTATTCGCCGTCGGGCATGCCGGCGGCGGCGGTGGAGTCGGTGACGCAGTACAGGCACGGGATCGCGCGCAGGGCCACCTTGATCGCCCCAGGGTGCACGTGCAGCAGGTCGGGGATCAGCTCGGCGTAGCGGGCGTGGGCCAGGGCCGCGCCAACGATGCCCGGCTCGCGGTGGTGCAGCGGGCTCATGGCGTTGTACAGGTGGGTGAAGCTGCTGGCGCCGGCCTCCAAGGCCGCCACGCCTTCCTCGTAGCTGCCCAGGGTGTGGCCGATCTGCAGGCGGATGCCGCGCTGGCTCAAGGCCTGGATCAGCGGCAGGTGCCCGGCGATTTCCGGGGCGATGGTGATGACCTTGATCGGCGCCAGGGCCAGGTACTCCTCGACTTCGTCGAGCAGCGCCTGGTGGGCGAAGTTCGGCTGGGCGCCGAGCTTGCCGGGGTTGATATATGGGCCTTCCAGATGAACGCCGAGAATGCGCGCGCCCTGGCGCGGCTGCTTGAGGTGCTCGCCCAGTTCGGCGAGCACGCGGGTCAGCTCCTCGCGGGGCGCGGTCATGGTGGTGGCCAGCAGCGAAGTGGTGCCGAAACGCCGGTGGGTACGGGCGATGGTGGCGAAGGCGTCGCCGCCCTGCATGATGTCGCTGCCCCCACCACCGTGCACGTGCAGGTCGATGAACCCGGGCAGCAGATACGGCAGGTCGTTGGTCTGCGGGTCGCACGGCGTACCCTCGATGGCCCGGATGCGGCCGTTTTCGAGGTGCAGTTGTCCGCGCACCCAGCCGTCGGGGGTGAGGATGTTGGCGATGTCCATGGGGGCTCCGGTCAGCGTCGCAGTTCGGCGACGAAGTCGTAGTAGTCGTTGCGGCAGTAGGTGTCGGTCAGTTCGATGGCGGTGTTGTCGTCGAGGTAGCCGATCCGGGTCATCAGCAGCATGGCGGTGCCGGGTGCGATGCCCACCTGGGCGGCCAGTTCGTCGCTGGCGTTGATCGCGCGGATATGCTGCAGGGCGCGCACCACCGGGCGGCCGAGCTGGTCGAGGTGCTGGTACAGCGAATCGCCGATGGCCTGCGGGTCGCCGAGCAGGCGGGCGGGCAGGGTGCTGACCTCCACCGCCATGACGATGTCGTCGGCCTTGCGCAGGCGCTTGAGGTGGGCCACCTGGTCGGTGGGCGACAGGCCGAGGCGGATCAGTTCGTCGCTGCTCGGCGTGCCGATGCTGCGCTCCAGCCACTGCGAGCTGGGCACGAAGCCTTTCATGCGCAGCATTTCGCTGAAGCTCGACAGGCGCGACAGGGGTTGTTCGAGGCGTGGCGTGATGAAGGTGCCGGAGCCCTGGATGCGCTGGATCAGGCCTTGTTCGAGCAGGACTTCCAGGGCCTTGCGCGCTGTGACCCGGGAGATGTCCAGGGTTTCGCTGAGGGTGCGCTCCGAGGGCAGCGCCTGGTCGGCGGTCCACTGGCCGGCATGGATGGCCTGCTCCAGGTTGCGTGCCAGCTGCAGGTAGAGCGGGGTGGCACTGGTGTCGTCGGGGCGCAAAGCGGTTAGAGGACGCATGGGCGGTGTCCGGTATTGTTGTGGGATGAAAATTAATACCACTTTAATACCAGGTCAATACCACTGGTCTGTATTAGTGTGTCGATGGGGATGAATATCGATAGAGATTTGGCGCCTATCGATGAACGCCCCGTCCTCCAAATCTCCTGTCGGACATTTCCGAACTTGAAACCAAATGCTTCAACCGGAAAAGCTTGGGAACTATCCTACGTGCTTGCCGGAAGCTGGCGCGTTGTCGGGGAAAGACCCCAGGGATAACTTCACCGGGTCGCCACATTGTGGTGACAGGGTGTGAGAACCCGCATCACGAAGAACGCCGCTCTGCTATGGCAGCCGTGCGCGGGCAGGTTCTGCCTGACCGGTTTTCTTCGTGACCGGGTTCTCACTCCGTGTACGGCTGCCACCCAATCATGTGAGAACGATCAAGTGGCGGTTCCTGTTAATCACGAAGGAACTTCCCAATGAAAAAACGCGTACCTGACCCACCCCGTCTCGCACCCTTCATCAGTATCCGTCCCACGCTCGCCCGCGAGGAGGCGATGGCCGCCGCCGTCGAGGTAGCCACTGCCATTTCCGATGTCCTCGATATCTACTTCCAGACCGAACCCGGTGAAGTTCAGGACCGTCTGTTCACAGCCAGCGACTACCTCGGCCAACTGGCCTGCGCCCTGCTCGAACACAAACCGGAGCTGCGACCATGACTCGCGGACATACTGCAGGTCGCACGGTCTGCCTGGACCTGTTCAAGGTCGAACCGGGTGTTTCCTTCGAGGACGCTTTCAGCGAGTTGTCGGTGCTGCTCGGCTGCATCCGCCACCTGACTTGCGAGGCGGAAATGGAGGGTGACCTGCTGGCCGGCAGCTCGGCGCGGATCCTCAGCGCCATGGCCAAGGCGCTGATCGATGACATGGAGGTGGGGTTGAACCGTTCTGGTTGAGCTGATGGCCCTATCGCGGGGCAAGCCCGCTCCCCCGCAGAGTGTGCAAATGTGCGATTGGCGTGGGAGCGGGCTTGCCCCGCGATAAGGCCGGTACAGCTTTACTCCGCCCGGCGCATCAACCCACACGCCAGCAACCCCACCTCGAACAGTACCCACATCGGCACCGCCAGCATGGTCTGGGAAAACACATCCGGCGGCGTCAGGATCATCCCCACCACGAAGCAGCCGACGATCACATAAGGCCGGCTGCGCCGCAGCGTGGCGACGTCGGTCAGCCCTGCCCAGACCACGATGAAGGTCGCCACCGGGATCTCGAAGGCCAGGCCGAACGCCAAAAACAGCGCCAGGATGAAGTCCAGGTACAGGCCGATGTCGGTCATCATCGCCACCCCGTCCGGGGTCACACTGGCGAAGAAACCGAACATCATCGGGAACACCAGGAAGAACGCGAACGCCATGCCGCCATAGAACAGCACGATGCTCGACACCAGCAGGGGCAGGGCGATACGCCGTTCGCGGCGGTACAGCCCCGGGGCGATGAAGCCCCAGGCCTGGTGCAGCAGCAGCGGCATGGCGACGAACAGCGCGCACATCGCCGTCAGCTTGAATGGCGCAAGAAACGGCGAGGTGACGCTGGTGGCGATCATGCTGGCGCCTTCGGGCAGGTAGCGGCGCAGCGGTTCGGAGATGTGCGTGTACAGCGTCTGGGCAAAGGGGAACAAGCCGCAGAACACCAGCGCGATCATTAGCAGGCAGCGCACCAGGCGCTTGCGCAGGTCGCGCAGATGATCGGTCAGCGGCATGCGCGCCGCCTGGTCGAGAGCGAGGGACATCAAGCGCTCTCCTTGGCATGGGCGACGGGTGTCGGGTCATTGGCCGGCGTCGCGTCGAGCTGGATGCCCTGGCGCAGATCCTGCTCCAGGCGCTGCAACGGCGCGGCATCCAGGGCGGGCATGTCGATCTCCCGTTCCACCTGCGCCTTCAACGCATTCAGTGCCCGACGGGCCTGGCCCAGCCCACGGCCCAGGGTCCGCGCCGCCACCGGCAGGCGCTCGGGGCCGAGCACCAGCAGGGCGACGATGCCCACCAACAGCAGTTCGGTGAAGCCGATCTCGAACATCAGGCCTGACGATCCGTTTGTGTCTGCTGCACCGGCTGATTGTTCAGCACTTGCGGGGGCTGCTCGACAGTGTTGTCAGCAGTACCGCCCATGGACTTGCGAAAGCCCTGGATCGCCTCGCCCACATCACCGCCCAGCCCCTTGAGACGCTTGGTGCCGAACAGCAGGAAGACGATCAACAGCACGATCACCAATTGCCAGATTCCGATGCCACCCATGTAAGACCACTCCTGTCAGGTCAAAGAAAAAGGAAGGCCAATCCTGCCCTGCGCAGATGACGGGCACATGACTGCCATCTGCCTGCAACAACCGGCGTGTTGACTGGCGCTTTTCAGCAGCCACGGGAAGACAGGGATGGGGCGCAGGCGACAACGGGGCGCAGCACTGTTGATGGTGCTGGTGGTGCTGGCGATGCTGGCGGCGGGGCTGGCCTGGCTGGTGGAGGATGGCCGGCGCCAGGTGGACGCGGTGCGCCTGTTGCACCAGCGGGTGCAGGTACGGGCCATGGAGCAGGCGGGACTGGCCTACGCCTCCCAGGCCTTGCGTGATCCGGCCTGGCGCGCCAGTCCGCTGTTCTGGCAGGCCCTGCGCGGGCAGCCGCTGACCTACGACTTTGGTGCCGGCAAGGCGCAGTTGCGGGTGATCGACCAGCACAGCTGCTTCAACGTCAACGCCCTGCTGGGGGAGGATGGCCCACGGGCCGAGCGCCAGTTGCGCCAGCTGTTGGGCGATGACATGGCTGCCGAACGGCTGGTCGATACCCTGGCCGACTGGCTGGACGCCGATAGCGATGCCCGCCTGCAGGGCGCCGAGAGCGCCCAGTACCTGCGCCAGCAACCACCGCGGCTGGCGGCCAACCAGCCCATGCTCGACACCAGTGAACTGAACCTGCTGCTGGAGCCGGACAGTGCTCGGCAAGGCCGCTATCGAATGCTCTGCGCGCTGCCGTCGACCAGCGGCTGGCGGCTCAATGCCAATGCCCTTGGGTTGGAGCACCTGCCGTTGCTGGAGGCGATGTATGAAGGGCGGTTCTCCCGTTCGATGCTCAGCCGCGTGATCAGTGGCCGCCCGGCGGCCGGGTATGTCGATGCCGCGGCGTTGCGCCAGGCGCTGGGGGCGGTGGATGACGAGACCTTCGCCCGGCTAAGCGAAGGGTTGCTGCTCAACAGCGGCCATTTCGTCCTGCAACTGTCGTTCGAGGAAGAGGGGCGCACGCTACGCAGCCAGTTCCAGATCGAGGCGCTGGGCGTGGTGCAATGGCATGCGCGGGTGCCGGCGCAGCAGGTGCGGGTCAGGGGCAGGGAGGCGGTGGCCTGGTAGAACAAAATCGCGGGACAAGTCGCATCGGTGCGCCGATGCGACTTGTCCCGCGATTGAGGTGAAAGCTGATCGATCAGACGGTGCCGATCTCTCCGCCATCGTTACGCTGGATCACCACCGTCGAAGCCCGTGGCCGCACCGGGGTGCCGGCCGGCGTGACGTCGGTGGCCTTGTCGGTGCTCGGCCAGTTGTCCGGGTGCTGGATGTTGACGAACATGGTCTTGTTGTCCGGGGTGAAGGCAATCCCCGTCACCTCGCAGCCATTCGGCCCGACGAAGAAGCGGCGCAGGTCCACCTGGTTGGTGGCGTTGACCGGGACCTGCTTGCCGTTGGCGTCCACCAGGTCGGTGGGGATCACTGCCAGCACCTGGTCGTTGGTGTAGCTGGTCAGGGTGGCTTCGCCGTTGTCGGTCTCGAACCACAGCACGCCGCGGCTATCGAAGCTCATGCCGTCGGGGCTGGCGAACTGGTTCAGTTCGGTCAGGCCCGAGCGGTTGATGTCCGGCGCACCGGCGGCGTTGGCGCCGAACACGAAGATGTCCCAGGTGAAGGTCTTGTGGTCGTCGCTGTCATGCCAGCGGATGATGTGGCCGTGGCGGTTCGGCCCGCGTGGGTTGGCCGCGTCGACCTTGGCCGCGGTGCGCGCGCTGTTGTTGGTGAGGGTCAGGTAGACGTCGCCGTTGAGCGGGTTGACGGCGGTCCACTCAGGGCGGTCCATGGGCGTGGCGCCCACGGCGTCGGCAGCGCCACGGGTGTTGAGGATGATGCCCGGCAGGTCGCCGAACTGCGCGCCCAGGGTGCTGCCGGCGGTGGTCGGGGTGGCCACGTCGAGCAGCAGCCACGCGCCGGTGCCGTTGGCATCAAAGCGGGCGACATACAGCTTGCCCTTGTCCATGTACTTGGCGCCGGTGGCCAAACGGTCGGCTGGGTTGGCGTCGGCCGGGTCCCACAGGGCGTCGGAGACGAACTTGTACAGGTACTCGTTGTTGGAGTCGTCGCCGGTGTACCAGACCAGCGGCTTGCCGGCCACCGGCAGGCCTGGGCAGCAGCCTTCATGGCGGAAGCGGCCCAGGGCGGTGCGCTTCACCGCCAGGGTGTTGTTGGTGTACGGGTCGATCTCGACGATGTAGCCGTAGGTGCTGGCTTCGTTGCGGAAGTCATCGGTGGCGCTGGCGCCGCTGGGGGTGATGTTGAAGCGGGCGAATTCGCCGGCCACTTCGCTGGCATCACCAGCCGCTGTTTCCCACTTGTACTGGCCACTGCTCGAAGAGACGCCGATCCGCACCTGGTCGGCCGGGCGCACACCCTTGTTGACGAAGATGCCGGGCCAGTTCTCCTCGCAGGTCAGGTAGGTGCCCCACGGGGTGTAGCCGTTGCCGCAGTTGTTGTTGGTGCCGCGGCACTGGGTGCCGGTGGGTGAAAACTTGGTCTTGACGTGGTCGGTGCCACGCATGGGGCCTGCGATATCCATCAGCGAGACGGTGGTGAAGCGGCGATTGAGCGGGTCGTTGTCGACCACCTGCCAGCGCCCGGCGACCTTGCTGATGCGCACCACGCCGGCGCCATGGGCGTTGATCTCCTTGCGCACCTCTTCGACCGGGCGTTTGCCTGCGACGGTGGTGGGTCCGGCCGGGTGCAGGGCGGCGGTGTCGATGTATTCGAAGTTGATCGCCAGCAGGCCATCACTGGAGCTGCCGTTGATGGGGAAGAAGTGCATGCCGTCATGGTGCATGCCCATGGCGTTGGCCTGGTCGGTGGAGGTGTTGCTGCCGTCGGCCTTCCATGGGTTGGCGGTGGCGTTCAACGGCGTGCCCCAAGGGGCCAGCACGTAGGCGCTGTAGCCGGCGGCGACCACGCAGGCGTCGGTGCGCGAGCCGGCGATGGAGTTGAAGCCCAGCTTGAGTTTGGGCTTCTCCGGCTGCGGCGCTGGATCGTCGTGATCCGAGCCGCCACCGCTGTCGAAGCAACCGGTCAGGCCGGCACCGGCGATCATGGCGATGGCCGCGCCGAGGCTGCCGCGCACCACGGAGCGACGGCTCAGGTAGGTGTCCATGACACTGGCCATCGGCAGGTTGCCGCTCTGGTTGCGGTCCAGGTTATCGCCGGTATCTCGACTCATCAGGGTGTCCTTTTTTGGCTGAGTTGAAGGAAACCGCGAATGTAGAGGGCAAGTATGATGATTGTTTGTCAGATTTGTTAAACAGCCTTTAAAACTCACCGCTATTACTAAAGCGTTAACCTGCGCTGTTTTGGAATTAAAGTCGGTTTTCTGCCATCAAACTGTCACGCAAGCGCCGCAATATCCGGAGCCCTACGTGAACAGGGATGGCGGAGTCGATGGCGAGCAGGCGCGAAGTGATCAGCTGGATGGGTGTCGGTGCCCTGGCACCGTTGCTCGGCGCCTGTTCGGCCCTGCCCATGCCCGGTGGCGCTGGCGACCGCGCGCTGGACCTGCTGTATGTCGCCGATACCCTCGATGCCCGCCAGCCGGGCCAGGCCGTGGTACCGGCCACGCGCCTCGGCCCGGTCAGCCACCTGGGGCGTGCCCCGTGGATGAGCGGGCCGAATGCGAGTGCCGGGCAGCTTGAGCTGGCGCCGTTGCTCGATGCCGGCCTTGCCGGCCAGGCCCAGACTGGAGGCTATGCAGTATTGGCCGCGCTGCTCGAACAGCTGCGGCGCGAGGCCGGCAGCGAACAATGCCTGACCCTGGAGAACGGCCAATGCTGGAACGGCAGTGGCCTGGCCTACCTCACCCAGGGCGAAAGCGGTGTCCAGGGCAGCCAACTGCTGGGCAGCGAGGTGCGGGTCAGCAGCGATGAACGCGTGCTGTGGCCACAGCGCAGTGCCGGACTCTATCGCCAGTCCTCCTCTATTACCCTGGGTGCCGGCCTGGCCGATGCCCAGGCCAAGGCCCTGGCCGATGCCCAGGCCAAGGCCCTGGGCGTCAAGGGGCTGCAGGTGTTCCAGCGTGGTGGTGTGCGCATTGCAGTGGTCGGCGTCACCGATCCTTATGCACAGGATCAGAAAGCCTCCCTTAAACAGTGGTACCAAGCCTTGCAACCGAGCTTCCAGCAAGCCCGGCGCGAGGCGGACTTGGTGGTGGCGCTGGCAGATGTCGGCACCGGCCCGGGCTTGTGGTTGGCCGAGCGCATACCCGAGGTGGATGTGCTGTTGTGCGCCCGTGGCCAGGACCTGTGGCCGGCGCCGGTGCAGGCCACCCAGGCCAGCGGCCGCCGGGTACCGGTGCTGTTCGCCGGTTGCCGGGCCAGTGGCGCGTTTCGCCTGCGCTGCCGCCAGGCAGGCGGCCAATGGCAGTTCGAGGCGCGGTTCTTCCCGGCCTTCGAGCACAGCCTCGCCCCCCAGACCCTGGCCCGCGCCAACCAGTTGCGCGGCGAGTTGCAACGCCAGCGTAGCGGCCATGCCGCCTGGCTCGACCAGCCGCTGGCCCGTGCCCCAGAAACATTGTGGCGCCGCGATACCCGTGGCGGCAGTTGGGACCGCCTGCTGCACCAGGCCTTGGCCGACGATTCGAGCATGCCGGTGCTGCTGCCCGGTCTGCGTTACGACTACCCTCTGCAAGCCGGTGAAGCGATCACCCGCGAGCATCTGATCAGCCTGACTGGCGGCTATCCCGCTCCGGTGGTGGAGGCCCCGGCGCGCCAGGTCGAGCAGGTGCTGGAAAACGCCGCCGAGCAACTGTTCGGCGACCCGTTGCTGCTGGACAACAGTCAGGACCTGCCGCGCTGGCAAAGCCAGGACTGGCAGGTCAGCTACAGCCCCAACGGCAAGCGCATCATCGGCCTGCAACCCGTCGAGGGCCTGTGCCGCACCTTTGGCCTGCACTTCGATGCCCAGGCCGGCGCGCCCTTGTGGCAGACCCTCGAAGCCTGGCTGACCCGCCAGGCGCCGGGCTGGGCCCTGGCACCCTTGCAACTGCCGGCCGTGCGCTACGTGCAGGGCCACCCTGGCTGGCACCCGCAACAGGTGGCCGCGTGATCTCGCGTGTTTTCAGCTTCGCGTTGCTGACTCTCGCCGGTTGGCTGGCGGCGCAGTGCGTGCTGCTGCTCAGCCGCCAGCCGCAACCTGCCAGTGCGCCGGTGTCGGCGCTGGCGCCGTTGCCGGGCTTGCTGGCCGAGCATTGGCAAGCGCCGGTGGACGACGGCCGTATTCCGCTGACCCGCCTGCCCCTGGCCTACCTGGGCGGGCTCAAGGCCCAGCCGCTGTCGGCCAGCGTGGTGGTACTGCGCCATGGCCAACAGGTGCGCACCCTCGGCCGTGGCCAGCGCCTGGCCCCGGGCATCGTACTGCAGGACATCGACGCCGATGGCCTGATCTTCGACAACAACGGGCGGCGCGAGCGCCTGCCCTGGCCACCACGCCCCGCCGTGACCGGCTTCAAGCGCCAAGGATGAATGATGATCGCAAGGTACTGTCTGGCCGGGCTGCTGATGCTCGGCATGTCCCTGGCCCGGGCCGAAGAGGCGGAAGTCTTCGCCGACGACGGCACGCCGCTGTACGAGGTGAACTTCGTCGATACCGAGCTCGGCGAGTTCATCGACAGCGTGTCGCGTATCACCGGCACCACCTTCATCGTCGACCCCCGGGTGCAGGGCAAGGTCACTGTGCGCACGGTCGATCGCCACGACGCCGACGCCATCTACGACATCTTCCTTGCCCAGCTGCGCGCCCAGGGCTTCGCCGCCGTGGACCTGCCCAACGGCAGCGTGAAGATCGTGCCCGACCAGGCCGCGCGCCTGGAGCCGGTGCCGGTGGAAACCGCGGGCAAGAAGGCCGAAGGCAGCGACGGCGTGGCCACCCGCGTGTTCAATGTGCGCAACGCCGCCAGCGAGCAGATGCTCGGCATTCTCAAGCCGCTGATCGACCCACGGGTCGGGGTGATCACCCCGTATCCGGCGGCAAACCTGCTGGTGGTCACCGACTGGCGCAGTAACCTGGAGCGCATCGACAGCCTGCTGCGCCAGCTCGACCAGGTCAGCGACGAGCCGTTGCAGGTGATGCCGCTCAAGCATGCCAGCGCCGCCGACACCGCTGGCCTGGTGACCCGCCTGCTGGCCCGCGAGCAGGGCGCCGACAGCGCCCAGGTGGTTGCCGACCCGCGCAGCAATGCGCTGCTGGTGCGCGGCAGCGCCGACAGCCGGGAGCGGGTGCGGGCGCTGCTGGTGCAGCTCGACCGGCCCAGCGACAGTTTGCGCAGCAGCAACACCCAGGTCATCTATCTGCGTCACGCCAATGCCGCCGAGGTGGTCAAGGTACTGCGCGGCCTGAGCCAGGCTGGCACGGTGCCGGCGGCGGAAGGCGAGGGCAAGGATGCGCCCGTGCCGGCGGCCAGCGACTCGGGCATTCGCCTGGAGTACGAGGAAGGCACCAACGCCGTGGTGATGGTTGGCCCCGACAGCGAGCTGGCCGCCTACCGCAGCATCGTCGAGCAGTTGGACATTCGCCGGGCGCAGGTGGTGGTCGAGGCGATCATCGCCGAGGTTTCCGACAGCAGCGCCCAGGAACTGGGCGTGCAGTGGCTGTTCGCAGATGAGAAGTTCGGCGCCGGCATCGTCAACTTTGGCGGCAACGGGGTGAACATCGCCAGCATCGCCGGGGCCGCCAGCAGTGGCGACAACGAGAAACTCGGCAAGCTGCTGTCGGCTACCACTGGCGCCACCGCCGGCATCGGCCATATCGGTGGTGGCTTCAACTTCGCCATGCTGGTCAACGCGCTGAAGGGCAAGAGCGGTTTCAACCTGCTGTCCACACCGACCTTGCTGACCCTGGACAACGCCGAGGCGTCGATCCTGGTGGGCCAGGAGGTGCCGTTCGTCACCGGCTCCGTCACCCAGAACAACGCCAACCCCTACCAGACCATCGAGCGCAAGGAAGTCGGGGTGAAGCTGCGCATCAAGCCGCAGATCAGCATCGACGACAGCGTGCGCCTGGACATCGTCCAGGAGGTGTCGTCGATCGCCGACTCCAGCGCCGCCAGTGACGTGATCACCAACAAGCGCGAGATCAAGACCAAGGTCATGGTCGAAGACAACGGCCTGGTGATCCTCGGCGGGCTGATCAGCGACGAAATGGCCACCAGCAACCAGCGCGTGCCGCTGCTCGGCGATATTCCCTACCTGGGCCGGCTGTTCCGTTCCGACGCCAGCAAGAACACCAAGCAGAACCTGATGGTGTTCATCCGCCCGCGCATCCTGCGTGACGGCGAGAGTCTGGCCGGGATCAGCCAGCAGAAGTACCGGAGCCTGCAGCAGAACACTGCGCTCAAGCTGCCTGCCCTGGCCGAGGGCCTGCCGCTCCTGCAGGTGTTTCCCTCCAGCCGGGCACGCCTTGAAGGCGGTGACTGGTGATGCTGCCCTATCGCCTGGCACGGCAGAGCGGGGTGGCCATGGCACCGGGTGAAAACGGCTGGCAGCTGTGGCTGCGCGGCGACGCCGAGAGTGACCAGTTGCAGGAACTGCTGCGCGTGCATGGCCAGCCGGTGGGCGTCGAGCAGCTCGACAGCGCGAGCTTCGACGAGCGCCTCGGCCAGCTCTACCAGGCCGGCGAGGCGGCGAACCAGGCCTTGATCGAAGGCATCGGCGAGCAGGTCGACCTGGACAGCCTGATGAGCGAGATGCCGCGCATCGAGGACCTGCTGGAGAGCGACGACGAAGCCCCGGTGATTCGCCTGATCAATGGCCTGTTCGGCCAGGCCCTGCGCCTGCGCGCCTCTGACATCCATATCGAGACCTTCGAGCAGAGCCTGGTGGTGCGCCTGCGCATCGACGGCCACCTGCGCGAGGTACTGCGCCCGCCACGGGCGTTGTCGGCGATGCTGGTGTCGCGGATCAAGGTCATGGCGCGGCTCGATATCGCCGAGAAGCGCCAGCCCCAGGATGGCCGTATCACCCTGCGCGCCGCCGGGCGCGAGGTGGATGTGCGGGTCTCGACCTTGCCCGGCATCCATGGCGAGCGGGTGGTGATGCGCGTGCTCGACAAGCAGGCCAGCCTGCTGGCGCTGGACAACCTGGGCATGCCTGCCGCAGTGCTGGGTGGCTTGCGCGGTTGCCTGGCGCGGCCCAATGGCATCGTGCTGTCCACCGGCCCCACCGGTTCGGGCAAGACCACCACGCTGTACGCCAGCCTCAACAGCCTGAATGACGGCAGCCGCAATATCCTCACCGTCGAGGACCCGGTGGAATACGCCATCGCCGGCATCGGCCAGACCGCCATCAACCCGCGTGCCGGGCTGACCTTCGCCAGTGGCTTGCGCGCCATCCTGCGCCAGGACCCGGACGTGATCATGCTGGGCGAGATCCGCGACCAGGAGACCGCGCAGATCGCCGTGCAGGCCAGCCTCACCGGGCACCTGGTGCTGTCGACCCTGCACACCAACAGTGCCGTGGGCGCGGTGACCCGCCTGCGCGACATGGGCATCGAACCGTTCCTGATTGCCTCGTGCCTGCGCGGGGTGCTGGCCCAGCGCCTGGTGCGGCGCCTGTGCACCTGCGCGGTGGCGCAGCCGCTGCAAAGCGCCGAGCGTGAACTGTGGCCTGAGCTGGGCAGCCTGCGTGAAAGCTTTCACCCGGTCGGCTGCGAGCAATGTCAGGGCAGCGGCTATGTCGGCCGGCTGGGGCTGTACGAGTTCATCGAGCTGGATGCCGGGCTGGTTGCCTTGCTCTACGACGGCGAGAGCGAACTGGCCATGCAGGCCTACCTGGATGGCCGCCGGCAGAGCCTGGTGGCTGAGGCCCGCGATTGCCTGGCCCGTGGCGAGACCAGCCTGGCCGAAGTGTTGCGCGTGGTGCAGGGCTGAGCATGCCGACCTATCGCTACCAGGCCGTGGATCTTGCCGGCAAGGCACACAAGGCCAGCGTGCAGGCCGACAACGAGCGCCATGCGCGGCAATTGCTGCGCGAGCAGGGGCTGTTCACCCGGCACTTGCAACGCCACGACAGCGCCCAGCCCCGTCGTCAGCGCCTGACCCGCGCCCAACTGTGCGAGCTGACCCGCCAATTGGCGACCTTGGTTGGCGCTGGCATCCCCCTGGTCGATGCCCTGGCCACACTGGAGCGGCAACTGCGCCAGCCGGCCTTGCACGCGGTGCTGGTGGCCTTGCGCGGTTCCCTCGCCGAGGGCCTGGGGCTGGCGCGTAGCCTGGCGCGACAGGGCGCGCCGTTCACTGGTTTGTACTGCGCGCTGGTCGAGGCCGGGGAGCGCTCCGGGCGCCTTGGCCAGGTGCTGAGCCGTCTGGCCGACCATCTCGAACAGGTTCAGCGCCAGCGCCACAAGGCACGCACCGCGCTGATCTACCCGGCGGTGCTGATGGGCGTGTCGCTGGCCGTGGTGGTCGGCCTGATGACCTTCGTGGTGCCCAAGCTCACCGAGCAGTTCGCCCACTCCGGGCAGAGCCTGCCTTTGATCACGTCGCTACTGATCGGCTTGAGCCAGGGGCTGGTGCAGGCCGGCCCCTATCTGCTGGCACTGGCGATCCTGGCCGCGCTGTTGGGCGGCTGGCTGCTGCGCAAGCCGCACTGGTGCCTGCGCCGCGACGACCTGCTGCTGCGCCTGCCGCGTATCGGCGTGCTGCTGCAAGTGCTCGAGAGCGCGCGGCTGGCGCGCAGCCTGGCGATCCTCTGCGGCAGCGGCGTGGCCCTGCTCGAAGCCTTGCAGGTGGCCACCGAGACGGTTGGCAACCGGCGCATCCGCGCAGCCATGGAGCAGGTGCGCCAGCAGGTGCAGGGCGGCACCAGCCTGCACCGGGCGCTGGACAACGCCGGGGAATTTCCGCCGCTGCTGGTGAACATGGTCGGCAGCGGCGAGGCCAGCGGCACCCTGGCCGACATGCTCGAACGGGTGGCCGATGACCAGGAGCGCGGCTTCGCCCGCCAGGTGGACACCGCCATGGCGCTGTTCGAACCGCTGATGATCCTGGTGATGGGCGCCGTGGTGCTGTTCATCGTGCTGGCAGTGCTGCTGCCGATCATGCAGCTCAACCAGGGATTGCAACTGTGACAAGGAGAACTTCGATGCAACGACGACGCAACCGCCAGCGGGGCTTCACGCTGATGGAAATCATGGTGGTGATCTTCATCATCGGCCTGCTGATCGCCGTGGTCGCGCCCAGCGTGCTGGGCAACCAGGACAAGGCCATGAAGCAGAAAGTCATGGCCGACCTCGCGACCCTGGAACAGGCGCTGGACATGTACCGCCTGGACAACCTGCGCTTCCCCAGCACCGAACAGGGCCTGGCGGCGCTGGCGAAGAAGCCGGCCCAGGAACCGCTGCCGCGCAGCTGGCGCAGTGACGGCTATATCCGCCGCCTGCCGGAAGACCCATGGGGCACCCCGTACCAGTACCGCATGCCCGGCGAGCACGGTCGGGTCGATGTGTATTCGCTGGGCGCCGATGGCGTGCCGGGCGGCGAAGGGCTGGATGCCGACCTGGGCAACTGGGCGCTTTAAGTTGATCAAGCCTATGGCCCACTCCCTCCAGCGCGGCTTCAGCCTGCTCGAACTGCTGGTGGTGCTGGCCATCGCCGCCTTGATGACCAGCATGGCCGTGGCCTGGCTTGACAGCGGCAGAAGCAGCATCGACCAGGCGCTCGATCGCCTGGCCGCCACCACCGTGGCCCAGGCCGACCTGGCGCGCCATGCCGGGCAGTTGCGCGGGCTGCGCTGGAACGGTCAACGCCCCGAGTTCGTCCGTCGGCAAGGCGAGCACTGGCAGGTGGAAAGCGTGGCACTGGGTGATTGGCCCAAGGGCTTGCGGCCGGACTGGCCAGCGAGCCAGGCGCCAGCGCTGCTGTTCACCCCCGATGGCTGGTCACGTCCGGGCACTGTGCGCTGGCACTGGGCCGAGGGCGGTCAGCGCTGGGACTGGGACCGCGGCGGGCAGTTGCGCGTGAGCGCGATGCCATGAAGCACCGGCAACGCGGCTTCACCCTGTTGGAGGTGAGCGTGGCCCTGGGCATCGCCGCCGTCCTCGCGGTGATCACCAGCCAGGTCCTGCGCCAACGCCTGGCGGTGCAGGACACCGTGCAGCAGCATCGCCTGGGCCTGCTGTGCGCCCGTGAGCTGCAGGCGCGCTTCGTGGTCGAGCAGTATTGGCCTGCGACCAACCAGGACAACGGCGTGCTGATGGAGGGCGGGCAGGCCTGTCATTGGCAGTTGCAGTTGCGCCGCACCGGTGTGCGCGACCTGCGCCGTGGCGAACTGCTGTTGCATGCCGATCGTGACCAGCGCCTGCCGCTGGGGCAGTTCACGGTGTTTCTGGAGCGGCCATGAAACGGCGCCAGGCGGGCATGACCCTGATCGAACTGCTGGTGGCCCTGGCCCTCACGGCCTTGCTTGGGGTGATGCTGTCGGCGCTGGTCAACGGCTGGCTGAAGGTGCGCGAGCGGCTCGATGAACAGGTGAGCGAAACCGGCGTAGTGGATTTTTGCCTGGCCTTGGAGCGGCGCTTCGACAGCCCGGTGCTGCGCCGCCTGTACGAGCAGCGTTTGCCGTTGGCGACGCGCTGGCTCGACTGGCAGCCCGACCGCCAGCAACTGCTGTGGGTGGCCGCCGCCGCCTGGCCGCAGGCCGAAGGGGGATCGCGCCTGCAGCGCCAGCGCTTGCGCTTCGAGCCGCGTGAACAACGGCTGCTGCTGGAAACCTCGGCCGACCTGTATGCCGCCGCGGCACCGGTTTGGGTGCTACGTGAACGGCTGGAGCGGGTCAGCGCGATGAATGTTCTCTACCACCAGGCCGGCCATTGGCTCGCCTGGCCTTCCGATCAACCAGCGCACCCCGGTAGGGGCGTGCGCGTGGAGCTAGTGCGTGATGGAGCACCTTATACCTGTACCTTCGTTCTGCCCTGGGGGCGCGCATGAAGCTTGAATGGCGCCGGCGGGCGCCGGCACAACCCTGGCTGCTGCTGCGCCCCGGGGAGGTCTGGGAGTGGCTGTTGGTCAGCCAAGGCCGTCCACTGCGCCAGGGGCATGGCGAACCTCCGGCGGGGCTCGGGGCGCGGGTTGCCCTGATCGTCCCCGGTGAACATTGCAGTCATTTCCAGCTGCCCGCGCCGCCTGGGCTGAAACGCGAGGAATGGCCCTTGCTGCTCGAGGATCGCTTGCTGCAAGGCGACGATGACGTGCTGTGTGCTTGTATCTGGCGCCACGCAGGGCAGTTGCGCCTGCTGGTGGTGGCGCGGGACCGGTTGAGCGAGTGGCGTGGGCAGTGCGCCGCCTGGGGCTTGGCCGTGGAATGTTGCTGGGCTGAGTTCCAGTTGCTGCCCGACTGTGCAGCAGAAGCGGCCTGGCATTGGCGACGAGGAGCGATGAGCCTGTACAAGGGCCAGACCCACTGGCTGGCCTGGCCGCAGGGTCTTGGCCCGCCTCCCGCGCTCGCCTGGCTGCCTGGCGAGGTCGAGGGCATCGATGGCGATTGGCCTGGTGTGCTTGCCCCGCTCGATGGCTTGCCTAGCTTGTTCGAAGCCCGCCGCCCCCGCCAAGGCCTGCGCCTGGCAAAAGGGCAGGCGCGCCTGGCAATTGCCTGCCTGGCGTTGATGTTGGCGTGGGGCGGGCTGTGGAGCGCGCAACAGTGGCGCCAGGCCCAGCTCTATCGCGCCCAGGTGCAGGCCGTGACCGGCCTTCAACCGACGCCTCGCCAGGCGGCGCGGGTGTTGACGCAACTGCAGGACGAGGCGCGTGAACGCCAGGTGCGCCTGCGCCAGCTCGAGGCGTTGCAGGCGCAAGTCCATGGATGGTTGAACGATCATCCCGGCTGGCGCCTGCAAGTGGTGCGCTTCGATGGCCAGCGTTGGCACCTTGAGCTGGTCGGAGAGGGTGCAGAGGCACCCTGGCAGGAAATGGCCACGGCAGCCGGCGTGCAGGTCCAGGTGGAAGACGAGGCGCGCCGCGTGGTGTTCGACCTGGGGAGCGCCGCATGAGCCGTGAATGGATGCGACAGCATCGGCTAGCGCTGGCCTGGGGTGTCGTCGCGCTGTTGCTGGGGTTGCTGGCGCTGCGCGAGGGCATGGCCTTGTGGCAGGAACAGCGGCAATGGCAGGCACTGGCCGAATCGCTTGCGGCACAGCCGCGCCAGCCTGCGCTGACCCTTGAAGCGTTGCACCAATCGGCCCAGACCCGGCATATCGAATTGGCCGAGGTGCAGTCCGAGGATCAAGGCTGGCTGCTGCGCGGCAAGGTGGTCGATGCCCAAGCCCTGCAGGGCTGGTTGCAGACCCTGCGCGATGACGGCGCGCAGCCGTTGCAATGGGGGCTGGAGCGAAATACCGAGGGGCTGCGTTTTACTGTGCGGCTTCGACCATGAACCGGCGGGCGTACCTTTGGATGGGTCTGGTGTTCTGGCTGACCCTGGTGGCAGAACTGCCGGTGCGTTGGCTGGTGGCGGGACTCGGGTTACCGGCGGAGGGGGTGAACGGCAGCCTGTGGCAAGGGCAGTTTGCCCAGCTCGGACCGGTGGGACCCGTGCAATGGACATGGCGTCCATGGCAGCGCGACCTGCAGGTGCGCCTGGGCTTCCAGGGGCAGGGCTGGCAAGGCCGGCTGAGCGGTTGGCCGTGGCGTTGGCAGGCCG
Source organism: Pseudomonas sp. PONIH3 (assembly GCF_002934345.1). Lineage (NCBI taxonomy): Bacteria > Pseudomonadati > Pseudomonadota > Gammaproteobacteria > Pseudomonadales > Pseudomonadaceae > Pseudomonas > Pseudomonas sp. PONIH3. Next base: position 5,009,592 of record NZ_CP026386.1, read on the forward strand.
ACCTTAAGGCACTGGGCGCACAGCCAAGCGTCTTCGGTGACTATCGCCTGGCCGGGCAATGGCAGGGCAGCATCAAGCTGCAAGGCTCGGGGCAACATTGTCGAGCCGCCGCAGGCAGCATCACCGTCGCCGACCTGGCTTTGAACGCGCCCTGGTCGCTGGAGCTGGGGCAGGGCTCGCTGGCGATGGCCTGCCGTCAGGGCTGGCGGTTGAGCGCTGGCCTGGTTCGTCAAGGCCAGCACCAGATGAGCCTGGACGCCGACCTCGCGGCCCGGCAAGCGCAGGTCGATTTCGTGTTGCAGGCCGATGCCGTTTTGACGCCGGTGCTGCGCGGCGTGCAATGGCTGGGGCCCGAAGACACGGTCGGGCAGCGCCGGCTCAGGTGGTAGCTCGCTTGTCGGTCAGAGGGCGAGGGACCATTGCGCGACCCAGAAGCCTTGCTCCAGCGATTTGCGCGGGCGATCGCTGGCATGCAGTGCGCGTTGGTAGTCCAGGCGCACCGTACTGTGCGGCAGGTTCAACTCGACGCCAGCCGAGGCGCCGACCAGGCGCTGCGACGGGCTGGTGCGCGCATAACGGGCCCAGCCAAGGTCAACGCCGAAGGATGGGCGTACCTGCAGCGGCAGGGGCAGTGGCTGGCTGAAGGTGTTGCGCCATGCCCCGGCGCTGGCCCCCGCGACGTTGTGCTGGCGGAATCCGCGCACCGCCGAATGATCGCTCAGTTGCATCTGTTCGACGGCGGGCAGCACATGGGCGCTGTATTGCAGGGCCAGTTCGCTCTGCCAGCGCCAGGGCCATTGAGCCGGGCCTTGGCGCAGGTGCAGCAGGTTGGCGCGGTACTTGGTGAAGTCCGGGCGGGGCGCCTGCTTGTGGGCGAACGGGCGATCGGCGCCGAACCAGCGTACCCCTTGGCTTACGCCCAGGTAAGCGTTCCACAATCCACCTTCGAGCCACAGCAGGTTCAGCCCGGCTTCGACAGTCGCCAGGGTCGGGCTCTGCAGTGCCAGTACGGCGGGGCCGAAGCGGTTGAGCAATTGCTTGCGGTCCAGGCGGGCGCTGGCGCTGAGCATGCCTTGCTGGTTGCGCCACAGCACGCGCTCGGCGCTGACACCGTAGAATTCGCTGCGGCCACTGCTGGCGTAGCGGGTGTTCGGGATCGGTGCTCGGTAGCGCATCTGGCTGGCATTGAGCCTGAAGGTCCAGCGGCCATGGGGAATGCTGTAGTACAGGCTGGCGCCTTCATTCTGGCCGGGCGCGTCGAACACCACCGAATTAAGCGAAAGGCGCAGCTCGTCGTTCAGGCCCAGCGGGCTGTCCAGGCCAAGGCCCAGGTTGAAGCGGTGGCGACCGGTCAGTTCACCGCCTCGGTTGTCGAGCAAGGCATCCAGGTGGGCGCGGGAAGCGACGCGCCGAGGTTCGAGCACGACGCGGGTGCCGCCCTGCATCTCGCCCGGCAGCAAGGCCATTTGCAGGTCATAGGCACGCAGTCGGTTGAGTTGGTCCAGGCCTTGCTCGAGGTCTGGCAGGTGCAGGGGAAGGCCGAGCATGCCCGGAAATGCGCTTTGCAGCGACAGGGGCAGGTCGGTGCCAGCCAGTTCGATCGATTCGATGAAGCCTTCGACGATGACGATGTCCAGCGGGGCGCCGTGCTCGGGGGGGCGGGCCACATAGGGGCGACTGGTGGGATATCCGGCTTGCACGTAGTGCCGGATCAGTTGTTTGAGTAGCCGGTCAATTTCGGCGACACCCATGCAGGAGGACGACAGCGCACGCACGATCGGCTGCAGTTGCCGGGTATCGAGCATGCGGTTGCCGGCCAGGCGTACTCCGCTGATCGCCCAGCAGTGCTGGTCGGGGTCGAGCGTTGCAGTGTCGCGGTCTTCAGTGGCGTTGGCAGGTTGATTGCGCTGCCAGCGTTCGAGCCGCTGCTGCTGCTCCAGTTGTCGCACGGCCTGCTGCTGATCCCGTAACTGCTGGCTGGCCGGGTCGAACGTGGCGATGGCGTTGGCCGATAGCGTCATGATGAGGCAAGCCAGAACGACAGTGGCGACGCGGCGCATACCTGCACTTGATGGGCGGAAAATATGGGAAGAGAAGAACGGTACGTTCATGGGATTCGGTCCGATGCCGCTGTGGGAACGGGTGTGCCCGCTCCCGCAGAGTCCGTGTGGGAGGCTCAGCGACCCACAGGCCGCTGCCTGGCACGCGTCAGCGCTGGCGGCTCTCCTTTATCTGCGAGACATACTCGGTAGTGCGGTCGTGACCGGTGTTGCTGTACGCCTTGTGGTCGTCAGCCTTGTCGGTGTTGCCGGTGAACAGATTCGAGAGGTACGAATAGGCGGTACCTGCAAGACCGGTCGTCGACAAATCGACATTGACCTTCACATCCTTGGCGTAGTCCCGACCGCTCAGGTTGTCGCGGGCGACCGCGCCGCCGCCGAGTCCGACCTGGCCATCGGCCGCCTGCAGCGTGGCGCCGACCAGGCGAGTGTCGCCACCTACCTGCAGATCAATGCCTTGCGTGCCGGACAGGAGCGTCTGCTGGCTGACGGTGTCGTTGCTGCGCTTGGCGTAGTCGATCTTGACCGATGGGGTAAATTTCGCGGTGACTTTGTTCCACAGCGCCCCGGCGATTTCCGTGATGTTGCCGCCCTCGAAAACGCTCGCCAGCGAGGCCGGAGCGTCAGTGTCGGCAGTTGCCTGTTGCTTCTGGGCGAGACTGGCATCGATCTCTAGCTTCACGCTGTCGACCTGGTCCTGACGGCTGGCCACCCGCAGGTTGCCGTCGATCTTGCCTTCGATTGCCTGCGCCTCAAGTTGAGCGCCTTCGATGCGGGTATCGCCCTGGCTGCGCAAGTCGATCAGGTCGGCGCGCAGTTTGCTGTCATGCCAGGTGGTGTTGTCGCGTTTGTCCCGGCCGACCTTGACCTGGGCGTTGATGCCTCCAATGTCCATGGCATTGACCTTCAGGCCGCCACCAAGGGTAACGTCGAGGTTGTCGTGGCGCTCGGTGTTACTGGCCGCCTCGACCAGCAGACCACCATTGCCAGCGTCCAGACCTATCCGCTTGGCGTTGGCTTGCAGCCCTTGCACGTGTAGCGCGACGTCGTCGTGGGCAAGACTGGTGAGTTGCAGTGTGCCCTTGCTGTCGAACCGCGCACCAATGGCTGTACTGCCCCGCTCGTTGACCCAACCGAAGGTGCCCTGGCCACCCAGTCCGCCACCGGTGCTGCTGCCTTCGACATCCAGCTTGCCGCCCCTGGTCTGGCCCTGGCTCTGGCGTGTATCGCTGGCGGCTGTCACGCTCAGTGTGCCTTGGCTGTGCAGGGTAATATCGCCGTTGCCGCCGTCGACACGGACTCCCTCGTAGTGACCACTACGTTCGAGTTCTACCTGAACCCCCTGGCTGCCCTGCAAACTGCCTACTCGAGCTGTGGTTGTCTGCTTCAGCTGGTTCAGGGTGTTGCCATGACCTTCAAGTCTTGCTTTGAGATCAGTTCCCGTGATGGTGCTAACACGCAGGCTGCCGCCACCCGTGGTGTCGCGGACTTCGCTGCTGCTCTGATCCCGGGCGGCCAGCATCTGGTGCTCCCCAGCCTCGATGCGCAGGCTCCCGGTCCTGGCCTTGTAGGCGCTCCCTTCATCCATGAGCTGATTGGCTCGAATGGTGATGTCGCCACCGTCGAAGGTCGTGACCTGCGCGGTGCTGTCGGTGTCCTTGTGCACACGCGACGTGCGCTGCAGCGACAGGTCGGCGCCGGCGTTTGGGGAGGCCGCCTGGTCTGCGGCTTTCTCACCACCGAACAGCCTCTTGACACGATCGCTGAGGTATTTGTAATCGATACCGACGCTCAGGCCGCCCTGCCATTCAGCGACGCTGGTTTCGCGGACCTTGGTGTCGGCTGCTGCACGGTTGTCAATGTGCTCGGCGTCCACTTTCAAGGTACGTCCCGCTTTTAGCTGTGCAGCGGCCGTAGTCAGTTGCGTGGCGTCTATGTGCAGGTCGCGAGCTGACTCCAGATTGCTTCGTCGCGCGGTCGTTTCGTGCTCGAGTACCGCGGCCGGGCCATGCTGGCCATCGATGCCAAGGCCTACACGGTCGCTGCCGCCGGTGACGTTCAACGCGGCGCCGGTGCGGGTATCGAGGGTATGCCTGGCGTGGCTGTCGTAGGCCGCCGCCAGTTCGATTTCGCTGGCGGCCAGCTTGAGGTCTCCTGTGTCTGCCTGCACGTCCGAACCGCTGACCTTCAGTTTGCGATCGCTGCGCAGGGTGACGGAGCCCGCGTTGATGCTGCTGGCGACCTGGCGGGTCGCGGTGGTCTGCTCGTCGCTCTGCAGTTTTTCGTAGCCGACCTTGGCCGAGTACTGCTCCGAGTCCGGCGCGGCCTTGCCGGCGCTGGCCACGAACTCGCGCTTGCCAGTGGTGCGTTGGGCATGGTCGTTTTCCACGGCGCTTTCGATCCGCAGGGCGCCCTTGGCGTCGAGTTCGACCTGCTTGCGCGCCTCGAGGCGGGCGCCGGAGATCTGCATGTCGGCCCCGGCGCTGGCGATGAGAGTGCCGCCCTTGAGGGTGCTGGCCTTGACCCGCTCGGTGTGTACCTGGCTGTCGATATCGGTGCGGTCCAGATAGCGCCTGTGGGTGGACTGCTCGGCGATATCGAGAGTGTCCACGCCAGCGTCGATCGTCATCTTTCCACCGCTGCGCAGTTGCAGGGCGTTGTCCGCCTCCAGTTGCGTGGCCGTCAGGTGCAGGTCGGTACCGGCCTTCAGGCTGAGGCTGTCTTCGGCCACCAGACGGCTACCCAGTTGCTGGCGACTGGTTTGCGTGGCATTACCCTCATGGCTTTCGGTGGGGATGAACAGCCATTGCTTCGCCCAGTTGACCGGGGCGTCCGTCACCTGTTCGCGGGTGGCGGTGTCCAGGGACAGCTTTTTGCCAGAGTGAACCTCGATCTGCCTGGCCTTGCCATGGGCATGGGTGAGCTGCAGGTCGCCGTCGGCCTTCAAGTCCAGCTTGCCGGTGTTGCTGACCAGCCTGGCCTGGCGCTTGTCATTGCCCTGTACTTTCAGGTCACCCGCGGAGTGGATGATCAAGTCGCGGTCCGCGCGCAGCTCCTTGTCACCCACTTGTACGCCGGCGCCTTCGGCGGTACTGACGATGCGGATGCGTCCGGCCTGCATGGCGCCGAGCAGGTTGGCATCGATGGCGGTGGCGACGGGCAGGTGTTCGAGCACCTCGCGGCTGCCGGTGTCGACAAGGTTGCGGCCGATGGTCAGGTTCAGCTGCCCCTTGGCCAGCAAGTGCCCTGTGCTGTCGATGCGCGGCGCGATCAGGTCCAGGGCGCCTGCCGCATTGCTCTGGCCACGGCCCAGCACTTTCAGCGTGCCGTTGGCGTCGCGGCTGTCGAGCTGCTTGATCTGTCCATCGTGAATGTCCGCCTTGCCGACCAGGAAGCCGGCCCGGGTGGTATTGATGAAGCTGCCGCCGTTGAGGGTGATGCCGTTGGGGTTGGCGAGCAGGTAATCGGCTTTCTGGCCGAAGATTTCCTGAGCCCCCTCGATTCGCGAGGCGTTCTGGCCGACCACCTCGTTGAGGATGGTCGAGGCGGCGTGGCCCCGGAACTGCGGGTTGGCGCCCAACTGGCCGGCCAGCTGCGACTGTCCGGCCTGCAGGGCATTGTTCAGCACCAGCCCAGGCTTGCCGACGTTGTAGTCGAGGAACTGGTTGTGTGACAGGCCGCTGGCATTGGGTGCGACGATGTCGATGACCGGTACGCCATGGCCATTGTCGATGATCGGGGTGCCGCCAGGTCCTGATGTCGGTGTCAGGGCGCCTTGCGCCTGAACCTGGGTGCTGCCGAGCAGGGCAAGGAAGACAGCCCAGCGCAGGGTATCTGGTCTGATCTTGGATACAGGATTGTGCATGAAAACCTCGCAAGTGATGTACGAAATCGTGAAATCAGCTGCGGGAATTCTAAGAATGTCAGTGATGGCATTTATGTGGCCCAACGCCACTATATTGCGGGGAATGAGACGATTCTATCTGTAGGAAAAGTGGGCGATGGGGTGGCGAAAGAGGGCGCTAGAAAGAGAAGGCCCGTTCAGCGTGAGCAGGACAGGCCTTTGGTGCCAACGGTGAGCGCTCAGGGGCGGATTTCGATCAGCGTGCCATCCTTCACCATGCTCCACACCTCGCGCATGTCGTCGTTGCGCATGGCGATGCAGCCCTCGGTCCAGTCCAAGGTGTGGAAGTACCACTCAGGGTACTCCTCGTTGATCGGCGTGCCGTGGATCATGATCATGCTGCCAGCGGCGACCCCGTCGCGCCGTGCCTTGGCGGCGTCGGTGATATTGGGGTAGGAGATGTGCATAGCCAGGTTGTAGCGGTCGCTGACCTTGCGCCAGTCCAGCCAGTACAGGCCTTCCGGGGTCTTCTTGTCGCCTTCGCGTTCCTTGGCTCCCTTGGGCTGCTTGCCCAGGGAGATACGGTAGGTCTTGAGCGGTTCGCCACGGCTGATCAATTGCAGCCGGCGTTCGGACTTGATCACCAGCACCTTGTCGATCAGGCGTTGCTGCTGAACCCCGCTGGTGGCGGGCTGGACCGGCGACGGCGCGGCCGACGGCGTCTTGCGGATAATGGTCTCGGTGAAGGCGGCTTGCGACACCGAGGCGACACTGAGGCAGAAGAGGGCAAGCAGCCAGCGCATGAAACCGTATCCCTGAAAACTTAGGTGGTTGACGACGTGACGTTCATCGGCGGCAGATACTCATGGCCAATCGGATAGTGCTGCCTGACGCGGTCGCGATAATAGCATTCTAGTGTGCGTGTGACGGTGCGGAAAGCCAGCTCGCGCCATGGGATCTCGTGCTCTTCGAACAAGCGTACCTCGAGGCTCTCGATACCCACGGCGAAGTCCAGATCGACCAGTTCGGCGCGGAAGAACACGTGCACCTGATTGATGTGCGGCAGGTCGAACAGCTGATACAGGCTGGTTTCGCCGACCTGTGCGCATGCCTCCTCGACGGTTTCGCGACGGGCGGCGGCATCGAGGGTCTCGCCGTTTTCCATGAAACCGGCGGGCAGTGTCCAGAACCCTCGGCGCGGTTCTATTGCCCGGCGGCACAGTAATACCTGGGAGCCCCAGGTAGGCAATACCCCTGCGACGATATTGGGGTTCTGGTAGTGGATCGTCTGGCAATGGTCGCAGACATACCGCGCACGGCTGTCGCCTTCGGGGATCCGCTGGGTGACCGGTTGGCCGCACGCGCTGCAGAATTTCATGCTTTCATTCATTCCAGTGGGGTCGGGCTATCTTGGCGCGCCCGGCTCGCTTACCGCAAGCGGCCTGCGGGCGGGGCTTGGGTGCCTCGCGGCTTTGGTGCATCATGCAGGGCAGGCCTTGGACACGAGAGTGCGTAATGCTGGACGAGCTTCTTCGCCGAATGAGCAACCATACCCCCGCGTCACCGGAGACGGACCGCCGTTTCCCCGAAGCGGCGGTGCTGCTGCCCATTACCCGCAGCGAGGAGCCGGAGCTGGTGTTGACCCTGCGCGCCAAGGGCCTGTCCACCCACGGTGGTGAAGTCGCCTTTCCGGGCGGGCGGCGCGACCCGGAGGACCCAGACCTGGTGTTCACGGCCCTGCGTGAAGCCGAGGAGGAAATCGGCCTGCCGCCCGGGCTGGTCGAGGTAATCGGCCCGCTCAGCCCGCTGATCTCGCTGCATGGCCTGAAGGTCACGCCGTTCGTCGGTTTGATCCCGAACTATGTCGAGTACCGCGCCAACGACGCGGAAATCGCTGCCGTGTTCAGTGTACCGCTGGCGTTCTTCCGCCAGGACCCCCGCGAGCACACCCACCGCATCGACTATCAGGGCCGCAGTTGGTACGTGCCCAGCTACCGCTACGGCGACTACAAGATCTGGGGGCTATCGGCGATCATGATCGTCGAACTGGTCAACCTGCTGTTCGACGCTGGTATCAGCCTGCACCAGCCCCCCGAGCGTTTCATCGAAAATTGAGCGGGGCACACCCCGCCACTGGCGTTCAACCGTGAGGAGCGACACATGAAATACCGCCTGGGCGACCTGCGGGTCGAAGCCCATCCCGAGAGCTGGGCCGCGCCCACTGCCACGCTGATCGGCAAGGTGCGTCTGCAGGCCCGGGCCAGCGTATGGTTCGGCGCGGTACTGCGCGGCGACAACGAGTTGATCGACATCGGCGAGGACAGCAATGTCCAGGACGGCACGGTGATGCACACCGACATGGGCTCGCCGCTGACCCTTGGTCGCGGGGTGACCATCGGCCACAACGCCATGTTGCATGGCTGCACGGTGGGCGACTACAGCCTGGTCGGCATCAACGCGGTGATCCTCAACGGGGCGCGTATCGGCAAGCACTGCATCATCGGCGCCAACGCCCTGGTCCCCGAGGGCAAGGAGATACCCGATGGCTCGCTGGTGATGGGCTCACCGGGCAAGGTGGTGCGTGAGTTGACCGAGCAGCAGAAACGCATGCTCGAGGCCAGCGCCGCCCATTATGTGCACAATGCCCAGCGCTATGCCCGTGACCTGGTGAGCGACGATGACTGACGAGCGGCCCGTGGCCTCGCCCTGCGTCAATGTCTGCGCGCTGGACGAGCAGGATATCTGCACCGGGTGCCAGCGCACGGTGAGCGAGATCACGCGCTGGGGGCGTATGGACAATGCCGAGCGGCGCGTGGTGTTGCAGCGCTGTCATGAGCGGGCGGTGGCGGCCGGGCTGATCATCGGTCTGTAGAGCCGACGCCCGTGGCGCGGGCTTGTCCCGCGATGGTGCCGGCGCTAATCTGTGCGGCTGGCCCTCCGAAAACGCAGACCATGTTCTATCTCATCGCCTACATCAGCAGCGTGGTGCTGATCAACTTCGCCTTTTCCAGTGCGCCGCACCTGGACGTGATCTGGTCCGCCTGGGGCGGGTTGGTGTTCATCCTGCGCGACATGGTGCAGACCCGCTACGGCCATGGCGCGTTGTTGGCCATGCTGGTGGCGCTGGTGCTGTCCTATATCACCTCCGAGCCTGCCATCGCCCTGGCCAGCGCGACCGCGTTCTTCGTCTCCGAACTGATCGACTGGCTGGTGTTCAGCGTTACCCGGCGCCCCCTGCGCGACCGCCTGTGGCTGAGCTCGGCGCTGAGCATCCCGGTGGACACCTTCATCTTCTTCGGCATGATCGGTGCCCTGACGCCTGCGGTAATCGGCACGGCGATGGCATCGAAGTTCGCCGGGGTCACGGCGGTGTGGTTGATCATGGCCTGGCGGGCACGGCGCGCGGTGGCCACATCCTGATGTAGAATACCGGTCCATTTTTCAGCGGGCGGCAGCCAGCGTGGCGCGGCCCCGGACGCCTTCGAGGACCTGAAATGACCCGTATCGGAACCCCACTGTCGCCCACCGCGACCCGTGTACTGCTGTGCGGCTGCGGCGAGCTGGGCAAGGAAGTGGTGATCGAGCTGCAGCGCCTGGGCGTCGAAGTGATCGCCGTGGACCGCTACGCCAATGCGCCGGCGATGCAGGTCGCGCACCGCAGCCATGTAATCAACATGCTCGACGGCGTGGCCCTGCGCGCAGTGATCGAGGCGGAAAAACCGCACTACATCGTTCCCGAGATCGAGGCCATTGCCACCGCCACGCTGGTCGAGCTGGAAAGCGAAGGTTTCAATGTCGTCCCCACCGCCCGCGCCACCCAGCTGACCATGAACCGCGAAGGCATTCGTCGCCTGGCTGCCGAAGAGCTGGACCTGCCGACCTCGCCGTACCATTTTGCCGACACCTTCGAGGATTACAGCAAGGCGGTGGCCGACCTGGGCTACCCGTGCGTGGTCAAGCCGGTGATGAGCTCGTCCGGCAAGGGCCAGAGCCTGCTGCGCGGCGCCGATGACCTGCAGAAAGCCTGGGACTACGCCCAGGAAGGCGGCCGTGCCGGCAAGGGGCGGGTGATCATCGAAGGCTTCATCGACTTCGAATACGAGATCACCCTGCTCACCGTACGCCATGTTGGTGGCACGACCTTCCTCGCGCCGGTCGGCCATCGACAGGAGAAAGGTGACTACCAGGAGTCGTGGCAGCCCCAGGCCATGAGCCCGAAGGCATTGGCCGAGTCGCAGCGTGTGGCCCAGGCGGTCACCGACGCGCTGGGCGGCCGTGGGCTGTTCGGTGTAGAACTGTTCGTCAAGGGTGACCAGGTCTGGTTCAGCGAAGTGTCGCCACGCCCGCACGACACGGGCCTTGTGACCCTGATTTCCCAGGATCTGTCGCAGTTCGCCCTGCACGCGCGGGCCATCCTCGGCCTACCGATCCCGGTGGTGCGCCAGTTCGGTCCGTCGGCGTCGGCGGTGATCCTGCCTGAAGGCCAGTCGCAGCAGACCAGTTTCGCCAACCTGGGCGCGGCGCTGAGCGAGCCGGATACTGCCATCCGCCTGTTCGGCAAGCCGGAGATCAATGGTACCCGGCGCATGGGCGTGTGCCTGGCGCGTGATGAATCGGTCGAGGCGGCACGAGCCAAGGCGACCCGGGCTTCGCAGGCGGTCAAGGTCGAGTTCTGACCTCAAGCGATTGCGGGGCAAGCCCGTTCCCACGCCAGATCAGTCTGGCGTGGGCTTGCCCCGCGATTGATTCAAAGCTCGGTATTACGCGTTTCTTTCAGGCACAGCACGGCAATCAGGCTGATCAGCGCCGCCGCCGACACATAGCCTCCCACCCAGCTCAAGCCCCCCATGCTCACCAGCTTCTGGGCAAAGAACGGTGCCGCCGAGGCGCCGACGATACCACCCAGGTTGTAGGCCGCCGAGGCGCCGGTGTAGCGCACATGGGTCGGGAACAGCTCCGGCAGCAGCGCGCCCATCGGGGCGAAGGTCACCCCCATCAGGAACAGCTCGATGCTCAGGAACAACGCCACCCCGGTAGTCGAGCCCGAGGTCAGCAGTGGTTCCATGGCAAAGCCCGAGGCGATGGCCAGCAGCGCGCCGGCGATCAATACTGGCTTGCGCCCGTAACGGTCGCTCAACCAGGCCGACAGGGGCGTGGCCAGGGCCATGAACACCACGGCGAAGCACAGCAGGCCGAGGAAGGTTTCGCGGCTGTAGCCCAGCGTGGACACGCCATAGCTCAACGAGAACACCGTGGAGATGTAGAACAGCGCGTAGCACACCACCATCGCCGCAGCCCCCAGCAGGGTCGGCAGCCAGTATTGGGAAAACAGCTCGATCACCGGCATCCTGACCCGCTCCTGGCGGGCCACGGCCTTGGCGAACACCGGGCTTTCCTCGAGTTTCAGGCGCACATAGAGCCCGACCAGCACCAGTGCTGCGCTGAGCAGGAACGGAATGCGCCAGCCCCACTCGCGGAACTGCTCGTCGCTGAGCACCAGGGCCAGGGTGAGGAACAGGCCGTTGGCGGCGAGGAAGCCGATCGACGGGCCCAACTGCGGGAACATGCCGAACCAGGCGCGCTTGCCCTCAGGGGCATTTTCCGTGGCCAGCAGTGCCGCGCCGCCCCATTCGCCGCCCAGCCCCAGGCCCTGGCCGAAGCGCAGCACGCAGAGAATGATCGGTGCCCATACGCCGATGCTGTCATACCCGGGCAGCACGCCGATCAGGGTGGTCGAGACGCCCATCAGCAACAGCGAGGCGACCAGCGTGGACTTGCGCCCGATGCGGTCGCCGAAGTGGCCGAACAGCGCCGATCCCAGTGGCCGGGCGAGGAAGGCGATACCGAAGGTAAGGAAGGCCGCCAGCATTTGCGCGGTGCCGGAACCGGACGGGAAGAACACTGGCCCGATCACCAGCGCGGCGGCGGTGGCGTAGACGTAGAAATCGTAGAACTCGATGGCGGTGCCGATGAAGCTGGCGGTGGCCACTCGGGCAGGCGAGTTGACCGGGGCCGCCGAGGCAGGTTCGGCGTAGGTGCTGCTGGTAGTCATGCGAAAGTCCCTGACAGTCATGCTCCATGGGGCACGGCCCATGTGGCGGCCACACGGGAGCCGGAGCGTATTGTTGTTGGTCGCCGCCTGACGATAGCCCAAGGGATAGGCGCTGAAGCGGTGGCTGCTCGGGGTGCTGAGCAGGGCCGCGGGGCGTGTCAGTGGGGCGGACTGGCCGTCGGACGCCGGGTGCGGGTAGCGGGCGGGACGGCAGGGCTGGGTAAGCGTGACCCGAGTATAACTATCGAGCCAGTGTCCAGACCAGTACCTTGCTTGCGCAATTATCCTCCGTTTCGAGGATTTCCAGCCGATATCTGCCAATTTTCAGGCATACAGCGCTTTCTGGAATGCTTTCAAGTGCTTCGGTGACCAGGCCGTTGAGGGTTTTCGGCCCGCCATCGCAGGGCAGGTGCCAGCCCAGGGTGCGGTTGATCTCGCGCAGCGAAGCCGTCCCTTCGATGACGAAGCGGCCATCGGGCTGAGGGTGGACATGGGGGTTGTCCAGGCTCTGCTCGTCCTCGAACTCGCCGACGATCTCTTCGAGAATGTCTTCCAGGGTAACGATACCCAGGACTTCGCCATACTCATCCACTACCACGCCCATGCGTCGCTGCTGCTTGTGAAAGTTCAACAGCTGCATCTGCAGCGGTGTGCTTTCGGGCACGAAGTAGGGCTCGTAGCAGGCCGCCTGGAGCTTCTCCGGGGTGAGCTCTGCCCGTGGCAGCAGGTGGCTGATCAACTTGGTGTTAAGGACGGCCTCGACCTGGTTGATGTCGTCGTGATAGACCGGCAGGCGCGTGTGACGGCTGATGATCAGTTGCTCGATGATCTGCTCGATGGGATCGTCGAGGTTGATGCCGTCTACTTCGTTGCGTGGTACCAGGATGTCGTTGACGGTGATCTTGTCCAGCGCCTGCAGACCCTCCAGCAGGCCGTGCTGGCTGGTCTCGGTAGGTTCGTCTTCGTCGAATGTGGCGCCCTGCTGCGGGTGCAGTGCCACCGCGGTGGGTTGCAAGCGGAAAGGGCGCAGGATCACTTTGGCGCAGCCGTCTAGCAAGCAGCCCAGCGGCTGCAGCAGCGCCAGCGGCAATTTCAGCAGGTTGCCGCCCAGGTCCAGGAAGGCTTGCGGGTTACGGCGTGCCAGGCGGCGCGGCAGGTAGTCGGCGAGTACCAGCAGGGTGACGCTGGCGCCAAGGCCGGCCAGCCAGAAACCGTGTTCGCCGCTGTAGCGCTGACCAATAAGGCAGGCCAGGCCCAGTACCAGCAACTTGCCGAGGCTGGCGCCCAATACCAGGCCCTGGGCCGGCAGGGTCGGGGCACCGTGGCCATTGAGCTGCTGGCGGGCGCAATCTACCGCGGTGAACAACGCCGACCACAGCAGGGCCAGTGCGATGATGCCGAGCAGCGGGGCGTACGGCAGAGTGTCCATGGGCGGCCGTCAGATGTGCAGGATGAATTCGCGGACCAGCTTGCTGCCGAAGTAGGCCAGCATCAGCAGGCAGAAACCGGCCAGGGTCCAGCGGATCGCCTTGTGACCGCGCCAGCCCAGGCGAGTGCGACCCCACAGCAGCACACTGAAGACGATCCAGGCAACGCAGGCCAGCAGCGTCTTGTGCACCAGGTGCTGGGCGAACAGGTTGTCGAGGAACAGCCAGCCGGAGATAAGCGACAGCGACAGCAGCCCCCAGCCCGCCCAGAGGAAGCCGAACAGCAGGCTTTCCATGGTTTGCAGCGGCGGGAAGTTGCGGATCAGCCCGGACGGGTGCTTGTGCTTGAGCTGGTGGTCCTGCAGCAACAGCAGCAGGGCCTGGAACACGGCGATGGTGAACAGGCCGTAGGCCAGTATCGACAGCAGGATATGGGCTAGGATGCCTGGCTCTTCGTTGATCAGCGGCACCGTACCGGGTGGGGCGAACTGGGCCAGCAGCGCGGTCACCGCGCCGAGCGGGAACAGCAGCACCAGCAGGTTTTCCACGGGGATGCTCAAGCAGGCGAGCAGGGTCAGGCCGATCACCGCCACGGCGATCAGGCTGGCGGCGCTGAAGAAGTCGAGGCTCAGGCCCAGGGGCGTGATCAGCTGGAAGAACAGGGCACCGCCCTGGGCGATGACCGCCAGGGTGCCGAGCAGGGCAAGCAGCCGTTTGTCGGCGCGGGCGCCACGGGCCAGGCCGGTGGCCTGGTAGACGGTCGCGGCCAGATAAAGGAAGGCGGCGAGCAGGTTGGGGATGAGGCTGGGTGAAGAGAACATAAGTCCTGGCGTGCAAGCCCTAAAGGGACGGAGTTTGGCATAGAACGCGGTAGGCAAGGAAGACTGCGCATCAATCGCGGGGCAAGCCCGCTCCCGCGATCTACGTGAGGCAGCCAGGCCTGAGCCGCATGATTGGCCGGTGGTCCAGCGCGAGGTGTGCGTCTATCCCAGTCTCCGCTATAATCGCCGCCTTGTTGTGCCCAGCGTGTGTGCATTTCCACTTGGGCGCCTGAAAAACCTCGGCTTCAATGGGCCTGAAAGGATCACCATGTTCGAAAACCTGACCGACCGCCTGTCACAGACGCTGCGCCATGTCACCGGCAAGGCCAAGCTGACCGAAGACAACATCAAGGACACGCTGCGCGAAGTGCGCATGGCCCTGCTCGAGGCCGACGTCGCCCTGCCGGTGGTCAAGGATTTCGTCAACAGCATCAAGGAGCGTGCGGTCGGCACCGAAGTGTCGCGCAGTCTGACCCCAGGCCAGGCGTTCGTGAAGATCGTCCAGGCCGAGCTGGAAAGCCTGATGGGCGCGGCCAACGAAGAGCTGACCCTCAACGCCGCCCCGCCGGCCGTGGTGCTGATGGCCGGTCTGCAAGGTGCTGGTAAGACCACCACCGCCGGCAAGCTGGCGCGCCACCTGAAGGAACGCAAGAAGAAGAGCGTGATGGTGGTGTCGGCCGACGTCTACCGTCCGGCGGCGATCAAGCAGCTCGAGACGCTGGCCAATGATATCGGCGTGACTTTCTTCCCGTCCGACATCAGCCAGAAGCCGGTGGCCATCGCCGAAGCGGCGATCCGCGAAGCCAAGCTCAAGTTCATCGACGTGGTGATCGTCGATACCGCAGGTCGTCTGCACGTCGACGCCGACATGATGGACGAGATCAAGGCCCTGCACGCCGCGGTCAAGCCGATCGAAACCCTGTTCGTGGTCGACGCCATGACCGGCCAGGATGCCGCCAACACGGCCAAGGCCTTCGGCGATGCGCTGCCGCTGACCGGCGTGGTGCTGACCAAGGTCGACGGTGACGCCCGTGGCGGTGCCGCCCTGTCGGTGCGCGCCATTACCGGCAAGCCGATCAAGTTCATCGGCATGGGCGAGAAGACCGAGGCCCTCGAGCCGTTCCACCCCGACCGGATCGCTTCGCGCATCCTCGGCATGGGTGACGTGCTCAGCCTGATCGAGCAGGCCGAGCAGAACATCGACAAGGAAAAGGCCGACAAGCTGGCCAAGAAGTTGAAGAAGGGCAAGGGCTTCGACCTCGAAGACTTCCGCGATCAACTGCAACAGATGAAGAACATGGGCGGCCTCGGTGGCCTCATGGACAAACTGCCGAGCATCGGTGGCGTCAACCTGTCGCAGATGGGCAACGCCCAGGGCGCGGCCGAGAAGCAGTTCAAGCAGATGGAAGCGATCATCAATTCCATGACCCCTGCCGAACGTCGCGACCCTGATCTGATCAGCGGTTCGCGCAAGCGCCGCATCGCCCTCGGTTCCGGCACCCAGGTGCAGGACATCGGCCGGCTGATCAAGCAGCACAAGCAGATGCAGAAGATGATGAAGAAATTCTCCGCCAAGGGCGGCATGGCCAAGATGATGCGCGGCCTCGGCGGGATGCTGCCGGGTGGCGGCATGCCCAAGATGTAAGTGAATTCGGGCGACTGTCTTTTTATGAAGACAGTCGCCCAGCCCCCGCTTCGGCGGGAACAGTGCCGCCAAACGGCGGCTTAACCGGCAGATCTGAACGGTGGGTCAAGCGCTCGCCGAAAAAGGCATTTGCAAATGTCCGTGTATTCCCCGAGAATATGCGGCCTTTTGGGCACCCGTGTGCCCATTGGGCATTCAGTTTTGCAGCACCGACTATAGGAACGATGTTCACATGGTAACCATTCGTCTGGCCCGTGGCGGCTCGAAAAAGCGCCCATTCTACCACCTGACCGTGACCAACTCGCGTAACGCCCGTGACGGCCGTTTCGTTGAGCGCGTTGGCTTCTTCAACCCGATCGCATCGGGCGCCGAAGTCAAGCTGTCGGTCAACCAAGAGCGCGTCACCTACTGGCTGAGCCAGGGCGCACAGCCGTCTGAGCGTGTTGCTCAGCTGCTGAAGGAAGCTGCCAAGGCTGCAGCCTGAGCAGTATGAACGCGACGCCAGAAAAGGCTGATGACCTCATCGTCGTTGGCAAGATTTTTTCGGTTCACGGCGTTCGCGGCGAGGTGAAGGTGTATTCCTTTACCGATCCGATTGAAAACCTGTTGGATTATCCGCGCTGGACGCTTAGGCACGAAGGCAAGGTAAAGCAGGTCGAGCTGGTCAGCGGTCGTGGCTCCCAAAAGGGCCTGGTCGTGAAATTGAAAGGTCTCGAGGATCGTGATGAAGCCCGTCTTCTGAGCGGTTACGAAATCTGCATTGCGCGGAGCCTTTTGCCCAACCTGGCAGCCGACGAGTACTACTGGTACCAGTTGGAAGGCCTGAAGGTCATCAATCAGGACGAACAGCTGTTCGGCACGATCGATCACCTGTTGGAGACCGGTGCGAACGATGTAATGGTGGTCAAGCCTTGCACAGGCAGCCTGGATGATCGCGAGCGTCTGTTGCCCTATACGGAGCAATGCGTGCTGGCAATCGACCTGCAGGCCGGTGTGATGCGAGTCGAATGGGACGCGGATTTCTAGACGATGGGTAGCCTTCGCGTAGAAGTCATCACGTTGTTCCCCGAGATGTTCTCGGCCATCACGGAGTACGGCATTACCAGCCGAGCGGTGAAACAGGGGTTGCTGCAAGTGACCTGCTGGAACCCGCGGGACTACACCACAGATCGCCACCACACCGTGGATGATCGGCCGTTTGGCGGTGGTCCGGGCATGGTGATGAAGATCAAGCCTCTGGAAGACGCCCTGGTTAGCGCCAGGCAGGCGACCGGAGCTGCGGCAAAGGTGATCTACCTTTCGCCACAAGGCCGCAAGCTGACCCAGCAGGCGGTCAAAGGCTTGGCCGAACAGGAATCGTTGATCCTGATCGCCGGCCGTTATGAAGGCATCGACGAGCGCTTTATCGAGGCTCATGTCGATGAGGAGTGGTCGATTGGCGACTATGTGCTTTCCGGTGGCGAGCTGCCGGCCATGGTACTGATCGATGCGGTTACGCGGCTGCTGCCCGGAGCTTTAGGGCATGTGGACTCGGCGGAGGAAGATTCTTTCACCGACGGTCTGCTGGATTGCCCGCACTACACCCGACCCGAGGTGTATGCGGATCAGCGTGTACCCGACGTGTTGCTTAGTGGCAACCATGCACATATCCGGCGATGGCGGATGAAGCAGTCCCTTGGTAGGACCTTCGAACGACGCGCCGATCTTCTGGAAAGTCGCTCGCTTTCTGGAGAAGAGAAGAAGCTGCTCGAGGAATACCTCCGCGAGCGGGACGATAGTTAAACGTATCGATGGTGGATCGCGTTATCCATCTTAGGAGCACAGCATGACCAACAAGATCATCCAGCAGCTCGAAGCCGAGCAGATGAGCAAAGAGATCCCGACCTTCGCACCAGGCGACACCATTGTCGTCCAGGTCAAAGTGAAGGAAGGCGACCGCTCGCGTCTGCAGGCGTTCGAAGGCGTCGTTATCGCCAAGCGTAACCGCGGTCTGAACAGCGCCTTCACCGTGCGCAAGATCTCCAGCGGCGTTGGCGTAGAGCGTACCTTCCAGACCTACAGCCCGCAGATCGACAGCCTGGCCGTGAAACGTCGTGGTGACGTGCGTAAAGCCAAGCTGTACTACCTGCGTGACCTGTCCGGTAAAGCAGCTCGCATCAAGGAAAAACTGTCCTGAGTACAGTTTGTCCGGTGGCCTAGGCCCCCGTGCGAGAAAAAGCAGCCTTCGGGCTGCTTTTTTGCGTCTTGAATCTTGCCTTTGCGATGTGACTCCGAGATGACAACCCGAGACCAGGAAATCCAGCGCCGCACCGAACTGTCGGTGACCCGCGTGACCAAGGCGGTGTTCCCCAACACCACCAACCACCACAACACCCTGTTCGGCGGCACGGCGCTGGCGTGGATGGACGAAGTTTCGTTCATCGCCGCCACCCGTTTCTGCCGGCTGCCGCTGGTGACCGTGTCCACCGACCGCATCGATTTCAAGCACCCGATTCCGGCAGGATCGATCGTCGAGCTGGTGGGGACGGTGATCAAGGTCGGCAACACCAGCCTGCAGGTGCAGGTGGATGTGTTCGTCGAGAACATGTACCTCGATGGCCGCGAGCGGGCGATACATGGCGTGTTCAGCTTCGTCGCCATCGACGAGGACAAGCGCCCGGTGCCGGTGCTGCCGTTGGCCTGATTGCCATCGCCTTGATTTGACGCGTCCCTGTAGGAGCGGCTTCAGCCGCGATCACCCGCAAAGCGGGTGCCAGGCACCGCGACGCATTCATCGCGGCTAATGCCGCTCCTACAGGTCAATGTGCCACAGGCTGTTCGGTCAGTTCCGGCTCCACCAGCGCCACCAGTGTCCACCCCGGCTGTGGCTTGAGTGGGTTGTCCGGGCTGGCCACATGTACCCAGCCTTGCCCGTCGCGGGCGAACAGCAGCGTCGCCCGTGGGCCATGCAACTGCTGGTAGTCGCCCCAGCCGAAGGCCTCGGTCAGCGTGGTGCTGTACAGCTCGGCACCCTGATGCAGCAGTTTGGCCAGCTGCCCATAGGTCATCGCGCTCGACCCGAGCAATTGCCCGCGATGCTCCTCGCTGGCCCGATGCTTGTCGCTGCGCTGTTTCTCCAGGCCGCTGGCCAGCACGAAAAGCCGGGCGTGGCCGAAGTCATGACGAAAGCGCGCGCAGGCCAGGGCATTGAGTTCGCCCGCCGGCGACAGCCCCAGCAGGTGGCCAAGCCCGACCAGGTCGAGGTGGGCGTCAGCGTGCTGCGACGCGGGGTTGCCGAAGTAGGTCGGCAGGTTGTCCATGCGCGCAGCGCGGATGTTCTCCCAGCTCGAGTCGGTCAACAGTACCCGGCAGCCCAGTTGTTGCAGGGCCTTGGCGATGGCGCGCGCAGGTGGGTTGGCACCGACCAGGAGAAACCCGCTCGGTGCCGGTTCCGCCACCTTCAGCAGGCGCGCCAAGGGGCGTGCGGTGGCGCTTTGCAGGACCACGGTGCCGATGATCACGGCAAAGGTCAGTGGCACCAGTAGCAGTGCGCCCTCATGCCCGGCCTGGTCCAGGCGAATGGCGAAGATAGCCGAAACCGCCGCGGCGACGATGCCCCGCGGCGCGATCCAGGCCAGCAGCGCGCGTTCCCGCCAGTTCAGCGGCGATCCCAGGGTCGACAGCAACACGTTCAGCGGCCTGGCCAGCAACTGGATCACCAGCAGCAGTGCCAGCACCGCTGGGCCCAAGGCGAGCAGGGCCTGCAGGTCGAGGCGCGCCGCCAGCAGGATGAACAGGCCGGAGATCAGCAGCACGCTGAGATTCTCCTTGAAGTGCAGGATCTGCCGCACATCCACGCCGGGCATGTTGGCCAGCCACATGCCCATGACCGTCACCGCCAGCAGGCCCGACTCGTGGACGATCTGGTTGGCGGCGATGAAGATGCCCAGCACCGCGGCCAACGACGCCAGGTTGTGCAGATACTCCGGCAGCCATTGCTCACGCATGATCTGCCCGAGCAGCCAGCCTCCGGCGACGCCAAGCGCGCTGCCGCAGAAAATCACCCCGGCGAAGGTCGCCAGGCTGTGGCTCAGGCCTTCGCCAGCGGCGCTGGCGATGATGAAGCTGTAGACCACAACCGCCAGCAGCGCGCCGATCGGGTCGATGACGATGCCTTCCCAGCGCAGGATATTGGCGATCGTCGCCTTCGGCCGCACCACCCGCAGCATGGGGACGATCACCGTGGGGCCGGTAACCAGGGTCAAGGTGCCGAACAGGATCGCCAGGGGCCAGTCGAAACCCAGCAGCCAGTGGGTGGCCAGGGCGATCACCAGCCAGGTGCTCAGCGCGCCGACGGTAACCAGGCGATGCACCACGCTGCCGATCTCGCGCCATTGCGACAGGTGCAGGGTGAGGCTGCCTTCGAACAGGATCAGCGCCACCGCCAGCGATACCAGTGGCATCAGCAACGGGCCGAACAATGCCTGTGGTTGCAGCCAGCCCAGCACCGGCCCGGCGAGGATGCCGCACAGCAGCAGGAACAGGATCGCCGGCAGTTTCAGGCGCCAGGCCAGCCATTGGCAGAGCAGGGCGGCCGCGCCAATGCCACCGACGCTCAAAAGAATCTGCTGTTCGTTCATGCGGGCTCCCTCTGCATGCCATGTTGTGAAAGACTAAGCGTCATTTCGTCGTTTGCCACCGAGTTTTCATGCCTGCACTGGACCACCCGCTGATCGACCAGTTCCTCGATGCCTTGTGGCTGGAAAAGGGGCTTTCCGACAATACCCGCGCCTCCTATCGCAGTGACCTGGCCTTGTTCAACGGCTGGCTGCAGGAAAAGCACGTGCTGTTGCCCGATGCCGGGCGCGAACTGATCCTCGATCACCTGGCCTGGCGCTTCGACCAAGGCTACAAGCCTCGTTCCACCGCGCGCTTCCTGTCCGGGTTACGTGGCTTTTTCCGTTACTTGTTGCGTGAGCGTTTGATCGGCGTCGATCCGACCTTGCAGGTGGACATGCCGCAACTGGGCCGGCCACTGCCCAAGTCGCTGTCGGAGGCCGATGTCGAAGCTTTGCTGCAAGCGCCGGATCGTGGTGAGGCGATTGGCCAGCGCGACCGCGCCATGCTCGAAGTGCTGTATGCCTGCGGTTTGCGGGTGACCGAGCTGGTCAGCCTGACCCTGGACCAGGTCAACCTGCGCCAGGGCGTGCTGCGGGTGATGGGCAAGGGCAGCAAGGAGCGCCTGGTGCCGATGGGCGAGGAGGCGGTGGTGTGGATCGAGCGCTACCTGCGCGATGGTCGCGCCGAGCTGCTGGGGGGGCGCCCCAGCGACGTGCTGTTCCCCAGCCAGCGCGGCGAGCAGATGACCCGCCAGACCTTCTGGCACCGCATCAAGCATTACGCGCGGGTGGCCGGCATCGACAAGCCGCTGTCCCCGCACACGCTGCGCCACGCCTTTGCCACGCACTTGCTCAACCACGGTGCCGACCTGCGCGTGGTGCAGATGCTGCTGGGCCACAGCGACCTGTCCACCACGCAGATCTACACCCATGTGGCCAAGGCCCGGCTGCAGGAACTACACGCTTTGCATCACCCTCGGGGTTGACGCTCGGGCGATCATCCAGCAGATTTCGACACCTCAAACGCTCGATATGGAAATCAAGCATGACCAGGTTCAAGTGCCCTGCAGCCATGCCGTTGCCGGTCAGTAATGTCTGACGCCCTGTGGGCCGCCCGTGAGGGCGATGCGCTGATGCACACCTCGATGATGGCCGACATCGTCAGTGGCGTGCTGGAAGTGGCCGCCAACGTCGCCATCGGCATGCTGGCCACCGCGGCGGTAACCGCGGCGCTGGGCCTGACCGTGGTCACCGGCGGCCTCGGCTGCTTCGTGCTCGGCGCGGTGGTGGGCATCGTGGTCGGCGTGGTCATGAGCAAGACCGGGGCCGACAAGGGCTTGAGCAGTTTATGCGAGGGCATCGGCAACTTCCTGTTCCCGCCCTCGGTGCAAGCCAACATCCTCACCGGCTCGAAGAATACCCACACCAATGGCAAACCGGCCGCACGCGCTGCCGGCGTCATCGTTGCCGCCGCTGCGCCCGCCGGCAGCGACGCGGCTCAGTCGCCGGCCGAGGAGGAGGAAGAAAGCTTCCTCGACATGGCCAAGGGATTTTTCTCGCAGATGTGGCGGCCTACGGTCGCCAGCCCGGCGCCGAACACCGAGCCTGCCGACGACGACAAGATCCTCTGCAGCAAGCATCCGCCGATGCCGCCGCAGTACCTGGCCGAAGGCTCGAGCAAGGTCACCATCAACGGTCACCCGGCCTGTCGCAGCGGCGATCGCAGCACCTGCGAGGCGGTGATCGTCGACGCCGGGCTGGTCTCCGATAATGTGCGTATCGGCGGCGACTCGATCGTGGTCCGGGAGATTCGCAGCGGCAAGACCCCAGGCATCGGCCTGGCGATTACCGCCTTGATGATGCTGCGCGGGCGCGGCGGCAAGTTCTACAGCAAGTTCGGCTGCATGTTGATTGGCGGCATCGGCAGCGCCGTCACCAGCCAGGTTACCGGCGCGATCACCAGCGCCATCGCCGGCTCACCCAACCCGGTCCACAGCTCCACTGGCGCCAAACTGTTGAGCGGCGAAGCCGAGCTTGATTTCAGCCTTCCGGGCTTGATCCCGTTGGACTGGCAGCGCTACTACAACAGCCGGGATGAACGCCGCGACGGCCTGTTCGGTGCTGGCTGGAGCGTCGATTACGAAGTCTCCGTCGCTATCGAAGCGCATCCTGAAGGCGGCGAGCACCTGCTGTTCACCGATGAGCAGGCACGGGTCGTCGACATGGGCCATATCCCTCGTGGTGATGCCGTGTTCAGCGCCGGCGAAGGCCTCAGCGTGCGTCGCGCGCACAATGGCGAACTGCTGATCGAAAGCGTCGACGGTCTCTATCGTCTGTTCCAGCCCACCCCGAACAATCCGCAGCGCCTGCGCCTGGCGCAACTGGGTGACCGCAACGACAACCGCATCTACCTGGACTACGACAGCAACGGCCGCTTGCTCAGGCTGCGCGATACCTTTGATGTGGTCCAGGTGCAGTTGGTTTACAGCAGCCAATGGCCAGCCCGGGTCAGCCATATCGAGCGATGGTACAGCGACGAGTCGAACGAGCTGCTGGTCAGCTATGCCTATGACAGCAACGGCGACTTGGCCGAAGTCCGCGACGCCAGCGGCCAGGTGCAGCGGCGCTTTGCCTATGACCAGGGCCGGCGCATGGTCGAACACCAGCTGCCCAGCGGCCTGCGTTGCTTCTATGAATGGACTCGTGCCGTAGACGACTGGCGCGTGGCCCGGCACTGGACCGACGACGGTGACGAGTACCGTTTCGACTACGACATCGAAGCTGGCATCACCCGGGTCACCGACGGTTTGCAGCGGGTCAGCACACGCTACTGGAACCCGCAGTACCAGATCATCCAGTACACCGACGCCCTCGGCCACACCTGGCGTTTCGAGTGGAACGACGAACGCCAGTTGCTGGGCGCCACCGACCCGCAGGGTGGGCAATGGCAATATCTGTACGATGAGTCCGGCAACCTCTGCGAAAGCATCGATCCACTGGGCCGCAGCGAGGCGACCCAGTGGCTGGAGCACTGGTCACTGCCCCGGGTACAGACCGACAAGGCCGGTAAGCGCTGGCGCTATCGCTACGACCAGCGCGGCAACTGCAGCAGCGAAACCGATCCGCTGGGCCGCACCACCCGCTACCGCCATGACGAACGCGGCCAGGTGGTGGAGATCATCGATGCGGCGGGCAAGCACAAGCACCTGCGCTGGAACGAATTGGGCCTGCTGATCGAGCAGGTCGATTGTTCGGGGTACCCGACCCGCTTCAGCTATGACCGGCGCGGGCATCTGCAGGCGGTCACCGATGCCCTCGGCGAACGTACCGAGTACCAGTACGATGCCCAGGGCCGATTGCTCGGCTCGCAATTGCCCGATGGGCGCAGTGAGCACTATCAGCTTGATCGCAACGGCCAGCTCAACAGCTATACCGACCCTGCCGGGCACTCCACCCAATACCGCTATAACCGGCGTGGCCAGGTGCAGCAGCGTATCGATCCGCATGGTCGGCGGGTGCAGTTCAGTTACGACGCCTACGGGCGGCTGCTGGCGCTGACCAATGAAAATAGCGAAAGCTACAGGTTCAGCTGGGACCTGGCTGATCGCCTGACTGAACAGCAGGATCTTGACGGCAGCGCCAGCCGCTATCACTACGACCGGCTGGATAACCTCAGTTGCGTTGAGTACCTCCCCGCCCCCCAAGGCGATGCTGAAGCGATCATTCATCAATTGCACCGGGATGCCGTCGGGCGCTTGATCAAAAAGCGCACCGACGATGGTGAAACCCGGTACAGCTACGATCCCCTTGATCAACTGACGGCAATCAGCTTCACCGACAAGGCAGGCAACAGCGAGCAACTGGCCTTCACTTACGATGCCCTTGGCCAATTGCTGGAAGAGCACAGCGCCAGTGGTGTGCTGCAACATCACTACGACGAACTCGGCAACCTGATCCAGACCCAGCTGCCCGACGGCCGCTGGCTCAACCGCCTGTACTACGGCAGCGGCCATCTGCACCAGCTCAACCTCGACGGCAAGGTGATCAGCGATTTCGAACGCGACCGCCTGCACCGTGAAGTGCTGCGCACCCAGGGCCGGGTCAGCACCCGCAGCGAGTACGACCGCAGCGGTCGTTTGCGCTCACGCCTGCGCCGCCCCAACCACCAGCCGCCGCAACTGCCGGCTACGGTACAGCAACGCTTCGATTTCGACTCGGCAGACAACCTGATCGGCCGTTTCAACCAGCAGCCCGGCAGCCAGCACCAGCAATTGCTGCACTACGATGCCAGCGGCCGGATCATGGCCAGCCAGGACGCTGGCCAGGGCCAGAGCGAAACCTTCGCCTACGACGCCGCCGCCAACCTGCTCGATGGGCCGCAAGCCGGCATCGGCCTGGTGCGCCATAACCGCTTGCTCACCTACCAGGACAAACGCTACCGCTACGACGGCTTCGGCCGCCTGATCGAGAAACGCAGCAGCCGGCGTGGCATTCAACATTTCAGCTACGACGCCGAGCACCGCCTGATCCAGGTGCGCAGCCAGCACGGTGGGCGCGAACGGATACTGAACATGCGCTACGACCCGCTCGGGCGGCGTGTCGAGAAAAGCGAATATGACGATCAGGGCAATCTGCTCGACCAGACCCGCTTCGCCTGGGATGGCCTGCGCTTGCTGCAGGAGCATCGCCACAGCCAGACCAGCCTGTATCTGTATGTGGAAGACAGTCACGAACCTTTGGCTCGGGTTGACGGTACAGGGCAGTACCAGCAGGTGCGCTACTACCATACCGATCTCAATGGCCTGCCCGAACAGTTGACGGCTGACAGTGGCGAAGCGCTCTGGCAGGCACGCTATCAGGTCTGGGGCAATACCCTGCAGGAAGTGCGTGAGGCGCATTTCATCGAAGAGCAGAACCTGAGGTTTCAGGGCCAGTACCTGGATCGTGAGACTGGTCTGCACTACAACACGTTTCGGTTTTATGATCCGGATATCGGACGCTTTATCCAGACAGACCCGATCAGTCTGGCCGGTGGTATAAACCTCTATCAGTACAGTGCGAATCCGTTTGATTGGATCGATCCACTGGGGCTCTCCTGTGGACCTAGAAGGACCCGGCACGTTCCGAATCGCCACGTCCGGCGGCACAATGATGTAGGCAAAAGTAAATTCACGCCTGCGGAACATAGAAAGCTACAGGCAAAAAGCAAATACAGAAAGCCGAGTCAGTACAAGAAGCTAGAGGACAGAACCATGAAACAACCCACCAGAGTTATTCGTCAGAATGATGGTCGAATTCGTTATGAGCGTGATTATGGTAGGGTGATCGGTACACGGGGTGAGAAAGGTCATGTCACAATCTATGACCCTGTGAAGGATAAGGTAGTAACATCTTACCCCTCTCATTTTTAAGGTATTTTTTATGTTGGACTTCTCTTATTTGTCAGACAAGCGAGGCGATAAGCCTTTCCTTCAGCTAAGTGATGCTGACGTCGCACGCGTCCATGATGCCTTTGCTAGGTTACGCGAAAAAACGGGTGTTTATATTGATCCTTATGGTCGGACAAGAATCTATCCTGAACATCAAAAAATACTCATCACGCTCCTGTCGAAGGATGCGGATGGCAGCGTGCTTCTTTTTATTGATTTTTTGAAAGTTGCCAGTGAGGCAGATGAGGTTTTGCTGGCAGACGGTGATTGATAGTGTGTCGTAGATAGGTGAGGCGTTCCAAGATTTGCCAGAAACCTCAAAGGCTGTGCACTCATATATTCAAAGGGTGGCAATGAAAAGTAGAATCATTGTTGAAACCTACGTTAAAGTTTTCGACGGTTTTGTTGACTTCTTTGAGTTTCAAGGCGAGGAACGCCGCCTGGATCAAATTGAAGGGGCTTTGGTTCTATCGATCAATGGTAAAAGTCTAATTGACCAAAGCATGTTTGATTATGTCGACGACCTGTGGAGCTATTTGTCAGAGGGACTGCTGAAGGTCAGTGAGGGGCAATCGTTCAGCTGCTTTTTTCCGGACCAGCCAATCGAAGTCAAACTTACCCCTGCCAATGGTCGTCTGCAGGTGAGCGTCAATTGTCACAGCGAGGTGTCTGTCGCCGCCGATAAAGATGAATTTGTCAGGGTCATGAGCGAACACGCACGCAAATTTTTCACTCGGTTGCAGGAGATAGAGCCTGGCGCTAAAGGTACTTGCGACTACGCATTGGGACACCTGAACAAAATTCGTCGGTAACCGCCGCCCCTGGCGCACGCAGCCTTGCGCTCCCGATCAAGCACGCCTCGACCGCCGTCGCTTCTGTGGTAGGCTTGGGCGGTTTGCACCGAGGGCCGCAATGACACCCCGATTTCAGCACGGGCGTGCTGCATCCGGCCCCCTGTCCGCCTTCAGGAGTTCCCATGCGCGTGACCCAGATTTTCGCTGCCGCCGCCCTGGCGCTGGCCAGTACCTTTGCCTTCGCCGCGGCCACCGATACCAATGCCGGTGCCGAGCAGGCGATTCGCAAGTCGTTGCAGAACCTCCAGCTGGAGGTTCCGATCGAAAGCGTTGCCAGCAGCCCGCTCAATGGCCTGTACGAAGTCAAGCTGCAGGGCGGCCGCGTGCTGTACGCCAGCGCCGACGGCCAGTTCGTCATGCAGGGCTACCTGTTCCAGATCCAGGACGGCAAGCCGGTCAACCTCACCGAGAAGACCGAGCGCCAGGGCATCGCCAAGTTGATCAACGGTATTCCGGCCGGCGAGATGGTGGTCTACCCGGCCAAGGGCGAGACCAAGTCGCACATCACCGTGTTCACCGACACCACCTGCCCGTACTGCCACAAGCTGCACGCCGAAGTGCCGGAGCTCAACCGCCGCGGTATCGAAGTGCGTTACGTCGCCTTCCCACGCCAGGGCCTGGGTTCGCCGGGCGACGAGCAGTTGCAGGCGGTCTGGTGCTCCAGTGATCGCCGCGCGGCGCTGGACAAGATGGTCGATGGCAAGGAAATCAAGGCAGCCAAGTGCGCCAACCCGGTCAGCAAGCAGTTCCAGCTGGGCCAGTCGATTGGTGTAAATGGCACGCCGGCGATCGTTCTACAGAATGGCCAGGTGATTCCGGGCTACCAGCCGGCGCCGCAAGTGGCCAAACTGGCCCTGGCCGAGAGCAAGTAACCAATTCAGTACGCCGTCGTCATGGGGTGACGGCATGTTTCACGGTCGGCGCAGGTGCCGGCCGTTCTATGGGGAGTTCACAGTGAAACCGGTCAAAGTAGGCATCTGTGGGTTGGGGACCGTCGGTGGCGGAACCTTCAATGTACTTCAGCGCAACGCCGAGGAGATCGCCCGCCGTGCCGGGCGCGGTATTGAAGTGGCACAGATTGCCATGCGCTCGCAGAACCCGAACTGCCAGATTACCGGTACCCCCATTACCGCTGATGTGTTCGAAGTCGCGAGCAACCCCGAGATCGATATCGTCATCGAGCTGATCGGCGGCTACACCATCGCCCGCGACCTGGTGCTCAAGGCCATTGAAAACGGCAAGCACGTGGTCACCGCCAACAAGGCGCTGATCGCCGTGCACGGCAACGAGATCTTCGCCAAGGCCCGCGAGAAGGGCGTCATCGTCGCCTTCGAAGCTGCCGTGGCCGGTGGCATCCCGGTGATCAAGGCGATCCGCGAGGGCCTGTCGGCCAACCGCATCAACTGGCTGGCCGGGATCATCAACGGCACCGGCAACTTCATCCTCACCGAAATGCGCGACAAGGGCCGTGCCTTCCCCGATGTGCTGGCCGAAGCCCAGGCGCTGGGCTACGCCGAGGCCGACCCGACCTTCGACGTCGAAGGCATCGATGCCGCGCACAAGCTGACCATCCTGGCGTCCATCGCCTTCGGTATCCCGCTGCAGTTCGACAAGGCCTACACCGAGGGCATCACCCAGCTGACCACCGCCGACGTGAACTATGCCGAGGCCCTGGGCTACCGCATCAAGCATCTGGGCGTGGCCCGTCGCACCGCCGACGGCATCGAGCTGCGTGTGCACCCGACGCTGATCCCCAATGATCGCCTGATCGCCAACGTCAATGGCGTGATGAATGCGGTGATGGTCAATGGTGACGCCGCCGGTTCCACCTTGTACTACGGCGCCGGTGCCGGCATGGAGCCGACCGCCTCGTCGGTGGTCGCCGACCTGGTCGATGTAGTTCGTGCCATGACCTCCGACCCGGAGAACCGTGTACCGCACCTGGCCTTCCAGCCGGATGCGCTGTCGGCCCACCCGATCCTGCCGATCGAAGCCTGCGAAAGCGCCTACTACCTGCGTATCCAGGCCAAGGACCACCCGGGCGTGCTGGCCCAGGTCGCCAGCATTCTCTCGGAGCGTGGCATCAACATCGAGTCGATCATGCAGAAGGAAGCCGAGGAACAGGATGGCCTGGTGCCGATGATCCTGCTGACCCACCGTGTGGTCGAGCAGCGTATCGACGACGCCATCGTCGCCCTGGAGGCACTCCAGGACGTGGTCGGCAAGGTCGTGCGCATCCGCGTCGAACAGCTCAATTAATTCCGGCGTTGGGCCGCGACGGCGGCCCGCGCCCAGCATCGAAGGTTTGCACCCATGCGCTATATCAGTACCCGCGGCCAGGCTCCGGCCCTGAACTTCGAAGACGTCCTGCTGGCTGGCCTGGCCAGCGATGGCGGCCTGTACGTACCCGAGAACCTGCCACGCTTCACCCAGGAAGAGATTGCGTCCTGGGCTGGCCTGCCGTACCACGAGCTGGCCTTCCGGGTGATGCGCCCGTTCGTCGAAGGCAGCATCGCCGATGCCGATTTCAAGAAAATCCTCGAAGAGACCTATGGCAACTTCGCCCACGCCGCGGTCGCGCCGCTGCGCCAGCTCAATGGCAACGAGTGGGTGATGGAGCTGTTCCACGGCCCGACCCTGGCCTTCAAGGACTTCGCCCTGCAGTTGCTCGGCCGTCTGCTCGACCACGTGCTGGTCAAGCGCGGCGAGCGCGTGGTGATCGTCGGTGCCACCAGCGGTGACACCGGCTCGGCCGCCATCGAAGGCTGCCGCCGTTGCGACAACGTCGACATCTTCATCCTGCACCCGCACCAGCGCGTGTCGGAAGTGCAGCGCCGGCAGATGACCACCATCCTCGGCGACAACATCCACAACATCGCCATCGAAGGCAACTTCGACGACTGCCAGGAGATGGTCAAGGCCAGCTTTGCCGACCAGTCCTTCCTCAAGGGCACTCGCCTGGTGGCGGTCAACTCGATCAACTGGGCGCGGATCATGGCCCAGATCGTCTACTACTTCCATGCCGCGCTGCAGCTCGGCGGCCCGGCGCGCTCGGTGGCGTTCTCGGTGCCGACCGGCAACTTCGGCGATATCTTCGCCGGTTACCTGGCGCGCAACATGGGGCTGCCGATCAGCCAGCTGGTGGTGGCGACCAATCGCAACGACATCCTGCACCGCTTCATGAGCGGCAACCAGTACGTCAAGGACGCCCTGCACCCGACCCTGTCGCCATCGATGGACATCATGGTCTCGTCCAACTTCGAGCGTCTGCTGTTCGACCTGCACGGCCGCAATGGTGCCGCGGTTGCCCAACTGATGGACACCTTCAAGCAAGGCGGCGGCTTCAGCGTCGAGCAGGATCGCTGGACCGAAGCGCGCAAGCTGTTCGATTCGCTGGCCGTCACCGACGAGCAGACCTGCGAGACCATCGCCGAGGTGTTCCAGAGCACCGGTGAAGTCCTCGACCCGCACACCGCGATCGGCGTCAAGGCCGCCCGCGAGTGCCGCCGCAGCCTGGATACGCCGATGGTGGTGCTGGGCACCGCGCATCCGGTCAAGTTCCCCGAGGCGGTGGAGAAGGCCGGTGTCGCCAAGGCACTGGAGCTGCCGGCGCATCTTTGCGATCTGTTCACCCGTGAGGAGCGTTGCACGGTGCTGGCCAATGACTTGAAGACCGTGCAGGCCTTTGTCAGCCAGCATGGCAACCGCGGCAAACCACTCTAAGCCGACCCCAGTCACAGGGAAGCCCGTTTTGCACGGGCTTTTTTGTGGGTGCACAACAGGCGCGAACGGCTTTCAGATCTTTCCCATGTAGTTCGATGGTTCCCCCTACTAAAGTGGCGTTCAAACCAACACCACACATGGCTCCAGGGGGGAAGCTCATGCATCAGCTGAATGTTCTTATCCACCAGGCTCGGCCCTACTATCAGATGCTGTTACATCAGGCCTTCAATGCCCAAGGTGTGTACAACGTCCGGCTCACCGATGATGTTCCAGCAGCGACGGCCCATATGGCGCGGCGACAGCAGTCCGTTGATGTGCTGGTGCTTGATCCGGCAATGCCAAGGCGCCATGCCCGTCGCCTGTTCAAGTATCTGGTGCAGGCTTCCTGTACGGGAGGCTTGTTATTTGTCGGCAGTGACGGCGCTGAGGGTATCGGCCTGGCGCTCGAGGCGCGCAAGCAGGGTTTGAAAGTCCTGGCCGAGTTGCCCTGGCCGATGTCCATGGTGGGCCTGGAACAGGCACTGGGGCGCCTGTAGCCTGCTTAACGGCAGCAGGGCGGGGGCAGAGTATCTAGGCTGTCATGTTTGCGGCGCATGCTCGTGATGACGGGCCAGGGCGAACTTTCCGTCGGCCCCGATGGTCAGTTTCCTTACCCTAACCAGCGAGTAATCCGGATGGAAAGAATCTGCAGACTGCTCAACGATGCCCTGACCCCTTACCAGGCCGAAATTGGGCCGGCCGATAGCCGTGGCCGCCGGCACCTGAGTGTTCTCGATGAACACGGTTTGTCGATTCTGCGGCGTACGGTCTGTGAGCGAGAGCTGGTGGAGCAGCAATTGCTGGTCGACCTGGTTGATGGCCTGCACCGTGACCTGCAAATTGCCGAAGGTCGCCTGCAGCCTTGTGTGATCGCCGCCTTGCAGCATCAGAAGCAAATACCCGGAACCTTTGCCTGACCGGGCCGTCAGACACAGCAAGGGCAGTTTGATGGTGCTTTGCTCCGGTACCATTCAGGCTGTCACGGGAAGTCCCAAGGGCTTTCGCTTGACCCCGGTCGCCCCCCCCAGCGTCCGGGGTTTCTTTTGGCCTGAATTCACCCGCACCCGTGTAGGAGCCGTTACTGTCCCATGGACATCAACTCAGTGCGCAGGGGCTTCACCCTCTTCGAAGAAATGCCGGGCCTGGCCCAGGTAATCCTCCTGGAGTTCGGCATCCAGCCAGCGTGCATAGAGGCCCGGCAAGGTGTCGCGACGCAGCGCGGGCAGCAATTGGTCTATATGGTCGATCGCCTTGCGCCCCAGGACAGTGTCCGAGCAACCCACATGGAGGAACTGGTAGCGGTTGACGCTACGAATGGGATAGAACCGGTAATCGTCCAGTGAGCCATTCTGCTGCTGGATCAGGTAACGCATCTCCGGCCAGTAGCCGAGCACCAGTTGCAGGCGCCCCAATTGCTGCATTTGCAGCAGGCTGGCCGTGGCATCGTTGCCGTAGTGACGGCTGAACGCGGTATCGGGCAGTTGCCGCAGGACTTCGTCGACCTGCGCGCTGTAGCTGCGTTCAGCGACGATCCCCAGTTTGAGGCGGGTTTCGGTAAGCAAGCGCTGCAGGTCCACCTGCTGCCCTTCCAGGTATGGGGTCAATAGCGCCTGGTCTTGCTTGCGCACGATCAGGCCACTGCTCAACACTCCTAGCGATGGCAGAGAGAAGTGCACATACCGGGCGCGCTCGGGCGTCCACAGCAGGGTCGGATCGCAGGTGAAACTGGGCTCCTGGAGCATCTGCAGGCCCCGGGCTCGATTGACCCGGATGATGCTGTGATCGTACTCGGGCATCCGGGTGATCAGCATCGGCAGCAGTTGGTCGATCACCCCCTGGCCCTTGGCCGGCCCTTCGAAGATGGTGAACGGCGGCAGGTCGCGCACCAGCCACAGCAGGCGCTCCCTGGCCTCTGCCGCCTGCCCCGCGAGTGAGGTCAGCGCCAGACAGAGGATGATGGGCAGATGACGAATACCCATGGGACGTCGATCAGACCGTACCGGCCGCGCGCAGGCGGGCAATGGCGGCTGAGTCGTAGCCCAGGCCGGCCAGCACCGTAGCCGTGTGTTCGCCCAGGGCAGGGCCGATCCATTCGGTCGAACCGGGGGTGTCTGACAGCTTGGGCACGATGCCCGGCATCTTGAATGGTTTGCCATCCGGCAGCCGGGCCTGGAGGAACATCTCGCGGGCGAGGAATTGCGGGTCGCTCAGCATGTCTTCGGCGGAGTAGATCCGGCTGGCCGGCACCTCGGCGTCCTTGAGCACCTGCATCACCGTGTCCAGCGGCAGGCCGTTGGCCCAGCGGTCGATAACGCCGTACAGCTCGTCACGGCGGGCATCGCGACCATCATTGGTGGCCAGGGCGGCATCGTTGGCCAGGTCGTCACGGCCGATAGCCTGCATGAAGCGCTTGAAGATCGCATCGCCATTGGCGCCAATCTGCACATGTCGGCCATCGGCGGTGGTGTGAATGCATGAAGGGGTGATACCCGGCATGATATTGCCGGTGCGCTCGCGGATGAAACCGAACACGTCGAATTCCGGCACCATGCTTTCCATCATGGCGAAGATCGCTTCGTACAGCGCCACATCCACGACTTGGCCGTCGCCACCGTTGATTTCACGATGACGCAGGGCCATCAGCGCGCCAATCACGCCCCAGAGGGCGGCAATGGAGTCGCCGATTGAAATCCCCGTGCGCACTGGCGGGCGATCCTCGAAACCGGTGATGTAGCGCAATCCGCCCATGGATTCGCCAACCGCGCCGAAGCCTGGCTGGTCCTTCATCGGGCCGGTCTGGCCGAAGCCTGACAGGCGCACCATGACCAGGCGCGGGTTGAGGGCATGCAGCACATCCCAGCCCAGCCCGAGTTTTTCCAGCACGCCCGGGCGGAAGTTCTCGATCAGGATGTCGGCCTCGGCCAGCAGGCGCTTGAGCACTTCGCGGCCTTCAGGATGCTTGAGGTTGAGGGTCAGTGATTGCTTGTTGCGCGCCTGGACGAACCACCATAGCGAGGTGCCCTCGTACAGCTTGCGCCATTTGCGCAGCGGATCACCGCCATCGGGCGACTCGACCTTGATCACCTCGGCACCGAACTCGGCGCAGATCCGCGAGGCGAACGGGCCGGCGATCAGGGTGCCGAGCTCGATGACTTTCAGGCCGGCGAGGGGTTTGCTGGGCGTTGTCATGGGGCATCCGTGGCGTCTGGGCGTGACGCAGGTTGTATCACAGCTCGGCGGCGGCAGGTATATCGGCATTGTCTGAACCGGCGCTGACGCCTGGGATCAGTTAGACTGTGCGCCTTTCCCCCCGCAAGAAGCCTATTGCCCATGGCCCAGCCGTCCACCACCTACAAGTTCGAATTGAATCTGACCGACCTCGACCGCGGCGTGTACGAGAACGTCCGCCAGACCATCGCCCGCCACCCTTCGGAAACCGAAGAACGTATGGCCGTGCGCCTGCTGGGCTATGCCCTCTGGTACAACGAGCAGCTGTCCTTTGGCCGTGGCCTGTCGGACGTCGATGAGGCGGCACTGTGGGAAAAAAGCCTGGACGACCGGATCCTGCACTGGATCGAAGTCGGCCAGCCTGACGCCGACCGCCTGACCTGGTGCTCGCGGCGCACCGAGCGCACCAGCCTGCTGGCCTACGGCAGCCTGCGCGTGTGGGAGACCAAGGTGGTCGGCGCGGTCAAGGGCCTGAAGAACCTGAGCATTGCCGCCGTGCCGCAAGAAGTGCTGGAAACCCTCGCCACCGATATGCCGCGTACCATCAAGTGGGACGTGATGATCAGCGAAGGCACTGTGTTCGTCACCGACGACCGTGGCCAGCACGAAGTGCAGTTGCAATGGCTGCTTGGCGAGCGCGGCTGACCTGAAACAAAGCGGAATTGCGAAGACCCCATGCGTATCGAACCACGTCCCCTGCCGTCCCCCCTGCCGTTGCTGGGCAACCTGCCGCCCTTGCTGACCCGTCTGTACGCCGCCCGTGGCGTAGCGTCCGAGGCCGAGCTGGACAAGAGCCTGGCGCGCTTGCTGCCTTACCAGCAACTCAAGGGTATCGACGCGGCGGTGGAGCTGCTGGTCGAGGCGCTCGATCAGCGCCAGCGCATTCTCATCGTCGGCGATTTCGATGCCGACGGCGCCACCGCCAGCACGGTCGGCGTGCTGGGCTTGCGCTTGCTGGGTGCGGCCCATGTCGACTACCTGGTGCCCAACCGCTTCGAGTATGGCTACGGCCTGACCCCGGAGATCGTCGCGGTTGCGCTCGAGCGCCAGCCGCAATTGCTGATCACCGTGGACAACGGTATCTCCAGCGTCGATGGCGTGGCCGCGGCCAAGGCTGCCGGGCTCAAGGTGCTGGTCACCGACCACCACCTGCCGGGCGAGCAACTGCCGGCCGCCGACGCCATCGTCAATCCCAACCAGCCCGGTTGCGCGTTTCCGAGCAAGTCACTGGCCGGTGTCGGCGTGATCTTCTACGTGCTGATGGCCCTGCGTGCGCGGTTGCGCAGCCTGGGGCGCTACGAAACGCAGCCGCAGCCGAACATCGGCGAGCTGCTTGACCTGGTGGCACTGGGCAGCGTCGCCGACGTGGTACCACTGGATGCCAACAACCGCATCCTGGTGCATCAGGGGCTGGAGCGTATCCGCGCCGGTCGCGCCCGCCCGGGGCTCAAGGCCATCCTCGAAGTGGCGCGGCGCGACCACAAGCGCATCACTTCCACTGACCTTGGCTTCATCCTTGGCCCTCGGCTCAATGCCGCCGGGCGCCTGGACGACATGAGCCTGGGCATCGAATGCCTGTTGTGCGAAGACGCGGCGCTTGCGCTGGATATGGCCCAGCAACTGGATGGCCTGAACCAGGATCGCAAGTCCATCGAGCAGGGCATGCAGCGCGAGGCTTTGGCCCAGCTCAAGGATCTGCCGGTCGAGTCCATGCCTTATGGCTTGTGCCTGTTCGACGCCGACTGGCACCAGGGGGTGATCGGTATCCTCGCTTCGCGCCTTAAAGAGCGTTATCACCGCCCGACCATCGCCTTTGCCGATGCGGGAGAAGGGGTGCTGAAGGGCTCGGCGCGCTCGGTGCCGGGGTTCCATATCCGTGATGCGCTGGACGCCGTTGCGGCGCGGCATCCGAGCTTGATCAGCAAGTTCGGTGGGCATGCCATGGCGGCGGGGCTGTCCTTGCCGGCCGAGAATTTCCCTGCGTTTGCCGAGGCGTTCGACGACGAGGTGCGGCGCCAGTTGCGTGAGGAAGACCTGACCGGGCGGTTGTTGTCGGATGGCACGTTGGCGGTGGAGGAGTTTCACCTGGACCTGGCGCGGGCATTACGCAATGCCGGGCCCTGGGGGCAGCACTTTCCCGAGCCGTTGTTCCATGGGGTGTTCCAGCTGGTCGAACAGCGGGTCGTAGGGGAGCGGCATCTGAAAGTGGTGCTCAAGAGCGAGTGTGGGGCGGTGCGGTTGGATGGGATTGCCTTTGGGATTGACCGGGAGGTCTGGCCGAATCCTACAGTGCGGTGGGTGGAGTTGGCTTACAAGTTGGATGTGAATGAGTTTCGGGGGAATGAGAGTGTGCAGTTGATGATTGCGCATATGGAGGCGCGGTGATCTTTTGTTGGGGTTTTGGGGGGGGTGGGGGTTTTGGAGTTTTGGTTGTTTTGAAGTTGTATGCGCATTCATTTGCGATGGCGACGCATAGTCACCTTTCCGCCCTTACGGCGGCTTACTTTGGTCTTGGCCAAAGTAAGCAAAGCCGCTGCGCTCCATTCATCCGGCCCTCCGCTTCGCTCCGGGTTCCCTCACTCCGGCCTTGCTCCCGGGAGGACCGCGCTGAACGCCCCATCCTGGGGCGCAGCGCTTGACGGGCATCCATGCCCGTCACCTCCCTCCGCAAGACCTGCGTTCGGCCTCCTGAAGTCGCGAAGTTACGGGCGGCGCCTGCACTAACGCAGCTAGTCGCTAGTTGCCATCGTGGGAACTCTAGATCAACATCGCGGGGCAATGAAGAACAACATTACAGCCACTAACAAAACCAACATATCTGCTCTTAATCTGCTCTTGATCTTGCTTCTAAGTGCGCGATAGTTCAGGCGCCACCAATTGCGACTTCAGGAGGCCGAGTGGAGTTCTTGCGTAGTGGGGCGACGGCCATGGATGGCCGTCGAGCGCTGCGCCCCAGGATGGGGCGTACAGCGCGGTACCCACGGGAGCAAGAACGGAGCGAGGGAACCCCGGAGCGAAGCGTAGGGGCCGTATGAACGGAGCCGAACGGTTTTGCCTACTTTTGTCAAGACAAAAGTAGGTCGCCGTAAAGGCGACAGGGTGACTAAATGTCGACATCTTCTACGAATGCGCTCACAAAACCCAAAACAATCGCCCCGAACCCGAACCCGAACCCGAACCCGAACCCGAACCCGAACCCGAACCCTTACCCCCGAAACGCCCGAATAAAAACCCCCACCGCCTCCCGCACATGCGCCTCAGCCTCATCCCCCTCCAGCGCCGGCGAGCACCCCAGCAGCAACCGATAATCCGGCGCCCCCTTCACCAGGCAGAAGAAATGCTCCGCCGCCTGCCACGGGTTATCGATCCGCAGCAGTCCCCGCTGATCGACACAACGCAGCAACGCCTCCATCCCGCTCATTACCCGCTTGGGCCCCGCCGCGTAGAAGTACTGACCAAACCCCGGATCCTGGCTGCCCAGGGCAAAGATCAGGCGGCTCAGCTTGACGGCCTCGTCGCTGCTGATCAAAGCCTGGAAGCCACGGGCAATGTTCAGCAGCACGTCTTCCACCGCCGCGCCTTCGGGATACTCGAACATCAGGTCAGGCAACTGGTTCTGGCAGGTGGCCATGACCGCCGCGCCGAACAGCGTCTGCTTGTCGGTGAAATGGCTGTAGACGGTGAGTTTTGAAACACCTGCCGCCGCCGCGACCGCATCCATGCTGGTGTTGGCATAGCCAAGGCTGAGGAACAGGTGCTTGGCAGCTTCGAGGATGGCCTCGCGCTTAGCCAGGTCCTTGGGCCGGCCGGGGCCGATGGGTGCGTCGTTGGACATGAGGGACCGCATTCTCTGTGAAAGGGGCACATCTTACCGGGTCCGCGGGCGGTCGGCTGCAGCGTACGTCGTATCACTAAAAAGGCATTTTCTCTGAAACGCCCGCTTCCCCGACCAGGTTCGCTAATTTAATATACTCATCAGTATAAATATTCAAAGCGCCCTCTGCCAAAGGTCATTCATCATGTTGCGTCGTGCATTGTCACTCGCCCTGCCGGCCGCCGCCGTGCTGCTGCTCACCGCCTGCGGCCAGGAGGCCGCGCCGCCCACCGCGCCGCGTCCGGCGCTGGTGGTTCAACCACAACCGGCTGGCGCCTCCGCCGACAGTTACCCCGGCGAGGTGCGGGCGCGCTTCGAACCTGACCTGGCGTTCCGTATCGGTGGCAAGGTCAGCAAACGCCTGGTGGAGGAGGGGCAGCGGGTCAAGGCCGAGCAGCCGCTGGCCGAACTCGATCCCCAGGACGTACGCCTGCAACTGGAAGCCAACCGCGCTCAGCTGGCGGCGGCCGAGGCCAACCTGGCGCTGGTGCGCGCCGAGCGCGATCGCTACCAGAAACTGCTGCATCGGCAAATGGTCAGCCACTCTCAGTTCGACAATGCCGAGAACCTCTATCGCGCCGGCATGGCCCGTCTGAAGCAAGCCAAGGCCGAGTACGAGGTAGCGGGTAACCAGGCCGAGTATGCCGTGTTGCGCGCCCCTCAGGCCGGCGTGATTGCCAAGCGCCAGGTCGAAGTGGGGCAGGTGGTGGCGGCAGGGCAAACCGTCTTCACGCTGGCCGCCGATGGTGAGCGCGAAGTGGCCATAGGCCTCCCAGAGCAGCAGTTCGCCCGCTTTGCCGTGGGGCAGGTAGTCAGCGTTGAACTTTGGTCGCACCCGAACCGGCGATTCGAAGGGCGGATTCGCGAGCTCTCCCCGGCGGCGGACCCCCGTTCGCGCACCTTCGCCGCGCGCATCGCCTTTACCTCCAACGCCACCCCGGCCGAACTGGGTCAGAGCGCACGGGTGTTCATCGACCATGGCGAACGCTCGCCGCTGGCGGTGCCGCTGTCGGCGGTGACCGCCGAAGCGGGGCAGGCCTATGTCTGGCGGATCGGCCAGGATAACCGCCTGGAACGCGTCCCCGTGCGCCTCGGCGCTTATGGCGCGGACAGCGTGCCGGTGCTCGAAGGCCTGCAGGCCGGCGACTGGGTGGTTGCCGCCGGTGGCCACGTGCTGCGCGAGGGGCAACAAGTGCGGCCTGTGGACCGCAGCAACCGTGAAGTGAACCTGGCGGCCAAGGAGTAAGTCCCGATGGGTTTCAACCTTTCCGCCTGGGCGCTGCGCAACCGCCAGATCGTGTTGTTCCTGATGATACTGCTGGCAGCAATTGGCGCCATTTCCTACACCAAGCTCGGACAGAGCGAGGACCCTCCGTTCACCTTCAAGGCCATGGTCATCCGGACCCTTTGGCCGGGCGCGACCGCCGAGGAGGTCGCCCGCCAGGTCACCGAGCGTATCGAAAAGAAACTGATGGAGACTGGCGAGTACGAGCGGATCGTCTCGTTCTCCAGGCCCGGTGAGTCCCAGGTCACCTTCATGGCCCGCGACTCGATGCATTCGGCGCACATCCCCGAGTTGTGGTACCAGATCCGCAAGAAAGTCGCGGATATCAAGCACACCCTGCCCCCCGAAGCGCAGGGGCCATTCTTCAATGACGAGTTCGGCACCACCTTCGGCAATATCTACGCCCTGACCGGTGCCGGCTTCGACTATGCGGTGCTCAAGGACTACGCCGACCGTATCCAGATCCAGCTGCAGCGGGTCAAGGACGTGGGCAAGGTGGAGCTCATCGGCCTGCAGGATGAAAAGATCTGGATCGAACTGTCCAACGTCAAGCTGGCCACGCTCGGGGTGCCGCTCGCCGCCGTGCAGCAGGCACTGCGCGAGCAGAACGCGGTGAGTACCGCGGGCTTCTTCGAAACCCCCAGCGAGCGCCTGCAACTGCGGGTCAGTGGGCGCTTCGACAGCGTCGAACAGATTCGCCAGTTCCCTATCCGCATCGGTGACCGCACCTTCCGCATCGGTGATGTCGCCGAGGTACAGCGCGGTTTCAACGACCCACCCGCGCCGCGCATGCGCTTCATGGGCGAGGACGCCATCGGGCTGGCGGTATCGATGAAGGACGGCGGCGACATCCTGGTGCTCGGCAAGGCCCTGGAAGGCGAGTTTGCCCGCCTCGCGCAGAGCCTGCCGGCGGGCATGGAGCTGCGCAAGGTGTCCGACCAGCCGGCGGCGGTGAAGGCCGGGGTTGGTGAGTTCGTTCAGGTGCTGGTTGAGGCCTTGGTCATTGTCCTGCTGGTGAGCTTCTTCTCGCTCGGCCTGCGCACCGGCCTGGTGGTGGCTCTGGCGATCCCGCTGGTGCTGGCCATGACCTTCGCTGCCATGCACTACTTCGGCATCGGCCTGCACAAGATCTCGCTGGGGGCGCTGGTGCTGGCCCTGGGCCTGCTGGTCGACGACGCGATCATCGCGGTGGAGATGATGGCGATCAAGATGGAACAGGGCTACGACCGGCTCAAGGCGGCGAGCTATGCCTGGACCAGCACGGCGTTCCCGATGCTCACCGGCACCCTGATCACCGCCGCAGGCTTCCTGCCGATTGCCACGGCGGCTTCGGGTACAGGGGAATACACCCGTTCGATCTTCCAGGTGGTGACCATCGCCCTGCTGACCTCCTGGGTTGCCGCAGTGGTATTCGTGCCCTACCTGGGCGAGCGCCTGCTGCCGGACCTGGCCAAGCTCCACGCGGCCCGCCGCGGCGCTGACGGGCACGCCCCCGACCCCTATGCGACGCCGTTCTACCAGCGTGTCCGGCGTGTAGTGGAATGGTGCGTGCGGCGGCGCAAGACGGTGATCGTGCTGACCATCGCCGCGTTCGTCGGTAGCATCCTGCTGTTCCGCTTCGTACCGCAGCAGTTCTTCCCCGCGTCCGGGCGGCCGGAACTGATGGTCGATCTTAAGCTGACCGAAGGCGCTTCGCTGAACAACACCGCCGAGCGGGTCAAGCAATTGGAGGCGCTCCTCAAGCAGCAGGACGGTATCGCCAACTATGTTGCCTATGTCGGCACCGGTTCGCCGCGTTTCTACCTGCCGCTGGACCAGCAACTGCCTGCGGCGAGCTTTGCCCAGTTCGTGGTGCTGGCCAAGTCGCTGGAGGACCGTGAACGCCTGCGCAGCTGGTTGATCGGAACTCTGGACCAGCAGTTCCCCGACCTGCGTTCGCGTGTCACGCGCCTGGAAAACGGCCCGCCCGTAGGCTACCCGGTGCAGTTCCGGGTTACCGGCGAACACATCGAGAGGGTTCGCGCCCTGGCCCGCGAGGTGGCGGCCAAGGTGCGCGAGAACCCGCATGTGGTCAACGTGCACCTGGACTGGGAAGAACCGAGCAAGGCGGTGTACCTGGACATCGACCAGGACCGTGCCCGGGCGCTGGGCGTGAGCACTGCGCACCTGTCGAGCTTCCTGCAGAGTTCACTGACCGGCAGCAACGTCAGCCAGTACCGCGAAGACAACGAGCTGATCGAGATTCTCCTGCGCGGTACGCCAGAGGAGCGCCGTGAGCTGGGCAACCTGGGCAGTCTGGCGGTGCCCACCGACAACGGCCAGAGCGTGGCCCTGTCGCAGGTGGCGACCCTGGAGTACGGCTTCGAGGAAGGCATCATCTGGCACCGTAACCGCCTGCCCACGGTCACCGTGCGCGCCGATATCTACGACAAGGAACAGCCGGCGACCTTGGTCAAGCAGATCCAGCCGACGCTGGCGCAGATCAAGGACGAGCTGCCTGATGGCTACTTGCTCGAGGTGGGCGGGACGGTGGAAGACTCCGAGCGTGGCCAGCGTTCGGTGAACGCCGGGATGCCACTGTTCATCGTGGTGGTGCTGAGCCTGCTGATGATCCAGCTGCGCAGTTTCTCGCGGATGTTCATGGTGTTCCTCACCGCGCCCCTCGGGCTGATCGGCGTGACCCTGTTCCTGCTGGTGTTTCGCCAGCCATTCGGCTTCGTCGCCATGCTCGGGACCATCGCCCTGGCCGGCATGATCATGCGCAACTCGGTGATCCTGGTGGACCAGATCGAACAGGACATCGCCGCGGGGATGGAGCGTTGGCAGGCGATCATCGAGGCCACGGTGCGACGCTTCCGGCCAATCGTGCTGACCGCGCTGGCGGCGGTGCTGGCTATGATTCCGTTGTCGAGGAGTGTGTTCTACGGGCCGATGGCGGTAGCGATCATGGGCGGGTTGATCGTCGCCACGGTGCTGACCCTGCTGTTCCTGCCAGCGTTGTATGCGGCGTGGTTCAGGGTCAAGAAATACTGAGGAACGAGCGGGAGGGCTTTGCCCTCCTATCGCCGGCAAGCCGGCTCCCACACGAGTTGCGCAGTACCTGTGGGAGCTGGCTTGCCAGCGATAGGGCTGCACAGCAGCCCCACCGGTTTTCAGCTCAACATCACAGCGCGCCGAACACCTTCTTGGCCAGGCTGGTGGCCGCACCGGCCGGGTTCTGGCGAATGCTTTCTTCCTGCTTGCCGATCATTTCGAACAAGCCGTCCAGCGCCTTCTCGGTCACATAGTTCTCGATATTGGCGTCATCCTTGATCAGGCCCAGGCCTTTGGCCTGCCCTGCAAAGCTGTTGTACTGCTGGGCCAGGCCGACCTTGTCGGTGGCCTGCTTGACGATCGGCAGGAACTTGGCGCGGATCTGCTCGCGGCTGCTCTTGTTCAGGTACTGGGTGGCCGAGTCCTGGCCGCCGCTGAGGATGCCCTTGGCATCGGTCACGGTCATCTTCTTCACCGCGTCCACCAGAATCGCCTGGGCTTGCGGCACGGCAGCCTCGGCGGCCTTGTTCATGCTGGTTTCCAGGGCATCGACCTGGTCACCCTTGCCGAACATCTTCATGGCTTTGGCCGCTTTGCCGAGGTTGCCCGGCAGCTCGATGCGCACGTCCGGGTTGTTGCTGAAGCCGCCGGGGGTGCTCAGTTGCTTGACGGCGATCTGCGCGCCTTGGGTAAGGGCGTCCTTCAGGCCGCCGGAGGCGTCGCTCTGGGACAGGTCACCGAGCGACAGGGCCAGGGCGCTGGCCGACAACAGCAGGCCGGCGCACAGAGTGGTGAAGCGCAGGGAGGAGCGGATCATGGGGCTTCCTTATGGGCAGAGTGGAGCAGGTTCAGCGTATCGTTTAGTCCGTGATCGGGCCAGTCAGGCAGTCGCCGCGGGTTCCGCTGTTTCATCGCGGTGCAAGGCCACCTGGCGGATCGACAGGCGCAGCTCGGCCGACAGCACGCGCTTGGCCACGCCTTCGGCCAGCTCGGCGAGCTTGTCGTGGTAGCCCAGCGTGCCGGCGCTGTCGGGGCGCAAGACCCCTTCACGTACCAGCGTCTGGATGAAGTGGCGGAACAAGGTCTTGTCGAAGAACTCGGGCGCATTCAAGCCATGCAGGATCGACAGGCGCTGGGCCATCATCACGCACAGCTCCTCCAGTTCTTCGGCGTTCAGCGTGTGCTGGCCGCTGTTGAGCAGCAGCGAAGTGGCCATGTAGAAGCGCTGCAGGGTCTGGGTGATGGTACGGGCCAGCAGCGTCAGCAGCACGAACTGCCGCGAGCTGGGCGCGGGGCGCATGTAGATGTCTTGTTCCTTGCGCAGCAGCCCCTGTTCGACCAGCGCCGCCAGCCACTGGTCGATCACCTCGTCCAGTTGCTCGGGCGTCCAGCGCAGGAACAGTTCGGCCTGCAGGTACGGATACAGCGCCCGCACGTACTGGCCCAGCAGTTCGCGGCTCATGCGCGAGCTGCTGAGGAAGAAGCTCGCCAGCAGCCCCGGCAGGGCGAAGATGTGCAGCACGTTGTTGCGGTAGTAAGTCATCAGTACCGCGTTGGCTTCGTCCAGGTAGAGGATGCGACCCAGCGCATCCTTCTGCTCAGCCAGCAGGTCCATGCCCAGTACGTGCTCGATAAGTGTCTTGCCGTCACCCTCGGGTAGGGTGGTGTGCGGCGAGTAGGGCACCTGGCGCAGCAGGGCCAGGTACAGGTCGAGCACGCGGGTCAGGGCGCGTTCGTCCAGGGCCAGGCGGCTGGTCGACAGCAGGGCCAGCGCCACCAGGTTGACCGGATTGATTGCCGCGGCCTCGTTGAGGTGGCGGGCAACCGTTTCGCCCAGGCGGGTGGTAGTCTCGTTGAGCCAGTCCGGGCGGAACTGCGGGGCCAGCGCCTGTTCGCGCCAGCCGGGTTGCTGCTGGTCGAGGAAGCTGTTCAGGCGGATTGGCTCGCCGAAGTTGACGTACACCTGGCCGAAGCGCTGCTTGAGCGCGCCGATAACCTTGAAGATGTCGAAGATCGATTCCTTCTTCTTGCTGGCGCCGCGCAGCTCGCCCAGGTAGGTGCGGCCTTCGAGCACCCGCTCGTAGCCGATGTACACCGGCACGAAGACGATCGGCGTGCGCGAGGAGCGCAGGAAGCTGCGCAGGGTGATCGCCAGCATGCCGGTGCGCGGTTGCAGCATGCGCCCGGTGCGCGAGCGCCCGCCTTCGACGAAGTACTCCACCGGGAAACCCTTGGTGAACAGGGTGTGCAGGTATTCGTTGAACACGGCGGTGTACAGCGGGTTGCCCTTGAACGTGCGGCGCATGAAGAACGCCCCGCCGCGGCGCAGCAGGCCGCCGATCACCGGCATGTTGAGGTTG
Organism: Pseudomonas sp. PONIH3; assembly: GCF_002934345.1. NCBI lineage: Bacteria > Pseudomonadati > Pseudomonadota > Gammaproteobacteria > Pseudomonadales > Pseudomonadaceae > Pseudomonas > Pseudomonas sp. PONIH3. The sequence goes on from NZ_CP026386.1 coordinate 5,053,864, forward strand.
ATGCCGGCAGCGATGTGTGGCGGCGTCAGGCCGTTGCGGAACAGCAGGTAGGACAGCAGCAGGTAGTCGATATGGCTGCGGTGGCAGGGCACGTAGATCACTTCATGGCCGGGGGCGATGCCTTGCACCTGCTCGATGTGGTTGACCTTGATGCCGTCGTAGATCTTGTTCCAGAACCAGCTCAGCACCACTTCGAGGAAGCGGATCGCGGTGTAGGTGTAGTCCGAGGCGATCTCGTTGCCATAGTACAGCGCCTTGGCCTCGGCCTTGGCGTAGGGGATCTTCTCGCGGTCGGCCTCGTCGCTGATCGCCTGGCGCACCAGCGGATCGTGCACCAGCCCTTTGACCAGGTTGCGACGGTGCGAGATGTCCGGCCCGATGACCGCGGTCTTCAGGTTGCGAAAGTGCACGCGCATCATGCGTTGGGCCATGCGCACGGTGCGCTCATGGCCCTTGTTGTGCTGCACCAGCTCGCGCAGGTGGATCGGCGCGGAGAACTGCACCCGGGTCTTGCGCCCGAGGATCAGCACGCTGAGCAGGCGGCGCAGGCGGCCGGTGACCGCCCAGCTGTCGGCGAAAAGCAGCTTCCACGGGCTCGACTCGCTGGCTGGGGTTTGACCCCAGAACACGCTGACCGGGATGATCTGTGCGTCTTCCTCGGCATGCTGGCTGATTGCCGCGACCAGGCGCTCGAGGGTGGGCGGCGCGCCGCGTTTGTCTTGCCGGCCGAGCCAGTCAGGGTCGGGGGTCAGGTAGAAGAACGCCGCTGGCTCCTGCAGCGGGCCGACGGCCACCGGCAGTACCGGGCGCGGCAGCCCTGCTTTGGTGCACTCGTGGTCGACCACGGCCAGGTCGGTGAGCGACGGCGAGGAGAGGGCATAGAACACCGGTCGGCTGCGGTCAAGCTTGAGCGTCAGCGAAGACTGGTTGATGGTTTCGGAGCGCACCCACAGGTAGAGAACGCGACGCAGGGCGCCGAAGATGAGGCGGCGCAGGGGAGAACGGGTCATGGGGTGGGCCCTGGGTGGAAGTAACAGTGTTTTTTCAGCACGTTAGTCTGCCGTATCTGCGTAAGTTCAGCAAAATTCCGCCATAAATGCCCCTGTCATGAATTTTTTTTGTTCCCTGTCATATACTCGGCCTGCCGCTTGCAGGATATTCGTGCAAGCTGCGTCGGCGCGGGCGGTGAGCCCATGCCAGCAAGGCGATCTTCAAAATAAAAATCCGGAGTAGTTCAGATGTCGTCTCGTGAGACTGGGAATGTGAAGTGGTTCAACGATGCCAAGGGTTATGGCTTCATTCAGCGCGAAGGTGGTGCGGACGTGTTCGTCCACTATCGGGCTATCCGCGGTGAGGGGCATCGCACCCTGGTCGAGGGACAGCAGGTGGAGTACGCACTCGTGCAGGGCCAGAAAGGCCTGCAGGCAGAGGATGTAGTCGGGCTCTGAGCCTTCCGGCTGCACGCTCAAGCTGCAAGTTGTCCGTGGAACTTGCAGCCTGATGCGAACGGCCTCAGCTGGTACGCCAGGTGATTTCCTCTTCACCGTCGGCGCTGATGCGGATCCAGCGATCGGCATCTTCTTCCCCGTCTTCTTCCGCCCAGCTACCTGGCGCGCAACGCACTTCGACGTTCAGCGCAGCGAATGCCGCACGGGCGCAGGCGATGTCGTCGGCCCAGGGTGTCTGGTCGCTTTCCAGGTACAGGCTGTTCCATTTCCCCACAGCTTTCGGTAACCAGGTGACCGGGATGTTACCGGCCGTGCACTTGAAGGTCTGGCCTTTCTGCTTCCATTCGCTGCACGGGCCAAGGGCCTGGGTCAGCCAGTCGGCGATCTGCTTGTGATCGACCTCGGCGTCCTTGAGGTAGATCTCGATATCGGGTTGACGCATGGGAAGCTCCAGTGTGCTCAGTCTTGGCGCACGAAATAGTCATAACGCATGGAAACGGTGACCACGAAGGGTTCGGGCTGTTCGATCACTTGTGCGCGCTTCTCGGCGCTGGCCCGCCAGCCGTGCGGGGTCATCGCCAGCAGGTCGGCGCGGGCCTTGGCCTCGACCAGGCTCAGGCGGAACTCGAGGATCTCGCCGTGGGCGTGGGTCATGCCTGCCGGGACCAGGGCCAGGTGCTTGTCGTCGGCGTAGGGGCGCACTTCATCGTAGAGCACCTCGCGCAGCTCCATCAGATGGCCGCTGGTCGGGCCGACCCGCATCAGGCCGCCGCCCGGGGTGAGCAGGCGCCTGGCCTCCTGCCAGTCGAGCGGGCTGAACACGCTGGCGATGAAGCTGCAGCTGGCATCGGCCATGGGCACGCGGGCCATGCTGGCCACCATCCAGGTTACCTCGGGCGCACGGCGGCAGGCACGCTTGACCGCCTCGCGGGAGATGTCCAGGGCGTAGCCGTCGGCCGCCGGCAGCGCCTGGGCGATCTGCGCGGTGTAGTAGCCTTCGCCGCAGCCGATGTCCAGCCAGGCCTGCGGCTGGCGCTCGGCCGCCAGTTGTGCCAGGCGGCGTGCCACCGGGGCGTAATGGCCGGCGTCGAGGAAGTCGCGACGGGCTTCGACCATGGCCTGGTTGTCGCCCGGGTCGCGGCTGTTCTTGTGCTGCACCGGCAGCAGGTTGAGGTAGCCCTGGCGGGCGCGGTCGAAGCGGTGGCCGGCGGGGCAGGCCACGCCATTGTCGAGCTGCGCCAGGGTCGCCTGGCAGAGAGGGCAGGCGAGCATCAGGCGAGCAACCGGACCAGGGTCTGGTAGTAGATCTCGGTCAGCAGGTCGAGATCGCTGGCCAGGATACGCTCGTCCACCTGGTGGATGGTGGCGTTGACCGGGCCGAGCTCGACCACCTGGGTGCCCATGGTGGCGATGAAGCGGCCATCGGAGGTACCGCCACTGGTCGATGGTCGGGTCTCGCGGCCAGTAACGGCCTTGATGCTCGACGACACCGCATCGAGCAATTCACCCGGCTCGGTGAGGAACGGCAGGCCCGACAGCGCCCAATCGATGCTCCATTCCAGCTGGTGCTTGTCGAGGATCGTCGCGACGCGTTGCTGCAAGCCCTCGACCGTCGATTCGGTGGAGAAACGGAAGTTGAACAGTGCCGTCAGTTCGCCCGGGACCACGTTGGTGGCGCCAGTGCCGGAGTTGAGGTTGGAGATCTGGAAGCTGGTCGGCGGGAAGAATGCATTGCCTTCGTCCCAGTGCTCGGCGGCCAGCTCGGCCAGGGCCGGCGCGGCCAGGTGGATCGGGTTGCGCGCCAGGTGCGGGTAAGCCACATGGCCTTGCTTGCCGCGCACGGTCAGCTTGGCGCCAAGCGAGCCGCGGCGGCCGTTCTTGACCACGTCACCGAGCAGGGTGGTGCTGGACGGCTCGCCGACGATGCACCAGTCCATGCGCTCGTTGCGCGCCTTCAGGCGCTCGACCACAGCCTTGGTGCCGTGGTGGGCCGGGCCTTCCTCGTCGCTGGTGATCAGGAATGCGACCTTGCCACGGTGGTTCGGGTAGTCGTGCACGAAGCGCTCGCAGGCCACCACCATCGACGCCAGGCTGCCCTTCATGTCGGCGGCGCCGCGGCCGCAGAGCATGCCGTCGGCATCGATCAGCGCTTCGAACGGCTCGTGCTGCCACTGCTGCACCGGGCCGGTGGGGACCACATCGGTGTGGCCTGCGAAGCACAGCACCGGGCCTTCCTGGGTGCCATGGCTGGCCCAGAAGTTGTCGACGTCTTCGATGCGCATCGGCTCGAGCTGGAAGCCGACGGCGCCCAGGCGGTTCATCATCTGGGTCTGGCAGTCGGCATCGACCGGGGTGACCGACGGGCGGCGGATCAGGTCGCAGGCCAGTTGCAGGGTAGGCGAAAGCTCGGCAGGGGCCGTCATTGCAAGACTCCGGGGGCAAGGCAGGGCGGGAAACTGGGGCGTTATCTTATATCAAATGATGCCTGCGGACACGATGTGCTTCGTGGGAGCGGCGGCGCGCCGCCGCTTCCACGCTACATCAAACGACCTGTGCTTCGCTTGCCTTCTCCGCCGGCTTGGGCAATGACGACAGCAACGCCATCACCAATGCCGCCAGGTACGGCAACGACTGCACCAGCAGCATCGCCACCCAGAAGCGCATGTCCGAACTCGGCAGCCCCTGCACCAGGTAGATCCCCAGCGCCGCGCCCCACAGCATCAGCATGATGAACAGCTCTTCGCGGGCCTCGGCAATCGCCACCAGCAGACCATGGCTGTCGGCATTCTTCGGCGTGCGGAAGAACGGCATGCTGCTGGTGAAGAAACCGTACAGGACCGCCTTGGCGATGGTATGCGACAGCGCCAGCCCCGCCAGTGCGGCGGCGAAGGCATCCTTCAGGTCGACCCCCACCGCGCGGCGATAGAGGAACAGGATCTTGCCGACCTTGAAGAAGAACAGCGCCAGCGGCGGGATGGCGAACATCATCAGCGGCGGATCGACCCGATGCGGCACGATGATCATCGCCGCCGACCACAGCAGGGCGCCGACGGTGAAGAAGATGTTCATGCCATCGGCGATCCATGGCAGCCAGCCGGCCAGGAAGTGGTAGCGCTGGCCGCGGGTCAGCTCGCTGCCCTTGCCGCGCAGCAGCGCGCCGGCGTGGTGCTTGATGATCTGGATGGCGCCGTAGGCCCAGCGGAAGCGCTGCTTCTTGAAGTCGATGAAGGTGTCGGGCATCAGGCCCTTGCCGTAGCTGTTGTGGGCGTAGGCTGCCGACAGGCCTTTCTCGAACACTCGCAGGCCCAGCTCGGCGTCTTCGCAGATGCACCATTCGGCCCAGCCGAGCTCCTCGAGCACGCTGCGCCTGGTCATGGTCATGGTGCCGTGCTGGATGATCGCGTCACGGTCGTTGCGGGTGACCATGCCGATATGGAAGAAGCCCTTGTACTCGCTGTAGCACAGCTTCTTGAAGGCGCTTTCGTGCTGGTCGCGGTAGTCCTGCGGCGACTGCACCACGGCGATCTTCGGGTCGGCGAAGTGCGGCACCATGTGTTTTAACCAGTTGCGGTCGACGCAGTAGTCCGAGTCGATCACCGCGATCACCTCGGCGTCCTTGGCGGTGTGCGGAATCAGGTAGTTCAGGGCGCCGCCCTTGAAGCCGGCCAGGGGCGCGACGTGGAAGAACTTGAAGCGCTCGCCGAGCTTCTCGCAGTGGGCCTTGAGCGGTTCCCACACGGCCGGGTCCTTGGTGTTGTTGTCGATCACCAGCACTTCGTAGTCTGGGTAGTCCAGCGCGGCGAGGGCGTCGAGGGTCTGCTTGACCATCTCCGGCGGCTCGTTGTAGCACGGCACATGCACCGAGACCTTGGGTCGATAGGCGCTGTCGCCCTGCACGGGCAGGAACTCGCGTCGGCGCTTGTGGATCCACACCGCCTCGGCCAGTTCGTGGGCCTCGGTCAGCAGCACGATGAATACCCCGAGGGCGCCCAGTGCCAGCAGCACGCCCACGGTCAGGCTGAACCAGGTGCTGTACTGCTGGCTGTAGTCGTAGGCGATCCATACCAGCACCGACCCGCACAGGAAGGTGATGAAGGTGAGGAAGGTGCGCCCGCGCTGGCGCAGGGCCGAGCCGTCGATCAGTAGGATGGCCAGGGCGATCATCGCCAGCACTACCGAGGCCACGGCCAGGGCGCGCCATTGCGGGATCGCCACGATCGGGCCTTCAAAGTTGAACTTCTGTTGGCGCTCGGCGTTGTACACGCCCCAGTAGGCGCCCACCGAGCCTTCGTCGCTGGCCTTCCATGGCTGGTCGTAGGCCTCGATGACGAAGTAGTTATAGCCACGACGGTTGAGGGTGTTGACCAATGTGCGCAGGTAGATGGCCTGGTCGGCCTGGGTGGCGTCGGCGCCACCGCGCATGCGGCCATTGCTCGGCCAGCCGACCTCCGAGAGCAGCAGCGGTTTGCGCGGGAACTGCTTGCGCAGCTCGCGGGCACGGTCGAGGACGAATTGCACCGAGTCCTTCATGGGCACGAATTCCCAATAGGGCAGTATGTGCGCGGCGATCAGGTCGACGTGTTTCGCCAGCTCCGGGTGTTCCTTCCAGATGTGCCACTGCTCGCTGGTGGTCACCGGCACCTTCACTGCGGCGCGTACCCGGTCCAGGTAGCCGATCAGCTGTTCGGCGGTGACCTCCTCGCGAAACAACGCTTCGTTGCCGACCACCACCCGCACCACGCTGCGTGAGGTATTGGCCAGGCCGATGGCCTTTTCGATCTCGCGCTCGTTGCGCTCCTGGTCGTTGCTGATCCAGATGCCCAGGGTCACGCGCAGGCCGAGCTCTTCGGCCAGGCGCGGTACCTCGGCCTGGGTGCCTTCGACGGTGTAGATGCGCACGTTGTCGGTCAGTTTGTTCAGTTGCTCGAGGTCCTGGCGGATCTCGTCCTCGCTGGGGTACTGGCCTTTCTGCGGGCTCTGCCCCAGGCGGAAGGGCGAATAGGAGAAACCGGAAATCTGTTCCGGCCAGGCGGGGGCGGACACCGGGCGGTTGATCAAGGCCCAGAACCCGGTGAACAGCGCGGCAATGGCCAGGACCACTACCAGGTTGAGACCGAATTTACGTGATGACATAGGTGTTCGAGGTTCCGAAGAGGGGAGCGAGGGTCGCTGTCGCAGGCCGTGGGTCCTACAAGTGCCGGAGAAGGTAATCCGTTGGATTATCGGCAAGGAATGTAGTTCTCAGGCCGCTCACTTGTCGTCCAGATATATTTGCTTGATAGGACATTAAAGCAGGGTCGGTAGGTTTTGTTCCAACCCCGGCCCGCTCTGCCACGCCCTTGCGGCGTGTTCACGCGCTGTGCTCCCCCCGCAGCGCATGCCTTGGCATATAATGCGCGCCGGTTTTTTCGAGGTACCCACATGAGCACAGAAGATCCACGCTTCGCCGGCGTTGCCCGGCTCTACGGCGACGACGGCTTGCAGCGCCTGCGTCAGGCCCATGTGGCCATCGTCGGCATCGGCGGGGTCGGCTCGTGGGCGGCCGAGGCCCTGGCGCGCAGCGGCGTGGGCGAGATCAGCCTGTTCGATCTAGACGACGTCTGCGTGAGCAACACCAACCGTCAGGCCCACGCCCTCGAAGGGCAGGTGGGCCGCCTCAAGGTGGAGGTGATGGCCGAGCGTCTGCGGGCGATCAACCCGGCCTGCACGGTGCACGCGGTGGCCGACTTCGTCACCCGCGAGACCATGGCCGAGTACATCACCGAACAGATGGACTGCGTGATTGACTGCATCGACAGCGTGATGGCCAAGGCCGCGCTGATCGCCTGGTGTCGCCGACGCAAGATCGCCATCGTCACCACTGGTGGCGCCGGCGGGCAGATCGACCCGACCCAGATCCAGGTCGGCGACCTCAACAAGACCTTCAACGACCCGCTGGCTTCACGGGTGCGCTCGACCTTGCGCCGCGACTACAACTTCTCGCGCAACACCAGCCGCAACTATGGCGTGCCGTGCGTGTTCTCCAGCGAACAGCTGCGCTACCCCAAGGGCGACGGCAGTGTGTGCCTGCAGAAGAGCTTTGTCGGTGAAGGCGTGCGCCTGGACTGCGCAGGTGGTTTCGGCGCGGTGATGATGGTGACCGCGACCTTCGGCATGGTGGCGGCGAGCAAGGCCGTTGAAAAGCTTGTAGCCGGGGCGCGGCGCCCTTCGGAGCGGGTCAAGGCTGATTAGGCTATCGCGGGGCAGTGGTTCAGCCCTGGGTAGCGAGTTCGGCCATCCTCAGTAGCACCGCATGCAGCCCATTGCTGCGCGACGGTGACAACTGCCGCTCCAGCCCCAGTTGGGTAAACCAGGCGCTCAGGTCGAGCGCTGCCAACTGATCGCTGGCCAAGCCTTGCACTCGCACAAGAAGAAGTGCCAGCAATCCCCGCAGCATCCGCGCATCGCTGCCTGCCTTGAACCGCCACTGGCCGTCATCCTGCACCGCCACCAGCCAAACCAGGCTCTCGCAGCCATGCACCCGGTTGGTCTCGGTCTTGTCGCTGTCGCCCAGTGGCTCCAGGCGGTCACCCCACTGCATCAGCAACCGCGCCCGCTGCTCCCAGCCACGCGCCTGTTCGAACGCTTCCAGCGCTTGGCTGGCCTCTGGCGAAAGGTTCATCGCAACAGCTCCAGGCCTTTGTCGAGCGCTTCGAAGAAACGCTGCAGGTCGTCGCTGTCGGAGTACAGCCCCAGCGATACGCGGATCGCGCCATCGAGCCCCAGGTGCCTGAGCAGTGGCATGGCGCAATGGTGCCCGGCGCGCACGGCGATACCCTGTTCTGTCAGCAGGTGGGCGATATCGGCGTTGTGCACGCCATCGATGACGAAACTGGCCAGTGCCACCTCGGGCGAGCCGAGCAGGCGAACTCCCTCGCGATCGGCCAGGCCACGTACCAGGCACTGGTGCAAGCTGGCTTCATGGGCGGCCACGGCATGTACGTCGAGGCTGGCCAGGTAGTCCAGGGTGGCGCCCAGGCCGATCACCCCGGCAATCGGCGGGGTGCCGGCTTCGAAACCCAGTGGCGCGGGGCGGAAGCTGGCGCTCTGGTAGTCCGCCATCTGCACCATTTCTCCGCCGTATTGCCAGTGACGCAGCAACGCCAGCGCATCCTGGCGGCCGTAAAGTACGCCCACTCCGTCCGGACCATAGAGTTTGTGGCTGGAGAACACATAGAAATCGCAGGCCAGTTGCTGCACGTCATGTCGGCCATGAACCACGCCCTGGGCGCCATCGACAACGCTCAGCGCGCCTTGGGCGCGGGCATGCGCCAGCAAAGGCGTCAGCGGTTGCCAGGTACCCAGCACGTTGGACAGTTGGCTGATCGCCAGCAGGCGAGTGCGCGGGCCTATCAGTTGCAGGGCCTGCTCCAGGTCGACATGCCCCTGGTCAGTAACCGGCAGGACCACCAGGCGCAGGTTGCGGCGATGCGCCAGTTGTTGCCAGGGCAGCAGGTTGGCGTGGTGCTCCAGGCCGCTGACGGCGATTTCGTCGCCTGCCTCGAAGCGATGTTCCAGACCATAGGCCAGCAGGTTCAAGGCCGAGGTAGCACCGTGGGTGAATACGATCTGGCGGGCATCGGCTGCATTGAGCCAGGCGGCGACCTTGTCCCGTGTGCCCTCGAAAGCCTGTGTCGCCAAGGCGCCGGGCAGGTGCTGGGCGCGGTGTACATTGGCTGCGCCATGGCCGTAGTAATGGCTCAGGGCATCGAGCAGGGCCTGGGGTTTCTGCGTGGTGGCGGCGCTATCCAGGTAGGTCTGGTGCTGCCGTTGCAGGGCGGCGATGGCCGGGAAATCGGTACGCCAGGGGGAGGGCTGGAACATGTTCGCGGGGCCTGGAATGAAAAATCGGGTCTGCCCGTAGGAGCAGACCCGATCTTATCACCTCAAACCCAGGCAGAGCCTCAGTTGTGAGCGTGCAGTGCCTCGTTCAGCTCGATGGCCGACTTGTGGGTCTTGCACTCCACGGCGCCATTGAGCGAGTTGCGGCGGAACAGCAAGTCGGTCTGGCCGGCCAGATCGCGCGCCTTGACCACCTTGACCAGCTGGTTGTTCTCATCCAGCAGGTTCACCTTGGTGCCGGCGGTGATGTACAGGCCGGCTTCGACGGTGTTGCGGTCGCCCAGCGGGATGCCGATACCGGCGTTGGCGCCGATCAGGCAACCTTCGCCGACCTTGATGACGATGTTGCCACCACCGGACAGGGTGCCCATGGTCGAGCAACCGCCGCCCAGGTCGGAGCCCTTGCCGACGAACACGCCAGCGGAGACGCGGCCTTCGATCATGCCCGGGCCTTCGGTACCGGCGTTAAAGTTGACGAAGCCTTCGTGCATGATGGTGGTGCCTTCGCCAATATAGGCGCCCAGGCGCACACGAGCAGTGTCGGCGATGCGCACGCCGGCTGGCACCACGTAGTCGGTCATCTTCGGGAACTTGTCCACCGAGAACACTTCCAGCAGTTCGCCTTTCAGGCGCGCTTCCAGTTGCCGCTCGGCAAGCTCGGCCAGGTCGACCGCGCCCTGGTTGGTCCAGGCGACGTTGGGCAGCAGCGGGAAGATGCCGGCCAGCGATACACCGTGCGGCTTGACCAGGCGGTGCGACAGCAGGTGCAGCTTGAGGTAGGCCTCGGGGGTGGAGGCCAAGGCGCCGTCTTCGGCCAGCAGGGTGGCGACCAGCGGCTTGTGGCTCTCGGCCAGGCGGGTCAGCAGGGCTGCTTGCGCTGCATCAACGCCCTTGAGCGCGTCGGCCAGTTGGGCGGCCTGGGCGGTGCTGAAGGCGATGGCCTGGTTGCCACCTTCATAACCGAGAACCGGCGCGATGGCCGCGACCAGTTCGGCGGACGGCTTGAGCACAGGCTGTGCGTAGAAGACTTCCAGCCAGGTGCCCTGGCGGTTCTGGGTGCCGACACCGAAGGCCAGGCTGAACAGCGATTGAGACATGCGATTACCTCATGCGAAATGGGGATGGAGCGTAATGCGTGATCAGGCCAGCGCCGCCGCGTAGAGATCGGGCTTGAAGCCGACCAGCGTGCGCTCGCCGAGGTCGAGCACCGGGCGCTTGATCATCGAAGGTTGGGCGACCATCAGTTCGACGGCCTTGGCCTGGTCGAGGTTGGCCTTGCTGGCGTCGTCGAGCTTGCGGAAGGTGGTCCCGGCGCGGTTCAGCACGACTTCCCAGCCATGCTCGTCGCACCAGCGGTTCAGGCTGTCGCGGTCGATGCCCTGGGTCTTGTAGTCGTGGAAGTCGTAGCCAATGGCCTTTTCTTCAAGCCAGGTACGGGCCTTTTTCATGGTGTCGCAGGCTTTGATGCCGTAGAGAGTGTAAGCCATTGAAATGCCTGGGGCTGCCGGCGGTGGCCTGGCGTCCCCGATACTCCTTGAAGATTGGGTGGCAGCGATTATGCGGTATCGATGGGGTTGGCGCCACGGCTGCGGGCCCGAAGGTATGGGGGGATGTATGTCACATCGTCTCAAGTAGCATTGTGTTACATATTCGCTGGTGGGTTGCGACTAACGTGCAGCGGTCCACAATAGAAGGTCCTCGCTAACATATTGTTTCAATGGCGATGTTTCGCCTTGCTGTCGTTTCTCCGATCACACAGGAAGCTTGCTGATGCAGTCAGCCTATACCGTTCTTATCCTGCTGATGCTGGTGAGCGTGTCGAAACTGGTGGGGCGCGTGTTGCCACTGCCGCTGCCGCTGGTACAGATTGGCGCGGGTGCCTTGCTGGCCTGGCCAACCCTGGGATTGCATGTGGCGCTGGACCCGGAGCTGTTCCTGTTCCTGTTTTTACCGCCGTTGCTGTTCGCCGATGGCTGGCGCATGCCCAAGCGCGAGCTGTGGCGCATACGCGGGCCGGTGGTGGCCCTGGCGGTGGGGCTGGTGCTGTTCACCGTGGTCGGCGCCGGGTATTTCATCCACTGGCTGCTGCCGAGCATTCCCCTGCCGGTGGCCTTTGCCCTGGCGGCGGTGCTGTCGCCCACCGATGCCGTGGCGGTCTCGGCCATCACCCAGGACCGCCTGCCCACGCCCCTGATGCACATGCTCCAAGGCGAGGCGTTGATGAACGACGCCTCGGGCCTGGTGACCTTCAAGTTCGCCCTGGCCGCCGCCATCACCGGCGTATTCTCGCTGACCGAGGCCAGCCTGACCTTCGTGCTCGTCGCCCTTGGTGGCCTGGCGGTGGGCGTGGCGCTGAGCTGGCTGGTGGGGCGCCTGCGCATGTGGATGATCACCCGCGGCTGGGACGATCCGGCCACCCACGTGGTGTTCATGCTGCTGCTGCCGTTCGCCGCCTACGTGCTGGCCGAGCGCCTGGGCGTGTCGGGCATCCTCTCGGCGGTGGCCGCGGGCATGATGCAGAGCTGGCTCGACCTGTTGCCGCGCCAGACCAGCACCCGCCTGCTCAATCGCAGTGTCTGGTCGTTGCTGGAGTTCGCCTTCAACGGCCTGATCTTCCTGCTGCTGGGCCTGCAGTTGCCGGACATCATCAAGGCGGTGGTCACCGACGAGGCAACTGTCTGGCCGACCCTGGTCTGGCGCTGTCTGGACGTGGTGGCGATCTTCGCCGCGCTGGTGCTGCTGCGCTTTGTCTGGGTGCAGAGCATCTGGCGGGCTATCGGCGTGGTACGGCGCTGGCGCGGCAAGCCGACGCTGGTACTGATGCCGACCGCCCGCTCCTGCTGGCTGCTGACCTTCGGTGGCGTGCGCGGGGCGGTGACCCTGGCGGGCGTGATGTCGGTGCCGCTGCTGATGGGAGCGGGCAAAGCCTTCCCAGAGCGCGACCTGCTGATCTTCATCGCCGCCGGTGTGATCCTGCTGTCGCTGGTCAGCGCGGTGATTGCCCTACCTATTTTGCTGCGTGGCGTTACCAAGAGTCCCGATGAGCGCTTGCACCAGGAGGTGCAGGAGGCCTGGCGGCGCACGGCCGAAGCGGCTATTCATGCCCTGGAAGCCGAAGAGGTGATCGATGCCAATGCGCCCCAGGACGCCGCCCAGGCCACCCTGGCCACTGAGCTGAAAGCGCGGTTGATGGCCGAATACCGGGATGAGCTGGACAGCTATAACGACACCGCAGAAGCCCGGGCGCTGGCAGAGCAGATGGATCTGCTGGAGCGTCGCCTGCGCCTGCGGGCATTACGTGCTCAGCGCCTGGAACTGTACGAGCTGCACCGCCAGCATCAGGTGGGTGATGAGGTGGTGCGACAGGTGCTGGGGGAACTGGACATGAGTGAGGCGAACCTGGGGCAGGTTCGCTAGGCTCTGTACGAAAAGCCTTGATACTTGTTCATGCTGCGTTGAAAACAGCCTCGGAATGCTCATGTACTCCAGTACAGTCGGGCGCGACCCCGGCCGTTCCTCGGCTGTTTTCGCCTTGCCTGACCTGCGTCTCAAGACTTTTCGTACAGAGCCTAGTGAAGCAGGGGGCGCAGGGCGCCCCCATGCAACTCAACGGTTGTGCAGGAAGTCCCGAATTCTCTCGGCGGCCTCGATGCACTCGGCCAGCGGCGCGACCAGCGCCATGCGCACGCGCCCGGCGCCCGGGTTGACCCCGTCCACCTCACGGGACAGGTACGAGCCCGGTACCACCGTGACATGCTCGGCCTCGAACAGGTCGCGGGTAAAATCGGCATCGCTGCCCGCCACCTTGGCCCACAGGTAGAAGCTGCCATCCGGGCGCTGCACATCCATTACCGGCTGCAGGATGCCGAGCACGGCGTCGTATTTGGCGCGGTACTGGTCGCGGTTCTCGCGCACGTGGGCCTCATCCTGCCAGGCGGCAATGCTGGCGAGCTGGGTTTGCACCGGCATGGCGCATCCGTGATAGGTGCGATACAGCAGGAACGGCTTGATGATCTCGGCGTCCCCGGCCACGAAGCCCGAGCGCAGGCCTGGCAGGTTGGAGCGCTTGGACAGGCTGTGGAACACCACGCAGCGCTTGAAGTCACTACGGCCAAGCGCTGCGCATGCACTCAGCAGGCCCGGTGGCGGTGCGTCCTCGTCGAAGTACAGTTCGCTGTAGCACTCGTCGGCGGCGATCACGAAGTCGTGTTTGTCGGCAAGGGCGATCAGTTTTTTCAGGGTGTCCATCGGCACCAGGGCACCCGTGGGATTGCCTGGGGAGCACAGGAACAGGATCTGGCAGCGCTCCCAGGTCTCGGCCGGCACGGCATCGAAGTCGGGGTTGAAGCCGTTGCTTTCCAGGCATGGCAGGTAGTGCGGGGTGGCGCCGGCCAGCAGGGCCGCGCCTTCGTAGATCTGGTAGAACGGGTTGGGGCTGACCACCAGCCCGTCGTCTTCGCGGTTGACCACGGCCTGGGTGAAGGCGAACAGCGCTTCGCGGGTGCCATTGACCGGCAGGATATGACGCTCGGCGTCCAACCAGCCCGCCGGCACGCCGAAGCGCGTCTGGCACCACTGAGCAATTGCCTGGCGCAAGGCCGGCAGGCCGAGGGTGCTGGGGTAGACCGCCAGCTTGTCGAGGTTGTCGGCCATGGCCTTGGCGACGAACGCCGGCGATTCATGCTTCGGCTCACCGATCGACAAGGCGATGGCACGCTTGTCGGCTGCCGGTTTCACGGTGCCCAGCAGGGCGCGCAGTTTCTCGAATGGGTAGGGCTGGAGCTGGGTCAGGGCGTGGTTCATCGGCGCAAGGTCTCGTTAGCGTCAAAAGGTCATGCGGGTAGGGCTGGCGTCGCTGGCCTGACCGGCCTGCAACTGCTGGACGATGGCTTCCTGCAGGCGGCTGCATAGCTGCGGGTCGGACAGCGGCTGGTTATCGGCGTCGGTGATGAAGAACACGTCTTCCACGCGCTCGCCGAGGGTGGCGATCTTGGCGTTCTGCAGCGAGATGTCGAACTCGAGGAAGATCCGCCCGATCCTGGCCAGCAGGCCGGGGCGATCGGGCGCAGTGATCTCGAGGATGGTCACCGGGCGCTGGGCATCGTTGAGGATGGTCACCTGCGGCGGGAAGTCGAAGTGCTTGAGCTGGCGTGGCACCCGGCGCTGGATGATCGCCGGGTAGTCCTCGGGGTTGCGCAAAGCGCTGGTCAGGCCGTCACGGATCTGGCTGACCCGCTTGGGATTGTCGCCGATCGAGCCGCCGTCGTTGTCGAGCACGATATAGGTGTCGAGGGTGAACTGGCTGCTCGAGGTGATGATCCGGGCATCATGAATGTTCAGGTTAAGCTGGGCCATGGCGGCCACGGTCACGGCGAAGAAGTCGTGCTGGTCGGGGGCGTAGATGAAGATCTGCGTGCCGCCCTCGAACTCGCGCTGCGTGGTTTCCTTGATCAGCACCAGCGGGCCGCCATCGGCCGGTTGCTGGAGGATCGCATCGCTGTGCCAGGCCACATCCGCGGCAGTGTGCTTGAGGAAGTAGTCGTCGCCCAGCTGCGACCAAAGCTGCTCGACATCGTCCGGGTCTGTGCCTTCGCGTATCAGGATATCCAGTGCCGCGCTCTGGGTCTGGCGGATCTGCTCTTCGCGGTCCAGTGGGTTTTCCAGGCCGCGGCGCAGGGCGCGCTTGGTCTCCGTATAGAGCTGGCGCAGCAGGCTCGCCCGCCAGGAGTTCCACAGGCTGGGGTTGGTGGCGTTGATATCGGCCACGGTCAGCACGTAGAGGTAGTCCAGCCGCGTCTCGTCACCGACATGCAGGGCGAAATCGTTGATCACCTGCGGGTCGGAGAGGTCCTTGCGCTGGGCGGTGGTGGACATCACAAGGTGGTTCAGCACCAGCCAGGCGATCAGGCGGCTGTCCCAGGCGGGCAGTTGGTGCCGTTCGCAGAACTGCTGCGCATCCACCGCGCCCAGTTCGGAGTGATCGCCCTGGCGACCTTTGCCGATGTCGTGGTACAGGCCGGCCAGGTAGATCAGCTCGGGCTTTGGCAGGCGGCCCATGAGCTTGCTGGCCAGCGGGAATTTCTCCGAGACCGGCGTGTATTGCAGTTTGCGCAGATGCTTGATCAGGTTGAGGGTGTGGGCATCGACCGTGTAGATGTGGAACAGGTCGTGCTGCATCTGCCCGACGATCAGGCCGAACTCCGGCAGGTAGCGGCCAAGGATGCCGTAGCGATTCATCCGCCGCAGATTGCGGTGGATGCCTATCTCGCACTTGAACAGCTCGATGAACAGGCTCGTGTTGCGGATATCGTGGCGGAACTTGTCGTCGATCAGGTGGCGATGTTCGCGCAGCAGGCGCACGGTGTCGGCACGCACGCCCTTGATTTCGGGATGCTGGGCCATCAGTACGAAGATTTCCAGCATGGCGAACGGGGTGCGCCTGAAAACGTTCGGGTTGACCGCTTCTATATAGCCATCGTGCAGACGGAACCGGGCGTTGACGGGCTGCGTGGCGCCGCTGTCGTCGTCGGCCAGGATCACCTCCTCGAAATGCTGGATGATCAGGTCGCACAGCTGGCTGATGCTCATCACCACCCGGTAATACTGCTGCATGAACTGTTCGATGGCGCGTTTGGGGTTCTCGTCGGTGTAGCCCAGCAGCGTGGCGATGCTGCGCTGGTGGTCGAACAGCAGGCGGTCTTCGGCGCGCCCGGCGAGCATGTGCAGGGCGTAGCGCACACGCCAGAGGAAGGCCTGGGACGAGGCCAGTAGCTCGTTTTCGCTCTCCAGCAGGAAGTCCTCGCCCGCCAGCGCGTGCAGGTTCAGCGTGCCGTACTGGCGCCTGGCTACCCAGAGCACGGTCTGGATGTCGCGCAGGCCGCCCGGGCCGCCCTTGACGTTGGGCTCGAGGTTGTACTCGGTGTCGTTGTACTTGTGATGGCGGGCCTTGAGTTCGGCACGTTTGGCCAGGAAGAACTCTTTGCTGGGCCACATGTGCGCGGTGCTGGTCGCGTCGAGCATGCGCTGGCGCAGGGCCTCGGGGCCGGCGATGGTGCGGCTTTCCATCAGGTTGGTGATGACCGTGAGGTCGGCCCGGGCCTGCTCGGCGCACTCGTCGACGGTGCGCACGCTCTGACCGACCTCCAGGCCGATGTCCCAGAGCAGGGTGAGGAAGCGCTCGATGGCATCGCGGTACTGCTCGTGTTCGGCGGCGTCGAGCAGGATCAGCAGGTCGATGTCCGAATACGGATGCAGCTCGCCGCGGCCGTAGCCGCCCACCGCCACCAGGGCGATGCCGCCTGGCGCGCCCCAGCTGAACTGGTGCCAGGCCTGTTGCAGGATGTTGTCGACGAACCAGGCGCGGTCCTCGATCAGCCGGCGGATCTCGCGGCCTTCGCGAAAACGCTTGTCGAGCACCTCGCCGGCCATGCGTATGGCCTTCTTGAAAG
Organism: Pseudomonas sp. PONIH3; assembly: GCF_002934345.1. Lineage (NCBI taxonomy): Bacteria > Pseudomonadati > Pseudomonadota > Gammaproteobacteria > Pseudomonadales > Pseudomonadaceae > Pseudomonas > Pseudomonas sp. PONIH3. Next base: position 5,070,641 of record NZ_CP026386.1, read on the forward strand.
CGGCGATGGGGCTTGCCTTGAGGGCCAGTTCCGCCTGGAACTGGCCACGGTCGAACAGCTCGGGATCCACCTGGGGCATCGAGTCGCGTTCCTGTCGTTCAGTATCAGGCCGAGGTGCGCGGGATGGTGTCGTCCTTGCGCAGGGTGAAGATCTCGTAGCCGGTGGCGGTCACCACCAGGGTGTGTTCCCACTGGGCCGAGAGTTTGCGGTCCTTGGTGATGGCGGTCCAGCCGTCGCCCAGTACCTTGGTGTCGGCCTTGCCCTGGTTGATCATCGGCTCGATGGTGAAGGTCATGCCTTCCTTGAGCTCCATGCCGGTACCGGCACGGCCGTAGTGGACGATCTGCGGTTCTTCGTGGAACACCTTGCCGATGCCGTGGCCGCAGAACTCGCGGACCACCGAGAAACCATTCTTCTCGGCGTGCTTCTGGATCACCTCGCCGATGTCGCCCAGGCGGCAGCCGGGCTTGACCAGTTCGATGGCCTTGTACAGGCACTCCTGGGTGACCTTGGACAGGCGCTCGGCCCACGGCGCGACGGTGCCGACATGGAACATGCGGCTGGTGTCGCCGTGGTAGCCGTCCTTGATCACGGTCACGTCGATGTTGATGGTGTCGCCATCCTTGAGTGCCTTGTCATTGGGGATGCCATGGCAGACCACGTGGTTGATCGAGGTGCAGATCGACTTGGGGAAGCCCTTGTAGTTCAGCGGCGCCGGGATGGCCTTCTGCTCGTTGACGATGTAGTCGTGGCAGAGGCGGTCGAGCTCCTCGGTGGTGATACCGGGCTTGACGTGTGGCTCGATCATTTCCAGCACTTCAGCGGCCAGGCGGCCGGCGATGCGCATCTTCTCGATGTCTTCTGCGGTCTTGATGGTGACAGTCATTACAGGCTCTCTACGGCGCCGCGCGCGGCGCGAACAAACGGGAAAGGCCGGATTCTACCAGAGCGCGGCGGCGATCTGTCGGGATAGTCCAGCAGATCCGGTGGTCTATTGAGGGCATTCTGGCCCCAAAAGGCGGGGGCTGCAAAAGCCGCTGACGGACGAAGCATCATCCGGGTTCCGTTCGCTCGCCGGCTGTGGTATAAAATGCGCCGCTTTCGGGGGATGTCCTCCGTCAGCTCAAACCCACACACGTGTCGACACGATGGCCTGGGTGCCCGGTTTCCCTGGAAACACGGGTTGGTCATTGGGATACGTGGAGGCCCAACCCGACTTATCAAGGAACTATCATGTCCCAAGTCAACATGCGCGATATGCTGAAGGCCGGTGTGCACTTCGGCCACCAGACCCGTTACTGGAACCCGAAAATGGGCAAGTACATTTTCGGCGCGCGCAACAAGATCCACATCATCAACCTGGAAAAAACCCTGCCGATGTTCAACGAGGCTCTGTCCTTCGTAGAGCGCCTGGCCCAGGGCAAGAACAAGATCATGTTCGTCGGCACCAAGCGTTCCGCCGGCAAGATCGTCGCCGAGCAAGCAGCTCGTTGCGGTTCGCCATACGTTGATCACCGCTGGTTGGGCGGCATGCTGACCAACTACAAGACCATCCGCGCTTCGATCAAGCGTCTGCGTGACCTGGAAACCCAGGCCGAAGATGGTACTTTCACCAAGCTGACCAAGAAAGAAGCTCTGATGCGTTCGCGCGATCTGGAGAAGCTGGACCGCAGCCTGGGTGGTATCAAGGACATGGGCGGTCTGCCTGATGCTCTGTTCGTGATCGACGTCGACCACGAGCGCATTGCCATCACCGAAGCCAACAAGCTGGGCATCCCGGTTATCGGCGTTGTCGATACCAACAGCAGCCCTGAAGGTGTTGACTACATCATCCCAGGTAACGATGACGCCATCCGCGCTATCGAGCTGTACATGACTTCGATGGCCGACGCCGTCATCCGCGGCCGCAACAACGTTGCCGGCGGCACTGAAGTCTATGTTGAAGAAGCGGCTGCACCTGCTGCCGAGTAATTGACGCTTAGCGTCTACTTGGCACGCAAAAAGGGGGCTTTGCCCCCTTTTTGCCACCTTGAAATCCTGCTGTCAGCGAAGGCCCCGCATCATGGGCCGGCTGAGGTATAAAACAGCGGATTTGCAGAATTTAACGCCCGTGACGAACGGGTGGAATGGTTGAAAAACTTTCCAAGAGGATTTTGAAATGGCAGCAATTACTGCAGCGCTGGTCAAAGAACTGCGCGAGCGTACCGGCGAAGGCATGATGGATTGCAAGAAGGCCCTGGAAAAGGCCGGCGGCGACATCGAGAAAGCCATTGACGACATGCGTGCCTCGGGCGCCATCAAGGCCGCCAAGAAGGCTGGCAACGTTGCCGCCGAAGGCGCCATCGCCGTCAAGACCGACGGTAAATCCGCCGTCCTGCTGGAAGTGAACTCGCAGACCGACTTCCTGGCCCTGCAAGACGACTTCAAGAACTTCGTTGCCGAAAGCATCGAACAGGCCTTCGCCGAGAAGCTGACCGACGCCGCTCCGCTGATCGCTTCGCGTGAAGCTGCTCGTGAAGCCCTGGTCGCCAAGTGCGGCGAAAACGTCAACATCCGTCGCCTGGTGCGCGTTGAGGGTGACGTTGTCGGTGCCTACCTGCACGGTAACAAGATCGGTGCAGTTGTTGTCCTGAAAGGCGGTGACGTCGATCTGGCCAAGAACATCGCCATGCACGTTGCCGCTTCGAACCCAGAGTTCCTGGACGCGTCGGAAATCTCCGCCGAGGCCATCGAGCGCGAGAAGAACGTCTTCCTGCAGCTGAACGCCGACAAGATCGCCGGCAAGCCGGAAAACATCGTTGAAAACATGATCAACGGTCGTATCTCCAAGTTCAAGGCCGAAGCCTCGCTGAAAGAGCAAGCCTTCGTGATGGATCCGGAAGTCAAAGTCGGCGCGCTGGCCAAGAAGGCCGGTGCCGAAATCGTTTCCTTCACCTACTTCAAGGTTGGCGAAGGCATCGAGAAGCCGGTTGACGACTTCGCTGCCGAAGTTGCCGCCCAGGTAGCTGCCGCCAAGCAGTAAGACGGACTCGTCTGTCGCCCCAAAGAGGCTGCCCGCTCACGCGCGCAGCCTCTTTGTCAAAGCGGGAGTGGTTTACGAGGCCGCTGCTCGCTGACGCAGTAGCTGCGTCACGCTAGAGTTACGCGCAGGCTGAAAACAGCCAGCCAGATTTTTACAAACGCCGCAGGAGAGATTCGCAATGGCTCAGCAGGGCAGTGGTCATCAGGCTCGCTATAAACGCATTCTACTCAAACTTAGCGGCGAGGCCCTGATGGGCTCGGAAGAGTTCGGGATCGACCCCAAGGTCCTGGATCGCATGGCGCTGGAAGTCGGCCAACTGGTCGGCATCGGCGTCCAGGTCGGCCTGGTGATCGGTGGTGGCAACCTGTTCCGTGGTGCGGCGCTCAGCGCAGCCGGCATGGATCGGGTCACTGGCGACCACATGGGCATGCTGGCCACCGTGATGAACGCACTGGCCATGCGCGACGCGCTGGAGCGGGCGAACATCACCGCGATCGTCATGTCGGCCATCTCCATGGTCGGTGTAACCGATCACTATGATCGCCGCAAGGCCATGCGCCACCTGAACTCGAAAGAAGTCGTGATCTTCGCTGCCGGTACCGGCAACCCGTTCTTCACCACCGACTCCGCCGCTTGCCTGCGCGCCATCGAAATCGATGCCGACGTGGTATTGAAGGCAACCAAAGTCGATGGTGTATACACTGCAGATCCATTCAAGGACCCGCATGCCGAGAAGTTCGATCATCTGTCCTACGATGAAGTGCTGGATCGCAAGCTGGGTGTAATGGACCTGACGGCAATCTGCCTGTGCCGCGATCACAAGATGCCGTTGCGCGTCTTCAACATGAACAAGCCCGGCGCCCTGCTGAACATCGTGCATGGCGGCGCGGAAGGAACTCTGATCGAGGAAGTTCAAAAATGATCAACGAAATCAAGAAAGACGCCCAGGCGCGCATGCAAAAGTCGCTGGAGTCGCTGATCCACGCATTTGGCCAGATCCGCACCGGCAAGGCGCACCCGAGCGTCCTGGGCAGCGTGATGGTGCCTTACTATGGCACCGACACCCCGCTGGCCGGCGTGGCCAGCGTGACCGTGAAAGACAACCAGACCCTGCAAGTGGTGCCTTTCGAGCGCAACATGCTGGGCGCCATCGACAAGGCCATCGGCAGTGCCGGCTTGAACCTCAATCCGACCAATCTGGGCGAGTTGCTGCTGGTCAACATGCCCCCGCTGACCGAGGAAACCCGCAAGGGCTTCACCAAGCAGGCCCGCGCCGCAGCCGAGGATGCCCGAGTTGCCGTGCGCAACATTCGTCGTGACGCCATGAGTGACCTGAAGAAGCTGTCCAAGGACAAGGAAATCAGTGAAGACGAAGAGCGTCGTGCCAGTGCCGAAATCGACAAGCTGATCAAGGATTACGAGGCGAAGATCGCCAAGGCTACCGATGATAAAGAAAAGGACCTGATGGCCATCTAAGGGTCAGGACACCTTCATGGAAAAGACCAAGCAGACTGTGCCCTCCGTGGTGCCGCGTCACGTGGCGATCATCATGGATGGGAATAATCGCTGGGCGAAGAAGCGCTTCATGCCCGGCGTTGCCGGGCATAAAGCGGGTGTCGATGCGGTACGCGCCGTGATCGAAGTGTGCGCCGAGGCCAAGGTCGAGGTGCTCACGCTGTTCGCGTTCTCCAGTGAGAACTGGCAGCGACCGGCGGACGAAGTCAGTGCCCTCATGGACCTGTTCTTCAAGGCGCTGCGCCGCGAGGCCAAGCGCCTGAACGATAACAACATCAGCCTGCGCATTATCGGCGACCGCTCACGCTTCCACCCTGAACTCCAGGCTGCGATGCGCGAGGCCGAGGCTGCGACCGCCGGCAGCAACCGCTTCATCCTGCAGATCGCCGCCAACTACGGTGGCCAGTGGGATATCGCCCAGGCTGCCCAGCGCCTGGCGCGTGAAGTGCAGGCCGGTCATCTGCGCCCGGACGACATCACCCCGGATCTGCTGCAGACCTGCCTGGTCACGGGCGACCTGCCATTGCCCGACCTGTGCATCCGCACCGGTGGCGAGCACCGCATCAGCAATTTCCTCTTGTGGCAGCTGGCCTACGCCGAGCTGTACTTCTCCGACCTCTATTGGCCGGACTTCAAACACGAGGCCATGCGCAATGCGCTGGCCGATTTCGCTTCGCGCCAGCGCCGCTTCGGTAAGACCAGCGAGCAGGTCGAAGCCGGAGCCCGTGCTTAATGCTTAAACAACGCATCATAACCGCCCTGATCCTGCTGCCGATCGCGGTGGGTGGTTTCTTCCTGCTCAATGGTGGGGATTTCGCCCTCTTCATCGGTTTCGTGGTGACGCTCGGCGCCTGGGAATGGGCGCGCCTGGCCGGCCTGGTGGCGCAGCCGCTGCGTATCGCCTACGCCACCGTGGTCGCGGGCGGGCTGATGCTGCTCTACCTGATGCCCGACCTTGCGCCCTGGGTGCTGGGCGCTTCGGTGATCTGGTGGGCGCTGGCCACGTGGTTGGTGCTCACCTATCCGCGCAGCGGCGAGCTGTGGAGTAGTGCCGCCTGTCGCCTGCTGATCGGCCTGCTGGTGTTGCTACCCGCCTGGCAGGGCCTGGTGCTGCTCAAGCACTGGCCGCTGGGCAACTGGCTGATCCTGGCGGTCATGGTGCTGGTCTGGGCGGCTGATATCGGCGCCTATTTCTCCGGCCGTGCCTTCGGCAAGCGCAAGCTGGCGCCACAGGTCAGCCCGGGCAAGAGCTGGGAGGGCGTGTATGGCGGTCTCGCGGTCAGCCTGCTGATCACCTTGGGCGTGGGCATTGCCCGTGACTGGAGTGTCGGTCAGGTGCTGCTGGGCTTGCTGGGCGCCGTGGTGGTGGTGATGTCCTCGGTGGTCGGCGACCTGACCGAGAGCATGTTCAAGCGTCGTGAAGGCATCAAGGACAGCAGCAACCTGTTGCCGGGCCATGGTGGCGTGCTTGATCGCATCGATAGCCTGACTGCGGCGATTCCGATGTTTGCCGTACTGTTGTGGGCGGCTGAGTGGGGTGTGATGTGAGTCGCGTGCAACGCATTACCGTGCTGGGGGCCACCGGCTCCATTGGCTTGAGCACGCTGGACGTCATCGCTCGCCACCCTGACCGTTACCAGGTGTTCGCCTTGAGCGGCTATTCGCGCATCGACGAACTGCTGGCCCTGTGCGAGCGCCATTGCCCGGCCTATGCCGTGGTGCCGAGCGCCGAGGCGGCCGGGCGGCTGCGCGCGGGGCTGGCCAAGGCCGGATGTGCCACCGAGGTGCTGGAAGGTGAGGCCGGACTGTGCCAGGTCGCCTCTGCATCGGAGGTCGATACCGTGATGGCCGCCATCGTCGGCGCTGCCGGCCTGCGTCCGACCCTGGCCGCGGTCGAGGCGGGCAAGAAGGTGCTGTTGGCCAACAAGGAAGCCCTGGTGATGTCCGGGGCCCTGTTCATGCAGGCGGTGCAGCGCAGCGGCGCGGTGCTGCTGCCGATCGATAGCGAACACAACGCGATATTCCAGTGCATGCCCGGTGACTACGCCCGTGGCCTGGGTGCTGTCGGCGTGCGTCGGATCCTGCTGACTGCCTCTGGCGGCCCGTTCCGCGAAACCCCGGCCGAAGCTTTGCTGGATGTCACGCCGGAACAAGCCTGCGCCCATCCGAACTGGTCCATGGGGCGCAAGATTTCGGTCGACTCGGCGAGCATGCTGAACAAAGGCCTGGAACTGATCGAGGCCTGCTGGCTGTTCGACGCCAAGCCTTCGCAGGTTGAAGTGGTTGTGCATCCGCAGAGCGTCATTCACTCGTTGGTGGACTATGTCGATGGCTCGGTGCTTGCCCAGTTAGGCAACCCGGACATGCGCACGCCGATCTCCAATGCCCTGGCCTGGCCGGAGCGCATCGATTCGGGCGTGGCGCCGCTGGACCTGTTCGCCATCGCCCGTCTGGATTTCCAGGCCCCCGACGAACAGCGCTTCCCATGCCTGCGCCTGGCGCGTCAGGCTGCCGAGGCGGGCAACAGTGCGCCGGCGGTGCTCAATGCCGCCAATGAAGTGGCTGTCGAAGCGTTTCTCCAGCGGCGTATCCGCTTCCCGGAGATCGCGGGTATGATCGAACAGGTGCTCGACCAGGAGCCTGTGGTGGCATTGCCCACGCTCGACGCGGTATTCGCCGCCGACCAGCGTGCCCGGGAGCTGTCCCGGGAATGGTTGCGACGCCACGGCCGCTGAAGCCTGCGGCCGGCTCCGCCGAATGTCATCCGGAGATAGGACATGACTGCGCTCTACATGATTGTCGGCACGCTGATTGCGCTCGGCGTGCTGGTCACCTTCCACGAGTTCGGCCACTTCTGGGTGGCGCGGCGCTGCGGGGTCAAGGTCCTGCGTTTCTCGGTGGGCTTCGGCACGCCGTTGCTGCGCTGGCACGATCGCCAGGGCACCGAGTTCGTTGTCGCCGCGATTCCTTTGGGCGGCTACGTCAAGATGCTCGACGAGCGCGAGGGCGAGGTGCCTGCGGCGCTGATCGAGCAATCGTTCAACCGTAAATCGGTACGCCAGCGCATCGCCATCGTGGCGGCCGGCCCGGTCGCCAACTTCCTACTCGCCATCCTGTTCTTCTGGGTGCTGGCCATGCTCGGCTCGCAGCAGGTGCGCCCGGTCATTGGCGCGGTCGAGGCGGGCAGCCTTGCGGCCAGCGCCGGGCTGGGCGTCGGCCAGGAAATCGTTTCCATCGATGGCAAGCCGACCAACGGCTGGTCGGCGGTCAACCTGCAGTTGGTACGTCGCCTTGGCGAGAGCGGCACGCTGCGAGTGGGCGTGCTCGACGAAGGCGCAACGACCGAGCGCCAGCTCGACATTACTCTGAACAATTGGCTTAAAGGCGCCGATGAGCCTGACCCGATCCAGTCACTGGGGCTGCGCCCGTGGCGACCTGCGATGGTTCCGGTGCTGGCGGAGATCGATCCAAAAGGGCCGGCCGCTGCCGCCGGGCTCAAGACCGGTGACAAGCTCCTGGCACTCGACGGTGTGGCGCTGGGCGACTGGCAGCAGGTGGTCGACGCGGTCCGTGCTCGCCCCGAGCGTACGGTGAGCCTGAGCATCGAGCGCGACGGCGCGACGCTCGAAGTACCGGTCACCCTGGCGCGCAAGGGCGAAGGCCAGGCATCCGGTGGTTACCTCGGCGCCGGGGTCAAGGCCGGCGAATGGCCGGCGAAGATGCTCCGCGAGGTCAGTTACGGCCCGCTGGAGGCGGTGGGCGAGGGCTTGTCCCGCACATGGAACATGAGCGTCCTGACCCTCGAATCGCTGAAGAAAATGCTGTTCGGAGAGCTCTCGGTAAAAAACTTGAGCGGACCGATAACCATTGCTAAAGTGGCGGGCGCTTCAGCCCAGTCGGGCGTTGGGGATTTCCTGAATTTCCTGGCCTACCTGAGCATAAGCCTGGGGGTTCTGAACCTGCTGCCCATCCCCGTACTGGATGGGGGGCATTTGCTGTTCTACCTGATCGAGTGGGCGCGCGGTCGTCCACTCTCGGATCGGGTGCAAGGTTGGGGGGTCCAGATCGGTATCAGTTTGGTCGTTGGGGTGATGTTGCTCGCCCTGATCAACGATCTGGGTCGACTATAAAAGCTTCGCTCAATCGCGAAACCTGCCGCTTTCTTTGCGGCGGGTTGTTTATTGCCAGTTGGAATAAAAGGACTTCATGAAACGTCTGCTGCTAACTGCGGTGCTCTCCGCACTGATGATCGCTGAAGTTCACGCCGAGTCCTTCACCATCTCCGATATTCGTGTCAACGGCCTGCAGCGGGTTTCCGCCGGCAGCGTGTTTGGCGCGTTGCCGCTGAACGTCGGTGACCAGGTCGACGACCGCCGTCTGGTGGACTCCACTCGCTCGCTGTTCAAAACCGGCTTTTTCCAGGACATCCAGCTGAACCGCGACGGCAATGTCCTGATCATCAACGTGGTCGAGCGCCCTTCGGTGTCGAGCATCGAGATCGAAGGCAACAAGGCGATCAGCACCGAAGACCTGATGAAGGGGCTCAAGCAGTCGGGCCTGGCCGAGGGCGAGATTTTCCAGCGCGCGACGCTGGAAGGCGTGCGTAACGAGCTGCAGCGCCAGTATGTGGCCCAGGGCCGCTACTCCGCTGAAGTTGACGCCGAGGTCGTGCCGCAACCGCGCAACCGTGTCGGCCTGAAGATCAAGATCAACGAAGGTACCGTGGCCGCGATCCAGCACATCAACGTGGTGGGCAACACGGTCTTCGACGACGAGACCCTCGGCCAGCTGTTCGAACTCAAGACCACCAACTGGCTGTCGTTCTTCAAGAACGACGACAAGTACGCCCGCGAAAAACTGTCCGGTGACCTGGAGCGCCTGCGTTCCTACTACCTGGACCGCGGCTACATCAACATGGACATCGCCTCCACCCAGGTGTCGATCACTCCGGACAAGAAGCACGTCTACATTACCGTCAACATCAATGAAGGCGAGAAGTACACCGTACGCGACGTCAAGCTGTCCGGTGACCTGAAAGTGCCGGAAGACCAGGTCAAGTCGCTGCTGCTGGTGCAGCCTGGCCAGGTGTTCTCGCGCAAGGTGATGACCACCACGTCCGACCTGATCACCCGTCGCCTGGGTAACGAAGGCTATACCTTCGCCAACGTCAACGGCGTGCCGCAACCGAACGACCAGGATCACACCGTCGACATCATGTTCGTCGTCGATCCGGGCAAGCGTGCCTACGTCAACCGCATCAACTACCGCGGCAACACCAAGACCGAAGACGAAGTGCTGCGCCGCGAAATGCGCCAGATGGAAGGCGGCTGGGCGTCGACCTACCTCATCGACCAATCCAAGACCCGCCTCGAGCGCCTGGGCTTCTTCAAGGAAGTCAACGTCGAGACGCCGCCGGTGCCGGGCACCGATGACCAGGTCGACGTCAACTACAGCGTCGAAGAGCAGGCCTCCGGCTCGATCACCGCCAGCGTCGGTTTCGCCCAGAGCGCGGGCCTGATCCTCGGTGGCTCGATCAGCCAGAACAACTTCCTGGGTACCGGTAACAAGGTCTCCATCGGCCTGACCCGCTCCGAATACCAGACCCGCTACAACTTCGGCTACGTCGATCCCTACTTCACCCCCGATGGTGTGAGCCTGGGCTACAACGCCTTCTACCGCAGCACCGACTACGACGACCTCGACGTCGACGTGGCCAGCTATGCGGTGGACAGTTTGGGTGCCGGTGTCAGCCTCGGCTACCCGATCAGCGAGACCTCGCGCCTGACTTACGGCCTGACCGTGCAGCAGGACAAGTTGAAGACCGGCCGCTACACCGTCGATGAGATCTTCAAGTTCATCCAGGACGAAGGCGACAACTTCCTCAACTTCAAGGCTTCGATCGGCTGGTCCGAGTCGACCCTGAACAAGGGCGTGCTTGCCACCCGTGGTCACTCGCAGAGCCTGACCCTCGAGACCACCGTGCCGGGCAGCGACCTGTCGTTCTACAAGCTCGACTACCGTGGCCAGCTGTTCAAGCCGATCAACAATGACTACACCCTGCGCCTGCACACCGAGCTGGGCTACGGTGACGGCTATGGTTCGACCAATGGTCTGCCGTTCTACGAGAACTACTACGCGGGCGGCTTCAACTCCGTGCGTGGCTTCAAGGACAGCACCCTGGGCCCACGCAGTACGCCGAGCCGTGGCGCGGCCGTGACCGGCAACCAGGGCACCATCGCCGACCCGGACCAGGATCCGCTGCCGTTCGGTGGTAACGTCCTCGTTCAGGGTGGTGTGGAGCTGCTGTTCCCGCTGCCGTTCGTCAAGGACCAGCGTTCGCTGCGCACCTCCGTGTTCTGGGACGTGGGTAACGTGTTCGACACCAACTGCGGTTCCAAGCCGGATTGCACCAAGGTCGGTTTCTCGGACATGGCCAGCTCCGTCGGTCTGGGCGTAACCTGGATCACCGCGCTGGGCCCGCTGAGCTTCAGCCTGGCGATGCCGATCAAGAAACCGGACGACGCCGACACGCAAGTGTTCCAATTCTCTCTGGGCCAGACCTTCTGAGGTCGGCCCTTGCATAACGACAACGGATTATCCAGGAGTGCATCGTGCGTAAGTTGACTCAACTGGCCCTCGTGGCCGCGGCGCTGGTCGCCACCCCGGCTTTCGCCGAAATGAAAGTTGCCGTGCTGAACTATCAGATGGCCCTGCTGGAATCCGATGCGGCCAAGAAGTACGCCGTTGACGCGGAGAAGAAATTCGGCCCGCAACTGACCAAGCTCAAGGGCCTGGAAAGCAGCGCCAAGGGCATCCAGGACCGTCTGATCAAGGGCGGCGACAAGATGCCTCAGCCAGAGCGCGAGCGCCTCGAGCTCGAGTTCAAGCAAAAGGCCCGCGACTTCCAGTTCCAGTCCAAGGAACTCAACGAAGCCAAGGCCGTGGCCGATCGCGACATGCTCAAGCAGCTCAAGCCCAAGCTTGATGGCGCTGTCGAGGAAGTGATCAAGAAGGGCGGCTTCGACCTGGTGCTCGAGCGTGGCGCGGTCATCGATGTCAAACCTCAGTACGACATCACCCGCCAGGTCATCGAGCGCATGAACCAAGCCCGTTGATATGACCGTGACCATGACACTCGGCCAGCTGGCCGAAGCCCTCGGGGCCGAGCTCAAAGGCCCCGAGGCGCTGGAAATTACCGGGTTGGCCACCTTGCAGGAGGCCGTTTCCGGGCAGCTGAGTTTCCTGGCCAACAAGCAGTACCGCAAGTTCCTGGACGACTCCACGGCCAGCGCGGTACTGCTCAAGGCCGAGGACGCCGAAGGTTTCGCCGGCAACGCCTTGATCGTCGCCGACCCGTACCTAGCTTACGCGCGCATCTCGCACCTGTTCGATCCGAAGCCCAAGGCTGTGGCGGGAATCCATCCCAGCGCCGTGGTTGCCGAGGATGCCCAGGTGGATGCCAGCGCCAGCATTGGTCCGTTTGCGGTGATCGAAAGTGGTGCGCACATTGGCGCCAACGTGACGGTCGGCGCGCACTGTTTCATCGGTGCCCGTTGCCTCATCGGCGAGGGTGGCTGGTTGGCACCCCGTGTCACGCTGTATCACGATGTGACCATTGGCAAGCGTGTGGTCATCCAGTCCGGGGCGGTGATCGGTGGTGAGGGCTTCGGCTTTGCCAACGAAAAGGGCGTCTGGCGCAAGATCGCACAGATTGGCGGCGTCACCCTGGGCGACGATGTCGAGATCGGCGTGAACACCGCGGTGGACCGCGGCGCCCTGTCGGATACGCGCATCGGTGATGGCGTCAAGCTCGATAACCAGATCCAGATCGCCCATAACGTGCAGGTCGGTGACCACACGGCGATGGCGGCCTGCGTCGGTATCTCGGGCAGTACCCGCATCGGCAAGCACTGCATGATTGCCGGTGGTGTTGGGATGGTCGGTCACATCGACGTCTGCGACAATGTTTTCGTCTCCGGCATGACCATGGTGACCCGTTCTATTACCGAACCGGGTGGCTACTCTTCCGGAACGGCCATGCAACCTTTGGCTGAATGGCGCAAGAGCGCCGCTCGCATTCGCCAGCTGGACGAGATGTCCAAGCGTCTCCAGCAGCTGGAAAAGCGTGTCGACACCGTGACCTCAGGTGGCCAGCCGACATCAGAAGGCTGATACCATTTACTGAGCGAGCGTTACCGTCGCTAGCTGGCTCCTCTTTGGATCTGCAAAAGGAGCGTGTGGTCAGCACCTGCGCTCCCTATTCTTATACAGGCTTCCCCCCGAAATGATGGACATCAACGAGATTCGCGAATACCTGCCTCACCGTTACCCGTTCCTGCTGGTGGACCGGGTGACGGACCTGGACTTCGAGGCCCAAAGCATTCGTGCCTACAAGAATGTCAGCATCAACGAGCCGTTCTTCAATGGCCACTTCCCGGCACATCCGATCATGCCGGGCGTGCTGATCATCGAGGCGATGGCCCAGGCGGCCGGAATTCTCGGATTCAAGATGCTCGACGCCAAACCGGCTGACGGCACGCTTTACTACTTTGTCGGCTCCGACAAGCTGCGTTTCCGCCAGCCAGTGCTGCCGGGCGACCAGCTGGTCCTGGAAGCCAAGTTCCTCAGCCGCAAGAGCATGATCTGGAAGTTCGAATGTCGTGCCCTGGTGGACGGCAAGCCAGTTTGCTCGGCCGAGATCACCTGCGCGGAACGCTCCCTATGAGTTCGATTGACCCACGGGCGATCATCGATCCTTCGGCCAGGCTGGCCGAGGGTGTCGAGGTTGGCCCCTGGTCGATCGTAGGCCCCGATGTCGAAATCGGGGAGGGCACCATCATTGGCCCGCACGTCGTGCTCAAAGGGCCGACCCGTATCGGCAAGCACAACCGCATCTACCAGTTCTCCTCGATCGGTGAAGACACCCCTGACCTGAAGTACAAGGGTGAGCCGACGCGCCTGGTAATCGGTGACCACAACGTGATCCGCGAGGGTGTCACCATCCATCGCGGCACCGTGCAGGACCGTTCCGAAACGACGCTGGGCGATCACAACCTGATCATGGCCTATGCCCACATCGGCCATGACAGCGTCATCGGCAACCACTGCATCCTGGTCAACAACACCGCGTTGGCCGGGCACGTGCACGTGGGCGACTGGGCGATCCTGTCGGGCTACACGCTGGTGCACCAGTACTGCCATATCGGCGCTCATGCCTTTTCCGGCATGGGTACCGCGATCGGCAAGGACGTGCCGGCCTACGTGACGGTGTTCGGCAGCCCGGCCGAGGCGCGCAGCATGAACTTCGAAGGCTTGCGCCGTCGCGGTTTCAGCGACGAGGTGCTGCATGCACTGCGTCGCGCCTACAAGATAGTCTATCGCCAGGGCCTGACCGTCGAAGAGGCGCTCAAGGAGCTGGACGAGCTGGTGAGCCAGTTCCCGGAAGTCGACCTGTTCCGTCATTCGATCGCCAACTCCGCCCGCGGCATCACGCGCTGACATGGCCCAACTTTGCGTGGCGCTGGTCGCGGGCGAGGCCAGCGGCGACATCCTCGGTTCCGGCTTGATGCGTGCCATCAAGGCGCGCCACCCCGATGTACGTTTCATCGGCGTCGGTGGGCCCTTGATGGAAGCTGAAGGCATGACTTCCTACTTCCCGATGGAACGCCTGGCCGTCATGGGTCTGGTCGAGGTACTCGGGCGTCTGCGCGAGCTGCTCAAGCGGCGAAAGCTGCTGATCGAGACACTGATCGGTGAAAAGCCCGACGTGTTCATCGGTATCGATGCACCTGATTTCACCCTCAATATCGAACTCAAGCTGCGCCAGGCCGGGATCAAGACAGTGCATTACGTCAGCCCGTCGGTCTGGGCCTGGCGGCAGAAGCGTGTGCTGAAGATCCGCGAGGGGTGCGACCTGATGCTCACCCTGCTGCCGTTCGAGGCTCGCTTCTATGAAGAGCAGGGCGTGCCGGTGCGCTTCGTCGGCCACCCGTTGGCGGATACCATTCCCCTCGAGGCTGACCGTGGCGCGGCGCGTGCCGAGCTGGGCCTGGGCGATGGCCCGGTGATTGCCCTGATGCCCGGCAGCCGTGGCGGCGAAGTGGGGCGCCTGGGCGCCCTGTTCCTCGACGCGGCCCAGCGCCTGCGCGAGCTGGTGCCTGGCGCACGTTTCGTGCTGCCGTGCGCCAATGCCGCGCGTCGCGCCCAGGTCGAGCAGATGCTCGAAGGGCGCGAGTTGCCGCTGACCTTGCTCGACGGCCAGTCGCACAAGGCCCTGGCGGCGTGCGACGCGGTGCTGATTGCCTCGGGTACCGCCACCCTGGAGGCGATGCTGTACAAGCGGCCGATGGTGGTGGCCTATCGCCTGGCGCCGTTGACGTACTGGATTCTCAAGCGCATGGTCAAGAGCCCCTACGTGTCGCTGCCCAACTTGCTCGCCCAGCGCCTGTTGGTGCCCGAGCTGCTGCAGGACGCCGCCACCAGCGAGGCCTTGGCGCAAACCCTGGCGCCGCTGGTCAAGGATGGTACGCAGCAGACCGACAGCTTCGACCAGATCCACCGCACCCTGCGCCGCGATGCCTCCAACCAGGCGGCCGACGCGGTGCTTGCCCTGTTGAAGGACCACTGACATGCAGATGGGGCTGGATTTCAACCTGGTCGAGGAACTGGTGGCCGGCGTCGATGAAGTGGGCCGTGGTCCGCTGTGCGGCGCGGTGGTAACCGCAGCGGTGATTCTCGATCCGCGCCGGCCGATCCTCGGCCTGAACGACTCGAAGAAACTCACCGAGGCCAAGCGCGATGCGCTGTTCGACGAGATCTGCGAGAAGGCGCTGAGTTTCTGCATCGCTCGCGCCGAGGTCGAGGAAATCGACCGTCTGAACATCCTCCATGCGACCATGCTGGCCATGCAGCGTGCCGTCGAAGGGTTGCACGTCACGCCGAAGCTGGCACTGATCGATGGCAACCGCTGCCCGAAGCTTTCGGTGCCAGCGGCTCCGGTGGTCAAGGGGGATTCGCAGGTGCCGGCGATCGCCGCCGCATCGATTCTGGCCAAGGTCACCCGTGACCGCGAGATGAGCGCGTTCGAGCTGATCTACCCGGGTTATGGGATCGGCGGGCACAAGGGGTATCCGACTCCAGTGCACCTTGAGGCCCTGGCCCGTCTTGGGCCGACGCCCATTCACCGGCGCTCGTTCGCGCCTGTTCGAGCTGCCTGGGAAGCCCGTGAGGGCGCTTCCACCCTGCTGATCTGATCGGCGCCATTCATCGCGGGGCAAGCCTGCTCCCACGCCGAGTTGCGTGGGAGCAGGCTTGCCCCGCGATGCATTCTGCAATCAACCGCTGACCTGCAGGCGAGGCAAGCGCAGAGCAATACGCTACAATCCCGCCCTTGTCGTTCAGCACTGCTACAGGATCCTCCATGTCGGTCTCCTTCGTTCACCTTCGCGTGCACTCCGAATTCTCCCTGGTCGACGGCCTGGTGCGGATCAAGCCGCTGGCCAAGGCCCTGGCCGGGATGAACATGCCGGCGGTGGCGATCACCGACCAGAGCAACATGTGCTCGCTGGTGAAGTTCTACAAGACCGCCATGGGCGCCGGCATCAAGCCGATCTGCGGTGCCGACCTGTGGCTGGCCGGGGTCGATCCGGAAGCGCCGTTGTCGCGCATCTGTTTCCTGGCCATGAACCCCAAGGGTTACCGCAATCTCACCGAGCTGATCTCGCGTGGTTGGACCGATGGCCAGCGCAATGGCCTGGTGATCATCCAGCGCGACTGGATCGCCCCGGCCAGCGAAGGGCTGATTGCCCTCTCCGCCGGCAAGGAAGGCGACATCGGCATGGCGTTGATGGCCAATCGTCAGGACGAAGCCCAGGCCCTGCTCGCCGACTGGATGAGCATGTTCCCCGAGCGCTTCTACGTCGAGGTTCAGCGCACCAACCGCGCCGGTGACGAGGAGTACGTGCACGCTGCCGTGGCCTTGGCCGACAAGCTCGGTGCGCCGCTGGTGGCAACCAACGACGTGCGTTTCGTCAAGCAGTCGGACTTCGATGCCCACGAGACCCGCGTGTGCATCGGCGAGGGCTGGACCCTGGACGATCCGCGCCGCCCGCGTGGCTACAGCGACCAGCAGTACCTCAAGTCCGCCGAAGAAATGGCCGAGCTGTTCAGCGACCTGCCGGACGCCATTGCCAACACCGTGGAGATCGCCAAGCGCTGCAACATCACCGTGCAGTTGGGCAAGTACTTCCTCCCCGACTTCCCGACGCCCAACGGCATGGGCATCGACGACTACCTGCGGCATGTTTCCCACGAAGGCCTGGAGGAGCGCCTGGCGGTGCTCTGGCCGAAGGAGACCACGCCCAATTACGAAGAGAAGCGCCAGGTCTACCTGGACCGCCTGAAGTTCGAGCTGGACATCATCATCCAGATGGGCTTCCCCGGTTACTTCCTGATCGTTATGGACTTCATCAAGTGGGCGAAGAACAACGACGTGCCGGTCGGCCCGGGCCGGGGTTCGGGTGCCGGTTCGTTGGTGGCCTACGTGCTGAAGATCACCGACCTCGACCCGTTGGCCTACGACCTGCTGTTCGAGCGCTTCCTCAACCCTGAACGTATTTCCATGCCCGACTTCGACGTCGACTTCTGCATGGACGGCCGCGACCGGGTGATCGACTACGTGGCCGAGGCCTACGGGCGCAACGCGGTGAGCCAGATCATCACTTTCGGCACCATGGCCGCCAAGGCGGTGGTGCGTGATGTGGCGCGGGTGCAGGGCAAGTCCTATGGCCTGGCCGACCGCCTGTCGAAGATGATTCCGTTCGAAGTGGGCATGACCCTGGAGAAGGCCTACGAGCAGGAAGAGATCCTGCGCGACTTCCTCAAGGGCGATGAGGATGCGCGCGAAATCTGGGACATGGCCCTCAAGCTAGAGGGTGTGACCCGGGGTACCGGCAAGCACGCCGGTGGCGTGGTGATTGCACCGACCAAACTCACCGATTTTTCGCCGATTGCCTGCGACGAAGAGGGCGGCGGCCTGGTGACCCAGTTCGACAAGGACGATGTCGAGGCCGCGGGCCTGGTGAAGTTCGACTTCCTTGGTCTGCGGACGCTGACGATCATCAAGTGGGCGATGGAGATCATCAACCGCGAGCAGGCCAAGAAGAACCTGCCTGACGTCAATATCGACTTCATCCCGCTGGACGACCGCAAGACCTACGAGCTGTTGCAGAAGGCCGAGACCACCGCGGTGTTCCAGCTCGAATCACGCGGCATGAAAGAGCTGATCAAGAAGCTCAAGCCCGACTGCCTGGAAGACCTTATCGCATTAGTGGCGCTGTTCCGTCCCGGCCCGCTGCAGTCGGGCATGGTGGACGACTTCATCAACCGCAAGCACGGCCGTGCGGAGCTCGCCTACCCGCATTCCGATTACCAGTACGAGGGCCTCAAGCCGGTACTGGCGCCCACCTACGGCATCATCTTGTACCAGGAACAGGTGATGCAGATCGCCCAGGTGATGGCCGGCTACACCCTCGGTGGCGCCGACATGCTGCGCCGGGCCATGGGTAAGAAAAAACCCGAGGAGATGGCCAAGCAGCGCGGCGGTTTCATCGAAGGCTGCGTTGCCAACAACATCGATGCAGACCTTGCCGGTAACATCTTCGATCTGGTAGAAAAGTTCGCCGGTTACGGCTTCAACAAATCCCACTCCGCCGCCTATGGCCTGGTCTCCTACCAGACAGCATGGTTGAAGACCCACTATCCGGCGCCGTTCATGGCTGCGGTGCTGTCGGCGGATATGCACAACACCGACAAGGTAGTGGTGCTGGTCGAGGAAGTTCGCAGCATGAAGCTGCGTCTCGATGCCCCGGATGTGAACTTCTCCGACTTCAAGTTCACCGTCAACAACGATGGCCGTATCGTTTATGGCCTGGGTGCGATCAAGGGCGTGGGCGAAGGCCCGGTAGAGGCGATCGTCGAGGCGCGCGCGCAGGGCGGCCCGTTCAAGGACCTGTTCGATTTCTGTGAGCGCATCGATCTCAAACGCGTCAACAAACGTACCCTGGATGCGTTGATCCGCAGTGGCGCGCTGGATCGTCTCGGGCCGCACTTCCATGACGAGATCAAGGCCTACCAGGCCAACATCGACATCAATCGCGCGATCCTGCTCTCGGCACTGGGTGAGGCCGTCAAGGCCGCCGAACAGGCGGCTCATACCGCCGACAGTGGCCATGTCGACCTGTTCGGCGGCATGTTCGACGAGGTAGATGTCGACGTCTATGCCAATCATCGCAAGGTGCGCGAACTGACGCTCAAGGAGCGCCTGAAAGGCGAAAAGGACACCCTCGGCCTGTACCTCACCGGGCATCCGATCGATGAGTATGAGACCGAGATCCGCCGTTTCGCCCGTCAGCGCATTGTTGATCTGAAGCCCGCGCGGGATACCCAGACCATCGCCGGGATGATCATTGCCCTGCGCGTGATGAAGAACAAGAAGGGTGACAAGATGGGCTTCGTCACCCTCGACGACCGTTCCGGGCGCATCGAGGCCTCGTTGTTCGCCGATGCCTTCATGGGCGCCCAGGCCCTGCTGCAGACCGACGCCATGGTGGTGGTGGAAGGGGAGGTCAGCAACGACGACTTCTCCGGTGGCCTGCGCCTGCGGGTCAAAACGGTGATGACCATGGAGGATGCGCGTACCAAGCTGGCCGAAAGCCTGCGCCTGAAGGTCGCCCACGACGCGCTCAAGGGTGACCGCCTGAACTGGCTGGGCGAGCTGATCACCCGTCACCGCGGTGGCTGCCCGATCACCCTGGAGTACACCGGCAGCGACGCCAAGGCCATGCTGCAGTTCGGCGACCAGTGGTCCATCGACCCGGCCGATGGCCTGATTCAGGCGCTGCGTGACCAGTTCGGACGTGAGAACGTCTTCCTGCAATACCGTTGAAACGACGAATTTTAATCTCGACCTATATGCGCCTGATCCCTTAAGGTAGGGCGCCAAACGGATCAACCGGCCGGCCGCCTGGCCGTAGACCCAAGACGGAAGCCTATGAACCCGAATTTCCTCGATTTCGAACAGCCGATTGCCGACCTGCAAGCCAAGATCGAAGAGCTGCGCCTGGTGGGTAACGACAACTCGCTGAACATCAGCGATGAAATTGCCCGTCTGCAGGACAAGAGCAGCACCCTGACCGAGAGCATCTTCGGCAACCTGACCAGCTGGCAGATCGCCCGCCTGGCCCGTCACCCACGCCGCCCTTACACCCTCGACTACATCGACCACCTCTTCACCGAGTTCGAAGAGCTGCACGGCGACCGTCACTTCTCCGACGACGCCGCCATCGTTGGTGGCACCGCGCGCCTGGACGACAAGCCGGTGATGGTCATCGGCCACCAGAAGGGCCGTGAAGTGCGCGAGAAGGTGCGCCGCAACTTCGGCATGCCGCGCCCTGAAGGTTATCGCAAGGCCTGCCGCCTGATGGAAATGGCCGAGCGCTTCAAGATGCCGATCCTGACCTTCATCGACACCCCGGGCGCCTATCCGGGCATCGACGCCGAAGAGCGCAACCAGAGCGAGGCCATTGCCTGGAACCTGCGCGTCATGGCGCGTCTGAAGACGCCGATCATCGCCACCGTGATCGGTGAGGGTGGTTCCGGCGGCGCACTGGCCATCGGCGTGTGCGACCAGCTGAACATGCTGCAGTATTCCACCTACTCGGTGATCTCGCCGGAAGGCTGCGCCTCGATCCTGTGGAAGACTGCCGACAAGGCCGCCGACGCCGCCGAGGCCATGGGTATCACCGCCGAGCGCCTGAAGAGCCTGAACATCGTCGACAAGGTCATCCAGGAACCGCTGGGCGGCGCCCACCGTGATCCGGCCAAAATGTCGGCGAGCATCCGCGCCGACCTGATCGAACAGCTGGACATGCTCGGCAAGCTCGACAACGACGCGCTGCTCAAGCGGCGTTACGATCGCCTGATGAGCTACGGTCTCTGATGGATTCCAGGGGCCGCTTTGCGGCCCTTTCGCCGGCAAGCCGGCTCCCATGGGGGAATGCATACTTCTGTGGGAGCCGGCTTGCCGGCGAAAGGGGTGTGAAACGCCCCCCGCGATTTCCATCACGGTGAGGTCCAGGTGATCAACCTTACTCGCCAGTTTGCCCCTTGGCTCAACGCCCCCGCCTGGTACGTCGCCTTCTCCGGCGGCCTGGACTCCACCGTCCTCCTGCACCAGCTCGCCGATTACACCCGCAACCATTCAACGCCGCCCCTGCGCGCCATCCATGTCCATCACGGCCTGCAAGCCGCCGCCGATGCCTGGCCCGATCACTGCCGAGCGGTGTGTGCCGCCCTGGGTGTCGAACTCGATGTGGTCCCTGTCCAGGTCGCCCCTGGCGCCAGCCTCGAACAGTCGGCCCGCAACGCCCGCTACGACGCCTTCGAAAAACGGCTGGGCTCAGGCGAAGTGCTGTTCACCGGCCAGCACCGTGACGATCAGGCCGAGACCCTGCTGTTTCGCTTGCTGCGCGGCGCCGGCCTGCGTGGGTTGTCCGCCATGCCGCAACAGCGGCCGCTAGGGCAGGGCAGCCTGGTGCGCCCATTGCTGGGGCTGTCGCGCCAGCAGCTGCAGGCCTACGCCGACATGCACGGGCTGGTATGGATCGACGACCCTTCCAATAGCGATACGGCCTTTGCCCGCAACTTCCTGCGCGGCGAGGTCTTCCCAATCCTGCGCCAGCGCTGGCTACAGGCCGAAGCCAACCTGGCACGCAGTGCCGAACACCTGGGCGAGGCGATGGGCCTGCTGGACGAACTGGCCGCCACCGACCTGGCTCCGGCCTGCGACAATGCGCCGCTGCCCTGGCTCGGTCTTGCCTCCCTCGACCTCGCCGTACTCAAGGCGCTGTCACCGGCGCGCCAGCGCAATGCCCTGCAATACTGGCTCGGCCGCCGCACGCGCCAGCCGGACAGTCGCCACTGGGCCGGCTGGGACGACCTGCGTGACGCGGCAGGCGATGCCTGCCCGATCTGGCGCCTGACCGACGGTCAGTTGCAGCGCAGCCACGGGCGCATCTGGTGGCTGGACGGGCAATGGCTCCAGGCTCCGGCGGGTGAATGGGCGTGGCCGAACCCGTCCAGGCCCCTGGCGTTGCCGGGCAACGGCCAGGTGTGGCTGGAGGGCTGCGTGGACGCCGCCGGCCTGCGCATCGCCTACCGTCAAGGCGGCGAAGTGCTGGAGGTCAGCGGCCGTGGCCGGCGCGACCTCAAGCGTCTGCTCAACGAGCTGCAGGTCCCGCACTTCGTGCGCCCGCGCCTGCCGCTGCTGTACCGCGGCGAGCAATTGCTGGCGGTGGCCAATCTGCCCGGACTCGCTCAGGCCGAAGGCCAACTGCACTGGCAACCGCCGACGAACGTGCAAGGTTTGAGCTGAAGGGTACATTCCGGTAGACTACCCTCCCTTCTTGATACAACTTCTGTGGGTTCCGCGAAAACACAGAGGTTGCCGATTACCAAGCAGTTTTTTGCTGGGCTGATTTCTTAAAATGACGAGCGAGCTCCATGCCGGGGATACCCCTGGTCTGTACAGACGCGGCAGTTTTTCGAGATGCACTGTGATTGACGCAGGTGATCGGGGGCTTCGGCCTTCCTTCGCTTTCTCCGGCGGCGCTGGCCGCCTTAACGCAGACTTCTAGGGTTTTTCATGACGCGCTACATATTCGTCACGGGCGGTGTTGTTTCTTCATTGGGGAAAGGCATTGCCTCGGCTTCCCTGGCGGCCATCCTGGAAGCGCGGGGGCTTAAAGTCACCATGCTCAAGCTGGACCCGTACATCAACGTCGACCCGGGCACCATGAGCCCGTTCCAGCACGGTGAAGTGTTCGTCACCCACGACGGCGCCGAGACCGACCTCGACCTGGGCCACTACGAGCGGTTCATCCGCACCACGATGACCCAGAACAACAACTTCACCACCGGCCGTATCTACGAGCACGTGCTGCGCAAGGAGCGTCGTGGTGATTACCTGGGCGCGACCATCCAGGTCATCCCGCACATCACCGACGAAATCAAGCGCCGCATCATCAAGGGCGCCGGCGATGCCGACGTCGCGCTGGTCGAGATCGGCGGCACCGTGGGTGACATCGAGTCGCAGCCATTCCTCGAGGCCATCCGCCAGCTGCGCGTCGAAGTGGGCTCCAAGCGCGCCATGCTGATGCACCTGACCCTGGTGCCGTACATCGCCACCGCCGGGGAAACCAAGACCAAGCCGACCCAGCACTCGGTCAAGGAACTGCGCTCCATCGGCCTGCAGCCTGACGTGCTGATCTGCCGCTCCGACCACCCGGTCGACGCCTCGTCGCGCCGCAAGATCGCGCTGTTCACCAACGTCGAAGAGCGTGCGGTGATTTCGCTGGAAGACGTCGACACCATCTACAAGATCCCAGGCGTTCTGCATGCCCAGGGCCTGGACGACTTCGTCGTCGAGCGCTTCGGCCTGCAGTGCAACAGCGCCGACCTGTCCGAGTGGGACAAGGTCGTCGACGCCAAGCTCAACCCTGAGCAGGAAGTGACCATCGCCATGGTCGGCAAGTACATGGAGCTGCTGGACGCGTACAAGTCGCTGATCGAAGCGATGAGCCACGCCGGCATCACCAACCGCACCAAGGTCAACCTGCGCTACATCGACTCCGAAGACATCGAGAACCAGGGCACCAGCCTGCTCGAAGGCGCCGATGCCATCCTGGTCCCGGGCGGTTTCGGCCTGCGCGGCGTCGAAGGCAAGATCACCGCGGTGCAGTACGCCCGTGAGAACAAGGTCCCGTACCTGGGCATCTGCCTCGGCATGCAGGTCGCCGTGATCGAATTCGCCCGTAACGTGATGGGCTGGAAAGACGCCAACTCCACCGAGTTCGACCGCAACAGCGGCCACCCGGTTGTTGGCCTGATCACCGAGTGGGCCGATGCCACCGGCGCGGTCGAGACCCGTACCGAAGCGTCCGACCTGGGCGGCACCATGCGCCTGGGCGCTCAGGACTGCCAGCTGGCAGCCGGCTCCAAGGTGCACGACTGCTACGGTAAGGACATCATTACCGAGCGCCATCGTCACCGCTACGAAGTCAACAACGTGCTGCTGCCGCAGTTGGTTGAAGCTGGCCTGCAGGTATCCGGCCGCTCCGAAGATGGCGCGCTGGTCGAGGTGGTCGAGTCGAAGGATCACCCATGGTTTGTCGCCTGCCAGTTCCACCCGGAGTTCACCTCCACCCCGCGTGACGGTCACCCGCTGTTCAGCGGCTTCGTCAAGGCGGCCCTGGCACAGAAGAACAAGGCCTGATCCATGACTCAGAAGATCATTCGCGTCGGTAACATCGAGATCGCCAACGACAAGCCGTTCGTCCTGTTCGGCGGCATGAACGTCCTGGAGTCCCGTGACCTGGCCATGAAGGTCTGCGAGGAGTATGTACGAGTTACCGAGAAGCTCGGCATCCCGTACGTGTTCAAGGCCAGCTTCGACAAGGCCAACCGTTCGTCGGTCAGCTCGTACCGGGGCCCGGGCATGGAAGAGGGCCTGAAGATCTTCGAGGAGATCAAGCAGACCTTCAACGTGCCGGTGATCACCGACGTGCACGAACCTTACCAGTGCGAACCGGTGGCCAAGGTGTGCGACATCATCCAGCTGCCGGCCTTCCTGTCGCGCCAGACCGACCTGGTCGTGGCGATGGCCAAGACCGGCGCTGTGATCAACATCAAGAAGGCGCAGTTCCTGGCGCCCCACGAGATGAAGCACATCCTCGCCAAGTGCGTCGAGGCCGGCAACGACCAGCTGATCCTCTGCGAGCGTGGTTCGAGCTTCGGCTACAACAACCTCGTTGTGGACATGCTCGGCTTCGGCATCATGAAGCAGTTCGAGTACCCGGTGTTCTTCGACGTGACCCACTCGTTGCAGACCCCGGGCGGTCGCGCCGATTCCGCCGGTGGCCGCCGCGCCCAGGTTACTGACCTGGCCAAGGCCGGCATGAGCCAGGGCCTGGCCGGCCTGTTCCTCGAGGCACATCCGGACCCGGACAACGCCAAGTGCGATGGCCCGTGCGCCCTGCGCCTGGACAAGCTGGAACCGTTCCTCAGCCAGCTCAAGCAGCTGGATGACCTGGTGAAAAGTTTTCCGACGGTAGAAACCGCGTAAAGCTCATTTCTCGGGTAAAGTACCGCCCGTTCCACCCCTGACCTTTCGGTCAGGGGCTCCCTTCGCCAGGCCTGCCCGTGCCATGTCGCCTGGTGAACGGCAAGAATTCCCAAAGCTGCGTTGTTTTCGTCAATTCTGGAGTGCTTACAACAATGGCAAAGATCGTCGACATCAAAGGTCGTGAAGTTCTCGATTCCCGTGGCAACCCCACCGTGGAAGCCGATGTACTGCTCGACAACGGCATCATCGGCAGCGCCTGCGCGCCGTCGGGTGCTTCCACTGGCTCGCGCGAAGCGCTGGAGCTGCGTGATGGCGACAAGAGCCGTTACCTGGGCAAAGGCGTGCTGAAGGCTGTCGCCAACATCAACGGCCCGATCCGCGACCTGCTGCTGGGCAAGGACCCATCGGACCAGAAAGCCCTGGACCGCGCGATGATCGAGCTGGACGGCACCGAGAACAAGGCCAAGCTGGGCGCCAACGCCATCCTCGCCGTGTCCCTGGCTGCCGCCAAGGCCGCCGCCCAGGACCAGGACCTGCCGCTGTACGCGCACATCGCCAACCTCAACGGCACCCCGGGCCAGTACTCCATGCCGGTACCGATGATGAACATCATCAACGGCGGCGAGCACGCCGACAACAACGTCGATATCCAGGAGTTCATGGTCCAGCCGGTTGGCGCCAAGACCTTCTCCGACGGCCTGCGCATGGGCACCGAGATCTTCCACCACCTCAAGGCCGTACTGAAGGCCCGTGGCCTGAACACCGCCGTCGGTGACGAAGGTGGCTTCGCGCCGAACCTGGCTTCCAACGAAGACGCCCTGGCCGCCATCGCCGAAGCTGTCGAGAAAGCCGGCTACAAGCTGGGCACCGACGTGACCCTAGCCCTGGACTGCGCCGCTTCCGAGTTCTATGAAGACGGCAAGTACAGCCTGTCCGGCGAAGGCAAGTCGTTCGACGCCGAAGGTTTCGCCGAGTACCTGAAGGGCCTGACCGAGCGTTTCCCGATCATCTCGATCGAAGACGGCCTGGACGAGTCCGACTGGGCTGGCTGGAAGATCCTGACCGACAAGATTGGCGAGAAGGTTCAGCTGGTTGGTGACGACCTGTTCGTGACCAACACCAAGATCCTGAAAGAGGGTATCGAGAAGGGCATCGGTAACTCGATCCTGATCAAGTTCAACCAGATCGGCTCGCTGACCGAAACCCTCGAAGCCATCCAGATGGCCAAGGCCGCTGGCTACACCGCGGTGATCTCGCACCGTTCCGGTGAAACCGAGGATTCGACCATCGCCGACCTGGCCGTGGGTACTGCCGCTGGCCAGATCAAGACCGGCTCGCTGTGCCGCTCCGACCGCGTCAGCAAGTACAACCAACTGCTGCGTATCGAAGAGCAACTGGGCGCCAAAGCCGTGTATCGCGGTCGTGCCGAGTTTCGCGGCTAAGCAAGAGATGGTAAAAAGGCAGCAGCCGGGGCCCGCTGAACGTTCGTACTGATCGTTTGGCTGTCTCAACGGGTTTCTGTCGACGAAGCCTGGCCTCGGCCAGGCTTCGTGCTATCGGAAGCTCGCTGCGGCGGCCTTTTTTACCCTGGATATCTTCATGCGCAGTCCCTATTGGTTGTTCCTCGTCCTGCTCCTGCTGCTCGGCGGCCTGCAATATCGCCTTTGGGTAGGTAATGGCAGCCTCGCGCAAGTGACCGAACTCAAGCAACAGATCGCCGACCAGCATGCGGAAAACGAGCGCCTGCTGGAGCGCAATCGTGTGCTCGATGCCGAGGTCCTGGAGTTGAAGAAAGGTATGGAGACCGTGGAAGAACGGGCTCGTCATGAACTGGGGATGGTCAAGGAGGGTGAAACCCTCTACCAGCTGCCACAGAAATGACAAACGAACTGCCGGCCTTCTGGGCCGTGATTCCCGCCGCGGGCATTGGTGCCCGCATGGCTGCCGACCGGCCCAAGCAATACCTGCAACTGGGCGGGCAGACCATTCTCGAGCATAGCCTCGACTGTTTCCTCGACCATCCCATGCTCAAGGGGGTGGTGGTCAGTATTGCCGAACACGACCCTTACTGGCCCGGCCTGCGCTGTGCCAGCGATCCGCGTATCCAGCGTGCCCCAGGTGGTGACGAGCGCGCTGACTCGGTGCTCAATGCGCTATTGCTGCTGCACGCCCAGGGCGCGTCGGATGACGACTGGGTGCTGGTGCACGATGCCGCGCGGCCGAATCTGGCGCGCAGCGATCTGGACAAGTTGCTGTCAGCCCTGGCTGAAGATCCCGTCGGTGGATTGCTCGCCGTACCCGCTCGGGACACGCTCAAGCGTGCCGACGGCGAGGGCAGGGTGGCGGCGACGGTCGACCGCAGCACCGTCTGGCAAGCCTACACACCGCAGATGTTCCGCCTCGGCATGTTGCATCGGGCGCTGGCCGAGTGCCTGGTGTCCGATGTAGCAGTCACCGATGAGTCGTCCGCCATCGAGTGGGCCGGGTATGCGCCGCGCCTGGTCGAAGGGCGCAGCGACAATATAAAGGTGACCCGGCCAGAGGACCTGGAGTGGCTGCGCCAGCGATGGGCTGGGCGTTGCTGAAATAGGCGCTCCCACGCTGTTTAGAGAGTCCTATACTCTGGCAACTGCGCCAATCCTTCCTTGAGATAGTCCACCAACCGCCGCACCTTTGGTGACAGATGCCGCTGCTGCGGATACAACGCCCACACCGCTGTATTCGGCGGTTGGTGCCCCTCCAGCAGTGATACCAGCGCCCCGCTGTGCAAGTGTTCGAGCACGTAGTAGTCCGGCAACTGGCACAAGCCCATCCCCTGCAGCGCCGCATCCAGCACCGCCTGGCCGCTGTTGCAGCGCCAGTTGCCCTGCACCCGCTGGCTGATCTCGCGACCCTCCTGTTGCAGCGCCCACAGGTCGGAGCTGCCGACCAGGCAATTGTGCCGCGCCAACTCCGACACGCTGTGCGGCCGCCCATAGCGCTCCAGGTACGCCGGTGATGCGCACAGGAACATGCGCCGCGGCGCCAGGCGCGTGGCCACCAGCCGGGAATCCTGCAGGCGGCCCAGGCGGATTGCCAGGTCCATGCCTTCGTGCAACAGGTCTAAGGTGCGGTTGCTCAGTTCCACTTCCACCCGTAGCTGCGGATACAGCGCCATGAACCGCGTCACCAACGGCACGATGAAACGCTCGCCATAGGCCACCGCGCAGGTCATGCGTAGCAGGCCCTTGGGTTCGCTGGCCAGGTCGCCCATGGCGCGCAGCGCTTCCTCGCGGCCATCCTGCAGGCGCTGGCAGTGCTGGAGGAATGTCTGGCCGGCTTCGCTGAGGGTCACTCGCCGCGTGCTGCGGTACAACAGGCGAGTCTGTAGGCGCTCCTCCAGGCGGGCGATCTGCCGGCTGATGTGCGAAGACGACACTCCGAGGCGTTCGGCGGCGGCGGTGAACTGGCCCATTTCTGCCACCGCGACGAATTCGTCGATGCCTTCCCAGCGACTGCTCATGGATTATCCCTGCATGGCAATAATGTTTTGTGAATGCCTGGATTATTCACAAAAAGTCAGTGAATTACACTGACAGCCTGCAATCGACATCTTCTCTGGAGACCCTTGATGATCAAGTCCCGTGCCGCCGTCGCCTTCGAGGCCAAGAAACCCCTGGAAATCGTCGAAGTCGACGTAGCCATGCCCAAGGCCGGTGAAGTGCTGCTGCGCGTCGTCGCCTCCGGTGTCTGCCACACTGACGCCTACACCCTGTCCGGCGCCGACCCGGAAGGCATCTTCCCTTCGATCCTTGGCCATGAGGGCGGGGCGATCGTCGAGGCGATTGGCGAGGGCGTGACCTCGGTGGCGGTGGGCGACCATGTCATCCCGCTGTATACCCCGGAATGTGGCCAGTGCAAGTTCTGCCGCTCGGGCAAGACCAACCTGTGCCAGGCCATCCGCGCCACCCAGGGCAAGGGCCTGATGCCCGACGGCACCACCCGTTTCAGCTACAAGGGCCAGCAGCTGTTCCACTACATGGGCACCTCGACCTTTTCCGAGTACACCGTGCTGCCGGAAATTTCCGTGGCCAAGATCCAGAAAGAGGCTCCGCTGGAGAAGGTCTGCCTGCTCGGCTGCGGCGTGACTACCGGTATTGGCGCGGTGCTCAATACCGCCAAGGTCAAGCCGGGTGACACCGTTGCCATCTTCGGCCTCGGCGGCATCGGTCTGTCGGCAGTGATCGGCGCGGTCAAGGCCAAGGCTTCGCGCATCATCGCCATCGACATCAACCCGGCCAAGTTCGAGATCGCCCGCCAGCTGGGCGCCACCGACTGCATCAACCCGAAAGACTACGATCGCCCGATCCAGGAAGTGATCGTCGACCTCACCGACGGTGGCGTGGACTTCTCCTTCGAGTGCATCGGCAATGTGCAACTGATGCGCGCGGCGCTGGAATGCTGCCACAAGGGCTGGGGCGAGTCGGTGATCATCGGCGTGGCCGGTGCCGGCCAGGAAATCGCCACCCGTCCGTTCCAGCTGGTCACCGGTCGCGTCTGGCGCGGTTCGGCCTTCGGCGGTGTGCGTGGCCGCAGCGAGCTGCCGAGCTACGTGGAAATGTCCGAGAAAGGCGAGATCCCGCTGGACACCTTCATTACCCATACCATGGGCCTGGAGGACATCAACAAAGCTTTCGACCTGATGCACGAAGGCAAGAGCATCCGCAGCGTGATCCACTTCTGAGGCCCTCGCCATGACGCTGGAAAACATCTCTTGCCAGAAAAGCTACGGCGGCTGGCACAAGCGTTACCGGCACAGTTCCAAGGTGCTTGGCTGCGACATGGTGTTCGCGGTGTACCTGCCGCCCCAGGCCGAGCAGGGCGAAAAGCTGCCTGTTCTGTACTGGCTCAGCGGCCTGACCTGCACCGACGAGAACTTCATGCAGAAGGCCGGCGCCCAGCGCCTGGCCGCGGAGCTTGGGCTGATCATCGTTGCTCCGGACACCAGCCCGCGTGGCGAGCAGGTGCCGGGCGATCCGGATGGTGCCTGGGACTTCGGCCTCGGCGCGGGGTTCTACCTCAATGCCATCCAGCAGCCCTGGGCCCGCAACTACCAGATGCACGACTATGTGGTGCACGAGTTGCCGGCATTGATCGAGGAACATTTCCCGGCGTCCGACCTGCGCAGTATCAGTGGCCACTCGATGGGCGGGCATGGCGCGCTGGTCTGCGCCTTGCGCAACCCGGGGCGCTACCGCTCGGTGTCGGCGTTCTCACCGATCAGCAATCCAATGGATTGCCCGTGGGGCGAGAAGGCCTTCAGCCGCTACCTGGGCGAAGACCGGGCACAGTGGCGCGAGTGGGATGCCAGTGTGCTGCTGGCCGAGGCGGACGAGTGCCCGCCGTTGCTGGTGGACCAGGGGGATCGCGATGACTTCCTTGAAAAGCAGCTCAAGCCAGAGGCGCTGGAGCAGGCGGCGCGCAAGGGCGGCCATGGGCTGACCCTGCGCCTGCAGCCAGGCTACGACCATAGCTACTACTTCATCGCCAGCTTCATCGATGAACACCTGCGCCATCATGCGGTGGCACTGGGCAGGGTCTGAGCCGCAGGGCCGTGAAGCAGCCCCATTACCGCAAAAGCAGGTAGAATCACGCCCTGACTCAATCAGGGCGTTTTCTATGCGTATTGGCCACGGCTACGATGTCCATCGTTTCTGCGACGGTGATTTCATTACCTTGGGCGGGGTGCGTATCCCCCACAAGTTCGGCCTGCTGGCCCACTCCGACGGCGACGTGCTGTTGCACGCCCTGAGCGATGCCTTGCTGGGCGCCGCGGCGCTGGGCGACATCGGCAAGCATTTCCCCGACACCGACCCGCAGTTCAAGGGCGCCGACAGCCGGGTGCTGCTGCGCCACGTGGTCGCTGTCGTGCGCGACAAGGGCTGGAAGGTCGGCAACATCGACGCCACCATCGTCGCCCAGGCACCGAAGATGGCCCCGCACATCGAGACCATGCGCCAGCAGATCGCCGCAGACCTGCAGGTCGAGCTCGACCAGGTCAACGTCAAGGCCACTACTGAAGAAAAGCTGGGCTTCACCGGTCGCGAGGAGGGCATCGCCGTGCATGCGGTCGCCCTGCTGCTATCAGCATGACCGAACTGGAACTGCTGGGCCCTCGGGCCTCGGGCGATGTCTTGGGCACCGCGGTGCTCAAGGCGGTGGCTGAAGACTTCCAGGTTGATGAAGTCCTGGATATCCCGCTGTCCGGCCAGGGCGAACACCTGTGGCTGTGGGTCGAGAAGCGCGACCTCAACACCGAGGAGGCGGCTCGCCGCCTGGCCCGCGCCGCCGGCGTGCCGGTGCGCGCCATCAGCTATGCCGGCCTCAAGGACCGCCAGGCCCTGACCCGCCAGTGGTTCAGCCTGCATCTGCCGGGCAAGGCCGACCCCGACCTGTCCCGTGCCGAGGACGACACCCTGCGCGTGCTCAAGCAGGTGCGCCACCAGCGCAAGCTGCAGCGTGGTGCGCATTCGGCCAATGGCTTCACCTTGCGCCTGACCGCGCTGCAGGCCGACCACCAGGCCCTCGATGCCCGCCTGGAGCAGCTCAAGCAGCAGGGCGTGCCCAACTACTTCGGTAGCCAGCGCTTCGGCCATGGCGGTGGCAATGTACACGACGCCCAGGACTGGGCCGCTCGCCAGGCGCTGCCCGAGCAGCGCAACTTGCGTTCGCGGCTGCTGTCGGCCGGGCGCAGCTACCTGTTCAACCAGGTGCTTGCCGCCCGTGTCGCCGACGGCAGCTGGCAGCGCGCCCAGGTCGGCGACCTGCTGGCCTTCACCGACAAGCGCAGCTTCTTCGTGGCCGGCGAGGCCGAGTGCAACGACCCGCGCCTGGCCATTCTCGACCTGCACCCGACCGGCCCGCTGTGGGGCGCCGGTGCGGCACCGAGCCAGGGCGCGACCCTGGATCTTGAGTCCACGGTGGCCGGACGACATCCGGCGCTGTGCGATTGGCTGGCGCAAGCGGGCATGGATCACGAACGGCGCATCCTGCGGCTCCCTATTGGGCGGCTGACGTGGCATTATCCCGAGCCTGATATCCTGCAACTGGAATTCGTCCTTCCGGCCGGATGCTTCGCCACCGTGGTGGTGCGCGAACTCGTCGATCTGGTGCCGGCAGGGCAGACGGACAGCCCATGCGTATTCTGATTTCGAATGACGACGGTGTTACCGCACCCGGCCTCGCCGCGCTGCATGAAGCGTTGGTGGACCATGCCGAGTGCGTGGTGATTGCCCCGGATCAAGACAAGAGCGGTGCCGGCAGTTCGCTGACACTGGACCGGCCGCTGCACCCGCAGACCTTGGCCAACGGCTTCATCAGCCTCAACGGCACGCCCACCGACTGCGTGCACCTGGGGCTCAACGGCCTGCTGCCGGAAACCCCCGACATGGTGGTGTCCGGCATCAACCTGGGCGCCAACCTGGGGGATGACGTGCTCTATTCGGGCACGGTGGCTGCGGCGTTGGAGGGGCGCTTCCTCGGCGGCACCTCGCTGGCCTTCTCGCTGCTGTCGCGCCTGCCCGATAACCTGCCGACCGCCGCCTACATTGCCCGGCGCTTGGTCGAGGCGCAGTCGCGCCTGGCGTTGCCGCCGCGCACCGTGCTCAACGTCAACATCCCCAACCTGCCGCTGGAGCATATCCGTGGCATCCAGCTCACCCGCCTGGGGCACCGCGCGCGGGCCGCGGCGCCGACCAAGGTGGTCAATCCGCGGGGCAAGGAAGGCTACTGGATCGCCGTGGCCGGCGATGCCGAAGACGGCGGCCCGGGCACCGACTTCCATGCCGTGATGCAGGGCTACGTATCGATAACGCCACTGCAGCTGGACCGCACCTTCAACGATGCCTTCGAGCGCCTCGACGGTTGGCTGGAGGGCCTGCTCTGATGCGCGAACAGGACGATCTGCAGCGCCGCGGCATCGGCATGACCTCCCAGCGTACTCGGGAGCGGCTGATCCAGCGGCTCTATGAGGAAGGCGTGTCGAACGCCAAGGTGCTCGAAGCCATTCGTCGTACCCCGCGCCACCTGTTCGTCGATGAAGCCCTGGCCCATCGCGCCTATGAAGACACGGCGCTGCCGATCGGCCACAACCAGACGATTTCCCAGCCGTTCATGGTCGCGCACATGAGCGAGCTGTTGCTCGAGGCGGGCCCCTTGGACAAGGTGCTGGAGATCGGCACCGGTTCAGGCTACCAGACCGCGATCCTCGCCCAACTGGTCGAGCGGGTGTTCTCGGTGGAGCGCATCAAGGTGCTGCAGGACCGGGCCAAGGAGCGTCTGGTCGAACTCAACCTGCGCAATGTGGTGTTCCGCTGGGGCGACGGCTGCGAAGGGTGGCCGGCGCTGGCGCCGTACAACGGCATCATCGTCACCGCAGTCGCGCCTGAAGTGCCGCAGGCACTGCTCGATCAGTTGGCGCCAGGTGGGCGCATGGTGATCCCGGTCGGGCCGGCGGGGGAGACCCAGCAACTGATGCTGATCGTGCGCGAAGAGCATGGCTTCTCGCGCCGGGTACTTGGGGCCGTGCGCTTCGTGCCGTTGCTCAATGGCCCACTGGCCTGAACGGGGCCACGGAATATTTGCGCCGACGACGAATTCTTGCGTCTGGGCCCTGTCTATCTGGCGTGGCGCTTTTCGGACACCGATCAGGCCAACAGCGAGTCACCCCAAGCAGGATGGCTCGGTTATAATTGAAACAATATTGCATTTTGTATCGTCATTTTTGACAGCATGAGGGGAGCGCGGGTGGGTCACACAGGCATGCGGCAGCGCAAGGATCGGTCGGTATTGAAGCTTCTGGTGATCGCGCTGGCCATGGGGACCCTGCTGGCTGGCTGTTCCAGCACCAGCTCGAACGGCGCCCGCGTGGTCGACCGCAACAACGCCGCGCCCAAGCGCCCGACCGTCACCTCTGGCCAGTACATCGTCAAACCCGGCGACACGCTGTTCTCCATCGCCTTCCGCTACGGTTGGGACTACAAGGAGCTGGCGGCGCGCAACAATATTCCCGCCCCCTACACCATCCGCCCGGGCCAGCCGATCCGTTTCAGCAGCGGCGCGGGGGGCAGCACGACGGTCGTCGGCAGCACTTCGTCGTCGAGCCGGACCACCGTGATCCGCCGGCCGGTCGCCACCACGGCACCGGCGACCAGCAATGGCAAAAGTGCCACAACTGCCCCTTCCACCACCTCGCAAACGGTTGCCCAGGTGCCCGCCGCAGAGCGCGCCGTCGGCGGTTGGACGTGGCCGGCGAACGGCGTGCTGATTGGAAAATTCGCTTCAAACGGTAGTTTGAATAAAGGCATTGATATCGCCGGTGATTTGGGACAGCCTGTTTTTGCTGCGTCTGATGGAGCGGTGGTCTACGCCGGCAGTGGCTTGAGGGGCTATGGCGAGCTCATCATCATCAAACACAGCGATACCTACGTCAGTGCCTACGGTCATAACCGCAGGCTTTTGGTTCGTGAGGGGCAGCAGGTCAAGGCAGGGCAGACGATCGCAGAAATGGGGTCCACGGGCACTGATCGGGTGAAGCTGCATTTCGAGATTCGCCGCCAGGGCAAACCCGTCGATCCACTCCAGTTCCTGCCACGCCGTTGATCATTGTCCCAGCCTGTTCCTTGGATGTAGAGGGGACAGGCTCCAGCGCTGCCATGGAAGGGTGACGCTCGAGTCTGAGTTCGAACTCAGCAAAGGACTATAACAATGGCTCTCAGTAAAGAAGTGCCGGAGTTTGACATCGACGATGACCTGCTTCTGATGGAGACGGGCATCGTTTTGGAAACGGATGTGGTGTCAGACGAACCTGCTGTACCTTCGGTTCGGACCAAGTCGAAACAGGGCGCATCGCTCAAGCAGCACAAGTACATCGACTACAGTCGGGCACTTGATGCGACCCAACTGTATCTCAACGAAATCGGCTTCTCGCCCCTGCTTTCGCCAGAGGAAGAAGTGCATTTCGCGCGTCTGTCGCAAAAAGGCGACCCGGCCGGCCGCAAGCGCATGATCGAAAGCAACCTGCGCCTGGTGGTCAAGATCGCCCGCCGTTACGTCAATCGCGGCCTGTCGTTGCTCGACCTGATCGAGGAAGGCAACCTGGGGCTGATTCGTGCGGTAGAGAAGTTCGACCCCGAGCGCGGCTTCCGCTTCTCGACCTACGCGACCTGGTGGATCCGCCAGACCATCGAGCGGGCGATCATGAACCAGACCCGCACCATTCGCCTGCCCATCCACGTGGTAAAGGAGCTCAACGTCTACCTGCGCGCTGCCCGCGAGTTGACGCAGAAACTCGACCACGAGCCGTCGCCGGAAGAAATCGCCAGCCTGCTGGAGAAACCGGTGGCCGAGGTCAAGCGCATGCTTGGCCTGAACGAGCGGGTGTCTTCGGTGGATGTCTCGTTGGGGCCGGACTCCGACAAGACACTGCTCGACACACTGACCGATGATCGTCCAACCGACCCATGCGAACTGCTGCAGGATGATGATCTGTCGCAGAGCATAGACCAGTGGCTGGGTGAGTTGACCGACAAGCAACGTGAGGTGGTGGTACGACGCTTCGGCCTGCGTGGGCATGAAAGCAGTACCTTGGAGGATGTCGGGTTGGAGATCGGCCTGACCCGCGAGCGGGTACGGCAGATTCAAGTCGAAGGCCTGAAGCGCCTGCGTGAGATCCTTGAGAAGAATGGCCTGTCTAGCGAGTCGCTGTTCCAGTAGCCGGTGACAGGTGCCAGGTAAACGCCCCGACCCGTTCGGGGCGTTTTCGTTAGCGGCTTGCAAGAGTGGTTGCAACGAAAAGCCCCGCCATCAAGGCGGGGCTTTTCATTCAACGCAACGTGCAACCGTTACTGGATCTGGCTGACCGAGCGTGGTGCCACCGGCTGGTTGTCGTTGGAGATGGTTACTTCCACACGACGGTTTTGCGCGCGGCCGGAGTTGCTGCTGTTGTCAGCAACCGGATACTCCTTGCCGTAACCCTGGGCAACGATGCGCGCAGGATCCACACCGGCACGCACCAGGGCCATGCGCACTGCGGAGGCGCGACGTTCGGACAGGGTCTGGTTGTAGTTGGCAGAACCAACGCTGTCGGTATAGCCCTCGACGATCACCTTGCGTTCAGGGTTCTCCTGAAGGAACTGCGCCAGCTTGGTGACGTTCGGGTAGGCGCTGCTCTTGAGCTCCGCCTTGTTGAAGTCGAACAGCACGTCGCCGAAGGTCACCAGGGTGCCACGGTCGGTCTGCTTGGCGTTGAGGCTGTCCTGCAGTTTCTTGATCTGCGCATCGCGGGCGTCGAGCTTGGCCTGGGCGCGTTGTGCCGCGGCGTTTTTCAGTTCACCCTCTGCGGTGCGCAGGGCAATGGTCTGCTTGGCCACTTCAACGCGTTGATTGGTGAGGTAGGCGAGCTGGTCGACCTTCTTCTCATCCTCGCGA
Organism: Pseudomonas sp. PONIH3; assembly: GCF_002934345.1. Classification (NCBI taxonomy): domain Bacteria; kingdom Pseudomonadati; phylum Pseudomonadota; class Gammaproteobacteria; order Pseudomonadales; family Pseudomonadaceae; genus Pseudomonas; species Pseudomonas sp. PONIH3. Next base: position 5,106,824 of record NZ_CP026386.1, read on the forward strand.
TCCATGTAGGCCTTGTCGGCCTTGTTCAGCCAGTCCTGAGCGTCCTTGGTCTCGAGCGCGGCCACTTTGCTCGACTGCGGATCGCTCTGCAGGGCGGAGAAATTGGTGCGGGCCGACTCGAGGTTGGCGTTCGGGTCGTGGGAGCAGGCGGCGAGGCCGACGCTGAGGGCCAGCAGGGCGGGAATCATGACGTAATTGCGCATAGTGTTCATCCTTTGATCTTTAACGAAGGCAGTGGAAGCTGAGCAGGCTTATTCAGCGCTGCGCAGGCCTTCCTCACGTACGTCCTGGACACCCTGGCGAGCATCCTGCACGGCCTTCTGGGCCTTGGCTGCCTGGGCTTTGCGCTCGGCAAGGCGAGCGTCCCATTCGGCTTGCTCGGCCAGCAGCTTGGCCTCGTCATACTTCTTGTCGTGCATGGCGATTTCGGCTTTCTTGAACTTGTCCTGGGCAGCCTTCATCTCCACTGCTGCGAACTCGGTGCCACCGGCACTGACCGCCGAGTTGACCGCCGATTGGGTCACGGCGTATTGCTCGGTAGGCGGCTTGCCCGCGCAGCCGGCCAGCACCAGGCTGCTGCCCAGGGCCAGCGCGGCCAGCTTGAGCCCGCGCAGATGAGTGGAGGAAGGTTGTGCGATGCGGGTCTTCATGGTGGTCAACTCCATTGGGTCACTCCTGTTAAACGACGATGCCACGCCGTGACAATCGCTGTTCCCCTGTTGCCAGTGTCGGGCGCAAAGGCCCGTGTTTACAGGGTTTTGCCGTGATGGCTATTGGCTGTGACCGGAGTGTTTTTTGAATAGTTCAGAAAAATTTGCACGCTAAAGGTATTTTTTTCTGACTAATCAGTCAGCGGTTTTCGCCTGGAACTTCCGCTGTAAATGACGGTATGCCGGGCAGTGCCCGGCACCCGAAGTGGCTCAGTGCGAGGGGTCTTTATGCACACGGCCAAGGGCTTGCAGATGGCGCCTGGAGAGAGCCAGAAAGCGCGGAGTAGGGCCGATGTCCTCGTACAGCGGGTCACCTTCCTCGTCGGTGGCAATCACTTGCTGGCCCTTGACGTAGGGGAAGCTGGCCTCCAGCTCTTCCAGTGCCGCCGCCACCAACTCGCCCAAGAGCTCCTCGGGGCTACGCTTGGGATACATGTCGATCAGCGCGGCCAGACGCGCTTCTGCTTCCATGTCCAGGTGCAGGACATGGCCGGTGGGGCTCAGGCGGCCGGCGGCGTTTTGTTCCCAGTGCTGGGCGAGTTGGCGAATTTTCATGATGACCTCTGTCAAAGCCTGGAGTGGCATTGCTTCGAATGATCTGTGTTCACTTTAGTTGCTTTGGCAGCATGCGCCTTGCCAGGAATGGTCGCGAGTGGGCACTCTTGGGCGCATGCGGTTTCCTGGAGTGGAGAAGGCTGATGAGTGATATCGATCTGCGCTTGCGCGAGGATGTGCACCTTTTAGGAGAACTGCTTGGCGAGACTATCCGCCAGCAGCATGGCGAGGCATTCCTGCAGAAGATCGAGGATATCCGCCACAGCGCCAAGGCCGACCGCCGTGGAGCGGGCGAGCAACTGAGCTCGACCCTGGGCGACCTGGCCGAGCAAGACCTGCTGCCGGTGGCGCGGGCGTTCAACCAGTTCCTCAACCTGGCCAACATCGCCGAGCAGTACCAGCTGATCCGCCGCCGTGACGCTGGCCAACCCGAACCGTTCGAGGCGCGGGTGCTCCCCGAGTTGCTGGCGCGCCTGAAGGCCGCTGGCCATGGCAACGATGAGCTGGCCAGGCAACTGGGCAAGTTGAACATCGAACTGGTGCTCACCGCGCACCCCACCGAGGTGGCGCGCCGCACCTTGATCCAAAAGTACGACGCCATTGCCGCGCAGCTGGCCGCGCAGGATCACCGCGATCTGATCCCGGCCGAGCGCCAGCAGGTGCGCGAACGCCTGCGCCGGCTGATCGCCGAATCCTGGCACACCGAGGAAATCCGCAGGACCCGGCCCACACCGGTGGACGAGGCCAAGTGGGGCTTCGCCGTGATCGAGCACTCATTGTGGCAGGCTGTGCCCAGCCACCTGCGCAAGGTCGATGCGGCTCTGTTCGAGGCGACTGGCCTGCACCTGCCGCTGGAGGCGGCGCCGATTCGCTTCGCCTCGTGGATGGGCGGTGATCGTGACGGCAATCCCAATGTCACGGCGGCGGTAACCCGCGAAGTGCTCTTGCTGGCGCGCTGGATGGCCGCCGACCTGTTCCTGCGCGATATCGACTACCTGGCCGCCGAGCTGTCCATGCAGCAGGCCAGCGCCGCGCTCAAGGAAAAGGTCGGGGACAGCGCCGAACCATACCGGGCGCTGCTCAAGCAGTTGCGCGACCGCCTGCGTGCCACCCGCGCCTGGGCCCACGCCTCGTTGGCCGCGACGCAGCCGGCCAGCGCGGCGGTGCTGGTGGACAATCGCGACCTCATCGCGCCGCTGGAGCTGTGCTACCAGTCGCTGCATGAGTGTGGCATGGGCGTGATCGCCGACGGCCCGTTGCTCGACTGCCTGCGCCGGGCGGTGACTTTCGGTCTGTTCCTGGTGCGCCTGGACGTACGTCAGGACGCTGCCCGCCATCGCGACGCGCTGTCGGAAATCACCGACTACCTCGGCCTGGGCCGCTACGCCGAGTGGGACGAAGAGCGACGCATCACCTTCCTCCAGACCGAACTGAAGAACCGCCGCCCCCTGCTGCCGGCGTATTTCCAGCCCCAGACCGATACCGCCGAAGTACTCGCCACCTGCCGCGAAATCGCTGCGGCCCCGGCGGCGTCGCTGGGGTCGTACGTGATTTCCATGGCCGGCGCGGCGTCCGATGTACTGGCGGTGCAGCTGTTGCTCAAGGAGGCCGGGCTGACCCGGCCGATGCGCGTGGTACCCCTGTTCGAGACCCTGGCCGACCTTGACAACGCAGGCCCGGTCATGGAGCGCCTGCTCGGGCTCCCCGGCTATCGTGCCGGCCTGCACGGCCCGCAGGAGGTGATGATCGGCTATTCCGACTCGGCCAAGGATGCCGGCACCACGGCGGCGGCATGGGCCCAGTACCGCGCCCAGGAAAACCTGGTACGTATCTGCCGTGAGCACCAGGTAGAGTTGCTGCTGTTCCATGGTCGCGGTGGCACGGTCGGGCGTGGCGGCGGCCCAGCCCACGCGGCGATCCTGTCGCAGCCGCCGGGGTCGGTGGGTGGCCGTTTCCGCACCACCGAACAGGGCGAGATGATCCGCTTCAAGTTCGGTCTGCCGGGCATCGCCGAACAGAACCTCAATCTCTACCTGGCCGCGGTGCTGGAGGCGACCCTGTTGCCACCGCCGCCGCCTGAGCCGGCCTGGCGCGTACTGATGGACCAGCTGGCCGCCGACGGGGTCAAGGCCTACCGGGCCGTGGTGCGCGAAAATCCGGACTTCGTCGAGTACTTCCGTCAGTCCACCCCCGAGCAGGAGCTTGGCCGCCTGCCGCTGGGCAGTCGCCCGGCCAAGCGCCGCGCCGGCGGCATCGAAAGCCTGAGGGCGATCCCTTGGATCTTCGGCTGGACCCAGACACGGCTGATGCTGCCGGCCTGGCTCGGCTGGGAGACCGCGCTGAGCAATGCCCTGGCACGCGGGCAGGGGGCGCTGCTGGCGCAGATGCGCGAACAATGGCCGTTCTTCCGTACCCGCATCGACATGCTGGAGATGGTCCTGGCCAAGGCCGATGCGCAGATCGCCGAGGCCTACGACGAACGTCTGGTGCAACCCGAACTGCTGCCGTTGGGCGCGCACCTGCGCGACCTATTGTCGCAGTCGTGCCAGGTGGTACTGGGTCTGACCGGGCAGTCGGTGCTACTGGCGCACAGCCCGGAAACCTTGGAATTCATCCGCCTGCGCAACACCTACCTGGACCCGCTGCACCGCCTGCAGGCCGAGTTGCTGGCACGCTCGCGCAGCCGCGAAGCCGCTCTGGACAGCCCGTTGGAGCAGGCCTTGCTGGTGACCGTGGCCGGGATCGCGGCTGGGTTGCGCAACACCGGTTGAGTTCAGCCCAGTCCGGGCGTGGTGAGGGCCGCGCTGGATCGTGATCGGTCCTCGCGCGGCCGGTTGCGCCTGGCGCAACCTGTCCTCTGGCAGGCTACAAGTGGCGCGTTCCTGCCACTTTGGGACGCTTGTCGGGGGGGCGGGTGCTGTGTATCTTGAGCAGCCTTTTGACCGATTTTGCGGTCTCGACCGATTTTTCCGGAATTGGCCTTGTGCGCCGAATCCGTTGATTTGCATAAAAAATATGAGGAGCACAAGATGCGCGTAATTCTGCTGGGAGCTCCCGGGGCCGGTAAAGGTACTCAGGCAAAGTTCATCACCGAGAAGTTCGGTATTCCCCAGATCTCCACCGGTGACATGCTGCGTGCCGCCGTCAAGGCCGGTACCCCACTGGGCCTGGAGCTGAAAAAGGTCATGGATGCCGGCCAGCTGGTCTCCGACGAGCTGATCATCAGCCTGGTCAAGGAGCGCATCGCGCAGGCTGACTGCGCCAACGGCTGCCTGTTCGACGGCTTCCCGCGCACCATCCCGCAGGCTGAAGCCATGGTCGCCGCTGGCGTCGACATCGACGCAGTGGTCGAAATCGCCGTGGACGACGAAGAAATCGTCGGCCGCATGGCTGGCCGCCGCGTGCACCTGGCATCCGGCCGCACCTACCACATCCAGTACAATCCGCCGAAGGTGGAAGGCAAGGACGACGTCACCGGCGAAGACCTGATCCAGCGCGATGACGACAAGGAAGAAACCGTGCGTCACCGCCTGTCGGTCTACCACAGCCAGACCAAGCCGCTGGTGGACTTCTACCAGAAGCTGTCGGCCGCCAACGCCGGCAAACCGAAGTACAGCCACATCGAGGGCGTCGGTTCGGTCGAATCGATCACTGCCAAGGTGCTGGCAGCCCTGAGCTGATCCATCACCGTGTGTCACGACGGCCCGCTTGCGGGCCGTTGTCGTTTATACTGCCGCTCTTTTCCCTGTTGCCTGGATACCTTGCTCGATGACCACCTTGCTGGCCCTGGATACCGCTACCGAAGCCTGTTCCGTCGCCCTGCTGCATGACGGCAAGGTGACCAGCCATTACGAGGTGATCCCGCGCATGCACGCGCAGAAGCTGCTTCCGATGATCAAGCAGTTGCTGGCCGAATCGGGCGTGGCGCTGAGCGCGCTGGATGCCATCGCCTTCGGCCGTGGCCCGGGCGCCTTCACCGGCGTGCGTATCGCCATCGGCGTGGTCCAGGGCCTGGCTTTCGCCTTGGAGCGCCCAGTGCTGCCGACATCCAACCTGGCGGCCTTGGCTCAGGGCGCCTTGCGTGAGCGTGGCGTGCAGCAGGTGGCCGCGGCCATCGATGCGCGCATGGACGAGGTGTACTGGGGTTGCTACCGCGCCGAACAGGGCGAGATGCGTCTGGTCGGCCACGAGGCGGTACTGCCACCGGAGGGTGTGGCCCTGCCACAAGGCGCGGGCGAGGCATGGTTCGGTGCCGGTACCGGCTGGGGCTACGCCGAGCGCCTGGCCGTGCAGGTATCTGCCATCGATGCGGGTGCGTTGCCCAGCGCCCTGGATATCCTCTCCCTGGCCGGCTTCGCCTGGGCACGGGGCGAGGCGGTGGTCGCCGAGCAGGCGCAACCGGTCTACTTGCGCGATAATGTGGCTACGCCCAAGGCGCGTTGAAGGCATTTCGTCGGCTATCGCCGTTCACGATAAAACCTTTTGCGCGAACTGTGGTCCAGTTATCAGTTCGGGCATTAGCGAAGGATTCCTGATGCTGCTAAATTGCCATCATTGATCCTGAGTGCCTTTGTCATGCGTATCGACGGCTTCTCCTCACAGAGCTACCCCATCAAGCGTGCGCCACGCAAGGCGCCGGCGCGTGACGAAGCCATCGATGAAGCCGATGCCGAGATCATCGAGGACATCGACGCGCAGATCAGCCGCGCCAGCCGTCGCGGCGAGAACCTGCCGGCCCGCCAGCAGGACCTGATCTTCCCCCGCGCCCGCAACCGCCGTACCTCCACCGCCCTGGCCAGCTACCTGACCACCGCCGGCTTCACCGACTGGGAGATGGAAGTGCTGGGGCTGGACCTGTACATTTGATGGATGACGCCATCATCTCTGCCTTATTTCCTCGGTTGCCCGTCCTGGGCTGAAAACGCCTGGCGCGATTACCTCTATCCCGCCGACGCCCGTAGCGGCGAGTTCCTCGGGCTCTACAGCCAGGTATTCAACGCCGTTGAAGGCAATACCACCTTCTATGCCCGTCCCGCGCCGGCGACCGTCGAGCGTTGGGCGCAGATCATGCCGTCGGGGTTTCGCTTCACCGCCAAGTTTCCCGGCGATGTGAGCCATGCCGGCGACCTGCGTGAACAACTCGATGCGGCCGTCGACTTCACTCGGCTGATGGCTCCCCTGGGTGAGCGCGTGGCGCCGTATTGGCTGCAGTTGCCGGCAATGTTCGGCCCGTCGCGGCTGGGCGAGCTGGCGCATTTCCTTGATGAGATCGGTGTGGCGGTAGCGGTTGAGGTGCGCAACGACGCCTTCTTCGCCCGGGGCGAGGAGGAGCGTCAGCTCAATCGCCTGCTGCATGAACGTGGAGTCGAGCGTATCTGCCTGGATCCGCGTGCGTTGTTCAGTTGCACCTCGCGCGAGCCCGCGGTGCTCCATGCCCAGGCTAAGAAGCCCAAGGTGCCGCCGCGGCCAGCGGCCTTCAGCCAGTCTCCGCAGGTGCGCTTCATCGGCCATCCGCAGCTCGAGGCCAACGAGACCTTCCTCACCCCATGGATCGACAAGGTCGCTGCATGGATTGAAGAGGGCCGCAGCCCCTACGTGTTCCTGCATACCTCCGACAATCGCCTGGCGGCGGCGCTGGCCCAGCGTTTTCACCAGCGGCTGATGGCTCGCCTGCCGGGCCTTGCAGCGCTGCCTGAATTGCCCCGCGCCCCTGAGGTCGAACAACTGGGGTTACTTTGATCTGACTGCCGGGAGGTTGAACCATGGATGTGCAAACCCTGCGAGCCGAAGCTTTCAAGGCGCTCCACGAGCGAGATGGCGCGTTCGTCATCCCCAACCCGTGGGACGCCGGCTCCGCCAGGCTGTTGGCCAGCCTGGGATACGAAGCGCTGGCCACGACCAGCGCGGGGCTGGCGTTCAGCCTGGGGCGGCCGGATGCCGAGGGCGCGCTGACGCTCGAGGAAACCCTGGGCAACGCCCAGGCGATCGTCGATGCCACGCCATTGCCGGTGGCGGCGGACCTGGAAAACGGCTTCGGCGAATTGCCCGAAGACTGCGCACAGAGCATTCTGCGCGCCGCCGAGGTGGGGTTGGTGGGCGGTTCGATCGAAGATGCCAGCGGTCGCGCCGAAGTGCCGATCTACGACTTCGACCTGTCCGTGGCGCGTGTACGCGCCGCCGTGCAGGCTGCCCGCGGCCTGCCGTTCCCCTTCACCCTTTGCGCGCGCGCCGAGAACCTGCTGCACGGGCGTCTCGACCTGGATGACACCATTCGCAGGCTGCAAGCCTATGCCGAGGCCGGCGCCGATGTGCTGTATGCCCCGGGGCTGCGCAGCGTCGATGAGATCCGTGCGGTGGTGCAGGCCGTGGCGCCAAGGCCGGTGAACGTGCTGATGGGCATGGCGGGCGTACCCTTGAGCGTGAACCAGTTGCAAGACCTGGGCGTCAAGCGCATCAGTGTCGGCTCATCGCTGGCGCGTGCCGCCCTGGGCGCTTTGCAGCGGGCCGCGCTGGAGATCCATGAGCAGGGCACTTTCAGTTATGGCGAGCAGGCTTTGCCATTCGCTCAGCTCAATGACCTTTTCCGTCGCTGAGGCTGCATGGGCAAAACGTTGACCGTACTGGCCAGCCTGCTGCTGGCCGTGCTTGTTGCCTGGTGGCTCGGTTTGCGCCCGGCGGATGCCTGGAACCCATGGGCGGTGCTGGATGTGCGGCAGCCGCCGAACCTGCTGACACCCTACAAGCTGTCGCGCCTGCGCGCCGACCCCGAGCTGTGCCGCCAGGCCTTGCAGACTTCATCATTGCGCTATCGGCCGCAAAGCGACAGCCCGGCGGCGGCCAACTGCCCGTTGCGCAACGTCTGGCGCATCGAAGGCGGGCAGGCGCGGCTCAGCAGCAGCTTCCTCGCCAGCTGCCCGCTGGCCGTGGCCTATGCGCTGTTCGAAGTGCATGGGTTGCAACCGGCTGCGCAGCGGGTGTTCGGCCAGCCAGTGACCCAGGTCGATCACCTGGGCAGCTTTGCCTGCCGCAACGTCTACCACCGCAAGCAAGGTCGGCTCAGCCAGCATGCCAGCGCCAATGCCCTGGATATCAGTGGTTTTCGCCTGCAGGACGGCCAGCGCATCGTGCTGGCGCGGGACTGGCAGGGAGATGGGCGCAAGGCGGACTTCCTGCGCCAGGTGCAGGAGGCGGCGTGCGCAAGTTTCAGCACGGTGCTGGGGCCGGAGTACAACGCCGCCCATCACAATCACTTCCATGCGGACATGGGTTTCTGGCAGATCTGCCGCTGAGGTTCAGGCGTGCAGGCGCACGTTGTTCAGCACAACCGGGCGCGCCCAGTGGATATCGAATTCCAGGTCGTTCTGCTGTTTGGCCAGCGTGCTGTCGTCGAAGGGCTCGGGCGCAGGGTCGAGCAGGCCGGTCTCGAACTCGGCGATGGGCAGGAACAGCGGGCGTGGCGTTGGGCCAGGGCCGGGCTCGGCGATGGGGTGGCCCTGGCTCATGACCACTGGACGCACCCAGCTGTTGTCGATGTCGAGCTGGCGTTGCTGCTCGATCAACTCGACGGTGTCGAAGGGCTCGGGGGCAGGTGGCAGCAGTTTGGCCTCGAGTTCCGCCTTGGGCAGGAACAGCGGCTCGGGTGGTGCCACCTCGGTGTCGTGAACCGGCAGGGCGCGCTGGGCATCGATCAGGGCCAGGGCGCGGGCGCCGCCGATCGGTTCGCCGCTCTCCTGGTCGCACTGCATCAGCGCCTGGCTGAAACCGTCGACTTCGCCTTTTTGTTGCTCTGCCATGGCGCGGGCAAAGAAATCCTGCCACAGGTGGCTGACGCCACCCAGTGCCTGGGTATTCTGTCGACCGTAGTTGCCGACGGGCGACAAGTAGGTCAAGCCAATGGGAAGAGTGTCTGTCATGGCAGTCGCGGGCGTTGTGCTCTGGCAGAATAGCGGGATATTGCCTGTATCGGCTCTGGCCGGGGTTACATTAATTTTTTTCGAGTGCGCGAATCGATGTTAGAGCAACAACAGGCGGCGGGTATCAGGGTCGAGGCGTTGGCCGCGCAATTCCAGGCGCAGGCCGAAGCATGGGCGCAGCGACTGGGCTTGCCGCTGGTTGACGAGGCGGCGGAGTTTGCCGTGCAGCTGGGCGCCGAGGGCCTGCAGATCCAGCAACTGGGGCCGCAGGCGCCCGGGCCTGTGCGGGTGGATTTCGTCGAGGGGCAGGCGGCGCATCGACGGCTGTACGGCGGTGGCAACGGGCAGATGATCGCCAAGGCGGTCGGTATCGCCCAAGGCGTGCGGCCGCGGGTGCTCGATGCCACGGCGGGGCTGGGCAAGGACGCGTTCGTGCTGGCCAGCCTGGGCTGCGAGATGACCCTGATCGAGCGCCAGCCATTGATTGCCGCGCTGCTGGAGGACGGTTTGGCGCGGGCGCGGGGGGATGCCGAAATCGGCCCGATCGTCGCGCGCATGCAACTGCTGACAGGCAATGCCATCGAGCGCATGCGTGCGTGGGAGAGGGAGGCGCCGCAGGTGATCTACCTCGATCCGATGTTCCCGCATCGCGACAAGAGCGCGCTGGTGAAGAAGGAGATGCGGGTGTTCAGGCCGCTGGTCGGCGATGACCTCGATGCACCTGCCCTGCTCGAGGCCGCCCTGGCGCTGGCCACCCACCGGGTGGTGGTCAAGCGGCCGCGCAAGGCGCCGATCATCGAGGGAGGCAAGCCGAGTCACAGTCTCGAGGGGAAATCGAGCCGGTACGATATCTATCCCAAGAAGGCGCTGAAGGGGTGAATGTCGGTCGTTGACTCAATCTGTGGGTTGTGGCGACCCCTGCGCCCGGCGATACCGCCCGGCGGGTCTGCCGCGGTGGCGCAGACTCGGTTATACTCGCGGGCTTTTCACCGAATTCGCACGAGAGCTGCCCGCCCATGGAAATCCAACCGATCCTGAACACCATCAAGGACCTCACCGAGCGTTCCCAGTCTATTCGGGGGTATCTTTGACTACGATCACAAACATGATCGTCTGGTCGAAGTAAACCGCGAGCTGGAAGACGCCGCAGTCTGGAACAAGCCCGAGTATGCCCAGGCCTTGGGCCGTGAGCGCGCGATGCTGGCACAGGTGGTCGAGACCCTCGATAAACTGGCCAACGGTCTGTCCGACTGCAAGGACCTGCTCGACATGGCTGTCGAAGAGGGCGATGAAGGCGCTGTCGGCGATGTCGAGACCGAGCTGCAAGGGCTCGAGGAATCCCTCGCCCAGCTCGAGTTCCGTCGCATGTTCAGCGGCGAGATGGACATGAACAACGCCTATCTGGATATCCAGGCCGGCTCCGGCGGCACCGAGGCCCAGGACTGGGCCAACATTCTGCTGCGCATGTACCTGCGCTGGGCCGACAAGCGCGGCTTCGACGCCACCATCATCGAACTGTCCGAAGGTGAAGTCGCCGGCATCAAGGGCGCCACCGTGCACATCAAGGGCGAGTACGCCTTCGGCTGGCTGCGCACCGAGATCGGCGTGCACCGCCTGGTGCGCAAGAGCCCGTTCGACTCCGGCGCCCGTCGCCACACCTCGTTCTCGGCGGTGTTCGTCTCGCCCGAGATCGACGACAAGGTCGAGATCGAGATCAACCCGTCCGACCTGCGCATCGACACCTACCGCTCCTCCGGCGCCGGTGGCCAGCACGTCAACACCACCGACTCGGCGGTGCGTATCACCCACGTGCCGACCAACACCGTGGTGGCTTGCCAGAACGAACGTTCCCAGCACGCCAACAAGGACACCGCCATGAAAATGCTGCGGGCCAAGTTGTACGAGCTGGAGATGCAGAAGCGCAATGCCGCCTCGCAGGCGCTGGAAGACAGCAAGTCGGACATCGGCTGGGGTCACCAGATCCGTTCCTACGTGCTCGACGACTCGCGCATCAAGGACCTGCGTACCGGCGTCGAGCGCAGCGACTGCCAGAAGGTCCTGGACGGCGACCTCGACCAGTACCTGGAAGCGAGCCTCAAGCAGGGGCTGTAAGCATCACCGCCGTGGCGGGCCCGTGGGAGCGGGCTTGCCCCGCGATCCCTCACCCGCGAGGGCAACGAACACCTGATGGAAAGAATGACGACATGAGCGACCTCAAGACCGAAGCGCAAGACCTGCAACAGGAAGAAAACACCCTGATCGCGCTGCGCAAGGAAAAACTTGCCGCCGAGCGCGCCAAGGGCAACGCCTTCCCCAACGACTTCCGTCGCGACAGCTACTGCAACGACCTGCAGAAACAGTACGCGGACAAGACCAAGGAAGAGCTGGAAGCCGCCGCCATTCCGGTCAAGGTTGCTGGTCGCATCATGCTCAACCGTGGCTCGTTCATGGTCATCCAGGACATGACCGGCCGCATCCAGGTCTACGTCAACCGCAAGACCCTGCCGGAAGAGACCCTGGCCGCGGTCAAGACCTGGGACCTGGGCGACATCATCAGCGCCGAAGGTACCCTGGCCCGTTCCGGCAAGGGCGACCTGTACGTCGAAATGACCAACGTGCGCCTGCTGACCAAGTCGCTGCGCCCGCTGCCGGACAAGCACCACGGCCTGACCGACACCGAGCAGCGCTACCGCCAGCGCTACGTCGATCTGATGGTCAACGAGGAAACCCGCCACACCTTCCGTGTGCGTTCGCAGGTGATCTCGCACATCCGCAAGTTCCTCATCGAGCGCGACTTCCTCGAAGTGGAAACCCCGATGCTGCAGACCATCCCCGGCGGCGCCGCGGCCAAGCCGTTCGAAACCCACCACAACGCGCTGGACATGGCCATGTTCCTGCGCATCGCCCCGGAGCTGTACCTCAAGCGCCTGGTGGTCGGTGGTTTCGAGAAAGTGTTCGAGATCAACCGCAACTTCCGTAACGAAGGCGTTTCGACTCGTCACAACCCAGAATTCACCATGCTCGAGTTCTACCAGGCCTACGCCGACTACCGCGACAACATGGACCTCACCGAGGAACTGTTCCGCGAGCTGGCGCAGCTGGTGCTGGGCAGCACCGACGTGCCGTACGGCGACAAGGTGTTCCACTTCGGCGAGCCGTTCGTGCGCCTGTCGGTGTTCGACTCGATCCTCAAGTACAACCCGGAACTCACCGCCGCCGACCTGCAGGACGTCGACCGTGCCCGCGAGATCGCCAAGAAGGCTGGCGCCAAGGTGCTCGGCCACGAGGGCTTGGGCAAGCTGCAGGTGATGATTTTCGAAGAGCTGGTCGAGCACAAGCTGGAGCAGCCGCACTTCATCACCGAGTACCCGTTCGAAGTCTCGCCGCTGGCCCGTCGCAACGACGACAACCCGGCCGTGACCGACCGCTTCGAGCTGTTCATCGGTGGCCGCGAGATCGCCAACGCCTACTCCGAGCTCAACGATGCCGAAGACCAGGCCGAGCGCTTCCTGGCCCAGGTGGCCGAAAAGGACGCCGGTGACGACGAAGCCATGCACTACGACGCCGATTTCGTCCGCGCACTGGAGTACGGCATGCCGCCGACCGCCGGTGAAGGCATCGGCATCGACCGCCTGGTGATGCTGCTGACCAACTCGCCGTCGATCCGCGACGTGATCCTGTTCCCGCACATGCGTCCACAGGCCTGAGTGATCTGAACAAGCCGCCTTTCGAGGCGGCTTTTTCTTGCCTGAAACTTTATGTTGTTTCTACGGGCCCCGCGATGAGGCCGGTACAGGCAACCCACTGTTCGTGAGGTAAACCCGAGTGACCCCCGCCATGCCCCACCAGGGCGCCGCCGGCATCGCCACCGCCGTCGCCGAAAGCGTGCAGTACCAAGGCCGCAAGACCGCCCGACAGGGCAGCGAGCAACGCCGCCAGCAGATCCTCGACGCCGCCATGCGCATCGTCGTGCGCGATGGCGTGCGCGGTGTGCGCCACCGCGCCGTGGCCGCCGAGGCCGGCGTGCCGCTGTCGGCCACCACCTACTACTTCAAGGATATACAGGACCTGCTGGCCGACACCTTCGCCCAGTACGTCGAGCGCAGCGCGGCCTACATGGCCAAGCTCTGGACCAACACCGAAGGCGTGCTGCGCCAGTTGCTGGCCCAGGGCGACGGCAGCCACGAGGCACGGGCGCACCTGGCCGATGAAGTGGCGCGCATGCTGGCCGACTACGTGCTGCGCCAACTGAACAACCGCCGCGACTTCCTCATGGCCGAACAGGCCTTCCGCCAGGAGGCGCTGCTGTGCCCGCGCCTGGCCGAGCTGGTGCAGGCTCACGAGCAGATCCTGCTGCATGGCGCGCGCCAGATACTGCAGGTGGTCGGCTCGCGCCAGCCGGAACAGGATGCCCAGATGTTGACGGCGATTATCGAGCAGATGGAATATCAGGGCCTGCTCAAGGATGCGAATGCGCAGGCCGATGAGCAGATGCTCGCTATCCTTGTCCGATACCTGCAGATGGTGCTGGCCTCGGCCTGAGTGGCGAACGATTTTTCAAGGAGAACCTGATGAAAGCCTGGCGTGTGGTGTTGTTGACCTTATCATTCCTCCTGCTGGGCGGTTGTCTGGTGACCTTCGACGAACCGCTGCCGGCCAACCAGCCAGCGCCTAAGGCCCTACTCGGGCAGTGGAGCAGCAAGGACGCCTGGGGCCAGCCGCTCAAGCTGAGTATCAGCCGTGCCGGTGGCAACACCTACAAGGCAGTGGCCCGTGCCCAGGGCAAGGCGCCCGAGGAATACGTCTTCACCGTGGCCCGGCACGGCAACCGCTGGTACCTGTCGGCGGGCGTGCCCAAGCGGCTGGGTGGCAACTTCCTGATCGGCGGCTTCGAGGTAATCGACGGCAAGCAACTGGTGGTCTACAACCTCGATGTCGAGCAGGTCCAGCAGGCCGTGGACGAGAAGGAGCTGAGCGGACGCAGCACCCAGGTGCCCGAGGACAATGGCCCCGGCGTGGTGATCGACAGCCCGACGGAGCGTGTGCTGGCTTACCTGGACGACCCGGCCAACTCCGACCTGTTCGTCGAAGTGGCACGCTTCCAGCGTTCCGCCAAATAGCACTGAGCATACCGGCCTCCTCGCGGGGCAAGCCTACTTCCACGCAACGTTGCGACAGGCTTCAACAAGGAGTCCCCGGTGGACGAATACCAGCAAACCATCCGCAGCCTGTCCGATCGCATTGTCGCCACGCAGACCCCGATCCGCGTGCTTGACGCAGTGAAATGGGACGACGGCATCCGCCAGGGCTTCCTCAAGGCCAAGGGCAAGGAGCCGCCTGCGGTGGATCGCGCCTATTACCAGAACCGGCCGTTGTCGTTCGATTCCAGCGCGGTGAAGGCCGAGTTCCAGAGCATCGAGCGCGACATCACCCGGCAGCTGGGCCAGTTCAACCCGGTCGGCCAGATCATGCGGCGCATGTGCAAGGAGTACCGCATGGTGGTGCGTATGCTCGAGGCGCGAGGCACGGAGGATTTCGGCCTGATCTCCCAGGAGCTCTATGGCGCCGCCTCCGATGCCTTCCACGCCGGTGACCCGACCCTGGCCGACCTGGGCCTGATGCTCTCGGACTACCTGAACAACATCGACGGCCGCGGCGACCTGAAGGACGAGCCGAAGAATCTCACCGCCAAGGAAGCGGTGGAGATTCTCCAGCGGCGTTTGAACAAGGTGTTCGGTGAAGCCGAGGAAACAATCCGCGTGTTCGAGTCTGACGGTATCGTCGCCGACGCGGCGGCCGGTGCCGACTACATCAAGGTGCGCGCCGACGCCATGTTCAACAGCCGCGACGTGCGGGCCCTGGAGGTACACGAAGGGTTGGTGCATGTCGGCACCACCCTCAATGGCCTGAACCAGCCGATCTGCACCTTCCTGGCCAAGGGGCCGCCCTCGTCGACGGTGACCCAGGAGGGCCTGGCGATCCTCATGGAAGTGATCGCCTTCGCTTCCTACCCCAGCCGCCTGCGCAAGCTCACCAACCGCACCCGGGCCATCCACATGGTCGAGGAGGGCGCGGACTTCCTGCAGGTCTTCGAGTTCTTCCGTGGCCAGGGCTTCGAGATGGGCCAGAGCTACAGCAACGCCAGCCGCGTCTTCCGTGGCTCGGTGCCCAACGGCCTGCCATTCACCAAGGACTTGTCCTACCTCAAGGGCTTCATCATGGTTTACAACTACATTCAGTTGGCCGTGAAGAAGGGCAAGCTCGAACAGATCCCGTTGTTGTTCTGCGGCAAGACCACCTTGGAAGACATGCGCACCCTGCGCCAACTGGTCGAAGAGGGGTTGGTGGAGCCGCCCAAATACCTGCCGGAACAGTTCCGCGACCTCAACGCGCTGTCGGCGTGGATGTGCTTCTCCAACTTCCTCAACCACCTGAGCCTGGACCGTATTGAAGCCGACTACGCGAACATTCTCTGACGCCTGCCGTCACCTCGCCTTCGGCCTCGGTTTGCTGCTGCTGGGGGGCTGCAGCAGCCTGCTGTTCTACCCCGAGCCGGGCCAGCCGTTCACTCCGGCACAGGCGCATTTGCAGTATCAGGACGTGAGCCTCGCCGCCGCCGACGGCACGCGCCTGCACGCCTGGTGGATCCCGGTGCCGCAGGGGGTCGAGGTCAAGGGCACCGTGCTGCACCTGCATGGCAACGGCGGTAACCTGGCCTGGCATCTAGGTGGCAGCTACTGGCTCCCGAAAGAGGGCTACCAGGTGTTGATGCTTGACTATCGCGGGTATGGGTTGTCCCAGGGCAAACCGACGTTGCCCGAGGTGTATGGCGACATCGGCGCGGCCCTGGACTGGCTGCACGCCGCTCCCCAGGTGCAAGACAAGCCGCTGGTGCTGCTGGGCCAGAGCCTCGGCGGGGCGATGGCCATTCACTATCTGGCACAGCATCCCGAGCAGCGTCGGCGTTTCAGCGCCTTGGTATTCGACGGTGTGCCGGCCAGCTACCGGGCCGTGGGGCGTTATGCCCTGAGTACCTCGTGGATGACCTGGCCGCTGCAGGTGCCGCTGTCGTGGCTGGTGCCCGATGGCGACAGCGCGATCCACTCGATCGAGCGTCTGGACAGCCCGCCGAAGCTGTTCTTCCACAGCATCGACGACAACCTGGTGCCGCTGGACAACGGCCTGCGCCTCTACCGACATGCACCACCGCCGCGGGTGCTGCAACTGACTCGTGGCGATCATGTGCAGACCTTCGCCGACCCGACCTGGCGCCAGGTGATGCTGCGCTTCCTGGACGATCCCACGCACTTCAACGGCCTGCGTCGGCTGGCCGAAGTACCCAACTATCCTGACGAGAAGAACAAGCAATGAGTGAAGAACGCAACGCCATCCCACTGATCCTGACCGGTGTCGGCAGCATCATCGTGACGGTGGGAGCCCTCTGGTACTACGGTTACCTGCATTTCGCCAAGCCGGAGGACGCCCTGTTGCTGCAGGACTTCACCATGCTCAAGACCATTCCCGGCGAGGACTACAAGCTCTCGCTGACCCCGGCGCCGCAGGTGGCGCAATGTATCGACGGCGTGCTGGTGCTGTTCGATACCGAGCAGAAAGGGCTGACCGGCGTACTGGTGGACAACCGCAAGCGCGCGGTGCGTTGCGCCGGGCAGGAGACGCCGCAGCAGGAGCTGCAGTGACAGGCACCCCAGGCAAGGGGCTCGTCCGCTGCCACCGGCCCGGCCGGCGTCATTCGTCGTCGGCAGTGCCGTCGGCCCGCCAGTAGGCGGCAGCCTTGAGGGCGTCTTCCTGCACGCCCTTTTCCAGCAGCAGCGCCTTGGCCTGCCGGGTCAGTGCCTTCTCCAGCGCCACCCAGCCATACAGCCGGCCTTGAGGCAGCGCCAGGTGCTTGACCCGCTCCAGCAGGTCTTCTGCATGCCGGCGCACCCAGATCACCTCCACTTGCGCCTTGCTGGCCAGTGCCTGGCGCTCTTGCTCGTCCTCGATCTGGATCACCGCGAGTACCTGGCGCCCCGCCGGCAATTCTTCAAGGCGCCGGGCGATGGCCGGGATTGCGGTTTCGTCACCGATCAGCAGGTAGCTGTCGAAGATGTCCGGCACCACCATCGAGGCGCGTGGGCCGGCGATGTCCAGGGTCTGGCCGGGCGCCGCCTGGGCGGCCCAGGTGGAGGCGGGGCCGTCGCCATGCAGGACGAAGTCGATATCCAGTTCAAGGTTCTCCAGGTCGATACGCCGTGGCGTGTACTCGCGCATGGTTGGTCGGGCGCCGCCGTCGCGGCCGAGGTTGCGGGCGTCGATGGCCTGCTGTTCTTCGGGCGTGCAGGCGAACAGCAGCTTGATGTGGTCGTCGCTGCCGACGCTGGCGAAGCCCACCAGCTCCGCGCCACCCAGGGTGATGCGGCGCATGCGCGGGGTCAGGTCGGTGACCCGCAGCACGTTGAGGCGGCGTTGGCGGATCTCGTGGTTGACGCGGTGGATGGTGTTGCTCATGGGGTGTTCTCCGTAACAGGGATGGCCGGCCCGGAGGCGATGGCCTTGGCGGTTTCGTTGAGCAGGTTGCGCACCCGCTCGATCTCTTCGGCGCTCCAGCGGCCGCTGTGCATGTGCAAGGCATGGCGCAGGTTGCCGACGGCTTCGTGGATTTCCGCGGGGCGGTCATGACCGCGCAAGGCACGCTTGCTCACCTCGATGCGCATGCGCACGCCATCGAGGGCAACGGCCTGTTCCGCCAGGGCGCTGCGACCGGCATCGGTGATGGCGTAAAGGCGCTTGCTGCCCTGGATGGCGCCAGTGACCAGCTCGGCTTCCTCGAGGTAGCTGAGGGTCGGGTAGATCACCCCGGGGCTGGGGCTGTAGCTGCCGTCGAATAGGCTCTCGATCTGGCGGATCAGGTCGTAGCCGTGGCCCGGTTGCTCGGCCAGCATCGACAGCATCAGCAGTTTCAGGTCGCCCGGGGCGAATACCCGTGGGCCACGTTCGCCGCGGCCGGGGCGGCGTTCGAAGGGATCGTGGTCACGCATGGAGAGGGCTCCGTCTGTTTAGATATATCGCAAGATATTACTCAAGATATATCTAAAGACAAGCCTTCAAATGCAGATGATTATCATCTGTTTTCTTGATGATTCACGACTGGCCCGCCACCTGCGGCGCCTTGCAGGCGGTTGGGTTGCCTGGTTCCAGGTAGGGCATGAGGATCGGCGCCATGCCCTTGAGCACCTGCACCGGCAGTGCCGAGGTAAAGGTGAAGGCCTCGGCCGTGCGCCCCGGAACGAACGCGGTGAGGGTGCCGAAGTGGTTGTCGCCGAGGAAGAACACGAAGGTGGCGGTGCGGTTCAGCGAGCGCGAGCCGATCAGCCGGCCGCCGGCGCCGAAGCTTTCGATACGGTTGTCGCCGGTGCCGGTCTTGCCGCCCATCACCAGCGGCGTGCCGTCGTGCAACTTGAAGCTGCCGGAGATGCGCCGCGCGGTACCGGCATCGACCACCTGCGACATGGCGCCCTTGAGCGCCCGGGCGACCTCGACGGGCAATATCCGCTGACCGCGGTCCGGATCGCTGATCAGTTGCGTCTCGTACGGGGTGTTCTGGGCGAAGTGCAAGGTGTCGATGCGCAGGGTCGGCAGGCGCACGCCATCGTTCTGGATGATCCCGACCAGTTCGGAGAGGGCGGCCGGCCGGTCGCCGGAGCTGCCGATGGCGGTCGCCAGCGACGGTACCAGGTGGTCGAACGGATAACCCACGCGCTTCCAGCGCTGGTGGATGTCGGTGAACGCCTCGATTTCGACCATGGTGCGGATGCGGCTGTCGCGGGCGCCCTGGTGGCGGCTCTTGAACAGCCAGCTATAGACCTCCTGGCGTTCGAAGCGGCTGGCGTTGAGGGCGTCCTTGAGCGATGCGCCAGGGTTTTTCAGCAGGTAGCCGAGCAGCCACAGGTCCAAGGGGTGGACCTTGGCGATGTAGCCCTGGTCGGGCAGGTCGTACTTGCCCGGGCCATAGGCCTCGTACATCTCCACCAGACGGCCATCGGTGAGC
This sequence comes from Pseudomonas sp. PONIH3, assembly GCF_002934345.1. NCBI lineage: Bacteria > Pseudomonadati > Pseudomonadota > Gammaproteobacteria > Pseudomonadales > Pseudomonadaceae > Pseudomonas > Pseudomonas sp. PONIH3. Next base: position 5,126,050 of record NZ_CP026386.1, read on the forward strand.
TTGGCCATGGCCTTCTTGTCGTCCTTGCTGTGGGCGCGGACGAAGGCGTTGAAGGTTTCCTGGCCGGCTTCGGGGAACAGGTAGCGGTGCACCGCGGCCAGGCGCTGCGGGGTCACGCGCATGCTGTCGAGGAAGGTGTCCAGGCGCTGCTGCGAGGTCTTGCGCTGGTATTTCTTCCAGAAGCGCATGGTGTAGTTGGAGCCTTCGCGGTCGGCGAAACGCGCCAGGTATTCCTGGCGGCGCGGGTCGCTGTCGTCCCTGAGCAGCGGCTCGCGATTGAACGGCTGCTGGTAGGTGACGTAGCGCACGATGTCGCGCATCAGGCGGATGAACGGCAGGTTGATCGACTCGCGCAGGGCATCCTTGAGGGTCGGGTTGCGGTTGTTGTCTTCCTTGCGGAAGTTGTTGAACACGTGCATGCCGCCGCCGGTGAAGAAGGCTTCGCCGGTGTTGGCCGAGTACTTGCGCTCGAGGGCTGCATCGAGCATGGCGTCCAGGCTCTGGTTCTTGCCGTTCTGCATCAGCCATTCGAGTGACCACTGGCTGATGCGGTCGAGCTCGGCCACCGGGACTTTCTTCAGTTCGGCGGCGGGTTTGCCGGCGTATTTGTCGTGCAGCTCGGCAACGATTTCCAGGTAGGTGGTAAGCACCCGCAGCTTGGCGGTGGAGCCCAGTTCAAGCTTGCTGCCTTCGTTGATGTCGAAGGGCTGGTTGGTGCTGTCGGTCTGCACCCGTACCCGCGAGCCGTCGGCGGTGCGTTCGAACAGGGTGAAGCTGTAGCTGACCTGGTCGGTGGTCTTGCTGGTCAGCAGGCGTTCGCCGATCAGGCCGAGCTGTGCGGCGAACGCCGGGTCGGCGAGGTTCTTCAGATACTGGCTGACCTGCACTTGCAGGTCGGCCTGCAGGGTGCTGGTGGCTGACAGGTCGAGGCGGTCGAGGTCGTACAGCGGCCGGTTGAGCATGGCTGCCAGGCGGTTACGGGCCAGGCTGATGCCTTTGTTGGTGATGATCGGCACGATGGTCGGCTGGGCCACCCAGTCGCGGTACACCGCCTTGCTGGCAAGGGCAGCGTCGGCCAGTGGACGGTCGATGACTGCGTTGGCGGCGAGTACCCGTATATGCGAATCGGTCAGTTCCGCCAGTTCGATGCGGCCCTTGGACAGGTAATGCGAGGGGCGGCGCTGGGCGATCATCAGCGACAGCACCTGGCGCAGGGCCAGTCCGCGCTCGGCCATGCTCTTGTCGTCGGTGGCGGTGGAGGTGAGGGCCTGGTTGACCTGATCGAAGTCGGCGCCGTACCACACCCGCAAGCCTTCCGCCATGCCGTGCACCTCACCGTGGCCAGGGACGGCCGACAGCGGCACGCTGTTGAGGTAGTCGCGCACGATGCGTTCGCGGGCCTCGGTGGTGTCGGTGCCGCCCTGGTAGGCGCGTACGCTGGCGGAGATCATCTGGCGGATCTTCTCGGCGCCGGAGACGGTCAGCCCGTCCGGCGAGTGGCGATACTTCTCAAGCTGGGTGGCCAGGGTGCTGCCACCGGCAGATTGGCCGGGCAGGGCCAGGTATTTGGCAATCTGGCTGTAGGCCGCCTTGGCGAAGCGGGGCCAATCCACCGCCGGGTTGTTCTGCGGGTCCTTCGGGTCGAGCAGGTCGCGGTTCTCGATGAACAGCAGGCTGTTGACCATCACCGGCGGGATCGCGGCGAAATTCGGATACAGGTGCTGCGGGTAGTTGTACTGGTAGAGCATGTCGCCGCGGCAGTCGGTGATCGACAGGCCAGCCTGGATCTTCTCCACGTAGGGCACGAACAGGCCGTGTTCGACGTAGTTCATCAGCGCCGGGGAGAAGCGCACTTGCTGGTTGATCAGGTAGTCGCGCTTGAGCAGTCGTGGCAGGAACTCGCCCAGGGCGCTGTAGCCCAGGCGTTTGTCGAACGGGCCGTCGCCCGGGTAGACGATGGCATCGCTCGGGCCGGGCTCCAGGGCATAGGTCAGGGTGCCGGCCAGGCGGCTGAATTCACGGGACTGCAGGCGCGAGGTCTGGAATTCGTCGTAGGCGGCCAGACCTACCGCCACCAGTGCCACCAGCAGGATAAGCAGGATCAGGCGCCACCACAGGCGGCGCTGACGTGGAGTCTTGGACAAGGGGGCTTCAGCCTGAGTTTCTTTGGGTGCTTCCGTTCTGGTTGGTTCCGATTGCCACAGTGCGCCCATAGTCTTGAGTCCGGCCAGGTGTTTTCGCGTTGCTTGTCTGAAGCTTAGACGGTGGCCGAGTTTGGTGAAAAATTTGTAAGTAGCTTCGGGGAATCACGTATGAACATGCGCCTTTGGTGCGACTTCCATTCTTCGGCAATGTTGCTAAGGTAGCTGCCCCATTCCTGTGCATGGGCGGAGCGAGGCCAGGATGCCCCTCCGGTGAAGGGGATTTGGCCGAGAATTCTCGCCAAATTTCCTGCTGTATATAGTGAAAAGCCCTACAAGCTGCTTCCTATACTGCTCGCCCCCTTCGACCCGTCGGTGCTGTGTGCCCGGCGGACAGGCCCGCCCACAAGGCGGCCTGGCGAGACGACGCCCCGCCTATCGGCGCGGCCGGTGCTGCACGAAGGTCAAATCCAATAACAAAATGAGGTTGTATTGCTATGCCAGTCGGCAACCACCCTGCCCAGGGCGAGTCCGCCCAGGGCGGCCCGCTCAAGCGCGAGCTGGGCGAACGGCACATCCGTCTGATGGCCCTCGGCGCCTGTATCGGCGTCGGTCTGTTCCTCGGTTCTGCCAAGGCCATCGAAATGGCCGGCCCTGCCATCATGCTTTCCTACATCATCGGTGGCCTGGCCATCCTGGTGATCATGCGCGCCCTCGGCGAAATGGCCGTGCACAATCCGGTCGCCGGGTCGTTCAGCCGCTACGCCCAAGACTATCTCGGCCCGCTGGCGGGCTTCCTGACCGGCTGGAACTACTGGTTCCTGTGGCTGGTGACCTGCGTCGCCGAAATCACCGCGGTGGCCATCTACATGGGCATCTGGTTCCCCGACGTGCCGCGCTGGATCTGGGCGTTGATGGCCCTGGGCAGCATGGGCGCGATCAACCTGATCGCGGTCAAGGCATTCGGTGAGTTCGAGTTCTGGTTCGCCCTGATCAAGATCGTCACCATCATCGCCATGGTGCTGGGCGGCATCGGCATCATCGCCTTCGGTTTCGGCAACGACGGTGTGGCCATGGGCGTCTCCAACCTGTGGAGCAACGGCGGCTTCATGCCCAACGGCGTGACCGGCGTGCTGATGTCGCTGCAGATGGTGATGTTCGCCTACCTGGGCGTGGAGATGATCGGCCTGACCGCCGGCGAAGCGCGCAACCCGCAGAAGACCATCCCCCAGGCCATCGGCTCGGTGTTCTGGCGCATCCTGCTGTTCTACGTGGGCGCGCTGTTCGTGATCCTGTCGATCTACCCGTGGAATGAGATCGGCAGCCAGGGCAGCCCGTTCGTGATGACCTTTGAGCGCCTCGGCATCAAGACTGCCGCCGGCATCATCAACTTCGTGGTGATCACCGCCGCGCTGTCGTCGTGCAACGGCGGCATCTTCAGCACCGGGCGCATGCTCTACAGCCTGGCGCAGAACGGCCAGGCCCCGGCCACCTTCGCCCGCACCTCGAAGAGCGGCGTGCCGCGCAACGCCTTGCTGCTGTCGATCGGCGCGCTGCTGCTGGGCGTGCTGGCCAACTACCTGGTGCCGGAGAAGGTGTTCGTCTGGGTAACCTCGATCGCCACCTTCGGCGCGATCTGGACCTGGGTGATGATCCTGCTGGCGCAACTGAAGTTCCGCGCCGGGCTCACCACCGCCGAGCGCAACGCGCTGAAGTACCGCATGTGGCTGTGGCCGCTGAGCTCGTACCTGGCGCTGGCGTTCCTGGTGCTGGTGGTGGGCCTGATGGCGTACTTCCCGGACACCCGCGTGGCCCTGTACATCGGCCCGGCGTTCCTGGTGCTGTTGACGGCGCTGTACTACACCTTCCGCCTGGCGCCCAAAGAGGCGCAGGGTACGGTGAGTACCGCCTCCTGATGAACAAAGCCCCGGCCAGTGCCGGGGCTTTGTTTTCATGTGGTGACCATCGTGGCCTGGCCTGTGAGCGGGCTTGACCTGCGATGAAGTCTGATCAGGCCGCTACCTCGCTGTGCGGCTCGAAGCTGTCCGCCCGCGCCAACTGCCACATCCGCGAATAGAACTGCCCGTTCACCTCGCCGGTGAGCAACTCACCCGGCTTGAGGAACACATGCATCTGCGAGAACAGCTTGATCTCGGTAGCCGAGATACGCCGCACCAGGTGCTTGGCCTCCAGTTGCGCTGGGTGCTCCAGCCCTGCGGCGGCGAGCATTTCGGCCAGGGCGCGCAGGGTGTTGTGATGGAAGTTGTACACCCGCTGGGCCTTGTCTGGCACCACCAGTGCGCGCTGGCGCAGGGCGTCCTGGGTGGCCACGCCGGTCGGGCACTTGTTGGTGTGGCAACTCTGCGACTGGATGCAGCCGATGGCGAACATGAAGCCGCGTGCCGAGTTGGCCCAGTCGGCGCCGATGGCCAGCACGCTGGCGATGTCGAAGGCGCTGACGATCTTGCCGCTGGCGCCGAGCTTGATCTTGTCGCGCAGGTTCAGGCCGACAAGGGTGTTATGCACGAACAGCAGGCCTTCGCGCAGCGGCACGCCGATATGGTCGGTGAACTCCACCGGGGCGGCGCCGGTGCCGCCTTCCTTGCCGTCGACGACGATGAAGTCCGGGAGGATGCCGGTTTCCAGCATGGCCTTGGCAATGCCCATGAACTCCCACGGGTGGCCGAGGCAGAACTTGAAGCCCACTGGCTTGCCGCCGGACAGCTCACGCAACTGGGCGATGAACTGCATCATTTCGATCGGCGTGGAGAAGGCGCTGTGACGCGACGGCGAGATGCAGTCCTCGCCCATCAGGATGCCGCGGGTCTCGGCGATCTCCCTGGTCACCTTGTGCTTGGGCAGGATGCCGCCGTGGCCGGGCTTGGCGCCCTGGCTCATCTTGATCTCGATCATCCGTACCTGCGGGCTCTGCGCCTGGGCGGCGAAGCGCTCGGGGTCGAAGCGGCCATCCGCGGTGCGGCAGCCGAAGTAGCCACTGCCCAGCTCCCACACCAGGTCGCCGCCGTGCTCGCGGTGGTAGGGGCTGATGCTGCCTTCGCCGGTGTCGTGGTGGAAGTTGCCCAGCTTGGCGCCCTGGTTGAGGGCGCGGATGGCGTTGGCGCTGAGCGAGCCGAAGCTCATGGCCGAGATGTTGAAGATCGACGCGGAGTACGGCTGGGTACATTGCGGGCCGCCGACCACGACACGAAAGGCGGCCGGGTCGGCCAGCGGCGCGGGGCGCATGGAATGGCCGATGAATTCGAAGCCCGACTCGTACACATCGATCAGGGTGCCGAAGGGTTTGTCCGAGGCCTCGTTCTTGGCACGGGCATACACCAGCGAGCGCTGGGCGCGGGAGAAGGGCAGCGCATCGCTGTCGGACTCCAGCAGGTACTGGCGGATCTCCGGGCGGATGCCCTCGACCAGGTAGCGGATATTGCCGAGGATCGGATAGTTACGGCGCACCGCGTGGCGCTGCTGCAGCAGGTCGAACACGCCGATCAGGCTCAGGACGCCGGTGGTCAGGGCGAACGGCCACAGCCAGTCGTGGGCGAGGAACGGCAGGCTGGCGAGGGTGAACAGCACGCAGGCGGCGAAGAAGGCGTAACGGCTGAGAAGTGACAGGCTCATACGGGGTCCTTGCGGATGGCTCGGTCAGGCTCAGGGGCCTGGGCAAAGGCCGACCATAGCCCGGTTGGGCGGCGTTTTGCCAGCGCACCGGGCGGCAGAAAAATGAAAACTCGTGTATCGAAAATCATTCGCATTGTGATACGTTATAAAGTATCGCTATTGCTTTCCAGGAGATTGCGTCATGAAAGCTGGCATTCACCCCGACTATCGCCCGGTGCTGTTCCACGATACGGCTGCCGATGTGTACTTCCTGATCGGTTCCACGGTGGATACCGATCGCACCCAGGTGCACAGCGATGGCCAGACCTACCCCTACGTCGCGCTGGATGTCTCCAGCGCCTCGCATCCGGTGTACACCGGGCAGCAGCGCAAGACCACGGTGGAAGGGCGGGTGGCCGGGTTCAACAAGCGCTTCGCCGGGTTCCAGGCCAAGGGCTGAACCTGCGGTAGCGGCGGTACACCGCCGCTCTCTAGGTTGCTGTACCGCGCAACAGAAGCTGGCGCCAGTGCTCCTGTTCGCTGGCCGCTGCCTCGACCGCAAACAGGTACTTCCCTGCCACGCGACTGGCGACTGGCACCCCGTCGCGGTACAGCAGCCGATTGCCCGCCACTGCCGGCATTTTCGTTCCCGGCAGCAGGGTGCCGACCAGATTCAAGGGGTCGCAGCCGCTGACCACCACCAGTTCCCCGCCTGGCGCGCGGTTGCGCACCTGGCGCAGCAAAACTACCGCTTCGGGCAGGGCGAACTGCTCGCCCGCCAGCCCGGCAATGAAGCGCCCCCCGCGGATCTCGCCTCGCGCCTCGAGACGCTGATAGCAGCGCAACAGTGCGCGCCACGGGGGCAGCACATCGCTCTCGCGCTCCAGCAAGCGCCAGCACACCACGCCATAGCGGCGCAGCAGGCTGCGGGCCACATGTTCCAGGCGCTGGTCGCTGTCGACCGTGGTGGCCGAGCGGCGCAGCAAGGCCCAGCGCCCGGCATGGACCATGCTGCTCGACAGTGCTGGGTGCCCACGCCGGCTGGTGCGCGGCCTGCGCCTGGCCGCTGGGCTGATGAGGCTGCGCAGGCCGCTGAAACCGTCGGCGCTCGCCAGGCCTGAGCCCACCAGTTCCTGCAGCGCCGATTCCAGTTCGCTGGGCAGCAGGTGGGCTTCATGGGCCAGTTCGTCGAAGAACAGCGCGCCTTGCTCCTGCAAGGTCTGCAGGACCCGATGCGCGCGGGCACCCAGTTGTTCGAGGTCGGGCGCGGGGGTGAGGCTGCGCCACAGCCCCAGGTGCTCGCGGGGCAGCAGCACCAGGGGCGTGCTGGCCAGGGTGCTGGCCGCCAGCGTCGCCGCCAGCCGACTCCAGGCCCACTGGCCGCTGCGGCAGGCCTCATCGAGCCAATGGGGGCTGTAGTCCTTGATTCGCGCTGGCAGCAGGTCGCTCTCCCAGGCCCCGGCGGCAGCGGGAAAACCTTGCAGCTGGGCGAGCACCTCGGATACCGCCTGCGGCCCACGCAGCCGGGTTTCGCCGCTCATGTGCTGCCAGTCGAACAGGAAGCGCAGGTAGTCCTGCAGGCTGACCGGTTCGATCTCCTGGCGCAGGCGTTTGACCGTGTAGCGATGAATACGCGCCAGCAGGTGCCGTTCGCACCACTGCAGGCGCGGCTGGCCGGGGCTGAAATGACCACGCATCACATGGCCCTGGCCCTCCAGGCGGGCCAGGGCCTGTTCGCAGTCGCCGGCCTTCAGCGCCAGAGGTGTCGCGATCTGCTCCAGCGTCATCGGGCCAAAGCCATCTAGGCGGCAGCGCAGCAGTTCCGTGAGGGCGGTATCGCTGTCGACGGGGGCGTCATAGCCCGGCAATAGCGGCATGTCCGGTTCCAGGCGAGCGTCCGGGTATAGCGTCAACAGCGCCTGCTGGCGCTCACGGGCCAGCCACAGACGGTGTTCGCCCGTATCCAGGCGACAGGCCCGGCCCGCCTTGGCCAATTGCTGCAACAGGTCGCGCCAGGCGCCATTGGCATCTACTTCGTGCTCGGCCACAGCCCCCAGGCTCATCAGCGTCTCATGCATTTCATCGGGGTTACGAGCCTGGGGCCAGGCTTCGGCCTGCACCGCGGCAATGGCGTCGGCGTCGAGCGCGCCCAGGTCGTCGGCGCTATGCACGTCGCTCCAGCGTCGGTTGAGCACGGCCTGGGTGCGTCGCTCTTCCAGCGGCGCGTCGTCGAGGAAGGTGTAGGGGCGGGCATTGAGGATCGCCGAGGCCAGCGGCGAGGGGGCCGGCAAATCGCGACTGAGCAAGCCTACTTCACCGTGCTCCATGCGCCGCAGCAGCGCCAGCCAGCCTTCGCTGTCCATGGCCTCGTGCAGACAGTCGTCGAGGGTCTGCTCGACCAATGGATGATCGGGGATTTGCCGCTCGCCGACGATGTTCTCCAGGCAGGCGAGCTGGTCGGGAAATACCGACGCCACCAGGTCCTCGCTTTTCATGCGCTGGATCTGCGGCGCCACCTTGCGCCCGCCCACGTAACGCGGCAGGGCCATGGTCACCGCGGCATTCCAGTGCCAGCGCACGCCGAACAGCGGGGCGTCGAGCAAAGCCTGGATCAGGATCGCTTCGGCACTGCCGCTGTTCAGGTAGCGCCACACCTCGTCCAGGTCGAAACTGTGGCTGGTGGACAGTGACAGCACGATGGCGTCCTCGCTGGCCGCCGCCTGCAGTTCGAAGTTGAAGGTGCGGCAGAAGCGCTTGCGCAAGGCCAGGCCCCAGGCGCGGTTGATACGGCTGCCAAAGGCCGAGTGGATGATCAGCTGGGTGCCGCCGGACTCGTCGAAAAAGCGCTCCATCACCAGCGTCTGCTGCGAGGGCAGGGCGCCGAGTACCTGCCAGGTACGGCCGAGGTAATCCAGCAGCTGGCTGGCGCAGGCTTCGTCCAGTTCATAAGTCGCCTGGAGCCAGGCCTGCACCTGTTGAGCGTCGCCGTCCTGCAATTGCTGGTCGAGACGCTGCTGCAGCCGGGCTACCGCAGCAGACAGCTCGTCACTGCGCCCAGGCGCCTCGCCGAGCCAGAACGGAATGGTCGGTGGCAGGCCGTGCGCGTCCTCGACCCGCACCCGCCCGGGCTCGACGCGCAGGATGCGGTACGACGCGTTGCCCAGCTGGAAGATGTCACCGGCAATGCTCTCGACGGCGAAATCCTCGTTGACGCTGCCGATGTTCAGCGCCTGGGGTTCGAGCAGCACGGCGTAGTCGGCCGTCTCGGGGATGGTGCTACCGCTGGTGAGCGCGGTGAGTTGGCTGCCGCGACGCCCGCGCAGGGTGCCGTTCACCGCATCGCGGTGCAGGTAGGCGCCGCGCACCCCCTGGCGGCCGTTGTAGCCCTCGGCGAGCATGCGCAGCAAGGCCTGGTAATGGCGCTCGTCCAGCTCGGCATAAGGCGTCGCCTGGCGCAGCAGGTCGAACAGGGCGCGTTCGGACCACGGCTGATTGCTGACCTCGGCGACGATTTGCTGGGCCAGCACGTCAAGCGGCGCGTGAGGGATGTGCAAGGTATCCAGCTCGCCCTGGCGCACGCAGTCGAGCAACGCCACGCATTCGATCAGGTCATCCCGCGAGGTGGGGAACAGGCGGCCCTTGGGGGTGCCATTGACCTGGTGGCCGGAGCGTCCGACCCGCTGTAGGAACGCGGCAATCGAGCCGGGCGAGGCGATCTGGCAGACCAGGTCGACATCGCCGATATCGATGCCCAGCTCCAGCGACGCGGTGGCCACCAGCACCTGCAGTTCGCCAGCCTTGAGCCGCTGCTCGGCGACCAGGCGATGTTCCTTTGCCAGGCTGCCGTGATGGGCGGCGACCGCGTCGTTGCCCAGGCGCTCGCCCAGGTGACGCGTCAGGCGCTCGGCCAAGCGTCGGGTGTTGACGAATACCAGCGTGGTGCGATGCTCGCGGGCGAGCACCGCGAGCCGGTCGTAGACCAGGCTCCAGACATCGGTGGCCATGACCGCGCCCAGTGGCACAGGCGGTACTTCCAGAGCCAGGTCGCGTTGGCGGACATGACCGATATCGACGATGGCGCAGGGCTGTCCGTGGCCAACCAGAAACTGCGCCACGCGCTCCACCGGCCGTTGGGTCGCGGACAGGCCGATACGCCTCAAAGGTCGGCCAGCGAGGGCCTGCAGGCGTTCCAGGGTCAGCGCCAGGTGGCAGCCACGCTTGTTGCCGGCCAGGGCATGGATCTCGTCGACGATCACCGTGTGCACACTGGCCAGCCCCTGGCGACCGGAGGCCGAGCCCATCAGTACATACAATGATTCTGGCGTGGTCACCAGGATGTGCGGCGCCAGCTTGCGCATGGCGGCGCGCTCCTTCTGGGGCGTGTCGCCGGTGCGCACGGCGGTGGTGATGCGCGGGGCCTTGAGACCCAGTTGGGCGAGCTGGTGGCCGATGCCCTCGAGCGGCGCATCGAGGTTGAGGCGAATGTCATTGGACAGCGCCTTGAGCGGCGACACATAGACCACCTGGGTTTGCGCAGGTAGCTCGCCGTCCTGTTCCAGCCCTTGGCGGAACAACTCGTCGAGCACCGCGAGGAAGGCGCTGAGGGTCTTGCCCGAGCCGGTCGGCGCGGCCAGCAGCATCGACTGGCCGGCATGGATCAGCGGCCAGGCGCCGGCCTGGGCTTCGGTGACCGTGGCAAAGCTTTGGCGGAACCAGGTGGCGACGGCGGGGTGGAACAGGTCGAGCACCGGGTGCAGGGGGGCGGGCAGGTTCATGGGTTGGTTATGGCGGGTAAGCAGGGCAATGGCAAGGGGCCGTTCGTCTGCCTGTTCTGGCTCAATCGCGGGGCAAGCCCACTCCCACGACAGCCCTGCCAGGTACTCATGGGAGCGGGCTTGCCCCGCGATTGAGCCTTGTCAGGTATTCTGCGCAACTGGAGTAAACCGAGTGTCCACCATGCCCAATACCATCCGAATCGCCGCCGCCCTGCTCATTGACTCCCAGGGGCGAACCCTGCTGGTACGCAAGCGCGATACCCTGGTCTTCATGCAGCCGGGTGGCAAGATCGACTCGGGCGAGTCTCCGGCGCAGGCGCTGGTGCGTGAGCTGCACGAGGAACTGGGGCTGCGCGTCGATCCCGCCCAGGCCGTCCACCTGGGCCGCTTCAGTGCCCCGGCCGCCAACGAGCCGGGCTTTGAGGTCGAGGCCGAACTGTTCCGTGTCGAGTGCCGCGAGGCGGTGGTCCCGGCGGCGGAAATCGAAGAGGTGATCTGGCTGGCCGTCGACCAAGCGAACACGCTGAACCTGGCGCCGCTGACTCGCGACCTGATCCTGCCGCTGTGGCGCGAAGGCTTCAACGCACCGCGCTGACTCCGTCGAGCGTGGCGAACGAGGTGTCCTTGGCGGTCAGCAGGAAGTCGCGCATGTACGGGGCGTCGAGCATGTCGGTGCGCACTGCCGCGTAAAGGGTGGCGAACAACCCTTTGTCGCCCAGTCGCTTGCCCTTCACATAGCCGCGCGAGCTGTACTCGTGCAGGGCCCAGTGCGGCATGCCGCACACGCCACGGCCGCTGGCCACCAGTTGCATCATCATCACCGTCAGCTCCGAGGTGCGCACCGCGGCCGGCTCGATGTCGGCCGGCTCCAGGAAGCGGGTGAAGATGTCCAGGCGGTCGCGTTCCACCGGGTAGGTGATCAGGGTCTGGTCGAGCAGGTCCTCGGGCACGATATAGGGCTTGCCGGCCAACGGGTGCTGGTTGGCAACGGCGAGCATGGCCTCGTAGGTGAACAACGGCACGTACGTGATGCCGGCCAGGTCCACCGGGTCGGAGGTCACCACCAGGTCGAGATCGCCGCGGGCCAGGGCCGGCAGTGGCGCGAAAGCAAAACCCGATGCCAGGTCCAGTTCCACCTCCGGCCAGGCATCGCGGAACTGGTCGATGGTTGGCATCAGCCACTGGAAGCAGCTGTGGCATTCGATGGCCATGTGCAGGCGCCCAGCGGTGCCGCCGGCAAGGCGGGCGATATCACGCTCGGCGCCACGTAGCAGGGGTAGGGTGGCGTCGGCCAGTTGCAGCAGGCGCAGGCCGGCGCTGGTGAAGCGGATCGGCTTGGTCTTGCGCGTGAACAGTGGCAAGCCGAGGCGTTCTTCCAGTTCCTTGAACTGGTGCGACAGCGCCGACTGCGTAAGGTGCAACCGCTCAGCGGCTTCCACCAGACTGTCGGCTTCACGCAAGGCGTGAAGGGTTTTCAAGTGGCGTATTTCCAGCACGGTGAAACTCCAACGATATTCTGGCGCAGGCTGATCAGGAATGTTGAGTTTCTCTCATGTTGATGGTGTCTGTCGATGCATGGCGCGAGGGGCTTGGCCGAGCCCCTCGCGGCCGATCAGAACAATGTCGCGAAGTGCTTGCGGGCAATGGCTCGCGTCAGTTCACCACGCCAGATCTGCTCGACGTGGCTGTCTTGCCATTCCCGCCCCAGGCGCCTTTGAGGGACGGTCTTCAAGTGCGCCTTGACGTACTCGTCGAAGGTGGGATTGGCCTTGTTGAAATGGAAGTGGGCATACCATAGCGGGCTTGGCGAGGCGCCACGGGTATCGAGTACCACAAATTCCTGCAGGAAGTCCCTGCGGCCATCGCTGGTCCGTCGCAGCTCCACCAGCCCGCCCTCCTTCTCGATGCGCACCAGGCCTGCTTCGTGCAAATAATCAAGGTGTGCGCTATTGGGTTGGCCCGTACCGATGATGAAGTCGACGCGAAGTGTCTTGCCATACCGCCTTGCCTCCAGTGCCATGTCGCGCAACTGCCGTACCAGGTCGTCGTCATGCGCCTGTTCGCCAATTCGCAGGGCGAGGCTTTCCAGATCGGTGGCCTTGAACTGCATGAGATCGTCGAGACTCGCGCCGTCCATGCCTTGATGCGCGTACTGCTGTACCTTGGCTCGATACGCTTGCAGTTCGCCCAATTGCCGTCTGGCCTCGTTACTCAACTCTTTCAGGGATACGCTACCCCCCGGGCTGGGAGCGGTGTCAGGGTTGGTCAGGGTGAATTTTCCCGAGCGGTCCTGATGATAGATTTCGGTCCGCCCGTTGACCCCGGTGATGCGGTAGACGTTGAGGCTATGCTGGTCGGGTTCACCGACCAGCAGGCGGTTGTCGATGGTCTCGAATACGCGCGGCTGGCGGGTGCCCTTTTTGCTAGCCAGCGGGGCGGGCTTGGTTTTATTGAGCAGCAGCCTCCTGAAATGTGCTTCATAGGCCGTCAGTGACGACTCCAGGCGCTGCGCGGCAGCGTGGTCGATGTACGTTGTGTAGCTGCCGAGCCAGTATTTCAACTGATGACGAAAGCGTTCGGAATGCTGTATCGACGCCGTCATGATGGTTATACGTTGCGTGGCCGAGGCTTGTGTTGCGCCGAGTTGATGCAGGGCATACAGGGCACGATCCAATGTTGTTCGCGGTTCCTTCATCAAGAACTGCAGGCGGATGCCGGCGCCGCTCATCGCGTGGCTAGGTTTGACCAGCAGCGCTGTCAGTTGGCTGACAGTCATGTAGTTCAGGACGGGCTCGCTGAAAGCGCTCAATGTGCTGTCGACGATTGTCAACAAGTCCCGATGTTCACCAGCCTGATGCACCTGATCGCGCCAGGTGCGTAGCTGGGCGACTTGCTCGCGGATGTCATCCACCGCCGCCAGCGCATGTTGTCGGGCTTGGTTCATGCGGATCCTCAGCTCGGACAGCTGTTCGAAGGCGACCTGGAGCTGTCTGTCATCGAGGCCTGGTGAAAGCTCGATGGATTTTTGCTGAAGACGTTGTTTGAGACTCTCTATCTCATCCATCACGTGACTGAGTTGAGTATGGGCTTCGTCGCTAAGGCGTTGACGACCATTGCAAATGAGTATGGCCAGATCCTTCGCCTGATCTTGAGCTCGTTTGCGAATTCGTCCGGCGGCAACCTGCTGGAATGCCTGGCAGTCACGGTGAATGCGCTCGGCGTCGGCGAGGGTCTTTTCGAGCGAAGCTTTCAGTGACGCGTCGAGTTTTCCCTGTTGTTCCAAAGCGCGCTTCATGTGTTGATTGAGCTCGTTGGCACGGGGCTGCAGTAGCTGCATGTCGCGGGTAATGCTGTCGCGCAAGCGGTTGTGCTGGCGATAGGCGTGGTCTCGCCACCAGCGTGGCAAGCGTTCGCGTATCGCTGCTGGCCAGAGTGGCTCCAGCGTATCGGCTACGCGGCCAAGGGCTTGTCCGCCGCCGCCGCCTGCCCCCTGGCGGTGCACGCCATAGAGGGCGAAATGAGTGTCCCACTGACCGTTCTGGTCTTGAGCGATTGCGCGTTTCCATCGGTGGCGGGTGTTGCCATCTAGTTGCCAGGTGCGGGCGGTCGCGTCCCAGCTCACTTTGTAGGTTTGCTTGCCAACGAGGATGAAGTGTCCTTCGGTATGCCGATAGATGCCTTTGTATTTGCCATGTGTGGCCGTTTTCAGCCCCGCGAGCGATAGAGGCTGCTCATATTCGAGCCCAGTGAAGCGGTCCAGGCTGCGCTGGGGGGATGAATCCTGATACCGGCGGGTGATCAGTTCGCCCTGCCCATGGATGCGACGTATCCCTGTCGCTCGACGCAGAGACGTGCTGCTGATGCCAGTACCGCCTCCGAGTGCATCCATTGCTACATCAATCAACGAGACGATGAAGTCGTTGAGAGCTTGCAGGATGTCACACGACGAACCCGTGGAAAAAGCCTTCACCACCTCAGTTGCACTGACGAATGTGTCATAGATGCTGATCGGCAGCCCCAGGAATGGTATTGCTCCCAATGCGATCTTGAACCCTATGAGCACGCCGGCGCTCTGTTGGGCCAAATGCTCGAAATACAGGTCCAGATTGGAGCGAGCTGTCGCGCGGTGTTCCATCACCAGGCGCCCTCGGTGGCCATCAAGCAGGTGGGCTGCCAGCGAGGTGGTGGCGGGCCAGGCGGCACCTGCGACAATCATGTGTTCGAAATGACGAACCCGCGCTTCGCGTAGCCTTGAGCGATGGGCGTCTGGGTTACCGCTGAGTGCGCGGCTGACGAGGTAGTCGTCGCGCTCATCGAGTAGCGCCTGTCGCGCCTGCTCGAGCGTGGCGTACTGGCGCAGCCCGTGGGTCGGATGATCGGGAAGATAGAGCACGGTGACCTTGCTGATACGGTCTTCGATAAAGGTGATCCCCGAAAGTGTCGTAGGTCGCTCATCGGTATCCTCGCCACCAACGGCCAGCAAGGCGGGCAACAATTGAATGTCATGACCGTCGGCCTGGAAGGCGGTTCGGCTGTCGGCATCGATTGCCACCGACAGGATCGCGTGGCCGATGTTGTCCAAGTCCCCTCGCTGGTGGTAGAGCAGGTTTTGCAACTTCAACAACAAACGGTGCGGCGCAATCAAGCACTCCCTGCGATAGGCATGGGCATAGTCGGACTCGTCGGGATCGCTGAATGCCGCATGTATTGCCGTTTCGTAGCGCCCGGCGAGGTCCAGGCGGCGTGCCAGACTCTGCAGATAGGCGTGATCGAGGCCTTCTTCCATGGGCTGTCCGAGAGGCTGCCCGTCGGCACGCTTGGGCTTGGCGAAGCTCAGCCGTTCCAGCATGGTGCTGTCGAGGTTGTTCAACAGCAGGCTCTCAAGGGTGATCTCCTCGGTTTCCTGGCTTGCCGTCAATACAGGCCGGGTTGGCGTGCCTGGAGTGCCGCCACCCCCGACGGGATGATTGTGCCAGCTCGTCGATAACGGCAGTTGCAGAACAATCTGGCCACCGCTGAAATCATCGAAATCCGCTATCAGGGTTTGCGACACCAAACGCTGGCAGAACGCATTGCGCTCCGGCAGATCGCGCTCTATCAGGGCCTGGCTGTCGCGCATGGCGTTGAGATAGTCTTTGGCGAGGGCTTTGAAAGCGTTGCGGGCCTCATCATTCATCTTGGCGAAGGCGGTCGGCGAACTGCCCAGTTTGCTCGCTAGCTGTTGCTCTGCGCGCAGGACAGAGAGCGCCGCCTCCCGGGCACCCTTGCAGGACACCTGCAGGTGTTGGCCTAAACTCTGTTTGGCCTGCACCAGTCCAGGTGCCGCGGCATCGACTCCCTTCTCATTCTGCAGTGCCTGCCACGCCCGGCGTGCGTGCGCCAGTTGTGCATCGAGCGCATGGGCAAGGCTGTCGCCGACGATGGGTTCCAAGCGCAGTGACAGCTTGGGGTCAAACTGGCTCAGGTAGCGAGCGAGGGCAGCTTGGTCATCGCATTGCAAAAGTCCCCCTGGCCCTCCGATCCAGTAGATGGCGAAGGGGTGACGGGTATCGGGCGTGTCCCGGGGCGTACGCCTGGTGATGACGATGACCTCGTGCAGTAGCTGTTCGCGAGCACTGCTCGAGGGATCTTCGGGCGCTGAGCGAAGTACGAGTGAAGCCGTCAGGGGGCTGTTGTCATGGGGGCTGGCTAGTGCTTCGACCAACGCGAGCACGTCAGGCGTCAGTTCGCCCAGCAACGCTTTCATTCGAGCATGGGCAAGCAGGGCTTGGCCGTGAGCTGTCGACAGAGCGGGCGGAGCGTTGAACGGGCGGGCGTCCGAGTGCCATTTCGCCGATGCCAGGATGGCTTCGATCTGGGTCTGAGCGGCCTTGCGCGCAGCGAGCAGGAGATCATGTTGTCGTTGGCACGCCTCAAGGTCCTGATGGGAAAGCCTTGTCAACTTTTCCATTTGTCGAGCGATCATTTGCGCGCGTGTTGAGCAGGGCACCTCCAGGCCAAAAGGGGCCAGCTCGAACAGTGAGGGGCCAGGGAGATCGTCTTGATCGGCAGGTTCAAGGGCTAGCGGCATGGCGAAAACCGTTGAGCAGCGCCAATGATCATGCAGTCGATCTGCTTGCGCCAATGCTGCGCTGGCGTCGCCAAGCTCGTCACCAGGATCATGTTCGAGTGTTGCCAGCAGCCGGGCTTCCAGGCTCACGAACAGGCTGTTGAACCCTTCGTCGATCGAGTCCAGTGCGTTGTAGTGAATTTGTCCTGAAGACTCACCCAGTCTGGCCTCCAGCGCTGGACGTGAGGTGTGATAACTCAGGGTTTCGTTGCTGCCGGGGGAGTACAGGCTCAGCCCGGCTTCACCTTCGATACTGAAGATCAGCGCGCCAGGCTCGCAGGTGGGAGTTTCGATAAACAACTGGCGATCGTCGATCCGTAGCCACTCGGGGTGGTCCATGACACTTAGCACTGGACGCAGCACTGTCGCCGAGGGATCACTGGCGAAGGCGATCTCGACGGCGGCTTCGAAGTGCCGTTGGTACTGTATGCGCGCCTGTTCCTTTCGACTCCTCGGTGTTCCTTGAGCGCGTTCCCCCCAATAGTTGATCCAGGATTCACGAACGAGAGCGGAGAGATTCAGGGCGGCCAGACGTTCCAGCAACTCGCTGGGCGACTGCTGTAGCGCGTCAGGTACCCCCGTGATAGAGGCGCGAAGGTCAATCATGGAAGTGGGTTTGTGGTGTTGGGCCCAGGCAGTCAACTCAACGAGACCGATACGTGCGGGCTGCTGCGCCGATCCCAGGACCAGGCCGGCTTGCCCGGGAATGATGCCGAGGGTTTTGTTCAGCCATTCACCAATGACCTGTCGAACACCGGGCGCCTGGCCCAGCAGCGCATTGAAGATTCGTTGCTGGTCTTCGCATGTTTGACGTGCTTGATGGACAACCGGAGAGTCCGGCGGCACGGCATGCATCGGTAGGGACGCGAGGGAAAAGGGGAGGGAGGGGGTCAGCTCGTACATCGAAGGATCCTTCTTGAGAGTTACCGGAGCGGGCAACGTCATTGAAGGAAAGGGACACGTCTGCTGGGTCGTAGTTAATTGTCGTGTCCGGCTATTGGGCAGGATTCATCAAAATGTCACGGTTTTGTGGCAGCGCGCCGGGAGGAGATTCATCACAATCTCGCGCTACTGGGGATCTGCATTCTGGTGTTGCTTTCATGTGGTTACTTTTCTTCTTGCTACTGGTCAGCGTACCGGCGAGCTTCGCCGAAGGCCGCTGTGATGTTCATGCACCTGTGCAACGGGCGGAGCTGGGCGAGCTGAGCCTGGTGTACCAGAGCGTCGGTGCGCCCCGAGACCCCGTTCTGCTGTTGGTGATGGGCCTGGGCGGGCAACTGATCCACTGGCCGGATGACGTGGTCGAAGCCCTGTGCCGTCAAGGCTTTCGAGTGATTCGCTACGACAACCGCGACGTCGGCCTGTCACGCTGGAACCAAATGCCGGCTTCGGCGAACCTGACAATCGAACTGCTGCGCTACAAGCTGGGGCTGCCTGTTTCGGCACCTTACAGCCTGACGGACATGGCCAATGATGGCTTACGTCTCATGGATGCACTCGAGGTCCGCCAGTTTCATGTGCTGGGCGTGAGCATGGGCGGCATGATCGCGCAGCATCTCGCCGCCATGGCGCCGGAGCGGGTGCGTAGCTTGACGCTGGTGATGTCCAGTTCGGGCGCGGTTGGCCTGCCGGCCCCTGCCCCGGCCCTGTTGCAATTGCTGGCGCGACGCAGTGCACCGAATCGTGAGGTGGCTATCGCGCAGCAAGCCGAGTTGCTCGCGGCGTTAGGTAGTCCCCAGGTGCACGATGACCGCGCTGCCCTCATCGAGCAGGCTGCCGTGGCCTATGACCGGGCATTCAATCCGCAGGGGGCCAAACGCCAGATCATGGCGATTCTCGCCGAACCCAGCAGGGTGGAGTTGCTCAACCAACTGCGGCTACCAACATTGGTGGTGCACGGAACGGCCGATCCGCTGTTGCCAGTGATGCATGGGGTACACCTGGCGGCACACATCCAGGGCAGCCAGTTGCGGCTGATTCCGGGGCTGGCGCATCGGTTCCAGGAGCCGTTCAAGGCGCCCCTGCTGGGGGTTGTGCTCCCCTACCTACAGGCGCATCGGCAGGATGTCACGCATATCGCCGGGCTTTAGCGCGGTGGTGCACGATAACGACTGGAGCAAGCCCACTTCCACCACGGCTGGGCGCAGGTTTAGCCCGCAGTTCGTTCAATGCACTCTCACCCATAGGCTCACCAGCAGGGTCGCAGCGACCAGCCAGGCTACCGTGGCCAGGGCCAGCGAGGCCTCCAGGCGCATGCGCTCAACCAGTACGTACAGCGTGGCCAGGTACACGAAGTAGGGGATGATCGACCACATTCCGAACAGGATGGTGGTTTTCAGATCCTCCAGCGACCGTCCCTTGCCAACAATGTAGTGGGCTATCAGGGCAAAGGTAGGAAACAGCGGCACCAGGCCGGCAATGTAGTAGTTGCGGGTTTTCGACAGGATGGCCAGGAGGAGCACCACGCCCGCGCCCAGGGCCGCTTTGAATGCCAAGTCCACGTTAAACTTCCAAGGTAAGGTAGCCGATCAGCCGAGGCCGTACTTCTTCACTTTGTCGAACAGCGTGGTCTTGGCCATCCCCAGTTCCTGGCTGGCTTGGCTGAGATTGCCACCGCTGCGCTGCAGGGCATCGCTGAGCAGGTTGCGTTCGAATGCCTCTACCGCTTCGGCGAAACCTAGCCCTTGGCTGGCCCCGCCGCTGCTCCCCTTCTTGAACGCGGGCAGGCCCAGGGCATGGCGTTCGGCGACGTTGCGCAGCTCGCGCACGTTGCCTTGCCAGTCGTGGGCCAGCAACTGCGACAGGGTCTGGCTGTCGAGGGTGGGGGGCTCGCGGTCAAAGCGCAAGGCTGACTGTTGTAGGAAGTGTTCGAACAGTTGCAGGATGTCTTCGCGTCGCTCGCGCAGTGGTGGCAGCTCGAGGGTGACGACGTTGAGGCGGTAGTACAGGTCGCTGCGGAACTGGCCACTCTGGCCCAGTACGGCGAGGTCGGATTTGGTCGCGGCGATCACCCGGCAGTCCACCGGGATGCTCTGGTTCGAGCCCAGGCGTTCCAGAGTGCGCTCTTGCAGTACCCGCAGCAGCTTGATTTGCAGGTTGATCGGCATGCTCTCGACTTCGTCGAGGAACAGCGTGCCGCCGTTGGCGTGCTCGATCTTGCCGATGCGGCGCTTGCCGGCACCGGTGAAGGCATTGGCTTCGTGGCCGAAGATCTCGCTTTCGAACAGGTTCTCCGGGAGACCGCCGCAGTTCAGCGCCACGAATGGCTGGCCCTGGCGTCGGCTGAAGTCGTGCAGGCAGCGGGCAACCAGCTCCTTGCCGGTACCTGTCTCGCCTTCGATCAGGACGTTGGCCGAAGTGTCGGCGACGTTGGCGATCAGCTCGCGCAGTTGTTCCATGGCCGGTGAGCGGCCGATGATGCGACCTTCCAGGCTGCTCTGCTCGGCCAGTTGGCGACGCAGGGCGAACACCTCGCGCGACAGGCCGCGTTGTTCCAGGGCGCGGCGCACCACATCGACCAGTCGCTCTGGCGAGAATGGTTTTTCCATGAAGTCGTAGGCGCCGTTGCGCATGGCACCGACCGCCATGTCGATGTCGCCGTGTCCGGTGATCAGTACCACCGGCAAGCTGCGGTCGCGTGCCTTGAGACGGTTGAGCAGCTCCAGGCCATCGATGCCCGGCAGGCGGATATCGCTGACGACGATGCCGGCGAAGTCGTCGCCGATGCGCTCGAGGGCCTGCTCGGCGCTGCCGACGCCTTCGCAGGCGATGTCTTCCAGGGCCAGCGCCTGCTGGCAGCCGAGCAGCACGTGCGGGTCGTCTTCGACGATCAGGACGGTGAGAGGTGCTTGTTTCATAGAGGCTCAGCCAATTCGCTAGGGGGCGTGGCCAGGGGCAGGGCAAGGACGAATGCGGTGCCGCCACCGGCGGGATGTTCGACGCTCAGTGTACCCTTGGCGGCAGTGGCCAGGCTCGCCGACAAGGTCAGGCCCAGGCCCAGGCCATGCTCGCCCGGTTTGGTGGTGAAGAAGGGTTCGAACAGGTGCTTGCGCGCCTCGGCGTCTATGCCATGGCCATTGTCTAGCACCCGCAGGCGGTATTTGTCGCCCTGCCTCTCGCCTTCCAGCCACAGTTGTGGCAAGGGCTGTGTGGCCATGGCATCGAGGGCGTTGCCAATCAGGTTGACCAGGATCTGTTCCAGGCGAGTTTGGTCGATGGCCAGCAACGCATCGTCGAACTGGCGGTGCAAATGCAGGTGGCAGGCGCTGATACGGTTGGCCAGCACTTGCAACGTGGCTTCCACGGCTTTTTCCAAAGACGCCTGGCCGCTGTCGTCGCCACGTCGGGCGAACGAGCGCAGGCTGGCGGTGATGCGGCCCATGCGATCGATCAGGTCGTTCATGGTGCGCAGGTTGGCGCTGGCGGTTTCCAGCGCGCCGCGCTCGAGGAAGCGCACGGTATTGCCCGACAGGGTGCGCAACGCCGCCAGCGGTTGATTGAGTTCGTGGGCGATGCTGGTGGACATCTGCCCGATGGCCGCCAGCTTGCCGGCCTGGACCAGTTCGTCCTGGGCGTGGCGCAAGGTCTGTTCGGCGTGGCGGCGTTCGCGGATTTGCCCTTTGAGGCGTTCGTTGCTAGCGCGCAGGTCGGCGGTGCGCTCGGTGATCTTGCGTTCCAGCTGGCTGTTCGCCTCTTCCAGGGCCTCGCGGGCCGCCAGGCGGGTGGCGATCACCTTGCGTCGCTCGTTCCAGGCGATGGCCAGGATCGCCAGCAGGGCAAAGGCCACCCCGACCAGGATGCCCTGCACCATCGACTCGCGGCGCAGGTCCTGCAAGGGGGTAAGCAGGGTGAAGTGCCAGGGCGTGTCGGCCAGGCGTCGGGTCTGTGCCAGGTAGGAGACATTGTGCTGCTTGCCGTGCTCGGTCTCGCTGTTGGCCGGAAAGGTCAGTTTTTCCACGCCGTCGGACAGGGTTTCCCGGGCCAGCGGTTGCAGCTCGTTGAGCGGCCACCAGTAGTACTGCAGGCTGCGCGCCAGGCGTTCCTTGATCTGCGGGTTCAGCGGCCGCACCGACTTCAGACGTCGGGACGGGTCGCTGGAAAGGATGATGATGCCGTTCTCGTCGCTGACGAAGGCTTCCAGGCGGGCGCGCTGCCAGCGCTCCTCCAGGGTATCGAGGCGCACCTTGATCACGGCCACGCCGATGATCTTGCCGTGCTCCTCCAGGCCGTGGGCCAGATAGTAGCCAGCCTCGCCGGTGGTGCTGCCGATACCGTAGAAACGCCCGGGTTCGCCGCGCACGGCGACCTGGAAATAGGCGCGGAATGCCAGGTCCTCGCCGAGGAAGGAGTCGGCGTCGCGCCAGTTGCTGGTGGCCTGGACCCGGCCATTGGTATCGAGGACGAAGATCGCCCGGCTGCGGCTGCGCCGGTTCAGGCCCTCGAGGTATTCGTTGACGACCTGGCGGTCGCCGGCGTCAGGGTCGGTGAGCAGGCGCGAGACGCTGTCTTCCAGCTCGAGCAGGCTGGGCAGGTAGGTGTACTTGCTGATTTCGCTTTCGACGGTGCGCGCATGCAGCTCCAACTGGCGCTCGCCGTTTTCGCTGAGCGTGCGGATGCCGTTGCTTTCGCTGATCAGGAAGCCAGCCATCCCTAGACCGACCATCAATAGGATGACCAGCGGGGGGACGAGCAATTGGCGAATCAGGCGGGATTTCACGGTGGGCTGGGCAGGGCGAAGGAGCGAAGGGTCGCATTTCATCACAGTGGCCTTGTCACGACCAGCTTCCGCTGCCCGGCAAGTGGCCGGGCAGCGTCACTGTGGCCGACTTAGTGTTGCAGGATCTTGCTGAGGAAGTGCTGGGTACGCTCGTGGCGGCCTTCGGGGTTGCCGAAGAAGTCTTCCTTCTGGCAGTCCTCGATGATGTTGCCCTTGTCCATGAAGATCACCCGGTTGGCGACCTTGCGGGCGAAGCCCATCTCGTGGGTCACGCACATCATGGTCATGCCTTCGTGGGCCAGTTCGACCATCACGTCCAGTACTTCGTTGACCATCTCCGGGTCCAGCGCCGAGGTCGGTTCGTCGAACAGCATGACGATCGGGTCCATCGACAGGGCGCGGGCGATCGCCACGCGCTGCTGCTGGCCGCCCGACAGCTGGCCGGGGTGCTTCTTGGCGTGGGCGCCAAGGCCGACGCGGTCGAGCAGGGCCAGGCCCTTCTTGGTGGCTTCGGCCTCGCTACGGCCGAGCACCTTGCGCTGGGCGATGGTCAGGTTCTCGGTGATCGACAGGTGCGGGAACAGCTCGAAGTGCTGGAACACCATGCCCACCCGCGAACGCAATTTCGGCAAGTTGGTCTTCGGGTCGGCGATGGAGGTGCCATCGACCACGATGTCGCCTTTCTGGAACGGCTCCAGGGCGTTGACGCACTTGATCAGCGTCGACTTGCCCGAGCCGGAGGGGCCGCAGACCACCACCACTTCACCTTTCTTGACCTCGGTGCTGCAGTCGGTCAGTACCTGGAAGTCCCCGTACCACTTGTTGACGTTCTTGATGGAAATCATACGGCGATCCTTTTTTGCAGGCGCTTGACCAGCCACGAAGCGGAGAAGCTGATGAGGAAGTAGACGACACCGGCGAAGATCAGGAACTCGTGGGAGCGCCCGATGATGTCGCCGTTGGCGCGGGCCGAGTTGAGGAAGTCGATCAGGCCGACGGTGTAGACGAGCGAGGTGTCCTGGAACAGGATGATGCTCTGTTGCAGCAGCAGCGGAGTCATCTTGCGAAACGCCTGGGGCAGGATGATCAGGCGCATGCACTGGCCGTAGCTCATGCCCAGCGCTTGCGCGGCGCCCATCTGGCCCTTGGAGATCGACTGCACGCCGGCACGCACGATTTCGCAGAAGTACGCCGCCTCGAACATCATGAACGCCACTACGCAGGAGGTGAACGCGCCCACGGGGGTGTCTTCACCGGTAATCCAGCGCAGCACGAAGGGCACCGCCAGGTAGAACCAGGTGATCACCAGCAGCAGCGGGATGGAGCGGAAGTAGTTGACGTAGGCGCCGGCGACGTTGGCCAGCAGCTTGCTCGACGACAGCCGCATCAGGGCCAGGACGGTGCCCAGGGCGATACCGCCAACCACACCCATGACCATCAGTTGCAGGGTCAGCAGCATGCCGTCCCACAGGGCGGGCAGCGCGGGGATGATTTCGCTGAAATCCATTTCCATTTACTTGCCCCCCACGGAAATCAGGCCAGGCACGGCGACTTTCTTCTCGACCATGCGCATGAGCAGCATCAGGCCCATGTTCAGGGTGAAGTAGATCAGCGTGGCGAGGGTGAACGCCTCGAACAGGTTGGCGGAAAACTCGGCGGTCTGTTTGGTCTGCGCCAGCAGCTCCATCAGGCCGATCAGCGAGGCCACCGAGGAGTTCTTGAACACGTTCAGGAATTCCGAAGTGAGCGGCGGAATGATGATCCGGTAGGCCTGGGGCAGCAGCACGTTCATGTAGATCTGCGGCAGGCTGAAGCCCATCGCGCGCCCGGCCGACTCCTGGCCGCGGGGCAGCGCCTGGATCCCGGTGCGCACCTGCTCGCAGACACGGGCGGCGGTGAACAGGCCCAGGCAGATGACTACGCTGATCAGCGCCGAGGTGGTCGGGTTGAGGTCCTGCTTGAACCACTCCTGCAGGCCTTCGGGCAGCAGGTCCGGCACCAGGAAGTACCAGATGAACAGCTGCACCAGCAGCGGCACATTGCGGAACAGCTCGACGTAGGCGGTGGCGATCCCTGACACCAGACGATTGGGTACGGTACGCATCACGCCGAGCAGCGAGCCCAGCAGCAAGGCGATGATCCAGGCGGAGATGGCGATGGCGATGGTCCAGCCCAGGCCGGTGACGTACCAGTCCAGATAGGTTTCGCTGCCCACGCCGGTGGACTTGAAGAACACGCCCCAGTCCCAGTTGTAATTCATCGGGATTTCCCCTCAGACGGTTGTTTCACGGGCACCTCGATACATCCGGGGGCGTTCGACGCCCTCGGATGTAAAGGTTAGACACTAACTAGGTGGCCTGTTGGATGGATTCGCGCGGATGCGCTTCAGGCCACTATTTGCCGGAGGTCAGGACTTCTTCTCGTCCGCGGCCTTGTCGGTCGGCTCGGCGATCAGCTTCTTCAGTTCGTCGCTCATCGGGAACTGCAGGTTCAGGCCCTTTGGCGGAATTGGCTGCTGGAACCACTTGTCGTAGCTCTTGTTGACTTCACCCGACTTGAAGTAGGCGACGATGGCTTCGTCGACTGCCTTCTTGAAGGCTGGGTCGTCCTTGCGCACCATGCAGCCGTAGATTTCGTACGACTGTGGGGTACCGGTGATGGTCCAGTCGGACGGTTTCTTGGCCTTGGCCATTTCACCGGCCAGCAGCGCGTCGTCCATCATGAAGGCCACGGCGCGGCCGCTTTCGAGCATGTTGAAGGCTTCGCCGTGGTCCTTGGCGGAGATCACGTTCATCTTCATCTGCTTGTCGGCGTTCATCGCCTTGAGGATGCGCTCGGAGGTGGTACCGGCGGTGGTTACCACGTTCTTGCCGGCCAGGTCCGGGAAGTCTTTATAGGATGGCTGGCCATCCTTGACCTTGGTCAGCAGGCGGGTGCCGACTTCAAAGATGCCCACCGAGAAGCCGACCTGTTGCTGGCGCTCGACGTTGTTGGTGGTGGAGCCGCACTCAAGGTCCACGGTGCCGTTCTGCACCAGCGGGATGCGGGTTTGCGAAGTGACCAGGTTGTACTTGACCTTGATGTCGGTGCCCAGTTGCTTCTTCAGGGCTTCGACGACGGCCAGCTGGATGTCGTGGGAGTAACCCACGGGCGCAGTGCTGCCTGCCAGGTAGGAAAACGGAATGGAAGAGTCGCGGTGGCCCAGGGTGATGGTGCCCGAATCCTTGATCTTCTTCAGGGTACCGGTGAGCTCTTCAGCCATGACCGGCGATGCGATGACAGCGGCCGCGATGGCGGCGCCCAGCAATTGACGAACGATGCGCATCAAATTTTCCTCGACGTGTTTGTTTTTTTTATGGAGCCGTTGGCGGACTCTTCGTTCAACGAATACAGCATGAAGCGGGTGCATTCGGCTTCCAAGTGTAGAGCATGAGTCGTGCCAAGCCCTGATAATCATCATAACGCTGTGAAAATGCTGAGTATTAATCTTTTTTGACGCGGTGAAACTTAGCTCGTAGCAGACGGGTTCCCGAACGGATCTCTCTTTGGCGTTCGGTGTTCCGAACGAATTGTTATCGGTTTGCGAGGTGGCCAATGGAAAGTGGCAACTATGTACAGGGTCTTTCTCAAGCGCGAGTGGTGTACTGAGATTCTCATCTCGTCAAGGACCCTGACATGACAGTCGCGCCGTTTTTCCCGCATTCGATCGATGGACTGATTGCACGGCAACTACCTGTGTGGATGACTCGGCACGGCGTGGATCACTTGCTGTCGTTGCGCCTCGCGCTACGTCGACAGGAGGCGGCGTCGAGCGCGCTTAAGCAGGTATTGGACGGTATTCCTTCGCTGGAAAAGTTTGCTGAGCAACTGCTGGAGCCTGCGCTTCGCGCGCGTGGCGTTGCCAGCCCCGATGTCCGACGCAGCACAGTACGCATCGTCGAGCAATTCAGTTTACCGACGGTAGCCCCTAGCCTTTATCGACCAAGCTACGAGCGTTCTTCCATCCGCACGCTGTTGGTTGCCGCCCTGCACAATTTCCATGTCACCGAAACCCGGCCTGGGCTTAGGCGCAAGGGGCAATTGCATGCAAAGTCCGGCCGTGTGCTGCCGCTGGGATTCGAAGCTTTCGCAGGGCTGTGTCGACAAGTGGACATAGGGGGGCGCTACCAGGCGCTTCTCAATCAGCACCTGGTGCCATCCGATCAGCCAGGCGACCTTCCTGGAGAGGCTGCGCAGCGGCTGCATCGACGTTTCGAGGAGAGCCTGCGCAGTCACTTTGAGGTAGCTGTGCGCATTGCCACACTCAAGGGGAACCTGGATGAGCAAAGTTATCTTCACTTGTTGCCAGTAACTGCGCCCAAGCCGATCGTGCCTACCTTGCCAGGCGTCATCATGCCGCGCCAACTCTACCTGCTCGGTAAATGCGTGAGGGGGGTGGTGACACTGGAGGTGCGGCAGGAGCTTGATGCGCCTTTACTAGGTGTGATCGCCTGGATTCCTGGCGATCCGCTATCACCCGTTGCGCGTCATGACTCTTGGCAGGCGCTGTACGACGCGCTGGCCGAACGGCTGCGCGACAAGACCTTTCGCGGCTTCTTTTCACGTTTCATAAGCGAGCGTGACCGGGGGGCATTCTTCACCGTGCTCGAGGAGCGTCTGCAGGCCACGGCAGCGCACGGGGTATCACTGGATGGGCGCTGTCTGGTCATTGATGCCCCTTTGTTCGAACACCTGCGGGCGCTGTGGATCAGCAAAATGCTCGACGACGCCAGGGTGCTTGCCGTCCCGACAGGCGACGAGGATCAAGAGGAGCGAGATCGTCGTCTGGCCGCCTACGCATCGTTTGGGCTGGACCTGATGAACCTCGCAGGCCTTTTCATTCCCTTGGTGGGCGAAGTGATGTTGGGGGTTGCAGCGGTGCAGATCGCCAGTGAAGTCTACGAGGGTTACCAGGATTGGCGAATTGGCGATCGCCAAGGGGCACTGGACCATCTTTTTGGCGTGGCTGAGAACGTTATCCTAGGGGCAGTGATGGCCAAAGGGGCAGCAGGGGCCGTCAAGGTACTTGACCGCTCGATGTTCGTCGACGGCCTGGCGCCGGTATGCACCTCGACAGGTGACCTGAAGTTGATGGCTGACGATCTGGCGGCCTATCACGATCCGCGCAATGTCGCTGCTGGCGACCAGGAAAGGGTATGGCAACACGATGGCTTTTCTCTGCGCATAGTCGATGATCCGCTTACCGGTACCTGGCGCGTGCGACACCCACGCGATGCTGAAGCTTATCGTCCGCTGATCGAGAGCAACGAGGATGGCGGTTGGGTTCATGAGCTGGAACAGCCGCATTATTGGCAGGGTGCGGGGAACCTGGTACGGCGCTTCAACGAACGGTGGCGTGAGTTACCTGATACGACAGCTGACTATCTGCTTCAGGTCACCGGCATTGATGAGGCAAGTATCAGGTTGCTTCACCTGCGGGGCGCGCCAGCACCGGCCAGGCTTGTGGATGCGTTGGAACTGCATCAGGTGCACGAGCAGTTTTCGACTCTTTCTGGACCTGCGCTGGCGCAGCGACTCAGCGAGCGCCAGATGTCGCCAAGCCCTGAAGAGTCCGTGCTGTTAAGGCAATTCCCCACTTTGACCGCGCGTACGGCACGTGAACTGTTCAAGGCCGCCACGGGTGCCGAGATCGAGCATCTCGCGACCGGTCGCGTGCCTTTGGCACTGGCTGAGCGTGCGCGTTGGCTCGCACGACAGCACCGTATAGACCGCGGCTGTGCCGGTTTGCGCTTGCCCAGGTTGGCTAACGCCGATACCGAGCGGCTGGCATTGGGGCTGCTCGATGGGCTGGCGCCGTGGGGGAGCGGAGTACGGATAGAGCTGCGACAGGGCTCTGTGAGTGGACCGCTACTGGCTGCCCATGGGGCTTTGGACAGCGACGCTATCCGGGTGATCACCAGGCATGGCGACGGCTACAGATGGTCCTCGGGGCCGGTTGAGTCGGCAGATCTGATGCAGGCGCTGCTTGGCTCTCTGGAACAAGAGCAAGCGGTATTGCCCGACGGCAGCCGTATAAGCGCGACGGCCTTGGGCGAAAGGCTGGCGGCTAATGCCGCGGCCGATAGGGAACAGGCGGCTCTATTGATGGGCATGGTATCGCAGGATGCTTTCCGCCCGCCGGTAGGCTTTGCAGACGGGCGTGTGGGGTACGCCTTGAGCGGGCGGGCGGGGGGAAGCCGACAAGCCATTCGACGCGGTATTCATCAAATCTTCCCGACGCTCAGCGACGACGAAATGCACGCCTACCTGATGAATCTGATGAGCCAGCGTATAGGTTTCTGGGAGCATTACGCCCAGCTGCAGGAGCAATTGGCCGGTCTGAAAAGCCATTTGCAGTCGTGGCGCCGCGAGGCCGTCAACGCGCTGGATGCGCGCAGGCGGCGAAATGTGGCGAATGCGCTGCGGCGTAGTTGGCGGCGCAAACTCACCAACCTGGCTGACGAGTACGTACTGGAAATCGAAGGTGAGCGCGTAGGTAGCCTGCCCGCATTGCCCGATGGAGTGGATTACCACCACGTCCGGCGCTTGACGCTCCGCGACATGGCGCTTGCCGAGCTGGATGAGGGCTTTTTGCGTCGCTTCCCCAACCTGGTCGAGTTGAACTTGTCTGGCAACCATTTGACTGAAATTCCTGCAGGCATCGAGACATTGGAGCATCTGCGGCATTTGCATCTGCAAGGCAACCGGATCGAGCTCGATCACGTAGGCCAGCGTCGGCTTGCCGCACTTAATTCATTACAGGTGCTGGACCTCAGCCACAACCCGCTGCGCCGGGCCCCGGTGTTGACTCATCTACGCAGCCTGCGCACCGTGAGTCTGCGAGCTGTGGGGCTGGAGGCGCTGCCTGATCGCGTTTCCTGGCGGGCCACTGTCGACCTTCGCGACAACCGCATCCGTCAACTGCGCCAGGACCTCTTGGAGTTGCGCCAACAGGTCGAGCGGCTCGCCCTGCACGACAATCCCCTGGATGAAAGAAGTGAGGGGCTGCTGGACGAAGCTAGCGGCGGTGCGGTGGGCGCGGCAAGAGGTGCTGCAGGATATCGTCATCAGCCAGTTGATGAGCAACTGTGTGAAACCTGGCTGGGTTCTGCCAGTGGGCGTGAGCGTGAACGTTGGCGGGCAGTGTGGCAGGCGCTGAGCGAGGAACCTGGATCAGCGGGCTTGTTTCGATTCCTGGCCGACTTTTCCGATTCGGTGGACTTCGGGGAGCATGCAGGCCATTACCGAACCCGAGTGTGGCGTATCCTGGACTACTGCGAACAGCATGAGGCGGTACGCCAGCGGTTGTTCCTGGAGGCTTCCGGCCAGCGCACCTGCGAAGACGGCCTGTTGTTGATTCTCAGCCAGTTGGAGCTTGGCGTACTGGTCGAGCGAGCAGTCAGTGGTGTACCTGCTGTTGATGTCGAGGATCGGCTGATGCGCCTTGGGCGATCGTTGTTCCGCCTGGATGAGGTGGACCGCATCGCGGCCCGCCACGTTGAGCGAATGCGTGAGGCCAGCCTGCCGGTAGATGAGATTGAGGTAAGGTTTTTCTATCGTTACAAACTGCTACACCCACTCGGCTTGCCGCTGGAGTCGGACTCAATGCATTACCAAGGTCACGCCCGGGTGACTACCAGTGACGTGCTCCGTGCGCAAGACCAGGTATTGGGCGCTGAAACGGCAGATGCGTTGATCGAGTCGACTGCACAGCGCCCGTTCTGGGCGGCCCATGTGCGCGAGCGCTACGCTTCTCGATTCGCTGCGTTGGCTGAACCCCTGCGGTTGCGCATGGAAGCGCTGGAGGCGGATGTCGAGCAAAGCCGGATTGATGATTGGACCTTCACGCTACGCAGCAACGCACTGATGTACGAGTTCGAGCTCGCCGAGCGCCGCTTGCTCAGGACGCTGGCCCGTGAGGTCTACCAGCGTCTGTATTGCTGAATACCTGCGCAATCGCTCCTGGGCGCCCATCGCGGGGCGCATGGGATGCTTTCAAGCGGCGCAAGCCTGTTCGGAGCGAGCCCGCAGATAGGTGGCGAGAGCCTGTTGCTCCGAGAAGCTTGTGAACAAGCCCAGCTTGGTGCGGCGCCAAAGAATATCTTCGGCGTCCAGCGCCCATTCCTGCAGGCAAAGATAATCCACTTCTCGGCTGAACAGTCCGCCCCCGATGGATTGGCCCAGGTCCTCTGGTCCGTTCATACCGTCAAGGAGGTGCCAGGCTCGGCTGCCGTAGGTAATTGCCCAGCGTTTGGCGATATCTGGTGCCAACCAGCCGTGACGGGCTTGTATGTCTGCGGCGAGTGCCTGAGCAGTGCTCATGTCTTCACCGCCTGGCAATGGCGCATCGGCAGTCCAGCTACCGCGCATCTGGGTGAAGAACGGCTTGAGTTCGGCCATGGCCGATTCGGCCAGCTTGCGGTAGGTGGTCAGCTTGCCCCCGAACACCGACAGCAGCGGCGCCTGCCCTTCACTTGCGGACAACGCCAGTGTGTAGTCACGGGTCACCGCCGACGGGTTGTCCGACTCGTCGTTGCACAGCGGACGCACCCCGGAGTAAGTGTGCAGGATGTCGCTGCGGTTCAGTTGGTGGTTGAAGTGTGCGTTCACCACATTCAGCAGGTAATCGGTTTCCTGCTCGGTGATCGCCACCTTGGCCGGGTCGCCGCTGTATTCGCGGTCGGTGGTGCCGATCAGGGTGAAACGGTCCAGGTACGGGATGCAGAAAACGATGCGCTGGTCTTCGTTCTGCAGGATATAGGCATGTTCGCCTTCGTACAGACGCGGCACGATAAGGTGGCTGCCCTGGATCAGGCGGATACCGTAGGGCGCGTCGAGCTTCAAGTCGTCCTTGATAAAGCTGGCCACCCAGGGGCCGGCAGCATTGACCAAGGCGCGGGCACGAATGGTCTGCAGGCTGCCATCGGCGTTCTGCAATTCCACCTGCCACACGCCATCGATGCGTTCGGCGCGCAGGCAGCGGGTGCGCGTGCGGATCTGCGCGCCCTGTTCACGCGCGGCCATCGCGTTGAGCACTACCAGGCGGGCGTCATCCACCGCGCAGTCGGCATATTCGAAACCGCGGGTGATGGCCGGCTTGAGCGGGTAACCCGGGCCGAAGCGCAGGCTGCGCGAAGCACCCAGGCGCTTGCGCTTGCCGAGGTGATCGTAGAGGAACAAACCAGCGCGGATCATCCAGGCGGGGCGCAGGTGCGGGCGGTGCGGCAGCACGAAGCGCATGGGCTTGACGATGTGCGGCGCCTTGGCCAGCAGCACTTCACGTTCGGCCAGGGCTTCGCGTACAAGGCGGAACTCATAGTGCTCCAGGTAGCGCAAGCCACCGTGGATCAGCTTGCTGCTGGCCGAGGAGGTGTGTTGTGCCAGGTCATCCTTTTCACAAAGGAACACCTTGAGGCCACGCCCGGCGGCATCGGCAGCAATGCCCACGCCATTGATGCCACCGCCGATAACGGCGAGGTCGTAGCAGTCTTGGAGGGGGGGCTGGGACGAAACGGGCTGGGACACGGGCAAGGCCTCCTGGGGCTGTTCACAGCGAATGTGAACATCAATGTTCGTTTGCGAAAATAGTAGCCTAATGAACAGGCGGCGGCCAGTCAGTCTTCATAGAAAAAACTGATCGGATGACAGGGAAATGAACATTTTCGAAAAGGCAGGGTGATCGATTTGCAAGGCAGGAAGAACAAGCGCCGCCAGGACGGTGCTCGACCCGACGGCTTCCAATAGGCGAGGCGGGCGGTCTCAAACCACGTCGAGGCGAATCTTGTACTGGTTGAGCAACTGGGTCAGGGCCGGGGAAGGTGCCTGGTCGGTCACCAGGCAGTCGACCAGGCTGATCGAGCCCAGGCGAACCATGGCATTGCGTCCGAACTTGCTTGAGTCCGCCGCCAGCAGCACCTGGCGGGCATTGGCGATGATGGCCTGGGATACCCGCACTTCCTGGTAGTCGAAGTCCAGCAGGCTGCCGTCCTCGTCAATGCCGCTGATGCCGACCACGGCGAAATCGACCTTGAACTGATTAATGAAGTCGACGCTTGCCTGGCCAACCACGCCACCGTCGCGGCGTACCGTGCCGCCGGCCACCAGCACTTCGAAGTCGTCCTTGGCCGCCAGGATCGCCGCCACGTGCAGGTTGTTGGTGATGACTTTCAGGTGATTGTGGTTGAGCAGGGCGCGGGCGATGGATTCGGTGGTGGTGCCGATGTTGATGAACAGCGAGGCATGGTCGGGAATCTGCCGGGCCACGGCGTCTGCGATGCGTTGCTTCTCGTCGCGCATCTGGTCTGCGCGCATGGCGTAGGCGGTGTTCTCGATGCTCGAGTCGTAAGCGGCCCCACCATGGTAGCGGCGCAGCAGGTTGGCTTCGGCGAGCTGGTTGATATCGCGGCGGATGGTCTGTGGGGTGACGACGAACAGCTGCGCCATTTCCTCGATGCTGACATAGCCGCGTTCGCGGACGAGCTCGAGAATTTGTTGTTGGCGTGGGGGCAGATTCATGGGCGGTCCTTTTGGGCAGCCGGACAAATTCTGCAATGATGCCGCAGGAAGGGGATGGCGACCAGTAGGCCGTTGCTCAGTCGGGGCCGCGCAGCGGCCCCGACTTCATGGCTTCAGGCGTCGTGATCTTCCCAGTCGCGGGTGCGATCCACGGCCTTGCGCCAGCCCTTGTACAGCTTCTCTTTGGCTGACTCATCCAACTGCGGGCTGAACTCGCGCTCGATGATCGCCTTGTCGCGCAGCTCGTCCAGGCCGCTCCAGAAACCGCAGGCCAGGCCCGCCAGGTAGGCTGCGCCCAGTGCTGTGGTTTCGCGCATTTTCGGACGCTCGACGCAGGTGCCGAGAATGTCGGCCTGGAACTGCATGAGGAAGTTGTTGGCTACCGCGCCACCGTCCACGCGCAGTTCGGACAGGCGCTGGCCGCAGTCCTGCTGCATGGCGTCGAGCACGTCGCGGGTCTGGTAGGCGATCGACTCGAGGGCGGCACGGATGATGTGGTCGACCTTGACGCCACGGGTCAGGCCGAACAGCGCGCCCCGGGCGTACGGGTCCCAGTAGGGCGCGCCCAGGCCGGTGAAGGCTGGCACCAGGTAGACGCCGTTGCTGTCCTTGACCTTGCTGGCGAAGTACTCGGTGTCGTAGGCGTCGTTGACGATCTTCAGTTCGTCGCGCAGCCACTGCACGGTGGAGCCACCGTTGAAGACCGCGCCCTCAAGGGCGTAGGCCACTTCGCCACGCGGGCCGCAGGCGATGGTGGTGAGCAGGCCGTGGGACGATTGCACCGCCTTGTCGCCGGTGTTCATCAGCAGGAAGCAGCCCGTGCCGTAGGTGTTCTTGGCCTGGCCGGGCTCCACGCACATCTGGCCGAACAGCGCCGATTGCTGGTCACCGGCGATACCGGCGATGGCAATTCCGCTCTTGGTGTGGCCATAGACTTCGGACGACGGGCGAACCTCGGGCAGCATCTGGCTTGGGATGCCGAGGATATCGAGGAGCTTTTCGTCCCATTGCAGGCTGTGGATGTTGAACATCAGCGTGCGCGAGGCGTTGGTGTAGTCGGTGACATGCACCTTGCCGCCGGAGAATTTCCAGATCAGCCAGGTATCGATGGTGCCGAACAGCAGCTCGCCACGCTCGGCGCGTTCGCGCACGCCCTCGACGTTATCGAGGATCCACTTGAGCTTGGTGCCGGAGAAGTACGGGTCGGTGACCAGGCCGGTTGCCTCGCGGATATATTGCTCATGGCCGTCGCGCTTGAGCTGAGCGCAGATCTCGGTGCTGCGCCGGCATTGCCAGACGATGGCGTTGTACACCGGGCGCCCGGTTTCCTTGTCCCAGACGACGGTGGTCTCGCGCTGGTTGGTGATGCCGATGGCGGCGACCTGGGCGTGGCTGATGCCGGCCTGGGCCAGGGCCTCGACCATGGTCGCGCTCTGGGTGGCGAAGATTTCCATCGGGTCGTGCTCGACCCAGCCCGCCTGTGGGTAGTGCTGGGCGAATTCACGCTGCGAGGTGCCCACCACGTTGGCGTCGCGATCGAAGATGATGGCGCGCGAACTGGTGGTGCCCTGGTCCAGGGCGATGATGTAGTTCTTGTCCAGGGTATCGGTCATGTCGGTGGCCTTGCACGAATAGGGGGTAGTTCAGGGCGTGGCGGGCGCCGGGTGTCAGCCCGGGCCCGGCGTTGGCATCAGGAAACCTGGGTGTCGCCCTGAGGATTATCGTCTGTCTGTTGGGCCGCGGCTTGTATCGTCGGCAAATTGCGGGCGATCAGCCCGCGGTACAGAACCGCGCCCAGGCTGGCGCCGAGGATTGGCGCGAACACCGGCACCAGGAAATACGGAATATCGCGCCCGCCGGTGAAGGCAATTTCGCCCCAGCCGGCCAGGAAGGTCATCAGTTTAGGCCCGAAATCGCGCGCCGGGTTCATCGCAAACCCGGTCAGCGGGCCCATTGCGCTGCCGATCACGGCGATCAGCAGGCCGATCAGCAGGGGCGCGGTGGCGCCACGGGGCAGGCCGTTGTTGTCGTCGGTCAGGGCCATGATCACGGACATCAGGATGGCGGTGATGATCACTTCGACCAGGAACGCCTGGCCGGTGGATAGCGCCGGGTGCGGATAGGTGGAGAACACCGAGGCCAGTTCGAGGCTGGCCTGGCTGCCGCGCAACATGGCGTGGCTTTGTTCGAAATCGAAGAACAGATTGCTGTACAGGAAGTACACCAACGCGGCGCCGCAGAATGCGCCGCACACCTGGGCGAGCATGTAGAACGGCAGCTTGCGCTTGTCGAAGCCGGCGAACACGGCCAGCGCGATGCTGACCGCCGGGTTCAGGTGCGCGCCGGACACACCGGCAGTGAGGTAGATCGCCATGCTCACGCCGACCCCCCAGATGATGCTTATTTCCCACAGGCCGAAGCTGGCCCCGGCGACCTTGAGCGCGGCAACACAGCCGGTACCGAAGAAGATGAGCAGGGCAGTGCCGAGGAATTCGGCCAGGCACTGGGCGGATAGCGTGGGTTGTCGTAGAGCAGTCGTCATGTATGACCTCGGTTCTTGTTGTTGTGAGGCGCTGGGCGCTCGACAGCAAAAAGCCCGGAGTCGATCCCCATTGACGCCGGGCGGGTACAGGAAGCGCACCTTATAGGTGCACCATTTATTCATAAACGAAAAAATATAGACAAGAAACGCTGATGTCAAAGGTCGAAAATGAACGTTCAGCCACATTCTGACTGCCGTGCCGCGCGGTGAACCCACGGCCGCTGCTCTAGCCTGGGTCCTGCGCTGGCTGCCCCGGCGGATTTACCCTAAAGTACCGGGCGACTTGTGATCGCCTGGAGCCGTTGATGACCCCCGCCCTGGACCTATTGAAAAAGGCGCGTGCCGAACACCGCGTGCACAGCTACGAACATGATCCGAAATCCGCATCGTACGGTCTGGAGGCTGCGGAAAAGCTCGGCCTTGACCCATTGCGCGTGTTCAAGACGCTGCTCGCCAGCAGCGAAAAAGGTGAGCTGCTGGTGGCAGTGGTGCCGGTGGGTGGAACGCTCGATCTGAAGGCGTTGGCCCATGCGGCCGGCGTGAAGAAATGCGAAATGGCCGACCCCCAGGCTGCCCAGCGCGCCACGGGCTACCTGGTTGGCGGGATCAGCCCGCTGGGACAAAAGAAGCGCCTGCGCACTTTCATCGATCAATCCGCGCAACAACATGAAACGATTCATGTTAGCGCTGGCCGCCGCGGCCTGGAGGTGGAACTCGCCGCAGCAGTGCTCGCTGCCCATACCCAGGCACAGTTCGCCGAGATCGGCCGTGGCTGATCATCTGTACTGATTCAAATTCCACGACTCTGTCACTGTTCGGTCCAGGCGCCTTGCTCCATGCTCGTGGCCTTTGCGCCCTACACAGGAGTCGTGGCATGCAACTGCATTTTCACCAGGTCGATGCGTTCAGTGACCGGCCCTTCGCCGGCAATCCGGCCATGGTCTACCACCTGGAACAGTGGCTCGACGATGCGCTGATGCAGCAGATCGCCGCCGAGCACAACCTCGCCGAAACTGCGTTCGTGGTCGCTGAAGGAGAGGGCTACCGGATTCGCTGGTTCACCCCCACAACCGAAGTGCCGCTGTGCGGTCATGCCACCCTCGCCTGTGCCCATGTTCTGTTCGAGGTCTATGGTGAGCAGAAGCCTCGTCTGGACTTTCAAAGCCTGTCCGGTCCATTGAGCGTGGCGCGTGAAGGGGGCCGCCTGTGGCTCGATTTCCCGCGCATTGATCCTCAGCCCATGGCTGAGTCGGTGGCCGTGGCCGAGGCGCTGGGGTGCGGGGTACAGGAGGTTTACCAGACCAAGGAGCTGCTGGTTGTACTGGCTTCTGAGCAAGCCGTGCGTGCCTGTGCGCCAGACATGGTGGCGTTGGCAAGACTGCCGGGTTTGGGCGTAATCGTAACGGCGCCTGGTGAAGAGCACGATTTCGTGTCGCGCTATTTTGCACCGAGTATCGGAATCCCCGAGGATCCTGTCACCGGTTCGATTCACTGCTCGCTCATTCCTTACTGGGCGGCACGCCTTGGCAGGTCGCAATTGCACGCGTTCCAGCTCTCCGCACGTGGTGGGGAGCTGTTCTGCCGACTGGAGGGGCAGCGGGTGAAGATTGGTGGGCAGGCCCGGTTGGTAGCCTCTGGCACCTTGGTGCTGTGATTCAAGCCGTTCGCGAAGCAAGTCCGCTTCCGCACCGTTGTAGCGGTATGCGAAAGCGGGCATGCCCCATAATGCTTGTCAAATCCTACAGCGCCGAGCTGATGCGCCGCACACCGCTCTCCTGGCGCGTCAGCTGCGCGGCAACGCTGCCGGGCACCGCGAACAACACCAGGTGTTCGGCCGCCACTGCAATACCGACCTGTTGGCCGAGCGGGTGGTCGTTGTGGCTGGGGAAGATCGCTTCAAGCTGGCTGCCGGTGGGAAGCTGCAGGCGGTACAAGGTTGAAGCGCCAAGGAAACTCTTGCCGATTATCTGCGCTCGCAACGTGCTGTCTGGAGCGTGGATGATGTCGTCAGGGCGCAGCAACACGTCCACCGAACTGCCGGGTGCCATGGTGTAGGCTCGGTTGCCGCGAAGCTCGCCGAGTTCGGTGCTTACTGCTTCGTGGCTGCTCATCTGGCCACGAATGAAGTAGCCCTGGCCGATGAAGCTGGCGACGAACGGGGTCTGCGGTTCGTGGTAGAGGTTGTAGGGCGTGTCCCACTGCTCCAGGCGCCCCTCCTTGAACACCCCTACGTGATCGCTGACGGCAAAGGCTTCTTCCTGGTCGTGGGTGACCAGGATGGCGCTGGTGCCTCGGCTCTTGAGAATATCACGGACCTCATGGCTCAAGCGTCGGCGCAGCTCCACGTCGAGGTTGGAGAACGGCTCGTCAAGCAACAGCAACTGTGGCTCCGGCGCAAGCGCCCGGGCCAGTGCCACGCGTTGCTGCTGGCCACCCGACAGTTCGTGCGGGTAACGCCCGCCGAGGCCGGCCAGCTTGACTAGTTCGAGCATCTCCTCGACCACCATAGCCTGGCGCGGATGCTTGGCGATGCCGAAGGCGATGTTCTGTGCGACGGTCAGATGGGGAAACAGTGCGTAGTCCTGGAACACCATGCCGATCCGGCGTTTCTCTGGAGCCAGGGTAAAGCCGGCGCGGGAGATGACCTCGCCTCCCAGCTGGATCTCGCCCTCGTGCACCGGCTCGAACCCTGCGATGGCGCGCAGCGTGGTGGTCTTGCCGCAACCGGACGACCCTAGCAGGCAACCGATGTCGCCCGCGTTGAGGTGCAGGTTGAGGTTCTGGACGATGCGCTGCGCGCCATAGCCGCAGGCCAGGTTGCGCAGGTTGAGCAGTAGCTGTTGACTCATGCGTGGTGGTAAGCCGGTTCTACAAGAAATTCCAGAAGGGCCTTCTGCGCATGCAGGCGGTTCTCAGCTTCGTCCCAGGCGACCGAGCGGGGGTCATCGAGCAGGTCCTGGCTGATTTCCTCGCCACGGTGGGCGGGCAGGCAATGCATGAACAGGGCGTCGGGTGCCGCCAGGTCGAGCAGTTCGCGGGTGACCTGGTAAGGCGCGAAATGCGCCAGGCGGCGTGCAGTTTCCTCTTCCTGGCCCATGGAAGTCCAGACATCCGTGGTTACCAGGTGGGCGCCGCGCACGGCTTCCTTCGGATCACAGATGATCTGCACGCGGTCGCCGCCCAATTGCAGGAAGCGCGGATCGGGCTCGTAGCCTTCAGGGCAAGTGATGCGCAATTGGAAATCGAACTGCACGGCAGCTTCGATATAAGAGTTGCACATGTTGAAGCCGTCGCCGACCCAGGCCACGGTCTTGCCCTGGATCGCGCCACGGTGCTCGAAGAAGGTCTGCATGTCTGCCAGCAACTGGCAGGGGTGCGATTCGTCGGACAGGCCATTGATGACCGGCACCTTCGAATTGGCGGCGAATTCGGTGAGCGTGCTGTGGGCGTGCGTGCGGATCATGACCACATCCACCATGCTCGACAGCACGATGGCGCTGTCGGCGATCGGCTCGCCGCGGCCCAGCTGGGTGTCGCGCGGCGACAGGAAGATCGCCTGGCCGCCAAGCTGGATCATGCCCGCTTCGAACGATACCCGGGTACGGGTCGAGGATTTCTCGAAGATCATCCCCAGCACGCGGTTCTTCAACGGCTCGAACAGCACGCCTCGTTTACGCAGGTCCTTCAGCTCGATGCCGCGACGGATCACGCCGAGCAATTCGTCAGCGGTGAAATCCAGCAGGGAGAGAAAGTGCCTAGCGCTCATGATTGACTACCTTATCTGCAACGTTTTGCAGGTCGACCGTATGGGTTTTGTTGACAACGGGAGTGACCTGCGGCGTAAGCCGCACGGGGCGGACGGAATAGGGAAAGGCGCAATACTATAATTAAATGTCGCCTTAAACCAAGAGGGGAAACAGCGCCTCTGTGTCAAAGGGTGTCGTAAGCCTTTGGCGAGCAGCTGTTTTTTATTTGCTACAGAGGTTGTACACGGCTTACCTCGATTTTGGCAAATTCATCGTCGCGAATCGTCGGCCTGATGTCGCCCGATTCATGCCGCGAAGCGCGCTGGCAAGCCCGGTTGGTGCGGCGCATAGTCGAACCTCCAGAACAACAAGGCAGAGGCGGCCATGACCAAGACCCTGCATCACCGAGCCTGTCACCTGTGCGAGGCCATTTGTGGCCTGAACATCGAAATCACCCATGAGGCAGAGGGACCGCCGCGGATCAGCTCGATCAAGGGCGATCCGC
Organism: Pseudomonas sp. PONIH3; assembly: GCF_002934345.1. Taxonomy (NCBI): domain Bacteria; kingdom Pseudomonadati; phylum Pseudomonadota; class Gammaproteobacteria; order Pseudomonadales; family Pseudomonadaceae; genus Pseudomonas; species Pseudomonas sp. PONIH3. Next base: position 5,165,747 of record NZ_CP026386.1, read on the forward strand.
AGGATCCGTTCAGCCGCGGCCACATCTGCCCCAAGGCGGTCGCCCTGCAGGATATCCAGGAAGACCCTGACCGCCTGCGCCAGCCTCATCGGCGCATCGGTGACCAGTGGCAGGCGATCGGCTGGGACGAGGCCTTCGCCTTCGCCGCAGAGCGGCTGTGGGCGGTGCAGCAAGCCCATGGACGTAACGCAGTGGCGGTCTACCAGGGCAACCCCAGCGTGCACAACTATGGTTTGATGACCCACAGCAACTACTTCCTCGGCCTGCTCAAGACCCGCAACCGCTTCTCGGCCACCTCGGTGGACCAGCTGCCGCAGCACCTGACCAGCCACCTGATGTACGGCCATGGCCTGTTGTTGCCTATTCCGGACATTGACCACACGCAGTTCATGCTGATTCTTGGCGGCAATCCCCTGGCTTCCAATGGCAGCATCATGACCGTCCCCGATGTGGAAAAACGCCTGAAGGCACTCAAGGCCAGGGGCGGGCAGTTGGTGGTGGTGGATCCGCGGCGCAGCGAGACGGCGTTACTGGCCGATCGGCACCTGTTCATTCGCCCCGGTGGCGACGCAGCGCTGTTGTGTGGTCTGTTGCATACCCTGTTCGCCGAGGGCCTGGCCCGTGGTTCGCACCTGCCGATCAATGGCCTGGAGCAGGTGCGCGAGGCGATCCTGCCGTTCGATGCCGCCAGCATGAGCGCGTTGTGCGGCATCCCGGCCGAGGAAATCCGCCGATTGGCGCGGGACTTCGCCGCCGCCGACAAAGCGGTGTGCTATGGCCGGATGGGGGTATCGACCCAGGCCTTCGGCTCGTTGTGCCACTGGCTGGTGCAATTGATCAACCTGGTCACCGGCAACCTTGATCGGGTTGGCGGTGCGTTATGCACCGAGCCGGCGGTCGATCTGGTCGCCAGCACCTCGGGTGGCCACTTCGACCAGTGGCGCAGCCGCGTCTCGGGGTTGCCCGAATATGCTGGTGAGCTACCGGTCTCGGCCTTGGCCGAGGAGATCCTCGAGCCCGGTGACGGGCAGGTACGGGCGTTGGTGACCGTGGCCGGCAACCCGGTGCTGTCCACGCCCAACGGGCGGCGTCTGGACGAGGCCTTGGCCGGCCTGGAGTTCATGCTCAGCATCGACCTCTACATCAACGAAACCACGCGTCATGCTGACCTGATCCTGCCCTCCACCTCGGCGCTGGAGAATGACCACTACGATTCCACCTTCAACTTGCTGGCGGTACGCAACGTCACCCGCTTCAACCGGGCGATCCTGCCCAAACCGGAGGGGGCGCTGCATGACTGGGAGATTTTCGTAGGCCTGGCCGAGGCCTTTGCCCAGCGTGCGCAGGTCGAGCTCAAGGCGACCCTGCCACCGGCACGGATGATCGACTTTGCCTTGCGCAAGGGCCCCTATGGTGACGAGTCGTCCTGGAAGCTTTCCCTGCAGATGCTCGATGAGCACCCCCACGGCTTGGATCTAGGGCCGCTGGGTGCCAACCTGGCGGTACGCTTGCGCACGGTTGGCGGCAAAGTCGAAGCCGCACCGGCGGTACTGCTCGGTGACCTGCAGCGTCTGGCCCGGCAGGCAGCGCCGACGGCAGGCCAGTTGTTGCTGATCGGCCGCCGCCACGTGCGCAGCAACAATTCGTGGATGCACAACTATCATCGGCTGGTCAAAGGCAAACCGCGGCATCATCTGCTGATGCATCCGGATGATCTGCTCCACCGCCAGTTGCAAGACGGGCAGATGGTGCGGATCCGCTCACGCACGGGCGTGATCGAAGTGCCTGTCCAAGCTAGCGAGGAGATGATGCCAGGGGTGGTCAGCCTGCCCCACGGCTACGGTCACGGGCGCCAGGGCGCGCGCTTGCAGGTGGCCGGTGCACAGCCGGGCGTGAGTGCCAATGACCTGACCGACGAGCACTTGCGTGATGGCGTATCCGGCAACGCCGCCCTCAATGGCGTACCTGTGCAAGTGGAGGCCGCCTGAGCATCGGCAAGGCCGAGCACGCCGCTCGGCTTTCCGATACAATGCGTCACCGTGCCGACGACCCAGTCGGAAAGTTCAGCCGAGGTGCTTCATGGATATCATCGATACAATCAAAGAGCAGATCGCCAACAACACCATTCTGCTTTACATGAAAGGTTCGCCGAATGCCCCGCAGTGCGGCTTCTCGGCCAAGGCTTCGCAAGCCGTGATGGGGTGTGGCGAGAAGTTCGCTTATGTCGACATCCTGCAGAACCCGGAAATCCGCGCCAACCTGCCCAAGTACGCCAACTGGCCTACCTTCCCGCAACTGTGGGTGGCGGGTGAGCTGGTCGGCGGCAGCGACATCATGATCGAGATGTTCGAAAATGGTGAACTGCAGACCCTGATCAAGGATGCGGCCGCCAAGGCCAAGGCTTCCGAGGCCTGATTCCGGCGTTCCTTGCCAGGATGCAAAAGCCCCGCAATAGCGGGGCTTTTTGTTGTCGTCGGTCTTGCAGTTACTCTTCGCCCATCTGCGACTGCAGGTAGTTCTCGATAGTGATCTTGTCGATCAGGCCCAGTTGAGTCTCCAGCCAGTCGATGTGCTCTTCCTGGTCCTCGAGGATGTCCTCGAGCACGTCGCGCGAACCGAAGTCGCCAGCGGTTTCGCAATGGGCGATGGCGGCTTTCAGGTCGACGTGAGCCTTTTTCTCGAGCTTCAGGTCGCACTCGAGCATCTCTTTGGTGTGCTCGCCAATCATGAGCTTGCCCAGGTCCTGGACGTTGGGAATACCTTCGAGAAAGAGGATGCGCTTGATCAGCTTGTCTGCATCCTTCATCGCCTGGATGGACTCTTTGTACTCGAGTTTACCGATCCGATTCAGGCCCCAATCTTCGTACATGCGCGCATGCAGGAAGTACTGGTTGATTGCGACCAGCTCGTTTCCGAGGACCTTGTTGAGATGCTGGATGACGCTTACGTCGCCTTTCATGATGGGGTCTGACCTGTAGAAGTTGAGCCAATGCAAACAAGTTTGAGCCTCGCAACTATCTGTGTCAAACCTAAGTGATTGAATAATAAATGAAAATTAATCGGAATAAGAATGTTTGTGAAGCGCGTTCGAGCGCTAACTTATTGAATTGCAGGCATAAAAAACCGGACACTAGGTCCGGTTCTTCGAATTTGGGGGAATTACGCCGCGTTGAATTCAACGGGGTAGGGCAGGGCGGCCTGCTGGCTCAGTTGCAGCTCGGTGAGGGTTTCGCGTACCACCTGCTTGGCGAGGCAGGCGCATTTGCCGCATTGGCTGGCAACACTGGTGGCGGCTCGAACTTCCTTGTAGCTGCAGCATCCTTCGTAGATCGCATCGCGGATCTGTCCGTCGGTGACACCGACACAAAGACACACATACATAAAGGCTGACCATCGCAGGTTGATTCGATGGGTTGGAGAGTAATAGTAATGAGAATGGTTGTCAAAACACTTTGTGTAAGGCCCGCGCCAGAGCGACCGATGGTAGAGATTCGGCCTGTCACGCAAAGCTGTGTATGATGGTCAGCCTTTGTTGGATCCGGGGGAACGCGTTCCGCCCGGACAAGGTTTTCCCCCCTCATCAGGAGAGATCGAATGAGCGTACTCGTTGGCAAACAAGCCCCGGACTTCACCGTTCCAGCCGTGCTGGGCAACGGCGAAATCGTCGACAGCTTCAACCTGGCCTCGGCCATCAAGGGCAAGTATGGCCTGGTGTTCTTCTACCCGCTGGACTTCACCTTCGTCTGCCCGTCCGAGCTGATCGCTCTGGACAACCGCATCCCTGACTTCCAGGCGCGCAACGTTGAAGTGATCGGCGTGTCGATCGACTCGCACTTCACCCACAACGCCTGGCGCAATACCCCGGTCAACAATGGCGGCATCGGCCAGGTCAAGTACACCCTGGCGGCTGACATGACCCACGAAATCTGCAAGGCCTACGACGTCGAGTCCGAAGGCGGTGTGGCCTTCCGTGGCGCCTTCCTGATCGACACCAATGGTGTTGTCCGCTCGCAGATCGTCAACGACCTGCCGCTGGGCCGCAACATGGACGAGCTGCTGCGCTTGGTCGACGCCCTGCAATTCCACGAAGAGCACGGCGAAGTCTGCCCGGCCAACTGGAAGAAAGGCGACAAGGGCATGAACGCTTCGCCGGAAGGCGTCGCGGCTTACCTGAGCGAGAACGCTGGCAAGCTGTAATTTGCCAAGTGCATAAAAAACCGGCCCTGGTGGCCGGTTTTTTTTTGCCTCAAGTTTCAAGCTGCACGCTACAAGTGAAAAGCACGGCGCATGCAGACAGCTCTTTCTTGTCGCTTGAAGCTTGTGGCTCGCAGCTCAATCGTCGAAATCGCGCCAGCCGCCCATCTCTTTCCAGCGATTGACGATGCCGCAGAACAGCTCTGCAGTCTTCTCGGTGTCGTAACGCGCCGAATGCGCCTCACGGCCGTCGAAGTCGATGTCCGCGCTCTGGCAAGCTCGGGCCAGCACGGTCTGGCCGTAGGCGAGGCCGGCGAGGGTGGCGGTGTCGAAGCTGGAGAACGGGTGGAACGGGTTGCGCTTGATATCGTTGCGCGCCACCGCAGCATTGAGGAAACCCAGGTCGAAGCTGCTGTTGTGCCCCACCAGGATCGCCCGCTTGCAGCCATTGGCTTTCAGCGCCTTGCGCACGCCGCGGAAAATATCGGTCAGCGCGCTTTCCTCGCTCACCGCCATGCGCAGCGGGTGATCGAGCTTGATGCCGGTGAACTCCAGCGCGGCGGCCTCGATATTGGCTCCCTCGAACGGTTCGACCCGATGGAAGTAGGTGTGCTCGGGGAACAGGAAGCCCTTTTCATCCATGCCGATGGTGACGGCGGCAATCTCCAGCAGCGCGTCGGTAGCGCTGTTGAAGCCACCGGTCTCGACATCCACCACCACAGGCAGGTAGCCGCGGAAACGCTCGGCCATCGGATGGCGCGAGCCGCTGCTGACCTGGCTGTCCTGGTCGTCTTCGTAAAGATCTTCGCTCACGCGTGGTCCTCCTGCAGGCGCCAGCGCAGTGTTTCACCAGCGCGCAGGGGAATGACGGTGGTGTCACCGAAGGGCAGGCTGTCCGGCGCGGTCCATTGCTCACGCACCAGGGTGATGGTGTCGGTATTGCGCGCCAGGCCGTAGAAATCAGGGCCATGCTTGCTGGCGAAGCCTTCGAGCTTGTCCAGGGCGTTACGCTGCTCGAACGCCTCGGCATACAACTCGATGGCGGCATAGGCGGTATAGCAGCCGGCGCAGCCGCAGGCGGCTTCCTTGGCATGCTTGGCGTGAGGCGCTGAGTCGGTACCGAGGAAGAACTTCGGGTTGCCGCTGGTCGCGGCATCCAGCAACGCAACCTGGTGGGTGTTGCGCTTGAGGATCGGCAGGCAATAGAAATGCGGGCGGATACCGCCGACCAACATGTGGTTGCGGTTGTACAGCAGGTGCTGGGCGGTGATGGTGGCACCGACATTGGCCGGCGCCTCGGTGACGAACTGCGCGGCGTCGCTGGTGGTGATGTGTTCGAACACCACTTTCAGGGTCGGGAAACGCTCGACCAGGCGGCGCATGTGCTCGTCGATGAAGCGCTTCTCGCGGTCGAACACGTCGATCTCACTGCGCGTTACCTCACCGTGCACCAGCAAGGGCATGCCGGTTTCGGCCAGTGCCTCGATTGCCGGCAGGATGTTGTCGATGCTGGTCACGCCCGAATCGGAGTTGGTGGTCGCGCCGGCCGGGTACAGCTTGGCGGCGTACACGATCCCGCTGGCCTTCGCGGCGCGGATGTCTTCCGGGCTGGTGCGGTCGGTAAGATACAGCACCATCAGTGGCTCGAAGCGGCTGCCGGCGGGGCGTGCGGCAAGGATGCGCTGGCGGTAGGCGTCGGCCTCGCCGGCGTTGCGCACCGGCGGAACCAGGTTGGGCATGATGATGGCGCGGGCGAAGGTGCGCGCCACGTCACCAACGGTGTGAGGCAGGACGGCACCATCGCGCAGATGGATGTGCCAGTCGTCGGGGCGCAGGAGGGTCAGGCGATCGGACATTGGAGATTCCAGGCGGGTCGAACTCAGAAGCCAATGCTACCGGAAAACCCCTGTTCGAGCACGGCTATCAAGTTTTCCGACAGGCGTCCGATAGCATTCAGGTAAGCCGTCAGAATCAGTGGAGCCGACCGTGCGCCAGCGTTACCTAGCCCTGTTCACCCTTGTCGCCAGCCTGCCGGCCGGGGCCATGACCTTCCAGACCCGCGTGGAGAACGTCGCCTGGAAAGTCGAGGGTGACCAGTTCGAATGTCGCCTGATCCAGCCGATCGACGGTTTCGGCAGCGGCGAGTTCGTGCGCCGTGCCGGCGAACAACCGACGTTCCAGCTACGTTCGGACAGCAATGTCCTCGGCGCAGGGTCAGCCACCTTGCTGGCCGCCGCGGCCCCCTGGCAGCCAGGGCGGGGCGATATCAACCTCGGTGCGGTGCACATGGCCCGCACTGGCGTGTTGTTCACCTCCAGCCAAGGGCAAGCCAGCCGCCTGATCAATGGCCTGCTCGATGGGCGCAGCACGGTGGTGCGCAACTACCGGGGCGAGGGTGGCCGGCCGATGCAAGTGCAGGTAATGCCCGTCAGCTTCGCCAAGGCCTACAGCGACTACCAACTGTGCGCCGCCAAGCTGCTGCCGATGAACTATGACCAGATCCGCCAGACCCAGGTTGGTTTCCCCGGAGGCGGGATCGAACTGGACAGCTCGGCGCGTGCGCGCCTGGATGTGCTGCTCGATTATTTGAAGGCCGATCCGACGGTCAATCACATCGAGCTCAACGGCCACTCCGACAACAGCGGCAACCGCCTGACCAACCGCGACACCTCGCGTCGACGGGCGTTGGCGGTTGCCGACTACCTCAAGGCCCATGGCGTGCCGGAAGAGCAGATCACCGTGCGCTTCCACGGCGAGCGCTATCCGCTGGCCAAGAATAACTCTGCCGCCAATCGGGCGCGTAACCGCCGGGTGAACATCCAGCTCGAGCGCGTGACACCGGTCGAGAAACCGCTGGAGAAACCGGCGCCACCGGTTGCGCCGGCGGCCCCGGCACCCGCGGCTACCTCACCTGCGCCTGCGACGCCTGCGGCCGCTTCCGCCCAGCCCGCTCCAGCGAAATCCTGAGTGCGACAGCGGGTCGCGCTCTCGACAATTCCTGTCGCTTTGTCGTCACAAGCTGTCGCCCCATTGTAAATTTTTCGGCAAGGCCGGTAGAATCATCGGCTTTCCGTACAACCCCGTGGAGTGATGGCATGGCGGACGTAAAAAAGGTCGTATTGGCGTATTCCGGCGGCCTTGATACTTCGGTGATTCTCAAGTGGCTGCAGGACACCTACAACTGTGAAGTGGTGACCTTCACCGCTGACCTCGGCCAGGGCGAGGAGGTCGAGCCGGCCCGCGCCAAGGCCCAGGCGATGGGCGTGAAAGAAATCTACATCGACGACCTGCGCGAAGAGTTCGTGCGTGATTTCGTCTTCCCGATGTTCCGCGCCAACACCGTCTACGAAGGCGAGTACCTGCTCGGTACTTCCATCGCCCGCCCGCTGATCGCCAAGCGCCTGATCGAAATCGCCAACGAAACCGGCGCCGACGCCATTTCCCACGGTGCTACCGGCAAGGGCAACGACCAGGTGCGTTTCGAACTGGGTGCCTATGCGCTCAAGCCTGGCGTCAAGGTCATCGCGCCATGGCGTGAGTGGGACCTGCTGTCCCGCGAGAAGCTGATGGACTACGCCGAGAAGCATGGCATTCCGATCGAGCGCCACGGCAAGAAGAAGTCGCCGTACTCGATGGACGCCAACCTGCTGCACATCTCCTACGAAGGCGGTGTCCTGGAAGATACCTGGACCGAGCACGAGGAAGACATGTGGAAATGGAGCGTCTCTCCGGAGAACGCCCCGGACCAGGCCACCTACATCGAACTGACCTACCGCAACGGTGACATCGTCGCCATCGACGGCGTCGAGAAGACCCCGGCCACCGTGCTGGCCGACCTCAACCGCATTGGCGGCGCCAATGGCATCGGTCGCCTGGACATCGTCGAGAACCGCTATGTCGGCATGAAGTCGCGCGGTTGTTACGAGACCCCGGGCGGCACCATCATGCTCAAGGCTCACCGCGCCATCGAGTCGATCACCCTGGATCGCGAAGTCGCTCACCTGAAGGATGAGCTGATGCCCAAGTACGCCAGCCTGATCTACACCGGCTACTGGTGGAGCCCGGAGCGTCTGATGCTGCAGCAGATGATCGATGCCTCGCAGCTCAACGTGAATGGTGTTGTCCGCCTGAAGCTGTACAAAGGCAATGTCACCGTCGTGGGTCGCAAGTCGGACGATTCGCTGTTCGATGCCAACATCGCGACCTTCGAGGAAGACGGCGGGGCTTACAATCAGGCTGATGCCGCAGGCTTCATCAAGCTCAATGCATTGCGTATGCGCATCGCGGCCAACAAGGGTCGTTCGCTGCTGTAAGCCGCCTCGAGCATAAGAAAAAACCCGGCCTAGGCCGGGTTTTTTCATGCCTGGGTTTTTGCCTGGGTGGCGGTCGTGGCCTCTTCATCCGGCATGGGCGCGGCTGAGAGATGGATGCAGGTGCGCGTATCCAGGTTATACAGCACCCAGCGTCGTTGTCGCCCGTGTGGGCGGTCGATCATTCGCAGTACATGGGTTTCGATGATCTTCTGACTGTCCGCTCCGGAAATGGCGATGATCATTGCGCCTTTGCTCTCTGCCACAGGTGTGCGTACAGGCTTGCCGGCACTGTTGGCATTGCTGTCTGGTACAAACAGCGAGCGAGTGTTGAAGTTGAGGGTGAGGAAGAACAGTACGGTGAGAAAAAACGGGAAGCCCACCAGGAACCAGGTATACAGGGTCTGGCTGTCTTCGCTGAGGAACGGGAGTGATGCCAGGGCAGACGCTTCGATCACGCCGGCAAAGACAGCGATAAGGGTCAACGGACTGATGGGGTCGCGGTTCATGATGAGGGCCTGGTGATGCTTTGCCCATCTGTAGCGCGTTTTCCCCCGCGGATTAAGCGTGCCTTGTTTCCCTCCCAGGCCACGGCGCAGCTTCAACACCTACCATTTATCCAGTATGTACAGTCGAATTTTCCCGCATGAAGTATGACTCAATATCACTTGGATCCAATTATGCCGACTGTTACTTTCTGATTCGTTGCGACGAACCTCTATCTATTACATTTTGTGAAATTGGCAGTGTGTAGGAAGAATCTCCATTAATTGTAGGCCGCTTCTTTCGGTGAATTTACCAGGGAAACCGCTGCATAAATAATCGTTATGCTCGGGTGTGGTGGTCTATCGAACTAAAAATAACGTATCAATGGGAATCGCATGAATAAAGTGCTGATCGTGGATGATCACCCGGTCATTCGCCTGGCCGTACGCATGCTGATGGAACGGCATGGCTACGAAGTGGTGGCGGAGAGTGACAATGGTGTAGACGCCCTGCAACTGACGCGGGAGTATCTGCCGGATATTGTCATTCTGGATATCGGGATCCCCAAACTGGATGGGCTGGAAGTGATTGCGCGGATGACGCTGGCGAGCCCCGCGAGCAAGGTACTGGTACTGACTTCCCAGGCCCCTGGGCACTTCTCGATGCGCTGCATGCAAGCGGGTGCAGCAGGTTATGTGTGCAAGCAACAGGAGTTGACCGAGCTGCTCAGTGCCATCAAGGCCGTGCTGTCCGGCTACAGCTATTTCCCCAATCAGGCATTGCACAAGGGGCGCTCGGGTACGGGAGGCGCCACGGAAATGGAGATGGTCGAGCGGCTTTCCGGCCGGGAGATGATGGTGCTGCAACAACTGGCACGAGGCAAAAGCAACAAGGAAATCGCCGACAGCATGTTCCTCAGCAACAAGACGGTCAGTACCTACAAGACGCGCCTGCTCCTCAAGTTGAATGCGCGCTCGTTGGTGGATCTGATCGAACTCGCACAGCGCCATGGGCTGGCCTGACCCCTATTGAAAAAGCCTCCGTTCAGGAGGCTTTTGCACGTTTGCGCTACAGATCGTAGTCAAAGTCGGCCAATTGCTTCTGCAGGCGCCGTTCCTCGAGCATGTTGTCGATGGTGCGGCGCTTGCTAAGGTTGGTCTTGGCCGGTTCGGCCTGCGGCTCCGCGTCGTCGTCCGTACTTTGGAAGTCGTCGTCGTTCGCCAGATCTTCTTTATCGGTGCTCATGCGTCACTCCAAGCCAAAGGGCCATTGGCCGTCCTTATAACGGGAATCGCAGAGCGGGTAAAAAAGATTTTTTCAATCGCCTTGTGCTGTTGTCAGCTATTGCTTCAATCGTCCGAGGTCTTGAGCTTGTATTCGCACAGGTCCTCGATTCGGCAGCTGCCACAGCGGGGTTTTCGAGCCTGGCAGACATAGCGGCCATGCAGGATCAGCCAGTGGTGGGCATCGAGCAGATAGTCCTTTGGCACGAACTTGAGCAGTTTCTTTTCGACTTCCAGAACGGTCTTGCCCGGCGCTATACCCGTGCGGTTGCTGACCCGGAATATATGCGTATCGACGGCCATGGCCAGTTGGCGAAAGGCGGTGTTGAGCACTACGTTGGCGGTCTTGCGGCCGACGCCGGGCAGGGCTTCCAGCGCTTCGCGGCTCTGCGGGACTTCACCACCGTGCAGTTCGACCAGCAGGCGACAGGTCTCGATGACATTCCTGGCCTTGCTGTTGTACAGCCCGATGGTCTTGATGTACTCGCTCAGGCCTTCGACACCCAGGGCGTGGATGGCCTGCGGCGTGTTGGCGACCGGAAACAGGCGTGCGGTAGCCTTGTTGACGCCGACGTCCGTCGCCTGGGCCGAGAGGATCACCGCGATCAACAGTTCGAAGGGGGTGGAGTAGGCCAGTTCGGTCTTGGGTTCGGGGTTGTCTTCATGCAGCCTGCGAAAAATCTCCAGGCGTTTGGCGGCATTCATGGGGTCAACGGCTTCCTAGACGGCGTGGTGAGGTGGTCGATGGGCGCAGGTGATTGTACAAGCCCAGCAGCAGGCCGAGCAGTATCAAGGCGCCGGGAGCGAGCGTGGCAATGTGCAGGCCGAGATCGTCGGCGAGCACTTGTCGACAGATACCCAGGGCAAGGCTGGCCACCAAGAGCCCACCCAGGCCGCGGCACAGTTGGCGGTAGCGGTGAGTCTGTGGCAGCAACTGCTCGCATGCCAGGCAGGGCAGCGCCAGCAACAGGGGGTAGAGGGCAAGTTGCTCGGCCAAGGGCAGGGCCCACGCCCGCAGCCCCAGGTGCAGACAGGTTACCAAGGTGGCGGTCAGTAAAGCGCTCGCCCACAGGCTGGCGCCTTGGGCAAGGTGGCTACGCAGTGGTGCCATCAGCGCCTGATGCAGGCCTGTCAGCAGGCAGGCGCAAAGGCTGATGGCGATAGCCTGGACAATGGTCCGGGTCGCGCCGAGCAACGGTGCCAGGCTGATCATCACTAGCCAGAACCTGCTCATGGGCGCGCCTCGTCGAGCAGTGCCTGGCGGTGGTCGTCGAAGTAGCGCAGCGCATCCTGGATCGCCTCGATGACTGCCCTGGAAGTTACCGTCGCCCCGGCCAGCTGATCGAACGCGCCCTGGTCACGCTTGATCGCCCAGGCCTGCTCCGGGGTGCCTTCGTGTGCCCGGCCAATGAACTGGTCGAGCCAGTGACGGGCAGGGTCTGCCAGTTGGTCGCCCAGGCCGGGGCTTTCCTGTTGCTCAAGTACACGCATGCCTGCCAGGCGACCGTGGGTGTCGATGGCGATGACCATTTCGATGGCGCCGCCATAGCCCTGGAACCTGTTGTGCAGCAGGATGGCGGTAGGGCTGCCGCCTAGCGTGGCACGGTAACCGGCGAGCAGGCGGCTGTGGCGCAGGCTGGTATCTGCCAGTGCCAAGGGTGTCTGCAAGGGCTGGTTGTCGTAGCTGCCCGGCGGCAGCACCGCCAGCCATTGCCGTTCCTGCCACTGGCGCGATGCTTGTGCAATCGGTTCGGCAGTGAAGCGTTGCCAGGCCAGTGTCGTGGCGACGGCCAGGAGTGCCAGCAGCAGAAGGCAGGCAGCGCTGCACCAACGGGCATTCACAGGCAGGCCTCTTGGCGGCGTTGCGCCCAGCGATCCAGGGACGGTGCGGCAAGGTTCATCAGCAAGATCGCGAATGCCGTGCCGTCGGCAAAGCTGCCCCACGTACGGATCAGGTAGATCAGCATGCCGGCGCCGGCACCGAACAGCAGGCGGGCCAATGGCTGTCGGCAACCGGATACTGGCTCGGTGGCGATGAAGAACGCGGCCAGCATGGTCGAGCCCGACAGCAGGTGCAGCAATGGTGAGCCATTGGAGTCGGAGCCGGAGCCATTCCAACCCACCAGGCTGAACAGGAACAAGGCGCCGAGCAGGCCGACCGGCGCATGCCAGCCGAAGACCTTGCGTTGCATCAGGAACAACCCGCCGAGCAGAAAGGCGAGGTTGACCCATTCGCTTGCACGTCCACCGAGGTGGCCAAAGGCCGAATGGCTGGCAAACAGTTCGTCGATGGTCAGGCTGCGGTTGTGGCGCAGTACGTCGAGCACCGTGGGGCTGGCCCAGGCATCGATGCGATCGCCGGTACCCAGGCTCAGGTTCAGGCTCTCAAGCAATCCGGGTGCTTGGGCGGGCCAGTGGTTCATTTGCAGGGGGAAGCTCAGCAGTACGAACACGTAGCCCGCCATGGCCGGGTTGAACAGGTTGCGTCCCACTCCACCGAAGGCCTGTTTGCCCAGGCCAATGGCGACACAGGCTGCAATTACCGGCAACCACCAGGGTGCCTGAATGGGCAGGGCCGCAGCCAGCAGAACGGCGGTGACCAGCGCGCTGCCATCGCCCAGGGTCGAGGCCACCGGCAGCTTGCGCCAGCTCAGCAGCACGGCCTCGGTGGCCAGCGCCGCGCAACTGCTCAGCAGCAGGTTGATCAGCACGCCCCAGCCATGCAGCCAGAACAGCGCGAGCAGCCCCGGGACACAGGCCAGCAGCACCAGTTGCATGGCGCTGCGCAGGCGCGGATCAGATGGCGGCATGGGGCGGCAGTTCCTCGAAGTAGTGTCGGGCGGCGTTTTGAAATGCCGGCAGCAAGACGCCGGTGTTAAGAGTCAGGCTCATTGTGCGAAGAGCCCATTGAGTCCCGAAAAAGCCATGGCCATAAGCCCGGCACCGATCAGTTGGATAGGCAGGCCGCGTAATGCCGTGGGTACCTCGGCTTGGCGGCTGCGCATGTCCAGGTCCGCATACAACATCAGCGCGAGCCAGAAGCCCAAAGCGGTAACAAGTGGCCACGCCAGCAGGCGCCAGCCGTACATTTCGGCATTGGACAGTTGCACCAGCAAGCCTAGCACCACGGCATTAGCGCTCAGCAGACTCGGCAGGCCTTGTGTTGGCCAGTCTGGCCGCAGGCGTTGCAGCAGGTTCGGCAGCGCCCAGGCCAACGCCGCCAGCAGCGGCAGGAAGAGCAACAACTGCAGGTCCTGCAACTGTGATGGCACGAGCAGTTGCTGGTAGATCCATGCCCCGACTGGCAGTGCCAGGAGGATCAGCAGTGCGCTGCACAGCCCCAGCGCATGCAGGCGCGCTCGCTCGCCCGGTTCTGCCTGCAGGACCAGGTGATTGACCAGCGCGGCGCTGACCAGGACCAGAACGTAGTCACTCATGGGGATGCCGACGGCGGGAGGATGGCGCCATTATCCGGCAGCGGGTGGCAGATGCAAATGCCCCGGCCAGGTGGCCGGGGCATGGTAGTTACTTAAGGCGGTTACTTGATGCGCTGGCCTGGCTTGGCACCGCTGTCAGGGCTGAGCAGGTAGATTTCCTCGCCGCCCGGACCGGCTGCCATGACCATGCCCTCGGAAACGCCGAAGCGCATCTTCCGTGGCTTGAGGTTGGCCACCATCATGGTCAGACGGCCTTCCAGCTGGGACGGATCCGGGTAGGCCGACTTGATACCCGAGAACACATTGCGACGCTCGTCACCGATGTCCAGGGTCAATTGCAGCAGCTTGTCTGCACCCGGCACGGCTTCGGCCTTGACGATCAGCGCCACGCGCAGGTCGACTGCGGCGAAGGTGTCGAACTCGATTTCGGCCGACAGCGGGTCCTTGGCCAGCTCGCCATTGCCCGCCGGGGCGGTCTTGGCCTCGGCGGCCAGCAGGTCTTCCTTGCTGGCGGCGATCATGGCTTCGACCTTGGCCGGTTCGATGCGGCTCATCAGCGCCTTGAACGGGTTGAGTTGGTGGTTTTCCAGGCGCGACTGGTGGTCGTTCCAGGTCAGCGGCGCGACATTGAGGAAGGCCTCGGCGTCGGCGGCCAGCACCGGCAGGACCGGCTTGAGGTAGATCACCAACTGGCGGAACAGATTGACGCCCTGGGCGCAGATGGCCTGCACCTCGTCCTGCTTGCCTTCCTGCTTGGCCAGCGACCACGGGGCCTTGTCGGCGATCCAGGCGTTGGCACGGTCGGCCAGGGCCATGATCTCGCGCATGGCGCGCCCGAAATCGCGGGCTTCATAGGCCTCGGCAATCGACGGGGCTGCCGCGAGGAAGGCTTCGGTCAGCTCTGGCGCGGCGTCACCGGCGACCATTACGCCGTCATTGCCCTTGTGGATGAAACCGGCGCAGCGGCTGGCGATGTTGACCACCTTGCCGACCAGGTCGGAATTGACCTTTTGCACGAAGTCTTCGAGGTTCAGGTCGAGGTCGTCGACACCGCGGCCCAGTTTGGCGGCGTAGTAGTAGCGCAGGTACTCCGGCTGCAGATGGTCGAGGTAGGTGCGCGCCTTGATGAAGGTCCCGCGCGACTTGGACATCTTCGCGCCGTTGACGGTCAGGTAGCCGTGCACGTTGACCGCGGTCGGCTTGCGCAGGCCCGCGCCTTCGAGCATGGCCGGCCAGAACAGGGCGTGGAAGTTGACGATGTCCTTGCCGATGAAGTGATACAGCTCGGCCGTGGAGTCTTCTTTCCAGAACGCGTCGAAGTCCAGTTCCGGTCGGCGCGCGCAGAGGTTCTTGAAGCTGGCCATGTAGCCGATTGGCGCGTCCAGCCAGACATAAAAGTACTTGCCTGGCTCGCCCGGGATCTCGAAACCGAAGTACGGAGCGTCGCGGGAGATGTCCCATTCCTGCAGGCCGGAGTCCAGCCACTCGGCGAGCTTGTTGGCCACGGCGTCCTGCAGGGTACCGCTGCGGGTCCACTGTTGCAGCATGGCCTGGAAGTCGGGCAGCTTGAAGAAGAAGTGCTGGGAATCACGCAGTACCGGGGTAGCGCCGGAGATGGCCGACTTGGGATTCTTCAGCTCGGTCGGGGCGTAGGTGGCGCCGCATTTTTCGCAGTTGTCGCCGTATTGGTCCTCGGCTGCGCACTTGGGGCAGGTGCCCTTGATGAAGCGGTCGGCGAGGAACATGCCCTTTTCAGGGTCGAAATACTGGGTGACCGAACGGGTGGCGATATGCCCGGCATCGCGCAGGCGCGTGTAGATCAGGCTCGACAGCTCGCGGTTCTCCTCGCTGTGCGTGGAGTGGTAGTTGTCGAAATCGACCAGGAAGTCGGCGAAGTCGGCGCTGTGCTCGGCCTGGACGTTGGCGATCAGTTGCTCGGGCGTGATGCCTTCCTTTTCAGCACGCAGCATGATGGCCGAACCGTGGGCATCATCGGCACAGACATAGATGCACTGGTTGCCGCGCAGCTTCTGGAAGCGCACCCACATGTCCGTCTGGATGTACTCGAGCATGTGGCCAAGGTGGATCGATCCATTGGCATAGGGCAGGGCGCTGGTGACGAGAATCTGACGTGGCTCGGACATGGTGGCTCGGCTACTTATCTGGCTACGGGGTAAAAATGAGGGTGATCGGCCACTATAAAGGGCTGGCGAATATATTTCACCCCAACAACGCATCCGCTGACGATTGACGGGTTAGCATAGGCGCCTGTTCCGTATTCCGTTTGCCAATGGGAGCCTCCATGAGTGCCGTTACCCGTGCCGCCGTTGAAGGCGTGCTTCGCCAGTACACCGACCCCTACCTGAACCAGGACCCGGTCAGCGCCGGTTGCGTGCGCGCCATCGAAATCCAGGGTGGGCAAGTCAATGTGCAGTTGCAGTTGGGCTATGCCGCCGGGCTGTTCAAGGGCGGCTGGGCGCAGGTACTGCAGACCGCCATCGAGAACCTCGACGGTGTGACTTCGGCCTCGGTCGGCATTGACTGTGTGATCGCTACGCACAAGGCCCAGGCTCAGGTGCCGGCCATGGCCAACGTCAAGAACATCGTCGCCGTGGCCTCGGGCAAGGGCGGGGTCGGCAAGTCGACTACCGCTGCCAACCTGGCCCTGGCCCTGGCCCGCGAGGGGGCGCGGGTGGGCATACTCGATGCCGACATCTATGGCCCCAGCCAGGGTGTGATGTTCGGCATCCCCGAGGGTACACGCCCACAGGTGCGCGAGCAGAAGTGGTTCGTGCCGATCAAGGCCCATGGTGTCGAGGTCATGTCCATGGCCTTCCTCACCGACGACAACACGCCCATGGTCTGGCGTGGCCCGATGGTCTCGGGCGCGTTGTTGCAACTGGTGACGCAGACCGCCTGGGACGACCTCGATTACCTGGTGATCGACATGCCGCCAGGCACCGGCGATATCCAGCTCACCCTGGCGCAGAAGGTGCCGGTGGCGGGCTCCGTCATCGTCACCACCCCGCAGGATCTGGCGCTGCTGGATGCCAAGAAGGGCGTGGAAATGTTCCGCAAGGTCAACATCCCGGTGCTGGGCGTGGTAGAGAACATGGCGGTGCACATCTGCTCAAACTGCGGCCATGCCGAGCACCTGTTTGGTGAAGGCGGCGGCGAGAAGCTGGCGGCCCAGTACGGTGTCGAACTGCTGGCATCGTTGCCGTTGTCGATGCTTATCCGCGAGCAGGCCGACAGTGGCAAGCCGACCGCGATTGCCGAGCCGGAAAGCCAGATCGCCATGGTCTACCAGGAGCTGGCGCGGCAGGTGGGGGCGCGGATCGTGCTGCAGGAAGCGGCGGCGCCGGCGATGCCGAGCATCACCATCAGCGAGGATTGAGGTTCAGGCAGTCATGTGGGTGCGGGCAAGCTCGCTCCCCCGATCGCTTCTGACCATTCGCTCAGGCACAAAAAAACCCGCCAATGGCGGGTTTTTTTTGAAAGCGAGGAAGCGAGATCGACTTAGGCGATCTGAACTTCTTCAGCCTGCATGCCTTTCTGGCCGCGGGTAGCGACGAAAGTAACAGCCTGGCCTTCTTTCAGGGTTTTGAAGCCGTCAGCTTGGATGGCTTTGAAGTGCACGAACAGGTCGTCACCCGACTGAGGGGTGATGAAGCCGTAGCCTTTCTCATCGTTGAACCACTTGACGGTACCGTTTTGACGGTTGGACATGTTTCTGTCTCCTTGGACAAAGTTGATTACGGTCAGGAAAAACCCTGGCCGGGACTGAGTGCAAAGAGAGCAGAAAATTCAGCGATGGGCCGATGATAATCGTGCATCAAACTAGAGATTCTCGGTGTCACGTGCAGCACAGTGGCGCCACCTTAACCCACTTTCCACGACCTGCCAATGGTCAAGGAGCGCTTTGATGAATTTCGGATCGGCGGCCGGTGCAGGCCCCGTCTGGCGCGGGATGGGCAAGGAAACTTTAACCCGCGCGCCGGGACCGGTAAGATGCGCTTCTCGTTTTTCACCTTGCACTCTTCAGGACACCCCGCCATGAGCATCAAATCGGACAAGTGGATTCGCCGCATGGCGCAGGAACACGGCATGATCGAACCGTTCGTCGAGCGCCAGGTGCGCGGCGAGCACGACAGCCGGGTCATCTCCTTCGGCGTCTCCAGCTACGGCTACGACGTACGCTGCGCCGACGAATTCAAGGTGTTCACCAACATCAACTCGGCCACCGTGGACCCGAAGAACTTCGACGCCGGCAGCTTCGTCGACATCAAGAGTGACGTGTGCATCATCCCGCCAAACTCCTTTGCCCTGGCCCGCACCGTCGAGTACTTCCGCATCCCGCGTGACGTGCTGACCATCTGCCTGGGCAAGAGCACCTACGCCCGCTGCGGCATCATCGTCAACGTCACCCCGCTCGAGCCCGAGTGGGAAGGTCATGTGACGCTGGAGTTCTCCAACACCACCACGTTGCCGGCGAAGATCTACGCCAACGAAGGCGTGGCGCAGATGCTGTTCCTGCAGTCCGACGAGGAGTGCGAAGTGTCGTACAAGGATCGTGGTGGCAAGTATCAGGGCCAGCGCGGCGTCACCTTGCCGCGCACCTGAGCCGACAAAGCGCGGGAATTGTTTCCGCGCCTGGCACTCCAACGAGTGAACAGTTCCGGCGCGCATGACGTGCGCCGGCTCTCGTCAGGAGCCTTCCATGAAAATTGACCCCGCAATCAGTGCCAAGCTGGCCGTCCTGCAGCCGAACCAGATCGGATTGCTGGCCTGGTCGCTGCTGGCCCATCCGCCGATACACACGCCACTGCCCATGCGCGCTGGCGGCGTGCCTCACCAGCCTGATCCCGACACCCCCCAGCCGCCACAGCCTGGCGAGCAGCCACCGATGGAGCCGGGCGAACCGACCTTGCCGGATGAGCCGCCTCCCGCTCCCGTGGCTTGACGCCGCTCAGTTGCCCAGCAGGTAACCGCTGCGACAGACCTGCTCGCCTGCCACATGGGCGACCACCATGCCCGCCGTGGCCATGCGCCGGATGCTGCGGGCATAGAGCAGCCCCGCCTGGCTATTGCGCAAGGGAGTGACCCGGTCGTTGAGCGGGTCGATGACCTCGGCGATCAGTGTCCCGGCTTGCAGGTACTGGCCGGGGCTGGCATGGAACACCAGCAACCCGCCAAGCGGTGCCATGACCGGCTCCACCGCTGCCAGTGGCGTGGCCGGATGACGCAGCGCCGGCAACGGGGCAGGCTGCCCTTCGATGACCCCGGCGTGGGTCAGGAAGTCGAGGATCGCCTGGCAGTCCTGGATGGCCAGGGCGTGGCTGACATCGGCCTGGCCGCGCAACTCGATGGTCACCGAAAAACTGCCTTGGGGGATCGGGAAGCGTTTGCCGAAGCGCTGCTGCAACTGCCACCACACCAGGCTGAAACACTCATCGAACGATTGTCCGCCCGAGTCGGTGGCCAGCAGGCTGGCCTGGACGCCCAGGTAGCGTGCCAGCGGTTCGACCTCGGGCCAGGCCTCGGGCGTGGTGTACAGGTGCTCGACGGCTTCGAAGTCGCAATGCAGGTCGAGCACCATGTCGGCGTCGCAGGCCAGGCGCTGCAGGGTCAGGCGCTGGGACTGCAGCGGCGTGTGCGCGGGGTGGGCATCCAGGCCCCGGCGCAGGTATTCACGGATCAACGCCAGGTTGTGCGACGGGTCTTGGGAGAGGTGGCCTTCGATCTGGTCACCAATGTTGTCCGACAGGTCGACGAACCTGCGGTTGAAGTTCTCGCCGCTTTGCAGCTCGAAGCGCCCCAGGGGCGCGTCCAGCAACACCTGCTCGAGGCCGACCGGGTTGGCCACCGGCACCAGGATGACCTCCTTGCGCAACCGCCCCTGCTGCTCCATGTCCGCAAGCCGCTGCTTTAGGTGCCAGGCCACCAGCATGCCCGGCAGCTCGTCGGCATGCAGCGAGGCCTGGATGTACACCTTGCCGGCGCCACGTGGGCCGAAATGGAAGCTGTGCAACTGGCGGGCGATACCCGGGACAGGGGAGAGCAGGTCGTGGGTCGAGTGGTGCATGGTGGTCCTGATGTGAGCGCTGTGCGGCAAGGGCCGGGATCAAGGATAGAAGCATAACTTCGGCGTTGGCGCACTATTCATATCGGCCGGGCGGACGGTGGAGCTCGGATATGGACTACCTGAAATGAGGACATGCCGAACCCGCAGGTGCTGTCTACTGATGCTTCATCGCGCTGCGCAACAAATATGTTGCGAGTGCAACCTGTTTGCTGCATTTTTCTCCTGGTGCATGCATGAAGTACAGCGAACTACGTCGATGGCTGCGTTCTCAGGGAGCCACCTTCGTTCCTGCCAAAGGCAGCCATTTCAAGGTTTACCTGGGCAATCGACAAACCATCTTCCCCGACCACGGCGCCAAGGAAATAGGGGAGGGGCTGAGGAAGAAGATCCTCAAGGATCTTGGACTGAGCGACTGACCACGCAACGAGGTTTCCAAATGAATTTCGACTATCCGGTAAACGTGCACCGTGATACAGGCAGTGTCTGGATCAGTTGTCCGGATATACCTGAGATGGCCAGTGCGGGCGATACGCTCGATGAAGCATTGTTCGATGCAGTGGATGCCCTGGAGTCAGCGCTTTCCCTGTACGTGGAGCGTCGGGCAGCCATTCCGTTGCCGACACCAGTGCAGTCAGCCGAGGCCATTGTCAGGTTGCCGGCGCTGACCGCGGCCAAGGCGGCGCTGTGGAACACCATGGTCTCTCAGAACGTGACCAAGACCGAAATGGCCCGACGGCTTGGCGTTAATCGGCCGCAGGTGGACCGGCTGGTTGATTTGCTGCATCGCTCCAAGATCGAGCAGGTCGAGCATGCCTTGCATGTATTGGGACAACGCATAGAACTCGCGGTGGTAGCTGCCTTAAGATGATCCGAGAGGTTCCTTCCTGGCGCAGATGCTGCGCCAGGAAGCTACTTCCGTGGGGCCAAAGGCCTATTTGCCAGGCACCAGCGTCAACCGCTGGCTACCGTAGGCCCGGGCAAAATTCTGCGGTTGCAGCGGCAGGCTGGTGAAGCGGCCCTTGAACCAGGCATCGAGCCCATCGCTGTAATGGTGGCTGGCCGGATTGCCGGACTGGCCATTGCTGGTCAGCACCTGCAGCGGTTCGGTCTGCCCAAAATCGACGATCATCCGCGCCGAGGCCGGCAGTTGGGTGTCGAAGCTGCTCCCCCAGGCATAGGGCGTCAGGGCCAGGGTGCTGAAGTCGCCACCCGCCGCCAGGGGCGCGCGCTCGAGCTTGTCGCCCAGGCCGTGATAGGCCGGTGCCGGCCAGCGGTACTGATGCAGCTTGCCCCACTGCCAGGCACGGCGGTCGGCGCCGAGTTGTGTGGTGCCGGCATCCACCGCCGCAGCCAGGCTGCGGGCGAGGATGGCCGGCTTGTCTTCTTTTTGCGGCGTGCCGCGATCGTCCCAGAACGGGCTGTCCTCGCGCCCCAGCAGGTGGTCGGCCTGGGCGGAGTAGGAAAGCTTGGCATTGCCGATGAACGCTTGCCATGCCGGGCTGGATTCCGGGCCCAGTTCATCGAGGAAGGTCTGGCGAGTGACTGCCTGGAGGAACAGTTCGTACAAGGCGGCATCGGCCGACACCGGGCTTAGCCGGCCATCGAAGGCCTTTAGCCGCGCCAGCGCATCGCGAGCCTTGTCGCGCTGGGCGCCAGGCAGGGCGTCGATGGCCTGCTTGAGCGGCTGGGCCATGCCGGGGGCGTCGAACATCTGCTTGAGCTTGTCGGCCAGCAGTGTCACCTGATCGTTTTGCAGGGCCATCAGGCTGCGGCTGTCGTGACGACCGTTGCCGGCCAACTGGGCCAGGCGTTCGGCACGCTCGGGGTAGTACCAACTGCTCGACAGCTGCATGCCGTAGCCTTTGGGCAGGCTGCGCTGGTTGGCGTGGCCGATGAAGCCGGCGGGCGGATCCTGATCGTAGGGGTGCAGCATCGCGTCGGCGTAGCCATCCCAGTCGTAGCGCCCGTCCCAGCCTGGCGAGGGCAGCAGGCCCTGGCCTTCGCGGCGGTTGGGATAGCGTCCGCTGACCTGCCAACCGATATGCTGGGGCTCGGCGAACACGAAGTTCAGCGCTGCCGCACCGACCTCGCGGGTGCTGTCGAAAGCACGCTCGATGTTTTGCGCGCGGGTCAGGTCGAACAGCGCATCTAGACTGCGATCATCCTTGAGCTGCGGTAGATGCAGGGCCAGGGCCAGGCTGCCATGCCCCGGCAACAGGGTGCCGTGGCGGGTGTCGTACATCACCTCGCGCTGAGGGCGCTGGCCGCGAACGAAGAAGGTCTCGTTGCGGGCACGCGCCGGTTGCCACTTGCCGTCGGCGAGGTAGGTCAGCTGGGGGCCCTGGCAGCGCACCTGCTCGAGGAACAGGTCCTGGTTGTCGGCCATCACCGCGCTGCTGCTCCAGGCCAGCTTGCCGTTGTAGCCTGCCAGTACGATCGGCAGCCCCGGCAGCGACAGGCCGGCGACCTGATACTTGCCGGTGTGGATCTGCACCGGGCTCAGTGCCCAGGCAGCGCGGCTGTCGCTGGCCAGCAGGCTCTTGCCGGCACGGCTGCGCTGGGGCGACAGGGCCAGGTTGCTCGAGCCGGGCACGCCCAGCAGGCCGAGGTCGGCCAATTGCTGGCCAGTGGCGGCGAGCGCGCCCAGGCCCGGCAGCTGGCTGGCCAGGTTCAGGCCCTTGAGCTTGTCGACTTCGCTTTCGGCCAGGGGCTCGTCCGGAGCGCCGGGCAGCAGCCAGGCCAGCTTGTCGGCACCGACCTTCTGCGCCAGGGTCAATGCCGACAGTTCCTCCTGCAGGTTCACCGACTGGCTGAAGGCGTAGAGGCTGAAGATCAGCGCCGAATCCTCGGGTTTCCAGTATTCCGGGCGATAACCGCTGCGAGCGAGTTCGCCCGGTAACTTGTCGCGATAGCGGAACAGGTAGGCGTTGACCCCGCGGGCATAGACTTCGAAGAAGCGCTTCAGGCGCGGCGAGGCATCGGCATACAGCTGGCTGGCACCCTGCTTGAGGTTGGCCGCGCGCATCAGCCGGTCGATCTCCAGGGCGTCGGCTCCCGCCAGCTCGGCCAGGCGCCCCTGGGCCAGCAGGCGCATGGCGACCATCTGCTCGATGCGATCCCCGGCATGCAGGTAGCCCAGGCTGAACAGCGCATCATGGAAGTTGCTGCTTTCGATCAGCGGCGCGCCCATGGCGTTACGCCGTACCGAGACGTTCTGCGCCAGGCCCTTGAGCGGTTGCACGCCGCTGTAGGGCAGGACGCTGTCCTGGTAGCCACCCATCTGGCAGCCGCCCAGCGCGAGCAGGCCAAGCAACGCGGCAGCACTGCCGAGGCGGAGGGGGAAGGGTGGAAGGACGGGGGCGGCCATGGCTGGATTCCTGCAGGGCGTGGCGGGGTTCTGAAAGGCGCTAAGGTAGTGAGCGCGCAGTCGCCGTGCAAGGTGCCGGGGAGCTTTATTTACCAGTGGTCATGCTGGAGCGGGTTGATCATGGGCCAAGCCCGTTCCCACGACGGTTTGCCTGGGAGTGGGCTTGGCCCTGAACACGTGCGCTGACGTTGATCAGGCGCCGTGGCACTTCTTGAATTTCTTCTCGCTGCCGCATGGGCAAGGGTCGTTGCGGCCGACGTCCTTCAGGGCGTTGCGCACCGGCTCCTGGTGGCCGTGGTTGCAGTGCGGGCCGTGCACATGGCCGTGGTCGTGGTGATGGTCGTGACCGTGATCGTGATCGCAGTCGGGGCCATGGACATGGGGTTGTTGGGTCATTGCAGCGTTACTCCGGTTTAAGATCGCCGGGGATTATCTCACCCCTTTGCCTCAAGTGCAGGTCCCGATGCACGAACAGTCCGGTGGCCAGCTCGCCACGCAGTTGATACTGCACGGGTTGCCCGCTCTTGAGCAGCTTTGCCAGAGGCTTGAGGTGCTGCCAGAGATTGGTCCGCACGGTGACCTTGAAGGTGCGCCGGGCATGGCCGCCAACGCTGCGCCACAGGCTGGCCTCGTCTTCGGCCAGCAACAGGTCGCCCAAGCGTACAGAATAGGCCAGGTGGCGGATGAACAGGCGGCTGTCATTGGGGTTGTCGACCCGCAGGTGCAGAACGAACTCCTGCTGGTGCAGGCGCACCTTCACCGGTTCCACCTCAAGCAGGTGCAACTGTGGTTCGCGCCAGGGATCACTGCCCCAGCTGACGCAGCCCGCCAACCCGCACAGCAGCAGGCTGAGCGAGAGCAGGCGGGCCAGGGTGCGCATGCTCAACTACCGAAGTAACTGGCGCAGCATTTCTTGAACTTCTGCCCGCTGGCACAGGGGCAGGGGTCGTTGCGTCCGGCCTTGAGGGGCGCGGTCGGGTCGATGAAGTACCAGCGTCCGGCATGCTGGACGAATGCCGAGCGCTCGCGGTGCTGGTGATCGCCCTCGAGGTCGTGCCAGCGCGCGGTGAACGTGACGAAGGCATGCTCGGGCTGCCCGCCCAGCACCTCGGCGCCCTCCACCTCCAGGCCTAGCCAAGTGCTCTGCGCGCTCCAGGCCGCCATGGCGGCGCGGTCCAGGCCCGGTTGCTGTGCTGGCAGGGTGGTGGCCACCAGATAATCCACCAGGCCCAGCACATAGGCGCTGTAGCGTGAACGCATCAGCGTCTGGGCATCCGGCGCTGGTGTTCCACTGTGATAGTGCCCGCAGCAGGTATCGAGCAGGTTGCCACTGCCGCAGGGGCAGATCGAGACACTCATTCGTTCACCACCAGTACTTGCCGAAGTTTTCTGGGTTGGCCCAGAACTTGGCATTGAGCCAGTCCGGGACCTGCTTGTAGTCATGCAGATCATAAGTGAACAGGCTCAACACCTGGTCATCGCGCTGGAACTGCTCGCTGGCCGAGAGCGCCAGCGAGTAAAAGTCGGTGGCCTGCCAGCCGCAGGCGGTCAGGTCGGCCAGCACCGCGACGCGGCTGGCGTTGAGGTTGCGAATGCCGCCCAGCAGCTCCAGGCCGGTGCGTTTGGGCAGGTGCTCCAGGCAATCGACCAGCACCGCCAGGTCGAAGCGCCGGGCGGCCTGTTCGGCGGGCAGCGGGCCGGGTGCGGTGGCTTCGATATGGGTATCGGGATGGGCGGCGGCGAAGGCTTCCAGAGCCGGGAAGCGGCTGCCCACCAGCAGCAAGTGGCGCGGGGTGAAGCGCTCCAGCAGGGCGGCCAGTGCCTGCTGGGGCGTGCGTTGGGAGAAAGCTTCGGTCATTGCCATTCCTCGTTCAGGTCGCTCAAGACTAACGGTCCCAGGCCAGCGGGCAAAGGGGCGCGCCGCTGCGGCGTGGCTTATTGTTGGCAGAGCGGGAAGCGCCGGTCTTTACTCCCAGAGCATCGGTTTTCTACCGATTCCCCCTAGGAGAAGCAACAAGATGAGCATAGTACGCACAGCGATACCCCTGGTTTTGCTCACCAGTGTGTTGACTGGTTGTGCAGGTTTGCAGAAAACCGACTGGCCGAAGTGTGCTGCCGTCGGGGGCGTTGGCGGCGCGGCCCTGGGCGCGATCGAGAGCTCCAGCTGGGCTGGCTGGGGCGCCTTGCTCGGTGGCGGCCTGGCGGCGGGTTACTGCTGGGCCCATGGTGACGGTGACGAAGACGGCGATGGCGTCCCGGACAGCCGCGACAAGTGCCCGGGCACCCCGCGCGGCGTGCAGGTCGACGCCAATGGCTGCCCGCCGGAGCCGGCGCCGGTGGTCGAGGAGGTCGTGGTACAGAAGGAAGAAGTCATCGTCATCCGTGACGTGCATTTCGAGTTTGACTCGGCACGCCTGACGGCCACCGACAAAGAGCGCCTGAACACCATCGCCACGCGCCTCAAGCAGGAAGCCCCGAGCGCGCGACTGAGCGTTTCCGGTCACACCGACAGCGTTGGCTCCGACAGCTACAACCAGAAGCTCTCTGAGCGCCGCGCCCAGTCGGTGACCAACTACCTGGTCGAAAGCGGTGTACCGCGCGCCAGCTTCGTCTCGGTGGTGGGGGCGGGTGAAACGCAGCCGGTCGCCGACAACGCCACCGCCGATGGGCGTGCCATGAACCGTCGAACCGAGATCAAGATCCAGCGTTGACGGCGATGTGCCCGCGCCTTGAGAAGTGGCGTGGGCACGTCTTTACTCCTGTGTGACCGGTAGCGGCCGGTGACACAGGAGCATTCACCATGCGTGTATTGTCGAAAGCGGCACTGCCGTTGGTGGTGGCCACGAGCCTGCTGGCAGGCTGCGCCACCCACAGCGATGGCAGCGCGCCCCTCAATCAAAGGACATGGCCCATCTGCAGCCTGCTTGGCGGTTTGGTCGGTGGCGGCCTGGGCGCCATCGAAAGTTCCAGCTGGGCGGCTGGTGCCGGCGTTGCCGGTGCGATTGCCGGTGGGTTGATTTGTTATGCCCAGGATGGCGACGAGGATGGCGATGGCGTTTTCGACCGCCGCGACCGTTGCCCGGATACCCCGGCTGGTACCCAGGTCAACCATATGGGCTGCCCGTTGCCGCAATATCCAGCCACCGCACCGCAGCCAGAGCCTGCGGCGACCCCAGAGGTGATCACGCTGGATGATCAGGGCCAGGTGCTGTTCGCCTTCGACTCCGCCGAACTCACCCAGGGTGCCCAGCAGCGCCTGCAGGGCTTGCTGCCCAAGCTCAACGATCCCAGTGTGGCCAGTGTCAAGGTGATCGGTTTCACTGACAGCGTGGGCTCCGACAGTTACAACCAACGCCTGTCCGAGCGCCGTGCCAGCGGTGTTGCGGAGTACCTGATCAGCCAGGGCCTGGCGCCGAACAAGGTGACCAGCCAGGGCCGTGGCGAGAGTGAGCCGGTGGCTGACAACGACACCGACGAAGGTCGCTCGCGCAACCGACGGGTGGAACTCCACCTGAACTGACCCCTCTGGCGCATGCCCCGGCAGTAGGGTTACTGTTGCCGACGCGGTCCGCTCGAACGAACCGCTTCGGCATAACAATAAATCATGGGGGCGGGGTATGAAGTTCATCCTGGGCCTGGGCAAGGCTCTGACGGTGGCATTCTGGGGTGTGGTGCTGTTCAACCAGTTCATGCCGCAGCCATTGCCGCTCAATCTGCTGATCAATGCCGCAGGTATCGTCGTGCTGTCGCTGCATGTGCTCGAGGTGCTGTTCTTCAACGGCAGCCTGCGCGGGCGCAGCCACCGCTGGTTCGACCGCCTGCAGATTCTGTTGACCGGCATCTTCCATGTCATGTCCATTCCCCGGTCGCAGGAGGCGCCGAGCCATGCGTAAACTGATTTTGCTGGCTGTAATGGCTACACCCTTGGCCCAGGCCGAAAGCCTGGAGGTTGCTCCCCATTCCATGCTGCGACTGCCGAACAAGGCGGCTAGCGTGCATCTGGAGCACCTGCGGGTGGCCGACTCGGCGACCTTGTTGCTACCAGCCAGCCTTACCGAACTGAAGATCGACCGGCTCGAACTGGGGCGCGATGCGCGCATCGCCATCGCGCCGGCCGAGCGCGACCTGCGCATCGAGGCGTTGACGGCTCGGCTGGGCGAGGGTAGCGAATTCAGTGCGCCAGGGGCGCCCGGAAGCTACGAGCGGCCCGCGCGGCCGGGGCGTAACCTGGATCTGCGGCTGCAGGCGTTGGAGGCGGAGCGGCTATCGATCGACGCCCGGGGCGGGGCTGGGGCGCCGGGGTATGTCGGGCTCGACGGCGCCAATGGCAAGCCGGGGGGCTGCACCTGGGGGCAGGCCAGTCGTGGGGCGAATGGTGATGATGGTGGCAACGGGCATGATGGGGCTCCCGGTGGGCGAGTTCGTCTGGCGGTGCCTGAAGGGTTTGCGCAGGAGCGGATTGTGGTGCGGCTTGATGGTGGTGCGCCTGGTAAGGCGGGGGCTGCGGGGAAGGCCGGGGCGGGTGGGGTCAGTAAGGGGTGTCTGGTTTATCGGACCGATGCGGGGGGGAATGGGCGGCCTGGGCAGGCCGGGCAGCCTGGGTTGGCTGGGGCCTCGGGGGAGTTGATTCTTCAGCGGCTTTGAGTTTTTCTGGGGTAGTGTTGTTTGGTTGTTTGGTTGTTTGGCTGTTTGGCTGTTTGGCTGTTTGGTTGTTTGGTTGTTTGGTTGTTTGGTTGTTTGGTTGTTTGGTTGTTTGGTTGTTTGGTTGTTTGGTTAGTTGGCTAGTTGGTGTTGAAAGTTGTATGCGCATTCATTTGCGATGTCGACGCTTATTCACCTTTCCGCCCTTACGGCGGCTTACTTAATGAGATGGTCACCCCGGCACCCTGCGAGGCGTACGCTTTCGCAGGGTGTTTTTTCTTCGGAGACCGTCATCATGAACAACGTGACACTGATCGGCATCGACATCGGCAAACATGTCTTCCACCTGCATGCCCAAGACAAGTTCGGCAAAGAGGTATCGCGCAAGAAGTGTTCAAGGCCGCAGATGATGCGGTTTCTGGCCAATCATCCTCTTTGCACGGTGGTGATGGAGGCCTGTGCCGGCTCGCACTGCCTGGCCCGAGAAATCAAAGCGATGGGGCATGAAGCCAAGCTGATCTCTCCCCAGTTCGTTAGGCCTTTCGTCAAGAGCAACAAAAACGACTTCGTTGATGCGCAAGCCATCTGCGAAGCCGCTTCCCGACCTTCCATGCGCTTTGTGACGCCAAAATCGCCTGAGCAGCAAACACTCTCTGTTTCTCATCGGATGCGTGAGTCATTGATCCGCGACCGAACCAAGACGGTGAACCAGATGCATGGGTTCCTGCTCGAGTTCGGTGTGAGCCTGCCGACCGGACTGGCGGTAATCAAACGCCTCGCTTCAGTGCTTGAAGAGCACGACCTGCCTGTACGTCTCGTTGCACTGCTGCAGCGCCTGCATGAGCATTTCGTCTACCTGAGCGAGCAGATCAAGGTGTTGGACGAAGAGCTGGCGAGCCAGCTGGCTGACGATGATCTAGGTAGCCGTTTGCTGACTATCCCGTGTGTCGGGCCGATCACCGCCAGCCTGCTGGCTGTGGAAATGGGTGACGCGCAGCAATACGGCAGTAGCCGGGACTTTGCTGCCTCTGTAGGTCTGGTGCCCCGCCAGTACAGCACTGGTGGTAGGCCAGCTTTGCTGGGGATCAGCAAGCGCGGCGACAAGAACCTTCGACGCTTGTTGGTGCAGTGCGCACGGGTTTACCTGATGCGTTTGAAGTACCAGAAAGGCCCATTGGCCGATTGGGTGTGTTCACTGCTCGCGCGACGTCACTCCAATGTGGTGGCCTGCGCGTTGGCCAACAAACTGGCACGCATTGCGTGGGCCATTACCACTCGGCATACGCAATACAAAACGGAGCCAGACGCCATGAACGCCTGACCCCGTAGTGCTGCACCGTGTTTCACCATCAGGTTTTGCGATAGCTGAACAACAGATGAAATAAACGGCCGATCGGCCTGGCGATGATCCTGAACGACCAATTGGCTCTTGGAAGCCGCTTACTTTATTAGGATCGCCAGGCGCGAATGCTCATCGTGGCGCGGGATACGAGCCCAATAGACGCCGGATAGATTGAAGCAAGCCATCCATTCCATCTGATGAACAGTATTGCAAAAAATGGGGTGACCATAGATTGGTCTTGGCCAAAGTAAGCAAAGCCGTTGCGCTCCATTCATCCGGCCCTCCGCTTCGCTCCGGGTTCCCTCACTCCGGCCTTGCTCCCGGGAGGACCGCGCTGAACGCCCCATCCTGGGGCGCAGCGCTTGACGGGCATCCATGCCCGTCACCTCCCTCCGCAAGACCTCCGTTCGGCCTCCTGAAGTCGCGAAGTTACGGGCGGCGCCTGCACTAACGCAGCTAGTCGCTAGTTGCCATCGTGGGAACTCTAGATCAACATCGCGGGGCAATGAAGAACAACATTACAGCCACTAACAAAACCAACATATCTGCTCTTGATCTGCTCTTGATCTGCTCTTGATCTGCTCTTGATCTTGCTTCTAAGTGCGCGATAGTTCAGGTGTCAATGGCCATTAATTTTGACCCACTTTTGGCCAATAGAATTGACCCACTTGCTCACCGCTAACCGCCGGTTTTCTGCTTCAAACGATAGCTCTCACCTCCCAGCATAAAGATGTGTGAATGGTGGATCACGCGGTCGATGATGGGCACGGCCACGTTGTCGTCATGGAAGAACTCGCCCCAGCTGGTGAAGTCCTTGTTGGTGGTCAGGATGACCGAGCGGTACTCGTACAGGTTGTTGATTAACTGGAACAGGTTGTACCGGGCTTGGCGCGTCATCGGCAGGTAGCCCAGCTCATCGATGATCAGCACGTCGTATTTGCTCAGCTGATTAAGGCGCTTCTTCAGCTCGCCCTTCATTTCCGCCAGCTCCAGATCCTCGACCAACGCCAGAGCCGTGCGGAACAGCACCTTGTAGCCCGCCTGAACCGCCTTGTGGCCAATCCCAATGGCCAAGTGGGTCTTGCCCACACCCGGTGGTCCGATGAACACCAGGTTGTCGCGGTTGTCGATAAAGCTGAAGTCCAGCAAGGTGCTGACCTGGCGCTTGGTGATGGTGGTCTGGTGCCGGTAATCGAAGGCCTCCAGATGCTTCTCCGAGGGGAACTGCGCCTGCTTGAGGTTGCGGCTTACGCGGCTACTGGAGCGGGCGTTAAGCTCATGCTCGACCAGTGACTGGGCGAAGCTCAGGTAGGACAGTTCATTGGCTTCGGCTCTGGCCAGCAGGGTGGCCAGCTCACCCGCGGTCGCGCTGAGGCGCAGGCTTCGGTACTGCGCGATAGTGCTGTCGAGCAGGCTCATTGGGTCACCCCGTGGCCAGTCGACTGGCCAATGCGGGCATAAGCGTTCAGGTCGGCGTGACTAACCTGGCTACCGGCCTCTGGCGCATAGTCATGGTCGCCGATGATCCGGCCCCGCGCCTTGGCTTGCTGCCATGCTTCGAGGTAGCGCTTGAGCCCGGTGGCGGTCAGTTCACTGCGCTCGCACAACTCGCCGAGCAACGCCGTATCAACCGGCGCATGGGCCATGAGCAGGTCGCGTGCAGCAACCAGCTGATCCTTGTAGATACGCGGCGAAGTACGCTTGAGCAGTTGGCACAGGGTTGCCCCAAGGGCATCGGGCAGGATCGAGTCGATGCCGCGCTCCAGGTCGGTAATGCGCTGGGCATGGTCTCGGTAATGGTTGTTGTTCTTGATCATCCGGCCCTTGGCCTTGCACAGGTCATGGGTGGCTATGAGTTCACCGCTCTCCAGGTCATGGATCAGCAACTGGTTGTCCTGTGCGCTGACACCGACACGGGCTTGCTGCCAGGCCATGGGTACCGAGTACTTGTTGGCCTGCCATGAGATCAAGCCGGTCTTGTCGACCTTGCGGGTCTCCCTTGTCGGCGCCACGTGCAGCAGGTTCTGCGGGACGAGATAGGGCTTGAGCTGACTACGCTCCAGTGCCTCGAAATGCGCTCTTGGATGCTGCCCCGTCGTGCCGTGCACGCGTGCGTTGGCGACAGTCTCGAGCCAATCATTCAGGTGCTGTCGGACGGCGGCCTCGTCCTGGAAGTGCTCGCCGTAGAAGCAGTCACGCTTGACGTACTTGACCCCGGCCTCCACCTTGCCCTTGCTCTCCGGGTCATAGCCCTCGCAGGCATGGATGCGGTACCCGACGGTAGTCGCATACTGGTGGAAGCGCTGGTTCAGCGTCAGCTCACGGTACTGCTCGTTGATCACCACCATCTTGGTCTGATCGTAGATGCACTCCTCGGTGACGCCGCCGAAGTAGCGGAAGGCCTCGTCGTGCATCTGGATAAACCGTTCGGTATCCAGCGGCCGGAAGTTCAGACCGACATACATCAGCCGTGAACAGGACAGCACAAACACCACAAAATGAACGACACGCTCCAGGCCGCCAATCATGACGCCTCGCAGCTCACCGGGGTCGACCTGACACTGCACGCCAGGCACTGACTCAACGACCGGCTCGTAATAGCGCAACTGGCCACTGGCAACCTGCTGCTTGAGCGCTTGCACATAGCGGCGAATGCTCCGGTCTGACACCGCCAGCTCGGTGGTGCGCTCCCTCAGGCGACGGGCCAGCTTGACTGCGCTCAGGGCTGGAAACTGACCCAACTGATTAATCAGATAATCGCGGTGCTCGTCGAGCACCTTGGTGCGTGAAGGGTCAGCAATGGTAGCGCTGATCTGCATCTCATCCAGGTGGAGATACTTGCGTACGGTGTTCCGGGAAATCCCCAGCTCACGACTGATGGCACGGACCGACAGGCCTCGGCCCTGGTCATACAACCCCTTGATCTTGTGAATCACAACCCACTCCTTCAATGATCTGTCCCCGGCCTGTGCATAAGGCGGGTGACGCTACATGGTCGGTGGCCAATGCCACTATGGGTGGGTCAAAATTGTTGGCCAGAGGTGGGTCAGTTTAATTGGCCATTAACATCAGGCGACACAAGTTGCGACTTCAGGAGGCCGAGTGGAGTTCTTGCGTAGTGGGGCGACGGCCATGGATGGCCGTCGAGCGCTGCGCCCCAGGATGGGGCGTACAGCGCGGTACCCACGGGAGCAAGAACGGAGCGAGGGAACCCCGGAGCGAAGCGTAGGGGCCGTATGAACGGAGCCGAACGGTTTTGCCTACTTTTGTCAAGACAAAAGTAGGTCGCCCGTTGAACTGACCCCCGAAAGTTGGACACCTGATCCCCAACCGGAGGGTGTTCCATGACGAAATACAACCTGGCACTCAAGCAGATACTCATCGAAGAGTGCCTTTCTGCCCGCAGTGTTCATGAGGTGGCGCTCAAGCATGACCTGAGTCCATCGCTGTTACGCCGCTGGGTAAAGGGCTACGAGCAACACGGTGCAGCCGGTTTGATTGCCAAGTACAGCCACTACGACGCGCAGTTCAAATTGAAGGTTTTGCAGTGCATTGAGCAAGACGGACTGTCCGCTCAGCAAGCTTGCGTGCAGTTTGATATCCGCGGCCCGAGTAGCATCAGGCAATGGAAAAGGTTGTACGATAAAGGCGGAGTAGAAGCCCTTCACCCGCGCCGTACCCGAGAGTTCAGCATGCCCCGCAAACCATCAA
This sequence comes from Pseudomonas sp. PONIH3, assembly GCF_002934345.1. Classification (NCBI taxonomy): domain Bacteria; kingdom Pseudomonadati; phylum Pseudomonadota; class Gammaproteobacteria; order Pseudomonadales; family Pseudomonadaceae; genus Pseudomonas; species Pseudomonas sp. PONIH3. Next base: position 5,198,603 of record NZ_CP026386.1, read on the forward strand.
AACAGTCCAGCACAAGCCCGCCCACTCCAACGGACAGCGAGCTGACACCAAAGCAAATGCTCGAAGAGCTGGAATACCTGCGCGCGGAGAATGCTTATCTAAAAAAGCTCAATGCCTTGATCCAAGCGGACCCTCGAACTGCGCAGGCAAGAAAACGCAGGCTATCCAAGGATTGAGGCGCGGGCATCGACTTGCTCTGCTGCTACGTGCTGCAGGGCTGGCACGCAGTACCTTTTATTACCAAAGCAAAGTGCTGGTGGCTGACAAGCATGCTGCTCTCAAAGAGCGCATCAACAGCCTCTATCACGGAAATAAGGGGCGGTATGGCTATCGTCGCATCACTGCGGCCCTCGGGCACAATGGCGAGGTGGTCAACCACAAGAAGGTGCAGCGACTGATGCAGTTGATGGACCTCAAATCTCTGGTAAAAGTTAAGAAATATCGCTCGTACCGAGGCTCCGAGGGGGTTGTTGCATCTGATCTACTCAAACGCAAATTCAAGGCAGAAGCCCCCAATCAGAAATGGGCAACCGACGTGACAGAGTTCAAGGTAAAGGGGCAGAAGCTGTTTCTCTCGCCTGTGATGGACCTGTACAACGGCGAGATCCTTGCTTATCAGATCAACCGGCGTCCTGAGTTCAAGATGGTTTCGACAATGCTGGAGCAAGCCTTCGAGCGGCTGAATCCAGGTGACACACCGATACTGCATTCCGATCAAGGCTGGCAGTATCAACAGCCAACTTACCGGCATATGCTGGCTGGGAAGAATATCGAGCAGAGCATGTCGCGTAAGGGCAATTGCCTGGACAACGCCGCCATGGAAAGCTTTTTCGGCACGCTCAAGAGCGAGTTTTTTTACCTGGAGTCGTTTGAGAGTGTTGAGCAACTGGCATCAGGACTAGAGGATTACATCGCCTACTACAACCAAGAACGCATCAGTCTCAGACTGAATGGCTTGAGTCCGGTAGAATTCCGAACCCAAGCGCTGGCCGCATAGCGCTACCTGTCCAACTTTCGGGGGTCAGTTCACGTAAAGGCGAAAGGGTGACTAAATGTCGATATCGTCTACGAATGTGCTTACAACTACCAAAAAAATCTCTCAAGCCAAACCCAAACCCCTCAAACCAAAACCCGCGAACTTGCCACCCCCACCACTAACACCCCAATCAACAAATTAACCCCAACCAACCGCCGAATCCGCCCCAACACCCCAGCCCCCGAAGCCCAATCCCCAGCCTCCACCGCCGCACGCAGCTCAGGCAACAACAACCCCTGAACCCGCATGAACAACGCAAACATGACAATCCCCCCGCCAATCATCACCTGCACATAACGAGGCGCGGTCTCGAACCCGGCAAACCGCAGGTGGATCATGCCGACCCCGCTGACAGCCAGCACCGCCACCGCCAGCCAGACCCATCTGAAGAACCGCTGGAAAACCTCCACCCACAATCGCAGCCGCGCAGGCCCCTCCAGCGCTGCAACCGTGGCCGGCCGCAGCACCAGCCAGGCGAAGAACATCCCGCCGACCCAGACGAGGGCGGCCAGGACATGCAAGGTGTAGGGCAGGGCAAAGGCAAGCATCCGGATCTCCATGCGGCACAAAGGGCAATAGCGGGGTATGATAGCCGGCCCATGCGAAACACTGAAAATATATCCAGCCCTCCGGGCGCCTGCAGACCATGATCAGCAACGAACTCAAAGCCACCATCCAGGGCGCCTACTCGCGTTTCCTCGAAGCCAAAAGCCTCAAGCCGCGTTACGGCCAGCGCCTGATGATCGCCGAAGTGGCCAAGGTCCTCGGCGATATCGCCAGCGACGATGAAGGCCGCCGTGCCGGCGAGCCCGCGGTGGTTGCCGTCGAGGCCGGTACCGGTACCGGCAAGACCGTCGCCTACAGCCTGGCCGCGATCCCCGCCGCCAAGGCCGCCGGCAAGCGCCTGGTGATCGCCACCGCGACTGTGGCGCTGCAGGAGCAGATCGTCTTCAAGGACCTGCCCGACCTGATGCGCAACAGCGGGCTGAACTTCAGCTTCGCCCTGGCCAAGGGCCGTGGCCGTTACCTGTGCCTGTCCAAGCTCGACGTCCTGTTGCAGGAAGGCCACGCCCAGTCGGCCACCGCCCAGCTGTTCGAGGAGGAGGGCTTTCGCATCGAGGTCGACGAGCGCAGCCAGAAGCTGTTCAACAGCATGATCGAGAAGCTCGCCGGCAACCGCTGGGACGGCGATCGCGACAGCTGGTCGGAGGCCATCGAGGACCAGGACTGGGCACGGCTGACCACCGATCACAGCCAATGCACCGGCCGGCACTGTCCCAACTTCCAGCAGTGCGTGTTCTACAAGGCCCGTGAAGGCATGGGCAAGGTCGACGTGATCGTCACCAACCACGACATGGTCCTGGCCGACCTGGCACTTGGCGGTGGCGCCGTGCTGCCCGACCCGCGCGACACAATGTACGTGTTCGACGAAGGCCACCACCTGCCGGACAAGGCCATCGGCCATTTCGCCCATTATTCGCGGCTGCGTTCCACCGCCGACTGGCTGGAGCAGACCGCCAAGAACCTGACCAAACTGCTGGCCCAGCATCCACTGCCGGGCGACCTCGGCAAGTACATCGAGCAGGTGCCGGAGCTGGCCCGCGAGGTGCGTACCCAGCAGCAGTTCATGTTCACCCTGTGCGAGCAGGTGGCGGACTTCCGCGCCGGCGAGGACATGGAAGGTCGCGACCGCCCGCGTTATCGCTTCGAGGGCGGCGTGGTACCGGAGCAGATCCGTGAAGTAGGCATCGAGCTCAAGAAAGGTTTCGCCCGCCTCAACGACCTGTTCACCCGCCTGGCCGACCTGCTCAAGGAAGGCATGGACGGCGAGAACAACATCGGTATCGCCAGCCACCAGGCCGAGGAGTGGTACCCACTGTTCGGCAGCCTGGTGACCCGTGCCCAGGGCAACTGGGAGCTGTGGACCGCCTTTACCGCTGAAGACCCCGAAGACAACCCGCCCATGGCTCGTTGGCTGACCCTGGCCGAAAGCGGCGCGCTGTTCGACATCGAGGTCAACGCCAGCCCCATCCTCGCTGCCGAGATGCTGCGCAAGAGCCTGTGGAACGTCGCCTATGGCGCCCTGGTGACCTCGGCGACGCTCACTGCGCTGGGCAAGTTCGACCGCTTCCGCATGCGTTCGGGCCTGCCACGCGACGCGGTTCAGTGCGTGGTGCCCAGCCCGTTCGTGCATGGTGACGCCGGGCTGCTGCGAGTGCCCGACCTGGGTGCCGATCCGCGCGACGCCACGGCGCACACCGCGGCGATCATTCGCGAGCTGCCAGCCATCGTCGAGGACGCCCGCGGCGCGCTGGTGCTGTTCTCCTCGCGCAAACAGATGCAGGACGTGTTCGACGGCCTGGACCGCGACTGGCGCAAGCTGGTGCTGATCCAGGGCAACCTGTCCAAGCAGGAAACCCTGAACAAGCACAAGGCGCGGGTCGACGACGGCCAACACAGCGTGCTGTTCGGCCTGGCCAGCTTCGCCGAGGGTGTCGACCTGCCGGGCGCCTATTGCGAGCATGTGGTGATCGCCAAGATCCCCTTCGCGGTGCCGGACGATCCGGTCGAGGCCGCGCTGGCCGAATGGATCGAAGCCCGTGGCGGCAATCCGTTCATGGAAATCGCCGTGCCCGACGCCTCGCTGCGCCTGATCCAGGCCTGTGGCCGGCTGCTGCGTACCGAGCAGGACCGTGGCGTGATCACCTTGCTTGACCGCCGTCTGGTCACGCAACGCTATGGCAAGGCTATTCTCAATGCGCTGCCACCTTTCCGACGGGAAATCGGCTGACTGCCGGAGCAACACTCACAACCCGTTGTCCATTACTCGATTGCGAGCCCATGACGGGCTCCGAAGGAGAGCCACCGCCCCATGATCCGCCGCGCCTTGCCTGTCGTGTTCTCCGTGTTGTTCAGTGCGCCTTTGCTGGCCGGGCAGCAGACCCTGTTCAGCTTCGTGCGCCCGGCCTCGGTGGTGAATGTCATCACCCAGGACACCAGCCTGCCGCAGTACAACGCGGAGCAGACAGCCGAAGGCGAGGTGTTGCGGCGCGTGGTGTTCAACCCGGTGGCGCAGCCGACACTGCGCCTCGCGCCGCAGAGCGGGGCGTGGGACTGGTCTGCCGGCCAGGCGCTGACCCTGCGCCTGCAGAGCGGCATGGACTGGGCGCTGACCGTTGATGTGGTGGTGCAAAGCAGCGACGGACGCACGCTCACCAGCCGCATCGACCTGCCGGCCGGGCCTGCGCAGACCGTGATGATACCGCTCAAGGCCCGTTCACCACTGAGCCAGGGCATGCGCGCCGGGCCGCCGATGCCCTGGACCTACGAAGGCCAGCGCCTGCTGCTGGCAAGCAGCGAAGGAGCAGCCGACCTGGCCCAAGTCACCTCGGTCAGCTTGAGCATCCCCGGCCCCAAGGTTGCGCAGAGCCTGTTGATCGAGAAGGTCGGCGTGCAGGATGACGACCAGGCGTTCAAGGCTGCCTACGACCAACTGATCGATGTCTATGGGCAATCGACCCGTGGTCGCTGGCCGGAAAGAATCGTCAACGACGAGCAGCTCAAGGCTGCCGACAGCCGTGAACAGGCACAGCTCAAGGGCTGGCTGGCCGAGCGCGACAAGCTCAAGCTGGATACCTATGGCGGCCTGCTGGAGGGTCCTGCGTTCGAAGCCAAGGGCTTCTTCCGCACCGAGAAACGCGACGGTCGCTGGTACCTGGTGACGCCGGAAGGGCATCCGTTCTATTCGCTCGGCGTCAATGCCGTCGCCGCCGATGGCGGGCGCACCTATGTCGCCGGCCGTGAGGGCATGTTCAAAGCCTTGCCGGGAGAAGGCGACACCCTGAGTGCCTTCTATGGCGAAGGCAACAACGATGACGGCAATGCGTCGTCCCAAGGCCGTGGTTTCAAGCAGGGGCGCTGGTTCGACTTCTACGCGGCCAATCTTCAGCGCACCTACGGCAAGCCTTGCCCGCAGGGAGAGGTGGCGTGCCCGGTGGCGGTGCTGGACGCCCAGCGCTGGCAGACCCATACCCTGGATCGCCTGCAGGCCTGGGGCTTCAATACCCTTGGCAACTGGAGCGATGTGTCGCTCGGGCAAGCCAAGCGCCTGCCGTACACCCTGCCGCTGTCGATCGTCGGTGACTACGCCAGCATCAGCACCGGCATGGACTGGTGGGGGCGCATGCCCGACCCGTTCGACCCGCGTTTCGCCATGGCCACCGAGCGTGCCGTGGCCATTGCTGCCCGGGATCACCGTGACGATCCTTGGCTGATCGGTTACTTCGCCGACAACGAGCTGGCCTGGGCCGCGCCGGGGGACGACCCCAAGGCACGGTATGGCCTGGCCTATGGCACCTTGCGCCTGACCACCGATGTGCCGGCCAAGCGCGCCTTCCTCAAGCAACTGCGCGACAAGTACCGCAACCAGCAGGGGCTGTCGAAGGCCTGGGGTATTGAGCTGACCGCCTGGGAGCTGATGGAAGACCCGGGTTTCGAGGCGCCGTTGCCCAACCCGGAGCATCCGGAAATCGAGCGCGACTACCAGTACTTCCAGCAGGTGTTTGCCGAAACCTATTTCAAGACCATTTCCGACGCGCTGAAATGGCATGCGCCCAACCATCTGCTGCTCGGTGGCCGCTACGCGGTCAGCACCCCCGAGGCGGTGAAGGCCTGCGCCGAGTTCTGTGATGTGCTGAGCTTCAACTTCTATACCTTGAAGCCTGACGACGGCTACGACTTCGCCCGCCTGGCCGAGCTCGACAAGCCGGTGCTGGTCTCGGAGTTCCAGTTCGGCTCGCGCGACCGTGGTCCGTTCTGGCCAGGCCCGCTGGAAGTGGCCCGCGAGGAAGATCGTGGCCCGGCGTATGCCAACTTCCTCAAGGCCGCCATGAATCAGCCGATGATCGTCGGCGCGCACTGGTTCCAGTATCTCGATCAACCCGCCAGTGGGCGCCTGCTCGATGGCGAGAACGGTCATCTTGGCCTGGTCGCTGTCACCGATGTGCCTTATGCGGGGTTCATCGAGGCGGTACGCCGCAGCAACCTGCAAGTCCTTGGGCATTTGCGCACAGCGTTGGACAAGCCGTAGTTCCGGATAACCACCCAGCCATCTTCAGTAGGCAAATCGCCCAACTACTGAAACAATGCACCCCTTTGCAAGCCAGGCAGTAAAGAGAGGTAGTCGGGTGCAGATCCAGGGTCACTATGAGCTGAAGTTCGAGGCGGTGCGCGATGCTTTCGCCGCGTTGTTCGAGGATCCCCAGGAACGTGGTGCCGCGTTGTGCATCCAGGTCGGCGGAGAAACCGTGGTCGACCTGTGGGCCGGCAGTGCCGACAAGGATGGCCGCGAGGCCTGGCACAGCGACACCATCGCCAACCTGTTCTCCTGCACCAAGACCTTTACCGCCGTCACCGCCCTGCAACTGGTGGGCGAGGGCAAGCTCGCCCTCGACGCGCCGGTGGCGCGCTACTGGCCGGAATTCGCCCAGGCCGGCAAGGAGCAAGTCACCCTGCGCCAGCTGCTCAGCCACCGCGCCGGCCTGCCGGCCATCCGCGAGCTGCTGCCGGCCGAAGCCCTGTATGACTGGCAGGCCATGGTCGATGCCCTTGCCGCTGAAACGCCCTGGTGGACGCCCGGCAGCGAGCACGGGTACGCGGCGATCACCTACGGCTGGCTGATTGGCGAATTGATCCGCCGCGCCGATGGTCGTGGTCCGGGCGACTCCATCGTCGCCCGCACCGCCAAGCCGCTGGGCCTGGACTTCCACGTTGGCCTGGCGGATGAAGAGTTCCACCGCGTGGCGCATATCGCCCGCGGCAAGGGCAACCCTGGCGATGCCGCCGCCCAGCGCCTGCTGCAGGTGACGATGCGCGAGCCCGAGGCCTTGTCCACCCGGGCCTTCACCAACCCGCCAGCGATCCTCACCAGCACCAACAAGCCCGAATGGCGGCGCATGCAGCAGCCGGCGGCCAATGGCCATGGCAATGCCCGCAGCCTGGCGGGCTTCTATGCCGGCCTGCTCGACGGCAGCCTGCTCGAATCCGAACTGCTTGACGAACTGACCCGCGAGCACAGCCTGGGCCAGGACCGCACGCTGCTCACCCAGACCCGTTTCGGCCTGGGTTGCATGCTCGACCAGCCGGAGGTGGCCAACGCCACCTTCGGCCTTGGCGCACGTGCCTTCGGTCACCCCGGCGCCGGTGGCTCGGTCGGTTTTGCCGACCCCGAACATGACGTGGCCTTCGGCTTCGTCACCAATACCCTCGGCCCCTACGTGCTGATGGATCCCCGCGCGCAGAAACTGGTGCGGGTGCTTGGCAGTTGCCTTTGATCGGGTAACGCGGGTATTGCCAGTTCCCTTTGACTATCCTCAATGCCAACGCCTGAAGCGTATGGGCAAAATTTCTTTCTATTTCATGGTGTATCGCTGATGTCTTCACATAAAACCTTAGCACTCGCCCTGTGCCTGGCCATGACCGGTTGCGCCAGCCACTCCCCGGACGCCGCAAAGGACGGTGGCCTGAACTGGTGGCCATTTGGTTCGGACAAGGTCGCTGACAAGGAAGTGAAGGAGGCCGTCGTCGAGAACGTGGCCAAGGCCGACGCCAAGTCCGAAAGCGGCAGCCGTTGGTGGTGGCCGTTCGGCAGCGATGAGAAAAAGGACACGGTCGCGGCGGTGCCGAAGATCGACCACAAGGCCACGCAGGCCTGGCTCGACCAGTACGAGCCGAAGGTCCGCGAAGCGATCAAGGGCAGCAAGTTCGAGCTGGAGCGCCGCGAGGATTTGCTGGCGGTGACCATCCCCGTCGACAGCTCCTACAACCCTGATCGCCCGAACATGCTGCTGCCCGCGACCCTTGGCCCGATCACCCAGGTCGCCAAGGTCATCGAGACCGATACCAAGACCGCTGTGCTGATCCTCGGCCACGCCGACACCAGCGGCGCCACGGCCGCCAACCAGAAGCTCAGCCTCGAGCGCGCCGCTTCGGTGTCGGCGATCTTCCGGCTCAGCGGCCTGCAGCGCGACCGCCTGATGCTCAAGGGCATGGGCGCGGTGATGCCGCGTGCCGCCAACGACAGCGCCGAAGGCCGTGCCTTGAACCGCCGTGTCGAACTGCTGCTGACCCCGCAGAACACCATGGTCGCATTGCTCGCCAAGTACCAGCAGGCCGCCCCGGCGCCGGCTCCGGCGGCGATGGTTGCCACCCAGGACGCCAAGGCCCCGGCCGCCAAGCCTGTCGCCAAGGCCGCCGCCAAGCCGGCTGCGAAGAAACCTGCCGCCAAAGCCAAGGCGCCGGTCAAGGCCAGCACCACCGCCAAGAAGAAAGCCGCTGTGGCCAAGCCAGCCGCGAAGAAGGCCGCCACCGACAAGAAAGTCGCCGCCAACAGCCCTGCGAAGACCAACTGATCGTCAAGGAAACGCAGCATGACCCAATCCCTGGCCGATATGCGCCGCGACTACACCCGTGATGGCCTGGCCGAAGCCCAGGCTCCCGGGGAGCCGTTCGCGCTGTTCCACCACTGGTTCGCCGATGCGGTGAAGACCGAGCAGCTACCGGTGGAAGCCAACGCCATGACCCTGGCCACCGTTGATGCCGAGGGGCGTCCGCATTGCCGGGTGTTGCTGCTCAAGGCGCTGGACGCACGCGGTTTTACCTTTTTCACCAACTATGAAAGTGCCAAGGGCCAGCACATTGCGGCCAACCCTTATGCGGCGATGACCTTCTTCTGGCCGGCGCTGGAGCGCCAGGTGCGGATCGAGGGGCGGGTGGAGAAGGTCACGGCCAAGGAGTCGGACGACTATTACCAGGTGCGCCCGCTGGGCAGCCGGTTGGGGGCCTGGGCGTCGCCGCAGAGCCGGGTGATTGCCGATCGCGAGGAGCTGGAAGGCCTGGTCAGGGCTACCGAGGCGCGCTTTTCCGACAGCCAGCCGCATTGCCCGGAGCATTGGGGCGGTTACCGCTTGCTACCCGAGCGCATCGAGTTCTGGCAGGGGCGAGCGAGCCGCTTGCATGACCGCCTGAACTACCGCCTGGTCAATGGCCAGTGGGCGCGCGAGCGCCTGGCGCCCTGACAAGAATGGGGCCGCAACGCGGCCCCATCATCAACGATACCCCGCCGCTTCCCGTTCCAACCACGCCGCCAACTCCTTGCGCCGCACCTTCTCCACCCGCGCCCGCTCCAGCAACTTGAGCATGAAGTCCTGCTTCGCCGGATCCTCCCCGGCCAGCGACAGCGCCAGGTCCCGGTCCATCCAGCGGCGCATGCGCACATACAGCCACCCGTGAAAATACAGCCCGGCGACCGTCACGACGACGACGATGAAGTAATCCATGGCTATCCTTGGTCTCACCTGTAGGCCCGCAAATCAGCCAGCAACGGCTGTACCTGAGCTGAATGAGAACAATTTTATAACGTTTGCGCCGTGACACTTGTCAAGGCGCGGAGTCTAATGGACACCTGTCTTATGGAGATTGTCCCCATGCGTAAATCCGCTTTGCTGCTGGCCAGCTTCACCACCGTGTCGCTGCTGTTGGGCGGCTGCCAATCGTCGCTGACCGGCGACAGCTACTCCCGTGATGAGGCCCGCCGCGTGCAGACCGTGCGCATGGGCACCATCGAATCCCTGCGTCCGGTGAAGATCGAAGGCACCAAGACGCCAATCGGTGGCGGCGCTGGCGCCATTGTCGGTGGTGTCGCCGGCAGTGCCGTCGGTGGTGGCCGTGGCAGCATCGTCGCGGCGGTGATCGGTGCCGTGGCCGGTGGCTTGGCAGGCTCCGCCGCCGAAGAAGGCCTGACCCGTACCCAAGGCGTCGAGATCACCGTGCGTGAAGACGACGGCAGCATGCGCGCCTACGTGCAGCAAGTGCAGCAGAACGAGATCTTCCGTGTGGGTGAGCGTGTTCGCATCATGACTGTCGACGGCACCAGCCGCGTCACTCACTGACGGCACGCTTGAAAAGAAAACCCCGACCGGCTTGGCCGTGTCGGGGTTTCTTTTTGCCTGCAAAAGGCGATCGGGTTAGTCGTTCAGCCCGAGGATATCCCGTGCCACCGCTTCGGCGATGCGAATCCCGTCGACACCAGCGGACAGGATGCCGCCGGCGTAGCCTGCGCCTTCACCTGCCGGGAACAGGCCCTTGAGGTTGAGGCTCTGGAAGCTGGCGTCACGGGTGATGCGCAGTGGCGACGAGGTGCGGGTTTCGATGCCGGTCAGCACCGCGTCGTGCAGGTTGTAGCCCTTGATCTGGCGGTCGAAGGCCGGCAGCGCTTCACGGATCGCCTCGATGGCGAAGTCCGGCAGGCTCGGTGCCAGGTCGCCCAGGGTCACGCCCGGTTTGTACGACGGCTCGACGCTGCCCAGCGCGGTGGATGGGCGCCCGGCGACGAAGTCACCGACCAACTGCGCCGGTGCCTGGTAGTTGCTGCCGCCCATCACGTAGGCATGGGCTTCCAGGCGCTCCTGCAGCTCGATACCGGCCAGCGGGCCACCCGGGTAGTCGCGCTCGGGGTCGATACCGACTACGATGCCGGAGTTGGCGTTGCGCTCATTGCGCGAGTACTGGCTCATGCCATTGGTCACCACACGGCCAGGCTCGCTGGTGGCGGCGACCACGGTACCACCCGGGCACATGCAGAAGCTGTAGACCGAACGTCCGTTCTTGGCGTGGTGCACCAACTTGTAGTCGGCGGCGCCGAGTTTCGGATGGCCGGCATACTTGCCCAGGCGTGCCTTGTCGATCAGTGACTGCGGATGCTCGATACGGAAGCCGACCGAGAACGGCTTGGCCTCCATGAAAACTCCCTTGGCGTGGAGCATGCGGAAGGTGTCGCGGGCACTGTGCCCCAGGGCCAGCACCACATGCCGCGAGTGCAACTGTTCACCGCTCTGCAGTACCACGCCGGTGAGCTGCTCGCCGTCCACCAGCAGGTCGGTGACCTTCTGCTCGAAGCGTACCTCACCGCCCAGGGTGATGATTTCCTCGCGCATCTTCTCGACCATGCTGGTCAGGCGGAAGGTACCGATGTGCGGCTTGTTGATGTAGAGGATCTCGTCGGGCGCGCCGGCTTTGACGAACTCTTCCAGCACCTTGCGCCCGTGGTGGTTCGGGTCCTTGATCTGGCTGTACAGCTTGCCGTCGGAGAAGGTCCCGGCGCCGCCTTCGCCGAACTGTACGTTGGATTCGGGGTTGAGCACGCTCTTGCGCCACAGGCCCCAGGTGTCCTTGGTACGCTGGCGCACCTCTTTACCGCGCTCGAGCACGATCGGTTTGAAACCCATCTGCGCCAGCAGCAGCCCGGCGAAGATGCCGCAGGGGCCGAAGCCGACCACGATCGGGCGCGCAGGCAGCTCGGCCGGGGCCTGGCCGACGAACTTGTAGCTGACGTCCGGGGCCACGCCGATCTTGGCGTCGCTTTCGAAGCGGCGCAGCAGTTCGTCTTCGTTGCTGGTTTCAAGGTCGATGGTGTAGATGAACAGCAGCTCGCTGTTCTTCTTGCGCGCATCGTAGCTGCGCTTGAACAGGGTGAAACCGAGCAGTTGCTCATCGCTGATGCCCAGGCGCTGGACGATGGCGGCGCGCAGCTCGTCGTCGGAGTGGTCCAGGGGCAGCTTCAGTTCGGTGATTCGTAGCATGGCAGGGTCCAGTATCCCGGCCATGGGCGGCCGGCGGCTTTACACAAACCGCCAAGTATAAGCTGTTAGCCGCCCCGACTGGCAGGATAAAAGCACCCGGTGATCAGAGGTCGCGGGCGCCGCCGTAGTAGGCGCAGCCCTGCAGGGTCTTGCCGTCGATGCGCAGCTCGGCCTTGAGGTGACGGATGGCGCCGGTGGCGCCGTCGACGCAGCGCTGTGGCGCGACCCACAGTTCGACACGCTGGCCGTTGGCCTCGCTGGACAGGCTCAGGCCGCCGCCGGGCAGCGCTTCTTCCAGGTAAGGCAATGGCAACGGCTCCTGGCCGATGCGGTTGAGCACCATGCCCTTGCCGCTGGCCTTGATGTCCCAGTCCGGCTCATGGCCACCGGCGCGCAGGGTCAACTGCTTGAAGTTGGGGTCTTCGCAGCCGCGGTACTCGGAGGTGTCGAGGCGGTACAGGCGGGTCACGTCGAGCTGGCCGTCGCTGCCTGCCTGCTTGCTGCCGGCCATGCGCGCGCGGACATCGGCAAACAGCTTGTCACCGGCGTCGTCGGCCAGGGTGGCGGCCTCTTGCAGGATGCCGGTGCTGGCAGCGTCGTTGACGATGAAGCGGCGGCTCTCGTTGCAGGGTTTGAACAGCAGATGGCCGCCGGCCGCACTCAGTTCGCCTTGCAGACGGGTGGTGCCCAGGTTCGGGTCGACCGGTTTTTCGGCCAGCATCTGGCAGCCTGCGAACAGCGGCAGCAGGGCGGTGAGCAGCAGGGAAGGGGTGAGGCGCATCAGGCGGGCTCCGGTGTTCGGGCAAAAAGTGCCGGTCACGTTACCGAGCCTGCCGGGCCTCTACAAGAGGCACGGCCTCATCGCGGCGCAAGAAAAAAGGGCCCGAAGGCCCTTTGATCATTCAACCCCCCAGGTACGCATCGCGTACCTTCGGGTCGGTCAGCAACGCTTCACCGGTACCCTGCATCACCACCTTGCCGTTCTCCAGCACATAGGCGCGGTCGGCGATCTTCAGCGCCTGGTTGGCGTTCTGCTCCACCAGGAACACGGTCACGCCATCGCGGCGCAGCTGTTCGATGATGTCGAAGATCTGCTGGATGATGATCGGCGCGAGGCCCAGCGATGGTTCGTCCAGCAACAGCAGCTTGGGCTTGCTCATCAGCGCCCGGCCGATGGCCAGCATCTGCTGCTCGCCACCGGACATGGTGCCGCCACGCTGGATGTAACGCTCCTTCAGACGCGGGAACAGTTGCAGGACCTTGTCCAACTGCTCCTGGTAGTCGCCCTTGTTGGTGAAGAAGCCGCCCATGGCCAGGTTTTCCTCGACGGTCAGGCGGGCGAACACGCGGCGACCTTCCGGCACTACCGCGATGCTCTTGCGCATGATGTGCGACGACGGTTGGCCGACCAGTTCCTCGCCCAGGTACTTGATGCTGCCGCTGCTCGCCTGGGGCGAGCCGCACAGGGTCATCAGCAAGGTCGACTTGCCGGCGCCGTTGGCGCCGATCAGGGTGACGATCTCGCCCTGGTTGATCTCGACGTTGACGCTGTGCAGCGCCTGGATCTTGCCGTAGAAGGTGGAAACGTTCTCGAACTTCAGCATTTACGCCTCCCCCAGGTAGGCCTTGATCACATCAGGGTTGCCGCGAATCTCTTCCGGCGTGCCGTCGGCCAGGGGCGTGCCCTGGTTGATCACCACGATGTGGTCGGAAATGCTCATCACCAGCTTCATGTCGTGCTCGATCAGCAGCACGGTCACGTTGTGCGATTCGCGCAGGTAGGCGATGAGGGCCTTGAGGTCCTCGGTCTCCTTGGGGTTCAAGCCGGCGGCCGGTTCGTCGAGCATGATGATCCGCGGTTGGGTCATCATGCAGCGGGCGATTTCCAGGCGCCGTTGCTGGCCGTAGGCCAGGGTGCCGGCGGTACGGTTGGCGAACTCGGTCAGGTTGACCTTCTCCAGCCAGTACTGGGCGCGCTCCATGGCCTCCTTCTCGCTGCGGCGGAAGCTCGGGGTCTTGAACAGGCCGGCGAAGAAGTTGGTGTTGAGGTGGCGGTGCTGGGCGATCAGCAGGTTTTCCAGCGCGGTCATTTCCTTGAACAGGCGCACGTTCTGGAAGGTTCGCACCACGCCCTTGCGGGCGATCTGATGGCCGGCCAGGCCCTGGATCGGCTGGCCGTCGAGCAGGATGGTGCCGCCGCTGGGCTTGTAGAAGCCGGTCAGGCAGTTGAACACGGTGGTCTTGCCGGCGCCGTTCGGGCCGATCAGTGCCACCACCTGTTTTTCCTTGACGGTCAGGGCCACGCCGTTGACCGCCAACAAGCCGCCGAAGCGCATGCTCAGGCCGCTGACTTGCAGAATTTCGCGGCTCATCGAGGCAGCTCCATGTGCGGACGTTGCATGGGCAGCAGGCCCTGCGGACGCCAGATCATCATCAACACCATCAGCGCACCGAACATCAGCATCCGGTATTCGCTGAACTCACGCATCATCTCCGGCAGCAGGATCATCACGATGGCCGCGAGAATCACGCCCAACTGCGAACCCATGCCCCCCAGCACGACGATGGCGAGGATGATCGCCGACTCGATGAAGGTGAACGACTCCGGTGTCACCAGGCCCTGGCGGGCGGCGAAGAAGCTGCCGGCGAAACCGGCGAAGCAGGCACCCAGGGTGAACGCCGAGAGCTTGATCACGGTAGGGTTCAGGCCCAGCGCGCGGCAGGCGATCTCGTCTTCACGCAGCGCTTCCCAGGCACGGCCGATCGGCATGCGCAGCAGGCGGTTGATTACGAACAGCGCCAGCAGGGCCAGCAGCAGGGCGACCAGGTAGAGGAAGATGACCTTGTTGATCGAGTTGTATTCCAGCCCGAAGAACTCGTGGAAGGTCTGCATCCCCTCGGCGGCGCGGCGCTCGAAGGTCAGGCCGAAGAACTCCGGCTTGGGGATGTTGCTGATGCCGTTGGGGCCGCCGGTCCAGTCGGTGAGGTTTCGCAGGAACAGGCGGATGATCTCGCCGAAGCCCAGGGTCACGATCGCCAGGTAGTCACCGCGCAGGCGCAGCACCGGGAAGCCGAGCAGGAAGCCGAAGGTCGCGGCCATCAGGCCGGCGATCGGCAGGCACACCCAGAAGCTCCAGCCCAGGTAGTGCGAGAGCATCGCGTAGCTATAGGCGCCGACGGCGTAGAAACCTACGTAACCCAGGTCGAGCAGGCCCGCAAGGCCGACCACGATGTTCAGGCCCAGGCCCAGCAACACGTAGATCAGGATCAGCGTGGCGATGTCGACCGCGCCGCGGGAGCCGAAGAACGGCCAGATCAGGGCGGCGACGATCAGGCCCATGATCACCCAGCGCTGGGTTTTCGGCAGGGTCAGGAAGTTGCTCACTGAAGGCGGTACCAGCTTGCGCTCCGAGCGGCGGCCCATCACCGCGCTCCACTGCTTGTCGAACAAGACCCGCAGGAACATCAGCACCGAGCACGCGGCGATGATGCCGATGGTGAACGAACCCTGGCTATGCACCACCAGGCTGATGCCATCGATGCTGAGTTTCAGGCCCAGCACCGGGAAGGCCACGGCCCAGACCAGCAAGGCGCTGAAGAACGCCTGTTTGAGATTTCTGTTCATACTTTTTCAACCTCCGGGCGGCCCAGGATGCCGGTCGGCCGGAACAGCAGGACAAGAACCAAAAGACCGAATGCCACCACGTCCTTGTACTGGTCGCCGAAGATGTCGGCGCCGAACGCTTCGGCCACGCCCAGCACCAGCCCGCCGAGCATGGCGCCCGGGATGCTGCCGATGCCGCCCAGTACCGCCGCGGTGAAGGCCTTGAGGCCCACCAGGAAACCGGCGTTGGGGTTGATGACTCCGTACTGCATGCTCAGCAGCACGGCCGCCACCGCCGCCAGCGCGGCGCCGATGACGAAGGTCAGGGCGATGATGTTGTTGGTGTTGATGCCCAGCAGGTTGGCCATCTTGATGTCCTCGGCGCAGGCGCGGCAGGCGCGCCCCAGGCGGGAACGGGAGATGAACAGGGTGAGGCAGGTCATGGCGACGAGGGTCACCACGAACACCAGGATCTGCATGTACGAGACCAGCACTTCCTCAGCGCCCCCCGGGCCGAATGAGAAGCTACCGGGGATCAGGTTGGGGATGGACTTGTCTTTCGAGTCCTGTGACAGCAGGACGGTGTTCTGCAGGAAGATCGACATGCCGATGGCGGAGATCAGCGGGATCAGCCGGTTGCTGTTGCGCAGCGGCCGGTAGGCGACCCGTTCGATGCTGTAGCCGTAGGCACTGGTGACGAAGATCGTGGCGACGAAGGCCACGGTCATCAGGATCGGCAACGAGTGGATGCCCATCATGGCCAGCCCGGCGAGGGCGATGAAGGCCACGTAGGAACCGATCATGTACACCTCGCCGTGGGCGAAGTTGATCATGCCGATGATGCCGTACACCATCGTGTAACCGATGGCGATCAGCGCGTAGGTACTGCCGATGGTCAATCCGTTAACCAGTTGTTGTAGGAAATGGTAGATCTCAGGCATTACAGCGCTCCTAAAAACCTGATTTGCATTTCTCTGGCGGGGGATGACCCCGGCCCCTTGTTCTCGTGGTCTTCGCCACGTGATCTTTTTGCGGGCACGGCCAGGAAACCGCGGGTGACGGTTTTAAGATTTTCAGGTGAACCGGCTCCCGGATCGCGGGAATCAGGTTCATGAACCTCGTAAAACAAAGCCCACTGCTCGCACAGTGGGCTTCTCGGTCAGCTATTAGTCACGCAGTTACTGAGGGGAGACTTCGGTCTTCGGCTTGCCGAAGTGCCATTCGTAGACCACGAACTTGAAGTCTTTCAGGTCGCCCTTGTCGTCATACGACAGGTCGCCGGTCGGGGTCTTGAAGGTGCCTTTGTGAATGGCGGCGGCCACCTTGTCGGTGTCTTCGGAGCCGGCAGCCTTGATGCCCTGGGCGATCAGTTCGACAGCCGAGTAGGCCGGGAACACGAACGGACCGCTTGGGTCCTTGCCGTCGGCCTTGATGGCGTCGACGATGGCCTTGTTCTCAGGTGCTGCGTCGAACGACTTGGGCAGGGTCACCAGCAGGCCTTCGGAGGCGCCCTGGGCGATCTGCGAGATGGAGTCGTTACCCACGCCTTCCGGGCCCATGAACTTGGCTTTCAGGCCTTTCTCTTGTGCCTGGCGCAGGATCAGGCCCAGCTCCGGGTGGTAGCCGCCGTAGTAGACGAAGTCGACGTTGTTCTGCTTGAGTTTCTGGATGATCGAGGAGAAGTCCTTGTCACCGGCGTTCAGGCCTTCGAAGACGGCGACCTTGGTGCCTTTGCCTTCCAGGGTGGTCTTGACCGCGGTGGCGATGCCTTCGCCGTACTGCTGCTTGTCGTGCAGCACCGCAACGACCTTTGGCTTGACGTGGTCGGCGATGTAGTTGCCGGCGGCCGGGCCTTGGGCGCTGTCCAGGCCGATGGTGCGGAAGATCAGCTTGTAGCCACGGGCGGTGATTTCCGGGGAGGTGGCGGCTGGGGTGATCATGATCACGCCTTCGTCTTCGTAGATGTCGGACGCAGGCTGGGTGGAGCTGGAGCACAGGTGGCCGATCACGTACTTGACGCCATCGTTGACCACTTTGTTGGCGACGGCCACGGCTTGTTTAGGGTCGCACGCGTCGTCGTATTCCTTGGCTTCGAGCATCTTGCCATCGACGCCGCCCTTGGCGTTGATGTCCTTGATTGCCTGTTTGGCGCCAACGAACTGCATGTCGCCGTACTGGGTCACCGGCCCGGTCTTGGGACCGGCGATGCCGATCTTGATGGTGTCGGCGGCAAACGAATGGCTGGCGACTCCGGCCAGAACCATCGCGGCAAACAGCTTGGAAATCTTGATCATAGTGCTCCACTCATTCTGTTGTAATTCTTATAGTCCTGAGGCCAGGGCTACAGACCGGGCGGGATTTGCGGCCTGGCTACGCCAATGCCGTAAGCCCACCTTCCCCCGGAACATGTCCCGGAACTGTACCGGTACAGTGTAGAGCGCTGTCCGAGCGCTTGAAAAGCGGGCGAAAAGCGTCTGTCTCAAGGGGTGTCGCTTGATCGACATAAAGATACAGAAAAGCGCCATCACTTTGCCTGTATTCCCGGCCCGCCCCCACAAGTTCGGGCCTGATCGACCAAATTACGTATTTGAAACCGGGTTTTTCTGCAAAAATGCCGGCCTTTTTGTTGGCCGATCTTTGCGCAGGTAAACCCATGACTGATCAAGTAAGCACCCTCTATGCCAAACTGCTCGGCGAGACCGCCGTCATCGAGTGGAAAGCCCTGGAGCGTTTCTGGGCCAAGGGTGACCTGATTTGGGTCGACCCCAGCCTCGACCTGATCGCTGTTGCCGAGGCGATGGCCGAGAATCGCGGCGAGATCTTCGCCAAGTGGCGCAATGATGGCACTGTCGGGCCGGTCTCCGCCGAGCAGGCGCTCGACCTGCAAACCCGCGATCCAGAGATCTGGGCGGTGGTGGTTTCGCCGTTCATCGTGATCCAGACGAAGAAAGCGGGATAAGCGCGGGCTTTTTTAGTGCGTGAAAACGCGCAAACGCTCCGCAATGGTGCGCGTTGACGCTCACGTAAGGTGGAAGTTGGTAACAGTGGCGGGGTGATTCGGCGGGGCGGTAACAGTTTACGGGATGCGTAAATAGGGCCGCTTTGCGGCCCCAACTGAATCAGTAGTCCACACGCCCGGTATGGCTGTTCAGCGAAATCACCCGGGTCTTGCCGATGCGGTGGCGGAAGATCTCGCGCAGGTACTTCACCGCCTTCTTCACGCACTCGCGCGATAGGCGGATATCGTTGATCGAGACGAAGCGGCTCTTGTCGTTGATCAGTTCGCGGTACTTCTTCTCGTACATCGGCTTGATCGCGTACCAGTTGGTGTCGAGGATCTTCGCCGGGTTCTCGAACTCGTTGAGCAGGTCGTCGATGCTGTCCTCATCGAAGTGCTCGCTGGTGATGAAGTCGAGGATCGCATTGTCCATGGTGTCGTCGAAGCGGTACGGGTTGCGCGCGAAGCAACGCTTGATGAACGCCACGATCAGCGTGAGGAAATCGTCCGACAGGCACGGGCTCTTGGCGATCAGGGTGGTCAGCGACAGGTTGGCCGAGGCGCCGATCACCAGCGCATAGCGCTTGAGCGTGGTGTTGGGGAACAGGCTGTTGAGGTGGGTCTTGAGCCGGTTCAGGTCCATGTACGACAGCTTGTAGTCCTTGGGCAGTGAGACGATCGACACCACCGACGAACAGTTCTTGAAGAAGTGCAGGTCGTGCAGCGCCGCGGCGTCGTAGCCCGAGGCCTGGTATTGCTCCAGCGCGGCGCGGTAGCGGCGCGACTCGATCGGCAGCAGGCTGATGCCTTCGATGGCCTGGGTCTGCTTGTTGAAGTGCGGCAGGTCGATGGAGCGGAAGAACAGGTCGTCGATGTCCAGGCGCGGCTGTTCACGCTCGAACACCTTGAACTTGTCCGACCCTGCCGGCGGCACTTCCGGCACCACCGACTCGGCATAGGCGATCGCCACGGGGCCGGCCAGGCTCATGAACAGGTCGTTGGCGTCCAGGCGGATGGTCTCGCCGATATCGATGCCGGCGCGGCGGAAGTAGTTCTGGTCGTAGTCGGTGGTCACCGCCTGCGCCGTGAGGATGTTGAAGATCTGCTGGGAGATGTACTGGTTGGCGTGCTTCTCCATGGCGTTGACGTCGATGTTCTGGATCGTGCCGTCGTCGCTCTCCTCGGCGTAGCGCATGATGTCGTTGGAGATCAGCATCATCGCGTTCCACGGGCGGATGCGGCCCATGACGCTGGCCTCGCTGCTGTCTTCATTGTCGAAGTTGTACGAGAAGTCCCATTCCTCCGACAGGTATTTGCACAGCAGGCGCCCGGCGTTGATATGGAGCGCCTCGGACATTTCGCTGCGGTGATCGGAGGCATTGGGCAGCACGCAGATACCGCTGGTGAAGATCGGCTCGAACACAAACGAATGCCCGCTCTTGCCGTCGTTCTCGTCGGCCGGCTTGGTATCGAAGGTCTTGTTCATATACGAATACTGCTGGGCCAGGCCGAATTCCGAGGCCATGCCCGAGCCGGTACCGCCGCCGGCGCTGAAGATGTAGAAGTACAGGCGCGACTGGTTGGCCTTGATGCCGCAGGAGTCGATCAGGTACGAGTGGATCAGCTTCCAGTCGGCGCTGGAGAAGCGCTGGGTGTCCTTGTTGAGGATGATCTTGGCCAGGTACTGGCCGAGGATCGGCGCGTTGCCGGCGCCGCCGGCATGCACCTCGGACAGGTCCATGATCTTCATCTTGCTGTAGTCGCGCAAAAAACCGCCGCGCTCGCCCTTGCGCGAGAAGCGAATGCGCCCGGCGATGTCCTTGTCCAGGTCGCCCAGCATCACCAGCGGCTCTACCAGGAACACTGGTTTGGCGGCCTTGTTCTGCACCAGGCGCAGGTTTTGGCGGATCCAGCGTGCCGGGCTGTAGCCCGCGTCGCCCTTGAAACGGTCTTCGTTGTTGTACTCATTGAGGAAGAAGGTGCGCGCGTTGTACACCAGCTCCGCCACATCCAGGGCGATGTTCGATCCGCAGCGGCCCAGGCCGATCAGGCACACCGACGGGAACTGCTGCTCCAGGCGCAACTGGTCCTCGTCCTCGACATGCAGGTTGGCTGGAAATACCAGGTCGCGCAGGCCGTCGAGGTTGTCGAGGATGCGCTGGATGTCCTGCTCGGTGAAGTACAGGTACTGTTGAGCCGGCATGCTGCGCGCCGCGGGCAGGTCTCGAGCACCGCCGGCGGTCAGCGAGTGGGTGCTGAGGGAGGGCTCGGGAGCCGCATTGGCAGAAGTGTTCGTAGAGGTCATAGTGCGCCATTTGCCTGGAGTGGTTGGCTTCCCGGTGATGCATGTCATCTAGCCATCACGGAGAAATTTCGCGACTTTATCAGTGCGTCTTTTTCTTGTGCGATAGGGGGTTTCCTTAGTCGGACTAAGGTTTTTCCTTTCTCACCCGCATTGCATCGTCCGTTTGTCACGCTTCTTTAATCTGGAGTTGCTCATGAGTACTGCGTTGCCTTCGTTGGGGTTTGCCGGGATCGGTCTGATGGGCCTGCCGATGTGCCGTCGGCTGCTGGCCGCGGGCTATCCGCTGACCGTGTGGAACCGCAGCCCGGATAAATGCGCCGAGCTGGTTGCCGCCGGCGCCCAGCTGGCCGGCAGCCCTGCCGAGCTGTGCCAGGCGGCGGACATGGTGCTGCTGTGCCTGGCCGACACGGCGGTGGTGCGCGAGGTGGTGTTCGGTGAGCAGGGCATCGCCCGGGGCGGGCGCAGTGGCCAACTGCTGGTGGACTTCTCCAGCCTCGAGCCGACTGCCACTCGGGAGATGGCGGCGGAACTGGCGGCTTTGTGCGACATGGCCTGGCTTGATGCTCCAGTGTCCGGCGGCACGCCGGGGGCCGAGGCCGGCACCCTGGCGATCATGGTCGGGGGCGAGGCGAGCGACCTGCAGCGAGCGCGCCCGGTGCTGCAAACCCTGGGCCAACGGGTGACGCACATGGGCGCGGTGGGAGCCGGCCAGGTGACCAAGGCGTGCAACCAGATGATCGTGGCTTGCAATGCGTTAGTGATCGCCGAAGTGGTGGCGTTGGCTGAACAGTCAGGGGTCGATGCACGGCTGATCGCCGAGGCGCTGGCCGGCGGGTTTGCCGACTCGAAACCCTTGCAGATCCTCGCCCCGCAAATGGCCGAAAGCCGCTTCGAGCCGGTCAAGTGGCACGTGCGCACCTTGCTCAAGGATCTCGACACCGCAGTGAAATTCTCCCGCGAGCAGGGCTCGGCGACGCCGCTCAGTGGCCTCGCCGCGCAACTGATGCGCCTGCACGGTAGCCAGGGTTATCTGCAAAAAGATCCGGCGACCCTGGTAGCGCTGTATCGCAGCAAGGATTGAGCTCGCCCGGCTGGCGGCCTAGCCGTTCGAGGATCGGCCGCAGCTCGGCCAGCGGCACCGGGCGGCTGAGCAGGTAGCCTTGCAGGTAGTCGCAGCCGTGGCTGGCGAGGAATTCGTGCTGCTCGACAGTCTCGACGCCTTCGGTGACCACTTTCAGGTGCAGGGTATGGGCCATGATGATGATCGCCTGGACGATCTCGCGGTCTTTCTGGCTGCCGGGCACGTCCTGGATGAACGAGCGGTCGATCTTCAGCACGTCCAGCGGCAGGCGCTTGAGGTACGCCAGCGATGAATAGCCGGTGCCGAAATCATCGATCGACAGCGCCACGCCCTGGGCACGGATGTGCTTGAGCAGGCTGATGGTGTGGTGGATGTCGCCCATCAGGGCGTTTTCGGTGACCTCCAGCTCCAGCTGGCGGGGCGCGAGGCCGGCCTGGAACAAGGCCATTTCCACCTCGGTGGCGAGCTCCTCGCGGCCCAGGGTGAGGGCCGAGCAGTTCACCGTGACCTTGAGATCGCCATAGCCATGGCGGTTGAGCTGGGCCAGGTCCTCACAGGCCCGGCGCAGTACCCACAGGTCCAGTTCGGCGATCAGGCCGTTGGCTTCGGCAATACAGATGAAACGGTCGGGGCTGAGCAGGCCATGTTGTGGGTGTTGCCAGCGCACCAGGGCCTCGAGCTTGGCCACCTGGCCGCTGCGCAGGTCGAAGATCGGCTGGTAGTGCACGCACAGGCCGCGCTCTTCGAACAACGCCACGCGCAGTTCTTCTTCCAGTTGCAGCTCGAGGGTGGCGCGGGTCTTCAGGCCGTTGTTGAAGAAGTTCAGGCTGTTGCGCCCGCAGCCTTTGGACTGGTACAGCGCCAGGTCGGCGTTCTTCAGCAGTTCCTCGGTGCTCTGGCCGTCGTCGGGGAAGATGCTGATGCCGATGCTGGTGGTCATCACCATGCGCCGGCCCGCCAGGTCGATCGGCTCCTTCATGCGCTGCATGATGCGCTGGGCCAGGTGGCGCGCCTCGTCGCGGCTGTTGAGGCTGGTGACGATGCAGAACTCGTCGCCACCGAAGCGGGCCACCAGGTCCTGGCCGCGCGTGGCCGCCTTGATATGGTCGGCGATGACCTTGAGAAGCTCGTCGCCAGCGGCATGCCCGAGGCTGTCGTTGATCCGCTTGAAGTGGTCGATGTCGAGGAACATCACCGCGAGCATGCCCTCATTGGCGGCCTGCTCGGCCAGGCGCTCGGCGAATACCTGGTTGAAGCCGCGGCGGTTGACCAGGTTGGTCAGGGCATCGTAGTGGGCGGCCTGCTGCAGCGAGGCACGGGCCTGGTCGAGCTGGCTGAGCAGTACGTTGACCCGGCGCAGGTCGTGCTCCTTGCTCTGCAGCTTCTTGTCGGCCAACGCCGCGCTGATGCTGCCAGCGCTGATCAGCAGCGTGATGACGGCGATGGTCAGCGCCAGTTGCAGGCTGTTGTCGGCCGAAGGCAGGCGCAGCGCGGTCTCGCTGGGGATCACCAGGGTCATCGCCGCCATGCCAGTGAAATGGGTCAGGACGATACCTGCGGCCATCAACAGGCTGGCGCCGTACTTGAGCAGCAGGTGCAAGGTGCCGCTGCCCTTGTTGAAATAGCGCGCCATCAGCAGCGCCACCAGGCTGGTGAGCACGGCGATGCCGATAGAGGCGAGGAGCAGGCCGGTCTGGTAGTACTGCTGGGCGCTGGTCTGCAGGGCGGCCATGCCGGTGTAGTGCATGACACTGATGCCCAGGCCGATGAACAGCGCGGTCTGCAGGTAGTGGCGCAGGCGCATCTGGCTGCGGTTGAGGCTGTTCATCGCCAGCCAGGCAGCCAGCAGCGCCACCAGCAGTGACAGGCCGGTCAGCGGGGCGTCGAAGTGGATTTCCAGGGGCGCCTGGAAGGCCAGCATGCTGATGAAATGCATTGCCCAGATGCCCCCGGCCAGGCAGCAGGCACCGAGCACACGCCATTGGCGGCGGGCGAAGCGGTCTTCGCATTGGCTCTGGCGTTCGCTCATGTCCAGGGTGGCGAAACAGGCGGCGCTGGCCACGATGAAGGCAAGCAGCACCAGGAAGGGGTTGTGTCGGCAGTCGAGGATGATCTGTCCGGTCGCCGGCAGCTCGGCGAACAATTGCAGTCCCAGCCACTCCATTGCAGGCCTCTTCGTCGAGTCTTCACTCGTCCCCAAAAAGCACGGATGGAGACTGTTCCTGCTGGAGTATAGGAACGGGTACCTAAGCCTTCCTGATTAATGGCAATTTGATTTCTACCATTTGGATATGGAGGCAATAGCCAGATGGTCTAAATGAATGGTTTGCAGGCCGTAACGAGCGCGGGGCAAGCCTGCTCCCTGCAATTCCGGGCCGGAATTGTGGGAGCGGGCTTGCCCCGCGATGACCGCCATGGGATCAACCGGCGACGAGCACCCGGATTGCCTCGAGGCGCAGTGCCGCTTTTTCCAGCGCCGCCAGGCCCTCTTCGCGCTGCTTGCGCAGGGCGTCGATCTCGCTGTCGCGCACGCTCGGGTTGACGGCCTTCAACGCAGTCAGGCGCGCCAGCTCCTCGTCGGCTTCGGCGGCGAGGCGTTGGCGGGCCTGGGCCACGCGCTCGTCGTGGGTTGGCAGGACCTTGGCCTCGCCCGCGGCGATGCGTTTGGCCAGCACGTCGCGCTGGGCCTGGATGAACTTGTTGGCGCTGGCCTTGGGCACGCTTTCAAGCTGGTCGTTGAGGGTTTCGAAGGCTACCCGCGGACCCAGGTCGTTGCCGTTGGTGTCGAGCAGGCAGCGCAGCGCGGCCGGCGGCAGGTAGCGCCCCAGCTGCAGGCTGCGCGGTGCCACCACTTCGCTGACATAGAGCAGTTCGAGCAGCACGGTACCGGGCTTGAGCGCCTTGTTCTTGATCAGCGCCACGGCGGTGTTGCCCATCGAGCCGGACAACACCAGGTCCATGCCACCCTGGACCATCGGGTGCTCCCAGGTGAGGAACTGCATGTCCTCGCGCGACAGCGCCTGGCCGCGGTCGTAAGTGATGGTCACGCCTTCGTCGTCACCCAGCGGGAAGCTGGCGTCGAGCATCTTCTCGCTTGGCTTGAGGATCAGGGCGTTTTCCGAGTGGTCCTCGCTGTCGATACCGAAGGCGTCGAACAGGGTTTCCATGTAGATCGGCAGGGCGAACTGGTCGTCCTGCTCAAGGATTGCCTCGACCAGCGCCTGGCCTTCGCCTGCGCCACCGGAGTTGAGCTCCAGCAGGCGGTCGCGACCGGTGTGCAGCTCGGCCTCCAGGCGCTCGCGTTCGGCGCGGGCCTCGCCGACCAGCTGGGTCCAGCCTTTGTCGTCGCCACCGGCCAGCTGTTGCAGCAGGCGCGGGCCGAACTGATGTTGCAGGGCGTTGCCGGTCGGGCAGGTGTTGAGGAAGGCGTTGAGGCCTTCGTGGTACCACTGGAACAGGCGCTCTTGCGGGCTGTCCTGCAGGTACGGGATGTGCAGTTGGATCGTGTGCTTCTGGCCGATCCGGTCGAGGCGGCCGATGCGTTGCTCGAGCAGGTCCGGGTGGGCCGGCAGGTCGAACATCACCAGGTGATGGGCGAACTGGAAGTTGCGGCCTTCGCTGCCGATCTCGGAACACACCAGCACCTGGGCGCCGAACTCTTCGTCGGCGAAGTAGGCGGCGGCGCGGTCGCGCTCGAGGATGCTCATGCCTTCATGGAACACCGAGGCCGGGATGCCGGAGCGCACGCGCAGGGCGTCTTCCAGGTCCATGGCGGTCTCGGCGTGGGCGCAGATCACCAGGACCTTGGTGCGCTTGAGCATCTTCAGGGTGTCGATCAGCCAGTCGACCCGAGGGTCGAAACGCCACCAGCGCTCGTCGTCGCCGGCTTCGCCCTGGGCCTGGAAGGCCACTTCCGGGTACAGCTCGGCGCGCTCGCCCGAAGGCAGGTCGGCGTAGGCCTCGGGGTTGGCCAGCGGGTAGGGGTGCAGTTGGCGCTCGGGGAAGCCCTGGATCGCCGCACGGGTGTTGCGGAACAGAACGCGGCCGGTACCGTGGCGGTCGAGCAGTTCGCGGATCAGGCGCGCGCTGGCCTGGCTGTCGCCATCGCTGACTGCGGCCAGCAGTGCTTCGCCTTCGGCGCCGAGGAAGCCCTGAATGGTGGCGTGAGCGTTCGGCGACAGACGGCCTTCGTCGAGCAACTCCTGTACGGCTTCGGCCACCGGGCGATAGTGCTCGCTTTCGGCGCGGAAGGCGGCCAGGTCGTGGAAGCGGTTGGGGTCGAGCAGGCGCAGGCGGGCGAAGTGGCTGTCCTGGCCGAGCTGTTCAGGCGTGGCGGTGAGCAGCAGCACGCCGGGAATCACCTGGGCCAGCTGCTCGACCAGCGAGTATTCGGGGCTGGCCTGCTCTTCGTGCCAGACCAGGTGGTGGGCCTCATCGACCACCATCAGGTCCCAGCCGGCGGCGAACAGCGCGTCCTGGGCCTTTTCGTCCTCGACCAGCCACTCCAGCGCCACCAGCGCCAGCTGGGCATCCTCGAACGGGTTGCTGGCGTCGCTTTCGATGAAGCGCTCGGCGTCGAACAGCGCAACCTGCAGGTTGAAGCGCCGGCGCATTTCCACCAGCCACTGGTGCTGGAGGTTTTCCGGTACCAGGATCAGTACGCGACTGGCGCGACCGGACAGCAGCTGGCGGTGGATGACCAGGCCGGCCTCGATGGTCTTGCCCAGGCCCACTTCGTCTGCCAGCAGTACGCGGGGAGCGATGCGGTCGGCCACTTCACGGGCGATGTGCAACTGGTGGGCGATAGGTTGGGCGCGCACGCCACCCAGGCCCCACAGCGTGGAGAGCATCTGCTTGCTGGTGTGCTGCAGGGTGTTGTAGCGCAGGGAGAACCACGACAGCGGGTCGATCTGCCCGGCGAACAGGCGGTCGCTGGCCAGGCGGAACTGAATGAAGTTGGACAGCTGCGTCTCGGGCAGTGTGCGCGGCTGGTTCTGCGGGTCGATGCCGTGGTAGACCATCAGGCCGTCGATGTCCTCGACCTCCTGCACGGTGAGCTTCCAGCCTTCGAAATGGGTGATCAGGTCGCCTGGCGAGAAACGCACGCGGGTCAGCGGCGCATTGCGTAGCGAGTACTGGCGGGTGTCGCCCGTGGCCGGGTAGAGCACGGTCAACAGGCGGCCATCCTGCGCCAGGATGGTCCCAAGACCGAGCTCGGCCTCGCTGTCGCTGATCCAGCGTTGCCCCGGTTGATACTGCTGCGCCATACTGCCAAAACTCCCGCGATGAAAAAGCTGGCCATGTTACCGGATCGGCTGCGCCAGACCAAAGAATCTCAGTGAGTCTAGCGTGTTCATCGACGAACACCCGTCACGAGGGCCATGCGCCAACATGTTTGCCAAGCACCGCTGGTTGAACGTCACCTTGGGCCTGGGCAGCCTGGCGCTGCTGGCCGCCTGCGAACAGAAAAGCTTCGAGATCCTGCCGCCAATCCCGGTCGAACAACTGGAAGTGCTCGGTGTGCAGACGCCGATCAAGAGCGTGCATTTTCATGACCGCGAGGGCGAGGGCCTGCTGGTGCTGAGCCGGGTCGACGGCCAGGCCACCGACCCCGATACCGAGGAGGAAGTCGACAAGGTGGTGCTCAAGGCCACCCTGTATGGCCGTGCCGCCAGTGCCGATGTCTTCAAGCCGCGCTGGCAGATCGAGCAGGAGACCACCTGCGCTGGCCTGGACCTGGACGTCGACTTCTATACCGATGTCAGTGATGTCGGCGACCTGAACAAGGACGGTGTCGCCGAAGTGACAGTGGCCAGCCATGCCTTCTGCGGTGGCGGTATCGACCCCCACGACATCGCCATCGAGATGCGTGAAGGCCAGGCGATCTACACCATCACCGGTCAGTCGCTGATCAGCCCGCCCGGTGAGGACCCGTTCGGCGGCGAGCGCGAAGACAGCGCATCGTTGAAGAATGCCCCGCCAGGTGTGCGCGAACATATGGATGCGGTCTGGCAGCAGGTTTACAAGCGGCCATGGAGCGAGGCGAGCCCTCCACCCGACGACCCGGACGAAGACGCCGAGTAGGCCCGCGCTATACTCCAGCGCAATGCGGCGTTGTGACACGCCGCACACCTTCGACCGCAGGCATTCAAGGCGGCGTACCACCAGCCGACAACAAGGCTACAGGAGACCTCCCATGCTGCCGCCTATCATCCCGCTCAGTGCCGCCCCCGTGACCTCGCAACACGACCCGGTCAAGCCGCCGCCGACCATTGCGCCGGTGGTGCCCACGCAGCCGACCTCCAGCGATGGCACGATCGACCTGAAGAATCATCGTGATCCCGAAGAGCAGGCCTTGCTGCTGCGTGACGAGCAACGCCGCCAGCAAAAAAGGCGCAAGCAGGCTGAAGGTGATCGTTACGAGGCGCTGCCGGGCGAGGAACTCAACGCCGACAACACCGTGCCGGTGGCGCCGATGGGCGAGCGCACGCGCCAGGGGTTGCTGGTGGATATCGAAGTCTGACTAGTCAGCGCCCTGGCAAGCCTTCATTATTGAGGCCTCTGCTGTCCGTCGAGCCCGCCATGAGCCAAGACAACCTGATCGATTTCGGCGCCGAACGCGCCAAACGCATTCACGACCTCAATGACAAGCGCCTGGACGACATGCGCCAGGCCTTCGAGCAGGCCATGCCGCTGAGCCAGGCCAAGAAGAAAAAGCCCAAGGGCAAACCGAAGAAGCGCTGAAACTTGATGCAGGTCAACCCTGCACCCGCCTTCCGCGCCCGGCTCCGGGCGCCATTGACTCCGGTCAATTTTCCCCCTCCTCGCATTGGTTACCTTGCACCCATCGGATGACGGCACATCAAGGGAGGAGCCGACATGTTCTTCGACAACGTGGTTATCGCCGGGGTGGTAACAGTCGGGTTGATGTTGGCCTTCTTCGCCGGTCTGGGCATTTTCATCTGGAAGGACTCGAAAAAGCGCAACCAGCGCTGATCCTTCCCGATACACGAGCACGCAAGGCATTTAGGGCGACTTCGGTCGCCCATTTTTTTGCCTGCGAAAATCTGTCCATCTAGATGATTAGCTAGCTAATTAATCGTTTGCGCTTTATCCTCTCTTTCGTTGTCTATCTTTCTTCCTATTATCCCCTGCGCGCCCAAGGTCCGTTTCGTGCCCATCACCTTCCAGGCCCTGTTTGCCCCCAGCAGCCTCGCCCTCAAGTTCGCCATCAAGACCTTGCTCGGTGGCGGCCTGGCGTTGTGGCTGGCGATGCGCTGGGGCCTGGAGCAACCGGCGTGGGCGCTGATGACCGCCTTCATCGTCGCCCAGCCGTTGTCGGGGATGGTGGTGCAGAAGGGCTTGGCGCGGTTGGCCGGCACCCTGGTCGGCACCTGCATGTCGGTGGTGTTCATCGGCCTGTTTGCCCAGACCCCGTGGCTGTTCCTGCTGACCCTGGCCTTGTGGCTGGCCCTGTGCACCGCTGCCTCGACCCAACTGCGCAGCGCCTGGGCCTACGCGTTCGTGCTGGCCGGCTACACCGTGGCGATCATCGCCCTCCCGGCGATCGACCATCCGCTGCAGGTATTCGACCAGGCCGTGGCGCGCTGCACCGAGATCTGCCTGGGCATCGTCTGCGCCACCCTAACCAGCGCGCTGCTCTGGCCAATGCGCGTGGAGCAGCAACTGGCCGGCCAGGCTCGCCAGGCTTGGCACAACGGCCTGCAGGCGGCCAGCGCCATGCTTGGGGGCGAAGACGAGGCACGCAGCGGCCTGCTAGACAGCCTCGGGCGCATCGTCGCCATTGATGCCCAGCGCGAACACGCCTGGTTCGAAGGCAGCCGCGGCCGCCAACGCGCCCGGGCGATCAGCGGCCTGAGCCAGTCACTGATGGTGCTTTTGCGCATCTCGCGCTCGGTGCGCAGACAGTGGCGCCAGCTTGAAGAGGGCGAAGCCAGGCATCTGGCGCCATGGCTGGAAGAGGTGCGCGCTCACCTGGCCAGCCCCGACCAGCCCAGCTTGCTGCTGTTGCGCCAGCGTGTCTGGGACGCCGCCCACGACGAGCGGATCAGCCCCGCCGAGCATTACTGCCTGGCGCGCCTGAGCTTGCTGCTGGACTACACGATGGCTTGCACCCAGGCCCTCGACGACGTCGAGCAGGGGCGGGCGCCAAGAAAGGCGACACAGAGCCTGGCAACTCATCGCGACCTGTCCCTTGCCCTGCTGTTCGGTTCGCGCAGCGCCCTGGCCTTCCTGGCCATGAGCAGTTTCTGGCTGGCCACGGCCTGGCCATCGGCGCCAGGCGGCCTGGTGCTCACCTGTGTGGTCTGCAGCCTGTTCGCCAGCCGCGAGAACGGCGCGCAGATCGGCCTGAGTTTCCTGCGCGGTATCCTCCTGGCCATCCCGGTGGCGTTCCTGGTGGGGCAGA
Organism: Pseudomonas sp. PONIH3; assembly: GCF_002934345.1. Taxonomy (NCBI): domain Bacteria; kingdom Pseudomonadati; phylum Pseudomonadota; class Gammaproteobacteria; order Pseudomonadales; family Pseudomonadaceae; genus Pseudomonas; species Pseudomonas sp. PONIH3. The sequence goes on from NZ_CP026386.1 coordinate 5,228,692, forward strand.
TCCTGCTGCCGCAATGGAGCAGCTTCGCCATGCTCTGCCTGGGCATGGGCGTGCCGCTGTTCTTCGGCGCACTGGGCATGGCCCATCCGCGTACCGGGGCGACTGCCACTTCCTATTGCCTGCACTTCATCGTTTTGGTGGCGCCGCTCAATGCCATGCATTTCGATGTGGCGACCATGCTCAACAGCGCCCAGGCCATGCTGCTGGGCGTGGGCGCCGCGGTAATGGCGTTCCGCTTGCTGGTGCTGCGCCACCCGGCCTGGCTTGGCCGGCGCCTGCGCGCGGCCACGCAAGGCGACCTGGTGCGCCTGACCCGGCGCGACCTGCGCGGCGCCGACAGCTGGTTCGGTGGGCGCATGGCCGACCGCCTGATGCAACTGGCGCGGCATGCCAGTGAGCTGCCCGAAGCCGAGCGCAAGCGCTGGGACGATGGCCTGCACGGTCTGGATATCGGTGACGAACTGGTGCACCTGCGCATGTGCCTGGCCGTGGCCAAGGCGCCGCTGGGCAATGCCGAGCGCCAGTACCTGCAGCAGTTGCAGGCGGTACTCGCCAGCGGCCCGGCGCCGGGGCGGGGCCAGCGCCTGGACGCCGCCAGTGAAGAGTTCATCGAGGCCCTGCGCCGCCAGCCGCCCAGTGACCCGCTGCGCCTGGCCATCGGCGCGGTGCTGCAATTGCGCAAGAGCTGGGGCAAGTGGTGCCGCTGGCAGGAGGAAGCCCATGGAGTTGCGTGAGTGGGCAGTGGGCGGCGTGCTGCTCAGCCCGTTTCTGATCTATGTGTTGCTGGCGCTGGTGCTCACCGGGCTGTTGCGCTTCGTCGTGCAGGCCACCCCCCTGGGGCGCTGGATCTGGCACGAGGCGTTGTTCGACGCGGCGCTGTTCGTCTGTGTGCTGTATGGGGTGGTGCGCCTGTCAGGCCCTTTGTAAGGAGTAAGTCCATGCGTACAGTCGTACGTACCCTGGTCACCTTGTGTGTGGTGATCCTCGCTGTTTTTGCCGGCTATCAACTGTGGCAGTACTACATGCTCACGCCCTGGACCCGGGATGCCCGGGTGCGTGCCGACGTGGTGGTGATCGCCCCAGACGTGTCTGGCTGGGTCAGCGCGTTGAAGGTGCATGACAACCAGCAGGTGAAGGCCGGCGAGCTGCTGATGAGCATCGACCGCGAACGCTTCCAGGCCGCCTTCGAGCAGGCCACCGCCGTGGTCGAGACGCGTACCCAGCAGTTGCGCCTGCGCGAGCGTGAGGCCGCCCGGCGCACTGCCCTGGGCCCTGAGGCGATCAGTGCCGAGTTGCGTGAGAACGCCCAGATCAACGCCGCTGTCGCCCGCGGCGAACTGCACGAGGCCGAGGCCCAGTTACAAGTGGCAAAGATCAACCTGGCCCGCAGCGAAGTCCGAGCCCCGCGCGGCGGGCATATCACCAATCTACGCCTGGCCGAGGGCAATTTCGTCAACACCGGGCAATCGGTGATGGCGCTGGTGGACGATGCCACTTTCTATATCCAGGCGTATTTCGAAGAAACCAAGCTGCCGCGGATTCGCGTCGGTGACCCGGTCAAGGTCTGGCTCATGGGTGCCGGCGATGCGATGCAAGGGCAGGTGGAAAGCATCAGCCGAGGGATCACCGACCGCAACTCGACGCCGGATGGGCAGTTGCTGCCCGAGGTGGAGCCAACGTTCAACTAGGTGCGGCTGGCGCAGCGCATTCCCGTGCGCATCCGCCTGGACCAGGTGCCCGAGGGCGTGACCCTGAGCGCCGGCATGACGGCGAGCGTGCAGGTGCATGAAACGCCTTGAAGGCGCAGGCCTGCGCCCACTGGATTGCGCATGACTTGAACCCGGTGCGGTCGGTGTGGGAGCCGGCTCGCCGGCGAACGGGGCGCATGGCGCCCCCGGTACTCAGCCTCAAGGCTGCTGGGCAGTCGCCGCCAGCACGATCTCGCGAATGCACACTTGCTGCGGCTGCTGGTAGGCCCAGACGATCGCCCCGGCGACATCTTCCGCCGACAGCACCACGCCGCCCATGTCATTGGCCTTCCACGCTTCGTAGTCGCGCTTGATGCCCTCGTCGGTGGTATGCCCGAGCAGCTCGGTCTCCACTGCGCCCGGCGCGATGGTCACCACCCGCACATTGTGCGGCGCCAACTCCTCGCGCAGGTTCTCCGACAACCCGTGCACGGCGAACTTGCTGCCTACGTAGGCCACATGGTTGGGGAAGGTCTTGCGTCCGGCCACCGAGCTGACATTGATCAGGGTGCCATGGCGCCGCTCGACCATCCCGCCGATCAGCGCGTGCACGCCGTTGAGCAGGCCTTTGACGTTGATGTCGAACATGCGCTCCCATTGTTCCGGGTCCTGTTCGTGCATCTGCCCCAGCAGCATCACCCCGGCATTGTTCACCAGGGCATCGGCCGGCCCGTACACGGCTTCGGCCTCGGCCACGGCGGCCACCAGCGCCGCGCGGTCACGGATATCCACGGCGCGGCACAGGCAATCGGGCAACGCCAGCGCCTCCAGGCGATCCAGGCGGCGGGCGATCAGCAACAGCGGATGGCCCGCGGCGGAAAAGCGTTGGGCGGTGGCGGCGCCGATGCCGGAGCTGGCGCCGGTGATAATGATCAGGGGTTTGTTCATGGTTGCCTCCCAGGCATAATCACTTTCGATGGCCAGGATTCTAGATAACCCTTTCGGCCATGAAAAACGGCTTATTTCTCTGGCTGGCATCGGTTCTATCTATGGATATCCGGCATCTCAAGGCTTTTATCGCGGTATTCGAAGCGCGCAACATCACTGTAGCCGCCCAGCGCCTGTGCGTGGCGCAGCCGACCTTGTCGGTGACTATCCGCCAGCTGGAGGATGACCTGGGCGCCGAGCTGTTCCTGCGTCAGGCCCGTGGGGTCGAAGTCAGCGAGCAGGCGCGTGAGCTGTATCCCCAGGCCTGTCGCATGGTGGCCGAGGCCGATGCGCTGCGCCTGCGCTTTCGCCAGGGGCAGGAGCGGATGCCTTTGGCCCTGGGCATCGAGGCGGACATCGCGCCGGCCCAGGTCGAGGCTTGCGTGCGCCTGGCCAACCAGGCGGTGGCGGGCCTGCAATTGACCTTGCTCGAAGGCTGCGACGGGGATGCGCGGCTGGCCGATGAGGCCCAGCGCTGCGAGGACGAACTGTTCCTGCCGTTGTGGGAGGAGGCCTTTGTGCTGGTGATGGCGACCGGCAGCCAGCCGGACGGGCGCTGGATCACCTGTCCGCAGCATCCTTCGCACCAGCGCCTGATGGGGTTGTACGGCGAAGGCGAGCAGGTTGGCCAGGCCGGTTCGTTGCAACTGGCGCTGGCCATGGTCGCCGCCGGGCTGGGCGCGGCATGGTTGCCGCAGTCCCTGGCCGAGCGCTGTCCCGGGGTCTACTGGCGGCCCGGCAGCGGCCTGGCACTGCGGCGCCGGATCGGCTTGTGCATCACCCATGAGGCTTTGTCACTCCCTGCCGTCGCCGCGCTGCACCAGGCCTTGAACAGAGCTTGAGCGCATTGCGCAGCGTGCGCCTCAGAGGAACATGCCCCCCGACACCTCCAGCCGCTGCCCGCTGATCCAGCCATTGCCATCTTCCAGCAACAGGGCGATGGCCGCGCCGATATCGTCGGGCAGGCCGACCCGGCCCAGCGCGGTGTTGCCAGCGATGTAGTCATTGACCTGCTGATTGTCACGCACCACGCCCCCGCCGAAATCGGTCTCGATGGCGCCCGGCGCGAGAATGTTCACCCGGATGCCGCGCGCGCCCAGTTCCTTGGCCTGGTAGCGGGTCAGTACTTCCATGGCGCCCTTCATGGCCGCATAGGCGGCATAGCCGGGCAGGGCGAAGCGGGTCAGGCCGGTGGAGATGTTGACGATGCGCCCGCCGTCGGCCAGCAGCGGCAGCAGGCGCTGGGTAAGGAAGAACGGGCCTTTGAGCTGGATGTTCAGCAACTGGTCGAACTGCGCCTCGCTGGTCTCGCTGAATGGCACTTTCAGGCCGATGCCGGCGTTGTTCACCAGGAAGTCCAGCTGACGGCGGCCGAACTGCTGTTCGAGGGTGTCGCCCAGGCGTTCGACGAAACCTGCGAAGCTGACGCTGTCGCTGACGTCCAGTGGCAGCATGGCGGCGCGCACGCCGGCCTGCTCCAGCGTGGCCGCAACGGCGCGGGCTTCGTCGGCCTTGCTGTGGTAGGTGCCGATGATGTCGATGCCACGGGCGGCCAGGTGTTCGGCGGTGTTCTTGCCCAGGCCGCGGCTGGCGCCGGTGATCAGTGCGATCTTGCGAGTCATGTCGGATACCTCGTTATGGCTGGCTGTTGCGGACAGGTTATTGATCGTGGATAGGCTGTTAAATCCACGGATTCCGGAAATACTGTTCGTATAAATCGGACAATGAGGATGGGTATGAACAAGCTGGATCTGCTGCGTACCTTTGTCAGGGTCAGCGAACTGAGCAGTTTCACCTTGGCCGGCGAAAGCCTGGGGCTGCCGCGCTCGACTGTCTCCGAACAGGTGCGGGCGCTGGAAAACCTGCTCGGCACGCGCCTGCTCAACCGCACCACGCGCCGGGTGCGCACGACCCAGGACGGCGCCTTGCTGTACGAGCGCAGCAAGGACCTGTTGTCGGGCATGGATGAGATTGAAAGCCTGTTCAGCGCCGACGACGCCGAGCTGGCCGGGCGTCTGCGGATCGACCTGCCTACCATGATGGCGCGACGGGTCATCGTGCCGGCGCTGCCGCGGTTTCTCGAGCGTTTCCCGCGCCTGGACGTGGAGATCAGTTGCACCGACCGCCAGGTCGACCTGCTGCGCGAAGGTTTTGACTGCGTGATGCGCATCGGCATGCTCAGCGACCTGGATGTGGTAGCGCGCCCGGTTGGGCGGCTGAGCATGCGCAACTGCGCCAGCCCCGCCTATCTAGAGCGGCATGGCCTACCCCGCAGCCTGGAGGACCTGGCCGACCATAGATTGGTCCACTACGTGCGCAACCTCGGCGCGCGCAGTGCCGGATTCGAATACGAGCAGGGCGGCGAACTGCGCTTCCAGGCCATGGCCGGCGTGGTCACGGTGAACAATGCAGAGGCCTATTCCGCTGCCTGTCTTGCTGGGCTCGGTCTGATTCAGGTGCCGGCGGTAGGCGTCGACGAGCATCTGCGTGACGGTGAACTGGTGTCGCTGCTCGAGCCCTGGCAGGCGCGGGCCATGCCGGTTTCGCTGTTGTATGCGCGGCAGCGCCATGTGCCGCGCCGGGTCCAGGCGTTCATGAACTGGCTCTCGGTGCTGCTGGAGTCGCAGGTCGATCCGCCGGCAGGTGAACACTGAACAGCGTGCCCGCCTCGGCACTGGACGTCACCTCCATGTGACCGCCGTGGGCCAGGGCGATCTGCTTGGCGATGTACAGGCCCAGCCCCAGGCCTGCCTGGGGCGCGCCGGAGATCGGTCGGGTGAAGGGCTCGAACAGCAGGGGTAGGGTTTGTGGGTCTATCGGCGTGCCCTGGTTGTGCACGCTAAGGTCGAACGTATTGTCGCTGAGGGTCGCACGCACGGTGACCGGGCCCTGTGGATCGCCATGAAGCAGGGCATTGGCTATCAGGTTGGACAACAGTTGCGTGATCCGTTCGCGGTCACACAACAGTCCTCCAACTTGGCCAATGTCAAGGATGATGCGCCGTCGCGGGTGCACACGCTGCAGTTCGGAGGCCACATGGCCGAGGGCTTCGGGCAGATCGTGGCAAGGCTGCAAGTTCAAAGGGATCCCCGCACCGAGGCGGCCACGGGCAAAGTCCAGCATATCGCGCACCAGTTCGGTGGCTCGCCGGCCGCAGGTACGGATATGCAGGGCGATAGCACGTTGTTTGTCGTCCACCAGCCGTTGGCTGAGCAATTCGGCACCGGCAGTGATGGCGAACAGCGGGTTGCGCAGGTCGTGTCCGAGTACCGCAATGAACTGCTCACGGACCTCGGCCATGGCGCGCTCTTTGTGCAGGGCACGCTCAGTGCGCTGGGCGCTTTCCTCGCTTTCGATCTGGATGGCCAGCAGGCGGGCGAACGATTCCATCATTGGCTGGATTGCCGTGCCTTTGAGTTGCGTTGGCTGGGCGTCCAGGGCACAGATGGTACCGAAGAAGCTGCCGTCGGTACGTAGCACCGGAACTGAAATGTAGCTTTCGAAGCGATACTGGTGCGGGGCGTGGTGGCGGCAGTACTGCTCATCCTCGCTGGCCTTGTCGATGATGATGGTCTGGCGTGTACTGCGGATTTCGTGGCACAGCGTGGAGGCGACCTCGAGTTCACCGCCTACTTCGAGGCCGAATCCCAGGGTGTCGAGCACCGCGCAGGCCGTCCAGCTGCTTTCGGTCACCCGGGCCACGGCGGCAAAGCGCAGGCCCGTGGTCTCGCAGATGACCTGGAGGATGGCCGGCACGGCGTTGATGCGACCAATGATGGCGATGTCGGCGGTGACGGCCTGGGTCATGAGGGGCGGATCCGATAACGACGAAGGGGCTCGAAAATCCAGTCTAGCGGGCCTTGGCGCGATGGGTGAAAAACCTTGGCGAACGGTCTGGCACTTGGGTTAGGCTGGCACTTGCGCGTTGCCCGCCAGAGGCGACCGCCCCCTCTGCGTGCGTCACTTCCGAATTCTTTGCGAGGTTACGCCATGGCCATCACATCCCAGGACATCTGCATCGCCGCCGACCAGCTCAAGGGCTTCGTCGGCTTTCACGGCAAACGCGGCACCCATATCGTGCGGTTTTCAGAGGACGCGTTCGGCATGGACGTGGCCGACGACAGCATCACGCCCTGCAGCGAGTTCGTCTGGCGGCCCGAGGCTGATGCACGCATGGCGCTGTGCCGAGAGCGCCTGGCGTTGCTGCTGGAACAGCATGTGGATGACAGGTTAAATATCGGCGAGCCGTTGCGCATCTACCTCAACCGTACCGATTTGCCCGAGATTGTCGCTGAGCGCAACCTGCGTTGAGCCTGGGCAGTGCATTCAGGACGCATCCTGGCGAACTTCCCGGTTAGCCAGCAGCGCCTCGAACGCGGCCCGGTCCACCGGCCTGCTCAAGTAGTAGCCCTGCACCTCATGGCACTGCTCCTTGTCCAGCGCCTTCAATTGCTGCTCGGTCTCCACGCCCTCGGCGGTCACGGTCAGCCCCATGGCCTTGCCGAGGTTGATGATCGCCTGGACCACGGCCCGGTCGTTGCCGCTCTGGCTGCTCAATCCGGCGATGAAGCGCTTGTCTATCTTGATGCTGTCGAAGGGGTAGGTGCGCAGGTAGCCCAGTGACGAGTAGCCGGTGCCGAAGTCGTCCATGTTCAGGCGCACGCCCAGTTCCTTGAGCGCGAGCATGGTGCCCAGGGCGCCTTCGATGTCGTTGAGCATCACGTTCTCGGTGATTTCCAGCTCCAGGCGCTGGGCGGGGAATCCGGTGTCCAGCAACACCTGGCGCACATCGGCGACCACATCGCTACGGGAGAACTGCGCGGGCGACAGGTTGACCGAGACCAGCAGCTCTTCGGGCCAGTCACGGGCATTGCGGCAGGCTTCTTCGAGCACCCAGCGGCCCAGCGGGACGATCAGGTCGCTCTGTTCGGCCAAGGGAATGAAGGTGTCTGGCCCGATAAGCCCTTCCTGGGGATGCTCCCAGCGCAAAAGAGCTTCCACCGAAACAATGCGCAGATCGTCCAGGCGGTAGCGTGGCTGGTAGTGCAGCACGAACTCGTGCTGCTTGATCGCCCGGCGCAGGTCGTTTTCCAGCTGGCGGCGGTACTGGATCTGCTGGTTCATTTCCGGCGAGAAGTAGCGCCAGGTGTTCTTGCCGTCGGCCTTGGCCTGGTACAGGGCAATGTCGGCGCAACGGATCAGTTCGCCGGCATCGTAGCCCTGTGCCCGGGTCTGGGCGATGCCGATGCTGGCGCCGATGTGCAACTGGTGCTCCTCGAAACCGATGGGTTGTTGCAACAGGTCGAGCAGGCGTGCGCAGAAGCGGTCGATCTCGCTGCGGTTGTCCAGGCCATGCAGGGCCAGGACGAACTCATCGCCACCCAGGCGGGCAACCAGGTCATCGTCGCGGGTAGTATCGCGCAGGCGGCTGGCCACTTCCTGCAACACCGCATCGCCGGCGGGGTGGCCGAGGGAGTCGTTGATCGGCTTGAAGCTGTCCAGGTCGAGCAGCAACAGCGTCAGCGGCGGCGAGTCGCTGCCGCGCAGCAGGGCTTGTTCGAGATGGCGCGAGAGTTTGTTGCGATTTGCCAGGCCCGTCAGGGCGTCGTGCATCGACAGGTGCTGGATGCGGGCATGGGCGGCAACCTCGTCGGTGATGTCGCTGGCGGTGCCGCGAAACCCGGCGAGCTTGCCTTCATAGATGATCGAGCGCGCCGACACACGGCAGTAACGGTTCTGCCCGGTGGCGTCATCGTAGTTGCAACGCAGGTTGGCCAGTTGCTGCGTGTCGCTGTCGGCCTCGTTGTCGAGCCAGGGCAGCAGGGGCGTGGTGTCGCAGGCCAGCAACTGGTTGAGCGGCTGGCCTAGCCAGTCCTCGATGCGGTAGCCGGTGACGCTGACGAAGCGCTGCGACAGGTAGGTCAGGCGGTGATGGCGGTCGGTTTCCCAGATCCAGTCGGAGGCGGCTTCGGCCACTGCGCGAAAGCGCTGCTCGCTGGCCTCCAGGGCGCGGTTGCTCTGCTGCAATCGCAGCAGGCTTTCATCTATTGCCCGGGAACTGCGCAGGGCGTGGCGGAACAGGTAGAGCAGCACCAGGCCAAGCATCAGGAATACCGCCAACAGCGGCGGCAGGAAGGCATGGAGCAGTTGGCGGCCCGGCAACGGCGTGTTCCATACCAGGTGATAACCGGTTTCGCCGAGGGCGATATGCGGTTGTCCGGCCTCAGCGACGGTGCTTTTCTCCAGGCGCATGCCGGTCAAACCCGCGCCTTTGCCCAGAACTGCGAGCTTGGTTTCGGTCAGCTGGTCGACGAACACCATCACCGGCGCCTGTTTTACATCAGCCTCGGTCACTTCCTTGTCCGGGCGTACTGCCGCGGCGCTGAGCACTGCGGGCCAGCCGTTGAAGCGTACGAAGTGGGTTACCTGCTCGCGGGCCGGTGCTGCCCTGCGCGCCGCGTCGATGATTGCCGCCAGGGGGCTGTCGATATGGGCGCTAGCCGGCGAGTCGGTGGGGTTGCCCTTGAACAGGGCGTAGGTGGTGCGCTCATCCTCGACCACGAACACACCTTCGTAGCCGCTGGCGCTGTACAGCGACTCACCGACGTTCTTTTCGTCATATGCCCACTGCCAGTCGACCTTGCCTACCAGATGTGCGTAGGCGGCGTCCCAGACTGCGTAGCTGGAGAGGAACTGGCGCGAGGCCACCAGCCGTTGTTCCAGTGCCTGAGAGGCCTGGAAGGTGCTTTGCTGCAGCGCCTGGCGGTCCAGCGTGGTGGCGATGTTGAACAATGCCACCAGGGTGAACACGCAGGCGAGCCCGAACAGCGCGCAGAAACCGCCCACCAGGCGGCGCACCTGCAGGCGCGAGGTGGGTCTGGAGGATGAAAGGTCGACGTTCCTGTCCATGTACGGGCGACTCCTTCAACTGCTGTCTTGCGCCCGAGGCCTGGGCGAAGGTTCAGTCAGGATAGGCCAGCCTGAGCGTGGCGGCCTCGCCGCGAGCGAAATTGACCTGGTCGCGCCCCTGGTGCTTGGCGGCATACAGGGCCTTGTCGGCCTGTTCCAGCCAGTGCTCCGGTGAGGCGAGGCCCGGACGGAAGTCGGCCAGGCCGATGCTCAGGCTGATGCGCAAGCCCGGCAAGTGCGGGTTGCGGTAGGCGGCCACGTGTTCGCGCAGGCGCTCCATGGCCTGGCAGGCCTGGGCTTCGTGGGTGCCGGGGAGGATTACGCAGAACTCGTCGCCGCCATAGCGCCCGGCCAGGTCGTCTTCGCGCAAGCTGCGCTTGAGCTCCTGGCTGAGTTGGCGCAGCACGCAGTCGCCGACCACATGGCCGTAGGTATCGTTGATGGTCTTGAAGTGGTCGATGTCGATCAGCGCGATGACCGCCGGCAGCCTTTGCTGCTGGCAGATCTGGAACTTGAGCAGCAGCAGGTCTTTCCACGAGCCATGGTTGAGCAGGCCGGTCAGGCTGTCGGTACGGCTCAGGGCGCTGAGGCGGCGCTTGTGTTCGGTCAGCTTGATCGCCAGCTGATAGCACACCCAGCCCAGGGCCAGGGGGTAGAGGGTCAGCATCGGCAGGCAGGCGAGGACCTGCAACTGCGTGGCCTGTGTCTGCAGGCCTGTGCCGAGCAGCGCGGTGGCCAGGAGCATGCCGCACAGCTGCGCAAACAGGCCGCGTAGCAGCACGCGTTTGCCACCGGCGGCGACGTTGTTCATGGTCATCATCGACAGGATGGTGACGCTGGGTAGCGGGTTGAAGTGGATAGCCGCGGTCCAGAAACCGCCCATCAGCGAATCCAGCAGGATGTTGCGCTGCTCGGCCTGGTAGGGAGTGGCCGAGCGCAGGGCCCACAGGTAGGCCACATGTGGCCAGACCAGGCCATTGAGCAACAGCAAGGCCCAGGCCCAGGTCGGTGGGTTCAGCGGGGAGATGGCGGCCATCACGGCGAACAGGCCGATCCCCAGGCCGATGATGCGCGGCAGGTAGATGCGCCTGACGAAAGAGAGCCCCTTGCCGCTGCGGTTGTCGATCATGGTTATCGTTCTTCTGTGGAGCGCCGTTTATCGCATAAGTAATGTGAATATTGTTGAACAATCCTTCATCGGCGAAAAATGACCTTGCAAGCCATTTCACGGTTGATCCGACCCTGTGGAGTAATATGAAGGCTTTCCTCTTTTGCGGAGTGCTGCTGCTCATGGTCCCCATGGCTATCCCCGCTGGCGAGCCGGCACCGCAGCGTGACGGACGCTTTCTCAACCAGGTCGAACTGCCCAAGGATGGCGTGCTCAAGAAGCTGCGCATCGGCGTCAAGTACCTGTTGCTGCGCAAGCCACCGCAAACACGACCGGATGCGGCGCTGACCCTCCAGCCGATGACCCGCCAGCAGGTGGCTGACGCACCGGATCACAGCCTGTGGCGCCTCGGCCATTCCACCGTGCTGCTCAAGTTGCGCGGGCGCTTCTTCATTACCGACCCGGTGTTCGCCGAGCGCGCCTCGCCGGTGCAATGGGCCGGGCCGTTACGCTTCCATGCGCCGCCGCTGGCGCTGAGCGACCTGCCGCCACTGACTGCGGTGATTCTCTCCCACGACCATTACGACCATCTGGATGAGCAGGCCATCCGCCAACTGGCACCGCGCACCGAGCATTTCCTAGCACCGTTGGGCGTGGGGGACCTGCTCATCGAGTGGGGCGTGCCACCGGCCAAGGTGCGGCAACTGGACTGGTGGCGGGAAACCGAAGTCGAAGGGGTTCGCTTCGTCGCCACGCCTGCCCAGCATTTTTCCGGGCGCGGGCTGTTCGACAGCAACCGCAGACTCTGGGCGTCCTGGGTGATGATCGACGAAGGGCTGCGGCTGTTCTTCAGTGGCGATACCGGCTATTTCGACGGTTTCCGTGAAATCGGCGAGCAGTATGGGCCGTTCGACCTGACCCTGATGGAGACTGGCGCCTATAACTTTGCCTGGCCCAATGTGCACATGCAGCCGGAACAGACTCTGCAGGCGCACCTGGACTTGCGAGGTCGCTGGCTGTTGCCGATTCATAACGGCACCTTCGACCTGTCCATCCACGGTTGGCAGGAGCCCTTCGAGCGTATCCTGGCCCTGGCCAATACCGCCCAGGTGCAACTGAGCACGCCGCAGATGGGCGAGCGGGTCAGCCTCGACTCGCCGCACCCCGGGCAGAACTGGTGGCGGCCACGGCCATTGCCGCGGCGGGGCAGGGGAGCCGAACGGGCGGTTGCGGCGCGCTAGTCCCTGGTCTGTTTGTCGTCCTTCAATAGCTTCGAGGGAGGCTTGCCGCTGTCGCTGCGTACCTGGGCGTGGCTGATCAGGGCGAAGATGAAGCTGCCGCCGATGATGTTGCCCGCCAGGGTGGGCAATGCGAAGTCGAGCCAGAACGCTTGCCAGGTTTCATCGCCGGCCCAGACCAGGTACGACACCTCCACCGAGCCCACGACAATGTGGGTGAAGTCGCCGAGGGCCATCAGGTAGGTGATCACCAGGATGATCCAGATCTTGGCGTGCTCCATGGACGGGATCATCCAGACCATGGTGGCGATCATCCACCCGGAGACGATGCCCTTGGCGAACATCTGGCTGATGTCGTTGGTCATCACCTTGCGGCCCACCTCAAGGAAGGCGATGTCGGTCTTGCTGTCGAAGATCGGCAGTTCGAGCATCACCCAGGCCACCAGCAGCGTGCCGGCCAGGTTGCCGAGCAGGACGACGCACCACAGGCGCAGCAGCCGGCCGAGATTGCTCAGGGTGGGCGCGGTCATCACCGGGAGCACGGCGGTCAGGGTGTTCTCGGTGAACAGTTGCTGGCGGGCGAGGATCACCGCCAGGAAGCCTGCGCTGTAGCCCAGGCTGGCAACTACCTGGGCGCTGTCGCCTTCGGGCAGGCGGGCATAGAACAGCCCCATGGCCATCAATGACAGGCCCATGGTCAGACCTGCCGCCAGCGCGGACCACCACAAGGCGGCGAGGGTGCGCTCCAGTTCCTGGTCGCCCTGGTAGCGGATGATCTCGTGCAAGACAGCCGCCCGCGGCGGCTGGTTGTGGCTGACTTCCTGCTCTTCGTCCGCCGATAGCCCCGGGGTCTTCTCATTCTGTGCATCGCTCATGGCAAAGCCGCTCCGCTTGCGTGTTTCTCTACAGAGCGGCAACCGTGGCGAATAGTTGCCGACGTGCCGCCGGATGGTGATCGAAAGTTTTTTCAGATCAAGGTGTTGACTCTGAAATCAAACCGCGTATTATTCGCCTCCTCGCAGCGTTGAACGCCACGAGGCAAGCGGTAAGTTGTTGAGGTAGAAGGTCTTTTGCAAAAAGCAGCTTCTGAAAAACTTCAAAATAAACGCTTGACAGCAAATGAGGAAAGCGTAGAATGCGCGCCTCGGTTGAGACGAAACGCTCTTAACCAAACGCTCTTTAACAAATTGAATCAAGCAATTCGTGTGGGTGCTTGTGAGTATGGACTGATAGTCGCCAAGATTATCAGCATCACAAGTGGCCATGCGAGAAATCACATAGTCATTTGAGATTGCTGAGCCAAGTTTAGGGTTTCTAAAAACCCAAGCAGTATTGAACTGAAGAGTTTGATCATGGCTCAGATTGAACGCTGGCGGCAGGCCTAACACATGCAAGTCGAGCGGATGACGGGAGCTTGCTCCTTGATTCAGCGGCGGACGGGTGAGTAATGCCTAGGAATCTGCCTGGTAGTGGGGGACAACGTTTCGAAAGGAACGCTAATACCGCATACGTCCTACGGGAGAAAGCAGGGGACCTTCGGGCCTTGCGCTATCAGATGAGCCTAGGTCGGATTAGCTAGTAGGTGAGGTAATGGCTCACCTAGGCGACGATCCGTAACTGGTCTGAGAGGATGATCAGTCACACTGGAACTGAGACACGGTCCAGACTCCTACGGGAGGCAGCAGTGGGGAATATTGGACAATGGGCGAAAGCCTGATCCAGCCATGCCGCGTGTGTGAAGAAGGTCTTCGGATTGTAAAGCACTTTAAGTTGGGAGGAAGGGTTGTACGTTAATACCGTGCAATTTTGACGTTACCGACAGAATAAGCACCGGCTAACTCTGTGCCAGCAGCCGCGGTAATACAGAGGGTGCAAGCGTTAATCGGAATTACTGGGCGTAAAGCGCGCGTAGGTGGTTCGTTAAGTTGGATGTGAAAGCCCCGGGCTCAACCTGGGAACTGCATCCAAAACTGGCGAGCTAGAGTATGGTAGAGGGTGGTGGAATTTCCTGTGTAGCGGTGAAATGCGTAGATATAGGAAGGAACACCAGTGGCGAAGGCGACCACCTGGACTGATACTGACACTGAGGTGCGAAAGCGTGGGGAGCAAACAGGATTAGATACCCTGGTAGTCCACGCCGTAAACGATGTCAACTAGCCGTTGGAATCCTTGAGATTTTAGTGGCGCAGCTAACGCATTAAGTTGACCGCCTGGGGAGTACGGCCGCAAGGTTAAAACTCAAATGAATTGACGGGGGCCCGCACAAGCGGTGGAGCATGTGGTTTAATTCGAAGCAACGCGAAGAACCTTACCAGGCCTTGACATGCAGAGAACTTTCCAGAGATGGATTGGTGCCTTCGGGAACTCTGACACAGGTGCTGCATGGCTGTCGTCAGCTCGTGTCGTGAGATGTTGGGTTAAGTCCCGTAACGAGCGCAACCCTTGTCCTTAGTTACCAGCACGTTATGGTGGGCACTCTAAGGAGACTGCCGGTGACAAACCGGAGGAAGGTGGGGATGACGTCAAGTCATCATGGCCCTTACGGCCTGGGCTACACACGTGCTACAATGGTCGGTACAGAGGGTTGCCAAGCCGCGAGGTGGAGCTAATCTCACAAAACCGATCGTAGTCCGGATCGCAGTCTGCAACTCGACTGCGTGAAGTCGGAATCGCTAGTAATCGCAAATCAGAATGTTGCGGTGAATACGTTCCCGGGCCTTGTACACACCGCCCGTCACACCATGGGAGTGGGTTGCACCAGAAGTAGCTAGTCTAACCTTCGGGAGGACGGTTACCACGGTGTGATTCATGACTGGGGTGAAGTCGTAACAAGGTAGCCGTAGGGGAACCTGCGGCTGGATCACCTCCTTAATCGAAGACATCAGCCTGCTGATGAGCTCCCACACGAATTGCTTGATTCATTGTGTAAAGACGATGCTGTAACGCGACCCTGTTATAGGTCTGTAGCTCAGTTGGTTAGAGCGCACCCCTGATAAGGGTGAGGTCGGCAGTTCAAATCTGCCCAGACCTACCAATTACTTGGTGCGGCTGGTCAAATGGGGCCATAGCTCAGCTGGGAGAGCGCCTGCCTTGCACGCAGGAGGTCAGCGGTTCGATCCCGCTTGGCTCCACCACTCTTTCAGGTTTCGCAGCACTGCTCAGAACTTAGAAATGAACATTCGGTGATGAATGTTGATTTCTGACTTTTGTCAGATCGTTCTTTAAAAATTCGGATATGTGATAGAAATAGACTGAACACCAGTTTCACTGCTGGTGGATCAGGCTAAGGTAAAATTTGTGAGTTCTGCTCGAAAGAGCGACGTGCGAATTTTCGGCGAATGTCGTCTTCACAGTATAACCAGATTGCTTGGGGTTATATGGTCAAGTGAAGAAGCGCATACGGTGGATGCCTTGGCAGTCAGAGGCGATGAAAGACGTGGTAGCCTGCGATAAGCTTTGGGGAGTCGGCAAACAGACTGTGATCCAGAGATCTCTGAATGGGGGAACCCAGCCAGCACAAGCTGGTTATCTTGTACTGAATACATAGGTGCAAGAGGCGAACCAGGGGAACTGAAACATCTAAGTACCCTGAGGAAAAGAAATCAACCGAGATTCCCTTAGTAGTGGCGAGCGAACGGGGACCAGCCCTTAAGCTGGTTTGAGATTAGTGGAACGCTCTGGAAAGTGCGGCCATAGTGGGTGATAGCCCCGTACACGAAAATCTCTTGCCAGTGAAATCGAGTAGGACGGAGCACGAGAAACTTTGTCTGAACATGGGGGGACCATCCTCCAAGGCTAAATACTACTGACTGACCGATAGTGAACCAGTACCGTGAGGGAAAGGCGAAAAGAACCCCGGAGAGGGGAGTGAAATAGAACCTGAAACCGTATGCGTACAAACAGTGGGAGCCTACTTTGTTAGGTGACTGCGTACCTTTTGTATAATGGGTCAGCGACTTATATTCAGTGGCGAGCTTAACCGAATAGGGGAGGCGTAGCGAAAGCGAGTCTTAATAGGGCGCTTTAGTCGCTGGGTATAGACCCGAAACCGGGCGATCTATCCATGGGCAGGTTGAAGGTTAGGTAACACTGACTGGAGGACCGAACCGACTACCGTTGAAAAGTTAGCGGATGACCTGTGGATCGGAGTGAAAGGCTAATCAAGCTCGGAGATAGCTGGTTCTCCTCGAAAGCTATTTAGGTAGCGCCTCATGTATCACTGTAGGGGGTAGAGCACTGTTTCGGCTAGGGGGTCATCCCGACTTACCAAACCGATGCAAACTCCGAATACCTACAAGTGCCGAGCATGGGAGACACACGGCGGGTGCTAACGTCCGTCGTGAAAAGGGAAACAACCCAGACCGTCAGCTAAGGTCCCAAAGTCATGGTTAAGTGGGAAACGATGTGGGAAGGCTTAGACAGCTAGGAGGTTGGCTTAGAAGCAGCCACCCTTTAAAGAAAGCGTAATAGCTCACTAGTCGAGTCGGCCTGCGCGGAAGATGTAACGGGGCTCAAACCATGCACCGAAGCTACGGGTATCACCTTTAGGTGATGCGGTAGAGGAGCGTTCTGTAAGCCTGTGAAGGTGAGTTGAGAAGCTTGCTGGAGGTATCAGAAGTGCGAATGCTGACATGAGTAACGACAATGCGAGTGAAAAACTCGCACGCCGAAAGACCAAGGTTTCCTGCGCAACGTTAATCGACGCAGGGTTAGTCGGTCCCTAAGGCGAGGCTGAAAAGCGTAGTCGATGGAAAACAGGTTAATATTCCTGTACTTCCAGTTATTGCGATGGAGGGACGGAGAAGGCTAGGCCAGCTTGGCGTTGGTTGTCCAAGTTTAAGGTGGTAGGCTGAGATCTTAGGCAAATCCGGGATCTCAAGGCCGAGAGCTGATGACGAGTGCTCATTAGAGCGCGAAGTGGTTGATGCCATGCTTCCAAGAAAAGCTCCTAAGCTTCAGATAACTGGGAACCGTACCCCAAACCGACACAGGTGGTTAGGTAGAGAATACCAAGGCGCTTGAGAGAACTCGGGTGAAGGAACTAGGCAAAATGGCACCGTAACTTCGGGAGAAGGTGCGCCGGTGAGGGTGAAGCACTTGCTGCGTAAGCCCACGCCGGTCGAAGATACCAGGCCGCTGCGACTGTTTATTAAAAACACAGCACTCTGCAAACACGAAAGTGGACGTATAGGGTGTGACGCCTGCCCGGTGCCGGAAGGTTAATTGATGGGGTTAGCGCAAGCGAAGCTCTTGATCGAAGCCCCGGTAAACGGCGGCCGTAACTATAACGGTCCTAAGGTAGCGAAATTCCTTGTCGGGTAAGTTCCGACCTGCACGAATGGCGTAACGATGGCGGCGCTGTCTCCACCCGAGACTCAGTGAAATTGAAATCGCTGTGAAGATGCAGTGTATCCGCGGCTAGACGGAAAGACCCCGTGAACCTTTACTATAGCTTTGCACTGGACTTTGAGCTTGCTTGTGTAGGATAGGTGGGAGGCTTTGAAGTGGGGACGCCAGTTCTCATGGAGCCATCCTTGAAATACCACCCTGGCAACCTTGAGGTTCTAACTCAGGTCCGTTATCCGGATCGAGGACAGTGTATGGTGGGTAGTTTGACTGGGGCGGTCTCCTCCCAAAGAGTAACGGAGGAGTACGAAGGTGCGCTCAGACCGGTCGGAAATCGGTCGTAGAGTATAAAGGCAAAAGCGCGCTTGACTGCGAGACACACACGTCGAGCAGGTACGAAAGTAGGTCTTAGTGATCCGGTGGTTCTGTATGGAAGGGCCATCGCTCAACGGATAAAAGGTACTCCGGGGATAACAGGCTGATACCGCCCAAGAGTTCATATCGACGGCGGTGTTTGGCACCTCGATGTCGGCTCATCACATCCTGGGGCTGAAGCCGGTCCCAAGGGTATGGCTGTTCGCCATTTAAAGTGGTACGCGAGCTGGGTTTAGAACGTCGTGAGACAGTTCGGTCCCTATCTGCCGTGGACGTTTGAGATTTGAGAGGGGCTGCTCCTAGTACGAGAGGACCGGAGTGGACGAACCTCTGGTGTTCCGGTTGTCACGCCAGTGGCATTGCCGGGTAGCTATGTTCGGAAGAGATAACCGCTGAAAGCATCTAAGCGGGAAACTTGCCTCAAGATGAGATCTCACTGGAGCCTTGAGCTCCCTGAAGGGCCGTCGAAGACTACGACGTTGATAGGTTGGGTGTGTAAGCGCTGTGAGGCGTTGAGCTAACCAATACTAATTGCCCGTGAGGCTTGACCATATAACACCCAAGCAATTTGCTCACGCAGATTGCGGTGGTGAAGACGAAACGAACCGAAAGTTCGCGACGAACCACAAGATCACATATCCGAATTGGCTGGCATGTCTGCAAGGACGTACTGGCAACCGAATTTCTTGACGACCATAGAGCATTGGAACCACCTGATCCCATCCCGAACTCAGTAGTGAAACGATGCATCGCCGATGGTAGTGTGGGGTTTCCCCATGTGAGAGTAGGTCATCGTCAAGATTCATTTCGCAAAACCCCTATCTGCGCGAGCAGGTAGGGGTTTTGTCTTTGTGCCCGGAAAAGTCTGTGGGGCTGGCTTGCCGGCGATGCGCTGCGTCAGCGGCGCTCTCTACGGCTGATTGGCTTCATCGCAGACATCCCTGCGTTCACCGCAAATATCCTTTGCTCGTCGGCTACCTCACACCGCCTCGTCACAGGTGCGACAATATTGCCGTCACATTAAGTGACTTCCCCACACCTACCCTGCGTCAAGGCTTAGGTTCGGGGCAATCCTGGCACCCGGACCGAGCGATGCCAGCGTACCGTGCTGCGCATTTCTGGACTTTCACCGTCCTATTACTTGAGGTTAGAAGCAAGATGGCCAAGGCCGCCGATGTCGTTGTGCAATGCCTGGAAAACGAAGGTGTCGAGTATGTGTTCGGCATTCCTGGTGAGGAAAACCTCGACCTGCTCGAGTCCCTGCGCAAGTCGAAGATCAAGCTGGTACTGACCCGCCACGAACAGTCCGCGGGCTTCATGGCCGCCACCTATGGCCGCCTGACCGGCAAGACCGGCGTCAGCCTGTCGACCCTCGGCCCTGGCGCGACCAACCTGGTGACCGCCAGCGCCTACGCCTACCTGGGCGGCATGCCGATGATGATGATCACCGGCCAGAAGCCGATCAAGAAGTCCAAGCAAGGCCGCTTCCAGATCATCGACGTGTGCGGCATGATGGACCCCATCACCAAGTACACCCACCAGTTCGCTTCGGCCGACAACATCCCTGCGCGCATGCGTGAAGCCTTCCGCCTGGCTGAAGAAGAGAAGCCGGGCGCCGTGCACCTGGAACTGCCGGAAGACATCGCCGCCGAGCAGACCGATGCCCTGCCGATCCCGCGCAGCCTGCACCGTCGCCCGCTGGCCGAGCACGTGGCCATCGAAGCCGCCGTCGAGAAGCTGAAGAACGCCCGTAACCCGATCCTGGTGATCGGCGCCGGCGCCAACCGCAAGATGACTGCCAAGGTCCTCAAGCAACTGATCGACAAGACCGGCATCCCGTTCATCACCACCCAGATGGGTAAAGGTGTGGTCGACGAGCGCCACCCGCGCTTCCTGGGCAACGCCGCGCTGTCCTCCGGCGATTTTGTACATCGTGCGGTTGAAGCCGCCGACCTGATCGTCAACATCGGCCACGACGTGATCGAGAAGCCACCGTTCTTCATGGTCCGTGGCGGTACCGAAGTGATCCACGTCAGCTTCCGTTCGGCCGAGGTGGATGCCGTGTACTTCCCGCAGGTGGAAGTGATCGGCGACATCGCCAACGCCGTGTGGCAGATCAGCGAAGCGCTGACCGACACCAGCCACTGGGACTTCACCCGCCTGATGGCCATCCGCGAAGCCAACGAAGCGCAGATCGCCGAAGGCGCTGACGACAACCGCTTCCCGGTCTACCCGCAGCGCATGGTTGCCGACATCCGCCGCGCCCTGCCGTCCGAAGGCATCGTCGCCCTGGACAACGGCATCTACAAGATCTGGTTCGCCCGCAACTACAAGGCGCACAAACCCAACACCGTGCTGCTGGACAACGCCCTGGCGACCATGGGCGCCGGCCTGCCATCGGCCATGGCATCGCACCTGGTCTACCCGGATCGCCCGGTGATCTCGGTCTGCGGCGACGGCGGCTTCATGATGAACAGCCAGGAGCTGGAAACGGCAGTTCGCTTAGGGATGCACATCACCGTGGTCATCCTGCGTGACGACGGCTACGGCATGATCCGCTGGAAGCAGGCCAACATGGGCTTCACCGATTTCGGCCTGGACTACGGCAACCCGGACTTCGTCAAATACGCCGAAGCCTACGGTGCCAATGGCCACCGCGTGGAGAGCGCCGAAGGCTTCCTGCCGCTGCTCGAACACTGCATCAAGACCCCGGGCGTGCACGTGATCGACTGCCCGGTCGACTACAGCGAGAACGACCGCATCCTCAACAGCGAGCTGCGTGAGCGCGCGCTGGCGGTCTAAACCGTAGCACCCTCATCGCGGGGCAATCCTGCTCCCACGTTGTGCAAGAACAACGTGGGTGCGGGATTGCCCCGTGATTGCGTCTGTTCTGGCAACGACGCACTCAGCACCGCGATACCCATCTACCACTCACCATCTCCCGGCTCTCGGCATGCTCAGGCTCCACCTACCCTGAGAACCCGAAACCATGACCATCGGTTCAACGCACAACCATCCCGCCCACCTGGCCGTCGAGCCGCATACTCCAGTGCTGCCATGGGCCGCGCGCTTCCCGAACCCGCCTGACCTGTGTTTTGACTACCGACGTCTTGTTGAACAACAAGGTGGCATTGCCCAGGCTGCTCGTCCTGCACATCGCATCTGCATTGTCGGTGCTGGCGTCACCGGCCTTAGCGTCGCACGTGAACTGCTGCGCTGTGGTTTCACCCATATCACCCTGATCGAGCAGGCCCGGCGTATCGGGGGACGTCATCTCACCGTTTCGACCCCGGCTGACAAGTCACCAGCACACACCGCCCCCTTCGAGATGGGCGCGATGCGCATGCCGTTCTTCAACCGAAGCGGCGAGCCGCCCAAAGCCGGACGTTCATTGATGGCTTACTACGCAGACCTGTTCGACCTGCGGCTTTCCAACTTCCCCAACCCTGGCACGCAGTGGGTCAATGCGACGGGTATCTACCTGCGTGAAGGCCAGCTGGAAGGGGAGTGCGATCCGAAGTTGCTGATCTGGAAGAATTCCGAAGGTCACACCCCGCCACCTACTGCAGTACTGCAGAAGATTCATGGCAAGTGGCGACGCTTTGCCGAGCGCTTTGCTGAACAGGTGGCCGCCATTTACGGCACAGAAGGTTGGCTGGCGATGTGGTCGGCAATCGTCGAGCGATATCACAGGCTGTCATTCCGGGATCTCGTATTGCTGCCGATCCAGGAGGCTTGGGACCCTGCCAATCCAGGCGATTTCGGCGGTCTTGGGATGGACCGTGAAGAGTCGGCGATCTTCTACGCAATTGGCATCGGTGATGGCAGCTGGGGCGCCTTCTACGACGTGAGCTGCCTCTATCCGCTGCGCACCGCCATTTTCGGGTTCAGCAGCCACCTGCAGCTTGTGCATGGGCGTGTAGATGAAAGGGGGCGAGTGCTTGCAGCGCCGTATCAGGATGCCGAGACCGTGCCCGACAGCAGAGGCCTGCATTTCCAGGCGCCTGCCTACCTGGGGATCGCCGCGTTGGATGAGGCCCTGCTGTTCATGGACATCGCTGGCTTGGGCGAGTCTTTGTACAGCCAATGCGTGGCGCGTAAGGATGGCTTGCTGACGGACAGCACTGTTCATGGCCTGCACAAACTGGCCGATGGCCGCATCCGAGTCGATTACCGTTGGCGGCACAGCGATGACGCCAAGGTTCAGCCGATGAGTGACGTGTTCGATAGCGTAGTGCTTACCACGCCGTCCTGGTGGATCGAAACAGGGATGCGTCTGGACGGGTTCTCCCGGAGCATGCTGCCACCGGCCATTGTCGAGGCCTGGAAGCACGCCCATTGGGAGACCAGCTGCAAGGTTTATGCGCCGCTGCGTAAAAGCTTTCTCGATCAGCATCCGCATCTACCGCAGATCCTGGTCACCGACAGCTTTGTGCACGATGTCCATGCCTACCGTTACAACGATCAGCACAGCCGCGATTGCATCCTGCTCAGCTACACCTGGGAGGACGATGCCACCAAGCTGGCGGCGTATTCAGACACCGAGCTGGTGGAAAAATGCGTGGCGGAACTCGATCGGATTCTGTTGCGTTGTACCAACATTGGTGAGCCCATCTCGCCGCATATCGACATTGGAAACACCCGCATACAAAGATGGATGACAGACAGGAATGCACTCGGCTGTGCGAAATTGTACCGGGCAGGTGCCTACTACGACGCGGTTAGCCTGATGAAATACAACCGTGACCTGAGCGCCCATTCAGGGCTTTACCTCGCCGGTGAGTCCTTCTCTGTCGATGCCGGCTGGACCGAACCGTGTCTGCGCACCGCCATCGACACCGTGATCAACCTCTGCAACAACACGGGTGCTCACTTCAAGGGTGGCTTCAGCCTTGAGCACTATCCGCATTATCAGGTGCCTCGACAGCCGCTCTGAAACAACTTTGTAGGAGTGCTCCTCCACGTTTTTTCGCAATCTCCCCCAGTTCCAGAGGATCCTGCTGACTGTCGTTCCATCTGCCATGCCCGTTCTACTGGCGGCCTTCCACAACAACCAGAACAGGAAGCCGCCATGCAGGAACACACTATTCCCGTCAGCCCCGTGCGCATTGCCGTCATCCAGTACGACCCGCAGGTCGGCCTCGACCATTGCGATGGCAACCTGAGCCGTGGCCTGGCCCTGGCCCGCCGCGCCGCGTGTGAAGGGGCGAACCTGATCGTACTGCCAGAGCTGGCCAACACCGGCTATACCTTCAACTCTCGCGCCGAGGCCTATGCTCACGCCGAGTCGCTGGATGGTGGGCGAAGCCTTGATGCCTGGGCGGAGTTCGCCCGTGAGCAGCAGGTGTATCTGGCTGCAGGCTTCGCCGAGCGTGACGGCCTCAAGCTCTTCGACAGCGCCGTGCTGTTCGGCCCGCACGGGCTGCTCGGGCATTACCGCAAGGCGCATCTGTGGAACCAGGAAAAGCTCTGGTTCACCCCTGGAGACCTGGGCTTCCCGGTTTTCGAAACGCCCATCGGCCGCATCGGCCTGCTGATCTGCTGGGACATCTGGTTCCCGGAGGTGCCAAGGCTCATGTCGGCGCAGGGCGCCGACATCATCTGCAGCCTGAACAACTGGGTCTGGACACCGCCGCCGCTGTTCGACGAAGCCGGACGCTGCATGGCCTCGTACCTGACGATGACCGCGGCCCACGTCAACAATGTCTATATCGCCGCCGCCAATCGCATTGGTCGCGAGCGGGGCGGGCGCTTCCTGGGTTGTTCGCTGATTGCCGGCACCAACGGCTGGCCCATAGGCGAGGTGGCCAGTGCCGAGGAGGAGTGTATCCTATATGCCGACGTCGACCTCAGTACCGCCCGCTCGGCGCCGATATGGAACAGCCTGAACGACCTGCCGCGTGACAGGCGTACCGACCTCTACGACACCACCTTGGGGTATCGGCTGCATGCGCCGATGCCACGTTGAGGAGGCGTCATGGAACAGCGTCTTGCTTTACCGCGACAACGGTCGTCGTCGCTGATACTCCTGGGCTTCGCGCTACTGTGCGTTGCCAGCCTGATGTTGGGTGGAGGGCCTGATTATGGGCAGCTCGTCGCAACCCTCGACCAGCCGCTGAGTAGGCTGCGCTGGATAGTCGGCGATATCAGCGAGGTCGCCTTCTACAAGCACGAGTTGCCGGCACTGGGGTTGCTGCTGGGGGCAAGCCTCGCGCACTGGGCCCAGCAGCGGGGCCATCGCTGGCAAGGTTTTGCCATCTGCTACGGCACAGGGCTGTGGCCCTGGCTGATCATCAGCTCGCTGCTCGGCTTGCTGCTCAGCCATGCGTTGTGGGGCTGGACGCTGGACGGTGGTGCCTGGCAGCCGACTTTCGTAGCTTTCGTTTCGCTGCCGGCGGCTATGGTCCTGCTGTTCGGTGGTGGTTGGCGCGTCGCGATCAATGGCGCGCTGCTCGGTGCCGTGCTGGTGACGCCAGCCAGCCTGCTGCTGGTCAACTACCTGTGCTACCCGCTGCAGTTGCCCGTGGTGATCGGCAATGTCAGTGGCATGGCCCTGGCCAGTGTGCTGGCGTTCATCCTGTGCAAGCGGTTTCCGGCGCTGGTTCGCGATGGACAGCGCCCAGAGGTCGCAGCGACGGCGAGCCAGCCGGACTATGGCCTGGTCTGGACCCTGCGTCGGGTACTGGCCGATTTCAGCGAGGCGCCGTTCTTTGGCAATGAACTGGCCAGCCTGGGTTTGCTGCTTGGCGTATTGCTGGCTTATGTATTGGCCCCGTCGGCACCAGCCTACGGTTCGCAACTGGTGTTGCAGATGGTGGCCGGGCAGGGGTTGGCATCGCTGGTCGGTGTGCTGTTTTGGCGACGGCAATGGAAAGAGCGGGGCTGGTATCCGACCTATATTCCCATCGTTTCGATCGTGCCCGCCGCCGTGCTGACTCTGGGTGGCAGCTGGCAGGTGGTCGTCGCCAGCGCAGTGCTCGGCGCGCTGATCGCGCCACCGCTTGCCGTGGCCATCAGCCGGCGACTGCCAGGCTACATGCACGGCTATATCGGCAATGTCCTGTCCATGGCCATCAGTACCCTGGGTATCGTGCCCCTGGTTGGCCTGCTTGCGGGAGGTAACCCATGACAGCACCACTCGTTTCTATCGGCAGCCTGGGCGGTACGGTCAGCATGCAATCCGCGGCGCCGGGGCAGGGTGTGACACCCCGGCTCGACTGTGCCGCTCTGCTGAGCACGCTGCCGCAGTTGCAGACACTGGCGCAAATCAGCACCGCCACGTTGTGCCTGGTGCCGAGCGCCTCCCTGGCATTCACCGACATGCTGGCTGCGCTGGCCTGGGCAAACGCACAAGTGCAAGCGGGAGCCCAGGCCGTGGTACTTACCCAGGGCACCGATACGCTGGAGGAGACCGCGTATTTCCTCGATCTGCTCTGGCCCCATGACACCCCGCTGATCATGACCGGCGCCATGCGCTCGGCCTGCCAGCCGGGCGCAGATGGTCCGGCGAACCTGCTGGCGGCAGTGCAGGTTGCGATAGCCGATGGCAGCCGGGGGCGTGGCGTACTGGTGGTGATCAACGACCAAATCCACTTGGCTGCTCGGGTGCGCAAGACTGCCAGCCTGGCAATGGCGGCCTTCGAATCGCCCGGCGCAGGGGCGATAGGGGAAGTGGAGGAGGGCTGTCCCATCTATCGTCAGGCTGCCGCGCCACGCTGGGTGTTGCCCCTGCCGACGCAGGTCGATCATCAGGTCGTGCTACTGGAGGCGTGCCTTGATGCCGATACGCGTCTGCTGCGAGCCTTTGGTGCCATGGGCTATTCAGGGCTGGTGGTTGCCGGCTTTGGCGCAGGCCATGTCTCCGAAGCCTGGGCCGAGGCTTTGAAGGACGTCGCAGACAGCATGCCAGTGATTATCGCCACCCGCACCGGCAGTGGTTCGACAGCCCGGGGAACCTACGGATTCGTCGGCGGCGAGATCGACCTGCAGGCCCGCGGCCTGCACATGGCTGGCTGGCTTTGCCCGCGCAAATGTCGGCTCTTGTTGTGGCTGCTGGCCGGTAGCGGGCGGCAGGCCGAGCTGGCGCAGTGGCTGCAGCAATAGCCCGATGCCCGCTCTCATGAAGGGAGCGGGCAGGCGTTGCCTATGCTACGGTGCACGCACATTTACACAGGACACCCACCCATGCTCCCCGCGCTCAGCGAAAAAGAACTCGACCGCCTCGAAGACCTGCTGATCACCTACGGCAACGATTATTCGGTACTCAACCTCGCCGAGCTCAACGGTTTCTTCACTGCTCTGGCCAGCTCCCCCAACAAGGTCAACCCTGAGCAGTGGCTGCCTTCTGTCGCCGGTGGCAAGGTGCCCAAGTTCAAGAAGCCCGCCCATGAAGAAGCCTATACCGCGCTGATGCTGCGTTATGCCAGCCAGGTGGCCGAAGAGTTGGCCACCGACCTCGAGGGCTTCGAACCGATGTTCGAAGAGGGCGAGAGTGAAGAGGGCCCGGCGATCATTCTCGAGGAGTGGTGCTTCGGCTACATGCGCGGCACGCAAGTGGCCGAGTGGAGCGAGCTGCCGCCAGAGCAGGATCGTCTGCTCAAGGCCATTTCGCTGCATGGGCTGGAAGACAACTTCGAGCTGCTCGACTCGATGAGCTTCGATGAGCGCCAGGCCTGTGTACCGCTGGTGGTCGAGGCGGCGCGGGGGTTGTACCAGTACCAGAAACAGCACCGGCATTGAGATCGTAACCGCGGGCGCGTGGGAGCGGCGATGCGGCGACCCGACGTGCCCCGCAATTGTGATTATTCCACTTGCCGAAATACTGGATTGCTCCCAGCACTGATTCTGCTGCCGGTCGATCCAGTGCAGCATGTCCTCCAGCAGCGCCACTCCCGGCGCTGACCTGGAGCCCCGCACATGCCAAGCCCGATCAAGCTCTACAACTTCCCCAAGTCCGGCCACGCCCACCGTATCGAGCTGATGCTGTCACTGCTCGAACTGCCTACCGAGCTGGTATTCGTCGACCTGGCCAAGGGTGAACACAAGCAGCCCGAGTTCCTGGCCATCAACCCCTTCGGCCAGGTGCCGGTGATCGATGACAACGGCATCGTCATCGCCGACTCCAACGCCATCCTCGTCTATCTGGCCAAGGCCTATGGCGGCGAGCGCTGGTTGCCCGAGGATCCGGTCGGCGCCGCCCGTGTGCAGCGCTGGTTGTCGGTGGCGGCAGGCCCGTTGGCCTTCGGCCCGGCCGCCGCACGCCTGGTGACTGTATTCGGCGCCTCGTTCAACACCGACGAAGTGATTGGCCGCGCCCACACCCTGCTCAAGGTGATCGACGCCGAACTGGCCAAGGGCCCGTTCCTGGTTGGTGACCAGGCGACCATCGCCGATATCGCCAACTACTCGTACATCGCCCACGCCCCCGAGGGCAACGTGTCGCTGGAGCCGTACGCCAATGTGCGCGCCTGGCTGGCCCGGATCGAGGCGCTGCCGGGCTTCGTGCCGATGCCACGCACCGTCATCGGTTTACAGACCACGCTCTGAACCCAGAGGAATGCCGCCATGCGATCGCCCTGGCATGCAGGTGAAAAACGGCTGCAGGAGCAAGTCGGTGTTGCAGAGCGCATGGAGGTGTTCGGCCAGAAGGTCATCCGCGACTTCATGCCCGACCAGCACCGGGCTTTCTATCACCAGTTGCCGTTCCTGGTGGCGGCTGCCGTGGATGCCGCTGGCACCCCTTGGGCGACGCTGCTCGAAGGCCCGGAAGGCTTCGTCAGCTCGCCCGATCCCCGGCAACTGCTGATCGGCACCGCGCCTGCCGCTGATGACCCAGCCACGCCGAGCCTGGTGGATGGCGGTGCCATTGGCTTGCTGGGGATCGAGCTGCATACCCGGCGACGCAACCGGCTCAATGGCCTGATCCGTCGAGCAGGCAACGGTCAGCTGGAGGTGGTGGTCGAGCAGTCGTTCGGCAACTGCCCCCAGTACATCCAGCTGCGCGAATACACTCGCGTCGATGAGCCGCCGCAGGCGCGTCGGGATTTATCGGCACTCGATGCCGCGTCCCGCGCCATGATCGAAAACGCCGACACCTTCTTTGTCGCCAGTTACGTCGAGCAGGAAACCGGCCAACGTGCCGTGGACGTGTCTCACCGCGGTGGCCGCCCCGGCTTCGTCAGGGTCGAAGGCAATCGCCTGACCATTCCGGACTATGCCGGCAACCTGCATTTCAACACCCTCGGCAACTTGCTGGTCAACCCGGTTGCAGGTCTGTTGTTCGTCGACTTCACCACCGGCGATGTGCTGCAGGTTTCAGGGCGAACCGAGGTGGTTCTCGACAGCCCGCTGATCAGCGCTTTCGAGGGGGCCGAGCGGATCTGGACCCTGGACATCGAGCAGGTGGTGATTCGCCCGACTGCCGTGTCGTTGCGCTGGGCCTTCCAGGAGTACGCGCCCACCAGCCTGATGACCGGTACCTGGAGTGAAGCCCAAGAGCGCCTGCAACAGCGTGAGCGCCAGCGCCAATGGCTGACCTGGCGCGTGCTGCGTATCGAGCAGGAAAGCCGCGATATTCGTTCGTTCTACCTGCAACCCGAGGAGGGCACGGCGGTGGCCTTCGCGCCCGGCCAGCATATTCCCGTGCGCCTGCAGGTTGATGGAGAGGCACCGCTGATCCGCACCTACAGCCTGTCCAGCGCACCGTCCGATGGCCACCTGCGCATCAGCGTCAAGGCGCAGGGGCCTGCCTCACACTACCTGCACCAGCAACTGAAGGTGGGCGACCCTTTGCAGGTGCGCCTGCCCATGGGCAGCTTCACCCTCGATCACACTAGCGACCGCCCCCTTGTGCTGATCGGTGCGGGCGTCGGTATCACCCCATTGATCGCCATGCTGCGCGAACAGTTGGCCTTGGGGCTGGGGCGACGCATCTACCTGTTCCACGGTGGCCGCACGCTGGCCGACCTGCCGTTCCAGCACGAGCTTGCCGAACTCCAACAACACGCCGGTGGCCTGCTGAGCATTCACCGCGCCCTGAGCCTGCCCGAACCCCAAGCCGTGCAGGGCCGCGACTATGCGTTCGCCAGCCGCCTGGGCATCGAGCAGATCAAGGCCACGCTGCCATTGGACGACTACGACTTCTACCTGTGTGGCCCGGCCAGCTTCACCCAGGATCTCTACGAGGGGCTGCGCACGGTGCATGTCCCCGATGCCCGCATCCACGCCGAAGCCTTCGGCCCTTCGACCCTGCGCCGCCATACCGACGACAACCAGCCCACGCTGCAACAACCGCCGCCCGCCAGCGAACCGGTGCCGGTGTACTTCGCCAGCTCAGCCAAGGAAGCGCGTTGGGCGCCTGGTGGCGGTACTTTGCTGGAACTGGCGGAGAGCCGCGGCCTGTCGCCGGACTTCAGTTGCCGCGGTGGCTCTTGTGGCACCTGCAAGACCAAGCTGGTCAGCGGCCAGGTCCACTACCCGAACCCACCCGCCGAGCTGCCCGAAGCCGGCAGCGTGCTGATCTGCTGCGCGGTTCCGGCCCAGGCCGAGGACGGTGTGCAAGCCGTGGTGCTGGAGCTCTAGCGTGCGCACAGGGATAATCGCCCCACGACAACGCGTGGGGCGCGGCATGGACCAGATCCACCTGATGAAAGTGTTCGTGGCCGTCGGCGAGCTGGAAAGCTTCGCCGCCGCCGCCCGCCGCCTGGCCATCTCGCCAGCGGCGGTAACCCGCGCCGTCAGCGCCCTGGAGGAGCAGCTCGGGGTCAAGCTGCTGCTGCGCACCACTCGCAGCGTGCGCCTGACCGAGGCCGGCGGGCGCTATCTGGAAGACACCCGGCATATCCTCGCCAGCATTATCGAAGCCAACGAAGCCGCCGCCGGCATCAATGCCTCGCCCAAGGGCGACCTGGCGGTGACCGCGCCGATCCTGTTCGGCAAGAAGTTCGTCATGCCCTGCATCGTGCGCTACCTGCAGCAGTACCCCGAGGTGGACGTCTCGGCGTTCTTCCTCGACCGCGTGGTGAACCTGGTGGAGGAGGGCATGGACGTGGCCGTGCGCATCGGCCAGTTGCCCGACTCGGGCCTGAAGGCGCTACGGGTGGGCAAGATGCGCCGGTTGCTGTGCGCCTCGCCCGAGTACCTGGAGCGTCATGGCACGCCGCGGCACCCCTCGGAGTTGCAGAAGCACGAGGTCATTGCCGCCGGGACGCTGTCACCTCGCACCGACTGGCGTTTCGGCGCCATCGACGACCCGACGCTGATCCGCATGAAGCCGCGCCTGACCGTGACCAGCAACGACGCCGCCATCGCCGCGGCCAGTGCCGGGCTGGGAATCGCCCGGCTGCTGTCGTACCAGGTGGCGGATGAGGTCGCGGCCGGGCGCTTGCAGGTGATCCTGGCCGAGTACGAGGAAGCGCCCTGGCCGATCCATATCCTGCATCGCGAGAGCAAGTACGGGTCGACCAAGGTGCGCACCTTCATCGACATGCTGGCCGAGCATCTGCGCAGCCATGCGCACCTGAGCTGACCGAGTGGCCTGTCGGCTCAGCTCAGACAAGGCACCTGTGCCTGCCGCGCACACGCCGCCAGTACCTTCAAACCGCCCATCACCTCCGGCGTAATCACCCGCCCAAGACACACCCGCAACCCCGTGCCACATTCCCCATCGGCAAAGAACATCCCGCTGTCGCCCACCTTGCATCCGCGCTCGGCGGCAAGCTCTCGCAATACCGCCATATCCGTCCCTTCCGGCAATTCGAGCCAGTGGATGAATCCTCCAGCAGGCGCTACATACCGCGTCCCCGGTGGAAACTCCGAGCGCACCAGCGTTTCCATCACCTCGGCCTGCGCCGCCAGCCGCCCACGCAGCTTCGCGCAGTGCGCCTCCATGTACCCGCGCCCGATGAACTCGTCCAGCACGCGCTGGGCCAGGCTCGACACCGCCAGGTTGCGCGAAAACAGCTGGGCCAGGATCGCGTCCCGATAACGCCCGGCCACGCACCAGCCCACCCGGTAGCCCGGCGCCACGGTCTTGGAGAACGACGAGCAGTAGATCGTCTGCCCGGTCGCGTCGTAGTGCTTGATCGCCTTCGGGCGCTGCGCCTCGTCCACCAGGTCGAAGAAGATGTCGTCCTCGATGATCGGCACATCCGCCGCCTGCGCCAGGCGCGATAGCTCGGCCCGGGCCGCGTCGGGCATGATGAAGCCGCGAGGGTTTTGCAGCGTCGGGTTGAGGAAGACCACATCGACCTTCTTGCGTTTCAGCGCCCATGCCAGGTGGTCGAGGTCCATGCCGCTGCCTGCGTGGGTGCGCATGGGCAGGGCGCGCATCCCCAGGCGTTCGATGGTCTGCAGGATGCCGTAGTAGGTGGGGGTCTCGATGGCCACCGTGGCGCCCGGCCGGGCCACGGCCTCAAGGGCCAGCTCCAGGGCCACGGTGTCGCCCGAGGTCACCAGGATTTCATCCGGGCCGCAGGCCACGCCGCGCTGCAGCATCAGCCCGGCGATACGTCGGCGCAGCGAGGCCAGGCCAGGCGGGGCGATCAAGCCGGCCAGCGGCTGATCGGCCTTGCTGGCCAGGGTCGTCAGGCATTTGTTCAGCAGCACCTGGGGCGTGAGTTCGTCATGCAGCACCGCCGAGCTCAACGACAACCCGCCGTTGCTGGCGGCCTCGGCAAGCATGGCGACTACCGCGTGGTTGACGTTGACGCTGACACTGGCCAGGTCAAAGCCCTGGACCTGGGCCGCGCCCTTGGCGACGAAATAGCCCACCCGGGGAGTGGCCTGCACATAGGCATTGGCTTCCAACTCCGCCAGGGCCCGTTGCACCGTGGCCAGGCTGCTGTCGAACAGCCGCGCCAGCTCGCGCACCGACGGCAGTTGCGTGCCGGTGGGCCATTCGCCGCTGTCGATCTGGCGCAGCAGCCAGGTGTTGACGATGTGCCAGCGTTTGTCGGGCTTGGGGGTGCTGTCCATGGGGGCCTTGTGTCGTGTCAGGCGGGGGCTCCGGAAAGGTAGAGCAAAACCACGCCGGTTGCAGCCACGATGACGATGTTCAGCAGCACCAGGGCAAAGCCGAAGCGGATCAGCCCGTGCTCTTCCTCGCGGTTGGCCCCGGCCAGCCCGATGATCAGCGACAGGATCGACAGCGAGCCCAGCGCGCCATGCCCGGCGGCGCTGTTGACCATCGCCGCCAGCCACGGGCCGTGGACCGTGGACAGCGCCGCGATGGAGGGCATCACCAGCGTGTTGCCGCCGACATTGGAGCCGGTGACATAGCCGGCCAACCCCGCCAGCAGCGATACCGTCGAGGCCAGCGACACCCCGGACAGCGCCTGCAACGCCCGCTGCGCCTCGACCAGGAAGCCGGCCTTGACCATCACCTGGGACAGCAGCAGGAACAGGAAGATCGTCGCCACCGGGAACCGCGCCCGAGTGACCAGCGCCTGCCATGGGAAGCCCGCGCCCTGGCGGCCGACCATCATCAGCACCACCAGCAGCAAGGCCAGCCCCGGCGAAGCCAGCGGCTTCCACGACACATTGGCGCCGTGCACCACCCACAGCCCGTCCCAGCCCGACAACAGGAACAACGCCCGCGACGCGATGATCACCGCCAACAGGGCCAGGTAAGGCCATGCCGCCTGCGGCCAGCGCACCAGTGCCCCGCGCCGCGCCCAGGAGATACCCAGGCCGACCGCGGCCACCGCCAGCCCGGCCAGCACACCCGAGGCCTCCGGCCCGATCCAGCGGTTGACTGAATACAGCACTGTGCTGAACAGCAGCGAGATCAATCCCAGCCCGAGCCATGCCCGAACACTACGAACACCCGCCAGGCCCAACGCCACGGCGGCCAGGCAGAGGAACACCGGAGCGCTCACCAGTGCTGAATGGCTGCCCAGCTCCTGCGCCGGCACATGCGCCAGCAACGCGCCGATCACCGTCGCCAGCCCAAGCGTGCCCCAAGGCATCACCACCATGCCGGCCAGCGCCATCTTCATGCCGACCTGGCGCGAGAACAGCCCCATCAACAACGGCACGGTAGCGATCAGCGATACGCCGAACCCGGTCATCGCCTCCAGCAGCGGCGCCAGGCCCAGCACGATGAAGATCACCTGCATCGGCGGCGTCCAGCCCAGCTCGCGCACCCAGGCGCCAATCGCCTGCGGCGCGCCGGCGCGCTCGACCAGGATGACGAAGGCCAGGCCCGGGACGATCACGCAGGCGGTACTGAGAAACAGGATCAGCGTGTCTTGCAGGATCGCGCCGGACACCGCCGTCGACAGCGGCTGCGCGGCGCCCAGGCCCCACAGCAGCAAGACACCGGCCACGCCGGCCAGCGCGGCCTGTACGGGCGGGCGGCGCAGCAGCAGGATCAGGGCGATCACCAGGCCTATGGGGGACATTTGCAGCAGCAGGGCAGCCATGATGCGGGTTCCTTTAGCCATCCGGGGGAGTATGGAAGGGATGGTGGAATGAAGGACTAGGCAGCGACAGATACAGGGGGTGGGGGTTTTTCAATACAACCCCAGGGCTTGTGGCGATGGAGCCACCTGTTTGCACCTCCTCTAACGCCAATGCCTGGATTTCTGGGCACTGAGTGCGATATTGGCCGTTAATGCCTGCAATCCGAGGCGTTATCTGGCCAAACCTGCCAGCACCTTCCCCAGTTTCACCATCGCGTCCCTCATCTCGGTGGGCGTCAGTGCCGCAAACCCCATCAGCAAGCCGGCATCGTTCCTCGGCACCGCGTACAAGCTGCCCAGCCCCAACAGATCAATCCCCGCTCCACGTGCCGCCCTGACCACTGCGTCTTCCGCCAAGTCCTGAACGAAGTGGCAGGGCATCTGCAGCCCACCCACCGGCACTTGCGGGCGCAGGAACGCCCCCAGGTGCCGCTGCACCAGGTCCGCCAGCACGTCGCGTCGCTCGGCATAGAGGCTTCGCATTGCCCGCACATGGGCGTTGAAGTGTCCGTCCTCCATGAACCTGGCCAGGGTCAGCTGGGCGATGGATGCGTTGTGGCCATCCTGCAGCGTTCGCGCAGCGGTCATTGGCGCGACGAGCTGGGGCGGCAGCAGCAGGTAGCCGATGCGCAGCCCGGCGCCCAGCGACTTGGTGAAGGTGCCGATGTACAGCGTGCGCGAGTGCGAATCCAAGCCCTGCACACAGGCGGTGGGGCGGCCGGCATAGTGGAACTCGCTGTCGTAGTCGTCCTCGATGATCCACGCCCGCTGCTGGCGCGCCCATTCGATGGCCAGCAGGCGCCGGTCAAGCGACAGGGTGGCGCCGGTCGGGTATTGGTGCGAGGGCGTGAGGAACAGCGCCCGGGCATCCGGCGCTAGCTGGGCCATGCCTTCCACCTGCAGGCCGTGCGCGTCCACCGGCACCGGCACGCCTTGCAGCCCGGCGGCGCTGATGGCCTTGCGGGTGCCCTGGTACAGCGGGTCCTCGACCAGCACCCGGTCGCCTGCGTCCATGAGTACCTGGGCGCACAAGCCCAGGGCCTGCTGCGAGCTGGTGAGGATCAGGATGCGGTCAGCGGATGCCTGCGCGCCGCGTTCGAGGTTGAGGTAGTCGGCGATTGCACTGCGCAAGGCGAGCATGCCCTGTGGCTCGCTGTGTTCCAGGGCACGAGTGCCGTATTGCTTGTATACCTGCCGCTCCAGCTTCTCCCAGACGGCCAGGGGGAAACGCCGGGTTTCTGCCACGCCCGGGGCGAAGGGGCGGGGTGATTGGAAGTTGTGAACGCCACCGCTGTGCAATAGCGCTTCACCTCGGCGGCTCAACTGCACCGGGGCCTCGCTGTGTGACGGCCGCTGGCGCTTACGCAACGGCAGGCAGCGG
The DNA here is from genome assembly GCF_002934345.1 of Pseudomonas sp. PONIH3. Taxonomy (NCBI): domain Bacteria; kingdom Pseudomonadati; phylum Pseudomonadota; class Gammaproteobacteria; order Pseudomonadales; family Pseudomonadaceae; genus Pseudomonas; species Pseudomonas sp. PONIH3. The sequence continues at coordinate 5,263,185 of NZ_CP026386.1, forward strand.
GCCCGTTGTGACACGAAGCTGCCGCTGCCTACGCGCCGCTCGATAAAGCCCTCGGCGTGCAACTGGCTGTAGGCCGACTCCACGGTATCCCGCGAGACGCCCAGGGAAATTGCCAGCGACCGCGACGCCGGCAGCGGCTTGCCGACCGCCAGGGCACCCTCAAGGATCAACTGGCGGATGGCCCGCTGGATGCGCACATGCCGCGCCAGTGCGCCATGGGCGGGATCCGTTAGCCAGGCTTTTACCGATTCCAGCTGGGCGTGTTTGAACATTGGCCTGGTCCTTGGCGGATGGATTTGAAAGGTGCCTGCCTATCCTGGGGCCGGATCGCGCCCCTGAAAATGGTCTGGTAACTACCGAATAATTGGCAGGTAAAAACCAGCCATTTATCCGCTATAAAACCCAGGTCCGCAAGCAATCGCCAAGGAAGGCAAGCGCTACGGGCAGGCCGGCCCCCTCACTCATTCAGCTGTGTTGTCCAAAAGGGGTTTCAACAATGACCACCACCCAACTGCCCGTTTTCGTACGCGAAGTGAAGCAAGCCGACCTGCAGGCATGGTCCGACTACTGGGCGCAATACCAGGCTTTCTACCAAGTGGACTTGGGCTCAACCATCACCGAGCGCACCTGGGCGCGCTTCTTCGACCCGGCCGAGCCCATGCACTGCGCCGTGGCCACGGACGGCGAGCAAATCTTCGGCTTTGTTCACTATGTGTTCCACCGCTCGACCTGGGGGCGCAATGATTTCTGTTACCTGGAAGACCTGTTCGTGTCGCCGAGTGCGCGGGGGAGGATGATCGGCAAGCGGCTGATCGAGTTCGTCCATGACCAGGCCCGGCAGCAGCGGTGCGACCGGTTGTACTGGCATACCCAGGAGACCAACAAGACTGCGCAGCGGTTGTATGACTGGATTGCCGAGAAGCCGGGGGTGATCGAGTACCGGATGTCGTTGGATGTTGCTCACTAAGTCCATAGTGAGCAGATGAGGGCGTGGGAGCGGGCTTGCCCCGCGAAGGGTGGCACCGGCTTCGGGGTGTAGGTCCCTGTGGCGCACAGCCGCTCCCATGCCCAGGCATCAGAAATTCCCTTTCGAAATCTGCCCGAGTCTTACGGTGCTGTCAGACCATTCAGAAAGACGACCCCTCCCTGGCAGTGGAATACTTAATCCAATATTTTGTGCCTTAACTGCCATCTATTCAGATAACACACATGAATTTGGATTTAAGTCTTACCAAACCCAGTGAACTCATGAGGGCGCTGTGCGAGCGCTTGCGCACCGAGCGGCTCGCTCAACAGATGTCGCAAGCGGAAGTGGCTGCTCGGGCTGGCATCGGCACCAATACTGTGTCCAACCTTGAAACGGGACGTAATGTCGGTTTTGAGAACCTGATCCGAGTGGCGATGGTTCTAGGCCGAAGAAAAGAGCTTGAGGCGCTGTTTTTGCCGAGGGTGGAGTGCATAGCCGACATTGCTCGCTACGAGCTCGGTGCCAAGCGCCAGCGCATCCGGAAGAAGTCAGGGCAGGGTTGAACAGGGCTGCATGGCAGCCCTTTCAGTGATCGCAGGGTTCAATCGCCAACCCCATGTAACCTCAATGCCCGCTGCGCACATTCCTTCCAGCTCAGCTTGCGCCGCTCGGGTACCACCACGGGCAACTCCGCCGCCATCACCAACGGCATATCCCGCATCCGTACCCAAGGCTCACTCTGCCAATACAACAGGCTCGCCGTATGCCCACCCGGCCAGCACATCCTGCCCAGGCGCGGCAGGTCTTCCAGCGCCGAGTCCTGCCCATCGCGCAGCACCGCCACCACCTCATGGGTCAGCCAGTGGCGCAGGTGGCGGTTTTCCGGAATGTGATGATGGGCGAGGAGGGTATAGGCCCCGGACTCGCTGACCATGGTGGTTTCGCCGTACTGGCCGTAGCGCAGCAACTGCACGGTGCGATGCTGGTCCGGGTCGAGCTTGCGGATGCAGTGTTCGTCGAAGAAGCGCCCGGTCATCCGGCCGAGTTCGTGGGCGCAGAACCAGGCTTGGGATTCGAGCCAGAGGGTGTGCAGGGGGCGGTTGTGGCGGGTGAAGAGGGTGGAGTCGTGGAGGTCAGTCATGGCTGGCCTCCCTGGTCCTAAGGGTTTGGAGCAGGCGTGACGCATGTGCGAAAAGCCTGTGAACGCTAGTCTCGATAGGCATTTCCTTTACCTCTACGTGATTGCCAGCTTTCTTAGGGCTGGGTGTCGGGAGTTAAGAAACCCACGTAGAGGCCGGACGTATTCCCCTTTCGGGTCTTGTATTGGTCCACTCCCGACATAACACGTTTTTTGCGCGCGCAGGATTAGACCACAGGCACAAAAAAACCGCATCTGTCGGGAGCGGAACGACCGCTACGTGAGGCGTTTCTTAGGCGCCGTACAAAGGATAGATTCGAACGGAATTTGGGGTCAAATTGGAAGGTGTGGGAAATTTCTGAAAATTAGCTGCTGGTCCAGACCTTTCATCGCACCGCAATTGAAGGTGCACTTTTCCGATGCGCTTATTCTTGCGTCCAGGCTCTCCATGGCTGAAAATTGTCGGATTTCCATCATGTGTGCTCGCAGTATTCCGCAGCCCTTGGAGCGGAACGGATTTATAAAAATGTTGAATATCAATGAGTTAAAGGATTTTTTCTCTAGCCGGAACATTGTCTCTGTCTCTAGAGGCGACCTATCGCTTGTAAATTGTGTGGCTAAGTGCTATCAAGAGAGTCTCCCCCCGTATTTCACTGTTGGAGATGTTTTTGATTATTGTTTTCGAGTTTTAATTAAGAATTACAGGAATGAGTACTGCCTGAAAAATTTGATAGCTAGGAATATTTTTTTGAGTAGGCACGGGGGAGGGGGTGCCACCATGTTCAATGAGTTTCGTGTGGGGGGGAATAAGGCTGATTGTGTGATCGTTAATGGACTTGCGTCTTGTTATGAGATTAAGACCGATTATGATAATTTGGGGCGTCTCTCAACACAGATTGAATCGTATCTGAAGATATTTGATAAAGTTAATGTGGTTGCGTCAGATAAATATCTCGACTCTATAGTCCATGCCGTTCCTGATGAGGTAGGCGTGATCAGAGTTAGCAAAGGTGGGGGGCTGAAGGCGGTTAGACCAGCTAAACAAATAGTAACTCCTATTGATACTGAGGTTTTAATTCGCTCGTTACGGAAAAGCGAGTATATTGCTTTGGTTGAAGATCTTGGGGGTGTTATTCCAGAGGTGGGTAATACGCAGATTTTTAGAGCTTGCTGTAATTTGTTGGGCGAGTTTGATAGCGATAAAGTTAGGCGTTCTTTCAGGCGAGTAATTAAAAAAAGTCGACCTGTGAATAGAGAGTTTTTGTATTCGTTGCCCAGCTCTTTGGTTGGGGCTGGTATTGAATCTGATCTTTCTGTCAATAGCAAGGTACGGCTCATTGAAAATTTAAAATTGACACTGAGTAAGGAAGCTTTATGTATTTCCCAATACTTAAAGGGAAGCAGCATGAGTTAGCTGCGCTAAAGGGGCTGATAGGGCATATAGATGTCGGGAATGTGTGTCCAATATTAGAGCCAGTTAATACCGATTTGCATGCGTTGGCAAGTTCTATTTCGGCGCTCTCTTCTTCTGGCTATGAATTGTGGGTTGTAATTAATCCCTCTCAGGGCAAGTATTCAGGTTACCCAAGGCAGAATATTCATGTTGCTTTGAGTAAGCTTCTGGCAACTCTACCCAGTGGCGGGCGTTTCTTGCCGTGTGTAAAGGTTAACGGTGCGGGTGATCTTTTTGCTATTAATCTACTGGGCTCGATTCAGCAACCTTTTGTCGCATACGTTGAAGGTGTGATTGATGCCGCGCTTGCGTTGGAACTTAAACGAGCGTCGGTGGTAGCATTAAACTCAGATTTGAACTCTTCTTCTACTTGGGCTGGATTTTCTGCGGTAGTGCTTTTTCATGATGGATTTGAGAAAAAGAGCCGGAATTTAGATTATCCGATCGAGTCTTTCTATTCGCGCCTCCATCTAAATTACAAGCTTTCACCGTCGGTTATAGGGTTCGGTGATTACACTGTCTTGCCAGAACGTTATGCTACTGGGGGTGGGCCTGCCTACGTTGTAACTATCCATTTATCTTATCTCAGCGTTGCGCGTAATATGGATATGTACGTTCGGCACTTTTCCTCCCATACAGACGTCAAGTCACAAGTTGATCCTGGCGGGAAGTTTAGGGAGGCACTTTTGCTGCTAGTTGCGTACTGCTCGGCAAATCCACATGATTTTGTCATGACGGCGGGACTTGAAGCGTTGTACGAACTAAATAGGACTGGCCATTATCCAGGTCTTGGGGTCGTTAAGGAAGAGTCTATAAAACACCATATACAGACTCTTTCTCATTTTTGATTCTGATTGCATAAATTAAAGCCTGCCATTAGGCTAATGCCAGTCAGTTAAGAAAAAACGGCGCTTCCCCTTGCTGGGAAAGCGCCGTTTTTTCGTTAGCCTCGTCATCGGTTTGAGGAAGAGGCTGTTCGTTCAGAGGCTTAACTGACTGGCATTAGCCATTAGGCAGCCTTTAAGATCAATCCCAGCTCAACGCCCCACCAGTCTGATACTCAATAACCCGAGTCTCAAAGAAGTTCTTCTCCTTCTTCAAGTCCATGATCTCGCTCATCCATGGGAACGGGTTGGTAGTCCCCGGATACTCTTCCTTCAGACCAATCTGGGTCAGTCGACGGTTGGCAATGAACTTGAGGTAATCCTCCATCATCGCGGCGTTCATGCCCAGCACGCCGCGTGGCATGGTGTCACGGGCGTATTCGATCTCCAGCTGGGTACCCTGCAGGATCATCTGGGTAGCCTCTTCCTTCATCGCGGCATCCCACAGGTGCGGGTTCTCGATCTTGATCTGGTTGATCACGTCGATGCCGAAGTTCAGGTGCATGGACTCGTCACGCAGGATGTACTGGAACTGCTCGGCGACGCCGGTCATCTTGTTGCGGCGGCCCATCGACAGGATCTGGGTGAAGCCGCAGTAGAAGAAGATGCCTTCCAGTACGCAGTAGTAAGCGATCAGGTTGCGCAGCAGCTCTTTGTCGGTTTCGACGGTGCCGGTGTTGAACTCCGGGTCCGAGATGGCGCGGGTGTACTTCAGGCCCCAGGCGGCTTTCTTAGCGACCGATGGGATCTCGTGGTACATGTTGAAGATCTCGCCTTCATCCATGCCCAGCGACTCGATGCAGTACTGGTAGGCGTGGGTGTGGATCGCCTCTTCGAAGGCCTGGCGCAGGATGTACTGGCGGCACTCGGGGTTGGTGATCAGGCGGTACACGGCCAGGGCCAGATTGTTGGCCACCAGGGAGTCGGCGGTGGAGAAGAAGCCGAGGTTGCGCATCACGATGCGGCGCTCGTCTTCGGTCAGGCCGTCCATGCTCTTCCACAGGGCGATGTCGGCGGTCATGTTGACCTCTTGCGGCATCCAGTGGTTGGCGCAGCCGTCGAGGTACTTCTGCCAGGCCCAGTCGTACTTGAACGGGACCAGCTGGTTGAGGTCGGCGCGGCAGTTGATCATGCGCTTTTCGTCAACGGCGACGCGGGCCGAGGAGCCTTCCAGCTCGGCCAGGCCTTCGGCGATGTCCAGGGCGTCCAGGGCAGCCTTGGCGCGTTTGACCGCGTCGGAGTCGGCGGCGGTGGCGGCGCGGGCTTCCAGGGCGGCGGCACCGCCGGCGCTGTCGAGCTTGTCCAGGGTGGTGGTGGCAGCGGCCTGTGCGGCGGTGTTGCCTTTGGCGGCGACTTCGCCGTCTTCTTTGTCGAATTCGTCCCAGCTCAGCATGGTGAGATCTCCTGCTTGAGGGCCATCAATGAGTATGGCCGGTGGATCTTGGTTGCGGTGCGGTGCACGCAAATCTGGAGTGCCCGGGGAGGGCTGACCGGGGCGTTGGGCCCCGGCTTGTTATGTCTGGCTGTGGGGAGGTGCTGGCAGTGCCGGCCTCATCGCTGGCAAGCCAGCTCCCACAGGGTTCTGCGCCGTGGCGCAGAAAAGAGGCTACCCGGGGGTAGCCTCTGCGAAGGCCTTATTGGCAGGCTTCGCAATCCGGCTCGTCGATGGCGCAGGCCTTCGGTACCGGGGCTGGGCCCGCGGCCTGGACCGGGGCGCTGTCGCCGCCGCTCGACACGGCGTTGAGCTTGCCAGTGTTGATGGTCGACTTCTCGGTGCTGGTCGCGGCCAGGGCACGGAGGTAGTAGGTGGTCTTCAGACCACGGTACCAGGCCATGCGGTAGGTCACGTCCAGCTTCTTGCCCGAAGCGCCGGCGATGTACAGGTTCAGCGACTGGGCCTGGTCGATCCACTTCTGGCGACGGGAGGCGGCATCGACGATCCACTTGGTCTCGACTTCGAACGCGGTGGCGTACAGGTCTTTCAGCTCTTGCGGGATACGCTCGATCTGCTGCACGGAACCATCGTAGTACTTCAGGTCGTTGATCATCACCGAGTCCCACAGGCCGCGGGCCTTCAGGTCGCGGACCAGGTACGGGTTGATCACGGTGAATTCGCCCGACAGGTTCGATTTCACGTACAGGTTCTGGTAGGTCGGCTCGATGGACTGCGACACGCCAGTGATGTTGGCGATGGTCGCGGTCGGCGCGATGGCCATGATGTTCGAGTTACGAATACCTTTTTGTACACGCTCGCGCACCGGGGCCCAGTCCAGGCTCTCGGTCAGGTCGACGTCGATGTACTTCTGGCCACGGGCCTCGATCAGGATCTGTTGCGAATCCAGCGGCAGGATGCCCTTGGACCACAGCGAACCCTGGAAGGTCTCGTAGGCGCCGCGCTCGTCGGCCAGGTCGCAGGAAGCCTGGATCGCGTAGTAGCTGACCGCTTCCATCGACTTGTCGGCGAACTCGACGGCAGCATCGGAGCCGTACGGGATGTGCTGCAGGTACAGCGCGTCCTGGAAGCCCATGATGCCCAGGCCGACCGGGCGGTGCTTGAAGTTCGAGTTACGCGCTTGCGGCACCGAGTAGTAGTTGATGTCGATCACGTTGTCGAGCATGCGCACGGCGGTGTTCACGGTGCGTTGCAGCTTGGCGGTGTCCAGCTTGCCATCGACGATGTGGTTCGGCAGGTTGATCGAGCCCAGGTTGCAGACCGCGATCTCGTCCTTGTTGGTGTTCAGGGTGATCTCGGTGCACAGGTTCGAGCTGTGGACCACGCCCACGTGCTGCTGCGGGCTGCGCAGGTTGCACGGGTCCTTGAAGGTCAGCCACGGGTGGCCGGTCTCGAACAGCATCGACAGCATCTTGCGCCACAGGTCTTTGGCCTGGATGGTCTTGAACACCTTGATCTTGTTGTACTCGGTCAGGGCTTCGTAGTACTCGTAGCGCTCTTCGAAGGCCTTGCCGGTCAGGTCGTGCAGATCAGGCACTTCCGATGGCGAGAACAGGGTCCACTTGCCGTCATCGAAGACGCGCTTCATGAACAGGTCAGGGATCCAGTTGGCGGTGTTCATGTCGTGGGTACGACGACGGTCATCACCGGTGTTCTTGCGCAGCTCGATGAATTCTTCGATGTCGAGGTGCCAGGTTTCCAGGTAGGCGCATACGGCGCCCTTGCGCTTGCCACCCTGGTTCACGGCGACGGCGGTGTCGTTGACCACTTTCAGGAACGGCACGACGCCTTGCGACTTGCCGTTGGTGCCCTTGATGTACGAGCCCAGGGCGCGCACCGGAGTCCAGTCGTTACCCAGGCCACCGGCGAATTTCGACAGCATGGCGTTGTCGTGGATCGCGTGGTAGATGCCCGACAGGTCGTCCGGCACGGTGGTCAGGTAGCAGCTCGACAGCTGCGGACGCAGGGTGCCGGCGTTGAACAGGGTCGGGGTCGAGGCCATGTAGTCGAAGGACGACAACAGGTTGTAGAACTCGATCGCACGGGCTTCTTTGTCTTTCTCTTCCAGCGCCAGGCCCATGGCCACACGCATGAAGAACACCTGCGGCAGCTCGAAGCGCACGCCATCCTTGTGGATGAAGTAGCGGTCGTACAGGGTCTGCAGGCCCAGGTAGGTGAACTGCTGGTCGCGCTCGTGGTTGATCGCCTTGCCCATGCGCTCCAGGTCGTAACCTTTCAGCGCCGGGTCGAGCAGTTCGAACTCGACGCCTTTCTCGACGTAGGCCGGCAGGGCCTTGGCGTACAGGTCGGCCATCTCGTGGTGGGTGGCGCTGTCGGCGACGTTCAGGAAGCCCAGGCCTTCGGCACGCAGGGTGTCCATCAGCAGGCGGGCGGTGACGAACGAGTAGTTCGGCTCGCGCTCGACCAGGGTACGGGCGGTCATCACCAGGGCGGTGTTGACGTCCTTCAGGGCGACGCCGTCGTACAGGTTCTTCAGGGTTTCGCGCTGGATCAGCTCGCCATCGACTTCGGCCAGGCCTTCACAGGCTTCGCTGATGATGGTGTTCAGGCGCGCCATGTCCAGCGGCGCCAGGCTGCCGTCGGCCAGGGTGATGCGGATGCTTGGGTGCGGCTCGACCACGCTGTCGGCGTTGGAGCGGGTAGCACGCTCCTTGGCACGCTGGTCGCGGTAGATGACGTAGTCACGGGCGACTTTCTGCTCGCCGGCGCGCATCAGGGCCAGTTCGACCTGGTCCTGGATTTCTTCGATGTGGATGGTGCCACCCGATGGCATGCGACGCTTGAACGTGGCGGTGACCTGCTCGGTCAGGCGCGCGACGGTGTCGTGGATGCGCGACGAGGCGGCAGCGGTGCCGCCTTCAACTGCGAGGAACGCCTTGGTGATGGCAACGGTGATCTTGTCGTCGGTGTAGGGGACGACAGTGCCGTTACGCTTGATCACGCGCAGTTGGCCAGGGGCGGTGGCGGCCAGATCCTGGTTCGAATCGGCGGCCTGAGGCGCCTTGGCCTGCGGGTTCTCGCGAGTTGTGTCGGTTTGCATGGGTGGGTGTCTCCACAGTTTCTAGTTTGTTCAGGCGCCGTTGTCGGGCGCCACCGTTCCGTCCACTTGCTCGATGGCCCGGGCGGGGATGCGCGTGAAGCACACGCATCCGCCCGCTCGGGCTTACCGACTTCGGGACAGACTCAGGAATTAGGGGCAGTAACCTGCCGCTCCCTGGCCGAAGTCAAAGGTTCTGGGCGTACCCAAAATCTGTTGCTGATGAGTGCGGGCCTTGCCTGCAACACTCATACCCGAACAAGGCCGTCTGCGGCTTGCCTCGGTCGCCCTCCGCAGGAGCGGTTTGGCTGTTGAAATCACCTTAAGTTCAGCCAGAAAATTCGCTTGAATTTGCCTGTTGACTTGTGTTTGTGATTTTGCGCAAAACCCAATATCTAGTGGTTCGCTGCGATGGGGATACAAGATAATGCGGTCCAGGGGGCTTTGCAAGGTCGGCGCCTGTGGATAACTTGTGGGTACTTTGTGAGTCATCCGTGGGTATTCGCTGTAGGCCTTGTCCCAAGAGGTTTGCACGATTTTTTGCCTGTGCTACGCCGCCGCGAAGATTTTTTAGGGCGCGCACCCTATCACAAAAAACGGTTCAGTCGAGGGCTGTTTGCGGTGGTTGGCAGGGGTGGGGGCGGGACGTAGTATCCGGGGCTGATGTTGCGCTTTGGTGAAGGCGGATTTGCTCTGCAATCAAAGGGTTGTGCTGGCCCCGCGATAAGGCCGGCACGGATAACACAAGGCCAGACAATAAACAGAAGAAGGGGAGGCCATGGACCAACCAATCAATCGCATCCTGATCGTCGAGGACGACCAGCGCCTGGCCGAACTGACTGCCGAATACCTCCAGGCCAACGGCTTCGAAGTGGCGGTGGAGGGCGACGGTGGCCGCGCCGCGCGGCGCATCATCGACAGCCAGCCGGACCTGGTGATCCTCGACCTGATGCTGCCCGGCGAAGACGGCCTGAGCATCTGCCGCCGCGTGCGCGGCCAGTACGCCGGCCCCATCCTCATGCTCACTGCCCGCAGCGACGAGCTCGACCAGATCCAGGGCCTGGACCTGGGCGCCGACGACTACGTGTGCAAACCGGTGCGCCCGCGCGTGCTGCTGGCGCGTATCAATGCCCTGCTGCGCCGCAGCGACGCCCCGGAGCGCCGCCAGGACCTGACCTTCGGGCCCCTGCATATAGACAGCCGCCAGCGCGAGGCGTGCCTGCACGGCCAACTGGTCGACCTGACCGGCGCCGAATTCGACCTGCTCTGGCTGCTGGCCAGCAACGCCGGACGCGTGCTGTCCCGCGAGGAGATCTTCACCTCGCTGCGCGGCGTCGGCTACGACGGCCAGGATCGCTCCATCGATGTGCGCATCTCCAAGATCCGCCCCAAGATCGGCGACGACCCGATCACCCCGCGGTTGATCAAGACCCTGCGCAGCAAGGGCTACCTGTTCGTCGGCGAGGCGCCATGAACTCGATCTTCCTGCGCATCTATGGCGGCATGCTCGCGGTGCTGGTGCTGGTGGCCGTGCTCGGTGTGCTGAGCCTGCACCTGCTCAACGAAATCCGCGCCGGCCAGCACCGCGAGCGCCTGGCCCAGGGCACCTTCAGCCTGATGGCCGACAACCTGGCGCAGCAGAACGCGGTGGAGCGCACCCGTTCGCTGGTGATCTGGGAGCGCCTGCTCGGCGTGCCGCTGGACCTGCAACCGCTGTCGGCCTTTACCCTCGACGGCGGGCAGCGGGCACGGCTGTACCGTGACCTGGTGGTGGTGGAGAAGACCGGCCCGCATGCTGCCCGGGTGCTGCGCCGGGTTGGCCACGAGGACCTGCTGCTGGTGGCCGAGGTCAAGCAGATCAGCGAGCAGCTGGCCCGCGCCACCCTTTATCTGTTGGCCGACGAACTGGTGCGCTACCCGGTGACCGAGCAGCAGGCGCGCCTGGCGCAGCTGCGGCAGAGCAAGGGCTTCGGTTTCGACATCGCCTTGCAGCGCATCGAGCGCGCCGCCCTGGACGACGACCAGCGACGCCGGGTGGAGGAGGGCGATACGGTGATGGCCCTGGGCAGGGACGGCGATTCGATCCGCGTGTTCTCGGGGTTGTCCGGTTCGCCCTGGGTGCTGGAGATCGGCCCGTTGTATCAGCTCAACCCCTATCCGCCGCAGTTGCTGATCCTCATCGCCTTTCTCGGCCTGTGCCTGATCGGCCTGGTGGTCTACCTGCTGGTGCGCCAGCTGGAGCGGCGAGTGTCGGGCCTGGAGGTGGCGGCCACGCGCATCGCCCAGGGCAGCCTCGACACCCGGGTGCCGGCCGGCGATGCCGACTCGGTGGGGCGTCTGGCCGAGGCCTTCAACGGCATGGCCGAGCACCTGCAGCGTTCATTGACCATGCAGCGCGAGCTGGTGCGGGCGGTGTCCCACGAGCTGCGCACGCCGGTGGCGCGGCTGCGCTTCGGCCTGGAGATGATCGAGAGCGCCGGCAGCGACGAGGCCCGGGCCAAGCACCTGGCGGGCATGGACGGCGATATCCAGGATCTGGACAAGCTGGTCGACGAGATGCTGACCTACGCCCGCCTGGAGCAGGGCGCGCCGGCCTTGCATTTCCAGGTGGTGGACCTGGACGAGCTGCTGGCGCGGGTGATCGAGGAGCTGGCACCGCTGCGCGCCGAGGTGCGGGTGGTGCGTGGCGAATGCCACGGGCTCGACGGCGGCGACGCCCGGGTCGAGGCCGAGCCGCGCTACCTGCACCGGGCCCTGCAGAACCTGGTGCGCAATGCCATGCGCCATGCGGAATCCGAAGTGCGCGTGAGCTATCACCTGGGGCAGCAACGTTGCCGCATCGATGTGGAGGACGACGGCCCCGGGATTCCCGAGGGCGTGTGGCACCGCATCTTCACCCCCTTCACCCGGCTCGACGACAGCCGCACCCGGGCCTCGGGCGGGCATGGCCTGGGGCTGTCGATCGTGCGGCGGATCATCTACTGGCACGGCGGCCGCGCCCTGGTCGGGCACAGCGAGCAGTTGGGCGGGGCGTGTTTCAGCCTGAGCTGGCCGCGGGAGCAGCCACGCGACTAAACGCTGATCAGACTGAGCAGGTGGCCGTCCTGCAGGCAGAACTGGCCATCCAGCTCGACGCCGTGGTGCCATTCGGCCGACAGGTCGGTGAGCAGGCGCAGGCGCGCGTGGCCGTCGGCGGACCATTCCAGCAGTTCGGCGTGCTCGAAATAGAAGCGCTTTTTCGTCAGTGGGTAGAGCGTCTTGAACAGGCTTTCCTTGAGCGAGAAGGTCAGGGTCACGGCCAGGGCCTGTTGGCTGCGGTCCAGGCGTTCGAGTTCCGCGGGGGTGAGGATCTCCCCGGCCAGGCGTTCGGCGCGGTCCTCGCCGAGCAGGGTTTCCTGGTCCAGCCCGAGGCCACGGCATTGGCCGTCAGCGGCGACCACGGCGGCGGCCCAGCCCTGGCCGTGGGTGATCGAGCCGTGGATGCCGGCGGGCCAGATCGGCGAGCGGTCTTCGTGGGTAGCGGGCGCGTAGTCGCGGCCATCCAGATGTTGCAAGGCTGCACGGGCGCAGACTCGGCCTGCCAGGTACTCGGCCTGGCGCTTGGCCACCGAGCGTTGCAGGCTGGCGGTCTGTTCGATGCCGGCGCGCTGGAAATCGTCCGGCGCGAGATTGGCCGGGTCGAAGGCGCAGCTGACCAGCACCGCGCCAGGGACCGGGCGCGGCAGGGGCCAGTGGTGCTGGAGCGGGGCGCAGCAGGTGGGGAGTCTGTTCATGGCGGGTATTGTGCCAGCCTGGTGGCTGGTGGTGGAGCACAGATTTTGGGGCTGCTGCGCAGCCCTTTCGCCGGCGAGCCGGCTCCCACAGGGGGGGCGTCGCCATCTTTTTGTGGGAGCCGGCTTGCCGGCGAAAGGGCTGCAAAGCGGCCTCGGCGATCATCAGTCGAGCGCATCCTTCAAGAACGCCTGCATATCCTTCCACGAGCTCTCGTCAGCTGCCTTGTCATAGCCGATATCCGGCCCGCCATGCTCGCCATGGCTCAAGCGGTCGGCATCCGGGTTGGTGAAGCCATGCTTGGCCCCCGGGATCCCGACGAACTTGTAGTCGGCCTTGGCCGCATCCATCTCCGCCTTGAACGCCGCCACCTGCTGCGGGGTGACCATGCTGTCGGCCTCGCCATGCTCCACCAGGATCTTGGCCCGGATCACCCCCGGCTTGGCCGGCGTCTGGGTCACCAGCGCGCCATGGAAGCTCACCACGCCGTCGAGCTTCTCACCGCGGCGCGCCGCGTCCAGCACCACCTTGCCGCCAAAGCAGTAGCCGATGGCCGCCAGCTGGTGCTTGTTGGTGTTGGGCTGGATCTTCAGCAGCTCCAGCCCGGCATCGAAGCGCCGGGCGGCGGCCGCTGGGTCCTTCATCGCCGCGGCCATGAACGCTTGGGCATCCTGCGGGTGCTCGGTGTTCTTGCCGTCGCCGTACATGTCGATGGCCAGGGCGTTGTAGCCCAGCGCCGCGAGGTCGCGGGCGCGGCGCTTGGCGTAGTCGTTCAGCCCCCACCATTCATGCACCACCACCACGCCCGGGCGCTTGCCCTTGATGGCGTCGTCGTAGGCGTAGTAGCCGATCAGCGCAGTGCCGTCGGCGTCCTGGTAGCGGATCTCGCGGGTCTGCACCGCCGCCTGGGCGAGGGTGGCGCCGCACAACAGGGCCAGTGCAAGCAGGGTACGCATGGTCGAGCTCCTTGTTCGGTTCGTTCAGCCCAGGTTCAGGCCGGGTTCAGCAGGGGTTCAGGGCGCCCTCCCTACTCTAGTCCCCAGACAGAAACAACGCATCCAACCCGGAGTACCTGAACCATGAAAACGCTCAATACCCTGATCGCCGCCATGGCGGTTTGCGCCGCCGGCCTCACCACCGCCGCCCAGGCCGATGACAATTTCGCCAGCCTGACCTACGGCCAGACCAGCGACAAAGTGCGCAAGTCCGGCCTGTTGCAACGCAACACCGACGGCCTGAACGCCGACGGCATCATCGGCAAGGACAGCACCTGGGGCGTGCGCCTGGGCAAGATCAACGACCAGGGCCGCTACTACATGACCTACGACAACGTCTCGGGCGATCACAGCGGCGTCAAGCTGCGCCAGGAAAACCTGCTCGGCAGCTACGACCTGTTCCTGCCGGTGGGCGATACCACCAAGCTGTTCGGTGGCGGCACCCTGGGCATGACCAAGCTGACCCAGGACTCGCCGGGCGCCAGCCGCGACACCGACTACGGCTATGCCGTGGGCCTGCAGGCCGGCGTGATCCAGGAAATCACCGACAAGGCCTCGGTGGAGATGGGCTACCGTTACCTGCGCAGCAACGCCGCCACCGAGATCGGCGCCCACGGCGGGCCGAAGGACGGCACCCTGCGCCTGACCAGCAGCGCACAGACCTACCTGGCGGCGAGCTACAAGTTCTGAGGTCGCTGTTATCCTGTACCGGCCTCATCGCGAGGATGCCCCGCGATGAGGCCGGTACAGGCATTCGCTATTGGAAGGAGAACTGCATGAAATTGCTGGTGGTCGAGGACGAGGCGCTGCTGCGTCATCACCTGTTCACCCGCCTCGGCGAGGGCGGCCACGTGGTGCAGGCGGTGGCCAACGCCGAGGAAGCCTTGTACCAGGCCGAGCAGTACAACCATGACCTGGCGGTGATCGACCTGGGCCTGCCGGGCATGAGCGGGCTGGACCTGATCCGTCAGTTGCGCAACCTTGGCCAGACCTTCCCGATCCTGATTCTCACCGCCCGTGGCAACTGGCAGGACAAGGTCGAAGGCCTGGCCGCCGGCGCTGACGATTACGTGGTCAAGCCGTTCCAGTTCGAAGAGCTGGAGGCGCGCCTGAACGCCCTGCTGCGCCGCTCCAGCGGCTTTACCCAGTCGACCATCGCCGCCGGCCCGCTGGTGCTCGACCTCAACCGCAAGCAGGCGACCCTGGACGAGCAACCGCTGGCGCTGACCGCCTATGAATACCGCATCCTCGAGTACCTCATGCGTCATCACCAGCAGGTGGTGGCCAAGGACCGCCTGATGGAACAGCTGTACCCGGACGACGAGGAGCGCGACCCGAATGTCATCGAGGTGCTGGTCGGCCGCCTGCGCCGCAAGCTCGAGGGCGACAACGGCTTCAAGCCGATCGATACCGTGCGTGGCCTGGGCTACCTGTTCACCGAGCGCTGCCGATGATCCGCTCGCTGCGGGTGCGCCTGATGCTGGCGGCGGCGTTGCTGGCGCTGCTGTTCATGCTGGCGCTGCTGCCGGCGCTGCAGAAGGCCTTCAGCCTGGCGTTGCAGGAGTCCATCGAGCAGCGCCTGGCCTCGGACGTGACCACACTGATTTCAGCTGCGCGCATAGAGCGTGGCCAGTTGCAGATGCCGGCGCTGCTGCCGGACGAACGCTTCAACCTGCCGTATACAGGCTTGCTCGGCTACATCTTCGACCGCCAGGGCAAGCTGGTGTGGCAGTCGCGGGCCACGCGCAACCGCAACATCAACTACCACCCGCGCTATGACGGACGTGGCAACGAATTCGCGCGTATTCACCAGGACGACGGCGAGGAGTTCTTCGTCTATGACGTCGAGGTCAAGCTGCTTGGCGGCAAGAGCGCGGCGTTCAGCATCGTTGCCTTGCAACCGGTCCGCGAATACCAGGACACCCTCAATGGCCTGCGCGAGAAGCTCTACTTCGGCTTCGGCGCGGCGCTGCTGGCGCTGATGGTGCTGCTGTGGGCCGGCCTGACCTGGGGCCTGCGCTCGCTGCGCCGGCTCAGCTCCGAGCTGGATGACGTGGAGAGCGGCGCCAGGGATGGACTGAGCCGCGAGCACCCGCGCGAGCTGCTGCGCCTGACCGGCTCGCTCAACCGCCTGCTGCGCAGCGAGCGCGAACAGCGCCAGCGCTACCGCGACTCGCTCGACGACCTGGCCCATAGCCTGAAGACCCCGCTGGCGGTGTTGCAGGGCGTGGGCGAGAGCATGGAGCAGGGCGACCGCGAGCAGGCGCGGGTGCTGCAGAGCCAGATCGAGCGCATGAGCCAGCAGATCGACTACCAACTGCAACGCGCCAGCCTGCGCAAGAGTGGCCTGGTAAAGCACCAGGTCCAGCTCAAGCCGTTGCTCGACAGCCTGTGCAGCACCTTGGCCAAGGTCTATCGCGACAAACGCGTTGAGGTCGGTTTCGATCTGCCGGCCGATGCGCGCGTGCCGATGGAGCAGGGGGCCTTGCTCGAGCTGCTCGGCAACCTGCTGGAGAACGCCTACCGGTTGTGCCTGGGACAGGTGCGGGTCAGCCTGCGCGAAGCGCCTGGGCAACTGGAGCTGTGGATCGAGGACGACGGCCCGGGTGTGCCGCCCGACCAGCGTGAGCGCATTCTCGAACGCGGCGAGCGGCTGGACCGCCAGCACCCCGGGCAGGGGATCGGCCTCGCGGTGGTCAAGGACATCATCGACAGCTACGACGCCGAGTTGAGCCTGGGCGACTCCGAATTGGGCGGGGCTGCGTTCCGCATCGCTTTCCGGCTCGATTGAAATCGCGCAAGACTTGTAGGCGCGCGCTGGGCGGAAATCCGCCAACCTGCCCTGTACGATTTCCGCCATCGGGCGGAAATCCGCCATTTCCCACCGGCTATTACGCCCCGTCCCGGGGCATTCACACCCTGTAATCATTGGCTGTGCACCTCAAGCGGGCACTTTGGCATCGCCCTTGCTATTCACCTGGCAGAGGCCTGCCCAGGCGCTCGAACACAACGACAAATCCCTCCGGGTACAGGAGGGTTCGCGATTCAGGTGCCCCGACATCCTGGGAAGGATGCGCCGGCCCACTTGAGGAAAAACTAGCCATGACGACTCGTCAGCCGCTGTACAAATCGCTGTATGTCCAGGTGATCGTCGCGATCACCATCGGTATCCTGCTCGGCCACTACTACCCGGAAACCGGCGTAGCCCTCAAACCCTTGGGTGACGGCTTCGTCAAGCTGATCAAGATGGTCATCGCGCCGATCATCTTCTGCACCGTGGTCAGCGGCATCGCGGGCATGCAAAGCATGAAGTCGGTCGGCAAGACCGGCGGTTACGCGCTGTTGTACTTCGAGATCGTCTCCACCATCGCCCTGATCATCGGCCTGGTGGTAGTCAACGTGGTGCAGCCGGGCGCCGGCATGCACGTCGACGTCAGCACCCTCAACGCCAGCAGCGTGGCTGCCTATGCCGCCGCCGGCGCGCAGCAGACCACCGTCGGCTTCCTGCTCAATGTCATCCCCAACACCGTGGTCGGCGCCTTCGCCAACGGCGACATCCTGCAAGTGCTGATGTTCTCGGTGCTGTTCGGCTTCGCCTTGCACCGCCTGGGCAGCTACGGCAAACCGGTGCTGGATCTGATCGACCGCTTCGCCCATGTCATGTTCAACATCATCAACATGATCATGAAGCTGGCCCCGATCGGCGCCTTCGGTGCCATGGCCTTCACCATCGGCCAATACGGCGTGGGTTCGCTGGTGCAGCTGGGCTACCTGATGGCCTGCTTCTACATCACTTGCCTGCTGTTCGTCCTGGTGGTGCTGGGCGGTATCTGCCGCGCCCACGGCTTCAGCGTGATCAAGCTGATCCGCTACATCCGTGAAGAACTGCTGATCGTGCTGGGCACCTCCTCCTCCGAGTCGGCCCTGCCGCGCATGCTGGCCAAGATGGAGCGCCTGGGCGCGAAGAAATCGGTGGTTGGCCTGGTGATCCCGACCGGCTACTCGTTCAACCTGGACGGTACCTCGATCTACCTGACCATGGCCGCGGTGTTCATCGCCCAGGCCACCGACACCACCATGGACATCACCCACCAGATCACCCTGCTGCTGGTGCTGCTGGTGGCCTCCAAGGGTGCCGCGGGCGTCACCGGTTCCGGCTTCATCGTCCTGGCCGCCACCCTGTCGGCCGTCGGCCACCTGCCGGTTGCCGGCCTGGCGCTGATCCTGGGTATCGACCGCTTCATGTCCGAAGCCCGCGCCCTGACCAACCTGATCGGCAACGCCGTGGCCACCGTGGTCGTGGCCAAGTGGGTCAAGGAGCTGGACACCGACACCCTGCAGGCCGAATTGGCGTCTGGCGGCTCGCCGCTGATCGACACCCGTCCGACCGACGACCTGGGCGTGGCCGAAGGCCCGGCGCGTTGAGCGTGAGTTGAAATGCGAAAAGGCGACCCTCGGGTCGCCTTTTTCATGCGTTGACGATTATTCGACCCGGGTCTCGCCGCTGTATACCAGGATCTCCCGGCAGCGCCGGCACAGGTAGCGTCGCCCCTGGCGCACCAGCTTGTGGCGCTGGGCGGTGAACGGGAAATCGCTTTCCGGGCACGGACAACGGTAGATGTAGCGTGTCGCCACGCGCCGCTGCACTTCGTAGTTGTGGCAGCGGTTTGGCGGCAGCTCGTACACCCCGCGCATGATCAACTGCCACTCCTCGCCATGGGCCTGGATGCGCTCGCCGAACAGCTGGTGGGCGATCAGGTGGGCGACCTCGTGGGCCACAGTCTGGCGCAGGAAGTCTTCGGCGTTCTCGCGGTACAGCTGCAGGTTGAAGCGCAGCAGGTTCTCGTGCAGGTGGGCGACGCCGGCCTTCTGTCCGCGCAGCTTGAAGCTGACCTGCGGGCGCGGGAAGGGGCGTTTGAAGAAGGTTTCGGCTTGCTGGTAACAGGTTTCGACGCGTTGTCTGAGCAGCTCGGGCATGGCGGGGTAGTTCTCCTGACCGGGCATTATGCCGCAGGCAACGGGCGGCTGCCGAGCCGCCGGTCAGGCACACGAAGCGAGGCCGCCTTGCGGCGGCCCCGGTGATGCCCCAGTGTTGGTTGGATCTGGTTGGTATGCGTTCAGTTGGTATAGACGGGCCCCACGCCCAGTCCCCAGATGATCACGGTCGCGGCCATGATCGCCACCAGAACCACGAGGCCCACCGCCAGCACCGAGCTGGAGAACAGGAAGCCTTCATCCGACGGTATGTTCATGAAGGTCGGCAAGCCGACATACAGCAGATACACGGTGTAGCAGATCGCCGCCGTGCCGATCAGCATGCCCAGCCACAGGTGTGGGTACAGCGCCGCAAGGCCGCCGATGAACAGCGGAGTGGCGGTGTAGGTGGCAAAGGCGATGCACTGCGCCATGCTCGGGTTGGCGTCGTAGGTGCGCGCCATCCAGTGGATGAAGGCGCCCATCACCGCCACGCCTGCGAGCATCGCCAGGTAGGACATGATGCTCATCCACAATGCGCTTTCCATGGTCAGCATCACGGCTGGCCGCTCGCCGATCACCCAGCCGACCTGGGTGGTGCCGATGAACGCCGACACGGCGGGGATCGCCGCCAGGATCAGCGTGTGTGTCAGGTACATGTGGCTGATGCTTTCATCCTCGCCACGAATCTCCCGCCACTCCTGGTCGGGGTGGGTGAACAGCCCAACAACGTGATGAATCATACGGGTCACTCCTATCGTCGTTGCCAAACGCCCCCCGGATGGAGCGCCTATGGCCCGAGGCCAGGACACCAGGTGCTGCGCCAATGTGGCCTTATGTCGCAGTATAGGAAGCGGATTCCCGCATAAAACCGGCTTTTTAGAGCAAATCGCGCTGTCAGGACGGTTGTTGATTCCCTTGAAGTCTTTATCGGATTCACCTACTGCGCCGCCCGGTTTGTGCGTAAAATAGCCGGCTTTTGTCACACCTCGCGGATCCAAGCGCTATGGGCACCCTCTCGGTCAACCAGAACAAACTGCAAAAACGCCTGCGTCGCCTCGCCGGCGAAGCCATCACCGACTTCAACATGATCGAGGATGGCGACAAGGTCATGGTCTGCCTGTCCGGCGGCAAGGACAGCTACACCATGCTCGACGTTCTGTTGCACCTGCAGAAGGTGGCGCCGATCAAGTTCGAGATCGTTGCGGTGAACATGGACCAGAAGCAGCCGGGCTTCCCCGAGCACGTGCTGCCGGCCTACCTCAAGGAACTGGGCGTCGAGTACCACATCGTCGAGAAGGACACCTACTCGGTGGTCAAGGAGCTGGTGCCCGAGGGCAAGACTACCTGCTCGCTGTGCTCGCGCCTGCGCCGCGGCACCCTGTACACCTTCGCCGACGAGATCGGCGCGACCAAGATGGCCCTGGGGCACCACCGCGACGACATCGTCGAGACCTTCTTCCTCAACATGTTCTTCAACGGCGCGCTCAAGGGCATGCCGCCGAAGCTGCGCGCCGATGACGGGCGCAACGTGGTGATCCGCCCGCTGGCCTACTGCAGCGAGAAGGACATCCAGGCCTACTCGGACATGAAGGAATTCCCGATCATCCCGTGCAACCTGTGCGGCTCGCAGGAAAACCTGCAGCGCCAGGTGGTCAAGGACATGCTGGTGGAGTGGGAGCGCAAGCACCCTGGCCGTACCGAGAGCATCTTCCGCGCCCTGCAGAACGTCGCCCCGTCGCAATTGGCCGACCGCAACCTGTTCGACTTCACCAGCCTGAAGATCGACGAGAGCGCCACCCCGCGCTTCCTCGACGTGTTGAATATCTGACCTTATGCGCGACTACCAGTGGTTGCATGAGTACTGCCTGAACCGCTTCGGTTCGGCCCAGGCGCTGGAAGCCTTCCTGCCGCAGCCGCGCACACCCGCGCAGCTGCGTGACATCACCGACGACCGCTACCTGTCGACCCTGGCCCTGCGCGTGTTCCGCGCCGGGCTCAAGCACAGCCTGGTGGATGCCAAGTGGCCGGCGTTCGAGCAGGTGTTCTTTGGCTTCGACCCGGAGAAAGTGGTGCTGATGGGCGCCGAGCACCTGGAGCGACTGATGCAGGACGAGCGCATCATCCGCCACCTGGGCAAGCTCAAGAGCGTGCCGCGCAATGCGCAGATGATCCTCGACGTGGCGAAGGAGAAGGGCAGTTTCGGCGCGTTCATCGCCGACTGGCCCGAGACCGATATCGTCGGGCTGTGGAAGTACCTGGCCAAGCATGGCAACCAGCTGGGCGGGTTGTCGGCGCCGCGTTTCCTGCGCATGGTCGGCAAGGACACCTTCATCCCCACTGACGACATGGCCGCCGCGTTGATCGCCCAGAAGATCATCGACAAGCCGCCGACCAGCCTGCGTGACCTGGCACTGGTGCAGCAGGCGTTCAACCAGTGGCATGCCGAAAGCGGGCGGCCGCTGTGCCAGTTGTCGGTGATGTTGGCGCATACCGTCAACCATTGAGATCGCCGGGGCCGCAATGCGGCCCCGATACGGTCAGGCACCTTCGCCGGCCAGGCGTCGATCCTGCTGGAACTTCCAGCGCACGAACAGCAAGCCGCTGACGAACAGCCCCAGGCTCACCAGCACTTCGACCCAGCCGAACAGCGCTCGGGCGGGGTCGAAGGCGGCCAGCACGCCCTTGATGAAGTAGATATTGACCACGAAGCAGGTCCAGGCATGCGCCCGGGCGCTGCCCATCAGCATGCCCGGCAGCAACAGCAGCAGGGGGATCAGCTCGATGGCCAGGATCACCTCGACCCGCGCCCCGTGCAGGTTGGCGAACCACAGGTTGTTCACCACCAGCAGGGCGATCAGGCCGAAGAAGCAGGCCAGGCTCAGGGCGCGGGTCAGCCGTACGCGTGGGGCGAGCCACTCCAGCGGCGGCAGCACCTTGGGTTTTCTAGCCACGCTGGCCACCCAGGGCCTTGGCGGTGTTGGCCAGGCGTTGGCCGAGGGCGCGGCACAGGGTGATCTCGTGCTGGTCCAGCTCGCGCTTGCCGTCGGCGCCGGCATGGTGGCTGGCGCCGTACGGGGTGCCGCCGCCGCGGGTATCGAGCAGCGCCGACTCGCTGTAGGGCAGGCCGGTGACCAGCATGCCGTGGTGCATCAGCGGCAGCAGCATCGACAGCAGGGTGGTTTCCTGGCCGCCGTGCAGGCTGGCGGTGGAAGTGAACACCGCCGCCGGCTTGCCCACCAGTTCGCCGCCCAGCCACAGGCTGCTGGTGCCGTCGAGGAAGTACTTGAGCGGCGCGGCCATGTTGCCGAAGCGGGTCGGGCTGCCCATGGCCAGGCCCGCGCAGTGGCGCAGGTCGTCGAGGGTGGCGTACAGCGCGCCGCTGGCCGGGATGTCCGGGGCCACGGCTTCGCACTCCGTGGAGATCGCCGGCACCGTGCGCAGGCGTGCCTCCATGCCGGCCATCTCGACGCCGCGGGCAATATGCCGGGCCATCTCGCTGGTCGAGCCGTGGCGGCTGTAGTACAGCACCAGGATGTAGGGTTCGCTCACGGCAGGATCTCCAGGACCTTCTCGGGTGGGCGACCGATCACGGCCTTGTTGCCTGCGACCAGGATCGGGCGTTCGATCAGCTTGGGATGCTCGACCATCGCCTTGATCAACTGAGCGTCGCTCAGGGCAGGGTTGGCCAGCTCCAGGGCCTTGTATTCGTCTTCGCCGGTGCGCAGCAGTTGGCGCGCGCCGATGCCCAGCTTGGCAAGCAGCTGTTCGAGGGTGGCGGCGTCCGGCGGGGTCTCGAGATAGCGCACGATGGTCGGTGCGAGGCCGCGTGCCTCGAGCAGTTCCAGGGCGCCGCGGGATTTCGAGCAGCGCGGGTTATGATAGAGGGTCAGATCGGTCATGACGGGTCGCATCCAGCTGGGTGTGGCGGCTATTCTAACCGCAGCGACCGACTTCAATGCTTGAAAACTTCGAGAAGGATTGACCCATGGCAAGGCGTTTGGCAGCTGCACTGGCCATCACCGCGAGCCTGCTGCTCGGCGGCTGCGGTGCGGACTACGGCGTGGACCAGCACGGCAATACGGTGAAGGCCGAACAGGTCGAGGGGCACTGGCTGGTGCTCAACTACTGGGCCGAATGGTGCGGCCCGTGCCGTACCGAAATCCCCGAGCTCAATGCTGCGGCGAAGCAGTGGGATGCCGAGGGCATCAAGGTGCTGGGGGTGAACTTCGATGGCTTGCAGGGCGCCGACCTCAAGGCCGCCGCCGAGACCCTCGGCATCGGCTTCACCGTGCTCGCGCAAGACCCGGCCGAGCGCTATGAGCTGCCGCGCAGCGAGGCGCTGCCGGTGACCTATATCATCGATGACAAGGGCAAGGTGCGCGAGCAACTGCTGGGCGAGCAGACCCTCGAGGGTTTGCAGGCCAAGATCAAGGCGTTGAAAGGCGGCGCCTGAACCCTGCATCGCGGGGCAAGTCGCATCGGCGCACCGTCGCTCCCACGTAGGAGCGGGCTTGCCCCGCGATGGTTTCAGCCTTCCTCAGGCCAGAACCGCAGCGGCTTGCCCTCGGCCGGCCAGAAGCGGATCTGCTCGATTGGCGACACGTCCCAGCGCTGCACCGTTTCCAGCGCCTGCAGGAAGCGTTTCTCCTGGTCCATCAGCGCTGGCGCGCATAGCTTGCGGGTCTTGCCGACCTTGCCGAAGCTTAAGTGCTCGCCGTCCAGCGTATAGGGCGCGAACCAGTGGTTGCAGCCGGCATTGCCATAGGCACGACCATCGCTGGCCAGGGTCAGGGTCAGGTGGCTGTAGTCGATCAGCGGGCGTTCACCGATCCACTCCAGCAGGTAGCTTTGCTCCTGCTGCAGCTTCGAAGGTTGCGACGCGCAGCCCATCAGGCCAGTGGCGATCAGCACGCCGGTCAGCAGCTGTTTCACTCAGGCTCGCTCCTGGCACTGCGGGCACAGGTGCTTGTCGCCCTGGCTGGCCCAGCCCAGCTCCTGGACACGGGCGGTGGCTGCCGGGGCGTGGCCCTTCTTGCCGAGCTTGGCTTCGGTGGCGAACTCGAAGTCCAGCACCGCGTCGCAGCCATCACACTTGACCTGCCACTCGTGGATTTCCAGTTCGTTGAATACTGGCCCCTGGGCCACGGCCACCCACTGCCCGGTGGGGTTGATCAGGTGGCGTACGCTGTCGACGGTCAGGCGCATGGACAGGGTTTTGCTGCCTTTGAGCGAAACCAGCAGTGCGTCGCCTTTCTGGATCGAGCCGCCGTTGCCGGTGACCTGATAGCGGCCCGGTACCAGCGCGCGGCACTCGATCAGGGTGTGTTGCGGGTTGAAAAGGGTGTAGCGGAAATCGTGTTCGACCATGGGTCCTCCAGAAATGCCGCGTATCCTAGCATCATCCCGTGACCAGATTCTGCGGATTGCCTGCCGCCCAGCGGGCGATGTTGTCCAGGGTGATGGCCGCGATGGCATCCAGGGCCTCGCGGGTAAGAAACGCCTGGTGCGCGGTGACGATCACGTTGGGGAAGGTCAGCAGCCGTGCCAGCACGTCGTCCTGCAGCGGCAAGTCGGAGCGGTCCTCGAAGAACAGCTGCGCCTCTTCTTCATACACATCTAGCCCCAGGTAGCCGAGCTGGCCGCTCTTGAGCGCGTCGATCAGTGCCGGGGTGTCGACCAGCGCGCCGCGGCCGGTGTTGATCAGCATGGTGCCGGGCTGCAGCTGGGCCAGGCTCTGGGCATTGATCAGGTGGCGGGTATGTTCGGTCAGCGGGCAGTGCAGGCTGATGATGCGTGCCTGGCGCAGCAGCTCGGGCAGCTCCAGGTAGCGGGCGCCGAGGGCGACCAGCTCAGGGTTGGGGTAGGGGTCGTAGGCCAGCAGCTGGCAGCCGAAACCGGCCATGATGCGGGCGAAGGCCGCGCCGATCTGGCCGGTGCCGACCACGCCGACGGTCTTGCCGTGCAGGTCGAAGCCGGTCAGGCCGTGCAGGGTGAAATCACCTTCGCGGGTGCGGTTGTAGGCGCGGTGCAGGCGGCGGTTGAGGGCCAGGATCAGGGCCACGGCATGTTCGGCGACGGCGTGCGGCGAGTAGGCCGGCACGCGCACCACGCTGAGCCCGAGGCGCTGCGCGGCAGCCAGGTCGACGTGGTTGTAGCCGGCCGAGCGCAGGGCGATCAGGCGCGTGCCGCCAGCGGCCAGGCGCTGTAGGACCTGGGCGTCGAGTTCATCGTTAATGAAGGCGCACACCACTTCGAAGCCCTGGGCGAGGGCGGCGGTGTCCAGGGTCAGGCGGGCGGACTGGTAGTGCAGCTCCAGGGCGTCCGCGCTGGCGGCGCGGGTGAAGCTTTCCTGGTCGTAGTGCTGGCTGCTGAACAACAGGGCGCGCATGGGGGCTTCCTTCTGTGAGTCGGCAACAGTCTAGGCCGTCAGGGAGATCGGGTATTGATCTGTGACGGCCCTGTCGCGGGGCAAGTCGCACCCCCGCTCCCACGACTCTTGCAAAGCCTGTGGGGGATTCAGGCGCTTTCGCGTGCCTGCTCGGCCAGTCGGCTGATGGCCTGGTCCAGTTCGTCCAGGGCCTGCAACGCCTGGGGGCTGTCCTGCTTGAGCAAGGTCTCGCTGCGCTGGCAGGCCGCGCGCAACTGCGGTACGCCGCAATAACGCGAGGCGCCGTTGAGCCGGTGCACCCGCTCGATCATGGCGTTGCGGTCGGCAGCGTCGCGGGCGGCCTGGATGGCCTCGCGGTCGGACTCCAGCGAGGCCAGGAGCATTGCCAGCATATCCGCCGCCAGGTCTGGCTTGCCGGCGGCCAGGCGTAGCCCTTCCTCTGGATCGAGCACCTTCAGCTCGCTGCTGTCGGGCAGGCGCTCACTGGGCCGTTCCTGTGGCGGTGAGCCCAGGCTCAGGCCGGTCCATTTCATCACCACCTGGGCCAACTGGCGCTCGCTGATCGGCTTGGTCAGGTAGTCGTCCATGCCGCTGTGCAGCAAGGCACGCTTTTCGTTGGCCATGGCGTGCGCGGTGAGGGCCACGATGGGCAGGGCCGGACCGCTCTGGCTGGCCTCCCACTGGCGAATCTGTTCGGTGCAGGCACGGCCATCCATGCCTGGCATCTGCACATCCATCAGTACCAGGTCGAAGGGCTCGTCCTGCACGGCCTGCACCGCGGCATAGCCGCTGTCCACCGCCAGTACCTCGGCGCCCATTCCTTCGAGCAGGGTCTGCACCAGCAGCAGGTTGGCCGGGTTGTCGTCGACGCACAGGAGCTTGGGCATGCGTTGGCCGCCGTTGCTGCGTTGCTCGCACACCGGCCGGCGCGGCTGCACCAGTTCCAGCAGCAGGCGACGCAGCTTGCGTGTGCAGGTGGGCTTGGCCAGCAACTGGCCGTGGGCGTTGGGCAGGTAAGGGTGGTAGAGCGGCTGCTCCCTGGTGGGGCACAGCACCACGCACTGGCATCCCAGGCGCTCGAGCTGTTGGTGGTATTGCCCCAGTTGTTCCGGCGCCAGGCTGCCGAGATTGACCCCGAGCACGGCGAAGTCGAACGGCTGCCCGGCCTGGCTTGCCGCCTGCACGCCGTGCAGCAGTTGGTCGCAGGAAGCGAACACTGTGACCGCCAGGCCGCAGTCCTCGAGCTGGTGCTGCAATGCCTGGCGGGCCAGGTCGTGCCCGTCGACGATGGCCACGCTACGGCCGACCAGGGCCTGGGCGGGTTGCTCCTCGGTGTCGTCGTGGGCCTTGGGCAGGTTGAGGCTGATCCAGAACTGCGAGCCTTCGCCCGGCGTGCTGTCGACGCCGATTTCGCCACCCATCTGTTCGATCAGGCGCTTGGAGATCACCAGGCCCAGGCCGGTACCGCCGGGCTGGCGTGACAGCGAGTTGTCGGCCTGGCTGAAGGCCTGGAACAGGGTGCGCACATCCTGCGGCGACAGGCCGATGCCGGTGTCCTGGACGCTGATGCGCAGTTGCACGCTGTCTTCCTGCTCGTCCTCGAGCATGGCGCGCACGACGATGGTGCCTTCGCGGGTGAACTTGATGGCATTGCTCACCAGGTTGGTGAGGATCTGCTTGAGCCGCAACGGGTCGCCCACCAGCGACAGCGGGGTGTCGCGGTAGACCAGGCTGAGCAGCTCCAGCTGCTTGGCGTGGGCGGCCGGGGCAAGGATGGTCAGGGTGTCCTGGATCAGGTCGCGCAGGTTGAGCGGGATGCTGTCGAGCACCAGCTTGCCGGCCTCGATCTTGGAGAAGTCGAGGATCTCGTTGATGATCCCCAACAGGTTGTCGGCGGATTTCTCGATGGTGCCTAGGTAGTCGAGCTGACGCGGGCTGAGCTCGCTCTTTTGCAACAGGTGGGTGAAGCCGAGGATGCCGTTGAGCGGGGTGCGGATCTCGTGGCTCATGTTGGCGAGGAACTCGGACTTGATGCGGCTGGCCTCCAGGGCCTCCTTGCGCGCCATGTCCAGCTCGATGTTCTGGATCTCGATGGTTTCCAGGTTCTGGCGCACGTCCTCGGTGGCCTGGTCGATGCTGTGCTGCAGCTCTTCGTGGGCGCTGTGCAGGGTCTCGGCCATGCGGTTGATGCCAGCGGCCAGTTCGTCGAGCTCGTGGCTGCCCATGGCTGGCAGGCGTTCGTCGAGGTGGCCGTCCTTGAGCTGGTTGACCGCGTGCTTGATGCGGTTGATCGGGTCGTTGATGGTGCGGCTCATGCGCAGGGCGAGCAGCGCGGTCAGGCTCAGGCAGGCGAGGATCAGCAGCAGGCTGGTGAACAGGTTGCGGTAGCCGCGCAGCAGGGTGCCGTCGTGGGAGAGCTCGATCTCCACCCAGCCGAGCAGGCGCTCGGCTTCGGCGGGTACGGCGTCGGTGGCCAGGTCGCGGTGATGGCCGAACACCGGCATCAGGTAACGGGTGGCATCGTTGCCGGTGCGCTGGAGCAGTTGCGTGCCGGTGCCGCCGCTGGGCGGCTGGTTGAGCATGCTGGGGCCGGCGTGGGCCAGGCGCGTGCGGTCGGCGGCGAGGAACGCCACGGCGCGCACGTCGACCTGCTCCAGGGCCTGGGCCGCGATGCGCTCCAGCTGCGCCGGGGACTGGCGGGCCAGGGCCGGCGCCGCCAGGGGCGCCAACTGCTCGGCGATCATCTTGCCGCGTTGCAGCAGCTGCGTGCGCAGGTCGCTCTGCTGCAACCAGGTGAAGTAACTGCCCAGCACCAGGGCCATCAGGCTGGCGGGGAGCAAGGCCAGCAGCAGGACGCGGCTGCGGATTCCCAAACGGTCGAGCACACCTGTCTCCTGTCATGTGCCTTGAAAAGCGCTGTTCGCGCATCAGCGGGAACGTTACTCCGCGCCGCAGGCATTTGTAAGGCTTTTGTTTGCCAAGTAACCCGGCTGTACGATGGCGCGTCAGTCGGGCGACGGTTGCCTTGCCGGGAGCGCTTGCCCAATAATCACGCAACTGAGAATCGATGGCAGTTGCCAATGCATCCTGAAGCTATTCACGCCACCCACATCCTGGCCATCGAGGACGATCCCGTGCTCGGTGCCTACCTGCGCGAAGAATTGCGCCGCGGCGGCTTCCAGGTGACTTGGTGCCGTAGTGGTCTGGAGGGGCTTGAGGAGGCGGGACGACAAGCCTTCGACCTGGTCCTGCTGGACATCCTGCTGCCCGGCCTCAATGGCCTGGATGCGCTGACCAGCCTGCGCCGACGCAGCGCCACGCCGGTCATCCTGATGTCGGCGCTGGGGGCCGAGGCCGATCGTATCAATGGTTTTGAACGCGGCGCGGACGACTACCTGCCAAAGCCTTTCAGTTTCGCCGAGCTGCGGGTGCGCATCGAGGCCATCCTGCGCCGAGTGGCTTTCGAACGACGGGCGTTGGCGCCGCGCAAGGAGGCGGAGCCGCTGTTGCGCTTTGACGAGCAAGCGGCCGATATCTGCCTTGCCGGCCAGTGGGCCGGGCTGACCCCCAGCGAATACCGCCTGCTCGACACCTTGTATCGCAGCGAGGACGAGGTCCTCAGCAAGCCGTTCCTGTACCAGCAGGTGCTGCAGCGCGGATACTCGCGCCATGACCGCAGCCTGGACATGCACGTCAGCCAGATTCGCCGCAAGCTCAAGGCCATCGGTTATCACGAGCGGCAGATCCGCACCGTCTGGGGCAAGGGCTATGTATTCGGCGTGGGCGAGGTCGACTGAGTCGTGCTCGATCGCCATTCGCTGTTCTGGAAATTGGCCGTCCTGCTGGTGGGCTTCTGCCTGCTGATGATCGGCCTCAGCTACAGCTGGGGTCGCCATATGGAAACCCAGGACGCCTTCCTTTCCGAACCCGCGCGTCAGGTGCTGCGTGGTTACGCGGCCGAGGCGGAGCTGGCCTGGCGCAGGGACGGCGCTGATGGTGTCGATGCCTGGCTGGCCGAGATGCGTGGGCGCGAGCAAGGCTGGGCGGGGGTGCTCGATGGCGACCTGCAACCGTTGGGCAACGCCGATCTCACTGCCCGGCAGGCCCAGCGCCTGACCCGCCTGCGCGGCGTTGACTGGCCGATGAGCCGGCGCAGTATCGGCCAGCCCTGGTTGCGCCTGCCGTTCCCCGGCGCGCCGGAGCAGGGCATGCTGGTGATCGAGCTGCCGGAGCGCTTCAACCCGGGCCAGTACCGGTTGTTCTGGCGCATCGTCACCAACGGCATCATTCCTGGACTGTCTACCCTGCTGTTGTGCGTCGGCCTGTACCGCATGCTGATCGTGCCGCTCAACCAATTGCGTGAACAGGCCAGCGCCTGGCGCGCCGACCAACTGGCGGCGCGCCTGGATCCGCGCACCACCCGGCGCAAGGACGAGCTGGGCGAACTGGCCAGGGCCTTCGACCAGATGGCCGAGCGCCTGCAGGGCACCGTGGCCTTGCAGCAGCAGTTGCTGCGCGACCTGTCCCACGAGATGCGCACGCCGCTCAGCCGCCTGCGCGTGGCCTGCGACGGCGAAACCGACCTGCAGCGCCTGCGCGAACGCCTGCACCGCGAGGTGGACGGCATGCAGCAACTGGTCGAGGACACTTTGCAACTGGCCTGGCAGGACGCCGAGCGCGCCCCGGTGAACCTGGAACCGATCCAGGTGCCGGCGCTGTGGGACCTGCTCAGCGAGAATGCCTGTTACGAAAGCGGCTGGGCACCTGGGCAGTTGCGCTGTGCGTTGCCGGCGGACTGCTGGGTGCGGGGCAGCCTCAACGACCTTGCCCAGGCGCTGGAGAACATGCTGCGCAACGCCATCCGTCACTCGCCGGAGGCGGGTGTGGTGCGCCTGGGCGGCTGGCGTGAAGGCGGGTATTGGCGTATCGACCTGGAGGATGACGGCGGTGGCGTGGCCGAGGAAGACCTTGAGCGGATCTTCGCGCCGTTTTCCCGGTTGGACGGGGCGCGGCCCGGGGACGGTGGCTTCGGCTTGGGCTTGAGCATTGCCCGCAATGCGATCCGCCGCCAGGGTGGGCTGGTGTGGGCGGTCAATGGCGAGCGTGGCCTGCGCCTGTGCATGCGCCTGCCTGCCCATGAAGCGGGGCCGTCGGTAGGTCCGGCGCGGACAAGCCCGGTGCCAGGGAACAATTGCTTATAGCTACCCGCTATAACCACCGACAATTGCGTGATATGGCCGCGCCGGGTTTGCCGGTATGATAGGCGCCCCTGCCGTCCGGATTGCGAAAACGCCCATGACCCTGCAGTACCCAACCATCGCCGACTGCGTCGGCCATACGCCGCTGGTTCGCCTGCAGCGCATCGCCGGGAACACCAGCAATACCTTGCTGCTCAAGCTCGAAGGCAACAACCCGGCAGGTTCGGTCAAGGACCGCCCGGCGTTGTCGATGATCACCCGTGCCGAACTGCGTGGCCAGATCAAGCCCGGCGACACTCTCATCGAAGCCACCTCCGGCAATACCGGCATTGCCCTGGCCATGGCCGCAGCGATCAAGGGCTACAAGATGATCCTGATCATGCCGGACAACTCCACCGCCGAACGCAAGGCGGCCATGACCGCCTATGGCGCCGAGCTGATCCTGGTGACCAAGGAAGAGGGCATGGAAGGCGCCCGCGATCTCGCGGAAAAACTGCAGGCCGAAGGCCGTGGGCTGGTGCTTGACCAGTTCGCCAACGGCGACAACCCGATCGCGCACTACAACAGCACGGGCCCGGAGATCTGGCAGCAGACCCAGGGCACGATCACCCACTTCGTCAGCTCCATGGGCACGACCGGCACCATCATGGGTTGTTCGCAATACCTCAAGGAGCAGAACCCGGCGGTGCAGATCGTTGGCCTGCAGCCGATGGAAGGCTCGGCCATTCCGGGCATTCGCCGTTGGCCCCACGAGTACCTGCCGAAGATCTTCGACGCCACCCGGGTCGACCGCGTGGTCGACATGTCCCAGCAGGAGGCCGAGGAAACCACCCGTCGCCTGGCCCGCGAAGAGGGCATTTTCTGTGGCGTATCCTCCGGCGGGGCGGTGGCGGCGATGTTGCGTCTGTCCCGTGAAGTCGAGAACGCGGTGATGGTCGCCATCATCTGCGACCGCGGCGACCGTTACCTTTCCACCGGCCTGTTCGATCCGACCTGATGTCCAGAAAGAAAAGCAATACCGGCCTGCGTTTTCAGCCGGCCGGCGGCAACCGTGCCGCACAAGTGCCGGTGGGCAAGAAGCAGCGCTTGCTGATCGAGCGCGTGGCCGGTGACGGCCGTGGCATCGCCTTCAGCGAGGGTCGTACCTGGTTCGTCAGCGGCGCGCTGGGCGGCGAAGACGTCGAGGCGCGGGTGCTTGCCGCACGCGGCAAGGTGGTCGAGGCGCGCCTGGAACGCTTGTTCCAGGCCAGCGCCGAGCGCCGCGAAGCGCCCTGCCGTCACTACGCCCGCTGTGGCGGCTGCAACCTTCAGCACCTACCCCATGACGGCCAGCTGGCGCTCAAGCAGCGCCTGCTCGCTGAGCAGTTGCAGCGGGTGGCCGGCGTGCAGCCCGAAGAGTGGGCTGTTCCCTTGTGCGGACCGGAATTCGGCTACCGTCGCCGGGCGCGGGTAGCGGTACGCTGGGACACCAAGGCGCGTCAGCTGGAGGTCGGTTTCCGCGCCGAGGCCAGCCAGGACATCGTTGCCATCGACGACTGCGCGGTGCTGGTACAGCCCTTGCAGGCGATCATGCGCCACCTGCCGACCGTGTTGCGCAGCTTGAGCAAGCCGCAGGTGTTGGGGCATGTGGAGCTGTTCAGTGGTACCGCGGAGGCAGTGATGGTCCGGCATGTGGCGCCCTTGCCAAGTGAAGACCTGGCGCGGCTCGAGGCATTCTGCCGCGAGGCCGGCGCCCAGTTATGGCTGCAGGGCGAGGGCGAGCCGGCGCCAGTAGACGCCGCGGCGCAACTGGGCTTTGCTTTGGAGCCCTGGGGCCTGGAGCTGGCCTGGCGGCCGGGGGATTTCGTCCAGGTCAATGCCCAGGTCAACACCTCGATGATCCAGCAGGCTTTGACCTGGCTGGCGCCCCAGGCGCATGAGCGGGTCCTGGACCTGTTCTGCGGCCTGGGCAACTTTGCCTTGCCACTGGCCCGCCAGGCGCGCGAGGTGGTGGCGGTGGAAGGCGTGCAGGCCATGGTCAGCCGTGCCGAGGCCAACGCCCACGCCAACAATGTGCATAACGCACGGTTTTTTCAGGCCGATTTATCGCAGCCTTTGGCAGGCGCTGGATGGGGTACCGAGGGCTTTTCTGCGGTACTCTTGGATCCACCGCGCGACGGGGCTTTCGAGGTAGTGCAGGGCCTCGCCCGGCTGGGTGCGAAACGGCTGGTCTATGTATCGTGCAACCCCGCCACGCTGGCGCGTGATACGCAAGTGCTGGTCGGGCAGGGGTACCGGTTAAAAAGGGCCGGGATTCTCGACATGTTTCCTCAGACGGCGCATGTCGAAGCCATGGCGTTATTCGAAGCGGGCTAGCCGGGCTGGCCCTCTTGGTGCGGCCATCAGGGATTGAGGGACGCACAGGTGATAGCCAGTGCACCCGCGTGGTGCGCTGTATGGAAAGGTAAAGCAAAGATGGTACAGGTGAGAGTGCACCAGCCGGTCAACAACGACGGCAGTATCAATCTCGAAGCATGGCTCGATCATGTGGTGAGCGTCGATTCGCAACTCGATCGCCCGGGGTTGAAGGAGGCCTGCGAGTTTGCCCACGAGGTCGAGAAGAAAGGCAACCCTGCCAAGCATTCCTGGGCCGATGGCACGTCCAGTTTCCAGGCGGGGCTCGAGATCGCCGAAATCCTCGCCGACCTCAAGCTCGACCAGGATTCCCTGGTGGCGGCTGTCATCTACCGTTCGGTGCGCGAAGGCAAGGTGACCTTGGCCGAGGTCGGCCAGCGCTTCGGGCCGGTGGTGTCCAAGCTGATCGACGGCGTACTGCGCATGGCGGCCATCAGTGCCAGCCTCAGCCCGCGCCAGTCGCTGGTGCTCGGCTCCCAGGCGCAGGTCGAGAACCTGCGCAAGATGCTGGTGGCGATGGTCGACGATGTACGCGTGGCGCTGATCAAGCTGGCCGAGCGTACTTGTGCCATTCGGGCGGTCAAGGCGGCCGATGACGAGAAGCGCCTGCGTGTGGCGCGCGAGGTGTTCGATATCTATGCGCCGCTGGCGCACCGCCTGGGTATCGGCCATATCAAGTGGGAACTCGAGGACCTGTCGTTCCGCTACCTCGAGCCCGACCAGTACAAGCAGATCGCCAAGTTGCTGCACGAGCGCCGGCTGGACCGCGAGCGCTTCATCAGCGACGTGATGAACCAGTTGCAGAACGAGCTGCTGGCCACCGGCGTCAACGCCGATATCAGTGGCCGGGCGAAACACATCTATTCGATCTGGCGCAAGATGCAGCGCAAGGGCCTGGAGTTCAGCCAGATCTACGACGTGCGCGCGGTGCGCGTGCTGGTGCCGGAAGTGCGTGACTGCTACACCGCGCTGGGCATCGTGCACACCCTGTGGCGGCACATTCCGAAAGAGTTCGACGATTACATCGCCAACCCCAAGGAAAACGGCTATCGCTCCCTGCACACCGCGGTGATCGGCCCCGAGGGCAAGGTGCTCGAGGTGCAGATCCGCACCCATGGCATGCACGAGGAAGCCGAGCTGGGTGTCTGCGCCCACTGGCGCTACAAGGGCACCGATGTCAAGCCCAGCTCGAACCACTACGAAGAGAAGATCTCCTGGTTGCGCCAGGTGCTGGAGTGGCACGAGGAACTGGGCGACATCGGCGGCCTGGCCGAACAGCTGCGCGTCGATATCGAGCCGGATCGCGTCTACGTGTTCACCCCCGACGGCCACGCCATCGACCTGCCCAAGGGCTCGACGCCGCTGGACTTTGCCTATCGGGTACACACCGAGATCGGCCACAACTGTCGCGGCGCCAAGATCAACGGGCGCATCGTGCCGCTGAACTACAGCCTGCAGACCGGCGAGCAGGTGGAGATCATCACCAGCAAGCACGGCAGCCCGAGCCGCGACTGGCTGAACTCCAACCTGGGCTACGTGACCACTTCGCGGGCCCGGGCCAAGATTGTCCATTGGTTCAAGCTGCAGGCTCGCGACCAGAACGTCGCCGCCGGCAAGACCCTGCTCGAACGCGAGCTGTCGCGCCTGGGCCTGCCGCAGGTGGACTTCGAGCGCCTGGCCGAGAAGGCCAACGTCAAGACCGCCGAGGACATGTTCGCCGCCCTCGGTGCCGGCGACCTGCGCCTGGCGCATATGGTCAACGCCGCCCAGCAGTTGCTCGAACCCGAGCGCCTGGAGCCGGTTGAGCTGATCCCGCGCCAGGCGCGGGGCATCCGTTCGGGCAAGCGCAACGACATCCAGATCCAGGGCGTCGGCAACCTGCTCACGCAGATGGCCGGCTGCTGCCAGCCGCTGCCGGGCGATGCCATCGTCGGCTACATCACCCAGGGCCGTGGCGTGAGCATTCACCGCCAGGACTGCGCCTCGGTGCTGCAGTTGGCGGGCAAGGAGCCGGAGCGCATGATCCAGGTCAGCTGGGGACCGATCCCGGTGCAGACCTACCCGGTCGACATCATCATCCGTGCCTACGACCGCCCGGGTTTGCTACGCGACGTTTCGCAGGTGCTGCTCAACGAGAAGATCAACGTGCTGGCGGTAAACACCCGCTCGAACAAGGAAGACAACACCGCCTTGATGTCGCTGACCATCGAGATCCCTGGCCTGGACGCCCTGGGGCGCTTGCTCGGCAGGATCTCGCAGTTGCCCAACATCATCGAGACGCGGCGTAACCGTACCCCTTGAGACAGAACGGGGCCGCTGTGCGGCCCATCGCTGGCAAGCCAGCTCCCACAGGTACGGCATAACCCTGTGGGCGCCGGCTTGTCGGCGATCGAGGGCAAGGCCCTCGCTGAGGAAAGATATTCATGACCTACACCCTCGACGACCTGCTGCACCTGATGGCCCGCCTGCGTGACCCGCAATACGGTTGCCCCTGGGACCTCAAGCAGGACTACGCCAGCATCGTCCCGCACACGATCGAAGAGGCCTACGAAGTGGCCGACACCATCGAGCGCGGCGACTTCGAGCACCTGCAGGGCGAGCTGGGCGACCTGCTGTTCCAGGTGGTCTACTACAGCCAGCTGGCAAGGGAAGAAGGGCGTTTCGAGTTCGACGGCGTGGTCGATGCGATCACCCGCAAGCTCATCCGCCGCCACCCCCATGTATTCCCCACCGGCGAGCTCTATGCGCCGCTGGACACCCCCATGCTGGACGAGGCCCAGGTCAAGTCGCGCTGGGAAGAGATCAAGGCCGAGGAGCGCGCCGAGAAGAGCGAGCCTGAACAGCTCTCGCTGCTCGACGACGTGCCGGCGGCCTTGCCTGCGCTGTCACGGGCGGCCAAGCTGCAGAAGCGCGCCGCCACGGTCGGCTTCGACTGGCCGGACGCGCTGCCGGTGCTGGACAAGGTCCGTGAAGAGCTCGACGAAGTGCTGCAGGCCATGGCCGATGGCGACAGCGATGCGCTGGAAGATGAGCTGGGCGACCTGTTGTTCGCCACCGTCAACCTGGCCCGCCACCTGCGCCACGACCCGGAAAACGCCCTGCGCCGCGCCAATCGCAAGTTCGAGCGGCGCTTCCGATTCATCGAACAGGCATTGCGCGAGCAGGGCCTGAACATCCAAGATCGTACCCTCGACGAGCTGGACGCCCTGTGGGGCGAGGCCAAGCGTCAGGAAAAGAACCTGCCCAGCTGCGGCTGAGCTGATGCATAAGTGAGTGAACTTCCATGAGCCTTTCCCTTCGCGACCAATTGCTCAAAGCCGGTCTGGTCAACCAGAAACAGGTTTCTCAGACCAACAAGGCCGAGAAAAAACAGAAACGCCTGGAGCACAAAGGCCAGGTCGAGGTGGACGACAGCCAGCAGCGCCTGGCCAAGGAAGCCCAGGCCGAGAAGGCCCGAAAAGACCAGGAGCTGAACCGCCAGGTCCAGGAGAAGGCCGAGCAGAAGGCCCGTGCCGCGCAGATCAAGCAGTTGATCGAGGCGACCCGCCTGCCCAAGCTGAATACCGAGGACTACTACAACTTCGTCGATGACAAGAAGGTCAAGCGCATCGCCGTCAACGCCCTGATGCGCAGCAAGCTGAGCAACGGCGCGCTGGCGGTCGTCGCCCATGGCGGTGGCTACGAAGTGATTCCACGCGAGGCGGCGGTGAAGATCCAGGAGCGCGACCCCAAGCGCATCCTGCTGCTCAACACCCATGTCGAGGAGGCGGACGAGGACGACCCGTACGCAGCCTACAAGATCCCTGACGATCTGATGTGGTAAGCATGAAAAACCCCGCCTAGGCGGGGTTTTTCGTTTGAAGAGGGTGTTATTGCGACGGTCGCTGGTTCTCTAGGTATTCCAGCTCCATGCGGTATTGCTGGGCCTGGTGCTCATCATGGAACATGCCGACCAGTTGGCCCTGTTGATGCACATCCCAGATCCGCACACCAGCGGCCAGGCCTTCGTGGGACATTTTCGATTCGTCGCGTTCGGTTACTTGGACTGTCATCGTTAAACTCCACTGCTTCAGTTGGCTGCGACAGCGTGTCGCACACCCTCTTTATAGAGTTTGTTAGCAGGCTAAGTAAATAAAACAGCGATGAAACAAGTTTCATGAAGAGGCCAGTCGCGGGGCAAGCCCGCTTCCACGAATCGAACACAAATACGTGCGGGCTTGGCCCGCGATTGGGCGGTGCAGGCACTCACCGAAAAAGAAGCCCCGCACAAGGCGGGGCTTCGGGTATTGCAGGCAGCGCCATCAGTTACCCTTGACCGCCTTGCCGTCTACCGTGCCATCCTGCAGCACGATCACGTATTCCTTGCCATCGGTCTCGACCTGGCGCAGTTGCACCAGCAGGTAATCCCAGTCCTTGGCGAACCATAGCTCGGTGATGCGCTTGCTCTGGCTAGGATCGCGCACGCGCTCGACCTTGACCGCATCGACCTGGCCGGTCTTGGTGGCCACTTTCTCGGTGCCCAGCACGCGGAAGTCGTAGGTGTCGATCTCGT
This sequence comes from Pseudomonas sp. PONIH3, assembly GCF_002934345.1. Taxonomy (NCBI): domain Bacteria; kingdom Pseudomonadati; phylum Pseudomonadota; class Gammaproteobacteria; order Pseudomonadales; family Pseudomonadaceae; genus Pseudomonas; species Pseudomonas sp. PONIH3. The sequence continues at coordinate 5,300,413 of NZ_CP026386.1, forward strand.
CACCGTCGACCACCTGGTAGGTCATGCTTTTCTTGCCGGCGGCCACGTCATGCTGCAGCGCCAGTTGATAGGACGACTTGTCCAGCACGCCGCGGTTGAGCGGCAGGCTGATCGCGTCGCCACGGTCGCTGCCGGTCACCTTCTTGCCGGTCCAGTCGAAGGTGAGGTCGACTTTCTTCGCCTTGCCCAAGCCGCCACGCTCGAAGTGGTACTTCTGCGGCAGCAGGGTGTCATTGTCGAGCTTGAGGGTGCTTTGCTCGGTCAGGCTGGCGATCATCATGGAGGCCTTGAAATTAAGGTCCCAGGTACCGTTGGCGTTCTTCACCAGGCTGCGCTCGGCAGTGCCGCTCATGGGCAGCTGCTTCCAGTCGGCGGTGTAGCTGGCCGCGAAAGGCTTCAGATCAGCTGCCTGGAGGGGCAGGGCGAGCACGGCGAGAGCCAAGAGCAGGGCGCGACGCATAAATTCTCCTAGGATCGAATCAAGTGACCGCTGGCCGCCAGCGGCTGGCCATCCAGTAATGCACCGTGCTCGCCCAGACGCAAGCGTCCTTCGGCGAACCAGCGCACCGCCAGCGGGTAGATCTGGTGTTCCTGCAGGTGCACGCGCTCGGCGAGCGTCTGCTCGGTGTCGTCCGTTGCAACCGGCACCACAGCCTGTACGACCAAAGGCCCGCCATCGAGTTCCTCGGTGACGAAGTGCACGCTGCAGCCGTGCTCGGCATCGCCAGCCTCCAGCGCGCGCTGGTGGGTGTGCAGCCCTTTATACTTGGGCAACAGTGACGGATGTATGTTGAGCAAGCGGCCTTGATAGTGGCGCACGAAGCCGCCACTCAAGATGCGCATGAAACCGGCCAGCACCACCAGGTCGGGGGCGAAGCCGTCGATCAGCGCCATCAGCGCCGCATCGAAGGCTTCGCGACCGTCGAAGCCGGTGTGCGCGAGCACCGCGGTGTCGATACCGGCGGCCTTGGCGCGTTCCAGGCCGTAGGCATCGGCGCGGTTGGAAATTACCGCGCGGATGCGTACCGGGCTGTCACTGGCGCTGTTGCTGTCGATCAGCGCTTGCAGGTTGCTGCCGGAGCCCGACAGCAGTACCACGACGTTGCAGGTCTTGCCCGGCATCAGTGTGCCTTGAGGTTCTTGAGCTCGACCTGGGCGGCGCCTTCGGCGGCTTCGGCGATCTGGCCGATGACCCACGGCTGCTCGCCGGCGGCGCGCAGCACGTTCAGGGCGTTGTCGACCTGGTCCTGGGCCACGCAGATGACCATGCCCACGCCGCAGTTCAGCACGCGGTGCATTTCATGTTCGTCGACGTTGCCTTTTTCCTGCAGGAAGTCGAACACCACCGGGCGCTGCCAGCTGGCCACGTCGACCACGGCCTGGGCGCCTTTTGGCAGTACGCGCGGGATGTTGTCCAGCAGGCCGCCGCCGGTGATGTGGGCCATGGCCTTGACCGCGCCGGTCTGTTTGATCAGCTGCAGCAGGGGCTTGACGTATATGCGGGTCGGCGCCATCAGCAGGTCGGCCAGCGGCTTGCCATCGAGCTGGGTGTTGTCGATGTCGGTGCCGGACACTTCGAGGATCTTGCGGATCAGCGAGTAGCCGTTGGAGTGCGGGCCGGAGGATGGCAGGGCGATCAGGGCGTCGCCGGTGACCACTTTCGAGCCGTCGATGATCTCGGCCTTTTCCACCACGCCGACGCAGAAGCCGGCCAGGTCGTAGTCTTCGCCTTCGTACATGCCTGGCATCTCGGCGGTTTCACCACCGACCAGCGAGCAGCCGGCCAGTTCGCAACCGGCGCCGATGCCGGTGACCACGGTGGCGGCCACGTCGACGTTGAGCTTGCCGGTGGCGTAGTAGTCGAGGAAGAACAGCGGCTCGGCGCCGCACACCACCAGGTCGTTGACGCACATGGCGACCAGGTCCTGGCCGATGCTGTCGTGCTTGTTCAGGTTCAGCGCCAGGCGCAGCTTGGTGCCGACGCCGTCGGTGCCGGAGACCAGCACCGGCTGCTTGTAGCCGGCCGGGATCTCGCAGAGGGCGCCGAAGCCGCCCAGGCCACCCATGACTTCAGGGCGTGCGGTGCGCTTGGCGACGCCCTTGATGCGTTCGACCAGTGCTTCGCCGGCGTCGATGTCTACACCGGCGTCTTTGTAGCTCAGGGAGGGTTGCTTGCTCATTGATCCAGGCCTTTAGGAGGGAGGGATTCAGAAAAACGACCGGGACGGCCAAGGCCACTTTCAGAAACGGCGGCTGCCTGTACGTCACTGGTCTGCGAAGGCGCGCGATTTTATCAGGGTTGCCCCAAGGCGGCCATCCTCAGGCCGACGGGCAGGCGGGAAATCTGGGCAAAAAACGCTGTTTCACCCTGTGCGACTGGTTGCCGCGTCGGCGCCTGTATAAGGTATAGGCATGGCGACGCGCGCAAAGGCGTGGCGCGGCGGAGCATTTTCCGGCGTGGCGCGGTCACAGCCCACAGGCAAGGGCGCGTCGCCCCAAGGTCATCTGGACAGGAATCCTCAATGCGTCTTCTCAATTTCCTTGCTGGCGCCTGCCTCGTCGTGGCCGGCACCCTCGCGCAGGCCGAAACCGTCTCGGGCCTGTATCAGGTTCGCGAGCCCGTCGAAGGGCAGGGCAGCGAGGCCCGCGCCCAGGCGACCGGCAAGGCGCTCGACACCCTGGTGTTGCGCCTGACCGGCGACCCCAAGGCCGCGCAGAACCCGGCACTGGCCGCGCTGCGCAAGGACCCGCAACAGATCATCAATCAGGTCGGTACCGAGGCAGGCCCACCGGAGTCGGTGCTGGTCGAGTTCGACCCCGGCAGCACCGAGCGCGCCCTGCGCCAGGCGGGGCTGGCATTGTGGGGCAGCAACCGGCCGTCGGTCCTGGGCTGGTGGCTGAACGACAGTGTCGAGGGCAGCAGCCTGGTCGGCGATGGCCAGAGCGCCGCCGAGCCATTGCGTCGGGCAGCCCAGCATCGCGGCCTGCCCCTGCGCCTGCCATTGGCCGATCTGCAGGAGCAATTGGTGGCCAATGCCAAGCTGCTCGAGGGTAACGACCCCGCGCCGCTGCGCGAGGCGTCCGAGCGCTATGGTGCCGACGCCTTGCTGGCGGTGCACGCCCATGAGGCCGACGGCAAGTGGCAGGGCAAGTGGCAGTTGTGGCTGGGCGACAACCGCGAACAGGGCAACGCTGAAGGCAGCGACCAGGCGGCCCTGGCCGATGCGGTGCTGCTGGCAGTGAGCAACCGCCTGGCGCCGCGTTATGTCACGCGGCCCGGCGCCAGCAGCGACCTGCAGGTACAGGTGCAGGGGATGAACCTGCAGCGTTACGCCGAACTGAGCCGGGTGCTGGAACCTTATGGCGCCCGCTTGCAGATGGCAGAAGGCGACACCCTGACCTACCAGGTCAGCGGCAATCGCGAGCAATTGCGCGCCCAGCTGGGCCTGGCCAAGCTGCAGGAGCTGCCTGCCGAGCCAGCCGCCGCCACGCCTGCGCCGAGCGCGCAGGGCGATACCGGCACACCGCCGCCCACCACTGCCGCAACGCCGTTCGACGGCCTGCGCTTTCGCTGGTAAGGAGTGGCGCGAATGACTGACATGCGTCGTTGGATCTGGCTGGGCGCGGCCCTGGTGATCGCCGTGCTGCTGTACTTCCTGCACAACATCCTCTCACCGTTCCTGGTGGGCATCCTGCTGGCCTACCTGGCCGACCCGCTGGTCGATCGCCTGGAGCGCCTCGGGCTGTCGCGCACCTGGGGCGTGGTGGTGGTGTTCAGCCTGTTCACCCTGATCTTCCTGGCCCTGCTGCTGGTGCTGGTGCCGATGCTGGCCAAGCAACTGCTGCGCCTGTACGAGCTGGCGCCGCAAATGCTCGACTGGCTGCAGCACGTGGCGCTGCCCTGGGTGCAGAGCCGCCTGGGCCTGGCGGATGGCTTCTGGAAATTCGACAAGATCAAGGCCGCGATCGGCGAGCACATGGGCCAGACCACCGACATCGTCGGCGTGCTGTTGTCCCAGGCCACCGCCTCGAGCCTGGCGCTGATCGGCTGGCTGGCCAACCTGGTGCTGATCCCGGTGGTGGGCTTCTACCTGCTGCGCGATTGGGACCTGATGATGGCCAAGCTGCGCAGCCTGCTGCCGCGCCAGCGTGAGCCGCAGGTGGTGGGGTTGGCCGGCGAGTGCCACGAGGTGCTCGGGGCGTTCGTGCGCGGGCAGCTGCTGGTAATGCTGGCGTTGGGCGTCATCTATTCCTCGGGGCTGATGCTGGTGGGCCTGGAGTTGGGCCTGCTGATCGGCATGCTGGCGGGGCTGGCGGCGATCGTGCCGTACATGGGCTTCATCATTGGCATTGGCGCGGCGCTGGTCGCCGGGTTGTTCCAGTTCGGCGGCGACCTCTATCCCATGCTCGGTATCGTCGCGGTGTTCATGGTCGGGCAGGCGCTGGAGGGCATGGTGCTGACTCCACTGCTGGTGGGTGACCGCATCGGCCTGCATCCGGTGGCGGTGATCTTCGCGATCCTGGCTGGCGGCGAGCTGTTCGGCTTCACCGGGGTGCTGCTGGCGCTGCCGGTGGCGGCGGTGATCATGGTGCTGCTGCGCCATGTCCACGACCTGTACAAGGAATCGGACATGTACGCCGGGGAAGTGGACCCGGATCTGTGAGTGATCACGGGGCAAGCGCGCTCCCATGCCCGGAGTCTTGAACACTAGAGGGCGTGGCAGCGGGCTTGCTCCGCAACGCAACTGCTTGATTTTACTTGTGCTATTCCCCTGCCGGATTGTGCCGCCCGCGTTGCGGGTATAGACTTTGCACACTGTTCATCAAAGGCCCCCTGTGGTCCCCGCGACCGCCCGCGAGCATGAAACCGATCCAGTTGCCCCTGGGTGTGCGTCTGCGCGACGACGCCACCTTCATCAACTACTACCCCGGCGCCAATGCCGCGGCACTGGGCTATGTCGAGCGGCTCTGCGAAGCCGACGCCGGCTGGACCGAAAGCCTCATCTACCTGTGGGGCAAGCAGGGCGTGGGCCGTACCCACCTGTTGCAGGCCGCCACCCACCGCTTCCAGCAACTCGGCGAGCCCGCCGTGTACCTGCCCCTGGCGCAATTGCTCGAGCGTGGCGTCGAACTGCTCGACCATCTCGAGCAATACGAGCTGGTGTGCATCGATGACCTGCACGTGATCGCGGGCAAGGCCGACTGGGAAGAGGCCATGTTCCACCTGTTCAATCGCCTGCGCGACAGTGGCCGGCGCCTGCTGCTGGCAGCCTCCAGCTCGCCCCGGGAGTTGCCGATCAAGCTGGCCGACCTCAAGTCGCGGCTGACCCTGGCGCTGATCTTCCAGATGCGCGGGATGTCCGACGAGGACAAGCTGCGCGCCCTGCAACTGCGCGCCTCGCGCCGCGGCCTGCATCTGACCGACGAAGTCGGCCACTTCATCCTCACCCGTGGTACGCGCAGCATGAGCGCGCTGTTCGACCTGCTCGAGCGCCTCGATCAGGCCTCCTTGCAGGCCCAGCGCAAGCTGACCATTCCGTTCCTCAAGGAAACCCTCGGCTGGTAGCGCTGAAAACACGGTGCCAGAGCGTCGAATCAGAAAAGTCACATGTTTTTCGATAAAATTTGCAAATGGGTCCGATAGAAGGCATAGTTTCCCCCTTCTAAAGGACTACAGACACGGTCGTGCCCATGCTGAAGCGCTTCGCACCCCTCGTGCCACTTGCACTTGTCACCCTTCTTTACGGCTGTGCCTCCACTGGCCCGGTCGCGCCTTCGCAGGATCAACGCATGGCCACCGAGCAATCGGTCAAGGCCAAGGCCTCTGCCTCTTCCGTATTCACCGAGGAAGAGCTGGCCAGCGAAGATGACCTCGAGGCCTTCTCCAGCAACAGCAAGCCGTACCAGTTGCCCGTATTGGCCGACAGCATTCTCGAACGCGGCATGGCGCTGATCGGTACCCGCTACCGCTTCGGTGGCACCTCCGAGAAGTCCGGCTTCGACTGCAGCGGTTTCATCGGCTACCTGTTCCGCGAAGAGGCCGGCATGAACCTGCCGCGCTCGACCCGCGAGATGATCAACGTCGACGCACCGAAAGTCGCGCGCAACAAGCTCAAGCCCGGCGACCTGCTGTTCTTCAGCACCAACGGTCGTGGTCGCGTCAGCCACGCTGGCATCTACCTGGGTGACAACCAGTTCATCCATTCCAGCAGCCGCCGCAGCGGTGGCGTGCGCATCGACAGCCTTGGCGATCGCTACTGGAGCAAGACCTTCATCGAGGCCAAGCGCGCGCTCGCCATGGCGCCGACCACGATCTCGCGCAATTGAATTGATATCAAAATGCTGTACCCTGCCACGGCGGCGTAGCTGAAAAGCTCGCCGCCGTGCGCATTTACAGAAAGCGTCTAATCTAAATTCTCAACTCTTTTTACCTTCGGCCATGGCCGGGGCTTCCCGACAGGACGTTTACATCATGGCGATGTTGGCGCGCTTCGCATTCCTCTCCCTCGTGGCCCTGCTCGCGGCCTGTTCCAGTCGTGCTCCCGCTCCGGCGACAATGCCCACGGCGCCGGTGGTGTTCAATTCGTCGCCGTCTTCGCCCGCGGCGGATGATGTGCTGTTTCGTGCCATCGGGCTGGTGGGCACGCCCTATCGCTGGGGCGGCAACACTCCAGACTCTGGTTTTGATTGCAGTGGCCTGATCAGCTACGTATATCGTGATGCCGCGGGTATCAGCCTGCCACGCACCACCCGCGACATGATCGTCATGCGTGCGCCGAACGTGGATATCAATGCGCTGCAGTCCGGCGATCTGGTGTTCTTTGCCACCAGTGGCGGCTCGCATGTCAGCCACGCCGGGATCTACGTGGGTGAGGGGCGTTTCGTCCATGCGCCCTCCACGGGGGGCACCGTGCGTCTGGACTACCTGTCGAACAGCTACTGGGCCAAGGCCTATCTTCAGGCCAAACGGGTGCTACCCCCTGAACATCTGGCGCAGAATCCCTGACTGCTGTTCGCTAGATAAGGACGCGGACAGCGTCTGGTTGTTCATTGGCCTGTGCCAGGGGCATCAAGCTTGCTTGAGCAGTAATGCCACGCCGGGATAGTACTGGCCCAATTCGTTGTGCAGTTTGCGGTAGCCATAGGGGAAGTACCAGGCGATCGCGCAAGCGGTGTGTTTCTGCAGGTCATCGACCAGGTCCTGGAGTTCCTCGGGGCTGGCATGCTGGCCGGCCTTCCACGGAGTGACGAACAGCGCCCCGGCCTTGAATTGGCTGGCGTAGGCGATCGTCTTGGCGTGGTTGGCGGTTTCCTGCAAGGCCGGGCCCATGTCGAGACGGGCCATGCGCGGCCAGCGTTGGCTGGTGTGCAGGTGGATCGACTCTTCGGCGCTGTTGATACTCAGGTCGCCGCGGGCCTCACGCTCGCCTTCGTCACGCTGTTTCTTGCTCGTGTACTGCTGCAGCGCCGTCAGCTCGGCCTGCCAGGCGGCCGCTGCGAGCAGTCCGGTGTTGGCGGCGGCGCCATGCCAATAGGGGGCTTCGTTGTCGCCCTGGAACTGGTTGAAGCGGTCGATGCAGTCGACCCAGCGTTCCAGGGCCGGGCGCAGGAATTCCAGGCGCGGGTTATTGATGATCAGGCCTTGCATGCTGCGCTCCTTGTCATTGTGATTGAGGCCAGCCGAAATGGTGGCTAAGTGATATCACCGCTTTGAGTGTGGCACAAGCTGGCGGATCGGCCATTGACCCAGGCCAGAACGGTCTTCGTTCGATTGACGCTCCCGGTGCAACCCTCTAACCTTCGCGGCGTGTTTCAGGTGCCCGGCGAACTGCGGTTCGGCAGGGTGAAACTGGGAAGCCGGTGAGCGCCAGCAGGCGCGAGTCCGGCGCTGCCCCCGCAACGGTAGGTGAGTAAAAGACGGCGCATGGCCACTGGGTACAGGTATCCGGGAAGGCGCGTCGTCCGGGCATGTCCCGCTCGCGAGCCCGGAGACCGGCCTGTCACTGCCAACGGCATCACGGAGGGTGATGTGCGGTGCGATGTGGCCTTGGGCCACGGCCCCTGCGCGTTCTCCGTCTGCCCGCCTTTTCCCTGTCGCCAACCGGCGACAGCCTGCGGAGACCCCTGATGAGCGAATCCACCGAACGCGACGAACGTCACCTGGCGCGCATGCTGCGCAAGAAGGCGATCATCGACGAGCGCATCGCCAATTCCCCCAACGAGTGCGGCCTGCTGCTGGTACTGACCGGCAATGGCAAGGGCAAGAGCAGTTCGGCCTTCGGCATGCTCGCCCGCGCCCTGGGCCATGGCATGCAATGCGGTGTGGTGCAGTTCATCAAGGGCCGCAACAGCACCGGCGAAGAGCTGTTCTTCCGCCGCTTCCCCGAGCAAGTGCGCTATCACGTGATGGGCGAGGGCTTCACTTGGGAGACCCAGGACCGCCAGCGCGACATCGCGGCCGCCGAAGCGGCCTGGGCGGTATCGCGCCAGTTGCTGCAGGATCCGTCGATCCAGTTCGTGGTGCTCGATGAGCTGAACATCGCCCTCAAGCATGGCTACCTCGACCTCGACCAGGTGCTGTCGGACATCCAGGCCCGCCCACCGATGCAGCATGTGATCGTCACCGGCCGTGCGGCCAAGCCCGAAATGATCGAACTGGCCGATACCGTCACCGAGATGGGCATGCTCAAGCACGCCTTCCAGGCCGGTATCCGCGCACAGAAGGGCGTCGAGCTGTGAGTGACTCGCGCCAATGCCCCGCCGTACTGATCGCGGCCCCGGCCTCGGGCCAGGGCAAGACCACGGTCACCGCTGCCCTGGCCCGCCTGCACCGCAACCTCGGGCGCAAGGTGCGGGTGTTCAAGTGCGGGCCTGACTTTCTCGACCCGATGATCCTCGAGCGTGCCAGTGGCGCGCCGGTCTACCAGCTGGACCTGTGGATGATCGGTGCCGAGGAGAGTCGTCGCCTGCTGTGGGAAGCGGCGGGCGAAGCCGACCTGATCCTGATCGAAGGCGTGATGGGGCTGTTCGACGGCACGCCGTCGAGCGCCGACCTGGCCCGCCATTTTGGCGTGCCGGTGCTGGCGGTGATCGATGGCACGGCCATGGCCCAGACCTTCGGCGCCCTGGCCCTGGGCCTGGCACGTTACCAGCCCGACCTGCCGTTTGCCGGGGTGCTGGCCAACCGGGTTGGCAGCCTGCGCCATGCGCAGTTGCTCGAAGGCAGCCTCACCGAAGGCCTGCGCTGGTACGGCGGGTTGTCCCGCGAGCGTGGCATCGAGCTGCCCAGCCGCCACCTCGGCCTGGTCCAGGCCAGTGAACTGAACGACCTGGATGCGCGCCTGGATGCCGCCGCCGAAGCGCTGGGTGCCAGCTGCGATGCCGCATTGCCGCCACCGGTCGGTTTTGCCCGACCTGAGCTGCTGGGCGTGACCACGCCGCTTGCCGGGGTGCGCATCGGGGTGGCCCACGACGAAGCCTTCGCCTTCACCTATGGGGCCAACCTGGATCTGCTGCGCAGCCTCGGCGCGCAGCTCGAATTCTTCTCGCCGTTGCATGATCGTGAGTTGCCTGATGTAGACAGCCTGTACCTGCCAGGCGGCTACCCGGAGCTGCACCATCAGGCCCTGGCCGCCAACGCACCGATGCTGGAGGCGATCCGAGGCCACCACGCCGAGGGCAAGCCGTTGCTGGCCGAATGTGGCGGCATGCTCTACCTGCTCGACGCACTGACCGATGTGGCCGGTGTGCGTGCGCCGTTGGCAGGCCTGCTGCCGGGCGAGGCGACCATGCAGAAGCGCCTGGCGGCCCTGGCCCTGCAGGCCGTCGAGTTGCCCGAAGGCACCCTGCGCGGCCACACCTATCACCATTCGCTGACCAGCACCGAGCTGCAACCGATAGCCCGGGGCCTGAGCCCCAACGGCGGCCGCGGCAACGAGGCGGTCTTCCGCCTGGGCCGGCTGACCGCTTCCTACGTGCACTTCTATTTTCCGTCCAACCCCGACGCGGCGGCGGCGCTGTTGCGACCATGAGCGAACACGCGTACAGCGCCGTTGAACGCGCGGCTATCTACCGGGCCATCGGTGAGCGCCGCGACATGCGCCATTTCGCCGGCGGCGAGGTGGCGCCCGAGTTGCTCGGGCGTCTGCTGGCCGCGGCTCACCAAGCCCCCAGCGTGGGCCTGATGCAGCCCTGGCGCTTCATTCGTATCAGCCAGCGCGGTTTGCGCGAACGTATCCAGGCTTTGGTGGAGGAAGAGCGGGTGCGCACCGCCGAAGCCCTGGGCGAACGCTCCGATGAGTTCATGAAGCTCAAGGTCGAAGGCATCAACGACTGCGCCGAGGTGCTGGTGGCAGCGCTGATGGACAAGCGCGAGGCGCATGTCTTCGGCCGTCGCACCCTGCCGGAGATGGACCTGGCTTCGCTGGCCTGCGCCATCCAGAACCTGTGGCTGGCGGCGCGGGCCGAAGGGCTGGGCATGGGCTGGGTGTCGCTGTTCGAGCCCCGGGCCTTGGCCGAGCTGCTGGGCATGCCCGCGGGCGCCAAGCCCATGGCGGTGCTGTGCCTGGGGCCGGTGACCGAATTCTACCCGGCGCCGATGCTGGTGCTGGAAGACTGGGCCGAGCAACGGCCGTTGAGTGACATGCTGTACGAGAACCAGTGGGGGGAATGTCCATGAGCGTGGCCTTGCTGACCGTGGCCGGCGTGGCCCTGGACGCACTGCTGGGTGAGCCGCGGCGGCGCCATCCCCTGGTCGGTTTCGGCAACCTTGCCGCGCGCCTGGAGCAGCGTTTCAACGCCGGTGGCCGGGGCTGGCGCAGCCACGGTGTCACGGCCTGGTTCCTGGCGGTGGTGCCGCTGACCTTGCTGGCGCTGATCCTTTCCTGGCTGCCTGTTATCGGCTGGCTGGTGGATGTGCTGGCGCTGTATTGCGCCCTGGGCCTGCGCAGCCTGGGCGAGCATGTGCTGCCGGTGGCCCAGGCGTTGCGCCAGGGCGACCTGGAGGAGGCGCGGCGGCGCGTCGGTTACCTGGTCAGCCGCGAAACCCGCGAGCTGGACGAGCCTGCCGTGGCCCGGGCGGCCACTGAGTCGGTGCTGGAGAACGGCAGCGATGCGGTATTCGCCGCGCTGTTCTGGTTCGTCGTGGCCGGGGCGCCGGGGGTGGTGCTGTATCGCCTGAGCAATACCCTGGATGCCATGTGGGGCTATCGCAACGAACGTTTCGAGCGCTTCGGCTGGTGCGCGGCACGCATCGACGATGGGCTGAACTATATTCCCGCCAGGCTGGTGGCGCTGACCTATGCGCTGCTGGGCAAGACCCGCCTGGCCCTGGCCTGCTGGCGCAAGCAGGCGCCGCTGTGGGACAGCCCCAACGCCGGCCCGGTGATGGCGGCGGGGGCCGGAGCCCTGGGCGTGGAGCTGGGCGGCCCGGCGGTGTACCACGGCGAGTTGCACGAACGCCCGCGCCTGGGCGAGGGGCCGATGGCCGACGCCGACGCCATCGAGCGTGGCTGGAACCTGGTACAGCGCGGCGTCTGGCTGTGGGTGCTATTGATCTGCGTGGGAGCCTACCTGAATGCTTGAGCACGGTGGCCGTCTGCTACGGGCGGTGAAACAGTACGCGATCCCTCGGCACCAGTGGCTCGACCTGTCCAGTGGTATCGCGCCCTGGCCCTACCCGATACCACCGATTCCCGTGGACGCCTGGGCTCGACTGCCCGAGACCGAGGACGGCCTGGAGGCGGCTGCACGGCGCTACTATGGCGCGCAGCCGCTGCTGGCGGTGGCCGGCTCGCAGGCGGCGATCCAGGCTTTGCCGTACCTGCGTTCGACCGCTCGGGTCGGGGTGCTGACGCCATGCTATGCCGAACATCCGCATGCCTGGGCGCGGGCGGGGCATGCGCTGGTCGAGCTGGATGAGGCCCAGGTCGAGGACGTACTCGACAGCCTGGATGTCCTGGTGCTGGTCAATCCCAACAACCCCACCGGTCGCCGTGTGCCCCGCGAACGCCTGCTGGCCTGGCATGCGCGTCTGGCTGCGCGGGGTGGCTGGTTGCTGGTGGACGAAGCCTTCATGGACAACACGCCGGCACACAGCGTGGTCGATCAGGCCGGACAACCCGGGCTGATCGTACTGCGCTCGTTCGGCAAGTTCTTCGGTCTGGCCGGCGTGCGGCTGGGCTTCGTCGTCGCCGAGGCGGATGTGTTGCGGCAACTGGCCGAGGCGCTCGGGCCCTGGACCGTCAGTGGCCCGACCCGCGTGCTGGGGCAGGCGTGCTTCGCCGACGAGGCGACGCACCTGGCGCAGATTGCCCGTTGCGCCCAGGCCAGCCAGCGTCTGGCCATGACGCTCGAAGGCGCTGGCCTGCCACCCAGTGGCGGTTGCGACCTGTTCCAGTACGTGCGTGACGAACGTGCCGCGCACCTGCATGACTATCTCGCTCGCCGGGGCATCCTGGTGCGGCTGTTCGAGCGGCCATCGGCGCTGCGTTTCGGCCTGCCCGCCACGGCGGCGGACGAACAACGTCTGGCCCAGGCTTTGGCGGACTACCACAAGGAATCGGCATGACCACCCTCATGGTGCAAGGCACCACCTCCGATGCCGGCAAGAGCACGCTGGTCACCGCCCTGTGCCGCTGGCTGCTGCGCCAGGGCATCGCCGTGGTGCCGTTCAAGCCACAGAACATGGCGCTCAACAGCGCCGTGACCGCCGACGGCGGTGAGATCGGTCGCGCCCAGGCGGTGCAGGCCCAGGCCTGCCGGCTGGCGCCGCACACCGATATGAACCCGGTGCTGCTCAAGCCCAACAGCGACACCGGCGCCCAGGTGATCGTCCATGGCCGGGCGGTGACCAGCATGAACGCCGTGGCCTATCACGACTACAAGACCATCGCCATGCGGGCGGTGTTGGCCTCCCATGAGCGCCTGAGCGAGGCCTATCCGGTGGTGATGGTCGAGGGCGCGGGCTCTCCGGCGGAGATCAACCTGCGGGCCGGCGATATCGCCAACATGGGCTTCGCCGAGGCCGTCGACTGCCCGGTGATCCTGGTGGCCGATATCAACCGGGGCGGCGTGTTCGCCCATCTGGTCGGCACCCTGGAGCTGCTGTCGGCGAGCGAGCAGGCGCGGGTCAAGGGCTTCGTCATCAACCGTTTCCGTGGCGACATCGCCTTGCTGCAGTCTGGCCTGGACTGGCTGGAGCAGCGCACCGGCAAGCCGGTGCTGGGCGTGCTGCCCTACGTCACCGACCTGCACCTGGAGGCCGAGGATGGTATCGATACGCGCCAGGGCGAAAAGAGTGAGCGCCTGCTGAAGGTGATCGTCCCGGTGTTGCCGCGCATCAGCAACCACACCGACTTCGATCCGCTGCGCCTGCACCCTCAGGTGGACCTGCAGTTCATCGGCCCCGGCCAGCCGATCCCGCCTGCCGACCTGATCATCCTGCCTGGCTCCAAGAGCGTGCGCGGCGACCTGGCGCAACTGCGCGAGCGCGGCTGGGACGCGGCCATCGCCCGGCACCTGCGTTATGGCGGCAAGCTCATCGGCATCTGCGGCGGCCTGCAGATGCTCGGCGAGCAGGTGCATGATCCCCTGGGCCTGGAAGGACCGGCCGGCTCCAGTGATGGTCTGGGCCTGCTGGCGTACAGCACCGTGCTGGAAGCCGAGAAGCAGTTGCGTAACGTGACGGGCACGCTCGATCTCGAGCAGGCCCCGGTGGCGGGGTATGAGATCCATGCCGGCGTCACCAGCGGGCTTGCGCTGGAGCGCCCCGCAGTGCAGCTGGCCGACGGCCGTGCCGATGGCGCGATCAGCGCCGACGGGCAGATCCTCGCCACCTACCTGCATGGCCTGTTCGAGGGTAGCCAGTCGTGCGCCGCGCTGCTGCGCTGGGCTGGGCTGGCCGACGCGCAGACCATCGACTACGAGGCCCTGCGCGAGCGCGATATCGAGCGCCTGGCCGATCTGGTCGAGCAGCACCTGGACACCGCGCGCCTGCGCGAACTGTGTGGAGTCGCCTGAAATGCACAGCCTGATCCTCGGCGGCGCCCGTTCGGGCAAGAGCCGCCTGGCCGAACAACTGGCCGAAGCCAGCGACCTGCCGGTGACCTATATCGCCACCAGCCAGCCGCTGGACGGCGAGATGAATGAACGCGTGCGCTTGCACCGCGAACGGCGTCCGGCCCATTGGGGGCTGGTGGAGGAGCCCGTGGCGCTGGCCGCCGTGCTGCACGCCGAAGCCGACGAAGGGCGCTGCTTGCTGGTGGACTGTCTGACCTTGTGGCTGACCAACCTGCTGATGCTCGAGGATGACCAGCGCCTGGCGCAGGAGCGCGACGCGCTGCTCGCCAGCCTGGCGCAACTGCCGGGCACGATCATCCTGGTCAGCAACGAAACCGGCCTGGGCGTGGTGCCCATGGGCGAACTGACCCGCCGTTATGTCGACCTGGCAGGCACGTTGCACCAGGCCGTGGCCGAACGCTGCCAGCGCGTGGTGCTGACCGTCGCCGGCCTCCCTCTCATGCTCAAAGGACCCGCCTTATGACCCCGATGTGGTGGCGTGACGCCTGCCAACCCCTTGACAGCGCCGCCATGGACCAGGCCCGCGCCCGTCAGCAACAGTTGACCAAGCCGGCCGGCTCCCTCGGCCAGCTCGAAGGCCTGGCGGTTCGCCTGGCTGGCTTGCAGGGGCGCGAGCGTCCCAGTCTGGAGCGGGTCGCCATCACCATCTTCGCCGGCGACCATGGCGTGGTGGAGGAGGGCATCTCCGCCTATCCGCAGGCGGTGACCGGGCAGATGCTGCGCAACTTCGTCGGCGGTGGCGCGGCGATCAGCGTGCTGGCGCGCGAGCTGGATGCCGAGCTGCAAGTGGTCGACCTCGGCACCATCGACGCCAACCTGGAGCTGCCTGGCGTGCATCACTTGCGCCTGGGGGCCGGAACCGCCAATTTCGCCCGCCAGCCCGCGATGACCGAGGGGCAACTGGCGGCGGCATTGCAGGCTGGTCGCGACAGCGCCTTGCGCGCCATCGACAAGGGCGCCCAACTGTTCATCGGCGGCGAAATGGGCATCGGCAATACCACTGCTGCGGCGGCCCTGGCCAGCACCCTGCTGGGCTGCGCGGCACATGAGCTCAGTGGCCCTGGCACTGGCCTGGACAGCGCAGGTGTACGCCACAAGGCCGAAGTGATCGAGCGCGCCCTGGTATTGCACGGTTTGCGCGCCGACCAACCGCTGCAGGCATTGGCCTGTGTCGGCGGCTTTGAAATCGCCGCGCTGGCAGGTGCGTACCTGGCCTGCGCCCAGCATGGCGTGGCGCTGCTGGTCGACGGCTTCATCTGCAGTGTCGCCGCCCTGGTGGCGGTGCGCCTCAACCCGCAATGCCGTCCGTGGCTGCTGTTTGCCCACCAAGGCGCCGAGCCAGGCCACAAGGCCCTGCTGGCGGCGCTGGAGGCCGAGCCGCTGCTGGCCCTGGGGCTGCGCCTGGGCGAGGGCAGTGGAGCGGCGCTGGCGGTGCCGCTGATGCGCCTGGCCTGCGCCCTGCACGGGCAGATGGCGACCTTTGCCGAGGCCGCGGTGGCGGATCGTCCGGCATGATCCTCGAGCTACTGCGCCATGGTGAGACCGAGCTCGGCGGCGGCCTGCGCGGCAGCCTCGACGATGCCCTTACCGAAAACGGCTGGGCGCAGATGCGTCAGGCCACCGTCGCTGCCGGCCCCTGGGATGTGCTGGTGAGCTCGCCGTTGCAGCGTTGCGCGGCGTTTGCCGAAGAGCTGGGGGCCCGGATCAACCTGCCGGTGCAGCGCGAGGCCGGTGTGCGCGAGCTGCATTTCGGCGACTGGGAAGGGCAGAGCGCCGCCCAGATCATGCAGGCCGACGCCGATGCCCTGGGACTGTTCTGGAGGGATCCTTATGCGTTCACCCCGCCTGCGGGCGAGCCAGTGCTGGTCTTTGCCGAACGGGTGCTGGCCACGCTCAAGCGCCTGCGCCGCGAGCATGCCGGCAAACGGGTGCTGGTGGTGACCCATGGTGGGGTGATGCGCTTGCTGCTGGCGCGTGCACGCGGCCTGCCACGTGAGCAACTGTTGCAGGTCGAGGTCGGCCATGGGGCGCTGGTACGCCTGGCCGTGGCACAAGACGGTCAGTTGCACGAGGTGCGCTGAGATGCTGCCGTTCTGGATTGCCCTGCAGTTTCTCAGCAGCCTGCCGGTGCGCCTGTCGGGTATGCCGACGCCACAGGAAATGGGGCGTTCGCTGCTGTTCTATCCCGTGGTGGGGCTGCTGTTCGGCTTGCTGCTGTGGCTGGCCAGCCAGCTGCTGGATGGCGTGGCGGCCCCTCTGCACGCGGCCTTGCTCCTGGCGCTGTGGGTGTTGCTCAGTGGCGCGCTGCACCTGGATGGCCTGGCCGACAGCGCCGATGCCTGGCTGGGTGGCTTCGGCGACCGCGAGCGCACCTTGCAGATCATGAAGGATCCGCGCAGCGGGCCGATCGCCGTGGTCACCCTGGTACTGGTGCTGTTGCTCAAGTTCTGTGCCCTGTGGGTACTGGTCGAGCGGGGGGCTGGCGGCCTGCTGGTGCTGGCACCGGTGGTCGGGCGCGCGGCGATGCTGGGGTTGTTCCTCGGTACGCCCTATGTGCGCCCCGGTGGGCTCGGGTCGGCACTGGCCGAGCATCTGCCGCGGCATGGCGCTATCTGGGTGTTGCTGGCCACTGTGGCACTCTGCGTGGTCATGGGCGGCTGGCCGGTGCTGGGGGTAATGCTGCTGGCACTGCTGGTGTTCGCCTGGCTGCGACGGTTGATGTGCAAGCGGTTGGGTGGGGCCACCGGGGATACCGCCGGGGCACTGCTCGAATTGCTGGAACTGGTGGTGGTGCTTGGCCTGGCGTTGCAATAGGCCGCCGGCCGGGTGATCTGGTCGAGTATGCCGATCTTGTACGGATGAAAAAGTGGCGGGCCCGCGGGCGGTTCGGGTCGCATGACCTGCCTGCACTCAAAGCCCGTCGACACCTGCTGCCTGGCCTCACTTCCTGAAATGTCTTGCAACGTTGTGGATGCGGGTATATACACGTATCCATGCTGACCAGTGAATGCATCTGCACCCATCTACGTCGTGCCGCCCGTGGGGTGAGCCGGCATTACGACGAGGCCCTTGTCGGCTTCGGCATCAATGTCGCCCAGTTTTCCCTGCTGCGTCATGTCCAGCGCCTCGACCGCCCCAGCATCACTTGCCTGGCCGAGGCCATGGGCCTGGAGCGCAGCACCTTGGGTCGCAACCTCAAGGTGCTCCAGGCCGAGGGCTTGGTGCGGCTGGCCGACGGAGAAGACCAGCGCAACCGTGTGGTGCTGTTGAGTGAGGCGGGCAGGGCATGCCTGGATGCCGCCTACCCGGCCTGGCAGCAGGCCCAGGCGCAACTGGTGAAGCGGCTGGGTGAGGGGCAGCGTGACGAGTTGGTGCGCTTGTTGGAGCAACTTGCCTGATATTCGACGATTAAAAGCGGGTATATACCCGCATCAACCTTGCGATGGGCTGGAGACAACGACAATGACTTCCCTTTGGCGGAGCAGCGGTTGGGTACTTCTGGGGGCGGCGCTGATCCTCGCGCTGTCGCTGGGGGTGCGGCATGGTTTCGGTCTGTTCCTGGCGCCGATGAGCGCCGATTTCGGCTGGGGTCGCGAGGTATTCGCCTTCGCCATCGCCCTGCAGAACCTGATCTGGGGCCTGGCCCAGCCGTTCACCGGGGCCTTGGCCGACCGCCTGGGCGCGGCCAAGGTGGTGATCATCGGCGGCATTCTCTACGCAGTCGGCCTGGCGATGATGGCCTTTGCCGATTCGGCCTGGTCGCTGTCGCTCAGCGCCGGCCTGCTGATCGGCATCGGCCTGTCCGGCACTTCGTTCTCGGTGATCCTCGGCGTGGTCGGCCGCGCCGTGCCGGCGGAGAAGCGCAGCATGGCGATGGGCATCGCCAGCGCCGCCGGCTCTTTCGGTCAGTTCGCCATGCTTCCCGGCACCCTGGGCCTGATCCAGTGGCTGGGCTGGTCGACAGCCTTGCTGGTGCTGGGCCTGCTGGTGGCCTTGGTCGTGCCGTTCGTAGGCATGCTGCGTGACCGCCCGCTGCCCAGTCATTGCGCCGAGCAGACCCTCGGCCAGGCATTGCGGGAAGCCTGCGCGCATTCAGGTTTCTGGTTGCTGGCGCTGGGCTTTTTCGTCTGTGGTTTCCAGGTGGTGTTCATCGGCGTGCACCTGCCGGCCTACCTGGTCGACCAGCACCTGCCGGCGACTACCGGCACCACCGTGCTGGCGCTGGTCGGCCTGTTCAACATCGTCGGCACCTACACCGCGGGCTGGTTGGGTGGGCGCATGTCCAAGCCGCGCCTGCTCACCGGCCTGTACCTGCTGCGCGCCGTGGTCATCGTGCTCTTCCTCTGGGCGCCGGTGACCCAGTTCAGCGCCTACCTGTTCGGTATCGCCATGGGCCTACTGTGGCTTTCCACGGTACCGCTGACCAATGGCACCGTGGCCACGCTGTTCGGCGTGCGCAACCTGTCGATGCTCGGTGGCATCGTGTTCCTGTTCCACCAGCTGGGCGCCTTCCTCGGCGGCTGGCTGGGTGGCGTGGTGTATGACCAGACCGGCAGCTACGACCTGGTATGGCAGATCTCGATCCTGCTCAGCCTGCTGGCCGCGGCGCTGAACTGGCCGGTGCGCGAACGCCCGGTCGCCCGCCTGCAGGCCCAGGCGGCATGAACCGCCTGTTGGGGCACGGCCTGCTGGTGGTTGCCGCAGTGCTGGTATTGGCGCTGGTGTGGTGGGGCTGGCACAAGGGTGGCCTGGCACTGATGCAGTTGGGCATGAGCCTGTGTTAAGCGCTAACCTGCACATTCAAGGAATCATGTGCAGGAGACCGATATCATGCATGCGCGCTGGCTGACCCTACCCCTGCTGGCCCTGGCCGCCGCCACTTCGAGCTGGGCGGCGGACTGCCCGGCGCTGCTTCAGGGCAGCCTGCCCGAGCTGCGCGGCAAGGAGCAGATCGACCTGTGCCAGCGTTTTGCCGGCAAGCCGCTGGTGGTGATCAACACCGCCAGCTATTGCGGCTTCGCTCCGCAGTTCGAGGGGCTCGAGGCGACCTACAAGGATTACCGCGAGCAGGGCCTGGAAATGCTCGGCGTGCCGTCCAACGACTTCAAGCAGGAAGACGCCGACAGCGAGAAGACCGCCAAGGTCTGTTACGCCAACTATGGCGTGACCTTCACCATGACCAAGACCCAGGCTGTTCGTGGCAAGGATGCGATCCCGATGTTTGTCGAGCTGGCCCGGCAGAGCAGTGCGCCGAAGTGGAACTTCTACAAGTATGTGGTGGATCGCAAGGGCAAGGTGATCGGTAACTTCTCCAGCCTGACCAAGCCGGATGATCCGGCGTTCAAGGCGGCGATCGACAAGGCGATTGCTTCGCAGCCTTGAAGGCGCTCAGGAATAGACGCGGAGCGTCTGGCCTGGCGTTATTCAGGGTGTACAGTCAGTGATACCAGCCGGAGGACTACTGGTCGAACCATCAGGACACAGAAAAACGCCACCGGCATCGCTAGTTGATAAGCCTTCAGCACATTGTGCAGGTAGTCGGCATCGATCCCGCCGTTGGCTGCGGTAATCACGAAGCACATCAGCAGTGCCATGATAGCCGACATGTAAAAAGCAAAAACATAGGGCGTTGTGCCTCGGTGCAGCTTGCGTCGGCGACGCGGCGTAGCGAGTCCAGTCATGGTACTTCCTCGACGATGGGGTGGAGGCGCAGGTTAGCAACGGGGGGGCGAGGTGCTGTAGACCTTGATTGGTGAGTTCTTTATAAAGAGAAACTTACGAATCAGCCAGGCATCCCATGGATCTACTCAATATTCATGGAATACCTGCAACAGTGCCTGGGTGAACAATGGCCCGTACAGGCATGAAAAAACCGCCACAAGGGCAGCTTTTCCTGCAGCGGTGTAATAGGTCCAACGTGGAGCGAAAGGTGGGCTGACCTGATATTTTTACCAGTTACCTCCGGCGTCTGAGTGATGCACGCTTGCTGAAGTCATACGTGCGCGGAGAGCATCATGGCAATGCAAAATCTAACAGTATGTGACCAGCAACAGTCAGTTCTGGCCTCGGCGGATGCTGCTCGAAGCTATCCGCCTTATGGTGCATTGCCAGTAGCCATTGGCCCACGGCTGGCGTATTGTGGTCAGGCGCGTGAAGCAGCGACGGGCTTTTATCACTTGGGTAATGGGTATCGAAGTTATGATCCTTGCTTGATGCGTTTCTTGTCTCCCGATGCGTTGAGCCCGTTCGCAAAGGGAGGTATCAATGCATATAACTATTGCGCTGGAGATCCGATCAACTATCAGGATCGAAATGGTCGGGCGCCTCTCCGTAATACTTTGCCGGCGATTGGCGCACCTGGTTGGAACCTTAGAGGTAATATGTTCCAATCCGCCCCTAGCCCTGGAAGTACTTCCCCAATACTGACCTCGACACAAACTTATGACATAAGTACGTCGCCCTCGCCGGCAGGTGCCCTAGGGGTGGACGAATATGCATTGGCGGTTGGTTCAGCGGCTGCTGCCATGGGGCATGCACTGGTGGGCTTTAAACAGCTTGGCAGTAATCGCAAAGCAGCGCTTGCTAATTTTTTTGCAGCAGGCGTCCATTTCGTGGGGGCGGGCGTCGCAGCGGTGGAGTCTCGAGCGGGTTTATGGAACGATATTCCCGATCAAGAAAATTTACACCTTAGTCAATTCGGCTTTGGGGTGCTTTCAGGTTTTGTAAAAGGTGCACAAGCTGTAAGTAGCGCTTATGCAGCTTATCTGTCTGTGCCTGGTTCTAATACAAGGGCTAATGATGGACAGTCAGAAATTGGTATTGAGCTGCAGGTGCTTAATCCAGGTGCAAGTTCTTCGTCAGCTGCAGCTGGAAATAGTATAGAGGGCGCGCAATTGCGTGGCAGCAATTGAGCACCTTTTAGAGACAGTCATAATCGAAGGATTCGTCCGAAGTCCAGGGCCCGGGTGACGACTTTACTGCGTCACCGCACGCTCGTTGCGGTGCGAGGTGAAGTTCATGCAAATGGATTTGGGCAAATAATGGCCCGTGCAGGCATGAAAAAACCGCCACGAGGGCGGTTTCTTCATGCAGCGGGTGACACTCAGAAGCGGTAGGTCAGCGAAGCACCAATGCCGTGGGCACTGTTTTCGTACTTGGCCTGGTAGCTGCCTTTGAGGCCGGCTTCGGTCGGGCTGTGCGGCTGGTTGTTGACCTTGGTGTCCTCTTCCCACAGGTAGGAGTAGGCCACGTCGATGGTCATGTCGTCGGACGGGCTCCAACCGGCACCGATGCTGAAGATCTTGCGATCGCCAGTGGGGATGCGCGGCGAACGGTTGGTGTTGTTGGTCGGCGACTGGTCAACCGAGAAACCGGTACGCAGGACCCATTCCTTGTTCACCTTGTACGAGGCACCAATGGCGTGAGCCCAGGTGTCGTGCCAGTTCTGCTCTTCGTTGATGGTCGCGAACTGCCCGGCAGGGCCTGCCGGCACTTCGTTGTTGACGGTGATGTTCTCCAGGCGGCTCCAACGGGTCCAGGTGCTGCCTGCGTACAAGGTCCACTGGTCGTCAAGCTCGTGGGTGACCGAGAAGTCCACCGACTCGGGAGTCTTGATCTTCAGGGTGGCATCGAACTTGTTGCCGTCCAGGCCAAGCAGCGGGTAGCTGACCTTGGTCTTGCCTTCGAGCTTGTAGTCGACCATCGAGTGGTAGGTCAGGCCGACGCGGGTGCGGTCGGTGGCCTGGACCAGGATACCGATGTTGTAGCCAACCGCGGTGTCGTCGCCCTTGATCTTCACTTCGCCATCGGCCGGACGCAACGGCGAGATGCTGGCCAGGTTCGAGCCCAGTTCACCCTCGATGCGGTTGATGGTCGGACCGAAACCGATCGAGACCTTGTCGTTGAACGCATAGCTCACGGTCGGCTGGAAGGTCACGACCTGAACATGGCTTTTCTTGCCCCAGTAGCGCGCGGCATCGTCGCTGCCGTAGTCGGTGACCAGGCCGAATGGCACGTAGACGCCGAAACCGACGCTCCAGTGATCATCGATGGACTTGACGTAGTAACCCATCGGCACGCCGACCAGAGGCACCATGTCGCCGTCCATTTCCCCCCCTTTGTTGCTGCCGCGTCCGGAAATATCGGATTTGGCGATGACCGCGGCACCACCGACGGTCATTTGATCGCGCTTCAGGCGGGACATGCCCGCCGGGTTGCCATACACGGTGCTGGCATCTTCGGCAGAAGAAGAACGACCCGCAAAACCTGTCCCCATGCCGCTGATGCTCTGTTCGTTCAGGGCAAAGCCGCTGGCGAGCAATTGGCTGGAAGCGAGGGCAACGGCAACGCCGAGAGAGGTTTTGAGCATAACTTTTTTCATTATTAGAAACTCCTTGGGATCTCCGGGGCGAAACGCTACCAACAAATGCCGCGCTGCGCTATAGGCTAGAACGCAGGAGATAGAGCGGTTTTGTAGGACAATCCGACCAAAATTCCGTTTATTCCGGTTGTAGGACGTGGCTGTTCAGGAGGCGTGGGTAAGCATCGGCTCGATGCACTGGTGCCAGGCGTGGGTGAAATCCCGCAGGCGCCCCTGGGGGTGGAAGGTCTGCCGCCAGATCCGCGCCAGGCCCAGTAGATCGTCGGCGGCTGGAAGCGGCGTGGCCTGCTCTTCTATGAGCATCCAGGCGATGGCGGTGGCGTAGCGCAGGTTGACGGTGAGTTCGAGGTGGGGGCCACCGAGAAAGGCGTGCTGACTGGCCAGACCGCGGACCAGGCTGGCCAGTTCGGGGTCGCGGGCCAGGTATTCGTCCCACAAACAACTGTGACGATTCTCACCGATCCGGTAAAGCCCATGGCCGCGTCGGTCATGCAGGGCAGCGCCCAGCCCCGACTGGCTTGCGGCAACGCCCAGTAACAAAGCTTCTGCGCTGTCGCAGTGGCGGCCCAGGTAGATCAGGGTCGGTCGGATCACGTATCGACTCAACTCGTTCGCAGCGATGCCCATGATGGCCTCTTACGAAAAGGGCCGACGGGCGCTGGAGCTTGGCAGCTGGTGAGTGGTCAGGCCCGCCGGAAGCGGCAGGTGCCGCTCGAGTTGAAGTGTAGTGTGATAACTGTGGTGTAAAGGGCTGTTTTTAAATCGATTGCAGCCAGAAGGCGTGGAGCATATGCCCGCTGGCGATTAAGCCAATTACCTTCAGGCTGGCGCGTGCAGGGTGTATTCATGGGGTGAATCACCTGCCATTCATTCATGCGGTCAACGATTGGCGCGCACGCTCGATCACGGCCTGCAGCGGCTCGGCCCGGTTGTATTGGTCCGGATAGAGACGCTCGCTGTGGCAAGCCACACCGTATTCGTCGACCAGGGTGAAGCTGAAGCTGCCCTTGCGTGGGGCAACGATAAGGCACTTGAGTGGAGCGAAGGCCTGGGAAAGGGTGCCAAAGGCAGCCTGGATTTGTTGATGGTTACTCATATTGTTGGATGTTCCTGCATAAGACACGGTATGTGATCCGTGCACAATAGAAACGTTCCAGTGACGTCTTTATTAAGGAGACGCAGAACCTGACTGGAACAGGGCAGCCAGAGGGGCGCATGCAATAAGTGGCGCTGGGCTGACTGGTAGGTACGACAGAAGGCAGGCAGCACACCGACACCAGGGTTCTGGGCGCCGGGGAAGATCCTGATCAATCTGAAAACGTGATTCGTGCTGGGCAGGGTCTGCCGAGTGAATCATCGAATGGGCCGGTCCCGATGGGGCAGCGCCTGCTCGTCTTGAGCGCCGGGCTGTAGGGACTAAGTGGCCAGAATGACTTCAGCTGGGTACTAACAGGGCGCAACCCTACGCGAACATACAAGGGTTGGCAAGCTTTTTTTTTATTGCGGGGAGCCGAACATTATGTCGCCTATTGCACCTGCTGTGAAGAGGGGTAAATGCCCCGGCAATCGCCTGGATGTGCCGTTTTCGGGCGCAGTCGTGCCGTTTGATGGTGCACTTGTACACACTCGCCCGGAGACTTGTAACGCACTTGCAACATCCTGTGGAAGGCTCGCCAATGACTTGACTGCGGGCTTAAGTCAATGAAAAAAAACACTAATTTTTGCTGGTGAAAAAATCGACAGTTTGACTGAAAGCCCCATTTCACAGGGGTTTGCGGGCTGCCTTCAGGGGTTGTCCACCGACTTATCCACAGGTTCTGTGGATTGTCCCGGGCGCTTGCTCTAGGACGGGCGTGCCAGCTGTTTCATCGATTGTCCGACAATTGGTGGCGCGGTCTGGCATGGGCATTTTCACCGTGAAAACGTCAAGAAAAAATCATCGAAAAAAATGTCGATCAGCCGAAAGTCGCCCAGGCCAGTTTGCAAAAAATCGAGTAGAGTGGCGCGCCTCTCGAGTCACCCTTGCTGTTGGTCATGAAGCTTCGCGGTAAACACTTCGCCAGTCCTGATGCCTCTCCAGCGCTGCCGTCCCCCAAGCGCTTTTCCCTGAAAGTGGCCCTGTGGCTGCTCGACAGCCCGCGCCTGGGCGACAAGCCCAGCGTCAAGCACCTGGCCGGGCGCATGCTCAAGCAACCGGCGCGCCAGGGCGTGGTGGTGGCGCAAAGCCGCCTGGGGCAGATGCTTTGCCGGGATTGCGGCAATGCCCGCGACCGGCGTATCGGTCATGAGCTGTTGCGTCAGGCGGCCCGTGCCGGTGACCGTCGGGCACAGCTGGAGTTTGGCCGGTTGTGCCAGGCCCAGGAGCCTGAACAGGCCCGTTATTGGTTGGAGCTGGCGGCGGGGCAGGGTTCGCAGGAGGCGCGGCGGCTGTTGCGTCAGTGGTTCCCCGCCTGAACAGGCGCGGGCTTGCCCGCGACAGGGCTGCACAGGCAACCGCGCCAGCAGCCTGATAAGCTGCGCAGCATCAATCAGTGTTCGATCGGGGTAGGCATGACAGTGGATCTGACCAGCATTCTGCTGGGCTTGGTGGCAGGTGCCGTGCCTTGCCTTGGCTGGGTCATGCAGGTACAGCGCGGCCAGGGTGCGCGCAAGGCCGAGCAAGCACTGCTTGCAGAGCGCCTTGCCGCCGCGCAACTGGCCCAGGCTGGCCTGCAGGCGCAGCTGGAGGCCAGCCGTGACGAGATCAGCGACCTCAGCGAGGCCAACACCGTCAAGCAGACCCAGCTGGCCGCCCAGGGACGTGAGCTGGAGTTGCTGCAGATCGACCGCGACAACAGCCGCGATGCCGCCCACGCCTGGCATCTCGAGCGCGCCAACCGTGAGGCCGAGCTGCGCCGCCTGGAGGCGCAGGCCGCACGGCTGGAGGCCGAGTTGCGCGAGCAGCAGGAAAGCCACCAGCAACGCCTGGAAGACTTGCAGCAAGCCCGCGACACCTTGCGTGCCCAGTTCGCCGACCTGGCCACCAGAATCTTCGATGAGCGCGAACAACGCTTCGCCCAGACCAGCCAGCAGCACCTGGGCCAATTGCTCGACCCGCTCAAGGAGCGCATTCAGGCGTTCGAGAAACGTGTCGAGGAAAGCTACCAGCAGGAAGCCCGCGAGCGGTTCTCCCTCGGCAAGGAGCTTGAGCGTCTGCAACAGCTCAACCTGCGCCTGTCCGACGAAGCCACCAACCTTACCCAGGCACTCAAGGGCCAGAAGACCCAGGGCAACTGGGGCGAGCTGATCCTGGAGCGGGTGCTGGAGCACGCGGGGCTGGAGAAGGGCCGCGAGTACCAGACCCAGGTCAGCCTCAAGAGCGCCGACGGCGAGCGGTTCCAGCCCGACGTGCTGATCATGCTGCCGGGCGACAAGCAGGTGGTGGTCGATGCCAAGGTCAGCCTCACGGCCTACCAGCAGTTTGTCGGCAACAACGACGAGGCTGCGCTCAAGCAGCACGTGCAGTCGCTGCGCAATCACGTCAAGGGTTTGTCGAGCAAGGACTACAACCGCCTGGAGGGCCTGCACAGCCTCGATTTCGTGCTGTTGTTCGTGCCCATCGAGGCGGCGTTCTCGGCGGCGCTGCAGGCTGAGCCCAACCTGTTCCAGGAGGCCTTCGACCGGCAGATCGTGATTGTCAGCCCGACCACCTTGCTGGCCACACTGAGGGTGATCGACAGCCTGTGGAAACAGGAACGCCAGGGCCAGAACGCCCGCGAGATCGCCGAGCGCGCCGGCTGGCTGTATGACAAGTTCGTGCTGTTCATCCAGGACCTGGACGAGCTCGGCGCCCGCCTGGCCCAGGTCGACAAGGCCTATGCCGCGGCACGCAACAAGCTGTGCGAGGGGCGCGGCAACCTGGTCAGCCGCAGTGAGCAGCTCAAGCTGCTCGGCGCACGGGCCAGCAAGAGCCTGCCGGCCGAGCTGGTCGAGCGCGCCCTGAGCGACGAGGTCCTTACTGAACCAGGCTCAGATGCCGATTGAGCAGGGCGCGCAGCGCTGCCGGCTTGACCGGCTTGGCCAGGTAGTCCAGGCCTGCGGCATGGACCAGGGCGATGGTCTCGTTGCGTCCGTCGGCGCTGATCACGACACCGGGCACTGGCTCGCCCAGGCGCGCCCGTAGCCAACCCATCAGACCGGTACCGGTCTCGCCGTCATCCAGGTGGTAGTCCACCAACGCCAGGTGCGGGCGCAGGCCCTTGCCGAGCAGGGCCTCGCATTCGGCCTGGTTGCGCGCGGTCCACACCTGGCAGCCCCAGCGGCTGAGCAGGCTGTTCATGCCGATGAGGATGCTGTCTTCGTTGTCCACGCACAGCACCTGCAGCCCGGCCAGCGGCTGGCCGGCCTGTTCCACGGGGGCGGGCGTCGCGGGCGCGGGGCTGCGGGCGATGGGCACGCTGACGCGGAACACGCTGCCCTTGCCCGGCCAGGAACGTACCTCCAGCGCGTGCCCGAGCACCCGGCACAAACCATCGGCGATCGCCAGGCCCAGCCCCAGGCCTTTCTCGGCGCGGGTCTGGTGGCTGTCCAGGCGCTTGAACTCCTGGAAGATCACCGCCAGCTTGTCGTCGGCGATGCCGGGCCCGCGGTCCCACACTTCAAGCCAAAGACGTTCGCCCTTGCGTCTGGCGCCGAGCAGGATCGGACCCTTGCCGTAGCGCAGGGCATTGGTGAGGAAGTTCTGCAGCACCCGGCGCAGCAGTTTCATGTCGCTGTCGACCTGCAGGCGGCTGCCACGCAGGCGAAACTCCAGGCCCTTCTCGGCGGCCAGCACCTTGAACTCGGCGCCAAGGGTGTCGAACAGCTCATGGAGGGCGAAAGGCTTGATGTCGGGGGTGACCTTGCCGTTCTCCAGGCGCGAGATGTCGAGCAGGTCGCTGATCAGCTCTTCGGCGGAGCGCAGCGAACTGTCCATGTGCTGCACCAGTTGCCGGGCTTCGTCGTTCATGCCTTCGGCCTGCTGCGACAGGGCGGCGGAGAACAGCCGGGCGGCGTTGAGCGGTTGCATCAGGTCGTGGCTGACCGCGGCAAGGAAGCGGGTCTTGGATTGGCTGACCGCCTCGGCGCGGCTCTTGGCCTCGGTCAAGGCTTGGTTCAGCTGTGACAGCTCATGAGTACGCTCGGCGACCCGCTGTTCCAGCCCTTCGTTGGAGTCGCGCAGGGCCTGCTCGGCTTCGCGGAACGGGGTGATGTCGGTGAAGCTCATGACAAAGCCCCCGCCGGGCATAGGGTTGCCGATCAGCTCGATCACCCGGCCATTGGGGAACAGCCGCTCGGAAGAGTGGGCACGGCCCTGGCGCATCCAGTGCAGGCGCCGCGCCACGTGCACCTGTGCCTCGCCCGGGCCGCACAGGCCGCGTTCGGCGTTGTAGCGGATGATGTCGGCGATCGGTCGGCCGACGCTGATCAGCCCGTCGGGGTAGTTGAACAGTTCGAGGTACCGGCGGTTCCAGGCCACCAGGTGCAGGTTCTGGTCGACCACGCTGATGCCCTGGTTGATGTTCTCGATGGCCCCCTGCAGCAGCGCACGGTTGAACTGCAGCACTTCGCTGGCTTCGTCGGCGATGCGCACCACGTCCTCGAGCTGCATGTCGCGGCCTTCGATGGCGGCCTTGACCACCGCCCGGGTCGAGGAAGTGCCGAGAACGCCGGCCAGCAGTCGTTCGGTGTGCTCGATCCAGTCGCCGTCGGCGTTCTGGTTGGGGTTGAAGCCCTTGCCCTGACGGTAGGCGAAGCGGATGAAGCTTTGCCGCGCGCGCTCTTCGCCGACGAATCGCGCGGCGAGCTTGAGCAGGTCGTCGATCTGCACTGCCAGCAAGGGTTTGCTGGAGGGGCGGGCATTGGTCTGCTGGCCGATGAAGCGTCCGGCTTGCCAGTGCTCGGAGACCCGCGTGCGCGACAGGATCGAAACCCAGACGAACAGGGTGAAGTTGCCCGCCAGTGACAGCACCACGCCCTGGGTGAGCGGGGTTATCGGCAGGTTGAGTGGGTTGCCGTGCAGCCAGGCCAGGCCCGGGAACACTTGCAGTGGCCAGCCCAGGCTGTGGGCTGCGATTGGCAGGACCAGGGTGTAGAACCACAGGAAGATGCCGGCGGCCAGTCCTGCGAATACGCCGCGGCGGTTGGCCTGCTTCCAGTACAGCGCGCCGAGCATGGCCGGAGTGAGCTGGGTGACTGCGGCGAAGGCGATCTGGCCAATGGTCGCCAGGCTCGCGGTGGAGCCGAGCAGGCGGTAGCTGACATAGGCCAGCAGCAGGATCACCACGATGGTCACCCGGCGCACCGAGAGCATCCAGTGGCGGAATACCTCGAATGGCCGTTCGGCGTTGTTGCGCCGTAGCAACCAGGGCAGCAGCATGTCGTTGGAGACCATGGTCGACAGCGCCACGGCCTCGACGATGACCATGCCGGTGGCCGCCGAGGCGCCGCCGATAAATGCCAGCAGGGCCAGGCTCGGGTGGGCTTCGGCCAGCGGCAGGCTGATCACGAACGAGTCGGAGATTACCGCGCCCGGCAGCAGCATTTGCCCGGCCAGGGCGATGGGCACCACGAACAGCGCTGCCAGGGCCAGGTATAGCGGGAACACCCAGCGCGCCAGCCGCATGTCCTGGGGCTCGATGTTCTCCACCACGGTGACGTGGAACTGCCGCGGCAGGCAGATGATCGCCATCATCGCCACGGCGGTCTGCACCACCATCGACGGCCAGTTGATGGTTTCTTCCCAGTAGTCGTTCAGGTGCACGGATTGCCGGGCTTGGGTGAACAGGTCGTCGAAGCCGTCGTACAGGTTGAACACCACGAAGGCGCCCACGGCAAGGAAGGCCAGCAGCTTGACCAGCGATTCGAAGGCGATTGCCAGGACCATGCCGCGGTGGTGCTCGGTGACGTCCAGGCTGCGGGTGCCGAAGACGATGGCGAACAGCGCCAGCACCAGCGATACCACCAGTGCGGTGTCCTGCACCCGGCTGCCGGTGGCGTCGGCGTTGGCGCCGATCAGCAGGTTCACCCCCAGCACGATGCCCTTGAGCTGCAGGGCGATGTACGGCAGGACGCCAACCAGGCAGATCAGCGCCACCACCACCGCGAGGCTCTGCGACTTGCCGTAGCGGGCAGCGATGAAGTCGGCGATCGAGGTGATGTTCTGCTGCTTGCTGATCAGCACCATCTTCTGCAGTACCCAAGGCGCGAAGATCAGCAGCAGCACCGGGCCCAGGTAGATGGGCAGGAACGCCCAGAGCTGCTCGGCGGCCTGGCCGACCGCGCCGAAGAAGGTCCAGCTGGTGCAGTAGACGGCCAGCGACAGACTGTACACCCAGGCGCGCAGACGCGGCGGCAACGGTGTGCTGCGGCGGTCGCCGTAGAAGGCGATGGCGAACATGATGGCCATATAGGCCAGGGCGACCACGGCGATCAGCCCGCTGGACAACGACATGCAAACTCCGGAGCAAAAAAGAAAACGCGGTCCCGATCAATCAGTCTGGCACGCAGGGCGCGGTTCGTCAGCGCCGACGATGGTCGCAGTGGCAGGACGTCGCAGGGCCCGCGATGGGCCAGTATTGCCAACTAAGCCTGGCGGGCCCTGCGTATGCCCATCCAGTAGAACACCGCCGCCAGTAGCACCGACCCGATCAACAGGTAGAACACCGTCACCGGCACCACATGCCCCAGTGCCAGCCCTACCAGGATCGGCCCGAGCCCAGCGCCGAGGTTGGAGAGGTTCTGCGCGCCATAATAAACCCCGCGCAGATGCTCCGGCGCGATCAGGTCGATGAACATGAATTCGGCCGGAATCACGATGATCTCGCCCAGGGTGAATACCAGCATGGCCAGGCACCATGCCGGCGCCGAAGCGGCCACCGAGAACCCTAGCAATCCGGCAACGAACATGGCCATGCCTGCCATCAGCCAGGGCATCAGGTGCTGACGGGTGATGCGTCGGCCGATCAGGTACTGCAGGCCGATTACTGCCAGGGCATTGGTGGTGACCAGGTAGCCGGCCAGACGCGCCACCTCGGCGGGATCGTTCAGGGTCACTACCAGGTATTGCGAAAGGTAGGCGGTGAACTGGCCGAACACCACTGCACTGAGCACGCCGCCCAAAGTGAAGCACACCAGGCGCCGGTCGCGCAGCATGCCCAGGGCGACCTGGGTGAAGCCCGCTGCCGGCCTTTCCTCGCGCAGGCTCAGCAAGTTGCGTTCGCCAAGGCGGTAATAGACCAGGCTCAGGCTGAGGCCGATCAGGGCCGAAACCACGAACGGCAGGTGGTCGTCCGCCTCGATCAGCAGCACCCCCAGCATCGGCCCTGCGGCCCAGGCGATGTTGTTGAAGGTGTACTTGATGGCGAACACTTCGCCGCGTTGGTTCTCCGGCAGCAAGGCACAGAACCCGGCCTTGGCGGCAATGTCCACCACGGTCTGGGCCAGGTAGGCGATCACCAGGAAGCAGAAGAACAGTGCAGCCGAAGTGCTGGCCACGATGCCGAGGAAGGCCACGGCGAACACCAGGGTGCAGGCGACGATCAGGGTATGACTGTGCAGGGTGTCGACCAGGTGTCCGCCATAGAGGCTGAGCATGGAGGCCAGGAGCATCGCGCCGCCGACCAGCAGGCCGGTCTGGCCGACCGACAGGCCCAGGTGCGTTGACAGGTACACCACTAGATAGGGCAGGGTGATGGCCCGGGCCATGGTCAAGGTGAAGGTGGTGAACAACAGCAGGCGAACCGCAGCGGGGTAGCCTTTGAGGGCGCGTAGCATCGACTGATCCTTGTCATTGTCAGCGGTCAAGCATATGTCAAGTGCGGGCCGGGCTGCTATATCTTTGAAATCGATAACAGATAGAGAAATTACCCGTTATATAGATATTCTTTCCAGGCATAAGATATTCATACCTTACACAAGGGCAGGAGACAGCTTATGCCATGCACCCAGACCCGCGCGCCTTCCTGGCGCCCGTTCAGCCAGTTGGCCCACCCCCGCGAAGTTATCCGCCAGTTCACCCCCAACTGGTTCGCCGCGACCATGGGTACCGGCGTGCTGGCGCTGGCCTTCCATCAGGTCCAGGTGCCGGGGTTGGACTGCGTGGCCGAGGGCCTGTGGTGGCTGACCATTGGCCTGTTTACCCTGTTCTGTGTCCTGTACGGCGCCCGCTGGGTAATGTTCTTCGATGAGGCGCGGCGGATTTTCGCGCACTCCACCGTGTCGATGTTCTTCGGCACCATCCCCATGGGCCTGGCCACCATCCTCAACGGTGCCCTGGTATTCGGCTTGGCGCGCTGGGGCGAGGGCGTGGTGCCGTGGGTTGAAATGCTTTGGTGGCTGGACGTGGGCCTGGCGCTGCTATGCGGCGTGGCGATTCCCTACCTGATGTTCACCCGCCAGGAGCACAGCATCGACCAGATGACCGCGGTGTGGCTGCTGCCAGTGGTGGC
Source organism: Pseudomonas sp. PONIH3 (assembly GCF_002934345.1). Taxonomy (NCBI): domain Bacteria; kingdom Pseudomonadati; phylum Pseudomonadota; class Gammaproteobacteria; order Pseudomonadales; family Pseudomonadaceae; genus Pseudomonas; species Pseudomonas sp. PONIH3. The sequence goes on from NZ_CP026386.1 coordinate 5,332,339, forward strand.
TGCGGAGGTCGCCGCCGCCAGTGGCGGGCTGTTGGCGCCGCACCTGGTGGATGCGCACCGGCAGTTCCTGGTGGTGATCACCAGCTATGTGATGTGGGCGGTTTCGCTGCCGGTGGCGTTCAGCATCCTCACCATCCTCATGTTGCGCATGGCCCTGCACAAGCTGCCGCCGGCCAACATGGCCGCCTCCAGCTGGCTGGCGCTGGGCCCGATCGGTACCGGCGCGCTGGGCATGCTGGTGCTCGGTGGCGATGCGCCAGCGGTGTTCGCCGCCAATGGCCTGGGCGGTCTCGGTGAGGTGGCGCGTGGGCTGGGGCTGGTGGCCGGGATCGTGCTGTGGGGCGCCGGGTTGTGGTGGTTGCTGACGGCGGTGCTGATCACCCTGCGCTACATGCGCCAGGGCATGCCGTTCAACCTGGGCTGGTGGGGGTTCACCTTCCCGCTTGGCGTGTACTGCCTGGCCACGCTGAAGTTGGCGGGCTGGCTGCAGTTGAGTTTCTTCAGCGTATTCGGCCAGGTGCTGGTGGTGGCCTTGGCCATACTCTGGGCGCTGGTGGCCAGCCGAACCTTGCGCGGGGCCTGGCGCGGCGAGCTGTTCGTGTCGCCGTGCATTGCCCAGCGCTGAGCGGCTTCACAGGTTAGGGGTGTAGTCGAAGGCGCTGGTGGCTTGGTCATCGGTGAATGGGGTGACGGCCGAATGCTTGTTCATCACGCTGTTGACCAGCGACCCTGGGAACATCTGGATGCTGTTGTTGAAGCGCTCCACCTCGCCGTTGAAAATCACGATGGCCGCGCCGACGTTCTCTTGCTGCTCGGCAATTTCACGCATGAGGTTGTTCATCAGCTCCGAGGCCTTGAGCTCGGGGTAGGCCTCGAAGGCCACGCGCAGCCCACCGAGCAACGAACGGGTGGCGCCCTCGGCTTTGGCCAGGATCTTGCCGTCCGCTTCCACAGGCAGTTCGGCAATGGCGCTGCGCAGGCGGGTGATCCCGGCCAGCACGCTTTGCTCATGATCGCGGTACAGACCAGCCTGCTCCTGCAGCGCATCGAGGACCTTGGTCTTCTGCCGCTCATAAGTCAGCACATTGGCCCAGGCGCGTTTGACGCGGTTATGGTTACCGACGATGCCGTTGTACAGGCTGATGACGATCAGCGGTACGCCGATCAGTGCGGCCAGCAGGATAAGGGCGAAAAGGTCCATGTCAGTGCTCCGTCTGGATCTGTACCGGGGTAGGTAGATTGAAATTGTCGTCGTGCTGCTCGGCCAGTGTGTGCACGGCGTCGAGCAATACGGTGAGCTGCGGCAGGTGCACGCCGTGCTCGATCAGCAAGCGGAAATCGCTCGTGCGGGTCAGCTCGCAAGTCAGCTTGAAGCCAAGCGGGTTGTCGTTGCAGCTCAGGCACAGATGCCCGTTCTGCGAGAACTCCAGGTTGGGCGTCTCAAGCTGGCGATGCAGTTCGATCAGGAGCTGGCCGCTACTAGCGACCAGGCTAGGCAACGGGCTTGCCTTTATCGTGCATTCCCGTGCAGATTTGTGGCTTCGGGCGCTGAGCGTGCCTCCAATGACAAAGCCCAACCAGGTACAAGGACGATGAGTCACCCCTCGCAATTCACCCTGCTCGGCAAGCGGCGCTTCCTGCCGTTCTTCATCACCCAGTCGCTGGGTGCCTTCAACGACAACCTGTTCAAGCAGTCGCTGATCCTGGCGATCCTCTACAAGCTGAGCCTGGAAGGCGACCGCTCGATCTGGGTCAACCTGTGCGCCTTGCTGTTCATCCTGCCGTTCTTCCTGTTCTCGGCGCTGGCCGGGCAGTTCGGCGAGAAGTTCGCCAAGGACCGCCTGATCCGTGCGATCAAGCTGGCCGAGATCGTCATCATGGCCATCGGCGCGACCGGTTTCGTCACCCATCATCTGGAACTGATGCTGGTGGCGCTGTTCGCCATGGGCACCCACTCGGCGCTGTTCGGCCCGGTGAAATACTCGATCCTGCCCCAGGCCCTGCGTGAGGAGGAACTGGTGGGCGGCAACGGCCTGGTGGAAATGGGCACCTTCCTGGCGATCCTGGCCGGCACCATCGGCGCCGGTATGCTGATGTCCTCCAACCAGTACGCGGTGCTGGCCGCCACCGGGGTGGTGTGCACCGCGGTGCTGGGCTACCTGGCCAGCCGCTGGATCCCCCGCGCCGCTGCTGCCGCGCCGCAGATGAAGCTGGACTGGAACATCTTCAAGCAGTCCTGGCTGACCTTGCGCCTGGGCCTGGGCCAGACCCCGGCAGTATCGCGCTCGATCGTTGGCAACTCGTGGTTCTGGTTCGTCGGCGCGATCTACCTCACGCAGATCCCGGCCTACGCCAAGGACTGGCTGCACGGCGACGAGACCGTGGTCACCCTGGTGCTGACCCTGTTCTCGGTAGGCATCGCCGTCGGGTCGCTGCTGTGCGAGCGCTTGAGCGGGCGCAAGGTGGAGATAGGCCTGGTGCCGTTCGGCTCGTTCGGCCTGACCCTGTTCGGCCTGCTCTGGTGGTGGCACTCGGGGGATGTCCCGGTCGGTGCCGTGCCCCATGACTGGCTGACCTTGCTGGCCATGAGCCAGGCCTGGTGGATCATGCTGTCGATTGTCGGCCTGGGTATTTTCGGTGGCTTCTACATCGTGCCGCTGTACGCGCTGATCCAGGCGCGCACCGCGGAGGGCGAGCGGGCCCGGGTGATCGCCGCCAACAACATCCTCAACGCGATGTTCATGGTGGTGTCGGCGATCATCACCATCGTTCTACTGAGCCTTGCCAAGCTGAGCATCCCGCAGCTGTTCCTGGTGGTGTCGCTGCTCAACATCGCGGTCAATGCCTACATCTTCCGCATCGTGCCGGAATTCACCATGCGCTTCCTGATCTGGCTGCTCAGCCACTCGATGTACCGGGTCGAGCACCGTGAGTTGCAGCGCATTCCCGACGAAGGCGCGGCGTTGCTGGTGTGCAACCATGTGTCGTTCGTCGATGCGCTGCTGATCGGCGGCGCGATCCGCCGGCCGATCCGGTTTGTCATGTACTACAAGATCTACAACCTGCCGGTGCTCAATTTCGTGTTCCGCACCGCGGGCGCCATCCCCATTGCCGGGCGCGGCGAGGACGAGGCCACCTACGAGCGCGCCTTCGCCCGCATCGCCCGGTACCTGGCCGATGGCGAGCTGGTGTGCATCTTCCCTGAGGGCAAGCTGAGCGCGGATGGCGAGATCGATGTGTTCAAGGGCGGGGTGAACCGCATCCTGCAGGAGACGCCGGTGCCGGTGATCCCGTTGGCGTTGCAGGGGTTGTGGGGCAGCTTCTTCAGCCGCGACCCGAACAAAGGCTTCTTCAAGCGCCTGTGGTCGCGGGTGACCCTGGTGGCCGGCGCCGCCATCCCGGTGGAGGCGGCGCAGCCCGAGGCGCTGCGCGAGCAGGTGAGCCTGCTGCGCGGCGACGTTCGCTAGGGGTAACGGAGGAAGGTCAGCTGGCGCTGACCTTCAGGCCGACCAGGCCGGTGATGATCAGGGCGACACTGGCCAGGCGGATCAGCGCCATGGATTCACCGAACAGGATGATCCCGGCGATCACCGTGCCGACCGCGCCGACGCCGGTCCAGATGGCATAGGCGGTGCCCAGCGGCAGCTCCTTCATGGCCAGGCCCAGCAGGCCGAGGCTGATGACCATGGCGCCGACCGTCAGCACGGTGGGCAGGGGGCGGGTGAAGCCGTCGGTGTACTTGAGGCCGACAGCCCAGCCGACTTCGAACAGGCCGGCGAAGAACAGGATGATCCAGGACATGGTGAGTCTCCATCGTTATCAAAGATGGGGCCGTCCCCGGTATGTTCACGCACAGCGTCGTGAGGCCGTCCTCACAGTGCGCACTATAGTGCCCATTTGCCGAGGCTGGGGCAAGTTTCAAGGATCGGTGGTTGCCTCATCGCCGGCAAGCCGGCTCCCACAGGGTTAGCGCATGGCTGGCTTCATGCGGTCGGTGTGGGAGCCGGCAGGCCTGCGATGAGGCCGGGTCAGGCAACATCAATTTCTGGCAGATACGATGTTCTCAACCTCGGGCGCAGGCTCCTTCATCCGCCGGAACCACGTCGACAGCAAAGCCCCGGAGATGTTGTGCCATACGCTGAACAGCGCACTGGGCACCGCGGCCAGGGGTGAGAAGTGCGCCGACGCCAGGGCCGCGCCCAATCCGGAGTTCTGCATGCCCACCTCCAGTGCCAGCGCCTTGCGCTGGGCCAGCGGCAGCTTGCACAGCTTGCCGGTCAGGTAGCCCAGCAGGAAGCCGAAGCTGTTGTGCAGCACCACCACCGCCATGATCAGCAGCCCCGATTCGGCGATCTTCGCCTGGCTGACCGCCACCACCGCGCAGACGATCATCACGATGCTTACCACCGATACCAGCGGCAGCACCTGCACCGCCAAGTGCACCCGGGCGCCGAGCAGGCGCTGGGCGAGCACGCCGAGCACGATCGGCAGCATCACCAACTGCAGGATCGACCAGAACATGTCCATGAACGAGACCGGCAGCCACGCCGAGGCGAGGAACCAGATCAGCGCCGGGGTGAGCAGCGGGGCGAGCAGGGTGGTCACCGCGGCGATCGCCACTGCCAGTGCCAGGTCGCCCCTGGACAGCCACACCATGACGTTCGACGCCGTGCCGCTCGGGCAGCAGCCGACCAGGATCACGCCCACGGCGATTTCCGGCGGCAGATGGAACAGCTGGCACAACAGCCAGGCCACCCCGGGCATGATCACGAAATGCGCCATGACCCCCAGCGCCACCCGCCAAGGCTGGCGGGCGACGGCGGCGAAGTCGTCGAGCTTGAGGGTCAGGCCCATGCCGAACATCACCAGGCCCAGCAGCGGCACGATGGCGACCTTGAGGGCGACGAACCACTGCGGCTGAAGGAAGGCTAGGCAGGCGAACACCAGCACCCACAGGGCGAAGGTGTTGCCGACGAAGCGGCTGAGGGCGGCGAGGGCACGCATGGGGCAACCCTTGTTGTTCTGTTCAGCTGCCCCCGATCATACTCAAGACCAGCTCAGAATGGGCCAGCCGTTGGTTTGCGCGTGCTCGCGCAGCACCGGGTCCGGGTTGACCACATGGGGGTGATCCACCTTCAGCAACAGCGGCAGGTCGTTGCGCGAGTCGGAATAGAAGCTCGCGCCCTCGAGGTTTTCCTGTTCCTGGTCGAGCCACTCCAGCAGGCGGGTGATCTTGCCTTCGCGGTAGGTGAGCACGCCGTGGGTCTTGCCGGTGAACACGCCGTTGACCGCTTCCAGTTCGATGGCCAGGTATTCGTCCACGCCCAGGCGCGCGGCGATCGGGCCGACCAGGTGAGCACCGCTGGCCGAGATGATCAGGACCCTGTCGCCACGCTGGCGGTGCTCGGCGATGCAGCGGCACGCATCACCGTAGATGATCGGCTCGATCACATCCTCGACCCAGGGCTCGACCAGGTGCTCCACCTCTTCCAGGGTGCGCCCGGCGATCGGCTCCAGGCTGAAGGCCATGTAGTCCTCCATCTGCAGGTGGCCTTTGCCGTAGGCTTCCATCAGTTCATGGTCGCGCTTGAGGAAACTCTTGCCATCGACCCAGCCCAGTCGGGCCATCTGCTTGCTCCACAACGACGCGCAGTCGCCGTGGATGAGGGTTTCGTCCAGATCGAAAATTGCCAGTGCCATGCGTTGAATCTCCTTAGGCCACTTCCCGTAGCGCCGTGGGGTCGATCGACAAGGATACCCGTTGTCCGTCCGCGTGCAGATCGCTGGCGCAACGATTGAGTACGTCCACCACCAGTTCCACGCCGCGTACCTGGACGCGGTAGCGGATCACGTTGCCCAGCAGGCTGTGGCTGCGGATCTCGCCATCCAGCTCGCCGTTCAGGCTCAGGGTGATCGACTCTGGCCGGATCGCCAGGCGCGCGTCCACCGGGCGTTGCAGCAGGCGGCTGGCGCTGTCGGCGTCGAGCAGGTTGTAGTTGCCGATGAAGCCGGCGGCAAACAGGTCCACGGGCGCGGTGTAGAGGGTTTCGGCATCGCCGCTCTGGACGATGCGTCCCTGGTTCATCAGGACGATGCGGTCTGACATGGTCAGCGCTTCTTCCTGGTCATGGGTGACGAAGATGGTGGTCAGCCCCAGCTCGCGCTGGATGGCGCGGATCTGTTCGCGCAGGTGCTTGCGAATACGCGCATCCAGCGCCGACAGTGGCTCGTCGAGCAACAGCAGGCGCGGGCGGGTGACCAGCGAGCGGGCCAGGGCCACGCGCTGGCACTGGCCGCCGGACAGCTGGTGCGGGTAGCGCCCGGCGAAGCTGCCCAGCTCGACCAGGTCGAGTACCTCGCGCACCCGTGCCTGGCTTTCGTCGGCCTTGACCTTCTGCATGCGCAGGCCGAAGGCGACGTTCTGTTCCACGGTCATGTTGGGGAACAGTGCGTAGCTCTGGAACACCATGCCGATGCCGCGCTTCTGCGGGCTCAACGGCACGATATCCTGGCCGTCGAGCAGGATCCGCCCGCTGTCCACCGGGGTCAGCCCGGCGATGCAGCGCAGCAGCGTGGACTTGCCGCAGCCGGAGGGGCCGAGCAGGGTGACGAACTCGCCGCGTTCGATCTGGCAGTCGATGTTCTCGAACACCGGGCTGCCGGCGTAGCTCTTTTGCAGTTTCTGTACGCTGACGAAGCTCATGTCAGGTCTTGTCCTTGTTCAGGCGGTTGGCAACCCAGGTCAGCACCAGCACGAAGGCGAAGTAGGAGATCACCAGGGCGCTGTTGAAGTGGCCGCTGCTGTTGCGCATGTTGTTCAGGTACACCTGCAAGGTCTCGTAGCGGGTGCCCACCAGCAGGTTGGCGAACACGAACTCGCCGAACAGGAACGAGAACGACAGCAGCAGCGCCACCATCAGGCCCTTGCGCAGGTTCGGCAGCACCACCAGGAACGCCGCCTGCCAGGTGCTGGCGCCGAGCAGTTGCGCGGCGTCCATCAGGTCGCGCAGGTTGATCGCCTGCAGGTTGTTGGTAATCGCCCGGTACATGAACGGCAGGGCGATGGTGAAGTAGCAGCCGATCAGGATCCACGGCGTGCCGACCATGGCCATCGGCCCGCTGCCATAGAGTTGCAGCAAGCCCACCGCGGACACCACCGGCGGCACCGCGAAGGGCAGCAGGATGAGTACGTTCATCAAGGCGTCGAGCTTGGGGAAGTGGTAGTGGACCACGAACAACAGCGGCAGGATCAGCACCACAGACAGCACCAGCGCGCCCACGCACACCAGCAGCGACTGTCCGAAGGCGGCGAGAAAGCGCGGTTCGCTCCACAGTGCCACATACCACTTGATGGTCAGCCCGCTGGGCAGCAGGGTCGCCGACCAGCTGGTGGCCAGCGAATAGAGCAGGGTGCCGGCCAGTGGCAGCAGCAGGATGAGGAACAGCAGGTAGACCACCGCGCGGTGGTAGAGCCCGCCGCGTTTGTTTTCAGCGCGCATGGTAGCTCCTCTTGAGCAGCCATTGATGGGCCACCGTGACCACGGTCATCAGGCCCACCAGCACCATCGCCAGGGCGCTGGCCAGGTTCGGGTCGAGGCTGATGTCGCCGGCGACAAGACCGGCGATGCGAATCGGCAGCACGTTGAAGTTGCCGGTGGTCAGGGCGTAGACGGTGGCATAGGCGCCCAAGGCGTTGGCCAGCAGGATGACGAAGGTGCCAAGCAGCGCCGGGGTAAGCACGGGCAGGCCGATGTGCCGCCAGAACTGCCAATGGTTGGCGCCCAGCAGCGCGGCGGACTCACGCCAGTCTTCGCGCAGGGCGTCGAAGGCGGGGTAGAGCAGCAATACGCCCAGGGGGATCTGGAAGTAGGTGTAGACCAGGATCAGGCCGGTCTTGGAGTAGATACTGAAGTCGCCGAGCAGCCCCATCTGCTTGAGCAGCAGGGTGAGCGCGCCATTGAAGCCGAGCAGGATGATAAAGGCGAACGCCAGGGGCACGCCGGAAAAGTTGCTGGTCATGTTGGCGAAGGCGCTGACGAAGTCGCGCAGTTTCGAGTCGACCTGGCGCAGCGAATAGGCGCCCAACGTGGCGATGACGATGCCGAACAGGCTCGACCAGAAGCTGATCTCCAGGCTGCGTTGCAACGCTTGCAGGTAGAACTTCGAGGCGAAGATCTTGCTGAAGTTGGCCAGCCCCCAGCCACTCTCGCTTTGCAGGCTGTTTATCGCAACCCAGGCCAGCGGCGCGATCTGGAAAATGATGAAGAACACGGCGAACGGCAGCAGGCAGAGCAGGGCCAGGTAGCGGCCGCGATGGCTTGCATTCACTTGAGCAGCTCCCGGCAGACCGGTTTGTCGTGGGCGGCGCCGAGCAGTTCGCAGATCGTGCCGCACAGCTCGGTCTGCAGCGGCTTGGCCGCAGGGTCGAGGCTGAAGGCTTCACCGAACACGAACAGCGGCACTTCACGCTCCTCGGCGAGCAGGCCGTTGTGCGAGCGGTCGTTGTTCATGCCGTGGTCGGCGGTGACCAGCACCTGGTAGCCCTCCTCGAGCCAGCGCGGCAGGTAGTCGGCCAGCAGGATGTCGGCGCTGCGCGCGGCGTTGCGGTACTGGCTGCTGTCCAGGCCATGGCGATGGCCGGCGTCGTCGATGTTCATCGGGTGCACCAGGAGGAAATTCGGCGCATGGCGACGGCGCAGGTATTCGGCGTCGGCCAGCAGGTGCGAATCGGGGTAGTGGTCGGCGTAGTAGAACAGGCCATGCTGGATCGGCAGCTTCGGCGCGTGGGTGTGGCGGTCGCGCAGCGGGTCGAACGGCGAGCGGTTGTACAGTTCGCTCATCCAGTGGTAGGCCGCCGCCGCGGTGCCCAGGCCGGCCTCGCGGGCGTAGTGGAACACGCTGCGCTGGTTGGACAGGCGGTTGACGTTGTTGTGCACGATGCCGCTGTCGATTGGCGGTACACCGGTGAGAATGCATTCGTAAAGTGGTCGCGACAGCGACGGCAGCTCGCACTCCACGCGGTACAGCGCGGCGCGGTCGGCCTCGACATAGGCGTGCAGGTGGCCCATGGCGTGATGGGCCACCTGGTGGTTGAGGCCGTCGAGCAGGACCAGGATGACGTTGTGTGACATGTTGGCTCCAGGGGAAACGGGGCCTCGTGGGAGTGGCGGTGCGCCGATGCTCCCACGAGGTGGATGGCGCTTACTCCATCTCGATGATCACCTGCTCCTGCCACTTCTGTGGCAGGGCCTTGGAGGTCGCTTCCCAGGCCGCAGCATCTTTGATTGGCTGGGCGGCCTTGTACTGCTCGTTGGGCAGCAGCTTGGCCTGTACATCCGCCGGCAGCTTCAGGTGTTCGGCACGGATCGGTCGGGCGTGGCCGATGGCCAGGTTGGTCTGGCCGGCATCGCTGAAGATGTATTCACGGGTCAGCTTGGCCGCGTTCGGGTGCTTGGCGTATTTGTTGATGATGGTGGTATAGCCGGAGATGACCGACCCATCGGAGGGGATCAGCACCTCGAAGCGTTTCGGGTCGATCTGTTCGCGGTAGCTCAGGCCGTTGAAGTCCCACACCACGCCCACTTCCACCTCGCCTTTCTCCAGGGTCTGGATGGTTGGGTTGGCCAGCGACAGGCGCTTCTGCTGGGCCAGCTTGGTGAACAGCTGCAGGCCCGGCTCGATGTTCTTCTCGTCGCCCTTGTAGGCGATGGCGGCGGCAAGCACGCCGTTGGCGGCCTGGGCGGCGGTGCCTACGTCACCGATGGCGACCTTGTACTTGCCCTTTTCCAGGTCGTGCCAGGTGCTTGGGCGGTCCTCTTCCTTCACCAGGTCCTTGTTGATGATGAAGGCGATGGTGCCGGTGTAGGCCAGCGCCCAGTGGCCGTCCTGGTCCTTGGCCCACGCCGGGACCTGGTCCCAGGTGCTTGGCTTGTAGGGTTGGGTCACGCCCTTGGCGACCGCGATCGGGCCGAAGGCCGCGCCGACGTCGCCGATATCGGCGCTGGCGTTGTCCTTCTCGGCATCGAACTTGGCGACTTCCTGGGCCGAGCTCATGTCGGTGTCGCTGTGCTTGAGGCCGTATTTTTTCGCCAGGTCTTCCCAGGTGCCTTTCCAGTTGGCCCAGGCATCGGGCATGCCCACGCTGTTGACCGTACCTTCCTTGCGGGCGGCGTCTTCAAGGGCCTTGAGGTCCTGGGCCATGGCCGAGGTGCAAAAAGCGATGGCCGAACCGAGCAGTGACGCCATGAACAACTTTTTCATCCGAAGCTCCTTTGGTGGGTGCCTTGCATTCGTTGTTATGAACTGAAGCGGTGCTTGCGACCCCTTGGTCTAGGTCAGCAAACCTTGCGCCAAGGTAGGCCTGTTGCGTGACAGTTTGATGTAAGGGGCGGGGGCGGGTGGCAGGCCCAAGGCCCTGGAACTACAGCGTAGACCAGATCGAAAGCCTTGATTCGCGTGGGCTGGCGCGGATCTGGCAGATCTGGCAAGTGCCCTGTGGCGCCTGTGTCACAGGATGTTCATCAGCTGTGCCTAGGCTTGCACTACGCTCCAACTGCCCCGTTTCGGAGCTGGACTAGTCCAGATAGGTAACCTTTGATGCAAGCGACGCCACCGCGCGCGGTAACAGCTATCTGCCATGCGCTGCAGGAGCAGATCGAACACGGCCTGCTGGCACCCGGCGGCAAGCTGCCGGCCGAGCGCAGGCTCAGCGAGGTGTTCGACACCACGCGTATCACCCTGCGCGAGGCGCTGGTGCAGCTCGAGGCCATGGGCCTGATCTACCGCGAGGAGCGCCGTGGCTGGTTCGTCGCGCCCGAGCGGCTGACCTACGACCTGATCGAGCGCAGCCATTTCCATGCGATGGTGCGCGACCAGGGGCGGGTGCCGAGCACTGAGTTACTGTCTGCGCGCCTGCAGCCGGCCTCTGCGTCGATCTGTGCGCGCCTGCGCCTGCCGGCGTTGTCCAGCGTGGTGAGGATCTGCCGTTTGCGCCGGATCGATGGGCGAGCGGTGCTGTATGCCGAGCACTATCTCAACCCGCGTTACTTCCCGGGGATCCTCGAGCTGGACCTGGCGCGGTCGCTGACCGAGATCTACGCGCGGGAATACGCCATTCACTATGGGCAGGTGTGCTTTGAAATCCTGCCGACGGCGTTGCCGGCCGAGGCGGCGGCTGCCTTGAAGGTGTCGGCTGGCAGCCCCGGGTTGCATATCACCCGGGTCAACAGCGACCAGCATGGGCACCTGATCGACTGCGACCTGGAATACTGGCGTCACGATGCGATCCGCATTCGCGCCGAGGCTGGGTAGGGTGAACATCGCGGTGCGCCGATGCGACTTGCCCCGCGATGCGATCTAGCTGGAAACGTTGCTCTGAGCCATTGCCCCTCCGCCAGCCGTCACCACCTGCACCGACAGCCGTGGCGTCGCCAGATCCAACCCCGCTTCATCGAGCTGGCGCTTCAACGCCAGGTTGAACGCCCGCGACACCTCCCACTGCTTGATCGGCGCGGTCTTGAACCGCGCCCGCAGGATCGCCGAGCCCGACTCGAAGCTCTCTACCCCCTGCAACTCCAGCGGCGACCAGATGTTGCGGCGCATCAGCGGGTCGTTGCGCAGTTTCTGCCCGACCTCGCGGATCAGGGTGATGGCCTGGTCGATGTTCATGCTGTGCGGGATGGCCACGCGGAAGATCGCGTAGCCGAATTCGCGCGAGTAGTTCTTGATGCTCTTGATCTCGCTGAACGGGATGGTGTGCACGATGCCGTCGATGTCGCGCAGGCGCACGGTGCGGATGGTCAGGCCCTCGACCGTGCCCAGGTGGCCGCCGACATCCACGTAGTCGTCGATGGCCAGGGAGTCCTCGATGATGATGAACAGGCCGGTGATCAGGTCGGCCACCAGCGACTGGGCGCCGAAACCGATGGCCAGGCCGATGACACCGGCACCGGCCAGCAGTGGGGTGACGTTCACGCCCATGTTGGCCAGGGCGACGATCACCGCGATGATGACGATCACCACGAACATCACGTTGCGGATCAGCGGCATCATGGTCTGCGCACGGGCGTTGGCCAGCCCGCGCCGCGAATGCACCAGGGCATGGTGCACGGCGGTGTCGGCGAGGATCCACACCAGCCAGGCGACTATCAGCGTACCGGCCAGGCCCAGCAGGCGCAGGCTGACTTCATGGCCGTCACCCTCGGCGAAACTGATCATCGAGTGGCCCCAGACGCGCAGGCCCAGTTCGATGAACAGCAGCCAGATGAACAGGTGCACCAGCACATAGCCGAAGTTGCGCAGGCGTTCGGTATAGACCGCCTGGCGCTTGTTGGCGCGCCTGGGCTTTGCCGCGTGGCGACGGACCAGGCCATTGAGCACCATGCACACCACCACCAGCACCGTGCACATCAGCGACTGGCGCAGGGCGGTGCTGGTGTCGCCGGCGGAGACGAAGGTGGCGAACAGCGAGATCGCTACCAGGATCAGCGCCGGGAGGTACCAGAAGCTGCCGAGCAGTTCGATGGTGTCGCTCAGGGTGCGCCGGGTCAGTCGCCGGGACAGGGGCTGGTTGCGGATCAGGTGGGCGATCGGGCGGCGGAAGCGCAGGATGAACAGCCCCGTGCACAGAGCTGCGACCACATTGGCCAAGGTGGCCAGGGCATGGGCCAGGTGGCTGCCCAGCGCGGTGGTCAGGCGTGGGTCGCTCATCGCCTCGCCGAACGCGGCGAAGCTGCCGATCAGCCACAGCGGGCGGAACGCCTGGTGTCGCAGGATATGCAGGGCGCGGTGGCGATGCGGGCCGTCGAGCAGCGAGAAGGCAATTACGCAGATGGCCGAGAACAGGGTGCCGACCACCAGCGCGTAGGCCAGCACCATGGCCATCGACTTGCCCAGCGAGGAGGGCAGGGCGAAGCTCAGGTACACGGTGAACACCAGCGCCACCAGCCAGGGCCCCAGCTTGCGCAGGGCAAAGCGCACCAGGTCCCAGGTCCGCGGGTGTTGCGGCAGGTCTTCGGTCAGGCCGAAACGCAGGCGCACACGGTGGCCGATCCAGTTGAAGGCATAGGCCAGCAGGCCCCAGACCAGGATGACCCCGGCGAAGCCAAACAGGATCGCCGGCCATTGATGCACCGGCACCACCAGTGCGGCCAGTTCGTCCTGGGCTTGGTCGATTTCCAGGGACCAGCGCTTGAACGGGCTGGCATCGCCGCTGAACTGTTTCTCGAAGTCGTGCAGGGCACCGCCGATCAGGCCGAGCACCCCCTGTTCGACGGTGGGTTGCGATTGCCGGGTGGCGTCGCGCAGCTTTTTCAGGTCGGCCAGCAGCTTGGCGCGTTGCTGGTCGTTTTCCAGGTTCTTGATCACCTCGTCCAGGGACTTGCCCAAGGGCTCGCTGGCTTCGGGCTGGGCGGGCGTGCTGGAGCCGAGCAGGCCTGGCAGGCCGGCGGCGTGCGCTGGCGTGACGAGCAACAGGAACAGCAGCGTGATGCAACGCAGGAGGGCTGGCACCGGGAAATCTACCTCAGGTCAAACGTTTGCCCGAGTGTAGAGGTTTACGACGGCAGTTTCTCGAGGATCTTCCAGCAGGTGAGGCCGAAAATGCCGAGGGTGCCGATCCACATCATCAGCACGCCGACATTGCGTTCGCGCAGGCTGAAACCGATGGTCAGCAGCATCAGGAACAGGAACACCGGCACGAACAGGGACAGGAACGGCGATGACATGGACAGCATCCTTCTGTTTTGGGGGCCATGTATCAAGCATAGCGCTTTGCAAGCGAGGCGGATTGACCGGGGGCAGGTGCTGATCCGATCGCGGGGCAAGCCGCTCCCACAGGTCCGCGTGGGAGCGGGTTGGCCGTCAGGGCAGTTCGCGGCTGCGGTAGAAGGCGCCGAGCACCTTCACCAGGTGGGCCAGGTCATGGCTGCCGCACAGTTCGCGGATCGAGTGCATGGCGAAGGTCGGCAGGCCGATATCCACCGTGCGCACGCCCAGGTGGCTGGCGGTGATCGGGCCGATGGTCGAGCCGCAGCCCATGTCGCTGCGCACCACGAAGCTCTGCACCGGGACTTCCTCGGCCATGCACAGGTGGCGGAAGAACCCGGCGGTTTCGCTGTTGGTGGCGTAGCGCTGGTTGTTGTTGACCTTGATTACCGGGCCTGCGTTGAGCTTGGGGCCGTGGTTGCCGTCGTGTTTGTCGGCGTAGTTGGGGTGCACGCCGTGGGCATTGTCGGCCGAGACCATCAGCGAGCGCTGGATGGTGCGCACATAGTCGTCGCCATCGGGCAGCAGGCGTTGCAGGGTCTGCTCGAGCATCGGGCCATCAGCGCCGCAGGCCGAGCAGGAGCCGACTTCCTCGTGGTCGTTGCACACCAGTACGCAGGTCTCGTCGCCTTCGGCGTTCAGCAGCGCCTGCAAGCCGGCGTAGCACGACAGCAGGTTGTCCAGGCGGGCGGCGGCGATAAAGTCGCCGTTCAGGCCGATCAACGCGGCGTCCTGGGTGTCGTAGAAGCTCAGCTCGTAATCCAGCACCACGTCGGCGTTGAGGTCGTGTTCGCGGGCTAGCTGCTCGGTGAGCAGGGCGCGGAAGTCGACGCGCTCGTCGCCGGCGACCTGCGCCAGGATCGGTGGCAGTTCGGTCTGCGGGTTGATCTGCCAGCCTTCGTTGGCGGTGCGGTTGAGGTGGATCGCCAGGTTGGGGATCACCGCGATCGGCAGCTTGAAATCGATCAGCTGGCTTTCCACCTTGCCGTCACGGCGGAAAGTGACCCGGCCGGCCAGCGACAGGTCGCGGTCGAACCAAGGGGCGAGCAGGGCGCCGCCATAGACTTCGACGCCCAGTTGCAGGAAGCCCTGGCGCTGCAGTTCGGGCTGCGGCTTGACCCGCAGGCATGGGCTGTCGGTGTGGGCGCCGACCATGCGGATACCGCCGATCAGCGGCGAATGCTTGCCGAGCTTGATGGCGATGATCGAGGAATCGTTACGGGTCACGTAGTAGCGGCCGCCAGGCACGGTGGCCCAGCTGTCGCGTTCGTCCAGGCGCTGGTAGCCGGCGGCCTCGAGGCGTTGCGCGAGGCTGGCGGTGGCGTGGAAGGGCGTCGGGGAGGCCTTGAGGAATTCGATCAGGCCGGCGTTCAGGGCATCGCGCATAAGTCACTCCAGACAGCAGTGGCGCGAGTTTAGCGTAAATGCTCGAAAAATTGTGTCAGCCCTATCGCGAGGCGTTGGAGCGGGCTTGCCCCGCGATCGGGCCCGAGTCTCAGAACGGCGCCGGACACTCGAATTTCAGGCGTTCGCCGGACACCGGATGGGTAAAGCTCAGCATCGAGGCATGCAGGCACAGCCGCTCATGGGCCGCCAGCGCCTCGGGGTTGGCGTACAGCCGGTCGCCGAGCAGCGGGTGGCCGATCGACATCATGTGCACGCGCAGCTGGTGCGAGCGCCCGGTGATCGGCGTCAGCTCGACCCGGCAGTGATCGCCGCAGCGCTCGACGATGCGCCAGAAGGTCAGGGCATGCTTGCCCTGCTCATGGTCGACCACGTGGCGCGGCTTGGTCGGCGGGTCGTAACGCAGGGGCAGGTCGATGCTGCCGCTGTCGAGCGCGGGCTGGCCCCAGCACAGCGCGGTATAGGCCTTTTCGGTCTCGCGGTCGTGGAACTGGCGTGACAGTTCACGATGGCTGTCGGCGTCGCGGGCGAGCAGGATGATCCCCGAGGTTTCCCAGTCCAGGCGGTGGACGATCAGGGCTTCCGGGTAGCCGTTTTCCTGCAGGCGGGTGATCAGGCAGTCCTTGTTGTCCTCGGCGCGACCCGGCACCGACAACAGCAGGGTCGGCTTGTTGATCACCAGGACGGCGGCGTCTTCGTGAAGGATCTGGATGTTCGACAGCGGCATTGCTAGGTCTCGGTGAAATGGCGGAAAGCACTGGGGCCGCCTTGCGGCCCATCGCCGGCAAGCCGGCTCCCACAGGGTCCCGCGTTGTCTGTGGGAGTCGGCTTGCCGGCGATAGACTGCAAAGCAGCCCCAATGATTACACCCAGCTGCGCGATCAGCGATCAGGCAGGGTGATGTTCAGTTCCAGAATCGAGCAGCTGCCCTGGTTTTCCAGTTCAATCTGTACGTCGTCGTTGCCGATGTTGACGTACTTGCGGATCACCTCCACCAGCTCCTTCTGCAAGGCAGGCAGGTAGTCCGGGGTGCTGCGCTGGCCACGCTCGTGCGCCACGATGATCTGTAGACGCTCTTTCGCTACCGACGCGCTGCTCTGTTTCTGTCTGCCACGAAAGAAGTCAAAAAGGTTCATGGTTTATTTGCCTCCAAACAGGCGCGCGAAGAATCCTTGCTTCGGCACTTCGATGAACCGCAGTGGCTTGGGCTTGCCCAGCAGGCGGTCGACGGTGTCGCTGTACGCCTGGCCTGCATCGCTCTGGTCATCGAGGATGACCGGGATGCCCTGGTTGGAGGCTTTCAGCACGGCTTGGGATTCGGGGATGACACCCAGCAGTTCGACCGAGAGGATTTCCTTGACGTCCTCGACGCCAAGCATTTCGCCTTTTTCGACGCGCTCGGGGTGGTAGCGGGTGATCAGCAGGTGTTCCTTGATCGGGTCTTCACCCTGTTCGGCGCGGCGCGACTTGCTCGACAGCAGGCCGATCATGCGATCGGAGTCACGTACCGACGAAACCTCGGGGTTGGTCACGACGATGGCTTCGTCGGCGAAGTACATCGCCAGGTGCGCACCTTTCTCGATACCGGCCGGCGAGTCGCAGACCACGAAGTCGAACTGGTCCTTGAGCTCCATCAGTACCTTTTCGACGCCTTCCTTGGTCAGGGCGTCCTTGTCGCGGGTCTGGCTGGCGGCCAGCACGAACAGGTTTTCCAGGCGCTTGTCCTTGATCAGGGCCTGCTGCAGGTTGGCTTCGCCGTTGACCACGTTGACGAAGTCGTACACCACGCGGCGTTCGCAGCCCATGATCAGGTCGAGGTTACGCAGGCCGACGTCGAAGTCGACGATGACCGTCTTATGCCCGCGCAGTGCGAGGCCGGTACCGATGGCGGCGCTGGTGGTGGTCTTGCCCACACCCCCCTTGCCGGAAGTGACGACGAGAATCTTGGCCAAGGTGTTTCACCCCTAAATAAACGGGACGTGGGTCCCTGCAAATACGAAAAACGGCAACGTGAAAAAAGTTGCGCTAAAAATGCCGGCAAGTATCCGTTAAAGACGGGTGATGTTCAACACGTCGCCGGACAGGCTGACCTGCACCCCCGAACCCCATAACGGATCGCGGCGCAGGTCTTCGCACACTTTGTACTGGCCGGCGATGGAGACCATTTCCGCAGTCATCTGCAAGCAGAAGATGCGTGCCTTGGTATTGCCCTTGATACCGGCCAGGGCGCGACCGCGCATGGCGCCGTACACATGGATGTTGCCATCGGCGAGAAGTTCCGCGCCGGGGCTGACCGAGCCGGTCACCACCAGGTCGCCGCCCTGGGCGTAGATCTGCTGGCCGCCGCGCACCGTCGAGGTGATGATCCGCGTCGGGCGCACTTCGGGTTCGGCCGGCGCAGGTGGAGGCGCTGGGACTGGCTCGGGCTTCTTCACCTCGGGTTCCGGCTCGAGCGGACGTTCGCGGGCCCCGGACGGCGGCAGCACCGGCAGGTCGATGGCGATGGCGGCGGCGATGTCCTCGATGCGGCTGGCGCGGATCGCCAGGGTGCGCAGGCCATGGTGACGGCACACGCGCATCAGCCCGGGCAGGTCGATGGCGCCTTCGTCATGGGGCAGCTTGTCCAGGGCCAGGACCAGCGGCGTGTTGCTGAAGAAGTTCGGCGCCTGCGCGACCTTCGCCGCCAGTTGGCGGTCGAGGGACTCGAGGTCGTTGCGCGCCAGTTCCAGTACGGTGATGGCAAGCATGCTGCCCTTGAGCTGGAACACGGGGGCGTTGTCGGGTGTCTGGTTGGTGCTCATGGTCTGCATAGACGGCTTGTTGCGAAAAAAGTGCCCTGACTTATAGCGATAAGACCGTTTGCCCGCAACCGATGTAGAATGCCGGGCTCATGTCTTGCCGGAAGCTTCAATGGAACGCCCGCGTTTTCGATCCTCTTTCCTTCACCCGCGATTCTGGGGGCTGTGGCTGGGCCTGGGCCTGCTTTGGCTGGTCGCCCAGCTGCCGTACCGGGCCTTGTTGGCGCTGGGGCGCGCCCTGGGCGCGGTGATGTACCGGCTGGCGGGTGAGCGCCGACGCATCGCCGCGCGCAACCTGGAACTGTGCTTCCCGGCGCTGTCCGGCGACGAACGGCAGCGCCTGCTCAAGGAAAATTTCGCTTCCACTGGCATCGCTTTCTTCGAGATGGCCATGAGCTGGTGGTGGCCGAAGGCCCGGCTGGCGCGCCTGGCTCACATCGAAGGTATCGAGCACCTGCAGGCCGCCCAGCGTGAAGGTGAAGGGGCCATCCTTATGGCCGTACACTTCACCACCCTGGAAATCGGCGCCGCTTTGTTGGGCCAGGTCCATACCATCGACGGCATGTACCGTGAACATGGCAACCCGCTGTTCGACTTCATCCAGCGCCGCGGCCGCGAGCGTCACAACGCCGACTCGCTGGCGGTGGAGCGCGACGATGTGCGCGGCATGCTCAAGCTGCTGCGCAAGGGCCGTGCGATCTGGTACGCGCCGGACCAGGACTACGGCATCAAGCAGAGTATCTTCGTGCCGTTGTTCGGTATCCCTGCGGCCACCGTCACCGCCACCACCAAGTTCGCCCGGCTGGGCAAGGCGCGGGTGATTCCATTCACCCAGAAACGCCTGGAAGATGGCAGCGGCTATCGTCTGGTGGTGCATCCGCCGCTCGAGGACTTCCCCGGTCAAACCGAGGAGGACGATTGCCTGCGCATCAACCAGTGGGTCGAGGGTGTGCTGCGCGAGTGCCCGGAGCAGTACCTTTGGGCGCATCGGCGCTTCAAATCGCGGCCTGAAGGCGAACCACGGCTGTACGACAAGAAAAAGCGTTAGGGAGCGGGCTTGCCCCGCGATAAGGCCGGTACTGGCAACCACTGACTCCAGGAAGGATGCATGACCTCAACCACCGGCCTGATCCTCTCAGGCGGCGGTGCCCGCGCCGCCTACCAGGTCGGCGTGCTGGCCGGCATCGCCGAGCTGCTGCCGCCGGGCGCCGCCAATCCTTTCCCGGTGATCGTCGGCACCTCCGCCGGTGCTATCAACGCGGTCAAGCTGGCCAGTGGCGCCACCCGCTTCGCCGAGTCGGTACAGCATCTGACGGCCTTCTGGCAGAACTTTCGCAGCCACCTGGTGTTGCGTAGCGACTGGCCAGGGGTGATCCGCCAGGCCAGTCGCTTCGTCGGCCACAGCCTGCTGGGCCTTGGCGGCCAGGTCCCGGTGGCGCTGCTCGACAGCCGCCCACTGCGCGGTCTGCTGCACGAGCATCTGGACCTGGACGGCATCGCCCACTCCCTGGCGGCCAATCAGTTGCGCGCCATTGCCGTGACCGCGTTCGGTTACGAGTCCGGCCAGGCGGTGACGTTCTACCAGGGCCGCCACACCATCGAACCCTGGCTACGACATCGCCGCATCGGCATACCCACGCCGTTGACCATCGACCATCTGCTGGCCAGTTCGGCCATCCCGCTGCTGTTCGCGCCAGTACGCCTGGGTGAGGAATATTTCGGTGATGGCGCCGTGCGCCAGTCAGCGCCGATCAGCCCGGCGCTGCATCTGGGGGCCAGTCGCGTACTGGTGGTCGGCGTCAGCGGCAACCCCCAGCGACCGTCGCCCCCCTTGCCGACCCAGCGCGTGTTCAGTGGCCAGCAACCGAGCCTGGCGCAAATCGGCGGGCATATGCTCAACAGTACCTTCATCGACAGCCTCGAGGACGATATCGAGTTGCTGCAGCGGCTCAACCATCTCAGCCATCTGCTGCCGGCGCACCTGGACGCCCGGCGCCTGGGGTTGGCGTCGATCGAGGTGCTGGTGGTGGCGCCCAGCCAACCGCTGGACGAGATTGCCGCCCGTCACCGCCGCGAGCTACCGGCGGCGCTGAGGCTGTTCCTGCGCGGGCCGGGGGCGACCAAGACCAGCGGGGCAGGGGTGTTGAGCTACCTGCTGTTCGAGGCGAGCTATTGCAGCGAACTGATCGAGTTGGGGCGCAAGGATGCCTTGGCCAAGAAGCGGGAGCTGTGCCAGTTCCTGGGGATATGAGGGCCGCTGTAATGGCCTTTCCCTGGCTCGTCGTGGCGACGACCCGCCGCGAAAGGGCCGCGTAGCGGCCCCATGCTTACTATTCGGCGATCTGCAACTTGCGCGACTGGGTATACACGTATCGCAGCTTCTCGTACTCGAACGGCGAGTTGGTCTGCCCGTAGCGGAAGTTGGTGGTGTAGCGCTTGTCCACCGCCCGCAGGACGGTCAGTTCCGGGTGGTCGCTGGCGGTCTCGGGCACGTTCAGGTAGTTGATTTCCTTCTCCCCCACGTAATCCACCACCAGCCCGGTGGTGTCGCGCAGGTTCGACGGCCCGAAGATCGGCAGCATCAGGTACGGTCCGTCCGGCACCCCGTAGAAGCCCAGGGTCTGGCCGAAGTCCTCGCTCTGCCGAGGCAGGCCCATCTTGGTCGCCGGGTCCCACAAGCCGCCGACCCCGATGATGGTGTTGAACATCAATCGGGCGGTGATCTGTGCCGAACGCTGAGGCTTGAGCTGTAGCACACTGTTGAAAAGGTTGGGCACATCACCCAGGTTGTTGAAGAAGTTGCTCACCCCGGTGCGCACGAAGCTGGGGGTGATGTAGCGGTAGCCGTCGACCACCGGCAGGAACACCCATTGGTCGAAGCGGTAGTTGAAGTGGTAGATGCGCCGGTTCAGCGACTCCAGCGGGTCATAGATGTTCAGCGCGGCCAGGGTCGAGCGTTCGAATTCGCGCTGGTCCAGGCCGGGATTGAATTTCAGTTCGCGCAGCGGGTCGACGAAACCGTCCGATTCCACGGTGAGGGTTTCGGTCTTGTCGGCCTCGACCACGCTGGCACGTGGCGCGACTTCCTCGGCCAGGGCGCAGCCGCTGGCGAGCAGGGCGGTGACGAGCAGCAGTCTGTTAACCACGGAAGAACTCCAGCATGGCGTCGCTGTTGACGCGGTAGTTGAGGTTGCCGCAATGGCCGCCATGGGGGTAGAGCGTCAGGCGTTCGCCGAATACCCGGCGCAGGAAGCCGATATCGCCTGGGCCGAGAATCACATCGTCGGCGTTATGCATCACGGCGATCTTCGGGTTGTCACGCAGATAGTCCTCCAAGGCGTACAGGCTCACCTGGTCGATCAGTTGCAGCAAGCTGTTGCCGTCGGTGCGCGCGCGCCACATCGGGATCACCTGCTCGGTCAGGTAGCAGTCGAAGTCGCACTGCAGGGCCCGTTTGAAGAAGGGTTCCAGGCTGCTGCCCTCGGTGATCGGGAATTTAGGCGGAATGATCAGCCCGCGACGGTTGATCAGGTCGGAGGTAAAGGCGATGTCGGCGGCCGAGAAGCGGAACGAGGTGCCGATGAGCATGGCCATCTGCTCGTTGGACAGGTGCTCCCGCGACTTCTGGAAGTCGTAGAGCAACGCATCATTGAGGTCGATATAGCCCTTGTCCTGGAAGTAGCGGGTGAGCTTTTCCAGCATCAGTTCATAGAAAGTGGTGCTGCGGTCGATGCCCTTGACCCGGGTCTGCACCAGCTTGTCCAGGTTGGTGATCGAGGTGTAAAGGTTGACCGGCGGGTTGAGCAGCAGCACACGCTTGAACTTGAAGCTTTGGCGGGTTTCGTCGAGCTTGCTGACGAACGCCGCGTCCAATGCACCCAGGCTGTAGCCGGTCAGGTAATACTCGCTGACCGGCAGGCGTGCCTGCTGGGCGCGCACCGCCTGCATGACCCGGTACAAGTCCTTGGCATCTTCGCTCGACACCCCAGGGGTAGCGAAGCGCGAGGCGGCGCTCATGAAGTCCCAACTGGTGGGCGAGGACAGCTGCACCACATGGTAGCCGGCCTGGTAGAACAGCTTCTTCAGGTATTCGTTGATGCTGCTGGAGTAGGGCGCGCCGGTGCCGGCGATCAGGAAGATCAGCGGCGCTTCGTGATCTTGCCTGGCCAGGCGGTAGCGCAGCTTCTTCACTGACCAGAAGTTGTCGGGCAGGGTGAACTCGCGTTCCGGGCGCAGGGTGAGGCTGTAGTCGGCCTGGTCGATGTCATCGTCGCTGGGCAGCGTCGGGCGCTTTTCCGGCGGCGTGGTGGCGATGGTCGCCTCGAACGGGTTGGTCAACGGGTAACCGTAGCTCGCGGCATCGACATCCCGCGCCGAGGCGGCCGCAGCCATGAGCAGGCCGCCGAGCAGGGCGGCGAGGCGCAAAGATCGAAGCATGTAGTCCCCCAAGGAAAACGCAAGGTCGTGCATTACGCAGGCTAGGACCACTGCAGACTGTACAAAGTTGCCCGTCGCCCTGTCGTTCGTCGCACCAGATGTTGCCGCGCCAGCCAACGTTTGTCTTGTGCAACATAGCTGCTAGGCCATGATTTTGCCTTTCAGCACTGCGCTGGGGGATCATGCAGCGTTTCCATTACCGCTGTTGGAGAACCGGATGTCTCGTACGTGGCCACTCTATGTCCTGCTGGCGTGCCTGGGCCTGTGGCTGGCGGCCAGCTATGGCGTGCGTTATGGGTTGATGGAGGATGCCCGGTGGGTCGGGTTGTGCAGTGCGTCAGGGGATACCTGGCAATGCCAGGCGCGATCATTGCTCGGGTTGGCAATCCACTTTCAGGTAATGGCCTGGGCGGCACTGGGCCTGGCGTTGGTCTGCCAGTTGTGGCCGGGGCGGGGCGGCTGGTGGCTGGCGGTGCTGGCGTTGGTGTTTGGGGGGCCGGCACTGGTGCTGTATACCGCGAGCATCGCGGTGTTTGCGTTGGTGCTGGCGGGGTTGCGGCTGGTGCGGTAAATGCGCGGCCGCTGGGCGGCCCTCGCCGGTAAGCCGGCTCCCACAAGGTCTGACACGCTTATCTTTGGGAGCCGGCTTGCCGGCGAATCGAGGACGAAGTCCTCGCGCTGGGTTTCACGCCGGGCGCAACCTCAGGCTGCGCCACAACGCCCCGACCATCAATACGCTGACCACCGCCCACCCCCACGCCTGCGGGTTCTGCAGCCCTTCGCGGAACAACTGTGGCGCCACCCCGGCACCCACGATGAAGGCGAGCAGGGCCACCTCGGCTCGCCGCGCCGGGACTGGTCGCAACAGATAGACCAGCGACGGCAGCAGCAACGCAGCGCTGGGAAAGCTGCGATAGCGGGGGTCGAATACCATCGCCAGCATGCTCACCGCCCCCGCGAACCCTGCCGCCAGCAACCATAAGCCTGCGTGCGCCTCGAGCCAGGCGAACAGCCGCTGGCGCCAGCCATCACGCCGGGCCAGCGCCAGTGCGCCGTGGGCCAGCACCAGCAGGTTCAGCCCGGCCAGGGCGAATGCCCATAACCACTCGCCGGCAAAGCGGGCATTGGTGCGAACCAGCTCCCCCCACAACCCCAGGCAGCCGGCGCCCAGGGCCACGAGCAACGGTAGCAGCAAGGTGGCGCGCTGGTCGGCTGGACGCCCGGCCAGGGCAAGGACCGCCAGCATCAGGGCCACGCTGGCCAGCAACCAGTGTGGCCACAGTGCCAGGTTGCTCACCGGCCCTTCGAGCACGCCCTTGTCCTGGCGGTCGGCGTCGTACAGCCCCCAGTAGCCGCCCACGGCGCCTTCGCTGGCGCGCTTCCACGGCTGGTCGAAGGCTTCGATCAGGTTGTAGCGCCAGCCGTTGGCTTCGGCCAGGGCGACGAAGCCGCGGATGAAGCGGGCCTCGTTGACCCGGCTCGGCTCGGCGGTTTCGCGCTGGCGGCCCTCGCTGGGCCAGCCGGTTTCACCGATCAGGATGTCCTTGGGCGCAAAGCGGTTGCCGAATACCTGGCGCACCTCGGCGACATGGGCCAGCGCCGCATCGATGCCGCGGGGCTCGTCCTCCCAGTAGGGCAGCAGGTGGATGGTCAGGAAATCCACCGCCGGTGCGATCTGGGGATGCTGCAGCCAGAACTCCCAGACATCGGCATAGGTCACTGGCACGCTGACCTGGCTTTTGACCTTGGCGATCAGGCCGGCCAGGCGCTCGCCGGTGATTTCCTTGCGTAGCAGCGCCTCGTTGCCGACGATCACCGCGCTGACCACGTCGGGGTTGGCGTTGGCCGCGGCGATCAGCAACTCTACTTCCTTGTCGGTGTCCAGCGGGTTGGCGTTGACCCAGGCGCCGAGCATCACTTTCAGCCCGTGCTTGCGCGCCAGCGCCGGGATCGCCTCGAGGCCGGTCATCGAGTAGGTACGGATGCACTGGAAACGCTCGCTGAGCAACGCCAGGTCGGCATCCATGCGCGCCGGGCGCAGGCGCAACGGCTGGTCGAAGGGCGACTGGTCCTTGTCGAAGGGGGTGTAAGAGGCGCACTGCAGCTTGTGCGTCGGGCTAGCGGCATCGGGCAGGTGCACGGGCCTGCCGAGCCCATACCAGAGGGCGGCGAGAAAGAGGAAGGCGAGCAGGCTGGCGAACAGGTAGAGCGTGCGCAACATCGGGCGGTCCATCGTCGTATTCGGGAGCTGGGGCTACTGCGCGGCCCCTGGGACCCGTGATAGTAGCCCGGCGCCAAGCATTTGGCATGCAAGGATCGCGCAGGCTGCCCTGACTGGGTGACGCTAATGGCACAGTGCTGTCGCTGATCGCTCGCTGAACGTCGCTGCCAGAGCAGGTCGCAGGCGCAGGCAGGTCGATGATGCAATCTCCAAGACCTGACGAGGGATGCTTTGATGGCGACTATTACAAGAATGCGACGTTTCCTGGGCGTGAGTACCGCCCTGGTTTTGGCCATGAGTACTGCGCAGGCAATGGCCAAGGAAGTCAGCATCGGTTACGTGGATGGCTGGTCCGACAGCGTCGCCACCACCAACGTGGCCGCCGAAGTGATCAGGCAGAAACTCGGCTATGACGTGAAGCTGCAGGCCGTTGCCACCGGCATCATGTGGCAGGGCGTGGCCACCGGCAAGCTCGATGCCATGCTCTCGGCCTGGCTGCCGGTGACCCACGGCGAGTACTGGACCAAGAACAAGGACAACGTGGTCGATTACGGCCCCAACTTCAAGGACGCCAAGATCGGCCTGATCGTCCCCGAGTACGTCAAGGCCAACAGTATCGAAGATCTCAAGACCGATCAGAGCTTCAAACAGAAGATCGTCGGGATCGATGCCGGCTCCGGGGTCATGCTCAAGACCGATCAGGCCATCAAGGACTACGGCTTGACCGGGTACAAGCTGACCGCCAGCTCCGGCGCGGCGATGACTGCGGAGCTGGGCCGCTCCTACGCTAAACAACAATCCATCGCCGTGACCGGCTGGGTACCGCATTGGAGGTTCGCCAAATGGAAGCTGAAGTTCCTCGAGGATCCAAAAGGCGTGTATGGCGCCGCTGAGACGGTCAACAGCATCGGCAGCAAGGAATTGGCGAGCAAGGCTCCGGAAGTTGCCGAGTTCCTCAAGAAGTTCCAGTGGCAGTCCAAGGATGAGATCGGTGAGGTGATGCTGGCGATCCAGGAAGGCGCCAAGCCCGAGGCGGCAGCCAAGGACTGGGTGGCCAAGCATCCGGAGCGGGTCAAGGAGTGGACCGGCAAGTAAGCGCTGGAAGAATCGCGGGCAAGCCCGCTCCCACAAGCATCGTGGGGGCGGGCTTGCCCGCGATGCGTTTGCGGTTGTTGCAAATTTTGCAAAACACCGTTGCATCTAAGACTAAGGTCGTCTGGTTGGCGTCCATCGGCAGAATAAAGTGGAGTCGGGTTCTCCCTAATCTGTGCTGCTAGGACAAAAACAATGAACGACAGCATTTACCAATCGATACAGAACAGTCCGCGCTTCAAGGAACTGGTCACCAAGCGCGAGCGTTTCGCCTGGATTCTCTCGGCGATCATGCTCGGTCTCTATTGCGCCTTCATCCTCCTCATCGCTTATGGCCCGCATGTGCTGGGTGCCAAGCTCAGCGCCGGCTCGTCGATCACCTGGGGCATCCCCCTCGGTGTCGGGCTGATCCTCTCGGCATTCGTGCTCACCGCGCTCTATGTCCGCCGCGCCAACGGCGAATTCGACGAGTTGAACAAGGCGATCCTCGAGGAGGCCAAGCAATGATCCGACACGCCAAAACCCTGGCCGTCCTGGCCTGCGGTGCCTTCGCACCCGCCGTGTGGGCCGCCGATGCCTTGACCGGTGAGGTGCAGAAACAACCGCTGAACGTCGCTGCCATCGCCATGTTCGTGGCCTTCGTCGCTTTCACCCTGGGTATTACCTACTGGGCCTCCAAGCGCAACAAGTCCGCGGCGGACTATTATGCCGCCGGCGGCAAGATCACCGGTTTCCAGAACGGCTTGGCAATCGCCGGTGACTACATGTCGGCAGCCTCGTTCCTGGGTATTTCCGCCCTGGTGTTCACCTCGGGCTACGATGGCCTGATCTACTCCATTGGCTTCCTGGTCGGCTGGCCGATCATCCTCTTCCTGATTGCCGAACGCCTGCGCAACCTGGGCAAGTACACCTTCGCCGATGTTGCCTCGTATCGTCTCGGTCAAAAGGAAATCCGCACCCTGTCGGCTTCCGGTTCGCTGGTGGTGGTGGCGTTCTACCTGATCGCGCAGATGGTCGGTGCCGGCAAGCTGATCGAGTTGCTGTTTGGCCTGGACTACCATGTCGCAGTGATCCTGGTCGGTATCCTGATGTGCCTGTATGTGCTGTTCGGCGGCATGCTGGCCACCACCTGGGTGCAGATCATCAAGGCGGTGCTGTTGCTGTCCGGCGCCAGCTTCATGGCATTGATGGTGATGAAGCACGTCGGCTTCGACTTCAACACCCTGTTCTCCGAAGCGATCAAGGTACACGCCAAGGGCGAGGCGATCATGAGCCCGGGTGGTCTGGTCAAGGACCCGATCTCGGCCTTCTCGCTGGGCCTGGCGCTGATGTTCGGCACCGCCGGCCTGCCGCACATCCTGATGCGCTTCTTCACCGTCAGTGACGCCAAGGAAGCCCGCAAGAGCGTGCTCTACGCCACTGGTTTCATCGGTTACTTCTACATCCTGACCTTCATCATCGGCTTCGGCGCGATCCTGCTGGTCAGCACCAACCCCGACTTCAAGGATGCCGCCGGCGCCCTGATCGGCGGCAACAACATGGCAGCGGTACACCTGGCCGACGCGGTAGGTGGCAGCGTGTTCCTCGGCTTCATCTCGGCAGTGGCCTTCGCCACCATCCTCGCGGTGGTCGCGGGCCTGACCCTGGCTGGTGCCTCGGCGGTGTCCCATGACCTGTACGCCAGCGTCTGGCGCAAGGGCAAGGCCAACGACAAGGACGAGATCCGCGTGTCGAAGATAACCACCGTCGCCCTGGGCGTGCTGGCGATCGGCCTGGGCATCCTCTTCGAGAAGCAGAACATCGCCTTCATGGTCGGCCTGGCCTTCTCCATCGCCGCCAGCTGCAACTTCCCGGTGCTGTTGCTTTCGATGTACTGGAAGAAACTGACCACCCGCGGCGCCATGATCGGCGGCTGGATGGGCCTGGTCAGCGCGGTGGGCCTGATGATCCTCGGCCCGACCATCTGGGTGCAGATCCTCGGTCATGAGAAAGCCATCTATCCCTACGAGTACCCGGCGCTGTTCTCCATGATCATCGCCTTCGCCGGTATCTGGTTCTTCTCGGTCACCGACAAGTCCAAGGCAGCCGAGAACGAACGTGCACTGTTCTTCCCGCAGTTCGTCCGTTCGCAGACCGGCCTGGGGGCCAGTGGCGCAGTCTCGCACTGATACCTCGCGCGGAACACACAATGCCCCGGCCAATGCCGGGGCATTGTGCTTCCAGGCTTGTGACATGACTTGCCGCTAGGAAATTTCTTAGGCTCGCTCGGAACGGTCTTAGTCATCGTCGTGACGTATTCACCAATACTTCTCCTCACCCGCTGGCCATGCGCCGGCAGGCATTGACCACTTCAAGGAGATCAGATTCGTGAAACGTACGTTACTCGCCCTTCCCCTGGCCATGTTCTTCGCGGGCTCCGCTTTTGCGGTGGACCCGATCGAGAAGCAGGTCCAGGTGACTGCCCAGGTGCCGACCGACGCTTTCTTCGTCGAACCGGTGGGCGGCAACTGGATGAACGACCCGCAGGAAATGGCCTGGAACTCGTATCAGGCCAAGCTCGATCCGATCCGCAAGGAATTGCAGGTCAAGAGCACTGTGGGCCCGATCACCGCCTATCTGGTTTCGCCGGCGGTCATCGCCAGTGGCACCGAAAACATCGGCCTCGACGTCAAGGTCGGCGACACCGTGTTGCAGACCACCCCTGCCGAAGTCGTCAGCGCCACCCAGGCGGCACCGGGCGCGATCATTGGCTTCGAGGTGGCGGCCCAGCCTGCGCCAGCTAGTGGTTATGTGCCGGGCAACTACCAGGGCCTGGTGAGCATGATCTTCGAAACCGCCGCACCCTGAGTCCTCTCTCTTCGTTCATCCGTTGTTCCCCCTGACCCTCGGCTCCCGCCGAGGGGCGGGTGGGTATTGCCTGCAAGCGACGCCTCATGACCAATCATTCCACCCTGGCGGCCATGGGCCGCTGGTTGCTGTTGCCGGCCTGGCTGGCCGTCCATTCGCCCGCCAGCCAGGCCGCCGGCAATGCACTTGGTGCCCTCGATGGCCTGCCGCGCGAGTTCGAAGCACATTTTTTTGATGTGCCGCTGGCAGTCCGGGTCGACCTCGATGGGCGCTACCTCGGTGATGCCATGGTGGTGCTCAGTCGCGATCAGCGCGTGCAACTGCTGGAGTTCACCGATACCCTCGACAGCCGTGAACCGGAAAGCCTGCGCCGCCGCTGGCGCGAGCGCCTGATTGACGGCCGTCCGTTGGGGGACTGTCGCGCCGATTGCCCCGACGGCCTGCGCGCGGTGCACTACAGCCTGGTGAACTCGCAGCTGTCGCTATTGACCGACCAGGCCGAGATCTCCGATGTCAGTGAACGTTTTCATCGTCAGCCGGAGCAGGGCAGCTATGGGCTGCTGCTGCGCAACCAGCTCAACCTGGTCAATGACGGCCATGCCACCAGTGGTCGTTATGCCTTGCAGGGCCAGGGCAGCGTGGGCAACTGGACCACCTTGGCCGACGGCCAGCTCGACCGGGGCAGCGACAGCCGCCAGGGCACGCGCCATCGGGTCGACCAGTTGTATGCCGAGCGCCTGGTGGAAAACCAGTTCTATCGGCTGGGATACTTCACTCCCAGCGCCCAGGGTTTGACCCGCCAGCCGCGGTTGATGGGCTCCAGGGCTGACACCACCCTTGGCCTGATGCTTGGCAGCAGCGACAGCCTGACTATCGACACTGGCGCACCCAGTGCCACGCCGATCTACGTGACCCCCAATCGTCCAGCCGTCGCCGAGGTCTATCGCAATGGCGTGCTGATCAACAGTCAACCGGTGCAGCCTGGTTTGCAGGCCCTCGACACCAAAGTGCTGCCCGGAGGCATCTACGAAGTCGAGGTGCGCCTGGTCGAAGACGGCCAGGAAACCTCGCGCAGTCAGGAATTCATCTACAAACCCAGCAACTGGCGCAGCACCGACGCGCCCTGGCGCTACAACCTGTACCTGGGGCGCCAGAGCACGTTGTTGAGCAACTGGGAGCGGGGCAACGACGACAGCCTCGCCGCTGGCGTGCTGGCCAACTACATGCTGCATCCGCGGGCGATCCTGGGCTTGTCGGCGCAGCGCGTCGATGACGCCCTGCAGTATGGCACCTCGCTGGACTGGGACATGCGGGAGCGGTTCAAGCTTTACGCCAACCTGTTCCAGACGCAAGGCCAGGGCAACGGCTACGACTTCCAGCTGATCCATGCCTATGACAGTGGCTCGTTTGTTGCCAGCCACAGTCGAACCTGGCTGGCGCGCCCTGAATGGCGTCGCCTCGATGATGGAGCGTCGCGGCCATTCCAGGCACGCCAGACGCAGTCGTCCCTGTCGCTGAGCCATCGCCTCGATCCGCGCAATACCGTCAGCATGCGGCTGTCGCAGGCTGAAGGCGCCAATGCCGGCACCGGTCTCGACCTGGGGTGGTCGTACTATGGCCGGCTGCTGGGCTCCGATGCCAACTGGCGGTTGTCGCTGTTCGATCGTCCAGGAACGGCAGCCACCGGCGAGTCTCGCAGCCGCGGCGTCAACTTGAGCCTGAGCATGAGTCTGGGTGGCGGCAGTGGTCGGCGTGTGTCCGCCAGTGTCGGCAGCCGCACCTCGCGCGACGGTGGTCGCGACCTCAACGCCTCGCTGGCCTACCAGCAAGATGTCGATATCGGCCCACTGCGCAGCGTCGGCGCTACGCTCACTGCGGACCGCTACGGCGCAGGGCTTGGCGGCGACACCCAGTTCGAGAACCAGGTCGTGCACGGCGACGCCTATATCCAGCGTTCGTCCTACAGCGGCGACTTCAACGGTGGCCTCAATCTGCAGAGCATGTTGGCCGTGGGAGCTGGCAAGGCGGCCATGAGTGGTCAGTACCTGCCGCACCAGGCCGGGCTGATCGTAGATGTCGAGACCGATATCGACGGGTTGAAGCTGCGCGCCGACGACCGCCATGGCGGTTCCGCCAACCTGCGGCCTGGGCGCAACGTGATCCCGGTTGCAGCCTACAAGGCCGGGCATGTGCAGTTCGACTTCGAGGGCAGCGCGGGCACCGCAGCCGTCATCCAACCCGCGAGCCTGGACTATCACCTCAACCGTGGCGGCATCGAATACCGTCAACTGCGGGTGTTGCGTACCGTTACCGTGTTGGGGCGCCTGTTTGACGAGCATGGCAAGCCGATGCGCGGCGCCCAGGTGATCAATCACGCCAGCCGCAGTGTTACCGAAACCGATGGCTTCTTTGCGGTCGAGATGAGCGAGTCGACCCCTAGCCTGGAGGTTCGCCAACAAGGGCGAGCGGTGTGTCTGCTCAGCCTGGACATCAACACCCTCGAGCGCGAGGACGATGTGCTGCTGGCTGGCGATCAACGTTGTGTGCCTGGGGTGGCGCAGGTCGAAGCAGCGGTTGCACGCAATGGGCAGGGTTAAGCCGTTCAGTAAGACGCATCTCAGGTGATAGCCCTGCACAGAGCAAAGGCCTACTGCCGTTTGGGACGTTTCAGGTTGCCATGCGGGAAGGATCCCGCTGGTTCGGCCATGGCCACGGAGCCACTCCCCATCAATACTTTCCCGTCAATGACGCACGGAGTTCGCATCATGAATATTTTCCGCCTGCTGGCCTCGACACTGCTGACGCTGCCCCTGGTCGCCAGTGCCGCCCCCGAGCTCAATGTCGGCGCGCTTTACGACTACATTGACGGTGACAAGAGCACCTTGCTCAAGCGGGTACGCAACAGCGGCGACACCACTGCGTTCGTCAAGGTCAGCGTCGCCGAACTGGTGTATGACGCAACTGGCGTTGCCCGTGAAATTGTCACTGATGGGCTGCCACTGGAGCAGCGCGGCTTGGTCGCCAGCCCGGCGCGGCTGATCGTACCCGCCCAAGGCATGCAAGCGGTACGCCTGCTTTACCGTGGCTCACGGGAGCAGGAGCGCTATTTCCGTCTGCGCTTCGTGCCGGTGCTACCGGAGCAGGGCGATGGTTTCATGGTGGATGAGCAGGAGGCTGAAAAGTACCGTGACAGCCTCAAGGCTGGGGTCAATCTGCTGGCCGGATATGGCTCGCTGTTGTTCGTCCGGCCTGCCGAGACACGTTATCAGACCCACGTAGGGCGCGCAGGCGGACAACTGACGGTCGTGAACCAGGGTAATGCCACGGTCGTGCTCGATCATTTTCGCCTGTGCCAAGCCGCAGGGCAGAAATGTGGGCCCGCCACCAAACACCACATCCTGCCGGGTCGCACCCGACAGTTCGATGGGCAGGTCGGCAAGGTGCATCAGCTCGAGTTAATCGAGGGCGGTAATGCCAAGGCAATGGTGGTGGAGGGATGATCGTGCGTTTTTCTTCCACCAGACAGCGAGGGTGGGCGCGCTGGGGCTGGGCGATTGTACTGTGCGGGGTCATGCCAGTGGCCAGCGCATTGGAAGTGACTATCAGCGCACAGTATCGGGGTGGCGGATCAGGTCGCTTCGAAAACACAACCCCACCGGGTGGGGTGTGCAGGTACTGGCCTGCCACGTGCGGAGGGGTCACGACGGTCGACTTGCCGATTACCTTCACGAAAAAAGCGGTACAGGAGGCGGCGGATCCGCGCGACGAGTTCTTCCTGCAGCTTCCCGGGCGGCGTGAGGTGGATGTCTACCACGATGAAACCGGTGAGCCGCGACGAATGAGCTTCGAGTGGACGTTGTTCAGCGTGGTTGCCAAGAGCGCAAGACTCGATCGCAATCCAACCTATAGCCGGATACTCGGAGGATGTGTTTCCGGTGGTGGAGCGTCCGGCGGTTGGGGGGATGGCAGGGCTCGGGTGCTTTGGCGTCTCAGTGATTCGCTGACGCCTGGAGCTTGCTGGTCGCGTAGCACCTATGCCCCCGCAGGCACTGTGATGCAGGCTGACGTGGAAGAACTCAGTGTGGGTTTCAACCTGAACATACCGCCACCTTACCGGCTCAAGGCCGGCAAGTACCGGGGCTTCACCACCTTTCGCATCGGACCGGGCGGTGATTTCGACTTTGGTAACGATGTCAGCAACCTGAGTGGTGACAGCCTCACCGTCAATTTCGAACTTGATGTGCAGCACGCCTTCATGTTCGAGTTTCCACCCGGCTCTGATCGCGCTGTGCTGGAGCCCAGGAACGGCTGGCAGGCCTGGTTGGCAGGTGGCAAGGCGCCGCAGCGCATCTATCGCGACCTGCCGTTCAGGGTGTGGTCCACCGGCCCGTTCAAGGTCTACAAGCTTTGCCAGCACGACATGGGCGCGCATTGCGCGATCAGCAGTGACGAAGGGGAACAGGTGGCCGTGGAGGTCGCCGTGAGTCTGCCTGCGGGTATCCAGCACCGGGGCCAGGCGGTGGAACGCCTGCAGTTGCCTACTGGCCGCTTCGCGGCGCTTCAGTTCGAGGCCGCCATGCCAACGCTGAACCGACCAGGCCAGTTGCATTTCGAGGTGGGACGCAATGATGTACAAGCGATGCTCAAGCACCCTGGCAGTAATTATGCCGGCCAGGTCACCGTTGTCTTCGACGCCGAGCTTTAAGCGGCTGACGTAGCGCGCGAGGTAAACGCTATGCACAGAGCCCTTGTGGTCGACGACCACCCTTTCATCCGCAGCACTGTCTGTATGCTGCTGCGCCAGCAACGCCTGGAGATCATCGGCCAGGCCGACAATGGCATCGACGCGGTGCGCCTGGCCCGTGAGCAGACACCGGACCTGGTGATTCTCGATATCGCCATGCCGGGCCTGGACGGGCTGGAAGTAATCGCCCGGATCAAGGCCCTGGGGACGCTCACCCGTATAGTGGTGCTGACCTCGCAACTGGCCGAGTCCTACTCGTTGCGCTGCATGCAAGCTGGGGCCGTTGGGTATGTGTCCAAAACCGATGATCTCGATGAACTCGGCAAAGCGGTACGCGCAGTTCTGTCAGGCTACAGCTACTTTCCCGAAGTGGCGCTCAGCTCGGTCAACCGCCGCGACCTGCAGGCAACCGAGGCACAGTGCATCGCCAGTTTGACCGATCGCGAGTTGATGGTCCTCCAGCACCTGGCGCGAGGCTATAGCAACAAGGCCATCGGCGAGGCGATGTTGCTGAGCAACAAGACCATCAGCACCTACAAGATTCGCCTGCTGGAAAAGCTGCGACTCAGCTCGTTGATCGACCTGGCGGATTTCGCCCGTCGCAACGCGCTCATCTGAGCGCGGTCCCCGTGTTCCTGCGTGCCTTGCTGATAGGGATACTGGGGGGGCTTAGCTACCTGCCAACTTGCGGGGCCGTGCAATTGCATGCACGTCCCGCCCCACAGACGCCGCCGCCGGCCCTGGATAACGAGGAACTGCGTTGGCTGTGGGAGCACCGCGAGTTGCGCCTGGGCGTGATCGCCCGTGACAATCCACCGTTCGACATGCTTACCACAGGGCAGGCCTACGAGGGCATCACCGCCGACTACGTCGGGCTGCTGGCGAGCCAACTGCGCCTCGAAGTGCAGTTGCAGGTGTTTGCATCGTTCGCCGAGGCGGCAGCTGCCCTGCGCCAAGGCAGTATCGACCTGCTCGGGTCCGTCAGCCCACAGCAGGCGCTTGAGGCAGGTTTGCATCTGTCTGCGCCCTATGCTCAGGATCGCCCCTTGCTGGTCGCCCCGCAGCAGCATGCGCGGGAACGAGTCAGCAGGGGCGCCAGCTTCAGGTTGGCGCTGGTCGACGGATACCGCCCGCGTGAACAGGTTCAGGCGTTGTACCCCTTGGCCGAAATCCAGCTTCATCCCTCGCCGTTCAGTGCCTTGGCGGCCCTCGCCTTGGGTGACGCCGACCTTTATCTGGGCAGCACGCTGGGAAGCCGTTATCTCCTGGGCCGCAACCAATGGAACGGTGCCGAGGAAATTGGCCATGCGGCCCTGGCCCGCCAGGCTGTCGGTTTTGCCATGGCCCGGGACAACAAGGCGTTGATCGGCCTGGTGGATCGGGTACTGGACGGCCTTGGTGATCAGCATGCGGATATTCACGAGCGTTGGCACGCCCGACCTGCTGCCGTGCACAGGTCGCCAGGCATCCCGCTGAGCGATGCCGAGCGGCACTGGCTAGCCGAAAACCCACGCATCAAGGTCCTGGTGAATGAACAGGCGATGCCGCTGAGCTATCGCGATGGTAAAGGGCAACTGCAAGGGCTGAGCCTCGATCTGTTGCAATTGCTTGGTCGGCGAACGGGCTTGGAGTTTCAGGTCGAAGCAGGTGGTACTACGGCACAGATGGTCGAGCAGGTGCGTATGGGAAAGGCACAACTGATTGCCGGCCTGCCCTACAGCCCGGCGCGTGGAGAGCGCCTGGGATTCAGTCGAGGCTATCTGAGCTCTGCGTATGTACTGGTGATGCAGGGGCACGCCGACCGGCCAGCTGAGCTGGCCCAGCTGAACGGGCGGCGGCTGGCACTGGAGGAGGGCAGCTTGGCGCAGGTGTTGCTGGCCCAGGCGTATCCGAGGGTCGTACAGTCACCGGTCAGTGGCGCATTGGAGGCGGTACACGCGGTGGCCGCCGGGAGGGTCGCGGCAGCCGTTTTGCCCCTCGACCAGGCCCGCTTGCTGGTCGCGCGCTGGTACCCGGGGCGGCTGCGGATCAGCAGTCTGGCCTTGCCAGCGGCGCATTTCGCGTTCGCCAGCAGCCCGGGGACGGTTCATCTCCAGAGCATCCTTGACAAGGCAATGCTCGACCTTGCCCCACGCGAAATCGATGCTTTGGTCCGGCGCTGGCGCAGTCCGCTGATCGTTGCCGCCAGTGCCTGGCAGCGGTACCGGCCTCACCTGCTGCTGGGATTTCTCGGCGCTTTTGTCGCATTGGTGGTGGCGCTGCTGTGGATCCGCTACCTACGCCGTCTGCAGGTGCAGCTGCGGCGGGCCAAGCAAGGGGCCGAGGCAGCAAGCCACGCCAAGACGCATTTTCTGGCAGCCATGAGCCATGAAATCCGTACGCCGTTGCATGCCCTTCTGGGCATGCTGGAACTTGCCCAGCGCAAGGCGGGCCAGGGCGTGCTCGATCACTTGGCCATCGAGGTGGCCGCTGACGCTGCCCGGGGACTCCAGGAGCTGATCGGCGATATCCTCGATGTAACCCGTATCGAGGCGGGCGAGTTGCAGTTGACGCCGGCAGTGGCATGCCTGCGCCAACAGGTGTCGCAGGTTATCCAGTGGTTCGACCACCAGGCCCGTGACAAGGGATTGCGGCTCGATCTGACTGTTGAGGGAGAAGTTGACCGCCCGGTGCTGCTTGACCCGGTGCGCTTTCGGCAGGTGTTGGCGAACCTGTTGAGTAATGCGATCAAGTTCACCCCGCAGGGGCGGGTACAGGTGAGTGTCTGTGCTCAGTCCCGCAGCGATCGCCTGGTGGTACGCCTGATCGTCGAGGACACCGGTATCGGCATTGCCAAGGCCGAATTGGCCGAGCTGGGCCAGCCCTTTCGCCAGGCCAGCAACCAGTCCCAGTCCCCGCGCTGCAGTACCGGGCTTGGCTTGGGCATCTGCCGCAGCTTGTGCCAGATGATGGGCGGTGACTTGCAGTTGAACAGCGAGCTGGGCAGGGGCACCCAGGCGCAAATTCACCTGGAGCTGCCAATTCCCCCACTGGATCCGTCAGCGACCGTGGTTGAGCCATGCAGTGATGCCCCTTCGGATGCTGTACCGCTGCGCGTGCTGGTGGTGGACGATTATCCGGCGAATCGATTGCTGTTGGCTCAGCAACTCGACTACCTAGGGCATCAGGCGCGGGTTGCCGAAGATGGAGCGCAGGCTCTACGGCTGTGGTTGAACGAGCACTTCGATGTCGTCATCAGCGATTGCAGCATGCCGCGGCTCGACGGTTATGGTTTGGCCAAGGCGATTCGTCTGCATGAGCGACGCAAGGGCCGGACCGCGTGTCGGTTGGTCGGGCTCACCGCCAGCGCGTTGGCGGACGAACGACGGCGATGCCGTGCGGCAGGCATGGATGATTGCCTATTCAAACCCCTAGGCTTGCAGGCGCTGATTGGCGCCCTGGGCGGTAGTGTTGCGCAGCAGGGCAAGCGTCTGGGGGCTCAGTGCGCGGACAAGGCGGTGTTCGATTTCGAGCATTTGCGACAGTTGGCGGACAATGATCAGGGCGCGCTGGAGGCGGTGCTCGCCGACCTGCGTCGCAGCAACCGTGATGATCTCACCCGCCTGGCAGATTCAGCCGAGGACCCAGTGGCTCTGGCGGTCTTGGCGCACCGGGTCAAGGGCGGCGCACGCATCTTGCGCGCGGTTGACCTTATCAACGCCTGCGAGCGGCTCGAAGGCAGTTGTGCCCGCGAGCCCTTGGATCTTGAACGACTGCGCCGAGATGCTCAGGCCTTGCATGCGGTGATGCAAGACCTGGAGCGCTATCTGGCCAGTTTCACTCAGGGATGAGCCTCATGCCAGACCGGGTTCATATCCTGCCAAGCAACAAGAGGATCAACAGGACCACCAGTACCACCCCGATAATGCCGGACGGGCCGTAACCCCAAGCGCGGGAGTGAGGGAAAACCGGTAAGCCGCCGATCAGCAGCAGGATCAGGATGATGATGAGTATCGTGGTCATGGCGAAGTCCTTGCGTTATGGAAGGGCTGGGGCATAGCGGTAGCCGCTTAATGTTTCCGACCGGTGCCTTTGGATAAAAATTCAATCCACCTGCCTGGCGATTTAATGGCCTGCCGCCCGATGGCGCCGTATTCAGCAGTTTGATGCCGTACCGGCAGCCGGGGTGTTGTGGCTAGACTCCAGCCATTCCCACTGTTCAAGGCGCTGCACCATGCACAACCGAATGATGATCACTGGCGCCGGCTCCGGCCTTGGCCGCGAGATTGCCCTGCGCTGGGCCCGGGAGGGCTGGCATTTGGCCCTGGCAGACGTCAATGAGGCGGGGCTGCGCGAGACCCTGGCCTTGGTGCGCCAGGCGGGTGGCGACGGCTTCACCCAACGCTGCGACGTGCGCGATTACAGCCAGCTTACCGCCCTGGCCCAGGCTTGCGAGGAGAAGTTCGGTGGGGTCGATGTGATCGTCAACAATGCCGGAGTGGCCTCTGGTGGCTTTTTCGCCGAGCTGTCCCTGGAGGACTGGGACTGGCAGATCGCGGTCAACCTGATGGGCGTGGTCAAGGGCTGCAAGGCGTTCCTGCCACAGCTCGAGCGCAGCCGCGGGCGAATCATCAACATTGCCTCGATGGCGGCGCTGATGCAGGGGCCGGGCATGAGCAACTACAACGTGGCCAAGGCCGGCGTATTGGCGCTCTCTGAGAGCCTGCTGGTGGAGCTGCGTCAGGTGGAGGTAGCGGTGCATGTGGTGTGCCCGTCATTTTTCCAGACCAACTTGCTCGATTCGTTCCGTGGGCCAGATCCGGCGATGAAGGCGCAAGTGGGCAGGCTATTGGAAGGCTCGCCGATCAATGCGGCCGATATCGCCGAGTACATCCATGCTCGGGTGGCTGCTGGAGAGTTCCTGATCCTTCCCCATGAAGCCG
The DNA here is from genome assembly GCF_002934345.1 of Pseudomonas sp. PONIH3. Lineage (NCBI taxonomy): Bacteria > Pseudomonadati > Pseudomonadota > Gammaproteobacteria > Pseudomonadales > Pseudomonadaceae > Pseudomonas > Pseudomonas sp. PONIH3. The sequence goes on from NZ_CP026386.1 coordinate 5,370,568, forward strand.
GGCGACAGGCCTGGAAACTCAAGTGTCAGGCGCCTCAGCGGCTATACGATGACATGGCGGACATGGCGGTCAAGATGCGGGCAAAGTCGCGTAAAGCTAACTAATCAGAGAGTTTCTGTAGGTTTTCTTTACCTTCACAAGTAGGAAATGTCTATTTCTGCGACGAAGGATTGAGTAGGCGAAAGCTGGCGAGGCAGTCTCCGATTTTCCCTTGAGCGAGAGGCAACGGAGCATGCTGGTTATCGGACGCGAAGTGGGCGAAGTCATCGTCATTGACGGCGGCATCAGGATTCAGGTGATGTCGGTGGAGAACGGCCAGGTGCGCTTCGGCATCTGCGCTCCTCGAGATGTTGAGGTGCATCGGATAGAAGTCTACAAACGTATCAAGGCCCTGGAGCTACAGAAGCAGCGGGCCTGACGGGCCGTTACTCCAGCAGTTCCCGCGGCACTTCATGCCGGGCCAGCAACTGGCATTGCTGGCTTTCCAGGTCGAACAAGATGAACGCCTGCCCTTTGGCCAGTGCCTGGCGTACCCGAAGCACCCGTGTTTCCAGCGGTGTGTCGTCGCCATTGTCGGTGCCGTCGCGGGTGACGAAATCCTCGATCAGGCGGGTCAGGGTTTCGCTTTCGAGTTGGTCGTGGGGAATCAGCATGGGATTGCGCAGTGGTGAAGGGAATGAGCACATGCTACGTGAAATCATCTGTCATGCGCAGTCGATTGGCGTAGGAGGTCTGTGTAGGAGCGGCGCAGCGTCGCTCCTACAGATTGTGCACATCGCTATCAGCCCTTGTTGCCCACCAAGCTGTCCACCGCCGGCACCCTGGTGTCGCTTTCCATCTGCGCATCGTGCTCCAGCTGGTGGCTGAAGCGCTCCAATGAAGCGTTGGCTGGCTGTGAATCGCTGGCGAACACCGGCGGGCTCAGCAGGTAGGCACCGAGCAGCCGGCTGAGGGCCGCCAGACTGTCGATATGGGTGCGCTCATAGCCGTGAGTGGCGTCGCAGCCGAACGCCACCAGGGCGGTGCGGATATCGTGCCCGGCGGTCACTGCTGAGTGGGCGTCGCTGAAGTAATAGCGAAACAGGTCGCGGCGCACGGGCAGGTCGCGGTCACCGGCCAGTTTCAGCAGGTGGCGCGACAGGTGGTAGTCGTAAGGTCCGGACGAGTCTTGCATGGCCACGCTCACCGCGTGCTCGCTGGACGCCTGTCCCGGTGCCACCGGCGCGATGTCGATACCGACAAACTCGCTGACGTCCCACGGCAGGGCAGCCGCGGCCCCCGAGCCGGTTTCCTCGGTGATGGTGAACAACGGGTGGCAGTCGATCAGCGGTTGCTGGCCGCATTCCACCACGGCCTTGAGCGCTGCCAGCAACGCCGCCACGCCGGCTTTGTCGTCCAGGTGACGTGCACTGATATGGCCGCTTTCGGTGAACTCAGGCAAGGGGTCGAAGGCGACGGAGTCACCGATGGCGATGCCCAGTGCTTCACAATCGGCGCGGGTGGTGCAGTAGGCGTCCAGGCGCACCTCCACATGCTCCCAACTGATCGGCATCTGGTCGATGGCAGTGTTGAAGGCGTGACCGCTGGCCATCAACGGCAGTACGCTGCCGCGGTACACGCCCGTGTCGGTGAACACGCTGACCCGGCTGCCCTCGGCAAAGCGGCTCGACCAGCAGCCCACCGGTGCCAGGGCCAGGCGGCCATTGTCCTGTAACTGGCGAACGCTGGCGCCGATGGTGTCCAGATGCGCCGAAACGGCACGGTCGGGCGAGCTCTGGCGGCCCTTCAGCGTGGCGCGAATGGTACCGCGACGTGTCAGCTCGTAGGGGATGTTCAGTTCATCCAGGCGCTCTGCGACGTAGCGCACGATGGTGTCGGTGAAACCGGTGGGGCTGGGGATGGCGAGCATTTCCAGCAGAACGCGTTTGAGGTAGTCGAGGTCAGGTTCGGGGTGTTTCTCAGGCATCAGGATTACTCCTTTGTTTCGAGGGCCTCATCGCGGGGCAAGCCCGCTCCCACGCGATTGCGTGGGAGCGGGCTTGCCCCGCGATGGATTTCAGGCCAAAGCCCGGCTATGCGGGAACAACAAGTCGACGAAGCGCTCGGCCGTCGGTTGCGGTTCATGATTGGCCAGCCCGGCGCGCTCGTTGGCTTCGATGATCACATAGTCCGGGTGCTCGGCATCGCGGACCATGAAGTCCAGGCCGACCACTGGGATCTCCAGGGCGCGGGCGGCGCGCACGGCGGCATCGGCCAGCACCGGGTGCAGGCGCTCGGTGACATCCTCCAGGGTGCCACCGGTATGCAAGTTGGCGGTGCGACGCACGGCCAGGCGTTGCCCGGCGGGCAGGATGTCGTCGTAACCCAGGCCCTCTGCTTTGAGCGTACGTTCGGTCTCGTCATCCAGCGCAATACGGCTCTCCCCGCCCGTGGCGGCCTGGCGCCTGCGGCTCTGCGCTTCGATCAGGGCACGGATGCTGTGCTTGCCGTCGCCGATAACGTGAGCCGGATGGCGAATCGCCGCGGCCACCACTTCGAAGCCAATCACCACGACGCGCAGGTCGTAGCCGGCATGGAAGCTTTCCAGCAGTACACGGTTGTCAAAGCGCCTGGCCTGTTCCACGGCGTTGCTGACTTCCTCGATCGTCGTGAGGTTGACCGCCACCCCTTGGCCCTGCTCGCCATCAACCGGCTTGACCACAACAGCGCCATGCTCTTCGAGAAACGACAGGTTGTCGTCGGCGTTGCCCGCCAACTGCTGCGCCGGAACCTGCAGGCCGGCATTGTGCAGGGCGCGCTGGGTCAGGCGCTTGTCCTGGCACAGCGTCATGGTCACCGCGCTAGTCAGGTCGCTCAACGATTCGCGACAGCGGATCCGCCGCCCACCCAGGCTGAGAGTGAACAGGCCGCTGGCGGCATCATCGACCTGCACCTCGATGCCACGTCGCAGCGCTTCGTCGACGATGATCCGCGCATAGGGGTTGAGCGTCGCCTCGGGGCCGGGGCCGAGGAACAGTTGCTGATTGATGCCGTTCTTGCGCTTGATGGCGAAGGTCGGCAGGTTGCGGAAACCGAGCTTCTTGTATAGACGCTTGGCCTGGCGGTTGTCGTGCAGCACCGAAAGGTCGAGGCAGGCCAGGCCGCGGCTCATGAAGTGCTCAATGAGGTGGCGCACCAGCACTTCGCCGACGCCGGGACGCGTGCACTGAGGATCCACCGCCAGGCACCACAGGCTGCAGCCGTGTTCAGGATCATCGAAAGCCTTGCTGTGGTCCAGGCCCGTGACACTGCCAATCACTGCTTGGCTGTCCTCGTCCTCGGCCAGCCAATACACCGGTCCGCCGAGTTCTCGTGGGGTCAGCAGCTCGGGGTCGACCGGCAGCATGCCGCGGGCCTGGTACAACGTGTTGATCGCCTGCCAGTCCGCTGGCCCCTGCGCCCTGCGGATGCGAAAACCACGGAACACTCGTTGTGCAGGACGATAGTCGGTGAACCAAAGGCGCAAGGTATCGGAAGGGTCGAGGAACAACTGCTGCGGCGCCTGGGCCAGTACCTGTTGAGGCGCCGCGACATACAGGGCGATGTCGCGCTCGCCCGCCTGCTCCTGCAGCAGGTCTTCAGCCAGGCTGAGCGGATCGGGGTAGGTATGCCCGATCAAGAGCCGTCCCCAGCCACAGTGCAGCGCCCGTGGCCTGTCGTGAGGCTCGCTGCCATCACCGGCCAGGCGTGCCTGCAGACGCTCGTAGGATGGCGCCTGGCCGCGCAGCAAGCGCTGGCCGTAGGCGATCTCATGGGCTTTCATCGGTCAGATTCCTTGTTCGCTGAGCCACAGGTTCAGGGCCGCCAGTTGCCACAGCTTGGAGCCGCGCAGGGGCGTAAGCTGGCCGTGTGGGTTACTCAGCAGGCGGTCGAGCATGGCCGGATCGAACAGGCCGCGATCCTGGCTCGGGTCGGTCAGCAGCTCGCGTACCCAGCCCAGGGTGGCACCTTCCAGGTGTTTGAGGCCGGGTACGGGGAAGTAGCCCTTCTTGCGGTCGATCACCTCGTGGGGGATGACCCGGCGCGCCGCCTGCTTGAGCACCTGCTTGCCGCCGTCAGGCAGCTTGAAGCGCGCCGGGATGCGCGCCGACAGCTCTACCAGGCGATAGTCGAGGAACGGCGTGCGCGCTTCCAGGCCCCAGGCCATGGTCATGTTGTCGACCCGCTTGACCGGGTCGTCCACCAGCATCACCGTGCTGTCCAGACGCAGCGCCTTGTCCACCGCGTCCGCCGCGCCGGGGCGGGCGAAGTGCTCGCGGACGAAGTCGCCGGCCGCGTCGTTATCCAGCCGCCAAGGCGCCTGCACGGTGTCGCGGTACTCGGCATGGCTGCGGTCGAAGAAGGCCTTGCGATAGGCCGCGAAGGCATCTTCGGCGCCATCGACCTGCGGGTACCAATGGTAGCCGGCGAACAGTTCGTCGGCGCCTTGGCCGCTCTGCACGCCTTTGCAATGCTTGGCCACTTCCCGGGACAGCAGGTAGAAGGCGATGCAGTCGTGGCTTACCATCGGTTCGCTCATGGCGCGGAATGCCGCCGGCAGTTGCTCGATGATCTCGTGCTCGGCGATGCGCAATTGGTGGTGGCGCGTGCCGTAGTGCCGGGCGATCAGGTCGGAGTACTGGAACTCGTCGCCGCGTTCGCCGCCGGCATCCTCGAAGCCGATGGAAAAGGTCGACAGGTCGTCCACCCCGGCCTCGCGCAACAGGCCGACCAGCAGGCTGGAGTCGACACCGCCGGACAGCAGCACGCCGACATCCACCGCCGCGCGCTGACGGATGGCCACGGCGTCGCGGGTGGCGTCGAGCACGCGGCTGGTCCAGCCTTCCAGGTCGAGTTCGCGCTCGTCCGGGTTCGGGCCGTAGTGCAGCTGCCACCAGGTCTGGCGCTCGACTTCACCATGGCGGTCGACGCGCATCCAGGTGCCGGGCTCGAGCTTCTGCACATTGGCCAGCAGGGTACGCGGCGCGGGCACCACGGCGTGGAAGTTCAGGTAGTGGTTTAGCGCGACCGGGTCGATCACCGGGTCGATATCGCCGCCCTTGAGCAGCGCCGGCAAGGTCGAGGCGAAGCGCAGGCGCTCGCCGTTTCGCGACAGGTACAGAGGTTTGACGCCCAGGCGGTCGCGGGCCAGGAACAGGCGCTGGTTGTCGCGCTCCCAGATGGCCAGGGCGAACATGCCGTTGAGTTTGGGAAGCAGTGCCGCGCCCCAGGCGTGGTAGCCCTTGAGCAGCACTTCGGTGTCGCCATCCGACCAGAAGCGGTAGCCCAGGTCCTGCAGTTCCTGGCGCAGCTCGGGGAAGTTGTAGATCGCGCCATTGAAAGCCAAGGCCAGGCCCAGGTCATTGTCGACCATGGGTTGTGCCGAGCCGTCGGATAAATCCATGATCTTCAGGCGCCGATGGCCAAGGGCGATCGAGCCCTGGCTATGGAAACCCCAGGCATCGGGGCCACGGGGCGCCAGGTGGTGGGTGATGCGCTCCACCGCGGCGAGGTCCGCCGGGCGAGGCGCTTGGTCGATGGGGGTGAAACGTAACTCTCCTGCTAATCCGCACATAAGTCCTTACCGGTTTTGCCGTTGGGGAGGGTGTGCCGCGAAGGCGGGCACTTAGGTAGTGACCGGGGCAGGATGTGAGAGTTTTAGATCGATCTGTTATATAGGGCGAGTGGTCGCCGGTTTCGCGAGTAGGACTTTCGCCGACAAGGTGCTTCTGTGCATTGAAGCTACCTTGCCGACAATGAGGTTGGAAATGGTCAGGCCAGGTTCACCGTTGCCACCGGCTTGCGTGATGCCAGGCTGACCAGCACGAAGCTCAGCAGGCCGATGCCCAGGCTGTAGTAGATCGGCGAATTGGCATCCAGGCCGTCCTTGAACATGAAGAACAACGCGGTGGCGAAGCCCAGCGTCATACTGGCGATGGCGCCGGCGGTGGTCGCGCGTTTCCAGAAGATCGCCCCCATCAGCGGGATGAGCATGCCGCCCACCAGCAGGTTGTAGGCCAGGGTCAGGGCGCTGATCACATCGTTCACCGCCAGGGCGATGCCCAGCACCACCAGGCCGGTGAGCAGGGTGAAGAGGCGGTTAATGCCCAGGCTCGACTGCTTGCCCCCGCGTAGTTTTGGCAGCAGGTCTTCGGTCAGGGTGGTCGAGGCGGCCAGCAGGCCGGCGCTGGCGGTGGACATCATCGCGGCCAGGGCGGCGGCCATCAGCAGGCCACGGATGCCCTCGGGCAGTTGGCCCTTGATCATCTCGGCGAAGGCGTTGTTCGGGTTGGCAAGGTCCGGCATCAGCACGTGGGCGGCCATGCCGATCAGTGCGCAGGCCAGGCCGTATAGCACGCAGTAGACCCCGGCGGTGGTGCCGGCGCGCTGGCAGACCTTCTCGTCACGGGCGGTGAACACGCGCTGCCAGATGTCCTGGCCGATCAGGATGCCGAAGAAGTAGATCAGGAAGTAGGTAATGATGGTGTCCCAACCGATGGTGGTCCAGCTGAAGCTGGCCGCCGGCAGCTTGGCCACCAGGGCATCCCAGCCGCCGGCCTTGTACAGGCACACCGGCAGCAGGATGAACATCAGGCCCACGGTCTTGATCACGAACTGGACGATGTCGGTCAGGGTCAGCGACCACATGCCGCCGATGGTCGAGTACACCACCACCACGCCGCCGCCGAACAGCAGGGCCATCCAGAAGGGCACGTCGAGCAGGACCTGCAGCACTGTGCCCATGGCCAGGGTCGAGGTCACCGCGATCATCAGTGCGTAGGCGAGCATGATCGCCGCGCTGGCCTGGCGGGCCATCGGGTTGTAGCGGCGCTCCAGCACCTGGGTGACGGTGAAGATCTTCAGGCGCAGCAGCGGCTTGGCCAGGAACGGGTTGAGGGCGATGATCCCCAGGCCCAGGGCGGCGCACAGCCAGAAGCCGGAGATGCCGTGCACATAGCCCAGGCGCACTGTGCCGACGGTGGAAGCGCCGCCGAGCACGGTGGTGGCCATGGTGCCCATGTACAGCGTCGGGCCGAGGTTGCGCCCGGCCACCAGGTAGTCTTCGTGAGTCTTCGCGCGCCGCATGCCGTACCAGCCAAGCGCGAGCATGCCGGCGGCATAGATCAGTACAACGATGATGTCCAAGGCCATTGGGGGTCTCCCGATTATCTTTATTATGGCGAGATCGGCCGTCCGGACGGTGCAAGGCGCCCGGCGGTTCTGTCTTGTGTTGGCGGGCCTCTATGGCCCTCCCGAATGGCTCCTGCCGGGGGTGTTTCTATGCTGGTGTCGTGACGTCTTCATCGCTGGCAAGCCAGCTTCCACAGGAAACCGGTTTGCCAGCGATGAGGTATCAGCGGCGTACCACCCCTGGCAGCACGCAGAGCATTTCGAACAGCAGGTTGGCACCCAGCAACGAGGTGTTGCCGGTGGTGTCGTAGGGTGGGGAAACCTCGACCAGGTCGCAGCCGATCAGGTCCAGGCCGTGGCAGCCGCGGATGATCTCCATCGCCTGGATGGTGGTCAAGCCGCCGATCTCCGGGGTGCCGGTGCCGGGCGCCCAGGCCGGGTCGATGCCGTCGATGTCGAACGACAGGTAAACCGGGCCGCCACCGACTTTCTCGCGCACTTCGGCCATCAGCGGCGCCAGCGACTTGTGCCAGCACTCCTCGGCCTGCACCACGCGAAAGCCCTGGCGGCGGCTCCAGTTGAAGTCGTCGGCGGTGTAGCCCTGGGCGCGCAGGCCGATCTGCACCACTCGGTCGCAATCGAGCAGGCCTTCTTCCACGGCGCGGCGGAAGGTGGTGCCGTGGGCGATCTTCTCGCCGAACATGTGGTCGTTGACGTCGGCGTGGGCATCGATGTGAACCAGGCCTATCTTGCCGTGCTTCTTGTGCAGGGCACGCAGGATCGGCAGGGTGATGGTGTGGTCGCCGCCCAGGGTCAGCGGGATGACATTGTGCTCGACGATTTCGTCGTAGGCCTCTTCGATGATGCGCACGGCGTCGAGCAGGTTGAAGGTGTTGATCGCCACGTCACCGATGTCGGCCACCGACAGCGAGTCGAACGGGGCGGCGCCGGTGGCCATGTTGTAGGGGCGGATCATCACCGACTCGGCGCGGATCTGCCGCGGGCCGAAGCGGGTGCCGGAACGCAGCGAGGTGCCGATGTCCAGCGGCACGCCGATGAACGCGGCGTCCAGGCCTTCGGCGCTTTGCAGGTGGGGCAGGCGAAGCATGGTGGCGATGCCGCCGAAACGCGGCATTTCGTTGCCGCCCAGTGGTTGGTGGAGAATCTTGTCCACGGTGGGCCTCATTAGTCGGTCGATTGTTCTGTTTGTTCGAACCTGTGCCGCCGCGCGCCTGGATCATCTGGTCATGCTGGCGGGCAGGGACATTTCGCCGCAGTCTGCGCAAGGTAGTGGTCGGGAAGAATCGCTACCGACAAATACTTACTTCAGGATTCTCTGAACTATCGGCCGGCAACCGAGTTAGACTCTGGCGATTTCCACCCTGCGGACCCTGCACCATGGCTTCATCGCTGCCCGACCTGAAACTGCTGCGCATCTTCGCCAGCGTGGTGCGCCACCAGGGTTTCGCCAACGCCCAGCGTGACCTCAACCTGTCGACCTCGGCGATCAGCACCTACATGAGCCAGCTGGAAAGCGCCCTGGGCATCGTGCTCTGCCACCGTGGCCGGGGCGGCTTCAGCCTGACCAGCAAGGGTGAACTGTTCCACCAGGAGACCTTGCGCCTGCTCGGTGAGCTGGACGGTTTCGAACAGTACGCCGCGGCGCTCAAGGGCGAGCTGCGCGGTACCCTCAACCTGGGGGTGATCGACTCCACCGTTGGCGACAGCGCCCTGCCGCTGGCCGAGGCCATTGGCGCCTACAGCCAGGAACACCCGGCGGTGCACCTGCACCTGTCGGTATCGAGCCCCTACGAACTGCAACTGGGGGTGCAGGACAACCGCCTGGACCTGGCCATCGGCGCGTTCTCCTCGCGCATGAGCGGGCTGGTCTACCAGCCGCTGTACCGCGAGCAGCACTGGCTGTATTGCAGCAGTCGTCACGCGCTGTTCGGCGAGCGGCGCATTCCTGAGCCGGTGATCACCCAGCAGCGCATGGTCGGACGGGGCTACTGGAGCCAGGCCGAGCTGGCCAGGCATGGTTTCAAGCACAGCGCGGCCACCGTGGAGAGCATGGAGGCGCAGTTGATCCTCATTCTCTCCGGCGCCTACATCGGCTACCTGCCCGAGCACTATGCCCAGGCCTGGGTCGACAAGGGCGACCTGCGCGTGCTGTCGCCGGCCACGTTCGGCTACCAGGCACCGTTTTCCCTGATCATCCGCCGTGGCCGCAGCCGGGAATCGTTGATCCAGACCTTCCGCGACCTGCTCAAGAGCCAGCTCAACGTAGGGTGAGGACTGTCGCGTTGTGAACATTCCGTCAGGGCGGGCGAATTTTCTACAAAACTTGACCGCTGGCATGCTGGCCTTCTGCTAAATATCTACTTGCTTTGATGATTTTCCCACTCATCTGGATAAGCAAGGGATCGCCAACGATGCGCATGAATTTGCCCGTCACCGAGCACGAAAGAACCTTTCCCCAAGACCAGCGGCTGATCTCCACCACCGACCTGAACAGTCGCATTACCTATTGCAACGACGCATTCGTGGCCATCAGCGGCTTCACCTACGACGAACTGGTCGGCCAGCCACACAACCTGGTGCGTCATCCCGACATGCCGCCGGCGGTCTTCGGGCATATGTGGGACACCATCAAGCAAGGCAAACCGTGGATGGGCGTGGTCAAGAACCGCGCCAAGAATGGCGATTTCTACTGGGTCAGCGCCTACGTCACGGCGGTGTACGAGAACGGCCGCATCAGTGGCTACGAATCGGTGCGCTCGGTGCCGAGCCGGGAGCAGATCCGCCGGGCGGAAAAGCTGTACGCCCGTCTGCGGGCGGGGCGCTCGCCGGTCCCGCTGGCAGCACGCCTGGGGCATGGGATCGGCCATGGCTGGCCGCTGATCGGCGCGGGCCTGCTGTCGGCCGCCGCCTACCTGTGGTTTCCCCCCTATGCGGCGCTGGGGGGGCTGATGGCCAGCCTGCTGGCGGCCTGGTACGTGGTTGAGCACCGGCAGAACCAGTCGATTCGCCGTACTCTCGAAGAGCACCCCAAGGCCTTTACCAGCCCGCTGGTGGCCCTGACCTACAGTGACAACCCCGGCCTGCAGGGCCAGCTAGACCTGGCCATCATCAGCGAAGAGGCGCGCCTGCAGACCGCGCTGACCCGCCTGGTGGATGCCGGTGTCGGGGTCAAGTCACGGGCCGCGCAGTCCGCCGGGCTGTCCGATGCCCAGGCGCAGATGCTCGACCGCCAGCGCAGCGAGACCGACCAGTCGGCCACCGCCATCGCGCAGATGGCGGCGACCATCCAGCAGGTGACCCATAACGTGCAGACCACCGCCCACGCCGCCAGCGACGCTGACCAACTGGCCCAGCAGGGCAGCGACCTGGCGCAGCAGAGCCTGCGCGCCATGGGCAGCATGAACGAGGCGGTCAGCGACATCGGCCAGGCGGTCAATGCCCTGGCCGAGCAGACCCAGTCCATCGGCAGCGTGGTGGATGTGATCACCTCGATTGCCGAGCAGACCAACCTCCTGGCGCTCAATGCCGCCATCGAGGCGGCGCGGGCCGGCGAGCAGGGCAGGGGCTTCGCCGTGGTGGCGGACGAGGTGCGGTCGCTGGCGCAGCGCACCCGCGCCTCGACCGAGGAGATCCACCACATCATCTCCACCCTGCGTTCCGGTGCCGACCGTGCGGTGGCCAGCGCCAGCCGCGGGCAGCAGATCTCCAGCGACAGCGTGCACAGCGTCGAGGCGGTGCAGGAGGCGTTGTCGGGGATCGCCCAGGCGATCAGTCGCATCACCGGCATGAGCCAGCAGATGGCCACGGCGTCGGAGCAGCAGAGCCATGTGGCCGAGGATATCAACCAGCAGATCGTGCGCATCGCCCATTTGTGCGACGAGAGCGCGGGGCAGGCCAAGCAGGGCGCCGAGATCAGTCAGGACCTGGAGCGCATGGCGGAGTACCTGCACAGCCTGGCGGAGCGGTTCAACCGCTGATGCCCGTTGCCTTCATCGCCGGCAAGCCGGCTCCCACAGGGACAGTGCAAGGCTTGAGGTTTGCGCGGTCGGTGTGGGAGCCGGCTTGCCGGCGAAAGGCCCGCAAAGCGGGCCCAAATTTCCAGCCTGTGGCAAAATCCCTCCGCCAACGGAGATCCCCATGCCCAGACCTCGCTGCGAGCGCTGCCAGCGCCCGCTCGCCCATTGCCTCTGCCCACTGATCCCGCACCTGGACAGCCGTACCCGCGTGATCGTGTTGCAACACCCCAGTGAAACCGCCCACGCCCTGAACACGGCTCGCCTGGCCGCCCTTGGGTTAGTGAATGCAGAGTTGCGGATCGGCGAGGTGTTCGATGACCTGGCGACCTTGCTGACGACACCGGGTTATCGCCCGGTGCTGTTGTTCCCAGGTGATGAGGCAGAGGTCCTGCAGGCATACGGGCAGGGTGATGATCTGCCGTTGCTGCTGATCGTACCCGACGGCACCTGGCGCAAGGCACGCAAGATGCTCTACCTGAACCCGCAGCTGGAAGCCTTGCCACGGGTGACGCTGGGCGCAGTCCTGCCTTCGCGCTACCGGTTGCGCAAGGCCCCTGAGCCAGGCGCCGTATCAACCCTCGAGGCGATCGTGCAGGCGCTGAACGTGCTGGAAGCGCCTGCTGGCTTCGATGCGTTGTTGCGCCCGTTCGAGGCGTTGATCGACGGGCAGATCGCAGCCATGGGCGCGGAAACCTTCGAGCGTAATCACGGCCAGGGTTGATCAAACGGTTGGCTGTGCCGGCCTTATCGCGGGGCAAGCCCGCTCCCACTGATATTCAGATCGCGCTCAGCGCTCGCGCAACGCCTCGGTCCGGGCCTTCATCACCGGCTTCAGCAGATAGTCCAGCACGCTCTTCTGCCCGGTAATGATGTCCACCGTGGCGACCATCCCCGGGATGATCAGCAGCGGCTTGTTGTCGCCCCCCAGGTGGTTCTTGTCGGTGCGCACCTGGATCAGGTAGAACGCATTGCCTTTGTCGTCGGTGACGGTGTCCGCGCCGATCAGCTCCAGCTTGGCCTTGAGCCCGCCGTAGATGGTGTAGTCGTAGGCGCTGAACTTGACCATTGCGGTCTGCCCCGGGTGCAGGAACGCCACGTCCTGCGGCCGTACCTTGGCCTCGATCAGCAGGTTGTCCTCGATAGGCACGATCTCCACCAGGTCGCTGCCGGGCTGCACCACGCCGCCGATGGTGTTGACCTTGAGCAGCTTGACGATGCCGCGCACCGGCGACACCACGGTGGTGCGGTTGACCCGGTCGTCGATGGCTATGCTGGTGGCGGTGATCTTCGACAGTTCGGTGCGTTTGTCGTTGAGCTCCTTGGCGGCGTCGGAGCGAAAGCTTGCGTCCGATTCCTGAATCTTGCTGCGGATCTCGGCGATCGCCGCTTCGGCGCGGGGTATGGCCAGGTTGGTCGCGTTCAGCTGGCCGCGCGCCTCGACGCTGCGCTGCTTGAGGCGCAGGATCTCCACCGGGGAGATGGCGCCCTTGCTCACTAGCGGCGAGGACATGTCCAGTTCCTGCTGCAACAGGCCCACCGCCGAGCGGTACTGGTCGACCTTGGAACGAAACTCGGCCAGCTCCTGAGTCTTCTGCCGTAGCTGTTCATTGAGGGTCTGCTTCTCGCTGGTCAGGCGGCGCTGGCGTGATTCGTATAGCGCGGCCTCGTCCTCGGCCACCTGCGGCGCCTTGGCGCGTACTTCGCTCGACAGCACGAAGGGGCGGCCTTCGGATTCGGCCGACAGGCGCTCCACCTGCGCGGTGAGGGCGTAACGGTCGGCCTCGCTTTCACCCTTGTTCGACTTGAAGCGCGTGTCATCCAGGCGCAGGAGGGTGGCGCCTTTGTCGACCATCTGCCCCTCGCGCACGAAGATCTCGGTGACGATGCCGCCTTCGAGGTTCTGCACCACCTGCACCTTGCTCGACGGGATTGCCTTGCCTTCGCCGACGGTGACTTCATCGAGCACCGCGAAGTTGGCCCAGACCAGCGCCACCAGCAGCAGGATCGCCGCCAGCCACACGGTCAGGCGCGACAGGCTGGGCGACTCCTGCAGGGTGGCGCCGGCCAACTCTGGCATATAGTCGCGTTCGGCGCGGCTGTCGCCGCCCTGGAGGTAGCTGCGCACGCTGTGGCTGATGGGCATGTTCTACCTCCGATGCAGGCCGGGGCCCGCTCCCACAGGGATTCAACAGTGTTGGTTTACAGCGCCGCGCCGATACGGCCCTTGCGCAGCGCGTCGATGACCGCATCCTTCGGCCCGTCGGCAACGATCTTGCCGTTGTCCAGTACCAGCAGCCGGTCCACCAGGCTGAGCATCGAGGTGCGGTGGGTGACCAGCAGCAGGGTCTTGCCGGGCACCCAGTTCAGCAGGCGCTGGCGCAGTTGCTCTTCGCTGCTGTTGTCCATGTGGCTGGTGGGCTCGTCGAGTATCAGGATCGGCGGCTCCAGCAGCAGGGCCCGGGCCAGCAGCACGGCCTGGCGCTGGCCGCCGGAGAGCAGCTGGCCGCGCTCGCCCACCGGGCGGTCGAAGCCTTGCGGGTGCTGGCGGGCCAGCTCGCTGACGCCGGTCAGTTCGGCGACTTCCAGCATGCGCGCGTCGCTGACGTGCCGTGCGCCGAGGGTGAGGTTGTCGCGCAGGCTGCCGGCCAGCAGCGGCAGGTCGTGGGCCACGTAGCCGAGTTGGCTGCGCAGGTCGCTGATATCCAGTTGGCGCAGGTCGAGGTTGTCCAGCAGCACCTGGCCTTCGTCGGGGTGATGGAATCCCATCAACAGCCGGGCAAGGGTGCTCTTGCCCGAGCCGCTGCGGCCGATGATACCGATGCGCTCGCCCGGCTTGAGGGCGGCGCTGACGTCGTTGAGGGCTGGCGCCGTTTGCCCGGCATAGCGGAAGGTGGCGTGGTTGATGGTGATGCCACCTTGCAGCGAGGTGTGCTCCAGCGCCTGGTGCTCGGCCTCGCGCTCCTGGGGCAGGCTCATCAGGGCGTCGGTGCTGCGCATGGTCAGCTGGGCTTGTTGGTAGCGGGTGATCAGCCCAGCGATCTGGCCGAGCGGGGCGAGCACCCGGCTGCCGAGCATGTAGCTGGCCACCAGCGCGCCGACGCTGAGGTTGCCGGCGATGATGCTGTACACCCCGGCGACGATCGTCGCCATGCCGCAGAACTGCTGGATGAACAGCGTGCCGTTGCTGGCCAGCGACGACAGGTTGCGGGCATGGGCGTCGAGGCGGGCGATGGCGCCGTTGGTGTGTTCCCACTGGTACTGGCGTTCGCTTTCGGCGCCGCACGCCTTGAGGGTTTCCAGGCCGCCGAGGGTCTCGATCAGCAGCGCCTGGCGCACCGCGCCGAGGCTCAGGCTTTTTTGCACGGTGTCGCGCAGGCGCACCTGGATGAACAGCGCCAGGCCTACCGCCAGCGGGAACGCGATCAGCGGGATCACCACCAGCCAGCCCCCGAGCAGGCCGATCACCAGCAGCATCAGGGCCACGAACGGCAGGTCGATGATGCTGGTCAGGGTCACGGCGGTGAGGAATTCGCGCAGCCCCTGGAAGTCATGGATGCTCTGGGCGAAGCCGCCGATGGTGGCCGGGCGCGCCTTCATGCTCATGCCGGTGATGCGTTCGAACAAGGTGGCGGAGAGAATCAGGTCGGTCTTCTTGCCGGCCTGGTCCAGCAGGTGGGCGCGAACCATGCGCAGCACCAGTTCGAAGGCGGTGCCGATGAACAGGCCGGCGACCAGCACCCACAGGGTGGACAGCGCCTGGTTGGGGACCACGCGGTCGTAGGTCTGCATGACGAACAGCGGCACCATCAGGCCCAGGAGGTTGATCAGCAGGCTGGCCAGCAGGGCATCGCTGTACAGCCAGCGGGAGTGGCGCAGGGTGTCGCGGAACCAGGCGTTGACCCGCGGGATCAGCGGCGCGCGTACATCCTCCAGGGTATGCCGGGGGCGCGCGAACAGGGCCTGGCCGCTGTAGGCCTGCGCCAGGGCTTCGCGCTCGACCCACTGCTCACCACCCTCGGCCTCGCAGGGCAGCAGCAATGCCCGGCCGTTTTCGCCCCAGCGTTGCAGCACGGCGCTGCGGCCGTCATCGAGGATCAGCAGCACCGGCAAGTTGAGCGGGGAAATGGCGTCCAGGTCACGCCGCAGCACGCGAGCCTGCAACCCGGCACGTGCGGCGGCGCGGGGCAGCAGGCCCAGGCCCAGGCGTTGCTCGGCCAGTGGCAGGCCACTGCACAGGCTGGCACGGCTGGCCGTGCAGCCATGCAGCTTGCACAGGATCAGCAGGCCATCGAGCAACGGATCATCAACATCCAGGCGCGGTTGCGCGCTTTGCATACTGGTCACGATGGCCTACTCCTGCCGCGGTGGACGGGAAATGGGCGCTGGCGAAAAGTCCCTTGTCTCGTCAGAACCTAACGCATGTCAGGCAATGTCGCCTCGTTGCGCACTTCGGTCTTGGCGATGGCTTCCGGCGGCAGCGAGATACGCTGCTTGCTCAGCAGCTCGCCCATGGTCGCCAGCACCCGGTACATCGAGAACTCTTCGGTATAGCGCACCTCGGTGTAGCGACGGTTGGCGTTGTACAGCTCGTTCTCGCTGTCGAGCACGTCGAGCAGGGTGCGCTGGCCCAGGCCGAACTGGTCCTGGTAGGCGGCACGCACGCGCTGGGTGGTCTCGGCGTACTCGCGGGCGCTTGGGGTCTGCTTGCGGGCGTTGTTCATCGCGTTCCAGGCCAGGCTGAGGTTTTCGTTCAGCTCGCGCAGGGCGTTGTTGCGGATGTCCATCGCCTGGTTGATCTTGTGCGCGTCCGACTGCAGGCGGGCTTTGTCGCTGCCGCCGCGGAACAGGTTGTAGCTGAGCTCGACGCCGGCCTGCCAGTCATTGTTGTCGTGCCCCTTCTGGCCGCCGAGGTTGTTGTTGGCACCGGTGGCCAGCACTGCATCCAGGCGTGGGTAGAAGGGCGACTTGGCCACTTCGTATTGCTGCTCGGCGGAGCGCACGTCGGCCTGCGCCGACTTGAGGTAGGGGTTGTTCTCGAGCATGCCCTGGCGGGCATTGAGCAGGTCGCCCGGTACTTCGCCCTTGATGGTGACCGGGGTTTCCAGCTCGTCCGGCAGGCGCCCGACTACGCTGTAGAAGTTGGCCTCGGCGTCGGCCAGGTCGACTTCGGCGGTATCCAGGTTGTTCTCGGCCAGTGCACGACGGGCGCGGGATTGGTCGAGGTCGGCGGTGCTGCCCACGCCGCGCTCGCTACGCAGGCCGATCTGGTCGTTGACCCGCAGGTGGGCCTGCAGGTTGTTCTTGGCCAAGCTCACCAGCTCGCGGCGCTTGAGCACCTCTAGGTAAACCTCGATCGCACGCAGGGCGATGCTCTCGGCAGTGGCCTGGGTGTAGTAGGCGCGTGAGGTGGCCACCGCTTCGGTGCGGGCGACCTCGTTGGAGGTATTGAAGCCGTCGAACAGCATCTGCCGCAGGCGCAGTTCCGACTGGGTGTAGTTGAGCGTTTCCTTGTTGTGGTTACGCGTGCCGTCCGGGTTGAAGCCGCGGGTGTTGGTGTTGTCCGAACGTTGCCGGCCGTAGCCTGCGACCAGATCGACGGTTGGGTAGTACCCCCCGCGGGCGAACTTCACATCCTCGTCAGCGGACAGCCTGCTGTTGCGGCTGGCGCTGATCTCGGGATGCTGGTCCACGGCGTTCTGGACAGCCTCGGTAATCGACATCGCCTGACTGTTGGCACACGCCATGGCCAACAAAATCGCACTGGTGATGGGGGTTAAAGCGCGCATGGGGTACATCTCCCTGGTCCTGAATAATGTCCTGCTGTTCGCCAAAAAAATGACGAAAAATTAGAATCAAACCGTTTCAGGTTTGTAACAACAGAGCTAAGAACATTTACCGGGCGAGCTAAGAAGATTTTTTCATAAGATATATGCGAAAAAAAACTTATGCGGTCTAAGAAATCCGGGACATTGTTTCATTCAGGTGGTTACGGGAATTGGCTGGGACAGGCGATTTTCGGGCTTTGGTGAAAGTTCCAGATTTTTTGCAGCTAAGGAGACAGGGGAGGAAGGCGAAAGCGGAATTTGGCGACAAAAAAATGGCACTCAATAATGGCCATTCGCCCTGTCCACTATCGCGGCAGTCGTCACAAGGAGCGTGGTTTCTCACGAACGTGACAGCAACGGTTCCAGCAACCATGGCACTCGGAACCTTGCGCACATTACCCGGCACGCCTTGATCTGCGAAAAGCCCATCGGCAGGGGAGGCGTACGCTCATGGCTAAATTAGTCGGTGTGGTCGGCAAGGTAGTCGGCCAGGTATTCGCGGTGGGCGATGACGGTCATCGCCGCCTGTTGGTGGAAGGGGATCGCCTGTTCGCCGGCGAGCAACTGGAGACCGGAAGCGAGGGCGCGGTGGCGGTGCGCTTGCAAAACGGTGCCGAGCTGACCCTGGGCCGTGGCAGCAGCCTGGAGATGACCCCCGACCTGCTGGCCGATCGCGCTCCTCATGTACAAGCGCCGGACACGCAGCCCAGCAACGCCCAGCTCAGTGACGTCGAGCAACTGCAAAAAGCCATTGCCGCAGGCGCCGACCCCACGCAGGAAGCCGAAGCGACCGCGGCGGGCGGCAACCCTGGTGGCGTGTCGGGTGCGCTCGGTGGCGGCCACAGTTTCGTGATACTGACCGAGGTGGCCGGTCGGGTGGATCCCACCATCGGTTTCCCTACGGCGGGCTTCAACGGCTTCCCTTTGCTGGCCAACCTCGAGCTTGGTGGGCTCGATGGCAATGACGCGGCGCCCCTGCCGGCCGGCGCGCCACCCGCTGACAATCCGGTCAGCCTCACCGGCCTGGATGTCAGCCCTGCCGAGTTGAGCCTGGACGAGGCGAACCTGCCCCAGGGCTCGGCCAGCAACCCTCTGGCCTTGACCCAGTCGGGCAGCTTCACGGTGGTTGCCGCCGATGGCGTGTTCAACCTCAGTGTCGGTGGCATCAATGTGGTCACCGCTGGCGTGGTGACCGGCGTCGGCCAGTCCATCGTCACCGGGCTCGGCAATGTGCTGACCATCACGGGCTACAACCCGGCCACGGGCGTGGTGAGCTACAGCTACACCCTGACCGGCGCGGAACATCATCCGGACGGTGCCGGGACCAATACATTGGGCGAGCAGTTCCCGGTGCTGGTCAGCGACACCGATGGCGATGTGGCCAGCGGCACGCTGGACGTTATCGTTCGTGACGATGTGCCCAGGGCTGTGAATGACAGCAATGCCACCACCGCCACCGAGCAGCATCTGGAACTCAGCGGCAATGTGCTGACCAACGATATCCAGGGCGCGGACCGCATCCCCAGCGGCCCGGTGGTGGCCGGTACCTTCGTTGGCACCTACGGCACCCTGGTGCTGGCGGCGGATGGTTCCTACACCTACACCCTCAATACCAACGATCCGGACTTCAAGAATCTGCACGGTGGCGGCAGTGGGGTGGAAAACTTTACCTACACCCTGAAAGACGCCGACGGCGACACCAGCACCGCGACCCTGACCCTCAACGTCAGCAACCTCGATGACCCGGTGACCCTCGGCGGGCTGGACGTCAAAGGCGGCGAGTTGACCGTCTACGAGAAGAACCTGGCCGACGGCAGTGCACCCAATCCCGATGCGCTGACGCAGAGCGGCACCTTCACGGTGACGGCGCCCGATGGCCTGCAGACCTTGAACGTCGGCGGCATCACCGTGGTCAGTGGCGGCGTGGCGGCAAGTTTCCCGCAGTCGATCACCACTACGCTGGGCAACACCCTGACCATCACCGGTTACAACCCGGCCACGGGTGTGATCAGCTACAGCTACACCTTGCTGGACAACGAGAGCCACGCCAACGGCGACGGCGCCAACAGCCTGTCCGAGCATTTCACTGTCACCGCCACGGACACCGATGGCAGCACGGCCACTGGTTCGCTGGACGTGAACATCGTCGACGACCTGCCCAAGGCCAATCCCGATGCGGCCAGTGTCGTCGAAGGCGGCACGGTCAGCGGCAACGTGCTCGACAACGATACGTCTGGCGCGGACGTACGGGCCGATGGTCGTTACGTGGTGGGTGTGCGAGCCGGGTCCGACACCTCGACATCGGCCAGTGGCCAATTGGGCGATCCGGTCCAGGGCCAGTACGGTTACCTGACCCTCGATGCCCAAGGCAACGCCACCTATCACGCCAACCCCAATGCCGTGGCGCCGGCGGGTGCCACGGATGTCTTCGTCTATACCGTGCGTGACAGTGATGGCGACGAAAGCACCACCACCATTACCATCGACGTGCGCGATTGCTCGCTGATCGCCGGGCCTGACAGCGAGGTCACGGTCTACGAGAAAGCACTTGATCTGAACAAGGATGGCAACGATCTGGCCGGTGGCAATGTTACCGGCAGTGCACCGGGTTCCACCGGTGAGACGGCCAGCGGTTCGTTGGCCAGTTCCGTCAGCGGTGGCGTGGGCGGGCTGACCTTCACCTTGGTCGGTAACGCCACCGGCCAGTATGGCCAGATCCAGCTCAATACGGATGGCACCTACACCTACACCTTGACCTCCGCGCCGAACTCGCCGAATCACGTCAACGATGGCCCGAATGTGCTGACTGAATCCTTCACCTACCAGGTCAAGGATTCGCTCGGCAACACCACCACCAGCACCATCGTGATCAGCATCGTCGATGACGTGCCCAAGGCTCACAGCGACTTTGCCAATGTCTACGAAGGCGGCACGGTCAGCGGCAATGTGCTGGTCAACGACGTGGTTGGTGCCGATGTGCGTGCCGATGGGCAATATGTGGTCGGCGTGCGTGCCGGCAGCGACACCGCGACCTCGGCCATCGGCCAGCTGGGCAGCAACGTGGCGGGGCAATATGGCTACCTGACGCTCGACGCCCAGGGCAATGCCACCTATCACGCCAATCCCGATTCGGTGGCACCGGCCGGTGCCACGGACGTGTTCGTCTACACCATCCGCGATGCCGATGGCGACGAAAGCACCACCACCATCACCATCAACGTGCACGACAACTCCCTGGTCGCCTGCCCGGATGACACGGCCAAGGTCTACGAGAAAGCCCTGGACCTGACCAAGGATGGCAACGACCTGGCAGCGGGCAATGTCACCGGCAGCGATCCGCAGTCCAGTGCGGAAACCACCAGTGGTTCGCTGGCAGGTTCGGTAAGCGGCGGTATCGGTGCGTTGACCTTCACCCTGGTCGGCAATGCCACCGGCCAGTATGGCCAGATCCAGCTGAACAGTGATGGCAGCTACACATACACCCTGACCTCGGCGCCGAACTCGCCCAACCACGTCAACGATGGCCCGAACGTGGTTACCGAGAGCTTCACCTACCAGGTCAAGGATTCGCTCGGCAACACCACCACCAGCACCATTGTGGTCAGCATCGTCGACGACGTGCCCAAGGCCCATAGCGATTTCGCCAATGTCTACGAAGGCGGTACGGTCAGCGGCAATCTGCTGGTCAACGACGTGGTTGGTGCCGATGTGCGTGCCGATGGGCAGTATGTGGTCGGCGTGCGCGCTGGCAGCGACACCTCGACCTCGGCCATCGGCCAGTTGGGCAGCAATGTGGCGGGGCAATATGGCTACCTGACGCTCGACGCCCAGGGCAATGCCACCTATCACGCCAATCCCAATTCGGTGGCACCGGCCGGTGCCACGGACGTGTTCGTCTACACCATCCGCGATGCCGATGGCGATGAAAGCACCACCACCCTCACCATCGATGTGCACGACATTTCGCTGGTGGCCTGCCCGGACGAGACGGCCAAGGTCTACGAGAAAGCCCTGGACCTGACCAAGGACGGCAACGACCTGGCAGCGGGCAACGTCACCGGCAGCGATCCGCAATCCAGTACGGAAACCACCAGTGGGTCGCTGGCAGGTTCTGTCAGCGGCGGTATCGGTGTCTTGACCTTCACCCTGGTCGGCAATGCCACCGGCCAGTATGGCCAGATCCAGCTGAACGCGGATGGTTCCTACACCTACACCCTGACCTCGGCGCCGAACTCGCCCAACCACGTCAACGATGGCCCGAACGTGGTTACCGAGAGCTTCACCTACCAAGTGAAGGACTCGCTCGGCAACACCACCACCAGCACCATTGTGGTCAGCATCGTCGACGACGTGCCCAAGGCCCATAGCGATTTCGCCAATGTCTACGAAGGCGGCACGGTCAGCGGCAATGTGCTGGTCAACGACGTGGTTGGTGCCGATGTGCGTGCCGATGGGCAATATGTGGTCGGCGTGCGCGCCGGCAGCGACACCTCGACCTCGGCCATCGGCCAGCTGGGCAGCAACGTGGCGGGGCAATATGGCTACCTGACGCTCGACGCCCAGGGCAATGCCACCTATCACGCCAATCCCGATTCGGTGGCACCGGCCGGTGCCACGGACGTGTTCGTCTACACCATCCGCGATGCCGATGGCGACGAAAGCACCACCACCCTCACCATCGATGTGCACGACATTTCGCTGGTGGCCTGCCCGGACGAGACGGCCAAGGTTTATGAGAAAGCCCTGGACCTGACCAAGGACGGCAACGACCTGGCAGCGGGCAATGTCACCGGCAGCGACCCGCACTCCACCACGGAAACCACCAGTGGTTCGCTGGCCGGCTCGGTCAGCGGCGGTATCGGTGCCTTGACCTTCACCCTGGTTGGCAATGCCACCGGCCAGTATGGCCAGATCCAGTTGAACAGCGATGGTAGCTACACCTACACCCTGACCTCGGCGCCAAACTCGCCCAACCACGTCAACGATGGCCCGAACGTGGTCACCGAGAGCTTCACCTACCAGGTCAAGGATTCGCTCGGCAACACCACCACCAGCACCATCGTGGTCAGCATCGTCGACGACGTGCCCAAGGCCCATTGCGACGTGGCCTCGGTCAAGGAGGGCGCCAGCGTCAGCGGTAACGTGCTGGACAACGATGTGGTCGGCGCCGATGTGCGTGCCGACGGGCAGTACGTGGTCGGTGTGCGCGCCGGCTCCGACACCTCTACCTCGGCCATCGGCCATGTCGGCGACACCATCGTTGGCCAGTACGGCTACCTGACCCTGGACAGCCAGGGCAACGCCACCTACCACGCCAACCCCGACAGCGTGCCGGCCGCCGGCGCGACCGACAGCTTCGTCTACACCATCCGTGACGCCGATGGCGACGAGAGCACCACGACCATTCGCATCAATGTGCAGGACAGCAAGCTGGTGGCGTGTGAGGATAACGACGTCACCGTGTACGAAAAAGCCCTGGACCTGCACAAGGACGGCAATGACCTGGCCGCCGGCACCGTCACCGGCAGCGATCCAGGCTCCACTGGCGAGACGGCCTCCGGCAGCCTGGTCGGGTCGGTCCAGGGCGGCGTCGGTGCGCTGACCTACAGCCTGGTCGGCAATGCCGTGGGCCAGTACGGGCAGATCCAGCTCAATGCCGACGGTTCCTACACCTACACCCTGACCTCGGCGCCGAAGACCCCGGGGGGGGCCAACGACGGCGCCAACACGGTCAACGAGTACTTCACCTACAAGGCTACCGACGCCTTGGGCAACAGTGTCACCAGCACCATCGCCATCAACATCGTCGACGATATGCCGACGGTCCAGTGCGCGGTACGCAGCATCACGCCCGGCCAGGTGGACTCGAACATCCTGCTGGTGGTGGATGTGTCCAGCAGCATGGCGGCAAGCTCCGGCGTGCCGGGGCTGACCCGTCTGGAACTGGCCAAGCAGGCGATCAATGCCTTGCTCGACAAGTACGACGAGATGGGCGACATCAAGGTGCAGATCGTCACCTTCGGCACCGGTGCGCAGGTGCAGACCCCGGTATGGGTCACGATCGGCGAGGCCAAGAACCTTATCGCCGGGCTCAGCCCAGGTGGCTCGACCTACTACGATTCGGCGGCGACCAAGGCCCAGGAAGCCTTCGCCACCACCGGCAAGCTGGTAGGCGCGCAGAACATCAGCTACTTCTTCTCCGACGGTGAGCCCACCAATGGCCATGCCATGACCGCGCCACGGGAAGCCGCCTGGGAATCCTTCCTCGACAGCAACGGCATCAAGTCCTACGCCATCGGCATGGGCAGCGGGGTCAACGAGGGCAACCTCAATCCGCTGGCCTACGACGGCAGCAGTCATACCGATACCAATTCGGTGGTGGTCACCGACCTCAGCCAGCTGAGTGCGGTGCTCTCCGGTACGGTGCAGGGTGCGCCAATTACCGGAAGCCTGATGAGCGGCGGCGACTTTGGGGCCGACGGTGGTTTCATCAAGGCGCTGCTGGTCGATGGCACCACCTACACCTACGATCCGAAGGCCAATGCCGGGCAGGGCGGATACGCGGCCAGTGGCGGCGCGGACAAAGCCACCTTCGACACCGTGAGCAACAGCCTGAGCATCAAGACCGGCCTGGGCGGCACCCTGGTGGTGAACATGGACAACGGCGAGTTCACCTACACGCCACCGAAGGACAACGGCAGCGGCCAGGTGGAGAAGTTCGGCTTCACCGCCAGCGACAACGACGGCGATACCCGCAATGCCAGCCTGACGGTCAACATCAACAGCAATGGCGCGCCGGTCGCGGGTGCCGACCACATCATCACCAATATCAAGGGCGCTACCCTGACGGTGCCGGCAGAGGCGCTGCTGGCCAATGACCGCGACCCGGACCACGACACGCTGAGTGCCGCGCCGACCACCTTCAATACCAACTTCGCCGACAAGGGCGCGGGCTTCACGACGGGCACCCAGGCGCAGACCATCAAGTTCGATGCCACCGCCAGCAAGGCCGAGAACCAGTTGCGCGACCTGGCCCGCAGCGAGTTCACCAGCCTCAACGGCAGCATGACCGCTGCCCTGGTGGTGGCGGGTTACCTGGGCTCGATCAGCACCGCCAATGCCAACGACGAGGACACCCTGACGGTGACCCTGCGCAAGGGCGAGACCCTGACCCTCGACCATGACCGGCCTGCGGGCAACCTGCTGATGGAATGGAAGGATGCCAGCGGCAGCTACCAGACCATCGCCGATGGCGGCAGCTTCACGGCCACCCATGACGGGGTGTACAGCATCCATGTGATCAATACCGAGAACGCCGCCGGCAACAGCAAGGCTGCCGAGAACTACAAGCTGAGCCTGGTGGTGGACTACAGCAATGCCAGCAACGAGGACTATCACGGCAGCTACACCGTCAGCGACAACCACGGCGGCTACGGCACCGGAGCGGTGGATATCACTTACCAGGCCGGCAACACCCTTACCGGCACCGGCGGTGATGATGTCCTGCTGGCCGGGGCCGGCGATACCACCCTCAACGGTGGCGCCGGTAACGATGTGCTGGTGGCGGGGGCGGGCAACAACAGCCTGCACGGTGGTGATGGCGACGACCTGCTGATCGGTGGGCCTGGCAATGACCTGCTCGACGGCGGAGCCGGCAATGACACTGCCAGCTACGCCAAGGCCACCGTTGGCGTGACCGTGGACCTTGGCCATGTCGGGCAGCAGAACACCGTCGGCGCCGGGCTGGACACCCTGAGCGGTATCGAGAATCTGATCGGCTCGGACTACAACGACACCTTGACCGGCAATGACGGTGACAACCTGCTCAACGGCGGCGCGGGCAACGATGTGCTCAAGGGCGGTGCCGGCAACGACATCCTGATTGGCGGGCCGGGCAACGACACCCTGACCGGCGGCAGTGGCAACGACAGCTTTGTCTGGCAGAAGGGCGATACCGGGCATGACACTGTGACCGACTTCACCCCCGGCAGCGATCACCTGGATCTGTCGCAACTGCTACAGGGTGAGAACGCCACCAGCGCCTCGCTGGACGACTACCTGCACTTCAAGGTCAGCGGCAGCGGCGTCAGCGTGGTGTCGACCATCGAGGTAAGCAGCGTCGCTGGCGCGGCGCCGACCCAGACCATCGACCTGGCCGGAGTGGACCTGGCGCAGCACTACGGGGTGTCCGCCGGGGCGGGCGGGCTGATCGCGGCCGGGCATGACACCGCGACCATCATCAACGGCATGCTCAATGACCATTCGTTGAAGGTGGATACGGTGTAAGCCAGCAGCCCATCGCGGGGCAAGCCCGCCCCGCGATGGCGTCACTGTGGCCGGTGCAGGGTCTTCTGCTTGAGGATCCAGGCGCTGACCAGCACCGCGCTGGTCAGCATGAACGCCCGCGCCCAGAACAACGGCACCAGGTAGCAGGACAGCCCGATGCTGGCCCACATCAACCCGATCGCATAGACCTTGCCCTTGAGCGGAATCCCCTCACCGCTGAGGTAGTCGCGGATCCACGGCCCGAGTTTCGGGTGGTTCACCAGCCAGTGGTGAAAACGTGGCGAGCTGCGGGCGAAGCAGGCCGCCGCCAGCAGCAGGAACGGGGTGGTGGGCAATACCGGCAGGAAGATCCCCGCCACCCCCAGCGCGACGCTGAGCCAGCCGGCGGCCAGCAGCAGGTAGCGCACCACCTCGATCAGTGGTGGCGTGGCTTGAGCAGGGCAGGCTTCTCTTCGGGGGCGTGCAGCAGCAGGAACAGTGCGCTCAGTGCCTCGGGGATCTGCACGATCATGTCGTCCTGCAGGTTGGCGTTGCCGGCAATGTCGGCGAACTCGGGTTGTTCGTCGAACAGGCCCGAGCCGACCATGATCGGCAGGAGCATTTCGCTGACTTCTTCCTCGGCGTTCTCGAACCAGGCCTCTTCACGCAGGAACACGCCCTCCATGAAGCCGATGCACCAGCCGCGCAGGTCGGAATCGTCCGGCTCTTCGGTCAGGTCTAGTTCACAAGGCAGGTCGAATTCCTCGTCGCTGGCCAACTGGCGGGCGATGTGGCCCTTGAGCGCGACCAGGGTGGCCTCGATCTCGGTGCGCTGGGCATCGCTGGCGTAATGGGGTTCTTCGGCGAACAGCGCGTCGATCCATTCGCGTTCTGGAACTTCCTCGGAGCAGATCGACAGCGCGGTCAGGTAGCCGTGGGCGGCGACGTAGTCCAGCGCTTCTTCGTGCAGCTCATCGGCGTCGAGGAAGGCTTGCAGGCGGGTCAGTTGCTCGGCGAAGGACATTACAGGGCTACCTTGGGGAATAAACGATGCTGAATTCTAGCACCTTGCGGCGCTCGCGGGGCAAAGCGAACGTCTGTCACCGGGGCATGCCGGGGTACGCGGCAGTCGGGTATACTCCGCTGTTTTTCGTGCCAGGTGGCGTTTTGCGGCCATCCGGCAAAAACCGCTTACGCATTCGGTGTGTGCGCGGCGGATTTATCGTCCAGCCTGAGTCCAGGATGGTACGGCGATTTTGGAGTGGCAAATGCTCGAACAGGCTCAGCGCGTCCTCAAGGATGTCTTCGGTTACGATAGTTTCCGCGGGCGCCAGGCAGCGATCATCGAATGTGTGGCGGGCGGTGGCGACGCGCTGGTACTGATGCCCACTGGTGGCGGCAAGTCCCTGTGCTTCCAGGTGCCCGGCTTGCTGCGCCCCGGCTTGACGGTGGTGGTGTCGCCGCTGATCGCGCTGATGGACGACCAGGTCGCCACCCTCGACGAGCTGGGCGTGGCCGCCGCTGCGCTGAACTCCACGCTCAGCGCCGAGCAGCAGCGCGACCTGGCCGGGCGCCTGCGCCGCGGCGAGGTGAAGATGCTGTACCTGGCTCCTGAGCGCCTGGTGCAGCCGCGCATGCTGGACTTCCTGCGCGGCCTGGACATCTCCCTGTTCGCCATCGACGAGGCCCACTGCGTCTCGCAATGGGGCCACGACTTCCGCCCCGAGTACCTGCAACTGGGCCAGCTCGCCGAGCTGTTCCCCCATGTGCCGCGTATCGCCCTGACCGCCACCGCCGACATGCGCACCCGCGAGGAGATCGTCCAGCGCCTGCACCTGCAGGGCGCCGAGCGTTTCCTGTCGAGCTTCGACAGGCCGAACATCTTCTACCGCATCGTGCCCAAGGAGGCGCCGCGCAAGCAGTTGATGGCGTTCCTCGGCGAGCGGCGCGGCAACGCCGGCATCGTCTATTGCCTGTCGCGCAAGAAGGTCGACGAGACCGCGGCCTTCCTTTGCGACCAGGGCTTCCCGGCGCTGCCGTACCACGCCGGCCTGGCTGCCGAGACCCGCGCCGCCAACCAGCACCGCTTCCTCAACGAGGAAGGGCTGATCATGGTCGCCACGATTGCCTTCGGCATGGGCATCGACAAGCCCAACGTGCGCTTCGTTGCCCACCTCGACCTGCCCAAGTCGCTCGAGGCCTATTACCAGGAGACCGGCCGTGCCGGCCGTGACGGCCTGCCGTCGGACGCCTGGATGGCCTACGGCCTGCAGGACATGGTGATGCTCAAGCAGATGCTGCAGAACTCCGAGGGCGACGAGCGCCACAAGCGCATCGAGCAGCACAAGCTCGACGCCATGCTGGCCCTCTGCGAGGAAACCCGTTGCCGCCGCCAGTCGTTGCTGGCCTATTTCGACGAGGTGCTGGAGCAGCCCTGCGGGCACTGCGACAACTGTGTCGACAACGTGCAGACCTGGGACGCCACCGAGCCCGCGCGCCAGGCCTTGTCGGCGGTGTTTCGCACCGGCCAGCGCTATGGTGTCGGCCATCTGGTCGATGTGCTATTGGGCAAGGACACCGAGAAGGTACGCAATTTCGGCCACGAGAAGCTGTCGGTGTTCGGCGTCGGCAAGACGCTGGCCGAGGCCGAGTGGCGCTCGCTGTTCCGCCAGTTGGTGGCGCGCGGGCTGGTGGACATCGACCTGGAAGGCTACGGCGGCCTGCGCCTGTCTGATAGCTGCCGGCCGCTGCTGCGCGGTGAGGTGAACCTGCAACTGCGCCGCGACCTCAAGCCGCAGACCGTGGCCAAGGCGTCCGGCGGTAGTGGCGGCAGCCCGGCCAGCCAGCTGGTGCGCGCCGAGGAGCGCGAACTGTGGGAGGCGTTGCGCACCTTGCGGCGCAAGCTGGCCGAAGAGCACAGCGTGCCGCCTTATGTCATCTTCCCCGACTCCACTTTGCTGGAGATGTTGCGCAGCATGCCCACCAGCCTCAGCGACATGGCCCAGGTCAGTGGCGTCGGCGCGCGCAAGCTGGAGCGCTACGGCCAGGCCTTCCTCGAGGTGCTCAATGGCTCCGGTGGCACCGAGGAAGCGCCGAAGGTGGTGCTCGACCTGCGTCACGAACTGGTCAGCCTGGCCCGCGCCGGCATGACGCCGGCGCAGATCGCCGGGCAGCTCAACTGCACCGAGAAGAACGTCTACAGCTTGCTGGCCGAGGCCATCGGCCGCCAGGAGCTGAGCCTGGAGCAGGCGCTGGACCTGCCCGAAGAGCTGATGATGGAAGTACAGGATGCCTTCCTCGACGGCGAGGGCGAGCTGCCGCCGGTGTCAGCTGTGGCACCGCTGTTCGGCCAGCGGGTGCCCGAAGGTGTGCTGCACTGCGTGCGGGCGGCGCTGGCGGTGGAGTTCGGCGTGTGATTGCCGGCATTTGTGCCATTTGCTGACCTTTGTCATACCCTTACATGATTATCAGTCATTTCCATGGCGTCGAACCTTGCCTGATCGGTCGGGCCATGGTTAGCTGGCTAATAATTAGTTCTATTCATTGAGTTACTTATGCCCCTGACCGACAACCAACACCGCTTCGGCATGCAGCTGGCCCAGATGTCCCGAGGCTGGCGCGCCGAGCTGGACCGCCGCCTGGCCGGGCTCAACCTGTCGCAAGCCCGCTGGCTGGTGCTGCTGCACCTGGCCCGGTTCGACGAGGCGCCGACCCAGCGTGAGCTGGCCCAGAGCGTGGGCGTCGAGGGCCCGACCCTGGCGCGCCTGCTCGACAGCCTGGAAAGCCAGGGGCTGGTGCGCCGCCAAGCCGTGATGGAGGACCGTCGGGCCAAGAAAATCCTGCTGTGCCCGCCGGCCAAGCCGCTGATCGACCAGATCGAGACCATCGCCAATGCGTTGCGGCTCGAGTTGTTCACCGGGGTCGATGAGGCCGACCTGGAAGTGTGCATGCGCGTGCATGCGAAGATTCTCGATAATCTCGAAAAGTCCTGAGCTTTACCCGGATCGCGGGGCAAGCCCGCTCCCACAAGATTTTGCTTGGCTTGTGGGGGCGGCTTGCCCCGCGATCATTTCTAGAAGGTATGCCCCAGGTTCAGGTACACCGCCTTCTCATGCGCATCGTTGGCGCCATAGCTCAAGTTCAACGGCCCCAGCGGCGTTTCCAGCCCCAGGAAGATGCTCGCCGCATTGATGTAGCCGCTGTCGAACTCGTTGTCGTTGTTCCACGCACGGCCGCGCTCCAGCGAGCCGCCCAGGTACAGCGGGAAGTCCAGCGGCAGGTAGGCGCGTGGCGTCAGGCGGCGGTAGTAGACCATGCGCAGCAGGCTCATGTTCTGCCCGGAGATCGAGTCTTGGCGGAACCCCGATAGCTGCCGTGCGCCGCCGAAGACGAAGCTTGAGGTCACCACTTCGGCATCGTCCAGGGTGCGTCCGTAGCGCCCGCCCAGCACCAGGGTGTTCGGCCCGCTGCTGATGGCCTTGTCGAGGTTGAACAGCCACTGCCGGTAGTTTTGGTCCGAATCCAGTGACTTGTCGTACTTGCGCACGGTCAGGCCTATGTCTTCGCCGCTGTGCGGGAAGTAGACGTTGTCGAAGGTGTCGAAGGAGTACTTGAGTTCGTAGAAGCCCTCATTGAAGCTGACCTTGGGCAGGTCCTGGTCGCCGATACGCACCTCGGCGTTGCCCCAGGCCTTGCCCACGCCCAGGCGCACCTCGCCGTAGGTGCCGATCTGCCGCCCGACATTGAGCCCGAAGCCGTAGCGTTCGAGGCGGTATTCGGCCACCGGGTCGTTGTCCAGGGTGGCCTCGACATTCTGCGAACCCAGGGCCAGGTAGGGGGCGATGAAGTAGCGCGAGCCCACGTCCAGCGGCTGGTAGAACTCGCTGTACAGCTCCTGTTCGTCGCCGATCTGGGCCCGGGTCAGCCATTCGCCGCCGAGCCGGTTGATGCCGTTGACCCGGTAGCTGGCGCCAAGGTTGAAGGCGCTGTCGCCGCGCAGGTCGTCCGACAGGTTCAGGCCCAGGCGCAGGTAATCGGTACCGCCACGCCGCCCGCGGGCGTTGATCACCAGGGTATGTTCATCGCCCTTGTGCGCGACGCGGTATTGCACCTGGTCGAAGTAGTCCAGCCCATAGAGGGTGCCCATGTCGGTCTGCAGGCGGCCGAGGTCCAGCGGTTCGCCGATGGGTTGGCGGATGTAGTAGCGGATCACGTCGTCGCTGACCTTGGAGTCGTTCTCCACCTTGATGGCGGTGATGATCGGCGTGCGCTGCTTCGGCGAACGCGCCATTGCCAGGTTGCTGTCACCCTCGGGCCGGCGCAGCGACGCCAGGCGCGGATCGAGGGCGCGGGTGGCGCGGTAGCCGGCATCGATCATATCCTGGGCGCGGCCGAAGTCGGTGACGCCGAACGCGGACAGCGGCGGCTGGACGAGGATGTCCTCGCGGCGCAGGCTGGCCAGCTGTTCCTCGGAGTTACGCCGGGTCATCAGGGTGATCGACTGGTTGAGTACATCCACCACCGTGGCCAGTTGCTTGCGGTTGCGCAGCGGGGTGCCGATGTCGACTACGATGGCCAGGTCCACGCCCATCTCGCGCACCACGTCCACCGGGATGTTGTCGGTCATGCCGCCATCCACCAGCAGCCGGCCGTCCAGTTCCACCGGGGCGAACACTGCCGGAATCGACATGCTGGTGCGTATCACCTGGGGCAGGTGGCCGCGGCGGAAGATCACCTTCTCGCCACTGGTAATGTCGGTGGCCACGGCGCGAAACGGGATCGGCAGCTTGTCGAAGTCGCGCACGTCGGCGGCATGGGCCAGCTTGCTTTCCAGCAGCAGGGCGAGGTTCTGGCCCTGGATCACGCCCAGCGGCAGGCCCAGGCTGCCGTCGTCGCGAAAGCTCAGCTTCTGCTTGACCAGGAAGTCGCGGTCGTCCTGCTTGCGTCGGAACGGCACGTCCTTGCGCGGTGGGGCGTCGGACAATGCCTGTTGCCAGTCGAGGGTGGTGGCCAGTTTTTCCAGTTCGGCGATGCTGTAGCCCGAGGCGTACAGCCCGCCGACCACCGCGCCCATGCTGGTGCCGGCGATGGCGTCGATGCGCACGCCCTGTTCTTCCAGGGCCTTGAGTACGCCGATATGGGCCAGGCCGCGGGCGGCGCCGCCCGACAGCACCAGGCCGATTTTCGGTCGCGCCGTTTCGGCGGCATGCAAGGTGATGGAAGTGAGCATCAGCAGGAGGCAGAACAGCAGGCGGCGCATCGTGAGTCTCAAACCAGAGGGTAAAGACCGCTAGTATAAGCGGCCCTTCCTACGGAGTTCCCCGACATGGCAGACAGCAAGCCACAAATTGTCATCACTTATTGCACCCAGTGCCAATGGCTGCTGCGCGCCGCCTGGCTGGCGCAGGAGTTGCTCAGCACTTTCGCTGACGACCTCGGTCAGGTCGCCCTGGAACCTGGTACCGGCGGGGTGTTCCGCATCACCTGCGACGGCGTGCAGATCTGGGAGCGCAAGGCCGACGGCGGCTTCCCCGAGGCCAAGGCGCTCAAGCAGCGGGTGCGTGACCAGATCGATCCGCAGCGCGACCTGGGTCACAACGATCGCTGATCAGGCGCTTTCGGCCACGGTCTGCCGGGAGGGTTGCTCGGCGGCCAGGCGGCTGGACAGGATGATGGCGAAGATGATCAAGGCACCACCGGCGAGCATGCGCAGGGTCGGCTGTTCGGCGAACACCACCCAGGCCACGGCGATGCCGTAGACCGGCTCCATGCCGAACACCACCGCGGCGGTACGCGCCTTGATCACCGCGAGGCTGGCGACGAACAGGCTGTGGGCGACGCCGGTGCAGAAGATGCCGAGCAGGGCGATCCACAGCCAGTCCATGGGTGCCACGGCAGCCAGGCCCGGCGCGGCGAACGGCAGCAGGCACAGGCTTACCACCAGGTTCTGCCACAGCGCCGCCTGTACGGCGGGCAGGCGCCCGGAACCGGCGCGGTTGGTCAGCGACAGCAGCGAGAACAGCAGGCCCGAGAGCAACGCCCAGAGCAGCCCGCCGGTGGCCTCGCTGGCGAGGTCGAAGGCGGGGGTGACCAGCACCAGGCCGATGCTCACCAGCAGCACCAGGACAGCCTCGTTTCGGCGAATGCGTTCACGGAACAACAAGCCTTCAAGGATCACCGTGAATGCCGGAAAGCTGGCGAAGCCGAGGGTGGCGATGGCCACGCCGCCGACCTTGACCGCGATGAAGAAGCTCACCCAATGCCCGGCCAGCAGCACACCCCCCAGCAACAGGCGGCGCAAGTCCTGGCCGCGCAGCGGTTGCCAGGCCTGGCGCGCCAGGCCGGCAAACAGGCCCAGCGCCAGCACGGCGAACGCGGCACGACCAAAGACGATGATCGAGGGGCTGGCACTGGCGGCCAGTTTGCCGAAGACGCCAGTCAGGCCGAAGAACAGCGCGCCGATATGCAGGGCGCCAAGGGCGGTGCGGTGGTTCATGGTGGTCCTTTGAGTACAGTGAGCGTTGCGTGCTGGCTCCATCACGGGACAAGTCGCGATGAGGTCGATACAGGCAGCAGTGTATGTTCGATCCTCAGGCAGATCTGTCGCCCACCTCGCGCCCGTTGTTGCCAGACTCGCGCCGCAACGCCAGCGGCGTGCAGCCGAACGCCCGCAGCACCGCCGCGCTGAATGCGCTCTGCGAGCCATACCCCACGCGCGCGGCAATCTCGCCCACCGGCAACACCGTCTCACGCAACAGCCGGCGCGCCATCGTCAGCCGCCGTTGGCGGATGTAGTCCATCGGCGTCAGGCCGCACTCGCTGGCAAACCGTGCATGCAGCCGCGCACTGGACAGCCCCGCCAGTCGCGCCAGGTCGGCGACCTGCAGCGGGTAGGCGGCGTGCTGCTCGATATGGCGGTCGAAGGCAGCATAGGGCAAGCGCCTGCTGGACAGCACCGGGGCGCAGGCCTGTGGATTGAGGCTGGCCAACAGCAACACCGCGCCCTGGCGGGCAATCAGCGGGTCGTCCACGGGGCTGCTTGCCAGCCAGTCCACCAACTGCTGCTGGCGGCTGTCCAGGCTCAGTGGGCCGGGGCTGTCGAGCAGGCGCCGGCTGTCGTGGGCGTGCTCGCCCAGATGATCGCCGAGCCATTGTCCGCCCGGTACGTCCAGTACCAGGCAATCGCTGCCCTCTCGGCTCCCACAAGTGTGGTGGGCACCGGCGGGAACCACCATCAGGGCCTGGCGAGCGACCCGGCCGCCGCGTCCATCCACCTCGAAATCCAGGCGCCCGCCGAGGCCGAACACCAACTGTGGATGGTCGTGGCTGTGGGCGATCAGGTCGTGGCGGTAGTGGCGCAACGAGAGCAAGGGGCCGGCGGTCATGGTGAGTCCTCACGGGGCAGGCGAAGATTGTACACCTGCAGGCGAGGGCAGGATGGTCATGTACCTGCCACCAATCTGTCACCTGCGCCTGCCAGTCTCCAGCAAACAGCGCCGGAGCCTGCCCATGAGCCACGCCGAACCTCTTCGCCCGTCACGCAAGCAGCGTGTCCGCACCTTGTGGATTTCCGATGTACACCTGGGCACCCGCGACTGCCAGGCCGAACACCTGGCGCATTTCCTCAAGGGCTACCAGGCCGAGCGTATCTACCTGGTCGGCGATATCATCGATGGCTGGAAACTGCGCAGCGGCATCTACTGGCCTCAGGCCCACACCAATGTCATCCGCCGCCTGCTGACCCTGAGCAAGCGCGGCACCGAGGTGATCTACGTTACCGGCAACCATGACGAATTCCTGCGGCGCTACTCGAAACTCATCCTGGGCAACATCCAGCTGGTGGACGAGGCCGAACACCTCACAGTCGACGGCCGGCGCCTGCTGGTGATCCATGGCGACCAGTTCGACGTGATCACCCGCTACCACCGCTGGCTGGCTTTTCTTGGCGACCGGGCCTACGAGTTCACCCTGGTGCTCAACCGTTGGCTCAACCACTGGCGCGCCCGCTATGGCTACGGCTACTGGTCGTTGTCGGCGTACCTCAAGCACAAGGTCAAGGGCGCGGTTAACTTCATCAGCGACTTCGAGGACGCCATCGCCCACGAGTGCACCCGGCGTGGCTTCCATGGTGTGGTGTGCGGGCATATCCACCATGCCGAGATCCGCCAGGTGGGCGAGGTGGAGTACCTCAACTGCGGCGACTGGGTGGAGTCGTGCACCGCGCTGATCGAACACTGGGACGGGCGGATCGAGCTGTACCGGTTTGCCGAGGCGCAGGCGCTGGAAGCAGCGCTGCGCTTGGCAGAACTGGGCGAGCCGGCCTAGTGTCTCGTCGGCTGAGCCTGTGATCGCGGGGCAAGCCCGCTATCGGTAGTGGCAGATCAGGCGGTGGCTTGCAGGGCTGCCTTGTAGATGGACTGCCTGGGCTGGGCGAACAAGCGCTCCAGCATGGGCTCGAAGAACGCAAGCGGCAGGCTTTCATAGTCCGGATCGAACGCCGCCGCGTCGTAGCGGGCGCAGAACTCGAGGGTCCGCTGGTAATGCGGGTGATCGCGGAATTGCTCGCGCAGGTTGCGATTCATGCCCAGGTGGTGGAAGAAGAAGTAGCCCTGGAAGATCCCGTGTTTCTCGATCATCCACAGGTTCTCGTCGCTGACGAACGGCTTGAGGATCGCCGCGGCGATATCGGGGTGGTTGTAGCTGCCCAGGGTGTCGCCGATGTCATGCAGCAGGGCGCAGACCACGTACTCTTCATCGCGGCCGTCGCGGTGGGCACGGCTGGCGGTCTGCAAGGAATGGCTCAGGCGGTCGATGGGGAAGCCGCCGAAGTCGCCGTCGAGCAGGCGCAGGTGGGCGAGGATGCGCTGGGGCAACTGCTGGGCGTAGGCACGAAAGTCGTCGGCGATGATCGCCCAGTCCTGGGCGGTGCCATCGCGCATGTGGCTGAAACTGGCTTGCTTGCTCATCACCGCGTGCCGCTCGTGTCGGGGAACATACCGCAGTGTTGGCCAGGATCCGGGCTTTGGCAGTGGCCGGCCGGGACGCGAACCTGGCCTTGCGGGCCGATTCAGAGGCTCAGGCGGCCCAGCAGGATGTCGCGGAACATGGCGAAGTCGCCGACCAGGCTGTACCAGGGGTGGCTGAAGGTGGCGGGGCGGTTCTTCTCGAAGAAGAAATGCCCGGCCCAGGCAAAGCCATAGCCGGCCAGCGGCACGGCCAGCAGCAACAGCCACTTGCCGCTGCCGATGCTGTAGGCGAGCAGGGCGATCACCAGGCTGGTGCCGACGAAATGCAGGCGGCGGCAGGTGGGGTTGCTGTGCTCGCCCAGGTAATAGGGGTAGAACTCTGCAAAACTGCGGAACTGCGCGGTGCGGGTCATGGCGGGCTTCCGGATCTGCGGGTCTTGCTGACAGGATACACGGCGTGGAGCCTGAATCGAGTCTAGAGTCACTGGGTGCGATGGCCAGTGACAATAGGCGCCAATTGAGTATCCTTTCAGTTCACCGCAGGAGCGGTCAGCACAAGAGCCTGTCATGAGTGAGAGAACCACGTCAGCCAGCTGGGCATCAGGGATCGTCAAGGCACTCGAGCTGGAAGGGCTCGATTGTCCGGCCATGTTCAAGCAGCTCGGGCTCGACTTCGCCGCCCTGGACGACCCCGACGCGCGATTCACCCAGGATTCGATGACCCGGCTGTGGCAGCTGGCGGTCGAGCTTTCCGGCAACGAGGCGATCGGCCTGAACATGGCCAGGGTGGTACGCCCCGCTTCGTTCCATGTGGTGGGCTATGCGTTGATGTCCAGTCGTACCCTGGCCGAGGGCTTCGAGCGACTGGTGCGCTACCAGCGCATCATCGCAGAGAGTTCGGACTTGAGCTTTCGCCTCGAACCCGACGGCTATGCCTCGAACCCGACGGCTATGCCTTGGTACTGACCGTGCACGGCGATCACCTGCCGCCGACCCGGCACAGCGCCGAAGCCTCGCTGGCCTGTGCTCTGGCGTTGTGCAGCTGGCTCAGCGGGCGGCCGATCCAGCCGCGGCGTGTACTGATCCAGGGCGCCCTGCCGAAAAATGTCGAGCCATACAAGGTGGCTTTCCACGCGCCGCTGCAGTTTGGCGCGGCCCATGACGCGCTGGTGTTCGCACGCGCCGACATGGAGGCGCCGTTGCCTACCGCCAACGAGGCGATGGCGGTGCTGCACGACCGTTTCGCCGGCGAGTACCTGGCGCGTTTCTCGGAAAGTCGGGTGACCCACCGCGTGCGCCAGGTGCTCTGCCGCATACTGCCCCAGGGCGAGCCCAAGCGCGAAACCGTGGCCCAGGCCCTGCACCTTTCGCAGCGCACCTTGCAGCGGCGCCTGCAGGACGAGGGCACCAGCTTCCAGACCCTGCTCGACGACACCCGCCGCGAACTGGCCGAGCAGTACCTGGCGCAGCCAGGCACCACGCTGCTGGAAACCGCCTACCTGCTGGGATTTGCTGATCCGAGTAATTTCTACCGGGCGTTTCGCCGCTGGTTCGACAGCACGCCGAGCGAGTACCGCACGCGTCTGTCGGTCAGTGACGCCAGAACGCCGGCATGCACAACACCAGCACCGTGATGATCTCCAGGCGGCCCAGCAGCATGCCGCCGGCAAGGATCCATTTGGCGGCATCCGGCAGTGTCGCGTAGTTGCCGGCCGGGCCGATCACTTCGCCCAGCCCGGGGCCGACGCCCGAGACGGTCCCGGCGGCACCGGTGAGCGCGGTCATCCAGTCCACGCCCAGCAGCGACAGCAGCAGGGCGATGATGCAGATGGTGATGGCGAAGAAGAACGAGAAGGTCAGGATCGAGCGCACGATCTCTTCGTCGAGTCGGTGGCCGTTGTATTTCTGCTTGATCACCGCGCGCGGATGGATCAGCTGGTTGAGGTTGGCCTTGAGCAGGATGTAGGCGACCTGGAAGCGGAAGATCTTGATACCGCCGGCCGTCGAGCCGGAGCAGCCGCCGACGAAGCCCAGGTAGAAGAACA
Organism: Pseudomonas sp. PONIH3; assembly: GCF_002934345.1. Taxonomy (NCBI): domain Bacteria; kingdom Pseudomonadati; phylum Pseudomonadota; class Gammaproteobacteria; order Pseudomonadales; family Pseudomonadaceae; genus Pseudomonas; species Pseudomonas sp. PONIH3. The sequence goes on from NZ_CP026386.1 coordinate 5,407,854, forward strand.
GCATCAGCGAGAAGTTGCCCCACAGGCTGTAGTCGCCCAGGGCGAAGCCGGTGGTGGTGACCACCGAGGTGACGTTCAGCGCCACGTGGCGCAGGGCATCGAGCCAGTGCAGCTCGGTGGTGGCCCAGTACCAGGTGCCGAGGACCAGCCAGGTGGCCACCAGCATGGCCAGCAGGCCCTGCACCTGCTGGTCCTTGATCAACGCCCGGCGGTGGCCGCGCAGGGTCGCCACGTACAGGGTGAATGGCACGCTGCCCATGATCATCACCACCACCGCGACCCAGTGCACCGCAGGGATATCCCATTTGGCCAGGGACTGGTCGGAGGTGGAGAACCCGCCGGTGGAGATCGCCGACATGGCGTGGTTGATCGCATCGAACAGGCCCATCCCCGCCCACCAGAAGGCCAGGCTGCCGAACACGGTGATGCCGACGTACACCGCCACGATCGACTTGGCGACCATGTGCGAGCGCGGCATGACCTTCTCCGAGCGGTCGGAGGACTCGGTCTGGAACAGGCGCATGCCACCGATGCGCAGCAACGGCAGGATCGCCACCGCCATGCCGATGAAGCCGATGCCGCCCAGCCAATGCAGCATCGAGCGCCACATCAGGATGCCCGGCGACATGCTGTCCAGGCCGCTGAGCACGGTGGCGCCGGTGGCGGTGATGCCGGACATGCTTTCGAAGAAGGCGTCGGTGTAGCTGATGTGCTGGGTCAGCAGGAAGGGCAGGGCGGCGAACACGCAGACCACCAGCCAGCTGCTGACGGTCAGCAGGTACATGTCGCGGGGGCGCAGGTGCACGTGCTCGGGGCGGCCGGGGATGACCAGGCCCAGGCCCGCGAGGAAGGTGATCAGGCTCGACCAGAGGAACGACGGCATGTCGCCGGTGCGCTCGAAGACCACCAGGGTCGCCATGGGCACCACCATGCTCACCGCCAGGGTGATCAGGAAGATGCCGATGATGAAACCAATGATCCTTAAGGTCGGCAACGCCATGTGATCTGCTCTGACTCGCTACGGAAAGGGCGCCATTCTACCTGTGGGCCGGGTCTTGTAAACGCCGATTGCTGGCCTCCACGGAGCGGGCTTGCACCGCGATGGCCGGATCGCGGGGCAAGCCCGCTCCCACGATCCCCCTCGATGGTGCAGAATGGCCGCACTTTCAATCTGCCAGGAGGGTAGCCCATGGAGGCTCTCGACGCATTGCTCAACCGTGTTTCCGTGCCACGCCTGACTGACCCGGCGCCCAATGCCGCCCAGCGCGAGGCGCTGTTCCAGGCCGCATTGCGTGCGCCTGACCATGGCCAGCTGCGCCCCTGGCGTTTCCTGACCATCGAAGGGCAGGGCCGGGAAAAGCTCGGCGAGCTGTTCGCCGAAGCCGTGCAAGCCAAAGGTGAAGCCACCCAGGCGGCGCTCGACAAGGCCCGGGCGATGCCGCTGCGTGCGCCGTTGCTGATCGTGGTGATCGCCCGGCTGCAGGATCACTTCAAAGTGCCGAAGATCGAGCAGCGACTGGCCGCCGGCTGCGCCGCCCATGGCATCCTGATCGCCGCCCATGCCCAGGGTATCGGCGCGGTATGGCGCACCGGCGACATGGCCTTCGACGCCCATGTGCACAAGGGGCTGGGGCTTGCCGAGAACGAAGAGCTGATCGGTTACCTGTATGTCGGCACGCCAATGGCCGAGCCACGCACCGCGCCGATCCTGGAAACTGCCGAGTACGTCAGCGCCTGGGGCGAGTGATTGAGTGGGGCCGCTGCGCAGCGGCCCCTGTATTAGTCAGCCAGCGCTAACTTCGCTGGGCAGTTCCAGCGTAGCCACGAACCCACCCTGCGGATGGTTCGCAAGCTTCAGGCTGCCACCATGGCGCTCCGCCGCCTTGCGTGCAATCGCCAGCCCCAGCCCATGTCCCGGCGCCTCTTGCCCCGGTGCCCGGAAGAATGGCTCGCCCAGCTGCGCGAGATGCTCGGCCGCCACCCCCGGTCCATGGTCGCGCACGCTCAGCACGATACGGTCCTGCTCGCGGCTGGCGCGCAGCTCGATCGGCTGCCCGGCCGGATTGAAGCGCAGCGCATTGCGCAGCAGGTTGTCCACCGCCCGTTCGATCAGCGTCGGCCAGCCTTGCAGGGTCAGGCCAGGCTGCATCTCCAGACGCACCTCCTGATCCGGCGCTGACAGCTGGGCATCCTTGCGCACGCCGCCCAGCAAGGCATTGAGGTCCACCGGCTCGGCATGTGCCTGCTCGGCATCGACCCGGGCAAGCACGAGGATTTCGCTGATCAAGTCTTCCAGACGATCGCATTCGCGGGTCAGGCGTGGCCACAGGGCCTGACGCTGTTCCGGCTCGGCGCGCTCGGCCAGGGCCAGGGCGATGCGCAGCCGGGCCAGGGGTGAACGCAGTTCGTGGGACACATCGCGCAGCAGCTGGCGCTGGCTGCCGATCAGGCTCTGCAGGCGTGCGCCCATCTTGTTGAAGTCGTTGGCCAGCACGCCGAACTCGTCACGGCGCACGGCCAGCCGCGCCAGGCTGTTCTGCTGGTAGCTGGTCTGCCCCAGGTCGTGCACGGCGCCGCGCAGGCGGCTGAGCGGGCGGGTGATCGACAGGGTTACCAACAGGCTGAACAGGGTCAGCACCACCAAGGCTATGCCCAGGGCGCTGAGCGGCCAGATAAGGCTTTCGCGGTGCCAGGCGGCCAGCTCCGGGTGGGGGATACGGTAGATCAGCAGGTAGGTCTCACCGCTGCCGGGGCTGGTGTATTCCTCGGTCAGGCGGCGCCACGGCAGGCGACGTTCGTCGTTGTGCTGGCGTGCCTCGAAGGCCGCGGCGCGGCGCGGGAAGGTGCCGGGGACCACGGCATCGCCGCTGTCGTCGAGCACCTGCACGTCGATCTTGTAGCGCTGCTTGCGCCGTTCCAGGAAGCGTTGCGACGACTCCAGGCCTTCCTGTTCGTAGTGCTGGGCCCAGTGGCTGGCCAGGTTGTTCAGGCCTGGGTGGCGACTGAGGATCCAGGTGTCCTGGTTGAGCATGTGCCCGAGCAGGATTGACAGCCCGGCGACTAGGGCGATGGCCAGCCAGAAGCTGGCCAGGATGCGCCAGAACAGTGAACGCAAGACAAGCACCTCCAGGAAATGGCGAAAGCCCGGCGCGCTGGGAAGCGGGCCGGGCATCGGGCTGACAGCTTACTGGGCCTTGCCGGTTTTTTCAGCCTTCCAGGCCTGGAACTCCTGCCACTCGGCCTTGCGCGCGGCGCGCTCCTTCCGCAGGTCGTCGAATTTCTTCTGCTGGTCGGGCTTGAGCAAGGCGCGGATCTGGCCTTCGGTCTTGTCGTGGCTGGCCTTGAGCTCGTCCTTCAGGGCTTTCTGCTCGGCGGCGGGCAGCTTGGCGATGTAGCGTTCGTTGATGTCGCGGCGCTGCTTCATCTGCTCGCCCATCAGCTTGCCGATCTGCTGGCGCTGGTCGCGGCTCAGGTCCAGCTGGGCGAAAGGCGCGTCACCGCGATGATGCGGGCCGTCGTGGCGCGGGCCGCCTTCGGGCATGGCCGTGGCCACGGTCGGCAGGGCGGCGGCGAACATCAGGGCGATAAGGGTCTTGCGCATGGTGTCTCTCCTTTCAGGGGCCGGTGGTTACCGGATGAGCCCAGTCTAGGGAGATCAAGGTCAAGGGCGGTCAGGCGAGGGTAAAGGCTGGGTAAAGATGACAGGGCCGCGCAGCGGCCCCGGTTTTACTACAGACTGTAGTAATAGCCGCGGCTGCGCAGGGCGACGATGCGCGGGCGGCCATCCGGGTGCGGCCCGATCTTCTTGCGCAGGTTGCTGACATGCATGTCCAGGCTGCGGTCATAAAGCGTGAGCTTGCGGCCCAGGCCGATCTGCGCCAGTTCCTGCTTGTCCAGCGGCTCGCCGGGTTGGCGCAGCAAGGCTTCGAGGATGCGGCTTTCCGACAGCGTGAGGGTCATCTCGCGCTGGTCGATGCTGACCACGCCGCGTACCGGGCTGAAGATCAGGTCGCCGATCTCCACCTGGCTGCTGGGCGCGCTGGGGTGGCTGCGGCGCAACACTGCGCGCAGGCGGGCGGTGAGCTCGCGGGGGTCGCAGGGCTTGGCCAGGTAGTCGTCGGCGCCCAGCTCCAGGCCAAGGATGCGGTCCAGCGGCTCGCCGCGGGCCGAAAGCATCAGCACCGGCAGGTCGGTGTGTTCGCTGCGCAGCTGTTTGAGCAGTTCCAGGCCGCTGCCATCGGGCAGCATGACATCCAGCACCACCGCCGCCGGGGCGTGGGTGGCCAAGGCCTGGCGCGCACTCTGGCCATCGTGGCAGGCGCGCACCGCAAACCCTTCCTGGGTCAGCCAGCTGCCGAGCAGCTCGCACAGTTCCTGGTCATCATCAATTAGTAACAGCTCGCTCATTTCTCACTCAATTCAACCATTGCCGGCGTCTTCTGTGTCCGCCGCTGGCTAAGATACCGCAGACTGCGGACAACAGTGCAACGGCCGAGCCGATCAGGAACCATTGCTGCTGGTCGGTCAGCGGGCTTCGCGGGGCGCTGGCGCCTGCCTGCAGTTCCTTGATCGTCAGCTTCAGGCGCTGGTTGTCCTGGCGCAGGCGGGCGAGCTGGGCGCTTTCACGCTCGCTGTCCTGGTTCTGCAGTTGCTGGGTCAGCGCCGTGCGCTGTTTCTCGCTTTCTTCCAGGCGCTGCTGCAAGTCGGTGATCCGCGCCCCGGCTTCCAGCGACAGCGGCTGTTCGGCCGTGGCGAAAGGGGACAGCAGCAACAGGCAAAGCAGCAGGGACATCGGACCTTGACGCATTGGAACTCCTGATTCGTATCGATTCAGGAGGTTGTCGGCCAGTCGTCGGATTTTATGAGTAGTGCCGCGCGGGGTGTAGCAGGGAGCGGCTTCGTGGGGGCGGGCTTGCCGCTGCGAAGCCCGTCCCGGTAAAGCCTGTTACGGCAGGACTTGCTTGAACGGCTTGACCACGACCTTGGCGTACACGCCCGCGGCAATGTACGGATCGGCGTCGGCCCAGGCCTGGGCGGCGGCCAGGGAGTCGAACTCGGCGACGATCAGGCTGCCGCTGAAGCCGGCGGCGCCCGGGTCGTTGCTGTCGATGGCCGGGTGCGGGCCGGCAAGCACCACACGGCCCTCGGCCTTGAGCTGCTGCAGGCGTTCGATATGCGCGGGGCGGGCGGCCAGGCGGTTTTCCAGGGAGTTTTCGACGTCGCTGGCGATGATGGCGTAGAGCATGTCAGTCCTTGGGTTTGGAGGTGGAGGGGTCGGCATCGTGCAGGTGGCGCGACAGGTAGACCCCCTGGGCCACCAGGAACAGCACGGTCATGCCCAGGCTGCCGAATACCTTGAAGTCGACCCAGATGTCCTGGAAGGTGAAGGCGACGAACAGGTTGGCGGCGCCGCACACCAGGAAGAAGGCGATCCACGCCACGTTCAGGCGGTTCCACACTGTTTCTGGAAGTGTCAGGGCATGGCCCATGATGCGTTTGATCAGTACCCGGTCACCGATGAAGTGGCTGCCGGCGAACGCCAGGGCGAACAGCCAGTTGACCACGGGCGCCTTCCACTTGAGGAAGGTCTCGCTGTGGAAGGCCAGGGTCAGGCCACCGAACACCAGGCAGGCGACCAGGGTCAGCAACTGGCCCTTCTCCAGCTTGCCGTGGCGCAGGAACAGCGCGCCATAGACCACCACGGAGCTGACGATCAGCATGGCGGTGGCGCTGTAGATCCCGCCGAACTCGAAGCCGTGGCCGGCGAAATCGACCGGGCGCGGGTCAAGCTTGTAGACGATGAAGAACAGCAGCAGCGGGATGAAATCGATGAATTGTTTCACAGTGGCAGCCAGAAGCGGGATGTGACGGCATAATAACAAACATCGATTCCTGCGAAAGCGCTCCTCCATGAATGTTGATCTGCACTGTCACAGCACGGCCTCCGACGGCGCCCTGTCGCCCACGGCACTGGTCGCCCGGGCCCATGAGCACGGGGTGCGCACGCTCTCGCTCACCGACCATGACACCCTCGAAGGCCTGCCGGAGGCGCGCCAGGCGTGCCTGGACAACGGCATGCAGTGGGTCAGCGGCGTGGAGCTGTCGTGCACCTGGGGCGGCGCCACCATTCATGTGCTGGGCTACGACTTCCCCCTCGACGCGCCGCCGTTGCTCGATGCCATCGCCAACCTGCACCGCGGTCGTTGGCTGCGCGCCGAGGAAATCGACCGCAAGCTGGCGGCCAAGGGCATGCCCGGCGCGCTGGACGGCGCGCGGGCCGTGCAGCAAGAACTGGGCGACAGCGGCAACGCCCCGGCGCGCCCGCACTTCGCCGAGTTCATGGTCCGCGCCGGCTTCGTCAAGGACCGCGGCGAGGCGTTCCGCAAGTGGCTGGGCGCCGGCAAGCTGGGCGACGTCAAGCTGCACTGGCCGACGCTTGAGGAAACTGTCGCGACGCTGCGTGAGTCCAATGCGTGGGTGAGCCTGGCCCATCCCATGCACTACGAACTGACCCGCAGCAAGCGCAGACGGCTGATTGCCGACTATATTCAGGCTGGAGGGCAGGCACTGGAAGTGGTCAACGGGATGATGCCGCCCGAGCAGGTGGGGACGATGTCGATCCTCACCCGTGAGTTCGGCCTGCTGGCAAGCGCCGGCAGCGACTTCCACGGCCCTGGCACCTGGGGCGAGATCGGTGCCTACCGGCCATTGCCTGAGGACCTGCCACCCCTGTGGCGCCGATTCCGACATGAACAGCCTATGGCGGTATGAACAGGACGACTTCGTGAGCCAATTTTTCCAGATTCATGCGGAGAACCCGCAGCCGCGCCTGATCAAACAGGCTGTCGAGATCATCCGCAAGGGTGGGGTGGTGGTTTATCCGACCGACTCGGCCTATGCCATGGGCTGCCAGATCGGTGACAAGGCTGCCATCGAGCGCGTGCGCCGCCTGCGCCAGCTGGACAAGCACCACAACTTCACCCTGCTGTGCTGCGACCTGTCCGAGATGGGCACCTTCGCCAAGATCGACACGGCGACGTTCCGCCTGCTCAAGGCCCACATTCCGGGCCCGTACACCTTCATCCTCAACGCCACCCGCGAGGTGCCGCGCCTGCTGATGCACGACAAGCGCCGCACCATTGGCCTGCGCGTGCCGTCCAACCCCATCGTCCTGGCCCTGCTCGAGGAACTGGGCGAACCTCTGATGAGCGTCAGCCTCATCCTGCCGGGCGACGAGGAGCCGATGACCGACCCCTACGAGATCCGCCAGCGCCTGGAGCACCACGTCGACCTGATCATCGACGGCGGCTTCGGCGACCTGAAGGCCTCGACCGTCATCGACCTGTCCGGTGACGAGCCCGAGCTAATCCGTGAAGGCTGCGGGGATCCGACGCCGTTCCTGGTCAACGCGTGAGCCAGGTACAAGCCCCCGAGGCGCCGGCCACAGAGGCGCAGACGCCGTTCCAGCTGCAACTGGCCCTGGTCTACGGCGAAGCCCTGACCGAGATGCCGGTCGACCTGTACATCCCGCCGGATGCCCTGGAAGTCTTCCTCGAAGCCTTCGAAGGCCCGCTGGACCTGTTGCTGTACCTGATCCGCAAGCAGAACGTGGACATTCTCGACATCCCCGTGGCCGAGATCACTCGCCAGTACATGAGCTATGTCGAGCTGATGAAGAGCGTGCGCCTGGAGCTGGCGGCCGAGTACCTGGTGATGGCCGCCATGCTCGCCGAGATCAAGTCGCGCATGCTGCTGCCGCGCTCCGGCGAGGTCGAGGAGGAGGAGGGCGACCCGCGCGCCGAACTGATTCGCCGGCTGCAGGAGTACGAGCGGTTCAAGGCCGCCGCCGAAGGTATCGATGAGTTGCCCAGGGTCGGACGCGAAGTCGTCGTGCCGCGCCTGGAGGCTTCGCAAGCCAAGGTGCGCAAGTTGTTGCCGGAGGTGGCGCTGGAAGAGATCCTGCTGTCCATGGCCGAGGTCATGCACCGCAACGACCTGTTCGAGAGCCACCAGATCACCCGCGAGGTGCTGTCGACCCGCGAACGCATGAGCGAAGTGCTCGACCGCCTCAAGGGCGGTGCCTTCGTGCCCTTCGTCGAGCTGTTCACCCGCGAGGAAGGCAAGCTCGGCGTGGTGGTGACCTTCATGGCGATTCTCGAGCTGGTGAAGGAATCCTTGATCGAACTGGTGCAGAATGAGCCCTTCGCCCCGATTCACGTCCGTGCCCGGGCAGAATGACCTGACAACTATCGATGAACCTGAACGAACCCCGTGAACTGGCGTCGCTGATCGAGGCCTTCCTGCTTGCCTCGGGCAAGCCGCAATCCCTCGAGCGCCTGTACGAGCTGTTCGAGGAGGCCGAGCGCCCGGCCCCCGCCGTTTTCAAGAAGGCCCTGGAAGTGCTGGGCAAGTCCTGCGCTGGCCGCGCCTTCGAGCTCAAGGAAGTAGCGACCGGCTATCGCCTGCAGATCCGCGAGGACTACGCACCCTGGGTCGGCCGCCTCTGGGAGGAGCGTCCGCAGCGCTATTCCCGCGCGCTGCTGGAAACCATGGCGCTGATCGCCTACCGCCAGCCCATCACCCGTGGCGAGATCGAGGACGTGCGGGGTGTGGCGGTCAACAGCAACATCATCAAGACGCTCATGGAACGCGAGTGGATCCGCATCGTCGGCTACCGCGAGGTGCCCGGGCGACCGGCGATGTTCGCCACCACCAAGGCATTCCTCGATCATTTCAACCTCAAGAGCCTCGATGAGCTGCCGGCGTTGGTCGAGCTGCGCGAGCTGGAGGTGGAACCCGAGGTCGATCCGGACGATGCGCCGGTACCCGCACACCTGCAAGCCCTGGCCGATGCCAGCCTGGGCGAGGAGGGCGAGGAAATGGAGCCGAAGGAGGAGACCAGCTTCCGCTCGCTGCTGGTGGAGCTCGACGCAATGGAAGAAGGGCTCAAGATTGATTTCGATGATTTGCGCGATGAGGCTTCCACCGAGCCCGAGGACGAACCAAAGGCCTGACAACCTAACTCTGTGGAAGCTGGCTTGCGCCTTTGGGCGGAATCTGCTGAACGATCGGCAAAAACCTTCTACCCTCCAGTGCGTTCCCTTGCTGAACCGCGTATGATGCGCGCCCGCTTTCACTACTACACCGGGAGGTGCCCAGATGAGTGACAAAGACCTGCAAGACCAACAACCTACCCCGCCGTCCGGCGAAAAGCTGCAGAAGGTGCTGGCGCGCATCGGCGTCGGCTCGCGCCGTGACGTCGAGGCCTGGATCGGCCAGGGCCGGATCAAGGTCAACGGCGTCGAGGCCACCCTCGGCCTGCGCGTCGACCTGCACGACGCCATCACCGTCGACGGCAAGCTGATCAAGCGCGTCGAAGCCGCCGAGGCGACCCGCCGCGTAATCATGTACAACAAGCCCGACGGCGAGATCTGCACCCGTGACGACCCGGAAGGCCGCCCGACCGTGTTCGACCGCCTGCCGCGGCCGAAAGAGGGCCGCTGGATCAACATCGGCCGCCTGGACATCAACACCACCGGCCTGCTGCTGTTCACCACCGACGGTGAGCTGGCCAACCGCCTGATGCACCCGTCTTATGAAATGGACCGCGAGTACGCAGTGCGTGTGCGCGGCGAAGTCGACGACGACATGGTCGACCGGCTCAAGGCCGGCGTGGTGCTCGAGGATGGCCCGGCCAAGTTCACCGATATCCAGAAGGCGCCAGGTGGCGAAGGCTTCAACCACTGGTACCACTGCGTGGTGATGGAAGGACGCAACCGTGAGGTGCGTCGCCTGTGGGAATCCCAGGGTGTGGTGGTCAGCCGCCTGAAGCGCGTGCGTTTCGGCCCGGTGTTCCTCAACTCCGACCTGCCGATGGGCCGCTGGCGCGAAATGAGCCAGGGCGAGATCGACATTCTCGCCGCGGAAGTCGGCCTGCAGCCGGTGGCACTGCCGGAAATGAAGCTCAAGGCCAAGGACAAGCTCGAGCGCCTGCAGCGCAAGTCGACCCGTCCGCTGGGGCGTGGCGAGCGCGTGCGCACCCTGCGTCCTGCCGCCGAAGGCCAAGCCGAGCGTCCGGCACGTGCGCCGCGTGAAGACGCAGCGCCGCGCAAGGGCAACCGCGGCAGCACGGTGGCCGAGCGTCCGAGCGAGATGCGCAAGCGTCCGTCCCGTCCTGAAGGCGACAAGCCGGCAGGTCGTGGTCGCGGCAAGCCGCGCGGCTGATTCGGCCCGGTAGCGAGAGAGCCAGCCTTCGGGCTGGCTTTTTTGTGCCTGCGGTAAATGGCCCATCGCGGGGCAAGCCGCTCCCACGAATAGTGTGCGCATCGAGGCAGCGGGCCTGCCCCGCAATGGGGCGCAAGGCGGCCCCAAGTACTTGAACGGACAGAAAATTTCCCGACTAGTGGCAAATTTTCAAACCACCTTGTAAAGAAAATTATACGTTTTTGGGCGTTTTGCCCGGCTTAGCTGTGCTTTTCCATTCTTCGTCACAAAATCTTTCCAAAGCCTGCGCGCCAGAGCCTCCCCGGCCCTCTCCACCCCCTTCCCAAACCCCCGCCCAGGCGCTGAGATAGCGCCATTGCCGTGTGCAGAGCCAGGCAGGATCGCCAGGCACTTAAAACAACAAAATGGAGGCGCCATGCACGCCGATCACTCCGCCTTTTCAGGCCTTCACCCCAGGAACGCTGCGTTTTTTCCACAGGAAACGATGCAACGCGTTGACGCCTGCGCGTTTGCAGGGGTATACAATGCGCCGCGTTTTACCTGTGACTCCCTTGCGTACCGCGCACGCTTGCTGACACCCGGTTGATCCGCCCCTGGCCACCAAGGCCACGAGCGACTGCCCGTCACAAGTATCCAAGGTAACCACCTTGCCCATTCCGCTGCGCCACGAGTGCGGTGGGTCCGATTCCGTCACAGATAAAAACAAGCAGGTGACTTCGTTCATGAGTGGACATAACTCACAGTCCGGCGAACTCAAGCGTGGCTTGAAGAACCGCCATATCCAATTGATCGCCTTGGGCGGCGCCATCGGCACCGGGTTGTTCCTGGGCTCGGCCGGCGTGATGAAGTCCGCCGGTCCGTCGATGATCCTCGGCTATGCGATCTGCGGCTTCATCGCCTTCATGATCATGCGCCAGCTCGGCGAGATGATCGTCGAAGAGCCGGTGGCCGGCTCCTTCAGCCATTTCGCGCACAAGTACTGGGGCGGTTTCGCCGGTTTCCTGTCGGGCTGGAACTGCTGGGTGCTGTATATCCTGGTGGGCATGTCGGAACTGTCGGCGGTGGGCAAGTACGTCCACTACTGGTGGCCGGAAATCCCGACCTGGGTAACCGCGGCGGCGTTCTTCCTGCTGATCAACGCGATCAACCTGATGAACGTGAAGTTCTTTGGCGAAGCCGAATTCTGGTTCGCCATCATCAAGGTGGTGGCCATCGTCAGCATGATCGGCCTGGGTGCCTACCTGCTGACCAGCGGCAGCGGCGGTCCTGAAGCCTCGGTGACCAACCTGTGGGCCCATGGTGGTTTCTTCCCGCACGGTGTCAGCGGGCTGGTGATGGCGCTGGCGTTCATCATGTTCTCCTTCGGTGGCCTGGAGATGCTCGGCTTCACCGCCGCCGAGGCCGACAAGCCGAAGACCGTGATCCCCAAGGCGATCAACCAGGTCATCTACCGCATCCTGATCTTCTATGTCGGCGCCCTGGTAGTGCTGCTGTCGCTGACCCCATGGGACAACCTGGTGGCGAGCATCGACGCCTCCGGCGGCAGCTACGGCAGCAGCCCGTTCGTCCAGGTGTTCTCGTTGCTGGGCAGCGACGTGGCGGCCCACCTGCTGAACTTCGTGGTCCTGACCGCGGCGCTGTCGGTGTACAACAGCGGCACCTACTGCAACGCCCGCATGCTGCTGGGCATGGCCGAGCAAGGTGATGCGCCGGCGGCGCTGGCCAAGGTCGACCGCCGCGGCGTGCCGGTACGTTCGATCCTGGTCTCGGCAGCCGTGACCCTGATCGCGGTGCTGCTCAACTACCTGATGCCGCAGAATGCCCTGGAGCTGCTGATGTCGCTGGTGGTGGCGACCCTGGTGATCAACTGGGCGATGATCAGCTACTCGCACCTCAAGTTCCGCCAACACCTTGACCGCACCGGCCAGAAGCCGCTGTTCAAGGCCCTGTGGTACCCTTACGGCAACTACCTGGTGCTGGCGTTCGTGGTGCTGATCCTGGGCATCATGCTGCAGATTCCGGGCATCCAGGTGTCGGTGTACGCGATGCCGGTGTGGCTGGTAGTGATGTATGTGGCCTACCAGCTCAAGAGCAAGCGTGGCTCCCAGGCCAATGGCGCTGCCGGCAGCATCGCCAAGTAAGCGCTGAGGCGCACCAACAAAAAACCCGATGCCGAATAACCGGCATCGGGTTTTTTGTTGCCTGTGCAGGCCTCAGATCTGTTCGAGCAACCAGCCACGAAACGCTCGCAACGATGGCAATGCCTCGTTCCTGGGTGGATAGATCAGGTAGTAGCTACGCTGGCTGGCAAACGGTGTGCCCGGGCTGAACAGTTCGCCGCTGGCCAGTTCCTCCTGCACCAGGATCCTGGGCACCAGGCCAATGCCTATGCCTGCCCGAACCGCCTGTATCAAATGCGAGGTCAGCTCGAAACTTGGCCCAAGGCGCATCGCCCGGTGGGGCAGGGCATGGTGGGAAAACCACTCGCCCCAGGCATGGGGGTTATTGGCGACGTTGAGCAGTACTTCCTCGCTGATCCTTTGCGGGCTCCATTGGCCATCCGCATTGGCTTCGGGCGGCAGGATCACCACCAATTCCTCGGCATGCAGGCGATGGCAGATCAGTCCGGGCAGGTCGTGGCTGGCAACGCCGATGGCCGCGTCGATTTCGCTAGTGTCGAAGTTGATGGCTTCGATACGTGAATGAATGTGTACCAGCATGCCGGGGTGAGCGCCGTAGAAGGCATGCAGGCGCGGTAGCAGCCATTTCGAGCCGAAGGTCGGCAGCGTTGCCAGGCGCAGGGTTCCGACGCCCGACTGATAGGCCAAGGCCTGCAGGGTGGCGCTGCGGATGCGCCCGAGGGCTTCGCTGAGTTCGCGCTGGTAGAGGCGGCCGACGTCGGTCAGTTGCACCTGACGCCCCTCGCGGCGAAACAGGGTGAGCCCCAGCTGTTGCTCCAGTGCCTGCACCTGCCGGCTCACCGCGCTCTGGGTCAGCGACAGCTCGGCGGCGGCGCGGGTATAGCTTTCATGCCGCGCGGCGGCCTCGAAAGCCAGAAGGAGCGACATCGAAGGGGTGAGGTGGCGGTAATTCATTCATAAAGCTCATCGATAGCGGCAGGAATATCCGTTTGCCCCTGGCGCGAAACTACAGGAACATTGACGTATTCGAAATCCTCCCATGATCCATTCATACCGGAGCGACAAGATTTCCGTGAATTAGCCGATATCAAAGAGGCATCCTTCGATGATCGCCCAGCTGCCGCCCCGCGCGCCCGCCGCCCAATACCCCGAATTCCTCGACGCCCTGAAGAACAGCGGCTTCCGTGGCCAGATCAGCGCCGACTACGGCACCCGCACCGTGCTGGCCACCGACAACTCGATCTACCAGCGCCTGCCCCAGGCGGCGGTGTTCCCGCTGGACGTCGACGACGTGGCGCGGGTCGCCACGCTGATGGCCGAGCCGCGTTTTCGTGACATCAAGCTGACCCCGCGTGGCGGCGGTACCGGCACCAACGGCCAGTCGCTGACCGACGGCATCGTCGTCGACCTGTCGCGGCATATGAACAGCATCCTTGAAATCAACGTTGAGCAACGCTGGGTTCGGGTGCAGGCGGGTGTGGTCAAGGACCAGCTGAATGCCGCGCTCAAGCCCCACGGGCTGTTCTTCGCCCCGGAGCTGTCCACCTCCAACCGCGCCACCGTCGGCGGCATGATCAACACCGACGCCAGTGGCCAGGGCAGCTGCACCTACGGCAAGACCCGCGACCACGTGCTCGAATTGCACAGCGTGCTGCTCGGCGGTGAGCGCCTGCACAGCCTGCCGATCGACGATGCGGCGCTGGAGCAGGCCTGCGCCGCCCCAGGCCGGGTCGGCGAGGTGTACCGCATGGCCCGCGAGATCCAGGAAACCCAGGGCGAGTTGATCGAGAGCACCTTCCCCAAGCTCAACCGCTGCCTGACCGGCTACGACCTGGCGCACCTACGCGACGATCAGGGCCGCTTCAACCTCAACAGCGTGCTGTGCGGGGCCGAGGGCTCGCTGGGCTATGTGGTCGAGGCCAAGCTCAATGTGTTGCCGATCCCCAAGTACGCGGTGCTGGTCAACGTACGCTACACCAGCTTCATGGACGCCCTACGCGACGCCAATGCGCTGATGGCGCACAAGCCGCTGTCGATCGAGACCGTAGACTCCAAGGTGCTGATGCTGGCGATGAAGGACATCGTCTGGCACAGCGTCGCCGAATACTTCCCGGCCGACCCCGAGCGCCCGACCCTGGGCATCAACCTGGTGGAGTTCTGCGGTGACGAACCGGACGAGGTCAACGCCAGGGTCCAGGCCTTCGTCGCGCACCTGCAGGCGGACAAGAGTGTCGAGCGCCTGGGCCACACCCTCGCCGAAGGCGCCGAAGCGGTGACCCGCGTCTATGTGATGCGTAAGCGCTCAGTAGGGCTGCTGGGCAACGTAGAGGGTGAAGTGCGCCCGCAGCCGTTCGTCGAGGACACCGCGGTTCCGCCGGAGCAACTGGCCGATTACATTGCCGACTTCCGTGCATTGCTCGATGGCTATGGCCTGGCCTACGGCATGTTCGGCCATGTCGATGCCGGTGTGCTGCACGTGCGCCCGGCGCTGGACATGAAAGACCCGGCCCAGGCCGCGCTGGTCAAGCCGATCTCCGATGCCGTGGCGGCGCTGACCAAGAGCTATGGGGGCCTGCTGTGGGGCGAGCACGGCAAGGGCCTGCGCTCGGAGTACGTGCCGGAGTACTTCGGCGAGCTGTACCCGGCGCTGCAGCGGCTCAAGGGCGCGTTCGACCCGCACAACCAGCTCAACCCGGGCAAGATCTGCACCCCACCGGACAGCGCCGAAGGCCTGACCTCGGTGGATGGCGTGACCCTGCGCGGCGACCTGGACCGCAGCATCGATGAGCGCGTGTGGCAGAGCTTCGGCAGCGCAGTGCACTGCAACGGCAACGGCGCCTGCTACAACTACGACCCCAACGACGCCATGTGCCCGTCGTGGAAGGCCACCCGCGAACGCCAGCACTCGCCCAAGGGCCGTGCCTCGCTGATCCGTGAGTGGCTGCGCCTGCAGGGCGAGGCGAACATCGATGTGCTCGCCGCCGCCCAGCGCAAGGCCTCCTGGCTCAAGGGGTTGCCGGCGCGGCTGCGCAACAGCCGTGCGCAACGGCAGGGGCAGCACGACTTCTCCCACGAGGTGTACGACGCCATGGCCGGTTGCCTGGCGTGCAAGTCCTGCGCGGGGCAGTGCCCGATCAAGGTCAACGTGCCGGATTTCCGCTCACGCTTCCTCGAGCTGTATCACGGCCGCTACCAGCGTCCGCTGCGCGACTACCTGATCGGCTCGCTGGAGTTCACCATCCCGTACCTGGCTCATGCGCCGGGCCTGTACAACGCGGTGATGGGCTCGAAGTGGGTGAGCAGGCTGCTGGCGGACAAGGTCGGCATGGTCGACAGCCCGCTGATCAGTCGTTTCAACTTCCAGGCCACCCTGACCCGTTGCCGGGTTCAGGTTGCCAGCGTGCCCGCGCTGCGTGAGCTGACCCCGGCCCAGCGCGAGCGCAGCATCGTGCTGGTGCAGGACGCCTTCACGCGCTATTTCGAGACGCCACTGCTGGCCTCGTTCATCGAGCTGGCCCATCGCCTGGGGCACAAGGTGTTCCTCGCGCCCTACAGCGCCAACGGCAAGCCGCTGCATGTGCAGGGTTTTCTCGGTGCCTTCGCCAAGGCGGCGGTCCGCAACGCCACCCAGCTCAAGGCCTTGGCCGACTGCGGCGTGCCGCTGGTGGGGTTGGACCCAGCGATGACCCTGGTCTATCGCCAGGAGTACCAGAAGGTCGATGGCGTGGAGTGCCCGTCGGTACTGCTGCCCCAGGAGTGGCTGATGAACGTGCTGCCCGAGCAGGCGCCGTTCAAGGCCGACAGCTTCCGCCTGATGGCCCACTGCACCGAGAAGACCAATGTGCCGGCCAGTACCAGGCAGTGGGAGCAGGTATTCGCCCGCCTGGGGTTGAAGCTGGTCACCGAGGCCACCGGCTGCTGCGGTATGTCTGGTACCTATGGGCACGAGGCGCGTAACCAGGAGGTCTCGAAGACCATCTTCGAGCAGTCTTGGGCGACCAAGCTGGACAAGGCGGGGGAGGCCCTGGCGACTGGGTATTCATGCCGCAGCCAGGTCAAGCGCATGACCGAGAAGCAACTGCGCCACCCGCTGGAGGTAGTGCTGCAGTTCGCGCAGCGCTAGTGATATTGTCGGGGCCGCTATGCGGCCCAATCGCCGGCAAGCCGGCTCCCACTCTGATCGCATAAGCCCGAGACATGCGCTAACCCTGTGGGAGCCGGCTTGCTGGCGATTAGGCCGGTGAAGCTACAGCCGAATCAGGATTGATGTGCACTTTGGCGCATCCGCCGCGCCTGGCGATACAGGTACAGGCTCAGCACCAGCCCGCACGCCGCCGCCCCAGCCGCAAACAGGAACATCGAGGCAAAGCCGAAGCCAGCCGCAACGGCGCCCACCAACGGTCCGGTGATGCCCAGCGACAGGTCGATGAACAGCGAGTAGGCCCCCACCGCCGCGCCGCGGTTGGCCGCCGATACCTGGTTGACCGCCTCCACCCCCAGTGCCGGGAACACCAGCGAGAACCCGAAACCGCTCAACGCTGCACCCGCCAGGGCCAATCCGGGCGTCGGCGCCAGCCATAGCATCAGCAATCCCAGGGTTTCCACCGACAGGCAGGCGACAGCGACGCGAAAACCGCCGATACGGTTGATCAGGTGGCCAAACAGCAGTCGTGCACAGATGAAGCTGGCGCCGAACAGGCTCAAGGTCAGTGCGGCGTCTGGCCAATCGCGGCTGGCATAGTACAGCGTGATGAAGGTGGCGATGGTGCCGAAGCCGATCGAGCCCAGGGCCAGGCCAGCTCCATGGGGGAACACTTTTCCCAGCACCCGCAGGAACGGCAGGCGAACGCCGGCGACCACCGGCGCGGCGCGTTTGGGCCAGGCCAGCAGCAAGCCGAGCGCGCCCAGCAGGATGATGCTCGCGCCCATGCTCCACAGGCCCAGTTGCTTGACCATCAGCACCCCCAGTGGCGCGCCGATGGCCAGTGCGCCATAACTGGCGATGCCATTCCACGAAATGACCTTGGCAGTGTTCTGCGAGCCGACCCGCCCGATCCCCCAGCCGATTGAACCCGATCCCACCAGGCTTTCGGCGCTGCCCAACACCAGGCGGCCGACGAACAGGCAAGCCAGGCTCATCCAGGGCAGGTGGGTAAGGAAGCTGCAGGCCAGCATCAAAACGCCGCTCAGGCCGCAGCCGAACAGGCCGTACATGACCGCTTTCTTGCTACCGAGGTTATCGATGACGCGGCTGGCGGTGGGGCGGCTGAGCAGGGTGGCCAGGTACTGCACACTGATCACCAGGCCCGCAATCACGGTACTGAAACCCAGTTCGTTGTGTACGTAGCCGGGCAGCACGGCCAGCGGAATGCCGATGCTCAGGTAGCCGATGAAGGTGAACAGGACAATGGCGACCACCTGGGGCGTGGTCGCGAGGGATGAAGGCCGATGCTCGGGCATGAGAGGTTCCGGAACCGATAAAGCGAATGCCGGGACATCATAGCCGCGCAGGCCAAGGTTTGTAGATGAAGGATTTCGTTGGAAGCGATGGCCGCCTTGACCACCGCCAGATTCTCTCGCAAGCGTCAGTTGTTGTACGGCAGCAGCCAACTGACGCTGAACTCGGCATTCGGGTAGTCAAGGCGTAGGCGGGGGAGGACAAAGCCGCCACAGGAGCGGCAAGTATCCATCAGGGTGAAGACCTTGATGCTGGCCACGTCGTCGGGCCGGTTGAGAAGGTCCTGGTTGATCGTCGAGGCGATCAGGCGCTCGGAGTCCAGGTGGCGGCGGTGGTTCCTGATGGTCAGCCAGTTGGCGCGTCGCAATACCGGGAGATGAGTGAAGCGTGGGTCCGGGTCCACCCCCTGCATGCGTGCGCGGGCGTCGATGTAGTCGATAGGTGGATGCTGGCCGGGCGCAGGGGTGGTGACAATGATTCCCCTTCTGGCCCGGCCGCCGGAAAGTGCGAAGTACACGCGGCGATTGCCGTTGCCGAAGGTGACTGTGGCGAAGGCCAGGTTGGCGCCCGACAGATGTTGCTTCAATTGTTCCATGCCGTCATCAGTGAGCATCTGGGCTAGGGTCATCGGGGCGTACTCGGCACGTGTGCCTGAGGCCGGCAGCAACCGATTGAGGATGCCGTTTACATGCAATTGCTCCACGGTGGTGAACCTGGCCAGGTTATGGAAGCGGGGGATGATTGATTTGTTCAGCCCCATCACGTCGGTGAGTGAAAAACCGGCCAGGCCATCCTGGGCATGGGCTGATGTCAGAATATTACGTGCGAAGAGTGGGTACTGCGATTCCTCCATTTGGTCGAGCGCACTATGCAGGGCGGTCGGCCCGGTGGGGGGCGCGGTGCGTCGCTGGTGGCGCATCCAGTCGCGCAACAAGCCTGCGAGGTTGTCGATGTCTTGTTGCAGGTCAGGTCGAGAGGCCACTATTCGATAGGTTTCGCTGACGTCAAGATACTGGGTGATGGCGTCGAGGTTAGTGACCCGGGTGAATGTCAGGCGTGTGCTTTGCTCTGGCACGGGATATCGGGTAGGGCTCAGCGTGCCATTTAGCAGGGCTGCTACCTGACTGCGTTGCCAAGCCTCGAAATCGAAAGGTGTGCCATAGAATACGCCGGTATCGGCTTCGACCAGCAACCAGTCCCGATCGCGATAGTGTACGCGAGCACCGCGCAAGGTACGCCGATCAGCGAGCACTCGGCTCAGCCTGCCAAGCCTTACGGGTGGGCAATGGCCGGTGAGCAGCGCGACTTGGTCGGCTGTCATGGAGGCGGGTAGGCCAAACCAGTGCTCGCTCAGGGGGTAGCCAGGCACTCCCTCGTTGTAACAGTGCGCAATGTTGGGTAACCCCATCAAATCGGCGTCTTCATCACTCAACGGTTTGAGAATCAAGCGTTGGGTGTGGCGGCCCCTGTTGGGCATCACTTCCTCGGTGTACTGCACCAGCCGGTTCTCCCTGATCATGACGTGGGCAACGCTATCGCTGTTCGCGCCGTTCGCCCGGTAGGTGATCGGTACTGGTTCGATGCGAATGGTCTCGAATGCCCGGCTGACCTGCTGGCCGTACGCTGGCGTGCCGGCTTGGTTGGCAACAGGCGCCAGCTGTATCGCAATCCCCTGTGGTGGCGCGTCGGGGTAAGGGGGGGGCAGGCGCACAGGGGGCTGTGACCACAGCAATGGCGTCTGTGGTACACGCTGGGCCAAGCCTGCGGATTGACCGATCCGGTGGCGGTAGGCGACACCATTGATGATTGCGTCTACATGATCAGGGTCGCGGAGGATAAAGATCGGGTAGACCACCGGGTTGGACGTCTTGTCCCAGGCCCGGGTGATATCCTCGCCTTCGCCGAGCAGCAGCGTGATGACATCGGGTTTATGGCCGGGTAGCAGTTTTTCTTGAGGGAGTACTGCGCCGAGCTGTGCGCGGGCACTCTCATCGAGGGCGCCGCTCCAGCTTCCGGAGCCTGCGCCATGGCGATACAGCTTGGCGGGTATCGGCTGGTCTTTCCAGTACCTGGCGGCTTGCAGCATTCCAAGGCGCATGGCGCTGGCGCTCTTGCCGGCCATACCATATAGCCTCGCCAGGGGCCTTATGATGCGCCCACCGAGGGCAAATGTTGAGCCCAGGGCGCCAAGGGCGTCCAAGCCGCAGCTCAGGGCTTCGGTACCACTGCGAACGTCCGCGCAGCTGAGTCCTGGCACACTGTTGGAGAGCAGTCTTAACAGATAGCGCCCCGTGCTGTCCTTGCGCTTTTCGGCAAGAAAAAGTTCGAGAGGCGTTGCGCCCTTGCCGCTGCTGTAAAGCTCATCGCGGTTCCCCAGGGCCACCGAAGTGGCGTAACAGCGGGCCAGTGCCTGCAACCGGTCTTCGTTCGGTGCACTGGCCAGCGCGACAGTTTCTGCAATGGAGCTGGTGTGCCAGGGGAGATCGACTTCGTTGTACTCCCGGTAGTCGAAATGAAGTGTTGCGGTCCATACCGCGCGCCGCTGTGCGGTAACGACGTGGCGGCGCCATTTCAATGTTTCCGGAAACAGTTCATAAAGGGTATCTGCCGCCTCCCCGGGAAGATAGACGACTATCCCTTGGGTGCCGATTTCTGGCTTCCAGTCAGAGGCCGGCGAGTGTTCCTGCCTGGGAATGCCGCCTTTGACAGGACCTATGTAGGTCGGCCAAGTGACCGCATGGCACTGCCACCTGCCGTCACGCAATTGGCGCTGAGCCGTTTGCGGAAGATGGCGCAGCAAGCGGTGCATCATGTCTTCGTAGACTGCCTGGGCGCGTCGTTGCCACGCCTTGAATTCATGGTCGTAGAGTGCCGTGGCGTCAGGCAGTTTGCTGTGCTGGTAGCCAGCGCCGTGGTCCAGATAAGCGTTGAGGTGCAACTGTTTGTCCGCATTTCTGCTGTCAGGCGCGATCCCCGCCTGGCGTAGTTGCCAGCTGGCAAGATCGAAACGATCAGGCAGGTCCCGCAAGCTTTCTCGATCCCACGCAATGAGGTAGTGGTCATAAGCCTGTTGCCAGTGTGATTGCGACCATGGCGGCGACTCGGTGAGGATACCCTGCAACTGCGCCCACTCAGCGAGGGTTTGGGCCAGAACCCGTTCGAACACCGCGGTGTCCTTCTCAGGCAGGTTGGTGGCGCCCTCCGCAGCGTCGAAGGTCACCGGTTTGCGCCGGGCCTGCAACAGGTAGGCGCCTTGGCGCAGGTTGGCCCAGCGCAAGTCGGGCTCATACAGATAGTCAGGGGAGTCATCGTCGATCAGCAATTCTGGCGCGAAACGGCGTATCAGCAGTTCGGCGGCGATTTCCGCCATGGCGGGTACACCGCCGAGATGCATGTAGAGACTGTTGACCAGGTCGAGCCGAATCTCGCTGAAGTGTTCGTACTTGTTATGGGCATTGAACAGCTCGAAATCCAGAATGTGGCCTGGTCGGCGCTGCTCCGCTGGATAGAGTGCATCGATCAGCGCCTGCTCAGCGAGGGCGCGATGCAGTGCAGCGGTTGTCGGGGTGTAGTCCCCTTGGGCTGCCGTCGCCAGGCGCTGGCCCAGGCGTTCGAAAGCTCTGGCGCCAAGCAGCGCTTCGACGACCTGTCCAGGCGGTGCATTCAGGGCCGAACCGTCCATTGCGATGCGCCCAGAAGGGTTCGCCAGCCCGCCCGCCTCGCGCTCGCGAGTGGTGGGATGCCTGTATCGCAATCCTTGGTAGTAGAACGACGCCTGCGCTTGGTTGAGCAGCTTTTCGAACAGGCTGCTGCCGGGAGCATGTGCGAACAGGTGGCCGGCGAGGAGCGGGAGATCAAGGTACTTGCTGGTTTCCAGGGGGGCGTGCCAGCCGCGGTTGGATGCTGCGGTCAGTTGGCCGCGAAGCAGCAGCGTTGCTATGAGATAGGCGTCCGTCCGTCT
Organism: Pseudomonas sp. PONIH3; assembly: GCF_002934345.1. Lineage (NCBI taxonomy): Bacteria > Pseudomonadati > Pseudomonadota > Gammaproteobacteria > Pseudomonadales > Pseudomonadaceae > Pseudomonas > Pseudomonas sp. PONIH3. The sequence continues at coordinate 5,429,638 of NZ_CP026386.1, forward strand.
GAGACTCGGGTAATGGTGCCAAAGTGCTTGGCCAAAGCTGCAGACTGCATAAGAGGCGTCCAGATGCGCTCGTGGAAGCAGTTCGGGAAACTTGTGGGTGTCGGCGTCTTTGATGAGCTGTCTGGCCAAGCTTGCATAAAACAGCGCGCAATCGTCCAGGTTCACCTGCAGGGACGTTTCACGCCCTAGAAAATGATTAAGGTGCTGTTTAGCGCTGTCCTTGGCCAGAGCTGCATCCAGGGCGCCTTCAAGCTCCAGGTCAAGCAGCGTTGACGGGTAAAGTGCGCCAAGATCGAATGCTCGATCAAAATGGTCGCTCAGTGAGGTGGCGACGTCTTGTGCGCCGGAAAGCTCACTGATGACAACGACCTGTGCCGGGGTAAGTGCGCGAATCCTAGCCCTTTCGGCAGAATCGAGGGTCGAGCGACGTGACATGGCGGCCTCCGCTGTGTGAAAGGCGTCAGTCTGTCGAAACCGGGTACGGCCAGGGCGGTGCCAGGGCACCACACACTGGTGGGGAGCTGGCGGTGTGAAAACGTGATGACGGGGATATCCCGCAGGTCAGCCGTTTTCACACTGTCGCAGGGGTGCGCGGCTATTCCTGGTCGGCGCTGGATTGATCGTCACCGTCCTGCTCGACGCCGGGCGTCGGTTCAGCGTGGACAGCAACGGATTGCTCTTCAGGGTTCAGGCTTGGGAAGGGAAGATTCGGGATTTCATGCATCTCGTCGTTCCTCGCAAGTGTGAGTGAAAAGGCAGCGCTTGGCGCATATGAGGCTTCGAAAAGCTGGGGCAGGATACAGCAGTCTGGATGACAGTTTGCGATTTTTCATGGGCGCTGGTCGATTTTCGCGGGCGGCTATCGAACATCGGGAAGCAGGAAGGGCGCGAGAGCGAGCAGCCCGCGACAGTGTTATCGCGGGCTGCTCGCGGGCCATCGGCCAGGTTCAGCGACAGACGTCGGCGACGGCCGCTGCCAGCTGTTCCAGGCGCTTGGCGTCCGCTCCGGCGATGTTCGCCCGGCCGGTACCGACCATGTATACGCTGTGTCGCTCGCGCAGCAGACGCACCTGTTCGGGATTCAGCCCGGTGTAGGAGAACATCCCGCGTTGCGCGGCGATATGCGCGAAGCGCCCGGCCAGGCCATGGGGCTCCAGCGCTTTCACCAGGCCGACGCGAAGCTCGGCGATGCGCTGGCGCATGGCGTTCACTTCCTCGATCCACAACGCCTTGAGTGCCGGGTCACCGAGAATCTCGGCGACCACCGCCGCGCCATGGTCTGGCGGCGTCGACCACAGGTTGCGCGCAATGAACGCCAGCTGGCTGCGCACATCCTGCAGTTTATCGGCGTCGTGGCTGCACACCAGCAGGGCGCCGGTGCGCTCACGGTACAGGCCGAAGTTCTTCGAGCAGGAGCTGGTGATCAGCAGTTCCGGCAGTTCGGCGGCGAACAGGCGCACTGCCCAGGCGTCCTCCTCCAGGCCGTCACCGAAGCCCTGGTAGGCAAAGTCGATCAATGGCAGCAAGTTGCGCCGCTTGACGATGTCGAGCACCGCGCGCCAGTCGTCCCGGCCCAGATCGAAGCCGGTGGGGTTGTGGCAGCAGGCGTGCAGCAATACCACGTCGCCTTCCGGTGCTTGCTCCAGTGCGGCGAGCATGGCGTCGACGTTCAGGCGGTTGTCCGCGCCCACGTAGGGGTAGTGCGACACCTTGAGCCCGGCACCGGCGAAGATCGTCTCGTGGATCGGCCAGGTCGGGTCGCTCAGCCAGATACCGCGGCCCGGCAGGCAGTGGGCGATAAACTCCGCCGCCAGGCGCAGGGCACCTGTGCCGCCAGGGGTCTGGGTGGCGCCGGCGCGCTGGCTTTTGAGCAGCGTGGAATCGCTGCCCAGCACCAGCTCGCTGACCAGGCGTCCAAAAGCTGCATCGCCATGACCGCCAACATAGCTCTTGGTGGCTTGCCGCTCGACCAGGCGTTGCTCAGCCTGCTTTACCGCCGCCGGAATCGGCGTCAGCCCCTGAGCGTCCTTGAACACGCCGACACCCAGGTCGAACTTGGCCGGGTTGCCGTCGCGGGCGTAGGCTTCCATCAGCCCCAGGATCGGGTCGCCAGGGACCCGAGCGATGGCGGCGAAGTGCATCACTTGCGCCCTTCAGCAGTTTTGGCGACCTCGTCGGTGCGCGCGCACATGATGAAGTCGTTGCGGTGCAGGCCTTTGATCGAGTGGCTCCACCAGGTCACGGTGACCTTGCCCCACTCGGTCAGCAGGCCAGGGTGGTGGCCTTCGGCTTCGGCGATCTCGCCGATGGCGTTGGTGAAGGCCAGGGCGTGCTTGAAGTTCTTGAACAGGAACTCGCGCTCGAGCTCCATGTGGCCGTCGCGGGTTTCGATGTTCCAGTCCGGGATCAGTCGGATCAGTTCCGCCAGCTCCTCGTCGGTGACTTTCGGCGCATCGGCGCGGCAGGCTTCGCAGTGGGCTTGGTTCAAGGCATTCATGGGTGTTTTCCGGTTTGAGTTGTTATCGACAGGGGCGCTCAGGCAGCGACCTTGGGTGGAAACTTCGGTGCGTGCAGGCCCAACTGCATGGCCTGGTGGACCATGGTCATGATGTCTTCGTGGGCCAGGTCGAACAGACGCTTCATGTTCGGCAGGACGAAGTACAAGGGCTGCAGGATATCGATGCGGTAGGGCGTGCGCATGGCTTCGATCGGGTCGAAGGCCTGGTGCTCTGGTTCGCTGGACAGGCTGTAGACCGTCTCTTTCGGCGAGGAGAGGATGCCGCCGCCGTAGATCTTGCGGCCTTGCGCGGTCTCCATCAGGCCGAACTCGATGGTCATCCAGTACAGGCGCGCCAGGTAGACACGCTGTTCCTTGGTCGCCGCCAGGCCGAGCTTGCCATAGGTGTGGGTGAATTCGGCGAAGAACGGGTTAGTCAGCAGCGGGCAGTGGCCGAAGATCTCGTGGAAGATGTCCGGCTCCTGCAGGTAGTCCAGCTCTTCCGGGGTGCGGATGAAGGTGGCGACCGGGAAGCGCTTGCTGGCCAGCAGTTCGAAGAAGGTCTGGAAGGGGATCAGCGCAGGGACGCGGGCGACCTGCCAGCCGGTGGTGGCGCCAAGCACCTTGTTGACTTCGCCCAGCTGCGGGATGCGGTCATGGGGCAGCTTGAGCTGGTCGATGCCGTCGAGGTACTCCTGGCATGCCCGGCCTTCGATCACTTTCAACTGACGGGTGATCAGGGTGTTCCACACCGCATGCTCTTGCTGCGGGTAGTCGATAAAGCCATGCGCATCGGGCTCGCGTGCCACGTACTGCGTCTGTTTCATGTGGCTCTCCTGGTGAGGGCGTTCTTGTTATGTACAGGACATACCTTAGGAATATCCCTACAAACGAGGTTTTGCACCGGGGTGCGCGCCCGTCCTGCGCCGCCGTTTATCTTCTGTGCGTAACGATAATTTTACAAAATTAGCGTCATCCCGGAAAATCACGGACATCGAGCTGGGCAGACGGCTATTTTTGTCAGCTTATCTTTACGACTTTTCCGTGGCGCGAGCAAAAACTCGGCCCCTTAGAGAGCCTTCATGCGCATCAAAGTGCATTGCCAGAACCGCATCGGCATTTTGCGGGACATCCTCAACCTGCTGGTGGAGTACGGGATCAACGTGTTGCGCGGCGAAGTGGGGGGAGACCATGGCAATGCCATCTACCTGCACTGCCCGAACCTGATCAACCTGCAGTTCCAGGCCCTGCGGCCCAAGTTCGAGTCGATCGCCGGGGTGTTCGGGGTCAAGCGCGTCGGCCTGATGCCCAGCGAGCGCCGGCACATGGAGCTCAATGCGCTGCTGGGGGCGTTGGACTTCCCGGTGCTGTCGATCGACATGGGCGGCAGCATCGTCGCCGCCAACCGTGGCGCGGCGCAGCTGCTCGGCGTACGGGTGGACGAAGTGCCGGGCATTCCGCTGTCGCGATATGTCGAGGACTTCGACCTGCCGGAGCTGATACGGGCCAACAAATCGCGGATCAACGGCCTGCGGATCAAGGTCAAGGGCGATGTGTTCCTGGCCGATATCGCACCGCTGCAGTCCGAGCATGACGACAGTGAAGCCCTGGCCGGCGCGGTAATCACCTTGCACCGCGCGGACCGTATCGGTGAGCGCATCTACAACGTGCGCAAGCAGGAGTTGCGTGGGTTCGACAGCATCTTCCAGAGCTCACGGGTAATGGCCGCCGTGGTGCGCGAGGCGCGGCGCATGGCGCCGTTGGACGCACCGCTGCTGATCGAGGGCGAGACCGGCACCGGCAAGGAGCTGCTGGCGCGGGCCTGTCACCTGGCCAGCCCGCGTGGCCAGGCGCCGTTGATGGCGCTCAACTGCGCCGGCCTGCCCGAGTCGATGGCCGAGACCGAGCTGTTCGGCTATGGGCCGGGGGCGTTCGAGGGCGCGCGGGCCGAGGGCAAGCTGGGGCTGCTGGAGCTGACGGCCGGCGGCACGCTGTTCCTCGACGGGGTGGGGGAGATGAGCCCGCGCTTGCAGGTCAAGTTGCTGCGCTTCCTGCAAGATGGCTGTTTCCGTCGGGTCGGCAGCGACGAAGAGGTGTACCTGGATGTGCGGGTGATCTGCGCGACCCAGGTCGACCTGTCCGAACTGTGCGCCCGTGGCGAGTTCCGCCAGGACCTCTACCACCGCCTCAACGTGCTGTCGCTGCACATCCCGCCGCTGCGCGAATGCATGGATGGCCTGGAAGGGCTGGTGCAGCATTTCCTCGACCAGGCCAGTCGGCAGATCGGCTGCCCGCTGCCGCGCCTGGCGCCGCCGGCGATGGAAAAACTCGGCCAGTATCATTGGCCGGGCAATGTGCGCCAGTTGGAAAACGTGTTGTTCCAGGCAGTGTCACTGTGCGAAGGCGGGGTGGTGAAGAGCGAACATATCCGCTTGCCGGATTATGGCGCGCGTCAACCGTTGGGCGAGTTTTCCCTGGATGGCGATCTTTCGCAAATTGTCGGGCGGTTTGAAAGGGCGGTATTGGAAAGTTTGATGAGTGAATTTCCAAGTAGTCGGGCGCTGGGGAAAAGATTAGGCGTTTCCCATACGACCATTGCCAACAAGTTGCGAGATTATTCGCTGAACAAGTCGGCGGAATAATCTGGAAGTTTATCGAGGCTTGAATTGATCGCGGGGCAAGCCCACACACGAATGCAGTGGTGGGAGGGGCTTGCCTCGCGATAAGCCTATGGTCTCAGCCGTTGGAGCAACCGTTGCCCATCACGCGGTATTCGAGAATGTGCTTCTGGCCCTGGGAGTCCTCATAGGTCATGCGCGCAGGCACCACTTCGCAGACGTTCGGCACTTCGCTCATGGAGATGACGCGGGCGATATCCAGGTGCTGCGAATAACTGTACTGTTCAACCGGAATCTGCTCGACATCTTTTGCTTCGCCGGCCAGTGCCGCGCCGCAAAAACCGCCAAGTACCAATACCAGTAAAGCTTTCATTTTCAATTTACCTGTCTAAGGTCGTGAGGGGGCGCGCGGCGCTTGTGGCGCCGCGAGTGCAACTAAGTTTCAACTATCAGGATAAGGTGCGGATTAACGTTGCCTTCGTGGGGGCTGTTTCCAAGTTAATCGCGTTGCCGTTGCTGGCGAGGTGAATTCTAGGAGGGTGGTCCGGGCTGAAACAGAGCGGGTTTTGATAAAGTCTTTTGACAGAATCTGTAACAATCACTGGCAAAGCGCTGCCTTTTGCCGCCGGCGATGGCTGGATGCCATGCGCTAGAGCGGTTGCTGTAAATTCGTGGGCTGACGGTTCGTCGCGTTACTACCAACGTCGAATGGTCTTTGTCGCTCTGGTACAGTTACAAACGCTTCCATACAAAAACAACTATTACACCGAGGTAACACAGATGAGTGCGGCTCCACTGTATCCCGTTCGTCCCGAGGTTGCGGCCAGTACCCTGACCGACGAGGCCACCTACAAGGCCATGTACCAGCAATCGGTGATCAACCCGGACGGCTTCTGGCGCGAGCAGGCCCAGCGTCTGGACTGGATCAAGCCCTTCACCAAGGTCAAGCAGACCTCGTTCGACGACCACCATGTCGATATCAAATGGTTTGCCGACGGCACTCTGAACGTCTCCTACAACTGCCTGGACCGCCACCTCGAAGAGCGCGGCGACCAGCTGGCGATCATCTGGGAAGGCGACGACCCTTCCGAGCATCGCAACATCACCTACCGTGAGCTCCACGAGCAGGTCTGCAAGTTCGCCAACGCCCTGCGTGGCCAGGACGTGCACCGGGGTGACGTGGTCACCATCTATATGCCGATGATCCCCGAGGCCGTGGTCGCCATGCTGGCCTGCGCGCGCATCGGGGCGATCCACTCGGTGGTGTTCGGCGGCTTCTCGCCCGAGGCGCTGGCCGGCCGCATCATCGACTGCAAGTCCAAGGTGGTGATCACCGCCGACGAAGGCCTGCGTGGTGGCCGCCGTACCCCGCTCAAGGCCAATGTCGACCTGGCCTTGACCAACCCTGAAACCAGCAGCGTGCAAAAGATCATCGTGTGCAAGCGCACTGGTGGCGACATCGCCTGGCACCAGCACCGCGATATCTGGTACGAAGACCTGATGAAGGTCGCCTCCAGCCACTGTGCGCCGAAAGAAATGGGTGCCGAGGAGGCGTTGTTCATCCTCTATACCTCCGGCTCCACCGGCAAGCCCAAGGGCGTGCTGCACACCACCGGTGGCTACCTGGTGTATGCCGCGCTGACCCACGAGCGCGTGTTCGACTATCGCCCGGGCGAAGTGTACTGGTGCACCGCTGACGTGGGTTGGGTCACCGGCCACAGCTACATCGTCTATGGCCCGCTGGCCAATGGTGCGACCACGCTGCTGTTCGAAGGTGTGCCGAACTACCCGGACATCACCCGCGTGTCGAAGATCGTCGACAAGCACAAGGTCAACATCCTCTACACCGCGCCGACCGCCATCCGCGCCATGATGGCCGAGGGCGAGGCGGCGGTCGCCGGCGCCGATGGCTCCAGCCTGCGCCTGCTGGGTTCGGTGGGCGAGCCGATCAACCCTGAAGCCTGGAACTGGTACTACAAGACAGTCGGCAAGGAACGTTGCCCGATCGTCGATACCTGGTGGCAAACCGAGACCGGCGGCATCCTCATCAGCCCCTTGCCGGGCGCCACGGGGCTCAAGCCGGGTTCGGCGACCCGTCCGTTCTTCGGCGTGGTGCCGGCACTGGTGGACAACCTGGGCAACCTGATCGACGGCGCCGCCGAGGGCAACCTGGTGATCCTCGATTCCTGGCCGGGCCAGTCGCGTTCGCTGTACGGCGACCACGACCGCTTCGTCGACACCTATTTCAAGACCTTCCGTGGCATGTACTTCACCGGTGACGGCGCCCGTCGCGACGAAGATGGCTACTACTGGATCACCGGCCGCGTGGATGACGTGCTCAACGTTTCTGGCCACCGCATGGGCACCGCCGAGATCGAGAGCGCGATGGTGGCGCATCCGAAGGTCGCCGAGGCGGCGGTGGTGGGCGTGCCGCACGACATCAAGGGGCAGGGCATCTATGTCTACGTCACCCTGAACGCCGGCGAGGAATCGAACGAGCAATTGCGCCTCGAGTTGAAGAATTGGGTGCGCAAGGAGATCGGCCCGATCGCTTCGCCGGACGTCATCCAGTGGGCGCCGGGGCTGCCGAAGACCCGCTCGGGCAAGATCATGCGCCGCATCCTGCGCAAGATTGCCACTGGCGAGTACGATGCGCTGGGCGATATCTCCACCCTGGCCGATCCAGGGGTGGTGCAGCACCTGATCGATACCCACAAGGCGATGAGCCTGGCTTCGGCCTGAGTCGAACCATCGCGGCAAGTCGGCTCCTGACGGTCGTGGGAGCGGGCTTGCCTCGCGATGAGGCTGTCACAAAAACCCCCGCCCATATCCGGCGGGTTTTTTGCTTTACTGATACAAACTGTTACTCCGAGAGTCATCGGTAACCGTCGCTGTCACCGATTGCGCCCAAATGCGGGGCTTGTGGAAACATCTGTATGCCAAATGGGTGCATTCTGCGAGCGTTTCGTGCAGGCTCGCACGCTGCGCTTGCCGGAATACAAGGCTTTGCCAATAATGGGCCCGCTTATTGCTTTGGGTATAGGGGCGGTTGCAGGAGCTGAGTGCAACACGGTCATTGAATTGAAACTGGAGCATCATGCCGCATAGCCATGGCCTTCTGCATCACCTCGCCCATAACTTCGATTGGGCATTTGAAGTCGAAGCGCTTACGCGGACGCATGTTCAGTTGCAGTGCGATGGCATTCAGTTCTTCCTGGCTGTGTACCGACAGGTCTGTGCCTTTGGGCAGGTACTGGCGGATCAGGCCATTGATGTTTTCGTTGCTACCGCGCTGCCAAGGGCTGTGCGGGTCGCAGAAGTAGATCGCCACGCCGGTTCTTTGGGTGATCTCGGCGTGTCGCGCCATCTCCCGGCCCTGGTCGTAAGTCATGCTCTTTCGCATCTCCAGCGGCATGCCATTGAGCGCGGCGCTGAAGCCTTCCAGCGCCGAAGTCGCCGTCGCGTCGTTCATCTTTACCAGCATCAGGTAGCCACTGGTGCGTTCCACCAGCGTACCGACGGACGAGGCGTTGGCCTTACCCTTGATGAGGTCGCCTTCCCAATGCCCCGGCATCTGCCTGTCTTCAATCTCCGGCGGGCGCACATGAATACTGACCATCTCGGGGATCTGGCCGCGCCGATCCACACCACCAGAGCGCGGTCGGCGTGTCGTCTTGCTTTGCCGCAGGCAGATGATCAGCTCCTTGCGCAGTTCACCGACCGGCAGGGCATAGATCGCGTTATAGATCGTCTCGCGACAGACGTAGGCATCTCTGAGGCTGGGAATGTTCATGCTGCGCAGCTTGCCGGCAATCTGCTCGGGAGACAAACGCTCACGGAGCATATGCGCCACCAACTCGAAGCGCTCACCACCCGGCAACAGCTTTCGCTTCGGTCGACACACCTGGCGGCGAGCCTGCATCTGCTGCTGGGCCGCGTGGGCCGAGTAGCCGCCACAGACATCTCGATTGCGGCGCAGCTCCCGGCTGATGGTCGAAGGGGATCGGTTGATCAAGCAGGCAATCCTACGCAGGCTGAAGCCTTGAGTACGACCGATTTGAATGGTGGCGCGCTCTTCAACGCTGAGTTCGGTATAAGACATAGTGGCAGCACCGTACCGGAAAGGTCAGGTGTTGCACTCAGTTTTTGCCGCCGCCAGGTTATTTCTCTTTTGCTCTTGCATATCTCGCGGGAGCTGTCAATATCGCCCGCCGCGGTTCCTGGCGCTTCTGTAATTAGTTGTCGCTTTGAAGAAATATCGACCACCGGGCTGTCGCTAGAATGCCACTCACTCGCTCGTGGTCTGCGACCTTGGTCGAAACCTGCGCGGCTCGCGCTGTACCCATTCGCATATCGGGCAGCTGTTACAACTGCCTTGTATTGCCCCGTACCGATGGAGTTACCTGATGAAGAAGCTCGCACTGCTTGGCGCCTTGGCGCTTTCCGTGTTTTCCCTGGTTTCGCAGGCCGATGAGAAGCCGTTGAAGATCGGTATCGAGGCCGCCTACCCACCCTTCGCCTTCAAGCAGCCCGATGGCAGCCTCGCCGGCTTCGACTACGACATCGGCAACGCCCTGTGCGAACAGATGAAAGCCAAGTGCACCTGGGTCGAGCAGGAGTTCGACGGTCTGATCCCTGCACTGAAAGTGCGCAAGATCGACGCCATCCTGTCGTCCATGTCGATCACCGACGACCGCAAGAAGTCGGTCGACTTCACCAAGCGCTACTACCTGACCCCGGCGCGCCTGGTGATGAAGGAAGGCACCACCGTCAGCGACAGCCTGGCTGAGCTCAAGGGCAAGAAGATCGGCGTGCAGCGCGGTTCGATCCACGACCGTTTCGCCAAGGAAGTCCTGGCCCCGCAAGGCGCCACCGTGGTGCCCTACGGTACCCAGAACGAAATCTACCTGGATGTCGCCGCCGGCCGCCTGGACGGCACCGTGGCCGATGCCACCCTGCTCGAGGACGGCTTCCTGAAGACCGATGCTGGCAAGGGCTTTGCCTTCGTCGGTCCGGCCTTCACCGACACCAAGTACTTCGGTGATGGCGTCGGTATCGCCGTGCGCAAGGGCGACACCGCCAACGCCGAGCGCATCAACGCCGCCATCGACGCGATCCGCGCCAACGGCAAATACAAAGAGATCGAGAAGAAGTACTTCAACTTCGACATCTACGGTCCAGACTCGAAGTAACCATCGAGTTTCACCTGTGCAATGGTGCAAACAGCAGAATCTCTGAGGTTTGCACCATTTTTCATTCCCAAGCCCTGAGGAATTCGAATCATGTTGAAAGGCTATGGGGCAGTCATCCTCGACGGGGCGTGGCTGACGCTGCAGCTCGCCCTGTCGTCGATGGCCCTGGCCATCGTCCTCGGCCTGATCGGCGTGGCGCTGCGTTTGTCGCCGGTGCGCTGGTTGGCCTGGCTGGGGGACCTGTACTCCACGGTGATCCGTGGCATCCCTGACCTGGTCCTGATCCTGCTGATTTTCTATGGCGGCCAGGACATCCTCAACCGGGTGGCGCCGCTGCTCGGCTATGACGACTATATTGACCTCAATCCCCTGGTCGCTGGCATCGGCACGCTGGGCTTCATCTTTGGCGCGTACCTGTCGGAAACCTTCCGCGGTGCCTTCCTCGGCATCCCCAAGGGCCAGGCAGAGGCGGGCGCGGCCTACGGCATGAGCGGTGTCCAGGTGTTCTTCCGCATCATGGTGCCGCAAATGATCCGCCTGGCGATCCCGGGCTTCACCAACAACTGGCTGGTGTTGACCAAGGCGACTGCGCTGATTTCGGTGGTCGGCCTGCAGGACATGATGTTCAAGGCCAAGCAGGCGGCGGACGCCACCCGCGAACCCTTCACCTTCTTCCTCGCGGTGGCGGCTTTGTACCTGGTGCTGACCAGTGTCTCGCTGCTGGCGCTGAAGTATCTCGAGAAGCGCTACTCGGTGGGCGTCAAGGCGGCTGAACTATGATCTTCGACTACAACGTCATCTGGGAAGCCATGCCGCTGTACCTGGGCGGTCTGCTGACCACCCTCAAGCTGCTGGCGCTGTCGCTGCTGTTCGGCCTGCTGGCGGCCATCCCGCTGGGCCTGATGCGCGTCTCGAAACAGCCGCTGGTGAACATCAGCGCCTGGCTGTACACCTACGTCATTCGCGGCACGCCGATGCTGGTGCAGCTGTTCCTGATCTACTACGGCCTGGCCCAGTTCGAGGCGGTGCGCGAGAGCATCTTCTGGCCGTGGCTGTCCAGCGCGACCTTCTGCGCCTGCCTGGCTTTTGCCGTCAACACCAGCGCCTACACCGCCGAGATTATCGCCGGCAGCCTCAAGGCCACGCCCCATGGCGAGATCGAGGCGGCCAAGGCCATCGGCATGTCGCGCATGAAGATGTACCGCCGCATCCTGCTGCCTTCAGCGCTGCGCCGGGCGCTGCCGCAGTACAGCAACGAAGTGATCATGATGCTGCAGACCACCAGCCTGGCGTCGATCGTCACCCTGATCGACATCACCGGTGCCGCGCGCACGGTCAACGCCCAGTACTACCTGCCTTTCGAGGCCTACATCACGGCGGGCGTGTTCTACCTGTGCCTGACCTTCATCCTCGTGCGCCTGTTCAAGATGGCCGAACGCCGCTGGCTCGGTTACCTGGCGCCGCGCAAGCACTGACCGCTCTGTGAGATCCGACAGTATGTACAAACTCCAAATCCAAGACCTGCACAAGCGCTACGGCAGCCATGAGGTGCTCAAAGGCGTCTCCCTCGAAGCCAAGGCAGGCGACGTGATCAGCATCATCGGCTCCAGCGGTTCGGGCAAATCGACCTTCCTGCGCTGCATCAACCTGCTCGAGCAGCCGCACGCGGGCAAGATCCTGCTCAACAACGAAGAGCTCAAGCTGGTCGCCGGCAAGGACGGCGCGCTCAAGGCTGCCGACCCGAAACAGCTGCAGCGCATGCGTTCGCGCCTGTCGATGGTGTTCCAGCACTTCAACCTGTGGTCGCACATGACCGCGCTGGAAAACGTCATCGAGGCGCCGGTGCACGTGCTGGGCGTGAACAAGAAGGAAGCGCTGGAGAAGGCCGAGCACTACCTGGCCAAGGTTGGCGTATCCCACCGCAAGGACGCGTTCCCCGGGCACATGTCCGGTGGCGAGCAGCAGCGTGTGGCCATTGCCCGCGCCCTGGCCATGGAACCGGAGGTGATGCTGTTCGACGAGCCGACTTCGGCGCTGGATCCGGAGCTGGTGGGCGATGTGCTCAAGGTCATGCAATCTCTGGCCCAGGAAGGCCGCACCATGGTAGTGGTCACCCACGAGATGGGCTTTGCCCGCGAGGTTTCCAACCAGCTGGTGTTCCTGCACAAGGGCCTGGTGGAAGAGCGGGGCTGCCCGCGTGAAGTGCTGGTCAATCCACAGTCGGAGCGCCTCAAGCAGTTCCTTTCTGGCAGCCTGAAGTAAAGGCTGCACTTTTGCACCATGATGGGGCATGCTGCGCAACGCACGCAGCATGCCCCGGCGCCACAAGCGCGACCCTCCTTTTCAGGTTTCGGACCACGCCCTATGACCACCCAGCGAATCGGATTTCTCATCTGGCCCAGCACCAAGCCGCTGACCCTGGCGTTGGCCGAAGAGGTGTTGCAGGTGGCCCAGCGGGTGCATCCGGACGTGGTCTACACAATGTCCTTCCTGCAGGCCGAGGCCGGGCAGGAGGGCGCCTGGCGCCTGCCGGGCGAAGCGTGGGCCGGACGCCTGGAGGGCTATCACAAACTGTTCCTGCTGGCTGATGAGCCGCCGGCGGCGATCGGTTCGGCATTGTCCGTCGCGCTCAAGCAGTTGGCGCGCAGCGGTTGCATGATCGGTGGCTTGTCGGCCGGGGTTTATCCGCTGGCGGCGCTGGGCCTGCTCGACGGCTACCGCGCCGCGGTGCATTGGCGCTGGCAGGATGATTTTGCCGAGCGCTTCCCCAAGGTGATCGCCACCAGCCATCTGTTCGACTGGGATCGCGATCGCCTGACTGCCTGCGGCGGCATGGCGGTGACTGACCTGCTGCTGGCGGTGCTGGCCCGGGACCATGGGGCGGAGCTGGCCGGCGCGGTGTCGGAAGAGCTGGTGGTCGAGCGCATTCGCGAAGGTGGCGAGCGCCAGCGCATCCCGCTGCAGAACCGCCTGGGCTCCAGCCACCCCAAGCTCACCCAGGCGGTGCTGCTGATGGAGGCCAACATCGAAGAGCCGCTGACCACCGACGAGATCGCCCAGCATGTGTGCGTGTCCCGCCGCCAGCTGGAGCGGATCTTCAAGCAGTATCTCAATCGCGTGCCCAGCCAGTACTACCTGGAGCTGCGCCTGAACAAGGCGCGGCAGATGCTGATGCAGACCAGCAAGTCGATCATCCAGATCGGCCTGTCCTGCGGGTTCTCCTCCGGGCCGCATTTCTCCAGCGCGTACCGCAATTTCTTCGGCGCCACGCCGCGCGAAGACCGTAACCAGCGACGTAACAGCAGCCCGTTCGAGCTGAGTTCGGCGCCGGCCGAGCGCGGCTGAAGACCTCCCTGCCAGCGAAGACGCTAGCGTGGGGCAAGCCGGCTCCCGCGCAGTGTATTGCTGGTGGGGGCGGGCTTGTCCCGCGATGCGATTTGTATATGTGAACACCCGTTCACCCAATTCTCACCGAGCATCTCCCCGCCACCCCCTGCTGCCGTTACACTGCGCGATTGCGACACTGTTTGTCGCATTGCCGAAAACCGCGTGAAAACTCGGTTTGGCGCTGTAACAAGTTGTCGCCTGGCAGCAAGGACAGGCGCCGATCAGTCCTTACAATCCCTTCATCGCTCGCCACTTCCAGGCCAGCGTTCCTCTTCAGGAGACTCAGATGTCCGTTGAGCAAGCCCCGGTGCAACGTGCCGATTTCGACCAGGTCATGGTTCCCAACTACTCCCCGGCGGCCTTCATTCCTGTGCGAGGCGAGGGCTCCCGAGTATGGGACCAGTCCGGGCGCGAGCTGATCGACTTCGCCGGCGGCATCGCGGTCAACGCACTCGGCCACTGCCATCCGGCGCTGGTCAAGGCGCTGACCGAGCAAGCCAATACCCTCTGGCATGTCTCCAACGTGTTCACCAACGAGCCGGCCCTGCGCCTGGCGCACAAGCTGGTGGACGCGACCTTTGCCGAGCGCGCCTTCTTCTGCAACTCCGGCGCCGAGGCCAACGAGGCCGCCTTCAAGCTGGCCCGCCGTGTCGCCCATGACCGTTTCGGCCCCGAGAAGCACGAGATCATCGCCACCGTTAACAGCTTCCACGGTCGCACCCTGTTCACCGTCAGCGTCGGTGGCCAGCCCAAGTACTCCGACGGCTTCGGGCCGAAGATCACCGGCATCAGCCACGTGCCGTACAACGACCTGGAAGCGTTGAAGGCGCAGATCTCCGACAAGACCTGCGCCGTGGTCATCGAACCGATCCAGGGCGAGAGCGGCGTGGTGCCGGCCGACAAGGCCTACCTGGAAGGCGCGCGCAAGCTGTGCGACGAGCACAATGCGCTGCTGATCTTCGATGAAGTGCAGACCGGCGTCGGCCGTACCGGCTCGCTGTATGCCTACCAGCACTACGGCGTCACCCCGGACATCCTGACCAGCGCCAAGAGCCTGGGCGGCGGCTTCCCGATTGGCGCGATGCTGACCACCAGCGACCTGGCCAAGCACCTGGCCGTCGGCACCCACGGCACCACCTACGGCGGCAACCCGCTGGCCTGTGCCGTCGCCTGCGCCGTGCTCGATGTGGTCAACACCCCGGAAACCCTGGCGGGCATCAAGGCCAAACATGAGCGCTTCAAGACCCGCCTGGAGAAGATCGGCCAGGATACCGGCCTGTTCACCCTGGTGCGCGGTGTCGGCCTGCTGATCGGCTGCGTGCTCAGTGACGCCTGGAAGGGCAAGGCCAAGGACATCCTCAACGCCGCCGAGAAGGAAGGTGTGATGGTTCTGCAGGCAGGCCCCGATGTCGTGCGCTTCGCCCCGAGCCTGGTGGTCGAGGACAGCGATATCGATGAAGGCCTGGAGCGCTTCGAGCGCGCTGTGCGCAAACTGACCCAGGGCTGATCCTGCGGTTCTGTCGCCGGCCTCTAGCGAGGCCGGCGATACCTGATTCCAGTGCGGGCACCTGCTTGCAGGTAGTGGCGCGTGCCCGCCGTTTTTTCGTGCCGAGTTGATCGGTGCGCTTTCCCGAAAGGAGTGACACCATGCTGGTGATGCGCCCCGCGCAAATGGCTGATCTGAACGAAGTGCAGCGCATGGCTGCCGACAGCCCCATTGGTGTCACCTCGCTGCCGGACGATGCTGGCCGCCTGGGCGACAAGATCGCCGCGTCGGAAACCTCTTTCGCCGCCGAGGTCAGCTTCAACGGCGAGGAGAGCTACTTCTTCGTGCTCGAGGACAGCGCCACCGGCGAGCTGGTCGGTTGCTCGGCCATCGTCGCCTCGGCCGGCTACTCCGAGCCGTTCTACAGCTTCCGCAACGAGACCTTCGTGCACGCCTCCCGCGAGCTGAAGATCCACAACAAGATCCACGTCCTGTCGTTGTGCCACGACCTAACCGGTAACAGCCTGCTGACCAGCTTCTACGTGGTGCCGGAGCTGGTGACCAGCGCCTTTGCCGAACTCAACTCGCGTGGCCGCCTGCTGTTCATGGCCTCGCACCCGGAGCGCTTCGCCGAGTCGGTGGTCACCGAGATCGTCGGCTACAGCGACGAGCAGGGCGAATCACCGTTCTGGGACGCTATCGGCCGCAACTTCTTCGACCTCAACTATGCCGACGCCGAGCGCCTGTGCGGCCTGAAGAGCCGCACTTTCCTGGCTGAACTGATGCCGCATTACCCGATCTATGTGCCGCTGTTGCCGGACGCCGCCCAGGAAGCCATGGGCCAGGTGCATCCGCGGGCGCAGATCACCTTCGACATTCTCATGCGCGAAGGCTTCGAGACCGAGCACTATATCGACATCTTCGACGGCGGACCTACCTTGCATGCCCGTACCTCGGGCATCCGCTCCATCGCCCAGAGCCGGGTGGTGCCGGTCAAGCTAGACGGCGCGTCGGTCAAGGGCGGCCGTCCGTACCTGGTGTGCAATGGCCAGTTGCAGGACTACCGCGCGGTGCTGCTGGAACTGGACTGGGTGCCGGGCAAGCCGGTCAGCCTCAGCGGCGAAGCTGCCGAGGCCCTGGGTGTCGGCGAGGGCGCCAGTGTGCGCCTGGTCGCGGTCTGAACCGCCGCAACAGAGAGTTTCGCGGCAGGCACAGACCGCCGCACAAGGAGATAGCATGATCGTTCGTCCTGTACGCAGCAGCGATTTACCCGCGCTGATCGAGTTGGCCCGCAGCACCGGTACCACCGGGCTGACGACGCTGCCTGCCAATGAGGAGCGCCTCGGCCAGCGGGTTGGCTGGGCGGAAAAGACTTTCCGCGGCGAAGCCGAGCGCGGCGATACCGACTACTTGTTCGTGCTGGAGAACGACGAGGGCCTGGTGGTCGGCATCAGCGCCATCGCTGGCGCTGTCGGCCTGCGCGAGCCCTGGTACAACTATCGGGTCGGCCTGACCGTCAGCGCTTCCCAGGAGCTGAACATCTACCGCGAGATTCCCACGCTGTTCCTGGCCAACGACCTGACCGGCAACTCCGAGCTGTGTTCGCTGTTCCTGCGCAGCGATTACCGCAGCGGGCTCAACGGGCGTCTGCTGTCCAAGGCGCGAATGCTGTTCATCGCCGAGTTCCCGCAACTGTTTGGCAACAAGATCATCGCCGAGATGCGCGGCATGTCCGACGAGGCAGGTCGTTCGCCATTCTGGGAAAGCCTGGGCCGGCACTTCTTCAAGATGGAGTTCAGCCAGGCCGACTACCTCACCGGCGTGGGCAACAAGTCGTTCATCGCCGAGCTGATGCCCAAGTTTCCGCTGTACACCTGCTTCCTCTCGGAAGCGGCGCGCAACGTCATTGGTCGCGTGCATGCCGATACGGAGCCGGCGTTGGCCATGCTCAAGCGTGAAGGTTTCAACTACCAGGGCTACGTCGACATCTTCGACGCAGGCCCCGCAATCGAATGCGAGACCTCGAAGATCCGCGCCGTGCGTGATAGCCAGACCCTGGTGCTGGCCGTTGGTACACCAGGCGACGACGCCACCCCTTTCATCATCCACAACCGCAAGCGCGAAGACTGCCGCATCACGGCCGCGCCGGCGCGCCTGGCCGCAGGCACCCTGGTGGTCGATCCGCAGACCGCCAAGCGCCTGCGCCTGGGCGCCGGCGACAACGTGCGTGCCGTGCCACTGTCCGCCGGTCGGGAGGCCCAGTAAATGAATACGCATTACATTGCCGGCCAGTGGCTGGCTGGCCAGGGCGAAGCCCTGCAGTCGCTCAACCCCGTCACCCAGGCGGTGATCTGGCAAGGGCAGGGCGCCGATGCCGCGCAGGTCGAGAATGCCGTGCAGGCTGCCCGCCAGGCGTTCCCCGCCTGGGCATCGCTGAGCCTGGATGCGCGTATTAACGTTCTGGAGGCCTTCGCCGAGAAGCTCAAGGCCAATGCCGAGGCGTTGTCGCGCTGCATTGGCGAAGAAACCGGCAAGCCGCTGTGGGAATCGGCCACCGAAGTGACCAGCATGGTCAACAAGGTTGCCATCTCGGTGCAGAGCTACCGCGAGCGTACCGGCGAGAAGAGCGGTCCGCTGGCCGACGCCACTGCCGTACTGCGCCACAAGCCCCATGGCGTGGTGGCGGTATTCGGCCCATACAACTTCCCCGGCCACTTGCCCAACGGCCATATCGTTCCGGCGCTGCTGGCGGGCAACTGCGTGGTGTTCAAACCCAGCGAGCTGACTCCCAAGGTTGCCGAGCTGACGGTCCAGTGCTGGATCGAGGCCGGGTTGCCGGCTGGTGTGCTCAACCTGGTCCAGGGCGCTCGTGAGACAGGCGTGGCGCTGGCCGCCAACCCAGGTATCGACGGCCTGTTCTTCACCGGTTCCAGCCGTACCGGCAACCTGCTGCACCAGCAGTTCGCCGGCCGCCCGGACAAGATCCTGGCCCTGGAGATGGGCGGCAACAACCCGCTGGTGGTTGACGAGGTCAAGGACCTGGATGCCGCGGTGTACACCATCATCCAATCGGCCTTCATCTCCGCCGGCCAGCGTTGCACCTGTGCCCGCCGCCTGCTGGTACCGCAGGGCGCCTGGGGTGACGCGCTGATCCAACGCCTGGTCGAGGTGAGCCGCAGCATCAGTGTCGGCGCCTTCGATCAGCAGCCCGCGCCGTTCATGGGGTCGGTGATTTCGCTGCAGGCGGCCCGCGCATTGCTGGCGGCCCAGGCCGAACTGCTCGGCAAGGGCGCCGTGGCGCTGCTGGAGATGACCCAGCCGCAGGCTGACGCCGCCTTGCTTACCCCCGGCATCATCGACGTCACTGCTGTGACCGGGCGCCCGGACGAGGAATTCTTCGGCCCATTGCTGCAGGTGATCCGATACGCCGATTTCGATGCGGCAATCGAGGAAGCCAACAACACCCAGTACGGCCTGGCCGCCGGCCTGCTGTCGGACTCCAATGCCCGTTACCAGCACTTCTGGCTGCGCAGCCGCGCCGGCATCGTCAACTGGAACAAGCAGCTCACCGGTGCTGCCAGCAGCGCGCCGTTCGGTGGTGTCGGTGCCAGCGGCAACCACCGCGCCAGCGCCTACTACGCGGCGGACTACTGCGCCTACCCCGTGGCTTCGCTGGAGACCGCGAACCTCGTACTGCCGGCGACCCTGACGCCGGGCGTCACCCTATAACAACAGGTCTCGGAGCCTTGCCGATGAAATCCTTTGAAGTGAATTTTGATGGCCTGGTGGGGCCGACCCACAACTACGGCGGCCTGTCCTACGGCAACGTGGCCTCGCAGAGCAACAGCCAGCAGGGTTCCAACCCGCGCGAGGCGGCGCGCCAGGGCCTGGCGAAGATGAAGGCGCTGATGGAAATGGGCTTCAAGCAGGGCGTGCTGGCCCCGCAGGAGCGCCCGGATGTGGCCGCATTGCGCCGCCTGGGTTTCACCGGCAATGATGCCGAAGTGATCCAGCGTGCCGCCAAGGAAGCCATGCCGCTGCTGGTCGCCAGCTGCTCGGCGTCGAGCATGTGGGTGGCCAACGCCGCCACCGTCAGCCCCAGCGCCGATACCGCTGATGGTCGTGTGCATTTCACCGCCGCCAATCTCAACTGCAAGTACCACCGTAGCATCGAGTACCCGACCACCAGTCGGGTGCTGGGCGCCATGTTCAGTGATGACAAGCACTTCGCTCATCACCAGGCCTTGCCGGCCGTGGCGCAGTTCGGTGACGAAGGCGCGGCCAACCATACGCGGTTCTGCCGTGCCTATGGCGAAGCGGGGGTGGAGTTCTTCGTCTATGGCCGCAGCGCCTTCGACAGCCGCTACCCCGCGCCGCAGAAGTATCCGGCGCGCCAGACTCTGGAGGCTTCCCAGGCCGTCGCCCGCCTGCATGGGCTGAGCGATGATGGCGTGGTCTACGCTCAACAGAATCCGGCAGTGATCGATCAGGGCGTGTTCCACAACGACGTGATCTCGGTAGGCAATGGCGAAGTGCTGTTCTACCACGAGGACGCCTTCCTCGAGACCGATGCGGTGCTTGGCCAGCTGCAGGCTAAACTGGCCAGCAAGGGTGGCCGCTTCCAGGGCATCTGCGTGCCGCGTGCGGCGGTGACGGTGGAGGACGCGGTGCGTTCCTACCTGTTCAACAGCCAGCTGCTCAGTCGCGAAGACGGCTCGATGCTGCTGGTGGTGCCGGAAGAGTGCCGCAACAACGAGCGGGTCTGGGCGTACCTGGGGCAACTGACCAGCCAGGGCGGTCCGGTGAAGGAGGTCAAGGTGTTCGACCTCAAGCAGAGCATGCAGAACGGCGGTGGCCCGGCTTGCCTGCGGCTGCGCGTGGCGTTGAAGGAAAACGAACTGGCGGCGGTGAACCAAGGCGTTATCATGACCGCCCCGCTGTACGACACCCTGGTGCAATGGGTCGACAAGCACTACCGCGATCGCCTCGGCGAGGCGGACCTGGCCGACCCGCAGTTGCTGGTGGAATGCCGCACGGCACTGGATGAACTGACCCAGATCCTCAAGCTGGGTTCGGTCTATCCGTTCCAACGCCAACCTTGAAGAGAGAAATTGCAATGTCCGACGCCCTGCGCCTGATCCTGGAAGATGAAGACGGCACCCAGCTGGAAACCTCGTGCACCCGTTTTGCGGTGGTCTGGCAAGGCAAGGAGGTGTGGATCCAGCAGGACGGTCGCGGCCAGCTGCTGATCGGCGTCGATGTCGAGGAAGACGACACCGAGTACGCCAACCTGCTGCTGCGCCCGATGGCCACCAACCTGGTCAGCCTGCAACTGGAAATGGAGCCGGCCGATGTCGCCGGTGACGACGACCACGTCCACGGCCCGGACTGCGGCCACCACCACTAAGGAAGCGCCTATGCTCGCCCTTGGCAAACTGCTTGAGCTGACCCTGACCGATCACGAACCGGCCGAGAAGACCCAAGTGACCACCCGGGGCGTGCGTTTGCGCTGGCTGGGGGAGGGTGCGTTGGAAGTGCGCCCGCCCGAAGGTGAGGATTGCGGGCTCGACCTGCTGCTGTCGGCTGGTATCCATGGCAACGAGACAGCGCCGATCGAGTTGCTCGAAAGGCTGCTGCACGGCGTGGCCAACGGCAAGATCAAGCCACGTGCGCGGGTGTTGTTCCTGTTTGGCAACCCGGCGGCGATCCGCAAGGGTGAGCGTTTCATCGAGCAGGACATCAACCGGCTGTTCAATGGCCGGCATGAACTGTCCAGTGGCTTCGAGGCATTGCGTGCCGCAGAGCTCGAGCAGTTTGCCCGGGTATTTTTCAGCAAACCCGAGCGCACCCGCCTGCATTACGACCTGCATACCGCCATTCGTGGGTCGAAGATCGAGCAGTTCGCGCTGTATCCCTACAAGGAAGGCCGCCAGCACTCCCGCCGAGAGCTGGCGCGTCTGGCGGCGGCCGGTATGGAGGCGGTGCTGTTGCAGAGCAAGTCGTCGATCACCTTCAGCGCCTTCACCTATGAGCAGCTCGATGCCGAGGCCTTCACCCTGGAGCTCGGCAAGGCCCGCCCGTTCGGGCAGAACGAGGAGGTCAACCTCGACAAGCTCGAAGCGCGCTTGATCCAGCTCATCGAAGATACCGAGCCGCAGATCGAGCAGTCCCTGGATGGCCTCAAGCTGTTCAGCGTCGCCCGCGAGATCATCAAGCACAGCGACAGTTTCCGCCTGCACCTGCCGGCGGACATCGAAAACTTCTCCGAGCTGAAAAAGGGCGATCTGTTGGCCGAGGACCTGGCCGAGACGCGTTGGGTGGTGGAGGAGGAGGGCGCACGGATCATCTTCCCCAACCCCAAGGTGAAGAACGGGCTGCGCGCCGGCATCCTGATCGTCCCGGATTCGGGGCAACGCCTGGCCTGATACCCGTAGGCGCGGGGCAAGCCCGCGCCTGCGATTTTGGATCCCTTCGGTGATGAAATTCTTTTAATTCACCAACCTGTTAATTTTCCCTGCCCCGGGACCGTAATTGGCTTGCCAGTAGCGAAACGCTGGCGATAGCATCGCGGTCATGCCGTTTTCAATTGCTTTAGCCCTGCAAGCCGTCCAATCGACGGTTTCTATCGCATAAACACACTGCACCGAGACTGCAGGACCGATATAATGCGGCCCTTTGCCGTCGTTTCGTCGATTCGACGTGTGGCCGCCGTTTCCGTGGAAGAACCTATGAAAAGCGCAGAAATCCGTGAAGCCTTCCTCCGCTTCTTCGAAGAGCAGGGACATACTCGCGTTGCCTCCAGCTCCCTGATCCCGGGTAATGACCCGACCCTGCTGTTCACCAACGCCGGCATGAACCAGTTCAAGGACTGCTTCCTCGGCCAGGAAAAGCGCGCCTACACCCGCGCCGTGAGCAGCCAGAAGTGCGTGCGCGCCGGTGGCAAGCACAACGACCTGGAAAACGTCGGCTACACCGCCCGTCACCACACCTTCTTCGAGATGCTGGGCAACTTCAGCTTCGGCGACTATTTCAAGCGCGATGCCATCACCTTCGCCTGGACCTTCCTGACCTCGGACAAGTGGTTGAACCTGCCCAAGGAAAAGCTGTGGGTCACCGTCTACGCCAGCGACGACGAAGCCTACGACATCTGGACCAAGGAAGTCGGCGTGCCGGCCGAGCGCATGGTGCGCATCGGCGACAACAAAGGCGCCCCGTACGCCTCCGACAACTTCTGGACCATGGGCGACACCGGCCCGTGCGGCCCGTGCACCGAGATCTTCTATGACCACGGCGCCGACATCTGGGGCGGCCCACCCGGCTCGCCGGAAGAAGACGGCGACCGCTACATCGAGATCTGGAACAACGTCTTCATGCAGTTCAACCGTACCGCCGACGGCGTCCTGCACCCGCTGCCCGCCCCGTCGGTGGACACCGGCATGGGCCTGGAGCGCATCAGTGCGGTGATGCAGCACGTGCACTCGAACTACGAGATCGACCTGTTCCAGAGCCTGCTGGCCGCCGCCGCCGAAGCCATCGGCTGCAGCAACGACGACCAGCCATCGCTGAAAGTGGTCGCCGACCATATCCGTTCCTGCGGCTTCCTGATTGCCGACGGCGTGCTGCCGTCCAACGAAGGCCGTGGCTACGTGCTGCGCCGCATCATTCGCCGCGCCTGCCGCCACGGCAACAAGCTGGGCGCCAAGGGCAGCTTCTTCCACAAGATCGTCGCCGCCCTGGTGGCCGAGATGGGTCAAGCCTTCCCAGAGCTCAAGGGCCAGCAGGCGCACATCGAGCGCGTGCTCAAGACCGAGGAAGAGCAGTTCGCCAAGACCCTCGAGCAGGGCCTGCGCATCCTCGAGCAGGACCTGGCCCAACTGCAGGGCAAGGTCGTCCCGGGCGACGTGGTGTTCAAGCTGTACGACACCTACGGCTTCCCCATGGACCTCACCGCCGACATCGCCCGCGAGCGCGAGTTGACCATCGACGAAGCCGGCTTCGAGCGTGAAATGGAAGCCCAGCGCGAGCGTGCCCGTTCCGCCAGCGCCTTCGGCATGGACTACAACAGCCTGGTCAAGGTCGACACCGCCACCGATTTCCTCGGCTACGACACTACCGAAGGGCAAGGCAAGATCGTCGCCCTGTACAAGGATGGTCAGTCGGTCGACCAGTTGGGCGAAGGCGAGGAAGGCGTGGTCGTGCTCGACCGCACGCCGTTCTACGCCGAGTCCGGCGGCCAGGTTGGCGACAGCGGCTACTTGCAGGCCGCTGCCGCGCGCTTCGACGTGCGCGATACCACCAAGACCGGTGGTGCCTTCCTGCACCACGGCGTGGTCGCCAGCGGTGCGCTGGTCATCGGCTCGCCGGTCGAGGCCAAGGTCGATGCCGAGGTGCAACACGCCACCTCGCTGAACCACTCGGCCACTCACCTGCTGCACGAAGCGTTGCGCCAGGTGCTGGGCGATCACGTGCAGCAGAAGGGCTCGCTGGTCGACAGTCAGCGCCTGCGTTTCGACTTCAGCCACTTCGAGGCGGTGACGCCTGCGCAGATCAAGGCCCTGGAAGACATCGTCAACCGCGAAGTGCGCAGGAACACCCCGGTCGAGACCGAGCTGACCGATATCGAAACCGCCAAGGCCAAGGGCGCCATGGCACTGTTCGGTGAGAAATATGGCGACACCGTGCGTGTGCTGAGCATGGGCGGTGATTTCTCCGTCGAGCTGTGTGGCGGCATCCATGCCAAGCGCACCGGCGACATCAGTCTGTTCAAGATCATCAGCGAAGGCGGCGTGGCCTCTGGCGTGCGCCGTATCGAAGCGGTCACCGGCGCCGCTGCGCTGGCCTACCTGAACGCTGCCGAAGAGCGGGTCAAGGAAGCCGCGCAACTGGTCAAGGGCAACCGCGACAACCTGATCGACAAGCTGTCGGCTGTGCTTGAGCGCAACCGCCAGCTGGAAAAGCAGCTCGAGCAGCTGCAGGCCAAGGCCGCCAGCGCCGCCGGGGACGATCTCTCCAACGCGGCCGTTGAGGTCAAGGGTGCCAAGGTCCTCGCCGCCCGCCTGGATGGGCAGGATGGCAAGGCCCTGCTGGCGCTCGTCGATCAGCTGAAGAACAAGCTCGGCCATGCAGTGATCCTGCTGGGCAGCGAGCATGAGGGCAAGGTCGTGCTGGTGGCTGGCGTGACCAAGGACCTCTCCAGCCAACTCAAGGCTGGCGATCTGATGAAACAAGCCGCTGCGGCGGTCGGTGGCAAGGGCGGCGGTCGCCCTGACATGGCCCAGGGTGGTGGCGTCGACGTCGCCGCGCTGGATCAGGCCCTGGCCCTGGCCGTGCCGTTCGCCGAGCAGGGTCTTTGAGATGAGGCGGCCGGCGGTCTAGTCGCCGGTCGTTTCATGTTGGATTGTTTTTTGGGGCCCTTTAGGGCTGAGGCACCTTTGAAATGGCGTTGATCGTACAGAAATTTGGCGGTACCTCTGTCGGTTCCATCGAGCGGATCGAGCAGGTTGCCGACAAGGTCAAGAAATTCCGCGAGCAAGGCACCGACCTGGTGGTCGTGCTGTCGGCGATGAGCGGGGAAACCAATCGCCTGATCGACCTGGCGAAGCAGATCACCGACAAGCCCGAACCCCGCGAGCTGGACGTGATCGTCTCGACCGGCGAGCAGGTCACCATCGCCCTGTTGTCCATGGCCCTGATGAAGCGTGGCGTGCCGGCGGTGTCCTACACCGGCAACCAGGTGCGCATCCTCACCGACAGCGCGCACAACAAGGCGCGCATCCTGCAGATCGACGACCAGAAGATCCGCGCCGACCTCAAGGCCGGGCGCGTGGTGGTGGTGGCTGGTTTCCAGGGGGTCGACGAGCACGGCAACATCACTACCCTCGGTCGTGGCGGTTCCGACACCACCGGCGTGGCCCTGGCGGCGGCCCTGAAGGCCGATGAGTGCCAGATCTACACCGATGTCGACGGCGTCTACACCACCGACCCGCGAGTCGTGCCCCAGGCCCAGCGTCTGGAGAAGATCACCTTCGAGGAAATGCTGGAAATGGCCAGCCTCGGCTCCAAGGTGCTGCAGATCCGCTCGGTGGAGTTCGCCGGCAAGTACAACGTCCCGCTGCGCGTGCTGCACAGTTTCAAGGAGGGTCCGGGTACCCTCATAACCATCGATGAAGAGGAATCCATGGAACAGCCGATCATTTCCGGTATCGCCTTCAACCGCGATGAGGCCAAGCTGACCATTCGTGGCGTCCCGGACACCCCAGGCGTTGCCTTCAAGATCCTCGGCCCGATCAGCGCCGCGAACATCGAAGTGGACATGATCGTGCAGAACGTCTCGCACGATAACACCACCGACTTCACCTTCACCGTGCACCGCAACGAGTACGAGAAGGCGCTGAGCGTGCTGGAAAACACCGCCCGCGAGATCGGCGCGCGTGAAGTGGTCGGCGATACCAAGATCGCCAAGGTATCGATCGTCGGCGTCGGCATGCGCTCCCACGCGGGCGTTGCCAGCCGCATGTTCGAGGCCCTGGCCAAGGAGAGCATCAACATCCAGATGATCTCCACCTCTGAGATCAAGGTCTCGGTGGTTATCGAAGAGAAGTACCTGGAGCTGGCCGTACGCGCGCTGCACACCGCGTTCGAGCTCGACGCTCCCGCCCGACAGGGTGAGTGACACGCTGCCTGGAGGGGCGCGGCTTGCCGCGCCCTTCGTGTTTCTGGCCGCTGATGGTGTCCCTGTCCAGGCGCCATTGGCGGGTTGACCTGGGCCCAGGCCGTCGTCCCCGGCCAGGCCCTGCTTTTAAAGACTGTTGTCCCTGAAGATTCATGTGAGGAGAAAACTATGCTGATTCTGACTCGTCGGTGCGCCGAGAGCCTGATCATTGGTGACGGTGAGATCACCGTGACGGTCCTGGGTGTCAAAGGCAACCAGGTGCGTATTGGCGTGAGCGCGCCTAAAGAAGTGGCCGTTCACCGCGAGGAAATCTACCTGCGGATCAAGAAAGAGAAGGACGAGGAGCCAAGCCTTTAATTTTTTTGAAGTTTTTTTCAAAAAAAGGGTTGCAAACGAGGAAGGGTGTGTTTAATATTCGCCTCGTGTTGCGGTGAGGTGGCCGAGTGGCCGAAGGCGCTCCCCTGCTAAGGGAGTATACCTCATAAGGGTATCGGGGGTTCGAATCCCCCCTTCACCGCCATTATTTGCCTAGAGCGCGTCAAGCGATCTGAATGGCACAGCAAGACACGGACTCATAGCTCAGCTGGATAGAGTACTCGGCTACGAACCGAGCGGTCGGAGGTTCGAATCCTCCTGAGTCCGCCATTTTTGAAGTGGCTTTGCCTGCAAGGCTGCTTCAATCAACCAGTGGTAACCTGGTCTAAAACTACCCCACGGACTCATAGCTCAGCTGGATAGAGTACTCGGCTACGAACCGAGCGGTCGCAGGTTCGAATCCTGCTGAGTCCGCCACTTTTGAAGTGGTTTTGCTTGCAAGGGCACTTCAACAAGCCAGTGGTAATCTGGCCTAAAACTACCAACCACGGACTCATAGCTCAGCTGGATAGAGTACTCGGCTACGAACCGAGCGGTCGCAGGTTCGAATCCTGCTGAGTCCGCCACTTTTTGAAGTGGCTCTGCTTGCAAAGACGCTTCAACAAGCCAGTGGTAATCTGGCCTAAAACTACCAACCACGGACTCATAGCTCAGCTGGATAGAGTACTCGGCTACGAACCGAGCGGTCGCAGGTTCGAATCCTGCTGAGTCCGCCATACATCAAGAAGCCCGCTCATTTGAGCGGGCTTTTTGTTTTTCTGGCGCACTGAATTGTCGCTGATGTGCATCTACGCTTTTCAGTAGGTCTCGCGATCTGCGGAGGAGCCGGCCTTGCCGGCGAACACCGGCGCAGCCGGTGCCCAGCCATCGCGTCGCCTGGTTCGCCAGCAAGGCTGGCTCCTACAGGTCGAGGTCAGTCGCGAATTGTTCGGGGCCCTGAAAGCGATGTGCTTTTTCCGCCCGACCCACCGTCGCACTGTTGGCTTCGAGCGTTGTCACAGCTTTAGCGCGCAAACGATTGTTCTGGCCAAAAAAATTTAAGCGATCCGACAGCTTGCACAGTGTATGATTGCGCCCGTCAGCCCCGCCGGGGCTTGTGGAATACCACCATGGACTTACCCAGTAGTTACTCGCTAACACGCTTCATACCGCAAGATCTGACCGATTGATTCTCCCGGCGTGCTCCGCTGCTGGGAGTGGAGTTCGCCTATGACCGAAATCGAAGTAAAGAAAACTCAAGACAGCCTGCAGGATCGCCTGGCCCAGGTGATCGAACTGCTGCAGCGCCAGCGCGTGGTCGAAGACCTGACGCACCGTCAGGAAGGTCATCATCATGACCTGGTGGAAAACCTCGTCCACCGCCAGAACCTGGTCGAGCTGCAGCGCAAGCTCGACGACCTGCACCCTGCCGACATTGCCTACATCCTCGAAGCCCTGCCACTGGACGATCGCCTGACGGTCTGGCAGTTGGTGCGCTCGGATCGTGACGGCGATATTCTGCTCGAAGTTTCCGACGCTGTTCGCCAGACCCTGATCGCCGACATGGACGATCACGAGCTGCTGGCCGCCGCCAAGGAAATGGACGCCGACGAACTCGCCGACCTGGCGCCGGAGCTGCCGCGCGACGTTGTTCATGAGTTGATGGAAAGCCTCGATGCGCAGCAGCGCGAGCGCGTGCGTTCGGCCCTGAGCTATGACGAGGAGCAGGTCGGTGCGCTGATGGACTTCGAGATGGTGACCATCCGTGAGGACGTCAGCCTCGAAGTGGTGTTGCGCTACCTGCGTCGACTCAAAGAATTGCCGGGGCATACCGACAAGCTGTTCGTGGTCGACTACGATGGCAAGCTCAAGGGCGTGCTGCCGATCAAGCGGTTGCTGGTCAACGACCCGGACAAGAAAGTCGCGGAGGTCATGGCCAATGACCCGGTGACTTTCCATCCCGAGGAAGATGCCTACGATGCCGCCCAGGCGTTCGAGCGTTACGACCTGGTTTCCGCGCCAGTGGTGGACAAGAGCGACCGCCTCATCGGCCGTTTGACCATCGACGAGATGGTCGACCTGATTCGTGAGGAGAGCGAAAGCGAAGTGCTCAACATGGCTGGTCTGCGCGAAGAGGAAGATATCTTCGCCTCGGTCTGGCGATCGCTGCGCAACCGTTGGGCCTGGCTGGCCATCAACCTGATCACCGCCTTCGTGGCATCGCGGGTAATCGGTCTGTTCGAAGGCTCCATCGAAAAGTTGGTCGCCCTGGCCGCGCTGATGCCGATCGTGGCGGGCATCGGTGGCAATTCGGGCAACCAGACCATCACCATGATCGTCCGTGCCATGGCCCTGGACCAGGTGTCGCCGGGCAATACCAGTCGCCTGATGCGCAAGGAGCTGGCGGTTTCGCTGCTCAATGGCCTGATCTGGGGTGGGGTGATCGGCGTCGTGGCGTTCTGGTTGTACGGCAGTTGGTCATTGGGCCTGGTGATGACCGCGGCGATGACCTTGAACCTACTGCTCGCCGCCTTGATGGGGGTGTTGATCCCGATGACCCTGACGCGCCTGGGGCGGGATCCGGCCATGGGCTCGAGCGTTATGATCACCGCCGTGACCGACAGTGGCGGGTTCTTTATCTTCCTCGGCCTGGCTACGCTGTTCCTGTTGTAGGAGCGACCCAAGGCCGCTCCTACAAAGAGCGTGCGTTACCCCGCCGTGCCCCCCGCAATCACCAGATGCAAAAAAGCCAGCTTGCGCTGGCTTTTTTGTGTGCGACTGTTGCGTGCCTGAGTCAGGAGGCGTCGGCCGCCATTTCCACATCGTGAGCGATGAGGGCGACCAGGGCATTCTGCTGGCGGTGAGACAGTTGACGGAAGCGCTGCAGCAGCTCGCGTTCATGCAGGCTGAGCTCTGGGCTGTCCAGGCGCATGCTCAGCTCGTCACCCAGCGCACCTTCCTGGATAAGGCTCTGTTCCAGGCGTGCGATGATCTCGGAGTTCATGCTGCGGTGATGGTTGCGCGCTACCTCGGCAATGCGCTCACGCATCCCGTCTGGCAGGCGAACGACGAACTTGTCAGCGGTGCGGCTCGAATAGATAGCCTGTTTCATTGGGCGCATATAAATTGACCGGTTGTTCTGGTTCAGGGGAAGCGGTTCTCAAATTGGCCGCACGGTGGAAGTACGACCGCGGCGACGACAAAATGTTCAACCGTGATGTGATTTTGGATGTTCATCTTGCCTCATGGTCGCCGTTTCCTTGGCGTCAATTCTGTGACAAATAGTGAGCCGGATAAAGGCTTTTTGCCAGTACCAATTATCAGAAATGAGCACTGGTTTGAAAAGTTTCACAGACATCCGTGTTCGGTAGTGTCAGACGTTTGTCGTCAAAATCTGGTAAAAGGCAACAAAAGCCACGGGAAAAGCTTACAATTTGCTGGTTTCCTTCACGTTGAGCATAGTGGCTATGCAATATGACGCAAGCAGTGGGGCGATCTCAAGGGCGCGTGTGATATTGCTCATAGGACCGTCTGGCTCGGGAAAAGATTCCCTGATAGACGCGGCGCGTGAGCCATTGCGCGCGTATGGGGTGGAAGTGGCCCGCAGGGTCATCACCCGCTCGGCCGAGGCCAAGGGCGAAGACGCCTACGGTGTGAGCGAGGCGCAGTTCCAGGCCATGCGCGAAGCCGGCGCGTTCGCCCTGGATTGGCAGGCCAATGGCTGGTGCTATGGCATTCCTATACAGATCGACAGTTGGCTTGATGCCGGCAAGTCGGTGCTGATCAACGGTTCCCGTGGTCACTTGGCCGCCGCCCGGCGCCGGTATCCCGACCTGCTGGCGGTGGGCCTGGCGGTATCGCCCGGGGTCTTGCGCGAGCGTTTGCTGGCCAGGGGGCGAGAAAGCCTGCAGGACATCGAGCAGCGACTGGCCCGCAATACCAGCCTGCAAGCCTATGATGCCGACGTCCATGTGCTCGACAATTCGGCTACATTG
Organism: Pseudomonas sp. PONIH3; assembly: GCF_002934345.1. NCBI lineage: Bacteria > Pseudomonadati > Pseudomonadota > Gammaproteobacteria > Pseudomonadales > Pseudomonadaceae > Pseudomonas > Pseudomonas sp. PONIH3. The sequence goes on from NZ_CP026386.1 coordinate 5,459,839, forward strand.
GCACAAGCGTTGCGCGCCTTGCTCTGCTTGCTGGGCGAGCAGGGGGTAATCCGCTCGAGCCTGGCGAAAAAACCGACATGCAATTTGCCCGATTGAGGCATGACAAACGGCGGCATGCTGGTTAACATGCTTGCCGTTGTGTCGTACAGCCTTCGCTGGCGGCTTGCATGTCTCAGTAGCTCAATTGGATAGAGCATCCCCCTCCTAAGGGGAAGGTTGCAGGTTCAAATCCTGCCTGGGACGCCATTCTCATTTCCCCCAGTGCAATCGCGCCGTCAATGTTCAAAGGTTGGCGGAATATCGCTGCTCGATGTCCTGAACAGTGGCTTTCTCTGGCTCGTCACCCACCAGGTTGGCAGCCTGCACGCGATGCTGTTCCTGTTCGATCTTGGCTTGGGTCTTCAACTCGGCTTCTTCCTGGACGCGCCGGGCGATCTTCTCGTCGATGCGCATTTTCCGCTCAGGTGGCAGCGCATCGTATTCCTCCGGCGTCAGGCCCAACTCCTGAAGCATCTTTTCCTTGATCTTCTGCGCCGGTGACTTGGCCATGTAGTCGTGAAATTCCTGCGCGGCGTCGGATGCCTTCTGCTTGCCGGCGCGGGTTTGCGAGGCCGTGTCGGTCTGCGGGTTGTCCAGCGAGACCCGCATCTTGGCAAAGGCCTCCTTGCGGTTATCCTCGGCGTGCTGTTGCGATGTGCCGCCTTGGCTGTGCTGCTGCGTCTGGGCCTTGCCGGTCGCGGTGATGGCTGGGAACCCGGGGGCGGGGTTGGTCACTGGTTCGTTGCCGTTGTGCTGGGGTTGTTGCACGGTTTGCCAATTCAGGCCGGTTGCGCCGACAAGCATGGTTTCCTCCATGGACTGCTACGTAGGACCCGGCGAAAGGGGCAAAAGCTGTGCCAGGGTGTAATCTGTCGTGAAATAGCCCCTTCGGGCTATTCCTGGCGCTATGCGCTCGGCATATGCTTGCCTGCAAGAGGCGCAGGCTTGCCGCCTGCGGCAATTGTCATGAATGTCGGCAGCACCGTAATCGGGGCGCAGTTGCTGGATACCAAGGAGAGCGTCCATGAGTCAGCCACCCCAACCGGTTCCGGCGGGCTTTACCGAGCAGCAGCTGCACACCCTGTTCGACCTGATCAGCGATGGTATCTGGGACTGGGATGCCAACAGCGGTTATGTCTACCGCAACCCGGGCTGGTACGCGATGCTGGGGTATGCCAGTCACTCCATGGCCAACTCGGTGCTGAGCTGGGAAAGCGTGATCCACCCGCAGGATTATCCACGGGTGATGGCGCACTTCGAGGCCTACATCAACCAGCGTAACGAGCGTTACCGCATCGAGTACCGCTGCCGCTGCCAGGACGGCAGCTACCTGTGGATCGAGGACAGCGGCCACATCATTGCCCGTAACGCCGATGGTTCGGTGGCCCGCATGCTGGGCGCGCACCGTAATATCGATGCCGGCAAGCGCCTGGTGGCGGGCCTGGAACAACGCAACCAGTCGCTGGAGACCCAGGTCGCCGAACGCACCCGCGAGCTGTCGTGGGTCAACCAGCAATTGCAGCGGCAGTTGGACGAGAACCGTGAACTTGCCGAACGCGATGCGCTGACCCGCACCGCCAACCGCTATTGCCTGGAAAAGACCTTGCAGCGCGAATGCGAGCGCGCCGCCCGCTTCCGTGAGCCGCTGGCGTTGATCGCCATGGACCTGGATGACTTCAAGCCGATCAATGATCGTCATGGTCATGCCCGGGGCGATGCTGCGTTGATCGAGGTAACCGAGCGCATCCGCACCTGTCTGCGGCCTCAGGACCTGCTGGCCCGGTGGGGCGGGGATGAGTTCGCGGTGGTGCTGCCGGGTGGCGGTCTTGACGAGGCCCGTGCGCTGGCCGTGGCTATTCGCCAGGCGATGGGGCCGATGGTGGCGATTGATGATTGCCAGCTGACCATGAGCTATGGCGTGGTGCAATGGCAGGAAGGCGACGACGCCGCGCGCTTGCTCGAACGCGCCGACCAGGCGTTGTACCGGGCCAAGGCCGATGGCAAGAACGCCATGGCTGAGTGACGCCATCAATGGCCCCGGCTATGCCGGTGTTCGCCGGCAAGGCCGGCTCCTACAATGTTTGTGGCATACCTCAGTCCTGTAGGAGCCAGCCTTGCTGGCGAAGCGGGCGACGCGCTGGATGATGATAAAAAAAGACCCGCGGCGCCGGGGGCGCAGCGGGCCAAATTACCGCTTCAGTGACTCAGATATGCAGTGCGTGCCCCAGGGCCCGTAGTGCTGCTTCCTGTACCGCCTCGCCGAGGGTCGGGTGCGCATGGATGGTGCCGGCGATGTCTTCCAGGCGCGCGCCCATCTCCAGTGATTGGGCGAAGGCGCTGGACAGCTCGGACACCGCCACCCCCACGGCCTGCCAGCCAAGGATCAGGTGGTTGTCGCGACGCGCCACCACCCGCACGAAGCCGGTTTTGGATTCCAGGCTCATGGCCCGGCCGTTGGCGGCGAAGGGGAACTGCGCGACGATGCAGTCCAGGCCCTGCTGGCTGGCCTGCTCCGGGGTCTTGCCGACGACCACGACCTCCGGGTCGGTGAAGCACACCGCAGCGATGGCGCTGGGTTCGAAGCGCCGGGATTTGCCGGCGATGACTTCGGCGACCATCTCGCCCTGGGCCATGGCCCGGTGCGCCAGCATCGGCTCGCCGGCCACGTCGCCGATGGCCCAGACATTGCGCATGCTGGTCTGGCAGCGCTCATCGATGGCAATGGCCGCGCCGTTCATCTGCAGGTCCAGGCTTTCCAGGCCGAAACCTTTGGTGCGTGGACGGCGGCCCACGGCAACCAATACCTGGTCGGCTTCCAGGCGCAGTTGACCGCCCTGGCCATCGCTGGCCAGCAGGCAGCCGTCGGCATAGCCTTCGACGCCATGGCCCAGGTACAAGGCGATGCCCAGTTTCTTGATCGACTCAGCCACCGGCGCGGTCAACTCGGCATCATAGGTCGGCAGGATGCGCTCGCGTGCTTCGACCACGCTGACCTTGGCACCGAGCTTGCGGTAGGCGATGCCCAGTTCCAGGCCGATGTAGCCGCCGCCGACCACCACCAGGTGCTGGGGCAGTGCCTTGGGTGCCAGGGCCTCGGTGGATGAGATGATCGGCCCACCGATCGGCAGCATCGGCAGTTCGACGCTGTTGGAACCAGTGGCCAGTAGCAGGTGTTCGCACTGGATGCGTTGGCCATCGACTTCGACGCTCTTGCCGTCGAGGATCTTCGCCCAGCCGTGGATCACCTTCACGCCATGTTTCTTCAGCAGCGCGGCGACGCCGCTGGTCAGGCGGTCGACGATGCCATCCTTCCACTCGACGCTGCGGCTGATGTCCAGGCGCGGCGAGGACACGCTGATGCCCAGCGGCGAAGGTTCGGTGTAGCGGCTGGCCTGGTGGAATTGCTCGGCCACATGGATCAGCGCCTTGGACGGAATGCAGCCGATGTTCAGGCAGGTGCCGCCCAGGGCCTGGCCTTCGACCAGCACGGTGGGGATGCCCAGTTGCCCGGCGCGGATGGCGGCCACATAGCCGCCGGGGCCGCCACCGATGATCAGCAGGGTGGTGTTGATGAGCTCTTGCATGATCACTCCACGAACAAGCAGGCGGGCTGTTCCAGCAGGCCGCGCACGGCCTGGATGAACAGTGCGGCATCCATGCCATCGACCACGCGGTGGTCGAACGAGCTGGACAGGTTCATCATCTTGCGCACGACGATCTGGCCGTCGATCACCATTGGCCGCTCGACCATGCGATTGACGCCGACGATCGCCACTTCCGGGGTGTTGACCACCGGTGTGCTGACGATGCCGCCAAGGGCGCCGAGGCTGGTGAGGGTGATGGTCGAGCCGGACAGTTCTTCACGGCTGGCCTTGTTGTTGCGCGCTGCGTGAGCAACACGGGCGATCTCACTGGCGTTGCTCCACAGGCTGCCGGCTTCGGCATGGCGCAGCACGGGTACCATCAGGCCGTTGTCACCCTGGGTGGCGATGCCGACGTGCACCGCGCCGTGGCGGGTGATGACCTGGGCTTCGTCGTCATAGGTGGCGTTGATCTGCGGGAAGTCGCGCAGGGCGACGACCATGGCGCGCACCAGGAACGGCAGCAGGGTCAGCTTACCGCGGCTATCACCATGCTTGGCGTTGAGCTGCTGGCGCAGGGCCTCGAGGGCAGTGACGTCGATTTCCTCGACGTAGCTGAAGTGGGCGACACGACGCTTGGCGTCCTGCATGCGCTGGGCGATCTTGCGGCGCAGGCCGATCACCGGCACCTGTTCGCTGTCGGTGCGTTTGCCGTAGCCGCCGGGTGCCTGCCCGGAACTGCTCTGCGGCTTGCTGATGAAGGCGTCGAGGTCTTCGTGCAGGATGCGCCCAGCCGGGCCGCTACCGTGCACGTAGCGCAGCTCGATACCGGCATCCAGGGCACGCTTGCGTACCGCCGGGGAGGCCAGTGGCTTGTCATGGGCCTCGCGCGGCACGATGGGCGCGGTTGCCTGGGTTGCGGCAACCTGCGGCTGGGGCTCGACGCGTGGCTCGGGGCGGGCCGCGGCCTGCACCGCTGCAGGTGCGGGTGCAGGCTCGGCCGGCTTGGCCTGAGGCGTGTCGACATGGTTGCCGCTGCCTTCGACCTCAATGCGGATCAGCTCGCTGCCGACCGCCATCACTTCACCTGGCTGGCCGCCCAGGGCCAGCACCTTGCCGCTGACCGGCGAAGGGATTTCCACGGTGGCCTTGTCGGTCATGACATCGGCCACCACCTGGTCCTCGGCGATCAGGTCGCCGACCTTGACGAACCATTCCACCAACTCGACCTGCGCGATGCCTTCGCCAATGTCCGGCATCTTGATGACGTGCGTGCCCATTCAGACCTCCATGACCCGTTTCAGTGCCGCGCCTACCCGCGAAGGGCCTGGGAAATACGCCCATTCCTGTGCGTGGGGGTAGGGGGTATCCCAGCCGGTGACGCGCTCGATCGGCGCTTCGAGGTGATGGAAGCAGTGCTCCTGGACCAGCGATACCAGCTCCGCGCCGAAGCCGCAGGTGCGGGTGGCTTCGTGCACGACCACGCAGCGGCCGGTTTTCTTCACCGACGCGACGATGGTCTCCAGGTCCAGCGGCCACAGGCTGCGCAGGTCGATGACCTCGGCGTCGACGCCGCTCTCTTCGGCCGCCACTTGCGATACATACACGGTGGTGCCATAGGTCAGCACGGTGACGTCGTTGCCCGGGCGGGTGATCGCCGCCTTGTCCAGCGGCACGTTGTAGTAGCCGTCCGGCACCGCGCTGTGTGGGTGCTTGGACCACGGCGTCACCGGGCGGTCGTGATGGCCGTCGAACGGGCCGTTGTACAGGCGCTTGGGCTCGAGGAAGATCACCGGATCGTCGCATTCGATCGAGGCGATCAGCAGGCCCTTGGCGTCGTAGGGGTTCGATGGCATCACGGTGCGCAGGCCGCAGACCTGGGTGAACATCGCCTCGGGGCTCTGGCTGTGGGTCTGGCCGCCGTAGATGCCGCCGCCGCAAGGCATGCGCAAGGTCAGCGGCGAGATGAACTCGCCGGCCGAGCGATAGCGCAGGCGGGCCATCTCCGAGACGATCTGGTCGGAGGCGGGGTAGAAGTAGTCGGCGAACTGGATCTCGACCACCGGGCGCAGGCCGTAGGCGCCCATGCCCACGGCGGTGCCGACGATGCCGCTTTCGGAGATCGGCGCGTCGAACACGCGAGATTTGCCGTACTTGGTTTGCAGGCCTTCGGTGCAGCGGAACACGCCGCCGAAGTAACCAACGTCCTGGCCATAGACCACCACGTTGTCATCGCGCTCGAGCATGACATCCATGGCCGAGCGCAGGGCCTGGATCATGGTCATGGTGGTGGTCGACATGGCGTTTTCCAGATGGATGCTATTGTTGTGATCGTTCATCTCAGACCCCCAGTTCCTGGCGCTGACGGCGCAGGTGATCGGGCATTTCCTTGTACACATCCTCGAACATCGAGGCGGCGCTGGGGATATGGCCGTTGCTCAGGGTACCGAACTGCTCGGCGTCCTTCTGCGCCTTGATTACCTCGGCCTCGAGCTCGGCGCTGACCGCCTGGTGCTCGTCCTCGGACCAATGGCCGGCCTTGATCAGGTGCTGCTTGAGACGGGCGATCGGGTCGCCCAGCGGGAAGTGGCTCCAGTCGTCGGCAGGGCGGTACTTGGACGGGTCGTCCGAAGTGGAGTGTGGGCCGGCGCGGTAGGTGACCCATTCGATCAGCGTCGGGCCAAGGCCGCGGCGGGCGCGTTCGGCGGCCCAGCGCGAGGCGGCGTAGACCGCGATGAAATCGTTACCGTCAACCCGCAGCGAGGCGATGCCGCAGCCCACGCCACGGCCGGCGAAGGTGGTCGACTCGCCCCCGGCGATGGCCTGGAAGGTGGAGATCGCCCATTGGTTGTTGACCACGTTGAGGATCACCGGGGCGCGGTAGACATGGGCGAAGGTCAGCGCGGTGTGGAAGTCGGACTCGGCGGTGGCGCCATCGCCGATCCAGGCCGAGGCGATTTTCGTGTCGCCCTTGATCGCCGAGGCCATGGCCCAGCCGACCGCCTGGACGAATTGGGTGGCGAGGTTGCCGCTGATAGTGAAGAAGCCGGCTTCGCGCACCGAGTACATGATCGGCAACTGGCGGCCCTTGAGCGGGTCGCGGGTGTTGGACAGCAGCTGGCAGATCATCTCCACCAGCGACACGTCGCGGGCCATGAGGATGCTCTGCTGGCGGTAGGTGGGGAAGCACATGTCGCTGCGGTTCAGGGCCAGGGCCTGACCGCTGCCGATGGCTTCCTCGCCCAGGCTCTGCATGTAGAAGGACATCTTCTTCTGGCGCTGGGCGACTACCATGCGGCTGTCGAAGATGCGCGTCTTGAGCATGGCGCGCATGCCCTGGCGCAGCACCTGCGGATCGATGCCCTCGGCCCAGGGGCCAACGGCGTCGCCGTGTTCGTTGAGCACACGCACGAGGCTGTAGGAGAGGTCCGCGGTATCGGCGGGTTCGACATCGATGGGCGGTTTACGCACAGAACCGGCGTCGTTCAGGCGCAGGTAGGAGAAATCGGTCTGGCAGCCTGGCCGGCCTGTAGGCTCGGGCACATGCAGACGCAGGGGGGCGTACTCGTTCATTGCTTTTTACGCTCGCTCGAATGTTGTTTTTGTGAGCTTTGAAGCGGTCGCCGCTGAGTACCGGCTCGTGACTGGCAAGTCAGCGTCTTTTACATCATAGGGGGATGGCCGGAGAATTTTTCTCTCAAGTTCGTTGCCTTTGCCGAGCGAGGAAGATAAACATTCCGCACAAACACAAAAACCAGGTGAATTTGTCTCATGCGTAAGTTGGATCGTACGGATATCGGCATTCTCAACAGCCTGCAGGAAAACGCCCGCATCACCAACGCGGAGCTGGCACGCTCGGTCAACCTGTCGCCCACGCCGTGCTTCAACCGGGTCAAGGCCATGGAGGAGCTGGGGGTGATTCGTCAGCAGGTCACCTTGTTGTCGCCCGAGGCATTGGGGCTGGACGTCAATGTGTTCATCCATGTCAGCCTGGAGAAGCAGGTGGAGCAGTCGCTGCATCGCTTCGAGGAGGAGATCGCCGAGCGCCCGGAAGTGATGGAGTGCTACCTGATGACGGGCGACCCGGATTACCTGCTGCGGGTGTTGCTGCCGAGCATCCAGGCGCTGGAGCGGTTTCTCGATTACCTGACGCGGTTGCCGGGGGTGGCCAATATTCGCTCCAGCTTTGCCTTGAAACAGGTGCGTTACAAGACCGCGTTGCCGCTGCCGGCCAATGGTATGACCTTGCGCGAGCAGTGAAGGGGGAGCGCCGGCAAGCCGGCTCCTACAGGTAAAGGGCGGGTGCTTGATATTTTAAACACCCCAGGCCTATGTTGTGTTCATCGCCACTCCGGCATGCCAGCACAACAACAAGGACAGCGTCATGACGACCGCAGGCCCGCATCACCAGGCACAACAGCTGCAGGGCATCGATGAAATCGAATGCGTCACCCCCGACCTCAACGGCGTCGCCCGCGGCAAGGTGATGACTGCCGAGGGCTTCCTCGAAGGCCGGCGCTTGCAGATGGCGCGCGGGGTGTTGCTGCAATGCATCATGGGGGGGTATCCGCCGGCGAAGTTCTACGGCAGCGACGATGGCGACCTGGCGCTGGTGGCTGACCCGGCGCAGATTCACCGCCTGCCCTGGAGCGACGAGCCCCGTGCCCTGGCCATTTGCGACGCGGTCGAGCTCGATGGCAGGCCGTCGGGGTTGTCCAGTCGCGGCCAGTTGAAGGCGGTAATCGCCCGCTATGCCGAACGCGGCCTGGCGCCGGTGGTGGCCACCGAACTGGAGTTCTTCGTCTTTGCGCCCAACGCCGACCCGACCCAGCCGTTCTTGCCTCCCCAGGGCAAGGATGGGCGTCGGGAAATGGGCCATTCGGCGTTCAGCGTCAGTTCCAACAACGGCCTGCGCCCGTTCTTCCATGAGGTGTACCGCTGCATGGCGGCGCTGGGCCTGCCGCGCGACACTTTCATGCACGAGATGGGCGTCAGCCAGTTCGAGATCAACCTGCTGCACGGCGACCCGCTACTGTTGGCCGACCAGACCTTCCTGTTCAAGCACTTGCTCAAGGAGGTCGCGCTCAAGCATGGCCTGACCGTGGTGTGCATGGCCAAGCCCCTGGCGCGCACCCCCGGCAGCTCGATGCATATTCACCAGAGCCTGGTCGACAGCGCCAGCGGGCGTAACCTGTTCAGCGACGAACACGGCGCCCCGACCGATACCTTCCACCATTTCATCGGTGGCTTGCAGGCTTGCCTGGCCGACTTCACCGTGCTGTTCGCGCCCAACGTCAATTCCTACCAGCGTTTGTGCCATCCATACGCCTCGCCGAACAACGCCTGCTGGTCAGAGGACAACCGCGCCGCCGGCTTGCGTATCCCCGCCAGCGCGCCGGTGGCGCGGCGGGTGGAGAACCGCTTGCCGGGCGCCGATGCCAACCCCTACCTGGCGATCGCCGCGAGCCTGGCTGCCGGCCTGCATGGCATCGAGCGGCAGATCGTGCCGGCCGCCGCCATCCAGGGCGAGTTCGAGGTGCCTGAGCACCTGAGCCTGCCCTGCACCCTGCATGCGGCCCTGCAGCGCCTCAAGCACAGTGCCCTGGCCCGGGAACTGTTCGGCCATGAGTTCATCGAAGGCTACATCGCCACCAAGACCCTCGAGCTGAGCGACTTCCTCGACGAGATCACGCCGTGGGAGCGGCGCGTACTGGCGGCGCAGGCCTGAGCGCGACACTACCTGTAGCGGGCGCGCCGTCGGCGGCGCATTTCGCGGTTTGGGGCCTGCGCGTTGGATGATTTGCTCTTATGCTAGCTCTGCACCCCACGCCACCTGACGAAGGAGCCCGACGGGACGTATGCGCAATATCTGGAAGCCGTTTCAGTCGCTGTATTTCGCTGCCTTGATGATGTTGATCGGCTCAGGCTTGCTCAGTACCTACCTGGCATTGCGCCTGGCTGCCGAGCATGTCGACAGCCTGTGGGTCGGTGCGCTGATGGCCGCCAACTATTTCGGCCTGGCCCTGGGCGGCAAGATTGGCCACCGGTTGATTGGCAGGGTGGGGCACATCAGGGCTTACGCGACCTGTGCCGGCATCGTCGGCGCGGCGGTGCTCGGCCATGGCTTGACCAGTTGGCTGCCGGCCTGGGTCGGGCTGCGGATGATCGTTGGCCTGGGCATGATGTGCCAATACATGGTCATCGAAAGCTGGCTCAACGAACAGGCCGATGCCAAGCACCGCGGGGCGGTGTTCAGCGGTTACATGATCGCGTCCTACCTGGGCCTGGTACTCGGCCAATTGATCCTGGTGGTGCACCCGCAGTTGGGGCCGGAGCTGCTGATGCTGGTGGCCATGTGCTTCGCCTTGTGCCTGGTGCCGGTGGCCATGACCCGGCGTATTCACCCCGCGCCCTTGCGGCCGGCGCCGATGGAGCCGAAGTTCTTCATCAAGCGGGTGCCGCAGTCATTGTCCACGGTGTTGGGTTCGGGTTTGATCGTCGGCTCCTTCTATGGCCTGGCGCCGCTGTACGCGGCCAACCAGGGGCTGTCCACCGAGCAGGTCGGCTTGTTCATGGGCAGCTGTATTTTCGCCGGCTTGGTGGTGCAATGGCCGTTGGGTTGGCTCTCCGACCGCTACGATCGCGCGGTGCTGATCCGCAGCGTGGCAAGTGGCCTGGCGCTGGCGTCGGCGCCCTTGGCCATCCTGCCGAGCGTGCCGCTGGCGCTGCTGTTCGGCATCGGCTTTGTCATTTCGTTATTGCAGTTTTGCCTGTATCCGTTGGCGGTGGCGTTCTCCAATGACCATGTGGAGAGCGAACGGCGGGTGTCGCTGACGGCCATGCTGTTGGTGACCTACGGCGTTGGCGCCTGCATCGGGCCATTGGCTGCCGGGGTACTGATGAAGCTGTTCGGCGCGCAAATGCTGTATGCCTTCTTCCTGTTTTTCGCGCTGGTACTGGTCTGGCGAATCCGGCCGAAAGCGGTGACCGGCTTGCACCAGGTCCAGGATGCCCCGCTCGGCCACGTGGCGATGCCGGCGGCGGGCTCGCCGTTGTCGGCGGCGCTCGATCCGCGAGTCGATGAGCAAACGGTGCAGGAGGTGATGCAGGCGCCGGTGGCGGCGGAAGATACCGAGGATGAGGACAAGGGCGCTTGCGCAACGGCGGCTGAGGCCGAGCAGGGTGCATTCCCGAAACTGTAGGAGCGAGCCTCGCTGGTTCGCCGGCAAGGCCGGCACCTGCTGTTGTCCCATGAGCGAAAACGCCACCCGAGGGTGGCGTTCGACGATCAGTAATCGTCCTTGTCGAACCTGCGCGCTTCGCGCTGTAGCTGGTAGACGAAGCTTTCGATCTTGCGCTGCGCCTGGCCGTTGAGGTTATGGAAGCGTACCCCGGCGAAGGTGGTGTTGATGCGCTCCTCGAAATGCAGGTGGCGCAGCTCGACCATGATGTCGGCTAGCCCCAGCGGGTTGCCAGCCTTGAAGCGCTCGTAGACCTGGCCCAGTTGCAGGCGTTCTTCGACATTGCCTTCGAAGCGCAGCTTGCAGCCGGTGGCGGAGATGTCCAGCAGCTTACCGCGCAGGGCGCCGTTGCCCTTGAGGTGGGTGCCGTCGAGGGTCACGTCGACCAGTTGCGACAGCTTCAGCGCGGCGCGGAAGGCATTGCGCCGCTGATGGTAGGTGACTTCCGTGGGCAGTGGGCCGCGGTAGCAGCGGTGGCCGTCGATCTCGCTGATGGTCAGTGGGATGTCGCTTTCCCAGGCGATGCGCACGCCGTCATGGAAACCTTCGATGCGAAACGGCTCGCCGTTCTCGATATATTTTTCGCCGTCGCGCGGGATCATCTCGTCCAGCGCCAGTACCCCGGCCTCGCGGTCGACATGCACCACGTAGCTTTGGAAGCGCTGGCTGCGTTCGTGGAAGCTGATGATCAGCGGGTCGTGGCTCTCCAGCAGCTGGCGCAGGTTGGCCGCAATCTCCAAAGGAGTGCTCAGCACCTTTGGTGGCTGGGGAGCATCGGATTCATTGAACACGGGTTTTCAATCTCCAGGCAAAAACGACACACGCAATTAACGGCATTTTGCCAGTATGTTCCGTGCCTTGATACCACTAATCACACTTGGCTGATGGCCCGGGGCTTGGCCATCGGCGAGGTGCCGCCACGGCTGTCGTAGAGCGACGGAGAATCGCCACCCTGAAGGATTCTGACCTGGTTGGCCGTGACGTGCTGCTGCACCTGGATGATCTGGCCGTTGGTGGCGTTGACCTGCTGGCAGGCATCCATCAGTTGGCTCAGCTCGTCGAGCCGGGCGAGGATCGCCGGGCCATTGCTCGACTGGGCCGCCAGGGTTTCTGCGCCAGCACGATCGGCACTGAGGCCGAGGCTGGCGAGCAGTTGGCTGCGGCGCCGACCCTGCTGCTCGAGCAAGATGATCAACGACTGCTTGCGGGCCAGGATCTGTTCCAGCACCCCCATGTCGCGGCCGTGCAGGGCTATCGCTTCGTTTTGCAGAAGCTCGAGCAGTTCCTGCGTGGGCGCGATGTCGTTTTCGATCAGTTGCAGCAGAGTGATGTCGTGCATGGCTAACTCTTGGCGTGTTGCGTCCTTGAAGTCAGCGCGCCTGAAGGTTAGCGCTGGGCTTCGAAATCAAGCAGTTTGCTGGCGACCCGGTCGGCATCGACCTTGTAGCTGCCGTCGGCGATAGCCTGTTTCAACTCGGCCACACGGGCGCTGTTGACGCTTGGCTGATCGCGCAGCTTGTCGCTGATCTTCTGCAATTGCTGGGCCTCAGGGCTCAGATGTACCGCTTCTCCGCTGGCGCTGGCGCGTTTGGGCGCCTCGCTGGCTTCGCCGGCTTTTTCGGCGGTGCCTGGCGCGGCATTGCCGCGAACGCCGCCCGTGATGGACGGAGAATTATTCAAACGACTGAAGTCGATGACCATGATCAGAACCCCTGGGTATTAGGACGCATGCCTTGTTTTCGGCCAACCCGAAAGAAACTTTAGACAGGAATGCATCACTGCCTCAAAGCCGGCCTGCGCAACCCGATTTCGGACACAGTTTAGGGCCCACGGTTCCTTACCGCCAGCTTTCCGTCATCGTCCTGCAGCCTGGGCTACATGGCCACCTCGACCTGTCCTGGCCCGGTCACCCTGGCCTTGACCACTCGTTTGGAATTGAGGTTGCGCACCCGGATCTGGGTTTGCAGCCCGCCTTTGTCCAGTGCTTCGCCGGGCATGCGTACGCTGAGGCTGCCGCTGCGGGCGACGATCACCACGTGATCGCCCTTGCGCACCACCTCGGCCTGCTCCAGATGTTGCTGGGTGAGCAACTGGTCGACCACCGTCGGGCGCAGCAATTTCAGGCCCACGGCCTGGTCCAGTTGGGTCAGGTAGCCTTGGCCGAGGCTGCCGACATCGCGCTCGCGCAGGGCCACGTCGCCTTCGCCGATGACGCTGTCGCGCTTGAGCGGGCGGGTCATGACCACCACGTCGCGCAGCAGGCGCACCTGGGCCGGCACGAACACTGTCCAGGGCGCCGCGCCGTCGCAGCGCACCCTCACCGTCACCCGCCCCAGCGGCGTGGAGCCTTCCAGCGAGGCGTCCAGTTGCTGGCTGCACTGCGGCATGCGCAGGCGCGGATCGAGTTTGTTCACCTGGATCTCGTAGCGACCCTGGGTCTGGGTGGTCGCCAGATAATCCTCCACGGTGAATTCAAGAAACCCTTGAGTGACACCGATAAGCTGTTCAGGCAAGGTAAAAGCGTCCGCCAGCGCCTGGGTGCCGGGTACCATCAGGCACAATGCGGCCAGGGAGCCGGTCAGCAGGCGCGTCAGTCGTCGGAAAAATGTCGTTTTCGTGTACATGGCGCTCAAAAAAGCAAAGCCCGTGCCGACTTGGTACTTAGGCAATCATTGAAGGAGTCCGGCATGGCTGGAGTGATGGATTCGGTCAACCAGCGCACGCAGCTGGTGGGGCAGAATCGCCTGGAGCTGCTGCTGTTTCGCCTCAATGGCGACCAGCTCTATGGCATCAATGTGTTCAAGGTCCGCGAGGTGCTGCAGTGCCCGGATCTGACCCTGCTGCCCAAGTCCCATCCGGTGGTGCGCGGCGTGGCCAACATTCGCGGGGCGACCATCCCGATCCTCGACCTGTCGATGGCCACCGGCTTGCCGGGCCTTCAGGAAGAGACGCGCAAGAGCTTCGTCATCATCACCGAGTACAACACCAAGACCCAAGGGTTCCTGGTGCACTCGGTGGAGCGCATCGTCAACATGAACTGGGAAGAGATCCATCCGCCACCCAAGGGCACCGGGCGCGATCACTACCTGACCGCGGTCACCCGGGTCGACAACCGCATGGTCGAGATCATCGATGTGGAGAAGGTGCTGGCCGAAGTGGCGCCGTCGTCCGAGTCGGTGTCCGAAGGGGTGATCGATGCCGAGGTGCAGGACAAGGCGGTGTTGTTGCGGGTGCTGACGGTCGATGACTCGTCGGTGGCGCGCAAGCAGGTCAGCCGCTGCCTGCAGACGGTGGGGGTCGAGGTCGTGGCGCTCAATGACGGTCGCCAGGCCCTGGATTACCTGCGCAAGCTGGTGGACGAGGGCAAGCGTCCGGAGGAGGAGTTCCTCATGATGATTTCCGATATTGAAATGCCGGAAATGGACGGCTATACCCTCACGGCGGAGATTCGCAGCGATCCGCGCATGCAAAAACTACACATCTGCCTGCATACTTCGCTATCTGGGGTATTCAACCAGGCAATGGTCAAGAAGGTCGGCGCCGACGACTTCCTGGCCAAGTTCAAGCCGGACGACCTCGCCCAGCGCGTGGTCGACCGGATCAAGGCGGCACATTGAAACGGCCGGGGCCTGGCTCCGGCGCACGCGACATATAAGAAGAGGCGGCAGCATTGTCTACGGGTAATTTGGATTTCGAACAGTTCCGGGTCTTCCTGGAGAAAGCCTGTGGCATCCTGCTGGGCGAGAATAAGCAGTACCTGGTCTCTAGCCGTCTCAACAAGCTGATGGAGCAGCAGGGCATCAAGTCGCTGGGCGAGCTGGTGCAGCGTATCCAGACCCAGCCACGCGGTGGCCTGCGCGAGCAGGTGGTCGATGCCATGACCACCAACGAGACGCTGTGGTTTCGCGACACCTATCCGTTCGAAGTGCTCAAGAACAAGGTGATCCCGGAGTTCATCAAGGGTAATCCCGGCCAGCGTCTGCGTATCTGGTCGGCGGCCTGTTCGTCGGGACAGGAGCCGTATTCCATCTCCATGGCCATCGACGAGTTCGAGCGCACCAACCTGGGCCAGTTGAAGATGGGCGCGCAGATCGTCGCCACCGACCTCTCCGGCGCCATGCTCAACAACTGCAAGACCGGGGAGTACGACAGCCTGGCTATCGCTCGTGGGCTGTCCCAGGAGCGTCTGCAGCGCTATTTCGACACCAAGGGGCCTGGGCGTTGGGCGGTCAAGCCGCCGATTCGCAGCCGCGTCGAGTTTCGCTCGTACAACCTGCTCGACAGCTACGCGCCGCTGGGCAAGTTCGACATCGTGTTCTGTCGCAACGTGCTGATCTACTTCTCGGCCCAGGTCAAGAAGGACATCCTCATGCGTATTCATGGCACGCTCAAGCCGGGCGGCTACCTGTTCCTGGGGGCGTCCGAGGCGCTCAATGGCCTGCCGGACCACTACCAGATGGTGCAGTGCAGCCCGGGGATCATCTACCAGGCCAAGTGAGGATAAAAAGGCCGGTATCGCGAGATACCGGCCTTTTCATTTGTGCGGTATCACGCGAGCAATCTGCATGCGTACTGCACGCGGGCCGAGAATACATCGGCATCGAAGCCTGATTTGCCTACGTAGTCGTAGCTCGCCCCGATGCTCACCGCGCCCAGCTTGTAGCGGCGCTCAGGCCCGCTTCGTAGCTGTTGCGCGTCAACGGGCTACGAAGGTGGAAGTGTTCTGCACAGGGTCGGCGGCAAAGTCGTGGTAGGCCATCAGCTTCAGCTGTGGCTCCAGGGTGCCGGCGCCCAATGGCAGGTTGCCGGCCTGGCGCGCGCCGTCGCTGAAAGCGGCGCGCATCCGTGCGACGACATGCCGTGTTGGTTTGAGCGGATGCGCGAGGGTGCGAATGCTATCGCCAATGATGGCGATATGGCATGTATGGTTGACGTCAATTTTTTGGATTGCCGCTTTTGCCGTCTGCCGATTGCCGCTTGGTCGCTATCAGGCGGAAGCACTTTGCCGCTTTTCTGGCAGGAGGACGTAGAACTGCTGGGCGCGGCCCCGTGTTCATGGGGATTTTGTTGGTTGGCACAGCCCTTGCTTTAGCGTTAGCCAACGAAACTCTGGTCAACCTTCGAAGGTTCCCCGACATGAGCATCAGCTTCGACAAGGCGCTTGGCATCCACGAAAAGGCACTGGGCTTCCGTGCCCAGCGTGCCGAGGTGCTGGCCAACAACATCGCCAACGCCGACACGCCGAACTACAAGGCGCGCGACATGGACTTCTCGTCGGTGCTCGCCGCCGAGTCCGACAAGCAGCAGAAAGGCCGCATTGCCCTGGACCGCACCAACAATCGCCATATCGAGGCCGAAGGCCTGGCGATGATGGATGACACCCTGAAGTACCGCACGCCGATGCAGCCGTCGATCGACCAGAACACCGTGGACGCGCAGATCGAGCAATCGAACTACACGGAAAACGCCGTTGGCTTCCAAGCCAGCTTCACCCTGCTTAACAGTAAATTCAAAGGGCTGGTATCGGCCCTGCGCGGAGAGTGACCATGTCCCTTGCCAGTGTCTTCAATATCGCCGGTAGCGGCATGAGCGCGCAGAACACGCGCCTGAACACCGTCGCCTCGAACATCGCCAACGCCGAGACCGTCTCGTCGAGCATCGACCAGACCTACCGCGCCCGTCACCCGGTGTTCGCCACCACCTTCCAGCAGGCCCAGGCCGGCGCCGGCCAGTCGCTGTTCGAGGACCAGGGCGAGGCGGGGCAGGGCGTTCAGGTCAAGGGCATCATCGAGGACCAGAGCAACCTCGAGGCGCGTTACGAGCCGAACCATCCGGCGGCGAACAAGGACGGCTACGTCTACTACCCGAACGTCAACGTGGTCGAGGAGATGGCTGACATGATCTCCGCCAGCCGTGCGTTCCAGACCAACGCCGAGCTGATGAACACCGCCAAGAACATGATGCAGAAAGTGCTGACCCTGGGTCAGTAAGCAGAGAACCTAAATGACTACCACCAATACAGATAACAAGGTCGGCAGCGGCTATCTGGATTCCCTGCAGAAGTCCAACAACAAGAACAACGCCAGCACCGGCCGGGCCGGTAGCGCTTTGGGCAAGGATGCGTTCCTGCAGTTGTTGGTCACACAGATGAAGAACCAGAACCCGCTCGATCCGCAGAAGAACGGCGAGTTCGTCGCGCAGCTGGCGCAGTTCAGCAGTCTCGAAGGCATCCAGTCGCTCAAGCAGTCGGTTGACGGCATCCTCACCGGCATCGGTTCGTCCCAGGCCCTGCAAGCAACGTCGCTGGTCGGTCGTTCGGTGATCGTGGCGACCGACAAAGCCGTGGTCGACACCACCAAGAGCTTCAATGGCCAGGTCGTGGTGCCGTCGAACATCAGCGAAGGCAAGGTCACCATCAAGGACAAGGACGGCAATGTGGTCAAGACCATCGAGCTGGGCGCGCAGAAGGCCGGCACCGCCGACTTCATCTGGGATGGCACCAACGACAAAGGCGAGAAGGTCGATCCGGGCACCTACACCTTCAGCGCCGAGACCAAGGTCGACGGCAAGGCCAAGACGCTGGCCACGCTGCTGCCGGCCAAGGTCAACAGTGTCAGCTTCCAGAATGGCAGCGAGATGATGCTCGACCTGGCCGGTATCGGCAAAGTCGGTATCTCCAAAGTCACCACCATCGGAATTTAACGCCGCAGAATCGGCACAAGGAGCGCGTAAATGTCTTTCAATATCGGCCTTAGTGGTCTCAATGCGGCGAACAAGGCTTTGAACGTTACCGGCAACAACATCGCCAACGTCGCCACCACCGGTTTCAAATCGTCGCGCGCCGAGTTCGGCGACCAGTACTCGCAGTCGATCCGCGGCACCGCTGGCGGTAAGACTCAGGTCGGCAGTGGCGTGAAGACCATGGCGGTCTCGCAGTTGTTCAACCCGGGCAACATCAATGGCACTGGCCAGGCACTGGACATGGCCATCGACGGTAATGGCTTCTTCGCCCTGAACGACAACGGTTCGCGTATCTATACCCGTGCCGGCGCCTTCTACAGCGACAAGGAAGGCTACGTGGTGAATGCCAACGGCGCCAACCTGCAAGGCTACCCGGTGGATGATAACGGCAAGGTGATCCCCGGTTCGCTGACCAACCTGAAGATCGACACCTCGAACCTGTCGCCAAAGCCGACCGGACGCATTTCCGAAACCGTCAACCTGAATTCCAGTGCCAGCGCGCCGACGGTTTCGCCGTTCGACCCGACCAACGTCAACAGTTACAACTACACCTTCAATACTCCGGTGTACGATAGCCAGGGTAACGAGCACCAGATGAACCAGTATTTCGTCAAGGATGCCGGCACCAACTCCTGGACCATGTACACCACTATCGACGGCCGTAACCCGGCCAACCCGGCCTCGCCCGCGCCGTTGGTCAACAAGCTGCCATTTACCTCGGCAGGTAAGCTGGATACCGCGGCCATGGTCGTCGGACCGGTTACCGGAGGCCTGACCATCGCCGCCGACAAGACCTTCCAGTTGGGTAATTGGGTGCCGGCCGAAAAAAACGCCGCCGGTGCCTGGGTTGGGAATGGCGCTACCGCGCGTGCTGGGGGCGTGACCCTGGATATGTTGGCTACCACTCAATACAACGCTGCCTCGGCCACTACCGCCAAGGATCAGGATGGCTACGCGACTGGTGAGCTTGCCGGCCTGACTGTCGATAAGAGCGGTAATCTGTTCGCCAACTTCACCAATGGTCAGAACAAGGTGATCGGCCAGGTGGCGATCGCCAGTTTCGCCAACCTGCAAGGTCTGACGCCGGTCGGTGCCACCGCTTGGAAAGAGTCCTACGCGTCGGGCGTGCCGGTTATTGGTGAACCGGACACCGGTACGCTGGGTCGCATCGCTGGCAGCTCCCTGGAAGATTCCAACGTGGACCTGACCAGCGAGCTGGTCAACCTGATCAAGGCGCAGAGCAACTACCAGGCGAATGCCAAGATCATTTCCACCGAAAGTACCCTCATGCAGACCATCATCCAGATGACCTGATGAGCGTGGTGTGATCGAGCCCCTGCTTGCAGGGGCTTTTTCACGTCTGGCAGAGGAGGTTGATGCCATGAACAAGCCGATGCTGGTGGCTGCCAGCGCCTTGTTGCTGGCGCTGTCGCTGCAGGCTGCGCCAGCGCCCTGGTACCAGTGGCAGAGCCTGGCGACCGGGCGCTACATGTGCTCGGCCAACGACCCGGGGGAGGGTTGGAAGCGTCATTCCGGCCCCTACACCAATGGTGCGTGTCGCGCCGACTGACGCAGGCTTTGCCGCCAGCGGCAACGATTCGCCGACAAACTGACGCTTGCCTTGGCGCAGGCCGCTGAAAGCCCCGTGTTAAAGGGCTTTGTCAGTTTGGTTCGATAATTGCTTCATCCTTGCCAACGACAGCGCGGCAAGGTTCGCGTAGAGGAGATGCTGTGGACAAGATGCTTTATGTGGCCATGACCGGCGCCAGCCAGAACGCGCTGGCGCAGAAGGCCCATGCCAACAACCTGGCGAACGTTTCCACCAATGGCTTCCAGCGTGACCTGGAGCAGGCGCGTTCGATGCCGGTGTTCGGCGACAGCTTTCCGGCGCGCGCCTTCGCCATGACCGAGCGTCCGGCCACCGACTTCAGCGAAGGTGCCCTGGTCGAGACCGGCCGTCCTTTGGACGTGGCCGTGGCCGGCAAGGGCTTCATCGCCGTGCAGGCGCCCGATGGCAGCGAGGCCTACGTGCGCACCGGCAGCCTGAACATCGACGCCCTGGGCGTGCTGCGTGCCGGCAACGGCATGCCGGTGATCGGCAATGGCGGCCCGATCGCCATTCCGCCGGAGCAGCAGGTCGAGGTGGGTGACGACGGCACCATCAGCATCCGCGCCATGGGCGAGGATCCGCGGGTGATGGCCGAGGTCGACCGCATCAAGCTGGTCAACCCCGACATCAAGGGCCTGACCAAGGGCCTGGACGGCATGATCCACACCAGCAATGGCCAGCCTGCCGACGCCGACGTCAATGTCCGCGTGGTCTCGGGCTTCCTGGAGTCGAGCAACGTCAACGCCGTCGAGGAAATGACCTCGGTGCTGGCGTTGTCCCGCCAGTTCGAACTGCACGTCAAGATGATGAACGCGGCCAAGGAAGGCGATGAAGCCATGGCCCGCGTCTTGCAAATCGGCTAATCACATTTGAACGGGTGCCGAAAATCAGGCGCACGAGGAGAACACTAAATGCTTCCAGCTCTTTGGGTCGCGAAAACCGGCCTGTCCGCCCAGGACACCAACCTGGCGGTCATCTCCAACAACCTGGCGAACGTCTCGACCACCGGTTTCAAGCGTGATCGTGCCGAGTTCCAGGACCTTTTGTACCAGATCAAGCGTCAGCCTGGCGCTCAGTCGACCCAGGACAGCGAACTGCCTTCGGGCCTGCAGGTCGGTACCGGTGTGCGCATCGTCGGCACCCAGAAGAGCTTCATCGCCGGCAGCCTGCAGACCACCCAGAACCCGCTGGACATGGCGGTCAACGGCCGTGGCTTCTTCCAGATCCTGCAGCCGGACGGCACCGTGAGCTACACCCGTGACGGTACCTTCCACCTGAACTCCGACGGTCAGATCGTCACCGCCAACGGCTTTGCCCTGGAGCCGGCCATCGTCGTGCCACCAGACGCGCAGACCTTCACCGTCGGCAAGGACGGTACCGTCTCGATCACCACCGTGGGCAACCCGGCCGCGCAGGTCATCGGCAACATCCAGACCGCCGATTTCATCAACCCGGCCGGCCTGCAGGCCATCGGCGGCAACCTGTTCCTGGAGACCGCCGCCAGCGGCGCGCCGCAGGTCGGCACCCCAGGCCTGAACGGCTTCGGCACCACCGAGCAGCAGACTCTGGAAGCCTCCAACGTCAGCACCGTCGAGGAACTGGTGAACATGATCACCACCCAGCGCGCCTACGAGATGAACTCCAAGGTCATCTCCACCGCCGACAAGATGCTGTCGTTCGTCACCCAGCAGTTGTAAGCCCTGGCGGCCCGCCTGGCGTGGGCCGTTGACTCTGCGCTCGTTGTTGCAGCGCCTGTTTCACCGTGAGGTAAGTGTCATGATGCGTTCGTTGTCCGTATTCGCCCTGGGGGGGGTGGTGTTGTTGGCCGGTTGCGTCGCGCCGACGCCCAAGCCCAACGACCCGTACTATGCGCCGGTGCTGCCGCGCACCCCGCTGCCGGCGGCGGCCAACAACGGCTCGATCTACCAGGCCGGCTTCGAGCAGGGCCTGTACACCGATCGCAAGGCGTTCCGGGTCGGCGACATCATTACCATCACCCTCAACGAGCGCACCTCGGCGAGCAAGAACGCAGGTTCGCAGATCCAGAAGAACAGCAAGGCCAACCTTGGCCTGACGTCGCTGTTCGGTACCGTGCCCAACACCAACAACCCGTTGGGTGGCGGCGACCTGAGCCTGGAAGCCGGCTACAGCGGTGACCGCAGCACCAAGGGCGACAGCAAGGCCACCCAGGGCAACACCCTGACTGGTTCGATCACCGTCACCGTGGCCGAGGTGCTGCCCAACGGCATCATCGCCGTGCGTGGCGAGAAGTGGATGACCTTGAACACCGGTGAAGAACTGGTACGCATCGCTGGCCTGGTGCGCGCCGACGACATCGCCACCGACAACACCGTGCCGTCCACCCGCGTGGCCGACGCGCGCATCACCTATTCGGGCACCGGCTCGTTCGCCGATGCCAGCCAGCCGGGTTGGCTGGACCGTTTCTTCATCAGCCCGCTCTGGCCTTTCTGAGTACGGATGACCATGTTCAACGCTAGGCGGTTGATTGCCGCGACCTTGCTCCTGTCCTGCGCGTTCGGTGCCCACGCCGAGCGTCTGAAGGATATCGCCAGCATTTCTGGCGTGCGCGCCAACCAATTGATCGGCTACGGCCTGGTCGTGGGGCTCAATGGCACGGGTGACCAGACCACCCAGACGCCATTCACCCTGCAGACCTTCAACAACATGCTCTCGCAGTTCGGCATCAAGGTGCCGCCGGGGTCGGGCAACGTGCAGTTGAAGAACGTCGCCGCGGTATCGGTGCATGCCGATCTGCCGGCGTTCGCCAAGCCGGGCCAGGTGGTCGACATCACCGTGTCGTCCATCGGTAACTCCAAGAGCCTGCGCGGCGGCAGCCTGTTGATGACGCCGCTCAAGGGTATCGACGGCAACGTCTACGCCATCGCCCAGGGCAACCTGGTGGTGGGTGGTTTCGATGCCGAGGGTCGCGACGGCTCGAAGATCACCGTCAACGTTCCGTCGGCCGGGCGGATCCCTGGCGGCGCGTCCGTCGAGCGTGCGGTGCCGAGTGGTTTCAACCAGGGCAACAGCCTGACCCTGAACCTCAATCGCCCGGACTTCACTACCGCCAAGCGCATCGTCGACAAGGTCAACGAGTTGCTCGGCCCGGGTGTCGCCCAGGCCATCGATGGTGGTTCGGTGCGGGTGACCGCGCCGATGGACCCGAGCCAGCGTGTCGACTACCTGTCGATCCTGGAGAACCTCGAGATCGATCCGGGCCAGGCAGTGGCCAAGGTCATCATCAATTCGCGCACCGGTACCATCGTCATCGGCCAGAACGTCAAGGTGTCGCCGGCGGCGGTGACCCACGGCAGCCTGACCGTGACCATCACCGAAGACCCGATCGTCAGCCAGCCGGGGCCGTTCTCCAACGGCCAGACCGCGGTGGTGCCGCGCTCGCGGGTGAATGCCGAGCAGGAAGCCAAGCCGATGTTCAAGTTCGGCCCGGGTACCACGCTGGATGAGATAGTCCGCGCGGTGAACCAGGTCGGCGCGGCGCCCAGCGACCTGATGGCGATCCTCGAAGCCCTGAAGCAGGCCGGCGCGTTGCAAGCCGACCTGATCGTGATCTGAGGACGCCTGGGATGAACCCGAAGAGCCTGATTTCCAGCCCGGCCGACAGCGGTGCCTTCACCGACCTCAATCGCCTGAGTTCGCTCAAGCACGGTGATCGCGAAAGCGAGGGCAACATCCGCAAGGTGGCCCAGGAGTTCGAATCCTTGTTCGTCAGCGAGATGCTCAAGGCCTCGCGCAAGGCCAGCGATGTGCTGGCCGACGAAGAAAACCCGATGAACAGCGACACCACCAAGCAGTACCGCGACATGTACGACCAGCAGTTGGCGGTCAGCATGTCCCGCGAGGGTGGTGGTATCGGCCTGCAGGACGTGCTGGTGCGCCAGTTGAGCAAGAACAAGGGCGCTGCGCCCAACAACAGCCCGTTCCCGCGTATCGACGGCCCGGCGCCAGCGCTGTGGGGTGGCGGTCGTGTCGCCCAGCCGGTGCGTGGCGAGCAAGCCGCGGCCGGGCGCAACGATGTGGCGGCGCTCAATTCACGGCGCCTCGCGCTGCCGGGCAAGCTTACCGATCGCCTGCTGGCCGGCATCGTGCCGTCGGCCGCCGCGGCAGGCGACACGGCCCTGCCACAGCGCAGCGGACCATCGCTGGCCGGTGTCGCCCGCGGCGACTGGCAACCAGCGCAGAGCTTTGCCGCGCCGCGTGAGCGCGAGGGCATGCGCATCCTCGGCCGCGCCGTGGCCCAGCCGCCGCTGGCGCCGAACAAGGCCTTCAGCGACAGCGACGCGTTCGTTGCCACCATGCTGCCGATGGCCGAGCAAGCGGCCAAGCGCATTGGCATCGACCCGCGTTACCTGGTGGCCCAGGCCGCGCTGGAAACCGGTTGGGGCAAGTCGGTGATGCGCAACCCCGATGGCAGCAGCAGCCACAACCTGTTCGGCATCAAGGCCACCGGCAACTGGCAAGGTGGCGAGGCGAGGGCGATCACCAGCGAATTCCGCGGTGGCCAGTTCGTCAAGGAGACGGCGGCGTTCCGTTCCTACGATTCGTACCAGGACAGCTTCCACGACCTGGTCAGCCTGTTGCATAACAACAGTCGCTATAAAGATGCGGTCGGCTCGGCCGATAAACCGGAACAGTTTGCAAGAGAGCTGCAGAAGGCTGGCTACGCCACCGACCCGGACTACGCCCGCAAGATCATCAGCATTGCCCGGCAGCTGCAGCCGACCCAGGAATACGCCATGGCTGGCACTACCACGAATCTATAAGGATTGAACCATGTCTAACCTGATCTCGATCGGGCTGTCGGGCCTGAGTGCCAGCCAGACCGCGTTGGCCATCACCGGTAACAACATCGCCAACGCGGCGGTTTCCGGCTATTCGCGGCAGCAAACCATCCAGACTACGGGGCCGTCGCACAACATCGGCGCGGGCTTCGTCGGCACGGGCACCACGTTGTCGGATGTGCGCCGCATCTACAATGCCTATCTGGACAAGCAACTGCAGACCGCGACTTCGCTCAATACCGATGCGGCGGCGTTCCAGGATCAGATCACGGGTATCGACAAGTTGCTGGCCGAAAGCGACACCGGCATCAGCTCGGTACTGACCGCCTTCTTCTCGGCCTTGCAGACCGCGTCGGCCAAGCCCAGCGATGTGGCGTCGCGGCAACTGCTGCTGACCCAGGCGCAGACCTTGAGCAATCGCTTCAATGCCATCTCCAGCCAGATGAGCAAGCAGAACGACAGCATCAACAGCCAATTGGATACGCTGTCCGGCCAGGTCAACAAGTTGACTTCGAGCATCGCCGATCTCAATAAGCAGATCACCCAGTTGTCGGCGTCCGGCGCTTCGCCGAACAGCCTGCTGGATGCGCGCAACGAGGCGGTGCGCCAGCTCAACGAGCTGGTCGGCGTTACCGTGCAGGAGCGCGACGGCAATTACGATGTGTACCTGGGCAATGGCCAGTCGCTGGTCACCGGTAATCGCGCCAACACCTTGAGCGCCGTGCCGAGCGCCGCCGACAAGAGCCAGTACAGCCTGCAGATCAACTACCCGAACTTCTCCTCGGACGTCACTTCGGTGGTCAGTGGTGGGCAGATTGGCGGCTTGCTGCGCTACCGCAACGACGTGCTCACCCCGTCGATGAACGAGCTGGGGCGTGTCGCCCTGGTGGTGGCCGACAGCATCAACAGCCAGCTGGGGCAGGGCCTGGACGCCAACGCTCAGTTCGGCAGTGCGCTGTTCTCCAGCATCAACAGCGCCGCGGCAATCAGCCAGCGCAGCCTGGCCTCGTCGAACAACAGCGCAGGCTCCGGCAACCTGGATGTGACCATCGCCAACAGCGGTGCGCTCACCACCTACGACTATGAGGTCAAGTTCACCGGCCCCAATCAGTACAGCGTGCGCCGTTCCGACGGCACCGACATGGGCAACTTCGACCTGACCGCCACGCCGCCGCCGGTGATCGATGGCTTCACCCTGAAACTGAACGGTGGCGGTCTGGCGGCCGGGGACAGCTTCAAGGTGAGCCCGACCCGTTCGGCGGCAGGCTCTATCAATACCGTCATGACCGATGCCAACAAGCTCGCCTTCGCCGGGCCGATCAATGGCATCGTGGTCGGTGACAACACCGGTAGTGGCACCATTACCCAGCCAACACTGGGCAAGCTGGACATTTATGGTGGGGCCGATACCGCGCTGATTCAGAACTCGATCAAGCATTCGATGCCGGTGAGGGTCGAGTTCGGGGCGGCCAGCGGTGGCACCCAGGGCTACAAATTGTTCGATGCCAAGGGTGGGCTCATTGGCAGTGGAACAATTGTCCCGGGGCAGGAGAACAAGCTGGCGATCAACGTGCCCATGCGTGACGCTGCGGGTAACGCGATTGTCGATGGCAGTGGCAATCCGCGCACGTTCAGCATGGAGACCGTGGTCGGCGGCAGCCCGGCGGCAGGTGATCGCTTCGAGTTCCGTTTCAATGCCGACGGCAAGTCGGACAACCGCAACGCCCAGGCGCTACTGGGGTTGCAGACCAAGTCCACGGTCGGTGTGACCTCCGGTGGCGGCTCCAGCTTCACTTCGGCTTACGCTTCGCTGGTCGAGCGCGTCGGCGCCAAGGCCAACCAGGCCAAAATCGATACCGTCGCGACCAAGGCCGTGCTCGACTCGGCCAAGGAAAGCCGCAACGGGGTTTCCGGTGTCAGTCTGGATGATGAGGCTGCCAACCTAGTCAAGTTCCAGCACTACTACACCGCGTCGTCGCAGATCATCAAGGCGGCGCAGGAAGTCTTCAGAACCCTGATCAACGCTTTGTAAGGAGTCGCCATCGTGCGTATTTCCACCGCTCAGTTCTATGAGTCGAGCGCCAGCAGCTACACCAAGAACTTCGCCGGCCTGATGAAGAGCAAGACCCAGATCGACAGCGGGGTGCGTATCCAGACCGCCGCCGACGATCCGGTCGGTGCCGCGCGCCTGCTGTTGCTGCAGCAGCAGCAGGCGTTGCTCAAGCAGTACGGCGGCAACATGACCACGGTGAACAACTCGCTGCTGCAGGAAGAGAGCGTGCTGGCCACCATCAACGAAGCGATGCAGCGTGCCAGCGAACTGGCCCTGCGCGCTGGCGGGGCTGGCGTGACCGATGCCGACCGTGCGTCCATCAGTGGCGAACTGAAAGAGATCGAGGCCAACATTTTCGGCCTGCTCAATTCCCGCGACGCCAACGGCGACTACATGTTCGGTGGCACCAAGACCTCGTCGCCGCCCTATGTGCGCAATGCCGACGGCACCTACAGCTACCAGGGCGACCAGACCCAGCTGAGCCTGCAGGTGTCCGACACCCTGAGCCTGGCGACCAATGACACCGGTTTCAGCATTTTCGATTCGGCCAAGAACAAGAGCCGTACCGAGTCCACCCTGGTGGCGCCGCCGGTCGACGATGGCAAGGTCGCGCTGTCGCCGGGCCTGCTGACCTCGAACAATAGCTTCAACGACAGCTTCACCGCAGGCCAGCCGTACAAGATCACCTTCACCAGTGCCACCCAGTACAAGGTGACCGATGCCCTGGGCAACGATATCACCGCCGAGACGCCCACCAACGGCACCTTCGACAGCAAGACCGAGGGTGGCAACCGCATCGCCCTGCGTGGCGTCGAGTTCGAAGTCAATGTTTCGCTCAAAGAGGGCGAGGACGCCGATGCCACCGTCGCTGGCCGTGAATTCAGCGTGCAGGCGCGCCCCGATTCGCTGACCAGCGTGCGCGGTGCCGGCAACCCGTCCAGCGCCCAGGTGACCGGCAGCGCCGTGACCGACCAGGCGGCTTACCGCAGCACCTTCCCGAGCAATGGCGCGGTGATCAAGTTCACCGGGGCCAACACCTACGAGTTCTACGCCCAGCCCTTGACCGCCGACAGCAAGCCGGTGGCCAGCGGTACGTTCACCGCGCCGTCGTTGACGGTCGCTGGCGTGACCTACCAGGTGTCCGGCGCGCCGCAGGCGGGTGATCAGTTCGCCATCAACGCCAACAACCACCAGAACCAGAGCGTGCTGGAGACCATCAGCCAGCTGCGCTCGGCGCTGGACGCGCCGCCCGGGACCGCAGGCAACAACCTCGCCATCAAGAACGCCGTCGCCTCGGCGGTGGCCAACCTGGCCAGTGCGCGCGAACAGGTCGATATCACCCGGGGCTCGATCGGCGCCCGTGGCAACTCGCTGGATATCCAGCGTCAGGAAAACACCAGCCTGAGCACGGCCAACAAGGTCACCCAGGATGCCATCGGTAACACCGACATGGCCGAAGCATCGATCATGCTGACCTTGCAGCAAGCCATGCTCGAGGCCTCGCAACTGGCGTTCTCGCGGATCTCGCAGCTGAGCCTGTTCAACAAGCTCTGATCGCGCCTGCGCTAAAAAAGCCCCGGTCAGCTGTGTGCTGCCGGGGCTTTTTCGTGTCTGCGGCGCGGCGCTGGGGCGCTTTTGCCGATAAATGAGTGTGACCAATGAGTCAAAACGCGCATCTTCCCTGTATTCTATGCGGCAGCTGCTGCAGCATTTTGTTACCGGTGTGCGAGCGACAGTCTGGTTTCGGCCTGTCTCGGGCTGCAGTGGTTTCGACCCGGTATTGGCGCCCTCAATTCATCGAGTGGTGGTCTTTGGCTGTTTTCATTGGGAAGCCAGAATGATTGGCATCAAAAGCATTGCGAGTTACGTGCCTACCGCTGGCCTGGACAACTACGTCCAGGGTGCGAAGTTCGGCAAGGACGAAGCGTTCATGTTCGGCAAGATCGGCGCCTCGTTCCTGCCGCGCAAGGCCGATGAGCAGGAAACCTCCGACCTCTGCGTCGAGGCCGCCCGCGCGTTGTTCGCCAACAACCCGGAGCTGGATCCGCAGTCGATCGATGTGCTGATCGTGGTCACCCAGAACGGTGACGAGGAAGGGTTGCCGCACACCGCGGCCATCGTGCAGGACAAGCTGGGCCTCTCGACCCGTGTCGCCGCCTTCGACGTGTCGCTGGGCTGCTCCGGCTATGTCTATGGTTTGTACGCGATCAAGGGCTTCATGCAGGCGGCTGGGCTGAAGAACGGCTTGCTGATCACCGCCGATCCGTATTCAAAGATCGTCGATCCGGAAGACCGCAACACCACCATGCTGTTCGGCGATGCCGCCACCGCCACCTGGATGGGCGAAGATGCCGTGTGGCAGTTGGGCGAGGCGCGTTTCGGCACCGACGGCTCGGGTGCCGAGCATTTGAAGGTCAGCGATGGCACCTTCTTCATGAATGGCCGCCAGGTGTTCAACTTCGCCCTGGTCAAGGTGCCGGCGCACCTGCATGAGCTGCTCGAGGCCAGTGGCCTGCAGTCGGCGGATATCGACGCGTTCTGCATTCACCAGGGCAGTGCGGCCATCGTCGATGCCGTGGCGCGCCGCTTTGAAGAACAGCACCCGGAGAAGTTCGTCAAGGATATGCTCGAGACCGGCAATACCGTGTCCTCCAGCGTGCCGTTGCTGTTGCAGAAGCACATGCTCGACAGTACCTGGAAGCGCGTGGCCATCAGTGGCTTCGGTGTCGGTCTGTCGTGGGGTTCGGCGATCCTTTACCGGGGCTGAATCAGCGCTTGCTCGAAGCAGCGCCTGGCGTATCCCGCCAGGCGCTTTTTTTTGCCCGTTGATCGTCTATCGGTACCTTAACCCCCTGATTTTGTAGGGGTGGCGGGGTGATGGCATTTTTTTTTTGAAAATGCCCTCAAGCAACCCCCGCAAACGACGATAACCATTACGAAGGTTCTCTAGGCCATACCCGGCGGATGCCAGGGCCGGAAGCCGCAGTACCCATCCAACGAGGATTTCGTCATGGCTTTAACTGTAAACACCAACATTGCCTCGGTTACTACTCAGGTTAACCTGAACAAGGCCAGCACCGCCCAGACCACTTCGATGCAGCGCCTGTCTTCCGGCCTGCGCATCAACAGCGCCAAAGACGACGCTGCCGGCCTGCAGATCGCCAACCGCCTGACCAGCCAGATCAACGGCCTGGGCCAAGCAGTCAAGAACGCCAACGACGGTATCTCGATCGCCCAGACCGCCG
The DNA here is from genome assembly GCF_002934345.1 of Pseudomonas sp. PONIH3. Taxonomy (NCBI): domain Bacteria; kingdom Pseudomonadati; phylum Pseudomonadota; class Gammaproteobacteria; order Pseudomonadales; family Pseudomonadaceae; genus Pseudomonas; species Pseudomonas sp. PONIH3. Next base: position 5,489,168 of record NZ_CP026386.1, read on the forward strand.
AAGGCGCGATGCAGGCTTCGACCGACATCCTGCAAAAAATGCGTACCCTGGCTCTGTCCTCGGCCACTGGCTCCCTGAGCCCCGACGACCGTAAGTCGAACAACGACGAGTACCAGGCTCTGACCGCCGAGCTGAACCGTATTTCCGCTACCACCACCTTCGGTGGCCAAAAGCTGCTGGACGGTTCCTACGGCACCAAGGCCATCCAGGTCGGCGCCAACGCCAACGAAACCATCAACCTGACTCTGGATAACGTTTCGGCTAAGAGCATTGGTTCGCAGCAGCTCAAGACTGGCAATATCTCTATCAGTAAATATGGCCTTGCTGCAGGTGAATTGGCTGTAACTGGTAACGGACAAACCAAAACAGTCAACTATGGTCTCGGTGCATCGGCTAAGGATGTCGCGGCTCAACTGAATGGTGCTATTGGCGGGTTGACCGCTACTGCCAGCACTGAAGTGAAGTTGGATGCGAGCGGTGCAACTGCTGCGGCTCCAGCTAACTTCGATTTGACCGTTGGCGGCTCTACCGTTAGCTTCGTCGGTGTCACGGATAACGCTAGCCTGGCAGACCAACTGAAGTCGAACGCTGCGAAGTTGGGTATTAGCGTCAACTATGACGAGTCGACCAAGAATCTGGAAATCAAGTCTGATACCGGCGAAAACATTACCTTCGCACCGAAAGCCGGTGCTCCGGGTGTGAAAATTGCTGCAAAAAATGGCAGCGGCACCTACGGCGCTGCCGTGCCTCTGAATGCTGCGGCTGGCGATAAGTCGGTTGTGACTGGTCAGATTTCGCTGGATTCGGCCAAGGGCTACTCGATTGCGGATGGTGCTGGTGCCAATGGCGCTGGCAGCACTGCTGCCCTGTATGGCACTGGTGTTACTTCGGTTTCCTCGAAGAAAACCAATGTTTCCGATACCGATGTTACAAGCGCAACCAATGCACAGAACGCTGTGGCGGTAATTGACAAGGCCATCGGTTCGATCGACAGCGTCCGTTCGGGCCTGGGTGCTACCCAGAACCGTCTGACCACCACCGTCGACAACCTGCAGAACATCCAGAAGAACTCCACCGCTGCTCGCTCCACCGTGCAGGACGTGGACTTCGCTTCGGAAACTGCAGAACTGACCAAGCAGCAGACCCTGCAGCAGGCTTCGACTGCGATCCTGTCGCAGGCTAACCAGCTGCCTTCCTCGGTCCTGAAACTGCTTCAGTAATTCAGGCGTCTGAGTAAGAGGTGGAAGGGCGCGTTTACGTGCCCTTTCGCCTTTTTGACATGAGGAGTTCGAAACATGGACATGAGTGTCAAGCTCAACCAGGTGTATCCTTCGCTGCAGCCCCAGGCGGTGACCGCTGTCAAGGAGCCACTGGCGCCTGTCAAGGTGCAGGAGGCGGCGGCCGCGGACGACAAGCCGCATACCCGCGAGGATCTGGAAAAGGCGGTTGGCGAAATTCGTGATTTCGTCCAGTCGAGCCAGCGCAAGCTGGATTTTTCCATCGATGATTCCACCGGCCGGGTCGTGGTCAAGGTGATCGCCACCGAATCGGGTGACGTGATCCGCCAACTCCCGTCGGAAACCGCGCTGAAGCTGGCGCAAAGCCTCAGTGAAGCCAGTAGCCTGCTGTTCGACGGGCTGGCATGATTTTTGTTGCTGCCGATCTTTCTAGGGATTTTTCCGCCAAGGATCCGGCAGCCACCGTACAAGGAGAGCAATGATGGCAGGTTCAACAATCAGCGGTATCGGTTCGGGCATCGATACCCAGGCGATTGTGAAGTCCCTGGTGGACGCGCAAAAGGCGCCGAAGCAGGCACAGATCAATACCCAGACACTGAAGGCAACCACCACATTGTCCTCGATCGGCAAGATCCAGGCGGCCCTGGATGCCTTCCGTGGCGCGTTGACCAGCATGACCAACGACAACAGCTTCGGCGGTTTGGCATTGAAGTCTTCGGATGAGAAGGTTGCCACCATTACCGCAGGCGCGGGCGCGGCCAATGGTTCGTTCAGTCTGCAGGTGGAAAAATTGGCGTCTGCGTCCAAGGTGTCCACCAAGGTTTACTCCAGTGGCGCGAACAGCGTGGTCAACCCCGGGACCACCGCCACCAAGCTGATTATCACCCAGAATGGCAAGGGTCACGATGTCAGCATCCCGCCGGGCGCCACGTTGCAACAGGTGCGCGAGGCGATCAACAGTCAGCTAGGGACCGCCGGTCTGAGTGCCAACGTGTTGACCGATGCCTCGGGTTCGCGCCTGGTGATCACCTCCAACAAGATGGGCGTTGGCTCCGATATCACCCTGTCGGGCAATTCCGGTCTTGATACTGGCTACACCGTTGTGGATAAGCCTGAGAACGCCAAGTACACGCTTGATGGCATTGCCATGGAGTCCAAGACCAACGATATCAGTGACGCGGTGAGCGGTCTGAATATCAAGCTGGTGGGTGTCTCTCCCAAGGAAAAGGAAGGCGAAGCCTTGGTCAAGACCACGCTGTCGTTGACCACCAGCACCACTGCGCTGAAGTCGGGCCTGAAGGGCTTTATTGACAGCTATAACGCACTGATGAAAGTGGTCAATGCGGAAACCCGGGTGACCAAGAACGCCAATGGCACCATGACGCCGGCGGCGCTTACCGGGGATGCCTCCATGCGTGCCTTGGTATCGTCGATCCGTGAAGAGATGAATGCGCTGTCCGGCAATGGCACGATGAAGTCGCTGGCCGCATTCGGCGTCACCTCGTCACAGGATGGTGGGTTACTGAGCCTGGACGACAAGAAGTGGGACAAGGCCGCGGCCACCAATGCCGCTGACCTGACCAGTATCTTCAATGGCAAGGACGGCATGCTCGCTCGCCTGCAGAAGGTCACCGAGCCTTATGCCAAGGCCAGCACCGGTACCCTCGCTGAGCGTTCCAAAACGCTGTCTGAAAGCCTGACCAAGCTCAAGACCGAGCAGGACACCCTCGATACACGCATGGAAGCCCTGCGGGTCAGCTTGCAGGATAAGTACAACCACATGGATACCCTGGTCTCGCAGCTGCGTCAGCAGCAGCAGAACGTGCTGGGGACGCTCAACGCGTTGAACAACGCCAAGAACCATAAATAATCCGTGAACGTCGGCTGAAGTCCGGGCATGATGCCCGGCTTCAGCTCAGCGGTCGGTAAAGTTTTTCTTCGCCGGCCCGATACAAAGACTATCGAACCAGTCGTTTTTGCCCGTCACGAGGTCGCAAGATGAATCCCATGAGAGCCCTTCGTCAGTACCAGAAGGTCAATTCCCATGCCCAGATTTCCGAAGCCACGCCCCATCGCCTGGTGCAGATGCTGATGGAGGGTGGGCTCGATCGCATGGCACAGGCCAAAGGTGCGCTGGCCCGTGGCGACATCGCCGAAAAAGGCCTGATGCTGGGCAAGGCGATCGATATCATCATTGGCCTGAGCGACGGTCTCGATGCGCAGAAGAGCGCGGACCCTGCCTATATCGAGCAGTTGTCGAGCCTGTACGCCTACATGACCAACCGCCTGATGCAGGCTAACATCGACAACGACCCGGCGATCATCGACGAGGTCGCGCAACTGCTGATCACCGTCAAGAGCGGTTGGGATGCCATTGCCGATGCACAGCCGGCCGGCTGAGGAGTCAAGCATGAGCAGCGCGCTGCAACGTTTCGAAGAAACCCAGGACGCCTTGCGCGATGCCCTGGCTGCCCGTGACTGGGAGGCCATTCGCACGCTCGACGAGAGTTGCCGCACCTGCATCGACGACATGCTCAGTGCGCCAAGCCTCGATGAAGCGCTGGTCAAGGAGCGTCTGGAAGGGCTGCTGGAGGTCTACCGCGACCTGCTCGATGCCACCATCGGCGAGCGCCAGGCAATCGCCGATGAGATGACCCAGATCAAGCAAGCAAAGAATGCTTCGAAGGTTTACCATTTATTCAGTTAAGATGCACCGAACTGAGTAAGATGCGCCATAAATTTGACTGTTACGGTCTTTTTGACTTTACTAGTGGCTGTTTTCGAAATTCAGACGTCCGAACACTGACCATTCAGTCGGAATGATGTCGTGCACGCCTTCGGGCGCCGATATGACTAGGGAAGTTGCTATTGCATGTGGCGTGAAACCAAGATTCTCCTGATCGATGACGACAGCGAACGCAGCCGCGATCTGGCGGTGGTCCTGAATTTTCTCGGCGAAGAAAACCTTTCTTGCTCCAGCCAGGACTGGCAGCAGGTGGTCGAAGGTTTGTCTTCCAGCCGTGAAGTGCTGTGTGTCCTGATCGGGACCGTAAATGCGCCAGCCAGTGTGCTGGGGCTCCTTAAGACAGTGGCTGGCTGGGATGAGTTCCTTCCGGTGCTGCTTTTGGGTGAAATTTCTTCCGCGGAGTTCCCCGAGGACCTGCGCCGTCGTGTGCTCTCCAACCTGGAGATGCCGCCCAGCTACAGCCAGTTGCTCGATTCGCTGCACCGTGCCCAGGTCTATCGCGAGATGTACGACCAGGCCCGCGAGCGCGGTCGTCAGCGCGAGCCGAATCTGTTCCGCAGCCTGGTGGGCACCAGCCGTGCCATCCAGCACGTGCGGCAGATGATGCAGCAGGTGGCCGACACCGACGCCAGCGTGTTGATCCTCGGTGAGTCCGGCACTGGCAAGGAGGTGGTGGCGCGCAACCTGCACTACCACTCCAAGCGTCGCGAGGCGCCGTTCGTGCCGGTCAACTGTGGGGCGATCCCGGCGGAGCTGCTCGAGAGCGAGCTGTTCGGTCACGAGAAGGGCGCCTTCACCGGGGCGATCACCAGCCGTGCCGGACGCTTCGAGCTGGCCAACGGCGGCACCCTGTTCCTCGACGAGATCGGCGACATGCCGTTGCCGATGCAGGTCAAGCTGCTGCGGGTGTTGCAGGAGCGTACTTTCGAGCGCGTGGGCAGCAACAAGACCCAGAGCATCGACGTGCGCATCATCGCCGCGACCCACAAGAACCTCGAGAGCATGATCGAGGACGGTACCTTCCGCGAAGACTTGTATTACCGGTTGAGCGTGTTCCCCATCGAGATGGCGCCGTTGCGTGAGCGGGTGGAAGACATCCCCCTGCTGATGAACGAGCTGATCTCGCGCATGGAACACGAGAAGCGCGGTTCGATTCGCTTCAACTCTGCCTCGATCATGTCGCTGTGCCGTCACGGCTGGCCGGGCAATGTGCGCGAGCTGGCCAACCTGGTGGAGCGCATGGCGATCATGCATCCGTACGGGGTGATTGGCGTGGCGGAACTGCCGAAGAAGTTCCGCTATGTGGATGACGAGGACGAGCAGTTGGTCGACAGCCTGCGTTCCGACCTCGAGGAGCGCGTGGCGATCAATGGCCATGCGCCGAACTTCGCCAACCATGCCATGCTGCCGCCCGAAGGGTTGGACCTCAAGGACTACCTTGGCAGCCTGGAGCAGGGGCTGATCCAGCAGGCGCTGGACGATGCCAACGGCATCGTCGCCCGTGCCGCTGAGCGCCTGCGCATTCGCCGCACCACGCTGGTGGAGAAGATGCGCAAGTACGGCATGAGCCGCCAAGGCGGCGAGGAACAGGCCGACGAGTGATGGGCTGCCGGCTGGGCAGGTTTGCGCGTACCTTGTAGGAGCGGCCTTGTGTCGCGAAAGGGCCGCGCAGCGGCCCCGGCGGCATCGGCTCAGCGCTGTAATCAGGGGCCGCTCACACAGAAATCAGGTCGGGTCAGGCTTATGGCCAGCCCCTTGAGCCTGATCAACAACCCGCCCGCCAACCTTCCTTTATCCCCATCTCCGGCACGGCTATTGCTACACCGCAGGTAACATACCGTTTTTATGACGGTCAGCCATGCGAGAGAGCACGATGCCCCAGGCCGCCCACCGTTCCCCAGCCCCCGATCCGCGCGGGCACACCCCGCTCGAACAGGAAAGCCGGCAGGGCCTTGAACAGGCTTTCGCCCTGTTCGACCAGGTTTCCAGCCAGCTGAGTCAGTCCTACAACCTGCTCGAGGCCCGGGTCAGTGAACTCAAGGGTGAGTTGGCGGTGGTCAGTGGTCAGCGCATGGCCGAGCTGGATGAGAAGGAGCGCCTGGCCAATCGTCTGCAGAACCTGCTCGACCTGTTGCCCGGCGGGGTGATCGTGATCGATGGCGACGGTTACGTGCGCGAGGCCAATCCGGCCGCTTGCGAGTTGCTTGGCGAGCCGCTGCTGGGGCAACTCTGGCGGCAAGTAATCGCTCGCAGCTTCGCGCCGCGCGAGGACGATGGCCATGAGGTCTCCCTGCGTGACGGTCGGCGCCTGTCTATCGCCACGCGCTCGCTGGATGCCGAGCCCGGGCAGTTGGTACTGCTCAACGACCTGACCGAAACCCGTCGTCTACAGGATCAATTGGCGCGCCATCAGCGCCTGTCGTCGCTGGGGCGCATGGTGGCTTCGCTGGCCCACCAGATCCGCACGCCGCTGTCGGCCGCGATGCTCTATGCCAGCCACCTGGCGGACCCTGCGCAGGACCTGCCGGGGGAAACCCGCCAGCGTTTCGCCGGTAACCTCAAGGAGCGCCTGCACGAACTGGAGCACCAGGTGCGCGACATGCTGGTGTTCGCCCGCGGCGAGCTGCCGCTCAACGACCGGGTCAGCCCCAAGGCATTGTTCCAGGCCTTGCAGCAGGCGGCGCAAGCCCACGTGCAGGGGCACGCGGTGCGTTGGCAGTGCGATAGCCACCTGGGTGAGGTGTTATGCAATCGCGATACCTTGGTCGGCGCCATGCTCAACCTGATCGAGAACGCCTTGCAGGCCAGCGTCGAGCCGGCGCGGCTGAAGGTGCACCTGATGCGCCGCGAGGGGGGCTTGCAACTGTGTGTCAGCGATGCCGGCAGCGGCATCGATGCGCAGTTGCTGGAGCGTCTGGGCGAACCCTTCCTGACCACCAAGGCCACCGGAACCGGCTTGGGCCTGGCGGTGGTCCAGGCCGTGGTTCGCGCCCATCGTGGCGAGTTGCGCCTGCGTTCGAAGGTTGGGCGCGGTACCTGTGTGACGGTGGTGCTGCCGCTGTTCGAGGCGCGTGAGGAGAGGGGGTGATGAGTATCAAGGTGCTGCTGGTCGAGGATGATCGCGTGTTGCGTCAGGCCCTGGCCGATACCCTGGAGATCGGCGGGTTCGCCTACCGTGCCGTTGGCAGCGCCGAAGAGGCGTTGCGTGTGGTGGATGAAGAGGCGTTCGGCCTGGTGGTCAGCGATGTGAACATGCCGGGCATGGACGGCCATCAGTTGCTCACGCAATTGCGTCGCCAGCAGCCGCATCTGCCAGTATTGCTGATGACTGCCCACGCCGCGGTGGAGCGGGCGGTCGACGCGATGCGCCAAGGCGCCGCCGATTACCTGGTCAAGCCATTCGAACCCAAGGCCCTGCTCAGCCTGGTGGCGCGGCATGCCGTGGGCGCGGCGGAAGAGGAGGGGCCGGTGGCCTGCGAGCCGGCCAGTCGGCAATTGCTGGAGTTGGCCGTGCGTGTTGCGCGTAGCGATTCCACGGTGTTGATTTCCGGTGAGTCGGGCACGGGCAAGGAGGTGCTCGCCCGTTATATCCATCAGCAGTCGCCGCGGGCTGGGCAGGCCTTCGTCGCGATCAACTGCGCGGCGATTCCCGACAACATGCTCGAGGCCACGTTGTTCGGCCACGAGAAGGGCGCGTTCACCGGGGCCATTGCCGCCCAGGCGGGCAAGTTCGAGCAGGCCGATGGTGGCACCTTGCTGCTGGACGAGATTTCCGAAATGCCGCTGGGCTTGCAGGCCAAGTTGCTGCGTGTGTTACAGGAGCGCGAGGTCGAGCGGGTCGGCGGTCGCAAGCCGATCGCGCTGGATATCCGGGTGCTGGCCACCACCAACCGCGACTTGGCTGGCGAGGTCGCGGCGGGGCGCTTCCGCGAAGACCTCTACTATCGCCTGTCGGTGTTCCCCATGGCCTGGCGGGCATTGCGCGAGCGGCCTGCCGATATCCTACCGTTGGCCGAGCGCCTGCTGGCGCGGCATGTGGCGAAGATGCGCCATGCCCGGGTGACGCTGTCTGCGCACGCGCGTGCCTGCCTGCAAGCCTACGCCTGGCCAGGCAACGTGCGTGAACTGGACAACGCCCTGCAGCGGGCGCTGATCCTGCAGCAGGGTGGCGTCATCGAGGCGGCGGATTTCTGTCTGGCCGGCGCCATTCCATTGTCGTCGGCGAAAGTGGCCACTATTGAGCCATTACCCGTCGATACGGCTGGCGGAGCGGGGGCAGAGGTAGGCGGCTTGGAGGGCGACATGCGCCGTCACGAGTTCCAGATGATCATCGACACCCTGCGCGCCGAGCGCGGGCGTCGCAAGGAAGCCGCCGAGCGCCTGGGGATCAGCCCGCGCACGCTGCGCTACAAGCTGGCGCAGATGCGTGACGCCGGCTTCGATGTCGAGGCCAGCCTGTTCGGTTGAACCACTGTTTTGAATAGTCCCTGGGCTGGCTGGCACTCCTCTTGCTAGTTCCAGCTCATTCGCTGCATGAGTGTCAAAAAAATGCGGCCGCCGGAGAGAGAAGTCCATGACCCAAGGTGTTGAATTCAATCGTCTGATGTTGGACATGCGTGCCATGCAGGCCGATGCCATGTCCCTGCCCAAGGTGGCTGCCGCGCCCGAGTTGGCGCCAGGGCAGAGCAGTTTTGCCGACATGCTCGGCCAGGCCATTGGCAAGGTGCATGAGACGCAGCAGGCGTCCACCCAACTGGCCAATGCCTTCGAGATCGGCAAGAGCGGTGTCGACCTGACCGATGTGATGATTGCCTCGCAGAAAGCCTCCGTGTCGTTCCAGGCCCTGACCCAGGTGCGCAACAAGCTGGTACAGGCGTACCAGGACATCATGCAGATGCCGGTATAAGGGCGAGAGTGAGTCATGGCCGAAGCAGTCGTCGATAACGCCCCCGCCAAAAGTGGCCCGCCAGCCGCCAAGCCGCCGCTGTTCGGCATGGCGTTCCTGGAAAACATCTCGCAGATGCCCATGCTGCGTCAGGTTGGCCTGCTGGTCGGCCTGGCCGCGAGCGTGGCCATCGGCTTTGCCGTGGTGCTCTGGTCGCAGCAGCCGGACTACCGGCCGCTGTACGGCAGCCTGGCGGGCATGGACACCAAGCAGGTGATCGATACCCTGGCCTCGGCCGACATTCCCTACCGCGTGGAGCCCAACTCCGGCGCGCTGCTGGTCAAGGCCGACGACCTCTCCCGTGCGCGCCTGAAACTCGCCGCCGCCGGCGTGGCCCCCAGCGACGGCAACGTCGGCTTCGAGCTGCTCGACAAGGACCAGGGGCTGGGTACCAGCCAGTTCATGGAAGCCACCCGCTACCGCCGTGGCCTGGAAGGCGAGCTGGCACGCACCGTTTCGAGCCTGAACAATGTCAAGGCCGCCCGCGTGCACCTGGCGATTCCGAAAAGCTCGGTGTTCGTCCGTGACGAACGCAAGCCCAGCGCCTCGGTGCTGGTCGAACTGTATCCGGGGCGCGCCCTGGAGGCCGGCCAGGTAATGGCCATCGTCAACCTGGTGGCGACCAGCGTGCCGGAACTGGACAAGTCCCAGGTGACCGTGGTCGACCAGAAGGGCAATCTGCTCTCCGATCAGTTGCAGGACACCGCCCTGACCATGGCCGGCAAGCAGTTCGACTACAGCCGCCGCATGGAAGGCCTGCTCACCCAGCGCGTGCATAACATCCTGCAGCCGGTGCTGGGCAACGACCGTTATAAAGCCGAGGTGTCGGCCGATGTCGACTTCAGCGCCGTCGAGTCCACCTCCGAGCAGTTCAACCCGGATCAACCTGCCCTGCGCAGCGAGCAGTCGGTCAACGAACAGCGTGCCAGCAGCCAGGGTCCGCAGGGTGTGCCGGGCGCGCTGAGCAACCAGCCGCCGGCCGGCGCCTCCGCGCCCGAAAATGCCAAGGCCACCGCTACCCCGGCCGGCGCCATCCAGCCTGGTCAGCCGCTGGTGGACGCCAACGGCCAGCAGATCATGGACCCGGCCACCGGCCAGCCAATGCTGGCTCCGTACCCGAGTGACAAGCGCCAGCAAAGCACCAAGAACTTCGAGCTGGACCGCTCCATCAGCCACACTCGCCAGCAGCAGGGTCGCCTGACCCGCCTGTCGGTGGCAGTGGTGGTGGACGACCAGGTCAAGCTGGACGCCGCCAGCGGCGAAGCCACCCGCACCCCATGGGGCGCCGAGGACCTGGCGCGCTTCACCCGCCTGGTGCAGGACGCGGTGGGCTTCGATGCCAGCCGCGGCGACAGCGTCACCGTGATCAACGTGCCGTTCGCCGCCGACCGTGGCGACGAGCTGGGCGACATTCCGTTCTACTCGCAGCCGTGGTTCTGGGACATCGTCAAGCAGGTGCTGGGCGTGCTGTTCATCCTGGTACTGGTGTTCGGCGTGCTGCGTCCGGTGCTCAACAACATCACAGGTGGCGGCAAGCAGGCGGCCACGGATAGCGACATGGAGCTGGGCGGCATGATCGGTCTGGATGGCGAACTGGCCAACGACCGCGTCAGCCTGGGTGGCCCGACAAGCATTCTGTTGCCAAGCCCGAGCGAGGGTTACGAGGCACAGCTCAACGCAATCAAGGGCCTGGTGGCCGAGGACCCGGGCCGCGTGGCCCAGGTCGTGAAAGAGTGGATCAACGCCGATGAGTGACAATCGAGCCATTACCGCCAAGCTGAGCCGCGTCGACAAGGCGGCCATCCTCCTGCTCTCGCTCGGCGAGACCGATGCCGCGCAGGTGCTGCGCCACATGGGGCCCAAGGAAGTGCAGCGGGTCGGTGTGGCCATGGCGCAGATGGGCAACGTCCATCGCGAGCAGGTCGAACAGGTGATGAGCGAGTTCGTCGAGATCGTCGGCGACCAGACCAGCCTGGGCGTCGGCTCCGACGGCTACATCCGCAAGATGCTCAACCAGGCGTTGGGCGAGGACAAGGCCAACGGCCTGATCGACCGCATCCTGCTCGGTGGCAACACCAGTGGCCTGGACAGCCTCAAGTGGATGGAGCCGCGCGCCGTGGCCGACGTCATCCGCTACGAGCACCCGCAGATCCAGGCCATCGTGGTCGCCTATCTCGACCCCGACCAGGCCGGCGAGGTGCTGAGCAACTTCGACCACAAGGTACGCCTGGACATCGTCTTGCGCGTGTCGTCGCTCAACACCGTGCAGCCGGCGGCGCTCAAGGAACTGAACCAGATCCTCGAGAAGCAGTTCTCGGGCAACTCCAACGCCGCGCGTACCACCTTGGGTGGCATCAAGCGCGCCGCCGACATCATGAACTTCCTCGACAGCTCCGTGGAAGGTGCGCTGATGGACGCGATCCGCGAGATCGACAGCGACCTGTCGGAGCAGATCGAAGACCTGATGTTCGTCTTCAACAACCTGGCCGATGTCGACGACCGTGGTATCCAGGCGCTGTTGCGCGAGGTGTCCTCGGACGTGCTGGTGGTGTCGCTCAAGGGTGCCGACGAGCGGGTAAAGGACAAGATCTTCAAGAACATGTCCAAGCGTGCGTCCGAGCTGCTGCGCGACGACCTGGAGGCCAAGGGGCCGGTGCGGGTCAGCGACGTGGAAACGGCGCAGAAGGAAATCCTCACCATCGCCCGCCGCATGGCCGAGGCCGGCGAGATCGTGCTTGGCGGCAAGGGCGCCGAGGAAATGATTTAAGCGGCAAGTCTCAAGCGGCAAGCAACAAGAAACGGCGGACCTAGCGAGGGCTGCCTTTTCTTGCTGCTCGAAGCTTGATGCTTGTCGCTAAAGAGGTTTTTGAGCATGTCCACCACCGAACACCCCAGCGACCTGATCCGCGCCCGCGACCTCGAGGGCGTCGACGTGTGGGCGTTGCCCAGCTTCGATCCGCAGCCAGAGCCTGAACCTGAGCCCGAGCCGGAAGTCATCGAGGACGAAGTCGAAGAGGTGCCGCTGGATGAAGTCCAGCCACTGACCCTCGAGGAGCTCGAGGCCATCCGCCAGGAGGCCTACAACGAAGGCTTCGCCACCGGTGAGCGGGAGGGCTTCCACAGCACCCAGCTGAAGGTGCGCCAGGAGGCTGAAGTGGCTTTGGCGGCCAAGTTGGCCAGCCTCGAGCAGGTCATGGGCCACTTGCTCGAGCCAATCGCCGAACAGGACACCCAGATCGAAAAGGCGCTGGTGCAACTGGTGGCGGGCATGACGCGCCAGGTCATCGGCCGCGAGCTGCGCGGCGACTCCAGCCAGATCACCCATGTCCTGCGTGAAGCGCTGAAACTGCTGCCGATGGGTGCCGACAATATCCGCATCCACCTCAACCCCCAGGACTTCGAGCTGGCCAAGGCCCTGCGCGAGCGTCACGAGGAAAACTGGAAGCTGCTCGAGGACGAGGCGCTGCTGCCAGGTGGCTGTCGCATCGAAACCGCCCATAGCCGCATCGACGCGACCATGGAAACGCGGATCGACAAGGCCATCGCGCAATTGTTCGACCAATCCCATGACCAGGCGCTGCACCCGGCGGCGCCGGACATCTCGATCGAACTTCACGCCGCCCAGGATCAAGCCGATGCGCCTTGATCGCACCAGTTTCGGCAAGCGCCTGGAAGGCTACGCCGACGCGGTGAAGCTGCCCGAGCAGCCGATCGTCGAAGGTCGCCTGCTGCGCATGGTCGGCCTTACCCTCGAGGCCGAAGGCTTGCGCGCGGCGGTGGGTAGCCGCTGCCTGGTGATCAACGACGACAGCTACCATCCGGTGCAGGTCGAGGCCGAGGTTATGGGCTTTGCCGGTAGCAAGGTGTTCCTCATGCCGGTCGGCAGTATCGTCGGCCTGGCGCCGGGTGCGCGAGTGGTGCCGCTGGACGACAGCGGTCGCCTGCCCATGGGCATGAGCATGCTTGGCCGGGTGCTCGATGGCGCCGGGCGCGCGCTGGACGGCAAGGGCGGCATGAAGGCCGAGGATTGGGTGCCGATGGATGGGCCGATCATCAACCCGCTCAACCGCGACCCGATCAGCCAGCCGTTGGACGTGGGCATCCGCAGCATCAACGGCCTGCTCACCGTTGGCCGTGGCCAGCGCCTGGGCCTGTTCGCCGGTACCGGGGTCGGTAAATCGGTGCTGCTGGGCATGATGACGCGCTTTACCGAGGCTGAGATCATCGTGGTTGGGCTGATCGGTGAACGGGGCCGCGAGGTCAAGGAGTTCATCGAGCACATCCTTGGCGAGGAGGGGCTCAAGCGCTCGGTGGTGGTGGCATCGCCCGCGGACGACGCGCCGCTGATGCGGTTGCGCGCGGCCATGTACTGTACGCGTATTGCCGAGTATTTCCGCGACAAGGGCAAAAATGTCCTGTTGCTGATGGATTCGCTGACCCGTTTCGCCCAGGCCCAGCGCGAGATCGCCCTGGCCATCGGCGAGCCCCCGGCCACCCGTGGTTACCCGCCTTCGGTGTTCGCCAAGCTGCCCAAGCTGGTGGAGCGTGCCGGCAACGGCGAGCCGGGGGGCGGTTCGATCACGGCCTTCTACACGGTGCTGTCCGAAGGCGACGATCAGCAGGACCCGATCGCCGACTCGGCGCGGGGTGTGCTCGACGGTCACTTCGTGCTGTCCCGGCGCTTGGCCGAGGAAGGGCATTACCCCGCCATCGACATCGAGGCCTCGATCAGCCGGGTCATGCCCCAGGTGGTCGATCCGGACCATCTGCGCCAGGCGCAGAAGTTCAAGCAGTTGTGGTCGCGCCTGTCGCAGAGCCGCGACCTGATCAGCGTCGGTGCCTATGTGGCGGGTGGCGATCCGGAAACCGACCTGGCCATCGCCCTGCAGCCCAAGCTGGTGGACTTCCTGCGCCAGCGCCTGGATGAAAACGTCGGCATGGCGCAGAGCCGTGAAGAACTGGCCGCGGTGTTCGCGCCGCCGGCGGGCTGATAGGCCATGGCCCAGCCCAGCCGAGCCGCGCGCCTGGCGCCGGTGGTGGAGATGGCCGAGGAGGCTGAGCGCAAGGCTGCCCAGCGCCTGGGGCATTTCCAGAAGCTGCTCGGTGATGCCCAGGCCAAGCTGGCCGAGCTCGAGAGTTTTCGCGAGGCCTACCAGCAGCAGTGGATCAACCGAGGCTCGCAAGGGGTCGACGGTAACTGGCTGGTCAACTATCAGCGCTTCCTCGGGCAGCTGGAAACAGCGATGACCCAGCAGCGTCAAAGCATGGCCTGGCACCAGACCAACCTCAATAACGCGCGCAATACCTGGCAGCAGACCTATGCCCGGGTCGAAGGGCTGCGCAAGCTGGTGCAGCGGTATATGGACGAGGCGCGCCGGGCCGAGGACAAGCGCGAGCAGAAACTGCTCGACGAACTGTCCCAGCGCTTGCCACGCCAAGGGCATATCTAGCGGCGTCCTTTGTCGGCGCAACTGCCTTGCTGGCATTTCTCGATCTAGCGCGATTCCTGTAGGAGCGGCTTTAGCCGCGAACACCGGCGCAGCCGGTGCCAGGCACGGTGTTGCCTGGTTCGCCAGCAAGGCTGGCTCCTACAGCTTGCGGGGTGCTTGGCTGGCTGCTAAACCTTCAGGAGCTGCATTCGCCATTATCGAAGGAATCGCTCGTATGGCAGTCGAAACTGATTTCTCACAGGACGGGAAAAAACTGACGATCAAGGTCAAGGGTCGTTTCGATTTCGGCAAGCATCAGGAGTTTCGGGACGCCTACGAGCGCCAGCGCCCGCGCCCGGACTCGGTGGTGGTCGACCTCAAGGAGGCCACCTACCTCGACAGCTCGGCGCTGGGGATGTTGTTGCTGCTGCGCGACCATGTCGGCGGCGAGGAGTCGGATATCCGCGTGGTCCACGCCAGCCCGGATGTGCGCAAGATCCTGGCCATTTCCAATTTCGAAAAACTGTTCGACATCAGTTGAGTGTCATCATGCCTGCCGAACAGGCGTTGACCGTGCTGGTGGCCGAGGACGGTGCCGCCGATCGCCTGTTGCTTGCGCAGATCGTCCGCCGTCAAGGCCATGAGGTGCTCACCGCGGAAAACGGCGAGCAGGCGGTTGCGCTGTTTGCCGAGCGGCGCCCGCAACTGGTGTTGCTGGACGCCCTGATGCCGGTGATGGACGGTTTCGAGGCGGCGCGGCGGATCAAGGCGTTGGCCGGCGATGCGCTGGTGCCGATCATCTTTCTCACCTCGCTCAACGAGGAGCAGGCGCTGGTGCGTTGTCTCGAGGCCGGGGGCGATGACTTCATGGCCAAGCCCTACAGCGCGGTGATCCTCGGCGCCAAGATCCGCGCCATGGACCGCTTGCGCCGGCTGCAGACCACGGTGCTCGAGCAGCGCGACCAGATCACCCGGCACCACCATCACCTGCTCAACGAGCAGCGGGTGGCCAAGGCGGTGTTCGATAAGGTCGCCCATGCCGGTTGCCTGAATGCCTCGAACATCCGCTACCTGCAATCGCCTTATGCGCTGTTCAATGGCGACCTGCTGCTGGCCGCGTTCACGCCGTCTGGCGACATGCATGTGCTGCTCGGCGACTTCACCGGCCACGGCTTGCCCGCCGCGGTGGGCGCCATGCCCCTGGCCGAGGTGTTCTACGGCATGACCGCCAAGGGCTACGGCCTAGTCGAGACATTGCGCGAGATGAACGCCAAGCTCAAGCGCATCCTGCCCGTGGACATGTTCTGTTGCGCGCTGTTGCTCAACCTGAGTTTCCAGCGCGCCACGGTCGAGGTGTGGAATGGCGGGATGCCCGATGGCTACCGCTTGTCCGCTGCGGGCGAGGTGCTGGCGGTGTTGCCATCGCGGCATCTGCCGCTGGGTATCCTGAGTGCCGAGCAGTTCGACGACAGCACCGAGGTCATGCCGCTGGCGGCTGGCGAGCGGCTGTTCCTGTTGTCCGATGGCGTGGTCGATAGCGCTGATGCCCAGGAGCGGCTGTTCGGCGTGCAGCGCTTGCGTGAGGTGTTGGCGAGCAATCGCCAGCCGGCCTGCCTGTTCGACGAGGTCATGCAGGCGTTGGCGTGTTTCGGCGGCCAGGCGCGCGATGACATCAGCCTGTGCGATATTCGCATGCTCGGGCCTGGGCAGGTGGTCGCGCCGGCGGTGGTCTACTCCGACAGCGGGCGTTCCAGCCCGCTGGACTGGTCGCTGCGTTTCGAGTTGCGTGGCGAGAGTTTGCGGCGTTTCAACCCCGTGCCTTACCTGGTGCAACTGCTGCAAGAGATCCATGGCCTGCGGCCCAGCAGCGGCCAATTGCACAATGTGCTCAGCGAGTTGTACTCCAATGCCCTCGAGCACGGTGTGCTAGGGCTGAATTCACGGCTCAAGCGAGACGCGCAGGGGTTCGCGGAGTACTATCGCCAGCGCGCCGAGCGCTTGGCGGGGCCGCTCGCAGGCTTCGTCAGCATTGACTTGCGGGTGGAACCGCAGGGAGACGGAGGGCGTCTGATGATTGAAGTCCGGGACAGTGGCAGCGGCTTCGATGTGGCGCAGGTGCTGGCCGATAGTCCGGCTGACCGCGGTTTCAGCGGTCGAGGGCTGAGCCTGGTGCGACGCCTGGTGAGCCAGGCCCGCTGGTTGGAGGGTGGGCGCGTGGCGCAGGTGGAATTTGAATGGTGAATGGGTGCGGGCTCCGGTGTAATCAGGCTTGATCAGGGAGTGAGCAAGTGGACGTGAAAATCGATCAAAAGGTGCTGAGTGACCTTCAGGAGGTCATGGAAGATGGCTACCCGCAGTTGCTGGAAACCTTTCTGGAGGATTCCGAGCGGCGTCTGAGCCAGTTGCATGAGGCCAAGGATGCGAGTGAGCTCGGGATGGCGGCACACAGTTTCAAAGGTAGCAGCAGCAATATGGGTGCCATGGGGTTGGCTGATCTGTGCCAGCAGCTTGAAGAGCGTGTTCGCCAGCAGCCACTGTATGGCATCGAGGACCTGATCAATCGCATCGATAAGGAATACCTTGAGGTGCAGCGCTTCTATCGTGGCGAGCGACAACGAATTTCCGCGCAATAGCGAAAACTTGGCGCGAGTCTTGCTTTTCCTGCTCCAGATGTGATTTTTCAGTTTCTGGCGCGGAGACCTTTCAATGCCTGTCGCACCCAATCCATTGTTGCAAGCCGGCCTGCTGAGCAAGGCCCCGCGCCCGGCTGTCGGCACTGCGGACAAGCCGCAGCAGGCTGCGCCCGAGCCGGGTGCTGGCTTCGACAAGGTCATGGCCAATCAGGGGCGTGACAGTGTGCCGGGGCGTGACGACAAGACCGCGCCAGGCAAGAAGCGCGACGCGGCGGAGCCTGCCGCCGACGGCAAGTCGGGCGGCAGCAGTGCGCCGACGGTTGCCGATGACGGCAAGCGCTTGCCATCCACTATCAAGCCGCTACCCGCCAGCGACAGCGACGACGGCGAAGCAACCGCACCGCTCGACGCCAGCCTGGTGGCCGGGCAGGTAACCGATGCCCAGCCGGGGGCGCAGTTGCTCCAGGCCCAGGCCGAGGCCGTGGCGCCGGTATTGCAGGCGGCGGTGCAGCCGCCATTGCAGCCGGCGCCTGCGCCGGTACCGGCGACGCTCGGCGCGGTGGACGAGGCGACCAAGGCCGCGTTCGACCCTGAAGCCGACCCGCTGGCCGACATGCCGACCCTGCGCCTGGCGCTCGAGCAGGACGCCCAGGCCAAGGGCACGACCTCGGTCCATGCGGTAAGCCCGCGCAGTGAGCCTAGTCAGCAACCCGCCGACCCGACCAACGTTGCCGTCAATACCTTGGCGAATCTCGCTGACAAGGGCGAAGCAGAGGCGGGGCATGCCGAGCACGGCGACAAGGCGTTCGCCGGCCTGCTCGACGACGGTCTCAAGGATATCAAGGGCGCCAGCAGCGATACGCGGGTCGATGACTTCGCCAATCGTCTGGCCAACCTCAGCCAGGCGGTGACCGCCAAGGTCGCCAATGCCGCGCCGGTCAACCCGAGCCCGCTGCAGCAGCCGTTGGCGATGAACCAGGGGGCCTGGACCGAGGGTCTGGTCAACCGGGTGATGTACCTGTCCAGCCAGAACCTCAAGTCGGCGGACATCCAGCTTGAGCCTGCTGAGCTGGGGCGCCTGGACATTCGCGTCAATGTCGCGGCGGACCAGTCGACGCAGATTCACTTCGTCAGCGGTCACGCCGGTGTGCGTGATGCGCTCGACAGCCAGGTGCACCGTCTGCGCGAGTTATTCACCCAGCAGGGCCTGGCCCAGCCGGATGTCAGCGTCGCCGACCAGTCTCGCGGCCAGCAGCAACAGCAGGCGCAGCAGGGTGGATCGAGCAACCTGTCGGGCGTCGCCGCGCGGCGTGCCGAGGCGGGCGCCGAGGGCGGCGAAGTGGCCGGTGCTGTGGGCCCGGTAGAGCAACAGATGGTGGTGGGCGACAGCGCGGTCGACTACTACGCCTGATGTTCCACGGCTTTGTGCCCACGCCCCTGCAGGAGCGGCCTTGCGCGACACAAGGCCGCTCCTGCAGGGGCGCGCAGTAAGCTTCTGACAAATCTGGCATAACACTTGCTCAAGCCACGTCATCCTTCTTTGAAACCGCGATGGACGACGGATTATTGGCATGGCGAAGAGCGACGCAGTGAAAGACCCCGCCACTAAAGGCAAACTCAAGCTGATCCTGCTGCTGGTGCTGGCCCTGCTCCTGGCGGTCGGTCTGTCGGTGGGCGCAACCTGGTTCTTCATGCACAAGAGCGAGTCGGCGCCCGCGGCAGATGCAGCCCAGAGCAACGTCAAGGCGGCGGCGATCTACGAGCCCCTGGCACCGGCCTTCGTGGTCAACTTCAACCAGAATGGCCGTCAGCGCTACATGCAGGTGAGCATCACCATGCAGGGGCGCAGCCAGGCTGATCTCGACGCGCTGAAAGTGCACATGCCGGTGATCCGCAACAACCTGGTGATGATGTTCTCCGGCCAGGGCTTCGATACCCTCGCCAGCAGCGCGGTCGGCCAAGAGATGCTGCGCCAGAAAGCCACCGCGGTGGTGCAGGAAGTGGCTCAGAAAGAAGTCGGCAGGCCGGTCGTCGACCAGCTGCTGTTCACCAATTTCGTATTGCAGTAGGAGCACATAGATGGCCGTGCAGGACCTGCTGTCCCAGGATGAGATCGACGCCCTGCTGCATGGGGTGGACGATGGGCTGGTACAAACCGAAAGTGCCGCCGAACCCGGCAGCATCAAGAGCTACGACCTGACTAGTCAGGATCGTATCGTCCGGGGGCGCATGCCGACCCTGGAAATGATCAACGAGCGGTTCGCCCGTTATACGCGCATCAGCATGTTCAACCTGCTGCGGCGCTCCGCCGACGTGGCGGTGGGCGGCGTGCAGGTGATGAAGTTCGGCGAGTACGTGCATTCGCTGTATGTGCCGACCAGCCTGAACCTGGTCAAGATCAAGCCGTTGCGCGGCACCGCGCTGTTCATCCTCGACGCCAAGCTGGTGTTCAAGCTGGTGGACAACTTCTTCGGTGGCGACGGCCGCCACGCCAAGATCGAGGGGCGTGAATTCACCCCGACCGAGCTGCGCGTGGTGCGCATGGTCCTGGACCAGTGCTTCGTCGACCTCAAGGAAGCCTGGCAGGCGATCATGCCGGTCAACTTCGAGTACATCAACTCCGAGGTCAACCCGGCCATGGCCAACATCGTCGGCCCCAGCGAGGCCGTGGTGGTTTCGACCTTCCACATCGAACTCGATGGCGGTGGCGGCGACCTGCACGTGACCATGCCGTACTCGATGATCGAGCCGGTGCGTGAAATGCTCGATGCCGGCTTCCAGTCCGACCTGGACGACCAGGATGAGCGCTGGGTAAAGGCGCTGCGCGAGGATGTGCTGGACGTCAATGTGCCGCTGTCGGCCACTGTTGCCCGCCGTCAGCTCAAGCTGCGCGACATCCTGCACATGCAGCCAGGCGATGTGATCCCGGTGGAGCTCCCCGAGCACCTGGTGCTGCGCGCCAATGGCGTGCCGTCGTTCAAGGCGCGGCTGGGTTCGCACAAGGGCACCCTGTCGCTGCAGATCATCGACCCGATCGAACGCCGCTGACGGCGTGCCGGTCGCTCTAACGTATTGAATGCCTGTCGAGGAAATCATGGCTAACGAAAACGAGATCACTTCTCCCGAGGAACAGGCTCTGGCCGATGAGTGGGCCGCGGCTCTGGAAGAGACCGGTGATGCCGGTCAGTCCGATATCGACGCGCTGCTGGCTGCCGACGCCTCGGGTACCGGCCGCCTGCCGATGGAAGAGTTCGCAAGCTCCCCCAAGCCCAACGAGAATGTCAGCCTCGAAGGTCCCAACCTCGATGTGATCCTGGATATTCCGGTGAGCATCTCGATGGAAGTGGGCAGCACCGAAATCAACATCCGCAACCTGCTGCAACTCAACCAGGGTTCGGTGATCGAGCTTGATCGCCTCGCCGGCGAGCCGCTGGATGTGCTGGTCAACGGCACGCTGATCGCCCATGGCGAGGTCGTGGTGGTCAACGAGAAGTTCGGCATTCGCCTGACCGACGTGATCAGCCCCAGCGAACGTATCAAGAAGTTGCGCTGAGTGAAGCGCATGGTGCGGGCCATGCTGGCCCTTGGCACGTTGCTGGCTAGTGAGGTGGTGATCGCCGCTGCCGAGCCGGTAACCGTGCCGGCTGCGGCGCCTGCCCCTGGCGGCTTCGGCGCGCAGCTGGCGCAAACCGTATTCGGCCTGCTGGTGGTCGTCGGCCTGATCTTTTTCCTGGGCTGGTTGCTGCGGCGCATGCAGGGTTCGGTGCAGCGGGGCGCTCCGGTCATCGAGATCGTCGGCACCCGTGCCATTGGCCCGCGCGACCGGCTGCTGCTGATCCAGGTGGGCAAGGAGCAGATTCTCATTGGCCATACCCCTGGCAGCATCGAGGCGTTGCATGTGCTGGCCGAGCCTGTCGACGTGCCCGCCGATGCGCGCCAGGCCACGCCGGAATTCGCCCAGCGGCTGCTTGAGCTGATGGGCAAGGATCAGAAGGACAAGAAGTGATGACCGGCGCACTGCGCTTACTGTTGACGCTGGCGCTGCTGCTGGCTGCACCGCTGGCCCTGGCTGCCGACCCGTTGTCCATCCCGGCCATCACCCTGTCCAATGGCGCGGACGGGCAGCAGGAGTATTCGGTCAGCCTGCAGATTCTGCTGATCATGACGGCGCTGAGCTTCATCCCGGCGTTCGTCATCCTGATGACCAGCTTTACCCGCATCATCATCGTCTTCTCGATCCTGCGTCAGGCTCTGGGCCTGCAACAGACTCCCTCGAACCAGATCCTCACCGGCATGGCGCTGTTCTTGACCATGTTCATCATGGCGCCGGTGTTCGAGCGGGTGAACAAGGATGCCATCCAACCTTATCTGGCCGAGCAGATGACGGCCCAGCAGGCCATCGACAAGGCCCAGGGCCCGTTGAAGGACTTCATGCTGGCACAAACCCGGCAGAGCGACCTGGACCTGTTCATGCGCCTGTCCAAGCGCACCGATATCGCAGGCCCGGATCAGGTGCCGCTGACGATCCTGGTGCCGGCGTTCGTGACCTCCGAGCTCAAGACGGCGTTCCAGATCGGCTTCATGATCTTCATCCCGTTCCTGATCATCGACATGGTGGTCGCCAGTGTGCTGATGGCCATGGGCATGATGATGCTGTCGCCGCTGATCATTTCGTTGCCGTTCAAGATCATGCTGTTCGTGCTGGTCGATGGATGGGCGCTGATCATGGGCACCCTGGCGGGTAGTTTTGGCGGTGTCTGACGCCATCAAGGAGAGCCTTGCATGACACCTGAAGTCGCTGTCGACCTGTTCCGTGAAGCCTTGTGGATGACCTCCATGATGGTGGCTATCCTGGTGGTGCCGAGCCTGCTGGTCGGCCTGGTGGTGGCGATGTTCCAGGCGGCCACGCAGATCAACGAACAGACCCTGAGCTTCCTGCCGCGCCTGTTGGTGATGCTGGTCACGCTGATCATCGCCGGCCCTTGGCTTGTGCAGAAGTTCATGGAGTACTTCATTGGCCTGTACACCAGCATCCCGCAGTTGATCGGTTGACGCGGCCATGCTGGAGCTGACCGATACTCAGATCGGTACCTGGGTGGCTACCTTCATCCTGCCGTTGTTTCGGGTGACGGCGCTGCTGATGACCATGCCGATCTTTGGCACCAAGATGCTGCCGGCCCGGGTGCGGCTGTATGCGGCCTTGGCCATTACCGTGGTGATAGTGCCGGCGCTTCCGCCGTTGCCGCCGATAGACCCCTTGAGCCTGCACGGCGTGCTGTT
Organism: Pseudomonas sp. PONIH3; assembly: GCF_002934345.1. NCBI lineage: Bacteria > Pseudomonadati > Pseudomonadota > Gammaproteobacteria > Pseudomonadales > Pseudomonadaceae > Pseudomonas > Pseudomonas sp. PONIH3. Next base: position 5,511,439 of record NZ_CP026386.1, read on the forward strand.
GTGCGGCGAACAGGTGATCGTTGGGGCGTTGTTCGGGTTCTCCCTGCAGTTGCTGTTTCAGGCCTTCGTGATCGCGGGGCAGATCATTGCGATCCAGATGGGTATGGCGTTCGCCTCCATGATGGACCCGACCAACGGTGTCAACGTGGCGGTGGTCAGCCAGTTCATGACGATGCTGGTGAGCGTGTTGTTCCTGCTGATGAATGGCCACCTGGTGGCGTTCGAGATCCTCACCGAGAGCTTTACCACGCTGCCGGTGGGCAACGCTCTTGTGGTCAACCATTTCTGGGAGATGGCGGGGCGCCTTAGCTGGGTGCTGGGGGCGGGGTTGCTGTTGATCTTGCCGGCAATTGCATCGCTGCTGGTGGTCAACGTTGCGTTCGGGGTCATGACCCGCGCAGCCCCACAGTTGAACATCTTCTCCATCGGCTTCCCGCTGACACTGGTGTTGGGCCTGATCATTTTCTGGATCGGCCTGGCCGATATTCTTTCCCATTACCAGGCACTGGCCAGCGAAGCGCTGCAGTGGCTGCGTGAGCTGGCACGGGCGCGCTGAGCATGGCAGAGAGCGAGAGCGGTCAGGACAAGACAGAGGAACCCACCGACAAGCGCAAGAAAGACTCGCGCGAAAAGGGGGAGATTGCCCGTTCCAAGGAGCTGAACACCGTCGCGGTAACCTTGGCAGGCGCGGGTGCGCTGATGGCGTTCGGTGGCTACCTGGCCGAGACGTTGATGGCCTTGATGCGCATGAACTTCAGCCTTACGCGGGAGGTGCTGGTCGACGAGCGCAACATGGCGGCATTCCTGTTGGCCTCGGGCAAGATGGCCATCTGGGCTGTGCAGCCGGTACTGCTGCTGCTGTTCGTGATTTCATTCGTGGCGCCCATTGCGCTGGGAGGGTTCTTGTTCTCGGGCAGCTTGCTGCAGCCGAAGTTCAGCCGCATGAACCCGTTGTCGGGGATCAAGCGCATGTTCTCACTGAATGCGTTGACCGAACTGGTCAAGGCCATGGCCAAGTTCTTCATGATCCTGATCGTTGCCCTGGTCGTGCTGTCGGCGGACCGTCAGGCGTTGCTGGCGATTGCCAATGAGCCGCTCGAGCAGGCGATCATCCACTCGGTGCAGGTGGTGGGGTGGAGTGCGTTGTGGATGGCGGCGGGGCTGCTGTTGATTGCGGCGGCGGATGTGCCGTTCCAGCTTTGGCAGACGCACAAGAAAATGAAGATGACCAAGCAGGAAGTGAAGGACGAGTACAAGGACAGTGAGGGCAAGCCTGAGGTCAAGCAGCGTATCCGGCAGTTGCAGCGTGAGGCGTCGCAGCGGCGGATGATGGCGGCAGTGCCTGAGGCGGATGTGATCATCACCAACCCGACTCACTATGCGGTGGCGTTGCAATACGACCCTGAGAAGGGGGGTATGGCGCCGTTGCTGGTGGCCAAGGGCACCGATTTTGTCGCGCTGAAGATTCGTGAGATCGGGGCCGAGCACAATGTGCAGATACTCGAGTCGGCGGCCCTGGCGCGGGCTATCTACTACTCCACCGAGCTTGAGCAGGAGATCCCGGCGGGGTTGTACCTGGCGGTGGCGCAGGTATTGGCGTTTGTGTTCCAGGTTCGGCAGTACCGGGCGGGCAAGGGCAAGGCGCCTGAGCCTTTGAACAAGGATTTGCCGATTCCCGATGATTTGCAGCGTGATAGCTGAGTTTGTAGTTTGTAGTTTGTAGTTCGGAGTTCGGAGTTCGGAGTTCGGAGTTCGGAGTTTTCGGTTGTATTGGGGGTTGTGTGCGCATTCATTTGCGATGGCGACGCTTATTCACCTTTCCGCCCTTACGGCGGCCTACTTTGGTCTTGGCCAAAGTAGGCAAAGCCGCTCGCTCCATTCATACGGCCCCTACGCTTCGCTCCGGGGTTCCCTCGCTCCGGCCTTGCTCCCGGGAGGACCGCGCTGAACGCCCCATCCTGGGGCGCAGCGCTTGACGGGCATCCATGCCCGTCACCTCCCTCCGCAAGACCTGCGTTCGGCCTCCTGAAGTCGCGAAGGTACGAGCGGCGCCTGGGCTGGCGCAGCTGTCGCTAGTTGGAACGTAATTAATCTCTCGATTGTTTCACGGGGCAAGCCCGCTCCCACAGAGACGAATACTGCTTGACGTGAAATCAACGTGGGAGCGGGCTTGCTCCGCGATACGTCGGAACAGCCAATATATAACTAGCTGTCAAATAACCAAATTCGCATTTTCAGCTCTTGCTCTTGCTCTTGCTCTTGCTCTTGCTCTTGCTCTTGCTCTTGCTCTTGCTTCTAAGCGCACGATAGATCAGGCGCCACCAATTGCGACTTCAGGAGGCCGAGCGGAGTTCTTGCGTAGTGGGGCGACGGCCATGGATGGCCGTCGAGCGCTGCGGCCCAGGATGGGCCGTACAGCGCGGTACCCACGGGAGCAAGAACGGAGCGAGGGGACCCCGGAGCGAAGCGTAGGGGCCGGATGAACGGAGCCGAACGGTTTTGCCTCCTTTTCCCAAGAGAAAAGGAGGTCGCCGTAAAGGCGAAAAGGTGACTGTGCGTCGACGTGGCGGATGAATGCGCATACAAGAATCAAAACACACACTCTTAAGCCCGAGCCCGAGCCCGAGCCCGAGCCCGAGCCCGAGCCCGAGCCCGAGCCCGAGCCCCTCAAAATCCCCACCCCCAGAAAAGTTGGAAGGCTTCTTGCAAAGGCAGCGCCAGGCGCCACGCAGGCGTCAAAGTTTTGCTTGAAGAGGAATCGCGGTGGATCGCACTCAGTTAATCAGCAACGCCCGCAACAACCTGGCCGGTCTCGGCCGGGGCAATCTCGGCGTGCCGCTGCTGCTGCTGGTGATGTTGGCAATGATGATGTTGCCGATACCGCCGTTCCTGCTCGACGTGTTCTTCACCTTCAACATCGCCCTGTCGATCGTGGTGCTCCTCGTCTGCGTCTATGCGCTGCGTCCCCTGGACTTCGCCGCCTTCCCGACGATCCTGCTGGTGGCGACCCTGCTGCGTCTGGCGCTGAACGTCGCGTCCACCCGCGTGGTCATGCTGCACGGTCAGGAAGGCCATGGCGCCGCGGGCAAGGTGATCCAGGCCTTCGGTGAAGTGGTGATCGGCGGCAACTATGTCGTCGGTGCCGTGGTGTTCGCCATCCTCATGATCATCAACTTCGTGGTGGTGACCAAGGGTGCTGGGCGTATCTCCGAAGTGAGCGCACGGTTCACCCTCGACGCCATGCCCGGCAAGCAGATGGCCATCGACGCCGACCTCAACGCCGGCCTCATCGACCAGGCCCAGGCCAAGGCGCGGCGTAGCGAAGTTGCTCAGGAAGCCGAGTTCTACGGTTCCATGGACGGTGCCAGCAAGTTCGTGCGCGGTGACGCCATTGCCGGCCTGCTCATCCTCTTCATCAACCTCATCGGTGGCATGCTTGTCGGCATGTTGCAGCACGGCATGAGCTTCGGCGATGCCGGCAAGGTCTATGCCTTGCTGACCATCGGTGACGGTTTGGTGGCGCAATTGCCATCACTGCTGTTGTCCACTGCGGCTGCAATCATGGTCACCCGCGCCTCGGGCTCCGAGGACATGGGCAAGCTGATCAATCGTCAGATGTTCGATTCGCCCAAGGCGCTGGCGGTTTCTGGCGGGCTGATGATTGTCATGGGGTTGGTGCCGGGCATGCCGCACATGGCCTTCCTGGGCCTGGGTGGAGTGGCCTGTGGTGGCGCCTACCTGCTCTGGAAAAAACAGCAAAAGGCCAAGGTCGTGGCCCAGCAGGAGGCCCAGCGCCAGCAGGACCTGCTGCCATCGCCGCAACGCGCCATGGAAACCAAGGAGCTGGGCTGGGACGACGTCACCCCCATCGACATGATCGGCCTGGAAGTCGGCTACCGCCTGATTCCGCTGGTTGATCGCAACCAGGGCGGCCAGTTGCTGGCGCGGATCAAGGGCGTGCGCAAGAAGCTTTCCCAGGATCTGGGCTTCCTCATGCCCACCGTGCACATTCGCGACAACCTCGACCTGCAGCCCAGCGCCTACCGCCTGACGCTGATGGGTGTGATCCTGGCTGAGGCCGAGATCTACCCGGACCGGGAGCTTGCGATCAACCCGGGCCAGGTGTTCGGCGCCCTCAACGGCATCGCCTCGCGAGATCCGGCATTTGGCCTGGAGGCAGTGTGGATCGATGTCGGTCAGCGCGCCCAGGCGCAATCGCTGGGCTACACGGTGGTGGACGCCAGCACCGTGGTCGCCACCCACCTCAACCAGATCCTGCAGAAACACTGCCACGAGCTGATCGGCCACGAGGAAGTGCAGCAGCTGCTGCAAGTGCTGGCCAAGGTCTCGCCGAAACTGGCCGAGGAGGTGGTGCCGGGCGTCATTTCCTTGTCGGGCCTGCTCAAAGTCCTGCAGGCGCTGCTCGCCGAGCAGGTGCCGGTGCGTGACATCCGCAGCATTGCCGAAGCCATCGCCAACAACGCGGCCAAGAGTCAAGATACCGCCGCGCTGGTGGCGGTGGTGCGCGTCGGATTGTGTCGCGCCATCGTGCAAAGCATTGTCGGCGTTGAGTCCGAGCTGCCTGTGATTACCCTTGAGCCAAGGTTGGAACAGATCTTGCTCAATAGTCTGCAAAGGGCCGGGCAGGGTCAGGAAGATGGTGTTCTTCTTGAGCCGAGCATGGCCGAAAAGCTTCAGCGTTCGTTGATCGAGGCAGCCCAGCGCCAGGAAATGCAGGGCCAGCCGGCCATCCTTCTGGTAGCCGGCCCGATCCGCGCCATGCTGTCGCGCTTCGGTCGCCTGGCTGTACCGAATTTGCATGTTTTGGCGTATCAGGAAATACCTGACAACAAGCAAGTCACCATCGTTGCCACCGTGGGCCCCAACGGCTGAGGTAGTGGGTTATGCAAGTTAAGCGTTTTTTTGCCGCCGATATGCGTCAGGCCATGAAGCTGGTCCGTGATGAGCTCGGCTCCGATGCCGCCATCATTGGCAACCGGCGCATTGCTGGCGGTGTCGAGCTGACGGCTGCGCTGGACTACAAGCTGTCCGCCCTGGCCCCGCGCGTGCCCAACGCAGAGCTCGAAGACGAGCTGCGCAAGACCCAGTCGCGCATCGTTACCGCCCAGGCCGAACTGACCGGGCGTGGCGATGCCGTCGAAGGCGGCAACCGGCAATTGTTCGCCGGGCAGCCGCTGACCGCCTCGGAGCCGCTGATCGAGCAGCATGTCGATGAACCCGCGGTGGTTACCGCGCCGGCGTCGGCACCGGTTGATCCACGCCTGTTCGATGCCATGCGTTTCGAGCTGACCGGCTTGCGCGAGCTGCTTGAAGTCCAGCTCGGTTCGCTCGCCTGGAGCCAGCTGCAAGGCAGCAAGCCGCAGCAGGCCAACCTCTGGCGCCGGCTGCAGCGCCTTGGCCTTTCCGGTGGCCTGGCCCGCGAGCTGCTCGACCTCACCGCCGGCATCGAAGAACCACGTCATGCCTGGCGCATGGTCCTGGCGCACTTGGCGCGGATGATCGATGTGCCCGAGATCGAACCGATCGAAGAGGGCGGGGTGATCGCCATGGTCGGCCCCGCCGGCATGGGCAAGACCACCACGCTGGCCAAGCTCGCCGCGCGCTACGTGCTCAAGTACGGCGCGAACAACCTGGCGCTGGTGAGCATGGACAGCTTCCGCATTGGCGCCCAGGAACAGCTCAAGACGCTGGGTCGCATCCTCAATGTGCCGGTCACCTACGTCGATCCGGGCGAGTCGCTGGCCCAGGCCCTGGAGCCGCTGCTGCGCAAGCGTGTGGTGCTGATCGACACTGCCGGCCTGCAGGCCAGTGATCCGGCGCTGCGCATGCAGCTCGAGACTCTGGCCGGGCGCGGCATCGCCGCGAAGAATTACCTGGTGCTGGCGACCACCAGCCAGAAGCAGGTGCTCACCGCCGCCTACCACAGCTACAAGCGCTGCGGCCTGGCCGGGTGCATCCTGACCAAGCTCGACGAAACGGCCTGCCTCGGCGAAGTGCTGAGCCTGGCCATCAGTCATGAATTGCCGGTGGCCTATCTGACCGATGGGCCGCGCATTCCCGACGACCTGCAGCTACCGCGCAAGCACCAGTTGGTAAGCCGCGCCGTCAGTGTGCAATTGCAGGAAGAGCCCAGCGACGAGGCCATGGCCGACATGTTCGCTGATCTGTACCACAGCCCTGGCAAGCGCGCGGGTTGAGGGTGAATACTGTGCAAAGTACCTACATCATGGGGTTGCCCGGCCGGACCGTGGCCTTGAATGTTCAGCCCCTCATGTGGCCTGGGTCCAAGCGAGACAAGGTAAAGAACAGACATGGGTAGCATGCATCCCGTACAGGTGATCGCCGTGACCGGTGGCAAAGGTGGCGTCGGCAAGACTAACGTTTCAGTGAACCTGTCCCTGGCGCTGGCCGAGCTCGGCCGCCGGGTGATGTTGCTGGACGCCGACCTGGGCCTGGCCAATGTCGACGTTCTGCTGGGGCTCACGCCCAAGCGCACCCTCGCCGACGTGATCGAAGGCCGCTGCGAGCTGCGCGATGTGCTGTTGCAAGGCCCGGGTGGTGTGCGCATCGTCCCGGCGGCCTCCGGCACGCAGAGCATGGTGCACCTGGCGCCCGCGCAACACGCCGGCCTGATCCAGGCCTTCAGCGACATCGGCGACAACCTCGATGTGCTGGTGATCGACACGGCTGCGGGTATCGGTGACTCGGTGGTCAGTTTCGTCCGCGCCGCCCAGGAAGTGTTGCTGGTGGTGTGCGACGAGCCGACCTCGATCACCGACGCCTACGCGCTGATCAAGCTGCTTAACCGCGATTACGGGATGAACCGGTTCCGTGTGCTGGCCAACATGGCCCAGAGCCCACAGGAAGGCCGCAACCTTTTCGCCAAGTTGACCAAGGTCACGGACCGCTTCCTCGACGTCGCCCTACAATACGTCGGTGCCGTGCCTTACGACGAATGCGTGCGCAAGGCCGTGCAGAAGCAGCGGGCGGTCTATGAGGCCTTCCCTCGGTCCAAGTGTGCGCTGGCGTTCAAGGCCATCGCGCAGAAGGTCGACAGCTGGCCGCTGCCTGCCAACCCGCGTGGGCACCTGGAATTCTTTGTCGAGCGCCTGGTGCAGCCCACCAGTGCAGGGCCGGTGCTATGAACGCGAGCGGTTTCAAGATGTACAGCAAGGCCGCCAAGGACGCGCAGTACGAGCTGATCGAACGCTACGCGCCACTGGTCAAGCGTATCGCCTACCACCTGTTGGCGCGTCTGCCGGCCAACGTCCAGGTCGAGGATCTGATCCAGGCCGGGATGATCGGCTTGCTGGAAGTGGCCAACAAATACGATGCGAGCAAGGGTGCCAGTTTCGAAACCTACGCCGGTATTCGTATTCGCGGCGCCATGCTCGACGAGGTGCGCAAGGGCGATTGGGCGCCACGTTCGGTGCACCGCAACACGCGCATGGTCAGTGACGCGATCCGCTGTGTCGAAGCAAAGACTGGCCGCGACGCTAAAGATCACGAGGTTGCTGCCGAACTCCAATTGAGTCTCGATGATTACTACGGGATTTTGAATGACACCTTGGGCAGCCGCCTGTTCAGTTTCGACGACCTATTGCAGGACGGCGAACATGAAGGGCTGCACGAGGACGGAGCCAGCGGCCAGCTGGAGCCGGCGCGTGACCTGGAAGACGAGCGCTTCCAGGCTGCGCTGGCCGATGCGATCGCCAACCTGCCGGAGCGTGAACGCCTGGTCCTGGCGCTGTACTACGACGAAGAGCTGAACCTCAAGGAAATCGGTGAGGTGCTGGGGGTCAGCGAATCGCGTGTCAGCCAGTTGCACAGCCAGTGCGCCGCGCGTTTGCGCAGCCGCCTTGGGGAGTGGCGGGCACGTTGAACCCGGGTTCAGTGCAGTCGTTTTTTTTGTAGTGCCGAATTGATTGAGCGCGCGCTCGGCGCCGAGCGCGTTTAAGACTGCTTGGAGGTCTAATTGAACAAAGACATGAAAATCCTCATCGTTGACGACTTTTCGACGATGCGGCGGATCATCAAGAACCTGTTGCGTGACCTGGGGTTCACCAACGTCAAGGAAGCTGATGACGGCAACACGGCACTGCCGATGCTCAACAGCGAGCCTTTTGACTTCCTGGTAACCGACTGGAACATGCCGGGCATGACCGGTATCGACCTGCTGCGCGCGGTCCGTGCCGACGAGCGCCTCAAGCACCTGCCGGTACTGATGGTCACCGCGGAAGCCAAGCGCGAGCAGATCATCGAGGCGGCCCAGGCCGGCGTCAACGGCTACGTGGTCAAGCCTTTCACCGCCCTGGCGCTGAAAGAAAAGATCGAAAAGATCTTCGAACGCGTCAACGGCTGAGTCACGTCTGGGGGGCGCAATGGAGTCAACCAACAACTCTTTGGGTGAGTTCGAATCAACCCTGAAGAAGCATGCCCAGGAGCTGGTCGAGAGCCTCGAGCGCGGCCGGTTCGGTGAGGCGGTGCAGCTGATCCACCAACTGAACCAGACCCGCGACCGCGGGCTGTACCAGGAAGTCGGCAAGCTCACCCGCGAACTGCACAGTGCAATCGTCAACTTCCAGATCGACCCGGCCATGCCGCAGGCCGAGGAAGTGTCGCAGATTACCGATGCCGCCGAGCGCCTCTCCTACGTGGTCCGCCTCACCGAAGGTGCGGCCAACCGCACCATGGACCTGGCGGAGGCGTGTACCCCGGTGCTCAACGATCTTGCCAGCGAGGCGCAGAGCCTGTCCGCCGACTGGCAGCGCTTCATGCGCCGCGAGGTGGCAGCGCCGGAATTCCGTGAGCTGGTCAAGCGTGTGGACAGTTTCCTGACGCACAGTGCCGAAGGTAATCAGAAGGTCGCGGGCCATATCAACGATATCGTCCTGGCCCAGGATTATCAGGATCTCACCGGCCAGGTGATCAAACGGGTGACCACGCTGGTCACCGAAGTCGAAAGCAATCTGCTCAAGCTCGTGCTGATGGCAAGCCAGGTCGACCGCTTTGCCGGTATCGAACATGACCACCAGCAGCTGCGCGCTGAAAAAGATCAAGAAAAACATCCGACTCGGGGTGAAGGTCCGCAGATTCATGCCGATAAGCGTGAAGACGTCGTGTCCAGCCAGGACGATGTCGACGATCTGTTGTCCAGCCTGGGTTTTTAAGGAGCACGTTTAATGAGCTTCGGCGCCGATGAAGAAATCCTCCAGGATTTCCTGGTAGAAGCCGGCGAAATCCTCGAGCAACTGTCCGAGCAATTGGTCGAGCTGGAAAGCCGGCCCGATGATGCGGACCTGCTCAACGCGATTTTCCGCGGTTTCCACACTGTAAAAGGGGGCGCCGGCTTCCTTCAGCTCAATGAGTTGGTGGAGTGCTGCCACATTGCCGAGAACGTGTTCGACATCCTGCGCAAAGGTGAGCGCCGGGTCGACGCGGAACTGATGGACGTGGTGCTCGAAGCACTCGACACGGTCAACAGCATGTTTGGCCAGGTGCGCGAGCGCACCGACGTCACACCGGCCACCCGCGAGCTGCTGGCAGCGCTGTCGCGCCTGGCCGAGCCCGCTGGCGCCGAAGAACCGGCTCCGGTCGAGGTCGCCGTTGTCGCCGAAGTGCCGGCTGCCGAGCCCGACATCACCGACACCGAGTTCGAGCAACTGCTTGATTCGCTCGATGCGGTCAAGGCCGAGGCCCAGGTTCACGAGCAACTGCAGGGTGAACAGGTCAGCGCGGGTGGTGACGAGATTACCGACGCCGAATTTGAGTCGTTGCTCGACCAGTTGCACGGCAAAGGCCAGTTTTCGCCAGATACCGCTGCCAGTGAGCCAGCGGCCGTTGCCCCTGCCAGTGATGAGATCACCGACGACGAATTCGAGTCGCTGCTCGATCAGTTGCACGGCAAGGGCACCTTCGCCGTCGACGCATTGCCTGGCGTCGCTGCGCCTGCAGCCAGTGAGGCCCCAGCGGCGGCCGACGAGAGCATCACCGAACACGAATTCGAGGCGCTGCTCGACCAGTTGCACGGCAAGGGCAAGTTTTCTGGCGAGGCGGTTGTTGCCGAGGCGCCAGCCGCCGCTGTTGCCGCACCTGTCGCGGCCAAGGCCGAAGCCAAGCCGGTTGCCAAGCCGGCGCCTGCCCCCGCTCCCGCGCCAGCCGCTGCCAAGCCTGCCGCTCCGGCCCGGGCGCCGGCGCCGGCCGCCGACAAGCATGGCGCCAGCGAGGCGGAGACCACCGTGCGGGTCGACACCGCGCGCCTGGACGAGATCATGAACATGGTCGGCGAACTGGTGCTGGTGCGTAACCGCCTGGTGCGCCTGGGGCTCAACAGCGGCGACGAGGCCATGTCCAAGGCCGTGTCCAACCTCGATGTGGTCACCGCCGACCTGCAGACCGCGGTCATGAAGACGCGCATGCAGCCAATCAAGAAGGTCTTCGGGCGGTTCCCGCGCCTGGTTCGCGACCTGGCTCGCCAGCTCAAGAAAGAGATCAACCTGGAGCTGGTCGGCGAAGAAACCGACCTGGACAAGAACCTGGTCGAGGCTCTGGCCGACCCGTTGGTGCACTTGGTGCGCAACGCCGTCGACCATGGCGTCGAGATGCCCGACGAGCGCGAGGCCTCCGGCAAGTCGCGCATGGGTCGGGTGGTGCTGTCCGCCGAGCAGGAAGGTGATCACATCCTGCTGTCGATTTCCGACGACGGCAAGGGCATGGACCCGAGCATCCTGCGCGCCAAGGCCGTGGAAAAGGGGCTGATGGACAAGGACGCGGCCGACCGCCTGAGCGAGTCGGACTGCTACAACCTGATCTTCGCCCCGGGCTTCTCGACCAAGACAGAGATCTCCGACGTGTCCGGCCGCGGTGTCGGCATGGACGTGGTGAAGACCAAGATTTCCCAGCTCAACGGCTCGATCAACATCTTCTCGGCCAAGGGTCAGGGCTCGAAGATCGTCATCAAGGTGCCGCTGACACTGGCGATCATGCCGACGCTGATGGTGATGCTGGCCAACCAGGCGTTCGCCTTCCCGCTGGTCAACGTCAACGAGATCTTCCACCTCGACCTGTCGCGCACCAACGTGGTCGATGGCCAGGAAGTGGTGATCGTGCGCGACAAGGCGCTGCCACTGTTCTACCTCAAGCGCTGGCTGGTCCAGGACCACGAGCACGAAGAGCAGCACGAAGGTCATGTGGTGATCCTCTCGGTCGGCACCCAGCGCATCGGTTTCGTGGTCGACCAGTTGGTCGGCCAGGAAGAGGTGGTGATCAAGCCGTTGGGCAAGATGCTGCAGGGAACCCCGGGCATGTCCGGCGCGACCATCACCGGTGACGGCCGTATCGCGCTGATCCTCGACGTCCCGAGCATGCTCAAGCGTTACGCCGCCCGGCGTATTTGATTTCGGTGGCGCGCCCAGGCGGGTGCGCCGCCTAACGGAGTGTTTATGGCAGTCAAGGTCCTGGTGGTGGATGATTCCGGTTTCTTCCGCCGCCGTGTCTCGGAAATTCTCGCGTCCGACCCGACGATCCAGGTCGTGGGTACCGCGACCAACGGCAAGGAAGCGATCGACCAGGCGCTGGCGCTCAAGCCCGATGTCATTACCATGGACTATGAAATGCCCATGATGGACGGCATCACTGCGGTGCGTCACATCATGCAGCGCTGCCCGACGCCGGTATTGATGTTCTCCTCGCTGACCCATGAAGGCGCCCGCGTCACCCTCGACGCCCTGGATGCCGGTGCGGTCGACTACCTGCCGAAGAATTTCGAAGACATCTCGCGCAACCCGGAGAAGGTCAAGCAGATGCTCTGCGAGAAGGTCCACACCATCTCGCGCAGCAACCGACGTTTCAGTGCCTATTCGAGCCCGGCCCCAGCCGCCGCGCCTGCACCGGCCAGCAGCCAGGCTCCAGCCAGCAGCTTTGCCGGTACCGCGCCTGCGCGCACTGCCACCCCGGCCCGCGCCGCAGCAACGGCTGCCACGCATTCGCCGGCACCCAAGCGTAAGCCGTACAAACTGGTTGCGATCGGCACCTCCACGGGCGGTCCGGTTGCGCTGCAGCGGGTGCTGACCCAACTGCCCGCCGGTTTCCCGGCGCCGATCGTGTTGATCCAGCACATGCCGGCGGCCTTCACCAAGGCCTTTGCCGAGCGCTTGGACAAACTGTGCAAGATCAATGTCAAAGAGGCCGAGGACGGTGACGTGCTGCGCCCGGGCCTGGCCCTGTTGGCCCCGGGTGGCAAGCAGATGATGGTCGACGGCCGTGGCACGGTGAAGATCCTGCCGGGCGATGAACGCCTGAACTACAAACCCTGCGTGGATATCACCTTTGGTTCCGCTGCCAAGTCCTACGGCGACAAGGTGCTCTCGGTGGTCCTCACCGGCATGGGCGCCGATGGCCGCGAAGGCGCGCGCCTGCTCAAGCAGGGTGGCAGCACCGTGTGGGCGCAGGATGAAGCCAGCTGTGTGATCTATGGCATGCCCATGGCGATCGTCAAGGCCAACCTCGCCGACGCTGTCTACAGCCTTGACGAGATCGGCAAGCACTTGGTCGAGGCGTGCGTCTGATGGATGTATTGAGCCTGATCGGCCTGATCCTCGCCTTTGTCGCCATCGTCGGCGGCAATTTCATGGAGGGCGGCCACGTCGGTGCGCTGATCAACGGCCCGGCGGCACTGATCGTGCTGGGCGGCACCCTGGCGGCGGCATTGCTGCAGTCGCCGCTGTCGTCGTTCAAACGTGCCCTGCAGATCATCCGCTGGATTTTCTTCCCGCCACGGGTGGACCTGGCCGGCGGCATCGACCGGGTGGTGAACTGGAGCCTGACGGCGCGCAAGGAAGGCCTGCTGGGCCTGGAAGGCGTCGCCGATGCCGAGCCTGACCCCTATGCGCGCAAAGGCCTGCAGTTGCTGGTCGACGGTGCCGAGCCGGAAGCCATTCGCAGCATCCTCGAAGTCGATTTCTTGACCCAGGAGTCCCGTGACATCCAGGCTGCCAAGGTGTTCGAGAGCATGGGCGGCTACGCGCCGACCATCGGCATCATCGGTGCGGTCATGGGGCTGATCCATGTGATGGGCAACCTCGCCGATCCCTCGCAACTGGGCAACGGCATCGCCGTCGCCTTCGTCGCCACCATCTATGGCGTGGCCAGCGCCAACCTTATCCTGTTGCCGGTCGCCAACAAGCTCAAGGCCATCACCCTGCGCCAGTCGCGTTACCGCGAGATGCTGCTCGAAGGCCTGCTGTCGATTGCCGAAGGCGAGAACCCACGCTCGATCGAGCTGAAGCTGCAAGGCTTCATGGAGTAAGCCATGGCACGCCGTCGCAAAGTCGAAGAGCACGAGAACCACGAACGCTGGTTGGTCTCGTATGCCGACTTCATTACCCTGCTGTTCGCCTTCTTCGTGGTCATGTACTCGATTTCGTCGATCAACGAAGGCAAGTACAAGCAGATCTCCCAGGCGCTGATCGGCGTGTTCAACGACCCCGAGCGCAGCATGAAACCGATCCCGATCGGCGATGAGCGCCCGCTGAGCGTCAAGCCGGCCGAACCGTTGATCAAGGACAGCGAGCAGACCGACGCGGGCCTGGCGCAGACCAGCGCCGACCCGCTCAAGACCATCGCCGACGATATGCGTGACGCCTTCGGCGACCTGATCAAGTCCAACCAGATGACCGTGCGCGGTAATGAATTGTGGGTGGAGATCGAGCTCAACTCCTCGCTGTTGTTCGCCAGCGCCGATGCCATGCCCAGTGATGTCGCATTCGAAATCATCGAGAAGGTGGCGAAGATCCTCAGGCCGTTCGCCAACCCGGTGCACGTCGAGGGTTTCACCGACAACCTGCCGATCCGTACCGCCCAGTATCCGACCAACTGGGAGCTGTCGTCGGCGCGGGCGGCGAGCATCGTCCGCTTGCTGGCCATGGAAGGGGTCAACCCGGCGCGCATGGCATCGGTGGGGTATGGCGAGTACCAGCCGGTGGCCAGCAACGACACTGCCGACGGCCGCGCGCGCAACCGCCGGGTGGTGCTGGTGATCTCGCGTAACCTGGAAGTGCGCCGCAGCCTGACCGGCAGCGGCAGCGCCAACGCCACCCCGGACGCGGCGATGCGCCGGGCTGGCACACAAAGTGCACCAGCCTCGCCAGCACCGACGACCGGGGGCTGATTTCGTCAAATCCCCGTCACTGAACTTCACACCGTTCCCGGCAGGGCAGGCGGCCATACCGGGAGGAAGCAACGCACGATGAGAGTCTGGGCAGTAGCCAATCAAAAAGGTGGCGTCGGCAAGACCACCACCACCATCGCCCTGGCCGGCCTGCTGGCCGAGGCGGGCAAGCGCGTGGTCGTGGTCGACCTCGACCCGCACGGCTCGATGACCAGCTACTTCGGGCACAACCCCGATGCGCTGGAGCACAGCTGCTACGACCTGTTCCTGCACAAAGGCACGGTGCCCGACGGGCTGCCGGGCCAGCTGCTGCTACCCACCAGTGATGAGCGTATCTCGCTGCTGCCGTCGAGCACCGCGTTGGCGGTGCTTGAGCGTCAGTCGCCGGGCCAGAGTGGCTTGGGCCTGGTGATCGCCAAGAGTCTGGCGCAGCTGTGGCAGGATTTCGACTTCGCCCTGATCGACAGCCCACCCTTGCTGGGCGTGCTGATGGTCAACGCCCTGGCCGCCAGCCAGCAGTTGGTGATCCCGGTGCAGACCGAGTTTCTCGCGGTCAAGGGCCTGGAGCGCATGGTTGGCACGCTGGGCATGATCAACCGTTCGCGCAAGCAGGCGTTGCCGTACCAGATCGTGCCGACCCTGTTCGACCGCCGCACGCAGGCTTCGCTGGGCACCTTGAAAGTGCTGCGCGACACCTATGGCGATCAGGTCTGGCAAGGCTACATCCCGGTGGATACACGCTTGCGCGATGCCAGCCGTAACGGCGTAACGCCTTCGCAGTTCGATGGCAAGAGCCGTGGCGTGGTGGCCTATCGCGCGCTGCTCAAGCACCTGTTGACCTACCGTTCCGCGTTGCAGGTGGCCTGATGAACCAGGCGCCGCATATCACCACCAAGCCGCAGATGGCTTTGCAGTCCTACCTTGATGGTTTGCTGCAGGAAGCCACCGAGCCATTCGAGTTGCCGCCCGAGCAGGATCTGCCTGTCGCGCCACCCGTGGAGCCGGCCCCCGCCGATGAGTTCGAGGTGGCGGTCCGCGAGGAACAGGCCCGCGATGCTCAACGCCAGGCCATGCCAGTCGCGCCTGCGCCCCGGCCTTTCGCCGAGCCGCAGGCCAAGGTCCTGCCAACCGTTCTGCCGCCTGCCACGCCTGTCATGGAGCCGGTGGTGGCGGTGGTCGAGCGCGAGGTGCTGGCCGAGGCGAGCATCCCGCTGTTGACTGAAGCCCCGGCCATCGAGCCGGCAATGCCACTGGTGGAACTGCACGTACCGGCGGCCCCTGCCGCGCCAACACCTCCGGCGACAGTCGACGGGCGCCCGGAATGGGCCGCCGAGCCATTCGAATGCCTGCTGTTCGATGTCGCCGGGCTGACCCTGGCGGTACCGCTGGTGTGCCTGGGCTCGATCTACACTCTGGCCGGCCAGGAGTTGACGCCGCTATTCGGCCAGCCGGACTGGTTCCTCGGCATCCTCACCTGCCAGGCGGGCAACCTCAAGGTGCTGGATACCGCCCGCTGGGTCATGCCCGACCGCTACCGGGACGATTTCCGCCAGGGCCTGCAATACGTCATTTCGGTCCAGGGCTACGAATGGGGGCTGGCCGTGCACCAGGTCAGCCGCTCGCTGCGCCTGGACCCGAGCGAGATCAAGTGGCGCAGCCAGCGCGGCCAACGCCCGTGGCTGGCCGGCACGGTGATCGAACACATGTGCGCGCTGCTCGACGTCGCCGAGCTGGCCGAGCTGATCGCCAGTGGCGCGGTCAAGCAGATGAACACCAAACACAACTGAATCAACGCCGCTACTGCCGCGGCAACACAGAGCACACCGCCAATGGCGGATTTTGAGGGCTAGGGAATGAAAAAGTCGTCTGCACAAGGTTCCGAAGATCCGATCCTGCAGTGGGTAACCTTCCGTCTGGACAACGAGTCCTACGGCATCAATGTCATGCAGGTGCAGGAAGTCCTGCGCTACACCGAGATCGCCCCGGTACCGGGCGCCCCCAGCTATGTGCTGGGCATCATCAACCTGCGCGGCAACGTGGTGACGGTGATCGACACCCGCCAGCGCTTCGGCTTGATGTCGAGCGAAGTCACCGACAACACCCGTATCGTCATCATCGAGGCGGACAAGCAGGTGGTCGGCATCCTCGTCGACAGCGTCGCTGAAGTGGTGTACCTGCGCCAGTCGGAGATCGAGACCGCGCCGAACGTCGGCAACGAAGAATCGGCGAAGTTCATCCAGGGCGTGTGCAACAAGAATGGCGAGCTGCTGATCCTGGTCGAGCTGGACAAGATGATGACCGAGGAAGAGTGGTCCGAGCTGGAGAACATCTGAGTTGATCTTCGAGGTTGCTGTCATCTTCCTGGCGCTGCTGTGGGCACTGAGCCTGTGGTTCTTCCTCAACTACAGCAAGCGCCAGCGCGAGCTGGCCGCCCAGCAGGCCCAGGGCGATGCGCTGCGTGACCAGCGCATCAAGGACCTCGCCAAACGCTTGGACGACTACCAGAACGGTACCGTGCGCATGGGCGAAGCGATCCATGAATTGCGCGCGGTGGTGGCGCCGCTGCCCGAGAAGCTCCAGCAACTCGAGCAGCGCGACCCCAACAGCGTCACCTTCGCCCAGGCCGCCAAGCTGGTGGGCATGGGCGCCAGCGTCGAGGAGCTGACCCAGACCTGCGGGTTGACCCAGGCCGAGGCGCAGTTGATGAGCAAGCTGCACCGCGGCGAGTGAGCAAGGAAGGCGACCTGGCGGTCGCCTTTTTTCATCCCGCAATCAGGGCCTTGCCCATGAATGATTGCCACCCACGCGCATCAGGCGGTTGAACGGCAGCCACTGGCGTAATGCAGCCCGATAGGCCTCTGGATTCACATACTGGAAGGTATTGATGCGGGGCATCTGGAACAGATTGGTGATATGGCGCAGGGTCCTCAGCACCGGCAGGTGCTGGTCTACGACGTCGGTGAGCAGCCCCGGGCCGGTCAAGCGGTTGAGGCTGGCGGCATAACGATAGAAGCCGGCTGGGTCGTCCCGCAGACTGGGGCAGCTGCCATAGAACTCTGGTTCAACCAGATAGCGGCTGCGCATCTCCTCGCTGATTGCCAGCAGTGTCGGGTTGCCGGCGTGGCTGCCGATCAGGCTGGTGTTGAACTGGCAGTTCATCCCGAGCTTTTCGTTGGACATCGGAGGGAACAGCAGCAGCCCGTCGTCGGTGGTGCTCAGGTCCACCTGCTCGATGGCTTCAGCAGGGCTGCCCACCGGCCGGCCATTCACCTTGTAGGGATATTCGCCCACCGCCAGCAGGTGGTCGTCAACGTCCATGTAGATACCGCCTTGGCTGTGGAGCATGCAATAGCGCAGCACATCAGAGGCGGAGGCGAAATTGCCGCCATCGAGGGCTGCCTGATACTGGGGATGGTATGGGCCTTCACGAAAGTGGCGGAACCAGTCCTGTTCCTCCAGTGGCACTATCTGCACGCCAGGTGCTTTCTTTGCAAGCAGGTGCAGATTTTCATCAAAGGCGCTGGTGCTGGCCTTCGACAGGTATAGCCGCAGGGTGTAGGCACTGCCGTGCAGGCGTTCTGCATTGCTGCGCAGATTGCTCAGTAATGGCGGGTCGATTGCTTTGTCCCCCACCCATAGGCTCAGGAATTGTCGTGGAACGGGCCGTGCCCCGGCTGGAAACGGACCAGGCATCTGTACCGGCAAATGCAGCTCCACGCCAAGGGCGCGCAGCGTGCGCATGCGCATGGCATCGGTGACCTCTCGGCCGGCCAGGCTCACCGGTTGCAGGTCGCGGGTGCCGAGCCGGGGAAGGTAGTACTGGGGATCGACCGCATTAATATCGCCCTCGAGGATGAAGCTGTCGTTCTCCAGGTCGTAAACCACTTCGGTGTTGTAGCCGCCCACGCAGGCTGCCAACAGATCGGGTGTTCCATCAAATCGTGGTCTTCGATCAATGGCTTGGTAGGTAGCCGTATCGGCGCCCTCCAGCGCTGGGATGGGGTCGGGAATGTGGAAGTAGGGCGCGACCTCGCTCACGGGTAAGCGCGGCGGTGAGACGGGGCTTAGTGGATAGCCCAGTCGACCATTGATCGCCTGCGGCGCAATGAAACCCTCGTTCTTGAAGCGGTAGAGCGCTGCATCGCGCGTCAGGGTGGCGTGCGCCAACGGCAGGGCGTTTAGCACGCCAAAGGTAGCCATGCCTACGCCTTCGGCGCGCTCCTGCTGGCCATGACCATTGATCACCTGATCCAGACCCAGACCAAGTTGAGCGATGCCGCCCAAGGCAAGGATCGGCGCCAGTTCCGGTACAACGATGGCAAGCGGGGCAAGCAGGTTGACCGCCGCGTTCAAGTAGGCGCGCCAGCGAGCTTTGGTGATTTCGCCATTGCTGGTGATGCGATAGTCGGCGTCCTCATAGCTGCGTTTGCGTTGTTGGTGGGTCAGCGCCCAGAAAAGCTCCTCCTCGATCAGCGGGCTGTACTTGTCCGGCTTGTAGTTGACGTAGGTGCTTGGTTGCCAGACGCCTTCAGCGGTGAACCCGGGGCGGTTGCTAGACAGGTGGTTGAGTGTGGGGAAGGCGGCGAGCCCGTCCAGTGCGGTAGCCAAGCCGCTGAAGTCGAGGCCGTCGGGTTGGTCGGCGAGAGCAAAGTGATGTAGCAGGGCAGCGCGGGTGTCCGTGTTGCGGCACTGACTGGCGACCCAGTCCTGCAGCGCCGAGGGGGTGGCGAAGGTATGCAGTGGCGCGGAGTTGCCAGGGATATAGAGCAGGGTCAGGCCGCTTTCAGGGTCGCTGATCTGCAGCAGGTCGGTGGCGACATAGCCATAGATGTTCACGAAGCGTCGGAGCAGCGGCTGTGGGGCCTGCTCCAACCCCGCAGCGCGCCAGGCGAGCCGGCGCGCCTGGTCGTCGAGGCTGCCTTCGGCGAGCTGGCGGTTGCAGGCGGTAATGAAGGCGATTTTCGCCGCCAGCCGATGACTGGTTGCGTGGCTACGCCAGTACGTGTCCAGCATGGCCTTGTAGGCGCTGTGAAAGTCGAGGTCGCAGATAAACTGCTGGAGGTCTTCTGCAGCCAGTCTCACATGGGTCCGGGCGCTGTATTCGCTGGGGGTGGTCTGGCGGAACAAGCCATTGTAGATGGCATAGCCGCTACTGTTGGATAGTGGACCAGGGGGATCCAGTCGGTCGACCAGGGTGATGCTTTGGCTGTCGGGAAAGTGCCCGGCCCAGGGGCTGTTCAAGGCTGCGCCAATGAGGTTGTTGCTGGACTCGCCCTGCCAGTTGGCCATGACGGCCTGAGTGAGCGTCATTTTCTGTGCCACGACGCCAACCTCGCCCACGCCGTGGCGCCATTGATGGTGCAGTACGACCACATCGGTGCGGTCGGGGTCCAGAGACTGACCGCGGCGAGCGGCCCAGTCGCGAATCGCCGTGGCCGCGGCATGATCGGGGCGTGGGAAGTCCTTGAGGTGGTCGCGGACATAGCGCACACCGGCATTGTTGACGAAACGGGGCTTCATGGTGATGACCCTGGAAAGAATGGGTCGTCACGATGAGCGATTCGCCCCGCCCGCGTGCGGCAGTCGGCTACCGCCCGTCGTCAGGAATGGTAGGGCAGGCCGGGCAGTTGGGGGGTGATGTCGCGCTCGGCGGCGGGTGCATCGCTGAAGCCCATGGGCATCTTGCCGCGCAGCTGCCAGGCGAACGCGATGATCTCGGCGATGGTCAGGTATAACGCCTCGGGGATCTGTTCCCCCAGCTCCAGGCGCGCCAGTAGGCGCACGAGCTCGGCGTTCTCGTAGATCGGCACGTCATGTTCGCGGGCCAGGGCGAGGATGGCTTCGGCCAATTCGTCGTCGCCTTTGGCGCTCAGGGTCGGGGCCTGTTGCCCGTCGTAGCTCAGGGCAATGGCCTGGCGCGGTTGCTTGCTGCTCATGCGTTCTCGTCCACCCAGCGTTGTTCCAGGCGCGTGCGCGGGCCTTGGGGCGGCGTGCCGGGGTGGCATTCCAGGTCGCCAACGTCCAGCCCGCGGGCCACCAGGCGTTCGCGCAAGGCGCCCAACTGGCTGTCGATCAGCCGCGCGGTTTGTTCCTGCTGAGCCCACAGCTGGCCGGACAGTCGACCCTGGGCCAATTGCGCCTGGACCTGCAGCGGGCCAAGTGGGGACAGGTCGAATGCCAGTTCGATGCGCCACAGGGCCTTCAACGGATCATCCTGTTCACGTTCACGATCGGCTTGTTGCTCCGGGGTTTCTTCGCGTTGCAGCTTCACTTGCAGGGGAATGAACTCTTGGCCATGGCGCACCGGGACCTCGGTCTGCCAGGTGGTCTGCTGGTTACCGTTGTCGAGTGTGCCGCTCTGCTGCAGGCTGGACAGCGAATGGCTCTGCAGCCGCGAGATCGCCGCGGCGGCCAGGCGCAGCAGTTGCTGCAGGTCGCCTTCGCTTTCCAGCTTCTGCAGCAGCCGCGAGGGCAGGGGAAAAGCGCTTGGCAGCGGTCGTGGGCTGACCTGGCCGAGCATGCCCAGGGCGCTGCGCGCCAGCCCTGGCAGGGCCTGGGCGAGGGTGCCGGTGGCCAGCGCGGTAGCCAGCGGTGGATGGCCGGGCATGCTGGGCAGCGCCTGGGCCACCAGCTTGACCAGTTGTGCCTTGAGGTCGGGCGCGATGCCGCTGGCGAGTCCGCCCAGCAGCTTGGATTCGAAGAACGTGCCGCTGTTGTTCAGTGCCTGGGCCAGGTTTTTCGCATCGCCGAGTTGCCGCGCTTCCGGCAGGCTGGCGAGCAGGCGCTCGGCACTGGCGCGCAGCTCCGGGGCTGCATCGGGGCTGCTGGTGATCTGCTGCAGGCTGTTGAGCACACCCGGCAAGGAGGCCTGGAGGCTTTGCTGGGTCGACAGGTGCTGGGTAACGGCCAATTGGTCCTGGCGGCCGCTCAGGGGCACAAAGCGCAGCGCCTGCTCGCCCTGCACCAGCGCGCTGAGCAGGCTGCCCACGGGAAGCCTGCGCGGGCTGTCGATGGCCAGGGTGGCACCCGCCTGGCTGCTGTTGAGCAGGCTCACCAGCGAGCGGAAGGTGACGGCTGAGCCAGGGCTTTGCGGCAGTACCTGGCTGGTCAGCACCTTGGCCTGCAGCAAGGTGCCGACCGGGAGCTGCCGGGTATCCAGTTGAGTCAAGGTAGCGATGTTGCCGGCACTGGCCTGCTGCACCATCACCGCCAGGCGGCTGCTCTCGGGCTGGGTGACGGTGATCAAACTGCCGGGGGGCAGCGGCTGGCTGGCGGTGGTCAATACCTGGATCTGGTTGCCATTGGCCTGGGTGAGCCGCAGCAGCATCTGGAACTCCTGGCCGATCTGGCGCAGGGTGACGACCTCGGCTTCGGCGACTTCTCCAGGCGGCAGCAGACCGGGCTGGGCCTGCAGCAGGCGCAGCAGTTCGCCGGACATCGCGGCCCTGGTCGCTTGGGCGCTTACCGCGGTTTGTGTGCTGAGACTATTGATTTCAGTCATGATTGTATACAACCTGTCGAACCAGCCCTCTTGGCAGCGCCGTGGCGCGTGCAATAATGCCGCTCGCTCGCCATTGCCAGTATAACGGCAGGGGTTGGAGCGACTTGAGACACAGACTGCATAAGGCGATACCGTGACCCTTCACCTCCAAGCTGCGGGCGTGGCCTGCGAGCGCGACTGGCGGCTGCTGTTCGAGCACCTGCACTTCGAGCTGCACCCCGGCGACATGCTGCAGATCGCCGGCCCCAACGGTAGCGGCAAGACCAGCTTGCTGCGCCTGCTGGCCGGGCTGATGCAGCCCACCGCCGGGCAGATCCTGCTGGGGGGGCAGCCGTTGGCCGAACAACGCCATGCCCTGGCCAGCATCCTGCTGTGGATCGGCCATGCCGCCGGGATCAAGGACCTGCTCACCGCCGAAGAGAACCTTGCCTGGCTCTGCGCATTGCACCGCCCGGCCAACCGCGAGGCGATCTGGAAGGCGCTGGAGGCTGTCGGCCTGCGCGGTTTCGAGGACGTGCCCTGCCATACCCTGTCCGCTGGCCAGCAGCGCCGCGTGGCCCTGGCCCGGCTGTACCTGGACAGCCCGCCGCTGTGGATCCTCGACGAACCTTTCACCGCTCTTGACAAGCAGGGCGTGGCCCAACTGGAAGCGCACCTGGCGGCGCACTGCGAGCAGGGTGGTACCGTGGTGCTGACCACCCACCATACGCTCGAGCGCAAGCCATCCGGCTATCGCGAGCTGAACCTGGGGCAATGGGCGGCATGAGCGTATTCCTTCTGCTGTTGCGCCGCGAGGCGCGGCTGTTGTTCCGCCGCCCGGCGGAGCTGGCCAACCCGCTGGTGTTCTTCGCCATTGTCGTTGCCCTGTTCCCGCTGGCGGTAGGGCCAGAGACACAATTGTTGCAAACCTTGTCGCCAGGACTGGTCTGGGTAGCGGCCTTGCTGGCGGTATTGTTGTCGCTCGACGGGTTGTTTCGCAGTGATTTCGAGGACGGCTCGCTCGAGCAGTGGGTGCTTTCGCCGCATCCGTTGGCCATGCTGGTACTGGCCAAGGTGCTGGCGCACTGGATCTTTTCCGGGTTGGCGCTGGTATTGTTGGCACCGCTGCTGGCGCTGATGCTGGGGCTGCCGCCCAGTTGCCTGCCGGTGCTGCTCGCCTCCTTGTTGCTGGGCACCCCGGTCTTGAGCCTGCTGGGCGCGGTTGGGGCGGCGCTGACGGTCGGTCTCAAGCGCGGCGGCCTGCTGCTGGCATTGTTGATTCTGCCGTTGTATATCCCTGTATTGATCCTGGGCAGTGGTGCGTTGCAGGCGGCGTTGCAGAATATGCCCGCCACCGGTCATCTGCTCTGGCTCGCCAGCCTGACGGCCCTGGCGGTGACATTGGCACCCTTTGCGATCGCGGCCGGCCTGAAGATCAGCGTCGGCGAATAACGAGTGCCGGGCATTGCAGCCCGGCCAACACCCTGGATGTACCCTGATGAAAATAAGCTGGACGTGGTTCCACAAGCTGGGTTCCCCCAAATGGTTCTATGCCATCAGCGGCCGCATGCTGCCGTGGCTGACCGTTTGCGCCATCGTGCTGTTGCTGGTCGGCATCACCTGGGGCCTGGCCTTCGCCCCCCAGGACTACCAGCAGGGCAACAGCTTCCGCATCATCTATATCCATGTGCCGACCGCCATGCTGGCGCAGTCGTGCTATGTGATGCTCGCCGTGGCAGGCGTGGTGGGGCTGGTGTGGAAGATGAAACTGGCCGATGTCGCGCTGCAGTGCGCGGCGCCCATTGGTGCCTGGATGACCGCGGTGGCCCTGGTCACCGGGGCAATCTGGGGCAAGCCCACCTGGGGCAGTTGGTGGGTCTGGGATGCGCGTCTGACGTCCATGCTTATCCTGCTGTTCCTGTACTTCGGCATCATTGCCCTGGGTCAGGCCATCAGCAATCGCGACAGCGCTGCCAAGGCCTGCGCAGTGCTGGCGATCGTCGGCGTGATCAACATCCCGATCATCAAATATTCGGTGGAGTGGTGGAATACCCTGCACCAGGGCGCCACCTTCACGCTCACCGAAAAGCCGGCAATGCCGGTGGAAATGTGGGCGCCGTTGCTGATCACCGCGTTGGGCTTCTATTGCTTCTTCGGAGCCGTGCTCTTGCTGCGCATGCGTCTGGAAGTGCTCAAGCGCGAGGCACGGGCCAGTTGGGTCAAGGATGAAGTGCTGAGCCAGCTTGGCCGGGAGGCGGCACGATGAGCTTTGCCTCCTTCACTGATTTTCTGGCCATGGGCCACCATGGCCTGTACGTCTGGTCGGCCTATGGCATCTGCCTGGCGGTGCTGGCGTTGAATGTCGCCGCGCCCCTGTTGGCCCGCCGTCGTTACCTGCAAGAAGAGGCGCGCCGTCTGCGCCGGGAGAACAAACCGTGAATCCGCAGCGTAAGAAACGCCTGTTCATCATCCTAGGCTTGCTGGCCGGCGTCGGCGTCGCCGTGGGCTTTGCCCTGAGTGCGCTGCAGCAGAACATCAACCTGTTCTACACCCCGACGCAGATCGCCAACGGCGAGGCGCCCCTGGACACCCGCATCCGCGCCGGTGGCATGGTCGAGAAAGGCTCGGTGCAGCGCTCGGCCGATTCGCTCGACGTGCGCTTCGTGGTCACCGACTACAGCAAGTCGGTACCGATCACCTACCGCGGCATCCTCCCCGACCTGTTCCGCGAAGGGCAGGGCATTGTCGCCCTCGGCAAGCTCAATGCCGACGGCGTGGTGGTGGCCGATGAGGTATTGGCCAAGCACGATGAGAAATACATGCCGCCGGAAGTCACCAAGGCACTGAAGGAAAGCGGCCAGGCCGCCAGCGATGCGGGGGCCAAGCCATGAACGCGACCCTGGTGATCCCCGAGCTCGGCCAGTTGGCGATGATCCTGGCCATCTGCTTCGCCGTCGTGCAGGCCAGCGTGCCGCTGCTCGGCGCCTGGCGCGGCGACAGCCTGTGGATGGGCCTGGCGCGGCCGGCGGCCTGGGGGCAGTTCGCCTTCCTGGCCTTCGCCTTTGCCTGCCTCACCCACGCCTTCATGACCGACAACTTCTCGGTCGCCTATGTGGCCAGCAACTCCAACAGCGCCTTGCCCTGGTACTACAAGTTCAGTGCCGTCTGGGGCGCGCACGAAGGCTCACTGCTGCTGTGGGCGTTGATCCTCGGCGGCTGGACCTTCGCCGTGTCGATCTTCTCGCGCCAGTTGCCCCAGGTGATGCTGGCCCGGGTACTGGCGGTCATGGGCATGATCAGCGTGGGCTTCCTGAGCTTCCTGATCATCACTTCCAACCCGTTCCAGCGCCTGCTGCCGCAGGTGCCGGGCGACGGTCGCGACCTCAACCCGTTGCTGCAGGACTTCGGCCTGATCGTCCACCCGCCGATGCTGTACATGGGCTACGTGGGCTTCTCGGTGGCGTTCGCCTTCGCCATCGCCGCCTTGCTCGGCGGGCGTCTGGACGCCGCCTGGGCGCGCTGGTCGCGGCCCTGGACCATCGTCGCCTGGGCCTTCCTCGGCGTCGGTATCACCCTCGGCTCGTGGTGGGCCTACTACGAACTGGGCTGGGGCGGCTGGTGGTTCTGGGACCCGGTCGAGAACGCCTCGTTCATGCCCTGGCTGGTGGGCACGGCGCTGATCCACTCGCTGGCGGTCACCGAAAAGCGCGGGGTGTTCAAGAGCTGGACCGTGCTGCTGGCCATCGCCGCCTTCTCCCTGAGTCTGCTGGGTACATTCCTGGTGCGTTCCGGTGTACTGACCTCGGTCCACGCGTTCGCCGCCGATCCTTCGCGCGGCATCTTCATCCTGTTCTTCCTGCTGTTCGTGGTCGGCGGCTCGCTGACCCTCTTCGCCCTGCGTGCCCCGGTGGTCAAGAGCCAGGTGGGCTTTGCCTTATGGTCCCGTGAAACGCTGCTGCTGGCCAACAACCTGGTGTTGGTGGTGGCGGCGTCGATGATCCTGCTCGGCACGCTGTACCCGCTGGTGCTCGACGCCCTGACCGGGGCCAAGTTGTCGGTCGGCCCGCCGTACTTCGACGCCTTGTTCCTGCCGCTGATGGCGCTGCTGATGGTGGTGCTGGGTATCGGTGTGGTGGTGCGCTGGAAGGACACCCCCGGCAAGTGGCTGGCCGGCATGCTGACCCCGGTGCTGATCGGTAGCGCGGTGCTGGCGCCGATCGCGGGGTTGATCGTCGATGACTTCGACTGGCCGGCCCTCAGCGTGTTCGCCCTGGCCGCATGGGTGGTGCTCGCTGGCGTGCGCGATATCCTCGACAAGACCCGTCACAAGGGCCTGGTCAAAGGCCTGGGTGGCCTTAACCGCAGCTATTGGGGCATGCACCTGGCGCACCTCGGGCTGGTGGTCTGCGCCCTGGGCGTGGTGCTGTCGAGCAACAACAGCGCCGAGCGCGACCTGCGCATGGCACCGGGTGAGAGCGTCGAGCTGGGCGGTTACCAGTTCCTGTTCGAGGGCGCCAAGCACTTCGAAGGCCCGAACTTCATCTCTGACAAGGGCACTATTCGCGTTTCGCGCAATGGCCGCGAAGTGTCCGTGCTGCACCCGGAAAAGCGCCTGTACACCGTGCAGCAGTCGATGATGACCGAGGCCGGCATCGATGCCGGTTTCACCCGCGACCTGTATGTCGCCTTGGGCGAGCCGCTGGAAAACGGCGCCTGGGCGGTGCGGGTGCATATCAAACCCTATGTCCGCTGGATCTGGCTGGGCGGTCTGCTGACCGGCCTGGGCGGCTTGCTGGCGGCCTTCGACCGGCGCTACCGCGTCAAGGTCAAGACCCGGGTGCGTGAGGCCCTGGGCGTGTCTGGAGCAACTGCATGAAGCGTTGGATCATGGTGGTGCCCCTGGCGGTGTTCCTGCTGGTGGCGGTCTTTCTCTACAAGGGGTTGTTCCTCAAGCCCGACGAACTGCCTTCGGCGATGATCGGCAAACCATTCCCGGCGTTCTCCCTGGCGTCGGTGCAGGATGACCGCACCCTGACCCAGGCCGACCTGCTCGGGCGCCCGGCGCTGGTCAACGTGTGGGGCACCTGGTGCCCGTCCTGCAAGGTCGAGCACCCCTACCTGAACCAGCTGGCCGAGCAGGGCGTGGTAATCCACGGGGTCAACTACAAGGACGACAACGCCGCCGCGCTGAAGTGGCTGGCCGAGTTCCACAACCCTTACCAGCTGAACATCGCCGACCAGCAAGGCACGCTGGGCCTGGACCTGGGCGTGTATGGCGCGCCGGAAACCTTCCTGATCGACGCCAAGGGCATCATCCGCTACAAGCATGTCGGCGTGGTCGATGCCACGGTGTGGCGCGAGCAGTTGGCGCCGCTGTACCAGGGCCTGGTCGACGAGGCCAGGCCATGAAGCGCTGGCTTACTGCTGCCGTGCTTGGCCTGAGCCTGGCCGGGGTGGCCAAGGCCGCCATCGACACCTACCAGTTCCGCGACGAAGCCGAGCGCGAGCGCTACCAGCAACTGACCAAGGAACTGCGCTGCCCCAAGTGCCAGAACCAGGACATCGCTGATTCCAACGCACCGATCGCCGCCGACCTGCGCCGCGAGATCTTCCGCATGCTGGGTGAAGGCAAGAACAACCAGCAGATCGTCGATTTCATGGTCGATCGCTACGGTGACTTCGTGCGCTACAAACCGGCGCTGAGCGGGCGCACCTGGCTGCTCTGGTTCGGCCCGGGGATTCTCCTGGCCGGTGGTTTCGTGGTGTTGGCGGTGATCGTCCGCCGTCGCCGCGGGCAGGCTGTGGCCGGCAACACCGAACTGTCCGCCGACGAACGCGAGCGTCTGGCCAAACTGCTGGATAAAGAACATACCCATGACTGAATTCTGGCTTAGCGCGGGCCTGTTGTTGCTCGCCGCCCTGGCTTTCCTGCTGCTGCCGATCCTGCGTGGCCACCGCCGTCAGCAGGCCGAACAAGACCGTACCGCCCTCAATGTGGCGCTCTACGAGGAGCGCGTCGCCGAACTGTCCGCCCAGCAGGCGGCCGGGGTGCTTGACGACCGGCAATTGGCCACGGGGCGTGACGAAGCCGCCCGCGAGCTGCTGGCTGACACCGAACGCGACGATGCGGTGCGCCAGGGCCGCCTGGGCAAGGCCATTCCGTTGCTGGCGGCGGTGCTGGTACCGGTGATGGCTCTGGGGCTCTACCTGCACTTCGGCGCAGCCGACAAGGTCGAGTTGACCCAGGAGTTCGCCAGCGCGCCGCAGTCGATGAGCGAAATGACCACACGCCTGGAGCGCGCGGTGCAGGCCCAGCCGGACTCGGCCGAGGGCCTGTACTTCCTTGGCCGGGCATACATGGCCGAGCAGCGGCCGGCTGATGCGGCCAAGGCCTTCGAGCGTGCCGTGGCCCTTGCCGGGCGCCAACCCGAGCTGCTCGGGCAATGGGCCCAGGCGCTGTACTTCGCCGCCGACAAACAATGGTCGGCGCAACTGCAGGCGCTCACCGATGAAGCACTGAAAGCCGATCCACGAGAAGTCACCAGCCTTGGCCTGCGTGGCATCGCTGCGTTCGAGGGCGAACGCTTCCAGGAAGCCATCGACTTCTGGCAGCGCCTGTTGGCGCAATTGCCGGAGGGTGATGCCTCTCGTGCCGCGCTGCAGGGTGGCATCGATCGTGCCGCCGACAAGCTCAAGGCCGGGGGCGGCAAGGTCGCCGAGGCCGCGCGCCTGAAAGTACGGGTCGAGCTGGGCGCGGCGCTCAAGGACAAGGTGCGCCCGGATGACACCGTGTTCATCTTCGCCCGTGCCAGCAATGGCCCGCCCATGCCGCTGGCGGCCAAGCGGGTGACGGTGGCGCAGTTGCCGATCGAAGTGGAGCTGTCGGATGCCGACGCGATGATGCCGCAGATGAAACTGTCGGACTTCACCGAAGTCCAACTGGTTGCCCGAGTCTCGCGCGCCGGCGTGCCGACTCGCGGCGAGTGGAAGGGCCAGAGTGCGCCACTGGCCACCACCACCCAGGCCACCCAGCACCTGACCATCGACAGCCCCGATTCGTAAGAGAGCAACCGTCATGAACAGCACCGTCCGCCTGACCCTGATCACCCTGGCCCTGGGTCTTTCCGCGTGTACGGTGCACCAGCCGGGGGAGCGTGAACCGCTGCCACCGATCGAGACCACGCCGCCACCGCACCAGGGGCCTGTGGTCAAGCCATTGCCAGGCGGGCAGCCCGGCACCCAGCCGAGCAAGCCGGCGGCGATTCCCAAGCCCATGCCGCGCACCTCCGCAAGCTTCGCGCCGCCGCCCGGTGGCGCCAGCCATTGGGATCCGAAGCTTGGGGTCTATGTACTGGAGAAGCAACCCAATACGTTCTACCGCCAGCGCACCTACTACCGCTGGAACAACGGCTGGAGCTGGTCGCTGAGCCCCAGTGGGCCTTGGCAGGAAACCGACAGCAGTGGCGTGCCGGGCGGCTTGGGCAGGGCGTTCGCGCAGTAGCGATCATCTGCCAGGTGCGAGCGGGATGGGTTCGATGATTAGCCGGCGATGCCCGCTGCGTTGAGGGTGCTGGGCAATACGGTTCCGGTTAGCGGTTGAATCTTGTTCGAGTCCGCCCGGTGCTGCGCCGGGCTTGAGGAGCCTTTGCATGCAACTAGAGATTTTTCAGGTCGATGCCTTTTCATCCGTGCCATTCGGCGGTAACCCGGCGGCGGTGATTCCCCTGCAACAGTGGCTGCCCGACGACGTTCTGCAGCGCATCGCCGAGGAAAACAACCTGTCCGAAACGGCGTACTTCGTACGAAATGGCGAAGCGTTCGATCTGCGCTGGTTCACCCCGGCGGTGGAAGTCGACCTGTGTGGGCATGCGACATTGGCCGCGGCCTGGGTGCTATTCGAGCAACTGGGGGAGCAGGCTGAGGTGCTGCGCTTCAATACCCGCAGCGGGGAATTGCGGGTGAGCCGCAACGCTGATGGTCTGCTGGCAATGGATTTCCCGGTCAAGCAGCCGGTTGCCGTCGAGATTGCGCCGGGGTTGCTCGAGGCGTTGGGGTTGAGCGAGGCCCGGGCGTTGTATCGGACGGACGATTATGTATTGGTGATCGACGATGCTTCGCTGATCGAAGGGCTCAAGCCGGATTTCGTGGCGTTGTCGTCATTCGATGTGCGGGGGATTGCAGTGACGGCGGCGGGGCGGGGGTTCGATTTCGTCACGCGATGGTTCGGGCCCAGGGTGGGGGTCAATGAAGATCCGGTGACCGGGTCGGCCCACACTACCCTGGCGCCTTATTGGGCCGAACGGCTGGGCAAAAACAGCTTGCGCTGTGAGCAGGGTGGGGCGCGCAAGGGGCAGTTGCAGTGTGATGTGCCGGGCAATGGGCGAGTGATCATCAGTGGGCGGGGGGCGCTGTATCTGCGGGGTGTGATTTTTATTTGAGTGCCACTGGCGGGCGGCCAATCGGCCTCCCGCTATTTCCGCGAATTGGCCGTTTGCCCTTTGTGACGCCGGGCTTAACCTGCAGGCAGATCCCTACAGGAGAAGCCCCATGCGTTCTGTCCATTTCCCCGCGGCCCTGCTGACGCTCGGCCTGCTCGCCCCACTATCGCTGGCCTGGGCCCATGGCGAAAAGCCCGATCAGGTCAGGATCCTCCAGGAGCAGCTCCCCACCAATTCCCCTGGCAACAAAGCCGTGATGCTCACGGTGAGCTATGCCCCTGGCGAGGCATCGCCCGGCCACTGGCATCCGGGTGCGGTCATGGCCTATGTGCTGGAAGGCGCGGTGACATCCAAGCTCAATGACGAATCGGAGAAGACCTACAAGGCCGGCGAATTCTGGTACGAGGCTCCGGGGACGGTGCACAGCGTCTCGCGCAATGCCAGTAAAAGTGCCCCAGCCAAGCTGCTGGTATGGAGCCTGGTGGAAGAAGGCAAGCCGGTGACCGAGCCGTTGCCCAAGCGCTGAATCGCAGGTAATAAAAAACCTCCAGTGCATGCGCATCTGGAGGTTTTCAGAGTTTGGCTCCGCGACCTGGACTCGAACCAGGGACCCAATGATTAACAGTCATTTGCTCTACCGACTGAGCTATCGCGGAATCTGCGCGTATCTTACTGCGTGTCTCGGGGAAGTCAAGCTTCCCCTAGACAATCAAGCAGTTACAGCACTTCTACGATGGCCTTGGTGACCACGTGGATGTTGCTCTGGTTCAGCGCGGCGACCGCGATGCGGCCAGTGTCCAGCGCGTAGATGCCGAACTCGTTCTTCAGGCGTGCCACTTGTTCAACGGTCAGGCCCGAGTAGGAGAACATGCCGCACTGGCGGCCGACGAAGCTGAAGTCACGCTTGGCGCCGTACTCGGCCAGCAGCTCGACCATCTGCTTGCGCATGCCGTGGATACGCTCGCGCATCTCGGCCAGCTCGGTTTCCCACATCTGGCGCAGCTCGGGGCTGTTGAGCACCGCGGCGACGATGCTGGCACCGTGGGTCGGCGGGTTGGAGTAGGTGGTGCGGATAACCCGCTTGACCTGCGACAGCACGCGGGTGCTCTCGTCCTTCGAGGCGGTGACGATCGACAGCGCGCCGACACGCTCGCCGTACAGCGAGAACGACTTGGAGAACGAGCTGGAAACGAAGAACTCCAGGCCCGACTCGGCGAACAGGCGAACGGCAAAGGCGTCTTCGTCGATGCCGGCACCGAAGCCTTGGTAGGCCATGTCGAGGAAGGGGATGTGGCCTTTTGCCTTGACTACTTCCAGCACATTTTTCCAGTCGTCCAGCGACAGGTCGACGCCGGTCGGGTTGTGACAGCAAGCGTGCAGCACGATGACCGAACCAGATGGCAGGCTGTTCAGGTCTTCGAGCATGCCGGCGCGGTTGACGTCCTGGCTGGCGGCATCGTAGTAGCGGTAGGTCTGTACCGGGAAACCGGCGCTCTCGAACAGCGCACGGTGGTTTTCCCAGCTCGGGTCGCTGATGGCGACTACGGCGCCCGGCTGCAGGCGCTTGAGGAAATCGGCGCCGATCTTCAGCGCGCCGGTACCGCCGACGGCCTGCACGGTGACCACGCGGCCTGCGGCCAGCAACGGCGATTCGGCGCCGAAGATCAGCTTCTGCACGGCCTGGTCGTACTGGGCGATGCCGTCGATCGGCAGGTAGCCGCGGGAGGCGTGCTGGGCGGCACGGGCGGTCTCGGCTGCGATCACCGCGCGCAGCAGCGGGATGCGGCCTTCCTCATTGCAGTAGACGCCCACGCCCAGGTTCACCTTGTCGGTGCGTGGGTCGGCGTTGAATGCTTCGTTGAGGCCCAGGATAGGGTCGCGGGGTGCCAGCTCGACAGCGGAAAACAGGCTCATTGTTACCTTGGCTCTGATAGGAGAGTGATAGGGTCGCCACGCTCCAGCCGAAGGCACTGAAGCGGTGCGCAAACGGGGAGTCAGTATAGTGATACCCACCGGTCACTGCGACAGTCTGGCGCAGCTTTTCCGGCTGTTTGCGCAAATATTTTTCGACCATTGGTCGAATTGCCCGGTCCATTGCCTTGAAGGGGCGAGGGTCGCACTTGAATCTGGCGCCCGGGGGGCGCATTTGGGTATAGACTACTGGCTAAATTTACAGTTGCCGCGACATCCACGAGGTCCGTCATGTCCGAGTTCCAGCTCGTCACCCGCTTCCAGCCGGCCGGCGATCAGCCCGAGGCCATCCGCCAGATGGTCGAGGGTATCGACGCCGGCCTTTCGCACCAGACCCTGCTCGGGGTGACCGGCTCGGGCAAGACCTTCAGCATCGCCAACGTCATCCAGCAGGTGCAGCGCCCGACCATGGTGCTGGCGCCGAACAAGACCCTGGCCGCCCAGCTGTACGGCGAGTTCAAGGCATTCTTCCCGAACAACGCCGTCGAGTATTTCGTTTCCTATTACGACTACTATCAGCCGGAAGCCTATGTTCCGTCGTCGGACACCTTCATCGAGAAGGACGCCTCGATCAACGACCATATCGAACAGATGCGCCTGTCGGCGACCAAGGCGCTGCTGGAACGACGCGACGCGATCATCGTCACCACCGTGTCGTGCATCTACGGCCTGGGCAGCCCCGAGACGTACCTGAAGATGGTCCTGCACGTCGATCGTGGCGACAAGCTCGACCAGCGCGCCCTGTTGCGCCGCCTGGCCGACCTGCAATACACCCGCAACGAGATGGATTTCGCCCGCGCCACCTTCCGCGTGCGCGGCGACGTGATCGACATCTTCCCGGCCGAATCAGACCTCGAGGCCATCCGCATCGAGCTGTTCGACGACGAAGTGGAGAACATCGCCGCTTTCGACCCGCTCACCGGCGAGGTCATCCGCAAGCTGCCGCGTTTCACCTTCTACCCCAAGAGTCACTACGTGACCCCGCGGGAAACCCTGGTCGAGGCAGTGGACGGCATCAAGGAAGAGCTCAAGCAGCGCCTCGAGTACCTGCACGCGAGCAACAAGCTGGTCGAGGCCCAGCGCCTGGAGCAGCGCACCCGTTTCGACCTGGAGATGATCCTCGAACTGGGCTACTGCAACGGCATCGAGAACTACTCGCGCTACCTCTCCGGCCGCCCGGCCGGCGCGCCGCCGCCCACGCTCTACGATTACCTGCCGGATGACGCGCTGCTGGTGATCGACGAATCACACGTCAGCGTTCCGCAGGTCGGCGCCATGTACAAGGGCGACCGCTCACGCAAGGAAACCCTGGTGGAGTATGGCTTCCGCCTGCCGTCGGCACTCGACAACCGTCCCATGCGTTTCGATGAATGGGAGGCGGTCAGCCCGCAGACCATCTTCGTCTCCGCCACCCCTGGCCCCTACGAGGCCGAGCATGCCGGGCGGGTGGTTGAGCAGGTGGTGCGGCCGACCGGCCTGGTCGACCCGCAGGTCGAGGTGCGTCCGGCACTGACCCAGGTCGACGACTTGCTGTCGGAGATCGGCAAGCGCGTCGCCCTGGGCGAGCGCGTGCTGGCCACCACGCTGACCAAGCGCATGGCCGAGGACCTCACCGATTACCTGGCCGATCACGATGTGCGGGTGCGCTACCTGCACTCGGACATCGACACCGTCGAGCGGGTCGAGATCATCCGCGACCTGCGCCTCGGCACTTTCGACGTGCTGGTGGGGATCAACCTGCTGCGCGAGGGTCTGGACATGCCCGAGGTGTCGCTGGTCGCGATCCTTGACGCCGACAAGGAGGGCTTCCTGCGTTCGGAACGCTCGCTGATCCAGACCATCGGCCGTGCCGCACGTAACCTCAACGGTAGGGCGATCCTCTACGCCGACAACATCACCGGCTCCATGCAGCGAGCCATCGATGAGACCGAGCGGCGCCGCGAGAAGCAGGTCGCTTTCAACCAGGCCAACGGCATCGTGCCCAAGGGCGTGGTCAAGGACATCACCGACATCCTCGAAGGCGCCACCGTGCCTGGAGCCCGCAGCAAGAAGCGCAAGGGCATGGCCAAGGCGGCGGAGGAGGCCGGGCGTTACGAGGTCGAGCTGCAGACCCCGGCGCAGATCACCAAGCGCATCAAGCAACTGGAAGAGAAGATGTTCCAGTTCGCCCGCGACCTGGAGTTCGAAGCGGCGGCGCAATTGCGCGACGAGATCGGACAGTTGCGCGAGCGGCTGATCGCCAGCTGATTGCCGCCTGTTAGTGTTATGTGGTGTGGAAGCGGGCTTGCCAATGGGTCAATGGGCTTCCCCAGCTTTCAACCCCTGCGGCAGCTTGCGCGTCAACAGCACCGCCAGCATGCTCACCACAAGGCCGATGCCGACGAAATGGAAGGCATCGTTGTAGGCCATGATCAGGGCCTGCTGGTGGGTGATCTCCGACAGCTTGCCCAGTGCCGCGTTGTCGCTGCCCAGGCGTTCAGCCAGTTGCGCCAGGCGTTCGGCCACCTGCGGATTGCTCGGCACCACCGCCTCGCGCAAATAGTCGAAATACACTTTGGTCCTCGCATCCAGCAGCGTTGCCAGCAGGGCTATGCCGATGGCACCCCCCAGGTTGCGCAGGATATTGAACAGGCTCGAAGCCGACCCCGCGTCCTGCGGCTGGATGTAAGCCGTGGCAATCAGCGAGATGGTCACCATGATCATCGGCTGGCCGAGGGCGCGGATCACCTGGATCTGGTTGAACTGCGGGCCGGCAAAGTCCGGGTTGAGCACGCCGGAGCCGAAACTGGCTGCGCCGAACAGGCAGAAGCCCAGGGCGCACAGCACCTTGGGCGGGATCACCTTCATCAGCTGCGGTACCAGAGGGATCAGGAACAGCTGCGGTATGCCCATCCACATGATCACTTTGCCGATCTGCAGCGCGTTGTAGCCCTGCACCTGCGCCAGATAGAGCGGCAACAGGTAGATCGAGCCATACAGGCCGACGCCCATGCCCAGGCTGGCGATGCTCGACAGGCCGAAGTTGCGGTTGCCGAGGATGCGCAGGTTGATCAACGGGTGCGGCCGGGAGAACTGGAGGATCACGAACAGGATAAGGGCGAGCAGGGCGACGGTGCCCAGGCTGACGATCAGGCTCGACTCCAGCCAGTCCTTGCGATGGCCTTCCTCGAGAAACACCTGCAGGCAACCCAGGCCCAGGCCGAGGGTGGCGATACCAGCGTAGTCGGTGCTCTTGAGCAGTTCCCAGTGCGCTTCCTTCTTTTCCAGCCCATAGAGCAGCCCGGCGATCATCAGCAGCCCCGGCGGGATGTTGATGTAGAAGATGTATTCCCAGCCCCAGTTCTCGGTCAGCCAGCCGCCCAGGGCCGGGCCGATGGATGGGGCGAAGGTGGCGGTCATGGCGAACATGGCCATGCCCTTGGCGCGGTGGTGCTCCGGTAGCTTGATGAGCGTCAGGGTGAAGGCCAGCGGGATCAGCGCGCCGCCGGTAAAGCCCTGCAGGGCGCGGAACACAATCATGCTTTCCAGGTTCCAGGCCATCGAGCACAACAGCGACGACACCAGGAAGCCCAGCGATACCCAAACCGCCAGGCGTCGGGCCGAAAGCAGCTGCACCAGCCAGGCGGTCAGCGGGATCATGATGATCTCGGCCACCAGGTAGGAGGTGGAGATCCACGAGCCTTCCTCCAGGGTCGCCGACAGCGCGCCCTGGATGTCCTTGAGCGAGGAATTGGTGATCTGGATGTCCAGCACCGCCATGAAGGCACCGAGCATCACGCTCATCACCGCGATCCAGTCGCGCCGGGTCGGCTCGGCGGTCGGGCGTAACAGCGCGTCACCGGCCATGCTGGTCGTCGTCTTCGCCGCGCAGGTCGACGGTGACGGTCACCGACATGCCTGGGCGGATGCGACCGTGCAGCGGGTTGTCCGCGGCGACGGTCAGCTTGACCGGCAGGCGCTGCACGACCTTGGTGAAGTTGCCGGTGGCGTTGTCCGGCGGCAGCAGGCTGAACTGCGCGCCGGAGGCGGCGAACAGGCTGTCGACCCGGCCTTCGATCGGGGTGTCGGGGTAGCTGTCGAATACCAGCTCGGCGCGTTGGCCGGGGTGCATCCCGCCGATCTGGGTTTCCTTGAAGTTGGCCTGTACCCAGATGTCCTCGTCGGGGACGATCGACATCAGGTAGGCGCCGGCCTGCACCACCTGGCCGTTGCGTGCGTTGCGCTGGCCGATGGTGCCGCTGATCGGCGCGTGGATCGCGCAGCGGGTCAGGTTCAGCTCGGCCTGGGCCAGGTCGGCGTGGGCATTGGCGATCTGCGCGTCGAGGCGCTTGAGCTCGGCGGCCAGGGCGTCGACCTGCTGGCGTTGGCCCTTGAGGTCAGCCTGGGCCTTGTCCACTTGGGAGCGGGCGACATGGCTTTCGGCCGACAGGGTAGTGACCCGCTCTTCGGAGACGAATCCAGGTTTGCGCAGAGCCTGGGCGCGGTTTAGGTCAAGTTGCGAGCGGTCGAGGTTGGCCTGGTTGGCGGCCACCTGGGCCTGGCCCGCGGCGATCAGGCTGCCTTGCTGGGTCAGGCGGCTGCGCGCCTGCGCGAGTTCGGCCTCGCGGCTGGCCAGTGCGGCACGGGCACGCTCGACGGCGAGTTCGAAGTCGGCGGCTTCCAGGCGCACCAACACGTCGCCTTTGCTCACATGCTGATTGTCCTCCACGCGCACCTCGTCGATACGCGCCCCCAACTGGCTGGAGATACGCGTGATCTCGCCCTGCACATAGGCGTTGTCGGTACTCTCGTAGAAGCGTCCCTTGAAGTACCAGTGGGCCAGGAAGGCGAGGCCGACCAGCAGTACCAGGGTAATGAAGACCAGCAAGCGACGTTTGAGTGGGCTAGGCATGGGGGTATTCGTTGAAAAGTGTAAGCAAATTTAACAGCTCTGGATGGCAAGGCCACAAGTGACGATAGCGCCATTGCTGGAGCCCGATGCCTGCTCCCTGCTAACATCGCGCCTTTGTTTCTCTTCGTTCGAGACTCTCAATGACCACCGTTCGCACGCGTATTGCGCCATCGCCCACTGGCGACCCCCATGTCGGCACCGCCTACATCGCCCTGTTCAACTACTGCTTCGCCAAGCAGCACGGCGGTGAGTTCATCCTGCGTATCGAAGACACCGACCAGTTGCGCTCCACCCGTGAGTCGGAGCAGCAGATCTTCGACGCACTGCGCTGGCTCGGCATCGAATGGAACGAAGGCCCGGACGTCGGCGGCCCGCACGGCCCGTATCGTCAGAGTGAGCGCGGGGAGATCTACGCCAGGTATGCCAAGGAGCTGGTCGATGCCGGCCACGCCTTCTATTGCTTCTGCACCGCCGAAGAGCTGGAGCAGATGCGTGCCGAGCAGATGGCCCGCGGCGAAACCCCGCGCTATGACGGCCGCGCCCTGTTGCTGAGCGACGAGGAAGTGCAGCGCCGCCTGGCCGCTGGCGAGCCGCACGTGATCCGCATGAAGGTGCCGAGCGAAGGCATTTGCGTGGTCCCGGACATGCTGCGTGGCGATGTCGAGATTCCATGGGATCGCATGGACATGCAGGTGCTGATGAAGAACGACGGCCTGCCGACGTACTTCCTGGCCAACGTGGTCGACGACCACCTGATGGGCATCACCCATGTGTTGCGTGGTGAAGAGTGGCTGCCATCGGCGCCCAAGCTGATCAAGCTTTACGAGTACTTCGGCTGGGAGCAGCCCAAGCTGTGCTACATGCCGCTGCTGCGCAACCCGGACAAGAGCAAGCTGTCCAAGCGCAAGAACCCGACCTCGGTCACCTTCTACGAGCGCATGGGCTTCATGCCCGAAGCCATGCTCAACTACTTGGGCCGCATGGGTTGGTCGATGCCGGACGAGCGCGAGAAGTTCTCGCTGGCCGAGATGGTCGAGCACTTCGACCTGTCGCGCATCTCCCTGGGCGGGCCGATTTTCGACATCGAGAAACTGTCCTGGCTCAACGGCCAGTGGCTGCGTGAACTGCCGGTGGAAGAGTTCGCCGCGCGCGTGCAGAAGTGGGCGTTCAACAGCGACTACATGATGAAGATCGCCCCGCACGTTCAGGGCCGGGTCGAAACCTTCAGCCAGGTCGCCCCGCTGGGTGGCTTCTTCTTCGAAGGCGCGCTGAAGCTCGACGCCAAACTGTTCGAGAGCAAGAAACTGTCGGCCGACCAGGTGCGCCAGGTGATGCAGCTGATCCTGTGGAAGCTGGAAAGCCTGCGCCAGTGGGAAAAGGATCGCATCACCGCCTGCATCCAGGCCGTGGTCGAGTCGCTGGAGCTCAAGTTGCGCGACGCCATGCCGCTGATGTTCGCCGCCATCACCGGCCAGGCCAGCTCGGTGTCGGTGCTCGACGCCATGGAAATCCTCGGCCCCGACCTGACCCGCTACCGTCTGCGCCAGGCCATCGACCTGCTCGGCGGCGTGTCGAAGAAGGAAAACAAGGAGTGGGAAAAGCTGCTGGCGAAAATCGCCTGATCCAGGCTTTTCCGGCCATGTGGGAGCGAGCTTGCCCCGCGATTGCGATGTCGGATTCATGACCGCCATCGCGGGACAAGCCCGCTCCCACTGGCCGCACTCCTCGCAGAGGGGCAGGGCAGGGCGGTAAGTGATTGTTATCTGTGAAAAATTTTTTGAATATTTTCGAAAATTCGTTTGACAGCCTTGCAATCCGATCTTAATATGCGCCCCGTCCACAGCGATGAACGAAAACGAAACGCCAGGCACCCAGCCAGCGCTTCGGTTCAAAGCGACATTGTGGGGCTATAGCTCAGCTGGGAGAGCGCCTGCATGGCATGCAGGAGGTCAGCGGTTCGATCCCGCTTAGCTCCACCAAATTCCGCTTGATGGCCAAGGTCCTCAGGCAAGACCGGTTCCAGAGAACGGGTCTTGAAGGTAAGAAGGTTCGTCCCCTTCGTCTAGTGGCCTAGGACACCGCCCTTTCACGGCGGTAACAGGGGTTCGAGTCCCCTAGGGGACGCCAGTTTTACACAAGCGATGTTGCATGATGTCGCTGGGCCGAGAGGCTAGAAATCCGGGGCTATAGCTCAGCTGGGAGAGCGCCTGCATGGCATGCAGGAGGTCAGCGGTTCGATCCCGCTTAGCTCCACCAATTTTGCCGCGATTCGCGAAGGCGGATCGGCACGAAGGTTACGTCCCCTTCGTCTAGTGGCCTAGGACACCGCCCTTTCACGGCGGTAACAGGGGTTCGAGTCCCCTAGGGGACGCCACTTTTACCCGCGTTTTGCGGGAGTTTAAAGGCTCATCATCCAGATCGATGCGTCTTTTGTTTTACTCGGGGCTATAGCTCAGCTGGGAGAGCGCCTGCATGGCATGCAGGAGGTCAGCGGTTCGATCCCGCTTAGCTCCACCAATTCGCCACGATTCGCAACAGCGGGTCGGCACGAAGGTTAAAGTCCCCTTCGTCTAGTGGCCTAGGACACCGCCCTTTCACGGCGGTAACAGGGGTTCGAGTCCCCTAGGGGACGCCAATTTTTTACCTGCGTTTTGCAGGACTTATAAGGCTCATTCGCTTATTGAATGGGCCTTTTGTTTTTCTGCCTTCCAAAAAATCCAGCTGTGCCGATCAATGGCCGCAGATTCCGCTTGCCAGAAAATATTATGAGCATAATATGTCGATCATAATATTCAGAGGTGAGCCATGAGCGACAAGAAGAGCAAGACCCGCCAGCGCATCCTCGATGCGGCGCGCAGCGCGCTGGTCCAGCAAGGCCCGGCCGATCCGAGCGTAAGCCAGGTCATGGGCGCTGCGGGGCTTACGGTCGGCGGCTTCTATGCCCACTTCGATAGCAAGGACGAGCTCATGCTCGAAGCCTTCAGCCAGTTGCTGGCCGAACGCCGTGCCTTGCTCGCCCAGCTCGATCCAGCCCTTGACGGTACCGAGCGCCGGGCGTTGGTCGCGGCCTTCTACCTGTCGCGCAAGCACCGCGATACCGAGGTGCAGGCCTGCCCGATTCCCAATGCGCTGAGCGAGATGCAGCGCCTGCCCGACGCCTTCCGTGACGTGCTGGCCGAACACATCGAGCTGATGACCGCGCAAATGGTCGACCGTCCCGAGGACATCGACAAGGCGCTCGCCGATTTCGCCCTGATGGTTGGCGGCCTCGCCGTGGCCCGCGCCCTGGGCGACGGCGAGTTGTCCGACCGGATACTGCGTGCCGCCAAGTCGGCGGTGATCTGAGCAACCTGACCCTGGAGCAAGGCGATGACTACCCTGAGCTGGATTCGTGGCGTCAATGGCACCCTCGGCCACCTGGCCCCTGAACATGTCGCCGGCAAGATGCGCCGCGCCTTCATGACTCCGCGCAACCTGCCGCCCAAACCGTGGGAGCTGCCGCTGCTGGCCAGGGCCGAGCGCATAACCTTGCGCTTCGGGTTGTCGGCGTTGCGCTGGGGGCAGGGGCCGACGGTATTGCTGATGCATGGCTGGGAAGGGCGCCCCACCCAGTTTGCGGCATTGATCGAGCGGCTGGTGGACAGCGGCCATACCGTGGTGTCGCTGGAAGGGCCGGCACACGGGCGTTCGCCCGGCGAGCAGGCGCATGTGGTGGCGTTTGCCCGCGCCTTGCTCGAGGCCGCCGCCGAACTGCCGCCGCTGCGCGCGGTGATCGGACACTCGATGGGTGGCGCCAGCCTGTTGCTGGCGCTGCAGTGGGGGCTGCGCACCGATGCGGCGGTAAGCATCGCCGCTCCGGCCCGTTTGCTCGGCGTGCTGCGTGGCTTTGCCCGGCGACTGGGCTTGCCGGCGCGGGCGCGGGCCGCGTTCATCCGCCAGGTGGAGCGCGATGTCGGCGTCCAGGTGGCGCGCCTGGATGTCAGTGCCTATCAACTGGATGTGCCGGGCTTGGTGGTGCATGCCGAGGACGATCCCGTAGTGCCCGCCAGCGAGGCGCCGCTGATTCACCAGGCCTGGTTCGACAGCCGCCTGCTGCTGCTGGAGGAGGGCGGTCATCAGCGGGTGCTGGCCGATCCGCGCCTGGGCCAGGCAGTGATCGAGCTGCTCGCACGCTCCACCGAGCGGGCGCGGCAAAGCGCCTGAGCATCCGGTACACTCTGCCCGTTCACTGAAAACCAGGAGCAGGCATGAGTTGGGATCTGGCGGCACCATTCATCATCGACCTTCGCGTCGGCAGCGAGGATATCGACGGCCTCGGCCACGCCAACAACGCCGTCTACGTCACCTGGCTGGAGCGCTGCGCCTGGCGCCATTCCCAGCGTCTGGGGCTGGACCTGGCCGAGTATCGTCGGCTGGACCGGGCCATGGCGGTGGTCCGCCATGAAATCGACTACCTCGCCGCCGCCTATGAGGACGACGAGCTGCAACTGGCCACCTGGATCATCGATTGGGACCAGCGCCTGCGCATGACCCGGCGCTTCCAGCTCAAGCGCCCGAGTGACGGCGTGACCTTGCTGCGGGCACAGACCACCTTTGCCTGCATCGAGCTGTCCAGCGGCAAGCCCAGGCGCATGCCGGCGGAATTCATCGACGGCTACGGCCCGGCGCTGACCGGCAGCTGACGGCTGGCGGAAGTTTGCTAGACTGCCGCCTTTTTCGTGGCGAGACCCTGAAATGCAAATTGCCCTGGCCCCCATGGAGGGGCTGGTCGACAACATCCTGCGCGACGTCCTGACCCGTGTGGGCGGTATCGATTGGTGCGTCACCGAGTTCATCCGCGTCTGCGACCGCCTGCTGCCGGCCTCTTCGTTCGACAAGCTGGCACCGGAGCTGCGCCAAGGCGCCCGTACCGCCGCTGGCGTGCCGATGCGCGTGCAATTGCTCGGCTCCGACCCAGTATGCCTGGCCGAGAACGCAGCGCTGGCCTGCGAGCTGGGCGCGCCGGTGATCGACCTGAATTTCGGTTGCCCGGCCAAGACCGTCAACAAATCACGGGGCGGGGCGGTGCTGCTCAAGGAGCCGGAGCTGTTGCATGCCATCGTCCGTGAAGTGCGCCGGGCGGTGCCGGCACATATCCCGGTGACCGCAAAGATGCGCCTGGGCTACGACAGCCCCGACGGTGCCCTGGACTGCGCCACGGCGCTGGCCGAGGGCGGCTCGGCGCACCTGGTGGTGCATGCGCGGACCAAGGTCGAGGGCTACAAGCCGCCCGCCCACTGGGAATGGGTGGCGCGGGTGCAGGATGTGGTCAAGGTGCCGGTGTTCGCCAATGGCGAGATCTGGACTGTCGACGACTGGCGGCGTTGTCGCGAAGTCAGCGGCGCCGAGCACATCATGCTTGGCCGCGGGCTGGTGTCGCGTCCGGATCTGGCCTTGCAGATCGCTGCGGCCCGGGATGGTATCGAGTATCAGCCGATAAGCTGGGAGGCGCTGCAGCCGCTGCTGCGCGAGTTCTGGCGCCAGGCACAGCATAAGTTGTCGCCGCGCTATGCCCCAGGGCGGATGAAGCAGTGGCTGGCGATGCTGACCCGCGGTTACCCCGAGGCGGTGGCGCTCTTCGCCGAGTTGCGTCGGGAGGATGACTGCCAGCGAATCAGCGGCTTGCTGGGGATGGAGGAGCAGGCGGCGCTAGTCTGTGTTGCCTGAGCCAACCTGGCGTAAATTTTTTCACGTTGGCCCTTGAAAGCCTTTTGCCCGGACATATCTCTTGAGTACGCGATGCCGAACTCGGGTCGCGTAGTGACTTAACTTGCTGAATCTCAGGAGTTCATGACCATGACTACCGCTTTCTCTCTCGCACCACTTTTCCGCAACTCTGTCGGTTTCGACCGTTTCAACGATCTGTTCGAAGCCGCCGCCCGTAATGAGGCCGGTAGCAGCTACCCGCCCTACAACGTGGAAAAACACGGTGATGACCACTACCGCATCGTGGTGGCCGCCGCTGGTTTCCAGGAGCAGGACCTCGATCTGCAGGTCGAAAAAGGCGTCCTCACGGTGACTGGCGGCAAGCGCGACGGCAGCAGCGAAGGCGTTACCTTCCTGCACCAGGGCATTGCCCAGCGTGCCTTCAAGCTGTCGTTCCGCCTGGCCGACCACATCGAGGTCAAGGGCGCGGGCCTGGCCAATGGATTGCTCAGCATCGAGCTGCTGCGCATCGTGCCGGAAGAAGCCAAGGCCAAGCGGATTCCGATCAACGGTGACAAGCCGGCGCTGAACTGATTTCAGCGCATGAAGAAAGGGTACCCTCGGGTGCCCTTTCTGCATTCTGTGGCGCAAGCAACTGTGTTTGGGCATCAGTAGTCCGCCGGTGCCTCCAGCAGCATCTGGCGAAACTCCGGCAATGGCAATGGGCGGCTGTGCAGGTAGCCCTGGTACAGGTGGCAGCCTTGTCGCTCAAGGAACTCCAGCTGTTCGGTGAGTTCCACCCCCTCGGCAATCACCGCGAGCTCCAGGCTGCGAGCCATGGCCACGATCGCGCGGACGATCTCGGCGTCGTTGGGGTCGACCGGTGCGTCGCGTAC
Source organism: Pseudomonas sp. PONIH3 (assembly GCF_002934345.1). Taxonomy (NCBI): domain Bacteria; kingdom Pseudomonadati; phylum Pseudomonadota; class Gammaproteobacteria; order Pseudomonadales; family Pseudomonadaceae; genus Pseudomonas; species Pseudomonas sp. PONIH3. Next base: position 5,554,988 of record NZ_CP026386.1, read on the forward strand.
GAAGGTCTGATCGATCTTCAGCGCATCCACCGGCAGGCGCTTGAGATAGGTGAGCGACGAATAGCCAGTGCCGAAGTCGTCCATGGCGAAGCTCACGCCGTGACGCTTGAGTTCGCGCATCTTGCTGATGGTGTCCTCCAGGTTCTGGATGACGATGCCTTCGGTGATCTCCAGCGTGAGCATGCGCCGGGGCAGGCGGTAGTCGTCGAGGCTGCGCAGCACCCGGTCGACGAAATCGTTCTGGCGGAATTGCCGCGGGCTGATGTTGACGCACAGGCTGAAATCGTCGGCGTCGATCAGGCCATCGCCAAGCATCCGCGCACAGGCGTCGCAGGCTTCATCGAGAATCCAGCTGCCGACTTCGAGGATCAGCCCGCTTTCCTCCAGAACCTGAATGAACTGCGCCGGAGGTTGCTGGCCCAGTTGCGGATGATGCCAGCGCAGCAGCACTTCAGCGCCGACGATCCGGTTGTCGCGGGCATCGACCTGGGGCTGGAAGTGCAAGGCCAGTTCGCCGCGGGCGAGGGCCAGGCGCAAGTCGTTCTCCATGCGCAGCCGCTCACTGGCGGCCTTCTGCATGGTGGTGTGGAACAATTGCGTGGTGTTACGTCCGGAGTCCTTGGCGCGGTACAGGGCGATGTCGGCACGCTTGAGCAGGTCGGCGGGGGTGGCGCCATGGTCGGGGATCAGCGCCACGCCGATACTGGGTGTGACCTGCAGGCGCTGGCCGTCCAGCGACATCGGTTCGGCCAGCAGCTCGCGCAGGGTGTCGGCCAGTTCACGTACCTTGTTTTCCACCTGCTCGCGGCTGCCCTCCAGGCCGCTGAGCAAAACCACGAATTCGTCGCCGCCCAACCGCGCCACGGTGTCTTCCAGGCGCACACTGGCTTCGAGACGGGCGGTGATGATCTTCAACACCGTGTCGCCCACTGGGTGGCCGAGCGAGTCGTTGATGTGCTTGAAGTGGTCAAGGTCGAGGAACAGCAAGGCGCCGCGCAGGTTGTGGCGCTTGAGCAGGGCGATCTGCTGACTCAGGCGATCCATCAGCAGGGCGCGATTGGGCAGGTTGGTCAGTGGGTCGTGGTAGGCCAGGTGGCGGATCTGTGCCTGAGCGTTCTTCAACAGGCTGACATCGCGAGCGGTCAGCAGCAGGCAGTCGGTTTCGTTGAGGCTGATTGGCTCTACCGACACTTCCACAGTGAGGATATCGCCGCGCTTGTTGCGGCCGAGCATCTCCCGGTGATGCACCCGGCCGCGCTCGCGCAGTTCGTTGAGCAGGGCAGCGCGCTGTTTCTCATCGGCCCAGATGCCGATCTCGTAGACCGTGCGGCCCAGCACCTCCTCAGGCTTATAGCCGGTCAACCGGCTGAAGCCGTCGTTGACTTCCACATAGCGCCCGCTGTGGCGCTCGGTAATAGTGATGGCGTCGGGGCTGGAATGGAACGCCTTGGCGAATTTCTCCTCGCTTGCCTTGAGCGCTGCCTCGGCGCGTTGCTGCTGAGTAATGTCGCGCAGGGTGGTAACGCTGCACGGCTGGCTGTCTACGCTGATCAGGCGGCTGGAGATCACGCAGGTCAGCGGCGTGCCGTTGCGGTGATTGACCACCACCGCCACATTGCTCAGGGCCTGGTCGCGGATCACCCGCTCGATGCGCTGGGCACGTTCGGCCGACTCGGCCCACAGGCCGATTTCCTCGGCGGTGTGGCCGAGGATCTGCTCCGGGGCCCAGCCAAAGGTCTGGCTGAAGGCCGGGTTGATCTCGATGAACTGACCGCTGTCCTGGCGGGTCACGCAGATGGGGTCGGGGCTGACCTGGAACAGGCTGGCGAACTTTTCCTCTGAGGCCGTCAGACGCTGCTCGCGCTCCACCTGGTCGGTGATGTCGAGCAAAGTGCCGGCCATGCGCAGCGGGTTGCCCTGTTCGTCGCGGTATAGACGGGCGCGGCTTTCGATATAGCGCGAGGCACCGTTGTCGAGCTGTACGCGATAGGTGATCTGGTAATTGCCCGCCGGTCCTTCGCGCAGGCTGCGATAGGCTTGGCGCATGACGCTGCGTTCGTGCTCGGGCACGCCTTCGAAAAAGGCCTCGAACGATTCGTGGAAGGGCACTGGGTCCAGCCCGTGCAGTTGCGCGGCGCGGGCCGAACCGTAGAGCATGCCGCTGGGGATGTGCCAGTCCCAGGTACCCAGCTGGGCCGAGTCCAGGGCCAGATCGAGACGCTCCTGGCTGTCCTTGAGCGCCTGTTCGGCGCGTTTGCGCTCGGTGGTATCGACAAAGGTGCTGATCAGGTAGGTGCCACCTTCGAGTTCGATGCCTTGGGTACAGAGAATGCCATCGTGAATCTTGCCGTTGGTGGCGCGGAACTGCACCTCGAGGGTCAGTGGGCCGCTACCGGCGCGGGTGGCTTCCAGCACCTGGTGACGTTGCTCGGGGTTGACCCACAGGCCCAGTTCGACGCTTGTCTTGCCCACTACTTGAGCGCCCGGCCAACCGAACATGTGCTCGAAGTGCTGGTTGACCTCGATGATCAGGCCGTCATGGCGGCGAGTCAGGAGGATGGCGTTGGGGCTGAGGTGGAACAGGGTGGCGAAGCGCTTCTCCGAATGGATCAGCGCGGTTTCGCGCTCGCGCTGGCGGCTGATCTCGCGGATCACCCCGATCATCTGCGGGCGGCCATGGGGATCGTGGGTAAGGCTGCCGTTGATTTCCAGCCAGTGCACGCTGCCATCGGGCCAGCGGATGCGATGGCGCATGGCCTGCTCGACCGGTTCGCCATTGACCACGGCCTGGAACGCCTGGCGCGTCCGGGCGCGATCCTCCTCGGGCAGCAGGTCGAGGTAATCGATGTCGTTGGGCAGCGGCCGTTGCGGGTCGAAGCCGAACAGCGCCTGGGTGCCCCGCGACCAGCTCACCCGGCCACTCTCGATATCCCACAGCCAAGCCCCCAGGCGCGCGGCGTTGAGCGCGGCCAGCAACTGGGGAGCGTTCTGCCAGGCCTGTTCCGACTCCTGTGGGTCGGCCGCGGGAATACGGGGCAGGCGCGGAAAGCGGTTTGCTGATTTGGGCATCGATACCAGACCTTTGGCGGAAACGCGTCCTTGTGGAGAGAGAATGCCGTGCCTGCGACCGGTCAGGCAGCCCCGGCGTCGCTGTCGAGCAGCGCCATGAAGGCCCTGGCCGCATTCGATAGCGTGCGCTCCGTGTGCAATATGTAGCCTAGCTGGCGCGACAGCTGTATGCCGGGCAGTGCGATGGGCGCAACCTGCTCATCGAGCATAGTACGTGGCAGCACACTCCAGGCCAGGCCGATCGACACCATCATCTTGATGGTTTCCAGATAATTGGTGCTCATGGCGATATTCGGCACCAGGCCCTGGCTTTCGAACAGGCGCTGGACAATATGGTGTGTGAAGGTATTGCCGCCGGGGAACACCGCCGGGTGGCGCGCCACGTCAGCCAGGCTGACTCCGCCGTTGCTGGCCAGCGGGTGCTCCGGCGAGGCGACGAAGTCGAGGGCGTCATTCCAGACTTGAGTCGCCCTGATCAGATGGTGAGGTTCTGGGGCCAGGGTAATAACGGCAATCTCAGCGCGGCCATGGAGAATTTCATCGTAGGCAGCTTCTGAATCCATGAACTGAATATCCAGCGCTACTTCGGGGTGTTGCCGGGTGAAAGCCCGTAATACCGGGGGGAGTCGATGTAAACCGATATGGTGGCTAGTTGCCAGGGTTAGTCGACCTCCCACTTCACCCGTCAGATTGGTCAATGCGCGTCGCGTATCATCGAGCACGTTGAGGATCTGATAGGCCCTTGGCAGCAACGCGCGGCCAGCTTCGGTGAGGTTCACTTCACGGCCCAGCCGATCGAAAAGCCGCACATCCAATTGTTGTTCCAGCCCGGCGATGCGTTTACTGATAGCGGGTTGTGTCAGATGCAGACGCTCGCCGGCGCCGGAAAAACTGCCGGTTTCGGCAATGGCGATGAAGGCGCTGAGGTTGGCCAAGTCCATCTGATTTGAATTCCTGATGGTTATGCAAAGCATGAAAATTATGAATTTGAGTTATTCAATTTAACGCCATAGCATCGTCCGTACAAGCCAAGGGGTCTTTGGCATAGAAAGACGCTGATGAGGAACAGTCTGATGGCTGGTAAAACGCTCTACGACAAACTTTGGGAAGCTCATGAGGTCAAGCGCCGCGATGACGGCTCGTCCTTGATCTACATCGACCGTCATATCATCCACGAAGTGACCTCGCCCCAGGCTTTCGAAGGCCTGCGCCTGGCCAGCCGCCAGCCATGGCGCATCGATGCCAACATTGCCACCCCTGACCACAACGTGCCGACCACGCCTGAGCGTAAAGGCGGTATCGAGGCCATCGCCGACCAGGTTTCGCGCCTTCAGGTGCAGACCCTTGATGAGAACTGTGACGAATATGGCATCGTCGAATTCAAGATGAATGACGAGCGTCAGGGTATCGTGCACGTCATCAGCCCGGAGCAGGGCGCGACCTTGCCGGGCATGACCGTGGTCTGCGGTGATTCGCATACTTCCACCCATGGCGCGTTCGGTGCCCTGGCCCATGGCATCGGCACCTCCGAGGTCGAGCACGTGCTCGCCACACAGTGCCTGGTGGCCAAGAAGATGAAGAACATGCTGGTGCGCGTCGAAGGCCAATTGCCCGCCGGTGTCACCGCCAAGGACATCGTCCTCGCCGTGATCGGCAAGATCGGCACCGCCGGCGGTAACGGCCATGCCATGGAGTTTGCCGGCAGCGCGATCCGCGACTTGTCCATGGAAGGTCGCATGACCATCTGCAACATGTCCATCGAGGCCGGTGCCCGTGTGGGCTTGGTCGCGGTCGACGATACCACCGTCAACTACGTCGAGGGCCGTCCCTACGCGCCAAAGGGCGAGCAGTGGACGCAGGCCATCGAGACCTGGAAAGGATTGGTCTCTGACGCCGACGCAGTGTTCGACACCGTGGTCGAACTCGACGCCGCGCAGATCAAGCCACAGGTGAGCTGGGGCACCTCGCCGGAGATGGTGTTGGCCGTCGATCAGCGCGTGCCTGATCCGGCCGCCGAGCCCGACTTGATCAAGCGTGGCTCGATCGAGCGCGCCCTCAAGTACATGGGCTTGGCTGCGAACCAGGCGATCACCGATATCCAGCTTGACCGCGTGTTCATCGGCTCGTGCACCAACTCGCGCATCGAAGACCTGCGCGCAGCTGCTGAGATCGCCAAGGGCCGCAAGGTCGCCGCCAACATCAAGCAGGCGCTGGTGGTGCCGGGCTCGGGATTGGTCAAGGCCCAAGCGGAGCGCGAAGGGCTGGACAAGATTTTCCTCGAGGCCGGTTTCGAGTGGCGTGAACCAGGTTGCTCGATGTGCCTGGCGATGAACCCGGACCGCCTGGAAAGCGGCGAGCACTGCGCGTCCACTTCCAACCGCAACTTTGAAGGTCGCCAGGGCGCCGGTGGCCGTACCCACCTGGTCAGCCCGGCCATGGCCGCCGCCGCCGCAGTGACCGGCCACTTCATCGATGTCCGCGAGTTGATCCAAGGGAGCGCAGCATGAAAGCCTTTACCCAGCATACTGGTATTGTCGCACCTTTGGATCGAGCCAACGTCGACACCGATCAGATCATTCCCAAGCAGTTTCTCAAGTCGATCAAGCGCACTGGCTTCGGTCCCAACCTGTTCGACGAGTGGCGCTACCTTGACGTCGGCCAACCATACCAGGACAACAGCAAGCGCCCGTTGAACCAGGATTTCGTGCTCAACCATGCGCGTTACCAAGGAGCCAGCGTGTTGCTGGCGAGGGAGAACTTCGGTTGCGGCTCTAGCCGCGAGCATGCTCCGTGGGCACTCGATGAGTACGGTTTCCGCAGCGTGATCGCGCCGAGCTTCGCCGACATCTTCTTCAACAACAGCTTCAAGAATGGCCTGTTGCCGATCATTCTCGACGCCGCCGAAGTCGACGAGCTGTTCAAGCAGGTCGAGGCCAACCCGGGTTACCAGTTGACCATCGACCTCGACGCCCAGGCCGTGACCCGTCCGGACGGAAAAGTGCTGAAGTTCGAGATCGATGCATTCCGCAAGCACTGCCTGCTCAACGGCCTGGACGATATCGGCCTGACCCTGCAGGACAGCGACGCGATCAAGGCGTTCGAGGGCAAGCACCGCGCCAGCCAGCCGTGGTTGTTCCGCGATTGATCGAAGGCCTCATCACCACGCGTGGAAGCGGGCTTTCCCCGCGATGAGGTCCGTTGGACACTGAGTTTATCGGCGCGCCGACAGGGCGCGCCGCTTGATTGGATAGAGGAAAGCATGAGCAAGCAGATTCTGATTCTCCCAGGTGATGGCATCGGTCCGGAAATCATGGCCGAGGCGGTCAAGGTGCTGGAACTGGCCAACGACAAGTTCCAGCTCGGCTTCAGCCTCACCCACGACGTGATCGGTGGTGCGGCCATCGACAAGCACGGCGTGCCGCTGGCCGACGAGACCCTGGAGCGTGCGCGCCATGCTGACGCGGTTCTGCTGGGCGCCGTGGGCGGTCCGAAGTGGGACAAGATCGAGCGTGACATCCGCCCGGAGCGCGGCTTGCTGAAGATCCGTTCGCAACTGGGCCTGTTCGCCAACCTGCGCCCGGCCATCCTTTACCCGCAGTTGGCCGACGCCTCGTCGCTCAAGCCAGAGATCGTCGCTGGCCTGGACATCCTTATCGTCCGCGAGCTGACCGGCGGCATCTACTTCGGCGCGCCACGCGGCCAGCGCGAGCTGGAAGGCGGCGAGCGCCAGGCGTACGACACCCTGCCGTACAGCGAAAGCGAAGTGCGCCGCATCGCCCGCGTCGGCTTCGACATGGCCCGTGTACGCGGCAAGAAACTGTGTTCGGTGGACAAGGCCAACGTCCTGGCTTCCAGCCAGCTGTGGCGTGAAGTGGTGGAGGAAGTGGCCAAGGACTACCCGGACGTCGAGCTGAGCCACATGTACGTCGACAACGCCGCCATGCAGCTGGTGCGCGCGCCCAAGCAGTTTGACGTGGTGGTGACCGACAATATGTTCGGCGACATCCTGTCGGATGAAGCTTCCATGCTCACCGGTTCCATCGGCATGCTGCCGTCGGCGTCGCTGGATGCCGACAACAAGGGCATGTACGAGCCGTGCCACGGCTCGGCGCCGGACATCGCCGGGCAGGGCATCGCCAACCCGCTGGCGACCATTCTCTCGGTGTCGATGATGCTGCGCTACAGCTTCAACCAGACGGCCGCCGCCGAGGCGATCGAGCAGGCGGTGAGCCTGGTGCTGGACCAGGGCCTGCGCACTGGTGACATCTTCTCCGAAGGTTGCCGCAAGGTCGGTACGCAGGAAATGGGCGACGCAGTAGTCGCAGCGCTGCGGAATCTGTAATCTCTCTGGCCCGCCACCCAAAACTCCCGGTGGCGGCCCACTTTTAGCAAAGGTGTAGTTGCGATGAAACGTGTAGGTCTGATCGGTTGGCGTGGAATGGTCGGTTCCGTGCTTATGCAGCGGATGCTCGAAGAGCAGGACTTCGACCTGATCGAGCCGGTGTTCTTCACCACCTCCAATGTCGGTGGCCAAGGTCCGGCGGTGGGCAAGGACATTGCGCCGCTCAAGGATGCCTACAACATCGAAGAGCTCAAGACCCTCGACGTCATCCTCACCTGCCAGGGCGGCGACTACACCAACGAAGTATTCCCCAAGCTGCGCGAAGCCGGCTGGCAGGGTTACTGGATCGACGCGGCCTCCTCCCTGCGCATGCAGGACGACGCGGTGATCATTCTTGACCCGGTCAACCGCAAGGTCATCGACCAGCAGCTGGATGCGGGCACCAAGAACTACATCGGCGGCAACTGCACCGTCAGCCTGATGCTGATGGGGCTGGGCGGCCTGTTCGAAGCCGGCCTGGTCGAGTGGATGAGTGCCATGACCTATCAGGCGGCTTCCGGTGCCGGCGCGCAGAACATGCGTGAGCTGATCAAGCAGATGGGCGGTATTCACGCGGCGGTCGCCGACGACCTGGCCAACCCGGCCAGCGCCATCCTCGACATCGATCGCAAGGTGGCCGAGGCCATGCGTGGCGAAGGCTTCCCGACCGACAACTTCGGCGTGCCGCTGGCCGGCAGCCTGATCCCGTGGATCGACAAGGAACTGCCGAACGGCCAGAGCCGCGAAGAGTGGAAGGCCCAGGCCGAGACCAACAAGATCCTCGGGCGCTTCAAGAGCCCGATCCCGGTCGATGGCATCTGCGTGCGGATTGGCGCCATGCGTTGCCATAGCCAGGCGCTGACCATCAAGCTGAACAAGGATGTGCCTTTGGCGGATATCGAAGGCATGATCAGCCAGCACAACCCTTGGGTGAAGCTGGTGCCGAATCAGCGTGAGATCAGTATGCAGGAGCTGAGCCCTACCCAGGTGACCGGGACCCTGAACGTGCCGGTCGGGCGTTTGCGCAAGCTGAACATGGGGTCGCAGTACCTCGGGGCCTTCACCGTTGGTGACCAGTTGCTGTGGGGGGCTGCGGAGCCGCTGCGGCGGATGTTGCGGATTCTGCTGGAGCGGTGATCTGGGTGGTTTGAGTTTGGATTTTGAAGGACCCGTGTTGCGAGAGTGATGCGGGTTTTTTTATTGGTGCTAGATTGGTTGTTGGTTGTTTTGATTTTTTTATGCGCATTCATTTGAGATGTTGACGCTTATTCACCTTTCCGCCCTTACGGCGGGTCCCTTTTTGAAGGATCAAAAAGGAACCAAAAAATCCTCGCTCCATTCATCCGGCCCTCCGCTTCGCTCCGGGTTCCCTCACTCCGGCCTTGCTCCCGGGAGGACCGCGCTGAACACCCCATCCTGGGGCGCAGCGCTTGACGGGCATCCATGCCCGTCACCTCCCTCCGCAAGACCTGCGTTCGGCCTCCTGAAGTCGCGAAGTTACGGGCGGCGCCTGCACTAACGCAGCTAGTCTCTAGTTGCCATCGTGGGAACTCTAGATAAACACCGCGGGGCAAACCCGCTCCCACCATAGTTTGACTAAGTTATTCAACGTGGGAGCGGGCTTGCACCGCGATGGCGTAATGAAAAACAACATAACATCCACTAACAAACAAAAATCTCTGCTCTTGATCTGCTCTTGATCTGCTCTTGATCTGCTCTTGATCTGCTCTTGATCTTGCTTCTAAGTGCGCGATAGTTCAGGCGCCACCGATTGCGACTTCAGGAGGCCGAGTGGAGTTCTTGCGTAGTGGGGCGACGGCCATGGATGGCCGTCGAGCGCTGCGCCCCAGGATGGGGCGTACAGCGCGGTACCCACGGGAGCAAGAACGGAGCGAGGGAACCCCGGAGCGAAGCGTAGGGGCCGTATGAATGGAGCCATGTACGGATCACCCACATGGGTTACACAAAAGTTCACTCACATAGGTGACAACACCTTGAGTGTTACATAACCATCAGTGGCATCCCGCACATCGACTCTGCCAAGGATGATGGGACCGAAAATAACATCCCAGACGCCATCCCCAACCTGCTCCAGTCCAATGGTCTGGTGCTTGAGCACATAACCTACGTAGATCCTCAAGCCCCGGCGATTGATGATGCCGGAGCTATCAGCCGGCAAGCTCTCGATATGACTGGGATAGGTCATTTCGGGGAGCTTTTCAGGGAATGGGCGTGGAGATGGCTGGTAGCAAGACGCCGGTGTTTTCTGCTTCAGCGCTTCATGCAAGCGCTCGTGATTGTAGTGCTGCCGAAAGCGATCAAAGTGCCGTTGTTGAGCCTCCCAGGCCACTGCCGGCGGCGATGGGAGCGTGCTTTTGAGCGTTCGATGCATGCGCTCGTGGCGGCCATTTTGTTCAGGCCGACCAGGCGCAATGCGCTCGGGAATGATGCCTAGACGCAGCCACCAGATCGACAGCTGAGAAAGTCCCGCACGCCCCTTACTGGCAAACGGCACACCGTTATCGGTACGAATCCGCTCAGGCAAACCATTCTCTCGGAACACTTGGGTGAAAACGGCCTGGGTTTCCAGCAGGTTGGTATTGGGCATGCTGTGGCAGGCGAGCAGGAAACGACTGGCGTGATCCATGATCGTCAGCGGATAGCACCAGACGCCTGCACCTGTCAGAAATTGACCTTTGTAGTCCGCACTGAACAGCTGGTTAGGCGACTCGGCCTTCTCCAGGGGCTTGGGATAGACCGCTACACGCTGACGTAAGCGGCGTGGTTTGACCAATTGGGCTTTCTTGAGGATGTTGTAGATCGCTGTCTTCGAGGGCGGCGCCTGATCAGGGAAACGCTCCTGTAGCGCAGCCTGGATCTTTTTCGGCCCCGGTTCCGTTTCGCCTCGACTGCGTAATTCGATGATGGCTTCGCGAACTGCGGCGGGTACGACCCAATCCTGGTTCAACCGGCGGCGGCTGCGTTCTTCCAGCCCCGAAGGCCCCTCTTTCTCATATCGCTCGACCCATTTGTAGCCGGTCTTTCGGCTGATCTCGTAGGCCTGGCACAGGGCGCTGAAGCTGGGCGGCCCCTGCAGGTAATCCGCAATGAAAAGCATTTTAAGGTCCATAGGTTTCAGCTCTCGCCAAGGCATGGTCAGATCCTCGAAAACCGACCCTGCCAGTTAAAGACTGTTACCTATGTGCGTGAACTGATTTGTAACCCATGTGGGTGAGTCATACCGCCAGGATTTTTTGGTTCCTTTTTGATCCTTCAAAAAGGGACCCGCCGTAAGGGCGGAAAGGTGACTAGATGTCGACATCATCTCCGAATGCGCCTAAAAAATAAAAACCAACACCCTGATATCCGAATCCGAATCCGAATCCGAATCCGAATCCGAATCCGAATCCGAATCCGAATCCGCCCCTACCTCCCACCCCACAATCCAAGTAAAGTGCCGCTCCCCCGCCGTACCCCCTGGAAAAGGAACCGATCTCATGACCCCCAAAGCCCTGGACGTAGCCGTAATCGGCGCCACCGGCACAGTAGGTGAATCCCTCGTCCAGATCCTCGAGGAAGTTGCCTTCCCGGTCTCCACCCTGCACCTGCTGGCCAGCATGGAATCCGCCGGCAGTAGTGTCATGTTCGCGGGCAAGAAACTGAAGGTCCGTGAAGTGGACAACTTCGATTTCTCCCAGGTCAGGCTGGTCTTCTTCGCCGCCAGCCCAGCCGTCAGCCGCAGCTTCGCGCCGAAAGCCATCGCCGCCGGTTGCGCGGTGATCGACCTGTCCGGCGCCCTGGACGGCGCCACCGCGTTGGTCCCGGAAGCCAACGGCGAGCGCATCACCGAACTCGCACAGCCCGCACTGATCACCAGCCCGAGCGCCGGCGCAGTGGCCCTGGCGGTGGCGCTGGCGCCGCTCAAGGGTTTGCTCGATATCGAGCGCGTTCAGGTCAATGCCTGCCTGGCAGTTTCGGAGCAGGGCAGGGAGGCCGTCAGCGAGCTCGCCCGGCAGACCGCCGAACTGCTCAACGCACGCCCTCTGGAGCCGCGCTTCTTCGATCGCCAGGTCGCCTTCAACCTGCTCCCTCAGGTCGGGACACCCGATGAACAAGGCCACACCAATGTAGAGCGCCGTCTGGTGAACGAACTGCGTCAGGTATTGGACCTGCCGCAACTGAAGATTTCCGTGACCTGCATTCAAGTCCCGGTGTTTTTCGGCGATAGCTTCAGTGTCGCCGTGCAAAGCCGTAATCCGGTCGACCTGGTGGCCGTCAACGCCGCGCTGGAGGCTGCCGACGGCATCGAGCTGGTCGAGCCGGGTGATTATCCGACGCCTGTGGGTGACGCGGTGGGCCAGGACGTGGTCTATGTTGGACGTGTACGCCACGGTGTCGATGAAGACCAGCAGCTCAATCTCTGGCTGACCACCGACAATGTGCGCAAGGGCGCGGCGCTGAACGCCGTGCAGGCGGCACAATTGTTGATAAAACACATGGCGTAAAAGATACTGCGAGCTATTTTGTCCTGCACCGCACCAGGGTTTTCGGGACGTTTCATACAAGGGAAGAGTTCATGCTTCGAATTCGCAAACTGGTTCTGGCCATCGCGGCAGCCTCGGCGCTGTCGTCCGGGGTGGCGAACGCTCTGGGGTTGGGTGAGCTGACCCTCAAGTCGGCGCAGAACCAGCCGCTGGATGCCGAGATCGAACTGCTCGACGTGCGCGACCTCTCCGCGGCGGAAATGGCGCCAAGCCTGGCGTCGCCGGAAGAGTTCGCCAAGGCCGGGGTGGCCTTCCCGCCTTATCTCGAAGACCTCACCTTCACGCCAGTGATCAACCCCAACGGCAAGAGCGTGCTGCGGGTCACTTCCAGCAAGGCGCTGCCGGAGCCGGTGGTCAAGTTCCTGGTCCAGGTCATGTGGCCCCAGGGCCGCCTGCTGCGCGACTACAGCGTGCTGCTCGACCAAGCCCAGGCCCAGGGCAGCCAACCGGCCCCGGCGGGCATCAACCCGGCTGTCAGTGCGGGTAGCTACACCACCAAGCGCCGTGACACTCTCTGGCAGATCGCCGCGCGCAATACCAACGGCGGCTCGATCCAGCAGACCATGCTGGCCATCCAGGCGCTGAACCCGGATGCCTTCATCGGCAACAACATCAACCAGCTCAAGACCGGCCAGGTGCTGCGCCTGCCCGATCAGCAGCAGGTGCAGAGCATTCCCCAGGCCCAGGCCAACCGCGAAGTCGCCGAGCAGTACGCCGCCTGGCGCGAAGGCCGCCGCCTCGGTCCGCGTGCACGGCAGCTGGATGCCACCCGCCGTGGCGAGGCTGGCGCGGCCCCCGCGCGCATCGCCCAGGGCGACAACCTGCGCCTGGTGGCTCCGGGCGGCAAGGGCGCGGCCGGCGAGGCCAAGGCGCTGGGCGACAAGCTTGCCGTGGCCCAGGAAAGCCTCGACACCAGCCGGCGCGACAACGATGAACTCAAGAGCCGCATGGCCGACCTGCAGAGCCAGCTGGACAAGCTGCAGCGCCTGATCGAGCTGAAGAACGACCAGCTGGCGCGTCTGGAGGCCCAGGGCGCCGCGGCGCCACAGGCACCGGCAGCGGCGCTGCCGGGCGAGCCGGCTCCGGCGCAACCTGCGGTGAACGCGCAATTGACCCCTGCCGAGCCGGTGGTCGCCCCGGCGCCTGCCGCGGCCGACACCGCGCCACAAGACGCGGCAGCCGAGGCATCGGCCAGCGAAGAGCCGGGCATGCTCGACCAACTGCTGGGCAACCCGCTGTTGCTGGGCTTGATTGCCGGTTCCGCATTCCTGGTGCTGCTGTTGCTGTTGCTGCTTCTGGCCCGCAAGCGCAAAGCCCAGCAGGAAGCTGAAAAACACCTGCGCATGGCCCGTGCGCTGGCCGAGGATGGTGAGCGTGGCCCGGACCTGGACCTGCCGCCGAGCAGTTTTGAAGGTCTGGATGTGTCGGCGCCAAGCGTGACCCTGTCGCCTGCGGTAGTGGCGGCCTCGGCCGCTGCGGCCGTTGCGGCAGAAAAACCTGCGGTGCCTGCCGACGTCGTTGCTCCGGCGGCTGATCCGCGCGCGGCGTTGCTGGCCGAGGTGGATGAAAGCCTGGTCCGTGGTCGCCTCAACCACGCCGCCGACCTGCTCGAAGCGGCGGTGGCCTCCGAGCCGCAGCGCAGCGATCTGCGCCTTAAGTTGATGGAAGTCTACGCACGTCAGGGCGACCAGGACGCGTTCGCTGGCCAGGAACGCAAGCTGGCGGTCAACGACACGAACCAGGCCGAGGTCGCCGCGCTCAAGGAGCGCTTCCCGGCCATGCTGGGTGTCGCGGCGGTGGCGGCAGGCGCTGCCGGGGCCGCGGCCCTGGCAGCCGAGTTGGATGAGCAGTATGTCCAGGATCTCCTGCAGGACAAGGAGCTGGAGCTGGGTGAAAGCGCGCCGGAACTCGTCGTGGAGCCGGTCGTGGCGGCCGAGCCAGAGCCTGAGCCTGTGGTCGAAGAGGGCGATCTGGACAGTGCCTTCGACCTGAGCCTGGACGATGACCTGCCGGCAGATGACCACCTCGACATGGCCGGTCTCGAGGACCTGGTCGTCGAGGCGCCCGAGGCCGAGGCTGCACCCGCCGTTGCCGAAACCGATGCCGACGACGACTTCGAGGCACTGCTCGCCCAGGCGCAGGCGACACCGCAAAATGTCGACGACTTGGCCGAATTCGACCTGGATGTCGCCGAAGACCCGGTGGCTCCGACCGGCAGCGAGGAAGCCCCGGTGGACGTGGCGGCCGAGCTGGCGGCCTTCGAGGCCATTCCGGAGTTCGATCCGATTTCCGAGCTGGAGCTGCCCGACGACTTCGACCTGTCGCTGTCGCTGGACGACGACTCGCCGGCGGCGAAGAACTTCGCCTCGGAGCTGGACGACGTCAACGCCGAGCTCGACAAGCTGTCGCAGAACCTCGAGACCCCATCGGTTGCGCAGCCATCGTTCACCGCCGAGGACGCTGCGCTGGAGCCCGAGCCGCTGGACGACCTGGACTTCGACTTCTTCTCCGGCGCCGACGAGGTGGCCACCAAGCTCGACCTGGCCCGCGCCTACATCGACATGGGCGACCATCAGGGCGCCCGTGACATCCTCGACGAAGTAGTCAAGGACGGTGACGACAGCCAACGCCAGGAAGCCAACGAGATGCTCTCACGCCTGGTCTGACGCAAAGCTGTACATCGCGGGGCAAGCCTGCTTTCACGCAAGACGTGGGAGCGGCCTTGCCCCGCGATCATTTCGGCCCCTGCACGGTTTGCCGGTATACTCCCGCCTTTCGTTTCATCATCAGGTTTGCCGCTCTTGGACATCATCGATACCGCCGCCGCCGAATCGGCTGCCGAAGGCTACACCCGCATCGCTTTGGGCGTGGAATACAAAGGTTCGCGCTATCGCGGCTGGCAACGCCAGGCCAGCGGCGTGCCGAGTGTCCAGCAGGCCCTGGAACAGGCGCTGTCGACGGTGGCCAACGAACCTATCTCGGTGATCTGCGCCGGGCGCACCGATGCCGGCGTCCATGGCTGCGGGCAGATCGTGCATTTCGACACCCGCGCCGTGCGCGACGAGCGCGCCTGGACCCTGGGCACCAACTTCAACCTGCCCCACGACATCAGCGTGGTCTGGTCGGCGCCCATGCCTGCGCACTTCCATGCCCGCTTCAAGGCCACCGCGCGGCGCTACCGCTATGTGATCTACAACGACCCGATCCGTCCGGCGCACCTGGCCGAGGAAGTCACCTGGAACCACCGCCCGCTGGACGTCGAGCGCATGGCCGAGGCCGCGCAATACCTGCTGGGCACCCATGACTTCAGCGCCTTCCGCGCCAGCCAGTGCCAGGCCAAGTCGCCGATCAAGCACATCCACCACCTGCGTGTGACCCGGCATGGGCGGATGATCGTGCTGGATGTGCGTGCCACCGCGTTCCTGCACCACATGGTGCGCAACATTGCCGGCGTGCTGATGACCATCGGTGCCGGCGAGCGTCCGGTGGAGTGGGCCCGCGAGGTGCTGGAAGGGCGCAACCGCCGTGACGGCGGGGTAACCGCGCACCCTTACGGTCTTTACCTGGTGCAGGTGGAATACCCGGAAGAATACGCGCTGCCGCAGCGTTACATCGGCCCACACTTTCTTACTGGCTACGAGGCGCTGGCGGACTGACGGGGCACAGGTCATTTGCTACCATCGACGCTTTCCCGATCACTCAAGGTTCGCTGTCCATGAGCAATGTTCGCAGCAAGATCTGCGGGATTACCCGCATCGAGGATGCCCTGGCCGCGGTCGAGGCCGGCGCCGACGCCCTCGGTTTCGTCTTCTATGCGAAAAGCCCGCGGGCGGTGGACGTGCGTCAGGCGCGTGCGATCATCGACGCGCTGCCGCCGTTCGTGACCACCGTGGGGCTGTTCGTCAACGCCTCGCGCTGCGAGCTCAACGAGATCCTCGAAGTGGTTTCCCTGGACCTGCTACAGTTCCACGGCGATGAAACCCCGGCCGATTGCGAGGGCTACCACCGCCCCTGGATCAAGGCCCTGCGGGTGCGCCCGGGGGATGACCTGGAGGCCGCCTGTCGGCACTACGCTGGCGCTCGCGGCATCTTGCTGGATGCCTATGTGCCGGGCGTGCCGGGAGGAACCGGCGAGGCGTTCGACTGGTCGCTGATTCCGCAACACCTGAGCAAGCCGATAATCCTTGCCGGTGGCCTGTCGGCCGACAACGTCGCCGAGGCCATTCGCCAGGTGCGCCCGTACGCGGTGGACGTCAGCGGCGGCGTGGAGCAGGCCAAGGGCATCAAGGATGCGGCAAGGATCGAAGCCTTCATGCAGGCGGTCAAGCGCGCGTGAACGCGGATGTGACGGCTGGCCGCGCGCCATCGTCCATAGCTTTCGCAGCCCGGTGCTGCCAGGCCGCGCCAGAGCGCGGGGCGTGCCGGGGAAGAATTGGAGGTGGGGCGGCCCGAGGTCGGCCCGTCGTCGCTTTACAGAAGAATTTGAGCTCAAGGGCAGGGCGGGGCCGCAAAGGTCTCCCCGGCCAATACTGGAGAAAGCAAGCATGAGCAACTGGTTGGTAGACAAACTGATCCCTTCGATCATGCGTTCCGAGGTGAAGAAGAGCTCGGTGCCGGAAGGACTGTGGCACAAGTGCCCGTCCTGCGAAGCCGTGCTGTATCGCCCGGAGCTGGAAAAGACCCTCGACGTCTGCCCTAAGTGCAACCATCACATGCGTATCGGCGCCCGCGCGCGCATCGATATCTTCCTCGATCCAGAAGGTCGCGCCGAACTGGGCGCCGACCTGGAGCCGGTCGACCGCCTGAAGTTCCGTGACGGCAAGAAGTACAAGGACCGCCTGACCGCCGCGCAGAAGCAGACCGGCGAGAAGGACGCGCTGATCTCCATGAGCGGCACCCTGATGGGCATGCCGATCGTGGTCAGCGCCTTCGAGTTCTCCTTCATGGGCGGCTCGATGGGCGCCATCGTCGGCGAGCGTTTCGTGCGCGCTGCCAACTACGCACTGGAAAACCGCTGCCCGATGGTCTGCTTCTCCGCTTCCGGCGGCGCGCGCATGCAGGAAGCGCTGATCTCGCTGATGCAGATGGCCAAGACCTCCGCCGTGCTGGCGCGCCTGCGCGAAGAAGGCATCCCGTTCATCTCGGTACTGACCGACCCGGTCTACGGCGGCGTTTCCGCCAGCCTGGCGATGCTTGGCGACGTGATTGTCGGCGAGCCGAAGGCGCTGATCGGCTTTGCCGGCCCGCGGGTTATCGAGCAGACCGTGCGCGAGAAGCTGCCGGAAGGCTTCCAGCGCAGCGAGTTCCTGCTGGAGCACGGTGCCATCGACCTGATCATTTCCCGTGACGAGCTGCGTCCGCGCCTGGCCCGCCTGCTGGCGCAGATGACCGGCCAGCCGACCCCTGAAGCGGCCAAAGAGGTCGCCGCGGTCGCGTGATGAACCAGCGCAGCCTGGGCGACTGGCTCGCCTACCTCGAACAGTTGCACCCCTCGGCCATCGACATGGGCCTGGAGCGCTCGCAACAGGTGCTTGCGCGCCTGGGGCTGGGCACGCTGGCGCCCCGTGTGGTCACGGTGACCGGCACCAACGGCAAGGGCTCGACCTGCGCCTTCATGGCCGCGTTGCTGCGCTCGCAGGGGCTAAGGGTCGGGGTGTACAGTTCGCCGCATCTGCTGCGTTACAACGAACGGGTGCTGATCGACGGCCAGGAGGCCAGCGATGAGCGCCTGTGCGAAGCGTTCGCTGCGGTGGAGGCGGCGCGTGGCGACATCTCGCTGACCTATTTCGAGATGGGCACCCTGGCGGCGTTCTGGTTGTTCAAGCACTCCGCGTTGGATGCGGTGGTGCTTGAGGTCGGCCTGGGTGGCCGGTTGGATGCAGTCAACCTGGTGGATGCCGACGTGTCGCTGGTCACCAGCATTGGCGTCGACCACGTCGATTACCTGGGCGATAGCCGCGAGTCGGTAGCCTTCGAGAAGGCGGGAATCTTCCGTCGGGGTAAGCCGGCGCTGTGCGGTGACCTTGATCCGCCGCAGCCTTTGCTGGACAAGGTGCGTGAGCTGGATTGCCCGTTCTTCCTGCGTGGACGTGATTTCGACCTGGATAGCAGCGTTGACCACTGGCATTGGCGTGGTTGCCAGCTCGACGGATCGCCCGTTGAACTGCGTGACCTGCCGTTGCTCGACCTGCCCATGGAGAATGCCGCCCTGGCCTTGCAGGCCTTCCTGCTGACGGGGCTGCCGTGGGATGCCGGCAAGGTTCGTCAGGCTTTGCTGGATACTCGTATCACTGGCCGTCTCGACCGACGTGAGCTGCTGCTCCAGGGCAGGCGCGTGGAGTTGTTGCTGGATGTCGGCCATAACCCACACGCCGCCGAGTACCTGGCCCGCCGCTTGGCGGCACGCCCGGTGAAGGGGCGACGTCTGGCGGTCTTCGGCCTGTTGGCCGACAAGGACCTGGCCGGCGTGCTTGCGCCGCTGCGCGGCCAGGTCGCCGACTGGGCAGTGGCGCCGCTGGACACGCCGCGCAGCCGCCCGGCCGCAGAGCTGGCGGATGCTTTGACGAACCTCGGTGCGTCAGTGAAGTCTTACGCCAGTGTCGCAGCTGCCCTCGAAGGGCAGTGCGCCCAGGCGACGGCGGATGACCAGATCCTGCTGTTCGGTTCGTTTTTCTGCGTTGGCGAGGCCCTGGCCTGGCTTGAACGGCAGGTTTCCGAGGATGGAGTAGATGGCAGTGCTGGATAAAGGGATGAAGCAGCGCATGGTCGGTGCGCTGGTGCTGGTGGCGCTGGCGGTGATCTTCCTGCCGATGCTGTTCACCCGCGAGGACGAGATGCGCCAGGTGCGTGTCGAGGCGCCGGAAGCGCCGGCCATGCCCAATCTGCCTCAGGTGCAGGTAGAGCCTGTCCAGGTGCCGGAGCCACAACCGCTGCCGGAGCAGAGCGACCAGCCTGTAGTGGTGGTTGATGAGTCCACGGCGCCGGTAGCTACGCCGAGCCAGCCGATCACCCCGGCACCGACTGCGGCGCAGCCTCAGCCCAAACCGCAGACTTCGGTACCCCCTCCGGCGGTAGCCAAGGTCGAGCCCCGTTTGGCGCCTGCTGCTGCCGCGGCCAAGCCCGCTGCACCTTCGAAGATCGACGTCAACGGCCTGCCGGTGAGCTGGTCGATCCAGCTGGCCAGTCTGTCCAATCGGGCCGGTGCCGAGAACCTGCAGAAGACCCTGCGCAGCCAAGGCTACAACGCCTATATCCGTTCGGCGGATGGCATGAATCGGGTATTCGTCGGGCCGTTGATCGAGCGGGCAGAAGCCGAGCGCCTGCGTGATGTGATCAATCGCCAGCAGAACCTGAAAGGCATCGTCGTGCGTTTCCAGCCGGAGCGTGGTTGACATTCCATCGCGGGGCAAACCGGCTCCCACCTGTCGCGTGGGAGTGGGCTTGCCCCGCGATGGTTTTCAAACCTGCAAAGCTGTCCCAGGAGTCAGCCTGCAGCCCTTCAAACACCTGACATTCCGCTTACCCCAAGCCCCCTTGCTCTGGTAAAATGCGCCGCCTCAAACGTCGGCAGGCAACACCGTGGCATTTACCTGGGTTGATTGGGCGATCATCGCGATCATCGCCATTTCCTCACTGATCAGTCTCAAGCGCGGCTTCGTCAAGGAAGCCTTGTCCCTGCTCATCTGGATTGTCGCCGGCGCGGTGGCCTGGATGTTCGGCGGCTCGCTTGCGCAGTATCTGGAAAGCTATATCCAGATGCCGTCCGCACGGGTCATTGCCGGCTGCGCCATTCTTTTCGTCGCCACGCTGCTGGTCGGGGCGATGCTCAATTTCCTCATCGGCGAGCTGATTCGCGTGACCGGGCTGTCCGGCACCGATCGCTTCCTCGGCATGGCCTTCGGCGCCGCGCGCGGGGGGCTGCTGGTGGTGGTGGCGGTCGGGCTGTTGAGCCTGGGGCCTGTGCAACAGGATCCGTGGTGGCAGGAATCGCGCCTGATACCACAATTTCTATTGGTAGCCGATTGGTCGAAGAACCTCATACTCGGGTTCAGCGGCCAGTGGATGTCCAGTGGGGTCAGCGCACCCGTTGACCTTCCGTTCAAGGAGCAGTTGCTCGGGCCGACCAAGCCCTGAGCGCGCTTCACTCAAGTTTCATCAAAGTAGGGGTTGCGTCGCATGTGTGGCATCGTCGGTATCGTCGGTAAGTCGAACGTCAATCAGGCGCTGTATGATGCGCTAACCGTGCTTCAGCACCGCGGCCAGGACGCTGCCGGTATCGTGACCAGCCACGACGGCCGGTTGTTCCTGCGCAAGGATAACGGCCTGGTGCGCGATGTCTTCCAGCAGCGCCACATGCAGCGCCTGGTGGGCAGCATCGGCATCGGCCATGTGCGTTACCCGACCGCTGGCAGCTCCACCTCGGCAGAGGCCCAGCCGTTCTACGTCAACTCGCCGTACGGCATCACCCTGGCGCACAACGGCAACCTGACCAATGTCGAGCAGTTGGCCAAGGAGATCTACGAGTCCGACCTGCGCCACGTCAATACCAACTCCGACTCCGAAGTGCTGCTGAACGTGTTCGCCCACGAACTGGCCGTGCGCGGCAAGCTGCAGCCGACCGAAGAGGACGTTTTCGCCGCCGTTTCCCACGTGCACAGCCGCTGTGTCGGTGGCTACGCGGTGGTAGCGATGATCACCGGCTACGGCATCGTCGGCTTCCGTGACCCCAACGGCATCCGCCCGGTGGTGTTCGGCCAGCGTCACACCGACGAAGGCGTCGAGTACATGATCGCCTCGGAAAGCGTGGCCCTGGACGTGCTCGGCTTCACCCTGATCCGCGACCTGGCGCCGGGTGAGGCGGTGTACATCACCGAAGGCGGCCAGATGTTCACCAAGCAGTGTGCGGAAAACCCGAAACTCCAGCCGTGCATCTTCGAGCACGTCTACCTGGCTCGTCCGGATTCGATCATCGACGGTGTCTCGGTGTACAAGGCGCGCCTGCGCATGGGCGAGAAGCTCGCCGAGAAGATCCAGCGCGAGCGCCCGGACCACGACATCGACGTGGTCATCCCGATTCCCGACACCAGCCGCACCGCGGCGCTGGAACTGGCCAACCACCTGGGCGTCAAGTTCCGCGAAGGTTTCGTCAAGAACCGCTACATCGGCCGTACCTTCATCATGCCCGGCCAGGCCGCGCGCAAGAAGTCGGTGCGCCAGAAGCTCAACGCCATCGAGCTGGAATTCCGCGGCAAGAACGTGATGCTGGTGGATGACTCGATCGTGCGCGGCACCACCTGCAAGCAGATCATCCAGATGGCCCGCGAAGCCGGCGCCAAGAACGTCTACTTCTGCTCCGCGGCCCCTGCGGTACGCTACCCCAACGTCTACGGCATCGACATGCCGAGCGCTCACGAACTGATCGCCCACAACCGTACCACCGAACAGGTGGCCGAGTTGATCGGCGCCGACTGGCTGATCTATCAGGACCTGCCGGACCTGATCGAATCGGTCGGTGGCGGCAAGATCAAGATCGAGCATTTCGATTGCGCGGTGTTCAACGGTGAGTATGTCACCGGCGATATCGACGAAGCCTACCTCGACCGCATCGAGCAGGCCCGTAATGACCTGGCCAAGGTGAAGACCCAGGCGGTCAGCGCGATCATCGACCTGTACAACAACTGATTTGGGAGCGACGGCATGACCGAACAATGGGATGCCGGTCGACTGGACAGTGACCTCGAGGGTGTCGGTTTCGACACCCTGGCGGTGCGCGCCGGTCAGAACCGTACACCGGAGGCCGAGCACAGCGAAGCGCTGTTCCTGACCTCCAGTTATGTTTTCCGCACGGCTGCCGACGCTGCCGCGCGCTTTGCTGGCGAAACGCCTGGCAACGTCTATTCACGCTACACCAACCCGACCGTGCGTGCCTTCGAGGAGCGCCTGGCGGCCATGGAAGGCGCCGAGCAGGCCGTGGCCACCTCCACCGGCATGGCGGCGATTCTCGCCGTGGTCATGTCGCTGTGCAGTGCCGGCGACCATGTGCTGGTATCGCAGAGCGTGTTCGGCTCGACCATCAGCCTGTTCGAGAAGTACTTCAAGCGTTTCGGCGTGCAGGTGGACTACGTACCGCTGGTCGACCTGGGCGGCTGGGAAAAAGCCATCAAGGCCAATACCAAGCTGTTGGTCGTCGAGTCGCCGTCCAATCCGCTGGCCGAGCTGGTCGATATCAGCGCCCTGGCCGAAATCGCCCACGCCCGTGGCGCGCTGCTGGTGGTGGACAACTGCTTCAGCACCCCGGCCTTGCAGCAACCGCTCAAGCTCGGTGCCGATATCGTGTTCCACTCTGCGACCAAGTTCATTGACGGCCAGGGCCGTTGCATGGGCGGCGTGGTGGCCGGTCGCAGCGAGCAGATGAAGGAAGTCGTGGGCTTCCTGCGTACCGCCGGCCCGACCCTCAGCCCCTTCAACGCCTGGGTCTTCACCAAGGGCCTGGAGACCCTCAAGCTGCGCATGCGCGCCCACTGCGAGAGCGCCCAGGCGCTGGCCGAGTGGCTCGAGCAGCAGGACGGTGTCGAGAAGGTCCACTACGCCGGCCTGCCGAGCCATCCGCAACATGAACTGGCCAAGCGCCAGATGAGCGGCTTCGGCGCGGTGGTCAGCTTCGAGGTGAAGGGCGGCAAGGAAGGCGCCTGGCGCTTCATCGACGCCACCCGGGTGATCTCGATCACCACCAACCTCGGTGACAGCAAGACCACCATCGCCCACCCGGCAACCACCTCCCACGGCCGTCTGACGCCGCAGGAGCGTGAAGCGGCGGGTATCCGCGACAGCCTGGTGCGTGTGGCGGTCGGGCTGGAAGATGTGGCCGACCTGCAAGCCGATCTGGCCCGCGGCCTGGCGGCGCTGTGATCGACTGGAAGGGTGGCGAGCCCGGCCATAATGGTCGGGTGGCCCTGGTGACCGGTGCCGCCCGCGGCATCGGCCTGGGCATTGCTGCCTGGTTGATCTGCGAGGGCTGGCAGGTAGTGCTCAGCGACCTGGACCGCCCGCGTGGTGCCAAGGTTGCCAAGGCCCTGGGTGACAATGCCTGGTTCATTACCATGGATGTGGCCGACGAGGCCCAGGTCAGTGCTGGAGTGTCCGAGGTGCTCGGGCAGTTTGGCCGGCTGGATGCGCTGGTGTGCAATGCGGCGATCGCCAATCCGCACAACCAGACTTTGGAGAGTCTGTCCCTGGCCCAATGGAATCGGGTGCTGGCGGTCAACCTCAATGGCCCGATGCTGCTGGCCAAGCACTGCGCACCTTACCTGCGCGCCCATGGTGGTGCGATCGTCAACCTGGCCTCCACCCGTGCCCGGCAATCCGAACCGGATACCGAAGCCTATGCTGCCAGCAAGGGCGGGCTGGTCGCATTGACCCATGCCCTGGCCATGAGCCTGGCGCCGGAGATCCGCGTGAATGCCGTGAGCCCGGGGTGGATCGATGCCCGTGACCCCTCGCAGCGGCGCGCCGAGCCGCTGAGCGACGCCGACCATGCCCAGCATCCGGCTGGCCGGGTAGGGACGGTGGAGGACGTGGCGGCGCTGGTGGCGTGGCTGCTGTCGCGCCAGGCGGGGTTTGTCACCGGCCAGGAGTTCGTGGTCGATGGCGGGATGACCCGCAAGATGATCTACGCCTGAGCTGTAACCTGTTGAGATGTAAGACAAAGGGGCCGAAAGGCCCTTTTTTGTCGGTTGTCCCGGCCCTGTCGCGGGGCAAGCCCGCTCCCACGCTGTGGGCGTCTGGATTGTGGGGGGCGTGCTTGCCCCGCGATCAGGCTGCCTTTTTTGCCCTTTTTGAAAAAAACTTCAATGGGGGTATTGACTTAGCATCGGTACCTGCGTAAATTTCGCGGCCTCAGCGAAGCAAACGCAACAAGCAACATCGCGGGGGTGATTAGCTCAGCCGGGAGAGCATCTGCCTTACAAGCAGAGGGTCGGCGGTTCGATCCCGTCATCACCCACCACTTCCTGAGAGCGTTTCTGGTCCAAGGTGCTTTGCAAGAAGCCCTCTGGCAGAGAGAAACAGGACGCAAGTCCAGCACTGCGCGGCGGTAGTTCAGTCGGTTAGAATACCGGCCTGTCACGCCGGGGGTCGCGGGTTCGAGTCCCGTCCGCCGCGCCATTTTATTCCAGATGGGTGCTTGCACCGGTCTGAGGCCGAAAGGCCAGGTCCCAGTTTCAATCAGGCGCAAGCCTGAACGATACGCAGCGGTAGTTCAGTCGGTTAGAATACCGGCCTGTCACGCCGGGGGTCGCGGGTTCGAGTCCCGTCCGCTGCGCCATCTTTCGCCAAGAGCCCCATGAACGCTCGAGGCAAGCAGAAAAGGCGATGATAAGTCGCCTTTTTTGTTCCTGGCTTTCGCGCTGTAGCGCTTGAAAGCTCAGATCCCAGTTTCAATCGGGTGCAAGCCCGAACGATACGCAGCGGTAGTTCAGTCGGTTAGAATACCGGCCTGTCACGCCGGGGGTCGCGGGTTCGAGTCCCGTCCGCTGCGCCATCTTCGCCTCGAGGCCCTTTGAACACCTCGAAGCAACGGAAAAGCGACCTTAGGGTCGCTTTTTTCGTTTCAGCAACTTGCCCGACCATGGGCAAGGATTTCCAACAAAGCTGACAGACTCTTCACCGATCAAAGGTTTCAGCCGCTGATCGATGTGATGCACAATACGCCCCATTCGTTTCTTCCCGGAATTGGCAATGTCTAGATCAACCGTCTATGGCGCGCTCGGGCTGGCCCTCGTGCTGGCGGGCGTGTCCGGCTGTTCCTCGAAAAAGGCCGCCGTATACGAGCATGAGAACTTCGATGACTCGGGCACCTTTTCCCGCACCTTCGCCACCAGCGAAGCGGGCTCCTGCGAGGCGGCGCGCCGTGCGCTGCTCAGCCAGGGCTACATCATCACCAGCAGCGATGCCAACCAGGTCGCCGGCAACAAGAGCTTCCAGCAGAACGCCGAGAACCACCTGCAGATCAGCTTCAACATCACCTGCGTTTCGGACATGAGCGACAAGCATCGCTCGACCATGTTCGCCAACGCCCTGCAGGATCGCTATGCCCTGAAGAAGTCCAACACTTCCGCCAGCCTCGGCGTGGGCGTGCTGGGCTCGGTGTCGATGCCGATCGGCTCCACCGACGACTCCATGGTCAAGGTGGCCAGCGAGACGGTCACTGCTGCGCAGTTCTACGATCGTTACTTCGCCCTGGTCGAAAGCTACCTACCGAAACCGAAGAAGCCGGAGAAGTCCGAGCCTGCCGCCGAGCCGAAGGTGGAAAAACCTGCCGCCGACCTGGGCCTGCCGGAGCCTGCGCCCGCAGCCCTCGCGCCCGTACCGCAGCCCGCCACGCCGGTAGCCGAAAGCGTGGCAGAGACACCGGCTCCGGTATCGACACCGGTTGCTGCCGCCCCTGCCGCAGCGCCTGCGCCCGTTGCCACCCCAGCGCCTCCCGTGCCGTCCAGCGAGGCCCCGGCCGCGCCGGTGGTGGATGACAGCAAGGGCTCGCAACCCATCGCGCCGCCTGTCGAGCCAGCGCCGATCCAGATCCAGCAGGAAGCCCCGGCGGCAGAGCAGGCGCCGGCGCCACTCTGACTCGTCGATAACTTCCTGGATGCCTGCTACGTTTATCGTTCATAGGGCTGTAATCATTCTGTCATTACGCTGGCTTAGGTTGGCGCAATGACAGAAGAACGACGAATGAGGGGCGTGAAGATGGACGATTACCAGGAAGAACTGCTCGAGTTCCAGGCCTATGAGCTGGACCTGCCGGAGCCGGCCGACGACGCCACCGAGCTCTAACCGACTTGCCGCTGATGGCGGCGAAACTCCCCCGGGGTCAGCCCCGTCCAGCGCTTGAACGCGCGCTGGAACGCCTCTGCCGAGGCGAATCCCAACAGATAGGCGATCTCGCCGAAGGCCAGTTCCGTATCGCGGATATAGGTCTCGGCCAGGTCACGCCGTGTGTCGTTGAGCAGGTTGCGAAAGCGCGTGCCTTCCTCGGCCAGCTTGCGGCGCAACGTCCAGGTCGGCAGTTGCAGGTGCCGCGCCACTTCCTCCAGGTCCGGTTCGTGCCCGCCATTGAGCAGTGGGCCCAACAGGTGGGTGATGCGCTCGCCCAGGCTGCGCACACGGGTGCGCTGGGCCAGTTCCGCTTCGCACAGCTGCAGTAGGTGCTGCCAGGTACTGGGGCAGTGCTGCAGGTTGGGCAGGTCCAGGGTGGCCCGGCTCAGGCGCAGTTGGTTGGCCGTGCCACCGAAATGCACGGTGCCCGTACACAGGCCTTGGTATTGCGTGGCGTAGGTGGGAGTGTCGAATTCGATCTCAAGACGTTCGGCTTGCACCGGCCTGGCGCTGAGGGCACCGAGCTGCGCGAGCCAGCCCGCGAGCATCGAGTCGACCACGAAGTGGTTGTAGCTGTTGTAGGGGCTGATGGAATAGAACCTCAGCCAAGCGCCCTGGGTATCTTCGTGGAAACTCGACCGACCCCGGTAGTTGGCGGCATACAACGGTTCGAAGCGCAGCAGGGTGCGGGCGGCTTCGCCGAGGGTGGGGGCCTGGGCGGCAGTCACCCCGGCCAGCCCGGCCTGGGCCAGGCGGCTCAGGCGCCCCATGTGTAGGCCCAAGGCAGGTTCGGCGGACAAGGCGATCGCTGCATGCCCCAAGTGCATGTAGCGCGGAATCGACAAGCGTGCACCCGGCTCGGCCAGGCGCCTGGCGTCAAGGCCGTAGCGTAGCAGCAGCGGCTGCGGGTCATGGCCGAGCTTGGCAAGTGCTTCTGCCAGGGGCTGGACGAAACCTACCGACAGGTCACCCAGGCGCACACGGGGGCGGGGCATCGCGTCACAGCCACAGGTTGAGCAGGCGCGCACCGTGGCTGTCGTTACCGACCCACAGTGTGCCGCTTTGGCTGGCAAAGCCCTGCCCGTCGCTGCCCAGCTCCCAGAACTGGCCGCGCATGAACACGCTCATGCTCGGGGTGCCGGCATTGGCGGCCAGCGGTAGTTGTTGCCAGGCGCGTTGCTCACTGACTTCGCCTCGTCGCAGCGGGAGGTCGGCCGCCTGCGCCTGATGGCGGTTCCCACGCCAGGGCGCCTGCCAGCTGTGCTTGCCACTGAGGAAGACCGGGTTGGCGATCACTTGCACCGATTGCGCGGCCAGTTGCCGGTGGTTGTCCGGATACCAGCTATCGCTGCCAATCAGCACGCCCAGGCGCCCGGCGGGGGTCTGCAATACCTGCAGAGGATGATGCCGGCCATCATGGATATAGCGCCGGTTTTCGCTGTCGGGGTATTGCTGTGACTGCGGCTGGCCGAGCACCGAACCATCGCTGGCGAACACCAGGCTGCTGTTGTACAACGGGCCGTTGCCGGTGCGCAGGACGCCATTCTCGACGTAGGGCGCCGGCAAAACGATGGAGCCCGCCACCAGAGTGACGCCGAATTCCCGGGCCAGGTTGCCGAACAGTTGCTGGTAATCGGCGGCCATCTGGGCCGCTTTCATGCGCAGGTGGGCATCCGAGCGGCGGTCGTCACCGCTGGCTGCTAGCATGGCCAGGCCATAGCGCAGAGGATTGCTCAACTCCAGCCATTGCCAAGCCTCGCTGCGTTGGGTCACCTGGTAAAGCTCGCGCTTTTCGCCACGGGCCCACAGCCAGGTGCCAA
The DNA here is from genome assembly GCF_002934345.1 of Pseudomonas sp. PONIH3. Taxonomy (NCBI): domain Bacteria; kingdom Pseudomonadati; phylum Pseudomonadota; class Gammaproteobacteria; order Pseudomonadales; family Pseudomonadaceae; genus Pseudomonas; species Pseudomonas sp. PONIH3. The sequence goes on from NZ_CP026386.1 coordinate 5,582,674, forward strand.
TATGCTCGGGGAGTACCACCACGGTACGTGGATTGACCAGCCCTTGCGCGCGCGCCTGCTCCAGATAGGCCGAGAGCTTGCGGTGCAGGCGTGTCAGATTCTGATAGTCGCCTGGATACAGCAGTGGCTCGACCCCGAGCAGGTTGCCGTGCTCGCCTGGCACGCCTTGGTTGAGGGCCAGGTCGATGCGCAGGTCAGACAGGTAATGGCCCTCAGGGCGCTGCAGGGTCCAGAAGCCGTAGCCACAGAGGGCGGCGAGGGTGACCAGCGCCAAGGCGCCGACTAGCAGTTTTCGCATGGAGCGTTCCAGCGTTGTGCGGTAGAGGTGCCTTAGGGTAGACCTGCTGTGCAGCAGGATCAATAAGTTGTCAGTTTCGATCATTGAGCGCGTTCAAACGCCTGTTTAATGTCGGCCTCAGACAACCGACGGGCCCCGCGAGCTGGTGTAGACAGCGGCAGAGGCGCCCGCATTCCCGTGATCACGCCAACTGTGGAGTTCATCCATGGCTACTGAACGTTACCCGCACTTGCTGGCTCCACTCGACCTGGGCTTCACCACCTTGCGCAACCGCACCCTGATGGGTTCGATGCACACAGGCCTCGAAGAACGCCCCGGCGGCTTCGAACGCATGGCCGCATACTTCGCCGAGCGTGCCCGTGGTGGCGTCGGCCTGATGGTCACCGGTGGCATCGCGCCCAACGATGAAGGCGGCGTTTACTCCGGCGCGGCCAAGCTCAGCACCGAAGAAGAGGCCGCAAAGCACCGGGTCGTCACCGAGGCCGTGCATGCCGCCGGTGGCAAGATCTGCCTGCAGATCCTCCACGCCGGGCGCTATGCCTACAGCCCGAAGCAAGTGGCGCCCAGCGCCATCCAGGCACCGATCAACCCGTTCAAGCCCAAGGAGCTGGACGAGGAAGGCATCGAGAAGCAGATCCGCGATTTCGTCACCTGCGCAAGCCTGGCCCAGCGCGCCGGCTACGACGGCGTCGAGATCATGGGTTCGGAAGGCTATTTCATCAACCAGTTCCTCGCCGCCCATACCAACCACCGCACCGACCGCTGGGGTGGCAGTTATGAGAACCGCATGCGCCTGGCCGTGGAAATCGTGCAGCGGGTGCGCGAGGCGGTGGGGCCGAACTTCATCATCATCTTCCGTCTGTCGATGCTCGACCTGGTTGAGGGCGGCAGCACCTGGGACGAGATCGAGCTGTTGGCCAAGGCCATCGAGCAGGCTGGCGCCACACTGATCAACACTGGCATCGGCTGGCACGAGGCGCGCATCCCGACCATCGCCACCAAGGTGCCGCGCGCGGCGTTCAGCAAGGTCACCGCCAAGCTGCGTGGCGTGGTGAGGATCCCGCTGATTACCACCAACCGCATCAATACCCCGGAAGTGGCCGAGGCCGTGCTGGCCGAGGGCGATGCCGACATGGTCTCCATGGCCCGGCCGTTCCTGGCCGACCCCGATTTCGTCAACAAGGCAGCCGAAGGCCGTGGGGACGAGATCAACACCTGCATCGGCTGCAACCAGGCGTGCCTGGACCACACTTTCGGCGGCAAGCTGACCAGTTGCCTGGTCAATCCGCGGGCCTGTCACGAGACGGAGCTCAACTACCTGCCTGTGCAGGCAGTCAAGCGCATCGCCGTGGTCGGCGCCGGACCGGCGGGCCTGGCGGCCGCCACCGTGGCTGCCGAGCGCGGCCATGCAGTGACGCTGTTCGATGCTGCCGGCGAGATCGGTGGCCAATTCAATGTGGCCAAGCGGGTGCCGGGCAAAGAGGAGTTCTACGAGACCCTGCGCTACTTCCGTAACAAGGTGAAGTCCACGGGGGTTGAGCTGCGCTTGAATACCCGTGTCGACGTCGCCGCGTTGGTGGCCGGCGAGTATGACGAAGTCATCCTGGCCACCGGTATCGCACCGCGCACGCCGGCCATTCCCGGCATTGACAATGCCAAGGTGCTGAACTACCTGGACGTGCTGCTCGAGCGCAAGCCGGTGGGCCAGCGGGTGGCGGTGATCGGTGCGGGTGGTATTGGTTTCGATGTGTCCGAGTACCTGGTGCACCAGGGCGTGGCCACCAGCCAGGACCGTGAAGCGTTCTGGAAGGAGTGGGGGATCGATACGCAGCTGGAGGCTCGTGGTGGTGTGGCCGGGGTGAAGGCAGAGCCTCACGCGCCGGCGCGCCAGGTCTACCTGCTGCAGCGCAAGAAGACCAAGGTTGGCGACGGCCTGGGCAAGACCACCGGCTGGATCCACCGCACGGGGCTGAAGAACAAGCAGGTGCAGATGCTCAACAGCGTCGAGTACCTCGGCGTGGACGATGCCGGCCTGCATGTGCGCATCGGCGAGGGCGAGCCGCAGGTGCTGGCGGTGGACAACATCGTTGTCTGCGCGGGGCAGGAGCCGCTGCGTGAGTTGCATGATGGCCTTGTGGCGGCCGGGCAATCGGTGCACTTGATCGGTGGCGCTGATGTGGCGGCTGAGCTTGATGCCAAGCGGGCGATTAACCAAGGGTCGAGATTGGCGGCCGAATTGTAATTGTTTGAACTGGTGATGAGCCAACTTTCACAGGTGAGGTTTTCCTTTGGCAGTTGGCTTGTCAGCGAGTAGCTGTAACTGAAGAAGCACTGCGAGTAGTGTTCATATGCTCCATGTATCTTGCTCTTGCTCTTGCTCTTGCTCTTGCTCTTGCTCTTGCTCTTGCTCTTGCTCTTGCTCTTGCTCTTGCTCTTGCTCTTGCTCTGCTTTTGCTTCTAAGTGCGCGATAGTTCAGGCGACACAAATTGCGACTTCAGGAGGCCGAACGTAGGTCTTGCGGAGGGAGGTGACGGGCATGGATGCCCGTCAAGCGCTGCGCCCCAGGATGGGGCGTTCAGCGCGGTCCTCCCGGGAGCAAGGCCGGAGTGAGGGGACCCCGGAGCGAAGCGTAGGGGCCGGATGAATGGAGCGAGGATTTTTTGGTTCCTTTTTGATCCTTCAAAAAGGGACCCGCCGTAAGGGCGGAAAGGTGATTATGCGTCACCGTCGGAAATGAATGCGCTTATAAATTTCAAAACACACACTGTGTAAGTCAAAGTCAAAGTCAAAGTCAAAGTCAAAGTCAAAGTCAAAGTCAAAGTCAAAGTCAAAGTCAAAGTCAAAGTCAAATGCGATTGGCGTGGGTTTCCACAGTTATAAGCGCATTCATTTGCTATAATGACGCATATTCACCCTTTCGCCACCCGGCGAGTCACTTTTTGTCAAACGCCCGGAGCGCCGGCCGGACAAAAGTAACCAAAAAACGCTGCGCTCCATTCATCCGGCCCTCCGCTTCGCTCCGGGTTCCCTCACTCCGGCCTTGCTCCCGGGAGGACCGCGCTGAACGCCCCATCCTGGGGCGCAGCGCTTGACGGGCATCCATGCCCGTCACCTCCCTCCGCAAGACCTGCGTTCGGCCTCCTGAAGTCGCGAAGTTACGGGCGGCGCCTGGGCTGACGCAGCTGTCGCTAGCTGGGTATGGCGCTAGACTCCTGATCGGCAACGGCAACGGCAACGGCAACGGCAACGGCAACGGCAACGGCAACGGCAACGGCAACGGCAACGGCAACGGCAACGGCAACGGCAACGGCAACGGCAACGGCAACGAGCAGCACGTATGCATCTGCGTGATCAGATAAACTGCCTTCATGTCTGATTTTTCTCTCCCCCAAGCCCCCCTGCAACGCCTCGACCTATCTTGGTTACGCTACGCGGGAATCGAAGCTGCGGTCCTGCGCCTGGACCTGATCGACCCGCTGATCAGCGGCAACAAATGGTTCAAGCTGCGTCATCACCTGCTCCAGGCCCGCAAGGCCGATGCACCGGGCCTGATCAGCCTGGGTGGCAACCATTCCAACCATCTCCACGCCTTGGCCACCGCCGGCAAGCGCTTCGGCTTTGCTACCGCCGGGCTATTGCGTGGCCACCCCCGGGAAACACCGACGGTACAAGACCTTCGAGCCCTGGGCATGGAGATGCACTGGCTCGGTTTCGGCGGCTACCGCAATCGCCATGAACCCGGCTTCTGGGAGCCCTGGCAGGCCCGCTACCCGGGTTGGCACTGCATCCCTGAAGGCGGTGGCGGCCAAGCTGGCGCGCAGGGCTGCGGTTTGATCGTCGCGCAATGCCGAGCGCAATTGGCAACGCTCGGCTGGACGGACTACGACGCCTGGTGGCTGGCGGCAGGCACCGGCACGACCTTGGCCGGAATGGTGCTGGAAGAGGCGGGCAGGCATGTGGTCCATGGCGCCCTGGCCGTGCCCCTCGACCACGGTGTACCGGAAACCGTCGCGGCGCTGGCGGGTGCGCACGGCTATCAGTTGCACGACGCCAGCCGTGGCGGCTTTGCCCGTATCGATGACGCACTGCTGGCGTTTATCGCCGACACCGAACGGCAAACCAGCATGCCGCTGGAGGCGCTCTATACCGGCAAAGCCCTGCTGGCCCTGCGTGACCAGGTCGAGGCCGGGCGTTTTGTCCCCGGCACCCGCCTGGTGTTCCTGCACACCGGAGGCCTGCAGGGACGACGCGGTTACTTGTAGGGCAGCATGCGCAACAGCGTGTTGTCGCGCCGTACATAGTGGTGATAGAGCCCGGCCAGCGCGTGCAGGCCAATCAGCCAGTAGCCCCAGCTGCCGATGCGTTCATGCCAGCCCTTGATGAACTTGCTCAGGTCCGGGTCGGGGGCGACGATCGCTGGCAGCTCCAGGCCATAGAACGGGATCGGCTTGTCGGCGGCACTGAGTATTGCCCAACCGGCCAGCGGCAGGCCGATCATCATCAGGTACAGCAGCAGATGCACCAGGTGCGACAGACCCGTCTGCCAGGCCGGAGGCTTGGGCACGATCGCCGGAGTGGGGCGCGACAGGCGCATGGCCAGACGTAGCCACACCAGTACGAACACTGTCAGGCCGAGCATGAAGTGCAGGTCCTTCATCAAGTCACGTTCGGCACTGCCCTTGGGGAACAGGCCGCGCAGTTCAATGCAGGCGTAGACGGCGGCCAGCAGCACCAGCATCAACCAGTGCAGGGCGATCGACAGCCGCGCGTAATGGGTCGCGGGAGTGGATGAAACCATGGGGAGTCCTCGTCATCAGGTCGGAGAGGGCGCTCTTGTTGGCGCCTGGCTGTCATCGTACGGGTGCTGTGTAAAAATTGTGTTGATATGGATAGGCAAGATGGCCCCTTACAGGATGTTCTACTCAACCAGCCCGGGGAAGATGTGGCCATTTGTCTGCCACCAGAAACACCCGCTCGGCTTCTTGCCAAGCGCCGTGCGCATCCTCCTCAAGCCTGACGAGCAATTGTGCCGGGGCCACCTGATCCAGTTCTTGCAACCAACGATCAAACTGCTCAACTGTCCAGCAACTGCCTGCTTCGACCCGTGCCGGCGCCAGCCACCCATGCCGGGGCAGTGGCTGCCAGCGTCCGGCAGGACAGCGCTCGAGGTAGTCCGCCCAATCCCGCCGATGCAACCAGTGCCCGCGTGAATGCGCCGGATGGGCGCCAGCGGGTGCCTCGGCATACCCAGGCCAGGGGTAGAACAGATAGCCGCCGAGCCACAACCGGGCTTCAACTTCTGCGATTCCCAGCGCGGCCAGTGCGGCGCGGCTATGGGGCTGGCCGGAGATGGTCAGTTGGTGCCCAGCCAGGTGTGCCAGCTTGGTCCCGAGGCGGTCGTGGCAGCCGGGGCCGAGCCAGCGCGCTGGGTCTTGGCCATCGCCAGAAGGCGGACCAAGGTAGAGCTTGATGGCCAGCTCCAGATGATGATCGCCTTCGTAGTCGCGCAGCAGTATGTCCAACTCGCCCAATGTACGTCCGCCATTGCGAATTGCCAGATTGGCCGCCAGTAGCTCGACGCCCGGTGCCTGGTGCAGGGCGAACTGCCATAGGCTTTCGTAGTACATGCCCAGCCGCCGACTGTTCAGGCGTTCCAGCCAGCTCGACAGCGGCGCAGGCGCTCGATCGAGCACCGCGAGCCAGTGGTCCAAGTGCTGTGGATCAGTGGCCCAGGCGCTACCCTTCAGCGGATGGCGCTGAGGGCAGCCGGCCTGCGCCAGCAGTGGGGGGGACAGCAGCGCCCAGGCCAGATCGCGCACGGCGGGGTGATGCAGTTGGCGGGGCAGGTGCTCAAGTTCGGCGAAGGGCATCATCCTGCCAGCATAGCCGGTTTGCTGCTGGCCGGTCCTTTCGCCCATAATCCCGGCATTGTCACCCCGCCGCAGAGCCTCGCAGGAGCACCATGGAGCAATTTCGCAATATCGGTATCATCGGCCGCCTTGGCAGCTCCCAGGTGCTTGACACCATTCGCCGACTGAAAAAATTCCTCCTCGAGCGCCACCTGCACGTGATTCTCGAGGACACTATCGCCGAAGTCCTGCCCGGTCATGGCCTGCAGACCTCGACACGCAAATTGTTGGGCGAAGTTTGCGACCTGGTCATCGTCGTCGGCGGCGACGGCAGCCTGCTTGGCGCCGCCCGCGCTCTAGCCAGGCACAATATCCCGGTGCTGGGAATCAACCGTGGCAACCTGGGCTTTCTCACCGATATCCGCCCCGACGAGCTGGAGGAGAAGGTTGCCGAGGTACTCGACGGTCATTACCTGGTGGAGAACCGGTTCCTGCTGCAGGCCGAGGTGCGCCGTCACCATGAGGCCATCGGCCAGGGCGATGCGCTCAACGACGTGGTGCTGCACCCGGGCAAGTCGACGCGGATGATCGAGTTCGAGATCTACATCGACGGCCAGTTCGTCTGCAGCCAGAAGGCCGACGGCCTGATCGTCGCCACTCCGACCGGCTCCACCGCCTACGCGCTGTCCGCCGGTGGCCCGATCATGCACCCCAAGCTGGACGCTATCGTCATCGTGCCGATGTACCCGCATACCTTGTCCGGCCGGCCGATCGTGGTCGACGGCAACAGCGAGCTGAAGATCGTCGTGTCGAAGGACCTGCAGATCTACCCGCAGGTCTCCTGCGACGGCCAGAACCACTTCACCTGCGCTCCGGGCGATACCATCACGGTGAGCAAAAAGCCGCAGAAACTGCGCCTGATCCATCCGCTGGATCATAACTACTACGAGGTCTGCCGCACCAAGCTCGGCTGGGGCAGCCGCCTGGGCGGCAGGGACGACTGATGCTCGATCCGGCGCGCAGTTTCGACATCATCGGTGACGTGCACGGTTGCGCGCTCACCCTCGAACGCTTGCTCGACGCCCTCGGCTACAAGCGCATCGGCGGGGTCTGGCGGCACCCGCGGCGCCAGGCGTTGTTCCTGGGCGACATCGTCGACCGCGGCCCGCGCATCCGCGAGGCGCTGCACATCGTTCATGACATGGTCGAGGCCGGCCAGGCGTTCTGCATCATGGGCAACCATGAGTACAACGCCCTGGGCTGGGTCACCCCGGCGTTGCCGGGCAGTGGCAAGGCCTTCGTGCGCGAGCACACCCCACGCCATGCCCGGCTGATCGACGAGACCCTCACCCAGTTCGCCCAGCACCCCGGCGACTGGCACGATTTCATCCAGTGGTTCTACCAGCTGCCGCTGTTCATCGACGCCGGTCGCTTCCGTCTGGTGCATGCCTGCTGGGACCCGCGGCTGATCGAGCCGTTGCGCCTGCAGTACCCCACGGGCTGCATCGACGAGCACTTCGTGCAGGCTTCGGCAGTGTCCGGCAGCTTCGCCTCGACGGTGTGCAACCGCCTGCTGCGCGGCACTGACATGCGCCTGCCGGACGGCCTGACCTTGACCGGTGGCGACGGTTTGACCCGCGCCTTCTTCCGCACCAAGTTCTGGGAGGAGGACCCGCAGACCTACGGCGACATCGTCTTCCAGCCCGACGCACTGCCCGATGAAGTGGCCCGCACGCCGCTCAGCCACAGCCAGAAGAACGCCCTGCTGCGCTATGCCGAGGACGAACCGTTGCTGTTCGTCGGCCATTACTGGCGCAGTGGCCGGCCGGCGCCGATCCGCGACAACCTGGCCTGCCTGGACTACAGCGCCGTGCTCTATGGCAAGCTCGCGGCCTACCGCCTGGACGACGAGACCCGCATCGATCCGCACAAGTTCGTCTGGGTCGATGTCGACCGCCCGCAGGCTAGCCAATGAATGTGATCGAAGTGCTGCGCCTGCCGCTGGCGGTCGATCTCAGCGGTTTCGTCGTCCTGCTGCGCCGTCTGCAGGTGCCGCACCGGGTGGTGGAGGAGGGCGAGGAGCAGGTGCTGTGGGCGCCGCCGGCCATGGCCCACGACGTACTGGAACTCTATCGGCGCTTCCCTGAGGGCAATGCCGACCTAGAAGCGATACCCGAACCTGTGGACGCTGGCATGCCGACCGCCCCGGCGGCGCCTTCGCTGAAGGAGCAGGCCATGGCCTGCAAGGTCACCGCCGCCGTACTGATCCTGAGCCTGGTGGTCGCCGGGGTGACCGGCCTGGGTGACAACCTCTCGACCATCGGCTGGTTCACCTTCCTGTCGTTCAAGGTGCAGGGCGACTACCTGTACTTCACCCCCTTGCTCCAGGGCCTCGCCGAAGGCCAGTGGTGGCGCCTGGTGTCACCGATGCTGCTGCACTTCGGCGTGCTGCACCTGGCCATGAACGGCCTGTGGTATTGGGAGCTGGGCAAGCGCATTGAGCTGCGCCAGGGCCCGTGGATGTTGCTGGGGCTGACGCTGTTGTTCAGCCTGGTATCCAACCTGGCCCAGCATTTCACCAGCGGGCCGAGCCTGTTCGGCGGGCTGTCCGGCGTGCTCTACGGCTTGCTCGGGCATGTCTGGCTGTACCAGTGGCTGGCGCCGAACCCGCAGTTCAACCTGCCCAAGGGCGTGCTGGTGATGATGCTGATCTGGCTGGTGATCTGCCTGAGTGGCGTGGTCGGCCAGCTCGGCTTTGGCCAGATCGCCAACGCCGCACATGTCGGTGGGTTGCTCATCGGATGCCTGACGGGGCTCTTGGGTGGCGCGCTGGCGAGGCGTAAACTGACGGCCTGACTGAGGAGACAGCATGTCCACATTCGCGCAAATGATCGAAAACATCACCCCCGAGATCTACGAGAGCCTGAAGACAGCGGTTGAAATCGGCAAATGGTCCGATGGCCGCAAACTGACCGCCGAACAGAAAGAACTGTCGCTGCAGGCGGTGATCGCCTGGGAAATCAAGAACCTCCCCGAAGAGCAGCGTACCGGCTACATGGGCCCGCAGGAGTGCGCCTCGAAGTCGGCGCCGATCGCCAACATTCTGTTCAAATCGGACTCGGTACATTGATCGAACTCGCTCGTGGCTCTCTGAGCAAGATGGCGGTGCGCCTGGACGCACCGGTCGTTCAATACAGTTTCCGCCTGGATGACACCGAGGTGCCGGTCAATCCGCTGATCGGCCAGTCGATCCGCCTCGAGTACCTCGGCGCGATCCACTGCAGCCATTGCGGCAAACGCACCAAGACCAGCTTCAGCCAGGGCTACTGCTACCCGTGCATGACCAAGCTGGCCCAGTGCGACGTGTGCATCATGGCCCCGGAACGCTGCCACTACGACGCCGGCACCTGCCGCGAGCCGTCGTGGGGTGAGCAGTTCTGCATGACCGATCACGTGGTGTACCTGGCCAACTCGTCGGGCATCAAGGTCGGCATCACCCGCGCCACCCAGTTGCCCACCCGTTGGCTCGACCAGGGCGCCAGCCAGGCGCTGCCGATCATGCGCGTGGCCACCCGCCAGCAATCCGGGCTGGTCGAAGACGTGCTGCGCAGCCAGGTGCCGGACCGCACCAACTGGCGCGCGCTGCTCAAGGGCGACGCCGAGGTACTCGACCTGCCGGCCATCCGCGAGCAGATCTTCGACGCCTGCGCCGACGGCATCCGCGCCTTGCAGGAGCGCTTCGGCCTGCAGGCCATCCAGCCGCTGCCCGACGCCGAAGTGGTGCAGATGCGCTACCCGGTCGGGGCCTACCCGAAAAAGATCGTCAGCTTCAACCTCGACAAGGATCCCGTCGTGGAAGGCACGCTGCTGGGCATCAAGGGCCAGTACCTGATCTTCGACACCGGCGTGATCAATATTCGCAAGTACACGGCCTACCAGCTGGCCGTGCTCCAGTAAAAGGATCGTCACCATGCGTACCGAACAACCGCAAGTGATCTACCTCAAGGACTATCAGGCCCCCGAGTACCTGATCGATGAGACCCACCTGACCTTCGAACTGTTCGAGGACCACAGCCTGGTCCATGCGCAGCTGGTCATGCGCCGCAACCCCGAGCGCGGCGCCGGCCTGCCGCCGCTGGTGCTCGATGGCCAGCACCTGGAGCTGCTGAGCGTGCAGCTGGACGACCAGGTGCTTGCTGCCGGCGACTACCAGCTCGATGACGACAGCCTCACCGTGCATCCCAAGGCCGAACGCTTCACCCTGGATACCAGCGTGAAGATCCACCCGGAGAACAACACCGCGCTGGAAGGCCTGTACAAGTCCGGCAAGATGTTCTGCACCCAGTGCGAGGCCGAGGGCTTCCGCAAGATCACCTACTACCTCGACCGCCCGGATGTGATGAGCGTCTTCACCACCACGGTGATCGCCGAGCAGCATCGCTACCCGGTGCTGCTGTCCAACGGCAACCCGATCGGCAGCGGGCCGGCCGAAGACGGCCGCCACTGGGCGACCTGGGAAGACCCGTTCAAGAAGCCGGCCTACCTGTTTGCCCTGGTAGCCGGTGACCTGTGGTGCGTCGAGAGCGAGTTCACCCGCCAGTCCGGCCGCGACGTGACCCTGCGTATCTATGTCGAGGAAGAAAACCTCGACAAGTGCGACCACGCCATGGTCAGCCTGAAGAAGTCCATGCGCTGGGACGAGGAAGTCTATGGCCGTGAGTACGACCTGGACATCTTCATGATCGTCGCGGTCAACGACTTCAATATGGGCGCCATGGAAAACAAGGGCCTGAACATCTTCAACTCCAGCTGCGTGCTGGCCCGCGCCGAGACCGCCACCGACGCCGCCCACCAGCGGGTCGAGGGCGTGGTGGCCCACGAGTACTTCCACAACTGGTCGGGCAACCGCGTGACCTGCCGCGACTGGTTCCAGCTGTCGCTCAAGGAAGGCTTCACGGTGTTCCGCGATGCCGAGTTCAGCGCCGACATGAACTCGCGCACGGTCAAGCGCATCGAGGACGTCGCCTATCTGCGTACCCATCAGTTCGCCGAAGACGCCGGCCCCATGGCCCACCCGATCCGCCCGGACAGCTTCATCGAGATCTCCAACTTCTACACCCTGACGGTGTACGAGAAGGGCGCCGAGGTGGTCGGCATGGTCCACACCCTGCTGGGGGCCGAGGGCTTCCGCAAGGGTAGCGACCTGTACTTCGAGCGCCATGATGGCCAGGCCGTTACCACCGACGACTTCATCAAGGCCATGGAAGACGCCAACGGCGTCGACCTGGCCCAGTTCAAGCGCTGGTACACCCAGGCCGGCACCCCGCGCCTGGAGGTCAGCGAGGCCTATGACGCTGCCGCGCAGCGCTACAGCCTGACCTTCCGCCAGAGCTGCCCGCCGACACCGGGGCAGGTTGAGAAACTGCCGTTCGTGATCCCGGTGGCGCTGGGCCTGCTGGATGCCCAAGGCAACGACCTGCCGTTGCGCCTGGCCGGCGAAAGCGCCGCCACTGGCACCAGCCGCGTCCTGTCGGTGATCGAAGCCGAGCAGACCTTCACCTTCGAAGGTATTGCCAGTCAGCCGCTGCCGTCGCTGCTGCGCGGCTTCAGCGCACCGGTCAAGCTGAGCTTCCCCTACGACCGCGACCAGTTGATGTTCCTCATGCAACACGACAGCGACGGCTTCAACCGCTGGGAAGCAGGGCAGCAGTTGGCCGTGCAGGTGCTCCAGGAGCTGATCGGCCAGCACCAGCGTGGCGAAGCACTGGCCCTCGACCAGCGCCTGATCACTGCACTGGGCACTGTGGTTGGCAATGAGTCGTTGGACCCGGCCATGGTCGCCGAGATGCTCTCGCTGCCGGGCGAGGCCTACCTCACCGAGATCAGCCAGGTGGCCGACGTGGATGCCATCCACGCCGCCCGTGAGTTCGCCCGCCGGCAGATCGCCGAGCAGCTGTTCGATGCGCTGTGGGCGCGTTACCAGGCCAACCGCGAGGTCTCGCGCAAGACCGCCTACGTGGCCTCGGCCGAGCACTTTGCCCGTCGTAGCCTGCAGAACATCGCGCTGTCGTACCTGATGCTCAGCGGCAAGCCGCAGGTGCTCGAGGCGACCCTGGAGCAGTACGAGCACTGCGACAACATGACCGAGCGTCTCACCGCCCTGGCGGTGCTGGTCAACTCGCCGTTCGGGGCCGAGCGCGCCAAGGCCCTGGAAGCCTTCGCCGAGCACTTCAAGGACAACCCGCTGGTAATGGACCAGTGGTTCAGCGTGCAGGCGGCCAGCACCCTGCCGGGCGGCCTGGCGCGGGTCAAGGCATTGATGCAGCACCCGGCCTTCACCCTGAAGAACCCGAACAAGGTGCGTGCGCTGATCGGTGGTTTCGCCGGGCAGAACCTGGTCAACTTCCACGCCGCTGACGGTTCGGGGTATCGCTTCCTGGCGGACCTGGTGATCGAGCTCAATGCGCTGAACCCGCAAATCGCCTCGCGTCAACTCGCCCCGCTGACCCGCTGGCGCAAGTATGACGACCAGCGTCAGGCGCTGATGAAGGGCGAGCTGGAGCGGATCCTCGCGTCCGGGGCGCTGTCCAGCGATGTGTACGAGGTGGTGAGCAAGAGCCTGGCGTAAGTCGGGCGAAGTTTGGGGCCGCTTTGCGGCCCCAGTCATTTTCTATGGTTAACAAAACATAACGTCCCGCTCGTTGTTTTCTGTCGGACAAGCCCGATACGATGGTCAGAAGCTATTCCAGGCCTCTGGACCAGGGGTTTCGGCAGTGCCTGGCAATAGATTGACCCACCACAAGAACACAACAGGGGGCAGTCATGAGAGAGCGGATAACGCCACGCCGCAGGCTGGCGGCAGGCGCGATGCTGGCACTGGTGCTGGGCATCGGCGCCGGCAATGCCGAGGCGGCGGTGGCCGCCGAGGAATACTCGGTGGAGTCGGCCAAGGCCAGCCAGAGCCTGTTGATCGGCGCCACCCACGCAGGCCAGCGCCTGGTGGTGGTCGGCGATCGCGGCCATATCCTGTTCTCCGACGACCAGGGCAAGACCTGGACCCAGGCCCGGGTGCCCACCCGGCAACTGCTCACCGCAGTGTTCTTCCTCGACGACAAGCGCGGCTGGGCGGTCGGCCATGATGCTCAGATCCTCGCCAGCAACGACGGCGGCGCGACCTGGAGCAAGCAGTTCGAAGACCTGTCCCGCGAAGCGCCCTTGCTCGACGTGCGTTTCATCGATGCTCAACATGGCTTTGCCGTCGGCGCCTATGGCGCGCTGCTGGAGAGCACCGATGGCGGCCAGCACTGGCAGGACGTCGCCGAGCGCCTGGACAACCCCGACCAGCTCCACCTCAACGCCATCACCCAAGTGAAGGACGCCGGCCTGTTCATCGTCGGCGAGCAGGGCAGCATGTTCCGCTCCAGCGATGCTGGCCAGAGCTGGACGACGGTGCAAGGCCCCTACGAGGGTTCGCTGTTCGGTGTGATCGGCACCGCCCAGCCCAACACCCTGTTGGCCTACGGCCTGCGAGGCAACCTGTTCCGCTCCACCGATTTCGGCGACAGCTGGCAGCCGATCGAACTCAAGGCCGAACGCGGCCCGCTCGAATTCGGCCTGGCAAGCGCTACGCTTCTCGAGGACGGCAGCCTGGTGCTGGTCGGCAATGGCGGCAGCGTGCTGCGCAGCCATGATGACGGGCAGACCTTCAGCGTGCGCAACCGCGCCGACCGTATCGCCCTGTCGGGTGTCAGCGGCCTGGGCGGTGGCGGCCTGTTGCTGGTCGGGCAAGGGGGCGTGCACCTGGCCTCGGCCGACGGTACCCAGGAGGCGCGTCCATGACCAGCCGGGAGAGCTTCGACATGCAGCACAAGGACAAGGCCACCCTGCTGGAACGCCTGATCTTCAACAACCGCCCCGTGGTCATCGGCATCTGCCTGCTGGTGAGCGTGTTCCTGTTCTGGCAGGCCACGCAGATCCGCCCGTCCACCAGCTTCGAGAAGATGATCCCGCTGCAGCATCCGTTCATCGAGCAGATGATGGAGCACCGCAACGACCTGGCCAACCTCGGCAACACCGTCCGCGTCTCGGTGGAGGCTGTCAATGGTGACATCTTCGACAAGGACTACATGGAGACCCTGCGCCAGATCCATGACGAGGTGTTCTACATCCCCGGTGTCGACCGCGCCGGGCTGAAATCGCTGTGGAGCCCGAGCGTGCGCTGGAGCGAGGTCACCGAAGAGGGCTTCTCCGGCGGCGAAGTGATCCCCAATACCTACAATGGCTCCCAGGACAGCCTCGACACCCTGCGCGACAACGTGCTCAAGTCGGGCCAGGTGGGGCGCCTGGTGGCCAACAACTTCAAGTCCAGCATCATCGATATCCCGCTGCTGGAGAACCATCCCGACCCGCAGGATCCGGGGCGCCAGGTCAAGCTCGACTACCAGCAGTTCTCCCACCAGCTGGAAGAGAAGATTCGCGACAAGTTCCAGGCGCAGAACCCGAACGTGAAGATTCACATCGTCGGTTTCGCCAAGAAGGTCGGTGACCTGATCGACGGCCTGGTGATGGTCGCGATGTTCTTCGGCGTGGCGCTGGTGATCACCTGGGCGCTGCTGTACTGGTTCACCTGGTGCATTCGCAGCACCATCGCCGTGCTCATCACCACCCTGGTAGCGGTGGTCTGGCAGTTGGGGCTGATGCATGCGGTGGGCTTCGGCCTGGACCCGTACTCGATGCTGGTGCCGTTCCTGATCTTTGCCATCGGCATTTCCCACGGGGTGCAGAAGATCAACGGCATCGCCCTGCAATCCAGTGACGCCGACAACGCCCTGACCGCGGCCCGGCGCACCTTCCGCCAGCTGTTCCTGCCGGGGATGATCGCCATCCTCGCCGACGCCGTGGGCTTCATCACCCTGCTGATCATCGACATCGGCGTAATCCGCGAGCTGGCCATCGGCGCCTCGATCGGCGTGGCGGTGATCGTGTTCACCAACCTGATCCTGCTGCCGGTGGCGATCAGCTATGTCGGCATCAGCCAGAAGGCCATCGCCCGCAGCAAGAAGGACGCGACCCGCGAGCATCCGTTCTGGCGCCTGCTGTCCAACTTCGCCAGCCCCAAGGTGGCGCCGGTATCGGTGGTGCTGGCGCTGCTGGCCTTCGGTGGCGGCCTCTGGTACAGCCAGAACCTGAAGATCGGCGACCTCGACCAGGGCGCGCCGGAGCTGCGCCCGGACTCGCGCTACAATCAGGACAACAGCTTCATCATCAGCAATTACTCGACCAGTTCCGATGTGCTGGTGATCATGGTCAAGACCCCGGCCGAGAGCTGCTCGATCCACTCGACCATGGCGCCGATCGACGAGCTGATGTGGACCATGGACAACACCCCCGGGGTGCAGTCGACCATCTCCCTGGTGACCGTGTCCAAGCAGGTCATCAAGGGCATGAACGAGGGCAGCCTGAAATGGGAAACCCTGTCGCGCAACCCGGATATCCTCAACAACTCCATCGCCCGTGCCGACGGCCTGTACAACGCCGACTGTTCGCTGGCGCCAGTGCTGGTGTTCCTCAACGACCACAAGGCCGAGACCCTGGAGCGGGTCACCGCAGCGGCCAAGGCTTTCGCCGACAGCCACAGCAAGGAAGGCCTGCAGTTCCTCCTGGCGGCGGGTAATGCCGGCATCGAGGCGGCCACCAACGAAGTGATCAAGTCGGCCGAGCTGACCATCCTGATCCTCGTGTACATCTGCGTGGCGGTGATGTGCATGATCACCTTCCGCTCGTTCGCCGCGACCCTGTGCATTGTCCTGCCGCTGGTGCTGACCTCGGTACTGGGCAACGCGCTGATGGCCTTCATGGGCATTGGCGTGAAGGTCGCCACGCTGCCGGTGGTGGCGCTGGGCGTGGGCATCGGCGTGGACTACGGCATCTACATCTACAGCCGCCTGGAGAGCTTCCTGCGCGCCGGCCTGCCATTGCAGGAGGCCTACTACGAGACCCTGCGCTCCACCGGCAAGGCGGTACTGTTCACCGGCCTGTGCCTGGCCATCGGCGTGTGCACCTGGATCTTCTCGGCGATCAAGTTCCAGGCCGACATGGGCCTGATGCTGACCTTCATGCTGCTGTGGAACATGTTCGGCGCCCTGTGGCTGCTGCCGGCGCTGGCGCGGTTCCTGATCAAGCCAGAGAAATTGGCGGGCAAGGAGGGCGGCTCGATCTTCGCCCATTGAGTGACGCCATGATCGCGGGTCAAGTCGCATCGGCGCACCGCCGCGACTTGACCCGCGATTGCGTATAATGGCGGCCTTTGTCTGAAATGGTATTACCATGACCACCCTCGCCACCGCCCTCGCAGCCTGCGACATGCTCCTGATCGACGGCCTGCACGCCTTCGACTTCACCCTCGACGAATCCGGCCTCACCATCGAATGCATGGACGGCCGCCAACTGCGCCGCTGGTCCTTCACCCCCGAGCAGATCGCTGCCGCCACTGGCGCGGGCGACGACTGGAGCCTGGCCACTGATGAAGGCGAGCATCGTCTAGTCTGTATGAGTGCTTTTCGTGCCCCGGATGAAGAAGACGATGAACAGGAAATGGACACGCCTGCTGACCGCTAGCCTGATGGCTTTGTCAGTCAACGCCCAGGCCGCCACGTTGCTGGTGGGCAGCTACACCGACAACGGCAGCGAAGGGATCTACCGCTACGACTTCAACGCTCGCACTGGCCAGATCGACGCCAAGCCCCGGCAGGTGGTCAAGAGTGTCAGCCCCTCGTGGCTGGTGCTGTCTGCCGACCAGCGCCAGCTGTTCGCGGTAAATGAAACGCCCAAGGGCAACGTCAGCAGCTTCTCGCTAAGCAGCAAGGGCGAGATCAAGCTGCTGAACCAGGTGCCCAGCCAGGGCGACGAGCCGACCCACGCCAGCCTGAGCCATGACCAGCGCTACCTGTTCGTCGCCAACTACGCCGTCGCTCCCGACCCCGGTGGCAGCCTGGTGGTGATCCCGGTGGCCAGGGACGGCAAGCTCAAACCGGTGGTGCAGCAGGCTAGGCACACGCCAAGCAAGGTCAACCCCGAGCGCCAGGCCGGTGCCCATGTGCATTCGCTGGTGCTGTCGCCCGATGGCCGCCACCTGTATGCCAGCGACCTGGGCGCGGACAAGGTGTTCATCTACCGCTATGACGGCGCCAGCCCCGAGCATCCGCTGAGCCCGGCGATTCCGCCGTCAGTGGCGTTGCCACCGGGCAGTGGCCCGCGTCATCTGCTGTTCGACGCCAAGGGTCGGCACGCCTACCTGACGCTGGAGATGAGCGCCGAGGTGGTGGTATTCGATGTGCAGGACGGTGCTCTGACCGAGCGCCAGCACTTGCCGCTGACCGACAGCAAGGATGCAGCGGCCAGGGCCGCGGGCGGGCTGCACCTGTCGGCCGATGGCCGCTTCCTCTATGTCAGCAATCGCGGCACTGCCAACGAGATCGTGGTGTATGCGGTAGGCAAGGATGACGGCCAACTGAGATTGGTGCAGCGCCGCTCGGTCGAGGGCGACCATCCCCGCGAGTTTGCCCTGGACCCCAGTGGCAACTACCTGCTGGTGGCGAACCAGAAGAGCAACCAGATCGTGGTCATGCGCCGAGATCCGCGCAGCGGCAAGCTGGGGGACACCCTGCAGAAGTTGGCGCAGCAGGCGCCTTCGGACCTCAAGTTCCTCGAATAATGGCGGACACTGAGTTGGCGTGGGAGCGGCATCGGCAATTATCAATGGCCATGATAATGGCTACTGCCGCAATGAATTTTTACAGGCAGATCCATCGGCGTAAGTTTTGACCCAAGGCCCACGACGGGCCAACGTCAACCACCGAAGTCGAGGTCTGCCAGCATGAACTTCAATCTCTTCCCACTCATCGCCGCCTCCGCCATCTCTGCCTCCGTCGTTTTGCCAGCCCACGCCCAGGCGGAGCAGGGTACCAAGGCCTCGAGCACCCACAGCTACACCCAGAAATACCTGCAACAGAGCGCGCATTTCCATGCCGCCTTGAGCAAGCACTCCAACTGAGTGTGTAAAGCCATTGGTAATAGCACAAAGCCATATGATTTAATTTGACGCTAAATTTTTGACTCGCCAAAGGGGCAGAGCATGATGTGGCGTATCACGGCGGTAGTGCTGTTGCTGATGTCCGCGCCGATTCTGGCGTTGTGAGTAGCGGGCGGCAGGAAAAAACACAGGACGAACGACGCTTTTTCCTGCGGCCTGCAGTGTGTCGCGTGGGGCACTATGGCTTCGCCATGACGGCCTCGAACAGGGATGACCCCAGCCAGCCCTGAAGCCAGCTCCGCAGCCGCGGATAAGCAGCCTCGGCGAACCATTGCGGTTCGACCCCGGCAAACTGGCGCATCAAGGGCAGCAAGGCGGCGTCGGCCAGGCTAGGGTGCTCGGCGAGTAGCCAGGGCCTGCCTTCGAGAAGGCTTTCCAGCTCGGCCAGCCAGGGCTCGGCCTGGGCGCGGTAGTGGGCCCGGGAATACTTTGGATAGCGCTCGGCATACTTGTACAGGTTTACCTGCGCCTTGAACGCGCTGTCGTTGCGGGCTATCAGCGCGTCGGCCTGGCGCGCGGCCGCTGGGTCAGCCAGCAGGCGCCAGTCTTCGGGGTCGTGGCGGTCGAGCGCCCAGCGCATGATCTCGAGGCTTTCCTCCAGTACGCCATTCCCGGTATCGAGCACCGGCACCGTGCCCTTGGGCGACAGTGCCAGCAGTTCGGCGGGCTTTTCCTTCATCTTTACCTCGACCACCTGCACGTCGCACCCGGCGTAGCGCAGCGCCAGGCGTGCGCGCATGGCCCAGGGGCAGCGGCGGAACGAGTAGAGAATCACCCGCACACCTCGACATCGCTCAGCCCATTGCCCTGACGGCGCACCTGGATCTGCACCGGGATGCGTTCGTGCATCTCCTGCACGTGGGAGATCACCGCTACCTTGCGGCCCTGAGCCTGCAGACCGTCGAGGGCGTCCATGGCCAGTTGCAGCGACTCGGGGTCGAGGCTGCCGAAGCCTTCGTCGATGAACAGCGATTCGATGCGCAGGGTGCTGGAGGCCATCGACGCCAGGCCCAGGGCCAGCGCCAGGGAGACCAAGAAGGTTTCGCCGCCCGACAGCGAGTGCACAGAGCGCAGCTCGTCGCCCATCTCGGTGTCCAGCACCAGCAGGCCCAGCGCGCTGCCGCCGCGCTTGAGGCGGTAGCGTTTGGCTAACTGGCGCAACTGGCTATTGGCGTGGTGCAGCAGCAGGTCGAGATTGTAGCCCTGGGCGATCTTGCGGAACACATCGCCCGAGGCCGAGCCGATCAGCGCATTCAGGCGCGCCCAGCGTTGCCATTGCTGGTAGGCCTGCTCGATCTGCTCGGCCAGGGCCTGGCTGGCCTGCTGACGGCGCTGGTCGTCGGCCTGGCGCGCGCGTAGTTCGGCGCAGCCTTGTTCTTGAGCGGCCAGTTGCTGCTGGAGCTCGCTGAGTGCTTGCTCCAGTTCTTCCGCCGGCAATTCGCCGTGGGCCTGGCTGGCATGTTGCTGCAGGCGTTGTTCACGCTCCTGAAGCAGCACCCGGCCTTGCTCGATGGCCTTCTCTGCAGTTTGCAGGCGCTGACGCAATTCACCGAGCTGGGCATCGTCGACGGCCAGCAGGCGGTCAAGGCCGGCATCGTCCAGCTCAGGGTGCGCGCTGCGCCAATTGGCGATTTCGCCCTGCAACTGCTGATGCTCCTGTTCCAGGGCCTGCTGACGCTGCTGGTTGGCCTTGAGGTCGCCGGCCAGTTGCACGCTTTGGGTGTGCAGCGCTTGCAGCTTCTGGACGCAGTCGGCCTCGGCGCTGCGCGCCTGCTCCAGCTGGGTATCCATGTACTGTTGCCAGGCTTCGGCGCTGGGCTGTTCACCGAGCAGTTCGCCAAGTGTGGCGCGGGCCTGCTGGTGTTGCGCGTCCAGCGTGGCAAATTTCTGTTGCAGTTGCTGATGCACGTGCAGGCGTGTCTGTTGCTGGTCCCGCAGCTTGTCGAGCTGGACTTGACGGGCCTGTTGCTCTTCCTGTTCGTCCTTGCGCAGGTCGAGTTGTTGGCGGCGCTGGGCGATCTGCTGGTCGAGGCCGAGGAAGGCGTTGGCCGGGTCGTCGCGCAGGGCCTGGAGAATGTCCTGGGGCAGCACGCTGCCCAGGTCGTCGAGGCTTTGTTCCAGTTGCTGGGCGTCGGCGGCCAGGGCCTGGTGCTGCTGGTCGAGGTGACGCTGCGCCTGTTGCTGGGCCTCGCCTGCGGCCTGCAATTGCTGGGTAAGGCGAGCGGCATCCTTCTGCAGGGTGAGCAGGGCGCCCTGACGTTTCTCGTCGCGGTCTATCTCCTCGCCGAGGCGGCGTAACTGGCCGTCGAGCCACTTGCCGCGGGCCGCGTCGTCTTGCGGGGCAAGCGCCGGCCACAGAGCATGGGCGTGGAGCTGTTCGGTCACAGGCTGCAACTGCTCGCCGAGCTGCTGTTGTTGTTGCTGGTAATCCTTGAGCTGGGCATTGACCACGCCCAGTTCGGTGCGCAGTTCCACCAGCTTGCCATTGAGCTGCTCGACTTGCTTGTGCGCCGCCTCTTCCTCGGCCTGGTCGTGTCGACCAAGGCTGTGCAGCAGGGCTTCGGGCTGGTGGAACGGGTGTTCGGCGCTACCGCAGACCGGGCAAGGCTCGCCGTCGCGCAGTTGCGCGCGCAGCTCTTCGACGCTGGTGTTGCGCGCCAGGCGCTGGCGCTCGAGCAATTGACGGGTGAGGGTCAGCGCTTGCTCGGCGCTTTCCAGCTCGGCCTTGGCCGCGGTGCCTTCGCCGATCAGTTGCTGGCGCCGCTGCATGGCTTGCTGCTGGCGTTCACGCAGGGCGGCGATGGCCTGGCGCAGTTCCTGCTCGCGACCATGCAGGCGGCCCAGCTCTTCGACGGCGCGCTGTTGCTTGCGGTTGTCCTGAAGCATGGCGCCGAGCAGATCGACCTGCTCGGCCAGCGCATGGGGTTCGGCACCGGCTTCGCGGAACAGCAGTTCGAAATGCTCGCGTTGCGCTTGCAGTTGGGCGTTGGCCTGGCTGGCCTGGGCCTGCAGCCCGGGCAGCTCTTCGCGGCCCTTGGCCAGGCGGCCGCCGGTCAGCATGACCTGCTTGAGTTGTGGCAGATAGGCCTGCCAGGCGTCGGCGAGGCCGCCCAGATGCTGGCTTTCGGCCAGGGCGGCATCGATCTGCGACAACTGCTGCTGGCTGCGTTGCTGATGGTCCTCCAGCTGTTGCAGCTGCTGCTGGCCCGCGCTGGCCTCCTGCTCGGCCTGGTTACAGGCTTCGCGCTGTTCCGTCAGGTCCTTGTCCAGGCGTGCGATGTCGCCTTGAGCGGCGAAGGCCTGGCGCAGGCGCGGAGCGTTTTCGCCTTGCAGGGCCTGCTGTTGGCCCAGGTGCTGGCGGGCGGCTTCGAGGGACTGCTGCAGTGCGTCGATATCTTGCTGCATATCGCTTTGCTGGCGTTGTTGCTGGTCGATATCCGCCTGCACCGGGGCCAGTTGCGCGGCCAGGTGCTGTTGGCGATGGAACTGGTGGCGCTGGGGCGCCAGGCGCTCCAGGCGTTGCAGGTCGACGCGCTGTTCGGCCAGTTGCTGCCACGCCTGCTCGGCGGCTTGCAGGGCAGTGCCGGCCTCATGGTGCTGGGCGTGCAGGCGCTGCTGTTCTTCGAACCAGGTGCGCTGTTGTTCGAGCAGGCGCTGGCGTGCCTGGCCGGCCTTGAACTGTTGCTGGGCCAGTTCAAGTTCCTGGTCGAGGGCGGCACGAGCTTCGGCGTCCATCGGCAGCAGATGCTCGGCCTGCTTCTTCAGATCGTTGTGTACCTCGCCGGTTTCCCGAGCCTTGCTGAAGGCGCGCTGGCCGAGGCGGGTGTAGATCGCCGTGTTGGTGAGTTTTTCCAGCAATTCGCTGCGCTCACGGTCGTCGGCCTTGAGAAAGGCGCCGAACTCGCTCTGGGCCAGCATCACCGCGCGGGTGAACTGCTCGAAATTCAGGCCCAGGCGGGCCTCGACCAGCTGCTTGTATTCGTTCTTGCCGCTACCCAGCAACTGCTCGCTGTCCAGGTCGTAGAGGCTTTGGCGGCTGTTCTGCAGCTTGCCGGTGGCTTTCTCGCGGGCGCGATTGGCTTCCCAGCGGGCGCGGTAGCGGCAGCCGTCGATGCCGATGAAATCCACCTCGGCAAAGCCGCTGCCGGTGCCACGGCGCAGCAGGTTGCGTGGGTCGGAGGTGGGGATCTCGCCGTCGGCATCCGGCACCTTGGCTTCCCGGGCGATATCGTTCAGGCGTGGCACGCTGCCGAACAGGGCCAGGCACAGGGCGTCGAGCAGTGTGCTCTTGCCGGCCCCGGTCGGCCCGGTGATGGCGAACAGGCCGGCGCTGGCCAGGGGCTCGGCGGTGAAGTCGATGTCGATGGGGCCGGCAAGGGAAGCCAGGTTCTTCAGGCGGATGGCGAGAATCTTCATGGTCGTTCCTCCTCTTGCAGCACGTCCTGCAGCAGCTCGGCAAAGTCGGCCAGGGCCTGCTCGTCGGCAGGGTTGCCGTACTGTTGTTGCCAGGCACGGCCGAACAGGTCCTGCGGGGTCAGCTGCGCCAGTTCGACAAAGGTTTGTTCATCCTCCTCCTGGCGCCCGGCGCCGGCATACTCGGCGCTGATGCGCACCAGGCGCACAGCCTTGCCTTGCAGGGCGGTCTCGATCTGCTGGCGCAGGTCGGGCTGCGGCTCGTCCAGGCGTACCCGCACCTCCAGCCAGGGTTGGCGGTTGGGGTCTTCGAGCAGGTCGATCACCGGCAATTGGCCCAATTGTTCGAGCAACTCGCCCAGCGGTGCCGGGCCGACCCGCTGCAGGGCCACGGCACGCGGCACCGGGCGCGGCTCGACGCTGACCAGTTCGGCGCCCTCCAGCTCCACTTCCAGCACCTGGTGCGGGTAGTTGATTTCAGCGAAGGACAGCGGGATCGGCGCGCCGCTGTAGCGGATGCGATCCTCGCGGTTGACCTTCTGCGGCTTGTGCAGATGACCCAGGGCGACATAGCTGATGGCCTTGTCGAACAGCCGCGCCGGCAGCGCCTCGGCATTGCCGATGATCAGGCTGCGTTCGGAGTCTTCCGAGATGCTGCCGCCGGCCATGTGCGCATGGCTGATGGCGACCAGCGCCTGGTCCTTCTTGCGTTTCTTCTGTGCTGCCGCGATCAACTGCTCGTGGACCTGGGTGATGCCCTGCAGGTAGTCGTCACCCAGCGCCGGCCCGGTGACTTCGGCGGGGCGCAGGAAGGGCAGGGCCAGGCACCAGGCGCCGACCTTGCCGCGGGCGTTGGTCAGCGGGATCAGCAGGCGCTCGGCGTCCAGCTGGCCCTCGTCGAGCCAGTGCACGCGGCCCAGGGCGTGGGTGCGCAGGCGGCGCATCAGTGGCGCCGGCAGCTCGATGCGCGAGCCGGAGTCGTGGTTGCCGGCGATCATCACGATGTCCAGCTTGGGCTGTTGCTCGTGGGCCTGGACGATGAAGTCGTAAAGGCGTTCCTGGGCTTTGACCGGCGGATTGACGGTGTCGAAGATGTCGCCGGCGATCAGCAGCGCATCGGGCTGGCGCAGGCGCAGCTGGCCTAGCAGCCAGTCGAGGAAGCAGGCGTGTTCGAAGTCGCGTTCCTGGCCATGCAGGCTCTGGCCCAGGTGCCAGTCGGAGGTGTGAAACAGACGCATGGAAGATCCGTAGGGTGAGCGGCAGGGGGCGTTTGGATTCGGGCGCTATGGTAACTCATCGCGGACTTGTGGGAGCGGGCTTGGCCCGCGATGGGGCTACTTGGGATAAAGCGGAGGCAGGCTACTGGCCTCGCCCGTCGGCGCCAGCTCCTGCTCGGCCGGCGGTATGGCGCCGATGGCCCGCCATAGCTCGTCGCCATGCCAGTACTGGCCGCTTTCGCTGTACAACGCACCGTTCAACCCATCCAGCGCATCGGACAACGGCACGAAGCGCGCCGCCATCTCGGCCAGGGTTTCCGGCTGCTGCCGCGCCCAGGCGTCCAGCGCCTGGCGGGTGGCCTGCGGATCGTTGGCCTGGCAGGCGCGCTTGAGGTCGTCGAGCAGCGTGCGTGGACTTGGGCCAGTCTGCGCCGCCCGCAGTACCGCCGGTTGCGAACGGGCCCGCCACCACAGGGTGAAACCGAGCAAGGTGGTCAGCGCCAGTACCAGCGTAGCCAACTGCCAGGGCCAGAGCAGGCTGGGGGCCATGTTGCTGTCGCCGACCGGGGTGTCGGCGCTGAGCGCCGGATTGTCCTGCACGTTCAGGGTGCGTGCCGGCAGGCTGCTGTGCTCCAGGTGGTCCTCGCGGGTGTTCCACCAGGTCACCTCCAGCGCCGGCAGGGCCAGCTCGCCGGCGTGGGTCGGCACCAGCGCCTCGCGTTCCTCACGGTTGGCGACCATGCCGCGCTCGCCGATCTCATTGCGCAGCAACGGCTGGTCGGGGTAACGGCGCAGGCCGGCGGCCTCGGTGGCCGGCAGCGGCGGCAACTGAGTGCTCGAAAGGCCCTCGGCGCGCACACTGATGTTGCGCGTCAGCGAGTCGCCGATCTGCGTCGGCTGGCTGTTCGGGTCGGGGTTCCAGTGTTCTTCCAGGGTCAGGCTGCGTGCCGGCAGCCAGGGGCGGTCGGCCGGGTAGCCGGCCGGGATCGGCTTGACGGTCAGGCGCAACGGCAGCGAACTAACCTGCACCTGGCGGCCGACCCTTGGCGTGCCGGCGGGTTGCTCGCCATTGTCGGCGGCGGTGGCGGTGAAGCGCAGCGGCGGCACGTCAAGGTCGCCGCTTTGCTGGGGGTAGATGGCGTAGCGGGTCTCGATCACCCCATGGCGCACGCCATTAATCTCTTTCTCGTACGTGCGCGACTCACCCAGGGGGTCAACCTTGGCGTTTTCCAGTTGCAACGGGCTGAGACTGCTGTCGTCGTATAGCGCGACCGAATGGTAGATGCGCAGGGTCAGCACGGCCTGGGCCTGGACATAGACCGCGCTGCTGTCCAGGGTGGCCTCGACGAACACTTGCGAGGCTGCGTCCGGGCGCTGGCTGTCGGCCTGCAGCACCTGCAGCTCGATGGCCTGGCTGCGCGACTGGCCCAGTTGCAGCTCGGGGATGCGCAGGCTGCCGCTGCGCCGGGGCAGCAGGGTGATGATCCAGCGGGTGCTGGCGCGGGTTTCGCCGTCGAGGGTGTGCAGGCTGTTGAGCTGGCGTGTGCCGCGAACCTCGAAATCCGGCTCGAGGGTGCGCAGGTCGGGCTTGCCGAACTGGGTCACGTCCTGGCTCTCGAGGGTGAGTTCCAGGGTTTCGCCGGCCTCGAGGCGCGTGCGGTCGACACTGGCCTGCAGGGTCGGTTCGGCCTGGGCCGCGAGGCTCCACAACAGGCCTAGGAGAAAGACGCCGAAGCGACTCATCGTGGGGTTTCCTGATGCAATTGCTGTTCATACCAGAATTTGCGCCGCAGCAGTTCCGCCGGATTGTCGGGGATCTCCCGCAGCCACTGTTCCAGGGCCTGGCGCTGCTCGGCGTCGAGGCTGGTGGAGAGCGGCCGCTGGGGCGGCTGGGTGATGCTGTCGTCATCGCCGTCGGCAGTGCCGGACGGAGCCTGGGAGTTGCCCTGATTGTCACCGTTCTGCTGGCCTTGTGCCGGGTTTTCGCTGTCCGGCGCGCCCTGGGCCTGGCTGCTGGTCGAGCTGCTATTGCCTTCCGTCTCATTGCCGGGCGTGTCCCGGGCATCGGCGTTGTTTGGCTGTTCCTCGGCCTTGGCCTGGCGCTGTTGCAACAATTGCTGGACCAGCGCCTGGTTGTCCAGCGCGGCTTTCAGGTCGGGCTGGCGCTCCAGTGCCTGTTCGTAGGCGTCCAGCGCCGCTTCCAGTTCGCCGGCGCGGGCCAGGGCGTTACCACGATTGTAATGGGCGGCTGCTGTGCCGGCTTGGGCGAATGCGGCGGCGGCGCCTTCGAAGTCGCCGGCCTGGTAAAGTGCCATGCCACGCCATTGGCTGTCGGCGAAGTGCCGGGCGGCCTCGGCGGGGCGTTGTCGTTCCAGCAGGCGCTGGCCCTGCTGGTCGGGGCGCAGCCACAGGTCGTTGAACTCGAAGGCCTGGCTCGGCTGCGGCAGGGCCAGCAGCAGGGGGAGGCAGAACAGCCAGCCACGCCGGCCGGCGCAGGCGGCGAGCAGCAGCAGGGGCAGTAGCAGCCAGTATCCCTGATCGGCCCAGCTGTCCAGTTGCAGGGGCTGTCCGTCGTTGTGCAGCAGGCGCGGGTTGTCGAACAGGCCCAGGCCGCGCAGGTCGAGGTCGTCGATGCGGGCATGGCGATAGCGCCCGCCGGTCGAGCCGATGAAAGTCTTCAGCGAAGCGCTGTCCAGGCGTGGCATAAGGATGCCGCCCTGGTCGTCCTTGAGGTATTCGCCATTGGCCTGGCGCACCGGCGCGCCCTCGGCGCTGCCGACACCCAGCATCAGCAGGCTCGGGCCCTGGCGGCCAAGGGCCTGGCGTATGCCTTCGCGTTCAAGTTCGCTCAGCGACGAGCCGATCAACAGCAGGCGGCCCTGGCCCAGACCGCTTTGCGCTAGCAGCGCGAGGCCCTTGCGTAAGGCCAGGTCAGCGCGCTGGCCGGGCTGCGGCATGATCGATGGATCGACGGCCTCGAGCAGGTTGCGCGTGGTGCCCAGGTCATCTGACAGCGGCACCAGGGTGTGGGCGCTGCCGGCATAGACGATCAGTGCGGTCTGGCTGTCGCGACGATGCTCGAGCAGGTCGAGCACCTTGCGTCGGGCCTGCTCCAGGCGGTTCGGCGCGCTGTCCTCGGCGAGCATCTGCGGCGTCAGTTCGAGCAGGATCACCAGCGGGTCGGCCGGGCGCTGGCGGGTTTCCTCGAGGCGTTGCCAGCTGGGGCCGAGCAGGGCCAGGACGATCAGCAGCCAGGCCAGGCCCAGGGCGATCCACGGCAGCTTGCTGGTGCTGCCGCTGCCGCCACCGAGCAGTACCGCGTGGAACGGTTGCGGCAGGATCAACTGCCAGCGTCCGGCGCGCTTGCGTCGGTGCCAGAGCTTGAACAGCAGCCAGCCAAGCAGTGGCAGTACCAACAGCCAGAGCGGGCGCAGCCATTGCGGCCAGAGTTCGATCATCGCCGCCTCCTCAGGCGCAGGCGCTTGAGGCGCTGGCGCCATTCCGGGTGAGGCTGCAGGAAGCGCGGTTTGCGCAGCAGGCGTTGCAGCAGGTTGTCCGGCCACTGCACGGCCACCACCAGCAGCACGCTGAGCAACAGCGCCAGTGCCAGTGGCCAGGCGTACAGCTCATGGGCGGTGCGCGCCTGGGTCGGCTGCTGGGCCACCGGTTCCAGTTGGTCGAGGGTGTCGCCGATGGCGTCGAGCTCGGCGCCGTCGTGGGCGCGGAAGTAGCTGCCATGGGTGATTTCGGCGATCTCCTTGAGCGCGGCCTCGTCCAGGTCCAGGCTCGGATTCAGGCCCAGCAGTCCCGGCGTGCCGCTGGCCTCGGGGTTGGCGCCGATGCCGATGGGGTAGATGCGCACGCCTTCCTGGGCGGCCAGGCGCGCGGCGGTCAGCGGGTGGATCTGCCCGCCGTTGTTGGCGCCGTCGGTGATCAGGATCAGCACCCGGCTCTGCGCCGGGCGCTGGCGCAGGCGTTTGACGGCCAGGCCAATGGCGTCGCCGATGGCGGTGTTCTTGCCGGCGATGCCGATCTGCGCTTCGTCGAGGAAGGTGCGCACGGTGCGCCGGTCGAAGGTCAACGGGGCCTGCAGGTAGGCTTGGCTGCCGAACAGGATCAGGCCGACGCGGTCGCCCTGGCGGTCCTGCAGGAAGTCGCCCATCAATGCCTTGACCAGGTCCAGGCGGCTGATCTCGTCGTCCTTCCACTGCATGTCGGGGAAATCCATGGAACCTGATACGTCCACCGCCACCAGCAGGTCGCGGCCACTGGCCGATACCGGCAGCGGATCGCCCAGCCATTGCGGGCGGGCGGCGGCCAGCAACAACAGTAGCCAGATCAGGATGAACGGTGCCTGCTGGCGCCAGGTCGGCAGGTTCAGGCGGGCACGGCGCCCGGCCAGGCCCTCGAGTTCGTCAAGGAAGCCGACCTTGAGCACCGGTTCGCCGCTGTCGGCGGCCGGCAGCAGCAGGCGCGCCAGCCAGGGCAGCGGCAACAGCAGGAAAATCCACGGCCAGCCCAGTTCAAACATGCTTGCGGATCCAGGTTTCGACCGCCTGGGCGAGCCCGGCGATGGCCTTGTCATCGAGCTTGCACTCGGGCTTGTAGGCGCCTTCGACCAGCACCATCCAGCGGGTCAGGCCGGCTGCCGGGCAGCGATTATCGAGAAACGCCAGCCATTGCCGGCCATTGAGGGTATGGCTGTTGGCCCCCGGGTAGTGATTACGGCACAGGCGTTTGAGCAGGGCGTTGATCTGCTGCAGCCAGGCCCCGGCGGGCGCGCCGTCATAGGGACGCGGCAGGCGCGCAAGTTCCGCCAGGGCCTCGACGCGGATCGGGTCCAGCGGCAGTTCGGCGCGCACCACCTTGCGCTTGCCTGGGCGCCAGTGGCGCAGGCGCCAGGCGCCCCAGCCGAGCAGGGGCAGCATGGCCAGCAGCAGCCACCAGCCGGGCGCGGGCGGCCACAGGCCGATGGCGGGTGGCGCGATCAGCGGCTGCAGCTGGTCCAGCGGGTTCATTTCGCGCCTCCAGGGCGCTGTGCATTCAGGTATTCACGCAACTGCTCGATCATCTCGCTCTGGGTGCTCAGCGGCATCAGCACCACGCGCAGTTTCTGTGCCAGCAACTCCCAGCGCTCGATGCGCGCTTCGGCCTGCTGGCGGTAGGCCTGGCGCAGGTTGGCGTCGAGGGTGTCGAGTTCCAGCTGCGCGCCGCGCTGGGCGAAGCGCAGCAGGCCGGCGGCGGGCAGGGCGTGGTCGAGCGGGTCGCTGACCGGCATCAGCAGCACGTCGCAGTGCCGTGACAGCATGGCCAGGTGCTGCTCGACGCTGGCGCTGAGGGCGCGTTCGTCGCAGATGACGATGGCCAGGCTGCCCGGGCGCAATACCTCTCGCGCCCGGCGCAGGGCAAGGCCCAGGCTGTCGGCCTGGGGCTGGGCCTCGGTGTGCAGGGCCTGGTTGATCTTGGCCAGGCGGTTGAGCAGTTGCAGCAGGCTCTGCTTGCTGCGCCTGGGCTTGACTTCATGGTGCTCGTTGTCGCCGAACACCAGCCCGCCGATACGGTCGTTGTGGCCCAGCGCAGCCCAGCCGAACAGGGCGGCGGCCTGGGCGGCCAGGACCGACTTGAACATCTGCCCGGAGCCGAAGAACAGCCGCTGGCTCTGCTCGACCATGATGAAGATCGGCCGTTCGCGCTCTTCATGGAACAGCTTGGTGTGCGGCTCCTGGGTGCGGGCGGTGACACGCCAGTCGATATTTCGCACATCGTCGCCGGCCTGGTAGACCCGTACCTGGTCGAAGTCCACTCCGCGGCCACGCAGCTTGGAGTGGTGCAGGCCCACCAGCGGGCTGCGTTGGCCGGGCCGGGAGAACAGCTGGATCTCGCGCACGCGATGGCGCATGTCGATCAGGTCGGCCAGGCCGATGCGGATGCCGGGTTCGGCCAGCTGTGTGGTGGGCATGGGGTCAGGCGACGGCGACGACGTCGAGGATGCGCTGAACCACGCGGTCCTGGTCGACCCCCGCCGCCTCGGCCTCGAACGACAGGATGATACGGTGGCGCAGCACGTCGAACAGCACCGCCTGGATATCCTCGGGGCTGACGAAGTCGCGCCCGGCCAGCCAGGCGTGGGCGCGGGCGCAGCGGTCGAGAGCGATCGAGCCGCGGGGGCTGGCGCCGTAGGCGATCCAGTCGGCCAGTTCGCTGTCGAACTTGGCCGGGGTGCGGGTGGCCATCACCAGTTGCACCAGGTATTCCTCCACCGCATCGGCCATGTACAGGCCGAGGATTTCCTTGCGCGCGGCGAAGATCGCCTGCTGGCTGACCCGTCGCTCGGGCTTGACCTCGCCGCCCAGGGCCTCGCCCCGCGCTTGCAGGAGGATGCGCCGCTCGACGGCGGCATCGGGGAAACCGATCTTCACGTGCATCAGGAAACGGTCGAGCTGGGCTTCGGGCAGCGGGTAGGTGCCCTCCTGCTCGATCGGGTTCTGCGTGGCCATCACCAGGAACAGGGGCGACAGCTCGTAGGTGCTGCGTCCGACGCTGACCTGACGCTCGGCCATGGCCTCGAGCAGGGCCGACTGCACCTTGGCGGGGGCGCGGTTGATTTCGTCGGCCAGCACCAGATTGTGGAAGATCGGGCCTTGCTGGAACACGAAGCTGCCGGTTTCCGGGCGGTAGATCTCGGTGCCGGTGATGTCGGCCGGGAGCAGGTCGGGGGTGAACTGGATGCGATGGAACTGGGCCTCGATACCCTCGGCGAGCTCCTTGATGGCCTTGGTCTTGGCCAGGCCCGGGGCCCCCTCGACCAGCATGTGGCCGTCGGCCAGGAGCACGATCAGCAGGCGCTCGACCAGTTTTTCCTGGCCGAGGATCTGGGAAGAGAGAAAGGTGCGCAGCGCGATCAGCGCCTCACGGTGTTCCATCGTTGACGGTTCCTGGGGATGAGCCCTGGCGCGCTGGGAGCGGATGCCGGGCGAGGGGGGATACTTTAATCCATCCGGGGGGGCGGGGACCAATGGGGGTTTGCAAAAAACGTGTAAAGGATGGATTGGGGAGCAAGACTGTCCCGATCCCGATCCCGATCCCGATCCCGATCCCGATCCCGCTCTTGCCTTTGCCTTTGCCCTTGCTCTTGCTCTTGCTCTGCTTTTGCTTCTAAGTGCGCGATAGTTCAGGCGACACAAATTGCGACTTCAGGAGGCCGAACGCAGGTCTTGCGAAGGGAGGTGACGGGCATGGATGCCCGTCAAGCGCTGCGCCCCAGGATGGGGCGTTCAGCGCGGTCCTCCCGGGAGCAAGGCCGGAGTGAGGGGACCCCGGAGCGAAGCGTAGGGGCCGGATGAATGGAGCGAGCATTTTTTGGTTCCTTTTTGATGCTTGGCGGCGGCAAAAACTGAGTGCAACACCTGACCTTTCCGGTACGGTGCTGCCACTATGTCTTATACCGAACTCAGCGTTGAAGAGCGCGCCACCATTCAAATCGGTCGTACTCAAGGCTTCAGCCTGCGTAGGATTGCCTGCTTGATCAACCGATCCCCTTCGACCATCAGCCGGGAGCTGCGCCGCAATCGAGATGTCTGTGGCGGCTACTCGGCCCACGCGGCCCAGCAGCAGATGCAGGCTCGCCGCCAGGTGTGTCGACCGAAGCGAAAGCTGTTGCCGGGTGGTGAGCGCTTCGAGTTGGTGGCGCATATGCTCCGTGAGCGTTTGTCTCCCGAGCAGATTGCCGGCAAGCTGCGCAGCATGAACATTCCCAGCCTCAGAGATGCCTACGTCTGTCGCGAGACGATCTATAACGCGATCTATGCCCTGCCGGTCGGTGAACTGCGCAAGGAGCTGATCATCTGCCTGCGGCAAAGCAAGACGACACGCCGACCGCGCTCTGGTGGTGTGGATCGGCGCGGCCAGATCCCCGAGATGGTCAGTATTCATGTGCGCCCGCCGGAGATTGAAGACAGGCAGATGCCGGGGCATTGGGAAGGCGACCTCATCAAGGGTAAGGCCAACGCCTCGTCCGTCGGTACGCTGGTGGAACGCACCAGTGGCTACCTGATGCTGGTAAAGATGAACGACGCGACGGCGACTTCGGCGCTGGAAGGCTTCAGCGCCGCGCTCAATGGCATGCCGCTGGAGATGCGAAAGAGCATGACTTACGACCAGGGCCGGGAGATGGCGCGACACGCCGAGATCACCCAAAGAACCGGCGTGGCGATCTACTTCTGCGACCCGCACAGCCCTTGGCAGCGCGGTAGCAACGAAAACATCAATGGCCTGATCCGCCAGTACCTGCCCAAAGGCACAGACCTGTCGGTACACAGCCAGGAAGAACTGAATGCCATCGCACTGCAACTGAACATGCGTCCGCGTAAGCGCTTCGACTTCAAATGCCCAATCGAAGTTATGGGCGAGGTGATGCAGAAGGCCATGGCTATGCGGCATGATGCTCCAGTTTCAATTCAATGACCGTGTTGCACTCAGCTCCTGCAACCGCCCTTCAAAAAGGGACCCGCCGTAAGGGCGGAAAGGTGATTATGCGTCACCATCGCAAATGAATGCGCATATAACTTTCGAGACGCACGCTGTGTAAGTCAAAGTCAAAGTCAAAGTCAAATGCGATCGGCGTGGGTTTCCACAGTTGTAAGCGCATTCATTTACTATACTGACGCATAGTCACCTTTTCGCCCTTACGTGAACTGACCCCCGAAAGTTGGACACCTGATCCCCAACCGGAGGGTGTTCCATGACGAAATACAACCTGGCACTCAAGCAGATACTCATCGAAGAGTGCCTTTCTGCCCGCAGTGTTCATGAGGTGGCGCTCAAGCATGACCTGAGTCCATCGCTGTTACGCCGCTGGGTAAAGGGCTACGAGCAACACGGTGCAGCCGGTTTGATTGCCAAGTACAGCCACTACGACGCGCAGTTCAAATTGAAGGTTTTGCAGTGCATTGAGCAAGACGGACTGTCCGCTCAGCAAGCTTGCGTGCAGTTTGATATCCGCGGCCCGAGTAGCATCAGGCAATGGAAAAGGTTGTACGATAAAGGCGGAGTAGAAGCCCTTCACCCGCGCCGTACCCGAGAGTTCAGCATGCCCCGCAAGCCATCAAAACAGTCCAGCACAAGCCCGCCCACTCCAACGGACAGCGAGCTGACACCAAAGCAAATGCTCGAAGAGCTGGAATACCTGCGCGCGGAGAATGCTTATCTAAAAAAGCTCGATGCCTTGATCCAAGCGGACCCTCGAACTGCGCAGGCAAGAAAACGCAGGCTATCCAAGGATTGAGGCGCGGGCATCGACTTGCTCTGCTGCTACGTGCTGCAGGGCTGGCACGCAGTACCTTTTATTACCAAAGCAAAGTGCTGGTGGCTGACAAGCATGCTGCTCTCAAAGAGCGCATCAACAGCCTCTATCACGGAAATAAGGGGCGGTATGGCTATCGTCGCATCACTGCGGCCCTCAGGCACAATGGCGAGGTGGTCAACCACAAGAAGGTGCAGCGACTGATGCAGTTGATGGACCTCAAATCTCTGGTAAAAGTTAAGAAATATCGCTCGTACCGAGGCTCCGAGGGGGTTGTTGCATCTGATCTACTCAAACGCAAATTCAAGGCAGAAGCCCCCAATCAGAAATGGGCAACCGACGTGACAGAGTTCAAGGTAAAGGGGCAGAAGCTGTTTCTCTCGCCTGTGATGGACCTGTACAACGGCGAGATCCTTGCTTATCAGATCAACCGGCGTCCTGAGTTCAAGATGGTTTCGACAATGCTGGAGCAAGCCTTCGAGCGGCTGAATCCAGGTGACACACCGATACTGCATTCCGATCAAGGCTGGCAGTATCAACAGCCAACTTACCGGCATATGCTGGCTGGGAAGAATATCGAGCAGAGCATGTCGCGTAAGGGCAATTGCCTGGACAACGCCGCCATGGAAAGCTTTTTCGGCACGCTCAAGAGCGAGTTTTTTTACCTGGAGTCGTTTGAGAGTGTTGAGCAACTGGCATCAGGACTAGAGGATTACATCGCCTACTACAACCAAGAACGCATCAGTCTCAGACTGAATGGCTTGAGTCCGGTAGAATTCCGAACCCAAGCGCTGGCCGCATAGCGCTACCTGTCCAACTTTCGGGGGTCAGTTCAACGGCGAGTCACTTTTTGTCAAACGCGACAAAAAGTAACCAAAAAACGCTGAGGGTATGACTCACCCACATGGGTTACAAATCAGTTCACGCACATAGGTAACAGTCTTTAACTGGCAGGGTCGGTTTTCGAGGATCTGACCATGCCTTGGCGAGAGCTGAAACCTATGGACCTTAAAATGCTTTTCATCGCGGATTACCTGCAGGGGCCGCCCAGCTTCAGCGCCCTGTGCCAGGCCTACGAGATCAGCCGAAAGACCGGCTACAAATGGGTCGAGCGATATGAGAAAGAGGGGCCTTCGGGGCTGGAAGAACGCAGCCGCCGCCGGTTGAACCAGGATTGGGTCGTACCCGCCGCAGTTCGCGAAGCCATCATCGAATTGCGCAGCCGAGGCGAAACGGAACCGGGGCCGAAAAAGATCCAGGCTGCGCTGCAGGAGCGTTTCCCTGATCAGGCGCCGCCCTCGAAGACAGCGATCTACAACATCCTCAAGAAAGCCCAATTGGTCAAACCACGCCGCTTACGTCAGCGTGTAGCGGTCTATCCCAAGCCCCTGGAGAAGGCCGAGTCGCCTAACCAGCTGTTCAGTGCGGACTACAAAGGTCAATTTCTGACAGGTGCAGGCGTCTGGTGCTATCCGCTGACTGTCAATGGCCATTAATTTTGACCCACTTTTGGCCAATAGAATTGACCCACTTGCTCACCGCTAACCGCCGGTTTTCTGCTTCAAACGATAGCTCTCACCTCCCAGCATAAAGATGTGTGAATGGTGGATCACGCGGTCGATGATGGGCACGGCCACGTTGTCGTCATGGAAGAACTCGCCCCAGCTGGTGAAGTCCTTGTTGGTGGTCAGGATGACCGAGCGGTACTCGTACAGGTTGTTGATTAACTGGAACAGGTTGTACCGGGCTTGGCGCGTCATCGGCAGGTAGCCCAGCTCATCGATGATCAGCACGTCGTATTTGCTCAGCTGATTAAGGCGCTTCTTCAGCTCGCCCTTCATTTCCGCCAGCTCCAGATCCTCGACCAACGCCAGAGCCGTGCGGAACAGCACCTTGTAGCCCGCCTGAACCGCCTTGTGGCCAATCCCAATGGCCAAGTGGGTCTTGCCCACACCCGGTGGTCCGATGAACACCAGGTTGTCGCGGTTGTCGATAAAGCTGAAGTCCAGCAAGGTGCTGACCTGGCGCTTGGTGATGGTGGTCTGGTGCCGGTAATCGAAGGCCTCCAGATGCTTCTCCGAGGGGAACTGCGCCTGCTTGAGGTTGCGGCTTACGCGGCTACTGGAGCGGGCGTTAAGCTCATGCTCGACCAGTGACTGGGCGAAGCTCAGGTAGGACAGTTCATTGGCTTCGGCTCTGGCCAGCAGGGTGGCCAGCTCACCCGCGGTCGCGCTGAGGCGCAGGCTTCGGTACTGCGCGATAGTGCTGTCGAGCAGGCTCATTGGGTCACCCCGTGGCCAGTCGACTGGCCAATGCGGGCATAAGCGTTCAGGTCGGCGTGACTAACCTGGCTACCGGCCTCTGGCGCATAGTCATGGTCGCCGATGATCCGGCCCCGCGCCTTGGCTTGCTGCCATGCTTCGAGGTAGCGCTTGAGCCCGGTGGCGGTCAGTTCACTGCGCTCGCACAACTCGCCGAGCAACGCCGTATCAACCGGCGCATGGGCCATGAGCAGGTCGCGTGCAGCAACCAGCTGATCCTTGTAGATACGCGGCGAAGTACGCTTGAGCAGTTGGCACAGGGTTGCCCCAAGGGCATCGGGCAGGATCGAGTCGATGCCGCGCTCCAGGTCGGTAATGCGCTGGGCATGGTCTCGGTAATGGTTGTTGTTCTTGATCATCCGGCCCTTGGCCTTGCACAGGTCATGGGTGGCTATGAGTTCACCGCTCTCCAGGTCATGGATCAGCAACTGGTTGTCCTGTGCGCTGACACCGACACGGGCTTGCTGCCAGGCCATGGGTACCGAGTACTTGTTGGCCTGCCATGAGATCAAGCCGGTCTTGTCGACCTTGCGGGTCTCCCTTGTCGGCGCCACGTGCAGCAGGTTCTGCGGGACGAGATAGGGCTTGAGCTGACTACGCTCCAGTGCCTCGAAATGCGCTCTTGGATGCTGCCCCGTCGTGCCGTGCACGCGTGCGTTGGCGACAGTCTCGAGCCAATCATTCAGGTGCTGTCGGACGGCGGCCTCGTCCTGGAAGTGCTCGCCGTAGAAGCAGTCACGCTTGACGTACTTGACCCCGGCCTCCACCTTGCCCTTGCTCTCCGGGTCATAGCCCTCGCAGGCATGGATGCGGTACCCGACGGTAGTCGCATACTGGTGGAAGCGCTGGTTCAGCGTCAGCTCACGGTACTGCTCGTTGATCACCACCATCTTGGTCTGATCGTAGATGCACTCCTCGGTGACGCCGCCGAAGTAGCGGAAGGCCTCGTCGTGCATCTGGATAAACCGTTCGGTATCCAGCGGCCGGAAGTTCAGACCGACATACATCAGCCGTGAACAGGACAGCACAAACACCACAAAATGAACGACACGCTCCAGGCCGCCAATCATGACGCCTCGCAGCTCACCGGGGTCGACCTGACACTGCACGCCAGGCACTGACTCAACGACCGGCTCGTAATAGCGCAACTGGCCACTGGCAACCTGCTGCTTGAGCGCTTGCACATAGCGGCGAATGCTCCGGTCTGACACCGCCAGCTCGGTGGTGCGCTCCCTCAGGCGACGGGCCAGCTTGACTGCGCTCAGGGCTGGAAACTGACCCAACTGATTAATCAGATAATCGCGGTGCTCGTCGAGCACCTTGGTGCGTGAAGGGTCAGCAATGGTAGCGCTGATCTGCATCTCATCCAGGTGGAGATACTTGCGTACGGTGTTCCGGGAAATCCCCAGCTCACGACTGATGGCACGGACCGACAGGCCTCGGCCCTGGTCATACAACCCCTTGATCTTGTGAATCACAACCCACTCCTTCAATGATCTGTCCCCGGCCTGTGCATAAGGCGGGTGACGCTACATGGTCGGTGGCCAATGCCACTATGGGTGGGTCAAAATTGTTGGCCAGAGGTGGGTCAGTTTAATTGGCCATTAACACGCTGACGATCATGGATCACGCCAGTCGTTTCCTGCTCGCCTGCCACAGCATGCCCAATACCAACCTGCTGGAAACCCAGGCCGTTTTCACCCAAGTGTTCTGAGAGAATGGCTTGCCTGAGCGGATTCGTACCGATAACGGTGTGCCGTTTGCCAGTAAGGGGCGTGCGGGACTTTCTCAGCTGTCGATCTGGTGGCTGCGTCTAGGCATCATTCCCGAGCGCATTGCGCCTGGTCGGCCTGAACAAAATGGCCGCCACGAGCGCATGCATCGAACGCTCAAAAGCACGCTCCCATCGCCGCCGGCAGTGGCCTGGGAGGCTCAACAACGGCACTTTGATCGCTTTCGGCAGCACTACAATCACGAGCGCTTGCATGAAGCGCTGAAGCAGAAAACACCGGCGTCTTGCTACCAGCCATCTCCACGCCCATTCCCTGAAAAGCTCCCCGAAATGACCTATCCCAGTCATATCGAGAGCTTGCCGGCTGATAGCTCCGGCATCATCAATCGCCGGGGCTTGAGGATCTACGTAGGTTATGTGCTCAAGCACCAGACCATTGGACTGGAGCAGGTTGGGGATGGCGTCTGGGATGTTATTTTCGGTCCCATCATCCTTGGCAGAGTCGATGTGCGGGATACCACTGATGGTTATGTAACACTCAAGGTGTTGTCACCTATGTGAGTGAACTTTTGTGTAACCCATGTGGGTGATCCGTACACTGCGCTCCATTCATCCGGCCCTCCGCTTCGCTCCGGGTCCCCTCACTCCGGCCTTGCTCCCGGGAGGACCGCGCTGAACGCCCCATCCTGGGGCGCAGCGCTTGACGGGCATCCATGCCCGTCACCTCCCTCCGCAAGACCTGCGTTCGGCCTCCTGAAGTCGCGAAGTTACGGGCGGCGCCTGAACTGACGCAGCTGTCGCTAGTGACTACGCAGTTAATCTTGCGATCAAGATCAAGATCAAGATCAAGATCAAGATCAAGATCAAGATCCGATCGTGGCTTTGTTTAGTTCTTCGCCTTCGAATGCCGCCACCCTTGGTCAAAGAACGCAAACACCACCACCAGCACCCCGGCCACCGCCAATATCATCGCCACGCCATCGGTTGAATGAGTCGCCGAACCTGCCACCAGCGCCAGCCCGCCCAACGGCGCCAGGCCGCCTGCCACCGCGGTACCGACCTCTCGCCCGGTGCCGAACCCGGACGAGCGCGTCTGCGTGGGGAACTGCCGGCTGAGGAACGACCCCTGCGGGGCGAACATCATCGGCGCCAGGATCCCTGTGCCCACGGCGATGGCCAGGTAGATCATCATCGGCTCGCCAGTCGACAGCAGTTGCAGGAACGGGAAGGCGAACAGCGCCGACAGCACGCCGCCGAGCATCAGCACGGTCTTGCTGCTCCACTTGTCGCACAGCCAGCCGAAGAACGGCACGGCGAAGATCGCCACCAGGCTGGCCAAGGTCACCGACAGCGAGGTGACATGCGCCTCGACGCCCTTGAACTGGGTCAGGTAGGCCAGCGAGAAGGTCTTGAAGATGTAGCTCAGGGCGTTGTAGCCCACCGCCACGAAAAACACCACGGCCAGGCCCTTGAGGTCATTCCTGAACAGCAGCTTCAGCGGCGACACCTGCGGTTTGTCATCGGCCTTGTCCAGCTCCTTGAAGTCCGGGGTCTCGGGGATGCTCTTGCGCACCCACAGGCCCACTGCCACCAGGGCGATACTGGCGATGAACGGGATGCGCCAGCCGCCGGCCAGCAGGAATTCGTTGCCGTTCATGGTCAGTAGGTACACGGTCAGCGACGACAGCAGCAGGCCCAGGTTCAGCCCCAGCGCCGGCCAGGCACCCTGGCTGCCGCGCTTGCCTTCGCTGGCGTGCTCGTAGGAGGTCACTGCCGCGCCGGACAGCTCGGCACCGGCGCCCAGGCCCTGGATGATGCGGATGATCACCAGCAGGATCGGCGCCCAGATGCCAATGGTCGCGTAGCCAGGGATCAGGCCGATCAGCATGGTGCACAGGCCCATCATGCAAAAGGTGATCACCAGCACATGCTTGCGCCCGAAACGGTCACCCAGGTAGCCGAACAGCACACCGCCGAACGGGCGGGCGATGAAGCCGATGGCGAAGGTGGAAAACGCCAGCAGCGAGGCCACCGCCGGGTTGCTCGGGTCGAAGAAAATCTTCGAGAAGACGATCGCGGCCATGGTCGCGTAGAGGTAGAAGTCATACCACTCCAGCATCGAGCCGAAAATGGTCGCCGCCGCCACCTTGCGCAGGCGCTTGCGTTGCTGTTCGGGGGTTTCCGGCGCGGCCGGGGCCGTCTCGTATACCGACATCTGAGGTTTCCTTGTTGTCTTTGTAGTTGTGGATGCAGCAGGTGCTTCAGCGGGCCTCGAGGATCTTTTCGGCGATCATCTGGCCGATGGGGATGGCCGAAGTGGCGGCCGGCGACGGTGCGTTGCACACGTGCACCATTCGCGGCGTCTCGGCGAACAGGAAGTCGTGCACCAGGGTGCCGTCGCGCATCACCGCCTGGGCGCGGATGCCGGCCTCATAGGGCAGCAGGTCCTCGACTTGGAGCGACGGGCAGTACTTGCGGCACTGCTCCAGGTAGCCGCGCTTGAACAGCGAGTTCTTCATCTCGGCGGTGCCGGAACCGAGGTTGTTCCAGATGGTTTTCCAGAAACCGGGGAAGCGTGCGTACTCGGCGACATCGCGCCAGTTCACCGAGAACTTGCGGTAGTTCTCCCGGCCAAAGCCGAGCACCGCGTTGGGGCCGACGGTGACGCTGCCGTCGATCATTCGCGTCAGGTGCACGCCAAGGAACGGCAGCTCCGGATCGGGGATCGGGTAGATGAGGTGGTTGACGATCTGGTTCTTGCTCGCCGGCAGGCGGTAGTACTCGCCGCGGAAGGGGATGATCTGGTGGTCGATCTTCACCCCGGCCAGGCGCGCCAGGCGGTCGGATTGCAGGCCGGCGCAGGCCACCAGCTGGCGGGCGCGCCAGGTGTTGTCGTCGGTGCTGACCGCGACATGATCGGCATGCTCCTGGATGGCGCGCACGGCGGTGGACAGGTGCACTTCGCCACCGGCCTGGCGAATCACCTTGGCCATGGCGTCGCATACCTGCTGGTAGTCGACGATACCGGTGGCATCGAGGAACAGCGCGCCCTTGCCGACGATGTTCGGCTCGCGTTCACGCAGGGCGTCGGCGTCCAGGCGCTCGACCTTCAGGCCGTTCTGTTGCGAACGCTCGTACAGCGCCTGCATGCGCTGCACCTCCAGGTCGTTGGAGGCCACCAGCAGCTTGCCGCAGACCTCGAAGGCGATGCCGTGCTCGGCGCAGAAGTCCTTGGTGGCCTGGGCGCCGCGCTTGCACAGGTCGGCCTTGAGGCTGCCGGGGGCATAGTAGATACCGGCATGGATCACACCGCTGTTGTGGCCGGTCTGGTGGCGGCCGAGGCTGGCCTCCTTTTCCAGGATCAGCAGCGAGGCGCCGGGGCGATGGGTGAGCAGGGCCATCGCGGTGGCGAGGCCGACGATGCCGCCGCCGATGATGCAATAGTCGTAGGTCATGCAGGGTACCTTGGAATTCTTGTCGGTGAATCTGCTTATCAGGTTGTCAGACTAAGTGGTGCGCGTAAAAACCTCGCCAGGTTGCGATAGGGTTCTCCGGGGTCAGTCGAGGTCGGGGAGGTCGAGTTTCAAGCGCTTGGCCGAGGCGCGCAGGTGGGCTTCGGCGCAGGCGGCGGCCGCATGGCGGTCACCGTCGGCAATGGCCTGGTACAAGGCCCGGTGCTCACGCAGGGCGTCAGCCGAGCCGCCTACCGCCGGAGTGGCGGAGTTTTCCCAGGCGGTGCGGCGCGCGGCGGCCAGCTGGCCACCGAGGAAATCGTGGAAGGCGACGAAGTAGTCGTTCTTGCCGGCGTCGGCGATGGCACGGTGAAAGGCCACGTCGGCGGCCGCGGCGGTGGCAAAGTCGCTGCGCGGGTCTTCCATGGTGCCCAGGGCCGCGGCCATGCGCTGGAGGTCATCGGTATCGCGGCGGCGGGCGGCGATGGCGGCGGCCTGGGTCTCGATCCACAGGCGCATCTCGAACATCTGCACCAGGTCCGGCTTGCGCCCGTTGCTGCCAGGGAAGCGGAACACCGTGCCGTTTGGGGTCTGCGAGATGTACGAACCGAGCCCACGGCGAGCGATCAGCACGCCGTCGGCCTTGAGCTGCGCCACGGCCTCGCGCACCACCGAGCGGCTGACATTGAGCTGGTCGGCCAGTTGCTGTTCGGTGGGCAGGCGCGACTCGGCGGCCAGGCGGCCGGCATCGATCTCGGCGCGGATGGCGCTGACGACGCGTTCAACGAGGGTGTCGGGGCGCTGGAGCTCTAGCATGGACGTGCGGGTGCCTATTGGTCAGGTTGTCAGACAATGCCTGCTCGCGCCTTCAGCTGTCAATGGTGCTGTGCCCTCATCGCGGAAGACTCAGGCCCCCGCGAGGAGGCCGCATGACCGGTCTAGACCTCGGATACGAAGGTCCCGGTGCCGTCGAGGATGTTGCGCAAGGTCAGCGCCACTTCCTCCAGGTCGCTGCCCGAGGTAGTCAGGATGATCTCCAGTTCTTCGTCGCCCTTCAGCGCATCGCGATCCCCGGCCGCCACTTCGATCAGCAGGCGGGTGGCGCTCAAGGTCACCTTCAGCCCGTCCAGCGTCGACGGCTCGTCGTCCAGGGTCAGGTCGACGGTGTCCTCGTCCGGGTAGCGGGTCAGCAGGAACATCTGGCCCTTTTCGCTGTGGCAGCACAGGGTCGCCATGTTGTCTTCCTCGTCGTCGCAGGCGGTGGCGAAGAGCAGGGCGGTTTTCAATTGCATGGCGCACTCGGATTAATGGAGATGAAAAGGAATTCTGACAGCCTTGCGCACACTGATAAACGTAAAGTTACCGCGCATTGACCGAAATTGTCGCAGCGCTGCAAGCCCAAGTGACCGTTCAGTCGTTAAGCTGCCCTGTCGATGGGTTCCCGTAAAGGCACAGCCACCTGGCAGTCGCTTTTGCAGGCACCCAACGCTTCTGTCTTGCCACGGGTTGGCTATGGTTGATCCGTACAAGGCGCATGTACGCGACGCTTCACCTATAACAAAGCCCAAGCGGAGTACCACAGATGGCGTTCTTCACCGCAGCCAGCAAAGCCGACTTCCAGCATCAACTGCAAGCGGCC
This sequence comes from Pseudomonas sp. PONIH3, assembly GCF_002934345.1. Classification (NCBI taxonomy): domain Bacteria; kingdom Pseudomonadati; phylum Pseudomonadota; class Gammaproteobacteria; order Pseudomonadales; family Pseudomonadaceae; genus Pseudomonas; species Pseudomonas sp. PONIH3. The sequence continues at coordinate 5,624,988 of NZ_CP026386.1, forward strand.
CTGGCGCAGCACATCAACGAACAGTCCCTGCCACAAGTGGCACTGTTCGCTGAACAGTTCTTCGGCATCATCTCTCTGGACGAACTCACTCAGCGCAGGCTGTCGGACCTGGCCGGCTGCACGCTGTCCGCCTGGCGCATCATCGAGCGCTTCGACGCCGCGCACCCGCAGGTGCGGGTCTACAACCCCGATTACGAACGCCACGGCTGGCAATCCACGCACACCGTGGTCGAGGTGCTGCACCACGACCTGCCATTCCTGGTCGACTCTGTGCGCACCGAGCTCAACCGCCGCGGCTACAGCATCCACACCCTGCAAACCACCGTGCTCAGCGTGCGCCGCGGCGCCAAGGGCGAGCTGGTCGAGCTGCTGCCCAAGGGCACCCTGGGCGAGGGCGTCAGCCATGAATCGCTGATGTACCTGGAGATCGACCGCTGCTCCAACACCGGCGAGCTCAACACCCTGGCCATGGAGCTGGAGCAGGTGCTGGCCGAGGTGCGGGGCGTGGTAGCCGACTTCGAGCCGATGAAGGCCAAGATCCGCGAGCTGCTGGACCTGGTGGAGCAGAACGCCTTCGGCCCCGCGCAGAACGACAAGGCCGAGGTGAAGAGCTTCTTGTCGTGGCTGCTGGACAACCATTTCACCTTCCTCGGCTACGAGGAGTTCACCGTCGAGTCCGACGCCGACGGCGGCCACCTGGTCTACGACGACGCCTCGTTCCTGGGCCTGGCCCGCCTGCTGCGCGCAGGCCTGGGCGCCGATGACCTGCGCATCGAGGACTACGCCGTCGCCTACCTGCGCGAACCGCGCCTGCTGTCCTTCGCCAAGGCTTCGCAGCCAAGCCGCGTGCACCGCCCGGCCTACCCGGACTACGTGTCGATCCGCCAGATCGACCAGGACGGCAAGGTGGTCAAGGAATGCCGCTTCATGGGCCTGTACACCTCGTCGGTGTACGGCGAGAGCGTGCACACCATCCCCTACATCCGCGGCAAGGTCGCCGAAGTCGAGCGCCGCTCGCATTTCGACCCGAAGGCGCACCTGGGCAAGGAATTGGCCCAGGTCCTGGAAGTGCTGCCCCGCGACGACCTGTTCCAGACCCCGGTGGACGAGCTGTTCAGCACCGCCATGTCGATCGTGCAGATCCAGGAACGCAACAAGATCCGCGTGTTCCTGCGCAAGGACCCGTACGGCCGCTTCTGCTACTGCCTGGCCTACGTGCCGCGCGAGATCTACTCCACCGAGGTGCGGCAGAAGATCCAGCAGGTGCTCATGGAGCGCCTGAAAGCCACCGACTGCGAATTCTGGACCTTCTTCTCCGAGTCGGTGCTGGCCCGCGTGCAACTGATCCTGCGGGTCGACCCGAAGAATCGCATCGAGATCGATCCGCAGCAGCTGGAGAACGAAGTGATCCAGGCCTGCCGTTCGTGGCAGGACGACTTCTCGGCGCTGGTGGTGGAAAACTTCGGCGAAGCCCACGGCACCAACATCCTCGCCGACTTCCCGAAAGGCTTCCCGGCCGGCTACCGCGAGCGCTTCGCCGCGCATTCGGCGGTGGTCGACATGCAACATGTGCTCAACCTGTCCGAGGCCAAGCCGCTGGCCATGAGCTTCTACCAGCCGCTGACGCAGCTCGGTGAGCGCACGCTGCACTGCAAGCTCTACCACGCCGATACGCCGCTGGCACTGTCGGACGTGCTGCCGATCCTGGAAAACCTCGGCCTGCGCGTGCTCGGTGAGTTCCCTTACCGCCTGCGCCACGCCAGCGGCCGCGAGTTCTGGATCCACGACTTCGCTTTCACCTACAGCGAAGGCCTCAACCTCGACATCCAGCAGCTCAACGACACCTTCCAGGACGCCTTTGTCCATATCGTCAAGGGCGACGCCGAGAACGACGCGTTCAACCGCCTGGTGCTGACCGCCGGCCTGCCATGGCGCGACGTCGCGTTGCTGCGTGCCTACGCCCGTTACCTCAAGCAGATCCGCCTGGGCTTCGACCTGGGCTACATCGCCAGCACCCTGAACAACCACACCGATATCGCCCGCGAGCTGACCCGGTTGTTCAAGACCCGCTTCTACTTGGCGCGCAAGCTCACCAACGAAGACCTCGACGACAAGCAGCAACGCCTGGAGCAGGCGATCCTCACCGCCCTGGACGATGTCCAGGTGCTCAACGAGGACCGCATCCTGCGGCGCTACCTGGACCTGATCAAGGCCACCCTGCGCACCAACTTCTACCAGCCGGACGCCAACGGCCAGAACAAGTCGTACTTCAGCTTCAAGTTCAACCCCAAGCTGATCCCCGAGCTGCCCAAGCCGGTGCCGAAGTTCGAGATCTTCGTCTATTCGCCCCGGGTCGAGGGCGTGCACCTGCGCTTTGGCAACGTCGCCCGCGGCGGCCTGCGCTGGTCGGACCGCGAGGAAGACTTCCGCACCGAGGTGCTCGGCCTGGTCAAGGCCCAGCAGGTGAAGAACTCGGTGATCGTCCCGGTCGGCGCCAAGGGCGGCTTCCTGCCGCGCCGCCTGCCGCTGGGCGGCAGCCGTGACGAGATCGCCGCCGAAGGCGTGGCGTGCTACCGCATCTTCATTTCTGGCCTGCTCGACATCACCGACAACCTGAAGGACGGTGGCGTAGTGCCGCCGGCCAACGTGGTGCGCCACGATGACGACGATCCGTACCTGGTGGTGGCGGCCGACAAAGGCACCGCGACCTTCTCCGACATCGCCAACGGCATCGCCATCGACTACGGCTTCTGGCTGGGCGACGCGTTCGCCTCGGGCGGCTCGGCCGGCTATGACCACAAGAAGATGGGCATCACCGCGCGTGGCGCCTGGGTTGGTGTGCAGCGCCACTTCCGCGAGCGCGGCATCAACGTGCAGGAAGACCCGATCACCGTGGTTGGTGTCGGCGACATGGCCGGCGACGTGTTCGGCAACGGCCTGCTGATGTCCGACAAACTGCAACTGGTGGCGGCGTTCAACCACCTGCACATCTTCATCGACCCGAACCCGGACCCGGCCACCAGTTTCGCCGAACGCAAGCGCCTGTTCGACCTGCCGCGCTCGGCCTGGAGCGACTACGACACCGGCATCATGTCCGAAGGCGGCGGGATCTTCCCACGTAGCGCCAAGAGCATCGCCATCAGCCCGCAGATGAAGGAACGCTTCGCCATCGAAGCCGACCGCCTGACCCCGACCGAACTGCTGCATGCACTGCTGCAGGCACCGGTGGACCTGCTGTGGAACGGTGGTATCGGCACCTACGTCAAGGCCAGCAGCGAAAGCCACGCCGATGTCGGCGACAAGGCCAACGACGCCCTGCGCGTCAACGGCAACGAGCTGCGTTGCAAGGTAGTGGGCGAGGGCGGCAACCTGGGCATGACCCAGCTCGGCCGTGTCGAGTTCGGCCTGAACGGCGGCGCCACCAACACCGACTTCATCGATAACGCTGGTGGCGTCGACTGCTCCGACCACGAGGTCAACATCAAGATCCTGCTCAACGAAGTGGTGCAGGGTGGCGACATGACCGAGAAGCAGCGCAACCAGCTGCTGGGCAGCATGACCGACGAAGTCGCCGGGCTGGTGCTGGGCAACAACTATAAGCAGACGCAAGCGCTGTCGCTGGCGGCCCGCCGTGCCCGCGAGCGCATCGCCGAGTACAAGCGCCTGATGGCCGACCTGGAGGCACGTGGCAAGCTGGACCGCGCCATCGAGTTCCTGCCCAGCGAAGAGCAGCTGGCCGAGCGCCTGGCGGCGGGGCAGGGCCTGACCCGCGCCGAGCTCTCGGTGCTGATCTCATACAGCAAGATCGACCTCAAGGAGCAACTGCTCAAGTCGCTGGTGCCGGACGACGACTACCTGACCCGCGACATGGAGACCGCGTTCCCGCCGTCGCTGGTCAGCAAGTTCGCCGACTCGATGCGCCGCCACCGCCTGAAGCGCGAGATCGTCAGCACCCAGATCGCCAATGACCTGGTCAACAACATGGGCATCACCTTCGTGCAGCGCCTGAAGGAGTCCACCGGCATGAGCCCGGCCAACGTGGCCGGTGCCTATGTGATTGTGCGCGATATCTTCCACCTGCCGCATTGGTTCCGCCAGATCGAGGCCCTGGACTACCAAGTTCCGGCCGAGATCCAGCTGACCTTGATGGACGAGCTCATGCGTCTGGGGCGTCGGGCCACCCGCTGGTTCCTGCGTAGCCGCCGCAACGAGCAGGACGCCGGGCGTGACGTGGCGCACTTCGGGCCGAAGATCGCCCAGCTGGGGCTGAAACTCGACGAACTGCTGGAGGGACCAACCCGTGAGCGCTGGATGAACCGTTACCAGGGCTTCGTCAATGCGGGTGTACCAGAATTGCTGGCACGCATGGTCGCCGGTACCACCCACCTGTACACCCTGTTGCCGATCATCGAGGCTTCGGACGTCACCGGGCACGATCCGGCGCAGGTGGCCAAGGCGTTCTTCGCCGTGGGCAGCTCGCTGGACCTGACCTGGTACCTGCAGGAGATCAGCAACCTGCCGGTGGAGAACAACTGGCAGGCCCTGGCCCGCGAGGCGTTCCGCGACGACATCGACCTGCAGCAGCGGGCGATCACTATCTCCGTACTGCAGATGGCCGACGCGCCGGAAGACATGGACGCCCGCGTGGCCCTGTGGTGCGAGCAGCACCGGGTGATGGTCGAGCGCTGGCGCGCCATGCTCGACGACCTGCGCAACGCCACCGGCACCGACTATGCGATGTACGCGGTGGCCAACCGCGAGCTGGTCGACCTGGCGCTGAGCGGGCAGGCGACGGTGATGCCGTCCTGAGCCTTGCGTTGAGGTAAAAGAAAGCCCCGGCAGTGATGCCGGGGCTTTTTCATGGGGCGCGCGCTGAGTTTGTGGTGGTGCGCGAATCGAGCGCCGCCCGCGCCGCGCTCGGTCTCACTGGCGATGAAAATCTTGTGACGAGCCCCTCGCGTTACTTGAACCGCCGCTCCACCCCTTTCTCCACCAGAATCTTCGCCGAAATCTCTTCCACCGAAAAATGCGTGGAGTTGATGTTGGGAATGTTTTCCCGACGGAACAGGTTTTCCACTTCGCGCACTTCGAATTCGCACTGCGCGAAGCTCGAATAGCGGCTGTTGGGCTTGCGTTCGTGGCGGATCGCGGTCAGTCGGTCGGGGTCGATGGTCAGGCCGAACAGCTTGTTGTGGTGCTTCTTGAGCACTGGCGGCAGCTGCAGGCGTTCCATGTCGTCCTCGGTCAGCGGGTAGTTCGCGGCACGAATACCGAACTGCATGGCCATGTACAGGCAGGTTGGGGTCTTGCCGCAGCGTGATACGCCCACCAGGATCAGGTCGGCCTTGTCGTAGTAGTGGGTACGCGCGCCATCGTCGTTGTCCAGGGCGAAGTTGACCGCCTCGATCCGCTCCATATAGTTGGAATTGCCACCGATCGAGTGGGACTTGCCCACGGAATACGACGAATGGGCAGTCAATTCCTGCTCGAGCGGGGATAAAAACGTCGAGAAGATGTCGATCATGAAGCCATTGGACGTGGCCATGACCTCACGGATGTCCTGGTTGACGATGGTGTCGAATATGATCGGACGCACCCCGTCGCGCTCGGCCGCGGCGTTGATTTGCTGGACCATGGCCCGGGCCTTTTCCAGCGTGTCGATGTAGGGTCGCGTGAATTTATTGAACGGAATGCTCTCGAATTGTGCGAGCAGGCTCTGGCCCAGCGTTTCTGCAGTGATGCCGGTACCGTCGGAGATGAAGAACGCGGTTCGTTTCATTTGCACCTGGGGGCCTTAAGCTGCCGAAGATTTCTGGATATGATAGGTTCGGTTTGCCGAACGCGGTTGCACGGCATTCTCACTTATTTTCCAGGTCCAGGCCACAAGCGTCCGGCCCAGTCAGTCAGGCAGGCGGGCGCCCTTGAGCTTTTCCAATACAGTTAGTGGAGAGATCACCTTGGTAGAGTACGTAGTTTCCCTCGATAAGCTCGGCGTCCATGATGTGGAGCATGTGGGGGGCAAGAACGCATCCCTGGGCGAGATGATCAGTAACCTCGCAGGTGCTGGTGTCTCGGTGCCGGGCGGCTTTGCCACTACGGCTCAGGCGTACCGCGATTTTCTCGAGCAAAGTGGCCTGAACGACCGCATTCATGCGGCGCTCGACGCGCTGGATGTCGACGATGTCAACGCCTTGGCCAAGACCGGTGCGCAAATTCGCCAGTGGGTGATGGAAGCCGATTTCCCGGCCCGCCTTGATTCGGAAATCCGAACCGCTTTCGCCGAAATGTCCCAGGGCAACGACAACATGGCGGTGGCCGTGCGTTCCTCGGCCACGGCCGAAGACCTGCCAGACGCCTCCTTCGCTGGCCAGCAGGAGACTTTCCTCAACATCCGTGGCGTCGACAACGTGATCCGCGCGGCCAAGGAAGTGTTCGCCTCGCTGTTCAACGATCGGGCCATTTCCTACCGTGTACACCAGGGCTTCGACCACAAACTGGTCGCCCTGTCCGCCGGCGTGCAGCGCATGGTCCGTTCCGAAACCGGCACCGCGGGTGTGATGTTCACCCTGGACACCGAGTCGGGCTTCCGCGACGTGGTATTCATCACCGGTGCCTATGGCCTGGGTGAAACCGTGGTGCAGGGGGCGGTCAACCCGGACGAATTCTACGTTCACAAGAACACCTTGCAGGCCGGTCGCCCGGCGATCCTGCGCCGCAACCTGGGCAGCAAGGCGATCAAGATGGTCTATGGCGACGAAGCCAAGGCCGGTCGTTCGGTCAAGACCGTCGAGGTCGACCGCGCCGAGCGTGCGCGCTTCTGCCTGAGCGACGACGAAGTCAATGAACTGGCCAAGCAGGCCATGATCATCGAACAGCACTACCAGCGCCCGATGGACATCGAGTGGGCCAAGGACGGTGACGACGGCAAGCTGTACATCGTCCAGGCCCGTCCCGAGACCGTGAAGAGCCGCGCCAGCGCCAATGTCATGGAACGCTACCTGCTGAAAGAGAAGGGCACCGTACTGGTCGAAGGCCGTGCCATCGGCCAGCGCATCGGCGCCGGCAAGGTCCGCGTGATCAACGACGTGTCCGAGATGGACAAGGTCCAGCCAGGCGATGTACTGGTCTCGGACATGACCGACCCGGACTGGGAGCCGGTGATGAAGCGCGCCAGCGCCATCGTCACCAACCGTGGCGGGCGTACCTGCCACGCGGCGATCATCGCCCGTGAGCTGGGCATCCCGGCCGTCGTCGGCTGCGGCAACGCCACCCAGGTCCTGAAGGATGGCCAAGGCGTGACCGTCTCCTGCGCCGAAGGCGACACCGGATTCATCTTCGAAGGTGAGCTGGGCTTCGACGTCAAGCAGAACTCTGTCGATGCCATGCCGGAGCTGCCGTTCAAGATCATGATGAACGTGGGCAACCCGGATCGCGCCTTCGACTTCGCCCAGTTGCCCAATGCCGGTGTCGGCCTGGCGCGCCTGGAGTTCATCATCAACCGCATGATCGGCGTACACCCCAAGGCGCTGCTGAATTACGCCGGCCTGCCGCCGGAACTGAAAGAGAGCGTCGACAAGCGCATTGCCGGCTATAACGACCCGGTCGGCTTCTATGTCGAGAAGCTGGTCGAGGGCATCAGCACCCTGGCCGCAGCCTTCTACCCGAAAAAGGTCATCGTGCGCCTATCGGACTTCAAGTCTAACGAGTACGCCAACCTGATCGGCGGCAAGCTGTATGAGCCGGAAGAGGAAAACCCAATGCTGGGCTTCCGCGGCGCTTCGCGTTACATCAGCGAGTCGTTCCGTGACTGCTTCGAGCTTGAATGCCGCGCCCTCAAACGCGTGCGTAACGAGATGGGCCTGACCAACGTCGAGATCATGGTGCCGTTCGTGCGTACCTTGGGCGAGGCCAGCCAGGTTGTCGACCTGCTCGCCGAAAACGGCCTGGCCCGCGGTGACAACGGCCTTCGCGTGATCATGATGTGCGAGTTGCCGTCCAACGCCATCCTGGCCGAAGAGTTCCTCGAGTACTTCGATGGCTTCTCCATCGGTTCCAACGACCTGACCCAGCTCACGCTGGGCCTGGACCGCGACTCGGGGATCATCGCTCACCTGTTCGATGAGCGAAATCCGGCCGTGAAGAAACTGCTGGCCAACGCCATCGCCGCGTGTAACAAGGCCGGCAAGTACATCGGCATTTGTGGCCAGGGCCCGTCGGACCACCCGGACCTGGCCAAGTGGCTGATGGAACAGGGCATTGAAAGCGTGTCGCTGAACCCGGACTCGGTGCTCGAGACCTGGTTCTTCCTGGCCGAGGGCCAGGGCGCGGCCTGATGCTGTGAGCAGGGTGCTTGCGCCCTGATGTTAATGCGTGGGAGCGGGCTTGTCCCGCGATAGCGTCAGCGAAGACACATCTGTAGTCTGCTCTGACGCTCTCGCGGGGCAAGCCCGCTCCCACGTTTCATGTCCACTGAATCTGTGAACCCATGCAAAGCAGCTCCACCCAATTTCCCGTCGCGTTGCTCAGTGCCGAGCGCCGCGGCGACCTTAGTGAAGACGTCTACCGGATCAAGGCTGGCAACAGTCCCGACCATAGCGTCGAGCTGGCCGTCACCCGTCTGGGCCTGGCTGATCAGCACGGTGTCCAAGGTGTGCCGGTCATTCTCCTGCACGGCAGCTTCTCCAACCGGCGTTTCTGGTATTCGCCCAAGGGCATAGGCCTGGGCGCTTATCTGGCGCGTGCTGGCTTCGATGTGTGGATCCCGGAGATGCGCGGCCACGGCTTGTCGCCGCGCAACCGCGATTGGCGGCAGAATCGGGTGGCCGATTATGCGCGCTACGACCTTCCGGTGATCGGCGCCTTCGTTCATGAAAAGGCTGGGCAGGCCCCACGCTGGATTGGCCACTCGTTGGGTGGTACGACGTTGGCGGCGGCGCTGGGCAGCGGTTATCTGGCCCCGGGCCTTGTCGCCAGCGTGGCGTTGTTCGGGACCCAGGTCAGCCGGGTTTACTGGCCACTGAAAGTGCCACCCGTCGAGTGGGGCGCGCGGATGCTGCTCAAGCGGTTCGCGCAGATTTCCGGTTCGCGCCTCAAGCGTGGCCCGGAAGACGAACCCATAGGCCTGGCTTTGGAGAGCCTGCGCTGGAATGGTCTGTTCGGGCGCTTTGGCGACAAGGACCGCGACTGGTGGGCGGGCCTGGCCGAGGTCGAGGTGCCACTGCTGGCGGTGGCCGGTGCAGGGGATTTCCAGGATCCGGTCTGGGCTTGCCGCAAGCTTTTCGGCCAGTGGGGTGGTGACAGCAAGCAGTTCCTGCGCCTGGGGCGTGAGGAGGGCTTCGAGGCCTTCGGGCATGTCGACATGCTGGTCAGCAAGCCGGCGCAGGCGCAGGTATGGCCGTTGGTGGAGAGCTGGTTGCGCGATCCCCTGGTGCCGGTGCACGCCTCGACGGTGGTGATGGAGGAGGCTGTGGCTGCCAGTTGAAACGTAGTTGCTGCATCTTGCTCCATCGCCGGCTTGCCGACGATGAAGCCGGTGCGGTGGACGTTCAACTGACTGCTCGGTCCCGGATGACTGCCAGCCCTCCTAAGGTGTAGCCTTGCTCGACATCCGCTTCGTTGTGACTGACAGGAGTTTCCCATGCAGCATTACGTAACGCCCGACCTGTGCGACGCCTACCCGGACCTGGTCCAGGTGCTCGAGCCCATGTTCAGCAACTTTGGCGGCCACGACTCGTTCGGCGGCCAGATCGTCACCATCAAGTGCTTCGAAGACAACTCCCTGGTCAAGGAGCAGGTCGAGCTTGATGGCAAGGGCAAGGTGCTTGTGGTTGATGGCGGCGGCTCGCTGCGCCGGGCGCTGCTGGGCGACATGCTTGCCGAGAAGGCCGCGAAGAATGGCTGGGAAGGCCTGCTTATCTATGGCTGCGTACGTGACGTGGACGTGCTGGCGCAGACCGATGTCGGTATCCAGGCCCTGGCCAGCCACCCGATGAAAACCGACAAACGCGGCATTGGTGACCTCAACGTCGCGGTGACCTTTGCCGGCGTGACCTTCCGCCCGGGCGAATACGTGTACGCCGACAACAACGGCGTGCTGGTCTCGCCAAGCCCGCTGAAGATGCCCGAGTGATCCGCCGCACACCCATGGAGCTTTGATGTTCGAGGAAGACAACGCGCAATGGGGCCTGGTGCATGCCCTGGTGCTCGATGGCAAGGGTGGCGCGCGTTCGATCGCCCGCACCGAGCTGGACGACCTGCAGTTGCAGCCGCAGGAGAGCCTGTGGCTGCATTGGGATCGCAGCCATCCGCAGACCCGCACCTGGCTGCTGCACGACAGCGGTCTGAGCGAGTTCGCCTGCGACCTGCTGCTTGAAGAAAATACCCGTCCGCGCTTGTTGCAGATGGCCGGCGAGCAGATGCTGCTGTTCTTGCGCGGTGTCAACCTCAACCCGGGTGCCGAACCCGAGGACATGGTGTCGGTGCGTATCTTCGCCGAAGCGCGGCGGGTCATCTCGCTGCGTTTGCGACCGCTGCGCGCCAGCGACGAGGTGCTTCAGCAACTGGACGAGGGCAGGGGGCCGAAAACGGCCTCCGAACTGTTGTTGCTGATGGGCGAACTGCTGACCGAAAAGGTCCAGGCACTGGTCAGCGACCTGTCCGAAGCGGTCGATCTGGAAGAGGAAAAGGCAGAATCCGACGAACGGTATTCCCCGGCCCAAGGCAGCCTGCAGCAGATCCGCCGTCGTGCTGCCGGCCTGCGCCGTTTCCTCGCTCCCCAGCGCGATATCTATGCCCAGCTTTCGCGCAATAAATGCAGTTGGTTCGCCGATGCCGACGGGGACTACTGGAACGAGCTGAACAACAGCCTGATCCGCTACCTCGAAGAGCTGGAGCTGGCCCGCGAGCGAGCCGCCCTGGTGCTGGAAAGCGAGGATCGGCGCCGCAGCGAACGGATGAACCGGACTATGTACCGGTTTGGCATCATCACCTGCATCTTCCTGCCCATGAGCTTTATCACCGGATTGCTCGGGATCAATGTTGGCGGAATTCCGGGCTCCGACAGCCCCTATGGATTCCTGTTCGCCAGCTTGATCGTGCTGGGGCTGGCGGCAGGGCAATGGCTGCTGTTCCGGCGTTTGCGGTGGGTGTGATGTGTCCTGTCGCGGGGCAAGCCCGTTCCCACGGTCTCAGCTTGGTTTCCTGGGAGCGGGCTTGCCCCGCGATGGGCTCGGGCACTCATTTTGAAACATTCGTGCCACATCGCTGTGTGACCCATCGCCCGGCACCCACGTCTTTGACTGACATTGCGCGAGGTGCCCATGCACGATCCGTTTGAAGAATCCCTGCGCGACCTGCTCAAGGCGTCGCCGTCCGGCCAGGACCGTGACGACGCCGCGTGCCTGGGGCGCGTGCTAAAGACCGCCAACCGCCAGGTTGGCGCGGGCGATCTGTTCAGCCTGCTTGGCCGCTGGAGCCAGGCGCTGCTGATCGCCGTGAACAATGGCTCGGCGCATGTCGCGCCGGTGCGCCGCAACTCTACCCGCAACCCTGCCGCAGGCAGCCCTGCAGATAAGGCCGATTGAATATGGAACTCGATCTCTGGACCCAGAGCCTGGTCACCGCCATGACTGCCCTTTGGACCAAGGTGGCGAACTTCATCCCCAACCTGTTCGGCGCGCTGGTCGTGGTGCTGCTTGGTTTCGTCGTGGCCAAGCTGCTCGACACCTTGCTGTCGAAGGTGCTGGCCAAGTTCGGCCTGGACCGCCTGATGAGCGGTACCGGCCTGACCAAGATGCTCGCCCGGATTGGTATCCAGGTACCGATTTCGACGCTGATCGGCAAGATCGTCTATTGGTTCGTGCTGCTGATATTCCTGGTTTCGGCGGCTGAATCGCTGGGCCTGGAGCGGGTCTCTGCGACCCTGGACATGCTGGCGCTGTACCTGCCCAAGGTATTCGGCGCGGCGCTGGTGATGCTGGCCGGCGTGCTGTTGGCGCAACTGGCCAACGGCCTTGTGCGCGGCGCCGCCGAGGGCATCGGCCTGGAATACGCCGCTGGCGTCGGGCGTATCGTCCAGGGCCTGGTGATCATCATCAGTATTTCGGTGGCCATCAGCCAGCTGGAGGTCAAGACCGACCTGCTCAACCACGTGATCGTCATCGGGCTGATTACCGTTGGTCTGGCAATTGCCCTGGCGATGGGCCTGGGCAGCCGTGAAATTGCCGGGCAGATCCTGGCCGGCATCTATGTGCGTGAGCTCTATCAGGTCGGCCAGCACGTGCGCATTGGCGAGGTCGAAGGGCACATCGAGGAGATCGGCACGGTCAAGACGACCCTGCTGACCGATGATGGCGAACTGGTGTCGTTGTCTAATCGCGAGCTGCTCGAGCAGCGCGTGAATAGCCGCTAACCGAACAAAAGCTGTTAATGTATGCCGCCGCAAAAATCGGCCCACGGGGCCGAGCGGCGACATTGACCTGACTGTCGGCCAGATCCGTTTTGAATAAAGTTCATTCGCCGCCCATGCGCTATGACCCCCGCGAGCTCACCGACGAGGAGTTGGTGGCGCGTTCGCATGAGGAGCTGTTTCACGTCACCCGCGCCTATGAGGAGCTCATGCGGCGCTACCAGCGCACGCTGTTCAACGTCTGTGCGCGTTACCTGGGGAACGATCGGGATGCCGACGATGTCTGTCAGGAGGTGATGCTCAAGGTGCTGTACGGGTTGAAGAATTTCGAGGGCAAGTCCAAGTTCAAGACCTGGCTGTACAGCATCACGTACAACGAATGTATCACCCAGTACCGCAAGGAGCGTCGCAAGCGTCGGCTGATGGATGCGTTGAGCCTGGACCCTGTGGAAGAGGCGTCCGAGGACAAGGCACCAAAGCCGGAAGAAAAAGGCGGGCTGGATAAATGGCTGGTGCATGTGAACCCGATCGATCGGGAAATCCTGGTGCTGCGTTTTGTCGCGGAACTGGAGTTCCAGGAGATCGCTGACATCATGCACATGGGCCTGAGCGCCACGAAAATGCGCTACAAGCGTGCGCTCGACAAGCTTAGAGAGAAATTTGCAGGCGTGGCTGAAACTTAGTGGTCTGCAAATACCTCTAACCAACCGGCAAGTTCTGCTAGACTTGCCGTCGAGTTGTCCCCCGGATGTTGGTGGGACTGCTTAACTATCACCAGATGGGGATTTAACGGATGAAATTGAAAAACACCTTGGGCTTGGCCATTGGCTCTCTCGTAGCCGTGACTTCGCTCGGCGCTCTGGCTCAAGGCCAAGGCGCGGTCGAAATCGAAGGTAACGTTACCAAGCAGTTCTACGACAGCGAGCGTAACTTCAAGAACGACGGCACCAACCCTGGCGTTCGTCTCGGCTACTTCCTGACCGACGACGTCTCCCTGGACCTGGGCTACAACGAGACTCACAACGCTCGTGGTGAAGTCTTCAACAAAGACATCAAAGGCTCCAAGACCAAGCTCGACGCTACCTACCACTTCGGTACCGTAGGCGACGCGCTGCGTCCGTACGTTTCCGCCGGTTTCGCTCACGAGAGCCTGGGCCAGGCTACCCGTAGCGGCCGTGACCACTCCACCTTCGCCAACGTTGGCGCTGGCGCCAAGTGGTACATCACCGACATGTTCTTCGCCCGTGCCGGCGTCGAAGCCATGTACAACATCGATAACGGCAACACCGAGTGGGGTCCGACCGTTGGTCTGGGTCTGAACTTCGGTGGCAGCGGTGGCCAGAAAGCCGCTCCTGCGCCGGCTCCAGTTGCCGAAGTCTGCTCCGACAGCGACAACGACGGCGTCTGCGACAACGTCGACAAGTGCCCTGACACCCCAGCCAACGTTACCGTTGACGCTGATGGCTGCCCGGCTGTTGCCGAAGTCGTTCGCGTTGAGCTGGACGTCAAGTTCGACTTCGACAAGTCGGTCGTCAAGCCAAACAGCTACGGCGACATCAAGAACCTGGCTGACTTCATGAAGCAGTACCCACAGACCACCACCACCGTGGAAGGTCACACTGACTCCGTCGGCCCAGACGCTTACAACCAGAAGCTGTCCGAGCGTCGTGCCAATGCTGTCAAGCAGGTCCTGACCCAGCAGTACGGTGTTGAATCGAGCCGTGTTGATTCGGTTGGCTACGGTGAGACCCGTCCGGTCGCCGACAACGCCACCGAAGCTGGCCGCGCCGTGAACCGTCGCGTAGAAGCTCAGGTAGAAGCCCAGGCCAAGTAATTGGTTTGATGCTTCACGGAAAACCCGGCCTTGGCCGGGTTTTTCTTTGTCCGCGATTTCTAGGTCGTGTTCAGCGTTTGAGCAGCACCAGCAGTAACAGCATGTTCAGCAACATCGACAGCAGCCCTAGCGCTCGCCATACCTTCAACGGCTCACGCTCCAGCAGCGGCCGTGGCCGCTCGTCCAGCTCCTGACGATCTCCTCGCTCCAGCAGCAGCAACCATTGTTCAGCGGTCTCGAACCGCTGCGCCGGGTCTGCCGCCACCGCCTGCAACAGGTTGCGCTGCAACCATTCCGGTATATCTGGGCGGTAGCGCGCGGGGTTCACGGGTGCCCCGAAGCGTGGCCGTTGGAACGCCTCGACCTCGCCGTAGGGGTAGTGGCCGGTAAGCAGGTGGTAAAGTGTCACGCCCACCGCATAGAGGTCCTGGCGCGGCCGGGGGGGCAGGCCGTCGAAGGCTTCCGGGGCAAGGAACGTGGGGGTGCCCGGCAAGGTATGGGGCGGGTCCTCGGAAAGCCCTGGGCAGTACGCCAGCCCGAAGTCCAGCAGGCGCAGTTGGCCATCGCTGCCGTAATGCAGGTTTTCCGGTTTGATGTCGCGGTGCAGCAGGTTACGTCGATGCAGCGCGCCGACGGCCTGCAGCAATTGGCGGGCTATCTCCAGCCATTGCGCCAGCGGTAGGGGACCGCCCGCCTTGAACAGGTCGGCAAGGGTCGTGCCTGGGTATTCGCGCATCAGGTAATACAGGTGCTGTCGATGGCGGGCCGGGTGTACTTCGGGGAAGTGCCGGCCGGCGACCCGGCGCAGGAACCACTCTTCCAATAGCAGGGCTTGGGCCGCCCCTGGGTCCTGACGGGTCTGCGGCAAGGTCTTGAGCAACCAAGCCTGACCTTGTGGATCACAAACGCGATAGAGCAGCGACTGCCGGCTCTGGGCGAGCAAACTGTCGACTTGCCAACCGTCGATCAATTGGTCGTCACGCAGCGCGCCGGGCAGGGGCCACTGCTGGAGCTGCGCCAGGGTGTCGCCGAGGTTGGTCGCGCCCAGCCGGTCGACCCGCACCAGCAGGGCACTGGCGTTGTCCTGGCTGCCACGATGATGCGCGCTGGCCACGAGGGTGTCGGCGGCTTGCTGCAGGTCAGGTTGTTCGCGCAGGATCGACTGGATGTGCGCGTCGCCCAGGCAGGCCCACACGCCATCGCTGAGTAGCACGAAGCACTCGCCTTCACGAAGGTCGCCTTCCAGGTAATCCACCAGCAACTGCTGGTCCAGGCCCAGGGCCCGCTTGAGCACATGTTGCATGCCGGGCTGTTCCCACACATGGTCTTCGCTCATGCATTGCAATTGCCCGTTTTGCCAGCGATATACCCGGCAGTCACCGATATGCGCGAGGGTGAAGCGTCGCCCACGCAGTACCAGGGCGCTGAGGGTGGTGAGCAGCGGCTGGCCATTGCCCTGGGCGCGCAACCAGCGGTTTTGCGCCACCAGCAGGCGGTCGATGGCCTGCGCCACGCTCCAGGTGGCGGGCGTGGCGTAGTAGTCCAGGGCCAGGGCCTGCAGGCTGGCGCGCGCTGCCAGGCCGCCGTCGGCGCACTGGCTGACGCCATCGGCCAGCGCGCACAGGTAGCCTTTGCTGGCCGCGAGTTCCGGCACCGGGGTGACCAGGCGCAGGGCGTCCTGGTTATCCGGGCGTGGCCCGGTGGCACTGGCATGAGCGAAGCTCAATTGCAGGCTCATCGCGTGCCCTCAGACTCGGGCCGCGGTGACTGCGGCCGATCCCCAGGTTGTGCGCCAGCGCTGCTTGACGCCATGCAGGCCGAACCAGGCCAGCAGGCCGAGGCTGGCGAACAGCCACAGTCCCAGTTGATAGTCGCCGGTATGTTGCTTGATGCTGCCCAGGCCTGCGGCGAGCAGGAAGCCACCGATACCGCCGGCCATGCCGATCAGCCCGGTCATCACGCCGATTTCCTGGCGGAAGCGCTGTGGCACCAACTGGAATACCGCGCCATTGCCAGCGCCCAAGCCGAGCATCGCGCTGACGAACAGCGCCAGGGCCGCCGTCGCGCTGGGCAGGTTGAAGCCCACCGCCGCGATGCATACGGCGGCCACGCTGTACATTGCCAGCAAGGTGCGGATGCCACCGAAGCGGTCGGCCAGGGCGCCGCCGAGCGGGCGCATGAGGCTGCCGGCGAACACGCAGGCGGCGGTGTAGTAGCCGGCAGTCACCGGGCTCAGGCCATACTGGTCGCTGAAATAGCCAGGCAGGGCGCTGGCCAGGCCGATGAAGCCGCCGAAGGTGACGCTGTAGAAGAACATGAACCACCAGCTGTCGCGGTCGCCGAGGGCCTTGAGGTAGTCGGCGGTGGCCTTGGGCTTGGGCCGTTGCGGGGCATTGCGGGCCAGCCAGGCGAACAGCACCAGGGTCAGCAGCAGCGGCAGCAGGGCAAAGCCGAACACATTGTTCCAGCCGAAGGCGGCCGCCAGCGCCGGCGCCAGCAACGCGGCGAACACCGTGCCGGAGTTGCCGGCACCGGCGATGCCCATGGCCTTGCCCTGGTGTTGCGGCGGGTACCACTGCGAGGCCAGCGGCAGGGATACGGCGAACGAGGCGCCGGCAAAGCCAAGGAACACACCCAGCAGCAAGGCTTGTTCGTAGCTGTGCACGCCCAGCTGCCAGGCACAGGCCAGGGCGACGATCACCGTCACCTGGCCGATCAGCCCGGCGGTCTTGGGCGACAGGCGATCGACCAGTACGCCCATGGCAAAGCGCAGCAGCGCACCGGCCAGGATCGGCGTGGCCACCATCAGGCCGCGTTGCTGTGCGGTCAGTTGCAGGTCGGCGGCAATCTGCACCGCCATCGGCCCGAGCAGGTACCAGACCATGAAGCTCAGGTCGAAATACAGGAAGGCGGCGAACAGGGTGGGCACATGCCCGGATTTCCAGAAGCTCGTATTCATCGGACACCTCGTGGGGCGCACAACACAGGGTGGAAACGAAAAGACGCCGCTGCCCGGTCCACGGATGAGTGGCGGGGAAGCGACGTCTTTGTCGGGGTCTGGGGGGCAACCGCCGTTGGCTACCCGGGGTTGCATGAGCAAGAGGCGGGCCAAGGTCTTGCCTACCCCAGCAGCTCCGACATGGCGATGATCTGTTCCGCTACCTGGATCAGCTTCTGCTGGCGGCTCATGGCCTGGCGGCGCATCAGGGTGTAGGCCGCTTCCTCGTTGCAGTCCTTCATTTTCATCAGCAGGCCCTTGGCTTGTTCGATGCGCTTGCGCTCGGCCAGTTGCTGGTCGCGGGCCAGCAATTGCGCCTTCAGCGCCTGGTCGCTTTCGAAGCGGGCCATGGCCACGTCGAGGATCGGCTGCAGGCGCGTGGCCTGGATCCCCTCGACAATGTAGGCGCTGACTCCAGCCTGGATCGCCTGGCGCATCACGTCGGGGTCGTGCTCGTCGGTGAACAGCACGATCGGGCGGGGGCGATCGCGGCTGACCAGCACTACCTGTTCCATCACATCGCGGCCAGGTGACTCGGTATCGATCAGCACCACGTCCGGGTGCACCGTTTCGACACAGGCGGGCAGGTCGATGCTCAGGTTGCCGGCCTCGATCACTTCGAAGCCGGCCTCGATCAGGGCCGCCTTGAGACGACCGACTTTCTTTTCGGTGTCGTCGATCAGCAGAATACGCAGCATGTTCGCCCCCCTCAGTGACTGGCGCGGACATCAGGCGCCGCGTCCAGGGCGTGCAGGGGGAAGCTGCGCGCATAGCCATGGGGGTCGCTGCCGTCCCAGCGGCGGCCGTCGAGCAGCAGGCTGCTGCGCATGGGCAGGTCGGCGCAGGGCACGCCCAGTGCCGAGGCGGCCTCGCGGTAGAGGGCCAGCTGTTGCACCTGGCGGGCGACCCCGAGGTAGTCCGGGTCGTCACGCAGCAGGCCCCAGCGGCGGAACTGGGTCATGAACCACATGCCGTCGGACAGGTAGGGCAGGTTGGCCCGGCCCTGGTCGAACAGGCGCAGGCCATGGGGGTCGTGCCAGCGATGGCCGAGGCCATCCTGGTAGTCGCCGAGCAGGCGCGGCTCGATGCTGTCGACGGGGGTGTCAAGGTAGGCGCTGCCGCTGAGCAGTTGCGCGGTACTGCGGCGGTTTTCCTGGCTCTGCTCGATGAAACGCGCGGCGGCGAGTACCGACTGGATAAGCGCGCGGGCGCTGTTGGGGTACTGCTCGACGAAACCGCGCGCGCAGGCCAGGACCTTTTCGGGGTGATCGGGCCAGATCGACTGGCTGGTGGCCAGGGTGAAGCCCTGGCCCTTGGCGAGCGCTTCCGCCGACCAGGGTTCGCCGACGCAGAAGCCGTCGATACGCCCGGCCTGCAGGTGGGCGGCCATCTGTGCCGGGGGCACCACGACGCTGCTGACGTCACGCAATGGGTGGATACCCTGGCTGGCCAGCCAGTAGTACAGCCACAGGGCATGGGTGCCGGTGGGAAAGGTCTGGGCGAAGGTCAGCCGTGCGCCTTGCTGGTGCACCAGCCGCGCCAGTGCCTCGGGGTTGGTCACGCCCTTGCGCTGCAGTGCGGGAGAGAGGTTGATGGCCTGGGCGTTCTGGTTCAGGCCCATAAGCACGGCCAGGGGGCTGGCGGGCACGCCGCCGATACCGAGGTGCACCGCGTACACCAGGCCATAGAGGCAGTGGGCGGCGTCGAGCTCGCCGCTGACCAGCTTGTCGCGCAGTCCGGCCCAGGAGGCCTGGCGGCGCAGGTTGAGAGTCAGGCCAAATGGCTGGGCGAAACCCTGGGTGGCGGCGACCACTACCGAGGCGGAGTCGGTGAGGGCCATGAAACCGATGTCCAGGCTGGGTTTTTCCGGCGCGTCGCTGCCGTTGACCCAGGCCAGGGGCGTTGTCGGGAGGGCTGTGTTCACGGAGTTCCTCGAGCGTTCGCAATGGGCTGCCTGCAACTGACATAGCAACCCATGTGCCATGGGCCTGTCGCCCTGGCGGCGCGCTGGCTATAATCGCCCCCTCACACACCGCGAGTCCGCCCGCCCATGTATACCCTGGCCCGCCAGCTGCTGTTCAAGCTCTCCCCGGAAACCTCCCACGACCTCTCGCTGGACCTGATCGGCGCCGGTGGCCGCCTCGGGCTCAACGGTCTGCTGTGCAAGCAGCCGGCGGCGTTGCCGGTGACGGTGATGGGCTTGAACTTCGCCAACCCGGTCGGCCTGGCCGCAGGCCTGGACAAGAACGGCGCAGCCATCGACGGTTTCGCCCAGCTGGGTTTCGGTTTCGTCGAGATCGGCACCGTGACGCCGCGCCCGCAGCCGGGCAACCCCAAGCCACGGCTGTTCCGCCTGCCTGAAGCCACGGCCATCATCAACCGCATGGGCTTCAACAACCTGGGTGTTGACCACTTGCTGGCACGTGTGCGCGCCTCGAAATACACCGGGGTACTGGGCATCAACATCGGCAAGAACTTCGACACTCCGGTCGAGCGGGCCCAGGACGACTACCTGATCTGCCTGGAAAAGGTCTACAACGACGCCAGCTACATCACCGTCAACGTCAGCTCGCCGAATACCCCGGGCCTGCGTTCGCTGCAGTTCGGCGACTCGCTCAAGCAACTGCTCGATGCCCTGGCCGAACGACGTGAACAGCTGGCCACGGCCAACGGCAAGCGCGTGCCGGTGGCGATCAAGATCGCACCGGACATGAGCGACGAAGAGACCGCGCTGGTTGCCGCGGCGCTGCGCGAGTCGGGCATGGATGCGGTGATCGCCACCAACACCACCCTGGGCCGCGAAGGTGTCGAAGGGCTGCCGTTCGGTGGCGAGGCGGGCGGCCTGTCGGGCGCCCCGGTACTGCAAAAGAGCACGCACACGGTGAAGGTGCTGGCGGGCGAACTGGGCGGCAAGCTGCCGATCATCGCCGCTGGCGGTATTACCGAGGGGCGCCACGCGGCTGAGAAGATCGCCGCTGGGGCTAGCCTGGTGCAGATCTATTCGGGCTTCATCTACAAAGGCCCGGCGTTGATTCGTGAAGCGGTGGATGCGATTGCGGCGATGCCGAAACCATGAAATGAGCCGCTCCCACGCTGTATAGAAGATTTGGCGGGAAAATACGGTGCATAAAAAGGGCCCCTTCAAAGGGGCCCCTGGGCCGTAGCCCGCCGCCCGGATAGGGCGCGCATGGTGACTCGAATTCAGTGTCCTCGTTCAGCCAACGGCGTGATTTTCGTTGAGTCTATGAATGCCAGCGGTGCCGGTCATGCCATCCCAGTTATCGCCGCGACCTTCGCGCCAGCCGTTGATCCAGGCTTGGCGTACAGAGGGTAGATTGAAGGGGCAAAGTTCGCGGGATTTGCCGGTGACTCCATACTGGTAGCCACGTGAATATGCTCTTTCCAACGGATCACGCTTAAGTCTTCTCATAGGGTGTTGCCCTCACTTGTTGACTGTAATGTCCCGTCGGCCTCTCCGAGGCCGGGCAGAATCGTTCTGCCGGTTTGCGCCCGCTGCCGGCGTCGCGGGCTGAAAGTGCCGCCCCGTTGCGGTGCGGCCTGAGATCAGTTCTAACGAATGCGAGTCACAGTGTGAATGATCGATTTGTCATAAGGACGTAACCTTTCCGAGGGTGAGGGGATAAGTAAATAAATGCGACTCAACCTTGTTTGCCGTTGAGCCCGCTATGATCAGGGTTTAGTCAGCGTTGACGTCAAATGGCCAGCGTTGCTCGCTGATGACAGTAATAATTGGTAATGCGACGAAGGGTCACATCTGAATCCTGGGTCCACGAAATTTTCACACTGCCCGACGATCAAAGCCTCTTTCGCTTCTGCGCGAGGCGTTGGTCTGCCGGGCGGCCAGGTCTTGCGAGCGCTTCGCAAGGCCACCCGGGCGCCTGCTGGAAAGGTGCCCGGGCAAACAGCGGCAGCCGATGCGTCGGTTTGCCATCTACCTAGCCAAAGGCTCTGGATTGCACATGTCGGACCGTTTCGAACTTTATCTCACCTGCCCCAAGGGTCTTGAAGGCCTGCTCGCCGAGGAGGCCCGCCAATTGGGCCTGAGCGAGGTGCGTGAACACACCTCGGCCATTCGCGGCGACGCCGATATGGAAACCGCCTATCGCCTGTGCCTGTGGTCGCGCCTGGCCAACCGGGTGCTGCTGGTGCTCAAGCGTTTTTCCATGAAGAACGCCGATGACCTCTATGACGGTGTGCATGCCCTCGATTGGGCTGATCACCTGGCGGCCGACGGTACGCTGGCGGTGGAGTTCAGCGGCCATGGTTCGGGTATCGACAACACCCACTTCGGCGCCCTGAAAGTGAAGGACGCCATCGTCGACAAGCTGCGCAACCGCGAAGGCCTGCGCCCGTCGGTGGAGAAGGTCGACCCGGATGTGCGCGTACACCTGCGCCTGGATCGTGGCGAGGCCATCCTGTCCCTCGACCTGTCCGGCCACAGCCTGCACCAGCGCGGTTATCGCCTGCAGCAGGGCGCGGCGCCATTGAAGGAAAACCTGGCAGCGGCGGTGCTGATCCGTTCGGGCTGGCCACGTATTGCAGCCGAGGGCGGCGCCCTGGCTGACCCGATGTGCGGTGTGGGCACCTTCCTGGTCGAGGCGGCGATGATCGCCGCCGACATCGCCCCCAACCTCAAGCGCGAGCGCTGGGGCTTCACGGCCTGGCTCGGGCATGTGCCGGCGCTGTGGCGCAAGCTGCACGACGAGGCCCAGGCCCGTGCCCAGGTGGGCCTGGCCAAGCCACCGCTGTGGATTCGTGGCTACGAGGCCGACCCGCGGCTGATCCAGCCGGGGCGCAACAACGTCGAGCGCGCAGGCCTGGGCGACTGGGTGAAGATCTACCAGGGCGAGGTAGCGAGCTTCGAACCGCGCCCGGACCAGAACCAGAAGGGCTTGGTGATCAGCAACCCGCCCTATGGCGAGCGCCTGGGTGATGAAGCCAGCCTGCTGTACCTCTACCAGAACCTCGGCGAGCGCCTGCGCCAGGCGTGTATGGGCTGGGACGCGGCGGTGTTCACCGGTGCGCCGGAGCTGGGCAAGCGCATGGGCATCCGCAGCCACAAGCAATACGCTTTCTGGAACGGCGCATTGCCGTGCAAGTTGCTGCTGTTCAAGGTCCAGCCGGACCAGTTCGTCACCGGCGATCGTCGCCAGGCCCAGCCCGAGGCGGGCGAGGACGAGCCGCGCCGCCAGGCAGCGGTGGCCAGCGAGCCGGCGCGCCTGTCGGAAGGCGCGCAGATGTTCGCCAATCGCCTGCAGAAGAACTTCAAGCAGCTGGGCAAGTGGGCCCGTCGCGAGAAAGTCGATTGCTACCGCGTGTACGATGCCGACATGCCCGAGTACGCGCTGGCAGTCGACCTGTATCACGACTGGGTACACGTGCAGGAATACGCCGCGCCCCGCTCGATCGATCCGGACAAGGCCCAGGCGCGCCTGCTCGACGCGCTCAGCGCGATTCCCCAAGCCCTGGGCGTCGATCCGCAGCGCGTGGTGCTCAAGCGCCGGGAACGCCAGACCGGCACTCGCCAGTACGAACGCCAGGCCACCGAAGGACGCTTCCAGGAAGTCAGCGAAGGCGGCGTCAAGCTGCTGGTCAACCTCACCGACTACCTGGACACCGGCCTGTTCCTCGACCATCGCCCGATGCGCCTGCGTATCCAGCGCGAGGCGGCGGGCAAGCGCTTCCTCAACCTGTTCTGCTACACCGCCACGGCCAGCGTGCACGCAGCCAAGGGTGGCGCGCGCAGCACCACCAGCGTCGACCTGTCGAAGACTTACCTGGACTGGGCACGGCGCAACCTGTCGCTCAACGGTTTCTCCGAGCGCAACCGCCTGGAGCAGGGCGACGTCATGGCCTGGTTGGAGAACGCCCAGGACAGCTACGACCTGATCTTCATCGACCCGCCGACCTTCTCCAACTCCAAGCGCATGGAAGGGGTGTTCGACGTGCAGCGCGACCATGTGCAGCTGCTCGACCTGGCCATGGCGCGCCTGGCGCCGGGTGGTGTGCTGTACTTCTCCAACAACTTCCGCAAGTTCCAGCTCGACGAGCACCTGGCGACGCGGTATGCGGTGGAGGAAATCAGCGCCCAGACCCTGGATCCTGACTTCGCTCGCAACAACCGCATCCATCGCGCCTGGCAGCTGCGTTTGCGCTGAGCCGACGAGGTACATGGCGTGGCCACTGGCCAGCGGCTATAAAGCAGGACAGGGCGGGACAATACGCAGGACGCTGACGTTGCTGAGAGTCCTCTATGTCGAACCCAGGCGTACCTGCGAAGCCGCTTGGCCTGTTCGGTGACGAGCTGTCGGCCTGGGGCGTGGCCCTGGCGGCGCTGGTCGCCGGGGCGCTGCTCACGGCCGCGCTGGCCATGGCCACGCAGACCTTCTTCAAGCAGCAACTGCGCCAGCGTTTCGAGCTGTTGGCCAGTGAGCGCTACAGCCGTATCGTTGAACGATTCGAGGAGCAGGAGCTGCGCCTGGATGGCCTGCGCCGCTTTATCACATACTCCAGTGAAGTCACGCCCTACGCGTTCGATGGTTACGCACGCCCATTGCTGCATCGCACCCAGGCCTACTCCTGGGCACCGCGGGTAGCGTCGGGGCAGCGTAGCGCGTTCGAGCAGCGCTCCAGCGCCTTGCTGGGTCAGCCATACCAGATCCGTGACCTGGACGCCCAGGGCCGATTACAGCCGGCTGCGATGCGCGACCACTATTACCCGATCCTGTATACCCAGGCGGCGAGCCATGAGGCCCAGCCCTATGGTTTCGACCTGGGCGGGCAGGCGCCGCGCGCCGCGCCACTTGCCCGGGCCCAGGCACGCGGCAGCATGGCGGTGTCCGCGCCGCTGGACATGATCAATGTCCAGCCGACCTACACCCGTGGCCTGCTGATGGTCGCTCCCGTCTTTGGCGATGAGGCGTCTGCGAATGGGTTGCCCCGAGGTTATGTGATGGCCTTGCTGAGCCTGCACCAGTTGATTGCCGAGAGCCTGCCCACCGTAGCCGACGACAACCTGGTGGTGCGCATTCTCGACCTGTCCAACGAGGGTGGTCACGAGGTGCTGTTCGATTCTGGCGGGCCGCCTGCGCGCATGGGCCTTGCCAGCAGTCACCTGCTGCACCTGGCTGACCATCACTACCAGCTCGACATTCGCCCAAGCCAGGACTTTCTATTGGCCAACCAGTCGTCGGCGGTACCGGTGGTGGCATTGCTCGGCGGCCTGTTGAGCGTATTGCTGGCGCTGTTGCTTTACAGCCTGTTCAGCCAGCGCCAACGTGCCCTGGGCCTGGTCGCACGGCGTACTGCCGAACTACGTGTCAGCGAGCAGTCGTTGCGCGAGACTCACAATCAGTTGCGCAGCGTGCTTGATGCTGCGACTCAGGTTGCGATTATCGCCACCAGCTTGCGCGGGGTGATCGGCACTTTCAATGCGGGTGCCGAACGCATGCTGGGCTATTCGGCCAGTGAAGCCCTGGGCCAGCTGCGTCTGGAGGACCTGGTACTGGCTGATGAGCTGCACCAGCGCGCCCATGCCCTGAGTCAGCGTTTTGGTCGCGAGGTCGGCGCCGGCCAGGCGATGTTTGCCGAGACTGCGCAGGAAGGTGGCGCACAGCCAGCGGACTGGACACTGGTGCGCAAGGACGGCAGCCATCTGCTGGCCAACATGCTGGTGACGGCGGTGCTGGATGAGCAGGGGTTGTGGGTGGGTTACCTGGCAATCTGCATCGATGTCACCGAGCGGCGTCGGGTACACGAGGCCCTGGCGGCCCGCGACCGCTTGCTGGAGAAACTCAGTGCCGAGGTACCTGGCGGAATCTACCAGTATCGCCTGGATGCTGATGGACATTCCTGTTTCCCCTACGCCAGCCAGGGGCTGCACGAGATCTATGAAGTGGACCTGGCGGTGTTGCGCGAGGATGCCACGGCGGTGTTCGAGCGAATTCACCCGGACGACCTGGAGCGGGTACGGCGTTCGGTGCGCTATTCCGCCGAGCACCTGACGCCATGGCGGGAGGAGTACCGGGTGTGCCTGCCGCAAGCGGGGCTGCGCTGGGTGCGCGGGGAGGCGACGCCGGAGATCGGCGAGCACGGCAGCACGCTTTGGCATGGCTACCTGACGGATATCTCGGATCTCAAGCGGGTCGAGGAAGAGTTGCGCGCATTGTCGGTGACCGACGCCCTGACCGGCATTTACAACCGTCGCTATTTCCAGGAGCGGTTGCGCAACGAGCTGGATCGGGCGCAGCGCGAAGGTCTGGACCTGGCGGTGATCATGCTGGACATCGACCATTTCAAGCGTATCAACGATCAGTTCGGGCACGCGGTCGGGGATCATGTGCTGCGCAGCTTGTGCCAGCGGATCGCGCATCGGCTGCGGCGGACCGATGTGTTCTGCCGATTGGGTGGGGAGGAGTTCATGGTGTTGTGTCCCGGGAGCAGTGCCGAGCAGGCGCGGGTGCTGGCACAGGAGTTGTGGCGGGGGGTGCGCAGTGTGCCGGTGGAAGGCGTCGGGCGGGTCACCGCGAGTTTCGGGGTAGCGGGGTGGCGCGCTGGGGAGGGGGCGGATGCATTGTTGTTGCGGGCGGATGCTGGTGTATATGCGGCCAAGCAGGGGGGGAGGGATCGGGTTGAGGGGGAGTTGTTGTCTTGACTTAAGTTTGATGTTCTTGTTGATTCGCGAGTGGTAGTTAGTGTCGGTTTGAAGTTGCATGCGAATTCAGGTTGTATTTCGGTGCGTCGGTGTATTGTCTTATTTTCAATCGATAATTCTCCAAGTTTTGCTCTTGCTCTTGCTCTTGCTCTTGCTCTTGCTCTTGCTCTTGCTCTTGCTCTTGCTCTTGCTCTTGCTCTGCTTTTGCTTCTAAGTGCGCGATAGTTCAGGCGACACAAATTGCGACTTCAGGAGGCCGAACGCAGGTCTTGCGGAGGGAGGTGACGGGCATGGATGCCCGTCAAGCGCTGCGCCCCAGGATGGGGCGTTCAGCGCGGTCCTCCCGGGAGCAAGGCCGGAGTGAGGGGACCCCGGAGCGAAGCGTAGGGACCGGATGAATGGAGCGAGCATTTTTTGGTTCCTTTTTGATGCTTCAAAAAGGGACCCGCCGTAAGGGCGGAAAGGTGATTATGCGTCACTACCGAAAATGAATGCGCATATAACTTTCAAAACACACATTGTTTAAGTAAAAGTAAAAGTAAAAGTAAAAGTAAAAGTAAAAGTAAAGTCAATCGGCATCGGTTTTTATAGTTGTAAGTGCATTCATTTGCGATATCGACGCATAGTCACCTTTCCGCCCTTACGGCGGCTTACTTTGGTCATGGCCAAAGTAAGCAAAGCCGTGGCGCTCCATTCATCCGGCCCTCCGCTTCGCTCCGGGTTCCCTCACTCCGGCCTTGCTCCCGGGAGGACCGCGCTGAACGCCCCATCCTGGGGCGCAGCGCTTGACGGGCATCCATGCCCGTCACCTCCCTCCGCAAGACCTGCGTTCGGCCTCCTGAAGTCGCGAAGTTACGGGCGGCGCCTGGGCTGACGCAGCTGTCGCTAGCTGGGTATGGCGCTAGACTCCTGATCGGCAACGGCAACGGCAACGGCAACGGCAACGGCAACGGCAACGGCAACGGCAGTATCAAAGGTAATTTGAGCGTTCGTCGGCGCGCCGACGTGGTCGGCTATCACTTCTCTGTCACGTAACTGTATTGTTGGCTATTCTCCAATCTGTCCCAGTACACTTCGGAACTGTTACGGTATTCTGGCCCGCAGTGAGCCACACAAGAACAATGACCCGTCAGCGCTTCGAGAACACGCCATGACCAACCTGCTGCTGTACCAGCGCATTGCCCAGCAACTGGCCGATGACATCCGTCGGGGTGTCTACCAGCCGGGTGAGCGGGTGCCGTCGGTGCGCAAGATGAGCGCGCAGCTCAATGTCAGCCATGCCACCGTACTGCAGGCTTACGCCAATCTCGAGGATCAGGGTCTGATACGTGCCCGGCCGCAGTCCGGCTACTACGTCCACCAGACCCCGGCGTTGACGGCGCAGACCCCGGATATCGCGCGGGTCGAGCGCCCGGGCCTGGTCACCCGGGCAAGCATCATCCAGCAAGTGCTAGTCGAGGCGCGGCGCGATGGGGTTTTCCCGTTCGGCGCCGCGGTGCCGCATGTGGACTACCTGCCCGTGCGTGCCCTGCACCAGCAGTTGGCCAAGGTAACGCGCTTCCATAGCCCGCGTGCCTTCAGCTACATGTTCAGCCCGGGGTTCGAACCCCTGCGCCGACAGATCGCCATACGCATGCGTGATGCCGGCGTACTGGTCGATCCACGTGAGGTGGTGGTCACCCATGGCTGTGTCGATGCGCTGCAGATGGCGCTGCGGGTCCTTACCCGGCCGGGCGACCTGATCGCGGCCGAGTCGCCCACTTACTACGGCCTGCTGCAATTGGCCGACCTGCTGGGGCTCAAGGTCATCGAAATCCCCAGCGATCCCTCTACCGGTATCAGCCTGGAGGCCCTGCAACTGGCCGCCAACCAGTGGTCAATCAAGGCGCTGGTGTTGACGGCGCGTTTGAGCAACCCGCTGGGCGGCACCATTCCTGAGGAGCGGCAGAAGCAACTGCTGCGTTTGGCATCGGATTTCGACATACAGATCGTCGAGGACGATATCTACGGCGAACTGATGTTTGAGCAGGGGCGCACCAAGGCGCTTAAGGCGTTTGATCGTCTTGACCGGGTGATCTACTGCTCGAGCTTCTCCAAGACCTTGTCACCAGGGGTGCGGGTCGGCTGGATGATCGCCGGGCGCTACCAGGACGAGATCCAGCGCCTGCAGACCTTCACCACGCACTCGGCCTGTAGTGTCACGCAGATGGCGGTGGCCGCCTACCTGGAGAACGGGGGCTACGATCGCCACCTGCGCTACATTCGCCAGGAATATCGCAAGAACCTCAGTGCCTACCAGCTGGCGGTGCAGCAGCATTTCCCTGAGGGCACGCAGATGACCCGGCCCACAGGTGGCTTCATCCTCTGGGTGAGCCTGCCAGGGCGAGTCAATACTCAGGAGCTGCATGTGCGGGCGTTGGAGCAGGGGATCAGCATTGCGCCGGGCCTGATCTTCAGTAACACCGAGCAGTTCAATCACTGTATCCGGCTTAATTGCGGCATTCCCTGGAACCGCGAGGCGGAGCGCGCGGTGATGACCCTGGGGCTGCTGGCCCAACAATTGTGCCGTGAGCCTACAGGTTCACTTTTGTAGGCTTGTCAGATGAGTGGGGAACAGGGAGCATACGCGTTTTGCAGCTTACGTTCCCGGTACCCATGAACCTGTTTCGTCCTCTTGTCATTGCCCTGTGTTGCGCGTTGCCCTGGCTGCCGGCCGGAGCGGTGCAGGCTGCCGAGCCTGCTGCCAAGGCGCAGGGGGTGCACAAGTCGGCGGCCAAGACTGCAGCCAAGTCCAAGGCTAAACCAAAGGCCAAGCCCAAGGTGAAGGCCAAGCCTGTCAGCAAGGCTGTCGCCAAACCGCTGCACAAGCCGAAGATCGACCTGAGCCTGCCGAGTGAGATGGTCAGGCATCTCGAGCCGGACCTGGGTGGCGGGCCGGTGGTGCGCAAGCCTCTGCTGCCGTCGATGTTCCCCACCAAGCCGGAATCCGAAAGCAGCCCGTTCCAGCTCAACGGCCGACTGATCAGCAACGAAATGCAGCTGCAGTTGCGCAACGACAGCCGGCGCGATGTCGAAGGTGCAGCGATCGATTTCGAGTTTCGTAACTGACTGCCGGGTCACGGTCTTTTTCATTCGCTCGGCAATTTCAAACATATGTTTGAGCGGTTAGTATCCAGGGACGTTCGTCCCGTTTTGCTCCTGGGAGTCCTGTTGTCATGAAATGCCGCGAGGGCTGCGGTGCCTGCTGCATCGCCCCGTCCATCAGTTCGCCTATCCCCGGCATGCCCCAGGGCAAGCCGGCCGGCGAACGCTGTCTGCACCTTAATGTCGAAAACCTCTGTGCGCTGTTCGGCAAGCCCGAGCGACCGCAGGTGTGTGGCGGCTTCAAGGCGGAAGCGGACATCTGTGGCAACGATCGTGACGAGGCCATCCGCATCATCGGGTGGTTGGAGCAAATGACGGCGGCATGACAGGTTGGATCCTCGACAACAAGGAACAAGATGATGAGATCGATCAAGCGTATTGCACTGCTGTGTGGCATGGGTGTCGTGCTGGCACCCACGGCCTGGGCCGAGAACTGGCAGGTGGCCAAGGACGAGGAGGGGATCAAGGTGTCCCTCAGCGAGGTGGCCGGTTCCAAGTACAAGGCCTACCGTGGCGTGACCGTGATCAAGGCACCACTGGCCAAGGTCAAGGCGTTGCAGGAGGACGTGGTCGGGGCCTGCGCCTGGATCCACGAGTGCAAGTCGCAGAAACTGCTCAAGAGCGAGGGCGACCAGAGCTGGACCTACACTCAGTTCAATACGCCATGGCCGGTGACGCCACGCGATTCCGTCCTGCATGTGACCACTGTCCAGGAGGCTGATGGTAGCCTGACCCGCAAGCTTGAGGAGCAGCCGAAGTATCTGCCGGAGGAAAAGGGCTTCGTGCGCGTCGCCCAGGTAGAGGGCTACTGGAAGCTGGTGCCCAAGGGTGACAGCACCGAGGTGACCTACCAGGTGCACACCGAACCAGGTGGCAGCGTGCCGTCCTGGCTGGCCAACAAGTTCGTGGTGGATGCACCGTTCAATACCCTGAAGGGGTTGAAGGAGCGTGCCGAGAAACAGTGATCGGCTTTGGTAATGCAGAAACAAGAAAGGCTGCCCGAGGGCAGCCTTTTTGCGTTCGGCCGAAAAGGCTTACTTGCGGTCTTTCAGCTCGACGATGTCACGCTGCTCGTAGCCGGTGTAAAGCTGGCGCGGGCGGCCGATCTTGTACGGGCTGGAGAGCATTTCCTTCCAGTGCGAGATCCAGCCGACGGTCCGCGCCAGGGCGAAGATCACAGTGAACATGCTGGTCGGAATGCCGATGGCCTTGAGAATGATGCCCGAGTAGAAGTCGACGTTCGGGTACAGCGAGCGCTCGACGAAGTACGGATCGGTCAGGGCGATCTCTTCCAGGCGCATGGCCAGTTCCAGCTGCGGGTCGTTCTTGATGCCCAGCTCGTTGAGCACTTCGTCGCAGGTCTGCTTCATCACGGTGGCGCGCGGGTCGCGGTTCTTGTACACGCGGTGACCGAAGCCCATGAGCTTGAACGGGTCGTTCTTGTCCTTGGCCTTGGCGATGAACTTGTCGATGTTCGAGACATCGCCGATTTCATCGAGCATGGTCAGTACGGCTTCGTTCGCACCGCCGTGGGCAGGGCCCCACAGTGCGGCGATACCGGCGGCGATACAGGCGAACGGGTTTGCGCCCGAGGAGCCCGCCAGGCGCACGGTGGAGGTGGAGGCGTTCTGCTCGTGGTCGGCGTGGAGGATGAAGATCCGGTCCATCGCCTTGGCCAGCACCGGGCTGATCGGTTTGATCTCGCACGGGGTGTTGAACATCATGTGCAGGAAGTTTTCCGCGTACGACAGGTCGTTGCGCGGGTACATCATGGGCTGGCCCATGGAGTACTTGTAGACCATCGCGGCCAGGGTCGGCATTTTTGCGACCAGGCGTACCGCGGAGATTTCGCGGTGCTGCGGGTTATTGATGTCCAGCGAGTCGTGATAGAACGCCGACAGAGCGCCGACCACGCCGCACATCACCGCCATCGGGTGGGCGTCGCGGCGGAAGCCGTTGAAGAACGACTTCAGCTGCTCGTGAACCATGGTGTGGTTCTTCACGGTGCTGACGAACTGGGCCTTCTGCTCGGCATTCGGCAATTCACCGTTGAGCAGAAGGTAGCAGGTCTCGAGGTAGTCCGACTGTTCGGCGAGCTGTTCGATCGGGTAGCCGCGGTGCAGCAGCACGCCCTTGTCGCCATCAATGTAGGTGATCTTCGACTCGCACGATGCGGTCGCCATGAAACCTGGGTCGAAGGTGAAGTGGCCTGATGCCCCCAACCCGCGGACGTCGATAACATCGGGACCAACGGTGCCGGTTAAAATGGGCAGCTCGACGGGGGCAGCGCCCTCGATGATCAACTGCGCTTTTTTGTCAGCCATGTGGCCTCCTATTAATGCTTGAAATCATCAGACAGACCCCCCACGCAGGGCCCGCACCACTATAGAGGGATAAATTCGAATGTCAATTTGCCTAAAGGCTGGTTGAAACGCCCTCTGAGGCCTAATTTTTCACGAAATTCTCGCCCGTTTACGCCTTTTGTCCGTTAAAGGCAATGCGCTATTTGGGCTAGCCCCTCACGTTGTCATAAGCAGCCTAACTGTCTATACTCGGCAGCCGACTCCCAGGGGCTTTCAAGCCCGCCCTGCTGGGTGTCGTCGCTCTCCTGGGTGGTGGGTACCTGACCAGTACACTTACCAACAACTTTGCCCTGTTAGCTAGGGGCTCTTCAGTGTGAAAAAAGCCGTGAAAAGCCAACGACCTGTAAACCTAGACCTAAGGACCATCAAACTCCCGATCACCGCGTACACGTCCATTCTTCACCGTATTTCCGGCGTCATCCTCTTCCTCGGCCTTGCCATCATGCTGTACGCACTGGGCAAGTCGCTGGGTTCGGAGGAAGGCTTTGCCGAGGTGAAGGCGTGTCTGACCAGTCCGCTGGCCAAACTGGTGACCTGGGGCCTGCTGTCCGGCCTGCTGTACCACCTCGTGGCAGGTGTGCGCCACCTGATCATGGACATGGGGGGCGGTGAGACGCTGGAAGGCGGCAAGCTGGGCTCGAAAATCGTGATCGTCATCTCCGTGGTGCTGATCGTTCTGGCAGGAGTTTGGGTATGGTAACTAACGTCACGAACCTGTCGCGTTCGGGCCTCTACGACTGGATGGCGCAGCGCGTCTCGGCGGTCGTTCTCGCGGCTTACTTCATTTTCCTGATCGGCTACCTCGCCGCCCACCCGGGCATCGACTACGCCCAGTGGCATGCTCTGTTCACCAACAATGCGATGCGCATCTTCAGTCTGCTGGCCCTCGTTGCCCTGGGCGCACACGCCTGGGTCGGCATGTGGACCATTGCCACCGACTACCTGACGCCGATGGCGTTCGGCAAGTCGGCGACTGCGATTCGTTTCCTGTTCCAGGCGGTATGCGGCGTTGCGATGTTCGCTTACTTCGTCTGGGGTGTGCAGATTCTCTGGGGTATCTGATTCATGGCTAACATTCCAACCATTTCCTTCGACGCCATCATCATTGGTGGTGGCGGCGCGGGCATGCGCGCAGCACTGCAACTGGCTCAAGGCGGCCACAAGACCGCCGTAGTCACCAAGGTGTTCCCGACCCGTTCGCATACCGTTTCCGCCCAGGGCGGCATCACCTGCGCCATCGCTTCGGCCGACCCGAACGACGACTGGCGCTGGCACATGTACGATACCGTCAAGGGTTCCGACTACATCGGTGACCAGGACGCTATCGAGTACATGTGTCAGGAAGGCCCGGCCGCGGTCTTCGAGCTCGACCATATGGGCCTGCCGTTCTCGCGTACCGAAACCGGCCGTATCTACCAGCGTCCGTTCGGTGGCCAGTCCAAGGACTTCGGCAAGGGCGGCCAGGCTGCCCGTACCTGTGCAGCCTCCGACCGTACCGGTCACGCGCTGCTGCACACCCTGTACCAGGGCAACCTGAAGGCAGGCACCACCTTCCTCAACGAGTACTACGCCGTTGACCTGGTGAAAAACCAGGACGGCGCTTTCGTCGGTGTGATCGCGATCTGCATCGAAACCGGCGAAACCATGTACATCAAGTCCAAGGCCACCGTGCTGGCGACTGGCGGTGCTGGTCGTATCTACGCCTCCACCACCAACGCCCTGATCAATACCGGCGACGGTATCGGCATGGCCCTGCGTGCCGGCGTACCGGTGCAGGACATCGAGATGTGGCAGTTCCACCCGACCGGCATCGCCGGCGCCGGTGTATTGGTCACCGAAGGTTGCCGCGGTGAGGGTGGCTACCTGATCAACGCCCACGGCGAGCGCTTCATGGAGCGTTACGCGCCGAACGCGAAAGACCTGGCCGGCCGCGACGTGGTCGCTCGTTCCATGGTCAAGGAAATCATCGCCGGCAACGGCGTGGGCCCGAACAAGGACCACGTGCTGCTGAAGCTGGATCACCTGGGCGAGGAAGTGCTGCACAGCCGCTTGCCAGGTATCTGCGAGCTGTCCAAGACCTTCGCCCACGTCGATCCAGTAGTCGCCCCGGTACCGGTCGTGCCGACCTGCCACTACATGATGGGCGGCGTCGCCACCAACATTCATGGCCAGGCCATCACCATGGACGCCGAAGGCAAGGATCACATCATCCCGGGCTTGTTCGCCGTGGGTGAAGTGGCTTGCGTATCGGTCCACGGCGCCAACCGCCTGGGCGGCAACTCGCTGCTCGACCTGGTGGTGTTCGGCCGTGCCGCCGGCCTGCACCTGGAAAAGGCGCTGACCGAAGGCGTCGAGTACCGCGATGCCAGCGACACCGACGTCGATGTTGCCCTGAACCGCCTGAACAAGCTCAACGAGCGTACCAGCGGCGAAGACGTGGCAAGCCTGAAGCGCGAACTGCAGAGCTGCATGCAGAACTACTTCGGTGTATTCCGTACCGGTGAATACATGCAGAAGGGTATCGAGCAACTGGCTGGCCTGCGTGACCGCATCGCCAACGTCAAGATCAACGACAAGTCCCAGGCCTTCAACACTGCGCGTATCGAAGCGCTGGAGCTGCAGAACCTGCTGGAAGTCGCCGAAGCTACCGCCATCGCGGCCGAAGCCCGTAAAGAGTCCCGTGGCGCACACGCCCGTGAAGACTTCGAAGACCGTGACGACGAAAACTGGCTGTGCCACACCCTGTACTACCCGGGTGAGAAGCGCGTCGCCAAGCGTGGTGTCAACTTTGCGCCGAAGACAGTTCCTGCCTTCGAACCAAAAGTCCGGACTTACTAAGGGTGGCTGCTATGTTGAAAGTCGAAGTTTATCGCTACAACCCCGACACCGACTCGGCGCCCAAGATGGAGTCGTTCGACGTCGATACCGGCGGCAAGGACCTGATGGTTCTGGACGTGCTGGCACTGATCAAGGAAAAGGACGAGGGCTTCTCGTATCGTCGCTCCTGCCGTGAAGGCGTGTGCGGTTCCGATGGCATGAACATGAACGGCAAGAACGGCCTGGCCTGCATCACCCCGCTGTCGGGCGTGGTCAAGGGCAATAAGCTGGTACTGCGTCCGCTGCCTGGCCTGCCGGTCATTCGTGACCTGGTGGTCGATATGAGCATCTTCTACAAGCAGTACGAGAAGGTGAAGCCATTCCTGCAGAACGACACGCCGGCCCCGGCCATCGAGCGTCTGCAGTCGCCGGAAGACCGCGACAAGCTGGACGGTCTGTACGAGTGCATCCTGTGTGCTTGCTGCTCGACCTCCTGCCCATCGTTCTGGTGGAACCCGGACAAGTTCCTGGGCCCCGCCGCCCTGCTGCAGGCCTACCGCTTCCTGGCCGATAGCCGTGACACCAAGACTCAGGAGCGCCTGGCGTCCCTGGATGACCCGTTCAGCGTGTTCCGCTGCCGCGGGATCATGAACTGCGTGAACGTTTGCCCGAAGGGTCTGAACCCGACCAAGGCAATCGGCCACGTACGTAACATGCTGCTGCAAAGCGGCACCTGATTCAAAGCGTTGTACCTGCAGTAAGCCGAGGTGCGGGTGGTGAGCCCGCACTGAGGTAAAACCCGAGCAAGGGCTCACAAAGCCCGCGCTCATTACCTATGAAGATATGAGACCAGCAGGGGCTTCCGGGCTGGTACCCGGAAAATCAGCAGGATCCAGGTGGCGTGGTTCAGTCGCTGTGTTCGGACTTTTCCAGGTTTGCTGTGGCTCTCGCCGATCAGTCCCCTAACCGAGGGTGACCAAGCATGCAAGAAAGCGTGATGCAGCGCATGTGGGAAAGCGCCCACCTTTCAGGTGGTAACGCTGCATATGTGGAAGAGCTTTATGAGCTCTACCTGCACGACCCTAACGCTGTGCCAGAAGAGTGGCGCACTTACTTCCAGAAGTTGCCCGCCGACGGCAGCACCGCTACCGATGTCTCGCACTCGACGATCCGCGACCATTTCGTACTGCTGGCAAAGAACCAGCGCCGCGCCCAACCGGTTTCCGCCGGGAGCGTGAGCACAGAACACGAGAAGAAGCAGGTTGAAGTGCTGCGACTGATCCAGGCCTATCGTATGCGCGGCCATCAGGCTGCCAAGCTCGACCCGTTGGGGTTGTGGCAGCGTCCTGCGCCCGTAGACCTGTCGATCAATCATTACGGCTTGACCAATGCCGATCTTGATACGACCTTCCGTGCCGGCGACCTGTTCATCGGCAAAGAGGAAGCGAGCCTACGCGAAATTTTCGAGGCGCTCGAGAAGACATATTGTCGCACCATTGGTGCCGAATTCACCCACATCGTCGATTCCGAGCAGCGCAGCTGGTTCCAGCAGCGCCTGGAAAGCGTGCGTGGCCGCCCCGAGTTCTCCGCCGACGTGCAGGCACATCTGCTCGAGCGCGTCACGGCCGGTGAGGGCCTTGAGAAGTATCTGGGCACCAAGTACCCGGGCACCAAGCGCTTTGGCCTGGAAGGCGGTGAGAGCCTGATCCCGATGCTGGACGAAATGATCCAGCGCTCCGGTTCCTACGGTACCAAGGAAGTCGTGATCGGCATGGCCCACCGTGGCCGTCTGAACGTGCTCGTCAATACCTTCGGCAAGAACCCGCGCGAGCTGTTCGACGAGTTCGAAGGCAAGAAGATGAACGAGCTGGGCTCCGGTGACGTGAAGTACCACCAGGGGTTCTCCTCCAACGTGATGACCCCCGGTGGCGAAGTCCACCTGGCCATGGCGTTCAACCCCTCCCACCTGGAAATCGTCTCGCCAGTGGTGGAAGGTTCGGTTCGCGCCCGCCAAGATCGCCGCAACGACAGCGTTGGCGACAAGGTTCTGCCGATTTCGATCCACGGCGACGCAGCGTTCGCCGGCCAGGGCGTGGTCATGGAAACCTTCCAGATGTCGCAGACCCGCGGTTTCAAGACCGGCGGCACCGTGCACATCGTGATCAACAACCAGGTCGGCTTCACCATCAGCAATCCGCTCGACGCGCGTTCAACCGAGTACGCCACCGACGTTGCCAAGATGATCCAGGCGCCGATCCTGCACGTGAACGGCGACGATCCTGAAGCGGTGATGTTCGTCACCCAGCTGGCCATCGATTACCGCATGCAGTTCAAGCGTGATGTGGTCATCGACTTGGTCTGCTACCGCCGCCGCGGCCACAACGAGGCCGACGAGCCGAACGGCACCCAGCCGCTCATGTACCAGCAGATCAGCAAGCAGCGCACCACCCGTGAGTTGTACGCCGAGCAACTGATCAGCGCCGGCCGCATCGATGCCGAACGCGCCCAGGCCAAGATCGACGAGTATCGCAACGCCCTGGACAACGGCCTGCATGTAGTCAAGAGCCTGGTCAAGGAGCCGAACCGCGAGCTGTTCGTCGACTGGCGTCCCTACCTGGGCCATGCCTGGACCGCGCGTCATGACACCCGCTTCGACCTCAAGACCCTGCAGGAACTGTCGGCCAAGCTGCTGGAGCTTCCAGAAGGCTTCGTCGTCCAGCGTCAGGTCGCCAAGATCTACGAAGATCGCCAGAAGATGCAGGCCGGTGGCTTGCCGATCAACTGGGGCTACGCCGAGACCATGGCCTACGCCACCCTGCAGTTCGAAGGGCACCCGATCCGCATGACCGGCCAGGACATCGGCCGTGGCACCTTCTCGCACCGTCACGCGGTGCTGCACAACCAGAAGGACGCCAGCACCTACGTACCGCTGAAGAACCTGTTCCCGGGCCAGCCGCGCTTCGAACTGTACGACTCCTTCCTTTCGGAAGAAGCCGTGCTGGCCTTCGAATACGGCTACTCGACCACCACGCCGAACGCGCTGGTGATCTGGGAAGCCCAGTTCGGCGACTTCGCCAACGGTGCGCAAGTGGTGATCGACCAGTTCATCACCAGCGGTGAGCACAAGTGGGGCCGCCTGTGCGGTCTGACCATGCTGCTGCCACACGGTTATGAAGGGCAAGGTCCGGAGCACTCCTCCGCGCGTCTGGAGCGTTACCTGCAGCTGTGCGCCGAGCACAACATCCAGGTTTGCGTGCCGACCACCCCGGCCCAGATCTACCACCTGCTGCGTCGCCAGGTCATCCGTCCGCTGCGCAAACCGCTGATCGTGCTGACGCCGAAGTCGCTGCTGCGCCACAAGCTGGCCATCTCGACGCTGGAAGATCTGGCCGAAGGTTCGTTCCAGACCGTGATCCCGGAAATCGACAACCTCGATCCGGCCAAGGTCGAGCGTCTGGTCCTGTGCGGTGGCAAGGTCTACTACGACCTGCTGGAAAAACGCCGTGCCGAAGGCCGCGAAGACATCGCCATCGTGCGTATCGAGCAGCTGTATCCGTTCCCTGAGGACGACCTGGTCGAAATCCTGGCGCCTTACACCAACCTCAAGCATGCAGTGTGGTGTCAGGAAGAGCCGATGAACCAGGGCGCCTGGTACAGCAGCCAGCATCACATGCGCCGTATCCTGGGCCGCCACAACAAGGCACTGGTTCTGGAATACGCCGGCCGCGACGCTTCCGCCGCGCCAGCCTGTGGTTACGCATCGAAGCACGCCGAGCAGCAGGAAAAACTGCTGCAAGACGCGTTCACCGTCTAACGCCTTCGCGCACCTGAAACCGAATTTAAGGAAACACAGATAATGGCTATCGAGATCAAAGCCCCAACCTTCCCGGAATCGGTTGCCGATGGCACCGTTGCCACCTGGCACAAGCAGCCGGGCGACGCCGTCAAGCGTGACGAGCTGATCGTCGACATCGAAACCGACAAGGTCGTCCTTGAAGTCCTGGCCACTGCCGACGGCGTGCTGGGCGCCATCGTCAAGGGCGAGGGCGACACCGTCCTGTCCGACGAAGTGCTGGGTTCGATCGTGGAGGGCGGCGCTGCCGCCGCTGCTCCGGCTGCTGCCCCGGCCGCTGCCGCTCCAGCCGCCGCTGCCGCCGACGCTGGTGAAGACGACCCGGTTGCCGCCCCGGCTGCGCGCAAGCTGGCCGAAGAGAACGGCATCGACCTGGCTACCGTTGCCGGCACCGGCAAGGGCGGTCGCATCACCAAGGAAGACGTCGTTGCCGCCGTCGCCAACAAGAAGTCCGCCCCGGCTCCAGCGGCCAAGCCTGCCGCCGCAGCCGCCGCTGCCCCGGTTGTCGTTGCCGCCGGCGACCGTACCGAGAAGCGCGTGCCGATGACCCGTCTGCGCGCCAAGATTGCCGAGCGTCTGGTCGAAGCCCAGTCGAACATGGCGATGCTGACCACCTTCAACGAAGTCGACATGACCGAGGTCATGGCCCTGCGTTCGAAGTACAAGGACTTGTTCGAGAAGACCCACAACGGCGTGCGCCTGGGCTTCATGTCGTTCTTCGTCAAGGCCGCCACCGAGGCGCTCAAGCGCTTCCCGGCAGTCAACGCCTCGATCGACGGCAACGACATTGTCTACCACGGTTATGCCGACGTCGGCGTCGCCGTGTCCAGCGACCGTGGCCTGGTGGTGCCGGTACTGCGTAATGCCGAGTCGATGAGCCTGGCTGAGATCGAGAACGGCATCGCCACCTTCGGCAAGAAGGCCCGTGACGGCAAGCTGGCCATCGAAGAGATGACCGGCGGTACCTTCACCATCACCAACGGTGGTACCTTCGGCTCGATGATGTCGACCCCGATCGTCAACCCGCCGCAGGCCGCGATCCTGGGTATGCACAACATCATCCAGCGCCCGATGGCCATCAATGGCCAGGTCGTGATCCGTCCGATGATGTACCTGGCGCTGTCTTATGACCACCGCCTGATCGACGGCAAGGAAGCGGTAACCTTCCTGGTGACCATCAAGAACCTGCTGGAAGATCCGTCTCGCCTGCTGCTGGACATCTAATCAACTAGCTGCGCGCCGCCGGCCCCGTTCTTCAAGAGACGGGGCCGTGCGGTACGCGGCTTGTAGCTTGTAGCTGATAAGGAATCTTTTATGACCCAGAAATTCGACGTAGTGGTGATTGGTGCAGGTCCTGGCGGCTATGTTGCCGCCATCAAGGCTGCCCAACTCGGTCTGAAGACTGCCTGTATCGAGAAATACACCGACGCCGAGGGCAAGCTGGCCCTGGGCGGCACCTGCCTGAACGTAGGTTGCATTCCTTCCAAGGCACTGCTGGACAGCTCCTGGAAGTACAAGGAAGCCAAAGAGAGCTTCAACGTCCACGGTATCTCCACGGGTGAAGTGAAGATGGACGTCGCCGCGATGGTTGGCCGCAAGGCCGGCATCGTCAAGAACCTGACCGGCGGTGTTGCCACCCTGTTCAAGGCCAACGGCGTCACTTCGATCCAGGGCCACGGCAAGCTGCTGGCCGGCAAGAAAGTCGAAGTTACCAAGGCTGACGGCACTACCGAAGTCATCGAAGCCGAGAACGTGATCCTGGCTTCCGGCTCGCGCCCGATCGATATTCCTCCGGCTCCGGTCGACCAGAAAGTCATCGTCGACTCCACCGGCGCACTGGAATTCCAATCGGTTCCTAAGCGCCTGGGCGTCATCGGTGCCGGCGTTATCGGCTTGGAACTGGGTTCGGTCTGGGCGCGCCTGGGTGCCGAAGTCACCGTGCTCGAGGCCCTGGACACCTTCCTGATGGCTGCCGACACTGCCGTGTCGAAAGAGGCCCAGAAGACCCTGACCAAGCAAGGCCTGGACATCAAGCTGGGCGCTCGCGTCACCGGCTCGAAAGTCAACGGCGACGAAGTCGAAGTTACCTACACCAATGCCGAAGGCGAGCAGAAGATCACCTTCGACAAGCTGATCGTCGCGGTCGGCCGTCGCCCGGTGACCACCGACCTGCTGGCCGCCGACAGCGGTGTGACCATTGACGAGCGTGGCTACATCTTCGTTGACGATCACTGCGCCACCAGCGTTCCTGGCGTGTTCGCCATCGGCGACGTGGTGCGCGGCATGATGCTGGCGCACAAGGCCTCGGAAGAGGGCATCATGGTCGTCGAGCGCATCAAGGGCCACAAAGCCCAGATGAACTATGACCTGATTCCTTCCGTCATCTACACCCACCCGGAGATCGCGTGGGTCGGCAAGACCGAACAGGCGTTGAAAGCCGAAGGCGTTGAGGTTAACGTGGGCACCTTCCCGTTCGCGGCCAGCGGCCGTGCGATGGCAGCCAACGATACCGGTGGTTTCGTCAAGGTCATCGCCGATGCTAAAACCGATCGTGTGCTGGGTGTACATGTGATCGGCCCATCCGCTGCCGAGCTGGTCCAGCAAGGCGCGATCGCAATGGAATTCGGCACCAGTGCCGAGGATCTGGGCATGATGGTCTTCAGCCATCCGACCCTGTCCGAAGCGCTGCATGAAGCAGCGCTGGCGGTGAATGGCGGTGCCATTCACGTCGCCAACCGTAAGAAGCGTTAATTATAAGAAACCACGGCGGGCTGCCCGTCGTGGGTCTTGCGTGCAAGACTCACCGCGGAACGTCCGCCGGACCGGATCACATGGGAAAACCCAGGGTCAACGGTCACAGGTGGTGCGGCGCCAGTAATGGCGCAGCGCCGAAGCGCAGTACCTAACGAAGACGGTAAAAAGCATGAATCTTCACGAGTATCAGGGTAAGCAGCTGTTCGCTGAGTACGGCCTGCCAGTTTCCAAGGGTTTCGCAGTCGACACCCCTGAAGCTGCAGCAGAAGCCTGCGACAAGATCGGCGGTTCCGAGTGGGTTGTAAAAGCCCAGGTCCACGCCGGTGGTCGCGGTAAAGCGGGCGGCGTCAAGCTGGTTCGCAGCAAGGAAGACGCCAAGGCGTTCGCTGCACAGTGGCTTGGCAAGAACCTGGTTACCTACCAGACCGACGCCAATGGTCAGCCAGTTTCCAAGATCCTGGTCGAGTCCTGCACTGACATCGCCAAAGAGCTCTACCTGGGCGCTGTAGTCGACCGTTCGAGCCGCCGCATCGTGTTCATGGCCTCCACCGAAGGTGGCGTGGACATCGAGAAAGTCGCTCACGACACTCCTGAGAAGATCCTCAAGGCCACCATCGATCCACT
The DNA here is from genome assembly GCF_002934345.1 of Pseudomonas sp. PONIH3. Taxonomy (NCBI): domain Bacteria; kingdom Pseudomonadati; phylum Pseudomonadota; class Gammaproteobacteria; order Pseudomonadales; family Pseudomonadaceae; genus Pseudomonas; species Pseudomonas sp. PONIH3. The sequence goes on from NZ_CP026386.1 coordinate 5,666,455, forward strand.
GGTCGGTGCCCAGCCGTTCCAGGGTCGCGAGCTGGCGTTCCAGCTGGGCCTGGAAGGCAAGCAAGTTCAGCAGTTCGCCAAGATCTTCGTAGGCCTGGCCAAGCTGTTCAAGGATCACGATCTGGCCCTGCTGGAAGTGAACCCGCTGGTGATCAAGGCCGATGGCGATCTGCACTGCCTCGATGCCAAGATCAACATCGACGCCAACGCCATGTACCGTCAGCCGAAGCTGAAGACCTTCCACGATCCGTCGCAGGATGACGCCCGTGAAGCCCACGCCGCCAAGTTCGAACTGAACTACGTTGCCCTCGAAGGCAACATCGGCTGCATGGTCAACGGTGCCGGCCTGGCCATGGGTACCATGGACATCGTCAACCTGCACGGCGGCAAGCCTGCCAACTTCCTCGACGTTGGCGGCGGCGCTACCAAAGAGCGCGTTACCGAAGCGTTCAAGATCATCCTGTCCGACAGCAATGTCGCGGCCGTACTGGTCAACATCTTCGGCGGCATCGTTCGCTGCGACATGATTGCCGAAGGCATCATTGGCGCGGTGAAAGAGGTCGGCGTCAAGGTTCCGGTCGTCGTTCGCCTTGAAGGCAACAACGCCGAACTGGGCGCTAAAGTACTGGCAGAAAGCGGTTTGAACATCATTGCGGCAACCAGCCTGACCGACGCTGCTCAACAAGTTGTCAAAGCTGCGGAGGGCAAGTAATGAGCGTCCTGATCAATAAAGACACCAAAGTCATCTGCCAGGGCTTCACCGGCTCGCAGGGTACCTTCCACTCCGAACAAGCCATCGCCTACGGCACCAAGATGGTCGGCGGCGTCACCCCGGGCAAGGGTGGCACCACCCACCTGGGCCTGCCGGTGTTCAACACCGTGAAAGAAGCTGTGGAAGCTACCGGCGCTGACGCGTCGGTCATCTACGTACCGGCTCCTTTCTGCAAGGACTCGATCCTGGAAGCCGCCTTCGGTGGCATCAAGCTGATCGTCTGCATCACCGAGGGTATCCCTACCCTCGACATGCTGGACGCCAAGGTCAAGTGCGACGAGCTGGGCGTGACCCTGATCGGCCCGAACTGCCCAGGCGTGATCACTCCGGGCGAGTGCAAGATCGGCATCATGCCAGGTCACATCCACCTGCCAGGCAAGGTCGGTATCGTTTCGCGTTCCGGCACCCTGACCTATGAAGCTGTCAAGCAGACCACCGACGCCGGCTTCGGCCAGTCGACCTGCGTCGGCATCGGCGGTGACCCGATCCCGGGCTCCAACTTCATCGACATCCTGAAGCTGTTCCAGGAAGACCCGAAGACCGAAGCGATCGTCATGATCGGTGAAATCGGCGGTTCCGCTGAAGAAGAAGCCGCGGCCTACATCAAGGCCAACGTGACCAAGCCTGTCGTTTCCTACATCGCCGGTGTTACCGCACCTGCTGGCAAGCGCATGGGCCACGCTGGCGCCATCATCTCCGGTGGCAAGGGTACTGCGGACGAGAAGTTCGCCGCCCTGCAGGACGCTGGTGTGAAAACCGTGCGTTCCCTGGCTGACATCGGCAAGGCTCTGGCCGAGCTGACTGGCTGGGAAGTCAAGAAGTAAGTAACACGCAATACCCCCCACGCGCACAAAGGCCACCTTCGGGTGGCCTTTGTCGTTAACGGGGATCGCTTGGAAGATGGGGCTGCACACCTTCGGAAATTCCGATGGTCGCTATCAGGATTTTCAACCAGACATTCGTTTGAATACGCAATAAATTGTCGCTGAACACGTTCAACAAGACGACAAACACATACGCACATCGGACAAGCAGCACTGTGCCAGTGCGTTTGTCAGGCAAAACAGGTAGGCTACGCGTTCACTCTGTGCCCGTACCCCAAAAGGGAACGACACGCTAAACGGGTCTGGCTCACCAAGCCGGGCAGCATTTCCCTTCATCCTATGGGAAATCCCCTCCGACTCCCGATTTCAGCAGTGTGGTATTTCCTTAAATGAAAGTGTTAAAAGGCCAGGATATCCTGGCGCTTGGCTTTATGACGTTTGCGCTTTTCGTAGGCGCCGGCAACATCATCTTCCCACCTATCGTCGGCCTGCAGTCTGGCCCGAACGTATGGATGGCCGCACTCGGCTTCCTGGTCACCGCCGTGGGCCTGCCGGTCATCACCGTGATCGCCCTGGCCAAGGTCGGTGGCGGCATGGATGCCCTGAGCAGCCCGATCGGCAAGTTCTTCGGCGGCCTGCTGGCGGCGGTGTGCTACCTCTCGGTCGGCCCGCTGTTCGCCACCCCGCGCACTGCGACCGTGTCGTTCGAAGTGGGCGTGGCACCGCTGACCGGTGAAAGCCCGCTCGCTCTGCTCATTTACAGCGTGGTGTACTTCGCGGTGGTCCTGGCCGTGTCCATGTACCCGGGCAAGCTGCTCGACACCGTAGGGCGTTTCCTCGCGCCGTTGAAGATCATCGCCCTGGCTGTGCTGGGCATCGCGGCGTTCGCATTGCCGGCCGGCACCATCGGTGAGGCCCAGCCTGCCTACGCCGCCGCTGCGTTCTCCAAAGGTTTCTCCGATGGTTACCTGACCATGGACACGCTGGGGGCACTGGTCTTCGGTATCGTCATCGTCAATGCCATCCGTTCGCGTGGTGTCGAGTCGCCGAAGCTGATCACCCGCTATGCCATCATTGCGGGCCTGATTGCCGGCCTGGGTCTGGTCCTGGTGTATGTCAGCCTGTTCCGCCTCGGCGCGGGCAGTCATGACATCGCAGCCGATGCCACCAACGGTGCGATGGTATTGCATGCCTATGTGCAGCACACCTTCGGTTCGCTGGGCAGTGGTTTCCTGGCGGTACTGATCGCGCTGGCCTGCCTGGTCACCGCCGTGGGTCTGACCTGCGCCTGTGCCGAATACTTCAGCCAGATCCTGCCGCTGTCGTACCGTGCGCTGGTGGTGATCCTGGCTGGTTTCTCGCTGGTGATCTCCAACCTGGGCCTGACCAAGCTGATCATGTTCTCGATTCCCGTGCTGACGGCGATCTATCCGCCGTGCATCGTGGTCGTGGGCCTGAGCTTCGTGAAGGACCTGTGGAACTCGCCAACCCGCATCCTGGCGCCGGTCATGCTGGTGTCGCTGGTGTTCGGCGTTGTCGACGCCATCAAGGGCAGCAGCTTCGCCCACGCACTGCCTGACGCCCTGGCTCACCTGCCGTTCAGCAACGAAGGCATGGCCTGGCTGGTGCCTTCGGTGGTGACCCTGGCTGTCGCCGTGGTCTGCGACCGCATGCTGGGCAAGCCGCGCGAGGCGCTGGCCTGATGGATTGAAACCTGATGGACGGGGCGCTGGCCAAAAGCCAAAGGGCCCCCGTCAAAGGTGGTTATCGAGACCCCGCTGCCGAAAGGCGCGGGGTTTTTTGTGGCCTGGACCGACGCTAGCGCGCGATGGCGTATCTTTTAACGAATCCGGGCGTCGAACACCGGTCTGTTTCTCTTTAAGGGATTCCTGCATGACCTTCATCCAAAACAACCTTGGCAACCTCCTGGCCGTCTGCTGGTTCGCCATCTGCTGGGGCGGCTACACCCGCTATGCCACCTGGAAGGGGCGCGACACCGCGTGCCTGGCCAGCGTGTTGCACCTTTACCGCGAGGATTGGATGCGCCGCATGCTGCTGCGCGACAACCGCATCGCCGATGCCAGCGTGATAGGCAACCTGGAGCGCAATGCATCGTTCTTCGCCTCCAGCACCCTGATCATTCTTGCCGGCATCCTCACCGTGCTCGGTGCGTCCGACCGCGCGTTGTCGCTGCTGGCCGACCTGCCGCTGGTACAGCAGGCGTCCCAAGGCATGTCAGAAATCAAGCTGCTGTGCCTGGCGACGGTGTTCGTCTATGCGTTCTTCACGTTCAGCTGGTGTATGCGTCAATACAACTTCGCCGCAGTATTGGTGGGCTCGGCGCCGATGATAGGCGAACGTCAGGTCAACGAACTGGAACGCAAGGCTTTCGCCTCCCGGGCGGCGCGGGTGCTGTCGCTGGCCGCCAACCAGTTCAACCTGGGGTTGCGCTCGTATTACTTCGGCATGGCCATGTTGAGCTGGTTCATCAGCCCCTGGCTGTTCATGGCCATGAGCGTGGGCGTGGTGTTCATTCTGTATCGCCGTGAGTTTCATTCCCATGTACTGGAAGTGATGGTGTTCACGCCCACCGAAAGTGCACCGGTAGAGGCGAGCAGGGACACTTCCGACAGTGCAAGCTGAAGCCTTTCAGCGTTAAATGACAGATATAAAAAAACCCGACAGTGTCGGGTTTCTTTATGTCGCTCGATTACTGCTTGGCTGGCTCGGCAGGTGCAGTGGTCGGCGCTGGCGTGGAAGGCGCAGCTTCCTCGGCGGCCTTCTGCTGCGCTTCGGCCTGATCTTTGGCGGCTTCGGCGTTTTCCTTGGCGGCGTCGTTCATCTTATCCTGAGCTTCGCCCATCTTCTCTTGGGCTTGCTCGGCATGTTGCTGTGCGTCCTGGGCTTTGTCTTCGCTCGCTTTATCGCAAGCAGCCAGGCCCATGGCAGCGGCCAGCATCAGAGCAAAAGCAAAAGGTTTACGCATGGGGTGTTTCTCCTGGGTGGAATAACTTTGTATGTTCCTTCGAGTACCCTGCCGGCGAATAAGTTCAACGCAGGTTACAGATATATAACTGCCTGGCCTATATAGACTTTTTACCCATTTTATGCGGCGGCGGACAATGAACGAGACTCCATTGATGGCGATGGCCGAGCGCTTTCTGTCGGCATTGAAACATTGCCAGGTACTACAGATGCGGGTGCAGCATGCCGACGCCGATGGCATGACCCTGGTGCTGCCCTGGTCGCCGGCCATTGTCGGCAATCCGCAGAATGGCGCGGTGCATGGTGGTGTGCTGACCACGCTGATGGACACCACGTGCGGCATGGCTACGCTCTGCGCGCTGCCCAGCTTCGAGGTATGTCCGACCTTGGACCTACGCATCGACTACATGCACCCGGCCGAGGCGGGCAAGGACATCCATGGCCATGCCCAGTGCTACCGTGTGACCCGCGATGTCATCTTCACCCGGGGGACAGCCTACCAGGATGACCCTGCGCAACCGATCTGCCAGGTAGTCGGCACCTTCATGCGCCTGGGGCAGGACGTCAAAGGCGGCATCCGCTTCGGTAACAGCCTCAAGGAGCGCCGCACGTGATCCCCAGCGATATCCGCCAGCAACTGAACCAGGCCCACGCCCGGGGTGATTACCAGCCCTTGCTGGCGTTGATCCCCTATGCCGGATTGATCGGTATCGAATGCGAGCGCCAGGGCGAAGACCTGCTGTTCCGTCTGCCGGCCAATCCGGACAATATCGGCAACCCGTTGCTGCCGGCCATCCATGGCGGCGTGATCGCCGGGTTCATGGAGCTGTCCGCGGCGCTCTACCTGCTGATCTACAGCGAAAGCGCGAGCATTCCGAAGATCATCGATTTTTCCATCGACTACCTGCGTGCTGGCCTTTACCGCGATACCTACGCCCAGTGCCAGCTGTGGCGCCAGGGGCGACGGGTGACCAACGTCGCCATTACCGCCTGGCAGGGCGATCGCGACACCCCGATCGCCACGGCACGCGCGCATTTCAAGATTGAACCGGAAAAGCCCTTGAAATAGTCAGGGCTGCCCCCATCTGCTGGACATCCGCCATCAAAACGGCCCGCTGGCCGCCAGGCGTCACCAACCAACAGATTGGAGTTTTGAAGACCATGAGTGTGGAGACTCAAAAAGAAACCCTGGGCTTTCAGACCGAGGTAAAGCAACTGCTGCACCTCATGATCCATTCCCTGTATTCGAACAAGGAGATCTTCCTGCGCGAGCTGATCTCCAACGCCTCCGACGCCGCTGACAAGCTGCGCTTCGAGGCCCTGGCCAAGCCTGAGCTGCTCGAAGGCGACGCCGACCTGAAGATCCGCCTCAGCTTCGACAAGGCTGCCAACACCGTTACCCTCGAGGACAACGGCATCGGCATGAGCCGCGAAGACGTGATCGCGCACCTGGGTACCATTGCCAAGTCCGGTACCGCCGACTTCATGAAGAACCTCACCGGTGACCAGAAAAAGGACTCGCACCTGATCGGTCAGTTCGGTGTGGGCTTCTACTCCGCGTTCATTGTCGCCGACAAGGTCGACGTGTTCAGCCGTCGCGCCGGCCTGCCGGCCGCCGAGGGCGTGCACTGGTCATCCAAAGGCGAGGGCGAGTTTGAAGTCGCCACCATCGACAAGCCGCAGCGCGGTACCCGCATCGTCCTGCACCTGAAGAAGGGCGAGGATGAATTCGCCGATGGCTGGCGTCTGCGCAACGTGGTCAAGAAGTACTCCGACCACATCGCCCTGCCGATCGAGCTGCCCAAGGAGCAGGCCGAGGCCGCCGAAGGCGAGGAAAAGCCGGAGCAGGAATGGGAAACCGTCAACCGCGCCAGCGCCCTGTGGACCCGTTCGCGCACCGAGGTGAAGGACGAGGAGTACCAGGAGTTCTACAAGCACATCGGCCATGACTTCGAGAACCCGCTGGCCTGGAGCCACAACAAGGTCGAAGGCAAGCTCGAGTACAACTCGCTGCTGTACGTGCCGGCCCGCGCGCCGTTCGACCTGTATCAGCGCGAAGCGCCACGCGGCCTGAAACTGTACGTGCAGCGCGTGTTCATCATGGACCAGGCAGAGTCGTTCCTGCCGCTGTACCTGCGCTTCATCAAGGGCGTGGTCGACTCCAACGACCTGTCGCTGAACGTTTCCCGCGAGATCCTGCAGAAAGACCCGATCATCGACTCGATGAAGACCGCGCTGACCAAGCGTGTGCTGGACATGCTGGAGAAACTGGCGAAGAACGAACCCGAGCAGTACAAGGGCTTCTGGAAAAACTTCGGTCAGGTGCTCAAGGAAGGCCCGGCCGAGGACTTCGCCAACAAGGAGAAGATCGCCAGCCTGCTGCGCTTCGCCTCCACCCATGACGACAGCGGCGAGCAGAGCGTCGCCCTGGCCGACTACCTGGCCCGCGCCAAGGAAGGCCAGGACAAGATCTACTTCCTTACCGGCGAATCCTACGCCCAGGTCAAGAACAGCCCGCACCTGGAAGTCTTCCGCAAGAAAGGCATCGAAGTGCTGCTGCTCACCGACCGCATCGACGAGTGGCTGATGAGCTACCTCAACGAGTTCGACGGCAAGGCCTTCGTCGACGTCGCCCGCGGCGACCTGGACCTGGGAAGTCTGGACTCCGAAGAGGACAAGAAGGCCCAGGAAGAAGTCGCCAAGGACAAGGAAGGCCTGGTCGAGCGTCTCAAGGGCGCGCTGGGTGACAGCGTTGCCGAGGTGCGTGTCTCGCACCGCCTGACCGACTCGCCGGCGATCCTGGCCATCGGTGAACAGGACCTGGGCTTGCAGATGCGCCAGATCCTCGAGGCCAGCGGGCAGAAGGTGCCGGAGTCCAAGCCGATCTTCGAGTTCAACCCGAGCCACCCGCTGATCGAGAAGCTCGATGGCGAGCAGAGTGAAGACCGCTTCGCCGAGCTTTCGCACATCCTGTTCGACCAGGCGGCCCTGGCGGCCGGTGACAGCTTGAAGGATCCGGCGGCCTACGTACGCCGTCTCAACAAGCTGCTGGTCGAGCTGTCGGCTTGACCTGAGGCAAGAAAAGCCCGCTTCGGCGGGCTTTTTCATGTCTGCCGTTGCCACGAATACATCTATCCTGTCCTGACCCGTGAACGCCCAAGGAGAGCTGAATGAGCAAGGTCATCGTCGAGTCGTTGGTTTATCACCTGTCAGGCAAGGCTTACGAAAGCCGCCTGGTCTACGCCCCGGGCGCGCTGCCGCAGCCGGGCCTGGTGATGGCGCCGAACTGGATGGGTATCGGCGAGGGCGCCGAACGTATCGCCAAGGAAGTGGCCGAGCAAGGCTATGTGGTGCTGATTGCCGACTTGTATGGCCAGTCGGTGCGGCCGTCCAATGCTGACGAAGCCGGTACGGCGATGATGCCGCTGAAGAACGACCGCGCCGAACTTCGCAAGCGCATGCAGGAAGCGTTGGCGCAATTGCTCGGGCAGTCCAAGGCGCTGCTCGAGCCAGGCAAGGTCGCGACGTTCGGTTTCTGCTTTGGCGGCTGCTGTGCCCTGGAGCTTGCCCGCACCGGCGCCGATCTGAGGGCAGCGGTGTCGTTCCACGGCACGCTGGATACCCCGAACCCCGAGGATGCCAAGCGCATCAAGGGTTCGGTGCTGGTGCTGCATGGTGCCTCCGACCCATTGGTGCCAAGGGAACAGTTGCCAGCCTTCGAAGAAGAGATGAATGCTGCCAAGGTTGACTGGCAGTTGCTCAGCTATGGCGGGGCGGTGCACTCGTTCACCGATCCGAACGCCAATGTGCCGGGCAAGATGCAGTACGACCGGCGCACCTCGGAGCGGGCATTCCGCTCGATGCATAACTTGCTCAAGGAAGTGTTCGCAAGCTGAAGGCTCAGGGGCCGCCAAGCGGCCCCAATCAGCGCGGCAGTTCGATCCGCCCGCTTTCTCCCGGCACCACCGGCCAATCCCCAGCCGCCCAGCGCGCCCGTGCCGCTTCTATCAATCCCGGGTCACTGGCGACGAAGTTCCAGTTCATCCGCCGCGGTCCGTCTAGCGGCGCGCCGCCGATCAGCACCAGCTGGCACTCATCTTCGGCATACAAGCTCACGACTTCGCCCTCGGGTAGCACCACCAGGCTGCATGGCTCGACGTCCTCGTTATCCAGCAGCAACTCACCTTCGAGCAGATACAGCGCGCGCTGCACGTGTTCCGTCGGCACGATCAGGGTGGTGGCCGCCTGCATGTGCACATGGGCGTAGAGCGTGGGGGAGAGCACCGGTACCGGTGAGGCCAGGCAGAAGCCTGTGCCGGCGATCATGCGGATCCGCACGCCGAGGCTGTCACTGGCCGGCAGGCTGTCGGCCGGATGATGACTGTAGCTTGCCGGGCCCTGCTCGTCGGACTTCGGCGAGGCCAGCCAGACCTGCAGCCCATGCAGCCGCGAGCCGCGCTCGAACACCTCGGCCGGCGTGCGCTCGACATGCGCCACGCCCGCTCCGGCGGTCATCCAGCTGACGTCTCCTGGGCGCACGCGCTGGTCCGAGCCGAGGCTGTCCTTGTGCTGGATTTCACCCTCGAACAGGTAGGTGAGGGTGGAAAGGCCAATATGAGGGTGCTGGCGAATGTCCATGCCATGACCCGGCGCGTAGTCGGTTTCCAGCATATGGTCGAAGAACACGAAAGGGCCTACGCTGCGGCACTGCGCCGAGGGCAGCGGGCGCAGGATCGGCTGGCCCTCGACCGATTCGGCGCGTGGGCGGATGACCAGGGGGCTGCTCATGGCGACACTCCTTGAGGGATGCCTGCAAGCATAGCGTTTTGCCGTCCGTGGCTGAACCGTCGCGAGCGCTGCCCGGTCTACTCTTGCGGTACCGGCAAAGGAGCCTGAGATGATTGCCCGCACATTGGCCTGCCTGCTGTTGAGTGCAAGTCTGTTCGACACTGCGCAAGCCCGCGACTACCGCTACAGCGACGCCCATCTGCACTACGTGGATTTCTTCCAGGAAACCGAAGGCATGCCGGCCTTGCTCAAGGCCATGGACGAGGCCGGGGTGGAGCAGTCGATGATCTCCGGCATCCCGGTGGCGAAGAAATGGCACGAGGACGAACCCAAGCGTCCGCGCTACTACGCCGGCGACGATGCCGATGCCTACTGGTACAGCGCCACCGACCTGTACGTCGCCGCCGCTCTGGAAAAGCTGCCTGCTGAGCAGCGCAGGCGTTTCCACCCGTTTCTCACCGGCTTCAACCCGGTGGACAAGAACGCCGTCAGCCATATCGAGCGCATGCTCGAGCTTTATCCGGGGTTGTGGCAGGGCATCGGCGAGGTATTTACCCGCCATGACGACCTCACCGCCCTGACCAGCGGCGACACGCCTCGCGCCAACAACGAGGCCATGACCCGCATCTATCACCTGGCTGCCGAGCGCGACCTGCCGGTGTTGCTGCACTCGAACATCACCTCCAAGCGCGAGCGCAACCCACTCTACTTGGCGGAAATCGAAGAGCCGTTGCGTAACCACCCGCATACCCGCTTCATCTGGGCCCATGCCGGCAGCAGCATGGAGATTCACCGGCACCAGGAGCGCATGGACTTTCTCCTGCCGGTGCTCAACCGATTGCTCGAGGACTATCCCAACCTGTACGTGGACCTGTCCTGGAGCGTGCTTGAGCCCTATCTGCTGGATGAGCAGGGCGTGCCACGCCAGGACTGGGTCGAGTTGGTCGTGCGCTTTCCCGAGCGCTTTATGCTCGGGTCCGATGTGGTGGGGCGCTTTGGCAGCATCGGCGAGCAGATGCACGCTTTCGATCCATTCCTCGATGCCTTGCCCGAAGCGGTGGCAGAGCGGGTGAGCAGGAAAAATTTTATTGAGCTGCTGCCAAAACGCACGAAATAGCGAGTTTCATGAGCAGATGTCGTTTTGATATCGCCTTTTCGTCTTACGCAATTTCCATGTGGCCCGATACCTTTTTTAAGCAACGGACTATCACGCTTGGGAGGGATCCTGGAAATGAGCTTGAGACGCTTGAATATAGCGCCGCGCGCTGGGCTTGGCTTTGGCATCATGGCGCTGCTGGTGGTGGCGCTGGGTGGCTTCGCATTGCAACAGATGACCAATATGCGCCAGCAGTCCGAGCAGGTGGACAACAACTGGCTGCCGAGCGTGATCTCGGTGGGCAGCATGACCCAGGACATGTTACGCATCCGCGCCTTGACCTTGCGGTTGTTGGTCAATACCGACCCGGTTGCCCAGCAGCAGAACCGTGCTCGCATAGACGAGGTCAAGGGCGGCCTGAGCAAGGCGCAGAGTCACTACGATGCCTTGATCGTGCTTCCTGAAGAGCGGACGTTGTTCGATCGCTACCAGGTTCTCGAGCGCCAATACATGACCTTGCAAGGGCAAGTCGTACAACTGGCCACCGATGGGCATGTCCAGGCGGCGGCGACGCTGGTCAACGGCGAGATGAACCAGTTGGCCGATCAGATGACTGCGACCCTCAACGAGTTGATCGAGCTGAACAACCATCAGGCCAACTCAGCCACCGACATGGCCGAGGCTGTGTACAACGGTGCGAAAGTTTGGGTCGGCGTGTTGCTGGTGATTGCCCTGAGCCTGACTGTGGTGCTCGCCCTGGCTTTGACCCGCAGCATCGTGCGGCCGCTAGGTCAGTCGCTGAGGGTTGCCGAGACGGTCGCCACCGGCGACCTCACACCGCAGATCACCGTGCAGGGCGACGATGAGCCAGCACGCTTGCTGGCAGCCCTCAAGAGCATGCAGCAGAGCCTGCGCGAGACCATTGGGAGAATCTCAGACTCGGCCAACCAGTTGGCCTCGGCTTCCGAAGAACTGAGCGCGGTCACTGAGGACGCGACCCGTGGCCTGCAGCAACAAAGCATGGAAATCGAGCAAGCCGCCACTGCGGTTAACCAGATGACTGTGGCAGTGGAGGAGGTGGCGAGCAACGCGGTGGCTACCTCCGAGGCTTCGCGTGAGTCAGACCAGATCGCTCGCCGCGGGCGCGAGCAGGTGCAGGCCACGGTCACTGCCATCGAGGCATTGGCCAGTGGCGTGGCGGGCAACGCCGAGGAGGTGGGGCAGTTGGCCCAGCAGGTGCACGACATCAGCAAGGTGCTGGATGTCATCGGCTCGATCGCCGAGCAGACCAACCTGCTGGCGCTCAACGCTGCCATCGAGGCAGCGCGCGCCGGCGAAGCCGGGCGAGGATTCGCCGTGGTCGCCGACGAGGTGCGGGCGTTGGCTCACCGTACGCAGACCTCGACGCAGGAGATCGAGCAGATGATCGTGGCCATCCGTAGCGGTGCCGAGCGGGCGGTGCAGGGCATGCAGCATAGCGATGCCCAGGCCCGTTCGACCCTGGACGGGGCCCATGCCGCGGGCCAGGCGCTGGAGGCGATCGCTGCGGCCATCGGCCAGATCAACGAGCGCAACCTGGTGATCGCCAGTGCCTCGGAGCAGCAGGCCCAGGTGGCGCGGGAGGTGGACCGTAACCTGACCACCATCCGCGACCTGGCGCATCAGTCGTCGGCGGGGGCCGAGCAGACGTCTGCAGCGAGCCAGGCCCTGTCGCGGCTGGCGGTGGACCTCAATACCCTGGTGCAGCGCTTCTCGGTGTAAGGGCCCTCGCGGGGCAAGCCAGCTCCCACGCCATCGGCTCAAGGTCATGTGGATGTGGGCTGCCCCCAGAAACTGGACATCAATCCAACCCTGGCGGGCAGTCCATGGCGTGGGAGTGGGCTTGCCCCGCGATGAGGGCCGGCAGGGCACAAACAAAAACGCCCGGACCAAGGTCCGGGCGTTCTCGTTCAGCGTGTCAGCCTATCACTTGCCTTCCCAGCGCTTGAGCACCAGGGTGGCGTTGGTGCCGCCGAAGCCGAAGCTGTTGCTCATCACGGTGGTGAGCTTGGCGTCTTCGGTCTTGCGCACGATCGGCAGGTCCGCGACTTCCGGATCCAGCTCGTCGATGTTGGCGGAGCCGGCGATGAAGTTGTTTTCCATCATCAGCAGGCAGTAGATCGCCTCGTGCACGCCTGCGGCGCCCAGCGAGTGACCCGACAGGCTCTTGGTCGAGCTGATCTTCGGTGCCTTGTCGCCGAACACTTCACGTACGCCCTTCATCTCGGCGACGTCGCCGACCGGGGTGGAGGTGCCGTGGGTGTTCAGATAGTCGATCGGGGTATCGACGGTGGACAGCGCCTGCTGCATGCAGCGGATAGCGCCTTCGCCGCTTGGAGCGACCATGTCGTAGCCATCGGAGGTCGCGCCGTAGCCGACGATCTCTGCGTAGATCTTGGCGCCACGGGCCAGGGCGTGCTCAAGTTCTTCGACCACGACCATGCCGCCGCCGCCGGCGATGACGAAGCCGTCACGATCGGCGTCGTAGGCGCGCGAGGCCAGTTCGGGGGTTTCGTTGCGCTTGGTCGACAGGGCGCCCATGGCATCGAACAGGAACGACTGGCTCCAGTGCTCTTCTTCACCGCCGCCGGCGAACACGATGTCCTGCTTGCCCCACTGGATCTGCTCCATGGCGGTGCCGATGCAGTGTGCAGAGGTCGCGCAGGCCGACGAGATCGAGTAGTTGATGCCCTTGATCTTGAACGGGGTGGCCAGGCACGCCGACACGGTGCTGCCCATGGTGCGGGTGACGCGGTACGGACCAACGCGCTTGACGCCTTTCTCGCGCAGGGTGTCCAGGGCTTCCATCTGGTTCAGGGTGGAAGCGCCGCCGGAGCCGGCCACCAGGCCGGTGCGCGGGTTGGAGATCTGCTCTTCGCTCAGGCCAGAGTCCTTGATCGCGTCCTGCATCGCCAGGTAGGCGTAGGCTGCGGCATGGCCGACGAAACGGTAGACCTTGCGGTCGATCAGCTCTTCGAGGTTCAGGTCGATGGAACCGGAAACCTGGCTACGCAGCCCCATTTCCTTGTATTCCGGGTTGTAACGGATACCCGGACGGCTGTTGCGCAGGTTTTCGGTGACGGTCTCTTTGTCATTGCCCAGGCACGATACGATGCCCAGACCAGTGATAACGACGCGGCGCATGCGAATAACCCTTAGAAATTGTCAGTGGAGGTGAACACGCCGACCCGCAGGCCTTCGGCGGTGTAGATCTCGCGGCCGTCGACGCTGACCGAGCCATCGGCGATGGCCATGTTCAGTTTGCCCTTGAGGACGCGCTTGATGTGGATGTTGTAGGTGACTTTCTTGGCGGTGGGTAGTACCTGGCCGAAGAATTTCACTTCGCCCGAACCCAGCGCACGACCGCGGCCCGGCAGGCCCTGCCAGCCGAGGAAGAAGCCGACCAATTGCCACATGGCGTCGAGGCCCAGGCAGCCTGGCATTACCGGGTCGCCTTCGAAGTGGCAGGCGAAGAACCAAAGGTCTGGATTGATATCCAGCTCGGCGACCAATTCACCTTTGCCGAACTTGCCGCCTTCCTCGCTGATATGGGTGATGCGATCGACCATCAGCATGTTCGGGGCGGGCAGTTGCGCATTACCGGGGCCGAACAGCTCACCGCGACTGCAGCGCAGCAGGTCTTCCCGAGTAAAGGCGTTTTGTTTGGTCATGCGAGCTCCTCAATAACCCCCTGTGGCAGGGGACGAATCTTCCCGGCCGGCCCGAAGCGCTTTGCATCCGAGGCGGCAGCCTACAGGTAGACTATTGCGTTGTGGTGAAAGTCACAGCGCACCTGGCAAAAGAAGTACAGGTGTGCACTGAAATGTTATTTTCCGGCCCAGCGACGGTCCTGTCCAGTCCTTAAGACTGCCGCAATTTAGCATTTATCGCCAGTCGCAACTGCCTGACCGGGCAACCAACGCCGCAGGATGCGCTGCAGGTCGGTACGTTTGAATGGCTTGCTCAGGTAATCGTTCATTCCGGCGGCCAGGCAACGTTCACGGTCGCCCTGCAGCGCGCTGGCGGTCAGGGCGATGATCGGCAGCCCTTCTGCCTGGGGCAGCAGGCGGATGCGACGGGTAGCCTCGTATCCGTCCACCTGGGGCAGGCGGCAATCCATCAGCACCGCGGCGAAACGCTGCTGGCCGACCAGGTCGATCGCCTGGGCACCGTCCATGGCCAGGCTGACCTCAAAACCCAGGCTGCGCAGCATCGCTTCGATGACGCTCTGATTGACCGGATTGTCCTCAACCAGCAGGATCCGCCCGCCGTCGTCAGCCGCAGCGCTGTCCACTAGCGTGCTGCCGGGCAGGACGGAAGTGGCGCTGGCCAGTACCAGCGGCATTTCCAGGGTGAAGGTCGAGCCCAGGCCTTCGCGGCTTTCGCCGCGCAGCTGGCCGCCCATCCGTTCGGCCAGGGTGCGGGCGATCGACAGCCCCAAGCCGGTACCGCCGTAGCGTCGGGAGATGGTGTTGTCGGCCTGCTGGAAGGCCACGAACATCATTTCCAGGCGGTTGCTGTCGATGCCGATGCCGGTATCGCGCACGGTGCAGGTCAGCCAGATCAGTTGGCGGTCGAGCACCTGCCAGCGCGCGTCGATGGCCACCTCGCCTCGCTCGGTGAATTTCAGCGCATTACCCACCAGGTTCAACAGGATCTGGCGGATCCGCGTCGGGTCGCCCACCACCTGAAGCTGGTTCATGGCGCAGGGCAGTTGCAGGCGCAGGTCGAGGTCGCGCTGCTGGGCGGTGTGCTGGAACGACTGCACGCTGCTGGTGATCAGGTCGCCCAGGTTGAACTCGATGTGCTCCAGTTCCAGCGCCGCGCGCTCGATCCGCGAGAAGTCGAGGATGTCGTTGATTACCTTGAGCAAGTGCCCTGTGGATTCGCTGGCCACGGCGGTGTATTCGGCCTGCTCGCCAGTCATCTCGGTGGTTTCGAGCAACTGCAGCATGCCCAGCACGCCGTTCATGGGTGTACGCAGCTCGTGGCTCATCATTGCCAGGAAGTCGGACTTGGCGCGGTTGGCTTGCTCGGCCTCTTCGCGCGCCTGGATCAGCTGGCCCATGGCCTGCTGTTGTTCATGGGCGGCCTGATCGAGGGCGCTGGCGAGGTTGTTGATGTGCCGTGCCAGGTGGCCCAGTTCGCTGTCGTCGACCACTGGCAGGGGGGCGTTGAAGTCGCCCTGTTGGATGGCGCGAACCGCGTGGCCCATCTCGCTGATCGGCCGGGACAGGCTGGTGGCCAGGCGACGGGCTAGCAGGAAGGTGAACAGCAGGGCGAACAGTGCGAGGATCGCGGCCTTGATCACGATTTCCTGCTGGCGCTGGCTGAAGGCGTCGTCGGACATCCCGACGATCACTCGCCCGAGGTAGTCGTCGCCAATGTTTGGTGGCGCCGCCTTGCCCTGCAGGAAGTCGTTGTCCAGGCGGATTTGCTGCAGGCGGATCGGCGCCTGAAACACCTCGACTCGTTGGGCGCGGTTGAGGCTTTCATCGGGCTGCTCGACATACACCAGAATATGGTTGCGGCTGTCCTGGACCTCGAGAAAGCGCACGTGGGGAATGCTCAAGGTCGCGCGCATGAGGCTCTCGAGCACTTCGTTGTTGCCCGAGATCACCCCGTATTCGGACGCCGGCGCCAGCTGGTTGGCAATCAGTTGCCCGGTGTGGTTGAGCTCCTGGCGCAAATCCTGGATGCGCACGAAGGTGAAGAAACTGATCAGCAGCAAGGTCAGCAGCAGGGCGGGACCCAGGCTGATGATCTGGGTGCGCGTATGGATATCCCAGCTCAGGCGCTTGCTCATGGCGTGGAGGCTCCTGCGGCGAGGGCCAGTGCGGCGGCGTCCGGATCGATCGCTTCCAGACCCAGCGCCCGGGCCACCTGTTGGTTCCCGCTGACACCAAAGTGCGCGGGGTACAGGCTGCGGGGCCAGCGGGCCGACGGTTGCTCGAGCAATTGCTCGAGTACCGCCAGCCAATCGTCCTGGTCGCTGTAGGTGCTGGCCAGGGCGCCGGCGCGGACGAAACCGACGTTGGGGCCGATCAGCGCCATCTGCCTGCCATAGCTGCTGAGCAGGACATTCTTGGCTGATTTCGAGTTGTACAGGTCCGGGTCGTCCAGCCCGAGCAGCACGTCACTGTTATTGAGTACGTGTTGCAATGGCCGACTGTCGCGCAGGTCGGGCCAATCCTGGGCGACGATTTCCAGCCCCAAGGGGTGGGCGGCCTGGCGCAGTTCGTCGAGCAGGAAGCGGCTGTGTTCGCCATACAGCACGCCAATGCGCCGGGCCTGCGGCAGCAGATAGCGGGCCAGGCGCAATTGGCGGGCCAGCGGCGGGTCACTCCACAGCAGGGTGAGATAGGCGGGACGCGAAGTGCCCAGGCGTTGTTCGGCCTGGACCCGGCTGACCCGCAGCGCCAGGGCTGAAGGGCCTGCGGCCTCCGCAAGGCGCCATTCCAGAGCTGGGGTGTCGAGCAGTACCAGTCGCGTGTCAGCCTTGAGTTTACCTGGGCCAGGTAGCTGTTCGACGGTCTGGAACCGCACCTGGTCGTGGGGCCTGCGCTTTTCCAGGGCTGCGACGAAGCTGCGGATGCCGGGCTGGTCTTCGCCGCCGACCAGCAGGATTTCGCTGGCCGACAGTGATCCCAGGGGCCACAGGCACAGCAGCAGCAGGCGCAGCAGGCGCACCATCAGAACTCCAGCTCCGCGCTGACGCTCAGGCGGTGGCGGCTGTCATAGCGGTTCTGCTCGAGGGTGACCGGTTCGTCATCCAGGCGCTGCTGCCACAGTGCGGCCAGTTCCAGGTTGCTGCCGTGGATCTTGAAGCGCTTGGCCACGCGCAGGTCGACCCGCTCGTAGCGGTACTGGTTGAGGGCATCGTCGCCGTAATAGAAGAGGGCGCTGGACCAGCCCTCGCCCCAGTCGCGCAGCCAGCCGGCCGAGCCGCTGTTGCGGGCACTCAGGCGGCGATCGGCCGGGTTGCTGGCCCAGGCGTCGACATAGGCATAGGTCAGGCGCAGGCGGTCGCGCTGGGTGGCGCGCCAGTCGAACTGCGCCTCGCTGCCGCTGAAACGGGCCTTGTTGGCGTTGCTGGCGATGAACTGGTTGTTCTTTAACGGCTCGCTGATCATGCCGGTGATTTCGTCGTAGAACAGTTTCACGTCGACGTTCAGGTCGATGTCGCTGAAGGCGCCGTTGTAGCCGAGTTCTCGCGAACGCATGCGCTCCTGGTCGAGGTTGCCGGGGCCGCGGGTCTTGACGAAATATTCGCCGTTCTGCAGCCCGTACAGGTTGGGCGAGAGGTTCTTGACCGTGTAGCTCCAGTTGACGTTGTTCTCGAACATGTCCGGCGAGCGAATGGCCTCGGAATACACCGCGCGCAAGCCATGGCGAGGAGTGATCAGGTAGTTCACCGCCACACGCGGGGTCAGCGAGTTGCCCGACAGCTGCGAATGTTCGTACATGGCGCCGCCCTGGAGGATCCAGTGCTCGTCGGCGCGCCATTCGAGCTGGCCGAACAGGCGCCAGGTCTGGTCGTCGATGCTGCCGTTGAAGTAGGTCTGCGAGTCGGCGCGGTCGTAGCGGTAGTTCATGCCGCTGACCAGGCGCAGGCTGTCGGTGAGGCTCAGGGTGTCCTGGATTTCCAGGTCATAGCGGGTTTCGCGGGTGCTCTGGTCGACGTCGCCGCAGATCGTGTTGCGCCCGCCGCTGGCCCACTGGCTCTGCACCTGGCCCATCAGCGAGCCGAGCACCGGATTGGTGGTGCTGGGCAGGTTGCCGGTGTACAGATTGCGCGCGACCTTCTCGGCGAAGTTCGGGTCGAGCTGCCACAGGCGTGTCAGCTCGGGGCTGAAGGCAATTGCCGCATCGCAGGCGCGCCACACCTGCTGACGGTCGAAGTGCTGCGCCGAACCCTGCACATAGAGGCTGTGCTCGGGGTTGAGGTCGAGGTTCCAGCGCACCGAGCCTGCATAGTCCTTGGCGTTGACGTCGGCGTTGTCGCCGGCGCGGTAGTTGCCGAACACCGGCTGGTAGGTGTAGGGGCGCTGGTTGCTGCCTTCCTTGGCCGCCAGTTGCCATTCCAGGGTCTGGTCGGGCGCCAGGGTATGCACGGCATTGATGTTGATGCGGTTGGCACGGCGGCTGTCGCGGTAGTCGTGGCCGAACTGGTCCTGGTCGAAGCCGTCGTCCTGCTGGCCGGAGAGCGACAGGCGCAGGTCGCCGCTGTCCCAGCCGAAGCCCTGGCTTGCGTAGTAGTCGTTGATGCCGTCCTGGCCGCGAGTCAGCTTGACCCGCGTGCCATGGCTGTCGGCGGGGTTGCGGGTGAGGATGTTGACCACCGCCATCAGCGCGTTAGCGCCGTAGCTGACGGTGTTCGGGCCGCGGAACACCTCGATGCGCTCGATATCCTCGATGGCCACCGGGATGTCGCTCCAGTCCACCGTGGCCAGCCCTGCGCGGTACACCGAGCGGCCATCGATCAGCACCTGCATGCGCCGGGCGTCGCTGACGTTGCTGCCGTGGTAGTTGACCGTCGGCTGGTTTCCGGCGCCGTAGCCGATCATCATGCCCGGCACCAGGCGCAGCAGCTCGGGGATGTCGCGGGCACCGCTGGCACGGATCAGCTCGTTATCGAGCACGGTCATGCTGCCTGGAACCGCCGCCGGGGATTGTTTCAGGCGCGTGGCGGTCAGAACCTGCGGCAGGTCCTGGTTGTCGATGAACAGGTCCTCGGCCATGGCCGGGCCGCCCAGCAGGGCAGTCAGCAACAGCAGGCGTGGATAGGGTGGCGTGCCAGGGAACACGAAACGGCCTTGTTTCAGAAATTTATCAGGCATGTTAACCGACCATGCGGCTTTTGCCAGTGCGACACCATGACAGGCCCGCCCTGCAATGGGCAGGTACTGCCACTGGCTCTGGCGCATGCGCGCCGTATAATGCGCACGTCGCCACTTACTTTATTGGTTAACGGATTGGATATGACTGAACAGCAACCTGTTGCAGTTCTTGGAGGCGGCAGCTTCGGCACCGCCGTGGCGAACCTCTTGGCACAGAACGGCCATCCGGTGCGGCAGTGGATGCGCGACCCGGCGCAAGCCGAGGCAATGCGCGTCGACCGCGAGAATCCGCGTTACCTCAAGGGCATCCGCCTGCATGACGGCGTCGAACCGGTCAACGACCTGCTCGCCACCCTCCAGGGCAGCGCACTGATCTTTGTCGCCTTGCCCTCCAGCGCCTTGCGCAGCGTGCTGGCGCCCCACGCCGAGCTGCTGCGCGGCAAGGGCCTGGTCAGCCTGACCAAGGGCATCGAGGCGAACACCTTCAAGCTGATGAGCCAGATCCTCGAAGAGATCGCCCCCCAGGCACGCATCGGCGTGCTGTCAGGCCCCAACCTGGCCCGCGAGATTGCCGAGCATGCATTGACCGCCACCGTGGTCGCCAGCGAGGACGAAGCGCTATGCCAGCAGGTGCAGGCTGTGCTGCATGGCCGCACGTTCCGTGTCTACGCCAGCAGCGATCGCTTCGGCGTCGAGCTGGGCGGCGCGTTGAAGAACGTCTACGCCATCATCGCCGGCATGGCCGTGGCCCTGGGGATGGGCGAGAACACCAAGAGCATGCTGATTACCAGGGCCCTGGCCGAGATGACCCGCTTCGCCGTGAGCCAGGGCGCCAACCCCATGACTTTCCTCGGGCTGGCCGGGGTCGGTGACCTGATCGTCACCTGCTCCTCGCCCAAGAGCCGCAACTACCAGGTCGGCCATGCGCTGGGCCAGGGCCTGAGCCTCGAGCAGGCGGTCAGCCGACTGGGTGAAGTTGCAGAAGGTGTCAACACTCTCAAGGTGCTCAAGGCCAAGGCCCAGGAGGTGGGCGTGTACATGCCGCTGGTGGCGGGCCTGCACGCGATCCTGTTCGAGGGCCGCACGCTCAACCAGGTGATCGAGCACCTGATGCGCGCCGAGCCGAAGACCGATGTCGATTTCATTTCCACCAGCGGTTTCAACTGAGGGAGAAACGTATGAACGATACCCCGGAGCGCGCCCAGCGCGAGTCGATCATCCTGCGCGTGCTGTGGATGCTGGTGTTCCTGGTGGCCTGGCAACTGGCCGAGCTGCTGCTTGGCGGCCTGGTGCTGGTGCAACTGATCTACCGCCTGATCTACGGCGCGCCCAGCGCCAGCCTGATGAACTTCGGCGACAGCCTGAGCCAGTACCTGGCACAGATCGGTCGTTTCGGCACCTTCCACAGCGACCAGAAACCCTGGCCGTTCGCCGACTGGCCGACCCCGCGCACCCCGGAAGGCGAAGCGCCCCACGCCGTGGCCCCGGCGCCACACCCGGTGCGTGACGAGGAGCCCAAGCTGTGAAGCTGTGGGTGCTGCGCCATGGCGAGGCCGAGCCACGGGCCAACAGCGACGCCGAGCGGCGCCTGACCGCCCACGGTCGCGAGCAGGTGCTGCGCAGCGCCGCGCACCTGTTGGGCCAGCCGTTGCAGGCAATCATTGCCAGCCCGTACGTGCGCGCCCAGCAGACCGCCGCCCTGGTGCACGGCGCCCTCGGTTTTTCCGAGCCGGTGCGTACCGTGGCCTGGCTGACGCCAGAGAGCGCTGTACAGCAGGTGATCGGCGAGATCGAGCACCTGGGGCTCGAGCATCTCCTGCTGGTCAGCCACCAACCCCTGGTGGGCAACCTGGTTGGTCAGCTCGAGCACGGCCATGCCCAGCAACCGGCACCGTTCAGCACGGCCAGCCTGGCCGAACTGGAGGGCGACTGGCCGCTGGCCGGCCTGATGACCCTGCGCAGCCTCAACCACCCTGGCTGACACCTGGCAACTGACATTTATGCCAGTTGCCGTTCGGGTCGCGCGGGCCTTAGCGTGGCGGCGTGCATGATCACAACGCCGCGCAAGGAATCATGGATGAGCAGGCAACGCCTGGAGCTGGTGCGCTCCGTCAATCCCCAGAGCGTGATCGACAAGCTGGACAGCCCCGCTGCGCTGGACTTCGCCGAGTACTGCCTGTTGCGCGACTGTGCCGACGCCAAGCTCGACCAGATGCTGCGCCGCTTCGAAGGCCAGTACGAGCTCGAGCAACTGCGCCAGGCCGGCATCCGCATGGCGCACCTGCTGCAATCCAGCTGCCTGGCGCTGCGCCGGCTGGCGGATACTCAGCAGGACCGTCAGCTGGCCCGCGAAGCCCTCGAGTGGCAACTGGCCTACATGCGTGCCTGCCTGCACCGTTCGATGGCCAGTTTCGACTCGCGATGACCTGATCGTCACTGGCGATGACCGTTCAGGACGTTGCCGCCAGCCGGTCGCTTGCCGACAATGGGCCATCCATCCCCCGTGCAGAGCAGGCGGCCATGTCGCAGCAGATCTTCTTCGCCCACGCCAATGGCTTCCCTTCGGCCACCTACGGCAAGCTGTTCGCCGCGCTGGCGCCGGACTACCAGGTGCATCACCTGGAACAGCACGCCCACGATCCGCGCTTTCCGGTCAACGACAACTGGCAGAACCTGGTGGACGAACTGCTGCATCACCTGGAGCGGCAGGACGCACCGGTCTGGGGTGTCGGTCACTCCCTGGGCGGTGTGCTGCACCTGCATGCGGCGCTGCGTCGGCCGGAGTTCTACCGCGGGGTGGTGATGCTCGATTCGCCGGTGCTGACCCGCGCCGACGAATGGCTGATCCAGGCCGCCAAGCGTCTGGGTTTCATCGACCGCATCACTCCGGCCGGGCGTACCCTGGGCCGGCGCGAGGCCTTTCCCGACCGAGACAGTGCGCGCCGTTACTTTACCGGCAAGACCCTGTTCCGCCACTTCGATCCGGAGTGCCTGGAGGCGTACCTGAAGCATGGCCTGGAGCAAGGCGAGGACGGTTTGCGCCTGCGCTTCGACCCCGCTACCGAAATCAGCATCTACCGCAGCATTCCGCATGTCAGCCCGGCCCGGCCACGTCAGTTGCAGGTGCCCCTGGCGATGGTGCGCGGGGCCCAGAGCCGGGTGATCCGCAAACACCACGCCCTGGCCGTGCGCGGCATGGCCAAAGGCGAGTACCACAGCCTGCCGGGTGGGCACATGTTCCCCCTGGAGCGGCCCACCGACACCGCCAGCCTGATCAAGGGCCTGTTCGACCGCTGGAGCCAGGCATGAGCGCCCAGGTCGAGGAGATCCGCCTGACGCTGGGCCACATCGAACTGGCCGCGCACCTGTTCGGTCCGGCCGACGGCCTGCCGGTGATCGCCCTGCATGGCTGGCTGGACAACGCCAACAGCTTCGCCCGTCTGGCGCCGCAGCTGAAAGGGCTACGCATCGTCGCCCTGGACCTGGCCGGGCATGGTTACTCCGAGCATCGCCCGGTCGGTGCCGGCTACGCCCTGGCCGACTACGCCCACGACGTGCTGCGGGTTGCCGAGCAACTGGGCTGGGAACGCTTCGGCCTGCTCGGTCATTCGCTCGGCGCGATCATCTCGGTGCAACTGGCCGGCGCCTTGCCCGAGCGGGTCAGCCACCTGGCGCTGATCGACGGCGTGATCCCGCCGACGCTCAGCGAACAGGACGCTGCCGAGCGCCTGGGGCTGGCCTTGCAGGCGCAGCTGCGCCTGGAGAGCAAGCGCAAGTCGGTGTACCCGACCCTGGAGGAGGGCGTCGAGGCGCGCATGAAGGGCATGGTCGCGGTGAGCCGCGAAGCCGCCGAGTTACTGGCCCAACGCGGCCTGATGCCGGTGCCCGGCGGCTACAGCTGGCGCAGCGACAGCCGCCTCACCTTGCCTTCGCCCACCCGGCTGAACCAGGACCAGGCCATGGCCTTCGTCAAGCGCATCGCCTGCCCGGCCTATCTGGTGGTGGCTGCCGACGGCATGCTGGCGCGCCACACGGAATTGCTGGAGCAGCTACCCTTCGAGCAGGTGACCCTGCCGGGCGGGCACCATCTGCACCTGAACGACGCCGAGGGCGCGGCCCTTGTCGCAGACTGTTTCAATCGCTTCTTTGGCATTCCTTGACTTGCACCGGACAAGTGTCGAGGCTTGGCGGGTTGAAAGGGAGACAACCATGTACATGCCAGACATCCACGCACCTTGCCCCGCCACCTGCGAGGGCGGTCGATGAGCGCACCTGTTTTCGTTCGCGGCGCCATCGCCGCGTGCCTCGCCATCGCCAGCCCGCTCCTCTGGGCTGGCAGCCTGCCGGTACCCGCAGACGCCAAGGTGGTCGACCAACGCCCGGCAGTGGAGCAGGAACGCGTCTACCCCATGGGCCCGCTGCGCAAGATCAGTGGCCGGCTACGGGTCGAGGACAAGGTCGAGAGCCGTGGCCAGGTCAGTTCGGTGACTTACGAACTGCCGGTCGAGCGCAGCGCCCGCGAAGCCTTCACCAGCGCCCGCGAGGCATTGCAGCAGGACGGTGGCTATCCGTTGTTCTGGTGCCAGGGCCGCGACTGCGGCGAGGCCAGCCTGTGGGCCAACGACGTGTTCGCCAACGCCCGCCTCAATGGCGGTGACGAGCAGCAGGCATTCATCCTGTTGCGCCGCTCCGCCGAAGAAGCCGACACCCTGGTGGCGCTGTACAGCGTTACCCGCGGCAACCGCCGCGCTTACCTGCATGTCGAGGAGTTCGTCGCCGGCAGTCCGTTGGGCGAGCTGCTGCCCACCGCCGCCACGGTGCTGCGCGAACTGCGCGACACCGGCAAGCTCGACTATCCTGACCTCGCCGAGCCCCAGGCCGCCTGGTCGACGCTGCTGGCCCGCAGCCTTAACCTGGACAGCACCCTGCGCGCCAGCCTTAGTGGCAAGGGCGCCGAAGCCTGGCGCGAGCAACTGGTCAAGGCCGGCGTGCGCAGTGCCCGGCTCGAGGTAGGCGACGCCCCGACCGAAGGCCTGCACCTGGAACTGATCCGTTGAGTGAGCGCCACCATGGCCAACAATGACCGCCTGTTGATCCAGATCCTGCTGCTCACCCTGCTGGGTGCCGCGCTGTGGGTGATGGCGCCATTCATCTCGGCGCTGCTGTGGGGCGCCATCCTGGCCTTTGCCAGCTGGCCGCTGATGCGCTTGCTGACCCGTGTGCTGGGCGGCCGCGAAACCCTCGCCGCGAGCCTGCTGACTACGGTGTGGATCCTGCTGGTGGCCTTGCCCCTGGTGTGGCTGGGTTTCAACCTGGCCGACCATGTGCGTGATGCCACCGCGTTCATTCGTGATGTGCAGGTTGATGGCCTGCCGGACGCGCCCGCCTGGGTGGCCGGGATTCCGTTCGTGGGCGAGCGCCTGGTCGGCTGGTGGGAGTCCTTTGACCAGCAGGGCGCGGCCTTGTTGGCCTCGGCCAAGCCGTACCTGGGGCAGGTCGGCAACTGGTTGCTGGCCCGCAGCGCGCAGATCGGCGGCGGGGTGCTGGAGCTGACCCTGAGCCTGGTGTTCGTGTTCTTCTTCTACCGCGACGGGCCACGCCTGGCGGCGTTCGTGCACCGCTTGCTGCAACGGCTGGTGGGCGAGCGCGCCGAGTACTACGTCGACCTGGTCGCCGGCACCGTGCAGCGGGTGGTCAACGGCGTGATCGGCACCGCTGCCGCCCAGGCGCTGCTGGCACTGATCGGCTTCCTGATCGCCGGCGTGCCGGGGGCCATCGTGCTGGGCCTGGTGACCTTCATGCTCAGCCTGATCCCCATGGGTCCGCCGCTGGCCTGGATACCGGCCACCGCCTGGCTGGTGTGGAAGGGCGACTACGGCATGGCGGTATTCCTGGGCGTCTGGGGCACCTTCATCATCAGCGGCGTGGACAACGTGCTCAAGCCGTACCTGATCAGCCGCGGCGGTAACCTGCCGCTGGTCATCGTGCTGCTCGGCGTGTTCGGCGGCCTGATCGCGTTCGGCTTCATCGGGCTGTTCATCGGGCCGACCTTGCTGGCGGTGGGGTACAGCCTGCTGCTGGACTGGAGCCGCAATACCGCGCAGCACACACCGCAGCGCTGATCTCCATCGCGGGCTTGCCCCGCGATCTATCAGCGATCTTTACGCTTTCTTTATGCCTTGACCCCACCCCCCATCTCGCCCCTTTACGCCCCTCCCTCGGACAATTTCCCCAAAGCGGCCTTCACGCCGCAACTAGGGGAGATTGCACATGTACATGCTCGACGGGCTGTCACTGCTTCTGGCGGTGGCGTTGGCGGTTTACCTGCTGGTGGCGCTGCTGCGCGCCGATCGCGGCTAAGGGGCGACCATGCACAGTTACGATTACCTGCTGCTGCTGGCGTTCTTCGCCATCGTGCTGTTGCCGGCGCCCTGGCTCGGACGCTTCTACTACAAGGTGATGGAAGGCCAGCGTACCTGGCTGTCTCCCCTCCTTGGACCGGTGGAGCGGGGGTGCTACCGCCTGGCCGGGGTAGATGCCGAACAGGAGCAGGGCTGGAAGCAGTACACCCTGGCGCTGCTGGCGTTCAACCTTGCGGGCTTCCTGCTGTTGTTCGCCGTGCTGCTGCTGCAAGGCTCGCTGCCACTGAACCCGCAGCACCTGCCGGGCCAGGAGTGGTCGCTGGCGTTCAACACTGCGGTCAGCTTCATGACCAACACCAACTGGCAAGCCTATAGCGGTGAAGCCTCGGTCAGCTACCTGACGCAAATGATCGGCCTGACCGTGCAGAACTTCGTCAGTGCCGCCACCGGCCTGGCTGTGCTGGTCGCCCTGTGCCGGGGTATTGCCCGCCGGTCTGCCAACACCCTGGGCAACTTCTGGGTCGACCTGACCCGCGCCACCCTCTACGGCCTGCTGCCGCTGTGCCTGGTGCTGGCGCTGCTGCTGGTCTGGCAAGGCGTGCCGCAGACCTTTGCCGACTACGTCCACGCCCTGACCCTGCAAGGCACCGACCAGACCATCCCGCTGGGCCCGGCCGCCAGCCAGATCGCCATCAAGCAGTTGGGCACCAACGGCGGTGGCTTCTTCGGCGTCAACTCGGCGCACCCGTTCGAGAACCCCACGGCCTGGAGCAACCTGTTCGAAGTGGCCTCGATCATCCTGATCCCGGTGGCCCTGGTATTCACCTTTGGCCACTATGTGAAGGACCTGCGCCAGAGCCGCGCGATCATCGCCTGCATGCTGGCGCTGTTCCTGATCGGTGGCAGCACCGCGCTGTGGTCGGAACACCAGCCCAACCCGGCCCTGGAAAGCGCCCAGGTGCAACAAGGCGCGCCGCTGGAAGGCAAGGAAAGCCGCTTTGGCACCACCGGTTCGGTGCTGTGGACGGTGACCACCACCTCAGCTTCCAACGGTTCGGTCAACGCCATGCACGACAGCCTTAACCCACTGACCGGCATGGTGGCGATGGTCAACATGATGCTTGGCGAGGTGATCTTCGGCGGCGTCGGCGCCGGCCTCTACGGCATGCTGCTGTTCGTGTTGATCGCCGTGTTCCTGGCCGGCCTGATGATCGGCCGCACCCCGGAATACCTGGGCAAGAAGCTGCAGGCCCGTGAAGTGCAACTGCTGGTGGCGACCCTGCTGGTGATGCCGGTGGGCGTGCTGGTGCTCGGCGCCATCGCCGCCAGCCTGTCCGGACCTGCCGGCGCGGTGACCAACCCCGGCGCCCACGGCTTCAGCCAACTGTTGTACGCCTACACCTCCGGTACCGCCAACAATGGCTCAGCGTTCGCCGGCTTCGGTGCCAACACCCCGTTCCACAACGTGATGATTGGCCTGGCCATGCTGATCGGCCGCTTCGGCTACATCCTGCCGGTGCTGGCCCTGGCCGGTAGCCTGGCGGCCAAGAAGAGCGCGCCACAAGGCCTGAACAGCTTCCCCACCCACGGCCCGCTGTTCACCACGCTGCTGCTGGTGACCATCCTGCTGGTAGGTGGCCTGACCTTCCTGCCGACCCTGGCCCTGGGGCCGATTGCCGAACACCTGAGCCTGGGTTTCTGAGGAACACACCATGAACATGCCCATTCCCGAAGTGAAGGCGCGTCATAGCGCCAAGGACCAGACCCGTTTCGCCGCCCTGTGGCGCCCGGCGCTGGTGCAGGCCTTCGTCAAGCTCGACCCGCGCCAGCTCAGGCGCGCCCCGGTGATGCTGGTGGTGGCCCTCACTGCCATGCTGACCACGGTGCTTTGCTTTGCCCCTGAAAGTGGCGTGAGCACTTCAGTGGCCGTGCAGATCACCGTGTGGCTATGGTTCACCGTGCTGTTCGCCAACTTCGCCGAAGCCCTTGCCGAAGGCCGTGGCAAGGCCCGCGCCGACAGCCTCAAGGCTGGCAGCCAGGGCCTGGCCGCCAAGCGTCGCAAGAGCGACGGTACGTTCGAGACCGTCGCCGCCACCCAGTTGCGCAAGGACGACGTGGTGCGCGTGGTGGCCGGTGAGCTGATCCCCGGCGACGGCGAGGTGCTCGAAGGCATCGCCGCGGTCAACGAGGCGGCCATCACCGGCGAGTCCGCGCCGGTGATCCGCGAGTCCGGCGGTGACCGTTCGGCCGTTACCGGCAACACTCGCCTGGTCTCCGACTGGCTGCTGATCCGCATCACCAGCAACCCCGGCGAGTCGACCCTGGACCGCATGATCGCCTTGGTCGAAGGCGCCAAGCGGCAGAAGACCCCCAACGAGATCGCCCTCGACATCCTGCTGATCGGCCTGACCCTGATCTTCCTGATCGTGGTGGTGACCCTGCAGCCGTTCGCCCGCTTCGCCGGCGGCGAGCTGCCGCTGATCTTCCTCGCCGCGCTGCTGGTGACGCTGATCCCCACCACCATCGGCGGCCTGTTGTCGGCCATCGGCATCGCCGGTATGGACCGCCTGGTGCGCCTGAACGTGATCGCCCGCTCTGGCCGCGCCGTGGAAGCGGCAGGCGACGTGCACACGCTGATGCTCGACAAGACCGGAACCATCACCTTCGGCAACCGTCGCTGCAGTGCCCTGCATGCAGCTTCGGGCGTGACCGCCAAGGAGCTGGGGGAGGGCGCCTTGCTCGCCTCGCTGGCCGACGACACTGCCGAGGGCAAGTCGATCGTCGAGTACCTGCGCCAGTTGCACGACTTCGCGGAACCTGCAAGCAATCAGTACGAAGCCATCGCCTTCAGCGCCGAGACGCGCCTGTCGGGCATCGATTTCCAGCAGCGCCGCTACCGCAAGGGCGCCGTCGACGCGGTGCTGGCCTTCTGCGGCCTGCAACGCCTGGAGCTGCCCGCCGCCCTGGCCCGTGAAGTGGAGCGCATCGCCCAGAGCGGCGGTACCCCGCTGCTGGTATGCGTCGACAAGCACCTGCTCGGCGTGATCCACCTCAAGGATGTGGTCAAGCCCGGTATCCGCGAGCGCTTCGCCGAACTGCGCAAGCTCGGCATCCGCACCGTGATGGTCACCGGCGACAACCCGCTGACCGCCGCCGCCATCGCCGCCGAGGCGGGCGTCGATGACGTGCTCGCCGAGGCTACCCCGGAGAAGAAGCTGGCGCGTATTCGCCAGGAGCAGAACGACGGACGCCTGGTCGCCATGTGCGGTGACGGCGCCAACGACGCGCCGGCCCTGGCCCAAGCTGACGTGGGCATGGCGATGAACGACGGCACCCAGGCTGCACGCGAGGCCGCCAACATGGTCGATCTCGACAGCGACCCGACCAAGCTGCTGGACGTGGTGCAGGTGGGCAAGGAGCTGCTGGTCACCCGCGGCGCGCTGACCACCTTCTCCATCGCCAACGACGTGGCCAAGTACTTCGCCATCCTGCCGGCGCTGTTCGCCGCCATCTACCCGCAGTTGGGCGTGCTCAACCTGATGCACCTGGCCAGCCCGCAGAGCGCGATCCTCTCGGCCATCGTGTTCAACGCGCTGATCATCATCGTGCTGATCCCCCTGGCGTTGCGCGGTGTGCGGGTGCAGGCCGCCAGCGCCGCCCATTTGCTGCGGCGCAACCTGCTGGTCTACGGCCTGGGCGGCATTGTCGTGCCGTTCGCCGGGATCAAGCTGATCGACATGCTGCTTACTGCGCTGCACCTGGTCTGAGGAGAGACTGACATGACCGCTTATGTACGCCCGGCCCTGAGCCTGGTCCTGCTGATGACCGTGGTCACCGGCGCGCTGTATCCCCTGGCGGTGACCGGCATCGCCCAGGTCGCCTTCCCTGAGCAGGCCAACGGTAGCCTGGTGCGCGATGACCGTGGTCAGGTGCGCGGCTCGGCGCTGATCGCCCAGGAATTCAAGGGCGATGGCTGGTTCCAGTCGCGGCCTTCGGCGGGCGCCTATGTCACCGTGGCCAGTGGCGCGAGCAACCTGGCGCCGAGCAACCCGGCGCTGGCCGATCGGGTCAGGACTGACGCCTCCCAGCAGTACCAGGCGCAGCAGGGGCCAGTGCCCCAGGCGCTGTTGACCACCTCCGGCAGCGGGCTGGACCCGCACCTGCCGCCCGAGGCCATCGCTTACCAGCTGCCGCGCGTGGCGGCGGCGCGGCAGGTCTCGGAGGAGCGCTTGCAAGTGCTGGTGAATGACGCCACCCTGCGCCCATTGGTCGGGCCGCCGGTGGTCAATGTGCTGGCGTTGAACCAGGCGCTTGAGCGTCTTGCTCCGAGCCACTGAAGCCGAGGCCGCTTTGCGGCCCATCGCCGCAGGCCCTCATTCGTGACATTTTGAAGGATGAAGCATGAGCAACCCCACTCGCGCCGATGCGCTGCTGGCCGGCCTGCCCCGCGAAGGTCGCGGCAGGCTCAAGGTGTTCCTCGGCGCCGCGCCCGGGGTCGGCAAGACCTTTGCCATGCTCCAGGCCGCCCACGCCCAGCAGCGCCAGGGCTTGCAAGTGGTGGCCGGAGTGGTCGAGACCCACGGCCGCGCCGAGACCGAAGCCCTGCTCGGCGGGCTGACCCAACAACCTCTGCTGCGCCGCGAATATCGCGGCGTGATGCTCGAGGAAATGGACCTCGACGGCTTGCTCAAGGCCGCGCCTGCGCTGGTGCTGGTCGATGAGCTGGCGCACACCAACGCCCCCGGCAGCCGCCACGCCAAGCGCTGGCAGGACGTGCAGGAACTGCTCGCCGCCGGCATCGACGTATACACCACGGTCAACGTCCAGCACCTGGAAAGCCTCAACGACAAGGTCCGCGACATCACCGGCGTGCAGGTGCGCGAGACATTGCCCGACTGGGTGCTGCAGGAAGCCTTCGAACTGGTACTGATTGACCTGCCGCCGCGCGAGCTGCTCGAGCGCTTGCGCGAGGGCAAGGTCTACGTGCCCGAACAGGCACGGGCGGCCATCGAGGCCTATTTCTCCCAGACCAACCTCACTGCCCTGCGCGAGCTGGCCATGCAGACCGCCGCCGCCCAGGTGGACGCGGACCTGGCCAGCGGCTACCGCCAGCGCGGCCAGGAAGCCCCGGCCCTGCGCGGCCGGCTGCTGGTGGGCATCGATGGCGACGAGCAGGCCGAACGCCTGGTGCGCCATGCCTGCCGCGTCGCCCAGCGTCGCCATCTGCCATGGAGCGTGGTCCATGTCGATAACGGGCGCTTGCGCGACGAAACGGCCCGCCATCGCTTGCAGGCCGCCCAGCAACTGGCCGAGCGCCTTGGCGGCGAAGTGGTGCTGTTGCGCGCCGGCGAAGTGGCGCGCACGCTGATCCAGCACGCCGCCGAGCGCCGCGCCAGCCTGGTGCTGGTGGGCCAGTCCCGTGACCTGTTGCGTCGGCGCCTGGTCGGCGCCGGCGTGGCGGCGCGCCTGCTGCGTGAGAGTCACGGCCTGGAGATCAACGTACTCGACCGCGATGCCCAGCCGCCAGCGGCGCGCACGGCAGCAAAGCGCGTATGGGTATGGCGCCATTATGTGCTGGCGCTGGTTGCCACGCTGCTGGCCGCAGGCCTGGCCTGGGCCGTGTCGAGCGTGCTGGCGCTGCCCAACATTTCCCTGGTGTTTCTTGCCGCCGTGCTGCTGGTGGCGGTACGCAGCAGCCTGGGGCCGGCGCTGGCGTGCGCGGCGCTGTCGTTCCTCACCTACGACTTCCTGTTCATCCCGCCGAACTTCTCCTTCGCCATCCAGCGCGAAGAGGACGTGCTGACCCTGGTGTTCTTCCTGCTGATGGCCGCGCTTACAGGCAACCTCGCCGCGCGCCAGCGCCGCCAGTTGCAGGCGCTGCGCGAGACCCAGGCAGAGACCCGCCAGTTGCTCGACCTGTCGCGCCGCCTGACTGTGGCCACCGACCGCCAGGCGGTGTTCAGCGCTGCCGGCCAGCATATGGATGGTTGGCAGGGCGTGCAGGTGTGTCTGCTCGAACGCAGCGCCGACGGCCTGTTGCAAGTGGCCAGTGGTGGCTCGCCAGCCTTCACCGACAATGAACGCGCCGCGGCCGAATGGGCCTGGCAACATGGCCAGGCCGCGGGCTTTGGCAGTGACACCTTGCCCCACGGTCGTTGGTGGTGGTGGCCGCTGGCCGTGGAGGAACAGCCCCTGGCCCTGCTCGGCATTCGCCCACGCGACGGCGAACCACTGAGTGATCCGCGCCGTCGGTTGTTGATGGCCCTGGCGCAGCCCCTGGCCCAGGCCCTGGCCCGTGCCCGCCTGGGCGAGCAACTGGAAGCCGCCCGCCTGCACGGTGAAACCGAGCAACTGCGCAGCGCCTTGCTCGCCTCGGTCTCCCATGACCTGCGCACGCCGCTGACGTCGATGCGCGGCAGCATCGACAGCCTGCTGGCGCTGGGTGACGCCATCCCCCCGGACGACCGCCGCGAGCTGCTGGAAGGTACCCGCAACGAAGCCGAGCGCCTGGATCGCTACATCCAGAATCTGCTGGACATGACCCGCCTGGGCCACGGCACGCTCAAGCTGGCCCGCGACTGGGTAGCCCCGGCTGATATCGTCGGCAGCGCCCTCAACCGCTTGCGCGTGGTGCTGGCGCCCCTGCGCGTGCACACCGAAGTCCCGCCCGAGCTGCCGCTGCTGTTCGTGCACGCGGCGCTGATCGAGCAGGCGCTGATCAATGTGCTGGAAAACGCTGCACGCTTTTCCCCGGCCAACGGTCGGCTGCAACTGCAGGTCTCGGTGCACGACGAACAGCTGTGCCTCGCAGTCGCCGACGAGGGCCCCGGCATCCCCCAGGACGAGCGCGAAAAGATCTTCGACATGTTCTACACCGCCGCCCGCGGCGATCGGGGCGGGCAGGGCACCGGCCTGGGCCTGGCGATCTGCCAGGGCATGATCGGTGCCCATGGCGGCCGCATCCTGGTCGATGACGGCATCGATGGCCACGGCACCTGCATCACTCTATGCTTGCCGCTGCCGACCCAACCCGTTACCGAAAGTGAAGCCCCATGAGCCAAGCCGCCACCTTGCTGGTCATCGACGACGAGCCGCAGATCCGCAAGTTCCTGCGCATCAGCCTGGCGTCCCAGGGCTACAAGGTGATCGAGGCCGGCACGGGCAGCGACGGCTTGGCCCAGGCCGCCTTGAACAAGCCCGACCTGGTGGTGCTCGACCTCGGCTTGCCGGACATGGACGGTCAGCAAGTGCTGCGCGAGCTGCGTGAATGGAGCACGGTGCCTGTGATGGTGCTGTCGGTGCGTGCCAGCGAAGTGCAGAAGGTCGATGCGCTCGACGGTGGGGCCAACGACTACGTGACCAAGCCGTTCGGTATCCAGGAATTCCTCGCCCGGGTGCGGGCTTTGCTGCGCCAGGCGCCTCAGCTTGGCAGCGTGGCCGCTGCGGCGGGCTTCGGGCCGCTGACGGTGGACTTCGCTTTTCGCAAGGTCACGCTGGACGGCCTGGAGATAGCCTTGACGCGCAAGGAATACGCGCTGCTGGCGCAGCTGGCCGGGCATCCCGGGAGGGTCATCACCCAGCAGCAACTGCTCAAGGACATCTGGGGGCCGACCCATGTGGACGACACCCACTACCTGCGTATCGTGGTAGGGCACCTGCGGCAGAAATTGGGTGACGACCCTACGGCGCCGCGGTTCATCATCACCGAGGCGGGCGTGGGGTACCGGTTGGTCGCGCCGACCGACCCGTGACCAGGCCCGGCGCTGGCGTCATCGTTATGTAACACCCGTTAGCGCGGGTTCCGTTACTACCCGATTACGTCCCTGGGCCTTGGCTTGATAGAGCATCCGGTCCGATCGTTCCAACGCGGCTGACATCGGTTCGCCCGCTTTCCACATGGCCACCCCCAGCGAGATCGTGATATGCCCGACAGTATCGAATTGCGCCGCCTCGATCACTGCTCGGAGCCGTTCGGCGACCTCTGCGCCGGTCGCAATCGAACCATTGGGCAAGAGCAGCAGGAACTCCTCGCCGCCCACACGGCATACCATGTCGTCCGGGCGCGATACCTGTCTCATCAACCGGGCGACGGCGCGGACGGTTTCATCCCCGGCGCCATGGCCATAGGTGTCGTTGACGCGCTTGAAATGGTCGATGTCCACGGCGATCGCAGCGAAGGTTTTCAGGGATTGCTGCCATAGCGCCATGGTTTCCTCCATGGCCCGGCGATTCGCCAGTCCGGTCAGCGGGTCGCTATGTGCCTGCTGGTTGAGCCGCCCAATCTTCTCCTGCAGCAGGGCCGCTCCCAGGAGCAGCGCGCGGCGGATCTGCCAGCTTTCAACGTAGTCCGCAGGAACCGCGAGGATCCGTTCGTAGCTTTCAGGTGCATCCAGGCGCTTGGCGTTCTCCGCCAGTCGGGAGAGAGGGACGGAAATTTTCACGCCCAGCCACCAGATCAACAGCAGTCCGAACAGACCGAGGGGGACGATGCCTTTGGCAACTTTGATCGTCGTCGCCTTCAGCGTTGCCTCAATGTTCGATAGAGGCCGCTGTGAAATCACGCTCCAACGACTGCTGGGGATACTGGCATAACCCGCG
Organism: Pseudomonas sp. PONIH3; assembly: GCF_002934345.1. Lineage (NCBI taxonomy): Bacteria > Pseudomonadati > Pseudomonadota > Gammaproteobacteria > Pseudomonadales > Pseudomonadaceae > Pseudomonas > Pseudomonas sp. PONIH3. The sequence continues at coordinate 5,700,759 of NZ_CP026386.1, forward strand.
AGCATTTCGTTGCCACTGCCGTCCTTCGCCCGCAGCGAACCGTGGTCTTGCTGCAGCGCGGCATCGACGATAGGGTCAGCGGCCAGGTTCGTCCCGATGCGCCGCGGGTCCGGGTGGTAAAGCACTTGTCGATGGCTATCGACCAGGTAGACATGCGCGCCATCCTCGCGGATGTTCAGGTCCATGAGCGCTTGCAACGTGTTTTTCTGTTCCAGGCGGATGCTTCCGCCGACAAGCCCGAGGTATTCGCCGTCGGGGCTGAAAACAGGGTGGGAGACGAACACGACCAGATTGCCTGCCAGGGACTTGAATGCGTCGCTGATCATCGGTTCTCGCCTGGTCAGAGGGGAACGACGTTGCAGCGCCTTTCCGTCCAGTTGCAGGCTGCTGGGGGCCGAAGCGATGATCTTTCCTTGTGCGTTGGCTATCAGTACCGAATTGAAGCTGTGGTCCTGGTTCAGCAGGCGGTGTGCCTCGTCGTGCAGGGCAGTTCGGTCTGCGAAGGCATGGCCGATGAGTGTGGATGCAAACCCCAGGCGATCCAGTTCGGAACTCAGCACTTCCTCCACACTGGTTGCGATCCGGGCAGCGTAAGCCTGGTTGGTCTGCAGGGCGTTTTCCGCCAGCTCGGATCTCTGGGTGGTGAACATCACCCAGAAAGTATTGGCCAGGGTTGCGACAGCACAGATCAGCGCGAACGCCAGCAGCAGCGTGCGCAAGGTGAGCTTGGGGCGTGGCCGTGTAGGCATGTGGCGCATCCGGATGCTGAAGGCATGCGATTTGGTGAAGCGGCGTCGCCGTGGGGTTGGAAACGCGCTCCTTGCGCCTTCTGGCGTATCCTGATTGGCCTTCTGCAACAAAACGCGGAGAGTTCGGATCAAGTATCTCACATCTGCTTTCGAGCCACCATTTTGACATGGTTTCGACGGCGGATCGCCTTCCGCCGATCCGCCACCGACAATCACTAGCCCCTGCCGGCTAGTCGAACTGCTCGAGCTGCAACAATTCCTCGACCCTCTGTCTCCGGCGAATCATGCGCAGTTGACCCTGATCGAGCAGGAACTCTGGCAACAACGGTCGGCTGTTGTAGTTCGACGACATGGATGCGCCATAAGCCCCTGCATCGTGAATTACCAGCAGGTCACCGACCTTGGCCTGGGGCAAGTCGTGGGGGGTCAACTCCTCGTCGTTCTGGGTGAACACATCCCCCGACTCGCACAGCGGCCCGGCTACGACGGTTGGCTGCAATGGGCGGCTCACGGGCCGGCCCACTGCGTCGAACAGGCTCATGCGGTGGTAGGCCCCGTACATGGCCGGGCGCATCAGGTCGTTGAAGCCGGCATCGACCAGGATGTAGTGGCGCTCACCCATCTGCTTGACCGCGCGCACCTCGGTCACCAGGCAGCCAGCTTCGGCGACCACGAAGCGCCCAGGCTCGATCTCCATGCGTACCGGGTGACCGAGCATCGTCTCGATCTCCGAGCGGGCCACCGCCCAGGTTCGGGCGTAGCGCTGCAGGTCCACTGGTTGGTCGCCGTCGCGGTAGGGGGTGGACAGGCCGCCCCCGATGGAGAAGGCTTCGATATCCATGCCCAGCCGGCCGATCAGCTCGACCATCGCGCTGGCCACTTGCTCCAGGTGCTGGTAGTCCACCCCCGAGCCGATGTGCATGTGCACGCCCACCAGGTGCAGGCCGTGTTGTTTCACGCAAGCCAGCGCATCGGGCAGTTGTTCGTGCCAGATGCCGTGCTTGCTGTTCTCGCCGCCGGTATTGGTTTTGCGACTATGGCCATGGCCGAAGCCGGGGTTGATGCGTAGCCACACCCGGTGGCCGGGGGAGCGCTCGCCGAGCTGGCGGAGCATGTCGATAGAGCCGGCATTGACCTCGATACCGGTCTGCACCACCCGCGCCAGGGTCGGTTGGTCCAGCACGTCGCAAGTCAGCACCACGCCGGCGGGGTCGCCGCCCACCGATGCGCCGGCGGCAAAAGCGCGCTCCATTTCCCCCAGGGATACCGCGTCGAGCACCAGGCCGCGTTCACGGATCAGGCGCAGCACGTGCAGGTTGGGGTTGGCCTTCTGCGCGAAGCGCACGGTGTCGAAGTGCTGCTTGAGCTGGTCGATGCGCTGGTGGATGGTCGGGGCGTTGTAGGCCCACAGCGGCGAGCCATGCTGGCGGACTGCTTCGGCCAGGAGGGTAGTGGTCATGGTGGCGTTCCTTGTTTTGGATGCGCCGATAGTGGGGGATTTTATAAATTCAGAAAAATAGATTTTTTTCTGCTAGATATTCATATCTGATATCAGCTCAAGCAACCAAGTTGCTGACACGCTTACTCTCTTTACCACCGAGCAACCATGAAACTCTCCATCCGCCATATCGAGGTATTCCGCGCCATCATGGCTGCCGGCAGCGTCACCGGGGCTGCGCGCCTGCTGTTCACTTCGCAGCCCACGGTGAGCCGCGAACTGGCGCGCATGGAGCAGGTCACCGGGCTGAACCTGTTCGACCGCGAGGGCGGGCGCCTGGTGCCCAGCGCCCAGGCTTTGCTGTTGATCAAGGAGGTCGAGCGGGCCTTTGTCGGCCTGGAGCGCATCGACCGCTTCGCCCAGGCCATCCGCAACTTCGAACAAGGCCGGCTGGCCATCACCTGCCTGCCGCTGTTCTCGCAAACCCTGCTGCCGAAGGCCTGCAAGGCGTTTCACCAGCACCATCCCGGCGTCAGCCTGAGTATCACCGCCCAGGAGTCGCCGTTGCTTGAGGAGTCGCTGGTTGCCCAACAGCACGACCTTGGCCTCACCGAGACCGCGCAGGTACCGCGGGGCGCGGTCGGCGAACTGTTGTTCAGTGCCGACATGGTCTGCGTGCTGCCCGCGCAGCACCCCCTGCTGGCCAAGCCGTTACTCCAGTTGCAGGACTTCCACGAGGTCGATTTCATCAACCTGGCCAGCCTGGACCGCTACCGGCAGCAACTCGACCGGCATTTTCGCGAGGCCGCAGTGAACCGCCGCACGATCATCGAGACCACCAGCGCCGCCTCGGTGTGCGCCATGGTCCGCCAGGGGCTGGGTGTAGCGATCATCAATCCACTGAGCGGGCTGGAGGCCGGGCAAACTGGGCTGGCGATCCGCCGACTGGGCCTGTCGGTGCCGTACCAGGTGATGCTGATCCGGCCCGAGCTGCGGCCCGCATCTTCGGTGCTGGAGCCGTTCTGCCAGGCGCTGCGGGGGCAGGCCAGGGCAATGGAGGCGGCCTTGGCGCAAGGCGTCTGAGTGGCCGGGCGAACGATTGGAACGTTCTCAACCACGCCAAGGTCAACCCCATCAGCAGTGATCGAAAATGCTCCACAGCATGAGGAATCGCCAATGAGTACGCTGACGATCGAAGGCTGGTTCAAAGGTGAGGGTGATCGCAGGTCCACCCCGGTGGGTGATATCCACTTCGACATCCAGGGCGTGAACCATCGCAAGTTGGAGCAGGCCGAGGAACACCTGCAACAGAGCCACGAGTCCGAGGCGATGGTGGATGTCGACATGGACAGCCTGAACCTGGTGCTGCCCGAGGGCTACGGCCCGCTGTCGGACTGCCGCCTGCGCGTCTACCTGAGCGACGACGAGCGTGGCCAGTTCCACCTGGTCGGGCATCGGGCCAGCGATGGCAGCCTGATCTACACCAATGCGGTGTTGATCGCTCAGCTGAGCTGAATACCGGCTGCGCTGTCGCCTGTTTCCAGGCTTGCCGCCACTGACGTCGCCACTTCGCTGAAAGCCCGCGCCGCCGCGCTCTGGTAGGCGCCCCTGCGCTGCATCAAGACTGCGGTGCGCTGCAGGCGCAGTGGGTCCAGGGCAATGGCGGTCAGGTCATCATGGGCCAGGGCAAGGTTGGCGGGCAGCAGGGTCGACAGTGTCGTGCGGCGCACCACTTCGATCACTGCGCCAATCGCGTTGGCCTCCATCCGCACCCGTGGGCGGATACCGTGCTGGCGGCAATAGCGCTCGATCTGCTCGCGCGTGGCGAACTCGGCGCTGAGCAAGATCAGCGACTCGTCGTTGAGCGCGTGTGGGCCAATACTGCGGGTAGTGGCCAGCGGATGCGCGCGGCCGACCACCAGCGCCAGGGTTTCCACCAACAGCGGGCGGCTGTCGATGTCCTGGTTGTGGACCTCATCGAAGGCGATGCCGACATCCAGCTCATCGGCCTGCAACAACTCCTCCATGCGCTCCTGGGCGATCTCTCGTAGGTTCAGGGTGATGTTCGGATAACGCGCATGGAAGGCCTCGACCAGCGGGCCGATCAGATAGGTGGTGAAGGTCGGCGTCACCGCCACCCGCAGCGATCCTCGGCTGAGGTCGCCCACGTCATGGATGGCGCGCCTGGCCTCCAGCAGCTCCTGTTCCGCCCGCTTGGCATAGCGCAGGTAGACCTCCCCGGCATCGGTCAGCCGCGTGCTGCGCCCGGAACGGTCGAACAACTGCGCGCCAAGGCTTTCCTCCAGTTGCCTGACCTGTTGTGACAGCGCCGGCTGGGAGACATGCAGTGCCGCCGCGGCGCGGGTAAAACTGTGATGTTGAGCCACTGCGAGGAAATACTGGATGTGCCGGGCTAGCATGCTTTTCTCATAAGATAATCTGATGTGCTTCATCATAAATGAGACTTTTACCTTATGTAAGGCGCTGCGTAACCTTTGCCTCAACACACCGCGACATTGAGGCAAACAGCCATGAAAGACATCATCGACGGTTTTCTGAAGTTCCAGCGCGACGCCTTCCCCGAACGGGTCAAGCTGTTCAAGGACCTGGCCACCCAGCAAAGCCCCCGGGCGCTGTTCATCTCCTGCTCCGACAGCCGCCTGGTGCCCGAGCTGGTCACCCAGCGCGAGCCAGGCGACCTGTTCGTCATCCGCAACGCCGGCAACATCGTGCCGTCCTACGGCCCTGAGCCTGGCGGCGTATCGGCTTCGGTCGAATATGCCGTCGCCGCCCTGCAGGTAGCCGACATCGTCATCTGCGGCCACTCCGACTGCGGCGCCATGACCGCCATCGCCACCTGCAAGTGCCTGGAGCACATGCCCGCCGTGGCCGGCTGGCTGCGCTACGCCGACTCCGCCCGGGTGGTCAACGAGGCGCGCCAGCACCACAGCCCGCAGGCCAAGGTCGAGGCCATGGTGCGCGAGAACGTGATCGCCCAGCTGGCCAATATCCAGACCCACCCCTCGGTGCGCCTGGCCCTGGAAGAGGGCCGCGTGCGCCTGCATGGCTGGATCTACGACATCGAAAGCGGCCGCATCGACGCCTTCGACGGACGCACCGGCCAGTTCGTCGCCCTGGCGCAGAACCCCGACGTCAACGCCGTTTCCCACCCTTCCAGGCACGTTGCCTGAACCCCTTTCAAACCCAAGGAGACACACCATGATCCAGTCGCAAATCAGCCAGAACGCCCGCCTTGTCCTGAGCGAAGTCATCCTCCTGGCCAAGGCCCGCAAGGACCTGTCGTTCGCCCAGATCACCGACGGCACCGGCCTCTCCGAAGCCTTCGTCACTGCCGCGCTGCTGGGCCAGCACCCGCTGCCGGCCAGCGCTGCCCAGGTGGTGGGCGACAAGCTCGGCCTGGACGCCGATGGCATCGCCCTGCTGCAGACCGTGCCACTGCGCGGCAGCATCCAAGGCGGCGTGCCGACCGACCCGACCATCTACCGCTTCTACGAGATGCTGCAGGTGTACGGCACCACCCTCAAGGCACTGGTCCACGAGAAGTTCGGCGACGGCATCATCAGCGCCATCAACTTCAAGCTGGACGTGAAGAAGGTCGACGATCCGGAAGGTGGCTCCCGCGCGGTGATCACCCTGGATGGCAAGTACCTGCCGACCAAGCCGTTCTGATTCGCCCCTAGGGAAATGGCTCGGGCGCCGCACGACGCCCGAGCCATTTCCACGCGCGCTATTGATCCCCGACAGGAGCGACGGCATGGACCTGATCTTCAGAAATGTCCGCATCGACGATGCAAACCCCTTGATGGATGTCGCCGTGCACAACGGCAAGATTACTCACATCGCCCAAGCGATCACTGCAACGGCGAGCCAGGAAATCCAGGGCAACGGCAATGTCCTGGTCCCCGGCTTCGTCGAAGCCCACCTGCACCTGGAAAAAGCCAATGTCATGCAGCGCAAGGCCAACCGCTCCGGCACCTTGGCCGAAGCGATCGCCGTCACTGCGGCGCTCAAGCCCACCCTGACCCGTGATGACATTCGCGAACGCTCTGTACAGGTGTTGCGCGCCCTGGTGCAGGCCGGCACCACCCATGTGCGTGCCCACGCCGAGTTCGATCCGGCCCAGGGTTTCACCGGCCTGGACGTGGTCCTGGAGCTGCGCGAGACCTTGCGTGATGTCATCGATATCCAGGTAGTGGCGTTTCCCCAGGAAGGCATCCTGAAACTGCCCGGCATGAAAGCGATGATGGTCGAGGCCATGGAGAGGGGCGTCGATGTGGTCGGTGGCATTCCCTACAACGACGTCTCGCCCCTGGAGCACATCGATTTCGTCTTCGACCTGGCCCAGCGCTATGGCAAGGACATCGACCTGCATCAGGACTTCGCCGACGACGCCGAGCACATGACCATCGAATACGTGGCCCGCCGGACCCTCGCCACGTGCTACCAAGGGCGCGTCAGCGTCGGCCACCTGACCAGCCTGGCGGCCGTGGAGCCAGAGCGCCAGGCGCGCATCATCGCGCTGCTGCGCGAAGCCGGCATCAGCGTGATATGTCTGCCCGCCACCGACCTGCACCTGGGCGCCCGTGGCGATAGACACAACGTGCGGCGCACCCTGACCCCGGTGCGGGCGTTGCGCGATGGCGGGGTGAACGTGTGCCTGGCCACCAACAACATCCGCAATGCCTTCACCCCCTACGGCACCGGCGACCTGCTGCACATCGCGCAGCTGGCCATCCCCGCCTGCCACCTGGGTGGGGCGGACGACCAGGCCACGGTGCTGCCGATGCTCACCAGCAACCCGGCCAAGGCCCTGGGGTTGCAGAGCCATGGCTTGGCGGTGGGCAACGACGCGGACCTGGTGCTGATGGACACCCACCGTATCAGCGACGTGATCCTCGACCTGCCCGCGCGGCTGATGGTGCTCAAGCGCGGCAGGGTGGTGGCGACAGCGGAGCAGCGGCGCTCGGTGGTGTTCTGAAGGCCGGGCTCAGACCGCCAGCAGCAACAGTGCCGCCACCAGTGCCGGGGGCATTACCAGCACGCCCAGACGCAAGAAACTCAATGCGCCGACATGCTCGCCCTCGCGGCGGATCGCCACCAGCCACAGCAGCGTGGCCAGGGAGCCTGTGATCGACAGGTTCGGCCCCAGGTCGACGCCGATAAGCAAGGCGGCGGTGGTCTGCCGGGGCAGCTCGACCAACTGGCCGATGGAGCCGGCGATCAGGCCGGTGGGCAGGTTGTTCATCAGGTTGCCGGCCATGGCCGAGATCACGCCCGCAGCCCAGCTCGCCGTGCCCGGGGACTGCTGCGCCAGGGCCGCCAGCATATGCGCGAGCCGTTCGATCACGCCGGTATGCGCCACCGCCTCCACCAGCACGAACAGGCCCGCCACCAGCGGCAGCACGCCCCAGGCCACATGGCGCAGCAACGGCGCCGGGCTGCGCCGTTGGCGCAGGTGGATCAGCCCGACCGTGGCCATGCCTGCGCAAAAGGTCGGCAGACCCAGCGGCACGTCCAGTGCCGATACCGTCAACAGCAGGGTGCCGGTGAACATCAGGCCCAGCGCGCAAAGCCGGGCGCCGGCCGACAAGGGGCGCATCTCGATGGCCACGGCCAGTGGTTGGTGGATGCGCTTGCGCATGGTCAGGCGCAGCACCAGGTAGGTCATGGCGATGGCGCCCAGCGAGGGCAGGGTGAACTGGCGCAGCCATTCCAGCAGCGGTGGCATCTGGCTGCCGAAGACCACCAGGTTGGCCGGGTTGGAGATCGGCAGCACGAAGCTGGCGGCATTGGCGATGAAGGCGCAGATGAACAGGTAGGGCAGCGGCTCGGCCTTGGCCGCCTTGCACGCCGCATACACGGCCGGCGTCAACACCACGGCGGTGGCGTCATTGGAGAGGAACACGGTGACCAGTGTACCGACCAGGAATACCAGGTCGAACAGGCGTTGGCCCGAGCCCCTGGCATGCTGCACCGCGTACCTGGCCAGCCAGTCGAACAAGCCTTCCTGGCGAGCCAGCTCGGCCAGCACCATCATGCCGGTGAGGAACAGGTAGACATCGCCTCCTTCGGCGATTGCCGCCAAGGCCAGGCGCCATGGGATCAGGCCGCAGGCCGTCAGCCCTAAGGCGGCGCCCATCGCCCAGACATATTCGGGCACGCGTCCCGGCCGAAGGATGACCAGGGCGGTGGCCGCGGCCGCAACCGACCAGATGATCAGGGATGACTCAGCGACAGGCATGCGAGGACTCAGTTCTCGGAAGGGGAGTGAAGGGGAGGGGCTTGCTCGGCGTTGGCATCGCTGGCAGGTCGGCGGGTCTCCGGCATGGCCAGCCAAAGCAGAAGCAACGCTGCAGTCGCAATGCCCGCCAATGTCAGGAATGCCGCGTCGTAGCCTGCGGACTGTACCACCAGCCCCGCGACACCGGGACTTAGCGCCGCGCCCAGGCCGAAGGCCGTGGACAATGCGCCAAGGCTGATATTGAAGCGCCCGCTGCCTTGGGTGAGGTCCCTGACCACTACCGGGAACAATGCCCCGAACAGTCCGGCGCCGACGCCATCGAGCAATTGCACGGCCACCAGCCAAAACGGATTGTCAGACATCACGTAGAGCACGCCACGCAGCGGCAGGATCAGGAAACCGACGAGCAACAGCGGTTTGCGTCCCCAGCGGTCGGCCCTGGCGCCGGCCAGCAGCGCCATGGGCACCATCACCAGCTGCGCCGCGACGATGCACGCCGAGGTCAGCGGCGTGGCCAACTGCAGGTTGGCCTGAGCCAGTTTCTGGCCCACCAGCGGAAGCATTGCCGCGTTGGCCAGATGGAACAACGCGCAGCACACGGCGAACAGTAGCAAGGGGCGATTGTGCAACAGGACGGCAAGGCCGGCGGGGTGGGCATGCTGGCCCGGCGGCCGCGGGTCAAGGCCACGCGCGAGGTCATGGTCGATGGCTGTCGCCGGCACTCGGCTAATGGCGATCAGGCTGGCTACGGTCATCGCCGCCATCAGATAGAACACCGCCACCGGTCCGAACAGGTAGGCCAGCCCCCCGGCGAGCACCGCCGAGCAGGCATTGCCGGCATGATTGAAGGTTTCGTTGCGGCCCATGCGCCGGGTGAATGCCCGGGGCCCGGCCAGGCCCAGTGAAATGGCAGCGATGGCCGGCGCGAACACGGAACCTGCGACCGCACTGATGGCTTGGGTCAAGGTCACCAACGCGCCGCTGCTGATCCAGGGCAGCACCAGGCAACTGCCGGTCACCAGCAGCGCGGCGATGGCCATTACTGCGCGCTTGGCCGTGGTCCTGTCGATCAACGCGCCAGCTGGCGTCTGGGTCAGCAATGCCGTGACGCTGGCCAAGGTCATGACCAGGCCGATGCTGCCGGGCTCCCAATGGTGCACCGCCAGCAGGTAGATCGCCAGGTAGGGCCCAAGCCCATCACGGACATCGGCCAGGAAAAAATTCAACCCATCGAGCGAACGTTCATGCGCAGGCGAGGCCAAGGAAAACTCCGCAGGGACAAGTGAACAGAGCGCCCTGGATTTCAAGGGCGGTCAATAGCCGCATACGTTAGCACTCCGCGGCGCAGGTGCTGATGAACTTTGCGCGGGTCCGGCATGCCATCGGCCCAGGGGTCAGCGATTGGGCCATTGCTGCAAGAGGATCGATACGAACTTTTCGGCCGCCGGCGACAGTGACGCGCCGCGACGAAACACCAAGCCCAGCGTGCGGCTGACCTGCGGCTCGCCCAGCGGCACGCTGACCAACGTCGGATGGTCGGCGCTGGGCATGGCCAGGCTAGGCATGGCCGAGACCCCCAGCCCGGCCTCGACCATGCCCAGCGAGGTCGACAGGTGCTGGACCTCGTAGAACCATTGAGGGCGCAGGTTCAGGCCGGCCAGCGCATGATCGAGCATCATGCGGTTGCCGCTCAGGCGACCGACCCCGATCAAGCGGTAGTCGGCCAGTTCGGCCCAGGTAACCGCGTCGCGCTTGGCTAACGGGTGGTCCCGGCGGCAGGCGAGCACGAAATGCTCCTGGACCAGCGAAACGAACTCAATGTCCGGATGCTGGCCACTCATCATGTTGATGCCAAAGTCGGCCTCTCCCCGCAGTACGGCTTCCAGCCCATCGTTGGCACTCAGGTCCAGCAGGCGGATGCGGATTTTCGGGTACTGCGCGTTGTAGTCGCGGATCACCGAGGGCAGAAAGTAGAACGCTGCAGTGGGAATGCAAGCGAGGGTGACTTGCCCGGTCTGGCGCTCGGCCAGTTCGCGGATGCTCAGGATCGAATCCTCGAAATCATCCAGCAGGCGCCTGGCCTTGGGCAGGAAATCCCGGCCCACGCTCGTCAGGCTGACCCGGCGGGTAGTGCGTTCGAGCAACGATGTACCGAGCCCCTCCTCGAGTTTCTTGATCCGTCGGCTCAGGGCGGGTTGGGACAGGTGCAATGCTTCTGCAGCCTCGTGAAAACTGCCAAGTTCGGCGATTTTTACGAAAGATCTAATATCTTGCAGTTCATATTCCATCAGGTATCGCTCAGTAGGTCGCTCGATTATTGATGTGTTTATCGCAATAATGACTACGATATTTGCATTGGATTGATTTATCCATCCCTGTCACTCTTTTGCTCACAACATCAATGATGTCCATTGATCAACAAGAGTGCGAAATCATGCAACGAATTCCTTGCGTACTCATGCGCGGCGGTACCTCCAAAGGGCCGTTCTTCCACGCCTGGGACCTGCCTGCAAACGTGGTCGAGCGCGACGAGTTGCTGATCAACCTGATGGGCTCCGGACATGAGCTGGAGATCGACGGCATCGGTGGCGGCAGCCCGCAGACCAGCAAGGTGGCGATCATCAGCCCGTCATTGCACGCCGATGCCGATGTCGACTACCTGTTCGTCCAGGTGATGGTCGCCCAGCGGCGCGTCGACACCGCGCCCAACTGCGGCAACATGCTGTGCGCTGTCGGGCCGTTCGCCATCGAGCAAGGGTTGGTCAAGGCCAACGACGGCAAGACCCTGGTACGTATCCGCAACCTCAATACCGGAACCTTCGTCGATTCACTGGTGCAGACGCCCGGCGGCGTTGTGCGCTACGAAGGGCGCACGGCGATCGACGGCGTCCCTGGTACAGCGGCCCCGGTGCACCTGACGTTCCTCGATGCGGTGGGCAGCAAGACCGGCAAGTTGTTCCCTACGGGCAAGCCTCAGGATGTGATCGGCGGCGTGCCGGTCACCTGCATCGACATGGCCATGCCCATGATGATCGTCGAGGCCCGGCAACTGGGCGTGACCGGCTCGGAAACCCCGGCCGAACTAGATGCCGACAATGCCTTGCTGCAACGCCTGGAAGCCTTGCGCCTGAAGGCCGGCAAGGCAATGGGTCTGGGCGATGTCAGCGGCATGGTGATCCCCAAGCCGGTGCTGGTCGCGCCACCCCGTCATGACGGTACGGTACAGGTGCGCTATTTCATGCCGCACAATTGCCACCGGGCCCTGGCGATCACCGGCGCAGTCGGGCTGGCCACGGCCTGCGTCAGCGCCGGTACGGTGGTCGCTGACTTGCTCGGCGAGGGCGCTCAACACCTGGAGCAGGTGCGCATCGAGCATCCCAGTGGCGGCATCGACGTGGCGCTGTCGCGCAGCGGCGTCGATGGCAAGACCCTGCAGGCATCGGTGGTGCGTACCGCCCGTCGGTTGTTCTCAGGGTTCGTCTATGCCCCGTCTTTGCGCAGACTGGCGGGATAGACCACAGGCCGCCGCTGTCAGGGCGGCTTCAGCAACAAGCGCATCCGCACAATTTCAACAATGGGTGATGCCTCATGAAACTTGCCAGATCCCTGTATTTCCAGATCCTCTGCGCCGTCCTGCTGGGCGTGGTGGTCGGCCACTTCTGGGCGCAACAGGCCGTTGCCCTCAAACCCCTGGGCGATGCCTTCATCAAGCTGATCAAGATGATGATCGCTCCCGTGGTGTTCTGCACCATCGTCACCGGCATCGCCGGCATGACCGACAAGCGCTCGCTGGGGCGCCTGATGAGCAAGACCTTGATGTTGTTCCTGCTGCTGACCGTGGTCAGCCTGGTGATCGGTCTGGCGGCGGTGTACCTGTTCCAGCCCGGGGCCGGCATGAACATCGATCCTGCCACCCTGAGCACAGCGGGCCTGGACCAGTACGCCGCCTCGGCGGCGAAGCTCGGCGTGGTCGACTTCTTCATGCACATCATCCCCGAGACGTTCATCGGCGCCTTCAACAAGGGTGAGGTGCTACCGGTATTGTTCATCGCCGTGCTCAGCGGTTTCGCCCTGTCGTCCATGGGCGACAAGGGGCGGCCCGTCCTCGCGGTGCTGGAGTCGGCCTCGACCATGGTGTTCCGTATCTTCGGCTACCTGATGCGATTCGCCCCTGTAGGCGCCTTCGGTGCGCTCGCCTTTACCGTTGGGCAATACGGCGTCACGTCCCTGGGCTCGCTGGCCAAGCTGGTGGGCACGCTGTACATCGCATGCGCCTTCTTCGTCCTGGTGGTGCTGGGCGGCATCTGTCGCGCCCATGGCTTCAGTCTGTGGAAGCTGCTGCGCTATTTCCGCGAGGAATTCCTGGTGGTGCTCGGTACTTCTTCCACCGAGCCTGTGCTGCCGCGCATGCTTGAAAAGCTCGAGCGCCTCGGTTGTCGCAAAGGCGTGGTAGGGCTGGTGCTGCCAACCGGGTATTCCTTCAACCTCGATGGCACCGCCATCTACCTGTCGCTGGCGGCAGTGTTCATCGCGCAGGCCTGCAACATCGAGCTGACCCTCGGGCAGACGGTGACCATGCTGGCAATCATGCTGCTGTCGTCCAAGGGGGCCGCCGGCGTGACCGGCAGCGGCTTCGTCGCGCTGGCCTCGACCCTCACGGTCATCCACGACATTCCGCTGGCCGGGCTCGCCTTGTTGATCGGCATCGACCGCTTCATGTCCGAGGCGCGGGCCCTGACCAGCCTGGCCAGCAACGCCGTGGCCACCGTGGTCATCTCGCTGTCGGAGCATGCCTGCGATCGCGAAACCTTGCTGCGCCGCCTCGACGGCGCGCCGTCGGCGTCCGACGAAGTCGTCGACGCTCAGCCAGAGTGGTCCGCGCAGCCTCCCCGGCACGGCTGACCAACCGGTTAACACTCCCATGTTGCAATAGACTTCACCCAGCGTCCTTGCGATGCCGGGTGGGGCAGGGGGCCGTCTGCGCGTCGGACGGCCACACACAGAATAAAAACAAGAGAAAATACCATGCTCGCACTCCTGGGCCTGATCATGGTGGTGACGTTCACCTACCTGATCATGAGCAAACGCCTGTCGCCGATCGTCGCGCTCACAGTGGTACCCATCGTTTTCGCCGTGATCGGCGGTTTCGCTCCCGAGCTCGGCAAGATGATGCTCGATGGTCTGAAGATGGTGGCGCCCTCGGCGGCATTGCTGCTGTTCGCCATCCTGTTCTTCGGCCTGATGATCGATGCCGGCCTGTTCGACCCCTTGATTCGCAAGATTCTCAAGCGGGTGAACGGCGATCCGATCAAGATCGCCATCGGCACCGCGCTGTTGTCGCTGCTGGTGGCACTCGATGGCGACGGCACCACCACCTACATGATCACCTGCGCGGCGATGTTGCCGCTGTACAAGCGCATCGGCATGAACCCGATGATCCTGGCCACTGTGTCGATGCTGTCGCTGAGCATCATGAGTGGCATGAGCCCCTGGGGCGGGCCGGCCACCCGGGCCATTGCCGCCCTGGGGCTGGATGCGACCGAATACTTCATCCCGATGCTGCCCACCGTGATCGGTGGCGCGGCCTGGGTGGTGTTCACCGCCTATTTGTTGGGGCGCGCCGAGCGTCGGCGCATCGGCAATGTCACCCTGGCGTCAGGGGGCGGCAACTGCTACATCAAGGAAATCCTCGGCGACAACCCGCACAAGCGCCCGCGCCTGGCCTATGTGAATCTGCTGCTGGTGATCGCCGTGATGACCGCGCTGGTGATGGGCGTGATGCATTCCGCGCTGCTGTTCATGATCGGTTTCGTCGCCGCGTTGATGATCAACTATCCGCAGCTGGAGCTGCAGAAGGAGCGCATCCTCGCCCACTCGGGCAATGCCATGACCGTCGTGCTGCTGGTGTTCGCCGCCGGCATATTCGCCGGCATCTTCTCCGGCACCAAAATGGTCGACGCCCTCGCCCAGACCTTGGTGGACTGGATTCCCGACGCCTGGAGCCACTGGTTCCCGCTGGTGGTGGCGCTGACCAGCATGCCGCTGACCTTCGTGCTGTCCAATGACGCCTACTATTTCGGGGTGGTGCCGATCCTGGCCAACGCGGCCGCGGCCTATGGCATCGACCCGGTGGAAATCGCCCGGGCCTCGGTACTGGGGCAGCCGGTGCACCTGATGAGCCCGTTGGTAGCCTCGACCCTGTTGCTGGTGGGGATGGTCGACCGCGATATCGGCGACTTCCAGAAAGCCACCGTCAAGTGGGCGGTGCTTACCTCGCTGGTGATCACCGCGCTGGCGCTGCTCACAGGCGCCTTGTCCTTCTTCGTGTGAATCACCGGGCGCCGCGCGGCGCCCGCCCACCGCTCATCCAAGAACAACAACAGAGTACCGATCATGTCCCGAAGTGTTTTCCGTGGGGCCACCTGTGGCCTGCTCTGCGGCTGGTTGCCCGTTGCCGGCGCTGGCGGATTCGTCGACGACGGCAAGCTCAAGCTGCAGCTGCGCAACGTCTATTTCAACGAGAACTTCCGTGACGAGCAGGGCCTGACGCCGCGCGCGGCGGCCTCCGCCAAGCATGAGCGGACCGAGTGGGCGCAGGGCTTTTTGCTCGACTACCAGTCCGGTTTCACCCAGGGTACCTTGGGCGTTGGGCTCGATGCCCTGGCCCTGGTGGGCGTGCGGTTGGACTCCGGACGCGGTCGCAGCGGTAGCGGTCTGTTGCCGGTGCACGACGACGGTCGGGCCGCGGACGAATTCAGCAGCGCCGGCCTGACTGCCAAGGCGCGCCTGGGCCAGACCGTGATCAAGCACGGTACCTTGCTGCCCAAGACTCCGGTGCTGGTCTACAACGACGCGCGGCTGTTGCCGCAGACTTACCAGGGCACGCAGCTGACCAGCACCGACATCGATGGGTTGAGCCTCACCGCCGGTCACCTGGACAAGTTCAAGTTGCGCGACTCCTCGGACAGCACCGGCTTGTACCTGGATGGCTACAGCGGCAACGCGTCCGGTGATTTCTCCTACGTCGGTGCCGATTATGCGGTGGGCAAGCCGCTGCGCCTGAGCTACTTCCACGCCCGGCTCGACGGCTTCTATCGCCAGGACTTCGCAGGCCTGGTGCATGACCTGCCGCTGGCCGGCGGGGTGCTGACCACCGACCTGCGCTACTTCAGGAGCCGCGACAGCGGTGCCGCCCATGGCGGCGCCATCGACAACGATCTGTACAGCGGGCAACTGGCGTATGCGCATTCTGGGCATACGGTCGGTGCCGGCTACCAGGTGCTTGATGGCGAGGCGGGGCTGCCCTATATCAGCGGCGCAACGGTGTATTCGTTCAGCAACGTCGGTATCGGCAAGTTCATCGAGGAGCAGGAAAAAACCTGGATGGCCAGCTATGCCTACAACTTCGCCGCCGCAGGGGTGCCCGGGCTGACCTTCATGACGCGTTACCTCAGCGGCGACAACGGTCGCGCCGGGGAAGCGGGTATCAAGGAATGGGAGCGTGACGCCGAGCTGGCCTACGTGGTCCAGGGTGGCCCGCTCAAAGGCCTGGGGGTGAGGTTGCGCAACTATGTCTATCGTTCCGACTTCGCCCGCGGTCGCGACAGCAACCGTGTGTACCTGACCTACGACATCGCGCTTTGGTGAGTGTCCATCCTGGGTGGACGGTGCGCGTCCAGGCGGCGGTTGTGGGCATTGATGGCGGGCTTGCGGCGTCCCATCGGCTGGTATCAACGCGATCAATGTTGGCAGACGATGACCTGATGTCCCTCTAGATTGCAAAGGCGTGCTGGAAGCCCCGAACAACAATAACGAGGGACCCGACTATGCCCACCGCCACCCAAGCCTCCAACGCCTGGCGCATCCTGTTCCTGCTGTTCCTGGCCAACCTGTTCAACTTCTTCGACCGCACCATCCCCGCCATCGTCATCGAGCCGATCCGCCTGGAGTGGCACCTGAGCGACTTCCAGATCGGCATCATCGGCACCGCCTTCACCCTGGTCTACGCCATCGCCGGCCTGCCGCTGGCACGTATCGCCGACACGGGTTCACGCAGCAAGCTCATGGGTTGGGGCCTGCTGGCCTGGAGCGGGCTGACGGCGGTCAACGGCATGGTCGGCAGCTTCTGGAGCTTCCTGCTGGTGCGCATGGGCGTGGGCATCGGCGAGGCCAGCTATGCGCCTGCCGCCAACTCGCTGATCGGCGACCTGTTCCCTGCCGGGCGGCGGGCAAGGGCGATGGGTATCTTCATGCTTGGCCTGCCGTTGGGCCTGTTGCTGGCGTTCTTCACCATCGGTGCGATGGTCGAGGCCTTCGGTACCTGGCGCGCACCGTTCTTCATTGCCGCCGTGCCTGGCGTGTTGCTGGCGCTGTTCATCTTCATGATCCGCGAACCCGCGCGCGGTGCGGCGGAGACTGTGGCCATCACTCAGACCCCGCTCGACCGTCCGCTGCGTCGGGTACTGAGCGTGCCCACCTTCGCCTGGCTGGTGCTGGCGGGGCTGACCTTCAATTTCGCCACCTATGCCTGCAACTCGTTCATGGTGCCGATGCTGCAGCGCTACTTTGCGCTAACGCTGCACGACGCTGCGGTGGCCACCGGGATGATCGTCGGCCTGAGCGGCCTGGTGGGCCTGACCCTTGGCGGCTGGATGGCCGACAAGGTGCACCAGCGCTTCGCCAACGGCCGTCTGGTGTTCGCCGCGCTGAGCATGCTGGTGGCCACCTTGTGTACCGCCTGGGCGCTGCATGCCGGGCGCATCGAACTGGGGGGGTTCGTGGCGGTGTTCGGGGTCGGCTGGCTGTTCTCCTACAACTTCTACACCTGCGTGTACACCGCCATCCAGGACGTGGTGCAACCGCGCCTGCGGGCCACGGCCATGGCGCTTTTCTTCGCTGGGCTGTACCTGCTGGGTGGTGGCCTGGGGCCGGTGGTGGTCGGTGGACTGTCGGATCATTTTGCCGTGTCGGCCATGGCGGCGGCGGGCGAGGTGGCGATGAGCGAAGCGTTCAAGGCCCAGGGGCTGCATGACGCGATGTACCTGATCCCCGTGGCCCTGTTGCTGACCATGGTGTTCCTGCTGGCGGCCTCGCGGTGTTTCAGCCGGGATGCGCAGCGGATGCGCGAGGGCATGGTGCTGGATGGCGCAGCGGTGGCGGGGCAAGCCGCGCAGGCTTGAGTCCAAGTGTATCGGCCTGGTCGCCAGCACTTGCTGGCATGTCCCTTGGTTTTCTCGCAGACTACCCATCTTTGCGCAAGAGCAGGAGAGCAACAGTCAATGCGCGTGGTGATGGATACCCGGACAGACGAAATACTTCGACTGGAGCATTTGTTGGATGGGATGAACTATACGCTCTGGTTGAACGCGTATGGTCCCTTTGCACTGGACAGACCACTCGAAGCGCAGTTGCGTCATTCGGTGGGCAAAGGTTGTACCGTGGGTGGTGATTCACCGATCTGTGCAAGCGATGCTCGCGGCGAAATCATCGAACACCTGCTGCACCCAGGGGACGGCGGCTACGGGCCGTTGGACCTGCCGGCCAAACGTCCCGAAGTGCTCAGGTTGGTAGAGGTGCTGCTCGGCCAGGTCCGTCTTGACCGGGCCGACATCATCCGCAGGTTCTGGCTTGCCGAAGGGCACCCTGCGTATCCCGTGTGGTGGGATTTTGCCTTCGACATTCAAACCCAGGGGCAGCGGTGGATACTGATGAGCAGCGCGAGTGATTGAGCGGATAGCTTGGTTTCTCAGTACTTGCTTGTCGTCGTGAAGGTTGGCACTGAGGTTCATCGAGACCTGACGCCGCGCCGGTTACTCAAGTCTTGGCGTTGCGGATTCCCCGTTGATAGGCTGCCGTCATGGTTTGCCATGTTTCATCGTCGGCCGGCACCAGATGTTCAATACGTAGCGATGCCACCGTGATGTCCTGCGGCATGCCGAAGGTGGTGAAGGTGGACAGGAACCTAAGTTCGCCCTCGGCAGCACGCACCCGGGTCAGCACCAGCGGTGACGGCGGTGTGTCCGGCGCCAGTGCGGGTGGCACGGGCAAGCTTTGCAGCCGCCGAGCCAATTCTGGATTGCCCACCGCCTCCCTGGCCGCCCGCTGCCAGGCGATCGCCCGTATCTCATCGGCATTGACCAGATGATCACCCAGTCCGCCCGGGCGCAGCAGTGTGTCCAGCAGGTTCAGGCCCGAGGTGCTGCTCGTCGGTACGCCAACCATGGTGAACAACAGCCCGGCACTGGCATTGGCCGCCGTGATGTCCCAGTTGCTGGCGATGACGATGGCCGGTGCGGGGTTGTTGGCCTGCAGGATGTGCTCCACTGCGTCATGCACCATCTTCATGGCTGGGGCGTCCGGTGCCGAGGCCGTATAGCGTGGTGCGTAACCTGCCGCGAGGAACACCTCGTTGCAGTGTTCGAGCGGCACTTGCAGGGCGCTGAGCAGGGCATGCAGGGTGCTTGGGCTGGCCTTGGCACGGCCGGTTTCGACGCAGCTCAGGTGGCGTTGCGACAGGCCCGCCAACAGCGCCAGGTCGAGCTGGCTGAGGCCGGCATGACGGCGCAGGCGGCGCAGGTGCTTGCCGGCGTCGGTGACTGCTGGTGTTTGCGTGGGGTGAAAGGGAGAAAGGCTCATGCGTCGACTCTGGCTGTCCTTGGCTGAAGCATCCATGACCTGTGAGGTCATTGAGGCGGGGACGACTCTATCACTACCGTGACGGCAACATCGCCCTGAAGGAGTCGACCAATGAACGCACGATGGATCGCGTTGCCAGTGTTGCTGCTGTTCACCCTGTACACCGGTTGGACGTTGATGATTGCCGAGCAATCACTTCTTGCCTTTGGCCTTGATCTGCTGTCCCGACCCGATACGGCCCAGGTCGTTATCGACCTGTATGTGATGGCCGGTCTGGGCTGTATCTGGATGGCAAACGACCAGTGCCAGCGGGGCGGGTCGTTGCTTGGCGTCTTGCCCTATCTGGTGCTGACGGCGCTCTTTGTCTCCCTGGGGCCGCTGCTGTACATCGTGGTCAAGGGCTTGGCGCAGAGGCCAGGGGCATGAGCGGCGCCCTGGCGGTCTACGCCTGCTGCGTAGTGGTGCTGTTCTTCAAGATGCTGGCGATTTCCTGCTGCCAGGGCTACTTCCGCCTGCGTTTCCTGACCTTCACCAACAGCGAGGATGCGGCAGTGTTCAAGCGTTCGGCTTGCCCTGAGGAATTGCCGCAGGTAACGCGGGCCATGCAGGCCTGGCGCAACGATCTGGAGAACATCCCGATGTTCCTCGCGCTGGGCGGCCTGGCGGTCGTGCTGGAGGCGCCGGTTGCCATGACGGCTTGGCTGAGCGGGGTATTCACCGTGGCCAGGGTGTCGCATACGGTGACTTACCTGGCGGGTATCCAGCCGTGGCGGACGGTGAGTTATGGCGTGGGGGTAATCTGTTTGATCGGGTTGGCGACCTTGGTCATCGAGGCGCTGGCATCGACGCCTTGAAGGTTTGCCAGGCGTGCAGCAGCCGGCGGCAGGCAAGATGCCTGAATTCAACTGGTACAGAAAGCATCCGACTTCGGCACAAAGAAGCGAGCAAACAATTCCGACTGCGACTTGATGTTCAACTTGGCGTAAATGTTCCGGCGGTGCACTTTCACCGTTTCCGCCGATAGTGAAAGCTTTCCGGCAATCTCTTTGTTGGAGAAACCGCTCAGCAGCAGTCTCAGTACATCGCTTTCACGGGTGGTGATCTGCGCGCCCAGCTGCGTCAGTGTTTCCTGCCAGGGCGGTACCTCGGCAAGGTCCTTCTCGACATCCACCTCGAAGGCCATGCGCTGGTGCATCAAGGCCGTCACCCAGGGCTTGATGAGGTCGAGGATGGTGATCTGTTCCTGGCTGAAGCGCGCCTTGCTGCCAATGGAGATGCACAGCGTGCGGTCAGCGTCGAGCTGAACGTTGTACTGCGCTTCATCGGCCGAGATGTAGTGCGCGAAGTACTGGTGGTAGTACTCGGTTTCCACAAAGTACTCCGGCGCGATATCCAGCAGGTGGAAGAAGCCGCTCTGCGGGTTTTCCCGGTTGGCGATGTAGAACGGGTCCAGCAGGTAGAGCCCCTTCACATAGCGATGGATGAACGCGTTGACCTCTTCGGCATCCGCCACCTCGGGCAGGCTTACCACTTCCACTTGCTGACTGGCGAAGATCAATACCACCCAGTTGTCGATCTGCACGTACTCGTTCAATACCCGAACCAGCGAACTCCAGAACGCCGGACGGTCCAGCTGCATGATCAGCTTGCCGATCGATCGGTGCCAGGCCAGGCTTTGCAGGTCGAACGGCATTATCTACCCCTTTTGGGTTAGGAACTCGCATGTCAGAGGTAAGTATTCCGAGGTATTTACTATCCGGTCCTGCCCGGTATAGTCGCTCACTGGGCCTAGGATGGCCGTGAAGTTACATCGATTCGATAAGGATGTTGCATGAGAAGGTCACGTTTGCGAACCCTTTTTTCGGCCTCGCTGCTCTGCGCAGGGATCAGCACCTCGGTGCTGGCCGCCGAACCCGGGATGCACCTGTACAACTGGTTCGGGCTGCTCGCGCCGGAGACGCCGAAGGCGTTCGAGCAGGAAACCGGCACCCGCGTGCACATGGACGCGTTCGACAGCGCCGACATCATGCAGAGCAAGGTCATGGCCGGGCGCACCGGGTATGACGTGGTGGTGGCGACCTCCAACGTGCTGCCCAGCCTGATCGCGGCGGGCGTGCTGCAACCGCTGGACCGTGCGCAACTGGGGAACCTGTCGCACATCGACCCCGATATCCTCGCCCAGTTGGCGGTCAACGACCCCGGCAATCGCTACGCGGTGCCCTACCTGTGGGGCACCACCGGCATCGGCTACGACGTCAACAAGGTCAAGGCCGCGTTGGGCGACCAGGCGCCGGTGGACAGCTGGGACCTGATCTTCAAGGAAGAGAACATCAGCAAGCTCAAGTCCTGTGGCGTGGCGATGCTCGACTCGCCCAGCGAGATCATCTCGATTGCCCTGAACTACCTGGGCCTGCCCAGCAACAGCAGCAATCCTGCGGATTACCAGAAGGCGCAAGACCTGCTGATGAAGATCCGCCCCTACGTGCTGTATTTCGATTCCTCGCGCATCGACACCGACATGGCCGACGGCAATATCTGCGCGGTGGTCGGCTGGGCCAACGGCGCCTTGGCCGCCCAGGCCCTCAACGAGAAGAACAACACCGGGCGCAGGATCAACTACAGCCTGCCGCGCGAAGGCGCGCTGGTGTGGTCGGAAAACCTGGTGCTGCTCAAGGATGCGCCCCATCCCAAGGCAGGCATGGCGTTCATCAACTACATGATGCGCCCGGAAGTGATCGCCAAGACCTCGAACCACACCCTGTACCCCAACGCCAACAAGGACGCCACCCAGTTCGTCGAACAGGCGCTGCGGGACAACCCGTGGATCTACCCCGACAAGAAGACGATTGCCACGTTGATCCCGCTCGAGCCGCTGCCGTTGAAACTGGAGCGGATCCGCACGCGGGTCTGGACCAAGGTGAAGAGTGGCGTCTGACTTGAGTTGACGTGTCGCCCGCTGCCCGGTGCAAGGGAGTACCGGACAGCGCGTTGACCAAGGTTGCCTGCGGCCTATTGCTTCAAGCACCAGCGAACACCATCGTCTCGCGGTATCCGGCTGCCCAGCCGAGGCGGGCGGGTCTTGCGTACCTGATTTCATCTTGAGCCGGAGGAGAACAGCGGATGTTCAGCCCAGCCCAGAAGACACACTTGAACTTGACGATCGAAGGCGTGGAGCACGATTTCCAGGTGCTCGGCTACACCGGGGAAGCGGTGGCCAACAGGCCTTTCTTTTTCAACGTGGAACTGGCCAGCGAATGGCCCGACCTGGACCTTGAACGCTTCCTCGACCTCGAGGCGTTCTTCAGCTTCGACATGAACGGCAATGGCATCCATGGGCGGATCTACCACATCGCGCCGATGAGGCAGGCTCCGTGTTCAGCGCGTTACAGGTTGACCCTGGTGCCGCACTTGTCCTACCTGCGTCACCGCATCAACCAGCGGATCTTTCAACAGTTCTCGGTGCCCAGGATCGTTGCCCTGATCCTGGAAGAGCATGGGATCGTGGGCGACGCTTACCGCTTCGAGCTGAGTGCGAGCTACCCCGAGCGCGACTACTGCACCCAGTATGGCGAAACGGACCTGCACTTCGTCCAGCGCTTGTGTGAAGAGGAGGGCATCCGTTTTCACTTCCAGCACAGTGCCCAGGGGCATGTGCTGGTGTTTGCCGATGGCCAGGCGGTGCTGCCGTGGGGCGTGCTTTATCGTCCGCCCCTGGTTCATGCCAAGCCACGGGTGGTGGAGAACCAGACCGCCGTGGTCATTGCCGTGGAGGATGACGAGAGCCGGTGTGATCAGAGGCTTGCCCGGATTCAGGTGAAGTTTCCCTGGGATCCTGAGGACAGGTTTGATGACAAGAGTTGTTGTTGGCTATCGGTGGCTTCCGATTGGTGTTGTGCTGTCACGCCTCCGCGAACGGGGATGGAGGTGATGGTCTCGTTTCTCGGAAACGATCCCGATCAGCCACGGGTCAGTGGGTGCCTGTGCTGCCGATAGCCTCATTCTGGCCACGGCAGCTTTATCCGAAATTATTCCAGGTTGATAATTATTGGCATCCCATAATTGCCAATAAACTCATGGTTGACGATTCCCTGCCCCCCCGGTGGTGCGCACCGATGAATATCGACTCTCGATATGGTGTGATTGCCGTCGTTGACGAGCCGACCTACACGTTCGACTCCACAGACAATATCCGGTGTTATGCGCGGGAAATCATCCTGGGCGACGATGGCGTGTCATCGGTTCATGGCGTAATGCTGGACGACTTCGGCCTGCTGGTGGTCGGTGCCGGCGGAGGCGGGACAGGAGTACATGCACAGTCGGCGCTGGTGATCGACGACAAGCTGCTATTGGCCGTGGGCAACCAGATTGCCTGCGTGTCGCTGACCGCTCCCCATGACCTGCTTTGGTCGCGCAAGGTGGATCTGGCGACGTGTTTCGGTCTCTATTGGGCTGCGCGGCAGCGTGCACTGATTTCGCACGGCGAGCTGGAAATCACAGGTTTGTCCCTTGAGGGCGACGTTATCTGGAAGGCCATGGGTGCCGACATCTTCACCGGGCGCTTTCAGCTGGCGCCTGACCATGTGGAAGTCGTGGATTTCTACGACACCGTCTACCGTTTTGATGTGGTGACGGGGGAGGCGTTGAAATGCAGTTGATGCACGTAGCCGGTTAAACGTCGCGATGCAATCCTTCTGCGTCCTGCCAATACAAAGTTCGCTCGAATTGAAAGCTGATCACGAAGCGTGAGCCTGTCCGCGCAATGGCATTGGCAATCTTGTCCAGATCCGCCATCGGTGAATGCTCCTGCGGCCCAGGCCCTTTGATCCTGATGCTGGCGCGCGTGGCGACACTGAAGTCGAGCTGTTTGGTGTCCTCTGCATAGAGGGTGTGGTCGGTGATGACGAGGTCGGCGGTCAGCGTCAGCCATGACGGGAAGTAGGCTTCCAGGCTGTCGCTTGTACGCGTGACTTCAATCGCGCCAGCTGCTTGCAGGGCGTTTGCCAGTGCTGCTGCGTCAAGCGATGCGTCAGCTTCCAGGAACAGATCAAGGCTCAATGACGTTACCCTCGGTCGACGCTTCGAAGCGCTGGGCGACCCAGCATTCTTCCCCCAGGTGCAGAAAGGCTCCACCCAGCCGCCATAGCTCGAAGTAGGCGGTAAAGTCGATGTCCAGTGCAATGAGCGGGGCGGCGATGTACCAAGCCAGCCCATAGTCCGCCGCGATGCCGTACCAGGCCTCGAACAATGCGTAGTCGGCGGCGGTATGGCAGTCGGCGGCTTCGCGAACCGCATCCCCTAATGCTTCGCTGGCCCAGGTGCCCGGTATATCGAAGTTGTCGATAGCCTTGAGGTCGGCCATGGGCTTGCAGATCACCCGCGCATTGCGGGTCAGGGTCATCAGCTCTGAATCGCCCGTCCGCTCGAAAAAGTCGGCCTGCACATCCAACCATCGCCGGGTAGCGGCTGCCAGTTGTTCTGGCGTGCCTCGTTGCGTGGGGAGCAGGTACAGGTAGGGAAGCGTGCCGGCAGCCAGCACTTCCAACGTGCGCCTGGCCAGTTCGGGGGCGTGCTTGTAGCCTTCGAGGATGGTGGCCACCTCGTGGGGCTGGCCATGCTCCTTGAACAGCGCGATGAACTGGGATTTATCGATATCGCTGTGGCCTTCGACCAAGGCGCGCCAATCATCCAGCAGGGAGGTGTCCATTCGGCTTCCTTGGTTATGGGCGCGGGCATTGTGCATCGCGCTTCGGTTGTTGCGCCAGGGAACGAGCGCCGGGTTCGGGCCTCGTTGAATGGACCACTCCTGTCGGTTACGGGAGTGTCCTCCTTTAATCGATAACCAGCTCCCATACGCCACTGGCATGCTCGATCCGCTCACCCGGCAACCGGATGCGCTGGTTGGCGCTGTAGTCATGGAAGGCGCGGGCCTTGCCGATCAGCGACAGGTCCAGGGTCACGCTATGCCGCGACTCGCCACGCCCGGCCTCGAACAGCGTCTGGCCATACGGGTCCACCGCCAGGCTCGCCCCGACGAACACGCAGCCATCCGGCCCTGACCCCATGCGGTTGGCGACCACGGCGAACACCTGGTTCTCCATTGCTCGCGCCATTACCGACACTCTATGCACATGGACCTCCGGCTCGGACAGGCCGTCGGTGATCAATATCAGCTGTGCGCCCAGGGCCTTCAGCGCTCGCGCCGTCTCGGGGAACTCGCTGTCGTAGCAGATCAACAGGCCCAGGCGCACACCGCGCCATTCGACGGTGGCGAAGCGGTCGCCCGGCACCACGATGCCGTGCTCCGGCACCCACAGGTGGGTCTTGCGGTAGGTGAGCAGGATGCCTTCGGGGGCGATGAACAATGTGGTGTTGTAGAACGTGCCGCCGTCGTTCTCGTACAGCCCCAGCACCACCGCGATATCATGCCGGCGCGCTGCCGCGACCACCGCCTGCACGGCATCGCCGTCGATGGCTTCGGACAGCATGCCGACGTCGTCCGCAGTGAGAAAACCGGTCAGGTGCGACTCGGGGAACAGCAGGATATCGGTGTCCGGCGCGCACTGGGCCAAGGCCTCGAGGATGCCGCGCAGGTTGTGGGCGGTGTCGCCGTCGCGGGTTGTCGTCTGTACCACTTCGATCTTCATGGGCAATCCGTCTCGCTGGGCCCGACCCTTCCGCGGGCGAGTGACATTTGCGAAGGGTGGTGCAAGTATGAAAACAATCACTGGCAAAACAATCACTTCGACGGGTTAACCCGGGGGTAGGGCATGAGCTTGAGCCTGCAGGATCTTTCGTGGCACCAGGGTGTGGGCCAATGCATCGAGCACCTCGACCGGCCGAGCTTCTGGCGCATCCTGGCGACGCTGCTCGGCGATTTCGTCGAGGTCGATACTTGGGTGGCGCTGCTGTTCAGCCACGACAAGCCGTTGATTTTCGACCAGAGCCCTTACGAGCGCGAGGGCATTGATCCGCTGGTGAGCGAGTACGCCAATGGCCTGTACCTGCTCGACCCGTTCTACATCAGCAGCCGCGAGCGGCCGCTGACCGGCTTGGTGCGCCTGGCCGACGTGGCCCCGGAGCAGTTCCAGCAGACCGATTACTACCGCCTGTACTTCACCCACAACGTGGTCGCCGACGAGGTGCAGTTCAACCTGGCCCTGGGCGATGGGCGCACGCTGTGCCTGTCGCTGGGCGGGCGCTCACGTTTCGACGCCCAGGCCATCGCCCAACTGGAGCTGGTGCGTCCCTGGCTGATCGGCCTGCTGCGCCAGCGCCTGCACTTCGAGCAACTGCCCGAGCGCGCACCGGCCAAGCCCGCGCTGGGCCTGGCCCAGGGGCGCGACGAAGCACGGCGGCAGCTGGAGTCGGTGCTCACGGCGCGGGAGCTGGACGTGGTGCGGCTGATCCTGTCGGGGCATTCGAACAAGGAGACGGCCATCAAGCTCAAGCTGTCGGCCGAGACGGTGAAGGTCCATAGACGCAATGTGTACCGCAAGCTGGACGTGAACTCCCAGAGCGAGCTGTTCTCACTGCTGTTTTTGGCCGGCGAAGACCTCGCCAGCCTGCAACCGGCGCCGTGATTCCCCCGCGCCATTACCCCCAGGTTAATCCTTCGACGTTATAGAAATCCGCACCGGGATCCGCATACTGGCCCTGCACCTTGTAGGCGCGGGCATGCCCCGCGATCACCGGCAAAGCCGGTGCCATCCCCGAGTTACTTGCTGTGCACGCCGTCCCTGCGCCCCGTGCAGCCAGACCGGCTGGGCAATTTCCTAGAACAATCACAAGAGGATGACCCATGGCTCATTTCGCTCACGGCCCGGCCCGTGGCATCGCCCCTGCGCGCCAGGAGGCCACCCATGCCTGACGCCACCCCCGCAAAACTCTCCCTCACCTCCCTGACGGTCTTCGGCCTGGCCTACATGTGCCCGAGCCTGGCCATGGTGATCTTCGGCGTGATCTCCGAACGCAGCGACGGCATCGCCCCCAGCGCCTTCCTGCTGGCCACAGGCGCCATGCTGCTGTCGGCCCTGAGCTATGCCAAGCTGTCGCGCCTGTTCCCGGTGTCCGGCTCGGCCTACTACTACGCCAAGCGCCTGCTCGGCCCCGGCTGCGGCTTCGTGGTCGGCTGGGCGGTGCTGCTGGCTTACCTGTTCATGCCCATGGTCGCCTGGCTGCTGCAGTCGGTGTTCCTCAACGCCCAGTTCCCGCAGGTGCCCACCTGGGGCTGGTTGCTGATCAACATCGGCCTGACCACGGCGGTGACCGTCAGCGGCATGGCCCTGACCGATCGCCTGAACAAAGTGCTCACGGTCCTGAGCGTGGCCCTGGTGCTGTTGTTCATTGGCTACTGCCTGCGCTATGTGGCCGGCCAGCCCCAGGTCGGCTTCACCCACCCCGTATGGAATGAACACAGCACCTTGACCGGCCTCACCGCCGCCGCCGCCATCGCCGCCTATTCGTTTCTCGGGTTCGACGCCGTGACCACCCTGGCCGAGGAGGCCGAGCAGCCCAAGCGCGACATCCCCCGGGCGGTGCTGCTGGTGATCAGCCTGGGCGGGCTGCTGTTCACGGCGGTGGCCTACCTGATGCAACTGAGCCACCCCGGCGGCCAGTTCGCCGACCCGCAAACGGCGACCTACGCGCTGTCGATCGAGGTGGGCGGGCAGTTCTTCGCCGACTTCGTCAACCTCGGCGGCATCGTCGCCGGCTTCGCCTCGTGCCTGGCGGTGCAGGTCAGCGCCAGCCGCTTGCTTTACTTCATGGGCCGCGAAGGCGTGCTGCCGCCGCGTTGTTTCGCTAAGCTGCAGGGCAAGGCGCGCACGCCGGTGTTCAACCTGTTGCTGATTGCCGGGCTGGGATTGGTCGGGATCGGCGCGGATGTGAGCTCGGCCGCTTCGCTGATCAACTTCGGCGCGTTCCTGGCGTTTGCGGCGGTGAATGTGTGCGTGATTGCGTACTACCTGCGTGAGCGGCGCAAGCAGCGGTTGAGCGGGGTGGGGTTCGTGGTGTTTCCGCTGCTGGCGATTGGGGTGAACCTGTATCTGCTGTCGCTGCTGAGCACGGTGGTGATACTGGCCGGGGTGGCTTGGCTGGTGTGTGGCGGGTTGTACCTGATGTGGCTGACGGCGGGGTTCAGCAAGCCCACGCCGGGGCTCATGGAGGTCGAGACCTGAAAGCGCAGGGTTTCCAGGTCAGGTATCTGGTGGGAGCGGGCTTGCCCCGCGATCATCGGCAGTGCCGGTGCCAAGCACTGCGACGCTCGAATGAACACCCTGCTGGGTTAGGCCGAGCGCATGTGAGTGGACTCACTCATAACCCATTTTCAGGTCTTGGGCTTGGGCTGCCAGCTCATTCATCACCACACGACTGCCCTTGTCTCGGTTGTCCTTGTAGGCAATCAGCTCGGAGAACGCGATAGCCCGCTCGCCTTCAGCGCTGGCATGGGGGATTGTTCCCTCATCCAGCAGCTTCGCCAGATGCTCGCAAGAAACGTTAATCGCGAGGGCCGCCTCCGTCATGGTCAGCGTGGACTTTTCCAGGACAATGGTGCGTTCCACACCATGGAATTCATCACGAAGCTTCCGATACCCCAAGCGCGCGTAGAACCCTTGGGCGGTGATGGATGAAGGAACGCTCAGTGCCGTGACACCTGCCCTGATCGCTGCAGCATGAACGGCCTCCATCAACCGTTTGCCGACACCTGTCCGATGATGGATTGGAGCGACGAACACTGTCCTGACAACCTCGCCATCCAGGCTTGCCGTCCCCAGCAATTCGTTTTGGTTGACTGCTACGAATACCATTCGGCTATCGAGCAATGCACTGACCGCCGCAGGTGAAAAGCTCTGCTCGACCTGGGCGATCACCTCTGCCGGGTAATCCCGCGAGTTGGATTCGCGCAATGCCGTGATCACGATGCGGCTGATGGCTTCTGCGTCTTCGCGCTGAGCGCGGCGGATATGACATTCCATGGAGACATCCCGAATTTATGCCCAAAGCTTAGTCGGTGTAGGAGCGGCGTTTACCTGTGAAGTCAGTGCTTCATCCCCAGCTCCGCATCATCCATCAGCGCCTTGGCCAGCGCGCTCAGGTAATACGATGCCCAGATCAGCTGAGGTTTTTCCTCCATGATCCCGGTGATGGTCAGGTCGCACACGCAGCCCATCAACTCCGAAGCCTGTTCCCGTGCGTGCTGGCAAGGGATGCCGGGTTCGATGCAGAACAGCGGGTCGGTATGCCCTTCACCCTGGTAGAACCGGGTCTTGCCCACCGTGGTGTGGGGCGTGGTGTCGTCTGTGCTCATTGCTCAATCTCCCTGAAATGATCGGTGCCTGGGCGAGCTCTCGCAGTTAGATCCGCTATCAGCTACACACCATCTGCCGCGCAGCCACGCCGATCCTCTGTGGGAGCCGGCTTGCCGGCGATGAGGCCAGCCCAGGCAACCCATGGCTAACGGCCTAGTGCAGTGTGCGAGGCTCCACCTGCGGCATCTGCACCTGAATCAACGCCGATTCGAGCAGCACCCGCAGCGCCTCCATTTCATGCATCGCGGCCATGACCAGAATCGACACGGGCGACTTGGGATGCAGCAGAACAGCCTGATGCGCCACGGTCTGCGCGCAGAGGGCGTACTCCGTGGCCTGGATGATGGTGTCTTCGAGAGAGTGGTGGTTGTGGGGTGGATCGGGGACGATCTTTAACATAACAATTTCCCTTTGGTGGTGCCGCCACCTGCCTGCTGTCAAACAGTAGGGTGGCAGCTGTACGTGGGTTGACAGACCGGCGGAAATTGCAAAGTTCCGGCGCACGCAAGCGTGCCCGCACGTACAGCTGCCATAAAGGTTGAGCTGCATGCAATTTGCCGTCACAGCCTGTCAAAGCTGTATCGTTGATGTGCAACGATAGGCCGAGACTAGAGCCCCACCAGGGAGACCGCAACGGAAAAAAGGCGGCAGAAGTATGTTTGGGAAATGGACTACAAGGAAGGGGTAGATTCTGATTTTTCAGCTTGATGAGTACCCACCTTCAAAAAAGCCTTCGCATCTAGGGGAAGGGCGGCGGCAAAAACTGAGTGCAACACCTGACCTTTCCGGTACGGTGCTGCCACTATGTCTTATACCGAACTCAGCGTTGAAGAGCGCGCCACCATTCAAATCGGTCGTACTCAAGGCTTCAGCCTGCGTAGGATTGCCTGCTTGATCAACCGATCCCCTTCGACCATCAGCCGGGAGCTGCGCCGCAATCGAGATGTCTGTGGCGGCTACTCGGCCCACGCGGCCCAGCAGCAGATGCAGGCTCGCCGCCAGGTGTGTCGACCGAAGCGAAAGCTGTTGCCGGGTGGTGAGCGCTTCGAGTTGGTGGCGCATATGCTCCGTGAGCGTTTGTCTCCCGAGCAGATTGCCGGCAAGCTGCGCAGCATGAACATTCCCAGCCTCAGAGATGCCTACGTCTGTCGCGAGACGATCTATAACGCGATCTATGCCCTGCCGGTCGGTGAACTGCGCAAGGAGCTGATCATCTGCCTGCGGCAAAGCAAGACGACACGCCGACCGCGCTCTGGTGGTGTGGATCGGCGCGGCCAGATCCCCGAGATGGTCAGTATTCATGTGCGCCCGCCGGAGATTGAAGACAGGCAGATGCCGGGGCATTGGGAAGGCGACCTCATCAAGGGTAAGGCCAACGCCTCGTCCGTCGGTACGCTGGTGGAACGCACCAGTGGCTACCTGATGCTGGTAAAGATGAACGACGCGACGGCGACTTCGGCGCTGGAAGGCTTCAGCGCCGCGCTCAATGGCATGCCGCTGGAGATGCGAAAGAGCATGACTTACGACCAGGGCCGGGAGATGGCGCGACACGCCGAGATCACCCAAAGAACCGGCGTGGCGATCTACTTCTGCGACCCGCACAGCCCTTGGCAGCGCGGTAGCAACGAAAACATCAATGGCCTGATCCGCCAGTACCTGCCCAAAGGCACAGACCTGTCGGTACACAGCCAGGAAGAACTGAATGCCATCGCACTGCAACTGAACATGCGTCCGCGTAAGCGCTTCGACTTCAAATGCCCAATCGAAGTTATGGGCGAGGTGATGCAGAAGGCCATGGCTATGCGGCATGATGCTCCAGTTTCAATTCAATGACCGTGTTGCACTCAGCTCCTGCAACCGCCAAGGCTTTTGTGGGCAGAGAGAGATAGGATAACAGTTTCATGGTCGATTTCGGGTCAGCCAGTATAAGCTTAAAGCTCAGGGTAAGTTTTCCTTGTCAGGCGCTATGCGGCGCATCCAGCTGAGGGTTATTGAGTGACATTTCTCAAGTATTCGATAAGGTCCGCGCGTTCTTGAGGCTTTTTAAGTCCTGCGAAAGCCATTTTTGTTCCGGGTATGTAATGCCTGGGGTTAAGTAGGTATTCAAAAAGTGTGGCGGTTTCCCACGTTATACCCCTGTATTTGTTTCCATCGGTGTAGATATAGTTTTTCGCGAATCCCGTAGTGCTGCCAAACAGGCCGTGGAGATTAGGGCCTTCCATATTAGGGCCATCCTTTTCGGTCGTATGGCATTGTGAACATCGGATAGCAAAAATTCTCTTTCCGCTTTCAATATTGCCTTGAGGTAATGGGTCCGAGGCCGCTGCTTGTGTGCTTAAAATCGTAAATATGATCCAAGTTAATCGTTTCATACCTGTTCTCCGCTTATCAGGTCACAGGTAGGTTGTACACCTTGGACATCTCGTCAGATACTGGTAAAAATGTCAGGTCAGGCGTTGTGGTTGATGGTTCGGGTTATGTGTCGTGAAGGGTGATGGCCTATCACCCGCTCGCCCGGCAATCCTCTTAACGACATAAATGCGGTGGCTTGGAGGTATATGAGTTCATGTACCTTTGTCGCTGCTCACCAGCGCCGCATCCAACAACTGCCTCGTATACCCATGCCGCGGCTCATGAAAAATAACCCCCGTATCCCCCTGTTCCACCACCTGCCCATGCTTGATCACCATCAACTGATGACTCAACGCCTTGACCACCGCCAGGTCATGGCTGATAAACAGATAAGTCAGGTTGTATTTGACCTGCAAATTCCGCAGCAGCTCAACCACCTGCCGCTGCACCGTCCGGTCCAGCGCCGAGGTCGGCTCATCCAGCAGAATCAACGCAGGCTTCAACACCAACGCCCGCGCAATCGCAATCCGCTGCCGCTGCCCGCCGGAAAACTCATGGGGATACCGATGCCGCGTCCGAGGATCCAGCCCCACTTCCTCCAACGCAGCAATAATCGCCGCTTCCTGCTCAGCCGGTGTGCCGATCTTGTGAATCCGTAACCCCTCGCCAACGATATCCGCCACGCACATGCGCGGGCTCAGGCTGCCAAAGGGATCCTGGAACACTACCTGCATCTCCCGCCGCAGCGGCCGCACTTCCTTCTGGTTCAGCCCCTCAAGATTCTGCCCATGGAAGCGAATCCCGCCCTGGCTGGATATCAACCGCAAGATGGCCAGCCCCAAGGTGGACTTGCCCGAGCCACTCTCGCCAACGATGCCCAGCGTCTGCCCCTGGGGCAGGCTGAAATTGACCCCGTCCACGGCCTTCACATGGTCCACGGTGCGGCGCAACAGCCCCTTCTTGATCGGGAACCACACCTTCAAGTCCTTCACCTCCAGCAACGGCGCCCCTTCGGCATTCGCGGCGGGTGCGCCGCTGGGCTCGGCGTTGATCAGCATCTGCGTATACGGATGCTGCGGCTTGCTGAACAGCGTGGCGCAATCGGCCTGCTCGACGATCTTGCCGCACTGCATCACGCACACGCGGTGGGCGATGCGGCGTACCAGGTTGAGGTCGTGGCTGATCAGCAGCAGGGCCATGCCCAAGCGCGCCTGCAACGACTTGAGCAGGTCGAGGATCTTCAACTGCACGGTCACGTCGAGCGCCGTGGTGGGCTCGTCGGCAATCAGCAGTTCGGGCTCGTTGGCCAGGGCCATGGCGATCATCACCCGCTGGCGCTGGCCACCGGACAGCTCGTGGGGCAGGGCTTTCAGGCGCTTGTGCGGCTCGGGAATGCCTACCAGCTCCAGCAGCTCCAGGGTGCGAGCGGTGGCGGCCTTGCCGGTGAGGCCCTTGTGCAACAAGAGGATCTCGTTGATCTGCTTCTCGATGCTGTGCAGCGGGTTCAGCGAGGTCATCGGCTCCTGGAAGATCATCGCGATGCGGTTGCCGCGAATGCGCTGCATGGGCTTTTCGCCCAGGTGCAGCAGGTCCTTGCCTTCATAATGGATGGTGCCAGAAGGATGCCGCGCCAGCGGGTAGGGCAGCAGGCGCAGGATCGAGTGGGCGGTCACCGACTTGCCCGAGCCGCTTTCGCCGACCAGGGCCAGGGTCTCTCCCTTGCGGATGTCGAAGCTGATGCCGTCGACCACGCGGTTGACCTGCTCGCCAGTGACGAACTCCACCGCCAGGTCGCGGACTTCGATCAGGGTGTCTTGGCTCATGTCATTTCCTCGGGTCGAAGGCGTCGCGGGCGGATTCGCCGATGAATACCAGCAGGCTCAGCATCACCGCCAGCACGGCGAAGGCGCTGATACCCAGCCACGGGGCTTGCAGGTTGGACTTGCCCTGGGCCACCAGCTCGCCCAGCGACGGCGAACCGGCGGGCAGGCCGAAGCCTAAGAAGTCCAGGGCGGTAAGGGTGCCGATGGCGCCGGTGAGGATGAACGGCATGAAGGTCATGGTCGAGATCATCGCGTTGGGCAGGATATGCCGGTACATGATCGGGCCGTTGCGCATCCCTAAGGCGCGGGCGGCGCGCACATATTCCAGGTTGCGCCCGCGCAGGAACTCGGCGCGCACCACGTCCACCAGGCTCATCCACGAGAACAGCAGCATGATGCCCAGCAACCACCAGAAGTTGGGCTGCACGAAGCTGGCAAGGATGATCAGCAGGTACAGCACCGGCAGGCCGGACCAGATCTCCAGGAAGCGCTGGCCGGCCAGGTCCACCCAGCCGCCGTAGAAGCCCTGCAAGGCGCCGGCGATCACGCCGATGATGGAGCTGGCGATGGTCAGCGTCAGGGCGAACAGCACCGAGATGCGGAAGCCGTAGATCACCCGGGCCAGCACATCGCGGCCCTGGTCGTCGGTGCCCAGCAGGTTGTCGGTGGAGGGCGGCGCGGGGGCGGGTACTTTCAGGTCGTAGTTGATGCTCTGGTAGCTGTAGGGGATCGGCGCCCACAGCACGAAGGCGTCTTTCTTGACCAGCAAATCGCGGATATACGGGCTCTTGTAGTTGGCCTCCAGCGGGAACTCGCCGCCGAAGGTGGTCTCCGGGTAGCGCTTGAAGGCGGGGAAGTACCACTCGCCGTCGTA
This sequence comes from Pseudomonas sp. PONIH3, assembly GCF_002934345.1. Lineage (NCBI taxonomy): Bacteria > Pseudomonadati > Pseudomonadota > Gammaproteobacteria > Pseudomonadales > Pseudomonadaceae > Pseudomonas > Pseudomonas sp. PONIH3. The sequence goes on from NZ_CP026386.1 coordinate 5,735,199, forward strand.
GCGCACGGCAATCGGCTTGTCGTTGGCGATGAACTCGGCGCCCAGGCTGAGCACGAACAGCACCAGGAAGATCCACAGCGACCACCAGCCGCGGCGGTTGGCCTTGAAGCGCTCGAAGCGCCGGCGATTGAGGGGAGAGAGGGCCATGTCAGTGCTCCCGGCTGGCGAAGTCGATGCGCGGATCGACCAGGGTGTAGGTGAGGTCGCCGATCAGCTTCACCACCAGACCAAGCAGGGTGAAGATGAACAAGGTGCCGAACACCACCGGGTAGTCGCGGTTGATCGCCGCTTCGAAACTCATCAGGCCCAGGCCGTCGAGGCTGAAGATCACCTCGATCAGCAGGGACCCTGTGAAGAAGATGCCGATGAACGCCGAGGGGAAGCCGGCGATCACCAGCAGCATGGCGTTGCGGAACACATGGCCGTAGAGCACGCGGGTGCGGCTCAGGCCCTTGGCCTTGGCGGTGACCACGTACTGCTTGTTGATCTCGTCGAGGAAGCTGTTCTTGGTCAGCAGGGTCATGGTGGCGAAGTTGCCGATCACCAGGGCGGTGATGGGCAGCACCAGGTGCCAGAAGTAGTCGAGGACCTTGCCGGTGGTGCTCAGCTCGTCGAAGTTGTTGGAGGTCAGCCCGCGCAGCGGGAACCAATCGAAATAGCTGCCACCGGCGAACAGCACGATCAGCAGGATGGCGAACAGGAACGCCGGGATGGCGTAGCCGACGATGATCGCCGAGCTGGTCCACACGTCGAAGTGGCTGCCGTGGCGCACGGCCTTGGCGATCCCCAGCGGGATCGACACCAGGTACATGATCAGCGTGCTCCATAGCCCGAGGGAAATGGACACGGGCATCTTCTCGGCGATCAGGTCGATGACCTTGGCGTCGCGGAAGAAGCTGTTGCCGAAGTCCAGCTGGGCATAGTTCTTGACCATGATCCACAGCCGCTCGGGCGCCGACTTGTCGAAGCCGTACATGCGCTCGATCTCGGCGATCAGCGCCGGGTCCAGGCCTTGCGCGCCACGGTAGTTGGAGCCGGCCACCGAGACTTCGGCGCCGCCACCGGCGATGCGGCTGGTGGCGCCGTCGAAGCCTTCGAGCTTGGCGATCATCTGCTCCACCGGGCCGCCGGGGGCGGCCTGGACGATGATGAAGTTGATGATGAGGATGCCGAACAGGGTGGGGATGATCAGCAGCAGGCGCCGCAGGATATAGGCCAGCATCTCAGTTGGCCTCATCCGGTGCGGCGGCTTCGCTTACCGCGGGCGTGACGTCGGGCTTGATCCACCAGGTGTCGATGCCGATGTCGTACTTGGGCGATACGGCGGGGTGGCCGATATGGTTCCAGTAGGCCACGCGCCAGGTCTTGATGTGCCAGTTGGGGATCACGTAGTAACCCCATTGCAGCACGCGGTCCAGGGCGCGGCAGTGCTCGATCAGGCTCTGTCGGGAGTCGGCGTTGATCAACTGCTCCACCAGCTGGTCGATGCCAGGGTCGCGCAGGCCGATGAAGTTGCGGCTGCCGGGGTTGTCGGCGGCGGCGCTGTTCCAGTATTCACGTTGCTCGTTACCGGGCGAGTTGGATTGCGCGAAGCCGCCGACGATCATGTCGTAGTCACGCGAGCGCAGGCGGGTGATGTACTGCGAAACGTCCACGCGGCGGATCTCGAGGTTGATGCCGAGGTCCGCGAGGTTGCGCTTGAACGGCAGCAGCACGCGCTCGAACTGGGTCTGGGCCAGGAGGAACTCGATGGTCATCGGCTTGCCGTCTTTATCGACCATCTTGTCGTCGACGACCTTCCAGCCGGCCTCCTGCAGCAGCTTGTATGCCTGGCGCTGCTGGTCGCGGATCATGCCGCTGCCGTCGGTGACCGGGTTGTGGAAGGCGCCGTTGAACACCTCGTCCGGCACCTTGCCGCGCAGCGGCTCGAGGATCTTCAGCTCGGCGGGGCTGGGCAGGCCGCTGGCGGCCATTTCGGAGTTCTCGAAGTAGCTGCCGGTGCGGGTGTAGGCGCCGTTGAACAGCTGCTTGTTGGTCCACTCGAAGTCCAGCAGCAGGCTGATGGCGTGGCGCACGCGGATGTCCTGGAACATCGGCTTGCGCAGGTTGAAGATGAAACCCTGCATGCCGACGGGGTTGCCATTGGGCAGTTCTTCCTTGATCAGCCGGCCGTCGCGCACGGCGGGCACGTCGTAGGCGGTGGCCCAGTTCTTTGCGCTCACCTCCAGGCCGTAGTCGAACTGGCCGGCCTTGAGCGCTTCGAGGGCGACGGTGTTGTCGCGGTAGGAGTCGAAGGTCATCACGTCGAAATTGTAGAAGCCGCGGTTGATCGGCAGGTCCTTGGCCCAGTAGTCCTTGACCCGCTCGTAGCGGATCGAGCGGCCGGCCTTCACCTCGGCGACCTTGTATGGGCCGCTGCCGAGCGGGATCTCCAGGTTGCCGCGGTCGAAGTCGCGGCCTTGGTACCAGTGCTTGGGCAGCACCGGCAGTTGGCCGAGGATCAGCGGCAGCTCGCGGTTGTTGTTGTGCTTGAACTTGAACAGCACCTTGAGCGGGTCTTCGGCGACCACTTCAGCGACGTCGCCGTAGTACTGGCGGTACAGCGGCGCGCCGTCCTTGATCAGGGCGTTGAAGGTGAACACCACGTCCTCGGCGCGCATCGGGTGGCCGTCGTGGAAGCGTGCTTCGGGGCGCAGGTAGAAGCGCACCCAGCTGTTGTCGGGGGCCTTTTCGATCTTGCCGGCCACCAGGCCGTACTCGGTGAAGGGTTCGTCCAGGCTCTGGCGCATCAGGGTGTCGTAGATGGCGCCGACGTTGTCGGCGGGCACGCCCTTGTTGATGAACGGGTTGAGGCTGTCGAAGCCGCCGAAGCTGGACTGGCGGAAGGTGCCGCCCTTCGGTGCGTCAGGATTGACGTACTCGAAGTGCTTGAAGTTGGCCGGGTATTTCGGCGCCTCGCCGTACAGGGTCAGGGCGTGTTGCGGGGCGGCCACGGCCGGGAGCGTGAGGCAGGTCAGCAGCAGGCTAGCGGCCAGGCGGCGCAGGGTCGGCGTCATTTGGCTTTCTCCGAAGTCTTCTTGATCCACCAGCTGTTCAGCCCGAGGGTGTAGGGCGGTGTGGTGACGAAGGCGAACCGGTTGCGGTAGGCCAGGCGGTGATTGTCGAGGTACCAGTTGGGGATCATGTAGTACTGCCATGAGAGCACGCGGTCCAGGGCGCGCGCGGCGGCGATCTGGTCATCGCGGCTGCGGGCGGCGAGCAAGGTGTCGAGCAGGTGGTCGACCACCGGGTCCTTCACGCCAGCATAGTTCTTGCTGCCCTTGGTGGCGGCCTGGCTTGAGTGGAAATACAGCCACTGCTCGAGGCCCGGGCTCAGGGTCTGGTTCAGGGTCATCAGGATCATGTCGAAATCGAACTGGTCGAGCCGTTGTTTGTACTGGGCGCGGTCCACGGTGCGCAAGCGCGCATCGATGCCGATGCTGGCCAGATTTTCGACATAAGGTTGCAGGATGCGTTCGAGGTTGGGGTTCACCAGCAGCAACTCCAGCCTGAACGGCTGGCCTTTGCCGTCGACCAGGCGCTGGCCGCTGAGCTTCCAGCCGGCCTGGGCGAATAGGCCCAGGGCCTGGCGCAGGGCGGGGCGGCTGATGCCGCTGCCGTGGGTGTGGCTGACCTGGTAGGGCTCGGTGAACAGCTTGTCCGGCAGCTGGTCGCGGAATGGCTTGAGCAGCAGCCATTCCTTGCCGGTGGGCAGGCCGCTGGCGGTGAAGTCGCTGTTAGGGTAGTAGCTGGTCGAGCGGCGGTAGGCGCTGCTGAACAGGGCGCGGTTGGTCCACTCGAAGTCGAGCATCAGGCCCAGCGCCTGGCGCACCCGAGGGTCGCTGAACGCGGCGCGGCGGCTGTTCATGAACAGGCCTTGGGTTTGCGTGGGGATCTTGTGCGGGATCTGCGCCTTGATCACCTCGCCACGGCGCACGGCAGGGAAGTTGTAGCCGTTGGCCCAGTTCTTCGCCTGGTGCTCGATGTAGATATCGAATTCACCGGCCTTGAACGCCTCGAAGGCCACGGTGGCGTCGCGGTAGAACTCGTACTCGACGCGCTTGAAATTGTACTTGCCGCGGTTGACCGCCAGGTCCTTGCCCCAGTAGTCCTTCACCCGTTCGAACACCAGCCGGCGACCGGGTTGCACTTCGCTGATGCGGTAGGGGCCGCTGCCCAGCGGCGGCTCGAAGGTGGTGGCCTTGAAGTCGCGTTTGGCCCAGTAGTGCTTGGGCAGCACCGGCATTTCGCCCAGGCGCAGGATCAGCAGCGGGTTGCCGGCGCGCTTGAATACGAAGCGGATGCGCAGCGGCCCGAGGATATCGACCCGGGCCACTTCCTGCAGGTTGGTGCGGTAGATCGGGTGGCCGTCCTTGAGCAGGGTGCGGTAGGAAAACGCCACGTCCTGCGCGGTGATCGGCACGCCATCGTGGAAGCGCGCCTCGGGGCGCAGATTGAACACCACCCAGCTGCGGTCCTCGCTGTACTCGACCGAGCGGGCGATCAGGCCGTAGCTGGAGGTGGGTTCGTCGCCGGACGGGTCGTACATGCCGGTGCCGACCATCAGCGGCTCGTTGAGCTCGTTGATGCCGTACTGCAGGAAGTTGGGCGTGGTGACCGGGCTCGAGCCCTTGAAGGTGTAGGGGTTGAGCGTGTCGAAGGTGCCGAAGGCCATGGCCCGCAACGTGCCGCCTTTAGGGGCTTGCGGGTTGACCCAGTCGAAGTGGGTGAAACTGGCCGGGTACTTGAGCGTGCCGAACTGCGCGTATCCGTGGCTTTCGCTCACCATCGCGACGGCGGGGAAGCTCAAGGCCAGGCTGAGTGACAGCAGGAGGGGACGTATCAAGTCGGCATCCGATCCAGAGGGCGTTGGGCTTGGTTCGGGGTACAGTAACAGCTTGTCTGGAATGGAAAAAGGGTAGGGCGCGGGGCTTTGCTTCAGCCTTCAAAGCATCGCGGGGCCAGCCCACTCCACGCCGATCGCGACTGGCGTGGGAGGAGGACAGGCCCCGCGAGCGAGATATCAGCGTGCCAGGTAGACGGTCAGGGTCTGGCCCGGCTTGAGCGCGTGCCCGGTGCGTGGGTTCCAGCGCTTGAGGTGCTTCATCTCGACGTTGAAACGCTTGGCCACCAGGTAGTACGAATCGCCCTTGCGCACCTTGTACTGGGTGGAGCGCTGCTTGGAGTCTGCCACGCGGTTGGCTGCCGCGCTCGGCGCGCTGCCGCCACGCAGGGCCAGGACCTGGCCGACCTTGAGGTTGTTGCCACGGATGCGGTTCCAGCTTTGCAGCTGCTTGACCGACACCCGGTTGGCCTTGGCGATGCTGCCCAGGTTGTCGCCACGCTTGACCCGGTAGCTGCGCGCTGCGGGGGCCTTGGCCTCGGCCAGGGCGGCCTGGAACACGGCCTTGTTCGGTTGCAGGCTGACCAGTTCCTCGGGCTTGAGGTTGGACATGCGGTCGCTGAGCAGTTGCGCCTTGGCAGTCGGCACCAGCAGTTGCTGCGGACCGTCCACGGTCATGCGCTTCTTGAAGGCGGGGTTGAGCTGGATCAGTTCGTCTTCGTCGATGTCGGCGAAGGCGGCCACGCGGGACAGATCGAGGCGGTCGTTGATGGCGATAGCTTCGAAGTACGGCTCGTTTGCAATCGGGTTCAGGTTGACCCCGTAGGCGGCCGGGGTGTTGACCACCTGCGACAGGGCCAGCAGCTTGGGCACGTAGTCGCGGGTTTCCTGCGGCAGCGGCAGGTTCCAGTAGTCGGTCGGCAGGCCCAGGCGCTCGTTGCGCTCGATGGCGCGGCTGACCGTGCCCTCACCGGCGTTGTAGGCCGCCAGGGCCAGCAGCCAGTCGCCGTTGAACATGTCGTGCAGGCGGTTCAGGTAGTCCAGCGCGGCGTTGGTCGAGGCGGTGACGTCGCGCCGACCATCGTAGAAGTTGGTCTGGCGCAGGTTGAAGTGGCGCCCGGTGGACGGGATGAACTGCCACATGCCGGCGGCGTGCGCCCGGGAGTAGGCCATCGGGTTGTAGGCGCTCTCGATGGCCGGCAGCAGGGCCAGCTCCAGCGGCATGTCGCGCTCTTCGAGGCGCTCGACGATGTAGTGCAGGTAGAGGCTGCCTCGCTCGCCGGCGTTCTCGAGGAACGACGGGTTGCTGGCGAACCACAGGCGCTGCTGTTCGATGCGCGGGTTGACGTCCATGCCGTCCTGCAGGGCGAAGCCCTGGCGCATGCGCTCCCAGACGTCCTGTGGCGGTGCCTGTTCCTTGGGCTTGGCCACCAGCGGCGCCGGTTTGTGCTTGATCCGCGCCTGGTAATTGTGCGCGCGAACGCTGTCGGCTTCGTCGAGCTGACGGGTGCTCTGGCAGCCGACCAGGGTGGCGGCCAGCGCCAGTGCACTGATCTGGGCCAGTCGCGTCAGGGCGACCGAATGAGAGGTTCTGCGGCTACGGGAAGACATCGGCTGGGACGGTTATCCGGGCAAAAAAGTTGGGCGATTCTAGAAACCGCTCCCGGCCGGGTCAACCATAGAGCCTATGATGCGATATATCTTCGGGTTATCAGAACACGTCCTTCCAAGACCTCAAGGCAGCAAAAACAGTGGCTTGGCTAGGGTTGGAATGTCCCTTCCATTCGTCTGCTTTTTGTTTAACGGATGTTTCAGCGGTACGTAAAAACGGATTAGTCAGGCACTCGAGGCCGATGCTCGAGGGCAAGGTGATGCGATTGTCCGCGCGCAACCGGGTAACGTCCTCGAACCGTTGGCGAACGTGTTCGTTGTCGGGTTCCACGGCACGGGCGAAGCGCAGGTTGCTCAGGGTGTATTCGTGGGCGCAGTACACTTCGGTTTCGGCGGGCAGCGCCGCCAGGCGTTGCAGCGAATGGTGCATTTGCTCGGGCGTGCCTTCGAACAAGCGGCCGCAGCCGGCGGCGAACAGGGTGTCGCCACTGAACAGTAGCGGTGTGGGCGATTGCGCAGTGTAATAGGCGATATGCCCCAGGGTGTGGCCGGGCATGGCCAGGACGTCGAAGGCAAGGCCCAGCACCTCGATGCGGGCGCCGTCTGCCAGGGCGATATCGCGGCCCGGGATACGTTCGCTGGCCGGGCCGTACACCTGGGCGCCGGTGGTCTCTTTCAAGGCTTCGACGCCGCCGACGTGGTCATGGTGGTGGTGGGTGACGAGGATTGCCTCCAATGCCCAGTCCGGGTGCTGCTCCATCCACGCGCGCACCGGCGCAGCGTCACCGGGGTCGACCACTGCGCAGCGGCGATTGGCAGTATCCTGTAACAACCAGATGTAGTTGTCGTTGAAAGCGGGTAGGGCATCGATCTGTATCATGTGCGGATCCGTATCGCCAAGCCTGGACATTGAGGGCATCTTAGCCGCGATGGCGCGAGCGGAGAACCTTCGAGGGAGAACGCAATGACCGACCAAGCCTTCGCCCAGGCCGACCCCGACTGGGTCGAGCTGATCCGCCTGGCCCGCGACTGGTTCGATGGGCCTCTTGGGCAGTTGATGCTCAAGGAGGAGGAAAAGTTGCTCGAAGAAGAGCTGCGGCGCTTCTTCGGTGGCTACCTTGTGCACTACGGCCCCTGCGCCGAACCTCCGCCCAACGCCCCGCAGGTGCAGCGCAACGTGCGCCTGGGCGCGCCGCTGCCGGGGGTGGAAATCGTCTGCGAGGAGCAGGCCTGGCCGTTGTCGGAGCACGCCGCCGACGTGGTGGTGCTGCAGCATGGCCTGGACTTCAGCCTGTCCCCTCACGGGCTGCTGCGCGAGGCGGCCAGTTCCGTGCGCCCGGGGGGCCACCTGCTGATCATCGGGATCAACCCCTGGAGCAGTTGGGGCGTGCGCCATTTCTTTAGCCACGGGGCCTTGCGCAAGGCCCGTTGCATCTCGCCGTCGCGGGTCGGCGACTGGCTCAACCTGCTGGGCTTCGCGCTGGAGAAACGCCGCTTCGGGTGTTATCGTCCGCCGCTTGCCTCGCCGGCCTGGCAGCAGCGCCTGGCTGGCTGGGAGCGCGTGGCCGGTGGCTGGCAGACTGCCGGTGGCGGTGTCTACCTGCTGGTGGCGCGCAAGATGGTGGTGGGCCTGCGGCCGCTGCGCCTGGAGCGCCGTGAGCCGATGGGCAAGCTGCTGCCGCTGCCGCTGGCCAAGGTCAACCGCAGCGCCACCCATCCCGAATCCGAAAAGCACTGAACATGAGTGGTACATGAGCGATAGCGTCGAGATCTACACCGATGGTGCCTGCAAGGGCAACCCTGGCCCGGGCGGCTGGGGCGTGCTGATTGTCTACAAGGGCGTCGAGAAGGAGCTGTGGGGCGGCGAGCGCGAGACCACCAACAACCGCATGGAACTGATGGCGGCGATCGAGGGCCTCAAGGCGCTCAAGCGCGAGTGCGAGGTGCTGCTGACCACCGACTCGCAGTACGTCATGAAGGGCATCAACGAGTGGATGGTCAACTGGAAGAAGCGTGGCTGGAAGACCGCCGCGAAAGAGCCGGTGAAGAACGCCGACCTGTGGGTGCAGCTCGATGAACAGGTCAACCGGCACAAGGTGACCTGGAAGTGGGTCCGTGGGCATATCGGCCATCCGGGCAACGAGCGTGCCGACCAGTTGGCCAATCGTGGGGTTGATGAGGTTCGCGCGCAACGTTGATCGTGTTGCGGGCCATCGCGGGGCAAGTCGGGTCGCCGCATCGCCGCTCCCACGAGATGACTGCTGGCTGCGTGGGAGCGGGCTTGCCCCGCGATGACCGCAAAACGGCCCCGATTTCGTTATACTCCCACCCCGAATTCAAGCACCGCCAGTTGGAGTCCCCGCGTGGAGCAGCAGCAAGACAAACGGTTCGTCATCCTCGACACCGAGACCACCGGCATGCCAGTGGCCGAAGGCCACCGCATCATCGAGATCGGTTGTGTCGAGGTCGTGGGCCGGCGCCTGACCGGGCGGCATTTCCACGTTTACCTGCAGCCCGACCGTGAGAGTGACGAGGGCGCGATCAACGTCCACGGCATCACCGACGCCTTCCTGGTCGGCAAACCGCGTTTCGGCGATGTGGCCGAGGAGTTTTTCGAGTTCATCCAGGGCGCCACCCTGGTCATCCACAACGCCGCGTTTGACGTTGGCTTCATCAACAACGAGTTCGCCCTGATCGGCCAGCAGGATCGTGCCGATATTTCGCAGCATTGCCCGATCCTCGACACCCTGATGATGGCGCGCTCGCGCCACCCGGGGCAGCGCAACAGCCTCGATGCCCTGTGCAAACGCTACGGCATCGACAACTCCGGCCGTGAGCTGCACGGCGCACTGCTCGACTCGGAACTGCTGGCCGACGTCTACCTGGCGATGACCGGTGGCCAGACCAGCCTGTCGCTGGCGGGCGAAGGGGCGGGTGACGAGGATGGGCAAGGGGCAACCGGTAGCGAGATTCGCCGTATTGTCGGGCGTGCGCCGGGGCGGGTGATCCTGGCCAGCGAGGAAGAACTCGAGGCCCATGCCGAACGCTTGGCGGCCATTGCCAAGTCGGCGGGTGGGCCGTCGATGTGGCAGGCATTGACCGAGCCAGCCGCCAGCTGACTCGAAGGCAGGCCCGGCCCATCGCTGGCAAGCCAGCTCCCACAGGGACCGCATCCAGCGCTGCACCTTGTGAGCCGGCCTGGCGATGACAGCATCACACTCGACTACCCTGAGGGAAATTACCCGCAGAGGTAGCCGCCCGATGTACAAGGACCTGCAGTTCCCGATCCTCATCGTCCACCGGGCCATCAAGGCCGACACCGTCGCCGGCGAGCGAGTGCGCGGCATCGCCGATGAACTGGCCCGTGACGGCTTCGCCATCCTCGCCGTCGCCGATCAGGCCGAAGCACGGCTGGTGGCCGCCACCCATCACGGCCTGGCCTGCATGCTGATTGCCGCCGAGGGTGTCGGCGACGACAGCCGCCTGTTGCAGAATATGGCGGAACTGATCCGCCTGGCCCGGCTGCGGGCACCCAACCTGCCGATTTTTGCCTTGGGCGAGCAGGTCACTCTGGAGAATGCACCCGCCGAGGCCATGGGCGAGCTGAATCAGTTGCGCGGCATTCTCTATCTATTCGAAGACACAGTGCCGTTTCTCGCCCGCCAGGTGGCGCGGGCCGCGCACAATTACCTCGATGGCCTGCTGCCACCGTTCTTCAAGGCCTTGGTACAGCACACCGCGCAATCTAACTACTCCTGGCACACGCCGGGCCACGGCGGTGGCGTCGCCTACCGCAAGAGCCCGGTGGGGCAGGCCTTCCATCAGTTCTTCGGTGAAAACACCCTGCGCTCGGACCTGTCGGTCTCGGTGCCGGAGCTGGGCTCGCTGCTCGACCACACTGGCCCGCTGGCCGCCGCCGAGGCACGGGCGGCACGCAACTTCGGTGCCGACCATACCTTCTTCGTCATCAATGGCACCTCAACCGCCAACAAGATCGTCTGGCATGCCATGGTCGGGCGCGGGGACCTGGTGCTGGTGGACCGCAACTGCCACAAGTCGGTGGTGCACGCGATCATCATGACCGGCGCCATCCCCATCTACCTGTGCCCGGAGCGCAATGAGCTGGGCATCATCGGGCCGATCCCGCTCAGCGAGTTCAGCCCGGCGTCTATCCAAGCGAAGGTCCAGGCCCATCCGCTGGCCCAGGGAAAGCCTGCGAAGATCAAGCTCGCCGTGGTCACCAACTCCACCTATGACGGCCTGTGCTACCACGCCGGGATGATCAAGCAGGCCCTGGGTGCCAGTGTCGAGGTGCTGCACTTCGACGAGGCCTGGTTCGCCTATGCCGCCTTCCATGAATTCTTCGTCGACCGCTATGCCATGGGTACGCCACGTGGCGACGACGGGCCGCTGCTGTTCAGTACCCATTCCACCCACAAGCTGCTGGCGGCCTTCAGCCAGGCCTCGATGATCCATGTGCAGGACGGTGCCAGCCGCCAGTTGGACCGCGACCGTTTCAACGAAGCATTCATGATGCATATCTCCACCTCGCCGCAGTACAGCATCCTCGCCTCGCTGGACGTGGCCTCGGCGATGATGGAAGGCCCGGCGGGGCGTTCGCTGTTGCAGGAGATGTTCGACGAGGCCCTGAGCTTTCGCCGGGCGCTGGCCAATCTGCGCGAGCACCTCGCCGTCGATGACTGGTGGTTCAGTATCTGGCAGCCGCCAGCGACGCACGTCGACGAGGGTCAGGCGGCGGTGGACTGGCTGCTTCAGCCGGGCGCCGAGTGGCACGGTTTCGGTGGGCTTGGCGAGAACTATGTATTGCTCGACCCGCTCAAGGTCACCCTGGTGATGCCAGGCGCTGCTGGGGCGACGGATGGCCATGGGATTCCTGCGGCGGTGGTGGGCAAGTTTCTCTGGGAGCGCGGGCTGGTAGTGGAGAAGACCGGTTTGTACAGCTTTTTGGTGCTGTTCTCGATGGGGATCACCAAGGGCAAGTGGAGCACACTACTCACCGAGCTGCTGGAGTTCAAACGCCACTACGACGCCAATACCGCGCTGGCCGACTGCCTGCCAAGTGTGGTGGTGGAGCAACCATCACGGTACCTGGGGTTAGGGCTGCGCGATTTGTGCCAGCAACTGCATGGTTTCTATCGTGGCAATGCCACTTCAAAACAGCTCAAGCTGCTGTTCACCCGTTTGCCAGAGGTGGCGATGACACCCGCCGATGCCTATGACCGGATGGTGCGTGGGTCAGTCGAGGCAGTGCCGATCGAGCAACTGTTGGGTCGGGTGGCGGCGGTGATGTTGGTGCCCTATCCACCCGGGATCCCGTTGATCATGCCCGGCGAGCGCTTCACTGAGGTGACCCGCTCGATCCTGGTCTACCTGGACTGCGCCCGAGCCTTTGACCAGGGTTTCCCTGGCTTCGTCGCCGATGTGCATGGCCTGCAGCGCGAGGGAACGCTGTACACCGTCGACTGCGTCAAGGAATACGAATGATCTCGACGCCAGTCTGGGCCAGTTCGAAACGGTCGTCGCCCAGATGGTTGACGCGATCGCCGATGGCCAGGCGATAGCTGGTGACCGGGGCCCCGAGGATACTGCCGTCGGCCTGGAGGGTGGACTCCTGGAACTCGTGGACGGGGTAGATGCGGCCTTCGGCGTCACGGGCGTGGAACTGGCCGACCATTACTGCTGCCATTTAGGTGGAAACCTCTGAATCGTGTAGGAAATGTCTGTAGGCATAGACCAGTGAAATGCTTGGGAAGTTTTCAGCCGAATGGAAAAAAACCGTGAAGCCGAGGAACGGTCATCTATAACTAACTGGTCCCATTCCCAGAGCAGAGGTTGCAAAACGCCATGAGCCAGGTTTATTCGGTAGCGGTTGTCGTCGGCAGCTTGCGCAAGGACTCCTTCAACCGCAAGGTGGCCCGCGCGCTTTCTGAGCTGGCGCCGTCCAGCCTTGCCCTGAGGATCGTCGAGATCGGCGATTTGCCGTTGTACAACGAGGACGTCGAGGCCGAGGGCGCTCCCGAGGCGTGGAAGCATTTTCGCGACGAGATCCGTCGCAGTGACGCGGTGTTGTTCGTCACCCCGGAGTACAACCGTTCGGTGCCGGGCGGGTTGAAGAACGCCATCGACGTCGGATCGCGGCCTTACGGGCAGAGCGTATGGGGTGGCAAACCGGCGGCGGTGGCCAGTGTGTCGCCCGGGGCGATCGGCGGGTTTGGTGCCAATCATGCCGTGCGTCAGTCGCTGGTGTTCCTCGACATGCCGTGCATGCAAATGCCCGAGGCCTACATCGGCGGTGCTGCAACATTGTTCGATGACAGTGGCAAGTTGAGTGACAAGACTCGGCCGTTCCTGCAGGGGTTCATCGACAAGTTTGCCTCGTGGGTGAAGCTGAACCGGGCGGTCTGAAGATGCCTCATCGCCGGCAAGCCGGCTCCTGTGGGAGCCGGCTTGCCGGCGATGGCCATCACGCGGACGATCAGCAAGCCTGCGGCATCTCCCCCTTGGCCAACCGCCGGTTGATATCGGCGATCACCTCGGGCAGCTCGTTGATGGTGTCGATCAGGTAGTGCGGGCGCGACCCTGCAAACATCGCGTGAATACGCTTGCGCTCGCTCTCCAGTTTTTCCGCGCTCAAGGCCTGGTAACCTTCCCAGGTCAGACCCAGGGCATTGCCCGAGCACACCAGCGCGACAGTCCACATTCCGGCGCGGCGGCCTTCGAGGATACCCGGCACGGTGTCGTCGACTTTCACACAGGCCGCCACATCGTCGATCCCCAGCGCGATCACGTTGGCCAGGGCCTGAGCTGGCCAGGGGCGGCCGTTCGGGGTCTCGTCGGTGGCCACCACATGGTCGGCCACGTAGCCGTTCTGCGCGGCCAGCTCGACCACCTTGTCCATCACCACTTTCGGGTAGCCCGAGCAGGAACCGATCTTCAGGCCGCCCTTGCGCAGGCCAGTGAGGGTGTCCAGCGCACCCGGGATCAGCGCCGAGTGCACAGCGATCTTCTCGATCTGCAGCGGCATGAAGCGTTCGTAGATGGCGGTCACGTCATCATCGGTCGGTGTGCGGCCGAACGCCTTGCGGTAGCGCTCGGCGATCTCGGGTACATCGCACAGGGTGCGGATATGGTCCCACTTGCCCATGCCCATGGGGCCTCGGGCTTCCTCGATGGACACTTGCACGTCGAATTCGGCGAAGGCCTCGACGAAAATCTGCGTAGGGGCGAAGGAGCCGAAGTCGACCACGGTACCGGCCCAGTCGAGGATGGCGGCTTGCAGCTGGGTGGGATTGCTGTAGTTCATGTGCGCGTTTTCCTTGAGATCGATGGGCAAAGTGTCAGATGTCCAGCACTTCCATTTCCCGCAGCACCTCGGCCACGGCATTGACGGCGGCCTGCATGCCATCGGCGCCGACCACGCCGATGCAGCCGACGCGGAAGGTCTCGACCTGGGTCAATTTGCCCGGATAGAGGATGAAGCCCTTGGCCTTGACCCGTTCGTAGAATGCCTTGAACTGGTAGCGGGCATCGTTCGGCGCGTGGAAGGTGACGATGATCGGCGCCTGGATTGCGGCCGGCAGGAAGCTGCGCAGGCCTATGGCGGCCATACCGTCGAGCAGGGTCTTGCAGTTGTCGGCGTAACGCTGGTGGCGCGCTGGCAGGCCACCTTCCTCGTTGTACTGCTGCAGGGCTTCGTGCAGGGCGGCTACCACATGGGTCGGTGGGGTGAAGCGCCACTGGCCGGTCTTGGCCATGTAAACGTGCTGGTCGTGCAGGTCCATGGCCAGCGAATGGGCGTTGCCCTCGGCAGCGGCCAGGGCGGCTTTCTCGGCAAAGACGAAGCCCATGCCAGGCACGCCTTCCAGGCACTTGCCCGAGGCGGCGATCAGCGCTTCGAAAGGCACCTGGCTGGCGTCGATCGGCAGCGCGCCGAACGAACTCATGGCATCGATGATCAGGCGCTTGCCGTGGCGCTGGACAACCTGGGCAATCTCAGCCAGTGGGTTGAGAATGCCGGTGCTGGTCTCGCAGTGAATCAGTGCCACGTGGGTGACGGCAGGGTCGGCGGCCAGCAGCTGGTCGACATCGGCGGCGGTGGTTGGTTGGTCTTCGGCGGTTTCGAAGGTGCTGTAGGGACGGCCCAGCACTTTGCAGATCTTCGCCAGGCGCTGGCCATAGGCACCGTTGATCAGGACCAGCACTTTGCCGTCACGCGGGACCAGGGTGCCGATGGCCGCTTCCACGGCGAAGGTCCCGCTGCCTTGGAGGGGCACGCAGTGGTGGCTGGCGCTGCCATTGATGATTGCCAGCAGTTGCTCGCACACACTGGCGGTCAGCTGGTTGAAGTCGCGGTCCCAGGAGCCCCAGTCCACCAGCATGGCTTGGCGGGTGCGGGACGAGGTCGTCAGGGGGCCGGGGGTCAGCAGGATCGGGGCGTTGCTCATTCCGTTATTCCTCACAAGCGGTGGTCTGGAACTACGGGGCTTAGGTTGCAATTCGGGCTTTCATCAATCAAATTGTTTGTTGTTATCCGAGCTATAACTAAGGCCGATACTAATGAACCTGTTCCAGCTACGTGCCTTCGATGCTGTCGCCCGTGAAGGCAGTTTCACCCGTGCCGCTGCGCGTCTGTTCATCAGCCAGCCGGCGGTGACGGGGCACGTCAAGGCGCTGGAGGAGCACTACCAGATCACCTTGCTGCGGCGTACTGCGCGGCGGGTGGAACTGACCGAGGAGGGTACCCGCCTGGCCGCGATCACCCGTGCCATGTTCGGCATGGCTGAAGAGGCGCAGGCCATGCTCGAAGCCAATCGCCAACTGCTCACCGGGCGCTTGGAGGTGGCCGCTGACGGGCCGCACCGGGTGATGCCAATGCTGGCCCAGCTGCGTGCCCGCTTCCCAGGCATTACCGTCAACCTGCGTTTGGGCAATGCTCAGGAAACCCTGGCCGCGTTGTTGTCCGAGCACGCCGACGTGGCGCTACTGACCGAGGTTGAGCCGCGCAAGGGGCTCTACCTGCAAAGCCTGGGAGACTCGCGCCTGTGTGCCTTGCTGCCGGTTGACCATCCTTTGGCTGGGGCCGCAGACGACTTGGCCATCGACGCGCTGGACCGACAGATTATGGTGCTGCGTGAACCGAATTCGATTACCCGCCGCACCTTCGACCAGGCCTGCGCCCTGGTGCAGGTGCAGCCGCGTGTGCTGCTGGAGCTCGACAGTCGGGAGGCCGTGACCGAAGCGGTGGCGGCACGGTTGGGCATCGGTATCGTATCGTCGGTGGAGTTGGCTCATGATCCGCGGGTAGTGGCCAGGCCCCTGGCTGGCGAGGGGCTGCTCAACCGGCACATGATCGGCTGCCTTGAGCGGCGCCGCGAATTGCGCCTGATCCAGGCTTTCCTAGGGCTGGCGGCATGATCGTGTGTTGCGCTGGTCGTACCTGGTGCGAGGGCCTGAGGCTGGCATTTTCGGTCCAGCGGCCTAAGATGGCCGTTGGATCGCCCCGGATCAACCGATGAGCACGAAAGACACGATTTCCATGCAACTGGTGCGCGAGGCCCTGTTGCAGACCTGCCGTGGCGACGAAGCGGATGCTGCTTTGCTGGCACGTGCCGGTATCGATGCTGGCGCCCTGTACCTGCCCGAGGCGCGTGTTGCCGCGCAATCCTATGCGCGCCTCTGGCGCTTGCTGGCCCGCCGTTGCGACGACGAGTTTTTCGCCATGGATGCTCGCGGGCTGCGTACCGGCAGCCTGGCGTTCATGTGCCGTGCGAGCATGGCGCAGCAAACTCTGGGCGACGGTCTCGAGATGGCGCTGAAGTTTCTTGCACTGATGCTCGAAGATCTGCAGCCGTGCCTGGTGCGGCAACAGGGGTTGGCGCAACTGGTCATTGATGAACCGCGCGCCGAGCCGCGTCGAGCCTTCACCTATTTCACCTTCTGGATGATCGTGCACGGCGTGGCCTGCTGGCTGGCCGGGCGGCGCATCCCTATCCTGGGCATCGAATTGCGCTGCGCCGAACCGCCGTTTTGTGATGATTACCGGGTCATGTTCTCCGAGAACCTGCAGTTCGACCGTCCGCGGACACGCATGATCATCCCAGCAGATTGTCTCGGCCTACCGTTGCGGCGCAGCGAGCAGGAGTTGCAGCGCTTTCTCGCTCAAGCACCGGGTAATATCCTGGTGCGTTATCGCGACCCGACCAGCTTGGCACGGCGTATTCGCACCGACCTGCTGCGCCAGGCCCCCGCGCAGTGGCCGGCGTTGGATAGCCTGGCGCAAAGCCTGTGCCTGTCTGCTTCGACCCTGCGCAGGCGTCTTGCCGAAGAGGGGCAGACCTACCAAAGGCTGAAGGACAGTGTGCGGCGTGAGCTCGCCACTACCTGGCTGGTGGGCGCGGAACCGGCGATGGGCGAGATCGCCGAACGTTTGGGGTTTGCCGATGCCAGCTCGTTCTACAAGGCCTTTCGCAAGTGGTTCGGGTGCAACCCGGGGCAGTACCGCGCTGTGATCCAGGCGCGCCACGCTGGCAATTGATTCCGTCTGCAGTGGAGCGGGCAGATACTTCAGCGTTGAGGGTTTCCAGCCACAGGATCGACCCTCATGCAACAGGCGCCACTGCACCCAAAGCTCGAACACCCGACTGATGACTTTCTCAGTGAGGTATTGCCGGACTGGTTGAGGCGGGCCAGTGCCGCCCAAGTGATGGCGTTGCGCGATGCCTATAAGGCCCACCTCAGAAGCCAGGCTGAAGTGTCGGCTGTATTCAGGCGGTTGGAACCCGTGGATACGTTTGCCCGGCGCTTGCTGGCGGAGGCGTTCTACCAGGAGCAATCTGTGCTCTTGGACCTCGACAGCGCGAACTGGCGGGAGCAGCGTCGCAGGTTCAAGGTGGAAACGGGAAAACTCCCCACGGATGAGTCGTACTTCGTGAAGGTGCCCGCTTTGCAGAGGTTGATGCAGAATTTTGCAAAAGGTGAATCTTTCTACATGGAAACGGCACTGGTTTATCCGCCAATTCCGGGCACCGACGTGCCGGAACGGATTGCCCTCGGTGACGCTGCACAGATTGTCAGTGTCTGCCGCAGGACTGATGTGGGCGCACGTTACCAGGAGCATCTGGCCCAGTTGTTCACTCCTGCATTCCAGCAATCCCTGGCCAACAGCCTTCGCCAAGCCCTTGCCCTGCAGCTCGAGATAGCCGCCACCCGGGGCCTTTTGCCGCCAGCCGAAGCCCAGATTGTGCGCGATGTGGTGGCGGGGCGGGCAGGCACGCTTCAGAACGGCCGGACAGTGCGGTGTGGCCCGTTGCAAGTATTGGGTTGCACTTTGCATGCGGCGCTGGTTGTGGAGCTCGGTAGCGACGACCAGCGGCATGCAGGCAGCGTGCTGCTGGTGCTGTCGGACGATGCCCACGCTGCCCTCCGACATCTGGTTTCCTGGCGTGTGATCAACTTCCAGCTGGTTGAAATGTTCAAGGATCCTGCTCGGTGTGCGGCGCTTGTACAACGGATCTCGCTGCGCGAGCGGGCCGGATTTCTCACCACGCTGGCTAAGCGGCTGGCCGATGAGGACCCTGATCTTGAGCCGACGTTCGCCAACCTGCCGCAGGGGCAGTTCGAGGGCCTGGCTTTACAGCAGTTGGAGCGGATACGCGAAGATGCGCGCTTCCTGGCTGTGCCGACAGCTGATGCGGACTCCAGGCAAGCGCTGGAACGTGAGCAATCTCTGGCGTCGGCAGGGTTGGCCCTGCTCAACCTGGCCGGGTTGTTCGTGCCGGCGATTGGCGCGTTGCTGTTGGCGGACATGGTGACGCACACACTGTCGGAAGTTTACGAAGGAGTCAGGCACTGGACCTTGGGCCATCAGCATGAAGCCCTCGAGCATCTGCTAGGGGTTGCCGAGAACCTGGCGGTAACTGCCGCGGTGGCCGCGGGGGGAGCGCTGGTGGCGCGTGGCTTTGTCCGGAGCACCTTCGTCGATGGGCTGGAGCCCATCAACAACGTCGCGGGCCGTCAACGGCTTTGGTCAAATGACCTGTCGCGTTATCAGGGCGAGCGGCCGAGCGCGACGCTTTACGAACTGGACAATGGTTTGCACACCGATGGCGTGCGGCATTGGTGGCTCCACGGTGGTAAGTACTGGCGGGTGCGTGCCCTGGGTGAGCATGGCCCCTGGCGCTTGCAGGACCCCACGGATGAGACCGCGTTTGGTCCTTCTCTGGAGCGTAACAATGAAGTTTCCTGGCAATTGTTTAGCGAGCGGCCGCTTGAGTGGCAGGGGGCCCAGATGCTGCTGCAACGCCTCTGGCCAGCCTCCTCGGCGTTAGGGAGCGAGCGAGTCGCCCAGGTGCTCAAGGTGGCGGACGTGAGCCAGGAGCATTTACGCGGCTTGCTGGTGGAGAAGCGCCCGTTGCCAGTGGCGTTACGCGACACCTTGGAGCGCTTTAGCGCAGATGATCGGATAGAGCGATTCTTTGCCCATCTCGGCAGGTCTGACAGTGAGTTGTGGCAATGGTGCCTGGACGATCTGGGGCTGCAAACCCTGTCGCGAGATGAACAGGTGGAGCAGGTTGCCGAGCGTGCCGCCAGCCTGCGGCCCCGGTTGCTCGATTACCTGGCTGGTCGCTATCTGAAGTCAGACTCCCTTGGCTGGCTTATCCAGCGCGATTTCCCGGGTTTGCCTGATGCGTATGCATTGCATGTTCTACAACACATCACGGCTGGGCAACGTGTCGCCCTGCGCACTCAGGCGCGGCTGCCGTTGGCGGTGGCACAGCATGCGCGCCAGCTGCTGCAGGTGGCCAGGCTGACCCGCATGCGTGAAGGGCTGTACCTGGCTGGCAGCCATCACCCAGGTCTGGATGAGTTGGTCTTCTGCCTCTTGCGCGAGCACGCCGGTTGGCCGGCTGCAACAAAAGTGGAACTGCGCGAGGGCTCAACTGACGGTCGCCGGCTGGCGTGTTTGCCTGAACCGGAACAGGCTGGCGTGAATGTGGTGATGGTCCGGCACAACGGTCGCTACCGCCTGTATGACGTGACCGGCACCGAGTCGCAAGCGAGGGCGCCAGGGCCACTTGAGCTAGACGAAGCGTTGCTGGCCTGCCTGCCAGTCGCGGACCGACGACGCCTCGGTTGGCATGGCGACGAGGCGTTGACTCAAATGCGCCTGACGCTGCAGCGCTGGCTGCCGCAAGGGCGTGAGGCCTTGCTTGAATTGTTGGGTGCCCGTGACGTTGGCGCGCCTCAAAACCCCATTCGGCGCCTGCCCGATGGCCGCGTTGGCTACTTGCTCAGCGGCAGGGGCGCAGGGGGCAATGCCGGCCAGCAGCTGATGCGTGCACGCATTCGAAGCCTGTATCCAGGCTTCAATGACCAGGAAGTGCAAACGTTTCTGGGCATCTTGCTGGAGCAGCCGGGATCGGCGTTGGGCAATCTGTTGCGGCAGGAACAGCAGTATCACAGGTTCAGTGAAGCATTGACGCGTTGGGTGGAAGGCACGCGCACCACTGCCAGCCAGTCTGCCCGCCTGTTGGTCGCAGACGAGCTGCGACGCAGCTGGCGCCTGATCGGCGAGCATATCGTCGACCAGCACGGAGCATCTCAGGGCATGCGCCTGAGCCTGACAGGCGTACCTTTACGCAGTCTTCCCGAGCTCCCGGTCGACACCGACTTCGCCCACGTGGCTGAACTGGTACTCAGTGACCTGGCGTTGGAACATGTTCCCGCCACCTTCTTGCGCTGTTTTTCTCAGCTGCGCTGGTTGAACCTGAGTGACAATCGCCTGACCGAGGTGCCTGCCGAATTGATGCATCTGTCTCATCTGACCAACCTCCGGCTGGCTGGCAACCAGATCCGCATGACCGCAGCGGGGGTTGCCGCCCTTGGCAATCTCACACGCTTGCGCATCCTCGATCTGAACCACAACCCCTTGGGAGCAATTGCTCTGCAGTTGGATGCGCTGGGCCGCTTGCGCGAACTGCACATGCGAGGCGCGAATTTGCAGACGGTGCCTGCGCAACTGCACCGTTGCCGTTTGCTGGAGCTTGTCGACTTGCGTGATAACCATATTGGCGCACTACCCGAGATGCTGCTCGAAGCCCCCGAGGCTTTGCGAATGGCCGTCAGGTTGTCCGGCAATCCGTTATCCAATGCTGTCAGGCAGCGCATGCTGGCTGCGGGCGCAGTGGGGGCCGCCGTGGACGCGCAACTGCCGGCGGTGGCCACAGCACGTGAGCAATGGTTGGCGTTGGTCGAGGCGCCGCGGCGTGGTATCAGCGAAGCACATTGGGATGGCCTTCAGGGCGAGGGGGGCAGCGACGAGTTTTTCGGGTTGCTGAAGGAGCTGACCAGCACCCGTGATTATCAACTCATTCCTGCTGATCTGGGGCGGCGGGTCTGGACCATGCTGGAGGCGATGCACAGCGATACGGTGTTACGTGAAGAACTGTTCAACCTGGCTGCTGACTCGCGAACCTGTGCCGATAGTGTGGCGGCCTGTTTCAGTGCCCTGGAGGTACGATTGTACCTGCGCCAGGCGCTTCAACAGGATGAGCCTGTGGCCGCACGGCTGACTCGCTTGCGCGTAGCCAGGCAGTTGTTCCGTCTTGAACAGGTTGAGCGTTTGGCCCGGGAGGATGTGCAGGCTCGCGTGGCGCAAGGGCAGACTGTCGACGAAATCGAGGTCAGCCTGGCCTACCGGACTGGTTTGGCTGTCGAACTGGAGCTTCCAGGCCAGCCAAGGACGATGCAGTTCAGCACCATTGCAGATGTCAGCCAGCAGCAATTGGCCGTGGCCGCTGCTGCGGTACGTGAAGCGGAAGGCAGTGACCAATTGGTGCGTTTCGTGACCCAGCGCGATTTTTGGCGAGAGTATCTGCAACGCGAGCAGCCGGCGACATTCAGCGCAGTTGAGGAACCATTCTCGGAACGTCTGGAAGCATTGAGCGGACTCGCCGCTGGTGGCGAAGGCGCTTATCTGGTCGAGGTCGACAGGCTGACGGCCGAGCGCAGGGCCGCGATCGAGGCGCTCGTGTTGCGGCTGACCCAGGAAGCAATGGGAGTGACATGAGCGCGGATATCGACGCTGCTTATGAAGGCGTGCCGCGATACCGTGGGCGGTAACCTGGGACGCGTGGCGAGGGGGCGTTTTACACCCTGCGTCAGGAGCGCAGGGTGACTGGCGCTCCTCGCCCCGTCGCATGATGGGGCAGCTCGGCGCCGTTCGCGTGACGTGAAGCAAAAAGAGGTGCAGTTCCTTCTGCGTTTAGCGTCGGCGGTCGGGGAGCATTGACGGGTCGCTACCGTCAACCAAGGAGACTCCATGACCACAACCGCGGAACGTACGACTGAACAGAAAATCACCAGTGCTACGCATGACTTCATACGCGCCAGGCTACCCGACTGGCTGAGCCGGGCTTCGCTGGCCCAGATCAGAGATCTACGGGCGCGCTTCAAGGAACATCGGGCAAGCCAGGCGCGGCTGCGGGCTGTTACTGCCCAATTGCAATCGCTGCAGGTGTTCGCCGAACGGCACTTCAGCGGGTTGCTCAGGCAACCACTGCCCGAAGGTACGACCTTTGCCGAACTTGAATGGCGGGTCGTGACGCCCCGCTTCGACACGCTTGCAGGCCAGGCGTTACCCAGTTACGGCTATAGCGAGAGCCGGCGTAACGGGCTGCAGCAACTGATGAGCAACTTCCCGGCGCACAGCACTTATTACAAAGGTACAGGCCTGGTGCTTGCAGGCACGGACGCTGTCCTTTCGGGCGAGTCCGGCGAACTGGTCGCAGGCTGTCGGGAGCTGGATGCAGGTAGCCGCTATCAGGACTTGCTGGCGCAGGTTTTTTCGCCCGCGACCGAGGAGCTGCTGGCCGATCACAAACGTTCAGGTTTGCGGCTTGCCACCAAGATCGCTGTGTTGCAAGGCGAAATAGACGCTTTCGGCGAAAGCGCCTTGCGTGGGGTACTCGATGAGGAAATAGGTCTGCTGCACATCGGGCTGAGGGCTTACCCAGGTTTGTTGCAGGTGCTGGAGCAGCCTGTTGCTGACGGCATGCTGATCGAATTGAAAGATCAGCACGGTCAGTCTCAGGGGATCGTGCTTTATCTGCCGACAGATCCGGTGAAGGCCCTGCGCTATTTTCGCGACGCGGCCGTGCTGGAGCAGGCCCTTGCCATGTTGCTGCAAGCGCCGGCTTACCGGCAGCATTTCAGCCAGTTGATCAGCTTGCGGCACAGGGCAGGTTTCCTGCGTACGCTTGAACTGCGGCTGCAGGATCAGGTTCCCGACCTGCGGGTGCAGGCGAGGACTGTTCAAGGGAGCGTGTTTGCCAGGATGGCCGCAGAGCAGGTGCTACGGGTGAAAGATGATGCACGCCTGTTGCTCGTGCCAACGGCGCAAGCCGATGCCCAGGCCGCACGCGAGCGCTTTGAACAGTGGACGTCGGCCGGCATGAGCCTGGTCAATCTGGCCGGGTTATTCATCCCGGTGGTCGGCGCGATCTTGCTGGGGCAATTGTTGGTCCAGACGCTGTCCGACATCTATGAAGGCGTTGCCGACTTGAGCGAAGGGCACCAGCATGAAGCCTTGGAGCACCTGTTCAATGTGCTTGAAACGGTGGCGGTGGGCAGCGCCGTGGTGGCAGGGGTTGCACTGTTGCAAGGTGGCCTGCTCGATACCCTGCAACCGGTGAGCCTCGGCGCGAGGGGACAGCGCCTATGGTCTGGGGACCTCGATCCCTACCAGTCCCGCCCAGAAGGCGCGAGCCTGGGCGCGGATGGCCTGTATCGTCAAGGCACGCAATGCTGGATGCGCTCAGGGACGCGTTACTTCGAGGTGCACCGGCAGGAGCCAAATGGCTTTTATCGTCTGCGTCACCCTCTGCGTGCTGATGCCTATGGCCCGATAGTGCTGCATAACGGTGAGCGCTGCTGGCAACTGATGTGCGAGCAACCACTGGACTGGCAGGACAGCGCCCGCATGCTTGATACCCTCTGGCCGCAACATCCTGCCATTGACTCGGCCAGGGCCCGGCAGATCCTGCAGGTGGCAGGCGTCGACCAGGATGAACTGCGCGGTATCCTGGTCGAGAACCGTGTCGTGCCGGTGAACCTCAGGGAGACCCTGCGGCGTTTCGAGCAGGATTCGCGCGTTGACCGGTTCTTTGCCCACGTTCGCAGCGGCCAACTGCCGCAAGGGGATATTCCCTTGCTCCGCTGGTGCGAAGCGCAAGAGCAGGTCGGTAGCGGAATGAGCAACGTGCTTGCCCATGAACATGCCCTGCGTGGCCCCTTGCTGGAGCACCTGACAGCGTGGCCTGCCAGCGACGATGAGCTGGTACGCGTGCTCGTGCGGGACTTTCCTGGCCTGCCGGTGGCTTATGCCCGTGAGTTGGCGGCAGAGGCAGATGCGACACAGCGCAGCCAATCGCTTGCCACTGGCAGGCTGCACCTGGAACTTGCCAGCCGAGCCGCTGCGTTGCTGCGTGTGGTGCGCCTGAGCCGTGCGCTGGAAGGCCTGTACCTGACCTGCGCCTACAGTGATGAAACCGGTGCGTTGGTGATGGCGTTACTGGCTCAGGGTGATCCCATCTCGGTGAGCCTGGAGTTGCGTGAGGGGACGGTGAACGGGCGTCTGATTGGCAGCATCGTCGCCGCTGATGATGCGGTGGCCTGCAAGGTGATGGTGCGCAGCCAGGGACGTTTCCTGGTTTACGGCAGCGATGGTCGACCATTGGCGCTGGCGCATGACAGGTCAGCAGATATCTTTTCTGTCATATGCGAGACGCTCACCGCCCGGCAATTAGCCGAGTTGGGTGTGGACAGTGGCGACCGGGCAGTGCAACTGCGTGCTCAGATCGTCGGTCAAGTGCCTGCAACGGGTGACGGTATTTCGCGTTTGCTGGGCTGGCCAGCACAACCACGCTGGTTCAACCCCGGCAGGCGGCTGGAGGATGGCCGTGTGGGGTATCTGCTCAGCGGCCGCGAACCGGGGCGAGGGAGTGCGCGGGAGGTGCTACGGCGCGGCCTGCAACGGTATTTCCCCGGCTTGCAGGATGCTCAGCTGGATGCCGAAATAGAACGCCTGCTCCGGGGCAGGGGCACTGCGTACCAAATACTGGCCGACCTCCAGGATGACCATGAGGCTTTGGACCAGGCGCTCAATCGCTGGGTTTCGGCGGCGTTGAGCGACGCCGTGCGCCGATCGCGCATGCGCGTTGCCGCTGACTTGCGCCGAGCCTGGAGAGCGCAAGGTGAGCTGGTGCGGGATGCTCAAGGCGCAGTGATTGGCCAGCGCCTGCACCTTCTGGGCCCGCGTATCAGCAGTCTTCCCGAGCTCCCAGCCACGTTGGAGTTCGCTCACCTGACAGTGCTGGCCATCAATGAAACCGCGATCACTCACGTGCCTGCGCAGTTCATGCAGGGGCTGATTGCACTGCGGGTATTGAACATGAACAACAATCGGTTGTTGCGCCTTCCAGAGGGTATCGGTTACCTCAGCGCGCTGCGGGAATTGCACTTGCGCCACAATGACATACGTCCGGATTTAGCCTCCCTCACACGGTTGCAGAGCCTGGGCCGGCTGACCCACCTCGATCTCAGCCACAATCCCCTCGGGGAAACGACCATGAGTTTTAGCCGGCTACCGCATCTCGTACAACTGCGCCTGCAAAACTGTCGCCTCGAGCAGTGGCCGAGAGATATCGGGCTTTGTGGCTTCCTTGAGCAGGTGGACTTGAGGAGCAACCAACTGGTTGGCGTGCCGGGCGAGGTATTGGCGATGCCGTACGAGTTTCGCCGCTCCTTGTTGGTAGACGGCAACCGTTTGAGCTCCCTGGACCTTTTGCGATTGCAGGCGTTGGATGCCATCGTCGAGGAAAATGAGCTATTGAGCTCCCCAGTGGACGATCCGGTGCTCGTCCGGGCCTGGTGGGTCGACGGCGATGCGGCGGCCCAGCCGGCACGAGACCGGCGCTGGCAGCGCCTGCAGGCAACAGCCGAAGGGGGTGAGCTGATCGGCCTGTTGCAACGGCTGATACCCCTTGCCGATTATGCCTGGCCTCGCGCAGAGCTCCTGGAAAACGCCTGGCTCTTGCTGATGGCCATCGACACCGACGCTGACTTGCAGGCGACGGTGTATCGTCTCGCAGCGCAGCGGCCGGTAAACGACAACGCAGTGATGGACTGCTTCAGCCAGATGTGGGTGAGCCGCCTGCGCAACCAGGTTGCTCAGGCGCAGGTCGCCACCTCCGGCGCCGAGCTGTATGCGCTGGGGCGTAGCTTGTTCCGCCTGGAACAGGTGCAGCGCATTGCCCGGCAGGATACAGCGCGGCGCAGCCTTCAGCGCGAGGTCCATGATGCCCCTGGCATTCGCCTGGGGTATCGGGTTGGCCTGCGTCAATGGCTGCGCTTGCCGGGCCAGCCGCACGCCCTGCGTATCACCGATCTCAATCGTGTGAGCGCAGATCAACTGCTCGCGGCGCGGCGAACGGTGCGCGCCCTGGAAACGCCGGGGGCATTGGCAAGCTACCTGAGCCAGCGACCATTCTGGCAAGGCTTTCTCTCACGGCGTTATCGCCCAGCCTTCGAGGCTTTGGAGCAACGGGTTAACGAGCGCCAGCAGGTTTTGCAGGCACGCCGTGGGACGCTCGATACCGCGCAGTTCCAGGATGAGCAGGGGGTGCTGGATGAGCAGCGGGCAGAGGAGACCCAAGCCTTGAGGGTCGAGCTGAGCTTGCAGTTCATACGAGGATGGGAGCGGGGCCTGGGGTGAGCCCGTCAGCGGCCAAACCGGTCATCCAGATTGACAGCTTTGGCCATTGCCGCTGATGACGAGCGGCGCGAACATCGTCGGACCGATGGTTAACTCCAAAAAAAACAAACCAGGAGTCCGACGATGCGTGATTACGCCGAGGCTGTTCGTGTGTTCGAGTATGGCGAAGCTGTTGCGACAGCGCTGCATGGCAACCTCGAAGCACTCAATGCCTGTGTCGAATGCTGTGACCGACATGTCGGCAGCGGCAGGCTGGCGCTGCTGCACGAGGACCGCGATGGCAACAGCAGCCGTTACAGCTTCGATCAGTTGCAATCCCTTGCGGTCCGCTTCGCCAATGTACTCAAGGCTCAAGGAGTGGGTGCCGGGGACCGGGTAGCAGGGCTCATGCCGCGCACGGCCGAGCTGTTGGTCACGGTGCTTGCCACATGGCGCCTCGGGGCAGTGTATCAACCGTTGTTCACTGCTTTCGGTCCCAAGGCCATCGAGCACCGTCTGGCGCAATCCCGCGCCCGCGTCGTTGTGACCGACAGCCTTAACCGTTGCAAACTGGACGATGTGCACGGCTGCCCGACCATCATCACGGTAAACGCCCGCAGTGGCGAACTGGACTTTCAGCAATGCATGGACAGCGCATCGCAGGTTTGCGAGCCGGTCATGCGCTCGGGCAGCGACCCGTTCCTGCTGATGTTCACCTCCGGCACCACCGGCCCTGCCAAACCGCTGGAAGTGCCGTTGCGCGCCATCGTCGCCTTCCAGGGCTACATGCGCGATGCCATCGACCTGCGCCCAGAAGACAACTTCTGGAATCTGGCCGACCCAGGATGGGCCTATGGCTTGTACTACGCCGTGACCGGTCCCTTGTCGCTGGGCCATGCCACCACGTTCTACGATGGCCCCTTCAGCGTCGACAGCTGCGCCCGGGTGATCGACAAGCTGGGTATCACTAACCTGGCCGGCTCTCCCACCGCATTTCGCCTGCTGATTGCCGCCGGCGAGCAGTTCTCGGCACCTGTCAACGGGCGCCTGCGGGTGGTCAGCAGTGCCGGTGAGCCGCTCAACCCAGAGGTGATCCGCTGGTTCGCCGAAGAACTGGGGGTCACCATCCACGACCATTACGGCCAGACCGAGCTGGGCATGGTGTTGTGCAACCACCATGGTTTGCGACATGCGGTGCACATGGGGGCGGCCGGTTTCGCCATCCCCGGCCATCGCATCGTGGTACTGGACGAGCAGGGGCAGGAACTGCCAGCCGGACAGCCGGGCATCCTCGCTGTCGATCGCGAGCAATCGCCGTTGTGCTGGTTCGCTGGCTACCACGGTCTACCGACCAAGGCCTTTGTCGGCAAGTACTACCTCAGCGGCGACACCGTCGAGTTGAACCCGGAAGGCAGCGTCAGCTTCGTCGGGCGCAGTGACGATGTGATCACCACCTCCGGCTACCGAGTAGGCCCGTTCGATGTAGAGAGCGCGTTGATCGAGCACCCCGCAGTGATCGAGGCGGCGGTGATCGGTAAACCGGATCCGCAGCGCACTGAGCTGATCAAAGCCTTCGTGGTCTTGGCCGCCGGCTATCAAGGCAGCGCCGAGCTGGAAGAGGACCTGCGTCAGCATGTGCGCCAGCGCTTGTACGCACATGCCTACCCCCGTGAAATCGAATTCGTCAGCGAGCTGCCCAAGACCCCAAGCGGCAAGCTGCAACGCTTCATCCTGCGTAACCAGGAAGTCGCCAAACAACAAGCGCAACAGATCACCCCTGTCAGCGCCTGAAAGGAAAGCCGATCATGCAACTACTGAACAAGCACTTCATCGTCAGCGGCGCCGCCTCTGGGCTGGGTGCCGCTACTGCGTCCATGCTGGTCGAGGCTGGTGCCAAGGTCATGCTGGTCGACCTCAATGCCCAGGCCGTCGAAACGAAGGCGCGCGAGCTGGGTGACCATGCCCGCTTCGCGGTGGCCGACATCAGCGACGAACAGGCCGTACAAGCCGCAATCGACGCCGCCGTTGGTGCCTTTGGCAGCCTGCACGGGGTGGTCAACTGCGCAGGCATCGTCGGTGCCGAAAAGGTCCTGGGCAAGAATGGCCCGCACGCCCTGGGCAGCTTCGCCAAGGTCATCAACGTCAACCTGATCGGCAGTTTCAACCTGCTGCGGCTGGCTGCTGCGGCCATGGCCGAAGGGGCTGCGGACGAGGAAGGGGAGCGTGGCGTGATCATCAACACCGCCTCCATCGCCGCCTACGATGGGCAGATCGGCCAGGCGGCCTATGCCGCTTCCAAGGGCGCCATCGCCAGCTTGACCTTACCCGCTGCCCGTGAGCTGGCACGTTTCGGTATCCGCGTGATGACGATCGCCCCGGGCATTTTTGAAACGCCGATGATGGCCGGCATGACCGAGGAAGTACGTGCTTCGCTGGCCGCTGGCGTGCCGTTCCCGCCTCGCCTGGGCCGCCCTCAGGAATACGCTGCACTGGTCCGCCATATCATCGAAAACAGCATGCTCAACGGTGAGGTGATCCGCCTCGACGGAGCGCTGCGCATGGCTGCCAAGTAAGGAGATTGAACATGACCCTCGCCAACGATCCGATTGTTATCGTCAGCGCCGTGCGCACGCCGATGGGCGGCCTGCAGGGCGACCTCAAGAGCCTGACCGCGGCGCAACTGGGCAGTGCGGCGATCCGAGCCGCCGTCGAGCGCGCCGGTATCGATGCTGCCAGCGTCCAGGAGGTACTGTTCGGCTGCGTGCTGCCGGCTGGCCAGGGCCAGGCTCCTGCGCGCCAGGCAGCGCTCGGTGCCGGTCTGGACAAGCACACCACATGCACCACGCTGAACAAGATGTGCGGCTCGGGCATGCAGGCCGCTATCCTGGCCCATGACCAGTTGCTCGCCGGCAGCGCCGACGTGATCGTCGCCGGCGGCATGGAGAGCATGACCAACGCCCCCTACCTGCTGGACAAGGCCCGTGGCGGCTATCGCATGGGCCACGGCAAGATCATCGACCATATGTTCATGGACGGGCTGGAGGACGCGTACGACAAAGGCCGTCTGATGGGCACCTTTGCCGAAGACTGCGCGCAGAAGGGCGCTTTCAGCCGCGAAGCCCAGGATGCTTTCGCCATCGCTTCGCTGACCCGTGCCCAGGATGCAATCAAGAGCGGTCGGTTTGCGCCCGAGATCGTTGCGGTGGAGGTCACCGAGGGCAAGGACAAGCGGGTCATCAAGGACGACGAGCAGCCGCCCAAGGCTCGCCTGGACAAGATCCCGCAGTTGAAACCTGCCTTCCGCGAGGGCGGTACTGTCACTGCCGCCAACTCCAGCTCCATCTCCGATGGGGCCGCGGCGCTGGTCTTGATGCGGCGCTCCGAGGCCGAAAAGCGCGGCCTCAAGCCGCTGGCGCTGATCCATGGCCACGCTGCCTTCGCCGATACCCCGGCGCTGTTCCCCACCGCGCCGATCGGCGCCATTGACAAGCTGCTCGAACGCACTGGCTGGAACCTGGCCGAGGTGGACCTGTTCGAGATCAACGAAGCGTTCGCGGTGGTCACCCTGGCGGCGATGAAGCATCTCGACCTGCCCCACGACAAGGTCAACATCCATGGTGGCGCTTGCGCCCTGGGCCACCCAATCGGCGCTTCGGGTGCGCGGATCCTGGTGACCCTGCTGTCGGCGCTGCGCCAGAACAACCTGCGCCGTGGCGTGGCGGCCATTTGCATCGGCGGTGGCGAAGCGACGGCCATGGCCGTCGAATGCCTGTACTGAGGTGAACCATGTTGGTAACTGACGAGCAACAACAGATCGCCGACGCCGTGCGTGCGTTCGCCCAGGAACGGTTGAAGCCGTTCGCCGAGCAATGGGACAAGGAGCATCGCTTCCCGAAAGAAGCCATCGAGGAAATGGCCGGGTTGGGACTGTTCGGCATGCTGGTGCCGGAGCAGTACGGAGGCAGTGACACAGGTTACGTGGCTTATGCCATGGCCCTTGAAGAAATCGCCGCCGGTGACGGTGCCTGCTCGACCATCATGAGCGTGCACAACTCGGTGGGATGCGTGCCGGTCCTCAAGTTCGGCAGCGAGGCGCAGAAGCAGCAGTTCCTCGCGCCGCTGGCCAGTGGCGCGATGCTCGGCGCATTCGCCCTGACCGAGCCCCAGGCGGGTTCCGATGCCAGCAGCCTGAAGACTCGCGCCCGTCTGGAGGGTGGCCACTACGTGCTCAACGGCAGCAAGCAGTTCATCACCTCCGGGCAAAACGCCGGAGTGGTAATCGTCTTCGCTGTCACCGATCCGGACGCTGGCAAGCGTGGCATCACGGCCTTCATCGTGCCCACCGACTCACCGGGATACCAGGTGACACGCGTCGAGGACAAGCTTGGTCAACATGCCTCCGACACCTGCCAGATCGTTTTCGACAATGTGCGTGTGCCGGTGGCCAATCGCCTCGGAGAAGAAGGGCAGGGCTACAAGATAGCCCTGGCCAACCTCGAAGGCGGGCGCATCGGCATCGCCTCGCAGTCGGTGGGCATGGCCCGCGCCGCCTTCGAGGTGGCGCGCGACTACGCCAACGAACGGCAAAGCTTCGGCAAGCCGCTGATCGAGCACCAGGCCGTGGCCTTCCGCTTGGCCGACATGGCCACCAGGATCGCCGTGGCCCGGCAGATGGTGCTGCACGCCGCCGCCCTGCGCGACGCCGGGCGCCCGGCGTTGGTGGAAGCCTCGATGGCCAAGCTTTTCGCCTCGGAAATGGCCGAAAAGGTCTGTTCGGACGCCTTGCAGACCTTGGGTGGTTATGGCTATCTGAGCGACTTCCCGCTCGAGCGCATCTACCGCGACGTGCGGGTTTGCCAGATTTACGAAGGTACCAGCGACATTCAGCGCATGGTCATTGCGCGCAATCTTTGAAGGAGCAGTCTGCATGGCATTCGAAACCATCCTGTTGGACATCCACGGCAAGGTCGGCCTGATCACCCTAAATCGTCCGCAGGCGCTCAATGCGCTGAATGCGCAGATCGTTGGTGAAATCAACCAGGCCCTGGACCAGCTCGAGCGTGATCCAGACATCGGCTGCGTGGTGTTGACCGGCTCTGCCAAGGCTTTCGCTGCCGGCGCCGACATCAAGGAAATGGCCGAGCTGCAATACCCGCAGATCTACGTCGACGACCTGTTCAGTGACGCCGACCGCATCGCTAACCGGCGTAAGCCGATTATCGCCGCGGTGTCCGGCTTTGCCTTGGGTGGGGGCTGCGAACTGGCGATGATGTGCGATTTCATCCTCGCCGCCGACAATGCCAAGTTCGGCCAGCCGGAAATCAATCTTGGCGTGCTGCCGGGCATGGGCGGCACCCAGCGCCTGACTCGCGCGGTAGGCAAGGCCAAGGCTATGGAACTGTGCCTGACCGGCCGCTTGATGGGGGCAGAGGAAGCCGAACGCGCGGGCCTGGTAGCGCGCATCGTGCCGCAGGCCGAGCTGTTGGAGGAGGCACTGAAAGTGGCAGCGACCATTGCTGCCAAGTCCATCCCAGTGAGCATGATGGTCAAGGAGAGCGTCAACCGGGCGTTTGAAGTCACCCTGAGCGAGGGGGTCCGCTTCGAGCGCCGGGTGTTCCATGCCGCCTTCGCTACCGAGGACCAGAAGGAAGGCATGGCCGCCTTCATCGCCAAGCGCGAGGCGCAATTCAAGGACTGTTGACGGGGGGGCGGCCGCAGCCGCCCCTTTGGTCTAAAGGCTGAAGAAGTACTTGGCGGCGGCCGCGCTGGTAATCGGGGCACGGTATACATCCACGATGTTACCGCTGCCATCGCTGTAGCGCTGGCCTGGCATATGCCGTTGCGCTGCTGTCTTCAGGTGGCCAGCGGTGAAGTCTGTCTTGGCGGTGGTCGTCGATGGGTAGTGGAAGTGTGCGTACCACAGCACCTTGCCTTCGTGGCTGATGCTGTATTCGTCGAGAAAATCGGCTGGCCGCCCCTTGGCCCTGGCCAGTCGACTGCGTACCCCTTCGGCCCGCAACTGCACGAGCCCGTTATCCACCAGATACATGAGCTCAACCATGCGCGGTCTCTGCGTGAGTGCGGCTGACACGCGCAAGCGTGTAGCCGTTCCTTCCAACTCATCGGCCAGCCGCCGTAGGGATCCGGCGACCAGTTCGGCATCCTTGCCGCCATGAGCGTCGTCGGTTTCGTTGATCTCGGTCAGCCGTGCCTCGATGGCATCGACGCGTTCGAGCAGGCGGGTGCGTTGATAGAGCACGCTCTCCTGGAGCTCTACTGGCAGATAGCGACTTGACTGCGCTTGCAGGCTCGCCACCTCGTCGTGGGCCTGCGCAATCAATGCGTCGCTGTCCTTGAGAAGGCGTTTGAGACTCGACTGTGTTGAGCGGGAGGCGGGCTGGGAGGGCTTGAGCTCCACCCAGTCGCCATGCTTGAGGTGGTAGGTACGCGTGGGTGTCTTGTCGTCTGGGCCGGGAATATCGACGGTGTTGGCATCGTCGCTGCGTGGATCGGCCAGCAGAAGCCCATGTTCGTTGGTCTCGATCAGCCCGGGTACCTTCTTGCGCAGTTGCCCCAGGCTGCTGACCGGCGGATAGTCGGGCAGTTCTTTCAGGTCCTCGCGGTTTCGTTCCAGCAGCCAGTCGATTTGTTCATTCATCTGCCGCGCGGTCTGTAACGCCGCGCTGTCCTTGACCAGTGCCGTGAAGATTTGCAGTTGTCGGGATGCGGCCGTGAGGTGGCCGATAATGCTGCGCAGTAGTCTGGTGGTGATTTCGTCATCGGTGCTTGACAGCTTGAACAGTTTGGCTCGCTGAGCGATACCCAGTTCGAAGTTGCCCCAGAAGCGGTCTCTCCAGTAGCACGCTTCCTCGCTCAGGCCGTGTACCAGGGTCATGCGGTTGAGCAGTCCTTCAAGCCGCAGGAAGCGCAGGATCAGTTCCTGCTCCGGCGTTGCCGGCATGCTGACGGCGAAGTCCCGCCATCGCCGGATCTCGGGCTGGTGGGGGCTTGCCAGCTTGCTCAGTTCATCCTGGCAGTGACGCAAGCGTCGATTGTTGTCGATCATCCGGTCTATCAGGGGGGCCATTCTGTCCAGGCGGGCGGCGATGATACTGACGTCCCCGGGGGTGAGGACCTCGCCGGCCTGCTGGAGGCTGGCAGCGTTGAGCAATTGGTCTCGATCAGGGCGATAGCGCAGGTGCAGCACTTTGCGCAACAGGCGCTGGCAGAAACTCTCATGATACAGTGCGAAGGCGTGGACTTTTTTGAAGTCCTTCACTGGTTGCAATGTGTTGCGCTGTTTCAGATGCTCGATGTGTGTCGCCCAGAACTCCGAGAGGGTATCGAGCTTGTCCTGGCAGGTGTGCAGGCGGGCATCGTCGAGAGGGCTGGCGACCAGCTTCTCCAGTGTGGTCTGTTCCAGAATCCTGGCGTCGATGGTGTCCTTGTCGGCCTTGATCAGTTCGTTTGCAGTACGCAGGGCGCTCGCTTTTTGCAGCTGCAGCTTTCGGACCTGTGCGGACAGTGGCATGCCACCCTTCAGAGTGAGGCTCAGATCCAGTTGCCAGCGGTCTACTTCGTCGCGCCGTAGCCAGGGGCCTGGGGTTTCGTCAGGGCCAACGATGCGCAGTTGATTGCGAGGCAGGTCGAGCATGACCTGGTACACCTTGCCCTGCAGCACCGTGTAGAGCCTTGATTCATGCAGGTACAGGCCGCGCAGGTTGCTGCTGGGCAACGGTTCCCCGAGTACGGTGGTATCGATATCCGCCTGCAAGGCGTGCAGTCTAGTGCTTTGCGCAACAGTCAAAGTGCGGGTGGGGCGCCCCCAGCTGAAGTCGAGATGTATCGCAGAGACACCTTCTACCACGGCGGGCGCGGCTGGTTCCGGCGCTGTATCGATGGGTGGCGTGACCGACATCCCCAGTGAGCGTTCCTCACCATTTTCCTCTCTCAGGCGAGTATCAGCATGTGTAGCCAGCAGCATGACGATATTGAGCAGCAGGTTGACCCCTGCCTGCCAGTACCTTGAGGAATCCTGCCCGGCATCCGTTTCGATGAAATCGGCCAGTGCCACTTCCATCTGCGCCAGCCAGGCCACTTTGCCCAGTGCGCCTCCTGCGAGGGGAAGCAAGGTGTTGAACAGTAGTCCTCCCAGCTCTTTCCAGCGTGCCCAGCGGGTCTGCGCGCTCGTCCAGGCATGCTCTTCGAACTCATGGATCGATTCGTTGACGCAAGCCAGGTAGAGATCTGCGCCAAGGTCTTTGGAAGGTGCTTCGAATGTCAGTTCCACCGGCGCGGGCGTGCCGAACGGGACTGCACTGGTGTCATCCAGTGGTACGAACAGATGTGGCTCGAGGAAGCCACCGTGGGCATAGAATCTGCGGTCCTCGGCCGGAAGACGGTGCAGCAGGTCGTCCTGCACAGCGCCAGGGGTGCTGATGGCCACGAACAGCGCCAGCCGATCGGTGAAGTGCAGCAGGCTGTCCTGGTGCAGGGGGCGGTACAGCAGGCAACTGTTAGCGTTGGGTGAATAGGGCTCTATGAGCCAGGTGTTGCGTGGGTGATCCACTGTCGAGTCAGGTGCCTTGAGTAGACCCAGCGGTCTGATCACCCAGCGCTTCGGATCATTCTCGTCAGCGTCGCAGAACAACTGGCTGATGTGACTGACGACCTCCGGGTCCGGCAATTTCCCCCGTAGATACAGCTCTTGCGCCAGCGCCGGCAGTTGGCTGCCGAGTTGCGCCAAGAGTTGGCGCTGGCGCCACTCGCGCTGGCCGCTGTCATCCAGCAACTTGCTGCGCAGCATGGCTGGATAGGCGCTGGCGATATCCAGGTCTTCGACCACTTCGCGCAGGTAGCTTTCAGTCAGCCAGGTAGGCAAGGGCGCGGCATCATTGGAGTGCAGCTCCACCCGACCCGGTTTGAGCAAGCCGACATTGGCGATGGCCAGTCGGGCGAGAGAGAAGGTGACGGGGGTCACCTCGCCTATGCTGCCAAGTCCAGGAAGCCCGGCAGCGGCGCCAATCACCTGGTAGTTGATGATCCTGATCTGCTCAGGTTCGAGCGGATCGCCCGGGTGATCCGCAGCGAAGCGTGCGGCAAGTTTCCGGTTGGCGAACTCCACGGCGTTGTCGACCCCATCGAGCCAGAACTGCCCCTTGGAGGTATGGAGAGCCTGGGCGACGTCGAACAGCAGCGTGCTGTAGCGCAACAAGGGCTGGCTCCCCGCGTCGCGCAGCCAGTCGGGCAGTTGGGCCGACAACGTATTACGCGCTCTGGATTCGGTATTGCTGCACAGGTCCAGCATGGAGGTGAGCCTGTCCAGTTCCAGGTTCATATTGATGGCGTCAAGCTTGCTCCGATAGCTTGCGGCACGACTGTCGATGATGCGCAGTTGCTGCTCCAGAACGCCCAGCGCCATGCTTTCGAAGTCGCCTTGCGCGGGCGGGCCGATGCTGACTTTCCGGCACGCGGTTCGGGATCTTGCGGGCCAGTATCGAGCGATGGCCTGCAACAGGTCCTGGCGGGAGGGGAAAGCCAGGAGCTTGCCTGTCAGGCTGTAGAGAAGGGTCACCTTGCGCTCGGGATCGGCATCGCGGTGCTCGATCAACAGTGCGCTCGCCAGTTCGTTGTCCAGCATCCCGACCTCGGAGAAATCCACGGCAAGCTGCGAGACGCTCAAGCCACCTGTGTTCTGCCAATTTCGGTACCCGGAATCAGGTTGGCTATGCACCAGCCTGGCGATGACCAAGGCGAAATCAGACAGGCTGCCGGCGTTCTGATGGGCGTCGATGGCTGCCAGAAAGCGGTTGCGAAGGTCTTCGGCATACCATTGCCACGGGGTCTCACCCCTGGTGTCGAAGCGGCTCCAATGGGTCGCCAAGGATTGTTGGTACACATCGAGCAGAAACGGTGCAGTGTCATTGATCAGCAATTCCACTTGATGCAAGGGGATGTCCACCTGCCAGGCGGGATCAGCATCGACATGCGTAGTGAGGGTATCTTCGTCAATCGTCAGGTTGAGGGTCCGGCCCAGGCAATAGCGCTCGGTGAGCACATGCGACAAGGGGCGAACCCACAGGCTGTTGGAGCTTGATTGCCGGCTGGCGAGATAGAGCCCCGTTGGATCATGGGTATCGTCTGGCAGATAATGGAGCCATTGTGCTGCCAGGATATGCTCCGCAGCATCGAGCAATTCCGGACGATCGGCGAAGCGTCGGGCAACTTTGCATTGAAGCGTGCTGGAGCGGACAAAGCGTCGAGTTGTTGTGTCATTCATGGCCAGGCCTCCTATCTGATCGAGGCTGTATCAAGCGCGTTTGCGCTCGGCTCTGGTCATTAACCCGATACCTCCTGACGTTGCGACGCTTGCGAGCGGGGGTGGTTGCAGCCAATATTTATTACTACATATTTTTCTGTGCCTCGTCGTGAAGCGCAGGCAACGCACCAGTAGGCGGATTCCTGGCTGTTTCGGACAAATCCTCCGTCATTTATGTTGCCCGCTGCCGCCTGGCACCTTAGACTTCCGCCCCCTGTAAAAAGAGTGCCGGTTGGCGCTTGAAGAATTTCGCCGTCGACGCCGTCGCGTCGCTGGCACCCGAATCGCCCATATGCACATTTTTCATAGAGAAATCGATGACCAAGGAACAGTTGCTGGCCATGTCGGCCGATGACTACATGAATGCCGAGCAGCTCGCATATTTCACCGCGTTGCTGCAGGCGATGAAAGTCGAAACCCACGAGCGCATCGAACTGAGCCGCACTGCTATCGAAAGCCTGGATACCCCGTCGGATCCCGCTGACGTGGCATCGGTCGAGGAAGAGCGCACCTGGCTGGTCAATGCCATCGACCGCGACCAGCGCCTGCTGCCGCAACTGGAGATGGCCTTGGACCGCATCACCGACGAAAGCTTTGGCTGGTGCGACGACAGTGGTGAGCCGATTGGCCTGAAGCGCCTGTTGATCAGCCCGACTACCAAGTACTGCATCGAAGCCCAGGAGCGTCACGAACAGCTCGACCGCCACCAGCGGCAGATCTGATCCAACGCCTTGCGCAAGGCCCCATGGAGCGATCCCTGGGGCCTTCTTGCTTTCTTGCCCTGCATCAACTGCGACCGTCTTGCCCCTCTGGAGGCATGGATAATGGCGTTATAGTGGCGTTTAATGACGTCACAATAACGACACGCGGATGGACCACGAAGATGATGCGAGAAGGATCTCTGTCAGCCGTTGAAACACCTCGACCTGAGCCTTGCCAAACGGGTGCTGGCGTTGCCCTGTTGCAGGGTGTTGCCCTGTGCGCGCTGCTGGCCGCCATGGCCTATGCCGGGTTGGCGTTGTACCTGGTCGTGCCCCTGGCGCTGCTGGTGCTGTGGCTGCCGCGTGGACGGCGTGCGCCAGTGCCTGCGGTTACGCCCACCGCGCAGGACGATGGCCTGCTGCAAGAGCTCGCGCGCGGCACCAGCCACAATGCCCTGTCCGCCGCCGCAGTGGCCCATTCGGTGCAGCAGCTGGCGGCGCGGGTACAGTCGCAACTGGGCGCGGCCCAGGAGATCGTCGGCAGCGCCGAGATCATGATCACCACCGAGCAGGCCACCGCCCAGCTCAGCCAGCAGGCCCTGACCGCCGCACGTGCGGCCCATGACAGCAGCGTCGCGGGCAGCGCCGTGCTGGGCGAGTCGATACAACGCATGCGTGACCTGAGCGAGCGGGCCAGTGCCAGCCGCGAGCTGATCGAGGCGCTGCACCAGCGTAGCGAGGATATCGCCCGGGTCACCCTGGTGATCCAGGCGATTGCCAGCCAGACCAATCTGCTGGCGCTCAATGCCGCCATCGAGGCGGCGCGCGCTGGCGAACACGGTCGTGGCTTTGCGGTCGTCGCCGATGAGGTGCGTGGCCTGGCTGGGCGCACCGCCAGTGCCACCGAGGAGGTCGGGCAGATGGTGGCCGACATCCAAGCGCGCACTGCCCAAGTGGTGGAACAGATCCGAGGGTTGGCCGATGAGCTGGGCGCCGGGGTCAAGCAGGTCGAGCATACTGGTGGGCAGCTGGCGCAGATCGCCGAGCTGGCGGCCAGTGTCGAAGTCCAGGTCAGCGAGATTGCCCAGGGCACGCAGACCAACCAGGCCCAACTCGACAACCTGTTCCAGGCCGTGGCCCAGGTGCGCGGTGATTTGTTGGTGAGTGACCAGCAGACTCGACACCTGGCCGAGGCGGCCGTGCAGATGGAGGGACAGGTCGAGAACATTAGCGAGCGCCTGGCCGAGGTGGGGCTGGATGCCTACCACCAGCGTGTCTTCGAACTTGCCCAGGCCGGTGCTCGGCAGATCAGTGAGCAGTTCGAGGCAGATGTCGAGAAGGGGCGGATCAGCCTGGACGATCTGTTCGATCGCCATTACCGACCGATCCCTGGCGTGCAGCCACAGCGCTTCACTACGCGCTTCGACCCTTACACCGATAGCGTGCTGCCACAGATCCAGGAGCCGCTGGTGCAGCACGACGGGCTGGTTTACGCCATCGCGTGTACGCAGCAGGGTTATGTGCCCACCCACAATAACGTCTTCAACCAACCCTTGACCGGCGACCCAGCACATGACACTGCGTACAGTCGCAGCAAACGCATTTTCGACGATCGTACCGGCAGTCGCTGTGGCAGTCATCAGCAGCGAGTCTTGTTGCAGACCTACACCCGCGATACAGGGGAACTGATGCACGACCTGTCCGTGCCTATCTTCGTCCAAGGTCGGCACTGGGGTGGGCTGCGCCTGGGCTACCGGCCAGATCCGGGGCTGGGTTGAGCGGATTTGTTGCCATTACTGCAATACAGCTGTACCAGGCGACGCTTTTTCCCCGGCAGGGCTGGTCGTATCATGCGCACATCGTTAGGTTGCTAATTAAATTCCGGAGGGAATGGTGAATAGCCAAGTCGATGTAGCCGCCATGATCGGCACCGGTGTGCCGCGATCAATGCAGGCCGTAGGTAAACGGGTATGCTGGGTGGTGTTGGTCGATGGCGAGCGCCGTGGCACGGCGTTCGCCAGCCGCGCCGAAGCACTGGAATGCCGGGCTGCCTGGCTGGCCCAGCTGCAGCGGTGCAGCGCCGCCTGAAAGATTCAGCGCTCGAAATGCCGGGCCAGTGCGCAGGCCTGTTTGTGGCACTGGCGAAATCCCCTTACGCGCCCGGTATCGCGCTCGGCAATGTGGTAGAACGCGTTGCCTGCGGGGATGACGATATAGCGAGGCATTTCCCGATCAGAAATATTACGTGCCTCTCGACGGGTTTCGGTGTTTTCGTGCATATTTGCTCTCCTGTAATGCGCGACTGAAGACCAGCATTCCTTTCTGGCCAAAGAACTGGCGTTGTTTGTCGCATCTTTTCCGGCATTTTTGCTGTCGGACATTACGTTTCCTTTGCGGAATCAAGCCGAAGCTTACTTCGCGTCGCCGGGCGGTGGCTGGGTGAATCACTTCCTGGTTGCGCCTGCGCCGTTGCGCGAGGACGCTTTGATGCTTGTTTCACGGTCCTGCGGACCATGACTAAACAGTGCCTGCCACCTGACGCCTGCGGTGTCCGTGGCGTGGCCGTTGCAATCGATGTGAGGAGCCTTTCATTGGCAGTCAGTACACTGGATACCCATGCGTTGTTCGCCTTGGGCGACTTGCGCGCCCAACTGGTCAAACTGTTCCACGGGCGTTTCATCTATGTCACCGAGCAGAATCCGGAAGGCCTGTACATGGCCGAAATCGACACCGAAGACGCCATGGTGGTCGATGACAAGCAGCGCCTGGAACTGAAAGTAGGCGACCACTTCCGTGCCGCGGTGCTGCCCAGCCGCGAAGGTGGCAAGCTGGAGTTGCGTTTTCGCGAGATCAAGCTGAACGTCTATGGCCAGGGCGACTACGCCTTCGTCTCGGTACCGGAAGGCGAAGGTATCGTGTTCCGCGACGGGCATGGCGTGATGCTGGTGTTCGCTGCCCAGCAACAGGTGCAGGAAGGCCTGGGCAAGTTGCTCAAGGCCGTGACTGGCAAGGTCGCCAAATGGCGCAAGGGCGAGTTGACCACTTTCAAGGCCAGTGAATGAGCGGCGAGCCCAGCGCGGGCTCGCGGGCAGACTTTCACCGCGAGCACCAGGCGCGTGCGGTGGAGGAGGCCGAGCGCCTGCTGGCGCGCCGGGAGGTGCTGCAAGGCGCCTGGCTGGCCTGGGTTGCAGGCGAGCTCTACCAGATGAGCCCGCCGCCGTTTGCCTCTATGGTACGCCGCGAGTTGCAGCGCCTGAGCCAGGCATGAGCCTCAGTTGCCGCGGTCACGCCCGCTGCTGACTTCCTCGGGTACGTGTTCACCCGAGGTGCGTTTGCGAAACAGCGCGGCCCTGGCCAGAAGCAGCGTGGTCACCGGCACGGTGATCGACAGCAGGATCGGGATCAGCCACGCATGCAGCACCGGGCTCTGCTTGAGCACCGAGAAGTACAGGATCGAGGCCGCCGCCACGCACCACGCCCCGATGGTCGAAGCCAGCGCGGGCGGGTGCATGCGCTGGAAGAAGTCTTTCAGACGAACCAGCCCGATGGCGCCGATCAGGGCGAACAGGCTGCCCAGCAGCAGCAGCGTGGATACCAGCAGTTCCAGCCAGAACGGCAGTACGATAGCTTCGTTCATTCGATCACCTCGCCACGCAGCAGGAATTTGGCCAGGGCGAACGAGCCGACGAAGCCGAACAGGGCGATCAGCAGCGCGCCCTCGAAGTAGGTGTCACTGGCGTAGCGAATACCCAGTACCAGCATCATCAGCATGCCCAGGATGTACAGGTAGTCCAGTGCCAGCACGCGGTCTTGGGCGGACGGCCCGCGGAACACCCGGATCAGTGCCAGGCCCATGGCGATGGCGAAGATGAACAGGCTGGCGAGGACGGCATAAGCAAGCAGGCCGCTCATTCGAAGATCTCCCTCAGCGGACGTTCATAGGTGTGCTTGAAGTGTTCGATGAAGGCCTTTTCGTCTTCAAGGTCGAACACGTGCAGCAGCAGTACGCTGCGATCCAGTGCCAGTTCAGACCAGACGGTGCCGGGCACCACCGTAGTGATCATCGACAACGCTGCCAGGCCATGGGCATCGCGCAGATCCAGCGGGATGTGCACGAACGCCGAGCGCGGTGGAGTACTGCCCGCGCGCAGGACGCCACGAGCCACCAGCAGGTTGGAATGGATCACGTCGAGGCCTACCCGGCCAATCAGCTTGGCGATTGCCCATGGGCGGCGCACGTGGGCGTGCTGCGGGCGCAGCGGGGCCATCAGGATTGGCGCGAGGATGCCCAGCACGGCACCCAGCAGCAGGTTGCCCGGGCTGACCGAGAGGTTGAGCAGCAACCATAGTACGAACAGTGCGACGGACAGCAGCGGCGCAGGGAACAGTCGGCTCATGGCTGCGCCTCCGCGCTGAGGGTGGTCGGGCCGGGCAGTGGCCGGGTGGCCATCACCGCCTTGACGTAGGCCTCCGGCGTGCTCAGGCTCGCGGCGGTGTCCTGGGTGTAGCGCAGCAGCGGCTCAGCCT
Organism: Pseudomonas sp. PONIH3; assembly: GCF_002934345.1. NCBI lineage: Bacteria > Pseudomonadati > Pseudomonadota > Gammaproteobacteria > Pseudomonadales > Pseudomonadaceae > Pseudomonas > Pseudomonas sp. PONIH3. The sequence goes on from NZ_CP026386.1 coordinate 5,777,009, forward strand.
TGAGGCTGAGGAAGATGCACAGGCCCAGGAGAATGACGATAGGCACGCATTCATAGCGACGCAGCACCGGCGAGGGGCGCTCCTCGGGCTTCCAGAAGCGCTGGATGCCCACCCGGCCGAAGGCGATCAGCGAGGCCATGCCCGACAGCACCAACAGGGTGACCAGGGTCCAGCCCGCGACGCCCAGCGGCTGCTCTGGGCTGACGCCCATGCCTTGCGGGTTGAACAACGCGCTGATCAGGTTGAGCTTGCCGATGAACCCCGACAGGGGCGGCATGCCGATGATCAGCAGGGCGCAGGCGATGAAGGCAAGGCCGAGGAAGGCCATGGTCCAGGGAATGATCTGGCCGATCACCACCTGCTGCTCGTCGTCCAGGTTGATGCCTTTGGGTGGGTGCAGCGACTCCAGCGGCGAAGGCATTGCGCCTTCTTCATCTTCCAGCGGCGCCTCGTTGGCCGAGCGCGAACGCTCCACCAGCTCGGCCAGCAGGAACAGCGCGCACAGGGCCAAGGTGGAACTGGCCAGGTAGAACAGCGCGGCGCCGGTGAGGATCGGCTGGCCGAAACCGACGGCGGCCAGCAGCGTGCCCGCGGACACCAGGATGCTCAGCGCCGCCAGGCGCTCCAGACGCTGCGCCGCGAGGATCGACATGGCCGCCACGGCCAGGGTCGCCAGGCCACCATAGACCAGCCACTCACCACCGAAAAATGCCGAGGCGCCGGCCTGGCCGGAAAACAGCAGCGTCCACAGGCGCAGGATGGCGTACAACCCGACCTTGGTCATGATCGCGAACAGGGCGGCGACCGGCGCGCTGGCCGATGAATAGGCCGGTACCAGCCAGAAGTTCAACGGCCAGACCCCGGCCTTGGCCAGGAAGGCGATGGCCAGGATCGCCGCGCCGGCATGCAGCAGGCCACGATCGGCTTCAGGTACCAGCGGTACTTTCAGTGCCAGATCGGCCATGTTCAGGGTGCCGGTCACGCCGTAAAGCATGGCCGCGCCCACCAGGAACAGCGACGAGGCGAACAGATTGATGGCGATGTAGTGCAGCCCGGCCTTGACCCGTGCCCGCCCGGAGCCATGCAGCAGCAGGCCGTAGGAGGCCGCCAGCAGCACCTCGAAGAACACGAACAGGTTGAACAGGTCGGCGGTGAGGAAGGCGCCGTACAGGCCCATCAGCTGGATCTGGAACAACGCGTGGAAGCTGGCGCCAGCACCGTCCCAGCGGGCCCGGGCGAACAGCAGAGCGCTCAGGCCGATGATGCCGGTCAGCGTCAGCAGCAGCGCCGACAGGTGGTCGACCACCAGGGCGATGCCGAACGGTGCCGGCCAGTTGCCCGGCAGATACACGCCGATGGATTCGGCCTGGCCCTGTGTGCGTACCCACATCAGCAGGGTGACGGCGATGCCCAGGCCAAGGCTGGTGGACAGCAGGTTCAGGCGCGCCTTCAACCAGCGGTGCTTTTCGCCGATCAGCAGCATCAGCGCCGCGGTGAGCAGCGGCAGCAGGATCGGCGCAATGATCAGTTGATTCATCCCGCTCATTCGTCACGCTCCCGCCCATCGACGTGGTCGGTGCCGGTCAGCCCACGGGAAGCCAGCAACACTACAAGGAACAACGCGGTCATGGCGAAGCTGATGACGATGGCGGTCAGCACCAGCGCCTGGGGCAGCGGGTCGGTGTAGTGCAGCAGGTCGTGGGGCACGCCGTCCTTGATGATCGGCTCCTTGCCGATGAACAGGCTGCCCATGCTGAAGATGAACAGGTTGACGCCGTAGGACAGCAGGCACAGGCCCATGATCACCTGGTAGGTACGCGGGCGCAGGATCAGCCAGACCCCCGAGGCGGCGAGCACACCGATGGCGACTGCAATGACTTCTTCCATCAGGCGGCTCCTGCTTGGCTGGACTTGGCGGGGCGGTAGGCACGCACCGACTGGTGGGCCAACGCGGTGAGGATCAGCAGGGTCGAGCCGACCACCACGGTGTACACGCCGATGTCGAAGAACAGCGCGCTGGCCACATGCACGTCACCCAGCAGCGGCAGGTGCAGGTGGGCGGTGTGGGTGGTGAGGAACGGGTAGCCGAGCAGCATCGCCCCGGCACCGGTTAGGGTGGCGCAGAGCAGGCCGGTGCCCATCCAGCGCAGTGGGCGCAGGCTCATCTGCGCCTCGACCCACTGAGTGCCGGCGACCATGTACTGCAGGATGAACGCCACCGACATCACCAGGCCCGCGACGAAACCGCCGCCGGGCTGGTTGTGGCCGCGCATGAACAGGTACATCGACACCAGCAGGGCGATCGGCAGCAGCAGGCGCACCAGGGCGGCCGGCACCATCATGAAGCCCAGCGCGGTGTCTGTGGCATGGCGCGGGTTGACCAGGTCGGTGACCACGTCCGGTGCCAGCTGGCGCTGCTGTGCCGGCAACTGCATGCTCTCCTTGGGCGGGCGGAAACGGCGCAGCAGGGCGAACACGGTCAGCGCCACGGCCACCAGCACGGTGACCTCACCGAGGGTGTCGAAGCCACGGAAGTCAACCAGCATCACGTTGACCACGTTGGTGCCCCCGCCCTCCGGCAGGGCGCGGCTGAGGAAGAACGAGGAAATGTCGTTGGGCGTGGGGCGGGTGAGCATGGCGTAGGACAGCAGGGCCATGCCGCCGCCGACCAGCACCGCCAGCAGCAGGTCGCGCAGGCGGCGCAGGCGGGCACGGTCCTGGCTGCCCGGCAGTGGCGAGACGCCTTCGATTCGTCGCGGCAGCCAGCGCAGCCCGAGAAGGATCAGCACGGTAGTCACCACTTCGACCGCCAGCTGGGTCAGGGCCAGGTCAGGCGCGGAGAACCAGACGAAGGTGATGCAGGTCATCAGGCCGCAGACGCCGACCATGATCAGCGCCGCGAGACGGTGGTACTTGGCCTGGTAGGCGGCGCCGATGGCGCAGGCGATGGCGATCAGCCACAGCGCGACGAAGACCCCGGAGCCGGGAATTTTCGGCCGCTCGCCCCAGCTCAGGCCGCTGTACAGCAGTGGCGTCAGGCCGGCGATGAAGGCTGCCAGCACCAGCATGAACAACTGCGTCTGCAGGCGGCGGGTGGTCAACAGGCGCTCGAGATGCCGTGCAAGCAGCATCAAGCGGACCAGGCCATGCTCGAACAGGCGCTTGCCATTGAAGCGCTCGATCAGCGGCGGGTGGGGGAAACGACCGCGCTGCAGCTGCTTGCGCAGCAGCAGGTAGAGAACGATGCCGCCGCTCATGGCTATCAGGCTCATGATCAACGGCGCATTCCAGCCGTGCCAGATGGCCAGGCTGTACTCCGGCAGGGTGCCGCCTACGACCGGCAGCGCGGCGGCGGCCAGCAGTGGGCCGACCGATTGTGCCGGGAAAATGCCGACCACCAGGCAGGTGAGTACCAGCAGTTCGACTGGCGCGCGCATCCAGCGGGGTGGCTCGTGGGGCGTGTGCGGCAAGTCGTCGGCCGTAGGGCCGAAGAACACGTCGACGGTGAAGCGCAGCGCATAGGCCACGCTGAAGGTACCGGCGAGGGTGGCGATCACCGGCAGGGCCGCTTCGACCCAGGCGGTTGAGCTGATGAACACGGTCTCGGCGAAGAACATCTCCTTGGACAGGAAGCCGTTCATCAGCGGCACCCCTGCCATCGAGGCACTGGCGACCATGGCCAGGGTGGCGGTAAATGGCACCAGGCGGAACAGGCCACTGAGACGGCGGATGTCGCGGGTGCCGCTCTCGTGGTCGATGATCCCCGCGGCCATGAACAGCGAGGCCTTGAAGGTGGCGTGGTTAAGGATGTGGAACACCGCGGCGACAGCTGCCAGCGGACTGTTCAGGCCCAACAGCAGGGTGATCAGGCCGAGGTGGCTGATGGTCGAATAGGCCAGCAGGCCCTTGAGGTCGTTCTGGAACATCGCGGCGAAGGCGCCGAGCAGCAGGGTGGCGGCGCCGGCGCCGCCGACAATCCAGAACCACTCCTCGCTGCCCGACAGCACAGGCCATAGCCGGGCGAGCAGGAACACCCCGGCCTTGACCATGGTTGCCGAGTGGAGGTAAGCCGAGACGGGTGTGGGCGCCGCCATGGCATGGGGCAGCCAGAACTGGAAGGGGAATTGCGCGCTCTTGGTCAGGGCGCCGATCAGGATGAGGGGCAGCAGCACCGGGTACAGCGCATGCTGGCGGATGATGTTGCCGGCAGCCAGGACCTTGTCCAGGTCATAGCTGCCGACCACATGGCCGAGCAGCAGTGCCCCGACCAGCAGGCACAAGCCGCCGGCCCCCGTGACCATCAACGCCATGTAGGCACCGCGGCGGGCGTCGGCGCGGTGGTGCCAGTAGCCGATCAGCAGGAACGAGAACAGGCTGGTCAACTCCCAGAAGAACACCAGCTGGAGCAGGTTGCCGGAGATCACCAGGCCGAGCATGGCGCCCATGAACGCCAGGAAGAAGGCGAAGAAGCGCGGCACCGGGTCCTGCGGCGACATGTAGTAGCGCGCATACAACGCCACCAGGCTGCCGATACCCAGCACCAGCAGGCTGAACAGCCAGGCGAATCCGTCCATGCGCAGGACCAGGTTCAGGCCCAGGCTGGGCAGCCACAGGAATTCCTCGCGAATCACCCCGCCATCGGCCACCTGAGGGTACAGCAACGCCACCTGGACGGTGCCGACCAGGGCCACGAGCCCGGCGAGAATGGACTCGGCGTTGCGTGCGTTGTGCGGCAGGACAGCCGCCAGGCAACTGCCCACGAAGGGCAGAAGCAATAGCACAATCAATGACATAGCGTTCTGTTCTGAGAAGTTTGCCAAGGATCATACGTGCCGGGGGGATGATCACCAACACGCAAGCAGTTGCAGGATCGTACAAATGTGCTGTGACAAGCTGTTTTTTTATAACAGTTTTTTACAAAGCATAGCGGGTGAGCGCGTAGCCGTGGGGCTGCTTTGCAGCCCCGAGGATGTGCAGGAGGGCTAGGCTCTGTATGAAAAGCCTTGATACTCGGTGATGCTGCGTTGAAAACAGCCTCGGAATGCTCATTTACAACCCGTAAACTCCGCTTCCTCGGCTGTTTTCGCCTTGCCTGACCTTCGTCTCAAGACTTTTCATACAGACCCTACAATCCCGTCTCGCGCTGACGCGCGTCATCGCCCGGCAACGCCTCGGCCTCATCCTGGCGACGAATCTTCAGCTCGCTCACCACCACCGCCAGCACTATCAGCACCCCGCCGATCAACGCCACGCCAGGCAAACGCTCGCCGGCAATCCGCCCGACAATGCCTGCCCATACCGGCTCGCCGGCATAGATCAGCGTGGCGCGGGTCGGCGAGACCGACTTCTGCGCCCAGTTCATCGCCACCTGGATCACCGCGCTCATGGCGCCCAGGCCCACCGCGCTGGCCAGCAGCAGCCAGGAGAAGTCGGGGAGCGGCTCCTGGGTAGGCACGATCATCAGGAACGATAGCGCCGAGGCGGTGGCCAACTGCACCACGGTGACCCGACGCACATCCACCTTGCCCGCGTAGCGGCTGATCAGGATGATCTCGCCGGCGATTGCCACGGCGCTGACCAGCGTCACCAGCTCGCCTTCGCTGAAGTGCAGCGCGCCGCCCTCGGGGCCGGCCAGCAGCATCAGCCCGGCGAAGGCCAGGCCGATGCCCAGGCTCGGCATCAGGCCCGGGCGGCGGCCCAGCACCAGCCATTGCAGCAAGGGCACGAAGGGCACATAGAGCGCGGTGATGAATGCCGACTGGCTGCTGCTGATGGTCTGCAGGCCCATGGTCTGCAAGCCGTAGCCGAGCATGATCGACACGCCGATCAGCACCCCGGCCTTGAGTTCGGTGGCGGTCAGCCCTGCCAGCGAGCGGGCCGACACCAGGCCGACGAACAGCGCGGCGGCAGCGAAGCGCAGGCCGACGAAGAACATCGGGCCACTGACGGTCATGACGTTGTGCACGATCAGGAAGGTACCGCCCCAGAGCATGGTGATGAACACCAGCACCAGTTCGGCCTTGCTCAGGCGGAAGGTGACGGCGGGCTTGCTGGGGGAGGCCTGGCTCATGGTCTTGCGCACTCAGAAGGGGCGGCGCACAATTCGCCGCAAAGTGGGCAGTATACTGCGCACCCCCTACCAGTGAGCAATATAGTGCACAAAGATTCCGAGCACCGGGCTTCGGTGCTGCAGCATGTCAGCCAGAATGTTCGCCGCCTGCGCGGTGACGCCGGCCTGAGCCAGGCCGCCCTGGCCGAACGCTCCGGGGTCAGCCGGCGCATGCTGGTGGCCATCGAGGCCGGCGAGAAGAATGTCAGCCTTACCACCCTGGACCTGATCGCCGAAGCGCTCGGGGTGGCATTCAGCACCCTGATCCAGGCGCCCGATCGCCGCGACACCAGCCGTATCGACGAGCTGGCCTGGGCCGGTGTGCACCCTGCCAGCCGCGCCGTGCTGCTGGGCAGCAGCCCGGCCCGGCGCGAGGTCGAGCTGTGGGAATGGACCCTCGCCCCCGGCGAGTGCTACGCCAGCGAGGCAGATGCCGCCGGCTGGAGCGAGCAGATCTATGTGGCCGAAGGCCGCCTGACGCTGGTCATCGAAGGCGGCGAGCAGCAGTTGGGCAAGGGCGAGTTCTTCGTCTTCCCCAGCGATTGCCGCTACGCCTATCGCAATGATGGCGAGGAGGCGGTGCGTTTCGTGCGCAATGTGGTGATCTGAGGCTCAATCCTGGCTGGGTGGGTGAGGGCCTGGCCCTTCATCGGCCAGCCGGTCGTGGTGGTTACGCAGCGGGCACTCTTTCAGCGACATGCAGCCACAGCCGATGCAGCCATCGAGCTGGTCGCGCAACATCACCAACTCGTCGATACGCCGGCTCAGGTCGTCGCGCCAGCGCGCCGAGAGGCGCTGCCAGTCGTCGGCGGTGGGCGTGTGGTCACAGGGCAGGGTATCCAGGGCGCCGGCGATGTCGGCCAGGGGAATGCCCAGGCGCTGGGCCATCTTGATTACCGCCACCCGGCGCAGCACGGCCCGCGGATAACGCCGCTGGTTGCCGGCATTGCGGGTGCTGTGGATCAGGCCCTTGGTCTCGTAGAAGTGCAGGGCGGTCACGGCCACGCCGCTACGGGCGGCCAGCTGGCCGACGCTGAGCAGGCGTTCCTGGGAGGAAGGGGGCTTCATCGGCAATAAAATCCTTGACCTTGAGTTAGCTAGAGGTTTTACCCTCCACGACCATCTGCTGCAAGAGCCCAAACGAGGAGAAGCAACATGGCGGCCAACACCCATTCCCTGTGGTTCACCCAGATGATCGAGTACGACGTCCCACCACTGCGCCAGGATGCCCTGGCCGAGGCGCTGGTGGTGCGCAGCGAACACCTGGCGCAACGCTGCGACGGCTTGCTGAGCGTCAGCATCCAGGTCAGTGACGACGGTCGCCGGGTGCTCCAGCTCCTGCGCTGGCAATCACGCCAGGCATGGGCGGCAGCCGCGGGAAGCTTCATCGAGGAACCGTTCCTCGACCTGCTGGGCGAACACCAGGCGCGCGGGGTGAATTTCGCCGCCTACCAGACCTTGCGTAGTCTTGTGCGCGGCACCGATGGTGGTCTGCATTGCCAGCTGGGCAGTACTCAGGCGTACCAGGGCGCATAGTGCGGATAGCGGTCCAGGCGCGCGCCGATGACCATCTCGCTGATCCAGGCCGTGAGCATCGCGCTGTAGGCCTTCTGGCTTTCCTCGCTGGACAACGCATGGTCGGCACCATCGACCAGGCGATGGGTCATCGAATGGGCGCTGACGAACGCCGAGCGGTAGCTCATCAGCGTGCTGTGGGGAACGTAGTCATCCTGTTCGGACTCCACTAGCAGCACATCGCCGGCAAACTCGGCGCAGGCTGCCAGGGCGCGGTTGTCGGCCGGTCCGAGGGGGCGCAGGCGGTAGGCGTTCAGGCGCTGGCGATCCAGGGCTTGCTTGGGCGCGTCCCATTCATCGTCCCAGTACAGGGCCGGTACCCTCAGCGCCAGCCACTTCACGGGGCGGTGCGGGGTGAGCAGAGTGGCCAGGTAACCGCCGTAGCTGCTGCCGATCACGGCAATGGCGCCGGGATCGACTGACGGGTGACTCGCCAGCCGGTCGTAGGCGGCGAGCAGGTCGGCCAGGTTCTGTTCGCGGGTGACGGTCAGGCGCTGGCTCTCGGTCTTTTCGTGGCCGCGCAGGTCGAAGGTCATGCATACGCAGCCCAACCCGGTGATCTGCCGGGCGCGGGCCAGGTCGCGCTGTTGGCTGCCGCCCCAGCCATGGACGAAAAGAATCCCTGGCATGCGGCTGCCGGGGCTGACCAGCGTGCCGGCGATGCTTTCCCCTTCGACGTGCAGTTCCACGATCTCACTCTCGATGGTCATGGTCGCGTATCCGTGCATATTTGCTGAGTTGTCCAAGTTCACTGTCGTGCCCCTGAAAGAACAGTGTGGCGTCGGCGGGCAGTCGCGCCCGGCCGAACACCTCGTGGGTCGATGCGCATAACCGCTGCAGCGCCGGATCCTCGGCGAAGGCCGTCAGTGCCAGAACCTCGGCCGGGCTGGCGCCACCCAGGCGCCAGGATTGTTCGAGCACGCCACTGCGCAGGTGGCCGTGGCTATCACGGCCGCGGGCGATGTCATAGTTTCGGCGTGAAGCGATAAAACCGGGGAAGTAACGTTCGGCGGCCTGTTCGTAGGCCATGGCCTGGGTGATGGCCAGGCGCAGGTGATCCGCAAGCGGCAATTGCAGCAATTTCTGGTAGTCGCCACGCACGAGCACCAGATCGGAGCCGCCGTACACCTCGGTGCCAGCGTGGTCGCGGGTCAGGTGCTGGATACCGTGGTAGCTGAGGGTCAGCCCTGCCACGCGGACCTGGCCGACGCTGAAGGTCTCGACATTGTCGAGGTCTTCTTCCAGGACCAGGCCCCACAGTGCCAACGTCTGTTCGTCCATGCCCTCCAGCAACGGTTCCAGGGCCTGGGCGTCGGTGATGACCTGCTGGCCTCGACCGGCGCAGGCCAGCACCGGCTTGATGCGTACCGGCCCCTCGCGCAGCAGCAGCTCGGCCGCCCGGCGGGCGTCGTCTTTGCAAAACACCGTATAGCCACGGAGCAGGGCATCGCAGGCTTGCCGTGCAAACGCATCGGTCCAGCCGGGCGGGAAGCTGGCGTCGGCAGGCACCGGGTGGGAGATAGCCTTGGTAGCGAGGTGCGGATGACTGACGGCTCCGCCGAAAAGGTCGTTCTCGTCCTGGATGCCGAGCATCGTCTGACGCGCCGGATCGACCAGGGTTTCGCTCGGCACGTAGTAACAGCATGCTTCGGTGTCGGGTAGAGGCGTTGGCTCGACGCGCTCGATGCCCAACAGGCGTGCCAGGTACTCGGCGATCCTCAGTTGGGTCGCCCGCTCGTGTTCGGGTGTGTGCTCGCGGGTATCGAGCAGTACGACAGCGCTTTTCGGTTCGCGGGAGTGGGGCATGGCCAGCCTCGCGTTCGCAGGGGGTGTAAGAGGTGGGAAGGCGCGCAGGCTGTTTAGTTCAGGAGCAAGGATCGACGGTCGGCAGGACACTTGGGGCACTGCATGCCTTGTTACGGTCGTGGTGATTGCGGGCGCCCGCCAGCTGTTTCATTATCGATGGCCTGGACCCGTCGACACCTATCCGCAGGAGTGCGCATGAACAGTCAGTCCCCGCTTCACGAATCCGTACCGGCGCGCCTTGCCCGCGTGCGCGAGGCCATGGCCCGGGAGGGCGTTGCTGCCCTGCTGGTGCCCTCGGCCGACCCGCATCTGTCCGAGTACCTGCCTGGCTATTGGCAGGGGCGGCAATGGTTGTCCGGTTTCGAGGGGTCGGTGGGTACGCTGGTGGTCACGGCGGATTTTGCTGGGCTCTGGGCTGACAGTCGCTATTGGGAGCAAGCGAACAAGGAGCTGGCCGGCAGTGGCATCGAACTGATGAAGCTGCGGCCTGGGCAGCCAGGCGCGTTGGAGTGGTTGGGGGCGGAGGTCGACGGTACCGTGGCTGTGGATGGTGCGGTCATGGCAGTGGCCGCTGCCCGCCAGTTAAGCGAGCGTCTGCAAGCGCGGGGCGCAAAGCTGCGTACGGATCTCGATCTGCTGACCGAGGTCTGGAGGGACCGGCCATCGCTGCCGGGCAATCCGGTCTACCAGCACCTGCCGCCCCATGCGACCGTCAATCGTGCGCAAAAGCTTGCCGAGCTGCGGGGCACCCTGCAGGAAAAAGGCGCCGACTGGCATTTTATTGCCACGCTCGACGATATCGCCTGGCTGTTCAATCTGCGTGGCAGCGACGTTTCCTACAACCCCGTGTTCGTCTCTTTCGCGTTGCTCAGCCAGGACAAGGCGTACCTGTTCGTCGGGCGCGACAAGGTTGATGGGCACCTGCGCCAAGTGTTGGCGGCCGATGGTATCGAGGTTCGTGACTATGAAGCGGTCGGCGACGCGTTGTCGGCGATTCCGGCCACGGCCAGCCTGCTGGTGGATCCGGCACGGGTCACCCGTGGGCTGCTGGATAACCTGCATGAGCAGGTGCGGCTGGTCGAGGGCATCAATCCGACGACCTTGAGCAAGTCGCGCAAGGGTGAAGGGGATCTCGCCCATATCCGTCAGGCCATGGAGCAGGACGGCGCGGCGCTGTGCGAGTTCTTCGCCTGGCTTGAAACGAACCTGGGGACGCAACGCATTACCGAGCTGACCATCGACGATCAGCTCAGCGCGGCCCGTGCCCGCCGTCCGGGTTTCGTGTCGCTGAGTTTTTCCACCATCGCGGCCTACAACGGCAATGGCGCCATGCCGCACTACCGCGCCACCGAGCAGTCACATGCCGTGATCGAGGGCAATGGCTTGCTGTTGATCGATTCGGGTGGCCAGTACCTGGGCGGGACAACCGATATCACGCGAATGGTGCCGATTGGTGAACCGAGCCGCGAACAGAAGGCGGATTGCTCGCGGGTGCTCAAGGGTATGATCGCGCTGTCCAGGGCCAGGTTCCCGCGTGGGATCCTCTCGCCGCTGCTCGATGCCATCGCCCGCGCGCCGATCTGGGCCGACCAGGTCGATTACGGGCATGGCACCGGCCACGGTGTCGGCTACTTCATGAATGTGCACGAAGGCCCGCAGGTGATCGCCTACCAGGCGGCCGCCACGCCGCAGACAGCCATGCAGCCGGGGATGATCAGCTCGATCGAGCCTGGGACCTACCGGCCGGGGCAGTGGGGGGTGCGTATCGAGAACCTGGTGGTCAATCGCGAGGTCGGCACCAGCGAGTTTGGCGAGTTCCTGGCGTTCGAAACCTTGACCCTGTGCCCGATCGACACGCGCTGCCTGTTGGTCGAGGCGCTGGGCAGCGAGGATATCGCCTGGTTGAATGGCTATCACCAGACAGTACGGGAGCGGCTTGCTCCTTTGCTGGAAGGTGAAGCGCTGGCCTGGCTGGAACGGCGGACCGCACCTCTCTGAATGTGAAAAGGGCAGCCATTGGCTGCCCTTCATGCATCTGTTACTTGCAAATCACGATCATGCTGCGGCTGGTGTAGCCGGCAGGGTTTATGCCGAATACGTAATCGCCAGGCTCTTCGTCGGTGTCACCGGAGCGGGCGATGACCTTATAGCCCTTGCTGCTGCAGGAGCTGGCGGCCTTGCTGTAGCACCTCTCCCACGACGAGGAGAGTCCCGAGCAATTGATATGCAGGCCTTTTTTCCCTCGTTTCACCTCGGTATTGGCTGTCGCGGCACATCCAGCGATGGCCAGGATGCCCAGGATGAGCAAAATACGTTTCATTCCTGTCCTTATACGGCCCGACTACATTAATGGGCCTGAAGTTTGCGCTTTGCCTCTTCCCTGATGGTCTCTGGCGTCCATGTGCCGCTCAGTAGATAGCGTCAAGATTATGATCTGGTGACAGCTTAATCAGCCACGCCGGGTGGTACAAGGCTGCTGGATGCCTAAATGAAAATATTTCTCAAATCAATCGGCAGCCACGGGTGGCGCCGCGTCCCGTTTCATGGAAAGGGTAGCGCCCACCGAGGCGGTGATGATGGCGAGAATGGCCAGCCATTGCCAGAGTGTGAGCTGCTCGCCCAGGAACAGCAGCCCGGACAATGCGCCAAAGGCCGGTTCGATGCTCATCAGTGTGCCGAAGGTGCGTGCGGGCATACGGGTCAGGGCGACCATTTCCAGGCTGTAGGGTAGCGCGGTGGACAAGATCGCCACGCCCAGGGCAACCGGCAGCAGGGCAGGGGTGAGCAATGCGGCGCCGGCATGGGCGATACCGATGGGGGCGACGAACAGCGCGGCGATCACTACGCCCAGGGCGGCAGTCTGGATGCCGTTCTCGGCACCGGCTTTCTGCCCATAGAGGATATACAGCGCCCAGCACACACCGGCGCCCAGGGCGTAGGCTGCGCCGATCGGGTCGAGGCTGGCGCCGGTCTGGCCTACGGGGATCAGCAGCAACAGCCCGGCGACTGCCAGGGCGATCCACAGGAAATCCAGCGCTCGGCGCGAGGCCCACAGCGCCACCGCGAGTGGTCCGGTGAATTCGAGCGCCACAGCGATACCGAGAGGCACGCTACGCAGGGACATATAGAAGAGGAAGTTCATGCCGCCCAGGGCCATGCCGTAGATGATCACGCTGCGCAGGGTGCTGGCGTCCAGGCGCGCGCGCCAGGGCCTCAATATAATCAGCATGATGATGCTGGCGAAGATGAGGCGCAGCGCTGTGGTGCCTTGGGCGCCAACAACTGGGAACATGCTCTTGGCCAGCGAGGCTCCGGACTGGATGGAAGCCATGGCGATCAGCAGCAAGCCGATGGGGAACAGCGTGGTGGCCAGGCTGCGTTGGGGGGAATTCATGTTGGGTTCCGTTGTTGTAAGCGCAAGGGTGCGCAATATAGTGCGCAGCGGGATGTGTATTGGCAAGGTCGGGATGCGAATAGCATCTGATAGCCCTGACACGGTTCT
>NZ_CP026386.1:5795000-6313552 GCF_002934345.1 Pseudomonas sp. PONIH3
TTGGCACCTCGATGTCGGCTCATCACATCCTGGGGCTGAAGCCGGTCCCAAGGGTATGGCTGTTCGCCATTTAAAGTGGTACGCGAGCTGGGTTTAGAACGTCGTGAGACAGTTCGGTCCCTATCTGCCGTGGACGTTTGAGATTTGAGAGGGGCTGCTCCTAGTACGAGAGGACCGGAGTGGACGAACCTCTGGTGTTCCGGTTGTCACGCCAGTGGCATTGCCGGGTAGCTATGTTCGGAAGAGATAACCGCTGAAAGCATCTAAGCGGGAAACTTGCCTCAAGATGAGATCTCACTGGAGCCTTGAGCTCCCTGAAGGGCCGTCGAAGACTACGACGTTGATAGGTTGGGTGTGTAAGCGCTGTGAGGCGTTGAGCTAACCAATACTAATTGCCCGTGAGGCTTGACCATATAACACCCAAGCAATTTGCTCACGCAGATTGCGGTGGTGAAGACGAAACGAACCGAAAGTTCGCGACGAACCACAAAGATCACATATCCGAATTGGCTGGCATGTCTGCAAGGACGTACTGGCAACCGAATTTCTTGACGACCATAGAGCATTGGAACCACCTGATCCCATCCCGAACTCAGTAGTGAAACGATGCATCGCCGATGGTAGTGTGGGGTTTCCCCATGTGAGAGTAGGTCATCGTCAAGATTCATTTCGCAAAACCCCTATCTGCGCGAGCAGGTAGGGGTTTTGTCTTTGCGCGTTTGGCAAGTCAACCTCCTCCGTTGTGGGAACGAGCTTGTTGGAACGCCGCTCCCACGAATATTCAGGCCGGGCTTCATCGCCTTGTCAGTGACGATCTCCAAGCAGCGCCACCAACTCATTGAAGGCAGGACGGGCCAATACGTCGGTCTGCTGGCAGCGTTCAGCCAGTCGCTTCAGTGTTGTGTCCTGCTCGTCGCAGCACGCCAGCAATTCCTCCACAAGAATGCCAAATGCCCTCGCTTCCAGTCGTTCGAGGGCCGATGCCGCAAGACTTTGCTCCTGAGGGTGGAACGAGGCGGCACCGAAGTCGCCCAGCAGGCACTGGCCATCTTCGTCGAACAGGATGTTGTGGGCGTACAGATCACCATGGCTCAAGCCACGCCCATGCAGGTGGGCACAGACCGAGGCAATACCTCTTATAAGGCGACTTAGGGCCGACTTGGTCAACTGCCGGTCCGCCGGGTAGCGGTCGCGGGTGCAACTGTCGAGGCTAGGCGGGCCGCCCAGGTTCGACCAATGCGCGTCGATCAGTTGCATCACCAAGGCGGGTAGCTGATCTGGATGATCGTCAATGCGCCCAGCCAGGCGCACCAGCTGTGGATGGTGGCCGGCAGCGATACAGGCGCTCATCTCCGCCAACGGCGAACCATCGCTGGTGATCGCACCCTTGTACAGCTTGACCGCAACCGGCGCTTCCTGACCACGCCAGTGGGCACGGTGAATCACCCCTGAGGCGCCACGGCCGAGTTCTTCTTCTAGGTGGATATCCTGCCAGTGAAGGGTAGGGCAATGGTCGTCCGTGGCAGGTGCGACAAAGCCATGGGGTAATGGATTGTCCGCATAGGCCAGCCAGGCTAGGCGTGGCATGAGCAGCAACCAATCAGGTAGGGCGCCCAGGCGGTTGCTGGCGATGCGCAGCAGTTCCAGGCGGTGGCAGCGCGCCAGGCTTGCGGGCAGGTCGGTGAGGCGATTGCCGGCAAGCATGAGCTTTTGCAGGTGTGCGCAGTCCCCCAGTGCCTCGGGCAGTTGCTCCAATACGTTGTCGGTGAGCACCAGTGAGCGTAGCGAAGGTGGCAGGGCCTGGGCATCGACCCGGCTGATGCGGTTGCTTCTGAAGCCTACGGTTTCCAGGGCCTGGCAGCTGCCGATGGCGTGGGGCAGGTGGGTGAACTGATTGTTGGAGCAGAACAGCACCTTGAGCCGGTTCAGGCGGTGCAGGTCCTCGGGCAGTTCGCTCAGCCTGTTGCCGCTCAGGTCCAGCACTTCGAGGCTGTCGCCAAGTGTGAAGATCTCCTGGGGAAAATGGGTCAGGTTCTGGCAGAGATTCAGTCGCGTGATGCCGTGCAGGCGACCGGTGCGCAGGTCTTCGAGGGTATGCATGGGATTGTTCGCTTAACGTGACCGGCCATTGTAGGTGCTTGGGTGCGGCAAATCTGCATATGGGTTGCGACTTAAGTCCGATGGCGGCTGGCCGGCCCCGGTCCATACTCAAGATTCGCCCTTCTATAACAACAAGTACCGGGTTGCGAACCAATGACCTATGAGCACAGCTACGCCCATTCCATTTCCGAACCCGTCAGCTTCTGGCAGGCCCAGGCCGAACAGCTCGCCTGGCAGCGCAAGCCGACCGTCACCTTGCAGCAGAATGCCGATGGTACCCACCGTTGGTTCGCCGATGGCCGTCTCAACAGTTGCTACCTGGCCCTTGACCATCAGATCGAGCAGGGGCGTGGTGAACAACTGGCGCTGATCTACGACTCGCCAGTGACTGGCGTGCAACAGACGTTCACCTATCACCAACTGCGAGATGAAGTGGCCCGTTTGGCGGGGCTGTTGCGTTCGTTGGGTGTGCGCAAGGGTGACGGCGTGATCATCTACATGCCGATGGTGCCCCAGGCCGCCATGGCCATGCTCGCCTGTGCCCGCATTGGTGCGGTGCATTCCGTAGTGTTCGGTGGCTTCGCCGCGAACGAGCTGGCCTTGCGCATCGACGATGCGCGGCCGACCTTGCTGCTGACGGCTTCCTGCGGCCTGGAGTTCGACCGCGTGATCGAGTACAAGCCGTTGGTCGATCGCGCCCTGCAACTGGCCCGCCACCAGCCGCGGCATGTGCTGGTGTTGCAGCGCCCGCTGGTTAGCGCCGAACTGCAGCCCGGGCGTGATCTGGACTGGCAGCAGGCCTTGCTCGGGGCGGCGCCGGTCGCCCCCGTTGAGCTGGATGCGGGCGATCCGCTGTACATCATGTACACCTCCGGCACCACCGGCAAACCCAAGGGTATCGTCCGCGAAAACGGCGGCAACGCAGTGGCGTTGTGTTATGCCATGCGTCATGTCTATGGCATGCGGGCAGGGGATGTGTGGTGGGGGATCTCGGACGTCGGCTGGGTGGTGGGCCACTCGCTGATCGTGTACGGGCCACTGATGAACGGGTGCACCACGGTGTTCTACGAGGGCAAGCCGATCCGCACGCCGGACGCCTCGGCCTACTGGCGGGTGGTGGAACAATACCAGGTCAATGGCTTGTTCTGCGCGCCCACCGCCATGCGCGCCATCCGCAAGGAAGACCCGGAAGGCGCGCTGATCCGCCGTCACAATCTCGATTCGTTGCGCCAGCTGTTCCTGGCCGGGGAGAAACTCGACTCCAGTACCCATGAATGGCTTGAGCGGGTCAGCGGCAAGCCGGTGCACGACCATTGGTGGCAGACCGAAACCGGCTGGCCGGTGACTGCGCCCTGTGTCGGGCTCGAAGGCAGCGCGGCGCGGCCGGGCTCGAGCAACCGGGCGGTGCCGGGGTACCACGTGCAGGTGCTGGATGACGAAGGCAAGCCGTTGGGGCCCAATCAGCAGGGTGCCATCGTGATCGCCCTGCCATTGCCACCGGGTTGCAGCCAGACGCTCTGGGGCGATCACCAACGTTACCTGCAGGCCTACCTGCAGAGCTACCCCGGTTACTACCACACCGGCGACGGCGGCTACCTGGATGAAGACGGCTTCGTCTACATCATGGGGCGCACCGATGACGTGATCAATGTCTCCGGGCATCGCTTGTCGACCGGTGAAATGGAGGACCTGGTGGCGCGTCATCCGGCGGTGGCCGAGTGCGCGGTGATCGGTGTGCACGACGAGATCAAGGGTCAGGTGCCATTGGCGCTGGTGGTGCTCAAGGACGGGCAGGGCATTGGCGAGGCGCAACTGCAGGGCGAATTGGTGGCGGATGTGCGCGAACGAATCGGCGCACTGGCCTGCTTCAACCGCGTGCGCCTGGTCAAGCGCCTGCCCAAGACCCGCTCTGGCAAGATCCTGCGGGCGGTGCTGCGCAAGATCGCCGATGGCCAGGACTACACGGCGCCATCGACGCTGGATGATCCGGCGGTGCTAGGGGAGATCGAAGGGGTGTTGGCCGATTTGCCCAGAGCGGGCTGACGTCATCGCGAGCAGCATTGCCTGTGGGAATCGGCTTGTCGTGCCGACGAGCCGAGGCAAAAGGGCCGCCTGGCGGCCCTAGGCTGGATGCCTTACGACTTGAAGCGTCCCACCAACCCGTTCAGCTCATCCGACAGCTGTGCCAGCCTGCCAGAGTCGGCCTGTGCAGAGCTGGCCAGCCCCTCCACCAGTCTTGCCTCGTCGTAGATCTGCTGGATATGCCGATTGATCTCCTCGGCCACGCTGTGCTGCTCCTCGGCGGCCGCTGAAATCTGCAGGTTCTGGTCGCGGATCTCGTTCACCGAGAGCTGGATGCCTTCGAAGCTGTCGCGGGCATTCTCGATCGACGACACGCTGGCCCGCGACAGGTCCAGGCAGCTTTCCATCTTCTGCGAAACTTCATGGGTCTTGCCACCAAGGGTATTGAGCAACTGGTCGATCTCGCCGGTGGAGTCGGCGGTGCGTTTGGCCAGCGCCCGTACCTCGTCGGCCACCACGGCAAAACCACGGCCCTGGTCGCCGGCCCGGGCGGCCTCGATGGCGGCGTTGAGCGCCAGCAGGTTGGTCTGCTCGGCGATGGCGCGGATGGTGCCGAGGATCTGGTTGATGCTGCGGCTGCCTTCCTCCAGTTCGACCATGGCCTGGGATGACTCGCTCAGGCGTCGGCCCAGGCGATTGACGTTGTCGGTGGTCGCTTCGATCTGCTGCTTGCCCTCGGCCACGCGACGGTGGCCCTGTTCGGCGGCGTCGGCGGCGCTGCTGCACGAACGCGCCACTTCGTTGGCGGTGGCGACCATCTCGTTGAAGGCGGTGGACACCAGCTCCACCGCCTCGCGCTGGCGCCCGGCGGCCTCGTTCATGTTGCCGGCCATCTCGCTGTTGCTACGCGAGGCTTCGTGCAGGTTGGTCGAGGCCGCGCCGATGCGCTGGATCAGTTGGCGGATGGCGGCGAGGAACTTGTTGAACCAGCCGGCCAGCTCGGCGGTCTCGTCCTTGCCCTGGACCTGCAGGTCGCGGCGCAGGTCGCCTTCACCCTCGGCGATCGACTGCAGGCCGGTGCTCACCTGGCCGATGGGTTTGACGATCACCCGCGAGAACGCTGCCGCCATCCCGGCGAAGATCAGCGCCAGCAGCACCACGATCACTGCCGTGACATAGGTCATGCGCGTGGCTGCGGCCATGACCTCGTCGTACTCGATAAGCCCGACGAAGCGCCAGCCCAGGCCTGGAGAGGTCCATACATTGGCCATGTAGCGCACGCCATCGATCACCACCTCGGTGGCGCCTTGCTCGGTGGCGGCCAACGCCGCGTACGGCGCGCCGAGGTCCTTGAGCTGCTTGAAGCTGTGCCCGGCGTTGCGCGGGTCGACCAGCACGGTGCCGTCCTCGATCAGCATCACGTAGCCGCTGTCGCCCAACCTGATGCTCTTGACCAGCTCGGTGAGGTTCTTCAGCGACACGCTGACCACGAACACGCCCTTGGCCTTGCCGGCCGCGTCGAGCAGCGCGCGGGCGGTGCCGACCAGGGCCACGTCGTCCTTGTCGTAGTAGTACGCGGCGGTGCGCACCGTCTTGTCCGGGCTGGCCATGGCGGCCTTGTACCAGGGGCGGGTGCGCGGGTCGTACTTGGCCAGCTGTGGGTCATCCGGCCATTTCGCGTAGCTGCCGTCTTCCAGGCCGATTGAAAGGATCGCCGCTGCCGGGTGCGTGGTGCCGTAGCGTGCGAAGGCGTCGATGACCCGCTGCGCAGCCTCGGGCATCGGCTGGCTGGCGGCATCGGCGCCGGTGTAGTCCTTGAGCGAGGTGACCGAGGTGTATACAGGATCCTTGGCCATCTGATCGACGTTCTGCAGCGTGCCATCAAAGAACTGGCGCATGTTGCCGTCGATCTGGCGAATTTCCCGGGTGCTGCCGTCGAGGAACTGATCGACCGCCTCGCTGCGGATGTTCAGCACCGAGATGCCGCCAACCAGGGCGACCGGGATAAAGGCCACCAGTACAAAGGCCAGGATCAGTTTGTTTTTTATTTTCATCGTGACGCCCATCCGTGAGTGTGAAGGGTGTACATGGCCGCTTCGCTAGGGTGGTGGCCACTTGCTACCTTTTCTGTTTCGGCGGGCGGAATATAAACCTTTAGTGGATATTTCGTGTACAGGAAATTCAGAAATTGTCCTGACTTGCGGGCAAAGTGCAACTGAGGCGTGGGAGCGGGCTTGCCCCGCGATGAGGTGAGAACTGTTGTTTCAAGCGGATTACTAAGACTTTCTCTATTTCATGTAGGACGTTTCCCAATCATGCTTTCACGGCCTTTCAGCTGTTGTTCTGGCCAGCCGCATTCCTTAGTCTGGACCTGTCGTTGCCAATTCAACGACCGGGTGTGCAAGCCCGAGGATGTGGTCCAGGTCGCTCAATGGCGGCTATACGTGGGAGGCCTTCGGGCCAGCCGGGTTCCTACTCCACGGTCTTGCACACCCGCGTATAGCTGCCTCCCTCGCGCTGAGCGAAAGCGGATATCGAAAGCTCCCATGGCTAGCTTCAGCGATCGAGCACCTTGTGATAGGTCACGAATTCCTGCTCGGCCTCATACCCCAGCGATTCATACAGCGCCTGGGCGGCAAGGTTGCTCCTGGCGGTGTCCAGGCTCAACCGCTGCGCGCCCTCGGCCTGGAAGATCCCGATCAGTTGCTGCATCAGGTAACGGGCATGACCGCCCCTGCGGGCGTGGGGGACGACGAACAGGTCATACAGCCAGTAGAAGCGCTTCATTGCCAGCGAGCAGGTGGCCGGGTACAGCTGGGCAAAGGCGATGGCCTGACCCTCGTCGTCCAGCAGCAGGTAGATCCGCGAGTTGCCGGTTTCGAGGTTGGCCTTGAGGAATGCACGGGAAGCGGGGAGGTCATCCGCCTCCTGGTAGAACATTCGGTACTGGTTGAAGAGGTCCGCGGCGGCGTCCAGGTAGTGCAGGTCACAGGCGATGACGTTCATGTCGTGGGCTCGCTATCAGGCTGTCCAGCGCCCTTGCTATGGGGGCAGTCCTGCAGGATTTCATGAAACACATCCGCTCGTACAGATGCCATATGCAGCGGCGTACGTGCGGCTTCCGAAGGTGTGCGGCGGCCTTGTTTCCTGTGTGCCGCAAAGCCGGAAAATCAGGCCTTTGTCACGAGTGTTTGCCGACCAATGGGGCTGCGGCTTGCTGGCGTCTATTCAGGGCATTAGCATCCGCTTTCCTCACTCACGGCCATGCGCAACCTTTGGCCGACTCCAGGATCAAGGACGAATGTTGCCGCTGCTTTCCCGCTTCCTGCTGCACGCACTGGTGTGTGTGGCTTTTCCCTTTATCTTGAGCCTTGGCTTCGATCTCTACCGGCAGCATGTCGGCCAGCCGATGGCGCGAGGTGTCAGCGTCGGCTTGGCGACGATGCTGGTGTTCTACGCCTTCGTGCTCTTCAACCTGTTGATGGTGGCCATTCCAAGGGCGGCAGTTCGCTACTGGCTGGCGCTGGTGCTGGTGCTGCTGGTACTGGCGTTCTTCAATACCTTGCACCCGTTGCGGGCGCTGGGCTTTGCGCTGTTGTGCGGTGGCTTGTGCGCGGTGGCCATCGCGATGACGCCACTGGTAACGTCGCTGTTGCACCAGTGCCGTCGGTGAAGGAGTTCAGCAGGCCAGCACCCGTCGTTTTTCGAGCCACCTCTCGAAGCAGGTGAAGGTGTCGACAGCGGCTTCTACCGTCCGGGCCTGGGCGGCAGGCTCCGGAGCGGCGGCAGCCAGCCGTTCGAGGAAACTGCGCCAGCGTGCGCCGGTCAGCGGGCCGTAGACGTCGAGGAACGCGCCACCGTTGTCGGCGTCGATACCCAGACGTTCGGCCATGGCCCGCTTGAGCACCTGGCCACCGAGCGTGGAGCCTTCCAGTACATACATCACCCCAAGCGCGCTGGCTTCGTCATCGATGCGAGGCAGGGCGTGGCACCGGGGCAGCGCTTCGATGTCGATGGCCAGGGCGCCCAGGTCGCGTGACAGGGTGGGTGTCTTGTGGCGTTCGGCGCTCTGGTAGGCGCCCAGCAGTAAATCCAGCGGGGCATGAAAGCCATGGTAGGCCCCGAGCAGATCGGCGTAGGCCGCGCGGTCGAAGCCCTCGCTGAAGAAAGGCAGCCGCGCTTCCAGCCTCTGGTGGCAGGCGCGGGTACCTTCGCGCAGGGCAAGCAGCAACGGGCTGACGGTAGCGGACATGATGGCGGCTCTGGCGTTAGGGCATTCGATACTGCCAGATCAGGCGGCGCAATCACCACTGCCGATTTTGCGCACCTGGCCCGTGAACTGTGGAATCATTGCGCCGCCTCTGGAACGAGGCTTTCACAGCCAAGACAGGAATGCAGCACGATGCGCGCAACAACATGGAACTGGCTGGCCCTGGGGCTGGCGTTGCTGCCGGGCCTGGCCACCGCGGCGGAACCAGAGCCGGTACCGGTATACCGGGAGATCAAGGACTGGATTGTAGGCTGCGACAACACGCGTTTCTGCACCGCGGTCCTGGCCGATCACCCGGAGCGGATGCGAGTGGGCATGCTGGTGCAGCGTGAGGCGGGCGCCTGGGGCAACCTGCACCTGACCCTGGTGGGGAGCACCGACTGGTCGGGCGAGCCCATGCTCGACGGCCAACTGCTGGTCGCCCCCTGGCGCATGACCCGCGGTGTCGAGACCACCCTGGAACTGGAGGGCGCCGATGCCTATGCCGTGTTGCGGCAATTGCGCAATGGCCAGCGCCTGGTGGACGACACCCGGCCAGGGGAGCGGGTGAGTTCGCTGCAGGGGCTGAGCGCCGCCTTGCTGCTGATGGATGCGGTGCAGGGCCGGGTCGGCCACTACAGTGCTCTGGTGCGCCCTGGCGACAGCGTTGCCGATGCGCAGTTGCCGACTCCGGCCAAGCCACAGGTGCCGGCCTTTGTGGCAGCTACGGCCCTT
The DNA here is from genome assembly GCF_002934345.1 of Pseudomonas sp. PONIH3. Taxonomy (NCBI): domain Bacteria; kingdom Pseudomonadati; phylum Pseudomonadota; class Gammaproteobacteria; order Pseudomonadales; family Pseudomonadaceae; genus Pseudomonas; species Pseudomonas sp. PONIH3. Next base: position 5,804,107 of record NZ_CP026386.1, read on the forward strand.
GGCGCGCAGGAGCAAGCGGGCATCACCCAGGTGGTGATGGCCAAGGCGGCCGCCGAGAACCAGTTGATCAACGAATACGATGTCGCTCCCAAGCTAGAGCTGCATGCCCTGGACGACCAGCATGCGCTGGCATTGCTCAGCTACAACTGCAACGACTTCCATTGCCTCTACGCACTGTACAAGGTGTCGCGTGAAGCGCCTTACACCCTTGGGCCCCTGGAGTTCGAGGCGCCATCGAGCCCGGTGGTGATCAGCCGGATGCGCGACGCCATCGAGTTCTACCCTGGCAAAGGCGAGCTCCACAGCTATGCCAAGGACGACTATCCCGGCAGTTGCGGGGTGGAGGAAAGCTGGCGCTACGATGGCATGCGCATGCGCTTGCTCAAGCTGTCACGGATGGACCGCTGTGCCGAAGTGGGCACCGACAGTTGGCCGGTACTCTGGCGCAGTCAAGGCTGAACGCATGAAACGGACTTCAGGGATAACGCCATGCAATGGATGAAACACCCGCGTGCGGCATTGCTGCTGGCGCTCATGACGCCATCTGTCGTGCAGGCCGAGAACGCCCAGGCACCGCTCGAAGCAGTGCCGATGTACCGGCAGATCAAGGACTGGGCGGTTGGCTGCGACAACACCCGTGCCTGCACGGCGGTAATGGCGATCGACGACGACCTGATGGCCGGGCTACAGACCATCATCAGGCGCGAGGCGGGGCCACAGGGCGCGCTTGAGCTGACCCTGCGCGTGGGCCCGGCGTTTGCGGAACAGGTGCTGCTCGATGGGCAGGTACTGTCGGCCAACTGGCAGCGCATCCAGCTTGAATACGACTTCGACCTGCTGTTGGAAGACGATGAGGCGCTGGCGCTCATACGTCGGTTGCGCAACGGTGCACGCCTGAGTTCATTGACCGAGGATGGCGAGCTGGTCGCGTCCTTGCAGGGGCTCAGTGGCGCGCTGTTGGCCATCGATGCCGTGCAGGGCCGGGTCGGGCATGCCGATGCCCTGGTCAGAGTGGGAGATGCGCCCGCTGCCGATGTGCCTGGCGCTCCCGATACCGTGGTGCTGCCACAGTTCGTCGCCGCGTCGCGCATGAACGACGAGCAGGCCCATGAAATCGGCAGGATGGTAAAACGCCAGGCGAATGTCGAAGGCGATGTGCCGGGGATGAGCAACAGCCATTACGAGGTGCACCCGCTGGACGCTGCCAATGTCCTGGTCATTCTCAACGTGGGGTGCAGTGGCGAGTTCTGCGCCAATTTCCTGTATCGGGTGTCCCGCGCCGCGCCCTACCAGATCAGCGAAATGGCCTTCGAGGCGCCGACGCCGCTGCTGGCGCCGCGTCTGAGTGGCTATGTAGCGTTCGATGCGCAGAGCGGTCAATTGTTTGCCGCTGACAAAAGCCAGGTAGAGCGTGGTTGCGGGGTGATCCAGCAGTGGCGTTACGACGGTGAGCGCATGCGCCTTGAGCGCGTGGCGCGGCTTGATCGCTGCGGGTATGTGAAACCGCAGTTCTGGCCGGTGCTATGGCGTGTGCGGGAGTAGGTCGAGGCGAGCCGAGTGCCCATAGGCGCCGCTGACGCGCCGCATCGCCGGCTTGCCGGCGATGGGCGCGTAGCGCCCTCTGTCAGTGAGGTGTGGCTCAGAACGCCAGCTTGTAGCCGATCAATAGCAGCATGGTCGCCAGGCAAGGCCGCAGCACGCGGTCGGAGATGCGCCCGGTCAGGTGGCTGCCCAGGTAGATCCCCGGCAGTGAGCCCAGCAGCAGGTAGCCCAGCAGCGACCAGTCCATGTTGCCCATGCCGGCATGACCCAGGCCGGCCACCAGGGTCAGCGGCACGGCGTGGGCGATCTCGGTACCGACCAGGCGGCGGGTGACCAGGAACGGGTAGAGCAGGAACAGCGCCACGGTGCCCAGCGCACCAGCGCCGATAGAGGTGAGGGTGACCATCACGCCCAGCACCACGCCGGTGATCACGGTTAGGATGTTCAGGGTACGGTCGCTGAGGTGGTAGTGATCGCCCGCATGCTTGCTGGCGAAGGCCTGCAGGCGCGACTTGAACAGGATCGCCAGGGCGGTGAGGATCAGCACCACCGCCAGGCCCTGCTTGATGATGGCGTTGAGCGCCGAGGTGTCGGTGTGCAGTGTGCTGAGGAACCACAGGGTCAGCGCGGCGGCCGGGACGCTGCCCAGGCTCAGCCAGCCGGTGATCTTCCAGTCGATGTTCTTGTTGCGGCCATGCACCCAGACGCCGCTGGCTTTGGTGATGGCGGCGTAGAGCAGGTCGGTGCCCACGGCAGTGGCCGGGTTGATGCCGAACCACAGCAGGATCGGGGTCATCAGCGAACCGCCGCCGACGCCGGTCATGCCGACGATGAAGCCCACAACCAGGCCCGCAATGGTAAAACCGAAAGAACCTACATCCATACGCTACTCGACGCCCAGCTTGCCCGTGATCGGATGAGTGCCAGCATATAGATTTTTTTATAGCCAAATAGACTTGTTCGTTATTAGGTTATAACCACCCAGTGGCGGCACGCTCCTGTAAACTCACGGTCAACCAGAGTGGGTTTACCGGGAGCTAGCCCGCTCGACTGTCCCGGGCACGATTCGGCCAACCATGAAAGGAGCGTTCCATGAGCAATGACATCCAGCGTTTTCCCAGCAGCCTGCCGTTTCCATTTTCTCGTGCAGTGAAGGCCGGGGGCTTCCTGTTCCTGTCCGGCCAGGTGCCGATGAGCGCCAGTGGCGAAGTGGTACGCGGTGATATCCAGACACAGACACGAGCGGCCTGCGAACGTATCGCCGAGAGCCTGGCAGTGTGTGGGGCGCGTTTCGACCAGGTGGTGAAATGCACGGTCTGGCTGTCGGACATGAGCCATTTCGCCGGCTTTAACGAGGTCTACAAAGAGTTCTTTGGCGCAGCGCTACCGGTGCGATCGACGGTGGCATCGGCGCTGGCGCTGGGGGTCGATGTGGAGATCGAGGTGCAGGCGTTCGTCGGCGAGTGAGGAGTAGCTGAAGAATGCTTGCGTAATCGCCGATGTGATCGAAGGCGTGATCGCGCAGGGAGCCCGCTCCTGCAACACGTACAGGAGCGGGCGGCAGGTCAGATGCGGAAGCTGCCCACCAGTTGCTTCAGGCGCCCGGCCTGCTGGCTCAGGGCGTCGCAGTGGCGCAGGGTGTCGTTGAGGTTCTCCACCCCTTGCTGGTTCAGCGCGTTGATCTGGGTGATGTCCAGGTTCAAGCTCTCGACCACGGCGGTCTGCTCTTCGGTGGCGGTGGCCACCGACTGGTTCATGCCGTCGATCTCGCCGATACGCTGGGTGACACTGGCCAGGCGCTCACCGGCCTCGTTGGCCACCTGCACGGTCTCTTCGCTGGAGACCTGGCTGGTGTTCATGGTGTGTACCGCCTCACGCGAGCCGACCTGCAGGCTGGTGATCATGCGGTGGATTTCTTCGGCCGATTCCTGGGTGCGGTGGGCCAGGTTGCGCACTTCGTCGGCAACCACGGCGAAACCACGCCCGGCTTCACCGGCACGGGCGGCCTCGATGGCGGCATTGAGCGCCAGCAGGTTGGTCTGCTGGGAGATGCCCTTGATCACGTCGAGGATCTTGCCGATTTCGTCGGTGCTGGCGTTGAGGGTCTCGATCTGCTCGCAGGACTCGCTGATGCGCTGGGACAGGGCGGTCATGGCGCTGATCGCCTCTTCCACCACCTGGCGGCCACCGTTGGCCTGTTCGCTGGCGCCGCTGGCGTGCTGCGAGGCGTCGGCGGCGTTGCGGGCGATTTCCTGAGTGGCGGCGCCCAGCTCGTTGATCGCCGCGGCGACGCTGTTGGTGCGCATGCTCTGCTCTTCGGAGCCGGTGAGCGAGGCATTGGAGGCGACCACGACCTTTTCCGACAGGTCATGCACCAGGCGGGTGGCCGAGGACACTTCGCTGATCGAGGCGTGGATACGCTCGACGAAACGGTTGAACGAGGTGGCCAGCTCGCCGAACTCGTCCTTCTGCTCGACGGTCAGGCGGCGGGTCAGGTCGCCTTCGCCTTCGGCGATGTCCTGCATGGCGCGGCCCATGGTGGTCAGCGGGCGCATCAGTACCGGGATCAGCAGGCCGAGCAGTCCGGCGATGACGGCCACCGCGATGAGCATGGCGATGATGGCCGAGGTACGGAACTGGCTCAGCGGGGCGTAGGCTTTTTCTTTATCGATCGACAGGCCGATGTACCACTGCGCCGACGGCAGGCCGTCCACCGGGGCGAAGGAGATGATGCGGTCCTTGCCGTCGAGGCTGACTTCCTGGATGCCGGATTCGACACGCAGCGGGGAGCCTGGGTAGATGTCCTTGAGGTTCTTCATCACCCGGTCCTTGTCCGGGCTGACGATCACCTGGCCATTGCGGTCGACCAGGAAGGCGTGGCCAAGGCCGCCGAAGTCCACGGCATTGATGATGTCCACCAGGGTGTTCAGGCTCAGGTCGCCGCCGACCACGCCGATCAGCTCGCCGCTGGATTTGGCCTTGACCGGCATGGCGATGGTCACCACCAGGCCACCCACTGCAGCCATGTAGGGCGGGGTCAGCATCGTCTGGTTGGCGGCCACGGCCTGGGTGTACCACGGGCGCTGACGCGGGTCGTAGCCGTCAGGCATCTTGGCATCGGGGCGTTGGGTGAACAGGCCGGTGTTCTGGCCGAAATAGGTGAATTGGAAGTTGCTGGTGTACGACGGCTGGTCGACCAGGCCCGGCACGTTGCTGCCGGCGCCTTGCTGGGCGATGTCCTGGGCCAGGTTTTCCAGGACCAGGATGCGTCCGCTCATCCAGTTCTGCACGCTGCTGGCGGTCTGTGCGCCGGCCTGGCGCACCGAAGACTCGATGTTCTGGCGGATGGTGTTGCGTTGCAGGTAGTCGTTGTACAGGGTGAACAGGGCGAAGGCCAGTACGACGACGGCGCAGGCACTGAGCAGGATCTTGTGGCGGAATTTCAGGTTCATGTTTCGAGACCTTGAGCCAGTGAAAGGAGGGCGCCGCGTGCTTGTGGCACGAGTGGCGGAGCCTGTTGCAACGGTATCGGCCGATTCTGAAAAATGTTGAAAGACTAAATGTCGCAATAGTTGGCCGAATCGACCTCACAGGGTGACAAATCATTTCGAAGCCAACAGGCCCACCAATGTTCTGGCCGCTTGGCCGAGGGGTTGCTGTTTAAGCCAGAAGGCGTTCACCGGCAGTTGCAGTTCATTGCGGGTGTTCTGGAATCGCAGTCGCACCAGGCGTCCGTCCGCAAGCAGCGGCGCCACCCGCGCCAGCGGCAAGTCGCCCCAGCCCAGGCCGGCCTCGACCATCTGCAGGGCCAGGTCCAGGCTATCGGTACGCCAGTGCGAGGTGCCGATCAGCGAGCGGGGATCGCTCAGCGGCAGGTCGCGGCTGCACACCAGGATCTGCCGCAGGTTGACCAGGTCTTCGAGGTTGCGGATGCGCCCTTCGCGTAGTGCGGGGTGATGCGGCGACAGGGTGGCCACCAGCGATTCCAGGGCGATGTGCTGGAAGCTGCGTCGCGGGTCCACCTGCAGCCCGGCGAAGGCCAGACACAGGCGCACCCGACCACTGTCGAGCAGTTGCAGGGCCTCTTCCTGCGGGGCGGCGAGCAGTTCGATGTCCAGCAGCGGGTAGCGCTCGCCCAGGCGGGTGATGGCCCCGAGCAACGGGCGCTGGTCGATATCCGGCACCACGGCGATGGCCAGGCTGCTTTCCAGCCCTCGCGACAGCTCCAGCGCATGCACCTCCAACAGCCCCAGCTGTTCGGCGATCAACCGGGCATGGGGCTCCAGGGCCTGGGCCTGGGCGGTCGGGCGTGCCTCCCGCGACCCACGCTCGAACAGCGTGTAGCCAAGCTCCGCCTCGAGGTTGCCGATGGCCATGCTCACCGCCGAGGGCACGCGCCCGAGCGCCCGCGCGGCAGCTGAGAACGAGCCGCGGTCGAGCACGGCGAGAAACAGCAGGATGGTATCGCTGGAAAAGTTCATGGCAGTCTCCTTTCAGTAAATCTGAAAGCTGCCGACTTTTTCTGTCAAGCATGTTGATGCATTCTGCGCGCCTTCGTCATATCCGCAACAAGGTAATCCCGTGCAAGGACTCAAACGCAAACTGGTCTACGTGACCTTCTATGAACTGATCGGCCTGTGCATGTCGACCCTGGGCCTGGCCTACCTGTCCGACACCCAGGCTTCGCACACCGGCCCCCTGGCAGTGATGATCACCACCATCGCCATGGCCTGGAACCTCATCTACAACAGCCTGTTCGAGTATTGGGAGAGCCGCCAGGCCACCCGCGGGCGCAGCCTCGGGCGGCGGGTGGCGCATGCCATCGGCTTCCAGCTGACCCTGGTGGTGTACCTGATCCCGCTGATCGCCTGGTGGCTGGACATGACCCTTGTGGAGGCGTTGATGGTGGATCTGGCGTTCATCGTCCTGGTGCCGTGCTACACCTTCGTCTACAACTGGGCGTTCGACCGCATCTTTGGGCTGCCGACTTCGGCGCTGGCGACCGCCTGAACGTGCTGCGTGCGCGGGGTCATGGCGGCAGGCGAATCAGCAACGGTTCCTGTGAGCGGCTTCCGAGCAAGCTGTCCTCCACCTGCCCCGACAGGTAATACACCCCGGCCATGGCGCCGCTCTGGCGATTCTCCATCAGCTCCTGCCATTCCTGGTTCAGCGCCACATTGAGGATCACCCGCAGCTGCTCGACCATCTGCGGCTGTTCACGGTCGTGGGTGATGATGCCGTAGCCGGTTGCCGCCACCGAGATCAACGCCCCTGCCGCCTTGCCCACCGCCGCCGCGATGGCACTGGCGGCACCGCGTGGCGCCAGTGTGGCGCCGAGTTTCTCGCTGGCCTGGGTGGCCACTGACGACAATCCGGCCTCGGTCTGCCCGGGGGCCTTGGCGGCCTGTTGGTGCAGGTGCTGGCGCAGGGACTGCCAGGCCAGCTGTTGGTCAAGCGACTTGGCCCGCAGCAGTTGGTAAAGCGAGGCATTGCGTGCATCCGGCGGGCCCAGGGCGATGATCGGGATGCGGTTGAGGCGCTGGCTGAACTGCTCGGGCGGGGCGTTGTAGCGCTGGATGATGGTCGCCAGTTGCTGGCCGAGCAGTTGCAGGTACAGCTCGCTGGCGCGGTCGCGGATACCCTCGGGGTTGATCTGTTCGGCCACCGGGTCGATGACCCGTTCGCGATACTGTTCCTGCAGGTACAGGCCCAGGCGCTTCTCCGCGGGTTCCTGGCCATTGCCATTGTGCATCTTGTACCAGGCTACCTTGAGCGTGAGCCACTGCTGAGTCCAGTAACCGGTGAACCAGGGGATGAAGTCGTTCTCGGTGCGTTGCTGCACTTGCTCCTTCCACACGCGCATGGAGCGGCGGGCGTAGTCGTTGGCCGATCCCGCAGCGGCGACCGAGGCCTCGATGATGTCCTGGTCGATGCGCTGCCAGACGGTCGGTGGCAGGTTCTGCGGCGGGGGCGGGGCGGGTGGGCGTTTGCCGGCGCAGCCGGCGAGGGCCAGCAGCAGGCAGAGCGGAACCATCGCGAGGATCGATTTCACGCGGATTGCCCCCTTGGCCAGAGGCTGGGTGATTTACCGAAGTATAGGTTTGTCTTGAGGGCATCATCGCGGGGCAAGCCCGCGGCAGCGCGTCAGCCCACCCGTTTCAGGTGCAGCAACGGGAATGGATCGCCTTGTCCATCCACCTCGCTGCGCCCGACCTGGACGAAGCCGTGTCTGAGGTAGAACCCCACGGCCTGTGGGTTCTGTTCGTTGACATCGACTTCTCGTACGCCCAGCTCATCGATCACATGGGCCAGCAAGGATTTGCCGATGCCCTGGCCACGGCAGGCCGGGTCGACGAAGAGCATTTCCAGCTTGCCCTCATGCACCCCGGCAAACCCTTGTATGTACCCTGCGATGTCCGACCAGGCACGCAGCTGGACAAAACCCAGGTACTGCTCGCGCACCAGCGGGCGCAGGTGCTCGATGTATCCCGCCGGCAGGAAGTCGTGGGTCGCCCGCACCGAGGCTTCCCACAGATCGGCCAGCCGATCGTAGTGTTGCGCGCCGACTGGCGCGATAGTGAAGTTCATAGGCCCTCCAAGGCATTTTGGTAATCGGCGACAGGGTACGGCATTGCGCTATGCTCGGCATTGCGTCCGCGAACAGGAGAGCTGCTGATGAAGGGTGCCAAGGCCGATGCCTTGCTGCTGGTGGATGTGCAGTGCGCTTTCATGGAGGGCGCCGATGCGGTGCCTGGCCACCTGGCCCTGCAGCAGAGCATCGCCCGCTTGCTCGGCCGCGCCCGCCAGGCCGGGGTGGCGGTGATCTTCCTGGAGAACGACGGTGCGCCGGGCAGCCCGGATGCCCCGCACAGTGCCGGCTGGCAGTTGTATTTTCCGCCTGCGCGGGGCGAGCACGTGCTGTTCAAGACCGAGGACGATGGCTTTCTCGAAACCGCTTTGCAAACCCTGCTCAACGACCTCGGGGCCCGGCGCCTGGTCCTGTGTGGCGTGCTCTCGGAAATGTGCCTGGCTGCCACTGCCCGTGCCGCGCTGCACAGGGGCTTCGATGTGTTGCTGCCCCACGATGCCCACGCCACCTACGACGTGCCCCCCGGCCCTGGCGGCTCGCCGGGTGTGCCCGCCGCCCTGGCAGCCCGGGCGGCGGAGTGGTCGCTGGGGGACGAAGTGCAGATCCTGCCCGGCGTCGAGGCCGTGGCGTTCGCTTGATTCAGCCGGCCTGATCCAGATCGAGTTTGGCCTCGAGGCGGTCCAGATGTTCATGCATCAGGCCCAGCGCTGCCTGGCCGTCGCCGTTTTCCACCGCGTCGATGATCGCCGCATGTTCCTGCCAGGCGCAGTGCTCGCAGCAGGGCGCTTCGTAGCGGGCGATGATCAGCGAAGTCATGGGTACCAGGCCATTGAGGAAACGCGCCAGCGGCGCGTTGGCGGCCATCTGCGCCAGCTTCATGTGGAACTCGCCGCCCAGGCGAATGGCCGTGCAGCGTTCGCCGCGTTCATGGTGCTGGCGTTCGCGTTCGACCAGTTGGCGTAGTTGGCGGATCTGTGCCGGGCGCGCGCGCTGGGTGGCCAGGCCGATCAGCGTGGTCTCTGCCAGGCGCCGGGCGCTGAGCACCTGGCGCGCCTGCTCAGGGTCGGGAGCGGCCAGGTGCGCGGTATGGCTGGGGCGCTGCACCACCACCTGCTGGTCGGACAGGCGCCCGAGCACCCGGCGGATAACGGTGCGGCTGACGCCGAAGGCATTGCCCAGCGCCTGCTCGGGCAGGGCGCTGCCCGGTGGCAGGCGCTGTTCGAGGATGGCATCGAACAGGCGGGGGTAGATCTGTTCCGCCGACAGGCGGGTCTCGCCGGCACCGAGCAGGGCAGGCAGGCGGGGGGCGGCTTGGGCGCAGGCGGTCATGGTCGCTCTCCTTCTTTGTTCAGTTGCCTGGTTGGTCGTCCGGGATATTCAGGGCGATGCCCATGCGCTGGCCCTCGGCGAGGATGTGCTGGCGCATCTGCTGGCTGGCCTTGGCGCTGTTGCGCTCACGGATGGCACGCACCACCGCCTCGTTTTCGCTGAGGCGCGCGGCCAGATGCTCGGGCGAATTGCGCAGCATGTCGGCACTCTGCTTGAGGGCATTGCCGGTCTGCTGCACGACACTCTGGAAGATCGGATTGGTGGTCAGCGCGAACAGCGCCTCGTGGAAGGCGATATAGGCATTGATGCCGGCCTCGCTGTCGCCGGCGTCGAGGGCTTCGCGCATGTCCATCAGGGTCAGGCGCAACTGGCCGATGTCCTGGCTGCCGGCCGATTGCGCCACCAAGCCGGCAATGAAGGGCTCGAGGGTGTAGCGCAGCTCGAGCACGTCGGCCAGGCTGGCCTCGGCGATGGTGTCCGGTTCTTGCGCCTGGCTGGCGTCGGCATCGAGCACCAGTACGCCCTTGCCCGGCATCGAGCGCACCAGGCCCAGGGTTTCCAGCACGATCACCGCCTCGCGCAGGCTGGGCCGGCTGATGCCCAGCTGTTCGGCCAGCTCGCGCTGGCCGGGCAGCATGTCACCGCTGCGCCACTGGCCACGGGCCAGGGCCTGGCGGAGTTTCTCCACCACTGAATTGACTACGGTCGAAGAGCTGATCACGGTTCGCTCCTTGGTTGACGCTGCATCTTGGCCCTTGGCGGGCCGGCGCGGGGCGCCGGCGGCCTTGGGCTTAGAATTCCTGTTGATGGGGTTGGCCCTGCTTGCGGGTGGCCGGGGCGAAGCCGGGTTTATTGGCCAGCACATTGTTGGCGCGTTCGAGGTCGATGTCCTTCTCCCAGCGGGCGATGGCCACGGTGGCGACGCAGTTGCCGATCAGGTTGGTCAGCGCCCGGCCGATACCCATGAACCAGTCGACTGCCAGCACCAGCACCAGGCCGACCACCGGGATCGCCGGGACCGCGGTCAGGGTGGCGGCGAGGATCACCAGGGCCGAACCTGGGATGCCGTGGGCGCCTTTGGAAGTCACCAGCGACACCAGAAGAATGGTCAGCAGGTCGGTCATGGCCAGCGGCGTGCCGGTGGCGTTGGCGATGAACACGATGGCCAGGGTCAGGTAGATCGAGAAACCATCGAGGTTGAACGAGTAGCCCGTGGGGATCACCAGGCCGACGGTGGAGCTGCCGATGCCGAGGTGCTCGAGCTTGCGCATCACCTGGGGCAGCACGGCGTCAGAGGACGCAGTGCCGAGGACGATGGACAGTTCTTCGCGCAGGTATTTGATGAACGGCAGCAGCTTGAGCCCGGACAGACGCATTACCGTGCCGAGGATGATCAGCACGAAGCCGGCGCAGGTCAGGTAGAACAGTGCCACCAGGCCGCCCAGGTGCTGCAGCGAGCTCAGGCCGTATTTGCTGGTGGTGAAGGCGATGGCGCCGAACACGCCGATGGGGGCCAGGCGCACGATCATGCCCATGATGCGGAAGATTACATGGCTGAGCTCATTGATCAGCCGCGAAATGCCCGAGGCCGACTCACCGACCAGGTTCAGCGCGCTGCCGAACAATACCGAGAACAGCAACACCTGGAGGATGTTGTTGTCGGCGAAGGCGCCCACCACCGAAGTGGGGATCAGGTCCATGAGGAAAGTGGTGGTGCTGTGGATATGCGCGCCACGGTCGGCCAGGGCGCCGGCGTCCGCGCTGGACAGCTGGTCGAGGTGGATGTTGGCGCCGCTGCCGATGCCGGTGGAGAAGGCGAACACCAGGCCGATGACCAAGGCCAGGGTGGTCAGCACCTCGAAGTAGATCACCGACTTCAGGCCGATGCGCCCGACCTTCTTCAGGTCGCCGGCGCCGGAAATGCCGCTGACCACCACGCAGAACACGATCAGGCCGATGAGCATCTTGATCAGCTTGATGAAGCCGTCACCCAGGGGTTTGAGTTGCAGGGACAGGTCGGGGAAGCTCAGGCCGCAGATCACGCCGAGAGCGAGGCCGAGCACAACCTGGAGGAAAATCGAACGCGAACACCATTTGAGCATGGGAGGAGTCTCTGGTCGGTGTCCTTGCCCCCCAAGCCACACGGAGCGAAAGAGTGCAGGACTTAATTATTGTGGTCTTACCGGTTTGTTCACTGCGTGGGCTATAAAACGCCGATTTTCCGCATAATGCAAGGTTTTTTGGCCTTACCGGTCTGACCAGTTATGGTGCAGTGATAGGCAATCTGCTCTAGGGTGGTGCGCGGGGGATTTCACAGCTTGGCGAGCACCTGATCGACGGCTGCGATCAGCTTGCCGAGGTCCTTGGGGGGGCACTGTGGATGACGCCGAAAAGATAGGCGCGTTGTTCATCTTCGTCATCGGGGTCGCTGAAGAACACTTTCGGCTTGACCCCCAACGCCTCGGCAAAACTTATCAGTGACTCGATGCTGGGGGTATAAGTGCCGGTTTCGAAACGGCTGATGGTCTTGGGGTCGAAGCCGGTTCGCTCGCCCAGTTGTGCCTGAGTGAAGCCTGCCAGTTTGCGGTAGCGGCGCAGGGCAGGACCTAGACCTGTTCTCGTCATCGCTTAATTCCCATTTAGAATCAAGCACTTAACGATATATGTCGATATAGCGCAACGCCATGATTCATCACCTTTATTTGCAAAATGTGATGGAATTCGTAGAATTCGCCACTTTGATTGATCAGTCATTCAAGTAGTCATCCAGGGTGATCCGGTCATCCACCGGCCCGCGTGCAAGCGGTGTCGGAAATTGGAACTGATCCAGGATGAACGGTTCCGGCGCCGCTGGCCTTCTGTCAGGCCGCGTGTCGGGCGGTGTATGAAGGGAGTCTTGTCGTGCGTCAAAACCTGCCGGTGAATCCGGTCGAGCAAAGTTTTCCCGAGCACCAGCGGCTCATTTCGGCCACCGACACGGCCAGCCTGATTACCTATTGCAACGCCGAGTTCGCCGCCATCAGCGGCTTTAGCCAGGAAGAGCTGATCGGCAGCCCGCACAACCTGGTGCGCCATCCGGACATGCCAGAGGCGGTGTTCGAACGGATGTGGCAGTACCTCAAGGCGGGCCACAGCTGGATGGGCATCGTCAAGAACCGTTGCCGCAACGGCAACTTCTATTGGGTCAACGCCTACGTCACGCCGATGCTCGAGAATGGCCAGGTGATCGGCTACGAGTCGGTGCGTGTGCGCCCGACCCGGGAGCAGGTGGCCCGTGCCGAGGCGTTGTATGCCCGGCTGCGCGACGGCAAGGCAGCGCTGTCGCCGGCCCGGCGTGTGGCATTGCTCGGCCGGGCCATGGTGCTGCCAGTGTTGGCTGGGACCCTGGCCATTGCCGGCCACCAGCTGCTCCCAGATCTACCTGCACAGGGCTTGACCTTGGCGTTGTTCGCCGGCGTCGGGCTGTGGGCGCATGGCCGCATGGGGCTGCACTTGCAGCGCATCGTCCGGGTGGCCGACAACGCCTTCAGCGACCCGGTTGCGGCCTTGACCTACAGTGACCTGCCGGGCGCCGCCGGGCAGTTGGAGTTGATCCTGGTCAGCGAGGAGGCGCGCCTGAAGACCGCGCTGACTCGTTTGAGCGACCTTGCCGCGCAGATGGCCGGCGCCGCCCAGGATGCCGGGCGGCTTTCACGCAGCACCGAATCGGCGTTGCTGGAACAGCGTGCCGAGACTGACCTGACCGCCACCGCCATGACTGAGATGGCGGCCTCGATCGGCGAGGTTGCTGGCCACGTTCAACTCACCGCCGAGCAGGCGCAGACCGCGCACCTGCTGGCCGGGCAGGGCAGCCAGGTGGCCGACGCCACGGGGGCTGCGATCCAGAGCCTGGCCGGTACGGTCGGGCAGATCAACCAGGCGGTCAACGATCTGGCCGGTCAGACCGGCGCCATCGCCGAGGCGGCCGGGATGATCCGCGCCATTGCTGAGCAGACCAACCTGTTGGCGCTCAACGCCGCCATTGAAGCTGCCCGCGCCGGGGAGCAGGGCCGTGGCTTTGCGGTGGTCGCCGACGAAGTGCGGGCCCTGGCTGACAAAACCCGCCAATCCACGCTGCATATCCAGTCGATCATCGACAGTTTGCGCGGTGGCGCCGAGCAGGCGGTGAGCATCGCCAGCCAGGGTATCGAGGGCGCGCAACAGGGCGTGACCCAGGTCGCCCTGACTCAGGAAGCGTTGCAGGGCATCCGCCACGCCGTGCAGCGCATCAGTGACATGAGTCAGCAGATGGCCGCTGCTTCGCATGAGCAATCCAGCGTTGCCGAGGATGTCTCGCGGCAAATCAATGGGGTGGCGGGCACGGTCCAGCAGAGCGCGCACCGCGCCAATGCCGCCGCCGTGCGCGGCGCGGAGCTCGAGCAGGTGTGCGCCGGGCTGCGCGCCCTGGTGGAACGCTTCAACCGCTAGGTTGCGAGGCTTATGGACGACAATTACCGCGCGGCTGTCGATGCGGCCGCGATCTTTTCCGAAACCGATTTGCGCGGTTGCATTACCTACGTCAACCAGCAGTTCTGCAGCATCTCAGGCTATAGCCGCGAGGAGCTGCTGGGTGCCAACCATCGCATCCTCAATTCCGGGCTGCACGAGCCGACCTTCTTCCTCGAGATGTGGCGCGCCTTGGCAGCTGGCCGGGTATGGAAGGGCGAAATCTGCAACCGGGCCAAGGACGGCTCGCTGTACTGGGTGGACAGCACCATGGTACCGCTGATCGACCCGCAGACCGGCAAGGTGCGCAAGTATGTGTCGATCCGCTTCGACGTCACCGAGAAGCGTCAGTTGTTGCACACCCTGCAGTGGCGCGTGGGGCACGACGTGCTGACCGGGCTACCCAACCGCGCCTATTTGTCCGACCTGCTCAACCAAGCCCTGGCGTTCTCTCGCCGCGAAAGCATTCCCCTGGCGGTATGCATGCTCGACCTCGATGGTTTCAAGGCGGTCAACGATGGCTATGGCCATGCCACTGGCGACCTGCTGCTGGTGGAGGTCGCCCAACGCCTGCAGCACATCCTGCGTGGCGGTGATGCCGTGGCGCGCCTGTCAGGGGACGAGTTCGTGCTGATCCTGCGGCATATCGAAGGTCCGCAGCAGCTGGATGCCGCGTTACGGCGCATTCTCCAGGCGCTGGCCGCGCCCTACACGGTACGCGAGCAGCCGTTGAGCCTGAGCGCGAGCATTGGTGTCACCCTGTTCCCGCAGGACGACGAGGATGCCGACACCCTCGTGCGCCACGCCGACCAGGCCATGTATGTGGCCAAGCAGCGCGGACGCAATCGCTACCACCTGTTCGACGTGTCCCAGGAACTTGAGCTCAAGGCCACCCACCAGACCGTGGCGCGGGTGCGCCAGGCCCTTCGCCAGGGCGAGCTGTGCCTGCACTACCAGCCGAAGGTGAACATGCGCAGCGGACAAGTGATCGGTTTCGAAGCCTTGCTGCGCTGGATGCACCCCTCCAAGGGGCCGGTACCGCCGGGGGAGTTCCTGCCCTTTGTGGAGCAGACCGACCTGATCGTCGAGCTGGGCGAATGGGTCATCGACCAGGCTTTGACCCAGTTGCAGCAGTGGCAGCTGTCCGGACGCGATTGGTCACTGAGCGTCAACATCGCCGCCCGCCAGTTGCAGCGCGGTGACTTCGCCCAGCGCCTGGAGCGCTTGCTGGCGCGCCATCCCGGGGTGTCGCCAGCGCGCCTGGACCTGGAGATCGTCGAGTCGGTGGCGATCGACAACCTGCCGCGGGTCGGCCGCTGCCTGGATGCCTGCCGTGCATTGGGCGTGCGATTTTCCCTGGATGACTTCGGCACCGGCTACTCCTCGCTGAGCTACCTCAAGCGCCTGCCGGCGCAGACCATCAAGATCGACAAGTCCTTCGTGCGCGACATCCTGCATGACCATGACGACCTGGCCCTGACCGGCGCGGTGATCGGGCTTGCGCGGGCGTTCGGGCGTGAGGTGATCGCCGAAGGGGTGGAGAGTGTCGAGCATGGCCGGATACTGATGGAACTGGGGTGCGAGCTGGCTCAGGGGTATGGCATTTCCCGCCCCATGCCGGCGGATGAGTTGGCAAGGTGGGTGACCGATTACCGCCCACCTGTACAGTGGCAAGAGTTCTCCTGAGCGAAGGCGCCGGTCTGTCTATCGGCGGCGGAAGGCGGTTTGATGATTCTCGTGAAATTGGTCATTGGCGAACCCGTGCTTTCAGCAGAGCGCCGTCAACCCGTTCGAGCGCGACCGGTACGCGGTGGTTGAAGCGTCCGGCGCTCAGGTCGAACCTTTACGCAATGCCACCCAGGCGAGGCGGGGGAAGCAGTTAGCGAGGGATCGCTGCTGCTTCATGCATGAAAAGAATAGCGAGCCTGGTGGTGCGCGCCTGGCCGGGGCTACATGGATAGCACCCGTTCAGGTCATGGGCGCCGTGCTCTTCACCGCCGCCAGCTCCGGATGCGCCACCAGTTTGTCGATATGCAGCTCGTCGTTGTTCATCCAGGTCTCGGTCAGCACCCGGTAGTGCTCCATGTCGCGGCAGCGCATGCGCAGGCTGTAGTCGAGGTGCCCGCTGATCAGCTGGCACTCGTAGACCTGCGGGCAGGTGCGCACGGTGGCTTCGAAGGCCCGCTGCGCCGAGCGCCCGCTCTGGTTGGACAAGGCCACCAGTACCAGCAGCGACAACCCCGGGGAGACCTGCTGCAGGTCGATGATTGCCCCATATCCGCGGATCACTCCGCGCCGCTCCAGCTTGCGCACACGCTCCAGGCAGGGCCTGGGGGTCAGGTGCACGAGGGTGGAGAGCTTTTCATAGGTGATCCTTCCGTGGTGGCGCAGCACGTCGATGATCGCTTCATCGATGCGATCCAGCGGTGTGGCGGCAGGGGTGATGGCCTTGGTATCCATATGCGGCGTGACTTCACTTGAGGCGGTTGGAGAGGAACTGCCGCAGGCGCTCGCTCTGTGGCCGGTCGAGGATCTCGGCGCTGCCGCTTTCCTCGACCAGGCCCTGGTGCAGGAACAGCACCTGGCTCGATACCTGGCGGGCAAACCCCATTTCATGGGTGACCATGAGCATGGTACGTCCTTCCTCGGCGAGCGTCTGTATCACCTTGAGCACTTCGCCGACCAGCTCCGGGTCGAGTGCCGAGGTGGGCTCGTCGAACAGGATGATTTCCGGCTCCATGGCCAGCGCCCGGGCGATGGCCACGCGCTGTTGCTGGCCGCCGGAGAGAAACGCCGGATACTGCTCGGCGGCGCGGGCCGGCAGGCCGACCTTGTCCAGGTACTTGCGCGCCCGCGCCTCGGCTTCGCTGGCGCTGATCCCCAGCACCTTGCGTGGCGCCAGGCAAATGTTTTCCAGCACGGTCAGGTGGCTCCACAGGTTGAAGTGCTGGAACACCATGGCCAGACGCGTGCGCAGGTTCTGCAACTGGGCCGGTGGCGGGGTGCGGGTGCCGGGGTGGATCTCCAGGGTCTGGCCGTCGAGGGTGATGCTGCCGGCATTGGGCTGCTCGAGGAAGTTGATGCAGCGCAGGAAGGTGCTCTTGCCCGAGCCGCTGGCGCCGATCAGGCTGATCACGTCGCCCTTGCGCGCCTGCAGCGAGACGCCCTTGAGCACCTGGTGCTCGCCGTAGTGCTTGTGCAGGCCCTCGACGCTGAGCTTGATCGCGCCAGTATGGGCGTGCGCCCTTGGAGCCTGGGCGAAGGTGGAAAGTGGTAGTGCGGTAGCAGTCATGTTTTCAGCCTCGTACAGGGTCAAGGAAGCGCATCCAGCGCCGTTCGGCCACGCGGAACAGGCCGACCAGGGCGAAGGACAGCAGCATGTACAGCAGGGCGGCCACGCCGAAGGCCTGGAAGGTCAGGAAGGTCGCGGCGTTGGCGTCACGGGCCACCTTGAGGATGTCGGCGACGGTGGCGGTGAAGGCCAGCGAAGTGGCATGCAGCATCAGGATCAGCTCGTTGCTGTAGGTCGGCAGCGAGCGGCGCAGGGCGGCGGGCAGCACCAGGAACAGGTTGAGCCTCCAGCCGCGCAAGCCATAGGCCTGGGCCGCCTCCAGCTCGCCGGCGGGCAGGTTGCGGATGGCCCCGGCGAAGATTTCCACGGTGTAGGCACAGGTGTTGAGCACGAACGCCAATAAGGTGCAGTTGAGTGCGTTGCGGAAAAACTGGTCGAGCAGGGCATGGTCGCGCACCACCTGCAGGCTGTAGAGCCCGGTGTAGCAGATCAGCAGCTGGATATAGAGCGGCGTGCCGCGGAACACGAAGGTGTACAGTTGTACCGGCAGGCGCAGCCAGGCATGACGCGAGGTGCGCGCCAAGGCCAGGGGTAGCGACAAGGCGAAGCCCAGCACCATGCTGGCCAGGAACAGCCAGAGGGTCATGGCCAGGCCCGAGAGGCCGGTGCCATCGCTGTAGAGATAGGCCAGGCCGTATTCCTGAAGGAGTTCGATCATCGCGCCAGCTCCTTGATGCCGGTGTTGTAGCGCCGCTCGAGGTGCTTGAGCAGGCGGTTGGACAAGGTGGTGATGACCAGGTAGACCAGGCCCGCCAGGCACAGGAAGAACAGCATGTCATTGGTGGTCTTGCCGGCGTTCTGCGCGGCCTTGACCAGGTCGGCCAGGCCGATGATCGACACCAGCGCGGTGGACTTGAGCAACACCAGCCAGTTGTTGCCCAGTCCCGGCAGGGCGAAGCGCATCAGCTGCGGGAACAGCACCAGTCGAAACCGCTGTGCCCGGCTCAGGCCATAGGCGGTGGCGGCCTCCAGTTGCCCGGCGGGTACGCTGAGGATGGCGCCGCGCAAGTTCTCGGTGAAGTAGGCGCCGTAGATGAAGCCCAGGGTGACCACGCCGGCGCTGAACGGGTCGATTTCGACATAGTTCCAGCCCAGCATCTCGGTCAGGTCGTTGAGCCAGATCTGCATGCTGTAGAAGATCAGCAGGATCAACACCAGGTCGGGAACGCTGCGGATCAGCGTGGTGTAGAGGGTGGCCGGAAGACGCAGCAGCCTTGATCGCGACAGCTTGGCGCTGGCGCCGATCAGACCCAGTGCGAGGCTGAGCGCCAGTGACAGCAGGGCCAGCTTGAGGGTCATCCAGGTGCCCTGGGCCAGCAGCGGGCCGAAGCCTTGCAGGCCGTGAGAGAGGAGGTCGTTCATGACAGGATCTCGCGGGGAGGCCGTCGCGGGGCAAGTCGGGTCGCCGCATCGCCGCTCCCACGCAGTCGTCAACCCGTGGGAGCGGGTTTGCCCCGCGATCGGCGCATTAGGTCACTCGTTGTAGATATCCACGTCGCCGACATACTTCTTCTGGATCTCGGCGTAGGTGCCGTCGGCATGGATCATGGCGATGCCCTTGTCGAGCAGGGCCTTGAGTTCGGGATCGTTCTTGCGCAGGCCCATGGCGATGTCCAGCGGCAAGGTTGGGTCCTTGATCGCCGGGCCGCTCTTGAAGTCGGCACCTTCGGGCTTGGAGAGGAAGTTGAGCTGGGCTTCGAGCTTGTCGGTGACGGTGGCGTCGAGGCGGCCATTGATCAGGTCGGCGTAGTTCTGGTCCTGGCTCTGGTAGGCCTTGACCTGCGCGCCCTGCGGCGCCAGCACGGCGCGGGCGTAGGCTTCCTGCAAAGAGCCCTGGAGCACACCGACCTGCTTGCCCTTGAGCGATTCGGTGGTGTCGCCGAAGTCGGCCGACTTGCGCACGATCACCGAGGTGGGGCTGAGGAACAGGCGGCTGGTGAAGTCGATCTGCTTCAGGCGTGCCGGGGTGACGGCCATGGACGACATGATGGCGTCGAACTTGCGGGCGCGCAGGGCCGGGATCATGCCGTCGAACTCGTTGTGCACCCAGGTGCACTTGACCTGCAGCTTGGCGCAGATGGCATTGCCCAGGTCGATGTCGAAGCCTTGCAGGCTGCCATCGGCGGCGACGGATTCGAAAGGTGGGTATTCGGGGAAGACGCCGAAGCGGATCTCGGTCCACTCCTTGGCCTGGGCAACGCTGGTGGCACACAACGAGAACAGCAGCACGCCGAGGCGTTTTCGCATGGAGAACATGGTCTTGGGTCCCTGGGTGTTGTTATTGGTAGTAGGGCGGTTGATGCGTGTAGGTCCGTCAGTGACTCATGGGTCGCGCTCAGAATGCGCGAGATAGACAGGTTTTTTGTGTCGTTTGCCAGCGCGTGGGAGGCCGGATTCGGCTGTTAGTGGGCCACTTGCAGCCGAAACGGCTGTTCCGACAAAGATTTATGGATGTGCGACAGCCGTTTCGGTCATTGGGGCCGCCAAGCGGCCCCGCGTGTAAGGTCAGGCAGCACTGGCCTTGCGCTCACGCCCTTTTGGCTGCAGCAAGGCAAACAGGTCCTTCGGGTTCTCGAGTTCAGGCACCAGCGCAATGTCGTGCCCGATGTCCAGGGCGCGGGCCACGTCGAGTACATAGCGCAGCGCCGAGTAGTCCTCCAGGGCGAAGCCGACCGAGTCGAACAACGTGACTTGCCCGACGTTCTCGCGGCCTGCGGCGCTGCCCTCGACCACCTGCCAGAACTCGGTGGTCGGTGAGTTGGCGGGCATCTGCTGGATCTCGCCTTCGATCCGGCTCTGCGGTTCGTACTCGACGATCACCCGGGCACGCTCGACGATGTCGCGGTGCAGTTCGGTCTTGCCCGGGCAGTCGCCGCCCACGGCATTGAGGTGCATGCCCGGTTCGATCAGTTCCGGGGTGAGGATGGTGGCGTAGGCCTTGTCGGCGGTAACCGTGGTGACGATGTCGGCCCCGCGCACTGCCTCGGCCACGTTGCCGGCGATGGTCAGCTTCAGTTGCGGGTAGCCGGCCAGGTTGGCTGCCAGTTTCTCCGAAGCCTTGCGGTCGATGTCGAACAGGTGGATCTCCTCGATGCCCAGCAGGGTATGGAAGGCGATGGCCTGGAACTCGCTTTGCGAGCCGTTGCCGATCAGCGCCATGCGCTTGCTGTCCGGGCGCGCCAGGTAGCGGGCGGCCAGGGCCGAAGTGGCGGCGGTACGGATGGCGGTGGTCAGGGTCATCTCGCTGAGCAGCACCGGCGCGCCGGTATCGACATCGCCCAGGGCGCCGAAGGCCATCACGGTGAGCAGGCCGTTGTGGGTGTTCTTCGGGTGGCCGTTGACGTATTTGAAGGCGTACAGGCTGGCGTCGGACACCGGCATCAGTTCGATCACACCGTCCGGCGAGTGGTTGGCCAGGCGCGCGCATTTCTCGAAGTCGTGCCAGCGCAGGTAGTCCTGGCGGATGTATTCGGCCATCTCGGCCAGACAGGTGGGCAGGCCCTTGCGGTTGACCAGGCGGGCGAGGTCATTTACGTCGATGTAGCGGGTCATGATGGTTCTCCTTGACGGGTCAGTGGCGCGAGGGCAGGTGGATTTCGGCGAGCATGCAGCGGGCGCTGCCGCCGCCGATGCGTTCGATATGGTCGATGTTCACCACCAGCGGATGGCTGTGGCGTTCGACCTGGCGGCGCTGCTGCGCATCGAGCGAGCGCCAGGCGCTGCGCGACATCACCAGCAGCGAGCGGCCGTCACGGTCGTGGACCTCGAGCATGTTGCCGGCGAAGTTCTCCAGCTGATCGAAGTTCAGCGCCAGCACTTGCTTGTCGGTGTCGCGCAGCGAGTGCTCCAGTGCACGGCGTTCGTCTGGGTGGGGCAGGGCATCGAGGCAGGCCACGGCGAGCTGGCGGCCGACATTCATCATCACGTTGCTGTGGTAGATCGGCGCCTGCTGGCGGTCCACGGCGTGGAACAGGCACAGGCGGTAGTCCAGGTGCTCGGCGAACTGGCGCAGGGCGCGTTCGTGGGTGCGCCCGGAGTGACAGGCGTAGCTGATGCGGTGCTCACGGTCCAGGACCATGCTGCCGGTGCCTTCGAGGAACAGATTCTGCTGTTCCAGCGGGCTCAGGTCGACGGTGCGCTGGATGGCGAAGCGCTCGCTCAGCACGCCCAGTACGCCCTTGCTGCGTTCCAGGCGGCGGTTCTTGCCCTCCATCGGGTAGAGCACCAGGCTGCCGTCGGCATGGCTGCTCCAGCAGTTGTTGGGGAAGATCGAGTCAGGGGTATGAGGTTCGGGGGTGTCCTGTACCACCAGTACGTCGACGCCGTGCTGGCGCAGGCAGTCGACGTAGCCGTCGAACTCTTCCAGGGCCTTTGCGCTGGCGGTCTCTGGGTCCAGCGGCGCTTGCTGGAAGCGGTTGTTGGCGGCGGTGTCGGGGTTGAAGGCGAACCGCGCCGGGCGAATCATGAGGACGGTATTTGTTGTTTGCATTGGGCACGCATCCGCGGGTGGGCTGTGTGACCATTGTCGGGGGGATCGGGAAGAAATCCCGGCTGAAGCGTGAGTGGGGAGCAGCCAGAAACAGCTGAAGTGGATGGGATGGCAGCCGAATCGGCTGTATGCAGCTATGGTGGGGGAGTCAAAGAGAAACGGCGCCTCGAAGGGCGCCGTTTTCTTTATTGCCGGAACACAGTATTACTTGTGCAGCTCTTCAGCCGCATACAGGGTGTTCTCCAGCAGGCATGCCCGGGTCATCGGGCCCACGCCGCCCGGCACCGGGGTGATCCAGCCGGCCCGGGGCAGGGCGGTCTCGTAGACCACGTCGCCAACCAGCTTGCCGTCTTCCTGGCGGTTGATGCCGACGTCGATGACGATGGCGCCTTCCTTGACCCACTCACCCTTGACCAGCCCCGGCTTGCCGGCAGCGACCACCACCAGGTCGGCACGGCCGACATGGCCGGGCAGGTCCTTGGTGAAACGGTGGCAGACGGTGACGGTGCAGCCGGCCAGCAGCAGCTCCATGGCCATTGGCCGGCCGACGATGTTGGATGCGCCGACGATCACCGCGTTCATGCCGTACAGGTCCTGGCCGGTGCTGTGCAGCAGGGTCATGATGCCTTTCGGGGTGCAGGGGCGCAGCAGCGGGATGCGCTGGGCCAGGCGGCCGATGTTGTAGGGGTGGAAACCGTCCACGTCCTTGTCCGGGCGGATGCGCTCGAGCAGCAGCGAGGCGTCCAGGTGCTCCGGCAGCGGCAGTTGCAGGAGAATACCGTCGACTGCCGGGTCGTCGTTGAGCCGGTCGATCAGATCGGCCAGGGCTTGCTGCGTGGTATCGCTGGGCAGGTCGAACGCCTGGGAAATGAAGCCGACCTCTTCACAGTCCTTGCGCTTGTGCGAGACATAGACTTGGGAGGCCGGGTCGCTGCCGACCAGGATCACCGCCAGGCCTGGCGTGCGCAGGCCCTGCTGGCGGCGCTCGGCGACACGTTGGGCGATCTGCTGGCGCAGGTTGGCGGCGATCGCCTTGCCATCGATAAGGTGTGCAGTCATAGACGCGTGATTAACCATCGAGAAGGGAACATATATAAGAAGCCCACATTCTCGCACGACATGGCCCAAGGGCAAAGGCGGGTGGTCGGGCAAATCCCCTAACCCCTTCAATAATTTAAATTTTTTTGCGAAAGGTGTTGACGCCTCTCAGGGTCGCCTATAAGATTCGCCGCACTTGTCGGGCACTGCCTGGCACGGGTTGGCAAAGCCGGGCAGAATAAGTGATTCGCTTGTTCGGTTTGGCTGGAAGCTTAAGCGCCCGTAGCTCAGCTGGATAGAGCATCCGCCTTCTAAGCGGATGGTCGCAGGTTCGAGTCCTGCCGGGTGCGCCATTAGGCTCGGGCAAGTAAGCAGTAACGCGTTATGGTGGGCGTAGCTCAGTTGGTAGAGCGCCGGATTGTGATTCCGGTTGTCGTGGGTTCGATTCCCATCGTCCACCCCAGATTTTTCAGGGGCGCCTCGATTGAATGATCCGGCGCCCTTGTTCTAAGCGTTTTATGCGGACGTGGTGAAATTGGTAGACACACTGGATTTAGGTTCCAGCGGCGCAAGCTGTAAGAGTTCGAGTCTCTTCGTCCGCACCATGTTTCTGTAAGGCTGTACCGCAACACTGCATTATGGTGGGCGTAGCTCAGTTGGTAGAGCGCCGGATTGTGATTCCGGTTGTCGTGGGTTCGATTCCCATCGTCCACCCCATATTTTCAGAAGGCGCCCGGATCGAATGATCGGGCGCCTTTTTTGTTTCTGTCATCCGGTGCCTGTGGCTACTGGTGGTCAGGCGATAAAAGCTGTTAGATTTCAGCCGGTTGAATGCCTGGCCGAACAGGCTGCCAGAGGAGTAGCGCAAATGATTGCAAAAGAGGCGCGCCAGGCCCTGGCGCTGCAGCGTTTTGCCGAGGCCAATCCGCAGTTGCTCGAAGAAATCCGTGAGCTGGATGCCCGCGAGCAGGCCCAGCAGATCGAGTGGGCGTTCGAGGATGCAGCCCAGGAGCAGGGTGTCCAGCCCTGGGAGTACGCGTTGCAGTTGATCGCCGAGTCGCCGGAGCAGTTGCAGGCCATGCGCCTGGAAGTGCACCGCGAGGTGGCCGAGGCGTTGGGCCTGGCTTGGGAAGAATACTGCCAGTTCAACGATATCGAGCCGCAATAAAACTGGCGATCGCCCAGGCTGTTGTTTGTTTGACAAGGTTTTACAACTGCGCGGCATTCGAGGTGGCGCGCGGTCGTTATATGAATAGGCTCGACGCCCCGTCGTGCGGGCCTTCCAGGGAAATCGACCGGCGTGTTTCGCCGACAATCCGGGTGGGGTGACTTCTGGTGCGCGAGTCACTAGAATGTTCGCCCTTGATTCTGGAGTCGGGTTATCGCCGGCTAACGTCTGTGCAACGAGGAATATCCATGCAAGTTTCTGTTGAAAACACTTCCGCTCTCGAGCGCCGCATGACCATCGCCGTTCCGGCCGAGCGCGTCGAGAACGAAGTCAACAAGCGTCTGCAGCAGACTGCCAAGCGCGCCAAGATCGCGGGCTTCCGCCCGGGCAAGGTGCCGATGAGCGTGATTCGCCAGCGTTTCGAGGCCGATGCCCGTCAGGAAGCCTTCGGTGACCTGGTCCAGGCGTCCTTCTACGAAGCCATCGTCGAGCAGAAGCTGAACCCGGCCGGCGCGCCTGCCGTCGAGCCAAAGTCGTTCGAAAAAGGCAAGGACCTCGAGTTCGTCGCCATCTTCGAAGTCTTCCCTGAGTTCACCGTTGCCGGTTTCGACTCGATCGCCGTCGAGCGCCTGAGCGCCGAAGTGGCTGACGCCGACCTGGACAACATGCTGGAAGTCCTGCGCAAGCAGAACACCCGCTTCGAGGCCGTCGAGCGCGCCGCGCAGAACGACGACCAGGTCAACATCGACTTCGTCGGCAAGATCGACGGTGAAGCCTTCGCCGGTGGTTCGGCCAAGGGCACCCAGCTGGTGCTGGGCTCCGGCCGCATGATCCCAGGCTTCGAAGAAGGTCTGGTTGGCGCCAAGGCTGGCGAAGAGCGCGTGGTCAACGTGACCTTCCCAGAGGACTACCAGAACCTGGATCTGGCCGGTAAGGCTGCTGAGTTCACCATTACTGTCAACAGCGTTTCTGCCCCTGTGCTGCCAGAGCTGAACGAAGCCTTCTTCGCCCAGTTCGGCATCAAGGAGTCGACCCTGGAAGGCTTCCGCGCCGAAGTTCGCAAGAACATGGAGCGTGAACTGCGCCAGGCCATCAAGACCAAGGTCAAGAACCAGGTCATGGACGGTCTGCTCGCCGCCAACCCGGTCGACGTGCCGAAGGCCCTGGTGGAAAACGAAGTCAACCGTCTGCGCGTGCAGGCCGTTCAGCAGTTCGGTGGCAACATCAAGCCTGAGCAACTGCCAGCCGAGATGTTCGAAGAGCAGGCCAAGCGCCGCGTGGTCCTGGGCCTGATCGTTGCCGAAGTGGTCAAGCAGTTCGACCTGAAGCCGGACGAAGCCAAGGTTCGCGAAGTCATCGAAGAGATGGCCTCGGCCTACCAGGAGCCTGAGCAGGTCATCGCCTGGTACTACAAGAACGACCAGCAGCTGAACGAAGTGCGTTCGGTTGTACTGGAAGAACAAGTTGTAGATACTGTCCTGCAGAAAGCGACTGTGACCGACAAATCGGTCTCGTACGAAGAAGCCGTGAAACCAGCCCAGGCAGCTGCCGACGCTGAGTAACAGGCTACTCTCGTAGGAAACCCCCACAAGCCAGCCTTCGCGCTGGCTTGTGCGTATTCAAGCCATGACTATTTGGGAGTGAGCGCAGGACATGTCCCGCAATTCTTATATTCAGCAGAGCTCTGACATCCAGGCCGCGGGCGGCCTGGTCCCGATGGTTATCGAGCAGTCCGCCCGTGGCGAACGCGCCTACGACATCTATTCGCGCCTCCTGAAGGAGCGCGTGATCTTCCTGGTCGGCCCTGTAGAGGACTACATGGCCAACCTGGTAGTGGCGCAACTGCTGTTCCTTGAGGCGGAAAACCCGGACAAGGATATCCATCTTTACATCAACTCCCCAGGCGGCTCGGTGACCGCTGGCATGTCGATCTACGACACCATGCAGTTCATCAAGCCGGACGTCTCGACCATCTGCATTGGCCAGGCCTGCAGCATGGGCGCCTTCCTGCTCGCGGCAGGTGCCGCCGGCAAGCGCCACTGCCTGCCCAACTCGCGGGTGATGATTCACCAGCCGCTGGGCGGCTTCCAGGGCCAGGCGACCGATATCGAGATCCACGCCCAGGAAATCCTCAACATCAAGGCGCGCCTGAACGAGCTGCTGGCCCATCACACCGGCCAGCCGCTGGAAACCATCAAGCGCGACACCGAGCGTGACAACTTCATGAGCGCTGCGCGCGCGGCCGAGTACGGCCTGATCGACTCGGTCTACGACAAGCGGCAACTGGCATCCTGAAGCAATGCGCCAGGGCGGGTGGGTGCAGAATGCGCCTACCCGCGGACTTGAAAAAGCCAGCGATTGCCTTCATCTTGTGTTTCAAGCCTACCGGATTGGATCGATCGAATGACTGACACCCGTAACGGCGAGGACAACGGCAAATTGCTCTATTGCTCCTTCTGCGGCAAAAGCCAGCACGAAGTGCGCAAGTTGATTGCCGGCCCCTCGGTATTTATCTGCGACGAGTGCGTCGACCTGTGCAACGACATCATCCGTGAGGAGGTGCAGGAAGCCCAGGCCGAGAGCAACGCGCACAAGCTACCCTCGCCGAAAGAAATCAGCGGTATCCTGGACCAGTACGTCATTGGTCAGGAACGCGCGAAAAAGGTGCTGGCAGTAGCGGTGTACAACCACTACAAGCGCCTGAACCAGCGTGACAAGAAGGGCGACGAAGTCGAACTGGGCAAGAGCAACATCCTGCTGATCGGGCCGACCGGCTCGGGCAAGACGCTGCTGGCCGAGACACTCGCGCGCCTGCTGAACGTACCGTTCACCATTGCCGATGCCACCACCTTGACCGAAGCCGGTTATGTTGGTGAGGACGTCGAGAACATCATTCAGAAACTGCTGCAGAAGTGCGACTACGATGTGGAAAAGGCCCAGATGGGCATTGTCTACATCGACGAGATCGACAAGATCTCGCGCAAGTCGGACAACCCGTCCATCACCCGTGACGTCTCGGGCGAGGGCGTGCAGCAGGCGCTGTTGAAGCTGATCGAGGGCACCGTTGCCTCGGTACCGCCGCAAGGCGGTCGCAAGCACCCGCAACAGGAGTTCCTGCAGGTCGATACCCGCAACATCCTGTTCATCTGCGGTGGCGCGTTCTCTGGCCTGGAAAAGGTCATCCAGAACCGCTCCACCAAGGGCGGCATCGGTTTCAGTGCCGAAGTGCGCAGCAAGGAAGAGGGCAAGAAGGTCGGCGAGTCGCTGCGTGAGGTCGAGCCGGACGATCTGGTCAAGTTCGGCCTGATTCCGGAGTTCGTGGGCCGTCTGCCGGTTCTGGCGACGCTGGACGAGCTGGACGAGGCTGCGCTGATGCAGATCCTCACCGAGCCGAAGAACGCGCTGACCAAGCAATACGCCAAGCTGTTCGAGATGGAAAGCGTCGACCTCGAGTTCCGCAGTGATGCGCTCAAGGCCGTCGCGCGCAAGGCCCTGGAGCGCAAGACCGGCGCCCGTGGCCTGCGTTCGATCCTCGAGGGCGTGCTGCTCGACACCATGTACGAGATCCCTTCGCAGAAGGATGTCAGCAAGGTGGTGATCGACGAGAGCGTCATCGAAGGCTCTTCGCAGCCGCTGCTGATCTACGAGAACAGCGAGCCGCAAGCCAAGGCCGCTCCCGACGCCTGATCGGGAACGGGGTAGCAACAGGAAGGGGCCTTTTGGGCCCCTTTTTGCATTTCATGGCCTGGGCGCTTGTAATTTCCCAGGGCTGCCCCCACATTAGCCCCAAGCACCATTTCCAACGGTTTCCGGCCACATGGCCGCTGTAGAGGCGAAATCATGAAGACCACCCTCGACTTGCCTCTTTTGCCATTGCGTGACGTTGTCGTCTATCCGCACATGGTCATCCCACTGTTCGTGGGGCGTGAGAAGTCCATCGAGGCCCTCGAGGCCGCGATGACGGGCGAGAAGCAGATCCTCCTGCTGGCCCAGAAGAATCCTGCCGACGACGATCCAGGCGAAGACGCCCTGTATCGCGTGGGCACCGTCGCCACCGTCTTGCAACTGCTCAAGCTGCCCGATGGCACCGTCAAGGTGCTGGTCGAGGGTGAGCAGCGTGGCGCTGTCGAGCGCTTCAACGAAGTCGATGGCCATATCCGTGCCGAAGTCAGCCTGATCGACGAAGTCGAGACCGCCGAGCGCGAGTCCGAGGTCTTCGTGCGCACCTTGCTGTCGCAGTTCGAGCAATACGTGCAACTGGGCAAGAAAGTCCCGGCCGAAGTGTTGTCGTCGCTCAACAGCATCGAAGAGCCTGGCCGCCTGGTCGATACCATGGCCGCGCACATGGCGTTGAAGATCGAGCAGAAGCAGGAGATCCTCGAGATCGTCGAGCTGCAGGCGCGTGTCGAGCACGTGCTGGCGCTGCTCGATGCGGAGATCGACCTGCTGCAGGTCGAGAAGCGCATCCGTGGTCGCGTGAAGAAGCAGATGGAGCGCAGCCAGCGCGAGTACTACCTGAATGAGCAGATGAAGGCCATTCAGAAGGAGCTCGGCGATGGCGACGAAGGTCACAACGAAGTCGAGGAGCTGAAAAAGCGCATCGACGCCGCAGGCCTGCCCAAGGATGCCCTGGCCAAGGCCCAGGCCGAGCTGAACAAGCTCAAGCAGATGTCGCCGATGTCGGCCGAAGCCACCGTGGTGCGCTCGTACCTCGACTGGCTGGTGCAGGTGCCGTGGAAGGCCCAGAGCAAGGTGCGCCTGGACCTGACCAAGGCCGAGGAGATCCTCGACGCGGACCACTACGGCCTGGAAGAGGTCAAGGAACGCATCCTCGAGTATCTCGCCGTGCAGAAGCGGGTGAAGAAGATCCGTGGCCCGGTGCTGTGCCTGGTCGGTCCACCTGGCGTGGGCAAGACCTCGCTGGCCGAGTCGATCGCCGCCGCCACCAACCGCAAGTTCGTGCGCATGGCCCTGGGGGGCGTGCGTGACGAAGCCGAGATCCGTGGTCACCGTCGTACCTACATCGGTTCGATGCCCGGTCGTCTGATTCAGAAAATGACCAAGGTCGGTGTACGCAATCCGCTGTTCCTGCTCGACGAGATCGACAAGATGGGCAGCGACATGCGCGGCGACCCGGCCTCGGCGTTGCTTGAGGTGCTCGACCCCGAGCAGAACCACAACTTCAACGACCACTATCTGGAGGTCGACTACGACCTCTCGGACGTGATGTTCCTGTGCACCTCGAACTCGATGAACATCCCGCCGGCGCTGCTTGACCGCATGGAAGTCATCCGGCTGCCGGGCTACACCGAGGATGAGAAGATCAACATCGCGGTCAAGTACCTGGTGCCCAAGCAGGTCAAGGCCAATGGTTTGAAGAAGGATGAGCTGGAGGTCGACGTTTCGGCCATCCGCGACATCATCCGTTACTACACCCGCGAGGCCGGCGTGCGTGGTCTGGAGCGCCAGATCGCCAAGGTCTGCCGCAAGGTGGTCAAGGAGCACACCGGCGCCAAACAGGTGAAGGTCAAGGTGACCGGCGAGCAGCTGGAGCAGTTGCTGGGCGTGCGCAAGTTCCGCTATGGCCTGGCCGAGCAGCAGGACCAGATCGGCCAGGTCACCGGCCTTGCCTGGACCCAGGTCGGTGGCGAACTGCTGACCATCGAGGCCGTAGTCATTCCCGGCAAGGGGCAATTGATCAAGACCGGTTCGCTCGGCGACGTCATGGTCGAGTCGATCACTGCCGCGCAGACGGTGGTGCGCAGCCGCGCTCAAAGCCTGGGGATCGCTGCAGACTTCCACGAGAAGCGCGACGTTCACATACACATGCCCGAAGGTGCCACGCCCAAGGATGGCCCTAGCGCCGGTATTGGCATGTGCACCGCGCTGGTGTCGGCCCTGACCCAGATCCCGGTTCGCGCCGATGTGGCGATGACCGGTGAGATCACCCTGCGTGGCCAGGTTCTGGCCATTGGCGGGCTCAAGGAAAAACTCCTGGCGGCACACCGTGGCGGCATCAAGACGGTGATCATTCCGGAAGAGAATGTTCGGGACTTGAAGGAGATTCCGGAAAACATCAAACAGGATCTTCAGATCAAACCGGTCAAATGGATTGACGAAGTCCTCCAAATTGCGCTGCAATACGCCCCGGAGCCCTTGCCAGATGTGGCTCCGGAGATTGTCGCGAAAGATGAGAAGCGCGACGGCGATGCTAAGGAAAGAATCAGCACGCACTAGTACGTATTTCGCTGGGGGGCTTTGGTTGACAGCATTTTCGGCCCCTTGCTATAAAGCGGCACGCCAGTGTCAACAGGCCACCCAGCGCTCGTTTCATAAGCTTTTCATTACATACTTAGAAACAAACTCAATAGAGAAATAAGGGGACTTAGAGTGAACAAGTCGGAACTGATTGACGCTATCGCCGCATCCGCTGACATCCCGAAAGCTGTAGCCGGCCGTGCGCTGGACGCAGTCATCGAATCCGTCACCGGCGCCCTTAAGCAAGGTGACGATGTAGTACTGGTAGGTTTCGGTACTTTCTCGGTCAAGGAGCGCGCTGAGCGCACCGGCCGCAACCCGCAAAGCGGCGCAGCCATCAAGATCGCTGCCGCCAAGGTTCCTGGCTTCAAAGCTGGCAAGGGCCTGAAAGACGCCGTCAACTAAGTCGTCTTTCAGCCGGCCCAGGCGTCGCCAGGGCCGACCGCGTGACGGCGGGTCGCAAACGTTCCCGCTGGCACGCTCGCTTCGAAAAGGCGCATCCACTGGATGCGCCTTTCTTCTATCAGGATTCTACCCACGCTCCGCGGTTGTCGACGCAGTGGTACAGCCGTTTCTGGGGGACGCATGCTGCAGAATATCAGGGACAATTCACAAGGTTGGATTGCCAAGACCATCATCGGCCTCATCGTCGTACTGATGGCGTTGACCGGTTTCGAGGCCATTTTCCAGGCCGCCAGCCATAGCCAGGACGCCGCCAAGGTGAACGGCCAGACCATCAGCCAGAACGAGCTGAGCCAGGCCGTGGACATGCAGCGCCGCCAGCTGATGCAACAGTTGGGCAAGGATTTCGACCCTGCGCTGTTGGACGAGAAGATGCTGCGCGAGGCCGCGCTCAAGGGGCTGATCGATCGCAAGCTGCTGTTGCAGGGTGCCGAAGACGCCAAGTTCGCTTTTTCCGAGGCAGCGCTGGATCAGCTGATCCTGCAGACGCCTGAATTCCAGGTCGATGGCAAGTTCAGCGCCGAGCGCTTCGATTCGGTTATCCGCCAGATGGGCTACGGCCGCATGCAGTTCCGCGAGATGCTCGCCCAGGAAATGCTCATCGGCCAGCTGCGCACCGGCCTTGCCGGCAGCAGCTTCGTCACCGACAAGCAGGTCGAGGCCTTCGCCCGCCTCGAGAAGCAGACCCGTGATTTCGCCTCGCAGACCTTCAAGGCCGATCCGGCCGCGGTCAAGGTGAGCGATGACGAGGTCAAGGCGCACTACGACCAGCACGCCAAGGAATTCATGACCCCGGATCAAGTGGTCATCGATTACCTCGAGCTGAAGAAGTCGGCCTTCTTCGACCAGGTCAAGGTCGACGACGGCGAGCTCAAGGCCCTGTACGAGAAGGAAATCGCCAATCTGGGCGAGCAGCGCCATGCCGCGCACATCCTGATCGAGGTCAACGACAAGACTGACGATGCCAAGGCCAAGGCCCGCATCGAAGAGATCCAGCAGCGCCTGGACAAGGGTGAGGACTTCGCCAAACTGGCCAAGGAATTCTCCCAGGACCCGGGTTCGGCCAACACCGGTGGTGACCTCGGCTTCGCCGGCCCTGGCGTGTACGACCCGGCCTTCGAGGACGCGCTGTACAAGCTGAACAAGGACCAGGTATCGGCACCGGTGCGCACCGAGTTCGGCTACCACCTGATCAAGCTGCTGGGCGTGCAGGCGCCGGATGTACCGAGCTTCGCCAGCCTGAAGGACAAACTGACCCACGAGCTGAAGACCCAGCAGGTGGAGCAGCGCTTCGTCGAGGCCACCAAGCAGCTTGAAGACACCGCCTTCGAAGCTTCCGACCTGGCCCAGCCGGCCCAGGATCTGGGCCTGAAGGTACACACCTCCGCTGCCTTCGGTCGCGAGGGCGGCGAAGGCATCACTGCCAACCGTGCGGTGATCCAAGCCGCGTTCAGCGAGCAGGTGCTGGAAGAGGGCGCCAACAGCAACGCCATCGAACTCGACCCGGAAACCGTGGTGGTCGTGCGCGTCAAGGAGCACCGCAAGCCCGAGCAGCTGCCGTTGGAGGCCGTGGCCAAGAACATCAGCGAGCACCTGGCCAAGGAGAAGGCGATTGCCGAACTCAAGGCCAAGGCCGACAAACTGATCGCTGGCCTGCGCGATGGCTCGGTCAAGGCCGAAGGTCAGGGCTGGAAGCTCCATGAAGCGGTCACTCGTGGCCAGGACGGCATCGATCCGGCCGAGCTGCAGGCGGTGTTCCGCCTCGGCAAGCCAGCGGCCAAGGACAAGCCGGTCTACGGCAGCGTGGTGCTGGGCGATGGCAGCCTGGTGGTCCTGCAGTTGAAGGGCGTCAACGAAGGTGCCGCCGCCACCGATGAAGAGAAAGCGCAGATCCGTCGCTACCTCGCATCGCGTGCCGGTTCGCAGGACTTCGCGGCCTATCGCAAGCTGCTGGAAGGCAGTGCCGACATCACCCGCTACTGAGTCGTGTGCTGATCGCGAAACAGGCCGCTTAATGCGGCCTGTTTCGTTTGTGTGCTTGATGGCGCCATCGCGATGGCCTCAGGAGCGCCGAACCCCTTCATGATTGTCCAGCGTGTCCCGGGCAATCTCCCGCCCCAGGGCGATCAGCTCCGGCGCCTTGTAGAACTCGAAGAAGCGGCATACCCGCTTGGGAACGTTGATCAGCACATCCGGCGGATACCCGGCGATCTTGTACTGCGCCAACGACGTCTGCATCACTTCGAAACTCTGGTTGATCAGGTCCAGCAAGGACGCCGGGCCGACGTTGTCGACGATGAACGAGCCGGTGGCCGACTTGGGCGCGCCTTCGCTCTGCGGCGCCGCCGCCGGCTGCTGGCCTTGCGGTTCGGCGCTCTCGCCTAGCCAGGGGTTGGATGCGGCGAGCCCTTCGGCGACGATCTCCTGCTCCAGGCGGATCAGCTGTTCGGCCGGCTTGCGCCGGAACGGCAGGCGCGACCCTAGCGAGCTGATCAAGGCGTCGAAACGCATCTTGAACGCCGCCGGACGCTCGATCACCGGCAACTGATACTGCATCTGGTTGGTGGCGTTGAGGTTGACGGCGATGATCAGGTCGCAGTGGCTGGACACCACCGGGACGATCGGCAGCGGATTGAGAATGCCGCCATCGACCAGCATGCGATTGCCTTGCACCACCGGGGTGAACAGGCTGGGGATGGCCGCCGAGGCGCGCATGGCCTGGTGCAGGCAGCCCTCCTGGAACCATATTTCCTGCTGGTTGGTCAGGTCAGTGGCGACTGCCGTGTAGGGAATGCGCAACTGTTCGATGTTGATCTCGCCGACGATCTTGCGAATCTGCCCGAATACCTTGTCGCCACGAATGGCGCCCAGGCGAAAGCTGACATCGACCAGGCGCAGCACGTCGAGGTAGTCCAGGCTCTCGATCCAGCTGCGGTACTCGTCGAGCTTGCCGGCGGCGTAGATGCCGCCTATCACCGCGCCCATGGAGCAACCGGCGATGCAGGCGATCTCGTAGCCGCGCCGTTCGATTTCCTCGATCACGCCGATGTGCGCATACCCTCGGGCGCCACCGGAGCCCAGTACCAATGCCACGCGTTTGCCCATGACTATTCCCCCTGCAGCTGTGCAACCATGGTCCAACAATGCACCTAATGGCACCTGTGCTTCAATGTAGCCCGCGCTGAACTACGCTGAGCAGGGCACTTTTCGTTTGCTGTGCCGTCGAACGGCCACCTTAGTTTTTCACCCTCGAGGTATTACCGATGAAAGCCTGGATCACCCTTCCTCTGATTGCCCTGGCCCTGGCCGGCTGCGCGGGCAAGACGGCCTATCGCGACAGTTGCGCGACCCAGCTCGATGCCGCCTGGAAGGAACTGGATCTGGCCAAGGCCGAAGGCTTTGCCGGCACCGTGAGCTATTCCAAGGCGTTGTCGCTGCTGACCGGCGCCAAGACCCAGCAGCAGTTCGAAGGCTTTGAAGGTTGCACCCGCAAGGCCGAGAAGGCGCGTTTCTACATTCGTGAGTCCCGCGCCGGGCGTTGAGTGAGGAGCGTCACATGCCGAGCATGATCGACCATGTGGTTTCCAGGGTCCTGGCCCTCCAGGTGGGAATGCTGGCCTGCCGCGAGCGTCTCGCTGCCGATACCGACAGCGAGGCGCTGCACGACCTGCGCACCACCCTGCGCCGGCTGCGTAGCTTGTTGCGGCCCTTGCGTGGCTTGCCGGGTGTCGAGCAGTTGGAGGAAGCGGCGGGGGCACTGGGCACGCTCACCACACCGTTGCGTGACCGCGAAGTGCTGGCCGCGCAACTGGTCGGGCGCGGTCATGTGCGGGCCGGCGAGCGCCGCCAGGAGGGAAGGGCACGGACCTTTGCCGGCGTCGCGTCCAGTGCCCAGCTTACTCGGGTACTGGCGATCCTCGACGCCTTCCCGCTGTTCTTGCGTGCTGCCGACCGCGAAGGCTTGATGCAAGGCATGCGTAGGCGCATCGACAAGCGCCTGGAGAAGCAATGGCGCAAGCTGGCCAAGGCGCTGGATGATCCGGCCCATGATCGGCATCGTCTGCGCCTGCTGATCAAGCGCGTTCGCTATGGGGACGAGGCCTACCCGCAACTCGAGCATGCCGGCAAGAAGCTGCAGCGTCTGTTGAAGAAGGCGCAAGGCGATCTTGGCGACTGGCATGACCGCGTGCAGTGGTTGCTGCAGGTGCGTGAGCACAGCGACCTGGCGGGCTGCAAGGTGGCCTGGGAGCATGAGCTGCATGCTGCCGAGGGGCGCTCTGATCTGACTCTCGAGGCATTGCAAAAAGCCCTGGCGCGCCGTTAGTCCCGGTAAATGACCGAAATGCGGGCTGTGGCTGGCGTGATCGCTGGTTACTATCGGTTCTTTTCGCGCAGGAGCCCTGGCACATGAACTTCACAGAATTGCTGACAGCCGCGCGCGCTCACCCCGAGGCGGTCAGCGTGCCGGCTGGCTGGGCCCAGGGGCGGGCGGTGTTCGGCGGCCTGATGGCGGCGATGGTGCTCGAAGCGATGCGCCAGAAGCTCGACGACAACCGCCCGGTGCGTTCGCTGGCCATCACCTTCGTTGGCCCGGCGGCGCCGGATGTACCGATCAGCCTGGAGGTGGAAGTGCTGCGCGAGGGCAAGGCGGTCAGCACCTTGCTGGGACGCGCCGTACAGGATGGCCAGGTGGTGACCCTGGTGCAGGGTAGTTTCGGTGCCGGTCGTCCTTCCGTGGTGGCGGTCGACGCGCCAGCCGCGATGCCGATGAAGCCGCTGCACGAGGCGGCACCGGAGCTGCCCTTCATCAAGGGCATTACACCGGAGTTCATGCAGCACGTGGCGTTTCGCTGGGCGCTGGGCGGCCTGCCGTTCAGTGGCAATGACTCACGGCATA
The DNA here is from genome assembly GCF_002934345.1 of Pseudomonas sp. PONIH3. Lineage (NCBI taxonomy): Bacteria > Pseudomonadati > Pseudomonadota > Gammaproteobacteria > Pseudomonadales > Pseudomonadaceae > Pseudomonas > Pseudomonas sp. PONIH3. The sequence goes on from NZ_CP026386.1 coordinate 5,839,716, forward strand.
TGGGCGGTTGGGTACGCCTGCGTGATGTCGCCGAGGAGCCGGTCGGGGTGGCGCACCTGCTGGCGCTGGTCGATGCCTGGCCGCCCAGCCTGCTGCCATATCTCAAGCAGCCCGCCGCCGGCAGCACGCTGACCTGGACGATCGAGTTCGTGCAGCCCACGCCGCAGCTGTCGACCCTCGACTGGTGCCGCTATGTGGTCGAGACCGAGTACGCCAGGGATGGCTATGGGCATGCGGCCGCTGCGTTGTGGACGGCGGAAGGGGAGTTGCTGGCGTTGAGCCGGCAGACGGTGACCGTGTTCGCCTGAGCCATCTTCATCAAGTCAATCGCGGGGCAAGCCCGCTCCCACGCCGTTCAATGGCGCTTGCGGGCTTGCCCCGCGATGTTTTCTGTCAGTGGCGATGCTTGTGCCGCTCGCGCCAGGCCCGCCACCAGGCGCCGCTCAGCACGAAGCGCGGGAAGGTGATGAACTGCTCGGTGAGTAGCCGCTGCACGGCATCCTGGCGATTGGTGAAAGGCTCGGGCTGCTCGGCTTCCAGGCGGTGCCCCTGGCGTTGCAGGCCGAGGCCGGCTACCAATGCGATGATACCCACGGCGATCTGCGACAGGTCCAGCCCGAACAGCCCCGACAACACCAGCAGCGCGCCCAGGATGAACAGCGGCACGGCGATCAGATGCAGCACCAGGTTGGTGGGATGGCGATGATTGTGGTGGTAGCCGCGCCATTGCCAGGCGGGCAGGTTGGGCAGTCGTTTGCTCATGGACAGATCCTCGGGGGCCTGTGCAAAGCTTAGTGCGGCCCCCGCATGGGGGCCAATCGAGGCTGGCTATGGTGACCATAGCCAGTGAGGGTCAGAGCTTGAGCTGGCCGATGGCCTTGTTCAGTTCGCCGGCGAGGGTCGCCAATTCGCTGCTGGTGGTGGCCGAGCCCACGGTCTGCTGCACGGTCTCTTCGGTCACGTCGCGGATACTGACGACGGCGCGATTCATCTCCTCGGCCACCTGGCTCTGCTGCTCGGCGGCCACGGCGATCTGCGTGTTGCTTTCGCGCATCTGCGCCACGGCGCTGGTGATCTCGGCCAGGGCCTCGCCGGCCTCGCGCGCCTGCTTGACGCAATCGTCGGCCTTGTACGAGCTTTCCTGCATGAAATCCACTGCGTCGCGGGTGCCGGCCTGCAGGTCGGCGACCATGGTGGTGATCTCGTCGGTGGAGGTCTGCACACGCTTGGCCAGGTTGCGCACTTCGTCGGCGACCACGGCGAAGCCCCGGCCCAGGTCGCCGGCCCGGGCGGCCTCGATGGCGGCGTTGAGGGCAAGCAGGTTGGTCTGTTCGGCGATGCTGTGGATGACCCCCACCACGCCATTGATCTTCTGGCTGTCGTCAGCCAGCTGGCGGATCATCTCGGCAGTCTGCTGCACACCGCTGGACAGCCCGGCAATCGAGTCCTGCACGCGGCTGACCACCGCCTGGCCGCTGCCGGCCAGGGTGTCGGCGGTCTGCGACAGGTCGCGGGTGGCGCCGGCGTGCTGGGCGATATGGTGCACCGTGGCGGTCATCTCGTTGATCGCGGTGGCCGCCTGGTCAGTCTCGCTCTGTTGGCCGATCATGCCGTGGCGCACCTCGTCCATGCTGCCGGCAAGGCGCGCGGCGCCCGAGTCGAGCTGCGCGGCGGTGCGCGCGACGGTGCTGACCACGCGGTGGTAAGTGGTCTGCATGGCGTTGAAGGCACCGGCCATCTGGCCGACTTCGTCGCCGCAGGCCAGCGGTACCCGGGCCGACAGGTCGCCGGTTTTTTCCACGTGCAGCATCACGTCCTTGAGGGTGTTGAGCTGGCTGAGCAGGAAGCGGATCAGCAACTGCGAGGCGCACAGCATCGCCAGCATCAGGATCAGTACGCACACGGCATAGTTGCTGAAGCGATCGAAATAGACCTGGCGCAGGCTGGGGGACTGGGCAAGCACGGCGATGTGCTGCTCGTCCCGGCGCAGCACCTGGGCGCCGCGCAGCGGGTTGTCGCCGAGGATCCAGGCACTGGGCAGCTCGACCCAGCCCTGGGCATCGCGCAGAGCCTCGAGTGGTTCGCCGGCAAACTGCGGCGTCTGGCCGTTGCGCCAGGTGATCAGGTTGGCCTGCGTTGGCAGCGCCTGCCCGGCGGGCCAGGCCGCGAGCAGTTCGGCCTGGGCCTGCGCTTGCGCCTGGGCGCCGCCGGCGCGGGCCTGCTGCTCCAGGTGCACGGCATAGAGCACCAGCATCAGCGTGGTGACGAAGGCCACTGCGTTGACGGCCCAGAACTTGTATTTGAGGGAAACGTTGCTAAGCCAGGCACCCATGGTAGGTCTTCTCTGAGTTGGCGGAAACATTATTGGCAAGGTGCCATCATTGTGCCCGCCAAGGCCAGGGACCTCGTTGATATGCGTCAAGAAACCTCAGGCAGGCCAAAGAACGCGCGGGCGCAGGCGCTGGTGTGGGCAGCGGTGTGTTCCACCGTTTCGCCGCGGTGCAGCGCCACCTCGCGGAGCACTTCGGGCAGGAACGCGGGCTCGTTGCGGCCGTTCTTCGGCTTGGGCCTGAGGCTTCGTGGCAGCAGGTAGGGCGCGTCGCTTTCCAGCATCAGGCGGCCTTCCGGGATGTTGCCGACCAACGGGTGCAGGTGGGTGCCACGGCGCTCGTCGCAGATCCAGCCGGTGATGCCGATGTGCAGGTCCAGGTCGAGGTAGGCGAACAGTGCCTGGCGTTCACCGGTGAAGCAGTGCACCACCGCCGCGCTCAGGTGGTCGCGGTAGTTCCTGAGGATCGCCAGCAGGCGTTCGCTGGCCTCGCGCTCGTGAAGGAACACCGGCAGGCGCAACTCGACCGCCAGCGCCAGCTGCGCCTCCAGGGCCTTTTCCTGGGCGGGGCGTGGGGAGAAGTCGCGGTTGAAGTCCAGGCCGCATTCGCCCACGGCCACGACCCGCGGTTGGGCGAGCAGTTCGCGCAGCTGACGTTCGCTGTTAGCGCTCCAGTGGCTGGCATCGTGGGGATGCACGCCGGCAGTACTGAACAGACGCTGGCCAGGCTCGTCCAGGCGTTGGCAGAGTTCCAGCGCTTCGGCGCTGACATCCAGACTGGTGCCGGTGAGGACCATCTGTGCCACGCCGGCTTCCACGGCACGCTCGACGATAGCGGCCTGCTGGTCGCGGAAACTGCTGTTGGTCAGGTTGACGCCGATATCGATCAGTTGCATGGTGCTACCTCTTGCCGCGGGGCGGCCAGCATAGCAAAAACCGCGATATCGCGAAAAAACCAAGAACTTCAAACGTTTGCCGTGGTCTGTTGCGGTCATTTATCACGGATCGATCACAGCGCATGGTGCCTGCCAACCGCCCTCGGACCCTTACCGCCATGGTGCGAACCCTTTTCACCAGCCTGTTGCTGTTCGGGTTGCTGGCCTCCGGGCCGGTCGCTGCCGGCGAAGCGGGGCCGCAACAGCATGTGCCTGCCAGCCCGGCCCGTGACCTGGCGCAGATCCGCTCGAGCAAGGTGCTGCGGGTGCTGGTCAACCAGAGCCGCAACAGTTCCGGCGAGGTAAAGGGTGAACCGGTCGGGATCGAGTATTACCGCCTGCGTGCCCTGGAGCACGCCCTCAATGCCCGGGTCGCCGACGGCCAGGAAATCACCCTGAAGATCATCCCCCGCGCCAAGGAGCAGTTACTCGGTGCGCTGCAGCGCGGCGAGGGCGATCTTGCCGCGCCCGGTGAACTGCTCGACCCTGGCGTGGTGCGCGGCGTCGAGGCCAGCGCCCCGGTGCTCGACCAGGTTCCCCTGCAACTGGTCGGGCGCAAGGGCGAGCGCGGCTACAACCGTGCCGAACAGCTGTCCGGGCGCACCATCGCCCTGACCACCGCCAGTGCCGCGGGGCCGGCGATCGAGGCGATCAACCGGCAGTTGGCGCTGCGCAAGCGGGCACCGATCAAGGTGGAGTGGGTTGACCCGACGCTGGCGGTGGAGGATGTGCTGGAGATGGTCCAGGCGGGCATCTACCCGCTGACCGTGGTGGAGCGTCCCATCGCCCAGCGCTGGGCGCGGGTGATGCCGCGCCTGCGGGTCGACAGCAAGCTGCAGCTGGCTCCGCCCCAGGCCATGCGCTGGTATCTGCGCAAGGATGCGCCGATGTTGCGCACGGCGGTGGACCGCTTCCTGGCCACCTACCGCGCTCCCGACAACCAGGACGCGGCGTTCGAGCGTATCTACCGGCGCCAGTACCGGGTGCACAACCCATTGGCCCGTCAGGACCGCCAACGCCTGGCCGCGTTGCGCCCGGTGCTGCAGAAGCATGGCGGCGACCAGCAGTTCGACTGGCTCAACCTGGCTGCCCTGGCGTTCAAGGAGTCCACCCTCGATCCCAAGGCGCGAGGCACCGGCGGTGCCCACGGGCTGATGCAGATCACGCCGTCGGCGGCCCAGCGGGTAGGCGTGAGCAACACCGCCACGGTGGATGGCAACGTCCAGGCCAGCGCCCGCTACCTGGCGCTGATCCGCCGCAAGTTCTTCGCCAGCCCCCGGCTCAACGAGCGCGAGCGCATGGCGTTCATCCTGGCCGCCTACAACCTCGGGCCGGAGCGAGTCCAGGCCATGCGCGCCGAAGCCCGGCGCCGGGGGCTCAATGGCAACCAGTGGTTCTTCCAGACCGAGCGCATCGCCATGGAGCAGGTGGGCATGGGGCCGGTGAACTTCGTCAACAGCGTCAACAAGTACTACCTTGCGTTCAACCGCGAGCGTGCCTCCCTGGAGCGGGTGGCCAAGCGCTAGTTAATCTAATTATTCGATATGATTTACGCGATTATTGCGATTTTCTTATTCGATGGTTTGATTATGATGGCGCCCATCCAACACACACCTGCTCAAACAAGGAAGCACTCATGAACAACTCCCTGAAAGCCCTTTTCACCACTCGCGCCGGCTACGGCCTGAGCGTCGTGCGCATCCTGGTCGGTGTCATCTTCATGGCCCATGGCGCGCAGAAACTCTTCGGCCTGTTCGGTGGCTACGGCCTGGAAGGCACCGGCCAGTGGATGGAAAGCATCGGCCTGGCTCCGGGCTACCTCATGGCCCTGCTGTCCGGTAGCGCCGAATTATTTGGCGGCCTGGCGCTGGTGGTCGGCCTTTTGGCCCGCCCGGCTGCGCTGGCGCTGAGCGTGACCCTGGTAGTGGCGATATTTTCGGTGCATATCGGCAACGGGCTGTTCATGTCCAACAACGGTTATGAGTTCGCCCTGGCGCTGCTGGCCGGCACCGTGGCGGTGCTGATCGAAGGCGCGGGCCGCCTGTCGCTGGACCGTGTGATCGCACGCTGAAACAAAGCTGCAAGCTTCAAGCCTCAAGCTGCGAGTGGTCAAAGCGATCGACTTGCAGCTTGTAACTTGCGGCGTGTCCCTCTAGCATACCGATTGCGCCGATTTAAACAGCTACTTGCGGGGCGCAGGAAGGGCCCCGACGGGTCTTCCGAAATACCGCTAAAGCGCTGGTTCGGTGACGCCTCCCACCGCTGCCCAGCGGGATCAGCGAGGCGGAGAGAGACTCCATGAGTTGCCCACGTACCAGTGTCTGTTTGACCCCCCTGGCCAATAACCAGGCTTCCCGTACCCCGCGCATCCTGCTCGGCGGCCAGCATCAACCCACGCTTTTGCGCAATCTCGATGGTTTCTCCCGGCGCAAGGGCCAGGCCTGTGCCTTCCTCATCCAGTTCTCCGACAGCTGTGACCAGCTCGATCAGTACGGCAACGACCGCTTCGACCTGGCCGTGATCCAGGCTCCCGCGGCGCAGGATGCCGACGAGGTCATCGGCCAGCTCATCCGCATCGCCCGCCAGGGGTTGATCACCCGCCGTTGAGCGGCGTGTCGCGGCCAGGCGTTTTTCGTTAAGCTCGGTCTCTCGGTGGGCGCCTTGCGCCTGCCGTGGATGCGCTGAGGAGACAGTCGTTGAGCACCAACATCATTACCATCGAAGGTCACGCGGCTCTGAAAAAGGAGCTCGATCACCTGTGGCGGGTCTATCGTCCGGAAATCACCCAGAAGGTTACCTGGGCTGCCTCGCTGGGCGACCGCAGCGAGAACGCCGACTACCAGTACAACAAGAAGCTGTTGCGCGAGATCGACCGCCGCGTGCGTTACCTGCGCAAGCGCCTGGAAGACGTCAAGGTGGTCGAGTATTCACCCCAGCAGGAGGGCAAGGTGTTCTTCGGCGCCTGGGTGGACATCGAGAACGACGACGGTGAACAGTTGCGCTTTCGCATCGTCGGCTATGACGAGATCCACGGACGCAACGACTACATCTCCATCGATTCGCCCATGGCCCGGGCATTGCTCAAGAAAGCCGAGGGCGACGAGGTGGTGGTGCGTACGCCCACGGGCGAAGCGACCTGGTACGTCTGTTCGATTTGCTACAACCCTTGACACAACGAGCCGGGGCGCGCGCCTTTACCCCTCGCGCAGCACTGCCAACGGGCTAGCGTTGAGTGCGCGGCGGGTGCCGACCACGCCAGCTCCGCCCACCAGCACCGCCCCGGCCAGTGGCAGCGCCAACAGCCACGGGTGTGGTGCCCAATGCAGATCGAAGGCATAGCGGTACAGCGCCCAACTGATCAGTTCGCAGCCCAGCGCCGCGAGCAGGCCGCTGGCGGCGCCGAGCAGACCGAACTCGATGCGTCTTGCCTTGACCAGCAGCGGGCGTGCCGCCCCCAGCGCCCGCAGCAGGGCACCTTGGCGAATGCGTTCGTCGAGGGTTGCCTGCAGGCCAGCGAACAGTACCGCCAGCCCTGCGGCCAGCACGAACAACAGCACGTACTCCACTGCCAGGGTGACCTGGGCGAGGATGCTGCGCAGCTGGGCGAGCAGTGCATCGACCTGCAGCACGGTCACTGCCGGGAAGGCCCGGGATAGCGCGACGATTTCCTGGTCGTGGCCCGGCGCCAGGTAGAAGCTGGTGAGGTAGGTGGTGGGCAGGTCTTGCAGCGTGCCCGGCTGGAAGATCATGTAGAAGTTGGGCTGGAAACTGTCCCAGTGCACGCTGCGCAGGCTGCTGACTCGAGCCTGGCGTTGCTGGCCGCCGATGTCGAAGGTCAGCAGGTCGCCCAGTTGCAGGTGCAGGCTCTGCGCCAGCTCCGCCTCCACTGAAACCCCGGGGGCTTCATCGTTGGCGGGTGCCTGCTGCCACCATTGGCCGGCGCTCAGGGCGTTGCCCTGGGGCAGCTCGGCGGCCCAGGTCAGGCTGAGGTCGCGCTGGATGGCGCGTTCGCCGGTGGACTCCTTGCTGACCAGCTGGCGTACCGGCTGCTCGTTGATATGGGTCAGGCGGCCGGGAATTACCGGGTATAGCGGCGCGGCGGTGGCGTTGATCTGGGCCAGGCGCTCGGCGAACGGCTGGCGCTCGTCGGGCAGGATGTTCAGGGCGAAATGATTGGGTGCGTCCTTGGGCAACTGCGCCTGCCAGGTGTCGAGCAGTTCCGCCCGCAGCAGGGCGACCAGGCCCATTGCCAGGAGGATCAGGCCGAAGGCCAGGGCCTGGCCGGCGGCGGCCAGCGGGTGGCGCAGCAACTGCCCGAGCCCCAGCCGCCAGGCCAGCGGCGCGCCGGCCAGCAACCGGCGCAGGCTGCGCAGGCCGAGCAACAGTAATCCACCCAGCAGCAAGGCGGCGATCAGCCCCCCGCCGAGCAGGGCGAAGGTCAGCAGCAAGTCCAGGCTCAGGCGCCACATGATCAGGCCCAGGGCAAGCAGTGCGGCGCCGTAAACCAACCAGCTGCTCGGTGGCAGTGGCAGCAGGTCGCGGCGCAGCACGCGCAGCGGCGGCACGCGACCCAGGGCTGCCAGTGGCGGCAAGGCGAAGCCGGCCAGGGCAACCAATCCAGTGCCGATGCCGGCCAGCGCCGGGGTGAGGCCACCGGGTGGCACCTGGCTGGGCAGCAGGCCTTCCAGCAGGCGGAACAACCCCAACTGGGCGAGCCAGCCGAGCACCGCGCCGATGACCGCGGCGGCGACACCGAGCATTGCCAGTTGCAGGCTGTAAAGGCCGAGGGCTTGGTGCCGAGACAAGCCCAGGCAGCGCAGCAGGGCACTGGCATCCAGGCGCCGCGCGGCATAGCGGCTGGCCGACAAGGCCACGGCGATGCCGGCCAGTAGCACCGCCACCAGGCTCGCCATGTTCAGGTAACGCTCGGCCTTGCCCAGTGCGCCGCCGATCTGCCGGTTACCATCGCGGGTGTCGAGCAGGCGCTGGTTGGCGGCCAGGCTTTTCTCCGCCGTCTGCCGGTACTTTTGCAAGGCATCGATATCACCACGCCACAGATCGCGGTAGCTGACTCGGCTGCCAGGCTGGATCACGCCGGTGGCGTCCAGATCGGCGAGGTTCATCAGCACTCGCGGCGTAAGGCTGTAGAAGTTGCCGGCGCGGTCAGGCTCATAGGTCAGCACGCGGCTCATGCGCAGGGTCTTCATGCCCACGTCGATGCTGTCGCCGATGGCCAGGCCAAGCGCCGCGAGCAGGCGCGGTTCGACCCAGGCTTCACCCGGCGCCGGGCCACCGCCGGGCGCTTCCTCGGCGTAGGGAGCCGGGGCGCTGCGCAATTGGCCGCGCAGCGGGTAGGCGGGGTCGGCCGCCTTGATGCTGGAAAGCTGGATGCCGCTGTCGCCACCGACGACGCTGGTGAATTCCACCACTCGCGCATGGTCCAGGCCCAGCGCGGTGCCATCGGCAATCTGCTGGGCGCTGGGCGGGGCGCTGCCTTGCAAGACCAGGTCGGCGCCGAGGAACTCGCTGGCGCGCAACTGCATGGAGCCGTTGAGGCGGGCGCCGAAATAGCCGATGGCGGTACTGGCCGCTACCGCCACCAGCAATGCGAAGAACAGCACCCGAACTTCGCTGGCGCGAGTGTCGCGCAGCAACTGACGCAGTGCCAGGGCACACATTCGCGGGAATGATAGACCGGTCATCAGGGCTCCAGGGGCGCCACCAGGCGTCCGGCATCCAGGCGGATCAGGCGGCGGCAGCGCATGGCCAGGCGTTCGTCGTGGGTTACCAGCACCAGGGTGGTGCCGCGCTCCTGGTTCAGTTCGAACAACAGGTCGCTGATGCGCTCGCCGGTGTGACTGTCGAGGTTGCCGGTGGGCTCGTCGGCGAACAGCACTGCGGGCTGCGCGGCGAAGGCACGGGCGATGGCCACCCGCTGCTGTTCGCCACCGGAGAGCTGGCGCGGCGTGTGGCTCAGGCGTTTACCCAGGCCGACCCGCTCGAGCAGGTCGCGGGCATGCTCGCGGGCATCGCGCCGTCCGTCGAGCTCCAGCGGCAGCATGACGTTCTCAAGGGCGTTGAGGCTGTCGAGCAACTGGAACGACTGGAACACGAAGCCGACGTGCTCGGCGCGCACCCGGGCGCGTTGGTCCTCGTCGAGGGGGCCGAGGTCGTGGCCGGCGAGGATGACTTTGCCGGCGCTGGGGCGGTCGAGCCCGGCGAGCAGGCCCAGTAGCGTCGACTTGCCGGAACCGGAGGCGCCTACGATAGCCAGGCTGTCGCCCCGGGCGAGGTCAAGGGAGAGGGCGTGGAGGATGGTCAGGTCGCCTTCCGCGCTGGGGACCACTTTGCTAAGGTTCTGCGCAACGAGAATGCTGGGGCCCATGGAGAATCCGATGCGAATGTGGTGGTTGAGTGCCGGCCTCGCCCTGTGTTGCCTGGCCCAGGGCGCGGCGGCGGGAACATTGCTGGTCGTAGGGGATAGTATCAGCGCTGGTTTTGGCCTGGATACCCGCCAGGGGTGGGTCAGCCTGTTGCAACAACAATTGAAGAAGGAGGGTTTCGACGATCAGGTGGTCAATGCCTCGATTAGCGGCGACACCAGTGCAGGCGGCCAGGCGCGGCTGCCTGCGCTGCTTGCGACGCACAAGCCGGATCTTGTGGTTCTGGAACTTGGAGGCAACGACGGCCTGCGCGGACAGTCGCCGCAACAATTGCAACAGAATCTTGCCACGATGATCGACCAGTCCCGCCAGTCCGGTGCCAAGGTGGTGCTGCTGGGCATGCGCCTGCCGCCGAACTACGGCGTGCGCTACACCACGGCGTTCGCCCAGGTCTATGAACAACTGGCGGTCGATAAGAAGGTGCCGCTGGTGCCGTTCTTCCTCGAGGGCGTTGGCGGGGTTGCGGAGCTGATGCAGGCCGATGGCATCCATCCGGCTGCGGCCGCCCAGCAGCGCCTGCTGGAAAATGCCTGGCCGGCGATAAAACCCTTGCTGTGACGCTTTTATCGGGGGCCGCTTTCGGATAATGTTGCGCCCCCCGTTTCGAGTGCCCCCAATGCCGCGCCCCGCCTGGTCCCTTTACGCCTATCAACTGATCGAGCCCGATGAGCAGCTCGACCTGTTTGCCTGCCAGGAAGTGCGTATTCACCTCGCGGCCCGCCAGCTCGAACTCGGCGTGCCCGTCGACCGTACCTTGTGCGGCAGCCTGCTGCCCGCGCAGCCGCGTTGGTCAGGGGTCGAGCGAGCCATCTACCGTGATGAGCGCCTGTGTAAGCTGTGCAAGGCAATCCTGGATGCTCAACGGCGAGGCATGCGCCCGGTGTGGCCGGAGCTCTGAGCGCCTTTCATCATCTGAAATGCTTGCGCCTCCCGCTTGTTTCGACGCGGGTGTACAATCGTATCCCTTGACTGACCTTTCGAAGGATTTACCGGATGTTGCCGCGCTTTCCCGCCGTCACTCGTAGCCTGACCCTGGCCGCCTTGCTGGCGACAGGCCCTGCTGTTGCGCTGGAACTGCCGTTGCCACCCCCGGGGGAGGACGTAGTTGGCCAGGTTCACACCATCCAGGCCAAGTACGAAGACACCTTCGCCGACATCGGTACCGCGAACGACCTTGGCTACCTGGAGATGATCGCCGCCAACCCGGGCGTCGATCCCTGGCTGCCGGGCGCTGGTACCGAGATTATCCTGCCGACCCGTTACATCCTGCCGCCGGGGCCGCGTGAAGGCATCGTCATCAACCTGGCCGAGTACCGGCTCTACTACTACCCGAAAGGGCAGAACGTGGTGCATACCTTCCCGTTGGGTATCGGTCGCGAGGGCTGGGGGTCGCCGATCGCGAACACCAAGATCACCGCCAAGACGCCTAATCCGACCTGGACCCCGCCGGCCTCGATCCGTGCCGAGCACGCCGCCGATGGCGACATCCTGCCGGCGGTGGTACCGGCCGGGCCGGACAACCCGCTGGGGCCGTTCAAGTTCACCCTGGGAGTGCCGGGCTACCTGATTCACGGGTCGAACAAGAAGTTCGGTATCGGCATGCGCACCAGCCACGGCTGCTTCCGTATGCTCAACAACAATGTGCTGACGCTGTCGAAGATGGTCCCGGTGGGCACGCCGGTACGCATCATCAATGAGCCTTACAAGTTCGGTATCAGTGCTGGCAAAGTGTATCTGGAAGCCCACACACCGCTGGACGATCACGGCAATCCGTCGGTGGTCGACAAGCACACCGCGGTCATCAATGCGCTGCTCAAGCGTGAAGACCTGGCCAACAACTTGCGTATGAACTGGGACATGGTCCGCGATGTGGTCGCTGCCGAAGATGGCATGCCGGTCGAGATCGCCGTGCCCACCAACGGTGCAAGCGCGCCGATGGTGTCGAGCATTCCGCCGGAACTGCAGTAAGCGGTTGCCCGCCGGTAACTAGCAGGGCACTTTTCTTAGGGGCCGCCATGCGGCCCACCTCGGTTCAAACCCGCTTCTGAAGGCATGCGTGCGCTGTCCTGTAGGAGTGGGCGTGTAGCGGGATGGGCTGCGAGGCGGTCTCTGTTGCTTGGTCTTGCAGCAACAGGTTTTCTATCAGGCAATAAAAAAGCCGACCCACAAGTGGGTCGGCTCCATAACAATCCGTGAGGATTATTACTTGCGGCTGGCTTTGTCCAGCATACGCAGAGCGCGCTCATTGGCTTCGTCAGCGGTCTGCTGAGCCTTCTGAGCAGCTGCCAGAGCGTCGTCAGCTTTGCGGTAGGCTTCGTCTGCACGAGCCTGGGCGCGAGCTGCTGCGTCTTCGGTAGCAGTCAGGCGAGCTTCGGTTTCTTTGGATACGCTGCTGCAACCGGTAGCCAGAACTGCGGCCAGAGCCAGAGCAGAGAATTTCAGAACGTTGTTCATCGTGTTCCCCTTCAAGGACTTTCTATAAAATAGCCATCTCTCGGAAAAGAGAAACTGGCCGGCGTACATAGTACCCATTACTTGTAGTAAGTAAACTGACTGAGCGCAAGAACTGCAAAAAAAATGCTGCCGAGGGCTGCAGCGGCGGTTTTGTAAACAAACTGTGAAAACCTGCACCAGCGTTCGCAAGCGACTGTAGTACCGGAACTTTTTTGTTGAACTAAGGGTGACTTTAACTGTCCGTGAACGTCTTAGCCCTACAACATCCGGTTGCTGTTACCTGGCCATACAGACGTTGCTGTCAGCATTTTCATTCAGGGTGGCTTGAGCATTCTTGCTGGCGCCGCCTACTATTTGAGGGTGCCATCGGCGCAGAACGTTCCAGGTCGCGCTGCTGTCCAAGGAGCAACAGGTGGCGTAGGCTTTGCGCGAAAAGTCGCCGAGCGGCTATCAGGCAAGGCGAAAACAGGCGAGGGACGGTCGGAGTCGCGCTCGACTTTGCTGGTTGCAAATGAGCATTCCGACCGGGCTGGCCACCAGCCTGTTTTCAACGCAGCATTATCGTCGCGCAGGCACTTTTAGCACAAAGCCTAGAGGTTCCTCCGCCGGATAAACCACATCGGTAAGGTAAGGGTCTGCCGACAAGACCTGCGAGGAGTAGTGATGAGCGAAACGCTGACCATCCACCATGACCAGGCCGGTCATCAGTTCGAGACCACCGTGGATGGTCACCGGGCTTACCTGACCTACATGGATCTGGGCAAGCAGACGCTGGATATCTATCGCACTTTCGTGCCCAACGCCCTGCGAGGGCGCGGGATCGCCGCCGCGTTGACCGAAAAGGCCTTGGAGTACGCTGAGCAGATGGGCTACACGGTCATCCCCTCGTGCTCCTACGTCGAACGCTACATGGAGCGCCAGCAGCGTCATTCAAGCAAGGCCTGACCTGACAGCACGCATATGAAAACGCCGGGTATTGCCCGGCGTTTTCATTTATGCGCAGTTTTCAGCCGCGCTGGCGCTTGGGCAGCACATCCTTGAGCTTGGCGTGCATGCTGCGCAGGGTCTTTTCGGTAGCGGCCCAGTCGATGCAGGCGTCGGTAACCGACACCCCATACTGCAACTCGTCGAGATTCTTCGGAATGGCCTGGCAGCCCCAGTTCAGGTGGCTCTCGACCATCAGGCCGATAATCGACTGGTTGCCTTCGAGGATCTGGTTGGCCACGTTCTCCATGACCAGCGGCTGCAGGGCCGGGTCCTTGTTGGAATTGGCGTGGCTGCAGTCGACCATGATGTTTGGCTTGATCTTGGCCTTGACCAGGTCTTGTTCGCACAGTGCGACACTCACCGAGTCATAGTTGGGTTTACCGTTGCCGCCGCGCAGCACAACGTGGCCGTAGGCGTTGCCCTTGGTGGTGACGATGGAGACACCACCTTCCTGGTTGATGCCCAGGAAACGATGGGGCTTGGAGACTGACTGCAGGGCGTTTATCGCCACGGTCAGGCCGCCATCGGTACCGTTCTTGAAGCCGACCGCCGAGGACAAGCCGGAGGCCATTTCGCGGTGGGTCTGGGATTCTGTGGTGCGTGCGCCAATGGCCGACCAGCTGATAAGGTCCTGCAGGTACTGCGGGGAGATCGGGTCGAGTGCTTCGGTGGCGGTGGGCAGGCCCATCTCGGCCAGATCCAGCAGCAACTGGCGGCCAATGTGCAGGCCGTCCTGGATCTTGAATGAGTCATCCAGGTACGGATCGTTGATCAGGCCCTTCCAGCCGACAGTGGTGCGTGGCTTCTCAAAGTACACGCGCATGACCAGATACAGAGTGTCGGAAACCTCCTCAGCCAGTACCTTCAGGCGCTCGGCATACTCGTGGGCGGCCTTGATGTCATGGATCGAGCAGGGGCCGACCACCACGAACAGGCGATGGTCCTTGCCGTCGAGGATATTGCGCACCACTTCACGGCCGGCAGTCACGGTCTGCAGGGCCTTGGTGCTGAGGGGAATTTCCTTCTTGAGCTGATCAGGGGTGATCAAGGTCTCGTTGGAGGCAACGTTAAGGTCATCGATCGGTAAATCAGCCATCGTGTTACTCGTCAGGTCACGGGTGCCGGCCGCCAGCAATCCCCGTGCGGCCCAGCAGCAGATTGTTCGCAGCGGGGAGGCCGAACCTTAGCGCGTTAGCGGGGGCGCGACAATGGGCTGGGCCCGTCGATACGGGGTTTTTGCCTGGCAAGCGGCATTTGGGCGCGAGCTCGCTGCCCTGCGGGATGATTTCGCCGTGGCAGCGACACCTGGGTATAGTGGCTGACCAATAACAATGACTCTTGACCAGGAGCACTGCATGGCATCCCTCGACCCTCAGGTGGGCAATCCCCGCATCGGCATCATCGGCAGCGGCGCAATCGGTGGCTTCTATGGCGTGATGCTGGCCCGAGCCGGTTTCGACGTACACTTTCTGCTGCGCAGTGAATATCAGGTCGTGCGTGAGCAGGGGCTGCAGCTAGACAGCGCCGTGCATGGTCAGGTGCGCATGTCCGTGCAGGCCTACGCCTCTGCCGCCGACATGCCGCCTTGCGACTGGCTACTGGTAGGGGCCAAAGCCACCAGCAATGCCGAACTGGCGCCCTTGATCGTACAAGCCGCAGCACCGCAGGCCAGGGTGGTATTGCTACAGAACGGCCTTGGGGTCGAGGAGCAACTGCGCCCGGCCTTGCGCCCGGACATGCACCTGCTGGGCGGGTTGTGCTTCATCTGTGTCAACCGCGAGCGCCCCGGGGTGATTCGTCACCAGTCGCTGGGCGCGGTGAACCTTGGCTATCACAGTGGGCCCGCACCAGATGATGCAGCGGTCGTGGTGGAGGAGGGAGCGGCGCTGTTCCGGGCTGCGGGCATCGATTCCCAGGCCATGGCCGACCTCGACCAGGCGCGGTGGCAGAAGCTGGTGTGGAACGTGCCCTACAACGGCCTTTCGGTGCTGCTGCAGGCCAGCACCACACCTTTGATGAGCGATGCCGACAGCCGTGCGCTGATCCAGGCGTTGATGGCCGAAGTGGTGGCGGGCGCCAAGGCCTGTGGCCGTGAGCTGCCGGCGGGTTACGCCGAGCACCTGTTCCGCGTCACCGAGAAGATGCCGGACTACTGGCCAAGCATGTACCACGATCATGCCTTGCAGCGGCCGTTGGAACTGCAGGCAATCTACGCCGAACCCTTGGCCCGTGCCCGTGCGGCTGGTTGCGAGCTGCCGCGCATGCAGGCGCTATATCAGGCCCTTATGTTTATCGACCGGCGCAACCGCTCGGCCTGAAGGTCGCGGTGGCCCTGCGCCGGACGGCCAGGCGGCTGTCCATGGCGCTGCTAAGCTCAAGCTTGCTCTGCCGTCGCGGCAGTCGAGGAGGTCGAATGATCCGTTCCATGCTGTTCGCCACGGACCTCGGTGTGTATGCGCCCTTCATCATGCAGCACGCTCTGGCCCTGGCGCGGACCTTCAACGCAGAGCTGTATGTGATTCATGCCGTGGAGCCTATGGGGCAGTTCGCTGAATCCTTGCTGCAAAGTTACCT
Source organism: Pseudomonas sp. PONIH3 (assembly GCF_002934345.1). Lineage (NCBI taxonomy): Bacteria > Pseudomonadati > Pseudomonadota > Gammaproteobacteria > Pseudomonadales > Pseudomonadaceae > Pseudomonas > Pseudomonas sp. PONIH3. The sequence goes on from NZ_CP026386.1 coordinate 5,855,438, forward strand.
GGACGAACAAACCCTCGACACGTTGCACAGTGAGGGCGTCAATACCGTCATGGCCAACATCGAGCAGCGGGTGCTGGAGAACTTTCGCGAAGAGCTGGGTGAGGTCGCCGACCTGGCGCTGATCCGTGCAGTACGGGTGCGTCAGGGGGACCCTGCCCAGGTGATCCTCGAACAGGCCCAGCGCCTGGCGGTCGATCTGCTGATTTTCGGCAGCCACAGTGCAGGGGCGGGAGTGGATGTGCCGATCGGTCGCACGGCCGTGCGGCTGCTGCAACTGTCGCCGGTGCCGGTGTACATGGTGCCGTTGGCCCAGCATCTTGGACGTAGGAAAGTGTGAGCCTGGCGGTAGGGCGTTTTCCTGCGGACGTAACAAAATAGTTCTAGATTTATTTCTCAAGCCACTAATATAGTTATAACTCGTCGCTGCCGGCGCGCCGGTGACCTACCGCCTTTGAGGGATATCTATGAAGCTTCAGCAACTGCGCTACATCTGGGAAGTAGCGCACCATGACCTCAACGTTTCCGCGACGGCGCAGAGCCTCTACACCTCCCAGCCTGGCATCAGCAAGCAGATTCGCCTGCTCGAGGATGAGCTGGGCGTCGAAGTCTTCGCCCGCAGTGGCAAGCATCTGACTCGCGTCACCCCAGCGGGCGAGCGCATCATCAGTACCGCCGGCGAGATTCTGCGCAAGGTCGAGAGCATCAAGCAGATCGCCCAGGAATTCTCCAACGAGAAGAAAGGCACATTGTCGATCGCCACCACCCATACCCAGGCGCGCTATGCGCTGCCGCCGGTGATCAGCAACTTCATCAAGCAATACCCGGAAGTCGCCCTGCACATGCACCAGGGCTCGCCGATGCAGATCGCCGAGATGGCGGCCGACGGTACCGTCGACTTCGCCATTGCCACCGAAGCCCTTGAGTTGTTCGGCGATCTGATCATGATGCCGTGCTACAAGTGGAACCGTTGCGTGGTAGTGCCTCAGGGGCACCCACTGACCAAGCTGCCGAAGCTGACCCTGGAGTCAGTGGCCGAGTATCCGATCGTCACCTATGTATTCGGCTTCACTGGCCGTTCCAAGCTCGACGAGGCGTTCAACCACCGTGGCCTGACGCCGAAGGTGGTGTTCACCGCCGCCGACGCCGACGTGATCAAGACTTATGTGCGCCTGGGCCTGGGCGTGGGTATCGTGGCCAAGATGGCGGTGGACCCGAAACTCGACAGCGACCTGGTGTGCCTGGATGCCAGCGAGTTGTTCGAGGCCAGCATCACCAAGATCGGCTTCCGTCGCGGCACCTTCCTGCGTGGTTTCATGTGCGACTTCATCGAGAAGTTCGCGCCGCACCTGACTCGCGAGGTGATGGCCAAGGCGATCCAGTGCCACAACAAGCAGGAGCTCGAAGAGCTGTTCGAGGGTGTCGAGCTGCCGGTGCACTGACCTGAAATAACTGGGGCCGCTTTGCGGCCCCAGTCGTTTATGCCTTGCTGATCAGGTTGCCCGCGTGCAACCCGCATTCCTTCTGGGTCGACTCCTCCCACCACCAGCGTCCTTCGCGCTCATGCTGGTTCGGCAGCACCGGGCGAGTGCACGGCTCGCAGCCGATGCTGATGAAGCCGCGCTCGTGCAGGCTGTTGTAGGGCAGTTCGAGCATGCGGATATAGCCCCAGACTTCCTCGCTGGTCATCTGCGCCAACGGGTTGAACTTGTACAGGGGGCGTTCGGGAGTTGAAAAGGCGCTGTCGATTTCCAGGGCCGCCACCTGGCTGCGGGTGCCGGGGCTCTGGTCGCGACGTTGGCCGGTGGCCCAGGCGCTCACGGTGGCCAGCTTGCGGCGCAGCGGCTCGATCTTGCGGATGCCGCAGCACTCGCCATGGCCGTCCTTGTAGAAGCTGAATAGGCCCTTTTCCTTGACGAACGGGTCGAGCTTATCGCGGTTCGGGCTGAGGATTTCGATCGGCAGGTTGTACTGCTCGCGCACCTGGTCGATGAAGCGGTAGGTTTCCGGGTGCAGGCGACCGGTATCGAGGCTGAACACCTTGACCTGTTTGTTCAGCTTCCAGGCCATGTCCACCAGCACCACATCCTCGGCACCGCTGAAGGAGATCCACAGCTCGTCGCCGAAGTGTTCGAAGGCGAGCTTGAGGATCTCCTGCGGGGACTTGCTGGCGTAGGTCGCGGCCAGGGCGGCGACGTCGAAGGGTTGGCTCATCAGGCGGTTTCCATCGGGTGAGTGGCGCTGTGCGCTCGTAGTGGTCAGATGGTAACAAAAAATGGCGGGGCAGACGCCTGGCGATCGCGGGGCAACCCGCTCCCACGGAGTTCTACAAGGCTTGCAGCGTTTCCATCAGCACGCGCACCTTGGCGATCGACTCTTCGTATTCGGCCTGCCAATCCGAATCAGCCACCACCGCGCCACCGCCCCAGCAACTGACCTGACCGTCCTTGACCAGCAGGCTGCGGATGGCGATCGAACTGTCCATCTCGCCGCGCACGTCGAGGTATAGCAGCGAGCCGCAGTACAGGGTTCTGCGTGTCGGTTCCAGCTCATCGATGATCTGCATGGCGCGGATTTTTGGAGCGCCGGTGATCGAGCCGCCGGGGAAGCTGCCTGCAATCAGATCCAGGGCATCCTTGTCGGCGGCCAGGTGGCCGACCACGCTGCTGACCAGGTGGTGGACGTTGGGGTAGCTCTCCAGGCTGAACAGCTCCGGCACCTTCACCGAGCCGATCTGGCAGGTGCGGCCGATGTCATTGCGCAGCAGGTCGACGATCATCAGGTTTTCCGAGCGGTCCTTGGGGCTGGCTAGCAACTCGGCAGCGTTGCGGGCGTCCTCGGCGGGGTCGGCAGAGCGCGGGCGGGTACCTTTGATCGGCCGGGTCTCGACCTCGCCTTGGCTGACGTGGATGAAGCGTTCGGGCGAGAAGCTCAGCAGGGCTGTGCCTTCATCCAGCTGCTGGTAGCCGGAAAACGGTGTCGGGCAGGCGGCGCGCAGGGCCTGGTAGGCGCGCCATGGGTCGCCCTGGCAGGGTGCGCGGAAGCGCTGGGTGAGGTTGATCTGGTAGCAGTCGCCGGCCTGGATGTAGCGCTGCACCTGATCGAACGCCCCCCGGTACTGCTCGGGGCGAAGGTCGCCGGTCATGGGGGCCAGCAGGTGGAAGTCACCGCTATCGCCCGGGGTGCTGGCCTCGAACAACGCGATGAGCCGTTGCCGTTCGTCCTCGGGCAGGCGCGGGTGGAACACCAGCTGGCTCCTGCACAGCCGATGGTCGGACACCAGTGCCCAGGCATACAGCCCCAGCCGGGCGTCGGGCAGGCCGAGGTCGTCGACAGCGTGCGTCGGCAATTGCTCCAGGCGCCGGCCAAAGTCGTAGCTCAGGTAGCCGATCAGGCCGCCGGCGAAGGGCAGCTCTATGCCCTCGGGCAGTCGGGCTTCCCCAAGGTCCGCCAGTGCCTGGCGCAGGCGCTGCAGGTAAACCTGGCCGTCTTCATCGCTGTGTGCCTGCAGCTGTTGCAGGGGCCAGGCGCTGAGCAGGTCGTAGCGACCGCGTTCGGCACCCGGACGGGCGCTGTCGAGCAGGATCGCGCCGGGCGCGCGGCGCAGGCGTTCGAAGTAGAAGGCGGGGTCGGGCTGGTAGGGCAGGGGGTGCAGCGTACAGGTCGGCATCAGAGTGGACGGCGATGAAAAAGCGAGGAGGGCGATTGTAGACCTGTGGGGGGGATGCGCCTAGCGTCGGCAGCGACATTCGCATGTTGTGTCTCGCCTCGGGGTCGCTATGCGACCCTTTCGCCGCGGTTCGTCGTCACGACAAGCCAGCTCCCACAGGTGGTGTGTGATCCTTGTGGGAACTGGCTTGTAGTGACGACGAACCGCAAAGGGCTGCAGAGCAGCCCCCGAGCATCACTGCGGATGAACGTGTCCGAACAGGCCTTGCGAGACCTTCACGCGTTGCTCGGCATCCTCGCTGCGACCTTCCTTGGCCAGCATCTCCAGGTGCGCCTCGATGGCGTGGGTGCGTTGCGTGAGCCCGCAGTCGTTGGCGATCTGGATGTTCAGGCCGGGGCGGGCGTTGAGCTCGAGGATCAGCGGGCCCTTGTCCTGGTCCAGCACCATGTCCACACCGATGTAGCCCAGGCCGCACAGCTCGTAGCAACTGGCGGCAAGCTTCATGAAGCCGTCCCAGTTCGGCAGTTGCACGCCGTCGACCGCGTTGGTGGTGTCGGGGTGCTTGCTGATGATCTTGTTCAGCCAGGTGCCGCGCAGCGTCAGGCCGGTGGCCAGGTCCACGCCGACGCCGATGGCGCCCTGGTGCAGGTTGGCCTTGCCGCCGGACTGGCGGGTCGGCAAGCGCAGCATGGCCATCACCGGGTAGCCCATCAGCACGATGATGCGGATGTCGGGCACGCCCTCATAGCTGATGCTCTTGAAGATCTGGTCCGGGGTGACCCGGTACTCGATCAGCGCGCGGTCGCGGTGCCCGCCCAGCGAATACAGGCCGGTAAGGATGCTGGAGATCTGGTGCTCGATCTCCTCGTGGCTGATGATCTTGCCCGAAACCGTGCGGTAGCGGTCCTCGAAGCGGTCGGCGATCACCAGGATGCCGTCACCGCCGGCGCCCTGGGCCGGCTTGATGACGAAGTCGCTGCGCCCGCCGATGATCTCGTCGAGCTTCTCGATCTGCTTCTCGGTCTCGATGATGCCGTACATCTCCGGCACATGGATGCCGGCCGCCAGGGCGCGCTCCTTGGTAATGATCTTGTCGTCGACGATCGGGTACAGGTGGCGCTTGTTGTACTTCAACACGTAGTCAGCGTTGCGCCGGTTGATGCCCATGATGCCCCGGGCCTCCAGGGCTTTCCACGTCTTGATCAGGCCGAACATCAGGCGTCAGCCTTCTTCAGGAATGCCTTGAAGCGCACGAGCTCGGTCAGGCGGTAGCCGCGGTAGCGACCCATCGCCAGCATGAAGCCCACCAGGATCAGCAGCACCGCCGGGAAGGTGAAGACGAAGTACACGGCTTCCGGCACGGTCATCAGCAGGTGCGCGATGGAGGCGGCGAACAGGGTGCCGACGGCCACTTTCATGGCATGGCCGCCGCCACGTTCTTCCCAGGTGATCGACAGGCGTTCGATGGTCATGGTCAGGATCACCATCGGGAACAGCGCCACCGACAAGCCGCGTTCCAGGCCCAGCTTGTGGCTGAACAGGCTGATGGCGGCGATCAGCACCACGACGAAGGTCAATACCACCGACAGGCGGGGCAGCATCTGCAGCTTGAGGTGTTCCAGGTACGAGCGCAGCGACAGGCCCAGGGCGGTGATCACCGTGAACAGAATGATGCCGAAGCCCAGTTGCGTCTCGCGGAAGGCCAGGGCGATCAACACCGGGGTGAAGGTGCCCAGGGTCTGGATGCCGATCAGGTTGCGCAGCACCAGGATCACCAGCACGCCGATCGGGATCATCACCATGATCATGAAGGTCTGCTGGGTCTGCAGCGGCAGGCCGTACAGCGAGTATTCGAGGAAGTCGGCGTCGGTGTTCTCGTCGGTCAGCTTGGCCAGGCGGATGGCGTTCATCTCGCTGTTGTTCATGCTGAAGGTGACGGTGGCCTTCTTGCCTCCATCGACGGTGATCAGGTTGTCGTCGCCGGTCCACCACAGCAGGCGGTCGCTGGGCAGGCCTTGCTCGCCGGTTTCCGGGTTGAAGTACAGCCAGTCGTTGCCGTTGAAGCTGCGCAGCCACAGCTCGGGACTCTGTGGGGTGTCGGCCACCAGGCGGATGGTGTGGACCTTCTCCAGCGGAACGTGGGCGATGGACAGCAGCAAGTCGATGACCTGGGCTTTCTTCAGTGGCGAGTTGTCGCCGGCCAGCAGCAGCTTGGCGTTGTCGTCGTTGGCGTTGTTGACGCGCTTGATGGTCTCGCTGACGAAGGTCTCGACGTCGGCCGAGTGCTGGCGGATCGGTGCCATCAGTGCTTCGGCGGCGATTTTCTCCGGGCCTTCGACCGCCAGGCTGTCGCGGAAGGTCGGGCCCTTGATCTTGGCCTTCTCGGTGCTGTAGCGCTTGGTCAGCACCAGGCGGTAGTAAAGAGTCTGGTTGCCGCTGGCGCGACGGGCCGACCAGGTCACCTTGCGGTTTCCGTCGGCGCGGTTGACGCTGACGCCATAGTTGTTGGAGATGAAGCTCTCGTTGAGGCTCACGTAGTCACGGTTCAGTGGGGGCACGAACATCTGCACCTTGACCGGGTCCTTGGCGCTGGCAACGAACTCGACCTTGGCGTCGATGTTCCACAGGTCATCGGTCTCGTCCTCGGTCACCGGGATGCCGAGGGCGAAGATCTGGTAGGCCGTGATCGCGATGCCCAGCACCACCAGGACGGTGATCAGGACTTTCAGGTGGAGGGTAAGAGAGCGCATCGGAATTACTCTGCTTTGGGAGCTTCGGTGGCACAGGCAGGTTTGCCGGCCGCGTATTTAAGGCTTGGGTCGACCAGCGCACCGAAGTGCTTGAGGGCCTCGGAGCCGATCAGCAGCGGGAACTGGAAGGCGCTGCGGTCGGTGAGGTTGACCTCGATGGTGCGTCGCGTCTGGCCCATGCAGATGTCGAGTTCGATGACTGGACGCGCAGTGTAGGCCTTGCCCGAGTCGGCGTCATAGTCCCCGGCGCGGCGCTTGATCTTGCTGACGCGGGCCAGGGGGCGTTCGATGGGGTGCTTGTGCGCGGCGTCGATGGCCAGGTAGAAGCGCACCCAGCTCTCGCCGTTGCGCTTGAAGCGCTTGATGTCGCGGGCACTGAGCGAGGCGGTCTTGGCGCCGGTATCGAGCTTGGCTGCCACTTCCAGGTCAAGGTCGCCCAGGCGGGCGTATTCGTTGAGACCGTACACGGTCTTTTCGGCCGCGGGCGCGAGTGCCGGCAGCAGGGTCAGGCAGAGCAGCAATGAAGCGGGTTTGAGTCTCATAATCCTGGCGCGGTGCTGTGCAAAGTTCAGGGCAAGGCGACTGGCCAAGCGTCCTCATTGATCTGTCATGGGCATGAAATGATGACAGACACACTATCCATGCTCCCGAAGGAGCGCGGCATTCTATCACGCCGGTGCCTTGACGCCAGCGCGCCCGCGATCTGACCGCGGCTAGGCTTGGTTAGTTCGTTATTAGACGATTGTCGACAATGTTCTTTTTGTCTTTGACTGTGGCTGTCTATTTAGCTAGTTTTGCCGTCATCGATTTGCAAGGTGTCGACAATCATGCTGGATGTATCCCAGGCCGTGGCAGTGCCGCAGGACGAGACCGAGACCCTCTCTGAGCATGTCTTTCGGCGTATCCAGGCCGCCATCGTCAAGGGCGAGATCGCCCCTGGCAGCAAGATTTCCGAGCCTGAACTTGCGCGCACCTACGGCATCAGCCGCGGCCCGCTGCGCGAGGCCATCCACCGTCTCGAAGGCCAGCGCCTGCTGGTGCGCGTGCCGCATGTCGGCGCCCGGGTGGTATCGCTGAGCCACGCCGAGCTGATCGAACTGTACGAAATCCGTGAGTCGCTCGAAGGCATGGCCTGCCGCCTGGCCGCCGAGCGCATGAGCCAGGCCGCCATCGACGAACTGCGCCATGTGCTCGATACCCATGAGCGCGATGCAGCGTTCCAGGCCGGGCAGGGCTACTACCAGCAGGAAGGCGATTACGACTTCCACTACCGGATCATCCAGGGCAGCGGCAACCAGACCTTGTACAAGATGCTCTGCGGCGAGCTGTACCAACTGGTGCGGATGTACCGCATCCAGTTCTCCTCCACGCCCAACCGCCCGCGCCAGGCCTTCGCCGAGCACCACCGTATCCTCGATGCCATCGAAGCCCACGACGGTGAGCTAGCAGAACTCCTGATGCGCCGCCACATCGGCGCGTCCAAACGCAATATCGAGCGCCACTACCAGGGTGCCGACAACAATAGCCCACGAGGTGAGTCATGACAGTGAAGAGCACGCCCGGCCAGCGTTTCCGTGACGCGGTCGCCGCCGAACATCCGCTGCAGGTGGTCGGGACCATCAACGCCAACCACGCCTTGCTGGCCAAGCGCGCCGGTTTCAAGGCCATCTACCTCTCCGGTGGCGGTGTCGCCGCCGGCTCCCTGGGCTTGCCGGACCTGGGTATCAGCGGCCTGGATGACGTGCTCACCGACGTGCGGCGCATCACCGACGTGTGCGACCTGCCGCTGCTGGTGGATGTCGACACCGGCTTCGGCGCCTCGGCCTTCAACGTCGCCCGCACCGTCAAGTCGATGAGCAAGTTCGGCGCCGCCGCGATCCATATCGAGGACCAGGTCGGAGCCAAGCGCTGCGGCCACCGCCCGAACAAGGAGATCGTCTCGCAGCAGGAGATGGTCGACCGCATCAAGGCGGCCGTGGATGCTCGCAGCGATGACAGCTTCGTGATCATGGCGCGCACTGATGCCCTGGCGGTGGAAGGTCTCAATGCCGCGCTGGATCGTGCCGCCGCCTGCGTCGAGGCTGGCGCCGACATGATTTTCCCCGAGGCGATCACCGAATTGCACATGTACAAGACCTTCGCCGAACGGGTGAAGGCGCCGATCCTGGCCAATATCACCGAGTTCGGCGCCACGCCGCTGTACACCACCGAGGAACTGGCTTCGGTCGACGTGTCACTGGTGCTCTATCCGCTGTCGGCCTTCCGCGCCATGAACAAGGCGGCCGAGAACGTCTACACCGCGCTGCGCCGCGACGGCACCCAGAAGAACGTGATCGACACCATGCAGACCCGCATGGAGCTCTACGATGCCATCGGCTACCACGCCTTCGAGCAGAGCCTCGATGCATTGTTCGCGCAGAAGAAAGGGTAAGCGAATGCCTGTACCGGCCCTGCGACAGGGCCGGTACGAATCACCAGGATTAGCCAGCAAGACTTCGATAACAAATTCAAGAAAGGAGAAACACTATGGCCGAAGCAAAAGTACTCAGTGGGGCGGGCCTGCGTGGCCAGGTGGCCGGCCAGACCGCGCTGTCGACCGTCGGCCAGGCCGGCGCCGGCCTGACCTACCGCGGCTATGACGTGCGCGACCTGGCCGCAGGCGCCGAGTTCGAGGAAGTGGCCTACCTGCTGCTATACGGCGAGCTGCCGAGCAAGGCCGAGCTTGTCGACTACAAGCGCAAGCTCAAGGGGCTGCGCGACCTGCCGCAAGCGCTGAAGGAAGTGCTCGAGCGCATCCCGCGCGATGCACACCCGATGGACGTGATGCGTACCGGGTGCTCGGTGCTCGGTACCCTGGAGCCCGAGCTGACCTTCGACACCCAGCGCGATAAGACCGACCGCCTGCTGGCGCTGTTCCCGGCGGTGATGTGCTACTGGTACCGCTACACCCACCACGGCGTGCGTATCGACTGCAGCAGCGACGAAGACACCCTGGGCGGCCACTTCCTGCACCTGCTGCACGGCAAGAGGCCCAGCGAGCTGCACGTCAAGGTGATGAACGTCTCGCTGATCCTTTACGCCGAGCACGAATTCAACGCCTCGACCTTCACTGCCCGGGTCTGCGCCTCGACCCTGTCCGATTTGTACTCCTGCGTGACCGCCGCCATCGGCTCGCTGCGCGGTCCGCTGCACGGTGGTGCCAATGAGGCGGCCATGGAGTTGATCGAGCGCTTCCAGAGCCCGCAGGAAGCCACTGCCGAGCTGCTGCGCATGCTCGAGCGCAAGGACAAGATCATGGGCTTCGGTCATGCCATCTACAAAGAGTCCGACCCGCGCAACGAGGTGATCAAGGGCTGGGCCAAGCAGTTGGCCGACGAAGTGGGCGACAAGGTCCTGTACCCGGTCTCCGAAGCCATCGACAAGACCATGTGGGAGCAGAAGCGCCTGTTCCCCAACGCCGACTTCTACCACGCCTCGGCGTACCACTTCATGGGCATCCCGACCAAGCTGTTCACCCCGATCTTCGTCTGCTCGCGCCTGACCGGCTGGGCCGCGCACGTGTTCGAGCAGCGCGCCAACAACCGCATCATCCGCCCGAGCGCCGAGTACGTCGGCGTCGAGCAGCGCCAGTTCGTGCCGATCGAGCAGCGCTGAGGCAACGACCGCTGGGGCTGCCATGCAGCCCTTTCGCCGGCAAGCCGGCTCCCACAATGTCCATGCGTTGCTGTGGGAGCCGGCTTGACGGCGATGGGGGCGCAGCGCCCCCAAAGGCCTGACCTGCAAACCGAATACCGTGAGCCCGATAACGATATGAACACCGCATTCCGCAAGAACCTGCCAGGGACCGCCCTGGACTACTTCGACGCCCGTGCCGCGGTCGAGGCGATCAAGCCCGGCGCTTACGATGGCCTGCCGTATACCTCCCGCGTGCTGGCGGAAAACCTGGTGCGTCGCTGCGATCCGGCCACCCTCGATGCATCGCTCGAGCAACTGATCGAGCGCAAGCGCGACCTCGACTTCCCCTGGTTCCCGGCCCGCGTGGTGTGCCACGACATCCTTGGCCAGACCGCCCTGGTCGACCTCGCCGGGCTGCGTGACGCCATCGCCGACAAAGGCGGCGACCCGGCCGCGGTCAATCCGGTGGTGCCGGTGCAACTGATCGTCGACCATTCGCTGGCCGTGGAATGCGGTGGCTTCGATCCGCAGGCGTTCGACAAGAACCGCGCCATTGAAGACCGCCGCAACGAAGACCGCTTCCACTTCATCAACTGGACCAAGCAGGCGTTCAAGAACGTCGACGTGATCCAGCCGGGCAACGGCATCATGCACCAGATCAACCTGGAGAAGATGTCGCCGGTGATCCACAACGACCGCGGCGTGGCCTACCCTGACACTTGCGTCGGCACCGACAGCCATACGCCGCATGTCGACGCCCTGGGCGTGATCGCCATCGGTGTCGGTGGCCTGGAGGCCGAAAACGTCATGCTCGGCCGCGCCTCGTGGATGCGCCTGCCGGAGATCGTCGGCGTCGAGCTGACCGGGCGCCTGGCGCCGAACATCACCGCTACCGACCTGGTACTGGCCCTGACCGAGTTCCTGCGCAAGCAGAAGGTGGTCGGCGCCTACCTCGAATTCCACGGTGCCGGCGCCAGCGCGCTGACCCTGGGCGACCGCGCCACCATCTCCAACATGGCCCCGGAGTACGGCGCCACCGCGGCGATGTTCGCCATCGACCAGCAGACCATCGACTACCTCAAGCTGACTGGCCGCGATGACCAGCAGGTGCAGTTGGTGGAAACCTACGCCAAGGTCGCCGGCCTGTGGGCCGACAGTCTGGCCAAGGCCGAGTATGAGCGCACCCTGAGCTTCGACCTGTCGAGCGTGGTGCGTAACATGGCAGGCCCGTCCAACCCGCACGCGCGCGTGGCCACCAGCGACCTGGCGGCCAAGGGCATTGCCGGGCAATGGCAAGAAGTGCCGGGGCAGATGCCGGATGGCGCGGTGATCATCGCCGCCATCACCAGCTGCACCAACACCAGCAACCCGCGCAACGTGATCGCCGCTGGCCTTATCGCCCGCAACGCCAACAAGCTTGGCCTGGTGCGCAAGCCGTGGGTCAAGTCGTCGCTGGCGCCGGGCTCCAAGGCGGTGCAGCTGTACCTGAAGGAAGCAGGCCTGGAACAGGAGCTGGAGCAATTGGGCTTCGGCATCGTCGCCTTCGCCTGCACCACCTGTAATGGCATGTCCGGCGCGCTCGACCCGGTGATCCAGCAGGAGATCATCGATCGCGACCTGTACGCCACCGCGGTGCTGTCGGGCAACCGCAACTTCGACGGGCGTATCCACCCCTACGCCAAGCAGGCGTTCCTCGCGTCGCCGCCGCTGGTGGTGGCCTACGCCATTGCCGGTACCATCCGTTTCGACATCGAGAAGGACGTGCTGGGCGTGGTCGACGGCAAGGAAATCCGCCTCAAGGACATCTGGCCGAGCGATGAAGAGATCGACGCCGTGGTGCGTGCCTCGGTCAAGCCCGAGCAGTTCCGCCAGGTGTACATCCCGATGTTCGCCATCGAGGAAGACAAGGGGCCGAAGGTCGCGCCGCTGTACGACTGGCGTCCGATGAGTACCTACATTCGCCGCCCGCCGTACTGGGAAGGCGCCCTGGCCGGTGAGCGTACCCTGCGCGGCATGCGCCCTCTGGCGGTGCTGCCGGACAACATCACCACCGACCACCTGTCGCCGTCCAACGCCATCCTGCTGGATAGCGCCGCCGGTGAATACCTGGCGAAGATGGGCCTGCCGGAGGAAGACTTCAACTCCTACGCCACCCACCGTGGCGACCACCTGACCGCGCAGCGCGCCACCTTCGCCAACCCCAAGCTGTTCAACGAGATGGTGCGCAAGGACGACGGCAGCGTGAAGCAGGGTTCGCTGGCGCGTATCGAGCCGGAAGGCAAGGTGACCCGCATGTGGGAGGCCATCGAGACCTACATGCAGCGCAAGCAGCCGCTAATCATCGTCGCCGGTGCCGACTACGGCCAGGGGTCGTCCCGTGACTGGGCGGCCAAGGGTGTGCGTCTGGCGGGCGTCGAGGCGATTGTCGCCGAGGGCTTCGAGCGCATCCACCGGACCAACCTGGTGGGCATGGGCGTGCTGCCGCTGGAGTTCAAGGCAGGCACCGACCGCAACACCCTGGGCCTGGACGGCAGCGAGACCTATGACGTGCTGGGCGAGCGCAAGCCGCGGGCGACGCTGACCCTGGTGGTCACGCGGCGCAACGGCGAGCGTGTCGAGGTGCCGGTGACCTGCCGCCTGGATACCGCCGAAGAGGTGTCGATCTATGAGGCGGGTGGGGTGTTGCAGCGCTTTGCCCAGGACTTCCTGGAAGGCACGGCATAACGCAGATGATGCATAGCGGTCCATGGGAGCGGGCTTGCCCCGCGATGGCCAAGACATCGCCATCGCGGGGCAAGCCCGCTCCCATGGACGGATAAGGAACATTAACCATGGCACATGCACCACAGGTAAAAATCCCCGCCACCTACATCCGTGGCGGTACCAGCAAAGGCGTGTTCTTCCGCCTGCAAGACTTGCCCGAGCGCGCGCAGGTTCCAGGCCCGGCCCGTGACGCCCTGCTGCTGCGGGTGATCGGCAGCCCCGACCCATACGGCAAGCAGATCGACGGCATGGGTGGCGCCACCTCCAGCACCAGCAAGACGGTGATCCTGTCGAAAAGCATCAAGCCCGACCACGACGTCGACTACCTGTTCGGCCAGGTCTCGATCGACAAGGCCTTCGTCGACTGGAGCGGCAACTGCGGCAACCTGTCCGCCGCAGTCGGCTCGTTCGCCATCAGCGGCGGGCTGGTCGATGCGAGCCGCATTCCACGCAATGGCCTCGCTACCGTGCGGATCTGGCAGGCCAACATTGGCAAGACCATCATCGCCCATGTGCCGGTCACCGAGGGCGAGGTGCAGGAAACCGGCGATTTCGAACTTGACGGCGTGACCTTCCCGGCCGCCGAGGTGCAGCTGGAGTTCCTCGACCCGGCTGCCGACGAGGATGGCGGGGGCGGGGCGATGTTTCCCACCGGTAACCTGGTCGACGACCTCGAGGTGCCGGGCGTCGGTACCTTCAAGGCCACCCTGATCAATGCCGGTATCCCGACCATTTTCGTCAATGCCGCTGATATCGGCTATACCGGTAGCGAGTTGCAGGACGCCATCAACGGCGATACCGCCGCATTGCAGCGTTTCGAGACCATCCGTGCCCATGGCGCCGTGCGCATGGGGCTGATCGAACATATCGATCAGGCCGCCGGGCGCCAGCACACGCCGAAAGTGGCCTTCGTCGCGGCGCCGAGCACCTACACTGCCTCCAGTGGCAAAGCCGTGCCTGCCGAAGAGATCGACTTGCTGGTGCGTGCGCTGTCGATGGGCAAGCTGCACCACGCGATGATGGGCACCGCAGCGGTGGCCATCGGTACTGCCGCGGCGATTCCCGGGACGCTGGTCAACCTGGCTGCCGGTGGCGGGGAACGAAGTGCCGTGCGTTTCGGCCATCCGTCTGGGACACTGCGGGTCGGGGCCGAGGCGCGTCAGGTGGACGGGCAATGGACCGTGACCAAGGCAATCATGAGCCGAAGCGCTCGGGTGCTGATGGAGGGCTGGGTACGCGTGCCCGGTGATAGTTTCTAAGGCATCAGTAGTGCTCGGCATTCGTTGAGCGGGGCCGCTTTGCGGCCCCTGTTATCAAGGAGCCACGAATGAGCGCAAACGTAGACCTCAACACCCGCCCCGACTACGATCAGGTGCTGCAGACCCTCGCCGACTATGTGCTCGGCTACCGCGTCACATCCTCCGAGGCGCTGAACACCGCCCGCCACTGCCTGATGGACACTCTGGGCTGCGGCCTGCTGGCCCTGCGCTTCCCCGAATGCACCAAGCATCTTGGCCCGTTGGTCGAAGGCACGATCGTCCCCCATGGCGCCCGCGTGCCGGGCACCAGCTACCACCTTGACCCGGTCAAGGCGGCCTGGGACATCGGCTGCATCGTCCGCTGGCTGGACTACAACGACACCTGGCTGGCGGCGGAGTGGGGTCATCCCTCGGACAACCTCGGTGGCATCCTGGCGGTCACCGATCACCTGTCGCAAAAGCGCGTGGCCAATGGCGAGGCGCCCCTGGCCATGCGCGAGGTGCTCGATGCCATGGTCATGGCCCATGAGATCCAGGGCGTGCTGGCACTGGAGAACTCCTTCAACCGGGTTGGCCTGGACCATGTGCTGTTGGTCAAGGTCGCCTCGACAGCAGTGTGTGCCAAGCTCATGGGCGCCAGCCGCGAACAATTGCTGTCAGCACTCTCTCACGCCTTCGTCGATGGCCAGGCCCTGCGCACCTACCGTCATGCGCCCAATGCCGGGTCGCGCAAGTCGTGGGCGGCGGGGGATGCCTCCAGTCGTGGCGTGCGCCTGGCCGATATCGCGCTGCGAGGCGAGATGGGTGTGCCCGGTGCGCTGACCGCCAGGCAGTGGGGGTTCTATGACGTGTCGTTCAGCCACTCCAACAAGGACCTGGCGCTCAAGCCCGAGGCGCAGCGTGAGCTGCGCCTGCCGCAGCCGCTGGGCAGCTATGTGATGGAAAACGTGCTGTTCAAGATCAGCTTCCCCGCCGAATTTCATGCCCAGACGGCCTGCGAAGCCGCGGTGATCCTGCACCCGCAGGTGCGCAACCGCCTGCACGAGATAGACCGCATCGTCATCACCACCCACGAGTCGGCGATCCGCATCATTTCCAAGGAAGGGCCGCTGGCCAACGCTGCGGACCGCGACCACTGCCTGCAATACATGACGGCGGTGCCGTTGATATTCGGTGACCTGGTGGCCGAGCACTACGAAGATGCCTTCCATGCCGCTCATCCGAGCATCGACCGCTTGCGCGAGAAGATGGTGATCGTCGAGGATCCGCGCTTCAGTCGCGAGTACCTGGAGGCCGACAAGCGTTCCATTGCCAATGGCGTGCAGGTGTTCTTCAAGGATGGCTCGCACACGCCGCAAGTGGTGGTGGAGTACCCGCTCGGGCATCGACGCCGGCGGGAGGAGGGGATGCCATTGCTGGAGGCGAAGTTCAGGGAGAACCTGGCGACGCGATTTGCGCGGCAGCGCTGTGAGGAGATCGTGGCGTTGTGCAAGGACCAGGAGAGACTGGAGGCAATGCCCGTGCACAGGTTTGTCGATCTGTTCGTGATTTGATGTTGTCTGTTGCGGCCTCATCGCTGGCAAGCCACTCCCACAGGTTTGGCGCTGACCTTGAGCACTGCGCGATCCTGTGGGAGCTGGCTTGCCAGCGATGAGGCCGGCGCCTCTAATAAAAAAGCCCCGGTATCTCTACCGGGGCTTCTTCTTACCGCTTTTAACTTACCACTTGCAGCTGCTTACGCCTGAACCACCGGGATCTTGGCGTTGGCCGCGGCTTCGCGGAACTCGGCGATCTGGTCGAAGCTCAGGTAGCGGTAGACGTCGGCAGCCATGCTGTCGATGTCCTTGGCGTACTGCATGTACTCTTCAACGGTCGGCAGCTTGCCGATGATCGAAGCGACAGCAGCCAGCTCGGCCGAGGCCAGGTACACGTTGGTGGCATCGCCCAGACGGTTCGGGAAGTTACGGGTCGAGGTGGAGACCACGGTCGAACCGGTCTGTACACGTGCCTGGTTACCCATGCACAGCGAGCAGCCTGGCATTTCCATGCGCGCGCCAGCCTTGCCGTAGATGCCGTAGTAGCCTTCTTCGGTCAGCTGGTGGGCGTCCATCTTGGTTGGCGGGGCCAGCCACAGACGGGTCGGGATACCGCCCTTGACCTTGTCCAGCAGCTTGCCGGCAGCGCGGAAGTGACCAATGTTGGTCATGCACGAACCGATGAACACTTCGTCGATCTTCTCGCCCTGTACCGAAGACAGCAGGCGGGCGTCGTCCGGGTCGTTCGGCGCGCAGAGCACAGGCTCCTTGACGTCGGCCAGGTCGATTTCGATGATTTCGGCGTACTCGGCATCGGCGTCGGCCGACAGCAGCTCAGGCTTGGCCAGCCAGGCTTCCATGGCCTGGGCGCGGCGCTCCAGGGTGCGGGCATCGCCGTAGCCTTCGCCGATCATCCAGCGCAGCAGGGTGATGTTGGACTGCAGGTACTCGGCGATGGCCTTCTCCGGCAGCTTGATGGTGCAACCGGCGGCGGAGCGTTCGGCCGAGGCGTCGGACAGCTCGAAGGCTTGCTCGACGGTAAGGTCGTTGAGGCCTTCGATCTCCAGGATGCGTCCGGAGAAGGCGTTCTTCTTGCCTTTCTTCTCGACGGTCAGCAGGCCTTTCTGGATGGCGTAGTAAGGGATGGCATGGACCAGGTCACGCAGGGTGATACCAGGCTGCAGCTTGCCCTTGAAACGCACCAGGATCGACTCCGGCATGTCCAGCGGCATGACGCCGGTGGCGGCGGCGAAGGCCACCAGGCCCGAACCTGCCGGGAACGAGATGCCGATCGGGAAGCGGGTGTGCGAGTCGCCACCGGTGCCGACGGTGTCAGGCATCAGCATGCGGTTCAGCCAGCTGTGGATGATGCCGTCGCCCGGGCGCAGCGACACGCCGCCACGGGTGCGGATGAAGTCTGGCAGGGTGTGGTGGGTGGTGACGTCGATCGGCTTCGGATAGGCCGCGGTGTGGCAGAACGACTGCATTACCAGGTCGGCGGAGAAGCCCAGGCACGCCAGGTCTTTCAGCTCGTCGCGGGTCATCGGGCCAGTGGTGTCCTGGGAGCCGACGGTGGTCATCTTCGGCTCGCAGTAGGCACCTGGGCGCACGCCCTGGCCTTCCGGCAGACCGCAGGCGCGGCCGACCATCTTCTGCGCCAGGGTGAAGCCCTTGGTCGAAGCGGCAGGTTGCTCTGGCTTCTTGAACAGGTCCGATGGGGCCTGGCCCAGCTCGGCACGGGCTTTCTCGGTCAGGCCACGGCCGACGATCAGCGGGATACGACCGCCAGCGCGGACTTCGTCCAGCAGCACTTCGGTCTTCAGCTCGAAGCTGGTGACCAGTTCGTCGCTGTCGTGGCGGCGCACTTCACCTTTGAACGGGTAGACGTCGATGACGTCGCCCATGGCGAGGTTGGTGCAGTCGAACTCGATCGGCAGGGCGCCGGCGTCTTCCATGGTGTTGTAGAAGATCGGGGCGATCTTGGTGCCGAAGCAGAAACCACCGGCGCGCTTGTTCGGTACATACGGGATGTCGTCGCCGAAGAACCACAGCACCGAGTTGGTGGCCGATTTACGCGAGGAACCGGTACCGACCACGTCACCGACGTAGGCGACCGGGAAGCCCTTGGCCTTGACCGCTTCGATCTGCGCCAGCGGGCCGACCGAACCAGGCTGCGAAGGCTCGATGCCGTCGCGGGCCATCTTCAGCATGGCCAGGGCGTGCAGCGGGATGTCAGGGCGCGACCAGGCGTCCGGAGCAGGGGACAGGTCGTCGGTGTTGGTTTCGCCAGGCACCTTGAACACGGTCAGGGTGTATTTTTCGGCGATGGCTGGACGCGAGGTGAACCACTCGCCGGCAGCCCAGGATTCCAGCACGGCCTTGGCGTGGGCATTGCCCGCCTTGGCTTTTTCGGCCACGTCGTGGAAGGCATCGAACATCAGCAGGGTGTGCTTGAGCTGTTCGGCCGCGACGGCGCCCAGTTCGGCGTCGTCCAGCAGCGCGACCAGCGTTTCGATGTTGTAGCCGCCCTGCATGGTACCCAGCAGCTCGGTGGCGTGCTTGCGGTCGATCAGCGGCGACTTGGCTTCACCCTTGGCGACAGCGGAGAGGAAAGCGGCCTTGACGTAGGCGGCTTCGTCCACTCCTGGCGGAACGCGGTTGGTGATCAGGTCTACGAGGAAGGCTTCTTCGCCGGCCGGCGGGGTTTTCAGCAGCTCGACCAGGCCTGCAGTTTGTTCGGCGTTCAGCGGCTGGGGCACGATACCCAGAGCGGCACGCTCTTCGATATGTTTGCGGTAGGCTTCAAGCACAGTTATTACCCTCATCAGTGGTCCCTAAAGGGAGTCCGGGACGCTCATCCAGCATTCTCCTGCACCCATGCGCTGAAGACGGCTTTTTGAGCCGGCAAGCCAGGGTCGCAGAGAATCCTTACAGAAGCTGTTTTCAAAGTTTTACGCCTGTAGAACGGAAGGCTGATGAGGGGTTGGCCGTGGCCATGCGCTCGCATGGACAGGGCCAACGCCGTTCTACCGGATGAACTGTGCTCGTGACGCTTTGAAAACAGCTTCCAACGGACATGGTTGCCTTGAAAAGGCGGAGTGATTCTACGGCAAAAATTAGCCGAAAGTAAGGCGGCGAAGAAGACTTTAACGGGTGACCCTGGTTAGACAAAGGGCTAACATGGGGCCGTGTTCCCCCGCCAAGCCGTTGTTTTTACATGTCCAACCAATCCATCAAGACGCCTTGCGTCGGCCTCTGCTCCACCGTCTACGGAGACCTGGTTTGCCGCGGCTGCAAGCGCTTTCACCACGAAGTGATCCACTGGAACGGCTACGACGACGAGCAGAAGCGCGCCGTGTGGCTGCGCCTGGAGCAACTGCTGGTGCAGGTGATGATGGCCAAGTTGGAAGTGTTCGACAAAGCGCGCTTGCGCGAGCAGCTCGAACAGCGCTCGATCCGCTATGTGGCACAGCAGTCGGAATATTGCTGGGCCTACCAGTTGATCGCCCGCGGGGCGCGGATGATTCGCGACCTGGAGGCCTACGGGATGGCCTTGCTGCCGGAGTTCCGCGACTGGGAGCTGCCACAGCTGCGCGACGCCATCGACCGGGAATTCTTTTTGCTCTCCGAGGCGCACTACCAGCGCTACATCGCGCCGGCGTTTCTGCAGCAGATCGGTGAGTAACCTGTTTCCCTCTGCCTTGTGTGGGCAGGTCTGGCGAGGATGACTCTCTACTCACGGTCGGGAGAGTCATCTTGAGTTACTACCAGTTCCAACCCATGTTGTGTTTCAACGCACGCTGCTGGTGGCAGCATAAGGACAAGCGCCTGGATTGTCGCCACTGGCCGCCGGCCGCCTCCGAGGCAATGCCTGTCTGGGTCACGTTCGACAGCGGCGACCGTGATGATGGGTGGGTACGATGCGAGCCCGAGCCGCCGCGCCAGTCCGATAAAATATTGTGCAATACGTTCTGGTTCGGCGTGTACGCGCTCGGCGAGCAGTACGCCTACGACATCCGGCCGGCTTACTCGGGAGCTACGTTGGAGCTCTGGCCAAGGCTGGAGAGGGTGCTTGATACCAACATCGATGGCTACCTGGGCATGTACGACGTGCCGACCGAGCCCTACCGGTGGTATGAGCCTACGGCGCCGCTTTGGCAGCTGGAAGGCCTCGACCCTGCAAGCTTGGCGCCTGGCGCACGGCGCTGCAATCTGCAGTGGTACAGCCCAAAAGGCAAGGCCGTGCGGCGCATCAGCGATTTGACCCGGTCGTACCTCGATGATTGGAAAGGGGTCAGGGGAATGGTAAGCCTGGAGGTGCACGAAGTGCCCGTGCCGCCACACCCTAGGCCGAAAACCTGAGCGGCTGTTCAGTCCCCGGTGTACTCGCAACCGCTGGTGCAGGTCTCGTGGATGCGCACTTTCGACAGTTCCGGCAGCAGCGGCTTGACCTGATCCCAGATCCACTTGGCGATCACTTCGCTGGTAGGGTTTTCCAGGCCCGGAATGTCGTTCAGGTAGTTGTGGTCCAGCTGCTCGTAGATCGGCTTGAAGATCGCCTTGATCTCGGAGAAGTCGCGGATCCAGCCGGTGTGCGGATCGAGCGGGCCGGTCAGGTGCAGGGCGACCTTGAACGAATGGCCATGCAGGCGGCCGCACTTGTGCCCGGCAGGGACGTTGGGCAGGCGGTGAGCCGATTCGAATGTGAACTCTTTGAAAATTTCCACGCTGGCATAACTCTGTGTGAATCAACAATGCGCGCAGTCTACCAGCATGCCCGCTACAAGGCTTGCAACCGATCCTGCAACCGCCCGGTGGCGATCAGCTCCAGCAGTTCGTCGCCCAGGCGCCGGCTTTCGGCGATGGCCTTGTACCAGTAACGCTTGCGGCTCGGCGCATCGCCCATGAAACGCTTGAAGTCGTTGCGATCCGGCAGCTTGCCGTAGGGCAGGGCGGCCAGGTACTGCGGCGACGGGGTCATCAGCAGCACGTTCTGCAGGCGCGTGGCATCGCCCTTGCGCCAGGGCAGGGCCTTGTCGAACCAGCCGGGCACCACCTTGTCGGTGAAGTGCGGATAGAGCACCAGGTCGTCGCCGCGGTAGGGCAGGTCCAGATGGTAGTCGAGTAAGCCGCCGTCGCGGTAGGTGCCGGCACCCGCGCCGGGGATGTCGCGTACACCCTCCATGACCATCGGGATCGAACCCGAGGCGAGCAGGGCGTGGCGCAGGTTGGCCAGGTCCAGTGGCAGGCTGCGCGAAGGGAAGTCGGTGAGCGCCTCCAGCGGTGGCGCGGCACGTTGATCGTGCAGGATCACGCGCTCGAAGTGTCGGGCCAGGCGCGAGCGGCCCAGCAGGTTGCTGGCGATCACCGAGCCCAGCCCCACGCCCAGGCGGCCGCGGTGATCGTGGGCGAGCTGGCCGTGGCTCTTCACCACCAGGATGTTCAGGCGATAGTGCGGGTTGGCGAGGATCTGCCCATCGTGGCCCTGCAGCAGGTCGTCGAGCATGCGTTGGCAGCTCTGGCTGATTTCCCTGGGGGTCACGCCCTTGGCGAAATCCTGCTCGGTATACAGCTCGCCCAGGCGGCGGATGCCGGCCACCGGGTCGTCGAGGCAGGCACTGGCGAAACGCCAGGAGCCGATCGAGGCGCCGATCAATGCCCGTTGCCGTGGTGCCGTCGGCAGCCATTCACCGAACAGCGCCAGGTCCAGGCCCTGGATTCCCAAGGGCTTGGGGCCACCGGCGGCGCCCGGCAGCACGCCGACATCGGCGGCCAGCAGGCCGCGCTCGCGGATCTGCCGCAAGGCGCGCTGGCCGGCCTTGAAGGTCAGGGCGGGATACTTGATGTGGATGGCGCTCATGGCGGGGTCTCGGGCAGGGCAGGCGGGCAGTATAGGGCTTTATTGCGAGGCGGCGATGCCATCACCGCCCCACGTGGCCGCGACAAGGCCGCAAGCTGCGCTATCATGCGGCCAGCTGTTTTCAGGTTGAGTTAAGGACCGGTGGTTAATCTTAACCCCGTAGACAAATTGCACATCTCGCTGGAGAGAACCTCATGAAAACTTTGACTGCCCTGTTCACCGCCACCGCCCTTGCTTTCGGTGCCAATGCCGCCTTCGCCAAGGATGTTCAGCCCGATGAAGTGGTCAAGCTGGTGAACGCCAAGACCATCAAGTCGCTGGATGAACTGAAGGCCGTCGCTGTGGCCAAGCATCCCGGCGCCACCGTGACCGACTCGGAGCTCGAGAACGAGTACGGCCGTTATATCTACAAGGTCGACCTGCGTGATGCCCAGAACGTTGAATGGGACGTGGACCTGGATGCCAAGACCGGTGAAGTCCTGAAGGACGAGCGAGACAACTGATGCCTGCACTACCGCGAACGGCACGCTACCTGGCCTTGGCCCTGTTGACCGTCTGTTCGCTGGCCGCCGCGCGCGACCTGGACCAGGATGAAGCCCTGGAGCTTCGGCAAAAGGGCATCATCCTGCCGCTGGAGCAATTGCTCGAAGCCGCCCTGGGGCGTTACCCCGGGGCACGGCTGCTGGAGGCGGAACTGGAAGAGAAGCACGAGCGCTACGAGTACGAGGTCGAACTGCTGACCCCGGCGGGCGTGGTGCGCGAGATCAAGCTCGACGCCCGCACCGGCGCGCTGCTCAAAGACGAGGAAGACGACTGAATGCGCCTGCTGCTTGTCGAGGACAATGTTCCCCTGGCCGATGAACTGACCGCCACCCTGCAGCGCCAGGGTTACGCCGTGGACTGGCTGGCCGATGGCCGCGATGCGGTATACCAGGGCCAGAGCGAACCCTACGACCTGATCATCCTCGACCTGGGCCTGCCCGGGCTGCCGGGGCTCGAAGTGCTGGGGCAATGGCGCGCGAGCGGCCTGCCCACCCCGGTGCTGATCCTCACCGCCCGTGGCTCCTGGGCCGAGCGTATCGAGGGACTCAAGGCCGGGGCTGACGACTATCTGAGCAAGCCCTTCCACCCCGAGGAGCTGCAACTGCGCATCCAGGCCCTGTTGCGCCGGGCCAAGGGGCTGGCCAACCAGCCGAAACTGGAAGCGGCCGGCCTGCATCTGGACGAGTCGCGCCAGTGCGTGAGTCGTGAGGGTGTCGATGTCCAGCTCACTGCCGCCGAGTTTCGCCTGTTGCGCTATTTCATGCTGCATCCGGGGCAGGTGCTGTCCAAGAGCCACCTGGCCGAGCACCTTTACGACGGCGAAACCGAGCGTGATTCCAATGTGCTGGAAGTGCACGTCAACCACCTGCGGCGCAAACTGGGGCGTAGCGTGATCGAGACTCGCCGCGGCCAGGGCTACGTGTACGCCGGGAGTGCTGCGTGAAGTCGATCCAGGCGCGCCTGAGCCTGGGCCTGGTGGCGGTACTGGTAGTGGTTGGGCTGGTCCTGGCGCAGTTGACCTTGTGGCTGTTCGAGGCGGGCCTGCAGCGTTACCTGGAAGCTGGCCTGCGCAAGGAAAGCGAAAACCTGCTGGTGGCGCTGGTGCGTGGCCCGTCCGGCCTGCAGTTGGACGAGCGACGCCTGTCGGCAGCCTACCAGCAGCCGTTCTCGGGCTACTACTTCCGCATTGATTTCGACCAGGGTACCTGGCGCTCCCGTTCGTTATGGGACATGGACATGCCCAAGCCCGGCAAGCCCGGCCTGGACGACGGTCACGAACTCGGCCCCGAGGGCCAGCAACTGCTGGCCTATCGTGGGGACTACCGGCGCCTGGGCCAGGACATCTCGATCAGCGTGGCCCAGGACTATTCACCGGTGCGTGAGGGCTTCCGGCGCATGCAACAGATCGGCCTGGGCCTGGGGCTGGTGGCGTTGATATTGGTCCTGGTGCTGCAACGCCTCACCGTGACCCGCTCGTTGCGCCCGCTGGAGCGGGCGCGCCAGCAGATCGCCCAGTTGCAGCAGGGTCAGCGCTCGCAACTGGATGCCGAGGTGCCCAGCGAGCTGCAGCCGCTGGTGGACCAGATCAACCACCTGCTGACCCATACCGAAGACAGCCTGCGCCGTTCGCGCAATGCCCTGGGCAACCTCGGTCATGCCTTGAAGACGCCGCTGGCGGTGCTTGTCAGCCTGGCTGCCAGCGAACGCCTGCAGGCGCTGCCCGAGGTGCGCGCGCAGATGCGTGAGCAACTGGAGCAGATCCAGCAACGCCTGGCCCGCGAACTCAACCGCGCGCGCCTGGCCGGCGATGCCTTGCCCGGTGCGCAGTTCGACTGCGATGGCGAACTGCCCGGGCTGCTGGCGACGTTGGGGATGATCCATGGCGAAGGCCTGCTGCTCGAGCGCGACGTGGCTCCAGGCTTGTTGCTGCCCTGGGACCGCGAGGATTTGCTGGAGCTGCTCGGCAACCTGCTGGACAACGCCTGCAAATGGGCCGACAGCGAGGTGCGCCTGGGCATCGCGCCAACCACCGAGGGTTACCAGCTGTGGGTCGATGACGATGGCCCGGGCATCCCTGAGGGGCAACGCCTGCAAGTGCTCGAGCGTGGTTCGCGGCTGGACGAGCAGGTCGATGGCCATGGCCTGGGGCTGGGCATCGTGCGCGATATCGTCGAGGCCTGGGGTGGGCGCATCGCGCTGCTGGAAAGCCCGCTGGGCGGGCTACGGGTCAGTATCGAACTGCCGCGCAAGGGGCGTTGATCGGAGCCGGCCCAATCGCGGGGCAGATCAACCGTGCAAAAAAATTGCAGTACAGCCGCAGTTTTTTGAATTGGCCCAGCGCCACCTGCGCCCGGCACAATGCCGGCCACGAAACCTTGCGGTTTCCATCTCTCCAAGGACGGAGCCCCCTTGCGCCACTGCATTGCGCAACACAGGGCCCAGGCCGGTCGCGCTGGGCTTTCTTTTTACCATCAGAAGAACACGATCAAGTCACCTCGATGTCTGCCTCGCGTCCCGAATCCCGCTTGCAGCGCCTGCTCCCGGCGCCGCTGAACATCCCTCCCCGAGAATGGTTGCGTGCAGGCCTTGGCGCGCTGCTCGGCCTGTTTCTCGCCGGCTATCTTTGCAGCCTGGCCTATGGGCCATCGATCGCCCTGCATCTGCTGGGCCCGCTCGCAGCCTCGGCGGTGCTGGTGTTCGCCGTGCACTCCGGTCCGTTGGCCCAACCCTGGCCCGTGCTGGGCAGCTACGCGCTGGCGGCTGTCGTAGGCCTGGCCATGCGCCACGCCTTCGGCGATGGGTTGTGGGTCGCGGCGGCGGCGTTGGGCATCGCCATCCTGGCAATGTGCCTGCTGCGCTGCCTGCACCCGCCCGGTGGCGGCGTGGCGGCCAGCGCGGTGCTGGCCGATCCGGGGCTGGTGGCCATGGGTGACCACCTGCTCGAGCCGGTATTGCTCAATGCGCTGATCCTGGTCGGCGTGGCCGTGCTCTACAACCGTCTGACCGGCGTGCGCTATCCCAAGGGCGCGATCCCGCGACGCGACCTGCACCACACCCACGACCCGCTGCCGGGCGAGCGGGTCGGCATCAGCGCGGGGGACCTGGACCAGGCCCTGGAGGAGATCGGCGAGTTCGTCGATGTCACCCGTGACGAGCTGGAGCGGATCATCCTGGCCACCGAGCAGCACGCCCTGCACCGCAGCCTGGGCGGCATCACCGCCAGCTCGGTGATGTCCCGCGACGTGCAATGGGCAACGCCGCGCACCACCCTCGATCAGGCCTGGAAGCTGTTGTCTGGCCATCACCTCAAGACCCTGCCGGTACTGGAAGAGGGACGCCTGGTGGGGATCGTCAGCCTCAGCGACCTGGTCGGCCCGGCCATGACACGTGGGCGTTTCAGCTGGCGCGGCCTGTTCCGGCGCAAGGTGGTGCGCCTGGAGCAGGTGATGAGCCGGCGGGTGGTCAGTGTCGGCAGCCAGCATCCGCTGGAGCGCCTGTTGCCGTTGCTCAGTGAACAGGGGCTGCACTGCCTGCCGGTGCTCGACGACGAAAAGCTGGTGGGGGTGATCACCCAGACCGACCTGATCGCCGGCCTCAAGCGGCACCTGCTCACTGCCGCGGCGCAGGGCTCAGATCACCGGGTCCCAGCGCTGTGACCAGTCGCTTTCGCCAGCGGCCAACAGTCGGCGCAAGACGCTGAAGGCCTGCTGCAATGCCTCGCTGTCGCGTTCGCGGGCATGCACCAGGAAGGTCGGGTAGGTGAACTCCGGCGCCTGGGGCACGCGCTCGAACACCGCGCTTTGCAGGTAGGCCTGGACCACCCGGGTGCGGAAATAGCCGCTGCCGCCGTGTTCGAGAATGAACTGCAGGGCCAGGGGCCCGAGATTGAAGCTCAGGGCCGGGCGCGACAGGTCGGGCAGGGCGGCGTCATGCTGGCGGCGGAACGCTTCGCCCCAGTCTATGTAGATGTACGGATCGGGCGCATCGACCCGGCGCACGCGGATCAGCTTCTCTTCCATCAACTGTTCGACCTGCAGGCCGGGGCCATAGGTCGGCTGGTAGACCAGCGCGGCGTCGAGCAAGCCCATCTCCACCTTGCGCAGCAGCGCTTCGCCATCGCTGACCTCGCTGCGGATGGCGTGGCTGGGCAGTTCCTGGTGCAGGGCGCTGACCCAATCGAGCAGCATCGGGTTGCCCAGGCTCACCTCGGCGCCCACATGCAGCACCTGCTGGCAGCCCTGGGGCAGCGGCAGGTCACGGCGCGCCGCTTCCCAGGTCTGCACCAGCTGGTTGGCATAGCTGACGAACGCCTCGCCATCGGTGGTCAGGCTGGCGCCGTTGCGGCTGCGCACGAACAGCTGGCAGCCCAGTTGCTGCTCCAGGCGCTGCACGCGGGCACTAATCGCCGTCTGTGAGACGAACAGGCGTTCGGCGGCGGCGACCAGGCTGCCGCAGCGGACGATTTCCAGGAAGGTGCGGGCCTGATCGATGTCCATGGTGCTGCTTCTGTGGCTGGAGAGGCGCCTATTCTAGAGCCATTGCACCTGTTTGGGGCGCTGGTTCAGCCACGTGCCAGTTCAGCCACGCGCCAGCTCAGCCAGATGTGCCGTGGCCTCTTCGCTCTTGAGCACCAGCACATCACCTTCCAGCGCATCCAGGACCACTTCCGCCGTGTTGCCGATCAACGCCCCGGAGATACCGGTGCGGGCCACGGTACCGACGATGGTCACCACCGCGTCGAGTTTTTTCTCGGTATAGGGAATCAGTACGTCGGCCGGCCCTTCGGCGATATGCAGCCTGTCATCGGTGATATCGAATTCCGCCTGGAACGCCGTGCACGCCTCGCGATAGCGTTTCTCGATGGTCTCCGTGAGCTGGTAGACCGGGTCGGAAGCCGACAGCATCGGCGAGGGATGGGCGCTGATCACGTGCAGTTGGCCTTTGGCCAGGCTGGCGATGTCGTAGCCGTGGTCGATGATGCTGGCATGCAACAGGCGATGGGCCTCGTCCTGGTTGCCCACATCCACCGCCGCCAGGATCACGCCGCCGGTCCAGGGGCATTCGCTCTTGACCATCAGCACCGCGCAGGGGCACTCGCGCAGCAGCTTCCAGTCACTGGGGGTCAGCAGTGCCTTGCGCAAGGGATTGTCCGGGCGGTGCTCCTTGATCACCAGTTCACAGCCTTCCGCTTGCTGCACATGGATGATCGACTGGTGCAGGCTGTCCTTCCACTTCTGTTCATGGGTGACATTGTCGTAGCCATCGTCATGCAACTGGCTGCTCAGCAGGCTCAACAGCGCGCTGTGGTCCTGCTTCTTGTCGCACATCAGCAGGTGCAGGCGCGCACCGGTCACCCCGGCAATCAGTTTGGCCCGGGTCAGGGCCCGGCTATGGACGTGCTCGGGGTCGAGGACGACGAGGATGCTGCGCACGGCTTGCATGGACGTGAACTCCTTTCGCGGATGGCGACCAATGCCTGACTATAGACGGCGCGGCGGCTCCCACCGGTTGACTTGAGTCAAGCATAGTCACTGGCGCTCGTCAGCGCCGCCGGTATAATCGCCGGTCCCGCCGATGTCCGCTGCGATTGTGAGTACCATGTCCCTGATTCCTGAAATCGATGCCTTCCTGGGTTGCCGCACCCCTGACGCCTGGATCGAGGCGGCACTGGCCGACCAGGAAACCCTGCTGATCGATCACAAGAATTGCGAGTTCAAGGCCGCCAGCACGGCGCTGAGCCTGATCGCCAAGTACAACACCCACCTCGACCTGATCAACATGATGTCGCGCCTGGCCCGCGAGGAGCTGGTGCACCACGAGCAGGTGCTGCGCCTGATGAAGCGTCGCGGCGTGCCGCTACGGCCGGTGTCGGCCGGGCGCTATGCCTCGGGCCTGCGGCGGCTGGTGCGGGCGCATGAGCCGGTGAAACTGGTGGATACCCTGGTGGTGGGGGCCTTTATCGAGGCGCGCAGCTGCGAGCGTTTCGCCGCCCTGGTGCCGCACCTGGACGAGGAACTGGGCACCTTCTACCACGGCCTGCTCAAGAGCGAGGCGCGGCACTATCAAGGCTATTTGAAACTGGCCCACCAGTACGGCGATGAAGCGGACATTGCCCGGGTCGTGGAGCACGTGCGCGAAGCGGAGGTCGGGCTGATCACCTCGCCCGACCAGGAACTACGCTTCCACAGCGGCATTCCCCAGGCTCAGGCCGCCTGAGCTATTGCCGGCGACCGAGCAGCAGCCCGACCACCAGGCCGAAGCCTGCAGAGACCGCCACGGTCTGCCAAGGGTGGCCACCGATGTACTCCTGGGTAGCCTCGACCACCGGCTGCGCCTTCTGGCCCAGGCGGCTGGTGGCATCGCGCGCCTGGCGCAACTTAAGCCCCAACTGCGCGCGCATGCCTTCGGCTTCCTCGCCGACCAGCGACGCGCTGTCGCTGAGCAGCTTCTCGGATTCCTCGATCAATGCCTGCAGTTCGCTGAACACCTGATCCTTGATCTGGTCGTTGTTGCCTTGCGCAGCGGTTTTCCTGGCCATGTACACATCCTCGTGAAGGGTTGGGCGTTGAACAATGGATGCCACGCTGCCGGGAAAGTTGCAGCGGCGTACCGGTGGCGCGTCGTCGCAGTGTAAGATAGCGCCCATTTTCCAGCGGCAGGTAATACCCGATGAGTTTCAATCTGGCCAACATGAGCTTCCAGGAACGGGCGCAGATCGAGGCAGAAAAGGCCCGCTTGTTCGACTACTGGCAGAATAACCTGGGCAAGGCCAAGGGCGAGGCGGCGCGCCTGATTGCTGAGAAGCCACGGCGCAAGGGCAAGTGGGCGGAGTGGGTGCGTGCCGAACTCGACGGCATGTCGCCGCCAGAGTTCAACCAGCTGGTGCGCAGCGAAGTGAACAAGATGATGGCCGCCGCCAGCGCCAACCGCTGAGCCAGGCGAACACCCCGAACGCCTGCGCTGGAGAATCCAACAGACCTTCCTGACTGGAGTTCCCTCGATGCCCAAGTCCATCGTCGCCGCCCTGCAGATCGGTTCGCTGCCTGGTGGCAAGGCCGCCACCCTGGCGCAGATCCTCGACTACGAGCAGGCCATCCGCGACGCCGGTGCCAGCCTGGTGGTGATGCCCGAGGCCTTGCTCGGTGGCTATCCGAAAGGCGAAGGGTTCGGCACCCAGCTCGGCTATCGCCTGCCTGAGGGACGTGAAGCCTTCGCCCGCTATTTCGCCAATGCCATCGATGTGCCAGGGCCCGAGACCGATACCTTGGCCGGCTTGTCGGCGCGTACCGGAGCGAGCCTGGTGATCGGCGTGATCGAGCGCAGCGGCAATACCTTGTATTGCACGGTGCTGTTCTTCGAACCGCACTCCGGCCTGGTGGCCAGGCACCGCAAGCTCATGCCCACCGGCACCGAGCGGCTGATCTGGGGCAAGGGCGACGGCTCCACACTGCCGGTAATCGAAAGCCGTGCCGGGCGCATCGGTGCGGCGGTGTGCTGGGAGAACTACATGCCGCTGCTGCGCACCGCGATGTACGCCAAGGGGGTGCAGTTGTGGTGCGCGCCGACGGTGGACGAGCGCGAGCTGTGGCAGGTGAGCATGCGCCATATCGCCGCCGAGGGGCGCTGCTTTATCATCAGCGCCTGCCAGGTGCAGGACTCGCCCGCCGCACTGGGCCTGGAGGTGGCCAACTGGCCGGCCGAACGACCATTGATCAACGGCGGCAGCGTGATCGTCGGCCCACTCGGCGAGGTGCTGGCCGGGCCGCTGGTGGGCGAGCGCGGCCTGCTTTGCGCCGAAGTCGATACCGATGAACTGGTGCGTGCGCGCTACGACTTCGACGTGGTTGGCCATTATGCGCGGCCGGATGTGTTCGAACTCAGCGTGGACGAGCGTCCGCGGCCAGGAGTCCGTTTCGTCGGTTCATCCAGCGCAGGCGAGTGATCTGCCAACCTGCCGGTAAAGCTGATTACCAGGCGGGGCCTGCGGCCGTTGGCAGGTCGAGCTTGCCTTTGTCGGTAAAACGCACGGTACCGAGTGGCCCTCCTGCCAGCTTGCCGCGCAACACATAGGGCAGGCCCTGCAGCGAGTCCACCTGGCTCAGGCCGTAGGCCTGGCGCAGGAAGGCGAAGGCGGTGACGCTCACCGGCACCACCAGCACTGCTTCGTCGTAGCGGCCGATATGCCCGCGCTGGTCGCTCACCCCGGCCGCCAGGGGCTGGTCGTTGACTTCCAGGTTGAGGGCGATGCCGTTGAAATCCACCGGGGTTTCGTTCGGGTTCTGCACGCGGATCTTCACCGCCATGCGCAGTTCCAGATCCTGGCCTGGCAAAGGATCGATGCCGATCACGCTGATGTTCAGCGGATCGCGCCCCTGGAACAGGGCGCAGGCGTTCAGGCCAAGGGTCAGCAGCAGGATCAGGCAGATGCGGGCATACATGGGTATCTGGCCTTGTGGCACGGGCGAGTCGGCAGTGTCGCAAATGCGTGGCGGCGATGAAAGCCGGGCATGCCGACGTTGCGGGCCTAACGCGAGCCGAATGTCATGCGCAGGTCTTCCATGAACGCTTGCTGCGCCTCACCGGGTGTTTGCCCGCGATGCCTGGCCAGGGTGAACGGCACCACGAAATCCAGCGCGGTATCCAGCGCCCGCAACAGGCCCTGGGCTTCCCAGGGCGCGGCGCAGTGACACGGCAGAAAGCCGATGTGTCGTCCTGACAGGATGAATGTCAGCGCGCTGTCGATCTGCTCTGCCACCGCCATGCTGTGGCGGCTCTGGAACGGCTCGCTCTGTTTGAGAAAACGATAGGGGTGGCTTACCTGATCGGACTCGAGCAACTGCTCGCGGGTTACCTGGGCCTGGCTGAACAACACGTGTCCCTTGCCGCAGTAAAGCCTCTGGCGCTCCTCGAACAGCGGCAGGTAGTCGAACGCCGCCTGGTTGCCGGAGAAGTAGCTGATGGCGCAGTCCAGGCGCTGCTCCAGCAGCAAGCGTTCGAGTTCGGCCGGTGGCGCGCTGGTCAGTTCCAGGCGCACGCTCTCGTCACGCTGGCGAAACCGCGCGATGGCTTGGGCCAGGCGTAGGCTGACGTCACGGTCCTGGTTCTCGGCCAGGCCTATGCGCACGCTGCCCAGCAAGCGCCCGGCAACACCGTTGGCCTGTTGGCGGAACTGCTCGATCTGCAGCAGCAGGCCGCGGGTCGCCTGCAACAGCAACTCGCCTTTCTCGGTCAGCCGGAAGCCGCCCTTGCCCCGGCTGCACAGGCGATAACCCAGGCGGGTCTCCAGTTTCGCCATCTGTTGGCTGATGCTGGGCTGGCTGAGCCCGAGCACACCCTGGGCGGCGCTGAAGCCGCCGGCCTCGACTACAGTGACGAACAGCCGCAGCAGGTGCAGGTCCGGGTCGTGCAATTGTCCGAGCATCACATTGCTCCTGGTGAATGTCAGCTTCGCAAAGTTGCCATTTTTGCAATGTAACCCGGCAGGCATGCTGGCGGCATCCACCCTTATGCCGAGGTGTCCGCCATGCGTTCGACGTTGTGCCTGCTTTCATTGCTGATCGCCCTGCCGCTGCAGGCCGAAGAGAAGGTCGTCAACCTGTACAGCTGGGCCGACTATGTCGCCCCGCAGACCCTGGAACGTTTCGAAAAGGAGACCGGCTACAAGGTCCGCTACGACACCTTCGATACCACCGAGGTGCTGGAGACCAAGCTGCTCACCGGTGGCAGCGGCTACGACGTGGTGGTGCCGTCGGCCACGGTGCTGGCCCGGGCCCTCAAGGCCGGCGCCCTGCAGCCGCTCGAGGCGCAGGCGATGCCCGGTTATGCCAACCTCGACCCGGACCTGCTGGCCAAGCTGGCCGAGGCCGACCCCGGCAATCGCCATGCCGTGCCTTACACCTGGGGCACCCTGGGGCTGGGGGTGAACGTCGAGGCCGTACGCCAGCGCCTGGGCGATGTGCCCCTGGACAGCCTCGACCTGCTGTTCAAGCCTGAGTACGCCAGCCGCCTGAAGGACTGCGGCATCGCCATGCCCGACTCACCGCAGGAAGTGATCGGCGTGACCCTCAACTACCTGGGCAAGGACCCGTACAGCCAGGACAAGGCTGACCTGGACGCGGCGCAGGCGCTGTTGCAGCAACTGCAACCGTCGATCAGCTACGTGGCCAATGGCCGCCAGATCAACGACCTGGCCAACGGCAGCGTGTGCCTGGCGCTCACCTACAACGGCGATGCCGCCATGGCCGCCGACCAGGCGCGCCGCGCTGGCAAGCCCTTCGAGCTGATCTACCGCATCCCCCGCGAGGGCACGCTGGTGTGGCAGGACAACCTGGTGATCCCCAAGGACGCACCGCATCCCGAGGCGGCCCGCGCTTTCATCGCTTTCATGCTGCGCCCCGACTCGGTGGCGGCACTGACCAACACGCTGTTCTTCGCCAACGCCAACCAGGCCGCCACCCCGCTGGTGGACGCGGCGATTCGCAACGATCCGGACATCTATCCGTCGGCCGAGGTGCGCCAGCGCCTGTTCGCCGACCGCAGCATGGCGCTGGCCGACCTGCGCCAGCGCAACCGCCTGTGGACCGCCTTCCGCAGCCGCCAGTGAACGACAACGACAGGAGACACACCGTGGACCTCGCCCAGAACAACGACCAGGCCATCACCCGTGACAGCCTCTATGGCACCGCTGCCGAAAGTACCTATGCCGGCATCACCAGCTTTTCACGGCGCCGCTACAGCCGCGACCTGCGGGGTGTCGACGTGGTGGTAAGCGGCGTGCCGTTCGACACCGCCACCAGCAATCGTCCCGGCGCGCGCTTCGGTCCGCGGGCGATCCGTGCCGCCTCGGTGCAACAGGCCTGGGCCCGGCACTGGCCCTGGGCGTTCGATCCGTTCGACCACCTGGCGGTGATCGACTACGGCGATTGTGCCTTCGATAGCGGTACGCCGCAGTCGGTGCCGCAGAGCATCGAGGCGCATGCCGAGCACATTCTCGAGGCCGGCTGCGCCATGCTCACCTTGGGCGGAGACCATTTCATCAGCTATCCGCTGCTCAAGGCCCATGCCCGTCGGCATGGCCCGCTGGCGCTGGTGCACTTCGATGCGCACAGCGACACCTGGCCGGACGAGGAGGGCCAGCGCATCGACCATGGCACGATGTTCTGGCACGCGGCGCGGGAAGGGCTGGTGGACCCGGCGCGCTCGGTGCAGATCGGCCTGCGCACCACCAACGACGACAGCCAGGGCTTCGCCATTCTCGACGCCCGCCAGGTGCATCGCCAGGGCACCGAGGCGATCGTCACTGCCATCCGCCAGCGGGTGGGCGACCGGCCGGTGTACCTGACCTTCGATATCGACTGCCTGGACCCAGCCTTCGCCCCCGGCACCGGCACGCCGGTATGCGGCGGCCTGAGCACGGTGCAGGCGCTGGAGATCCTCGGCGGGTTGCGCGGGATCAACCTGGTGGGGATGGACCTGGTGGAAGTGGCGCCGGCCTATGACCATGCCGATATCACCGCGCTGGCCGGCGCGACCCTGGCGATGGAGATGCTGTGCCTGTATGCCGCGCGGCACAAGGTAGATACAGTCGGTTGACACCAGGGCTGAAGGTAGCCCAAGGGGCACATACTGAAACATCAGGACCCAAATTCATTCTTTTGCGTCGAACCCTGCGCGCCTTAGGCTATCCAACCTTCGAGCGCGCCTTTTCGTAGCGGAGGTGAAGCATGAATCCCACACTGCCAATCCTGGGCCTCGGCCTGGTGCTGGCGTTGCCACTGCAGGCTGCGTCCTTGGCGCCGCCACTGCTTGCCGCCAACGACAGCAACAATCCCTACAACAGCCCGATCATGCGCGCCAACCCCAACAGCCGGCAGGGCAGCGTGCCGGCAATGCCGCCCGTGCGCGGCCCGTCCACGCAACCCAATCCGCGCCCCCCCACCCTCGACAACCGCGGTATCGGCAACGGTGAAAACCTGCGCCGCGAGCAGCAGACCCCGAACCTGGAACCCACCCGGCCACCACGCGATTCACCACGCGCGCCGTGAGCCCTTGCGAAGGAAGCGAGCATGACGCCACGCATCTGGTTGACCACCCTGGCAGCAGCCAGCCTGTTCCCCTTGTTGGCGCAGGCCGCCGCTGAGCAGCAGTACTCCAGCGAGGCGGGCCCGCTGACCGTCAGCACTGTCGCCGATGGTCTGCGCAATCCCTGGGCGCTGGCCTTCCTGCCCGGCGGAAAGGACATGTTGGTCACCGAACGTCCAGGCAATCTGCGTATAGTCAATGCTGAGGGCAAGGTAGGGCCGCCGCTGTCCGGCGTGCCCAAGGTGTGGGCCGAAGGGCAGGGTGGGCTGCTTGACGTGGTGCTCTCGCCTGAGTTTGCCAAGGACCGAACCGTTTATCTGTCCTATGCCGAAGAGGGCAGCGATGGCAAGGCGGGTACCGCCGTCGGTCGTGGCCAGCTGACCCAGGACCAGTCGCGCCTGGAGAACTTCACGGTGATCTTCCGCCAGCAGCCCAAGTTGTCCGAAGGCAATCACTTCGGCTCGCGGCTGGTGTTCGACCGTGACGGCTACCTGTTCATCGCCTTGGGCGAGAACAACCAGCGTGCCACGTCGCAGGACCTGGACAAGCTGCAGGGCAAGATCGTGCGCATCCTGCCCGACGGCGAGGTACCCAAGGACAACCCCTTCGTCGGCCGCGACAACGTACGCCCGGAGATCTGGTCGTTCGGCCACCGCAACCAGCAGGGCGCGGCGCTCAACCCCTGGACCGGCATGCTCTGGACCCACGAGCACGGCCCGCGTGGCGGCGACGAGATCAACATCCCCAAGGCGGGCAAGAACTATGGCTGGCCGATCGCCACCCACGGCATCAACTACTCGTTGCTGCCGATCCCCGAGGCCAAGGGCAAGCACGTCGACGGCATGGTCGACCCCCATCATGTATGGGAAAAGTCGCCGGGCATCAGCGGCATGGCGTTCTACGACAGCCCCACGTTCAAGGCCTGGGACCACAACCTGTTCATCGGCGCGCTGGCGACACAGGAGTTGATCCGGCTGAAACTCGATGGCGACAAGGTCGTGCATGAAGAGCGGCTGTTGGCTGACCTGAAAGCCAGGATTCGTGACGTGCGGGTAGGGCCGGATGGCTATCTGTACGTGCTGACCGATGCCAAGGATGGCGCCTTGTTGAAGGTGGGGCTGACAGAGGGCTGATCGTCCCGGCGTAAGCCCTGGTGCAAGCTATTGCAGTTGCCCTGGGGCAATGTTGTGGGAGCGGGCTTGCCCCGCGATGGCGTACCATGCGCGGCATGACTCCCGAATCCCTTTATCACAAGGCGCTGGCCGAGCGCGGTTACGTTCCCGATGCCGCCCAGGCAGCCGCTGTGGCGGCCTTGCAGGCCTGCTTCGACTCCCTGCTTCAGGGCCAGCCGACGCAAGGCCTGTATCTCTGGGGCCCGGTCGGCCGGGGCAAGACCTGGTTGATGGACCTGTTCCATCGCAGCTTGGAACTTCCGGCACGGCGCCAGCATTTCCACCACTTCATGGCCTGGGTCCACCAGCGCCTGTTCCAGCTCAATGGTACCGCCGACCCGCTCGCGGCCCTGGCCCGGGCGCTGGCCGAAGAGATACGGGTGTTGTGTTTCGACGAGCTGTTCGTCAGCGATATCGGCGATGCGATCATCCTTGGCCGTCTGTTCCAGGTGTTGTTCGATCACGGTGTGGTGATCGTCGCCACCTCCAACCAGCCGCCTGACCAGCTGTACCGCGATGGCTTCAACCGCGAGCGGTTCCTGCCGGCCATCGCCGCCATCGAGCAGCACATGCGCGTGCTGGCGGTGGCGGGGGAGCAGGACCACCGACTGCGTCCCGGCGTGCAACAGCAACGCTATTGGGTCGACAAGCCAGGGTGGCCGAGCGCGCTCGAGGCGGTGTTCCAGCAGCTGAGCCCGAACGATCCAGGCAGTGATCAGCCGTTGCAGCTCGGCTCCCGGCGTATCGGCGTGCTGCGCCGCAGCACGCACGCCATCTGGTGCCGCTTCGCCGACTTGTGCGAGCAGCCCCTGGCCGCCATGGACTTCATGGCATTGTGCGACCGCTTTCCGGCGATCCTGATCAGCGCTATTCCGGCCCTGGGTGGCGTCCAGCAGGCCGGGCGCATTGCCCGCGGCACCGAGGACGGGGCCGCCCGCGTCGAGGCCGGGGATCGCCAGTTGCCGACGCTGGCGCCGAAGGATGATAGCGTGCGGCGCTTCATCGCCCTGGTGGACGAATGCTACGACCGTCGGGTGTTGTTGTACCTGGAGGCCGAGGTGCCGCTGGAAGCGCTCTACACTCAAGGGTATCTGGCGTTCCCGTACCAACGGACCCTGAGCCGGCTACGGGAGATGCAACTGCAACGCTTCGCCTGAAGGAGCCGACCATGGAGCCGCTGTCGCATCATCTGCTGACCCAGGCCTACAACAATGGCTGGGCCAACCACCGCCTGTACAAGGCTTGTCTGCAACTGACCCAGGACGAGTTCGTCGCCCCCCGCTGCAGTTTCTTCCCGTCGATCAAGGCCACCCTCAACCACCTGTTGACGGTCGACTGGTTCTACCTGGATGCGCTGGAGTGCGAGCAGCGCGGCCAAACGCCGGACCCGGATGGCGAGCGCTTCTTCCAGCCCGAGCAGCCCTTCGCCACCTGCACCGACCTGCAGGCCCAGCAGGCCCAGGCCGACCAGCGGCTGATCGCCTATTGCCGGCAATTGCGCGACGACCAGTTGCGGCGCTACGTGAGCATCGTGCGACCGGACCGGGTGCAACTGGAGCAACGTTTGCGCCTGCTGTCGCACCTGTTCGAGCATCAGATCCATCATCGTGGCCAGGTACACGCGATGCTCAGCGACACGGCGATCAGGCCACCGCAGTTGGACGAATTCTTCTGCGAAGAAGAGGCCTCACTGCGCTCCGGGGATTTTGCCGCGCTGGGTTGGAGCGAGGCGCAGGTCTGGGAGCAACCCTAAGGGACGCTCAGGCTGTTTCGGCACCTGTCAGATCGTGGGCGGCCTGCACCAGCTGCTCCAGCTGGTGATGCACCATGGCACGGTCCAATTGCGCCAGGGCCTGGCGATTCCACAGTATTTGCATGCCGGTGAGTGGGTCGACACCGATCACAGGCTGCAGGTGTCCTGACAGAACAGGTTCTGCTCGCCCCAGCGTACGTCGTCGATTGCGGGCAGTTCGATGAACATCAGCAAGTGATCCGCCGGGTGCTCGCTGACGTTGCACACAAAAGAACCCACCTGCAGGCTGATCACCGGGTCGAAGGTCAAGGGTGGATCCAGCTTCAGGGCAGCATACAGCTGGGTCAATGCATAATCGTAGTTCGTGCCTGACATGGCGAGTTCTCGATAATGAAGGGGGCCGTCACGGTAGTGTGGGCACGCCCTGGTGGATACCGGTCGCTGTCGCCAATTTTTAGTTGTTGGCTGTCAGCAGAGGCGTTGTGGGGACTGCCACATTCATTCTTCGCCAGACCATCTATTTCCTACAGAAAGTGGCGAAATGCCACTTGCTCCTGCGAACTATCCCTGCATTCATTTCAGCGGGCACGCCTTAGTCTACCGCCTCGTCTTCATCGATACGGTCAAGTCCACAGAGGCTGCTCCAGTTCTGTAGGCGTTGCGATTCGTTCGGTGTTCAAAAGGTCTACGGGAAGCAAGGCCTGGTGTGAGAGGGATTTCTCCAGTTGAGGGCTGGTGTGTGCAGGGGCGGCAGTTGGATGTTGTCGGGGCGGGGTTCACGTCCTTGGGGCAGGAAGGTTTTTACGCCATCCTGGCGGGTGAGTTGGCCCTGCGCGAAAAGGACGACATCATTCATCTACGGGCTGGTGAGCTGCTGTTCGTCAAACGCGGCACTTATCTGGTTGCGACCCAGGCGCAGGGCTGTCAGGTGCTTTGGCTGCCGCTGGACGTGAACTTCGTGCAAGCCTTTGTGCAAAGGCATGGCACTGACCTCGCCCGGCTTGAACGTCACGAGGAGGCGTGCGTGAACACCCTCCGGCTCCAGCCTTGCGCAATGGCGCAGGAATGCGTGGCCAGACTGGCGGCACTTGGTGGCGAAGGGGCAGCTTCAATGCTGGCGATGCTGCGCCTGGAGGAGTTGCTGTTGCTGTTGGTCTTCGGTCCGCAGGGGCGGACGTTGCTGGCGGCTTTGCGGCAACAGGGCAATCGCCATGTCGATCGCCTGCATGCCTTCATGGAGCAACACTACCTGCGCGAGTGGCGACTGGACCAGTATGCCGAGGCTTTCGGCCTGGGCCTGACGGCCTTCAAGTGTTTGTTCGCCAGCTTCTACAAATGCCCGCCCCGAGCCTGGATCACCGAGCGCAGGATCGTCCATGCGCACCATTTGCTGCTTAACACGCGCATGAGCATTGTCGACATCGCCATGGAAAGCGGCTTTTCCAGCCAGTCGTATTTCAGCCAGAGCTACCGCCGGCGGTTCGGCCGCACCCCCAGCGATGCTCGCCGTGGCTGACAACTCTTCTGTTCCCTCCGTTGCCCGGATGATGCGTGTATGAACACACTTTTGCAGCAAATGGCCCGACGCTTGGGCATGGCGCCCTGGTTGGCCAGTGAGCGCGGTGACTACCAACTGTGCATCGAGGGGCATCCCCTGTCGCTCGAGCCGCAAGGCACGCGACTGCTGATTCGCAGTTCACTGTCCTCGCTGGCCGGCCAAGGCGCCAGCCTCGACCCGCAAGCCTTGCGCCGCATGATGGGCATGCTGACGGTGTGGGCTCAGCATTGTCCGCAGCGACTGGCGCTGACACCTGCGGGAGAGCCGCTGCTTGAAGCGCAGGTAGACCTGGCGCAGGGCGATCTCGACATCGTCGATCATGTGCTGGGTGCTCAGGTCGACCTTATCGATCTTCTGTGCGGGCAACCTGCGGATCAAGCACCTGTGACCCACGGAGGAGCTCGGATATGGCTGCCTTGAAATCGCTCGCCGCCGGTTTGACTGCGTTGCTGGCCAGCGTTGCGGTCCAGGCTGAGCCACTGGATTGGCCCCAGGAGCCGTTCCACTACGTTGCCCAGGGCGAGAGCCTGCGTGACCTGCTGGGCAATTTCGCCGCCAACTACCAGGGGGCGGTCGTGGTCAGCGACAAGGTCAGGGACCAGGTCAGCGCCACGTTCGAGCAGCCGGACCCGGAGGCGTTTCTCGAACAGGTCGCCGTGCTGTTCAACCTGGTCTGGTACTACGACGGCGCAGTGCTCCATGTCGACAAGTCCAGCGAAATGCAGACACGCCTTGTCCACCTGGAAAACGTGCGCGAGCCACAAGTTCGCACTGCCCTGCAGGAGGGTGGCGGCTGGACGT
The DNA here is from genome assembly GCF_002934345.1 of Pseudomonas sp. PONIH3. NCBI lineage: Bacteria > Pseudomonadati > Pseudomonadota > Gammaproteobacteria > Pseudomonadales > Pseudomonadaceae > Pseudomonas > Pseudomonas sp. PONIH3. The sequence continues at coordinate 5,894,855 of NZ_CP026386.1, forward strand.
CGCGCTTCGCCTGGCGCGCTGCGGCGGATGGGCGGTTGGTGTATGCCTCGGGCCCACCGCGTTACCTCGACCGTGTCGAGCAGACCGTGAAGGCGCTGGAGCAACAGGCGGTATTGCAGGACGCACTCGGTGGCAGCCTGAGTGTCGAGGTGATCGCGCTCAGGCACGCGGTAGCTGAAGACCGTGAAATTGATTACCGCGACCAGAAGATTGCGGTACCCGGTGTGGCCACGCTCCTCTCTCGAGTGTTGACGAACGCCGATGTGCGGGTGGTCGAAGGTCAGGCGGTGGCGAAGGGGGCGCCTGTACGCAGCGGTCAAGCCGTTGTCCAGGCCGAAGCGTCGCTCAATGCCATCATCGTGCGTGACCATCCAGAGCGCATGCCCATGTACCGGCGCCTGGTAGCGGCGCTGGACCGGCCGGCGGCACGCATCGAGGTTGGGCTGACGATCCTGGACATCAACGCCGAGCATCTGGCTGAGCTCGGGGTGGAGTGGCAGGTCGGCATTGGCACTGGCAAACACCAGCTGATCGACATCCGCACCAGCGCAGGCCAGGCGCAGGGAACGCTGGCCGGCAGCCTGGTCGACGGCCGGGGGGTGAACCGGCTGCTGGCCAAGGTGATGCTCATGCAGGGAGAAGGCCGCGCCCAGGTTGTGTCGCGGCCGACCTTGCTGACCCAGGAAAACACCCTGGCGGTGCTGGACCACAGCGAAACCTATTATGTCCGGGTGCTGGGCGAACGCGTCGCCGAGCTCAAGGCGATCACCTACGGCACCCTGTTGAAAATGACTCCACGCCTGATCCGCAGTGCGGACCGGCCGGAAATCAGCCTGAGCCTGCATATCGAGGACGGTAGCCAGAAGTCCAACAGCACGGGCCCCGATGGCATACCCACGATCAGTCGCACGGTCATCGACACGCTGGCCCGGGTCGACCTGGGGCAGAGCCTGATGATCGGTGGTATCCACCGCGACGAGACGAGTGTAAGCCTGCGCAAGGTCCCGCTATTGGGAGACATTCCGTTCCTGGGGGCGTTGTTTCGCTATCAGTCCAGCAGCACGCGCCGATCGGTTCGACTGTTCCTGATCGAGCCGAAGCTGATCGATTCCGGGCTTGCAAGTGTCGGTAATGGTTTGGACGCAGTCCCTGCCGGTGATGAGCGCTCTTGAAATGAGTTACCAGCTGCGGGTCTACAGTGGCCTGAATGCGGGGGCCGAAGTGTCCCTGGCGCCCGGCCGGGTAGTCATCGGCGCCGATCCGGCGCAAGCCGATCTGGTGCTGGTGGACGCGGGAATCGCCGCCGTTCACCTGGTGCTGATGGTAGAGCCTGGCGGAGTACGCCTGTTGGAGTGGGGAACCATCGAGCCGCCTACACAGGACGGGGCGACGGTGGTGGCAGGTGTCGAGTTGCAGGCACTGGCCATTCAGCGTTGTGGCCCGTTGTGCTGGGCATTCTGTATAGAGGGCGAGGTTTTTGCCGAGCGGCTTCCCGAAACGCTCTCTCGACCCCGACCCCGACCCCGACCCCGATTGCGGGCTGGCTGGTTCATGGTACCGGGGGGCGGTTTGCTGCTGTTGCTGGCGCTGCTCTCGCGACTGCTGATTCCAGAGGCTGAAGCCCAGCGCAAAGGGGACACAGGCGATCCCGGCGTCGTCTCACACAGCCTGCCCGTTCCACAGGCCCGGACGCGCCTGGCGCAACTCCTGCGCGAATGGCGCCTGGAAGATGCCCTGAGCCTGGAGGACCGCGGTGACACCTTGGTGCTGCGTGGGACTCTGCAGGGCGGCCAGCAGCAGGACTTCCTGAAGTTGCAGCACCAGTTCCGCGAGGCATTCGGCGAGCATCCGCTGTTGAAGCTGGTCGCTGAGGGCAGGGCACCTGTGCCCGGGAAACTCGATTTCCCGCTGCGCGCGGTGTCACTGGGGCGCGTGCCCTACGTGACGCTGAATGACAACCGTCGTTATCCGGTAGGCGCGCTGCTGCCTTCTGGTATCCGCATCCTGGCGATCGATGGCCAGGCGATCACATTGCGCAAGGGCGGGCAGGATTACTCGATCAATCTCAAGGAGCGCCCTATCGATGATGGATGAGCTATTGCAGGAAGCACGCGACCCACACATGCGCGCCCGGATGTACGGTGCGCTGGAGCATGCGCGGCAGGCCCGCGCCGAGCAAATGTCACGCCCCTTGCCGCCCACGGCATTCCAGGCGTTGCGCGATGAGCGAACGGCCCTTGAAGCGGCCTTGTATATCCTGGAAAAACTGAAGGAACATTGAAATGACAGGCATCAGCAGCGGATTCCACGACGGCACCAGCAACACAATGGACATGGTCCACGAGGGCATGGTCAGGCAGGCGCGAGAGGCCAACAAGGCTGTCCTCGAATCGCTCAGCAAGCTCAACGAGAAAAGCGACGACCCCGCGTTGTTGGCCGACATGCGCCACCGCTCGAACATCTGGTCCAACGTGTTCCAGGTCGATGCGACCTTGGGCCAGACCTTCAAGAACACCATCAGTAGCATCCTGCAGAAGTTCTGAGCATGGAGTACTCGGTGAATAATTTGATGGCGCGCCTGGGCTTGCTGGGTGTCGAACACCGTCACCATGACGAAGCGATGGCGATTGCGCGTTGGCTTGCCCGGCAGCCGCAAACCATGGAAGCCGCCTGTGCGATACGCATCGCCGCCCTGATGGGGGCGGGACGCTGCGAGGAGGCCCTTGCAGAAGGCGACCAGGCGCCCTGGCCATCCCTTGGCCCGTGGCTGGCACTGTGCGAGCGCCAGCTTGGCTACATGGCGGCGCTGGAACGGCGGCTCGAGCGCATGGCGCAAAGCGAGGATTGCGATCTGATCCGGTTTGCCGAGGGGATGCGTGCGCAGGTGGTGGCATGAACGGGTTGACCATGTCGCTGTTGACGAGTGCGCAAACAGCTTCGATTCCGCGGCTCGCTCCTGCGGATCGGGACGCTGCTGCATTTCAGGCATGCCTGATCGAGCAGGCCCCAGGCGCCCCCGAGCAGTGGCGGAGGCCGGCAGTGGCAGAGCAACAGCGTCTGCAAGTGCTCGCCATGGCGATGGACTTGCTCAACGACTCCTTCACAGTGGAGAGCGACACATGAGTGGCATTGCCGAGGTGGCACGTGTGGTCACAGACCTGCAGTCCCTGGCGGCACCGGACGTCGACTTGCGCCAGGTGGCCGAGTTCGAGCAGGCGCTATCCAATAGTGCCGGCAGTCTTGAAGAGGGAGTGCTGCACAAAATCGCACAGTTCGGCCAGCAACATGCCGAAGCCAGGCAGGGCGCGCATGCCAGCCTGGTTTCAGGCGTGGGCGATCCGGTGGCATTGATGGATGCCCACTGGGCCCTGATGCGCACCAACCTGCAGGTCGAGCTGATTGCCAAGGGTGTGGGACGTACCACGCAGAATATCGAAACCCTCATGAAAGCCCAGTAGGTGCCCTGTGAAGAGACCATGGCAGTGCTTGCTGCTTTTGACGGTAATGGTAATGGGCGGTTGCAAGGTCGAGTTGTACCTGGGCCTCGGCCAGCGCGAAGCCAACGAAATGCTCGCGGTGCTGGATGCCGAGGGCATCGAGGCGGTGAAGGCGCAAGACAAGGACGGCAAGGTGAAGATCCTGATCGGCGAGGCCGACATCGGCCATGCGGTAGCCGCGCTCAAGCGCCAGGGCTATCCACGGGAGATGTTCTCCACGGTGAGTGATGTATTCCCCCGGGACAGCCTGATCTCGTCGCCACTGGAGGAGCACGCGCGGCTGACCTATGTGAAGTCCCAGGAACTGTCGCGCACCCTGTCGGAAATCGATGGCGTGCTGGTGGCGCGGGTGCATGTGGTCTTGCCTGAGCCGCGTGACGCCCTGCGCGCGCCGGCCCGTGCGGCTTCGGCGTCGATCTTCATCAAGCATGCGGCGGACGCGCCGCTGGACCTGTACATCGGGCAGATGAAACAGCTGTTGAGCAACAGCATCGAAGGCCTGGACTACGAACGCATCAGTGTGGTGCTGGTGCCTTCCACCCAGGCTCGTCAGCTGCGACCAGGGGCGCGGCATGCGACGCTGCTGTCGATTCAGGTGATGGAGGGTTCGCGCCTGCGTCTGCTTGCGCTGGTCGGGGCATTGTTGGGGATGCTGTTACTAAGCAATCTTGCACAGTACCTGTGGTGGCGCCAGCGAGCATGACCCCGTTTCAGCTTCGCTATTGCCCTGCGAGTTACTTGCACCAGGCTCAATGTCCTGAGCCGTTGCTGCAGGTAGTTCAGGCCTTGCCGCATTGGCGTCGGGACAGCGCGATCAATGGTTGGTTGCTGTCGGCGCTGGACCTGGCCGAACCCTTTGAAATACCAGAACGGCTGGGTGGGCTGGCCCTCTATCCGCAGCCAGCATTCGAACGTGTTCTGGCCACTGTGGGCGGCTTGTTGCATGGCCAGGCCATCATGCGACTGCTCGCCCGAGCCGACCAGACGCGCTTGCGCCACGCCCTTGGCGATCAGGGCCTGCGCTATTGCCTGGAGAAATGGCGGCTGATCATCGGTCCATGGCCACCAGGCTGGCAGCGGGCGCTGCCAAGCGGCGCGCTGGAGGTGGACCTGCCCTTGCAGGGGCTGTCGTTCTGGCTGCAGGCCTGTGGTTGTACCGATCCCGGTTTTGCCCGGCGCCTGGCCCTGCGCCTGCCTGGCGCCGGTGTGTTGCCGACCTGGCCGTTGAGCGACGATCAGCGCGCCCTGGCGCGTATCCTTTGCCTGAAAGTGGCCCGAGACAGGAGCCTGGAATGTTGCCATTTATTGAACTGAATGATTGCCGGCCGATGGTCGAACCAGGTTGTACCGTGTTGCGCAGCGCCGACTACCAGCGCTTTCTCGAGGCCGGTGCCTTGATCGAAAGCGCTCGTCAGCGTGCAAGCGAACTCGATGCCCAGGCCGATGCGGTACTTGAGGCGCAGCATCGGCTTGGGCACGAGGTCGGGCTGGAAATGGCCGCGATCGAGCAGGCGGCGATGCTGCACAGCGTGCGTTTGCGCTGTGCAGAGCTCTATCGCCAGGCAGACCGGCAACTGAGTGAGGTGGTGTACCAGGCGGTGGGCAAGGTGCTGGGGGCCTACCCGGACATCGAGCTGACGCTGGCCGCCACGCGCCAAGCGTTGGCGCAGGTTCAGCCATGCGAGGCGTTGGTTCTGCACGTGTGCCCCGAACAGGTGCGCGAGGTCCGCCTGCGTATCGATGCAATTCTCGAGCAGTTTCCCGACACGGGCCCCCTGGAAATCTGTGGTGATGCTCGGCTCGCACGCGGCGGTTGTCGACTGGAAACCGCGGGCTGCGTCATCGACGCCAGTATCGAAGGGCAGTTGAGCGCCTTGCAGCGAGTGTTGGTGCAAGGGGTTGCTGATAACGAGGCTGGATCGCCATGAGCCCGCTCGAACATGGCCATGAGGCGGTGCTGGCCGCCGCGGCGCGAGCCATCCGCGATGACCAGGAGCGCGATGGGTTGCTCCAGGTATTTTGGGCGCAGCTTCGTCAGCCTGTTCGACCGCCTGTGCGGCAGGATATCTTGCCCGTGCGCCGGCCATTGCCGCAGCGCGGTATCGTGGTATAGCAACTGGCCGCTCAGCCATTGAGGAACGGGCGCAACCTGCTCAGACCGGCGGCGTCTTCTCTTGCGCCTGCAACCAGCGAATCACCTCGGCCACCGGCTGGATCAACTCGCCGGGGATGTATTGTTCCTCCAGACTGTCCGCGAACAGCGCCCGTGCCAGGGGTATGCGCTCCAGCACCGGCACGCCTTCTTCCTCGGCGATTCGGCGTACCCGCAGGGCCTGCTCGTCGGTGTACTTCAGGGTGACCAGCGGCAACGGGGTTTCCCCGGCCTCGTAGCGCAGGCCGACTGCGATGTGGGTCGGGTTGGTGACGATGACCGACGAACGCCTGACGTCTGCACGCAACGTCCCGTGCTGCAGTTCACGGTGGCGTTTGCGGCGCTCGCGCTTGAGCTCCGGCGCGCCTTCCTGCTCCTTGCGCTCACGCTTGACCTCATCTTTGCTCATGCGCAACTGCTGGTGATGCTGCCTGCGCTCCAGGCCGTAGTCGGCCGCTGAAATCGCCATGAAACCAACGGCGCAGACGCCGATCAGCTGGCCCAGCAGGTTGCCCAGAACAGGCAGGATGCAGCCGATGCCGCACAGTGGAACCCGCAGCAACGCGGGCAGGTTATCGCTGAGCAGACCGAGCACCAATGCGCCGAGCAGCAGCACCTTGAGCAAGGATTTGAGAAAGTCGAGCAGGTTCCTGAGCGAGAAGATTCGTTTCATCCCCTCCACGGGACTGACCTTCTTGAGGTCGGGTGAGAGCGACTGCGTGTTGAATAGCAAGCCGGTTTGCAGCAGGTTGCCCGCGCTGGCGGCAATCAACGTGGTCAGCAGGAACGGCAGGGTGAGCCACAGCAGTTCGTGCAGCAACTGTTGCAGCATCAGCTCCAATGCCTGGCGAAAAGGCAGGTGGAGCAGGGGCTCGGGAAGCAGCATCAGCGCTCGCAGGTGTCCGAGGAAGTAGTCGGGAAAGCCCAGGGGCAACGTGGCGAGGCTCAGGATCAGCACGCTGGATACCAGTTCCTTGCTCTTGACCACCTGGCCGTTACGTCGTGCATCGCGCAATTTGGCCCGAGTAGGATACTCGGTCTTTTCCGTGCTCATGGCTGCTCCAGCAAGGGGCCGAGCAGGCGCACCGCGTGCAGCGCGCTGAACACCTGATCCTGGGCCTGCGCCATCAACAGGTACAGATAGGGCACCAGCAACGCGCTGCAGACCAGGCTCTTGATCGGCATGGACAGGATGAATACGTTCAGCGTCGGGGCGAAACGGCTGATGAGTGCCAGGCCGAACTCGGCGAGGAACATGGCGATCAGCAGGGGCGCGGCGAACAGTAGGCACAGGGTCATCAGGTAGTCGAACTGGGCCAGGAAGAACACGCTCCACTGGTCGCTGATCTGTGGGTAATAGCTGGCCACGGGCCAGCTGGCGTAGCTGCCCAGCAAGGCGCCAAGCAGTCCCAGGAAGGCGCCACCGGTGAAGAACAGGGTGACCAGGGTCTGCAGCAGCAGCGCTCCGGTGGGGCTGGCCTGGCTGCCCAGCAACGGGTTGAGGGTGGACGCCAGGGTCGCTCCGCGCTGGTTGTCGATGAGAAAGCCGCAGGCCTCCAGCGCCCAGAACGGGATGCACGCGATGGACCCGAGCAGCAAGCCGAGCAGCACTTCCTTGCCGATCAGCAGCCCCAGTTGCAGCCCATCCAGGCCTGGCGGCACGGTGCCCGCCACGCTGGGGTAGATGAACAGCGCCACCGAGCACGCCACGCCATTGCGTACCAGCGCGCCGCCCAGTACCTGCTTGCCGAGGATCGGCAGCACGATGAAGCAACTGAACAGCCTGGGCAGGATCAGGCTGAAGTTCAGCAGGGCCTGTTCAAGCGCATGGACAGTCATCGCACCCACAGGACACGCTCGAGCACCAGATCGGTGTAGCGGTAGAGCTCGCTGCCCATCCAGTCGGCCGTGACGAACAGGGTAACGACCACCGCGACCAGCTTGGCGACGAAGCCCAGGGTCTGTTCCTGCACCTGGGTCAGCGCCTGGACCAGCGACACCAGCGTACCCACCAGCGCGGCCATCAGCACCGTCGGCAGTGACAGGATCAGTATCAACCACAGCGCCTGGCTGGCGAAGTGCAGGACTTCGGTACTGCTCATCTCAGCCCCCGTAGCTCAGCACCAGGCCATGGGAGAGGCGCCCCCAGCCATCGAGCAGGACGAACAGCAACAGCTTGAAGGGTAGCGAGATGGTCACTGGCGACACCATCATCATCCCCATGGCCAGCAGGATGTTGGAGATGATCAGGTCGATGGCGATGAATGGCAGGTAGATCAGGAAGCCGATCTCGAAGGCCCGGGTCAGTTCGCTGATGGTGAACGCGGGCAGCAGGACGAGCAGGCTGTTACCGTCGACCTGTTCGGCATAGTGGCTGGGCCACAACTGGCGCGTGCTGTCGAGGAAGAAGGCGCGCTCGCGTTCGTTGACCTGTTTGTCGAGGAACGTGCGAAACGGTTCCAGGCCTTCGTCGAGAAAATGTTCGATCGAGTGAGCATCACCGAGGACTGTCTCATGGGTATTCAGGTAGTCGTAGGTGGCCATGCCCACCGGCGCCATGACGTAGATGCTGAGGATGATCGCCAGGCCATACAGGGCCATGTTGGGTGGGATCTGCTGTACTCCCAGGGCGTTGCGCAGCAGCGAGAAGACCACGGTCATCTTCAGGAACGAGGTGGCCATGACCGCAATGAAAGGGGCCATCGACAGCAGCGCCAGGCCAAGGATCAGGCTCAGTTCGTCAGGCAACTGGATCATGTCGGGTCGTTTTCCAGCAGCCGCGTCACCCGCACCCCGAGGCGACCGTCGATGCGCACCAGCAAGCCGCTGCCGATATAGCGCTGATTGGCAAGAATGCGCACCTCGGCCGCCAGCGGGCTGTGCAGCTCTATCAGGGCGCCTGGCCCCAGGGTCGACAGCGTGTGCAGGTCAAGGGTCTGGCGACCGACCTCGAAACTGACCGCGATCGGCAATTGCTCCAGTTCCCCCAGCGCGGTATCGGGCGGCGGTAATGATTCGTGCATGCGGACTAGCTCCAGGTGTGTGTCGTTGAGCAGCAGTTCTGCCCAGGGATGGCCGTCGAGCACACCGAGTAACCGGGGTGGCATTGGCGTGGCGGCGGGCAGCAGCAGGATGTCGCCCATGCCGAGTTCACGCAGCTCGTGCAGCGACAGGTCGTGGGGGGGCCATTGCAGTGAGAGGTTCAGCGCGATGTTCAGGCGTTCACGCAGCGGGCGTCGCGGCAAGCTGGCGAGCAGGCGCTCGCAATCGCCTTGCACCCAGCAGGTCAGCGCGCGTGTGGCGTGCTTCAGCGATACTTGCAGGCACGCCGTGCGCTGGCAGACACCTGCCGGTTCGATACCCAGGCATTGCAGGCCAGGAAGCCAAGGGCTGTCCCGTTGCAGCAACGCCATTTGCAACGGTGCCGGCAGGCTGGCGAAGTCGGCTTCCTGCAAATGTGGCGCCAACCATTGCGCCAGATGCTGCCGACGGCACAGCAGGCGCGCCGGCAAGCCTTGCCAATCGACCAGCACGACCAGGTCGGTGTCCCCCTCGCAAGCGACGATGTCCAGCAAGGCCTGGCGCTCGGCATCGACATAGCTACGTTGGCGATGACTCAGCAGTCGCTGCAGGCGCAGCTCCTGTTCGTTAGCGGATGGGAAGCTCGCTGGGCTCATGGTTCGGGCCACCACTCGTCGAGCACGTGGCGCCGGTTGCGTGAACCTTGCTCGCCGTCGCCGTTTGCGGAAAAGCCGAGGCTGACCGGCTGCGCTGGATCAAGCCGTTGCAGGCGTTCGAGCAGGTCTGCGCAAGCCACCTGCAATTGCCGCAGACTCGCTGGCGCGGCCTGGATCTCCACCTGCAAACCTGCGCCTCCATGGCGCATGTGCACCTCGACAGCTCCCAACTGCGGCAACCGAGCACGCAGCAGGGTCAGTTCGCGCTTGTCGGCCTTGCAACCGAGCACTTGCAGGTGCAGGCGATCCACCAGTATCTGCAGGTCTTCATTGAAGGTGACGCCCGGGCAGGGCAGTACCCTGTCGACCACTGCACGTTCACAGGTCAGGGCATGAACCGGGGCCGGTATGGCGCTTTCCTGGGGTAGCAGGCGACTGGGCAGGGTGTCGGCGTGATCGCGAATGTCTCGCTGCACGGTCTCGGGTACGCTCTGGACCGTCGACCCGGGCGCCTCGAGTTCTTCGGGCGCCGTCGCGGTGAAGGGATGCATGACAACATCCTCGGTTAGCGTCGGTGGGGCAGGCACAGGTGGATAGTGCTCCGTCCTGCGCATGGCGGGCGCCAAAGGGTAGCCGAGGCGCAGATGGCCAGCCTCTCGAGGCATGCCCTGCCTTTCCGGTGGTGCTAGCAGCTGTTCGAACAACAGCCGCTGGCTGTTCAGGGGAGGCAAGCGAGGCGTGTCATTCGGCGGGATTGGTAAGGCAGGCACGGGCAGGGTCTTCATGGTTGCAAGCCACCGTGTAAGCGATGCTCCTCCAGCTCGAGCTCCTGCCTGCATTCCGCCAGCCGAGCGGCGCGTTGGTGAGCCTCATCTCGTAGTTGGACGAAGCTGTCCCTTTTTTGTCGAGTCTGGGCGAGCTGCGCTTGGGCCTGCTGGTGTGCCGTGTGCTGGCGCGCCAGTGCCTCCTCGCAGGCAACGACTTGCCTGTGCAGGCTCGCTTCGCGCTCACCGAGCAGGCTGACCTGTCGACGCCAGTGCTCCAAGGCACGACAGTCGATCAACTGGCCGACATGCGCGGCGAACAGGCGCTGTTGTTCTTCGCGGGACCCGCGTTGAAAGGCCAGGTACGACTCGACAGATTGTGCCTTGGCTTTTTCTGCCTTCTGTAGAAAGGCCAGTTGGCTTCGCGCTTCACGCTCGGCCCGCTGAAGCCTGCGTTGCTTGATGTGCGCAAGGGCAGTCAGGGGCATCGGGTGATCTCGAGTAGTTGGTCGAGGCTCTGTCGCAGCGAGACGTTCTCGTCGCAAGGCTGGCAGAGCCAGGCGCGGATGGCTTCGCGTTTGCCGATGGCCTGGTCCGCGAGCAGATCCTGGCCGTGCGTGTATTCACCGATCCTGAGCAGCAGTTCGACTTCCTCATACCGGGCCATCCATTCGCGCAGTCGGCCGGCGGCGGTCCGGTGTTCCGGGCTGACCACCTGGTTCATGACCCGGCTGACCGAGCGCAGCACGTCGATGGCCGGGTAGTGGTTGGCGGCTGCCAGGGCCTGGGACAGGACGATATGGCCATCGAGGAGCGAGCGGGTTTCCTCGGCGATCGGCTCGTTCAGGTCGTCGCCTTCCACCAGCACTGTGTAAAGCGCGGTGATCGAACCCTTGGCCGATTGCCCTGCGCGTTCCAGCAGGCGCGGCAACTGGGCGAACACGGAAGGCGGGAAGCCGCGTCGAGTAGGCGGTTCGCCCGCGGCCAGGCCGATCTCCCGCTGGGCCCGGGCGAAGCGGGTCAGGGAGTCCATCAGCAGCAGTACCTTGTTGCCCTGGTCGCGGAAATATTCGGCGACGCTGGTGGCGACGAAGGCCGCCCGGGCGCGTTCCATGGCCGGGCGATCAGAGGTCGCGACCACCAGCACCGCACGGCGCAGGCCGTGCTCGCCGAGTTCTTGGTGAATGAATTCGCGCACCTCGCGACCGCGCTCGCCGATCAGGGCGAGCACGATCACGTCGGCCTCTGCGTTGCGCAGTAGCGTGGCCAGCAGAGTGCTCTTGCCGCCACCGGCGGGGGCGAAGATGCCTGTGCGCTGCCCTTCGGCGCAGGTGAGCAGGCCATCGATACAACGCACGCCCAGGCTCAAGGGGGTATCGACCAGCTTGCGGCTCAGTGGCGATGGCGCGTCCCGATGCACGGGGTACCAGGCTTGTGGTGTCGCCGTCGTGCTGCCGTCGAGCGGATTGCCCAGGCCGTCCAGCACCGTCCCCAGCAAGTGCTCGCCTACCCCCACGCGGTGCATGCCGCCGGTGGGGCAGACTTCGGTGCGCGTGCACAGCCCCTGCATGTCGCCCAGCGGGGCGAGCAACGCCTGCTCCTGCTGCAGGCCGATGACTTCGGCCAGCAGTTCAGGCTGGCCGCCCGGCTTGCGCAGCCGGCACAGCTCGCCGACCTGCACGCCCGGCGCCAGCGCGCGTATCAGGGTGCCGGTGACCTGGGTGACCTTGCCGTTGACTTGCACCAAGGTGGCGTTGTTCACGGCGCCCAGCAGGGTCTGGGGAATCTGGAGCAGCGATGGCGGCATGGGAAAGGTTACGGCACGAAGATGCGCGCCATTCTAGGTGGCCTGCTGCGCAGCGGATTTCACTGTGAGGCGCATGTTTTTAGTTTTCGGTCGGCTACTGTCGCACCTGGCCACAGGCTAAAAAGAAGCGGCCAGTGGCAACAGTGGGGCGCAGGGCTTGCCTCTAGCATGGTGCTCATTCTTTGACGTGGCGACGAGGTGGGGATGAGCGAAGGCGTCGGCTTTATACGGAGTGAACCGGTGCTGGCGATGGTGCCCGGTTGGGAGGCGCTAGGGGCGCCGGTTTCGCAAGGGCAGCAGGTGATACCGATGGCGCAACAGGCCAGCATGGCGGAAGAGGTGTCCATGGCGTTCTCGTCATTGGCCAACGCGCGGCTCAGTAGCCGCAGTCGCGTTACCGATGCGCGTCAGCTGGGATCGCGCGCCGGCCAGGAGGCCGAGGCCATGTTGGCCAAGGTACCGGATGTGCAGCGTCGGTCACTGGATGAACTGGTGGCCTGGTTGCGCCAGCATCCCCAGCTGACCCCGGGTGAGCTGGACGCGCGCCTGGATGGATTTTCCGCTGAGGCCTGTCATCGCTACCTGGCGCTGGCGTATGCGCGTGACGCGCTGGGCGCGTCGGGCGATGCGCATGGTTTGGCCGGCAAGCTGGACCAGGCCTTGGCAACCCTGATGCAGCGCCACGGCCAGGCGATCGAACTGGGCATCGAGATCGGTCCGCTGGCCCAGGCGACGCAGGCCCAGGGGGTGGCCGACGTGGGGGCGCTGCGCGGCGTGTACTGCGACTTCCTGTGCGACTATCGCGGGCTCAGGCATGCCTGGGATGAGCTGCGTGCACGCTTTGGCGATGCCGCCATCGCCGATATTGCGCAGTTCATGCTCAATGGTCTGGCCAGCCATATCAATGGTCCGTCCTCGAGCCTGGACAGCAACCGGTTGCAACAGGTGGTCAGCGACATGAAGCTGGTGCAGGCGCTCAAGAAACTGGAAGGCGACACTGTCGCGCTGTTCCGCCAGCTCGCCGGAGAGCCCAGTGGCGTACGGACCTTCTGACTTGGTCGGCGACCTCCTGGCGCTGATCGATAAACGCTGGACGACAGTGCAGGACATCCAGCGCCTGCTCGTGGCGATGCCGCTGGGCCCGCAGGCGCAACGCATCCAGTGTCTGCGTGAGTTGCAGCGGATCTTCCGTCTGCTGCCCGTGCAAGTATTCACTGACGAGGCGCATCGCGAGCATCTGCTGACGATCTGGCAGTTGGCCATGGACCAGGCCATCGACGACGAGGAGGCGCTGCTGTGCGGCGCGCGGGAGGCATGAGCATGGATCCGTGCACGGCAGCCGTTGCCCAGTTCTGTCGCCATTTGGGTGTGGCGCCAGCGCATCGGCAGGAGCCGTTGCTGCGCCTGGAGCTGCCAGGGGCAGGCGTTCTGCAGCTCGAACGGCGAGGGGGGCAGTTGACGCTGTGGCTGGAGTTTCCCGTGCACGGGGCGATGTTCGAGCGCGCCATGCAGTGTGCGCTCAGGCAGGTGTACGAACATCAGGCCCCAGGTTGCCTGCTGCGCTGTGGACTGCTTGCCGACGATCGTCTGGTGCTGCTGGCAGGCCTCGACGAACACGGCTTGACCGAGCAGGCCTTGCATCTGGCCTATCGCTTGCTGACGCGTGTACGCACCGAGGTTTTGGCGACATGAGCTTTATCGAACCGGCCGGGCAGGTCGATCATTCCTGGCTACCGTGGGCGCCAGCCGACGCGGCGCGTGCCTCGCCAGGATGCGAGGCTTTGCCTCGGCCGAGGCACCCGGTGCAGGCGCACTTGCGTGAGCTGTACCCGCAGTATCAAGCGGCACGCCTGCGGCTGGCCTACGCCAGGCCCGAGCATGACCTGCGCAGCCTGTACGACCCGCAATGCTTCACCCGTGCGCTGGGTTCGTTGATGGAGCAGTTGCTTGCGTCGCAGATTCCCGGGGACCGAGAGGCAGCGGCGCTTGTGCAAGCGCTGCTGGCCGATCGGCGCACGCTGGGTTACTGCGTTAACTTCTTGCTCAAGGTGTGAACACATGAAATTGTCGAACGAACAGCAGGATGTCTTGCAGCTGTTGGCCTGGTTGCATCTGCAATGCGCTCGGCCCGAACTGGCGCGGGTATTGCTGGAGGTGCTGTTGCGCGCCGTTCCCCAGCATCGCGTCGGGTGCCGGGCCGCAGTGGTGGCAGCGCTGGAATTGGGCGATTGGGCGAGCGCCGAACGGCAGTGCCTGGCGCTGCGCGAAGCAGGCGAGCTGCGGCCGTCCTTGTGGCTATGCCTGAGCCAGGCGCAGCAAATGGCTGGCCGACTGGAGCAGGCCCAGGCCACCTATGCCGAGTACCTGCGTCGTGAGGCGCGTCGATGAATCAGCTGACCCGGATACTCGGCCGGATCGGCAAGCGCAAGGACCTGATGCTGGCCGTGATGTTGCTGGCGGTAGTGTTCATGATGATCCTGCCACTGCCGCCCCTGCTGCTGGACCTGCTGATCGCCCTGAACATCACCATCGCGGTGGTGCTGCTGATGATGTCGGTGTATGTGGTCTCGCCATTGCATTTCTCGGTGTTCCCCTCGGTGCTGCTGGTCACCACGCTGTTTCGCCTGGCGCTGTCGATCAGTACCACGCGGATGATCCTGCTGGAAGCCGATGCCGGGCAGATCGTGCAGACTTTCGGCGACTTTGTGGTGGGTGGCAACCTGGTGGTGGGCTGCATCCTGTTCCTGATCATCACCATCGTGCAGTTCCTGGTCATCACCAAGGGCGCCGAGCGGGTAGCGGAAGTCAGCGCGCGGTTTTCCCTCGACGCCATGCCGGGCAAGCAGATGAGCATCGACGGCGACTTGCGCGCCGGGGTCATCGACGTCAACGAGGCCCGTGAGCGCCGTGGCGAGGTGGAGAAGGCCAGCCAGATGTTCGGTGCCATGGATGGCGCGATGAAGTTCGTCAAGGGTGATGCTATCGCCGGGCTGGTGATCATTATCGTCAACCTGCTGGCTGGCCTGGCCATCGGCGTGATGCAGAAGGGCATGGGCGCGGCTGATGCGCTGCAGGTCTACGCGGTGCTCACCGTCGGCGACGGCATGGTCAGCCAGGTGCCGGCGTTGTTGATCGCCATCACCGCGGGAATCATCGTCACCCGCGACGGTCAAGGTGCCCATGACCTGGGGGCGAACATCGGCAGCCAGGTCATGGCGCAGCCCAAGGCGCTGCTGATCGGTGGCGCCTTGCTGGGGTTGTTCGCACTCATCCCGGGCTTCCCGACAGTAACGTTCTTCATGCTCGCGTTGATGGTCGGCGGCGGAGGCTGGTGGGCGATTCGCCAGCGGCGGGTCGAAGAGGCAGGCCAACAGCACGGCGGCGGTCTGCCGGCGTTGCTGGCCAATGGTGCCGGCGCTCCCGCGCTGAAACCCGCTGGCAAGGCGAAGGCGGGCGGCGATCCGCAGGTCTTTGCCCTGACGGTGCCCTTGCTCATCGATGTGGACAGCGAGTTGCAAGCCGCCCTGGAAGCCGCTTCGTTGAACGATGAACTGGCACGGGTCCGCCAGGCGCTCTATCTGGACCATGGCGTGCCGTTCCCTGGTATCCGCCTGCGTTTCAATAGCGCGCTCGGCCCTGGGGAGTACCGCATCCTGTTGCAGGAAGTGCCGGTGGCGCGAGGCAGGCTGAAGCCTGGGTGTCTTCTGGTTCAGGAGAAGCTCAGCCAGTTGGAGCTTGTCGGCGTGCCCTACGTAGAAGGCGAAGCGCTCTTGCCTGGACGTGCGAGCCTTTGGGTGGAGCAGAGCGAGCGTGATCGCCTGGCGCGTGCCGGCTGTGCCTTCCTGGCGGTCGACCAGGTGCTCGCCTGGCACCTGTCCCATGTGCTGTGCGAATACGCTGGGGATTTCATCGGCATCCAGGAAACCCGCTACCTGCTGGAGCAGATGGAGCAGGGCTATGGTGAGCTGGTCAAGGAGGTTCAGCGGATCCTGCCATTGCAGCGAATCACCGAGGTCTTTCAGCGGCTGGTGAGCGAGGGCATATCGATCCGCAACATGCGTTCGATCCTCGAGGCCATGGTGGAGTGGGGGCAGAAGGAAAAGGACGTGGTGCAGCTGGTCGAATATGTGCGCAGCAGCCTCAAACGCTATATCTGCTACAAGTATGCCAGTGGCCACAACCTGCTGCCGGCCTACCTGCTCGATCCGTCGGCCGAAGAGATGATCCGCAACGGCATCCGGCAGACCAGCGCCGGCAGCTACCTGGCCTTGGAACCTGCGCAGAGCGATGCCTTTCTCGCCCAGCTAAAGGCAGCGCTGGGCAACCTGCATGAAGCCCAGGCAAAGCCCGTGCTGGTGGTGTCCATGGACATCCGACGCTATGTGCGCAAGTTGGTCGAAGGCGTTTGTTCAGACCTGCCTGTGCTGTCCTTTCAGGAGCTCACGACGCAGATCAACATCCAGCCACTAGGGCGCATTGGTTGACGCCATTCTGGCGTCAGAAACCATACCCCTGAACTACAAAATCGCGACCGGGCCTGACGGAATGGTCGCCACCACCTCAATAGACTTCATCTGTCGGTACCTCAGCCTGGTCATGGCCAGCCTTACCTTGAGACGGGGTACCCAGCCAACCGGAAACAGATGATGAACAGCTCTATCGACGCATTCAACCGCCTAGCCCCCTTGCCGCCTGTTGATCGCGTGGCACCCCCGCAGATCTGGGTCGATATCCAGAGGGTGGAGTGCTTTCTCGACCAGAAAGCGATCACGGCTGCGGATGATCATGGCCTGCCATTGAGCCGCGAGCAGCGGCGGCAGGTCATCGAGACCTTGCTGGGCCCCGAAGGACAGGCGCGATTGGCGCAAAGCCGGTCCTACTTCGACAGCCTGCTGCCCGATCCTCTGCCCGACGAGCCAGCCGATGCCCTGATCCAGTTGCTGCAAGCCTATGCGGCGTGGTTGCCGGGCGCTCCCCTGCAGTTGGTGAACCTGGGCGAACGGCTAAGCATGGACGAGCTGGTGATGGCGGCGATGGGTTTACGCATGCGCAAGCAGAAAACCGAGCGTACAGAGCTGAGTGAGCAGCTGAAAAGCCTCACCGCAGAGCTGAAGATCTTCAGCGTGATCCAGTCCAAGGTCAACGTGGTCATGGCAGACAAGGGCACCTTCGATCTTCAGGACCCGGGCTTCAACCTCTTCGACCCGAACTTGTACGACCTGGATGCGGCTGCCTGGGAAACCAGCCCTGAACATCGATTACTTGCTTCGTACGGCACTGCCGCGGTGACGGTACAGCAGTTCCTGGCAGCCAAGCCCACCGGCCTGTCGCCCGATAGCAGTGTTCATCGGCGACACAGGGTCAGCGGACCGATGGATGACCTGAAAGCGGAATACACCTGGCACAAGGACAACAACCCGCTTGCCAACTTCTCCCAGGCCTTGAGCGATCGCACGCGTATCGTCAATGACAGGGTGACCGAGAAGACCACCCTGCTCAATGACGCGGGGTCGCGCTACACCACCTCTACCGAGGTGATGATGAAGTTCGTCGAGACGTGGTTCTCGATGCTGTCGAAGATTATGCAGAACTGAGGTGATTGATGAGTGCAGCTCAACCGACAGGCGCTGATGCCAGCGAGACCGAGGCGATTGAAAGCTTCTTCGCCGAGGGCGGCACGTTCGCCATGTTACGCGGGATTGGCGCGGCACAGCTTGAAACGCTCTATGCCCAGGCATTCGGCTTCTACCAGGCGGGGCGGTTGGAGGATGCCTTGACGATGTTCAAAGGGCTGGCGGCGCTCGACCACTACGACGCCCGGGCATTTCTCGGGGTGGCAGCCAGTTACCAGGGGTTGCAGCGTTATCAGGAGGCACTGCCGGCCTACGCCTACGGCGCAATGCTCGCGCCGCAGGACCCGCGCTTTTGCTTGCATGCCGCTGAATGCCAACAGCATCTGGGTGATCTGGTTTCGGCGCGCAGCGGCTACGAACATGCCCAGGCCTTGGCCGAGAGCGTTGAACATGGCGGCTTGGCGAGCAGGGCGCAGGCGCTGCTCGAGGCATTGCGACAGAAGGAGGCTACACGCCGTGCGAATTGAACATTTTGGCGCTGAACCACGGGAGATCGCGGCTGCAAGCGAGATTGAAGCGCCCGTGACTGGCACTGCCGTCCGCTTGCCAGGCGATACCGGCAGGGTCCCGGTGGACATGCCAGCGCAGCCTGATCGTAGTATCAGGCTGGACCCTCCGTTGATTGAGGAATCCTTGGCGACAGCACGACACCTTCATGGCCTGCTCGATAAAAGTGTCGACCCTGGCCACCTCATGCAGCCGGCATTGGCCACGGTACCCGATGTCGGGGCATTGATCCTCGGGCAGCTTGCCGGAGAGATCTCCGATGCCGAGCTGGATATCCGCCTCACTGAATTGCTGAGCCGGTTGGGCGCACGCCAGACCGAACTCAATTTGCAGCAGGTTCGGCAGATGACCGAGCAGAACCGCCAGCAGATGGCGCTCAACGCGCAGAAATTGGCAGAGGTGAACCAGCGTCACCAGGACGCCGGCACGGCGAGCGTATTCGAGAAGGTCTTCGGCTGGGCGGCGGCCATCGTGTCCATCGTGGTCGGCACGGTGCTGGTTGCGACCGGGCTGGGCGCCGTGGCGGGCGCCCTGATGATCGCCGGTGGCGTCATGGGGATAGTGTCCATGTCGTTGAAACAGGCGGCCGAGGACGGGCATATCTCAAAAGAAGTGATGAAATACCTCGGGCCTGTGCTGATGGCTGTGGAAGTCGCCCTGGCGCTTGCCTCGGTGGTGCTGACCGTTGGCTGCAGCCTTGCGGTGGTTGCGGCAAAACTGGCCGGCAAGGTGAGTGGCAAGGCTGCACAGGTTGCCCTCTCGGTAGGCCAGAAAATCCAGAGTGTGGCCTCCAGCGGGAGCGCCTCGGTTGCCAGCGCAGGTTCCCAAGCCAAGCTGCAGATGACCTTGACCGGTGCCAGCATGGCGACCGCCACGCTGTCGAGCGCGAGTGAGGCGGCCAGTTCGTTCATGCAAGGACTGGCGCTGCGCAGCGAGGCGCAACTGGCCGAAACACGCCTGGTGCTCGAGCAGGGCCACGCTTATCTCGAGCAGCTGGCCAAGGAACTTGACCAACTACTCGCAAAGAAGCAGCAACGCTTCGAGCAACTGCTGGAAATGCTGAGCGCACGCCACAACGCCTGCGCGGATATCGCCTGTCTAAACGTCATCGCCTGATCAAGGAGCAATCATGAGTCTGTCTATTACCAACATCGATCAATCGCCCGCCGTGGAAGCTCCGTCATCGCTCATCAAGGGGCACAATGCCCCGAAGCCCTTGTGGGCGATGCTGGCCATGCCCAACCCGGCAGCGCAAGAGAAGACCGGCGAGCGGCCAGGGCAAATCGGCCTGGATGCGCCACAGACGATGCCCTGCAGGCAGGATGTGCAGTGCCTGCTGGCCATTCTCAGCGCTGCCATGCAGGTGCGCGACGGTAACGCCCAAGGGCGCAGAACACAGGCCGAGGTCAGCGTGCAGGCCGGCAAGGAGCAGATCGGCTGGATGAGAAACGCCAGCAACGCGCTGTTCGCTTCGGCGGCCGTCAGTGGCGCATTGGGCATGTTCACCCTGACCAGCGGCACTACCGGCATGGCCAGAAACCTGAGGGATGCAAGCGCGATCAAGGGGCTGGAACAAGCCAGTCATGCGGCCAGATACGCTCAGCCTGGCGAGGTGGCAGTGGCTTCGAAGCAGCAGATCGGCGCGAACCGGATTGAGGTCAAGCATCTGCAGAACGGCATCGATACCCGTAACACTGGCCTGCACACACTCAATGGCGTGGCGCAAAGCGGGGCTGCGTTCGGCACCGGCATCGCCCATGCCATGAAGTCGCTGCAGGATGCGAGGGCCAAGGAACAGGAGCTTGAAGCAGCGGTTGCTGGCAACCAGAAGGAGCTGTTCCAGCGCAACACCGATGACCTGCCGAAAGTGATCGACCAGGTGCGTCAGCTCATTCAGGAGATCCTGCGTAACGACAGCCAAGGATTCAGGGCTGCAGGGGTCATGGCTTGAGCTCGCCGGGAAGCATGCAGGCGCGCGTGAGTCAGGGCGTAGTTTTTTTTCAACAATTTGATAGAGGTTTGTAAAGTGCCAGACGCGATTTCCATGGGTGGGGTACATCAGCTTTACTCCAGCCCAGTCAATGAGCGCAGTGACTGCGCACAGGTCAGAACCTCCGAGTCCGCTCAGCGGCTGGCTCACCAAGAAGCGCCGTTAGCACACGGCATCCTGATGCGTCTATTCATTGCCGTTGCTGAATTTCTTGGCTTTCGCACCGGTGTGGCGAAGGATGCCAACCAGGCTACGACGTCGACGCCGGATATGATGGGTTCGTTGAACGAGGGTATGGCCAATGGGCTGCCTGAGGTGACGAGGTCGCAAGCCAGAGGCATAACGGCCAAGCTGGAGGAGGTCTCGCTGGAACAGTTCATGGCCAATTACGGCCAACAGCTGGAGGGCAGCAATATCATGCGCAGCACCTGTTGCCTGTTCTCGAATATCACCTCGCTTGGGAACCTCGTCCCTGAGTTGCAGGTAGATACATGCATCAACAAGCTCAAGTTCGCCCAGGAATTTTCGTTCATCGAATCGAATACCCAGGACAATAAAGATCTGATGCAGAGTAATCGACAGGCCGCGGGCAAGGTACTCGAAGCGGTCGGATTCCTCGCCGCGCGATTCGCCGAGTTCCCTGATCCTGATCAGGTTGGGGCCGCCGCAGTGGTCGCGTTCGTCAAGGATGTCGAAACACAGTTCATCGAGCGGTTTGCGCAACAGCCTACGCTGCCAGCGGCAAGCAACAACGAAGAGGCGAACGGGGCGGCGCGGGTTACGGAGCCGGCACTGGCCGCCAGTGGCCTGGACGATGCATTCCAGGCGCAGGCCATCGAGCGGGTTGCGCCAACCGAGATACCGACCGATGGCGCAATTGATGCTGCCAAGGTTTTGAAGGAGGTGACGTTCGGTTTCGGTGCTGACGGCAAGCTACCGAAGCTCGATGACTTCCACGCGGCGATGAGGTCACTGCAGGATCCGGTGGGCCCGCTGTCACGACTGTTCGGGCATTTCGAGTCGCTGGTAGGGCAGGGCAGTGCGTCCGAGCAGAAGATCGCCGCGATGGTGCTGGAGCACACGGCGCTGGGGCAGACTCATACCTTCGGCGAGCTTTTCGGGCATCTGAAGCAGGAGCCCGTGCCGCTTGCAGGTTTCCGGGCGATGGCGATGACGGATACGCTGGAGAGAAGGTGTACCTCCGCCGTTCGCCAACTCGAGGCGCTGCCCGTGGCTCGCGGGGCCTAGTAGGGTGTTTCACAACTAACTGGTGGTATTTGCAAAACACCACATTAGCGGCACCACTGGCCTGGGGCTTCAGCGCCCCAGCCAGTCGATCAGCGCCTTGTGGAACCGCTCGGGTTGCTCGATCTGCGGGGCATGTCCGAGCCCTTCGAAGGTCACCAGGTCCCCCTTCGGAATCAACCCGGCCACCTGCGGTCCCAGGGTCTTGTACCTGCCCAGCATGGCCTTCACCTCGGGGGTGGCGATATCGCTACCGATGGCCGTGGTGTCCTGGTCACCGATCAGCAACAGCGTCGGCATCTTCAGGTCCTTGAACTCGTGCACCACCGGCTGGGTGAAGATCATGTCGTAGATCAACGCCGAATTCCATGCCACCGCCTCGTGCCCCGGGCCCTTGTTCAGCCCCACCAGCATCTGCACCCAGCGTTCGTACTCGGGCTTCCAGCGCCCGGCATAGTAGGTAGCGCGCTCATAGTTGCGCACGCCCTCGGCGTCGAGCTTCAGCTCCCGGGCATACCATTGATCCACGGTGCGATAGGGCACCCCCAGGGCTTTCCAGTCCTCCAGGCCGATGGGATTGACCATGGCCAGGCGTTCCACCTGCTGCGGGTACATCAGGGCGTAGCGAGTGGCGAGCATGCCGCCGGTGGAGTGGCCGAGTACGATGGCTTTGTTCACCCCCAGGCTGGCCAGCAACGCATGGGTGTTGTCGGCCAGTTGCTGGAAGCTGTATTGGTAATGTGCGGGTTTGCTCGAGGTGCAAAAGCCGATCTGGTCCACGGCGATGACCCGATAGCCGGCCTGGCTCAGCGCATCGAGGGTGGTTTGCCAGGTGGCGGCGCAGAAGTTCTTGCCGTGCATCAGCACCACGTTGTGGCCGTTGGCCGTGCCCTTGGCGGGCACGTCCATGTAGCCCATCTGCAAGGCCTGGCCCTGGGACTGGAAGTCGAAGTGCTGCAACGGATACGGGTAGGCGAAGCCTTCGAGTTGCTTGCCGTAGGTTGGCGGTTCGGCGGCGATGGCCGCGCCGGTAATCAGACAGGCCAGGGCCAGGGCAGTTGCGCGCAGCATGACAGCACTCCGTCCAGTTGGGGAAAGAGCGACTGTAGCAGCCGCTGGCGGTTACCCGCCGTGAAAGGTGTTACCCAGTATGAAACCAGCCCAGGGTGACCATCGCCACCACGATGTAGCGCCCACCCTTGGCGAGGGTGACCAGCAGCACGAAGCGCCAGAAGGGTTCGCGCATGATCCCGGCGATCAGGGTGAGCGGGTCGCCGATCACCGGCATCCAGCTCAGCAGCAACGACCATTGCCCCCAGCGCTGGTAGCGCTGCTGGGCGTGCTCCAGCTGGCGGGCGCTGAACGGGAACCAGCGCTTGTCGCGCAGGTGCTCGATGGCCCGGCCCAGCAGCCAGTTGACGATGGAGCCCAGCACATTGCCGAGCGTGGCGACCAGCAGCAGGGTGGCCCAGGCTTGCGGGTCGCGAAGCAGCAGCCCGACCAGCACCGCCTCCGATTGCAGTGGCAGCAGGGTCGCGGCGCCGAAGGCGCTGAGGAACAGCGCCCAAAGGCCGAGCATCAGTAGATGGCGACCACGGTGTCGCGGTCGTCCTGGGTCACGCCGATGACCTGGTAGGCGTCCTTGTGGTCACCCATCTCCATGCCCGGCGAGCCCATGGGCATGCCGGGCACGGCCAGGCCCTTGAGGTCGGCGCGGTTGGCCAGCAGGCGTACCTGCTCGGCCGGCACATGGCCTTCGACGAACTTGCCGTTGATTACCCCGGTGTGGCACGAGGCCAGGCGTGGCGCCACGCCCAGGCGCTGCTTGACCGCGCTCATGTCCGGCTCGACATGGTCGTTGACGGTGAAGCCATTGTCGCTCAGGTGCTTGATCCATTCCTTGCAGCATCCGCAGTTGGGGTCGCGGTAGACGTCGATGGTCTCGGCGGCCTGGGCCAGGCCGGTGATGGCCAGCAGGCCGAGGGTGAGCAGGTGTTTGCGCAGCATGGTGAAGCTCCTGTGAAACTAGACATATCTGGTTGATCAGCGCCGACTCTGTAGGAGCGGCTCATAAAGGACCGGCGTCAAACCTTAGAAACGCAGGCGGACCCCGGCCACCCACCGGGTCTGGCCGCTGTCCTCGTCATTCGCTCGGGCCTGCTCGGCGCGGTTGCCGTGCAGGCGGTTGAAGCTGACCCCGACATAGGGCGCGAACGCCCGGGTGATCTCGTAGCGCAGGCGCAGGCCCACCTCGCTTTCTGCAAGCCCCGCGCCTTGCTCGCGCCCGGCGTCGTTGCGCCCGAAGAAGTTGGCTTCGACGGTCGGCTCGAGGACCCAGCGATTGCTCAGCAGCATAGCGTAAGCGACCTCCAGGCGCAGCGCGGTCTGCTGCCGCTCGCCGGCGTAGGCGGTGGCTTCCAGCTCCAGGCCGTAGAGCGGCGTGCCCTGGATGCCGAAGGCGGCCCAGGCCTGGCCGCTGGCGGGCTTGAAGTCCTGGCGTACACCGCCGACCAGCTCCCACCAGGGGCTGATGGCATGGCCCCAGAGTGCCTGCAGCTCGGCCTTGTGGGTCTTGCCCTGTTCACGTTCACCCTCGCTGCGCAGCCACAGGCGGTCGATATCGCCGCCGACCCAGGCGGTGGCGTTCCAGTTCAGGGCGCCACTGTTTTCGAAGTTCTGGTACTCCAGCTGGTCGACGATCACTGCCCAATTGGTTGCCCGATCGTGCACCTGATGCCCCGGCAGCGGCGGGAAGGCGGCGCGGCGGTCGGCGTCGTTGACTACCGGCAAGGGTGTGCGTGGTTGGTCAGGGGGCGTCGCCGCGTGGTTCATCAGGCTGTGGTCCATGGGCATGCTGCCATGGTTCACCTGGCCGTGATCCATTGGCATGGCGCCATGGTTCATGTGGTCCATACCCGTGGCCAGTGCCCGTTCACTGACCAGCAAGGCCAGCAGCGCGACACCGGTGGCGAAGCTGCGGTTGCGGTTCTCATTCATCGACCCGTACCTCGCGGAACATGCCGGTCTCCATGTGGTAGAGCAGGTGGCAGTGGTAGGCCCAGCGGCCCAGGGCGTCGGCGGTCACACGGTAGCTGCGCCGGCTGCCGGGAGGGATGTCGAGGGTGTGCTTGCGTACCAGGAAGCGCCCTTGTTCATCTTCCAGGTCGCTCCACATGCCATGCAGGTGGATGGGGTGGGTCATCATGGTGTCGTTGACCAGGGTGATGCGCACCCGCTCGCCATACTTCAGACGCAGCGGCTCGGCATCGCTGAACTTGATGCCGTCAAACGACCAGGCGAAGCGTTCCATGTGCCCGGTCAGGTGCAGTTCGATGTCCCGCGATGGCTCGCGTCCGTCCGGATCGGGGTAGGGGCTGCGCAGGTCGGCGTAGGTCAGCACCCGGCGGCCGTTGTCGCGCAGGCCGATGCCTGGGTCGGCCAGGTTGGCGCGGGGCGCCATGGTTTGCATGTCCACCAGCGGGTTGTCGGTTTC
Organism: Pseudomonas sp. PONIH3; assembly: GCF_002934345.1. NCBI lineage: Bacteria > Pseudomonadati > Pseudomonadota > Gammaproteobacteria > Pseudomonadales > Pseudomonadaceae > Pseudomonas > Pseudomonas sp. PONIH3. Next base: position 5,919,620 of record NZ_CP026386.1, read on the forward strand.
GCTGGCTGGATGGCTTTGCATCATGGCCATGGCCGAGTGGTCCATGCCCGCCATGCTGCCGTGGTCCATCGCCGGCATGTTCGCATGGTCCATCTGGCCCATGCCGCCATGCCCCATGTCGTCCATGCTCAGCACCGGGCGTGGATCCGGCTCGGGCACTTGAGCTTGCAATCCGGCGGCGCGGGCCAGGGTGCCACGGGCGAAGCCGGTGCGGTCCATGCTCTGGGCGAACAAGGTATAGGCGGGCAGGTCGCCCACGGTGACCAGCACATCGTAGGTCTCGGCCACGGCGATGCGCAGCTCATCCACGGTCACCGGGGTCACCGGCAGGCCATCGGCGGCGATCACTGTGAGTGTCAGGCCGGGAATACGGAAGTCGAAATAGGTCATCGCCGAGGCGTTGATCAGGCGCAGGCGCACGGTCTCGCCGGGCTGGAACAGGCAGGTAAAGTTGCCGTCCGGTGGCTGGCCATTGAGCAGGTAGGTGTAGCCGGCGGCGCTGATGTCGGCGAGGTCGGTGGGGCTCATGCGCATCTTCGCCCAGGCCCAGCGGTTGTCGAGGGTGTTGCGCCAGCCGCTTTCGGCGACATCGTTTATGAAGTCACCCACCGTGCGCTTGTGGTAGTTGAAGGCGTCGGACTGTTTCTTCAGCGTGGCCATCAGCGCTTCCGGCGCCTGGTCCGACCAGTCGCTGAACAGCAGCACATGATCGCGCTGGTAGCTGTGCGGCTCAGGTTCGCGGGGATCGATGACGATGGCGCCGTACACGCCGGCCTGCTCCTGCAAGCCGGAGTGGCTGTGGTACCAGTAGGTGCCGCTCTGGCGCAGGGTGAACTGGTAGAGGTAGTCGCCACCAGGTTCGATGCCGGCGAAGCTAAGGCCCGGCACGCCGTCCATGTTGGCCGGCAGGATGATGCCGTGCCAGTGGATCGAGGTGGCCTGGTCCAGGCGGTTGCGCACGCGCAGGGTGACGGTGTCGCCCTCGCGCCAGCGCAGCTGCGGGCCGGGCAGGCTGGCGTTGATGGTCTGCGCGGTGCGCGGACGGCCGGTGATGTTGACCGGGGTCTGGCCGATGAACAGCTCGAACTGCTGTCCACTCAGGTCGTGCAGCGGCAAGCGCCCCTCTGCTGCCTGGGCCAGCGGGCGCCACAGGCCAAGGCCGGCCAGGGCGGTGGCGGCGCCCAGGCCCTTGACGAAGGTGCGGCGGGTTGGAGTCGGTGGCATGGCGTGCTCTCGCTACGAAATTGCCACCATCCTTGCCGCCAGCGCCTGTCAGCCACCTGAGGCGTGGATTACAGATTTGTCAGGCAGCGGCCTCGGCGCCTTCCAGGTCGCGCATCAGCAAGCCGAATTCCAGGGACACCTGCTCGGGGATCGGCAGGTAGACCACATGGCCATCGCCCGGCGCCACCTCGATGGCCTGCTGCTGACGGTCGCACAGGCGGTGCAGGTCGAAGTGGTAGTTGCCGCGCGGAGTCATCAGTTCCAGATGGTCGCCCACGGCGAAACGGTTCTTCACCTTCACTTCGGCCAGGCCGTCCACGCGCACCCCGGTCAGCTCGCCGACGAACTGCTGGCGCTCGGACACCGAATTGCCGCGCTGGTAGTTCTGGTACTCGTCGTGCACGTGGCGGCGCAGAAAGCCTTCGGTGTAGCCGCGCTGGGCGAGGGATTCGAGGTTGACCATCAAACCGCGGTCGAATGGCCGCCCGGCCACTGCGTCGTCGATGGCCTGGCGGTAGGACTGCACGGCGCGGGCGCAGTAGAAGTGCGATTTGGTACGGCCTTCGATCTTCAGCGAATGCACGCCCATCTGTGCCAGGCGCTCGACGTGCTGGATGGCGCGCAGGTCCTTGGCGTTCATGATGTAGGTGCCGTGTTCGTCCTCGAATGCCGGCATTTCTTCGCCCGGACGGTTGGACTCCTGCAACAGGAATACCTGGTCAGTGGGGGCGCCGATGCCCAGCGTGGGTTCGAATTCGCGGACGATGTCGCCGGTGGCGTTCTCGGTGGCCGGGGTCGCCTCATATTTCCAGCGGCAGGCATTGGTGCAGGTGCCCTGGTTGGCATCACGCTTGTTCAGGTAGCCCGACAGCAGGCAGCGTCCGGAGTAAGCCATGCACAGCGCGCCATGCACGAACACCTCCAGTTCCATTTCTGGTACTTGCTGGCGGATCTCCTCGATCTCTTCCAGCGACAGCTCCCGCGACAGGATCACCCGGGTCAGCCCCATGCCCTGCCAGAACTTCACGCTGGCCCAGTTCACCGTGTTGGCCTGCACCGAGAGGTGGATGGGCATCTGCGGGAAGTGCTGGCGAACCAGCATGATCAGCCCAGGATCGGACATGATCAGCGCGTCCGGACCCATCTCGATCACCGGCGCCAGGTCCTTGAGGAAGGTCTTGAGCTTGGCGTTGTGCGGGGCGATGTTGACCACTACGTAGAAGCGCTTGCCCTGGGCCTGGGCCTCCTGGATGCCGAGGGACAGGTTGGCGTGATCGAACTCGTTGTTGCGTACCCGCAGGCTGTAGCGCGGCTGGCCAGCGTAGACCGCGTCGGCGCCATAGGCGAAAGCATAGCGCATGGTCTTGAGGGTGCCGGCGGGGGCGAGCAGTTCGGGCTTGGCGGAAGAGGTCATGTGCGCACCGGGGGCAAAAGGCGCGGATGCTAAGTCGGCGCCGCCGTGCAGGTATTGATCTGGATCAACGGCACTTTTACCGATGCGCTGTGCACTAAATGGTTGAGCCCACGAGGAACGCCGATGAACGAGACCGTCCTGCAGAACAAAGCCCTGACCGTGTTGTTGGCCTTGGTGACCATCGCCTTCATCTGGATCATGTTGCCGTATTCCGGCGCGATCTTCTGGGCAGTGATCCTCGGCATTCTCTTCGCACCGCTGCAACGCCACTTGTTGCTGCGCTGTGGCGGGCGACGCAACCTGGCCACGGCGGCGGCCCTGGCCACCTGCCTGCTGGTGGCGGTGCTGCCGGTGATCATCATCAGCGCCCTGCTGGTACAGGAGGGGGCAGCGTTGTACCAGCGCATCGAGAGTGGCCAGCTGGATATCGCCGGCTATATCGAACGGGGCAAGGATATGTTGCCGGCCTATGTCCAGCATTTCCTCGACCGCATGGGCATGGGCAACCTCGATGGCCTGCGCGACAAGATCACCAAGTGGGCGACCCAGGGCAGCCAGTTCCTTGCCGGCCAGGCTTTCAGCTTCGGCCAGGGCACCTTCGAGTTCCTGGTGAGCTTCGGCATCATGCTGTACCTGCTGTTCTTCTTCCTGCGCGAGGGGGCGGAGCTGGCGCGCAAGGTGCGCCAGGCGGTGCCACTGCCCGAGCAGCAGAAACGCCGGCTGCAGCTGAAGTTCAAGCGCGTGGTGCGGGCCACGGTCAAGGGCAACCTTCTGGTGGCGATCACCCAGGGTGCGCTGGGTGGCTTGATCTTCTGGATACTGGATATCCCCAGCGCGCTGGTGTGGGCGGTGCTGATGGCGTTCCTGTCGTTGCTGCCGGCGGTGGGCGCGGGGATCGTCTGGGCGCCAGTGGCGGTGTACTTCGTGCTGGTCGGGGCGCTGTGGAAGGGGATCGTGCTGACAGCGTTCGGGGTGCTGGTGATTGGCCTGGTGGACAACCTGTTGCGGCCAATTCTGGTGGGCAAGGACACGCGCATGCCGGATTACCTGGTATTGGTTTCGACCCTGGGCGGGTTGGCGGTGTTCGGGCTCAACGGGTTTGTGATCGGGCCGTTGATCGCGGCGTTGTTCATTTCCAGCTGGGCGATCTTTGCCTCGACCAAGCCGCAGGTGCAGTTGCCGTCTTGAATGGGCGCAAGGCGCCCCCGGGGTCACCGGAAGCTGTAGGAAACCCCGGTATAAACCCCGAACCCTTCCCCCGGCGTCGAGCGGGCGATGTCCTGCCCGGCATCGTTGTAACCCGGGGTCACCGTCGCCGCGTAACGCTTGTTGGTCAGGTTGCGCAAGTCGAGCCAGGTCTGCCAGTCGCGCTTGGGCGAATCCCAGCCCAAGCGTGCGCCGAGCAGTGCGTAGGCGTCGGCGTGGTAGCTGTTGGCGTAGTCAACCTGCACCTTGGACGCCATCTGCGTGTTGATTCCGGCGTAGAAACCACTCGGCCAGTCGTAGCGCAGTTCGGCCTGGTAGTAGTGCATGGGAATGCCGGGCAGGCGGTTGTCGCCGAACTTGTCGTCGTCACGGTAGTGGAAATCGCTGAAGGTGTAGGCCTGGCGCAGGCTGAGCTTGCCGGTGCCGGATTGTTCCCAGAGGAGGCTGTCCAGGCCGGCTTCGATGCCTTGGTGCACGGTGGGGCTGGCGTTGAATTCGCCCGTGACGGTCGGTTCGATCTCGACAGTCAGCAATTCGTGCCGTACCTGAGAGTAGTACCAAGCCAAGTCCCAACGGCCGATTACCGAGTCGCCACGCGCGCCCAGTTCAAGCGTTGTGGCAGTCTGATTCTGCATTTCAATTGGCTGCGTCTGGAACTGTTGGCCTTTTACCTTTGGCGAACTCCAGATGAGCGCCCAGGGATGAGGTGGTTCGACCGAACGACTCAGATTGCCGTAGACCTGCAAGTCAGGTCGGACGTCGTAGCGCAGTCCGAGCCGAGGCGCATAGTCCCAGTCATGCTGGCTGACCTTGCCGCCAACAGTAGGGTAGGTCACATCGCTTTCACGGCGGGTGTAGATCATCGCTAGACCGGTGGTCAACCAGAGATTCGGCACCAGTTCAAGGTCGTTGCCCAGATGCAGGACGGTATCGGAGCCCTGATAGCTGAAATCGCGGGTTCGTTCGCCAACTGCGAGTGGCGCGTTGCCAGCTTCCTGCACACGAACGAACTCCGATGCACCGCTGTTGGGAAGGTGCTTGGTGGTTCTCCAGCCAATGGTGGTTTTGCTTTCGTGGCCGAACAACGTATCGCGGCGATGGTAATTGAGTGTGCCGCTTACATCGGTGTAGGCAACTTTAAGACGGTTGGCGCCTTCGCGAAGGTCCATGGGGTAGTCGTGATAGACCAGGCCGGTTTCAAGGCGTGAGTCATCGTTCAGATAGAACGTCGTCTTGTTAGCCAGCCAGGTGCTACCAGGTTGAGGGCGGCTGGCGTCACGGCGCAGATACACTGGATTGGCAGCGCGCGGATCGTGCTTGATCTGATCCTTGGTCAGGCGCCCGGCCAGGTCGTTCTCGGTCTCGCGGTAGCGCAGGTAGAAGCGCGTCTCAAGATTCGGATTGAAGCGATAGCCGACGTTGGCGGCGATGCCCTTGGCGCTGCCGCTGCTGTGCCGCTGGAAGCCGTCGTATTCGGCGTCGGTAAGCGCTACGTAATAGTCGAGGTTGCCCAGCACCTGCCCGGAGCTGATGTGCCGGCGCTGGTAGCCACGGCTGCCGACTTCGTAGCGCACCTGCAAAGGCGCGGCATCGTAGCCGGTGTGGGTCACGTAGTTGATCGCGCCGCCCAGGGCCAGCGAGCCCTGGTCGAAACCGTTGGCACCGCGCAGCACTTCGGCGCGGCTCAGCCAAAGCGGTTCGAATAGTTCATAGGGCGTGCCGCCGGGGCCTGTCAGCGGCAGGCCGTCGAACATCGTGTAGACGCCCGAGCCGTGGGCACCCGGCGCGCGGTTGATGCCCGAACCACGGATCGACAGCTTGATGCCGTCGTTGCCCGCCGACTGGGCGAACACTCCCGGCTGGTAGGCCAGCACATCCTGATTGGTCGCCACCCGGCCCTGGCCCACCTTGTCCATGTCCACTAGGTTGCTGGCGCCGGGGATATCACGCAGGTGATCGGCGGCGGCTTCCAGCTCGGACTGTTGATGGTCCTGGATCAGCACCTGGTCGAGCTCGACGCGGTTGGCGGCCTGGGCGGTGCCGGCGACGAACAGGGCCAGCAGGGAGTAGGGCAGGGTGGGGCGCATGGGGACGGGGTTCCAGATCGGGTGCGGGAGTCTGACGCTGCAAAGGGCAGCCGAAGCACAGGGGACGATCTATAGGACCTCAAAAAAACACCCCGCCGAGGCGGGGTGTCTTGTATTGCTGTCAGCCGATCAACCGATCAGTTGCAATCCAGCCTGCTGCACCATCTCCAGCAGCGGCTGCGGGTACACGCCCAGCACGAAGGCAAGGATCGCGATGGCCAGCAGCATCACGCCGCCGGTGCGCTGTTCCCACTTCAGCGGGGCGTCGTGGCGACGCAGGTTCGGCTCGACCAGGTACAGGGTGACCATGACACGCAGGTAGTAGTACACGCCGATGGCGCTACCGATCACCAGGGCGCCGACCAGCCACCACAGGTGCGACTCGACGCCGGTGGCGATGATGTAGAACTTGCCGATGAAGCCTGCGGTCAGCGGGATACCGGCCAGCGACAGCATCATCACGGTCAGTACCGCGGTCAGGTACGGACGGCGCCAGAACAGGCCGCGGTACTCGTACAGGGCGTCGGCGTCACGGCCGGCGTATGGCGAGGACATCAGGGTGATCACGCCGAAGGCGCCGAGGCTGGTGATCACGTAGGTGACCAGGTACACGCCCATGGCTTCCAGGGCCAGGCCCTTGCTGGCGACCAGGGCGATGACCAGGTAGCCGAAGTGGGCGATGGACGAGTAACCGAGCAGACGCTTGAGGTTGCTCTGGGTCAGCGCCAGCAGGTTGCCGATGATGATCGACGCCACGGCGATGACTGCCAGTACGGTGCTCAGCACGCCGCTGCTGGCGGCGGGGGAGAGCATGAACAGGCGCACGACCACGGCGAATACCGCGACCTTGCTGGCGGTGGCCAGGAATGCGGCCACTGGCGCCGGGGCGCCTTCGTACACGTCCGGGGTCCACAGGTGGAACGGTACCAGCGACAGCTTGAAGGCCAGGCCCACCAGCATCATGCCCAGGCCCAACTGCGCCAGCAGGCTCGGCATGCTGGTGGCGGCCAGGGCCTTGCCCAGCTGATCGAAGGTCAGGCTGCCGGCGTCGGCGTAAAGCAGGGCCATGCCGAACAGCAGGAAGGCGGAGCCGGCGGCCGACAGCACCATGTACTTGATGCCGGCTTCAAGCGAGCGCTTGTTGAAGAACGCATACGCCACCAGGCCGTAGACCGGCACCGACAGCAGCTCCAGGCCGATGAACAGGCCGGCCAGGTGGTTGGCGCTGACCAGCACCAGGCCGCCCAGTGCCGACATCAGCAGCAGCAGGTACAGCTCTTCCCGGTTGCCCGGGAAACCTTTGGAGCCTTCGCCGAGGTAGGCGTGGGCGAGGGTGACGCAGGCCAGGGTGGCCACCAGGATGATCGCCATGTACAGGCAGGCGAACTTGTCGATGGTCACAAGCGAAGTGACCGCCAGCGGTGCAACCTTGAGTGCCGGCAGGATCGACAGCAGGGCCAGGTTCAGGCCCACGGTGGACAGCAGGAAGGTCTGCGAGTGGTTGCGCTTCCAGGCGATCGCCAGCATCACCACCACCGTGGTGATGGTGGTGATCAGCATCGGCGCCAATGCGATGAAGTGTTGAGTGGTGAATTCCATAGCGCTCTTACCGGGCCGAAGCGAGTTGAGTGAAAGCGGAACCGAGCCACTGCTGCACACCGCTCATGGTGGCGGCAGAGGTGTCGAGGAACGGCTGCGGATACACGCCCAGCAGGATCAAGAGGCCAGCCAGGCCCAGCACCATGATCAGCTCGCGACTGTCCATGCCGGCCAGCACGGTGTCGGCCTTGGCCGGGCCGAAGTAGGCGCGGTGGATCATGATCAGCGAGTACACCGAGCCGAACACCAGGCCGGTGGTGGCGATCACGGTGATCCATGGCACGTGGGCGAAGCTGCCGATCAGGATCAGGAACTCGCCGACGAAGTTGCCGGTACCCGGCAGGCCCAGCGAGGCGGCGGCGAAGAACAGGCTGATGGCTGGCAGATACGCGATGCGGTGCCACAGGCCACCCATCTGGCGCATGTCACGGGTGTGCAGGCGCTCGTACAGCTGGCCGGACAGAATGAACAGCGCAGCGGCCGACAGGCCGTGGGCCAGCATCTGGATCACCGCGCCTTGCAGGGCCTGCTGGCTGCCGGAGTAGATGCCGATCAGCACGAAGCCCATGTGCGAGACGCTGGAGAAGGCGATCAGGCGCTTGATGTCGGTCTGCGCGAAGGCCAGGAAGGCACCGTAGAAGATACCGATCAGGCCCAGGGTCATGGCGATCGGCGCGAACTCGGCCGAGGCGTTCGGGAACAGCGGCAGGGCGAAGCGCAGCAGGCCGTAGGCCGCGGTCTTCAGCAGGATACCGGCCAGGTCCACGGAACCGGCGGTCGGCGCCTGGGCGTGGGCGTCAGGCAGCCAGGAGTGGAACGGCACAACCGGCAGCTTCACCGCGAAGGCGATGAAGAAGCCCAGCATCAGGATGTACTCGATGCCAGCCGGCAGCTCGGCCTTGAGCAGGTCGCTGTAGTTGAAGGTGATCACGCCGGTGCTGTTGTAGTTGACCAGCACCAGGCCGAGGATCGCCACCAGCATGATCAGGCCGCTGGCCTGGGTGAAGATGAAGAACTTGGTCGCCGCGTAGATTCGCGTCTTCTTGCCATCGGCCGAGCTGTGACCCCAGAGCGCGATGAGGAAGTACATCGGCACCAGCATCATTTCCCAGAAGAAGAAGAACAGGAACAGGTCGAGCGCCAGGAACACACCGACCACGCCGCCGAGGATCCACATCAGGTTGAGGTGGAAGAAGCCGACGTGGCGCTGGATCTCTTTCCACGAGCACAGCACCGACAGCACGCCGAGCAGGCCGGTAAGCAGGATCATCAGCAGCGACAGGCCGTCGAGGGCCAGGTGGATGCTGATGCCGAAGCGCTTGATCCACTCGACCTTGTATTCGAGGGCCCAGGCCGGTTCGGCGCCCGGCGCCGGGGCCAGGGTGTAGTTGCCGTTCGCCCACAGCCACAGGCCGATGCCGAGCAGCAGGGACATGGTCAGCAGCGCGATCCAGCGCGGCAGGGTGGAGCCGAAGCGCTCACCCAGCCAGCACAGGAAGCCGCCGATGAAGGGGATCAGGATCAGCCAAGGCAAAATCATGACGGGTTGGTTTCCTTTGGCAAAGTCGCAAGATTCATGGTCATACCGCGGCCACTACCACGGCACCGAGTACCAGTACGGCACCGACGGCGATCGAAGCGGTGTACCAGCGCAACTGGCCGGTCTCGGTCTTGCTCATGGCAACGTGACCGCCGCGAGCCAGGCGAGGAATAAGGCCGATGCTGCGGTCAACCGGATCCTTGCGCAGGATGTGGCTGATCAGCAGGTAAGGTTTGACGAAGAGCTTGTCGTAGATCCAGTCGAAGCCCCAGGCGGCGAACCACCAGGCCGACAGGACGCGACCGATACCACTGTTGGCGATCGCGGTGACCAGGCGACGCTTGCCCAGGAACAGCAGGGCCGACAGCAGGATACCGGCGATGGCGATGGCGCCCGAGGCGATTTCCAGCGAGTGCTTGGCTTCGCCACCGGCGTGACCGGCGCTTTCAGGCAGCACGCCTGCCAGTGGCGGGTGGATCCAGGCGCCGACGAAGGTCGACAGCACGATCAGCACGCCCAGCGGCAGCCAGTGGCTGATGCCGTGGCCGGCGTGGGCTTCGGTCTTGGCTTCGCCGTGGAAGGCGATGAAGATCAGGCGGAAGGTGTACAGCGAGGTCATGAACGCGCCGACCAGGCCGGCGTACAGCAGGCCGCTGTTGCCGCTGGCGAAGGCTTCCCAGAGGATCTCGTCCTTGGAGTAGAAACCCACGGTCAGGATCGGCAGGGCGGCCAGGGCGGCGCCACCGACCACGAAGCTGGCATAGGCCAGCGGTAGCTTCTTCCACAGGCCGCCCATCTTGAAGATGTTCTGCTCATGGTGGCAGGCAACGATCACCGCACCCGAGGCAAGGAACAGCAGGGCCTTGAAGAAGGCGTGGGTCATCAGGTGGAAGATCGCCGCGTCCCAGGCGCCGACGCCCAGGGCCAGGAACATGTAGCCGATCTGGCTCATGGTCGAGTAGGCGAGGATACGCTTGATGTCGGTCTGTACCAGCGCAGCGAAGCCGGCCAGCACCAGGGTCACGCCACCGACAACACCTACCAGGTGCAGGACATCCGGCGCCAGCAGGAACAGGCCGTTGGTACGGGCGATCAGGTACACGCCCGCGGTCACCATGGTGGCGGCGTGGATCAGTGCCGAAACCGGGGTCGGGCCGGCCATCGCGTCGGCCAGCCAGGTCTGCAGCGGCAGCTGGGCCGATTTACCGACCGCGCCACCCAGCAGCATCAGGGTGGCCAGGACCATCCAGGTGTCACCGGCCTGGAACTTCTGCGGTGCCAGTACCAGCAGTTCCTGCACGTTCAGCGTGCCCAGCTGGACGAACAGGATGAACAGGCCGATGGCCATGAACACGTCGCCGATACGGGTGACGATGAACGCCTTGAGCGCCGCGTTACCGTTGTTGCGGTTGCTGTAGTAGAAACCGATCAACAGGTACGAGCACAGGCCCACGCCTTCCCAGCCGAAGTAGATGAACAGCAGGTTGTCGCCCAGCACCAGGAACAGCATGCTGGCGATGAACAGGTTGGTGTACGAGAAGAAGCGCGAATAGCCGGCTTCGCCACGCATGTACCAGGAAGCGAACAGGTGGATCAGGAAGCCGACGCCGGTGACCACGCCCAGCATGGTGACCGACAGGCCATCCACGTACAGGGTGAAGTTCGGCGCGAAGCCGTCCACCGACATCCACTGCCACAGCAGCTGGCTGTACGCACCGCCCTCAGGCGGGGCGACGTTGAACTGCCAGATCACGTAGGCAGCGGTGGCCGCCGACAGACCGACCGAGCCGACGCCGATCAGCGCCGACAGGTTCTCCGAGAACCGCCCGCGCGAGAACGACAGCAGCAGGAAGCCGATCAGGGGGAATACGAACGTCAGGAAGATAAGGTTCATCCGCGCATCTCACTGGCAGCATCGATGTCGAGAGTGTGGAAGCGGCGATACAGCTGCAGCAGGATCGCCAGGCCAATGCTGGCCTCGGCGGCTGCCAGGCTGATCACCAGAATGAACATCACCTGGCCGTCGGGCTGGACCCAACGGGCACCGGCGACGATGAACGCCAGGGCAGCGGCGTTCATCATGACTTCCAGGCTCATGAGCACGAAGAGAATGTTGCGGCGGACCATCAGGCCAACCAGACCTAAGCAGAACAGGATGCCGGCGACCGCCAGACCATGCTCGAGAGGGATAGCACCCATGATTTACTCCTTCGCCTCGTTGCGGCCCAGGTGGAAGGCGGTGACGGCTGCCGCGAGCAGCAGCATCGAGGCCAGTTCGACCACCAGCAGGTAAGGGCCGAACAGGCTGATGCCGACCTCTTTGGCGCTCACGGTGGTACCGCTGATGGCAGCGCCCGACGGGGTGACGAACAGCACGTAGAGCAGCTCCAGCAGCAGCAGGGCGGCGAGGATCACCGGCCCCGCCCAGATGCCCGGCTTGAGCCAGCCACGCTCCTGGGCGACCGAGGCCGGCCCGAGGTTGAGCATCATCACCACGAAGACGAACAGCACCATGATGGCGCCGGCGTAGGCGATCACTTCCAGGGCACCGGCGAAGGGCGCACCGAGGGAGAAGAAGATCATCGCCACGGAGATCAGCGAAATGATCAGGTAGAGCAGGGCGTGCACCGGGTTGGTGCCGGTCACCACGCGCAGCGTGGAGACAACGGCGACACCGGATGCGAAGTAGAAAGCGAATTCCATCTTTCTGTCCTTATGGGAGCAAGCTCTTCACGTTGATCGGCTCGGCTTCGTTCTGTGCAGCGCCTTTCGGCTTGCCAGCGATTGCCATGCCCGCAACACGGTAGAAGTTGTAGTCAGGGTTCTTGCCGGGGCCGGAGATCAGCAGATCTTCTTTCTCGTACACCAGGTCCTGACGCTTGAACTCGGCCATTTCGAAATCCGGAGTCAGCTGGATCGCGGTGGTCGGGCACGCCTCTTCACACAGCCCGCAGAAGATGCAGCGCGAGAAGTTGATGCGGAAGAACTCGGGGTACCAACGGCCGTCCTCTGTCTCGGCCTTCTGCAGCGAGATGCAGCCGACCGGGCAGGCCACCGCGCAGAGGTTGCACGCCACGCAGCGCTCCTCGCCATCGGGGTCGCGGGTGAGGACGATGCGGCCACGGTAGCGCGGCGGCAGGTACACGGGTTCTTCGGGGTATTGCAGGGTGTCGCGCTTGCGGAACCCGTGGGAGAACACCATTGCCAGGCTGCGCAGCTGGGTGCCGGTGCCCTTAACGATGTCGCCGATATACTTGAACATGGGTCAAATCCTCACTGGGCCGCGACGGCTGGCGTGTTGTAGAGCACGATCGCAGCGGTCACCAGCAAATTGATCAGGGTCAGCGGCAGGCAGAACTTCCAGCTGAAGTCCATCACCTGGTCATAGCGTGGGCGCGGGATCGAGGCGCGCAGCAGGATGAACAGCATGATGAAGAACGCGGTCTTCAGGGCGAACCACAGGAACGGTACCTGCGGCAGGACGCCGAACGGGCCGTGCCAGCCACCGAAGAACAGGGTCACCAGCAGCGCCGAGATGAGGATGATGCCGATGTACTCACCGACGAAGAACATGCCCCATTTCATGCCGGCGTATTCGATGTGGTAGCCGTCGGCCAGTTCCTGTTCCGCTTCCGGCTGGTCGAACGGGTGACGGTGGGTCACGGCGACGCCAGCGATGAAGAAGGTGCAGAAGCCGAAGAACTGCGGAATGATGAACCACAGGTTCTGGGCCTGGTAGTCAACGATGTCGCGCATGTTGAACGAACCCACCTGCACCACCACGCCCATCAGCGCCAAGCCCAGGAACACTTCGTACGATACGGTCTGCGCGGAAGCTCGCAGGCTGCCGAGCAGGGCGTACTTGTTGTTCGACGACCAGCCGGCGAACAGCACGGCGTAGACCGACAGGCCGGCCATGGCGAAGAAGAACAGCAGGCCGATGTTCAGGTCGGCCACGCCCCAGCCCGGGGTGATCGGGATGATCGAGAAGGCGATCAGCAGCGCGCTCATGGCGACCACGGGGGCCAGGGTGAAGATCACCTTGTCGACAAAGGGCGGGTTCCAGTCTTCCTTGAAGAACATCTTCAGCATGTCGGCGGCGATCTGGAACATGCCGAACGGGCCGACCCGGTTCGGGCCGTAGCGGTCCTGCCACCAGCCCAGCAGGCGACGCTCGACGAAGCTGAGCAGCGCGCCGCAGACCACCACGGCCAGCAGCACCACGATTGCCTTGACGACCTGAATGATCACGTCGATCACTTCGGGGGTGAACCAGCTCATTGTGCTGCCTCCTGCAGGCCTTCGACGGCTGCACCGAAGATGGCGGGCGGAATGCCGGCCAGGCCTTTGGGCAACGCAACCAGGCCAGCGCCCAGTTCTTCATTGATACGCAGCGGCAGGCGCAGCGACACACCGGCCACGTTCAGGCTCAGCATCGCGCCGTCGTTGACGCCCAGGCGGTCGGCTTCGGACTTGGCCAAGGCGACGTAGGCGGCCGGGATGCGCTCCTGCACCGGAGCGGCGCGGGAGGAGGACTCTTCGCTGCCGAACAGGTGGAAGAACGGAACCGCGGTCCAGGTGCCGCGAGCCGGGTTGAACGCGCCAGGGATGGCGGTGAACCAGCCCAGGCGGTCGCCTTGGGTCTCGATCAGGCGTACGCCTGGGTCACCGGCACGCAGATGGCCACCCACCTCGTCCTGGAACTTGTTCCAGGCTTGCGGCGAGTTCCAGCCCGGCGACCAGGCGAACGGAACCTGCTGACGCGGTTCGGCCGAACCCGAGTAGCCTTCCATGGAGAAGGCGAACGCGGTGTCCTTGTCCTGCGGGGTACGCGGCTCGTGCACGCTGATGTTGGCGCGCATGGCGGTACGACCCGAGTAGCGCAGCGGCTCGCGGGCCAGCTTCATGCCCTTGATGCGGAACGCGGCGGAAGGTGCTGCGTTGACGATGCCGGCCAGTTGCGGTGCGGCTTCGGCGCAGGCGCTGGTGACGTGGTCCAGCTGGGTCCAGTCCACCGGCTTGTTCAGCAGGGTCGCGCGCAGGGCGTGCATCCAGCGCCAGCCTTCGTGGATCTGGATGCTGCTGTCCAGGTATTGCGGGTCGAACACCTGGAAGAAGCGCTGGGCACGGCCTTCCTGGCTGACCAGGGTGCCATCGCCTTCGGCGAACGAAGCCGCCGGCAGCACCAGGTGGGCACGGTCAACGGTCGGGGTTTTCGAGTGATCGGCGACGATCACCACCTTGGCCGCAGCCAGCGCGGCGTCGACCTTGGCGGCCGGTACGCGGGCGTACAGGTCGTTTTCCAGCACGACGATGGCGTCGGCCTTGCCGCTGATCACGGCGTCCAGCGCCGCGTCGACGGACTCACCGCCCATCATCGCCAGACCGAGGCTGTTGGCCTCAGGCACGACCAGGCTCAGCGAACCGTTCTTCTCGCGCAGCTTGAGGGCCTTGGCGATGTTGGCGGCGGCTTCGATCAGCGCAGGGTCGGCCAGCGAAGTACCGGCGACGACCAGTGGGCGCTGGGCAGCGACCAGGGCGTCGGCGATGCGCTGGGCCAGGGCCTTGGCTTCGTCGTCCAGGCCGGCAACGGCAGGCGCGCTCGGGTCGATGGCATGGGCCACGGCGAAACCGATACGGGCGAGGTCGGCGGGAGCGGCGTGTACACACTCTTCGGCAACGTCATCCAGCTTGGTTTCAGCCAAGGATGCGATGAACAGCGGGTACAGCGCGTGCTGGCCGATGTTCTTCACCGCGGCGTCCAGCCAAGGCTGCACGCGCATGGCGTCGGCCATGGCCTCGGCCTTGCCCTTGGTGGCCTGGCGCACGGCCAGGGCGACACGGGCGGCGGTCTGGGTCAGGTCTTCGCCGAGCACGAACACGGCGTCGTGGTCTTCGATGTCGCGCAGGGTCGGCACCGGCAGCGGGCTGTTGTTCAGCACGTCCAGCGCCAGGCGTACGCGGGCCAGCTCACCAGCCTCCATGCCCGAGTAGAAGTACTCGGCACCGACCAGCTCGCGCAGGCCGTAGTTGCTCTCGAGGCTGGCGCGTGGCGAGCCGATGCCGACGATGGTGCGACCGCGCAGCAGGTCTGCGGCCTTGTCCAGGGCGGCGTCGAGGGACAGCTTGCTGCCATCGGCCAGGTGTGGCTGGCGCGGACGGTCCTTGCGGTTGACGTAGCCATAGCCGAAGCGGCCACGGTCGCACAGGAAGTACTGGTTCACCGAGCCGTTGAAGCGGTTCTCGATGCGGCGCAGTTCGCCGTAGCGTTCGCCGGGGCTGATGTTGCAACCGCTGGAGCAGCCATGGCAGATGCTCGGGGCAAACTGCATGTCCCACTTGCGGTTGTAGCGCTCGGAGTGGGTCTTGTCGGTGAACACACCGGTCGGGCAGACCTCGGTGAGGTTGCCGGAGAACTCGCTTTCCAGCACGCCGTCTTCGACGCGACCGAAGTACACGTTGTCGTGGGCGCCGTATACGCCCAGGTCGGTGCCGCCGGCGTAGTCTTTGTAGTAGCGCACGCAGCGGTAGCAGGCGATGCAGCGGTTCATCTCGTGGGCGATGAACGGGCCGAGGTCCTGGTTCTGGTGGGTACGCTTGGTGAAACGGTAGCGGCGCTCGTTGTGGCCGGTCATTACCGTCATGTCCTGCAGGTGGCAGTGACCGCCTTCCTCGCACACCGGGCAGTCGTGCGGGTGGTTGGTCATCAGCCATTCGACGACGCTGGCGCGGAACGCCTTGGACTCCTCATCGTCGATGGAGATCCAGGTGCCGTCGGAGGCAGGGGTCATGCAGGACATGACGATACGACCACGGGTGTCGTTCTCGTCGGTGTACTGCTTGACCGCGCACTGCCGGCAGGCGCCGACGCTACCGAGCGCCGGGTGCCAGCAGAAATAGGGGATGTCGAGGCCGAGTGACAGACATGCCTGTAACAGGTTGTCCGCACCGTTGACTTCGAGCGCTTTGCCGTCTACGTGGATAGTGGCCATTGTTCAAAGTTCTTCGTTGGCCCGCGTGAGCGGGCGTGGCTAATGGAAATCGGTGAGCTTGCGGCCGGCCTCGAGTCGTTCGGGCCGGCCAGCAGGCTGGCGGATGGCACGGACCATCCGCTGTTTCATCTTGTTATGCGCCGACCACGATCGGCTTCGCCAGGTTCGGGCGCAGGGTGCCAGCGCTTTCTGGTGCCACACCGGCCTCGAACTCCGAGCGGAAGTATTTGATGGCACTGCCCAATGGCTCGACGGCACCTGGTGCATGAGCACAGAAGGTACGGCCTGGGCCGAGGAAGTTGACCAGCCCCAGTAGCGTCTCGATGTCTTCGGCGCGGCCTTGGCCGTTTTCCAGCGCGCGCAGCATCTTCACGCTCCACGGCAGGCCGTCACGGCAAGGGGTGCACCAGCCGCACGACTCGCGGGCGAAGAACTCTTCCATGTTGCGCAGCAGCGACACCATGTTGACGCTGTCGTCGACCGCCATGGCCAGGCCGGTACCCATACGGGTGCCGACCTTGGCGATGCCACCGGCATACATCTGCGCATCGAGGTGCTCGGGCAGCAGGAAGCCGGTACCGGCGCCGCCAGGCTGCCAGCACTTGAGCTTGAAGCCGTCGCGCATGCCGCCAGCGTAGTCTTCGAACAGCTCGCGGGCGGTGACGCCGAACGGCAGCTCCCACAGGCCCGGGTTCTTCACCTTGCCGGAGAAGCCCATCAGCTTGGTGCCGTGGTCTTCGCTGCCTTCGCGGGCCAGCGACTTGTACCAGTCGTTGCCGTTGGCGACGATGGCCGGCACGTTGCACAGGGTTTCGACGTTGTTAACGCAGGTCGGCTTGCCCCACACGCCTACGGCGGCAGGGAAGGGCGGCTTGGAGCGCGGGTTGGCGCGACGGCCTTCGAGGGAGTTGATCAACGCGGTCTCTTCACCGCAGATGTAACGCCCGGCACCGGTGTGCACGAACAGCTCGAAGTCGAAACCGGAACCGAGGATGTTCTTGCCCAGCAGGCCGGCGGCCTTGGCTTCATCGATGGCGCGGTTGAGGTTCTTCGCCGCGGTGGTGTACTCGCCACGCAGGAAGATGTAGCCACGGTAGGCCTTCAGGGCGCGGGCGCTGATCAGCATGCCCTCGACCAGCAGATGGGGCTGTTGCTCCATCAGCATGCGGTCCTTCCAGGTGTTGGGCTCCATTTCATCCGCGTTGCACAGCAGGTAGCGGATGTTCATGGATTCGTCTTTGGGCATCAGGCCCCACTTCACGCCAGTGGGGAAGCCCGCGCCGCCCCGGCCCTTGAGGCCGGAGTCCTTGACGCTCTGCACGATGTCGTCGGCGGACATGTCGGCCAGCGCCTTGCGCGCGGCGGCATAGCCGTTCTTGGACTCGTACTCGGTCAGCCAGACCGGCTCGCCGTCGTCGCGCAGGCGCCAGGTCAGCGGGTGGGTTTCGGCGCTGCGCGCAATGCGGTTGGCCGGGCCGAAGGAAGTGATGGTCATACGTAACCCTCCAGCAGCTTGGAGACGCCGGCAGGTTGCACGTCGCCAAAGGTGTCGTCGTCGATCATCAGCGCCGGGGCCTTGTCGCAGTTGCCCAGGCAGCACACCGGCAGCAGGGTGAAGCGCCCGTCCGCGGTGGTCTGGCCGAGGCCGATGCCCAGCTCGCTCTGGATCTGGCTGACCACCGATTCATGGCCGCCGATGTAGCAGACCATGCTGTCGCATACGCGGATGATGTGGCGGCCGACCGGCTGGCGGAAGATCTGGCTGTAGAAGGTGGCCACACCCTCGACGTCGCTGGCGGGGATGCCCAGCACTTCGCCGATGGCGTAGATGGCGCCGTCCGGCACCCAGCCGCGCTCTTTCTGCACGATTTTCAGGGCTTCGATGGACGCCGCGCGCGGGTCCTCGTAGTGATGCATCTCGTGCTCGATGGCCGAGCGCTCGGTTTCGCTCAGGGCGAAACGGTCGGTTTGGATAAGCGTGCTGTTCATGCTTAGCGGTCCACGTCAGCCATAACGAAGTCGATACTGCCCAGGTACGCGATCAGGTCCGCAACCATGCTGCCTTTGATCACCGAAGGGATCTGCTGCAGGTGCGGATAGCTCGGGGTACGGATCCGGGTGCGGTAGCTCATGGTGCCGCCATCGCTCGTCAGGTAGTAACTGTTGATGCCCTTGGTCGCCTCGATCATCTGGAACGACTCGTTGGCCGGCATGACCGGGCCCCACGAGACTTGCAGGAAGTGGGTGATCAAGGTCTCGATGTGCTGCAGGGTGCGCTCTTTCGGCGGCGGCGTGGTCAGCGGGTGGTCCGCCTTGTACGGGCCTTCCGGCATGTTGCGCAGGCACTGGTCGATGATGCGGATACTCTGGCGCATCTCCTCGACACGGACCATGCAGCGGTCATAGGCATCGCCGTTGTGGGCCAGCGGTACTTCGAATTCGAAGTTCTCGTAGCCGGAGTAGGGGCGGGCTTTACGCAGGTCGAAGTCGCAACCGGTGGAGCGCAGGCCGGCACCGGTGGTGCCCCAGGCCAGGGCTTCCTTGGTGTTGTACGCGGCAACGCCGATGGTACGGCCCTTGAGGATGCTGTTCTGCAGGGCGGCCTTGGTGTATTCGTCGAGGCGCTTGGGCAGCCATTCGACGAAGTCCTTGACCAGCTTGTCCCAGCCGCGCGGCAGGTCGTGGGCGACGCCACCGATGCGGTACCAGGCCGGGTGCAGGCGGAAACCGGTGATCGCCTCGATCACGGTGTAGGCGCGTTGGCGGTCGGTGAAGGTGAAGAACACCGGGGTCATGGCGCCGACGTCCTGGATATAGGTGCCCAGGAACAGCAGGTGGCTGGTGATGCGGAAGAATTCGGCGAGCATGATGCGGATCACGTCGACCTTCTGCGGCACCTGGATGCCGGCCAGCTTCTCTACCGCCAGTACGTACGGCAGGTTGTTCATCACCCCGCCGAGGTAGTCGATACGGTCGGTGTAGGGGATGAAGCTGTGCCACGACTGACGTTCGGCCATCTTCTCGGCACCACGGTGGTGGTAGCCGATGTCCGGCACGCAGTCGACGATCTCTTCGCCGTCCAGCTGCAGGACGATACGGAAGGCACCGTGGGCCGAAGGGTGGTTGGGGCCGAGGTTGAGGAACATGTAGTCCTCGTTGGCGCCCGAACGCTTCATGCCCCAGGCTTCCGGATTGAAACGTGCCGATTCCTCTTCAAGCTGCTGCTTGGCCAGGGTCAGGCTGTAGGGGTCGAATTCGGTGGCGCGGGCCGGGTAGTCCTTGCGCAGCGGGTGACCTTCCCAGGTCGGCGGCATCATGATGCGGCTCAGGTGCGGGTGGCCGGCGAAGTCGATGCCGAACATGTCCCAGACTTCACGCTCGTACCAGTTGGCGTTGGGCCAGATACCGGTGACGGTCGGCAGGTTGAGGTCGCCTTCGCTCAGCGACACCTTGATCATCACGTCGCTGTTACGCTCGACCGACAGCAGGTGGTAGAACACGCTGAAGTCGGCGGCCGGCAGGCCGCGGCGCTGGGTGCGCAGGCGCTCGTCGACGCCGTGCAGGTCGTACAGCATGCTGTACGGCTTGGCGACGTTGCGCAGGAAGGAAAGTACTTCTTTGAGCTGGGCACGCTTTACCCACAGTACCGGCATGCCGGTGCGGGTTTCCTGGGCGACGAAAGCGTCGGCGCCGAATCGGTTGTGCAGTTCGACGACCACATCCTGGTCGTCAGCCTTGTAAGGCGGAATATAAATAGCGTTGTCCGCTGTCATGGTCTCGGTCGCTTTGGGTCAACGTTAAGAATGAAGCCAGGCCGCCGGCTCCTGGGGGAGCGGGCGGCAGGTCGCTGGATCAGACTTCGTCGGGGCTGCGCAGGTTGGTTACCGCGATACGCTGTTCGCGACGCAGGTCTTTCTGGGCGGGCATCTCGGCACGGTAGATGCCTTGATCGCCAACAACCCAGGAAAGCGGGCGTCGCTCCTGGCCGATCGATTCCTGCAGCAGCATCAAGCCTTGCAGGAACGCCTCGGGGCGCGGCGGGCAGCCAGGCACGTACACGTCCACGGGGAGGAACTTGTCGACCCCCTGAACGACCGAGTAGATGTCGTACATGCCGCCGGAGTTGGCGCACGAACCCATGGAGATGACCCACTTGGGCTCGAGCATCTGCTCGTACAGGCGCTGGATGATCGGCGCCATCTTCACGAAGCAGGTACCGGCGATGACCATGAAGTCGGCCTGACGCGGCGAGGCCCGGATGACTTCGGCGCCGAAGCGGGCGATGTCGTGGGGTGCCGTGAAGGCCGTGGTCATTTCCACGTAGCAGCAGGAAAGGCCGAAGTTGTACGGCCAGAGGGAGTTCTTGCGACCCCAGTTGACCGCGCCACGCAGCACATCCTCGAGTTTCCCCATGTAGATGTTCTTGTGGACCTGGTCTTCCAGCAGTTGATCGGTGACGGTTTCCCGCTCACCGACCGGATACTGCTCGTTAGGTGCGTCCGGATCGATTCTGGTGAGATTGTATTGCATGCCAAAGCCTCATTGTTTCAGCTTCGCTTGCCGCTTGCGGCGACCTTCGGGAGCCCAATCGAGCGCCCCGACGCGCCATAGGTAGACAAGACCTGCCAACAGAATTGCTATGAAAACGAGTGCTTCGACGAATCCGGTCCAGCCGCTTTCGCGGACGGACACAGACCATGCATACAGGAAGAGGGCTTCGATATCGAAGATCACGAACAGCATCGCGACCAGATAGAATTTGGCGGACAGGCGCAGGCGGGCACTGCCAACGGGCAGCATGCCGGATTCGAAGGGTTCGTTCTTGGCGCGACCCCAGGCCTTGCTACCGAGCAGGCTGGACAGGCCGAGCATGAAGGCACACAGGCCGACGACACCCAGGAGGAAGATGGCAAAGCCCCAGTTGTGGGCGATGAGTCCTGCCGAATCGGACATGCTAGAAATCCTTATACAGAGACCCAGCTCTGCAGTCTGAAATAAGTAGAGCGGCGACGTGGTGTCGCAGACGCAGTGACCAAATGTCGCAGCTGAATCAATCGCGCTGATTTTATGGGTAAACCCAGTGCAAGTAAAATTTCCGTTGCAAATTTATTCGTAGGTTTAAGAACAAAAATCTTTCGTAACTGGCTGAAAGCCTTGAGTTTCGGGCATTGCACGCGGATTTGTTAATTATGTTTCTTACCCCGCGTAATGACTGACTAGTTGCGTAATGATAATTAATATCATTTGATATGGGCTGTATTGTTTTAGCTGTTCTGGGCCTTGCAAAGTTCATCAGCCGATCTGCCCACTTGCAAATGCGAAAAACTCTCGTTCTAGCAGCTTCCGATGCTGCGGGTACCGCTCTGGATCAATACTTTGTCGTTTGCGCCGCGGCTGACCGACGCGGCAATGAGCCACTGGCCGAGCCAGTAGGACAGGATGATCAGGTACTCGGCAGCGGCGAACGGGCTGACGAAGCGGTCGATGCCGATCAGGCTGTCGGAGAACACGAAGGCGCAGGCACCCATTGCGGCGACACCGCCACACGCCAGGGCGCGCCAGAGCATGCAGCAGATCGCAAGGGCATACAGCGCCACCGGGATCAGCAGTGGGCCCAGGCCGTGGCTGGCGAGCAGGCCGAACAGCGAGGCGCCCACCAGCAGTGCGAAGGCCAGTGAGGGGTAGGCCGGGCGTTGGGTCAGGCTGCAGTAACCGCGAAGGTACGCCAGGTGGGCGCAAAGGAACGCGGCCAGGCCGAACACGAACAGGTCGCGGGGGATGGCCAGGAGGATGTCGCCGAGTACCGAGAAGGCCAGGCCGATCATGATCCAGCGACGGTAGGGCGTGGTGGGCGTACTGCCCAGCCAGGCGATCAGGCTCAGGACCGGGATGGGTTTGCTCAGGAGGCCGAGCAGGGCGTTGTCGCTGGCCAGTGCGTATATATAGAGGGCAGCGGCTGCGACGGCGATCAGGATCAGGTGGCTTGGACGAGGCATGGGCGGTCCTTGCGGCTGGGTAGCCACAAGCATAGACCTGATCTGCGGTATTGCCTGTGCCCCGCGAAAGGGTCGGTACAGGCAATAAGAAAGGCCCAGGACTTTCACAAGCCCCGGGCCTTCCTGTTCAGCAGTTCACCAGACTCAGTGGAACTGCTCTTCCTCTGTCGAACCAGTCAGTGCGGTAACCGACGAAGCGCCACCCTGGATCACGGTGGTCATGTCATCGAAGTAGCCGGTGCCGACTTCCTGCTGGTGCGCCACGAAGGTGTAGCCTTTGCTGGCGTCAGCGAATTCCTGCTCCTGCAGCTTCACGTAGGCGGTCATGTCGTTGCGGGCGTAGTCGTGCGCCAGGTTGAACATGCCGTGCCACATGTTGTGGATGCCGGCCAGGGTGATGAACTGGTGCTTGTAGCCCATGGCCGACAGCTCCCGCTGGAACTTGGCGATGGTGGCGTCGTCCAGGTTCTTCTTCCAGTTGAAGGAAGGCGAGCAGTTGTAAGACAGCAGTTGGTCCGGGTATTCCTTCTTGATTGCTTCGGCGAAGCGACGGGCTTCGTCCAGGTCCGGCTTGGCGGTTTCGCACCAGATCAGGTCGGCATACGGCGCGTAGGCCAGGCCGCGGGAGATGGCCTGATCGAGGCCGGCGCGGACTTTGTAGAAGCCTTCACGGGTACGGTCGCCGATCACGAACGGCTGGTCGTACGGATCGCAGTCGCTGGTCAGCAGGTCGGCGGCGTTGGCGTCGGTACGGGCCAGGATGATGGTCGGCACACCGGCAACGTCGGCGGCCAGACGTGCAGCCACGAGCTTCTGTACGGCTTCCTGGGTCGGGACCAGTACCTTGCCGCCCATGTGGCCGCATTTTTTCACCGAGGCCAGCTGGTCTTCGAAGTGCACGCCGGCGGCGCCCGCTTCGATCATGTTCTTCATCAGCTCGTAGGCATTCAGCACGCCGCCGAAACCGGCTTCTGCGTCGGCCACGATCGGTGCGAAGTAGTCGATGTAGCCCTCGTCACCTGGGTTCTTGCCGGCTTTCCACTGGATCTGGTCTGCGCGGCGGAACGAGTTGTTGATGCGCTTGACTACGGTCGGCACCGAGTCGACCGGGTACAGCGATTGGTCGGGGTACATCGACTCGGCCGAGTTGTTGTCGGCGGCAACCTGCCAGCCGGACAGGTAGATGGCCTGGATGCCAGCCTTGACCTGTTGCACAGCCTGGCCGCCGGTCAGGGCGCCCATGCAGTTGACGAAATCTTTTTCAGGGCGGAAGGACGGGTGGGCACCTTGGGTGACCAGCTTCCACAGTTTTTCCGCGCCCTGGCGAGCCAGGGTGTGCTCCGGCTGCAGGGAGCCACGCAGGCGAACGACATCGGCGGCGGTGTAGGTACGGGTCACGCCTTTCCAGCGCGGGTTCTCGGCCCAGTCTTTCTCGAGGGCTGCAATTTGCTGTTCGCGTGTCAGTGCCATGGAAATAAACCTCGTCGCATCGATCTTGAGTGTAATTGTGCTGATGCTCGGATACGCGGGTCAGAGGGCCAGGCTGTGCTGTCCGGGGGAGTGCGGCGGCGAACGGGGAAGTGCGAAGGGGAAGGGTGGGCAGGCCAGGCGAAGGTGTGCCCTGCAGGTTGGCTCGTGGATGCCTTGCTGCGGTGCGACGCGATTGCCAGAACTGCGGTGATGCGCTTCCGTCCCTCGGGACAACTTCTTCGTTGCAGTCGCAATCCCGTCGAACCGCCTTGTGGGCCGTATGGACACGAGGTGCCTCCACGGTGGGAGGAGCGCACCTCGAAGACCCTTGCCAGGGCCTCTGATTAGCGGGAGCGAGGCCATCATGCCCTTGGCGAAAAGAGCCTGTCAAACATTTTGTAGTGCTTTTTTATGCTTACTACATCTTTGGTCTAATGCGACTTGGCGGTCAGTTTCAAGGCCCTTGGTCGAGGCCTTGAATTACCTGGGGTCAGTCGAGAAGGTCGACTTTGACCCGCAAAGTCATGTTTTCACCGCGCTGGGTGCTGTAAGTGAGGCTTGACGCGCTACGCTCGGACTGGCTCTGCTGGTTGAACCCGGCCAGGGTGATCCACTCGCCGAGCTTGCCGGTAACGGTCGTGTCGGTGCTCTGCACTTTCACTACATCGGCACGTTCCTGGCTCATTCGATCGTTATTGGTGCTGATTTGCAGGCGAACCGTATCGCCGCTAAGGCGTGGCGTGACGTAGAAACCCTGGGTCACGTTGCGGTATTCGGTGTTGTTCTGGATACGCCCGTAACCATCGGTGGAGCTACTGGTGACAGGGATGCTATGGCCCACCTGGATCAGTGCCGGCTGGCCGTCGCTGGCCTGCACCTGCTGCATGCCGCCTTCGCGGTTGGCTGTGCCGTAGCGGATCACGCGGGCGTTGCCGCGGTTGTCCTGGAAGTTGCTGTCGTTGTTGTCGACGCTGATCAGCAGGCGTTTGGGCGCGGTATCGAGCTGTTGCAGCAGGGCGCGCAGGTCGTCGATGCGTTCCTGGCTGGCGTTGACGATCAGCTTGTCCTCGAAGGTGCTGACGCTGCCGTCCTTGCCAAGGAAGGACTGGGCGGCGGGCAGCAGTTCGGCGCTGCTGCGATGTTGCAGGGCAATGACCTCGGTGGCGGCCTGGGCCGTAAGGCTGGCGGCCAGCAGCAGCGAGGCGAGGAGGGGGCGTAGCGGCATGTCCATGATCTCCGCGGGTGGAATGGACATGATGGCAAATTTGTCGGCATCTTGCTGGTCGTGGATCACAGCGGCATGCACAGGTCGGCTTTTCAGTGGTTGCAGTCAGGTAAATTCCGTAACATCGCGGCCCTCGATTTCAAGCTCATTCCCTCGGCATTACGCTCCCACGCAGCGTAATGCCGGGGCTGCTTACAGGACCCCCATGAAACCCGTACGCCTACGCGCCGACCTGCTCGCCGGCCTCACCACTTCTTTCGCCCTGGTGCCGGAGTGCATAGCTTTCGCCCTGGTGGCCCACCTCAACCCGCTGATGGGCCTGTACGGCGCCTTCATCATCTGTACCCTGACCGCGCTGTTCGGCGGCCGACCGGGGATGATCTCCGGCGCCGCCGGTTCGATGGCGGTGGTCATCGTCGCCCTGGTGGTACAGCACGGCGTCCAGTACCTGCTGGCCACGGTGCTGCTGGGCGGGCTGGTGATGATCCTGTTCGGCGCGCTGCGCCTGGGCAAGCTGGTACGCCTGGTGCCGTACCCGGTGATGCTCGGCTTCGTCAACGGCCTGGCTATCGTCATCGCCCTGGCCCAGCTGGAGCACTTCAAGGAAGGCGAGCACTGGCTCAGCGGTGCGCCGCTGTACCTGATGATCGGCCTGGTGGCGTTGACCATGCTGGTGGTCTATGTGCTTCCCAGGCTGACCCGCGCCGTGCCGCCGGCTCTGGTGGCAATCCTCGGCGTCGGCCTGCTGGTCTATCTGCTGGGCCTGCCAACCCGCACCCTCGGCGATATGGCGCACATCGCCGGCGGCCTGCCGACACTTACGCTGCCGGACATCCCCTGGAACCTCGAGACCCTGAAGATCATCGCGCCCTATGCGGTGCTGATGGCCATGGTCGGCCTGCTGGAAACCCTGCTGACCCTCAACCTCACCGACGAGATCACCGAGAGCCGTGGCTATCCGGATCGCGAGTGCGTGGCCCTGGGTGCGGCCAACATGGTCTCGGGCCTGTGCGGCGGCATGGGTGGCTGCGCGATGATCGGCCAGACCGTGATCAATCTCAGCTCCAATGGCCGTGGCCGACTGTCGGGCGTGGTAGCGGGGGTGATGATCCTGCTGTTCGTGCTGTTCCTGTCGCCGTTGATCGAGCGTATTCCGCTGGCGGCGCTGGTCGGGGTGATGTTCGTGGTGGCCCAGCAGACCTTCGCCTGGGCATCGCTACGGGTGCTGCACAAGGTGCCGGTGAGCGATGTGCTGGCGATCCTCGCCGTGACCGTGGTCACGGTGTTCACCGACCTGGCCACGGCGGTGCTGTTCGGTATCGTCATCGCGGCCATCAATTTTGCCTGGCAGCACGCGCGCGAGCTGTATGCCGACAGTCATGAGGACGCCGAGGGCAGCAAGCATTACCAGGTGCACGGCACGCTGTTCTTCGCCTCGACCACACCGTTTCTCAACCAGTTCGACCCGGCCAACGACCCGGCCAAGGTCACGCTGGATTGCCAGCACCTGAGCTTTGTCGATTATTCGGCGATCGCGGCGCTGAAGACCCTGCGCGAGCGCTATGCCAAGGCGGGCAAGCAGTTGCGGGTGGTGCACCTTTCCGAGCGCTGCAAGAAGCTGTTGAAGCGGGCGGGGGAGCAGCATTGAAGGCAATGGTCGCCTGCACCGATCCTATCGCCGGCAAACCGGCTCCCACAGGATTGTCACTGCACTCAAGAACTTTGCAGTACCTGTGGGAGCCGGCTTGCCGGCGATAGCGCCGTTATAGGAGAAAGGCTTACTCCCCGCGATTCTTCTTCACGATGCCATCGGCAATGCTTGCCGGCGCCTCGGCGTAGCGCGTGAACTCCATCGAGAAACTCGCCCGGCCCTGGGTCATCGAGCGCATCGAGGTGGCGTAGCCGAACATTTCGCCCAGCGGCACCTCGGCACGGATCACCTTGCCGGCCGGGGTCTCGTCGCCATCCTGGATCATGCCCCGGCGCCGGCTCAGGTCGCCGAGGATATCGCCCTGGTACTCCTCGGGCGTCACCACCTCGACCTTCATCACCGGCTCCAGCAGCACCGCGCCACCTTTCTGCGAAAGCTGTTTGGTGGCCATGGAGGCGGCAATCTTGTAGGCCATCTCGTTGGAGTCGACGTCGTGGTACGAGCCGTCGAACACCGCCGCCTTCAGGTTGATCAACGGGTAGCCGGCAAGCACGCCGTTCTTCATCTGCTCCTCGATGCCTTTCTGGATCGCCGGGATGTACTCGCGCGGCACCACGCCGCCGACGATCTCGTTGATGAACTCCAGGCCTTCCTTGCCTTCGTCGCCCGGGGCGAAGCGGATCCAGCAATGGCCGTACTGGCCGCGCCCGCCCGATTGGCGCACGAAACGCCCTTCGATCTCGCAGGTGTTGCGGATCTTCTCGCGGTACGCCA
Organism: Pseudomonas sp. PONIH3; assembly: GCF_002934345.1. Classification (NCBI taxonomy): domain Bacteria; kingdom Pseudomonadati; phylum Pseudomonadota; class Gammaproteobacteria; order Pseudomonadales; family Pseudomonadaceae; genus Pseudomonas; species Pseudomonas sp. PONIH3. Next base: position 5,946,798 of record NZ_CP026386.1, read on the forward strand.
CCTGCGGCTTGCCGATATTGGCTTCGACGTTGAACTCGCGGCGCATACGGTCGACGATGATGTCCAGGTGCAGCTCGCCCATGCCGGAGATGATGGTCTGGCCGGTTTCCTCGTCGGTCTTGACCCGGAACGACGGGTCCTCCTGGGCCAGCTTGCCCAGGGCGATGCCCATTTTTTCCTGGTCGGCCTTGGTTTTTGGCTCCACTGCCACGGAAATCACTGGGTCGGGGAAGTCCATGCGTTCGAGGATTATCGGCTTGTCCATGTCGCACAGGGTGTCGCCAGTGGTCACGTCCTTCATGCCGATCAGTGCGGCGATATCGCCGGCGCACACGTCCTTGATCTCGGCGCGCTGGTTGGCGTGCATCTGCACCATGCGGCCGATGCGCTCCTTCTTGCCCTTGACCGAGTTGAGCACCGCATTGCCCGAGCTGAGCACGCCCGAATATACCCGGGCGAAGGTCAGGGTGCCGACGAACGGGTCGGTGGCGATCTTGAAGGCCAGCGCCGAAAACGGCTCCTTGTCGTCGGCGTGGCGTTCCAGGTGCTTCTCTTCATCGTCCGGGTCGGTGCCCTTGATCGCCGGGATTTCGGACGGGGCGGGCAGGTAGTCGATCACCGCGTCGAGCATCAGCGGCACGCCCTTGTTCTTGAATGACGAGCCGAGGATGGTCGGGACGATTTCGTTGGCGATGGTGCGTTGGCGCAGGGCGGCCTTGATCTCGTCGACGGTCAGCTCTTCACCTTCGAGGAATTTCACCGTCAGTTCGTCATTGGCCTCGGCGGCGGCTTCGATCATGTGCGCGCGCCATTCGTCCGCCAGTGCCTGCAGTTCGGCGGGAATCTCTTCTTCGCGGTAGCTGGTGCCGTTGTCTGCGTCGTTCCAGTAGATGGCTTTCATCTTCACCAGGTCGATCTGGCCGATGAAGTTTTCCTCGCTGCCGATGGCCAGCTGGATCGGTACCGGGTGGTGGCCCAGGCGCTGGTCGATCTGCTTTACAACGCGTAGGAAGTCCGCACCCTGGCGGTCCATCTTGTTGATATAGGCCAGGCGCGGCACATGGTACTTGTTGGCTTGGCGCCACACCGTCTCGGACTGTGGCTCGACCCCGTCGGCGCCGCTGAATACCACCACCGCGCCATCGAGCACGCGCAGCGAGCGCTCCACCTCGATGGTGAAGTCGACGTGGCCGGGGGTGTCGATGATATTGAAGCGGTACTTGTGCTCGAACTGCTTGGTCGAGCCCTGCCAGAAGGCCGTGGTGGCCGCCGAGGTGATGGTGATGCCGCGCTCCTGCTCCTGAGCCATCCAGTCCATGGTCGCGGCGCCGTCGTGCACCTCGCCCATCTTGTGGTTGACCCCGGTGTAGAACAGGATCCGTTCGGTGGTGGTGGTCTTGCCGGCATCCACGTGAGCGACAATGCCGATATTGCGGTACAGCTCGATGGGAGTCGTGCGGGCCATGGCGGGTCACCTGCGGGTGAGGATTCTCCCAAGGTAGCAGAGCGGGAGAATCCTGCCGGGGCGACCGTCAGTCGGCAAGCACCTGCAGCTGCCATTGGCCCTCGGCTTCACGCGCCAGGCCGCTGGCCGGCAGCAGGGCCAGCAGGCGTTCGTGCAGGGTCGCGTCGGTGAAGGCCTTGAGGGTAGCCATGTCCAGCGCGCCGACGGTGATCAGTTCGGCCTTGGTGTAGGACAGCCAGGCCTTCTTCAGCACCATCAACACGTCGCTGCCGGCGGTGCTGGCAAAGCGTCGGTGCAGGGTGCGGCCTTCCAGTTCGAAGCTGTGGCGGTGGCTGTAGCTGCCCTCGTCGCCATTGCCCTCGACGCAGCGGTGGCAGCGGCAGGAGCCGTCGCCGAAGGCGTTACGCAGGTAGGCGTTGAAGTCCACGACGGGCTTGAGGGTCAGGCGTTTGTCGACCTCGAACAGGTCGGCGATCAGGGGTTGTTCTGCGCTCACTCGGTATCCTCGCGTGGTGTGGCGTGCATCGGCGGGCACCCTAACAGATCGGCGCCCGCGAGGCCATGTCGGCCAGGTCGCAGGGCCTCCCGTGGAAGCGGGCCTGCCCCGCGATGAGCCGATAGAGACAACCCCGAGCGTCTGCCGTACTCTTGTCACCCATTTCCAGCCCCATACCCCGAGGTAACCCCGCTTGAGCAGCAAATACCCCTACATCGCCACCGTGACCGTCAGCGCCGAAGACCGTGGGGGCGATACCGAGGCTTCGGAGAACAGCAACATGCGCGTGGGCCTGGAGGCGGTAACCGAAGTGCTGAAGAAGGTGCATTTCGTCGGGACACTCGCGGCACCGGAAAAAGGCGCCACGCACATCTGCGTCACGTTGGAAAATGGCCTTACTTACTACGGCCTGATCGTCAACGGCCATGCCGAACTCGAAGGCGGCTGGATCGCCTTCGAATGCGACATGCCCACCCCCGAAGAGCTGGGCCTGTAAGCCTTACCCCAGTTCAGCCAGGCACTGCTCGAGAATATCCAGTCCTTCCTCGAGCAGCTCGGCCTCGATGGTCAGTGGCGCCAACAGGCGGATGATATGCCGCGCCTTGCCACTTGGCATCAGCAGCAACCCCTTGGCACGCGCCGCCTCCAGCACCTTGGTCAGTTGCGCCGGTGCCGGGCTGCCATCGCCGTTGACGAACTCCAGCCCGCGCATGGCGCCGACCCCGGTCAGGCGGCCGAGCGAGCTGGGCAACCCTGCAGCTTTCCAGCGCGCATGGCGTGCGACGATGGCCTGTTCCTGGCGTTCGCCCCAGGTGGCGAGGTTGTCGTCGGTCATCTGCGCAATGCTCGCCAAGGCCGCCGCACAGGCGATCGGATTGCCCGAGTAGGTGCCGCCCAGGCCGCCCTTGGGCAGCGAGTCCATGATCTCCCGGCGGCCGACCACCGCGCCCAGGGGCATGCCACCGGCGATGCTCTTGGCCAGCAGCAGCAGGTCCGGCTCGATACCCAGTCGGGGGAAGGCGAAACGCTGCCCGGTGCGGCCAAAGCCGGACTGGATCTCGTCGACGATGATCAGTATCCCGTGGCTGTCGCAAAAGCGGCGCAAGGCCTGGGCGAAGCTTGGATCAAGGGCGAGGAAACCACCTTCACCCTGCACCGGCTCGAAGATGAACGCCGCCACGTCCTCCACCGCCAACTCCACGCTGAACAGGCGTTCCATGGCCTTGAGCGCCTGTTCGCAGCTCACCCCGGTGTCCGGGCTGGGGTAGGGCAGGTGATAGACCGGGCCTGGCAGTTCCCCCACGCGTTGCTTGTACGGGGCTACCTTGCCATTGAGGTTGAGGGTGGCCAGGGTGCGGCCATGGAAGCCGCCGTCGAAGGCGACGACGGCGCGCTTGCCAGTGGCGCCCCGGGCGACCTTCAGCGCGTTTTCCGCCGCTTCCGCGCCGCTGTTGGTGAGCATGCCGGCCAACGGGTAGCTGACCGGGACGAATTCACACAGGCGCTCCATGAGCTCCAGGTAGGGGCCGTGGGGCGCCGCGTTGAAGGCGTAGTGGGTCAGGCGCGTGGCCTGCTGCTGGATCGCTTCGACTACCGCCGGATTGCAGTGGCCCAGGTTGAGCACGCCAATGCCGCCGACGAAGTCGATGTAGCGCTTGCCGGTGATATCCCAGACTTCGGCATTGCGACCATGGGAAAGCGTGATCGGGTGAACGATGGCAATGGACTGGCTGATGCTTGGCTGATTCATGTGCGCGGCGCCTGTGATTCGATGGCGTGAATATCGAAGCGTGCAGGGGGTATCCGCAAACGATTTATTGGATTGCCGTCATTCCTTTGATTCATGAATTTCTGCAGAGCGTTGCCTAGCGCTGAAATCGCGCCAAAGAAAAAGGCGGCTGTCCCTTAAGGGGCAGCCGCCTTTTGCTGATTCGCTTCGAGCCTTCGACCGTTGGGATCAGTGGCGACGCTTGTGCTTGCGGTTGTTGTCGCCCATGTGGTTACCGATGGCGCCACCAGCCGCGCCGCCCAGGCCGGCACCGATGGTCGAACCGTTGGAGCCGCCAAGTTTGCCGCCGATCAGCGAACCGCCCGCCGAGCCCAGGCCGCCGCCGATGGCCGCCTCGGTACGGTTGCCCTTGCGCGCGCCTACCGCGCTGCCGGCCGCGCCACCGAGGCCGGCGCCGATCGCCGCGCCGGCGCTGCCGCCGATCTGTTTGCCCACGACGTTGCCAAGGGCGCCACCCAGGCCGCCGCCGATGGCCGCGGTGCCGTCACCGGCGAAAGCGCCCTGGCAGAGCAGCAGGCCGAGAGCGAGGGAAGGCAGAGTCAGACGCATGTTATGAACCTCAGGGGAATCATCAGGGGTAGATTGCCGCACGCTCGCGGCGAGTCAGGGTTGCAAGGACGCTTCAGCGGTAGTAGCGGTCACGGTACTGGCGGTCGTCATCGTCGCGGTCATGGCGATGGTGGTGACGGTGGCCGCGGTCACGGTCGCGCCAGCCATCGTCATCGTCGTGGTAATGATTGCTGTAGCAGCCGCCGAGCAGCAGCAGGGTGGCGATCATGGAAAGGCTTGCAAGGCGTTTCATCACGTTATAGGTCCTTGATCCGCAACGGTTTACGCGGTACCTCCTGAGACACGAGGCGATCAGTTTGGTTCTTTGTCGCGCAAGATTTTATTGCGGCGGCGATGAACGGCAGCGGCGATTCACCTAGTGTGATGTTTTGCAAATACGACCAAAAATCGCCGCGAGTTATGGTCGTTATTTGTGAAACACCACACTCGTGCCCCGGCAGTGCTAGAGTCACCTTCTTTTTTTGTCCCGAGGATGGAACATGCGAGCAATTCTGCCGATCACCGTGGCGCTGCTGCTGGCGGGCTGTGCATCGTCGACCATGGAAGCGGCGCGCAACGGCGCACCCACCGCGCAGTTGGATTCGCACAAGACGCCGGATCTGGTGGCACAGTGCATTCAGTTCAGCTGGCAGGAAGAAAACACCTTCGGGGTCGACGCCAGCGGCTACCTGGAGGCCCGCAAGCAAGGTGGTTTCACCGTGTACACCCGCGAGGCCGAGTCGTTCGTCGACGTCTATGCCCAGGCCGGCGGCACGCGGGTGGACTACTACGCGCAGAAGAACGACGGCATGGCCCTGCGCCGACGCGCGGCAGCCGCCACCTGCCTGTAGGCTGTACTCGGCCAGCGGCGCAGGGTCACATCGGCAGCAGCCGGTCCTGAATCACTTCCTTCATCACCAGCGTCGAACTCAGGCGCTTCACATTGGGAATGCTGGTCAGTTGCTCGTCATACAGCTTCTGGAAGGCCGGCAGGTCCCTGGCCACCACGTGCAGCAGGTAGTCGGGGTCGCCGAACAGGCGCTGGGCCTCGACGATCTGCGGGATCTCGGCCAGCGCCGCCTCGAAGTCCGCCACCGGCTGGCGGGTCACCTCGCGCAGGGTCACGAATACCAGCGCGGCGAAATTCAAGCCCAGGGCCGCCGGGGCCAGGCGGGCGTGATAACCGAGAATGGCGCCTGTGTCCTCCAGTGCCTTGAGGCGCCGGTGGCAGGGCGACAGGCTCAAGCCCACGCGCTCGGCCAGTTCGGTCACCGACAGGCGCCCGTCTTTTTGCAGCTCGGCAAGGATCTTGCGATCGATTCGATCCATTAGGAAGATTCTTCCATTGTTTGGCTTGTTCCGGGAAATATACGAAATAAAATCCCCGGGCGATATCCGTAGTCTTTCTTCATCGAAACCTGTGTGAAAGGAAGGCTCGAAATGGCCATGAGTGTACTGACGGCGTTCTGGGCCGTTTCCCTGCTGTTCGTGATCACCCCCGGCGCCGACTGGGCCTACGCCATCTCGGCCGGCATGCGTGGGCGTTGGGTCGTGCCGGCGGTGGCGGGCATGTTGTCGGGGCATCTGCTCGTCACCCTGGTGGTGGCAGCCGGGGTCGGTAGTCTGATCGCCGGTCACCCGCTGGCGTTGACCTTGCTGACCCTGGCTGGGTGCGTGTACCTGCTGTGGCTGGGCGGCAACCTGCTGCTGAGCCCGGCGGTGCCCGAGGCCGGCGCGGCTGGTGGGCAGGACTCGGGGTCGCGCTGGGCATTCAAGGGCCTGTGCGTCAGCGGCCTCAACCCCAAGGTGTTCCTGTTGTTCCTGGCCTTGCTGCCGCAGTTCACCGACCCGCAGTCGAGCTGGCCGTTGCCTCTGCAGATCCTGCTGCTGGGCTTGGTGCACCTGGGCAGTTCGCTGGTGATCTACCTGATGGTCGGCTACGGCGCCAAGGCCGTGCTACGCACCCGGCCTGCCGCGGCGCAGGCCGTGGGGCGGTTGTCCGGCGCGGTGATGATCCTGATTGCCGCGGGGCTGATTGCCGGGCAGTTGCGTTGAGCCTGTCAGGCACGGCGGGTTGGGCTATGCTGACGGCCCCCACAAACCGGACCTGATCCTCATGAAATACGCCGCCGCACTTCTGCTCAGCCTGTTGGCGCTCGTGGCCCACGCCGCGCAACCCGGCGAAACCCTCGCGCCCTGGACGTTGCTCGATCAGTACGACCAGCCCTACAGCCTGGGGGCCGATACCCGCATCCTGCTGGTCGCCCGCGACATGGACGGTGCCAAGCTGGTCAAGGCGGCGCTGGCCGAACAGCCCAAAGGCTACCTGGAGGCGCGGCACGCCGTGTTCGTCGCGGATATCCAGCGCATGCCGGCGTTGATCAGCAAGCTGTTCGCCATCCCTGCCATGCGCGACTACAGCTACCGGGTACTGCTTGACCGCAATGGTCGGGTTGCCAGCCGCTATGCCGGGGATGAGGGCAAGGTGCTGTGGCTGGCGCTGGATCACGGCGTGGTGGCAGCGCGCAACAGCTACGCCGATGCCGATGCCCTGAAGGCGGCGTTGGACCAGGCTGGCCGCTGAACCGGCCTGCCCGGTAGCTCAGGCGAAGGCCTGGCGCAGCAGTTGCGGCAGCACCTCACCTGCCTTGCCGGGCAGCATGAACGCCCGCGGATGCTCGCAGGGCACAGGCTGCGGATTGACATGCACCACCGTCGCCCCTGCCGCCAGTGCCATGCGAGGTATCGAGGCCGCCGGCTGTACCAGGCCTGAGGTGCCTACCGACAGCAGTACATCGCACTGTCGCGCGGCGGCGAAGGCCTGCTCCAGCACCGCCTCGGGCAACATCTCGCCAAACCACACCACCCCGGGGCGCAACGGCCCGGCGCAGCAAGCGCAGCGCGGCGGCTCGATGCGGCGGCCGTGTACGGCATCCTCGGGCAGTGCCACGGGCTCATCCGCCGGGCGCGCGCAGTCCAGGCAGCGAAAGGCATTCAGCCGCCCATGCAAGTGCAGCACGGCACGGCTGCCCGCGCGTTCGTGCAGGTCGTCGACGTTCTGCGTCACCAGGGTCAGCTTCGGCACCTGCGCGGCCAGCGCGGCGATGGCCAGGTGACCCGCGTTGGGCTCGGCCTTGGCGATCCCGGCGCGGCGCATCTGGTACCAGCCCCAGACCAGCGCCGGATCGGCGCGAAAGCCCTCGGCGCTGGCCAGTTGCGCCGGATCGAAGCGCGCCCACAGGCCGCTCAGCTTGTCGCGAAACGTGGCGATGCCACTTTCCGCCGACACCCCGGCACCGGTGAACACCACCACGTGGCGGGCCTGGGCAAGCAGCGTCGGATCGAATGGCATGAGGGCTTCCATGGTGCGGTGCAGGGCGGCCGGTCACTGTGCCAGTGGGCCGCGGGTCGGACAAGATCCGAGTGAACCCTCGGCGCGCGCGGAAGACCAAGCCAGTACAGCCAATAGGAGAAGACTCATGGAAATCGGAACAATCTGGTTCGTTGTCGCGCTCGTCGTTATCCTGCTGGAAATCTGGGCGATCTGGCACATCATCGGCAGTGATCGACGCGCCGAGCGCAAGATGCTGTGGGTGGTATTCGTCGTTTATGCACCTTTCCCAGGCTTGTTGTTCTGGGCCTGGCGCGGACCACGGGCAGTGAAGGGCAGGGCGGTCCTGCAGGAAAAATAGGCGCCAATCAAGGCGTGGCTGGGGCTTGACCTCGACTTAACCTGAGGTTTGATACTCGGCCGCTCTTTCCATTGATGGAGCGATACCATGACCCAGCCAGCCGCCTTTGCCCTGAGCAACCCAGAAGGGCTCTACGACCCCAGTGGCAATGCCTATTCCCACGTCGCCGAGGTACGCGCGGGCAGCCGCCTGCTGTACATCGCCGGCCAGGGCGGCGAGGACCTGCAAGGCAAGTTGTCGGCACGTTTCGACGAGCAGGCGCGCCAGGCCCTGGTGAACCTGAAGATCGCCTTGGCTTCACGTGGGGCAACGCTCGAGCACGTATGCAAGCTCACCCTGCTGGTGGTTGACCATTCCGAGGCACGGCTGCGCCAGTGGGTGGCCGAGGCCGAGCATGCCTGGGGCGGCCGGATGACCCCGACCTGCACCTTGATCCCGGTGCCCCGCCTGGCGCTGGACGGCATGCTGGTGGAAGTGGACGCGGTGGCGGCCCTGCCGCAGGCGTGACAAACCCGCATCCATCGTCTTGGCGGCGAGCCGCGAGGGTGGATGCGATACCGCCTCTGCTGCAAACGCGTGGGCGCCCAGGTAGACTCGCGCTCCCGCATTCATCGAGCCTGTTTCATGACACTCCCTGTCGAGCTGCTCCAGACCGGCCCCGAGCATGCCGACCTGGTGCGCAACCTCTACCAATTCTACGCCTACGAGTCCTCGGACTGGGAGCAGGAAGATGTCGAGGCGGACGGGCGCTTCTACCTCCACGAGCCGCACTTCACTCGCTATTGGCAAACCCCGGGCTGGAGCGCCAGCCTGATACTGGTGGACGGTTTCATCGCCGGCTTCCTGCTTATCGAGCGCAGTGAACTGACCGGCATCGACGCCTGGGAGCTGGCCGACCTGTTCGTGCTCAAGAAATATCGCCGCCAGGGCGTGGGCCTGGCGGTAGCGCGGCGCACGCTGTGCCAGGGTCAAGGCGACTGGTTGGTGCGGTGTTATCGCGAGGATGCCCCGGCCCTGGCGTTCTGTCAGGCAGTACTGGGCGACCTGCCACGTCCCGTGCGGGAGATTGTCCTGGATGACGAGCCGTTGTTGTGCAACTTCCTGGTGACTCAGCGACTGCACTGAAGGTCTGCGGGTCGAGCACAGCAAGGTTTGCGTTCTCACGGCCAGCGATTATCGCGGGCGGTGATGGACATGTGAGAAAGTGGCCGATCAGCGAACGGAATGTACTGATTGGACCACAATGCTTTGTCCACCCCGTGGCTTCTCTTCTAGAATCCGTCCATGCCCGGGCGCCATGCCGGGGCAATCGCCCGAGAGCCCCATGAGTTCCAGTACACCGTTGTCCGGAGTCAACCAGCCGCTGCGCGGTATCGCCCTGGTGGTGGTGGCTACCTTCCTGTTCGCCAGCCACGACGGTTTGTCGAAATTCCTCGGCGGGATCTACCCGGTCATCATGGTGGTGTGGGTCCGTTACCTGGTGCACACCTTGCTGATGGCCGGGATCTTCCTGCCCAAGGCTGGCCTGGCGGTACTGCGCACCCGCCGGCCATTGCTGCAAACCCTGCGTGCGCTGAGCCTGCTCAGCACCAGCCTGCTGTTCACCGCCGGGCTGCAGTACCTTCCGCTGGCGGAGGCGACCTCGGTCAACTTTCTCGCCCCGGTGCTGGTCACCGCATTGTCGGTGCCGCTACTCGGGGAGCGGGTGACCCCGGGACAATGGCTGGCCGTGGTCATGGGCTTTGTCGGGGTGCTGGTGGTAGTGCACCCAGGCGGCGCGATGTTTACCCCGGCAATCCTGTTTCCCTTCGGTTCGGCCCTGGGTTTTTGCTTCTACCAGTTGCTGACGCGCAAGCTGGCGGCCCATGACAGCCCGACCACCAGCAATTTCTACGCGGGCGTGTGCAACACCCTGATCATGACGGCGCTGGTGCCGTTCTTCTGGCAGACGCCGCAGTGGCCGCATGTACCGCTTATGCTGGCGCTGGGCGGCTGCGGGATGACCGCCCACCTGCTGTTGACCCAGGCGTTCCGCTACGCGGCACCAGCGTTGCTGGCGCCGTTCAGCTATTGCCAGATCGTGTTCGCCGGGTTGCTGGGCTTGGTGGTGTTCGGGCAGATACCGGACAGCACCAGCCTGGTCGGCATCGCGGTGATCTGCCTCAGCGGCCTGGGGGCTGCCTGGATGCAGCGGCGGCGTTGAACGCCCCTTATCCCACGCGTCCTTCGTGCTGCTTGCGGTACGCCCCCGGCTGTACACCGACAGCCTTGGCGAACGCCCTGGTGAAGGCCGCCACTGACTGATACCCGGCCTGCGCGCCTACCTGCTCGACGGTATTGCCGGCCTTGAGCAACTGGCAGGCATGACGCATGCGCAGGGCCAGCAGCACCTGCCCGGGGGATTGCCCGGCCAGTTCGTTGAAGCGCTTGAAGAACGCCGAGCGCGACAGCCCCGCGCAGGCCGCCATGGCCTCCAGCGTCCAGGCCTGACCTGGTGCCTCGATCAAGCGCTCCAGCAAGCCAGCGAAAGCCGGCTGGCGGGCGAGGGCGACCAGCCCGCCCAGCGCCTGGCCGTCGTGTGCCTGCTGGCGCAGCACATAGAGGAACAATAGGTGGGTCAGGCGTTCGAGCAGCGCCTGGGACGGCTGCGGGCGCCGGCATTCCTCGAGGATCAGCCCGAACAGCGCCCGTGCCGCGCTGCCGGCGGGGTCGCTGGCGCGCAGCAGGATCCAGTCCGCCAGCCCGTCGACGATCAGCGACGACAACCCCGACTGGAAGTGGAAGAAACCGCATACCAGCCCGACGCCATCCCCGGCTTCCAGGTCCAGCGCCTGCATGCTCCGGCGCGGCTGGGCACAGGCGTCGGCGGCATTTTCGTCGCCGGACAACCGATAGGCCAGGTCACGCAAGAGAAACACCGCATCACCGCTCTCCAGGCGCAGCGGCTGCGCCTGGCCGTCGATGTGCAGCCAGCAATGGCCTTGCACCACCAGGTGGAAACTGGCCCGGCCCAGGCCCTGGGTGCTGGCGTGCCAGCCGCCGCAGTAGCGGCCCACATGGAACAGGCTGGCATCGAGCTCCAGGCTATCTAATAACCAATCGACGAGGGGGCTGGAAGAAATCATCTAATGCAAGGACTCTGGAGCAAGGAAAGGCGACTGATGAATATGGATGCTACTTCTTATAACCAACAGACTGTAGCGACCTACATCAAAGGAGACCACTCCATGTCCGCGCGCATCACTCTACACAGCCTGCAGACCGCTCCGGAAGCCGCCCGCCCGTTCCTCGAGAACGCGCAGAAGAACTCCGGCTTCATCCCCAACCTTCTGGGCATCCTGGCCAACGCCCCGGCGGCGCTGGAAACCTACGTCACCGTCTCGGCGCTCAACGGCAAGTCCGAGCTGACCCTGGCCGAGCGCGAAGTGGTGCAACTGATCGCCGCCACCCAGCACGGCTGCGACTTCTGCGTCGCCGGCCACACCGCCGTGGCGCTGAACAAGGCCAAGCTGCCCCAGGAAGTGGTCGATGCCCTGCGCGCCCGCGGCGAACTGCCCGACGCCCGCTACGAGACCCTGGCCGCGTTCGCCCGGGAAGTGATCGCCACCCGCGGCAATGTCAGCGACGCCACCTACCAGGCCTTCCGTGAAGCCGGTTTCAGCGAAGGCAACGCGCTGGAAGTGATTCTCGGTATCAGCCTCGCAACCCTGTGCAACTTTGCTAATGTGTTCGCCCAGACGCCGCTCAACGACGAGCTTGGCAAATACCGCTGGCAGCCTTCGGTCTGACCGAGGCCTGATGCCGGCGCGCCCGGCGTTTCACAAGGAGTTAGGGACATGCTTGACCATGCATTTGGACAGTGGCTGGATGCCAATGCCGAGGCCATCGACCAGGGCCAGTGCGATCCGCACCTGGTGCTGGCGCAGATCGCCGAGTCGCAGTTGCTGCGTATCGGCGTCGACCCGGCCCTGGGTGGCACGGGCGGCGACGTCAGCGAGGCGGTCGAGGCCATTGCCGCCATCGCCAGCCGTTCGCTGGCCGCGGCCTTCGTCTGCTGGGGCCAGCGCGCCTTCATCGAATACCTGCTGCAAAGCCCCAACCGGGAGCTGTGCAAACGGCTGATGCCCGACTTGCTCAAGGGCGAACTCGCCGGGGCCACCGGCCTGTCCAATGCCATGAAGTTTCTCTCCGGCATCGAGGCCTTGCAGGTGCGTGGCCGCCTCGCGGCCGATGGCTGGAACCTCGAAGGTCGGCTGCATTGGGTGACCAACCTGCGCAAGCGCGGTTTCGTGGTGGCGGCGGCCATCGAGGATGACGCCGGCGGTGCACCGTTCGTGGTCGCCATTCCCTCCAACGCGCCGGGCCTGGAGCGCTCCGACGATCTGCAACTGATGGGCCTGCAGTCGAGCAATACCGCGGCGCTGGCGTTCCACCAGGTGCCACTGGCCCGCGACTGGCTGCTGCATGACAACGCCCGCGAGTTTCTGCCCAAGGTGCGCCCGGCGTTCCTGGCGCTGCAGTGCGGCATGGCCATGGGCCTGGCCCGGCGAGCGCTGGATGAAGTGCAGGAGCACCTGCAGGGCCGTGGCTCGTTCCTCGAAGAGGCCCGCCAGGTGCTCAAGGAACGCCTGGAGAATACCGTCGGCGAGCTCAAGCAGGGGTTGCTCGACGGGCGCTTCCAGGGGCAACCGGCCGCGTTGTTCAAGTTGCGCATCACCCTCGCCGAATGTGCCGCCGACGCCGTGCAGCTGGAACTTCAGGCAAGCGGTGGCAAGGCCTACCTGACGGCCTATGGCGAAGGCTTCGCCCGGCGTTGGCGCGAGTCGGCGTTTGTGCCGATCGTCACCCCGAGCCTAGTGCAGCTGCGCGCCGAACTGCAACGCCAGGCGGCCAGCGCATGACCGAGGTGCTGCTCGAAGCCCGTGACATCAGCCTGGGCTATCCGCGCGACGGTGGCTGGCAGGCGGTGCTGGAGCAGTTCGACCTGGCGCTGGTGCCGGGCGAGGTGGTGACCATCCTTGGCCCCAGCGGGGTCGGCAAGTCCAGCCTCTTGCGCGTGCTGGCCGGGCTGCAGCAGGCCCGTGGCGGCAGCGTGCAGCTGCGCGGCGAGCCGCTGCAGGGGCCGCACCCGCGCCTGGCGGTGGCGTTCCAGGACCCGAGCCTGCTGCCCTGGCTGAGCCTGGAGAAGAACGTCGCCTTCGGCCTCGACTTCGCCCGCCAGCCCAAGCTGGCGGCGGCCGAGCGGCGCGCGCGTATCGACCACGCCATCGACGCGGTGGGCCTGGCCCACGCCCGCTGCCAGTACCCGGCGCAGTTGTCCGGCGGCATGGCCCAACGCACCGCGCTGGCCCGCTGCCTGGCGCGCCAGCCCGAGGTGCTGTTGCTGGACGAGCCATTCGGCGCGCTGGACGAGGTGACCCGCGCCGACATGCAGCAACTGCTGCTGCAACTGATCGCCACCCACAATACCGCCGCCGTGCTGATCACCCACGATATCGACGAAGCCCTGCTGCTGTCCGATCGCGTGCTGCTACTGGGCAACCACCCGGCGCGCACCCTCGGCCAGTGGCAGATCGACCTGCCGCAGCCGCGCGCGCAGCGGGTCGAGGAACTGGGCGCGCTGCGTATCGAAATCCTCAAGACCCTTCGGCGGGCAAGCCGCACAGCCGAACCCACTCCATCCCCCTTGCCCTCGGAGGCTGTCCATGTGCATGGATGACTGCTGTTCCACCACGTCCCGTCGCGATTTTCTCAAGCTCAGCGCCATGCTCACCGCCGCCGGCGCCGTGCCATTGCTGTCGAGCCTGCAGGCCCGCGCCGCCGCCGAGCCGGACGCGCCGGTGCGCATCGGCTACCTGCCGATCACCGATGCCACGCCACTGCTGGTGGCGCACAACAACGGCCTGTTCGAGGCCGAGGGCATCAAGGCCGAGCGCCCGGTGCTGCTGCGCAGTTGGGCCCAGGTGATCGAGGCGTTCATCTCCGGGCAGGTCAACGTCATCCACCTGCTGTCGCCGATGACCGTGTGGGCGCGCTACGGCAGCAAGGTGCCGGCCAAGGTCGTGGCCTGGAACCACGTCGGCGGCTCGGGCCTGACCGTGGCCCCGGACATCACCGACATGAAGCAGCTCGGCGGCAAGACCGTGGCCATTCCGTTCTGGTACTCGATCCACAACGTGGTGCTGCAGCAGATGCTCACCGACAACGGCCTGAAGCCTGTGTCCAAGCCCGCCACCGCGCAGTTGGCGGACAACGAAGTCAACCTGCTGGTGCTGCCGCCTTCGGACATGCCGCCGGCCCTGGCCAGCAAGCGCATCGCCGGCTATATCGTCGCCGAACCGTTCAACGCCCTGGCCGAGAACCTCAAGGTCGGCCGCGTGCAGCGCTTTACCGGCGACGTTTGGCGCAACCACGCCTGCTGCGTGGTGTTCATGCACGAGCATGACCTGAACAATCGCCCGGAGTGGTCGCAGAAGGTGGTCAACGCCATCGTCAAGGCCCAGCACTGGACCCGCGAGCACCGCGCCGAGGCTGCGGCGTTGCTGTCCAAGGCCGGCCCTAACAAGTACACCCCGCACGAACCTGCGGTACTGACCAAGGTACTGGCGCCATCGGTCGATGACCGTGCCGGCTACATCGCCAGCGGCGCGATCCAGCACCAGCAGTGGGACGAGAAACGCATCGATTTCCAGCCTTATCCGTTCCCCAGCTACACCGAGGAGCTGGTCAAGCGCCTGAAGAACACCCTGATCGTCGGCGAGAGCGATTTCCTTGCCGCCCTCGACCCGGCCCAGACCGCCCGCGACCTGGTGGACGATCGATTCGTGCGCAACGCCATTGCCGAGGTGGGTGGCCCGGCGGCGTTCGGCATTGCCGAGAACTTCCAGCGTAGCGAGGAGTTCGCGGTCTGATGCGCAGGCATTTCGTGCATGGCGCCCTGGGCCTGGCGGGCCTGGCGGCGCTGCTGTTGCTGTGGTGGGCGGGGGTGCGCCTGTTCGGCGCCGCCGATGGCCTGTCGGCGCGCTTCGCGCCCCAGGCCACGCTGCAAAGCCTGATCGAGCTGCTGGGGCAGGGCGAGGTCTACGGGCATATCTGGGTGAGCCTCGAGCGTATCCTCGTCGGCCTGCTGCTGGCGCTGCTGATCGGCGTGCCGCTGGGCCTGCTGGTGGGCAGCTATCGCCACCTGGAGGCGGCGACCACGCCGGCGTTCCAGTTCCTGCGCATGATCTCGCCGCTGTCGTGGATGCCGGTGGTGGTGATGCTGATGGGCGTGGGCGACCAGCCGATCTACTTCCTGCTGGCCTTCGCCGCGCTGTGGCCGATCCTGCTCAACACCGCCGCCGGGGTGCGTCAGCTGGACCCGCGCTGGCTGCAATTGAGCCGCAGCCTCAGCGCCACGCGCTGGGAGACGTTGTGCAAGGTGATCATCCCCGGGGTGATCGGCCATGTGCTGACCGGCGTGCGCCTGGCCATCGGCATCCTGTGGATCGTGCTGGTGCCGTGCGAAATGCTCGGGGTGAGTGCAGGGCTTGGCTATTTCATCCTCGACACCCGCGACCGGCTGGCCTATTCGGAGCTGATGGCGATGGTGCTGCTGATCGGCGCGCTGGGGTTCATGCTCGACACGTTGGCGCGGGCGCTGCATCGACGCTGGGTGCATGCCTGAAGAACGAGAGCGCGGGCCTGGATTGGTGGGGGCGGCATAACGCAGCGCCTACAAACTCTGCGTTCAACCAGGATTTCAGGCGCATCCCTGCGCCTGAGCAGGTCAGAAGCTGTACTTGGCGGTCAGCATCAGGTTGCGCGGATCGCCAAAGGTGTCGCCCCCGTAGTTCACCGAGCTGGAAATCGACGAGTAGTACTTCCTGTCGAACACGTTGTTGGCATTGAGCTGCAGGTCCAGGTGCTGGTTGACCGCGTAGCCGGCCATCAGGTCGGTCACCGCATAGGCGCCTTGCTCGAGGCGGTAGCGGCCGCCATCGGCCACGCTGAAATCGTTGTACATGCGGCTCTGCCAGGTGACGCCGCCACCAACGCGCAGTTTTTCCAGCGGGCCCTGGAAGCGGTAGGTGGTGAACAGCTTGAGCTGGTGCTCGGGGGTGTCGGAAGACAGCGGCTTGTTGACGTTGGCGGGGTTCTTGGCGTCCTTGATGGTGTGCACGCGGGCGTAGGTGTAGCCGGCACCGATCTGCCATTGCTCAGTCAGCGCGCCCTGCACCTCGAAGTCGATACCCTGGCTGCGCACCTCGCCGGAGGCTTCGTAGCAGGTGAACTGGCCCGCTCTGCAGACGCTCTTGTCGTTCACCTCGACCGCGCGGTTTTCCTGGTCGATGCGGAACACGGCAAGGCTGGCATTGAGCGCGCCATCGAAGTATTCACCCTTGATCCCTACCTCGTAGTTCTTGCCTTCGATCGGCCGTACCGGCGTGCCGCTGCTGTCCTGGCTGTCCTGTGGCTGGAAGATATCGGTATAGCTGGCGTAGACCGAGTGGTGTTCGTCCAGCTCGTAGATCAGGCCGGCATAGCGGGTGACGTTGCGGGTCACCTTGTAGTCGCCATCGTTGCTGCCGCGCTTGTCGTAGTCGTACCAGTCCAGGCGCCCGCCGAGGATCAGCTTGAGCGGGTCGGCCAGGCTCAGGCGGGTGGTGGTGTACACGCCTTCCTGGTTGATCAGGTAGCGACTGCTGCTGGTGTGCAGGAAGTCGGGCTTGCCGCCGTCGATGGGGTAGTCCATGTCGTAGGGGCTGTAGTTGCG
This sequence comes from Pseudomonas sp. PONIH3, assembly GCF_002934345.1. NCBI lineage: Bacteria > Pseudomonadati > Pseudomonadota > Gammaproteobacteria > Pseudomonadales > Pseudomonadaceae > Pseudomonas > Pseudomonas sp. PONIH3. Next base: position 5,963,544 of record NZ_CP026386.1, read on the forward strand.
CTCGCTCATGTCGTAGATGCGCTTGCTGGCGCCGACCACCAGCTCGTGGGTGCGCCCGAATGCCTCGAACGGGCCGCTGGCGAAGGTGTCCAGGCCCAGCTGGTTCTCGTCGTGGGCCGACTGGTAGACCGTGCGGCTCAGCGGCTTGGCCAGGTCCCAGCGCGACTGGTAGGAGCCGCGGAACAGCGCGTTCTGCTCGCTGTAGGTGGCGTTGACCTGCAGCTTCCAGTCATTGGCCAGGCGCTGGCGAACCTCGGCGAACAGGGTATTGATCTCCTGGTCCTTGACCTCCCAGTCGGTGGCCGGGTTGTAGGAGCGTGGCAGGTCCAGGTGGTGGCCGTCGAGGGCGGTGGGGATCGCGCCCCAGAATACGTTGGTCTTGTCCTTCTGGTGGGAGAGGCCGAGGGTGAGGGTGGTGTCTTCGCTCAGGTCGGCCTCGGTGATCGCGTAGAACAGCCCGTGGTCCTCCTGCTGGCCGTCACGGAAGCCGTTGGCATCCTGGTACGAGGCCACCACGCGGCCGCGCAGGGTGCCGCTGTCGTTGAGCGGGCTGGAGGCGTCCAGTTCGCCACGGTAGTTGTCCCAGCTGCCGGCGGCGCCGGTGAGGGTGACTTTCTGCTCCGCCAGCGGGCGCTTGCGCACCAGGTTGATCGCCGCCGAGGGCGTGCCGGAACCAGTGACCAGGCCGGTGGCGCCGCGCACCACTTCCACCCGGTCGAACATTGCCAGGTTCGGCTGGGCGCCTACCACCCAGCCGGTGTAGGCGCTGGGGATGCCGTCGTACATGATGTTGTCGACGTCGAAGCCACGGGCCTTGTAGGTCTGCCGGCCCGGGCCGTTGGACTGGTTGAGGAACAGGCCCGGGGTGTACCTGGCGACGTCGTTGATGCTGGTCATGCCTTGGTCGTCCATGCGCTGGCGGGTGATCACCGTCACCGCCTGAGGCGTTTCGCGCATGGTCAGCGGCAGCTTGGTGGCGGTGGACATGGCGCCGGTGGTGTACGACTTCGACCCCTCGGTGGTGCTGCCCAGGCTGCTGTCGTCGATGGCCGTGGCGCCCAGCTCGATCACGGCGGGGGCCTGTTCGGCTGCCAGCGCGGGGGTGAGGGTCGCCATGCAGATGGCCATGGCCAGCAGGTTGCGGGAGGGCGCGAAACGGTGGGGCGAGGGGAGCGATGACATGCCGAGCTTTATCCTTATTACTAGTGCTTATGAGAACGATTAGCAATAAGTATGTCGGGATTGCCCGATCAAGAACAGGGTGTATGAATTGAAAATGATGAAATTTTCACATTTTCCATTCGAATGGATTGGTTTGCCCACAGCCACACCTATCGATCGGTGCCACCTGCGCCAATCCGTTTACCTTGTTGCCTGCCTATTTCCAGCGCCTGGCCGTCGCGTTGCTTGCCGTGCCGTGCCTGGCCCACCAGTTCGGGGATCAGCGGCCCCTCGGGCAGGTGGCGCCAGAAGCGTCCGGGCAGATGCTGGCGCAGCGCGCCGGGGTTGAGCCGGGCGGGGTTGAAGGTGTGTCGGTAGTAGGCCAGCCACAGTTCGGCCCCGGGGTCGTCGGCGTTGCGCGCCCATTGCCGCCAGTCTTGCGGGCACTGGCGGCGGTAGTCCAGTTGCGCGCCGTCGTAGCGGATGCCGTCTTGGGGCGTGGCGATCAGCCAGCGCTGGCGGCCGAGGCGTTCGGCGAAGTGCGCGCTGGCGCTGTCGAGGATGTCATGGGCGGGCTCGTGGTAGGCCACCAGATCCAATTGCAGCTGCTCGGCCAGCGCCTCGGGCAGTGGCACGAAGCGCACGAAGGCATGCAGGTGATGAGCCTCGCGGCCGACCTGACGAATGCGCCGTTGCAGCTCGCTGCCCAGGCGGTCGCCGGCCAGCATCGCGGTGCGATCGCCATGGGCGACGCGCCACAGCACCTCGTACAACAGGTTCCAGCGCTGCTCGCCGCGGTAGCGCCCGGCCTGTTCCAACTGGGCCAGCAGCGCCGCCGGCACGCGGGCGTGGAACGGGCCGGGGCCTGCGGGCAGGGGCGTGGGCACGGCCAGCAAGTCATCCATCCAGGTCTGGCCCCAGGTCACCGTGGCCGGGTCGATGCCGTGGCCGAGCAGTTGGCGGGCCTGGCCGCGCCAGATGGCGAAATCATCGCCGCAATCCAGCGCGATCATCCCCACAGCCCCATCTGCACAGGCGCCTGGGGTTCACGCAGGCGGGCCCGCAGCAGGCCGCTGCGCAGCTCGGCCTGGGCCGGGCGGTAGTCGCTGGTGACGATGAACGGGCGGGCCTTCTCCAGCACGCAGCGCAACTGGATCAGGTCGTCGTAGCGGATGCGCCGTTCCCGGCGCAGGGCGACCAGGCGCTGCACGCTGCGCAGGCCGATACCGGGGATGCGCGCCAGCAACGCCGGCTCGGCGCGGTTGACGTCAAGCGGGAAGACCTCGCGGTTGGCCAGCGCCCAGGCCAGCTTGGGGTCGATGTCCAGGGCCAGGTTGCCTGCCTCGCCCAGCAGTTCACCAGCCTTGTAGCCGTAGCCGCGCAAAAGGAAGTCGGCCTGGTACAGGCGATGCTCGCGCAGCAGCGGCGGTGCGGCCAGGGGCACGCTGGAGGGGCTGTCGGGGATCGGGCTGAAGGCGGAGTAGTAGACTCGTTTGAGCCCATAGCCTTGATACAGCGACTCGGCGTTGCGCAGCAAGGTGCTGTCGTCGGTGGCGTCGGCGCCGACGATCACCTGGGTGCTCTGCCCGGCGGGGGTGAAGCGTGGCGCCCGCGGCTCGCCGGCGACGGCCTGCTGGCCGTGGTGGATCACACCCATCGCCTGGCGGATGGTGCTGGCGCGCTTTTCCGGGGCCAGGCGCTGAAGGCTGGCGTCGGTGGGCAGTTCGATGTTCACGCTCAGCCGGTCGGCCAGGCGCCCGGCTTCCTCGATCAGCAGCGGGTCGGCGTCGGGAATGGTCTTGAGGTGGATATAGCCACGAAAGGCGTGTTCTTCGCGCAGCAGGCGCGCCACCCGGATCAGTTGCTCCATGGTGTAGTCGGCGGAGCGGATGATGCCTGAGCTGAGGAACAGGCCGCTGATGCAGTTGCGCCGGTAGAAGTCCAGGGTCAGGCGCACCACCTCCTCGGGGCTGAAGCGTGCCCGGGGCACGTTGCTCGAGCGGCGGTTGACGCAGTACTGGCAGTCGTACAGGCAGAAGTTGGTCAGCAGCACCTTGAGCAGCGACACGCAGCGGCCATCGGGGGTGTAGCTGTGGCAGATGCCCATGCCATCGGTGGCGCCGAGGCCGTCGCGGCCGCGCGAGCTGCGCTTGGGCGCGCCGCTGCTGGCGCAGGACGCGTCGTACTTGGCGGCGTCGGCGAGGATGCCGAGTTTGGCGATGAGTTGCATGGGGTGTTCCGCTGAATACTGAATATTCATACAGTATTTCGGGATTGGTCTGATGGCAAGGGCTTCTGATCGGCCAGGCGCTGCCAAGTCCCCCATGGAACGCCCGAGCGCTCGATTACAGAATTGTAATCTTCATGCCACCCCCCAGATAACCAATGCTCCCTAAAGTCCCTCGCCAAAGCATTCCGCCGCTTGTCGACGAGGACTTCCGCCGTGCCCATCCCCCGCAAGATCGCCTTGCTCTGCCTGTTGCTGGCCGGCCCTGCCGGCGCCGAGGGCCTGAGCCTGGACCAGGCGCTCGACGCCGCCTTTGCCCAGAACCCGGACTTCGCCGCCATCGGCCGCGAGATCGGCATCGCCGAAGGCGAGCGCCGTCAGGCCGGGCTGATTCCCAACCCCGAGCTGTCGTGGGAGGTAGAGGACACCCGCCGTGACACCAGTACCACCACCGTGACTCTTAGTCAGGCCCTGGAGCTGGGCGGCAAGCGCGGTGCGCGGATCGAGGTCGCCGAGGCCGGCCAAGCGGTCGCTCGCCTGGAGCTCGAGCGTCAGCGCAACAGCCTGCGCGCCGATGTGATCCAGGCTTTCCATGCCGCCTTGCGGGCGCAGACCGCGCTGGAGTTGGCGCAGCAATCGCAGGCGCTGACCGAGCGCGGCCTGCGGTTGGTGGAGGGGCGGGTGCGCGCCGGGCAGTCCTCGCCGGTGGAGGCCACCCGCGCCCAGGTGCAGTTGGCCCAAGCCGAGGCGGCGGTGCGCCGGGCGCGAACCGAACGCACGGTGGCCAACCAAGCCCTGGCGCGGCTGACCGGCAGCGCCGAGGCCCGCTTCGACCGGCTCGACGCCAGCTCGCTCTCGCCAGGCCCGGCGCCCAAGGCCGAACGCCTGCTGGCCACGGTCGAGCAGACCGCCGAATGGCGCCTGGCCGCGGCGCAGATCGAGCGTGGCGATGCCAGCTTGAGCTCCGAGAAGGCCCAGCGCATCCCCAACCTGACCGTGAGCCTGGGCAGCCAGTACAGCCGTGAGGAGCGTGAGCGGGTCAATGTGGTGGGGTTGTCCATGCCGCTGCCGCTGTTCGACCGCAACCAGGGCAATGTACTGGCCGCCGCGCGCCGCGCCGACCAGGCCCGTGACCTGCGCAACGCCGTCGAACTGCGCCTGCGCGGCGAAACCCGCAGTGCCCTGGAGCAGTGGGGCACGGCCATGGGCGAGGTGCAGGCGTATGACCGCACCATCCTGCCTGCCGCCCAGCAGGCGGTGGACACCGCCACCCGAGGTTTCGAGATGGGCAAGTTCGCCTTCCTCGATGTGCTCGATGCCCAGCGCACGCTGATCGAGGCGCGCGGGCTTTACCTTGACGCGCTGGCCCAGGCGACCGATGCCCGGGCGCAGGTGGAGCGGATCTACGGCGAGCTTTGAGCCTCGTCCCATCGCGGGGCAGGCCCTGAACTGCAACGACTTTTTCAGCAGGAGCAACAATGACCAACCCACGCAAGCTCGCCATCCTCGCCGCCGCCCTGGCCGTTATCGGCCTCGGTGGCGCGGCCTGGACCGGCACCCTTGGCAAGGCCGGCAGCGGCCAGGCCCAACACGGCGACCACGGCGAAGCCGGCCACGGCCATGACCAAGAGAAGGACGACGGACACGGCCACGGCGAGCCCGCAGGCGAGGAGCATGACGAGGAGGAGGGCCAGCTGCACCTGACTGCCGAGCAGATCCGCGCCGCCGGCGTGCAGCTCGCCACCGCCGGTCCGCGCACCTTGGGCACCGCCATCAGCTTCCCCGGCGAAATCCGTTTCGACGAAGACCGCACCGCCCATGTGGTGCCACGGGTTCCTGGCGTGGTCGAGTCGGTGCAGGCCGAGCTGGGCCAGGCGGTCAAACGCGGCCAGGTGCTGGCGGTGATCGCCAGCCAGCAGATCTCCGAGCTGCGCAGCGAGCAGCAGGCCGCGCAACGGCGCCTGGAGCTGGCCCGGCTGACTTTCACGCGTGAAAAACAGCTGTGGCAGGAGCGCATCAGCGCCGAGCAGGACTACCTGCTGGCCCGCCAGGCGCTGCAAGAGGCCGAGATCGCCGCCGCCAACGCCGGGCAGAAGGTCGCCGCGGTGGCGCCAGCCGGCAAGGGCAACCGCTACGAGCTGCGCGCACCGTTCGACGCAGTGGTGGTGGAAAAGCACCTGACCGTGGGCGAGGTGGTGGACGAGACCAGCAATGCCTTCACGCTATCGGACCTGAGCCGGGTCTGGGCCACCTTCGCCGTGGCCCCGCGTGACCTGGACAAGGTGGTCAGTGGCCGTGGCGTCAGCGTCAGCGCGCCGGACCTCGGCGCCCAGGTGGAGGGCAAGGTCAACTACGTCGGCAGCCTGCTCGGCGAGCAGAACCGCGCCGCCACGGTGCGCGCCACCCTGGCCAACCCCAATGGCGCCTGGCGCCCCGGGTTGTTCGTCAATATCGCGGTCACCGTCGAGCGCTTCGACGCCGCGGTGGTGGTGCCGGAAAGCGCCCTGCAGACCTGGGAAGAGCAGACCGTGGTGTTCGCCCGCACCGATGAGGGGTTCGCGGCCCGCCCGGTCAAGCCCGGCCGGCGTGATGCCGGCCAGGTGGAGATCCTTGAAGGCCTGGCCGCCGGTACCGAAGTGGCCGCCGCCGGCAGCTTCGTCCTCAAGTCCGAGCTGGGCAAAGGCTCGGCCGAACACAGCCACTGACCGGGGACGCCTTCCATGTTCGAACGCCTGATCCAATTCGCCATCGAGCAGCGCCTGGTGGTGATGCTCGCCGTGGTGCTGATGGCCGCCGTGGGCATCCACAGCTACCAGAAGCTGCCCATCGACGCCGTGCCCGACATCACCAACGTGCAGGTGCAGATCAACACCGCGGCGCCCGGCTATTCCCCCCTGGAGACCGAGCAGCGCATCACCTTCGCCATCGAGACCGCCATGGCCGGGTTGCCGGGCCTGAAGCAGACCCGCTCGCTGTCGCGCTCGGGCTTGTCGCAGGTAACGGTGATCTTCGATGACGGCACCGATATCTTCTTCGCCCGGCAACTGGTCAACGAGCGCCTGCAGGTGGCCCGCGAACAGTTGCCCGAAGGCATCGAGGCGGCCATGGGGCCGATCTCCACCGGCCTTGGCGAGATCTTCCTGTGGACGGTCGAGGCCACGCAAGGCGCGCTGAAGGACGACGGCACACCCTATACCGCCACCGACCTGCGGGTGATCCAGGACTGGATCATCAAGCCGCAGCTGCGCAATGTGCCTGGCGTGGCCGAGGTCAACAGCATCGGCGGCCACGCCAAGCAGTACCTGATCGCCCCGGAGCCCAAGCGCCTGGCAGCCTACAAACTGACCCTCAACGACCTGATCGCCGCCCTGGAGCGCAACAACGCCAACGTCGGCGCCGGCTATATCGAACGCAACGGCGAGCAATTGCTGATCCGCGCTCCGGGCCAGGTGGCTTCGGCCGAGGACATCGCCAGCATCGTCATCTCCAGCGTCGACGGCACGCCGATCCGCGTCAGCCACGTGGCCCAGGTCGGCCTGGGCCAGGAGCTGCGTTCCGGCGCCGCCACCGAGAACGGCCGGGAAGTGGTGCTGGGCACGGTGTTCATGCTGATCGGCGAGAACAGCCGCACGGTGTCCCAGGCGGTGGCGGCCAAGCTCGAGGAGATCAACCGCAGCCTGCCCGAGGGCGTGGTGGCGATCACCGTGTACGACCGCACCAACCTGGTGGAAAAGGCCATCGTCACGGTGAAGAAGAACCTCATCGAAGGGGCGATCCTGGTCATCGCGGTGCTGTTCCTGTTCCTGGGCAACATCCGCGCCGCACTGATCACCGCCATGGTCATCCCGTTGTCGATGCTGTTCACCTTTACCGGCATGTTCAGCAACAAGGTCAGCGCCAACCTGATGAGCCTGGGTGCGCTGGACTTCGGCATCATCGTCGACGGCGCTGTGGTGATCGTCGAGAACGCCATTCGCCGCCTGGCCCATGCCCAGCAGCATCATGGTCGCATGCTCACCCGTTCCGAGCGCTTCCACGAAGTGTTTGCCGCCGCCCGCGAGGCGCGCCGGCCGCTGATCTACGGGCAATTGATCATCATGGTGGTGTACCTGCCGATCTTTGCCCTGACCGGGGTCGAGGGCAAGATGTTCCACCCCATGGCCTTCACCGTGGTGATGGCGTTGCTGGGGGCGATGATCCTCTCGGTGACCTTCGTCCCCGCGGCCCTCGCGCTGTTCGTCACCGGCAAGGTGAAGGAAGAAGAGGGCGTGGTCATGCGCACCGCCCGCCGTCGTTATGCCCCGGTGCTGGAGTGGGTGCTGGGCCGGCGCAACCTGGCCTTTGCCGGCGCCGCCACCCTGGTGCTGCTGTCCGGCGTGCTGGCCAGCCGCATGGGCAGCGAGTTCATCCCCAGCCTCAGCGAAGGCGACTTCGCCCTGCAGGCCCTGCGCGTGCCGGGCACCAGCCTGTCGCAGTCGGTGGACATGCAGCAGCGCCTGGAGAAAACCATCATCGAGCGGGTGCCGGAAGTCGAGCGAGTGTTCGCCCGCACCGGCACCGCCGAGATCGCCTCCGATCCGATGCCGCCGAACATTTCCGACGCCTATGTGATGCTCAAGCCGCGCGAGCAGTGGCCGGACCAGGGCAAGTCGCGTGACGCGCTGATCGCCGAGGTGCAGCAGGCGGCGGCCAGCGTTCCGGGCAGCAACTACGAACTGTCGCAGCCGATCCAGTTGCGTTTCAACGAGCTGATTTCCGGGGTGCGCAGCGATGTGGCGGTGAAGGTGTTCGGTGATGACATGGAGGTCCTCAACCGCACCGCCGCGCAGATCGCCGCCAGCTTGCAGCAAGTGACGGGGGCGTCCGAGGTGAAGGTCGAGCAGACCACCGGCCTACCGGTGCTGACCATCGATATCGACCGCGACAAGGCCGCCCGCCACGGCTTGAACGTGGGCGATGTGCAGGATGCGATCGCCATCGCGGTGGGGGGCCGTACCGCCGGCACCCTGTACGAAGGCGACCGTCGCTTCGACATGGTGGTGCGTCTGTCCGAGGCGCTGCGCACCGATGTCGACGGGCTGTCGAGCCTGCTGATCCCGGTGCCGGCCAGTGCTGCCGCGGGCGCTGCGCAGATCGGCTTCATCCCGTTGTCCCAGGTGGCCACGCTGAACCTGCAACTGGGGCCCAACCAGGTCAGCCGCGAAGACGGCAAACGCGTGGTGGTGGTCAGTGCCAACGTGCGCGGGCGTGACCTGGGCTCGTTCGTCGAGGAGGCGTCGCAGACCTTGATCGATAAGGTGCAGATCCCACCGGGTTACTGGACCCGTTGGGGTGGCCAGTTCGAGCAGCTGCAATCGGCGGCCGAGCGCCTGCGCGTGGTAGTGCCGGTGTCGTTGCTGCTGGTCATGGCCTTGTTGCTGATGATGTTCAACAACCTCAAGGACGGTCTGCTGGTGTTCACCGGGATTCCCTTCGCCCTCACCGGTGGCGTGCTGGCGCTGTGGCTGCGCGACATTCCGCTGTCGATCTCGGCGGGCGTGGGCTTTATCGCGCTTTCCGGGGTGGCGGTGCTCAACGGCCTGGTGATGATCGCCTTCATCCGCAACCTGCGTGAGGAAGGGCGCGGCCTGCGTGCCGCAGTCGAGGAGGGCGCCTTGACCCGCTTGCGGCCAGTGCTGATGACCGCGCTGGTGGCATCGCTCGGGTTCATCCCGATGGCCCTGGCCACCGGTACCGGTGCCGAGGTGCAGCGGCCGCTGGCGACGGTGGTGATTGGCGGGATCCTGTCGTCGACGGCGCTGACCTTGCTGGTGCTGCCGGCGTTGTACCAGTGGGCGCACCGGCGTGATGAGGCCGAGACTGCGTGAACCTCTATCGCGGGGCAAGCCCGCTCCCACGCAAGTATTCACTGTGGGAGCGGGCTTGCCCCGCGATGCTTCAACGCCGACGCCACAGCCAGTGGTCCAGGCTCAACCTTCCAGAGCCTTTCAACAGCAGTGGCAACAACGCCACCAGGTAGATCAGCGGCAGCTTGAAGTTGCCAAAGCCCTGGTCGGTGATCGCATACCCCCGCCCCAGTTCCGCCAGGCTTGACCATTGGTTCGGCCAGTGCACCGCCGCGATCGCCACCATCGTCACCACTATCAACACCGCCGAGGCCAGGCGGGTGCCGAGTCCGAGCAACAGGAGCAGAGGGCAGAGCAGCTCGGCCCACATCGACAGTTGCCAGTTCAGGCCCGCCGGCAGCAGGTCGAACGGGAACGGAAAACTGCCTTGCAGGTCGGCGAACCAGTTGGCGCCATTGAACTTCTCCAGGCCCGATTCGAAGAACTCCCAGGCCAGGAACAGGCGCAGCGGCAGGTCGGCGCTCCAGCTGCCGGCCCGGTCGAGGGCCATGAACGGGCGAGTCAGGGTGTTTGTCAGCATGGTGATCTCCTTGGGTCAGTGCGACAGGGCAGGGGCTGCCCGACGTAAGCGTTGGGCCTGCTTGGCGATGAGCTTGAGGGTGATGGCGGCGAACATCAGGGCGAACGCCAGCGGGTACCAACCGCCCATGGGGATGCGCTTGTAGAACGACAGGCAGAACACCGCCGCCAGCACCCAGGTGCCGGTGCTGTGCAGGGCTTTCCACAGGCGTGGGCCGAGCAGGCGCATCGGTGCCTTGAACGAGGTCAGGGCCAGCAACAGAATGAACAGGTAACCCACCGCGCCCGGGATGTTCGCGACGGCGCTGCGCCCGGCCCAGAACAACTCCGGGTAGCGTTGCGCATACAGGTAGATCAGCACGCCATGGACTGTATGCGAGAAGGCGAAAGCCAGGCCCAGGTAGCGCCGTTCACGGAGCAATTGGCGGCTGGCCTGGCTGGGTAGCAGGGTGACCAGCGTCGAGGCCAGGAAGGTCAGCAGGAACAGTGCGAAAGAGCTGCGTGCCGTGGCGCGAATGGCGCTGCGCAGGCCATCGGCCCCCAGCGGATGGGTGACAAGCACCACAGCGGTCATCAGCAGGGCCAGGGCCGCGAGGGCGTGGAACAGCTTCCAGCCAGAGGGCAGTGGTAACGCTTTCATGGGCAGGGTTTCCGGCGTGCTCGGCGACGGCGGGTTGCCGTCGCGCTGTGCTGGCCGGAAGTCTGTGCTGGCGGGGTATCGACAGTGTGTCGAGGAGGGCGGTGTTATGTATCGCTGTGTAGTGGCGTTCAGCGGGTACTGGTCAGACGCTGCTGCGCTGCGGCGCAACCATTGATCTCCACCGCCTTCTGCAGGAAGGTCTGACGCTGGCGTGGATCGAGTTCACCCAGCAGCCGGTAGATCTCGGCCTGATAGTCACGCTGGCGGCCCCACTGCAGCTGCAGGCCCTGTGGCCGGCTGCGATTGCAGGCCAGGCGGGTGGCCGGCTGCGGATAGTAGGCGGCATACAGGGTGGCCATGCTCGGGACTGCCTCCAGGGCCTCGCGGTAGGCCGGGCTGGCATTGTAGGCCGTGCACCAGTGGGCGATGGCCAGCGCCGGTGGAGCAAAACCTTGCTTGAGGCTGGCCTCGAGCAAGGGGCAGGCGGCCTCGGCGATCTGGTTGGCCGGCAAATAAGTGGTGTAGTACAGCGCCAGGCGATACTGCGCCACCGGGTGGCCGAGGGCGACGGATTTTTTCAGCAGCGCCACGGCCGTGGGCAGCGTGTGCGCCATGGCCTGGCCCTGGCGACTGAGCTCGGGGTCGCCAATGGCGGTGCGCAACGGGCTGGCGCTATCGACCTGGTTGTCGGCCTGTTCCAGCAGGGGCAATGCCTGGCGGTAGAGCAGGTCGGCATGGGGGTCGATGTTCACTTCCAGGGCCTGGGCGCCGACGGCGGCCAGCAGCAACGGCATCGCCACGGCCAGGCTGGTGCGATGGCTGCGACCCTGATGGCGGGCCGAAAACGAAGGGGCGGCTGGGATGGTCATGGCAGTTACGCGGTTGCCTCGGGCAAATCAGGAGCGACGACAGCGTATTCTATCCATCCGCACCCCTTCCCCGAAAGCCCGGCGTACGGCCATCAGACCAGCTTGATCGGAGCGACCTTGCGTAGAGCCTGCCTTTCCTGGGCCAGCCCCAGTTTGGCAGTGATCACCTTGGCCAGTGCGTTGTTGCCAAGATCGTTGAAGTGCAGGCGGTCGACGAACAGATGTTCGCTGAAGACCGGCGAGCTGCTGAGCATGCTGTTCATGTCATAGCAGGGCACCGGTTCGGCCTGGTTCTTGATACGGCGGAAGAAGGCCATGTGCAGCTGGCTGTCGAAAGTGTCGCCGAGCAGACGATCGAAATTCGATGGCTGTCGGTCGAGCTTGCCGAGCATGGCCTGTTCGGCGCTGGGCACGACCTCGCGGCACCAGGGTAGCAGTGGCTGGAGGATGAAGGTGAGGGTGGTGTGGCCGTCGGCCAGCAGGCGATCCCATTGACGCAGGGTCCGGCTGACGCAATCGGCGGCGCGGATCAGACGCTTGTCGGGGCTGGACAGCGGCTCGATGTCCGGCCAGCGCGGTTGTCGCGCAGGCGCCAGGACCTGGCCCAGGCGCTGCCAGAGCGATTCGCGGCGTGCCTCGCCGGTGGCTTGCACCCCTTCGTTGAAGCGATTGAGAAAGTCCTGGTAGGCCTGTGCCCGATGCGGATCCTGTGCACCGGCCAGAACCTCGGCCAGTGCCTCCTGGGCCAGCGAGTTGAGGCCACTGAGCACCACCACATGGCCGATCTGGCCAAAGCGGTGCTGGTGGGTCAGGAACATCAGCAGCTCCTGCGTGGCATTGAGCCCGCAACCGGCAAGGCTCAGCCAGATCTCCCCGGTCAGCATCGACAGGTACGAGGCCACGGTGTGCTCGTCGGAGCTGGCGCCGATGCCCATGGCGGTGGAGCCGCCGACGAGCAGGTTGACCCGCGCCGTGCCGCCGCGCTCGGCCACCGAGAAACGCTTGCCGGCGCAGTGGCTGTAGCGCATGCCCAACGCGTCGGTATTGATAGTGCCGGAGCGGTAGCCGCGCTCATGCACGTACAGCGTGTGCGGGGCCCGGCGACTGCCCAGTTGCAGGAAGCGCTGGTAATCCTCTGCCAGGGGGTCGGGGGTGCCCATGCTGCCGGGGGTATCGCTGTCGATCGGTGTCATGGGCGTTCCTTCTTGTGAGGGCGGGCTCAGGCAGCCAGCTCCTTGAGGTTGTAGGCCAGGCCGACGGCGGCGATCAGCAGCAGGGCGACGCCCGAGGCCAGGCTGATGAGGCGGTTGCTGCGCGGCGAGGCGATCTTGCCGATGGCGAAGATGTACAGGCTGAGGACGGCGAAATCGATGGCGATCCACAGCAGCGACAGCACCACCATGCTCTTGCCGAACGACTCGGTGATCTGGATGAACTGCGGGAAGAAGGCGATGAAGAAGATGATGTCCTTGGGGTTGGAGATGCCGACCATGAAGCCCTGCAGCAGGCCGCCACGGCCTGGTTGTGCTCCGCTTGTGGCTTGGGTGGCACTCTGGGCCGGGGCCTGCAGCGCTTCGCGAAGGGTGCCCAGGGCGATGTAGCCGATGAACAGGCAGCCCAGCAGGCTCATGCCACTGAGCCAGGCCTTGTCGATGGCAGCACTGGTCAGGATGATCCAGGCGGCCGCACCGATCAGCACCAGTGATGCCCAGTTGGTGCCGACTGCCGTGAATAGGGCCTTGCGCGAGCCCGAGGCGGCGGCGGTGTTGACGATCAGCGCCACCACCGGACCGGGCGTGGCGATCAGCAGCAGGACGGTTAGGGCATAAGTGGCGGTCAGTGCGGTATTCACGTTCAGTTCTCGGTAAGGCATTCAGCCATTGCGTGGGTGTGGAACGGGCAGCGCGGCGGGCTCGGCGCACCGGGCTCCTGCAGTTGGTACTGCTTCCATTCGAAGTTGTCGTCCTGGCCGAAGAAGCCAAGGGTCTCGGGCATGACGCCGTCGTTGTAGTGACGCACCCGCTCGCGAATCCGCGCCCGGATGCGCTGGCCGCTCTCGGTGCCGGCGCTGGCCACCTCGTCGAAGCTCTCCCGCGGGTTGATGACAAAGGCAATGTGCGGGCCCAGGTTGCGGCTTTTCATCAGGCGATGGGCGGGGAAGCTCATGTTGATGAACAGCGGCATGCCGGCGAAGCAGAATGACCAGCGTGCGTCGTGCGGGTCCTGCGGGATCTCCTCGGGCCATGGCAGCGTGTCGCGGGCGTGGACCTCGCGCAGCACATCCCAGGCCAGTGTCTGCTGCGCCTCAAGCGAGGAGTCGGCGGCCGTTTCGAGAAACACCAGCAACGGGTTGCCGATACGCTGCTTGAGCGGGATCGGCGTGATGGTGGCGATGTAGTCGGCCAGGCCCCCTGCGATATCCTCGGCCAGACGTGCGGCGCGGGCGAAGACGATATGGCAGGTGCGCGCATTGACTGCCTTTCGCCCGAACAGGCAGGGGAAGTCAGGGTTGGCCAAGGTTTCCTTGAAGTGTTCTATGGTCTTGTGTGTCCAGTGGTGTCGGTTCTGGACATGTTCGTCGGCGAGCTCTAGCGCATCCAGGCGATAGCAGATTCCATAACCCGTAAACATGATTTCCCCAGGTAGATCCGAATGTGGCGTTAATAGAACTTTTTCGTCATATCCGTGCAGGTTAGTTATATATAATTGTTATTTACCGGCATTTTCGGAGATGCCCCCTGCGTTGTAAAACGCCTGGATCTATGACCTACTATTAGCTTCACTCATGCTCGGAAGGCGCCATGTCGGAACGGATTCAAGCCTTGCACGCCCTGCGGGCCTTCGAAGTGGCCTCGCGCTATGGCTCTTTCACCCGTGCAGCCCATGAACTCGCCCTTACCCAGGGCGCAGTCAGCCATCACATCAAGACGCTCGAAGCGCTGTTTGGCTGCGATCTTTTCGAGCGTCGCGGGCCCAAGTTGCGCCTGACCGAGCACGGCCGCCTGTTGGCCCAGGAGCTCAAGGTTGGCTTCAAGATCATCGAGAATGCCTGTGCGCTGTTACGCCAGGACCGCTACGGCGTCCGGCTCAAGGCACCGTCCACGCTCACCGTGCGCTGGCTGCTCAGGGCCCTGGACGGCTTCAAGAAGGTTGACAACAGCTGTTCGGTGCAATTGTCGAGCGTGTGGATGGACATCGACGCGGTGGACTTCTATTCCGAGCCTTATGACTGCGCGATCCTGTTGGGTAACGGGCGCTTTGCCGCGGATGTGGAGAGTCTCAAGCTGTTCGATGAATGGCTGGTTCCGGTGTGCCACCCGAGTTACCTTGAGCAGGCGCGGCCGGAGCTCTCGGTGCTTTCCAGCTGCGAATTCCTCCACCCCTCGCCGGACCGCCGCGACTGGCGGCGCTGGCTGGCGCGCATGGATGCACTTGATATCAGCATCGACCAGGGCCAGGTGTTCGACACCCTCGACCAGGGTATTTCGGCTGCCCAGCAGGGGCTGGGCATCTCGGTGGTCGATCTGGTGCTGGCCAGCGCCGATCTTGCCGCCGGCAATCTGGTCACACCATTCCCTCACGCCGTGGCCACCGGCGATGGCTATTACATGACTTGGCTCAAGGCCAGCCCCAAGGCGCATCAGATGCAAAAGCTGCGCGACTACCTGGTGGCCCAGGTGCCGCCACTGTCGCACAAGGACATCAGCTACTTGTACGGCTGAAGTCGTGGGCCGGGAGCACTCGCTCGAGCATGAAGTCGATGAACACCCGCAACTTGGGCGGCATCTGTCGCCCTGAGGGCCACAGCAGGTAGAAGCTGCCGCGCCGCTCCATGAAGTGGTCGAGCACGCTGACCAGGCTGCCGGCCGCCAGCTCCCGGCGCACGCTGAAGTCCGGCAGGCAGGTGATGCCACGGTGGTTGAGGGCGAAGCAGATGCGCGTCTCGACATGGTTGCAGACCATCGAGATGGGAATGGCGTAGTCCTGCTCGGGGTGTTCTCGGCGCAGCGGCCAGGTTTCCAGCTTGCCGCTGTTGGGGAAACGATAGTGCAGGCAGCTGTGCCCGCCGAGCTCGCGGGGGTGCTGCGGCGTGCCGCGTTCGCGCAGGTACTCGGGGGACGCCACCAGGCGATGCTGGAAGTGCCCGAGGAACTTGGCGTTCAGCCTTGAATCCAGCGGCTGGCCGCCGCGCATCACCACGTCGAAACCCTCGCCGACGATATCCACCATGCGGTCGCTGAAGTCCAGATCCAGTTCGATCTCCGGGTAGCGCGCCATGAACTCGGCCAGCGCCGGCATCACCAGCCCGGTCACCTGCGGCAGGCTAACCCGCAGGCGCCCGCGCGGCGTGCCGCTGGCCTGGGACAGTACCTGCTCGGTGGCTTCGATCTCGGCCAGGATGCGCCGGCTGCGCTCGAGGAACAGCGTACCCTCGGCGGTCAGGGTGATGCTGCGCGTGCTGCGGTGGAATAGGCGCACTCCCAGTTTTTCTTCCAGCCGGGCCACGCGTTTGCCCACGGCTGACGCGCTGATCCCCAGCGATTGGCCAGCGGCGACGAAGCTGCGGGCTTCGGCGACCCGGATGAAGACCATGAAGCCACTGAGGCTGTCCATGCTGTGCTCCGATTGCGGACATTGATGTCCTGACTGAGCGGAATTGTACCCGGCTTTTTCCGTAATACCCCAGCGGCGCAAGATGCCTGCCTGTTCGACAAACCGGAGACCATCATGCATTCACCTTCCTCGGCGGCCTGCGCCGGCGCATCCCCCGCCAGTGCCACGCGCCTGCCCATGAGCGCCTTGCTGGCGCTGGCGCTGACCGGCTTCATCGCCATCCTCAGCGAGACGCTGCCGGCCGGCCTGCTCGACCAGATCGCCAACGGCATGCAGATCAGCCAGGCCATGGCCGGGCAATGGGTCACCGCCTACGCCTTGGGTTCGTTGCTCACGGCCATCCCACTGGTGACCCTGACCCAAGGCTGGTGGCGCCGTCGGGCACTGCTGCTGGCCATTGGCGGCTTCATCCTGTTCAACGGGCTGACCGCAGTGTCCTCGGACAACACGCTCACCTTGCTCCTGCGATTTTGCACCGGTGCCGCCGCCGGCCTGGCCTGGGGCCTGATCGCCGGTCATGCGCGGCGCATGGTGGCACCGGCCCAGCAGGGCAAGGCCATGGCAGTGGCGATGCTGGGGCAGCCCATCGCCTTGTCGCTGGGCTTGCCCATCGGAACCTGGCTGGGGGCATTGATGGGATGGCGGGCGACCTTCGTGATGGTGACCCTGGCCGCATTGCTGCTGGCCGCCTGGGTGCTGCGGGCAGTACCGGATTTTCCCGGCCAGGCTGCGGGCAAGCGCCCCGCGGCCATGGCGGTGTTGCGTACCCCGGGTGTGGCACGGGTGCTGCTGGTGATCCTGGCGTGGATACTTGGTCATAACATTCTCTACACCTACATCGTGCCGCTGATTGCCGCGGCGGGCATGGCCGAGGCGGTGGGCCAGGTACTGATGACCTTCGGCCTGGCCTCGCTGGCCGGCATCGCCCTGGTCGGCCTGGGAGTCGATCGGCATCTGCGCGGGCTGGTGTTGCTGTGCCTGGCCGGCTTCGCCCTGGCGACCCTGGCGCTGGGGCAGGTGCAAGGCGCACCCTGGTTGGTGCATGTCAGCGTGGCGCTGTGGGGGCTGACCTACGGCGGCGCGCCGACGCTGCTGCAAACGGCCTGCGCCGATGCGGCGGGCGAGGGCGGCGATGTGGCGCAGTCGATGCTGGTGACCGTGTGGAACAGCGCCATCGCCCTGGGTGGCATCATCGGCGGGCTGTTGCTGGTGGGCGCCGGGGTCGGGGCGTTTGGCGCGGTGGTGCTGGCGCTGGTGGGGTTGGCATGGTTGCTGGTGCTGGGCGGACGCCGAGCCGGGTTCGCCGCCGGCGCCCGCTAGCCCGATGTTCATATCGGCGAATCAGTATTTCTGACGACAGGACAGTTACAATCAGCAGGTGCGAACAAAGCAGCGATTCGAGGTCCCCCCGCAGTGCAATTGCAACAAGGCTTCGTCCTGACCCGCCACTGGCATGACACGCCCGAAGGCACCTGCGTGGAGTTCTGGCTGGCCACCGACCAGGGGCCCCGGCGCGTGCGCCTGGCCCCGCAGCCCTCGGTGGCTTTCCTGCCCGCCGCCCAGGCTGAACACGCCCGCTTGCTGCTGGCCGATGAACAGGGCGTCGAACTCAAGCCACTGCAACTGCGCGACTTCGACCTGCGCCCGGTGATGGGCTTGTACTGCCGCCAGCACCGCCAGCTGATCACCCTGGAAAAACGCTTGCGCGGCGCGGGCATCGAGGTCTTCGAGGCCGATATCCGCCCGCCGGAGCGCTATCTGATGGAGCGATTCATCACCGCGCCGGTGCGTTTCGATGGCCGCGCCGACGACCAGGGCACCATGTTCGATGCCCAGCTCAAGCCCGACCCCGACTATCGCCCAACCTTGCGCCTGGTGTCGCTGGATATCGAGACCAGCGAGCGTGGCGAGCTGTACAGCATCGCCCTGGAAGGCTGCGGCCAGCGTCAGGTCTATATGCTCGGGCCGGCCAACGGCGAGGCCGGCGAGGTGGATTTCGACCTGCATTACTGCAGCGATCGCGCCGAACTGATCACCTGCCTCAACCAGTGGCTTGCCCGCCACGACCCCGATGCGATCATTGGCTGGAACCTGGTGCAGTTCGACCTGCGTCTGCTGCACGAGCACGCACAGCGCCTAAAGGTGCCGCTGTGCATGGGCCGCGACGGTGCGCCGCTGCACCTGCGCGAGCATGGCAGCCGCAGCCATTTCTTCGCCGAGGCGCCTGGACGGTTGTTGATCGACGGTATCGAGGCCTTGCGCTCGGCGACCTGGAGCTTTCCCTCGTTCAGCCTCGAAAGCGTCGCGCAACAGTTATTGGGCGAGGGCAAGGCTATCGACACACCCTACCAGCGCATGGACGAGATCAACCGCCGCTTCGCCGAGGACAAGCCGGCCCTGGCCCGCTACAACCTCAAGGATTGCGAACTGGTCACGCGGATCTTCGCCCATACCCGGCTGCTCGAGTTCCTGCTCGAACGTTCATCGGTCACCGGCCTTGCCGTGGATCGCAGCGGCGGTTCGGTGGCCGCGTTCTGCCACCTGTACATCCCGCACATGCACCGCCTGGGTTATGTCGCGCCCAACCTGGGGAGTGTCGAGGGCGAGGCCAGCCCAGGCGGCTTCGTCATGGATTCGCGGCCCGGCCTGTACGATTCGGTGCTGGTGCTCGACTACAAGAGCCTGTATCCCTCGATCATCCGCACCTTCCTGATCGACCCGGTGGGTCTGGTCGAGGGCCTGCGCCAGCCGGACGACACACATTCGGTGGAGGGTTTTCGCGGCGGGCGTTTCTCGCGCAGCCAGCATTGCCTGCCGGCGATTGTCGAACGGGTGTGGCAGGGCCGCGAGGCGGCCAAGCGTGACGGCAACGCGCCGCTGTCGCAGGCGCTGAAGATCATCATGAACGCCTTCTATGGCGTGCTTGGCTCCAGCGGCTGCCGCTTCTTCGACCCGCGCCTGGCGTCGTCGATCACCATGCGCGGGCACCAGATCATGCGCCAGACCCGGGCACTGATCGAAGCGCGGGGCTTTGATGTGATCTACGGCGATACCGACTCCACCTTCGTCTGGCTCAAAGGCGCCCACGACGAAGAGGGCGCGGCGCGCATCGGCCGCGAGCTGGTGGCCGAGGTCAACCAGTGGTGGCGCCGCCACCTGGCCGAGACCCTGGGTCTGGACTGCGCCCTGGAGCTGCAATACGAAACCCACTACCGGCGTTTTCTCATGCCGACTATCCGTGGCGCCGACGAGGGCAGCAAGAAACGCTATGCCGGCCTGGTGCGGCGTGTCGACGGCAGCGAGGAGATGGTCTACAAGGGCCTGGAATCTGTACGTACCGACTGGTCGCCCCTGGCCCGACAGTTCCAGCAGGAGCTCTATGGCCGGGTGTTTCGCGGCCAGCCCTATCGCGACTATGTGCGCGGCTATATCGAGCGCACCCTGGCTGGCGAACAGGATGAATTGTTGATCTACCGCAAGCGCCTGCGCCGGCCGTTGGCCGACTACCAGCGCAATGTGCCGCCGCACGTGCGCGCGGCGCGGCTCGCGGACGAGTACAACGCCCGTCTCGGGCGACCGTTGCAGTACCAACGCGGCGGCTGGATCAGCTATGTCATCACCACGGCCGGCCCGGAGCCCTTGGAAAACTGCCAGGCACCTTTGGACTACGACCACTACCTGACCCGCCAGTTGCAACCCGTGGCGGATGCCATCCTGCCCTTTGTCGGTGATGACTTCGCTGCGCTGATCGATCGTCAGCTGGCGCTGTTCTGAGTGCGGTGGTAGCGGGCTAGTGCCGGGGCAAGGCAGCTATCCCTAGGCTGGGCCCCCCAGCACAAGGAGTCCACCCATGCCTACCGACAGCGACTCAGCGGTTGCGCCAAGCGACGACACGCTCCGCTTCGAGCAAGCGTTCCAGGATGACCTCATCGCCAAGCGGCTGCCTGACTGGTTGCACGAGCTTGCCGATGCCTCTCTGGCGGCGTTGTGCGCCGCCCTCAAAACCAGCCTTGACTGCCGGCAACGCCTACGGGCGCGCTGGAGGCGTGTGCAGGGCATCGAAGCGTTTGTCGGTGCCGCCTTGCAGGACGCCTTCGACAAACGATTCGCGACAAAGGTGGATGTCGCCACCCTGTGGTTCCGCCACGGGTACCCGGTGCCGTTGCGTGGCCAGTATTTCACTACCCGAGTTCCGGTTTCGGGTACTGACTATGCCCAGACTCCATTGGTGGAAGCCGCAATGCGCAATTTCGTCGCCAGCGAGTCGGTGGATACCGGCCAGCCGCGCGGTAATGGCCTGCTAAAGGGGGATGGGGGGCGTCTTGATCAGCCCAGTGCGTCCGAGTTTGCCCGGTTATGCCGCGAGCTGGATGCTGGCGCGCGCTATCAGCGCCATCTGGATGCGGTCTTTGACCCGCCCGGCGAACAAAGCATGCGCGCCGTGCTGGCGGGGTTGCTGCACTCCACGCTGGTGGTCGACGCGTGCAAGGCAAATGTCGACGGAATCCTGAGCGCCGCCGAGCTTGATCTGCTTCTGCGCGTGTGCAGCGATGGCGATTCGCAGGTACCGGGCGACGCGCCGGTGGTTGTCAAGCGACTGCGCGTGCTGGGATGCGCGCTGGAGCAGGTCATCGTGTTCGACGTCATTGATCAGGGCTGGTTGCGCAATACCAGCCAACGCATCTTCTGCTACATCCCAGGTGATCCACACGGCCCCTGGAGCGCCCACCCCGACCTGGAGCACTTTAGCCGCAAGCGGCTGGGTCGCCACTTGCGCGATGGCGCCTACCTGACATTCTTCAGCCGCTTTCTGAGGCGCCGCGACAGCCAGCGCTTCTTTTCGACCGTCATCGAGTTGTACCGGGATGTCGCGATCTGGGCCACCCGCGACCTTCAGGTGCACATGCACCCCATCGCACTCCCGCTGTTCGACCAACTGGCGGCGGCGCGTATCGCGCAGATCAAGGATGACGCCGCAATGATCGCGCCTCCCGTGGCTCAACTGGATCGAGCCGTGCAGCAGGCCCATGACCGGTACCTTGCGGCGCAGGGGTGGTTGCTGGCGGGCCTGGCGGGGTTCTTCATTCCTGCGGTTGGCGCTGGGCTGCTCGCAGTCTTTGCCTGGGATCTACTTACCGAGGTTTTCCATGGCGTGGAGAGTTGGCATGACGGCGATACCTCGGCCGCCCTCGACCATCTGACGCATGTGGCGCGCGATCTGGCCGTGGTGGCGGTGACAGCGGTCGGGGTTTCGGCCGTGCGTCATGCATGGGGGCGTTCAGTGCTGGTCGACAGCCTGGTGCCGGCGCAAATGGAAAATGGCAAGACGAAGCTATGGAACCAGGACCTGGCGGCCTATCGCAGTGAGGCGCCACTGTTGGCTGCGCGGCAGGCGGGCGATGGCGTCCAGCGGCAAGCCGGGCAAGCGTTCATCGAGATGGAGGGGCAGCACTATGCGGTGCAGCAGCGCAGCGAAGATGGCGCGTGGCAATTGTGCCCCCAGGCAGGCTTCGGTCCTGTGGTGCACGGCAACGGCGCGGGCGCGTGGCGGTTAGCCAGTGCGCAGCCGTCATGCTGGCAGGGTGCACGCCTGATGTTCAGTCGATTGGGCAGACCGTTCAACGAGCTTGATGCTGCCAGGGTTGACGCAGCACTGAGTATTCACGGGATTGGCGCGAGCAATCTGCGGGCGTTGCACATGGAAAGCCAGGCGCCTGACCCCTGGCTTTGTGACAGCGTCGAACGCCTGCAACTGGAGGCACGCATAAGCCGGGCGATCACGGATCTGCGCTCTGGTGTGGGTAGCGAGGATCATGAATTGCTGCGGCATGCCCAGCGTTGGCCGCAAATGCTTGGGCTTGAGGGGCCCCGGCTTGCCGAGCAGATTGGATTGTACCGCCGACCGTTGCTGCAGGCGCTGTACGACAGTGGGCAGGAAGCCGATACGGTCGCAATCGCCACGTTGCGACGGGCCTTTACAGGCTTGCACAGACGAGCGGCGCAGGCGTTGCTGCAAGGCGCCGATGCCGACGACTACCGACGCCTGGCCGAGACTGGCAGGATAGCCATGCGCCTTGCCGAGGGTGCGAGGGCGAGCGTCGCACGGATCCGTACGGTGCGGGTCTTGGAGGCCTTGCATTACGACATGCCGCAGTCAGCGGATCTTGCGCGGGTGGTGATCGGGCTGCTCGAAGCGCAGGCGGGTGCTTCCAGGCCCATACGCTGGCGATTGCTGGACGAGCGTGTCGGGGGGCCGGTGCTGGTCGCGGGAGGCGAGCCCGCGATGACAACCAGCCTGTTGCACCTTGATGGCCGGTATGTGCGCCTCGATTCACATGGCAACGCCGTGGGGGCGATTGGTGAATTATTCGAGGTCATGGCCGCTGCCTACGACGAGGACCAACTCATGGAGCTGGGCCTGGACGCACCTTCTGCCGCCAGCCTGCGCGTGGCGGTGAGGCGGCGCGCGGTTGCCGACCGACCGGCCGTGGAACGCCTGCTGTCACCCAGGCAGCCGGGCGCCATGCGCCCGCCATCGCGGCTGCAGGACGGTCGCTTCGGCTATCTGTTGAACGGCCGCCTGCCCGACAGGGTCTGGCGTAGAGGCAGGCCGCAGGCGCTGGTCGACAGGGCGCACAGCCTGTTTCCAGCCCTGGACCAGGCAGAGCTCGATACGTGGATCAGCGCGGTCCAGGCCTCGGGGCGGCGCGTCGAGGAGATCCTGACGACGCTGCGTGGGCAATCCGAACTGTTGGCCGAACACATGGAGCGTTGGGTTACAAGCGCTTCGCGTGGCGAGGCCCAGGAGCAGCGTCGCTATTTCAGTGATGCGCTTATACGCTGCTGGCAATGCAGTACCTTCGAGGAGTCCGTCGATCGTTCCCCTCCCATCGAGCTTTGGTGGAGCCAGATGGGGACGAGGCCGGGAACGCTGCCAGAGCTGCCGCGGCTGATCCGGTTCAATCGTGTGTCGGTCCTGTCACTCCGGAGTATGGCGCTCGAAGCAGTGCCCGACAGTTTTCTCGAGGCGTTTGGCAACCTGCGAGTGCTGGAGTTGCCTGGCAACAGACTGACCCGTTTGCCAGCGCAACTGCGGTACATGCGACGGTTGGAATGCCTGGACCTCTACAACAACCAGATCGCGCTTGATCCTGGCCAAATTACGGTGCTTGCCGGTTGTGAGGCGCTCACCTATCTCAATCTTTCCTACAACCCGCTGGGGCGAACCTTCTCGGTTGGCGCGATGGCGCGTCTGAGTGAATTGCGCTTGAACAGTTGCAGGATCGGCGCACTGCCGCATGGCGCGCTTGAATGCCCGCGCCTGGTGGCGCTCGATATACGCAACAACCTGATCACCGCGTTGCCCGAAGGCTTCTACCAAGCCCTGCCTTGGACCCGGGGGCGGGTGTGGCTGCAGGGCAACCCCATGACGTCCGAGCAGCATCAGCGGTTGCGGTTAGCCGTGGCTCAGCAGGTGGCACCTGCGCAAGTGATCGAACCTGACATCCTGCCGCGCATGCGCTGGCTCGATGTGATCGGGGATCGGCACCGTGATGAGCTGGGGTCGACCTGGGCGCAGGTGGACGGCAACGAGCGCGGCGAAGCGTTTTTCCACCTGCTCACGGGGTTAACGGAAACGGCCGACTTTCGCAGCCCTGCGGGGGCTCGTGATCTAGCCTATCGGGTACTGGATATGCTCCAGGCGATGGATGCGGATGCCGGGCTATGCAATGAACTGTTCGCCTGCGCCCGCGATGTCACGTGCCAGGACAGCATTACTCTGCGTTTTAGCGACCTGGAGGTGCGTTTACTGGTGTGGCGGGCGCAGCAGGGCAACGTTGGCGGGAATCGTGAACGGGCCTTGCTCTATCTTGGGCGTCAGTTGTGGCGGCTGGAGGCGGTTGATCGCATCGCCCTGGAAGATGTTCAGGCACAGCGAGCGACGGGCGGCAATCCGGACGAAATAGAGGTGGTCCTGGCGTATCGACTGGCGCTACGCCGCGAGCTGGACCTGCCGCTGCGGATCAACGACATGCTGTTTCGCAACCTCGCGGGCGTCGGTACGCGGCAGGTCGCGCAGGCGCGTGAACGTGTGCTGGCGGCGGAGGGCAGCGAGACGCTGGCACGCTCATTGGCCGAGAGGGATTTTTGGTGCCAGCATTTGCGCCAGGCCTATCAAACCCGCTTCGATGCGTTCGATGCGCCCTATCACGCACGCATGGAGGCTTTGATGGCGGATCGGAGTCTGTCGGAAGCTGTCCGGCTGGGGCAGATCGGCCAAGTACAGGAGGAGCGGATGCTAGCCGAACGCACGAGGATGCTTGAAATGACCCGTCATGCATTGGAGGTGGTTGCCGAGCAGGAAGTGGCCGTTCGCTGAGTTCGCTTCGGACCATGATGGCTTTGGACTATGCTCAAGATCGGGAGCGGTGGTTCCGGAAACTGCGTCAGCAGGAGCCGCGATGATTGCGGAAACCACTGGTTACCTTTGACCCAAGCACATGGATGGATAGTTGGTTTAGGCTCCCGGCCCGGATCTTTCTCCCTGATCTGCAGTCTTTGGTTTATCGAGAGAATAAGGAGATGCGCATGCTCGTTCGGTCACTGACCCTCGCCACCTTGCTCGCCGTAGCCGGCCCTTTGTACGCCGCCGACAGCGATGCCCCGCTGGCCAAGGAACTGGGCAAGGCCAGGCCGTTGGTGGTCATCGCCCCGAGTTCGGCCGACCCGACCCTGCGTGGCCTGGAACAGGCGCTGAAAGATCCCGCTACCCAAGCCGGATTCAAGGAACGTGGGCTGGTGCTGTACAGCGTCGCCAGCATGATGGGCAAGCGCGAGGACAAGAACCTCGAGCAGCAGACCACCATGGCGCTGATCCGCGAGCTCAAGCTGGGCGCCAGCAAAGGCACCAAGGTGATCCTGGTGGGCAAGGACGGCGAACGCCATGTGCTCAAGGACGACGACAGCGGCGAAAAGCTCGATCCGCAAGTTATTTTCAAGGCAGTCGATGAGCTGCCGCCCAGCGAGCAGGCGGTGACCGCGCCGGAGCCGGTAGCCGCTGCGCCAGCCGAGCCAAAGGCCAAGGACAGCAAGGCCAAGCCGAGCAAGCCCGCCAAACCTGCCGCGCCGCCCAAGCCGCTGGAAGACTGAGGCCTCTGTCACGGCCTTCTGCGCCAGCAGAAGGCCGTTCTTGTATCCCTGTGTATCTGCGCCTTGCCTCGACCCACTGCCATACAAAACCACGCCCGCTCCGATACATCGACGACACACCGCTGCGGCTCAATGGCTCCACTTTCCAACCACAGTGGAGCGACACCATGAAAACGACCCGTCAAACCCTTAGCCTGCTCGGCGCCACCCTGCTCGGCGGCATGGTCCTGGGCAACAACGCCTTCGCGGTAGAACCGTTGGCCCAGGGCTACCAGCTGGCCGCCGCCAAGACCCCTGGCGAAGGCAAGTGCGGCGAGGGCAAGTGCGGTGCCAGCGGCAAGGCCACGCAAAGCGAAGGCAAATGTGGCGAGGGCAAGTGTGGCGCCAGCGCCAAGGCCGGTGCCGAGGGCAAGTGCGGTGAGGGCAAGTGCGGCGACGCCTCGTTCGCCCGTACCGACAGCAACCATGATGGCAAGGTCTCGCGCGAGGAGTTCCTGGCAGTGGCCAAGGACCGGGCGGCCGACTTCGACAAGATCGACCGCAACCACGATGGCTTCATTTCCGAGCAGGAAGCCCACGATCACCTGGCGGCGATCTACAAGGCCAATGGCAAGGCGATGCCCGACGGGCTGTTCAGCCACCTGACCAGGTCCTGAAGCCTGTCGCGGGGCCAGCCCGCTCCCACCGGCATTTGCCCTGTGGGGGCGGGCTGCCCCCGATGCCGACCCCTGCCATACGGAACCCTCCGATCATGCCCCAACACACCTTGCACACCGTTCTCGGCCTGCGCCGCGGCCTGCTGCCCGACCTGCTGACCATGGAGGCGGGCGCGGTGGACTTCCTCGAATGCGCCCCGGAGAACTGGATCGGTGTCGGCGGCGCCTTCGGCCAGGGCCTGGCGCGTCTGGCCGAGCGCTTTGCCATCGCCTGCCACGGCCTGTCGTTGTCATTGGGTGGCACCGCGCCGCTGGACCTCGGCTTCCTCCAGCGTACCCGGCAGTTCCTCGACCAGCACCAGGTGCGGATGTACAGCGAGCACCTGAGCTATTGCAGCGACGACGGTCACCTCTATGACCTGATGCCGATTCCGTTCACCGACGAGGCCGTCCACCATGTGGCCGCCCGTATCCGCCAGGCCCAGGACATCCTTGGCCGACGCATCGCCGTGGAGAACATCAGCTACTACGCCGCGCCGTACCAGGCGATGGCCGAGCTGGATTTCGTCCGCGCCGTGCTCGACGAGGCCGACTGCGACCTGCTGCTGGACGTCAACAACGTCTTCGTCAACGCCTGCAACCACCGTTACGACGCCCGGGCCTTCCTCGCCGGCCTTCCCCGCGAGCGGGTGGTGGGCATGCACGTGGCCGGTCACTATGACGAAGCGCCGGACCTGAAGGTCGACACCCACGGCGCGCCGGTCAAGGAGGATGTCTGGGCCTTGTTCGCCGACGCCTGCCAGCGCTTCGGCGCGCAACCCACCGTACTCGAGCGTGACTTCAACTACCCGCCGCTGGCCGAGTTGCTGGCCGAGACGGCGCGCATTCGCGACGTGCAACGTGCCCATGGAGCGTAAGACCATGACCGAAACCCTGCGCCACCAGCAGTTCACCCTGGCCCGCCACCTGCGCGACCCGGTCGGCAACCCGCCGCCGCCAGGTATCGAGGCGCGGCGCCTGAAGGTCTACCGCGAACTGTTCTACGGCGCCATCGAAGGGCTGTTGGCCGGCAGTTTTCCGGTGATGCGCCGGACCCTCGGCGATCAGCGCTGGCATGCCCGGGTGCGTGACTTCTACGCCCATTACCGTAGCCAGACGCCGCTGTTCACCGAAATAGCCGAAGCCTTCATTGACTACCTGCAGGGCGTCGCGCCGGACGCCCCCTGGCAGCTGGAGCTGGCGCACTATGAATGGATAGAATCGCAGTTGTACTTGAGCGACGCCGAGGATCCGCCCCACGACCCGACCGGCGACCTGCTGACCGGCGAGCCGTTGCTGTCGTGCGTGGCCCGGGTGCTGGCCTACCGCTGGCCGGTGGAGCGTATCGGCCCCGAGTATCAACCCGACGAGGCGCCGGAGCAGCCCACCTTGTTGCTGGTGTACCGCGACGCCGACCTGCAGGTGCGCTTCGCCCGGTTGGCGCCTTTGGCCTGGCAGCTGTTGGTGGGCTTGCCCGGCACCGGGCGCGAGCGCTTGCGGGCGCTGGGGGATCAGCACCTGCAGCAAGGGCTGCAGATGCTGCGACAGTTGCGTGAGCAGGGCATCATCGTCGGTACTCGAGATGCCCTGTAGGCGCGCGCAGATGTTCCGTCAGGCCACTGGGATCAACGGATCGGCTGCCGCCAGCGCTGCCGCGCGGTCGGCCGCCGGCGGATAGATCCATATTGAATTGATCTGTTGCTTGAGCTGCTTGGCCTCGGCCTTGTCCGTCGGCGGCGAGACCGTGCGCTCCCAGCCTTCGGTGTACACCGCGCCCCAGGCGCCCAGGTCCAGGCAGGTGACGTACTTGGGCTGGCTGTAGGTCATCGGTGCCACGCCGATCAGCTCGGCGGCGGCATTGTTGCCGGCGTAGCGGCCCAGCGGAATGGCATGCTGGCAGGACATCACCGCGTGGTTGCCAGCCTCGTCGCAGGCAGCGTAGGCGACATCGCCCGCGGCATACACCGCCGGGTTGCCGATGACCTTGAGGTTGCCATCCACATGCAGGCGGCCCTGGCGGTCGCGTTCGCCGCTGATCTGCTCGGTCAGCGGGTTGGCCTTGAAACCCACGGTCCAGACAACGGTGTTGGCGGCGATGCGTTCACCGTTGTCCAGCAGCACGCCGCCGCCATCCACCGAGGCCACCGTGGCGCCGCAGATCCACTCGATCCCCAGCGCCGCCGATGCCTGTTCGATGGCCGGGCGGATACCGTCGCCGAGGGCGGCGCCGATCTTCGCGCCGCGGTCGACCACGACGATGCGCGGCTTGACCTTGTCGCCCAGGATCGCTCGCAGCCGGCTGGGCAGCTCGGTGGCGGTCTCGATGCCGGTGAAGCCGCCACCGGCCACCACCACAGTATTGCGTGCGGGGCTGTCGGGGCGGGCGGCCAGGGACTTGAGGTGTTCTTCCAGGCGGGTGGCCGAGTCGATCTTGTCGACATCGAAGGCGTGCTGGTCGAAGCCTTCCAGCGCCGGGCGGTTGAGCAGGCTGCCGCAGGCCATGATCAGGCGGTCGTAACCCAGCTTGGCCTCGATGCCACCCGCCTGACGGTAGGCCACCTGCTGGTTGGTCTGGTCGATGTGGTAGGCCGTGCCTTTGACGAAGCGCACGTTGACCGCGTCGAACACCGCCTGCAAGGGAGCGGCCATGGTGTGTACGTCGGGTTCGTAGAAGCGTGGGCGGATGTGCAGCTCCGCCTGGGGCGCGAGCACGGTGATCAGCACGTCGTCGCGTTTGTGCAGGTCGAGCAGGCGGGCGGCGCCGAGGGCGCTCCACAGCCCGGCGAAGCCTGCGCCAATGATCAGGATCTGTTTCATGAGGGGCTCCTGGATGCCGCGATTATCGATGTTGTCGCTGCGGCAGTAGAAAAAGGTTACGCCTAGTGAGTGAGCCTGGATTACGGCCCGATAGGCGTGCTGCAGATGCTAAGCGCCCCCCAGGTTTGTCCCTAGGCCAAAGAACCCTGGATTTCGGCCAGCGGCACGCCGCGGGCGAAGCGCGCCCGATAGTCCCGCGGGGTCACCGCCAGGTGACGCTGGAACGCCAGGCGCATGCGCTCCTCGCTGCCGAACCCGCAGTGGCGGGCGACCTGCTCGATATGCTGGTCGGAGTTTTCCAGCAAGCGGCGCGCCGCCTCCAGGCGGAACACCTCGATGGCCTTGGCCGGGGTGCGGCCGGTCTTGTGCTTGTACACCCGGGTGAAGTTGCGCAGGCTCATGCGCGCCTGTTCGGCCAGCCGCTCGACCGTCAGCCGCGGGTTGCCCAGGTGCTCGCTGAGCCATAGGTGCAGGGTCTCGAAGGCGTCGCTGTCCTCGCCCTGGGCCTTGAGCAGTTCGCTGAACTGCGCCTGGCCGCCGGGGCGCTTGAGGAACACCACCAATTCGCGGGCCACCTGCATGGCCACCTCGCGGCCGCAGTCGGCCTCGACCAGGGCCAGCGCCAGGTCGATGCCGGCGCTGACGCCGGCCGAAGTCCATACCTGATCCTGCTGCACGAAGATCGATTCGGCATCCACTTCGATGGCCGGGAAGCGTCGGTGCAGGGCATCGCACATCGCCCAGTGGGTGGCGGCCCGGCGGCCATCGAGCAGGCCGGCGGCGGCCAGCAGGAAGGTGCCGCTGCATACCGAAGCGGTACGTCGGGCGCGTTGGGCGGCCTGGGCCAGCCAGGCGACCAGTTCGGCGTGATCGGGGAGGGTGCGGACGATCTCCGGGGCGCCGGGCACGACCAGCGTGTCGAAGGGCTCGTGCAGCCAGGGCGCCAGTGGCTCGGTGGCGACGGCCAGGCCCTCGGCGGTGGCCACCAGGCCCCCTTCGAGGCTGGCAGTGACCACCCGGTAGCCGGGCAGGCCGCGCGCGGCGCGAGCCTTGGTCGCGGCCCAGAACACCGTCTGCGCGCCGCTGAGGTCGAGCAGGCCCATCTGCGGGTAGGCGAGGAACAGCAAGGTGCGCGGCTGGTCAAGCGCGTGCACGGGCGCTGCGGGAATCTGCGGGATGTCGGTCATGGCGCGCTGCTTGTGGACGGGGCTTAGGCCCTAGTCGAGCAGGTGGCGCGATGATGTTCAAGCACGACGCGATGGCCGTCAGACCTGGCTCTTGCGGGCGCGGGGCAGGCCTGCTCCCACGCTGTTACCTGGCCGACCTAGGCTCTGTACGAAAAGCCTTGATACTTGTTCATGCTACGTTGAAAACAGCCTCGGAATGCTCATGTACTCCAGTACAGTCGGGCGCGACCCCGGGCGTTCCTCGGCTGTTTTCGCCTTGCCTGACCTGCGTCTCAAGACTTCTCGTACAGAACCTAGAAGCTGTAGTCCACCGTGGCGAAGTACGAGCGCGGCGCGCCCAGCAGCCACTGTTCGCCGCTGTAGCTCGACTGGGCGTACTCACGATCGAACAGGTTGTTCACCTGCAGGCCCAGGCGCACGTCGGGCAGCACCTGCCAGCCGATGTTGGCATCGACCACGGTGTAGCCCGGCACGCGTTGGTCATTGGCGGCGCTGGTATAGCGGGCGTCTACGTAGCGCAGGCCGATGCCGGTGTCGACGCTTTGCCCGAAGCCTTTGCTCAACCACAGGTTGGCGGTACGACGTGGGACGTCCTGCGGGTGGTTGCCAGACCGGTCGTAGGAAACGCCTCGGCTGAGTTGAGTGAAATCATCGTACTTGGCGCGCACCAAGGCGGCGTTGCCCGACAGTTGCCATTGATTGCCCAGAGCCAGCTCCAGGCTTGCCTCCAGGCCATCGGAGGTCTGTTGGCCTGCCTGCTGGCTGCGTTTAGAGACCACGTCGTACACCGGCAGCTTCTTCTTGACGATGTGGTAGGCCGCCAACGTCCATTCGCCGCGTCCGTCCCAGAACCGTTGCTTGAGGCCGAATTCGGTCTGCTTGGCTTCGGTCAGTTCAAGGCGTTGCTCCGGGCGCAGGGTCAGCAGGTCACCGACACCATCCTCGCTGGTGGAGTACTGGCCGTACACCGACAGGTCGTCAGTCAGCGCGTACACCAGGCCGGCGCGCCAGTTGCCGCCACGCAGGCTCTGGTCTTCGCGAGTGTCCTTCACCAGGTCGTTGCGGTCGATGTGGTTCTGGTCGCGGCGTATGCCGGTGACCAGCGACAGGCGCTCGGTCAGTTGCGTGCGGTTTTCGGCGAACAGCGAGAAGGTGCTGGTTTTCGACAGCGTCTGCGGGCGCGTCGGATCGGCACTGTGGAACCCGCCGGGCGCCGGCCGCCAAGGGTCGAGCGGGTCGGTGTAGCCATCTTCGTAGGGCGAGTTGCTGTCGATGTTGAAGCGGATCTTGTTGTACTCGGCGCCCACCACGGTCCTGCTGGCCAGGCCGAACAGCGAGTGATCAAAGGTGAAGCTCTGGCGGTCGCCGATCTGCTCCTGGTTGTGCTTGATCTCCAGGAAACTGCCGCGCTGGATCACACCGGCATCCCAGGCGTATTCCTCGGCATTGCGCCAGTGGCGACGGCTCTTGATGTAGTACAGCTGGTTGCTGGCGCTGATGCTGTCGCTGATGGTCCAGTCGCTGGTCAGCCGTGTCCACTCATCGTGGTAGCGCTGCTGGTCATTGCTGACGTTGTAGTTCTTGTTGCGCACGCTGCTGCGCAGATGGCCGTCGATCAGCGGCGTGCCGTAGTAGTTGGCAGGTTGTGCGTCGCCGCGATCGTGGGACAGGGTGAAACTCAGGTCGTCACTGGCATCGAAGCGCAGCGCGCCGGAAAACGCCAGGCTGCGCGAAGCGGTGCGGTCGACCCAGCCGTTGCCCGCCTGCTGGTTCAGGGTGGCGCGGTAGCTCAGGCGCTCGCTCAGGCTGCCGCCGCTGTCCAGCCCCAGTTGCTGGCGGTCCCAGGAGCCATAGCCCAGGCGCAGGTGGTTGCGGATATCACCGCTGAAGGGCTTTTTCGGAATCACGTTGACCGTTGCCCCGGTGGCGCCTTCGCCATACAGCACCGAGGCAGGCCCACGGATCACATCGATACGCTCGACCATCCAGGGATCGACCGGGTAGGTGAGGGTGCCGGCGCCGGCGTACAGGCGCGACCCGTCGAACAGGGTCATCACCGAACTCTGGCCCGTGAAGCCGCGCGCCGACAAGCCGGTGCCGCCATCGCCAGGGGTACCGATGAAGGTAATGCCCGGCGAGCGGGTCACGGCATCCTGCACCGTGGTGTTGTTGCGCTGCTGGATTTGCGCGGCGGTGATGCTGCTAGTGCTCGCCGGGGTTTCCAGGGCACTGAGGTTCAGGCGTGAACCGGCCTGGGTGGGGGTGGCCAGGTCGACGGTCTGCGGGTCGCGGCTGTCGGTGATCGCCGTGGAGGGCAGGGTGAGCGCAGGGCTGGGCTGCTCGTCGGCCAGCGCCGGCAGGGACACGGCCAGGCAGGCCGCCAGGGTGTGAAGCTTGTTGATACGGGACATGTCGTTCCACTGCTGCAGGAAAGAATGGATCCCGGTGGAAAACACGCAACGGCGAAGCGCGCGCAGGCGCGCACGCGAATACCGGCCTGCGCCCGCCCACCGCGGGTTGCCAAGTGAAGCCTCAGGCCGGTCTCCGGGCTTGCGAGGGTCGTGAAGCCTTCACCTTCCCATGCGTGTGCACAGTGGTCTGTCGAAGGGTTCGCTCGCTTACCGTTGCGGGGGCAGCGCCGGACTTGTCGTGGTATCGACTCACCGGCTTCCCGTTTCACCCTGCGCGCGGCGGCGCAGGGCACCTGAAACTGGCGCGCATCTGACCACTGAACGAGCAGGGAGTCAATCGTCTGGAGGGGCGGGCTGAGTGAGGTTGAATGGCGGTTCAGAGCGGTTGCCGTCAGGTAGGCGTTGTCTGCGGGCAGGCCGCGTGGATTGGCGCAGGTCGCGCAGGGAGCTACCATCGGCAGCCAGCCTCCTTATCCAACACCAACAAGCCAAGGACGCGTATGACCGAGCAAGCCCTGTCCCTGCAACAACTCGCCGCCCCCGAAGGCATCTGCTACGGCTGCGGCTGTTCCCACCCCAGCGGCCTGCATGTGCAGAGCCACTGGGACGCCGACGGCATCCACCTGTCGTGCCGACATACCCCCGATCCGACCTTCACCGGCTGGCCCGGCCTGGTTTATGGTGGCCTGCTGGCCATGCTGGTCGACTGCCATTCCAACTGGACCGCCATGGCCTGTCACTACCGTGCCGAAGGCCGCGAACCGGGCAGCCTGCCGCGTATCGACTGCGTCACTGGCCAGCTTGGCCTCACCTACCTCAAGCCCACGCCCATGGGCGTCGAGCTGCTGCTCAAGGCCCGGGTCGAGGGTGAGCTGGGGCGCAAGACCCGGGTGATCTGCGAGGTCTGGGCCGGGGATGTACTGACGGTCACCGCCGATTCGGTGTTCGTGCGGGTCGATACCGAGAAGCTCAAGCGCCAGGCGCATGGCGACGCCTGAACTTGCACCGATGGGGTGGGGCTGGCATTGTCGAACGTGACCCGGCTGCCCGACAGGATGTTGCCATGCCCTACCAGATTCGCCCGGCCCGTGACGAAGACTGCGTGGCCCTGAGCCTCGTCGGTCAAGCGACCTTCGCCCTGGCCAGCCCGCCCGATAGTGCGGTCAGCGCCCAGCAGCAATACATCGCCCATCACCTCCAGCCTGAGCATTTCCAGGCGCACCTGGAGCACCCGCACAAGCGGTTGCTGGTGGTCGAGCGGGGTGGCCAGGTGCTGGGCTACAGCATGCTCGACCTGGCGCCCGGCAAGCTGGGTATTGCCGAAGCCGATCAACTGGCGGAAATCTCCCGCTGCTATGTACTACCCTGCGCCCATGGCAGCGGCGCCGGGCAATTGTTGCTCGCCACCACCCTGGCCCAGGTCGATGGCCAGGCGCGCCTGACAGTCAATGAGCTGAACGCCCGGGCGATCCGTTTCTATCAGCGCAACGGCTTCCGCAAGGTGGGCGAGGCTATCTTCCCTTGCGGCGACGAGCGGCACCACGACTGGGTGATGGTCAGGATGGCCGGAGATCATCTAGATTGAACGCCCCCAACGCGAAGGCACCCCCATGACCGAACTTTCCGCATTTCCCATCACCGGCAAATGGCCGGCGCGACACCCCGAGCGTCTGCAACTGTACTCGCTGGCCACGCCCAACGGGGTCAAGGTCTCGATCATGCTCGAAGAAATCGGCCTGCCCTATGAGGTGCACAAGGTCAGCTTCGAAGCCGAGGACCAGTTGAGCCCCGCGTTCATCTCCCTGAGCGCCAACAACAAGATCCCGGCGATCCTCGACCCCAACGGGCCGGGGGGCCAACCGTTGCCATTGTTCGAATCGGGGGCGATCCTGCAGTACCTGGCCGAGAAGAGCGGCCAGTTGCTGAGCCTGGACCCGGCCCAGCGCTACCAGACCCTGCAGTGGCTGATGTTCCAGATGGGCGGCATCGGGCCGATGTTCGGCCAGGTGGGGTTCTTCCATTTCTTCGCGGGCAAGGAGTACGAGGACAAGCGTCCGCGGGACCGCTACGTCAATGAGTCCAAACGCTTGCTGGCGGTGCTCGACCGCCACCTGCAAGGGCGGGAGTGGATGGTCGATGCATACAGCATCGCCGATATCGCCATCTTCCCCTGGGTGCGTAACCTGGTGGAGCGCTACAACGCGCGGGAGCTGGTGGAATTCGACACGTTCAAGGAAGTGCAGCGGGTGCTGGCGCGGTTCCTCGAGCGCCCGGCCGTGCAGCGTGGCCTGAAGATCCCGGCATGACCTCGTCGGGGGCTGCGCGGCAGCCCCCGTCGCACATCCTCAGAGGACCTGGTTCAACAGCCAGTACAAGCAACCCGCCAGCAGCATCGCCGCCGGCAATGTCAGCACCCAGGCCATCAGCAGGTTGACCAGCGTCTTGCGTTGAATCCCCGAGCCGTTGGCCACCATGGTCCCGGCCACCCCCGAACTCAGCACGTGGGTGGTCGATACCGGCAGGCCGAACATATCCGCCGCGCCGATGGTGCACATCGCCACCACCTCGGCCGAAGCGCCCTGGGCATAGCTCAGGTGGGTCTTGCCGATCTTCTCGCCCACCGTCACCACGATGCGCCGCCAGCCGACCATGGTGCCCAGGCCCAGGGCGATGGCCACCGCCACCTTGACCCACAGCGGGATATAGCGGGTGGCGTCGTCCAGTTGGCGCTTGAACAGCTGCACGTGGCGGGCGGTATCGGCGTCGTAGCGGGCCAGCTGGTGCTTGTCGATCTGGCGGATGGCTTCGCTGGCCAGGTACATGTCGTTGCGCACGTTGGCCATGGCCTCGGCCGGCACGCGCTTGAGCGAGCCATAGCCCTTGACCTCCTCGCCGATCATGCCGGTCAGCGCGGCCAGCGCCGGCAGCAGCTCGGGGCTGGCCTTCGGGGTGGCGACGAACGCGGTCAGCACCTGGCGTGGATCGGCCGGGGCGGGCGCGGGGGCGGCCCGTACCAGGGCCTGGCGGGTTACCTCGGCGACGGCCGAGAACTGCAGGGCCTGCTCGTTGGGCATGGTCTTGTTCAGGGCATAGGCCATTGGTAGGGTGCCGACCAGGATCAGCATGATCAGGCCCATGCCTTTCTGCCCGTCGTTGGAGCCGTGGGCGAAGGACACGCCGGTACAGGTGAGGATCAGCACGCCGCGGATCCACCAGGGCGGCGGCGTCTGGCCTTCTGGCGCCTGGTACAGCTCGCGGCGCTTGACCATCGCGCGCAGGACGAGCAGCAACAGGGCGGCGCAGGCGAAGCCGATCAACGGCGAGAACAACAGGGCATAGCCGACCTTGCTGGCCTGGGCCCAATCCACGCCGCTGGTGCCGTCACGCCCGTGCATTAATGCATTGGCCACGCCCACGCCGATGATCGAGCCGATCAGGGTATGCGAGGACGAGGCCGGCAGCCCCAGCCACCAGGTGCCGAGGTTCCAGATGATCGCCGCCAGCAGCAGGGCGAAGACCATGGCGAAACCGGCCGACGAGCCGACCTGCAGGATCAGCTCCACCGGCAGCAGGGCGATGATGCCGAAGGCCACCGCGCCGCTGGACAGCAGCACCCCGAGGAAATTGCACAACCCCGACCACACCACCGCCACCGAAGCTGGCAGTGAATGGGTGTAGATCACCGTGGCCACGGCGTTGGCGGTGTCGTGGAAGCCATTGACGAACTCGAAGCCCAGGGCGATCAGCAAGGCCAGGCCCAGCAACAGGAAAGGAGTGACGGTGGTGACGACGGTGCCGCTGGCGCTGACGTCCTGCTTGAGGCTCCAGAAGGTGTAGGCCAGGCCCGCCAGCAGCAGGCCGAAGAACAAGGTGAGGGTGGCGCGTCCGGGTTTGTGGGCAAGGGGTGGGCCTGGGGTGCGCAGGCTCAGGTCGGGCTGGCTGGCCAGTGACGGGGTTGCCATGAGGGCTCCGGTTGGCGTAGGGCGGTGGTGCCGAAGGTATACAGCATAGAAACAATTCGTTACCGGGCCGTGACCTCGATCAATGAAGGCCTTAGGCTGGTAGGGAAACGATGTCGCAGGAGTACCTGATGATTCGCTGCAAACGCGTCTACGAGAGCGTCGAGGTGCAGGATGGCCAGCGCGTGCTGGTCGATCGCCTGTGGCCCCGCAATAAGCGCAAGGAAGACCTGCATGGGCAGTGGTTGCGCGAAGTCGCGCCCTCCGATGCACTGCGCAAGGCTTTTCACGCCGGTGAATTGGACTTTGCAGCCTTTGTCCAGCGCTATCAGCAGGAACTGGCCGCCCACCCCGAGCATTGGTATCCGTTGCTGGACCTGGCTGGCAAAGGCAACCTGACCTTGCTCTACGCTGGCAAGGATACCGAGCACAACAATGCCCAGGTCCTGGCCCGGTGGCTGGAGGATGAGCTGGAGCGCCGTGGCCCGGCCAGTTCACCGGTGTGCTATGCCCCTTGAACTGATTCCCGCCAGCGATGACTACCTGACGTTTGCCCGCGACCTCACCCGCCGCGCCATGCTGCCGTACTACCGCGAGTTCGACCTGCTGTGGATCGAGAAAGCCTTCGACGAGGCCTGGGGCTGGCGCGAGCAGTGGCTGGTGGTCGAGGACGAACAGGTAATGGGGTTCTGCAGCCTCAGCCAGGATCGCCAGGCGTTGTTCATTCGCGAGTTGCACCTGTTGCCCGAATATCGAGGCCGCGGCGTGGGCGGCTGGGTGCTGGAGGAACTGGCCGCCTGGGCGGCGCAACGCCGGATGCCATGGTTACGGCTGATGGTGTTCGCCAGCAACCCGGCGCGGCGCCTGTACCAGCGCCGGGGCTTCGTTGAAGTGGGCATGGACGAGTGTTTCGTGCGG
Organism: Pseudomonas sp. PONIH3; assembly: GCF_002934345.1. Lineage (NCBI taxonomy): Bacteria > Pseudomonadati > Pseudomonadota > Gammaproteobacteria > Pseudomonadales > Pseudomonadaceae > Pseudomonas > Pseudomonas sp. PONIH3. The sequence goes on from NZ_CP026386.1 coordinate 6,000,617, forward strand.
ATGCAGCGCCCGGTCGCCTGAGCTACTACTGACGCAGCCGCACCATTCGCCCCTGGACCAGCGTCGCCTCCAGCACTTGTCCCTGTAGCGCCAGCAGTTCACCGGCCAGCAGGTTCTGCAGCAGCGCCTTGCCGTCGAAGGTATTGTTCCCTAGCTCAACCTCCCGCAGACCCTCGACCCGCACCACCGCCTTGCCCACCTGTCCCAGGCGATTGCCACTGAGCAGCAGCGGGCCCGGCAGTGGCGTGGCATTGCGCAGGCTGACGGCGTACTCCGGGGTATTGCCGATGCGATTGCCGACCAGGGCCAGGGCCGCCACCTCGCTGGCGTCCACCGCGCTGCCCTGGCTGCTGGCCAGCAGGTTGTCGTCGATCAGCAGCGGCGCCTCGGGCGTGGGCGCCAGGTTGCGCAACTGGATGCCGTTGCCCCGGCTGTCGCCGATACGGTTGCCCGCCAGCCACACGGCGCCGCGCTGGTCGCTGATTTCGATGGCGGCCTTGGCGGCGCCGAGTATCAGGTTGCCCTCGACCAGCGCCCGGGTCTGGCCGCGCAGGCGCACGCCGCTGTTGTTGTCGATGCCCCGCACCTGATTGTGATGCAGGTGCAACTGGCTGTCGCGGGCGTCGATGGCGTATTGCTGCGAGCCTTCGAAGCGGCTGCCGGCGATGGTCGCCTGGCTGTGTTGCAGCTCCACCGCGCTGGACAATTCGCTGAACTGACTGCTTTCGATCAGCAGCGTGGCGGGGCGCGTACCGATGGGTTGCTGGGTACTCAGCGCGGTGCTCAGACCCCGCGACAGGTTGGCGTTGTAGCCCAGGCGTCGGAGCGTCGAGCCGATCACCTGGGTGTGGCTGCCGGCCCAGGCCACCACGAAGGGGCGCCAGGCGCGATCGGTGTTGCCCGGTTTGTCGCCGGCCACGCTCTCCAGTGTCGAACGCTCCAGCCCCAACCAGCCCTGGTTGATCAGCGCGGTGCCGGAAAAACTGTACAGGTAGAGATGGGCGCCCTCGAGCAGCAGCCCGGCATCGGCGCCGATCATCAGCGGGTAGCTGAGCAGGTAGCCATCCTTGTAGGGCCTGAGCACCCGCGGATCGCGCAGCGCGTCATGCAGTTGCGCCAGGGTGATGCTGCCACCGCGCAGCACCACGGCTTGCGGGTGGTGTGCCTGGTAGCCGGCGATGGCGCGGAACAGGCCATTGTTGACGAACGGCTCGAACGGCCAGCTGCCGGCCTGGGACGAGAACATCGGTTGCAGGCTCACGCTGGCGCGGCCTGCGGGAGGCGCTCGACGGGCCTGTTCGAAGCTTACGGCCTGGCGGACCTGGCGACGCAGCTGGTCCAGCTGTTGCTGGTGCTGCGCCTGGGGCAGGGTGTCCATCACCGGCGCTGCCTGGGCGGTCGTCGCCAGCAGCAGGGCGGCCAGGCAGGAGAGGGAAAAGCGGCTGAACGGTGCCATGTAAGCGTCCTTGATCAAGGCAGGGTGGGGTAGGCCGGCTTGAGCAGGCCACCGATCTGGCTGTAGTTGTCCACCTCGCCGTCCTCGCTGTCGTACAGCTGGCGGGCGAGGGCGTGCCCTGGCCGGCGGGCGAGGAACGGGATCAGCCAGGCCAGCTTGTACGGCGCGACTTCGGCCTGGCGCTGCCCTTTGAGCTCGGGCAGGGTGTCCGGGGCGAGCACGCTGCGGGCGGCGAAACTGGCCAGTTGGTCGAGGATGCGCTGGTCGTCGTCGCTCCAGGCCAGGCCATTGGCGCGCGCCGATTCGCTCAGCAGCACCAGCGGCACCAGGGCGTACTGGCTGTAGTTGGCAGCCAGCCTGCTGCGCGCCACCTCCAGCGGCAGGTAGGCCTGGTCGCCCCTGCGCACGGCCTGGGCCAGGCCCCGGCGCAGGTTGCCGTCGGCCCAGCGGATGAAATCGTCGCGGCCCACCAGCATGCCGGCGGCGGCCACCGCCCAGGCGGCCCAGTAGTCGTGGTTGTTGAAGTACACGGTGGTGGACTGGCGGCGCGGGTCGTACTCGCGCATCACCTGTTCGCCAAGCTGGCTGAACCAACGGTGTTGCACGGGAGTGAGGCGGACCTTGTCGTCGGCCGCCGCCTGGGTCAGCAGCACCGCGCCGGCCATGGCCGCCAGCGCCCACTTGCGCGCCGCCATGCCGGTGTTGCTGGCATCCGGATCGAGCAGGGCACCGGCTTGCGCCCAATGCTCCAGCCATTGCTCCTGGCAGGCCAGGGCCATGTTGGCCTCCTGGGGCTTCTTCGCCTTCTGGAAGCGCTTGCCGGCCTGGATCACGCCTGCGATGAACTGTTTGACCTGCCGGGCAATGCGCTCGCTGTCGGCGTCGGGCGTGGCGCGCAAGGTCGACTTGCTGGCGTCGCGTTGATCGTACTTGCTCTGCAGGTGCAGGCTGCCGGTATAGGGTGGTGGCGGTTGCTTGCTGCAGGTCAGGCTGTGGTAGTCGGCGATCAGGGCCGACTGCGCGGTGGCGCGGGCGGGCCAGATGGTTTGCGCAGCATGGCCGGGAAAGGGCAGCAGGGCGATTGCAAGCAGCAGGGGCAACCCTGGCAGCGTTTTCACAGGCACAGGCGCGTCTCCACATCGGTGGCGGCGCTGCCGGCCTTGGTTGGCTCGAGGAATACCGAGAGCAAGTTGGCGCCGGCGAACTCGGGCGCCCGGCTCAGCTCCAGGTAGTACTGGCCGCCACCGACCGCCGCCTCGCGACGGAACCACACCTTGTCGCGGGCGCCGTTGTCGTAATAGACGATGATGTAGAAATCCTTGACGTTCCTGTCGCTCAGGCGGATGTCGAGAAAGCCCTTGGACACCGCCTGCCGGGCACTGCCGGCATTGCTCAGCAGTTCGATACGCTCGCCGACCTGCAGTGCCGGCCGCTGCAGTTTCGTGCCCAGTAGCTCCCTGGACGTCTTGCAGCCACCGTGTATCGCCGGCACCAGTTGGCGATACATCAAGGGCGAGTCCAGGCGGTAGTTGGCCGGCAGTTCCCAGACGATCAGCTTGGGCGGCGCCTCGGGCTTGTAGTCGGCGGACAGCAGATATTCCAGGAGCGAGCCGTCCTCGCCCACGCCGGGCAGCGCGTAGTTGAGCACATCCGCCTGCAGGTACTGTTTCAGGTAACCGTCGAAGTTGAACTGCTTGCTCTCGTCCTCGCGGGCCGCGGCATTGCTGTCGCCGACCAGGATCACCTCGGGGTCGGGCGCTTCGTCGAACAACGCATCGCTGCTATCGGCCATTGGCACGGTCTGGTAGCCGCGTACGTACTGGAACCCGTAGTTGTTGCCGCAGATGTAGCTCAGGGCCAGGTTCAGCGTGCCGTCCTTGGGTACCATCACGCCGGGCTCGGTGCTGTAGCGTTTCTTGCTCAAGCCACTGTAGAACGGCTGGCGGCGGATCTCCTCGGCCATCAACCTGGCCGTGGCCTCGGCGCCGGCCGGGGTCCAGTGGTGGTCGCGGCGGAAGAAGTATTCGCCCTGAGGCGGCTGGCGCACCAGCTGCATCATCGGCGCCACCACCGCGCCGCCCTGGCGCAGTTGCCCCAGGTAGGTGTCGAGGTTGCGGCTGGCCCGCTCGAAGTCGAAACCATGCAACTGGTCGGCGTAGAGCTTGTCGCGGTGCATCAGGCCGCGGATCGGCTGGACCGCCATGGCCACCTGGATGCCCTGGCGATGGAATGCGTCCATCAGCCGGGCGAACTCCGGGCGCATGGGCGCGGGAATGCCGAAGTCGTTGGTCAGGTCGACCATCGAGCGGAACAGCCAGCGCTCCTTGCCGGGGACGATCTGGCGCATCAGCTTCATGCGCCCTTCGGCATAGTGCTGCGGTTCGGCCAGGGCCGGGCAGACCATGCACTGCAGGTTCTCGCAGCCGGGCCGGGCGGGCTCGGCGGCCTGGCCGGGCAGGACCGTCAGCGCCAGGGTGGCCGCCAGGCCAAGGGGGAGGAAAGTGTTCATGGGCCAGTCATCCTTGCGGCGGTGTATCACTCGGTCGGGTCGATGCTGTTGGCCAGGCTCAGGCTGCGATTGCCTGGCAGCAGCACGTAGCTGTAGGAGCGGCCTTTCTTGAGAAACAACTCGTCGAAGCTGGCCACTTCCTGACCACCGACATAGGCGGCGAAGTCGATCTTGATTTCGTTGACCATGCGCGCGCCGGTCTGGCCCTTGGCCAGGGCCTTGACCACCTCGTGCTTGCCGTCGGCGGTGCGCAGCGTGGCCTGGGCCGGGGTCAGGTTGTAGAAGGCCACCTGGGCCTTCTTCGGCTCATTGACGTACTGGTCGGCGATCACTTGCAACTGCTTGCCGTCGTACACCACGGTGCTGGCGGCGTTGGCCGCCAGGGTCGGTTCGATGGCCGTGGCGCCGATGCCGATCCTGTGCACCCCGGCCGGCACGAAGCGGTAGCCGCTGAGCTGCCCCGGGGCGACTTTCTGCGGGTTGAGCTTGCCGCTGAGAGCCACGTCGATGCTGCGGTCGGACAGGTTGAGCACGCGCACGAAGGCCGAGTCGGCCGGGGCCACGGCGTCGTACAGGTCGGCATTGCCTTCGGCGGCCAGGAGGGAGTGGCTGGCGGCGGTCAGGGCCAGGGCGGTGAACAGGGGCGAAAGCTTCATCAGGTTCTCCTTGGGACGTCAGAAATGCGCGGGCTGGGCGTCGCGGGCAAGCGCGCCGGGGCGATGGGCAAGCAGGGTGCGCAGGGGAAACTCCCAGATCACGGTGTCGATCTGCGGGTTGTGCAACTGGTCGCTGGCGAGAAACTGGTTCATCGCCTCGAACGGCCCTCGGGCCTCCACGGCGACGGACAACAGGTCACGGTTGAGCGCTTCCTTGAGGAAACCGACGAAGTTCCAATCGTCGATCTTGCTGTAGCTGGTGCCCACCAGCAGCAGGCTCTGCGCCTGTTCGGCGAACAGTTCGTCGCTGCTCTGGGCGGCCTTGAGGGTCTCGTACAGTTCGATCGGATTGGCGCCGAACTGTGGCGCCAGGCGGGCATGGTCGAACTGCAGGTAGTTCATCAGGTCGCCCTTGACCGTCTTGTCGCCGGCCTTGTGCGAGACATACACCTGGTCACCGAGCAGGCGCGGGCGCTGGCGTGCCAGTTCATAGGCCGACAGCCGCGCGCCGTCCGGGCTCCAGTGGGTGTCGGACTTGAGGAACAGGCGCGGACCGGCCAGGTTGCGCAGATAGGCGTCACGCAGCGGCACCACATCCAGGCGGCGCAGTTGCAGGTCGGCGACGAAGCGGTCATAGAGGCTGGCCACCCGTGGGTCGAAGGCGCGCTCGGCATGGGTTGCATAGATATCCAGCTTCATCGGCAAGGGCAGCAGCACCAGGTGCTTGCCATGCTCGGCCAGTTGCTGCTCGACCTTGGCGATCTGCGCCAGCTGGCTCGCCAGGTTGGCGTCCAGGTCGTTGGGCACGCGGTACTCCTGGCTGGTGTAGAGCCAGCCGTCCTTGCCCAGCACCACGCCCTGGGTGCCCTCGCCGAACAGCTGGAAGCGTGCGTCGGCCCACAGCTGCACCGAGGGTTCGCGCAGGAACAAGCGCTTGTCGTAGATCTGCTCGAACTTGCGCAACAGCTTGCCGTCGACGAACAGGTTCCAGCTGTCGGTCTGGGCGCGGGCGAAGCTCAGCACAGGCGGCAGCGAATAGAAGAACATCGCCGCCAACGCCAGGGCGAAGATTACACCGTTGGCCTTGCTGGCCGTCTTCATCACCGGGTACACGGCACTCTCCTAGAACTGGAAATACAGGAACGGCGAAAACGAACTGGCCGCCAGGCTGCTCAGCGCCAGCAGGAAGCCCGCCCACAGCAGCAGGCTGTGCAGCACCCCGACATGACGCATGAAGTAGCCTTCCTGGTTGCCGGCGTAGAAGCGCACGTTGTTGATCCCGGCCAGGATCAGCCAGGCGACTGCCACCAGGGCGAAGGCCATGGCCATCTTCGAGGCGCCGAGCACGTACAGCTCCAGCGAGCCGAAGCCGTTCAGGCCCAGCAGCGCCCGGTAGATGTCGAGGCTGTGACGCAGGTCCATGGTGAAGAACAGCGGCATGCTCAGGATGATCAGCAGCGCGGTGCGCAGGTTGCGGCCCAGGCGGTACGGTGTGCTGACCTTGGTGGCCAGGCCGAACTTGCGCTCCAGCACCATGCCGATGCCGAAGAACAGCCCCCAGCAGATGAAGGCGAAACTCGCCCCGTGCCACAGGCCCGACAGCAGCATGGTCCACACCAGCGCCGGCAGGGCGCCGGCCACGCGCTTGCGCACCAGGGGCATGTAGATGTAGTCGCGCAGGAAATGCGCCAGGGTCATGTGCCAGCGCGACCAGAACTCGGTGATGCTTTGCGACACATAAGGCTGGTTGAAGTTTTCCGGGAAGCGGAACCCCATCATCAGCGCCAGGCCCAGGGCCATGTGGCTGTAGCCGGCGAAGTCGAAGTACAGCTGCAGGGTCGACACCACCAGGCCGAACCAGGCATCGCTGAACTGCAGGCTGCCTTCGCCGATGAACAGCACGTTGATCGGCGCCAGGCGGTCGGCAACCAGCACCTTCATGATGAAACCGAGCATGAACCGGCACACGCCCAGCGAGAACAGCTCCAGCGAGTGGCTGCGCTGGCGCAACTGCGGGGCCAGCTGGCTGTAGCGCAGGATCGGCCCCGCCACCAGGTGCGGGAACAGCGCGACGAAGGCGGCGAAGTCGATGAAGCTGCGCGTGGGCGTGGCGTCCTTGCGGTAGATGTCGACGATGTAGCTCAGCGCATGGAACACATAGAACGAGATGCCCAGCGGCAGGAAGATGTTCTCCAGGGTCCAGGTGTCGATGCCCAGCGGCGCCAGCAGCAGGGCCAGCATCTCGGCGCCGAAGTTGGCGTACTTGAAGTAGCCCAGCGTCGCCAGGTTGCCGGCCACGCCCAACCACAGCAGGCGCAGGGCCCACGGTTTGTCCGCGGCGTCCAGGCGTGCCTTGATGCCCAGGCCGAACGCGTAGTTCCAGGCGGTGATGGCGACGAACAGCAGCAGGAAGTCCGGGCGCCACCAGGCGTAGAACACGTAGCTGGCGGCAACGATCACCAGCGAGCGCCACCGCGGCCGGGCCAGGTAGTAGATAGCCAGGAACAGCGGCAGGTAGAGGAACAGGAATACGTTGGAGGCGAAGATCATGCTGGCCCGTCCTTAGTAGCTGATCACCACGCCGACACTCAGCTGGTAGTCGTCACCGCTGTCCAGCGCGCTGCCTGCGTTGAGGTAGCTGGCGCTGACCAGGGTGTTGACGTCCAGGCGCTTGCCGTCGAGGGCTACCGGGAACATCTTCCAGTAGTAGTTGAGGTCGATCATCTGGCCGACGTTGTCGCCCTTGCCGTGCAGCCCGGCGTTCAGTTCGCTCTGGCGTCGGGCGCGGGCATCGGCGGCCATGCGGATCGGCAGCGCGCCGCCCTCGTCGCGCAGGTTGAGCTGGGTCACCCGCAGGTCCAGGGCGCTGCGCGCGGTGGGGCGGGTCTCCAGGGCGAAGCCGTAGTAGCTCAGGTTGCGCAGGTCGAGGGCGACGAACGCACTGGTCAGGCGCGTGCTGTACGAGCCCTGGCGGGTGATGCGGTCGGACTGGATCGGGTTGAGCCGGAAGCCGTCGTTGTCGTCGTCCGGCTTGTCGGTCAGGCCGCCGCGCAATGCCAGGCGCGGGGTCCAGGGCAGCGTCTCGAAGCGCTTGCCGACCTCGCCCAGCGCCGCCCAGCCTTTGCTGGCGTGGCCGGTGCTGGTGACGCCGTTGCCGGCGGTGTTGTCCATCTTGCCGTCCAGGGCCGCCAGTTCCAGGTGGTAGTCGGTGGCCAGGGGCAGGTTGTCGCCCTTGAAGAACAGTCCGTAGCGCCAGCCCTTGAAGTCGTAGCGATCGTCGACGTCGTGGTCGCTGCGGTCGTTCTCCTGCATCAGGCGCACGCCGACCTGGTTGTTCGGGCTCCAGCGATAGGCGTACTGGCCCATCAGGTACAGCGTGCGCTCTTCGCTCGCGGCCAGCGAATTGACGTCGGTGTTGTAGTTGTGGAATTTCTGCCCGAGCGCGACGAATGCGTCGGAGAAGGTGTCCTGATAGTCGAAGCGCACCGACTCCAGGCTGTCGTCCCACCAGATGCCGTAGTCGTCGGCGAAACGTTGGCGGCCGAACGACAGCGAGAAGCGCGGGTCGTCGCCGATCAGGTTGCGTTTGACGTACAGCTCGCGCAGTTCGGCGTACCAGCCCTCGGGTTGTTCGCGGGCATTGTTGTTGGTCGACTCGTTGGCCAGGTTGCTCGACTGGCTGGAGTCGTAGTTCAGCCACAAGCGGCCATAGACCATCCACCTGGCCCAGCGTTTTTCCGGCGAGTACCAGGCGAACGACGGCTCGTAGCGCAGGCTGTAGAAACTCTCGCGGTCGCGGCCGACCTGGGAGTCCTGCGGCCCGTAGCCGGTCTGCAGGGTGAGCTTGTTGAAGAACTCCGAGGTGATCACCGGTTCGCTGCCGTCGACGGTCGCGACGCGCATCGGCGCGCTGCTGTCGGCGTCGGGGCCGGTGACTTCCTCGGCTGCCAGCACCGTCAGCGGCGCCAGGGCGAGCAGGGCGCCGAGCAGGGGTGGGTGCGCTTTCACAGGGTGGGCTCCTTCAACAGATCGTTGCGCACGGCCAGGGCGCGCTCGATGTCATCCTTGGGCAAGGTCTTGTCCAGCCGTTTGATCAGGCCACGGGCGCGGGTCTCGCCGAGGTCGAGGGCGATGCGGGCGTAGGTGTAGGCCTTGACCGGGTCGTGGCAGATGGCCCGGCCGCGCAGGTGCACGGTGGCCATGCGGTACCAGGCGGCAGTCGAGCCTTGCTCGGCCTGTTGCCGCCAGATGGCCAGGGCGCGCTCCTGGTCGGGCTGGTCGAGGCCGCCCTTGCTGTACAGGTCACCCAGCAGCAGTTGGGCGTCCGGGTAGTGGGCGGCGATCAGCTCGTCGATCAGTGCATGGGCCTTGTACGGGTCCAGGGTCAGCCAGTTATTGACCATGTAGAACTGGGCATCCAATACCTTGGCACGGGACGGGTCCTTGGCCCTAACCTGGGTAATCAGCGCCTGGGCCTGCTCGGCGTTGTGCTCGGTGGGGTTGGAGATCATGAAGTTGGCCTTGGCCACCAGCGCCGGCAGGTAGCCACGGGCGACGGCGTTGTCCAGCCAGCGCTGGGCTTCGGCGATGCCGTCGGCGCGCAACTGGTCGTCGGCCTTGTCGCGGGCCAGTTGCTCGGCCGTCGGCTCGACCTTGGCGCCCATGGCGCGGCTCTGGCGCTGCTCGCGTTCGGCGTCCAGTTCGGCGCGGGTGGTGCCATGGATGCTGTCCAGCAGCGCGCCGATGCGCTGCACCACCTCCACCGGCAGGCTGGCCATCTCCGGCTCCAGGCTGCGGGCGAAGGCGAGGAAGGCCGGGTCCTGGCGCTCGCCGAGGAAGCGGTAGTAGCGCTCGATGCCGCGTGGGTCGATGCGTGCTGCCTGCTGGTACCAGCGCTCGGCTGCGGCGCGGTCGCCCTGGCGCTCGGCGACCACGGCGCGATACAGCTCAGGGCGGCAGTTGAGCAGGCAGCTCTGTTCGTACAGCGCCAGCAGTTCGGCGGCGCGCTCGCCCGGGAACAGCTGCGGATAGACCAGGAATACCTCCAGGCTGGTGCTGGTGCTGCGCGGGTCACGGTCGTTGGGGTAGCGGGCCAGGGCCTGGCGCATCCACGCCTCGTGACTGCGCTGCAGGCGCGGGGTGCGGTCGAGCAGGCGCGCCAGCGAGGCCAGTGCCGGGATCTGGCCGTGGCCGTCGGCGAAGGCCTCCTGGTACAGGCTGACGATGTCCTGGCGGTTGGCACTGTCGCTGTTGGACAGCACATCGCCAAGCAGTTGCTTGGAGGCCAGGTCGCCACGCTCGGCGAGAGCGCGCAGGTCGCTCGTGACGTCGGCGCCCGGGTCCTTGTACAGCGCGTAGCGGATCTGCTCCAGGCTCTGCCCGGCCCAGCCACTGCCGGCGCAGACCAGGCCGAGGCCGGCCAGCAACAGGCGCGGGGCGTTCTTGGCGTTCATGACCTGCCCTCAGTTGCCGCTGCCGAAGGGCAGGCCCAGGTACAGGTCGACCGCCACGGCCTTCTGGTAGGCCGCCGCCGGCAGCGGGCTGTCCGGCTGGATGGTCAAGGCCAGGTTGTGGTTGAGCTCGTCGGAGCGGGCGTCCACCACCTTGCCGCTGAAGTGCTGGTCGAGGCCGAACACCTGCATGTTCACCGAGCGCACGCGGCTGACATCGGCGAGCTTGTCGAACGGCACATTGGCGCGCACGAACATGGCCTCGCCCTTGGGCAGCAGGTGCATCATCGGCGCGGCCTTGTAGCCATAGCCGTCCAGCGGTTGCGACGGGTACCAGACCTGGCAGTCGCACGGGCTGTTGATCACCGTCTCGACGCTGGCGCGGCCCAATAATGCCTGCAGGTCGCCCGGGGCAAGGTCGGCCAGGGCCTTCATGTCAGCCGGGCTGGTGAAGCTGGTGGCCAGCTGGGTGGAGATGTTCGCCAGTGGTTGGCCGGTGCGCACCTCGGTGGCGTCGGCCGGTAGCAGGTACTTCACGTAGCCGTTGTCCGGCATGCTGATGACCTGGGCGTTGCTCGCCACCGTGGCCTGCAGTGCCGGAATGCGGAAGAACAGCAGGTAGCCCTTGTAGCCGACGAAGCCCAGCGCGGCCAGGCCGGCAGCGGTGTACAGTGCGGTGCCGGCGATGGCCCTGAGCCGCTCGCCAGGCGTGCGCGCGCGGGCTTGCTGGTGTTTGCGCGCCTTGATGTAGTTTTCCCGCTGCATCACGTTGAACAGGCCGTTGATGTCGGCAACCTCACCCGACAGATAGGCGCTGATCAGGTAGCGCAGGATGTCGCGCTTCTGCGCGTCGAGGTCGACGAACTGCGCGCCGACCTCCTTGCCGCGCTGGGAGACGATGCGCACCTTGCCTTCGATCGCCAGGTCGACCTGGTTCAGGCGCAGCTGTATCGAGGCGTCGTACAGCGCGCCGATGGTCAGCGGTGCTTCGTGCAGCAGGCCGATGCCGCCCAGCGAGATGTCGGCCAGGTCCGCCTCGAGCGGCTCGCGCCCGGCGCCGGCCAGGCGTACCCGGGCGTTCATGCGGGTGCGCACGTACTGACGCTCGTCGATGGCTTCGTGGACGATGTTGGCCGGGGCCGCGGGGGTATTGGAAGTACTCATGTGCAGGCGCCTTTCCTTAACGTTGCGTGAGTTCTAGAAGCACGGTGATGACCCCGAAGAAGATGGCGATCGAGGAGCACAGCATCGCCTTCGAGGACCAGCGGTTGAGGTTGGCGTCGAAGTCGACGCTGCCGGTGGCCAGGGTGGTCTTCTGCCGCGTCCAGCGTTGCTGGTCCATGTGGAACATCGCGTAGACCTTCATCAGCGAGCCGACGATCTGGTTGTAATAGAGAACGAAGGGGTACATCGGGCTGACCGGGTGCCCGGCGAAGATGAACAGCACGGTCACCAGGCTGCGCGAGATCAGCACCCAGAACAGGTACACCAGCAGGTACTGGATGCCGAACACCAGGCCGGCCACCACCGAAGCGGTCAGGCCCATCAGGCAGGTCCACATCGACACCCGCTGGTCGAGCAGCACGTACAGGGTGAACAGCCCCAGGCGCGTGCGACCGAGCAGGGCGGTGGCGCGGAAGTTCTGCCGCAGCGAGTTGCCGTACCAGCGGAACATCAGCTGGCGGGTGGCGACCCAGAAGCTGTCGCTGGGCGGGTGCTCGACGGTCAGGGTGTGGCTGTCGGGCACGTAGAAGGTGTCCCAGCCGGCGCGCATCAGGCTCAGCCAGCTGGACTTGTCGTCGCCGGTGAGGAACTGGAAGCGGCCCAGGCGCCAGTGCTCGAGGAAGTCCGCCTCGACATCGCGGATGAACGCCGGGTCGGTCATCACCCCGGCGCGGAAGAACGACAGCCGTCCGGTCAGGGTCAGTACCCGATGCGACAGGGCCATCGAGCACATGTTGATATGCCGCTGGACGAAACGCATCGAGTGCCATTGGCGCATCCAGCGGCTGCCCTCGACCTCGCAGAACTCGTTGGTGGTCAGGCCACCGACGTCGGGCAGCACGGCGAACAGCTTGACCGCCCGCTCGACGCAGCCGGGCAGCATCATGGTGTCGCCGTCGACCACGCCGACCACCGCATCTTCCAGCGGCATCTGCCGCGACAGGGCACGGAAGGCGTGGGCCAGGCCATCGCGTTTGCCGGTGCCGCGGACGCGGACGATGACCAGGCGGATGTCGTCGCGGCCCTGCACCTCGTCGCGCATGATGTCCTTGATGAACTGCTCGTCACCTTTCTCGACGATCGAGGCGATCACCGTGCACGGCACCTTGAGTCGCTGCACTTCCTGGAATACCGACTGGTACACCTTGAAGGTGGTATGGGTGGGGATGCGAAAGCTCGTTACCACCATGAACATGTGCGATGGCAATGCCGCGTCGCCCAGGCGCTCGACCTGGCGGCGCAGGCGCGGGAAGCGCCAGTGCAGGAAGTACATGCCGCGTAGGTAGTGGACGATGGCATTGCCGTAGCGCCACATGCCCAGGATGCCGATGATGAAGATGAACTGGTGATGGCCTGGGTCCAGGTACTGCGGCGCGACCATCTGCGCGGCCAGCGCGATGAGCCCGGCGAGCATTGCCCAGGCACAGAAGGTGGCCGCTGCGCGCAGATAGCCCGGGGCCGCGAAAGGCCGCTGTCGTTGTCGTTCCATGGCGCTGTAGCTCCTTGGGTCGGGGCCCGCCGCAGGGGCGGGCATCGGCGTGCCTTACCAGCAGATGCCGTGGTGTTGGGCGTTGCTGCCGTCGGCCATGAAGCCGACCAGGTCGATCACCTGCTTGCCGGCGTCGAGCGCCTGCACGAAGCGTTCGTCGTTGTTGCCCAGCACGATCACCTCGGCTTCATCGATCACCTGTTGCAGGTCGCTGCGCAGCAGGGCGCTGACATGGGGGATCTGTTGCTCGATGTACTGGCGGTTGGCGCCGAACTGGCGTGCATGGTCGACGTTGGCGTCGAAGATCCGCAGTTCGTAGCCTTTTCCGATCAATTGTTCGGCCAGGGTCACCAGGGGCTTTCGCGCAGATCGTCGCTGTTGGCCTTGAAGGCCAGGCCCAGCAGGGCGATACGGCGCTTGCCGGCCTGGGTCACCAGGTCGAGCGCGTTCGCCACCTGGTTGCGGTTGCTGGCCATGATCGAGCCGAGCAGCGGGTGCGCCACGTCAAGCTGGCTGGCACGATAGGTGAGGGCGCGGACGTCCTTGGGCAGGCACGAACCGCCAAAGGCGAAGCCCGGGCGCAAGTAGTAGCGCGACAGGTTGAGCTTGTAGTCCTGGCAGACCACGTCCATCACTTCGCGGCCATCGACCCCGGAGGCCTTGGCGATGTTGCCGATCTCGTTGGCGAAGCTGACCTTGGTGGCGTGCCAGACGTTGCAGGTGTACTTGATCAGCTCGGCGACCTCGATCGACTTGCGGATCACCGGCGCGTCCAGGCCTTGGTAGAGCGAGGCAAGCAGGTCGCCGGAACGGCTGTCGAGTTCGCCGATCACGGTCATGGCCGGGAAGTCGTAGTCCTGGATCGCCGTGCTCTCGCGCAGGAACTCCGGGTTGACCGCCACGCCGAAGTCGCGCCCGGCCTGCTTGCCCGAGGCCTGCTCGAGCAGCGGGATGACCACGTTCTTCACCGTGCCCGGCAGTACCGTGCTGCGCACCACCACGGTGTGGCGGCTGGCCTTGTCGCGCAGGGCCGCGCCGATCTCGCGGCACACCGCCTCCATGTACACCAGATCGAGGTCGCCATTGGCCTTGCTCGGCGTGCCGACGCACAGCAGCGACAGCTCGGTGGCGAGGATCGCCGCCTGCACATCGGTGGTACCACGCAGGCGCCCCTGACGCACGCCGTCGAGCAGCAGTTGCTCCAGGCCCGGCTCGACGATGGGCGAGCGACCCTGGTTGATCATGTCGATCTTCGCCTGGGCGACGTCCACTCCCAGAACCTGATGCCCACGCGCCGACAGGCAACCGGCGCAGACCGCCCCCACATAGCCAAGTCCGAAGATACTGATGTTCATAGGTCCCTCTCCCCAGGCGCGGCGCAATGCCGGCCGAGATACTCAGTTCAAGAAGTTATGCAAATGCCAGACGCGCAGGATCAAGCCGCGCTAGATAGGTAGCGGTTCAGGCTGTTTCGTGGTGGTCTTTTTACATCCTAAGGAGTTTTCTGATAGTGCGGCAAGCGTTGTTGGTTAGTTTGTTTGGAATTTTCTTAAAGTTTGCTTTGTTAGTTAAAAAATCCTTCAAAAACAATAATTTAAAGTTTGATGTAAGTTGGGCGTCAAAAAAATGATTATCTAATTGGTGTCGACATAATGGCGTCAAAACGGTGGTTTTCCGTGGTTCTTGCAGTGCCTTGTCCCGCACGGTTTCTGCAAGCCAATTAATGTCATTCAGGTTTTTTCGTGTTGTCCGCCATCGCCGGCAAACCCCTTGCGCGGGCGATGCAAAGCCTGCAGGCGACAGTGCTGAACCCACTGTGATCGCCATGTCATCTGTCCCCCTGATTCAGGGCGTGGCGCAATGATGGCTTGCAACGATTGGATCCAATTGGCATAGTGCCGGACGATTGTGCAGACATTCACTCGGGTGCGGGATGCACCCGTCTTCCATTCATGCAAAGGAGGCAAGCAGATGAACGGATTTGGTCCGCGACTCAGAGAAGAGCGCGAACGCCTGGGGCTGACCCAGCGCATTTTTGGCGATATCGGCGGTGTCGAGCCCAACGCCCAGGGCAAATACGAGAGCGGCGAACGCACGCCGCGCATGGACTACCTCGCGGCGGTCGCGAGCCGGGGCGTGGATGCGCTTTATGTGCTCAGCGGCGTGCACACCCCTGCGCCCCTGGACAGCCTGACCTCTGATGAGAACCGCCTGCTAGGCGCCTTTCGCCGCCTGCCGTCGGCCGACCAGGCTGCAGTGTGGCACCTGCTCAACCGTCTCGCGGGTGAAGAAAATGGCCATGAAGGGCTGCGCATGCGCCGGCCTGACCGGCAGGCATATTTCCATGATGCTTTGCGCTAGTGTCCTGTCTCGGAAATACGTTCTCTTTTGGCGAGTGGCTTGGGTGTTCGGCCAAGGCGCCGCGACGAGTCATAGCAGGGCTATGGCGAGGAGTGGCAACGCGGGCAGGGCGCCCAAGACGCCGCCAAAAGTGAACAGCTTATTTCCGAGACAGGACACTAGGTTCGTGGTGAAAAATTTTGTTAAGGTGGCGGGATCCAATCGCCCCACTAACGAGGTGTCTGCTTGATTAGGGTCCTGGTGGTCGACGATCACGATCTGGTGCGTACCGGCATCACACGCATGCTGGCCGACATCGACGGGCTGCAGGTGGTGGGGGAGGCGGACTCTGGCGAGTCCGCCCTCAAACTGGCCCGCGAGCTCAAGCCGGACGTGGTGCTGATGGACGTGAAGATGCCAGGGATCGGCGGCCTGGAGGCCACGCGCAAACTGCTGCGCAGTCACCCCGACACCAAGGTGGTCGCGGTGACCGTGTGCGAGGAAGATCCGTTTCCCACCCGCCTGTTGCAGGCGGGGGCTGCGGGCTACCTGACCAAGGGCGCCGGGCTCGACGAGATGGTCCAGGCCATCCGCCTGGCCTTCGCCGGCCAGCGCTACATCAGCCCGCAGATCGCCCAGCAGTTGGCGCTCAAGTCGTTCCAGCCCCAGGGGTCGCCGTTCGATGCGCTGTCCGAGCGGGAAATCCAGATTGCGCTGATGATCGTCGGCTGCCAGAAGGTGCAGATCATCTCTGACAAGTTGTGTCTGTCGCCCAAGACCGTCAATACTTACCGTTATCGAATCTTCGAAAAACTCTCGGTCACCAGCGACGTCGAACTGACCTTGCTGGCCGTCCGTCACGGTATGGTCGACGCAAGTCTTTAAGCACACCTCATGTCACAACCTTTTGATGCAAGTGCGTTCCTGGCGACCTGCAGCGGTCGCCCGGGCGTTTACCGGATGTTCGACGGCGAGGCCCGCCTGCTGTACGTGGGCAAGGCCAAGAACCTCAAGAAGCGCCTGGCCAGCTATTTTCGCAAGACCGGTCTTGCGCCGAAGACGGCTGCCCTGGTGGGACGTATCGCCCAGGTCGAGACCACCATCACCGCCAACGAAACCGAGGCGCTGCTGCTCGAGCAGACGCTGATCAAGGAATGGCGCCCGCCCTACAACATCCTGCTGCGCGACGATAAGTCCTACCCATACGTATTCCTGTCTGACGGGGAATTCCCACGCCTGGGTATCCATCGAGGCGCGAAGAAAGCCAAGGGCCGCTACTTCGGCCCGTACCCCAGCGCAGGTGCCATTCGCGAGAGCCTGAGCCTGCTGCAAAAGGCGTTCTCGGTGCGTCAGTGCGAAGACAGCTACTACGCCAACCGCACCCGCCCATGCCTGCAGTACCAGATCAAGCGCTGCAAGGGGCCGTGCGTGGGCCTGGTGACGCCCGAGGAATACGCCGAGGACGTGCGTCACTCGGTGATGTTCCTCGAGGGGCGCAGCCAGCAGCTGGGCAACGAGCTTAATGCCGAAATGGAAAAGGCCGCCATGGCCCTGAATTTCGAGAAGGCCGCCGAGCTGCGCGACCAGATCGCCCTGTTGCGCCGCGTTCAGGACCAGCAGTACATGGAAGGCGGCTCCGGTGATGTCGACGTAGTGGCGGCTTTCGTCAACCCGGGCGGTGCCTGCGTGCACCTGATCAGCGTGCGTGGCGGCCGGGTGCTGGGCAGCAAGAACTTCTTCCCCCAGGTGGGCATCGAGGAGGAGGTGGCCGAGGTCATGGCCGCGTTCCTTTCCCAGTACTACCTCGGCAACGCCGAGCGCGAGCTGCCGGGCGAGCTGATCGTCAACGTGGTGCATGAAGACTTCGCCGCCATCAGCGAGGCGGTGCAGACCCTGCGCGGCCGCGAGCTGAGCATCAGCCACCGGGTGCGCGGCACCCGGGCGCGCTGGCAGCAACTGGCGGTGACCAACGCCGAGCAGGCGCTTAATGCCCGCCTGGCCAACCGCCAGCACATGGCCGCCCGCTTCGAGGCGTTGGCCCAGGTGCTGGGCCTGGATGAAGTGCCGCAGCGCCTGGAGTGCTACGACATCAGTCACTCCAGCGGCGAGGCAACCGTGGCCAGCTGCGTGGTGTTCGGCCCGGAAGGCCCGCTCAAATCCGACTATCGCCGGTTCAACATCGAAGGCGTGACCGCCGGCGACGACTACGCCGCCATGCATCAGGCGCTGATGCGCCGTTATGGCCGGATCAAGGACGGTGAGGGCAAGCTGCCCGATGTGCTGCTGGTGGACGGCGGCAAGGGGCAGCTGAACATGGCCCGCGAGGTGATGCAGGAGCTCGGCCTTACCGATCTCACCCTGCTCGGCGTGGCCAAGGGCGTGACCCGCAAGGCCGGTTTCGAGACCCTCTACCTGAACGACGTGGCCCACGAGTTCACCCTCAAGGGCGACTCGCCGGCCCTGCACCTGATCCAGCAGATCCGCGATGAAGCCCACCGCTTCGCCATCACCGGCCATCGCGCCCGGCGCGGCAAGGCCCGGCGCACCTCGAGCCTGGAGGACGTCGCCGGGGTCGGGCCCAAGCGCCGCCGCGACTTGCTGAAACATTTCGGCGGCCTGCAGGAGCTCAACCGCGCCAGCGTCGACGAGATCGCCAAAGCTCCCGGCATCAGTAAAAAGCTTGCCGAGTCGATTTATGCCAGCCTGCATAGCGAGTAGAATGTCGGGTTCAACTCGCAGCCAGTCGTACCGATGAATATTCCAAACCTGCTCACCGTTCTACGCGTCCTGCTCATCCCGATCTTCATCCTGCTGTTCTATGTGCCCTATCACTGGAGCTACATGGCCGCCAGCACGGTGTTCGCCATCGCCGCCGCCACTGACTGGCTCGACGGCTACCTGGCGCGTCGGCTGCAGCAGAGCACCCCGTTCGGCGCCTTCCTCGACCCGGTGGCCGACAAATTGATGGTCGCCGTGGCCCTGGTGCTGCTGGTGCAGGTGCACGCCAACTTCTGGCTGACGCTGCCGGCGGCGGTGATCATCGGCCGCGAGATCGTGGTCTCGGCGCTGCGCGAGTG
Source organism: Pseudomonas sp. PONIH3 (assembly GCF_002934345.1). NCBI lineage: Bacteria > Pseudomonadati > Pseudomonadota > Gammaproteobacteria > Pseudomonadales > Pseudomonadaceae > Pseudomonas > Pseudomonas sp. PONIH3. The sequence goes on from NZ_CP026386.1 coordinate 6,018,818, forward strand.
GATGGCCGAACTCGGCGCCCGCGCCCATGTGGCCGTGTCGAACCTGGGCAAGTGGAAGACCGCCGCGCAGATGCTGGCGCTGGTGATCCTGCTGGCCAACCCGCCGCTGCTGACCTTCTGGGTGGTGCTGGGCTACGGCTTGCTGCTGGTGGCGGCGGGGCTGACCCTGGTGTCGATGGTGCACTACTTGGTGGCCGCCTGGCCGCACCTGCGCGAAGGTTCGGAGCAGAAGTAAAAGTTTTTTTGAATCAAGGGGTTGACGCCGTTCTGTAAATCGCTAGAATGGCACCCATCACGACGCGGGAATAGCTCAGTTGGTAGAGCACGACCTTGCCAAGGTCGGGGTCGCGAGTTCGAGTCTCGTTTCCCGCTCCAAATATAGATTTACAGCGTTCCACCGAACTCTGTAAGTCGTTGTAAAAAAGGGCCTTAGGGCCCTTTTTTAGTTCCAGCGGAAATAACCGAACCCGGTATCTGGTCGGTTCAAGGTCAGGTTTGAGACCCTGGCTGGAGATGGCCCACCTGGTTAGGGTTGATGCTTCACATCATTGCGCAAGGTGGAAGCATCTGAAATTTGCGTTACGACAGGGCTGACAAGCACATGCGCATGTCGTTTGGTCCAGGTCCGCCGCTATTGGACATTACGCCAGTGTTCCCAGCCACATCGCCCCTAGAATGATGAGCTGCGCCGGCACCAGGTATCGCGCAAAAGCGTAGCCGCCATTGCTGAGCGCCAGCACGCATTTGCTTAGTGTGTTCCCCGTCAGAGCCATCATGCCCGGCACCATCAGCTCAGTCATCTGCAGCCGACCCGCAACCACCAGCGAGGCTGCCGACGCCGTTGCCGCGTGGGCATCGCCCAGGCCGCTGACGAATGCTGCGATACTGGCCCCGTTGTGTCCCAGATGTTCGAGCAGAAACGCTGAGAGCAGTGCGATACCGGTCAGGGCCAGGGTGATTACGAGGGCTGTCCACAGGTTGAAGGCACCTGCGCCGAGGTGCGCGGTAGAATTGCTCGGTGCCGCGCGCCAAGGCGCGAGCAGCAACATGCCATAGATCGCGGTGACCAGCGCGCCGAGGCCGACCGCGGGCAGGAAAGGACCGAGCAGGTGGCGGTCGATGATGCTCAGCACCAAGGCGAACTGGGTGATGGTCGCCAAGTTGGACAATACCGCCGCCGCCGCGTAGGAGCGCGCCGCGGTAGGTTGTCGACTGGCGTCATGGGCTAGCAGGGCAATGGTCGCCGAACCGGAAGCAAAGCCTGAAGCGATGGCACTCAACGGCAGCCCATAGCGCGGGCCCACCAGGCGCATGGCGATATGACCTAACGCCGCCACTGTCATCAGCAGAACGACCAAGGTGCAAATAGTGCGTGGGTTGAGCACGCTGTAGGGGCCCAGGAACCGGTCCGGTGTCAGTGGCAATACCACCAGGGCCACCGTGAGCAACGTCAAGCCATCGCGCAGTTCCTGCTCGCTCAGTCGCTGCAGCACGAAATGATGCAGCTCGCGGCGCAAGGCCAGCAACACGGTCGAGACCACACCTGCGGCAGCGGCAAGCTCAGGCTCGGCAACGCTCAGCGCGCCCAGGACAAGTACCAGTAGAAGAGCGATCTCGCCTGTCACATCTGGTGCCTTCCCAGGCGAGTAGCGGTATTGCAGGCAAAGCAGCAGTATCAGGCCCAGGCTTGCTGTCCCGACCAGCACCGGTCCTGCCAGCAGCATGCTGACATAGCCCAGCAGGGCGGTGATGGCGAACGTCCTCAGCCCGGCGGCGGCAGGTACCTCGTCGCGGCGTTTCTTGCGTTCGCGCTCAAGGCCAACCAGCATGCCGATGCCCAGCGCGACTGCGCCGTGGCCAACACTCAGTGTGTCGAGCATGGCGCCTTGGGGCTTTGCTTGCGCTCATTGTCAGGGTCGCCTTGCTCGATCGCCATCAAGGCTGACATGTCGTGGATCTCCACCAGCCTGCCGCGCAGGCTGACAATGCCTTGCGCACGCAGGCGGGCGACCGAACGGCATACGGTCTCCAGGCGCAGGCCCAAGTACGATGCCATGTCCTCGCGCGACATACGTAACATGAAGCCATGGGCGGAATAGCCGCGGTTGACGAAGCGTTTGGACAGCCCGATCAGAAAACTGGCCAGGCGCTGCTCGGCGGTGAGGTTGCACAGCATCAACACACGCTCTTGCTCGCGCACTATCTCCCGGCTCATCAAGCGGTTCAGGCTCTGCTGCAATACCGGGAAGTCACGTGCCAGCGTTTGCAGGCGATGATAGGGCACTGGGCAGACTTCGCTGTCTTCCAGGGCAATCGCGTCGCAGACATGGTGGTCGGTGGCGATGGCGTCGAGGCCGAGCACGTCACCCGGCATCCAGAAGTTGATCACTACCCCCTGGCCTTCGGCGCTGTTGAGGCTGCTCTTGAAGCTGCCACAGCGCACGGCATAGAGCATCGTCAAGGGTGCATTGGCGTTGAACAGCGCAGCGCCTTTGCGAATGCGTAGGCGTGGCCCGATCAACGCGCCCAGGCAGCGTTTGTCATCCAGCGGCAGACCGGTGGGCAGGCACAAGCCGCTGACCCGACAATCGCGACAGAGCGTTACCAGCGGTTTCAGGTGAACCGGTGGCGGCGTGTACGGCGCAGCGGGCTGTTCGAGCAGCGAGACCTTCAGTTGGCCCGACATGTTCAGGCCTCCCTCGTGCAAGGCACATCCGCCCGAGCCGTCACGCCTGGACGGGGCGACCAACCCGCCAGCATGTCCAGCGAATGGGGCGCGTTGAGGCGGGCGTTGAGCCGCGCTACAAACTGTTGGGCTTCAACGGCCGTGTTGAAACTCACTCGCCAGTCGTCCATGCGAACCCAGCAGCGGTTGTGTTCGGTGTGGTTCTCGACGTAGACATTCATGGGGCCTCCAGAGCCTGCATGGGCAAGACAACTGCGGGACTAAAGGCCTCCGTGCCTGCATAGCACTTGGGTCAAGGCGTTATTGCCACTTTCATCACGCCATTGCGCTGGTGGGCGAACAGTTCATACGCGGCCTCGATGTCATCAAGGCGCATGCGGTGCGTGACCAGCGGCGAAACATCGACCCGGCCACTGGCTACAACTTGCATCAACCGACGCATGCGTTCCTTGCCACCAGGGCACAGGCTGGTGATGATGCGGTAGTCACCCAGACCAGCGGCATACGGGCCCAGTGGGATGTGCAGGTCGGCGCTGTACACGCCGAGGCTGGACAAGGTGCCGCCCGGCCGCAGCACCCGCAGCGCAGCCTCGAACGTGGCTTGCGTGCCCAGCGCCTCTATCGCCACGTCCACCCCGCGCCCGGCGGTGAGCGCCATGATCTGCTCGACCACATTGCCCTGCGTGAAATCGACGATGTGGTCGGCACCCATGCGGCGAGCGACACTGACCCGCTCGGCCACGGCATCGACACCAATGATGGTGGACGCGCCGAGCAGCCGGGCCCCAGCGACCGCGCACAAGCCGATCGGCCCCAGAGCGAACACGGCTACTGTGTCGCCCAGGATGACGCCCCCGCGTTCGGCCCCTGAAAAGCCGGTAGACATGATATCCGGGCACATCAGTACCTGCTCGTCGCTCAACTGATCGGGAATCGGCGAGAGGTTGACCATGGCATCCGGTACTCGCACGTATTCGGCCTGGCAGCCATCGATGATGTTGCCGAACTTCCAGCCGCCAATGGCCTTGAAGCCATGCGCGGTGCCAACGCCGTCTTGGGCGCTGCACCCACACAGGCAGGCGTTGCTATGGCCACTGGGGGTGATGGCGCCGGCAATGACGCGCTGGCCCTCATGCAAACCTTGCACCTGAGCGCCGAGTTTCTCGATCACGCCGACTGGCTCATGGCCGACGATGAGCCCCTTGGCCACCGGGTATTCACCGCGCAGGATATGCACGTCTGTGCCGCAGATGGTGGTGGTAGTGATGCGTAACAAGGCGTCCAGCGGGCCGATGTCGGGTATGGGCTTTTCCTCCACCACGATACGGTTCTTTTCGACAAACACCGCTGCTTTCATGAGGGCCATGGCACGCCTCCGGGGTGGTGGTTGTTGTGGCTAGGGGAGTAGCGTGCGCCCGGCAATCGGCGAAACATTGATCCTCGTCAAGGTTGTGTGCTGCGAGACATGCCGTCGGTCCGAGGGGCGTCAGTTGACAAACATCAAGCCTGTAGAGCAGGGCTACAGGATGCTTCGGGTATATATCGCAACCGCAGAGGTGTGCCATGGAAACCCCGCAAAGACTGCTGTTGATCGCATCCCCCCTGATGCGCCGAACCCCTGTCTACGACCGAGCCGCAGCCTTGGCCAAGGCCAAGGGCATGGCACTGCACATCGTGGCTTTCGACTACGTGGAGGGGCTTGCCACGGCAGGGCTGGTCAACCAACAGGCTCTTGCAGTGATGCGCGAAGGCTATGTACAGCAACACCGCGAGTGGTTGGAGACCCAGGCGCTGCCGATGCGGCGCAACGGTGTCACAGTCACCACCGAGGTGGTGTGGGTGCAGCACCCCTTGAACGAGATCCTGGTGCACCTGCGAGAGCAGCGCTTTGCCATGCTGATCAAGGCATTCGAGCATGAGCCATGGTGGGCGCGTGCCATGTTCACTTCCCTGGATATCCAGCTGCTGCGCGAAACCCGCATTCCTTTGCACCTGGTGCACCAGGCCAGCCATGCGTTGCCGCGCAGGATCCTGGCGGCCGTGGACCTGTCCAGGCCCGAAGACCAGTTCGAAGGCTTCAATGACCAGATCATCAGCGAGGCGTTGAAACTGGCTTTGCAGTGCAACGCGCAGATCGAATTGCTGTATGCCTACGACCTGGGTTCGATGTACCTGGACGCCAGCGGTAACCGGGAACACGCGTTCCTGTTCGATTCCAACCTCGCTCAGACGCTGCATGAAGCTCAGAGCGATGCCTTCAAGGCCCTTGCCGAGCGCAATGGCATTGCCGTCGAGCACCGCCACATGCGCATCGGCGACCCGGCCAAGGTCCTGGCCCTGTTCATGGACAACAATGATATCGACCTGCTGGTGATGGGCAGTTATCACCACCATGGCATCGGCTGGTTCATCGGCAGTACTGCCGAGCGGATGTTGCATCGTTTGTCCAGCAGTGTGCTGGTGATCTCCCCCGAGCGTTCCCAAGGGTAGCGCACAAGGCCCGCAAGGGCCTTGTTTTCAGGCTCGCAGGTCAAGCTCGTGGAGGATCTCGCTGACGTCGCCGCCCAGGTAGCGTGAGCTGAATCCCAGCGCCTTGGTCATCCGGTGCATGGCGTAGTTAGTCGACAGGTCCCTGGAAATCATCCACTCATAGCCACTGCGCCGCGCCGCGTCGACCAGGTGCCGCAGCAGACGCGTACCCAAGCCTTTACGCTGCCACTCCTCACGCACCGCTATCGCACACTCGCAGCGCGGGCTGTCAGGTAGGCCGGCGTAACGGCTGATGCCAATCTGCTGCAAGCAGCCGTCGACATGTGCCAGTGCGACATAGGCTCTGCGCTGGAAGTCGTCGACCGGCATCGCTTGCGGGGGCAGGCTGGGCAAGCCGCCGCTGAGCCCAGCGGTCAAGCGCAAGCGCCGAGCCTGGTGGGCGATCGAGCTGAGAAAGCGTCGGTTCCGCTCATGGTCCTCCTGGCGCAGCGGGCGGATCAGCACAGGCGTGCCGTCATCGAGCTTCTCGACCCAGTGCTCACTGGGGGCCGGCTGCTTGGACCGCTGCGTGTTCATCGTGCCTCCCGTTACTCGGATAGATACCTGAAAAGCGTTGTAACGTGGCTCGCCGCGGCGGTTCTGACAATCGTCAAGTTCGGGACACGGCCCCTTTTCTGATCTGCATCAAACGCCAGCGCGGGCGCGCCCGGACAATCCTTAGCATCACATCCCTGCCGCGCAAGCCCGGAGGTCCGCCATGGGTCAATATCGACAAATGCTGGTGTTGCTTGGTGAAGTCGACCCGCATTCCGCCGCGTTGCGAAGGGGGCTGGCGCTGGCGCATGTCAGCGGCGCCAGCGTGCATGTGCTGGGGTTGTTCGAACCGCGTGAGGAACCTCTGCTGCGCGAAGAGCGCCTGAACGAAGCCGATATCAAGCGCCAGTACGATCACTATCGTGAGCAACTGCGGGGCCTGGTCGAACGGCACCGCGGCCACGGTGTGGTGCTGACGGTCGACAGCCTCGCCGTCGACGATATCCGCAGCGACGCCATCGACTACATCAGCGAATTGCAGCCGGACCTGGTCATCAAGGACAGCGACTGCGCCTCGACCCTGGCGCGGTTGTTCGGCACCCCGCTGGACTGTGCGCTGATGCGTGGTTTCCAGGGGCTCACCCTGTTCGTGCCGAGGGCAGCTGTTTCATTACCCCGGCGCGTCATGGTCGCCGTGGATACCAGCTTCAGCGAGACCCCGACAGCCCAGCAGCAGTTCAACCAAGGTCTCATTCGCGTCGCCCAGGCTCTGGCACTGCAGTGCGGTGCCGCTCTGCATCTGTTGTCGGCCTACAACCTGGGCGGGGTATTCGCTGCGGACATGAGCGTCACCCAGGCATGGATTGAAGAGATGCGCCAGGCGCTTCAGGAACCCTTCAACGCCTTGGCTGAAGCCGAAGGCGTGGCGCATGACTGCCGCCACTTCATGCAGGGCGGCCCGGTGCAAGTGATCTGCGAACAGGTCGCCGCCCTGGAAGTCGACGCCGTGGTGATGGGTGTGGTGCAGCCCAAAGGGATGGATAAGCTGTTGGGTGACACCACTGAACGCATCGTCGGCCACCCGCCGTGCAGCGTACTCGCGGTTCACCCTCACGTGTTCGAACCCCTGGAGCCTTGGCCATGCAACTGACCTTTCTCGGCGGCACCGGGACGGTGACCGGCAGCAAATTCCTGTTGACCCGCGACCGCACGCGGATCCTGGTCGACTGCGGATTGTTCCAGGGCTACAAGCAGTTGCGCCTGCGCAACTGGGAGCCTTTGCCGCTGGCACTACGGGCGCTCGATGCGATCGTGCTGACCCACGCCCATCTCGACCATAGCGGCTACCTGCCAGTGCTGGCCAGGGAGGGTTACCACGGCCCGATCTATGCCACCCCGGCAACCTGCGCCCTGGCTGAAGTGCTTCTTCTCGACAGCGCGCGACTGCAAGAAGAACAGGCCGAACATGCCAATCGCCACGGCTACTCCAAACACACGCCGGCGCGGCCACTTTATACCGAGGAGGATGCGAAGCGGGTATTGGCGATGTTGCGGCCGGTGGGACTGCACCAGGCAACGCCGATCGCGGAGGGCATGGACCTGCTGTTGCGTACGGCTGGCCATATCCTGGGCGCTGCGACGGTGCAGATCAGTGCCGAAGGGCAGACCTTGGTCTTCTCGGGTGACCTTGGCAGGCCGCAAGACCCGATCATGCGGGCGCCGGAGCTGATCCGCACGGCAGATGTGCTGTTGGTGGAGTCCACCTACGGTGATCGCCACCACCCGGCAGAATCGACCGAGCGATCTCTGGCCCAGGTCATCAACCAGACACTCCTGCGTCATGGCATCGTCCTGGTGCCTTCATTCGCGGTGGGACGCGCCCAATTGCTGATGTATTACCTCCACAAACTCAAGCGTGATGGGCTGATCCCGGATATTCCGGTTTACCTGAACAGCCCGATGGCCACCGATGCGACCGCCCTTTATCAGCAGTTCCGAAATGAACACCGACTGTCGGCGCAGGAATGCGCCGCGATGTGCCAGGGCACACGGATCATCCACTCGGTCGATGAGTCCCGCCACCTGGACCAGTTGCGCGAGCCGGCAGTGATCATTGCCGCCAGTGGCATGGCCACCGGTGGCCGGGTGCTGCACCACCTGAAGGCACTGGCTCCCAACCCGCGCAACAGCATCCTGTTCTCCGGCTTCCAGGCCGGAGGCACGCGTGGCGCGGATATCGTCGCGGGCGCCCCCAGCGTGCGTTTGCAGGGCGAAGACGTGCCCATCCGGGCGCAGGTGCACACCTTGGAAAACCTGTCCGCTCACGCTGACGCCGACGAGATCATGGAGTGGCTGCGCGGCTTCAGCCGGCCACCGCGGCAGACCTATGTCATCCATGGCGAACCACATGCCGCCGACACCTTGCGCCGGCGGATCAGCCTGGAGCTGGGCTGGCAGGTGTGTGTACCGGACTATCAGGAAACCGTTGCCATCGACCCTGTGCGCTGAGCACGGCGCGGGAGGTAGTCATGAACACGAAAGCGCGAGCGAAACTAAGGGCCTGGATGCATCGGCCCAGGGGCAGCCTTGGCTGGATCGTGGCCATCGCCGCGTTGCTCATGGCAGCCTCTGTCTACCGCGCCGTGAGCCCCAGCTGGCGCATGCCGATGCGTGATCCGGCCGTGCTCCTGAGCCTGCTGGCATTGTGCGCGTTGCTGGGCTGGGTCGTGCAGCGCGGAGTGCGCCGTACGGTCGGCAAAGCGATCTTCAACAGCCGGGAGACGGGCGGGCAGGCCAGACTGGCGTTGCTGCGCGCGATCACCCGGGAATCCAACACGCTGATGGTCATGCTGTTGCTCCTGGCGGTTCTGGGCAGTGCCACGGTATGGCAGGCTGGGCGCGCCGTGGCGCAGATCGTGGGAAACTGCTCGGCGAACCTGCAGGCACAGGTGCAGGTACCCGAAGAGGCGCGGCTTGCGGCGTTGGTTGGCAAGCCCGTGTGTGCCTGCCTGGCGCAAACCTTCCTGGAGCGCAATGGGGTGATCCGCCTGGCGTTGTTCGGGACACCGATGCAGCAGGTGAGTGGCCTGCGGGCGCTGACCGCCGCCGACGAGCAGCGTTGCCTCGCGCGGTTCGACCTGCTACCCGAGACAGGCAATTTGAACACGCCTTGACCACAAAGTGAGTGCTGTTGCCTGGACGCTCAATGAATGAAGGGGGCCGCACATGGCACGGGAGATTGCCATGTGCGGCCACGCCTTGGGCCTGGCGCGGCTCAGAGGGTGAGGCGATGGATGACCTGGCTCGGGTCATCCGGGTCCGCGGCCGTGGTGAAGCCTGCTGCCTTGGCCAGGTCGCGCATTGGCTGGTTGGCAGCCGAGTCAATCGAGTACATCTGCCGAAAGCCCTGAGCCTTGGCGTGATCGATCAGGTGGCTGAGCAGGATTCGGCCTAGCCCATGATGTTGCCAACTGTCGAGTACCGTCACCGCGCACTCGCACTCAGCCTTGTCGGCACCGGCGGCATAGCGCGTAATGCCCACTTCCTGCAATTCACCCTCGACGTGGGCCAGGGCGACGTAAGCAGCTTGGCGGTCCTCGTCGACCTTCATCAACTGGTCGAGCAGGGCGTCACTGGGTTCCTTGACCTGGCAGAGGAAGCGAAAGTGCCGCGATTCGGGCGACAAGCGTTCGATGAAGGCCTTTTCGCGTGTCCGGTCCTTGGCTTGCAGCGGCCGGACCAGCACGTGGGTGCCGTTGTCCAGGGCTTCGACCCAATGCTCGCCGGCAGGTGTCGGAAAGATGGATTTGGAGGGTTGACGTGAAGTCTCGGCGGGGGGCATGGCAATATCCTCGGCAGTGATTGAACTAGGGAAGGTAAGCGTCGGCTGTGGACCTGAAGCAGGCTTGACCGTTGTCAAGGTCGTGCACGACAACACCCTTGATCGCGCCGCTGCCCGCCAGCAGCAGGTGAGATGGCTGGCCAGGCAACTGGGCGTTTCGCGCTGGGATTCATTTGGCTTTCCAGTACTTCTGCATTTCCAGAAACAGGAACGAGGCGGTCCAGGTGATCAGCACCAGGCCTGTCAGTGCCTGTAGGCCAGTGAGGTATTTCAGGTGACCGGTGGGCGCGATGTCGCCGAAGCCAATGGTGGTGTAGGTGGTGAAGGAAAAATAAACGCAGTCCAGGAAGCTCCCGTCGAAACTACCGCTGAGCGTTCCCCAGCCCTCGGCATGGGACATCAGGTAATAGGCCAGGGCAAAGCACCAGACCTCCACGGCATGTGCCAACAACGCGCCGAACACCCCCGCGACGATACGGAACCGACTCCACAGCCTCAGGCGCGGTAGCCAGTCATTCAAGCGCAGCAGGCATTCGTAGTGAATGACGACCACCAGGATCACGATCAGCATGTTGATCAGCGTGACAGTGAGCATCGTCGTTACTCGGGTCGGGGCTGCAGGGACACTGCATGCTGATGGTCAACTTGTCGCCGGTGGGGTGAAGGATCTGCAGCAGCAACGTCAAGCCGCCTCGGCGCTGTTTCTGCCCCCGGCCATGATGCGCTCGCGCGCAACAGTGTCCTGCTGCTTGTTTCTATCCCTGCAGCAGGCGAGGCGATTGATAAAGGTCAAACCCGGCGAATCGACGCTGCACCGTTGACAAATGTCAGGCCGCTGGCGGCGCCGCTTCCAATACTCCGGGTCGAGCAGACCACCAAAGAGGCTCTACGCCGGGCAACCCGGAAAGCTCGCCACGGGGGATTCTGGATTTGCCTTTGCAGCAACGTGGCACGATTATCGTCCACGCGATCGCTTGCGTACTGCTCAGCTTGATCCTGCCTGGCATGAGCGCAGGTTCCTGGGCTGCCAGGTTGAGGCGCCTGCCTTGAGCTAGAGCCCGAGTCGCGCACGTCGCATTCCTTGAGGAGTTGAGCATGAACGATTTTACCCCTTGGTCGTCCTTGGCAGGCGGCGCCATGATCGGTTTGGCCGCGGGGCTGTTTGCCGTGGCCAATGGGCGCATTGCCGGTATCAGTGGCCTGATCGGGTCGTTGTTGCAGCGTGGCGCAGAAGGGCGGGGCGAGAAAGCGTCGTTCTTGCTGGGGATCTTCGTCGCGCCGCTGCTGTGGCAGGTGTTTACGACGATGCCACCTGTGCATTTCACCGCCTCGCCCTGGGCGCTAATGGTGGCCGGGTTGCTTGTGGGTATCGGCACACGCTATGGCGCAGGCTGCACCAGCGGCCATGGCGTGTGTGGGCTGGCTCGGTTATCGCCACGCTCTGCGGTGGCAACGCTGTGTTTCATGAGCGCCGGATTTGCCACCGTCTTTCTCCTTCGTCATGTCCTGGCAGGTGCTTAACATGCAGCGATTCATTGGTTTCCTCGCCGGGGCCCTGTTCGGCATGGGGCTGTTGGTGTCGGGGATGGCGAACCCTGCCAAGGTCCTTGGCTTTCTCGACCTTGCTGGGCAGTGGGATCCATCGCTGGCACTGGTGATGGTCGGCGCCATCGGCATGGCGTTGCTGCCCATGACGTGGGCACGGCGGCAAGCCGTGGCGTTGCTGGGAGGACGGATGCAGATGCCAACGCGGCATGACGTCGATCATCGGCTGGTCGGCGGCAGTCTGGTCTTCGGGGCCGGCTGGGGGCTTGCCGGCATTTGCCCTGGTCCTGCGTTGGTGCTGCTGGTGGGTGGGTATTGGCAGGCCTGGCTGTTCGTGGCAGCGATGCTTGCTGGCATGCTGCTGGTCAATGCCTTGGAAGTTTCACGCAACTGAACAAGGCAGTGCACCAAAGAAGTTGTCGCGACTTGAGCGCGAATGTGGCCATGCACGGGCATGCGTGATGGAAAGGTGAGGCCGTGCAGGTTTTGCACGTGGGGCACTGTGTGTGCTCGACCCGGGCTGGGATGCCAATGTCCAAGGCAAATAAGCAATGGCGCCAGAGTGCGCAAGAAACGGAGAGCATCCCCCCGTACCGCACCCGATAGTACCCGCGCACCCTGCAAATCACCTTCAGGACGAGGTACAGATCATGCAACTGGCAGGCAAAGTGGCAATCATCACCGGTGCCAGCTCTGGCATCGGCCGTGCGGCGGCGAAACTGTTCGCCCGGCACGGCGCCAATCTGGTGCTCACAGCGCGGCGTCAGGCTGAGCTCGAGCAGTTGGCGGCGGACATCACGGCAGGCGGACACGGCCGGGTCTTTACGGTGGCCGGTGACATCACCGATGCGGCGCTGGCCAGGGAACTGGTGGACGCGGCAGTGTCGCGCTTCGGTGGCCTCGATATCGCCTTCAACAATGCAGGCACCCTCGGTGAGCTGGCTGCCGTTCCCGAGCTGACGCTGGACGCCTGGCAACATACCTTGCACACCAACCTGACCAGCGCTTTCCTCTGCGCCCAGGCGCAGATTCCGGCGCTGCTGGCCCGTGGCGGTGGCTCGGTGATCTTCACCTCGACCTTCGTCGGCCACGCGGTGGGTATGCCGGGCATGGCTGCTTATGCGGCCAGCAAGGCGGGCCTGGTCGGCCTGGTCCAGGTCATCGCGGCGGAGCAGGGTGCCCTCGGGATACGCGCCAATGCGTTGCTGCCGGGCGGTACCGACACGCCGATGGGCCGCAGTGTGATGAGCAGCCCCGAGGCCCAGGCCCATGTCGAAGGGTTGCACGCCCTCAAACGCCTGGCCAGGCCGGAGGAAATCGCCGAGGCGGCACTGTTCCTGGCCTCGGACGCATCAAGCTTCATGACCGGGTCGGCGATGGTGGTGGATGGCGGGATATCGGTGGTGCGCGGCTGAGGCGCGCCATAATATGTCATGCTGGGGCATATCACCCTTTTCGGCATTGCAGGTCCACCGCCTGCTCGGCGCTATGGCGTGCACGTCAACGTCGGTCACAGTGACAATATGAAGGTCCGCGACCCCTTTCTGCACCTGCTCGACAGCCACTGAGCTGTCGAGCAGGCGCGGGCCGTGGCTACTTCAATCGGCCTGCTTGGGCGCAAATCGCAGGATCAGGCAGGCGATGACTGCCGACAGCAACGAGCCCAGCAAGATGCCGATCTTGGCTGCATCGATCTTCTCGGCCTGGCCCGGGAACGCCAGTTCGCCGATGAACAGGCTCATGGTGAAGCCGATACCGCAGAGCATCGCCACGCCGTAGATCTGCAGCCAGCTGGCGCCTTGGGGTTTGCTGGCCAGGCCGGTCTTGACCGCCAGCAGCACGCCACCGAATACACCGAGCTGCTTGCCCAGCAGCAGGCCCAGGGCAATGGCCAGCGGCAGTGGGGCAAAGATGTCGTCAAGGCCCAGGTCGCCGAACGAGACGCCGGCGTTGGCAAAGCCGAAAGCCGGCACGATGAGGAAACCGACCCACGGCGCCAGGCCATGCTCCAGCTTGAGCAGCGGGCTGGCCTCGCGGGCCTCGCTGCTGCCTGTGCTGTACGGGATCAACAGGGCGCCGACCACGCCGGCGATGGTGGCGTGCACGCCTGACAGCAGGGTCACGTACCACAGCGCGGCCACGCCGATCAGGTAGGGCCACAGGCTGACCACGCGCAGGCGGTTGCAGGCCAGCAGGATGGCGATGATGCCGGCGGCACCAGCCAGTGCCAGCAGGTTCAGCGACGAGGTGTAGAACACCGCGATGATTGCCACCGCGCCCATGTCGTCGATGATCGCCACCGACACCAGCATTACCTTCAGTGACAGCGGCGCATGTCGTCCGAGCAGGGCCAGGGCGCCGACGGCGAAGGCGATGTCGGTGGCGGCGGGGATCGCCCAGCCGTTGGACAGCCCGGGTTCACCGCCTGCCACCGCCAGGTATATGAGCGCCGGCACGGCCATGCCCATCAGTGCTGGCAGTGCCGGCAGGCGGCGCTGCTCCCAGCTGGCCAGGCGGCCGTCGACCAGCTCGCGCTTGATCTCCAGGCCTACCAGCAGGAAGAAGATCGCCATCAGACCATCGTTGATCCACATGTGCACGGTCATCGGGCCGAGTTTCTCGGTCAGCACCGGGCCGACGGGCAGGTGCAGCAGGTGCTGGTAGGCGCTGGCCCAGGGACTGTTGGCAATGACGATGGCCAGCGCGGCGGTGAACATCAGCAAGACGCCGCCGGCCGCTTCGGTGGCCAGCAGGTGACGCAGCATGGAGCGCGGCTTGAGGGTAGGAAGGGGTGCAGTCATGTAACGGTCCTCGTTCATGGCATCACCCTCGCAATGGCAGTGGCGTGGCGGACAACGGGCACGGCGGGACGCTGGCTCCGGACTGGGCGGGCCACTGCGGCGAAGGGCGAGAAGAAGGATGGGGAATGCGGCACGGCAACCCACGCCGTGAAGACACGGGGCAGGAAGGGCCATGGGGAATGGAGGCATGCGTGCAACATGGACAAATCTCACGGAAAACAAATGAATGTTCTCCGTATTCGGGAAGGCTCCCGGGCGCACGCAGCACACGCCAGGCGGTCATTCTAGCTATCCGATCGCAGGAATGCGTCAACATTTTGCGTCCAAATGTTGCCAGGTCAAGGTGGGGCAGCCCGGTATCGGCCATGGCCAGAGGGCCCCACGCTTTGGGCCCACTCGTTACCTAGGCTGCCTGCATTCACATCGAAAACCTGTCAGCGCACCCGCTCAAGGCTTTTCAGCGCAAGGTCGAGGGCTTTTTGCATGTCCAGCCGCGCCGACCGCCCGACATCCTTGTCACCGAGCTGATAGTTGCGTTCCGACGGCAGGATGGGAGCGGTGAGGTCCTCGGCATCCATCCGCTCGAAGTCATGCTGGTCACCGATGCTCATGGCGCTGCGGCGCAACAGCATGCGTACCTGTTCGGGCTGCAGGTTCGGGTTGATCGACAACATCGCCGCCACCAGGCCCGTGACCATCGGCGTGGCATAGGAGGTACCGCAATGCACTGCGCCGGGCGGCCCTGCTTCGAGGGTCGAGGCGTGGGCGCAGGCGGCAGCGGTGATGTCCACCCGCATGTCCATGTTCGAGCTGCTGCGCCTGACGGCAAAGGCCGGGTCGTCAACGGCGCGCTCGCCTCCCTGGGCGCGCTGGTGGCCGCCGACCACCAGCAACTGCTCGGTGATGAACGATGAGGGTAGGCGGTAATCGTCGGTGCCGGCAAAGGTCGAGCCATTGCCGGCGGAGTTCACCACCAGCACATCGGGGTGCGACTTGCGCAGCCAGAGAAAGAACTCTTCCAGCAATTCCTCGTAGCCGCTCATGGCAAGCCCTGAGCGCAACAAGGAGTCGACTTCTTCACCCTCGGCGTTGCGGGTGCCGACGCGGTGGATGCCCCAGCTCCAGTTGAGCACGCGCACGCCGTCCTCGACGAGGTTGACCGAGGCCGCGATATTGGCCGTGATACCGGCATCGGAGTTGCGCTCGACGATCACCTCGAAACCGCCGCTGGCCGGTTCCAGGCCGCGCAGGAAGCCGGTGTTGCCACCATTGTTCCAGCCGGCGGCAAGAATGCCGGCGACCGTGGTGCCATGCGTGTCTGGCTGGTCCGCGTCGCGGGCGTACAGGCACGTGCGGGGAATGGCACACGCACCCAGGTAATCGGCAAAGTCCGGGCTGTCGAAGTCGACATCGCGTTCGATCAGGCCGATGCGCAGCGGCTGTGGCTGGATGACAGCCTGCTTGCCAGGCAGGCGTCGCTGGTAGAAATCGACCGCGTCCAGGAAGCGGTTCGCCGCCCACTCGTCAGAGTCCCGGGGTGGGGTGTGGGGGCGTTCCTGTTCGGCCTGTTCCGGCGCCGACTCTTCGATGACCACCGCATCGACGCTGGCCTCGCTGCTCAGGCGTAGAACCAGGGCATCGCGTTGCTCCAGATTGCGTGCCGGCAGGCGCAACTGATAGAGGTTCAGCGGCGCAATGCTGCCGACGACGTTGGCCCCATATTTGCCCGCCAGGCGTTCGGCCTCCTGGCGACCATCATGACGTTCCTCGATCAACAGACTCACCAGGTTCACATACGTAGTCAGACCGTCCATGTTCCTCGCCACTTCGTCTGGCCCTGCGGCCAGTACGTGACTGTTGCGCAGTGTCAGCCATACAGCGTTGCTGGTGCGCGTGCCATGTTCAAGCCAGAGCGGGCCGCTTTGCCGCTCGCTGCTGTCCAGCCGCAGGCGTAGCCGATCCGCTTCGCGCACCACCGCGCTGGAGGGGATCGTCTTGTCGCCGAGTTTCAGTGTCGGCGGCTGGGCGCTCAGCCCCCGGACGGTCAGGCACCAGTCTTGGCGCCGGGTGTCCAGCAGGTCACCGCAACGCTTCAGGCTTTCGATACGCAAGCCTTCCGACGCCTGTGCCATTGCGCCTGCGAGCAACATGAGCAGGGTGATGAAGGCGGCGAGCAGTACGGCCATGGGGCGGTTTCCTTGCTGAGGGCCTGCAGTTCCGACTGCTGCGCAGCGCGCTTGGTTCAGCTGTCAGAGGTATGGCCTTGCCTTGAGGCCCACGCCACGGCGCACAGTGTCACGCCCGCCACGTTCAGCGAGACCGGATTGAAGGCGTCCACCAGCATCGACGGCTGCATCACCGCCACATCCACCAGCAGCCCAAGCAGCACGCCCGCGGCGACCAGCAACGGCCAGGCCAGGCTCGGCATCAGCAGCAGTGCGGCGAGTACCAGTTCAGCTACGCCGGCAATTTGTGACAGCCAGGCTGCGTGCCCCAGTCCGTGAGCCTGCAACAACAACTGCTCACCGGGGCTGAGCAACAGCAGCTTGGGCACCAGCCCGTGGTAGGCGAAGATGAACGCCAGGCTGGCGCGCGCCAGCCAGTGCACCTGGCGCAGGCGGTTCATGGCTGGCCCTGGAGAAAGCGTCGCTGGTGGTCCGGGCTCGGCAGCAGGCATTGGTCGTGCTTGCCGAACAGGCGATAGCGATTGAGTGCCACACGATCGTACAGCCAGTCCCGTAGTCCCTGCGGGCAGATGCGCAGTACCCGTAGCAGTGGCCAGGCGCCGGGCAGTTGTCGGGTGATTTCGAAAAACGCCGCGGAGCGCACCCAGCAGTTCTGGTCACGGATCACCGCTATGGTGTCGAACGCCGCTAGCGGCAGGCCCGCCCAGGCGAGCAGCGCCTGGCCTTGCGCTGACTGCACCGTGGCCAGGCGGATGCGTTGATGGCGATCATGGCGGATCACGAATTTCGCCCAGCCATTACACAGCTTGCACACACCGTCGAACAGCAAGACGGTTTCTCCTGGCGCAAGCAGTGGCGCAGGGGTAGGGCGTTTCAGGGCAGCGGGCATGGCTTGATTCCGTTCAGGCGGTGGGCCGGTATTGTATAGCGGTCAGGCAGGCGAAGGGGCATGTACGCGCGGTGGGTGGATCACCTGCAAAGGCCCTGGCCTGCACCCCTTGGCCAAAGCCGGTATGATACGCGCCCGTCAGCGGAGTGCCCCATGGCCAAAGACATCGATAATCCGTGCATCTCGCTATGCCAGCTCAACAGCGAGCTGTGCGTCAGCTGTGGCCGGACCCGGGACGAGATCCGTAAATGGCGCGGCATGAAGCGCCCGGAGAAGATGGCGACCGTGCAGCGCGCGGCGGCGCGTATGAAGGCTATCGTCAAGAAGAACGCCAAGCGCCAGGTCATGGCGTCGTGAACGGGTAGTCCGAGGGTTCGAAGCGTTGCTGTGTGTCCATTTGGACGCCACGCAGATGCGCGGTTTCCTCGAACACGGCATACAGCGGGTCGGCGGCATAACCGATCAGCAGCGCGCGGCGCGGTGCACCGCTGGCATTCAAGCTGCCGGCATGTACCAGGTCGACATCGAACACCAGGGCGTCGCCCGCTCGCCCGGAAAGCTGGACGCTGCGTGATTCGTCACTGAAGTCGAAAGGTGGCGCGTCCGGGGCGGGGCGATGGCTGCAGGGGACGATACGGGTGGCTCCGTTGTCCGGGCCGTAATCGTCCAGGTAGACCATCACCCCCACCGTGTCGCCCGGGCGCTGCGCCGACAGGTCACGGTGCAGGCGTTGATGGCCACCCCCGGCAACGGGGGCGCGCCCCTCGACCTGGTAGAGGAAGAACCTTTCGCCGATCAACGCGCCAACCGCTGCCAGCACCTGCGGCAAGCGGCAAACGGCCTGGACCGCTGCTGCGCCATCCAGTTGCGCATGACGCCAGTCCCTGGCGCGGGGCACCGGCCAGTCCTCCGAGGGTTTCACCCCAGCCTCGAATAGCCGACGCAGCTCGTCCAGCCATTGTGTCGGGATCGCCTGGCGGAGCAGGGCATAGCCCGCCTGGTGCAGCTGTTGGTGATGGGGCATGGCACTCTCGCTATCCCTGTCAGTCGTGTGTTGGCCAAGGGTAGTGAGCCTGGCCGGCTTTTGCGAGCGTCACGGGTAGCGTGCACTTGGCCAATCACTTCTAGACTTGCGCACATCACCTGTATCCCGTGGGAGAGGCCCATGCGCAGACTCTGGCAAAAGTACCTGGCACTGCTCGACGCCGACCTCAGCGCCAAAGTGTTCGACAACTTGAAGAACCTGCTGGTGTGCGCGCTGCTGTTCGCCGCAGGCACCGAGGCGATTCACGGTGACCAGCAGATCCTGCTGGGCTTGTGGGTGTCGAGTTTCACTGGCTGGGGGCTGATCCTGGTGTCGGCGCTGCTGTTGCTGCTGAACGTCAGCGATACCTTGCACCGGCTGGCCAAGCTGCCTTACCACACGGCATTGCAGGTGATCCTGTGTTTGCTTTACCTGGTGCTGGCTTCGCGGGTGGTCGAGATCGTCTGGAGCTTCCGGGCGGAGTAGGGGCTGGCGAAGCCATGAAAGATCCTCGCGCGCCCCGTTGCGGCTCGTCAGGCGGTATGCCAAGACATTCGCCGACGAATCCCGGATAATACCCGCCATTTTCGCCCGCTTCCTGGTACCCCCTCGCATGGAAATCAAGGTCAATTTTCTCGACAACCTCCGTCTCGAAGCCAAGTTCGACGACTTCACGGTGATCGCCGACCAGCCGATCCGCTACAAGGGTGACGGCTCGGCCCCGGGGCCGTTCGACTACTTCCTGGCCTCGTCGGCCCTGTGCGCGGCGTACTTCGTCAAGCTGTACTGCCAGACCCGCGACATTCCGACCGAGAATATCCGCCTGTCGCAGAACAACATCGTCGACCCCGAGAACCGCTACAACCAGATCTTCAAGATCCAGGTCGAGCTGCCCGAGGACATATCCGAGAAGGACCGCCAGGGCATCCTGCGCTCCATCGACCGTTGCACCGTGAAGAAAGTGGTGCAGACCGGCCCCGAGTTCATCATCGAGCAGGTCGACAACCTCGACGCCGATGCCCAGGCATTGCTGATGCCGGTGTCGGACACCACCACCTACATCCCGGGCAAGGACCTGCCGCTGGAGCAGACCATCGCCAACATGTCTGCCCTGCTGGCGGAGCTGGGGATGAAGATCGAGATCGCCTCGTGGCGCAACATCGTGCCCAACGTCTGGTCGCTGCACGTGCGCGACGCGCAGTCGCCGATGTGCTTCACCAACGGCAAGGGCGCCACCAAGGAAGCGGCGCTGGCCTCGGCGCTGGGTGAGTTCATCGAGCGCTTGAACTGCAACTTCTTCTACAACGACCAGTTCTGGGGCGAGGACATCGCCAACGCCGCGTTCGTGCATTACCCCAACGAGCAGTGGTTCAAGCCTGGGCCCAAGGACGCGCTGCCGGCCGAGATCCTCGATGATTACTGCCTGCAGGTCTTCAACCCCGACGGCGAGCTGCGCGGCTCGCACCTGTACGACACCAACTCGGGCAACAAGGAGCGCGGTATCTGCTCGCTGCCGTTCGTGCGCCAGTCGGACGGCCAGACGGTGTACTTCCCGTCCAACCTGATCGAGAACCTGTACCTGAGCAACGGCATGAGCGCCGGCAACACCCTGGCCGAGGCACAGGTGCAGTGCCTGTCGGAGATCTTCGAGCGGGCGGTCAAGCGCGAGATCCTCGAAGGCGAGCTGTGCCTGCCGGACGTGCCGCAGGAGGTACTGGCCAAGTACCCGGGCATCGTCGCCGGCATCCAGGGGCTGGAGGAGCAGGGCTTCCCGGTGCTGGTCAAGGACGCGTCGCTGGGCGGTGAGTTCCCGGTGATGTGCGTGACCCTGATGAATCCGCGCACCGGCGGCGTGTTCGCTTCGTTCGGTGCCCATCCGAGCTTCGAGGTGGCGCTGGAACGCAGCCTGACCGAGCTGCTCCAGGGGCGCAGTTTCGAGGGCCTGAACGATCTGCCGCAGCCGACCTTTGACAGCCTCGCGCTAACTGAACCGAACAACTTCGTCGAGCACTTCATCGACTCCAGCGGCGTGGTGTCGTGGCGCTTCTTCAGCGCCAAGGCCGACTTCGAGTTCGTCGAGTGGGACTTCTCGGGCCACGGCGAGGACTCCAACCAGCAGGAGGCGCAGACGCTGTTCGGCATTCTCGAGGACCTGGGCAAGGAGGTGTACATGGCCGTGTACGACGACCTTGGCGCCACCGCCTGCCGCATCCTGGTGCCGGGTTATTCGGAGATCTACCCGGTCGAGGACCTGATCTGGGACAACACCAACCGGGCGCTGGGTTTCCGTGCCGACATCCTCAACCTGCACAAGCTGGACAACCGCTCGCTGAAGCTGCTGCTCAAGCGTCTGGACAATGCCGAGGTGGACGACTACACCACCATCACCACGCTGATCGGCGTCGAGTTCGACGACAACACGGTGTGGGGCCAGCTGACCATCCTCGAGCTGAAACTGCTGATTCACCTGGTACTGCAGCGCTTCGAGGACGCCAAGGAGCTGGTCGAGATGTTCCTGCAGTTCAACGACAACACCGTCGAGCGCGGGCTGTTCTACCAGGCGCTGAACGTGGTGCTGGAGGTGGTGCTGGACGATGAGCTGGAGATGGCCGACTACGAGGCCAACTTGCGCCGCATGTTCGGCAATGAGCGGATGGACGCGGTGCTGGGCTCGGTGGATGGCAGCGTGCGTTTCCATGGCTTGACCCCCACCAGCATGGGGCTCGAAGGGCTTGACCGTCACCTGCGTCTGGTCGAGAGCTACAAAAAGCTGCACGCCGCACGGGCGAGAGCGGCCGGGTTGAGCAGTTGATCATGTCTTGGATGCCAAGGGCCGCCTAAGCGGCCCTTTCTTTTTGGGACAGCGGCTTGCACCGGGGCTGGAGCAGCTGCTGCACGACCCGGGCTTATCCTGGTCACTTTCCAACTCCAACCGCGACGATGCACCACAGTGGCGCAATCCACAGGGTTGGTCTTAGCTGTTGCGGGCCCGGCGAGCGGTTGCCGCCCGTTGGGAAAAGATCGTCAGGGATAGGCCCAAGGAGGGTTGGATGAACAGGAAAATGCTGGCTGGCGCGATACTGCTGTGGATGTGCTCGATGACGGCGCAGGCCGACTGCGCGGTACTGGGACCCTGGGAGGACCCTTGTGCCGGCCCGGTGCTGGGCCCGACGACCTGCGTGTGCGAGCGCTGATCACAGTGAAAGTGCAGGGAAGCATCAATCATTGACCAGGAGGTTACCCATGAAGAAAGTCATGTTGGCTGTACTGCTGCTGTGGGGCTTTTCCGTGACGGCCCAGGCGTCGTGCCCGGTGTTCGGCCCGGGCACAGACCCTTGCGCGGGACCCGTGTTCGGGCCTTCGACCTGCGAGTGCCCTTGATTCCATGGCCGCCTGAGACGGCAGGCGCGAGCTTGCGCGGCGGATAACGGGCGAAAACCAGGCCGGGCTGGCTGCGCACCGATCACTGCGTATTCGAGGGGCTTGGAACATCTCGCTGATCGTGCAGCCCGGCCAGCACCTCGGCGGCGGTGGTGACATGACCGAAATGGTGCTTCCACAGGTCGATGCCCAACTGCCCGGAGCGGTCCAGCGAGGAACCCATGGTCAGGTCGGTGACCAGTGTCGGGGTAAGCCCCGCATCGAACAGGGCGAAGCCTGCGGCCAGCACGCAGGTCTCGGTCTGCAGCCCGCAGACCAACACACGCTCGACGCCGAGGCTTTTGATGTAGTCGAGTGTCTCGGCGCTCTGGCCGTAGCCATGCTTGATGAACACCTTGTCCGCCTCGACCAGGGCCACGTCCTCGCTGGCCGGGTGCCAACCGAGCTGGCGCTGGAAAGGTGTGACCTGCTCGTCGTGCAGTTCGACCGAAGCGATCGTGGGGATGTGCGCGGACAACACGCGGATGCCGTCCACCAGTTTCTCGGAAGGGCTGAAGGTGGATTGCACATCGACGATGAGCAGGACTTGCTGCATGGCGGTTTCCCGGGCGAGGTTCGAAAGCTGGCGAGTATACCGCCGCACGCCGGTTTATTGCGGCAAGGGCCTCTCTATCAACGTGGCGCGTTCACCTGACAATCCGCTTGAGGGCCTCGCCTGCAATTTCGCGGGTCAGTGACTCTGCACCCATATGCCTTCCCAGGCGCAATGCCTGCCCGGACCACAGGTTGCTGAAATCACTGTTGCCTTGCGGGTCGGTGATCGCGCGCAGCGGCATCAGCGCGCCGCCGGCCAACGGGAAACGCGGGGCGAGGGCGCTCATCGGGCCCAGCTCGCGCATGAGGCGGTTGTTGATGCCGCGGGCCGGGCGGCCGGTGAACAGGTTGGTCAGCGCGGTATCGCTGGCGGGGGCGTTGTCCAGGGCGCGGCGGTGTGCAGGTGACACCTTGGCCTCGGGGCAGAACAGGTAGGCGGTGCCGATCTGCACGGCCGAGGCGCCCAGGGCCAGGGCGGCGAGCAGGCCGCGGTGATCGGCCACGCCGCCTGCCGCGATCACCGGCAGGCTCACCGCATCGACGATCTGCGGCACCAGGGCGAAGGTGCCGATCTGGCTGGTGATGTCGTTGCTGAGGAACATGCCGCGATGGCCGCCGGCCTCATAGCCCATGGCGATGATCGCGTCGCAGCCATGCTGTTCCAGCCAGATCGCTTCCTCCACCGTGGTGGCGCTGGACAGCACCCTGGCGCCTGCCGCCTTGACCCGCTGCAGCAGCGCCGGCGCTGGCAGGCCGAAGTGGAAGCTGACCACTTCCGGGCGCAGTTCCTCCACCAGCTTGCAGCTTTGTTCGTCAAAGGGCGCGCGATTGGACACCGGCGTCGGCGCCTCGAAGTCCGCGCCGACTTCATCGTAGAAGGGCTTTAGCGCCTGTTTCCAGCGAGCGTCTTGCTCGGGGTCTGGCGCCGGCGGTTGATGGCAGAAGAAGTTCAGGTTGAGCGGACCCTGGCAGGCGGCACGGAAGGTGTCGATTTCGCCGCGCAACTGCTCGCTGGAGAGCATGGCGCAGGGCAGGGCGCCCAGGCCCCCGGCATTACCGACGGCGATGGCCATGGCTGAGCCGGTGGCGCCGGCCATGGGCGCCTGGAGGATGGGCAGCTCGATGCCAAGCAAATCGAGGATGCGGCGGTCTTGCCAGGTGCTCATGGGCGACTCCTTGAGTGCGGTGGGATCCAGAGTAGCTACAGGGCCTTGCTGACCTGGATGTCGCTGATCTTGTCAGCGTCGTCGCCATGGATCTTGCGCAGGGCTTCCTGCGCCTGCTCCAGGGAGGCGTCGGGCATCAGGGCGAAATCCCAGCGGCGTTCGCCGTCGAGCTTGTACTTGATCACGTACTTGATGGTCTGGGTCATGCTGGCCTCATCCGAGTTTCGACGACGAGCGACGAATGATCTTGATCTTGTGGGTCAGGCTTGGCTTGCGCGTCACGGAGATCGGGCGGGTGGTCACGGTGTCGATGGTGATGTTCCAGAAACCGGTGCTGGGAACGGTGATCTTCGCCGGGAATTTCTCGAAGTGGCCGCCGTGGTAGGTATGCCGGCCGCCATTCTTGAAGCTGCGGAAGTTGGCGTCGTTCATCAGGCGGATGTTGCAGCGCTGGGAACACTCGATGACGACGATATCGTCCTCGTTCAGGTGTTCGCGCTGGTGTACGAATTTCATGGGGCGCTCCGCAAGGATTGTTTCTGCAAACGCGAAAGATATCACGATGTGAGGTTACACTTGCGCCCGGGCTGACCAAGCCAAGGAGATTTCCGCCAGACGTGGGAGCAAAAACGCCTGGACGTGGTCAGAGGATGACTTTGAAGTTGGAGAGTATGTGCATGAAATGGGTAATAGCGGCAGCGGTGCTGGCATTGGGAGGCTGTGTCAGCGTGACGGAACTCGAGCAGTCCCACGCCACCTTGGACGTGATCTCTGGCAAGACGCCACGTGAATACGCCGACTGCGTGAAGCGCAAGCTGGCTGAAACGCGCGATCCGTTGCAGGAGGAGGTGCGCGGGGAAAACCTGCGCCTGACCGTACCGCAGAAGCTGACGGCTGGCGTGGGCCCGGCGGCGCTGCTCGATATCGACAAGCGCGGCAGCGGCAGCGCGATCAAGGTCTACGAGCGGTTGAACAACTTCCCGCTGCGCCTGGGCGACGTGCGCACTGCCGCAACTCAATGCATATCAGGTTCTTGATCCAGCTCAGTTAATCGGCAATTAGCTGGCGTATTGCCACTTTCCTTCCCGGCGGCACGTTGTCGCAGGCCGGGGAATAGGCCTAGTATTTCTGGGCTTATATCGTTTGAGCCTAAGCTTATAACAAGGAAATGGAGCCTCCGTGATGAAACCCCTGAGCCATGTCGTGATCGGCAGCTTGCTGATCTTGGCCTGGCCCTCGGCGCACGCTGCCGACGGCCAGAAAATCTTCAACCAGGGCGGGCAGAATCCCGCCGCCATGGCTTGCCTCGGCTGCCATGGCCCGGACGGCAAAGGCATCGCCGCCGCCGGCTTTCCCCGCTTGGCCGGCTTGCCTGCCGGTTATCTGAGCAAGCAATTGCAGGACTTTCGCAGTGGCAGCCGCAAGCAGGCGGTGATGGAACCACTGGCCAAGGCCCTGGACGATGCGGAAATCGAAGCGATCAGCGCCTACCTGGCCAAGCTGCCAGCCGATCCCGCACCTGACACGCGGCGTCAGCAGATTGCCACCAATCCGGTGGCTCGCCTGGCCCTCTATGGCGACTGGAGCCGCAAGATTCCCGGTTGCGTGCAGTGCCATGGCCCGGGTGGCAGCGGTGTCGGCGAGCACTTCCCGCCGTTGGCCGGGCAGCCGGCCGGCTACCTGGTGGCACAGCTCAACGCCTGGCGCGATGGCAGCCGCAGCAACGACCCCAACCAGCTGATGGTGGATGTCGCCAAAGCGATGACCGATGCCGAGGTCAAGGCGGTTGCCGACTACTTCGCACAGCCGGCGAGCCAGGAGGCCAAGCCATGAAAACCCTTATGCCAAGCCTGTTGCTGTTGGCCATGGGCGCTGCCCAGGCCACCCCTATCGCCATGGAAGACCAGTCCCAGCTCAAGGTGCCGGGCGTGCAGGCGGCCCCGCAATTCGTACCGCCCGCGGAAAGCGCCATTCCGGACAACGCCTTTGGCAAGATGGTCCGTGAAGGGCATGCGCTGTTCGTCGATACCCGCAGGCTGATGCCCGAAGCCGTCGGCAATGGCCTGAACTGCAGCAACTGCCACCTCGACCAGGGCCGCCTGTTCCATTCCGCGCCGCTTTGGGGCGCCTATCCGATGTATCCGGCGTACCGCAAGAAAAACGACAAGGTCAACACCTTCGCCGAACGCATCCAGGGCTGTTTCAGCTTCAGCATGAACGGCAAGCCGCCGGCGGCCGACAGCCCGCAGATGACCGCGTTGAGCGTCTATGCCTACTGGCTGTCGACCCAGGCGCCGACGGGGGTGGAGATCGCCGGTCGCGGCTACCCGGAAGTGCCGAAGCCCAAGGATGGCTACGACTTCAAGCGCGGCGAGCAGGTGTATGACCAACAATGCGCGATCTGCCACGGCGGTAACGGCGAAGGGCAGAAGGTGGCCGGGGACTACGTGATGCCGCCGTTGTGGGGCAAGGACTCGTACAACTGGGGGGCTGGCATGCACCGGATCAATACGGCGGCGTCGTTCATCAAGTACAACATGCCATTGGGCAAGCCCGGTAGCCTGAGCGACCAGCAGGCCTGGGACGTGGCAGCCTGGATCAATCGCCATGAGCGGCCGCAGGATCCGCGCCTGGTCGAGGGCTCTATCGAGAAGACCCGGCTGAAGTTCCATGCCAATGACGGGGTTAACCTCTATGGGCAGAAAGTCGATGGCGTGTTGATCGGGCAGGGGATCGGCGGTTGAGCCGAAACCCTCGCGGGGCAAGCCCGCCCCCACGCCCGGCAAGGGATGATCGTGGGGGCGGGCTTGCCCCGCCATGACGCCGCCAGGCGCTTAAAATTCACGGCCGTCCGGAACTATCTACACTGGAATATCTCTATGATGGCATCGGCCAGCGCGGGGGGCATTGTAAGGTGACCGCCGCCTGATTAGACTGCGCCGAATTTCGTACGCAAAGCCCTTGTTAAGGACGTATATGATCAAGAAATGCTTGTTCCCGGCAGCCGGTTACGGCACCCGCTTCCTGCCCGCTACCAAAGCCATGCCCAAGGAAATGCTGCCGGTGGTCAACAAGCCACTGATCCAGTATGGCGTTGAAGAAGCGCTGGACGCTGGCCTCAGCGAGATCTCCATCGTCACCGGCCGTGGCAAGCGCGCCCTGGAAGACCACTTCGACATCAGCTACGAGCTGGAAAACCAGATCAAGGGCACCGACAAGGAGAAGTACCTGGTCGGCATCCGTCGCCTGCTCGACGAGTGCTCGTTCTCCTACACCCGCCAGACCGAAATGAAAGGTCTGGGCCACGCGATCCTGACTGGCCGCCCGCTGATCGGCGACGAGCCGTTCGCCGTGGTGCTGGCTGACGACCTGTGCGTCAACCCGGAGGGTGACGGCGTATTGACCCAGATGGTCAAGCTGTTCAAGCAGTACCGCTGCTCGATCGTTGCCATTCAGGAAGTCGACCCGCAGGAAACCAACAAGTACGGTGTGATCGCCGGCGAAATGATCCGTGACGACATCTACCGCGTGACCAACATGGTCGAGAAGCCCAAGCCCGAAGACGCGCCGTCGAACCTGGCGATCATCGGTCGCTACATCCTGACCCCGGACATCTTCGACATCATCGCCAATACCGAGCCTGGCAAGGGCGGCGAGATCCAGATCACCGACGCCCTGCTGCAGCAGGCCAAGGATGGCTGCGTGATCGCCTACAAGTTCAAGGGCAAGCGTTTCGACTGCGGTGGCGCCGAGGGTTACATCGACGCGACCAACTTCTGCTTCGAGAACTACTACAAGACCGGCAAGGCGTACTGAGTTCGCCCGGCAGGTCCAGGAGCCACCCTTCGGGGTGGCTTTTTTGTCTGTGGCAGGTAACGGCGCTATGCTGGGCGCCTGCCTAGGAGACTGAATGCATGGCCTACGATTTTGATCTGTTCGTGATTGGCGCCGGTTCCGGCGGTGTGCGCGCGGCGCGATTCGCCGCGGGCTTCGGTGCCAGGGTGGCGGTGGCCGAGAGCCGTTACCTGGGGGGCACCTGCGTCAACGTCGGCTGCGTGCCGAAGAAACTGCTGGTGTACGGCGCCCATGTGGCCGACGAGCTGGAACAGGCCGCGGGCTTCGGTTGGACCCTCGAGGAGGGCCATTTCGACTGGGGTACGCTGATCGCCAACAAGAACCGCGAGATCGAGCGCCTCAACGGCATCTATCGCAACTTGCTGGTCAACAGTGGCGTCACCCTGCTGCAGGGACATGCCCGGATCACCGGCGCCAATGAAGTGGAGGTCGAGGGCCAGCGCTACACGGCGGCCACCATCCTGATCGCCACCGGTGGCTGGCCACAGGTGCCCGACATCCCCGGCAAGGAACTGGCGATCACCTCCAACGAAGCCTTCTACCTTAAGGCATTGCCACGTCGCGTGCTGGTAGTGGGTGGTGGCTATATCGCCGTGGAGTTCGCCGGCATCTTCCAGGGCCTGGGCGCCGCTACCACGTTGCTGTATCGCGGCGACCTGTTCCTGCGCGGTTTCGACGGTTCGGTGCGCACGCACCTGAAGGAAGAACTGGAAAAGCGCGGCATGGACCTTCAGTTCAACGCCGATATCCAGCGCATCGACAAACTCGATGACGGCAGCCTCAAGGCCACCCTCAATGATGGTCGCGAGCTGGTGGCCGATTGCATCTTCTACGCCACCGGTCGGCGGCCGATGCTGGACAACCTGGGCCTGGAAAACACCGGGGTGGAGCTGGATCCGCGTGGTTTCATCCGAGTCGATGAGCAGTTCCAGACCACCGAGCCTTCGATACTGGCCATCGGCGATGTGATCGGCCGGGTGCAACTGACGCCGGTGGCCCTGGCCGAAGGCATGGCCGTGGCCCGTCGTCTGTTCAAGCCTGAGCAGTACCGTCCTGTCGATTACCAGAACATCCCGACCGCGGTGTTCAGCCAGCCGCCGATCGGCACCGTGGGCCTGACCGAGGAGCAGGCGCTGGCCGCCGGGCACAAGGTGCAGATCTTCGAGAGCCGCTTCCGGGCGATGAAGCTGACCCTCACCGACATCCAGGAGAAGACCCTGATGAAGCTGGTGGTCGACGCCGAGACTGACAAGGTCCTGGGTTGCCACATGGTCGGCCCGGATGCCGGTGAAATCATCCAGGGGCTGGGTATCGCCCTGAAAGCCGGGGCGACCAAGCAGCAGTTCGACGAAACCATCGGCGTGCACCCGACCGCCGCCGAAGAATTCGTGACCATGCGTACCGTCACTCGCTGATACGCCTTATCGCGGGGCAAGCCCGCTCTTACGCCAGGTACCGCCGGGCGTGGGAGCGGGCTTGCCCCGCGATGCTTTTGACCCCGCGCAATCCTTTGCTCAGCCCAATCCCTTCTATTAATAATCCCGCCTTATAGCCAAAACCAATCGCAAGCATGAGCTTTGCCAATGAGCCTTTAACGGGACCAGCGGTTAGGATTCTCTCCGTCAACTGATTTCAACCCATTGAAATTCAATCCATGAAGGAGCGTCTCTCATGCCTATCATCAACAGCCAGGTCAAACCGTTCAACGCCACCGCCTACCACAACGGCGAGTTCGTCCAGGTCAGCGAAGCCGACCTGAAAGGCAAGTGGTCCGTCGTATTCTTCTACCCGGCCGACTTCACTTTCGTCTGCCCGACCGAACTGGGCGACCTGGCCGACAACTACGCCGAGTTCCAGAAACTGGGCGTGGAAATCTACGGCGTGTCCACCGACACCCACTTCACCCACAAAGCCTGGCACGACACTTCGGACACCATCGGCAAGATCAAGTACCCACTGATCGGTGACCCGACCCACGTCATCTCGCGCAACTTCGACGTGCTGATCGAGGAAGCCGGCCTGGCCGATCGCGGTACCTTCGTGATCAACCCGGAAGGCCAGATCAAGATCGTCGAACTGAACGACGGTGGTGTAGGCCGCGATGCTGCCGAGCTGCTGCGTAAAGTCAAAGCTGCCCAGTACGTTGCCGCTCACCCAGGCGAAGTCTGTCCGGCCAAGTGGAAAGAAGGCGAAGCCACTCTGGCACCGTCGCTGGACCTGGTCGGCAAGATCTAAGTCGATGCACACCCCGCGGGCGGTAGACAGCCGCCAAAGCTGAAGCAGTTACCGCCCCGTAAAAACGCCCGGGCGACCTCGCCTGGGCGTTTTTGTATCTGAGTTTTGAAAAAGGAATCGCCCGTATGTTGGACGCCACGCTTAAATCGCAACTGAAAACCTACCTGGAGCGGGTCACCCAGCCGATCGAGATCGTTGCCTCCCTCGACGACGGCGCGAAGTCCCGCGAATTGCACGACCTGCTGGTGGAAATCGCCGGCCTGTCGAACCTGATTACCTTCAGCGCGGACGGCGCCGACACCCGTCGCCCTTCGTTCTCGCTGAACCGCCCGGGGTCTGATATCAGCCTGCGCTTCGCCGGCATCCCCATGGGCCACGAATTCACTTCCCTGGTGCTGGCGCTGCTGCAAGTCGGTGGCCATCCCTCCAAGGCCAGTGCCGAAGTGATCGAGCAGATCCAGGCGCTGGAAGGCGAGTTCACCTTCGAGACCTACTTCTCGCTGTCGTGCCAGAACTGCCCGGACGTGGTCCAGGCGCTGAACCTGATGGCGGTGCTCAACCCCAATGTGCGCCACGTCGCCATCGACGGCGCGTTGTTCCAGGATGAAGTTGAAGCCCGCAAGGTCATGGCCGTGCCGAGCATCTACCTGAACGGCGAAGTGTTCGGCCAGGGTCGCATGGGGCTGGAAGAGATTCTCGGCAAGATCGACACCAATGCCGGCGCCCGCCAGGCCGAGAAGATCAATGCCAAGGACGCCTTCGACGTACTGGTGGTCGGCGGTGGCCCGGCCGGTGCCGCCGCAGCGATCTACGCCGCGCGCAAAGGCATCCGTACCGGTGTTGCGGCCGAGCGTTTCGGCGGCCAGGTGCTCGACACCCTGGCCATCGAGAACTTCATCTCGGTGCAAGAGACCGAAGGGCCGAAGCTGGCCACGGCCCTGGAAGAGCACGTCAAGCAGTACGACGTCGACATCATGAACCTGCAGCGCGGCGAAGCGTTGATCCCGGCCACCGACGGCGGCCTGCACGAAGTACGCCTGGCCGGCGGCGCCTCGCTCAAGGCCAAGACCGTGATCCTGGCTACCGGTGCCCGCTGGCGTGAGATGAACGTGCCGGGCGAGCAGCAATACCGCGCTCGCGGCGTGGCCTACTGCCCGCACTGCGACGGCCCGCTGTTCAAGGGCAAGCGCGTGGCGGTGATCGGTGGCGGCAACTCCGGTGTGGAAGCGGCCATCGACCTGGCCGGTGTCGTTGCCCAGGTGACCCTGATCGAGTTCGACAGCCAGCTGCGTGCCGACGCCGTGTTGCAGCGCAAGCTGCACAGCCTGCCGAACGTCAAGGTGATCACCAGCGCGCTGACCACCGAAGTGGTCGGCGACGGTGAAAAGGTCACCGGCCTGCGCTACAAGGACCGCAGCACCGAGGCGCTGCATGACCTGGCGCTGGAAGGCATCTTCGTGCAGATCGGCTTGCTGCCCAACACCGATTGGCTCAAGGGCACCGTGGAGCTGTCGCCGCGCGGCGAGATCATCGTCGACGCCAAGGGCCAGACCAGCATCCCGGGTGTGTTCGCCGCCGGTGACGTGACCACGGTGCCATACAAGCAGATCGTCATCGCCGTGGGCGAGGGCGCCAAGGCTTCGCTGGCCGCCTTCGATCACTTGATCCGCACTTCGGCCCCGGCCTGACCGCCTGCGGTTGCAACGCTAGAACGCCGCCATCCCTTGGGGATGGCGGCGTTCTAATTTGTTTCGGCTGTCTCAGGCCGGCTTGCCCAAGGCCTCGTCGGTGGCCTTGCCACGCCCGCCCAGCCACACCAGCAGCAACCCGGTCGCCGCCAGCAGGCCACCGGCCATCGGCACCGCCGCGTAACCCAGGTCCAGGCTGATCACCGCGCCACCCAGAGCCGCGCCCACGGCATTGCCCAGGTTGAACGCGCCGACATTGATCGACGACGCCAGCCCCGGCGCTTCGGCCGCGGCGATCATCACCCGCATCTGCAGCGGCGGAACCACGGCGAAGGTGAATACCCCCCAGACCAGCAGCGCGAGCGCCGCGCCGACATGGCTGCCCAGTACCAGCGGCATCAGCAGCATGATCGCCGCCAGTGCGCCGAGGAAGATCCTTGCGGCACCGTCCAGCGACCAGTCGGCCAGCTTGCCACCCAGGCTGTTGCCCAGGGTGAAGCCGACGCCAATCAGCACCAGGCCGAGGGTGACGAAACTGGCGGAGGCGCCGGTCAGCTCGGCGAGCACCGGCGCGACATAGGTGTACAGGGTGAACATGGCGCCTGCGCCGAGCACGGTGGTGGCCATGGCCAGCAGCACGTTGGGACGGGCGATTACCGCCA
Source organism: Pseudomonas sp. PONIH3 (assembly GCF_002934345.1). Classification (NCBI taxonomy): domain Bacteria; kingdom Pseudomonadati; phylum Pseudomonadota; class Gammaproteobacteria; order Pseudomonadales; family Pseudomonadaceae; genus Pseudomonas; species Pseudomonas sp. PONIH3. The sequence continues at coordinate 6,050,395 of NZ_CP026386.1, forward strand.
GCTCCTTGCGCACATGGGGCACGTTGCCGCGCTCGCCCTTGGGCAGCGCATACCACAGGGCGGCGATGGCCAGCAGGCCGAGCACTGCGGTGCCGGCAAAGGCCATGCGCCAGCCGACCTGCTGGCCGAGCCAGGTGGCGGCCGGCACGCCGCCGATGTTGGCGATGGTCAGGCCCATGAACATGGTGGCCACCGCGCTGGCCTGCTTGTCCCGGGGCACCACGCTGGCGGCCACCACCGCGCCCAGGCCGAAGAAGGCGCCATGGTTGAGGCTGGTGATCAGGCGCGAGACAAGCAGGGTGTAGTAGTCCGGCGACAGCGCCGACAGCAGGTTGCCGAGGGTGAAGATGCCCATCAGCATCATCAGCGCGGCACGCTTGCCGAAGCGGCTGAACAGCAAGGTCATGATCGGCGCGCCGACCATGACGCCGATGGCATAGGCGGTGATCAGCATGCCGGCGCTGGGAATGCTGGCGCCGACGCCGTCGGCGATCACCGGCAGCAGGCCCATGGGGGTGAACTCGGTGGTGCCGATGCCGAAGGCGCCGATGGCCAGGGCGAACAGCACCCGTCCGGGGGAAAGCGTGCTCATTGGGAGCTCCGAAAAAGCGGTTGAAATCAGGGAGGTGGGCCTCCATGCCCGAAGGATATCAGTCCCAGGCCGGCGCCAGGCCGTCCGGGCTGACTTCACGGCCGTCGCGCTCCAGAGTGGCGATGCGCGCCATGTCGTCGGCGTCCAGGCGCAGGCTCTGGGCGAGCAGGTTGCTGGCCAGGTTCTCGCGCTTGGTCGATGAAGGGATCACCGCGTAGCCCAGTTGCAATGCCCAGGCCAAGGCCACCTGGGCCACGGTGGCCTTGTGCTTGGCGGCGATTTGCGCCAGCAGCGGATCCTTCAGGACCTTGCCATAGGCCAGGGTCATGTAGGAGGTTGTGGTGATGCCTTGTTCCGCGAGGAAGGCGCTGAGCTTGCGGTTTTGCAGGTACGGGCTGAGCTCGATCTGGTTGGTGGCGATCTCGCCCTGGCCGACCACGGCGATGGCCTGGCGGGTCAGTTCGATGTTGAAGTTGGAGATGCCGATCTGGCGGGTCAGGCCCTGGCGCTTGGCCTCGGCCAGGGCCTGCATGTATTCGGGCAGCTCGACGCCATTGCCTGGTGCGGGCCAGTGGATCAGCAGCAGGTCGACATGCTCGGTGCGCAGCTTGGCCAGGCTCTCGCGCAAGCTGGGGATCAGTTTGTCGGCGGCGTAGTTGTCGACCCAGATCTTGGTGGTGATGAACAATTCGTCGCGCGGCACGCCGCTTTCGGCGATGGCCTGGCCGACCTCGGCCTCGTTCTTGTAGATCTGCGCGGTGTCGATGGCGCGGTAGCCCAGCTCCAGCGCCGACTTGACCGAGTCGATGACGGCCTGGCCGGTGAGGCGGAAGGTACCCAGGCCAAAGGATGGAATGCTCATGGATGTGCTCCTGTCGAGTGAATGCTTGCAGTGTGCGCGGTTCGGCGGGATTGATTAAGGCCTCGGCAAAACAAGGTCCTTTGAGCTGGAGTCATGAATGCGGGGTTGGGTTGTGATCAGAGCGTGACAATAATGGCGTACACGCGTGCGGCAGATACGCTGGATAGCACCGGCTTTGCTGGTGATCGCGGCCAGGCCAGGACTACCTGAGAATGTTGTGATTGAGCAAGTGCGGCTAGGCGGGGTCATGGCAGGATCGACGAAGCTGTGGCCTGCCGTATTTCCAGGAGCAACCTGATTTGTCAGTCAATGCCCTTTACCAGCAGCGGTTCGAGACCGTGCTTGCCTATATCGAGGACAACCTTGAAGGTGACCTGTCGGTGGAAACCTTGAGCGCTGTGGCACATTTTTCGGCGTTTCATTTTCACCGTCAGTTCAGTGCCTATGTGGGTGTCCCGGTTGCCCGTTATGTGCAACTGATGCGCCTGCGCCGTGCCGCGCATCGGTTGCTCGGCCAGCCCGAACACTCGGTGCTGGACGCGGCCCTGGCGGCGGGGTTCGAAAGCCCCGAGGCATTCAGCAGGGCGTTCAGGCGGGCCTTTGGGCATGCGCCCAGCGCGTTTCGCCGCCGGCCGGACTGGCAGGTATGGAATACGGTGTTTGCCATTCCTCATTTTTCCAGGAGCATCACCATGCAGGTACGAATCGTCGATTTCGCCGCCGTGCGCCTTGCCGCGCTCGAACATCGGGGGCCGCCGAGCCAGGTCAGCGAAAGCGTGCGCCGGTTTATCGACTGGCGCATGAGCAGCGGGCAATCGCCCGTGGCCAGCAGCCGCAGCTTCGGCATCCCCTACAATAATCCGGACACTACCGCGCCGGAAGACTTCCGCTTTGCCATCTGCGGGGAAATCCACGAGGCCGTGGTGCCGAACGTTCAGGGCGTGCGGGAGTCGAGCCTGCCTGCGGGGCGCTGCGCGGTGGTGCGGCATGTCGGCTCGCCGGATCATATCGGCGAGACGATCTACCCGATCTATCGTGATTGGCTACCGGGCAGTGGCGAGGAGTTGCGCGATCATCCGCTGTTCTTCCACTACCTGAGCATCTATCCGCAGACGCCGCTGGAACAATGGCAGACGGATATCTACGTGCCGATACGCTGAGCGCCAAGGCCGAGTGCAGACGAGCCCGCTTCTGCAGTCCTTGCAGGGGGGGCTTGTCTGCGCGGCGGCGCCTCGGTCAGTCGTGGATCTTCGCCGGGTCGGTTTGCAACTGCCACAGCCCGGCATGGGCCGCCAGTTGCGCGTCGAGGTCGTACTGGCTGCCGTTGCGCCGGGCCTTCTCATCGGTCTTGAACAGATCGTCGAGCAGGTTCAGCAGGTTGCGCGAGCGGCTCACCGACTCGGGTGTGCTGACATCGGACTCAAGCTTGCCACCCTCGTAGGCGAGCACGCGCTTGGTGCTGGTGGCCTCCTGGGTGGCCTTGGCTTCCTTGAGCACATTGTCGACGAACGACAATTCGGTGGTGCTGCTCGCCGTTTCGCTGAGCGTGTGGTAACGGTAGTTCTTCTCGTCGAACGGATCCGCTTCGGTGAGCTTGGCAGCGGACGACAGGCTCGAATGCCAGGCGGCATCCAGCTTGGCCTCCTGGCGTTGCTGACGGGCGATGGTGGTGCCTTGGCCACTGGTCGAGGTCGATTGCGACACCTGGTAGGCGAAGCGGTCTTCCTCGTCCAGGCGCCGTGCGTTCGGGCGGCTGGACGGTTGCACGATCGAGGCCTTGAAGTCGGCCAGGCCGCTGAGCAACGCACGGCTGTAGGTGTTCACCGCGTCGTTATGGCCCGCCGGGCGCGGGCTGTTGTCGTCGATGCTGTTCAGTTGGCTGAAGGCATCCTTGAGCAGCGAGGTCAGTTGCGCATCGCCCTTGCCGCGCTTCTGCGCCTCGTCGAACTGGGTCAGGTAGTTGTCCAGGGCGGCCTGGCGCTGGGCCTTGCCGCCCAGCAGCGCGCCGCCCTGGGAGTCGAGGTCCAGCTGCACCTGGCCACTCGGGCCATCGAGTTTCAGGCTGCGGGTGGAGCCGTCCAGGCGCAGGTCGAAGGTCTGTTGCCCACCACTGGGCAAGTCCAGCTTGGCATTCATTTGCAGGCCGCTGAACAGGTTCGGATCGAGCTTGACCAGCGAGCCGAGCTGCAGGCTCGGCGGTTGCCGGGTCAAACCATTGATCGCCGACTGGAAACCGTCGGCCAGGGCGGCCAAGCCCTTGAGCTCGTTGGCGTTGAGCTCGCCGCCCTGGACTTCGGCGTCGACCGCCAGGCCCCGCTCACCGTTGTACAAACCCAGTTTCACCGTGGCGCCGGAGGCGGTGGTGAGGCTGAGGGTGACGGTATTGCTGGCGAACTCGCGCAGGCGTGACTGCTGCAGGTTCAGCGGGGTGGTGTCGGTCTCGTTGACCTGCAGGGCTGACTGGGAGACGCGCTGGCCGCCGCTGGCCGCCAGCTGCTCCACCAGGGCGCTGCCCAGGCCCTGGAAGCGGGCGGCGGTGGAGGACGACTTGACCGCGCTGAACATGTACATGCTCAGCTTGTCCAGCCCGTCCTGTTCCCAGGTGTAGCTGGGCTGCGCGTTGTCCAGCGTGCCTCGCGAGGTGTAGGTCTCACTGTCGGGAACGCGGGTGTCCTGGCCCAGGATGACCTGGGTGCCTGGGGCGCTGGCGACGCTCGTGGGCTGGCGAACGATCAGGTTCTGCGTGGGAGCGGGTGGAGTTTGGATCGGCGTGAATCGCAGTGCCGAGGTGATTGGGCTCATCGTCGCTTTCCTTGCGGAGTGAAAAGGATATGCCTTGATATCGGCATGCCATCAGCAAACCTGAGTGAACATTCGGATTTTTCCTCGGCCTATCCGGAATGGTCGTCTTGCCGGCGCAGAAACGAATCGGCCCGCCAGAAGGCGGGCCGGGAGTACTGCAAGCGACGATCAGCGGCGGCGGAACAGCGGCAGCGGTTCGTCGGTGGCGCCCTGGTAGGTCACCGAGAAGTCCTTCAGGCTCTGCAGCGCGTCTTCCGGGTCCTTGTCGGCACGGATGGCGAACGCGTCGAAACCGCAGCGGGCCATGTAGAACAGCTGGTCGCGCAGCACGTCGCCAATGGCGCGCAGCTCGCCCTTGAACTTGTAGCGGTCACGCAGCAGGCGCGCATTGGAGTAGCTGCGCCCGTCGGTGAAGGCCGGGAAGTTCAGGGCGATCACCTGGAAGTGCTCGACGTGCTCGCCGATTTCCTCGGCTTCTTCGTCGCTGTCCAGCCAGATGCCCAGGCCGCCGTCGCGCGCCTTGAGCAGGCTCGGATGGTCGCGCCACAGCTGCAGCGGCACGATGTAGTCGTCGCAGTTGGTCAGTTCGTCGATCGAAACGTCCTTGGGCAGCAGGTGCCAGGTTTCGTCGACGATCTGGTTGTTCTTAATGATTCGCTGCATAGACGCGCTCCTTGAAGGGATCGATGCCGATCCGCTGGTAGGTATCGATGAAGCGTTCGTCTTCAGTGCGTTGCTCGACGTACACATTGATCAACTTTTCAATCACGTCGGCCATGTCGTCCTGGGCGAAGGAGGGGCCGAGGATCTTGCCCAGGCTCGCATCGCGGGCAGCGTTGCCGCCCAGCGAGACCTGATAGAACTCCTCGCCCTTCTTGTCCACGCCAAGGATGCCAATGTGGCCGACGTGGTGGTGGCCGCAGGCGTTCATGCAGCCGGAGATATTCAGGTCGAGCTCGCCGATGTCGAACAGGTAGTCCAGGTCGTCGAAGCGGCGCTGGATGGATTCGGCGATCGGGATCGACTTGGCGTTGGCCAGCGAGCAGAAGTCACCGCCCGGGCAGCAGATGATGTCGGTCAGCAGGCCGATGTTCGGGGTGGCGAAGCCTTGCTCGCGCAGTTCCAGCCACAACGCGTGCAGCTGACGCTGCTCGACGTCGGCGAGGATGATGTTCTGCTCGTGGGAGGTGCGCAGGTAGCCGAAGCTGTAGCGCTCGGCCAGGTCGGCGACCGCGTCGAGCTGCTTGTCGGTCAGGTCGCCCGGGGCGACGCCGGTGGGCTTGAGCGACAGGGTCACGGCAACATAGCCCGGCTTCTTGTGCGCGCGGGTGTTGCGCGAGCGCCAGCGGGCAAAGCCCGGGTGCTCGGCGTCCAACGCGCTGAAGTCGGTGTTGTCCAGGGCCAGGTACTCAGGGTCGACGAAGTGGCGGGCGACGCGCTGTACTTCGGCCTCGGTCAGGGTGGTGTTGCCGCCACGCAGGTGGACCATCTCGGCCTCGACCTTCTCGGCGAACACTTCCGGGGTGAGGGCCTTGACCAAGATCTTGATCCGCGCCTTGTACTTGTTGTCACGACGGCCGTAACGGTTGTACACGCGCAGGATCGCGTCCAGGTAGCTGAGCAGGTCCTGCCAGGGCAGGAACTCGTTGATGAACGCGCCGATCACCGGGGTACGGCCCAGGCCGCCACCGACCAATACGCGGAAGCCCAGCTCGCCCGCGGCGTTACGCACCGGCTCCAGGCCGATGTCGTGCACCTCGATGGCGGCGCGGTCGTCGCTCGAACCATTGACGGCGATCTTGAACTTGCGCGGCAGGTAGGCGAATTCCGGGTGGAAGGTGGTCCACTGGCGGACGATTTCGCACCACGGGCGCGGGTCGACCAACTCGTCGGCGGCGACACCGGCGAACTGGTCGGTGGTGACGTTGCGCAGGCAGTTGCCGCTAGTCTGGATCGCGTGCATCTGCACGGTGGCCAGCTCAGCGAGAATGTCCGGGATGTCTTCCAGCGCCGGCCAGTTGTATTGCACGTTCTGGCGGGTGCTGATATGCGCGTAGCCCTTGTCGTAGTCGCGGGCGATTTTCGCCAGCATGCGGGCCTGGCGTGCGTTCAACTGGCCATAGGGCACGGCGACTCGCAACATCGGCGCGAAACGTTGGATATACAGGCCGTTCTGCAGGCGCAGAGGGCGGAATTCTTCTTCGCTCAGCTCACCGGCCAGGTAGCGGCGGGTCTGATCACGGAACTGCTTGACGCGGTCCTCGATGATCCGCTGATCGTACTCGTCGTATACGTACATATAAGTCCTGTCTCAGGCTGCATGCAGCTAATCGCGCGCACGGCCGCGCACTCCGGGTCGGAGCGGGGAAACGATAGCAGAGTGGGTTTATGCGCTAAAGTGATGTTTTAGCATATGAAAAGAACTATTTGGACTAAGTGAGACTGACTGGCATTTGTCCGCTGCGGTACATCACGGGGCTATAATCCGGGGTTTGCTCCGCAGGGATGTAACAGCATGCTCAAGGCCTTGTGCCAGAGCCTGTGCCTGAGCCTGCCGCTGGCAGCTAGCGCACAGGCCGCTTCGGTGGTGTTTCTCAATCCAGGCTACTCCAACGAAACGTTCTGGGTTGACTATTCACGCTTCATGCAGGCCGCCGCCAGCGACCTCGGCATGACCTTGCGCGTGCAATATAGCGAGCGTCGCGCCGACCTGGCCCTTACTCAGGCCCGTGAGGTGCTGCAAGGACCACAGCGCCCGGACTACCTGGTGCTGGTCAACGAGCTGTACGTTGCCCCAGAGATCATCCGCTTGTCGCGAGGCACCGGAGTCAAGCTGTTCCTGGTCAACAACGGCCTCACCGACAGCCAGGCGCACAGTGTCCAGGCGCAGCCGGACAAATATCCTGAAGTGCTCGGCTCGTTGGTCAGCAACGACGAGGAGGCTGGTTACCAGATGCTCAAGGCGCTGGCGGCGCAACTGCCTGCCGCACCCGGGGCGGTCGACTTGCTGGTATTCGCCGGGGTCAAGACCACGCCGGCCTCGCAGTTGCGCGTGCAGGGCATGCGCCGGGCACTGGCCGAGTTCCCCCAGGTGCGCCTGCGCCAGGTGGTGTACGGCGGCTGGAGCCGCCAGCGTGCCTTCGAACAAGCGCAGATGCTGCTCGAGCGGTACCCCGACACCCGCCTGGTATGGTCAGCCAACGACCAGATGGCATTCGGTGCCATGCAGGCGTTCCAGGCACTAGGCAAGGTGCCCGGGCGCGATGTCCTGTTCAGTGCGGTCAATAGCTCGCCTGAGGCTCTGCGCGCGCGAATCGACGGGCGTTTGAGCGTACTCATGGGTGGGCATTTCACCTTGGGTGGCTGGGCCATAGTCATGCTGCACGATGACGCCCGAGGGCTGGCGGTAGGCCGCGATGGCCAGCGCGAGCACAGCGCGCCGGCTCTGCAACTGATCGACTCAGCCAAGGCGCGGCGCTGGCTCGAGTTGTTGGAGCAGGATGGCCATGGTATCGACTTCCACCGTTTCAGTGCCGAAGGGCGACCGGCAGATTTCCGCTACCCGTTTCTCACGTCACCCGTCGAGTATTGAAAGACCCTGCTTGAGCGAAGGGCATTGCTGGACTTAACTGCTGCTTGTGAAGTGCATTCCCATAACCACTACAAGAGGCAATGCAATGGGAAACTCTACCAAGGTCCGCAAAGCTGACAGCAGTGTCGATGCCTGGGCGATCCTCTGTCTGATCGTGCTGGTGGTGGTCACCGCGGTGTACTGGGTCAGCCATCAATAGCGGATAACTGCTCAAGACCGTGAGAAGCACCTGAACCGCCCGCGGAAGGGATATCCGCGGGCGGATTGCGTTTTGGCAAGCAGTATTGGCGGATTTGCCCTGTGATCAGCGCGCCGTCAGGTGCATCGCCAACTGCACCAGGCCGATCAGCACGAAGATGAAGATCAGCGTGAACACTGTCCCCATCACGATGAAATGGCTGGCCTTGCCATAGGTGAAGTCGCGGGCGCGGTTCTTGCCGCTTTGCACGCCAAACGCCGCGGCAAGGATGCTCTGCAGCATCTGCCAAAAGGTCGGTGGCTTGCCATGTTGGCTGTCGTCCATGAGTGGCTCCTGGGTTCAGAGGCAATCATCGACAGTGTAGGCGACTCAGGCCGATGCGATCGCCGGGCTTGCCTTTTCCTGGTCGTCCTGGGCCACCACCCGCTCGCACAACTCGATGATCTGCTCGCGCATCCAGCGGTTGGCCGGGTCCTGGTCGGTGCTCTCGTGCCAGTAGAGATGGGTCTCCAGCGGCGGAACTTCCACTGGCAGTGGCTGGTGGCGCAACTGGTGGCGGCGGGCGAAACGTTCGGGAACGGTCATCACCATGTCGGTCTGCTGTAGCACCTGGGAGGCCATCAGGTAGTGCTGCGAACGCAGGGCGACACGGCGTTGCACCCCCATTTTGCCAAGGGCCAGGTCCACATAGCCCAGGCCATTGCGGCGGCTGGAGATATGGATATGGGTCATGGCCAGGTAGCCGTCGAGAGTCAGCTTATCGTCGGCTTGGGGGTGACCGGGACGCATGGCGCAGACGTAGCGGTCCTGCATGAGCTTGACGTGCCGAACCTGTGGATCGGTGTTAAGCGGCGCGTCGACGGCGAAGTCCAGGCGCCCGGCGGCCAGCTCCTTTGTGGTTTCGCGGCGCTTGCACAGGAAACTCTCGATCACCAGGGCTGGGGCAAGCCGGCGCAGGCGCTGGAACAGCGGCGGCAGGATCACCGCTTCGGTAAGGTCGGTCATGCTGATGCGGAAGGTCTTGCTCGCCTGCAGCGGGGTGAAGATGCGGCTTTCCTGGACCGAGGTGCGCAGCAGCGACAGCGCGTTGCGTACCGGGCCGATGATGTTCTGCGCCATGGGCGTGGGCACCATGCCTTGGGCGGTGCGCACGAACAGCGGGTCGTTGAATGTCTCGCGCAACCGTGACAGGGCGTTGGAAACCGCCGGCTGGGTGATGCCGACGATCTGCCCGGCGCGCGTCAGGTTGGCTTCGGTGTAGATCGCGTCGAAGACGATGAACAGGTTGAGGTCGACCTTGCTGAGGTTCATGGGCGCCGCTCTTTGTTGGAGTTATGGATCGATCATATATTGGTTATGAATGTTTATACACGAAGAAAATAGACTAGGTGGATGAAGGGTGGCTGTTCTAGGCTCAGGTCCATGTTCTTCATTGACGGAAGGTAGCCCCGATGGATTTCGCCTATTCGCCCAAGGTCCAGGTACTGCGCGAACGCGTCAGCGCATTCATGGATGCATACGTCTACCCGGCCGAGCCGGTGTTCGAGCGCCAGGTAGCCGAGGGCGACCGCTGGCAGCCTACCGCTATCATGGAGGAGCTCAAGGCCAAGGCCCGCGAGGAAGGACTATGGAACCTGTTCCTGCCCGAATCCGAATATGGTGCAGGGCTGAGCAACCTTGAGTACGCGCCATTGGCCGAGATCATGGGCCGCTCGCTGCTGGGGCCCGAGCCGTTCAACTGCTCGGCGCCGGACACCGGCAACATGGAAGTGCTGGTGCGCTACGGCAGCGAGGCGCAGAAGCGCCAGTGGCTCGAGCCGCTGCTGCGCGGCGAAATCCGCTCTGCGTTCGCCATGACCGAGCCGGACGTGGCCTCTTCGGATGCCACCAACATGGCCGCCACCGCCGTGCGCGACGGTGACGAGTGGGTGATCAACGGCCGCAAGTGGTGGACCTCCGGCGCCTGTGACCCGCGCTGCAAGGTGATGATCTTCATGGGCCTGTCCAACCCCGATGGCCAGCGTCATCAACAGCACTCGATGATCCTGGTGCCCACCGACGCAGCCGGCGTGAAGATCGTCCGCCCACTGCCGGTGTTCGGCTACGACGACGCGCCACACGGCCATGCCGAAGTGTTGTTCGAGAACGTGCGGGTGCCTTACGAGAACGTGCTCCTCGGCGAAGGCCGTGGCTTCGAGATCGCCCAGGGCCGCCTCGGGCCTGGGCGCATCCACCATTGCATGCGTTCGATCGGCATGGCCGAGCGCGCCCTGGAGCTGATGTGCAAACGCTCGGTCGAGCGCACCGCCTTTGGCCGGCCGCTGGCGCGGCTGGGCGGCAACGTCGACAAGATCGCCGACTCGCGGATGGAGATCGACATGGCCCGGCTGCTGACCCTCAAGGCCGCCTACATGATGGACACCGTCGGCAACAAGGTGGCCCGCAGCGAGATCGCCCAGATCAAGGTGGTGGCGCCGAACGTTGCGCTGAAGGTAATCGACCGGGCCATCCAGATCCATGGCGGGGCAGGGGTGAGCGGTGATTTCCCCTTGGCCTACATGTATGCGATGCAGCGCACCCTGCGCCTGGCCGACGGACCGGATGAGGTGCACCGGGCGGCGATCGGCAAGTATGAGATTGGCAAGTATGTGCCGAAGGAGATGCTCCGTAGCGAGCGCTAGGGTTTCCTGCCTGGGTCGTGGTGGCTGATATTGACGACAGAAGACCCGCCGCAGCGGGTCCCCTCGTCAACTTTCAGCCCGGCGGACTCAGACCCCCGCCGCCAGCTTCGCACTCACCTGCCGACGACGATACGCGCTGTCGCGGCTGGCCAGCCACCAGTACAGCGGCGAGGTGATCGCCAGCCCCACCAGCCACGACAGGTCGGCGCCGTTGATGTGTGCGGACACCGGCCCGACATACAGCGGCGTGTTCATGAACGGGATCTGCACCACGATACCCACCGCGTAGGCAATCAGCGCCTGGGGGTTGTAGCGACCATAGATGCCACCGTCGATCTTGAAGATCGAGTCGATGTCGTAGTCGCCCTTGTGGATGACATAGAAGTCGATCAGGTTGATCGCCGTCCACGGCACCAGCACCACCAGCAACACCAGCACCATGTCGACGAAGTGGCCGATGAAGTCCGCCGAGGCGAACACCGCCACCACGCAGCAGGCCGCCAGCACGAGCAGCGACAGCACGGCGCGGCTCTTGGCAGTGGGGATCCAGCGGTAGGCGAAGGTCTGTACCAGGGTGATGATCGACAGCACCGCGCCGTACAGGTTGAGGGCGTTGTGGCTGATCACGCTGAGCAGGAACAGCACCAGCATCAGCGGGCCGAGGGTGCCGGTGGCAAGCTTGACCGCGTCCATGGTGTCCATCCCGGCAGGGATCGCCAGCACCGCCACCGCGCCGAAGATGAATGACAGGCTCGAGCCCAGGGCCGAGCCAAGGTAGGTGGTCCAGAAGGTCGAGGACACTTTTACGTCAGCCGGCAGGTAGCGCGAGTAATCCGACACGTAGGGCGCGAAGGCGATCTGCCACAGCGCCGCCAGGGACACGGTGGCCAGCCAGCCGGCCAGGTTGAAGCCGCCGCGGGTGAGGAAGTCGTCGCTCTGCACATGGCTGAAGATGTAGCCGAAGCCGACCACGATGCCGATGCCCAGCACCCAGGTACCGATGCGGTTGAGCACGTGGATGAAGCGGTAGCCGATTATGCCGATGATGCCCGAGCCCAATGCACCGATGACGATACCCACGGACACCGGCACCGTCTCGACCACGCCATGTAGCGACTTGCCGGCCAGGACGATGTTGGAGGCGAAGAAGCCGATGTACATCACCCCGGCGATGACCACCACCAGCAGGGCGCCGAGCGAACCGAACTGGGCGCGGCTCTGGATCATCTGCGGAATGCCCATCTGCGGGCCCTGGGCAGAGTGCAGGGCCATGAGCACGCCGCCTACCAGGTGGCCGACCAGGATCGCGACGATGCCCCAGACCAGATTGAGGTGGAATAGCTGCACGCCGAGTGCGCCGGTGACGATGGGCAGCGGCGCGATGTTGCCGCCGAACCACAGTGTGAACAGATCCCTTACCTTTCCATGGCGGTCTTGCGGTGGCACATAGCCGATCGTGTGTTTCTCGATGAGGGGGGCCGAATTGGCTGCACTGGTCATGACTGACTCCAAGGCAAGGTGGGGCATCGGGGATTGCCCGGGTGCGTGCCGGCAAAGGGCGACGCGTTCTTGTTGGCGCGATGATGCGGGGCGGGCGGGGATCCAGAAATTAGTAAATTTGTGCTCATGAGCCTTAAAAAACCTAAGGCTGGAAAAAGCTTGAATGGGAAGGGCGGCAAGCGCGCTGCCGAGGCGCTTTGGCGCCGGACAAACCACGCCCATGACGCAGCGGCTATGCTTTCCAGTGCGCGGGTTGAGTGGGGAGTACTTCATGGCGACGCTGGAACGGGCCATCGCGATGGCCATCAAGGCACACGAAGGGCAGTTCGACAAAGGTGGGGCGGCTTACATCCTTCACCCGCTGCGGGTGATGGGGCGGGTGATCACTCCTGAGCAGCGCATTGTCGCGGTGTTGCACGATGTGCTGGAAGACACGCCGCTGACCCTGGCCGACCTCGCCCGTGAAGGTTTCCCGCTGAAGATCCTCGCCGCGCTGCTGGCGCTGAGCCGGCGCGAGGGCGAGAGCTACGAGGCGTTCGTCATTCGCCTGGGTGTGGACCCCTTGGCGCGCCAGGTGAAGCTGGCGGACCTGGCCGACAACAGCGACCTTTCGCGCATCCCTTGCCCAGGCCCGGCCGATGTGGCCCGGCTGTGCCGGTACCAGCAGGCCAGCGCCTACCTGCAGACGCTGGCCTGAGGGCCTTTAGCCGCAGGCCTTGAGGTTGACCGGGCCGACGAAGGCGTTGCCGCGCCCCATCACGCATGCCACCTGCTGGTTGCGCTGCAGCTCCCAGGGCTGCGGCGGGTAGGTCTTGTTCCAGGCCTCGAACAACTGGCGGTCCTGTTTGGACAGGCGCAGGTCGTACTGCTTGCTCATGTAGAAGTAGGTGCGCGCGATCATCCCGCGGATCGACGGGCGCGGCATGACCTTCTTGGCCTTGAAGTCGACCTGGGTCAGGCAACTGCCGTACTGGCCATGCTGCTCGGGCAACCAGCCGAAGCTGAAGTTGCTGCGGTCGCCGTTGACCTCGCCGATGCTCGGTACCAGGTTGTGCAGGTCGGCCTCGGCCCGCTGGTAGACCTTGTCGTGGCGCGAGCAGTTCTTGCGCCCGCCGTCCTGCCAACACTGGCGTTGATGGCCGATCTTCCAGGCCGGGACAATGTGTTCCCACTCGATGCGCGAGGCACGGTTGAGGTTCTTGCGCGGCGCATAGCCGCAAGACGCCAGGTCGACCTTGTTGCCCTGGTACTTGCAGCCGCAATAAAACTCGGTGGACTGCGGCGCGTACAGCTTCCAGGCAACCTTCTTGGCCTCTTGGAAGGTGCGTGGGGCGTCGGCGTGGGCGAGGGGGGGGAGCAGCAGCAGGCAGGCAGCGAAAAGCGAAACTCTCATGTGCAATCAGTCTTCCTTCGGCACGGTCCAGAACACCTGCACGCCGCCATCGTCGCGGTGGGCGAGGGTGACGTTGTCGTTCTCGGCGATTTCCTCGAGCAGCGTGGCCCAGTCATCGGGCGATTCGTGCTCCAGGCGGAAGATCAGGGCGGCGCGGCTGCGCTGGGCGGTGGGGCTGTTGATGATCTTCTGGATGCGCTGACCCAGTAGTTCATAACTGCTTGGCGACGCTGAGGCGGGTTTGGCCACGGGGCTGTTCCTTGTTTTGCTGTATGTGCATACAGTATTTCACTGTAAGCCATTTCGCAACAACGGGTAGGATGAAAGCCGTATAAGACCGTGGTAGAGGGATTGGTTCAATCGAAGACATCGCGGCGCCAGCCCGTTCCCACAAAGGTCATGTGTGCCCCGGGGGAGCGGGCTTGCCCCGCGATAGGGTCGGTATCTTCAACATACCAACCCGAAGTGCACGCCGATCAGTATTCCCAGAAGATCCGCTGCAGCTCTTTGCTGTCCTGGGTCTTGGTCATTGCGACCATTGCCAGGATCCGCGCCTTCTGCGGGTTCAGGTCATGGGCCACGACCCAGTCGTTCTTGTCGTCAGGTTGTTCGGCATTGCGCAGTACGAAGCCGCCCTGGTTAACGTGGGAGGAGCGGATGATCTGCACGCCGTCCTTACGCAGCTCCTGCAGCGCCGGCACCACGCGCGACGACACCGAGCCATTGCCGGTGCCGGCGTGGATGATCGCCTTGGCGCCGCCCTGGGCCAGCGCCTTGTAGGCGGTGTCGGTCACGTTGCCGTAGCCATAGGCGATATCCACGGCCGGCAGCTTGCTGATGGTCTTGATGTCGAACTCGGAGTTGACGGTGTGGCGCTTGGCCGGCAGGCGGAAGAAGTACGACTTGCCTTCGACCACCATGCCCAGCGGGCCCCACTGGCTCTTGAAGGCTTCGGTCTTGATATTGACCGCCTTGCTCACGTCACGGCCGGACTGGATCTCGTCGTTCATGGTTACCAGCACGCCCTTGCCGCGGGCGTCCTTGCTGCTGGCCACGGCCACGGCGTTGTACAGGTTGAGCATGCCGTCGGCGGACATCGCCGTGCCCGGACGCATCGAGCCGACCACGATGATCGGCTTGTCGGTCTTCTCTACCAGGTTGAGGAAGTAGGCGGTTTCTTCGAGGGTGTCGGTGCCGTGCGTGATGACGATGCCATCGACGTCCTTGCTGTCGGCCAGTTCGGCGACGCGCTTGCCCAACTTGAGCAGGTCGTCGTTGCCGATGCTTTCCGAGGCGACCTGCATCACCTGCTCGCCGCGCACGTTGGCCAGGTCTTTCAGCTCTGGCACGCCGGCGATCAGCTTGTCGATGCCTACCTTGGCGGCCTGGTAGGTGGCGCTGTTGGCCGCGCTGGCGCCAGCGCCGGCGATGGTGCCGCCGGTGGCGAGGATGACCACGTTGGCGAGCTTCTGTTGTTGCGCGGCTTCCTTGGCGGAAAC
This sequence comes from Pseudomonas sp. PONIH3, assembly GCF_002934345.1. Lineage (NCBI taxonomy): Bacteria > Pseudomonadati > Pseudomonadota > Gammaproteobacteria > Pseudomonadales > Pseudomonadaceae > Pseudomonas > Pseudomonas sp. PONIH3. The sequence continues at coordinate 6,065,515 of NZ_CP026386.1, forward strand.
GGTAGTCGGCAGTACCAGCAACAGCGCCAGGGCGCTCGGTGCGAAGGTCTTGATAGCGGATTTCATCATTTCTGCTTCTCTCTTCCACGGTGAGATGTGCGTTAAGTCGCACTGCAGTAAGGCAGATTTCGTACCATCAACTACCGTTCGTCGTATTTCATCTTGAAACCCTTGTCTGGACTGGAGGTACGCGATCCGACCAATTGGTCAAGTTGCGTGAGGTCATTCGGCTGGCCGAACGAGAGTAGGAAATGTGTTCGGTTTTTCGGACGAATTGCGGATAATCCCTCTTGCGTAGCTGCGGCTTCCTACGCGCTGGATTGACAAACCTGCGGCCTGTTTACATAGTTAGTCACCGCAAACGTTTGCGATCCGATAAAAACCACAAGATTCGGAGTCATTTCCATGAAGCTGCCGTTCTCTCGCCGTCCTCTGGCCCTCGCCGTTCTGTCGTCGCTGATATTCTCCCTGCCTGTCGCCCACGCCGAGGAGGCGCCCAAGGTCGCCCTGGTGATGAAATCCCTGGCCAACGAGTTCTTCCGCACCATGGAAGACGGCGCCAAGGATTATCAGAAAACCCATGCCAGCGAATTCCAGCTGGTCGCCAACGGCATCAAGAACGAGACCGATACTGGCGAGCAGATCCGTATCGTCGAGCAGATGGTCAACTCGGGCGCCAAGGCGCTGGTTATCGCCCCGGCCGACTCCAAGGCGCTGGTATCGGCGGTGAAGAAGGCCATGGACAAAGGCGTGATCGTGATCAACATCGATAATCGCCTCGACCCCGAAACCCTCAAGAGCAAGGGCATCAGCGTGCCGTTCGTAGGCCCGGACAACCGCAAGGGTGCGCGTATGGTCGGCGACTACCTGGCCCAGCAAAAGCTCAAGGCCGGTGACCAGGTCGGCATCATCGAAGGCGTGCCGACCACCACCAATGCCCAGCAGCGCACCGCTGGTTTCAAGGACGCCATGGAAGCCGCGCAGATGAAGATCGTCTCGGTGCAATCCGGCAACTGGGAGATCGACAAGGGCAACGCCGTTGCCGCCTCGATGCTCAACGAATATCCCGATTTGAAGGCGCTGCTGGCCGGCAACGACAGCATGGCCCTGGGCGCGGTCTCGGCCGTGCGCGCCGCCGGCAAGACCGGCCAGGTGCAGGTGGTCGGCTACGACAACATCAAGGCCATCGAACCGATGCTCAAGGATGGCCGTGTGCTGGCCACCCTCGACCAGGCTGCCAGCGAGCAGGCGGTGTTCGGCATCCAAGCGGCGCTGAAGATGCTCAAGGGCGAGCAGCCCGGCGTGGATGCCGACAATGTCATCCAGACGCCAGTCAAGCTGATTACCAAATGAAGTGATTTCGCGGGAGCGTGGGAGCGGGCTTGCCCCGCGATGGTGTCGCAAGGTACAGCCTGCCCTGGCGCCTCGCGGGGCAAGCCCGCTCCCACGAAAGCCCGCCTTCTAAACGTGTCATGCTTCGTCCTAGGAGAAATGGCCATGTCAGTACCGGCCAATGAAACCGTGCTAGCCGTCAGCGGCCTGGGCAAGACCTACGCCCAGCCCGTACTCGGCGATGTCACCCTCGAGTTGCGCGGCGGCGAGGTGCTGGCCCTGACCGGCGAGAACGGCGCGGGCAAGTCGACCCTGTCCAAGCTGATCAGTGGCCTGGAGATCCCCACCACCGGGCAGATGCTCTACCGCGGCCAGCCCTACGCCCCCGGCAGCCGCGCCGAGGCCGAGCGTCTCGGCGTGCGCATGGTGATGCAGGAACTCAACCTGCTGCCGACGCTGACCGTGGCCGAGAACCTGTTCCTCGACAACCTGCCCAGCCGCCTCGGCTGGATCAGCCAGAAGCGCCTGCGCCAGCTGGCCACCGCAGCCATGGCCCAGGTCGGCCTGGATGCCATTGACCCGGACACTCCCGTCGGCGAGCTGGGCATCGGCCACCAGCAGATGGTCGAGATCGCCCGCAACCTGATCGGCGACTGCCATGTACTGATCTTCGACGAACCCACGGCCATGCTCACCGCCCGCGAGGTGGAGCTGCTGTTCACCCAGATCGAGCGCCTGCGCCAGCGCGGCGTGGCCATCGTGTATATCTCCCACCGCCTCGAAGAACTGCAGCAGGTGGCCCAGCGCATCGCCGTGCTGCGCGACGGCAAGCTGGTGTGCGCCGAGCCGATCCAGCGCTACAACAGCGAGCAACTGGTCAACCTGATGGTCGGCCGCGAGCTGGGCGAGCATATCGACCTGGGCCAGCGCACGATCGGTGCGCCACTGCTCAAGGTCGACAGGCTCAGCCGCGGCGACAAGGTCCGCGAGGTGTCGCTCGAGGTCAGGGCAGGGGAGATCTTCGGTATCTCAGGCCTGATCGGTGCCGGGCGCACCGAGCTGCTGCGCCTGATCTACGGCGCCGACCGCGCCGACAGCGGCCAGGTCGCCCTCGGCCAGCCGCCGGTACCGGTGACCATTGACTCGCCCAAGGCGGCGGTCAAGGCTGGCATTGCGCTGATTACCGAGGACCGCAAGGGCGAAGGCCTGCTGCTGAGCCAGTCGATCAGCGCCAATATTGCCCTGGGCAACCTTGGCGCCGTATCCCGTGCTGGCGTGCTCGACGCCGACGCCGAGCGTGAGCTGGCCGAGCGTCAGATCGGCGCCATGCGCATCCGCAGCGCCAGCCCCGCCCAGGCCGTGGGCGAGCTGTCCGGCGGCAACCAGCAGAAGGTGGTGATCGGCCGCTGGCTGGAGCGCGACTGCCAGGTACTGTTGTTCGACGAGCCGACCCGCGGCATCGACGTCGGTGCCAAGTTCGACATCTACGGCCTGCTCGCCGAGCTCGCCCGCCAGGGCAAGGCCCTGGTGGTGGTGTCCAGCGACCTGCGCGAGCTGATGCTGATGTGCGACCGTATCGCCGTGCTCAGCGCCGGACGCCTGATCGACACCTTCGAGCGCGATCATTGGACCCAGGACCAACTGCTTGCCGCCGCCTTCGCCGGCTACCAGAAACGTGATGCCCTGCTGCACGACGCAGCTCCCAGGATGGACGCATGAAAACCACAACAAACACCTCGGACGCCGCGCCAGTGCGCCGCAGCGGCACCTATTTCGGCCTGGGCACCTACCTGGGCCTGGCCGGTGCCTTGCTGGCGATGATCGTGCTGTTCTCGTTGCTGAGCAGCCACTTCCTGTCCTATGCCACCTTCAGCACCCTGGCCAACCAGATCCCCGACCTGATGGTGCTGGCGGTGGGCATGACCTTCGTGCTGATCATCGGCGGCATCGACCTGTCGGTCGGCTCGGTACTGGCCCTGGCGGCCTCGGCCGTCAGCGTGGCGATCCTCGGCTGGGGCTGGGGCGTGCTGCCCGCCGCCTTGCTCGGCATGGCCGTGGCGGCCTTGGCCGGCACCGTCACCGGCAGCATCACCGTGGCCTGGCGCATCCCTTCGTTCATCGTCTCGCTGGGCGTGCTGGAAATGGCCCGTGGCCTGGCGTACCAGTTCACCGATTCGCGTACCGCGTATATCGGCGATGCCTTCGCCTGGTTCTCCAACCCGATCGCCTTCGGCATTTCCCCGGCCTTCATCATCGCCTTGCTGGTGATCGTGCTGGCCCAACTGGTGCTGACCCGTACTGTGTTCGGCCGCTACCTGATCGGTATCGGCACCAACGAAGAGGCCGTGCGCCTGGCCGGTATCGACCCGCGCCCCTACAAGATCCTGGTGTTCGCCCTGATGGGTGTGCTCGCCGGTCTTGCCGCGCTGTTCCAGATCTCGCGCCTGGAGGCCGCCGACCCCAATGCCGGCTCGGGCATGGAGCTGCAGGTGATCGCTGCCGTGGTGATCGGCGGCACCAGCCTGATGGGCGGGCGCGGCTCGGTCATCAGCACCTTCTTCGGCGTGCTGATCATTTCGGTGCTGGCCGCCGGCCTGGCCCAGATCGGCGCCTCTGAGCCGACCAAACGTATCATCACCGGGGCGGTCATCGTCATCGCCGTGGTACTCGACACTTATCGCAGCCGGCGTGCGAACCGGCGGAACTGAAACCATGGCAACCATCAAAGACGTCGCGGCACTTGCAGGTATTTCCTACACCACCGTGTCCCATGTACTGAACAAGACCCGCCCGGTAAGCGAGCAGGTGCGGCTGAAGGTCGAGGCGGCGATTGCCGAGCTCGACTACGTGCCCAGCGCCGTGGCCCGTTCGCTGAAGGCACGCAGCACCGCCACCATCGGCCTGCTGGTGCCCAACAGCGTCAACCCGTATTTCGCCGAGCTGGCCCGGGGTATCGAGGACGCCTGCGAGCGCAACGGCTACTGCGTGATCCTGTGCAACTCCGATGACAACCCGCAGAAGCAGCGCAGCTACCTGCGCGTGCTGCTGGAAAAGCGCATCGACGGCCTGATCGTCGCCTCGGTGGGCGAGGACCAGGACCTGCTCGACAGCCTCAGCGGCGTGCGTACGCCGATGGTCATCGTCGACCGCGCGCTGGAAGGCGTCGAGGCCGACCTGGTGCGCATAGACCACGAGCAGGGCGCCTACCTGGCCACCCGCCACCTGCTCGAGCTCGGGCACCGCGAGATCGCCACCATCGGCGGCCCGGTGGACACCGGGGTCAGCCAGCTGCGCCTGGCCGGGTTCCGCCGGGCGATGGCCGAGGGCGGCGTGCGCGTTGCCCCGGGCCATGTGCTGCACAGCGACTTCACCAGCCTCGGCGGGCATGCCGCCGCGGCGCGCCTGCTCGATGGCGAGCGGCCCACGGCGATCTTCGCCGGCAACGACATGATTGGTTTCGGCGTGCTGCGTGCCGCTGCCGAACGCAATATCGACGTGCCCGGCGAGCTGTCGGTGATCGGTTTCGACGACATCGAACTGAGCCGCTACGTGTATCCGGCGCTGACCACGGTCGGCCAGTCGATCCGCGAGTTGGGCGAGAGCGCCGCCGGGCTGTTGCTGTCGCGCATCGTCACGCCGCGCCGCGACGGCGCTGCCGAACAGCGCATCGTCGCCCCGCGCATCGTGCTGCGCGAATCCACCGGGCCACGCCCGGACCTGTTCAACGATTACCGTTAAGGAATGCCCATGGATGCCAAGGTGGTAGTGGTCGGCAGCCTCAACATGGACCTGGTGGCCCGCGCCCAGCGCCTGCCCCGGGCAGGCGAGACCCTGACCGGCGACAGTTTCTTCACCGCGCCCGGCGGCAAGGGCGCCAACCAGGCGGTGGCCGTGGCCCGGCTGGGCGCCAGCGTGGCGATGGTCGGCAACGTCGGCGACGACGCCTACGGTCAGCAACTGCGCCAGGCGCTGCTCACCGAGGGCATCGATTGCCAGGGTGTGAGCGTGTGCCCGGGTGTGTCCAGCGGCGTGGCGCTGATCGTGGTGGATGCCGCCAGCCAGAACGCCATTGTCGTGATCCCCGGTGGCAACGGCCTGCTCAGCCCCGAGTCGGTGAGCCGTTTCGATGCACTGCTGCAGCGCGCCGAAGTGATCATCTGCCAGCTGGAGGTGCCGAGCACCACCGTGGCCTGGACCCTGGCCCGCGGCCGCGAGCTGGGCCGCACGGTGATCCTCAACCCGGCGCCGGCCAGCGGGCCGTTGCCAGCGGAGTGGTATGCCTACATCGATTACCTGATCCCCAACGAGAGCGAAGCCGAGGCCCTGGCCGGGGTGCGGGTCAACGACCAGGAAAGTGCCCGTCGCGCGGCCGAGCGGCTACGCCAGCTGGGGGCGGGGAAGGTGATCGTCACCCTTGGCGGCGATGGTGCCTTGCTGGTCGACGCCAGCGGCAGCCGGCACTTCCCGGCCCCACGGGTGCAGCCGGTGGACACCACGGCGGCCGGCGACACCTTTGTCGGCGGCTTTGCCGCTGGCCTGGCGCGGGGCTTGTCGGAAGACGAGGCGATCAGCTTCGGCCAGCGCGCCGCCGCATTGTCGGTGACCCGGGTCGGCGCGCAGCCGTCCATTCCCCTGTTGAAGGAGCTGGCGCCATGAAGAAGACGCCGCTGTTGAACATCGCCCTGTCGCGAACCATTGCCGGGCTCGGCCATGGCGACATCCTGGTGATCGGCGACGCCGGCCTGCCGGTGCCGCCAGGCGTCGAGCTGATCGACCTGGCGCTGACGCCGGGTATCCCGGATTTTGCCAGCGTGTTGCGCGTGGTACTGAGCGAGATGCAGGTCGAACGGCATGTGCTGGCCGATGAAGTGTTCCAGGCCCTGCCGCCCGGGTTGGCCGAGGTCGAACGTTTGCACGCGGACGGTGAGCTGGGCCAGCGACAGGCGCTGAGCCATGCCGACTTCAAGACCCTGTGTCGCCAGGCCCGGGCCGTGGTGCGCACCGGGGAGTGCAAGCCCTACAGCAATATTGCCCTGGTGGCTGGCGTCACTTTCTAGACCGAATGCGAGGGCTTGCACCCTCGATCGCCGGCAAGCCGGCTCCCACAGGTCGGGCGCAACCTCGGGCTGCCGCTGTGGGAGCCGGCTTGCCGGCGAAAGGGCCGCGAAGCGGCCCCTTGTGAATCCATCCCCCTAGCAACAAGGAGTGCTGAATGTCCCTCAAGAACCTGCTCCAAGGAGCCGTCCTCATGTCCGCGCTGGCCGCGACTTCCCTCATGGCCGCGCCCCGCGACCTGATCATCGACACCGACCCCGGCGCCGACGACGTCGTCGCCCTGCTGCTGGCCATGGCCTCGCCCGAGGAACTGAAGATCCGCGCCATCACCACCGTAGCCGGCAACGTGCGCCTGGAGAAGACCTCTCGCAACGCTCGCCTGGCCCGTGAGTGGGCTGGCCGCGAAGAGATCCCGGTGTACGCCGGGGCAGGGCGGCCGATGGTGCGCACGCCGATCTACGCCGCCAACGTGCACGGCGAGGAAGGCCTGACCGGCGTCCAGGTCCACGAGCCGAAAAAGCCGCTGGCCCAGGGCAACGCCGTGCAGTACCTGATCGACACCCTGAGCGCCGCCGAGCCTCACAGCATCACCGTCGCCATGCTCGGCCCACAGACCAACCTGGCCCTGGCATTGATCCAGAAGCCGGAGATCGTCAACGGCATCAAGGAAGTGGTGGTGATGGGCGGCGCCCACTTCAACGGCGGCAACATCACGCCGGCGGCGGAATTCAACCTGTTTGCCGATCCGCACGCCGCCGAGGTGGTGCTGGCCAGTGGCGTGAAACTCACCTACCTGCCGCTGGACGTCACCCACAAGGTGCTCACCAGCGACGCGCGCCTCAAGCAGCTCGCCGCGGTCAACAACAATGCCAGCAAGCTGGTGGTGGACATCCTCAACGCCTACATCAAGTTCGACATGGACAATTACGGCATGCCCGGCGGCCCGGTGCACGACGCCAGCGTCATCGCCTACCTGCTCAAGCCCGAGCTGTTCAAGGGTCGCCAGGTGCACATGGTGGTCGACAGCCGCGAAGGCCCGACCTTCGGCCAGACCATTGCCGACTGGTACGGCGTGCTCAAGCAGCCGGCCAATGTGATGTGGATCGAAGAGGGTGACGCGCAGGGCTTCTTCGACCTGCTCAGCGCCCGCCTGGCCCGATTGAAATAGTGTCGTGGTGCGCGTAGCGCTCGAACACCTGGTCGATGAAGCTACGCGCCGCCTCGCTGCCTCGGTCGCGTACCAGCAGGTCGATGGCGATCAGCAATAGCTCTTCGGGGGTTCCCGGGCTGTAGGCACTCTGACCTTCGTCCCACTTGACCTTGATATCGGCGTCGATGCTGTGGCTGCTCATGGGGCGGTTCTCGCTTGGGCCTGGATGATAGGTCGAATACCGCGTCCTGGCGTTCGAAGTGGAGGTGTTTCCTGCGCCACTTCTTGCAGTAAATCATGCCTTGGCGCAAGAGGATCTGCGACTTAGGCATAAGCCATGCGTTTGGTCGAACCTGCGGTTCGGTGCAAAATCCGGTGACGATTGCGTTTCGCATCCACTGGCTGCGTCAGGCAGAATCTTGCGGTTTTGCAACAAACAGTTAGAAGAACTGTCGCATAAGGCAGTTCCCGGATCGATTTAGGAGGATTCATGTTCCGTACCCGCGCTACCCTGGCGACCCTGCTGGTGGCTACCGTCCTGGCAGGTTGCAGCACCGGTGGCTCTTCGGGCGCCAGTGCCCCTGCCGCCCCGGCCGGCAATGACGGCCGCTGCGAAGCCAGTGGCGCCGATTTCACCGTCGGCAAGCCGGCCAGCGCCGAGCTGTTGGAGCAGGCGCGCAAGGCCAGCGGCTCGCAGATGGCACGCATCCTCAAGCCGCACGATGTGATCACCCTGGAATACCGCTCCGAGCGATTGAACCTGAATGTCGATGACAAGGGTGTGGTGACCCGCGTCAACTGCGGCTGATTGCCCGCACGCTGTCACCTGGCGCACCTGGCGCGGGCCGGCCCGCGCCTTCCCACGCTTATTCCACGCTTGCCGGTTCGCGCCGTTCCTCGCGAGTGAACAACCCCTCTCCCAAGGCGCGTGCGGCTCGCAGATGCCGTGCCGGATCCTGTCCTTCGCTGTCGTCCAGCAACGTCGAACTCAATACTTGAGCGCCGCAGTAATCGAAGATGCCGTGCTCGATCTGCACGCGCATGGCCTCGCCGTAGCCGTGGCGCTCGAAGGTGCCGGCATCGGCCCCGGCAACGCCGATCAGGTGCGCGGTCAAACCGTGCAGGCGCTTCGTGGTACTACCGTCTGCGGCCTGGTAGAAGGCCCAGCCATTGCTGAACACACGCTCGACCCAGCCCTTGAGCAGGGCCGGTAGCGACCACCAGTAGATGGGATAGACCAGCACCAGGGTGTCGGCGCGTTCGATGCGCGCCTGCTCGGCCAGCACATCGGCCGGCGGCGGCCCCAGGCGGCGGTGCACGGCGTGGTCGGCGAGGCTGAAACGGGGGTCGAAACCTTCACGGGCCAGGTCGGCGAACTCGCTGGTGTGACCGGCCGCGCGCAACCCTTCGGCAACCTGTTGGGCAAGGGCATGGGTGAGGGAGTCGGTGTCGTGGTGACCGATGACGATCAGGGCATGCATGGCAGAATCTCCAGAATCAGGATGCGGGGGCTTCGGGAGCGTTATATACTCCCAGTAAGTTACTCTTAGTAAGTTACTTTTGGTAGGTAATCGATGTCAAGCGAGGAAAAGACCGCGCCGCGCAAACGCCTGTCCCGCGAGGAGCGTCGCCGGCAGCTGCTGGATGTGGCCTGGCAGCTGGTGCGCGAAGAAGGCACCGATGCCCTGAGCCTGGGGCGTTTGGCCGAGCAGGCCGGGGTGACCAAGCCGGTGGTGTATGACCACTTCGAAACCCGCAACGGATTGCTGTTGGCGCTGTACCAGGAGTACGACGCACGCCAGACGGCGATGCTCGACACGGCTCTGGCCGGTTGTCCGGCGGACCTGCCGGGGCGGGCCTGGGTAATCGCCGAGGCCTATGTGGATTGCGTGGCGACCCAAGGGCGCGAGATCCCCGGTGTCAGTGCGGCATTGGCCGGCTCGCCGGAGCTCGAGGCGCTCAAGCGCGGCTATGAAGGGCCTTTCATGGACAAATGCCGGGAAGCCTTGGCGCCGTTCGCGCCGACCGGCGATATCGGCGTGGCCGGCCTGTGGGTGCTGGTGGGGGCAGCGGAGGCGCTGTCCCTGGCGGCGGCGGCCGGCGAATTGGCCGGCGAGGCCGCCAAGCGCGAATTGCAGGCAACCATCGTGGCGATGGTCCTGCGTCAGTAGCTGCCGGCGCGGCGCAGGCCAGCAGTCAAGCCGGCAGGCTCTGGTACGTCTGTTCCTCGCCTGGGCTGCGGGCGAACTGGCGCTTGTACTCGCGGCTGAACTGCGAGGTGCTCTGGTAGCCGACGCGATGCGCAACCTGGGCCACGCCTAGCCCTTCGCCGATCAGCATCTGTTGCGCCTTGAGCAGGCGCAGGCGCTTGAGGTACTGCATCGGCGCGAGGTCGGTGCAGCGCTTGAAATGCTCATGGAAGGTCGACACGCTCATGTTCGCCCGGCCGGCCAGCTCATCCACCCCCAGCGGCTCGGCGTAGTGCTCGCGCAGGTAGGCCAGGGCCGAGGCGATCCGGGCAAAATGTCCCTGTTGTTCGACCAGTGCCCGCAGCACCCCGGCCTGGGGGCCGCGCAGCGCGGTGTAGAGCACCTCGCGCACTCGCGCCGGCCCCAGCACCCTGGCGTCCAGCGGGTCCTGCAGGCACCGCAGCAGGCGCTCGACACTCTCGCGCATGGCCGTGTCCAACGACGCCGAGGTCATAGACTGCGGGGTCTGTACCTGAACCGCGGCATCCGGCCCCAGGTTCATCGCTTGCACCAGCTCGCCGAGCATGGCGCGATCGATGTCCACCGCCACGCCCAGCAGTGGCGCCTGGGGTGTGGCGAAGGTTTCGCAGAGGAAGGGCACCGACAGCGCCTGCACCAGGTAATGCCCGGCGCCGTACTCCAGGGTGCGCGGGCCCAGGCGCGCCAGCTTGCTGCCCTGGGCGACGATGATCAGGCTGGGTTCGTAGATCTGCGGGCTGCTGGCCACGTAGTGGTCCCAGGTCAGGACCTGGACCTGGGGCAGTGCGGTGGGCACGAACCCGGGGCGCGTGGCGAGGCTGCGGATCAGTGAGCAGAGCGTGGCATTGGCATCCACGTGGCAAGTCAGGTGCATGGCGAAACCGGGCAGAGAATCGGACAATGTCATCTTCGCAGATTAGCTGGCTGGCGCCAGAGGGGAGCGGGCAGGTCCGGAGAATCAGGCATGCATGCCGGAGAATCGGCCGTGGCCGGGGCAGGCCAGGCTGCGCAAAATGCGCCGCCTGAACCGTTTCACCTGAGAGAGGTCCGCATGTACACCGCCATCGGCTACGCCGCCCAGTCCCCCACCAGCCCCCTGGCCCCCATGAGCTTCCAGCGTCGCAGCCCGCGGGCCGACGATGTCGCCATCGAGATCCTCTACTGTGGCGTGTGTCACTCCGATATCCATCAGGCCCGCAACGAGTGGGGCATCGCCGTCTATCCGCTGATGCCGGGCCACGAGATCGTCGGTCGGGTCACCGCGGTTGGCGCGCAGGTCAGCCGCTACCAGGTGGGCGATCTGGTCGGGGTCGGCTGCATGGTCGATGCCTGCCGTCACTGCGAAGCCTGCCAACAGGGCGTCGAGCAATACTGCCTGGAAGGCCCGACCATGACCTACGCCACCCCCGACCGGGTCGATGGCAGCAATACCATGGGCGGCTACTCGAGCAGCATCGTGGTCAGCGAGGATTTCGTCCTGCGCATTCCCCAAGGCCTCGACCTGGCCAGCGCGGCGCCGATCCTCTGCGCCGGCATCACCACCTACTCGCCGCTCAAGCACCATGGCGTTGGCCCGGAGCACAAAGTCGGCGTGCTGGGCATGGGCGGGCTGGGCCACATGGGCATCAAGTTAGCCAAGGCCCTGGGGGCGCATGTCACGCTGTTCACCCGTTCGGCGGCCAAGGCCGAGGAGGCCCGGCGCCAGGGGGCAGATGAAGTGATCGTTTCCACCGACGCCGAACAGATGCTCGCCGCGGCCGGCCGCTTCGACTTCCTGCTCGACACCATCCCGGTCCAGCACGACCTCAACCCCTACCTCGAAACCTTGAGGTTCGACGGCGTGCATATCCTGGTCGGCTTGATCGAGCCGGTCGAGCCGCCGTTGCATGCGGCCAACCTGGTGATGAAGCGCCGAGTGCTGGCCGGCTCGTTGATCGGTGGCATCGCAGAAACCCAGGAGGTGCTCGACTTCTGCGCCGAGCACGGAATCAGCTGCGATATCGAGATGCTCGACATCCGCAACATCAACCAGGCCTATGAGCGGATGATCGCGGGTGATGTAAAATACCGTTTCGTCATCGACATGGCCACGCTGAAGGCCTGAGTCGACGCGGCTCGTTACCTGAGGGGCGCCGCATATGCCTGGCGCAGGTCGACGCCCCAACCATCGAGCACGGCCTTGACGTTGTCGGCCGTCATCACCTGGCGGTCGTTCTCAAGCGGCACGCCAGTGCCTGCGAGCATCGCCTCGCCCACCACCCTCCCGCTGGTGCCGGCTTCGAACGACAGTTCGGTGGCGATCTCGCTGTCCCGGTCGCGCATCCCCACGGCACTGCTTACTCCAGCCGCGACCAGGGTGATCGGCAGCCACTCGTAGTAGCGCAGGCTTTGCGCGTCGGCGCTGATACGGGTAATGGCGGGCCTGACCACCAGCGTGTTCGGGCCAGGGGCATCCACTACCGTCATCACCTTGCCTATTTCCTCGCGCAGAACCGCGTCGTAATAGTCGGTGATCGAGGCGAGGGTAGCCTGGGGAATACGCGGGCTCGGTTCGGGTGCCGGGTAGAAGCGGCTGGGCGCCAGGTAGACCTCGATGTAGCGCCCCCGTGGCCATTTAGGGTCGGCCCAGCTCAGTAGGGTACCGCCAGACGGCGCCTGGTGCGGGGTGAGCAGGGCGTAGTCCTTGAGAAACCCGGCCGGGGCCGGCTTGTGGCTGCTGCAAGCCGATAAGCTTAGCGTGCTGGTCAGCATGACCGTCAGCAGATGCCGCTGACTCATGGGCGGCGCTCCTCTTGCGCGGCGGCCTGCCAAGCCTGGGGCGGGGGCGCGTCCTGCGAAGCCTGGATCTGCAACTTGCCATGCGCCATCAGCCAGTGGACCAGCTCACGGATGGGCACGGTATGGCTGTATTCGACCCATTCGCCACAGCCCGGATCGTAATGCTCGAAGTAGCGCCGCAGGATGATGTAGCCCAGGTTGTCCGCCAGGCTCAGGCTCTCTTGCTGCACGATCAGTGAGCCCGTCTGGCCGCGGCTGGTGTGGCGCTGGCTGAGGATCAGGGGGGCGGAACCTTCTTGAACGTCGGTGCTGTTGCGGCTGTCGGCTATCTTCATGGGGAGCCCTCGGCGAGTGGAAGGCCCGCAGGGTGCAGGGCAATGTTTGCCAGGTGATGTCCGAATCGTGTCGGGGGTGACGAAATGTTGCCCGATTGAAATAAATGACCCGGGCGCCGCAATGGTTTTAGATACGCCTTTTATCCGGACCTGTACCACCGTGAGCAGACTGCTGATCGTCGATGACGATGTGGAAATCCTCGCCCTGCTTAAGCAATTCTTCGTCCAGCAGGGGTATGAGGTGGACCTGGCCGCCGAAGGCCAGGCGATGTGGGCGGCCATCGAGCGCCAGCGCCCGGACGCGATTATCCTCGACCTGATGCTGCCGGGCGAGGGCGGTCTGAGTCTGTGCCAGAAGCTGCGTGCGCAGGTCGGAGTGCCGGTCATCATGCTCACCGCCATGGCCGAGCTGAGCGACCGTATCATCGGCCTGGAACTGGGCGCCGACGACTACCTGACCAAACCTTTCGATCCGCGTGAACTGCTGGCCCGCCTGCGCGCCGTGCAGCGCCGTGTCGGCGAGCAGGCTTCGCGCGGCGAGGCGGCCAGGCCGGTGATCGGTTTCGCCGGTTGGCACCTGGACGTCACATGCCGCGAGCTGCGTTCGCCCGAGCAGGTGATGATCCCGCTGTCCGGCGCGGAGTTCGACCTGCTGGTGGTGTTCCTCGAACATCCCCAGCGCATCCTTACCCGCGAGCAGTTGATCGACCTGACCCGTGGCCAGGGCCATGACGCCTATGACCGCAGCATCGATGTGCAGGTCAGCCGGCTGCGGCGCAAGATCGAGCCCGACAGCAAGCGCCCGGATCTGATTCGCACCGTGCGCAATGGCGGCTACCTGTTCACCGCCAAGGTCAGCCGCTCGTGATCCGTCGCCTGCTGGGCCGCGATACCTTGCGTAAACGGATTGCCCTGACCATCTTCGTCGCGTTGCTGGCCTCGTTGGCGCTCAATGCCTTGTTCGTCCAGCTGGCGGGTAGCTGGGCGCGCCCGCCCATCGACCGCACCGGCCTGCTCGAACAGATCGCCGTCATCACGCGGGTGATCGAGCGCGCACCGCCGGCGCTGCGCAGCAAACTGGCCCTGGCGGCGAGCACGCCGACTCTGCAGGTGACCTGGAGCACCCAGCGCAGCGATTTCGGCCTACCCGGTCCTGGCGTGCAGTTTACCTCCGGTCAGGTACCGGCGATGGGGCAGTTGCTGGGGCCGGCACGCGTCATCGAGGTCTACAACCCCGACGACTGGCCCAAGGGCAGCCCCGAGGCTCACTATGTTGCGCTGGTCGCCCTGGCTGATGACAGCTGGTTGTTGTTCGTGCCGCCGGAGCGCAGTTGGGGCCTGAGCGTAACGGCGCGCCTGGCGGTGGTGATCGGCCTGGGGCTGGTGGCGACCTTGTTGGTGGCCTGGCTCGCCACTCGTCAGCTAGCCGCTCCCTTGCAGCGTTTTGCCAGCGCGGCGCGACGTTTCGGTGGCGATCTGCAGGCCCCTCCCATCGACATCGAAGGGCCCGAGGAGATCCGCCAGGCGATCATCGCCTTCAATACCATGCAGGCGCAGATCCAGCACTTCATTCGCGAGCGTACCCACATGCTGGCGGCCATCTCCCACGACCTGCGCGCTCCGCTGACACGCATGCGCCTGCGCAGCGAGTTCATGGAAGACCTGGACCACAAGCACAAGCTGATCCGCGATGTGGAAGAGATGCAGAGCATGATCAACGAAGCACTGGCGTTCTTTCGCGAAGGCACGCAGCTGGAGCAGCGCACGGCCTACGACCTGTCGGAGCTGTTGCAGACCCTGGTCGACGACTACCGCGACCAGCAGCTCGCCGTCACCTTCAAGGGCCCGGCGCACCTGGTGCATGACGGCCGTCCGCTGGCGACCAAGCGGGTGATCGTCAACCTGCTGGAAAACGCCATGAAGTATGCCCGTGATCCGCAGATCACCCTGAGCCATGCCGGGCACCTCATCGTCATCGAAGTAAGCGACCGCGGGCCGGGCATCCCCGAAGAGGCCTTGCAGCGGGTGTTCGATCCGTTCTACCGGCTGGAAGGATCGCGCAACCGCGACACCGGCGGCGTCGGCCTGGGGCTCTCGGCCGCCCGTGCCAGCGTGCGCGAGCAAGGCGGCGAGCTGACCCTGCGCAATCGCGTGGGCGGCGGGTTGGTGGCCCGGGTCGAACTGCCCGATGGGTGCTGAGCGGGTCAGTACACCCACACCTCGACGCGGCGATTGCGCAGGCGCCCCTGCTGCAGATCGTTGTCGGCTACCGGCAACTCGTCGCCCATGCCCGTCACGTCCCTGGCCTGGACCCCGGCCCTGGCCAATTCGCGACGTACCGCCATGGCCCGCAGCCGCGACAGCAGGGCGGCGCGGCCGGGTGTTTCCTTGGGGTCGCCGAAGCCCACCAGCACCACCTTGCCCTGCAGCTTGCCGGCCTGACGCAGGTAGTCGCCGACCCGTTGCACATCGCGCAGGGCCTTGTTGTCGAGGCTGGCGCTGCCTTCCTGGAAACGGAAGTTGACGCTCAGGCGTTGCGCTTCGCTGGCCAGTGCCCGGTAGCGCGGCGGCATGCCGGCCTGGGCCGGTACCGGCTGTGGCTTGATCTGCTGGGAGACGAACCCCTGGTCGGCGACGATCGCCTGTCCGGCGGGGCTCTGGGCGAATTCCGCCAGGGCCCTGGCCTGGGGCGTGGCGTGGGTGGGCAGGTAGAAAAACAGGCGACGCGACAGCGGGTAGTCTTCGCTGGCCACCAAGGCGCGGCTGGGGAGCAGGGCAGGCGCGTCACCCTCGGCCACCGCCAGCACCTTGGTCTGATGGACCGTGCCCAGGCCGCTGAAGCCGATGGCCTGGCGGTCGGCCATGACCTGGGCGGCCAGCGCATCGGCTGATTCGAAGCGACGCGCCTGGGGGGCCAGCGCCTGGTTGTGCGGGGCAAGCACCAGGGCATTGAAGGTCTCGAAGGTGCCGGAGCGGTCGTCGCGGGCATACAGGTGGATCGCCCCGCCGGGCACGCCCAGCTGCTCCCAGCGCTGCAACTGCCCGGAAAACACCTGCGCCAATTGCGTGGTGGTCAGTTGCGCGAGGGGGTTGTCCGGATGGGTGATCACCGCCACGCCATCCAGGGCGATGACCTGCTCCGAGCCCGCGCCGCGCAGGTTGCCCAGGGCCTGCAACTGTTGCAGCTCGCTGTCACTGATCGGTCGCGAGGCCGCGGCCAGGTCCGCTTCGCCCCGGGCCAACGCGGCGAAACCGGTGCTGGTGCCGTGGGCGGCGATGTCGATGTGCAAGGGCAGGCCGTTGCGATCGACAGCGTGAAGCGTGGTCTCGTTGGCGGAGACACCAGGCTGGCGCTCGATGGCGCTTGCGCCCTGCGCTTGCAACAGGCCCCGCACCAAGGCTGGGCCAAGCGCGGCGCCGATGGTGTTGGAGCCCTGGATACGCAGTTGCGCCGGCTCGGCGCAAGCCAGGCTCGCAAGCAGGCACAGCAGTAGGGGAAGCAGGCGAGGCATGCCGGAGACCTGTGGCACCGAGTTGCACCGCAGATTACGACAGAGATCTGACTGAAAGATGACAGCGCTGTTTTGGCCAGATGCAGCCTGGGAGCGGCGCTGCGCCGCTCCCAGGCTTGAGGGCGTTCAGCTCAATGGGTCTGCGGCACGATGATACTCGCCGGTGCCTCGGCCGCCCGACGGCGCGCCACGCAGTAGTACAGCACGCTGGGTACCACCAAACCGATCAGCCACGACACGTCCACGCCGCCCAGGTGCGCTACCATGGGCCCGGTGTACAGCTTGGTGTCGATGAACGGCATCTGCACCAGCACGCCGAAGGTGTATACGCCGATGCCTGGCCAGTTCCAGCGCCCGTAGCGGCCATCCGGGTCGGCCAGTGCCGGGATGTCATAGCGTTCCTTGGTGATGAAGTAGTAGTCCACCAGGTTCACCGCGCTCCAGGGCACGAAGAAGGTCAGCAGGAACAGGATGAACGACTTGAACGCGCTGAGGAACGAGTGCTGCCCGAGCAGCGCGACCAGGGTCGCCGCGCCGACGATGCCGAGCACGAACACCAGGCGCTGCACGCGGCTGATCTGCAGGTGGCCACGAAAGCCGCTGATGATCGTGGCGATGCACATGAAGCTGCCGTAGCTGTTGAGGGTCGAGATGGTCACCTTGCCGAATGCGATGCAGAAGTACAGCAGCGCCGCCGTGGTACCGGCACCGCCCAGGCCGACGATATAGGCCACCTCGCGGCCGGAGAACTGGCCACCGGCGATGGCGGCGGCGAACACGCCGAGGATCATCGAGGCCTGGGCGCCGAGCACCGAGCCCAGGCCGGCGGCGAGGAAGGTCTTGAGTGGCGAGGTGTGGCTGGGCAGGTAGCGCGAGTAGTCGGCCACGTAAGGGCCGAAGGCGATCTGCCAGGAGGCGGCCAGCGACACCGCGAGCAGGAAGCTGGCCCAGCTGAAGTGGCGGTTGTCGAGCAACTGGCCGATATCGGCCAGCATCAGGATGCGGCTGAACAGGTAGACGAAGGCGATGATGCCCAGCACGCTGGCCACCCGGCCGATCCAGTGGATCACCCGGTAGCCGGCCAGGGTCGCCAGCACGATCACCCCGGCGAAGATGAGGATGCCGGCGCTGTCGCTGATGCTCAGCAACTGGCCGATGGCCTGGCCGGACAGTACCGTGCCGGTAGCAGTGAAGCCCAGGTACATCAGGCACACCAGGGCCATGGGGATGGCCGCGCCGTAAACGCCGAACTGCACACGGCTGGAAATCATCTGCGGCAGCCCCAGGCGCGGACCCTGGGCGGCATGCAGGGCCATCACCGCGCCGCCGACCAGTTGCCCGAGCAAAAGGCCGATCAACGACCAGAACACGTCGCCGCCCAGCACCACGGCCAGGGCGCCGGTGACGATCGCGGTAATCTGCAGGTTGGCTCCCAGCCACAGGGTGAATTGGCTGTAGACGCGTCCATGGCGCTCAGACTCGGGGATGTAGTCGATCGAGCGGCGCTCGATCACGGGTTTGCTGGACATCGGGAGGCTCCGCTTCGTTGTTTTTGTGAAAGGCGGCGGCTATCGGCGGGACGCAGGGTGGATGGCCGAAGCCCGATATGATCATGTATATACAAGTCTGGTCAAGTGAAGCTTGCACAGGGTGATCGCGTGCTTTCTCCGGCCATCACAGCCGACTGTTACACAAGGCTGCTACGCAACTGTGCTGGTCCGCGGCGGCGTGATGCCCGTATGCTGTAACCAAATATGTCTATAACAAGCCTGAAGAAGGAATGCCTGCAATGCCACTCAAGGACCTGCTGATCGCCCTGGTGGTGATCATCGCCTGGGGCGTCAACTTCGTGATCATCAAGGTGGGGCTCGACGGCCTGCCGCCGATGCTGCTCGGAGCCCTGCGTTTCCTGCTGGTGGCCTTCCCGGCGGTGTTCCTGATCAAGCGCCCGAACCTGCCGTGGCGCTGGCTGATCGCCTATGGCGCGACCATTTCCCTGGGCCAGTTCGCCTTCCTCTTCCAGGCCATGGCCAGTGGCATGCCGCCTGGGCTGGCCTCGCTGGTGCTGCAGTCCCAGGCGTTCTTCACCCTGGGCTTCGCGGCCATGTTTCTCGGCGAGCGGCTGCGCCTGGCCAGTGTGCTCGGCCTGCTGGTGGCCGCCAGCGGCCTGGCGGTGATCGGTAGCGAGGACAGCGGCCACGTGCCGCTGGTGGCGCTGCTGCTGACCCTGTGCGGCGGCGCCATGTGGGGGATGGGCAACATCATCACCCGGCGTTTCGGCCAGGTGGACCTGGTCGCCCTGGTGATCTGGGGCGGGCTGATTCCGCCGCTGCCGTTCCTGGCACTGTCGTGGTGGCTGGAAG
The DNA here is from genome assembly GCF_002934345.1 of Pseudomonas sp. PONIH3. NCBI lineage: Bacteria > Pseudomonadati > Pseudomonadota > Gammaproteobacteria > Pseudomonadales > Pseudomonadaceae > Pseudomonas > Pseudomonas sp. PONIH3. The sequence continues at coordinate 6,084,268 of NZ_CP026386.1, forward strand.
GCCCCGAGCGCATTGGCCATGCCCTGGCCAACATCGGCTGGAGTTCGGTGCTGGCCCTGGCGTACCTGGCGTTCGTCGCCACCATGGTCGGCTACAGCCTGTGGAGCAAACTGTTGTCGCGCCACCCGGCGGGCAAGGTGGCGCCGTTCTCGCTGCTGGTGCCGGTGGTGGGCCTGAGCTCCGCGGCACTGCTGCTGGGCGAGCGCCTGAGCGAGGCGCAAGGCTGGGGGGCGCTGCTGGTGATGCTGGGCCTGTTGATCAACGTGTTCGGGCCACGACTGGGGATGCGCCTGCGCACCGCCAGCGCCGGGCGCACCTGAGCGGCGCTCATACCAGCAAGGCCGACCAGGCCGACACCAGCAGCAACCCCGCCAGACCCTGGTTGAACAGGCGCAAGGCCCGCGACGAGCGCAACCAGCGTGCGCTGCCGATGCCCATCAATGCCCAGGCGGTCATGCTGGGTAGGGCGACCAGCAGGAACACCAGGGCCAGCCAGCCCATCGGCAGTGCCGGGGTGGCGAACAGGCCGACCATCGCCACCGCCGTCACCCATACCTTGGGGTTGACCACCTGCAGGGTCGCCGCGCTCAGTGGGCCAAGGCCACTGTCGTTGCCCGCCAGCAAGGGGGCGCTGGCGCTGCGCAGCATCTTCCAGGCCAGCCAGCTGAGCCACAGGGCGCCGGCCCAGCTCATGGCCAACTGCGCCAGGGGGTAGCGCAGCAGCAACGCGCCGAGCCCCATTCCCACCAGCCACACCACCGCCGCCGCCGCGCAGCAGGCCGCCACGATCGGTGCCAGGCTGGCGCGCAAACCGCGCCGGGCACCGTGGGCGAGGATCAACAGGTTGGTCGGCCCGGGGCTGATGCTGGCGGCCAGGGCAAACAGGATGAAGGGCAACAGCGAGTGCGACATGGTCATGGCTCCGTGTGATCGAGGCACCATGGTCGCGGCCAGCGCGGCTTCAGTCTGGAAGGTTTGAGCAGCGCTTGCGGTAGTCCGCCGGGGTCAGCCGGTAGGCGCGGCGGAACCAGCGGCCCAGGTGGCTCTGGTCGGCAAAGCCCAGGGCGGTGGCGACGCTGGCCGGCGTTTCGCCCAGGGCCAGCAGCCGCCGCGCGCGGGCCAGGCGCAGCTGGATCAGGTAGGCATGCGGCGCCAGGCCGAAGGCTGCCTTGAACGCCCGGGTCAGGCGGAAACGGTCGACGCCGCAGACCTGTGCCAGCTCGGCCAGGCCGATGTCCTGATCCAGGTGCGCATGCAGATAGTCGCGGGCGACCTGGGCGCACAGCGGCAGGCGTGGATCTGGGTCCAGGCGTTTGCGCCAGTGCAGGTGGCCTGTGAGGCAGCTCAGCAGATCGTCCAGGGCGGTCTGGCGGACGATGCGCAGGTCGCTGTAGTGCACCGTCTCGAAGGCCCGGGCGGTGGCGCCGGCCAGGCGCGGATCCTGGTGCAGCAGGGTGCCGAAGCTGGGCAGGGCGCCTGAGGGGGCCTGCTCGAACAGGGCGTGCAGTTCGGTTTCCAGCCAGTTGGCGTCCAGGTACAGGGTCGAATAGGTGAAGCCTTCCACGGTTGGCGCATGGCCGTCGTGCAGGTCGCCAGGCTCGAGCACGAACACCTGGCCGGGCGTGCTGCAATGGCGTTCGCGGCGGCAGTTGAACTGCTGCACGCCCTGTTCGGTCACCCCGACCAGGAAGCTGTCGTGCCAGTGCGGGTCGTAGGCGTGGCCGGTGAAATGGGCGCGGACCGACTCGATGCCGGTGTCGGCGTCCTGTCTGAGGTCGATCCAGTTGCTCATGGAGGCGGGCCGTGTGGGTGGTCGATGGATGACCTTAGCGCACAAACGGCCCAGGTGTTTAGAACGATTGTGCAGCCTTCAGCGCTGGGCCAGTGCCAGGTTGAGGCCAAGCCCGGCGAATGAGGCGGCGAAGCCGCGGCGCAACCAGGCCTGCACCTTCGGCGAGTCGATCACGGCGCGGCGGAACAGGTGGGCGAGCAGGCCATAGAGGACGAAGACGACGAAGGTCATGGCCATGAAAACCGCGCTGAGGCTGAGCATCTGCACGGTCGCGGAGCCGGCCTGGGGGACGATGAACTGCGGCAGGAAGGCGAGGAAGAACAGCGTCAGCTTGGGGTTGAGGATATTCAGCAGGCAGGCTTTGATCACCAGTTGGCTGGCGGCGGCGGGGGTGGCGTGCGCGTCCACGGCGAAGGCCGCACGGTCGCGCCAGGTGGCGTAGGCCAGGTACAGCAGGTAGGCGACGCCGGCGAACTTGAGGCCCTGGAAGGCCAGGGCGCTGGTGTGCAGGAGCGCCGAGAGCCCCAGCACCGAGGCCAGCAAGTGCGGGACGATGCCCAGGGTGCAGCCGGTGGCGGTCCACAGGCAGGCGCGTCGCCCGGCCACCAGGGCGCTCGATACAGTGAGGATGACCCCGCTGCCGGGGATCAGCACGATGATCAGCGCGGTGACGAGAAATTCCAGGCTTGGCATGAATGACAGCTCCTTGCGGTCGGGGGTGGATGCACTATACGCCCGGCGACAACGGCTGCAACATGTCGTCCGGGCGCAGCGCGGCGAAACGCTCGCGCAGCCACAGGTGCAACTGGGCCACGGCGGGGGTGAGCTGCTTGCGGTGCGGGCACACCAGGGTCACCGGGGTCAGCTCGCCGGGGTATTCGGGCAGCAGCAGCTCCAGCTCGCCGGCGGCGACATCGGCGCTGACATCCAGCCACGACTTGTAGACGATGCCTTCGCCTTCCAGCGCCCAGCGCCGCACCACGTCGGCATCGTCACTGAACAGCGGCCCGCGCACCTGCACGGTGCGGTTGCCCAGGCGCCATTTGTCGTACACCCGGCTTTGCTGCAGGTATAGCAGGCAGTCGTGTTGCTGCAGGTCCTCGGGGGTCAGCGGGCGGCCATGGCGCGCCAGGTAGTCCGGGGAGGCCGCCAGGACCCGGCGGTTCCACGGCGCCAGGGGCAGGGCAATGTAGTTGGCGTCCTCGTTCTGGCCGTAGCGGATGGCGACGTCCACCGGATCGCGATACAGGTCGGCCAACTGGTCGGAGAGGAAGAAGCGCAGGCCCAACCCCGGATGCTCGCGGCGAAATGCACTGAGCCAGGGCCGCAGCAGGTTGCGGCCCATGTCCGAGGGCGCCGCCACCTGCAACACGCCGCGCAGGCAGCTGTGGCTGCCATGCAGGTCCTCGCGGCCCTGGCGCAGGGCATCGATCACGCGCTGGGCGGTGGGCAGGTACAGCTCGCCTTCGGCGGTCAGGCGCAGGCTGCGGGTGGTGCGGGCGAACAGGCGCACATCGAGCTCGCGCTCCAGGCGCTTGATCGCCGCGGCCACCTGGCCGGGCAGCAGGTCGGCCTCGTGGGCCGCTGCGGTGAAGCTGCCCAGGGCGTTGGCACGGGCGAACAGTTCGAGGTCGTTGATGCGCAGCATTTTCACTCCAGGGATGAAAGTGTTGCTGCATTGTGCTGGTTTTTCTTTGCGGTCGGGAAGATAAGATGCCATTCATTCACGAACCCTTGAGGAATTGCCCTAGATGGACACCGTTGCCCTCGCCAAACGCCGTTACACCACCAAGGCCTACGACGCCAGCCGCAAAATCCCCCAGGCCACCATCGACGCGTTGCTCGAGCAGTTGCGCCACAGCCCGTCCTCGGTCAATTCGCAGCCCTGGCACTTCGTCGTGGCCGACAGCGCCGAAGGCAAGGCGCGCCTGGCCAAGGCCACCGATGCTCGATTCGCCTACAACAGCCCGAAGCTGCGCGATGCCTCCCATGTGATCGTGTTCGCCGCCCGCACCAACATGACCGAAGCTCACCTGCAGGCAGTGCTGGCGCAGGAAGCCGCCGATGGCCGCTTCCGTAACGAGCAGGCCCGCGAAGTCCAGGACCAGACCCGCCGCGGTTATGTCGACCTGCACCGCCATGACTTCAAGGACCTGCAGCACTGGATGGAGAAGCAGGTCTACCTGGCCCTGGGCACCGCGCTGCTGGGCGCCGCCGCCCACGGCCTGGATGCCACGCCGATCGAAGGCTTCGACGCCAAGGCCCTGGACGCCGAACTGGGCCTGCGCGAGCAGGGCTACACCAGCGTGGTGCTGCTGAGCCTGGGCTATCGCAGCGAGGAGGATTTCAATGCCGGTCTGAGCAAGTCGCGGTTGGCGGCGGGGCAGGTATTTACCTTCCTGTGAGTATCGGTAGTGGCGCTTGACCTGGGTCAGCCCTGAATCAGCGGCCCCAGGCGTTCGGCCAGGGCCTGGACCATCGCGCTCACCTTGGGCAGGTGTCCGCGGTTGCGGCGCCAGGCCAGGTTGATCGGCAATCCTTCCATCGCGTACGCCGGCAGTATCTGTTGCAGCGTCCCGTCATCGAGCTGGCGCTGCACCAGCCAGGTCGGCAACTGGGCGATGCCGTGCCCGGCGCTGACAGCTAGCGCCTGGCCTTCGGCATCGCCGATGGCCAGGCGCCCGGGCATGCCGCGCAGCTGCGTCAGGCCCGGGCGGGCGCCGGCAAAGTGCAGGGCCGGTGTGCTGCCGTCTGCGCAGGCATAGAGCACGCAGCCCTGGGCCTGCAGTTGCTGCAGGTCTTGGGGCGTGCCGTGGCGAGCCAGATAAGCGGGGGCGGCGCAGAACACCAGGCGCTGGCTGCCCAGGTAACGGTGCTCGATGCCTGGCTGCCAGGTTTGTGGTCCGCCGATGCGCACGACAATGTCGATGGCGTCCTCGACCAGGTCGACGAAGCGATCGGAGAGGGTGATGTGCGGTTGCAGCCGTGGATGCCGCGCAGCGAAGTCGAGTACGGCAGGGAGGCCGTGCAGACGGCCGAAGGTAGCTGGCAGGTCGATGCGCAGCTTGCCGCAGGGCGTATGGTGTTCATCGTTGAGGGCCAGCTCGGCTTCCTCGATGTCCGCCAGCACGCGGGTGCACGCGCGGTAGTAGTCGGCGCCGCTGTCGGTCAGGGCCAGGCGCCGGGTGGTGCGTTCGAACAGGCGCACCTGCAGGCGTTTCTCCAGGCGCGCGACGCCCTTGCTCACGGCGGAACTGGTGAGGTTCATGCGTTCGGCGGCGGCGATGAAGCTGCCAGCGTTGGCCACGCTGACGAAGAAGTCGATGTCCTTGAGGCGTTCCGAGGCAGACATGGCGAGGTCTTTTATTAATGAATCTGATTCACTTGATAAAGGAATAACTACCAGCAATAGGAACTAAATTCCAGATTAAGCTGGCCTTCCATTCAACCAGGATTGCAGCGGATGTCCACTTCCAGCCTGACCCACGCCACCCTCACGCGCCCAGCGCCGCGTACGGGGTTATCCATCGGCCTCTTCGCCATCGGCGGCTTCGCGGTGCTGACCACCGAATTTCTGATTCTCGGGCTGCTGCCGGCGCTGGCCCGCGACCTTGGCCTTTCGGTTGCGGGTGCGGGCCAGTTGGTCACGCTGTTCGCCGTGACCGTGATGTTGTTCGGGCCGCCGCTCACCGCCTGGCTGTCGGCAGTGCCGCGCAAGGGACTGTTCATCGCCATCCTGCTGGTGTTCGCCGCGTCCAACGCGCTGTCGGCGCTGGCGCCGAACATCTGGGTGCTGGCATTGGCACGCTTTATCGCCGCGCTGGCCTTGCCGGTGTATTGGGGCACCGCCAGCGAAAGCGCCGGGCAATTGGCCGGGGCGGGGCGCGAGGGCTGGGCGGTGTCACGGGTGTACCTGGGCATCACCGCCGCATTTGTCTTCGGCATTCCACTGGGCACGCTGGCCGCCGGGCTGGTCGGCTGGCGTGGCAGTTTCGCGTTACTCGCCGGGCTGTGCCTGCTGGTGGCGCTGTTGATGTGGGCGTGGCTGCCGACTGTGCCGGCGGCACCCGCCCGTGCGCCGGGGGAGCGGCAGACGGTGATCCTCAAGGACCGCCGCTTCATCGCCCATGTGCTGCTCTCGGCGCTGGTGTTCACCGCCATGTTCACTGCCTACACCTACCTGGCCGAGACGCTTGAACAGCTGGCCGCCGTGCCGGCCGGCGAAGTGGGCTGGTGGCTGATGGGCTTCGGCGTGGTCGGCATGCTCGGCAACGGCCTGGCCGGGCGCATCGTTGATCGGAGCCCGCTGCGGGCGACCTTGCTGCTGTTGGCGATGCTGGCGCTGGGCATGGGCGCGGTCACCCCGTTGCTCGGCACTGCATGGCTGCTGGGGGGCGCGCTGGTGCTGTGGGGCATCGCCTACACCGCGCTGTTCCCGGTCTGTCAGGTGCGGGTGATGCAGGCCGGCGCCAAGGCCCAGGCCCTGGCCGGGACCTTGAACGTGTCGGCGGCCAATGCCGGTATCGCCGCCGGTGCGGCGTTGGGCGGCGCGTCGATCCAGGTCCTGGGCCTGGGCGCCCTGGGCTACGTGGCATGCGGGTTCGCCGTGCTGGCGATGATCGCCACCCTGGCCATGCTGGCGAGCGAGTGAGGCCTACACCGCCCGGGTGTTGAGCAGGCGCACGCCCAGGCCGATGAACAGCGCGCCGCTGGCGCGCTTGAACCAGGCCGCCAGGGGCGAAGCCTTCAGGCGCAGGCCGAAGCGCCAGGCGGTGAAGCAGTAGAAGGAGTGCACCAGGCAGACGATCAGCGAGCCGCTCAGGTACATGGCCGCGAACTGGCCGAAGATCGGCCGCCCAGGCTCGAGGAACTGCGGCAGGAAGGCGCAGAAGAACACCAGGGTCTTGGGGTTGCTCGCCGAGACCAGGAAGGCTTCCACGGCGATCCGCCATTGCGTCTGGGGCGGCGTCGCTACCACCTGCGCCGTCGGCGCGGTGGGGGCGCCTTTGCCCAGCAACTGGCGCAGGCCGAGGTAGATCAGGTAAGCGGCGCCGGCCAGCTTCAGCGCCAGGAACGCCGTGGGCAAAGAGATCAGCAGGGCGCCCACGCCCATGGCCACGGCGGTGATCGTCAGCAGTTGCGCGGTGAGGTTGCCGAACAGGGTCATGCCCATGCCGGACGGGCCGTAGCGCAAGGCGTTGCGCACAGTGAGCAGGACATTCGGGCCGGGGAGCAGCGAGGTGAGCAGGTAGGCGAAGGAGAAGGTCAACCAGAGGTGCAGGGCCATGGAGCGCGTCCTTTGCGCTGGGAAAAACACACAATGCCAGTAATCGGCGCGGACCGCCATTGGGCATCGCTGAGGGAGCGGCTTGCCCGCTCCCAGAGAAGTTGCCCAGGCCGGTTCAGCGTGCCAGGCGCCCGCTGACGAAGTGGGCGACATCGTTGAAGCCCGGGGTCGAGGCATGGCCGGGCGTCACCAGCGAATCGATGAAGGCCTCGTCCTCCGCCGTGACCTTGACCTCCAACGCACCGGCATAGGTGTCCCACTGCGCCTCGGTGCGCGGCCCGACGATGGCCGAGCTGACCAGGCGGTTGTTCAGCACCCAGGCGATGGCGAACTCGACGATGCCCACGCCCTTGGCCTCGGTATAGGCATGGATCTTCTGGGCGATGGCCAGCGATTCCTGGCGCCATTCCACTTCCATGATGCGCTTGTCCTGGCGACCGGCACGGCTGCCTTCGTCGGGGGCGGAGCCTGGCGCGTACTTGCCGCTGAGCACGCCACGGGCCAGCGGGCTGAACGGCACCACGCCCAGGCCATGGTAGGCGGCGGCGGTGAGTTGCTCGGGCTCGGCCTGGCGGTTGACGATGTTGTACAGCGGCTGGCTGACCACCGGCTTGGCCACGCCGAGCCTTTGCGCCACGTTGCAGATCTCGGCGATGCGCCAGCCACGGAAGTTTGACACGCCCCAGTAGCGGATCTTGCCTTGCGCCAGCAGGTCGCCGATGGCGCGCACCGTCTCTTCCAGCGGTACCGAATGGTCCTCGCGGTGCAGGTAGTAGATGTCCAGATAGTCGGTGCCCATGCGCGTGAGGGTGGCCTCGATGGCATTGAACAGGTGTTTGCGCGACAGGCCGCTGCGGTTCGGCAGGCCATCGACCGGACCGTAGCCGGCCTTGGAGGCGACGATCCACTCGTGGCGGTTGCGCGCCACCGCTTCGCCGACGATCTCCTCGGAGCGGCCGCCATTGTAGACATCGGCGGTGTCGACGAAGTTGATGCCCTGGTCCCAGGCCTTGTCGATGATGCGCAGCGAGTCTTCGGTGCTGGTCTGTTCACCGAACATCATGCTGCCGAGCGTCAGGGCCGAGACTTGCAGGCCGGAGTAGCCAAGGGGGCGGTAGATCATTGCAGATAATCCTTTTCTGGCATCCTGAGAGGGGTTCCCCTCTTTTACACAGTTCCGCCCTGCTTTGAAAGCGCGGGCCAGGCGCCGTTTCCAGGCGTTGGCGAATGGCTCATCCCTCTGGCCAGGCATCGATCAGCTCACGCGCCTCGCGGCTCGACAGCGGCCGCTTCATGCGCTGCGACAGCACGGCCATGGCCCGTGAACAGCCCTTGGCGATCACCGCCTCGACCTGGTCGTCCAGGCACTGCAGGGCGATGAAGTCGCCCTGTTCCGGCGAGCCGACGTACTCGATGCGGTTCCAGCCGCTGGCATGCCCGAGCACTTCGTAGGTGCGCCCGTGCTGGTAGGTCCAGAAGAACGGCACGTCGTCGTAGCGGCGCCGCTCGCCGAGCATGTTGGCGGCGGCGATCACGCCGTGTTGCTGGGCCAGGCGCCAATGCTCGATGCGCACCGGGCGGCCTGCCAGGGGGAAGGTGGCGACATCGCCGGCCGCCCACAGGCCGTCGGCGGCCTGCAGGTGCGCGTCCACCGTGAGCGAATGGTCTTCGGCCAGGGCCAGGCCTTGGACGAAACGGGTGGCCGGGGTGACGCCGGTGCCCAGCAGCACCAGCGCGGTTTCCAGGCGCTCGCCATTGGCCAGCAGCACGGCCTCGACGCGCTCGTGGCCGTCGAAGCCGATCACCTCGGTCGGCCCGTGGAACTGCACACCCTTGCGCTCATGCAGCTCGCGCAGGGTCTGGCCGATGCGCTCGCCCAACTGCCTGGCCAGCGGGATGGCGTGGCGTGTGACCACATGCACCTGCAGGCCGTACTTGAGCAGGGCGCTGGCGGCCTCCAGGCCGATGAAACCGTCGCCGACGATCACCACCGGCTGGCCCGGCTCGGCCAGGTCGAGCAACTGCGCGGCATCGGTGCGCGAGCGCAGTACGCAGATGCCGGGCAGTTGCACGCCGGGGAGCTGGGGGCGGTTGGGCTTGCCGCCGGTGGCCAGCAGGGCGGCGTCGTATTTCAACTGCTGGCCGTCGGCCAGGCTGATCATGCGCTTGCCGGCATCCAGCGCGCGTACCTTGCCGTGAATGCGCTGCAGCTGGCCTTGGCGCAGGTCGACTGGCGCGAGTAGTGAGGACACTTCGTCCACCGGCATTTGCCCGGCGATGACGAACTTGCTCAGGGCCGTGCGATCGTAAGCGTTCGGCTGTTCCTGGTCGATCCACAACAGGCGGCCGGCAAAGCCATGGTCGAGCAAGGTGGCGATGGCGGCGGCCCCGGCGGCGCCGGCGCCCACCACGACAAAGGTGCGCGCGTCGCTGTGGCGCGGCGCTTCAGCCTCGGGCAGTGGCTGCTCGTCCACCCATACCTGGCCGTCCCTGACCTGCACGGCATGCCGGCGCAGACCGGCCAGCGCCGGCGGCTCGCACACCGCGCCGTCGTCCACGGCGAAGGCGGCCTTGTGCCAGGGGCAGATCAGCAGCCCACCACAGACCGCGCCTTGTTCCAGTGGCGCGCCCTCATGCGGGCAGTTGGCCTGGAAGGCACGCACCCGCTCGCCCTGGCGTACCAGGACGATTTCTTCGGTACCAACCTGAACGCGCAGGGGACGGAGTTGTTCAAGCTGGTCGAGGCTAGCCACGGGATGGAAGGTCATGGGGATCTCCTCACGGGTTGTGTTCATTTGACGCCTGCACTGGGTACGGGCTGCGCTCAGCCGACGATTGGACGGTGATTACAACATTTCACAAAAACTTCAAATGAGACTAAATTGACTCAAATCGAATGTGTAAGTACCATTCGCGCCAATTCTAGTTAACGGCTCGGGTGAGTTAATGAGCAATTTGCGTGCAATAGGGATGGTCAGCTGGCTGGCAGTGGCGGTAGCACTGGCCGGCTGCGGAGCTGCTGAAGAACAGCAGGCCGCGACTGAAACGGCATTTCCGGTGGAGACCGTGACGCTGGCCAGCGAACAGCTGGCCCTGGCCTCGACCCTGCCGGGCCGGGTCGAACCGATGCGTGTGGCCGAGGTGCGTGCCCGGGTCGCCGGCATTGTCCTGCACAAACGTTTCGAGGAAGGCGCCGACGTCAAGGCTGGGGATGTGTTGTTCCAGATCGATGCGGCACCGTTCAAGGCTGCCCTGGCGCGTGTCGAGGCCGACCTTGCGCGGGCCCAGGCGGTGCAGCAGGAGGCCCAGGCACGGGTCAAGCGCTATGAGCCGCTGGTCAAGATCGAGGCGGTCAGCCAGCAGGACTTCGACAGCGCCAGCGCCGAGCTGCGCAGCGCCCAGGCGGCCGTGCGCTCGGCCCAGGCCGACGTGCAGACCGCGCGCCTGAACCTGGGCTATGCCACGGTCACCGCGCCGATCTCCGGCCGCATCGGCCGCGCCCTGGCCACCGAAGGCGCCCTGGTCGGGCAGGGGGAGGCCACCTTGATGGCGCGCATCCAGCAGCTCGATCCCATCTACGTCGACTTCACCCAGTCCGCCGCCGAAGCCCTGCGTCTGCGTCAGGCCCTCAAGGACGGCGCGCTCGGCGCTGGCGACGACAAGGCGCTGACCGCCCAGGTGGAAGGCACCGACTACCAGCGCCAGGGCGCGCTGATGTTCACCGACGTGGCGGTCGACCGTGGCACCGGCCAGGTCACCTTGCGCGGTCGCTTCGACAATGCCGACGGCATCCTGCTGCCGGGCATGTACGTGCGCGTGCGCACCCCGCAGGGTACCGACCAGCAGGCCATCCTGGTGCCGCAGCGCGCGGTGCAGCGCGGCAGCGATGGCGAGGCGCGGGTGCTGGTGGTCGGCACCGGCAACCTGGCCGAGGCGCGCAGCGTGCGCACCGGTGGGATGCACGGCTCGCGCTGGCAGATCACCGAGGGCCTGCGCGCCGGTGACCAGGTCATCGTCGGCGGCCCGGCCGGCCTTGCTCCGGGCATGCCGGTGCAGCCGGCCCAGGCGCAACAGGCCGCGGCACACTAAGGCGAGGGTAGCGAGATGTCCAAGTTCTTCATCAATCGGCCGAACTTCGCCTGGGTCGTGGCGCTGTTCATTTCCCTGGCCGGTTTGCTGGTGATCCCGGCGTTGCCGGTGGCCCAGTATCCCAGCGTGGCGCCGCCACAGATTTCCATCAATGCCGTCTACCCGGGCGCGTCCGCCAAGGTGATGGTCGAGTCGGTGACCAGCATCATCGAGGAGTCGCTCAACGGCGCCAAGGGCCTGCTGTACTACGAGTCCACCAACAACTCCAACGGCGTGGCCGAGGTGATGGTGACGTTCCAGCCCGGTACCGACCCGGACATGGCCCAGGTCGATGTGCAGAACCGCCTGAAGAAGGCCGAGGCGCGCATGCCCCAGGCGGTACTGACCCAGGGCCTCAAGGTCGAGCAGGCCAGTTCCGGCTTCCTGCTGATGTACGCCCTGACCAGCGCCACCGGTGGCCGTGACGACGTCACCAGCCTGGCCGACTATGCCGCGCGCAACATCAACAACGAGCTGCTGCGCGTACCCGGCGTGGGCAAGTTGCAGTTCTTCGCCTCCGAGGCGGCGATGCGGGTCTGGGTCGATCCGCAGAAGCTGGTGGGTTACGGCCTGTCCATCGACGACATCGGCAACGCCATTCGTGGCCAGAACGTTCAGGTACCCGCCGGCAGTTTCGGCAGCACGCCCGGAGCCAGCGAGCAGGAACTGACCGCGACCTTGGCCGTGCAGGGCACCCTGGAAACCCCCGAGGCCTTCGCCGGCATCGTCCTGCGCGCCAACCCGGACGGCTCCAGCGTGCGCCTTGGCGATGTCGCGCGCCTGGCCATCGGCAGCGAGAACTACAATCTCTCGGCGCGCCTGGACGGCAAGCCCGCAGTCGTCGCCGCTGTGCAGCTGGCGCCGGGCGCCAACGCCATCGAAACCGCGACCCTGGTCAAGGAGCGCCTGGCCGAGCTGTCGCAGTTCTTCCCTGACGGCGTCGAGTACTCGGTGCCCTACGACACCTCGCGCTTCGTCGACGTGGCCATCGAGAAGGTGATCCACACCCTGATCGAGGCCATGGTGCTGGTGTTCCTGGTGATGTTCCTGTTCCTGCAGAACGTGCGCTACACCCTGATCCCGTCGATCGTGGTGCCGGTGTGCCTGCTGGGAACGCTGATGGTCATGAAGCTGCTGGGTTTCTCGGTGAACATGATGACCATGTTCGGCATGGTGCTGGCCATCGGTATCCTGGTCGACGACGCCATCGTCGTGGTGGAGAACGTCGAGCGCTTGATGGCCGAGGAAGGGCTGTCGCCGGCGGAAGCCACCATCAAGGCGATGGGGCAGGTTTCCGGGGCGATCATTGGTATCACCATGGTGCTGGCGGCGGTGTTCCTGCCGTTGGCGTTCATGTCCGGTTCGGTCGGGGTGATCTACCAGCAGTTCTCCGTGTCGCTGGCGGTGTCGATCCTGTTCTCCGGCTTCCTGGCCCTGACCTTCACCCCGGCGCTGTGCGCCACGCTGCTCAAGCCTGTGGCCCATGGGCACCACGAGAAGGGCGGTTTCTTCGGTGCCTTCAACCGCGGCTTCGCCCGTGTGACCGAGCGCTATTCGCTGATGAACAGTGCACTGGTGGCCCGTGCCGGGCGCTGGATGCTCGCCTATGTCGGCATCCTGGTGGTGCTGGGTTATTCCTACCTGCGCGTCCCGGAGGCCTTCGTGCCCGCCGAGGACCTCGGCTACGGCATCGTCGACGTACAACTACCGCCTGGCGCCAGCCGGGTGCGCACTGACCATACCGCCGAAGCGCTCGAGCAGTTCCTGATGTCTCGCGAGGCAGTGGCCAACTCGATCGTGGTGACCGGTTTCAGTTTCTCGGGCCAGGGAGAGAATGCCGCGCTGGCTTTCCCGACCTACAAGGACTGGTCGCAACGTGGCAAGGGCCAATCGGCGGCAGACGAAATCGTCGCGACCAACGAGCGCTTCGCGGCCAACGGCGACGGTGCCATCACCGCGGTCATGCCGCCGCCGATCGACGGCCTGGGCAACTCCGGCGGTTTCGCCCTGCGCTTGATGGACCGGGGCGGCCTGGGGCGTGAAGCGCTGCTGGCGGCCCGTGACCAGTTGCTGGCTCGAGCCAACGGCAACCCGGTGTTCCTGTACGCGATGATGGAAGGCCTGGCAGAAGCACCACAGTTGCGCGTCCAGATCGACCGCGACAAGGCACGCGCCCTGGGGGTGAACTTCGAGTCGATCAACAGCACGCTGGCCACCGCCTTCGGTTCGGCGGTGATCAACGACTTCACCAATGCCGGGCGCCAGCAGCGTGTGGTGGTGCAGGCCGAGCAGGGCGAGCGCATGACCCCGGAAAGCGTGCTGCGCCTGTACGCACCTAACGCCCGCGGCGAGCAAGTGCCGTTCAGTGCCTTCGCCACCACCCAGTGGGAGGAAGGGCCGGTGCAACTGGTGCGCTACAACGGCTACCCGTCGATCCGTATCGCCGGCGACGCCGCACCCGGCTACAGCACTGGCCAGGCGATGGCAGAGATGGAGCGCCTGGTCGGCGAGTTGCAACCCGGCATTGGCTATGCCTGGACCGGCCTGTCCTACCAGGAGAAGGTCTCCAGTGGCCAGGCCGCCGGCTTGTTCGCCCTGGCCATCCTGGTGGTGTTCCTGCTGCTGGTGGCGCTGTACGAGAGCTGGGCGATCCCGCTGACGGTGATGCTGATCGTGCCGATCGGCGCCTTGGGCGCGGTCTGGGCGGTACTGCTCACCGGCATGCCCAACGATGTGTACTTCAAGGTCGGCCTGATCACCATCATCGGCCTTGCGGCGAAGAACGCCATCCTGATCGTCGAGTTCGCCAAGGAACTGTGGGAGAAGGGTTACAGCTTGAGCGACGCCGCCATTGAAGCCGCGCGCCTGCGTTTCCGCCCGATCGTGATGACCTCCATGGCCTTCATCCTCGGCGTGGTGCCCCTGGCCATCGCCACTGGCGCCGGCGCGGCCAGCCAGCGCGCCATCGGTACCGGGGTGATTGGCGGCATGCTCAGCGCCACCTTGCTGGGGGTGGTGTTCGTGCCGATCTGTTTCGTCTGGGTGCTCAAGCTGCTCAAGCGCAAGCCGGCCCCTGTGCAACACGCTGTCGAGGTAAGGAAGTGATGGTCATGGGTAAATGTGCAGTCCCGTTCGCGCTGGCCGTTACCCTGGTCGGCTGCTCCCTGGCACCGACCTACCAGCGCCCGGAGGCGCCGGTGGCGGCTGCCTGGGGCGATGCCGCCGGCCATCATGGCAAGTCGGTGGAGCAGCTGGACTGGCAGGCGTTCATCGTCGATCCGGCCTTGCGTCAACTGGTCACCACGGCACTGGACAACAACCGCTCCCTGCGTCAGACCCTGCTCGACATCGAGCAGGCCCGAGCGCAATACCGTATCCAGCGGGCCGATCGGGTACCAGGCCTGAACGCCGGTGCCTCCGGTAACCGCCAGCACCTGCCGGCGGACCTGTCGAACAACGGCAGGGAAGGGGTCAGCAGCAGTTACCAGGTGGGGCTGTCGCTGCCAGAGTACGAAGTGGACCTGTTCGGTCGGGTCAAGAGCCTGAGCGATGCGGCGCTGGAGCAGTACCTGGCCACCGAGGAAGTCGGCCGTGCCGCGCGCATCGCGCTGATCGCTGATGTCAGCCAGGCCTACCTGACCCTGGACGGTGCCGAACGGCGCCTGACGCTGACTCGCCAGACCCTGGCCAGCCGCGAGGACTCGTTGGCCCTGGTCGGCCAGCGGCGCGCCGCTGGCACGGCCACGGCGCTGGACCACCAGGAGGCGCTGGGGCTGGTCGAGCAGTCACGGGCCGAGCTCGAAGGTATCGTGCGCGAGCAGCGCCAGGCCTACAACGCCCTGGCGCTGCTGCTGGGCAGCGCCGAGGCGGCCAAGGCGATTCCCGCCGAGCGGATGCAGGCGCCGATGGTCCTGCAGGACATCGCCCCAGGCGCGCCGTCGGCGCTGATCGAGCGCCGCCCGGACATCCTGGCCGCCGAGCACCGGCTGCGGGCGCGCAATGCCGATATCGGCGCGGCGCGGGCGGCGTTCTTCCCGCGGATCAGCCTGACCGGCAGTTTCGGCACTTCCAGCGCGCAGATGTCCGGGTTGTTCGACGGCGGCTCGCGTAGCTGGACGTTCATGCCGCAACTGTCGCTGCCGCTGTTCGACGCCGGGCGCAACAAGGCCGGCCTGAGCCTGGCCGAGGCGCGCAAGGATTCGGCGGTGGCCGCTTACGAAGGCACGATCCAGAGCGCCTTCCGCGAAGTGGCCGACGCCCTGGCCGCCACCGATACCTTGCGCCGCGAGGAAGCCGCGCGGCGCGCCCTGGCCGACACCAGCCGGGCGACCGTGGCGCTGGCCAAGGCGCGCTATGAGGGCGGGGTGGACAACCACCTGCGCTACCTGGACGCGCAGCGCAACGGCTATGTCAACGAAGCGGCGTTCATCCAGGCCAGCACCCAGCGCCAGCTGGCACTGGTCGATCTGTTCCGTGCCTTGGGCGGTGGCTGGCCGGCCCAAGGTTGAAATGCCTCCTTTGGTTGGGAAGTCCAACCGCTTGGCCCCAGGTGTCCCTGCCTTGGGGCCTTTTTTTTGCCCGCGATAGGGCCGAGCAGGCGAGCGTTAATCGCGCAACAGATCCGGACTGTTGAAGTTGCTCAACCGCGCATCGTCCCCGGCACACGCCAACCCCTGCACATTCGCCTGCAGCAAGGCCTTCTGCAAACTCCGCTCACCCGCCTGCCAGGCGTGCTCCAGCAATGGCAACACGCGCCGGGGCAACACACTGAACATCGGCTGCCAATACCCACCCTGGCGCACCATGGCCGCGCTGTCATGCGCCTCGGCCAGGCGCAGCAGGTCCTCGACCAGCGCCCGGTCGATGCGCGGCGCATCGCAGGCCAGCACTACCACCCATTCGTGCCGGGCTGCCCTGAGCCCGCTGATCACGCCGGCCAGCGGACCGGGAAAGTCCGCTTCGGCGTCGGTGACGAGCTGGTCGGCGTAGATTGCGTAGGCCGCCTGGTTGCGGTTGCAGGAGATCACCAGGTCATCGCTCAACGCCCGCACAGCGCGCTGCACATGCGCCACCAACGGCTCGCCGCGCCAGGGCACCAGCCCCTTGTCGCGCCCGCCCATACGCTGGCCACGGCCGCCGGCGAGGATAAGGATGGAGCAGGGGGGAAGAACGTCGGGCATGAAAAAGGGTTCCGGGCAGTCAATGCCGGGAACCCTCCCATTTACCGCAGGGCTTGTCCAGTCAGGCCTGGTGGCTGGCCACCTGCGCCGCCTTGGTCTTGCCGCGCCTGGCCAGGCGCATCACCACGACGAAGAACACCGGCACGAACACCACGGCGAAGGTGGCGCTGAGCATGCCGCCGATCACCCCGGTGCCGATGGCTTGCTGGCTGGCCGAGCTGGCGCCGCTGGCGATGGCCAGTGGCACCACGCCAAGGATGAACGCCAGCGACGTCATCACGATCGGGCGCAGGCGCAGGCGCGCGGCCTGGATCGCCGCGTCCGCCGCATCGACGCCCTGGTCCACCAGGTCCTTGGCGAACTCGATGATCAGGATGGCGTTCTTCGCCGACAGGCCGATCAGGGTGATCAGGCCGACCTTGAAGAACACGTCGTTGGGCAGGCCGCGCAGGGTCACCGCGAGCACCGCGCCGAGCACCCCCAGTGGCACCACCAGCAGCACCGCGGTGGGAATCGACCAGCTTTCGTACAGCGCGGCCAGGCACAGGAACACCACCAGCAGCGACAGCGCCATCAGCAGTGGCGCCTGACTGCCGGACAGGCGTTCCTGCAGCGACAGGCCGGTCCACTCCAGGCCGGCACCTGCCGGCAGTTGCGCCACCAGGCGCTCGATCTCGGCCATGGCCTCGCCCGAGCTGTAGCCGGCCGCCGGCTCGCCGGAGATCGACACCGCCGGGTAGCCGTTGTAGCGGGTCAGCTGTACCGGGCCGGACTGCCAGCGGGCACTGACGAAGGCGCCCAGGGGCACCATCTTGCCGCTGCTGTTGCGCACGTGGATCTTCAGCAGGTCCTCGACCTGGCTGCGCCGGTCGCCTTCGGCCTGCACCACCACCCGCTGCATGCGGCCCTGGTTGGGGAAGTCGTTGACGTAGTTCGACCCCACCGCGGTGTCGAGCACCGCGCCGATATCGGCAAACGACACGCCCAGGGCGTTGGCCTGGCGGCGGTCCACTTCCAGCTCGACCTGAGGGCTCTCCGCCAGAGATGCTTCGCGCACGTTGACCAGCACCTTGCTCTTGCGCGCCGCGTCCAGCAGTTGGTCGCGAGCTTCCATCAGCCCGGTGTGGCCCATGCCGCCGCGGTCCTGCAGGCGGAACTCGAAACCGGTCGACTCGCCCAGGCCGTCCACCGGCGGCGGCAACACCGCATAGGCGATGGCGTCCTTGAGCTGGGTGAAGGCCATGGTGGCGCGCTCGGCGATCGACTGCGCGCTGTCGTCGCCACCGCGTTCGGACCAGTCCTTGAGCGTGGTGAAGGCCAGCGCCGCGTTCTGCCCGCTGCCGGAGAAGCTGAAACCGAGGATCAGCGTGGTGTTGGCCACGCCGGGCTCTTCGGCGTTGTGCGCCTCGATCTGCTGCCCGACCTCGATGGTCCGTGCCTGGCTGGCGCCCGGCGGCAGCTGGATGTCGGTGATGGTGTAGCCCTGGTCCTCGGTAGGCAGGAAGGCGGTGGGCAGCTGGCTGAAGCCGTACACCAGCACGCCGACCAGTGCGGCATACACCAGCAGATAGCGACCGCTGCGGGCCAGGGCGTGGGTCACCCAGCGCTGGTAGCCATTGCTCATGCCTTCGAAGCGGCGGTTGAACCAGCCGAAGAAACCCTTGCGCTCATGATGCTCGCCTTTCTCCAGCGGCTTGAGCAGGGTGGCGCACAGGGCCGGGGTCAGGCTCAGGGCGAGGAACGCCGAGAACAGGATCGACACCGCCATCGACACCGAGAACTGCTGGTAGATCACCCCCACCGAACCTTGCATGAAGGCCATCGGCAGGAATACCGCTACCAGTACCAGGGTGATGCCGACGATGGCGCCGCTGATCTGGCCCATGGCCTTGCGCGTGGCTTCCTTGGGCGGCAGGCCTTCCTCGGCCATGATCCGCTCGACGTTTTCCACCACGACGATGGCGTCGTCCACCAGGATACCGATGGCCAGCACCATGCCGAACAGGGTCAGTACGTTGACCGAGAAACCCAGCACGTTCATCACCGCGAAGGTGCCCATCAGCGCCACCGGCACCACCAGGGTCGGAATCAGCGTGTAACGGAAGTTCTGCAGGAACAGGAACATCACCGCGAACACCAGCACCATGGCCTCGAGCAGGGTGTTGATCACCTGCTTGATCGAGACCTTGACGAAGGGCGAGGTGTCGTAGGGGATGTCGTACTTCACCCCGGCCGGGAAGTAGCGCGCCAGCTCGTCGAGCTTCTGCTTGACCAGGGTCGCGGTTTCCATGGCGTTGGCGCCGGGCGACAACTTGACGCTGAAGGCGCTGGTGGCCTTGCCGTTGAGGCGGGTGCCGTACTGGTATTCCTGGGCCCCGATCTCGACCCGCGCCACGTCACCGACAGTGACCGTGGAACCGTCGGTGTTGGCGCGCAGGACGATGGCGGCGAACTCCTCTGGGGTGCTCAGCTGGCCCTTGACCACCACGTTGGCGGTAATCTCCTGGGTCGGTCGGCTCGGCAGGTCGCCAATGCTGCCGGGGGCGACCTGGGCGTTCTGCGCGGCGATGGCCTCGGCCACGTCATTGGGCGTGAGGTTGAAGCCAACCAGCTTGGCCGGGTCGATCCAGATGCGCATGGCCCGTTCGGAGCCATACAGCTGCGCCTTGCCGACACCCTTGAGGCGACGGATCTCGTTCATCACGTTGCGCGCGAGGATGTCCGACAGGGCGATCTCGTCGAGGCTGCCGTCCTCGGAGGTGAGGGTGGCCAGCAACAGGAAACCGGTGGACACCTTCTCGACCTGCAGGCCTTGCTGGGTGACCGGGCGCGGCAGGCGCGACTCGATTACCTTGAGGCGGTTCTGCACGTCCACCTGGGCCATGTCCGGGTTGGTGCCAGGCTGGAAGCTGGCGGTGATGGTGGCGCTGCCCAGGCTGCTCTGCGATTCGAAATAGAGCAGGTTGTCGGCACCGTTGAGCTCCTGCTCGATGATGCTGACCACGCTCTCGTCCATGGTCGCCGCCGAAGCGCCGGGGTAGACGGCGTAGATTTCCACCTGCGGCGGGGCCACGTCGGGATACTGGGCCACCGGCAACTGTGGGATGGCCAGGGCGCCGACCAAGAGGATGAACAGGGCGACCACCCAGGCGAACACCGGGCGGTCGATGAAGAACTGCGGCATGGATCAGGCCCTCATTGGCCGTTGTGTTGGGCGACTGCGGTGGCGCCTGGTTGTTCGTCGACTTGCACCTGGTCGCCGGCCTTGACGTGTTGCAGGCCCTCGACCACCACGCGGTCACCTGGGGCCAGCCCCTCGCTGACGATCCAGCGGTCGCCCTGGGCGCTGCCCAGGGTCACCTGGCGTTCGCTGATGCGGTCCTGCTGGTCGACCAGCAGCACCTTGGGCACACCGGCGCTGTCGCGCAGGATGGCGCGTTGCGGCACGCTGATGCCTTGAGGCTGCACGGCCTGGTCCAGGCGCACGCGCACATAGCTGCCGGGCAGCAGGTCGAGGTCCGGGTTGGGGAACTCGCTGCGCAGGGTGATCTGGTTGGTGCTCGGGTCGACGCTGATATCGGAGAACAGCAGCTTGCCGGCCAGCGGGTAGGCGCTGCCATCGTCCTGGATCAGCGTGGCCTTGACCTGGTCGCGGCCCACCTGCTGCAGCTCGCCGGCACGCAGCGAGCGGCGCAGGGCGTTGAGTTCGCGGGTCGACTGGGTGACGTCGGCGTGGATCGGGTTCAACTGCTGGATGGTGGCCAGCGGCGTGGTTTCACCCTGGCCGACCAGCGCGCCCTCGGTCACCAGGGCGCGGCCGATGCGCCCGGAGATCGGAGCGGTGACGGTGGCGTAGCCCAGGTTCAGGCGCGCGCGTTCCAGCGCCGCCTTGGCTTCGCCGACCGCGGCGTCGGCCTGGAGGAAGGCGGCGCGGGCGTTGTCGTACTCCTGGCGGCTGACGGCCTTGTCGTCGACCAGTTCGCGGTAGCGTTGCTCCTGCAGGCGCGCCTGGTACAGCGTCGCCTCGGCCTTGGCCAGGGTGGCGCGGGCGCTGTCGAAGTCGGCCTTGAACGGCGCCGGATCGATCAGGAACAGCACATCGCCCTGTTTGACGTCGCTGCCTTCGCGGTACACCCGCTTGAGCACCACCCCGGCCACCCGGGCGCGCACCTCGGCGGTGCGAGGGGCAAGGATGCGGCCGCTGAGTTCGGTGCTGATGGCCAGCGGCTGCACGGCAAGGGTTTCGACCCGGACCTGGGAGGGCGGGGCCTTTTCTTCCTGCTCGGCGGCGTCGTTGCAAGCGGTCAGGGAAAGGGTCATCAGCGCCAGCAGCGCCAGAGGGCGCAGGCGCAAAGCACGGAGCGTGGACATACGGATCTTCCAGGTTTGATCCAGCGTATGCTAAAGCAGCCGTTCGGGTGGCGGCTGTTAAGCTGTGTTGGGCGTGTGTGAAAAAGTGTGAACAATCGGCGGTGGCCCGCCCGGGATTCTATATCCTGCCTTACTTCAATCTTTCGTCAAATCCCCTTATGCCGAACATTCTCCTGGTCGAAGACGACAGCGCGTTGTCCGAACTGATCGCCAGCTACCTGCAACGCAACGATTTCCATGTCCGGGTGATTGCCCGCGGCGACCATGTTCTGGACGAATTCCGCCGGCAGAAGCCGGACCTGGTGATACTCGACCTGATGCTGCCGGGCCTGGACGGCCTGCAGGTATGCCGCCTGCTGCGCCAGGAGACGCAGAGCCTGCCGATCCTCATGTTGACCGCCCGCGACGACAGCCACGACCAGGTGCTGGGGCTGGAGATGGGCGCCGACGACTACGTCACCAAGCCGTGCGAGCCCCGCGTTTTGCTGGCCAGGGTGCGCACGTTGCTGCGCCGCAGCAGCGTCAACGAGCCGCGCCTGGACTGCGACCTGATCCAGATCGGCGGCCTGTGCATCGACCTGGCCGAGCGCATGGTCAACTGGCGCGGCGAAGAAGTGGAACTGTCGAGCGGCGAATACAACCTGCTGGTCGTGCTGGCGCGCAATGCCGGCGAGGTGATGAGCCGTGACCGCATCCTCCAGCAATTGCGCGGTATCGAGTTCAACGGCACCGACCGCTCGGTGGACGTGGCCATCTCCAAGCTGCGCCGACGTTTCGACGACAGCGCCGGCGAGGCGCGCAAGATCAAGACCGTATGGGGCAAGGGCTACCTGTTCAGCCGCGTCGAGTGGGAGTACTGATACGCCATGCTGAAGATCCTGGTGCGGTTGTACCTGGTGATCATCGTCGCCTATGCCGGGGCGATCGCGCTGATTCCCGACACCATCGTCGGCTTGTTTCACGATCGCTTCATGGCCTACAACCTCGACCAGGCCAAGGGCGTGCAGACCCTGATCGTGCGTCAGTTCCAGCAGACGCCGCGGGAGCAATGGCCGACGGTGGAAAAGGAACTGGCCGCGGCGTTCAAGCCGTTGGAGGTGCGCTTGCTGCGCATGGACGACGCCGAGCTGAGCAGCGAGGAAAAGGCCCGGCTCGAGCATGGCCTGTATGTGGTGCGCATGGCCGACTGGGGCTACTACGAAACGGCGCTGGCGCCGCTGGACCAGGACTGGCTGGTGCGCCTGCACTCGCCGGACGACCCGTTGGACATCAACGTGCTGTCCTGGGGCGTGACCGTGCTGATCGGCGCGGCCATGCTCGGCTGCCTGCTGCTGTGGGTATGGCCGCACTGGCGCGACCTCGAGCGCCTGAAGGACACTGCCCGGCGCCTCGGGCGCGGCGAGATGTCCGAGCGTACGCATATCTCGCCGCGCTCGAACATCGGCGAGCTGGCCGGGGTGTTCGACACCATGGCCAGCGACCTGGAGCGCCACGTCAACCAGCAGCGCGAACTGCTCAACGCGGTGTCCCACGAGCTGCGCACACCGCTGACCCGCCTGGACTTCGGGCTGGTACTGCTGTTCGACGAGGTACCGCCTGCCAGCCGCAAACGCCTGCTGGGGCTGGTGGGCCATGTGCGCGAGCTGGACGAGTTGGTGCTTGAGCTACTGTCCTACAGCCGCCTGGAAAGCGCCGACCAGGCCCGCGAGCGGGTCGAGGTGTCGTTGCTCGAGCTGGTGGACAGCGTGCTCGGTGGTTTCGCCGAAGAACTCGACGATCGCGGCATCCAGTGGGAGGTGCAATGCGACGCCGACCTGCCACGCTTCGTCCTCGATCCGCGACTGACTGCCCGCGCGGTACAGAACCTGGTGCGCAACGCCATGCGCTACTGCGACGAAAGCCTGCTGCTGCGCCTGCGCCTGGAAGAGGATGGCGCCTGCCTGGTGACGGTCGAGGACGACGGCATCGGCATTCCGGTCGAGGAGCGTGAGCGGATCTTCCAGCCGTTCTACCGGCTGGATCGCAGCCGTGATCGCAATACGGGTGGTTTCGGCTTGGGCTTGGCGATCAGCCGGCGGGCCATCGAAGGGCAGGGCGGTACGCTCACAGTGGCGCAATCTGCGTTGGGTGGGGCGCAGTTCAGGATTCGCTTGCCAGCCGGTTAGTCCACCGGACGAAGCGGTCCTTGCCCGTGTGCTTGGCTTCGTACAGTGCCTGGTCCGCCCGGATCAGCGCCGTGCTCAGGGTATCGCCGCTATCGATCCGGGCCAGGCCGATGCTGATGGTCACCGGGTGTGCCCCGAGGTCCTCGCGCACCCGCTGGCACAGCGCGGCGACCTGCTGCTCGGCAGCGGCCTCGTCCAGCCCCTGGAAGAAGATCGCGAATTCCTCGCCGCCCAGCCGGGCGATCTCGTAGCCGATCATCGCCGCCTTTATGTGCGCCGCCACGCGCTTGAGCACCTCGTCGCCGATGTCATGGCCGAAGCGGTCGTTGACCTGCTTGAAATTGTCGATGTCGATCATCGCCAGGTACTGTTCGCCGGCCTGTCGCAGCTGCTTTTCGGCCTTGGCCATGAACGAGCGACGGTTGGGGATGTCGGTCAACGCGTCGATATAGGCCTGCTCCAGCAGTACCTTGGTCAGGTAGAAGTTGTGCAGCTTGGCCTGGCGGATACGCAGGTAGCTGTAGATCACCAG
Source organism: Pseudomonas sp. PONIH3 (assembly GCF_002934345.1). Lineage (NCBI taxonomy): Bacteria > Pseudomonadati > Pseudomonadota > Gammaproteobacteria > Pseudomonadales > Pseudomonadaceae > Pseudomonas > Pseudomonas sp. PONIH3. Next base: position 6,107,723 of record NZ_CP026386.1, read on the forward strand.
CCCGCTGAGGCACACCGCGTAGCTGACCAGCATCGCGCCTTCGAGCTCCAGGGCTTCGATACGGGTGTGGAAGAAGGGGTTGAGCATGACCCAGGTGATGCCCATGGCGCAGAAGAATGACCAGCGTCGCACCGGCAGCACCGACACGGTGTACAGCACGGTGGAGACCCCAAGTACCAGCCATACCGGTCGCAGGGCGATGGGGATGCCCTCGATCACCAGGCGCATGGCCAGGGTGATCACCGTCACGAACAGCAGGTTGAGCACGTCGAAATGCTGGCTCCTGCGGGTGAAAGCCAAGACCACGGTGAGGCTGCACAGCAAGGCGATGAACACCCCGGACAGCCAGGTGAAGCCCTGGCCGCCGAGGTAGCTGACGATCAGGTCGAAGACCAGCCAGATGGCGATGCCGATACAGAAGATCAGCAGGCAGAAGCGGCGCATGGCCTCGAATTCGTGCTGACGGAACTCGGCGCGCAGGGCGGCGGGGGCGACCTGTTGGCGGATATGGGCTTCGAGGGTCTTGTACATGGTTGCAGGAGGGATCCTTGGCCTGACGAGTCATGCTGGAGGCACGTTGTGCACCAACCGTTGGCGCAACAGGCAAGCATCACTGCGACTCAATTGCTGAGGGTAGCTGTTTTTTGTCGACCGGCAATCACCTGTCATTTTTGCTAGTTGCATGGCATCAGGTGCAGAACCATAGTCAGGCAAACAGACACCAATTCCCAGCGTGGTGAATGATCAGGATGGAGGGATCTCCAAGCAACCGCACCTCGAAATTGCTGTGCGTCGATGCCCAACGTTCGGTGGTGCGTCGCCATAGCGCAAGCATGCAATCCAGTTGCAGCTACGCTGTATTTGGGTTCGAGCCGGCCAGGGTGCACCAAAGTTGCACAGCGCACGCTGTGTTGGCGTTCAATGGCCAGCGCAAAGAGGCAACGGGCTTGTACCTGATGGGTAACGGTCATCGCGCGTACAACTCGGCATTGATGGTGTTTCTTTCACCCGACCAGTTGAGTCCGTTTGAGGGGGGGGGAATAAATGCCTACGCCTACTGTGGTCTGGATCCGGTTAACTGGCAGGATCTTACTGGTCGGGAGCGGGCAAAGGTCAGTCGACCTCCGAGACTGGCCACTATCTACGATGAACGCTTTGTTCCTGCAAATGATGTAATTGCGGTTGTTTCCAGTGTTCCATCAGGAGCGTTGCCCAAAGACTTAAGGGCTTTATATCAGGAAGTGGAAGCGCTTGGTGGAAATAGGGGCACGTTGCAGGCGAGTATCAATAATAGCTTGAATCAGGCAGCCGAAATGTCCTGGTGGCGTGGGTCGCGTAGAGCGAATGAAAGTGAAAATGCTTCCAGCGTTGTTCTGCCGAAAATGTTTTCGCTTAGCGAAATCGATTCCAGGATACATGCTCTTGAGGTTGATATTACGCGGTGGGTTAATACGCGGTCTCCGGAGGATATGGAGACTATCCAGCGACGTGCTCAAGATCTGCGAAAGACATTTATGTCGAAGCACTCAGAGGGTTGGACTTTCGCGAGTTTGATCAGGCAGTCCATGTCGTTTTTTTCTACCTGAACCACCGCAAGTAAACATTACTTCCAGGTGATATGAAAATGCAGATACGAAAGCTTCTCGCCAGTGATCATCTCCAAAGCGTGTTGTTCGCTCAGTCTGGGATGGATAAAACCGACATTCAATATAGTCCTTATGGCCAGAGGGAAGTGCCGGCTACGCCGCGAACGGGATTCACTGGCCAGCACTGTGAAGTTGATGTTGGTTGGTATTTCCTGGGCAACGGCTACCGTGTCTACAACCCTGTGATCATGCGCTTTCACTCGCCGGATCTTGGGTATAGCCCGTTCGGACGTGCAGGAGTAAACAGTTATGCATATGTCACGGGGAACCCGATAGGGTTGCGCGATCCAAGTGGTTACTATGGGGGAGGGCTTACCGCTATCTCAAGTGAAGGATATCTGTCGGGCGCTACCGCTGAAAGGATATTTTCGTACGCCGTTAATAGTGTTGGTGTAATAGCGCCGCTAGCGCTGTGGACTGAAATGGCTCGGCGAGGGGTGCCCGTTTCAGGATGGACGAAAGTTGCTTTCTTGGCTTCGATTGGTTCAGGAGCCGTTGGTACAGTCGCTCAATTTTTGTCGGATAATGGATTTGAGCATCCAAGTTTGCCATATGCCAAGGCGGGGGCAGCGTTCCTGACGTTAGTATCTGTAGTGGCTGGCGGTGTTCAAGCACATGAAGATAATCGCGCATTTGGGAAAAACCAGCAGAGCCCTGCTGAAAACATGCGGCTGCATGTGATTTCTCCTGCGCCACCCACGGCCGGGGAAATGCCACCTGTCCCCCAGAAGCGTGCCAGAAGACGGTCACCTACGCCAGAGCCGCTCTTGAGTATCCAGAGCGAATCACCTCCTCGCACCCCGCCAGCGGGCCCTAAACGTTACAGTAGGGGCGACCTTGGTAGATTGACCAGATTCGGCTTCCCCTCGATTAAGAAGTAAAGAACGCGGTCCAGCATTGTGATTGTTCGATCAGTTAAGCAGCAGTACGCCCTTCGCCCATGGCCGATAGCGTAATGCGAACACCGCCTCGGCATGGCAATCAGCGCGCAGTATCGGCTCCACTGGCTCGGCACGGAACGCTTGGCCAGGTTTGCTGACCTGGCGAAATGCCTCGCGCACGATGCCCACCCGGCAGGGCAGGGCCTGTTCGTAGCCTTGGCGTACCAGCGGCGCCAGGCGGCCTGTGCCGGCGCCGTCCTGCCACCAGACGTTCAGGCCAAGGCTGGCCAACTGCTCCAGCCACGCACCATTGACCCGCGGCGACAGCTGGCCGGCGCTGAACGCGCTGATATGCAAGGGCTTGTCCAGTTGCCGGTTGAAAGCCTGCAATTGCGTGTGCAGCGCATTGCGCCTGGCCGGGTCGCGAAAGTGCAGGTCGTCCAGTTCCATGGGCAGGTACCAGCCGGCCACCGGCAGCGCCCATTCGGCCTTGAGCTGCTGGTACTGGGTGAGCGAGCGTCCCAGCTGCGCCTTGAAGTAACTGTTCAGGCCTTCGCCGTCGAGCTGTTCGAGGCGCTGGTAGTAGGCCGGATCCATGTACAGACCGAGCACCAGCTCGAGGCCTTGGGCCCGCGCTTCGCGCAGACTCCCGGCCAGCCAGCCCTCGGAGCCTCCAAAGTCGCTGTCGCCGTAGGCGCTCCACTGCACGATCAGGGTCTTGCCGCCCTGGGCCACGGTAGCTCGCCACAGGTTTTGCCACTGCGCCGGGGTGACGTTCGCGTCACGGTTGAGCGGTTGGTAGAACAGGCGCTGGTCGGCCTGGGCGGGTAGCCACAGGATCAGCAGGCAGAGAGCCAGGAAGCTACGCATCAGAAGTTCATCTCCACACCCAGCAGCACGCCGTTGCCGCGTTCGTAGAGGTTGCCGCCCAGTGCCTGCTGGTACTCGGCGCGTACTTTCAGCGAGCCGCGATAGGCGTTGTAGCGGTCGTCGTCGAACCACCACTGCCAACGTACGCCGACCCCGGCGCGGGCGTCCTGGCGCCAGTCGTTGCTTGGGTCCTGGCTGGCAAACTCGAGGAAGCCGTAGGGCATGATCGTCTGCGGCGACTGGCTGGGCAGTTTCCACGCATGGCCCTGCTGGAAGCGCGACAGCCAGGCATGGTCGCCGGCGCGGGTCCACCAGGCGGCGTCGAGGTAGAGGAAGCGCTCGTCCCAGTCGTCCTCGTCGATACGCCAGTCGTTGCGGTACTTGCCCTGATCCAGGAACGAAGCCGTGGCGCGCAGCAGCAGGTCGTTGCTCGATTCGGCGTTGTGACGCAGGTCGCCCCAGTTGCCGCCGACCTTGGCCGGGCTGAGCAGTTCGCCCAGGCTCAGGCCGCTGTAGTGCGTGCTGTCGATCTGGCGCTGGTGGTACAGCTCGGCGTACAGGTTGAGGTTGGCCTGGCCGAGCGGCTTGTAGCGCAGGCCAACACCGGTGCCCATGCTCTGCGCGTAGTCGGTGCGGCTCTGGCCACCGAACAGCACGCGGCCATACACCGACAGGGTGCTGCCATTGCGGCTGGGCTCTTCGCCCAGGGCGTGGTCCCACATCGCCAGTTGCACGTTCTGCGAGCGGGCCCGGCGCGAGGTGCCGCTGCGTTCGCCGGTGTCGAGGAACTTGTCGTTGGTCGAGGTGCCGGCGGGCGACCAGGTGCTGGCCAGGGTGATGCTGTCGCGGCGCGACAGGGATTCATGGGCGCGGCGCTGGCGGTACTTGCGCGCCTCCAGGCTGCCGTACTCATCGTCGCCGTCGACCAGGTTGCGCTCCACGTCCAGTACCCGGCGCAGCTCGCGGCGGGCCGAGGCACTGTCCTCGACCTCGTCGTAGCGCAGGGCCAGGGTCTCGCCCAGGCGGTAGTCCTCGGGGAAGTCGCGGGTGGCGCGCTCCAGGTAGGGTATGGACTGGCGGCGTTGCTGCTTGTCCGCCGAGCCTGCCAGGCGCATGCCGTAGTCGGCGCGGTAACGCGGCTGGTCGGGCGCCAGGCGCACGGCCTCGGCCAGCCAGGCGCTGCTCTGGGCGCTGTCGCCAGCCTGCTGGGCGGTGCCGGCGGCGGCGTAGTAGTGATCGGCGCGCGGAGCATGACGCAGCGCTTCGCGCTGGAAGGCCAGGGCCTGCTGCGGGTCGCCCTGGCGCTGGGCAATGGCGGCGCCCAGCGCCCAGTCGTCGGCACTCTGGTGCGCCGCCGCATCCCAGTGGCGGCGGGCGGCGTTGGCGTCACCGGCGTTCAGCGCGCCACGGGCGGCGGTCAGGCGCGCATTGTCGGTCCAGGCGCTGGCCGGCAGGCTGTTCCAGATCGGCAGCGCCGCCTGGGAGTCGCCGGAGGCTTCCAGGGCGTAGGCCAGGGGCAGGCGACTGCCGCTATCGCCCAGGCGTTCGGCTGCCTGGTAGTAGACCACCGCTTCGCCTGGCTGATCAGGCATGGCGCAGCGCCCCAGGGCGCGATACTGCCCGGCTTCGACCGGGGTGGCCGGGATGGCCTTGCGCACGGCGTCGCACTGGCCGGCTTCGGCCAGGCGGCCCAGTAGCTGGCCACGGGTGACGGCATCGACTCGTGGCACCAGGGCAAGCATGCGCGGACTGTCCAGCGGGCCGTCGTTGCGTGCGTAGAGGTTGCCCAGGCGTTGCAGCAGCGAGGGCGTCAGCCTGCCCTGATGACGCGCGTAGGCGTTGTCGAGCAGCTGCCGGGCGCGCTCGCTCTGGCCGCTTTCGAGCAGCATGAAGCTGGCTTGTTCCAGGGCGGCGAGATCGCCGGTCTGTCGGTAGCGTTGCTCCCACTGCGCCGCGGTGCGCGGTTGCGCAGGCTGCGCGGGGTCGCCATACAGGCGTTGCCTGAGGATGGCATAGCTGCGCGGATTGTCGCGGGCCTGGCATTGGCCGAGCTGCTCGCGGGCCAGCTTCAGGTCCTTGTGGGACAGCCAGTCGACGGTCTCCAGGCACGGGCGTTGCAGTTCATTGCTCAGCTGGCGCACCAGCGGCGCATCATCACCTTCACGGGCCAGCTCCCACAGCTGCTGGCGCTGCTCGGGGTGCTGCAGTTGCTCGGCGGGCAGGCTCTGCAGCCAGCGCTCGGCCTGCTGGTTGTGGCCCATGGCGATGGCGCGGTTGGCCATGGCCAGGCGGGCGCGGGTCGCCGCGTCCTGGGAAGGTGCGCTGGCCAGGAGTGAGTTCAGGCCCTTTTCATCGAGCTGCTGGATATACGCATTGGCCAGGCGCTGCCAGTCCTGCGGGGGCAGTTGGCCCTGGTCGGCCAGCGGCTGCAGCTGGTCGATGGTCTCTCCCCAGTTGCGCAACTGCTCGGCGAAGTTGGCCCGGGTCATGCGCAGCACCATGCCATCGTCGCGTACCGGCAGATGGTTGAGCCACTCCAGGGCCTTGGCCGCGCCGCCGAACTTGGCCAGGCTGACGCTGTAGGCCTGCCACAGGCGCACGCGCTGCTGGCCCTGGCTGTCGGCGAGCCAGGCCTCCACCTGGCTCGCGGCCGGCGGGTCCTGTTCGATCCAGGTCAGGCGCAGCTCCAGCAGGGCATCGGCGTGTTCGGGATTGTCGTCGAGGTCCTCGGCGATGGCCTCGGCTTCTTTGTAGCGACGCTGATGGGCCAGGGCTTCGGCCAGCAAGGCGCGGGCTTCGTTGTTGTTCGGCACGCGCCCCAGCACGTGGCGGGTCAGGCGCTCGACCTCGGCCCAGTTGTCCTTCTGCGCCTCCCGATAGCCACGCTCCATGAACGGGTAGCTGGTGAAGCGCTGGAAGTCGGTCATCGGCTTGGTCGGCGCGGCCAAGGCGGAAGAACACAGCAGCAGGCTGGCGATGGTCAGGGAAAGACGGGGCGTCATGCCACCTCCCGGGTCAGGTCGTAGGCGGCCTGCTGTTCGCTGGCCTGCTCGGCGAGGGCTTGCTGCAGCACCTCCTCGGTGATGATGCCGCGGGCGATCAGGTGTTCGCCCAGGCTCTGCTGCTCAGGGTTGAAGTCGATCAGGGCCTGGTTGAACAGGGTCACCGGCACCATGCCGCGCACCTGCAGCAGCGAACCGAGCATCACCTGGTGGGTGCCGACCCTCTCCAGCAGCGCGGCATCGTCCTGGTGACGTTCGAGAACCTCGAGCATTTCCCGGGTCTCGGGTTTCTGCCAGGGGCTCGGGTAGTGATAGCGCAGGCCCAGGGTTACGCGCCCCTGCGGCGCCAGGCGGGCACGCACCGGGCGCTTGAGCTGGCGGCTGATGACCCCCAGCGAGACCTGGCTGACCGGGCTTTCGCTGGCCAGCACCAGGGTGTCGCCGTCTTCGTCCACCGGCAGCACGCCGTAGTGGGTGGCGAGCTTGCGCGGCAGCTTGGCGATCAGCGCCGGGGCGATCTTGAACGGATTGAGCGGTGCCCAGGGCAGGTCCAGTTGCTCGGCCAGGGTCTCGACCAGCTGCTCGCTGGTGAGCCAGCCGCGCAGCAGCAGCTCGCGGCCGAGGCGTCGGCGTACCGGGCTGGTGATGGCCTGCTCCAGCTGTTCTTCGCTGATCAGGCCTTTCTCCACCAGGCGATGGCCCAGCGGGGTGCGTGCCGGGGCGGCGAGGGCAGGGAACTCGTGGGTGGTCTTGTCCCAGGCCACCCGCCGCGAATCGCCCATCTCCATCACCTGGCGCAGGGCGCGCAGGTTGGCGAAGAAGTTGACGAAGTTGCTCCACATCATCCGTGGTGCCGAGAGCAGGCCTTCGAACACGCCGTAGTAGCGGGTTACGAACCAGAATCGCTGGAACAGGCGGTTGAACAGCAGCAGGCCGTTGAGCCACAGCAAGGTGCTGAGCAGCGTGCTGTCGCTGAGGATCGACATGAACCGCCACGACTCCGGCGCGATCACCGTGACCAGCCACATCGCCAGCAGCACCAGCAGCAACAGGTTGACCAGGAAGCTCAGCAGGTAGGCGAACAGCCCGCGGCGGTCGCGCCAGAGGAAGTAGTTGAGCGCGCCCTTGCGGCTCCAGCCGAGGTTGCTGGTGCCCTGGAACACGATGCCGACGATCCACCGCGATTTCTGGCGGATGGCGTGCTGCCAGTCACGGGGGAAATGCTCGCGTACGCAGATCACCTGGGCGAACTCGCGGCTCATGCCGGGGCGCCACTCCTGTTTGAGGGCCAGCGCCGGGTCGGTAATGGAATAGCGGGCGAAGATGCATTTCATGCCTTTCTGCTTGAGGCGGAAGCCGATGTCGTAGTCTTCTGTGAGGCTCTGCACATCGAAGGCGATGCCGTCGCCGTCCTCCAGCAGCGCGCTGATCGCCCGGCGGCTGAAGCAGGTGCCGACCCCGGCGCTGGGCACCTGGCCGGTGAGCGCCTCGCGCACGATGACGTCCTTGCCGTGGTTCTCGGCGAACTCGTCGACGTAGTGGCCGGCGGTGAAACCCTTCCATTCCGGGGCGTAGGGGTACACCGGGATCTGGATCATGTCCTTGTTCGGCAGCAGGTAGTTGAACAGGCGCAGTTCCATGGGCGAGATGACGTCCTCGGCGTCATGCAGGATGAAACCGGCGAACTCGATGCGCGCGTCCTGCTGGAAACGCAGGATGGCGTCGATGATGTTGTTCAGGCAGTCGGCCTTGCTGGTGGGGCCGGGACGGGCGCAGACCACCTTGTGCACGTTGGGGTAGTGCAGGCACACGGCGTCGACGTCGGCCTGGGTCTGCGGGTCGTTGGGGTAGGTGCCGACGAATATCTGATAGTTCTCGTAGTCGATGGTGGAGGCGGCCAGGCGCGCCATCTCGCCGACCACGCCGACCTCGTTCCAGGCCGGCACCATGATCGCCAGGGGCTTTTCCGGCACCTCGAACAGGCGCTTCTCATCGGCCTTGTCGAACTTGTCGTAGATGCGGAAACGTCGGATCAGCTTGCGGCCCCAGTAGCACAGGTCGATGAACAGGTCGTCCAGGCCCAGCAGGAACATCAGCGTCGCCAGGACGATGGCAAGGATCTTCAGGCCGAACAGGACGTAGGTGAGGAAATCGATGAAGGCCAGGCTCATGCGTTGTCCCGTGCGGCGGATTGCTCGGCGAACCAGCGGCTCAGGCGTTCGGCGATGCGCTCGCTGGCGTGGCCGTCGCCGAAGGGGGTGTAGACCTGGGCCATGCGCTCATAGGCGACCGGATCGTCCAGCAACTGACTGGTCTCCTGGACGATGCACTCGGTGAGCGTGCCGACCAGCTTGACCGTGCCACCCTTGAGCACCGCGGGGCGCTCGGTGACCTTGCGCAGCACCAGCACCGGCTTGCCCAGCGCGGGGGCCTCTTCCTGCACGCCGCCGGAGTCGGTGAGGATGATGTGCGCGCGGTTCATCAGCCAGACGAAGTGCGGGTAGTCCTGGGGCGCGACCAGATGGATGTTGTCGCGGCCCGAGAGCACGCTGTACACCGCGTGCTGCACCTGCGGGTTGAGGTGCACCGGGTAGAGGAACTGCACGTCCGGGTAGCGCAGGGCCAGTTCGGCCAGGGCCAGGCAGATGCGTTCGAAGCCGCTGCCGAAGTTCTCCCGGCGGTGGCCGGTGATCAGCACCATGCGCTGGTCGTCGCGCAGCACATTGAGCGGGGAGTCGGCGGCGGGGCGCCAGTTGTCCTTGTTCAGCTTGTCGCGCATCCACAGCAGGGCGTCGATCACCGTGTTGCCGGTGACCTCGATGTGCTCGGGCGGCACCCCTTCGCGGATCAGATTGGCGTCGGAGTCGCGGGTGGGGGTGAAGTGCAGGTCGGCGAGCACGCCGGTCAAGCGCCGGTTGGCTTCCTCGGGCCAGGGCTGCTGCAGGTTGCCGGTGCGCAGGCCGGCCTCGACATGGCCGATGGGAATGTGACGGTGGAAGGCGCCCAGCGAGGCGATGAAGCTGGTGGTGGTATCGCCGTGGACCAGGACGATATCGGGCCTGACCTGTTCATAGGCCTGGTCGAGCTTGTCCAGCAGGTCGCGGGCCAGGCCGTTGAGGGTCTGGTTCTGGGTCATCACCTGCAGCTCCTGGTCGACCTCGAGGCCAAAGGCGGTGAGGACCTGTTCGAGCATTTCGCGGTGCTGGCCGGTGGAGCAGATCTGCAGGTCGACCTCGGGCCAGTCGCGCAGGACGCGGGCCAGCGGGGCCATCTTGATCGCTTCGGGGCGGGTACCGAATACCATCATCACGGTGTAAGCCATCGTGTAGTTCCTCGTTCGATTCCCTGGACGAAGTTGTACGACGTGTCGCTGCTTGCAGTCATAGATACAAGCAGTGGATCACAGGGTTGTCCAATGCGCGGCATGCCTGCGGCGAGTGCCGGGCAGGCCGTGGCCGAGCGGGCGCGGGGCATGGGTAATGCCGGTGGTGGAAGGCGCCGGACGCCAGGGGTGGGTGTTGCGGAAACGTTTATGCTAATTTTTCTTGATTGAACGGTCAGTCAATAAAGTATTTCTGACTTTTTCTTGCGGCGTTCTTCTTGTAGTTTTGCAGGTCTTTTCTTCAGGGAGCTGAACATGCAAGGCAAGGCGCGCAAGGTCGTCCAGGCCATCCTTTACGAGGCCATCGCCGTGGCCTGCGTGGCGCCGGTACTGGAGCTGGCATTCGGCGCGGGCATGGCGCAGTCGACGGTATTGTCGATCCTCATGTCGGGCATCGCGATGAGCTGGAACATGGCCTACAACTGGGCCTTCGAGCGCTGGGAGGCGCGCCAGCACCAGCGCAGCCGCACCTTGCTGCGGCGCCTGCTGCATGCCTTGGGTTTCGAGGGCGGGCTGGTGCTGATCCTGCTGCCGCTGGTGGCGTACTGGCTGGATATCGGCCTGTGGGCGGCGCTGGTCACCAACCTGGCGTTGTTCGTGTTCTTCTTCGTCTACGCGTTCGTGTTCCAGTGGGGCTTCGACAAGGTTTTCGACGTGCCGGTTTCGGCGCGGGAAGCGGCGAAGGGCTGCTGATTCGGAGTTGTGCAGGGGATTGGGCGACTGCCTTGCAGCGCCTGTGAGATCGAGCGCCGCCCGCGCGGCGCTCGATCTCAAGAACGCCGCAACACTTTCGCCGAACACCTCGAAACACTCCCTCATCTGCAATCCCCAGATTTCCCCTTTACCCGCCGCATCGCCATAATCCTCCATCCACATTTGCCAGGCCCCGCATCGATGCCGCGCCCGATCATCCTGCCGCTCGCCGAGAACTACCGCCATGGCGAGCACATCGCCCCGCACTGCCATGATCGCGCCCAGTTGATCCATGCCATCAGTGGCGTGGTCACGGTCAGTGCCCGCGAGGGCAACTGGGTGGTCCCGCCGGGGCGAGGCGTGTGGGTACCGGCGGCCGTCGAACACGAACTGCGCATGGCCGGCGTGGTGCGCATGCGCACCCTGTTCGTCGACCCGGGCGCGCGCCCGGACCTGCCGCGCCAATGCCAGGTGATCGAGATCTCGCCGTTGCTGCGCGAGCTGATCATCCGGGCAATGGACATAGCTCCTGATCATCCGGCGCAAGGCCGCGAGGCGCGAATCATGCAACTCATACTCGATGAAATCCGCGTGCTCCCGGTGTTCGCCCTGCATGTGCCAAGCCCGCATTCAGCGCATCTGCAAAGGTTGTGCGAGGCGCTGCGCCAGGCGCCGTCCGAGGACTGGGGCCTGGCCCGCGCAGCGGCCCACAGTGGCCTGAACCCGCGTACCCTGACCCGCGCCTTCCAACGCGAGACCGGCCTGAGCCTGGTGCAGTGGCTGCGGCGCATGCGCCTGTTGGCCAGCCTGGATGCCCTGGCGGCCGGGCAGTCGGTGCTGGAGGTGGCGCTGGACCTGGGCTACGACAGCCCAAGCGCGTTCAGCGCGATGTTCCGCCGTACCCTCGGGGTGTCGCCATCGGTCTACTTCGGCAGGACCGCCGAGCGCTGGTAGGCCAGCCCCGGTGCTTCGTCCCAGCCGCCGCCCAGCGCGGTGAACAGGTTGACCTCGGCCAGCAACTGCGCCAGGCGATCACTGATCAGGCCTTGCTGGGCGCTGAACAGCGAGCGCTGCGCATCGAGGAACGTCAGGCTGCTATCGATGCCGGTGCGGTAGCGGTTCTCGGCCAGGTCGTGATAGCGCTGGCTAGCCTCGACCAGGTCGCGCTGGGCCTGCAGTTGCTGCTGGTAGGTGGTACGCGCCGCCAGCCCATCGGCCACCTCCTGGAAGGCGGTCTGGATCGATTTTTCGTAGCGCGCCACCTGCATGTCCTTTTGCAGCTTGGCGTAGTCGAGGCTGGCGCGCAGGCTGCCGGCATTGAACAGCGGCATGTTCACTTGCGGTTGGAACAGCCAGCTGCCGGTGCCGGCATCGAACAGGTCGGCCAGCTCGCGGCTGCTGCTGCCGGCGTTGGCGGTCAGGCTGATGCTCGGAAAGAACGCCGCCCGTGCCGCGCCGATGTTGGCGTTGGCGGCCTGCAACTGGTATTCGGCCTGGCGGATATCGGGCCGGCGTTGCAGCAGGTCGGCGGGCAGGCCGGCCGGCACCCGGGCGATCTGCTCGTCGGCCAGGGGCAGGGGCGGCAAGTGCTCATCGACCTGCGCGCCGACCAGGCGCTGCAACTGGTTGAGATCCTGGGCGGCCAGGCGGGTATAGCGCGCCACGGCGGCGCGGGTGCTGTCGACGCGGGTGGTGGCCTGGATCTGGTCGAGCGCCGACAGCGTGCCGGTGCGGCGCTGGCGTTGGGTCAGGCGCAGGCTTTTCTCGTCGGCCTGCAAGGTCTGGCGCGACAGGGCCAGTAACTCCTGGTCGGCGCGCCAGGTCAGGTAGGCGCCAGCAACGCTGCTGATCAGGCTGAGCTCGGCGCCGCGCCGGGCTTCGTCGGTGGCCAGGTAGGTCAGCAGGGCCTGGTCGCTGAGGCTGCGCAGGCGGCCAAACAGGTCCAGTTCGTAGGCGCTGATGCCGACGGTGGCCGATTGCTGGGTGCTGATCACGCCCTCGCCACCGGTACGTCGCCGGGGCAGATACTGGCGCGTGCCCTGGGCATTGGCGGCGATCTTCGGCAGCAGTTCGGCGCGCTGGATGCGGTACTGAGCGCGGTACGCTTCGGTATTGAGCAGGGCCACGCGCAGGTCGCGGTTGTTGGCCAGCGCGGTGTCCAGCAGTTGGCGCAGTACCGGGTCGCGGAACACTCCCGGCCAGTCGCGAGGCAGCGCCGTGGTAGACGGTCCGCCTCTGTAGGCGGGGCCGCTTGGGTATTGCTCGGCGCTAGGAGAGGGAGGGCGTTGGTAGTCGGGGGCCAGGCTGCAGCCGGACAGTACAAGAGCAAGCAAGGGCAGGGTGATTCGCGGCATGGCAGGGTCTCTGGGTTCAGGTGCCGGCCATCCAGCGGGCCAGGCCGTGGCGTCCGCTGACACCGAGCTTGGCGGTGGCGCGTTTGAGGTAGGTCTCGATCGAGCTGCTCTTCACGTTCAGGCGCTGGGCCATCTGTGGCACCGTGCCGCCGGTGAGCAGGCCGATGCACACCTCCTGCTCGCGGCTGGACAGGCGGATTGCGTCTTGCTCCAGGCGCTCGGTGAACACCTGGCGCAGCGACCCGGCCTCATCGGGCAGCAGGCCGCCCGGTCGGCGATTGGCCGCCTGCAGGAACAGCTGGGCGTGATGCTCGACCAACGGCAGCAGTGTGTCGGACAGGCGCTTGAGCAGCGACAGCTCGGCCAAAGAAAACATTCCCTCGCTGCGTAACCGTTGGCAGCAGATGACCCAACGTCGGTTGCCGCTGCGCGATACCAGGTTGCACTGGTGCACGGGGGCGTTTATCTGGATCAGCAGCGGGTCTTCCATGCGCATGATGCTTTGCAGCAGGGGGTGGCGCAGAGGCTCCTGAACCGGTGTTTCCTCGGGGCGGCCGGCACTGCCCAGTACCTTGACCTGGCGGATGCTGGCCTGGTCGCTGTCGAGGGTCCACTCGCTGAGGTCGAGCCGATGGATCGGCACCTGGTCGCCGATCAGCTGGAGCATCTGTTCGGCGAAGGTGCTATCGCCGGTGCTGGCAACCAGTGCCCCCAGTTGCAGGTACAAGTGCGGGTCGTGGCAGTGTTCGAGGCTGTCGATCAGCTTCATGTGCTTGTCTTCCTTGATCCGGTAACGCGGCGGGTCTCGCGGTCGAGTCCTCTCTGTGCTGGGGCTTGGCGCTATTGAATAGCAGGCTCCGAGCCTGCGTCTGTAGCGGAAAGCGGGGACAGGAAATGCCAATTAATCCGATAAGAAAAGTCGGTGTTTCGCCGCCTATAGACCCTGTGAATCAATGGATTGTCGGACAATTCGTGCTGGTAAGCGGCGAGATCGGCGGCGTTCGCCACGTTCGCGCATGCGAGTAGGCCGCTGTCGGCTGCCCGGTAGCGTCAATGTCCTACAAAAGATTCCGCAGGCTCAGGCCGAGCAAAAGCACCCTTGCCATTGTCCGGGTTTGGGGGGCCATACATGGGCTTGGGGGGGTGCTTGAATCCGTGGACGCCCCCTGTTTCAAGGAAGATCCACGCCATGTCCGCCGCCGACACATTCCCCCTGACCTGCGCCCAGCGCGACATCTGGCTCGACCAGATCAGCCATGGCGACTCACCGCTCTACAATGTCGGCGGCTATCTCGCGTTCGATGGCACTGTTGACTGCGACCTGCTGCGGCGCGCGCTGGACCATCTGGTTGGGCTGCACGACGGGCTGCGCATGGTGCTGGTGCCTGAGGCCGGGGAGGATGGCGTGGCCCGCCAGCGCTTCCTGCCCCAGATGAGGGTGCCACTGGACGTGCACGATCTGCGCGGGCAGACGGCGGCGTTCGCAGCTGCGCAGTGCCTGGCCAAGACTTTGCTGCAGCAGCCTTTCACCCTCGACACCGGGCCGCTGCTGCGCATGGCAGTGCTGCACATCGATGCCGAGTGCAGCTTGCTGATGGCGCAGGCTCATCACTTGATCCTCGACGGCTGGGGCCTTGAGCAACTGCTCCATCTGCTGGGTCAGTACTACGGCCTGCTTGAGCAGGGGCAGGTATTGCCAGGCACGGCACCGTCCTACAAGGCGTTCATCGAAGATGACCAGGCCTACCAGGGATCGGCCCGCCAACAACGCGATCTGGCTTACTGGCTGGGGCGCTACGCACAGCTGCCGGATGCGCTGCTGCGGCCCAGAGAGCGGGGGCTGCCCCTTGGCGCCACGCCAAGCCATGCCCTGGAGCGCAGTTTCGATGGTGCCCTGCTGGCCCGAATGCAGAACCTGGCCGACGCGCTGCAAGGGTCGGTAGCCCATGTGCTGCTGGCAGCCTTGCATGTGTGCTGCGCCAGGGCCTGGCAGCGCGACGACTGGGTGGTCGGCCTGCCGGTGCGCAACCGTGGAAGTGCGCGGGCCAAGGCCACGCTGGGCCTGTTCGTTCAGGTAAACGCCTTGCGCATGGACTTCGGCAGGACCTTGAGCTTCGCCGAGTTGGTACGCGGCATCGGCGATGCGCTTAGGCGTGACCTGCGCCACCAGCGCTTGCCGCTGAGCGAGTTAAACCGTGCGCTGGGCTTGTCCCGCGAGGCGCGCGGGCAGTTGTTCGAGATCACCGTGTCCTACGAGCAAGAGCGCCACGACTTGCGTTACGGCAGCCTCGGCGCGCACAGCGTCAAGGTGTGCAACGACCACGAACCCACGCCGTTGTCGCTCTACCTGCGCAGTAACCCGCACAATGGCAAGGCCTGGCTGCACTTGGTGTACAACCAGGCCTGGCTGGCACCCGAGGACGTCGAGGTGTTCAGCACGCGCCTGCTTCATGTGCTGGCCCAAGGGCTCGAGCAACCCCAGGCGGGCATCGACAGCTACGACCTGTTGCTTGCCGAGGAACACCAGCGCCTGCGCCAGTGGAACGCCACCGCCCAAGACCCCGAGGGCCCGACCCTGATTCACCGCCGTATCGAAGCCCAGGCCGCAACACGCGCCGAGGCGACGGCCGCCGTGCATCAGGGGCGCAGCCTGAGCTATGGCGAGCTGAACGACCGCGCCAACCAGCTTGCCGTGCAGCTACTGGCCATGGGCGTGCTGCCAGAGCAGCGGGTGGCGGTGCTCGCCCGGCGTGGCCTGGACACCCTGGTCGGCTTGCTTGCGGTGCTCAAGGCCGGCGCGGCCTATGTGCCGGTGGACCCGGCGCACCCGAGCGAGCGCCTGCAGTACCTGATCGATGACTGCGCACCGACGGTGGTGCTGACCCTCTCAAACCTGCGTGACCGCCTGCCGGTCACCAACGTGCCGGTTATCGAGCTGGACCGCCTGCTATCGGCCACGGCTGGGCTGGCCAACCCCCAGGTAGAGCGGCTGTCCGGCGCCAACCTGGTCTACGTGATCTACACCTCCGGTTCCACCGGCCAACCCAAGGGCGTGATGGTCGAGCACCGCATGCTGGCCAACCTGGTCGACTGGCACTGCGCCGCCTTCGATCTGCGCCCTAACAGCCATACCTCCAGCCTGGCCGGTTTCGGCTTCGATGCCATGGCCTGGGAAGTCTGGCCAGCCCTGTGCGCCGGCGCGACGCTGCACCTGGCGCCGGTGGGCGAGGGGGGCGAGGATATCGATGCGCTGCTGCGCTGGTGGCGCGCCCAGCCGCTGCAGGTCAGCTTCCTGCCCACGCCCGTGGCCGAACACGCCTTCGCCCAGGGCGAGCCACACCCGACCTTGCAGACCTTGCTGGTCGGCGGCGACCGCCTGCGGCGCCTGGCGCGGGAGCGAGGTTGCCGGATCATCAACAACTACGGCCCGACCGAGGCCACGGTGGTCGCCAGCGCTGGCGAGGTATGCCCGGGGCAGGTGCTGCATATCGGCGCGCCGGTGGCCAATGCGCGGCTATACGTGCTGGACGCCCAGGGGCGGCAACTGCCGGTGGGCGCCGTCGGCGAATTGTACATTGGTGGCGCGGGGGTCGCCCGTGGCTACCTGAACCGCCCGGATCTTACCGCCGAACGCTTCCTCGACGACCCCTTCACCCAGCAGCCCGGGGCGCGGATGTACCGCACAGGAGACCTGGTGCGCTGGTTGCCCGAGGGCACTCTGGAATACCTGGGCCGTAGTGACGACCAGGTGAAGATTCGTGGGGTGCGAGTGGAGTTGGGCGAGATCGAGAGCGCGCTGGGCTGCCATGAGAATGTGCGCGAGGCCGTGGTGCTGCTGCGTGACGGGCAACTGGTGGCCTGGTATGTAGCAGGGCAGGTGCTTGACCCGCTGGACCTGCACGAGCACCTGCGCAAGCGCTTGCCTGCGGCCTTGCTGCCGACGGCCTATGTGGCGATGGCGGCCTGGCCGCTCACCACCAATGGCAAGCTCGACCGGCGCGCCTTGCCGGCACCGAACCGTGAAGCCTTGGTACGGCGCAGCCACGAACCGCCGCAGGGCGACCTCGAACAGCGCTTGGCTGCGCTGTGGGCCGAATTGCTGGAGGTGGAGCAGATCGGGCGGCATGATCACTTCTTCGAACTGGGGGGCCATTCGCTGCTGGCGGTACGCCTGATCGAGCGCATGCGCCAGGCAGGGCTGCACGCCGATGCCCAGGTGCTGTTCGGCCAGCCGACCCTGGCCAGCCTCGCCGCGTCGCTGGGCAGCGCCCCCGCACAAGCGGTACCGGCCAATCGTGTGCCGCCGGGTTGCCAGCGCATCACCCCCGAGATGCTGGCCTTGACCCACCTCGACCAGGCCAGCATCGACCAGATCGTCGGCACGGTTCCGGGCGGCGCGGCCAATGTGCAGGAGATCTACCCCCTGGCACCATTGCAGGAAGGATTGCTGTACCACCATCTCACCGACGAGCGCGATCCCTACCTGCAACAGGCGCTGTTCGCCTTCGACAGCAGGGCGGCGCTGGAGGCGTTCAACCAGGCCCTGGCCGGGGTCATCGAACGTCACGATATCCTGCGCACCAGCCTGGCCTGGGAAGGCCTGGCGCAGCCCCAGCAGGTGGTGTGGCGCCAGGCCGGGCTGCAAGTGAACGTCCTCGGGCCCGGACCTGGCGAAGCGGCCGTGCGGCTGCGCGAACAGGGGCTGCGATTGGACTTGCGCCAGGCGCCGATGATGGCCTTGAGCTGTGTGGAGGACAGTACCCAGGCGCGATGGTTGGGCCTGCTGTATTTCCACCACCTGGTTAACGACGCGGTCTCGGTACAGGTGCTGTTTGCTGAATTGGCGACGCTGATGGCAGGCGAAGGTCATGCACTGCCTGTCCCGGTGGCTTACCGCAACTACGTGGCGTTGAGCCGCGATGAGAGCCGGCAGGCGAGCCATGAATGCTACCTGCGCGAGTCCTTGGCCGGGGCAGAGGCGCCGCCGCGGTTGGCCGGCATGGCTGAGGGGCCGGCTGTGATGGCGCATGTCGAAACCTGCGTCGTCGACTTGCCTGAGGCCCTGGCCGCCACCCTGCGCCAGAGCACGCGCCAGCATGACGTTGGCCTCGGCAGCTTGATGCATCTGGCCTGGGCGCAGGTGCTGGGGGCGTTGGGCGGCCGTGACGAAGTGGTATTCGGCACCGTGTTGCTGGGCCGGATGATGGCCGGCGAGGGCGCCGACCGAGCGCTGGGCATGTTCATCAACAGCCTGCCGCTGCGGGTGTCACTGGTGGAACGCAACGTGGCCCAGGCCTTGGCTGGAATCCACGGCCAGCTGGCGGAGTTGCTTGCGCATGAGGACGCGCCATTGGTCCTGGCCCAACGCTGCAGCGGCCTGCCGGCCGGCGTGGCGCTGTTCGACAGCCTGCTCAATTATCGGCATGGCGCGGCGCAGACTGCATCGTTGCCGGGCGTGACGCTGCTTGAGGCCAGCGAGGTGCACAGCCATGCCCTGGTGCTGACCGTGGACGAGCAGGGCGATACCTTGCGCCTGGGCGTGCGCGCACCCCGTGAGCTGGGCGCCGAGCGCGTGCTCGGGCATGTGTCGTGCGCGCTGCGGGTCTTGGCCGAGGCACTGGCCAGCGAAGCCCCGGTGGCGCTGGAATCGCTGTCGACCTTGCCGGAGGACGAGCGCCGCTACCTGCTGGAAATCGTCAACGCCACCGAGCTGGCGCTGGACCCTGGGTACCCGCATCTGCCTGCCCTGTTCGCCGCCCAGGTGAGGCGTGCGCCGGATGCCGTGGCGCTGCAGACCGAACAGACGCAACTGACCTACCGCGAGCTCGACGCCCAGGCCAATCGCCTGGCGCACCACTTGATCGGCCTCGGCGTGCGGCCCGACACCCGGGTCGCCGTATGCCTCGAGCGCGGCGTGGCGCTGATCGTCGGCCTGCTGGGCGTGCTGAAGGCCGGTGGCGCCTATGTGCCGCTGGACCCCGACCACCCCGACGAGCGGCTGCACTACCTGCTCGCCGACAGCGCACCGCTGGCGCTGTTGGTGCAGGGCGCCACCCGCGGCCTGTTCGATGGCCAGCCAACACCGCTGGTGGACCTGGACCAGGGCGCCTGGCAGGCGCACAGCGACCAGGCGCCCGCGCTGGCGGAGCTTGGTGGCGGGCACCTGGCCTATGTCATGTATACCTCGGGCACCACCGGCACGCCGAAGGGCGTGATGGTCGAGCACCGCGGGCTGTGCAACCTGATGCGCTGGGGCAGCGACCTGTGCCCGCCGCAGGCCGATGATGCGTTGCTGCAACGGGCGCCGTTCAGTTTCGACGGTTCGGTGTGGGAGCTGTTCTGGCCGTTGTGCGCGGGGCTGCGTCTGGTGCTGGCGCGTCCCGACGGTCACCGTGATCCGGCCTACCTGGCGCAACTGATCGAGGCCCGCAGGGTGACCACCGTGAAGTTCGTGCCGGCCTTGTTGCATGCATTCCTCGACACCCCGGGCGTGGAGCGCTGCACCAGCCTGCGCGATCTGTTCTGCGGTGGCGGCGAACTGACCCTGGCACTGGCGCAGCGGGTGCGCGAGCGACTGCCCCAGGTGCGCCTGCACAATGTCTATGGCCCCACCGAGGCCACCGTCGACAGTACCGTCTGGACGCTGGAGCCGGGGCAACCACTGCCCATCAACGCTCCCCCGATCGGGCGGGCGATCGCCAACACGCGCCTGTATGTGCTCGATGAGCATGACCGGCCTGTACCCGTGGGCTGCCCTGGTGAATTGCACATCGGCGGCATAGGCGTGGCGCGTGGCTACCTGGGCTTGCCGGTCCTGCAGGCCGAACGCTTCATTCCCAGCCCGTTCGTGGCCGGTGACCGGCTGTATCGCACCGGCGACCTGGTGCGTTACCGCGCCGATGGCGAGCTGGAGTTCCTGGGCCGCAACGATTTCCAGGTCAAGCTCAATGGTTTGCGTATCGAACCGGGCGAAATCGAGGCGCTACTTGCGAGCCACCCGGCCCTGGGCCAGGCCGTTGTGCTGGTGCGCGATCATCGCCTGGTGGCATATGCCAGCTGCCGCGATGGCCACGCCGCGCCCGCGCTGGAAGCGTTGCGTGCCTACCTGCTGGCGCGCCTGCCGGCCTACATGGTGCCGTCGGCCTACGTGCTGCTGGCCGAGCTGCCGCTGAGCGCCAATGGCAAGGTCGATCGCAACGCCTTGCCGGTGCCGGGCGCTGCGGCGGTAATCAGCCGGGCCTACCAGGCACCGCGCGATGAGCTAGAGCAGACGCTGGCGCAGATCTGGACCGAAGTGCTGAAGATCGAGCAGGTCGGTCGCGACGACAATTTCTTCGAGTTGGGCGGGCATTCGCTGCTGGCGGTCAGCCTGGTGGCGCGCATGCGCCAGGCCGGCTTGCACGCCGATGCGAGGTTGCTGTTCAGCCAGCCGACGCTGGCGGAACTGGCGGCCAATACGCGGCGCGATCAGGTACAGGTGGAGATCGCCCAGACCACCGTCCCGGTGCTGAAGGGCAGGCGGCGGATCTGATGGAGTAGCGTGACGAGCACTGCGTGGGGGACTACTTCGGCGAAATGCGATAGACGCAGCGCCGGTCCCCCGAGATCAGGTGCTCGCAGCGTTCCACCAGCCCTTGCTCGCCGATCGCCGCCTGGAACACCTGCAGCTCGCTGCGGCAGAAACCTTGGCAACGGCTGGCTGCGATGCAGATGGGGCAGTGATTCTCGACGATCAGCCAGTTGTCGCCGTCGGCCTGGATCTCGGCCATGTAGCCTGCGCGCTCACGCAATTGCACAAGGATGCGCACCTTGTCTTCCAGGCTTTCGGCACCTGCGCAGGCTTGCTGGTACTCGCGGCTGTTGCTGTCTTCCATGCGGCTGATCAGGCGGTCGACGCCGTCGCTGCCGAACACTTGCTCGACGCTCTCGATCAGTTGCAGGGTCAACACGCTGTGGGAATCGGGGAAGCGGCGCTGGGCGGCGGCGGTCAACGCCCATTTCTGCGAAGGCCGCCCGGCGCCCTTGGCCGGCACGCTGATGCCGCTGATCAGTTCGGCCGCTTGCAGTTTCTGCACCTGCTGGCGGGTGGCTTCGAAGGTGATGGCGAGCAATTGGGCAAGGTCGGCGGTCTTGAGCGGCCCGCGGGTCTTGAGCAGGAACAGGATGCGGTCGGCGGTGCAGTTCGAATCTACGGTGGTCGAGGTCATGGAGCGCTGGAAACCGGGCGTGAATGAGCGGATCGGGCACTCTCCTGGGCCATCCTTTGCGCAGGCAAGTGGACGAAGGATAGCCCGGATTCGCGGTGATTTGTGCAAGGGGGAACAATTATCGATAAGAAAATTTATATGCGATAAAAATATAAAAGGTATTAGTTGTATTTATTTGATCCGCGTCTAGGCTGATCTGCGGAGCCTGTGCTTGCCGGTCCCAGGGAGGGGTGCGTGCAAGTGCGTCAACACCTTGCTGGCAAATGCCGGGCATGGGCCCATCAACAACAACTCGACAGGGATGTGAGTGCATGAATGCCCAGAAACCCGTGACCATCTATGAACATGCCGATGAAGTGAGCAGCCTGCAGAGCGTGGTCGACCTGGTGAAGCTCTCCGACCAGTACCGCCAGTCCGCCATCCTGCATTCGGCGCTGGCCCAGCGCGTGTTCGACCACACCCGCCAGCCAGTCGGTGCCGAGGCTTTGAGCGATGCGCTGGGTTGGGTGCCGAACAAGGGCCGGATCTTCCTCAACGCGCTGGTGGCCATGGGCCTGCTCAAGCGCACCGCCCAAGGCTTCGAGAACCTGCCGCTGAGCCAGCGTTTCCTGGTCAGCGACAGCGCCGAGTTCATCGGCCCGATCATTGACCACCAGCGCCTGCAGTGGCACAACTGGCCACGCCTGGACGAAGTCCTGCGCAGCCGTGCCTCGCTGGACTTCCAGCAGGAGAACCGCTTCAAGCACGACCTGGCGGCCCGCGATGCCTTCAACGACGCCATGGTCCGTTTCAGCCAGCCCATGGTGGATGTGCTGCGTGACCTGCCGCTGTTCGACAAGGCCCGTCGGGTGATCGACCTCGCCGGCGGCCACGGCACCTACCTCGCCGAGATCGCCAGCCGACATCCGCAGGTCAAAGGCGAGGTCTGGGACCTGGAGCCCACCCGCGAGGCGGCCGCGGCCACCTTCGCCAAGTACCGGCTCGACGACCGTCTTGGCTTCCATGCCCGCAACCTGCTGGACCTGGCCCAGTACCAGGGCGAGCGCGCCGATGTGGTGATGCTCAACGACTGCCTGCACTATTTCACCCGTGAGCAGGTGCGCACCCTGATCGCCGGCGCCGCCGGCATGGTCGAGGACGACGGCGCGCTGCTGGTGCTGAGCATGGCCCTGGAAGACGATGAGATTCATCCCGCCCTGTCGGCCGACTTCTCCCTGCACATGATGCTCAACACGGTCAACGGTGAACTGCACCCCAGCCGTTACCTGATCGACAGCATGGCAGCGGCGGGGCTCACGGTGGAGCAGGAGCCGATCGGCCGCTATACCCTGCTGATCGGGCGGAGGGCTGCCTGATGTTGCGTCTATTGGCATTGCACGCCGCGCCGCTCGGTGACGCGGCTGCCCAGGCCCTTGACAGCCTGGGCAGCGCTGCGGCGGCAGCGGGTTTCAGCCTGCAGGTCAGCCAGAAGCCGGCCGGCCAGGGGCCGGTGGACGCGGTCTGCCTGCTGCTCGACAGCGCCACGCCCCCGGGGGCGCTGAACACCTTGCTCAGCGAGGCCGCCGGGCTGTGCCGCAATACCGCGCTGGTGCTGGTGCGGGTGCAAGGTACGCTGGCGCAGTTGCCGTCCGCCACGGGGGTGATCGCCCAGTGGCAGCAGGCCAGCCATGGCTTCCTCTATCCGTACCCGCTGGATATCGCCAGCGGGCAGGTGCCCGGGGTGGTGATCAAGGACTGGCTGGCGGGCTTCGCCAAGTTCGCCGCGGCAACCAAGCTGTGGCGCTCCCTCGACGGCCTGGGGCTGGACGAGGCGGCGCGGGCCAGGCAGCGCCCGGAAATGAACCACGTGAACATCCTGACCCGCGACCTGGAGGCGTCCAAGGCCTTCTACAGCGACATACTCGGCGCGAACTACTGCTACAACCTCGGCCCGCGCAAGGCAGTCATGGAGCTTAACGGCTTCGACTTCTTCATCGAGCAGAGCGAGTCGTTCAGCTACCCGGCCGGCTACCACATCGGCATCCGGGCACTGCCCGAGGATGTAAGGCGCATTGCCGACCAGGTCACCGCCGCCGGCACCATCAAGCTGGTCAAGGGCAACGGCCCGGCTCCGGGTTATCACCATGGGCCGGACAACGTGCGCAGCGCCGTGTACTTCGAAGACCCCGATGGCCTGGTGATCGAGGTGTACAGCGCCGAAGTGGAGATGATCGAAAGCAACCCGCGGTTGCTCCTCGACCGTCTCTGATCCCACGTCGTCACACGCCTGCCGCGCCTTTGCGCGTGCAGGCCTGTGCCCAGGCAGGTATTCGCATGAACAGCTACAAACAGTGGCATTGGCCACGGCTGCCCAGCCCGCTGCCCAAGGATGTCAGCGACCGGGCATTGATGGGCTATCCCGAGCAGTACCAGGAGCATCCCCTGCAGGCCAAGGTCAGCGAGGCGTTCGCTGATCTGCTCCAGGCTCCGCTGGATGTCCTGCTCGCCATCCTGGAACAGCCGCGCCAGCCTTTGGCGCGTCGCATCGGCGCCGGCGAGGTGTTGGCGCTGCGCGGTGATCCACGCATCGACACCTTCGCTCCGGACATGATCGACATTCCCGCGGCGCGGGTGCACATCGGCCTGGACCCAGGCGCGGTGACGCAGGTGATGGAGCAGTTCGACGGGCTGGGCCTGGACCGCAGCTGGATCGACAAGGAGACCCCGCGCCACGCGGTCGAGCTGGCGGCGTTCCGCATCGCCCGCTTCCCGGTCACGCACCAGGAGTATCGCCAGTTCCTGCTCGACAGCGGTCATACCGGCATCCCCGACGGCTGGGCCTTCGGCCGCTACCCACGGCACCATGCCAACCACCCGGTGTACAGCGTCTCGGCCAGTGATGCCGATGCCTATGCCCGCTGGCTCAGCGAGCGTACCGGCCGGCGCTTTGCCCTGCCCACCGAGGCGCAGTGGGAGTATGCCGCCGCCGGCCCCGAAGGGCGGCAGTTCCCCTGGGGTGACGCCTACCAGGTCGAGCATGCCAACACCGCCGAGCTGGGTTACCTGGATAGCACGCCGGTGGGCGTGTTCATCGACGCCGCCTCGCCGTTCGGGGTGCTGGACATGGCCGGCAACGTCGAGGAGTACGTTGCCGAGGACTACCAGCCTTACCCCGGTGGCCCGCGCATCGAGGACGACCTGGTGCTCGATGTCGGCACCCACCGCGTTGCCCGCGGTGGCAGCTTCACCCGTTTCCGCGACCTGGCGCGCACCGCGCGCCGCCACGGGCGTTACCCGCGACCGATCTACGTCATGGGTTTGCGCCTGGTTGAAAACCATAACTGAGTTTTTCCGTCTTCCGTGCAAGAGGTCTGATTCCATGAACAAGGATGTTTCGCTTCACACCATCGTGCCGATTTCCATCCTCGGCGGCGATGTCGATGCCCATTTCTTCGGCTTCAACGGCTTCGCGCGCGATCAGGAGCATTTCGCCGTGGGGATCGGGCGCGATCAGTGCGACGTGCCCCTGGTGCGGGTGCATTCCGAGTGCATCACCGGCGATGTGTTCGGCTCGCAGCGCTGCGATTGCGGCCCGCAGCTGCAGGAGGCCCTGCGCACCCTGAAGGAGGTCGGCGGCTACCTGATCTACCTGCGCCAGGAAGGGCGCGGCATCGGCCTGTATTCCAAGTTCGAGGCCTACCTGCTGCAGGACTCGGGCCTGGACACCTACGAAGCCAACCTGCGCCTCAACCACCTGGCCGACTCGCGTTCCTTCGACCCTGCCGTGCAGATCCTGCGCGCCCTGGGCGTGGACCAGTGCCGCCTGCTGACCAACAACCCGGAGAAGGTCGCCCAGTTGCGCGCCGGCGGCATCGATGTGATCGAGCAGGTACCCACCGGGGTGTTCCTGACCAACCACAACCGCAACTACCTGCAGGCGAAGGCCGTCAAGTCCGCCCATTCGATCAAGCTCTGACCTCCAGCGAAAAAGGATCTTTCGATGAAACACATTGGCCCTATCAGCGGTATCGCCGCCCATGCCGCGCATTTCGTCGCCACCGCCGGCTACGACAACCAGGTGATCCTGTGGAACGCCACCACCGGCGAGCCGATCCACCGCGTGCACCATGACCACCTGGCCAACCAGTGCGCCTTCAGCAGCGACGGCAAGCACCTGGTCAGCGCCAGCAGCGACTACACCGCGCGTATCTGGGAAGTGCCGAGCATGCGTCTGAAGGCCGTGCTGCAGGGGCACAACGACGACGTCGAGATGGCGGTGTTCTCGCCCGACAGCCAGCGCGTGGCGACCTGCTCGCGTGACCACGTGCTGCGCATCTTCGACCTCGATGGCGTGCAACTGCAGGCATTCCATGGCCACCAGGCCGACGTGATCTCGGTGGTCTGGTCGCCGGATGGCCAGCGCCTGATCTCCAGCAGCGATGACGGCACCGTACGCCAGTGGGACACCCGCAGCGGCCAGCAATGCGATGAGGTGGACATCGGTGGCGTGGAAACCGACACCATCGCCATCACCCGCGAAGGTGTGGTGTTCGCCGGCGATGACGAGGGGCGCATCTCGATCATCGCCGATGGCCAGGTGCAGACAGTGCCGGCCCATGCCGCAGGGATCAAGCGCATCGTCTGGAACGACGACAAACGCCTGCTGGTGAGCCTGAGCTATGACCGCTCGGCGATCCTCTGGACGTTTGATGCCGGGCGCAACCTGGTCAAACGCCGCAGCACCGCGCTGCCGAGCATCGTCTGGCCACGCAGTTGCGCCTTCGTTGGCGACGAGCAGCTGGTGTTCGCCACCTTCGGCTCGCGCTACGCCACCTGGAACTACGAGCAGGACCAGTGGCAGGTGTCGGGCATCGAGCCGGCGGTGAGCATCAATGCCGTGGTGCGCAGCGAAGAGCGCCAGTACAGCATCGGCGACGCTGGCATCCTGCACCGTGACGACCAGCCGGTGACCTGTGTCGGCAGCCTGTGCAACTTCCTCCTGCCGTTCGGTCCGCTGCTGCTGACCGGTGGCCAGATGGGCCAGGTGTTCGATGGCCTGTCCGGGCGCATGCTCTACCAGCACCGTTCACCGCTCAACTGTGGCGCCACTTTCGTCAAGCAGGGCGAGGACCTGGCGCTGATCGGCACCTACACCGGCGAAGGCCTGGTGTTCGGCCATGACGGCAAGGGCGGCTTGCGCCTGGTGGCATCGATCCCGATGCACGACAACGCGATCAAGGGCGTGGCCGCCGACGAGCGCCACCTGTTCAGCGTCTGCGCTTCGGCCGACGCCGCGTTGCACAGCATCGCCGACTTCAGCTGCGTGCGGCATATCGAGGCGGCGCATACGCGCATTTCCAACGGCTGCTGCCCGATCACCGGCGGTTTCGCCAGTATCGGCCGCGACCTCAAGTTGCGCCTGTGGCTGGAGACCGGCGACGAGGTGTTCGACTCGCCGCACCAGCACTCGATCAAGTGCATCGCCGCCTCCAGCGATGGCCGGGTGATCGCCACCGCCGCCTACAACGGCACCGTGGCGTTGTTCGACCTGGCCTCGCGGCGCTGGCTGCCGGTGCAGCGGCCCACCGCCAGCGGCATTTCCTGCCTGACCCATGACGCGGCCAGCGATGCGTTCCTGGCCAGTTCCTATGATGGGCGCATCTACGGCATCGACGCCCGCCTGGCATCCTGAAGGAGCAGCACGATGAGCAAGCAAGCAAGCGACTTCATGCCCCAGGGCGACTACCGCAAGGCCCTCGACACCTCGTTCGTGCACCGCTACAGCCACGGCGAGGACGAGTGGTCGTGGGATGTCGGCATGATCCAGGCGGCCCAGGCCTTCCTGGAACGGCTCGACCCGCACGGTGACCAGCATGTGCTGGATATCGGCGTGGGCCGTGGCCGCGATGCCTCCACCTTTATCCTCGCCGGGCACCGCGTCACCGGGCTGGATATCGTCGAGAACTCCAGCTGGCCGTTGTTGCGCAAGCGCTGGGGTGATCGTCTCGACCTGGTGAACAAGGCCATGCAGGACTGGCAGCCGGCGCCGGGGACGGTGTTCGACGCGGCCCTGGACAACGGCTGCTTCCACCATCAGCACCCGGACGAGTGGGGCCCTTACCTGGCCCATGTGCGCCGCCTGTTGCGCCCCGGCGCGCTGGTCGGGCTGAACGTGTTCGGGGTCGATGATGCCCACCCCGAGGCGGGGTGGCGGGAAATGGACAACCAGCGCCAGGGCTATTTCTTCACCGACGCTGGCATCCGCCAGACACTGGAGGCCCATGGCTTCACCTGGCAGGGCCTGGAGGTGATCGAGCGTCAGCATGGCGAGGCCCGCTATCTGCTGGCGCTGGTCCGCACGTGAGTGCGCTCGACCGCCATTACCTGGACATGGCCCTGGCGCTCGCCAGCCAGGGCCTGTACAGCACCATGCCCAACCCGCGGGTCGGCTGCGTGATCGTCAACGACGGCCAGGTGGTGGGGCGCGGCTGGCACCAGCGCGCCGGCCACGCCCATGCCGAGGTCCACGCCTTGCAGGAGGCAGGCCCGGCGGCGCGCGGGGCCACCGCCTATGTGACGCTCGAGCCTTGTGGTCACCATGGGCGCACCCCGCCGTGCGCCGATGCCCTGGTGGCCGCCGGGGTGCGCCGGGTGGTCACGGCCAGTGCCGATGCGTCGCAGAGCATCGGTGCGCTTCGGCTGCGCGAAGCGGGCATCGCGGTCGAGGCCATGCCCTGTCCCACGGCGCGAGCCCTCAATCGCGGGTTTTTCTCGCGTATCGAGCGCCAGCGCCCCTGGGTGCGGGTATTGCGGCCGGCGGCGCTGGCCATTGGCGCGATGGGTGAGGGCGCAATGCTCAGCCATTGCGACGAGCAAGCGCCGCTGGAGCACTGGCGGGGCAGGGCCTCGGCGTTATTGACCACCTGTGACTGGGTCAAGGCCTGCGACCCGTCGCTGCTGGCGCAGGTTCCGGCACAGCGAGTCGAGCCGGTGACTCCGTTGCGGGTGGTGGTTGATCAGCGGCTCGATTGCCCGGCCTCGGCCAAGGTGCTGGATGGCCTTGCTCCGACGCTGGTGCTGCATACGGCGCAGGCGATGCGTGACGGGCGCTATGCCCGGGCGCGCTGCCAGGTGATCGAGGAGGTTGATGCTCAGCGGGTGTTGCAGGCGTTGTACGCGCTCGACTGCAATGAAGTCCAGGTCGAGGCGCAGCCTGCGTGGTGCGAGGTTCTGGCGCGCCAAGGGCTGGTGGATGAGTGGCTGGTGCAGGTCTGAGCGGGGACGCCTTGTGCATCCCATCGCTGGCAAGCCGGTTCCTACGGGATGGCGCATGGCTTGAGGTTGGACGCGATCGGAGCCGGCTTGCCGGCGATGCGCCGCGTTGGCGGCGCCAGCGATCTCAGCGGCTGCAGATCAACCCGACTTGCAGGCTGTTCTGTTCGAACAGGTCCCAATACCCCGGCGGATGTGCCTTCTTGCGGATGCCGCTGATCAGCGGGGCGATCCAGCGCACATTGCGCAGGCCCACGTCATGGGCGGCCTGCTCGTAGACCGCCTTGTGCCAGCGGTAGTAGGTGAAGTCCGCCGGCGGCGTGCTCATGAACTGTCCCTGGCAGCGGAAGCCGCCCTCGACCGGCTGTTCGTCCAGTACGCGGATGCCGTACTCGGTGAAGTTGCCACGGGCCAGGTCGAAGGTCGGGTTGGCGGTGTAGGCAATCAATCGACCGGACGGCTTGAGATTGAGGGCGACGCTTTCGAACATGCGCCGCAGCTCCTCGACGCTGCCGGCGTAGTTGAACAACCATGCCGCAGTGACCTTGTCGAACTGGCCGATCTGGCCCATCTGCGCCACGTCGCGCACCTCGTAGGCGATGCCGTCGTTGGCCTGGCGCGCCTGGTAGATCATGCTCGGCGAGATGTCCACGCCATGCACCTTCGCCGCGCCCCAGTCCTTCAGGCGGCGGCTGAAGAAACCGTGGCCGCAGGCCAGGTCGAGGATCTCTTCGCCGATCACTTCGCCGGCCATGTAGCGAAAGGTGTCGACCTCGACCCCGCGCTGGCTGGCGTGGCTGGTGAAGTCCTCGAACTGCTCGCTGATGCGCTCGTAGACTTCCTTGGATTCCTTCATGGGCACTCCTTGCGTTCAGAGGTGAGGCGCAACGCCAATGGCAGGGCCAACAGCGGTGCGCAGGCGAATACGGCGAACAGCCACAGCGCCGCACTGCGTGCGCCTTCCACGCCACCGGGCTCGACCAGCCCGGCGCTGTTGGCCACCAGGCCGGCCAGGGCCGCGGCCAGCGCGGTGGCATACAGCTGCACGGTGGTGATCGAGGCTGAAGCGAGGTTTTCCTCGCCGGGGCGCGCCGCCTGCAGCACGCGGGTAAGCAAGTGTGGCCAGCCCAGGCCGATGCCCAGGCCGACGCCGGCCAGGGCCAGGGCAAACAGGGCCAGGCCCGGCGTGCTGGCGACCCACGCCAAGGCGGGTGTCAGCAGTGCCAGGGCCAGCAGCGCCAGGGCCACCAGCAGCGGGCCGCAGCGGATCTGCCAGGCTCCGCCATTGCGGTCACGCCCGGCGCTGGCCAGGGCGCCGACCGTCCAGCCGGCGGCCATCACGGCCGTCAGGTAGCCCGCGGCCAGGGGGCCGAAGCCATGGATGCGCTGCAGGAAGTAGGGCACATAGATCTCGGTGGTGATGGCCGCGACCAGCAGGCACATCATGGCGAACAGTGCGCCCATCGGTTGCCTGAGGCTGTAGGCGCCGGTGGGCAGCAGGTGGTGGCGGGCGCGGGGATCGAGGCGGGCGATCAGCGCGGCGATGGCCAGGCCGGCGACGATCCCGCCCAGGTTGACCCACAGTGAGTCGGCCAGGCTGGCCGCGCAGATCGCCAGCACCGAGGCCACCAGCCAGGCGATCAGGCCATAGGCCGGGCGGGCGCCATTGTCGTCCAGCGCCTGGCGCGCCGGCAGGCGCAGGCAGACGATCAGCGCCAGGGCGGCGGCCACCGGCAGTAGCGACCAGAATGCCCAGCGCCAGTGCCCACCCTCGGCGAATACGCCGCCCACGGCCGGGCCGCACAGCGTGGCCACCCCCCACATCGCCGAGACCAGGGCCATGGCGCGGGGCCACAGGCGGCTCTCGAACACCAGGTGGATCAGCGCATAGCTCAGGGCGAACAGGATGCCGCCGCCCAGGCCCTGCACGCTGCGCCCGACCAGCAGCAGCGGCATGCTGGTGGCCATTGCGCACACTGCCGAACCGAGGGTGAACACCAGCAGTGCCAGCAGGTAGGCGACCCGTGGCCCACCGCGGGCCAGCAGGCGGGTGGAAAGGGTGGAGCCGATGATCGAGGCCACCACGAACAAGGTGGTGTTCCAGGCATAGAAGGCCAACCCGCCGATTTCGTCGATCACCGTGGGCAGCAGCGTGGTGACGATATAGACATTGACGGCGTGCAGGGCGACACCGCCGGCCAGGGCGATCGAGCGCAGCGCATTGCCACCGCTGAGCAATTCGCTCCAGCGTGCGGGGGGCTGTTCGGGGATGGCGGTCATGAAGGCTCCTTGCGTGATCCTGCGCTGGGAGTCTAGGAGCCGGAAAATCATTATTCAAGAAGTTGCTTGTGTAATTTGGCCGCAGAGGATTTGTTAGGATCGTGCTCTTTTGTCTTGTTCCAGGAGCTTCACCCATGATCATCAGCACCACCAGCCAGCTCGAAGGCCGCCCCGTTGCCGAATACCTCGGTGTGGTCAGCGCCGAATCGGTGCAGGGGATCAACTTCGTGCGCGATTTCTTCGCACGCTTTCGCGACTTCTTCGGTGGCCGTTCGCAGACCCTGGAGAGTGCGCTGAAGCTGGCCCGTGAGCAGGCCACCGAGGAGCTTGTGGCGCGGGCACGGCAGTTGCAAGCCGATGCAGTGGTGGGCGTGGACTTCGAGATCAGCATGCCGTCGGTGCAGGGCGGCATGGTCGTGGTGTTCGCAACCGGTACGGCGGTGCGCTTGAAGTAAGGCCAGTTGCCACTGGTCGGGCAAGGAGTTTTTGTCCGACTGGTCTGCAAATGACCGGCTAGTCTCACTTCAACGGGCCGCTGCTTCACTAGGCAGGTGCATTGCCTGCCGGCACGGTCGCCATTGGAGGGAGTCAGGGCATGAGCGAATCTTTTTTTGAAGACCTGAACGATGCGTTTCCGATCAACAGCCAGGTGCGCTGCGGGCAAGCGGCCTTGCGCCTGGGCTTTGCCAACATGACCTTGGACGAGTCGGAGCAACTGCAGCCGGCACACCTGCAACGGGCCAAGAAGGGGCGGTTCACGCCGCGTGTCCCGTCGAAAAAGTGAAACAGCACATTAGCGGGGCAAGCCCGCCCCACAGGCAAACAAGGTCTGTGGGGCGGGCTTGCCCCGCGATCATGTTTGTCCGATCTGTGCAAAACCGCCCAATGGCACGCATTTCCCGTCATTTCTTGATCCCGCTCATGGTATCGGCGGGTCCCCCTCGCCGTCGGCTCGAAGCTGTGCTTTTCTTGCGCGGCATTTCAGACACGGAGTATCGACTTCAATGCGAATCAGGGAAGAGACCTACTGGCAATGGGCCGATGCACAGTTGCACAGCCGTTGTCATGACGAGGAGTTGAGCGACGGCACCAGCATCGATGTGCAGGTGCGCCTGTCCAGGGTTGGCGCCACGCAGCTGTTTCTTGGGCTGTACGCCCGCGACGGCAAGGCATTGCTGGAGGAGTATTACCCCTCGCGCCCGGGCGAGACCATGACCCGCGCCCTGGTGTGGGGCGTTGACCGCGCCCGTGCCCTGGCCACGGGCGCCTTGCCGCTGCCCGAAGCCATGCCGCGCAGGCGCCAGGCATGAAAAAGCCCGGCCTTTGTCGGGCCGGGCTCAAGAAACGGTGTTAAGCCGCGGGATCAATTCAACGCGTCGATCACCTTGATTGCCTGCCGCTCACGGGCGGTCGGCCATTCTTGTTGCAGGGTCTCGAGCACACGACCGACGAAAGAGGTGTCGGCGGCGGCCTTCTTGCCGACGTAGCCCTGGCCACGGCGGTAGACCTTGAAACGGGCGCGCATGCTGGGCATGTGCGATTCGAACTCGTCTTCGACCGTGTTCGGCGGCAGGCGATCCAGGCGGACCTCGCCGGATTGGCTGACCCACAGCAGGTGGTCGTCGAGGCTGTCCTTGCGCGCGGCGAACAGCTGGGCCAGTTGGTCGATGGTTGGATTGTTGTTCAAGTTCATCATAAAGCCCCCATTACTCACATTCGTTGGTGAAGTTCGTCCGAAGTTCACATTTGGCGCCACAACATGTAGCGCGCTAACCAAGGCTGCTACAGCAGCTTCGCAACAGGGGCTTTCTCACGCTGCCTTCTGGGCAGATTCCCTCTCCACGGACGGCCTGCGTTACCGCGCAGGCCGTCTGGAACACCCTTGCCACCGCTCCCGATCAGGGAGACGGCCTCATCATGCACAAGGCGCGGGAAGGGCGTCAACCGTTTTGTAGTGATTATTTTTTGTCACTACATCTTGTCGGACAATCCTGGTCGTTCTGTCTGCCGAGTCCGTTAGCCGGCGCCAGGAATCGGCCGTTTCATGGCTCCAGGCTCGAGAGGATACGTTGTGCGGCGCGTACCCGCTCCTCGTTAGGATAGTTGCGGTTGGCCAGCAGCACGATGCCCATCTGTTTCGACGGCACGAATGCCACGTAGGCGCCAAAACCGCTGGTTGCGCCGGTCTTGTTGTACCAGGCGGCGGGTTCGGCGGGCAGTGCCGGGGTCAGTGCGCGGGTGGGGTTGGGCTCGCGGACCAGCCTGGCGCCGTTGTAGTCCAGCAAGGTGTCGAGGGCGACGGGATAGGGGTAGCGCTCCCAGCCCAGGCCCTGGGTCATGGCGCCAACCTGGAAGTAACCGGACTGGGTAATGGCGATGGCCTGGCGCAGGGCGGGGTCGAGTGCGGTCGGTTGCAGTTGCAGCTGGACATAGCGCAACAGATCGCTGGCGCTGGTCTTGATACCGTAGGCCTGCTCGGCGTAGGGGCCCGGGCTGACCCGTACCGGCTGGTCCTTGGCGTCGTAGCCCTGGGCATAGAGGCCACGGGCGTTGGCCGGTACTTCCAGGTAGGTGTGCTTGAGGCCCAACCGGGGCAGCAGCCCCTGGGTCATCAGCTCGGCAAATGGCCGCTTTTGCGCGCGGGCTGCCAGATCACCGAACAGGCCCAGGCTGGGGTTCGAGTAGCAGCGCTGGGTGCCGGGTTGGGCGCGGCGTTGCCAGTGCTGGAACCAGGCCAGGGTTTGCTCCTTCGTCTGCACCTCGTCAGGGAACTGCAGCGGCAGGCAGTCGCCGCTGTAGGCGCCCAGCTCAAGCACCGTGGCGCTACCGATCGGCGCCTTGGCCAGGGCGGGCTGGTAGCGGCTGGCGGGCGCCGCGAGGTCGAGCTTGCCTTCGGCGCTGGCCAGGGCGGCGAGGGTGGCGGTGTAGGTCTTGCTCACCGAGCCGACCTCGAACAGGGTGTCGCGAGTCACTGCCTGGCCGCTGGCCTTGTCGGCCAGGCCATAGTTGAAATAGTGCGCCTGGCCATTGGCATACACTGCCACGGCCATGCCGGCGATGCCGTGCTCGCGCATCAGAGGCTGGATGACGCCATCGACGCTGTGCTGCAGGTCATCGGCCAACAGCGGTGGCGCCGCCAGCGTCAGGGCAGTGGCCAGCAGCAGGTGTGGGGGACGTTTCATGGTGCAAGGTTCCTTTTCGTGTTTCAGCCGCCAGGTTGTCCGTTGGGCGATACCGGCGGGGGTTCCGGCGTTAGCGGCATGAGGGCCGAGACCTTATCGTCCAGGCTTGCACAAAGACAAGACGGAACCTGTGATGAGATATTTGCGCATGCTGTTCGACAATTTCACCCTGGCCCTGCTCGGGGTGGTGTTCATCGCCACCGTGCTGCCGTGTTCAGGCGATGGCGCGGTGCTGTTCGGCTGGCTGACCAACCTGGCCATCGGCCTGCTGTTCTTCCTGCACGGCGCCAAGCTGTCGCGCGAGGCGATCATCGCCGGTGCCGGCCACTGGCGCCTGCACCTGCTGGTGTTCTCCTGCACCTTCGTGCTGTTCCCGCTGCTGGGGCTGGCGTTCAAGCCGCTGTTCGTGCCGCTGGTGGGCAACGAGTTGTACCTGGGCGTGCTCTACCTGTGCGCCTTGCCGGCCACGGTGCAGTCGGCCATCGCCTTTACCTCGCTGGCCCGTGGCAACGTGCCGGCGGCGATCTGCAGCGCGGCGGCCTCGAGCCTGCTGGGGATCCTCCTCACGCCGCTGCTGGTGGTGATGCTGCTGGGCGCCTCGGGCGACACCGGCTCCGGGCTGGACGCGGTGCTGAAGATCACCCTGCAGTTGCTGGTGCCCTTCGTCGCCGGGCAGATCGCCCGCCGCTGGATCGGTGCCTGGGTCAAGCGCAATGCGCGCTGGCTGAAACTGGTGGACCAGGGCTCGATCCTGCTGGTGGTGTACACCGCCTTCAGCGAGGCAGTGGTGACCGGGTTGTGGCACACGGTGTCGCCGCAGCACCTGGCAGGCCTGTTTGCCGTGTGCGGAATCCTGCTGGCAATGGTGCTGCTCGGCACGCGGCTGCTCGGGCGGCTGCTGGGCTTCAATGTCGAGGACCGCATCACCATCCTTTTCGCGGGGTCCAAGAAGAGCCTGGCGACAGGCGTGCCCATGGCCCAGGTGTTGTTCGTCGGCGGTGGCATCGGCGCGATGATCCTGCCATTGATGCTGTTCCACCAGATCCAGCTGATGGTCTGCGCGGTGCTGGCACAACGTTATGCGGCGCGGGTCGAGGAGGGCGAGCAGGCGACGACGGCTTCCTGAGACGGATGCCTTGCCGCAGGCCCGCGCCAGCGACCTACCAGGCCAGCGGCCGGTCGAAGCCTTTCCAGCACAACCAGCGCCGTACCTCGCCATGCGCCCCCGTGCCGATCTGCCACTGCGGTCGGCCACGGTCCAGGGCGATCTGCGAAATGAATCCGGCATGGCTGGCCGCCACCAGCGTGCGGCCGTCGGCGCTGATGTCCATGGCGCTGATGGTCGAACCAAGATAGTGCTGCCAGTGCTCGTGGCCGTCCTCGCCGAAGGCGCGCAGGTAGCCATGGGCGTCACCGACGATGTACTCGCCGTCACGGGCCACCCCGGCGTAGACCCTTGCGCCGCACTGCAGTTGTGGCGTGCGTGGGTCTTGACTGTAGAAACCGGTATCCAGTCCCGGCAGGTCGGCCACCCGCACGCCGAGTGTGCCGCCCTGATAGAAGTGGCAGGCATTGAGAATCAACTGGTCGCCCCGGCGGTTGAACAGCGCGAAGTGCGGGTATTCGCTGGCCGGGCCGACCTCTGCGATGCGCCTGAACTGCTCGTCGAGCACCAGGTGACGGCCGCATTGTTCGCCCAGGGCAACCAGCCTGCCGTCCGGTGACAGCGCGGCATGTGCCATGGTCAGGCCCAAGGCGATGTCGTCCGGGTCGGTGCCCTGGCGCAGTTCCTCGAGAATGTCGTCCTCGCGTGGCAGCAGACGTGTGGCGCCGGCGGCGGCAAGCACGAAGATGCCGTCGCTGCTGACCAGCAGCACCCGCTGGCCGTCGGGGAAGGGCAGCAGCGCGGTGGGCGTCGGCGGCAGGTCGAAGGGATCGAACGGGTAGCCCGCCGGCAAACCTTCCAGGCCATGGGGCCAGGCCAGTCGGGCCACCTGCGGGCCGCCCCAGCCATCGGTCACACGGACCCCCTCGGCGTTGGCCAGGGCATAGTAGCGCCGTCCTGGGCAGCGCCCGAAGTGCTCGACACCGATCACCGGGGTGACGCCCTGGCCATCAAGGTGCAGTACCTGGCCGCATTCGAACGGCATGCCGATGCGAACCAGCACGCTGCCGTCATCGAGCAGCAGCAGGTTGCCGATGCCTCGGGCCTGTTCGTCGAGCAATGGCAGCAGCGGCAGGTGAGCCGGGGGCCAGGCTTCGCGGAACAGCTGGCGTTGCTGCTCGTCGGTGCCCGGGCGGTTGATGGCCAGCAGGGCTGCCTGCCAGGCCTCGAGCAGGTGCTCGGTGGCCGGTGCCTGTGGTTCCTCCAGATTGTCCCAGCCTTGCGCGCGGCCATGCGCGACATAGCGGTTGATGGCCTCGGCATAGGCGATGACCGCCTCGCGCCATTGCTGCTGGGGGTGCTGCTTGTCCATGGGCGGATCGAACTCCTTGTTCCGCAGGGTAGGTGATGTGCGACAAAAAGGTGCACGCAGGCGCGCATGGTACTCGGTCCGCACCTGCGGTTGTGAGGCCCCGCCTTGATGCGTACCATGCCGGACATCCTTCCAATAAAAAACGTGCGTCACCGGCCTGGCATCCGGGCAGGCGATGCGCGTCCTGTTGCCTTGTCCGCGGAGAAAAACGTCTACACATGAATGGTCCCGTCCCCACCTCCATGCCTCCGACCGCCGGCAGCGGCAGTTGGCTGAGCGTCATCGCCCTGGCGCTGGCGGCGTTCATCTTCAATACCACCGAGTTTGTCCCTGTGGCGCTGCTCAGCGATATCGGCCGCAGCTTCGAGATGAGCACCGCGCAGGTCGGCCTGATGCTGACCATCTACGCCTGGGTGGTGGCGCTGGCCTCGCTGCCGATGATGCTGGTGACCCGCAACATCGAGCGCCGCCGCCTGCTGCTGCTGGTGTTCCTGGTGTTCATCCTCAGCCACCTGATGTCGTGGCTGTCGCAGAGTTTCGCCATGCTGCTGGTCAGCCGCATCGGCATCGCCCTGGCCCATGCCGTGTTCTGGGCCATCACCGCGTCGCTGGCGGTGCGCGTGGCGCCGCCCGGCCAGCAGGCCAAGGCGCTGGGCCTGCTGGCCACCGGCACTACCCTGGCGATGGTCATGGGCATCCCGTTGGGGCGGGTGGTGGGTGAGGCGCTGGGCTGGCGCATCACCTTCCTGTGTATCGCCGGGGTGGCACTGGCGACCATGCTCTGCCTGATGAAGTCGCTGCCGCTGCTGCCGAGCCAGAACTCCGGCTCGCTGCGCAGCCTGCCGGTGCTGTTCAAGCGTCCGGCGCTGGTGATCACCTACATGCTGGTGACCCTGGTGATCACCGCGCAGTTCACCGCCTACAGCTACATCGAACCCTTCGCCCTGCACGTGGCACGGATCAGTGGCGAACACACCACGTTGCTGCTGTTGCTGTACGGCGGTGCCGGGGTGTTCGGCTCAGTGCTGTTCAGCCGCTACAGCGAGCGTTTCCCCCATGGTTTCCTGGTGGGTGCCATCGGCGCCCTGGCCGCGTGCTTGCTGCTGCTGTTGCCGCTGTCGGGCAATTTCCAGGTGTTCGCCGCCCTGAGCATGGTCTGGGGCGTGGCGATCCTGAGCTTCAGCCTGGCCTTGCAGTCCAAGACCCTCAAGCTTGCCTCGGATGCCACCGACGTGGCCATGGCGTTGTTCTCCGGTATCTACAACATCGGTATTGGTGGCGGTGCGTTGCTTGGCAGCATTGTCAGCAGCCAGGTGGGCGTGGCGCATATCGGCCTGGTGGGGGGCGGCGTGGCGGTTGTCGGCCTGGTGCTGGCGCTGGCCAGTACCCAGCGCTTTCGCGAAGCCCTGACTCGGGTGCCTGGGCAGGCGTGAACCACGCCTTCTGCAGGAGCGGTCAAAGCCGCTCCTGCAGAAATTCCATTGACCGAGAATCCCGGTTCCTGGCACCTCCAGCCCTGCAAATGTCTCCCTACTGATCCGCATCAACTTCCCTGGCAACACGCGCCCCTGTAATAGGGGCGCTTGTGTATCGGCTAGGCTGCCTCTAATATCCAAGCGTTTTCTTGTGTAATTGCCTGGCCTCCCGCCCAGGCCATCAATACGGACGTTGATATGGATTTGCACACCTCCCTGTGGCTGTTCCAGGCCATCCAGGCCGTGGGCCTGGCGTTGTGGCTGAGCATCGCGGTATTGAACAACCTGCAGGCTTTCGCCAGCTCCGTCGGCGCCATTGGCGCCACCTTGGCCATGGCGCCACTGCGCCAGCCGCCGGCCATCGAATTCCCCTTGCTGCGCAGGGCCTGTCATTCGGCGGGCCTGGCCCGTGCCGCGCTGGTGGTGATCCTGCTGCTGCAGATCGTCGCCAGCCTGGCG
The DNA here is from genome assembly GCF_002934345.1 of Pseudomonas sp. PONIH3. NCBI lineage: Bacteria > Pseudomonadati > Pseudomonadota > Gammaproteobacteria > Pseudomonadales > Pseudomonadaceae > Pseudomonas > Pseudomonas sp. PONIH3. The sequence goes on from NZ_CP026386.1 coordinate 6,145,882, forward strand.
GCCTGGGTCGGCACCTATGGGCTGATCGTCGTGCAGGACCCGCTCATGGCCCGCACCTGGTTGAACCTGGCGCTTGGCGCCTTCCTTGCCTTCACCTTCGCCATGCTGCTCGGGGGCCTGTGGTTCGGCTACTGGATACGCCAGGAAGGCCTGCAGCTCACCCACCTGGTGCTGGTGCTGTGGGCGACCCTGGCGTTCTTCCTGTTCAACCTGGATTGGGCCTGAGGCGAGGACGCGCAATGAATAGCAAGGCAATACTTGGCAGTGCCCTGGTGCTGGCCCTGATTACCGCCGGTGGCCTGGCCTGGCGCCACGCCGGGGAGGCCCAGGCCACGGCATCCGCGCCGCGGCACTTGGTCAAGGTGGCCCTGGCCACGGTACAGAAAGCACCGCAGAAGCGCGCCTTCGCCGGCGTCGGCGAGCTGGAGGCGGTGCACCAGGTGCTGGTGTCGGCCGAGATCGGCGGGCGGGTGACGGCGATCAACTTCAGCTCCGGCCAGCAGGTGCGCAAGGGTGATGTGCTGGTCACCCTCAACGATGCCCCGGAGCAGGCCGAGCGCCTGCGCCTGAAGGCCCAGCTGGACAATGCACGGACCAACTACCGGCGGGTCAAGGACCTGCTGCGCGAGAACGCCGCCACCCAGGAACAGCTGGACAACGCCCTGGCGGCCCGCGACATGGCCCAGGGCGAGCTGGCCCGTACCGAGGCGGTGATCGCCCAGAAGGCGGTGCGCGCACCCTTCGACGGGCGCCTGGGTATCCGCCGGGTGAACCAGGGCCAGTATCTCAATGTCGGCGACCCGGTGGTCAGCCTGATCGACACCCGCAGCCTTTATGTCAACTTCTCCCTCGAGGAGCAGCTCAGCGCCCAGCTGCGCACCGGCCAGCCGGTCGAGGTGCGCCTGGATGCGTTCCCCGATACGGCCTTCACCGCGCATATCACCGCCATCGATCCCCTGATCGGCCGTTCGCGCACGGTGCAGGTGCAGGCCACCCTGGCAAAGCCCGATGCGCGCCTGTCGGCCGGCATGTATGCCAGCGTGCAGGTAGCCAGCCCCGATGACGGCCAGGTGCTGACCGTGCCGGAAACCGCCGTGGCCTACACCGCCTACGGCGACACGGTGTTCGTCGCCCGCCACGATGCCGCCGCCAATGCCTTGGTGGTACAGCGTGTGTCGGTGCGTACCGGTGAACGCCAGGCCGGCCGGGTAGTGATCGAGCAGGGCCTGCGCGAAGACGACCAGGTGGTGGTGTCCGGGCAGTTGCGCCTGAGCGACGGCACCGCCGTGCAAGCCACCGTAGACACCCTGCAGGCTCCGGCCAGCGGCGCCTGACCCCAGCGAGAACACGCCATGACATTTACCGACCTGTTCGTGCGCCGGCCTGTGCTGGCGCTGGTGGTCAGCACCTTGATCCTGCTGCTGGGGCTGCTGTCGCTGCTGCAGTTGCCGATCCGCCAGTACCCCTTGCTGGAAAGCTCGACCATTACCGTGACCACCGAATACCCCGGCGCCCCCGCCGAGCTGATGCAGGGCTTCGTCACCCAGCCGATCGCCCAGGCAGTGTCGTCGGTGGAGGGCATCGACTACCTGTCGTCCTCGTCGGTGCAGGGCCGTAGCCTGGTGACCGTGCGCATGGAGCTGAACCGCGACTCGACCCAGGCCCTCACCGAGGTGATGGCCAAGGTCAACCAGGTACGCTTCCGCCTGCCGGAACGGGCCTACGATCCGGTGATCGAGCGCTCTGCGGGCGAGTCCACGGCGGTGGCCTACATCGGTTTCTCCAGTGCGAGCCTGCCTATCCCGGCCATGACCGACTACCTCACCCGAGTGGTCGAGCCGCTGCTCAGCACCATCGAGGGCGTGGCCAAGGTCCAGGTGTTCGGCGGCCAGACCTTGTCCATGCGCCTGTGGATCGACCCGTCGCGCCTGGCCGCCCGTGGCCTGACCGCGGCCGACGTGGCAGAGGCGGTGCGCCGCAACAACTATCAGGCGGCGCCGGGCAAGGTGAAAGGCCAGTACGTTATCGCCAACATCCGCGTCGACACCGACCTGACCTCGGTCGGCGACTTCCGCGAGCTGGTGATTCGCAACGACGGCAACGGCCTGGTGCGCATCCGCGACATCGGCACGGTCGAGCTGGGCGCGGCCTCGGCGGAGACCAGCGCCAGCATGGACGGCGTGCCGGCGGTGCACCTGGGGCTGTTCGCCACCCCGGGCGGCAACCCGCTGGTGATCGTCGACGGCATCCGCCAATTGCTGCCGCAGATTCGCCAGACCCTGCCGCCGGACGTCAAGGCGGAGCTGGCCTTCGAGACGGCGCGCTTCATCCAGGCCTCCATCGACGAGGTCACCAAGACCTTGCTCGAGGCCCTGGCAATCGTCGTGGTGGTGATCTACCTGTGCCTGGGCTCGCTGCGCACGGTGCTGATCCCGGTGGTGACCATCCCGCTGTCGATGCTCGGCGCCGCGGCGCTGATGCTGGCGTTCGGCTTCAGCGTCAACTTGCTCACCCTGCTGGCCATGGTGTTGGCGGTGGGGCTGGTGGTGGACGACGCCATTGTCGTGGTGGAGAACGTCCACCGCCATATCGAGGAAGGGCGCACCCCGGTGGCGGCGGCGTTGATCGGCGCTCGCGAGGTAGCCGGGCCGGTGATCGCCATGACTATCACCCTGGCGGCGGTGTACGCGCCGATCGGCATGATGGGCGGGCTGACCGGCGCGCTGTTCCGCGAGTTCGCCCTGACCCTGGCCGGGGCGGTGGTGGTCTCCGGCGTGGTGGCCCTGACCCTGTCGCCGGTGATGAGCTCGTTCCTGCTCGACGCGCGCCAGTCCGAGGGGCGCATGGCCCATGCGGCCAACCGTTTCTTCGACTGGCTGGCCGAGCGCTACGCCCATGTACTGGGCTTCTCGCTGAAACACCGCTGGATCAGCGTCGGTTTCGCCTTGCTGGTGCTGGTCAGCCTGCCGCTGCTGTACGCCTTGCCGCAGCGCGAGCTGGCGCCGACCGAGGATCAGGCCGGGCTGCTCACGGCGATCAAGGCGCCACAGCACGCCAACCTGGCCTATGTGGAGCGCTTCGCCGACAAGCTCGACGCGGTCTACCGGACCCTGCCGGAGACCGTCAGCACCTGGATCATCAACGGCAGCGACGGCATCGCCTCAGGTATTGGCGGCATCAACCTGCAACCGTGGAACGAGCGCGAACGCAATGCCTCACAGATCCAGCTCGACCTGCAGGCGGCGGTGAACGATGTCGAGGGCACCAGCATCTTCGCCTTCCAGCTGCCCGCGCTGCCGGGCTCCACTGGCGGCCTGCCGGTGCAGATGGTGCTGCGTAGCTCCCAGGACTACCGGGTGCTGTTCGACACCATGGAGCAGGTCAAGGCCAAGGCGCGGCAGAGCGGCTTGTTCGCCGTGGTCGACAGCGACCTGGACTACAACAACCCGGTGGTGCAGGTGCGGGTCGACCGGGCCAAGGCCAACAGCATGGGTATCCGCATGCAGGACATCGGCGAGTCGCTGGCGGTGCTGGTGGGCGAGAACTACCTCAACCGTTTCGGCCTGGATGGCCGCTCCTATGATGTGATCGCGCAGAGCCCGCGTGACCAGCGCCTGACGCCGCAGGCCCTGACCCGGCAGTACGTGCGCAGTGAGGAGGGCAGGCTGGTGCCGCTGTCCACCGTGGTGCAGGTCAGCGAGCAGGTCGAGCCCAACCGCCTTACCCAGTTCAACCAGCAGAACGCCGCGACCTTCCAGGGTATTCCGGCGGCCGGCGTCACCCTGGGCGACACCGTGGCCTTCCTCGAGCAGGTCGCCGCCGAATTGCCGGCGGGCTTCAGCATCGACTGGCAGTCCGACGCACGCCAGTACCAGCAGGAAGGCAATGCCCTGATGCTGGCCTTCCTCGCCGCCGTGGTGGTGATCTACCTGGTGCTGGCGGCGCAGTACGAGAGCCTGGTCGATCCGCTGATCATCCTGATCACCGTACCGCTGTCGATCAGTGGCGCGCTGCTGCCGCTGGCACTGGGGGTGGCCACGGTGAACATCTACACACAGATCGGCCTGGTGACGCTGATCGGTCTGATCAGCAAGCACGGCATCCTCATGGTCGAGTTCGCCAACACCTTGCAGGCCGAGCAGCACCTGGACCGGCGCACGGCCATCGGCAAGGCGGCGCAGATCCGCCTGCGACCGATCCTGATGACCACGGCGGCCATGGTGGTGGGCCTGATCCCGCTGTTGTTCGCCTCCGGAGCCGGCGCCGCCAGCCGCTTCGGGCTCGGCGTGGTGATCGTCACCGGGATGCTGGTCGGCACCTTGTTCACCTTGTTCGTGCTGCCGACCATCTACAGCCTGCTGGCCCGTGACCATGCCAGCACGGCGCGTTCGGCGCGGGCCCGCTCGTTGGCCGAAACCTTGGAGAGCCAGCCATGAAGCCGGTATTCGTCGTATCCCTGGTGGCCCTGGCCTTGTCGGCCTGCAGCGTCGGCCCCGACTACCGCAAGCCCGAGGCACCTGCCAGTGGCCTGCACAGCCCGCAGCGCGCCGCCTTCGCCGCCCGTGGCGAGATGCCGGAGCAGTGGTGGCGGTTCTTCGACGATCCGCAACTGGTGCGCCTGGTCGACCAGGCCCTGGCCAATAACCACGATATCCGCCAGGCCCATGCCAACCTGCTGGCGGCGCGGGCGCTGTTCGACGACCGCAGCCTCGACCGCTACCCCTGGGTCACCGCCCGCGCCGGCTACAACCAGAGCCTGGAGCAGCAGCAACCGGCCGATGGCAGCGACCCGCGACGCATGCGCACCGAGCAGTACCGCGCCGGGTTCGACGTGCAGTGGGAGATCGACCTGTTTGGGCGCCTGCAACGCCTGACCGACGCCGCCGAGGCGCGTGCCGACGCGGCGGCGGCGGACCTGCGCCAGGTGCGGCTGAGCATCGCCGCCGAGGTGGCGCGCAACTACTATCTCAAGCTCGGCCTCAAGCGCAGCCTCGTCGTGGCCGAGGACCAGGTCGAGGCCTGGCGCGAGACCCTGCAACTGACCAGCGCCCAGGTGCGTGCCGGCAGTGGCCAGTACGAGGATCAGCAGAACGCCCATGCCAACCTGCTGCTCAGCGAGGCGGCGGTGCCGCCGCTGCAGGCGGCCATCGAGCAGGCCAGCTATCGCCTCGATGTGTTGACCGGGCAGGTGCCGGGCAGCCTGGAGCAGGGCGCCGCGCCGTTCCTGCCGCCGTTGGCGCGCCAGTTGCCGCTGGGCGACGTCGATGCGCTGATTGGCCAGCGACCTGATGTGGTCAGTGCCGAGCGCGAGCTGGCGGCCAGCACCGAGGACGTCGGTGCGGCCACTGCCGAGCTGTACCCGCGCCTGGACCTGGGCGGGTTCATTGGTTTCTTCGCCTTGCGCAGCGGCGACCTGGGCAGCGCGGCCCGCGCTTATGAGCTGGCGCCGATGGTCACCTGGCCGGCCTTGCGCCTGGGCAATGCCCGTGCGCGCCTGCGGGTGCGCGAGGCGCTGGCCGAGGGCAGCCAGGCGCGCTACCAGCAGGCGGTGCTGCTGGCCCGCGAGGAAGTGGAGAACGCCGTCACGCAGCTGGTGCGCAACCAGGCACGGTTGCAAAGCCTGGTGGCCTCCGCCGGGCACGGCAGCGAGGCCATCGACATCGCCAACAAGCGCTATCGGCGCGGGGCCGGCACCTACCTGGCGGTGCTGGAGAACCAGCGTGCGCTGTTCTCGATCAAGCGCGAGGTGGCGGAGGCAGAGACGGCCTCGTACCTGGATGCGATTGCGCTGTACAAGGCCTTGGGCTGGGGGAGTGAAGCCCAGTAGCACCAGACCTGTCGTGCAACCAAGGCTGGCAAACGTAGGAGCGGATTCATCCGCCATGCGCCGCGCGGTCGGCGCTCGATCTTGAGCGCGCCGCAAGGCTATCGTCGAGCGCCCCTAATTTTCCCCGCGCTCTTTTCGTTTTCATGGGAGCCGCCCTGCGCCCGGCGCGTTCGGCCCTCATCATTCAAGGAGACAGGCAATGACTTCCGTTTTCGACCGCGACGATATCCAGTTCCAGGTAGTGGTCAACCACGAAGAGCAGTATTCCATCTGGCCCGACTACAAGGCGATCCCCAATGGCTGGCGCGCGGTGGGCAAGAGCGGCCTGAAGAAGGACTGCCTGGCCTACATCGACGAAGTCTGGACCGACATGCGCCCGCTGAGCCTGCGCCAGAAGATGGCCGAAGTCGCGGCGCAATAAGGCGGTGTCGACCCTGAATCTGCTGTGCCTGCCGTATTCCGGTGCCAGTGCGATGGTCTACAGCCGCTGGCGGCGCAAGCTGCCGGCCTGGCTGCAGGTGCGCCCGGTGGAGCTGCCCGGGCGCGGTGCGCGCATGGCTGACCCGCTGCATACCGACTTGCGGGCATTGGCCCGGCAGTTGGCCCATGAGCAGCGCGCCGTCACCCATGCGCCTTACGCCGTGCTCGGGCACAGCCTGGGGGCGCTGGTTGCCTTCGAGCTGGCCCATGAACTGCGTGCACTCGGCTGCCCGCCGCCGGTGGCCTTGTTCGCCTGCGGCACTGCGGCGCCGACCCGGCGCGAGGATTACGCCGGTGGCAAATGGACCGAGCCGCGTGGCGATGCCGAATTGATCGCCGAATTGCGCAAGCTCGGTGGTACCTCCGAGGAAGTGCTGGCCAACGACGAGCTCATGAGCCTGACCTTGCCGATCGTGCAGGCGGATTTCCTGCTTTGTGGCCGTTATGCGTACGAGCAGCGCCTGCCGCTGCAATGTCCCTTGCATGTATTCGCTGGCGAGAACGATCGCGCCAATGACGAGCAGTTGCAGGCCTGGGGGCGGGAGACGGTTGGTGAGTATTCGCTGGCTAAGTTTCCGGGAGGGCATTTCTTTATTCATGAGCATGAAGATCGTGTGCTTGATGCGCTTTGTAGGACATTGGAGCCATTGCGGCTTTGTGCGTGATAGACAGGGCGGATTATAGAATTCGTCTAACAGTTTTATGATTCTGCAGAGGCCTCATGCCTGGTTGTCGGTGAGAGGCCTGACTGCAATAAGAACTTCCAACTCCAAATCTCAAACTTATTTTATTGCTCTTGCTCTTGCTCTTGCTCTTGCTCTTGCTCTTGCTCTTGCTCTTGCTCTTGCTCTTGCTCTTGCTCTTGCTCTTGCTCTTGCTCTTGCTCTTGCTCTTGCTCTTGCTCTTGCTCTTGCTCTTGCTCTTGCTTTTGCTTCTAAGTGCGCGATAGTTCAGGCGCCACAAATTGCGACTTCAGGAGGCCGAACGTAGGTCTTGCGGAGGGAGGTGACGGGCATGGATGCCCGTCAAGCGCTGCGCCCCAGGATGGGGCGTTCAGCGCGGTCCTCCCGGGAGCAAGGCCGGAGTGAGGGGACCCCGGAGCGAAGCGTAGGGGCCGGATGATGGAGCGAGGATTTTTTGGTTCCTTTTTGATCCTTCAAAAAGGGACCCGCCGTAAGGGCGGAAAGGTGATTATGCGTCACCATCGCAAATGAATGCGCATATAACTTTCAAAGCGCACACTGTGTAAGTCAAAGTCAAAGTCAAAGTCAAAGTCAAAGTCAAAGTCAAAGTCAAAGTCAAAGACAATCGGCATCGGTTTTTATAGTTGTAAGTGCATTCATTTACGATGTCGACGCATAGTCACCTTTCCGCCCTTACGGCGGCTTACTTTGGTCGTGGCCAAAGTAAGCAAAGCCGTGGCGCTCCATTCATCCGGCCCTCCGCTTCGCTCCGGGTCCCCTCACTCCGGCCTTGCTCCCGGGAGGACCGCGCTGAACGCCCCATCCTGGGGCGCAGCGCTTGACGGGCATCCATGCCCGTCACCTCCCTCCGCAAGACCTCCGTTCGGCCTCCTGAAGTCGCGAAGTTACGGGCGGCGCCTGGGCTGACGCAGCTGTCGCTAGCTGGGTAGGGCGCTAGACTCCTGATCGGCAACGGCAACGGCAACGGCAACGGCAACGGCAACGGCAACGGCAACGGCAACGGCAACTTGCCCAGGTGCTGCTTTGATTGACGTAATCCCGCGCCTGGGTAAGGCTAGCCCTTTTCCAGGCATGAGGCTGACAATGCTGATCGATCCTCGCAAGGCCACGCTGTTGGTCGTCGATATCCAGGAAAAGCTCATCGGTGCCATGAGCGACCCCGAGGGCACTGCGGCCCGCGCCCGCTGGCTGCTGGCGGCAACCGCCGAACTCGAACTGCCCACCGTGATCTCCGAGCAGTATCCCAAGGGCCTGGGCCACACCCTGTCCGCCCTCAAGGCCGCGGCGCCAGCCGCTGAGGTCGTCGAGAAAATGCACTTCTCCTGTGTCGCCGCCGAGTGCCTGCCGCCCAGCCTGCTGGCGCGCGAGCAGGTGATCGTCTGTGGCATGGAGACCCATGTCTGCGTGCTGCAGACCGTGCTCGGCCTGCTGGCCCTGGGCAAGCAGGTGTTCGTGGTCGAGGATGCCTGCGACAGCCGCACTCCGGCCAGCAAGGCGGCGGGCCTGGCGCGCATGCGCGATGCCGGGGCGCAGGTGGTCACCCGCGAGATGGTGCTGTTCGAATTGCTGGGCAGCTCCAGCCATCCGCTGTTCCGCCAGATCAGCAAGACCTACCTGGTGGGGGAGCAACCCTGAACGGGCGTCTGTGGGCCTTCGGGCTGCTGGCGCTCGGTCTGCTGCAGGGCTGCGCCGGGCGCCGCGAAGAGGCACCGGAGGCCGATCCGGCCAAGGTCCGCGCCCAGCTCATGCGCCTGCTGCCGGCCCAGGTCAAGGACCGTCAGGGTTGGGCCGAGGATATCCAGGTGGCGTTCCAGGCTCAGGGCATCAGCCCGAGCAAGAGCAACCTGTGCGCCGTGCTGGCGGTGGCCGAGCAGGAGTCCACCTTCAACGCCGACCCTCAAGTGCCAAACCTGGGGCGCATCGCCCGGGAGGAGATCGACCGCCGGGCGGCTCGGCTGCATGTGCCTCGGCTGCTGGTCGATGGCGCCCTGAGCACGCCTTCGGCCAACGGCAAGACCTACCAGCAACGCCTGCTCGCCGTACGCAGTGAAAAGCAACTGAGCGCCCTCTACGACGAGGTGATCGGTGGCCTGCCGCTGGGGCGTTCGCTGCTGGGCGGGCTTAATCCGGTGCGCACCGGCGGGCCGATGCAGGTCAGCGTGGATTTTGCCGAACAGCACGCCAAGGGCTATCCCTACGACCACCCTGGCAGCATTCGCCAGGAGGTGTTCAGCCGCCGTGGCGGGATGTACTTCGGCATCACTCACCTGTTGGGTTATCCCACCCATTACCAACGCCAGCTTTACCGCTTCGCTGACTTCAACGCCGGTTGGTACGCCAGCCGCAACGCGGCGTTCCAGGCGGCGCTGAGCCGGGCCAGCGGGGTGCCGCTGGCGCTCGACGGCGACCTGATTGCCCCTGGTGCGATCATGCCCGGCACCACCGAGCAGGCGGCGCGCAAGCTGGGAGCGAAGCTGGGGTTGCGTAATCCGCAGATCAGGGCGCAGTTGGAGAAAGAGAATGACCTGGCGCTGGAGGAGACCGAGCTCTACCGCAAGGTCTTCGCCCTGGCCGAAGCCAAGGCCGGCAAGCCCTTGCCAAGGGCGGTGCTGCCTGGGATCGAGCTGAAAAGTCCGAAGATCACTCGCAAGCTGACCACGGCGTGGTTTGCCGGCAGGGTGGATGAGCGTTATCAGCGTTGCATGAAGCGCTGAAGCGGTCGCGGCGTGGGAGAGGGCTTGCCCCGCGACAGGGCCGGCATTGCAATCGCGGGTGCAATCCCGCCCCCATGTCGATCAGCCCTGACCGAGCGCCTTGACCACCTGCTCGACACTGGCCTTGAGCCCGGCTACGGTATCGTCCGCATCGCTCTCTACCACCAGCAGCTTGGCCCCGGTGGCGGCGATCACTTCGGCTACCTTGGCATCCGGCTGGCGATGGTGCAGCACCAGCGCCACGTCCTGCGCGTTGAGGTTGTCTGCAAGTGCCTTGAGCGCCGCTTCGTCCCACTTGTCGTCGGCTGGCAGCGCCTGCTCGACCACGTCCAGGTTCAGCCCGCTGGCCAGGTAGCCCAGGCGTTCGGACAGGCTGACCACGGTCAGGTTGTCGACCTCGGCCAGGCGCGTCTGGCTGTTGGCGGTCAGCTCCAGCATCTGCCGCTTGATGTTGGCCAGGTTGGCCTGGATCTTCGCTTTGTCCGCTGGCGAGAGGCGCTCCAGGTCATTGGCCACCACGTCGGCCATGCGCCCCAGGTTGGTCGGGTTGAGCCAGGGGTATGCGGCGAAGGCTTCGTCGCCCTTGACCGCGATACCGGGCAGGGCTCCGTCCACCGGGCGCGCGGCGTCGATCTCGACGATGCGGATGTTGCTGCGCCGGGCCATGGGGTAGAGCGGGTCGTCGCGCCAGATCGAGCGCACGCCGATCACCGCGTCGGCCTGTTGCGCCACCTTGTGCAGGCTGGCGCCGCCACGGCCGCTGAAATATGAAGGCTGGCGGCTGGCCGGCAGGTTGGCCGGGGCGGCGCGCTTGAGCTGCACCGAAGTGCCGTCGAGCAAGGCGCTGGCCAGGCTGTGGGTCACCGGCAGGGTGGTCAGTACTTCGGTGGCGCCCGCCAGCAGCGGCATGCCGCTCAGGGTCAGGGCCAGGGTGAGTTTCTTCAGGGTCATGCCGGGTTTCCTTGCAGGCGTGGGACGAGGGCGCGGGCCAGGGCGGCGAGGGCGAAGCAGATCCCGGCGACCAGGATGATCGCCGCGCCCGAGGGCACCGGCAGGTCGAAGACGATCGGCAGCAGGATGCCGAGCAACGTGCTGAGGGTGGCGATGATCACCGAGACGAAGAAGAAGCCCTTGAGCGACTGGCTGACCAGCCGCGCCGCCGCCGCCGGGATCACCAGCAGGGCGCCGACCAGGATCGCGCCGATCACCTTGACCGAGGCCACGGTGACCAGGGTCACCAGCACCACGAACAGGTAGTCGAGGGTCTTCACCGCCACCCCGCGCACCGCCGCCAGCTGCGGGTTGAAACTGGCCAGCATGATGCGGTTGTACAGCGGCAGGGCCAGGGCCAGCACCAGCACCGCGACGATGCCCAGCACCAGCAGGTCGTGGGCGCTGACGGTGAGCACCGAGCCGAACAGCACGTTTTCGAGGATGTGCACGTTGATCTTGCCGGCCAGCATCAGCAACAGGCTCGCGCCCAGGGCCAGCGACACCGAGAGGAACACGCCGATCAGGGTGTCCGGCGACAGGCCGGTGCGGTTGCGCAGGAAGTTGAGCAGGATGCCGAACAGCAGGCAGTAGCCGAACAGGCTGCCGTACGGGCCGGTGTAGGGCTCGCCAAGCAGGATGCCGATGGCCACCCCGGTGAGCGCCGCGTGGCCGACCGCCTCGGAGAAGAAGGCAAAGCGCTTGACCACCACCAGGGTGCCCAGGCCGCCGAGTACCGGGCCGATCATCAAGCCCGCCAGCAGGGCGTTGACCACGAAGCCGTAGGCCAGGGCCTCCGGCAGATAGCCAGCCGTGGCCCAGTCCTGGACCAGCTGGCGCAAGGTTTCGAAACTCATCAGGCAAGGCTCTCGCTGCGCGGGTGAACGGAGAACAGCCCGAGCAGGCGCTCGGGAGTCAAGGCCTGGGCTGGCGGGGCGTCGAACAGCACCTGGCGGCTCAGCCCGGTGACGCGGTCGGCCAGGCGCAGCACCGCTTCGAGGTCGTGCTCGATCCACAGCACGGTGGTGCCGGCCCGGCGCCAGCCGTGCAGCAGTTGCTCGAACACCTGGATACCGGCCTCGTCGAGGGCCGACATCGGCTCGTCCAGCACCAGCAGCTGCGGCTCGGGGATCAGCCCCTGGGCCAGCAGCACGCGCTGGCGCTCGCCGCCGGAGAGGGCGCCCATGCGCCGCTTGCGCTTGTCGAGCATGCCCACCCGTTGCAGCGCCGCGTCGATTTGCGGGCGCACGCGCCGCGACAGGCCGAGGAACGCCGGGCGGCGCTGGCACATGGCGGCCATGAAGTCGTCCACGGTCATCGGCAGGCCGCGGTCGAACTCCAGGGCCTGGGGCACGTAGCCGATCACCTCGCGCTCGGCGGGCCAGTGCAGGGTCAACTGGCCCTGGTGCGGCATCTGCCCGAGCAAGGTCTTGATCAGCGAGCTCTTGCCGCCGCCGTTGGGGCCGACAATGGCGTGCACGCTGCCCGGGGCGACACTGAAACGCACGTTCTCGAGGATGCGCGTGCGGCCGAGGGTGAGGTCGATGCCGTCGAACTCGATGCGCGGCCCGCAGGCGCTGGTGAGGTTGGCGGCGGCGGTCATGTGCGGTTTTCCTGGATGGCCTGGACCACGGTGTCTAGGTTGCGCTTCATCTCGACCTCGTATTTTTCCTTGGTGTAGTCGCCGTAGGAAATGTGGGTGAGCGGGTAGATGCGCACGCCGGACTCGCGGTGGATGGTGTCGACATAGGCCGAGGGGAAGTCCATCTCCGAGAAGATCACCTTCACGTCCAGCGCCTTGAGCTGGTCGATGGTCTTCTTCAACTGCGCCGGGCTCGGCTCGATGCCGTGGGCAGGCTCCACCACGGCGGTGACTTCCAGGCCGAAGTCACGCACCAGGTAGTCGTAGGCGGCGTGGATGGTGGCCACGCGGAAGGTCGCGTCCGGCGCCTGGGTGACCTTGGCCAGGGCCTCGGCACGCAAGCCACGCAGGCGCTTGGCGTAGGCACGGGCATTCTGCGTATAGAACTTGGCGTTGTCGGGGTCGAGCTTGCCCAATTCGCGGGCGATGTTGTTGACCTGGGCGATGGTCGCGCTGATCGACAGGAAGGTGTGCGGGTTGACCACCTTGCCGGCGCCGCGGGCGGCGATGCCGGTGGCTGCCAGCAGCGGCACGTTGGCGTTGGACTCGATGGTCCTGATGTCGGGCTTTTCGCTGGCGGCGATCATGCGGTCGGCGAAGTCGTCGTGGCCGACGCCGTTGAGCACGATCACGTCGAGACTGCCGATGCGCTTGATGTCCTCGGCGCGCGGCTCGTAGGCATGCGGGTTGAAACCGGCCGGGATCAGCGGCACCACTTCGGCCTTGTCGCCGACAATATTGCTCACGTAGCTGTAGTAGGGGTGCAGGGTGATGCCGATGCGCAGGGGCTTGCCGTTGTCGGCGAGGGCCAGGGCGGGCAGGGCGCAGGCCAGGAGCAGCGCCAGGGTGCGGCGGGCGAAGCGGAGCATGGGCAGGTCCTTAGTGACGGTGTTGGCGGGTGACCCCGGCGTCGTAGTGGGTGACGATCTGCTGCCAGCCGGCGGCGATCAGTGCATCGCTGTCCAGCGCGTCCGGGGGCAGGGCGGTGCTGTCGCGGCGCAGCCAGACATCAGGCTGGGCATCGCTGGCGGCTGGCAGGATCACCAGGAAGCTGCCGGCCACCTCGGCGTCCTGGCTGCGTCCCAGGTAGGCACCGTTGGCCAGCAACGACCACTGGTGGCTGCCGCGGCTCTGGCTGCTTGCGTCGCTGACGAAGGGTGGCAGACCCTCGGCGGCCAGGGCCTGGGCGTCCGGGGCGACGCCATTGTCCTCGTGCAGTGCGCGGATCTCCTCGACGGCCACCCACAGGTCGGTGTGGATGCCCTGTTCGGCGGCATTGAGGTCGCGACGGGCGTCGAGCTGGTGGGCGGCGATGGCCTGTTCATCCTCGCGCTCGCCGCGCACGGCCACCACGCTTGCGGCCAGCACCACGATCAGCACGGCGGCCAGCAGCACGTAGAGGGTCTCGTGCCCGGCGCCGGCCGGGCGCACCACCTGGGCGCGGCTCATGGCGCACCGATGTCGGCGTGGTCGACTTCCACCACGTGGCCGGGGCCGGCGTCGAACAGCACATAGAACTCGCCGTCGGGGCGCTTGAACGTCAGGGTCGAGTCGTCGCCGAGCTTGCTCGCCACCAGCACCTGTTCGTCGTAGCCGATCACGTCCAAGGTCACCCCCGGTGCGCCGCTGCCGTCGGAGAAACCGCCCTTGCAGGTGATCTGTTCGCCGTGCTCGGTGCACTCGCACATGGGGTTGTGCGCCAGCGCCGGGGTGGCGGCCAGGGCCAAGAGGGGCAGGGCCAGCCTGCGCATCAGCTGTTTCATTTGTTGCCTCCTTGTTTTTCAAGCCAGGCCGCGGTGGCGGGGGATGCCTTGGCCAGCGGCACCGAGGCCTGGTACATCTTGCCGTCCCAGCCTTCGATGGTGATCCAGATGTCGGCGTCGGAACGGGTGCGTGGCGGGATCGGCAGCGAGGTGCCCATGCGCGCCGGCGCACCGAAGAAGATCGTGCCGGCGGCGCGCAGGCTGCGCGGCTTGCCCACCCGCAGGTAGATGGCCTTGGCGCCGTCGTTGCAGTTGCCGCAGGCGGCGTTGAAGGCCTTGAAGTAGCCGGCCGGCCCTTCGGCACGCGGGGCTTCGTCGCGCAGCTCGGCCAGGTCCAGGGTCCAGCGCCCGACCTGGACGTCCTGGATGATATTGGCGCCCAGGCCGCTGTCGCCGCGGAACAGGCTGGCGTCGGCGAAGTACTTGGGCATGAAGCCCAGCGGCACGAGGATCAGCAGGATGTTCAGGTGAAAGCGCCATTTCAGCCACAGCTGCTTCAGGCCGCTCGGCGGCAGGGTGTCGGTCTGGCTCAAAAGTGGGCCTCCAGGGTGATTGGGCGCGCCGGGCGTTCGCCGCGCTTGAGGGCGGCGCGGGTGGCCTGGGTGGTTCGTTTGGTCCAGATCAGCAGGCCGCTGAACACCATCAGGGTCAGCACCAGGCCGAAGAAGAACCAGATCAGCTTGATCGCCAGGCCACCGAAGTCACCGGTGTGCAGCGGACGCATGGATTCGGTGACGAACTCCAGGGCCGAGCGGTCGCCGAGCAGGAACTGGGCGTCGACGTTGCGCGTGTAGGGGTTGACCTCGGCGGTCTGGAACATCAGCGGGTACCAGCCACGGCCGCCCATGCTGTAGTGGCTGTAGGCGGTGGCGGGCAGCGAGATGAAACTGACGTCCAGGCCCGGGACCGCCTGGGTGGCGATGCGCGCCGCCTCGTCCAGGTCGATGCGTGGCGCCGGGCTGCCGTCGGGGGTTTGCGGGACCTGCTGGCGGGCGATCACCGGGGTGACGGGCTCGCTGGAAATGGTCACGTGGTTGTCGCCGAGGATCGCCTGGATCAGGAACCAGGTGCCGGTGATGGAGATCACCGCGATGAACCAGATCGACCACACGCCGGCCAGGCGGTGCAGGTCGCCCCAGAAGATCCGCCGGCCATGGCCGGTGCGCACGGGCTTGAAGAAGCCGCGCCAGAATTTCTTGTACACCACCAGCCCGGTGACCAGCGAGGCGAGCATCGGCAGCCCGAGCAGCGACACCAGGTACCAGCCCCAGCTGTAGCCGTTGGTGAAGGGCACCAGCCACCAGCCGTGCAGGGCGCGGGTGAAGGCCTCGAAGTCGAAGTCCGGGCGCTGGCCCTGGATGGCCCCGCTGTACGGGTTGACGTAGAGCAGCGCGTTGGTGCCGTCGGCGCGGGTAACCGAGGCCTGCAGGGCGAAGTGCGAACCGTCCGGCTGGCTGAAGAAACGCACCGCCAGGTCCGGTTCGGCCTTGTGCATGGCGTCGAGCACCTGCTGGTAGCTAAGGCGCTGGCTGTCGTCGTCGGGCTTGCTGGCGCGCACGTCGGCATTGGCCAGCCAGACGATTTCCTGGCTGACCACCGCGAGCATGCCGGTGAAGCAGACGATCAGGACGAAGAACCAGATCGGCAGGGCAAGCCAGCTGTGCACCAGAAACCACAGCTTGGAATTGGATTTCTTTCTCGATTGTCGGGCCATCGGTCGGTCTTCTGCATAAAAAAATACGGTCGAGTCTGTGCTCAACCTGGAGGGCTGCATAAGTAAGGACGAATGAGAATCAGAAAGCTGCCAAAGCAAATGAAAGAAAATGTTTCAAGAACTGGACGTAACCTCCGTTGCAACCGGCTGCTTGGCCGTGCGCGCCTGCTTTTGGCTGCGCTTGAGCGCGTTGGCGGTGGCCAGGGCGGTACGTTTGCTCCAGATCAGCAGGCCGCTGAGCACCATCATGCTCAGCAGCAGGCCGAAGAAGAACCAGATCAGCTTGGTGGTCAGGCCGGCGAACTCGCCGGTGTGCAACGGGCGCATGGACTCGGTGACGATTTCAACCGCCTTGCGATCGCCCAGCAGGCGGCTGGCTTCCATCTTGCCGGTATAGGGGTTGATCTCGGCTTTCTGGTACACCAGTGGATACCAGCTCATGCCGCCGATGCTCAGATGGGCATAGGCGTTGCTGGGGAAGCCGACGTAGTCGACGGTGAAACCCGGAATTTCGCGCTGGGTGATCCTGACGGCCTCGTCCGGGCTGATCATCGGCGTCGGGCTGCCGTCGGCGGTTAGCGGCACCGTCTCCCTTGCCACCACCGGCACGATGGGTTGGCTGGAGATGGCGATATGGTTGTCGGCGAGCAGGGCCTTGACCAGGAACCAGGTGCCGGTGATGGAAATCACCGCGATGAACCAGATCGACCAGATGCCGCTCAGGCGGTGGAAATCGCCCCAGAAGATTCGCGCGCCCTGGTTGAAGCGCAGGGTCGGCTTGAAGAAACCTTTCCAGAAGCGTTTATAGATCACCAGGCCGGTGACCAGCGAAGCGAGCATCGGTAGTCCGAGCAGTGACACCAGGTACCAGCCCCAGCTGTAGCCATTGGTGTGCGGCACCAGCCACCAGCCGTGCAGGGCGCGGGTGAATTCCTCGAAGTTGAACTGCGGGGGAACGCCCTGGATGTGCCCGGTGTAGGGGTTGACGTAGACCCTCAGCGTGCGGCCGTCAGGGTAGGTGACATCCGACAGCATGGCGAAGTGCGACTCGCTCAGGGTCATCAGGCTGGCCACGGCGATGCCGGGCTCGTCGCGCTGCATGGCCACCAGCAGCTCGTCATAGGACAGCCGCCGGGCGTCATCCGAAGGCGGATTGGCGCGGGTTTCCGGGTTGGCCAGCCAGACGATCTCCTTGCTGATCACCGCCAGGGTGCCGGTGACGCAGACGATGAGCACGAAGAACCAGATGGGCAGCGCCAGCCAGCTGTGCACGAGGAACCAGATTTTCGAGCGTGACTTTTTCGACATGGGTACACAGTGTCAATGGCGAATTAAGGGGCGGATTGCCCGGCCGTATCAGAAAGAGACGCACGAGCAGGGCAAAACCTGATGGGTCAATTGCAAGCAAGTGTTTCCAGGTTGCCCTGCCTGTTGCTGAAGGTTCCTGCGCCGGGACTAATTTGCCTGCGTCCCGAAACGTCCCCCTATCACCGGATGCGAGCGTGCCCCTGGGCCGTCGCTACCTTTTTCTTAGGTGTGTACAGGAGGCCCGTCATGGGTGTTGCTGTGGGATTTACAGTGCGTCCGCTATTGCCGGAGCAGGGACGTTTGCCATTGCTGGTGGAGGCCGGTGACCACGACACCAGCCTGCTGGACGTGTTCGATGAGCTCAAGGCGCTGGTGGACGAGCACCTGTTACGCGATGGCGGCATCCTGTTCCGCGGTTTCCGCCTGGAGGGCGCTGAACAGTTCCGTCAGTTCGCCGCCAGTTTCGGCCATCCGCTGCTCAACTACGAATTCGGCTCCACGCCGCGCACCAACGTCACCCAGGGGGTCTACACCTCCACCGAGTATCCGGCGCACCAGCACATTCCGTTGCACAACGAGCAGGCCTACTCCCGCGACTGGCCGATGAAGATCTGGTTCTACAGCATGATCGCGGCGAAGTCCGGTGGCCAGACGCCGATTGCCGACAGTCGCGAGGTTTACCGCAAGGTGCCGGCGCACATTCGCGAGCGCTTTGTCAGCAAGGGTCTGATGTACGTGCGTAACTTCGGCAATGGCCTGGATGTGTCCTGGGAAGATGTATTCAATACCGAGGATCCGCAGGAGGTCGAAGCCTATTGCAAGGCCCACGGCATCACCTGTGAATGGAAGGACGACGGTGAACTGCGCACCCGCCAGGTATGTCAGGCGGTGGCTGAGCACCCGGTCACCGGCGACAAGGTCTGGTTCAACCAGGCGCACCTGTTCCATATTTCCAACCTGCCGCCCGAGGTGCGGGAAAGCCTGCTGGATATCGTCGACGAGGAAGACCTGCCGCGTAACGTCTACTACGGTGACGGTTCGCCCATCGAGGATGAAGTGCTCGACGAGATCCGTGCGGTGCTCGAGGACTGCAAGATCAGCTTCCTCTGGCAGGAAGGCGACGTGATGATGCTCGACAACATGCTCGCCGCCCATGCCCGCGCGCCGTTCGATGGCCCGCGCAAGGTGATCGTGGCGATGGCCGAGGGGCACTCGCTGGACCAGGCCTGACCTGTCGACGCCGGGGCTGCCGCGCAGCCCCAGGCTTTTCAGGCTCGATACCCGCTAAATCATCCCCCCTTCCATTCGTTCTTGTTGATGCGCCCGGACCTTCCGGTCGCGCCGCCGATCAGCAAGGACCCCACACATGAATGCCGCAGACGCCCAGAAACTTTCCCGCCGTTTCATCGAGTTGCCCCTGGACAAGCGTCGCTTGTTCCTCGAAGGGATGCGACGCGAGGGTATCGATTTCGCGCAGTTGCCCATGTCGTCCTGTGTCGGCCTGAGCGAGCGCGACGGCCTGTCCTACGCCCAGCAGCGCATGTGGTTCCTCTGGCAGCTGGAACCCCATAGTGCCGCCTACAACCTGCCGATGGCCGTGCGCCTGGAAGGCGAGCTGCAGGTCCAGGCGCTGGAGCGGGCCTTCACCTTGCTGGTCGGCCGCCACGAATGCCTGCGCACCACCTTCGCCCAGAACGGCGAGTGCGCCGTGCAGCGGGTGGCCGAGCCAACGCCGGTAGGCATCCAGCTGTTCGACCTGGCTGATCTGCCCGAAGCCACGCGCTGGGAGCGCGCCCACCAGCAGATGGCGGCCCAGGCCACCCAGGCCTTCGACCTCGAGCGCGGCCCGCTGTTCGGCATCGCCCTGCTGCGCCTGGCGCCCCAGGAGCATGTGCTGCTGCTGACCCTGCATCACATCATCGCCGACGGCTGGTCGATGAACGTCCTGATCGACGAATTCATGCGCAGCTACGACGCCCTGGTGGCGGGGCGCGAGCCTGCGCTGGCGGAAATCAAGGTGCACTACCGCGACTACGCGCTGTGGCAGCGCAGCTGGCTGGAGGCCGGTGAGCGCGAGCGCCAGCTGGACTACTGGCGCGAGCAACTGGGCGACGAGCACCCGTTGCTGGAGCTGCCGACCGACCGGCCTTATCCGGCCCAGCCCAGCCACCTGGGCGAGCGCCTGGAACTGGTGCTCGACGCTGGCCTGCGCGAAGATCTCAAGCAACTGGCCCAGCAGTGCGGCGTGACCCTTTCCACCGTGCTGCTGGCGGTGTTCAAGACCCTGCTGCACCGCTACAGCGGGCAGGCCGACATCCGCGTCGGCGGCCTGATCGCCAACCGTAACCGCAGCGAAACCGAGGGGCTGGTCGGCTTCTTCGTCAACACCCAGGTGCTGCGCAGCCAGTTCAGCGCGCAGACGCCATTCAGCGACCTGCTGCGCAGCCTGCACCAGGCTTCGGTCGGCGCCCAGGCGCATCAGGACCTGCCGTTCGACGCGCTGATCGAGGCCTTGCAACCCCAGCGCAGCCAGAGCCACACGCCGCTGTTCCAGGTGATGTTCAACCACCAACCGCTGGTCACCGACCTCAAGGACGTGCGCCTGGACTGCGGCCTGCGCGTGGGCTACCTGAGCGCCGAGCAACTGGCCGGCAGCCGCCGCCAGCATGCGGCCACCAGCGACCTGATGCTCGATACCCGGGAGGAGGGCGAGCAGGTGTTCGCCGCCTTCACCTATGCAACCGATATCTTCGATGAAACCACCATCAGTGCCCTGGCCGGGCACTGGCGCAACCTGCTGCGCGCGGTGTGCAACGATCCGCGCCAGCGCCTGGGCGAGCTGCCGATGCTGGTCGAGGCCGAACGCCAGGCGTTGCTGTGCCCGGTGGCCGATGTGGCGCCGTGGGAGCCGGTGCAGCGCCTGTTCGAAACCCAGGCCGCGCGCAGCGGCGAGGCGCTGGCGCTGATCCTGGCCAATGGCGCCGAGGCGCCGTCGATGCGCTATGCCGAGCTCAACGCCCGGAGCAATCGCCTGGCCCATTACCTGCGTCGCCAGGGCGTTGGCCCCGACAGCCTGGTGGGCGTGGCCCTGGATCGTTCGCTGGACCTGCCCGTGGCCCTGCTGGCAGTGCTCAAGGCCGGTGGCGCTTATGTGCCGCTGGACCTCCAGGCACCGACCGAGCGCCTCGGCCATGTGCTCGAGGACAGCGGCCTGCAGTGGCTGTTGACCACTTCCGCGCAGTTGCCCGGCCTGCCGGCGCGGGAGGCAGTGCGCTGCCTGTGCCTGGACCAGCTGAAACTGGAAGACGAGCCGGTCGCTGACCTGCCGCTGACCGTCGTGCCCGACAACCTCGCCTATGTGATCTACACCTCCGGCTCTACCGGCCGGCCCAAGGGCGTGGCGATCAGCCACGGCGCCCTGAGCGAGTTCATTGCCCGCGCCATCGACTACAGCGACCTGCGCGAAGGCGACCGGGTGCTGCAGTTCGCCACCAGCAGCTTCGATGGTTTCGTCGAGCAGTTCTTCCCGCCGCTGTGCCATGGCGCCTGCGTGGTGCTGCGCGATACCCGCCTGTGGGACAGCGCCGCCCTGCACGAAGTGCTGATCGAGCACGGTGTGACCCTCGCCGACCTGCCGGCCGCCTACTGGTACTGGCTGGTGCAGGACTTCGCCGCGCGTCCGCCGGCCAGCTATGGCGCGCTGCGCCAGATCCACGTCGGCGGCGAGGCGATGGCGGTGGACGGGCTGCGCCTGTGGCAACTGGCAGGGCTCGGCCATGTGCGCCTGCTCAACACCTATGGCCCGACCGAGGCCACGGTGGTCTCGACCATTCACGACTGCACCGGGCTTGGCCATGAGGCAGTGTCCTGGCGTGGCATCCCCATTGGCCAGGGCCTGGCGCAGCGTCGCCTGTACATCCTCGACGATGACCTCGAACTGCTGCCCCAGGGCGCGGTGGGCGAGCTGTACATCGGCGGCCCGGGCCTGGCCCGTGGCTACCACGGCCAGCCATCACTGACTGCCCAGCGCTTCGTCGCCGATCCGTTCGCCCAGGGCGAGCGCCTGTACCGCACCGGCGACCGCGCGCGCCTGGGCGCCGATGGCGCCATCGAATACATCGGCCGCGTCGATCACCAGGTCAAGGTACGCGGTTTCCGCATCGAGCTTGGCGAGATCGAGGCGCGCCTGCAACAGTGCCCGGGGGTTCGCGAAGCGGTGGTGCTGGCCCTGCCGATGACCGGCGGCCTGCAACTGGTGGCCTACATCGTGCCTGACGCCGCCGAGCAGGACGCCGCCGAGCAGGCGCGCTTACGCCAGCAGGTGCGCAGCCTGCTCAAGGCCCGCCTGCCCGAGTACATGGTGCCCGGCCACCTGCTGCTGTTGCCGCGCCTGCCCCTCACGCCCAGCGGCAAGCTCGACCGCAAGGCCCTGCCAGCACCGGACCCGAGTGCGTTGCAGGCCGAGTACCGGGCGCCGCAGAGCGCGGTCGAGCAACAACTGGCGCAGATCTGGATGGACGTGCTGAACGTGCCGAAGGTCGGCCTGGACGATCACTTCTTCGAACTCGGCGGGCACTCGTTGCTGGCTGCCCAGGTGCTGGCGCGGATCAAGGACCAGCTGGGCCTGGTGCTGCCATTGCGCAGCCTGTTCGAACAACCGGCGCTGGGTGACCTGGCCGCCGAGCTGGCCCGGCTGCAGGGCGGCGATACGGATGACGACTGGTCGGATATGGACGCGTTCCTGGGTTCCTTGGAAGGGGTTGAGGCATGAGTGGCAACATGGCGGTACGCATTGCGAAACGGTTCGTCAGCCTGCCCCTGGAGCAGCGCCGGCAGTTCCTCGCCAAGCTGCGTGAGGACGGCAAGGACTTCAGCCTGTTGCCGGTGGTCGAGTCGCGGCACGACTTCGCCAGCATCCCCTTGTCCTTCGCCCAGCAGCGCCTGCTGTTCCTCTGGCAGCTGGAGCCGCACAGCGCGGCGTACAACATGGCGGCTGGCCTGCGCCTGAACGGTCGGCTCGACGTGGCGGCGCTGCAGCGCTCATTCGACTTCCTGGCCACGCGCCACGAGGCGCTGCGCACGGTGTTCCAGGTCGAGGGCGAACAGCCGCGCCAGGTGATCCTCGATCATCTGGCCGTGCCCCTGGAACAGGTCGACCTCACCGCCATCGCCACTGACCAGCGTGAGGCCGAGCTGGCCACGCGGGTGCGCGAGGCCAGTCACCAGCCGTTCGACCTGCTGCACGGCCCGCTGCTGCGCGCCACCCTGTACCGGCTGGCGGCCGAGGACTATGTGCTGCTGGTGTGCATGCACCACATCGTCTCCGACGGCTGGTCGATGGACGTGATGGTCAAGGAGTTCGTGCACAGCTACCAGGCGTTCACCCAGGGCCAGGCGCCGCAGTTGCCGGCGTTGGCGGTGCAGTACGCCGACTACGCCATCTGGCAGCGCAGCTGGCTGGAGGCCGGCGAGGGCGCGCGCCAGCTCGACTACTGGCGCGAGCAGTTGGGCGATGAGCAACCGCTGCTGGAGGTCGCCGCGGACTACCCGCGTCCACTGGCCCAGAGCTTCGACGGCCAGACCCTGGGCTTCGACTTCGGCGTCGAGCTGTCCCGACGCCTGGGCGGCTACGCCCGCGCCCAGGGCATGACCCTGTTCATGCTGGTGCTGACCGGCTTCTCGCTGTTCCTGTCGCGCCAGGCCGGGCAGCGCGATATCCGCATCGGCGTGCCCAACGCTAACCGCGGCCGTGCCGAGGTCGAGGGGCTGATCGGCTTCTTCGTCAACACCCAGGTGCTGCGCTGCCAGGTGGACGAACGCCTGAGCTTCGATGACCTGCTGGCCCAGGTGCGCGAAGCGGTGCTCGGCGCCCAGGCGCACCAGGAGCTGCCGTTCGAGCAACTGGTGGACGCGCTGGTGCCGGAGCGCAACCTCGGCCACAACCCGCTGTTCCAGGTCAAGTTCAACCAGAACGTCGGCATGCAGCGCCAGCGCTCGCTGGCCTTGCCGGGCCTGAGTGTCGCCGAGTACTCGCTGGACAAGGTCGGCACCCACTTCGACCTGGCGTTGGACATCACCGACGACGGTCAGCTGATCCATGGCGAAATGACCTTCGCCAGCGACCTTTACCAGCGTTCGACCGTAGAAGCCTTCATTCCGGCCTTCATCGAGCTGCTGGGCCAGCTGCTCGACGCTCCGCAGCTGCCGCTGCACCGCCTGGCCGCGCCGCTGCGCAGCGAGCAGGCGCCGCAGCGTGAAGTGCCGGCGCTGGTGCTGGAACAGTGGCAGCAGCAGGTGTACCGGCAGCCCGAGGCGCTTGCCGCTTGCAGCCTGGAGCACAGCCTGAGTTTCGCCGCTCTGGACCAGGCCGCCAACCGCCTGGCCCATCACCTGCAACAGCAGGGTGTGGTCAGCGGCCAACCGGTTGCGGTGCTGATGGAGCGTTCGCTGGACTGGCTGACCTGCATGCTCGGTATCCTCAAGGCTGGCGCCGTGTACATGCCGCTGGACACCAAGGCGCCTGAAGCGCGCCTGCGGCAGATGCTCGACGCCGCGCAAGCCAAGGTGCTGCTGTGCGCCGCCGACGATGCACGACTGACCAGCCTGGCCGCCGCCGATCGCCTGACCTTGGCGTATGTCCCCGAACAATGGCAGGACCTGCCGGCCAAGGCGCCGGCGCTCACGTTGTGGGCCGAATCGCCGGCCTACGTGATCCACACCTCCGGCTCCACCGGCCAGCCCAAGGGCGTGCTGGTCAGCCATGGCGCCCTGGCCAGCTACGTCGCCGGCCTGCTCGAACGCCTGGCGCTTGCGCCGGGGGCGAGCATGGCGCTGGTCTCGACCATCGCCGCCGACCTCGGCCACACCGTGCTGTTCGGTGCCCTGTGTGCCGGGCGCCTGCTGCATGTACTGCCCGAGGCGCTGGGCTTCGACCCGGACGCCTTCGCCCGCTACATGGCCGAACACCAGGTCGGCGTGCTGAAGATCGTCCCCGGCCACCTGGCGGCGTTGCTGCAAGCCGGCAACCCCGTCGATGTGCTGCCCCGGCATGCGCTGATCGTCGGTGGCGAGGCCTGCACGCCAGCCCTGGTGGAGCAGGTACGCCGGCTCAAGCCGGGCTGCCGCCTGATCAACCACTATGGCCCGAGCGAGACCACGGTCGGCGTGCTGACCCATGAAGTGGCCGCGCTCGCCGAGGGCGCCCGCGCCGTGCCGGTGGGCGAGCCCTTGCGGGGCGCCCATGTGCTGTTGCTCGACGATGTGCTCAATCCGGTGGCCGACCAGGTCGCCGGTGAGCTGTACATCGGTGGCGCCAGCGTGGCCCAGGGTTACCTGGGCCAACCGGGCCTGACCGCCGAACGCTTCCTGCCGGACCCGACGCGGTTGGGCCAGCGCCTGTACCGCAGCGGCGATCGGGTGCGGCGCAATCGTTCGGGCCAAGTGGAATTCATCGGCCGCGCCGACGACCAGGTCAAGGTGCGCGGTTATCGCGTCGAGCCGGCCGAGGTGGCGCGGGTGCTGCGGGGGCTGGACGGGGTCGCCGAAGCGGTGGTCCTGGCGCAGCCGGTGGAAGGCGACGAAAGCCGTCTGCAACTGGTCGGTTGGTGCGTGGGGCAGGGGCTGCAGGGTGAAGCCTTGCGCCAGCAACTGCAGGATCGGCTGCCGGACTACATGGTGCCGGCGCAGGTTCTGGTCCTTGACCGCCTGCCGCTGACCGCCAACGGCAAGCTGGACAAGCGCGCCTTGCCGGCGCCGGGTGTTGCCCGGCGTCAGTACACGGCGCCGGTCGGCGAGATCGAAGAGACCCTGGCCGCGATCTGGGCCGAGGTGCTCAAGCTCGACCAGGTCGGCAGCACCGACAACTTCTTCGAGCTGGGCGGCGACTCGATTCTCAGCCTGCAGATCATCGCCCGGGCCAAGCGCCAGGGCATCAAGCTCAGCCCCAAGCAACTGTTCGAGAAGCAGACCATCGGCCAGCTGGCGGCGGTGGCCAAGCGCATCGAGAAAAAGGCGGTGGCGGCCGAGCAGGTCAGTGGTTCCATGCCATTGCTGCCGATCCAGGCACGTTTCTTCGAAACCGCTATCCCCGAGCGTCAACACTGGAACCAGGCCCTGCTGCTCAAGCCGACCCAGGCCCTTGGCGCTGACCACCTGCAAGGCGCATTGCAGGCGCTGGTCGCTCAGCACGACGCCTTGCGCCTGCGCTTCGCCCAGGGCGAGGCCTGGCAGGCCGAATTCCAGCCTGCCAAGGCCGACGATATTCTGTGGGTTCGTCAACTGAGTGACCTGGCCGAGCTGCCGGTGTTGGCCGAGCAGGCCCAGCGCAGCCTCGACCTGGCCCAGGGGCCGCTGCTGCGGGCGTTGCTGGTAGAACTGCCTGAAGGCCAGCAGCGCTTGCTGCTGGTGATCCACCACCTGGTGGTCGACGGCGTGTCCTGGCGGGTACTGCTGGAAGACCTGCAACTGGCCTACACGGCCCTGGCCGCCGGCAAGGCGGTGACACTGGCAGCCAAGAGCAGCTCGCTCAAGGCCTGGGCCGAGCGCCTTGGCGCCTATGCCCGCAGCCCGGAGCTGCTGGCCGAGGCCGACCACTGGCTGCGCGATTTTGAAGCCGCTGGCGGCGAGTTGCCCCGCGATAACCCGACGGGCGCCCAGACCAATCGTTATGTCGCCCATGCCTCGTCACGCCTGGACGCCACGCTGACCCGCAAACTACTGCAAGTGGCGCCCGCCGCCTACCGCACCCAGGTCAACGACCTGCTGCTGGCGGCCCTGGCGCGGGTGCTGTGCGACTGGACCCGAGAGGATTCGGTACTGGTCCAGCTCGAAGGCCACGGCCGTGAAGACCTGTTCCCGGAACTGGACCTCAGCCGCACCCTCGGCTGGTTCAGCAGCCTGTTCCCGGTACGCCTGACGCCGGCCCAAGGGCTTGGCGCGGGGCTGTGCGCAATCAAGGAACAACTGCGAGCTGTGCCGAACAAAGGCATCGGCTATGGCGTGCTGCGCTATCTCGGCGAGCCTGACCTGCGCGAGCGCCTGCAGGCGCTGCCACGGCCACGGGTGACCTTCAACTACCTCGGCCAGTTCGACGGCAGCTTCGCCCAGGCCGAGGGCGCCTTGTTCACTCCGGCCAGCGAGGCCAGCGGCGCCACCCAGGACCTGGACAGCCCGCTGGGCAACTGGCTCGGCATCAACGGCCAGGTCTACCAGGGCGAGCTGGAGCTGGACTGGAGCTTCAGCCGCGAGGTGTTCCATCCAGGGACCATCGAGGCCCTGGCGCGCCGCTACGAGCAGGTGCTGGCCGAGCTGGTTGAGCATTGCGCCCAGGCGCCGCACCAGGGCGTCACGCCATCGGACTTCCCACTGGCCGAGCTGACCCAGGCGCAACTGGACAGCTTGCCGCTGGCTGCGGGGGACATCGAAGACCTCTATCCGCTGTCGCCGATGCAGCAGGGCATGCTGTTCCATAGCCTCTACGAGCAGGACGCGGGCAACTACATCAACCAACTGCGCGTGAACGTGCAGGGGCTGGATGTGGCACGCTTCCGCGCGGCCTGGCAGGCGGTGGTGGACAATCACGAAGTGCTGCGCAGCTGCTTCCCGCAGGACCTGCCGTTGCCTGTGCAGGTGGTGCGGCGCCAGGTGCAGGTGCCGTTCGTCGAACTCGGCCAGGCCCAGGACCTGGACGCCGTGGCCCAGGCCGAGCGCCAGGCCGGCTTCGACCTGGCCAGCGGCCCGCTGCTGCGCCTGACACTGATCCGCACGGCTGACGGCGGCCATCACCTGATCTACACCAGCCACCATATCCTGATGGACGGCTGGAGCAGCTCGCGCCTGCTCGGCGAGGTGCTGCAGCGTTACAGCGGCGTCGCCCCGAGCGCCAGGACCAGCCGCTACCGCGACTATATCCAGTGGCTGCAAGGCCAGGACCAGCAGGCCAGCGAAACCTTCTGGCGCGCCCAGGTGGCCGAGCTGGACGAGCCAACGCGACTGGTACAGGCGTTCAAGTCCTCGGCCCAGGGGCGAGGCCATGGCAGCCTGGCGCTGCGCTTCGAACCGCAACAGACCCAGCAATTGGCGGACTTCGCCCGGGAACAGCGGGTCACCCTCAACACCCTGGTCCAGGCCGCGTGGCTGTTGCTGTTGCAACGCTACACCGGCCAGGCCAGCGTGGCCTTCGGCGCCACCGTGGCCGGCCGTCCGGCGGAGCTC
Source organism: Pseudomonas sp. PONIH3 (assembly GCF_002934345.1). Lineage (NCBI taxonomy): Bacteria > Pseudomonadati > Pseudomonadota > Gammaproteobacteria > Pseudomonadales > Pseudomonadaceae > Pseudomonas > Pseudomonas sp. PONIH3. The sequence goes on from NZ_CP026386.1 coordinate 6,173,236, forward strand.
GCGGGCGTCGAGGAGCAGCTGGGGCTGTTCATCAACACCTTGCCGGTGGTCGCCAGCCCACGCCCGGAACAGACCGTGGGCGACTGGGTGCAGCAGGTGCAGGCGCTGAACCTGGCCCTGCGCGAGCACGAGCACACGCCGTTGTACGAGATCCAGCGCTGGGCCGGCTGGAGTGGCGAGGCGCTGTTCGACAACATTCTGGTATTCGAGAACTACCCGGTCGCCGAGGCGCTGCAACAGGGCGCGCCGCAAGGCCTGCAGTTCGGCGAGGTGCAGAACCAGGAACAGACGAACTACCCGCTGACCCTGGTGGTGCAGGTGGGCGAGCGCCTGGAGGCGAGCTTCAGTTTCGATCGCCAGTGCTTCAGCGAGCTGGCCATCGACCAGCTGGCGGGGCACTTCCGGCACCTGCTCGCGCAGTTGGCGGCTGATGGTCAGCGTGCCCTGGGTGCGCTCAGCCTGCCGGTGGAAGACCAGCAGGTGGTTGCCAGCTATCCAAGTACGGCTTGCACCCAGGAGCTGATCGAAGCGCAGGCGGCGCGCACGCCTGAAGCGATCGCCGTGACTTTCGCCGGGCAGGCGTTGAGCTATGACCAGCTCAACCGCCGTGCCAACCGCCTGGCGCACAAGCTGCGCGCGCAGGGCGTGGGGCCGGATGTGCTGGTGGGCATCGCGGTGGAGCGTGGTTTCGAGATGATCGTCGGTCTGCTGGCGATCCTCAAGGCCGGGGGCGCCTATGTGCCGCTGGATCCGGAGTACCCTCAGGATCGCCTGAGCTACATGATGGAGGACAGCGGCATTCAGTTGCTGCTGACTCAAGGCCATCTGCTGGCCGGGCTGCCGGTGCCGGCGCACGTGCGCAGCCTGTCTCTCGAAGATGATCTGACCGACTATAGCGACGAAAACCCCGAGCACCTGACCCAGCCAGACAACCTGGCCTATGTGATCTACACCTCGGGCTCGACCGGCAAGCCAAAAGGCACGCTGCTGCCGCACCACAACCTGCTGCGCCTGTTCAAGGCCACCGATGCCTGGTTCGGCTTCGGCCCGCAGGATGTGTGGACACTGTTCCACTCGTACGCCTTCGACTTCTCGGTGTGGGAGATTTTCGGTGCGTTGCTGCACGGTGGCCGTCTTGTCATCGTTCCGCGTGAAGTGACCCGTTCGCCGGAGGACTTCCACCAGTTGCTGGTGGAGCAGGGCGTGACCGTGCTGAACCAGACCCCATCGGCGTTCAAGCCGCTGATGCGCGTGGCCTGTGACAGTGCATCCGACCTTTCGCTGCGCTACGTGATCTTCGGCGGCGAAGCCCTGGATGTGGCCGCGTTGCAGCCGTGGTTCGAGCGTTTCGGCGAAGAGTGCGACAACCTGATCAACATGTACGGCATCACCGAGACCACGGTCCACGTGACCTACCGGCCGATCCGCTTCGCCGACACGCAACAGGCGGGCAGCCCGATCGGTGCGGCGATCCCGGACCTGTCGATGTACGTGCTGGACGCCGATTTCAATCCGGTGGCCAAGGGCTGCACGGGCGAGCTGCATGTCGGCCATGCCGGCTTGGCAAGGGGTTACCACAACCGTGCCTCGCTGACCGCCGAACGCTTCGTGCCGGACCCGTTCTCCAGCGAAGGCGGGCGCCTGTACCGCACCGGCGACCTGGCGCGTTACCGCGAACAGGGCGTGATCGAGTACGTGGGCCGGATCGACCACCAGGTGAAGATCCGTGGCTTCCGTATCGAACTGGGCGAGATCGAAGCGCGCCTGCAAGAACATGCGGCGGTGCGCGAAGTGCTGGTGCTGGATATCGACGGGGCAGGTGGCAAGCAACTGGCCGCCTACCTGATTGCTCAAGATTCATCAGCCGACCATGCAACCCTGCGTGACACGCTGAAACAGCACCTGAAAGCCGACCTGCCGGACTACATGGTGCCGACGCACTTCCTGGTCTTGGACCAGTGGCCACTGACCGCCAACGGCAAGCTGGACCGCAAGGCGTTGCCGAAGCCGGACGCCAGCCAGCTGCAACAGGGCTACGTGGCCCCGCGCACGGCGCTGGAGCAGCAACTGGCGGCGATCTGGGCGGAGGTGCTCAAGGTCGAGCAAGTGGGCCTGCACGACAACTTCTTCGAACTCGGCGGCCACTCGTTGCTGGCCACCCAGGTGACCTCGCGGATCCGCCAGCGCCTGAATGTGGAAGTCCCGCTGCGCAGCCTGTTCGAATCCGCCGACCTGCAAGCCTTCGCCCAGACCACCGGCCAAGGTGCGGCCAGCCAGGCACCGGCGTTCAGCGTCGTTGACCGCAACCAGCCGTTGGCCTTGTCCTACGCCCAGCAACGCCAGTGGTTCCTCTGGCAGCTGGAACCGGCCAGCGCTGCCTACAACATCCCTTCGGCCCTGCGCCTGCAAGGCGAGCTGGATATCGAGGCACTGCGCAGCAGCTTCGCCGCGCTGATCGCCCGTCACGAAACCCTGCGCACTACCTTCCGCCAGCAGGGCGACAGTGCCGAGCAGGTGGTGCATGCGCGGCTGGAAACGCCGCTGGACATTACCACGGCCGTTCTGGACGAAGCCGGCGTGCAGGCCTGGGTCGAGAAGCAGGTACGCCAGCCGTTCGACCTGGAACACGGCCCGCTGCTGCGCGCCGGCCTGCTGCGCCTGGCCGCCGACGAGCATGTGCTGGTACTGGTCCTGCACCATATCGTTGCCGACGGCTGGTCGATGCCGATCCTGGTCGACGAACTGGTGCGCGGCTATGAAAGCCATCTGCACGGTCAGGCCCCGCAACTGCCGGCGCTGGCCTTCCAGTACGCCGACTACGCGGCCTGGCAGCGCCAGTGGATGGAAGCCGGTGAGCAACAGCGTCAGCTCGACTACTGGCAGGCGCGCCTGGGCAGCACACAGCCGATCCTCGAGCTGGCCACCGATCGCCCGCGCCCTGTGGTGCAGCAGTATGAGGGCGCGCGCCTGCCGGTGGACCTCGAGCCAAGCCTGGTTGCCCAGCTCAAGACGCTCGCCGGGCAGCATGACGTGACCCTGTTCATGCTCCTGCTGGCCTCGTTCCAGGCCTTGCTGCATCGCCACAGCGGCCAGTCGGACATCCGTGTCGGCGTGCCGGTGGCCAACCGCACCCGGGCCGAGACCGAAGGCCTGATCGGCTTCTTCGTCAACACCCAGGTGCTGGATGCGCGCTTCGAACCGCAGATTCGTTTCGACGAGCTGCTGCAACAGGTCAAGCACACCGCCCTGGGCGCCCAGGCGCACCAGGAGCTGCCCTTCGAGCAACTGGTCGAAGCCCTGCAGCCCGAGCGCAGCCTGAGCCACAGCCCGCTGTTCCAGGTGATGTTCAACCACCAGACCCAGGTGCTGGGTGAATCCCGCGTACTTGCGGGCCTCAGCCTGCAGGGGCTGGTTTCGGACAAGCAGACCGCACAGTTCGACCTGACCCTGGACACCGCCGAACACGAAGGCGGCCTGAGCGCGACCCTGACCTACGCCACCAGCCTGTTCGAGCCGGCGACCGTGGCGCGCATGGCCGAGCACTGGCGCAACCTGTTGCAGGGCATCTGCCAGGACGCCGGGCTGCGCGTCGCCGAACTGCCGCTGCTGAGCCGCGAGGAGCGCGAGCGCACCCTGTACGCCTGGAACGACAGCGCCGCCGACTACCCGCGCGGGCAGACCGTCCAGCAGCTGATCGAGGCACAGGCTGCCCGCGCGCCGCAGGCCGTCGCCGCGGTGCTGGGCGAGGAGTCGCTGAGCTACGCGCAACTGAACCAGCGCGCCAACGCCTTGGCCCACCACCTGCGCAGCCTGGGCGTCGGCCCCGATGTGCTGGTGGGGATCGCGGTGGAGCGCAGCCTGGACATGCTCGTCGGCCTGCTGGCGGTGCTCAAGGCCGGCGGCGCCTACGTGCCGCTGGATCCGCAGTTCCCCGAGGATCGCCTGGCCTACATGATGGAAGACAGCGGCATCGCGCTGCTGCTGACCCAGTCCAGCCTGGTGCAACGCCTGCCGATCCCGCCGCAGGTGCGCAGCCTGTGCCTCGACCAGGCGCTGCCGGGCGAATACGGCGAGGACAATCCGCGCCCGCTGGCACAGCCGGAAAACCTTGCCTATGTGATCTACACCTCCGGTTCCACCGGCAAGCCCAAGGGCGTGACCATCCGCCACGATGCGCTGGTCAACTTCCTCTGCAGCATGGCGCGCCAGCCGGGTATCGATGCTCATGACAAGGTGCTGTCGCTGACCTCGCTGTCGTTCGATATCGCCGGCCTCGAGCTGTACCTGCCGTTGCTGCGCGGTGCCTGCGTGGTGCTGCTGGGCGAGCAGGTGAACAAGGATCCGCAGGCGTTGCTGGCGGTGATCCAGGCCCAGGCGGTCAGCGTCGTCCAGGCCACCCCGTCGACCTGGCGCATGCTGCTGGACGCCGCGGCGCCCGGAGCCTTCGCCGGCAAGAAGGTACTGTGCGGCGGCGAGGCGCTGAGCGCCGAGCTGGCCCAACGCCTGATCGCCCAGGCCGGGCATGTGTGGAACGTCTACGGCCCGACCGAGACCACCATCTGGTCGGCCTGCCATTACCTGACCGACAGCGACGACGTGTGGCTGGGGCGGCCATTGGCCAACACCCGCCTGCACGTGGTCAGCGACGAGCTCGACGTGCTGCCGCAAGGCGCGCGTGGCGAGTTGCTGATCGGCGGCGACGGCCTGGCGCGGGGCTACCACAACCGCCCGGGCCTGACCGCCGAGCGTTTCGTGCCGGACCCGTTCGCCAGCGAGCCGGGCGCGCGCCTGTATCGCACCGGCGACCTGACCCGCTACCGTGAGGACGGGGTGGTCGAGTACGTCGGGCGCCTGGACCACCAGGTGAAGATCCGTGGCTTCCGTATCGAGCTGGGCGAGATCGAGGAGCGCCTGCTGTTGCATCCGGCGATCCGCGAGGCCGCGGTGATCGATATCGATGGCCCGGTCGGCAAGCAATTGGCGGCCTACCTGGTGCTGCACGATGCGCAGCAAAGCGTGGAAGCGCTGCGCGGCGAGCTGCGTGCACACCTTAAGGCCGGCCTGCCGGACTACATGGTGCCGAGCCATCTGGTCGGCCTGGCGCGCATGCCGCAGACCCCCAACGGCAAGCTCGACCGCAAGGCCCTGCCGCTGCCGGATGCCAGCCAGCTGCAGGCAACCCACGTGGCACCGGTCACGGAGCTGGAGCGCAAGCTGGCGGCGATCTGGGCCGAGGTGCTGCAGGTCGAGCGGGTGGGCCTGCAGGACAACTTCTTCGACCTCGGCGGGCACTCGCTGCTGATCGTCCAGGTGATCGGCCGGGTGCGCGAGCAACTGGGCGTCGACCTGAGTCTCAACGAGCTGTTCGAGCAGGCCACGCTGGCCGACTTCAGCCAGGTGGTGGAGCGCAAGTCGGGGCAGGTCGCCAACGCCCATGACGAGCTGACTAAATCCTTGGAGGCCTTGAAACGTCTTACTGCACAGGAAATAGATAATCTGATCGCTTAGCGGGAGACATTCAAAGTGCAAGAGCTGCTCGACTCCGTAAAGTCGCTGTCCACCAGGGAGCGCAAGGCATTGGCAGCCTTGCTCAAGCGCCAGGGTGTCAACCTCTACGGGGTCACCCCGATCTTCAGAAGGGACTCGGCGGACGGGGCAGCGCTTTCCTATGCACAGCAGCGCCAGTGGTTCCTCTGGCAGCTCGACCCGCACAGCGCCGCCTACAACATCCCGGCGGCGCTGCGGCTCAAGGGCGCGCTGGATGTCGAGGCGTTGCAGCGCAGCTTCGACAGCCTGGTGGCGCGCCACGAAACCCTGCGCACCACCTTCCGCCAGGAAGGTGACGGGGCGGTGCAGATCGTCCATCCGCCAATGCCCGTGGCGCTGGCGGTGGAGCCCTTCGTGCCTGCGGATTCGACGGATCTGCAGGCAGCCATCCGCGCGCGGGTAGAGGCCGAGGTGCAGCAGCCGTTCGACCTGGAGCATGGTCCGTTGCTGCGGGTCAGGCTGCTGGTGCTGGGGCCTGAAGAGCATGTGCTGATCCTGACCGTGCACCATATCGTTTCCGATGGCTGGTCCACGCCGATCCTGGTGGACGAGCTGATCCGCCTGTACGAGGGCTTGCGCCTGGGCTCGCCGGTGACCCTGGTCGAGCTGCCGATCCAGTACGCCGACTACGCCCTGTGGCAGCGCGACTGGATGGAGGCGGGCGAGCAGGAGCGCCAGCTCGGTTACTGGCGCGAGCAACTGGCGGGCGAGCAGCCGTTGCTGGAGCTGCCTGTCGACCGCCCGCGGCCGTCGGTGCAGAGCTTCCAGGGCGCACGTCTGGGCATCGATATCGATGCCTCCCTGGCGCAGGGACTCAAGGCCCTGGCGCGCCAGCAGGGGGTGACCCTGTTCATGCTGTTGCTGGCCTCCTTCCAGACCCTGCTGCACCGCTACAGCGGGCAGGTCGATATCCGTGTCGGCGTGCCGGTGGCCAACCGTACCCGTGCCGAAACCCAAGGGCTGATCGGCTTCTTCGTCAACACCCAGGTGCTCAAGGCCGAGTTCGCGCCGCAGACCACCTTCGCCGCGTTGCTGCAGCAGGTGCGTGAAACCTCGCTGCAGGCCCAGGCGCACCAGGACCTGCCGTTCGAGCAACTGGTCGAGGCGCTGCAGCCCGAGCGCAGCATGAGCCACAACCCGTTGTTCCAGGTGCTGTTCAACCACCAGGCCGAAAGCCCGGGCATGGTCCGTGAGCTGGGCGGGTTGCAGGTTGAGGGCTTGAGCTGGGAAGGGCAGACCACCCAGTTCGACCTGATCCTCAACACGGCCGAGCACGAGGGTGGGCTGATTGCGGCGTTCACCTATGCCACCTCGCTGTTCGATGTGGCCACGGTCGAGCGCATCGGCCGGCATTGGCGCAACCTGTTGCAGGGCATCTGTGCGGATCACACCCAGCGCGTGGCGCAGTTGCCGTTGCTCGATGCGGCAGAGCTGGGGGCGTGGAAGGCTGATGTGCAGCGCTACCCGAGCACCGAGTGCGCTCACGCGCTGATCGAGCAGCAGGCGGCGCGCACGCCTGAAGCAATCGCCGTGACCTTCGCCGGGCAGGCGCTGAGTTACGACCAGCTAAACCGCCGTGCCAACCGTCTGGCGCACAAGCTGCGCGCGCAGGGCGTGGGGCCGGATGTGCTGGTGGGCATCGCGGTGGAGCGCGGGTTCGAGATGATCGTCGGCCTGCTGGCGATCCTCAAGGCCGGCGGCGCCTATGTGCCGCTGGATCCGGAGTATCCGCAGGATCGCCTGAGCTACATGATGGAAGACAGCGGCATTCAGTTGCTGATGACTCAAGGCCATCTGCTGGCCGGGCTGCCGGTGCCGGCGCACGTGCGCAGCCTGTCTCTCGAAGATGATCTGACCGACTATAGCGACGAAAACCCCGAGCACCTGACCCAGCCAGACAACCTGGCCTATGTGATCTACACCTCGGGCTCGACCGGCAAGCCAAAAGGCACGCTGCTGCCGCACCACAACCTGCTGCGCCTGTTCAAGGCCACCGAGGCCTGGTTCGGCTTCGGTGCGCAGGACGTGTGGACACTGTTCCACTCGTACGCCTTCGACTTCTCGGTATGGGAGATCTTCGGCGCGCTGCTGCACGGTGGCCGTCTTGTCATCGTGCCGCGTGAAGTGACCCGCTCGCCGGAAGACTTCCACCAGTTGCTGGTGGAGCAGGGCGTGACGGTGCTGAACCAGACCCCGTCGGCGTTCAAGCCACTGATGCGCGTGGCTTGTGACAGTGCGTCCGACCTTTCGCTGCGCTACGTGATCTTCGGCGGCGAAGCTTTGGACGTGGCCGCGCTGCAGCCGTGGTTCGAGCGTTTCGGTGAAGACTGCGAAAACCTGATCAACATGTACGGCATCACCGAAACCACGGTGCACGTGACCTATCGGCCGATCCGCTTCGCCGATACGCAACAGTCGGGCAGCCCGATCGGTGCGGCGATCCCGGACTTGTCGATGTACGTGCTGGACGCCGACTTCAACCCGGTGGCCAAGGGCTGCACGGGTGAACTGCATGTCGGCCATGCCGGCCTGGCGCGGGGTTACCACAATCGTGCCTCGCTGACTGCCGAACGTTTCGTGCCGGACCCGTTCTCCAGCGAAGGCGGGCGCCTGTACCGCACTGGCGACCTGGCGCGCTACCGCGAGCAGGGCGTGATCGAGTACGTGGGGCGGATCGACCACCAGGTGAAGATCCGCGGTTTCCGAATCGAACTGGGCGAGATCGAGGCACGCCTGCAAGAGCACGTCGCCGTGCGTGAAGTGCTGGTGCTGGATATCGACGGGGCAGGGGGCAAGCAACTGGCCGCCTACCTGATTGCCCAGGACGCGAATGCAGATCACGCAACCCTGCGCGATACGCTGAAGCAGCACCTCAAAGCCAACCTGCCGGACTACATGGTGCCGACGCACTTCCTGGTCTTGGAACAGTGGCCATTGACCGCCAACGGCAAGCTGGACCGCAAGGCCCTGCCCAAGCCGGACGCCAGCCAGCTGCAACAGGGCTACGTGGCCCCGCGCACGGCGCTGGAGCAGCAACTGGCGGCGATCTGGAGCGAGGTGCTCAAGGTCGAGCAAGTCGGCTTACACGACAACTTCTTCGAACTCGGCGGCCACTCGCTGCTGGCCACCCAAGTGACCTCGCGAATCCGCCAACGCTTGGACCTGGAAGTGCCGCTGCGCAGCCTGTTCGAGTCCGCCGACCTGCAAGCCTTCGCCCAGGCCGCCGGCCAAGGTGCGGCCAGCCAGGCGCCGGCGTTCAGTGTCGTGGACCGCAACCAGCCGCTGGCCTTGTCCTACGCCCAGCAGCGCCAATGGTTCCTCTGGCAGCTGGAGCCGGCCAGTGCCGCCTACAACATCCCTTCGGCCCTGCGCCTGAAGGGCGAGCTGGATATAGATGCGCTGCGCAGCAGCTTCGCCGCGCTGATCGCCCGCCACGAAACCCTGCGTACTACCTTCCATCAGGAAGGTGAACAGGCCTGGCAACGCATCCACGGCGCAGGTGACTTCGACCTGCCGGTCGAGACGGTGGCGAGCGAGGCACTGCAGGCGCGAGTTGCGCAGGAGACCGCGCAGCCGTTCGATCTGGAGCACGGCCCGTTGCTGCGCGCCCGCCTGCTGCGCCTGGCTGCCGACGAGCATGTGCTGGTACTGACCCTGCACCATATCGTCGCCGATGGTTGGTCGATGCCGATCATGGTCGATGAAGTGGTGCGTCTGTATGCCGGGTACCGTCAGGGCGCCGAGGCGCAACTGCCGGCCCTGGCGTTCCAGTACGCCGATTATGCCGCCTGGCAGCGCCAGTGGATGGCGGCGGGCGAGCAGGCGCGCCAGCTCGACTACTGGCGCCAGCAACTGGGCGACGAGCAACCGGTGCTGGAGTTGCCTGCCGACCGCCCACGCCCGTTGCAGCTGAGTCATGCCGGGGCACGCCTGGATATCCGCCTGGAGCCGGAACTCGCCGAGGCGCTGAAAGCCACCGCACGGCAACAGGGCGTGACCCTGTTCATGCTGTTGCTGGCCTCGTTCCAGGTACTGTTGCACCGCCTCAGTGGTCAATCGCAGGTGCGCGTCGGCGTCCCGGTCGCCAACCGCAACCGGGTCGAGACCGAGGGCCTGATCGGCTTCTTCGTCAACACCCAGGTGCTCAAGGCTGAGTTCGCGCCGCAAACCACCTTCGCCGGGTTGCTGCAACAGGTCCGGCACACCGCCGTGCAGGCCCAGGCGCACCAGGACCTGCCGTTCGAGCAACTGGTCGAGGCGCTGCAGCCCGAGCGCAGCCTGAGCCACAGCCCACTGTTCCAGGTGCTGTTCAACCACAAGGCGGAAAACCCCGGCATGGCCCAGGAACTGGCCGGGCTGCGGATCGAGGGGCTGGGTTGGGAAGACCGCAGCACCCAGTTCGACCTGGTCCTGAACACGGTCGAGCACGACGCGGGGTTGAGCGCCATCCTGACCTACGCCACTGCATTGTTCGATCCGGCCACTGCCGAGCGTCTGGGTGGGTACTGGCGCAATCTGTTGCAGGGCATCTGCCAGGACAGCGCCCAACGCGTGGCGCAGTTGCCGTTGCTCGATGCGCTCGAGTTGGATGAGTGGCAAGCGCATGTACAACGTTACCCAAGCTCCGAGTGCGCTCACGCGCTGATCGAGCAGCAGGCGGTGCGCACGCCTGAAGCGATCGCCGTGACCTTCGCCGGGCAGGCGTTGAGCTATGACCAGCTTAACCGCCGTGCCAACCGCCTGGCGCACAAGCTGCGCGCGCAGGGCGTGGGGCCGGATGTGCTGGTGGGCATCGCGGTGGAGCGTGGTTTCGAGATGATCGTCGGTCTGCTGGCGATCCTCAAGGCCGGGGGCGCCTATGTGCCGCTGGATCCGGAGTACCCTCAGGATCGCCTGAGCTACATGATGGAGGACAGCGGCATTCAGTTGCTGCTGACTCAAGGCCATCTGCTGGCCGGGCTGCCGGTGCCGGCGCACGTGCGCAGCCTGTCTCTCGAAGATGATCTGACCGACTATAGCGACGAAAACCCCGAGCACCTGACCCAGCCAGACAACCTGGCCTATGTGATCTACACCTCGGGCTCGACCGGCAAGCCAAAAGGCACGCTGCTGCCGCACCACAACCTGCTGCGCCTGTTCAAGGCCACCGATGCCTGGTTCGGCTTCGGCCCGCAGGATGTGTGGACACTGTTCCACTCGTACGCCTTCGACTTCTCGGTGTGGGAGATTTTCGGTGCGTTGCTGCACGGTGGCCGTCTTGTCATCGTTCCGCGTGAAGTGACCCGTTCGCCGGAGGACTTCCACCAGTTGCTGGTGGAGCAGGGCGTGACCGTGCTGAACCAGACCCCATCGGCGTTCAAGCCGCTGATGCGCGTGGCCTGTGACAGTGCATCCGACCTTTCGCTGCGCTACGTGATCTTCGGCGGCGAAGCCCTGGATGTGGCCGCGTTGCAGCCGTGGTTCGAGCGTTTCGGCGAAGAGTGCGACAACCTGATCAACATGTACGGCATCACCGAGACCACGGTCCACGTGACCTACCGGCCGATCCGCTTCGCCGACACGCAACAGGCGGGCAGCCCGATCGGTGCGGCGATCCCGGACCTGTCGATGTACGTGCTGGACGCCGATTTCAATCCGGTGGCCAAGGGCTGCACGGGCGAGCTGCATGTCGGCCATGCCGGCTTGGCAAGGGGTTACCACAACCGTGCCTCGCTGACCGCCGAACGCTTCGTGCCGGACCCGTTCTCCAGCGAAGGCGGGCGCCTGTACCGCACCGGCGACCTGGCGCGTTACCGCGAACAGGGCGTGATCGAGTACGTGGGCCGGATCGACCACCAGGTGAAGATCCGTGGCTTCCGTATCGAACTGGGCGAGATCGAAGCGCGCCTGCAAGAACATGCGGCGGTGCGCGAAGTGCTGGTGCTGGATATCGACGGGGCAGGGGGCAAGCAACTGGCGGCCTACCTGATCGCTCAAGATCCAGCTGCCGATCACGCAACCCTGCGCGACACGCTGAAACAGCACCTCAAAGCCGACCTGCCGGACTACATGGTGCCGACGCACTTGCTGGTCTTGGACCAGTGGCCACTGACCGCCAACGGCAAGCTGGACCGCAAGGCGTTGCCGAAGCCGGACGCCAGCCAGCTGCAACAGGGCTACGTGGCCCCGAGCACGGCGCTGGAGCAGCAACTGGCGGCGATCTGGTCCGAGGTGCTGAAGGTCGAGCAGGTCGGCCTGTACGATAACTTCTTCGAGCTCGGCGGCCACTCGTTGCTGGCTACCCAAGTGACCTCGCGCATCCGCCAGCGCCTGGATCTGGAAGTCCCGCTGCGCAGCCTGTTCGAATCCGCCGACCTGCAGGCCTTCGCCCAGGCCGCAGGCGAGGGTGCGGCCAGCCAGGCCCCCGCCATTACCGTGGCGGACCGCAACCAGCCGCTGGTGCTGTCCTACGCCCAGCAACGCCAGTGGTTCCTCTGGCAACTGGAGCCGGATAGCGCCGCCTACCACATCCCTGCAGCCCTGCAACTGAAGGGGCGACTGAACCCCGAGGCGTTGCGTCAGGCCTTCGAGAGCCTGATCGCTCGCCATGAGAGCCTGCGCACCACCTTCGATCAGCAAGGTGGCGAGGCGCAGCAGCGTATCCACGCGCCCGCGACGTTCACCCTGGTCATGGAATCGCTGCAGGACACCTCCACCGAGGCAGTCCGCGAGCGCGTGGCTCGGGAGATCCAGCGCCCGTTCGACCTGACCCAGGGGCCGCTGTTGCGAGTACGCCTGCTGCGCCTGGCCGAGGACGATCACGTGCTGGTGCTGACCCTGCATCATATCGTCGCCGATGGCTGGTCGATGCCGATCATGGTCGATGAAGTGGTCGACGCCTACCTGGCCTTGAGCCAGGGCCGGCAACCCGAACAGCCGGCCTTGCCAGTGCAGTACGCGGACTATGCCGTCTGGCAGCGCCAGTGGATGGAGGCCGGCGAGCAGGCCCGCCAGCTGGACTACTGGCTGGCACAGCTGGGCGGCGAGCACTATGTGTTGCAACTGCCCACCGATCATCCACGGCCCACTGTGCAAAGCCACGCCGGTCGCAGCCTCGCCATCGAGGTACCGGCGCCGCTGGTCCAGGCTTTGAAGGCGCAGGCGCGCCAGCAAGGGGTGACGCTGTTCATGCTGCTGCTGGCTTCGTTCCAGAGCTTGCTGCACCGCCAGACCGGGCAGGCCGACATCCGTGTCGGCGTGCCGATCGCCAACCGCACCCGGGCCGAGACCGAAGGCTTGATCGGCTTCTTCGTCAACACCCAGGTGCTCAAGGCGCAGTTCGAGCTGCACACGACCTTCAGCGCGTTGCTGCAACAGGTCAAGCACGCCGCCTTGCAGGCCCAGGCGCACCAGGACCTGCCGTTCGAGCAACTGGTCGAAGCGCTGCAGCCGGAGCGCAGCCTGAGCCACAACCCGCTGTTCCAGGTGATGTTCAACCACCAGGCCCAACGCTCGGACCAGGGGCGCGAACTGCCTGGGCTGAGCATCGAAGGCCTGAGCTGGGGCAACCCCACGGCGCACCTCGACCTGGCCCTGGATACTTTCGAAAGCGAAGACGGCCTCGGCGCGACCCTGACCTACGTCAGCGACCTGTTCGAGCATGCCACCATCGAGCGCATGGCCGCGCACTGGCTCAACCTGTTGCAGGCAGTCAGCACCCAGCCTGCCCAGCGGATCGTCGAGTTGCCGCTGCTCGATGAGGCGCAGCGCCAGGTCATCCTCGGGCAGTGGAGCCGGCACGAGGGGATCTACCCTGACCTGCGCACCGTGCAGCAGCTGATCGCCGACCAGGCCGCGCGTACCCCGCACGCCACGGCGCTGATCTGCGAAGGGCAGCAGCTCACCTACCAGGCCCTGGACCTGCGCGCCAACCAGCTGGCCCATCGCCTGCGCGAGGCGGGCATCGGCCCGGACGTGCGCGTGGGCATCGCCCTGCCGCGCAGTCTGGACATGGTGGTCGGCCTGCTGGGCGTGCTCAAGGCCGGCGGCGCCTATGTGCCGCTGGACCCCGACTACCCGCACGAGCGCCTGGCCTACATGATGGAGGACAGCGGCATCGCCCTGTTGCTCGGCCACAGCGCCCAACTGCAAGACCTGGCCATGGCACCGCAGGTGCGCAGCCTGTGCCTGGACAGCGAGTCGCTCGATGCCTGGCCGAGCCATGCGCTGCCGGCGCTGGGCGACCCCGACAACCTGGCGTACATCATGTACACCTCCGGTTCCACCGGGCGCCCCAAGGGCGTCGGCATCAGCGCTGCGGCCCTGAGCCGCCATGCCCATGTCGCCCAGGGTTTCTGCGGCCTGTCGGCGGCCGACCGGGTGCTGCAGTTCTCCACCTTCAACTTCGACGCCTTCGTCGAGCAGCTCTACCCGGCGCTGATCTGCGGCGCCAGCGTGGTGCTGCGCGGCCCGACGCTGTGGGACAGCGAGACCTTCTACCGTGAAGTGGTGACCCAGGGCATCACCTTCGCCGACCTGCCAACCGCCTACTGGTACCTGTTGGCCAAGGACTTCGCGGCCAAAGGCCCGCGCGACTATGGTTCGCTGCGGCGCATCCACATGGGCGGCGAGGCCATGGCCGCCGATGGCGTGCTGGCCTGGCAACAGGCCGGGCTCGGCCATGTGCGCCTGCTCAATACCTACGGGCCGACCGAGGCCACCGTCAGCGTCATGAGCCACGACTGCAGCGCCTATGTCACCGGCGAGCAACCCCTGCCGGTGCAGATCCCGATCGGCAAGGCCCTGGGCGGTCGCTCGATCCACCTGGTGGACGCCGATGCCGACCTGGCCCTGCCGGGCGCCATCGGTGAACTGCTGGTCGGTGGCGAGCTGCTCGCCCGCGGCTATCACAATCGTCCGGGGCTGACCGCCGAACGCTTCATCCCCGACCCGTTCGCGACGACGCCGGGCGGGCGCCTGTACCGCACCGGCGACCTGGCGCGCTATCGCGAGCACGGCGTGGTCGAGTACGCCGGGCGTATCGACCATCAGGTGAAGATCCGCGGCTTCCGTATCGAGCTGGGCGAGATCGAGGCGCGCCTGCGCGAGCACCCGGCGGTGCGCGAAGTGCTGGTGGTCGATATCGATGGCCCGGGCGGCAAGCAACTGGCGGCCTACCTGGTGCCCAACGCCATGCCCGAGGCCGAGGACGGCCTGCGCGCCGAGCTGAAGGCGCACTTGGGCGCCAGCCTGCCGGACTACATGGTGCCGATGTACCTGGTGCTGCTCGAACGCATGCCGCTGCTGCCCAACGGCAAGCTCGACCGCAAGGCGCTGCCGGCCCCCGATACTCGCCAGTCGCAGCCGGCCTACGTGGCCCCGGTCAGTGAACTGGAGCAGCAGTTGGCGGCGCTCTGGGCCGAGGTGCTGCAGGTCGAGCGTGTGGGCCTGGGCGATGACTTCTTCGAGCTGGGCGGGCACTCGCTGCTGGCGGCCCAGCTGATTTCCAAGATCAACTCGGGCCTGGGCATCGACATCCCCCTGCGCCTGCTATTCGAGAAACCGCAATTGAATGATTTTGCCCAGGCTTGTGCCAGCACCGGCTTGTCGTTGAGCGAGGACGGCTTGTCCGATATCGAAAGAATGATGAATGAAATGGCGGGCGTCTGAGATGGACAAGAGCACAGCAGAACGTATCGCCAAGCGCTTTGTCGGCCTTGCCCTGGAGCAGCGTCGGCAGATCCTCGACAAGATGCGCGAGACCGGGCAGAGCTTTCGCTTGCTGCCCATCGCCGTGACCCGTCACGACAGCCCGCGCATCCCGCTGTCCTATGCCCAGCAGCGCATGCTGTTCCTCTGGCAGCTGGAGCCGCACAGCAGCTTCTACAACGTGCCGATGGCGGTGCGCCTGAGCGGTTCGCTGAACCAGCAGGCCTTGGCCCAGGCCCTGGATGCGCTGGTGCGGCGCCATGAGAGCCTGCGCACGCGCTTTGTCTCCGAGCAGGGCGAGTTCCACCAGCAGGTTCTCGAACAATCGGGCGTCGGCCTGGAGGTGCGCGAGGTGCAGGCCGGGCCGGGCGAGGATATCGAGCAGTGCCTGCGTACTGCGGTGCGCGAGGCGCTGGATGCGCCGTTCGACCTGCTCGAAGGCCCGCTGCTGCGGGTCCGGCTGTTGCGCCTGGCACCGACCGAGCACGTGCTGACGGTATGTATGCACCATATCGTCTCCGACGGCTGGTCGGGCGAGCTGATGGTGCAGGAGTTCGTGCACCTGTACGAGGCCCTGTCGCAAGGGCGTGACGCCAACCTGCCGCCGCTGGAGGTGCAATACGCCGACTACGCAATTTGGCAACGCGCCTGGCTGGAGGCCGGCGAGGGCGAGCGCCAGTTGCAGTACTGGAAGCAGCAGTTGGGCGATGAACACCCGGTACTGGACCTGCCGCTGGACCACGAGCGTCCGGCGCACCCCAGCTACCGTGGCGCGACCTTGCGCAGCGATGTGCCGGTGGCGCTGTCGGCGCAGCTCAAGGCCCAGGCGCGTAGCCAGGGCCAGACCGTGTTCATGCTGACCCTGGCGGCGCTGGCCGTGACCCTGTCGCGCTACAGCGGCCAGGCCGACATCCGCATCGGCGCGCCCAACGCCGGGCGCAACCGCAAGGAAGTCGAAGGCCTGATCGGCTTCTTCATCAACACCCAGGTGCTGCGGGTGCAGGTGGACGAGCGCCACAGCGGCGAGGCGCTACTGGAACAGGTGAAGCAGGTGGTCAGTGGCGCGCAATCGCATCAAGAACTGCCGTTCGAGCACCTGGTCGACGCATTGGCGCCGGAGCGCAACCTGGGCCACAACCCGCTGTTCCAGGTGAAGATCAACCAGAACATGGCCGATACCGAGGGCGGCGCCCAGGCCCGCCAGACGCTGGGTGAGCTGAGTGTCAGCGGTTTTTCGGTCGAGGGCAGCGATGCGCGCTTCGACCTGGCCTACGACTTCACCGAGACCCCCGACGGCCTGCAAGGCTACTTCACCTACAGCACCGACCTGTTCGAAGCCGCGACCATCGAGCGCATGGCCGCTTCGTTCCAGGCCGTGTTGCGTACGCTTGTCGAGCACCCCGACGCAGCGTTGCTCGATTACCCGGACGCCCAGGCTGAGCAGGTCGAAACCGCTGCCCAAGACTGGCCGCAGCAGGACTTCCTCGCCCTGTGGCGTCAGGGACTGCAAGCCGGGGGTGGGCAGCCGGCATTGCGAGCTGGGGATCGCACGCTCACCTACGCCGAGCTGGAGCAGCAGGCCAACCGTTTCGCGCATTACCTCAAGGCGCAGGGTATCGCCCCGGGCATGACCGTGGCGCTGTGCCAGGAGCGCTCCATCGAGTGGGTGACCAGCCTGCTGGCGGTGCTAAAGCTGGGCGCGGTGTACCTACCGCTGGACAGCCGCCAGCCGGCCGAGCGTCTGCAGCAGTTGCTGCAGGCCAGCGCCGCGCAGCTTCTGGTGCATGCCCAGGGCGACGCCCAGGCGGCGGGGCTGGGCGTGTGCCGCGCCGTGGCTTATGACGCTTCGTTGTATGGCGACTGCGACGACCAGCCACCGGCGGTGCGTGTCTTGCCGCAGCAGGCGGCCTACATCATCTATACCTCGGGTTCCACCGGGCAGCCCAAGGGCGTGGTGGTCAGCCACGGGGCGCTGGCCAACTACCTCCAGGGCGTGCTGCAACGCCTCGACCTGCAGCCCGGCGCCAGCCTGGCGATGGTTTCCACGGTGGCCGCCGACCTTGGCCATACCGTGCTGTTCGGCGCGCTGGCCTCGGGCCGGCTGCTGCACTTGCTGGGCCACGACCAGGGTTTCGATCCGGATGCCTTCGCCAGCTACATGGCCGAGCACCGCGTCGATGTGCTGAAGATCGTGCCGAGCCACCTGCAGGGCCTGTTGCAGGCCGCGCAGCCGGAGCGCGTGCTGCCCGAGCAACTGCTGATCCTTGGTGGCGAGGCCAGTTCCTGGGCGCTGATCGAGCAGATCCGCCGCCTGAAGCCCGGCTGCCGGATCATCAACCACTACGGCCCGACCGAAACCACCGTGGGCATCCTCACCCACGAAGTCGGCGCGCGCCTGCCCGGCTGGCGCAGCGTGCCGGTCGGCCGGCCGCTGGACAACGGCCAGGCGCGGGTGCTGGACGCCTACCTCAATCCGCTGCCCGAGCGCGTGGCCGGCGAGCTGTACCTGGGCGGGCAGGGCCTGGCCCAGGGTTATGTCGGCCAGCCGGGCCTGACCGCCGAGCGCTTCGTCCCCGATCCGTTCGGTGACAACGGCCAGCGGCTGTACCGTGCCGGTGACCGCGCACGCCTGGACCAGGGTGTGCTGGAGTACCTGGGCCGTGGCGATGACCAGGTGAAGATCCGTGGTTACCGGGTCGAGCCGGGCGAGGTCGGCCAGGTACTGCAAGGCCTTCCCGGCGTGGCCGAGGCCGTGGTGCTGGCACTGCCCCTGGACAGCGACCCTACGCGCCTGCAACTGGTGGCCTGGGCCGTACCGGCGGCGGGTGTCGAGCTGCAGGCCGAGGCCCTGCGTCAGGCCTTGCTGGAGCGCTTGCCAGAGTACCTGGTGCCGGCGCAGGTGCTGCTGCTCGAACGCCTGCCGCTGACCGCCAATGGCAAGCTGGACAAGCGTGCCCTGCCCAGACCCGGGGTGGTGGCCAAGCAGCGCTTTGTCGCGCCGGTGGGTGAAATCGAAGAGAAACTCGCGGCGATCTGGTGCGAGGTGCTCAAGCGTGAGCAAGTGGGCAGCACCGACAACTTCTTCGAGTTGGGCGGCGACTCGATCCTCAGCCTGCAGATCATTGCCCGCGCCAAGCGCCAGGGCATCAAGCTGAGCCCCAAGCAGCTGTTCGAGAAGCAGACCATCGGCCAACTGGCGGCGGTGGCCAAGCTGATCGAGAAGAAGCCGGCGGCCGAGGTGGTCGAGCAGGTCAGCGGCAACCTGCCGCTACTGCCGATCCAGGCGCGGTTCTTCGACAGCGCGATTCCCCAGCGCCACCACTGGAACCAGGCGGTGCTGCTGACTCCGCGCCAGCCGTTGACGGTGGCCTTGCTGCAACCTGCGCTCAAGCTGCTGGTGGAACAGCACGACGCCCTGCGCCTGCGGTTCAGCGAGGACCAGGGCCAGTGGCAAGGCCAGTTCGCGCCGGTCGACGCGCAGCAGTTGCTGTGGGTACATCAGCTGGACGATGCCGCGCGCCTGCCGGAACTGGCCGACGAGGCCCAGCGTAGCCTGGACCTGAAGAATGGCCCGCTGCTGCGCGTGGTGCTGATCGACCTGCCCGAGGGGCAACAGCGCCTGCTGGTGGTGATCCACCACCTGGTGGTCGATGGTGTGTCCTGGCGCGTCCTGCTCGAAGACCTGCAACTGGCCTGCCAGGCACTGCTGGCCGGCAAGGCGCCGGTGCTGCCGGCCAAGAGCAGTTCGCTCAAGGCCTGGGCCGAGCACCTGCGCGAGCAGGCCCGCAGCCCCGCGCTGGTGGCCGAGCTGGCCTACTGGCAAGCGCAGTTACAGGGTGTCAGCGACGTCCTGCCTGGGGCGAACCTGCAGGGTGGCCAGCAGCGCAAGCATGAAATCTCGGTGCGCACCCACCTGAACGCCGAACTGACCCGGCAACTGCTGCAGGAGGCGCCGGCCGCCTACCGTACCCAGGTCAACGACCTGCTGCTGACGGCGCTGGCGCGGGTGATCCGCCGCTGGACCGGCGAGGCGCACGCGCTGATCCGCCTGGAAGGCCATGGCCGCGAAGACCTGTTCGATGACCTCGACATCACCCGCACGGTCGGCTGGTTCAGCAGCCTGTACCCGTTGAAGCTGACCCCCGCCGATGACCTGGGTGCGTCGCTGATGGCGGTCAAGGAGCAACTGCGCGCCGTGCCGGCCAAGGGCATTGGCTACGGTGTACTGCGTTACCTGGGTGACGCGCAGGCCCGCGAAACCCTCGCCGCCCTGGCCCAGGGCAGCATCGTGTTCAACTACCTGGGGCAATTCGACGGCAGCTTCGATAGCGAACAAGGGTTGTTCACCCCGGCGCCGGAAGGCGCGGGGCAGGGGCAAAGCCCGGAGGCGCCGCTGGGCAGCCTGCTGAGCATCGATGGCCAGGTCTACTCCGGTGAACTGGCGCTGGACTGGAGCTTCAGCGGCGCCGTGTTCGAACGTGGGCAGATCCAGCGCCTGGCCGCCGAGTACGCTGAGGAGTTGCGCCTGTTGATCGGCCACTGCACCACTCCGGGCGTGGCGGGTGTGACGCCTTCGGACTTCCCGCTGGCCAACCTCGACCAGCGTCAGATGGAGGCGCTGCCGGTGGCGGCGGGTAACATCGAAGACGTCTACCCGCTGTCGCCGATGCAGCAGGGCATGCTGTTCCACAGCCTGTACCAGCAGGAGGCGGGCAACTACATCAACCAGACACGCGTCGAAGTGCAGGGGCTGGACGTACCGCGCTTCATCGCGGCCTTGCAGGCCACCGTGGACAACCACGAAGTGCTGCGCAGCAGTTTCTTCAGTGGCTACGACCAGTCACTGCAAGTGGTGCAGCGCCAGGCGCGGCTGCCGCTGGTCGAGCTCGACTGGCGTGATCAGGCCGACCTGCCGCGGGCGTTGCAGGAATGGGCCGAGGCCGACCTGCGTGGCGGTTTCGACCTGGCCAGCGGTCCGCTGCTGCGCCTGGCGGTGATCCGCAGCGCCGAACAGCAGTACCAGCTGGTGCTGACCAACCACCATATCCTGCTCGATGGCTGGAGCAGCTCGCGCCTGTTCGGCGAGGTGCTGCAGCGTTACGCCGGTGTCACCCCGGCAGGCAAGAACAGCCGTTACCGCGACTATATCCAATGGCTGCAGCGCCAGGACCAGGCCGCCAGCGAGCGCTTCTGGCGCGAGCGTACGGCGGAACTGGACGAGCCTACGCGGCTGGCCCAGGCCTTCAGGTCCGAAGCCCAGGGCCACGGGCAGGCCGAGCATCAGATCAGCCTGGATGCACAGCGTACCCAGCGCCTGGGCGAGTTTGCCCGGGACCAGCGGATCACCCTCAACACCCTGGTTCAGGCCGCGTGGCTGTTGCTGTTGCAGCGCTACACCGGGCAGGCCTGCGTGACCTTCGGCGCCACCGTGGCCGGCCGCCCGGCGGAGCTCGCGGGCGTCGAGGAGCAGCTGGGGCTGTTCATCAACACCTTGCCGGTGGTCGCCAGCCCGCGCCCGGAACAGACCGTGGGCGACTGGGTACAGCACGTGCAAGGGCTGAACCTGGCCCTGCGCGAGCACGAGCACACGCCACTGTACGAGATCCAGCGCTGGGCCGGCTGGAGCGGCGAGGCGCTGTTCGACAATATCCTGGTGTTCGAGAACTACCCGGTGTCGGAGGCGCTGCAGCAAGGCGCTCCCCAGGGGCTGGTGTTCGGCGAGGTGGCCAGCCAGGAGCAGACCAACTATCCGCTGACGCTGGTGGCCCAGGTGGGCGAAAAACTGTCGGCCAGCTTCAAGTTCGACCGCGCCAGCTATGCCGGATCGGCTGTCGGGCAGATTGCGGCACATTTCGTCGAACTGCTGGAAGGGTTGGCGGACTCGTCGCAGCGGGCTTTGGGTGAGCTGGTGCTGAGCACAGCGCCGCTACAGGTCATTGACAGCTATCCGAGTTCGGCCTGCGCTCACGTGCTGATCGAGCAGCAGGCGGCGCGCACGCCTGAAGCGATCGCCGTGACCTTCGCCGGCCAGGCGCTGAGCTACGACCAGCTCAACCGACGCGCCAACCGCCTGGCGCACAAGCTGCGGGCACAGGGCGTGGGGCCGGATGTGCTGGTGGGCATCGCCGTGGAGCGCGGTTTCGAGATGATCGTCGGCCTGCTGGCGATCCTCAAGGCCGGGGGCGCCTATGTGCCGCTGGATCCGGAGTACCCGCAGGATCGCCTGAGCTACATGATGGAGGACAGCGGCATTCAGTTGCTGCTGACTCAAGGCCATCTGCTGGCCGGGCTGCCGGTGCCGGCGCACGTGCGCAGCCTGTCTCTCGAAGATGATCTGACCGGCTATAGCGACGAAAACCCCGAGCACCTGATCCAGCCGGACAACCTGGCCTATGTGATCTACACCTCGGGCTCGACCGGCAAGCCAAAAGGCACCTTGCTGCCACACCACAACCTGCTGCGCCTGTTCAAGGCCACCGATGCCTGGTTCGGTTTCGGCCCGCAGGATGTGTGGACGCTGTTCCACTCGTACGCCTTCGACTTCTCGGTGTGGGAGATCTTCGGTGCGCTGCTGCATGGCGGTCGTCTGGTGATCGTGCCGCGTGAGGTGACCCGCTCGCCGGAGGACTTCCACCAGTTGCTGGTGGAGCAGGGCGTGACCGTGCTGAACCAGACCCCGTCGGCGTTCAAGCCGCTGATGCGCGTGGCCCGTGACAGTGCATCCGACCTTTCGCTGCGCTACGTGATCTTCGGTGGTGAAGCCTTGGATGTGGCCGCGTTGCAACCGTGGTTC
Organism: Pseudomonas sp. PONIH3; assembly: GCF_002934345.1. Classification (NCBI taxonomy): domain Bacteria; kingdom Pseudomonadati; phylum Pseudomonadota; class Gammaproteobacteria; order Pseudomonadales; family Pseudomonadaceae; genus Pseudomonas; species Pseudomonas sp. PONIH3. Next base: position 6,195,263 of record NZ_CP026386.1, read on the forward strand.
GAGCGCTTCGGCGAGGATTGCGACAACCTGATCAACATGTACGGCATCACCGAGACCACGGTGCACGTAACCTACCGGCCGATCCGCTTTGCCGACACGCAACAGGCGGGCAGCCCGATCGGCGCGGCGATTCCGGACCTGTCAATGTACGTGCTGGACGCCGATTTCAATCCGGTGGCCAAGGGCTGCACCGGCGAGCTGCATGTCGGCCACGCCGGCTTGGCACGCGGTTATCACAACCGCGCCTCGCTGACCGCCGAACGCTTCGTGCCGGACCCGTTCTCCAGCGAAGGCGGACGCCTGTACCGCACCGGCGACCTGGCGCGTTACCGCGAACAGGGCGTGATCGAGTACGTGGGGCGGATCGACCACCAGGTGAAGATCCGTGGCTTCCGTATCGAACTGGGCGAGATCGAAGCGCGCCTGCAAGAGCATGCGGCGGTGCGCGAAGTGCTGGTGCTGGATATCGACGGGGCAGGGGGCAAGCAACTGGCGGCCTACCTGATCGCTCAAGATCCAGCTGCCGATCACGCAACCCTGCGCGACACGCTGAAACAGCACCTCAAAGCCAACCTGCCGGACTACATGGTGCCGACGCACTTCCTGGTCTTGGACCAGTGGCCGCTGACCGCCAACGGCAAGCTGGACCGCAAGGCCCTGCCGAAGCCGGATGCCAGCCAACTGCGACAGGGCTACGTGGCCCCACGTACGGCGCTGGAGCAGCAACTGGCGGCGATCTGGAGCGAGGTGCTGAAGGTCGAGCAGGTCGGCCTGCACGACAACTTCTTCGAGCTCGGCGGCCATTCGCTGCTGGTGATCACCCTGGTGAACAAGGTGCGCGAAGCCTTCGCTGTCAACATCAGCCTGCATGAGTTCATGTTGATGGCCAGCTTCGATAAACTCGCCAACTTCATCGGCGGCGGCAAGGATCGCCTGAAATCGCCGGTAATCAACCTCAACGGCTGCCAGCGCCAGCGTCCGGCGCTGTTCTGCCTGCCGCCGGGTGGCGGCGGTGCCTACGCCTACTACCCGCTGGCCAGCCGCCTGGCCGATGAGCGCCCGGTGTATGGCCTGGTCAACCGCTGCTATGCCGAGCCGGGCTGGGTGGACGAATCCTGGGCGGCGATGGTCGGCTACTACGTCGAGCAGATCCGCCGTACCCAGGCCAGCGGCCCGTACCATCTGCTGGGTTGGTCCATGGGTGGCGCCCTGGCGCTGGAGGTGGCTCACGCCCTGGAGCAGGCCGGCCAGCAGGTCGGTTTCGTCGGCCTGGTCGACACCCAGCTGCCGCAGGAGGTATCCGGTCTCGACGCCGAGCCCGTCGAGGTGGTGCAGGTGGCGCGGGCGGACGAGAGCCTGCTGCGTGGCCTGCTGGCCTTTGCGCCGGGCGTCGGCGAGGCGCGGATCGCTGGCTTCATCGACGAGGCCGAGCGTCTGCCGGCCGAGGTCGACAGGACCGAGTGGGTCATCGCGCAGGTGGCCGCCGCGGGGAATGTCAGCGCCGAACGCCTGCGCAGCATCCACGAGGATGTGCACTTGCAGCGGGAGATCGTCGATGGCTTCGCCGTGCTCGACCGCAACGCCGAACTGAGCCAGGCATTCCGCCTGCGCCCGCTGGTGGTTCAGGTGGACTGCTGGTGGGCCAGTGAAAGCCGCAGCGCCGAGCGGGTACGCCTGGGCGAGGCGGGGCTGCTGGCCCAGGCTTCGGTCAACGGGCTGGCCAGTTCGACGGTGATCGCCGATGGGCATGAGGGTGTGATCAACGCCGTCGCGTTCATCGACGGGCTGGTGCAGCGGCTTGCCGACAAGGCGTAAGGGTTGCTGTCGCAGCGAGCCGGGACCGCACTGTGGTCCCGGCATTGCTGCCCATCAAACCGTGCGCAAGCGCGCCTGCTCCACCTGTCGCATCTCCACTCCATCGAGCAATGCCTCGACCACCGCCTTGGCCGCATCCAGCCCATGATCATTGCCCAGCAACAGGTCATGGCAGGTGCCGGTCGCCAGTTCCATTGCCTTGAGGTTGGTGGCGAACGCGCCCTTGAGCAGAGTGGACAGGTGCACCAATGCATCTTCGAAGTCCACGCCTTCGCGCACGGCGAACAGGGAAGGGTGGCTGCATTCGCAGTTGCCGAAGCTGGAGTGCGCCGTGGTGGCGCGGGAAGGGGGATCGGGTAAGCCTTTTGTCATTGTGTCGCTCCTTGATTCAATGGAGCCGCCACAGATCGCTACCAAACGAAGTGGTGACGGCTGTACGCAGGTTGGTAGACCGGGAATCAAGGAAACCGGCGCGCACGAGTGCGCCCTACGCACAGCCGCCATAAAACGAAATAGCGGGCACAGAAAAAGCGCCGACTCTATCGCAATGGGGGCGCTTGTGCGCCTTGATTGATCGCGGGCTACCAAACCCGGCTGCTGGACTTACAGCAGCGCGCAAAGGTTACCGGGCTCAGGCAACCGTTTCAAGGCGCGTTCATATGCGGATACACTCGCCGATTCACCACCACAAGGATGTGCCTGATGCCCGAACCCTCCAACCTGTTGGCCTTCGCCTTGATCAGCCTGGGCATGGTGCTGACCCCCGGCCCCAACATGATCTACCTGATCTCCCGCTCCATCTGCCAGGGGCGCGGCGCCGGGCTGGTCTCGCTGGCAGGGGTGGCCATGGGCTTTGTCTTCTACATGCTCTGCGCAGCGCTCGGGATCACCGCGCTGGTCATGGCCGTGCCGTTCGCCTACGACGCCCTGCGCATCGGCGGTGCGCTGTACCTGCTGTACCTGGCCTGGCAGGCGCTGCGCCCGGGCGGGCGCTCGCCGTTCCAGGTGCGCGAGCTGCCGGCGGACAGCCCCAGGCGGTTGTTCATGATGGGCTTTGTGACCAACCTGCTGAACCCCAAGATTGCGGTCATGTACTTGTCGCTGATGCCGCAGTTCATCGAGCCGGGCCATGGCAGCGTCTTGCTGCAGTCGCTGGTACTGGGCGGCACGCAGATCGCCATCAGCGTCACGGTCAACGCGTTGATCGCGGTCATGGCGGGGTCGATCGCCGTGTTCCTGGCCGGTCGGCCGGTGTGGCAGCAGGTGCAGCGCTGGCTGATGGGCACGGTGCTGGCCGCCCTGGCCGTGCGCATGCTAGCTGAAGGGCGCCGTTGATCGCCAACAGCGATCAGATGGAACGTTTTGCCACCGGCCGACTTCTTACCCTCAGAGGAAAGACAACGTGCCCGGGATTACCGCGACATGAAAGCCCGCCAGGAGAGCAAATCAGTCAACCTGCAACCATTACCGGGTTTCATGCGCGGTGGTGGCGAAGTCAGCTGCCTGTTGCAGGCCATGGATTGGGGACGTTCGCCACTGGGCCCGCCGGACGCTTGGTCGCCAGCATTGAAGGGCGTGGTCGCCACGCTCCTCAGCGCCGAGGCACAAATCGTGCTGTTCTGGGGGCCGCAGTACGCCGCGCTGTACAACGATGCTTACTGGCCGACCATTGGTGACAAGCACCCCGCGGCGCTAGGGCAACCCGCCCAGGTTCACTGGCGCGAACTGTGGGACGACCTGGAACCTTTGTTGCGCGGAGTGCGTGAAACCGGCGTGAGCTTTTCCGCCAAGGACCGGCCGTTCTACATCGAACGCCATGGCCCTGGTGAAACGGCATACTTCGACGTCTCCTACTCCGCCGTTCGCGAGGCCGATGGCGCCGTAGGCGGCGTGCTTTGCATCGTCACCGAGACATCCGAACGCGTGTATTTCCAGCACCGTCAGGCATTTCTCCAGGAACTGCGCCAGGCCTTGCCCGGCCTCGGCCAGGCCGAACGCATCGAAGCCCATGCGGTAAGGCGCCTGGCCAAGGAGCTGGGGGCCGCAAGAGTCTGCTTCGGCGAAGACCTGGGCGATGGACGCTACCGGGTAGGACAGGAATGGGCCGCACACGTGCCGCCAATCACCGGCATCAACCAGTACGCGGCCTTGGACCCGGCATTGCGCGAGGCGCTGCTGGCCGGTCAGGTCGTGCAGCGTAACTATGAAGCGAACAGTGCTATGCCCGGTTTCCAAGGGCTGTGTGCCACGTTGCACGCCCCTGTGCTGCGCGCCGAGCGGCTGGAGGCTATGCTTGCGGTGCACTTCCACACCCCCCATGCATGGACACCCAACGAGTGCGTGCTGGTCCAGGAGACCGCCAGCCAGGTGTGGGCGGCCATCACCCATGCCCGCGCCGAGCGCGCGCTGCATGCCTTGAACGAAGACCTCGAGGAAAGAGTGGTAAACATGCTCGCCCAGCGCGAGGCCTCACTGGTGCACCTGCACGAGGCGCGCAAGGCGGAGATCATCGGCCAGCTGTCCGGCGGTATCGCCCACGACCTGAACAACATGCTCACGCCGATCATTGCTTCGTTCGAGTTGCTGCGCCGCCATCCGCAGCAGGAGCGTGCCGAACGCCTGATCGACGGCGGCCTGCAGGCGGCGGAGCGGGCGCGCAATCTTGTCGGGCGCCTGCTCAGTTTCGCCCGGCGCCAGACCCTCAAGCCCGTCACGGTGTCGCTGGCCGCGCTGGTGGCGGACATGCACGAACTGATGGCGCGCTCCCTGGGGCCGGCCATTGTGTTGCAGGTCGACATCGACACGGCGCTGCCAGGTGTATTGGTGGATCCGCACCAGTTGGAACTCGCACTGCTGAACCTTGTGGTAAACGCCCGGGACGCCATGAGTGAGGGTGGCCAACTGATCATACGCGCGGGAGCCAATGAGGGCAGCGTGCCTAGGCCGCAAGGGCTGGAGGGCGGTCGCCAGTTGTGGCTGCAGGTCAGTGACAACGGCTGTGGCATGAGTGACGAAGTGCTGGAGCATTGCATCGAGCCGTTCTACTCGACCAAGGGGGTGGGTCGGGGCACCGGCCTTGGTCTGCCGATGGTGCAGGGCCTGGCGTTGCAGTCTGGCGGCGGCTTCAGCATTCGCTCATGGGTCGGTCGAGGCACGGAAGCGACCTTGTGGCTGCCAGCCAGCGAGGCTGAGGTGGTCGAGCGCTTCGTCGAAACGGACGCGCCGCAGCGGGCGCAACGGCCGACCCGGGTGCTGCTGGTTGATGACGAGCCGCTGGTGCGCCAGGCCACGTTGATGCAGTTGCGTGCTCTCGGTTACGAGGTGACCGAAGCGCAAGGGCCCGCCGAGGCCCTGGGGTTGCTGGACCAGGGGCTGGTGCCCGATGCGCTGCTGACCGACCATGTCATGGCCGAGATGACCGGGGCGCGACTGGCCCAGCAGGTACGTGAACGCCTGGGCCAACTGCCGGTGTTGATCATTACCGGTTACACCAACCTCACGCCACGCGAGTTGCATGGCTTCGACGTGCTGCGCAAGCCGTTTCGCCAGGATGAGCTAGGACGCAGCCTGGCGCGTTTGCTGACGGCACGAGGGTAGGTCACGAGCCGTTCCTGTGCGACACAGCGCTCACTGCCGCCGCAGCACCTCCTCCAGCATTCGGCACACCTGCTCGGCCGAATAGGGCTTGGCGAGAAAGGCGAAACCCTGGTGGCCACCTTCGGCAATCGCCTCGCTGTAGCCGGAGGTGAGGATCACCGGCAACTGCGGCTGGCTGCGCTGTAACTCCAAGGCCAGGGCCAGTCCCCCCATGCCCGGCATCATCACGTCGGAGAACACCACGTCGAACCCGCCTTGTGTCGAGGCGATCTGTATCAGCGCATCCTCGGCCGAGACCGCCCAACTGACCCGATAGCCATGATCGCGCAGGATCTGCGCGATGAAACTGCCGACATCCGGGTTGTCCTCGACCACCATGATATGTCGGGACTCGCCAGAGGGCTCTAGCGCTGGCATCGCGGCGATGTCCTCGACCGCTGCCTGAGGTACCTGGGGCAGATACAGGGTAAAGGTAGTGCCTTTGCCTTGGCTGCTGCTGACCTGGACATCGCCGCCCGACTGCTTGACGAAGCCGAACACCTGGGACAAGCCGAGCCCGGTACCCTGGCCCGCGCCCTTGGTGGTGAAGAATGGATCGAAGATCCGCTCCTGCAGGTGCGGGGCGATACCCACGCCACTGTCGATCACCGAGATCGCGGCGAATGGCCCGGCCTGGGCGGCCTGGCCGCGCAGCGCCGGCATGGGCTGGTCGGCTTCCAGGCGCAAGCGCAGGGTGCCCGCGCCCGCCATGGCATCGCGGCCGTTGATCATCAGGTTGATCACCGCGGTTTCCAGCTGGCCGAGGTCGGCGTGCACGTGGCAGGGCGTGTCGGGCAGTTCCAGGCTCACCTGGATGCGCGCGCCGGTGGCGGTATCGAGCATCTCGGCCATTGCTTCGAGCCTCGGGCCTGCGTCGAACACCTGGGGGCTGAGCGCCTGGCGCCGAGCGAAGGCGAGCAGTTGCCCGGTCAGCTTGGCGCCGCGGTCGACGGTGTCGGAGACGGTCTTGAAGTAGCGGCTGCGCCGGTTGTCGTCGAGGTCCGGCCGCTGCAGGAAATGGATGGAGGAGCGGATGATGGTCAGCAGGTTGTTGAAGTCGTGGGCCACGCCACCGGTCAGCTGACCGATGGCCTCGAGCTTTTGGGTCTGGCGCAGGACCGCTTCGGTGTGCAGCAACTGGCAGGTACGTTCTTCGACACGCTGCTCGAGGGTCGCGTTGAGCGCCTCCAATGCCGTCATCGCCTCGCGCACCTCGGCGTTGGCCTGGACCCGCTGGATATGCGCCCAGCAGCGTTCGGTCACTTCGCCAAGCAGGGTCTGTTCGTAGCGGGTCCAGGCCCTGGGCCGCTTGTCGTGGATGGCCATCAGCGCCGTCAGGCGGCCCTCCTTGATCAGCGGCATACAGATGGTCGCGGTGATGCCGATGGCCTGAAAGGTCGCCGACTCGGCGGCCGGCAACTGGCTGAGGTTGTCATCGATCACCAGCGCCTGGCCTGCGCGCAGGCGGCTGACGGCCAGTTCGCCGAAGGCGGCCAGGCGATACTGGCCGACCAGCCGTGGCGAGCCCGGTGCAACCCAGTCGCCACAGATGGTGAAACCGTCCTCGTCGGACGCCATCACGGCATAGGCGCAGCTGGACAATTTCAGGTGCTCGCCCAGCAGGCGGGTGGTGGTTGCCATGATCCGTTCGGGATCGGTGGCGTGCGCGGTGGCCCGGCCGAGGCTGTCGAGGAAGTTCAGGCGGCGGTTGGCCACCACGCTCGCGGTAGTTTCGGTGACCGTGTCGAGCATGCCCACAACGTTGCCGTCATGGTCGCGCACGGGGCTGTAGCAGAAGGTGAAATAGGCGCGCTCCGGGCTGCCGTGGCGCTCGATCGTCAGCGGGAAGTCTTCGATGTACACCGCTTCGCCGTCGAGGGCGCGCCGGGCCATGCGGCCGATATCGCTCCAGGCTTCCTGCCACACTTGGCTGAAGGGGCGCCCGAGGGCCGTGGGCTTGTTGCCGAGGATTTCGCTGAAGGCGTCGTTGTGCAGGGTCAGCAGCGCATCGCCCCAGAGCACGGCCTGGGGGAAGCGCGAGGCCAGACACAGGGCGACGCTGGTCTTGAGCACGTCGGGCCAGCCGTCCAGAGGCCCAAGGGGCGTAGCCGCCCAGTCGTGGTTGCGGATGCGCGCGGCCATCAGCCCGCCGCCGTCTAGCCATTTCGCCATGAACGCTTGCCGGTCCTTTTGTGTGGGATCATCAGGTTGCACCGAGACGCGACGCTTGGCGAGGGATTTGTATGCGCTGTCGCCTCAGCGGATGAAATGCACCTTGCCGGTATCGTCGTTGCCCATGTAGATGCCGTACACACCGGCCTGGCGCTCGAGGATGTAGCGTTCGAGGATCTGCCGGATCGCTGGGTAGTAGATCTCGTCCCAGGGAATCTGGTCCGGCTCGAAGAAGCGGTAGTCCAGGGTCTCGGGCCCGTACTGGCCGGTCTCCTCGGTGGCCACGGCGCGGAAGATGATGTACACCTCGCTGATCTGGGGCACGCTGAAGATCGAGTAGGGCGAGACGATGTCGGCGCGCACGCCGCTCTCTTCCCACACCTCGCGCAGCGCCGCCTGCTCGGTGGTCTCGCCGGCCTCCATGAAACCGGCTGGCAGGGTCCAGGTCCCGGGGCGCGGCGGGATGGCGCGCTGGCACAGCAGGTACTTGCCGTCGCGCTCGATGATGCAGCCGGCGATGATCTTCGGATTGATGTAGTGGATGTAGCCGCAACCGGCGCAGTGAAGACGTTCGTGGGTGTCGCCGTTGGGGACGCCCCGGGCCAGTTCCGTGGTGCAGTGCGGGCAGTAGCGCGGGGCGGTGGGCATGGTCAGTGGCCTATGCGAGGGTCCTTGAGGGGCAGGGGGGCGACGATATCGCGGACCTTGGCGTTGTCGTCCTGCTTCTGGCGCAGGTAGTCGAGGGCGACCTTGGCGGCGGCGCGCACATGGTCGACCGAGGCCTGGTGGGCGGCCAGGGGGTCGCCGCCCTTGATCGCCTCGACGATCTTTTCCATCTCGCGGTTGCTCGCGCCCCGGCGGTTCTCCTGGGACACCGAGGTGGCGCGCAGGTAACTGATGCGCGCCTGCAGCTGGCGCAACTGCTGGGCGGCGACCTGGTTGCCCGAGCCTTCGAGCAGCACGTCGTAGAAGCCTTGCACCGAGTCGAGCACCTGCTGCAGCTCGCCGTCTTCCAGCGCCTCGCGGTTGACCTCCAGGGCGCGCTCCAGGGCGCGGATGTCCTTGGCCTTGGCGTTGAGGGTGAACAGTTGCACGATCAGGCCTTCGAGCACGCAACGCAGCTCGTAGATATCACGGGCGTCTTCCAGGGTGATGATCGCCACCCGAGGACCCTTGGCGTCGGCGAACTCCACCAGGCCTTCAGACTCCAGGTGCCGCAGGGCCTCGCGCACGGAGGTGCGGCTGACGCCCAGGCGCTCGCAGAGGTCGCGCTCGACCAGGCGATCGCCTGGTAGCAGGTGGAAGTTCATGATCGCGCCGCGCAGCTTGTCGAGCACGATTTCACGCAGGGTGACGGGGTTGCGGTTGACCTTGAAGCTGTCGTCGAGGGGCTGGCGTTTCATCAGGGGCGCTCTTCTATGCGGCTGTTGCGCCAACATCGCGGAATGCCTTGAACCGGGGCATTCCTTGCAGTGGTTCACACAGCCCGCTGTTAACGGGTGGATTGCGCATCGGCTTCGGCGAACGCTTCGCGGGCCAGGCGGAAACTGTCCACCGCCGCGGGCACGCCGCAGTAAATGCCGACTTGAAGCAGGATCTCGCGAATCTGTTCGCGGCTCAGGCCATTACGCAGCGCGCCGCGGATGTGCAGCTTGAGCTCGTGGGGCCGGTTGAGCGCGGAAATCATCGCCAAGTTTATCATGCTGCGCTCTTTGAGCGACAAGCCATCGCGGCCCCAGACATGGCCCCAGCAGTACTCGGTGACCAGCTCCTGGAGTGGCTGGGTGAACTCGTCGGCGTTTTCGATCGAGCGGTTGACGTAGTCTTCGCCGAGCACTTGTGTGCGGATCTGCAGGCCTTTCTCGTACTTTTCGTTACTCATCTGCCGAGGTCCTTGAACGTTGAATAAAAATGGGGGCCGCAACCGAGGGTGAAGGGGTATGCGCGGCCCCCGGAAACTGTGGGGCGCACAGCGCCCCCGCGAGTGTCAGCCCAGCGGCGGCAGCGCGCCGAGCTTGCCCTTGTGGTAGACCATCGGGGTGACCGGCTGCTCGGGCAGCACCAGGTTCTTCACCTGGCCGACGATGATCGCGTGGTCGCCGCCGTCGTACTCGCGCCACAACTCGCACTCGATGATCGCCGTGGCCTTGGTCAGCAGCGGGTTGCCCAGCTCGCTCAACTGCCAGTCGATGCCCTTGGCCTTGTCCTTGCCCTTGCCGGCGAAGGCATAGGCCTCGGCGGTCTGGTCGGCGGACAGCAGGTGGATGGCGAACTGCTTGCTGTCACGCAGGATCGGGTAGGTGTCGGAGGCGTAGTTGGGGCAGAACAGCACCAGCGCCGGCTCGATCGACAGCGCGCTGAACGCGCTGGCGGTGATGCCGACGATGCCGCCGTCGGCATCCAGGGTGGTGACCACGGTGACGCCGGACGGGAACGAGCCCATCACGTCTTTGTAGATGCCAGGTTCGATCATGGTGGCGTTCTCCTAGCGCATCACGAAGGGGTCGGGCATGGGCGCGGTGGACAGGTTGATCCACACCGTCTTCAGCTCGGTGTAGGCCAGTACCGAGTCGATGCCGCTCTCGCGGCCGTAACCGCTGTTCTTGAAGCCGCCGATGGGGGCCATGGCCGATACGGCGCGGTAGGTATTGACCCAGATGATCCCCGAGCGCACGTCACGGGCCAGGCGGTGGGCGCGGCCCAGGTCGCGGGTCCAGATACCGGCGGCCAGGCCGAACTGCGAGTCGTTGGCCATCGCCAGGGCCTGTTCCTCGGTCTTGAAGCGGATTACCGCGGCGACCGGGCCGAACACTTCTTCCTGCATGATGGTCATCGAGTTGCTGTCGCACTCGAACAGGGTCGGCTCGTAGAACCAGCCATCGCCTTCGACTTCGGCACGCTTGCCACCCATGCGCAAGGTGGCGCCCTCGGCCTTGGCCGCGGCCACCAGGCCTTCGATCACCGCCAGTTGCTGGGCGGTGGCGATCGGCCCCATCTCGCTGTTGTCGTCCTGCGGGCTGCCGATGCGGATGCTTTTGGCGCGTGCGATCAGGCGTTCGACGAACTCGTCGAAGATCTCGTCCTGCACCAGCAGGCGCGAACCTGCCACGCAGCTTTGCCCGGAGGCGGCATAGATGCCGGCCACGGCGCCGTTGATGGCGCTGTCCAGGTCGGCGTCGGCGAAGATGATGTTCGGTGACTTGCCGCCCAGTTCCAGCGACAGCTTGGCGAAGTTCTCGGCGCTGCTGCGCACCACGTGGCGGGCGGTGGCGGCGCCGCCGGTGAAGGCGATCTTGCGCACCAGCGGGTGGCGGGTCAGCGCCGCGCCGGTGCTTGGGCCGTAACCTGTGACCACGTTGACAACGCCAGCCGGGAAGCCGGCTTCCAGGGCCAGGCGGGCCAGCTCGAGGAGGGTGGCGGAGGCGTGTTCCGAGGGTTTGAGCACGATGGTGTTGCCGGCGGCCAGGGCCGGGGCCAGCTTGATCGCGGTGAGGTACAGCGGGCTGTTCCACGGGATGATCCCGGCCACCACGCCGATCGGCTCGTGCACCGTGTAGGCGAACAGGTCCGGCTTGTCCAGCGGCAGGGTGCCGCCTTCGAGCTTGTCGGCCAGGCCCGCGGTGTAGTGGAAGAACTCCGGCAGGTAGCCGACCTGGCCGCGGGTCTCGCGGATCAACTTGCCGTTGTCGCGGCTTTCCAACTGGGCCAGGTGTTCCTTGTTCTCGGCAATCAGGTCGCCGAGGCGGCGCAGCAGCTTGCCCCGGGCGGTGGCAGTGAGGCCGCGCCAGGCCTTGCCTTCGAAGGCGCGCTGGGCGGCCTGTACGGCGAGCTCGACATCGGCTTCGCCGGCATCTGGCAGTTGCGCCCAGGCCTTGGCGGTGGCCGGGTCAAGGCTGTCGAAGGTCTTGCCGCTCTGGGCATCGCGCCATTGGCCATCGATGCACATCTTGAAACGAACGAGGGTCATGCAACTATCCCCTTGGCGGATTCGGTGAGGGTGCGGGCCTGCCTGAGGAAGTCCAGCAGCATCTTGTTGACTTCGCGCGGTGCTTCCACCGGCATCATATGCCGTTGCTCGGCCAGGACCACACTCTGCGCGCCGGGAATTCGCGCGGCGAGTTGGCGGGTCATGGCCGGGGTGGAACCGCTGTCGAGCTCGCCGGTAGCGATCAGCGTCGGTACCTGGATGCTGCTCAGGTCGGCTTCGCGGTACATGTCCTGGGTGGCGAACAGCGAGTAAGTGGTGTGGTAGCCCTGCGGGTCGTTGCTTGCCAGGATCTGGCGGATGGCGGCGACCTGGGCCGGGTTGGCGGCCTTGTACTCGCGGCTGAACCAACGCTCGAGGGCGGCATCGACGTTGGCGTCTGGACCCTGTTCGTAGGCTTGCGCGGCGCGTGCGATCACCCCGGCGCTCTGCTCGGGAGTACGGTTGAAGACGCTGTTGAGTATTACCAGCGCGGCCAGGCGTTGCGGGTAGTCCAGGGCGAACGCGCGTGCCACCAGGCCGCCCATGGAAAAGCCGATCACGCAGGCCTGAGCGACCTGCAGGTGGTCGAGCAGTTCGGCGAGCTGCTCGGCATAGCCTTCCAGCGGCGTATCGGCGCTGGGCACGCGGCTCTGGCCATGGCCGAGCATGTCGTAGGCGATGACGCGATAGTCGTTGGCCAGGCCGACGATCTGCCCGCCCCACATTTCCTTGTTCAGGCCCACGCCGTGGATCAGTACCACGGGCTGGCCCTGGCCCAGGTCCAGGTAACTGGTCCCGGCCGGTGTACGTTCAGCGACAGGCTGAATCATGGAGGGCGCTCCTTGAAGGTCGGGCGCGGCGGGTATGCACGCCACGCCCAGGCCCGGCTTGGTTGTTGTTATTGAGCGTTGGCCTTTTCGGCAGCCAGTTCTTCCAGGTCGATGTAGCGGTTGCCAATGCGTGGGTGCAGGCGGCCACCGTCGGCGGCGCCCAGTACCACGACGATCTCGTCGGCACGTGGCGCATCTTCGATCTGCATTTCCAGGGTGATGTAGTGCGAGCGCAGGCCTTCGTCGTCCTTCTGCATCATCGGGATCTGGATCGAGGTGCCGGGGCCGCCGCGCTTGTTGGTGAAGCTCAGGTAGCTCTTGGCCTGCACGGCTTCGCGGTAGTGGTTGCCGAAGCGCAGGGTGTGGATCACCGCCGAGGCGTGCTCGATCTCGCCGTCGGCGCCGACCACGGCGGCCTTGCCATAGGCCTCGATCTTGTCGGCTCCGCCGATGGCGGCGGTCAGGCGCTCGACCATCAGCGCACCCAGTGCGGAGCAGTTGGCGCGGATCTCCGGCTTGAGGTCTTCGACGAAGCCGCGACCAGCCCATGGGTTCTTGATCACCACGGCCAGGCCGACCATGGTCACCGGCTTGTCGGTGGCCTTGCCGCCTTCGATGCGGGTCTCTTCGGAGTAGGTGACGATCTTGCGGATTTCGAAACTCATGGGGGGCTCCTGGTTAGGGTTATCAGCTCTTGTTGTCTGATGGTATACCATAATATTTGATGTGCAAGAGCCGGTCGAAAATTTCTCTCACCGGAGGACGAAAGGCTGTGTGCCTGGCTTGGATTTGGAGGCGATGCATCTATCGAGCGCCCCCCGCGCGGCGCTCGATCTCACAGGTGCAGAACCTGCCCCGACGAACGTTTCAAGGCGACCCGCAAAAAAAGCCCGCTCGCGCCGGCCACGGGGGCCAACGCGAGCGGGCTGGTCCCCGCAATCAATCAGGCAAAGGGAATTCAGGCGAAGGCCGGGACCACTTCCTTGATGAACAGCTCCAGCGACTTGCGTTTCTCGGCATGGGGCAGGCTGTTGTCGCACCAGAAGCTGAACTCGTCGACGCCTAGCTCCTGGTAGTACTTGATGCGCGCGATGATTTCTTCAGGGGTGCCGATCATGGTGTTCTTGCGGATGTTCTCCAGCGCGAAGGCTGGCACCTCGGCGAACTTCGATTCAGGGCTTGGCTCGAGGAAGCCGTTGACCGGCACGCTCTTGTTGCCGAACCAGGCATCGAAGGTGCGGTAGAAGCGTGAAATTGCCTGGGCGCCGACCTTCCAGCCGTCCGGCTCGGCCGGGCTGTGCACGTGGGTGTGGCGCAGCACCATCAATTGTGGGCGCGGCACGTCCGGGTTGTTGTCCAGCGCGGCCTGGAACTTGTTCTTCAGGTCCAGCACCTCTTCGTCGCCCTTCATCAGCGGGGTGACCATGACGTTGCAACCATTGGCCACGGCGAAGTTGTGCGAGTCCGGGTCGCGGGCGGCGATCCACATCGGCGGCATGCCCTGCTGGACCGGCTTTGGCACGCTGGTGGAGGTGGGGAAGTTGTAGATCTCGCCTTCATGGGCATAGTCGCCTTGCCACAGCTGGCGCACCGCCGGGACCATTTCGCGCAGGGCCTTGCCGCCGTCGGTGGCCGGCATGCCGCCGGCCATCCGGTCGAACTCGAACTGGTAGGCGCCACGGGCCAGGCCCACTTCCATGCGGCCATTGCTGATCACGTCGAGCAGGGCGCATTCGCCGGCGACGCGGATCGGGTTCCAGAAGGGCGCGATGATGGTGCCGGCGCCCAGGCGGATTTTCTCGGTGCGCGCGGCCAGGTAGGCCAGCAGCGGCATCGGGCTCGGCGAGATGGTGTACTCCATGGCGTGGTGTTCGCCGATCCACACGGTGCTGAAACCGCCGTCTTCGGCCATCAGGGTCAGTTCGGTGAGGTCTTCGAACAGCTGGCGGTGGCTGACCTGCTCATCCCAACGTTCCATGTGCACGAACAGCGAAAATTTCATGGGGCTTTTCCTCGGAGCTTTGTTGTTGTCGCCCGCCGGGGCAGGCGCTCTAAGTGGAATCGGTCGTCAGGGTTCAGGCGAAGGCCGGCAGGCTGGCCATCTTGCCGCGGCAATAGACCATCGGGCGGGGCGCCTCCTGGGGGACGATCAGGTTGTGTACCTTGCCGACCATGATGGCGTGGTCGCCGCCTTCGTATTCACGCCACAGTTCGCATTCGATCACGGCGGTGGCGCCGGCCAGGATCGGGTTGCCCAGTTCGCTCAGGGTCCACTCGATGCCGACGGCCTTGTCCTTGCCTTTTTTCGCGAACGCATACGCCTCGGCCTGCTGTTCACCGGAGAGCAGGTGAATGGCGAAGCGCTTGTTCTTCATCAGGACAGGGTAGGAGTCGGAGCTGTAGTTGGGGCAGAACAGCACCAGCGGCGGGTCCATGGACAGGGAGGAGAAGGCGCTGGCGGTGAGGCCGACGATCGAGCCGTCGTCGTCCAGGGTGGTGATGACGGTTACGCCGGAGGGGAAGGAACCCAGGACGTGCTTGTAGACGGTTGCGTCGATCATCTCGTGTACCTCTGATGAGAAGGCTGCGGTGGTCCGCGGTTTTTATCGTAGATGTGTCTGATGGTATACCGTAATACCTATATTGCAAGCGGAATTTTCCGTGGCCTGGAGTTCGCGATAAACGGTGCAAGCCCCGTAATCACTGGCCTTGGTGTAAACATTTGTGCTGCGTGACGGTGCAAGGAGCGGATCAGTTGCGCTGAAAATGAGCAGCGCAGTGTTGTCAAACTGTTGGAATACCATAATATGGTCTTCAGCTGAGAGGCCGCCCCGAGCGGTTTCCATACAACGATAAAAACGACCTTTCGAGCTGAATCCTATGTCCCAACCGTCGTCGCAACACCATCTCGTCGAGCAACACACGGTCGATTACGTGCCACCGTCCGAGCGCCATGGGAAGGCGCGCGACCTTTTCACCCTGTGGTTCAGCACCAACATCGCGCCGCTGCCGATTGTCACTGGTGCCATGGTGGTCCAGGTGTTCCATCTGAACTTGCTGTGGGGGCTGCTGGCCATCGTGCTGGGGCATCTGCTGGGCGGGGTGGTGATCGCCCTGGCCTCGGCACAGGGGCCGCAGCTGGGCATTCCGCAGATGGTGCAGAGCCGCGGTCAGTTCGGCCGCTATGGCGCGCTGCTGATCGTGTTCTTCACCGCGTTGATCTACGTCGGATTCTTCATTTCCAACATCGTCCTGGCCGGCAAGTCGATCCACGGCATCGCCCCAGGCGTGCCGATGCCCGCCGCCATCGTCATCGGCGCCCTGAGCGCCACCGCCATCGGGGTGATCGGCTACCGCTTCATCCATACGCTGAACCGCGTCGGCACCTGGGTGATGGGCTCGGCGCTGCTGGCCGGCTTCATCATGATGTTCGCCCAGGAACTGCCGGGCGATTTCTTCAGCCGCGGCGCGTTCAACCTGTCCGGCTTCGTTGCCACGGTGTCGCTGGGCATCATCTGGCAGATCAGCTTCTCGCCCTACACCTCGGACTACTCGCGCTACCTGCCCCGTGAAGTCGGCATCGCCAAGCCGTTCTGGGCCACCTACCTCGGTGCCACCCTGGGCACCATCCTGTGCTTCAGTTTCGGTGCGGTGGCGGTGCTGTGCGTGCCGGAAGGCACCGATGCCATGGTGGCGGTCAAGCAGGCCACCGGCTGGCTGGGCCCGGTGCTGATGGTGCTGTTCCTGCTCAACATCATCAGCCACAACGCCCTCAACCTCTACGGTGCGGTGCTGTCAATCGTCACCGCGATCCAGACCTTCGCCGCCCATTGGACGCCGAGCATCAAGCTGCGGGTGGTGCTGGCGGGGGTAATCCTGGTGGGTTGCGGTCTCGTGGCGCTGAACGCCTCGGCCGACTTCATCGGCCAGTTCATCGGGCTGATCCTGGCGCTGTTGCTGGTGCTGGTGCCGTGGGCGTCGATCAACCTGGTGGACTTCTACCTGATCAAGCGCGGCGATTACGACATCGCCTCGATCTTCCGCGCCGATGGCGGCATCTACGGGCGCTTCAACCACCATGCGATCATCGCCTACGCCTGCGGCATCCTGGTGCAATTGCCATTCGCCAATACATCGCTGTATGTCGGGCCGTACTCGAACATCGTCGAAGGGGCGGATCTGTCGTGGCTGTTCGGGCTGTTGGTGACGGTGCCGCTGTATTACTGCCTGGCGACGCGGGCGCAGCCGGAAAAGGCGCAGCGGGTGGTTGGCGTCAAATCCTGAAATTTGCGACAAACTCATCGCGGGGCACGCCCGCTCCTGCACAAGCCTTGCAGGAGCGGGCGTGCCCCGCGATATTCATCAGGCCGTTCAGACCTTGAACTGCGCGACCAGCCCGTTGAGTTCCAGCGCCAGCTGTGACAAGTCCTGGGCCGATACGCTGGTTTGATTGGCCCCGGTGGTTGTCTGCATCGCCAGGTCGCGGATATTCATCAGGTTGCGGTCCACTTCCCGTGCCACCTGCGCCTGTTCCTCAGTGGCGCTGGCGATCACCAGGTTGCGCTGGTTGATCGAGGCGATGGTCCGGGCGATCAGCTCCAGAGCCCGGCCGGCCGATTGCGCCACCTCCAAGGTGCCGCTGGCGCGGCCCTGGCTGCTGTGCATGGCACTGACTGCGCGCTCGGTGCCGATCTGGATGGCGCCGATCATCTGCTCGATCTCCGCCGTGGATTGCTGCGTGCGGTGGGCCAATGCGCGCACTTCGTCGGCGACCACGGCGAAGCCACGGCCTGCCTCGCCAGCTCGGGCGGCCTCGATGGCGGCATTGAGCGCCAGCAGGTTGGTCTGGCCGGCAATCGCGCCGATCACATCCAGCACGCGGGTAATTTCGTTGGCGCTGTTGGCCAACCGTTCGATCTCTGTGGCGGTACCGGTGACGTCGTCGACCAGGTGCTGAATCGAAGCGAGTGCCTGGTTAACCTGGTCTTGACCATCACGGGTGGTCTGGTCCGCGTCTTGCGAGGCTTCGGCGGTGCTCACGGCGTTGCTGGCCACTTCCTCGACGGCACTGGTCATCTGGTTGACCGCGGTGGCGGCCTGGTCGATCTCGGTGCTCTGCAGCAGCAGGTCACGGCTGGTGTCCTCGGTGACGCCGTGCAACCGCTCCGAGGCCGAGGCCAGGCGGTTGGAGGAGGTGGCGATTTTGCCAATGGTCTCGCGCAGGCTTTGCTGCATGCGGCGCAGAGCGTGCAGCAGCAGCGCGGGTTCGTCCTGGCCGGCCACTACGATCTCGCGAGTCAGGTCGCCAATGGCAATACGCTCGGCCACCATGACGGCCTCCGCCAGCGGTGTGACGACACTGTTGGTGAACAACAAGGCGACGGCGACCAGCACCAGAATGATCAGCAACAGCGCAAGGACGATTGCCCGCAAGGCATCGTCCCCAACATCGCTGCTGTGCTGCGAAGCGGTGTGCGCACCTTTGTAGTTGAAATCAACCAGTGTCGACAGCGCGTCCATCATATGGTCCGCCCGCTGGATCAGCGGGCCGCTGATCTGTTGCTTGGCTTGCGTCATGCGGCCTTCATTGATGTTCGCGAGTACCTGGAGCTGCAGGTCGGTGTATTGCTTGCGCGCCTCGAGAAAGGCATTGAACAGGTTGCGATCTTGCGGACCATCGATGGTCGACTCGTAGCTGTTCAGGCTGTTGCGCAACGTATCTTCAATGCTGCCAAGCAAGTGCAGGCTCGTTCCCTCGCCGCTGCTGTCCTCAAGGGCAGCACGCAGTGTGGCCGCACGCTCCTGGGCAAGGCTGGAGCTAATGCCGTTGAGCGCAATCATGGCCGGTAGCCAGTTAACCCGGATTTCATCCGTGGCACTGTCCATTCGTTGGGTTTCGTACACTGCGACCCCACCCATGGACAGAATGAGAACAGCCAGGGTGGTGAAAAAACAGCCAGCCCTTTTGCCGATTTTCATGTTTCTAAGCAGCATGGATATTCCTTGACGTGAGATAAATTTACACGTCAAGAGCATGGTGGCGCGGCGACTTACGGAGTAGTCGGCGAAGACCACACGCTACTGCGAGTTTTTCTGACTTTTTATCTGCGTGAATTGTGATGAGAAGGGGGCGCACGGCTGCGCCCCACACTGCTGCGAATGGTCAGACCTTGAATTGCGCCACCATCGCGTTCAGCTCCACCGCCAGGCGCGATAGGTCCTGGGCCGCAGCGCTGGTCTGGTTGGCGCCCGCCGAAGTCTGCATCGCCAGGTCGCGGATGTTCACCAGATTGCGGTCGACCTCCCGCGCCACCTGGGCCTGCTGTTCAGAGGCCGTGGCGATCACCAGGTTGCGCTGGTTGATCGTGGCGATCGCCTCGGCGATCAGTTCCAGGGCCCGGCCGGCCGATTGCGCCACTTCCAGGGTGCCGCCGGCGCGGCCCTGGCTGCTGTGCATGGCATTGACCGCACGCTCGGTGCCGGTCTGGATGCCGCCGATCATCTGCTCGATTTCCGCCGTGGACTGCTGGGTGCGGTGGGCCAAGGCGCGTACCTCGTCGGCGACCACGGCAAAACCACGGCCCGCCTCGCCGGCACGGGCGGCCTCGATGGCGGCGTTGAGGGCCAGCAGGTTGGTCTGGCCGGCGATCGAACCGATCACGTCGAGCACCTGGCTGATCTGGTTGGCGTGGCTGGCAAGTTGCTCAATTTCCTCGGCGGTGCCGGTCACGTCATCGACCAGGTGCTGGATCGAGGCCAGTGCCTGGTTGACCTGGTCGCGGCCGTCGCGAGTTGTGCGGTCGGCGCCTTGGGAAGCATCGGCGGTGCTCACGGCGTTGCTGGCCACTTCTTCGACAGCGGCGGTCATCTGGTTGACCGCGGTGGCGGCCTGGTCGATCTCGGCACTCTGCTGGTGCAGGCCGCGGCTGGTGTCTTCTGTAACGCTGTGCAATTCCTCGGAGGCCGAGGCCAGCTGGTCGGAGGAGGCGGCGATCCGCCGCAAGGTATCGCGCAGGCTGTGCTGCATGCGGCTCAGGGCGCGCAGCAGCAAGGCCGGCTCGTCGCGGCCGAGCACGGTGATCTCGCGGGTCAGGTCGCCGGTGGCGACGCGCTCGGCCACGGCGACGGCGTCGGCCAGCGGCACGATGATGCTGCGGGTGAGGAGGGTGGCGATGGCGACCAGCGCGAGCAGGATCACGGTGATGGCGCCGATGATCAGGGCAAAGGCTTCGTCCGAGGCCGCACTGCTGCGCTGCGAGGCCTGCTCGGCGCCCTGGGTGTTGTAGGCGATCAGTTCGCCCAGAGCCTTCATCATGCTGTCGGCGTATTCGGCCAGCGGGCCGTTGACCAGGCGGCGGGCTTCGTCGAGCTGATCGTTGCCGGCGGCGCTGCGAATGGCCTTCTGCAGGCCGTGGTAACGCTCGCTGAGGCCGATGAAGGCATCGAACAGGGCGCGGTCGTCGGCTTTGATGATGGTGCGCTCGTAGGCCTTGAGGTCGCTTTCGAGCTGCTGGTTGACCTGGACGATCTTGTCCAGGGTAGTGTGACGTGCGCTGCTGCTGTCCTCCAGGACACTGCGCAAGGTGAGGGCGCGGGCTCGGCCCAGATTGCTGCTGACTTCGCCCAGGGCGATTACCGCGGGCATCCAGGTGATGCGGATCTCGTCGGTGGCGCTGTCCATTCTGCGGGTTTCGTACAGGGCGACCAGGCCCATGACCAGGACCAGGACCCCGAGCAGGGTGAACATTCCTGCTGCCCGAATGCCAATCTTAACGTTCCGTAACTGCATGCGACGCTCCTTGACGGTGGCTGGCAGGCGTCAAGAGCGCGGACTGACCGGGCTCGGCTGGAAGGGCTCTCGATGCACTGCGAAAGGGGATATATCCTCACGGTTCATGTTGTTTTTTTCTGGATGATGACACAGTGCCACTATTATTGACCAGTCGTTCAATGAAAGCTCGTTCCCTCGGGTATGTCGTCACTTGCTGACCGTTAGTCTTCATTGCGTCGCAAAAAGGGCCGCAGAGCGGCCCTTTCTTATCATGCAACGATTGGAATGGCGGGGTCGGCAGCTGCTAGCGCCTGGGCGCGATCAGCTGCGGGAGGGTAGATCCATACCGTGTTGATCTGGCGCTTGAGACTCTTGCCTTCCAGGCCCTGCAGGTGCAGTTCGCGTTCCCAGCCTTCGCTGTAGGCCGCGCCCCACCCTCCAAGGTCCAGGCAGGTGACGTACTTGGGCTGGCGATAGATCACCGGCTTCACGCCCAGCAGCTCGGCCATGGCGTTGTTGCCCGAATGCCGGCCCATGGGAATGGCGTGCTGGCAGGTCATCAGCGCTAGGTTGCCCTTGTCGTCGACGGCGGCGCAGGCGACATCGCCAGTGGCGAAGATGTAGTCCTGCCCAATGACTTTCAGGTGATCATCAACTTTCAGGCGTCCCAAGCCGTCACGCTCGCCTGCGACCTGGGCGGTCAACGGGCTGGCCTTGACCCCAACGGTCCATATCACAGTCTTGCTGGCGATGTATTCGCCGTTATCCAGGGTCACGCCCCCCGCATCCACCGCCACCACCGAGGTGCCAGTCAGCCATTGCACCCCGGCCTGCTCGCTGGCGCTGACAATGGCCGGGGTGATCCCGGCGCCGAGCGCGGCACCGATGCTGGCGCCACGGTCGATCAGCACCACGCGGGCCTGGCCTTCGCCGAGGATGGCGCGCAGTCGGGATGGCAGCTCGGTGGCCGTTTCGATACCGGTGAAGCCACCGCCGCACACCACCAGGGTGTTGCGCGCCGGGGAGGCGGGCAGGCTGGCCAGGCTATGCAGGTGCTGCTCCAGGCGAGTGGCCGACTCCATCTGGTCGACATCGAAGGTGTGCTCGGTCAGGCCCGGGACGGCGGGGCGGGCCACCTGGCTGCCGGCGGCGAGGATCAGACGATCGTAGGCGAGCTGGTGCGTGTGCCCGTTGGTATCGCGATAGCCGACCAGGCGGGCGTCGCTGTCGATGGTGTCGGCGGTGCCGTGGATGAACTCCACGCCCACCACGTCGAACAGGGCCTCCAAGGGCGCCTGCAAGCTGTGCACGTCGGCTTCATAGAAGCGTGGGCGGATCCGCAGTTGCGGCTGCGGCGCCAGCACACTGATGCGCACGTCGCCGCGCTGGGCCTGGTCGAGCAGGCGGGCGGCGCTCAGGGCGCTCCAGACACCGGCAAAGCCGGCACCGATGATCAGGATACGAGAGGTCATGAAGGTGCTCCGCAAGGTAGGAAAGGGCTTCGACGAAGCATGTGCTACTTGTCGAATAACTACGACTGTATTGATCGTAGTTTAATTCGGCAAGTGTTTTTTAAGCATCGGGTTGTGCGTCAACCGCCATAAAATGCGCGGATGCCGCGTATTTAACGTCGTAAAGCGGGGGTCTTGACCGGCCATCCCGACGACAGGCGGCTACGCCCGGCTTTGATTTCCAGCATTGACGGGCGTACAATTTACGACTAAATCAGTCGGAGATTTATATGTCCCTCTACAGTGCAGGCGTCGAGTACGGCATCCACTGCCTGCTGTTCCTGGTGGACGAGCGTGGCGACAGTCGCGAGTCCAGCGTGCGTGACCTGGCCGAGCTGCAGGGGGTGCCCCAGGAATACCTGGCCAAGGTCTTCACCAAGCTCGCCCGGGCCGGGCTGGTCGCCGCGACCGAAGGCGTGCGCGGCGGGTTTCGCCTGGCGCGGCCCTCCGACGAAATCACCGTGCTGGATATCGTCACGGCCATCGATGGACCGAAGAAGCTCTTTGATTGCCGGGAGATCCGCGAGCGCTGCGCGGTGTTCGAGGGTTCGGCGCCGGGCTGGGCGACCGAGGGCACCTGTGCCATTCACGCGGTGATGCTGGGGGCGCAGAAACGCATGGAAGAGGCGTTGGCCCAGCAGACCATCCTCGACCTGGTACGGCGGTTCGGGCGCAAGGCGCCGGCTGAGTTCGGGCAGAAGGTCAATGACTGGATGAGCGAGCGACGCGACGGCAAAGGCAGCGCTGGCGATATTCCGTTGCAGGCGGTCTGACTGAGCCTGGGCCACCACGGAAAATGCTGCTCAACCCCCAGGTAAATCCTTGCCTGGGTGATCCGCCCGCGCGCCTCAAGGCGCGGTAAGCTGACAGGAAAATCCCGCGCGCCGCCCACGGCGCCAGAGAGGTCAGCGTGGCTTCCTACACCTTGCGTCAACTGAAGTACTTCGTCACCACCGTGGAGGCCGGCAGCGTCGCCGAAGCCTCGCGCCAGTTGTACATCGCCCAGCCGTCGATCTCCACGGCGATCAAGAGCCTGGAAGAGAGCTTCGGCGTGCAGCTGTTCATTCGCCATCACGCCCAGGGCGTGTCGCTGACGCCCAGCGGCAAGCGCTTCTACGCCAAGACCCGGTCCCTGCTGCAGATGGCCCACGAGTTCGAGCAGAACGCCCTGGCCGACAACGACACGGTGGCCGGGCAGATCGACATCGGCTGTTTCGAGACCGTGGCACCGCTGTATCTGCCGCGGCTGATCGCCGGCTTCCGCGAGCGCTACCCCGGGGTGGACATCCGCCTGCGCGACGGTGAGCAACAGGACCTGATCCAGGGGCTGACGGCCGGTACCTTCGACTTGGCGTTCCTCTATGACCATGACCTGGACGGCACCATCGAGACCGAGCCGCTGATGCCCCCACAGAAGCCCTATGTGCTGCTGCCGGAAAAGCACCGTTTCGCAGGCCAAGCCCAGGTGTCGCTGCGTGACCTGTGTCCCGAGCCGATGATCCTGCTCGACGTGGCCCCAAGCCGCACCTATTTCGTCAGCCTGTTCAACGAACTGGGGCTGACGCCGAACATCGTCTTCAGCTCCCCGTCGATCGAGATGGTCCGGGGCATGGTCGGGCAGGGCTTTGGTTTCTCGCTGCTGGTGACCCGGCCGCACTCGGAATTCACCTACGACGGGCAGCGGCTGGTGACGCTGGCGATCGCCGAGCCGGTGACGCTGTCGGGGTTGGCGGCGGCGCACCTCAGGCGTGTGCAACTGACCAAGCCGGCGCAGCTATTCGTGGAGTTCTGCCGTGAAGAACTGGCACGGATGTAGGTGCTGACCGCCCGTCGCCTGTAGGGCGAAGACGACCGAACGTTGCCCGGTCAGTGGTTTCTTCCACTAAGGTGCATGAGACACTTCGGCGTTGTCATTACCGGGGCGAATGGACCTGCGCCCGGTGATGCTCAACTTCGACTGACAACCTTGCCGGTCGAGGGCGTAGCACATCTGACAGGCCATCCACTACAGAGAGGGTCGTACCATGTCTTTGATTGGCGTTTCTATGCTTGAGATGCGGCAGATGATCGAGCAGGCTTGCCTGCCCGACCACTGCGAGGTGAGCTGCGCCGATGGCGAGAACCTCACCATTCGCTTGGGTCAGGGCTCGAGTCCGGACGATTGCCTTACCGTGGCAGTGGTGCCAATTGCCAACCTCAACAACTGTCGAGATCTGGTGAACCTTGTGAGTCGGGTCAAGGCGCAACGTGATGCCCCGCCGGGGGCCCGTAAAGCGATTGCCTGAGGTCATTGCAACTCGAGCAACAGATTGATGCCGCCGTCGCCGCACTTGACGTGTTCACGGACAACGCCCCGATAATTGCGTCCCTCCCAGGCGAAGGCGACGCTGTGCGCCTTCTCCACCTTGGCAGGTAACGGTGGCTCGATATGCAGGCGCAGTGCGGGGCGGCCCTGCAGGCTAAGTGCCGCCAACTGGACCTGGCACATGGCACGCTGGGCCATTGGACCGAATAATGTATCGCGGACGAAATCCAGTTCCAGGCAAGCGCAGGGGGCACGACAAGGCATCTTCATGGTGGCTTTCCGACTCAAAGAGGCATAGCTCGAAGTTGGAAGCGTAAAGGCGCCAGACGTTCAAATTATTTCAGTAGGCTGAAGCAGCTCATTCGGCCTGGCATGCGCGGCACCCGCTAAGCCAGTTGCTAACAGGCGGCTCAGGGGGGGCCGAGAATCTCCAGCACCTTGTCGCGCAACTGGTCGATGCTGAACGGCTTGCCTATGAGGTGCATGCCTGGGGGCACGTTGAAGCTCTCGGCGTAGCCACTGGCGAACAGCACGGGCAGATTCGGCCGGCTTTCCCGGGCCTTGGCCGCCAATTCCTCGCCGCGCAGGTCGGGCAACCCGACGTCGGTCATCAACAGCGCCAGCGGTTGCGTGGGATCCTCGATGATCTTGAGGGCCGCGGCAGCGCTGTCGGCCTCGATGGCGGCATAGCCCAGTTCGTCGAGCACTTCGACTATCAGCATGCGAACGATGTCGTCGTCTTCGACTACCAGAAGGTGCATTTCATGGGTCCTGTTTCGATGGATTGTCTCTACTCTGTGCGCGGGGCCATGGCAGAAGTTCCCAAGCTTAACGGCATGCGCAAATAGATGGAACGTTTGCTGCAAGCAGGCTTCAAATACTGGCTAAATGCCCTGCCAGATCTGCCAAAGCTGGTTAGACTCGCGGTATTCGCGGTCGGTCTGGCGCAGGGCATCACTTACACGACGTTGACGCCGGTCTGTTCAATGGATTTTTTTCGCTCGGGCACTTTCACATGATTCAAGCAGCCTCGATGGACCAACGCAGTTTTCGCAAACTGCTGAGCCGCAACGTCGGCCTGCCCCTGGGAGTGGGGCTACTGGGCGCCGTGGCCTTTGTCGCGGTGATCTACTACCTGCTTTCGGCCATGCAGTGGGTCGAGCACACCGATCGGGTGATCGGCAATGCCAACGAGACGATCAAGCTGTCGATCGACATGGAAACCGGCATGCGCGGCTATCTGCTGACCGGCGAAGAGCGTTTCCTCGACCCCTACGAGGTGGCCAAGCCGCGCATCTTCGGCAGCCTGGACAGCCTGCGGGCAATGGTGGCCGACAACCCTCAGCAAGTTGACCGCATCGACCGCATCGCGGCGCTGCAGCGCGAGTGGAACACCTTCGGCAACGAAGTCATCAGCCAGCGGCGCACCCAACAGGGTGATGTGGCGTCGTCGATTGGCCGTGGCCGCGGCAAGCGCCTGACCGACGAGATCCGCAAGGAGTTCGACACTTTCATCAACACCGAGCAGCAACTGCGTACGGCGCGCAACGAGACGGTCAGCACGGTCACCATGACCGCGATCTCGGCGTTCGTGCTGTTCATCGTTGCCCTGAGTGCGTTGCTTGCTTACCTCGGACGGCGTGACTTGCTGGCCTTGTCTTCAAGCTATGTCGAAAACCTCGAAGCCCAGCAACGCGCCGCCGAGCGCCTGGAGCAACAGGCCTGGGTGCGTGCCGGACAGACCCAGCTGGCCGAACAGGTGCTGGGCCAGCTGACGCTGCCGATGCTTGGCGACAATATCCTGCGCTTTTTCGCCGGTTACCTGGGCAGCGTGGTCGGTGCGCTGTATGTGCGCGATGAGCATGGCCAGCTGGTGCGGGTCGCCGCCTATGGTCTGGATGCCGAACAGAAGGCCAGCGAACCGCGCGTCGGCGATCATGCCGGCCTGCTGGGCGAGGCGGTGGCCCAGGGGCGGCTGTTGCGCCTGGATGAGCTGCCGGAGGATTACTACCGCCTGAGTTCCGGGCTGGGCCGTGGCTTGCCTCGCAGCGGTGTGCTGGTGCCGGCGCAGGACGACGCGCGGGTCAACGGCGTACTGGAGCTGGGATTCCTACGCACGCTGCAAGATCGTGACTTGGAGCTGCTGCAGCGCGTCGCCGAAAACCTGGGTATCTCCATCGAAAGCGCCCGCTATCGCCAGCGCCTGCAGGAAGTGCTCGCTGAAACCCAGCAGCTCAACGAAGAACTGCAGGTGCAGCAGGAGGAACTCAAGACCGCCAACGAAGAGCTCGAGGAACAGTCGCGGGTGCTCAAGGAGTCCCAGGCCCACCTCGAGACCCAGCAGGCCGAACTCGAGCAGACCAACGAACAACTGGCCGAGCGCACCGAGGCGCTGGACCGCAAGAACGGCGAGCTGAACCAGGCCCAGGTCGAGTTGCAGGCCCGCGCCGATGACCTGCAGCGCTCGAGCAAGTACAAGTCCGAGTTCCTCGCCAACATGTCCCATGAGCTGCGCACTCCACTCAACAGCTCACTGATCCTGGCCAAGCTGCTGGCCGAGAACGCCGAAGGCAACCTCAGCAAGGAGCAGGTGAAGTTCGCCGAGTCCATCTATTCGGCCGGCAACGACCTGCTCAACCTGATCAACGATATTCTCGACATCGCCAAGGTCGAGGCCGGCAAGCTGGAGGTACGCGCCGAAAACACTCCGCTGGAGCGGCTGGTCGAAGGCTTGAAGGGTATGTTCCAACCGTTGGCGCAGGACAAGGGGCTGTCCTTCGCCGTGCAACTGGAGCAACCGTTGCCGGCTTCCCTGTTCACCGACCGTCAGCGCCTTGAGCAGATTCTCAAGAACCTGTTGTCCAACGCCATCAAGTTCACCGAGCGTGGCCAGGTCAGCCTGCGCATCAGCCATCAAGCGGGACGGGGGATCGTCTTCGCGGTGCGCGACACCGGCATCGGCATCGCCGCCGACCAGCAGCAGGCGATCTTCGGCGCCTTCCACCAGGTCGATGGCACCAGCAACCGGCGCTATGGCGGCACGGGCCTGGGCTTGTCCATCTCGCGTGACCTGGCGCACCTGCTGGGTGGGCAGATCGATGTCGATAGCACCCCGGGGCAGGGCAGCGTTTTCAGCCTGGTCCTTCCCGAGCATTTCGAGCCTGATACCCAGCAGATCGAGGTGCACAGCCTGCGCCCGGCGGTCGACGAACTGCCTCCGGCACCGCCGATGGCGACAACCGTACGCAGCGAGCGCCCGACGCCGGCCTTCGCCGACGATCGCGAGCAGGCGCCATTCGGCAACCGCTGCATCCTGGTGATCGAGGATGAGCCGAATTTCGCTCGTATCCTCTTCGACCTCGCCCACGAACTGGGCTACAGCTGCCTGGTCGCCCATTCCGCCGACGAGGGCTTCGAGCTGGCGGCCCAGTACCTGCCCGATGCCATCCTGCTGGACATGCGCCTGCCTGACCATTCCGGGCTTACCGTGCTGCAGCGCCTGAAAGAGCAGGCCGGCACCCGGCATATTCCGGTGCATATCATTTCGGTGGAGGACCGAGTCGAGGCGGCCATGCACATGGGGGCGGTGGGCTACGCAGTCAAGCCCACCAGCCGCGAGGAACTCAAGGCGGTGTTCGGTCGGCTGGAGGCGAAGCTCACGCAGAAGCTCAAGCACATCCTGCTGGTGGAAGACGATGACCTGCAGCGCGAGAGCATTGCCCGCCTGATCGGCGACGACGATATCGAAATCACTGCCGTGGCAATGGCTCAGGATGCCCTGGCGCTGCTGCGCGAGAATATCTACGACTGCATGATCATCGACCTCAAGTTGCCCGACATGCTCGGCAACGAGCTGCTCAAACGCATGACCGCCGAAGATATCCGTAGCTTCCCGCCAGTGATCGTCTACACCGGCCGTAATCTCACCCGCGAGGAGGAGGCCGACCTGCTCAAATATTCGCGCTCGATCATCATCAAGGGCGCGCGCTCGCCCGAGCGCCTGCTCGATGAAGTGACACTGTTCTTGCACAAGGTCGAGTCGCAGCTGTCCAACGAACGCCAGCGCATGCTCAAGACCGCTCGCAGCCGCGACAAGGTGTTCGAGGGGCGCAAGATCCTGCTGGTGGACGATGATGTGCGTAATATCTTCGCCCTGACCAGCGCCCTGGAACACAAGGGTGCCATCGTCGAGATCGGCCGCAACGGGCGCGAGGCCATAGAGTGCCTCGAAGCCAACGACGACATCGACCTGGTGCTGATGGACGTGATGATGCCGGAAATGGATGGCTACGAGGCGACGCGCCTGATCCGTCAGCAACCGCGCTGGCGCAAGCTGCCGATTATCGCCGTGACCGCCAAGGCGATGAAGGACGACCAGCAGCGTTGCCTGCAGGCCGGGGCCAATGACTACCTGGCCAAACCGATCGAGCTGGACCGCCTGTTCTCGCTGATCCGAGTCTGGCTGCCGCAATTGGAGCGAATCTGAAATCTTGACCAGTGAACGCAATACCGATATCGAAATCCGGCTGCTGATCGAGGCGATCTACCTCAAGTACAGCTACGATTTTCGCGATTACTCCGGCGCCTCGATCAAGCGCCGGATCCTCCATGCCATGCGCCAGTTCGACTGCCGCACGGTATCGTCGCTGCAGGAGCGAGTGCTGCATGACCCGGGCATGTTCCTCGAGTTGCTGCAGTACCTGACGATCCCGGTCAGCGAGATGTTCCGCGACCCTGGGCACTTCCTGGCACTGCGCACCGAAGTGGTGCCGCTGCTGCGCACCTGGCCCTCGCTGAAGATCTGGATCGCCGGTTGCAGCACCGGCGAGGAGGTGTACTCCATGGCCATCCTGCTGCGCGAGGAGGGCCTGCTCGAACGCACCATCATTTATGCCACCGACATCAATCCGCACTCGCTGGAGCGTGCCAAGCAGGGCATCTACTCCATGCAGGTCATGCATGAGTACGAAGATAACTATCGCAAGGCAGGTGGTCGGCGGGACTTTTCCGAGTACTACACCAGCGCCTACGGCAACGCCATCATGGATGCCAGTCTGCGCGACAACGTGACCTTCGCCGATCACAGCCTGGCCACCGACAGCGTGTTCTCCGAGACACAACTGGTGTCGTGCCGCAATGTGCTGATCTACTTCAACAAGGGGCTGCAAGACCGTGCCCTGGGGCTGTTCCACGAGTCGCTGTGCCACCGCGGCTTTCTGGTGCTGGGCAGCAAGGAGTCGGTGGACTTCTCGGCCTACGGCGAGCGTTTCGAGCCGCTGGTGCGGCCCGAGCGGATCTACCGCAAGACATGAACAGCGTGCGAGCGATTGTGATTGGCGCCTCGGCGGGGGGCGTGTCGGCGCTGTTCAGCGTGCTCGGCGCGCTGCCCGGCGATTTCGCCATCCCGGTATTATGCGTGCTGCATCTGCCCGATGATCGGCACAGCCAGCTGGCCGAGGTGCTGCAACGCCGCTTGCGTCGACCGGTTCGCGAGGCCCTCGACAAGGCGCGAATAGAGCCCGGCCTGATCTATGTAGCGGGGCCGGGCTACCACCTGTCGGTGGAGCGTGATTTCAGCCTGTCGCTGAGCCAGGAAGAACCGGTGCATTTCTCACGACCGGCAATCGATTTTCTCTTCGAGTCGGCCGCCGACGCCTACGGCTCGGAGCTGCTAGGCGTATTGCTCACCGGGGCCAATGAAGACGGCGCCCAAGGGCTTTTACGCATCAAACAAAGCGGAGGCCGGACGGTAGTCCAGGACCCTCGCGAAGCACAGGTCGCGTTGATGCCGGAGGCCGCACTGGCCCTGCACGACCCGGACCACATTCTTTCCCTGAGCGGTATCGGGCAGTTGCTCGCTACCCTGGAACCCAGCGCATGCTAAGCCACATCACCGCGAAACTGCTGATCGTCGACGACCTGCCGGAAAACCTGCTGGCCCTGGCCGCCCTGATCCAGGGCGATGACCGCGAGGTGTATCAGGCACAGTCCGCCGACGAGGCGTTGTCGCTCCTGCTCGAGCACGAGTTCGGCCTGGCCATTCTCGATGTGCAGATGCCTGGCATGAACGGATTCGAGCTGGCCGAGCTGATGCGCGGCATGGAGAAGACCCGCAATATTCCCATCGTCTTTGTCAGCGCCGCCGGGCGCGAGATGAACTATGCCTTCAAGGGGTATGAGAGCGGAGCGGTGGATTTTCTGCACAAGCCCCTGGAA
Organism: Pseudomonas sp. PONIH3; assembly: GCF_002934345.1. Classification (NCBI taxonomy): domain Bacteria; kingdom Pseudomonadati; phylum Pseudomonadota; class Gammaproteobacteria; order Pseudomonadales; family Pseudomonadaceae; genus Pseudomonas; species Pseudomonas sp. PONIH3. The sequence continues at coordinate 6,225,486 of NZ_CP026386.1, forward strand.
CCCTTGGCTGTGAAGAGCAAGGTGTCGGTATTCGTCGACCTGTTCCGCCAACGCAAGGCGCTGGACCGCCAACTGCAGGCCCTGGAACACAGCCGGCAGGAGCAGGAGCTGCTCCTCAACCAGTTGCAGCTGGCTCGTGGCGAGCTGGAGCGAGCAGTGCGCATGCGCGATGACTTCATGTCGATCGTCTCCCATGAGGTGCGCACGCCACTCAACGGGCTGATCCTGGAAACCCAGTTGCGTCGCATGCATCTTGCGCGTGGCAACCTGGCGGCGTTCAGCGAAGACAAGCTCAAGGCCATGGTCGAGCGCGACGAACGCCAGATCAACAGCCTGATCCGCCTGGTCGAAGACATGCTCGACGTGTCGCGGATTCGCACCGGCAAGCTTTCGATCCGGCCGCGCACCTTCGACCTTGGACAACTGGTGCGGGGGCTGGTGGAGAACTTCACCGCCCAGGCCAACGCGGTGGACACCTTTATCGAGCTGCAGCGCTGCGATGCCTTGCAGGGCGAGTGGGACGAGTTCCGGATTGAACAGGTGGTGGCCAACCTGTTGTCCAATGCCTTGCGCTATGGAAATCGCAAGCCTGTGCAAGTGCGGGTGTTCGAAGAGGACGCAATGGCCTGTGTACAGGTGCAGGACCAAGGTATCGGCATCGATGTACAGAACCAGCAGCGGATCTTCCAGCAGTTCGAGCGTGTCGCTGCGCAGCAGGCCAGTGGTGGCCTGGGCTTGGGCCTGTACATTTCCGAGCAGATCATCCTGGCCCATGGCGGGCGGATCCGGGTCGACAGTCAGGTTGGAACTGGGTCGACGTTCACCGTCCAGCTGCCGCTATCGGTATTGCCGCATGCCTGTGATCATCCCCGGGCAACCTCTGCATAAAGCTGCGGTCTGATAGCCAACTTATTGAATTCGAAGGCGTTGTCATGAGTGAAGATGCACAAGACGTGGTACTGGTGGTCGAGGACGAGCCGGCGATCCGTATGATCCTGCGTGATTACCTGGCAGGCGAGGGCTACCACGTGCTGGTGGCCGAGGATGGCGAGCAGGCGTTCGCGATCCTGGCCAGCAAGCCGCACCTGGACCTGATGGTCACCGATTTCCGCCTGCCGGGCGGGATTTCCGGGGTGGAGATCGCAGAGCCTGCGGTGAAACTGCGGCCTGACCTGAAAGTGATCTTCATCAGCGGCTATCCGGCGGAGATTCTCGAGTCGGGTAGCCCGATCGCGCGCAAGGCGCCGATCTTGGCCAAGCCGTTCGACCTGGATACCCTCCACGAGCAGATCCAGGCGTTGCTGCGCTAGGCCATCGCTGGCAAGTCGTTGCGGCGAACCGTAGCTCCCACAGAGGCGGCGCTTGGCTTGAGGGCGGCGCGGTCGGGGTGGGAGCCGGCTCGCCGCCGAATGGGCTGCACCGCAGCCCCGGTATGGATGGCGTTACCTCAACCGATCTGCGTACGCAGCAATGCCATGGCCCGGTCAACCTGCTGTTCATCGTTGAGCAGGCTCGGCGCAAAGCGGATCACCGGCCCTGCGTCGCGGTCCACGGCATCGACCATGACCTTGTTGGCGTTCAGGTAGGCGGCCACGGCATCGGGATCGCGATCCTTGATGCGGAAGAAGGTGAAGCCTGCGGAGAACTCGCGGCTGACCGGCGTCACCAGCTCCACGGCGCGGTGTTCAGCCAGGCGCGCCTTGAGGTAGTCGTTGAGCTGGTGGATACGTGCCTGGACATCGGCCTTGCCCAGCTCCAGGTGCAGCTTGAAGGCCTCGCCCAGCGCCCAGCGGTGCTCGAAGGCGTGGTACCCGCCCGGGGTCATGATGGTGCCGAAGTCCTCGTTGCGTGAAAAGGTGGCGAAGGTCGGTGTCAGGTACTGCATCTGCTCGGACGCCGAGCAGATGATCCCGGTCCCGCGTGGACCGAACATCCACTTGTGGGTGCCAGCGATGAAGTAGTCGCAGTTGAAGTCGGCGAAGCGGGCGTTTTCCACGCCGAAGCCATGCACGCCATCGACCACGTAGACAATCCGTTCGGCCTCGTCGCGGTTGCGGTTGTGCTGGCGCACCAGCTCGCCGATGGCGCCCACCGGCAGCTTGACGCCGCTGCCCGAGTGTACCCAGGTCATGCCCAGCACACGGGTTTCAGGGCGAATGCTGCGGTCGATCACGCTCAGCACCCGGTCGGTGGACACGTCGCCCGGTTTGTCGAACAGGCGCAGCTTGCGCACCTGGGTGCCATGCTGGCGCAGACGGAAGGCCAGGCAGTTGTGGGTCGAGTAGTGCTCGTGCTCGGTGGTCAGGATCTCCTGGTGCGACGCCACGTGCAGGCCGCCGTAGATCATGCCCAGACCCTCGGTGGTGCTGCCGGTGAGGGCGACCTGGCGGGGGCGCACGTCCAGATAACGGCCAGCCCACTCGCGGACCTCATCCTCGCGCTGCCATTCGTACTGGCTCTCCCAGTCCATGCACACCGCGGGGTTGTGGTCGAGGGTGGCGCGGTGGCGGTCGATCGCATCCTGTACCGGCCGTGGGTGGGCGGTGATCAGGAAGTTGGCGAAGTGCGCGACATCCGGCGCCAGGGGAAACAGCTGGCGCAACTGGCGCCATTTGTCCGGGCCCTGCAATGACGGCGGGGTGGCGGTGGCGGCCAGGGCGCTTGGCAGCAACGGCAGGCTGGCCGCCAGGGCGGCGGCCTGCTTGAGGAAGGCGCGCCGATCAGTCATGGCGGGTTTCCTGGGCGGTATTGGCGAGCTGGGCCACGGGGTTGGCGGCTTTCTGCACCTGCCCCCAGACGCGCAGGAAGTTGCCTGCCCAGAGCTTGGCGATATCGGTTTCGGAATAGCCGCGGGTCAGCAGTTCGGCGGTCACGTTGCGGATCTCGCCGACGTTCATGAAACCGGTGACGCCGCCGCCATCGTTGAAGTCGGAACTGATGCCGACATGGTCGATGCCCATCTTCTTCACCGCGTAGTCAATGGCGTCGACATACTCCTTGAGGCCGGCGCGGGGCTCTTCGTCGACGATGGCATACAGGCTGCTGGCGTATTCGCCGAAGCGCGCCTCTGGCCAGATGGCGATGATCGGGTCGCCCGGCATCAGTGCGTTGGTCAGGCCTTGCAACGGTTGCAGGTCGAAGCGTGCGCGCAGGGCTTCGAGCTTCTCCAGGGTCGGCTTGCTCAGGGGCTTGAGGTAAGTGGTGAAGGCCACCACCTGAAGCACGCCGCCGCTGTCCTTGATCAGTTGCATCTCTTTGTCGGACAGGTTGCGCGGAATGTCCACCAGCGCCCGTGGCGCCGAATGCGAGGCCACGAACGGCGCGCGGCTCAGGCGGGCGACGTCTTCCAGGGCCAGGGTGGACATCTGCGAGACATCGATGATCACGCCCAGGTCGTTGAGCCGCTTGACCGCCTGCTCGCCCAGTGGCGACAGGCCGCCGAAGGCGTCGGGGGTGTCGTTGAAGAATGGCAGTGGCCGCGAGGAATCGGCCCAGGCGTTGTTGCCGGTGTAGCTGAAGCCGAACATGCGCATGCCGCGCTTGGTCCACAAATCGAGCTGCGACAGGTCGCTGCCCAGTGGGTAGGCGTTGAGCATGCTGATGAAGATGGCGAACTTGCCTTCGCCGTTCAGGCGCCGGAAGTCGTCCGGTGTGTAGGCGATGCCGACCTGGTTGGGGAAGTCGCGCACGATGCCGCTGATGATCTTGTAGCGCACTTCCTGCTGGTTGCGGGCCTCGTCGATGAAGCCAGGGGTAGGGCGGTGCGGCGCGTTCGGGCCGTTCCACAGCTCCGGCCAGCCGAAGACGGTCAGCGCCGCGCCGGACAGCCGGCCCTTGGCCGCCTTGGCCAGGTCGAACTGGCCACGGCCGTCCTTGTCTGCTTCGTAACCGGTGCTGCCGTAGCCCAACGGCACGGTGACATGGCTGTCGAAGGAGAGCATGTGCTCATGCAGGTCGTTGGCCTGCTGCACGATCGCACGGGGGTAGCCGCCGTCCTGTTTCCAGAAGTAATAGCCGGCGGCTCCACCCAGGGCGGCCACCAGGGCCAGGGGCAGGCCGATGTACAAGGCTTTGCGGGAGCGGGTCTTGGTCATTGCCATCTCGTTGCAGGGCTGATCGGTTCCGGCCTGGCCGCGCGGTGGGCGCTAGGGCAGGGCTCGGGTATCAGGTGGACGAATGGCGGGCGGGTAAATTTATCGGTGGGCGAGAATCAAGTTTGCACGCGTGGTGCCGATACCCCAGTCATTGAAAGGACCCACCGTGGAGGATTAAGGAATGGTAGGCATCAACAACGTCAGCAGCAGCATCGCCACGCAACTGGTCAAAGGGCAGGCCAAAGAAGACGAGAAGTCGCCGGCTACTGTCGCGGTAGACCTCAAAGGCACCAGCGAACCAGGCAAGCCTGCCGGCGCAAAGAAGGCCGAGGATGACGAGGGTAGCGGCGAGCCGTCGTACATTCAGCAAATGCGCGAGATGATCAGGCAATTGCAGAAGCAGATGGCCGAAGAACAGCGTCAGCTGGCGAAGATCGCCGCGCAGGAAATGGACGACACCACGAAAGCGACGATGATTCTCGCCAAGCAGTCGAGCATTGCCACCTTGAGCGGGCAAATACAGGCAGCGACCGCGAAGCTGCTTGATGCACTGACCAAGACCGGCGGCAACAGTGCCGGTGGCATGGTATCCACCCAGGCCTGAAAACGCCCGGTTTCAGCCCACAACGCCCCGCTTGCGCGGGGCGTTGTCGTTTCAGTCCTGCGCCAGGCGCGCGCGCTGCCTTTCACTCTTGTACTGCATGGCGACTGCCGGCGCCGGCTTGGCGCTGCCGGTTTCCAGCCACTGGCGCATGCGGCTGGCGTCGGCGAAGTGGGTGTACTTGCCGAAGGCGTCGAGGATCACCATGGCCACTGGACGGTTGTCCATTTTGGTCAGCAGCACCAGGCAATGCCCCGCTTCGTTGGTGAAGCCGGTCTTGGTCAGCTTGATGTCCCAGTTGCTCTTGTTCACCAGGTGGTCGGTGTTACGGAAACCCAGGGTGTAGTTGGGCTTGCGGAACGCCACGGTCTTTTCGCGGGTGACCGACAACTCGCTGAGCATCGGGTACTTGCGCGAGGCCATCAGCAGCTTGGCCAGGTCCTGGGCGGTGGAGACGTTCAAGGTCGACAGGCCGGTCGGCTCGACGTAGCGGGTGTGGCTCATGCCCAGGCTGCGGGCCTTGGCGTTCATCGCCTTGATGAACGCGCCGTAGCCACCGGGGTAGTGGTTGGCCAGTGAGTTGGCCGCACGGTTTTCCGACGACATCAGGGTGATCAGCAACGTCTCGCGACGGTTAAGCTCGCTGCCCAGCCGCACCCGGGAATACACGCCTTTCATCTCCGGGTTGTTGGCGATGGTCATGGTGAGCATCTCGTCCATGGGCAGCTTGGCGTCGAGCACGACCATCGCGGTCATCAACTTGGTGACCGAGGCGATGGGGCGCACGCGATCGGCGTGGCTGGAATACAGCTCCTTGTTGGTGTTGAGGTCGATCAACAGGGCGCTGCCGGACGCCAGGTGCAGTTTGCTCGGGTCACGCTGGACCTGGGCCGGGGGTTGTGCAGCAGCGGTCGACGGTAGGGTCGCGGTTCCTGTGAGCAACAGCAGCAGGCTGAGGATGGACAGGGAAGTTTTCACGTTGAGGCTCACTAAATGTTGGTATGTCGTTGGCTGTGCAAGGGTTTCCCCCAAAAACCGTTGCATTCTGGAGTATGGCCGAACGGCTGTCGAATGCCTTATATCCAAAGGGCGCAACGTGAAGTAAATTTAATCCGGCGGGCTTTGCGCCGCATTCCCATATGGTCAACCGGACGACCTGCCATGACACTCCGTATCGATTTCACCGACCAGGCGACTAGCCTGCATCACGATGCAATTTTGAAACCCTTGCGCGAATTCAATGGTGGCGTGATCGGCTCGCCTGGAGCGGCCTCCGTCGCCTGGACGCTGCGTGACCCCAACCTGGATGAAATCGTCGGTGGCCTCTACGCCAGGCTGGGTGGGGGGTGGATGTTCGTCGAACTGCTGGTGGTGCCCGAGCGGATGCGCGGGCAGGGCTGTGGGCGCGAGCTGATGGCCAGGGCTGAGGCGCTGGCGAGGAGAAAGGGCTGTGGCGGGATCTGGCTGGATACCTTCAGCTTCCAGGCGCCGGACTTCTACCGCAAGCTGGGGTTCGAGGTTTTTGGTGAGATTGCCGATTTCCCGCCTGGGCATACCCGTTATTTTCTGCAAAAGCGATTGGCCTAGTCTTGCAGGCTTCGCACAGGAAAAGGTCTCAGCCAACCCGCAACCAGATCGCCGAGGCGTCGTCGCTCATCTTGAATCGTGGGTAGCGCAGGCATGCCGCATCGTCGTGCTCGATGCCACGCAACGTCCGCGCCAGGTCATCGAGGCCGTGGGCCAGCAGGCGCTCGATGAAACCGGCTGGGTCATAGGCGCGATAAGTGTCGAACAGTGCGGCGAAACCGTCGCTCATCAACAGCACATCGTCCCCCAGGGACACTGATGCCCGGCTGTAGAGCGTGCCCTCCCTGGACAGCTCGGCATCGATGCCAAGCACGGCCCGGGGACGCTCACGGGCAACCCGCCGGTCAGCCAGTACGGCAGGGGTCCGCACGCCGTGGGCGCCAGTACCGGGCCCAAGTGCCGCAGCCTCGGCGCGTTCGGCCTCGCGGTCGGGCTCCGGGGTGAGGAAGTGGATGCCGCTCGCGCTGCGGTGCAGTACCACGCAGTCGGCCAGGTGGGCGCAGACCAGCTCATCACCTTCCAACGCTACCGCGGCAAAGGCGGCGCGCGGCAGTTCCCAGGTGGCCAACGGCTCACGTTGACGGTCTTGCTGGTAAGCCTGGGCAATCGCCACGAAAACCGATTCGCAGACCTGCCGCAGGGGCCCCGACGCCGCGGAGAAGGCGCGCTGGGCCGTGGCCGAGAGCCAGGCCGCGCCGCCGCGCTCACCCAGCAGGCCGGGAGCGCCGAGGTCAGTAGCGCCGTCGATTACCCAGGCATGGCGGTCGGCACTGCCGACGCGGTCGTCATTGGGGACATCGGGCTTGCCAGCCAGGCTCAGGGACTGGATCAGGTCGAAATGCATATCGGGCTCCGGATCGATGGGGTGCAGCAACCTTGAACGCTGGGTCGGCGTGCGTCAAATATCAAGGTTTGGGTGCGCGGTCCCAGCAGTCGCTGTCCAGGGCGCAGACGCCGTATTGCCGGTCCATCAGCGCCATGCGCCGCAGGTGGGCGTCGATGATGTCGCGGTTCACTTCGCTGTCGATGATGTAGCGGCTGTAGCGCTCGATCAGGCGGAGTTTCCAGGCCTCTCGGGTGGCCGCGTCGAGTGTGTCGGGCGCATTGGCCAGCCGTTGCAGGGTGAGGTCGTCGACACGCTTGAGCTGGTCGGTGAGGGTGTCGATGTAGAGGCCGCGCTGCGTTTCCTTGTGGCGCGCAGTGTCGGCATCGAAGACATCAAGGTTGCGCTGCCATTGGCTCCAGTAGGCGTCCGGCAGCTGGATATCGCGTTTCTGACGCAGCTTGGCGACGATTTGCGCGTTGCTCTGGCGCGGGGGTGGTTGGCGGTTCTGACTGGCCAGCGGGTCCAGGGCGAGGGCCTGGGCAATCCAGGCATTGCGTGCCTCGCTGTCCGGCAGCACCGGGCCAAGTGGCGGGGCTTGGTCGGTGGTGGAGCGGGGCAGGGCATTGCAGCCGGCAAGCGACAGGAGCAGTGACAGTACCAGCAGCGCTGGTAGGTTGTGACGCGACATGAATCTTCCTTGAGTAACTGCAAGATCGTGCATCCGTGGCGGATGCACGAGAAGTATCGGCGCTTGCGCGGCTGACTTGAGCTCAGTCCAGTTGCTTGGCCATTTCCGCGGTCTGCGCCCAGCCCAGGCCGGCATAGACCGGCCGGCCCACCTCGGTGGCGTGCAGGACGGCAAAGCCCAGGCCGCGCCGGATGAACTCGGCCTCCGCCAGGCACATCAGTTTCGAAGCCAGTCCCCGGCGGCGATGGGAAGGCTCCACGTAGACATTGAGCACGTAGCCGCGCTGCTCGTGACAGGGATGCGCCGGGTGCGGCGGCCAGTCGATCGACATCAGGCCGATGGCCGCCACCGGCTGCTCCTCATCCAGTAGCACGAAACCGTAGTAGCGACCATCGGCCAGGCGTGGTTGCAGCCAGGGCCGGAAGTGTTCGGTCATGGTTCGCAGGCTCACAGGGTCGCCACCGGCCTCCAGGAACATGGCCTCGCGATGGGCGCAAACCATGGCCTGGTCGCCCGGCAGCAAGCGGCGCAGGACCAGCCCGGGAAAATCGCTGGTGGTTGGCAGTTCGTTCATGGCAGCTCCCTTGGTTACAGGCTTCGATCCTAGGCGCAGCGGGCAATCGCCGTTAGATACAGATGGCCGGCAAACCTGGCATACAGCAACCTTGCCGCTGCCTGCGTTTATGGCGATGATCCGTGGCAACGCGACCACCCGACGAAGAGGCCCGCATGCCTGTTGCCCCGCTTTTGCGTTGCACCCTGCTCCTGCTGCTCGCAACCCCGGTGTGGGCGATGGACGGCAAGGGCAACTCGATCGATCACTTCACCGTTGGCTCCAGCCTGGGCACGGCCGCAGTGAGCGGCTCCACCAGCCACTCGCAGCGCAGCTACCAGGCCGCCCGCGATGATGCGCTGATGTTCATCGCCAGCGACGGGCGTTTGCGCGGCGCACGCCTGGAGCAGGCGCTGGGTGACTATCGCCAATTGCACCCCGCTAGCGCGCTGGGTGACCTTGAGCTGGCCCGGGCCTTCGCCTGCCAGGGGAGCTGACTGGCCAGCCGTTGATCGCGCTTGCTCGGGGCGGATGGATCCGGGGGCTAGACTCGTGGGCAGTGAGACCCGCCCAGGAGAGTGCCCATGACCGCCAAGAACACTGTTTGCCTGTGGTACGACAACGACGCCGAGGACGCGGCGAATTTCTATGCCAGCACCTTTCCCGACAGCCGCGTGACCGCAGTGCACAAGGCGCCTGCCGACTACCCCTCGGGCAAGGCGGGCGACGTGATCACCGTCGAGTTCACAGTGATGGGCGTGCCCTGCATTGGCCTGAACGGCGGCAAGGCGTTCAGCCACAGCGAGGCGTTTTCGTTCCAGGTGGCGACCGACAGCCAGGAAGAGACCGACCGCTACTGGAACGCCATCGTCGGCAATGGTGGCAGTGAAAGTGTCTGTGGCTGGTGCAAGGACAAATGGGGCCTGTCCTGGCAGATCAGTCCACGGATACTCACCGAGGCCGTTGCCAGCGCCGATCGCGGCGTGGCGAAGCGGGCGTTCGAGGCGATGCTGCAGATGAGCAGGATCGATATCGCCGCCATCGAGAAAGCCATCAAGGGCTGAACCCTTCAGTGCACGCGCTTGCGTTCGCTGACGCATGCCCTCGCTTGCTCTGCCAGCGTATCCAGCCGTACGTCGCGCAGCCGTTCGGCCTCGACCATCGCCGCTTCGCCCTGCTGCTTGAGCAGGTAGGCATGGATCTGCCGCACCTCGACGGTCTGGTAGATCGGCGCGATATCCAGCCGCCCGATCAGTGCCTCGCTGGGCTTGCCGGTACTGCTCATCAATACCTGCGGCCCGGCGCTGGCGACTACCTGCAGGCCCATGTTCTCGAACCACGGCACTTGCTGGGCGAAGGCGCTCAGCTCGACACAGGCATAGCGGCCACGCACGGCATCCAGCAGGCCACGGGCGATACCTTTGCGGCGGTGGTTGGCGTCCACGGCGAGGTAGGCGAGGGCGCAGGCTTGCGGGTTGTCCTGGGCCGGCAATACCAGGGCAAAGCCGAGCAACCGGTCCGGCGCGTCGGCATCCAGGGCGAGGGTCAGTTCGACTCGCAGGCCGCGGGTGCCGTCCAGGGCCATCAGGTACTGGTGCACCTCCAGGCCGACACCATACTGGTACAGCGGGTACAGCGGGTTGTCCGGGCTGATGGCGACGCTGCTGAGCTGACCGACGTGGTCGATCACCAGTTGGCGGATCTGGTTCTGGAAGGATTCGGGCGGCACGCCGTCAAGGCGGCGGAGGATGAACATCGCGGGTGGAACTCCGGCAAGGTGTGAAACACCCGCCCCGGACGAGGCGGGCGTCCATTCTACCCGCAGATGCTAGTGTCCTGCCTCGGAAATAAGCTGTTCACTTTTGGCGGCGTCTTGGGCGCCCGGCCCGCGTTGCCACTCCTCGCCATAGCCCTGCTATGACTCGTCGCGGCGCCTTGGCCGAACACCCAAGCCACTCGCCAAAAGAGAACGTATTTCCGAGACAGGACACTAGCGCAGCCCAGCCAGCATCAGGTCGAGGTTCTGCACGGCGGCGCCCGACGCGCCCTTGCCCAGGTTGTCGAATACCGCGGTCAGCAGCACCTGGCCGTGCTCGGGGTTGGCGTACAGGGCCAGGCGCAGGTCATTGCTATCGTTCAGCGCCTGCGGGTCGAGCGCTGCGGCCGCGCCGTGCTGGTGTAGGGGCATGACCTGCACGTGCTGGGCTCCCTGGTAGTGCTGTTCCAGGCAGGCCTGCAGTTGCTCGGCGCTGACCCCGGGCAGCAGGCGCAGTTGCAGGGGAATGCTCAGCACGATGCCCTGGCGATAGTCGCCATAGCCCGGGACGAACACCGGTCGTGCGCTGAGCCCTGCGTGTCGCTGGATCTCCGGCACATGCTTGTGGGCCAGTTCCAGGCCGTACAGTTGCAGCGCCGGCAGGTAATCATCGCTGCGCTGTTCATGGCGCTCGACCGCGGCACGGCCACCCCCGGAGTAGCCGGATATGGCATGGATGCTCAGCGGGTAGTCGGCGGGCAGCAGGCCGGCCTTGACCAGCGGATGCAGCAGGGCGATGGCGCCGGTAGGGTAGCAGCCGGGGTTGCTGACCCGGGTAGCCGTGGCGATGCGCTCGGCCTGCTCGGCGTTCAGCTCAGGCAGGCCGTAGACCCAGCCTGGAGCTGTGCGGTGCGCAGAGCTGGCGTCGATCACCCGTACCGCCGGGTTGCGCAGGATGGCCACGGCCTCGCGGGCGGCTTCGTCGGGCAGGCAGAGAAGGGCAATGTCGGCGCTGTTGATGGCCTCGCTGCGGCGGGCCGGGTCCTTGCGCTCGGCCTCGGGCAGGGTGAGCAAACGCAGGTCGTCGCGGCCTTGCAGGCGGGCGTGGATCTGCAGACCGGTGGTGCCTTGGTCGCCATCGATGAATACTAGGGGTTGATGCATGTCGATTGTCCGGTGACGGGAGTGATGGCTAATCCTCGCTGCTCACTGGACGAAAGAAAATTTGAATATCATGATGCCCACGTTCAGTAATACTGAATTGATAGCCGCCCTTGCGAGACCCCATGCGAGAAATCAGCCTCGACCGCCTGCGCACCCTGGTGGTGATCGCCGACTGCGCGTCCTTCGCGCAGGCCGCCCGCCAGCTCAACCTGGCGCCCCCGACCATCAGCCTGCATGTGGCGGAACTGGAGGCGCGCATCGGAGCCCCATTGCTCACCCGCACGCGCGGCCAGGTTCGCCCCACGACCATCGGCGCGACGTTGCTGGCCCGCGCCCGGCGCCTGCTGGCCGATGCCGACCAGGCGCTGGACGAGGTGCGCCGGCAGGTCGAGGGCCTGACCGGCCGGGTGCGCCTCGGCGCCTCGACCGGCGCCATTGCCCACCTGCTGCCCCAGGCCCTGGAAACCCTGCGGGTGGATCATCCGGGGATCGACGTGCAGGTGCAGGTGCTCACCTCCCAGGCCTCCCTGGCGCGTCTGCGTGAAGGCACCCTGGACATCGGCCTGGTGGCGCTGCCGCAGGTGGCGGGCAAGGGCTTGAGGATCACGCCGTGGCGGCGCGATCCGATCATGGCCTATGTGCCCGCCGACTGGCAGCCGCCGGCGCGGGTCACCCCGGCCTGGCTGGCCGGCAGGGCGCTGATCCTCAACGACAGCACCACCCAGCTGTCGCGGGTCACCTCGGAGTGGTTCGCCACGGCAGGTCTGTATCCCGAAGCGCGGATCGAGCTGAACTACAACGATGCGATCAAGAGCTTGGTGGCCGCCGGGTATGGCGCCACCTTGCTGCCGCAGGAAGGTGAGGTGCGCCAGCCGCAGGGGCGTATTGCCCAACGGCCATTGCGACCTGGCTTGTGGCGTCAGCTCGGCATTGCCTGCCGTGAAGGGGAGGTGGAGCGGGCGACCGCGCATGTGCTGGAGGCGCTGGGGCGGTTGCGCCAGTGACAGGCTCAAGGGTCCTGCGGATCGTGCCCCAGCGATTGCAGAAACAATGAGAACAGCTCCGGTTGCGACGAGATGTCCAGCTTGGCGTACAGATGCCGGCGATGCACCTTGATGGTCTCCGGTGAAATGGCCAGCCGCTCGGCCATGGCCTTCGATGAATAACCGCGCAGGATAAGCCGGGCGATCTCCAGCTCGCGCTCCGACAGCACCTTGGCGCCGAACAGGCTCATGGCGTCGCGCACCTGGTGGGCCATGCCCGCCACTGGCGTCGGGCGCAAGCTGTGCTGCTGCCAGTGCTGGGTCATCAGTGCGACCACCCACGGACAGACCAGCGCCAGCAGGCCGTGGCTGGCGCTGTCGAACCGTTCGCGCCGGCCCAGCGACAGGGACAGGGCGCCGCTGTCGCCGAGCTGGACGATGAACTGCACCTCGTCCTCCAGGACATGGTCGTGAAAGTACTTGAGGTAGTACTCGCTCTGGCGGAACTGGTCCGGCGCCACTTCTTCCAGGCGATGCAGGCCATCGCCTATGCGCTCCTGGCAGGCCTGGTAGAACGGGTCGAGCTGATACAGGCCACTCAGGTACAGGGCCATGGCCTCGGGGTTGCCTTCACCCCGTGCGTCGAAAATTTCCAGTGCCCGGGGCAGCCCGGTACGGGGGTAGAACATCGCCAGGGCGTTGTCGAACGCCAGCCATTGCTGCAGCAGCAGGATCAACTGGCGCCAGAAGCGCGGCTGGCCGATTTGCTCGACGGTGCGGGCAAGGCCGGCGTGGGCGCTGGCTTCGGTGAATAGATGGTGCATGGGGCCCGCCGCGGCTGGTGGTAGGCCCGCAGTGTTCAGAGCTTTGCACCGCCCCGTCAAGGGGCGTACCCCCTAAGGGTAATTGGCCAAAGGCTTGCCCAGGCCTACAGTCCAGCCCAGGTCCAGCGGCCGCGCGACCGGTTTTCCCCTCACAACCAATAACAATCAGAGGAAAAACGCCATGAGCTCCAGCGAAGAGCCCGCAAGCGCGCTCAAGCAGCGCCTGGGTGTGTTCGACGTGGTCGCCATCACCGTTTCCGCGGTGACCCCAGCCAGTTCCGTGTTCGTCATTGCCCCGTTCGCCATCCAGCAGGCCGGCAGTGGTGCGTTCCTGTCCTTCATCATGGCCGGAGCGCTGGCGTTGATGTTCGCCTGGTGCTACGCCGAACTGGGGCGCGCCCACAGCTCCGCTGGCGGCGAGTACGTGTACGCCAAGCGCGTGTTCGGCGGGCTGGCGGGTTATGCCACCTTCCTCACCGTGCTGGCCTCGATGCTGTTCATACCGCCGGTGCTCGCAGGTGGCGCCGCCACCTACCTGAACAATGCCCTGGGCACGCGTTTCGATACCCAGACCGTGGCCTTGGTGATCGTGGTGTCGAGCTATGCCCTGGGTATCCTCAATATCCGCCTGAATGCCTGGATTACCGGGGTGTTCCTGTTCTGCGAGGTCGCCGCGCTGCTGGTGATCGTGATCCTGGGCTTCGGCAATGCCAGCCAGCCGGTGGCTAGCCTGTTGCAGCCGCAGATGCTCGAGCAAGGGGCGCTGACGGTCGCGCCCTGGGCACTGGTGCTGGGCGCGGTGGGCATGGCGCTGTTCGCCTTCAATGGTTATGGTGGCGCGGTGCTGCTGGCCGAAGACATGAAAGACCGTGGCCGCACCGTGCACCGGGCGGTGCTGTGGTCGCTGGCGGTGGTGGTGGCCATCGAGGTGATCCCGCTGGCGGCGCTGTTGATTGGCGCGCCGTCGCTGCAGGCAATGCTGGCCAGCGGCGATCCGATCGGCTACCTGCTGACCGCCCATGGCAATGAGACCCTGGCGCGGCTGGTCAGCGCGGGGATCTTCCTCTCGGTGTTCAACGCCATCGTCGCCATCGTCATCCAGGTCGGCCGGGTGGTGTACAGCAGCGGGCGCGACGCGATCTGGACGCCCACGCTAAACCGTGCCTTCACCCTGATCCATCCGCGCTGGGAGTCGCCGTGGCTGGCCACGCTGTTCCTCGCCGTGCCGTCGGCCTTGCTGAGCCTGTCCGGCAGCCTGGAGGAACTGACCTCGTTCACCGTGCTGCTGTTGCTGCTGATCTACCTGGTGGTGGCCGCATGCGCCTTGTGCAGCCGGGTACTGCGCCGCGACCGCGAGCATCCGTACCGCATGCCGCTATGGCCATTGCCGGCGCTGCTGGCGGTCAGCGGTGCCGCCTGGCTGCTGGTGACCCTGCTGCGCGAGGCGTCCTTGCGTGACCTGTTGATCATTCTCGGGCTGCTGGCCGTGTCGGTGACGCTGTACAGCACCCACGGCCGGCTCAGCCCGACCTTCCAGAAATTGTGAGTATCCAAGGAGTACACATGCGTGCGCGTCAACTGGGCATCACCCTCGGCCACGGCACCCCGGGCCCGTTCAATGCCATCACCGACGTCCCTGGAGTGCGGGTCGGCCACAGTACCTTGATCGACGAACAACGCCCGGCACCGATCCGCACCGGGGTGACCTTGATCGAGCCCCGTGCGGGCGCGGCCCGCCAGCAACCCTGCTTCGCCGGCTGCCACGTGCTCAACGGCAACGGCGACGCCACGGGCCTGGAGTGGATCCGTGAGGCTGGCCTGCTGACCACGCCGATCGCCATCACCAACACCCATAGCGTCGGCGTGGTGCGCGATGCGCTGATCGCCGCCGAGCGCGAGCGCCTGCCGGACGATGCGGTGTACTGGTGCATGCCGGTGGTGATGGAAACCTACGATGGTTTGCTCAACGATATCTGGGGCCAGCACGTGACCCCGGCGCAGGTACGCCAGGCGCAGGAGGCAGCCATCCCGGGGCCGGTGCAGGAAGGGCCGGTGGGCGGTGGCACGGGGATGATCTGCCACGAGTTCAAGGGCGGCATCGGCACGGCCTCGCGGCGCCTGGAGGACGGGCAGGGCGGCTGGACTGTCGGTGCGCTGGTCCAGGCCAACCATGGCCAGCGGCGCGAGTTGCGGGTGGACGGCTACCCGGTGGGGCGCCAGCTGGGGCATTTGCCGTCGCCTTTCGCCGAACCTGTGACGGGCACCCCGGGCATGGGCTCGATCGTGGTGGTGATCGCCACCGACGCACCGCTGCTGCCGCACCAGTGCCAGCGCCTGGCCCAGCGCGCGTCGATCGGCATCGCCCGCACTGGTGGCGGCACCGAGGACTCCAGCGGCGATATCTTCCTGGCGTTCTCCACCGGTAACCAGAATCTGCCGCCGGCGGACTATGCACGCAAGGGGCTGGAACAATGCACCGAGTTGCGCATGCTCAACAACGACCATATCTCGGCGTTGTTCATGGCGGCGGCGGAAGCGGTGGAGGAGGCGATCGTCAATGCCTTGCTGGCGGGGCGCACGATGCAGGGCAAGGGAGGGGTGGTGGTGCCGGCGCTGGATGGGGATACCTTGCTGACGGCATTGCATGAAGCAGGTTGGAAACCTCGCGACTAGCGTAGTGGCCATCGCGGGGCAAGCCCGCGATGGCCTCGTCGACACTTACTGGCGAGCGCCTGCCAGGGCGCTGCTGGTGCTGCGCGAAACGCGCAAGGCCACCAGGCTACCGACCATGATCAACCCGGCCAGCGCATACAGCGCCGCATCGGTCGAGCCGGTCTGGTCCTTGATGAAGCCCACCAGGTAGGGGCTGAGGAAGCCGGCCATCTGTCCCACCGAGTTGATGATCGCCAGGCCCGCCACGGCGGTGCCGGCGGTGAGCAGCGCGGTCGGCATCGGCCAGAACATCGGCAGGCCGGTCAGCGCGCCCATGGTGGCAATGGACAGGCCGAGGATGGCGATGGTCGGGTGGGCGGCGAAGTTCACTGCGATCAACAGGCCCAGCGCGCCCATCAGCATCGGTACCACCAGGTGCCAGCGGCGTTCGTTGCGCAGGTCCGCCGAGCGGCCGACGACAATCATGAACACACCGGCCAGCAGGTACGGGATGGCGCTCAGCCAGCCGATCAGCAGGGGGCTGTCGAAGCCCATGTTCTTGATGATCGACGGCAGCCAGAAGTTGATGGCATAGACACCGCTCTGGATGCAGAAGTAGACGAAGCCAAAAGTCCAGATCAGCGGGTTGCCCAGCACCGACAGCACGCTATCGCCGCGAGTGGCCGGCTTGCCGGCGGCGTCGGCTTTCAGGTCCGCCTCGATCAGCTGGCGTTCGGCCGGGCTCAGCCAGCGGGCGCTCTGGTAGCCGTCGCTGAGCAGCACGATGGCCAGCGCGCCCAGCGCGACGGTGGGCAAGCCCTGGATCAGGAACATCCACTGCCAGCCGGCCAGGCCGTGCTGGCCCGCGGCGAAGTGGTCGAGGATCCAGCCAGAGAATGGCCCGCCCAGCAGCCCGGACACCGGGATCGCCGACATGAACAGGGCCATGATGCGGCCGCGACGGTCCGCCGGGAACCAGCGCGAGAGGTACAGCACAACGCCCGGGAAGAAGCCCGCTTCGGCGGCGCCGGTCAACAGGCGCAGGGTGTAGAACTCGGTGGGGGTGGTGACGAACAGCAGGCAGGTGGACAGGCTGCCCCAGGCGATCATCATCAGCGCGATCCAGCGCCGCGGCCCGAAGCGGTTGAGCGCCAGGTTGCTGGGCAGGCCGCAGAGCACGTAGCCGATGAAGAAGATGCCGGCGCCGAGGCCGTACACGGTTTCGCTGAATTTCAGTGCGTCGAGCATCTGCAGCTTGGCGAAGCCGACGTTGACGCGGTCGAGGTAGTTGAACAGGTAGCAGATGAAAATGAACGGGATCAGCCGCAGGGTGATGCGCCGGTAGAGCGCGTTGCGGGTGATCTCGTTGCCTTGGTCAGGGGCGGGGCTGTGTGCCATGATCGGGTTCTCTGTTGTTATGGTTGTCACCGCGTCGCCTGTGCCGGCGCTCGCCTGGAAAAGTCTCGGGCAGTGTAGCGCGGCTGTCTTTGTGCTTTTGCACAGCGTCAGGTATGGGCTGCTGTGCCGCCGACCAAAGCCGAAGGATCCTTACATGTTCGAGCTGGACCACGACCTGGCCCAGGACATCGTCGACCGGGCGATGGCCATCCTGCCGTGCAACGTCAACGTGATGGACAGCCAGGGGCTGATCCTGGGCAGTGGTGAGGCCGAGCGTATCAACACCCGCCACGAAGGCGCGCAGCTGGTGCTGGCCAATGGGCGCATCGTCGAGCTGGACGTGGAAGCGGCCAAGTGCCTCAAGGGCGTGCAGCCCGGTGTCAACCTGCCATTGATGCTCGATGGCCGGCTGATCGGCGTGCTCGGCCTCACCGGCGATCCTCAGCAACTGCGCACCTACGCCGAGCTGGTGCGCATGACCGCCGAGATGCTCCTGGCCCAGCGCCACCTGCAGGTGGAGCAGCAGTGGCGGCGCCAGCGCTGCGACGACCTGCTGGCGCTGTTGCTGGGCGGCAGCGGCGACTCGCCGCGGTTGGTCGATGAGGCCCGGCAGCTGGGGCTCAAACCGAACCTGCCACGCATTGCCTGCCTGTTCGAGTTGCGTGGCGGCCCGCCTGCCGAGGCGCTCTCGGCCTGGCTGATGAGCCGCTACCCGGACAGCTGGTGTGTCAGCCCTGCGCGGCAGTCGCTGCTATGGTGCCGGCCAGCTGGCGTGCCGCTGGACGAGCCGCGCCTGCTCGAGCGCCTGCAACGCCATGGTTGGGACGTCGAGCGCCTGGCCTTGGGCAGCCCGGCGCAGAGCCTGGAGCAACTGCGCCGCAGTTATCGGCGGGTGCGCGACCTGCTGGCCTACGGTCGTGAGGTGCTGCCCGACGAGCGCCTGCTGAGCCTGGCCCGCTACCGGCTGCCGGCGTTGCTGTGGCGGCACCGCAACGACGATGCGCTGGACGAGCTGCTCGAACCCTTGCAGCGCATTCGCGCCAAGGATGCCAGCGGGCAGTTGCTGCTCACCCTGCGCGCCTGGTGCGCCCATGACGGGCAGAGCCAGGCCTGCGCCGAGGCGCTGGGGATCCACCGCAACAGTCTGCGCTACCGGCTGGAGCGCATTGCCGAGGTTGGCGAGGTGGATCCGTTGCGCATGGAGGGGATGCTGAGCTTGTACCTGGGGTTGCAGCTGTTGCCGGCGGACTGACGGCTGGCAAAGGCATCCGCCCAAACAACCGCCGCTGGTTTTTGTGCATTCGACCGAGGCCAGTGCACCGCGCACCTGTCAGCATGCGCGGAACAGGACAGGAGAATCCCATGAAAATCGTCATCGCCCCCGATTCGTTCAAGGACAGCCTCGACGCCGCCGGTGTCGCCCGCGCCATCGCCAGCGGCCTGGCCGAAGTGTGGCCGGCCTGCGAGCGCATCGAATGCCCGATGGCCGATGGCGGTGAAGGCACCATGGAGGCGATCGTCGCCGCCAGTCAGGGCGAGTTGCGCTGCCAGGTGGTGCGCGGCCCGCTGGGCGAGCCCGTCGAGGCTGCTTGGGGCTGGCTGGCCGAGAGCCGCACGGCAGTGATCGAGATGGCCCAGGCCAGTGGTATCCAGCTGGTGCCCAACGGGCGGCGCGATGCGTGTCGTAGCAGCACCTGGGGCACCGGCGAGCTGATCGCCGCGGCGCTGGCGGCCGGCGCCTCGCGCATTGTCCTGGCCATCGGCGGCAGCGCCACCAACGACGGCGGCAGCGGCATGCTGCGCGCGTTGGGCCTGCGCCTGCTGGACGCACAGGGCGAGCCGCTGGCCGAAGGCGGGCTGGCCCTGGCGCAGTTGGCGCGCATCGACGCCAGCGGCCTGGACCCGCGCCTGGCGCAGGTGCGGGTGGACGTTGCCGCCGATGTCGATAATCCGCTGTGCGGCGCCAATGGCGCCTCGGCGATCTTCGGCCCGCAGAAGGGTGCCAACTCCGAGCAAGTGCAGGCTCTGGACCAGGCTCTGGCGAACTTCGCCGATCATTGCGCGGGTGTGCTGGGCAAGGATGTGCGTGACGAGCCTGGCAGCGGTGCGGCCGGAGGGATGGGGTTTGCGGCCAAGGCGTTCATGGGCGCGCAGTTCCGCCCGGGGGTCGAGGTGGTCGCCGAGCTGGCCGGGCTCGATGCCCTGGTGCAGGGCGCGGATCTGGTGATTACCGGTGAAGGGCGCTTCGATGCCCAGACCCTGCGCGGCAAGACACCCCTTGGTGTGGCGCGGGTAGCCAAGCGCCACGGCGTGCCGGTGGTGGTGCTGGCGGGTACGCTGGGTGCGGGTTACGAGCAACTGTATGGGCTGGGCATCGATGCGGCCTTCGCCCTGGCCAGCGGGCCGATGAGCCTGGAGCAGGCCTGTGCCGAGGCTGGGGCGTTGCTCAAGGCGCGGGCCGCGGATGTGGCGCGGTTGTGGCAGGTGGCGCGCCAACACTGACGACGTCATAAGACAACCAGGCTTCATGAAGCTGACCCGGTCCCTGTGGATGCAACTGTCTCGTGATGCTTGCAAGGGACTCATCGCTGGCAAGCCAGCTCCCACAGGGACGGTGCTTGCCCGCCAAGCGGGTGCCACCCATCTCGATGCGCCGCCTCTGGCGGCGCTCCTTGCCTGTCCTCGCGCAGCAAAGCGCTGACGCTTTCAGCCCCTCCCAATGAATATTTATTTAGCATCCTAATCAAGGCTTTGACATTCACTGCCTAAGCAGTAATATTTTCACACAATTACCCGAGCAGGCCGCCGATGTCCCATTTCACCCCGGAAAACTTCCAGACCTGCGCCATCGGCATGCTGCTCGGCCGCGCCGCGCTGCTCAAGGACCGCATCCTCGACTGGCACCTCGAAGCCGACGGCGTCACGGCCGCCCAGTTCAAGGTGCTGATCATCGTCACCCAGTACCAGGTCGACACCCCCGCCGAACTGTGCCGCTACCTGGGCCTGGACAGCGGTTCGATGACCCGCATGCTCGACCGCCTCGAGCAGAAGGGCCTGATCCTGCGCAACCGCTGCCCCGACGACCGCCGCCAGGTGCGCCTGGCCCTGACCGCCGACGGCCAGCGTCTGGCCGACCGCCTGCCCCAGGTCGGCGCGGCGGCAATGAACGAACTAGTCGGCGTACTGCAGCCCGAGGAGCTCAAGACCCTCGAGCAACTGCTTGCCAAGGTCCTGCTCAGCGCCGGCGACCCCCTGACGATTCGCCGTTTCGGCGACCGTTGATCCCAGTCACGCATTTTCCAAGGTATTGTCATGGCCACTCCCGTTGACACCTCCACCCCGGCCCCTGAGCCTGACAACTCGGGCAAGCGCAAGGCCTGGCTGCTCGCTTTGTTGTTGATCCTGATCCTCGCCGGTGCCGGCACCTGGGCCTGGTACAGCCTGGTCGGGCGCTGGCACGAAAGCACCGACGATGCCTACGTCAACGGCAACGTCGTGGAAATCACTCCGCTGGTGAGCGGCACTGTCACCAGCATCGGCGCCGACGACGGCGACCTGGTGCATGCCGGCCAGGTGCTGCTGCGCTTCGACCCGGCCGACAGCGAGGTTGCCCTGCAGGCCGCCGAAGCCAAGCTGGCGCGCACCGTGCGCCAGGTGCGCGGGCTGTACAGCAATGTCGATTCGCTCAAGGCTCAGTTGCAGACCCGCCAGGCCGAGCTGCAGAAGGCCCAGCAGGACTACAACCGACGCAAGGTGCTGGCCGACAGTGGCGCCATCGCCGCCGAGGAAGTCGCCCACTCCCGTGATGACCTGACCGTGGCCCAGGCCGCCGTCAACAGTGCCCGCCAGCAACTCAACACCAGCTCCGCGCTGGTCGACGACACGGTGGTCTCGTCGCACCCGGAAGTGATGGCCGCCGCCGCCGACCTGCGCCAGGCCTACCTGGACCATGCCCGCACCACGCTGGTGGCGCCGGTCACCGGCTATGTCGCCAAGCGCACCGTGCAACTGGGCCAGCGCCTGCAGCCGGGTACCGCGACCATGGCGGTGATCCCTCTGGACGAGGTGTGGGTCGACGCCAACTTCAAGGAAACCCAGCTGCGCGACATGCGCATCGGCCAGCCGGTGGAAATCACCGCCGACCTGTACGGCAGCGAAGTGACCTACTCCGGCACCGTCGACAGCCTCGGCGCCGGCACCGGCAGCGCCTTTGCCCTGTTGCCGGCGCAGAACGCCACCGGCAACTGGATCAAGATCGTCCAGCGGGTACCGGTACGCATCCATCTGGCCCCTGAGCAGCTGAAAAGCCACCCGCTGCGGATCGGCCTGTCCACCGTCGCCGAAGTCGACCTGCACGACCAGAGTGGTCCGGCCCTGGCCCAGCAACCGCCGCAGCAGGCCAGCTATACCACCGAGGTGTACGACCGCCAGCTGGTCGAGGCCGATGACCTGATCGCCCGGCTGATCCACGAGAATAGCGCCACCGGCAAGACGGCCCAGCGATGAGCCAGGCGGCCCCCGCGCAGTTCACCCCGCCGAGCCTGCTGCTGACCACGATCGGGCTGTCCCTGGCGACGTTCATGCAGGTGCTCGACACCACCATCGCCAACGTGGCACTGCCGACCATCTCCGGCAACCTCGGCGTGAGCTCGGAGCAGGGCACCTGGGTGATTACCTCGTTTGCGGTGAGCAATGCCATCGCCCTGCCGCTGACCGGCTGGCTGAGCCGGCGCTTCGGCGAAGTGAAGCTGTTCATCTGGGCCACGCTGCTGTTCGTGCTGGCGTCGTTCCTGTGCGGTATCGCCCAGTCGATGCCCGAGCTGGTGTTCTTCCGTGTGCTCCAAGGCGTGGTGGCCGGCCCACTGTACCCGATGACCCAGACCCTGCTGATTGCCGTATATCCACCGGCGAAACGGGGCATGGCCCTGGCGTTGCTGGCGATGGTCACGGTGGTCGCGCCGATTGCCGGGCCGATCCTCGGCGGCTGGATCACCGACAGCTACAGCTGGCCGTGGATCTTCTTCATCAACGTGCCGATCGGCCTGTTCGCCGCCGCCGTGGTGCGCCAGCAGATGCGCACGCGCCCGGTGGTCACCAGCCGCCAGCCCATGGACTACATCGGCCTGCTGACCCTGATCGTCGGCGTCGGCGCCTTGCAGGTGGTGCTGGACAAGGGCAACGACCTGGACTGGTTCGAGTCGTCGTTCATCGTCATCGGCACGCTGGTCTCGGTGGTATTCCTGGCGGTGTTCGTCATCTGGGAGCTGACCGATCGCCACCCGGTGGTCAACCTGCGCCTGTTCGTGCACCGCAACTTCCGCATCGGCACCTTGGTGCTGGTGGGTGGCTACGCAGGGTTCTTCGGGATCAACCTGATCCTGCCGCAATGGCTGCAGACCCAGATGGGCTACACCGCCACCTGGGCGGGCCTGGCAGTGGCGCCGATCGGCTTGTTGCCGGTGCTGATGTCGCCGTTCGTGGGCAAGTACGCGCACCGGTTCGACCTGCGCCTGCTGGCCGGCATCGCCTTCCTGGCGATCGGCACCAGCTGCTACATGCGCGCCGGCTTCACCAACGAGGTGGACTTCCTGCACATCGCCCTGGTGCAGCTGTTCATGGGTATCGGCGTGGCGCTGTTCTTCATGCCGACCCTGAGCATCCTGCTGTCGGACCTGCCACCGCACCAGATCGCCGACGGATCGGGGCTGGCGACGTTCCTGCGTACCCTGGGCGGCAGTTTCGCCGCGTCGCTGACCACCTGGATCTGGATCCGCCGGGCCGACCAGCACCATGCCTACCTCAGCGAGCACATCAGCACCTTCGAGCCGGCCACCCGCCAGACCCTGGAACAACTGGGCGGGGCCAGCCCGCAGAACTACGCGAAGCTTGAACAGATCCTCAACAGCCAGGCGTACATGATGTCGACGGTGGACTACTTCACCTTGCTGACCTGGGTGTTCGCCGGTTTGATCCTGCTGGTGTGGCTGGCCAAGCCACCGTTCACGGCCAAGGCCGCGCCGGCGTCGGCAGGGCACTGAGTCCAACCTGTGGAAAGGTCCGATAAGCCTGCCGTTTTCAAATGGTGGTATTTCCCCTAATCTTGTAGGTCCTTTCGGGACTACTTGGCAGGCTCATGGACAAGGTCATCGTCATCACCGGCGCCAGCCGGGGCATAGGCGCCGCCACCGCGCTGTTGGCGGCGCAACAGGGTTACCACATATGCATCAACTACCACGCCGATGACCAGGCCGCCGAGAAGATACTGGCGCAGGTCCGCGCGTTGGGGGCCGAGGCTATTGCCGTGCGCGCCGACGCCAGTGTCGAAGACGAAGTGGTGCGGCTGTTCCACTGTGTCGACCAGCAACTCGGGCCTGTCACCGCGCTGGTCAACAACGCCGGGACCATCGGCCAGCAGAGCCGGGTGGAGGACATGTCCGAGTTTCGTCTGCTCAAGGTGATGAAGACCAACGTGGTCGGGCCGATGCTGTGCGCCAAGCATGCCTTGCTGCGCATGGCCCGGCGCCATGGCGGGCAGGGTGGGGCGATCGTCAATGTGTCGTCGGTGGCCGCGCGCCTTGGCTCGCCCAATGAGTATGTCGACTACGCCGCGTCAAAGGGTGCGCTGGATACCTTCACCCTTGGCCTGGCCAAGGAAGTGGCGGGCGAGGGCGTGCGCGTCAACGGTGTGCGGCCTGGGTACATCCATACCGGCTTCCATGCACTGAGTGGCGATCCGGACCGGGTCGGCAAGCTTGAAGCCGGCCTGCCGATGGGGCGTGGCGGCAAGCCCGAGGAAGTGGCCGAGGCGATTATGTGGCTGCTGTCGGACAAGGCCTCCTATTCGACAGGGAGTTTCATCGACCTGGGCGGCGGGCGCTAGAACCGCTCCTCACTCCTGCAGCAGGCAATCGACCTGCTCTGCCAGTTGCTGCAAGGAAAACGGCTTGGTCAGCACGCTCATGCCTGTCTCGAGGCCGCCATCGCCCAGCGCAGCCGTTTCGTCGTAGCCCGTGACAAACAGTACTTTTAAGCCTGGGTAGCGCTGGCGCAGCAGGCCGGCCACCTGGCGGCCATTGAGGCCGCCGGGTAGGCCGACGTCAGTCACCAGCAAGTCTGGCGCCTTGCTTGCCTGCAGGCCTGCCACGGCTTCGGGGCCATCCTTGAACATACGCACCTCATGGCCCATCTCCTCGAGGACTTCGCCCATCACCTTGCGCATGGCCAGCTCATCTTCAACCACCGCGACGTTGCGCGCACTGCCCTGTGTCTGAGGTGCGACCACGCACCCTGTAGTCTTGCCTCGCAGGCACTGCGCCGCGCCGTGGTGGCGAGGCAGAAACATGGATATGCTGGTGCCTTGCCCAGGTATCGAGGCTATTTTTAGCTGGCCCCCGGACTGACGTACGAAACCGAAGATCATCGAAAGCCCAAGGCCGGTGCCCTGGCCAAGCGGCTTAGTGGTGAAGAAAGGATCCATGGCCCGTGCCAGCACGGGCTTCTCCATGCCGCGCCCATTGTCGTCGACGCTGATGCGCACGTACTGCCCGGCGCCCAGATCCAGGATGGCGGCATCCTGCTCGTCCAGTTCGACGTTGCTGCAGGCGATGCGCACCGCGCCATTGCCGCTGATGGCGTCGCGGGCATTGATGCACAGATTGAGCAGCGCGCTCTCCAACTGCGGCGGATCTATGCGCACTGTCCAAAGTTCGTCATCGTTCTGACAAGACAGGTCGATATGCGGCCCGACAGTGCGCGCAATCAGTTCGCGCATGCCCTCGACCAGTGCCGCCACAGCGGTAGGCTTGGGCTGCAGAATCTGTTGGCGGGAGAACGCCAGCAGTCGGTGAACCAGCGAGGCGGCTCGCAGCGCGGCGTCCTTGGCGTTGCCCAGCAGCAGCGGCAGGGCATCGTGACGTTGTTGTTGCACGCGCTGGTCAGCCAGTTCCAGTGCCCCAAGAATGCCGCCGAGCAGGTTGTTGAAGTCGTGCGCCACACCGCCGGTCAGCTGGCCCACGGCCTCCATTTTCTGCGCCTGGCGCAACGCTTGTTCGGCTTGCGCCAGGCGTTGTTGCTCCTGGACCCGCTCGGTAATGTCGTAGGCGAACAGGTAAGCGCCCACTGGTTGGCCATCGTTATCGTGCAAGGGCGCGAAACGCATTTCATAGTGACGGCGCGCGGCACCTTCACCGAACGCGTCGATTTCGATGAAGGTTTCTCCGGACAACGCCTTGCGCCATAGCGCCAGAGAGCGTTGGCAGTCGCTCGTTGCGGCTGAGAATTCGGCCATCAGTGGCGCACCGATTTCGGGCTCGAAAGCGAAAATCCGCTGGAATTCGACGCGAGTGGCGGCGTTGACGGCCAGCCAACGCATGTGCCTGTCCACCACTTGCACGCAGGCGACGCTGGCATCGATCAGGTCGGCGAAAATCTTGCGCTCGGCTACTGCCTGCTCGATGCGCCGTTCAAGTTGCGTATTGAGCTTGTGCAAGGCCGTTTCGGCGCGCTTGCGCGCCGTCACATCGCGAAAGATCACCGCGACTTGATGATGTTCGGCGGGCTCGACCCGAATCGCCGCCAACCCAAGGCAGCGGTCAGTGGCGTACAGATCGTGTTCGAAGTAGATGGGATCGCCGGTGCGTTCCACTTCACCGAAGCGTTCCAGCCAGATTTCGGCCTCGTCGGGGATGACTTCGCGCAAGGTGCGCCCCACTACATCGGACAAACCTGCATGGCGGCAATAGGCGGGATTGGCCATCAGGTGCAGGTAGTCGTTCCATTGGCCGTCGGCGCCGGGGATGAACTGGATGATGCAGAAACCTTCCTCCATGGCCTCGAACAGGAACCGGTAGCGTTCGGCCTCCTGCACCCGCGCCTGCAATCGCTCCAGCTCTTGTGCCATGCGCATGTTGCGCTGGCGCTCTTCGCTGAGGGCCTGCCGCAGCTCATGCACATCCTCAGGATTCTCGCTTCGCGGGCACACAGTCATCGACGGGGCTCCTTGTCATCGACAGCAATTGCTCTACCTGTTCGACCAGCGCTTCGAGCGTGAAGGGTTTGGTCAGTACTCGAGCCCCAGAAGGCATGGGCCGCTCATTCAATACGGCATTCGCATCGTAACCGGTGATGAAAAGCACAGGTACCTCAGGCAGGCGCAGGCGAAACGCCTCGGCTACCTGTCGTCCATCAAGGCCGCCGGGCAGGCCGATATCGGTGATCAACAACTCGGGCTGGCCGTTCGCCTCGAGGGCTGCAGGGCCGTTTGGGTAGCTGTCGATGCAATGGCCGAGGTCTTCGAGTACTTCAGTGATTATCGCGCGCAGTGGTTCATGGTCTTCTACCAAGGTTATGCGTCGCCCGGAGGCGGGAGTGCGGGCAGCAGGCTCGATTGCCGCCAAGGGCGGGCGTTCGCTCCCGGGTTTCCAAGGCAGGTAAAGGCGTATGCATGTCCCTTCACCAGGCGCCGAGCGGATCTGCAATTGGCCACCGGACTGGCGGACGAAGCCGTAGACCATGGACAGCCCAAGCCCGGTGTTGCGCTCTGACGGCTTGGTGGTGAAAAACGGTTCGACCGCACGTGCCGCCACCTCTGCAGACATGCCTTGGCCATTGTCCTCTACCGCCAGGCACAGATAACGACCCGCCGGCAAATTCAACGTCTGGGCAGTATCATCTGTAATCTGCACCCGGCGGCAATCGATATCGATGCGCCCGCCACTGGGCATGGCATCGCGGGCGTTGATGCACAGGTTGAGCAGCGCGCTCTCCAATTGTGGCGGGTCGACAAAGCTCAGCCCCTTGTCATGCTCGAAATGGCAGCTCACTTCAATGGCCGGGCCGACACTGCGACTGATCAACTCCTGCATGCCCTCGACCAGGGTACGGAGCCGGATCATCTGGGGCTGCAGGGTCTGTTGTCTGGAAAAAGCCAGCAGCCGCTGAACCAGCGTGGCGGCCCGATGAGCTGAACTGCAGGCGCTGTCCAGCAAGGCCGGGATATCATCATGGCGTGCTTGCTGCACACGTTGGCGCATCAGCTCCTGAGCGCCGAGTATCCCCGCCAGCAGGTTGTTGAAGTCATGGGCGATGCCACCGGTAAGCTGGCCAACTGCCTCCATCTTCTGGGCCTGGCGCAAGGCCTTTTCAGCCTCCAGCAGTTGTTGCTGCTCGTTGACCCGGCGGGTGATGTCGTAGACGAACAAATAAGCGCCGGTTATTACCCCGGCGCCGTCGCGCAGTGGCGTGAAACGCGACTCGAAATGGCCAAGGCGGCCATTTTTTTCGTAAGCGATCACTTCAGTGAAGCTTTCACCTGCCAGTGCTCTGCGCCACAGCGCCATGCAGCGGTCAAGCTCGGTGGGGAAGTCTGCCAGGCAGTCGATCAGGCTATCGCCTGCCTTGAGCGTATGGTTGAACAGATACTCGAAGTCCCTGACCGCGCGTTTGTTTACCGCGAGGAATGTCATCGAGGTGTCCACCACCTGTACCCGCGCAACGCTGTTCTCCACCAGCTCGGCAAACAAGCTGCGTTCAGCGAGGGCGGCAGCCACGCGTTGTTCGAGATGCTCGTTGAGTTGTTGCAGCGCCGTTTCGGCGCGGTAACGCTCGGTGACGTCCTTGAACAGTACCGCCACTTGCCGGCGTTCGGCCGGCTCGATGCGGAAGGTGGTCACCGACAGCACCCGCCCCGTTGCCACCAATTCCTGCTCGAACTGCAAGGGCTTCCCGGTGCGCAGCACGGGGCCATAACGGGCGATCCAGTCATCGGCTTCGTCGGGCACCATTTCCCGCAGTTTCTGCCCGGTTACGTCGGCAATGCCTGCGTGGCGGGTATAGGCCGCATTCGCCAGCACATGCACGTAGTCGCTGAGCGGACCGTGAGGCCCATCGAAGAACTCGATGACACAGAAACCTTCGTCCATCGTGTCGAAGAGAAAGCGGAACAGGTCTTGATCATCCTGTTGATGGCGGGCCCATTGTGTTTCCAACTCGGTGTTGCGCTGACGAAGGACTTCCATCTGTTGGCGAAGGGACTGCAGTTCGCGCGAGGGCATGAGGGCTTCCAGTGATAGGGGGGGGCGCCGTGGCGGCTTTGCGTCAGAGTGTGTCAGGAGCTTGGCGGGTACCGCTGAGCAACTGGTCGACCCGTGCCATCAGCAACGCCAACTCAAAGGGTTTGCGCAGCAGGAGGGTGTGATCGGATTGCGTCCACCGGTCCTTATCCAACTCCCCGTCGTAGCCGATGATGAACAACACGGGCATGTGCGCGTTACCGGCACGATAAGCGTTGGCGACCTGGTAGCCATCGACGCTACCTGGCAATCCGAGATCGACTATCAACAATGCGGGGCTGGGGGCCTGGCCAAGGGCCTGTACGGCGCCAACGCCTTCGTCGAAGACGCGAACCCGATGCCCCCGTTCTTCCAATACCTCACGGATTACCATGAGCAGGGTCTGCTGGTCTTCGACCAGCAGAATGTCGAGGCCAGTATTACATGCAGACTCTATCGCTCGGTGAGGGTCCAAGTGTGCGAGCGGTAACGTGGAACTCTGTTCCCGTGGCAGGTACAGGCTTATGCGTGTGCCGCCTTGGGGAGTGCTGTGGATACTCAACTGTCCACCGGACTGGCGCATCAGTCCATATGCCATGGACAAGCCCAGGCCAGTACCCTGGCCAAGTGGCTTGGTGGTGAAGAACGGCTCGATGGCGCGGGAGGCAACCTCGGCGGGCATGCCGCAGCCCGTATCTTCCACCACGATCTGAAGGTAGTCGCCTGGAGCGAGCTGCAAGGCGGCGGCCTCGGGCGAGCCGAGTGGATTGTTCTGGCAACTGATACGCAAGGTGCCGCCTCTGGACATGGCATCCCGGGCGTTGATACACAGGTTCAACAAGGCGTTTTCCAGTTGCGGGGGATCCACACGCACTGCCCACTGCCCGGCCAGCGTCGCATCGACAAATGTGATGTTCGCATCGAGGGTGCTGTTGATCAGGTCGTGCATGCCCGCCATCAGAAGGTGCACGTCCACGGCCTGTGGCGTCAGCGTCTGCTGGCGGGCGAATGCCAGCAGGCGTTGGACCAGCGTGCTGGCACGCGTGGCGTTCTGCTGGACGATGCCGAGCATGTGCCGACAGTCGCGGCTATGACCGTGTCTGAGTCGTTTGTCGGCGATCTCGAGGGCGGCCAGGATGCCCCCCAGGAGATTGTTGAAATCGTGGGCGATGCCCCCGGTAAGTTGGCCAATAGCTTCCATTTTCTGCGATTGGCGCAAGGCTTCTTCTGTCAGTTGCAGGCGTTTCTGCTCCTTTACCCGCAATGAGATGTCATAGGCGAAGAGGTAGCCGCCCTGAATCCGTCCCTCGGCGTCGCGCAAGGGGTTGTAGCGCATATCGTAGTGTCGCTGCGCTTCAGCGGGGCCGACGGTGATGACATGAGTGAATGGCTCGCCCGCCCGCACTCTCGGCCACACCGGCTCGAGGCTTGGCAGGAGGTCAGGCGTTGCCGCCAGGATCTGCGAAATGGAATCGCCCACCTTGGGGATGAAGCCATGCAGACGCTCGAAGGTTTCGCATGCTGTCCGGTTGATGGCGATCAGGCGCTGGTTGCAGTCGGCAGCAAATACGTTGGCCAAGCTGTGGTCGACCAGCTCTCCCAGAAGCTTGTTGTTTACACGCGCTTCGTCAGCGCTCTTGCGGGCGCGGTCAAGCATGGCATTCGTGACCCGTTCGCTGGCCGGGGCGCCGGTAAACAGCACCGCCACCCGGCGGTCGGTGGCCGGGCCTAGGCGATGGGCAGCGATGGACAGCAGACGGTCGGTGGCGTTCAAGCGCTGCTCGAAGCAGGCCGGTTTGCCGGTACGCACGACTTCGGCGAAGCGTGCTACCCAGGCGTCGGCTTCGCTGGGGAGGAGTTCACGCACCGTCTGCCCCATCTGCTTGGCATGTGCGGTGTGCTGGAGGCAGGCATCGTTGCTGAGGATGTAGCGATAGTTACTCAGCGGCCCCTCTGGCCCGTCAAGCAGCTCCAGCACGCAGAAACCCTCGGCCATATGGCTGCGCAGCAATGCAAAGCAGTTTAATTCGAGCTCATTGCGCGCAACTTGCGCCTCGAGCTCGGCGATGCGTGCGCTCAAGCGTTCGATGGAGGGGGCTGGAGTATTGGCCATGGGCAGGTACCGGTCGGCTAGTGGCGAAACTATAACCGGGCCGACCTTTACCTGCCATGTATCAGAACGAACGCACGATTCGCCCCAAGGTTTCCATGGCCTGTTCCGCGCCATCGCCCCAGGGGCTGCCATAGTTCAGGCGGATACAGTTGCCGAAGCGCCGGGTGGGCGAGAAGATCGGCCCTGGCGCGATGCTGATGCCCTGGGCCAACGCCATGTGGAACAGCTTCAACGCGTCCATCTGCTCGGGCAGCTCCAGCCACAGGAAGTAGCCGCCAGAGGGCTGGCTGACCCGGGTCTGCGCCGGGAAGTGACGGGCGATGGCGGCGAGCATGTTGGCCTGTTGGCCCTCCAGCGCGTAGCGCAGCTTGCGCAGGTGGCGGTCGTAGCCGCCGTGTTGCAGGTAGTCGGCGATCGCCGCCTGGGCCGGCATCGAGGCGCACAGGGAGGTCATCAGCTTGAGCCGCTCGATTTTCTGCGCAAAGCGCCCGGCCGCCACCCACCCAATGCGATAGCCCGGGGCCAGGCTCTTGGCGAACGACCCGCAGTGCATCACCAGGCCTTCGGTATCGAAGGCCTTGGCCGGCTTTGGCGCCTGCTGCGAGTAGTACAGCTCGGCATAGACATCGTCCTCGATCAGCGGTACCTGGTGGCGTTTGAGCAATTCGACCAGTTCCTGCTTCTTGGCCTCCGGCATGCTCGCGCCCACCGGGTTCTGGAAGTTGGTCATGCACCACACGGCCTTGACCGGGTGTTTGTCGAGGGTCTGGGCCAGCACGCCGAGGTCCATGCCCTCGCGCGGGTGCACCGGGATTTCCACCGCCTTGAGCTTGAGGCGTTCGAGCACCTGCAGGCAGGCATAGAAGGCCGGTGCCTCGATGGCTACCAGGTCGCCAGGCTGGGTCACGGCCTGCAGGCACAGGTTCAACGCTTCCAGCGCGCCGTTGGTGATCAGCAGTTCTTCCATGGGCAGCATCAGCCCGCCAACCATGTAGCGCAGGGCGATCTGCCGACGCAGTTGCGGGTTGCCCGGCGACAGGTCGGTCACCACCATGCGCGGGTCCATGGCCCGGCTGGCGCTGGCCAGCGAACGGGAAAGGCGCTGCAACGGGAACAGGCTCGGGCTGGGGAAGGCCGAGCCGAACGGTACGGTGTGCGGGTCCTTGATCGAGTCGAGGATCGAGAACACCAGGCCGCTCACATCGACATCGGTGGACTCGCTGGCCGGCGCCTGGGGCTGCGGCTCGCAGAACGGCCGCGGCGCATGGGCGTTGACGAAGTATCCGGAACGCGGCCGGGCACGGATCAGTCCGCGGCGCTCCAGCAGGTAATAGGCCTGGAACACGGTGGACGGGCTGACCCCGTGGGTCTGGCTGGCGTAGCGCACCGAAGGCACCCGCTGGCCGGGGCCTAGCACCCCGGAGCGGATCAGTTCGGCAATGTCGTCGGCAAATCGTTCGTAGCGTTTCATTATGGCTTTGGCAGGCAAGGTGATGATCAGTGTAAGGGATCAGCGATTCATCGGTGCGACGAAACGGCTGCGCGCGGTGCTGCGGATCCCCGGCTGGTCGCTGTCCTGGATCTCGAAGGTCAGTTCTTGGGAGCTGCTGGTCGGGCGATCAGCCAGCATCGCCACCGACACCGGCAGCTCGCTCATCTCGCCGGAGGCCAGGGTGAACTCAGTACGGCCATGCAGCTCGAAGCCGTCGGCGTCCACCAGGCGCAGGCGATAGTGCTGCGGTTCCTGGGTCTTGTTGATGATCTTGAGCAGGTAGATGTTCTCGATCTGGCCCAGGGCGTTCTCGCGGAACAGGCCACGGTCCTTGATCACGTCCATCGACACCATCGGGCGCATCTGCAGGGCCAACACCAGGGCGCCGATCATCACCGTCAGCGCGGCGGCGTAGCCTAGCAGGCGAGGGCGCAGCCAGTGGGTCTTGCCGCCTTGCAGGTTGTGTTCGGACTTGTAGCCGATCAGGCCACGGGCATAGCCCATCTTGTCCATCACCCCGTCGCAGGCGTCGATGCAGGCGGCGCAGCCGATGCAGGCCATCTGCAGGCCTTCGCGGATGTCGATGCCGGTGGGGCATACCTGCACGCACAGGGTGCAGTCGATGCAGTCGCCCAGGCCCTGGCTGCGCGCATCGCTGCCTTTCTTGCGCGGGCCACGGGCTTCGCCGCGGCTGGGGTCGTAGGCCACCGCCAGGGTGTCCTTGTCGAACATCACGCTCTGGAACCGCGCATAGGGGCACATGTGCATGCATACCGCCTCGCGCAGCCAGCCGGCGTTGAGGTAGGTGGCGGCGGTGAAGAACAGCACCCAGAACAAGGCCACGCCACCCAGCTCGAAGGTGAACAGTTCGGCAGCCAGCGGGCGGATCGGCGTGAAGTAGCCGACAAAGGTCAGCCCGGTCAGCACGCCAATGGCCAGCCACAGGCCGTGCTTGAGAGCGCGGCGGGCGATCTTCTCCACGCCCCAGGGCGCGGCAGCCAGCTTGATGCGTTGGTTGCGGTCGCCCTCGGCGATTTTCTCGCACCACATGAACAGCCAGGTCCAGGTGCTTTGCGGGCAGCTGTAGCCGCACCACACGCGGCCGGCAAACACGGTGATGGCGAACAGGCCGAAGGCGCAGATGATCAGCAGCGCCGACAGCAGGATGAAGTCCTGCGGCCAGAAGGTCGCGCCGAAGATATGGAACTTGCTGTCGGCCAGGTCCCAGAGCACGGCCTGGCGGTCGCCCCATTGCAACCAGGCAGTGCCGAAGAACAGTACGAACAGCAAGCCGGCGAAGGCGATCCGCAGGTTGCGGTAGAAGCCAGTGAAACTGCGTGTATGGATGCCACCGGCCACCTGGCTTTTGCTCTTGTGGGTGGTGGGGGCAACCTCGATGACTCGGAAGGGGATTCTCTCGCTCATGGTTCGTCGCTCATCAGGCCTCGATCAGGCCAGGGCACTATGGCCCGCGATCTGTTTTCAGCACAGGCCCAGGTATCGCGATAAAAACCATATCAGATGGCAGGTTTATTTGTTGAGGCCTTGTATTTCGGGGTATGGCGTACTGGATGGCAGATGCCTGCGGCTATCCACCGCACCTGTGTTGCTACGGCTCTGGACGTGGAACGAGAGAAGCGGCCCGCATCGCCACAATGGGGTAAGGTGTTGCTTCTATGCCTGCGTACCGGTCCGTCATGACTCCATGAGTATTCGATGCTGATTTCCACGCTGTTCAAAGGTCGCTCATTAACGCCATCCCTCCAGGCCGAACCCTGTGTGCCCTGGTGGAGCTTCACAAAGACGGTATTGGCCGCGACCGCCTTGACCTTGGTGCGTGACGGTCGACTTGCCCTGGATGCCGCGCTGCCTGAAACCCCTTGCACCCTGCGCCAGCTTCTGCGTCACGAGGCGGGCCTCGCAGATTATTGCGAGCTTGCCGATTACCACGCGGCGGTTGCCAAGCATGAACCTGCGTGGCCCGTGGACGAGATGATGCAGCGCCTGGATGGCGCCCGGCTTCGCTACGCCCCCGGAGCGGACTGGCGCTACTCGAATGTGGGTTACATGCTGGTAGCCAGGCTCATCGAGCGGGCCACGGGCTTACCGCTTGAGGAAGCGCTCAGGCAGCAGGTGTTGGCGCCACTCGGTAACTCGGCGGTTCGCCTGGCGAGCAAACGCGCGGATCTGCATGGGGACTACCTGGGCGATTCGTTGAACTACGACCCTGGCTGGGTCTATCACGGGCTGCTGATCGGCCCTGTTTCGCAGGCTGCGCTTTTGCTGGATCGTCTGCTTGCCGGGGCACTGCTTCCGGCCAAGCTGCTGCAGGAAATGCAGGTGACAAAGGTGTTGGGTGGGCCAATGGCTGGCCGGCCTTGGATCGCGCCTGGATATGCTTTGGGGCTGATGCGAGGGGCGGTCGAGGGCGGTTTGACGCTGGCCGGGCATACCGGGTGCGGGCCCGGGAGTGTGGTGGCGGTCTATCGATGTGCGGTGGGGGAGGCCGTCGCGTGTTGCGCAGTGTTCTCGATGGAGCTGGATGAGGGAAGTGTCGAGGCGCTGGTCGTGCGGGAGATACGTAAGGTACTTGAGACGCAGTGCTGAAGCTTTCTGGGGCTGGTTTCGCTTCTGCGGGATATCACTTGAGGCCTGGATACAACATCCGTTTTGGTTCGATAGCTGAACGTTGTGGATGACCGCTATCAACCCAGAGCAGCCCTTGAACAACACCATGACGAAGCAGTAGCGTTAGCAGAAAAGTTGGCGAGTAATACTCAGGCAAGAAATGTCCTTCAATTCGCATAAGAAAAAGCTGCTCGATGAAACCGAGCCACTCTCGCACCGTGCGTCACATGCGCGCTCATGCGCCCTGCTGGTGGCTCAAAAATTAGGATTGACCCGTGATGATGTAATTGAACTGGTGGCGCGTCAAACTGGCGTCGATCTCCATAAGCCACAGTCTGTTGCCGAACTGCTGATCGCTTTAGCGGATCTGGAGAGAGTACGCCTGGGTCAATAGTGGCCATCCCACTCTGCCGCGCTGCATGCTTCGTCTGAGGCGGTCAGTCGCGAATGGCTGCTGACGACCCATAGCGGCCAACTGCGTAAGCTAAACTTCCTAGGTCAACGAGGCAGCTCACAATCCAAAGCGCCGCGTAGGGCCGCAATAACGTCGTCAACACAGGGGCCTTGAACCGGTGGCGGCACAGGGCGTTCACAAAATTCCCGCCAGACAAACAGCATCAGTTCTGCGCCATCTGTTTGCAGCAGCGCGCTGTCGATTGAGCCGAATGTTTGCAGCAGCCTGTACCTTTCGTCGAGCCAGAACAAGGCTTCCACCCAGTCATACACTGGGATGAAGTGGAAGTGAATGGAGTAACCGGCATCATGCCCAAAGCGACCGATATACAAGCGTTTGGGCCGGAGATCCGCTTCGATCGCGTGCTGAATTCGCGCCTGCAACATACCCAACTCTGCCTGCGCTTCGAGCGGCAGTGCTGCCAGGGAATTGGTCATCTGCTTGGCACTGAGCATCAGGTAGCCTGGCAACGCACTGTCCATGCGTTGATTGAGAATCCAGTACCTGGATTCATGGATGATGAAGCTAGACGGTATATCCATGGGGCGGCCTTGAGTGGATCGGTCGCAGAGTAGCATTGCAGCAGATCTATGTCCGATTTTGGCTGATTGCGGGCCGCCGCTTTGGGTTGAAAGCTGCCGGCATTGAAGGGCTGCTACCGTCCCATAGAGGCCATCCGATGTCGGCCGTTAGCGGCCCAATGCCGCATTAGAGATAACTCAATCTCGCAGGGGCTACTCGTTATCGGTGAATTTCAATCTGGAGCCCTTCATTCTCATGTGGTGCTCGAAAGTAGCTAGTGATCAGATCGAACTCCGCGTCAGTCGCCGCAAACTCATGCTCACCATGGTGATTACGAATATGCAACCTGTCTCGACAGGTGTCATCGTCCACCTCGATATAGTGGACGCAATGTGAAACCTCGGCGGCGTCAGCCAGGCCGCGCAGCCATTGTCGATCTTGAGGAGTATTGGCAGGAAAATCCAAAACGACAGTCACTCCAGCCCGAAGAACATCAATGACGAGTGGGCCCAGCACCTCCCGAATCTGGTGCGCAAAACGCACATAGTCGGTTACTGACTTGATCTGTCCAGGGTATAGCCGTGAGAGCCAATGATCCTCAGTCAGCAGAACCGTCGATCCTTCAGTTGCCAAACTTTTGGCTAGTGTTGACTTACCGGATGCAATCTTTCCTGAGATGAGATGCAGCACTGGTTTGGGCATAGAGACGTCTCCTTGTCGAACCCCGATGATGCTCATTGAAAAGCGTCGAAGCAATCACCGATCACTCAAACGTCCACTATGGGTCGAAACCAGTCATCAATGAACGGCTATCGACTTACAACAGACGCTCAAAGCATGCATGCGCTTGCAGTTGACCGAACCCGCCGTTGCCGTACAATCGCGCCCCCAAAAATCAGCAGGCATGGCGAGAGGGAGCTTCAATGCAACGGGTGATGATCATTGGCCAGCCAGGGTCTGGGAAAAGTACCCTGGCGCGCAAGCTTGGCGAGCGCACGGGCTTGCCGGTCGTGCATATTGACACGATTCACTGGCAGCCAGGGTGGGTCGAGCGCAGCCGTGACGAGAAGACGCGTCTTTGCCATGAAGTCGAGGCCCGTGAGCGTTGGATCTTCGAAGGTGGGCACTCGACGACATGGCAAAACCGGCTGGCCCGCGCTGACACGGTGATATGGATCGATCGCTCGGCGCCGCTTCGATTCTGGCGTGTGTTCTTCAGAACGATGCTGAGCCGAGGTCGATCTCGGCCTGACTTGCCGGACGACTGTCCGGAACTGCTGGCCAACCTGCCGGAGTTTTTCAGGTTCATGTGGCGGACGAAGAACTCGTCCCGGGAGGCGATGAAGCGATTCGTGGCGACCGCCCCGTCGGTTTGTCGCGTGGTCTGCCTGCGGTCGAATCGAGATACCGAAGTTTTTCTCGCGAGCCTGGGAGCATTGCCTGATCAGGTGGCGCGAGGTCATTAGAGGTTCGTTCTCGTTTGATTGTTGGCAGACGCCTGCCTTGAAGACGCATCACAACGTTTCAACCTGCCCAAGGATGGCCCATGGCGCTGACCAGCAAGATCACGATCTACAACCCTGAATGGCCGCAGCGGTACGAGGCGGACAAAGTGCTGCTCGCTTCGGCATTCGGTGATGAGCTTCTCGCCCTGCACCATGTCGGCAGCACGGCTGTCCCGCAACTTGCAGCCAAGCCAGAGATCGATGTGCTGATCGAGGTTTCAGAGCATCGCAATGAGGCAGCGCGGGACCAGGTGTTGCTGAAACTGGGGTATGTACGTGGCACTGACCTGTCGGAAGGACACCATTTCTACCGCCGCAATGTTGGCGAGGTGCGCACCCACAAGATCCATATTTGCAGGTGTGGTCACGATTCAGTCATCCAGATGCTGACGTTCAGGGATCTGCTCAGAAACGACGCCTCCCTCCGGCAGCGATATCAAGACCTCAAGCTCGAGCTGGAGGCCTCCAATACCGGCGGTATGGCTGAGTATCTGGCGAGGAAGGGGCCGTTCATCATCACCGCGCTGTGTGAGGTCGGCATCAGACCTGGTGATTATTATCTATAAGGCGACTCAGTCGCTCGTGTCCGGCTGTTTCCGAACCAAAGCAGTGTTTTCAGAGCGGGCAAATCCTTATGGTCGGGGCGGAGATCATCTTTCTGAGCGTACCTGTCAAGGAGTTAAATTTTGAGAAGCATAGGGATATTGTTGTTGCTCTATTGCGTGAATATTTTCGCCACAGAGTCATCGCTCGAGAGTTATGCCGAAGCTAATCGCTCCCGTGCGGTTGGCATCACTCAACTAGATAGCTCGACAATCCTTGCCGAGGAGACTCGGCTCGCACCGTTGGCCAGTGACCTGTTGCTCAAGGTCAAGCCGATGATCCGCGAGGGCGGCAGCGGTGCGGCGATTCAACGCTACGTATTGACGCAGTTCGAACGCTACGGCTGGCTACCAATGCTAGTGGGCTACAAAGGCTATACGGCAGCCGTGCCGGTGTCGGTGAATAGCCAAGTGGGTAACGCACCGCCTACTAATACCCCATTCCCGAACGCAGCCTTGGTTAAAGTTGAGTTGGTTGCGGCTTCGGCCCAGGCCCATGTCGCCCAGGTTTGGACATTTGCCACCGCCAACGCCACCGAACAGCAGCGACAGTTGTTGGCAACAGCCCGCAGCGCGTTGCGCAGTGGCATTGATCAGGTTCGTGGTGGCGAGCCGCTGTTCAATGTGGGCCAGGCCATTCAAGAGGTGCTTGACGCCAACCAGGCGGTTGCGATTCATGAACTCGCGGGCTACGCCATGGGGCAGTCGCGGGTACAGGAACCTCAGGTGCTGGGTTACAAGGGCTACACAAACGATAACACCCTCATGCAACCAGGGCAGGTGCTGAATGTTTATGTGATCGCGAAGGCAGGCGCATTCGGGGTGCGCTTCCAGCCGCCTGATTTTTGGACTGTCCACACACAGGATGGTGCAGACAGCGTCATGCTGTCGGCGATGGTGGAGGTTACAGTTGACGGGCACCGGCTGCTGAGCAGATTGGTGGACTAATTGCTGTTGGCCAGTCCATCACTCGGATAGGCTTTCGCTGCTTTCAGCGCCGTGCGGAAAGTTGCTGCGGCGCCAGGAATGCATCGTGGAAGTAATTGTGGAACGCGTGCATCGCCGGGCTGAATTCCCGCTCGCGATGCCAGGCCAAGCCGACGCTCATGGGGGTGACCTTGTCGGTGATGGTCACGGTTTCGATGCGTTTACCCTCCAGCGACCAGGGGCGGTGTACCAGGTCGGAGAGAATCGCCACGCCGCTGCCGTTGGCCACCATGCTGCGCACCGCTTCCACGGAGCTGGTGCGGATTCGCACGTTGGGCTGCTGTCGGGCATGTTCCCAGTAGCGCATGGCGCTTTGTTCGGCTTCGTCGACCGTAAGCAGGATGAAGGGCTCGTGTGTGACGTCGGCAAGGCTCACGGCCGAGTGTTCGCACAGCGGGTGATGGCTGGGCAGCCACAGCCGGCGCTCGGAATTGAACAGGGTTTTCGAGACGATGTCCGGGTGGGTCAGGTTCGAGGTCAGCACCACCGCCATGTCGAATTCGCCTTCCAGCAGGCCTTGCTCGATGGCCTGGCGCTCCCGTTCGTGCACTTCGATGGCCACGTCCGGGTGCCAGTGTTCCAGGCGTTGCAGATGGTGCGGCAGGAAGTAGCCGATCACCGTGTAACTGGCCGCTACCCGCAACAGGCCGCTGGCGCGAACGTCCGGCAGTGGGCTGTTAAGAGCGTCGTCGACGCTGCGCAAGATCACGTAGGCCCGATTGAGAAAGTGCCGTCCGGCATCGGTCAGGCTCATGCCCTGTGCCGAGCGCTGGAACAGCAGCGTGCCGAGCATGCCCTCCAGCTCCTTGATCGCCGTGGTTACCGCCGACTGGGAAATATTCAAATGAATCGCAGCCTGGGAGATTTGCCCGATCTCGGCCGTGGCGACGAAATAGCGAACCTGGCGCAGGGTCAGTGACATGAACACTCCGCTTGATGAGGTATCTGATTTTCAGAAGATAACCCCTCTGATAATAGATCTTCCCAAGGGGGCGGCTGGAATTTAACGTGCTCTGCATGAAGTCACAAGGGTCAGGAGCAAGTGTCATGCAGGCAGTAGATTTCAATTCGGACATGGGCGAAGGCTTCGGTCCGTGGACTATCGGCGACGGCGTCGACAACGAACTGATGGGCTTCATCAGCTCGGCCAACATCGCCACCGGTTTCCATGCCGGCGACCCCGGCACCATGCGTCGCACTGTCGAGCAGGCCAAGCGCCTGGGCGTGGCAGTCGGTGCCCATCCGGGCTTTCGCGACCTGGTCGGTTTCGGCCGCCGTCACATCAATGCACCGGCCCAGGAGCTGGTGGACGACATGCTCTATCAGCTGGGCGCCCTGCGTGAACTCGCCCGGGTTCAAGGCGTAGCCCTGCAACACATCAAACCCCACGGCGCGCTGTACATGCACCTGGCCCGGGACGAGGAAGCGGCGCGTTTGCTGGTGGAAAACCTGCAGCGCCTGGAGCCCGAGCTGCTGCTGTATTGCATGCCCGGCTCGGCGATCTGGCGTATCGCCACGGAGCTGGGCCAACCGGTGATCCGCGAGTTCTACGCCGACCGCGAATACGACCTCAGCGGCTCCATCGTCTTCACCCGCAATGTGCGTGCCTACGACCCTGCGCAAGTAGCTGCGCGGGTACTGCGTGCCTGTCAGGAAGGCGTGGTGCGCACGGTGGAGGGTGAAGACCTGGCGATCGAATTCGACTCCATTTGCTTGCACAGCGATACACCCGGTGCCCTGGCACTGGTCGAGGCTACCCGTAATGCGCTCGATGGCGCGGGGATCCAGGTGCGCGCTCCGCGATAACGCAACCGAAGTCACCTGGCACGCAGACGCCAGGGCTTACTCGACACACAGATTTTTTGCCTGCCTTTCTACAACTATTCCAAGAGGAACAGACATGGCGCAGCACACAGTCATCACCCCGTTGCCGGGGACTTTCTACCGCAAGGCTACCCCGGACTCGCCGAACTACGTCGAGGCGGGTGCCCAGGTCAGCGCCGACACGGTGATCGGCCTGATCGAGGTCATGAAGCAGTTTTCCGAACTGACCGCCGGCACGGCAGGGCGTCTGGACGCGTTTCTGGTCGAAGACGGTGATCCGGTGGAGCCGGGTCAGGTCATCGCCACACTCGAAGACGCGTGAGGGCACGACCATGACCCAAGGCATTGGTAAACTTCTGATCGCCAACCGTGGCGAGATCGCCGTGCGGATCATCCGTGCCGCGCAGGCGCTGGGGATTCCCACTGTGGCGGCGTGCAGCGAAGCAGACGTCGATTCCCTGGCCGCACGCATGGCCGACGAAGTGCACATCCTCGGCCCGGCCCGCGCCGACAAGAGCTACCTCAATGTCGAAGCGCTGCTCGGTGCCCTGAAGGCCACCGGCGCCAACGCGGTGCACCCCGGCTACGGCTTTCTCTCGGAGAACGCCGAATTTGCCGAAGCGGTGCAAGCCGCCGGGGCGATTTTCGTAGGCCCAAGCCCCGAGACCATCCGGCGCATGGGCGACAAGGCCGAAGCCCGGCGCACTGCGCAAGCCGCGGGTGTGCCGGTGGTGCCCGGCTCCCCGGATGAACTGTTCGATGTGGAGTCGGCGCTCAAAGCCGCCGAATCCGTCGGTTTCCCGCTGCTGATCAAGGCCTCGGCCGGTGGCGGAGGGCGTGGGATTCGCCTGGCGGAAAACCCGCAGCAACTGAGCGAAGAATTCCCCCGTTCCCAGCGCGAAGCCCAGGCCGCCTTCGGCAACGGCGCGGTGTATCTGGAGCGCTTCATCGGCAAGGCCCGGCACATCGAAGTGCAGGTGCTGGGCGACGGCAAGCATGCGGTGCATCTGTTCGAACGCGAGTGTTCGCTGCAACGCCGCCGGCAGAAGATCTTCGAAGAAGCGCCGTCGCCTGTGCTCAATGCGCAGCAGCGCGAGACCCTCTGCGCGAGTGCCGTGCGCCTGACCGAGGCCCTGGGCTATCAGGGCGCGGGCACCCTTGAGTATCTGTACGACGACGCCACCGGCGAGTTTTTCTTCATCGAGATGAACACGCGGATCCAGGTGGAACACCCGGTCAGCGAGCTGATCACCGGCATCGATCTGGTTCAGGCCATGTTGCGCATCGCCGGCGGCGAACCGCTGGGCCTCAAGCAAAGCGATATCCGGCTCAACGGCGCGGCCCTGCAAATGCGCCTGAACGCCGAAGACCCGGCGCGGGATTTCTTCCCAAGCCCGGGTCTTGTGCAAGCGCTGAACTGGCCGGAAGGCGAGGGCGTGCGCGTCGACAGCCATCTGTATGAAGGCTACCGGGTACCGCCATACTATGACTCGCTGCTGGCCAAGCTGATCGTCCATGGCAGCGATCGCGCCGAGGCCCTGGCCCGCGCGCGACTGGCCGTGGAGCAGACCACGCTCACGGGCATGGCCAGCACCTTGTCTCTGCACGGCGAGTTGCTGGAGCAACCCTGGCTGCACACCGCCGACTTCCACACCGGCACTTTGGAAACCTGGCTGGCCGAGCGCCGCAGCGGAGGTGCAGCATGAACAGTCCGATTCGCTACAGCTTTGGCGCCGACGAACACCTGTTTGCCGAAGTCAGCGACAGCATGTCCCTTGAAGCCTTCTTCAAGGGCATGGCCGTCACCCGTGCGGTGGAGCGCCTGGCCCTCGATGGCGTGCTCGACGTGTGCCTGGCCAACGCTTCGTTCCAGATCCGTTTCGACCCGGACCGCATCGCCCCGGCCGATCTGCTCGAAGCGGTGAAGGGCGCCGAAGCCGAGGCCGTGGCCGAGCGCACCCTGCACACCCGGATCATCGAAATCCCGGTGCTCTACAACGATCCGTGGACCCACGAAACCCTGATGCGTTTTCGCGACCGCCACCAGGACCCGAACGCCACGGACCTGGAGTACGCCGCGCGCATCAACGGCCTGGCCGACGTCGAGGCGTTCATCGCCGCCCACAGTGGCGCGCCGTGGTTCGTTTCGATGGTGGGCTTCGTCGCGGGCCTGCCGTTCATGTTCCAGATGGTCGAGCGCGAACGGCAGTTGCAGGTGCCCAAGTACCTGCGACCCCGCACCGACACACCGAAACTGACCCTGGGCCATGGCGGCTGCTTCGGTTGCATCTACTCGGTACGTGGCGCTGGTGGCTACCAGATGTTTGGCGTCACTCCGGCACCGATCTACGACCCGCAGCAGAACCTGGGGTACCTCAAGGAACACATGGTGTTCTTCCGTCCGGGCGACATCGTGCAGTTCAAGTCGATGGACCGCGATGCTTATGACCACGCCGTGGCCGAGGTCGAAGCCGGGCGCTTCGACCTGCGCATCCGTCCAGTAGAGTTCTCGCTCGATGCGTTTCTCGCCGACCCGATCGGCTATCCCAAGTCGCTGCAGGAGGTGCTGGCATGATCAAGGTACTCAAACCCGGTCTGGCCACCTCGGTGCAGGACCTCGGCCGCGAGGGCTACTACCACCTGGGTATCCCGCCTTCCGGGGCGCTGGACCAGTACGCCCTGAGCGCGGCCAACCAGTTGGTGGGCAATCCGGCCAATTCGGCGGCGCTGGAGTGCACCTTGCTGGGGCCGGAGCTGGAGTTTCAGCAGGACGCCCTGGTGGCGGTCTGTGGTGCGCAGATGACGCCGAAAGTCGATGGCGTGGACATGCACTTGGACACCGCCTTCGAAGTGAAGGCCGGACAAGTGCTGCGTTTCGATTTTCCCAAGGCTGGCGCGCGGGCTTATCTGGCGGTGGCCGGCGGTATCGATGTACCGGTGGTGCTCGGCAGTCGCTCCACCTACACATTGGGGGCGTTGGGTGGTTTTCAGGGGCGCAGGCTGGTGATGGGTGATGAACTGCCGATCGGCACCGCCAGCGGCAAGGGGTGTGTCGGGGCGAGCTTGCCCATGGCGTTGCGACAGTCGCTGGGAGGGGAGATCACCCTGCGGGTGGTGCCAGGGCTGTACTACGACCGTCTGACCCTGGCGGCGGCGGACAGCTTCTTTGCCGAAGCCTGGACCGTCGGCTCGGAGGCAGATCGCATCGGCTATCGCTTCAAGGGTGGCAGCCCGCTGAGCTTCCAGCCTCGCGAGCAGCCGTTCGGCGCCGGCTCCGATCCTTCGAACATCGTCGACAGCTGCTACCCGATCGGCTCTATCCAGGTGCCTGCAGGGCTCGAGCCCATCATTCTGCACCGCGATGCAGTGTCCGGTGGCGGCTACGCGATGATCGGCACGGTGATCAGCGCCGACCTCGATCTGGTCGGCCAGATGCAACCCAACCAGAAGGCCCGCTTCGTCGCGGTGA
The DNA here is from genome assembly GCF_002934345.1 of Pseudomonas sp. PONIH3. Lineage (NCBI taxonomy): Bacteria > Pseudomonadati > Pseudomonadota > Gammaproteobacteria > Pseudomonadales > Pseudomonadaceae > Pseudomonas > Pseudomonas sp. PONIH3. Next base: position 6,269,256 of record NZ_CP026386.1, read on the forward strand.
CTCTGGAAGAGGCGCTGCAAACCCGACGTTCCTACAAGAAAAAACTCAGCTATCTGAGCAAGCTGTTCCCTTCCTGATCTGCCCGCCGTACTGCGCGGGTAAAGCCAAAAAAGGCAAGTCAACGCCGCCCCTCGGTACGGGGCGGCTGCCCGCGCTTGAACCGCTGACGTAAAGAACTAGCGACTGGCAGTCGAGCTTTCTAACCAGTCAGCACGAGTCATCTCCCATATTTCGACCTCCATCTGTCCAGATACAAAATCACCTGAACGCACGTCTACCAAGCGCATACCCTCATGTTTCGAGACCCTGCGAGATGCGTCGTTGGCAACCGCTTTGGGAACCTGCATGAGCGGACGCGACAGTGTCTCGAACCAATAGGCATTGATAATCCGGCATGCCTCGCGCATGTAGCCCTTTCCCCACCACTGTGGGGCGAGCCAGAAGCCTCTGTTGTTTCCAGGCTGATCATACAAACTGATGCTACCCAGGGTGCAGCTGGCATCGTCGCGCATGCGGATCATCCAGTGCCATTCCCGACCTGCTGCCATGGCAGGCAGGGCGATATCTCGGACATAGACCAGCGCCCCGTCTTCTGGATACGGCCATGGGATACGACGATCCAGGTAGCGAACCACCTCCCAGCAGGGGAACAGCTCCTGGATGATGGGCGAGTCCTCTAACTGGAGGGGGGTGAGAACCAGTCGATCAGTGACAAGCGTCGGAAGACAGTCCATGACATTCGTTCCCGGGCATCCCTGTGAGATTTTGATTATCTGTACCGGGCTGGTTTGTGTCGACTGCTTCTGGCCGTTAGCTGACCTTCGCCAAGGGCAGCCATGGGGCGTAAGCGGCCGGTCGCGAAGGGCCGCTCTGGGTCGAAATTACGCCGACCAACTCTGACAGGGCTCGCAACATCGCCCAAACCCTTCTATCCTGTGCTCGACTCGTATTACTGCGGCTGCTGAACCCGGTACTCACGAGGAAGCCAATATGCAAAGAACCCGAGCCTGGAGACGCCAGCAGGGCCGTACACACGGCAAGATCAACACAGTACAACCACCTGTGTTCAAGCCGGAAAAGAACTGGAAATTGCTGTACGGGCGCGCCGAGAAGCTGAAGAGGGCGTGCCAGCTCGGCATGAGTTACCCCGTTCGCTCCACCCGCCAATTGCTGGATCAAGGATGACCAACCTTCTGTTCATTTGCAGCCGCAACCAATGGCGCAGCCCCACTGCGGAAAATCTGTGGCGCCGCCGCGCAGGCTTTGAAGCCCGCTCGGCAGGCACCAGCCCGAATGCATGCAGGGCCATCGGCCCGGCGGATATCCGCTGGGCCGATGTCATTTTCGTCATGGAGAGCAAACACCGGCAGCGGCTGCAGGCGGAGTATTCACGTTTGCTTGAACACAAGCGGTTGCACGTCCTGGATATTCCCGACGACTACCGCTAAATGGACCCTGAGTTGATCTCCATCTTGGAAGACAGCGTGGCGGCCTGCCTTGAGAGTTAGCCCTCAGATTGGGTTCCGCGTGTATCGCGTGGGCGCCTCGCCAGCAATCAACCGCCCAGTGCCAGGATGCCAATGATCAAAGCGCTCCCCGACACCAAGATCGAGACCCTGCTGAGCACGGCGCAACAGGCCGAGCTGAAACTGACCGATTTATTGTTTTACTCCAGGCAATTGGGCCTGCGCCCTGCGGAGCTGCTGAATACTCTGTCGATTGAAGCTGCTCGACGATTCATCTTCGGTGAAATGTCGTTTGAGATTGGCGATGACATCATGAACGGTCTGTTCACGCTCATTGTTGACCTGGGTATGGATGAGCAGATGCCGCAGCCAGCGTTCAACATCTATCTGGCTTTCGACGAGGGGGAATATCAACACTCGGGGGACTCGGAACACATCAAGCCGTCTGAGTGCTATACCCGGCTACAGCTTTTGGAGTTACTACGAGAATTGCCCGACAGCGATTGACCGTTTTGGGTCGAAAGCTGCCACTCGCGACCGGCAGTTTTCGACCCATTGCAGACGCTGGAAAAAAGCAGTACCTACTGCCTTCTTCGCTACCGATCAATATTCCTCTGTTCAGACACTCATAATGAGACGCGCTCAACCCGGGCCCGCTGGCGATTCAGCGGTCGTGTGCTATTTTACAACCTCACGTCATTAATCCCCGCCCCGAAGCGTCTTGGTGCCACATCTCATGCAATTCGTAAAGTATCACGCAGTTGGCAACGACTATCTCGTCTACCACGAAAATGCCCCGTTCGATTGCTCGACCCAAGCTATCTCGTTGATATGCGACCGGAATAGAGGACTGGGAAGTGATGGCATCCTGGTGCCTGCCATTGCACCAGGCGAGATGCTCTCGGTGCACATCTTCAATACCGATGGAACCGAGGCGGAGAAGAGTGGCAACGGTCTGCGAATTTTATGTCGCTATCTATGGGATCAAGGCATCGTTACTCACGAGCCGTTCGAGTTGATAACCAAAGGCGGGAAGGTTCATTGTCAAGTAATAGACTACGGTCGACGCATTTCTATCGCCATGGGACTGGCGGCATTCCCTGAGGACGAACAACACTCAGTGGACGTCGATGGCGTGCACCTGTACTTGAACCCGGTGTCGATGGGTAACCCCCATTGTGTGGTGTTCGTCGACGAGCCCACCGAGGCACTTGCACGCAAGCTCGGGCCAATAATTGAGCATTTGTCGCTATTCCCAAACAGAACCAACGTTCAATTCGTGAACGTTGTGGATCGCCGAAACCTAGCGGTGCAGATTTGGGAGCGTGGAGTTGGCTACACCCTGTCTTCGGGCACTAGCAGTTGCGCTGCTGCGGCAGTTTCTCGCCGACTGGGGTTCGTTGATGATCAGGTGACAGTGCACATGCCGGGCGGTCAAATCACTATCGAACTTGATGACGAGAACAACGTCCTCATGCAGGGGCCGGTATGTAAGGTTGGGCAGTATTGGTTGGATCAAGAGTGTCTGTCGCAGAATGGCTGAATGCTCTCACTCTCAAGCCTTTTTTCCGCTACGGTAAGGGCTTACCAAATATGGGTTACCGACACTGCATCGAGAACATGTTCCTTGGAGACAGAGGGCCATGAGGCGTTCCACCTTAGATCATTTGGTCATTGTGTCACCGAGCCTTCGGTTAGGAGCCCGATTCGTTGAAAGCCAGCTCGGAGTCCAGATGCAGCCAGGTGGACAGCATACGCGTATGAGCACTCATAATCTGTTGCTGCGGTTAGGAGAATCTTTTTATCTTGAAGTCATCGCTCCTGACAGTATGGCTCCCTCGTCCACAAGACCTAGATGGTTCGCTCTGGATAAACTTAGTGCTCAGACATCGCCATTTTTAGCCCACTGGGTCGCACGTACGGAGCATCTGGATAACGCAGACGAAGGCCTCAGGAAGGTTTTTGGAGAAATCGAGCCGATGAGCAGGGGAGCGCTGTCGTGGAAAATTTCGATACAGCCTGACGGACAACTGCCCTTTGAAGGAGCACTCCCTAGCCTGATCGACTGGGGCGAGTCGGAGCATCCAGCTCAGCGACTCGATGATAGCGGCTGCAAATTGCAACGCTTGGAAATTTCTTACCCCGATCCCCACTTAGTGGAACGCCAGCTGGAATCCATCGGCTTTAACGGCCCGGTTAGTGTCCTTCGCAATGAACGATACGCATTGAAGGCCTACATCACTACGCCGAATGGCCTTAGCATCCTGTAGTGCTAACGCTGTGCAACCTGCACTTGGAAATTTAGTGACCGGGCCTTAATCATCACCGTACGATGACCAATTTTACTCTCCAGCGTCCGGCCGATCCCCTCATCCAAAAGCGTCATCTGGGCCAGCCTGGGGAGGCCGCATCCGATTTGTAAGGTCTTTTTCGAAGTAAACGCGATTGAAGCCATCCTCCGTGCGCTCCGCTACTTTCACATAACCAAGCCTGGAATAAATCGAAAGGTTGTCTGCCATCTTTGCATTGGTATACAGACGAACGGCGCTCACACCACGCTGTCGGGCGGCATTTTCACAGAAGCTAATTAGCTTCTTTCCAATCCCGCATCCGGCTGCGCTCGGGAGGACGGCCACGTTTTCTAACAGGAAATACCCATCCATGTCATAAAACACAATAAAGCCCTGAAAACCGGTTTGGCCGTCCGTCGCAACATAGACCACTCCTGCCGCTATCTGCGCGACGTAATCGGCGACCATCGGGGCTGGCTTGCGCCCGATCACTGGCACATAACGAACGTACGCTTGTTCAGCGCAATTTCTAATATCGGGCTCATCACTTATGTCGGCTAGGCGGATCATATTGCTTTCCTTAACGACCTCTACACTGCCAAGCTGCCGCCCACTGGTGCGGCAGCAGCTGCTCAACTTCACTGGCCCGCTGAGCCGGCAGCCGCATCAGCACAACGTTGAAATAGGCTTAAGGATCATGTCCGTTCATGCGCGCCGACTGGATCATACTCATAATGGCCACGGCGGCCGGTTGCGCAGATCGCTTTCGACCCATTGCAGGCGTTCGAGAATCTCTGCTTTTACGATAGGCGAGCTAGTCGACAAGCTCTATGTAACTAGACTCTCCCCCACCCGTAGCACCGGATAACCACCCCCAAACAAAATGAAGCGTCGTGCGCCCTTGATCGTCTTGGCCAATCTCACCGCGCGACCAGCCAGCAAGGATCTCATCCTCAGTGGTGAGGCAGTGATAAAGAAGCTCGATGGTGTTGATGCCCGTCACCCGACCCACTTGACTACCCATGCGGATACGGCCACCGTGGTAAGTTCCGGTGATGGCCCTACCGTCGACGAGATAGTGAAATACCGTTCCACTACCCGATAGCCCATGGGAGTTGTTGGCTACAGTGAACCGACGGTTGTTCAACCGCTCGTGAATTCAGGAATTTGCCATAAGCCACTTGCCCTCACCTAGAAATCCATTTCAGCAGTGCACAGCCTATACCTACATGGCTGGGGCTTCTACCTGGATGTCCGCTACGAGTCGAAGGCGGCCGGTCGCGGCTGGCCGAAATCGACCCATAGCTGCCCTTCACCACAAATCAAAAGGCCTGAAGTGGATGCGCAATCCACGCCGCCACACACACATCACTCTGACGTGAGTGCTGCGTTCAGACAGGGTCACTGGCCAGCTCATTGCTTGTCCGCCGTCAGTACATGCGTCAATGCAAAAAACAGAGGCTGGCAAGAGCCCACCTGGCGCATGCAAGATCAATCATTCTTCATGCCATCGGGGTGCACTCATGCACAAGGAAACGCCCGTCGTGTTCATCAACGGCCTTATCGGCTGTCTTCATCACAGCTCCTTGTATCAAAGTCTGTATCCGCGTCCGGTCGTCGTGCCTGACCTCCTCGGATATGGGGATCTGAGTATCGTTGCGCCAAGCTCCGTGGATATCCCCTCTCAGATCGAGCATCTGCATCGAGAGATCAGCAACTACGCGCAAGGTGAGCGAGTACACTTGGTCGGGCACTCAGTGGGTGGCGTTGTAGCGATGCTCTATGCGAGGCGTTATCTGGATGAGGTAGCCAGCATCACGAGCGTAGAGGGCAATTTTTCACTCAAAGATGCGTTTTGGTCTTCGAGCGTGGCGAGAATGTCTGCGGAAGAAGCAGAGGCTCTGCTAGGCGGCTTTCGTGCAAACCCGAAAGATTGGATGGAGCGAGCAGGGGTTGCATTCAGTCAGCAACGCTATGAGGTCGCTGCGACCTGGTTGGCTCATCAACCCTCCAGCACACTGCAAGCCATGGCCCGATCAGTATTGATCGAGACCGGAGGTGATCACTACCACGATGGATTGAAGACGGTATTTTCTTCTATCCCTGTGCACTTATTAGCAGGAGAGCGCTCCTGGGCTGAATGGGATGTGCCTGACTGGGCAATAGCAAAGGCGACCAGCATGACCATCATGCCTGAGGTGGGGCATCTGATGATGCTTGAGCAGCCACAGGCCTTTGCACAGGTGATGGCCCGGATACTCGATCGGGTTTGATCGGATTCGCGCGCTACTCCTTGGAAGCTCAGTTAGCGGAAAAGCGGCCATTGGGCATAAACGTTCGCAATGGGGCGGAAGCGGCCAGTCACGAAATGCCAGTAACGACCCATAGTCGGCCTCCACCGCACTGTCAGAAAACGGGCAAAAGCAAAAATTCGGAGTACCTGGTCCTGGAGCGGCCTTGCACTTGTATCAGCCAATCACCGGCGCATGTTCGGCCATCAATTCGGTTATCCAGTCGATAAACACACGCACCTTGGCGCTGACATGGCGATTCGGCGGGAAGGCCAGGTACATCGGCATTGACGCCATGTGCCAGTCTTCAAACAGCGGCAGCAATTCGCCGCTGATCAGGTGCGGTTTGGCCATGTACTGCGGCAGCCAGAGCATCCCGAGGCCAGCCAGGCCGGCGGCTAGGTATGCATTGCCGTCATCGACTGTCAGTTGCGGCCGCGCCTGGACCTCCAAGCGTTCATCACCTCGGTGCATTGCATAGGGCAAGGTCTTGCCTGTACGAAACCAGAGAAAGCCGACGGTCTTGTGCGGGCCTTCCTCCAACTCAAGGGGGTGCGCCGGTGTCCCGAAGCGCTGCAGATAACCGGGCGTGGCATAGATACCGAGTTTCAGATCGCCCACATGCCTTCCCACCAGGGACTGGTCGGTGATCTCGCCGCCACGCACCACGCAGTCAACGTTTTCACCAATGATGTCGACGATGCGATCGCTCACGCCCACCGTCAGCTGGATTTCCGGATAACGTGCAAAGAACTCCGGCAAGGCGGGTATGAGCAGCATCCGCGCCAGCGGGCTGGGTACATCCACCCGCAGCCGACCGCGCGGCGCCATCGACGCGCTGGACAAGCTGGTCTCGGCGTCGTCCATGTCTGCCAGTAACCGGACGACGCGTTCGTAGTAGGCCGCGCCGTCGGCGGTGACATTGACCTTGCGTGTGGTGCGGTTGAGCAGGCGCACGCGCAGCCTCGCTTCCAACTGCTGGATGAGCTGCGTCACGGTGGTCTTGCTCATGTGCAGGGTGGCGGCGGCCTTGGTGAAACTGCCGGTTTCCACCACCCGGGCAAACGCCTGCATTGCATCGAATCGGTCCATTCCACGCCTCGTTCGCCCCTGGATTGTTTGGAGTATACAAACAGTCCTGGCCAGCGCTGCCCGTTTATCCAGACAGGTGGCGTTTTTTATAGTGGCCTCACCGTAAACAGCGGGCCGCGATGGCCCAGAACGAGGTAGGCCATGTCCAGCAAACGTGATGTCGTTTTCCCGCCAGATCGCCATGCTTTGTACGAGTTGCACCGCTACTCGCCGGCGATTCGCTCCAATGGTTTTCTGTTCGTATCCGGTCAGGTCGGCAGTCGCAAGGATGGTTCGGCCGAGCCTGACCTCGCGGCGCAGGTTCGTTTGGCCTTTGCCAACCTCAACGCGATCCTGGCCGAGGCCGGTGGTAGTTTCGAGGATGTGGTTGATACGACCATCTTCATGGTCGACCCCGACTCGACATTCGAAACCATTTGGGAGGTGGCTGCCGAGTATTGGGGCGAAGCGCCTTATCCCACGGTGACCGCTATCGGCGTGACCTGGCTGTCCGGCTTCGATTTCGAGATCAAGGTGATCGCGAAACTGCCGCAATAGTAATGGGATAGGGGAGCAAGTTCATAACACGTCCTACAGGCATTAATAAGATTTTCCCTATTTCGAGTAGTCCGTTTCCGAAGCATGCTTTGGCAACTGTTGCGCCCTCGAAGTGGCGGCTAGTCTCGCTGGGTCGTTGCCAAATCAACGACCGGGTCTGCAAGCCTGCGCGGTATTACGATGGTGCTCACCACGAGCCTCGGCGTTGAGTCGTGGGTCTCGCTTTATGGTGGCTACGTGCGGGTGACCTTTTGGTCAGCCGGGTTTTCGCCTCGTAATGCCCCGGTCTTGCAGGCCTGCACGTAGCTGCCACCTTTCACCTGCAAGTGAAAAGGTGGCGGTCTGACTCATGCATTGCGAGGTGCTTATGCTCAAGATCGTCCCGGATCCACCACCGTCCACCGAATCCCCCCATCTCCTTGAAGACACCCTGGTCCAGGCCACCGAGTACGTTATGTGCGCGCTGGCCGTCGCCCATCAATCGTTCAATCACCTGCCGAAGTCACCGGCCACCCTGGTGATGCTGACGATGATGCACGAGCTTGACGCCACCCGCACATTGCTGGAATCGGCGCTCGCCCAGCTCCACATGAGTACGCGACCGCCGTCATACACTGTGCACTGACAGAGCCGCCACGGACTGGTGAGAGTGGGCGCTCGGATCAGTGAAACTGCTGATGCGATTCCCGTCATCACCTGGACTTGCCTCATCGCGGGGCAAGCCCGCTCCCACGCATTTTATGCATACCGGTCGGCACGCGACCGTGTCTTCGAGCCCGCTACATCAAAGACACCCGAGGATTTCGCAAATGGACAACGAAACCCCTGCAGACCACGGCCAGCTCGGCTGGACCGTCGGCACCTGCACCTGCCTGGAAGGCGCCACCAAAGGTACGCGGCTGTTCCGCGTAGAGCCTGGCAACTGTGCGAACTACGCCATGGAGCAGGCTTCCGTGCTGCTCGACAGCGCCCGCCGGGCTTCCTTCATCGGTGTGATGGACAACGAACCGGTGCTGGTCTGGGCCTCGCACTACCTGAGCGATATGGCCAAGGCATTGATGGATGATGCGCATATGGGAATGGTGAAGAACGTATGACGCAGACAGGGGCGGCGCGCGCAGGGCCGCCCCGTCTTGCAGGAAGGTGTCGTGGGCCAGGTCGGACGCATCGGCGGCATTGCCCAGGCGTGCGCGCAGCCAGCTTTTCAGCCAGCTGTTGTTTTCGCAGTACAGCTGGTGAAGCGCCTAGCGGTCGAGCGTCGACATGGAGCAGGGCCCAAGGTGTAAATGGTAATTGATCGCATTTTCTCGGGATGGCGGGGGGATTGCTAGGTGCAGTTCAGCCGGGATATGCTGGCGACTAACTTATAGGCTGGTGAAGGAATGCATATTTCGAAACAGTCAGTAAGTTTTGAATGATCACCCAGGCCATGAAGACAAACGCTAAATAGGTCAAGCCAACAGCCATTTTTCTGGATTTTGGCGTCTGCCACTCGCCGAGATTGTGGAATGCCCAGAACTGGTCTTGCAGTAACCCGCCAGGACTGCGAGTGGGCTCCACTTGCCAAGCTTCATCTTTTGCCTGTGCCGAAACGTCTAGGTTGTCGACATAATTTGAAAGGTGCTCCATGCCCTTTCCGTGCTCGGCATAGCTTCTCCAAGAGCTGTGGTCTTTTACCAGTTGAGGGCACCTAAAGTTGAAAATCAGGTTTGATAGTACAAAAAAGAAGGCGCTTAGATAAAAGCAGAAAAATGAAAATGGAAGCTCCATTTTAATCGGAATCGCTTGTCCTGCGATTTGAAAATTTAGGTCTAAAGGGACTTCGCTAAGTGCCTTTACCAGTATAGGAACGATGAACAGCCATATATAAATTGACTTGACTATTTGCGTATTGTGGATGTGGCTTATTTGACTCCACTTTTTGTCTAGCAGTTTCAAGGTGACTCCGGTCCTATCTGGTTTGTATGGTTTGGTTGGCGTTTTGCTACTGGTGTAGGGATCAGCTAATGAAAATTATCCTCGATACCAGCTCTGCACTGTTCTTGGCCTGCAACTTCTTCATCAACCGCGCCCGATGCACTTCCACCGTCCGATGCGATATCCCCAGCTGCCGCGCCACTTCCTTGCAGGTCAGCCCGTTGACGATATGCGATGAAATCTGCCGCTCCCGCGGCGTCAGTTGCACCGCTGGCGCCGGCTGCCGGTCGAGCCGTTCGAAATGCCAGATCATCAGCTTGAACGGATCCTCCGCCGTCAGCGTGAAACCCTGGGCCCGGGCCCAGAACACCTCGCCGTTGCGGTGCTGCATGAAACGCTCGTCCGAATAGAAGGCGCCCAGACCGTTGCGCAGCCAGTGCTCGCTGCGCTCGCCAATGCTCTGGTAGTCGGCCTGGGAAGGGTAGAGCAGCAGGGTCAGGTGCCCGCGCAGCTCCTCGCGGGTGTAGCCGAACAGCCGGGCGAAGGCCTCGTTGCAGTCGAGCATGCGCCGGTGGCCGGTGATCAGTTGCGGCGCGGGTGACACCTGGAACGCCAGGCGCTCGAGGTCCGGGGAGGCGTGGGTGGGTACGGTCATCAGGCTTCCTGCCTCGGTGCTTATGGTCATGCCCCGTAAGGCTCACTACTTACTCGTGTACGTAGTTGCCCCAACTAGCGTGGGATTCGGGTGCTGACACATTGTATGCAATACCCGCTTCAAGGACAGAAGAAAACACCATGTTCCACGATTCCGTCGCCATCGTCGCCGCCGCGCACAGCCCTTTCGGTCGCCTGGATGGCCTGAACCTCGAAGACCTGATCGTCCAGGTCACCCGCGATGCCTTGCAGGATGCAGGCATCGACGCCGCCGAGATCGACGCGCTGTTTCTCGGCCACTTCAACTCGGGCCTGGTGGCCGACGGCTTCCCCGCATCGTTGATGCTGCAGGCCGACCCGCAACTGCGCTTCAAACCCGCCACCCGCTGCGAAAACGCCTGTGCCTCGGGCTCGGCGGCGATCCAGGCCGGGATCAACGCGATCCGCAGCGGCGCCGCCGAGCTGGTGCTGGTGGTCGGCGCGGAGAAGATGACTGGCAACAGCACGGTCGAGGTCACCCGGGCGCTGACTGGTGCCGGTTACCAGAACGCCTTGCAGGAGGCCGGCCTGAGTTTTGCCCAGCTGTTCGGCCAGGTCGCCCAGCAATACACCGAGCGCTACCACAGCCCACTGGCATCGATGGCGGCGATCGCGGTGAAGAACCACGCCAATGCCATGGCCAACCCGCTGGCGCAGATGCACCGGGTGATGGATTTCGAGCACTGCAACCAGGTGTCGCCGAGCAACCCGCTGATCGCGGCGCCCCTGCGCCTGACCGACTGCTCGCTGATCAGCGATGGTGCTGCGGCGATCATCCTGGCTTCGCCTGCCCGCGCCCGCTCGATGCGGCGCCAGGTGGCGATCCGCTCGATGGTTCAGGCCAATGATTTCTTGCCGTTGTCGCGCCGCGACATGCTGGCTTTCGAGGGGCCGCAGCGGGCCATCCACGGGGCGCTGCGCGAGGCAGGGGTGACCCTCAACGACCTGAGTTTCGCCGAGGTGCACGACTGCTTCACCATCGCCGAACTGTTGATCTACGAAGCCATGGGCCTGGCGCCCCGTGGAGAGGGGCATCGCGCCCTGGACGATGGCATCGTGCGCCAGGGTGGGCGCTTGCCGGTGAACCTGTCCGGCGGGCTCAAGGCCAAGGGGCATCCGGTGGGGGCCACCGGGGTGTCGATGCATGCCCTGGGCTTCGCCCAGCTGACCGGCAAGCCCATCGGCCTGGGCGTGCCCAATGCCGAGTTCGGCCTGCTGTTCAACATGGGCGGCATGGCGGTGGCCAACTACGCCAGTGTGCTGCAAGCCGTCAGGGTCTGAGCCATGAACATCGCCCATTGGTTGCAGGATGCGGCCCTGCGCTGGCCTGAGCGGCCGGCGTTGTTCGAGGGGCCGCGGCAGATCGCCGACTACCGGATGTTTGCCACCCGGGTGCGGGCACGGGCGCTGGAGCTGCGTCACGTGCACGGCATCGAACCGGGCGAGCGGGTGGCGCTGCTGATGAAGAACAGCTGCGACTACCTGCAACTGCTCTACGCGATCTGGTGGTGCGGGGCTGTGGCGGTGCCGATCAACCACAAGCTGCACGCCCTGGAGGCCGCGTGGATCGCCGGCAATGCCGGGGCGCGGCTGATCTTCACCGACGAGGGCCAGCTGTTCGCCGACCTGGCATTGCCGAACGGTTGCCGCGAGCTGGCCACGCCTGCCCGGTGCATGCCGGGGTTGCCGGCCAGCGATGAGCTGCAGGCGCCGCACCCACGCCTGGACAGCGACCTGGCCTGGCTGTTCTACACCTCCGGCACCACCGGGCGCTCCAAGGGGGTGATGCTGTCCCATGGCAACCTGGTGGCCATGTCGCTGTGCTATCCGCTGGACGTCGACCCGGTAGCCGCCGAAGACGCCGTGGTCTATGCCGCGCCGATGTCCCACGGCGCAGGGCTGTACAACTTCATCCACGTGCGCTGCGGCGCCCGGCACGTGGTGCCCCTGTCCCGGGGCTTCCAGGCGACGGAGCTGTTCACCCTGGCGCGATCGCTGGGGCAGGTCAGCCTGTTCGCCGCGCCGACCATGGTCAAGCGCATGGTCGAGCAGGCGCGCGAGCAAGGCTATGCCGGCGAAGGCATCAAGACCATCGTCTACGGCGGCGGCCCGATGTACCTGGCGGACCTGGTGGATGCCCTGGATACCTTCGGCCCGCGCCTGGTGCAGATCTACGGCCAGGGCGAATGCCCGATGACCATCAGTGCGTTGTCCCGCGAGGCCATCGCCGACCGTGGCAACCCGGGCTGGCCGGCCATCGCCGCTTCCGTTGGCCGCGCCCAGGCCTGCGTGGAGGTGCGCGTGGTCGATGGCGCGGGCCGGGAGACGGCGGCTGGCGAGGCAGGGGAGATCGTCGTGCGCGGCCCGGTGGTGATGCAGGGTTACTGGGACAATCCCCAGGCCACCGCGGCGGCCCTGGTGGATGGCTGGCTGCACACCGGCGATATCGGCTTTCTCGACGGCCAGGGCTACCTGTCGCTGACGGACCGCAGCAAGGACGTGATCATTTCCGGGGGCAGCAACATCTATCCCCGCGAGGTCGAGGAAGTGCTGATCCAGCACCCCGAAGTGTTCGAGGCCTGCGTGGTGGGTGAAGCCGACCCCGAGTGGGGCGAGTCGGTGGTGGCCTTCGTCGTGCCGCGCACGGCAGGCAGCCTCGATGCGCGGACGCTCAATGAGTGGTTCCTGGCGCGCATGGCCTCGTTCAAGAAACCGAAGAAGTACCTGTTCTGCGCCGAGCTGCCGAAAAACAGCTATGGCAAGATTCTCAAGACCCAGTTGCGCCAATGGCTGCTGGACCCGGACGGGTCGCTCGGCAGCGCTTGAGCCGCGACATTTCATGGAAAGCGACACGACAGGAGTTACCCGCATGGGCATGTCACCCGCCAACACCCAGCGCCAGCGGCACCGGGCTTTCATCGGCGCCACCACCGGCCACCTGATCGAGTGGTACGACTATGGTGTATACGGTTTCCTGGCCTTGTATATCGGCAAGGCCTTCTTCGTTTCCGACGACCCCACCAGCAGCCTGCTGGCGAGCTTCGCGGCCTTCGCCCTGAGCTTCTTCATCCGCCCGCTGGGCGGGCTGTTCTTCGGCCCGCTGGCGGACAAGATCGGCCGCCGTCGCACGCTGATCACGGTGCTGGTAATGATGGCAGGCTCCACCTTCCTGCTCGGCCTGCTGCCGACCTACGCCAGCATCGGCATCGCAGCGCCAGTGCTGCTGGTGCTGATCCGCTGTGTGCAGGGCTTCTCCGCCGGCGGCGAGATCGGCACCATCACCAGCTTCATCTCCGAATACGCCGGCCCCGGCCGTCGGGGCTTCGCCACCTGCTGGCTGATGGTCACGGCGGTGCTCGGGTTGCTGTTGGGCGGCGCGGTGGCCAATGGTATGACCTGGGCCTTGGGCGCCGAGCTGATGCAGGACTGGGGCTGGCGGATTCCGTTCCTGATTGCCGGCCCTCTGGGCTTCATCTCGCTGTATATTCGCCTCAAGCTCGAGGACAGCCCGGAGTTCCTCGCCCTGGTGGAGGCCGGGCAGACCTCCAAGGCGCCGCTGCGCGAGGTGTGGCAGTGGAAGCGCTCGATTGCCCTGGTGTTCTTCATCATCACCTTGCACAGCTCGATCTTCTACCTGGTGCTGACTTTCGCCTCGACCTACATGTCCAACACGCTGAAATTCGACAGCGGCACCACCTTGCTCTATGTGTTCGTCGCCAGCCTGTCGGCGGCGCTGGTGATGCCGTTTGGCGGCGCCTTCACCGATCGCTACGGGCGCAAGCCGTTCCTGATGGTGATCGGCACGTTGGCGACCCTGGCCATGTACTGGTTCTTCAAGACCGCGCCGGGCGCTACACCTGCGACCCTGTTCTGGCCGCTGATGGCGGTGGCGATCCTGTTCGGGCTGTATGCGTCGTCGACCTACGCGCTGATGAGCGAGCTGCTGCCGACGCGCATCCGCTCCACCGGCATCGCCATGGCCTACAACATTCCGGTGGCGGTATTCGGCGGCAGCGCGCCGCTGATCTCCACCTGGCTGATCAAGGTGACCGGGGATATTACCGCGCCGTGGTACTTCTACGTGGGCACCGGCGTGGCGTCGCTGCTGGCGCTGGTGGTGCTGCGCCAGGAGGACTTCGTGGCGTGCAACCGTGCACCGACGCAAGAACGGCCGGTGGGGACGGTACTGGCGGATTCTCAGGCTTGATGTAGCACGGGGATATCAGGCGCAGCGCCAATTCCGGAGCGGGGCGGCATTCTGTTACAGTCGCCGCCTCATGTAATCGGCCCGAGGATGTACAAGGATGTCGCTGCACGATTGGTTCGGATTTGTCGTTGTCTCGATGGTGGTGACCTTGTCGCCAGGCCCGGGTGTCATCATGGCGTTGTCCAACTCGCTGTCCCACGGGCCGAAGCGGGCGATGCTCGGCTCGCTGGGCAACGCGCTCGGGCTGCTGGTGGTGTCCACCGCCACCAGTGCGGGCCTCGGGGTATTGCTGCAGACTTCGGCCACGGCTTTCCTGCTGCTCAAGGTGCTCGGCGCGAGTTACCTGATCTACCTGGGGATCAAGCAGTGGAAGAGCCGTACCAGCGCCTTTGACCTGCTGGAGCAGCCGGTCAAGGCCAGCGCCAGCAATCGGCGGCTGCTGCTCAATGGCGTGGCAGTCGCGCTGACCAACCCGAAGGCGATCCTGTTCTTCGCCGCCTTCCTGCCGCAGTTCATGCGCACCGGCCACGGCGCCGATGGCCAGCTCGGCCTCTTGGTAGTCACCTTTGCCCTGTGCTCGATACTGTCCCACGCTTTCTATGTCACCCTGGCCCAAGCCTTGAAACGCCAGCTGGCTGCGCCGAACCGTGCGCGCCTGATGAATCGCCTGTTCGGCGTGTCGTTCATGACGCTGGGGGCCAGCCTGTTCACCGTTCAGGCCAAGACCGCCTGAGCACAAAGTTTTCCGATAGGTATATTCCCATGGCACAAGCCACCGACCAGGCCTTTTACGACCGCGCCGATGCGCATGTGGAACTGGCTAACCAGCAGATCGAAAAGCTCGAGGACCTCGGCAAGGTCAGCGCTTCGATGACCTTCGCCGCCAGCCGCTTCAATGCCTGGATGGCGGCACGCAGTTTCAAGTCCGCGGCGGAGATGGCGGCAGCGCGCGAGGAATTGTTGAAGTATTTCAGCGAGCAGTACCGGATGATGCTCGAGGACAACCTCGACGAGCATATCGAGCACTTCGACCGCTATGTGCTGGGCAAGGACGGCTGAGCCAGCACCCGCAGGCGTTGTGAAGGCGGCGCTAGCGCCTGGCCAGCAGGATGTCTTCGAAAAACGCTCCCACCGGTTCTGTGGGATGGCACAGCTGAATTTCCAGCACCCAGACCATCTCCCCCGGCACGATCGGTAGATCGGCCAGCTTATCCTGCCCGAACAGGGCATGGGGGAAGTCGGTGATGCGGTGCCCGGCCAAGTTGCGCTCCAGCCGCCAACCCTTTGCCGCGGCGCTGCGCTCGGCGACGTCATACAGTTCGCGGCCGGTCAGTCCTGTGTGCCAGGCCTGGCGCGTTTCCTCGAACACCTCGTGCAAGGCCGTGACGCAGGCCAGATGCAGGGGATGCTTGCCAAACACAAAGGTGTCGCCATAGTCGCCTTCATAGCCGTCCCACACAGGGCCGAGGTCGACCACGGCGATATCACTGGCGCGCAGCCGGCGCTGCGGGTCAATCCCCTGGCGTGGTGTGGGTACGGTGTCGTCGCCAAAGCGGATGTAGGTCGGGTGCCAGGTGTGCGAGGCGCCCATGGCCTGCAAGGTCTGCTCGGCCATCGCCAGGGCCTGGGCGGTGGTCATGCCGATTTTCAATTGACTGGCAATCGCCGCCAGCGCTCTTACCGTCTGCTCGCGGGCGGCCAGCATGCCATCGAGCGAATAGCGCGGGCCTACCTGTTCCCAGTACGGATCCAGTGCGTTTGGCGCCGCCGCGGTGCCGCTGGGGACAAACGCCTCGGCGATGAACCGATGCGTCTGAACCCCCGCAGCCAGGCACTGTTCGCGGGCCTCGCGGATCATCGCCGCGTTACCGCAGGCATAGACCTGTGTGTCCCCCCAGGGATGTCCCTGGGCCAGCGCCACCTGGTGAACGCGCGCGCGCGCCGACAGTACCGGGTGCCACTGAAACCGAGGGTGCTCCAGGCCGGCCTGGTCGAGAAAGCCACGGTCATAGAAGTCGTCCGGCGTTGAACCGCCCCAGTACAGTGAAACCTCGGCCTTGCGCGCCAGAGCGGTCAGCAGCAAGGGCTTGATGCCGGCGTAACCGGTCCCGGTGGCGAACAGCACCATTGGCCGTTCATTTTCATGCTGCCAAGTGCAGGCACCTGTCGGGCCCTCGAGCTTCACCATGTCGCCCCTGCGCAACGTGGGCAGCAGACGCTCGGAAAACAGGCCGCCACTGACCTTGCGGATATGGAACACCATGCGTCCTTGATCGTGCGCCGGCAGGTTGGCGATGGAGAAGCAGCGGCTGTCGCCGTTGTCGAGACACAACCTGACGTACTGGCCAGGCCGAACCTCCACAGGCTGTGCGGGCTGCAGCACCAGTTCACTGATGTCTTGGCTCAAGGCGCGCAGGCTCTGTACCTGCGCGGTGAACGCCAGGGTGGGGGTGTCCAGTGACCAGCCGGGAATCTCCAGGCACATGTCGCTGCAGGCATGGCTCTGACACAACAGCATCTCGTCGGGAGCCAGGGGATAGGAGGGCGCGGGTGTGTCCGCGCTACGTGGCGTGTCGCGATAGCTACCCGAAACAACCTTGACCTTGCACGAGCCGCAGGCACCTCGGCGGCACGAGAACGGCACGGCAAGGCCGCTGGCAAGCATGGCGTCGAGCAGCAATTCTTGGTGGGCGTCGAACGTGCTGCCCGAGGGCGACAATTCAATGACATGACGATTGGGCATGGGCACCTCGGGGCAAGGAGAAGGCGTGATTGTTGCGGTAGACTTGGCCCAGGAAAACCTCCAGTTTTGGATAGTTCACATGGTCCAGCTCCGCAAATGGCGGCTGTTGCTCAACCTCGATGACGCTGCGCCACAGGCGTCCTACCGGAAAATCGTCGAAGGCCTGGTGGCCGCCATCACCGAAGGCCGTCTGCGGCCCGGCACTGCGTTGCCCGGCACGCGGGAAATGGCCCAACTGCTCGACGTCAACCGCAAGACGGTGATCCTTGCCTACGAGGAGGCAGTGACCAAGGGGTGGCTGGAAAGCGTGCCGCGTCGTGGCACCTTCGTCAGCCAGCAACTCGCGACAGCGGCAGTGCCGGTGCCCGGTGGCCCGCGCTCATTCGCCCGGGTGCTGCGCGACGCACCCGCTGGCGCCTATTTCGCGGCAAACGACCAGGCGACGGCATTGCAGCAGCGGCCCTGTGCGTTGTTCTTCGATAACGGTGCCTGTGACCATAGGCTGTTGCCCCAGGCCGTGCTGCATCGTTACTACCGCAATGCCCTGCGCTATAGCTTCGCCAGCAACACGGTGCGCCACGGCAGTGACGGCAGCGGTCATTATCTGCGTTGCGCGTTGGCGCAGATGTTGCGCCACGACCGCGGCCTGAATGTGCAGGCAGAGCATATCTGCCTTACCCAAGGCGTGCAGATGTCGCTGTACCTGGCCGCCAGTGCGCTGATCGAGCCCGGGGACGTGGTGCTGGTCGAGCGCCTGAGCTATCCGCCGGCATGGGAGATCTTCCGCCGGCTGGGCGCTCGGCTGGTGACCGTGGACCTGGACGAGCAGGGCTGCCGGGTCGAGCAGATCGACGCGTTGTGCCGGTTGCACCCGGTGCGCATGCTCTATATCACTCCCCACCACCAGTTCCCCACCACCGTCAGCCTACGTGCCGGTCGCCGGCGACGGTTGCTGGAGCTGGCGCGAGTGCATGAATTCTGCGTGATCGAGGAAGACTACGACCATGAGTTCCACTTTGCCGGCCGGCCGTACCTGCCGCTGGCCAGCGATCCGGCGCAACGCCATGTGATCTACATCGGCTCGCTTTCCAAGTCGCTGGGCAGTACCTTCCGGTGCAGCTACATCGTCGCGCCAGCACCGGTCATCGAAGTATTTGCGCGGACCGCGGCGCTGACCTTGGGCCAGGGCGACGCGGTGATGCAGCGCATGCTGGCAGACTTGATCAACGCCGGTGAGCTGAGAAAGCACCTGCGTCGGGTGAGCAAGGAGTACCTGCGCCGGCGCGAGACACTGGCGCGTTGCCTGCGCGAGGCGTTCGCCGAGCGGGTGGTGGTGCGCGAGCCGGAAGGGGGCCTGGCCCTGTGGGTGGTGTTCGATCCAGCTATTGATGTGCAGCGGCTGGTGGCCGAGGCGCTGCGACTGGACCTGGTGGTGCGCAGTGGCCGGCAGTTTTCACCTGCCGGCGAGGCGGAGAATGCTCTGCGCCTGGGCTTCGCATCGTTGGACCAGGGCGAGATCTCCCTGGCTGTGCGGCGCTTGGCCCAGGCAGCAGCGGCAATCGCCGGGTAGGTGCTGTCAGCGCAGCGCACCCTGTTCCTGAGCAGGTACACCGTACGACACGTAATAGGCCAGGCCGACGAAAAACGCTCCACCCACGGCATTGCCGAGGAACACTGCTGCCAGGTTCTCCAGCAGTTGCCCCCAGCTCAGGTAGCCGGCGAAGATCGCCGCCGGTATCAGGAACATGTTGGCCACCACGTGTTGGAAGCCGATGGCGACGAAGGCCATGATCGGGAACCAGATGCCGAGGATCTTGCCGCTCATCTCGCGACTGGCGTAGGACAGCCACACTGCCAGGCATACCAGCCAGTTGCAGCCGATGCCGGAAACGAAAGCGTGCAGGAAGTCGGCGCTCACCTTGCTGGTGGCGCTGGCCAGGGTTTTGCCCAGGTAAGCACCCTCGGTCAGCCCTAGCAGATGGCCGAAGCAGTAGGCGACGAACAGCGCGCCCAGCAGGTTGGCGAGGGTCACCAGGGTCCAGTTGCGTGCCACTGCCCGCAGGCGGATACGCCCGGCGAACATTGCCAGAGGCAGGCTCATCATGTTGCCGGTGAGCAGCTCGCCACCTGCCAGGATCACCAGGATCAAGCCGATGGGAAACACCGCGGCGCCCAGCAGCGTGCCGAACGAGGCCCACTGCGCGGGAATCATGGTGCTGACGTGGATCGCCAGGAGAAAACCCAGGGAAATGAACGCACCGGCCAGAAAACCGAGGATCAAGATGGCGCGGGCGGGTAAGAGGGCTTTGCGGGTACCGGCTTCGATGACCAGCTCGGTGATCCGGGAGGGGGTATTCACAGACATTTCAACAACTCGAACGCAAGGACAACGGCAAGGCCGTGGGTCGGGGTTGGCGGCAATGGGCAGGTGATGCGCTTGGCCTTATGGAGGACGACGTGGCTTTGAAGCGGGCGGCACGGTAGCTGAGGCAATTTGACGCGGTCAAATCGATAGCCTGGATCAGGTGATAGATCCCCTCTATGAGGGTGGGAAGGCCATCGGGCTGTGCTATACCACATGCGGCCCGGCGCGTATTAACGCACCGCATGGGGTAATGCGCCGACCTTTTCCAGCGAAGCGTGGGGATGAAACCTGTATGACTATTGACCAGATCGAACCGCAGGCGGTGGACAGCCCGATCACCCGCAGCGCGCTGTTCATGGTGGCGACGCTCGGTCCAGGCGAGCACTGCGCGGTCCGTGTCCGCGAAGTGTGCGGTGACCTGGCCGGGCTGGTGCGCTCGGTGGGCAAGCGCGTGCCCTCGGGCAACCTATCTTGCGTCATCGGCTTCGGCGCGGCGGTGTGGGAGCGCCTGTTCGGCACCCCGCAGCCGATTGGCCTGCACCCCTTCCGCGAGTTCGGCAGTGGAGCGCGCAAGGCGCTTGCCACGCCGGGCGACATTCTTCTGCATATTCGCGCCGAGCACATGGACCTGTGTTTCGAGTTGGCGGCGTTGCTGGTCAAGCGCCTGGGTGATGCGGTGGCGGTGGTCGATGAGGTGCAGGGTTTCCGCTATTTCGACATGCGCAGCATCATCGGCTTCGTCGATGGCACTGAGAATCCCGGTCCGCGGGACGTGGCACGCTTCACCCTGGTAGGCGATGAGGACCCGGCGTTCGCCGGCGGCAGCTATGTGCTGGTGCAGAAGTACCTGCATGACATGGCCGGCTGGGAGGCGCTGTCGACCCAGGAGCAGGAGCGCATCATCGGGCGCACCAAGCTGGCCGACATCGAGCTGGATGCCGCGAGCAAGCCCAGTTGCTCGCACAGTTCGCTGACCACCCTGGAAGAGGGCGGGCAAGAGATCAAGATCCTGCGCGACAACATGCCCTTCGGCCGCCCCGGTGCCGGGGAGTTCGGTACCTATTTCATCGGTTACGCCCGGTCGCCCGCGCCGATCGAGCAGATGCTCGAGAACATGTTCGTCGGCAAGCCGCCGGGCAACTACGATCGTCTCCTGGACTACAGTCGCGCCGTTACCGGCGGGTTGTACTTCGTGCCGCCGGTGGATTTCCTCGAACAGGCCGCTGAATGATATTTCACCCGCAGGCTTGAATCGAGGTGCAGTGCCGTGCAGTATTGCGCCGTATTACATGGTACATGCCATGGTACGAATAGGTGGAATGAGCAATGGCCCGCAATGGCATAGACAAGGCTGCCGTTCAGCAGGCACGGCAGGCACTGATGGCCCGGGGTGAACACCCCAGTATCGATGCGGTACGTATCGAGCTGGGTAATACCGGCTCGAAGACCACTATCCATCGGTACCTCAAGGAACTGGACCGGCAGCCGCTGGAATTGCTGGGCAGCCAGGGGGCCTTGAGCGAACCGTTGGCGCGATTGGTCGAGCAGCTGGCTGCCCAGTTGCAGGAGGAAGGGCTGGCCCGGATCGCCGCCGCCGAGCAGGCGGCGCAAGCGCGTTGTGCGGCGATGCAGGCCGAGCTGCAACTGACCCAGCGCGACCTGGCTGGCACGCTGCGCCAGGTCGAGGCCCTGACCGCTGCGCTGCACGCCGAGACTCAACGCCTCACGACCGCCCAGGCCAGCCTGCAAGCCGAGCAGTTGCGCAGCGCCAGCCTCAGCCAGTCACAGGGTGAGTTGCAGGCGCGCCTGGCCGACAAGGACGGGCAACTGCGCGCCAGCCTCGAGCAGCGCCAACAGGATCAACGCCGCAACGAGACCCAGGTGCGCCAGTTGCAAGGCCAGTTGCAGACCTTGCAGCAGGGCGCCCTGGCGCGTCAGGACGAGCTGACGCGCCTGCACCGCGACAATGAACGCCTGCTCGCCGAGCATCGCCAGGCCACGGCCCGGGGCACGCTGCTGGACGAGCAATTGCAGCAGCGTGACGCGCAGGTGCAGGGGCTGCGCGCCATCCTCGCCCAGGCCCAGGGCGCCAACGATGAGATGCGTAGACAGCTGGCAGCCCGAGCTGCGGACACCCCGACCCTGTAGAGCATCGCTGCGACAGATGCGCCGTTCGTTCAATCGCCGAGGTCAGGCACCAGGCAACACTGGCGGCTCCAACCATGACTGGAGCCATCCATGCGTATCCTCTATGCCCCGTGTTTCTTCTTCGGTTTCATTGCCACCGCGGTGTGGCTGATCGATCTTGGCGCCGATATCCTCTGGCTGCTGCCCCTGCTTGGCGTGGCGATCTTGCTGTCGTTCTCCTGCGAAGTGCTGTGCCCCTACAAATCGGCCTGGCGCGAGGCAACAGGCGAGGGCGGGCGCGATGCACTGCACGCATTGGTCAACGAAACCCTCAATATCGCCAGCATCGCCGCCATCCCGCTGTTCGCCGGCTGGCTGCCGGCCACAAGCCTGTGGCCCAGCCACTGGCCCGTGCTCGGGCAACTGTTGCTGGCGCTGCCCTTGGCCGACCTGGGCATCACCCTGGTGCATTACGCCAGCCATCGCAGCGCGCTGCTCTGGCGCCTGCACGCGGTGCATCACAGCGTGACCCGGCTGTACGGCTTCAATGGCTTGATGAAGCACCCGCTGCACCAGATGGCCGAGGGGCTGGGCGGCGTGCTGCCATTATTGCTGCTGGGTTTGTCGCAGGACGTGGCGGCGTTGCTGGCGTTCTGCATCGCGGTCCAGCTGCTGTTGCAGCACAGCAATGTCGACATGCGCATCGGCGCTCTGCGCCATCTTTTCGCCTGGGCCCCCGTGCACCGGCTGCACCACCTGAAGTACGGCACCCTGGGCGACGTCAACTTCGCGTTGTTCTTTCCCGTCTGGGATCGCTTGCTCGGCACTGCCCTGCACCTGCCGGCCTACGGGTTGGCCGATGACGACATGGGCATCGGCGACCGTCCGGACTATCCCAAAACGTACCTTGCGCAACTGCGTGAGCCGTTCTGCCAAGTGGCCACGGCGCATCCGCCGGCAGCCGTGCCGGACAGCCTGCGTCAGGCGCTAGAGCACGTCTGAGCGCAGGTGGCGCAGGGCTTCGCTGGCGCGGATGCCGAATTGCTGGCGCAGGCTGCGGCTCAGGTGCGCCGAGTCGGCGAAGCCGGCGGCCATGGCCGCCTCGGTCAGGCTGGCACCGGCCAGCGCTTCGCCCAGGGCCACGCGCAGGCGTTGCCACAGCACCATGCGCCGCACCGACAGGCCCAGGCGGCCACTGAACAGGCGCTCGAGCTGGCTGACCGACAGCGCCGCTGCCTGTGCCAGCTCCGTGGCCGGCAGGCGCTGCTCGTCCACCGCGCGAATCCGTGCGAGGGCCCGCGCCAGGCGGAGATCCAACGGGCGACGCGGTGCCTGGCGCAATGCCTGGGCGAGGCTTGAGATATCGCGGGGGGCTTGCCGGCAGACGTCGAGCAAGGTCTCCAGGGAAAACGCCAGGGGCTCGGCGAACAGGGTGATGCAGGCGGTGCCGGGCGCGAGAATGGCGTGGGGCTGCAACGAGGCGATGGCCAGCATGTCGCCGCGGTGCTCTTCGCCATTGACCTGCAGGCAGGCTTGGCCCTCGAGGGCGAGCACTACCTGGTGGGCATAGTGGGCATGGACACCGGTGTGGCCCGCCGTGCCGAGCAGCAGGCCGTGATCATCGGCCAGCCAGAGCCGACCTCGCCAGGCGCCGTGCCGTGCTTCGCTCATTGCCGGTTCCCTATCCGTTTCGGCGCTCGATCACTCAGGCGAGTGGCTATCGTGCAAAGGCCGATTATGCTTGAAGTGACTTGCCGCGATTCGAGGCCGATGCCTCGTCGTGCTTCGCGCAGCCTGCAATGCCGTTGGGCCTGGGTGCGTGCTTTGGCTACCTGATGGAGCACTCCGGTCTACCACAACCAGACGGAGGCGACCCATGGCGGTCCTTGACAGCGCATCCACGGGCAGTAGCGCGCCCCAACGTGGCATTTCCCGGGAGGAGCGCAAGGTCATCTTCGCCTCTTCGCTGGGCACCGTGTTCGAATGGTACGACTTCTACCTGTACGGCTCGCTGGCGGCAATCATCGCCAAGCACTTTTTTGCCGGGGTCAATGAGACCACCTCGTTCATCTTTGCCTTGCTGGCTTTCGCCGCCGGCTTTGCCGTGCGGCCGTTCGGCGCCATCGTGTTCGGCCGCCTGGGCGACATGATCGGGCGCAAGCACACCTTCCTGATCACCATCGTGATCATGGGCGTGTCCACCGCGGTGGTCGGGTTGCTGCCCAGCTATGCGACGATCGGCGTGGCCGCGCCGGTGATCCTCATCACCCTGCGGCTGTTGCAGGGGCTGGCATTGGGCGGGGAGTACGGCGGCGCTGCCACCTATGTGGCCGAGCATGCGCCCAAGGGCAAGCGCGGTTTCTTCACCGCGTGGATCCAGACCACTGCCACCCTCGGGCTGTTCCTGTCGCTGCTGGTGATCCTGGCCTGCCGCACGGCCATGGGCACCGAGGCGTTCGAGGACTGGGGCTGGCGGATACCGTTCCTGCTGTCGATCCTGCTGCTGGCGATTTCGGTGTACATCCGCCTGCAGCTCAACGAGTCGCCGGTGTTCATGAAGATGAAGGCCGAGGGCAAGGCGTCGAAGGCGCCGCTGACCGAATCGTTTGCCCGTTGGGACAACCTCAAGGTGGTGATCATGGCACTGCTCGGCGGCACCGCCGGCCAGGCGGTGGTGTGGTACACCGGGCAGTTCTACGCGCTGTTCTTCCTGCTGCAGACACTGAAGATCGACCCGCAGACCGCCAACCTGCTGATCGCCGGTTCGTTGCTGATCGGCACACCGTTCTTCATCGTCTTCGGCAGCCTGTCCGACCGCATCGGGCGCAAGAAGATCATCATGGCCGGCTGCATCATTGCCGCGTTGACCTACTTCCCGATCTTCAAGGCGCTGACCGAGTACGGCAACCCGGATGTGTTCGTTGCCCAGGAGCAGAACCCGGTCGTGGTGGTGGCTGACCCCGGGCAGTGTGCCTTCCAGTTCGACCCGGTGGGCAAGGCCCGCTTCACCAGTTCCTGCGACATCGCAAAGAGCCTGCTGGCCAAGCGGGCGATCCCGTATGAGAACGAAAAGGCCGAGCCGGGCAGCGTGGCGCAGATCCGTATCGGTGAGCGGGTGATCCCGAGTTTCGAGGGCACTGGCCTGGCCGCGGCTGAACTGAAGACTCAGGCCGACGCCTTCACCGCCACGCTGACCGGTGCCCTGAAAGGGGCCGGATATCCCGAGAAGGCCGACCCTGCGAAGATCCATTACCCGATGGTGTTGCTGCTGCTGACCATCCTGGTGATCTACGTGACCATGGTCTACGGGCCGATCGCCGCCTGGCTGGTGGAGCTGTTCCCGGCACGGATCCGCTACACCTCGATGTCGCTGCCGTACCACATCGGCAACGGCTGGTTCGGTGGCTTCCTGCCGACGGTGGCCTTCGCCATGGTGGCGGCCACCGGGGATATCTACTACGGGCTGTGGTATCCGATCATCATTGCGGTGATGACCGCGGTGTTGGGTATCTTCTTCCTGCTCGAGACCAAGGATCGGGATATCCATCACACCTGAGCGATGACAGTCTGCTGCTGCGGCGATGGCTCGCTCCACGCCGCAGCAGCGGCCCTGGTCAGTCGAAGTACCCGCGCAAGGTATACCGGTAGCCGACATCCACCTCCAAGGCCTGTGGCCGCGCATAGGTCTTTTTCATGACGAATTCGAACGCCGGTTCGTACACCCCGTCGCGGACTACTGCGCCCGCGAGCACTTCCACCGAATACCAGCCGTTGTCCAGCTCGATGATCGGCCGCCCCGGCTCCTGGTAGCGCGCCAGCAGATCACCCAGGGTCTTGTTGGTGAAGTGCTGCAGGATGCGCCAGGTGAAGAGCATCACGGCGCCGTGTTCGACTCTCAGCATATGGCCCGGACGACGGTGCTTGAGGCGGCTGCCGGGTTCGAGCAGTGCCGGGGTGCGTTCGTCGAGGGTGAACAGGATGCGGTAGGGCAGGTTGTCGACGCCGGCCAGCGGCAGGATCACGCCTTGTTGCACCGCCAGGTCGCCGCTGTCGCTGCTGGTGAACGCGCGCGCCAGGTCATCGGGCAGGTCTTGGTCTTCCTTGAACTGTTCGAGCAACTGGATATCGCCCAGCAGGAAATAGTCGACCAGGTCGTTGAACACTTCGCTGAATTCGTAGCGCATGGGGTGTCCTTGTTCTGGCTGCGCCGGGGAAGTCAGCAATGTAGCAGCCCCAGCGAGGGGCGCCAGCACCTCGATCGCGAGACTTCAGACTGGCTTCAGATTCGCCCTCGATACTGCCTCCACTGAAATGAGCGGGGGCCCGTCATGACCGAGCTGAATTGGAACACCCTGTTTCCCGTGGCCATTGGCAGCCATGCGCAACACCAGGCCCAACTACTGCTGCATGGGCCGGAAACGCCAGGTCGACTTGAACTTGAGCAATTCATTCATGCGCGATTCGCCTGCGTGCATCACGCCGATGTGCATCATTACATGCCCGAGCTGCTGGGGCTGCGTGATCGCCATGGCCGGCTGATCGCAGCCGCCGGCGTACGCCTAGCTGGCAGTACACCGTTGTTCCTGGAGCGCTACCTCGATGTGCCGCTGGAGAACGCCGTGGCGAACGTGGCAGCGGCGCCGATCACCCGCGAGCAGCTGGTGGAGGTGGGCAACCTGGCCGCGCTCAGTGCCGGCAGCGCACGGATCATGATCGTCGCGGTGACCTGGCTGCTGGCGGCCCGCGGCCTGCAGTGGGTCGCATTCACTGGGGCGGCGACCTTGCTCAACAGTTTCCGTCGACTCGGGCTGGAGCCCACGGTCGTGGCGCAAGCGGCTGCGCACCGGCTGGGCGAGGAGTCCGGCAGTTGGGGCAGTTACTACGCGCAGCAACCCCAGGTGTACGTCGGCAATATCGGACTAGGCCACACGGCTCTGGCCCGCGCCGGCGTGTTCGAACGGCTGGGCCTGCCGGTGCTGAATCAGGAGAGCGGTCATGCCGCATGATATCGAGGCATTTTTCGAAACACTGCAGGTCCATGCCCGCCACCGTGGCGAGCAACCGGCGCTGCTGGGCAGTGATGAACGGTTCAGCTACGCGCAGTTGCTGAGTGAAGTGCGCCTGCGAGCGGACTGGTTGCGCGAACAACCTGCCGGCACCTTCGCCGTGGCATTGGATAACGGTCCGCAAGCCGTGCTTTGGGACCTTGCCGCGTTGCTGGCCGAGCGTCCGATGCTGCTGCTGCCGGGCTTTTTCAGTGCGGCCCAGCGACGCCACTGCCTGACGCAGGGGGGCGTCTCACTGGTGCTGGCCGACAGCGCGCTTGCCGATGAGCTGCAAGCCTGTGGGTTCACCCGTGGCACGCAGTTCTGGCACCGTGATCCGCTTGTGTCCCCGCAACTGCCGCTCGGCACCGCCAAGATTACCTACACCTCCGGCAGTACCGGTGCGCCCAAGGGCGTTTGCCTGGGCGCCGCGTCGATGCTGCGCGTCGCCCGCGAGCTTGAGGCGGCCAGCCGGGAGGCGGCGCCGGGCAAGTACCTTGCCGTGCTGCCGCTGCCGGTGTTGCTGGAAAACCTGGGGGTGTACGCGGCGCTGCTGGCCGGCGCCGTGGTCATGCTCTATCCGCAGGCGCAGCTGGGTATCCGCGGCGCCAGCCAGGTGGACTTCGCGCGTCTGCTGGGGGTGATCGCCCTGAGCGGCGCCGAGAGCCTGATCCTGGTCCCGCAGCTGTTGCTGGGGCTGGTCACGGCCATCGAGCGGGGGGCGATGCGTGTCGGCCCGTTGCGTTTTGTCGCCGTGGGCGGTGCCCGGGTGGCGGCCAGCCTGCTGTCGCGTGCCGCAGCGGTCGGCCTGCCTGTGTACGAAGGCTACGGCTTGTCCGAGTGCGCCTCGGTGGTATGCCTGAACCGTCCCGGGGCGCGGCGCCTGGGCAGTGTCGGCCGGCCGTTGCCCCATGTCCAGGTGCGCATCGCCGAGGATGGCGAGGTGCTGGTGGCCGGCTCTAGCATGCTTGGTTACCTCGGCGAACCCGCGTTCGATGGCCAGTGGTGGCCGACCGGGGACCTCGGCCAGCTTGACCGCGACGGCTACCTGCACCTGGCTGGGCGCAAGAAACACCAGTTCATCACCAGCTTCGGGCGCAACGTCAACCCTGAATGGGTCGAGGCCGAGCTGACTCAGGGCGGGGTCATCGCCCAGGCCTTTGTGCATGGCGAGGGCCTGCCGGGCAACCTGGCACTGCTCTGGCCGCTGGACCCGCAGGCCAGCGATGAGCAGATCGAGCGTGCGGTTCGCCAGTGCAACGAAGGCCTGCCTGACTATGCCCGGGTCCATGCCTGGCGACGCTTGTTCGAGCCGTTGAATGCCGAGGCGGGGACTCTCACCGCCAATGGCCGGCCACGCCGCGAGGCGATCCTGCTGCATTACCAGTCCCTGTTGTCCATTCTCCAACAAGCATGAGGTTCGCCATGTCCTTTTTCGAAAACCTGCAAGCACAGACCGCCAGTGAGCGCGAAGCGCTGTTCAGTGTCCCGGTGATCCGCGATGCCCTGGGTGGCGTGGTCAGCCTGGAGGGTTATGTGGCCTTCCTGACCCAGGCCTACCACCATGTGCGTCATACCGTACCGTTGATGATGGCCTGTGGCGCCCGTCTGCCATCGCGTCTCGAGTGGTTACGTGGCGCCGTGTGCGAGTACATCGAGGAGGAATACGGCCACGAACGCTGGATCCTCAACGACATCGCCGCCTGTGGCGGTGACCCGGACAAGGTCCGCGATGGGCGTCCCGCGTTGCCGATCGAGTTGATGGTCGCCTTCCTCTACGACTTGATCGCTCGGGGTAACCCGGTGGGGCTGTTCGGCATGGTCAATGTGCTCGAGGGCACCAGCATCGCTCTGGCCACCCAGGCTGCCGGCAGGATACAGGGTAGCCTGGGGCTTGCGGACAAGGCTTTCAGCTACCTCAGTTCCCACGGCGCCCTGGACCAGGATCACATGGTGACTTACCGCGGCCTTATGGACCGCCTGGACGACAGTGGCGATCAGCAGGCGGTGATCCATGCGGCCAAGGTGGTATACCGCCTGTACACCGAAATGTTCCAGCACCTGCCACGTGCAGGCCAGAGTGAGGTGCGGCATGCGCTTGCCTGATTGCGTGGTGGTGTTGACCGGGGCCAGCGGCGGAATCGGCCTGGAGCTGGCCGAGCAGCTGTGTGCCGCCGGCGCCCGGGTGCTGGCCGTAAGCCGACACCTTGGCCCGCTGGCGCAGTTGATGAACCGTTATCCGCAGCAATTGCGCTGGCAAGCGGCTGACCTGCGCTGTGCCCAGAGCCGCGAGGACGTGCTGGCGGCGGCGCGGTCCATGGGTGGTGTCAACGTGCTGATCAACGCTGCGGGGATCAATCGCTTCGCCTTGCTCGACCAGCTTGACGAGGCGGCTCTCGACGAGCTGCTGGATATCAACCTCAAGGCCGCACTGCAGCTGACCCGTGCCTGCCTGCCGCTGTTACGCGATCAGCCTCGGGCCCTGGTGGTCAACGTGGGCTCTACCTACGGCTCGATCGGCTACCCCGGCTACGCCGCCTACTGCGCTAGCAAGTTCGCGCTGCGCGGCTTTTCCGAAGCACTGCGCCGCGAGCTGGCCGACACCCCGGTGAACGTGCTATATGCCGCGCCACGAGCAACGCGCACGGCAATGAACAGCAATGCCGCCACGGCGCTCAACCAGGCACTGAAGGTCGGCGTGGACCAGCCGCGGGATGTGGCCCGCGCGGTGCTCGATGCGGTCCAGTCCGAGCGCAGCGAGGTGTACCTCGGCTGGCCGGAAAAACTCTTCGTGCGTTTGAACGGCATGCTGCCGGGGTTGGTTGATCGTGCCCTGCGCAAGCAACTGCCGCTGATTCGTCGTTTTAGCGCCCATCCGGGCAAGGAGTCAGGCAAATGAAACGTCTGCTATTGGCCGGTGTGCTGGCCTTTTCGCCCCTTGTCTGGGCCCTCGACCAAGCCGGCAACCAGCGCCTGAGCGAGGTGCAGCAGCGCTGGGCGCAGATTCAGTACCAATTGCCCGAAGCGCAGCGCGCCAAAGCGTTCGAGGCGCTGGCCGTGGAAGCGGCAGGGTTTGTCCGTCAATACCCGGGGTCGGCGGAACCCTTGATCTGGGAGGGCATCGTCAACAGCAGTTGGGCTGGCGCCACAGGCGGGCTCGGCGCGCTGGGTAAAGTCAAGGCCGCCCGTGCCAGCCTGGAAAAGGCGTTGGCGCTGGACCCCAAGGCCCTGCAAGGGTCGGCCTACACCAGCCTGGGGGCTTTGTACGATCGGGTGCCGGGCTGGCCCTTGGGGTTCGGTGACCAGGACAAGGCCGACGCGATGCTGCGCCAGGCCCTGGCGATCAACCCCGACGGTATCGACAGCAACTACTTCTGGGCCGACCACTTGTACCGGCAGAACCGCTACGGTGAAGCCCGTGCTGCCTTGGACAAGGCCCTGCACGCCGCGCCGCGGCCAGGACGCGGGCTGGCCGACCAGGGCCGGCGCGGGGAAATCGATGCTTTACTCAAGGCCATCGAGGACAAACAGGACTGAGCATGCGCCTGCTACTGGTTGAGGATGACGCCGCTTTGGGCGAAGGAATCTGCGATGGCCTGCGGCTGGAGGGCTACACCCTCGACTGGTTGCAGGATGGCCAGAGTGCGTTGCATGCGCTAGGCGTCGAGAGCTTCGACGTGCTGGTGCTGGACCTGGGGTTGCCGCGTCTGGATGGCCTGGAACTGTTGCGTCGGCTGCGCGCCGCGGAAAACGCCATGCCGGTGCTTATCCTCACCGCGCGCGACGGGCTGGAGGATCGCATCGCAGGTCTGGATGCCGGTGCCGACGATTACCTGGTAAAACCCTTCGACCTCAACGAACTCAAGGCCCGCCTGCGCGCGCTGCTGCGGCGCAGCGCAGGCCGCGCCCGGGTGCTGATCGAGCATGCCGGCGTGAGCCTGGATCCGACGACCCAGCAGGTGCGCTACAACGGCCAGCCAGTCGTACTCACGCCCAAGGAGTATCTGCTGCTGCACGAGTTGCTTGCCCAGCCGGGCAAGGTTTTCACCCGTGAGCGCCTGACCCAGTTGCTCTATGGGTGGGACGAGGAGCCTGAGAGCAATACCCTTGAAGTCAATATCTACCAGTTGCGCAAGAAGCTATTCAACGGCCTGATCCGCACGGTGCGCGGTATCGGCTACCTGGTGGAGGGGCGCGCATGAGTTCGTTGCGCCAGCGCACGCTGTGGCGGGTCATGCTGTTGCTGCTGGTCGGCAGCGGTCTGCTGGCGCTGTACAACTACCACGACAGCCGCCATGAAATCACCGAGGTCTACGATGCCCATCTGGCGCAGAACGCTCGCCTGCTGCAGGGGGTGATGAGCCTGCCCGTGCACGAGCAGAACCGGCAGGCGCTGTACCAGGCGTTCGACGAGGCGCTGAGCAAGGCGGGGCGGCACCGGGTCGGCCATCCCTACGAAAGCAAGCTGGCCTTCCAAGTGTGGGACGACCAGGCCACCTTGCTGGTGCATACACCCAGCGCGCCCGCTTTCGCGGTGCCACCGAGCACGCCGGGGTTTTCCGACATGCTGGTTCAGGGGCAGCGTTGGCGTGGTTTCGTGCTGCCGGTACCGGAGAAGCACTGGCTGATCTGGGTGGGGGAGCGCAACGATGTTCGCTACGACCTGATCGACAGGATCGTGCGCCACACGCTGATGCCGTTTCTGCTCGGCAGCCTGGCATTGGCGCTGCTGGTCTGGGCGGCCATCGGCTGGGGACTGCAGCCGTTACAGAACATGGCCCGGGTGATCCGTGGCCGGCACGCCGAGTCCCTGGAACCTCTGCAGCTGGTGCCGTTGCCCAAGGAACTCGAGCCGATGCAGGCGGCGATCAACCGGTTGCTTGCGCAGATCGAGCAATTGCTGCGCCGAGAACATCGTTTCATTGCCGATGCCGCCCACGAGATGCGCACGCCGCTGGCGATTCTGCGCCTCCACGCGCAGAACGCCCAGGCGGCCACCGGTGAGGCTGAGCGCGACAAGGCGCTGGGGTATCTGATCGGAGGCGTCGACCGCCTGACCCGGGTGGTCAACCAACTGCTGACCCTGGCCCGCCTTGAACCTCGCCTGGCGCAGCGCAACTGGGCCGCAATCGATCTCGGTGTACTGGCCACCGAAACCCTGGCAGAGCTGACCCCGTGGATCCTCGAACGCGGTCAGGAGCCCTCTCTGGAGATCGCCGAAGGCGTTGATTATCGCGTGTTCAGCGATGCCGGTGCCCTGGCCATCGCCTTGCAGAACCTGGTGACCAACGCGGTGGATCATTCGCCCCCTGGGGGGCGGGTGCGTGTCGCCTTGCGCCGAGATGCACAGGTGTTGGTGGTGGAGGTCCAGGACGAAGGCCCCGGTATCGAGTCGGCGGACCTTGAGCGGGTATTCGAGCGCTTCTACAGCAAGGACACGCCCAATGGTGCCGGCCTGGGATTGTCGATCGTGAGCACCGTCATCAAACGCCTGGACGGTAGTGTGCAACTGCGCAACGCCTCGCCGCGCGGGCTGTGCGCCACCCTGCGGTTGCCGGCGGCCCAGAGCTGATCAATGGCGTTGTGCGATCTGGATCAGGTTGCCGCAGGTGTCGTCGAACACGGCCACGGTGACCGGGCCCACGGGGGTAGGTGACTGGGTGAAGTGCACGCCCGCCTTGCACAGCCTTTCATATTCAGCCTGGATATCGCGCACGCCGAACGAAGTGGCGGGAATCCCGTCCTGCTTGAGGGCGGCCTTGTAGGTCTTCGCCGCTGGATGGGCATCGGGCTCGAGCAGCAACTCGACGCCATTGGGGTCATTGGGGGAGGTGAGGGTGAGCCAGCGGTACTTGCCCATGGGGATGTCGTGCCTGGGCTCGAAGCCCAGGACATGGTGGTAGAAGGCATGGGCCTTGGCCTGGTCGTCGACGAGGATGCTGGTGACTACGATCTTCATGGGTATCCCTCTTGCGGGGCATCGTGCACCTGATACTGGGGGAGTATAGAAGAGGGGCCTGATTCATGGGGGCTGCTGCGTGAACGTTGGTGGCTGCCTGCCCCCAGTGCAGTCGATGCGGTGCGGGCACTTGCGGCCCTTGGTGCGTCGTCAGCATTTCACCAGATCGAACAAAGAACGCATCGCCCGTGTCGCCATGCGACGCATCACCGGCGCCTGCAGGCGTTGCGCGGGACCACCGGCACCCAGCGCGGCCACCACCTGGCCGCGCAGGCGCAAGGGCAGGGCGAAGCAGTGCAGGTCCGGGCGCGAGGCGGCAAGGTCAAGGGCGAAGCCTTGGTTGGCGACCTGGTGCAGTTCCTGGGCAAGGGTTTCCGGAACCGCTCGAGTGCGGAACAACTGCCTGGCCAACTGACGATCATGGGCCAGCAGCACTTTGCCGATCGCTGAAGTGGCCAGGCCATCGCGACGGCTGTCCAGCGGCTGTTGCAGGGACAGGCCGCGGCTATCCAGCGCCGCCAGCGTTAGATAGGCTCGGGTGCCCCCGGGAACGGCGAGGAAGCAGTTTTCGCCACACAGTTCGGCGAAAGCACGCAATGCTGGCGTGAAGGCCTGGCGCAGGCGCTGCTCGGTCTCGTTCAGCGGCTGAGCCAGCTGTCGCAGGCGCAGGCCGAGGGCGTAGAAGCGCTGCTCGCGGGTGACATAGCCAAGCGAGATCAGCGTGTCGAGCAGGCCATGGATGGTGCTCTTGCCCAGGCCACTGCGCACTGCGAGGTCGTTCAGGCGTGCCCGACCGCCTTCGGCGCGAAGGAGTTCGAGCAAGCGCATGGCGCGCTCCAGGGACTGTATCTGGCGAGGGTTGGTGGTCATGGGCGATCCCGTTGTGCGATGGCTGCACATTGTGCCTGCAATCGTCGCAGCGTGCAGGCGCAGCGCAGTGCAAGGTTCGACAATGTCGAACTGCGGCGCTTTTGTGGGACCAATACAGCCTCTGGCTGATTCCGCGCCGTAGACTCGCCGGCAAATCCAACCAGCCAGAGGAATCAGTACATGGATCTGCAACTGCAAGGTGCCCGAGTCGTGGTCAGCGGCGGGACGCGCGGGATCGGCCGGGCAATCGTCGAATGCTTCCTTGGCGAAGGCGCCCAGGTGGCCTTCTGCGCCCGGGACGAGGCCGGAGTAAGCCAGGCCGAGGCGCAGTTGAACGGGCACGCCTGGGGCAGGGCGGTAGACATTACCGACGCCGACGAAGTCGAGGGGTGGATCGCCGCCGCCGCCGAACGCATGGGCGGGGTTGACATCGTCGTGCCCAACGTCAGTGCCCTGGCCCATGGCAGCGAGGCGGCCGTATGGCGGCAGGCCTTCGAGACCGACCTGCTGGGCAGCGTGCGGCTGGTCACGGCGGCGCTGCCCTGGCTCAGGGAGTCCGCGCAAGCGGCGGTGGTGCTGATTTCCAGCGTGTCCGGGCGCGAACTGAGCAATTTCGACGAACCCTACGGGGTGCTCAAGGCTGCCCTGACCCACTATGGCAAGACGCTCTCGGCGCGTCATGCGGCAGAGGGCATCCGGGTCAATTGCGTGTCCCCCGGCAATGTCTACTTCGCCGACGGTGTCTGGGGGCGTATCGAGCAGGAGCAGCCCCAGGTGTTCGCCCGCAGCCTGACGGCCAACCCACTGGGGCGCATGGCTCGACCCGACGAGGTGGCGCGAGCCACAGTGTTCCTGGCCAGTCCCGCAGCCAGCTTCATCACTGGCACCAACCTGCTGGTCGACGGTGGCCTGACCCGCGGTGTGCAGTTCTGATGACAGCCAGAGCCTGTAGCGAGGTGAACCGCGGTCCTGACCTGACAGACGGCACAAATGCCTAATGCGAAAGTGATATCAGATCGCTTGCAGGCCTTGGCCGCCGATCTATGCTCAGGACATCCGTGGAATCAGGAGGCCCGGCTCATGTTCGAATATCATCGCAAGTCCGATCTGGTCGAGATCCAGCGCTGCCGGCAGGCCCTGGCGGGCATGGAGGCGAAGCTGGCAGCGATCAGCCGCTCGATGGCGATGATCGAGTTCACGCCGGATGGCACGATCCTCGAGGCGAACGAACACTTCTGCAAGACCATGGGCTACAGCGCCGACGAGTTACGTGGCAAGCACCACCGGCTGTTTTGCGACCCGACCTATGCCAAGAGTGCCGAGTACCAGCAACTGTGGCGCGAGCTGGGTGAGGGCAAGGCTATCGGCGGTACGTTCGAGCGCCTGGACAAGGCGGGGCGCGAGGTGTGGCTGGAAGCCAGCTACATGCCGGTGATCGACGAGCGCCAGCAGGTGACCAGCGTGATCAAGGTGGCCTCCGACATTACCCGCCACGTGATCGAGGAGCACGAGAGCGAAAGCCTGCTCAAGGCTATCGGCCGTTCGATGGCGGTGATCGAGTTCACCCCGGCTGGGCGAGTGATCAAGGCCAACCAGAACTTCCTCGACACCATGGGCTATCGCCTGGAGGAAGTGGTCGGGCGCCACCATGGGCTGTTCTGCCTGCCCCATGAACGCGAATCATCCCAGTACCGCGATTTCTGGGCGTCGCTCAACCGTGGCGAGTACCATTCACATCGCTTCGAGCGGGTCAACAAACAGGGCCAGACGGTTTACCTCGAGGCTTCCTACAACCCGATCTTCGACAACAAGGGCCGGCTGTACAAGGTGGTGAAGTTCGCCAGCGACATCACCCATCAGATCAGCACCCAGCAAACCGCCGCCGACGCCGCCCATGCCAGCTCGGTGCAGACCGATGCCTGCGCGCGCAAGGGTACCCAGGTGGTGCAGCAGGCAGTCGAGGTGATCGAGCAGATCTCATGCGAGCTCAATGATGCCGCCCGTACCATCGATGCCGTGAGCAAGCAGTCCGAAGTAATCGGGCAGATCGTCCTGACCATCCGGGGCATCGCTGACCAGACCAACCTTTTGGCGCTCAATGCCGCCATCGAGGCGGCCCGGGCCGGGGAGCATGGCCGTGGCTTCGCCGTGGTCGCCGACGAGGTGCGCAACCTGGCTGCGCGCACCAGCAAGGCGACCCTGGAGATCGTCGAGGTGGTGCGACAGAATCATGACCTGTCGTTGACCGCGGTGGCCAGCATGCAGTCAAGCCTGACCCGCACCGGCCTGGGTGTGGAACTGGCCAATGAAGCCGGTACGGTGATCATGGAGATCCAAGAGGGCTCAAGGCACGTGGTGGACGCCATCAGCCAGATCAGTTCGACCCTTCAATTGCACTGAGGCTCTGACGCAGTTCGAGCTCCAGGGTATGCAGGCTTGCCCGTAACTGGGCGAGCCCCTTCTCCACCGGCTGCCCTTGGGCGATGGCCTGTTCCAAGGCCTCGCAGTCCTGCCTTACGCCCTTGACCTTGAGCATTCGGGCGCCGCCCTTGACCCGGTGGACGACCGGGGCGAGGGCGGCGCCCGACGGGTTGTCACCGAGCGCGTGCAGCGCCTGCAGATCTTCGGCACTGCTTTGCGCCAACTGCTCCAGCAGGCGCTTGACCAGCCGATCATCGTCCTGGGTGAGGTGGCGCAGTTGCGCCAGATCGAAGCCGCTGGCGCGGGGTGCCTCGGTGGCCAGCGGCAGGCAAGCCTTGAGCGCCTGCAGGCCGATCGGTTTGAACAGGCACTCATCCATGCCGTTGTCCAGGCAGCGCTGGCGCTCCTCGGCCTGGGCATTGGCCGTCACGCCAATGATTCGAACCGCGGGCAGGTTTGCCTCGCGCTCCCGAGCGCGTATCTGCCGGGTCAGCTCATGGCCGTCCATGACCGGCATGCTGCAGTCGGTGATGACCACGTCGAAACGGCCGTCCTGCCAGAGTGACAGCGCGGCCTTGCCCTGCTCGGCGAGGGTCACCTGATGCCCGAGTGAACGCAGTTGCTTGTCGAGCAATAGCAGGTTGGCGGGGTAGTCATCGACGATCAGGACCTGCAGGGGGCCTGCGCCGGGTTCGATCAAGGCGTTGCCGGTTGTTTCTGTGCCAGGAGGCGCGGCGCCGGGCAGTGTCAGGTGCACTGCAACCTGGGTCCCCAGCCCCTCGATGCTGTTCATGTTCAGTTCGCCTCCCATCAGCTCGCACAACTCGCGGCTGATCACCAGGCCGAGGCCGGCGCCCTGGCGCGCCTGCCGCCCATCGACCTGGGAAAAGGAGGTGAACAGGCGGGCCTGGTCAATGCTGCTGATACCCACGCCACTGTCCTTGATCTGCAGCGTGATCTCGAACATGCCGCCGTCGACCGGAGCG
Source organism: Pseudomonas sp. PONIH3 (assembly GCF_002934345.1). NCBI lineage: Bacteria > Pseudomonadati > Pseudomonadota > Gammaproteobacteria > Pseudomonadales > Pseudomonadaceae > Pseudomonas > Pseudomonas sp. PONIH3. The sequence goes on from NZ_CP026386.1 coordinate 6,306,266, forward strand.
ATGGTCAGCGACACTTCGATATGGCCCTGATCGGTGAACTTGATGGCGTTGCTCACCAGGTTCGACAGAACTTGCTTGAAGCGCAGCGGGTCGACGAGCAACCAGGTGGGCGAGTCGGGCAGCAGCGCGGTCATTACCAGCCCTTTCAGGTTGGCGCTGCCTTCGAACACCCGCAGGGTCGAATGGATCAGCGCGACCAGGTCGCAGGCCACGGGTTGCAGCGTCATATGGCCGGACTCGATACGCGAGATATCGAGCACATCGCCGATCAGGTCGAGCAGGCCAAGTGCCGAACCGTGAGCCGCCTCCAGCGCCTGGCGGTCGCTATGACCGTGCTGGCTGTCTTCAAGCGCCATCTCGAGCAGGCCGATCACCGCGTTCATCGGAGTGCGGATCTCGTGGCTCATGACCGCCAGGAAGGTACTTTTCGCCCGGCTCGCCTGTTCGGCATCGTCCTTGGCCTGACGCAGCTGTTCGAGCAGGCCGCGGCTGAGCGCCAGTTGCTCCTGCAAAGCGCGCTGGGCTTCGCTGCGCTGGTGGATCAGCTTGCGCAGGTAGGTATTCCAGAACACCACGCCAGCCAGCAACAGGGCGGCCAGAACCAGTACCTGCAGGGCCAGGGTGCGATAGTTGCGCCAGGGGATGTCGCTGACGGCTGCGTTGGTTCGCCATTGACTGACCAGTTGTTCCAGTTCGTCAGGTGGAATGCTCAGCAAAGCCTTGTCGAGGATCGCCTGCAACTGCGGCTGCGCAGGACCCACGGCGAAAGTTGCCAGGGCCGGCTCATCACCGTACAGGCCGGCAATGCGCAGGCGGTCCTTGAACACCTGGTTGATGAAATAGCTGGCGTTGATGTGCGAGCCAAGGGCGACGTCGGCATTACCATTGGCCACGGCCTCCATCAGTTGCAGGGGGTTTTCCACTTCTACGATCCGCAGTTCGCCGTACTCGCGTTCCAGGCCTTCGCGCAACGGTGAACCGCGCAGCAGCGCCACTCGCAGTCCTTTCAGTGGTTGCTGCGGTTCCAGGGACGGGGCATCCCGCCGTGTGACCACTACCCGCGGGCTGATCATGTAGGGTCGGGTGTAGCGCAGGCGTTGCGCGCGGTGCTCGCCGTAGCCGATGGCACCGATCATGTTCGCCTTGCCTTGGGCGACCTGCTCGACCATCTCCTCGAAAGACTCCGATTCGACCACCTTGAAGCGCAACCCCGTGCGCAGGCCGATACGCTCCAGGAGGTTCAAGGCGATACCCCGTGGTTGCTGCTGGGCGTCGGTGAAGCTCAGGGGCGCCAGCGTGGTGTTGATCATCACGCTGACCTGCCGGTGTTGCGTGATCCAGTCTCGCTCCTCTTGGGTCAAGGCATCGAGGCGGCGGTCGAGCAGCAGGCTGGTGCTGCCTCCGGCCCAGCGGCGCAGGATGTTGAGCCGTTCGCTGTCGGCGATGCGCCCGAGGGCGAGGTCGACCAGTTGCAACAGGCGCAGGTTGTCCTGGTTCAGTGCAAAGGCAAAGCTGCTGGCCGGGGCCTTGACGAAGTGATCGACCTTGACCGTTTGTTGGAAACCCTTGGCGATTGCATAGTCGGTACTGATGGCATCACCCAGGTAAGCGTCGGCCTGTCCCAGGGCCACGGCGGCGACCCCGGCGAGGGTCGAGCGATACAGCTCCAGCCGGGCGCGGGGATAGAGGCGACGCACCGCCTGAATGGGCAGGTAGTGATCCACCATGGCAAGGCGCAGCTCGGCCAGGTCGTCACCGTCGCGCAGGGCCTGGTTCTTGCGCGTTACGATGACCGGTAGGTCGTCGGCGTAGGGCAGGCTGAGGGCCAGGTGCGCATCATTGGCTTCGAAAGCATTGGAGCTGCCTAGCAGGTCGATCTCGCCAGCGCGCAGCGCCGCCAGCGCCTGCTCGCGGCTTGGATAACGGCGCACCTGGACCGGCACGCCCAACTGCTCGCCGATCAGGCCGGCATAGTCCGCGCTCAGGCCTTCGTAGTCGGACTGACTGTTGTTGATGTCGAAGGGGGGGTAGTCCGGGCGCGAGCTGCCCAGCACCAGGCGTCCACGCTCTGCAAGCCACTGACGGTCGGAGGCGGCGAGCGTCAAGGGAGGCGCCGCGCTGAGGGCGCGGGCCAGAAGATGTCGGGATTCGCTGTGCGCTTCGCTGTGCGCTTCGCTGTGCGCGGGAAGTGCCGGCAGCATGGCCAGCAGCAGGCACAGCAGGGCGCCCTTGTTCATGACTCAGGCCACGTTGTTGCGTTTGGCCAGGTCGACCATTTCCACCAGCGACTCGACCTTGAGCTTTTCCATGATCCGGCCGCGGTAGGTGCTGATGGTCTTGGCGCTGAGGTTCATCTGTTCACCGATCAGTTTGTTGCTCTGGCCGGCGCTGAGCCGACGCAACACTTCCATTTCGCGGTTGGACAGCAGTCCCAGGCGCGACGTCTCGCTTTCCAGGGTATTGCTGTTGACTGCCATCTGCGGAAAGGTCGAGTAGCCCTTGACCAAGGCCTTGAGGGCAAAGACCAGGGCATCGAGGTCTTCGTCCTTGTTGACGAAGGCCGAGATGCCGGCGTCCATGCAGCGGCGCACGTAGAGATCGGCGGGCTGGCCGGTGAGTGCCATGATCCGCGGCGGAGGGGCGATCAACTTGAGACGCTTGATCACCTCCATGCCGTCGAGGTCCGGTAGGCCGATGTCGAGGATGACCACGTCTGCCTTGGTTTGCTCGGCCAGGCGTGCGGCCTCTTTGCCTTTGCCGGTTTCGCCCACGACGGTGAAGCGTTCGCGTTCAAGCAGTATGCGTACGGCGAGCCGCACGATGTGGTGGTCATCGACCAACAGCACGGATGTCATTCAGGTAGCTCCTGTCAAAGTGCATCCCGCTTCCAGCCTTGTCTTCAAGGTTCCGGGCCGCGGACTTGCTGGGCAGCGCGCACCTTACGGATATTCAGCACCCTTGGTAATAGGCGAGTATAGGGGTGTTGAAAAACCCGCGCCAAGATGTGGAAAATTCCTACAAACAAGGTTCGAGCACAGGGGCTTCAGGCGCAGGGCGCGTGGGGCTTGAGTACACGGAGTGCGGAGGCGGGATTGTTGCCCAGTACCTTGCCCACGCGGGTTGGGCGCGTCACCAGTTGGCCGCCGCAATTTGGGCAGCGGTCATGGAAGTGCTGCGTGTTGCAGGCACGGCAGAAGGTGCACTCGAACGAGCAGATCAGCGCATCCGGGCTTTCAGGTGGCAGGTCGGTGTCGCAGCATTCGCAGTTGGGGCGCAGGTCGAGCATGTTCAGGGCTTCCATCCAGTTGGAAAGCCCAGTGTGCGCCGCCGCTGCCCGCTCGGCAATCGCTTCACGGGCCGGGCCGATAGAGGTGGGCGTGGCCGGCGCGATACAGGGCGGATTCGGCGAAGGGGGCGTCGCCCAGGACATGCCCCACGAGGATCAGCGCGGTGCGTCGGAAGCCCTTGGCGGCCACGCGTTCGGTGATGTCCGCCAGGGTGCCCTTGACCCAGTCCTGATCTGGCCAGGTGGCGCGATGGACCACGGCGATGGGACAGTCGGTACCGTAATGCGGCAGCAACTGTTCGACGATCCGCTCCAGATGACGTACGCCCAGGTGAATGGCCAGGGTGCTGCCATGGCGGGCCAGATCGGCCAGCTGTTCACCGGCCGGCATCGGCGAGCTGTCGCCGTAGCGGGTGAGGATCACCGTCTGCGCTACGCCTGGCAATGTCAGCTCACAGCCCAGCAGCGCGGCGCTTGCGGCGGTGGCGGTGACGCCGGGGACGATCTGGTAGTCGATGCCCAGCTCACGCAGGTGGCGGATCTGTTCGCCGATGGCTCCATACAGGCTGGGGTCGCCGCTATGCACGCGGGCTACATCCTCCCCGTTGGCATGTGCCTGGCGCATGGCCTCGATGATCTGCTCCAGGTGTAGCTCGGCGCTGTTGAGCACGGTGTGCGCCTGGTGCCCCTCGAGCACCGCAGCAGGTACCAGGGAGCCCGCGTAGATGAGCACGGGGCATTGGCGGATCAGGCGTTGGCCCTTGACCGTGATCAGCTCGGGATCGCCGGGGCCGGCGCCGATGAAATAGACCGTCATGGGGGTTCCTTGCAGGTAAAAGGAGCGGATTATCCGCCGATGGCCAGGGCCAGGGTAGCGCCTCGTAACCCCTGCCTTGGTACGCGCAGGCGCGGCTCGGTGCCGCTGCGCCCGGCCAGGGCCAGCGCCGCGCTTTCGGCCACGCCCCAGCAGCCGGTCTGCGCGTACGCTATTGTCGAGCGCTGGCTGAGCAGCGGTTCGAAGGTTGCCAGGTGGCTGCTGTCGAAGCAGATGAACGGCAGGCCGAGCCGTTCGGCCAGCGCCAGCAGGCCGGGTTCGCGCGCCTTGGGTTCGATGCTGGCAATGGCCTTGAGGGCCGACAGAGGCAGGGCGTGGCTGGTCAGCGTCTGGCGCAGCAGCACGGCGAGTGTTTCGACCGGGCAGCCACGCCGGCAGCCAAAGCCGGCATATAACGCCGGCGGGCGAGCGAGGTCGCGCATCAGGCCTGACTGGAGCGGCGGAACAACCAGGCGCTGAGCAGGCCCAGGGCCAGCCAGAACGCGGCGTTGGTCAGCCAGGATGCGATCTTGAACTGGGTTTCCAGCGCTTCGGGGGCCAAGCTTTCATGAACCGCTGGTTGCGGCGCGCCGATCAGGTGAGGGACTACCAGCAGGGCGACACCCAGCACCTTGAACAGCCAATGGTGGGCGAAGACCAGCAGCGCCAGGCCCGCGGCGGTGGCGGCGGCGGTGCCGATCCACCAAGTCTGGCGCTGGCCGAGGTCGGCGGCGGCTGTCCCCGGAAGTTCCGGTGGCAGACCCAGGGTCGGCGCCAGGCAGAACACGGCGAAGCCCGCCAGGCCCCACAGCGCACCGGTGGCCACTCGGCCTGGGGTGCGCAGGCTGTACAGGGCGGCGAGAATCAGAGCGAAGCCGACGGCTACCACCAGGTTGCCACCGGTAGTGGACAGGACCCGCTGCCAGCCATCTTCGGGCGCCCAGGCCTCGGCGCTGTGCTCATGAGGTGCTGCCGCCTCGCCGTGCTCATGGTGTTCGACGGCGGGGGCGGCGGTTTCATAGGTTTCCGCCTGGAGAATCAGCGGGGCGACCCAGAAGCTTTGCAGCAGGGTCAGCAGCAGGGCGGCGAGCAGGCCGCTGAAACCCGCGGTACGGGCGATGCGCGTGATCATGCGGGCGTACTCAGTGGCAAGGGAAGGCAGCGCTGTGGCGGGTGTCGTGGGCGGCGTTGTGCACCGCCTCGATGTGCGAGAAACCGGCGAAGTACACCAGGCACAGGCCCAGCAGGGTGGCGCCGACCGCGACGATCAGGCGCTGGCTGAGGCTGATGGGGGTGGCGATACTGGATTTGGCGTGGGTGATGGGCATGACGCGTCCTCTGCTGCTTTTGTTGTGGCAACGGGCAGGCGCGACGCCCCCGGGCACGGTTGGCCCAGGTGATACGACAGCGCCCGCCCACCGCGGGGTGTTCTGCAAGCATGTCAGGCCGGTCTCCGGGCTGGCGAGGTGGAGTGGGGCTCCATTGGTCAAGCATCACCTTCCCATGCCATGCGGGGGCACAGTGGTCTGGATGCTTCTCTCGCTTACCGTTGCGGGGGCAGCACCGGCCTTGTCGTCCCTCTTCAAAGGGCGCGCGACGCACCGGTTTCCCGTTTCACCCCCGTTGGGGGCACCTGAACGCAATGCGTTAGCAAATCACGGGGCCGGGCCTGCGTCAATCGCTGTGGCGGTTGACCGTCAGGCAGGCACTGCGTAGCCTTGCCGGTTCGAGGTTCCCGGGCGTTGGCCCGGGCTAAGACGGGAACGCGGTACAAGCCGCGGCTGCCCCCGCAACTGTAGGCACTGATGAAGGATCGGCATAGCCACTGCGCACGCGCGGGAAGGCGCCATCCCACTGGCTGAGAAGGCCGGCGGTGCAAGCCAGGAGACCTGCCTCGCAACGTTTTCGACTTTCAACCGGGCGGGGTGATCCGGTGGCGAACCAGCCAGGGCGACTCGACCCGGGGCTGTCGTCCTGCATGCCCGCGCCACTGCTGCCAAGGGCATTGCGACATGAAAACACTGGCCAAGCTTCCCGTCACCATCGTCACCGGCTTCCTCGGCTCGGGCAAGACCACCTTGCTGCGCCATATGCTCGACAACGCCCAGGGCCGCCGGATCGCGGTGATCGTCAACGAGTTCGGCGAACTGGGTATCGATGGCGAGATCCTGAAGCAGTGCAGCATCGGTTGCTCAGAGGAAGAAGCCAACGGCCGTGTCTACGAGCTGGCCAACGGCTGCCTGTGCTGCACCGTGCAGGAAGAGTTCTTCCCGGTGATGCGCGAGCTGGTAGCGCGCCGCGGCGACCTCGACCATATCCTTATCGAAACCAGCGGCCTGGCCCTGCCCAAACCCTTGGTGCAGGCCTTCCAGTGGCCAGAGATCCGCAACGCCTGCACGGTCGATGCGGTGATCACTGTGGTCGACAGCCCGGCCGTGGCGGCCGGTACTTTCGCCGCCTATCCAGACCAGGTCGACGCCCAACGAAAGCTCGACCCTAACCTGGACCACGAATCGCCGCTGCATGAGCTGTTCGCCGATCAGCTGGCCAGCGCCGACCTGGTGGTGTTGAACAAGGCCGACCTGATCGATGCCGACGGCCTGGCCAAGGTCCGTGCCGAAGTGGCCGAGGAACTGCCGCCGGCGGTCAAGGTGATCGAGGCAAGCAGTGGTCGCCTGCCGCTGGAAGTGTTGCTGGGCGTGGGCGCCGAGTCCGAGGTACATATCGACGGCCGTCGTACCCACCACGACAGCCACCACGACGGCGATGATCACGACGACCATGACCACGACGCCTTCGACTCTATCTCCATCGACTTGCCCGAGGCTGACGAAAGCCTGTTGCTCGACGCCTTGACACAACTGGTCACCGAGTTCGGCATCTTGCGCGCCAAGGGCTTCGCCGCCATTCCCGGCAAGCCGATGCGTCTGCTGATCCAGGGCGTGGGCACCCGTTTCGACAAGCATTTCGACCGCGCCTGGCGCAGCGAGGAAGCACGGATCACCCGCCTGGTGCTGATCGGCCAGGACCTGGATGCTGCACGCCTGCAAGCGCGTCTGCGCCAGGCCCTGGGCGCCTGACCCATGCACCTGCTGCGGACCCAGCCGGGCGGTTTTGTGCCGGACGACAGCATCGCCGACCTCGGCCAGACCCCTGCCGAACTGGTGATCCTCTGCAGCGGTGATTC